>CAWKOH010000016.1:0-215533 GCA_963851245.1 uncultured Acidimicrobiaceae bacterium | reverse complement strand
TCGCCCCGCCCCAAACGGCGGCGTCGCCGTGAATGGGCCCGACGGGAGACCTGTCCAGGCGGTCCCGGCTCGGTCAGTCACCACCGGCTCCGGCCGGGGTAGCTATCGAGTCGTCACCGGCTACGGCGCAGTAGCGCGCCCCCGGGCTAGGGCGGCCCCCATAGAGGGCATTGACCAGTTCGTCCACGAACTCGTCGGTGTTCACCCGCCGCTCCGGGTCGCGCACACAGACATGGAGGTGCTCGTCGAGGATGGCCCGCTTGGCGTGCTCCAAGGCCCGCTCCACCGCGTTGAGCTGGTAGAGCACGTCGGTGCAGTAGCGGAATTCCTCCAGCATGCGGATGACCCCGTCCAGGTGACCCCGCGCCGACCGGAGACGCTGCAGGGCGTCGGCCCGGCTCACGCCGCCACCCGCCGGACAACCGTGGGATCGCCGCGTCGACCGGCCCCAGGGTGGTTCACGCCGATCATGTCATCCGCTCCGTTCTCTCGACCCCTAGTGGGGTGGGACAGTGTACGTCTGGCTGGAGGGAAACTTCCCGAGGCCATAAGCCCAAAACCCTAACCAGTCAGGCTTTTCGGCCAAGCTAGCCGACTTCGATATCGCTGCCAATGGGACTTTGGTCCCTACCCCCATAGGGGATGGGGGTGTCAGAGTAGTGAGCGCGACAACTCTTTCAGGGAGGAACCACAGTTATGCGACGTGGGACGTTCGATTATCTGGTCAGCGCCGGAGGTGTGCTGATCGTGATCGTGCTGTTGGTGGCGGGCGGCCTGTTGATGTGGGGCTACAGCTTCGCCAACAGCAGCGTGCACGACCAGCTGGCCAAGCAGCAGATCTTCTTCCCGACCGCCGCGCAATGCGCCACCCCGAAGGCCGGAACCGAGATCACGCCCTCGATGGTGGGGACGGTGTGCAAGTACGCCGGCCAGCAGCTTTTGACCGGCCAGCAGGCCAAGGTCTACGCCGATGACTTCATCGCCGTGCACCTGAGCGAGATGCCCTACAACGGGGTGTACGCCAAGGTCAGCGACGCCTCCCGGGCCAACCCCAACGACGCCGACCTTGGCCGCCGAGGTGCAAACCTCCTTCCAGGGCACCACCCTGCGGGGTCTGCTGCTCGAGGCCTACGCCTTTTGGACCTTCGGTCAGATCGCCTTCTGGGCTGCCATCGCCGCCTTCTGCTCGGCGTTCGTGATGGCCGTCCTGGTCGGATTCGGGTTCTGGCACGCCCGGCGCACCGCACCCGAGGCCGAGCTGCTGGGCGGTGACCAGCCGAGCGTTGCGGCCTCGGTCTGACCGCCCTCTCTCCACTCGGCGCCTCCTCTGGCCCGGTCCCGCCGGCACAGCACCAGCGAGACCCGGCCGCCGGCGCAAACCCCACCCCTTCTCCAGAAAGGACAGCCAACAAATGAAAGCACTCGTCTATCACGGGCCCGGAAGCAAAGCCTGGCAGGAGGTGCCCGAACCGGCCCTCCAGGACGACACCGACGCCATCGTGGCCGTCGACACCACCACCATCTGCGGCACCGACCTGCACATCCTGAAAGGCGACACCCCCGAGGTGGCTGAAGGGCGGATCCTGGGCCACGAAGCGGTCGGCACCGTCGAAGCCGTCGGCCCCGGCGTCAAGACCATCGCGGCCGGCGACCGGGTGCTGGTGTCGTGCATCAGCTGCCTGCGGGCATTGCCGCTATTGCCGCGAAGGCCGCTTCGGGCAGTGCCTGGGCGGGGGCGGCTGGATCCTCGGCTACATGATCGACGGCACCCAGGCCGAACACGTCCGGGTGCCCTTCGCCGACACCTCCACCTACCATATCCCCGCCGGCTGCGCGCGACGAGGAGATCCTGATGTTGGCCGACATCCTGCCCACCGGCTACGAAGTCGGCGTCCTCAACGGCCGGGTCCAGCCCGGGCGACACCGTGGCCGTGGTCGGCGCCGGCCCGGTCGGGCTGTCCGCCATCATCGGCGCCAAGCTGTACTCGCCCAGCCACCTCGTCGCCATCGACCTGGCCGACGCCCGCCTGGAAGCCGCCAAGCTCTTCGGCGCCGACGTGACCGTCAACAACGCGCCGGAGGACGCCGCCGCCTACCGTCCACGACCTCACCGGCGGGCTGGGCGCGGATGTAGCCATCGAAGCCGTCGGCGTGCCCGACAGCTTCGAGCTGTGCACCCAACTGGTCCGCCCCGGCGGGCATGTCGCCAACATCGGCGTGCACGGCAAACCCGCCACCTTGCACCTCGAAACCCTGTGGACCCGCGACCTCACCATCACCACCGGGCTGGTCGACACCTACTCCACCCCCACCCTGCTCAACCTGGTCGCCGCCCGCCACATCGACGCCGCCCGCTTCGCCACCCACCACTTCGCCCTCGACCGATCGAAGACGCCTACGACACCTTCACCCGAGCCGCCGACACCGGAGCCATCAAAGTAGTCCTCACCCGATGAGAACCGGGCCCTCCCGGCTGCCCCCGAAGCGCATCTCTCGGCGTCGGGTGGCAGCATCGGTGCCGCCAGGGTGAGCGAACCCCGAACACCCCCTGTTGTCGTGGTCGGTGTGGACGGCTCGGAAGGGTCCCGCCGAGCGCTGCGCTGGGCGTGGCGGAGGCCGCTGATCGCGGTCGGCCGGTTCGGGCCGTCACCGTCTGGCAACGCACCTACAACTACGGATCCGAGGCCTGCTGGCCCATCGACGAGGACATCGCCCGGCGGGCCACAGAGCAGCTCGCCCAGGTGGTCGACGACGTGCCCACGCTACCCGAACGTGGGGATGGAGCAGGTCGTCCTCGAAGGCGACCCCGCGCAAGTCCTCTGCGCCCAGTCAGAACAGGCCGGGCTGCTGGTGGTCGGGTCCCGTGGCCGGGGGGCGTTAGCCGGGCTGCTGCTGGGATCGGTGAGCACCAAATGCGCCCATCACAGCCGCTACCCCGTGGTGATCGTCCCCGACGACCAAACGCGATGACGGGTGAGAGCGGGAGCACCCAGCACACCCCGAGCCATCTGCTCGGCGATCCCTCCGAGCGGGCCGCCTCCGCTTGGCCAGCTGTCATGGAGACCAGGAGGAATGATGGCGTGAGGCGGTTATCGGTCAAGGTGGAGGGTGACAGGCCGGGGGTGGCCGCCCCGTCGCCGGCCGGGTCAGAACCGCCTCGCCGGAGAGGCCCGCACGCCGGCCGCCCGCAGGGCACGCCCCTTTACAGTTCGACCGTAGCTCCGCCAGAACGCCGGGACAGCTGCGCACCTACCTCGGCATCGCACCCGGGGTGGGAAAGACCTACGCCATGCTGCGAGACGCCCGGGCCGCACGTCGCTCCGGTGTCGACGCCGTGGTGGCCTACTGGGAACGCCAAGGGCGAAGCGCAACCGCAGCCCAAATCGGCCACCTTGACATCGTGCCCACCCGGACCGTCACCTACCGGGGGGCCTCCTTCGCCGAGCTGGACGTCCAAGCCGTTCTGGCCCGTCGCCCCCAGCCGGCCCTGGTAGACGAACTGGCCCACGCCAACCTACCCGGTGAGCGCCACCCGAAACGCTGGCAGGACGTCGACGACCTACTCGCCCACCACATCGACGTCTACACCACCCTCAACGTCGCCAACATCGAGTCCCTCGGCCGGATCGTCGCCCAGATCACCGGCACCCGCCGGGCCGAGCCCGTACCCGACGCCTTCGTGCGGGCCGGGGAAATCAAGCTCATCAACCTCGAACCGCAGGCACTGCGGCGCAGGCTGACCCAAGGCCTGGTGTTCCCCGCCCGACGCGTCGACGCCGCCCTGTCGCACTACTTCCGCTTCGCCAACCTGGCCGCCCTGCAAGAACTGGCCCAGCTGTGGCTCGACGACACCGTCCCCGATCCCGCCAAAGCCTACCTGGCCGCCCACCGCACCGTCCCGCCCAGCCCAGCCCCGGTCGTGGTCGTGGGGCTGGGCGGCGCCGACGCCGACCAATGGCTCATCCGCTACGCCGCCGACCTGGCCCGGCTGACCGGCGCCCAACTCCGCGGCGTTCACGTCCACGTCGCCGACGGCACCCCCCGCCGGGCCCGCAGCCAGCTCGACGCTCGATCGACGACTGCTCGAAGACCTGCACGGCTCGCTCATCGAGGTCACCGCCACCGATATCGCCTCAGGACTGATCCGAGCCGCCCGCAAACACGGTGCCTCCCAGCTGGTCATCGGCTCGCCCCACGGGTCGCGGTGGGCCCGCCTGCTGCAAGGATTCACCGTCGAACGGGTCCTCAAAGCCGCCGGCGACCTTCCCGTCCAGGTCGTCAACACCGGACGAGCCAACACCCGCTCACCCCGACCACCGCCATCTCGGCCCACACTAAGTTGATGTCACCTCGCCCAGCCTTCAGCCCCAACCCAGGGTAGATCCGCCGTGAACTTGGGCTCCGAAACGACAGGGCCCAGCCATCCGATCGACCCAAGCGACCCGCCAGCCCTCGACGAGCGTTGGCGGCTGCTGGTAGACGCGGCGGAGGGTTACGCCCTGTTCATTCTCAATCCCCAAGGGATCGTCTCGACCTGGAACCAGGGGGCAGCCCGCCTGAAAGGGTACGCCCAGGACGAAATTGTCGGGCGCCACTTCTCCATCTTTTACACTGAGAGTGACCGCGAAGCCAACCGACCGCAAGAAATTCTCGATCAGGCCGCCAGGGACGGGCGAGCCGAGGCCACCGGCTGGCGAGTGCGCAAGGACGGCAGCCAGTTCTGGGCGAACGTGTCGGTAACCGCCCTGCGAGACGCCGACGGCCATCTCAGAGGATTCGCCAAGAGCACCCGAGACGAAACACTTCGCCGGGAGAAAGAAGAACTGGAACGAGCCCTAGTCGTCGCCTCCGAACAGGAGCGCATCGCCCAAACCCTCACCGACACCTTGGTTCACCAACTCTTCGCCATCGGAATGGAACTCCAGGCTGCCTTGAAGCTAATCGATAACCCGGACGCCAAGGCCCGGATCGAAAAGGCCGTGGCCGACACCGACGAAGCCCTACGGATATTCCGAACGGGCATTCTCGACATTCGCACAGACAACCCGCAATAGGCGGCGTAGCGTCAGACCCGATCCGCTCTCGCTCGGTCGGATCTCCAGCCCCGGTCCGGCCCACCCTGAGCGCCCCAGCAAACGCCCAGCCGCGACATGCCGGGCGGTCTCGAGGCACTCCGCCTGGAGCAGCGACCCCAGATGAGCGACGTCACCGACCCCGGCGTCGACGCCGTCCTCTGGGCGCGTCGTCCCGATAGCAGCTGAGCGCATCGACTGGCCCTGACGGCATAGGAGACATACAAGCCCTACCCGGCAACAACCCGGAGTACCCGATCCGCTTGGGACTCAAAACGCCCGCGGTCAGCGGATGACGTTAACAACGCACACCACAGCGTCGAAGTCAGCGGCGCCTCTCCAGAGGTGCGAAAGCAGGGACCGCCGGAGAAAAAAGTGGAGGTCCGCTTCGCGTTCGTAGGCTGGACTCAGTCGCCCAGAGGGCTCCGACCGCTCGCAGGTAGGTGGATGCGCCGACGATCGGCAGTTCTGCACCGATGGCCATGGCGAGAGACACGGCCCGCTCGGGGACCGCGGCGAACGCGCCCAGATCGAATCGCCCCGACACGGGTGTCCCCGAAAGTTCACCGCGGCGACGAATCAGGTACGCCTTAAAGATGCCGTTACTCGGGCACTCGGCACCGTCCATCCGAGGTTTCTGAGCGGTCACGGGAGGTCAAGTGCCGGTCAGGGTCCGTCGGATGTCCTTCATGAGTAGGAGGAGGTAGAGGTCGTTGGTCGGGCTGGGTTCGAATTCGGGTAGGAGATGCAGATAGAAGTCCCGGGCTTGGGGGGTCTCGGCGTGGATCAGCAGACCGCGGCAGCCCATCCCATCGGACAGCTCGACCAGCCGGGCGAACACGTCTTGGAGAAGGGCGGCTCCTAGACCTTGGCCTTCGTGGCGGGCGTCCACCCCGAGTCGGGCCAGCAGGGCCACGGGCTGGGGATACCTAGCCGGCGCCTTTGCGGACTCGGGGCGTGGCGGCCTCGGGAGTCACGTGCGCCATGCACCACGCGTAGTAGGCCACCACCCGCGGATCGCCAGGCTCGGTGACCACGAATACCCTGGTGGTTCCCATCGCCGCGGACTGGCGGGCGTAGCGGCGCAACCAGCCGGTCTGCTCGGCGGAACGGCACTCGAATGCTTCGAGGAGGTGCTCGGGACCGAGAGCGATCGGCGGTTGGTACCGACGGTTCAATCGGCGAACGGAGAGGGCCGCTGCATCAGCCGCCGCAGCCCGGGTAGGTCCCGGGCTCGACGACGGTTGATCGCTTCCCATTCGGCGAGACTCTCGGCATCGAGATCGAACACGGTCCGGTCCGCCAGAACTCGGCGGGCTGCTTCGACCGCATTGGTGATCACGAAGGTGGTGCGGTCCGTGCCGGCCGCGGCCGCGGCCCGATCGATCAGGTCGTGCTCTTCCGGGGTCGCCCGAAGCTCTAAACGACGGCTTCTCCGGCGGGTCTCCACGTTGGCCACTGCGTTCACCTCCACCGACGTACGTCCAATGTACGGCAACATCCTGACCCAGGATCCTCCCAGAATCCTCCTAGCCACAGCGATGACCAGCTACTACGCTGACGAGTGGCGAAGAGGGCCTCTCATAAACCCGCAGGTCAGGACGCTAAACGGCGACTACAGGCAACTACTGACTGTCAAGGGCTGGCGGATTTGGACTTGTTAGCAGTGAGTCCGATTCGGCCGCTCTCGCACCTCTCCTCGGGGACCGGACGATATCACCGTTAGGACTGGTGAAGACAAAAGTCCTGGTACACGAGCAATTTGTCGGTCCAGCTCGTCAGGTTCCAGGCCGTCAAGCTGGTCAAGGTGGTTGCTGGTGTTCGCTATGCGTAGACGGATCCTGGGAGGATCGTGGGCTCGCAACGCTCGGTGTGGCAACCAACAGCAAAGACCGCCACCGAGCGACGAGCGGTTGAACTCACAAACACTGAGTTAGTAGGTGAACTGAAGCCGGCGGTCAAACACACGGTCGCAGTGGTGCCCTTGACCCGGCGATAGGTGTCGCATTGGGCCGGCCGTCCCCTCGGTGTTCTGGGACACGTGCCGTGCCCTCAGCGGATTAGTGGCAGCGTCGGAGGATTAGCTCGGCGATGCGGGTTCCGTGCGTGTCTTGAAGGAAGTGGGCGGCATCGTCGAAGCCGTCCCAGGTCGATCCCGGGATGAGGGAGTGCCAGGTCCGGCCCCACTCGCCAGTGAAGACGTCGTCACTGAGTCCCCAGATGAAGTGCACTGGCAAGCTGGTGGAGTTGATCGAACGGAAATGGCGGGCTTGCGTGTCGCCGTCGCCGCGGGCGTGGTCGTCGACGGGGATGCACAGCGGGAACTGTCGTGCCCCGATAACGCCGTCCTCGCCGAGGCCGGCGAAGGGGGCGTCGTAGGCTCGGCGCACGGCCTCGGCGGGCGCCGGCAGTTCGGGCGCCGCGCCTTGGAGGGCGGGGAACAGCGCCTGCTGCGGGTCGGCTTGCCCGGTGCCCACCACCATGAGAGTGCCCCAGTTGAAGCGCTCGGGAATGTTGTCGCGAAAGATGCCGCCGGGCAGGTTCTGGGCGATCCAGCGGCGGATGCCGGGGGAGTACTCGTAGCTGTCGTGATGTAGCCAGGTGTTCATGATGACCAGGCGGGAGAAGCGCTCGGGCATGATTACGGCCTGGGCGAGGCCAGTAGGGCCGCCCCAATCCTGGGCCAGGAGCGTGATGTCATGAAGGCCGAGTAGTCGAACGAGATGGGTGAGGTTGGCAGTGTGGCGGGAGATGTCGTACCAGGCGGGGTCCGTCACCTTGTCGCTGCGGCCGAAGCCGATGTGGTCGGGAGCGATGCATCGGTAGCCGGCCTCCACCAGGACGGGGACGATGTGGCGATACAGGTAGCCCCAGGTGGGCATCCCGTGAACCATCAGGGCCACCGGGCCGTCGGCTCGTCCCTCGTCGATGTAGTGCATCCGCAGGCCGTCGATGCTGAGGTAGTGCGGTTCGTAGGGGAACTCGGCCAGGCCGTCGAAGTTGGCGTCCGGGGTACGCACGAAGGGGACAGAAGTGCTGGTCACACCTAGATCATCTCTCACCGAACGGTCCAGTAGACCGAGCCAGTCCTGACTGTGAGAGAGGCATCGGCCCTTTCCGCCGGCGCATCGGGCCGCTACACGAGTGCCACTCTGGAAGAAAGGGGTTACCTCGACCCGACCAGGCGTGGCCCTCCTCAAGCAGGTCGATTCGGCCACCACCGTCCCGATGACGACGGGAGTGGTCGCGCACAGGAGCCTTAGACCTCGGCACCGGGAACCGGCGTTTCGAGGCAGTCCGATGGTGGGATATCGCGACACGGCCGCGGGGCGTTTTGGGACATTCTCGGGCACCGCAGACGACGGAAAGACGCGCTTGTGGCTATCCCACGGGGCAGACCGTCTGTGAACCGGCTCGGCGGGCTAGAGAGACCAGCGGGCCTGCGTGGGTGATAGCCGTGCCGCTCGTGGGGCGGGGATGAGCCCGGCGACTCGCCGTCGAAAGGCGGCCCGACGATACGAAGGGCGCTCTTGAGGGTCGGGGTTTACGGATCCTGTGAGCGCTGGCACTGGCACGTACCTCGACTTGGACTGGCACATCCCGGGGCCGCGGGGTCTTCAGCGACACACCACAGACCTCCGACGTGATGAACTAGGCCCATGCCCTCCCCCATCACGATCTCCCGGACCGCTCTGGACGGGTATCCGGACGTCTACACTCCCGAAGCTTTGGCGACTCTGGAAGCTCTCGCTTCCCTCGACGGGCGACGCCTGGAGCTCATGGACTCGCGAATCGATCGCCGCCGCCGACGAGCCGCCGAGGGCGAACACCTCAGCTTCCTGCCCGAGACCGCAGTGATCGATGGGACCACCATCACAGTTGCCGATGCTCGGGCCGGCCGCTTCGAGGGAGCGGTGATCCCCCACGACCTGCAGCGCCAGTGGATCCAGGGCACCGGGCCAGCGACCAAGCCCCGCGCATCTACGGCATCGGGGTTGCGCAATGTCGCCTACGCGTTGCTGTCTGGGGCCGACGGCTGGATGTTCGATGGCGAGGACGCCTTGGGCCAAGTCGACACCATGTCTCTGGACAACTTCCGGAATATCAAGCTGGCCTTCGCCGGCGACGCGCAGTTCCATGACGTCGCCGAGGTCGTTGCCGGGGAGATGAACAACTGGGCTGTCGACTTCCACGGCCGGGAAATCATCGCCGACTGGCAGGAGCAGCTGCAGGTGACCACGCGCATCTTCCGAGCCCGTGGCCTCCATCTCGACGACCGACATATCGCCCATCAGGACGGCCACGGTTACTCCGCCAGCATGGCCGACGCTGCGCTGTACCTCGCCAACAACGCAGAGACGCTGCGCAGCCAGGGACGCTCGGTCGTTCTCTACCTGCCGAAGATCCAGACGGCCTCCGAAGCCGCACACTGGGCCACCATCCTCGACACGATCGAAGACCACCTTCGCCTCGACCGAGGCACCGTCCTCGTCTACGTCCTCGTCGAACAGCTCGAAGCGTGCTTTCAACTCATGGAGATCCGTGCCGCCCTCGGGCGCCATTTCGTCGGTTTCAACACCGGTCGATGGGACTACATCAACTCGGTATCGGACGCACTCGCCTGGGACCCCGACTTCTTGAACCCCAACGTCGATGCGATCACCATGACCTACGGGTACATGCGGGTCTACGAGGACCGCGTCCGCCGCGCGGTCAACACCCCCGATCTCAACGGACACTACGCTCTCTGGCAAGGCGGCATGGAAGCGAACATCCCGGTCGGCACCGACGCGGCCGTCGACGCCGCTATGCAGCGAGCAGTGTCGGGCGGGCGGCGCGAGCAGGTCGAGGGCGCCTCTGGGAAGTGGGTGGCCCACTGGAAGATGGTGCATGTCATGCGGCCGGTGTGGCAGGAGGTGGGAGACGACAACCAGCTCGGCCGGCCGTTCCCGCCGCTCACTTACACGGCGCAGGACGCCAGCGCACTGCGGACGCTCGAGGACGCGCCCCGTACCGTTCGGGGTGCTCGCGACCTGATCAGCGTCGGCCTGCAGTACGGCAATGCGTTCGGTCGCGGTTTCCAGGCCGCAGCCCTCAAGCCAGCCGACTTCTTCGGCGACGACGGCGTCCTCTACCTAATGGAGGATGCTGCGACCGGTGAGATCCGCCTGTCCGTGCTTTGGGAATGGCTCCACAAGGGAGCTGCATTCACCGACGACGACGCCGACAGCGGGGTCAAGGCGGGCGAAACCCTGACGCGTGAGCTGTTCACGCAACTATTGGAGGAAGAGCACGCCAAGCTTCTGCGCGCCGACAGCAACGACGTGCACGACGACTCAAAAACCACGACGCTGCCCATCGCCCGGGCAATCGTCGAGGCCTACGTGCTCGAGCCGGTCAAAGCGCCCTGGTACATCGACCTCCTCAACCTCAACCTCAACGTCACGGACCTCTCCGTGGCCAAAGAGCGGATCCGGAGGTTCCTCGACGCGTTCGGCCGAGACGGCACCCGTATCACCCGCAACCTCGATTTCGACAGCGAGAACTGAGAGAGTCCATCATGACATTTGACGACAACGTCGCTGCTGCACGCAACTACATAAACAGTGACCGCTTCAGCGGCATCACCCGCCTTTACTCGGCCCGCCAAGTGGCCGAGCAGCAAGGGACCATCGAGAGCGGCTACCCAGTCGCCCGGGCCAACGCCGCGGCGTTCTACGACCGTTTACGGGAGCTCTTCTCGGAGCGCAAGTCGATCACCACTTTTGGTCCCTACTCACCGAGCCAGGCTGTGACGATGAAGCGAATGGGTATCGAGGGCATCTACCTTGGTGGCTGGGCGACGTCGGCCAAGGGCTCGGTTCAGGAGGATCCGGGTGCCGATCTGGCCAGCTATCCGCTCTCCCAGGTGCCCGATGAGGCATCGGCCATTGTGCGTGCCCTCTTGACTGCAGACAGGAATCAGACATACCAGCGCTCGCGCCTGTCGGCCGCCGACCTCGCGAGTGCGCCCGAACCGGTCGATTACCGACCGTTCATCATCGCCGACGCCGACACGGGTCACGGCGGCGATGCCGCCGTGCGGAACCTCATCCGCCGGTTCGTCGAGGTCGGGGTCACCGGCTATCACATAGAGGACCAGCGCCCCGGCACCAAGAAGTGCGGCCACCAAGGCGGCAAGGTTCTCGTCGGCGTGGACGAACAGATCAAGCGCCTCAACGCCGCTCGCTTCCAACTCGACGTCATGCGGGTGCCAGGCATCATCGTGGCCCGCACCGATGCCGAGGCCGCGAACCTCCTCGACAACAGCGGCGACGAGCGGGACCACCCCTTCATCCTCGGAGCGACCCGCGCCGATGTCCCGTCTTACAAACTGACGACGCTGGCCCTGATGCGCGTCTTCTACAACGCAGGAGCCCATATCGTCAATGGTTTCACGCTCTACAAGGTCACCGACAAGGAATACGCAGCGGCCGACGCGTGGCTCGATCGCACGGGCATCGCTGCCTTGGCCCGCGCCGCAGCCAAAGAGACCGCCGGCGCCGACGAGCCCGTCGTCGAGCAGGCCTACGACAAGGTCGCCAATGAGATGGTCGGACGCTGGGAGGCCGAGTCCGGTCTCATGACCATCGGGGAGGCAGTGTTGGCTGGCCTGAAGAACCGGGTCGAAGACGGCGATGAGACACCCATCAGCGAAGACGAGTGGAGCGCCTTCGCCGCGACGGCCTCGTTCTGGGCCGTGCGCAGCGAGGCGCGAGAACTCGGCATCGACTTCTACTGGGACGCCGAGGTGGCCCGCACTCCTGAGGGCTTCTACCAGGTCCGCGGCGGGCTGGACTATGCGATCCGCAAGTCCCTGTCGGTCGCTCCGTACGCCGATCTGGTCTGGATGGAAACTGCGTCCGCCGATATCCACGAGGCGCAGGAGTTCGCCGAGGCGATCCACGCGGAGTTCCCCGACAAGATGCTTGCCTACAACCTCTCACCGTCGTTCAACTGGGACTCGACCGGTATGACCGACGACGAGATGCGCGAGTTTCCAAAGAAGCTGGGCGAGGCCGGGTTCGTGTTCAACTTCATCACCTACGGTGGCCACCAGATCGACGGTGTCGCAGCCGAAGAGTTTGCGACGGCCCTTCTCGAGGACGGCATGCTGGCCCTGGCTCAGGTCCAACGGAAGATCCGCCTGCTCGAGTCGCCCTACCGAACGCCGCAGACCCACGTCGGCGGTCCTCGCCTCGACGCCGCCTTGGCGGCATCGTCGGCGCGCACCGCGACGACGAAAGCCATGGGCAAGGGCTCGACGCAGGTCCAGCACCTCGCACAAACCGAGCTTCCCAAGAAGGTGCTCGAGGACTGGCTCGCCGAGTGGAGGCAGGTCTACGGCTTCAAGGAGCCCCTCACGGTACGTCTGCGCCCGAGCCGCGACGGCGCCGACGTACTCGAACTGTCGGTGCTGGGCACCGGCGGCGACGACGACCGAAAAGCCAACCTGGTCTTCGCTCCGACCACCGACCGCCATGGACAGGTCATCCTGTCGGTCCGGGACCAGAACACGTTCGACTCCGAACTGCGTCAGAAGCGCCTGATGACCCTGCTTCACCTCTACGTCCTCAAGCGCTACCGGGTCACCACGGTCCACTACGTCACACCAACCGAGGACAACGACAATCAGACCAAGCGGATGGCGGAGCAGGGCATCTACTCCAACGTAAACACCGAGGTGGGCCAGATCATCGTCGCCACGGTCAACACCACGACAGTCGACACGCTCACTGACGACGTGGGCGGAGCCCTCAGCAAGCTCATCCGCAAGGAGAGCTGAGGGGACGGTTCGCCCCTGCGACATGAAGGCTCATCTCGCCGAACACCTGACCATCCATCAAGTTCCCGTCAGCCGCCCACGTTTCCTGGCGTTGGCCCCAGGTGCCCCCAAATCGGAATCAAGGGTCTCCCGATAGGCGCTTCTCAAGCCATCCTCGCCACTGTGTGCAATCGAAGCCCGGTACGTTGGCATTCCCCCCAAGCTTCGGTGCGACCCCAAACCGGGGCGCGTGGCCTACGCGTTACTGGGACGCGTTCGCCGGCGGGCGGTGGCGTCAAGATGCTGAACGAGCGGTCTCCCCTGACCGCTCAGATGATGTTCGCTTGGCTCGAATGAGGAGAACAGTTCCCATGATCAGAAGAGGGATAACAGTCGCGTGGTAGGCGATATCTGGGGCATGGCCACCTCTGGCTGTTTCGCTGATCCCTACCAGGAACCCGATCAGAGCGAACGCGTTTGCGGCGATAGCGGTCTTCCGAGCCGTAATGCCGCCTGTGAACAAGACGGGTCGCGCCAGCGGCGAGGACAGCACCGATCACAGCTTCGGCGATGCCGGCTGCGTCTGGATCGAACGATGCAGACCGCCCGTGGACCATGCCTGCCAGGTGAAGGGCTGAGGCGACCGCTAACGAAACCGCCTCGAGCATCATCAGAGTCGCCACTGTAGGTACAGTCCCACCAGCGGGACTGCTTGTCAGCGAGCGGAACCACCGCGTTGTCATGATGAGAATAATTCTTCCGGCCAGCGGTAACGTTGTCGTCGCCTTGGAGGAGGAATTTCCCCTACGCCCGACGCAGTACGAGACTCCTGTGGGGCTACCTCCTCGGCGGTACGCGGCAAAGACGAAAGCGAAAATGACCTTCAGCCGGCGATCCGGGCGAGGTCGTGGCCGCGGGTGTTCGGCGATAGGGGGCATGTGACGAATGAACGGCCAAGTGGACGCCTAGATGAGCAGAATTCACAGGTGTCCATCGACCTTCCCACCGGGATCCACCACCTCGAACTGTGGGTCCCTGACCTCGTCCGAGCAGTCGACAGCTTCGGACGGCTCCTCGGTTCTCTCGGCTACGAACTCTTCCAGGACTGGCCTGCAGGCAGGAGCTGGCGCCGTGAGGACCACTACATCGTCGTCGAACAGTCGCCAGCACTCACGGCTGAGGATCACGACCGGCTTCGGCCTGGATTGAACCATCTTGCGTTCCATGCCGGCAGACCGTCCGATCTCGACCAACTTGTCGCCGAGGCAGCGGTCCACGGCTGGCATCTCATGTTCGGGGATCAGCATCCGCGCGCAGGCGGCCCGAACCACTACGCGGCGTATCTGGAGAACGACGACGGGTTCGAAGTCGAGCTCGTTGCCAGCCTCGTGCCCGACTGAGACGGATCACCTCGCTAGACGCGAGTGTCACGGTCCCGCTGTTACACGGGTGATCTTCCGGGGCTGACGGTAGCTATCCAAGCAGATTTCAGGTGTGGACGTCAGCGGTCACGTGGGCTCGTGGAACGCTCCCATGCCTGGCGGATCGATGCGGGGATTCGACCGCGGTCGGGGACGTCGATGCCGTTGCGGCGTGCCCAGTCGCGGATCTCAGCCGGTGAGGGACCGGTCTTGACTTCGGTGATCGGCCGTAGGGTTGGCTGCTGGCCGATTCGTTCGATGGCGGCCGGCTCTGTGGTTGCCCAGTCGTGGGCGGCGGCCAGGTAGCGGTAGGTCCATTCTTCGGCCAGGCCGCGGGTCTCGCAGAAGATGATGGCGACGTTGGGCCAGCGGACTTGGCATTCGGCGAGCCCGTCGGCGACGAGCGCTGGCCGGACTCGGTCCTGTTTGTAGATCTGTGAGTAGCGGTCTTCGACGACGACCGCGGCTCGGGGTAGGGCGGCGAGCTGGCCGAGGGCGTAGCGGAGTCGGCCGCTGGTCAGGCTTGCGATCAGGTCGGGCATGGATTTGCGTTCCACCGCGGCGACGAGGGCCCCGTCGACGATGATGCCGTAGTCGCCGCAGGGCAGGCCCCGGCTGGTAGTGCGCACTTGCTGGCCGACGAAGTGGTAGGCGTAGCGTTCGTGGGCGTCGACGACGATCTCGAGCTGGGCGATGCCCGCAGCCCGGGCGGTCGGCAAGTTGACTTGGGGCCGGGCCTGTTTGCGGGTGCGGGGGGACTGCCAGAACACGGCCTCACGGCCCCGGGCGGTGGTGAAGACCAGCTGGGAGCGGTTCTCCCGGAACCGGGCGGCGATGATGTCGATGGCCGCTCCTCGCCGGGTGCACGATTGCAGCGGCACCCGCTCCACGATGTCGGGGTCGTCTGGCCACTCGTCGGCGGGGACCGGGTAGCAGTAGAGGGCCTTGGTGCGCGGCCAGGTCCCGGCGGTGCGCAGCACGATGCCCTCGCCCAGTGGCACCCGAAGCAGGTAGGCGAGGGTGGAGTCGGGGTCGGGGTTGGTGGCGATGAGCAGTTCGTTCACAGGCCTGATCAACCATAGTTGAACCACTGGCCGGATCAACCTAGGTTGATAGGCGTGGTGCGGCGTTCCCCGTTGGAGAAGATCGAGGCGTTGACCGGTCGCCTGGCTGAGATGGAGGCCGTGCGGGAGCGGGCGGTGGCCGCGGCGATGGAGCGGGGTGCGACCTGGGCGGAGATCGGCGAGGCGCTGGGGGTGACCGCCCAGGCCGCGCACAAGCGGTATCGCTGGCTTCGCCACTCCAGCGTGACCGGCGAGTGTTGGTATGAGCCACCCCTGGCCGGGGTGGACCGCCGCGCCCAGGGCTCATGACCCCAGGCGCGGTAGCGGTCCGCTCGATGTGGGCTGTTAGGCGGTGGCGTCGATGACCGCAACCAGCTGGTCGTAGAGCCCGGCCCGGGCACGGTCGGCATGCGCGGTGGCGTCGTCGCGTTGGCGGCGCAGGATGTCGATGAACTCGATGCTGGGCTCGTAGAACCCGCAACCCTCGCAGATGGTCTGGAAGCGGCAGTCCAGCTCAACAGGTCGGGTGCAGTGCCCGTTGGCCAAGAGCCGTCGAGGGATGTTGCCGTCGGTGGCCTGTGATGCGATGGTGTCGGCTTCGACGGCTCGGGTGGCTTTGAAGTACTGATCGGCCACGTTCTCGTCGGAGATGCGGGCGTACACGAGCGTCATTTTTGGTGAGCGGTGACCTAACAGGGCGGCGATGGCTTCGAGGCTCATGCCCCGGTTGAGGCACTGGGTGGCCAGCGTGTGACGAAGCCGGTGCGGGTGAATTCCTTGCAGCCCGGCCCGCCGAGCGACCCGTTCGACGTAACGGTGGACGGTGCGCCGGTCGAAGGGTTTCCCGTCGTTGCGTTCGAGCAGGAACCCGTTTTGGGAGGGCCCTCGCCAGGTCTTGTAGTCGTTGATCAACCCGACCAGCAGCGGGTGGAGGGGGACGTTGCGGTCGTTGTGCAGTTTGCCGAGAGGGATCCGCAGCCACCAGGTGTCTCGGACTTTGAACATGGCGTCGTCTGTGATCCCGCCCAGCTCACTGGCGCGCATGCCGGTGCGGGCCAACAGTTCGACCATCAGCCGCCGGCGCCGGTCGGGGTCGGCGGCGAGGGTGGCCATGAACTTCGCCGCGGTAGGGTCGTCCAAGAACCTGGGGAGCGGGTCGTCGGCTTTGGGGACGTCGCCGGCGAAGATCGGGACTCGTTTGGGTGCGTCGTCCCAGTCCCATTCGATGATCCGCTCGAAGAACGACCGCAGATGCGACAGGTTGTGGCGGACGGTCTGGTTAGACAGCGCCCCTTTACGTCCACGCCTGGCGGCCAGAGCGAGCTTGAAGGACTGTATGTGGCTGCGCTCCACCTCGGCGACGGTCATGCACGGCGGGTCGATCGAGATGAGATGGCCCGCCAGGTGTCGTAACGCCAACCCGGCGGCGATCACGCTGGAAGGCCGGTGCGACACCGTCAACTGCTCCAGGTAGGCACACATGGTGGCCGCCATCTGCGGCGCCGTGGGATGCGATCTGTTCCCAGGTGAGCTCCATGGGGAACGCCCGGCTGGGCGGGCGAGGTTTGGCCGGCTTGGGTGGCCTGGGCGGCCGCGGTATTCGAGGGCGGACGGCTCTCGGCTTCTTCGGTCGTGGTGGTCTCGGCGGCCGCTGTCGCCTCTCCACCGGCATTTGGGTCGGGCAGTCAGGATCACCCCACGCCCGGATCTGCTCGAAGAATCGCCGAACAGTATCCCGCTTGTACTCGACAGTCTTGGCTGAAACGGTGCGCTCACCATCGGCAGCGGAGCGGGCCAACAGTGCCGCTTCCCAGCCGGCCACATACTCGGAAGTGATGTTGGCCGTGGACCGGCACGAGGAGTCCGTGCCGGTCACATAGATAGCGAACTGGCGCAGGCACACCTCGGCTGCCTCAACGCTGCGCGGCGCCCGCCGTCCCGACAGCCACCCCAGATACACGCTCATCGTTGCTGCCATCCTCGGCGCTTGGGAGATCACTTGCTCCCAGCCGGCCGGCAGCTCGAAACCCGGGTCCGAGCTGACTGCGACGGCGGCGCTCACCGGGGCGTCCCCACAGCCGCTTGGGCTTCCATCACCTCGGCCGCCCGCCGATACTCCTCGGCCAGCCAGTCCGCTCCCAAATGCAAATACAGGTGCGTGGACGCGATCGAACGGTGCCCGGCCTGAGCCTGGAGAGCCTCGATCGACATGCCCGCCTCCCGCAGCCGAGTCAGACAGGTGTGACGCAGCTCATGGCAGGTTCCGGCGGCCAGGCCCGCCCGAGCCCGGGCCGCGGAGATGATCTCGTCCAGCCCGTCGATCGAAAGCGGCTGTCCCCGGCGCGGTCCCTTCAACACCACGAACAGCCGATCCGTCGGCGCGTTCGCCGGCCGTTCGGTGTTCATGTACGCGGCGACAGTGGCGAAGAAGCTGGGCGAGACCGGCACCAGCCGCTGATGGCCGCCCTTGCCCTCGGCAATAAACACCCTCCACTCACCCAGACGCAGATCGCAGAGTCGCAGACCGAGCACCTCGCAGCGGCGCAGCCCGCCCAACACCATCGCCTGAACCATGGCCCGATCCCGGTCCGTGCGCAACGCCCCCAACAGGACCGCCACCTCCTCCGGGTTCAAGATGCGCGGCAGCCGGCGCACCGGCCGCAACAGCGGCTTGCCCCGCACCTCGCGCCGAGAAGCCCGGGTCGGCAGACCCCGAGGAACCGGGTTCGTCTCCACCCCCACATCACCGCGGATGATCAGATACCCATACAACGCCGACACCGCGGCCAGACGTCGACGGACAGTCGCCGTGGACAACCCCGAACCGCCATCGGTGATACGCACCACCTTCTCCGCCCCCGGCCGCGGCCGGCGCTGCGCCGTGACGAACGCCATCACATCCGCCGGCCGGACCTCCAACGGGTCCTTGCCCACCACGGCGAAGAACGTCTTCAGATCGTGCGCGTACGCCCGCACCGTGTTCGGGCGCCCCCGGCTGGCGGCGAACTCCAGAAACTCGTCCACCAGCCAATGACCAACAACGAAACACTCGCCACCATCCCCACGGGGAAGGCGCCGAACCTGCGGAGACCAGACCACTGAGATCCTCCCTGTCCGAACTCCGCCCGGAAAGATTTTCCCCGAGCGGCCAGCTCAGCAGGTGGATCACCCGTATAACCGGCGGTAGGTGGCGGTTCTGCTCGCAGGAACGGTCCGCGATTATGGGGCGGTTCGCAAAGTCAAGTCCGACGGCGCGGACCACGAGATAACGGCACGTGCAGGACGGGTTGAGAGGGGTCAGGATGTGGAGCTACGAGCGCTCGACAACTATCAGCACACGCCGTGGGTAGGGCTTCATCTGCACCGTAACCGTCGCCTCTGCGAGCACACCAGCCGCCGCACGCTCTCCGATGTCGGCGGTGATGGCGTCGGCAGCCTCAACAAGGGCGCTGAACGTGCCGTACACGCGCTCCTCCCAGCCGGGCGTCTCCTCATAGGCGACGACGGTCAGACCGGCGCGGTCGATGAGCGCTGTGTAGTCCGCGATGGGGTCGACGCCGAGCACCGGCAACCCCGCGGCCTTGGTCGGGTCGACCTCAAAACACACGATCCCTGCCCGCGCACCTGGCCGCAGCACCCGAGAGAACTCGCTGAACGCGGCCCGCTTGTTTGGCGCGTACTGGAACGCCTCGATGATCGTGATTGCGTCGGCCGAACTGTCAGCCAATCCCGTCTGCTCGAACGTCCCTTCAACGAAGCGCGCCGGTACCGTCCCCACTCGTTCCGCCCGGCGCGTTGCCGCTGCCACACCGGATGCGGAAGGGTCCACGCCGATGAGCGTTGCGCCGGTCTGCTGAGCGAACCACAGCCCCGGCCCACCCGTTCCGCAGGCCACATCGACCAGCGTCCCGCCATCCAAGCGCAGGAACTCCAACAGCCTTTGACCTTCGACCGGCGTGAGGAACCCGATGTGAGCGAACTCGTCGGGAAACTCGTCGCCATACGCCTTCTCTCGCCATATCTGGCCGAACACCTCGCTCGACGACAACGCATCGTAGACAGCGTCGTAGCCATCGAGGATCGTCTCAAATACGCCTGTCTCGGTCACCTCGTTGCCCATCGAAGCCGACTCGTTCGTCACAAGCGCGATCCTTGCTCATCTTCCGCGCGCAAACCAGCTTGTCCGAAAGTCTGCCCGTCGCGTAGTGCCGGCTAGCCGGAGATAACCCAACGTCCGACTGAACCGATCTGTGCGCATATGTAAACGCGATTGGGGACGGCGGAAGTGAACGATATGAGACGCTTCCGTTCGACTGCGGCCAATCGCGGGGAGGGATCCAGGAGACGTTCCCTGACAGGCGCGCCGAGTCCGGCCGCCGGCGGTAGGGGCGTCGTCGGCCCGGTTCTTATGGGACGTTGGGCGCTCACCTTCTGGGGCACCTTCAGAGGCTCTGGCGACGGGTTTCGGCTACAGGCTTCGGCTGATGCGGTGAGGAGTCCACCACAGGGCAGAGTCGGATCAGACGCCGGTCTATGGCGGCACCTGCGCATGGCGTAGTTAGGGGACATTCCAGGCAAACATTCTGTCCGCCCCTTCGGAGTTCGGACCGTGAGCGAGGTTGACTTACTTGCCGGTCCCGTCGATCGGCGCTCAGCTCGCGGGCCAACTCCGTCGATGGGATGGACAGTGAGTGAGCACAAAGGTAGAGGCAGACCAGAGCTACCGTGCGTTTCGCGCCTCACGGACTTCACACGCTCCACAGCGCTTGGGTGGGTGACATGCGGGCGGCGCGGAGGGCGGGCCAGAGTCCGGCGATGGCACCGATGAGGAGGGCGGCCCAGATGCCGCCGGCCCAGGCGAGGACAGGCACGACGACCAGTTCATGTTTGCTATGGGCGTAGATGACGGTGGACAGAACGCCGGCGCCGTCGCCGATGGCCCCGCCTAGGAGCGCCAAGAGAACGGCTTCGGAAAAGAACTGGACCCCGATGTGGCTTTTGGTGGCGCCCAGAGCGCGCCGTAACCCGATCTCGGAGCGTCGTTCCAGAACGGAGATGATCATGATGTTGGCCACGCCAACCGCTCCGACTAGAAGAGCCACGGCGCCGAGCCCGAGGAAGAGGTTGTTGAAGGCGCCTTTGGCTGCGAGTTGGGCGACTAGGGCGGCCGAGGGACGGGAGACGTTGACCTCGCTGGGGTTCTCCGGATTGGTGGTGGGGCCGAGGAGGTTGTCGACGGCGTTGACCTGGTCGGTTTGGGAGCGAACGTAGATGGTGGAAGGGTGGCCGTCGAAGCCGAGGTAGCGCTGAGCGGCGGGAAAGCCGACGAGAACCGAGGAGTCGATGTCGGGCGCGAGCCTGGCGGGCTTGAGGATTCCAGCTACGTAGAGCCACGAGTTGTCTGCCCAGATCCGTTCACCGCTGAAGACGCGGTCGATGCCGAGGCGTTGGGCGGCGGCGGCGCCGAGCACACAGACCGGTTCGTGGGCGGTGGCTGAGTTGAGGTAGCTGCCTTGGGCAATGCTGGTGCCCACGGTGTGGGGTAGGTCGAGGCTGGCGGCGTTGAGGGAGAGGGCGCTGGTGTCGATGGTGGGGATGAGCGGACTGCGGTAGACGTTGGCGTTGATCGAGCCGGTCTGCTGGACCCGGGTGACCGCGGCGATGCGCCCGATCATGGCCGGGGCGGCTCGGGGAAGCTCGACTGGTTGCCCGGCGAGTGTCTGACCGTTTTGGACGATGAGGAGGTTGGTGCCGAGGGCGGAGATCTCGTCCTGCAAGCCGGCGGAGGCGGAGGCGGACAATCCAAGTACGGCCACGATGGCCGCCACTCCGATGGCGATGCCGAGCGCGGACAGGGCGGCTCGGAGCTTACGGGTGCGTAGCCCGACAGTGGCTAGGAGTGCCAGGTCGGAGGATCGGAGCCTTCGCACGGCGGGGATCGCCGGGTCGCTCACGGCTCTGGCTCCGAATGAGCGCCGTCGCTGAGGACGCACGGGGATGTCGGCTGGGTGTTGTTCGCGCTGTCGTCGACGATCTGGCCGTCGACGATCTCGATGCGGCGGTCCATTTGGGCTGCGATGTCGCGGTCGTGGGTGACGACCACGATGGTCACGCCTTGGTCGTGCAGGTTGTGCAAGAGGGCCACGATGGCCTGCCCGGTCGCCTGGTCCAGGTTGCCCGTCGGCTCGTCGGCCAGCACAATGGCTGGGCTGCCGACCAGTGCCCGGGCGATCGCGACCCGTTGACGTTGGCCGCCAGACAGTTGAGTGGGGCGGGCCTGGGGTCGCCGGTCCAGACCGACGAGCCTGAGCGCGTCAAGGGCACGGGCTCGTCGCTCCTGCTGCGGGGCGCCGGCGTAGCGGATGCCGTCAGCTACATTGTCGAGAACGCTTTGATGTTCGGCCAAGAAGAACTGTTGGAAGACGAAACCGATTCGGGTGGCCCGTAGGGCGGCCAACTGACGGTCCGAGAGCGCCGCCGTGTCGAGACCAGTGATCCGAATCCGGCCGGCGCTGGGCCGGTCCAAGGTGCCCATCAGGTGCAACAGCGTGGTCTTGCCCGACCCCGACGGTCCCACGATGCCCACCAGCTCACCCCCCCTGATCTTGAAGGACACCCCGCGTAGGGCGATCAGCGGCGGCTCGCTCGGGTACACCTTGGTGACCTGATCGACCTCGAGCACCAGCCGGGAGCCGTCGCTGTCACGAGGAGGCGGGCCGATGAGCCCAGCCTGGCGGTCAGGGGCACAGCTGGTAGGGCTCATAGCTTCGGCACGACCACGCGCTGACCGGCCACCAGCTCCGATCCGCCGACCTGCACTAGGCCGTCGGCGTCGTCGAAGAGACCCAATGTGACCGGGACCAGGTGGTGGATTCCCTCAGCGTCGACGACCTCGACCGCGTAGCCTCCTCCGGTCTGAGCCAAGAGGGCGTCGACGGGCACGACGAACACATTGCTGACCGTGCCGGTCGTGATCGTGACGTTGACCGGCGCCTGGTCCCATGTCCCGGTGGCGGCCGGGTCGGTCGGGTTCACCAGTACCGTGACGGTCGGCGTCGACGACGATCCCGACACGCTTCCTTGGGTGCCGGAGGCGGGTGTGGTCGCCACCTTGCCAAGCGAGGAGATCACCCCCGCCGTGGTTTGGTTGTTCGGCAAGGTGATCGTCACTCTGTCCCCGACCGCTACCTCTGACTGCTGGGAGGCG
Source organism: uncultured Acidimicrobiaceae bacterium (assembly GCA_963851245.1). Lineage (GTDB taxonomy): Bacteria > Actinomycetota > Acidimicrobiia > Acidimicrobiales > Palsa-688 > CAWKOH01. The sequence goes on along the minus strand of CAWKOH010000016.1, from coordinate 192,965 downwards.
TCCAGAGCGATGCTGACCTGGCGAGTGGTGGATGTCGCCTGCACCAGCGGCTGGCCGGGCTGGGCCGCAACGCCAAGGGCGGCGGACAGCGACGTGACCCGGATCGCGCTGGGCACGAACACGGTCTGCCCCAGGGTGAGGACGCCGGTTTGGGTTACCCCGAGGGCGGCCTGAAGCTTCTCAATTCCAAACTTGGTCCACCACGTGAACTCATCGCTGCCGGCGGGAAGCTGCGTCGTGGTGGCGTAACCGAGGGCGACCAGATCGCTATTCAGCTCAGCCACATCCTCTCCCTTCAGTCCCTCGGACAGGGCGCGGTAGGCCGGGGTGGAGCCGTAGAGGAGCACGACCGGCGCTCCGTTCAACCCGTAGAGCGCCTGGCCTTGGGAAACCACCTGACCGATCCCAGGCAGCGCGGTCAGTATTCCTTGCGCCTGGTCCACCACCGAACAGTCGCCGGCATACCCGAGGGTGGCCGACAATTCGGTCTGGGACGACAGATCCTGGCGGGCAACGGTGTAGAGCCCGGTCGGGTCGGCGCTACTGGCAACACCGGACCGGCTGCTCCCCTTCCAGGAAGACGGGTCGGACGCGGCGAGGGCGACTCCCGCGCCGACCAGCACGATCGCAGCGGCGACTACCCAGAGCGTTTTGTGTCGGCGACGGTGGCGTTCCTCCGGTAAGGCGGTCAGCTCAGGACCAAGCGGCGCGTCGGTAGCGGTGTCGCTCATCTCGACCCCCGCCGCGGCGGCATGCCTATGCCCGGTCCCGTGCTCTCCAGGGTTCGGGTCGCAGGCCGGATGCGCGCGGGGGTCATCCTGGGTTCCCGCTGTAGGGAAGTCCAGCGGGGATCATTCCGGCGCAGGTTTGCCGGGCTCGGATGAACTGAGGCGAGTTCGTGTCGACGCCGGGTGGGATGGGGAGCTGCACCTGCGAGCCGGAAAACACCGGGTCAGGGAAATTGGGTACGCCGTGAGATCGCATGCAGGCCGCCGCTCGCAGGTAATCCTGCTTCTGCGCGGTGCTGAACGGGGCGTTGATCCCCGGCAGGGTCGGGTACAGGTACTGGCAGTGCCCGTCGGCCGCCCGGATCACCGACGGGCTGGTGGTAAGGTTCTTGACCTGGGTCTGGGGGATCAGCCCGTTGCTGTCAGGGTCCGGGAAGTCAGGGACCCCGTGTGCCCGCATGCACTGGGCGTAGGCGAGCAGACTGGAGCTCGTCGACGATCCTCCCGCTGCCGACGAGCCGCCCGAACCGGTCGATGAAGGGTGACCGCCGCCACACGCCGCGACCAGCAGAGCCAGACTCACCGCTGCGATCGTGACGACGACGGATCGCAAGGCTGCTGACCAGGACCACCCCCGGCGTCCGACGCGGCTGGCGGCTCCTGTCAGGTCCCCGTTGGCATCTGGTGTTCGTTTCATGCCCGACTTATACGGCGGAGCGGATGACATTAGCGCTACATGCGATGTAGGACCGATGTCATCGCGAACGTCGCATACTAGGGGGATGCGGGTGCTGGTAGTCGAGGACCACACGACATTGGCCGAACGGATCGCGCAGGGACTCCGCCAAGCCGGAATGGCCGTGGATGCAGTGCATGACGGCGCCGCCGCCCTAAGCGCTGCCGCTCAGACAACCTACGACGTGATCGTGCTCGACCGCGACCTGCCAGTCATCCACGGTGACCGGGTGTGCCAAACGGTGGCCGGATCCGGCCCGCGGGTCCTCATGCTGACCGCCGCCGGCGACGTCGAAGATCGGGTTGACGGGCTGGAGCTCGGCGCGGACGACTACCTGCCCAAACCGTTCGACTTCGCCGAGTTGGTCGCCCGGGTCCGTGCGTTGGCCCGCCGCGCGCCGGCCGCGGCTCCAGTGCTACGCCACGGCGACCTCACCGTGGACCGAGCCCGCCACCGCGCCCGCCGCGGCTCGCGGGCCCTGTCACTGACCCGAAAGGAGTTCGGAATCCTCGAGGCTCTGCTCGCCGCCGACGGAGCGCTCGTCAGCGCCGAGGAGCTGCTCGAACAGGTGTGGGACACCAACATTGACCCGTTCAGCAACATCGTGTCGGTCACCCTCACCCGGCTACGCCACAAGCTCGGCGACCCACCGCTCATCGAGACAGTCGTCGGCAAGGGGTACCGGATGTGACTCGCCCGCAGCTGCCCGTCCGAGTTCGCCTGACGCTGCTCTATACCGGCCTGTTCACCGTGTGTGGGGCCATCGTCGTGGCGGTCAGCTACCTCTTGGTCGCTCAGATCAACCCATCGCGACAGGCCCAGCAGCCTTCGTATCGCAACGTTCCGGCCAGTCTCGCGACGTTGTGCCAATCCGAACTGGCGAAACTACATCCCAACAGCAACCTCATCGCCAAGTGCAACGACGCCCTCCAGTATCAAGGGGCATTACATCAGCGTGATGTCACCTTGTCGAATCTGCTTAAGTACGGCCTGATCACGCTGGCCGTGGTCATCGCCCTCGCCGCGATCCTCGGCTGGATCTTCTCCGGTCGAGCGCTACGCCCAATACACCGGATCACTGCTGCCGCACGTGCAGCGTCCCACCACAATCTCGTCGACCGAATCGCGCTCCAGGGTCCTCGCGACGAGCTGCGTGAACTGGCCGAGACGTTCGACGAGATGCTCGATCGGCTCCAAGCTGCCTTCGAGGCCCAGCAGCACTTCATCGCCAACGCGTCGCATGAGTTGCGCACCCCGCTCGCCGTCATGCGCACCACCGTCGATGTCGTCACAGACAACCCCCACAGCACGCCCGACGACTTCCACGCTATGGCCGCCGACATTCGCACCGCGGTAGACCACGCCGAGCACCTCATCAACGCACTGCTCATCCTGGCCCGCAACGAGCGCGAACTGGGCGTCCGCGACGAAGTTGACCTCGCAACCGTCGCCGAAGACGTCCTCGATACCGCCACCCTCGACGGCCGGCAGGTGCACGCGACACTGGAACCCGCCGTTATCTCCGGCGATCGGGTCCTGGCTGAACACCTCGTTTCCAACCTGGTCGACAACGCCGCCCGTTACAACACGACCGCCGGCGATATCTGGATCACCACCCGCACCAACAGCGGAGCTAGCCAGCTGACAGTGACCAACACCGGCCCCCTCATCAGCCCAGCAGATGCCAAACGCGTCATCGAACCCTTCCAGCGGCTCAACAACCGCACGTCCCGCGACGGCTTCGGCCTTGGCCTCGCCATCGTCGCGTCCATCGCCACCATTCACGGGGGCACCGCCACCGCCCACCCCCGCCGCGGCGGCGGCCTCACCGTCACTGTCACCATCCCCTCAGCAGGCACCCCCACCCAAAGCACCGATACTGACGGTGCCGAAACGACAGGTGCTCCTCCCTCACGCTGAACTTCCTGTGGCTCAACGGGGCGGACCCAGCTCGACACTTAGATGCCTGCCTCGTCGTCAGACGGTCTCGCACACCCGGTTCGGCACTCCAGCTCCGCCCTCGAAATGGGCGGTCGGTATCGTGTACGCACACACCCCGTCGTGTGATGAAGCACAATCGACCCGCGCGCCGTCGGTGGTCTCGTCCGGTTACCGGGCACGGTCCACGGCTGCATCGAAGTCCACCGCTTGGTGCTGCAACACGGCACTGTGACGGGGCGACGCTACGTCTGGATCGACCAGGTTGGGATGTTCTCCTCCTCCCACGCATAACGCTGGAGAAGCAGCGTTCCGTCGCCCAAGTCCCCGTTCGTAGGAAAAAAGCGGGTGTCCCATACCACGCGGTCGTACCGTGCCCAGACCTGCCCATCAAGTGCCGTTATCTCCAGTGGTCGCTGGGAAGGGGCCTCGCTGCCTGGGGGTTTGTTTGGGGGACATGTCGCTGACGTGGGATTTCGGGCGTGGCCGTGGCGGTGTGGGCTTGGGCGTGGGCGAGAAGTTGATCGGTGGGCAGGGTCTGGCGGCAGTGGTTGCATCGATGCTCGATGGCCCATCTGTTGCCGGCCAGGCCGAGCGGGCTGGGCTCGATCCAGTAGACGAGGGTTCGGTATGCGATTTCGTGCATCAGGGCCCTCCGGTGTTGCGTAGGGTTCGCTGTTCGCCGAGTTGGTGTTGGAGCCGCTGTCGTAGTTCGGCGTTCTGGCTGCGTAGCTGAGCGATCTCGTGTCGGGCGGTGTCGAGGCGTTGGCGGAGGGAGGCGTCGCTGGCCCTTTGAGCAGCGGGGGTGCGGATTGGCCGACTGTTGGCGGCTCGGAGACGGTCGATGAGCTCGCGTAGGTCGGGTTGGCGGTAGAGCCAGCTGCGGGAGACTTCGGCAGCGGCCGCGACCGCGGCGAAGGTGATCGGACCGCCTTGCCGGTCGAGTCGTTCTATCACTTGGCTGGCTTTGTGGCGGGCGTTCTGCCGGCGGGCGGCGGCCGCTTGGAGGAGGTAGCGGCTGTTGTCGACCCGGCTCATTGTTGTTGGTCCTCGGCGATGGCTTCAAGGGCGGGGATGATGGCCTCGAGGCTGGCCTGGACCTGTCGGAGATTGTCAACGAGTCGGAACTGGCCGTTGGCTTCGGCCCGGGCGATCAGTTTCCGGTTGGTCTTGGCCTGCTGGCGGTGGATGTCCAAGAACTCCGGGGTGGTCTGAAAGTCCGGGCAGGTGAGACAGGCGTTGGGGTGAGGGCAGTCCTGTTGGGGAGGCCGCCCGCAGTATCCGTTTGGCAGGCTGTCTCGGATGCGGGCCATGTTGTGCTTGACCCACTCGGCGTCCGCGGTTGAAGCGTCAGGGTCGTATTCGAGGTGCTCGCCTGCGGTGTTGACCCGCTGAGCGCAGTAACGCTCGAAGGCGTCGCGCACGGTGTGGTCGTGGATCTGGGCGTAGCGGGCGGTCATGCGGGGACTGGCGTGGGTGAGCAACTGCTGCACTACGTATTGCTCCAGCCCGGAGTTGATCAGCCGGGTGGCGAAGGTGTGGCGGAACTGGTGGGCGTGGATACGCACTGGCCGGCCCGACTCGTCATGAAGACCGATCTTCTTCTGCCAGGGGCCGAGTTGGTGCGACAACGAGGCGTGGGCGTATGGCCTGATCCCGTCGGGGTTGTCCATGATCCCGGGGAACAGCCACGGCGATCCAGCTGGCCACTGCTCGAGCACATAGGTCTGCTGGGCGCGGACTGTGGCCGCAGCCTTGTCGCTTAAGGGGATCAGATGCTCGCTGGCGGTCTTGGAGCTCTCGAACCGCAGGCAGGGCCAGCCGACGCTGTCGACGATGATCGGGTTGAACGGCAGCACACAGGCGTCACCACCGCGAAGCCCGGTCTCGATCAGAAACACCACCAGGTTGCGCACCATCGGGTTGGCCAGCTTGGCCAGGTTCTCCTCGGACTCGAGCTGGTTCATGATGTACTCGGGGATGAACTGTGGCATCGGATCCGGCGGTCGGCTCACCTCTTCCTCGTATAACACCGCGCCCGGCGGAAGACCGGGAAGGGTTGCGTGTCGTTGCCCCCAGTCGAGGAGGACCTTGACGAAGGTGAGGGTGTGATGGCGGGTGGCCGTCCCCCACTGAGTCTGGGTGGGCAACCAGACGAGGAACTGTTCCAGAAGCTGGCGGGTCACCTTGTCGAAGCCGTCCACTTGTGGGTGCTCGACCAAGAACAGCGAGAAACGAGCCAGGGACTGGGCGCCCGCATCGATGGTCGTAAACGCGTAGCCCGAAGCGAGACGGAACCGGGACCAAGCTTTGATCGCGTCGCGGAACCAAGGTTGTTTGATCACCCCGAATCTTGCGGTGTCACGGCCCCGTCTGGTCGGTATTCCGAGACGAGCCGCGTGCCAAACGTCGGCGGCGTAGTCGGCTTCGATCTCACCGCCCCCGGAGAAGATCTCCGGGCGAGCCCGCAGGTGCCGGGCCGCACCAGAGGAGGTCATGACCGCTCCTTTCCGTCCCATATCCCGGCCCGCACTAGCGCGGCGCGGATGTCTTCGACCTCGAGATGCACGTACGTTTGGCTGGTCGTCGCCGACGAGCGGTGGGTGAGCAGCCGGGCGACGACCTCGATGTGCATCCCGGAGCGCACCAGTTCGGTGGCGTGAGTGTGGCGCAGCATGTGCAAGGTGAACTCCACGCCGGTTCGAGCCCGAATCTGGCCGACCAGATCGTGCACCGCCGAATAGGTCATCGGAGCCCCGATCCGCCCCGACCACAGGTTCACGAACACATAGTCCGAGTCGATCTCGCCGTACTCGGCGTGCATGTAATCCGAATACGAGCGGACCAGGCTGGCGGTCACCGGGATCACCGCCGCCGAGCGCAGCTTGGCCCGGGCACCATTGGCGTTGTCGTCCCGGGGCACGATGTGGATCTGCTTGGCTCGGCTTACGAAATCGGCGTGCCGCAACCCCAGGGCTTGGCCCACCCGCATTCCTGTCTCGGCCAGCAACGCCAACAAGAACCGGTCACGAGCGTGATCGGGAGCGGCCAGCACCGCCACCAGTTCTTCGGGTCGTAGCGTGCGAGCAGCCCGTTTGGGCACGGCCAACTTGACCGGCCGCGTCAGGACCGCCCGGCCCTTGGTCACGTGATGCAAGAACGGCTTATACGACCCCCGGCTCACCCGCTTCCATGCCACCAAACCGGCGGCGACATCGACACCGAAGCGAGCGTGATGCTCATACAGGCCGAACACCGCCGCCAGATGGCGGTTCACCGTCGCCGGCGAGCGCAACGAGTCGCCACCGTCCAAGACGACCACGTTCTCAGCCGGAGCTCGCAGCCACGACACAAACCGGGCCACATCACTCACATCGACCTGGCTCCAGTCCTTCTGCACCCGACACAGGAACTCGAACCACAACTTCAAGCTGGTCGCGTACGCCCGCTGCGTGTTCGGCGATCGCTCCAGCGCAGACAGGTAAGCCAGATAGCTCTCCACCGGCTCGACCAGCTCGCCGCTGTCATCGAGCACCGTCCAAGACAGCGCCCCCGTCAGCGGCATCACCACCCGCTGCACCAACACAGCAAGCTCCTTCCCCTCCGCCCAACAGGGGGGAACACCTGTTCGATAGAGATACTGAACCCGCCGGAGCCCTACGTCAAGTGCCTCGTGAACACCACCCCAGATAACGCGTCCTCAAGGGAAGCCAAATGCCCCGTCAGCTACGTCGAAGACGGCCAAATCTCCACTGAAGATAAGTGCCGTTGGTGGCGACCCTCGACTGATCTCCGGGTATGGCGTGGGGGCGCGGAGTCAGCTTGCCTCGGTGAGGGACTTGGCGGATTTCGATCTGCGTCGGGTCGTGGTCGCTGTCGTGCCGGACGATTTGGCGGCGGGTGCTTGGTAGAGGTGGATCCGTCGGAGTGTGCCGGCCAGTCGGTCACGTTCGAGTTCCAGGTCGTGGCGAGTCTGAAGGTTGAGCCAGAACTGCTCGCTGGTACCGAAGAACTTGGCCAATCGCAGTGACGTGTCAGCGGTGATGGCCCGCTTCCCGTGAACGATTTCATTGATACGCCGGGGGGGAACCTCGGTCTCTTTGGCCAGTCGGTACTGACTGATCCCCAGGGGGATCAGGTACTCCTCCAGCAGGATTTCGCCGGGGTGGATCGGTGTGATGGTGTCGGTCATGGTGGTGGCCTCAGTGGTAGTCGACTATTTCAACCTCGGTCGGGCCCGAGCCGGTCCATTTGAAACAGATCCGCCACTGATCGTTGATGCGGATGCTGTGTTGGCCGGACCGGTCGCCTTTCAACTTTTCCAAGCGGTTGCCCGGGGGAACTCGGAGGTCGTTGAGATTCTCTGCGGCGTCGAGGATGAGGGGTTTTCGAAGGGCGATACGGGCTGTGACGGGGTCGAACTTGCGGACGCGTCGGCGGTTCCAGATCGCCTCGGTGTCCTTGTCGGCGAACGACCTCAGCACCGCCCCCATAGTAACGGTGCTCGTTAATAACGTCAAGCGTTACGATCTGGTACCGGTGGAGGCAACCCCCTGAGCGGGCATCGAGTTGTACACACGGTGATCTTCGGGTTGGCGTCGAAGGGGTCAAGACTTGGTCATGACCTACATGGTGAAACGCAACGACCGCTTCTCAGTGGTCGTGTATGACGGACTGGACGCACTGACCGGCCGGGAGCGTCGCCGATGGCATCCGGTGGGCGCCGACCGCCACGAAGCAGAGGCGGTCGTCGCTCGTCTCCGACAAGATCGTGTACAGCCTCCCCCACCCCGGAACGGCTCGAACACTCTGGGCGAGTTCCTGAGGGGCACGTGGATGCCGCAAAAGCGCCGCCAGGTGAGGGCCACAACCGCCTACCGCTACGGCTGGTTCGCCGAGCACTACATCATCCCGGCGCTCGGCGAGGTGCCGCTGCGCCAACTCAGAGCCGACCATCTCGACGGGCTGTACGAAACCTTGGCCCATACCGGCGGCAGGACTGGAGCGGGTCTGGCCCCCAAGACCATCCACGAGGTACACATGATCATCCGCGCCTGCCTCGACCAGGCCGTCGAAAGGAAATTGGTTGCCCACAACGTGGCGCACGACAGCCACGCGCGGCCCACCCGCAGGGCCACCACCGCAGCCCCGGTATGGAGCGTCGCCGAGCTCCGAGCCTTTCTTGATGCAGCGGCGACGCAACGCTTATATCCGGCCCTGCACCTCGCCGCCCATACCGGGATGCGACGCGGCGAGATCGTCGGACTCAAATGGTCCGACCTCGATGAATCCCGCTCCCGCCTGTCGATCACCCGCACCGTCCAGAACGTCGGGGGCCGACCCGTCGAGTTCCCGGTCAAGACCCGCACCAGCCGCCGCAGCGTCGACCTCGACCGATCCACCACCTACCAGCTCGCCTCTGGCGCATCCGTCTCCAGCGGGAACAGCTCTCTGCCGGCGAGCACGACTGGATGTTCGTCAACCGGTCCGGCCGGCCAATGAACCCGGATTCGCTCAGCCAACTGTTCGACCGTATCGTCCGGGCCAGCGGACTCCCCGCATCTCCATACACGGGCTCCGCCACACCCACGCCTCCCTGCTCGTCGCCGCCGGGGCTCCGATAAAGGTGGTAAGCGAGCGTCTCGGCCACGCCCATCCCGGATTCACCATGGCCACCTACCAGCACCCGTTACCCGGCATGAGCGCGGCCGCGGCCCAGCAATTCGCTGACCTGCTGGCCGAACCCGGCCGGTAGACGTCTACCGGCCAAAATCGCGCGAAACCCCCGGTCACGGCACTCGAACACCGATCAGCCGGTAGACATGGCCGGTGATTCGAAAACCCGAAGGTAAGGGGGCTCAGGTCGCTGACCTGGGCCTTCACGTAGTGGCGGGGGCTGGATTTGAACCAGCGACCTTCGGGTTATGAGCTGCGCGGTAAACCTCGGTGTACTCGAACATACCTGTTTCTGACGTTTGACCAGCACTTTTCGTCTTCTTGGCGGCCTGGCCTGCGACGACGCCAAAACGGTCGATGGATGTGTTTGTCGGGATGGTGTCGGGATGGATTCCGATCAATCGAGAAGGACACATCGGCCATTAGGAAACTCAGGAGAGATCGCTCCATGGGCACGTCTGGGGTGTGCCACCTAACCGTTATACGGGCGACGCTGCCGTCGCGATAATCGGACGCCTGACAGCAGACACCGGGGGCGACAAGCTGGCTCTATTCGGACGGCTGTTCTAGGTACACAAGACGGTCCTCCAGGTCTTCCTCTGTAAGAGCGCGGACCGCTGCGGAAATCTTGGGAATCCCACCAGGACGACGGGAGAAGCGAGAGGACAGAGCGATCAGCACACCCGCGTGATGTTCTCCTGCCGTGAGGCGATCGGCGGCGATCCGAGCGAAGTCGGAGACATTCTCGCTGAGCAGCACGTACCCTTCGGCTGCAGCGGTGGCCAGGACGTCTGGATCGGACCGTCCGGCTAACCCCCGTTCGGCGACAGTAGCCGCCTCTAGACCACCGGCTCGTAACGCCTCGGCCAGGGCCGGCGGGTACATCTCATCGAGGAGGACCTTCAAGCGTTCGAGGCCGCAGCCGTGTCTTGGCGGTGCAGGTCGATGCGCGCATCTACTTCATCTGGGTAGGCGCCTCGATAGCGCAGGGCCGCTTCGATCTGTGGACGGCTGAGCGTCAACTCGTCGACCAGCAGGGCCACCGGATCACGCTCGCCCGCCAGGTCCTCGACCCACATCACCACTTCCCACACGTCAGGACCGCCGACCAGGCCGGCACGGCGCCCGGTGGGTCCGTCACGGAAGGTGATCAACGGATGTTCGTCCCGGCGAACTCCTTCTTCGGCATAGCGGCGTAGACGATCCGAAAGAGTCTCTCCCGCTGCCGCGTGCTCGCAGACGAAGACGCTGAGCCAAACTGTCCTCCAACCGGACGGACACGTTCTCCGACATGTCATCATCGTAGCACATCGTCCACAAAATCTGCGGGTTGAAGGTGCTGGCAGGAGCCGGGGTTTCTCCTCCAGCTCGAACAGTTGCACCGGCAGGCAGGCATGCGTGCCGTGCACTCTTTGCCCGGCCCGCACCCGGCACCACTCGACCGCCCGGCGCTGGGCGTCGGCCAGGTCGATGAAGTCCTCCCCGGCGAAGAAACTGTTGCACACGAACGGCACCGTGCGTTCCACCCTGGGCTTTGTCGGTCGGGGGGCGCATCCGGGCCGGGTCGATCACGAACCCCCGAGCCTGGGCGTACTCGACGAACGCCTGGTTCAGCCGGGGGTCGATCCGGTCGGCCTTGGTCACCGCGGTGGACATGTTGTCGGGGTTATGTAGACGGCCCGGTTATGTGGCCGCCTTCGTGGGCACCGCCTGTTGCGGGGGCGCTCGGCAGCCGCTACATGATCTCGGCCACATAACGATCAGAGCGATGAGAGCCAGTTGAGCAGTGATTCGTCTGATCGCCAGACGGGTCCGTTGCGGGATGCCCCCGAAGAACTCGGTGGCTCGGTGGCCCGTAGGGCTTCGATCTTGGCTCTGGTGTTGATCTCGGCGTAACGGTTGGTGGTGGTCAGGTCGGCGTGTCCGAGCCAGCCTCGGATGACGTTGACTTCGACTCCTGCTTCGAGGAGGTGGACCGCAGCGGTGTGGCGCTTATGGAGAATTCTCCATAAGAGACATTACGTGGACGCCTGGGTTATGTGGCCGGCAGGGGTGTTTCCGCTGCTGGCGGGGTTCGTCCGGGCCGGTTCCGGCCACATAATCCGGGATCGTGCGGGCCAGCACTCCGGTTCGTCTGACTTGTTGTCTATGCGTCCGATCAGGTCCGTGTTTTCGATCCAGTAGGGGATTTGCGGTCCGTGCGGGAGAACGCCGCTAGCGCCTGAGCTGAGAGCGCGGCGAAGAATCGCCTGTTCGTCACGAGAGAAAGGCCGATTCCTATGGACACTGCAGACGTTCGCGAAGCGTCAGCGCGGGTGATCGTCGCGTTGATGGCGGCGGGCAGGTCGAGGGCAACGATCAAGCGCCACGAAGCGGAGTTCAACGCGTTCGCCAGGTTCCTCGAGGCCCACGTGCAGGTACTCCCGACCGAGGCGGAGTGCCTCGATTTTGTCGCCGAGCGGTCCGGGTTCAGGCTTGCGGGGCTGCGCGAGCCGACGAGTTCCAGACGTGCCCAGCTCGCGCGTCGGCCCCTGATCCTCCTGATGGAATGCCTGGATGGGGGTCTGCCCCGGGTGGGCCAGGCCACAGCGCCGCTGGTCGAGCGCTGCCCGACGCGTTTCCGCGCAGCCAGGGACGGATACCTCGCGGCGTGCCGGCGGCGGGGCAACGCGGATGCCAGCGTCGCGACGAAGCAACGCGCGGCGGACCAGTTCCTGGCCTACCTCGACGAGGTCGGCAGGGAAACCCTCGGCCAGGCGCAGGCCCGGGATCTGGCCGGGTTCTGGGCCGGGCGCCAGCGTCGGGGCTATGCCCCGAAAGTTCGTCATGGGGGCGCCGGGGGATCAGCGAGGCGTCGATCATTCTCGAAGAGGTGGCGGCCAGCGGTGCGGCCATGAACGGATGCAGCGCCATCCATGTGCCCATCTTCGTGATGAATCCGGTACTGAAGCACGGTTCAGAGGAGATGCGAGCCAAGTACCTTCCCAGTGTTGCCAGCGGGGATCTCCACGTGGCCTTCGGGGTGACCGAACCGGATTCGGGCACCGAAACCTCGGCCATCCGGACCTTCGCGGTGCGCCAGGGCAACCATTGCGAGGAGGGGGCCAGAAGGTGTAGTCGTCGAAGGCCGAGGACTGAGAGAAGGTGCTGCTCCTGGTGCGGACGACCAAGACGGAGCAGGCCGCCGGCCGGATGGACGGGATGACGCTCCTCCTGGTCGTTCTTCAATCGCCCAGTGTCGACACCCGGCCCATACGCAAGGCGGCCCGCAACGCAGTGGCATCCTGCGAGGTGCGCTACGACGACTACGTAGTTGCGGTCGCCGACCGGGTGGGAGAGGAGGGCAAGGGTCTCCGCCATCTTCTCGACGATTTGAATCCCGAGCGAATCCTGGTTGCCTCCGAGGCCCTCGGTTTCGGTAAGGCTCCCGTTGGCCACGCGGTCGAATATGCGGGCCAGTGCAAGGTCTCCGACCGGGCCATCGGAGCCAAGCATGGGATCGCCTTCCCGCTCGCCGAAGCTCATACCCGATTGCACGCCGCCGAGCTGGCCGTCCGCGAGGTGTCGTGGCGCAACGACTAGTGGATTGAGCTGCGGCGAGCAGGCCATCATGGCGAAATGCCTGGCGGCTGACGCCGGCTACTTCGCCGCGGACTGGGCCGTTCAGACCCGCGGCGGGCTCGGCTGCGCCACCGAGTACGACGTCGAGCGATACTGGCGGGAGTCCCGGCTCATGAAGATCGCGCCTGGAATGCGCCATGTCATCGAGGCCCCGACTACGTGAACGATCCCATCTGCCGACCTATGGTCGCGGATCGCGGCGCCTAGTTGATCGGGTCCTGTTCTCGACGCGCCCGTGAGGTCCCCCTCTACCGTGAGTCAACGCTGGCCCCGTCCCGAATCCGAACCACGCTTAGTGCCGTTGGCAAGGGCAATCCATCAAGAGGTGCGATCAGCTCTGATTCAACAGGAGAATCAAAATGGTGGCCATGAGTGGCAATTTGCGGCGATGCGTTCGGGTGCCCGAATGGCCGCCCTGACCTGATTCTTTACAGAAATCCGCAGCTGGATCCCACCCTCAAGAGCGAGCTGCGCCTGCATTAGCAGTGAGTCCCAACGTTCGACTGTTCTTGGCCCGGCTCGCCAGCTCAGGAGGGTTGCGATTTGGACACGGATTTGGACACAAACTCGTGCCACGAAGCACCACTTGGGACCCGCCTGAGCCCTCATCATCGCAACACAGGACTCTTGTTTCCAGCCTGAAACGGCCCGCCAGAACAGGCGCACCCTATACGAGTCCGTTGCTTTGCTGGAGAGACCGCTGCAGAGGTCTCCTGCACGCGTCAGGTACCCTTTCGGCCCTACCGACATTGGCGAGACCATTAGTGTTACGGGAGGCCAGGATCGAGTCAGTCTCATCTCCGACGTCTTTCCTATTCTCCCCGATGGCCTTAATAACGGCCAAAATCTCGAGCCAACTGCGGCCTACGAGGGCCTGCTGGACCACGCGGCGGTTCGGCATTTTGGCTGCTCAGGTCTACTCCAGCCCATTTGAGCGGCAACAAGCGAAAGCTTTGGGAGTCCGCTTGGAGCTGCCTCCCGTTTCTCCAGGGGGTAGCCAGATAGCGATTTAAGATTCGACATCGATATAGCTACGCTGATCCGCAGTGAAGGAACTCATATTTTTGAATGCAATGCCCCATGGTGGACGATCCGCTGGTATTGACGGTCGAGGAGGCTGCCCGGCTCTTAGGTATCCCCCGAGGATTGGCGTACAAGATGATCCGGGAGGGCGTGATTCCGTCGATTCGATTCGGTAGGCGGGTCGTTGTGCCGCGCAGCCGTCTCCGGGCGCTGATGGACGGTGAGCGCGGTGATGCCTCTTGACCTGTGCCTGTGGACACTCACTCCGGGGCGGATGCAGCCATCGTCAACCGCTCGTCGCCCGAGTCCTGGGTGCGGTGCCGACGCAGTAGGATCTGGTTTGCCCAGTACACGTCGTCAGTCATTCGAAGGAGCCGCCAACCGTGGCATAGACGACAGCGTCCGCGCGGTAAGGAAGCCGGCCCAGAAGTAGCCACTGTAGAAGCACTCATGGTCGGGTAGTAGGCCAGGTGCCGGATGGCCAGCAGAGGTCACCCAGTATCCAGGAACCCGGACCGATCGCTCTTGTGAACCACCTCGGCCCGTGATCAGAGAGTCAGTCATGGTTGACTTCCTTTATGCGTCCTTCGGGTTTAGAACCCACAACGGTCGCTACCTAAAGCCGGCGACGAGTTGGGAACGAGCCAGTCAGATATGAGGGGAACCTCCAGCGGACGTCAGTTCCCGAATTGGTTCGATATTCACTGTGCCTGCGCTAGGGCTTCTCGACTACGAGGCCGGGGACGACATCGAAGATACCGTCGTTGGAAACGAGGGGTATCCCGAGGCGCAGGGCCGTCGCCGCTACCCACCGGTCGGCGTCGTGGTCACGTTGAGCCAGCGCGTGACCGATGCGCTCACAGTCGGCTCGGAGCCGGGCGTAGGTAAAAATGAGCTCGGGTCCCGTGTGCACGGTTTCCGCCGCGCCGATCTTGGCTTCCAGTTCCCGCATACGCTTGTCTCCCCACCCTCGACGCAGGGCCCCATAGCGCAGTTCCGCCGCGGTCTGAAACGAGATGAACGCCGGTCTGCCGACGATGATCGGCTCATACTGTTCCGCCAGAGCGGACCGGCGGACCAGATCGGCCCCGAACACGTCGGTGTCGATGACAATGGGACCTCGCGATGCTCGGACGCTCACCCCTTGAGGGCGGCGAGGAACGCGGCGCCCTCGTGGTCGTCCAGGTCGGCGATAACCATCTCCTCGTGGGGTGGCAGTGGCCGGGCGCGACGAAGCAGCTCCTCTACTGGGACCTCGAGAGATCGGGACTCTGGCACCACCGGCTCGGTCGACATTGCGCCCTCAGAATACCCGGCGCAGAGACCTTCGAAGGTGAAGGGAGTCGGTGCAGGCCCGGTGGCGGGCTCTTCGGGTTGGCTCCGAAGGGGTCAACACTGGGCCATGACCTACATCGTGCAGCGCAAAGACCGTTTCTATGTCGTGGCCTACGACGGCCTCGACCCGTTGACGGGAAGGGAACGCCGGCGGTGGCATCCCGTCGGGGTCGACCGGGCCGAGGCGGAGGAGATGGCCGCTCGCCTACAGCGCGACCGGGTCAGCCCGCCGCCGGTGAGAAGCGGGGCACTCACCCTCGGCGAGTTCATGCTCCACACGTGGCTGCCAGTGAAGCGACGCCACGTCCGGGCCACTACCGCCTACCGCTACGCCTGGTTCGTCAACCGCTACATCAACCCGGCCATCGGCACCATCCCGCTAACCAGGTTGCGGGCCGATCACCTCGACCGGCTATACGAAACCTTGACCACCACGGGCGGAAGGGCGGGCGCCGGTCTGGCCCCCAAGACCATCCACGAGGTGCACATGATTGTGCGAGCCGGCCTGGACCAAGCCGTCGAGCGAAAACTGGTGGCGCACAACGTGGCCTACGACAGCCACGGTCGGCCGAGCCGTCGAGCCACCGCCGCCGCGGCGGCGTGGAGCGCGGCGGAACTGGCAGCGTTCCTGGTCGCCGCGGCCCGACAACGCCTCTACCCCGCCCTGCACTTGGCCGCCCACACCGGGATGCGCCGAGGTGAGATCGTCGGACTGAAATGGTCGGACCTCAACCCCGCGGGATCCCGGCTGTCGATCTCGCGCACCCTGCAGAACGTAGGCGGCCGACCGGTCGAGTTCGCGGTCAAAACCCGCACCAGCCGCCGCAGCGTCGAACTCGACCACACCACCACCTGCGTGTTGCGCCGCTGGCAGTTCCGTCTCCAGGCCGAACGGCTACCGCACGGCCCGCACGACTGGATGTTCCTGAACCGCGCCGGGCGGCCGCTGAATCCGGACTCGCTCAGTCAACTCTTCGACCGGATCGTCCGCGCCAGCGAACTTCCCCGCCTTTCCATCCACGGTCTGCGCCACACCCACGCCTCCCTGCTGGTCGTAGCGGGGACCCCTATCAAAGTGGTGAGCGAACGACTCGGACACGCCCATCCCGGCTTCACCATGGCCACCTACCAGCACCTGTTACCCGGCATGAGCGCGGCCGCGGCCCAGCAGTTCGCCGACCTCGTAGCCGCCGCCCAGCGGTAGACGTCTACCGGCCACAACCACGCGAACACCCAGGTCAGCGCCTCGCGATGTGAAATGCCGGTAGACAAGGCCGGTGACGCAAAAACCCGAAGGTCCGAATCCTTCAGGCCGGTATAGGTCGCTGAGCTGCGGCGACGCTTGGTGGCGGGGGCTGGATTTGAACCAGCGACCTTCGGGTTATGAGCGTTTTGAGTCGTTTATCCCGTGTCGCGGAATGCCGCAGCGTTGCGTACTTCTGGGCTTCTACCAGCACTTTCGCGACCACCAGCTCCATGACCAGGAATTATGTGGAAACGAGGTCCGGGCACGATTCAGGGATGATTCAGGGATGGAATTGCATTTGATGGGCAAGTGAGAAGAGCGCAAGAACGACATCACCGCCGCGGCCGACCTGGGCGTGTCGGTGATCCGGATCGCCACCCACTGCACAGAAGCGGACACGTCGGAGCAGCATTTCGGGCTCGCACGCGAGATCGGCCTCGAGACTGTCGGATTCCTGATGATGGCACACAGCCAACAACCGGACGCCCTCGCCAAGCAGGCCCGGATAATGGTCGACGCCGGCGGTCAGTGCGTCTATGTGGTCGGCTCAGCGGGCGCGATGGTGCTAGAGAACGCGTCCGACCGGGTCGCCGCTCTAGTGGCCGAGATCGGCGATACGGCGCAGGTCGGATTCCATGGCCACGAGAACCTCTCCCTCTGTGGCGAACACGGTGCTAGGGGTACGGTGCAGGTAGACGGTTTGACCCGCCGTTTTGGAGCGGGCGCGGGCAACACCAGCACCGAGGCGCTGGTAGCGGTGCTCGAGTGGCTCGATATGCGCACCGGGATCAACATTCTCTCGATCATCGACGCCGCCGAGGACGTGCTGCGCCGCTGATGGACGAGGAGTGTGTCCTCGACCGGATGTCCCTTGTCATGGGTTACGCGGGCGTGTATTCGAGCTTCCTGAAGCACGCCTACCGTGGGGCGGAACGCTACGAGGTGTCCGGCGCCGAGATCCTGCTCGAGTGCGGGCGCCAACGCCTGGTCGGCGGCCAAGAGGACCAGATCATCCAGATCGCTGTGGGGCCAAGACACCCTGAGGTGAAGCCGTCATGCCACCTCACGAGAAGCCGGCGTGATCGGTGCCGAGGACGATCACCGCGACGCGGGCCCGTCGGTCGGTGAAGTTGTGCCAGGCGTGCCGGGTGCCGTTCTGCACCAGGTAGTCCCCCTGCCGGAGATTGACCATCCTTCCACCGTCGAGCTC
The DNA here is from genome assembly GCA_963851245.1 of uncultured Acidimicrobiaceae bacterium. Classification (GTDB taxonomy): domain Bacteria; phylum Actinomycetota; class Acidimicrobiia; order Acidimicrobiales; family Palsa-688; genus CAWKOH01. The sequence goes on along the minus strand of CAWKOH010000016.1, from coordinate 175,452 downwards.
CAAGGTGACCTCGCCCTCGAGCACGACCAAGAGATCGATGGTAGACGTGAAGTGGATGCCTCCTGTGTCGTGTCCAGATGGACGCTGGATACCCTCGAGCTCGACCGGGTCGCTTTCCAAGACCGGGGAGTCCCGGCCCGGTAGCACGTCCAGCTGGACCAGGCGCACGGCGCCGGGCGGAGGCGTCGATTTGTCGTAGCTGAACTCCCCGTCGTCGGGCAGGCTCGGCATCTTGTCTACGCCCCACAGGACGTAGGCGAGCCAGCCATCTGAGGCCAGGCCAGGCTTGGGCCCGATGAGCTGATCGCTCACCACTCGGCCGGCCCCATCCTGGGTGTGACCAGTGACTACCAGTCGTACGTCAGCTCCGTCCGCTCCCGTGTTCATGTGTCAGTCTCCATCTACATCGGCACCTATCGTCAACAATACCGTTGACACTGACTGCTGGCAACGCCTAGAGTTCCTACGTGAACGATCGTGTTTGCCCACTTTGTCGCCAGCTCGCGATGCTGAGGGGACTGACGTGAGCACGGAACTCCTTGACAACGACGTAAGTCCTCGGGTGGCGGTCATTACCGGTGCTGGAAGCGTCGGTGGTCTCGGAGAGGTCATGGCGCGGTCTCTCCTTCAGGGGGGGAATTCGGTCGTGCTCATGGACATCAATGCCGACGGACTGGAATCGGTTCGTTCCGCCCTGGCTGGTCTCGACACGACCGGTCGAGTCCAATGCGTCAGCGCCGACCTCAGGCGGGAGGAGGACGTCGGGCGTGCCTACCACGCTGCTATTGAGGCTTTCGGGCAGGTGGACATCCTGGTCAACAACGCCGGAGTGTTTCACCGGTCACGAAAATTTGCCACGGGCACATCGCCTCGCCGTTCGTGGGAGATTCCCGTTGCCACCTGGCAGCTCGCCCTTGACGTCAATGTGACAGCGGCTTTCCTCATGACACGCCTCGTGGTCGGCGAAATGACTCATCGAGGTTGGGGAAGGATCGTCAGCATCACAACCAGTCTCGACAGTATGTGGCGAGCCGGTTCAGCACCGTATGGTCCGTCCAAGGCCGCTCACGAGGCTCTGATCGCCGTGGTGGCCCACGAGCTGGCCGGCTCGGGGGTGACAGCAAACGTCTTGATCCCGGGCGGGCCGACACGCACCCCCATGACGGAGGGCGCAGACGACTTCGCTGATTCGGTTCTCCTCTCTCCAGAGATAATGGCCGCACCGATCCGGTGGCTGGCCTCAGACGAATCGGCGCCGTGGTCGGGCATGCGGATCCTGGCCCGAAACTGGGATCCCAACCTGTCCGTCCACGAGAACCTCGAGCGAAGCGCGGCGCCCGCCGCCTGGCAGGGGCTCGGGGAGCAGTCAACCTTCTCGAATGTTGCCCACGCTGGGTAGCCTCTCGGACGGTCCGCCGACTTGAAATTCGGCGTTAGCGATCCAGCGATGGAATGATTACCGCTTTGGTCTCCTGGAGCTCCGCGCTTCGGCGCAACGCCGTGGTCACTTCCTCCAATCCATAACGCCCTGGTCCCAAAAGGCCATCCCAGACGAGCGACTGGTCGAACCGCTCGATGAAATCGAGGGCCGATGCGTAGGCTCCGATGGTCGCGCCGAGCGAACCTATGATCGTGAGGTTCTTGGCGATGATGGCCTCCACCGGGACCAGCGCTGGCTTCGTGTTTACCGCCCCGGCCATGACATAGCGAGCCTTGCGAGCAGCCAGATGGACGCCTTCCGCCATGGCAGGTGATGACCCCGTGAACTCGAAAACTACGTCCGCGCCCCGGCCTTCCGTCAGGTCCCTGACTATCTTTACTCTCTCGTCGGAGTCCGGGTGCTCCACGATGTCGATGGCGTGATCGGCGCCAAGAGCCAGGGCACAATCGACCCGATTGCGGGGCGCTCCGATCGCCACAAGCGTACGCGGCGAGTGTGTGGCCGCTACCGCAACGGCGAACAAGCCCAGAGGCCCCGTGCCTTGCACTACTACGGTGTGGCCGCTGTCGAGAGCACCCAGGCGCTCAAAGGCGGCCATGACGCTACGGAGGGCGCAGCTGGCGGCCGATGCCTTTTCACTTTCCACGCCGTCGGGAACCTTTATCCGACCTGCTTTGGGATGGACGTAGGCGTAGTCGGCAAAGGTACCGTGCAGAAAAGGGGGTTCCTCGGCTGACCTCAGCATCCCAATAACGCGGCGCTCGCAAAGTGTCTCGTCCCGCAGAACAGTGCATCCATAGCAGGTCCCGCAGGCCGCATGACCCCAGACGATGCGGTCGCCGACGACCAAGGGAGTCCCTCTCGAGTCAATCGCGTCGCTGCCGCCGAACTTGACGATGCGCCCGACTCCTTCGTGACCCGGCACTACGGGCAGACGCATCCGATCCCCGGCGGCACCTTTCCAGTTGTGCACGTCGGTACCGCAGATCGTCGCGGCGTCTATCTCTACTAGGAGCTCACCTGGTCCCGGCTCGCTCAACGCGATCTCGCGTAGCTCGAGAGGCTCGCCGTAACCGACATGGAAGGCAGCCCGGGCTGTATTGGCTGCAGAATTCATTCGTCGTTAGCGCTTGGCCGTGAGCGGTATCGAGGGCACCCCGCGCAAGACCATGGACGGATTTCGACCCAAAGACCTTGTATCCAGGTCGAACCGGTCCAAATGAGGCACCAGTTTGCCGAGGGCAGTGCGCACCTCCTGCCGGCTCAAGTGGGCCCCGAGACAGAAGTGGATGCCATGGCCGAAGGCCAGGTTGCTCCCGGCTGGACGATCGATGCGGAAGGTGTCGGGGTCGTCGAACTGGCGCGGGTCCCTGTTGGCGGCCGCCAGGTACATGATTATGGTGGCGCCTTTTGGAATGATGGTTCCGGCGATCTCGTGGTCCTGTAGGGCCTCGCGGAAGTTGAACTGGATTGGGGTGGAGAAGCGGTTCGCCTCCTCAACCGCACTCGCCAACAAGGTGGGATCCGAGCGCAACATGGCCAGCTGATCGGGATGGTCGTACAGCGCGACGATGGCGTTCCCTATAAGGTCGGTGGTCGTCTCGTTGCCCGCCGCCATGATGGTCTGAGCCATCATCAGCGCCTCGGGGGTCGTGAGTGTCTCCGATTCCATGGAGCGCACCATCGCGCTTATGACGTCTTCCTGGGGGTTGCTCCGGCGTTGCTCGATCAGCGGGGCCAGGTACTCGCTGAATTCCTTCATCACCGTCATAGCTAGTGTGGCGGCCTCGGCAGTTCCACGGATGTCTCCCACGCTGGCCTCGGCGATGCCGTCGGACCACTCCTTGATCTTGGGTCGCATCTGAGGCTCGATCCCGAGCAAGTCCCCGATGACGGCGACGGGGAGGGGGATCGCCAACCTCGAGACGACCTCGTAGATCTCGTCGGTCTCGACACCCACGAGACACTCGTCGACAATGGTTTCGATCTTGGTGCTAATCCGGTCGATACTGCCCGGGGTGAAACCTCGATTGACGATACGGCGCAGTCTCGTGTGGTCTGGAGGGTCGGCGGCAACGATTGTTCGGGCCTTGACCAGTTGCTCGATGTCGACGGCGTCGGGAAAGCCGGCCATGACCGCCATGAGACGCGCCATCTGCTCCGGGTTGTCCTTGGCGTCGGTGGGCAAGGCGCTGGCCTCATCGGCGTTCGGCCTCGACGAGAACAGCTGAGGGTTGTGCTGTATGTAGCGGACGTCCTCGTAGCGGGATACGACCCACATGCCAGAAGGGGTCCGGTACACCGGGAAATGGTCCCGCAGCGTCTCCCAGATCGGCGGCAGTTGGTGGAAGGGCAGGGGAACGAAGGGGTCGAACTGAAAATCGGTGGCGGCGTTGGCTGTCATAGCTCACTCCAGCTCCAGATAACGTCGAAGAAGGACGACAGGCTGTGACGCCTGATACACCCTCTTCCGCTCAGGCTAGCTGGGTCATAGCATTTAGTCAACAGTTTCGTTGACAGCGGACTAGGTGTGCGGTCAGGGATCCCAGCGCATCCATACCCCTTTTACGTTCAAGTACTCGTGCAGTGCGTCCTTACTCAACTCCCGCCCCATGCCGCTCATCTTGACGCCCCCGAAGGGCATCGACGGGTCAACATGACCATACGTGTTCACCCACATGGAACCCGTCTTGATCCCGTGCGCCACCTTTATCGCCTTGGAGATGTCCTTGGTCCATACGCCTCCACCCAGCCCGAACTGGGACGAGTTGGCGCGGACAATCACCTCGTCCACCTCGTCGAACGGCAGGATTGAAGCGACTGGCCCGAAGATCTCCTCCTGGGCGATGGCCATGTCGTCGGCGACGTCGGCGAACACGGTCGGCGCCACGAAGTACCCGCTAGCACGGCCGTCGTCCGTCAAGCGGTGTCCTCCGGCTACCAGGCGAGCCCCCTGCTCGATACCGAGGTCGAGATACCGCTGCACTCGCTGAAGTTGTGCTTCCGATACCAGCGGGCCGATTTGGGTGTCGGGGTCGAGGCTGTTCCCCACCTTGAGATCCGCGGCCACTTCGGCCATCTGCCCGAGGACCTCTTCGTAGACAGACCGTTCCACGAAGACGCGCGTCCCTGCGGAACACACCTGACCGGTGTTCCCGAAAACGGCCATGGCGGCCCGCACCGACGCCGCTTCCAGGTCGGCGTCGGCGAAGATGATGTCGGCGCTCTTTCCGCCCAGCTCGAGCGACACCCGCTTCAGGGAAGAAGCCGCAGCTCGCAGGATCGACTGTCCGGTGGCCGTGGAACCGGTGAAGGCGATCTTGGCCACTTGGGCGTGCTCGACCAATGCGGCTCCGGCGTCTCCGAAGCCCGTCACGATGTTGACCACTCCTGGCGGCAGGTCCAGCTCGGCTATGAGCTCACCCAGACGCAGGGGAGTGAGGCAGGCTTCCTCGGCCGGCTTGAGAACCATCGTACAGCCCGTGGCCAGGACGGGGGCTATCTTCCAAACGGGCGCGGCCAAGGGTGAGTTCCACGGAATTATGGAGCCGACCACCCCCACCGGTTCCAGGCGGGTGTAGGTGAGGAAGGATCCGGGCTCCGAGGTCTCGACCGTCCGACCGTGGAGCTTCGTAGCCCAACCGGCGAAGTATCGGAGCGTGCCGACCGGGGCGCCTCCGCGCTGGGCGTTGACCGGCACACCCATCTCCGCCACGTTCAGCAAGCCGAGTTCGACGGCGTTTTCCTCGACCAGATCCGCGAATCGCAAAAGGACCCGCTCTCGCTCCGACGGCTTGAATCTCGACCACGGCCCGTTCAGGGCGTCGGCTGCGGCCTGGACGGCCTGGTCGATATCGGCCGAGGTGCCGTATGCCACCCGAGCTAGGGTCTCCCCGGTAGAGGGGTTTATGGAGTCGAAGGTGTCAGCGCCGACAGAGTCCACCCAACGACCATCTATGTAATGCTGCTTGGGCCGTTCCGGGTCGGCGAAGGGTGGAACGGGGGCCCATTTCTCCTTAGAGGCCAAACTCTCCCTCCGGTTCTCCCAAACGCTTCTCAGCCACAGCAGGGACGTTCAATCGAGGTGAACTGATGTGACCTTGATCTGTGTGTAGCTGAGAAGCTCATCGAGGCATTGCTCCCTTCCGATCCCCGAGGCCTTGACTCCACCTGCCGGAATCCCTATGAAGGACGCTCCAGAACCATTGATGCCGATCATGCCGGCGTCGATGCACCGGGCCATACGGTGGCCCCTCTTGATGTCGTTGGTGTAGATGATTCCGGTCAGACCGTATCTGACGCTGTTGGCGATCCTGATGGCCTCATCCTCATCCCGCCAACGAACGACCGACAGCACCGGGCCGAAGACCTCCTCCTGCGCGATCTCTGCGTCGGGCGCTACGTCCACCAGCACCGTCGGCGCTATGAAGCAACCAGTGGCGATGCCCTCGGGCCTACTACCGCCGGCGACCACCCGAGCACCGGCCGCCACCGCTCGTGCAATGAATCCCATGATCCGTTCGTAATGTCGCTCACTGACGATCGAGCCCTGTCGGGAGGCGGGATTCAGCGGATTCCCGACGGTGTGGCTCTCCAAGCCTTTGACGACGGCGTCGACGGTGTCCGACTCGATGTCCTCGTGTACGAGCAACCGCGAGGTGGAACTGCACGATTGTCCGGACCACGTGAAGTTCATATTTCGGATGGCCGCTTCCGCCACTTCCACGGGGTCGGCGTCAGGGCATGCGATGAGGGCACCCTTGCCCCCGAGTTCGAGGGTCACGTCCTTGACGCCATGCTCTGCGCCACTCTGCACGATCCTCCGGCCTATGAGGTCGCTACCGGTAAAGCCGATTCGACGCACGGCTTCGTGCCGAACGAGCGCGTCGGGGACCTCGGGTCCGTCACCCACCACGACGTTCACCACCCCTGGTGGCAATATCTCGTTGGCGACTTCACCCAGGTACAGGGCCGAGAGTGGCGTCAACTCGGAGGGCTTGACGACGACTGTATTGCCCGCGATAAGAGGGGCAGCGATGTTCTTGGCGGCGAACATGAACGGGTGGTTGAAAGGCACAATCCTTACGACCACCCCGAACGGAACCCGCTCCGTGAAGTGCAGGTTCCTGCTCGCCGGAATCGTTTCCCCTTTCATCTCGAGGGCCAAGCCGGCGAAATAGCGCAGGAATGTTGTGACGGTCTGAAGTTCCTGAGCCATATAGAGGATCGGGATACCAGCGTCGACGCTATCGAGCACAGCGAAGTCGCGGGCCCGGTTCTCGATCGCGGCGGCCAGCCCCTCCACCAGTCGGGCCCGTTCGAGGCTTGGAATGGCCCGCCACCCGTCAAAGGCCTTTCTGGCGGCTTCGACAGCCAGCCCGGCGTCCTCGGCTCCGCCGTCCGGAACAAGGGCAACCCGCTCGCCGCTATAGGGGGAAGAGACTCCGTACTGTCGGTTCGAGACCGCCTGGCGGGCTTCTCCGCCGATCGACAATGCCCATCGGCGCATCAGCAGACGGGCAGCCCGCTCCTCATTCTCCCGGAGAGACGCTTCAAAAACGTCGGGCATCGAGCTCTTACCTCCGACCTGACGGAATCCTCCCATGAGCATAGACAGCCAAGTCGTCATTTTCAACATTAATGTTGACTAGCCCGGCCCGGCCACCAATTTCCAGGTCAGACCGAGTTGATCGCCCGCCACACTCGTTCGGGGCTCAACGGCAGATCTATATGTGTCACACCCAGGTGGGCGACGGCGTCCACCACAGCATTGTGCACAGCCGCCAGTGACCCCGTGGTACCGGCCTCCCCGATTCCCTTCGCACCTAGCGGATTGCGGGGAGAAGGTGTGCAGGTGAACGTCGATTCATACGACGGGACATCGGCCGCGCTGGGCATCCTGTAGTCCGCAAACGACGACGTAACCGGATTCCCGTCGTCGTCGTATGCCACCACCTCGAACAAGGCCTGGCTGATCCCGGCGAACACCCCTCCGTGAACCTGCCCCTCGGCCAACCGCTCGTTGAGGAGCACTCCGCAGTCGTCCACCGCGACAAACCGCTCGAGGTCGACCCGGCCCGTCTCGGCGTCGACCTCGACTACAGCCACATGGCAGCCGAAAGGAGCGGTCCCGCTGGTATCCATCTCGAATCCGGGGTCGGCGAACAACCCCGGCTTCATCCCCAGGGGCAAGCACGCCTCCTCCGACGCCATACCGGCCAGCGTCCCCCAGCTGAGGGCCGAGCGGGGCGTTCCGCGCACACCGAGTCCCTTTCCAGGAAACACCTCGATGTCTTCTACCGCCGCCTCGAGCAGGTGGGCGGCCAAGATGCGCCCCTTGTCCAGGACGGCCTCCGCTGCAATCACCACCGCGCTGCCGCCCAACTGCGCCGACCGGGAGCCCCCCGTCCCCACCCCCCGGGCCACCAGGCGGGTGTCACCATCCACGAATCGAACGACGCTGCGGTCCACGCCAAGCAGCTCGCAGACCAGGTCGGTGAAGACGGTCCTGTGCCCTTGGCCGTGCGCCGCAGTTCCGACCCCGACCGAGACATTCCCGTCCGGTAGCACCTCTACCGAGGCGTATTCGCCGCTAAGGCCGGCGCCGGCTCCGGATAGCTCGACGAAGGTGCTGAGCCCGATTCCCATGTACCTACTGTCTCCGGCTCTTCGCCGCGCCAGCTGCTCCGTTCGCAGTTCTGAGTAGCCGGCCAGTTCGAGGGCACGGTCGAGGACCATTAGATAATCGCCGGAGTCGTAGGTGACACCGGTCAGGCTGCGAAACGGAAAGCGTCCCTTTTGGATGAGATTCCTTCTCCGAATCTCCGCCGGATCGATCCCTAACCGCACCGCCAGCATGTCCGCGGCCCGCTCGAGGATATCGGTCGCCTCAGGGCGGCCGGCTCCTCTGAAGGCTCCGGTAGGAGCGGTGTGGGTCGTCACATAGTGGATGTTGAACGACAAGTAGTCCGGATCATACGGCCCTGACGCCACTCCGCGGGCGGTTAACGGAATAAAGCAGCCGAACCCGGGATAGGCGCCTACGTTCGTGAAACAATCGACCCGAATGGAACGCAGATCACCGGACGCGGAGGCCTCGACCTCGATGTCGAAGAGGTGATCTCGGCCGTGCATGGACGTCAGGTTCTCGTCACGCTGTTGCACCCAACGGAGCGGGCGCCCGCACCGCAATGCGGCCGCGACGGTTATCGCATACTCGGCGCTGACCCGGATCTTGCCTCCGAATCCCCCTCCGACAGCAGGCGTTGCCACGTACACCGAGTCAGGCGACAGATCGAACATGACGGCCACGCCGTCGCGCAGCGAATGCGGGGTCTGTGTGGCCGCATGGATCCGCAAACCATCGGGCTCGCCGGGCACAACCAGGATGGCCTCGCCTTCCATCGGTGCCACCGCCACCCGATGATTCACCACCCGTTGACGAATGGTCACAAGGTCGGATTCCGGCCGGACTCCCGACTCAAACGGAACCTCGGCCACGATATTGCCGCCTGCTGCGGAGAATACCGGCACGGCGCTGGGTGCCAGCGCTTCCTCGATTCCCACCACAACGGGCAATTGCTCATAGTCGACCATTACCAGTTCGGCCGCATCGGCCGCCTGCGCTGGGCTCGCGGCCACGACGATGGCCACGATTTCCCCTACGAATCGGACGGCGTCGTCCGCCATTGGGGGACGCCCGAAGTCGTCTGAAATCGGTGCTCCCGGAATGGCAAAGGACAACTTCGGCAGACGCAGGTCCTTGGCGGTGTATACCCCCACCACTCCCGGCGCGTTGCGGGCGTCAGCGGTCTCGATGCACAGGATCTGTGCATGAGCGCACGTGGATCGGACCATTCGAGCATGGAGCAGGCCGGCCACTGGCAGGTCTTCGGTGAAAACCGCCCGGCCTAGGAGGAGCTCGTGGTCTTCTAGCCTCGGCCTCCGGTCGTGGGCTTCGGGGCGCGCCTCCTCCCCTTGCCCACGACCCGAACCGACCTCCTGCCCGGGCACGGACCGGTCCTCGCGGCAGTCAGTTCGGCTGGAGCTTTGGGGCCGAATTTCTCAACTCCCGTACCCAGGTCGGCCACACGATCGGCGGACCTCCAGCAGCGGCCCGGACGTGTGGGATCACGTCCGCGAGTCCCGACGGGGCAGGCCGAAAGTCCTCAGCGATGGCGTACAGCTTGCGGCCGTTCTGGTCAACCATCCGGGACGCCAGGTGAGATGGCACATCCGCTCTTGCCAAAATGGTCTGGTGGGCACCCAGCTCTGTCCCCAGGTCGTTGTGTCCGAAGTCGCTGCCCACGGTCAAGGTCTGCTCACCCAACGCCGCCGCAAGATAGGGAACGTCTTCGTCCGTCTGTACCGAGACGAAGATGTTCATCCTCTCGATGTCCTCGCCGCGTATGGGCTTCGGGTCTAGAAAGGGCTGTACACCTATACTCATGTCGCGCCGGGCGTGCTGATGGATGACCGGCAGGGTGAAAAGGGCTCCACCCTCGATGAACCCCCACCGCAACCGCGGGAAGTGGTCCGTGAGGTCCGACCCGATCACTGCGTGGAATCCAGCCATGATGTTCATGTGCTGTAGCATTAACGCTGGAGGCTGGGGCACGAAGTTGCCGATTGGAATCCCGGGCCTCATTCGAATGGTCCCGCCGTTGTGGACCACGATCGCCAGATCCAACTCCTGGGCCTTGGCGTAAAGAGGGTAGATGTAGGGATCGCACAAGAAGAGATCGTGCTCGACTCCGCGAAGGTGCACCCCGACCGCTCCATGCCTGGCCCCGAATTCCACCTCCTCGAGGGCGCGGTCAAGCATACGGAGGGGAGGGCGCAGGACCCAGCGAAGACGGTCTGTGTAGCCGTGGAGCCTATCCGCCATCCACCTGTTGTAACTCCGGGCCAGACGCGGCCTCCTCCAGCGGATTGTGGATCTCGGTACCGATGTAGAACGTAGAGATCAGCACCTGGACGTCGATACCCGAGCGCGTCGAGCACTTCGATCCGCTTACCCGGGTCGGTCAGATCCAGCATGTCGGGGTCGTACAAGTTCACGTGCGGGGACATGGCGCCATGCGCTGGTATGTAGCGGGTCCAGGTGTCACCCACAAAATAGAGTTGCGACGGGGTCCGGGGTAGACCGGCCTTGGAGGCACGGGCGCCGAGTCGCACAACAGAGCCGTCCTCGAAGCGAGCCACCTGCGGTCGGAAATGCTGCTCAGAGGGTTCGAGGTAGCTCCAAGTGTCGGGCACCTCCAGGACATGGGAGTCCACGTCAATAAAGCCCATTGCGTTCCCCTTTGCGAGCATGCGGCCGACTTCAGGACCCCCCGCCTGAGACGGCGGAGCAGGCCTTACCATGTTACGGTCGCTCCACCCCGATTTTCAACACCTGTGTGGATTTTCTTCAGCATGGAGACAATGCCGCCCGGACCATCGTCCTTCTATGACCAGCAGGCGGAGGGCCCGAACTATGAGGAGCCCCTCCGTGACGGCCGCTTCGTGGCCCGAGGTGACCGCTTTGGTCGGGCGAGCATGGGCGCCAGCAAGGTCTCGGTCATTCCATCGGCTATGTCGCGACCGCTTAATGGGCCGTCCGGACGGAACCAGGCGTAGGTCCAGTTGAGCATCCCTACGATCAAGTTGACCGTCACCTTGGCCGGCAGGATCTTGACAAACTCCCCGGAATCGACGCCGCCCTGAATGATGCCCAACAACACCTCTTCGTACCTAACACCAGAGTGCAGCGTCTCGGCATTGATGTTCTTATCGATGACCTCGGAGGTAGCGCCCTCGCGAAAGTAGATATAGAGATACGGGTAATGGCGTTCGAATACGTCCATCACCGCCCGGATCGCATCGCGAAGGCGCGCTTCAAAGGGAGTCGTCTCATTAGCAATGGCGTCCAGTGACTCGAACATCTCCTCCAGCCCGAGGTGGATCGCCGCCCGGAAGATCGCAAACTTATCGGGGAAGTAGTAGTAGACGGTCGCTCGGTCGAGCCCCGCCTCCTTGGCTATGGCCCCCACGGTCGCACCTTGCAGTCCTAACTGCTCGAGGACCGGTCCGGCCGCGGCGATGATTCGATCACGCTTTTCGCCGTATCTGGCCCTGTCCTTCTTCTCAGCGGCGGAACGCCTCTGGGCCAGAGTGCTGGAATTCAGGTCCACGGTCGCATCATTGCACAGGCCCAAAGCCGGGGAAAGCACCTGAGCGTACGACGATCGAGGTATAACGGTCATCCGGGCCGTCGGTCCTATTCCCCGAGACGAGCGAACTTGGGGGAACGCTTCTCCTGGAAGGACAGAATTCCTTCCTGAAAATCGGGCCGCCCAAAGCTCTCGAGCATTAGCAACCGGCCCTCTCGTTCTGCCAAACCAAGTGGAGCGGTTTGCTGTGTGTACACCTGCCTCTTCATGATCGAAAGGGACGTCGGGGAACTGTGGGCCGCAAGTAGCTGCACATATTTGATGCTGTGGGAAACCACCTCCCTGGCCGGGAGGGAACGCTGTACGAGCCCCATCTCTGCCGCCTCGCGCCCCAGGATGCGCCGGGACGAAAACAGCAAGTCAAGGGCGTTACCGGTACCGACAATGCGAGGGAGAAGCCATGAAACCCCCCATTCGGCAATCAGACCACGTTGTGAGAAGGCGGTGACCAACGGTGCGTCCTCCGCCATGAAGCGGATATCACAGCACAGGATGAGCGCGATCGCCATACCTGCGACCGGGCCGTTGATCGCCGCGATCACCGGCTTCCGCACCCGGAGAAGCCAGGTGAACCGGCCGTCAAAGTCCCCGCCCGAGCTGTCCGCAAAGGTGCTGGCCGTCGAAGAACTCGCACTCGTCGATCCGGGTCGCCGGGACGCGAGCACCTCCATGTCACCCCCGGCGCAGAAGCCACGACCGGCTCCGGTGATAACGATGCCGACCACGGAACGGTCCTGCTCGGCCCGGGCGACCGCATGCCGCACCTCGTCGTCCATCTGAGGGGTCCAGGCGTTCAGTTGAGCTGGCCGATTGAGAGTGACCACGGCCACTGGATCGTCGACTTCGTACCGAATCTGTTCGTACATAGGACCATCCTTGCGAAGCCGTAGATGGTCAACGCTAGTGTTGACTATTGGAGGAGGTGGTTTCCGACGTGCCCAATACCTACTGGCGGCGGCTGCTGGACCTCTATGGCTCCGAGGACCCGACCGGGACGCCGGCGGCGCTGGCCGCGTGACGGGCTTCCGGTTGAAGAACCTCAGCCTCGCCCGCCAGGAGCCGATACTTCTGAACCTTGCCGCTCGGTGTTGTGGGTAGCGACTGGACGATGGTGATTCGACGAGGCCGTTTGAACCAGGCCAGGCGCGAACCGATGAAGTCGGATAGGTCCACAGGATCGTTCTGAACACCTCGCCGGAGCTGCACCCAGGCGTAGGGGACCTGGCCCAGACGATCGTCGGGTACCCCTGCCACTGCAGCTCGCTCGACGTCGGGGTGGCCCTGAATCGCGGTCTCGATCTCCACAGGGTCGACCATCTCGCCGCCGACGCGCAGCTGGTCGCTTTGCCGACCGTAGAAGTGGAGCCGACCGGCGTCGTCCAGGGATGCCCGATCGCCCGTTCGAAACCATCCGTCCAGAGTGCGTGAGCGGGCCGTCTCCTCCGGCTTGTCGTAGTAGTGAGTCATAATCGACGGTCCCCGTAGAAGGAGCTCCCCCGGTTGCCCCGCCGGGAGCGGTTCGGAGTTGCCTTCCTCCACGATCTTGGCCTCGAGCCCATCCACCGGGTACCCCGCCGATTCGATCGATATTGCTTGTGGATCGTCTAGAGAAGCAAGAAATGCGACGGAGGCGGTTTCGGTCATGCCGTAGGTATTGAGGCAGTACCCGAAGCGCTCACTCACCCGGTAGCACAGGTCGGCCGGAAAAGGCGTGAAGGCGAACCTCACCGCCGACAGGTCATAAGTACCGATATCGGGCTCGGCGAGCTGGTCAAGATAGGTGGTTGGCACCCCGAATACGACTGTCGCCTTTTCCTCGACCATCAACTGCAAGGACCCGGCGGCGTGGAACTGGCTCATCAGCACCACCTTGGCCCCGTTGATGAGCATCATCACCATCCCGACCAGCAAGGCGTACACGTGATACAGGGGCAGGTAAAGCACGACCGCGTCGTCCTCTCCGAGCCGAAGCCGCCCGGCCGCGGATTGCAGGGCGGCGACAAACTGGTGAGTGTGCTGTGCCCCCTTGGGCTTGCCCGTGGTCCCGGAGGTGTACAGGATCAAGGTCGGTTCCTCGGTAGAAACATCTCTGAACCCGCCCAGCTCGGGTTCGCCGTCCGTCAGGCCGCTCCAGTTGAGCACTCCGACGGAACCTTCGGTGGTGCCTACGACAATCAGCCTCAGCTCAGCGGGATCCAGAGAATCTCTCAGTCCGATGGCATCTTCGAGGTAGTTCCGGTCCCGGTATCGCGGCTGAAGAACGAGCACGGAGGACCCCGATTGTTCGACCAAGTACCGCGCCTCGTCGACCGACAGCGCCGTGTTGATGGGGACGACCACTGCGCCGAGCCGGATGGCCGCAAAGAAGGCTACGACCCACTCAATACGATTCGGCAACCAAACGGCTATACGGTCGCCATTCCCGACTCCGATCTCTCGCAAAGCACCAGCGACGCGAGCGACTTCTGATCCGAGCTCCTGGTACGTCAACCGCCGCTCTCCGTCAACGAGGGCGGGTCGATCTGAGAACTCATCGATGGCCCGGCACAGGGCTGAATCAATGGTCAGAGTTGAGTCGGTCAGTGTGGCACCTCCGGAATGTCACCGGGACCTATGCGGACGTCTACGACAACCGATTGCTCCGGAAGGTCAGCTAACACCTTCACGGCTGCCTCGACGTCGGCTTCCCCCTCGACAGTGATTCCGATCGCTCCCACGGCGTTGGCGGTGTCCGCGAAGGACGGCCACTGGAACAGCGACAGCTCGGGATTCATACCTTTGGTGACGAACTGGTCGTACTCCGCGCCGTACGAGCCGTCGTTGCAGATGACAACCACTAGAGGGTGCCCAGAGCGGGCGGCTGACGGCAACTCCGCCAGACCACTCATCATGAATCCGCCGTCTCCGGTTATGAGAAGCGTGGTGCCACCGGGAGCAGCCGCGGCGGCCCCAATGGCTGCGCCCATGCCGAGTCCGACCGCCCCGAATGAAGTCGACAGGACCTGGTGGCGGGGTGCTTTCGCCGCCGCGTATTTGAACGCTTCGCCAAGGAAGCGGCCACCGTCGAAGGCGATTGTCGAGTCAGCCGGGAGGACGCGGACTATCTCGTTGACTACGGAACCCAGGTTGTAGCCGTCCGCGACTCTCGCTTCCCAGCGGATCGACGCTTCATCCAGTTGGTCCAGGGCCTGGGCTCGGAAGCTGGACGGGGCGATCTCCCCGTAGTCGAGCCACCGGCGGATGGCCTGAGTCGTGGACTCGACGTCGGCCACGATTCCGGCGGTGACGGGGGCATATCGCCCGATGTGATTCGGGTCAGAGTCCACGTGCACGAGGGCCTTGTCTTTCAAGAGGCCGTTCCGTGCCGTGGTCCACGTGTTCAATGAGGCGCCGAGGGCAATCACGCAGTCAGACTCTGCTATCAGCTCGGCCCCGGTGTCGGTGGATAGTGTGCCGAATACTCCGAGGCACCCGTCAGAGGCCCGGTATAGCCCCCGGGTCCGCAGGGTCGTGGCTATCGGTCCCCCGATACGCTCAGCCAGCTGAAGGGCGCTTTGCTCTGCTCCGGCTTGGATCACTCCGTGGCCGACCAATAGCACTGGTCGGCGGGCCGTTGCGATGACACCGACAGCAGCGTCAAGCTCGGCATCGGTCGGGTCCCCGGGCCGCCCGGTCGGCGCGGCAGGGTCCGATGGGGCGTACTCGACTTCCTGCCACTGGAACTCCGTTGGGCAGTTGACTACGACTGGTCGCTGCTCGAGGAGGGCCGTGGCCGCGGCCCCCCGCACCGAGGTGACGGCCAAGTCGGCGGAGGAGACAGCTACGTAGCCGGCGCCGGTGCTGGCGACGAACGGGAGCTGGGCCAACGATTGTGGGTTCAGCGTGTTGCTGGGAGCGGTGTCACCCACCAGGAGGATCATCGGCGTGCCGCTACGCACCGCTTCGACCAGCGCCGTCGCTGTGTTCGTCAGGCCCGGTCCCTGGGTAACGGTCGCCGCCCCGAGGCGCCCGGAGCGACTCGAGTAGCCGTGCGCCATCATGACTGCACCAGACTCGTGCACCGCAGAGATGTAGGTCCCGTGGCGCTGGCGAACGAAGTCGTCAACCATGAACAGGTTCGAATCCCCGATGAGGCCGAAAAGAGCTTCGACCCCCAAATCGGAAAGGGCCGCGGCCAGCGCCTCGTGGACCCACATGATCAGAAGTGTACCGCCCGCCTCCGCAATAATCAACATGAATGTTGACACCCGGCCCGGTCCAGTTGTACTCTTCATTGGTGATGTCCGAGATAGTCGATTCAGGGATCGAGGTATCGCGCTTCAGGCGCTGACCGGCTGATGTCACCTCGACCTGGCCAGCCTGGTCGATGAAAGGGTCTGCAAACCTCGTCCTGAGGCTTCTCCGGCCAAGGAGCCTGGCGAACCAGGCGGGGACCAGAAGGCGTTCAGAAGGCAAGGAAGCAGATGAAGACAGGATTGAGCTTCTTCTTCATGGGAACGGACCGGGACGGTTCCGACCAGGAGATCTACCGCGACGAAGTCGAGCTGGCCAGCATGGCTGAGCCCTTGGGATTCGATTCAGTGTGGGCGACCGAGCACCACTTCACGGAATACTCGATGATCCCGAGCCCTTTGCAGTTCCTGGCCCATATGGCGGGCAAGACCGACCGGGTCGAGCTGGGAGCGATGGTCGTGGTCCTGCCGTGGCACAACACGGCCCGCCTTGTCGGCGAGATAGGAATGATCGACAACCTGTCGCATGGAAGGTTTCGCCTGGGAGTCGGTCGGGGACTCGGGCGGATGGAGTTCGAGGGTCTCGGGGCTGACATGTCGACCTCTCGAGAGGTGTTCGACGAAGCCGCGGAGGCCTTGCTGGCGGCCCTCGAGAACGGCTTTATCGAGGCTTCCGGCGAGTACATTTCGATCCCCAAGCGGGAAGTCCGTCCGCGGCCTACCGATTCGTTCGTCGGACGGACCTACGGAGCAGCTGTGTCGCCGGAATCCGTCAAGGTCATGGCTCGGCTGGGAGCAGGACTCATTATCATCCCACAGAAGCCGTGGCCCACGGTCGCCCAAGAGCTGGAGATGTACAGGGACGAGTTCGCCACCCATCACCCGAACAGGGAGATTCCCTCCCCCATCGTCGCCGTCCACACGTACTGCAATCGTGACAGGGGTCTCGCTCACGAGCGGGGGGACTTCTACAATCGCCGGTACTACCGCCGGGTGATGGAACATTACGAGTTAGGTGGGTCCCACTTCGCCGACCAGAAGGGCTACGGTTACTACGCCAAGGTCTCGGCCCGAATCACATCCGACGGGACAGAAGAGGCGGCCAAGTTCTACTCGGATCTGCACGTCTTCGGTACACCATCTGAGTGCCTGGCAAAGATCGACTGGATTCGCCAATCCCTGGGTTGCGACACCTTGCTCAACTTCTTCTCTTATTCAGGAATGCCACTGGGCGAGTCACGGGCCAATCTTGGAACCTATGCCGAGGAAGTACTTCCCACCGTGCAGGAAATGTGAGGCAGGGAGTTGTCACTGATGGGGAGTCGGCTCTGATGGACCTGACCGGGACATCGGCTATCGTAACGGGGGGAGCCTCGGGCCTCGGCTTGGCGACCGTCGAGCGCCTACGCGAGCGAGGCGCAAACGTGACGATCCTGGACCTTGCAGACTCCGACGGGAAGCGCGTTGCCGATCAGTTCGGAGACGGGGTGGTGTTCAGTGCCGGCGACGTTACCGATGCCGAGGACGTGTCCAGAGCATGCCAGGTGGCCGTACAGAATGGGCCGGTTCGCACGGTAATACACTGCGCTGGAAGGGGCGGAAGGGTCCGCGTTCTCGAGCCTGATGGAAGCCCCGGCGACCTCGAGTTGTTCGAGACAGTGTTGAGGGTGAACACCATCGGAACGTTCAACGTGCTGAGGTTTGCAGCCGCTCATATGGTGAAGAACGAGCCTCTGGACGGAGATCGAGGGGTATTCGTGCTCACCGGCTCGGTGGCCGCCTGGGACGGCCGGATCGGGCAACTCCCGTATGCGGCGTCGAAGGCAGGCGTCGTGGCGATGACCTTCGTTGCGGCGCGGGATCTGGCCGAGCGCGCTATTCGAGTCTGTTCGATCGCGCCCGGCCCCTTTGATACTCCCATGCTCGGCGGCGGAAGCGACGAGTTCAAGGTTAGGTTTGCAGCCGACATGCCGCACCCCACCAGGTTGGGTAGACCAGACGAATTCGCTCGGCTGACGCTGGCGGTTATCGACAATCCGATGCTCAATGGGGAGTCCATCCGTCTGGACGGCGCCCTTCGGATGAGAGCTACCTGACCGCAAAGTCAGCTATCGCTCCGGTGCGCTGGGCGGGCGCCGGGAGGCCGGCAGGCGTGGGGGCTCGAGTGGATTGGCTCGATGAGCTGATCGGGTCAGGGGTCCTCGGCGATGCCCAGGCCGGCCCGGGCGGCGCCGACCATGGAGTAGTAACCAACCAGCATGAGGATGCGCAGGAAGCCGTCCTCGCCGAACATCTCTCGGCTCGCTGATCGCAATTCAGGTCCCACTTCTCCAGCCACCGCGGCGTCGACCAGCTGGAGCAGGAGTCGGTCCTCACCGTCTGGTGGCGGGGTCCGCGCCGCGCCGATGGCCTGGATCTCTTCCGCAGACAGGCCGGCCTGGAGGGCCACCTCTTGGTGGTGGGACCAGCAGTAGTCATTTTTGGTCAGAGCTGCGTGTCGCAGGATCACCAACTCGACGGTTCGAGGCGCCAGACCGGTGACGATGTGGCGGCGCAGAGCGTGCTGGGACTGGGCGACGGTGGGTACCGTAGCGAGCGCGGCGTGAAGCGCTCCGGCCCGGGCACCCTGGCCGGCCTTTCCTTCGGCCAGGACCTTCCGGACCCACACACCGTGATCACCCAGATCTACGGGAGTGTTCGAATCGGTTCTATCAAGGACCTGCCCGAAGTTCGCCACCACCTCCTCGGGGGACAGCTCGCCGGGCGCCACATACCCACGTGTCACTCCGGTGAAGACCTCCGCCACCCGCCCGGCCCCGATGTTGAACACCCGTCCGGTGACTTCACAGGACTCGTGCATCATGAACAGGGCGCCGGCCGCCACCAGGTGGGCGGGAGAGTTGGCTCTCGAAAATTCGATCGCCGCATCGGGCGGGGGCGCTCCGGCCCGGGTGTTGATGATGCCCCGGTTCAGGCCCACGAGCCGGGTGTAGGCGGATGGCGACACGGCGTTGGCGAGGATGTTCGCCGGCCGGCCGCGGACGGCCAGGGCTTTCGTCAGTCCGACCACCGCGGCCTTCGCCGTCACGTACGCTTGTTTGGGGTTGAGCCCGGGACCGGTTCCATCGCCGTAGCTCCCCGCCGAAGACGTTGTCAGAACGATGCGGCCGTAGCCTCGCTCCACCATTTCGGGCCATACCTCTTCGGTCAACATCCAGGCGGCCCTGACGTGCACGTCGAAGATGGGGTCGAGGTCGCCGATGTTGAAACCAGCATTGTGGACGACCACGTCAACCGGGCCGAAGGCGAAATGAGCGTCCTGGACGAGTTGGCGGACGCCCGACTCGGTGCTTATGTCGCTGGCGTTGGCGATGGCCTGGCCGCCGGCGGACACGATCCCGGACACCACTTCGGTCGCCGGGCCCGTCGACCGACCGGTGCCGTCAACCTCAGCACCGAGGTCGTTCACCACCACGGAGGCGCCCCGGGCGGCCAGCAGGGTGGCGTAAGCACTCCCGATGCCCCGCCCCGCTCCGGTTATGACGACTACCCGGCCGTCGAACCTGAGTTCCTTGATGGGAAGGGGCTCTTCCTTCAATCTGAGTCCCGCTCGGGCATGGGGTAGGACGGCTCGAATCTGTGAAGCCGTATGGCGTTACCGGCGAGCACCTGCCATTGCTCCTTCTCGTGGAGGGCTTTTACCTGTTCCAAGGCCCGGGCCAAGGAATTGGGCCACGTCGAGTCAGAGTGGGGATAGTCCATCTCGATCATGATGTTGTTCACGAGCGATGAACCCTCGAGAGCACGGACCCCCGCGAAATCCTCGAAGAAGCAAGCAAATATTTGATCGGCGAATATCTCCGACGGCGTCCGATCATCCTCGAAGAGGGGCCTCTCACGCTCGACGAGACCACCGTCTCCACGCTGGTGGTCGGCCATCGTCCCCTGCCGGTAGTACCTCCGGTTCCAGTCGCCCTGAATTCTCATCACGTACTCCGCTCGCTCCAGCGTCGGCGCGATCCAACCGATCTGCGACTCGGACATACACAGCTTGAGCTTCGGAAAGCGGCCTAGCACCCCGCTGAAGATCCAGTCCAGGGTGGTGGAAATGGGCAGTATGAAGCTGTTCGAGGCTAGCGAGACCAGATAGGGAGCATCGTCGGCCGTCTTCTGCATGTTTGACGAGGACCCGTAGTGCATCAAGAGAGGAAGCTCGGTTTCCTCCAAGGCGCTCCACACTGGGTCCCAGTGGCCATCCGCACTGTGAATCGAGGGGAGTCGCTGGCCTTTGAAGGTCAGCTTCGCCGGGTTCTCCGAGAAGATGATCCCTCTTGACCCAAGAAACGCGCACCGGTAGATCTCGGCCACCGAAGCGTCGACGTCCCAGAACGGTATGAGCGTGGCCGGGATGAATCGGCCGGGCGCCACGCCGCACCATTCCTCGAACAGCCAGTCGTTCCACGTCTTGATGCAAAGCGCCCCGAGCTGGAGGTCGTGGCCCTCCATGAAGGTCTGGCCGGCGAACCTCGGAAAGCTGGGAAAGTTGATAGAGGCGATCACGCCCGCTTCATCCATGTCGGCGAGCCGTTCGTTGGGGTCGTAGCAGCCGGGACGCATGTCGGCATACCTCAGGGCGTGGGGTGAAATGTCCTGGGCGCGCTTGCCGGCTGCCGCCGAGAGCCCGGAGATCGGGAACAGCCGCCCTTCGTAGCGCCAGAACTCGTCTCCGCCTTCAGTAACCATCTTCGGAGCGGCTGCCTTGTACTTCGACGGCATGCGATCCTGCCACACCCCTGGTGGTTCAAGGATGTGGTCGTCGACCGAGATCATCCAGTCCAAGCGATAGCTACTCATCACGATTCATCCTTCTCTGCTCTCGACGACTTTGCGCTAGGCCCCGCTTACGCCCAGATAGCGACTGGCGATCTCTGCTCCGTCGACTTGGCCGGAAGGACCCGACCACACCACCCGTCCACGGTCCAGGAGGTAGACGTCGTCTGCCAGCGACAAGGCACGCGTTACGTACTGCTCGACCAGTACCAAGGCCGTCCCCTCGGCAGCTATTCTCGCCAATGCATCGAAAACCCGGTCCACGATGACCGGAGCCAGCCCGAGTGATGCCTCGTCCACTACGACGAGTGCGGGGCGGGCCAAATAGGCTCTGGCCAACGCCAGCACCTGCTGCTCTCCCCCGCTCAAGCTCCCGGCCACCTGCTGCATACGGCTCGAGAGCGTGGGAAGGACTTGCGCCACCCGCTCCTGGGCCTGCTTCTCTTCTCCCTTGCGGGCCTGCAGGACGATGTTGTCGGCCACGGTCAACGACGGGAAGATGCCTCGACCCTCCGGTATGTGACAGATTCCTCGCCGGGCAATGAAGTCCGCGCTCTTGCCCTCTATGTTCTCGCCGTTGAGCCTGATGGTGCCCGCCTTCGGTCGCAGCAGCCCCGAGACCGCTTTGAGCAGGGTCGTCTTCCCCGCCCCATTGGGGCCTAGCACTGCCACCACCCCACCCTGGGCGACCGACAGACTCACGTCCCGCAAAACGAGGGTATCCCCGTAGCCGGCGGTCAATCCGTCTACGGCCAACAGCGGGTCGGTGGAGGTCACGGTGGCGTTTTCGGCCCCGCTTCCTTCGAACGGTTCCATGGTCATCCCTCCACAGCGGCCGGGACGCTGATGGCGTCGAGCTCGGTCTCGCTGCTGCCGAGGTACGCCAATCTGACCTGCTCGTTCTGGTGCATCTCCGGTACCGACCCGTAAAAGATCACTTGACCAAAGTCAACCACGCACACGTCCCGGCAGACGCTGCCGATCAGGTTCATGTTGTGCTCGACCAGAAGGACACCGATACCCCACGTCTCCACGACAGTCGTCACGATCTCGCCGAACCGGGCCGTCTCTCCCACGTCGAGGCCAGCCGACGGCTCGTCCAGAAGGAGCAGGTCGAAACCGCCGGCCAGCACTCGAGCCAGCTCGACCAGCCTCTTCTGACCCGTCGGCAACAAGCCGGCCTGCTTTTTCGCCAAATGACCGATCCCGACCAGCTCCAAGGCGTTGTCGACCAAGCCACCGATCAGACGGCGATCCGCCGGAGAGCTGATGAGCTGTCGGTTGGCCTTGGCCCCGGCCAACCTGGCCTCGCGTCCGAGGGCCACGTTCTCCCGGACGGTCAAGGACCCGAACAGCTCGGTCTTCTGGAATGTTCTTCCGAGACCCCGTCTGGCCCGGCCGGCCGGGCCCACGCTCGAGACGTCCTGGCCGTGCAGGAAGATGCGGCCGGCGGCCGGCTTCACCAGGCCCGAGCAAGCGTTGAAGGTGGTCGTCTTCCCGGCGCCGTTGGGACCGACCAGCCCGGTTATGGCGCCCATGGGCGCTGACAGACTCAGGTCCGACACGGCCGTCACCCCACCGAAGC
Organism: uncultured Acidimicrobiaceae bacterium; assembly: GCA_963851245.1. Taxonomy (GTDB): domain Bacteria; phylum Actinomycetota; class Acidimicrobiia; order Acidimicrobiales; family Palsa-688; genus CAWKOH01. The sequence goes on along the minus strand of CAWKOH010000016.1, from coordinate 153,150 downwards.
GGACCGTTAAACGGTCGATCTTCAGGCCCTGCGACTCGGTCGACAGCCCGACCGGTCGCCATTGCGTCGCCGATGCCAACGCGGCCTCTCGTGGAACGAAGGATGCTTCCTCCGGGTCCTCGCCGGCCCGAGACACCGTGCGACCACCCAGCCGATCCAGGAGTCGCCGGATCTGCAGCGGAACCGTGGGGAGATGGTTGGCCTGGAACGCAAACATGACGGCAAATACGCCGAAAACGATCTGGAGATACGTCGTCACGTGCGGATTGGTCCAGTAGCCGGGAATGATCGCCACACCAAAGGCGGCGATTATGGCGTACCAGGGATCGCCGGCTACGGCGATCACCACTACCGCCAGGAGAGTGAGGGGAATTGAAGTAGTCGTAGTTCGTCGATACGGCAAAATGGAACAACATGGCTAGAAGGCATCCGGCCAGGCTGGCCAGTGCAGCCGAGACGCAGAATACGATGAGCCGGGTGACGTTTATCGACGTCCCGTAGGCCTCCAATGCCAGGGGCGAATCGGACAAGGCCCGGAGCAAACGGCCGAGGCGGGTGCGCTGTATCACCATCGTGAGGGCGATGGTCCCGATCGCCGCGATCAAGAGCAGGTAATAGAAGCCTCTGTCTGTGTATAGGTGCCAGCCACCGATACTGATGTGCGGGCGCGGGCAGGCACCCCGCTGTTCAGATCTCCGAACATGAACGACGACGTGTAAAACATCTGCTCGACGAACACGCCGAATCCGAGCGTGGCTAAAGCCAGGAACACGCCGGACAACCGGATGGCCGGTATGGCTAGCAACGCTCCTATGGGGATCGCAATTGCCATGGCAGCCAGGAGCGCGACCAACCACGGGAGGTGGGGGACTCAGATGCCCGAACGTCACCGCCCCGATCGCAGCAAACGTGACCTGGCACAGGGAGATTTGTCCCGATGTCCGGACCAAGAGACCGAGCGACAGCAGCAGCACGACCTCGATCAGGAAGTTGGACCAGGTCACCAGGTGATATCCGACCAGGCCCGGCACGAACAACAGGAAGAGCAGGACGGCACCGCCGAACGCCAGCCGGACTCTCGTCGGCGCGTAGTACGGGGTGTGGACGGGGAGGCTGGCCACCACCCTTCTTTCCATCAGCTTGGCCTTCGGGGTGAAGACGAGCACGAGGATCAGGATCGCGAAAGGCAATGACGGTGGAAGGCCAGACAGGCTCGGGACCTGGACGATGTATTTCGCCGACAGGGCGCCGGCGATGCCCAGGAGGATTCCCCCGACGAACGACCACGGCAGACTGGAGAACCGCCCGATGGCGGCCGCACCGAAGGCGGACACCACAACCAAGGTCATCGACAAGGGGTCGAGGCTCAGGTTCGGCGCCAGCATCAGGCCCGCCAGACAGGTGAACATGGACCCGATCAGCCAGGCCCACCGCCTCACCCGCACCGGGCTCTCCCCCGTGAGGGCGAGCAGGTCGGCATTGTCGACAACGCCCCGCATCGCGATACCCAGGCGCACCCGCCGGAAGAAGAAGTAGAGCACGGAGGTAAGACCGATGGCCAGGAGGATGACGATCATCTGATTCCACGACACGTTCGTGCCGAGTATCCGTATATGGCCCTGGGGCAAGTATGTGGGAATGAGGGTGCTGTTACTGTTGCCGTACCACAGAGTTCCGATACCTATGACGGCCAGAAGAATTCCGATGGTCGCCACCACGCGTACCCCGGATCCCAACGGGTCCAGCACTCGGGCCAGCCGCTCCATCAGCAGTCCCTGGATTGGAGCGAGGACGAAGAGACAGATAGCGGCGGCTAGGGGCCACGGGAGCCCGTGCTGGACGTGAAAGAAGTAGAAGAAGAAAATGGATAGCGCAGCTATGGCCCCGTAGGCAAAGTTGAGTATGCCTGACGTCTTGTACGTCAGCACCAGCCCGGTGGCCGCCAGTCCATAAGCGGCGCCGGAGGTGATCCCTATAACTATGAACGGCAAGAACTCACTCACTGGTCTGCTCCTACAGTGAATTCATCGGATCACCCGTATCCGGACCGGCGCTCGGTTGCCAGCTGGACAAAGCAGTGCTTGGGTCCGAGATAACTGGAGTCTTAGTCGCCTCTCTGGGTAGCACTTGTACTCCCCCCTGCTCTTTCGCTCGACTCAGGATCGGACACGGACCACGCCCATCGCCCAGCCTCCTCCCGCCTTCAGCATAGGGCGAGCAGGTAGCATTTGTCAACACTAATGTTGAAATACTTGTCCCGATGTCCCGCCCGAGGCGAAGGCCGTCTCTCGGTAATCGGTTGTTCCGTCAACACGGGACGGGGGCCTCCTGCGTCAGCAAGAAGGCCCCCGTCCCTGGGTTCAGGCTCTCGATATCTTCACTGCACCGGCTGCATCATGCGCTCGGGCAGTTCGGCGCCGCCCCGAAAGGTGCCGTGTATTGGTGGTTCTGTATCTGGGCGTAGAACCAGCAGTTCACGCTGGTCGGCTTGCCTCTCTGATAGTTGAGCGGCGGGGCGACCCCATCGAGGGTCTCGTTGGCCGGAAGCGAGTAGAGCCCGTTGAGCACATCCGCCGCGGTGGCATTGTCGCCCAGGTTGGCGGCCTTGGCCGCGGCCGCGAAGAGCAGTCCACCGGCCCACATGAAGGTTTGTCCCGGACCGAAGTCCTTTGAGGTGGTCGTACCCGGCTCGTACTGGTTCAGCGCCTGGGTCATCGTGGCGATGGCCGGCACAGCCGTGTCCGTAGCTGGCACATTGGGGTCGACCTCCAATGTCCCGTTCAGCGGCGCCAGCCCGAGCATGGAGTTGTTCGTGGAGGTAAAGGTCTCGACGTACTTGGGGGTGAAGTCCTGAGATGCGCAACTGGTGGCGAAGCTCTGGATGACTGCCCCGGCTGACAGGATCGAAACCCCGTTGGCCCCGGCCTGCTTCATGGCCAAGCAGGGGGCGGTGTAGTCCGTCGCGGCGTCGGCGATCTTGGCGTCATACACCACATCGATGCCCGCGGCCGAGGAGCCGCTCTTCAATGCCTGACCGGACAGCGCACACGTCGCCACCGCCGTGCAATAGCCGATGCCGAGCTTGCTCACCGACACCTTCTTTTGAGCGGCGATCAGGCCGTCTTGAAGGTTGTTGGGGGTCTGACCAATCGGGAAGAAGTCCGGATTTGTGAACATAGCCACGGACGCCAGGTTTCCCCCGACCACCGGAACCCCCTGCTGCTGGACATAGGTGGCCCAGGCGGAGTCCACGTCGGAGTCATCGATCAAGGCGATTACGTGGTCTTGCTGGACGAGCTGGGTCACTTGTGTTAGAGCGGTCGTAGCATTGTCGCTGTCATCCATCTTGATGATTTTCACGCTGTGCCCGTTGATGCCCCCATGGGCGTTCGTCCAGTCGGCCCAGGCGGCGATGATGTTGGCTGATACGCCGGTGCTCGAGGCGAACGTCCCGGAGCAACTGCAGGGGAACCCGATCACAAACGGGCTACCGAGCGAAGCCGCCGATGCCGATGCAGCAGTAGTACTACTCGAAGACCCGGACGACGTCTTACTGCTGCTGCTGCAGGCCGTCAGCAATCCCCCGACCATGGCCAAGAGGGCGCAAACAACTATCCAGCGTTGTCGTGTTCTAATCATTGCTCTTCTTTCTTGAATGACTCGAGGGCCCTCTGGAGACAAGGCCGGTGGGCACGACGCAAGAGTTGATAAGTAACCCCCCCTGGGCAACACAGTCCTACATCCCGAAGGTATGTCGATTGTAACTGGTGTGGAGCCATTCGTCAACTCTGTCGTTGACAAACCTTATCTCGCGTCTCTCGGGCGACAAGAAGTCCCACCGGTCCCCAACTCGCCCGATCGGGCCGCACAGTTTCAGGGGAACGCCGGGCTGGCCAGCACCGGCATCAGTCTTGTGCCCCCGCCGCCTCAGACCGCGGCGGGTCACTAACGCAGGCTGATCTACACTAGTGTTGATTTACAGTCAGCCGTCCGAGCTCGATGTGAAAGGGACGATGGTTGTGACACTCCCGTATTTCGACGTCTCCGGCCAGGTCGTGGTGGTCACCGGAGCGGGGCGTGGAATTGGTCGGGTCCTGGTGTCAGACCTGTGCGCGTCCTCGGCGACGGTGGTGGCCTGTAGCCGGACCCAGGTGGACCTCGACTCACTGAGAGAGGAGGTCAGCGCGGCTGGCGGTGAGGTCGTGACCATTCGGGCCGACCTCTCGGAGACCAAAGGTATCCACCTACTGATAAGCGAGACGCTGGACGTCTGCGGCCGTATCGATGGGATAGTCAATAATGCGGGGTGGGACCGGCGTCGAGAGGCGGTCGACTACACTGAGGAAGAAGTCGACGCCTTGCTCAACATCAATCTGCGCAGCGCCTATTGGTCATGCGTGTTGGCCGCACGGGCGATGATGTCTCTGTCCACCGGTGGCTCGATCGTGAACATTTCTAGCCAAGCCGGCATCTTGGGGAGTGTCGGCCGGGCCCCGTACAGTGCCGCCAAGGCCGGACTCATCAATCTGACCCGGTCACTCGCCAGCGAGTGGGCGCGCGACGGGATCCGGGTCAACGGCGTAGCCCCTGGACCCACTCTCACCGGACAGGTAGCGGAGTCGCTGGAGCAGCATCCGGAGCTGGCGCGCGAAGTGCAGGAGCGGATGCTCAACGGCCGTCCCGCCTATCCTCACGAGGTGACGGCACCGATCCTTTTTCTTCTGTCACCGGCTGCGAGCATGATCACCGGACACACGTTGGTGGTCGACGGCGGCTGGACGGCCGCTTGGAGCATCTCCCGTCCCGGCACCCGCGGGCGGCCGGCTTCTGTCCCGGGTTCCTAGTGGTGGTTGCCGGTTCTACCGGCAGAGCGAATCGAGGAACCGGTATATGGCTGCGTTCACCTCCATGGGTCGCTCCAGCATGGAGAAGTGGCCCGCCCTCTCGATGAACTCGATCCGAAGGTTCCTGATCCGTTCACACAGCAGTTCCAACCATGGCACCGGGTCAGCGCTGGTGATAGGTACGCGGACGGCCTGCTCGTTCACTTGTGTGCTCTGGAGGGCGAGCACCGGCTGTTCCACCGCGGTCAGCACGGCGCCCAGGTTGGTAGCGTCCCAACGGAAGATGTCCGGCAACAACGTCCTCACGGTGGATGACGGCACGGCTAAGGCGCGGTCGAGCGCCTGGTCCCGAAACACCGGATTCGAGTCGTCAAGAAACATGTCCTCAAAGGAGCGACGTAGCGTCGCTCGCAAGCCCTCCGCGTCCAGGCGGGCGAGGGCCGCGGCTGCGAGCTCTTCGGCGTCGCCGTTGCCGACCCAGCTGCCGTCAACGAAGACCAGGCCCACGACCTGCTCGGACAACGCGGCTCCGGCGCCCAGAGCCATACGGCACCCCATCGAATGCCCGATGACCACGCACGGCCCACTGACTTCGTCTTCAATGAGGCCGATAGTCTCGTCTATCAGCGCTTGGACCGTACATCGACTTAGAGACGGCGACCCGCCGTGAGCCGGTAGATCGACGGCAAGTACGCGGCTCGTGGCCGCGAACTCTTCCACCTGGTAGCGCCAGTCGCTGGAGCTGCAGCAGAAGCCGTGCACGAAGACCAGGGCCGGATCACCTGCGCCGGCTTTCTCGAGACGCCAACCCCTCTTCGAGAGGGATACGACGAGTGTTGGAGCACTCAAGGGCTGGACACGACGTCGTCGTAGATTCCGGTGCGAAAGTCGTTGTACTCCTTGACGGTGCGGGGGGCGATCGATCCGGCTTGGCTCTCGATTTCGTCCCAGTGCTCCCTGATCGCCTCCACAGTGAGTTCCCTCGGGTTGACACTCTGGTAACCGCGGGCGGCCGATGTGAACACAGCACGGACGCTTCCCGCCGTCGAAGCGAAGAACTGCCCCTTCACCGCGCAGTCCGGGTGTACCAGCCAGGCCGCCATAGGAGCCACCAGATCCGGGGAACGATCCAATGAAGGGTCCCGGACGTAGCCAGTGGAGACCGAGACGTTGCCGCGTGTGGTGGCCCCGGGCAGGAGGCCATTGACGCCTATTCCAAGGGGTGCACCCTCGGCAGCCAGGCTCCGCGTCATTCCCATGATTCCGGCCTTCGCCGCCGCATAGGCGGCAAACCCTGGGTTACCGACCAGGACCCCCTCTATGGAGCAGACGTTCAACACCCGACCGAAGCGCTGCTCCCGCATGATGGGCCACGCCGCCCGCGTCACATTGAAAGTGCCCCCCACATGCACGCCGAGCGCAGTCTGGAGGTCCTTGAGACTCAGGTCCTCCAAGGGCGCTTGCGGGACCACACCGGCGTTGTTGATGACGATGTCGATCCGTCCGAAGTGGGATACTGCCGTCCCGATTATCGACCCGGCAGAGTGCTCATCGGAGACATCCGACGCGTCAGATTCGGCTACCCCGCCGCTGGCCCGGATCTCGGCCACGACGCCAGCGGCAACACTGCCGACCTGAGCGTCTGCCCCCAGCTCACCTGCTCCCGGACCGAGGTGGGCGTATCGCTCAGCGTCCGCCGAGACTCCTATGTCGTTGACGACCACCGCCGCTCCCCGTCGAGCCAGTTCCATGGCGAAAGACCGACCCAGGCCCCGGCCCGCGCCCGTAACGACGGCCACCAGCCCGTCGAAACGAATCGACTCCCCGCACTGTGTGTTCATAATGCCCTCCAGTGTGGTGCCTCAGCAGAGCCTTGATCCTAGGATCCAGGCGGAGCAGGGGTCCGCCGACTCTGTCCCGAGAGTTCAGTACGGTGTCAGCTCCGCAGAGTCCTCTGGTCGCTTGAACCGAACTACCGTATCGACCCATCGATAGACCTTGTCGTCGACGAACTTGATCGTGCTCAGGCCGAAGAAGGTCAGTTCAGTGCCGTCCTTGGTATGACCCTGGTGCCAGTACTGGATCAGGGCGTGGCCCTCGTCGGCCAGTGGAGCTACCCATTCGAGGTGGATCTGTCGATCTGGCTGCAGGGCCAGCTGCCGATTCTCCATGGCGACCAGTCCGTCGCGATTCACCTGGCGACCGGCTGAGTACTGCGCACTGGGCCGCTCGAAAAGCGTCCCTTCGGGGTGCATGATGACGCTGGCATAACCGATGCCCTTGTTGTACTCGTCGGCCCACCATTGGACGAGCTCTTCTACCGGCCTGGTGTTCACAAATACCCTCCCATGACGATGTTGCCAGCGGATTGAGGGAAGTACTGGGCCTGCATGGTACTCCGGCCCAGGCGCGATTGTCAACGTTACTGTTTACTAATGGTGAACGCCGCCTGATCCACACTCGCGTTGACAGTGGGCGTCCTCTGAGAATATCGTGCCCTCAGTACAGCGCCAGCTCGGGGGTCGGGATGCCAGCCGCGACAACAAAGGAGACGGTGCCAGTCCCCAGCGGGTCGTTGCGGTTCGACGACCGCACCGCGGTGGTGACGGGAGCCGGGCGGGGCATCGGCCGAGCCTACGCGGAGCTGCTCGCCGCCCTGGGGGCGCACGTGCTGGTGAACGACATCGGCGTGTCCAAAGACGCCGACAGATACAGCGCACTGGGCGGAGAGGCGGCTTCGTTCGGACAGGACGCCAGGGAGCCAGGCATCGCTGGCATCGTGGCGGCAGCCATCAGCGCGGCCGGCGGGATCCGCCGTGGCGAACGAGGCCGACGTCAGCGATCCCGAGGGGGCCCGGTCCATCGTGACCGATGCACTCGAGGCATTCGGCTCGGTCGACGTGGTCATACATGCCGCCGGCATCGTGCCGTACGCCTCGCTGGAGAACACCAGCTCCGGCGACTTCTTCGACACTCTCGCCGTCCACGCCGGGGGTGCCTTCAATCTCGCTAAGGCCGCCTGGCCGTCATTGGTCCGCTCCGGCTGCGGACGCATATTGAACATCTGTTCCATCGAAGGCGTACTGTTCGGCAACGTCGGTGTGACGGCCTACTCGGCGGCCAAGGGTGCGCTATGGGGCCTGACGCAGACCCTGGCGATCGAAGGGGGCCCCGACGGCATCCACGCCAATGCCTTGCTACCCGGGGCCGTCACGCGGGCGAATGTTTCGATCAATCCGGCTGCCGCGAGTCGCAAGGCCGAGCGGTCCCCGGCCATGACGGCGCCGGCGGCGATGTGGCTCGTCCACGCCAGTTGCCAGTCGACCGGCGGCTGCTACGCAACCGACGCCGGCAACGTACGAAGGATCTACGCGCTGGCCTGCCGGGGCTATGACAGCCCGGCCCCTTCGGAGATGACGCCGGAAGAAGTGAGAGACAACTGGGACCAGGTGGAGGACAAAAATGGAGCCATATCACCGGCCAACCTGCACGAATACAACGAGTTCCGCAAGCAGTCCAGGGAGCAAAGATCACGAGGTTGAGCGCAGCGCCTCACCAAGGTTCGATGTAGCCGGCGCCGAGCTGTTCTTTCGCCAGGTTGGCTCGAGAGGAACGCCCCTCCTCTTCCTTCACGGCGGTGCGTGCACCCACCAAGACTGGGACCACCAGCTCGTGGACCTTGGGCGCGATCACGTGGCCCTGGCCTGCGACCAGCGCGGCCACGGCGCTTCGACCACCGCGGATCCGCGCACTTCCACCCTCCAGCAGATGGCGGCCGATGTTGGCCACATGATTGGTGGCCTTGGTCTTGAACCAGCGGTCCTCATTGGTCACAGCTACGGCACCCGGGTCGCCCTGCTGGCCGCGGAGATGCACCCTTCTCTGGTCCGGGCGGTGGTGCTGGTGGACGGGAGCAGGGTTTGGAACCAGGCAGACTGGTCGGAGGTCGCCTCCAGCTTGGCCGAGTTCGACGCCGAGAGCTACTTCCAGAAGATCACGGACGAGCTGCTGCTGGACCGGCTTCCGACGGCAACGCAGGACCGAATCCGTCACTCCATGAAATTCACACCGGCCGAAGTACTGTCCGCGATCACTCGTTCCACCGCTCCGTGGGACGCCTTCGCCATGCCCAAAGCGGTGCGGACCCTCGAAGCACCCCTACTGGCGATTCAGAGCACCTACCACGATAACGACACACCTCGCTATTCCCTCGCTGCTGGACAGAGTTCCCGATACATCGATTTGCTACGCGCGCCCTCGAAGCCGGACACGGAGATCGTGGTCCTCGATGGAGTCGGGCACTTCTCCATGCTCGAAGCGACAGAGCAGGTCAACCAAGGAATTCGAGACTTCGTCTCACGCCTGGCACCAAGACACAACTAACGTCACTACCGCAGCGCACCGCTCCCCTGCATCGGATCAGGAGGCCTTGGGGACCGAGTCCGGAGAGGCAGCCGGACTCCATGCCACGTCGAGCGAGCCCAGGGCGCGGAAGCGATCGTACCGGTGGAAATCCGGATCTCCGACCATATGGAGGTCCGGTAGGCCGAGGAGAACCGATCTCAGACCGGTCTGTAACTCCACCTTCGCCAAGGGCGCCCCCAGGCAGCGGTGGATACCGAACCCGAAGGTTAGATGGGCACTGGCATTTTCCCGATAGATATCGAAGACATCGGGTTCGTCGAACACATCGGGATCGCGATTGGCCGCGCCGAACAGCAGCATGACTCGCTCACCCGCGGGCAGCTCGACACCTCCGATGGTCGTGTCCTGATGAACGAGGCGGTAGTCACTTCTGGACCGCGCCGTCGAAACGCATTCCCTCCTCGACCGCATTCGGTATCAGGTCGGGGTCGGATCGGATCTGCGCGATGACCTCCGGTCGCTGAAGCAGGGTGAAAACGAGATTGCCCAACTGTCCTGTCGTCGTGTGCAACCCCGCCCCCAAGAGTAAGACCAGGGTGAAGAGGACTTCGTCCTCTGACAGGACGTCGTCACCATCGCGGGCGGTGATCAGCCGGCTGATGATGTCGTCGCCCAACGAGGATCTCCGCTCCTCCATGAGCCCACGCAGGTAGTCGGCAATCTTTCGCCCTTCGCTGCGAGCGGTCACCGCTTCGTCCTCGACTTCCTCGGGGTCGAACTCGAGCAAGTGGATCACACCGCGTGATGCCCGCACGGCATCCAGCCAGGTATTCCACCGTTCACCACCCTCATACGGGACACCGAGGATCCGGGAGATCACCATCGCTGGAAACGGGCGGGCGTACTCTGACACGAACTCCATCCGACCGGCGTCTCTGACCTGGAGAACCAGTTCGGATGCGACTTCCCTTATCATCTCGTCCTGAGCGGATATTGAACGCGGCGTGAAGGCCCTGTTTACGAGGCCACGCAGTCGTGTGTGGTCGGGCGGATCCATGACGTGGAAGCTGGGTTGAGGCCGCGTGATCTGACCGAAGATGACCGGCTGGCGCAGGATCTCGTGGACGTCACGATACTTCGCGAACACCCTGAACCCGGAAGGAGACCGCCATCCGGGCTCGCGCCGAATCAGATCGAAGGTCGGGTAGGGGTTCGCCTTGAATGCCGGATCGGCGAGCTCCTCTAGCAATTCCGCTTCGGGAGAGAGAGCTGACTTTGGTGCCCCCCCAATATCCATGATTCTGCTGTGCTCCTTGAAGTCTAACCCGCTGCTTCCAGGAATATCACTCGGGCAGTTTGAACCCGTACACCTGAGCGGTATTGGTGGCGACCATCTGCCGGAGTTCATCGAAAGGAACGCCGGCGAACTGGTCGTGGACGTAGTCTCCTGATCTGGGAAAGGTGCCCTCAGCGTGGGGGAAGTCGCTGCCCCACATCATGCGATCAACTCCTACATCGGCCCGATTCTTGACGAACGAGGGGTCCTCGCTAAAGGACACCCGTATGTTGGACCGGAAATAGTCGCTGGGCTTCTTACCATCGGCCAGCCTGTTGAGGCCCACCCAGCGGAAGTTATTGAAGTAGTGCCAGTCCATGCGAGCCAACCAGTGTGGAACCCAGCCGCCCTCGTTCTCGACGCTGACGAACTGGAGTCGGGGGAACCGCTCGAACACCCCGGACAAGATCAGATCGGTGAAGGTGTTGCGGATCTGAAGGTCGGCCCAGTTCACCATGCCCGATCGCTTCAGGACATGGGGACGCCACACCGTCGGATACCTGGCGGTGGCAATGTGGAAATGAAGGGGGAGGCCGATATCCGATAGGGCCGACCACAGCCCATCGTAGTCGGTTCCCTCATAACCCAGGCCGGTATCTAGGGGAAGCATGAGTGCCGCGGCGCCTTTGGAAGCGCAACGCTCGGCCTCGGCAATAGCCACGTCCGGATCGTCGATGTTCAGCATCGTGCAAACCTTGATGCGCCCGGGATAGCCGGCGCCGAAATCCAGGGAAAAGTCGTTGAAGATGCGACAGATCTCGTCCATGACGTCCGGTCGCTCAACCAGACCGTAGAACAGCATCGTGGCCGAGCACTGAAGGACGCCTCCCCAGACCCCATCCGCCTCCTGAGTCTTCAACCACTCGTCGGGTTCGATGGCGTACAACGGAACGTCGTCTTCATAGGTCATCCTCTGACGACGGGTCTGCTCCGGCTCGTAGCGATCCCCGGCCCGCCCTGCGTTGATGATCGGGATACCAAGCTGGCCCTGGACCAACCACCACTCCTTACCGTCCACCGTCACAGTCTGAGGCGCGAAGGGGCGCAGAGCAGTAGGAAAGCGAGACGTGAACAGATCGGGCGGCTCCACGACATGGCTGTCGCTGGACAACATCCACGTCGGCTCCGCTGCGTTCAGCTTGGTATCCATATCGGTTGGAACCCCCAGTTCCCTCTGCTCCGGCGCCCTGCCATCCGGCCCGAGCGCTTCGGCCAAAGGGTAAGTCTGACTGCTACCCATTATCCTACGATACCTCGTCCATCTCCCTTTAGTCAACACCTTCGTTGACATACTGAACCTGTCCCGGGTTACGGAATGAACCGCGGCGCCGTCGCTACCGTCCCAGAGCTTGAGGTAGTGGGAGGCGGCTCCGTCCAGGACGATGGACTGACCGGTCACATATGAGGCCATGGCGGAGGACAGAAAGAGGATCACCGACGCGATCTCCGACTGGTCGGCGAAGCGGCCGAGGGGAATCGCCTTCAGGAAGCGCCGTCCTTCTTCACCTTCCCAGCTGTTGCGGTCGGTGCTCACGATGCCCGGGGCGACAGTGTTGACCCGGATCTGGTGCGGGGCCAGTTCCACCGCCAGGCTCGCCGCGTAACCATTCAGGGCCGACTTGGCGGCACCGTAAGCGGCCTGGCCAGGGAAAGGCGTCACCCCGGCCAATGACGACACCATGGTGATGACACCAGGGTGCCGGCTTGAATCGCCTTCTGGGCGAATGCGGAGCAGAACTCGACGTGATGGAGATAGTTCATCTCGAGAACTGACGTTGGGCATCCGGCCCTTATCTCCGCCCCCGCTATCGCCATGCCCCTACCCACCGTGTTGACCAGTATGTCCAGGGCGCAGAGCTCACGGTAAGCCTCGTCGACGGCCCGGCGGGCCCGGCCCTCTTCCAGAACGTCGGCGCAGATTCCGTATGCGTCTAGTTCGTCGCTCATCGCCGCGTACAGGCGGTCCTCCTCTCGGTCGACCACGGCCAGACGGACCCCTTGATCGGCAAGCGCCCGCGCCGTCGCGCGCCCAATCCCGATCCCCCCCCTACCACCAGACCCTGTCTTTCCTCCTGATCCCGGGAATTTCCCGACCTGATCCATCTCCGTCTTCCCAGCCTGGGGTCCAGCCGCATGTTCCCTGTACCCTTTCGGCTGATGTGCACGAGCGTGATCAGTGGCCCCGTTCATGCCGATTCGCGCACTTTGGACTCGGCCCAGGTCGTTCGGCTTGACCACCCGGTAGTCGCCGATACCTGAGTGTTCGGCGCGGGTCCAGTACTCGACGTTACGGAACGGCGAAACGAACACCAGCCGTCCTCGGTCGTTCCGGAAGAAGGTGTTGGTGCCGGGGTGAGTCCAGATCGTCTTTTGGCTGGTCTCGTCGACCAGCTGGTTGTACTTGTCGAACACCTCGGTCTGCACGTCTATCACCTCGACGTGCGACTCGAGCATGTCGCCGAGGAGGCGGCCGATGTAGCGCATCTGCACCTCCATGAAGTACATGAAGCTTCCGCTGCCTGGGAAAGGAGTTCGGGCCGCCGAGGAGGAACAGGTTCGGGTAGCCCGGGACGCTGACCCCCAGGTAGGCGTGGGGATCGTCGTCGTCCCAAGTCTCCCGGAGGGTCACTCCGTCTTCACCGATTATCTCGAGTGTCGAGACGAACCGGGAGGCTTGGAACCCTGTCGCCCACACCAATACGTCGGCGTCGTACGCGGCGCTCGGACTCGGGTCACCACCCCGCTGGGGGTCGCCAACTCGACGGCCTCATCGACCAGCGTCACGTTTCGCCGGCATATGAGCCCGGTACCAACCGTTGTCGAGCAGGATCCTCTTGCCGTAGGGCGGATAATCGGGCAGGCATTTGTGGAACAGATCCGTTCTGCCGACCGAGCTCCTCCTTGATGTATCGGGTGAAGAACTTGCGATGTCCATCGTTTCTGGGCATTGACCGCCCGCTCCGGGTGCGGCCACGTCGGGTCCTTCTGCAGGGCATCGTAGGACCTTGTCGCCGAGCTGCCAGTAAAGCTTCAGCCAGTACCAGGCGCGGTAGATCGGGAAGGTCCGCAGACAGGTATCGGGCATCCCCGACGATCTCCTTGTGAAACTTCTCGAAGGGCGCCACCCAGGGCGGCGTCCGCTGGAACACCAATAGCTGGCTGACCTGCTCGGCGATGGCCGGCACGATCTGCATGGCGCTGGCTCCACTGCCGATCACCGCCACGCGCTTGCCGGTCAGGTCCAGATTCCGACGGCCAATCCGATGAATGGAACGATGGCCCTGGGAAGCTGCTGATCCCGGCGACTTCGGGCACCTTCGGCCGGTTCAGGACACCCGACCGCGCTCACGATCGCGTTGAAGTGGAGCTTCATCCACCCGCTCGTTCGGGCCCTGCAATGTCAACGTTCCAAAATCCGGCGCCCTCGTCATATTCCGCTCTCAACGACCTTGGTTCCGAATCGGGTCGACGGACGGACGCCTACCTGGTCGAAGTGTGGCTCAGGTAGTCCTCGAGTTCCGCCCGCATCTCGAAGTGGTACGCCCAGTCGTAGGGGGCGAACGAGAAGGTGTACAGGTGGCTGGGAGTGTCGACGCCCGCACCAGGATAGGTGTTGTCACGCCAGTTGCCGCCCGGCCCTTGTGCTTGTCCACCGAGTAGATAGGGAACCCCGATCTTGCCGAGACTCTGGGCGGCGATGATCCCGAGACACGCCGGCTCCGATTATCGAGGACACTGAACCCGCCGGGACCGGTCAACCCGTTCGACAGCTTCTCGTCTGACCGTCCCGCCCAGGCGGCGGCGGAATTCCTGCGAGAACATCTCGCCATAAGTGTCTTCGACTTTCTCTCCGACACAGACGGCCAGCATCTTCCGCATCTGGCCTCGGGTTCGGGAATTCGATCGCCGGCTTCTCCCCTTTGAGCATGGCGTGCAGAGCAGTGGCCGCCGCCAGGCCGGATCTCGGCCTGAATGTGCTCCGGCAATCCACCATCGTCGTGGTCGCTGAGTCCCTTGCTTCTGGTGGGGCGATACCGTGCCGAGCCAGCGCGGATCTGCCGTGAACTGGTACACGACCATGAGAACTATCGGTATGTTTGCCGATCTCGTTATCTGTTCGAGCTCACCGACGGTAGGGGCATCCGGTCCGTTGTCGGGTGCCATCGTCAGCTGCGTATCGGCATGAGACATAGTTCGGTCAGGGGTGATTAACCACGGCGAAGTCGAACTTGGACAGATCTGATCGCATTCCCCTTACCGAAACCTCTCGCGAAATGTGGCTGACGCTCGCACGCCCGGCGGCAAGCTCCGACACACCTACAGTACGGCATCAGGGCTATTTTGTCAACATCTACGTTGATAACGCCTAGGCGGCGGCCGATCGGTCTTCCTTTACACGTTGGCCAGCCGGCGCTTCATGTCGCGCAAAGACCTCGGGTTGAGACCCCCTAGCGCCCGCACCAGTTCGACACCACGCTCGTAGGCGCCGCCCGGCTCGCAGATGGTGACTCCAGAGGCCTGCAGGCATAGGTCTTCGGCGCTGAAGGTCTCGCCCAGTAGGCACATCCGCCGGACCCACGGCTCGGGAATAAAACGGCGAAGTGGATCAACGTCCGCGTCGATTCCCAACGTGATCTCCGGCATCTTCAAGCGAGTGTCTCTGGCTACCACGAGCAGATCCACCGACATCGCCAGCAACAGTCCCATGCCAACCGCGGCGCTCTCGACGGCGGCGACCGTCGGTCCGGGGTGCTCCCGGACAGACGCGATGCAAGCCCGGGCCGCGATGTCGGCCACAGCACGATCAGAGATCGGCGTCTTCATGTCAAAGCCTGCCGAGAAGACCCCGGACCCCCCGCTGAGAAACACGGGTCTCGGGTCCTCAGCGATCTTCGTGAACAGCGCCACCACCCCTTCGAACATCTCCGTGGTGAACGCATTGACGGGCGGTCTGTTCAGGCCAACGTGTATGTATTCCGCCCCGAAGTCGACGCATATGTTCTCGGTCGGATGGGGGTCAGTGCCCCTCATCTCATCAGGCACGTTGGTTAGGGCGTATGCCGAGGTACTCGGACGCGATCCGGATACGTTGCATGGACACGGTGCCCCCGGCGATGGCCCAGCCGTGGGCGTCCCGGTGGAGTCGCTCCACCTCGTACTCGACGGAGTAGCCGTATCCGCCGTGAAGTTGGATGGCGAGATCGGAGACCCGCTTGGCGGTCTCGTTGGCGAAGCACTTCGCGACTGACGCCTCGAACGGCAGCGGGACCCCATCGCCGGCGTTGATCGCGGCCCTGACGATGAGGAGCCGCGCGGCCTCGACTTGCATGACCATGTCAGCGATTCCCGCCTGCACCAGTTGGAATTCGGCTATGGGCTTACCAAACTGCTTCCTCGACTTGACATAGGCCGCGCTGCGCTCCAGCGAGCTCTGCGCGATGGCCAGAGACATCGTGGCGTTACCCAGTCGCTCTATGGAGAAGGCACTGAAGAGATCCTTGAACCGGCCTTCACCAACAACGACGTTGGTGGTCGGCACCCGGACGCTATCGAAGAACATGTCAGCTGAGCCGACACCCCGGAAGCCCATGAGGCGTTCCTGGGGGCCGAACGTCAGGCCTACGGCCTCTCGCGGGACCAGGACTGCTCCGATCCCTCGGGAGCCGGGAATGGATCCGAAGCGTGCGTACACCAGATACATCTCGGCATGACCAGCGCCCGAGCACCAGCGTTTGGCGCCGTTGATCACCACTTCGTCACCATCAATGCTTGCTGTGGTGGAAGCGTCCGTAGCAGCCGAGCCTGCGTCGGGTTCGGAGATCGAGATGGCTATCGTGGTCTCGCCGGCGGCGACCGCGGGAAGCACTCGTTTACGCAACTCGTTACTTCCGAGGAGTTCGACCACTCGGGCCGGTCCCGTGCAGGCCTCGAAGACCGGCCACGCGGCCAGCGGTGAGGCCTTGGCCAACTCCTCGATGACGATCAGGGCGTCGATCAAGGGGCGTCCACCACCGCCGTATTCGACGGGCAGGGTCAGTCCCAGAAGCCCGAGCTCGCCCAGCCGGCGGCGCTCCTCATCCGGGAGCGGGCTGGCCGCGTTGTCCCATGCCCGAGCGTTCGGGGCGTAAAGATCGGCGGCTAGGCGCGCCGCGAGGTCCTTCAAGGCCAGCTGATCATCAGTGAGCGCGATCAAGTACTCGTCCTCTCAGCACGTACTGGGCTCCGGCAGCCGTCAAGGGCGTCAGGGATCGGTGGATTTGACCGGCCCGCGGTCAGGACCGGGAAGGCCCGGCCTTGATCTCCGATACCGAAGGCAATAGCAGGGCCGAGTTCTTCACAAAGAACTTCTGCACGGTCTCGTCGCCGAACGGGCTCAACATCTCGACGAACTTGCGCTTCATGTCCGTACCGCCCTCGATATGAGGATAGTCCGTCGAGAAGCAATAGCTAGATGCCAACCGAGGGTACCGCCGCAAATATTCATCCATCGGCTCGATGTTGTTGAACGGGGTCACCCGAACCTGGTCGGCAATGTATTCCGACGGAAGTTTAGAAATGAACGGAGCCAGGCGAACCTTGTAGACGTCCCGGGCCCACATGTCCAGATTGTCGGCCAGGGGCCCCAACCAGCCTGCGCCCAACTCGATCGCGCCAAACCGAAGGCGCGGGTGCCGCTCGAACACCCCACCCAACGTCATGACGGTCAGGTAGTTGCTGATACCGAATGACATGGTTGCGAAGGCATAGGGATCGGACCCCAGCTCGTGACTCTCGACCTTCCCGTGCTTGAACGCCGGAGCGCCCCGACCCCATTCGGCCGACTTCAAGAGATCCCACTCGCCTCCGACGTGCATCAAGACGGCGATGTTGCGCTCGGCCAGCATCGCCCAGTAGGGATCCAAGTCGGGGTGAGCCGGGGACTTACCGCCTGGCGGGGTGCCCGCGGGCAAGTCGACCGCCAGGACCCCCTGGTCCAGGAGAGACCTGGTCCGATCGAAGAGCTCCTCCACGCTCGGCCCGGATCCAGGTAAGCCACTGGGCGCACCCGATCAGGGTCGAGCCTGGATTCACGCACTACCCAGGCGTTGTACTCCTCAACCCCGGCCCGACCCAGGGCCCGAATCTCGTCCTCCGGCAAGGTCAAACCGTAGCGGTCACGTAGCACCGCTTCATTACCTGTCCACAGATGATTGGCGAACAAGGCGAAGCTGGGAAAGACGAACTGCCTCTTGACCCCCATTACGTCCATCACACTGATCCGTCGGCCCATGTCGAAGGCCCCGGGAGCCCTGGTTCCGCGAACATTCCAGGCGGTCTCTTCGTTGACCTCAGTGCTGTCGGCCGACACGTCCGGGTTGTAGAAATCGTTCGCCCCGGTCTTCTTCAGGACGGGTACCGCCAACTCAGCTATGCGACCCGCTGCCTCCCCAAACACTTCCCCCCAAAGATGGGAGGGCGTCATCTCGTGCGCGTCGATGTCCAACGTCTCGTCCAGAAGCGCCAACGTGTCAGACGAGAGCCCCCCAGCGACACTAACCACGCTCGTCATACCAACTCCTCCCTCCCGGTTCCGGCGAACCACTTCCACTACCTACTTTCAGAGTACGCCCAAACCGCCCACGAGTCAACAGTACCGTTGACAATTCAGGCCAAGCCACAGGCTTGCTTGATGCGCCGCAAAGCCTCGATGTGCTCGTTGACATCCGATTTTCTGACCGCTTTCCCGTCCTTCCACTGGACCGGGTATGACGCGGTTCGAAGGTTGAGGGCGGTAATGCCGGCGTCTTGCCAGCGGGCCACGTCATCGGCCAGTTCTTCGGGTTGGCGGGGGCCAAGGTAGACCGTTCCGGTCAAGGTGATGGTCTCTGATCGTCCGAGCTCGGCGGCTTCCTCCCAGAACAGTTTTATGCTGTCCCGAATGGAGTCGAGGGAGCTCGTGACGAACCAGCCGTCACCGCTCGTCACCGCCCGCTTTCGCGCCGCGCCAGAGTCTCCCCCGATGATGATCGGTATGGGGCGCTGGATCGGTAGGGGGCAGATCCCGACCGCGTCCAGCGAATGGTACTGGCCGAGAAAGGTCACGGACTGTTCGGTCCAGAGGCTCCTCAGCACTTTGATCTGCTCGTCCATACGTCGGCCACGGGTTGAGTAGTCGCTGCCTAGAGCGGCGAACTCGGCGTCGTTCCAGCCTGCGCCGATACCCAAGCAGACTCTGCCCCCGCTCAACATATCGGCTATAGCCAGCTGCTTGGCCACCAGTGCGGTCTCCCTCTGGGGTAGAACCAGGATCCCGCTGGTGAGCGTGATGGACCTGGTTACCCCGGCCAGGTAGCCCATGGCCACGCATGGTTCGAGAAACGGCGTGGTGTGGTCGTAGAGGGGCGGACCGATTTGAAGGGTGTTGGGATCGAGCGTACGCCATTCAGGACGCTTGGAGACGTCGATCCCCACCACGTGCTCCGGGATGTAGAGCTGGTCGAATCCGATGCTTTCGAGCCCCTGAGCCCAGTCCCGCAGAACCATCGGATCGGTCCCTAGGTCCATCGTCGGATAGGTCGCCCCTAACTTGATGGCCACCGCTCAGTCCGGTGACCGGAGCGGAGCGAACTGCATAGTAGGCCAACCCACGATCAGGGCCTCGGTCCCCTGGCGAGCACCAATCGATTCTCGCTCCCCCACGTCGGACCACACGACAGTGTGCACGCCGTAGATCTCCTCGCCCGCCAGGATCTCCCCGGCAGAGGTGAACATGCAGTAGGTCCGGTCGGCCGGGAACTCCCACCGACCTTCCCGGTCCCAGCGGACCTTGGTGATCATCAGATCCCGCTCGGTGAAGCGGCCGAGGACCTTGGCGGAATGGGTCGGGCTCACGTTCACGTAGTTGAAGGCGTCGGGGTTGATCAGGATGGGGTCGGGATAGCGGGGGGTCGGGATCGCTGATGGCCGCTTGTAGACGTGCTCCCAGATGGCGTTCAGCGCGTCCCGCTCGGTCCTTTGACCGGATGCGTCGACGTTGCGATACTTACCGCCGACGAATTCGCCCATCTCCTTGAGCTCGGCATAAGCCTTTTCATGCATGCTGCGGGTAA
The DNA here is from genome assembly GCA_963851245.1 of uncultured Acidimicrobiaceae bacterium. Classification (GTDB taxonomy): domain Bacteria; phylum Actinomycetota; class Acidimicrobiia; order Acidimicrobiales; family Palsa-688; genus CAWKOH01. The sequence continues at coordinate 133,516 of CAWKOH010000016.1, read as the reverse complement.
CCCAGTAGTCGCTCCACTGGATCTGGAATATCGAGGCGCCGTCTATCTCCTCTGGGCCGTAGAAGGCACCCGCCGGGAAGTAGGCGATCCAGTTCTCCTCCAGGATCTGACCTCGACCAAAGTCCTGGCGGCCACTCATCGAGATCCGTATCTGTTCGAAATCGTGCCGGTGGCGCGGCGCGGTGAATACCTCTTCACCACCTACGTAGTTGAAGCAGTCGGCGGTGAACCCGACACCCGGCAGGAGTTCGCCCTCCCGGACGAACTTGCTCTCGACATCCCCTACCCGGGCGTTAACGGCGACGGGTTTCCACGGGATCGACTCGGTATCCATCAGCTGCATCAGCGGGTTCCTCCTTCTTGGCTTGAAAGCTTCTTCGACGGTCCGGCAACGCCTTTCAACGCCTGGTCAAGGTGAAGGCGCGCCGCGGATCTCACCCATTGAGCGTCCGAGCCGACCCCGACCATGTTGAAGCCCCGGGCGATGAGTTCATGGGCGCTTTCCCCATTGCTGGCGGGCAAGCCGACCGCCACGCCTTGCTTCAGGCAGGCCTGCCGTACACGTTCGATCCCCTCCTCGTGAACACCGGGGATCAGCTCCAGTCCCGGCGGCAGACCATAGCTGATGGCCAGGTCCGCTGGGCCGATGCACACGCCGTCGACACCATCGACGGCCACTATCTCCTCGACGTTGGTGACACCGTCTGCCGTCTCAATCATGACGATGCAGAGGACCTCGCGGCTGAGTGTGGCCGGATCACGGCCGAAGGTTTGTGATGCTCGGACTGGCCCGAAGCTCCGGTCGCCGTAGGGTGCCATGCGGCACGCCGCCACCGCTTTGCGGGCGTGTTCGGCGGTCTCGATCATCGGCACGATGACACCGTGCGCCCCGGCGTCGAGCATTTGTCCGATGAACGCCTGATCAGGCGAGGGCACGCGGACGAGCGGGGTGACCGGCATCCGGGCCAGCGCCAGCAAACAGAGGCGAGCCGTGTCGGATCCGAGGAAGCCGTGCTGGGCGTCGATAATCACATAGTCCGGTCCGGCCAGCCCGATCAACTCGGTCATGAACGGCGACCCGCTCGTGGTCCAGATCCCCACAGCCGCGTGGCCCTTTGCCCATATGTCTCTTAGAGCGTTCAGACCCACCTGGGACCGCCTTTCAGACCCTCATGACTCTCCGAAGTTCGCACCGCCCAGGCCTCCGCCCTGGATTACCAGGAGTCCCAGTGGGTCGATTCGGATCCCGGAATGCGGCGGGCCTTCTTGAAATCAGTACCGATCGAGTACGCCACCGGAAACATTCCGCACTGAGTCACCTCGGGATAGGGAACCCCCAGAAGTTCAGCGACTTGCTCTTCTCGCTTGAGGTGCTCTGTAGTCCAGGCCACCCCGAGACCTCGGGCTCGGGCTGCCAGCATGAAGCTCCACATGGCCGGGAGGAGTGAGCCCCAGAATCGCGACTGCTCGGGAACCGTCGGCTCCCCCAGCACCCTTCCTGTGCCGCACGGGATCACCAGCCAAGGGGCCCGGCCGATGTTGTCCGCCAGGTAACTGCCCGATTCGAGGACGCGCGCCATGCGTGCGGACCGCGGATCGCTCTCGTCGTAGCTCGGCATCCTGCCGGCGGCAGCGTGGGAGTGCCACGAGTCCGCATAGATCTCACCGATGCGCTTCTTCGTCTCGGGATCACCGATCACGATCCAGTGCCAGTTCTGCTTCAAGGACCCGGTTGGCGCCTGAATTGCGATCTCGATGCACTCTTCGATCAGGCCCTTGTCGACTGGACGGTCGAAGTCGAGTCGTCGCCGTACGGTACGGGTCGTGGTCAGCAGCTCGTCCGGCGACAGATCAAGCGTCACGGTTGCAAACCCCCTATGGCGATGGTGCGGAGCGCTCAGTATGGCTCACTCATTGTAGGACGCCGCTCTCAATGAGTCAACAGTCGTGTTGACTAACGGCCAGAGGGCAATTTAAATGTAGCGGCGTTGCAGGATGGTGCGACCTACCGGTCCCCTGACTTTCCGAACGCACTTATCGCGTCACGGCTCTCCTGGTAGGAGCTGAGGTGGCGGGTATAGTCCTGCTCGGTCTGGTAAGCAGCCTCGAGCGGGAGCGTGTCCGAGCGTACGACGGAGGCTTTTGCCATCCTTATCGCGATCGAGTCTTTCGCGACTATGACCTGGGCCAGGGCCCGAGCCTCGGTCATGAGCTCGCTTGCCGGCACCACCTTGTCGACACCGCCGAGTCGGTAAATTTCCTCAGCGGGCACCTGCTCTCCGGTGAAGAACATACGCCGAGCCTTGCCCGGCCCTACCAGCCATTGCGCGAACGACGCGGCACCCAGCACTCCCACGTTGATCTCAGTCAAGGCGAAGGTGGCGTGCTCGGCTGCAATAGCCACGTCAGTGACCGCTACCAGCGCTACCCCCGCGCCCACCGCCGGGCCGTTGACCGCACAGATCACCGGCACGGCGCAGTGCCTGACGGACCAGAAGGCCTCACGGGTGGCGAAGTACGGATCTCCCGTCCGCGGCGAGGGATCGTCTTCGAGCCGTTCCTTCTGAAGGTCCTTGATGTCCCGGCCAGCACAGAACGCTTTCGTACCTGCGCCAGTGAGGATCACGACCCGCACGTCCGGATCGTTCGCGAACGAATCAAAGACTTCGCTGATCTCCCGGTATGTCTGACGGGCCAGGGCATTTACGGGTGGCCGGTTTATGACAACTTCGGCCAAGTGACCGTGGACTTGAACCTCTACGCCCTTGTTCAAGGCCTCTCCTTAAGGCTGGAAGCGCCACCACCTGGCACCGAACGCCGGTCCTACCTGGCCTGGCACGGCTCTCAGGTCATCGTACCAGCTGACCCTCATATGTCAACACCTATGTTGACCGTTTGGCGTGATCGGCCTACTCTCAGCCGCAATCCAGGACAACCGGTCCACAAAGGATGGGACTCAACTGACCGACAACTCGCCCATCGACCCGCTCGGCCGGAAGGGGGCGTGGGGCCGCACCGGTTCGCTAACGCCCAAGGACTGTCCGCGAGGTCAGGCTGTGCGCAGAACGGCCTCGATCTCGAGGTTGAGCGTGATCTTGTCGCTCAGCACCATGGCGTTGTCCGCCCCTGGTATGGGGCCGTTGTAGCTCACCCCGAAGTCTTGGCGGTTGATTTCAGTAGTGGCACTGAACCCGACCCGGGTCCCGCCATGTAGATCGGGGGTGAAACCGTTGAGTTCGAGGGCGAGGGTCACGGGCTTTGTCACGCCACGGATGGTGAGCTCGCCGTCTACCTCGTAGCCGTCCTTTGCCGGCCGGACGGCCGTGGAGCGGAAGCGGAGGGTCGGATGGTGCTCGGTGTCGAGGAAGTCCGCCGATCGGATGTGGGCATCGCGCTGCTCCTGGTTGGTGTCGATCGAGGTGGCGTCGATGGTGGCCTGTACCGAGGAGTCGAGCGGATTCTCTGCGGTCACGATGGTGCCCTCAAAGGTGTTGAACCGCCCCCGGACCTTGCTCACCACCATATGGCGGACCACGAAGGACACCTCTGAGTGGAAGGCGTCTATATCCCACGTGCCGGCGAGGTAGCCGGGTGTTGTCTGGACCTGGGGGTTAACGGTGCTGGTCATGGCTGGCCTCCTTATAGTTGAGGACTTGATTGTTGAAAGCTAAACTACATTCTGATAGTTGAAAAGTCAACTACTTATTGGGAGCGCTGGTAACCTGGTGCAATGTTGAAGACACGGTGGCTCGATCAGAGCGAGCAGAGGATCTGGCGGACCTTCATGCTCGCCACCAAGCTGCTGTGGGACCACCTCGAGCGAGAGGTCGACCAAGCCACCGACGTGCCCAGCGCCTACTACGAGGTTCTGGTCAGGCTGTCGGAGGCCCCCGATCGGCGACTGCGCCTGAGCGATCTGGCCGACCAATCGCAGAGTTCGCGCAGCCGTCTATCCCACTCCCTGGCCCGGCTCGAAGGGCTCGGGTGGATTCGCCGAGAGGGCTGCCAAACCGATCGGCGGGGCGCTTACGCCGTACTGACCGATCCAGGCTTCCGAGCCCTCGAAGCGGCAGCACCAGTGCACGTGGAAGGTGTGCGGACGCATCTCTTCGACGTGCTCAGCACCAAGCAGATTGATGAACTGGGCGCCATCAGCGAGCGACTACTCGAACACTTGATCGAAGTGAGGGGTGCATCGCCCTCCGTCGAAGGCCTGTTGGGAGCGCTCGGAGCCTGCCCCTCACCAGCGCAGGGCGGCTCCTGAGGCGGTCCCGCGGCCCCTAGTCGAGGCGCCTACCTGGGAGCCCACTTCGCCCGCGAGGCTCCCCACGTTAGGGCGGCGGGAATTCAGGCCGGTTCACGATGAACTAAGGGTTTCTTGGATGCCTAGAGAGCGCGGATTGGATCACGATACGAAGACAAAGGTTTCTTGTCCGCCTGCGCATCCGAGGAGTGTTGCACCAGAAATGAACGACACCCCTGCGTACTTCGACCGATATGAGAACTTCTTGCTTAGTCGCTCAGCAAGCGGGGTCCTCACGGCACGGTTCCATACCGACGGAAAGGAGCATACGTTCACCGGTGTCACTCACCACGACTTTCCGCGACTTATAGAGGACATCGCCTACGACCGCGACAACAACGTACTCGTGCTCACCGGAACTGGCGAAACCTTCATCAACAACATTGACGGTCCCAGCCTTGGCGACCTCACGAAACCATGGACGGCGGACGTCATGTACCTCGAGGGCCGGCGTGGTGTCCAACGGCTAGTGGACCTCGAGATTCCGATCATCGCAGCCGTCAATGGCCCGGTTTCGGTCCACAGCGAGTACGCCCTACTCGCTGATGTGGTCATCGCCAGCGAAACTGCCGTCTTCTCTGACGTACCCCACCTCGCTTTTGGTATAGCCCCAGGAGACGGGCTCTTTGTCGTCTGGGAGGAGGTCCTCGGACTGAACCGTGCCCGCTTCCTCGAGATCACTGGCGGGTCTTTCTCTGCCCAAGAAGCCCTCGCTTGGGGTGCGGTGGCCGAGGTCGTTCCTCAGCAAGTCGTCCTCTCCCGCGCCCAGGAATTGGCGGAGCAAATGACGGCCCGACCGCAGTTGACTAACCGCTACATCGCTCTCATCTTCCGCCAGCGCATCAGCCGCCGGCTCGCCGAGGGCATGGCAGTAGGGATGGCGCTCGAGTCTCTGACCGCGGCGAACCTGGCTTACGCCGGCCAGGGATAACCGCTTCGGTTGACTTAAGGCGAGGTTGAATAACGCGACCGAGTCCGGCCAAGGTACTGCGTCCTTCTCAGGAGGGCCCTACGAGGAGCGGGAGGGGCACCAGCTGGATCCTGATGCGGTGGAACTCACGAGGGACGGCGAGGAGGTCAAGTTGACTTCGGATGGAGATATTGCGGGTATCCAAGCGAGAGATGGATCACTCCCTACGGCCTAGGGGAGATGGCTGTCAACGACACCCGCAACTTCACTGGTGGGTACTTGAGTGAGCATAGGCGCGCCCCCTTCACGACAACGTCGGATCTCGGCGTCAACGGACCGCTGACCCTGTTCCTCCGACCCGCCATAGATCGCGGCTGCGGCGTTCACCGGGTCCCCGGGGAACTGCTCGGGTCTTATGTTTTCCATGATCTTGCGGAATCTGCCGGACGTGGCCTCGTAGTCATCGATGACCGTACCGGCGAAGTGGCTGCGAGTCTCGATTCCGGTGCGGAACGAGCCGGGTTCCACCAAGAAGGCGCGAAGGCCCAGCGGTTCTATCTCTTGCCAGAGCGTCTCCGTGATGCCCTCGATTGCGAACTTGCTGGCGGAGTAGGTACCGTTAACTGGGGCACTGGCAATGCCGTCCATCGAGGAGACATTTACGATGGTGCCTTGCTTGCGGCTGCGCATGCCCGGGAGGACAAGGCGCATTAGCTCCACCGGAGCAAAGAAATTCACCTCAAACGTTGCCCTATAAGCGGCCTCATCCTGCTCCTCGACTGCTCCTAAGAAATCGACGGCAGCGTTGTTCACGAGCACGTGCAGAGAGCCGAAGTGATCTTCGCAGCGCTGAACGGCGGATGCTCGCTGATCCGGCCTGGTCACGTCGAGCTCGACCGCCAGGGCTCGATCCGGGTGTCGGCTGGCAAGCTCATTCATCGGGGCGACGGTCCTGGCCCCCATGACGACCCGTTCGCCCTTCTGGAGGACATGCTCAGCCAGTGCGTAGCCCAAGCCGCTGGATGCTCCAGTGATGAACCAAGTGGTCTCAGACATTGAGAGAGCTTCCCTTCAATCTGCCAGAGGTCTTAGGAGTCGATCGTTATTGCTCGGAAGGAAAATCGGCTGCTCTGCTGATGTCCGCCCACTGCTCCAGTTCGGCCGCTCGAGCCGCAGCGGCTTCTCTGGCCATGACGACGGCTTGGGCGCCGAGGAGGAGTCGACGAGGCGGCTGCGGCGCGCGCACGACGTCGACGATGAGGCGTGCACCTCGGACCGGGTCGCCAGGCTGGGTTCCGTTGGTCTTTTCGCGCATCCGGTTGAACTCACCGACGGTCTGGTCATATTCAGGTCCGGCTGGGTGGAGTTGCATTGACGAGCCCTGCCAGTCCGTCCGGAATGCGCCTGGTTCGACGATGACGACGTCAATACCGAAAGGCTTCACTTCGTTCGCGAGCACCTCGGAGAATCCCTCCACCGCGAACTTCGCAGTCTGATAGGCACCCATCCCGGGGGTGCCGCCGACACGGCCTCCGATCGAAGAGAACTGGACGAACGTGCCCGACCTCTGAGCTCTGAGTACAGGGAGGGCGGCGCGGGTGACATTGATCACCCCGAACAGGTTGGCTTCTACCTGGGCCCTGAAATCCTCGGGATCCATCTCCTCGATGGAGGCGCTGTTGGCATAGCCGGCATTGTTGACGACGACGTCGAGGCCCCCGAGATCGGACTGGGCGAGGGTAACGGCCGCTTCGGCGGCACCGGGATCGGTCACATCGAGCGGCGCCGTGCGGAACCGCTCGCGGTGCTCGTCCGATGGCTGCTTGATGTCTTCAGGATGGCGAGCCGTGGCCAGCACCGCGTCACCGCTCTCCAACACGGCTGTCACCAGTTCGGCGCCGAAGCCACGCGACGACCCGGTGATCAGCCAGACCTTCCGCCCCCCCTTCACGGCTGGCCTGCGTTCTTTCGCCGCGCGCCCAGCCGGGCCGGTGCGCCATCCGCCGCCGAGACCGCTCGTCGTTCAGACCACCGCATACGCCACCCTCCACGTACTAAACCATCTAGTTGGATTGATTTGACATCCAAGCACGGGGAAGGCTTCTTGTCAATCCAACCAGTTGGTTGTATCGTCCTGGGCATGCCCTGGGACTCGCAGGACACCAGGCGGCGCCTGTTGGAGGCCGCAATCACGGAGTTCAGCGCTTACGGCATCGCCGGCGCAGAGTAGACCGGATCGCTTCAGCGGCCAAGGCCAACAAACAGGCCATCTACGCCTACTTCGGCAGCAAAGACGCCCTGTTCGCGGCGGCCTTCGAGGACCGCATCCGAGACTTCCATGCATCGGTGCTCTTTGATGAGTACGACCTGGCCGAGTACGGCGGGACAATGTTCGACAAGTTCGAAGACGCTCCCGAGACTCTGCGCCTGGTCCTTTGGTACCAGGTCGAGCGGGTAGCTGGACCACCGCTCGAAGTGATCCTGGACTCCAACGAGGACAAAGTCGGACGAATCGTGGCCGCCCAGCGGGAGGGAAAGGTAACCAAGGCATACCCGGCTGTTGCGCTGCTCTCTTTCGCCCGCTCGACCGCCCTGATGTGGCATACGCAGATCCCCGAGCGCTCTCCACTGTTCCCATCCGATCGACGCGATCGGCGAGACATGGTCGTCCGCGTGATTCGGCAGGTCCTTGAGCAATAGGAGCGGGGAGCACGGGGGCAACGAGCCGCCGGAAACACCCCGGCGCCCTCCTCTTGCCGCTCTCGGCGCAGTTGCACTGATAGCTGTATTGGTTTCCTCAGACTTCTACGCAAGTCAGGTTCTGGCTCGGCCATCCTGTGACGACGGCGATCCTCGCCTCTCTGACCGTCGTCTTGGTGTCAGTCACGGCGATCGAGGTCGTCCTCAATCGGCGGTCTGAACACAGATGGCGACTGCTCGCCCAGTACGCGCTCCTGGAGTTGGCCGAGGCCGCTCGCGGAGCGTGGGGCGTACTGCTTGGTGTCATCTACGAAGGAAACAGCGGCAGTGACGATATGGCTGACCCCTCCCAAGTCATCCAGGTTCTCGATTCGCCGGAACGGGCGCCGATATTGATGCGCAAGATTGAGGCGATCCTGACTGATCCGCTCCGCCGGGATGAGCTCCGGGAATCGCTCGAACAAACCCTTGTCACGTCCCGCGAGCTCATCAGTCGGTGGGGAGCCGTCTTGACCGGCTCCACCAGTTTCTCCGAGCTTTTCGATCGTCACGTCGAAATGATCGGACGTATCCACGGACTGTGGTACTTCCTGGCCTACGGCAGACGAAGGGGGAGCCGATTTCGGTCCCCCGGAGGCAGCCACCGCGACGACTGGTTCGTCGACAACCTTCTATCGATGACTCGCATCGCGATTCGCCTCGAAGATGAAACCTGGGCGATTGCGCTACGCGTCGTGCCACCGGACTGGTGGGACACGCGAACCGATGAACTGGCCGCGCCAGCACACGCCGCTGAGCCATGACCGATCGAATCGAACTCCACTAGCCGACTAATCAGAGTGCCTACCACGGGATAATAACGTCAAGCGTTATGATTTGCTGCCGCTAGAGGCAACGCCCGTGAGCGAGCATCGGGTTGTATCCCGGTGACCTTCGGGTTGGCCTCGAAGTGGTCAAACCTTGACCCATGACCGTACTTGTTTAGCGGGGTCCACCAGCTGATCGGGCGGGGCGCGTAGCTTGGAGAGTTCCGACTCGCGACCGTCCATCGAGTGATCAGGCAGCTGCTATTGCGGCGCTGACAGCTGAGATCGGCCGGCTGCGGCAAGCGATCGAGTCGCAGACGGATCGGATCACGGAACTGACTTCGGCGGTCGCTGCTCGTGATGCTCGTATCGCCGAGCTGGAGAAACTGCTCGAGGACAGCCGACGATCGGGCAAACGCCAGGCGGCCCCGTTCTCCAAGGGCGATCCCGCCGATGAGCCAGCCCGTCCGGGCCGACGCTCGGGTAAGGGCCACGGCCGTCACGGTCATCGCCGAGTCCCCGTCGGTCCAATCGACCGGGAACTCGATGCCCCCCTGCCCGCCTGCTGCCCGGACTGTGGCGGCCTCGTCGAGCATCTTGGTGACGAGGAACAGTTCCACACCGAGCTGCCCGACGCCCGGCCGGTCGTCACCCGTTTCAAGGTAGGAGTGGGCCGGTGCACGAAATGCCAGCGGCGCCTGCAGGGCCGCCATGGCGAGCAGACCTCCGACGCTTTGGGGGCGGCGCGGTCGCAGGTCGGGCCACACACCAAGAGCCTGGCCATCTGGTTGCACTACGCCCTGGGGTTGAGCTTCGCCAAGACAGCCCGCCTGCTCGGCCATCTCGGCGTGCCGGTGACCGCGGGAGCGATCTGCTCCGCCGCCCAGTCTGTCGGCACCGATCTCGTCCCCACCCAGAAAGGGATCGTGGAGCGGATCAACACCTCGGCCATGGTGGTGATGGACGAGACCGGCTGGCGGGTCAGCGGCACCGGGGCGTGGCTGTGGGCGGCCACCACCAAAGAAGCGACCGCCTACAACGTGGCGGGCGGCCGCGGCTTTGACGAAGCGACCGTCCTCCTCGACGCCGACTTCGACGGCGCACTCATCCGTGACGGCTGGGCCGTCTACCGCCGCTACGGGCAAGCCACCCATCAGACCTGCACTGCGCACCTGTTACGCCGCTGCGAGGAGATGATCACCGACCTGCCCGGCTGGGCCAGAGGCACACCCCGCCAAGTCCAAGACATCCTCCTGGCCGCTCTCGACGCCAGGGACCTTCCCACCCCCAAACGTCGGGCCGTGGCCGCCGATCTGGCCGAGCGGATCGACCTGCTCGCCGAACAAGCGCACCCTCACCAGGCCAACCGGCGCCTCATCAAGCACCTCGCCAACGAGGCCGACGCCCTGTTCTTGTTCCTCCACGACGATGACATCGACGCCACCAACTGGCGCGGCGAACAAGCCATCCGGCCCGCGGTCGTGAACCGCAAGGTCTGGGGCGGCAACCGCACCTGGAAAGGAGCGGCCAGCCAAGGCAGGATCATGAGCGCCATCCGCACCGCCACCCAGCAACACCTCGACCCGATCGCCTTCCTCACCCGCCTCGCACGAGCACCTGACCCCGCCGCCGTCAGCCTCTTCGCATAAAACAGGCAGTCCGACCAGGGTCATTCACCCCAAACAACCAGGCACGACCCGCTATCCAAGTAATACGTCGTCAACGCAAAGACCGCTTCTATGTCGTCGACTACGACGGCCTCGATCCCCTGACTGGCAAGGAACGGCGACGATGGCATCCGATCGGCGGCGACCGTGACGAGGCGCAGGCGATCGCCGTCCGTTTGGAAGCTGAACGAGTCGGGACACCGCCAGCCAAGGGTAGGCAGACCACCTTCGGCGAGTTCCTAACCGCGACGTGGCTGCCACAGAAACGACGCACGGTACGGGCCACCACCGGGTACCGCTACGCCTGGTTCGTCGAGCATTACATCAACCCGGCTATTGGTCATGTCCCTTTGAGACGGCTGCGGGCGGACCATCTCGACGGGCTGTATGAGAGCCTGGCCGCAACCGGCGGACGTGACGGCACCGGACTGGCACCCAAGACGACCCTCGAGGTGCACATGATCATCCGGGCCACCCTCGACGAGGCCGTCCATCGCTAGCTGGTGGTGCGAAACGTTGCTCATCACGCCAACGCCTGGCGACGCCCGCCCAGCCAGGGGCCGGCCCGTATCTGGACCGCCGCAGAGCTGAGCGGATTCCTCGACGCCGCCCGCCATCAGCGCCTCTACCCCGCTCTGCATCTCGCCGCCCACACCGGGTTGCGCCAGGGCGAGCTGGTCGGGCTGAGATGGTCGGACCTCGACGAGCAGACCTGCCGTCTATCGGTGTGCCGGACGTTGCAGACCGTCGCCGGCCGGCCTGTCGAGTTCGGGGTCAAGACCCGCACTAGCCGGCGAACCGTCGACCTCGATCAGAACACGATCGACGTTCTCAACCGGTGGCACCGACTCCGACACGACGGTCTGCCGTGCGGGCCCGACGAGGCGATGTTCCCCAACACCGAGGGACGTCCCCTCAACCCGGAATCCATCAGCCAACTCTTCGACCGCATCGTGGCCCGGTCGGGGCTGCCGAGGGTCCGTTTTCACGACCTGCGCCACACCCACGCCTCGCTTCTCATCGCCGCCGGGATGCCGATCAAGGTGGTCACCGAGCGGCTCGGACATGCCCATCCGGCCTTCACCATTCACACCTACCAACACTTGCTTCCCGGTATGGGCGCGGCCGCGGCCGAACAGTTCGCCATCCTTGTCGGTTCGCCGAGCCGGTAGACGTCTACCGGCTCGAACGCCGCAAACATGCAGGTCAACGCCTTGCACGGCTCAGAGCCGGTAGACGAGGTTGACGTCGGGTAAACCCGAAGGTACGAGCCGCGGGCCGCTGACCTGGGCTTTCACTGAGTGGCGGGGGCTGGATTTGAACCAGCGACCTTCGGGTTATGAGCCCGACGAGCTACCAGACTGCTCCACCCCGCGGCGGTCCCAAAAGGATATCACCGAAGGTGAGGAAGATCACAAGCCGGGCGCGCCGGATAGCGCCGGGAGTGGCCATAAGGTGGCCCAAGTGCCTCACCCCCTGGAGGAACAGTGACAGTAGCTGCAGACGCTACGGAGGTCGGGCGCGCCGACTTCTGGTTCGATCCACTCTGCCCCTGGGCCTGGATCACGTCCCGGTGGATGGTCGAGGTCGAGAAGGTGCGGCCGGTGACGACCCGGTGGCACGTGATGTCGCTGGCGGTGCTGAACGAGAGCCGCGAGGACGTGCCGGACAAGTACAAGGAGCTCATGAAAGCCGCCTGGGGTCCGGTCCGGGTCTGCGCCGCCGCCGAGCAGGAGTTCGGGAGCGACGTACTGGGTCCTCTCTACACCGAGATCGGCAACCGCTTTCACCTCCAGCAGCGGCGAGGGGAACCGGCAGTCATCCCCGAGGCCTTGGGGGCAGCTGGCCTTCCGGCCCGGCTCGCCGGCGCCGCCGAGAGCACCGAGTTCGACGAGGCCATCCGCAAGTCCCACGGAGAAGGCATGGAGCCGGTTGGCTACGAGGTCGGCACCCCCGTCCTCCACATCGATGACTTTGCCATCTTCGGCCCCGTAGTGACGCCGGCCCCCAAGGGCGAGGCCGCCGGTCGGCTCTGGGACGGCCTGAAGCTCGTCGCCGGAACCCCAGGGTTCTACGAGCTCAAACGGTCCCGGGAACAGAGACCAAGCTTCGACTGAGAGGAGAAAGCGTCATGGGGCGGACGCTGAAGGCACTGGCGGAGGGATTCGCGTTCCCGGAAGGGCCACGCTGGCACGAGGGGAGCCTCTGGTTCTCCGACATGTATGGACTGGCCGTCGTACGGGTCGAGCTCAGCGGATCGTCCGAGACGGTCGTCGAGGTACCCCAACAACCATCGGGACTCGGCTGGTTGCCGGACGGTCGGATGCTCGTGGTCTCCATGGAGGACAGGAAGCTGCTCCGGCTGGACCCCGGCGGGCTGGTCGAGCACGCCGACCTGAGCGCCGTGGCGCCCGCCCACTGCAACGACATGGTCGTCGATCGGTTCGGCCGCGCCTACGTCGGCAACTTTGGCAGCGAGTTCCGGCGAGGTGAGCCGGCCGCCCCGGCCCGCTTGGCCCTGGCCTACCAGGACGGTCGGGTCGCTGCCGTGGCCGACGATCTGCGCTTCGCCAACGGCATGGCGATCAGTCCTGATGGCCTGACCCTTTTTGTTGCGGAGTCCATGGCCACCCCGCCGCGCCTAACGGCCTTTGACATCGGCCCGGAAGGTCAGTTGACCAATCGCCGCGTCGTGGCCGAGTTCGACACCGAAGCACCCGACGGGATTTGTCTCGACGCCGAAGGAGCGGTCTGGATCGCCTCCCCTGCCACAAAAGAGGCGGCGCGGGTCCTCGATGGTCGCGTCGTGGAGCGAGTCAGCACGGGCAAGCACGGCTGTTACGCGGTCGCGCTGGGTGGTCCAGCCGGAAGCACCCTTTTCGTCTGCACGTCCGGAACGTCGATTCCAGAGAAGGCCCGGCGACGCCGCACCGGCCGCATCAGCGTGATCGAGGTGGACGTACCCGCCGCTTGATCCCTCGAGCCCTAACGGAACCGTGAGGACTTGGAGCTAAGAAGGCGTTCCCCTCCTCCTTCGCCACGCTGACGCCACCGCCGGCGGCTCATACCCGGCGTCAGCGAAGGAGAAGTTGGTCCCCGGCTTGACGATCTCGTCGATGCGGTCGAGCACCCACGGCTCCAGTGTCACGTCGACGGCGCCGATCTGCGACTTGAAGTGCTCCGGCGTCCGCGGCCCGATGATGGCCGCCGTGACCGCCGGGTGCTGAATGACGAAGGCCAGGGCCATGTGAATCAACGTCATGCCCGCCTCGTCGGCCAGCTTGGCCAGAGCATCGGCTGCTTCCAGCTTCCTCTGGTTCTCGGGCATGGCAAGGTCGTAACGGGATGGGAGGCGGACGGCCCGCCGGCTGGTGAGGTTGTCGCCGCCGAGACGCCAGTTGCCGGACAGCCAGCCGCCAGCCAGCGGGCTCCACGGGATCACTCCCATGCCGTACTTCTGGCAGGTGGGCAGCACCTCGGCCTCGACGCCTCGTACCAGGATCGAATAGGGCGGCTGTTCACAGACGAACCGCTCCCGGTTCCGGCGCTCAGCGACCCACTGCGCTTCCACGATGGCTGATGCCGGAAAGGTCGAGCTGCCGAAGTACCGGATCTTGCCCTGCCGAACGAGATCGGTGAGCACCCCGAGTGTCTCGTCGATGTCGATGTGGGGATCCGGCCGGTGGATCTGATAAAGGTCGATGTAGTCGGTGCCCAGACGGCGCAGGCTGTTCTCGCATTCGTGGATGATCCACCGCCTCGAGTTACCGGTGTGGTTCGGGTCGCTGCCCATCTGCCCGTGCACCTTGGTGGCGATGACCAGGTCATCGCGCCGGCCGGCGATGGCCTTGCCCACAATCTGCTCTGACTCCCCCTGCGAATAGGCGTCGGCGGTGTCAATGAAGTTGATGCCGGCGTCGATGGCCGAGTGGACGATCGACACCGATTCGTCATGGTCGGGGTTACCCCAGCCGCCGAACATCATGGCGCCCAGGCACAGCGGGCTCACCTTCACGCCGGTGGAACCAAGGTTGCGGTACTCCATGACTTCCTCCTCGCCGATCTGTCTCCGATGAGCAAGCTACCCAGCCCAAGGGTCAGCCCGCGCCAGACGGCCGGCACGGAAGGGGGCCGCTGGAGCCAACATGAGGTTCGGATCGCCGGGCGCGGGCAGAGGCTGCCGGCTCACGAGCTCAGCGGGGCGCCGGGCACACAAGGGCCCGGGGGCTGATGCGAAAGAGCGGGAGGCCAGTACGGAAGGGGATCGCCGGAGCCATCGCAGACGGGCGGCTGTCCGGCGACGGGGGCCCGTTGTGGGCACGCAAAGCATCGGGTGGCCGGTGCGGAAGGGGCCCGCCGGCGGAGCCCGGCGGGAAGGGTTCCGTACCGGCCAGGACCCGCCCCGGGTACAGGAGGCGCATCCTGTCCAAAAGTTCAGCCCCACGGGCGAAAACACTCTCCGTGGTCTAAGATGCAATGGGCCGCTCCTGGCCCATTATTTGCAAATGTGGGGGGACCGCTTGCACCTGACCTTTGACGACCTCGCCGCCCTGTCGGACGCCGGCACCATCGACACCGTCGTGGTGGCCATGACCGACATGCAGGGCCGCCTCCAGGGTAAGCGCTGCTCGGCCAGATACTTCCTGGACGAGGTCGTGCCCCACGCCGCCGAGGCCTGCAACTACCTCCTGGCCGTCGACGTCGACATGAAGACCGTGGCCGGCTACGAGATGTCCTCCTGGGACGGGGGCTACGGCGATTTCGTTCTGAGACCGGACCTCACCACCCTCCGGCGCATCCCCTGGACGCCGGCTACCGCCCTGGTCCTCTGCGACCTTGAATGGCACGACGGCACCCCGGTCGAAGCCTCACCCAGACAGGTCCTCAAACGACAAATAGAACGACTCACCGAGCGCGGCCTCACCGCCCTCGTCGGCACCGAGCTCGAATTCATCGTCTTCCAGGACTCGTACGAGGAAGCGTGGCAGCGCGGCTACGACGGCCTCACTCCGGCCAGCCAGTACAACGTCGACTACTCCATCGCTGGCACCGGCCGCGTCGAGCCGCTCCTGCGCCGGATCCGCAACGACATGGCTGCCGCCGGCATGTACGTCGAGTCCGCCAAGGGCGAGTGCAACCTGGGCCAGTACGAGATCGCCTTCCGCTACGCCGGCGCCCTCACCACCTGCGACAACCACACCGTCTACAAGACCGGAGCCAAGGAGATCGCCCACCAGGAAGGCATGAGCCTCACCTTCATGGCCAAGTGGGACGGGCGCGAGGGCAACTCCTGCCACATCCACATCAGCCTGCGCAGCGACGCCGGCGAGCCGGTCATGGCCGGTGAAAAAGGGCAGGGCCATTCGGCGCTCATGGACCACTTCATCGCCGGCCAGCTGGCCTGCGCCCGGGAGCTCACCTACTTCTCGGCTCCCAACATCAACAGCTACAAGCGCTTCGCCCGCGGCAGCTTCGCTCCAACCGCCGTCGCCTGGGGCCGGGACAACCGCACCTGCGCCTTCCGCATCGTCGGCCACGGCCCCTCCCTCCGGTTCGAGAGCCGCATTCCCGGCGGCGATGTCAACCCGTACCTGGCTGTCGCCGCACAGATCGCCGCCGGCCTGCACGGGATCGACGCCGAACTGCCCCTCGAGCCCGAGCTCATCGGCAACGCCTACGAATCCGACTGCCCCCGCCTGCCGTACACCCTGCGTGACGCCGCCGATCTACTCCGCCAGAGCGTCGTGGCCAAGGAAGCATTCGGGCCTGCCGTGGTCGATCACTACCTGAATGCCGCCCGCGTCGAGCTCGACGCCTTCGATTCCGCCGTCACCGATTGGGAGCGCTTCCGTGGCTTCGAGCGTCTTTAAAGAAGAAAACGAGCCCCGCCGGGTCCGCCCGATCATCGGGCTCACTACCTACATCGAGGACGCCCGGTGGGGTAAAACCCAGGAGGAGGCCGCTCTCCTGCCCCAGAGCTACGTGGACTCCGTGGCCCGCAGCGGTGGCAGCCCCGTGCTCCTGCCCCCTTCACCCATCGACCCGGTGGACGTGCTCGGTTCTCTCGACGGCCTCGTGATCACCGGCGGCCCCGACGTGGATCCCGCCCACTACGGCGCCGACCCCCACGCCAGGACCAGGCCCGCCCGCTCCGAACGGGACGAGTGGGAGATGGCCCTGGGCCGGGCCGCCCTGGACGAGGACCTGCCTCTGCTGGCAATCTGCCGCGGCCTCCAGATCCTGAACGTGGCCATGGGGGGCACCCTCCACCAGCACCTGCCCGAGATCGTGGGCCACGAGGATCACCGCTTCGTCGAAGGCGAGAAGGCGCCCACCCTGGTGGCCCTCAACGCCGACTCTGCCCTCGGGGTCGTGCTCGGCAGCGAGGCCGAAGGAATTTGCCACCACCATCAGGCCATTGACCGTCTGGGGCGGCGCATGGAAGCGGTGGGCTTCGCCGCCGACGGCACCGTGGAAGCGGTCGAGGTCGCCGGCCAGGAGTTCGCCATCGGCGTCCAGTGGCACCCCGAGGACAACCCGGCCGACGACCGCCTGTTCGTCGCCCTGGTGCAAGCCGCCAACCGTTACCGCTACGAGCGCCGGGGCGACCCCAAGACTCCTGGCTGCGATAGAGCAGGTCGTGAGCGCCACCATCATCATCAACCCTTCTGATGGGTCCGCCATCGGCGAAGTACCCGACGCCACGCTGGAGGAGACCGACGTGGCCATTGCCCGGGCCGCCGTGGCTTTCGAGACCTGGCGCGAGATATCCCCCGCCGACCGGGCCCTGTGCCTGCGGCGCTTCGCCGAGGTCGTCGACGACCACATCATCGAGCTGGCCGGCCTCGAGATTCGCAACTCCGGCCACACCGTGACCAACGCCCGGTGGGAAGCCGGGAACGTCCGCGACGTCCTCACCTACTACTCGGCCACGCCCGAGAGGCTCTTCGGCCGCCAGATACCCGTTCCCGGGGGCATCGATATGACCTTCCAGGAACCTCTCGGCGTTGTCGGGGTGATCGTCCCCTGGAACTTCCCCATGCCCATAGCCGCCTGGGGTTTCGCCCCCGCCCTGGCCGCCGGCAACACCGTCGTGCTGAAGCCAGCCGAGCTCACCCCCATGACCGCCATGCGACTCGGCGAGCTAGCCATCGAATCCGGACTGCCGCCGGGCGTCTTCACCGTCCTCCCCGGCCAGGGGACGGTAGTAGGAGAACGCATCGTCACTCACCCGGCCGTCCGCAAGATCGTGTTCACCGGATCCACCGAAGTAGGCAAGCGGGTGATGGCGGGCTGTGCCGAACAGATCAAGCGGGTGACCCTCGAGCTTGGAGGCAAGAGCGCCAACATCATCTTCGCCGACGCCGACGTCGAGCAAGCCGCCGCCACCGCCCCCATGAGCGTGTTCGACAACGCCGGCCAGGACTGCGCCGCCCGCTCCCGGATCCTGGTCGAGCAGCGGGCCTACGACCGCTTCCTGGAGCTGCTCGAGACCGCCGTCATGAAACTGAACGTGGAGGACCCGTCGCTCGAGAGCAGCCAGATGGGGCCGCTCATCAGCGCCCAGCAGCTGAAGCGCGTCGCCAGCTACGTGCCCGACGGGGCCCCCGTCGCCTTCCGCGGCAACTATCCCGACGGGCCCGGCTTCTGGTTCCCGCCCACCGTGCTGGCCCCGGTCTCCACGGACGACCCGGCCTTCCGGGAGGAGATCTTCGGGCCGGTGGCGGCCGTCGTCCCCTTCGAGGACGAAGCCGACGCCATTCGCATCGCCAACGACACCCCCTACGGGCTCTCCGGCTCCATCTGGACCAGGGACGTCAGCCGCGCCATCCGGGTGGCCCGCCGCGTCGAATCCGGCAACCTGTCAGTCAATTCCCACTCGTCCGTTCGCTATTGGACGCCGTTCGGCGGTTTCAAGCAGTCCGGACTGGGTAGGGAATTGGGGCCAGACGCACCCGATTCCTTCTGCGAGACCAAGAACGTCTTCATCGCGACCGAGGAGTAAGCATGGATCCGTCCGTATGCCGCCGCCTTGAAGGTCGCGTCGCCGTGGTCACGGGCGGGGGTAGCGGCATCGGTCTGGCCGCGGTGCGCCGTCTGGCGGCGGAAGGAGCCAGTCTGGTCGTGGCCGACGTGGACCCCGGCGCCGGGAAGTCCGCCGCTGACGAAGTCAACGGGCTCTTTGTCGAAGCCGACGTCTCCAGCCAGACCGACGTCGAGGAGATCTACCGGGTCGCGTTCGCCACCCACGGCCGCGTCGACATCGCCTTCAACAACGCCGGCATCTCCCCACCCGAGGACGACTCCATCCTCACCACCGACCTCGAGGCGTGGCGGAGGGTGCAGGAGGTGAACCTGACATCCGTTTACCTCTGCTGCCAGGCCGTGATCCCCTACATGCAACGGGCCGGCAAGGGATCCATCATCAACACCGCCTCCTTCGTGGCCGTACTCGGTTCCGCTACATCCCAGATCTCCTACACGGCATCCAAAGGTGGCGTGCTCGCCCTCACCCGCGAGCTCGGCGTGCAATTTGCCCGGGAGGGCATCCGGGTCAACGCCCTCTGCCCTGGTCCGGTCAACACTCCCCTGCTGCAGGAACTCTTCGCCCAGGATCCGGAGCGGGCGGCCCGGCGCCTGGTGCACGTTCCCATGGGCCGCTTCGGCGAGCCGGAGGAAATGGCGGCGGCGGTGGCGTTTTTGGCCAGCGACGATTCCAGCTTCGTGACGGCTTCGACGTTCCTCGTCGACGGAGGTATCTCCGGCGCATACGTGACGCCCATCTAGGGAGGCCGATTGGGCAGTACCCAGGCATCAGCTGGAGCGGCGATGGACGCCGGCGTACGCGAGATGAACACCGCGGCCCTGGCGGGGGACGCCCTGTTTCGCCCGGTCCGGGCCGGCAACGCCTTCGAGGAGACGGTCGAGCGGCTGCTGACCGCCATCAAGCTCGGGATCGCGGCGCCCGGCAGCCGACTCCCCTCCGAACGCGAGCTCGCCGACCGTCTCTCGGTCAGCCGGGTGACCCTGCGCGAAGCCATCCGGGCCCTGCAACAGAGCGGCTACGTGGAATCGCGCCGGGGTCGTTACGGCGGCACCTTCGTCAACTACGTTCTGCCCAAGCTCAACCAGCCCGCCGCCCACCGGCTGGCCACCAAGTCCGGGCGCGACCTTGACGACACTCTGGCGCTGCGCCAGGTCCTGGAGGTCGGCGCCGCCGAACAAGCGGCCCGGAGAGGGCTCGACGAGCACGACGCCGGCCATTTGACCGCCTGCTTGCAGGACTGCGCGGACGCCGCGGACCAGACCGACTACCGCCGGCTCGACTCCCGCCTGCATATCGCCATAGCCGAAGTGACCGGATCGCCGTCGCTGACCGCGGCCGTGGCCGACGTCCGCATGCGCATCAACCGCTTCCTCGACGCCATACCGCGTCTGGAGCGCAACATGGCCCACTCCGAGGCCCAGCACCGTAGCATAGTGGCCGCTATTCTGGCCGGGGATGTCGAAGCGGCCCGACGAACCATGTCGGAGCACCTCCTGGCCACAGCCGCCCTACTGCGCGGCTTCCTGACTTAGCCCGCGGGCGTAGGCGTCGGCCCCGGCCGCCTGCATCCGGCCCTCGGCCGTCAAGCGTTCGGCCAGCTCAATGTTGCCCGCGGTCCACGAGCTCTTGGGCCGGCGGGGCGAGAACCTCACAAAGTAGGTGCGCTCGTCCCGCCGGCCGATGACGCTGTCGATCCAGCCGTAGCAGAGCGCCTCCTCCACCGCTGCCGTGTAGGTGACGCTGGTCGGCTCGATGAAGCCCTTCTTGGCGACCACGAGGCGAACGCCGGTCTCCGAGGCATGGTGAGCGGCCAGCCACAAGCCCCACTCCTCGGCGGTGGGGACGAGCAGTTCCGGCAGCTCTTCGGCCATCCCTATAGCCTGCCCGATGCAGTGTTGATTGGGAGGAAAAGGGATGGCCGCTGACTGGGCCCGGCCGGTTGTGCACTGGGAGCTGGTGGCGCGGGACCCGGTCCGCCAGGCCGATTTCTACCGCCAGCTGTTCAACTGGGAGATCGGCGACGGGCCCATCATGGCCATACCGCCGGGGCTGGGTGGGCCCGAACCGGGTCCGGCCGGCCACATTCGCCAGGCTGACCGGAGCGGAGTGTCCCTCTACGTTCAGGTGGCCGACCTGCGCGCCAGTCTCGACCGCGTGCCCGAGCTCGGCGGCGAGGTGACGGCCGAACCGTTCGAGGTCCCGGGCGGTCCCACCCTGGCCTTCATTGAGGACCCGGAGGGCAACCCGCTGGCGTTGGTCCAGCAGTAATCATCAGTAGAGTTCGTTGTAGCGGTGGACCTGCATCGTGGACCGGTCCACCAGGGACTGGAAGTGCTCTGACACCTCGTCCTTGCCCCACACGCCGTCGCACCGGTCCGCGTCGGCCCAGGTACGCCAGAGATCGATTACCACCCACTCCCCCTCCGCGCCGCGTGCCGTGGTCCGGCGCAGCAGTCCGGGCTGCTGGTAGGCGAACTCCGTCTGCAGCCGCCTGTCGGCGGCGAGGAATTCGGCATCGTCCACTCCCGGCGCCAACTTGAACCTGAGGATCTCGATCACGACGCTCCTCCAGTCACCGCTTCCAGGAGATCAGACTGTAACAACGCGTCTAATCTCGCCTTGATGTTTCGCCGGCAGAGGCTGACCCTGGGCCACGTGTACAGCCAGATCCCGCCGGTGGACTGCAAGGGCCGGTGCCTGGACTCGTGCGGGCCGATATCGATGTCCCGGCAGGAGGAAGCCAGGTTGCTGGCCCATGGAGTTGAGATTCCGTCGATGGCCGAGGCCATGGCCGCTTTGGAAAGAGGGGAGGATTACTACTGCCCGGCGCTGATCGACGGTCGCTGCTCCGTATACGACGACCGCCCGACCATATGCCGGCTCTGGGGAGCGACCGAGTCCATGCGCTGCCCCTACGGGTGCACGCCCGATGATGCCCTGACTCAGGAAGAGAGCTACCAGCTGCTGAGGCTGGCCGCCGAAGTCGGAGGCGGGATGATCGACAGCTTCACCGCGACCGATTCATAGCTGGCGAACCGGGTCGATCTGGTCCCCGACTACAGCATCGAGAAGCCCGGGAAGCGGCTGCCGATGTCCTCCCGCCGTAACGACACGTACCGGCGCACGCCGTCGACGCGGGTCCGGGTCAGTCCCGCTTCTCTCAGCACCCTCAGGTGGTGGGACATGGTGGACTTGGTGCAATCGAGTCCCGCCGCCCCCCGGAGCGTCGAGCAGCATGCCTCTCCGTCGCGCCCGTTATGGCACCACCGTCATCGCCCGCGGCGCCGTCGTGGCAGCTATCGGCGTCACCATCCTGCTCGTGGAGTTGTGGGTCGCCGGCTCGTCGGTGACCGTCCTCGGCTGGTCATCCCGATGACAGTGGTCGGGATCGGCACCGGCATGGTCATCCCGTCCCTGATCGGAGTGGTCCTGGGCCGGCGTCGATCCTCATCGAGCCGGAGCGGCCTCGGGCGTGTTGACGACCGCTCAGCAATTCGCCAGTGCCACCGGAGTGGCCATACTGGGCGTGGTTCTCTTCAACGCCCTCGGCTCCACCCCGGACCTGTCCAGCTACACCTCAGCGATGCTGCCGATGCCGGTCTTCAATCTGGCTCTGCTGACCGCCGGGCTGCTTCTCAGCACTGTGCTGGCCCCCGAACGCGAGCATCAGGTCGGGATCCTGGCCCGCATCCGGGAGCTGGCCGACAGCCTCGCGGCCTAGCGGTAGGCGGCCCAGACCCGGCCGGCCCCGTACGCCGCCGCCGCGAACGTGCCTACGAAGAACCCGATGGGCCAGTTGGTCTCGTATGAGATGGCGATGGCGGCCCACACCGTTGCCAGTGCTATTGCCACGGACAGGACAATCGCCGGCAGCGGCCGGTTGGTGAAGGACCGGGCCGCGGCCGGCGGTCCGATCATCAGGCTGAAGATGAGCAGGGCACCGACCACCGGCACGGTCATGGTCGTGGCCAGAGCCAGCACCACCAGAAAGGCCATCTCCACCCGGTAGTTGCGGATCCCCCTGGCCTCGCTGACGTCGGGCACCACAGACGACAGCATCAGGGGACGGTAGAGAAGGAAGATGGCAGCGACGCTGGCGACGGCCAGCGTCGCGATCGGCACCAGCTGCTGTGTGCTCACGCCGAGGACCTCGCCGAAGAGCAAAGAGTAGAGGACCGCCTCGTACTCTCCACTGCGGCTGAGAAACACGGCGCCCAGCGCCAGCATCATCACCAGAGCCAGGGCCGTGGCCACGTCGTGACGGCCCCGCCGGCTCAGTGTCCCGATCCCGAGCGCGGCCAGGACGGCGGCCACGCCCAGACCGATCAACTCGTTGAAACCCCAAAGGCTGGCGGCCGCCGCTCCGGCGAAGGCGCCGTTCGGTATAGCGTGGGCGGGAAAAGCCGATCCCCGCAGAACGACGAAGAAGCCGACCACTCCGGCCACGACGGCCGCGACGGTGGCCACGATCCAGGCGTTGGTCATGAAGCTGGCGAACACGGCTATGCCCTCGCCGCCCGGCGCCGGACCGGTAGTTCGGTCAGAAGGTAGACCACGAACAGGATGGAGACCACAAAGAAGCTGACCGGCAAGCCCTCATGGCTTGAGTCCCAGGAGGCACTGTCGTAAGCCAGCAGGATCCCGAGCCAGGTCCCGCCCAGGCCGATCAGGCAGGCGACGAGCGTGGCCCACCCCATCCGCTTGGTCAGGCGCAGAGCCGAGGCGGCGGGCCCGATCAGGAGGGCGGTGGAGAGGATCGACCCGATGGCTATGGCGGACAGCCCTACCGCTACCGCCAGGGCCACCATGAAGAGCAGGCCGATCAGGCGGACCGGGACGCCGCGGGCGGCGGCGGCGTCGTTGCTGACCGAGCTCAGCAGCAGCGGCCGGTAGCACGTGGCAATAAGGGCCATGGAGACGATGCTGAAGGACACCACGATGGGCACGGTGGAGGGTGTGGTGGAGAAGATCGATCCGAACAGGATCTGCTGAGTGGCACCGGTCGTCGAAGTGGTGGTGGCGTCCAGATAGAGGAAAAGGGCGGCCAGGCCGATGGAGGCGCCGAGCACGATGCCGGTGGCCAGGTCCCGGCCCCGCACTCGTTGCACGCCGATCAGGTCCATCACCACTGCCCCGATGATCCCGAAGCCGACGAAGCCGGAGACGGGGTTGATGCCGGCCAGCACGGCCCCCGACCCACCCGCGCTGGATACGTCGGTTAACGCGTGGCCGCCAAAGGACTGGCCCCGCATGACGGTGAACACGCCGACCACTCCGGAGACCACGGCGACTACCCCGCCGATCACCAGTGCGGTATGCACCGGCTGGCTATCGAAGAAACCGGGCTCGAAGATCCAGTGCACCGCGGCTCAGGGGACCTCGGCGGACACGTCGAGGTGGGTGGCGTGCGCGCATTCCTCGTCCGGGGCGGCCACGACCAGGATGCGCCCTCGCACGTTGAGGACGTCGACCTCGTGGCCGTAAAGGGCGCTCAGGACGTCGGGCCGGATGACCTCCTCGGTAGTGCCACTGGCGGCCAACCCGTCAACTATGTACACCACCCGGTCCATCACCGGCAGCAGAGGGTTCATCTCGTGGGCCGAGAGGAAGACGGCGACGCGCTGTTCGTTGGAGATGCGGTCGAGCAGTCCGATTATCTCCTGCGCACTGCGCAGATCGAGGTTGGCCAGGGGCTCGTCGAGGAGCAGGAGTTCGGGCCTGGAAATGAGGGCGTGGGCGATGAGCACGCGCTGCTGCTCGCCGCCCGACAGCGTGCCGACCCGGGAGTCGGCGAAGTCGACGGCATCGACGGCGTGCAGCATCTCATCGACCGCCTCGTTGCGGCGCTTTGATTTGAGGGGAATCCCGAACCGGTGGCCGTCGACGCCCAACGCCACAAGATCACGGGCCCGCAGCGGCATGTCCGGGTCGAGGACGACCTTCTGGGGGACATAGCCGATGGCCCGGTTGCGCCGGCCGAGCGGCTGGCCGTTCACCGTTACTTGCCCCGCGTTGGGTTTCTGCAGACCGAGGATGACCCTCAGCAGCGTGGTCTTGCCAGCCCCGTTAGAGCCGATGAGCCCGGTGAACTCGCCGGCCCGCAGTTCGAAGGTGACGCTGTTGAGAATCTGGCGACCGGAGAACGAAACACTGACGTCGTCGACCCGGAGGATGCTGGAGCTCGGGCCGGTCATAGATGCTCCGTAGAAACGCGGCCGGTGATGGCCTTCTGGATGGCCCGGGTCTCGGCGAGCATCCAGGACTGGTAGTCGTACCCATTGGTGGGCATGGTCTCGTAAACGCCGACCACCGGGACCCCGTGCCTTTCGGCGTTCTGGCGCAATGAGGTAGTGAGGGCGTCGACGACCTGCTGGTTGTAGGCGAACACCTTGACCAGGTGCTTGTTGAAGAAGGAATTCTCGAGCGAGATGTCTTGCGGGGTCGGGTCGGTGCCGTTCATGACGTCCGCTTGAAAGCTGAACGGGGTCAGGTTGTCCGCCCCCATGGCCTGCAGGAGATAGTCGGCGACGGGCTCGCTGGTGGCCACGGGGGTTCCGCCGTATTTGGCTTTGAACGAGGCGATGGCGTCGAGCCAGGGCGTGAGCGAGGCGTCGAACTTCCGGAGGTTGGCATCGAAGTAGGAGGCATGTCGCGGTTGAAGCGTGGACAATTCCGCCGCTAGCGCCTGGGCCACCAGAGGCATGGTCGCCGGGTCGTACCAGAGGTGGGGGTTGGGCGTGCTATTCGGGAGTTTCAACAGTCGCTGCACGATGATCACATGCCGGGCCGGCGTCGAAGTGGCCGCTTCGATCTTGTTCATGAAGTCGTCGTAACCGAGCCCGTTCTGCACGATCAGCTTGGCGTTGCTGACTTCCTTGGCCGCGCTCGGGCTGAACTCGAAGCTGTGGGGATCGGTGTTCGGGTTATCGAGGATGGCCGAGACATGCACGTAGTTGCCGCCGATCTGGGCGATCACGTTGGCGTACTGGTTCTCCGCGCCGATGGCATTTACGACGCCGGGGCTCGAGGCATGGACGCTGGGGCCGCAGCCGGCGAGGGCGGTGGCGATCAGCGCCAGCGTGGCGGCCCCGAGTGCTCGAAGGCGTCGTGCCCGGGCGCGGCTGTGATGGCAAGCGACTGAGCCCCGCCGGTTGATGGGAATCTTGCCGGCGCCTGAGTCCTCTTGCCCGGTCACCACGCCTAGAATCTATCCTGAGAATGAGTCTTAATACAAGAGCTAGTCTTAGTTTTGCCCGAGTGCCCTTATGGGTGCGCGAAATAGGCGATCCATTGTGTTCAGATGGTTGGAGTGAGGTTCGCTCGTGACGGATGAGGTGGACGAGTTGCACGCCGTGGTGGCGGGGCGGCTTCGTGCGATCGATCAGCGCTATACGGCCGGCCGGCGGGCCATCGTCGAGCTCTTGGTCGCTGTGGGGCACCCGGTCAGCATCAGTGATATCGCCCACCAGCTTCCCAGCCTGCCTCGGAGTTCCGCCTACCGTCATCTGGTTGACCTCCAGGCCGCTTCGGTCGTGCGCCGGGTAGCCGCCAACGACGAGTTCGCCCGCTTCGAGCTGGTGGAGGACTTGACCGAGCACCACCACCACCTGCTCTGCACCGGCTGTGGGAAGGTGATCGACATCACCCCCTCGGCCGCCTTCGAACGAACCATCGCTAACCAGCTGGACGCCCTGGCCGACGCCGAAGGATTCGCTCCTCACAGCCATCGGGTGGATGTCCTGGGGCTGTGTGCCGCCTGCCAGTAGGCGGCCCGGCTCAGGCACACCCCGAAAAAGGTCCTTGACGGCAACCCCGAACAGGTGTACGCTACGAACATATGTTCCCTCCCCGAGGGGGACGGTATCGCTGGCGTGTAGGCCGGCCGTTCGAATCGTCAACCGTTCGAGGTCGTGCCGATGTGCCAGCAACTCAGCGAGCTTCGTGAAGCCATTGGCAGGTTCGCCAAATACTTCGACGCCCGCTCGCTGATGGGCTCCGAGGCCGCCAAAGCCGTCGACGACGCCGCGGCCATCGAACGGATAATCCACGCCGTCAAGACGCTCGCAGTCGCCAGGGTGGAGGAAGCAGGTGCCTGGGGCGACTCGGGCCACCGGTCCTCAGCCGACGCCCTTTCCCGGCGAACGGGGATCTCCAAAGGCGAGGCCAGGGACATCCTGGAGTCCGGAAAGCGACTCGCCGAGCAGTCCGACGTGGCTGACGCCGCCCTGGCGGGAAAACTCTCTCCAGCGCAGGCCTCACTGATCTCGGGTGCTGTGGAGGCCGACCCCACGTCGGCCCCTCGCCTCATCAAGACAGCTCAGGACACCTCGCTTACCGAACTTCGCGACGAGGTCGCTCGCACGAAGGCTGCGATCACTGATCTAGAGGAACGTCGAAGGTCAATCCATCGGCGCCGCCGCCTCCGATCGTGGACCGACCCCGAAGGCGC
The DNA here is from genome assembly GCA_963851245.1 of uncultured Acidimicrobiaceae bacterium. Classification (GTDB taxonomy): domain Bacteria; phylum Actinomycetota; class Acidimicrobiia; order Acidimicrobiales; family Palsa-688; genus CAWKOH01. The sequence goes on along the minus strand of CAWKOH010000016.1, from coordinate 106,634 downwards.
CTGGCATCTCAACGCCTACGGCAATCCCGAAGACGGTGCTCAGGTCATGGCCGCTCTCGGCCCGATACAGGAGGAGATCTTCAAAAAGGCCCGCAAGGAGGACCGACGAGAATCGCCGGATGCGTATGCATTCGACAGCCTCGTCCAGCTGGCCGTCGAAGCAACCAGCGAGCGCGATTACTACGCAACTGGTGACCTTCGCGGTGCTGCCGCGGACCCCACGACCGAATCCGGCCCCGAGGCCGACTCCTCGAACGGATCCTTCAGCGCCGAGCCGTCCGATGCCGATCCCAACCAAGCCACGGCCTCAACGTCTGGCGAGGATGTCTCTAAGTCAAACCCGCCCGGCCGCCGCCGGCGCCGACGAGGGGCGCCCGTCAAACTCCTACTCAGAGTGGACTACGACGCCTGGCTCCGTGGTGTCGCCGCTCCCGGCGAGACCTGTGAGCTGGCTGGTTATGGCCCGATTCCGATGTCCGTGGCGCAGGAACTGATCGCGACCGGAGATCCCTTCGTCGCCGCCATCCTCACCAAGGGCGAGAAGCTGGTCGGAGTTGCCCACCTGGGCCGCAAGCCGACTGCCTACCAGGAATCCGCGCTGGAGTGGCTCTACCCAACGTGCGCCGCCCGGGGGTGCTCGGACCGAGGCCGGCTGGAGCGGGACCACGAGATCGACTGGACCAAGACGTACTTCACCATGCTCGACCATCTCGACCTTCTCTGCCACCACCATCACCGCATGAAGACAATCCACAACTGGGCCCTGGTACCCGGGACGGGGAAGCGCGACTTCGTTCCGCCCGACGATCCCCGACACCCCTGTCACCATCCCGATTACCAAAAACAGCCATCACAGTTCCGCCCGTCCCGACCCACCCCATGGCGCACAGGCCGCGTCGACCAACCCACCTCGCCGCCCGCCGGCGGCGGCCCCCCGTCCCGACCCGCGGCGCCGCGGGCAAGTAACCGCCGTCAACCCGCCGCCTCCGCACAAGCCGGCCTCTTCCCCACACGATCGTGACGCCACACGATCCGCGCAGTACACGACGAATTGGTCAGCTGACGCCCATGGCCTGCTTGAGCTCCTCGGCGGTCGAACTCGGTGCAGTTGTCGTCCGGCTGGCGCCGGTCAACGTGTGGCAGACCGCATTCGTCGAGGCAGCCGGGCAGACCACGATGATGGCCATCGCCCCACTGTCGAGTGCCTCGCCCAGGTCCTTCACCTTGCCGCGACCGAGGCCACGCGTGAGTCGTGCGACGAGAGCGCCGCCTCCGGCTCCCACTACCGCCGCGCCGAGGATCGAGGGCGGGAACAAGACGCCAACGACGGCGCCAACTACCGCTCCCTTGCCCCATCCGTGGTGCGACTGACGCTGCAGGATCATGGCCTCACCGTTCTGGTTCTCGACCAGCGCCGCGTCGGCAATCTCCAGACCGTCCTGGGCAGCAGTGTCGAGGGCAGCCCAGTCGGTCTCGGCTGGTGCCAGTTCGTCGTAGACCGCCACGACGGTGTCAAGGTTGGACATTGCTCTCCTTCTGGTGGCTGTACGACTGCGTTGCATCTGCTGACTTCGCCGATCTGCTGACTCGAGCCGTCCGGCAAGACCCTCGACACCGTAGCCCTGGTCCGGTCGTGATGACGCCGGCGCGGAAGGGTCAGGAGGGAATCGGGGCTACGTCCCCGGGCCGGCCGTAACGCCGCCAGAAGGCCAGGTAGGCGAAGGGGCCGGCGAGGAGGGGCAGCCAGTAGGACGCCAGCCGATAGGCCAGGGTGGCCAGGAAGGCGTCGCTGGCGTTGACACCGGCGAGGATCAGGAAACCGCTGAGGCTGGCCTCCACGAGGCCCAGCCCACCGGGTGTGATCGGGATAAGGGCGACGATACCGGCGACTGCGTAGGCGAGCAGCACGAGCGAGGGGCGAGGGTGGCTGCCGGTGGCCCGAAGGCACGAGAGGAGGCACAGATAGTCCAGAAACAGTCTGCCGGCCGTGAGTCCGACAGCCCGGAGCCACCTCGCACCGAGCACGGACTTGATCGCATCGCGCTGGCGCAGCAGCCGGGAGTCCAGACCCGTCAAAGGCGCGCGCTTGCGGAGAAGCCGGTTGTGGGCCCGCTGGGCGAACCGGCCGGTCACTTCAAGTGGTGGGTCGGTGGCCAGGATGAGTGCGCCGAAGCCGGCGAAGAGCACAAACCCGCCGATGCCGAGAAAGGCGGCATGAGCCAGCCCCCCGCTCACGGGTGATCCGAACAGGATCGCCGGCAGGGCGAAGACAGGTAGAGCGAGGAGTCCCCCGATGTTCAGAAGAGAGAACGCCGTCAGCCCACCTACGGCGACGTCGATATTGATCCCGGCCGTGGCCAGCATGCGGAATTGCACGGCTGCGCCGGCCGCGGCGCCGGCTGGAATGATCTTGCTTACGGCGTTGCCGGATAGCTGTGCCGTCGCCACAGAGAACCGCTCCGTGGTCCGAAGAGCGAGGCGCTGGAGCGCGAAGGTGGCGAAGAACTGCCCGACCTCCGCGATCACCGCCACCGCGAACCAGATCGGGTTCAGGCTGGACAGTCGGGGCCAGGATGAGATCACGGCGGTGATGCTGGGCAGGACCAGGTACAGGCCCACCCCTCCGATAATCACCACGATGACCCGCGGCACGACCGTCCTCCAGGTCAGACGGTGCGCTTCCTGCTCGTTGATGGAAGCGGCCATCTCCCGGGCGGGGGTCTGCTCGTCCCGCTCGCCGCCTCCGGGCCGTTCGGGCCGTTCGGGCCGTTCGGATGGATCGGTCATAGGCCGGTGGTCCAGCGTAGGAGCCTGCTCGCCTGAGCGAAGTGATCCCGGGCAGGCAGGTGATCGTGGACGGGGGGCACCCTGTCGATACGCCTCATGCCCCGTCGACCTTCGCCTCCATCCAGTACTGCCATCAGCGGCCTAGCCTTGCACCCTCATTCCGCCGTACGGGGGAGGGGTGGGCCGGACCTCAGAGCGCGAGCCGGCCATACCCGAGTGTAGGAGTATGGCTGCTATTCGAGCGGGCATCAAAGTAGGGTGCGGCTCGTGGACGACGTTGGGGGCGGGACTTCTGCGTCCGATTCCGACCCCTCTGACCTGGGCCTTCCCACCCGGTCTGAACGCTCGACATGAGAGCGTGAGCGCCAGAGGGCGGACGGCCTTGGTGAGGGGGTCACCGCCCCTACTGGCGGTGAGCGTCGTGCTGATGGCCATTCTGGTTTCGTCGTGCTCGCCCTCGCACGGCCCTCGACGCCGGTCTCTGCTCGTCGTGGGCGACAGCGTGGCGTCCCAGGCCGCGGATCCCCTCGTCGAGCTGGCGCCGGCGGGCACCAGGGTGAGTGTCGACGCTGTTCTGCCGGGGACCGCGCCTTGCGACTGGGCTCATGGCTTCACTGATCCCTTCGGAGGCGGCTACTACAGCTTCACCGACGCCATGCGCACGGTCCATCCCGAAGAGGTCGTCTTCATGTTCACCGGGAATCCCGGCCTGTCGGGGCCTACCGCCGGCTGTGTCGACCCCGGAAGCCCCTACACGCTCTCCCAACTGCTGGCCACCTACCAGACCTCCCTCACCGACATGGCCAATCAGGCCGTCCGCTCCGGCGCCACCGTGTACTTCGAGGCTCCGCCGCCGCGGAATCCGGAGATACCGGTCGGCTACAACTCACTCGAGCGGATGAACCTGGGTTTTCAGGGTTCTCCAGAGATGGTCAGGTTCTACCAAGAGCTGGTCGCGGCGAAGGACTCCCCCCGGTGGCGATACGAGGACAAGGCGGCCGTGGCCGTGTCGACGCCCGACCTTTCCTGGAAGATGTTCTTGCCCTGCGAGGCCTGGGACTCCAAGCTCTGCGTGAACGGGGAGGTTCAGGTCCGAGCCGGCGGCATCGATGCCGTACACCTCGACACGCCGGGGTGCGGAGCGATCCGTTTCGCGCTCGGGATCGAAGAAGACGCACTCGGTGCTGCCCCGCCTGACCCGGCGTCGGTGGCGACCGCGGCGACGAAGTACGGCTGGTGTCAGCAGCCCTGACATAAGGGCACGAAGCAGCCCGCCGCCGGGCAGCACCTAACCTCGACCCCGTGACCTATCTCGACCGCGACGGAGTGTCCATCTACCACGAGGTCCACGGGCCAGCCAAGGAGCCCGGGCAGATCCCGCTGCTCCTTTCCCACGGTTACTCCGACTCGACCCAGATGTGGGCGCCGAACCTGGCCGCCCTCTCCGCCGATCGCAAGGTGATCACCTGGGACATGCGGGGGCACGGCCGCAGCGCCTCCCCCGAGGACCAGTCGCTTTACAGCGAGGAGTTGTCGGTCGAGGACATGGCCGCGTTGCTTGACGAGTGCGGAGTGCAAGAGGCCGTTATCGGTGGGCTGTCGCTGGGCGGGTACCTGAGCCTGGCCTTCCGTGTCCGCTATCCGGATCGGGTAGCCGCCCTGCTCCTGTTCTCCACCGGTCCCGGGTACCGGAGGGACGAACCCAGAGAGGGCTGGAACGCCATGGCCATCAAGTCGGCTGAACGCTTCGAGCGCAAGGGGCTCGACGGGTTCGGTCCCGGCGACGGCAGGGCCAGCTGGCACACCGATGCTGGAGGCCTGGCCCGGGCCGCCCGGGGCATTCTCACCCAGCACGACTCCCGGGTGATCGACTCCCTCCCTGACATAACGGTGCCCACCCTCATCATTGTGGGCGCCGACGACAAGGCCTATCTGCAGGCGGCCGACGTGATGGAGGCCAAGATCCCCGGGGCGGCCAAGCTCGTCGTCGAGAACGCCGGCCACAAGGTCAACTCGGATCAACCGGAGATCTTCGACGAAGCGGTGCTCGACCTCCTACAGTCCATGCCCGCCAACTAATCCGTGCCGAGGAACCAGTCCGCAGCATCTAACAAAGGGGAATGACATCGTGGCCGAAGCAGCCTTCGAGGGCGACATACCCGCGGGAATCGAGGATGTCTGGAAGGTGGTGTCGGATTTTGTCGGGGTGATCGCCATGATGGGCGTACCCGTCGAAAGCGAAGGGGACGGCATCGGGATGACCCGCACCGTGGCCATGGGTGGGAGCAAGATCACCGAGCGGCTGGAGGCGATCGACCCCGAGGCCCACACCACGTCCTACTCGATAGTGAGCGGGCCGATACCCGTGCAGGGCTACCTGTCGACGATAAGCCTGGATCCCAAGGGCGACGATGCGACCCACATCACCTGGTCGGGCCGATTCGAACCCGACGGCGTCAGCGAGGACGATGCCGTGAAGATGATCGAGAGGATCTACGCCGGCGGCGTCGGCGCCATCCAGAAGCAGTTCGCCACCTGAGGCTGAGGCCAGACAGTCACGCCGGCGGAGCGGCGGTCAGTCGACGATCAGGATCAGTCGACGATCAGGATCAGTAGACGATCAGGATCAGTAGACGATCAGTAGGAGTTCGGATCCTCCTGAACCGAGACGGGCACCTCGTGCCGGTATAGCTCCGACGCGTTCTGCCACGTGATGCGGCGGACGTCGTCGGCCGGCAGATGGCCGATCTCCCGGTGGATGACCTCCTGGGTGTTGGGCCAGGTGGAATCGCAGTGCGGGTAGTCGGACTCGAGCAGGATGTTCTCGACGCCGATGCGGTCCCTCTGCCCGAACGACGACGGGTCCTCGACGGCGCAGAACCAGAAGTTGCGCTTCAGCACCTCGGACGGGGTGAGCCCGATATCGGGCGTCCAGGTCCCGTACATGTCGTGGTAGGAAAGCATGTGGTCGAGACGATCGAGCAGACCCGCCACCCACCCGATGCCGCCCTCCGACATGCAGATCCTCAGGTCGGGGTAGCGCACCGGGATCATCGAGTACAGCCAGTCCACCGCCGCGAACATGGCGTACCCGAAGAAGAGGACGCCGACGGTGTCGGCCGGGGCGTCATCTGCCGTGGCGGGCGAGGTGCCCGACGAGCCGATGTGGATGTTGACCACGGTGCCGGTCTCGGCGCAGGCCCTCATCATGGGGTCCCAGTGGCCGCTGTGCAGGGAGGGCAGGCCCAGCTTCTGCGGCGCTTCGGAGAAGGTGACGGCCTTGAAGCCCCGGGTGGCGTTGCGCCGGATCTCTTCGGCGCCGACGTGCGGGTCCAGCAGCCACGGGATCTGGCAGGGGATGATCCGGTCCGGGTAGGAGCCGGCCCAGGCCTCCAGGTGCCAGTCGTTCCAGGCCCGGACCGACGCAAGAGCCAGCTCCGGGTCGTGGCCCAGCTGCAGGCGCTGGCCGGCGAAACCAGGCAGGAAGGACGGGAAGTTCAGCGAGGCGTAGACGCCGTTGATGTCCATGTCGGCCACCCGGGCGTGGATGTCCCACGCCCCCCGCCGCATCTCGTCGAAGCGGGTCGGCTCGAAGCTGTACTCGCTGACCGGCCGGCCCACCACGGCGTTGAAGCCGACGTTCGGTATCTCCTCACCGTCGAAGACCCAGACCTCGCTGCCGTCCTCGCGTTCGACGACGCGAGGGGCGCGCTCCTCCAGCCGGGCCGGGACCCGGCCGGCGAAGGTGTCAGGTGGCTCCACGATGTGGTCGTCCACCGAAATGACCGTGTAGCGGCGGGGCCGCTTCTCCGGCTCGGGCAGGAAGGTGGCCTGACCGCCGACCTTGCCGCCGGTGGTGAAGGAACGGTTGGCGGTCAGGTCGTCGATGTTGACGCTCATCAGTCCAGAACCTCAGGCTCGTGCCGGAGCAGCGTCCTCACGGCGCCACCCCAGAAGTAATCAGGCCCCCTCTCGATCAGGCTCCGCTTCATGGGCCCGAGGAATGACGCCGGGAGCAGCCGGTAGGGACGGCCGCTGGTCACCACGTCGTACATGAGCCGGCACTGCCGGTCGACGGTGGCGGCCCGGTAGGTGGCCTCCTCCACCGAGGCGCCGGTCACGATGACCCCGTGGTTGGCCAGGATCACGACCCGCTTGTCACCGATCGCCCCGGCCAGTTCTGCGCCGAGGTCGGCGGTGGCCACCTCGCCGGTGTACTCCTCCACCAAGGCCATATCGCCGTCGAACATGGCGGTGGTCTGGTGCACCATCTCGGGCAGCAGGCCCAGGGCGGCCAGGACGGTGACGTGGTAGGGGTGGTTGTGGATCACTACCGCGCTGTCCGAACGGCGCCGGTGCAGCTCGGTGTGGATGTGGATGGCCGGGGTCACATCCCACTTGCCCTCGACCACCTTGGCGTTGGCGTCCACCCGGCACAGGTCGGACGACTTCATCTCGTCCCACCACAGACCCCATGGATTAACCCAGAGGTCGTGGCTGTCGGGATGGCGCATGGTTATGTGCCCCGAGATGTTCTCGGTGAAGCCGCTCCGGGCCAGGATCCGGAAGGCGCACGCCAGCTTCTGCCGCTCGGACAGGTCGGGAACGGGCGGCAGGATCCGGGGCGACCACTCATCGCGACCGCCGGCTACCGGCGCCGCCCTCGTTGTATCGGTCATTTCAAACCTCCCCGCGCCAATCTATCCGCCGTCTGATGTCAGCCCTCAGTTCGCCTTTGGCCACCTTGCCCCCCGAGGAATGGGGCAGCTGGTCCATCTCCACCAGGTGTTCGGGGAACCACTCCTTGGTCACTCCCCGGCTGTCGAGATGGGCCACCACGTCGTCGAGGGAGACGGAACGGCCCGGCCGGGGCTGCACGTAGATGCACACCCGCTCGCCGAACACGGGGTCGGGCATGGACACGGCGGCGGCCATGGCCACGTCGGGATGGGTCATGACCTCGGCCTCGACGGCCGGAGCGCTGATGTTCTTGCCACCCCGAATGATGATGTCGGAGGTGCGGCCGATAACCGTCAGGTAGTCGTCGGCGTCGATCTCCACCAGGTCGCCCATCAGCATCCAGCCGTCCTTGGTGTACAGCTGGTCGTTGGCACCGGGGTCGTTGTAGTAACCGAGGCACATGGCCGGTCCCCGGCAGCCGGGCTGACCCCGGCCCTGCACCTCTTCGCCGGTGGCCGGGTCGAAGAGCCGGACCTCCATCTCATCGATGGTCCGGCCCGCCGTGGTCAGACGGTGCTGGCGATCGTCGTTGAGGGAGGTGCGGCTGACGGCGCCGGTTTCGTTGCTGCCGTAGAACTGCAACACCCGGCAACCGGTGCGATCCTCGAACTCGGCCGCCTTTTCATAGGGAACTGCCTCTCCGCCTGTAAAGACCGCCCGCAGCGCCGACAAGTCGGCGTCGCCAAAGGCCGGCGTGTTGAGCAACATGATGAGCTGGGTGGTGACGGCGGCCAGTACCGACACTTCCTCCGTTTCCAGCAGCGCCACCAAGGCTTCGGCGTCGAAGCGGGCCTGCACGTGGGTCGGGCCACCGAGCAGCGCGGGCGTGAAGTGGGCGGTCCACAGGCCGAAGCCGAACGGGGAGGGGATGGCCGAACAGAAGACGTCGTCGCCGTTCAATCCCCCCGCTTCCACGGCCAACTGGTGGAAGTACATCCAGCGGTCCTGGTGGTGCATGACCAGCTTCGGCAGGCCCGTCGTACCGGAGGTGGAGTTCAGCATAAAAAGGTCCATGGGCCGCAGCCGCCGGTCGTCGTCGATGGCACCAGCCGGCGCGGCGCCCTCAAGGAAGGACTCCAGCACCAGATCCTCCACCCCCAACCCGTCGAACGACCGCCCGGCGGCCGCCGAGCGCATGAGCGCCCGGGCCCCGCTCTGGGAGACCAGGTGGCGCACCTCGCGATCGCCGGCCCGGGCCCCGATGCCCACACACACCAGCCCCGCTTTCTCGGCCGCCACCCACACCATGTGCACGTCGGGCCCGTCGGGAAGAACGGTGGCCATCCGGTCGCCCGGATCGAAGCCGCGGTCGATCAGGGCCGCGGCCAGGGCGGTCGACCTCTGGTCGTACTCGGCCCAGGTCATCCGGTCGTTGCCGGTGACGAAGGCCAGGCCCGACGGGCGGGTGCGGGCCCACTCGCCGATGTAGTCGCCCAGCGCTCGCGTCGAAGTGGTCCAGGGCACGGCGGCCAACCTAGCGCCGGGTTGCAAGGGTGAGCCGGCTGCGAAAGAGTTTGCGGCATGGACTGGCCGCTGCGTTTCGGCATCTTCCTGGCCCCCTTCCACTCCGCCGGCCAGAACCCCACCCTGGCCATCGAGCGAGACCTGGAGCTGATCGTGCGGCTCGACCAGCTGGGCTACAACGAAGCCTGGATCGGCGAGCACCACTCGGCTGGATTCGAGATCATCGCCTCGCCGGAGGTGTTCATCGCCGCCGCCGCCCAGCGGACGACCAACATCAGGTTGGGCACGGGAGTCAGCTCGCTCCCCTATCACCACCCCCTGATCCTCGCCGACCGCATGGTGCTCCTCGACCACCTGACCCGCGGCCGGATCATGTTCGGCGTCGGTCCGGGAGCCCTTCCCTCCGACGCCTTCATGATGGGAATCGACCCGGCCCGCCAGCGGGAGATGATGGAGGAGTCGCTGGAGGCCATGATCGCCCTGCTCAACGACGACGAGCCGGTGAACATGGTTACCGACTGGTTCACACTGAAGGACGCCCGCCTGCAACTGCGGCCCTACACCCACCCGTGCTTCGAGATCGGGGTGGCCGCCCAGATCTCACCGGCCGGGCCCCGGGCCGCGGGCCGGTTCGGGATCGCCCTCCTCTCACTGGGCGCCACCACCGCCGGGGGCTTCGACGTGCTCGGGGCGCACTGGCAGACCGCCGAGGAGAGAGCGGCCCATTTCGGCACCTCCGTCGACCGGCGCAGATGGAGACTGGTCGGGCCCATGCACATACGCGAGACCGAGGAGCAGGCTCAGGCCGACGTGGCCTACGGGCTGGCCGACTGGGTCAGCTATTTCCAGGAGGTCGCCGCCCTTCCCATCGCCCCGAACACCGACGACCACAGCACCATCCTCGACGCCATGAACGCCTCCGGCATCGCCGTGATCGGAACGCCGGAGATGGCGATCGCCCAGATCCAGCGCCTCATCGACCAGTCCGGCGGCTTCGGCACCTACCTGTTCATGGCCCACGACTGGGCCGACCCCAAAGCCACCCTGGCCTCTTACGAGCTGTTCGCCCGCGAGGTGATGCCGGTCTTCCAGCACTCGGCCGAGCGCACGGTGCGCTCGCGCAACTGGGCGGCCGACAACCGGCCCCAGTTCATCGGCGCCGCCATCACCGCCGTCGGCAAGGCCATCACCGACCACCAGGCTGAGAAGGAGCAACGGGTGCAGGCCGGGGAACAGAGGGGCTAGGGGACCCAGTCCCCGAAGCGGTCGCGCAACTCGAACTTCAGGACCTTCCCGGCCGGGTTGCGGGGCAAGGTGTCGATGAAGAACAAGCGGCTCGGCAACTTGTAACGGGCCAGCGACTTGCCCCCGAACTCCCGCAGGCTCTCGAGGCTGAGTGTCTGGCCGGCCTTGAGGGCGACGACGGCCACCACCGCTTCCCCCCACCGTTCGTCGGGCATGCCGATGACCGCTACTTCGGCGACGGCAGGGTGCTCGTAGAGGACGCTTTCGACCTCAGCCGGGTAAACGTTCTCGCCGCCCGTGATGATCATGTCCTTGACCCGGTCGGCGATGAACAGGAAGCCGTCCGCGTCGAAGTAGCCGGCGTCGCCGGTGTGGAACCACCCCTCCGCGTCGATGGCCAGAGCGGTGGCGTCGGGCCGGTTCCAGTAGCCCTTCATGATGTTGGGCCCGCGCACACAGATCTCGCCTTTGGCATGCGGCTCGGTGAGGACCTGGCCGGTACCGTCGACGATGCGGATGTCGGTGAACAACGGCGCCTTGCCGGCCGACCCCACCCTGGCCAGGTTGTCGGCGGCGCCCAGGAAGCTCACCGTCGGCGATGTCTCGGTCAGGCCGTAGCCCTGCTGGATCGGGATGCCTCGACCGTTGTAGAGCTTGATCAACGGCTCCGGCACCGGGGCGCCACCGCAGATGAGGGTGCGCAAACTGGTCAGGTCGGTGGAGCCGAACTCCGGGTGCTGGCTCATGAACAGGAACATGGCCGGCACCCCGAACATCGTCGTCACCCGGTAACGGGGTATGGCCTCCAGGCAGGCCCCGGGGTCGAAGGTGCGGAAGAGGATGATCTCGGCGCCCTTCTGCCAGGCCGTGAGGGTGGTGACGTTCAGCCCCCCGATGTGGAACAGCGGCGCGCACACCAGGGTCACGTCGGATTCGAGGACGTCGAGCATGTGGAAGTTGTTGGCATTGTTCCACCACAGGTTGGCGTGGGTGAGCATGGCCCCTTTGGGACGGCCCGTGGTGCCCGAGGTGTACATGATGAGCGCCACCGACTCCGGGTCAACAGGCGACACCCACCTGACCGGCTCGTGGGACCCGATCAACTCCTCGTAGTCCAGCCAGCCCGGCCCCGGTTGATCGACGCCGATGTAGACCCGGGGCGGGAGCTCGGCCCGGATCTCGTCGATCACGGCCCGATGGTGGCGGTCGACGACGATCGTGTGCAGACCGGCGTCCGAAGCGATGAACGATAGCTCCGGTCCGGTCAGGCGGAAGTTGAGAGGCACGTAGATAGCGCCCAGGCGGGCGGTGGCGAACAGCGCCTCCAGGAAGGCCGGTTGGTTCAGCCCGAGGAAACCGACCCGATCGCCCGGGCACACACCACCATGGCGCAAGGCCGCGGCCAACCGGTCCACGCGCTCCATGACCTGGCCGTAGTTGAGGGTGTGGCCCTCGAAGGTGAGCGCCCGCGCCGCCGGCGTCGCTATGGCCCGCTTGGCCAGCCAGTTGCCGAGGCTGATGTCCGGCGTACTCACAGTGACCCCAGCCAATCCGTCAGGAGGCGGTTCACCTCTTCGGCCCGTTCCTGCTGCACCCAGTGCCCGCAACCCGCCAGGATGTGGCTGCCCCGCAGGCCCGGCAGTGTCTCGCCGAAGCGGGAGATGGCGCGAGCCCCCCAGATGGTGGGCCCATCCCTTTCCCCGCCGATGAAGAGAGACGGGACCTTGATGGGCTGGTCCCGCCGGGACTGCAGTTCCTCCCAGTCGCGGTCCACGTTCCGGTACCGGTTCAGCGCACCGCGGAACCCGGTCCTCTCGAACTCGGCCGCGTAGAAGTCCACGTCCTGCTCGGTGAGCCAGTTCGGAAGGCGGTCCGGGATCACAAACCGGTCCCGCAGCATGCCGCCTTTGCGGACCGTCCCTATGGTTCCCCCGTCGGCCGGCATGATGGCGTCGCCGGAGGCACCGACGTAGAAGCCGACCAGCCAGGCCCGGACGTCGAGCTCCGCTTCGGCTTCGGCCCGGCCCGGCTCCTGGAAATAATTGATGTAGAACTCCTCGTCGCCCCCCATGGCCTCGAAGAACTCGGAGGGGCGCCTCCCACCACCGGGCGGGCTGTAGGGCACGCTGAGCAGGGCCACCGCGGTGAATACCTCGGGATGCAGCAGGGCGGAGTTGGCCGCGATGGGAGCGCCCCAGTCGTGGCCCACCACGATGGCGGTCCGCTCGCCGAGGGCCTCGACCACGCCGAGGTTGTCGGCGATGTGGTGCACCATCCCGTAGGCTTCGATCTCGAGCGGGGCCGAGGACCGGCCGTAGCCGCGCACATCGATAGCTGCGACGCGATAGCCGGCGGCGGCCAGCACGGGAATCTGGTGCCGCCACGAGTACCAGGACTCCGGAAAGCCGTGGAGCAGGAGAACTAGCGGGCCCTCCCCCTCCTCGACCACATGGATCCGGGTGCCGGGCGCGTAAACGATGCGATGCTTCAGGCGTCCCATGCCAGGGGAGAATAGGCCGGTAGGTTGGTCGAGGTGGATGCCACCGGTCCCGGCCGGCCGCTCAGTCCGGCCGAGCAGAAACGGGCGGCTTTGCTGGTCGTCACCCGGCGGCGGGCCACGGGACTGCTCGTGGGCGCCACCGTCGTGTTCGCCCTGTCCACGGCGTTCATGCACCAGGCGTCCTGGCTCAGCTGGATCCAAGCGGTGGCGGTGGCATCCATGGTCGGCGGTCTGGCTGACTGGTTCGCCGTTACCGCCCTGTTCCGGCGCCCGCTCGGCCTACCGATCCCTCACACCGCCATCGTGGTCGAACGCAAGGACCGCTTCGCCGCGACGATCGGTTCCTTTGTCCAAGAAAGCTTCCTGACGCCCGAAGCGGTGAGCGCCCGTATCCGCGCCGCCAACGCTGTGCCCCGGGCGGCGGCCTGGATGGCGGACCCCGACCACGCCGCCGATCTGGCCGGGCGCGCCGCCGACCTGCTGGTGGCAGCGGCCGGGCTGCTCCGGGACGAGGATGTGCACGAAGTGGTGGACGCCCTGCTGCGCCAGCGCCTCGACAAGGTGGCGCTGGCCCCTGTGGCCGGCCGCACCCTCGAGCAGCTGACCCGGGAGGGCCGCCACGAACCGCTGATGGATGCCGCCCTGGCCGGGCTGAGCGAGTCGGTGCGGGTCCACGGGCCGGAGCTGCACGAAAGGCTGGGCGTCTATTCACCCTGGTGGCTGCCCGGTCCCATCAGCGATCGCATGGTCAACCGGCTGCTGGACCGCACCAGCACCGTCCTGAACGACATGGCCCGCAACCGGGACCACCCGTTGCGCCAGCAGCTCGACGCCGGCCTCGAGAAACTGGCCGACCAGCTTCAGACCGACGAGGCCATGAGACAGCGCGGAGAGGAGTTCAAGGCCGAGATCCTCTCCGAGCCCACGATCCGGGAGTTCGCCACTGCCGTGTGGCGCGATATCAAAGACCAGTTGCGGGCCCAGGCGGCCCAGCCCGGCTCGGAGCTGCGGGCCCAGCTGACCCGATTGGTGGCGCAGACGGGGGAACGGCTGCGCGACGACCCCGCCCTGGCCGAGCGGGCCCAGCGCGGCATCGACACTGCGATCCGCACCGTGCTCAGCGCCTTCGATGACGAGCTGGTGGCTCTGGTGTCGGGGACCATCGCCCGCTGGGACGCCGTCGACACCGCCAACCGGCTGGAGCTACTGCTCGGTCCCGACCTGCAGTACATCCGCATCAACGGGACGGTCTTCGGAGCCCTGGCCGGGCTGGCCCTGCACGCCATCGCCTCGGCCACCTGACCGGCCCGCGTCTCCGCGCCGCCGCCCCGGGCGCCGTCACACCCGTGCAGTACGGTCTCGACTCATGAGGATCGCCAACGTCGAGGGCCGAGCCCAGCTCATCGTGGAGCGGGGCCTGGCCACGGTCGACGTGGCCGAGGCCAGCGCCGGCCTGTTCGGTCCCGAGCCGGCGCCGCTCTACGACAGGTGGGCCGAGTTCCGGGCCTGGGCTGACGAGGCCCTGGTCGACGACGGCGACTCCCCGTTCGAATCGGTGCCGTTCGACCCGGCCCGGGCCGGGCCGCCCTCGCCGGCGCCAAGGCAGGTTTTCGCGGTGGCCCTGAACTACAGAGACCACGCCGCCGAATCCGGGCACGCCCCGCCCGCAGACCCGTTGATCTTCCCCAAGTACGTCAGCGCCTTCTCCGGTCCCGTCTCGCAAGTGGTCCTTCCGGAGGGCCGGGTCGACTGGGAATGCGAACTGGTGGCGGTCATCGGCCGGACCGCCCACCACATCGACGCGGCCGACGCGTGGTCGTACGTGGCCGGCCTGACGGTGGGTCAGGACATCTCGGAGCGGGTCCTGCAGAGGAAGGGGCCGGTGCCACAGTTCGGGCTGGGCAAGTCGTATCCGGGTTTTGCCCCCACCGGTCCGGTCCTGGTGACGCCGGACGAGTTCGCCGATGCCGACGATTTGGCCATCGGCTGCGAGGTGAACGGGCAGTCGATGCAGGCCGCCCGCACGTCGGACATGATCTTCCCGGTCCCGGCCCTGATCGCCTTCCTGGCCGGGGTGGTCACGCTCCTGCCCGGCGACGTGATCTTCACCGGCACCCCGCCCGGTGTCGGAGCGGGCCGCCGGCCCCCGGTCTTTCTCGCCCCCCGCGACCAGTTGACCAGCCACATCGAGGGCATCGGTGAGTTACATCAACGCTTCGTCGCCGCCTACTGACGGCTTAAGCTCGCACCCATGAAGGTCCAGGGAGTACACCACGTTTCCATCAACGTCGACGACGTCGAAGCCGCCCTGTCGTTCTATGTCGGCACCCTGGGATTGGTCCAACGCAAGGACCGGCCCGACTTCGGCATCGCCGGCGCCTGGCTGGACGCCGGTTCCCAGCAGGTGCACCTGATCGGCCTTTCCGCCCCGCCGGCGCAGGGCCAGCACTTCGCCCTGCAGGTGGATGACCTCGATCGAATCATCGGCGAGCTGCGCGCGGAGGGGATTGAGGTGAGCGACCCGGCGCCGGTAGGTCCGAACCGGCAGGCCTTCCTTTCGGACCCGTCCGGCAACCAGGTAGAGCTGAACCAGCCGGGCGCCGCTTAGGCGGCGGGCTGCTCCTTGACGGCGGACACCTCGAACTCGATGGTGATCTTGTCGCTCACGAGCATGCCGCCGGCCTCGAGGGCCACGTTGAAGTTGACGTTCCAGTCCTTGCGGTTGATGACGGTCGAACCCTCCAGACCGAGGCGCTGATTGCCCCACGGGTCCTGGGCCACGCCGGTCAGCTCGAAGTCGAGGCCGACGGACCTGGTGACGTCCTTGATGGTGAGGTCGCCGGTCACCGTGTAGTTCTCGTCGTCGACCTTCTCGACCGAGGTGCTTACGAAGCGGATCTCGGGGTAGGTGTCCATCTCGAAGAAGTCGTTGCTGCGGAGGTGGGCATCACGATCGGCATTACGGGTATCGATGCTGTGCGCCTTGATGGTCAGGTCCAGATGGGAGTTGGGCGGGTTCTCGGCGTCGAAGTAGCCGGAGCCCTCGAGCTCGTTGAAGGAGCCCCGCACCTTGGTCACCATGGCGTGCCGGGCCACGAATCCGACGCGGCTGTGGGCGGGGTCGAGTTGGTACTTACCGGTCAATACTGCGGGGGTGGTGGCGGTCACGCTCATTTTTCTTCTCCTGTTCGGGGGGTCACGAGTGGAAACATAGTTGCGGTCACAACTATTCCAGCTGTGTGGCCTATCGAGTCGTTGACGTAGGGTCGCCCGAGATGACCTACGCCCATTCGGCCCTGGTGGAGGCGCCCATCGAGGAGGTGTTCGCCTGGCACAGCCGGCCCGGAGCCCTCCCTCGGCTGATGGCGCCCTGGATGCCGGTCAAGGTGATCGCGGAGGCGGAGTCTCTGAGGGACGGCCGGGCCGTGCTGGGCCTGCCGGCGGGGGTGCGCTGGGTGGCCGCGCAGCAGCCTGACGCCTACGATCCCCCGCATCGCTTCGCCGATCGGTTGACCAGCGAGCCGCTGGCGAGCCTCCTGGTTTGGACCCACGACCACCAGTTCCGGGCCGAGGACGAGAGGAGCACCTCGGTGTCGGACACCGTGACCTCCCGCCTGCCCGGGTCGCTCCTGCGCGAGATGTTCGCCTACCGGACCAGGCAGCTGCGCTGCGACCTGGCCGCCCACGCCCGGGCCGCCGGTCGCTCAGAGGGGCCGATGACGGTGGCGGTGACCGGGTCCTCAGGCCTGATCGGCTCGGCCCTGTCGGCCTTCTTGACCACCGGTGGACATCGGGTGATCCACCTGGTGCGGCGAGCACCCGAGCGTCCCGACCAGCGCCGGTGGGAGCCCGACGATCCTGATCCAGCCCTGCTCGAGGGGGTCGACGCCGTGGTCCACCTGGCCGGAGCCTCGATCGCCGGGCGGTTCAGCGCCGCCCACAAGGAGAAGATCCGGGCCAGCCGCATCGGGCCCACGGCCCGCCTGGCCGAGGTGGCGGCCAGGACGCCACGCCCGCCCCGCGGCCTGATCACCGCTTCGGCTATCGGCTACTACGGGGCCGACCGCGGCGACGAGCAACTGACCGAGAAGAGCGAGCGAGGGGACGGCTTCCTCGCTCATGTGGTCTCCGACTGGGAAGCCGCCACCAACCCCGCCCGCGACGCCGGCGTGCGGGTGGTCAACGTCCGGACCGGCCTGGTGCAATCGCCGTCGGGAGGAACGCTCCGCCTCCTGTATCCCCTCTTCGCCGCCGGCCTGGGCGGCCGGCTGGGCGACGGGCAGCAGTGGCTCTCGTGGGTCGGGCTCGACGACCTGCTCGACATCTACCTGCAGGCGTTGGTGGACACCTCGCTGGCCGGCCCGTTGAACGCGGTGGCGCCCGAACCGGTCCGCAACGATGAGTACACCTCCACCCTGGCGGGGGTCCTCAAGCGTCCCGCTTTGGTGCCGGTGCCCGGGTTCGGGCCCCGCCTGCTGCTCGGGAAGGAGGGAGACCGGGAACTGGCCCGGGCCAGCCAGCGGGTCATCCCCCAGCGGCTGGCCGACGCCGGCCATCAGTTCCGCTACCCCGACCTGGAGTCAGCCCTCCGGCACTGCCTGGGGCGCACCCGAGGCGTCCCAACGGGTTGAAGGCGGGGCGGTGAGGAGCGGGTAGACCAGCTGGGTCAGGACCTGACGGAACAGGTCCGGGCCGACCGTCTCGCCGTAGAGCACGGCCCGCAGGAACATGGTCGCCGGCACCACCTGGATCACCAGATCCACGTCGACACCGGGATCCACTTCACCCCGCGCCATGGCCCGCGTGATGACCTCGGTGATGAGGTTCTTGCGTGGGTCCACGAACCGGTCCTGCAGGGCGCTCGACAAGGTGGAGTCGTGGCTGGCCGCGGTCATCAGCCCGCACACGAGCGGAGCCAGGTTCGGCTCCACGGGCGCCCCCTCACCCTCCAGCAGGGCCTCGAAATCGCCCCGCAGCGATCCCGTGTCCGGAGCTTTCCAGGCGCTCTTGTGGGCGCTCAGGGCGTCGATGACCAGGTCGGCCTTGGAAGACCAGCGCCGGTACAGGGTGGCCTTGCCCACCTTGGCCCGGGCCGCCACCATGTCGATGGACAGCCGGTCGTAGCCCACCTCGGACAGCCCGGCCAGGGTGGCGGCGATGATGGCCTCGTCGCGCGTCGGGTCCAGAGGGCGGCCCGGACCCCTCTTGGCCTCCCCGGTCCCCTCCTCGACATTTTCCTTGCTAACGACCATGATCACCTATTACGATACGACAGGGTTTCGTATTTAGCGGAGGACCCTCGTGATCAACCCCCCTGACACCAGGAAACACCTCGGCCTCGCCCTCGCGGTAATCGGGACCACCCAGCTCATGGTGGTCCTCGACGCGTCCATCGTAAACGTCGCCCTCCCCTCCATCCAGCGGGCCCTGCGCTTCAGTGGGGCCAACCTGGCCTGGGTCATCAACGCTTACACCCTGACCTTCGGTGGCCTGCTGCTGCTCGGGGGCCGGACCGGCGACCTCTACGGCAAACGCCGCATGCTGATCATCGGCCTACGTGGGATCGGTGCTCGGCCCCATGATCCTCATCGCCTCCGGGATGGCCTGCTGCTTCGTGCCCCTCACCCTCACCGCCGTGGCCGGCGTCCCGCCCCGCGAAGCCGGCATCGCCTCGGCGCTGCTGAACTCGGGACAGCAGGTCGGGGGGTCACTGGGCCTGGCCATACTGGCTACCGTGGCGGCCACCCTGACCCGCAGCCGCCTGCAGACCCTGGGCCCGGTGGCCAAGCGCATCCCCGCCGGCGCCGGGCCGGCCTTCGCTTCCCAGCTACCCGACACCCTCCACCGGGTCGTCGACCACGCCTTCGTCGTGGGCTACGTGGCGGCGTTCCGGCTGAGCACTCTGGTCCTGTTGATCGCCTTTGTGGTCGCGGCCGTGACCATCCGGACACCGGCGGTGGGAGCGGCCGAAGCTCCGGCTACCGTGGCGGTGTGAACCGGACCGGGGGGTCGCTGTGAGCTATAGCAAGGGTCTGCACGAGGTAGGCGACGGAGTCTGGGCCTACCTGCAACCGGACGGGGGCTGGGGCTGGTCCAACGCCGGCCTGGTCACCGGCGGCGGAGCCTCGTTGTTGGTCGACACCCTCTTCGATCTCGAACTGACGAGGGAGATGCTGGACAGCATGGCCCGCGCCACGCCGGCCGCCTCCTCCATCGGAACCGTCGTCAACACCCACGCCAACGGCGACCACTGCTACGGCAACTCCCTGGTCGCCACGGCCGAGATCATCGCCTCGACCAGATGCGCCGGGGAGATGAAGGAGCTGCCGCCGTCACGCCTGGCCGACATGGTGCGCGCCGCGCCCGATCTCGGTGAGGTCGGGGCGTTCGTGGCCCGCATATTCGGTCCCTTCACCTTCGACGGGATCGAGCTGGCCCTCCCCACGAAGACCTTCGACGGTGAGATGGAGATCCGCGTCGGCGAGCGGCGGGTCCGGCTGATCGAGGTGGGACCGGCCCACACCGAAGGCGACGTCATCGTCCACCTGCCCGACGACGGGGTGGTCTTCACCGGCGACATCCTCTTTCACCGTGGCCATCCGGTGGTATGGGCCGGGCCGGTGGCGAACTGGGTGGCGGCCTGCGACCGCCTCATGGCCCTCGGCGCCGAGACGGTGGTGCCCGGCCACGGCCCGCTGGCCGGAAAGGGGGCGGTGGCGGATCTCAAGGGGTACCTCGAGTACCTGACCCGGGAGGCCAAGATCCGCCACGACGGCGGGATGAGTCCACTGGAGGCGGCCCGGGACATCGACATGACCGCCTACGCCGGGTGGGGCGAATCCGAACGGGTGGTGGCCAACATCCGCGCCCTCTACCGGGACTTCGGCGCCAGTGGCACCGCGGACATCGGTAGTGCGATGGCGGACATGGCGACGCTGGCCGCGGGCCGCTGATCAGCGTTTGCCGGCCACCTCCAGCAGGTCCCGGAGGAGGGCCAGGGCGTCGTACTTGCGCTCGAAGGGCCCCCAGTACATCGACGTCTGGGCCCCGCGGCGGTATCCGACGGCGTCAGTGAGGATGCGCCGGTAGCGGGGGGCGACGATCATCCCGATCGACTCGCCCGCTTCGCTCTTGGAGAAAACCCGGCCGGTGATGGCGCCCTGGGCCAGACGCGACGCTTCCAGCACGACCGGGGTCACGGCCCGGCGCAGCACCAGCAGCCCCTTGCGAGCGGCGACCAGCGCCCGCAGCCGTTCCGAGCACCACGAGCGGAAGGCGGCCTCGTCGTATCCGACCACGGGCCAGTCGGGGCCGATCAGGGCTACCGGATCCTGGCGCAGCATGGCCCGGGTCATGGGCGTGGCCAGGGTCGTCGGCCGCGACGCACCCGCTGCCGGTCCCGGGGGCGCGACCGGCGGTTGGCAGGGCTGAGCCGCCGGGGGAGAGGGCTGAGCCGCCGGGGGAGAGGGCTGAGCCGCCGGGGGAGAGGGCTGAGCCGCCGGGGGGGACGCCGGCATCGGTGGGATCGGGGCGGCGGCGTAGGGCCCGTCTCCGGCCACCTCCTCCCAGCCCGTGTACCAGAGCCCGGCCGGGCGGCCGACCCGCTCCAGTCCCCTCTCGGCCCGCCGCAGGCGAGCGACCTGGGCTGGCGTCAAGGGCGGGTCGCCCACCACCACGAGATCCACGTTGCTCTGCTTGGTACTGAAGTCGGCCAAGGCCAGCGACCCGACCGCGTAGACCGCCGCCACCTGGTCCGGCGCCTCGCGCCGGAGCGCGGCCAGGTAGCCGTCGATCGGCCCCGCGATCCCGGCTGGCAACATGGCGTCAGTATGGTTCGGGAACGCTTCGTAGTGGTCGGAGCCGGCATCGTCGGTTTGGCCACGGCCCGCGAGATCAGCCGACGGCGCCCCGACGCGTCGGTGACGGTGGTCGAGAAGGAGCACTCGGTCGCCGCCCACCAGACCTCGCACAACAGCGGCGTGGTCCACGCCGGCCTCTACTACCGGCCCGGTTCGCTGAAGGCCCGCCTGTGCGTGCAGGGCCGCCGCCTGCTCGAGGAGTTCTGTGCCGAGCACGGCATCCGCTACGAGAGGTGCGGCAAGGTGGTCGTGGCCCGCACGCCCGGTGAGATCCCCGCCTTGCGGACAGTGGAGGCCCGGGCCACCGCCAACGGCGTGCCCGGCCTGCGCTGGCTCGACCCCGCCGGCCTGGCCGAGGTGGAACCGTACGCGGCCGGGGTGGCCGCGTTGCACTCGCCCGCCACCGCCATCGTCGACTTCACCGAGGTGGCCGGGGCCATGGCCGCCGACGAGGACATCCGGCTGGGCTTCGAGGTCACCGCGGTCGAGAACGGGGCGACCGGGGTCACCCTGTCGGGGCCCGCCGGCGAGGTGACCGCCGACTGGGTCGTGGTCTGCGCCGGCCTGCAGTCGGACCGGGTCAGCCGCCTGGCCGGCGATCAGGCCGGGCCGGCCATCGTCCCTTTCCGGGGCGAGTACTGGCGCCTGCGCCCGGAACGGGCCGACCTGGTCCGCGGCCTGATCTACCCGGTGCCCGACCCGGAGTACCCCTTTCTCGGCGTTCACTTCACCCGGCGGGTGCACGGGTCGGTGGATGCGGGCCCCAACGCCGTCCTCGCTCTGGCCCGCGAGGGCTACCGCCGTCTGGACGTGATACCCGCCGACGTGGCCGAAACGCTGTCCTGGCCGGGCTTCCGGGCCCTGGCCCGCCGCCACTGGCGCACCGGCCTGCAGGAGATCTACGGCTCCCTGTCCAAGCGGGCCTTCGTGGCGGAGGCGGCCCGGTTGGTGCCGGAGGTGGGAGTTGACGACCTGGTGCCGGCGCCGGCGGGAGTGAGGGCGCAGGCGGTGGACGCCGACGGCTCGCTGGTGGACGACTTCCGCATCGGGCGGGTGGGCCCGCAGGGTCGCGTCATGACGGTCCGCAACGCCCCCTCCCCCGGGGCCACGTCGTCGATGGCCATCGCCGTGCACCTGGTCGACACCCTCCTCGCCGGGTAAACCCCCGTCGATACAGCCGATACAGCCGTTGCAGGTTTTGATGCAGTTGCATTAGCGTGGGCAGCTGTTGCCTAGCTGACTGGAGGAACGCCATGGCGTGGGATTTCGAGACCGACCCGGAGTACCAGGAGCTGCTGGACTGGGCCGACCGGTTCGTCACCGATGAGGTCGAGCCGCTCGACTTCGTCCTGCGCGACCCCTACGACAAGTCGGACAAGGAGGCCATGGCTGTCGTGCGCCCCCTGCAGCAGGAGGTCAGGGAGAAGGGCCTGTGGGCCTGCCACCTGGGCCCCGAGCTGGGCGGCAAGGGCTACGGCCAGGTGAAGCTGGCCCTCCTCAACGAGATCCTGGGCCGCAGCCGCTGGGCCCCATCGGTGTTCGGCTGCCAGGCCCCCGACTCGGGCAACGCCGAGATCCTGGCCCACTTCGGCACCCCGGGCCAGAAGGAGAAGTACCTGCAGCCCCTGCTCGACGGTGAGCTGTCGTCCTGCTACTCCATGACCGAGCCGCATGCCGGGGCTGATCCCACCCTGTTCACCACCCGGGCCGTCCTGGACGGCGACGAGTGGGTCGATCAACGGGGAGAAGTGGTTCTCATCCAACGCCCGGCACGCCTCCTTCCTCATCGTCATGGCCGTCAGCAACCCCGACGTGAGCGCCTACCAAGGGCATGTCCATGTTCGTGGTCCCGACCGACACGCCGGGGCTGGAGACCATCCGCAACGTGTCGGTGGGCATGGAGCGCGGCGGCGAGGGCAGCCATGCCTACCTCCGCTACAACGACGTGCGAGTCCCCGCCGACCACTTACTGGGCGACGAGGGCGGAGCCTTTGTCATCGCTCAAACTCGACTCGGAGGGGGTCGCATCCACCACGCCATGCGCACCATCGCCCAGGTCCGCAAGGCCTTCGACATGATGTGCGAGCGGGCCGTGTCGCGCACCACCCGGCACGGGCCACTGGCGTCGCTGCAGATGACCCAGGAGCGCATCGCCGACAGCTGGATCGAGATGGAGCAGTTCCGGCTCCTGGTCCTGCGCACGGCCTGGCTGATCGACAAGCACCAGGACTACAAGCGGGTGCGCAAGGACATCGCCGCCGTCAAGGTGGCCATGCCGAAGGTGTACCACGACGTGGTCCAGCGGGCCATGCACCTGCACGGCGCCATCGGGGTGTCCAACGAGATGCCGTTCATGAACATGCTGGCGGGGGCGGAGTCGCTCGCCATCGCCGACGGCCCCACCGAGGTCCACAAGGTGACGCTGGCCACCCAGCTGCTCAAGGACTACAAGCCGGTCGAGGGGTTGTGGCCCTCCCAGCACGTCCCGACCCGCCGGGAGGAGGCCCGGGCCCGCTACGCCGACCGCCTCGAACACGAGATTGCCGAGTACTGAGCTCAGGGTGGCCGCTCCGTCCCGGGCCCCGGCGGGGGGCGACACCCGGACCCGGCTGGTGGCGGCGGCCGAGAAGCTGTTCGCCCAACGGGGCATCGAGGCCGTCAGCCTGAGGGAGATCTCGCGCCACTCGGGCGCCCGCAACGCCATCGCCACCCAGTACCACTTCAAGGACCGGAACGGCGTCCTGGCCGCCATCATGCTCAAGCATCAGCCCACCGTCGAGGCCGGCCGCCAGGCCCTGCTCGACCAGTACGAGGCGGCCGCCGTCGACGGACCGGACGGGGTGCGGATGCTGGCCGGGGCCCTGGTGCGGCCCCTGGCGGCCAAGCTGGCCGACCCGGACGGGGGCCCGGAGTTTCTTCAGATCCACGCCGAGATGCTCGACCGCCTGCCCGGCGGGGCGGGAGCCACCGCCCTTCCCAGCGTGGCCCGGTGGCGGGCCCTGGTGGATCCGCTCCTGGAGCGGGACGCGGTGCGCCTGCACCGGCGCTACACGGCCATACTGCACGCCGCCACCGAGCTGGCCCGGCGGGCCCAGACCGGGCCCCACACCGACGACCGCCTCTTCGTCAGTTATCTGGTGGACGTGGTCACCGCCATCCTGTCCTTCCCCGTGTCGGCCGAGACCCGGCGCCTGGCCGACGAACGCGACGCCGCGGTCGGCTCCGCTTCGGGCGCGAGACGCCGGCGGCGCCGCGCCGCGCGGGGTAGCGGCCCGGGAGCCAGCCGCCAGGAGCCACCGAAAAAATCCCGCCCGCTACGAACACCTGTTCGGATAGATTCGAGGTCGTGGTATCGGCTGCCCAAGGCAACCTTTTCGCCCTCGGCCCGGTCGAGGTGCGCAAGAAGACCGAGTTCGAGCGCACTGATCTGGGTAACGGGGCCTGGGTCGATGTGGCGCGGGGCTGGCTCGGAGGCGCCGACGAGCTGGCGGCCCGCCTGGAGGCGGAGGTGGACTGGCGTCACCACCAGAGATGGATGTACGACCGCATGGTGGACGAGCCCCGGCTGACCCGGTGGTACTCAGCGGACGAGCAGCTGCCGGAGGAGGGCCTGGCCTGGTTCCGGGTGGCGCTGGGCCGGCGCTACAAGGTCCGCTTCGGCGCCATGGGGCTCAACTA
The DNA here is from genome assembly GCA_963851245.1 of uncultured Acidimicrobiaceae bacterium. Classification (GTDB taxonomy): domain Bacteria; phylum Actinomycetota; class Acidimicrobiia; order Acidimicrobiales; family Palsa-688; genus CAWKOH01. The sequence goes on along the minus strand of CAWKOH010000016.1, from coordinate 82,361 downwards.
CTACCGGGACGGCCGCGACAGCGTGGCCTTCCACTCCGACCGCGAGCTGCGCCACCTCGACGACACCCTGGTGGCGATCGTGACGCTGGGGGCGGCCCGCCCGTTCCTGCTCCGGCCCCAGGGCGGTGGGCGGTCGATCGACCTGCGCCCGGCCTCCGGTGACCTGCTGGTGATGGGCGGGACCTGCCAGGAAGCCTGGGAGCACGGCGTCCCCAAGGTGGCGTCGGTGGCCGGGCCGCGCATCAGCGCCTCGGTCCGCTGGGCCCGCCGGGCCGGCCCCGAGCAGGAGTGGGCGCCGCCGGAGCGCTACGTCACCGGCGTCGAGGAGGGCGCCGTCAAGGAGGGCGACGTCGAGGAGGGCGCCGTCAAGGAGGGATCCAAGGGGAGCTAGCCGGCCCGCCGCAGCAGGGCGGCCGGAGTGGAGTCGTCGTAGGCCTCCAGGAACGAGCTCAGGGTGTCCTCCAGCTCGGCCGGCGAGGACCAGGAGTAGAGCACCGGCTGGAAGTGGGTGATGTCGTAGTCGGCCTTGCCCATGGCCAGAAAGTCGAACGGGCGCACGTCGACGTCGCGGAAGCTGGCCGTCTCCCCGACCGAGGACAGGATGCCGGCGCCGAACGCCTTCAGCTCGGTCCCCTCCCGTACCACCCCGAACTCCATCGAGTACCAGAACACGTGGGAGAGGAAGCGGAGGGCGTCCTCCCCGCAGGTGCGGTCCACCGCCTCGCCCACCAGCCGGTAGATGGCGGCGTAGCCCGGGCCAGCCAGCTGGTTGGCGTGGCCGATCACCTCGTGGATCACGTCCGGCTCGGGCGTGTACAGCGGCTCGGAGGGGTGGCGCAGGTACTGGGTCGACCAGAACACCCCGGACCCGAAGGAGCGGTAAAAATCGCGCAGCGGGGCCAGCCCGGCCACCGGCTGGTAGCGGAACCCGACCATGGGCTCGAGGCCGGCCGTCACCTCGCTCAACTGCGGGACCCGGTCGCCCGGCAGGCGCAGGGCGTCCTTGCCGTCCAGGAAGGCGGTGCAGGCGTGCTGCTCGTGGAGGTCGGCCAGGGCCGAGCTGACCGCCGCCCACACCGAGTGCTCCTCGGCCGTGTACTGCGGGGCGGGAAGAGGTCGCCCGGCTTGCCAGTGGGTGGCCAGGGCGGCCAGATCGTCGCGCCGCCGGCGGTAGGCAGGGTCGGTGAACCCGGGGTGGTCCCCGGCGAGCTCCACCGTGACCTGGCCGCCGGGCCCGGTCCGCACCGGCGAGTACCGAGAAGGGATCATGGCGAGATCTCCGTAGCCGACCAATCTACGTCCAACCCCCATTTACTCGGCGTGCACCACATGCCTGCTCCGGGGCGCGATCGGCGTCGCCAGGATGAGCGACGTGGTGGTGCGGGTGATACCCCGGACCTCGAGGATGCGCTGAATGACCTGCCCGAGGTGGTCGTTGTCGCGCGCCACCACCCGGCAGAGAAGGTCCGACGGACCGGTGGTCATGTAAGCCTCCACCACCTCGGGGATGGAACTCAGATGGGCGTCGACAGCCCGGGCCCGGCCCTGGGCGATCTCCATGCTGACGAACGCCGACACCCTGTAGCCCACCCGGCGCAGGTCCAGCTCCGGCCCGAAGCCGGTGATGACGCCGGCGGCCAGCAGCCGGTCCAGGTGGGCCTGAGCGGTGTTGCGGGCCACTCCGATCTCCCGGGCCAGCTGCAGGACTCCGGCCCTGGGAAAGGAGGCCAGCGCCGCGATCAAACGCTCGTCGATCCCGTCCAGCTCGAAATCCTGCACGATTTGTTCAGCATAGCCACTAAGAGCTGATCAATACGTATAGTGATAGGGCATGATGTTGACCACCCGGCCGAGCTGCGATCTGATGGATCCATGGCCCAGACCACGTTGACCCGCAGCGCCCCGTCGGTTGCCGAGCAGCTCCGCGGCTGGGATCACCTCGAGTGGTGGGTAGGCAACGCCCGGGCCGTCACGGCCTGGATGGCCGCCGGCTTCGGCTTCGACGTGGTGGCCTACGCAGGCCCCGAGACCGGCGTCACCGACCGCGTCTCGTACGTGCTCGGCCAGGGCGACGTCCGGTTCGTGATCACCGCCGGCCTGGGGCCGGACAGTGAGGTGTCGCGCCATGTCATGAGGCACGGCGACGGTATCCGCCACTTGGCCTGGCGGGTGGAGGATGCTTATGTCGCCGCCTCCAGCGCGGCAGCGAAGGGGGCGACGGTCGTCGCCGAACCCACCAGCGTCAACGGGGACGCCGGATCGGTAACGACCGCCGCCATCGCCACCTACGGCGAGACCCGCCACCTCTTCGTGGACCGCTCCGGCTGGCACGGAGGCTGGGGCCCGGGGTTCACCTCCGACCGCCTCCCGACGGGGCCGGCCGGCACCCCGGTCGGGCTCACGGCGATCGACCACGTGGTCGGCAACGTAGAGCAGGGCCGCCTCGACGACTGGGTCGCCTGGTACAAGGAGGTGCTGGGCTTCACGGAAATGCGGCACTTCGACGCCGAACAGATCTCCACGCCGTACTCGGCCCTCCGCTCCACCGTGGTCCACAACGGCGCCGGCGTGGTCATGCCCATCAACGAACCAGCGCCCGGCCTGCGCAAGAGCCAGATCGAGGAGTACCTCGACGCCTACCGGGGCCCCGGCGTGCAGCACATCGCCCTGGCCACCCCCGACATCGTCGCCTCGGTCGGCGCCATGCGGGACCGCTCCGTTCGCTTCCTCGCCATGCCGGCCACCTACTACGACGACGCCAGGGAGCGGGTCACCGGCTTCGACCTGCCCTGGGCCGACCTGCAGCGCCTCGATATCGAGGTGGACGTGGATTCGGGCGGGTACCTGTTGCAGATATTCACCGAGACGGTCACGGACCGGCCCACCCTGTTCATCGAGATCATCCAGCGGGCCGGCGCCACCGGTTTCGGGGAGGGGAACTTCAAGGCTCTCTTCGAGGCCATCGAGCGGGAGCAGGCCCGGCGCGGCAATTTGTGAACGGCTTCGGCCCTCGACAACCTCCCCTACGGGGTCGACGAGGCGGGGCGGGTCGTGGTGGCCTACGGGGACGACGTCATAGACCTGGCGTCTGTCGCCGGGCTGGATGTGGACCGGGCGGTCTGGACGTCGGGCTCCCTCAACGCCTTCATGGCCCTCGGCCCCGACAGCATGGGCCCGCACCCGGTCTCAGCTTCAGCGGTTGGTCGCCGGTGGGCCCGACCGGGCCCGCCGGCCCCGATCAGAGGCCCGGCTCCGGCTGGCGTGGGAAGTCGGCGACTACACGGACTTCTACGCATCCAGAGAACACGCCGAGGCCATGGGGCGCCTGCTGCGGCCCGGCGAGGACCCGCTGCCCCCGGCCTGGCTGCACCTGCCCATCGGCTACCACGGCCGGGCCGGGACGGTCGTGGTCAGCGGCTCGGAAGTGCCCCGTCCGGCCGGCCTCTTGGCCGGTGAGGGCGGGCCCCCCGTGTTCGGGCCCACGGCCCGGCTGGACGTGGAGGTGGAGCTGGGCTTCGTGGTCGGCACGACTGTTCCCCGCGGCCGGTCGGTGACGGCCCGCGAGGCCGACAGCTACGTGTTCGGCGTGGTGCTCGTCAACGACTGGAGCGCGCGCGACATCCAGTCCTTCGAGTACCGCCCGCTGGGACCGTTCCTCGGGAAGTCCTTCGCCACCTCGGTGTCGCCGTGGGTCGTGCCCTTGGCGGCCCTGGCCCCGTGGCGGGTCGACGGCCCGGTGCAGGCCCCGCCGCCGGCCAGCTATCTGCAGATGAGCGAGCCGCGCGGGCTGGACGTCAGGCTGAGCCTGGCCGTGAACGGCGCCGTCCTTTCCACCATGTCAGCCGCCGGCCTGTACTGGTCCATGGCCCAGCAGCTGGCCCACCTCACCGTCAACGGCGCCGGCGTTCGGGCCGGCGACCTGTTCGCGTCGGGGACCATCTCGGGGCCCGGGCCCGGGAGCGAGGGGTCTCTGATGGAGAAGTTCAGGGGGGAGCGCGGGCTGGCCGACGGCGACACTGTCACGATCCGGGGTTGGTGCGGTGACCAGGAGCGGGAGCAGTGGCTGTCTTTGGGCCAGGTCGACGGTACCGTCGTTAGCCACGGAGGTGGTTCCAAGTGACTTACTACGTCCGGGTCGGGGACGTGCCCCGCAAGCGGCACACCTGGCACCGGGACGCCTCGGGCGCCCGGCTGGCCGAGGAGCTCATGGGCGAGGAGGGCTTCAGCGGGGCGTCGTCGCTGCTCTATCACCGCCACTCCCCCAGCGCCATTACGGCCGTCGAGGCGGTGACGGTCGAACGGTCGGCTCTGGTCCCCAACGAGCCGCTACTGCCCTGGCACGTGGTGGCGCCCAAGCTCGAGGCCGGCGGGGACATGGTGACGGCCCGGCATGTGCTGTTCGGCAACGCCGACGTCACCCTGTGCTGGGTGGCCGCGGGCCGGAGCAGCGACCTTTACCGCAACGCCGCCGGCGACGAGCTGGTGTACGTGCAGTCGGGTCAGACGAAGTTCGAGTCGGTGTTCGGCTGCATCGACGCCGGTCCCGGCGACTACGTCCTCATCCCGGCGTCGACCACCCACCGCTGGGTGGTGGCCGGCGACGCCGAGGTGCGGGCCCTGGTGGTGGAAGGGTCGAGGCACATCTCGATCCCGGCCCGTTACCTGACCGCCACCGGGCAGATGCGGGAGGGGGCGCCGTTCTGCGAGCGGGATCTGCGCCCGCCGTCGGGGCCGTACGTGGTCGATGAGGACGGCCCGGTGCCGGTGCTGGTCCGGGGCCGCCAGGGCTGGAGCCGGCACACCCACGCCCGCCATCCCTTCGACGTGGTGGGCTGGGACGGCTGCGCCTACCCGTTCGCCCTGTCCATACGGGACTTCGAGCCCATCGTGGGCCGCATCCACCAGCCCCCGCCCGTGCACCAGACCTTCGCCGGCGAGGGCTTCGTGGTCTGCAGCTTCGTCCCCCGTCTGTTCGACTTCGATCCCGACGCCATCAAGGTCCCTTACCACCACGCCAACGTGGACTCCGACGAGGTCCTCTTCTACGCCGAGGGGGATTTCATGAGCCGGCGGGGGGCCGGCATCCAGGAGGGCTCGCTGACGTTGCACCCGGCCGGTTTTGTTCACGGCCCGCAGCCCGGCAGCGTGGAGGCGTCGATCGATGCCACCCGCACCGAGGAGACGGCGGTGATGATCGACACTTTCTCGCCCCTGTCGGTGAGCGAGGACGCCCGTTCTGCCGCGGATTCCGCCTACCCCTGGAGCTGGGCCCGGCCCTAGCCCACGTTCAGCTCGGCCACCTCGTTCGGGGTTTCGAACAGGCCCTCGAAGTGGGTGTCCACCATGCCATGGAACTCCGCCACGGGAAGGGGCTTGGCGAAGTAGTAGCCCTGAGCCACGTGGCACCCGAGCATGCGCAGCCCGGCCAGCTGATCCAGGGTCTCCACCCCCTCCGCCACGGCGGCGATCTGCATGGCGTTGGCCAGGTCGACCACCGCCCGCACGATGGCGGTGTCGACGGGGTCGCTGGCCACGCCATTCACGAAGAGGCGGTCCACCTTCACCTCGTGCACCGGGAACTGCTTCAGGTATCCCAGCGAGGAGTGGCCGGTGCCGAAGTCGTCGATAGCCAGGCGGACGCCGAGCCGGTTCAGCTTCTTCATGACCTCACGGGCTCCGGCCAGGTCGTCCATCACCATGGTCTCGGTGATCTCGAAGGTGAGCAGACTCGACGGCAGGCCGGCGTCGTCGAGAACGGTGGCCACTTCGGCCAGCAGGCTGGTCTGCTGGAACTGCCGAGGGGACAGGTTGACGCTTATGGGCACATCCAGTCCGAGGCGGTCCCGGATGGCCCGGATCTGAACGCAGGCCTGCTCCAGCACGTAGCGGCCGATGGGCAGGATCAGGCCGGTCTCCTCGGCCAGGGGTATGAAGTGGTCGGGGGCTATCAGACCGTGGCGGGGATGGCGCCACCGCACCAGGGCTTCGGCCCCCACGACGGTCAGCTCGTCGATCGACACCAGAGGCTGGTAGTGGACCTCCAGCTCCCCTCGCTCGATGCCCTTGCGCAGATCCGATTCCATGTCGATGCGCTCTGAAGACCGGCTGCCCATCTGGGCCTTGTCGAACACCTGGTAGGTGCCGCCCCGGCCCTTGGCCTTGTACATGGCCACGTCGGCGTCGCGGAGGATGTCGTCGGCGCTCTGGCCCGGTTTGGTCAGGGCCACGCCGAGGGAGACGCTGGCCACGATCTCGTAGCCGTCGGGCAGCACCAGCGGTTCCTCGACGCTGGCCAGGATGCGCCGGGCCGTGCCGACCGCCTCTTCCACATCGGAGACATCGAGCACCAGGACCACGAACTCGTCGCCGCCGAAGCGGGCCAGCAGGTCGCGACTGCGGACCGCCTGGCGGATGCGCTCGCCGATAGCCACGAGGAGGTCATCGCCGGTGCCGTGGCCGAGGCTGTCGTTGATGGACTTGAAGCGGTCGACGTCGATGAAGATGAGGGCGTGGACCTTGTGGTCCAGCTCGGACTGCTGCACGGCCTGCTCGAGCCGCTCCACCAGCATCCGCCGGTTGGCCAGACCGGTCAGGCTGTCGTAGAAGGCGTGGTGGGTCATGGTGTCCTCGAACGCCTTGCGCTCGGTTATGTCCCGGAAGGTGATAACGGCACCGACCGCCTCGCCGTTGTGCATCACCGCCGACGCCGTGTAGGCGACCGGAATGCTGCGGCCGTCCTCGCCCTCGAAGCGGGCGTCGTCGTCGCGCTCGGGCCGGCCCGTGCGCATGGCCCGGTAGGCCGGGACCATGAGGAAGTTGGGGGCGACCAGGTCGTGCTCGTCGAGAAGCTCGTCGGCCGGGCCCACCGTGGGCAGATGCAGCAAGCTCGACGCGGCCGGGTTCACGAAGGTGAGCTTGCCCAGGGCGTCCACGGCGCAGACCCCTTCCCCGATGTTGAAGGTGATGGAGGCCAGGCGCCCCCGCTCATAACGGATCTGGCTGTACAGCTCGGCGTTTGTCAAAGCTCCCCGCCCGATGGCAGCCAGAGCGTCGAGGAGGATGCGGTCGGCGCTGTCGAATGGCTCCTCGCCCTGCCGGCCGGATACGACCAGCCACTGGCGCGAGGCTCCCACGTCGATGGGCGCGGCCATGCCGTCGGGGCCGGGCGGTGCCTTGGCCAGGTGGGCCTCGGTGCAGCGCATAAGTTGGCGAGCCGACGCCAGCACGGTGTCGACGACCGACTCCTGGTGCAGGGCCCGGTTGGCGTCCAGGGTGACGTTGAACAGGCCGGCCATGCGGGCCCGGTCGTGGGTGGCCTTGAACTGCTGGGCCAGGATGAGGCGGAGCACCACCATGAGAGGCACGGCCAGGAGCAGCGCCCACACTTTCGACTGCACGGTGAGGGCCAGGACGGTGCCGACCAGCACGCTGACCGCGGTGAGCCCGACCTGGATGGAGAGGTTAGAAGTGCAGTCCCGCCAGCGCGCCCCCATCGAGATGAGGATGGCCGATACCGCCCCCGTGCTCGTCACGAAGTAGGCCGCGGCGCCGAGAGCGGCGGCGCCGATGGCGCCCGGTGACAGCGGCGTGGACGGCGTCGCCAGCGACCGGCTTACGTAAAGGCCCACGCCGACCGCGACCATGACCTGCCCGAAGTTGAAGGCCGCCTTCAGCAACGGCCGTTGCTTGATGACCTGAGACAGGATCACGGCTGCCGCGAACACCACCATGGTGGCGCCGGGACCCACGAGCAGAGCCAGGATCACGAAGAACCCCTCGTCGAGGTGGAAGGCCTCGGACCGGTCGGCCCGGTACAGCACCAGGGGCCGGAGCCAGCTGTACAGGGCCAGGCCACCGACGACGGTGGCCACACCCCACAGCTGGGTGGTCATGGCTTCGAAAGCCCCGGCGGTCGACACCGCGATGGCGAAGCAGGCCAGGCCGGCGGCGGCCACGACCACGGCGATGGCCCGGGTGACGAGGGACAGCGACGAGGTTTCGCTACGCAAAGCGCCCCTTTCGCCTGGTTCCCCCCGCTCGCGAGGCGCCGACATGCGAACCCAGCGCGCTGTTACTCGCGGCTTTGGTACTCGCGGCTTTGGTACTCGCGGCTTTGGTACTCGCGGCTTTGGTACTCGCAGCTTTGGTACTTCGCAGCTTTGGTACCCGCAGCTTTGGCACTCGCAGCTTTGGCACGCCCCATCCCGTCGCCCTTTCCCGAGCATCAAAGTCGCAGGAACGGTATCGGCGGGGCTGACAGCCTTCTCCAGCGAGGAGGCTCTCAGGAAGCTCTCATTTTCCGGTCTTTCGCCACTATTTTCCCAGCCTCTTTCCGGTTAGGGCGATTTGGACCGGTTTGCCGGGTCTTCTCAGGCCATGGTGCCGAGGATCTCCTCGACCATCTCGATGGTGGTATCGGGGTGAAGGAAGGCGACGCGGGCCACTGTCTCCCCCTCCCACTTGGTCGGGGTCACGAAGCCGATCTGGTCAGCCAGCAACCGGTCCGACCAGGCCGAGTAGTCACCGTCGGCCCAACCGGCTCGCCGGAAGAGGACGATCGAGAGCTCGGGCCGGCGGATCAGCTCCAGGTAGGGGCTGGACTCGATGGCGGCGGCCGCCTCTCGGGCCATCCGCAGGACGGCCTCCACCGCGTCCCGGTAGGCGTCGGTGCCGTTGACGGCCAATGAGAACCACAGGGCCAGGCCCCGGGCCCGCCGGGTCAGGTGGTAGGCGTAGTCGCTCGGGTTCCACTCGTCGGGCGCGTCGGTGTGGAGCACGTCCAGGTAGCTGGCGTCCTGGGTGTGGACCCCCTTGGCCAGGTGCGGGTGGCGATAGATCAGGGCGGCGCAATCGAAAGGGGCATAGAGCCACTTGTGCGGGTCCACCACGAACGAGTCGGCCCGCTCCAAGCCGGTGAAGCGTGGGCGGGCCGAGGGGGCAAAGAGGGCGGCGCCACCGTAAGCGCCGTCCACGTGCATCCACAGCCGGCGGGCGGTGGACACGTCGGCCACGCCGGACAGCTCGTCGACGATCCCGGCGTTCGTGGTCCCCGCCGTGGCCGCCACCGCCACCACGCTCTCCGGCTGCGGGTCGGTGGCCAGGGCCCTTTCCAGCGCCGGTCCGGTGAGGCGGTGGTCAACCGTCGGCACCACCAGGGCGTCCATGCCGAGCAGGAAGAGGGCCTTGCCGATCGAGGAATGAGCCTGGTCGCTGACGGCGACCCGGAGCCGGTCCGGCGTCTCGGAGCCGAGCCGGTGCCGGCCTACTTCCCGGGCCACCACCAGCGCCGACAGGTTGGCGGCGCTGCCTCCGGAGACGAAGCAGCCGCCCGCGGAGGGGGGCAGGCCGGCGAGGTCGGCCAGCACCCGCAGCACCTGATTCTCGGCCGAGATGGCGCCGGCGCACTCCAGCCACGAGCCGCCGGCCATCGACGAGCAGGAGACCACCATGTCGAACAGCAGTGATGCCTTGGTGGGGGCAGCCGGGATGAAGGCCAGGAACCGGGGGCTGTCGCAGGACAGGACGGCGGGGGCCAGGGTGCCGGAGAAGAGCTCCATGACGTCGGCCGGCTCGGTGCCGTGCGCGTTGATGATCCCTTCGAGGGCCCGCTCGAGGGGCGCCTTCTCGCCGGGAAAGTCCAGCGGCACCGGGTCCAGCGCCAGCCGCCACCTGCAGTAGTCGAAGATCATCGAGGTCAGGCGGTCGTCGTGAACGAACATGGGACTGCGCACCGTGTCAGCTTGCCGCACGGTGGCTGGGCCGGCGGGGAGGGGCGGCCGGCGGCGGGCGGCGGGGAGGGGCGGCCGGCGGCGGGCGGCGGTCAGCGGGCGGCGGGCGGCGGGCGGCGGGCGGCGGGCGGCGGGCGGCGGTCAGCGGGCGGCGGTCAGCGGGCGGCCGGCGGCGGGCGGCGGTCAGCGGGCGGCGGTCAGCGGGCGGCCGGCGGCGGTCAGCGGGCGGCGGGCGGCGGTCAGCGGGCGGCGGGCGGCGGTCAGCGGGCGGCGGGCGGCGGTCAGCGGGCGGCGGGCGGCGGTCAGCGGGCGGCGGTCAGCGGGCGGCTGGCGGCTGGCGGCGGGCGGCGGGCGGCCGGCGGCGGGGCGGCGGCTCGTGAGGTCAGGGCGCCGGCTCGTGACCCCGACCCGCCATGTACTCCGTCGTGGCCCACAGGTCCGTCACCCGGCGGGGGTCGAAGAGGGCGGCTTCCCCGTCGTCGCCGGCGACCACCCCGACGTCTCGGGGATTGCGGTGCTTGACCAGCCAGCCCCCGTCGAAGCGCAGGACGGTACCGATGTCGTCGGCCGGAAAGCCCAGTCGCGAGATGCGAGCGGACACCTCGGCGGGCAGCTGGATGGCGTCGACGGATCGGAAGTTCGGGTCGGGCACCCGGGGGATCTCACCGCGCTCGATGGCCGCGTTGTGGCGGTCGGTGCGGTTCTTGACGAACACCGCCGACGCCGCTTCCACGCCGGCGAAGAGAACGAGGAGGGTGAGGCCGGCCTTGACGTTGGCGATCAGGATCAACAAGGCGATGACCAGCGGCACCCCGATCAGGGCCACCCGGGTCCGGGTTGCGAGATCGCGCCACTGATCCCTGAGGGGTGGGAGCAAACCCGGGTACTGATCCCCCTTGAGTGGCGGGCTTATCACGGCCCCCAGTATGGCGGGGGCTCGGGGCGGGAACCTTCCGGCGTGCGCTCGCCCGATGACCTTCATGTGGCCCCGGCGGCCCTTGCATTTTCAGACGGAACCCCCGGCTCCTGACCGCATTGTCCACGCCACGCCCCCGCGTTGTTGTGTCGCGCGTGTGCGCGACGGCGGGTTCTTGACTTACTGGGTTAGAGGTCAACCGCCTACGGAGTTGGTCCCTTTGGGGAGTTGGCCGTCGGTGACTGAGCCAGCCGGGGACCTTGGAGCAGATGGCTATGGTGACCCCCCGTGAAGGCGAAGGCAAGGCGAACCCGCAGATCTGTCGCGCTTCTCGGCGCCCTTGTCGTCGCAACCGGATGCGGTTCGGGAGGCGCACGCCATGCGAAAGCGACCCCGGCGAGTACGACCGTCCCGACTGGATCGAATGCCCCCCTCCAGGCGCCGTCCGCCTCCCCCCAGCAGGACGGCGACTTCCTCAGTGAAGTGGTGGAGGCCGATCCCCAGCTCGCCACCTACGCACAGCAGTACAGCGACATGGCGGCCAAGACCTTGCTGACCGACGGATCAGCATTCTGCGCTTTTCTTCTACGCGGAGGAGGAGTGGACCAGGCCCTGGTTTCGCTGGCAATCGGGGCCGGGAGCGTCGAGAACCAGACCCACCTACCCCTGGGTGTCACCACGTTCAATGCGATCGAAGCGGTCGCACTGCTCACTCTCTGCCCGGCCGAGCAGACCCGGCTACCGGCGCCGGACCGCAGCCGCATCACGCAACTGGGTCGGGAGCTCGGCCGGAACTGACGCCGGCTGCCGGCGGTTCACCGACATTTCATCTTGACGCCTGGCTGACGTTACCTGGGCTCCAGACGGAGAAGATAGACCGAGCGCCATGATCTTCTCTGTTCTAGAGCGCAAGCGCTGGCGGGCTGTAACCGGAGCGGTCGGTGCTGGACTGTTGGTATTGAGCATTGTTCTGATCAACGGCTCGACTGCCACAGCCAAGCCGTCGTACAGCCGGCTGCCGGTCTGCCCTTCGGGTTCGACGCCGGCGACATCGGGCGTGGGCCAGCCCCAATGCGTGATCACGTCAACCGGAACCCCGGTGGGAGCAATCAAGCACGTCTGGCTCATAATCGAGGAGAACAAGTCCTACGACTCCACCTTCACGGGGTTGAACCAGAACAGCTACCTGTGGCAGACCCTGCCACAGCAGGGAGCGTTGCTCACCAACTATTACGGGACCGGGCACTTCAGCATGGATAACTACATATCCCTGGTGTCGGGCCAGTCCCCGTCTTACGGGGTTCAAGACGACTGCTCGACAACAGCGAACATGACGAACTCCAACGGCGGGATCATCACCACCGGAACCGTCGGCACCGGAAGGGATACTGACCGGACCGCCGACTCGAGCGGCACTTACACCTCGACCCCTGATCCGAGCGGCTCGGGCAACGGGAACTACGGGCAGCTGCTCGTTCACGGCGGGGTGAACGCCTCGCTTGGTAACAACGGATGCGTCTATCCCACCGACGTCGCCACACTCTTCAACCAGTTCAACGCCTCGGGAGTCTCCTGGAAGGCCTACGCCCAGGATCTCGGTGGGGCCCAGCCGGTCGGCTCGACCAGCTACGTGACCGGCTCGAGCCCGGGCGTCTCCGACACGGTCCCCGGGCGCGATGACGGCGCCTGTGGTTATGCCGGGACCAGCGCCGCCAATCCGGTGACCAACCCGACCAACCTGGTAGCTCCGAGCGGCGACGTGACCAGCTTCACCGGGGCCCAGCCCGCCAACGCCGGCGGCAATGGCGACCCGGCCGACCAGTACGTGGCCAAGCATTTCCCGGTTCCGTGGTTCGCCTCCCTCACCTCCGAGTCGGCGGGGACCCAGGACGGCGTCAACTACCCGGCCCAGCCTGCTCTCAACGAGCCGCACACGCCTGAGCTCGACGGGCCGAGCGCCTCCCATAGCGGGTCCGGCGACACCAACTGCGACCCGAACCACGTGGCCAATTTGGACGACCCGACCTATGGCTTGGTCCACGACCTCAGGCTTCCTGCATCGGCGGTGCCCGCATTCAGCTGGATCACCCCGAACAACTGCAGCGACGCCCACGACGCCACCTGCCAGGGCAACAACCTGTCGGGTGCCTTCAACGCCAACGGCACGCCCAACTACCAGCCTGCCGGACTGCCCGCCTACGATCCGGAGGCAACCACGCCGGCCAACTACACCGGCGGCCTGTATGCGGCCGATCTGTTCCTGCGCTACTACATACCGCTGATCGAGCAGTCCGCCGCCTTTAAGGACGGAGGCTTGATCGACATCACGTTCGACGAAGCCAATCCGCCGTTCACGATCGGGAACAGCTTCAACAACGTCCCCGCCTCGGGAGACAGCACGACCTTCCCCGCCCCTGCGGACCAGCCGACCTTCGGCAAAGCCGGCACCACTGCGCCGGGCGCCACGTCGCTCTACGGAGCCTACGGGCTTCTCTCCGACGCGGCCGGAGAGAACATCGACGGCCATAACGTCAGTACTGAGCCGACCGGCCCCAACGATCCGGAAGTGACCAACACCAGCGGGCAGCAGCTACAGCCCGGTCCCGGGGCGTCCGGCTTCATAGACCGCCCGACCGGGCTGGCGGGCGAGAGCAGCAACCTTTCCGGGTCGCCCGGCGCGGCGACGGAGCCCGCCCTGGTGGCCCCGGGGTCGAGCCTGGTAACCGACCCCAAGATCAACGCCGACGACGCCGGGCGACTGGTGTCGGGTACCGACGCCAACGGTGACAGCATCCCACCCGACACCTTCGTCGGGGCGGTGACGAACATCGGTCCGGTGCCGCTCGCGGCCAATGCCAGCACGACTACGGCCTCGAACAACTACGCCAAGCCCTGGACCGGCACCTTCCAGCTGCTCAACGATTCTGGACAGCCGGTAAGTCTTCCCAGCGGCTTCAACGGCAACGTGATGCTGAGCGCGGAGGGAGCCACCTCGACCGTCGGCTCGGCCTCTTGTCCAAGCGGCGACGAAGCTGCCACCACAGCCGGGTGCGTGACCGCAGACCCCCTCTTCGACGCCACCGACTTCACCCCGGGCGGTGGGGACACGGGCAGCGTCCTGATCAGCCCGCTGATCAAGCCGGGAACGGTGTCCAGTAACTACTACAACCACTACAGCTGGCTGCGCACGATGGAGAACCTGTTCCTCACCGGCCGCAACTGCGTCAACCCATCCAATGCCGACACGCCGATGCCGGCCGGGACCGTATGCGGAGGCCTGGATGGTCAGGGCCACCTCGGCTACGCGGCCCAGCCCGGGCTGGCCACGTTCGGACCGGATGTCTTCACCGCTGAGTCCTGGCAGCGCGTGTCACCCCCCGGGCAACAGCCAGGGAACGCGTGACCACTGAGCGAACGGCGCCCGGTTCCCGGCGACGGCCAACCGAGGCCCCCAACGGTAGAGGTCAAGGAGGCCGGGCCCCAGGGCCCGGCCTTCGCCGCGCTCTAGGTGCGACCGCTCTGGCGCTCGTCGTCATCGCCGGCTGCAGCAGCTCGCACTCGAAGTATCCAGCCTTCCTGCCGAAGAAGACCCTTGACCCGTCCGTCGACGCCACCCTGGTCGGGACCATGACCAAACCAGCGCTGACGGTCGAAGGCCTACCCGTCAAGGTGGAGACCTCCGGTTGGGACGTCATGGTCGACGTGAGCGGACCGGTCGTCCCCGGCGAGGGGCTCCCGGTCCAGCACGACGCCACGACCTGCACGTGGACCGTGACCATGTACGCAGCCACGGCGGACGTCCCGGTCTCGATCGCCGCCTTCCACTCTGTCGACCACTTGGGCTCAGTCTTCGTCATGGGCCTCGTCCCAGACGCAGCCGAGCCGCCCGCGGTGCTACATCCGGGACAACGATTGACATTCCAGCTGCGGGCCTACGAGTTGGTCGGCGAGGGAATTACTGCAGTGGGCGCCGGACCACAAGCACGTAGTCGCGAACTGGGACTACACGGTCGAGAACGACTGATCGACTCTGCCGGTGGGCCCGGGAGGGTGGGCCCGGTGTTATCTGGTGGGCCCGGTGTTATCTGGTGGGCCCGGTGTTATCTGGTGGGCCCGGTGTTATCTGGTGGGCCCGGTGGTATCTGGTGGGCCCGGTGCTATCTGGTGGGCCCGGTGGGGATCGAACCCACGACCGAGGGATTATGAGTCCGATGGAGCGGTGAGACGCCTGCAGGTCAATTCGGCGTCGTCGCAGGTCAGAGCCACTTTTCGGGTGACCACGGGGGACCGTCCGAGACCGCGTTTGACCATCGTTTCGGTCACATTTTGGTCACGGAAGACCCAGCATCCTCAGGCGCTACCACTCAGGCGCTGCCAGTTGACAGTCAGTCCACCTCCGCCCCTGGGGTAACCTGGCAGCGCGGCCGACGCCCAATGTAGGACCCCGTTCCCGCCGGCGTTGTTCGATCAGCTCGCGATGCCGGGCCTTGAGCAGATCGAAGACCTGACATTCTCGACCGTGCGGGCCGCGCTCCGACGGCACCAGGGGCTACTCGGGCTGCTCCAAAGGTCGTCACCGCCGACGAGCGCCGCAGTCTCTCTGCTGACCTCGGCATCCACCCTCAGCTGCGAACGCCGCACCACCCAAGGCCCGCGCCAGCGAACTCGTCCGCCCTTCCTCAAGCTGCCGAGAGCCAAGTCACCTCCGACGCTCATCATCGGGCCGGAGCGGTGACTGCCGGCGACATGAGCGGCCATCGTCCGATCGCTCGGGAGAGCGAATCGTCGCCTGCGCCTACGCGTGCCCGGGTTAGGATCGTGACCGTGTTCGACCGCGTGAACATCGACCACCAGATCATGGGTGGCGTCCCTTGCATCCGAGGGACCCGCATCCCGGTGGCCACGGTGGTCGGCATGGTCGCAGATGGGATGGCTGAGGACGAGATCGTCTCTGAATTCCCTCAGCTGAGCGTGGACGACATCCGAGAGGCCCTTCGCTACGCGGCGGCCGCGGTCGACGAGCGGGAACTACCTCTCCGTCCAGCCGGTTGAAGCTCCTGGTCGACGAGTCACTGTCAGTGACGGTGGCTCGCCTATTGCGTGAGGCCGATCACGACGCCATCCATGTCTCGGAACGCAACCTGCTCGGCTCTGCCGATCCCGAAGTAATGCGGGTTGCCGTCAACGAGGAGCGGTTCGTGAGCACCGCGGACACCGACTTCGGCGAGCTACTGGCGCTTGGACGCCATCCCGGTACGAGCGTGCTGCTACTGCGACGCGCTCCTCACAGACCTCACGCACAGGCACAGCTTCTGCTCGACTGCTTGGCCGAAACCGAAGCCGAGCTCAAATCTCGGAGCGGTGGTCGTCGTCACACCGGGATGGGTCCGGGTTCGCCGGTTCCCTTCCAAGTAGCCCTCTAAAATCGACCGAGAGGCGCCCGAGGCCTCCTTCATAAGCGCCTCAGAGCTGATGTTACAGGGCGCCCCGCCACCGCGCATGGGGGCAGCGGTTATGGGACGCGTTCAACCACCACTGGACTGCAGTAACCCGCTGTGCTCGAGTGGCCGGATTGAGTTGCTTTTGCGATGTCTATGGTCCCGTCTCCGAGTACGGTCGTGGGGTCTGGGCGGTAGGACACGCCAGAGGTTGACGATCGGACTGGCCTTGCCAGCTGGTGAACGAGGTACCAGTCTTAGAAGTTGTCGGCTGGCCTGTTATTCACCTTTTCGGCGCGAGTCGTTTCCGAGGGCGACGGCGCGGACGGCGTTTGAGTCGGTGGGCTGGTGCCCGATCTGCGATACGGGGGCTGGGGTTTCGATGACGGTGTTGAGGAGTCGCCCGACTTGGGTTATTTCTACTTCGATTGTGTCGCCGGGTTGCATGGGTCGTGAGTTGGCGGGGGTACCGGTGAGGACGATGTCGCCGGGGAGGAGGGTGATGTGGCGTGACAGGTCGGCGAAGAGGTAGTCGATGCCGAAGGTCATCTCGGTGATTTTTGCTTCTTGGACGGTGCTGCCGTTGCGGTAGGTGCGGAGGACGCTGTCGCGGATGTCGACGCCGCTGACGATGCCGGGTCCGATCGGGCAGAACCCGTCTTGGCCTTTGACGCGGAGCATGGAGCCGGCGTCGGTGTCGCGGTAGTCCTGTAGGCCGACGTCGTTGGCGGACGCGAATCCGGCCAGATGGTCCCAGACGTCGTCGGGGGCGACGTTGCGCATTGGGGTTCCGACGATCGCGGCGACTTCGCCTTCGTAGTTGAGGTACTGGGTGCCTTCGGGCCGGCAGAGGAGGCCGCGGTGGCTGTTGAGGGCGGTGGTGGGCTTTTGGAAGTAGGTGGGGGTGACGAGGGTTGGGGCCTGGAACTCAACCCGCCGGGATTCGTAGTTGAGGTGGATGCACAGGATCTTGGTGGGATGGCACGGGGGGAGGTAGGTGGCGTCGGTTTCGGCGATGCGCCGTCCGTCGCCGAGCACGAGTTGGTCGCCATCTATGGTGACCCAGGCTGGTGTTCCGCCGTGGAGGACTCGTCGCTGTTCGCGGCGAGGACCTTGCAGGACGTTCATGTCAGCTCTCCAGTGCGATGGTGGTGCCGCCGGTAGCGGTGAAGGCGGATGAGTAGATGTAGCCGAGTCCGATGCTGGTCGGCGCCAGGAGGTGGATCTCGTCGAACTCGGACTGTCCGAATTCCAGCTGTGCGGTTCCGGTCCACACGGTTCCGACCTCGAAGTCCTCTACCTTGACGATGGACAGCTCGTGCACGGCTGGGCTTGGTTGGTCGAGGGAGGGCCATAGGCGGGTGTGGATGAGCGGTCTGAGACCGGCGGGACGGGCGTTCGTGGATTGGGCTTCGATGGTGATGCTCACCGATGCGAGGCGGCGGTTCATGGCGGAGACGTGGGCGGCGAAGGTCTCGCCTGGGGCTTTCTTGGAGCCGCCCTTGCCGAGCTCGACGGGTTTGGTCATGGAGACCTGGCCGAGTTTCTTCGGGAATCCTTGGACGAGACCGCGGATCAGTGAGAGTTCGGAGTCGACCCAGATGTGCGGGACCCGCCCGGCGGGGCGTCCGTCGAAGGTGCCGGTGAGGACGATGTAGGCCTCGTGGTATTGGCCGCGGGCGGGGTCGGCTTTGATGCGGGGGTCGTTGTCCGCGGCGGATGACCAGTCGGCGAAGAACAGGGTGCAGCTTCCGTCGCCGGTAGGGTCAAAGCCGGTTGGTGCGAGCGCGGCGACGTGGTCGGGGTCGGCGGTGAAGTCCACCGCGATGATCTCGCCGGAGTAGTGCCACGGTGGCGGTGTGAGGGTGGCGGTGTGGCCGCTCGGGGTTTGGGGAAGGGTCCAGCCGGTCAAGGTCATAGGGTGGCCGCCGCCACGCTTGCGGTGTCGAACCACATGTGGACTTGTCCGGTGCCGACGGCGTTTTCGTAGGCTGACAATTGGCGGCCGGTGGCGGTGCAGTCACGGCCGCCGAGCGCTCCAACCATCATGAGGTAGTGGCCCAGATCGCCTTCGGGGTGGAACGGTTTGATGTCGGGATAGGCGTCGATGACCGCGGCGTGTTCCCCGTTACGCCAGTGTTCGAGGATCCGCTGGTCGACGTCGACCGCGGCGGGAGAGATGCAGTGCTCGGGGGCGTAGCCGGTGTGGTCGAGGATCTCGTCCATCGGCCAGAAGCGGTGGGTCATGCCGCCGGAGGCGAGCAGGGCGACCCGGCCGTCGGTCCTGTTCGCTGCTTCGGCGATGGTGGCGCCGAAGTCGAGGAAGTTGTGGGGTTGGGCGGTCTGGCACACCCCGACGGTGAGGACTTTTTCGCCTCGGTGCATGTGGTGAACGAGGTTGAGGGTCGGGTAGTGCTGCGCCAGGTATGGGCTGGTGGCGTTGAGCGCTCTCACCCCGCGTTCCCGGGCGGCCTCGGTGACGGCATGGGCGAGCGCGGGCGCTCCTGGGTAGTCGTAGGGCAGGTCGTGGATCAAAGTCGGCAACTCGTCGGAGGTGTAGACACCCTTGAAGTGTTCGGCTCCGGCGACGACGTGTTCGACAGTGCTGTACCAGTGGGTGTCGAAGATGATCCAGGTGTCGACACCTGCGGCGTCCATGGCCTCTCGGATTCTGGCGAAGCCGCTGACCAGGCTGGTGTCCTCGCCGCCTCCGCCCATGCGCCGAAAGTCCTCCGGCGCCATGACTATTGGTTGGTGGGCCACGACGGCCGCCGCGACGATCTGTCCCATGTCGTCCCTCGATTCTGTTACTCGGCGCGGGGGCCGGGTCGGATTGGAAGTGTCGTCGCCGGGTGAGATGGCGCGCCGCGCTCGGTAAGGTTCATGCGAAGGAGCCTCTCTTGACGGCGACGTTCTTTATGTCGCAGAAGAAGTCGAAGCTCCAGGTTCCTCCCTCGCGGCCGATACCCGACTTGCGGGCCCCGCCGAATGGGGCGGCCAGATCCCGGACGTAGAAGCAGTTGACCCACACGGTCCCTGCGATGACACGGTCAGCGATACGGCGGGCGTGGTCCTCGTCAGTTGAGAACACCATGGCCGCGAGGCCGTACTCGGTCGAGTTCGCCATCTCGATGGCCTCTTTGTCAGTCTTGAACGTCTGGAGGGTGAGGACCGGTCCGAACACCTCGGATTGGACAATCTCATCGTCGTTCTCTACTTCAGTGAGGATGGTCGGCTCGAAGTAGAGCGGGCCCTGCTTGTGGGGATGGCCGCCGACCACCGTGGACGCCCCGTTGGCGATGGCCCGGTCGACGAACCCCTTCACCCTGGCGGCGTGGACGGGATGGATGAGCGGTCCGACGCGGGTGCCAGGCTCGCCGGGATCACCGACGGACATGGTTGGCAGCTCGGCGCGAACCCGGTCGATGAAGTCGTCGGCGATGTCTTGGTGCACCACCAGGCGGGTGCCGGCTAGGCACACCTGCCCGGCGTTGCCGAACTGCATCACCGCGGTCCTCGCCGCCTCGGCTAGATCGGCGTCGTCGAGCACGATGAACGGCGACTTGCCGCCCAGCTCGAAACCGACGGGGGTGAGGTTGGGTGCGGCCGCGGCGGCGATGATCCGGGCCGTGCCCGGCGAGCCCGTGAAGCTGATCCGGTCGACACCTGGGTCACGGGTAAGCGCGGCGCCGGCCGTCTCGCCGTAGCCGTGCACGATGTTGAGGACCCCGGGTGGGATCCCGGCCTCGAGGGCGATGTCGCCGAGAAGGGACAGGCTGAGCGGCGCCCACTCCGGCGGCTTGACGACCACAGTGTCGCCCGCCGCGAGCGCAGGTCCGATCTTCCAGGTGCCGAGCATC
This sequence comes from uncultured Acidimicrobiaceae bacterium, assembly GCA_963851245.1. Lineage (GTDB taxonomy): Bacteria > Actinomycetota > Acidimicrobiia > Acidimicrobiales > Palsa-688 > CAWKOH01. The sequence goes on along the minus strand of CAWKOH010000016.1, from coordinate 62,419 downwards.
AGGGCGCGTTCCACGGAACGATCAGCGCGGCGACGCCGGCAGGCTCGTAGCGCACCACATTGTCTACCAACGGCCCCTCAATGACCTCGCCATGGAGACGACGGGCCCAGTCCGAGAAAAACTTGATGTTCTGTGAGCTGCGCGGCACCATCGCATGCCGGGCCATGCCCGCCAGACCACCGTTATCCGCGGCGTCGACGTCGGCCAGATCGTTCGTGCGGTCCAATATCGCCGCCGCGAACCGGTCGAGAAGGTCACCCCGCCCGTCCGCTCCCAGCGCCGCCCACGCCGGGAAAGCGCCCCGGGCGGCGTCCACCGCTGCTGCCACCTCGGTCTCGGCACCATTCGGAACATGACCGAGAAGCGAGCCGTCCGCTGGTGAGTGAACGGCGATCGGCTCGCCGCCTTCCACGCGGCGGCCGTCGATCAGATGAAGCGTCGGGACCGTCACCCCGCGCACCAGTGCGGAAGATTCGGTCACCGGGTCGCTCCGGCCAGGATCTCGTCGACCAACCGATACGGCTCGGTCCGGTCGGCCAGAAGATGAGCGATGGTACGGTTGGAGCGGGCCGACATCAAATAGTTCCGCTCGTAGAGCTCGTTGCGTGCTCCCAGGCCGGAGCCGACGAAGTCCCAAGCCAGTCGATACACCGCGGAACGCCGCTCGGCGTCGAAGCCCGGCGCACCGTGCAGGAACTCGTCTATGAGCGGGCGGAGCCCGGTGTCATCGAGCATCCCTCTCGAAGGGGCGGCCAACAGGTTGTGGCTGCCGATGGTCACGAGAATCTCGTTGACGCGCGGGAACCACGTCGCCAGCAACGACCGCATCGGGTGCAACGGCCGGCCGTCAGGAAACCACACCCCGTTCCCGTTGTCGCTGGAGTGCTCCTCAGCCAACAAGACCGCGCTGCGGGTCACCTCGACATAGCCTTGGATCTCGCCGAGCATGTCGAGTGTGTGCGGTGTGGTGTCATTGACCGCCTCCGCCATCAGACTGGCCAGCCCATAGGCAAACTCGAGCTTGGTAAGAGCTCTGATCGTCGTTTGTTGCATGATGTTGGGGAACCACGCCCGGCTCATCACCGCGTTGTACACGTCTTTGCTGCCATCGATGAAGACCCGGCCTCTGGGGATCTCCACATTGTCGAAGATCACTACCGCGTCCTGCTCGTCGAAACGCGAACGACAAAGGCCGGTCGAAGCCATCCGCCTCGGGCGTTGATGTGCTGTCACGGCACAGGAACACCAGGCCGGGAGTGTCCATCGCCACCGAGAAACTCGAGCGTGTACGCGTCGGTCGCGTCCTTCGGCAAGGGAACGCCCGGGTACACCGCCAGCTCGTCCGCGAACGGCGCCAACGTCGACAGAATCCGTGCCCCGCGCACCACGATCCCGTCAGCAGTCTCACCGACCTTGTGCAGCGGTACCGGATTGTCCGCGAACTGCCAGTCACGGGCCCGATCGACAGTGGGATGAACGATCGTGTGCGTCAGACAGATGTCACGCAACGCCAGCTCACGCTGGAACGAGATCAGGTTCCCCGCACCCGTTTGGTTCTGGGCGTCAGGACCCAACCAGGTGTCCGACTCCCCCGCGAAACCCGCAAAGGTCACGTTCATATAGTCCGGCGTGCGGCCCATCAGGCCCACCGTCGCCTCCGCGATCCGCCGCAAACCGACATGCCTGCGTCGCAGGTCATCCTTCGAGCGTGGGATCATATGGCTGACATTCGTCAGCTCCCCGGTTTCCGCATCGGGCATCAGACAGTCCGCGGCAAAGTCGTGCTGCCGGTCGAACACCCCAGCAATCGCGTGTGCCGCACCGGCCAAAGCGGGATGCTCGGTCACATCGTCGACCCGTTCACTCCCCAACCAGACCTGCCGTCCGCTCGCCTTGAGACCCTTCAGAAACTCAGCTCCGGTCCGTGCCCCCATGGCACTCCCCTTTCCCTTGTCTCTCACACAGTATGTCGGATCTGTGACGACCGCAAGGGGGCCGACCAATATTCTGATTCGTCAGGGCACTCAGCCTCGGGCGGATGACCCGCCGCGCGCCACTACCGACCGTACGAATGCGAACGCCGGTGCCTCGAGCCGTTCTCGCAACTCATCGAACAAATGCTGCGCCTCGGGCCCCTTCCAGCCCGCCGGCACGAACTCGGCCGGCAGTCGCGGGTCCACATAGGGGAACCGAAGCCACCCTTCGAGCGCCACGGTGTACAAGGCAAACGCCTGCTCCGGACCAGGCGCGGCATGGCGCTTCCGCAACCGTTGAGCCGTTGCAGACCACTCCGAGATGTACCACGCGTACGCCTCGCCCAGCGCTGCCAGATCCCAGCATCGCGCCACGAAGTCGTCCACGGTGGCGAACCCCTCGTATCGCGCCGAAAAGACGTCGACGTACTGCTCAAAGCCCGACCGCCGCACCCAAGTCAAAACAGTTGGGAGGATCCGAACAGGCGCGACCCACAGTCCACCACCGAGGTTCCCCATTCCCCACCACAGGAGTCGCTTCCGCAGCTGGTATCGATCCTCACGGCGGGACTCCGGAACCGAAACCGACACCAAAACCCATCCGGCGTCGATGGGGGCTGGTTCGATCGCCGCGTAGATGATGGCGTCACCCTCCTCGAAGACGTCCTGCGCCAGATCGGTCGGTGCATAGCCCCGGACCGGCCCCCGAGCCACGCCGACAAGTAAACCGGCGCGCGGTCATTCGAGCCAAAGCAGACCTCGTGGCCGGAGCCTCCAGGCCCAACTCGCGCATCAATGCGATGAGATCCGAGACGGCGACCCAACCGTCAAACACCGACGAGTACCGGCCGAGAATCGTGAGAATCAGCAGCTGCGAACTGTTCTTGACCCCATCCTGAGCCCGCTGCTGCTCGGACACCGCACCTCCGCCCGTATACCTTGGGCGCCGCTCATCGAGTCCCTTCAGACCTTCGTCACCCGTCCGTGCCCAAGATGGCAGGTCGCCTTCTCATTGCTGTCAGGCCCAGACTAATGCCGGATCACAGACGAGCGCAAGCAGTACGACAGAGCTCTCAGCCGCGTAGACATCAGAAAGACCGGCATCTGAAAGGTCCCCAGCAGAACGCGGGCCCCGATTATGGGATAGCGCTACGATCACCGGCCCCTTTGTGGCGGGAACCTGACATGGCGTCAACGACGAATGGATCCGTGACAGCACCGATCAGCGCAATGGTATGGCTAAGTGATCATGTCCCACCGACCCGGCGGTCAAGACAGGGTCAAGGCGACTCTTGGCTCGCGCATTATGGGGGACTTCCGGTGGGGCCGATTTCGGCGTGCTGGTTCGGCGCCTCCTAACACTTTTCAGGGTCTTGCCCCGGCCCACCCCGCCCGTTTCGACGCCCAAGCGGACCGTTCAGAGTGAGGTGCCGTCAGTCCCGGGGCCGGTCCAGCTTCAAGGCGATCGGCGGAGGGGTTCCCTGGGCGGTGCCGGCAAGGTGGGTTCGGCCTGACCGCTCCGGTGTTGACCCCACGTTTCCGGGCGCCTCTCGACCGCCTCCGTCGCGCTCCACGAGCTCGGAAACGGTTCACGGCCCTTAGGTGTCAGCCTCCCGCCGGGCTTTGTTCCGGCGAAGTCCAGAATAAATGGTCCAGCCAACCAGGGTGACCAGCCAGAAGCTAACCAACCGGAACATCAGCACGGACCCGAGTGCGTCCGCTGGTCTCAATTTCGAGGCGACGAGCCCCCCTGTGAGCACGGCCTCGGTCACGCCCAAGCCACCTGGTGTCAGGTTGAAGCTGCTCGCGGTGGCGCCGGCGCAGTAGAGGAGGATCACCTTCGTCCACGGCACGCTGGCTCCGACCGCAAGAATTGCAGCCACCAGACAACCCACACTGGCAAGCCAGTTGATGAAGGAGAGGCCGACGGTCTGTACCCGTTCGTGTGGGAGCATCCGGAATGCGGACAGCGCGTCGAGAGCATCCCGTGTTACGTCCTCAGGGTCGCCAACCGGACGACCGCTCAATCGCTGTGAGACGCGGACGAGTCGACCCCCCAGTCGAATGATCAATTTCCGCGGACTCGGTCGATGCAGAGCCAGCACTCCAATGATCGTCGCGACCACTATGCCGGTGCCTCCGAGCAGACCGCTGAAGGTGTCCGCCGGACTGCCTGAGACGGTCGCTCCGATGGCGATGAGAAGAACCCAAACCAGGTTGGAGATCAACCCAGAGATAAGCACCGCCCAGCCGGCCGGGGCCGGGTCGTCAGCCACTTGACGAAATCGACCGAAGGTAAAGACACTCCCAGCTCCCGGACCGACCAGGGGAAGCGAAACCGAGATCGCATTCCCGGCAAGGGCCGTAGCCGCCATCGAGGGGATCGATGCGCGAACGCCGGCTGCCCTTAGGACTATTCGCTGGGTCCGGGCGAAAGTCATCATCGACAGGAGTTCAAACGCACGAGCAGCCAGCAGCCGACCCCACTCTGCCCGCCCCACAACCCCGAAGGAGCGGATGACGGTCGTGCGCTCGAACCACCCAAACCCGACCAACGCTCCAACGACCAGGACTTCTGTGACGATTCGAAGCCCTGGTCGACGCCGACGTCCCCCTTTTGAGCAAACTCCTTCTGCACGCACGCGCCTGTCGTCGGATGGGAGACCCGGTTCACACACGACGAAAGCACCACTGAGCGCCGCCAGATCCCTGTGAACGCTCTAGCATCAGCGTGTCGTGGTCGAAGAGATCAGCCATGTCCGAGCATCAACCTGATCGAGGTCGAAGCTAGCGGAGGTCAACCTAGAGCCATAGTTGCAAGGTCTCGCTAACGGGAAAGGCAGCAAGGACTCACCCCGCAGACACCTCATGGTGCGTGAAGGACTTCTCACCACGGAATCCACTGGTTACGTGTAAAACGCGGAGACCACTGGTGAGGGGAAAATGCATCTCCCAAACCAGCACTTCGCTGGGCGAGGCCCGTATGCTGCCCCGCTCAGCGGCTATGAGGCGGGCGGCGTGCCCGGCGTCGAGTGTTTCTGCTCCTTCGAGGTTGTTACGACCCGGAGGAAGGTACACGGGAACAAACGGCGCATCTGGGAGGGTCACGCTCTGACTGGGCTGGGGTCGAGCGACGTGGAACGCGGCTCGCCGCTTCCGTACTCGTATCGCGGTGTCCTGCCTCTCCTAAGCCGTACGGCGTGATCCACCTCTCGGCGTAATAGGTCAGCGAATAGTCGGGCCGATCGAAATCGTCGTACACCTGCAAACTCAACGGCGCCTTCGTGTGAGTGGAGATTTCGTTCTTGTTTGTTGAATTCCGGTCTGCGACCTGGTCACGAACTGTTTCGCTGGTCATGGAACCTCGGCTTCTTAGGTTGGAGGGTCACCTCGGCACCTCACGAGACTTCCGGTGAGCTGTCATCGCCTGATCTCGGAGATTTAGGACTTCAACCTTTCGACGGCTGGCGTCCGCCAAGGTTTGGGCCTTCGCGCAGCACGTCGCATCCAAGGAACCCTTAGTCTTTAGAGCTACCTGGTGGCAGCCCTGAGACGCCCGCGAGGTCCGGGCACAACCGGAAACTCCGCGGACTCCGCGTCTGGCCTTGAGCCGATGACGACGAGTACGGTCGATGACGCTGCTCGTCCGCCCCATCTGCCGCTCAACGGGGTGGGAGAGGATTAGCGCCGTGATGCTCAGCGCCGGGTGTACGCCAAGATCACTGACCGACACCTCGACTTGGCGGACGACATCAGTTCGGATGTTGAGATGGCAGGGCGGGCCCGGGGGCGCCGGGGATGGCGAGGTAGTCGGCCAGTCATGGCCCGCTCACGTTGCCCCGGGTGCGGGCGACATCCTCTGGGGTGCCTGCCGCCAGGATGCGCCCGCCGTCGGTGCCGCCGCCCGGGGCCCATGTCGAGGAGGTGGTCGGCGGCGGCGAGCAGGTCGAGGTCGTGGTCGATGACGATGACGGTGGCCCCGGCCTGCGTCAGGCGGACGAACACCCCGATCCGTGTGGCCACGTCGAGGGGGTGCAGTCCGGTGGACGGCTCGTCGAAGACGCACAGGCTGCCGCGCTGGCTGGTTCGCAGCCGGGAGGCGATCCGTAGCCGCTGCGACTCACCGCGAGACAGGGACGGCGTTGGCTCGCCGAGCCCCAGGTATCCGAGTCCGACCTCGGCGACGGGCCGCAGAGCAGCTGAGATCGGAGTCCGACCCGCGAACCGTTGCAGGGCTATTTTCCAGGTGGGGACATGGTGCGTCCGATCCAGGGCGGCTTGCATCTAGGAACCCCATAGTTCGCTGGTGGTTACGACGCCATCTGAAGGGCCGAGACCTCAGGTACTCTCGGTCCAGGCGTTCGCCGGCCCGCCCTGACGGCCGAGCTCATCCAGTAGCTCTTCGTCAAAGGAAAGGTCCGGCCGATGGGTCGCCCGAAGACTGGTTCAATTGATCGTCTCCCGTCGGGACGGTGGCGGCGCACGGTTCCAAAGTCCCGATGGATATCGCCATAGCGCCATGTTCGGCTCCAAGGGGGACGCGAAGGCTTGGTTGGCGATGCAGGAGACCGACACCGCGGTGATTGGATCGACCCGCGGCTGAGCCGGATCACAGTCGCCGATTGGGCACAGACCTGGCGCGACACAACAATCCACCTGAGACCTTCGACTCGAGCCGGCTACGAGAGCAAGCTCAGGACTCATATCCTCCCTCGGCTCGGCGATACTCCGGTCGCCGACCTGGACAGACCCGCGATCCGTCGGTATCTCGCCGAACTGGCGACCCGCGGGGTGAGCGCCGGCAACGTTCGAGGTGTCAGGGCTGTCCTGCGCCTGATCCTCGGAACAGCGGTCGACGCCGGCGCCTTGGCGGCCAACCCGTGCATGGGACTGAAGGTCGCACGGCCCCAGGGCGCGGAGATGCACTTCCTCACCCACGAGCAGGTCGAGGACCTGGCATGCGCGATCATCACGCCGGCCCTCAAATCCGCAGGCCACGGCGCGCGACCGCATCGGCGCACCGTGCGGCCGGAGCTCGGCCTCCTGATTCGCTTCGCCGCCTACACCGGCCTACGTGCTGGTGAGATCGCCGGGCTGAGAGTGGGAAAGATCGACTTCATTCGATCGAGCGTCGAGGTTTCAGAAACCGCAACTGAGGTAAGCGGCCAATTCGTGTACGGCCCGACGAAGAACTACCAGCGCCGCTCCGTGCCGCTACCGGCATCGATCCAAGATGACCTCAGCTGTTATCTCCGAACTCGATCACTACATCGGGACGACCCCGTCTTTACGTCGTCGGACGGCGGTCCGTTGCGCCACAACAACTTCTACCGCCGACAGTTCAAGCCGGCGGTCGTCAAAGCCGGGCTACCGCCAACAGTGAGATTCCACGACCTGCGTCACACCTTCGCCAGCTTCCTGATCGCCGAGGGCGCCCACCCGCGGGCGATCATGGAGCGCATGGGCCACTCATCTGTGCAGGTGACGCTGGGGACCTACGGACACGTACTACCGGCGATCGACGAACGCCTGACGAGCGGCCTCGATGATGCTGCACGGGCTGCACGCCGAGACAAAATTCACTTCGACGCAGAGTGAGGTCGACGGACCCTCCGGTTCATGTCCCCTCCGGTTCGTGTCAAGACCCGGTACCCGGGTAACGGGTCCGCACAGTTGACTCCGGTTGACTCCGGTTCTGTCTCCGGTGTCTCCGGTTCGTTTCGGTCACGTATTGGTCACGGTGTGACCATCCCACCCTTCGACCCTGACCCGAAACAGCGCCTGAGCAGCACGTTTGAGAGTGGGCCCGGTGGGGATCGAACCCACGACCGAGGGATTATGAGTCCCCTGCTCTGACCGCTGAGCTACGGGCCCGGGAAACCGCCTTGGCTTTCGACGGTTTCTTATTTCCAACGGCCTCCAAGATAGCGAGCGCACGATGCGGATGGCCGGGCGGTGACCGCCTCCGACGGCGCCCCAACCGACGCTGCTCTGTATTGGCCACGCCTCGCCGTTGTGACGTGGTCTCTTTACCCTCACTCTACCGGCCCTATACCGGGGGGAGCGATGCTCCATTCATGGAGTCCAGTAACAGGTCCACAGTCAAACTCTCGGTAGTTAGCCGGCGCAGACTCTGCTCCGTAGCCGCTTTTCTCACGGTCCTGAGTCGCTCCTCGTTGGTTGCCCAACCAAGCGCGGGCGCTACACCGGGCACAGGGTCGAGAGGGGCGGCGGTGGTGGCTGATGCGGCCGCCAATGACACCAACATCTATGTGAATGGCGTTTCGTGCGTCTCTTCTTCTGACTGCACCGCCGTCGGCTATACCAACAACGGTACTTTCGACCAGACGTTGGTCGAGCACTGGGACGGGACCGCTTGGAGGCCGGTCACGAGCCCGAACGCGTCCTCGAACGATAACCAGCTCGTGGCGGTCTCGTGTTCCTCTTCTTCTGATTGCACTGCGGTCGGGTCCTACAGCAACGGGACCATCTACCAGACTTTGGTGGAACAATGGGATGGGACGGCTTGGACGATCCTAACCAGCCCCAATGTGAGTACCACTGTGTCGGTGCTCCTTCTCGGGGTCACGTGCACCTCGGCGTCGGATTGCACCGCGGTAGGAAAGTACTTCCCATCAGCGGGCAGTGGAGACACGCAGCCGGTGATCGAGCACTGGGATGGTGCCTCCTGGAGCATTTCCTCCAGCCCGACTCCACCCGGACCCGACTATTGGCTTGACGGAGTGACGTGCGTGTCCGCCTCGGACTGTACGGCCGTGGGGGGTTACGAGGACGCCACATTGATCGAGCATTGGGACGGGATGGCATGGAGCATCGTGTCGAGCCCCACCACCGCAGTTATCGGTCCCAACGAGTGGCTCACGAGCGTGTCGTGCGCCTCGGCGTCGGATTGCATCGCCGTAGGGTTTGAGAGCACCGTGCACTGGGACGGGACCGCTTGGACCCTCGTGTCCACTCTCGGCACGACTACAGCGCTCGAGGGGGTTGCATGCACCTCGGCGGCGAACTGCACGGCTGTTGGCATCGAAGGCGGCCAGTCGCTTGTCGAACAATGGAACGCCAGCACTTGGGCTGTAGTGACCAGCCCGACCTTCGGCGGACCACTGGACGGCATATCGTGCATCTCCGCTTCGGACTGCACCGCCGTCGGATCCGTCTACGCCTATCCCAGCGGAGTAGGGGTCTACCAGGCACCGATCGAGCATTGGAACGGAACGGCGTGGACGATGGCGAACCAGTTGGGGGCCCCGGGGGCACCGACGGGGGTAACAGCGAAGGCTCAGGTCGGCCAGACCCTCGTCACGTTCAACCCGGCAACGCTTGATGGCGGGGCTGCGATCACCTCCTATCAAGTGACTGCTACGGACAGCACGAAGGCAACTAACGGCGGGCAGACGGCGACAGGAAGCACGAGTCCGATCGGTGTCACTGGTCTGACGGCCGGAGACAGCTACACGTTCACGATCACCGCGACCAACATCTTCGGCACCGGATCAACCTCGTCCGCGTCCAACCCGGTAACAGCCGAGAGTCTGCCGGGTGTCCCGACGCTTGACAGCGCCGTCGCAGGCAATGGCGAGGTGCTGCTGACGTGGAGCGCTCCGAAATCCAACGGAGGATCGCCGATCACCGGCTACGACATCTTCGTCGGCACGAGCACCAACGGCGAGAGCTCGACCCCCATACAGGCGCCCGTGAGCGGCACCGCAACATTGGTCACCGGCTTGCAGAACGGCAAGACGTACTACTTCAAGGTCACCGCCGTGACCGCTTTGGGGAGCTCGAGTCGGTCGAACGAGGTGTCGGCAACTCCTACCCCGGTCGTCTTCACAGTAGAACCCGGCCTTGCCAACGACATCTCGCAAGGTGCCGACGGGTCGGTGTGGGTCATCGGCACCAACGCGGTTCACGGAGGCTACGGCATCTACCACTGGACCGGCAACGGTTGGGCCGCGATACCCGGCGGGGCGGTGACCATAGCCGTGGCCCCCGACGGCACCCCATTTGTCATCAACTCCGCCCACCGGACCTTCGAGTGGACCGGCACCAGCTGGGTGGAGGGGCCCGGCACGCTCACCGACATCGCCCTCGGCGCAGACGGATCGCTCTCGGGCATCGGCACCAACCCGGTTCACGGAGGCTACGGCATCTACCACTGGACCGGCAACGGTTGGGCCGCGGTACCAGGCGGAGCGCTTACCATTTCGGTAGCCCCTCTGGGCATTCCCTGGGTGGTCAACTCCAGCCATCGCATCTACGCCGGCTGACCACTGTCCCACCGCGCTTTCCAGTCTCGGGCCTATCGCCGGAGACCGGGGTCTTCAGCGTTGCTGGCGCGGCCCCAATAGTATCTGGGGCTCGTAGCACCTCCCCCGGGGTTACCGCTTCTTCGAGGTCTACCTTGCTCTCATGACAGTGCACCGGAAGGCTCGAGTCACATGATGCGCCCTGCTGTGCGTAGGGCCAGGTTGACGGGCCTCCGGCGGGCGGCATGAGCACAACCGGCACGAGTTCCGAGGCCCACACCCCCTCTTCCCTCCCGTCCGACGAAGCTCTGCTGGACGAGCTCGTAGGCCGGGGATGCCCCTTGGCCGAATCCGGGCCGCGTCTTCTGGTGCCGGAGCCGTTCGTCAAGCAGGCACTCGCCTCCCTGGGATTGACCGTTCCAAAGCATGCCCTGGCCCGCGACGCCGCAGACGCTTCGATGAAGGCCCGCTCGCTGGGCGAGCCGCTCGTCCTCAAAGCTTTCGGCCCTGGGATCGTCCACAAGACCGAGCTCGGCGCGGTACAGCTGGGGCTCACGGCGGCGTCCGTCGAGGCGGCCGTGGCAGACATGGCCGCCGGCCTGGCCGCAGCGGGGGTCACCCCGCAAGGTTTCCTGCTCGAGCAACAAGGGATGCCTGGTCTCGAGCTGCTGGTCGGCGTGGTCCGCCACGAGAGCGTAGGCCCGGTGGCGCTGGTGGGGCTGGGTGGAACGCTGACCGAGATCCTCGACGAAGTGTCGGCGCGCCTCTTACCCCTCACCCGCCAAGACGCGGAGCAGATGCTGGGCGAGTTCCGTGGTGGCGCAGCGCTGGCGGGCGCCCGGGGCGGACCTGCGGTGGATCGAGAGGCCCTGATCGCGGTCGTGTTGTCGCTGGCCGGACCTCAAGGGCTGGCGGTCCGACTCGGCTCCCGCCTGGTCGAGCTGGAATGCAATCCCGTGATCGCCTCATCGAATGGGGCCCTCGTGGCCGACGCCCGCCTCGTGCTGGACGGATCGCCAGCGACCCTGGATCCGAGCGGCGATAGGCCGCCAACCCCGCCCATCCCGTTCGACCAGCTCTTCGCCCCCCGCTCCATCGCAGTCGCGGGTGCATCGCTCAAGCACCAGTCCTTCGGCAACCGGGCCCTCGCCGCCTACCGGTCCGTGGGATGGGACGACGGTCTGTGGGCGATCCACCCGACCGCGCCCTCGGTCGAGGGCGTGCCCGCCCGGCCGTCCTTGGCGGACTTGCCCGAAGGCCGCGTCGACTACCTGCAGGTGGCATTGCCCGCCGCAGCGGCAGTCGAGCTGATTCGCGGTGAGGGCCCCCGAGCGGCCGTGGCTCAAGTGATAAGTGGAGGGTTCGCCGAGGCTGGCCCCGATGGCCGCAGCCTCGAGGCCCAACTCGTGAAGGCGGCGGGCCACGCCGGCGTCCGCGTGCTGGGACCCAACTGCATGGGGGTGTACTGTCCGGCGGGCGGCCAGACCTACCTGCAAGGAGTCCCCCTCGAGCCGGGAAAGATCGGCGTGATCTCCCAGAGCGGCGGCCTCGGTGGCGACGTCATCAACTACGGCGCCCGGCGCGGTCTGCGGTTTTCCAAGGTGGTCTCGATCGGCAACGCCGCCGATGTCACGGCCGGCGACATGCTCGATTACCTCGCCGGCGACCCCTCAGCAGAGGTCATCGGCCTTTACCTGGAAGGATTGACCGACGGCGAGCGGGTGGTCGAGGCCCTCCGCCGGGTGAAGGGACTAAAGCCGGTCGTCGCATTGGTGGGAGGTTGCGGACGCCAGGGCATGTCCGCGGTCGCCACCCACACCGGATCTCTGGCCGTGGACCGCCGGATTTGGGCAGCCCTCAGCGCCTCCACCGGGATAACGCTGGTCGAGAGCCTGGAGGATCTGGTGGGCTGCCTGGCCCACCACCAGGCCTTCGCGGACCACCCCGCCCCGGGGGAGCCGGACGTGCTCGTCATGGGAGTGGGCGGCGGCGCCACGGTCCTCGCTGCCGACGCCTGCGACCGGGCCGGCTTGCGCGTCACCACGCTGATCTCCGCCGCCCAGCAGCGTCTGCGGGAGATGGGTTACGGCGTCGGGACAAGTGTGGTCAACCCGATCGAGGCCGTCGTCACGGGCGAGAGTGTGAAGCCGGTGCTCGAGGCCATCCTCGGTGCGCAGCTTTTTCCCGACCTCCTCTTGCATGTGAACGTGCAGGCGTACTACGGCTACGGTGACGCCGGCGTACGTCCACTGCTCGAGCTGCTGGAGGCACTGACGGCACTGAAGCTCGACTCCCGTCCAGTGGTGGTAGCCCGCAACCTCGATGTCGCACCGGGCGGCCATATCGACGAGGTCTTCGAAGGCGCCAGTCGTTGCGGCGTCCCGCTTTACAGGACCCTGAACGAGGCCGCAGTCGCGATCATGGCGGGTAAGCGCTTCGCCCGGCTCGCCGCGGAAGAGAACGGAAAGGAAGGGAAGGGATGAGCACGAGATGACCAGAGTGATCTCAGCCGACTGCCACATCAACGAGCCGCCGTGGGTGTTCGACCGGGTACCGGCATCCATGCGGGACCGTGCCCCCAAGTTGGTCAAAGGATCCGACGGTGGCGACGGATGGAGCTTTCAGGGGGAGACACCCGAGCGGACCTACGGGATCGAAGCCATGGCCGGAAGGAGCGACTCAGAACGGGTCTCAGGGCTGCGCTTCGACGAGATCCTGCCCGGCAACTACGACGGGGTCGCCCACGTCGCCGACATGGACCTCGACGGCGTGGACGTCAGCGTGGTCTACCCCGGTGTCGCCGCCTTCATCTACTCGATCGACGACCGGGAAGTGGGCCTGGCCTGCATGCGCTCCTACAACGACTGGATCCTCGAGGACTTCCAGGGCGCGTCGCCCGGGCGGATCGTGGCTCTGCCCATGCTTCCCGTCGACGACGGGATGGAGACCTGCGTGGCGGAACTACGAGCGCGTCCTCGCCAAAGGGGCCCGGGCCTGCTTCTTGCCTGGCCAGCCGGTCCGCCCCTACCACGACGACTATTACGACCCTCTCTGGGACACGGTCTCAGAAAGCGCCACGCCCCTCACCTTCCACCGGACCTTCGGCGGCCGGACGACCGAGCTGGACTGGGACCGGATGTCACACCAGAAGGTGAGCGCGGCCGGGACGGTGTGGCGCTTCTTCAACTCGGCGAAGGCGCTGAGCTACATGATCCTGGGCGGGGTCTTCCAGCGCCATCCCGACCTGAGGATCGTGGCCGGCGAGGTGAACTTCTCCTGGATTCCCTTCTGGGCCCAGACCATGGACCAGCAGTACGAGAACGAGTGGTACCGCAGGACGGGCGGGGTTACCCTCGACCGCCGGCCCAGCGAGGTGCTCGGCGAGAACGTCTTCGTAACCGTTCTCGATGACGATCTCGGCTTTCAGATGGTGGCCCAGGGGTTCTGGCCCCGGCTGGCGGATATCGCCATGTTCTCCACCGACTATCCGCACAGCGTGTGCTTGTGGCCCGACAGTCGCAAATATGTGGCGCGGCTGACGGCCGATTGGAGCGACGAGGATCGGGAAAAGGTCCTCCACGGTACGGCGGAACGCCTGTACCGGCTGTGACCCTTCGCGACCGGGCCGCCATAGTGGGCGTCGGGTGGACCGAGTATTCGAAGAACTCGGGGGTGAGCACCCTGACACTGGCGCTCAGGGCGATCGTCGCCGCGCTCGACGATGCCGGTCTGGGCCCAGGCGACGCCGACGGAGTGGCTTGCCACCGGGTCGGCGACTCGGCCGCCGCATTCGCCGTCGCCCAGTCCCTCGGGATCCGTGATCTGCGCTACCACCTCGACCAGTTCGGCGGTGGCAGCAACTCGGCGGGTGTGGTGGGCATGGCGGCCATGGCGGTGGCCAGCGGAACAGCCGAGTGCGTGGTGTGCTGGCGGGCCATCAACGCCCGCTCGGAGCACCGCATGGGCGGGACCGGCCGCGCTCCCCTCGTCGAGGGGGAGTTCCAGTACCAGGCTCCGTACGGTTTCGCGACGCCGCCGCAACAGTTCGCCATGTACACGCGGGCCTACCTGGATGCCTACGGAGTCCGTCCCGAAGCGCTGGGGCAGGTGGCCATCGCGCAGCGGGCCTGGGCCGGCCAAAACGAGCGGGCGATGATGCGGGCCCCGCTCACCCTGGACGACTACCTCGCGTCCCGCTGGATCGTCGAGCCGCTTCGCCTCCTCGACTGCTGCCTCGAGACCGACGCCGCGGTAGCGCTCGTGGTTACCTCCGCGGACCGAGCCGCTCACCTGCGCCAGGTACCGGTACTGGTATCGGGGGCGGCCTTCGGTGGCGGTCACACCCTCTATTCCAACGGCCGCCAGGACCTGACCACCACGGCCGCGGCGGATATGGCTCCCCGGCTGTTTGCGTCCGCCGGCGTCACGCCTTCCGACATCGACGTCCTCGAGCTGTACGACGCGTTCACACCGCTGGTGCTCCTGCAGCTTGAGGACTATGGCTTCTGTTCCAAGGGGGAGGCGGCAGAACTGGTCGCTTCGGGTTGCACCGGACCGGGCGGCAGCCTCCCGGTCAACACCCACGGCGGTCATCTCTCCGAGGGTTACGTGCACGGCTTGAACCACGTGGCCGAGGCCGTTTCGCAGCTGCGGGGGGACGCCGGGCCTCGTCAGGTCCGGGGAGCCGAGCTGGCGCTGGCGACAGGTCAGCCGGGTTACGTGGCGGGAACCTCATCGGCGCTGGTGTTGAGGCGGGCTACTTGAGCGGCGGCGGACTACCACGGCCGGCCTTCGATCGTGACTCGCGACCGTGGTGGGAGGCCATGGCCCGCCACCAACTTACCGTGCAGACCTGCGACCGGTGCGGCCGGCGGCGGTGGCCGCCTCGAGCCCTCTGCGCCCGTTGCGGCTCTCTGTCGTGGCGGTGGGAGGAGGCGTCGGGTCGGGGCGTCGTGGCCAGCTGGATCGTGAACCGTCATCCCTTCTTGGCCGGCATGGATGTGCCGTCCGTGGTTGTGCTGGTCCGCCTGGAGGAGGCCGACGATGTCCTCATCCCCGGCGGCTGGTCCGGGCCGGCGGATGGCGCCGGGCTGCGGATAGGGCTTCGGGTGCAGGTCGGATACAAGGATGGTGGGGACGGCGGGACGCTTCTCGTGTGGCGCGCCGCGGCCTGAGCCGCGCCCTCCGGCCCGAATGAGTCCGTCAGGCCGTCGAGAACTTTATCGGCATGCTCGACACGGCCCGGAGGTAGGGGTCGGTCTGCCACTGCTCGATCCCGTTGATCTGCAGGTTTTTCTTGGCGGCCAGAAGCCCGATGGCCACCGGCGCCACCTTGTGCACCAACGGTTCGCCGATGCAGCGGTGGATGCCGTCGCCGAAGGTCAGGAGTTTCGTGTTGTCGCGCTCGATCAGGAACTTGTCGGGGTCGTCGAAGACGTCGGGGTCGTGGTTGGCGGAGCCGATCACGGCGGTCACTTTGGACCCGGCCGGGATCTTCCTCCCGGAGAGTACGGTGTCCACCGCTGCGAACCGGTCGGTCATCTGGGCCGGGGCGTCGAAGCGGAGCATCTCCTGCACCGCTGCTGATATGAGGTCGGGTTTGTCTCTTAGCAGCTGGGCCTGGTCGGCGTTGAGGATGAGGCTGCGCACGCCGGTCCCGATGAGAAAGGTGGTGGACAGGTAACCCGCGATGGTCAGGTCGGTGGCGCTCACCTGGGCGTCGATGGCCTGAAGGCCGCCCGGTTGGCCAATGCTGGCGGACATCGCTCCCACCAGTCCGCTCTGAGGCTGCCCCTGGCATTTGGCCACGAAGCCCTCGTAGAACGCGTTGAGGGCCATGACGCAGGTCGCCCCAAGGGCGCGCAGGCGCAGAGACTGGGTGATGTCGTGGGCGGTGGCGATGGCTCCTGTCCACGCCGTCAAGCCCGGCCAGGTGAAGTCGACCGGAGTGTCCTGAGGGATCCCCAGGATGGTGAACAGCACCCCGGCCGGCACCGGCAGGGCGTAATCGGCCACGAGCTCGATGTAGCCCGTGGCGCCGGCCTTTTCGATTATGGGGGCGGCGATGTCGTTGGCGATCTTCTCGGCGGCCATGATGGCCTCCTCGAAGAGTGGATTGAGGGCGCCGCGAAGCATGGTGTGGCGGGGCGGATCGGCATAGAAGACCGCCTCGGGAAGGAACCCCATCATCTTCATCGGTCCCGGCGGGGGCTTCCCCTGGCCGGCGGGCGGGTTCTTGGGGAAGGTCCCGGTGTCGCTCAGCACCGCCTCCACGTCGGCGTAGCGGAACACCCAGAAGCTGTCGTACGGCTTCACGAAATAGACCGGCGCGTTCTCACGGAAGTTGGCGTACTCCTTGTAGGGATTGGCGAGGAAGGTCGGGTCGTGGGGGTTGAAGTCAGCTGCGTTCCAGGTCGACACCGGAGAGTTTCCTTTCGTTCGATGCGGCTGTGGTGGGCGTACCGATTTGGGCCAGGAGCCCAGCACTCACCGCCGGCTCCAGAGTCAGGTGTATCTCGTTCTGAGCGCTGAGCTGCACCGGGTCGAACGGTGTGCGGAAGGAGGCCGGACCCCACCGGGCCAGCCGGCCGCCCGGCACCGTCTCGGGCCGGGCCTCGGCAAGGAGTCCCCGGAGCTGCTGGGCGAGGACCGGGTCGGGCATCAGGCCCCTAGGTCAGTGACGCGAGGTAGCGCAATCCGCCCACGCCGGGGATGAAGGAGTAGACCTCCGTCTGAGTGTCCACCAGCTGCGGCAGGTCGGTCAGCACGACCGGGTCGTTGACGCCGGTCGTACGGATCTTGAAGGTGCCCCCGCCGGCGGGCTGCAGGCCGACGAAGGGATCTGTGGTCCCGCGAATGCCGTAGGTGGCGTAGTCGCGGTTCCCCCATATGCGCAGGATGAATTCGAACTGCGTCTCGAAGTCCCCGCAGATGAAGTAGCCCACCAGCCCGCGTTCTTCGCCATCGTCCGGCTCATCGGGATCGAAGGGGGGCCCGAAGGGCATGCCCCGGCGAATCAGCCGGTGGCCGTGCGGCCTGCCCATCGACAAAGCGCCGCGCGGGTTGAGACGCCGCGTATGGGCACCGAGGGGGCAACGGAAACCCTCGGAGTCGTCGTAGAACGCGGAGTGTCCGGGTCCGGGCGCGTAGTCGTAACGGTTGATGCCCTCCGTCTCGATCGGGTGCCCCGGATCAGGCTGTTCGGGGGAAAGGACAAGCGGTGCCCCGTTGCGCCAGCGGCCCATGAGCTTGGCGGCCACCAGTTCCCGATCCAACCCGGTGCGCGCCGCCGACCGGGTGAGGAAGTCCTCGAAGGCCCCCACGTCCTGGAGCATGATGCGGAACGAGGCGTAGGTGGCATTGTCGGCCAGCGCCGCCGGTAGCTGGCCGATGTAGTTGCCGCCGAAGGCGTTCTTATAGTCGCATCCCAGCAGGAAGTCCCCCGGCTCGGCCTCGGGTTGGAGATCGGGGATCTGCCGGCCCGGCGCGCCCTTGATCTGTGGTTGGGCGATCCCGTCCCTATACCCGAAGTGGACCCGGCTGTGCGCCAGCGCCCGCGCCTGGCGCGTGAGAACCTCCTTAAGATGGAACTCGTCGAACATTTGCCGCAACTGCAGCGTCAACTCGTCCATCTGCCGTGAGCGATGCTCGTCCGTGTACAGCGAGACGATGACATGGGCGGCGGCAGGCGCCGCGGCCACCCCGCCGTCGTCGGTCCCTCCGTAGTTGTCGAGAGGGCCCCGCTGGAAGGCAGTCGGGAACGCCTTCAACACCTCCGGGCGGATGCCGATGGCCTTCAACCCGTCGTAGGAGAAGCTGATGTTCAACGCGTACGCCGGCTTCTCGTCCCATGACTCCGCAGTCGTCACCTGGAGGTTGCCCGCCTTGGGCCCAGGGGTAACGGTGGCCAGAAAGAGGCGGGCGACGGGTGCGTCGTTGATCTCCAGGAGGAAGTGGCGAGCGTCCGACATCCGGTAGCCGCGGAAGATGTTCCCCTGGATGTCGGCCAGATCTAGTTCGTCGGTCATATCGTCACAGGCTCGGCAGGCCGTGCAGGATGTCGACGACAGACACGTGGGGGTAAGCCGACCACAGGTTGACCTCCAAGCTGTTGGCTGAGACGAACTCGCAGAACTCCCGGGGAAACTTCTGGACGGGCAACGGCGGCGCTCCGGCGATATAGGAGAGGAGCACGTTGAACACGTCTCCGAGGGCGGCGACGAAGTCCATGAGATAGGCGTTCAGCTCTCCGTCGAAGGTGGTGATCACATACAGACCGCTGCCGTCGGGCGTGGGAAGAAAACGAGCGAAGTGCACGGAGTGAAGCGCCGCAAGCTGCGCATCGATCGCGGGCTGCGCGGACTTGATCAATGAGATCAGCCCCGGCATCTGAGCCGGGCTCTTCATGGGCATAAGAAGGCTCAGCCCCGTCTGCACTTGCTTGTCCAGGGGATTCGGCGCCGCTACCGGCGGCACGCCTGCCCCATTGGTGCCTACGGGCGGCACCGTCTCCGCGAGGTCGATGCGACGTCGGATCACGTCAAGCTCACCCCTTTCGTGCGCCGAATCGCGCCAATCCGGCGCCTCCTGCCGCGCCGCGTAACGGTACACACCGGGTTCGCGCCTGGCAACCACCTATGGCCAAAAGGCTCAAGCCGGCCGGCGGCCTCCGACTCCGTCCTGGGCCGTCCCGGCCTGGGCTTCACCGGCGCGAGCCAACAGGATGAGCGCGCCTCGCTCCTGGAAGATGGTGGCGGCGGCGGCCAACCTCTGCTGGCGCGCCGGCCCGAACGGCCCGTGGCGGGCGATCTCCAGCTGAGCTCGGGCCAGTTCGAAGGTCAGCCCCAATCTCCTTGCCTCCGACTCGGCCCGGTCCCACGCCTTGTTCGCACCGGTGCGGTCGCCTTCCAACCAGCAGACCATGCCGCGCAGCAACCACACACGCGGCCTGGAACCCCAGAACCGCCGGGCCGCCTTGTTGACCTGCCGGGAGCCCCGGCGCGCCCGGGCCAGCAACTCGTCCCGATGGGCCCTGGCGTACGCCCCGCCCTCCTCGAGCAGAGCCAGATAGACCTCGACGGCCTGCGCGGCAGAAGTCGACCCAGTTGAAACTGGTCGGCGGTTGACGAGCGACCATGTCGACCGCGGCGTCCGCGGCTTCGACCGCTTCGGCCTCTTTACCCTGGAACAGCCGGGTGATGGCCGTCACCGTGAGCTTCTCGATGGCGCTGGTCCCGTCGGTTGCTGCCGTCGGTATGAGCAGGGCGGAATCCAGGGCGGCGCCGGCTGCCTCCACTTCCCCTCGCGCCAGCAGCACCTCGGCCTGGTCGAGGAGTCCCCAGCAGCGCACCTGCTGGTTGCCGTTGCGATCGCCGAGCCGGTACGTCTCAGGCCAGGCCCGCGCCGCGGCGTGATAATCGCCGTCGCATATGTTGATGGCCGCCCGGACCTGCCACGCTTCGGCTTCTAGATTGAAGTCGCCGAGCTGCCTTATCAGGTCCAGGGCCTGATCGTTGGCGTCCAGCGCCGCCTTCCACTTCCCGGGCTGAGCCAGGGCGATCGCACGCATGTGCCATACGTACGCGGCGCCATCGAATTTGTCCTCGCGTTCGGCCATGGCGATGGCCTGGGCGCAGTACAGCTCGGCCAGCTTCGTGAGGCCGATGATCCCCGCCACACCACCGGCGATGATGAAGATGCGCGCCAGCTCGGGCGAGTCGCCGGCTTCCTCGCCGCGGTTCAGCCCGGCCGCGGTGACGTAGACCAGCGCGTCGGGCGGGTCACCGTCCAGGTAGTAGATCTGAGCCAGCGCCCGGTAGCACGCTACCGCCTTGTCCAGGGCCGCCTTCACCGGGGCCCGGCGGCCCAGGAAGCGGTCCGGCATGGACCGGTGCGCGGCCTGCAGGAGCACCTGCCCGAGCCCGGCGGCCGAACGCTTTACCCGGTGGCGGGGGATCGGGCGGTCGACGATGGCTACGGTCTCCTCGAAGAGCCGGCGGCTGTCGGTCAGGTTTCCGAGGAAGTAGTACGCCGTGCCCAATCCCATCGTCCACGAAGCGCGTCGCAGGATCGTCGCCTTCAGGCCTGACGCTTGCTCGGTCGAGATGGCTTCCGAAAAGAAGCGGCGGGCTTCCTCGAACGCCCCGTTGCGCAACGCCTGTTCCCCGGACCGCTCCAGGTAGGTGATCGCTCTCTCGGGCTCCTCGGCCCGGGACCAATGGTAGGCCAGGACGGCGAAGTGGGTGGAGAGATCGTCGGCGTAGGTCGTCTCGTACCACTCGGCGACGGAGCGGTGCAGGGGCCGGCGCTGTCCCGGCGCGATCAGCTCGTAGGTGACCTCGCGTGTGATCTCGTGACGGAAGAGGTAGGAAGGGTCCTCCTCCTCCGCCTCCCTCACGGTGAGGTTGGCGGACGCCAACGCCGCGAGCCGGTCGAATACCAGCGGGCGCTCCGGCGCAAGAGGATGAACGGCCGCGACGGTGGAGGATCGGAAGCTGCGCCCGATGACAGACGCCACCTTCGCCGACAGCGCCACGGCCGGCTCGAGGCGGTCGAGACGGCTGATGATGATGCCTTCCACGGTGGATGGAAGCTTGAGGGTGTCCAGATTCCCTACGACCACGTGTCCCTCGCTGACGGTGACCGCACCGCGTTCTATCAGGGACGTCAGCAGCTCCTCGCAGAAGAACGGGTGACCGGCAACCCGGTCGTGCACGAATGTGGCGAGGGTCGGAGGAACCTGCTCTACCTGGAGGCGAGCGGCCAAAAGTTCACGCGTTCCATCCCGGTCCAAACCGTCGAGGTCGATGCCCTCGGTCAGGGGCAGGTCGGAAAGCCGCTGATATTCAGAGGGCGGGAGATCCAGAGGGCGCATGGTGACTATCGTCAGGAGACCGGGGATGTCCCGAGCGACGTTGAGCAGCAATGACCACGACATCGAGTCGAGCCAGTGGACGTCTTCAACCGCGAGCACGGTGCGCCGGCCCCTCACCTGCTGCTGCAGAACCGCTGTGAGCAGAAGGTTGGTGTTGGCGGCGCGCACCTCACCGTGCATGCCCGCGGTCAGCTCGCTATCCGGAATGCGAAGGGGGGTTACCCCCGACAGGAGCGGCAACAAGCGAGCCAGGTGCGGCTCCAGGTTCAGCTCGTCGACGACACGGGCAACAGAGCCATCGTCGGTAGCGCCGCCGTCGAGCCGGAGCAGGTCCGTGAAGAGCGGACGCCAGGCGAAGTACGGCGTCGAGTGCTCGATGGCGTCGGCGCTTACGGAATGGACCGTGAGGCCGGCTTCCGTCGCCATTCGAACCGCCTCGGCGAGCAGCCTGGATTTCCCGAGCCCGGCGTCACCTTCGACGATCACCGTGGCGCCCAGGCCTTCCGTGTCGAGGAGGCGGATCCGCTCGGACAACCGGCTCACTTCTCGCTCACGGCCCACCAGCCGGGTCCTCACCGTCACCGCCGGTGTGGCCGGTGATGACCACGATGGGCGCTGGGGCGCCACCAACTCCTGACGGCCTTTGACCGCGATGGGCTTCATTTCTTCAAAGCTCAATCGTCCTCGCACCGCATCGGCGGTACGCCGGTCACAGATGACGCCGTCGGATCCGACCTCCGTGAGCCGGGCCGCCAGGTTCACGACGTCCCCATGGACGGTGTACTCGCGCCGGAGGCCGCTGCCGAACACCCCGCAGAAGGCCCGGCCCGTAGCCACGCCCATGCGCGCCCCCAGGCCATCCCGGCGGTAGACGTCGAGGAGCGCCTCACCGGCGCGCAACGCCCGCTCGGCGTCGTTGCCGTGGGCACGCGGCGGAAGGCCGAAGAAAGCGGCCAGGGTGATCCCCTTGCTGTCGACTACGACTTTCGTGTCTCCCTCGTAGTGGCCTATCACCGTCTGGAACGCGGCGACGGCGCGGTGGAGGTCGTTCAGGGCGTAGGAACCGACCGTGAGGTCACCCACACTCGCCATCAGGACGGTGACCGGCCGGATCTCCGCCAGCCACTCGGTCCCCACCTGTGGGCTCCAGTTGTAGACGGACGCCGGAACGAAGGGCCGGATGCGTTCTTCGGTCACGTTTACCGGTCGCGGCGGGGCGGCCACGGGCGGTACCGGTGAGACCACCTCGATCAGCTCAGCGTGCCCGTCGGCCCGGACGTCTGCTCGGCAGGAACCGGCTATGTGAGCCCACGCCGGGCCCGCCACCAGTATCCCACCGGGCGGGGCCTCCGACTCGGCGCGCCCGACTTCGTCCAGGGGGGCGCCGAGGGGGAACAGGTCCCACCGCCCTGTAGTCCCGCCCACCCAGTTCAGATGGAGATCGCCGGCGCTTATCCCGATCCGCGTGGCGAGGCTCGGCCCCGCACCCAGCCGGCGGCCATGGAGCGAGCGCTGGATGTCCTTGGCGGCCTGGCAGGCGCGCAGGATGGAGTCGGCGATCTCAGGGCCGGTCGCGGCGGGCCACCAGCAGAAGAAAGCGTCGCCGGCGACGTGCAGAACATCGCCGCCATGTTCGTTGACCAGGGCGACGAGATCGGAGAAGTAGGCGTTGACTCCCGCCGCCAGCACATCGAGCCCTGCGGGACCCAACGCGGCGAGACGCTCCACATGCGATGTGAAACCCTGGATGTCGGTGAGCATGACGGCGCCGGCCACCACAGACGATTCGGGCTCACTGATCGGTCCGTCGACCAGGCGACGCGACAGCAACCGCGGGAGATAGGTGCTAAGAACCGTACCCCTCGCGCTGTCGTCCTCCGGAACCGTGGACTGCACGCTCCCCACCCCCTCTAGTGGCGCAGGCGCGCACACTCTATCCCGCAAAGGGGATCATCCCGTCGCGCCCCATATACGGTCGGGAGCCGGCCGCAGCCCCGAGCAATCTGAACGCAGCCGGCGAAGCTCGACGCTCCACCCGCCGGCCGGCCGGAACTAGCCGGTCCCGATCCCGTAAAGGGCGATGGCGCTCTCGCTTGTTATGGCCCGCTTCTGCTCGTAGGTCAACCCCTCGAGCGCCTCAGCCAGTTCGCTGGGTCACCCCCGGGAACTTGGCATCGGGGTGGGGGTAGTCCGAAGCCCAGATGATTCGGTCGGCCCCACAGAGCGGGGAGTTAGCGGTGAAGGCGAGCATCGTCTCGTCCGGATCGAAGCTGATCCAGCACTGCCTGCGGAAGTACTCGGACGGAAGCATCTTCAGCCAGGGCACGTCCCAGCTGAACTTCTTGGCGTGGTGGTCGAGCCGCTCCAGCCAGGGGACCAGCCAGCCCCCATTGGCCTCCAGGAAGATGAACTTGGCACCCGGGAAACGCTCGGCCACGCCGCCGGAGACGACGAAGCAGATGGCGCTCATCACGTCGACCGGATTGGCGATCGCCTGGGTGAAATAGATGTTGGGCAGGTAGATGCCCCGGGTGTCGCGAAGGGCCCGTTCCAGAGAGTCGAGGGCACGTAGGTGCCGTCCTCGTTGCGAGCCCGGGCCAGCTTGAGGCCGAGGCAGGCGCCGGGAAGGTCAGGAGCCAGGAACGGGTGGAAGGCGATGGGCAAACCGGTGTCGGCCGCGGCCCGCCAGATCGGGTCGTAGACGGGGTCGTTGAACTGGCGCCAGTCGACCGCCGGGTTGGGCCGCATGAAGACCGAAACCATCGATGGCAGCTCAGCCACGTGGTCGATCTCCTCGGCGACAGAAGCGACGTCGCCGGCCTCGTGCATGGGTGGAAGGGCCCCGGCCCCGAACAGCCGCCCGTCGCCCTTCGGAGAGGTGGGCGGAGCACCACTCGTTGTAGGCCCGGGCCTGCACGCGGCCGAAGTCGACGTCGCGAGGCTTTGCAAGCCCAACATCGACGTCGGGTAGAGCACCGACGTCTCGATGCCGTCCGTGTCCATGTCCCGGAGGCGTAGCTCGGCGGTCCAGCCGGACGGGCGGGTCTGCGATGTAGGGGATTTCGCCCGCTCGCACCTGCTCGACCTTCTCGTCAGGGAATCCGGCGGTGCCGGCCAGTCCTATCGCCGGGTGGCGAAGCTGATCCCAGACGACATGTTCGCTGCCGTCCGCGTCTGTCTCCAGGTGCCAGATCCGATCCCGATAGGCGGCGGGAGCATAATCGAGAAGACCGGTCGGCGGCTCCAGGATGTGCCCGTCGGAATCGATGTAGCGAAGCTGGGACTCCGCCGCAGTGGTCATGGCCGACCCCCTTGCTCGTGGTGGACCCAAGCTACCGGTCGGGAGGGCATCGAGGCGCGGGGAAGCCCCTCCGGCAGGCGTCCTGCCAGTCTCAGCTGCATGCCAGGGGAAAGTGCGCGAGGCCGCGGCAGATTGCGCCGGCCGTTGTAAACCGGTTCGCCGGCTGCCTCGATGCGCGGGAAGCGTCGCAGTAGCCGGCCGATCGTCACCTGACCTTCGAGGCGGGCGAGCGACGCCCCGAGGCAGAAGTGGTGGCCACCGCCGAAGCTGAGGTGATCGCCGGCGCCCGCCCGGCGCAGGTCCACCCGGTCGGCACTGGGGCCCCACTTGAGCTGGTCCCGGTTGGCCGAGGCCAGGCCCAAGACTACGAAGGCGCCAGCCTCTATGGTTTCTCCGCCGAGCGTCATCTCCGAGAAAGTGATGCGGCGGCTCATCTGCACCGGGCTGTCGTAGCGCAGCAGCTCTTCGACCGCGTTGGTATCGAGGGAGGGATCGGAACGGAGATCGGCCATCTGGTCGGGATGGCGGAGCAGGGCTTGCACGCCGTTGCCGATCAGGTTCACGGTGGTCTCGTGGCCGGCCAGGTACAGGAGGGCGACCTGTTCGGCCAGCTCCGGCTCCGAAAGGACATCGCCTTCGTCCTCGGCCGTGATGAGGGCGGACAACAGGTCGTCGGCCGGTCGCGACCTCTTCCATTCGATGGCGCCACTGATCAGCTCGTGGAGCGACGCCGCGGCCGCCGCGATCTCACGGAGCGTCGCCGGCTCGACGACCGGTTCGAGGGAGCGGACCACCAGCCCGGACAAACGGCGCAGTTCGATCGTGTCGGTGTCGGGCATCCCCAACAGATCAGTTATAACGGCAAAGGGAAGTGGGAAAGCCAGGTCATCCATCAGCTCCATACCCCCGGCCGCGGCGGCGCGCTCCAGGATGGCGTCGACCAGTCCCTCGATGCGGGGCCGAAGCCGCTCGATCATCCTCGGCGTGAATGCCTTGGAGACCAGGCGCCGCAACCTGGTGTGGGCGGGCGGGTCCAGGTTGAGCATCGAATAGGTGCCCATATCGGCGGCTTCACCCATCTCCCGCTGCGCCAGCTCGCTGAAGACGGTCTCGTGCATGTTGCGCTCGTCGACGCTGAGACTCTGATCGCGGAGCATGGCCCGCACGTCCTGGTAGCGGAAGAGGACCCAGATCCCGAACGGGCTGTGATGGACCGGATCGGCATCCCGCAACGCCTGGTACTGCGGGTAGGGATTCTCGGTGAATCCCTCGGCGAAGGGGTTGTAAGCGACCTCAGTCCCTGGCCTATCGGTTTCAGGCCCATCGGTTTCAGGCCCATCGGTTTCAGGCCCATCGGTTTCAGGCATATCGCCTCCCGGTGCAAAACAACCGGCCGCTGCTGCCCGAACGGCCGGGACGGCCGGCCGACAGAAGCTCCGGGGGAGAGACTCGAACTCTCAACCTAATGGTTAACAGCCATCCGCTCTGCCGATTGAGCTACCCCGGAAAGGCCCGAGAACCCTATCAGCCTCAGCCCGGGAGGAGGATTCCACTCGCCCGCCCTACTCGTCCTCCAGGTAGTCGCGGAGGTGGCCGCTGTGCATCGGGTGGCGCAGCTTGGCCAGCGTCTTGGACTCGATCTGGCGGATCCTCTCCCGGGTCACTCCGAACTCGCGCCCGACCTCTTCCAGCGTGCGCATCTGGCCGTCGTCGAGCCCGAAGCGCAACCGCACCACCTTGCGCTCTCGCTCGGAAAGCTCCGAGAGGGCTTCGTTGATGGCCTCGTTCAGCAAGGCCCGGGCCGCCGCCTGCGACGGCGCCTCCATGGCCTCGTCCTCCAGCAGGTCCGAGAGGCTGAAGTCGTCCTCGCCCATGGGCTGCTCGAGCGACACCGTCTCCTGGCTGACCCGGACGATCTCCCGGACCCGGTCCGGGGTCATCTCGACCCGGGCGGCGACCTCCTCCACGCTGGGTTCCCGGCCCAGATCCTGAAGGAGCTGGCGCTGGGTGCGCATCACCTTGTTGATGGTGTCGACCATGTGCACCGGGATACGGATGGTCCGGGCCTGATCTGCAATGGCCCGGGTGATGGCCTGGCGGATCCACCAGGTGGCATAGGTGGAGAACTTGAAGCCCTTGGTGTAGTCGAACTTGTCGACCGCTCTCATGAGGCCCAGGTTCCCCTCCTGGATCAGGTCGAGAAAGGCCATGCCCCGGTTCCGGTACCGCTTGGCGATGGACACGACCAAACGCAGGTTGGCCTCTACCAGGATCCGCTTGGCCGATATGCCCTGCCGCCGGAGGCGCTCGTCCTCGGTGGCCCGCGGGCGGTCACCGCCGCGCCTGTCGCCGTCGTCCATCTCGGCCAGCCGCTCGGTCGCCAGCAGCCCCTGCTCCACGCAGCGGGCCAGAACGACCTCCTCGGTCGCAGTGAGGAGCGGGACCTTGCCGATCTCCTTCAGGTACATGCGAACCGGATCGGAGCTGCCGCCGGCCGCCGAATCGAAATCAAGGCGCACCTCGGTGAGTACCGGCCGCAGGCGAGGCCGGATGGCCTCGATGTCTTCGGGCGTCAGCTCCGGCCTGAGCGTTTCGAGGCGGGGCGGTTCGAGGCCAGGCGCCGCCAGCCCGTTGCTCGCGTGACCGCCACCCGCTGCGTCTGTCTCGCCGGGAGCGGCCCCGGTACCTGCGCCCTTGGTGAGGGCCTCGGCCTCCGTGTCGGCGACGGCGTCCGTCGTCAAAGACGGCGACTTCATCGAAACCGGGTCCTTCCTCGTCGAAGTCGGCTTCCTCATCGAAGGTTGCGGCGTCGAGGTCGGTGTCATCGTCGAGATCGCTGTCAACGACGAGATCGGTGTCATCGCGCCACTCGATGCCGGCGGCGCGGACCCTGCAGATGGCGGAGTCGATGATGCCTGGAGTCAGCTCCACCGACTCCATCACGCTGATCAGGTCGTCCGGCGTCAGGTAGCCACGCTTCTGACCGAGGAGGAGGAGGGCGAGGAAGTGCACCGGTCAGCTCGCCCTCCGGCGTGAATGGCGTCGTCCCCCCGTCTGTCATCCTTTCGCCTCCGTGCGGCCCATTCCGCTGGTCGCGGGCCACGAGCCAGCCTACCAACCGCTCTTCGGCATCAACGGCGGCGTCTGTTCTGCTCGCATCGTCCGACCGCATGGTCTCCAGGGCCAGCTTCAGCCAGGCGACGGTCGGGGCGTACTCCGCCTGACCGGCCTGGTCGGCCTGGCGCATCTCGGCCTGCAGGTCACGCAGCGCCCGTTGGGTGGCCCGCTCTACCAACCGGATCATGATGTCGTCCGGATCGGCGTCGCTCTCCTCCACGGCCAGACGCTGGAGCAGCTCGGCGGCCTGGGGGTCGGCCGCTTCGACCGCATCGTGAAAGGTGCCGGCCGCCGACAAGGCGTCGAAGGCGGCGCCCGCCAGCGGGTGGGCGAAGAGGTTCCGCTCCAACCGGGACGCCACCTCCTCCGGGCGGTGCACCGCCAGCCGCAGGGCCTCGAGCTCCGGACCGCTGACCGCGACGCGGTCCCGGCCGGCCGGCGCCGTTGCGGGTCGACCCGTTTGCGTCACCGGCTGCGGCTGCCGCTGATAGGGGGGAGGCCGGGCCGCCGCCCGCCAGTTGGCGCAACCGCTCCGGCTCCACCCGGCAGCGATCGGCGACCTGCATCAGGTACTGGTCGCGGACCAGCTCGTTGGGATGCTCCCCCACAAGCGCCATGGCCTCCGCCGCGGCCCGGACCCGGCCCTTCCGGATTGGCCAGGTCGGCGCGGGCGAACAGCCGGTCGAGGCGGAAGGCCAGATAGGGCCGGGCCCCGTCCACGGCGCCGGCCAGAGCGTCGGGATCGGTTCGAGCCAGGTCGGCGGGATCGGCACCGGACGGCAGCGCGGCCACCCGGATGTCGACCTCGTAAGCGGCTCTCCCATTCGTAGAAGCGCTCGGCCGCGGCCTGACCGGCCGCGTCGGCGTCGTAGGCCAGAACGATCCGGCGAGCGAAGTTGGTAAGCAGCCTGATGTGCCCGTCGGCCAGCGCCGTTCCGCACGTGGCCACCGCCTCTCCCACGCCGGCCCGCTGCAGCCCGATGACGTCGGTGTAGCCCTCGCAGACGACGACCCGGCCCTTGTCGACGACCGCCTTCTTGGCCCAGTTGAGCCCGTAGAGGACCCGGCTCTTGTCGTACACCGCGGTCGCGGACGTGTTCTTGTACTTCGGGCCGGTGCCTCCCGGCAGCAGCCGCCCTCCGGCACCCACGGGGCGGCCGCCGGCCTCGAAGATCGGGAAGAGGATCCGCCCGCGGAAGAAGTCGGTGTAGCGGCCCGACTGATCGACAGTGGCCAGGCCGGCGTCGACCAACGCCGGCGGCGGCACCCCGAGAGATTCCGGACCAGCCGGTCCCATCCTTCGGGCGCCCAGCCCAGTCGATAGGTCCGAACCTCCTCGGCGCCGTAGCCGCGGCCGCGCAGGTAAGCCCGGGCGGCCCCGGCCTCGCTGTCTGACAGCAGCTGCTCGTGATACCAGGCGATGGCCGCTTCCAGCGTCTCGTGGAGGCGGCTCCTGCGCAGATGGTCCCGGCCGGCGGATTCGTTGTCGTACCGCAGGCTGATGCCGGCCCGGGCGGCCAGTCGCTCGACCGCCTCGACGAAGTCGAGGTGCTCCACCTCGCGGAGGAAGGTGATGACGTCACCCTTGGCCCCGCAACCGAAGCAGTAGTACATGCCGAGTTCGGCGTTGATGGAGAAAGACGGGCTCTTCTCGGTGTGGAACGGGCACAGGCCGACCCACCGGGTGCCCACCCGGCGCAGCGCCAGGTGCTCGCCGGCCAGAGCCACGAAGTCCGTGGCCGCCCGCACCCTGGCGATGTCCTCTTCGACTATGCCCACAGTCGCGACCTTAGGCATGCCGGAGGTGAACTACCTCTTGGTTTAATCGCTCGGACCGAGGCTGATCAGCCGTGGGCTATTACGGCTTGGGCGGCGGCCAACCGGGCGATGGGCACCCGGAACGGCGAGCACGAGACGTAATCCAGCCCGGCCCGGTAGAAGAAGTCGATGGACTCGGGGTCGCCGCCGTGTTCACCGCATACGCCCAGCTTCAGGTCGGCTTTGGTCGATCGGCCCCGCGACACCGCGTCGAGCACCAGCTGCCCCACTCCGGGCTGGTCGATGGTCTCGAACGGGTTGCGCTTGAGCAGGCCCTCCTCCAGATAGGCGCTCATCATCCGGCCCTCCACGTCGTCGCGGGAGAAACCGAACGTCATCTGGGTCAGGTCATTGGTCCCGAAGCAGAAGAAGTCGGCCTCCTCGGCGATCTCGTCCGCCCGCACCGCGGCGCGAGGGGTCTCGATCATGGTTCCGATGAGCACGTCGACCTTCTTGCCCAGGCCGGGATGTCCGGACACAACCGAAGCTATGGCATCGCTGACCCAGGAGCGGGCCAGGCCCAGCTCCTGGCGGGTCACCGTCAAGGGGATCATCACCTCGACCCGGGGCTTGCCGCCGGCGGCGACCCGCTCCCCCGCCGCCTGCATCAGGGCCCGGACCTGCATCTCGTACAGCCCGGGCTTGATGACCCCGAGCCGGACGCCGCGAGTGCCGAGCATGGGGTTGAACTCGTGCCAGGCCTTGGCCGCGGCCAGAAGCTCCTCCTCCTGGGGGCTCAGACCGGTCGTGGCCTTCTTGATCTCGAGCTCCTCGGTGGAGGGCAGGAATTCGTGCAGCGGGGGGTCGAGCAGGCGGACCGTGACCGGCAGGCCGTCCATGGCTTCGAGGATCGCCACGAAGTCCTGCTTCTGAGCCTCGCGCAGTTCTTCGAGCGCGGCCGCCTCCTCCTTCTCCGACGAGGCCAGGATCATGCGGCGAACGATGGGCAGGCGATCTTCGCCCAGGAACATGTGCTCGGTTCGGCACAGCCCGATGCCCTCAGCGCCGAAGCTGCGGGCGTTGGCGGAGTCGGGGCCGTTGTCGGCGTTGGCCCGCACGGCCAGCTTTCCCTTTCGGATCTTGTCGGCCCAGCCCAGGAGTATGGCGAACTCGTCGGGCACGTCCGCCGCGGTCAGCTCCGCTTCTCCGAGCACGACCTGGCCGGTGCTGCCGTCGACGGAGATCATGTCCCCTTCGTTGACGGTGACATTCCCGGTCGTAAAAGAGTTCCCTCTGATGCGCACCGACTCGGCTCCTACCACGGCCGGCTTGCCCCAACCCCGGGCCACCACGGCTGCGTGGCTGACCAGCCCTCCACGGGAGGTCAGGATTCCCTGGGCTGCGATCATGCCGTGCACGTCCTCCGGCGAGGTCTCGCTCCTCACCAGGATCACCCGCTCGCCCCGGCCGGCCGCGGCCTCCGCCGTGTCGGCGTCGAACACCGCCGCGCCCACGGCCGCACCTGGCGACGCCGCCAGGCCGGTCGCGATCACCTCCAGGTTGCTCCCCTTCAGCTGCGGGTGTAGCACCTGGTCGAGGTGGTCGGCCGTGACCCGGCTGACCGCCTCCTCCCGGGTGATCTTCCAGCCTCTCTGTTTGGTCATCTCGACCGCCATACGCAGGGCGGCCCGTCCCGTTCGCTTGCCCACCCGGGTCTGCAGCATCCACAGCTTGCCCTGGTCGATCGTGAACTCGGTGTCGCACATGTCCCGGTAGTGGGTCTCCAACCTGGCGAAGATGCCCGTGAGCTCCTTGAAGATGCCCGGGAATCTCTCCTTGAGAGCAGCGAGGGGAAGGGTGTTGCGGATACCGGCGACCACGTCCTCCCCCTGGGCGTTGATGAGAAAATCGCCGTACTCACCCTGGGCGCCACTGGCCGGGTCGCGGGTGAAGCCCACCCCGGTCCCCGAGTTGTCGTCGCGGTTGCCGAACACCATGGTCTGCACGTTGACCGCCGTGCCCAGGTCATGCGGTATGCGCTCCCGGACCCGGTAGGCGACGGCCCGGGCCCCGTTCCACGAGGCGAAAACGGCCTCGATGGCGCCGCGCAACTGGTCCTGGGGCTCCTGCGGGAAGGGATGCCCGGTCGCCTTCTCCACCGCCGTCTTGTACTCCTGGCACAGGTCGCGCAGGACGCCTGCCGGCACCTCGGCGTCGCTCTTGACCCCCGCCCTCTCCTTGGCTTCCTCGAACGGATGGTCGAACAGGCCGCCCTCGATGCCCAGCACGATCCGTCCGTACATCGAGATGAAGCGGCGGTAGGAGTCGTAGGCGAAGCGCTCATCGCTGGTCTGGTCGGCCAGGCCCTTGACCGACGCGTCGTTCAGGCCCAGGTTTAGCACTGTGTCCATCATCCCGGGCATGGAGAACTTGGCGCCCGACCGCACGCTCACGAGGAGCGGGTCGCTCGCGTCGCCCAACCTTTTACCCATGGACTTCTCGAGGCGCCTGACGTGGCGGGCTACCTCCTCGCTCAGGCCGTCCGGCCACCCGCCGGCCATGTAGGCCCGGCAGGCGTCGGTGGTGATCGTGAAGCCGGGCGGGACCGGCAAGCCGAGCACGGAAGTCATCTCGGCCAGGTTGGCTCCCTTTCCGCCGAGCAGGTCCTTCATGTCCATCGGCGGGCGGCGGTGCTTGTGATCAAAGGAGTAGACGAAAGTCATGGTCCCGAGCCTAGAACCTGCCGGGACCTCCGCCGTTCGGGTCGATCGGATGAATTTTCGGGAGCAGGAGATCTCTTTCGGGTGGGGATCCGTAGCACTCCCGACAACAGGCACATGGGGACGGCGCGTCCGCGTCGAGATTCGGTGCCGCCAACCGGAGGCCTGCGTGATCACCACCATGTCCGGAGGTGACATGAACGGACCATGGGACCTGACCGCAGTGTCACACGGCGACGACGCCGTGTTGTTCTTCACCAACGTCCTCAACGGTGATGTCATTGCCAACGGCACTGCCACCGCCGGCACCGTGGTCAGGTTGGACCTGGACCTCGACCACGGCTTCCCGCGGGTCACGGGCAACACCGTCATCGGTTCCGGCTTCCCGGAGCAGACCGATCCAGCCGCGCTGATCATCGGCCCCACCGGTGTCGGACTGAGCCAGCATGGAACGCTTTACGTAGCAGATACGGTCGACAGCACCATCCGGGCCATCCCCAACGCCCTGTTCCGCCACAGCAACGCGGGCCAGGGCTCTTTGGTGTCCTCCACTGATATGAGCGTGAGCCATCTCAACGCACCCCTCGGCCTGACGATCGCCCCGAACGGCAACATCGTCACCGTCAACGGTGGTGATGGGTTCATCGTCGAGACCACCCCGTCCGGGCATGTGGTGAACTTCCAGCTCATCGACACCTCGCCTCCGCCGGGACCTGGCGGCGCCGGCGCTCTCTTCGGCCTGGCCATTGCGCCTCAACACCAGGGCGTCTACTTCGTGGACGACATAAGCAACCAGCTCAATCTGCTCGGCCTGCCCTAGCGGCGGAGGCGGGTCCGGTCCGGTGGGGAGCGGGGCGCCTCCACACCGGCCCCCCGCCGCTCGCACCTCAGCAGGCGAGGCGGGCCGACACCTCACCGACCAGGTCTGCGATCGGGACGCGGACCTGGTCGGTGGTGTCGCGATCGCGGATGGTCACAGCCCGGTCGTCGAGTGAGTCGAAGTCGACCGTGACTGCGAGGGGGGTTCCGATCTCGTCCTGGCGGCGGTAGCGCCGGCCGATCGACTGGGTCTCGTCGTAGTCGCACATGGCGATCGGTTGAAGCCTCTGCAGGACGTCGAGGGCCAGCGGTATCAGCGTGTCCTTGCGGGACAGCGGCAGCACCGCCACCTGGTAGGGGGCGATGCGATGGTCGAGGCGCAGGACCGTCCGCTGCTCGCCCCCGATCTCGTCGACATCGTAGGCGGCCAGCAAGAAGGCCATCATGGTCCGGGTGGCGCCGGCGGCCGGCTCGATCACGTAGGGGGTGTAGCGGACACCGGTCGCCTGGTCGAAGTACTCCAGCCGCTCACCGCTGGCTTCGGCGTGAGCCTTGAGGTCGTAGTCGGTCCGGTTGGCGATGCCCTCGAGCTCACCCCAGCCCCACGGGAACAGGAACTCCACGTCCGACGTCTGCTCCGAGTAGTGCGACAGTTCGTCCTGCGTGTGCGGCCGCAGACGCAGCATGTCGCGGGGGATGCCGAAGTCCACGTACCACTCGAGCCTCTCCTGGCACCAATACTCGAACCACTTGGGTGCCTCGTCCGGAGGGACGAAGTACTCCAGTTCCATCTGCTCGAACTCCCGGGTGCGAAAGACGAAGTTGCCGGGGGTTATCTCGTTTCGGAACGACTTGCCCACCTGGGCTATGCCGAACGGCGGCCGCTTCCGCGACGTCTGCATGACATTGAGGAAGTTCACGAAATGGCCCTGGGCGGTCTCCGGACGCAGATAGGCCACGCTCCCCTCGTCCTCCACCGGGCCTACGTAGGTCTTGAACATCAGGTTGAAGGCGCGGGCCTCGGTGAGGTCGGTGCTGCCGCAGTTCGGGCAATGCACCAGGCCGTCCTTCGGATCGGGCTCGAGGTGGTCGGCGCGCCATCGCTCCTGGCAGTTGCGGCAGTCCACGAGGGGATCGGTGAAGTTGGCCAGGTGACCGGATGCGGCCCAGATCTTGGGGCTCGACAGGATGGCGGCGTCCAGGCCGACCACGTCGTGGCGCATCTGCACCATCGAGCGCCACCAGGCATCCTTCACGTTGCGGAGCATCAGCACGCCCAACGGGCCGTAGTCGTAGGTCGACCGGAAACCCCCGTAGATCTCGGCCGAAGGAAAGACGAAACCGCGCTGCTTACAGAGCCGGACTATGTCTTCCATGGATGGGGTCATAAAGGTTTCAGGCTACTAGCTGAACCGGATCAGCAATCCGGGTTGGCTAACCGCGCTGGAGCAGGTGGACGGCGCGCAGTCTCCGTTCGAGATGCGACTCCAGGGCGGCCGTAGCCAGAGCCGAGACCGTGGCCGAGCTCGGCCCGGGTGGCTCGGACAGCACCGGACCCAGCTGGCCGCCGAGAATACGGCGAATGACACCCAGGGCCTCTTCGTCGACGGCCAACCCCCGGCGGTGCTGGCGGCACAGGGCCCCGCCTTCGAAGAGCTCGAAGCTGCTGAGGTCGGCCGTCGTACCGCACCGGGCGCACTGATCCAGGACCGGCGCCACTCCTTCCAGGGCCAGGAGCTTCCAGTAGAAAGCGGCCACCAGGAGAGCCGGTCGGTCCGGTGCTTCGCTCAGAACCCGCAGGGCGCCGGTGAGCATCCGGTACAGGGGGGCATTGGGCTCCCCCGGCTGGGCGACCTGATCTACGGCCTCCAGCAGGGCCATGGCGTCGGTCATGCGATCGAGGTCCTCGCGGACGGAGCGGTAGTGGTCCAGGGTCTCGGCCTGATTGACCACGTCCAGGTCCCGGCCCTGGTACAGCAGCAGGCTGACATGCACAGGCGGTTCCAGGCGGCCGCCGATCCGGCTCTTGGTCTTGCGGATGCCCTTCGCCACCGCCCGCACCTTGCCCCGGCCGGCCGTCATGAGCACGACGATGCGGTCGGCCTCCCCCAGTTTGTGGGTGCGCAGCACCACGCCCGCGTCGCGGTACAGGGTCACGTCCCGGTCCTGTCCGTCTTGCCCGGCCTGTCGGTCTTGCCCGGCCTCCCGGTCCTGTCGGTCTGGTCAGGCCGCTCGGTCATCGCCGGCGGGGTCAGCTGGGTATCCCGTCGTCCGGGCGGTCTCCCGTCGTGCCGTAGCGACGATCCCGGGCCTGGAACTCGCGGACCGCTTCGAAGAGGTGCTCGCGTCGGAAGTCCGGCCACAGCACGTCGGTGAACACCAGCTCGCTGTAGGCCAGCTCCCACAGCAGGAAGTTTGACAACCGGTACTCACCAGATGTGCGAATAACCAGATCGGGGTCGGGGATGTCGGGGGCGTAGAGATAGCGGCGGATGGTGCGCTCGTCGATCTTGGCCGGAGGCAGGCCCGAGGCGGCGATGGCCTTTACGGCGTCGACGATCTCGGCCCGGCCGCCGTAGTTGAAGGCGACGGTCAGGGTGAGGGCCTTGTTCCCCTCCGTCAGCTGAGCCGCCTCGTCCATCCGCCGAACCACCCACTTAGGCACTCGCCAGTCGCGGCGACCGATGAAGCGGATCCGCACCCCCTTCTGGTGCAACTCGTCTCGCCGGCGGGTCAAGAGCTGGTCGGCGATGACGTTCAGAAGGAAGCGGACCTCGGCGGGCGGCCGGCGCCAGTTCTCGGTCGAAAAGGCGTACACCGTCAGATACTCGAGACCCAGGTCCAGGGCGCCGCAAGCGGCGTCGAACAGAGAGTCCTCGCCGGCCCGGTGACCCTCGGTCCGGGGCAGCCCGCGCTTGGTGGCCCAGCGACCGTTGCCGTCCATCACACACGCCACGTGGCGAGGGATGCGGTTCGGGTCGAGGCCGTCGAGTTCCACTGTTTGCAAGCTACTGCTCCGGTCGGTCCGGACGGGGGGCGGGATGGGCGGGGGGGCGCCGGCGGGGGCCGCGCCGTGGCCCGGTCAGGCCACGGCCGGGCGGACCTCCCGCCCTATGAGCCGGACGTGGTCGAGATCGGAGAGATCCAGCATCTGGAGATAGACCACCTCGGCGCCGGCCTCGCCCCACTCGAGCAGCCGATCGGCGACGTCCCTGGGCGTCCCGCAGGCCCCGTTGGTTCTCAGGTCATCGAGACCGCGGCCGATGGCCTGGGCCCGGCGGGTGACCTCCTTGTCATCGACGCCGCAACACACCACGACAGCCGACGAGAGCCTCATGCTTTTGGGGTCACGCCCGGCGTCCTCGCACGCCTGGCGGACCCGGGCGAACTGAGCGGCCGCGTCGGCGGGGCCCATGAAGGCGTTGAACTCGTCGGCGAAGCGGGCCGCCAACGCCGGCGTGCGTCTGGGGCCCCATCCTCCGACTATCACCGGCGGACGCGGTTGCTGCACCGGCTTGGGCAGGGCCGGGCTGGCCTCGATGCGGTAGTGGTTGCCGGCGAAGTCGTAGGTCTCCCCTACCGGGGTGGTCCACATGCCGGTGATGATCTCGAGCTGCTCTTCCAGACGATCGAACCGCTCGCGGGTCGAGGGGAACGGGATCCCGTAGGCCCGGTGCTCGTCCTCATACCAACCGGCACCGAGGCCCAACTCAACCCGGCCACCGCTCATGGCGTCGACCTCCGCTACCGACACCGCCAGCGGGCCCGGCAACCGGAACGTGGCCGAGGTCAGCATGGTGCCCAAACGGATCGTGGTCGTTTCCCGGGCCAGGCCGCCGAGGGTGACCCAGGAGTCGGTCGGGCCCGGCCGGCCGTCCACACCGCCCATCTTGAGAAAGTGGTCCGACCGGAAGAAGGCCTCGAACCCCTCCTCCTCGGCGCACCGGGCTACGGCGAGAAGGTCATCGTACGAAGCGCCCTGTTGCGGCTCGGTGAATACCCGCAGTCTCATGTGACTATCTTGCCCGAACCGTCCGGCCCTTCTCCCGACATGAGTCGCCATCCCTTCGGAGCGCCGGCGGGGAGCCGTAGCCTGTCGGGCATGCCCGACCCGGTGATCGACGCCGCCCTCGAACGGGCTACCGGCGCTCTGCCGGCCCACGAGGACCGCCCGTCACAGCGGGAGATGGCGCAGGCCGTGGCCGCCGCGGTCCGCGAGAACCGTCATCTCATCATCCAGGCCGGAACAGGAACCGGCAAGAGCCTGGCCTATCTGGTCCCCGCCCTGAAGCTCGGCACCAGGCTCGTGGTGTCCACGGCGACCAAAGCCCTTCAGGACCAGCTCGCCACCCGGGACCTGCCGAAGCTGGTCGAGTCGCTTGGCGAGCCATTCGAGTTCGCGGTGCTCAAGGGTCGCTCCAACTACCTGTGCCGCCAGAGGGCCGCGGAGGTGGCCGGAGGCGATCAGCAAATGGCGTTCGATCCTTCCGGGGTCCCGGCCGGACCGGACGCGGTGGTTACGGGATCCTCGGGGGTGGGACCGCTGGGCCGTGAGCTCCTCCGCCTCGTCGCCTGGAGCCAGGAGGCTCTGACAGGAGACCGAGCCGACCTGCCGTGGGAGCCGAGCGATGTGGCTTGGGCCCAGGTGAGCGTGGGCTCGCGGGACTGCCCGGGCGCCAACCGGTGCCCCTCGGGAGGGGTCTGCTTCGCAGAAGCGGCTCGAGAACGGGCCATGAAAGCGGACGTGGTGGTCGTCAACACCCACCTGTACGCCACTGCCCTGGCCATAGAAGGAGAGCTGCTTCCCCAACACGACCTCGTCGTCTTCGACGAAGCTCACGAGTTGGAGGACATCGCCTCGGCGGCTTTCGGCTTCGACATCGGCGCCGGCCGGCTCGTCGCTCTGGGCCGCACGTCCCGCCCCCTACTGGAAGACGTCTCCACCGCGGTGGCCGTGGAG
This sequence comes from uncultured Acidimicrobiaceae bacterium, assembly GCA_963851245.1. Taxonomy (GTDB): domain Bacteria; phylum Actinomycetota; class Acidimicrobiia; order Acidimicrobiales; family Palsa-688; genus CAWKOH01. The sequence continues at coordinate 24,631 of CAWKOH010000016.1, read as the reverse complement.
GAGGCGGCAACAATGTTCCAGGAGGCCCTCAAACCCCATATCGGATCGGCGTTGCCGCAACCTCTCGACGGCGATACAGAGGAGCGGCTGGTGGTCACGCGCGAACGTGTGGGACGCCTGCTGGCGGACATCCGCCGCGCCATCCGGGCGGCCCAGGACTCCGACGGCGCCGGGACGGGACGGCACCTCCGCAATCAGCAGGCCGCCACCCATCTGCTCAAGGATCTGGATGAGGTTCTCGAGCTGGACAAGTCCGAGGTGGCCTGGGTCGAGGGCCCCGAGCACGCCCCGGTGCTTCGGGTCGCCCCCCTCGACGTCGGGGGCGCTTTCCGCCAGAAGATGTGGGCGAAGCCCGAAGGGCCAACCGCGGTCTTGACCAGCGCCACTGTGCCGCCCCGCCTCGGCGACCGGCTGGGTCTCATGGCGGGCTCCTACGACCAGCTCGACGTGGGCAGCCCATTCGCTTACGACGAGCAGGCCCTGTTGTACTGCCCCCTCCATCTGCCCGACCCTCGCGACGCCGGGTTCGAAAAGGCCATGCACGAAGAGCTGGTAGCGCTTATCGAAGCGGCCGAGGGGCGAACGCTCGCCCTTTTCACCAGCTGGCGGGCCATGCGATCGGCCGCCGACGCCGTCCGGGACCGGATCCGCTGGCCGCTCATGACACAATCCGATTTCCCCAAACCGGCCCTGGTCGCCCGGTTCAGCGCCGAGGAGCACTCCTGCCTGTTCGCCACCATGGGTTTCTGGCAGGGGGTCGACGTTCCGGGGCCGGCGCTGTCCCTGGTCACCATCGACCGCCTGCCCTTCCCCCGACCTGACGATCCTCTCCTCAAGGCCCGCCGGGAGGTCCTGGGGCGCTCCGCGTTCGAGATGATCGACATCCCGCGGGCGGCCACATTGCTGGCCCAAGGGACCGGGCGTCTGATTCGCTCGCGCACCGATCGGGGCGTGGTGGCGGTGTTCGACGTCCGGTTGGCCAAGGCGACCTACAGGTGGACCCTCATCAACGCCCTCACCCCCATGCGTCGCACCCGCCATCGGTCCGACGTGGAGGCGTTCCTGGCCCCGCTGCGGACCGGGGAGACGCCGGCGTAAGGTCGGCGGCGCGGGTGCGTCGGTCAACTCGTTTTGCGTCTGCACCCACCTGTGCATTCCAGCCAGCGATCCCCTCGGGGGCCTGTATGGGCGGGGGCGCGGCCGACAATGGCGGGTGGCCAGCGGGGAAGGGACCCTCCGCCCGCAGCGAAGCACCGAGGGCGAGCGGGAAGGACCCCCGCGGGACAGGACCCGCTAACCAGGCCGGACAGGACCCGCCTACCCGGGCCGGCGCAGGTCCGATCAGTACCCGAGCCGCTCCAACGCCTTGGGCCGGCTCTGCCAGTTGCGGTCCACCTTGACGAACAGCTCGAGGTAGGCCCCCTCGGGCAACTGGGCTCGGGCCAGTGTGCCGACCTTCTTGAGCACCTCGCCGCCTTTGCCGATGACGATGCCCTTCTGCGAGTCGCGCTCCACCAGGATCTCGCACCGGATGCGGGGCCAATCCCACTCGGTCACCCGGCAGGCGATCGAATGCGGTACCTCCTCGCGAGTCACCGCCAGCAACTGTTCTCTAACCAGCTCCGCCACCCAGAACGCCTCCGGTACGTCGGTCACCATGTCGTCCGGATACAGCTGCGGCCCTTCGGGCATGACCGCGATGATGGCGTCGACCAGGCCGTCAACGCCCTCGCCGGTGCGAGCCGAGACAGGGAAATACTCCGACGCTTCGAACTCGGCGGCGGCCGTCTGCAGCTGCTGAAGAACGGCCGATCGCGACGCCGCATCCACCTTGTTCACCACACAGATGGACGGAGGGGTGAGCAGTCCGGCGACATAACGGTCTCCCTTTCCAATCGGAGCCGTGGCGTCGAGGACGAGAACCGTCACGTCCACGCCGCCGATGGCGTCAGTGGCCCTGTCGTTGAGGCGCTGCCCGAGCAAAGTCCGCGGTTTGTGGATGCCCGGGGTGTCGACGAAGACCACTTGCACACCCGGGCGGTTCAGCACGCCGCGGACCTGGGTGCGGGTCGTCTGCGCGACCGGCGAGGTGATGGACACCTTGCGGTCCAGGATGGTGTTGAGCAGTGTCGACTTTCCGACGTTGGGCCGGCCGACCAGGGTGGCGAAGCCTGATCTCACAAGCTGCTGTCGTCGCCGGAGTCGCCGGGCCTGGCATCCGAACGCCGCTTCCGGTCGCCGCCATTCTGCGACGGCAGGGTCGTTATGCGGACGCGCCCGATCCGCCGGCCCTGGACCCTTTCGGCCGCCAGCCGGTGCCGGCCGACGTCGGCGGTCTCGCCTTCGCTCGGGACGTGACCCAGCACGCTATAGAGCAGGCCCCCGACGGTGTCCCAGTCCTCGCCTTCGGGCAGGTTGCTGTCGGAGAGCAGTTCGTTGACCTCGTCGACGGGCATCCTGGCGTTGACCACGAGGGTGCCGTCGTCGAGTTTCTCGGGCGGCGTTTCCTCCACGTCGTACTCGTCGGTGATCTCGCCCACCAGCTCCTCGATCAGGTCCTCGAGGGTGACCAGGCCGGCGGTGCCGCCGAACTCGTCGACGACGATGGCCATGTGGAACTTGCCCGGCCTGCATCTCGCGCATCAGCTCGGAGACCCTCTTGCTCTCGGGCGTGAAGCGGGCTTCCCTCATGACGGTGGACACCTCGCGGTCCCGGTGTCCTTCCCGCTCCTCCCGCATCATGTCCTTCAAGAAGACGATGCCCACGATGTCGTCGATCCCCTGCGAGTAGACGGGTATGCGGCTGAACCCGGACGCGATCACGATGTCGATCACGTCGTTTATGTGGGCGTAGCTCTCGACCGCAACCATGTCGGGCCGAGGCACCATGACCTCGCGCACCACCGTGTCACCGAAATCGATGATGGAGTGGATCAACGTCCGCTCCTCGTGCTCGATCACGTCCTCCTCAGCCGCCTCATCCGCGATGGCCCGGAGCATCTCGTCCGAGGTGTAGGGGCCACCCCGGCTGCCCTTGCCCGGCAGGATGGCGTTGGTGATGGCGATCAAGGCCTGTGTCAGCCATACGAGTGGCTTGAAGGCCAGGAGCAAACGAATGATCGGCGCCGTGGTCAACGCAGATCGATCGGGGTGCTGCACGGCCCAGGTCTTGGGTGCCAGCTCGGCGAAGATGAATATGACCACGATCTCGAAGACGATGGCCAGGATTACCCCGAGGCCGCCAAAGGCGTGGGCGGCGACGACGCCGACGAGGGTGGCCGCCACCAGCGTGCACACCTCGAGAGCGAAGAGCACGACCGGCAGGACCCGGTCGATGCGCTCGACCAGACGGAGGAGGGTGTTGGCGCCCCGCCGGTTCTCCTCGACCAGGGTGAGGGCTTTGACCTTAGAAGTCCGGGTGATAGCGGTCTCCGACATGGCCAGGTAGCCGGTCGCGAATATCAGGATGACAACGACAACCAGAAGGATGATGTCGGTCCCGCTGAAGTGGTGACTACTTGGGTCAGCGGATCCGATCACGCCGGTTCGCTCCGGCTGGGCTGATGGTGGCGGGCGAGCAGATCCCGTTCCTTGGCCTCCATGACCTCCGCCTCGTCCGGGTCCTCGTGGTCCATGCCCAGCAGGTGGAGCAGGCCATGGACCAACAACAGCGCCAGTTCGTCCTCATAGGTACCGGCGTGCTCGGGGGCGTTGCGGTGGGCGACGACGGGGCAGATGACCACGTCCCCCAACAAGGTCGGCGCCTCCTCCGGCGAGGGGTTGTAGCCGGGGCCGGTGCCGCCCGAATCGGGGGATCGGCCGCCCTCGACGGGCTCCTCGTCTATCGGGAACGCCAGCACGTCGGTGGGACCGTCCTTGCCGAGGAAACGGTTGTTCAGGTCGGCTATGGCGTTCTCGTCGACGAAGAGGATCGATACCTCCGTCTCACCCCGAATGCCTTCATCGGCCAGCACCGCCTCGGCCAGCTTGATCCAGCGAATGGTGTCGACGGGGAGCGCCGACTGCTCGTCCGCTGCGAACACTGAAACGGGCACCAGGTGCTCCTCGAACCCTCGGGGTCAGGCCGGCCGGCTGGTGGTGGCGGCCTGATCGGCGGCCTCGTAAGCGCCGACGATGTCGGACACGATGCGGTGCCTGACCACGTCCCGCCGGCCCAGCTTCACCCACGACAGTCCCTCGATGCCCGACAGAACCCTCTCGAGCCCGTCCAGACCCGAGCGGCCGCCCGGAAGATCGATCTGGGTGTCGTCGCCGGTCACAACCACCTTCGACCCGAACCCGATGCGGGTCAGGAACATCTTCATCTGCTCCGGGGTGGTGTTCTGGGCCTCGTCGAGGATGATGAAGCTGTTGTTCAGAGTCCGGCCCCGCATGTAGGCCAGAGGTGCCACCTCCACGGTGCCGTTGTCGAGCAGACGCCGGGCCGTGTCGGTCCCGAGCATGTCGTAGAGGGCGTCGTACAACGGGCGGAGGTAGGGATCGACCTTGGCCATCAGGTCGCCCGGTAGAAAGCCCAGCCGCTCGCCCGCCTCCACCGCCGGCCGGGTCAAGATGATGCGGTCAACCTGTTTGGCCTGCAAGGACTGGACCGCCAGGGCGACCGCCAGATAGCTCTTGCCAGTGCCGGCGGGGCCGATGCCGAAGGTCACGATGCTTTCCCTTATGGCGTCGGCGTAGCGCTTCTGACCGCTGGTCTTGGGCCGGACCGTGCGGCCCCGGGCGGACCGCAGCACCTCTGATGTCAGAACCTCGGACGGCTTCTCGTCGGCGCGCACCATGTCGATGGTTCGGTGCACCACCTGCGGGTCGAGCGGCTGGCCCTGCTCGAGGAGAGCGCGCAGCTCGTCCACCAGGCGGGCCGCCAGAACGGCGTCCTCGCCGTCGATGGTGAACTCGTTCCCCCGCGTGTGGATCGACGTCCCCTCGAATGCGTCCTCAACCAGCCGCAAGTTCTCGTTGAGCGGGCCAACGAGGCGGGGCATCAGATGGTTGGGGACGGTGACGGTTACGGTCGTGGACACTGGTGTGCTCGGCCAACAGGGTATCGCCTGGCGGGGTCGTCCTGCGGGGACGCTGTGACCAAAGGGCTCAACCTGGTGGCCATCCCATCTGCTGCCCGCCCAGGACGTGCAGATGCAGGTGCGGGACGCTGTTCAGGGCGTGATCACCGACGTTGAACACCAGCCGGTAGCCGGTATCTGCGATGCCGTGGGCCTCGGCCACCGATCGAGCGCTGGTCACCATCTCGGCCAGGACCTCACCGTGTTCGGGTCCGACATGACCGGCGTTGCTTATGTGGAGCCGGGGGATTACCAGGACGTGGACCGGGGCCGCCGGGTTGATGTCGTAAAAGGAATAGGTCCTCTCGGTCGACAACGCTTCCTTGGACGGGACCTCGCCGGCGAGGATCTGGCAGAACAGGCAATCGGGCATCAACGCGACGCTACCGTCGCGCCACGTGGATGACGCACAACCCGGTGACGACCTGGTGGCCGCCTTCCACCGATGGGCCGCCGGCGAACGCACGACTGCGGCGGCTCGGAACCGATCCAGGGAACGCTCGTTGCGCGATCAGGCCTCGGCATCCGCCAGTTGGGCGGGGGTTCTGGTCGACCTGGCCGAACAAGCCGCCACGGTCGTGATCGGGATGGGCCGGGTGCGGTGCACGGGCCGCATCGTCGGTGTGGCGCGGGACTTCTGCGTGGTCCAGCAGGCGGCCGGGCGCCCGCTTCTCATCGGGTTGGAGGCCATCTCAGCCGTGTGGCCGGCAAGCCGGGGCGGCGGCTTCGCCGCGGGAGACCGCCGGCCCAGCCTCGCCCTTTCGATGGCCGGCGCCCTCTCGGCCCTGGCGGAGGAGCGGGCCCGGGTGGCGCTCACCCTCTCCGAGGGCGACCAGGTCGAGGGCGAACTGGTCGCAGTCGGGGAGGACGTCATCACGTTGAGAACCGAAGCCCCGTCCCGCCGTTCCGTCTACGTGCGCCTGGCCTCGGTCCGAAGTTGCGAGATCCGGTGAGGGTCCGGATCAGACTTCCGCTTCGTCCAGGGCGTGCTCCCGCTCGCCCCGAGGCTTGGGTTCCGGGTAGAGGTGCTCCAGGGTGCCAGGTTCGATCCTCATCCTCTTGATGAAGTCATCGACGTCCGACTCCTGGACCCGAATGACCCGGCCCATCTTGTAGGCGGGAAGCTGACCCTCGTCGATAAACCGGTACAAAGTGCGCAAGGTCACACCGAGCCGCTCACAGGCCTCCCGCGTGCCCATCCAGTGGATCGCCTCAGTCATGATGTCATCATACCCGGTTAGACAAGACGGTTGGATCTCGTTAGATTTCATGTGTGGCGCGGCGGAGTGGCGCGGGCGCCCTGATTAGGGAGAAGTACAGGATTTGCGCGTGGGCAGCCCGGGGCAGTCGACCCTGGACGCGAGAGTAGAAGGATCAGCCGGAGCCCCAACCGGAGCGCCGGTACTGGTGGGAAGACAGAGATCGTTACCGACCGGGCGGGCCTTGGCCGGCGGCTTCCTGGTGGCCGTCGCCGGCGTCATCGTGTTCACGGCGGTCATAGCGAGCAGCGGCCACCACAGCCAGCAATACGTGGTCGCCGCCGAGGCCTTGCCGACCGGGTCCATCATCGGTCCCGGCGACCTGTCGGTGGCCAAGATGAGCCTGCCCCCCGGCGCCGCCTCGGACGCCTTCCACCAGGCCGATTCCCTGGTCGGCCGCACGGTGGCGGGGGCCATCCGGCCCGGCGAGCTGGTCGAGCAGTCGATGCTGGTCCCGGTCGGTACGCAGCCGGCCACCAGGCCCGTAAGTGTGGGGGTCAGCCCGTCCTCGCTCTCCGATTTGGCCGTGGGTGATGCGGTGGACGTCCTCGTCAGCGAAGGAACGGGCAGCTCGGCGTCGGTTTCGGTCGTTATGAGGGGGGCCGTGCTCATCGCCGCCGGCAACCCGGCCTCGGGCGCCCTATCGGGGTCGCTCTCGGGCTCATCCACCTCCAACGTCACACTCGGAGTCGACACCCTCTCAGAGGTCGAGGCCGTGGTCCAGGCGGCCCAGACAGGCACGGTCAGCCTGGTCGCGGCGGAACCCTCAGACGGCGTCGGACCCGGCCCCGCGCCCCCGGGATCGTGACCACCGAGCGGTACGTTCTCCTGGGCCTGGCTCCGGCGCGGGCGCCGTGGTTCCAGGCACTGGCCCAGTGGAGCACCTCGGCCACCATCGCGGCGGACTTCGTGAAGTGCGTGTCGGCGGAAGAGGTGCGGGTGCGGTTGACGTCCGGACGGCCTCATTCGGCCCTGCTGGTGGACGCCGACGCTCCTGGCCTGGACCGGGACCTGGTCGAGGTTGCGACACAGTCCGTTACCCCGGTGATCCTGGTGCACAGCGATCGGGCCCCCTCCTACTCGGTGCTGGACCTGGGCCTTACCGCCGACCTGCCCGGGGATTTCAGCCGCGACGAGCTCCTGGACATCCTTTCGGCCTACGCCCGGATGATCGGCCGGGCCGATCAGCTTCCGGCCGCCCTCGACACCCATTCCGCCCCCATGTGGCAGGCCCAGATGTTCGCCGTCTGCGGCCCCGGCGGGACGGGGGCGTCGACCGTAGCCATGGCCCTGGCCCAGGGGCTGTCCGCCGATGCCCGGTTCGGCCGGCGGGTGCTGCTGGCCGATCTGGCCCGCCGGGGTGACCTGGCCATGCTCCACGACGCCCTCGACCTCGGCCCCGGCGTTCAGGAGCTGGTCGAGGCCCACCGTCTGGCCAGGCCGGATCCCGACGAGATCCGCCGGTCCACCTTCGACGTGCCGCGGCGGGGCTACCACCTGCTGCTCGGCCTGCGCCAGCCCGAGGCCTGGAGCGCGCTGCGCCCCAGAGCGGTGGAGGCGAGCATCGAGGGGCTGCGCCGTTCGTTTCAGGCGGTCGTGGCGGACGTCACCGGTGACTTCGAGGGCGAGAGCGAGGGAGGCTCCATCGACGTCGAGGAACGTAACCACCTGGCCCGGGCCACTGCCCTGAGGGCCACGGTCGTGGTGGCGGTTGGGGCGCCCGGCATGAAGGGGGTGCACTCGCTGGCTTCGCTGGTCCGGTCTCTGGTGCAGATCGGGGTGCCCGGGGAGCGGATCATGCCGGCCTTCAGCCGCTCGCCCCGCAACCCGCGGGGCCGGGCCGAGTCGGGTCGGGCCCTGAACGGCCTCCTCCAGGGCGTGGAGCTGGCCGTGGCCAGTCCCGTCCACGTGCCCGAGCGCAAGCTCGAGGAGATCCTGCGCGACGGCAACCCGCTCCCCGCCCCCATCGTGGACCCGGTGATGAAGGCGGTGCTGGCCGTGGCCGAGCGGCGGGCGGACGGCGCACCTCCTTCGGTGGCGCCGGCGAGGATCCAGCCGGGTTCACTCGGCACCTGGACCGACGCGGAGTTCGAGTCTCAGTAGGCGGCCGGCGGCCAGAGGCCCCTGCTTTGTGTCGAGTACTACATCATATATGGTGAACTACTCTGCACAAAGATGGGATATTCTTGCATTCCAGTTCTGAACTCACTCAAAAGAGGGTGAGCCTCCCCGTGTCCACTCCTTTGAGTTGCTCATAATCGACCTCCACGCACCGGATACCCCGGGAAGCGGCCAGGACCTGGGCTTGCTGCTTGATCTGCTGGGCGGCCAGGATCCCCCGCACCGGCCGGAGGCGACCATCGAGGTCGAGCCGTTCCAGGTAGCGCGACAGCTGCTCGACCCCGTCGATCTCGCCCCGCCGCTTGATCTCGACCGCCACCACCCTCCCCTCAGCGTCCCGGCAGAGCAGGTCGACGGGGCCGATGTCGGTCGGGTACTCGCGCCTCACCAGGCTCAGCCCGGCCGCCAGCACTTCCGGATTGGCGGCCAGCAACTCCTGGAGGTGCGCCTCCACTCCGTCCTTCTGGAGCCCCGGATCGAAGCCGAGGTCGCGCTCGATCTCGGAATGAACCGTCTCGAGATGGATGGTCAGCGTCTCGCCTCTGTCGTTGCTGACCACCCATCGGTCCGGCTCGGTCCGGAGGCGGCAGGGTGGGGACATCCAGTTCAGCGGCTTGTAGGCGCCGCCGTCGGCGTGCACCGAGACGGAGCCGTCGGCTTTGACCATGAGAAGGCGGGTGGCAGAGGGAAGGTGAGCCGACAACCGACCGGCGTAGTCGACGCTGCAGGTGGCGATCACTAGGCGCATCGGTTCGCCATTGTGCTCGACCGGCGCCGGCGCGACAGCGTCCGAGGGACCGGGCCTCCTCTCCTCGCCAAATAGAGCGAAACAGCCGAGTGGAGCGGCCCTCCGCCGCCCGCCGCCAACCCACCCGAAACAGCCCGGCCTTGGCCCTCCGCCCCTTGGGCGCCCCACGGCCATAGCCTGGTTGTCCTGGCAACCAAGATTGATGCCGACGACAACGACCTCGACCTTCGCCCCGACGACCGGCTGCTCGACCTACGGGACCCCGAGGAGCATCAGGAGGCCGAAGTGCACCGGGGAGGTTGGCCGGATCCGATCCGGCCCGTGGCGGTCGCGCCCAGCCGCGCCCTCACCGGCCGCGAGGGTTCCGAGCGGAGCGGACCGGGACCGGTGCTCACCGGGAGATGGGGCCGGGTGCCCGTCCCGCGGCCGGGTCCGGCTCCGCCGGCGGAAGTCGATGACTACCGGCCCTGGTACCGGCGGCCTGGACCCGTTGCCTTCGCGCCTCCCCCACCTCCGCCGCCCGCACCGAGCCGGCGGCCTCGGCTCGAGCTCGTCCGACTTCGGGCCGCCGCGGCGCTGCGGCGGATCACCCGCTCGAGAAGGTGGCGAATCGCCCTCGTAGAGATAGCCGTTGCCGCCGCCATCATTGGCACGGTCGCGGCAGTTACCACCCGGCCGGCTCGCTCTCCCGAGCAGCTCCAGGCGTCCTGGGGCCGGCAAGCCATGCCGACCATCACCGCCCTGATCGAAGACCTGACCCCGGTTCAGCCGCGAGGTAATGGGCATGGGAACGACCCGGCCCAACGTCTCGGCCGTCGACCTGGTCTCCCTCCGCAACGGTCTGGTCCAGGCCCAGAAGCTGCGACCTCCGCCAACGCCGGCGATCGCGGCAGCCTGGCGGGCCGCCCTGTCCGAGATCACGGACGGCTTGCACCTTTTGGAACCGGCGGGGCCGTTCCCACCGGCGTCCACCGCAGCTGCGGCTGCTTCGGCGCTCGTCGCAGCCGGTCAGCGTCTACTGGAAGTGGGACAGACGATCCCGGTCAGCTAGGGCTCGCCAGCCACCGCTTCGCCAGCCACCGCTCGCCAGCCACACCCGCCAGCCACACCCGCCAGCCACCGCTCGCCAGTCAGGGGTCAGCTCGGGCCGCACCGCAACGGCATGAGCGCTTCAGCCGCACCAGGTGAGCCGGGCGCAGCAGTGCTGGCAACAGGACCCTGAGCGGCCACCGCCGCCACCGACGCCCGCACGGTGTGGTGCGCCAAACCGGGAATGGCCCGCCCGAAGACGCTGTCGACTTCCGCCTCCCCTCTTAGCCTCAGCGAGTCCCCGTCCACAGCCATCCACACCTGCAGGCCCTGGAGGGCAGGGGCGTTCTGAGCCGCGACGGAGGCGCATACGACCCGCCCCGCCGCAACCGGATCGATCGTGATGGCCCCGGAGCGGTAGAAGGAGGTGTTGTCGAGCGCGGCGGTAACGGCATCATTGGCCGCCCCGCTCAGGGCATCGTGCAACTGCTCCTGCCCCAAGTAGCTCACCGCGCTGTCCACGGCCAGGGCCGCCAGAAGGATGAGCACCAGGAAGCCGGCCGGCACCAATGCCAGGACGCTGCCGTGGTCCCTGCCTCCTGTCCGCACCCTCACGCGCATGACGACGTGCCGGGCAGCCCCGACCTGAAGGGGTCAACCAGCTCCGAATGGTCGGCTCGCACCGTCTCACCGGAGCCGATCCGCCCCACCACGGGAAGCTCGAGCATTGGGGACGGATAGGACACCGCGATGGTTATCCGCTGGCAACGCCCGAAGCCTCCCGACACCAAGCTCACCCCGGCCAGCCGCTGATCCCGCCCGTAGCCGGCCAGCGCCTGGTCGGCGGCTTGCTCGGCTTCCGGCCCGGCCGCAGCAGCGCTGGGTGCCTCGACATAGGTCCGCGCCGCCTGCTTGGCCGCCTCCACCACTGCGAACTTCGTATCGACCACGGCCCAGGCATCCGCGACGAGGAGGGTGCCAACGACGAATATCAGGACTCCGAATAGGAGGCCCTCGAAGCCACCGACGAAGCCCTGCTCGCCGGAGCAACGCGACGGGGAAGGATCCAGGGACGAGCCGGGAGTGCGCGGCGGCCGCCCTTTCACCTGAACCTCTCAGTCCGCACCGTCACCGTGCGCTGGATCGTCAGCCACGATGCCGGTAAGGGCAGGAAGGCCGGACTGCGGCCGTTCACCTGGAGCACCACCTGCTGGGGGTCCACTTCCCGCCAGTCGAAGGTGGTCCGGGTGGCACCGAAGGTTCCGAGCCGTGACCGGGCGGACGCTTCCGCCCCTGGCACCGCTGCTGCCGGTTCACTGGAGTCGGCGACCATCTCCGCCGCGGCCGTCGCCGACGCCGTGAGCGCCGACGCGGCATAGAGACGGACCAGGATCTGCACCGATAGGAGGAGCAGCACCAGGAAGATCAAGAACCCGACCAGGGTCCCCACCACGGCCGTGCCGGTTTCGGAGCGCGGCCGGATCGGAGGTTCCGGGTTCCGACCAGACAAGGCCAACCGGTTCAGCAGTTGGAAGAGGTCTGGCCGATGCAGTTGACCTGATTGTTGACGTGGGTGGCGGCGTGGTTGAAGGTGGAGCTGAAGGCCACCCACATAGCAACTCCTATGAAGGCCATCACCAGGACGGCAATGGCCGCCGAGATCACGCCCTCGCCCCGCTCGTCACGGGCCCGCTTGCGGTGGTATTCGGTCATGAATGTCCTTTCGTTCCTGCAAATTTCACGAGTTGGCGAAGAGTCGAAGAGCTGAGAGGAAGGGCACCGCCAGCAGGATCACGCCGGGGACGAGCGTCGCCACCGTGACAGGAACCCACACCTGCTGAGCCCTCCGTTCGATCGCTTCCAAAGTTCGGCGGTGGAGGTCCCGCCGGGCCTGGCCGGCTTCGGCGGAGACCAACCGCCCCAGGTCCGCTGCCTCCGAGTGGAGGGCCAGCACCCCGACCAGCCGGGTGACGCCTTCCACCTGAGCCAGTTCCGCCCACTCGCGCAGAGCCTCGGTCTCGGACACGCCCTGGCGCACCCGGTTGACGACTACCGACAGATCCTGGGCCACGCAGCCGCGCCCTCGAGCCGCAACGCGCGCGAGGGCCGCGCCCAACGAATAGCCGGCGTTCAAGAGCATGGCTATCTGCTCACTGACCACCGGCAGTTCAAGGGCAAGATCCCGCTTCCACCGGTCGGAGGCCCGGGCCAGGCGCTGCTCGATGACCAGGAAGGTGAGCACCGGAAGGCCAAGCACCAGGAACGCCGCCACAGCAGCTGGAAGGCCCCTCACGGCCGCGATCAGGGCCCCGACCACCAGCGATGCTCCGGTCACGAGCAGCTGGCGGACCCGGAAGGCGGTGGCGTCCATGGCTGAATGAATACGGCGAAGGCGAACGGAAACGGATTCAGTGACGCCGAACAAGCCGGCCAGACGATCACCGCTGGACCGGGCCAGCGGGCCGATCACATCGCGCAGCGACGAGACCGAAAACACCCCGCGGTCGGCAGGAGCCGACAGCGTTCCAGGGTGATAGGGGCGCAGCCGGTCGAGCAGGGTGGGCCGGTCCATCCGGGCCCAGCACGAGAGCAAGAGCGTGGTGCCCGCCCACACCAGCACGCCTGCCCCGAGGGCGACACGGATCATCGGAACACCCGCGGTTCCTCCGGCAGGCGCATCAGGCGCCCTGACCAGACCCAGCACGCGAGCACCGCCAGAAGCCCGAACGCGACCGCGATCTGGCCGCCGGGCGTCTCGTAGGCAGACCGGCCCGTTCCGATGGTCAGGCCCGCCACCGCCATGCCCAGGGGCACCAGAAGCACAAACCGGCGGGCGAAGCGAACGCCGGCCTGACGGCTGGCCGCGTCCTTGCGCCCTTGAAGATCCAGGACCCTTTCTGCGATTAGGTCGGCCAGCTTCGAGTCCAGGTCGGACCCGCCAATCTCGTGGGCCACCATCAGCGTCTCGCATACCACGTCGACGGACGGATCCGATAGGCGATCCTTGAGGAGGGCGACGGTGCGCGGGAAATCGGTCGTGAGCAGCCACTCGCGTTCGGCGGCCGCGAACGCCGGGCGCCATTCGGCCGGTGCCCGGTGGCCGACTTCGAACAATGCCTGCGGGATAGATCGCCCCAGCGATCCGGTGCGGAGACGGAGCTCCTCGAGGAGACGAGGCCACGTTTCCGCGGCCGCAGCCATCCGGGCCCTGCGCCGGGCTCGGTAAGCGGAGACCGGGAACGCGGCAGCAAAGCAGCTCGCCACCAGCGCCGGCAGAACGCCGCCGAAGAGCACGTACGCCCCCACCGCGCCCGGCCAGAGCCATTGCACCCACCGAGGCCGCGAACTCGACCGCGCGGACCTGACCCAGTCCGGCCTGGACCATCCACGTCCTGATCACGTCCGGTCCGCTCCGGCGCCGGCGGCCCACCCGGGGGGCCACGCCCTTCCAACCGAACGCCACCGACGAGTAGATGAGGTAGGCCCCGACTGCCGCCAGGGCCGCGGCCACGACTCCGAGCACGGGCACGCTCATCGGAACAGGTCCCCTCCGGTCAGGGCCCGTACGTCGAAGCCCTGCAGCTCGAGGGCCCGGGCCGCCCGCACCGGGCAGGTTGCCCGTCCACTCGAGCGGATCGCCGAACCGGGACCGGGCGAAGATGGAGGTGGTGGTGAAGGCCACCGTGCCCGCCGCCACCTGCAGGTCCTCGACCGCCAGCACCTCTGTCACCCTGACGTCCGGCCCCTGCCGGGCGCAGTGCACCACCAGGTCCACCGCTTCACTCACCAGAGCGGAGAGGGCGGCGACGCTCAGCTCCGACCCCGTCTCCGCCAGCTGGCAGATGAACCGCAGCCGGGACAGCGCCTGGCGGGCCGAACCGGCGTGGATGGTGGTGAACCCCTGCACCCCCGACGACAGCGTGAGCAGCAGCGGCATCGCTTCAGGATCACCTTGACGTTTCTGTTCACACTGAGGTGCTGGTCAGGGCCCCTTTTTCTCCCAATACGCCGGGACTTTACGATGCGCCGGCGACGACCTCGAATGGCCAACCGGGACTACCGGCGGGTGCGCCTCCGAGACTGGATGCGTCTGGTATCTCTCCGGTGATCGTGAGGAGCGGGACGTGGCGGGTGCGGCAACAGGTGGGGCACACGCACGCTCCGGCCATTCCTTTCTTCCGCTTTCCGGTTATGGGGTCGGGCTCCGCGGCGACTAATCCGCCGCCCGCGCATGTTGTGCAGGTCTCCCAGCCGGTTACCCGGACTCGGACGCCGAGCACTTCGAGGATGCGGCGGCGAAGGGTGGGATCGTCCGAGTCGAGGTTTCGGCGGGCGCTGTCTGCGAGAGACCAGATGCGTTCCACGCGGGAGCGAGTGTCGCTGTTGGTCCTAGCCCACGCTTCGGCCCTCGCTAGCCGGCGCTTGGCGGTCTCCAGGTCGTCGGAGAGTTGGGAGGTGGCGTGGGCGAGAGCCTGGTCGTCAAGGTTGAGCCTCAGGGCGCGGGCGTAGGCGTCACCGAGAGCCTTTTGGGCTGCTATCACCCGGCGTCGCAGGGCGGCCAGATCGTCGCGGGGCTGCACAGACTCCAAGCCCGCCAGCACCCCCTCGGCTCTGGCCTGAAGTTCGTCGGGGTCGGAGAGCACACGGGTCACTTCGTCCCACACGAGTTTCTCGACGAACGGCACGACGATAGTGTGGCAGGAGCATCTCTCCTCGGGCGGGAGCTGAGTGTGTGCCCCGGCGCAGCGCATCAGGGCAAGACCGCCGGGACGGGTAACTCCCTGGAAGTTCGCGCCGTGCGGGGATGTGATCAGACCCGACAGCAGATAGAGGTTCTTCTTGGCAACAGGCCCGGTCGAGCTACGTGCGAGCGCGGCCTTGACGGCTTCGTGCCGTTCGGGGGTCAGGATAGACGGGATATCCAGCCAGATGGGCGACCCGTACTTGCCTTGAGGGTCGCGGCCGGGCTTGCCTTTACGGGCGGCCCGGCGATATTCCCAACGGCCGGACCATCCCGTCCCGTTCTGGACAACGTGTCGGAGGCTTTGGCTGGTCCACCGGCCAAGACGGCGAGGCGGACGGCCAGCCGCGTTGAGATGGCGGGCCGTTTCAAGGGTGGACATGCTCTTGTCGACCATGCACGCCACCATGAGCCGGATTGTCTCGGCCTCATCGGGGTCGATCTCCACCCGGGCGTGTTTCTCCCCTCGCACCACCCTGTACCCGAACGGCGCCGGCCCGCCAGGCCAGAACCCTCGCCGAGCGACGGCGGTCACGCCTGAGACCATCCGGTCGCGGATCACCTCGCGCTCTAACTCGGCGACACTCAACAGCACGTTCCGCTGAAAACGTCCAGCGGGGGTGTTATCAACCCGCTCCTCGATGCTGACGAACTCAACGCCGAGGGATTCCAACCCGTGGATCACCTGCGCTGTGAAGTGGAGACTGCGTCCGAACCGGTCGAACTTGGCGACGACAACCACGTCGAGCAGCCCGGACCGCACGTCAGCGAGTAGCCGATCAAGCGCGGGTCGAGCGTCGAGCGATCCGGACACTCCGGCGTCCACGTACTCCGTCGCGTCGAGGTTGTGAACGGACGCGTAGGCCCGGCACTTTTCGAGCTGAACGTCGAGTGATGTGCCCGACTCGGCCTGCTCGTCCGTGCTCACCCGGCAGTAGAGACCCGCCCGGCGACGCTCAGCTTGCACGACGCTCAGTCTCCCCGCTGGCGGGGCGTGTGGCGAACAGCAGGGCAGCGAGAGCTTCGGCGCGGCGCCGGTCCTCCACCTTCTCCCAGCGGGCGTTGACCGGGCTCGGAGGAGGATCGCTTCGCTCTTCGTTGTCAGCCACGACCAGACCGCCGACGAGGAGCCTCAACACGCCGCACGAGACTACACATCCGAGGCCGGACCCGGCCCAGCCGGGTGCTTGTTGCCCCCCTACTGGGCGGGAGGCGCGGGCTTGACCCGGGCGAGGATGGTCATCTCTCCACGTCCATGGCCACCGTGGCGCCATGAGGTACCAGATCACTGGAGGTTGGGACGCCGATAACGGTCTCGATCCGGCGCTGCGCCCAGCCTGCCGGGCTGAGCCAAGCTTTCTCGATTTCCAGCGCTGCCAGCTCGGCGTAACGGACCTGTGCAGGCTCGGGGAGCCTCCGGCCGTAGGAGGCGACGATGAGGATCACGTCGTTCACCCGTCCGACGGCTGTCGGTGGACGCCTCGATCGCGGCTGCCACCACTGCCGGGGCGAGGGTTTCGGCCGCGCCAGTCGCGTAGCGTTCGGCCGCGGCGTGGCGCATCTGGCCGCACGGGGCGAGTGCGGCCCGCCACCGGTCCTCAACATCGGCGGACCCAGGAAGGGTCTCCAGGATGTGCTGAGCCACCTCGCGGGCGCTGTGGCGGGGCCTCAGGTCGGCCTCCGACGCTTCGAGACAGCCCTTACGGGTCAGAGCTATGAGCCCGGCGGTGCCGTGGCTCGCGAGCCACGAGGCCGGGTCCTCACCGTCCGGCCAGGCGACGATCGCAGACTCGCGGCCTCTCACCGCGAGCGCGGCCGCCCATTTCGTGTTCGCCCCGCCGCCAGCGGTGTCCCCGTCAGCGGCCAGCACGGGCGCCCGGTGGTGGATCGCCATGACCTGCTCGACCTGCGAGTCCGAAAGAGCGATCCCGGACTCGCACAGCGGGGCGAACTTCGAGGAGAACCCGGCCCGAGCCGCAGCCGAGGCCACCGCGAGGGCGTCGAGAGTGCCCTCGACGACGACCACCTGGCCGTCCGGGTCGAGCCGCGGCGTGGACGGCCGGTACAGGGCTGCCGCCTTGTCGTAGACGGCCGTGCGGGGCGGGTTCATGTACTTCGGTGCGCCGTCCGCTTTGGCGTTGCCGTCGTAGCGGCCGATCAGGCCGATCACCCTGCCTTCCCCGTTCCTGACGGGGACCATGACCCGGCGACGGTAGTAGTCGATCACCTTCGGCGGCGCGCCGGGCAGCGCGCTCGGGCTGCGCCGGGCGAGGCCGGCGTCGACCAGCTCGTCGTCGCTGAACCCTCTCGCCCGCGAGACGGTGCACGAGCTGGTCGGGGGCTTTGAACGGTGTACGGCCGACGACCGGCCCGCCGATCTCGGCCTCCAAGGCTCCGACGTCGACGCCGCGGTCATTGAGGTAGGCGACGCCGGCCTCGTGCAGCGTTCCGAACTTGTAGTACTGCCACGCTTCCTCCAGCACCGCGAGGACCCGGCCGGCGGGCTGTGCGCGACAGGTCCGGCGGCTCCGCCCGCGGACCGGCCCGGCGCTCCACCTGGGTGGTAGTAGCGCCGCCGGTCCTGGCCGGCAGCGGCAGCGGGCCACCCGCTTCGAGCTTCTTGACAGCCTCGGCGACCCCGACGCCGTATATGTCGCGCACCCATTGCACGACATCCCCGGTCGCTCCACACCCGAAGCAGTGGTAGCGGTCGGTGTCGAGATGCAGGATCGCCGACGGGGTGCTGTCGTCGTGATCGGGTCGGGGGCAGCACACCATCACATCGCCGGAGGCGACATCGACCGGGTACCCGGTCCGTCGGGCCACATCGCCGAGACGGTGGCGTGACCGGACGGCGAGGAAGTCGATAGGCACGGGCCGGCTCCCTCCTATCCGATCTCCGCGCGCCATTCGGCGGCGTTGTCGATCAGCCCGAAGTCTTCGAGAGCTTCGGGTGAGTGGCCGAGATCGCGGGCGGCCGAGACCGCCTCGTGCGGCCTCCAACCCTGCTCGTAGGCTGCCCGCCACGGGAACGAGGTCGGGCGGTTCTCGGGCGGGACATCCTCCAGCCAGTGATCGACCAACTCCAGCCACACGGCGAAGAAGCGGTCGCCGCCGGCACGCTCCAACAGGCTCGCGGCCCGATCAGGCCCGCAGAGTCCATCCAGGTTCGCCGCGACCTTCGCCGCCTCACCGGGATGGTCGGCCAGCCACGTCCCGGTCGGCGGCCGGCCAACGTCCCGAACCCCGCCGCGGACCAGGCCAACATGAATAGTGCCGCCGTCGACCTGCTCGCGAACCGGTGTCAGCCCGGCTACGCGGGAGGCGATGAACTCGCTCGCGGTCCGGTCCGGCACTCGCTCGCCTTCCCCGTTGCTGCCCGCCCAGACGTCCATCAGTACGGGTTCTCCGTGCCGCCAGGCGCGTATGAAGCCGCACCGTCTTGGACAAGCTCTGCTACATCCTCCCTGTCGGCGTCGCGCTGGTCGATCCACCACGACGCCCACCTGATCCGCCGGGCCGGGGTCTCGACCTGCTCGGCGAAGTCGTCGTCGGCCACCCCGATGCCTATGGCGTGCTCGTGCGCGGCGACCATCAACTGGTGGCGGACCCGGCGGCCCCACTCGACCGCCTTGTCGCTGCGCCCGTCGAGAGCCGGCATGTCTGCCGCCTTCTCCCACGCGTTGGCGGCGGCCGACTCCTCGGCGCGCCTCTCGGCAACCCACCTGTCGCGGTCCTTAGCGTTTTGGCGGTCCCGCTTCGCCGTCCAGCAGTCCGAGCATTCCTGCCCGGCCAGCCAGCGGGCGCAACCGGCCCGCTCCGAAGGGCGTTTGTCCGACAGGTCGTGGTCTTCGTCGTGCCCGCAGGAGTGCTCCACGGGCCATGTCATTTTCACAGCCACCGCTGGACCGTCCTTCCCTGGCCCTACACCGCGCAGGGCCTCTACAGGGAGGGGGGTGGGGTGACAGTTACGGAGAGCCGGGCGGAAGCCCGGTCTCCCGCCCGGCTGCCCAAATATGGGGCGGCCGGCCGGCGGGTGCTGTAAGCCATTCCGGGCACCGGATGGCTCGGGCAGCCAAGGGGTATAGGCCGACGGGTGGTGGGGGGAGGTTGTTCCCCACCGGGGTGGTGGGGTTACCGGCACGGGATGAGCTGGGGAGCCGCTGTGGTCTGCGATCATGTGCGCTCGGTGTTTCTTCGCTTGTGTGTGGCTGGCGGGATGGATGGGATGGTGAAACCGCGTGGCGGATACCGCTGAACGTCGGGCTACGGGGGCCGGGATCGTCCTGGTGACGTTGGCGTCGGGCCAGTTCCTGATGACGCTGGACAGCTCGGTGATGAACGTTTCGATCGCCACGGTGGCCAAGGACGTGGGCACCACGGTGGTGGGCATCCAGACGGCCATCACCTTGTACACGCTGGTGATGGCGTCCCTGATGATCACGGGCGGCAAGCTGGGCCAGATCCTGGGCCGCAAACGGGCGTTCATGCTCGGTTGTGTCATCTACGGGTGCGGATCGCTGACCACGGCCCTGTCACCGAACCTGACCGTGTTGATCTTCGGCTGGTCGGTCCTGGAGGGGGCGGGGGCGGCCCTGATCTTGCCGGCCATTGTGGCGTTGGTGGCGTCGAACTTCGCCCGGAACGAGCGGCCCCGCGCCTACGGGCTGGTGGCCTCGGCCGGGGCCATCGCGGTGGCCGCCGGCCCCTTGATCGGCGGCCTGTTCACCACCTACCTGTCCTGGCGGTGGGTGTTCGTGGGCGAAGTCCTGGTGGTGTTGGGCATCCTGGCGCTGACCCGCCGCATGGCCGACACCCCCGCCGAGGAGGGGGCCCACCTGGACGTGGTGGGCACCGTGTTGTCCGCCCTGGGCTTGGGGCTGGTGGTGTACGGCATCCTGCGCTCGGGCACCTGGGGTTTCGTGCAACCCAAGGCCGGTGCCCCCCAGTGGCTGGGGGTGTCGCCGGTGATCTGGCTGATTCTGGGTGGCGGGCTGGTGCTGTGGGGCTTCTTGTGGTGGGAGGATCACCGACTCGCCGCGGGGAAGGCGGCGCTGCTCGACCCGGCCCTGCTGCGCAACCGGACGCTTCGCGGCGGGCTGACCGCCTTCTTCTTCCAGTACCTGCTCCAGGCCGGCCTGTTCTTCGCGGTGCCGCTGTTCTTGTCGGTGGCGCTGGGCCTGTCCGCCATCGCCACCGGCGTGCGGCTCCTGCCCCTGTCGATCACCCTGCTGCTGGCCGCCGTGGGCGTCCCGAAGGTCTTCCCTGACGCCTCCCCGCGCCGGGTCGCCCAGCTGGGGTTCCTGGCCCTGTTCGCCGGGATCGCCATCATGGTGGCCGCCCTCGACGCCGGCGCCGGACCGGAGATCGTGACCTGGCCCATGCTGCTGGCCGGGCTCGGTGTCGGGGCCCTGGCCTCCCAGCTGGGCAGCGTGACCGTCTCGTCGGTGCCCGACCAACAGAGCGGCGAAGTCGGCGGCGTTCAGAACACCATGACCAACCTGGGCGCCTCGATCGGTACCGCCCTGGCCGGGGCGGTGCTCATCTCGGCGTTGACCGCGTCGTTCCTGAGCGGCATCGCCCACAACCCGGCGGTGCCCGGCCGAGGTGGCCTCCAAGGCGCAAGTGGAACTGACCGGGGGGGTGCCGTTCATCTCCGACGACGACTTGAAGACCGAGCTCGACAAGGCCGGGGTGCCCCCCAAGACGGCCGACGCCATTGTCGCCGAGAACGCCGACGCTCGCATCGACGGGTTGCGCGCCTCGCTATCCCTGCTCGCCGTCCTGGCGGTGCTGGCCCTGTTGCTGACCCGCCGGCTGCCGACCAAGCAACCCTCCGCTATGCCCGTAGACGAGCCCGCAGCTTGATCGACGCTACTGCCACCTGCTTCTTCCGGCCAGCGATGACAGTAACGTGCTCTTTGCGTCGCGGTGGCGGGCGACCCTTGGCACCCCTTCAAGGGGATGGAGCTCGGGGAGGTCGCTGCGGCTCGAGCTCTGCCGGGCCAGACCCGGCTGTGCCGAGGCATAGAGGCTCGTTGCGCGTCAACCGACGTCGGCTTGGAGCGGAAGGTCATCTTCGGTCCGCCCGGTGGCCGGTTCGAGGCTGCGGGCGGCTTTGAGGGCGGCGCGCCCTATGGCGTTGGCGTAGGTGGGGAAGGAGAACGGGACCAGGGCGAGCTGCTCGACTTTCATCCCGGCGGCCATGGCGACCGCCGCCAGTTGGGCCAGCTCGCCGGCGCGCTCGCCCACGATGTGGCAGCCGAGGATGGTGTGGAGCTGTCGGTCGACGACCAGTTTGCAGAAGCCGGTGGGGCGGCCGTCGATGATCGGTCGGGCCAGGGCGTCGAACCGCTCGGTGGCGACGATCACGTCGCGGCTGTTGCGGGCGGTGGCCTCGGTGACCCCGACCGAGGCGTACTCGGGGTCGGTGAAGCTGCCGATGGGGCTGACCTCGGCGGGCAGGGCGGTGGTGCGGCCGAGCACGGCGTTGGTGGCGGCCAGGTAGCCTTCGCGGACGGCCTCGTGGACGACCATGAGGTGCCCGGTGATGTCGCCGGCGGCGAAGATGTGGGGCGCGGTGGTGCGAAGCTGGGAGTCCACCCGCACGTAGCCGCGCTGGTCGGTCTCCACCCCGGCGGCGGCCAGGTCGAGTCCGGCGGTGTTGGCGACCCATCCGGCCGCCACCACCGCCACCGTCGCCTCGACGTGGTCTTGGGTGTCGGTTTTGGTGTAGATCAGCCGGACGCCGGCGGGGCAGGACTCGAAACGCTCGATGGTCCCGGCCTGCTCCAGGACCCGGATCCCCGACGCTTGTAACGCGGCGCGGACGGCCGCGGCGACGTCGTGGTCTTCGCTCATCAAGATGCGTGGGGCGGCCTCGAAGATCGTCACGTGGGACCCGAAGGCGTTGAAGATCGAGGCGACCTGCACGCCGGTGGCGCCGGCGCCGATCACCAGCATCGACGGCGGGAGCCGAGGAGAAACCCCAGGCGTCGCTGTGGGTGCAGGTCAAGTCGAAGCCGGGCAGGTCCAGTCGGCGTGGCCATGCCACCGGTGCAGATGATGAACTGCTCGGCGCGGAGCGGTGGTGCATGGGCGCTTTCGATCAGGTGCGGGTCGATGAACCGGGCCGCGCCGGCGTGCTCGTAGATAGTGACCCCGGACTGCTGGAGCTCTTGGCCCAGCGCCGAGTGGGCCCGCACCTCGGCGGTGACCTCCCCGACGCGATCCACCAGCCGCGGGTAGTCGAGGGCAGGTTCACCGGCGGTGATGCCGTAGCGGGGCAGTTGTCGGGCCTCGCGGATCAGCCGGGCCGCATGGGCCAGGGTGCGCACCGGGACCGGCCCGTCGGCCGCGGCCATCCCGCCCAGCCCAGCACTGGTGATCAGCGCCGTTCGGGCTCCCAGCCGCGCCGCACGCAACGCCGCGATCACCCCGGCCGGGCCCCCGCCGATGACCACCACATCGAGGCTGTCCCGGCTCGAGGAGGCCATCCCGGCGAGTATACGGGCGGTGCTGGTGCTCCTCCCCGCCCGCTCCCGGCGGGTAGGGTCGGCGGCACTGTGGAAGGTACGGGCCGCGATCAAATCCAGCTACGCCAGGGACGAAGCCTGGCCTTGGCCCGGCGATAACGACGCCCGCGAGCAAGACGCCCCGATGAACTACACGTCGATTGACCTCTACTTTGTCATCGACACGTTCTTGCTGTTGTTGATCGGGGTGGGACCGAAGATCGCCCTGGTGCCGTTCGTGGAGATCACCGCCGCCCTCGACACCAAAACCAAGGCCCTCGTCGTCCGCAAAATGCTCACCACCGCCGGCGTGGTCTCGCTCCTACTGGTCGGACTGGGCGAGCTGCTGGCCCGCCTGCTGCACTTCTCGACCGGGTCGCTCTCGATCGCCGGCGGCCTCATCCTGGTCATCATCGCCATCACCATGGTGCTCGGCACAGGCGAACCAAAGGAGAGTCAGGCCATCAAGGGACGCGATCCGCTCCGGGTCGCCACCTTCCCCCGCGCGGTCCCCTACCTGCTCAACCCGGCCGGCATCGTGACCCTGGTGACCCTCTCCGCCGAGGCCGACTCGGTGGGCGTGTTCGCCATGGTGGTGGTCCTGCTGGGCGTGGTCCTCGCTCTGGACGTGGCCGTGTTCCGTTGGGCCAACCGAGTCAGCGACCATCTCGACGAGAGCCGCATGCTCGTCACCGAGAAGGTCTTCGGCATCCTCCTGGCCGCCCTGGCCGTCCAACTCATCCTGGACGGACTCCACAGCGTCGGCGTCATCCACCTGACCCCGCACTGAGCCGGCAGGGGGAGAGCCACAGATCGGACACCGGTGTTTCAGTGTGGGCCGTCCCAGGCCGTGAACGGTGGTGCACCATGTCCCGCTGCTCGGGGATGCAATCCAGTTGGCCCGTGATCGGCAGAATCCGAGCATGAGTACACGATATGTTTAGTCCCGCAGCTTGGAATCGGTTCTGTGGGATCACAGAGCGTCGAGGGTCTGTCCCGGCTCTTGGCGTCGACGCAACCGAGCGGGCCGAGGCAATCCGGGGATGGCCTTTCCAGGCCCTGGACGGCCAGGAGCCGGGGGACCGGGAGACGCGCCGGTCCGAGGTGTTGGTCAGGATCAGGAGTAGAAAGAAGGCGATGACATGCCCAAACTGAATCCCATCGAGCGCAGACTGAACCGCTTCCTGCGCAATCCGGCCTCGGTGCGCGGCGCGATGGGCGTGATCGCCGTCGCCACCGTCGCGGTCGTCGTAGCCGGCGGCGCGCTCATGCGGCTCATCGACCACCCGGAGTACAGCACTATCTGGGTCGGGATGTGGTGGGCTATCCAGACGGTCACGACCGTCGGCTACGGCGATGTCACTCCCAAGAACCCGGCCGGAAGGATCGTGGCGGCATTCGTAATGTTGGAGGGCGTCGCCTTCCTGGCCATCATCACCGCCGCCATCACCTCAACGTTCGTTCAACGTGCCAGCCAGATCCGCTCCCCCGACGAGGAGGGCCGAGGAGACGAGTCTCCACCCACGCTTCGACGATCTCGAAGCGCGCCTGGAGCGAATCGAGGAGTCCCTGCGGCGAGCCCTGCCGCAGTAAGGCAAGGTGCCCGCTACGCCAGGAAATCCAGTCGGTAGCGCAAGGGTCCAAGACACCCGTGAGCAACCGCTGTTCGGCACACCCGGCGTGGTCGTCACCCAGTCCTTCCACGCTGCTTCCACGTTTCGCCATTCGGCCGCACAGCGTGATGACCGTCCCCCAGTCACCAGGAGAGAGGTTGGGATTGCCGTTTGACTTGCTGTCCGCTGCACCACTCAACGCGACGCGCCCCCGACGCGTAGAGGACCTGGCAGGACCAGAACGGTCCTGCCGACCAGGGCGACGCGGTCGACGAGGCGAACGTTACGAAGCAGGACCTCGGGGATGTCCGGCAAAGACCCCCCGTCCCCTCTGCCGCCCATCCACCCGGCAACCCGCAGGCCCACCCCGGCACCCGTCGTGTCTGCGTATACAGCGGGTGGGACTTTCCCGAGTCGACCGGCACGTCCCTGAATCGCCGCCGACAAGACCAGCGCCCCTGCCGTTCAAGTGCCAGCACCCCGTGGAGCAACCCCAGCAACGTCGGTCAGGGATATGTGCCACCA
>CAWKOH010000015.1:0-74436 GCA_963851245.1 uncultured Acidimicrobiaceae bacterium | reverse complement strand
ACCATCGTCAGCTACCTGACCGCTGCCGAGACCGACGCCCTGCTGGCCGCCCCCGACCGTTCCACCCCACTGGGCCGGCGCGACCACCTGTTGATGCTCGTGGCCGTCCAGACCGGACTACGGGTCTCTGAGCTGATCGGTCTCAACCGCGGGGATGTCGCCTTCGGCGCCGGCGCCAACGTTTGGACCAAAGGCAAAGGCCGCAAGCAGCGCCACACGCCGCTCACCCCAGCCACCGCCGGGCTGATACACGACTGGATCGAACAGCGCCGAGCGGGACCCGGCGATCCTGTCTTTACTACCAGGACAGGAAAGCGGCTCAGCACCGACGCCATCGAGGACCTCATCGACAAGCACGTTGCCGTCGCCGCGAAACAATGCCAGTCGTTGCGCCGGAAACGGGTGACTCCTCACACCTTGAGACACTCCTGCGCCATGGGCCTCCTCTCCGCGGAACTCGACGTCGCCACCATCGCCTTGTGGCTCGGGCACGCCAGCATCAAATCCACCGACATCTACATCCACGCCGACATGACTCTCAAGGAGAAAGCCCTGGCCCGAATAGCCCCCACCCCAGCAGCCCGGCGCCGCTACCGGCCACCAGACAAGCTGCTCGCCTTCCTCGAAAGCCTGTAACTATGCCGGGTTCCTACACGGAAACCCCGGCCACGCCAACCCCATACAGGCTCCACCCGGCATAGATTCCCACCCGGCATAGGCCACCCCTGCGGGGAGGCATCCACCGGCGCCGTCACCACGACCCCGACCCGAGGTCCAGGGTCTCCTGCCCGGAGCATTGCCGACAGGAACCGGGGCCGCCGGACGACTCCCCGTCGCGCTCCGGACGACCAGGCGAAGGCTCTTCCCCTATAGCCTCGCTGGAGTCGAGATCGGATGCCACGCAGACGGGACCCGTGCTTGCTCGGGCTGCCGGGCCGCTGAGCCGGCCGGGTGCCCGTTCCTCCAAACGTGATGAGACCATGTGTGGCGCAACCCGGAATGTCGGGACCGCCGCCGGCTCTTCCATACGTGGCTGGCCCGTCGCTGCCGAAACCCTGAATGGCTCTGCCGTGCATGGTCGAACCACCGTCAGCCCGGCGACGGGGTGGAGCTGGTACACCGACAGCCCGAAGCGTCCCGCCGGGCCCTTCTCCCGCCAAGGGCTGACCAGCCCGCGCTGTCGCAGAGCGCGCAGCGCGGCCGCGGCGGTGCCGGGATCGATCCCGAGAGATTCGGCTACTTGGCGGGCCGAGGTCCGGGCCACCAGCCGCCCGTCTTCGACGACTGCCTCCAGGGCGACCTCTTCGAGGACCTGCCATACCAGGGGCCGCAGGGATCGCCGCAGCGGCCGGCATTGTTCCGACAGGATCACCACGCAGGTGTCGAGGGTGGGGTCGTCCCCGCCCGGTGGGTTCACGGCGTCATCCGCGCTTGGCGGGTCACGCCGGCGAAGTCCAGGTACAGCCGGTAGGAGCGGGTCTCGAAACGATCAGCCGAGTCCTGGCCTAGTTCGACGACGATGCCGTCCCGGCGCAATAGCGCCATTCGCCGACCTATCGTGTCTTTGGAGAGGCCCAGGCGGCGGCCGATGTCGCGGTAACTGGCGGCCACCACGATCCCCTCCGGCGAGTCGGTGCCATGGGCGGCGAGGTCGAGAAGGATCAGCAGGGCGTCGGAGCCCAGCCGATACCCCAAGCTCAGGGCCCGGAGTTCCAGCCCTAGCCGGAAGTCGTCGGGCTCAGCGGTCACGATCAGCACCTAGCGGCTCGGCCAGGCCGGCCAGGCGCATCAACGCCGCCTTGGGCACCCGCAACCGCCGGCCGAACTCCACCACCGGCACCCCACGCTCACCGCCGGTAGCCCGCCACACCCGGGCCAGCTCATAGGCCTGGTTGCGGCCGATGCGCAGGATCTGGGCCGCCTCTTCCAAGGTGAGGAAATCCGGAGCGTCCGCCAGGACCATGACAACCCTCCCTACCATTGACGCAAATCTGTCTCGCTCATAGTATGGATCATGGGAGCGACAAATAACACCGGTGTAACCCACCCGCTCTGTCATCGAGTTGCGACAAGGAGAACAGTGCCAAGACGCAAACCCGAGACCCCCCCGCCCACCTGGACCCCCAACCAGGTCGTGGCCGGCAACCTCCTCCGGCTCCGCCAGCGGCGAGGGCTCACCCAAGGTGAAGTGGCCCGCCTTCTCTCCTCGGTGGCCGGCAAAGACTGGAGCGAAGCCATGGTCGCCCACGCCGAGCGCTCCGTCACCGGCAACCGGGTCCGCGAGTTCACCGCCGACGACCTCGTCACCCTGGCCCGAGCCTTCGACGTCCCCGTCCTCTACTTCCTCACCCCACCCCCCAAAGGCATCTTCGTCCACGTACCCGGCTCCCGCATCGACACCCTCACCATGCTCGAGGCCGTCTTGGGCCGGCCCGACAACCTCGCCGAATGGGAAACCCTCCTCGACGAATGGAACTTCGCCCCAGACGAAGAACTCCCCTTCCCCCTCTCCCAAAAACGCCGCCAGCAGATCCGGGCCCTGGCTGGAGAGATCGCCCTCATCCGCGCCCACCACATCATTCGCCGTCACTTCAAAGGCAACCTGATGGAACTACAGAACACTCTGCGATCCATGGCCGACCTGGTCTTCGAGATCGAAAAACACGAGGTGCTCGCCGATCTCGACGAAGACGAACAGATCGCCCGGGTCGAAGCCCTACGAGCCGACATCGCCAAAGGCAACAGAATCGCCGACGCCACCGAGGAGTTCTTCAAAGACAGCGTCGCCGCCCACGAACAGGCCCAACGCAAGCCAGCCAGCAAGAAAGACCCACCGACATGAGCCGCAACTCCGCCGCGGCACCGCGGAAGGACCCCAAGACCGGCACGTGGTTCTTCGTGGTCGATGTCGGCTCGCGACCCGACGGCACCCGCAGACAGGCCTACCGTCGAGGCTTTCGGACCAAGGCTGACGCTCAAGAGGAACTTGACCGCCTACGTGGGGATAGACGAGACGGCACATTCGTACAGTCAGTCCGGCAGACCTTCGGCGACTTCCTGACAAAGGACTGGCTGCCGACTATCCAACGCGAGTTGGCTCGCTCGACCTGGGAGGACTACGAGCGCAAAGTCCGCAACCACGTGCTCCCGCATCTCGGTCGCATACCAATCCAGGCGATCGACGCGACCGCTCTCAACCGCTTTTACACTCACTTACTCGAGCGTGGCCGCCTCATCGGCAAGCAGTCGCCCGGCTTGAAGCCGCGAACGGTCCGCTACATCCACACGATCATCCATGCCGCGCTCGACGACGCCGTCCGTTGGCGGCGGATCAAATTAAATCCCGCCGACCGGGCCAATCCGCCATCGTCGTCTGAATCGAAGGCGCCGGAGATGAAGGTATGGACCCGCGAGCAGTTACTGGACTTCATCGCTCTCTGCGAAGGCGATCGCTACCAATACCCATGGCTCTTCATGGCGACTACTGGATGTCGCCGCGGCGAAGCGCTGGGGCTTCGTTGGAGTGACCTCAACCTCATCGAGGTGCCGGCGCACGCCGCAATCCGGCAGGAATACATCCCACTCACCAAAGCGAGCGGCACAGGCCGAGAGGGGTGCATGGTCCCCCGGACCAAGGGCCATAAGCCTCGGGTGATTGAGCTCGACACCCATACCGTCGCGGTCCTGAATAGCTAGAGGGCGAAACAGGAGAGGGAACAAAAGCTCGTCGGCGCCGGCTATGAAGACAATGGGCTCATCTTTTGCCGACCGGACGGGAAGCCGTACCATCCCGAGGCATTCTCCAAGACCTTCGATCGCAGACTGGGCCAAAAGAGGTTCTCGGCGTTGCCACGAATTCGGCTCCACGACCTCAGACACACTTGGGCCACTCTTGCGCTCGTCGCTGGAGTCGACATCAGGATGGTGTCTGAAAGACTCGGGCACACAAGCATCCTGATCACCTCGCAGACCTACCAGCACGTGATCAAGGGCATGCAAGCCGGTGCCGCGCAGAAGGTGGCTGATCTGATCTTCGGAATCGGAGAAGAGGTCACTTGAATAGGACGTCATGAGCGATACGGCCGCCGGCTTCGAGCGCCGGATCGCCGAACTCGAGGCTGAGAATCGACGCCTGCGAGAACTTCTCGGCATAGTTGACGACCTCCGACCTTGGCGTCCGGACACATGGGAGCCGAGCCTCTTTCGCGATGGGCCGGGGACTCCTCTTCCGGTCATTACCCGGAATTCATCGCCCGCAGAGAAGGTCAGCTTGTACCGCCGTCTCTTGGGGGGGAGAGACGACGTGTACGCGGTTCGCTGGAACAACGCGCGGACCGGCAAATCAGGGTGGTCTCCAGCGTTAAAGGGCGGTTGGGTCAACGCCGGGAAACCGGACCGCGAGTACTTGCCACTCACCGACGAGGTGATCTCCGACCACCTCGCTGGACATATTCACGCTGGTCTGTATCCATTACTCATCAACGACTCCTGCCGACTCCTTGCCTGCGATTTCGACGGGCCCGGCTGGGTGCTCGACGCCCTGGCGTACGTAGACGCCGCTCACGCCGCCGGCGTCCAGACAGCTTTGGAACGATCAAGTTCCGGCGAGGGTGCGCACGTGTGGGTCTTCTTCTCCGACCCGGTGCCTGCCAGCGTCGCTCGGCGAATCGGCATCTTCTTGATCCGGGAAGCCATGAGCGTCCGAGCGGAAATAGACCTTTCCAGCTACGACCGCCTCTTCCCGGCACAAGACTTTCTTCCCAAACGGGGCTTCGGGAACCTTATCGCTTTGCCACTCCAAGGAGAGTGCCGTCGACGCGAAACGACGGTCTTCCTTGATCCAGCAGACCTTCGGCCGTTTGCCGACCAGTGGGAGTTCCTCTCATCACTCGATCGCCTCAGCGGGCGCGCGGCGGTCTCACTCGCCGAAAACCTCGTCGATCCGGCTGTCGGTCCCAACGGCGGGACCTATCGGAGCCCGGGCCGGCGCACCAAAGATCCCCGACCGCCAAACCCGATCAAAGGCGCAGCCGAAGCATCGCTCATCGTTGACACGGTGGGCTTACCGCCGGCACTGTTGGCGGCTCTGAAGCACGCTGCATCCTTGCCCAACCCAGACTTCTACGAGAAGGAGAGGAACCGGTTGTGGACTGGCAAAACGCCCCGTCTGATCCGCTGCTATAGAGAGACCCTCGGGGAGATACATCTCCCCCGAGGTCTGAGAAGCCAAGCGAAAGAGATCGCGGTCGAGGCCGGAACTACCCTCGAAATCACCGAGTCCTACCCCCAGGTCGACGACATACCTTTCGGATTCGAGGCAACGCTTCGACCCGACCAAGACGCTGCTTTGACGGCGTTGGCCGCTCACGAACTGGGCGTGCTGGTAGCCCCGCCCGGAACCGGGAAGACGGTCATGGCATGCGCGCTAATCGC
This sequence comes from uncultured Acidimicrobiaceae bacterium, assembly GCA_963851245.1. Lineage (GTDB taxonomy): Bacteria > Actinomycetota > Acidimicrobiia > Acidimicrobiales > Palsa-688 > CAWKOH01. The sequence continues at coordinate 69,003 of CAWKOH010000015.1, read as the reverse complement.
AGATCGCCGGGTGCCTGCGCTGGTGATCGTCGACCGGCAGCCACTTGTCGACCAGTGGCGCCAGCGTCTATTCGAGTACCTCGGCCTCACCAAGGCGCAAGTCGGGCAGGTCGGGGGTCAGCACAAGCCAAGTGGCGTCGTGGACATAGCGATGGCTCAGTCCCTCGCCCGCCGTAACGACCTGGCCGAGGCGACCTCCAGGTACGGCCTGGTCGTCGTGGACGAGTGCCACCACGTTCCGGCCCCAACTTTTGAACGCGCCGTACGCCAGATACCGGTACGCCGGTGGGTCGGTTTAACCGCGACTCCATACCGCCGCGACCGTCTCGAGCCAATGATGAAGATGTACTGCGGCCCAATTCGCCACCGGATGGCGCAATCCGAGGCGGCTCAGCTACTGCACCGCCAAGTCGTGGTCCACACAACCTCGCATGTGGCCATCCCCGGAGAGCTCTACCAGGAGATGATCGCCGGACTCGTCAATGACGATGGGCGCACGGCGTCGATATGTGACCATGTCCTCGCCGCGTCCCGCGAGGGGCGCAACAGCCTGGTACTGACCCGCTGGACGAAGCACCTCCAAGCCATCGTGGCCAGCCTTGGGACTCAGGGACTAACGCCGCTGGTGCTTCGCGGCGGGATGGGCAAGAAGGCGCGAAATGCTGTCGTTGAAGAGCTCGCCCGTGACGGGGTAAAGGGAGCTGTCCTGGTCGCGACTTCTGGGCTCATAGGTGAGGGCTTCGACTGCCCCGCCCTCGACACCGTCTTCCTGGCCTTCCCCATCAAGTTCAAGGGCAACGTCGAACAGTGCGTCGGGCGCATCTTGCGGCCCGCGCCGGCCAAGCAGGACGCGGTCGTCCACGATTACGTCGACGCCCTCGTTCCGGTCCTGGCTCGCATGTACCGGGAACGCATGAAGGGCTACGCCACCCTGGGGTTCCGGCCGCCGGTCCTCGCCGACAGAAGGGCTGTTTACTCCTCGGTCCGGTAACAGCGGACCGACGGGCGCGGACCGAATATCAGAGTCGCCACGCGGTTAGCCGCGTCTGCCTGCTCGCCAGGCTCGACCGGTCGAACCAGGAACGCGAAGACCGTTGAACCATCGGACGACAACATGGTCCGAACTGGCTGCCCGAACCTCCGCCCGGCAAGGCGGGCAGCCTTGCGCCACCACTCGACGTTGCCAACCTCAGCGACGCCTGCCACGAGCGTCCCACTCTCCTTGAAGCGCGGTTCGAGTTCGGTCGCCAGCCTCTCCACGGTCCACTGTTCCAGGTTGATCACGGTCATGGCCGAGCCTCTCCGAACCTCTCCGAGCCTCTCCTGAGTTGTGATCAATCCGTGATCACAAATTGCACCTCAATCCATCTCAGACCTGGCCCCAAGCCTCTGACCTGCGGCTTTTCGCTGAGATGAAGCTCGGGGGGGAGGACTCGAACCCCCAATGACAGGGCCAGAACCTGTTGTGTTGCCGATTACACCACCCCCGAAGGGCGTTCGGGCACTTTAGCCGGAGCCGGACTCCCGTTGCAGCCGGTCGAGCCCGGCGGAGAGCCGCCCCAGTGTCTGGTCGCGGCCCAGCAGCTCCAGGGACTCGAACAGGGGCGGGCCGACGGACCGACCCGTCACCGCCAAGCGGATAGGCGCCTGGGCCTTCCCCAGCTGCGGGACCCCGACCTCCTGCCCGACGGCCGCGGTGGCGTCTCGTATTGAGGGCGTGGTCCAGTCGATAACGGCGTACTGGTCCCGAGCGGCCGCCAGTAAGGCGGCGAAGGCAGGGTTCTTGCGGACCCCTTTTTCCCACTCGTCCGGATCGATCACCGGCGCCGGTCGGTAGAGGAAGTCCGTGATGGTGAACACATCGGCGAGCGTGCGGGCCCGTTCCTGCACCAGCGGGGCAATGGGCTGCCAGCGGCTCTGCATCCAGGCCTGGGCCCGGTCCACCAGCTCGCCTTCCGGGAGTGCCCTCAGATACTCGGCGTTGACTGCCTGAAGCTTGCGCTCGTCGAATATGGCTGGAGCGCTCTTTACGTCCTCTAGGCGGAACTGGGCGATCATCTCGTCCAAGCTGATGATCTCCCGATCGCCTTCGGGTGACCATCCCAGCAGGGCCAGGTAGTTGCGCACGGCCTCGGGCAGGTAACCCTCGTCGCGGTAGTCCTCGACCGCCACCTTGTCCCGTCGCTTTGAAAGCTTCTTCCGGGAATCGTTCAGCAGGAGCGGCAAGTGGGCGAAGACCGGAGTCGGACCGAAGCCGAGGGCGTCCCACAGCAGTATGTATTTAGATGTGTTGGAGACATGGTCCTCGCCACGGATGACATGGCTGATGGACATGTCAGAGTCGTCCACCACATTGGCCAGGATGAACAAAGGATCGCCATTGGACTTGCGCACACCGAAGTCCTCGATCTTGCTGTTGTCGACCACGACGCTCCCGCGGACCAGATCGTCAAAGGAGGTCTGGCCGGTATCGGGAGTCCGGAACCGGAGCAGGCGCCCCGGCGAAAGGTCGCGTCCCAGGTCGCGACAATGTCCGTCGTAGCCGGGTTCTCCCCGCTCCTTGGCCCGCTCGTCGATCTGCTCGGGGCTGCAGTCGCAGGCGTACACCAGATCCGCGGCGATCAGGCTCTCGATGGCCGATTCGTACAGGCTCCTCCGCTGGGACTGAAAGTAGGGTCCCTCATCCCACTGCAATCCCAACCACTCCATGGAACGCAAGATCCCTTCGGTGTGCTCGGGCCGGTTGCGAGCCGTGTCGGTGTCCTCTATGCGGAGGAGGAATGTGCCGTCGTTCTGGCGGGCAAACAACCAGTTGAAGAGAGCCGTTCGCGCCGTGCCAACGTGGAAGTAGCCAGTCGGCGACGGCGCGATTCGGACGCGAGGGCCACCGCTCACGGCTTCCAAGGTAATGGGGCTCGGGGTGACGGGGCTTAGCTGGCCAGGAGGTCATGGGCGTCGCCGCCCACGAGCTGACGCCGCAGCTTTCCGATGGCGTCCCGCTCGATGCGGCGAACCCGCTCTGCGGTGAGCTGCATGGCCTGCCCGACCTCTCCCTGCGTCCGGGGCTCCCCTCGGTCCAACCCGTAGCGCAACTCCAGTACCCGGCGCTCCTCGTCCGAGAGCCGTCCAAGGAACCTGGCCACTTCACCCGGGAGCAAACTGCTGGCAACCGCCTCGAAGGGTGACTCGGCGGCCCGGTTCACCACGAGATCTCCCAGGCTGGTATCACCGTCCTCGCCGACAGCTACGTCGAGGCTCATGGGATCGGTGTCGTACCGGAAGAGCTCCGTTACCACCGCTTCGGTGGTGTCCAGCCCCTCCGCCAGTTCGGCCAGCGTCGGCGGACGTCCGAGGCGGATCTCCAGCTCGCCCTGCAAACGCCGGGCCCGGCGGATCTCGTCGCCGACGTGGGCCGGCACTCGAACGGTGTGGGCGGTGTTCTCCACAGCTCGCCCGATGGCCTGGCGTATCCACCAGGTGGCGTAGGTGGAGAACTTGAATCCCTTGCGCCAGTCGAACTTCTCGACCGCATGGATGAGACCCAGGTTGCCCTCCTGGATAAGGTCGCTCAGGGGCAGGCCCGACCACTGATACTTGCGGGCCACGGAAACAACCAGGCGAAGGTTCGAGCTGATGAATTCGGTAGTGGCCTCCGCCGCTTCGGTCACCTGCCTGTGCAGGTCACGGCGCTGCCTGGCCGTAAGCTTGTCCCCGCGATCCAGGTACTCCTGGGCCGCCTGACCCTGTTGGATTATCTGCCCGAGGCGCATCTCGTCAGCCTTGGTCAGGAGCGGGAAGCTTCCGGCCTCGTCGAGGTAGAGGCCAAGGAGGTCGGGGGAATGCGAGACGTTCTGGTTCATTGCAATGAGAAGTAACGCCGTAAGGTGCGGCATTATGCCGGAGCACCCGGCGCAACAGGTGTGACAAATGCCATAGGGGCCGCGCGATACCCGCAAAAGGCTCCCAAATGGGACAAAACCCACCAATCCCCTGCCAAGGAGGACGATGTGAACGACGCTGAGATCGTGAGCCGTATCGACGGCCTGGTCGCCGAAGAGCACCAGCTGGAGCGCGAGCACAGCGCCAGCGGTCTGTCCGATGGGGACCGGGCTCGGCTCAATGACATCGAGGTCCAGCTAGACCAGTGCTGGGATCTGCTTCGTCAGCGACGGGCCCGGCGCGACGCCGGCCAGGATCCGGGGGACGCCGCGGTTCGATCAGCGGATGTGGTGGAGCACTACCAGCAGTGAAAGGTATCCGCGCGTTCGAGCAGATCTCGCTGCGGTAGGCCTCAAGACCTGATGAAACATATCGATAACATACGGCGATGGAGCCCGCCTCAGATCGGCAAATTGGCGTGGGGCTCCGAAGGGGAACCGACCTTTGAGAGCGGGCGCAGCTGATATCAGCGGCAACCAGGCGACGGAACCCGACGCTGAGGCCGTAGGTGCCGCCATGGCCCTGGGCGAGGCTCTGCTCGACAATCTCGGTCTCGTGCTACTCGGCGCGAGAGGGGCACTGGCGGCGGCCGCGACCGCGGCCCTGTCGGGCGGCCATCTCCTGATCGAGGACGTTCCCGGGGTTGGCAAGACAGTTCTGGCCCGGTCACTCGCCCTATCGCTGGGCGCCGAGCTGTCCAGGGTCCAGGGCCACCCCGACCTGCTGCCCTCGGACGTCACGGGGGTGTCGGTGTTCTCGCCGGACACCTCGAGCTGGGAGTTCCGCCCCGGCCCGGTGTTCGCCCATTTGGTGCTGGTGGACGAGCTCAACCGGACCCCGCCGCGCACTCAGTCGGCCCTCCTGGAGACCATGGAAGAGCAGCAGGTCAGCGTCGACGGGGAATCGTGGCCCTTACCCCGGCCGCACATGGTCATAGCCACTCAGAACCCGCTGTCACAAAGGGGAACGTTCCCTCTGGTCGAGAGCCAGCTGGACCGCTTCGCCATCGCCACCGAGATCGGCTACCCGGATGCCGCTACCGAAGCGCAGCTGGCTCTGCACCAGGGGGGCAAGTTCGCTTTGGGTGGCCTGCGCTCGATCACCACCCCGCAGGGTTGGCTGGCGGCCCAGCGGGCGACCGAATCGGTTCCGGTCAGTCCAGCCATCGCCGAATACGCCGTCAGCCTCTGCCGGGCCAGCCGGACTGCCCCGGGAGTCCGGCTGGGAGCCAGTCCCCGGGCCGCCATCTGGCTCATACGGTCCGCTCAGGCACAGGCCATTCTGGCCCGGCGCGACTTCGTCACACCGGACGACGTCAAAGCAGTGGCTGTCGGTTGCCTCGCCCATAGGCTGGTGACCGACGAAACCGAGGGATCCGTGAGCCGAGCGGCTCGCGTCGTCGAGAGTCTGCTCGAGGCCACGCCCGCCCCTCGACCATGACCGGCTGCCCGAGGCCGGGTCGGCCTCTGTCGCCGCTAGGAGTAGGGGCAGCGATCCTCGGCACATGGTGGCTGGTCGCGCACAACAGCGGGTCAGGTTGGGTCCAGGCCATCGGGGATGTCGTCTTCGGCGTCCTCCTCATCGGATTGGTCGGACCAGCCGTCGTTCTGGCCCGGGCCCGGGTTCGCATCACTACGGCACCGGGCGATGCCACGGCGGGAATGCCGGTAGAACTGACAGTCGAGGCGTCCAGCCGGGTGAGGCTTCTCGTCCTCGAGCCGCACGGGCCGAAGCAGTTCGCCGGTCCGGTGCGGGGCCGCGCATCCACCGAGGCCGTGCTCCCGCTGCTACCTCAGCACCGGGGCGTGTACGACCACATCTCGGTAGAGATCGCCACGGCCGCGCCCTTCGGCCTTCAGTGGTGGGTCCGGCGCACCTCGCTGACACTGCCCTCAACTCTGCACGTGGCGCCCCGCCTCGGGCGTCCCGTGACTGTGGAAATCCACGATCGAGACCGGGCCGGCGACAACGCCCCTAGAGCGCCGGACAGCACGGGCGACCCTCGGGGCGTTCGCCCCTACCGCTCCGGGGACAACCGTCGCTACGTGCACTGGCCGGCCACGGCTCACACCGGTGAGCTGATGGTGCGCGAGCTGGAGCGCCCAATGGCCGAGCCGGTCACCCTGACCGTGTCACTGCCGGCCGACGCCGAGGAGGCCGAGCGGATCTCGGAGAAAGCCCTCGGCACCATCGTCCTGTTCCTCGATCGTGGTCTCCCGGTGCTGCTGGGTACCACTGAGACGTCTGGACCGCTGGTAGCGCCGGTGGAAGACCGGCGGCAGGCCGGGCGCAGACTGGCTCGGGCCGTTGCGACTCAGACTCACACGGGAGCGAACGGAGAGCCGGTTGGGGTCGAGGTATCCGCATGACGTGGGTCGAGGCCATCCGTCGAGCCAACGAGGCCAAAGAGCCCGAGGACTCGGTCCGCTTCCGCGTCGCCTGCACCGGAACGGTGCTGGTGGCCATTGCCGCCAGCGCGTCTGTGAGCGAGGTATCGAGGGGCCTGGCGGGAGTCGCCATGCTCCTCGTTCCGCTCGGCATGACGTTCTCCTACTTCACACGCAACCGGCCGCCCGGATTGGTCAAGGTGCTCGTAGCCATGGGGGCCGTGGCCGCCGTGATCTGGTTCTTCCATGCCGTCACCGCCAGTCCCCCTTCCGATATCACCGCGGTCGAGGACCCCCTCACGGTTCTGTTCATCGCCATTCAGGTGGTGCACTCCTTCCACGTGCCGGCCCGCCGTGACCTGATGTTCTCGCTAGGCGCCTCGGCCGGTCTCATGGCTGTGGGGGCCGCCCAAGCCATCGATCTCTCCTACGGCTGGTATGCCGTGCTCTGGTTGGCATTCGGGCTCTGGGCTCTGATCGAGATGTGGGCATCGGCCAGCGGAGGAGGGCGAGTGTCGGCCCCCGGCCTCGGCACCGCTCTCGGAGCAGTCACCCTCGCCGCGACGGGAATTTTCCTGCTGCTTCCGGCGCCGACCGTCGGAGTAAGGGTCAACTTCCTTTCCCGGCCGGGTGCCGGCGGCCCCGTCGCCGTGCCAGGTGCGTTGGCGGGCGACGGGGGCCAGCCCGCCGAGCTGTCCAAAGCCGGGGCGCCGTCGGGGCCAACGCGCGTCGGTGGCTACCTCGGCTTTGCCAATAGCCTCGACACCGCCTTGCGGGGCAGGCTCGGACATGCGGTGGTCATGTGGGTCCGCGCCGAGCGCCCCTCCTACTGGGTGGGCGAGACCTTCAACACCTGGGACGGGCAGAGCTGGACGAACACCGCCAGCTCGTCGCGGTCCATACCAGGTGGCTCGCCTTTCGTCGTCCCCACCCCAGACAGCAATGGCACCAACCAGCGGTCTGATCTGCAGACTTTTTTCGTCAACACCTCCACCGCGGACCTGGTCTTCCACGCCCAGACCGCCTCTGAGGTCTGGTTCCCCTCTTCGACCCTCTTCTATTCGGACGACGGAACCCTGGTGTCTCCGGTCGGTGTCGGCAAGGGGGCCGTGTACACGGTTGATTCCCAGGTGAGCGCATCGGCCCCGAACGAGTTGAGACAGGTGGGCGGCGAGGACGGCCTCAGTCCCGCAGAGATGAGGGAGTACACCCAGCTCCCCCACTCTTACCAGGAGGTGAAGGCTCTGGCCGAGACGATCACCGCCGGCGACAGCAGTACCTATGACCGCGTCGAGTCACTCATCTCATGGATTGGTGCCAATACCCACTACTCGACCGACATCCCGCCCCTTCCGAAGGGCACCGACACGGTCGACGAGTTCCTGTTCGGCAACCGGGTCGGGTTCTGCGAGCAGATCTCGACCTCACTGGCAGTCATGCTCAGGACGCTGGGGATCCCGGTTCGCGAAACCGTCGGTTACGTGCCCGGACCCTACAACCCTTTGACCGACCTGTACGAAGTCCAGGCGGACGACGCCCACGCCTGGGTTCAGGTGTGGTTCCCCGGCTACGGCTGGCAGAGTTTCGACCCGACCGCTGTGGTTCCGCTCTCGAATCCCTCCCCGGGCGCCACCGCCTTAGGCGACATGGGCCGGGCGCTAGAGAGGGTGCCGTACGTCCCTGTCGGAGCCGCGTTGCTGATTCTCGCTGCTATCGCCAGCCTCGTCCGCTGGCATCGCTCGCGCCCGGCCAACTGGGTCGAGCGGGTCACTCGTGACGTGGAGCGGGCGGGCAAGAAAGCGGGCCGTCCCCGTCGCCCGTCCGAGACGTTCACTGAATACGCGGGCGCCCTCGACGAACTCTGCGGCGACGGCGGTCAGCTCCAGATCCTGGCTTCGCATGTCGTGGCGAGCGCCTACGGAAATCGCGAGCCAACAGTCGAGCTACGCCATCAGCTTCTGATCGCCGCTCGCCACACGCGCGTGCGCCGCGCCAAGCCTGACCTCGTCGGTGCCGGAGGATCTCGCCCCGGTCCGCACCTCTGATCAGGCGGTCGGCGGCGAAACCCGTCAGGCCCGAGGGGGGCCGGTCTCCCGCATTCGTTCCCAGAACTCCGGCATCGACAATGATCGGGGCGCCGCCCCCGAGGCGGCCATTTCGACGGCCAGCTCCTGCAGGAAGGCATTCATCGGAGTCGGCACACCGTGCATCCGGCCCAAAAGAACGATCTCCCCGTTCAGGTAGTCACTCTCGATAGACCCCACCTTGCGCTCGAGGCTCTGCCAGCTCGAGCCGCCCACGCGCAGCTGACCGCTCACCGGCTGGACTTTAAGGAGTCCAGCCCGGCGGCCCGCGTCGTCCTCCTCCGACACGAACTCGATCCCGGCTGCTCGCAGGCACGCCACGCCCTCATCGTGCACCTGTAGGCGGATCTCGTCGTCGACCGGAGGCTGACACACGGCCTCGACCGCGTTGTTCAGGTTCATGAGAAGCTTGCGGTACTTCCACCGCATGATGTCCGCTCTCTCGACCGACTCGAAGGATGCCCTCCGTAAGGCTGCCGATATCAGCGTGCAGGTCTCGTCGGTACCTGTCGGATATCGGCCTACGTCGAGCAGTCCGGGGACGGGAGAGGATGAGGCCTGAACGACGCCGGGCTCCAGGTGGGAGCAAGGGCACATAACGCAGACCCCGTACACGTTCGGGAACAGCCTGAGCGCGGCGCGTTCGTTGTCCACGCCATTCTGGAGACACACGGCCGGAGTGGACGGCGGTGCACAAAGCCGCAGCGCCTCGAGCGCCGGCCTGGTGTCCTGCGACTTCATCCCGAGCAGAACCACGTCACCGGGACGGAGGTCCGCCCCGGACGGATCCTCGGTCACCGCCATGCGCACGACGCGGGTGCCGGCCGGCGATTCCAACACCAGGCCCGACCGCCGGATGGCCCCGGCGTGCGATCCCCGGGCGATTAGCACGACCTCTTCCCCCGCTTCAGCCAACAGGGCGCCCACCACTCCCCCGACGGCGCCAGCTCCGTACACGACGAATCTCACGGCCACACCCTGGCACAGTTACCGGCACCTCTCGGCCCGACCGGACGCGTAGCTGCCTGCGCGGCGCTATCTTCGCCGAGATGCCCAGCACAGACAGACCTGATACGGCGCGGCAACTCCGATCACTGGTGACTCCTGGCGGGACCGTGGAGCTTTCGCTGGAGACGGTCGAAGTCCCGGAGCCGGGCCCCAACGAAGTCCTCATCCGGGTGGAGGCGACTCCTATCAATCCTTCCGATCTCGGATTGCTCCTCGCCGGGGCGGACATAGGCACGGCGCGGACGTCGGGGGCTGAAGGCGACCCGACCGTGGTGGCAACCATCCCGCCGGCGGCAGTGCGAGCGAGCTCGGCGCGGGTCGGCCAATCGCTCCCGGTCGGAAACGAGGGCGCCGGCACCGTGGTCGCGGCCGGTTCGTCTCCGCCGGCTCAGGCCCTGCTCGGCAAGACGGTGGCCGTCGCCGGTGGGGCCATGTACTCCGAGTACAGAGCGATCGACGCGTCCTTGTGCCTCGAACTGCCCGCGGGGGTTTCGGCCGTCGAGGGCGCCTCCTCCTTCGTAAATCCTCTCACCGCTCTGGGGATGGTGGAGACCATGCGGCGGGAGGGCCACCGCGGTCTGGTGCACACTGCAGCTGCGTCCAACCTCGGTCACATGCTCGTCAAGCTGTGCATCGAGGACGAGGTGCCACTGGTGAACATCGTCCGAAGGCCCGAACAGGAGAAGATGCTGGAGGCGGCGGGCGCAAGGTACACGTGCAACTCCGGCTCACCCGACTTCATGGAGCAGCTCATCGAGGCTCTCGCGGCGACTTCTGCCACCCTGGCCTTCGACGCGGTCGGAGGAGGCAAGCTGGCGAGTCAGATCCTGACCGCCATGGAGGCAGCCGCGAGCGTGGAGCGACCGAGTACAGCCGGTACGGCTCCACGACTCACAAGCAGGTCTACATCTACGGGGGTTTGGACCGGAGCCCGACGGAGCTGACCCGGGGCTACGGGATGGCTTGGGGCGTCGGGGGCTGGCTACTGACACCGTTCTTGCAGAAGATCGGGGCGGAGGCCTTTCAGCGTCTGCGCCAGCGTGTCGTGGCGGGACTGAAGACCACCTTCGCCAGCTCTTACACGAAGGAGGTCTCATTGACCGAAGCTCTACGGCTGGACTCTCTGTCCGAATACGCCCGCCAGGCTACGGGCGAGAAGTACCTCATCACCCCGAACAGAGAGACGGGCCCGGTCGGGCTGGAAGCGCGGGAGTGACGACTCAGCTCGCCGCATCCAGGATCTGCAAGAGATACGGCGGAACGATCATCCTCGACAATGTCGATCTCACGGTCGGAGCAGGTGAAGTCGTAGCTCTCACCGGTGAGAACGGCGCCGGCAAGACGACGCTGCTGCGGATATGCGCGGGGATCACGCGAGCGGACGAAGGCCGTGTGCAGGTGGGTGGACGCATCGGCTACTGCCCCCAAGTCCCTGGTCTGTTCGAGCTCCTGACCGCGGACGACCACCTGATTATGTTCGGGCGGGCATCAGGTTTGAGCCGGGAAGAGTCGCTCAGGCGAGGCCACTCCATCCTGGCCGAGTTCGACTTTCCGCTGCACGAGCGCACCGTGATGCGGGACCTGTCCGGGGGAACCCGCCAGAAGCTCAACCTGGCCATCGCTCTCCTAGCCGATCCCACCGTCCTGCTGCTCGACGAGCCTTATCAGGGTTTCGATCGCGGCACCTACGTGAACTTCTGGGACCACTGTCAGACCTGGCGCAGCCAGCAGAAATCGGTCGTCGTGGTCACCCACATGCTGGCCGAGTTCGGGCGGGCCGACCGGGTCGTCGAGCTGGCCGCCCATCCGTCTCGCGCCCATCATCGGGAGCGCCGATGAGCCCGGCCCGCATCCTGATCATGGCCGAGATGCACGGCCGCGACCTTCTGCGTCGCAGGATGGCGCTGGCCTTGCTCATGGCCCTTCCTTTGAGCTTCTACCTGGCGTCTTCAGCGAGCGGGGGATCGGTATCGGCCGGTGGGATCGGGATGGCCTTCGCCGTTTCGGGAGCGGCTTTGTTCTCGGTCCTGTCGTCGCGCCAGGTCGACCAACGACTCGTGCTCACCGGTTACAAGCCCGTCGATCTTCTGTTCGGCCGGCTAGCCTTTCTCGGGCCGCTCGGCCTGTTCATCGGCGGCGTCTTCAGTCTTCTTATCGCGATCGTGTCTGGACCCACTCGTCCCTGGGTGATGGCCCTCGGCGTGGCGGCCGTCGCCCTCCAGTCCGTGGCCTTCGGGCTGTGCGTGGGCGCCATCGTTCCGCTCGAGCTGGAAGGGACGCTCGTCCTCATTGGGATCATCGGCGTACAACTGGCCGTACCCGTCACTTCCAGCATTTCCAAGTTCCTGCCCTTCTACGGGCCCCGGCGGCTTCTCGTCGCAAGCCAGTCCGCCCATGGGGCGATCGCCGGGCCCTTATACCAGACCGTCGTCTACGGCATCGGCTTGCTCATCGTCACCCGCATATTCATTTCCCGGCGCGTCGACATAGAGCGTCACGACCTGCTCGACTGACAGCCAAAGTCCCAGGTCGACGGAGCATCGGGAATGCGGCAAGGATGGCCGCCATGTCCTTTCTGGTCGTAGAAAACCCCCGACCGCACGTTGCTCTCGTCACCCTGAACCGCCCCGAGCGCATGAACGCAATGGCGTTCGACGTCATGATCCCTTTCCGCGAGGCGCTCGAGAAGATCAACCGTGACAACGACGTACGCGTCGTGGTGGTCACGGGGGCCGGTCACGGGTTCTGCTCAGGCGCCGATCTGACCGACTCCGGCCGCGTTCCCAATATCGACGGGCTGACCCTGCCGACCGTATCGCTGCGAGCCATGGAGCTGCTGGACGACGTGATCCTCACCATCCGCAAGCTCCATCAACCGGTTATCGGCGCCATCAACGGTGCCGCCATCGGCGGAGGCTTCTGCCTGGCCCTGGCCTTTGACATCCGGGTGGCGTCCGAGTCCGCCTACTTCCGTGCCGCCGGCATCAATAACGGCCTGTCGTCGACGGAGCTGGGGCTCAGCTATCTCCTGCCCCGCGCCGTCGGCTCCTCACGGGCCTTCGAGATCATGCTCACCGGGCGCGACGTGGCCGCGCCGGAAGCCGAACACATCGGGCTGGTGTCGAAGGTGACACCGGGGGAGCAGCTCCTCGACGCCTGCTACGACCTCGCCGAGCGGATCATCGGTTGGAGCCGGGTTGGGGTCGAGATGGCCAAGCGGGTGCTCTGGTCGGGGTTGGACGCCTCGAGTCTCGAGGCCCACATGCGTCACGAAGGCGTGGCTCAGCTGTACGTGCGCAACCTGACAGGAAACTTCGAGGAGATGATCCGGGCCCGCCGGGAGGGTCGGGTGCCGGTATACCTCGACGACGTGGCTCAGAAGGCTCCGCCCAGATGACCCCGGTCAGCCTTCGGTTTCGGTGATTTCGAGTCCTGGAACGCTGACCTGGACAGGCAGGATCCGGTATTTGGGGTCCAGTCCGAGGAGTAGCTGCTCCAGGGCCGTCCGGTCGGCGCCGGTCCGGCTGAGGAGCGTTACCGAACCTCCGTCGCCCCCGGCTCCGTTCACCTTCCAACCGATGGCCCCCTGCGCCGCGGCGACCTCTATCACCTTGCTGGCATCGGCGCCGACAAGAGCGGGGTGCAGGGCCGATTGCGCTTCTGTGTTGGCGATCATGGACTGTCCGAGAGCGAGGAGGTCCCGGGCCAGAACGGCGTCACGGGCCGCGGCTGCGGCCTCGCGCAAAGGGGCGAAGACGCCCGGCCCGAGGCGGGCCACGTCTCCGATCACCTGACTGTGCACGCTCGACGAGTCATGCCCTCGGCCGACGAAGACCAGGGAGAGCGACCCGCTGAGGCCGTCCCAGACCGGAAGCGACCGGACGGCCGCCTCGGGGTACGTATCGATCTCGATGTAGTTGATGCCCCCGAAGGCGCAGCACAGCTGGTCCTGAACCCCGCTCTCGCGACCCAGGGCGTCGACCTCCAGCCGGTGCGCCGCCGACGCGATCTCGAGCTTGCCCGGGGTCGCGGCACGTAGAGCCCGCAGCGCGCCCAGCATCGCGACCGCCACCGCCGCCGAGGTGCCCGTACCGCTGCCGGGCGGGACGGCCGACCGGATGCTGACCTCCACGTGCGACCCGGGCGGGGGAGGCAGGCTGTCCACGGCCGCCTCCAACAGGGGATGTCGGGGGGCACGCGAGGTCCGGGGCGCGACGGCGTAGCGCTCACCGAAGTCGCAAACATCGAGGACGACCGGATCGGGACCCCGGATCCCCTTGATCGTCACCTCGACCCCAGGTCGTACCGCCACATTGAAGACTCGGCCCGGGCCGCCGAACCAGGTGTCGGTCCACCCGCCGTTGTCGCAAATCCGAACCGGGGCCGACGCTCTTATCACGATTAGCGGGAATCGCCGCTCTGACGGGTCATCGGCACCGGGCCTCGGCAGCCAGGTACTCGCGGTACTCGGTCGCGGCGACGGCGATCAGCCGCTCGGCTCGATGGGCGTCGTCGAGGCCGCGCAGGTCGGCGACACCGTGCTCGGTGACCACCACGTCGACGTCGCTTCGAGGGGTGGAGACGACGTCGGGGCGGGCCACGATGGTCGACACCCCTCCCGATGTCGAGGGCAGCGCCACCACTGACAACCCCCCGGGAGACCGTGATGCCCCGGCTGAGAAGTCCGGATGGCCACCCGGGCCCGCCACCACGCGCCCCCCACCGCCTCGACATTCACGGCGCCGTCCAGACCGACCTGCAGGGCGGTATTGATGGCGACGAAACCGTCCGTGCCCGAGATGGCCGTGATGTCGTGGATGGCGTCGACGCCCCGGAGCACGAGGGACCCGTCTCCGATCATCTCCTTGAGATCGGACCCACCCCACACGTAGGCCGCCTCGGCGACGCCCATCAGCAGGCCCCGACGGGCCAGGTCGCAAAGCTCGTCTGTCACCAAGCCCGACCGCACCTTCACCGGTCTGGTCAGGGCCGCCACGACCGAGGCCCCGACCACGCCCGGACCCCACTGAATAGTCGCTCCCTCCGGAACCAGCCCCGCTACCAGCTCTCCGATCACGCCGTGCTCGGAGCCGAAGCGGTTGCGAGGCGGGGGATCCGGCGGGTCGGTTCGAGGGACGACGTCGATCACCTTGCCCTCGACAAGGGGGGCTCCCCGCGGCGGCGGGCCGGACCACTGCTCGATGATCACCGCGGTGGCATGGCGGGCGGCGGCCAGAGCCCAACCCGGGCTGCCCCCCAGACGCCAGCCGCGGCCGTCGGCGTGGGCCCCGATCACCGCCACCGCCGGACGGAGGCGGCCGGCCAGGAGGCCCGGCATGGCCGAGAGGCGGGTGGCGACGGCCCGAACGCGTCCCTCCTCGACCGCGGCCCGGGTGCCCGCTCCGACCAGGAGGGTTGTGACCGGGTAGGGACGGACCTGGGCCGGCTCCAGCCAGCTCGGCGTCCTGACCACCCATCCGAGGATGATCTCGGGGTCGACGAGGTCGGCGGCCCGGGCCAGGACCTCCGGGTCGAGCAGGGGCCCGTCCACCCCATCCGCCATGGCAATGAGAGGCCGGGCCGGCGCGCCGCCCCCGGGCCCGGAATCTCTCGAGACCCTCACCGTGAGGTGTCGGGCACGAACACGGGGACGGCCTCGCCTCCGTCCGCCTGCTCGTAGGTGACGCGGAGGGAAAGCCCTTCCGCCAGACGGTCCGGGTCGGCGCCCACGAGTTTCGACCACCACCACGGGCCCTCGTCTAGCTCAGCGATGACAGGGATCTGCGGAGGGTCTCCGTCGCCACCCCGGGCAGGGATGATTACCCAGCTCACCAGGCGGGCCCGACCCGACGCCGGGACCCAGCTCAGGTCGGTGGACTCGCATTCGCTGCACTGGTAGGCCTGCGGTCGGGACCGGTGACCGTGGGGCGTGCACCGCCGGAGGAGGAACTCGCCGTTGGAGGTGCCGTCGAAGAAGGCCGCGCTGGCCTCGTTTCTCCCTACGGGCCCCACCGTCATGACGGCCTCGACCCGAGCACGAGAGTGGCGTGGTGGTCGAGGATGCCGCCGTTGCCGCTGACCAGGGCCAGATCGTGGGGATGGACCTGGCGCGCGCCTCCCTGGCCTCGTACCTGTATGACCGCCTCGGACAGCGGGGTCATGCCCCACATGTAGTACGAGGAGAGCTGACCGCCCCCGGTATTGAGCTTCAGCCGGCCCGTAGGCCCGATGGCTCCGCTCGAGACGAAGTCTCCTCCTTCGCCCTTGGAGCAGAAGCCGTAATCTTCGAGCGATACCACGACGGTGAAGGTGTAGCAGTCGTACAATTCGGCCAGCTCGACGTCGTCGACCTTCACCCCGGCCATGGCCAAAGCGGCCGGGCCGGAACGAGCGGCCCCGGTGACCAGGCCGAAGTTCGGATCGCGGTCAAAGAGGCGGCCGGGGTGAGCCTGGGCCCACCCCAGCACGTGCACCGGTGGTTGGGCCAGGGACCGAGCCCTGGCCTCGTTAGTCACCACCACGCACACTCCCCCGTTCGACACCAGGCAGCAGTCGAGCATCCGGAACGGGTCGGCGATCCAGCGCGATTCCCGATGATCGTCGATTGTGATCGGCTGGCGCATCTGGGCGTGCGGGTTGTCGACCGCCCAGGCCCGCTGAGCGACCGCGACGGCTCCGAAGTCTTCTGTCGTGGTGCCGTAGCGGAGCATGTGACGCCGAGCCGCCAGGGCGTACATGGTGTTGGCGCCGACCACTCCGGTGGACACCAGCAGGCCTCCCCAGCCCGACGGGGGCGGCGGGGAGCTGGCCCGCTCGCCACCCGAGTCCGGTCGCCGGCCCCCGCCGTACACATCGCCAGCCGCACGTCCGGGCCTGAGGGGGGCGTCGGCGAAAACGCACGCCACCACCTCGGCCATGCCAGCCTGCACGGCCATAGCCGCGAACTGCACCATCGACGCCGCAGTGGAGCCGAACCCCTGCATCTCCGATAGGAGTCGAAGGTCGAAGAGGCCGAGGTCCCGCTGTAGGCCCAGCCCCACGCCACCAGTTGTGCCGTTCGACGTCAGCAATCCGTCCACGTCCCGTGGTCCCAGGCCGGCGTCTGCGACGGCCAGGCGCACCGCTTCGGCCGCGAGGCCAGCGGCCGTGCGGCCGTACACCGGTCCCATCTCCGTCAGTCCGAGGCCGGCGATCACCGGCCGGCGTTCGGCGGGGAGGCGAGTCACGACCGAGCAAGCTATACCAGTGGGTTGCGATTGAGCGATGGGAGCCGCATGCGATTCGACCTGATGGTGGGCGGCCGGACCTGGGACCAAACGGCCCAGTTGGCTCGCGAGCTGGAATCGACGGGGTTTTCGGGAATGCTCTTCACGGAGCAGTCGCAGACACCCTGGATGTCGATCTGCGCCGCCTCTATGGCTGCGCCGGCGCTCGAGTTCAGCACGGGCATAGCCGTCGCCTTCCCGCGCAGCCCGATGCTGGCGGCCGGGATGGCCTGGGAGCTGGCCGAGAACACGAAGGGAAGGTTCCGCCTCGGCCTCGGCAGCCAGGTACGGGCCCACGTCGAGCGACGGTATGGCGCGGCCTTCGACCCGCCCGGACCCCGGTTACGGGACTACGTCGAAGCCGTAAGGGCCTGCTTCAGAGCGTTCGGGGGTGAAGAACCGCTCTCGCACCAGGGCGCTTACTACCAGCTGTCACTCCTCCCGGCCATGTGGGCACCGAGGAAACACGGCTACGGGCACATAAAGGTCGACGTCTCGGCGGTGGGACCGTGGATGTGCCGCATGGCGGGAGAGGTCGCCGATGGCATCCACGTCCACCCCTTCCATTCCATCCCTTATCTGCGGAACCGCCTACTGCCCGCCGTGGCAGAAGGCGCCGCCCGCGCCGGGCGCCGCGCAGACGATGTCGAGCTGATCGTTCCCGTCTTCGCCGTTCCTGGTGACACAGCCGAGGAGAGATCGAAGCTGCTCGAGAGGGCCCGGGCCGGCATCGCCTTCTATGGAACGACCAGGGACTACGCCTTCCAGTTCGACGATCTCGGATTCGAGGGGACCTCGGCCCGGCTGAACGAGCGCCTGAAGGCCGGAGACGCGCCCGGGATGGCTGCCCTGATCACCGACGAGATGCTCGAGCATTTCGCCGTGATCGCTTCCTGGGACGACATGGCGGGCGCCCTCCGGCAACGCTACGGAGGCCTGGCGACACGGTTGGTCACCTACCTGGGTGAGGACTCCATAGAGGCCGACCGCAGGAACACCGGCCGTTGGGGTGAAATCGCCAGGGCCCTACAGGCCGGTTAGGGCCGCCCCGCTGGCGGGCTCGGCCAGGGTGACGAGGAAGTCGCCGCCTTCGTCGAACCAGCTCCGGACCGGGGCGAGGCCGGCCGCGAGCAGCTCGGACCGGAGGTGGGTGGGCTCGAACTTGCAGGAGATCTCGGTCAGGATCTCCTCGCCCTCGTCCAGCTCCAGTGTCAGGTCCAGCTCACGTATCTCGACCAGCTGTCGGGTTCGGGACTGCAGCCGCATCTCGATCCAACTGTGGTCCGCGTCCCACACCGCACGGTGGTCGAACCCGTCCGGATCGAAGGTGGCCGCCAGCTCCCGGTCGAGGACCCGTAGCACGTTGCGGTTGAAGGCCGCGGTGACGCCTTCGGAGTCGTCATAGGCAGCTACCAGCCGGCGGGGTGATTTGACCAGGTCGGTGCCCAGCAGGAAGTAGTCATCAGCCCCCATGGCGGTCCGGAACTCGCCCAGCAGGGACGATCGGTCGTCCGGCGGAAAGTTGCCTATGGTGCTGCCCAGGAAGGCCCAGAGCCGGCGTCCCCGGCTGGGAAGCTTCAGGATCCCGTCACGGAAGTCGTCGACCACAGCGTGGACGTCGACCTGGTAGCTGGTGCTGAGAGTGGCGGCGGCATCCCTGAGCACCTCCTCGCTTATGTCGAGCAGCACGATGCCGCGGAGCGAGTCCCGGCCGGCCATGGCGTCGAGCAAAAGCCGGGTCTTCTCGGAGGTGCCCGAACCGATCTCGACCAGGGTGTCGGTTTCCGTGATCTCGGCGATCTCTGCGGCGTGGCCGGTCAGGATGCTGCTCTCGGTGCGGGTCAGGTAGTACTCCGGAAGACGGGTGATCTCGTCGAAGAGCAGGCTTCCGGCCTCGTCGTAGAACCAGACCGGGGGCAGGAACTTGGGGGACGCGGTCAGGCCGGTCCGGACGTCCTGGCAGAGGGCGGCGTGGCGATCGACGGCCGTGACGAGCACATCTATGGTCAACTGCCTTTCCACGGAACACTCCTAGAGGTCTCGGGCCAGCCGCACCCCGGTGAACGGCCACCGGGCGCCGGGCGGGAAGAAGTTGCGGTAGGTGGAGCGGACGTGATCGGCGGGCGTGACGCAGGAGCCGCCTCGCAGCACGTGCTGGTTGACCATGAACTTCCCGTTGTACTCCCCCACTGCGCCGGCCGCGGGCCGGAAGCCCGGATAGGGCAGATAGGCCGACGCCGTCCACACCCAGGTGTCCCCGTACCAGGTAGCTCCCTGCTGGACCTGGGGGTGGGGCCGGGACGGATCCAGGAAGCGCCCTCGCAAGGGCTGGCTGGCGGCGACAGCCTCCCACTCGAACTCGGTCGGCAGGCGGGCGCCGGCCCAATGGGCGAAGGCATCGGCCTCGAAATAGCTGACGTGGCAGACGGGCTCATGCGGGTCCACCGGGCGGCGGCCGCCGAGAGTGAAGACGGTCCAGTGAGAGCCTTCGCGCTCCCAATAAAGCGGTGCGGCCCACCCGCCCGCCTGGACCGCGGCCCAACCGTCCGACAGCCAAAACTCAGGCCGCTGGTAGCCGCGGTCCCCCATGAACTCGAGCCACTGACCGCAGGTCACCAACCCTTCGGCCAGGGCGTACGGGGCCAGAAGCACGGAGTGGGAGGGGGTTTCGTTGTCGAAACAGAACCCAGCGCTGCGCCGGCCGACCTCGATCCGGCCCCCGGTGTGTTCCAGCCAGCCGGCGGAAATGCCCCTTCGAGCCATCGCCACGGGCCGGAAGTCCACGTAGGGAGGGTCGAGGGGGCTCAGGGAGAGCACGTGCTTGATGTCCATGAGGAGCAGCTCCTGGTGCTGCTGCTCGTGGTGCAGCCCGAGATCGACCAGCGCCGCGGCCCGGGAGTCGAGTGGGCCCTCCAGCAGCTGCATCATGTTGTCGTCGACGTGACGGCGGTAACTGGCGATCTCGGCGCAACCGGGACGGGAGACCAGCCCTCGGTCGGGGCGGGCGTAACGCCGGCCGACGGCCTCGTAGTAGGAGTTGAACAAATAGCTGTACGCAGGGTGGAAGGCGGCGTAGTCCGGAACGTACGGACCCAGCAAGAAGGTCTCGAAGAACCAGGTGGTGTGGGCCCGGTGCCATTTGGTGGGGCTCACGTCCGGCATCGATTGCACCGTCTGGTCTTCCGGCGAAAGAGGCGCAGCCAGCGTCTCCGTGAGGGCTCGTACGGCCTTATAGTGCTCGGCGAGGGAGGCGAGCGTGGACGTACCGACCGGCCGCTCGTCGGCCGTTGCATGATTGACGAAAGTAGTCATGGGGGGCCCGTTTCGTCTGGTGGACAGCGGTCGACTGCTCCTCTGAGACTATCTACCCGGCTGCACTATTCGTAAATCACCTACCGGCCGGGTCGGGTCGTGGCGAGCGGTTCCGGCCCCACCACGGAAGGCTCCAGATGGCGGAGCGAGACCTTTATCAGCAGGTAGGGGATGCCCCATACCACCGACACGAGGGCGAATGGAGCGGCCCCTCGCCTGGTCACGAATGGTGCATCGCGCCGGCGGACATTTCGTCCAGACTAAGGGCGGTCAGCGACCGCTTTCCGGCATGAGGCAGAGCCTCAACCCCCACCACATTCGAACGACACTAGATGGCGCCAATCGTTACGGCGGAGATATCCCGAGCCGAAAACACGCGGCCGGGTATTCGGTGCTACACATGGCCGGTGCGCTTCGGAATATTCCTGGAGCTGTCGACGCCCCGGCCCTTCGGACCCGGGGTGGAGCGGCAGGTGTACCACAACGCTCTGGAGCAGGCCCGTCTCGCTGACGAGCTGGGCTTCGACTGGGTGTGGGCGGTGGAGCACCACTTCCTGGAGGAGTACTCCCATTGCTCAGCCCCCGAAGTGGTGCTGACGGCCATAGCGGCGCAGACCCAGCGGATCCGGGTGGGTCACGGCGCGGTCGTCTGCGTTCCGGAAATGAATCATCCGATCCGGGTGGCCGAACGGGCGGCGGCTCTCGATCTCATCTCCGATGGCCGCCTGGAATTCGGCACGGCCCGGTCGTCGACCTGGACCGAGCTCGGCGGCTTCGGGGTCGATCCGGACGACACGAAGAAAACCTGGGACGAGTTCGTGCGGGTTCTGCCCCGGATGTGGGCCGACGAGCCCTTCGCCTTTGAGGGCAGCTGCTTCTCCATGCCGGAACGGAACGTCCTCCCCAAGCCGGTCCAGAAACCTCACCCTCCCATGTGGGTGACGGTAACCAGCCCGGGAACCGAACTCGATGCTGGGGAGAGGGGCCTGGGCTGCCTGGGAGTCGCGGCCGCAGGTTACGCCGAGCAGGAGAGGCGGACCCGGGAGTACCACCGCCGGGTACAGAACTGCGACCCGGTCAGCTCAGTGGTCAACGACCAGGTCACCACGCTCAACTTCCTGTACTGCCACGAGGACGGCGGTCGGGCGGCGGAGACCGGCATGCGCATGGTCGGGCTGTTCGGGCTGGCCAATTCACATCTTCTCTGGACCCGTGAGGCCTACCCGACCCGGGCGTACCAGTCACTGGGGAACTTGGCTCCAGGCACGGCGGCCGATCACTCGGGTCCGGGGGATCCCCGGGGTATACCCGAGGGCATTGGCGTCGGTGATCCCGACCGCCTGGTATCGGTCATCCAGAGGTGGGAGTCGATCGGCGTGACCGGCATCAATTTCCTGGTCAATACGTGTGAGACGGTGCCTCAGGACGAGGTCCTGGCAAGCATGCGGCTCTTCGCTGAGAAGGTGATGCCGAAGTTTCGCGACGCCGCCTCCACGGCCGGGGAGGGGGAGTAGCGGTGCTGACCGGAACCGCGGATCTGGGCCGTCTCTCCCTGGCCGCGCCGAACATGGAGAGGCTGGACGGCGAGTCGGTTCACTTCGAAAGGGCGGAGGTCGTGCAAGCCGCCTTCGAGACGTCCTACGCACACCGGCAGGCCACGCTTCCGCCCGGGCTCCACCCCACCACCCCGCCGATGCTGGTTCTGCTGGCATGGAGGGTCCCGGACAGCCCCTGGGGGCCATTTGGCGTGGTGCAGGCCCGGGTTTCGTGTCGCAGCGGAGTACGACCCCGGGGTTATGTGACGGGCGCGATTATCGACAATCCGAGCGCGGCCGAGCTGCTGTCGTCACGCTTCGGGCTGCCGGTTGGAGCGGGGAAGGTGAGCCTCGTGCGCCGGTACGACCGCTCCGAGGTGATCGTGGCGTGCGAGGGTAAGAGGGTGTTGCACCTGATCGGCTCAGATCCCGACCCGCTGAGTCCAGCCGATGCGCAGCTCTCAGTCACTACCACGCTGGCACAGACACCCAGGGGTCTGCGCCTGGTCCAGGTCGAACCCGAGTACGACTTGCGCCGGGTCGAACGGATCCGGCCTCGGCTGGTCGCCTTCGACGCTGAGGCGTGGGGCGAGCCTTTGCTCGAGCCCCGACAGCCCGTGTCGGCCACCGTCTCGGTCGGCGACATCACCATTCCCCGCCTGCGCTACGTGTCGCGGCCGGATGTGACGGCGTTCGAAGGGACCGAGAAAGTTTAGAGCCACCGGCCGGCCAGGCCGGATTGCCCCATGGCCAACTGGAGCGACTCCAGGTGGGTGATGGTCAAAACGGTCTCTCGACTCCGACCGGATCGGAAGGGGTGAACGTCACGGGCATCCTGACCACCCCGTACAGCTCGGGGTTGCCCCCGTAGAAGCGAGTCTGGTCTCGATCGACGCGATAGTCCGGGATCCGCGTCAGCACTTCGGTCGCCATGACGTGGAAGACGGTGCGCGCCACATGAAGCCCGATGCAGCGGTGAGCTCCGATCCCAAAGGCGAGATGGGCGTTGGTGCTTCGATCAACGTCGACCTCATAAGGCCGGTCGAAGACCTTCGGGTCGAAATTGGCGCCGAGCCAGCTAACCATTACGAAATCGCCGCGCTTGATTTGCTGGCCGGCCAGTTCCGTGTCCTTGGTGCAGGTCCGGGTGAGGGTCTCATTGACGGACGTCCACCGCAGGTACTCCTCGCAGGCTGCCAGCAGAAGCTCCGGTTCCTCCCTGAGCCTCTGGCGCAGGTCGGTATGGCGATCGAGATGGGCAAAGGCGAGTGACGCGAGCGACGTCGTCGTATCGAGGCCGCCGCCGATGAGATTCCAGAGGACGGCGATCAGATCATCGTTGCTGAGGGCCTCGCCGTCCACGTCCATGAGGATCAGCTGCGACAGGAGATCGTCGCCCGGACGGGTGCGGCGATCCTCGATGATCTCCAGGGCTTCCGCCACCATCTCCGGCGTGCGGCTGACGGCCCGGATGAACTCGGGACTATCCCGGCCATAGGCGGCGGTGGCGTGGAAGTACTCGGCGTAGTGCTCCCAGCTTTCACAGGGAAGCCCCAACAGCCGCATTGTCCACAAGGCCGGCACCGGCCCGGTGAAGTCGTGGACCATCTCCATCGAGCCGTCCGGAACCTTCTGGTCCAGGAACCAGGCGGACGCCTGTTCGAGGAAAGGTCGGTCAGCAGCGACGGCGGGTGGCAGCATGAACGGGTTGATGACCCGTCGCAGGGCGGCGTGGCGCCGGCCCTCGGCTTCGGCTATGCCGACCGGGGGCATCCCCTCGCCCCTCGGGACGCCCATGATTCCTATGTAACTCAACCCGTCGGAGGCGTTCGCCTCGTATCTAGGGGTGAACGTCTCGCTGTCCCGAGCGACGGCGGTTACCTCGTCATAGCCGGAAACGAACCAGTAGCCGCCGTAGCTGGGATTCCACACCACGGGGCACTGAGCGCGCAGCTCGTCGTTGTGGCGGTGGCGGTCGGCCAGCCATGTTGGTGAATGATGGTCGAAAATGGCCTCGGCTCGTTCGCTCTTCACTTCTTTCGCGCTCCACAACGATCAGATCGGCAAACCCGGCGTAAGGACTGTAACCGGCCCTACCGAAGCAGGTTGCGTGCGATGACCACGCGTCTGGATCTGGTTGGTCCCCTCGTAGATCTGTGTGATCTTGGCGTCGCGGATCATGCGCTCGACAGGGAAGTCACCCGTGTACCCGTTGCCACCCAGCAGCTGGACCGCGTTGGTGGTCACCTCCATGGCCACATCCGAGGCGAAGGCCTTGGCCATGGCTCCGACGGCGTTCAGGTCAGCGTCGGGGTCGCCCGCATCGATGATGGCACAGGCGCGGTAGGTCAGCCCGCGGGCGGCTTCGATCTTCATGGCCATGTCAGCGAGCATGAACTGCAAACCCTGGAACTCAGCGATGGGCTTGCCGAAGGCCTGACGCTCCTTCATGTACCCGATGGCGTAGTCCATAGCACCCTGGGCGATGCCTAGGGCCTGAGCGGCGATCGAAGGCCGGCTTCGATCAAGAGTGTGCATGGCGATGGTGAACCCCTGCCCTTCTTCGCCGATCAGGTTGGCCGCAGGAACGCGGACGTCGTCGAGGATCACCTCTCCGGTCGGGCTGCCGTGAATTCCCATTTTGCGCTCGAGCTTGCCGATCTGGAGACCGAACCGCTTCTCGACCAGGAAACAGGACACGCCGCGCGCGCCGGCGGCCGGGTCGGTCTTGGCGAACACAACGTAAAGCTCGGAGATGCCGGCGTTGGTGATCCAATGCTTGCGGCCGTTGAGGACGTAGGAGTCCCCGTCGCGCACGGCGCGTGCGCTCATGGCGGCTACGTCGCTCCCGGCGTCGACCTCCGAAAGGCAGTAGCTTCCCTGCACCTCGCCGGAAGCGTAGCGGGGCAGGTACTTCGACTTGATCTCATCCGAGGCCCAGTTGACGATTGGCGTTACCGATAGGCCGTTGATGGCCATCATCAGGCTGGTGGAAGCGCAGGTCCGGGCGATCTCCTCGACCATGATGGCCCGGGTCACGTGATCCGCGGCCGAGCCTCCGTACTCGGTCGGGATGCTCATGCCGGGCAGCTCCATGGCCACGCATTCCTTGAAGTTGTCCCAGGGGAACTCCCCGCTAAGGTCAACTTCGGCGGCGCGGGGGCGAAACGGGATTCGGCGAGATGCCGCACGGCGGACCGGAAGGCCTTCTGCTCCTCGGTCAGGTTCATGGGTTGCACGCCTTCAATGATGGCACGGACCGCCCCGTATGGTTGGACGTCCTATGAATTGGCAGGCCCGGGATGGGGCTGCGCCCGGAGTGAAGCAAACGAATAGGGTCGGGCGCGTGCTCGGTCTCCTTTTTCCAGGTCAAGGCTCCCAGCGCCCGCAGATGGGCCTCCCCTGGCAGGATCACCCCGCCTGGTCCGAGGTGGCCAGGTTGTCCGAGGCCACCGGTCGGGACGTGGCGTGGCTGTTGGTAGAGGCCGACGCCGAAACCTTAAGGGCCACTCGTAATGCTCAACTGGCTGCCTATGCCCTCAGCCTGGTCGTGCTGCGGGCCGCTCGCGCCAATGGGCTCTCCGAGTCTCCGGTCGCCGCTGTCGCCGGCCACAGCCTGGGAGAGTACACGGCCCTGGTGGCCGCTGGCGCCCTCGACTCAGAGGGTGGAGCGCTCCTGGTATGCGCCCGAGGTGACGCCATGCAATCAGCGGCCGATGCCGGGCCCGGCACGATGGCCGCGGTGCTGGGCCTCGAACTCGATCTCGTCGCTCAGGCCTGCGCCGGCGTGGACGACGCCTGGCCTGCCAACGACAACGCCCCCGGGCAGGTGGTCATAGCCGGCACCGCCGCCGGTATCGAGAAGGCGGGCGCCGCCGCCAAGGAACTCGGCGCCAAGCGGGTCATGCCCCTTCCGGTCGGAGGCGCCTTCCATTCCCCACTCATGGCTCCGGCCCAGACCGGCCTGGACGAGGCCCTGCGACAGGCGAGCTTCCGTGCCGCCAATGTGGACGTCGTCGCCAACGTCGACGCCGCCACGCATCGCGAGGGCTGGGACGACCTCCTCTCCCGGCAGCTGGTATCGCCTGTCCGCTGGCGGGAGTCGCTCCTGACCCTGGCCGGGATCGGCGTCACCCACTTCCTGGAGCTGGGTCCCGGCACCGAGTTGTCGGGCATGGTCAAGCGCACGGTCGACGGATCCGAACGGGCCAACGTGGCCACCCCGGAGGATCTCGATCGCCTGGCCGGATTCCTGCCGAGGGTCCGCTGAGAAATCGTCAGGTGGATCGGACCAGTTCCTCGCGCAACTCGCGCTTGAGCACCTTGCCCGCCGGGTTGCGCGGCAGCTCCCCGTCGTAGAACCAGACCCTGACGGGCACCTTGAAGGCAGCCAGGCGGGAGCGGACGTGCTCCTGCAGTGCCTCCTCGGTGACCCGCACGCCGGGGCGTATGTGCACGACGGCACCGACCTCCTCGCCCAGTGTGGGGTGCGGGATCCCTATCACTGCCGCTTCATCCACCGCTGGGTGGTCATAGAGGACGCTCTCGATCTCGACGCTGTACACGTTCTCGCCCCCGCGAATGAGCATGTCCTTGGCCCGGTCGACGATATAAACAAAGCCCTCCTCATCTATGCGCGCCACGTCGCCTGTATGCAACCAGCCCTCGCTGAACGTCTCGGCAGTGGCATCCGGGCGCTTCCAGTATCCCTTGACCACATTCGGGCCCTTGATCCACAACTCGCCTGTCTCGCCTACCGGCACTTCCTGGCCCAACGGATCGACGGCTTTCAAGGTGACCACTGGCACGGGCGGTCCGACGCTGTCCGGCTTGGCCAGGTAGTCGGCACCGGAGTTCATGGTCGACAGCGAGGAGGTCTCGGTCAGTCCGTACCCGTTGGAGGCTGGCGTGGAGCCGAGTTGCTCCTGGACCCGGCGAACCAGGTCAGGCGGCGCCGGCGCTCCTCCATATCCCACCGACTTCACGGACGAGGTGTCACGCCGCCCGAAATCGGGGTGGTCGAGCACCTGCATGACCATGGTGGGAACGCCACCAAAACTGGTGATCCGCTCCCTCTCGATCAGCTCCAGCGCCCGGCCGGCGTCCCAGCGGTACATCATGACCAACTTGCCACCGGCCATGATGTTGCTCACCAGGATCGAGTGGCAGCCGGTGGCGTGAAAGAGGGGCACTGAGAGGAGATATGCGTTCTGCTCGCCTCCGCCGGGTATCAAGTCGGTTCCGGAGCGAAGTCCGCTACGAGCGGCGACATAGAACAGGCTCATCGGGTTCGTGCAGATGTTCCGGTGGGTACCGAGCGCCCCCTTGGGACGGCCCGTCGTGCCCGACGTGTAGAAGATGGTGGCGTCGTCGTCGGTTGCCACGGATGCCTCGGGAACATCGACGGAGCCGGGAACCTGTCCCATCACCTCCTCCCACCGTTGCATCCCTTTCGGGGGCGCGCCCTTGGATCCGACCACGGCAGTGGCTTCGAGGTCCGGTAGCTCAGCCAGGTGGGGAGCGATCCGGGCGGCCCGCTCCGCGTCGGCTATGAGCACCTTGGTCCCCGAATCGGCGAGACCGAAATGCAGCTCTTCTCCCGTCCACCAGGCGTTGAGTGGTACCACGACCGCGCCGGCCGCCGCCGCCCCCCAGAACGCCACCGACCACTCCGGCAGGTTGCGCATGGCAATCGATACCCGGTCGCCCTGCCGCACTGCGAAGCGGTTCCGAAGGATGTGGGCGAAGTGAGCGGCGGCGCGGAAATGCTGCTCAAAGGTGATCCGCTCGTCCTCGTAGACGATGAAGGTCCGCTCGCCATAGGCTCGGCTCAAGTTGAGGATGTCGGCCAAGTTCGCCGGAGCGTTCTTCCAGACCCTGGTCGGCACTCCCCTTATCGGGACCTCGTCGATCTCGAACATCTGGCCCGGCGCGGTCAGCTGGGCGTCAGCCTCGGCGATCGACATCATGGTCATACGATAAGCAGCTCCCGCCATGATTCAATGCGCTCCAGCACCTGGGCCGGGCTCAACGTAAGGGTTGCGGGCCGGACGGCGTCGGCAATCTGACGCTGGTCCCAGTAGTGCTCAGCGGCACCGCGAAAGAGGGGCTTGCGCCAGGCGATCAGGTCCGGGGGCGCACCGCCAAGGAAACCCCACAATCCGTAGGCCCACTGCATGTCGTAGATCACAGGGGCGCGGCCGAAGTGGGCGGCCCGCCGGGAGCCGCATCCGAAACATCCGGCGATAGCGTCCTCGAGGTGCTCGCCCGGCGTCAGCTCGACGCGGTCCTCCAGGCGCCGGGCCAGCTTGAGCCCATAGCCCAGATCGGGACCGGTCGAACCGAAGCGCGGCCCGGCCGGAGGTTCCAACCCGACCTGCTCGGCCGGCCGGTCGAGATACCAGCTGTCCGGAGGGGGGAGCAGGGCCGAGGGCCGGACGCGATCGGTCGCCTGGAGGGGGACGTGGTCGGGTTGGGTCACGAGGGCTGATTCTGCTGCTGCGACTCGGCCCGCAGCAACCCGAAGACGATGGAATCCTCCAGGGCCGCCCACGAGGCCTCGATGATGTTCTCCGAGACGCCGATGGTCGTCCAGGCATCGTCGCCGTCAGTGGAATCGATCAGAACCCTGGTGACTGACGCCGTCCCCCGGCTGCTGTCGAGGACCCGAACCTTGAAATCGGTTAGATGTATGTGGGCCAGCTGCGGAAAGACCGGTCCGATGGCCTGGCGCAGGGCGGCGTCGAGGGCGTTGACTGGACCGTTGCCCTCGGCAGTGGCGATGACCCGGTCGTCGCCGACGAGCACCTTTACGGTCGCCTCGGTGACGAAGCTTCCGTCCTCCCTCAAGTCGGTGATGACCCGATGAGACTCGAGGGTGAAGAAGCTCTGCTTCCAGCCGGTCGCGGCCCGCATCAACAACTCGAGAGACCCGTCGGCCACTTCGAAGTGGTAGCCCCGGTGCTCGAGATCCTTGAGCTGCTCCACCACCACGGCTAGAGCGGCGTCATCGAGGGCCAGACCCAACTGCTCGGCCTTCAGGGCGACTGTGGACCGGCCGGCCATCTCACTGACGACGAAGCGGGTCCCGTTGCCAACCGATTCCGGCTCGGCGTGCTCGTAGGCGGCGCGGGAGCGAGCGATGGCGCTGGTGTGCAGACCGGCCTTGTGGGCGAAGGCTGATGTCCCCACGAAGGGCTGGTGCGGGTTGGGGGTGATGTTGACGACCTCAGAGATGTGGTGGGCCACCGCCGTCAGCCGGGACAGGCGGTCGCGGCCGATGGTGGCCACGCCCATCTTCAGAGTCAGATCGGGTATTGCCGACGTCAGGTCGGCGTTGCCGGTCCGCTCGCCGTAGCCGTTGATGCAGCCCTGGACCTGAGTGGCCCCGGCCCGGACGGCTACGAGCGAGTTGGCCACCGCGCATCCCGAGTCATTGTGGAAGTGGCAGCCGAGCCCGATCTCGACGCGGTCCCGCACCTGCCCGACGACCTTCTCGACCTCGAAGGGGAGGCTGCCGCCGTTCGTGTCGCAGAGGATCACCACTTCCGCTCCGGCCTCGGCCGCGGCCAGCAGGATATCCCGGCTGAAGCGGGGATTGTCCTTGTGACCGTCGAAGAAGTGCTCGGCGTCGAGGAACACCCGCCGCCCCTGCGACGCCAGGTACCCGACCGAGTCCGACACCATGTCGATGGCTTCGTTGAGGCTGGTGCGGAGCGTCTCGGTGACGTGCCATGCGGCCGACTTGGCTACCAGGCACACCACCGGGGTCTGCGCCGTCAGCAGGTCGGCCAGCACCGGATCGGACTCAGCCTTGCCGCCGGCCTTGCGAGTGGAACCGAACGCCACCAGGGTGGCTGTCTCGAGCCGGAGGTCGCCGGCCGCGGCGCGACGGAAGAACTCGGCGTCCTTCGGGTTCGCCCCCGGCCACCCCCCTTCGATGTACTGCACACCCAGATGGTCGAGCTGTTCGGCGACGCGCAGCTTGTCGTCGACGGTAAGGGACAGCCCCTCCTGCTGGCTCCCGTCGCGCAACGTCGTGTCGTAGATATCGACCGACTCCGGGAGTTCCGGAGGAAGCTCGTGCAGGTGGCCCGGAGCGTGCGTATGCCCTACTGCGTCACCCGACATGCTCCACCCAGTCCTTGTACTTGTCCACCTCGCCCCGGACGGCGGCGTGATACACCTCCTGGAGCCGGCGGGTGATGGGACCGGGCTTGCCGTCACTGAGGGGCCTGTCGTCGACGGCGCGAATCGGCACCACTTCGGCCGCGGTGCCGGTCAGGAAGGCTTCATCGGCCGTATACAGATCGGAGCGGAGGAGGTTGCCGAACTCGACGTCGAAGCCGAGGTCCCGCGCGATCGTCAGGACGGAATCCTGGGTGATGCCCTCCAGGGCGCCGGCGGAGACCGGCGGCGTGATGATGCGACCGCCCTTCACCACGAACAGGTTCTCTCCGGTGCACTCGCTGACGTAGCCCTGAGGGGAAAGGAGGATGGCTTCGTCGTAACCCGCCTTGAGTGCTTCGACCTTGGCCATCGAAGAGTTGATGTACATCCCCGTCCCCTTGGCCGCGGGAGGCACGGCATTGGGGTCGTGCCGCTGCCAGGAGCTGATCTTCATGGTGACCCCGTTGGCCACTCCTTCATCTCCGAGATAAGTGCCCCAGGGCCATACCGCGATCGAAACGTTCACGGGACAGGGCAGCGGATTGAGGCCCATCTCCCCGTAGCCGAGGTACACGATCGGCCGGATATAGCACTCGGCCAGCCCATTGACCCGCACGGTGGTCTTGGTGGCGTCGATTATCTCTTCGGGTGTGAAGGGGACGTCGATCATGAAGATCTTCGCCGAGTTGAAGAGGCGGCGGATGTGATCGGTAAGGCGGAAGACGGCCGGCCCCGAATCCGTCGAGTAGGCCCGAATGCCCTCGAACACTCCGCAGCCATAGTGCAGGGTGTGGGTGAGGATGTGGATCCGGGCGTCTTCCCAGTCGACGAGCTCCCCGTCCATCCATATCTTCTCAGTCTTGGTAAGCGGCACAGCGGCTCACACCCTTTCTGCAATGAGGTCGCCGACCTGGGAGGTCGACAGTTCGCGGCCGGGAGCGAAGCCCTCGACCGCTTTGGTTATACGAGAAGCCGCCTCGCCCGCCCCGAGGAAGTCCAGCATCATGGCCGTGGAGATTATGGCCGCGGTCGGATCCGCCTTCCCGGTACCTGCGATGTCCGGGGCCGAGCCGTGCACCGGCTCGAACATCGACGGGGCGGTCCGATCCGGGTTGATGTTCCCCGAGGCAGCCCGACCGATCCCGCCGGCGACAGCACCCCCGAGGTCGGTGAGAATGTCGCCGAAGAGATTGTCGGTGACGATCACGTCGTAACGGTCCGGTTGCTCGACGAAGAAGATGCAAGAAGCATCGACATGGTTGTACCCGGTCGCCACATCCGGATATTCGAGCGCGACTTGGTCGAAGGTGCGCTGCCAGAGGTCGCCGGAGAATGTGAGCACGTTGGTCTTGTGTACCAGGGTCAGATGCCTACGGGGGCGCGCCCGGGCCAGGTCAAAGGCGTAGCGAACACAACGCTCGACGCCGAATCGGGTGTTCACCGAACCCTGAGTCGCGATTTCAACAGGCGTCCCCTTGCGCAAGAAGCCCCCCTCCCCCGCATAGGCACCCTCGGTGTTCTCCCGGACCACGCAGAAATCGATCGGGACGCCCGCTCCCACACTTGATGTCGCGACGAAAGGGCGAAGATTGATGTACTGGTCCAACTCGAATCGCATGCGCAGAAGCAAACCCCGCTCGAGCACGCCCGGTGGGACCTCCGGAGTGCCCACCGCTCCAAGCAGGATGGCATCGAACTGCCGCAACTCGGCGAGCACACTGTCGGGCAGCACCTCGCCCGTCGCCAGATAACGCCGGCCCCCGAGGTCGTAGTCGGTCGTGTCCAGCGACGCGCCCGAGGCGGCGGCCAACTTCAGGCCCTCGGCGATCACCTCGGGGCCTATTCCGTCACCGGGGATTACCGCGATCTTGTAGGACTTCACTGCTGCTAGCTCCTGTCGGGTGCTCGGGACTCGGGAAACAAAAGGACCGCCCCACCGGGACGGTCGTCAAAGCGCATCGGCCCAGGGTGCCGATGCGCTACCGGATAATTACGCTTTCGATTGATTGGGCGGTCGCTGCCCTCTCGATGATGGCCGTGAGAATCACAGTTCATCCAGTCTCGCCGATCGCCGGCTAGCCGTCAACCGCCACTACCCTGGTCTCGATATGGCTGAGATCCACCGCCTGACTCAGGACACCTATGACCGCCTGCAAGCCGAGCTCGAGGACCTCCGCACCCGCGGGCGTATCGATATCGCCCGGGCGATCGAAGCCGCCCGCGCCCTCGGTGACCTTTCGGAGAATGGCGACTACCACGCAGCCAAGGACTCGCAGGGGAAGATGGAGGCCCGTATCCGCCAGCTCGAGGCCATGCTGGCCCATGCCGAGGTCGTGGACGGTTCCGCCGGCTCGAACGGCGAGGTGATGACCGGTGTCGTCGTTGCGCTCCGTTACGTGGGCGACCAGGACATCGAGCGCTATCTCATCGGCTCCATCGAGGAGAGGCAGGAAGGGGTCGCGGTGGTGTCCCCGAATTCGCCGCTGGGCCAGGCTCTGATGGGGCACCTCGAGGGCGACCGGGTGTCCTACGAAGCCCCGAGCGGGCCTCTCGAAGTCGAAATCGTAAAGGTCGGTTAGCGGTCCGGGGGCGTCTCGCTCGTCTCATGGGCCTCATATCCATCGGAGGAGCCGCGTAATGACCGGCCCGAACGGCGACGTCGACGGCGCCTTCACCGCCCTACCCCTCTCCTCCCTGTCCGACGCCGCCCTGGATCGGGCCCACCGCGGCGGCGCCAGCCACGCCGAAGTCAGGGTGGAAAGGACAAAGGGCTGGCACGGCCGTGTCCGCGACCGGGAGGTGCAAGGGGCGGCGGGGGACGAGGCGGTCGGATTGAGTGTCCGGGTGCTGGTGGACGGCACGTGGGGGTTCGCGGCCTCGACGGATTTGAGCAACGAGTCGGCCGCGCTCGCGGCCGCCGACGCCCTCGAGGTGGCGGCCGTCTCGAGACCCCTCAACAAAGAGGCGGTCGAGCTGGCGCCAGAACCGGTCCACCACGGCACCTGGGTATCCGCTTACGAGATCAACCCCTTCGATGTCGCCGTTCCGGCCCGGACCGACCTGCTGCTCGAATGGACGGCTGCTCTGCTGGACAACCGCTTGGTCACCCACGCCGACGCCTCTCTCCGCTGCGTCCAGGAGAACAAGTACTACTCGGACCTATCAGGCACTACGACCCAGCAGCAACGAGTTCGCATCCATGCAGAGGCAAATGCCGTGGCCGTGGACGAGACCACAGGGGCCTTCGAGACCATGCGAACCACTGCCCCGCCGGCCGGCCGGGGTTGGGAGTACGTCCTCGGGGAGGGGTGGGACTGGGCTCGCGAGCTGGCCGAGATACCCGAGATGCTCTCCGAGAAGCTGGCGTCACCGTCTGTGGATCCCGGTCTGTACGACGTCGTCATCGATCCCACCAACCTGTTTCTCACCATCCACGAATCCGTCGGTCACGCCACCGAGTTGGACCGAGCCCTCGGGTACGAGGCCGCCTACGCCGGGACTTCCTTTGCCACCCTGGATCGATTGGGCTCGCTCAGGTACGGCTCGCCCGTCATGCACGTGACCGGGGACCGGACCGCAGAGCACGGGCTGGCCACTATCGGCTACGACGACGAGGGGGTGGAGGCGCAGTCGTGGGACCTGATTAGTGACGGGATCCTCGTCGGTTTCCAGCTCAATCGGGCCATGGCCGCCCGGGAGGGCTTCGACCGTTCCAATGGGTGCGCCTTTGCCGATTCGCCAGGCCACGTACCGCTTCAGCGCATGGCGAACGTTTCGCTCCAACCCAGCCCCGGCGGCCCGGCAACTGAGGAGCTGATCTCGGCCTTGGGGAACGGTCTTTACATCGTGGGGGACAAGAGCTGGTCGATCGACATGCAGCGCTACAACTTCCAGTTCACAGGCCAACGCTTCTACCGGGTGCGGAACGGCCGGCTGGCCGGTCAGGTACGGGACGCCGCATATCAAGGTGTCACCACAGAGTTCTGGGGCTCCATGGACGCGGTCGGCGGCGAATCCACCTATCTCCTCGGCGGTGCGTTCAACTGCGGGAAGGGCCAGCCCGGTCAGGTCGCGCCGGTCAGCCACGGATGCCCTTCCGCCCTGTTCCGGCGGGTCCGGATCCTCAATGCCCAGCAAGAGTCGGGGCGATGAAGGCCGGTGACTCGGCGCCGCAGCGCCTGGTCGAACGGGCCCTGGACCTTTCGACGGCGGACGAGTGTGTGGTGATTGCCGACGCGGTGACGGAGGCCAACCTGCGCTGGGCCCACAACTCGCTGACGACCAACGGCGTTTCCCGCAGCCGGCAGCTCACGGTCATCGCTATTGTGGACGGGGCGGTCGGTGTCGTCACCGAGGAAGGGGTGACCGCAGAATCACTTCCTGGAGTCGTCGAAGCGGCCGAGGCCACAGCTCGTTCTGCCTCCCCCGCCGAGGACCGGGCTCCGCTCGTTGGGTCGAACAGCTCGCGTGGGGATTGGGACGCGGCGCCGGACGAGACCTCGATCGCTGTCTTCTCGACATTCGCAGCCGACCTGGGCCGGGCCCTCGAGCACGCATCCGGTTCGGGCCAGTTGCTGTTCGGGTTCGCCGACCACCAGATCCACACCACCTATCTGGGCTCGTCGAACGGCCTCCGGTCCCGCCACGACCAACCCACCGGACATGTCGAGATCAACGCCAAGTCCGCTGACTACGCCCGATCCGCCTGGGCCGGAGTGCCATCCTCGGATTTCACTGACGTCGACGTCCCAGCCGTAACCGCCGAGCTCTCTCAACGGCTGGATTGGGCGTCGCGCCGCGTCGACCTTCCCGCCGGCCGCTACGACACCATCCTGCCGCCCTCGGCGGTCGCGGATCTCATGATCCCCCTGTACTGGTCGGCCGGGGCCCGTGACGCCGCCGACGGCCGCACGGCGTTCAGCCGCCCCGGCGGAGGAACAAGGGTCGGCGACTCGTTGTCACCGGTCGGTATCGATCTGCGGAGCGATCCCAGGGCTACACAGGTCGAGTGTGCGCCTTTCGCCCTGACTCACAGCTCGAGCGCCGCCGCCTCGGTCTTCGATAACGGATCCCCGCTCGGGCCCACATCGTGGATCTCGGGCGGGGTGCTGTCCTCGCTTGTGCAAACCCGTCAGTCGGCCGCCGCCAGCGGCCTTCCTTTCACTCCCTACGTCGACAACCTGATCCTCGACGGTCCGGCCACCGGGGCAGCCAGCGGCGCCGAGATGGTGTCCGCCTTGGGACGCGGCCTTCTCCTCACCTGCCTCTGGTACATCCGCGAGGTCGACCCGCAAACGATGCTGCTCACCGGTCTAACCCGCGACGGGGTCTACCTGGTCGAGGGAGGCGAAGTGGTGGGCGCCGTCAACAACTTCCGTTTCAACGAGAGCCCGGTCGATCTGCTCGGGCGGATCGTCGAGGCCGGCGCCAGCCGGCGCACCCTGCCCCGCGAGTGGTGCGATTACTTCACCCGCGTGATCATGCCTCCGCTCCGGGTGGCCGACTTCAACATGTCGTCAGTGAGTCAAGCCGAGTAGGCATCTAACGCCAAGCGCGCAACATCTCGATCAGGGTGCGCACCCCCCAACCGGTCGCTCCCCTGGTTATCCAGCCGTCATCCGACTCCGACCATGCCGGCGATGCGATGTCCAGGTGGGCCCAGGGCAAGCCGCCGGCGAACTCCTGGAGGAAAAGGGCCGCCATTATCGTGGAGGCAGCCGGCTTGCCTGTCACATTCCTCAGGTCCGCCACCTCCGAGTCGAGCTGCTTGCGGTACCCGGGGAAAAGGGGCAGCTCCCACAGTGGCTCACCAGCCGCCTCCCCCGCCGCCACGAGGCGGCGCACCACTTGCTCGTCGGTGCCCAAGACGGCCGCCACGGAGTCGCCCAGGGCCACGCCCTGGCCTCCCGTGAGGGTGGCTGCATCCACGATGGCGTCAGGCTCTTCCTCCGCGGCCAGGGAGAGAGCGTCGGCGAGTATCAAGCGTCCTTCCGCATCGGTGTTGAGGACCTCGATGCTCTTGCCATTGCGGGCCACGAGCACGTCTCCTGGATGTATGGCGGTTCCGCTGGGCATGTTCTCCGTGGCGGCGACCCAGCCGGTCACGTTGATCGGGAGCCCTAGCTCGGCCGCCGCCAAGGTGGCCGATATCACGGCGGCGGCTCCGCCCATGTCGGCCTTCATGTGCATCATCCCCGCCGGCGGCTTGAGGGACAGGCCGCCCGAGTCGAAGGTGATGCCCTTGCCGACCAGAGCGATGGTGGGAGCTGCCCGTCTCGCGCGCCGGCTGCGTTTGGGCTCATACTTCAGGCGCAGGAGACGGGGCGGTTCGGCTGCACCGGCCGCGACCCCGAGCAGTCCGCCCAAGCGCTCGGACTCGATGCGGTCTTCCTCCCACACCTCCACGTCAACTTCAGTGCCGTCGGCCGCCTCGGTCACGGCCTTCGCGAACTCCCGTGGAGTCAGTTCCCGGGCGGGTCGGTTTACCCAGTCCCTTGCCCTCCAGGTGGCATCGACGGCCACCTGGCCGCGCTGGACCGGCTCACGATCTGCTCCGACCAGGGTGGCGTGCTCGAAGCGCCCATTGCGCTCCACCCGCTTCGGTGCCGACGCGTATCTGTAGGCACCCAGTCCCATCCCCTCGACAATGGCAGCAGCGAGGTCCCGGTCCTCGACCGCCAGGGGGAGGGTGGTCGCCACTTCCGCTGCATTGCCGGCATTGCGCGCCAAGGCCGCCCCGGCCCGGCGAAGCACGTCGGCGTCCACCGATCCGGCCACACCCACTCCCAGCGCGACGACTGTCGTCCCGTCGTCGGCCATCAAAGCCTGAGCCTGCCCCGGCTTTCCCTCGAAGCGGCGTTGCACCAGATAGGACGAACTCAGCTCCGCTCCGGCGCCCCTGGGTGTGGTCAGGTCGGCGTACACGGGTACCCCCAGTACAGGCGCGTCGCCCGGTATGCGGTCGGCCGCGCTGAAACGGGGAATGGTCACTCTTGGTCCTCCTCTGTGAGAGTCATGGCCGGGCGAGCCTGCCGGGACAGCAGAGACGCGCCGTGCTCCTGCCAGCGGGCCATCGTCCAGAGCAGATCCGACAGCCGGTTCAGATATTGGACAACCAGAGACCCTTCGGCGGCCGTGCCGAGCGAGGCTCGTTCGGCCCGGCGGGCGGCCGTGCGGGCCACGTCGAGGCCGGCCGACACCCGGTCCTGACCGGGGATGACGAAATCGGTTATGGGTGGATACCGGCCCGAGAGGTCGTCAATATGAACCTCCAGAGCCCGTACCATCTCCTCAGTGACCAAGGTCACACCAGGCTTGAGTTTGTGGCGGTTCTCGCCGGCCGTGGCCAGCTCGGCCATCAGCACGTAGAGGTCCCGAGCAAGGCCGACCAGCAGGGTGTCCAGCTCCGATCCTTTTTCCACCTCGGATCGGACCAGACCGAGCGCAGCCTGGGCCTCGTCGACAGCGCCGTTGGCCTCGATCGACCGAGAGTCCTTCGCTACCCGTCCGCCATAGAGCAGACCGGTCGTCCCGTCGTCGCCTCGGCACGTGTAGATCTTCATGGCTCTGGGGAGCCTAATGGGCTAGGTGTGGCGTCCGGCCCGTCCTCGCGCTCTCAGGTCGGGGCGTCAGGCGACCTAGAGCGCCCCGACGCTGAATATTCTCGTGCAGGTCTCGACAGGTTGGAGCCCGCCCGACGGCTGTCTGGCGGCGCCGAAGCAGGTGATGCGGTATTGGCCCGGCGAGGTTTCGGCCCCGATGTCCCAGGTGATCGCCAGTTCGGATATGGCTCGGTTACGAGGCGTCCAGTGCAGCCTCGTGGACCAGTCTCCGTCGTCTGCGACCCGCGTCCAGCTCGCGCCCTCCTGGCGCTCCACACGGAAGTACGTGGATCCGCGCCGGAGGTCGTTGTTCGGATTGGTCCCGGCGATGAGGACGGTGACCCGCTCGCCCGGGAGATACGACAGTCGGGGCTCGCGGAGAACGTCGCCGAGGGCCCGGCCGGGCGGGGCCTCGTCCACCCGGGCGGGCGTCCGGGCGAGCCGGGGTGTCTTGGTCGAGGTTGGCGGATCGCCGCGAGGCGCCGGAATCCCGTCACGCATGGCCTCGGCCAAGCGGACCGCCGTCTGTTGAAAGGCAGCGAGCTCCCAGCGCCCGAAGAGAGTGCTTCCCCCCTCGTAACGCTGCGATTCGTACTCCTCGGGAGTGGTCACGTAGTGGATGTAGGCGTTGCTGTAGCCGGCGACGAGGACGTCGGTGATGGAGATTCCGAGAACGTTCGCCACCGCTCGCCGCAGTCGCAGGCCGGCAACTATCGTCGCTTCGCCGGGGATGGTCAAGAGGTGGAGCGGGCCGATTCGCAGCAGTTGCACGGGGACGCGCTCCTGTACGAGAGGCAAGATCCGATTGATCAGACCGCCCGGAACGACGATACCTTTGGGAGCCTGAGCCTCCCGCAACTCCGGGGAAAGGCGGTACCAGACCCAAGTCGCCAGGCCGTCCCAAAAGCGGTTGCGGCCCTGCCGGAACCCGACGAAACCGGGACCTTCGTCAGTGCCGGCGAAGGACGCGGCGCCTCCGCATGCGGACCCGGTGCGATGGGGCTTTCGATCGCCCGTGAACTCGCCCCCCACCTCACAGGAGGCCAGGTTCACGTAGGTGATCCGGGAGTCGATCGGCCCCTCCACGGGAGCCGCTTCCTTGAGGGCGGCCGCCGCCGACTCGTACTGCCGCTCGCCGATGATGCGCGTGTTGTCGAACTGGTCCTCGGTCGGGCCGCTACCGGGCCGGTGGTTCAGGTTGGGAGACATGTCGCCCGCGTTGGTTTGGGCAAACGCCGAGATGAACGACGGAGGGACGTCATCGAGGTAGTCGATCCCCTCGGTCAGCCGTTCCCAGTGGTAGGCGGCGTATCCCTTGTTGTCCGAGCTGATCAGAAGGTTCCGGTTGGTCATGCTCGTGCAGTGGGTGGGGAACCAGTTGATGACTCCGACGACGTCGTCTTTACGTTTCATGGCCAGAACTGTCGTCTGAGGGTCGATCCCCCCAGGGAACTGGGCCCGATCCTCGACCGGGTTGCGCTCGAAGGCCGCCAGGGATCGGTTCGAACTGGCATCGTGAAGCTCACCATGGCCCAGCATCAACTCCGTGGGTGCCAGGTCCTGGTGAGCACGCACCGCCGCCTCGATGATGCCATCGACTATGGCGGCGAACGTCAACGGCCGGAAGCCACCGGTGTTGGAGTTGTACAAGAGATGGTGGGAGTAGCCACCCGGCCCGCAATGGGTGTGCGTGGCGGTGATAACGACGTTCCGGTCGCTGTAGGCCAATTCGTAAAGCTCCGACAGCCTGGACAGCACCTCGCTGTGAACGCTCTCGAAGACCATGGGCAGGTCGTTGATCGACAGCAGAACCCGCTGCCCGGTGTCGTGGGACATGAAAACGAAAGCCCGGGACCGCAGTCGCATGTGCAGCCCGCGAGTGCGTTGAGACGACTTTCCGTAGCCCAGCATCCCGCATCCGGCCACCTCGCCCGTGATGTCGGAAATACCCCTTCCGACGAGGTAACCGCCTGCTCCGCTCACCCGGGCAGGGTACCCTCCCCGCCGCAGATCGACCCGGGGGGCCCGGATCTGACCCAGGTCGAATCACCAGTCCCTGTAGCCTGTAGCGGGTGAGTTCATACGTGGAGGCAGTGCGGGAGCGGGTGGTCGTCTTTGACGGCGCCACGGGGACGAACCTCCAGCTGCGCCACCTCGGGCCCGACGATTTCGGGGGCCCGGCGCTCGAAGGTTGCAACGAGATGTTGGTCGAAACCCGTCCCGACGTGGTGGCCGAGCTGCACCGCAGCTTCTTCGCCGTGGGTTGCGACGTGGTGGAGACCAACAGCTTCGGCAGCCTTCCATGGGTGCTGGCCGAGTACGGTCTGGCGGACCGCACCCAGGAGCTGGCCGCCAAGGCGGCCCGGATCGCCGGTGACGTCGCAGGCGCGGACCGTGACGGCAGATGGGTGGCCGGGTCCCTGGGCCCAGGCACCAAGATCGCCTCGCTGGGGCAGATCCCCTTCATCGAGCAGCGCGACGGCTACCAGATAGCGGCGACCGGGTTACTCGAGGGCGGCGTGGACCTCCTCGTCGTCGAGACCGTCCAGGACCTTCTCCAGGCCAAGGCCGCCATTATCGGCTGCCGGCGAGCAATGGCCGACTGCGGGCGCCAGGTGCCGATCCAGGTGCAGGTCACGATCGAAACGACCGGGCGCATGCTGATGGGCACCGAGATCGGCGCCGCGCTGACAACCCTCGAGGCTCTGACCCCGGACGTGATCGGGCTGAACTGCGCGACCGGTCCGGCGGAGATGAGCGAGCACCTGCGCTACCTGTCGCAGCGTGCGAGCATCCCGATCTCGGTCCTACCCAACGCCGGGTTACCGTCGGTGGTGGACGGGCAGATGCACTACGACCTCACGCCGGCGGAGCTGGCCGAGCACCACGCTCGGTTCATAACGGAGTACGGGGTCAGCGTCGTCGGAGGTTGCTGTGGCACCACCCCCGCCCACCTGGCTGCCGTCGTCGAGCGTTGCCACCCTCTCGTGCCGCGGGTACGACAACCGGAGGTCGAACCGGGTGTCGCTTCGATTTACAGCCACGTCCCGTACGACCAGAGCCCATCGTTCCTGGTCGTCGGGGAGCGGACGAACGCCAACGGGTCGAAGAAGTTCCGGGAAGCGATGCTCGCCGACGATTGGGATACCTGCGTGGCCATGGCCCGGGAAGCGGTCAAGGGCGGGGCTCACGTGCTGGACGTGTGCGTGGACTACACCGGCGAGGACGGCGTATCGGACATGAGGGAGGTGGCGAGCCGGTTCGCCACCCAGGCCACGCTGCCGATCATGCTGGACTCGACCGAGCCGGATGTGATCGAGACGGGGCTGCAACTGATCGCCGGGAAGCCCATATTGAACTCGGTCAATCTGGAGGACGGCGACGCACCGGGTACCCGGCTGGACCGGTTCCTGTCCCTGGCTCGCGAATACGGAGCCGCCGTCGTGTGCACCTGCATCGACGAGGAGGGGCAGGCCAGGACGGCGGAGTGGAAGCTCCGCGCCGCCGAGGCCATCTACCACCTGGCCGTCGACCGTTACGGATTGGCCCCGGT
Organism: uncultured Acidimicrobiaceae bacterium; assembly: GCA_963851245.1. Classification (GTDB taxonomy): domain Bacteria; phylum Actinomycetota; class Acidimicrobiia; order Acidimicrobiales; family Palsa-688; genus CAWKOH01. The sequence goes on along the minus strand of CAWKOH010000015.1, from coordinate 28,150 downwards.
GGATCTGCTCTTCGATCCGCTGGTCCTGCCTATCAGCACCGGAATGGAGGAGAGCCGACGGGACGGAATCGAGACCATCGAAGGAATTCGCCGCATCAAGAACGCCCTTCCGGGTGTCGGCACCATCGTGGGCCTCTCGAATGTCAGCTTCGGCTTGTCACCGGCTGCCCGCCACGCGCTCAACTCAGTGTTTCTGCACGAGTGTCAGGAAGCCGGCCTCGACGCCGCCATAGTCCACGCGGCCCGGATAATGCCGCTCAACAAGATCGATCCCAGGGTCGTCGAGGTCTGCCTGGACTTGATCTACGACCGGCGGGACGAAGCCAAGGGATATGACCCCTTAGCCGAACTCCTGCGCATCTTCGAGGGAGTCTCGTCGGCCGCAGTGGCGACCGAGGACCGCTCGGGATGGCCGGTCGAACGGCGGCTCGAACAGCGGATCGTCGACGGGGACCGAGACGGATTGGAGATCGATCTGGACGAGGCCCTGACGCATGACTGGGCCGCCCTGGACGTCATCAACGGCCCCCTCCTCGGCGGCATGAAGACCGTGGGCGAGCTGTTCGGTTCGGGCCAGATGCAGCTCCCCTTCGTGCTCCAGTCGGCGGAGACCATGAAGACCGCGGTCGCCTTCCTCGAGCCTCACATGGAGAAAAGTGCGGCAGGCGGCAAGGGACGCATCGTGTTGGCCACCGTGAAGGGTGACGTCCACGACATCGGTAAGAACCTCGTTGACATCATCTTCACGAACAACGGATACGAGGTCCACAACCTCGGGATCAAGGTGCCGCTGTCAGAGATGCTCGAGGCCGCCAAGAAAGTGGGTGCCGACGCCATCGGGATGTCGGGGCTGCTCGTTAAAAGCACATTGATCATGCGCGAGAACCTGCTGGAGATCAACGAGCGTGGTCTGTCCGATCTACCGGTCATTCTCGGGGGGGCGGCGCTAACGAGAACGTACGTGGAGAGGGACCTCCGGTCCGAGTACCGGGGCCGGTTGTTCTACGGCAAGGACGCCTTCGAGGGCCTGGCCACGATGGACAAGCTCATGGAGCTCAAGCGCAGCAGCGCCGATGATGCCGTCTTCGGGCTGGTGCCCGAAGGACGGGAGGGAGCCCGGCCCCGGGCCGCCCGGGCTGCGGCTGGACCCGCCGGCGCGCCGCCCTCCGTTCACCAGCCGGCGCGAGCCCCGTCCGTGGCGCTGGACAACCCCGTCTTCATCCCGCCCTTCGTCGGGAGCAGGATCGAGCGGGGCATACCCCTCGACGACATTGCCGCCTTCCTCAATCAGACCGGCCTGTTCCGCGGTCAGTGGGGCTACCGCCCTGACAAGTCGATCGGCGAGAGCGACGCCGACTTCAAGCAGCGCGTCTCCGGCGTTTTCCGGGAACAGCTGGGGGCGGTCCGCTCGTCTGGCATCCTTCAGCCGGCCGTGGCCTACGGCTGGTTCGCCGTCAACAGCGAAGGCGACGACCTGATCGTGTGGAAGGACGACTCCCGCACTTCTGAGTGGCTCCGCTTCACCTTCCCGCGTCAGCCCACAGATCCGTGGCTGTCGATAGCTGACTTCTTCCGCTCGTCCGCCTCAGGAGAGATCGACTACGCCGCTTTCCACGTCGTCACGATGGGTCCGAAGGTATCCAAGGAGACCGCCCGCCTCTTCGCCGAGAACCAATACCAGGACTATCTACACCTGCACGGCCTCGGCGTGGAGATGACCGAGGCACTGGCGGAGTACTGGCATCGCCGCGTAAGGGAGGACTGGGGCTTTGCCGGCGAGGACGGCCCCACGCTGGGCGGGCTTTTCCGGCAGCAGTATCGGGGGGGACGCTACTCGTGGGGCTACCCCGCCTGCCCCGATCTGGAGGACAACGCCAAGTGTGCAGAGCTCCTCTCAGCCGATCGCATCGGCGTGGAGGTGAGCGAGGAGACCTCGTGGCAGTTCCATCCCGAGCAGACCACGGCCGCAATCATCTGCCACCACCCCCAAGCCAAGTACTTCGTGGTGGACCGCCCCTAGTGGCGAAAGTCAGGCCGTGTTGGCTGCGGCGCTGTTCACCGTGACATCCAGCGGGGACGCCGACGCCGGCAGGCCCACCGGGCGCCCGTCCACGGCCAACGCCACTCCGGGCGGATAGCCGAGCCGTACCCACAGGCCCACGGCGTTCTCGAACGCCCGGCTGGCGCCTGGACCCAAGACACCCTCGAACACGATCGGGCCTATGGCCGAGACCGCCCGCAGCTCAATCCAGCAGCGGCTGGATGCGGCCAGAGCGAGCTGGACCGGGCCCGACGACACGGTGTAGGCGGCTGACCCGGAGCTCTGGGCCCCGGCCGTTACGACCGGACCGGGAGGCAGGGTAGCCGGTGCGACAGTCGTCGTTGGACTCGACTTCCTCGCCCCGGCCGGCGCCGTCGTCGGAGCGGTAGCTCCGGTAGGCGCCGAACCCCCGTGGTGGGCCAGCAGGTAACCGAGGCCCGACACCGCCACGAGCGCCACGACCACGGCCCCGACCAGGATCACCCGTCCTCCGGCGAAGGGACGGGGCCGTGAGGAACGCCGAGCCACTCCCGATCCGAGCACGTCGGCCCAGGGCCGGGCGGAAGGTGCCACCGGGGCCGGCGGGGGCGCCTCCAGACCTGGACCGGTGATATCGCCCCCCAGCAGCGGAGGCGCCTCCAGACCTGGTCCGGCGGCGTCGACCCCGAACGGCGAAGGCGAGGGGGCCTCGGTGCCCGGCGCGGCGGCGTGGTTGCCCAGTGGCAGCTCCGTCTCACCATGGGCCGTGTCATGCACCCGGCGCAACGCTTCGAGATAGCGGGCCGTCGGCCGGGCGTGGGCTCTTTGGTAACCCTCGCGGGCCAGGATGGCGACCACCCCGATCCCGACCAGGATGAGAGCGACAGTGAAGTCCATGGGAGGCCGGCCCGCCGGCCGCTAAGTGACGGGGGCGGTGCCCGCAGCCATGCCGGCACGCCGCGTCCTGATGCGATAAGCGGGTATCACCAGCGGAGAGCGCCGCGACCCGGTCTCCGAGCCCTCATCATCGTTCTCGGACTCGGACTCGATGGCGTCGAAACGGAACGGGGCGTCGGCACTGCCGTCCTCTCCGGGTACTGCGTCTACCGATTCAGTGCGGATCATCAGAGCCGACCTCGGCAGGCTCTCGGGACGCACGAGCGCGAGCGCGCCGTCCTCCACCAGCGGTTTGAGGATCTGGGCCAGGCCCAGCTGGTCCATATCCAGCCGTCGGGCCACAGCGGCAATCGTCCGGCGACCGTCGACGGCGCATATGACCCGCCACTGCTCCTGATTGACTGTCATGGCATCGGTGATGAGCCCCTCGGACAGCTGAGGTATAGCGCTCATCGACGGGATGACCGACTCCACCTCCCGCCAGAGCGCCAGCCGCTTCTGCGCCACCGCCACCACCTCGGTTAGCCGTACCGAGCCGGTGGCCGGCGTCTCCCGCCTTTCGGCCGGCTGGAACTCGAAGGATCCCCGCCCGGACCGCAAGATCTGAAAGCAGACCTCTTCCAGTGATGTCCGCCAGCTGCGCCCCGGGTCCCGCCAACCGGTCCCGCTGACTTCGACCCCCACGGCGGACCCGTCATCGAGGTGGACGGTCGCGTGCACTGAGCCGGCCCGGATACTCAGACGGCCGGTGCACGACCTGCGAGCCAGGAGCTCCAGCACTTCGGCAAAGTCCAAGGCATCAAAGGTCCCTGTGAGCGACATGGCCATGCTCACCGATCCTCCCTTCTGCGGTCGGGACGACTGGGGTGCTTGAAGGCGCCGACACCCGCGTCTTTCTGCATCATCGCGTCACTTGGGCCCCTTCGGTGCGCGGTTCACGACTTTTTCTCAAGATTTGATTTGTCGCCAGCACTTAGGATCGCGCCATGACACGAATCGACTTCTCCGACACCGGCCTCGGCGAGCACGTGGACTGGATGGTGTCGAGGCCCGAGATCGCCCAGGGCATGGGCAGCTTCTCCGACGCCGTCTACAACCACTCTCACCTCGATGTCCGGGAGCGGGAAGCGGCCCGGTACACCATTGCCCTCATCAACGACTGCGCCGTCTGCCGGGCCGCCCGCGCCAAGGGGGCAGCCGAAGCGGGCATCCACGAAGAGTTTTATGACGACATCGCCGGCTGGCGGGACAGCGACCGACTGAGCGTCCGGGAGCGGCTGGCGGCGGAGTTCGCCCAGCGCTTCGCCCTCGACCACCTGGCCATGGACGATGAGTTCTGGGGCCGGCTGCGGGGGGCCTACCGGGACGACGAGATCGCCGACCTCACCATGTGTTGCGGGGCGTGGCTCGGCATGGGCCGGGCTCTCGCCGTTATCGGTGTTCGCGCTCCCGACGAGCGCCTGCTCGTTTGACCGCGGCCTCTCGACCGGCCGCCGCCTCATTGTCGGCGCAGTAGCTCTGGTACACGGCCAGCAGGGCCTGCTTCTGCTGGTCGGTAAGACGGGCGTCGGACCGGATGGCCTCTACCGTGTCTCCCCCCGGTGGGCGGCCATTGGACCTGTCGATGAGGCCGGCTTGGGCCAGAAGGGTCTCGGCGGAGAGGTTCAGCGCCTGGGCGATCGACCGCAGGACGTGCACTGACGGTTCGTGCAGGCCGCGCTCGATCTGGCTCAAGTAGGGGTTCGATATGTCGGCCAGGGCGGCCATCTGTCTCAGTGACAGGTTGGCCATCTCCCGCTGAGACCTTATGAAGGCTCCGAGGGCAGAACGCCGCGCCTCGAAGTCCACCATGAGCCAACAGGGTACCGCCACCCGATAAACCGCCCACGCCGTCCTATGATCCGGGGACGACGCGTGACGTGTGACCACGCAGGGAGGAGGGACCGGTGAAGGAGCTCGTGTACCACCGATTCCTCTTGCCGACGGTCGAACGCCTGCCCGACACGACCGCGGTCATCGACGGACCGTTCCGGTCCACCTACGCCGAGCACCTGGATCGGGTCTGCCGGCTGGCCGACGGCATGAGGGCTGAGCTGGGAATCGGGCCTGGCGAGCGCTTCGCGGTGATGGCCCTGAACGGGCACGCCTACCTGGAGCTCTACCACGCCGGCTTCCTGGGTGGCAGCATCATCAACCCTCTGAACCTTCGCCTGGCCCCCAAGGAGCTGTCCTTCATCCTGTCCGATTCGGGAGCCAAGGTCTGCTTCGTGGACAGCTTTTTCGCCCCTCTCATAGAAGGGGTCCGTCAAGTAGCCGGGGTCGAGAAGGTCGTCATGATCGGCGAGGGCGACTCCGATCTGAGTTTCGAATCCTTGATCCAGGCGGGCCAGGCCAAGCTGCCGGAGGAGCGAGAAGAGGACGACATCGCCATCTTGATGTACACGGGGGGCACCACGGGTCTACCCAAGGGGGTGGTGCTGGACAACCGAGCGCTCATGCTCGACATCTACAAGGTGGCGACCCGCTGGGGCATGTCCCAGGATTTCGTATACCTGCACCAGACCCCGATGTTCCACGCCGCCTCGCTGGGAGGGATACTGGCCATACCGGCCGTCGGGGGGGTTACGACGTCGGTTCCGCTGTTCAGTCCCGAGGCGGTGCTGGACGCGATCGAGCGGGATCAGGTCACCATGACGGTGATGGTTCCCACCATGATCGGGATGCTCCTCGATCACCCCGCCTTCCGGGCCGATCGCCTCAAGTCGCTGAAAGTACTCACGTACGGGGCCTCGCCGATGCCCACCGCCTTGCTGGAACGGGTGCTGGCCCTCTTCCCCGAAATGGCCATCTATCAGGGTTACGGGATGACGGAGAGCTGCGGGCTGCTGACCTGCTTGGGTCCCGAGGAGCACCGCCGCGGCGGAGACCTGCTCCGCTCGGCCGGTCGCCCCATGCCCGGTTCCGTGATCTCGATAAGAGAGGAGCAGGGTTCCGAGGTCGGTGCCGGCGCCTCAGGGGAGGTCTGCGCCAAGGCCGGCAACTACATGCGGGAGTACTGGAACCGGCCCGAGGAGACGGAGCTGGCTTTCCGGGACGGCTGGTACCACACCGGCGACGCCGGCTACGTGGACTCGGAGGGCTACCTCTATCTCGTCGACCGGGTCAAGGACATGATCGTGACCGGAGGTGAGAACGTGTACTCCGCCGAGGTCGAGAATGCGGTGGCCAGTCACCCGGCGGTGGCGCAGGTGGCCGTCATCGGCGTCCCCTCCGAGCAATGGGGCGAGGCCGTTATGGCTATCGTCGTCCCCCGGCCTGATGCCAGCGTCACCGAGGACGAGATCAAGGCGTGGGCGCGCGAGCGCATTGCCGGATACAAGGTTCCCAAGGTGGTGGTGTTCCGCGCCGACCCTCTGCCGCTTTCCGCCGCCATGAAAGTCCTCAAGCGGGAATTGCGGGCACCCTACTGGGAAGGACGGGACCGGTCAGTCGAGTAGAGGCCGGGCCAAGCGGGTTTGCTTGATTTATTTAGCACTGTGCTGTATCTTCAAAAGGAACCCCCTGACAGTAGGAGATTTGAACGTGACAGCTGCCAAGCAGACCTCGACCGACTTCGCCACCGCCGTCCTCAGCGCGACCGAGGACTCCATCAAGCAAGCACAGGACCTCTTCGAGTCGGCCTTCGGGCAGGCGCGGAAGTTCTCCGACACGGTGGCGGACGCCACCCTGGTGTCGATGAAGCGAAACCAGGTGTTGGCCAATCAGGCGATCGGGTCGGTGGCCAGCGCGGTATCGAAGGGCCTCGACGGGTCCCTCTGGAGCCTCCCCCGCTTCGACGCTCGGGAGAGCGTGGCCGCCGGGTTCGAACTGGCCCAAACGATGATCGACGCTCAGCGAGAGCTCGCCGAGCGCCTGGTCGGCGGCGTAGCCAAGCCAGCCGCGGCCTGAGCCTCTTCTAGCAGGCACCTCGGCGCGCCGGTTCGACCGGTGCGTCAGATCTGGTCATGGATCTCCTGCTCCCCTTTGCTGTCCGTCATATCCTCCTGAAGGCCCGGCTCCAGACCGATGAGAGCCACCAGCGCGGCGGCCGCCATGATCCCGGCCATGACGTAAAAAACGGTGCGCGACGCGTAGGCGAAGTCGAGGCGAATGAAGTGCGGGATGGCCGACGCGTTCGAGCTGCCACTCTGGAGCTGCCCGATCGTCGCCGCCTCGGCCCGGGCGTGGGCCCGGGTCGCCCCCTGGGCCACCAGTGACGAGGTCACCCGGGACCGCAGTTGGGTGACCAGGATGGTGCCGAGGATCGCCAGGCCGAGGCTGGCGGCGTAGTTCCGAACGGTCTGTGTGATGCCGGTTGCCTCACCGTAGGACAGGCGTGAGGCCCGGTTGACCGCGTCGGTGCTCGCGGGCGTGAGCATGAGACCCATGCCGGCGCCGGCCAGGACTACAGGCCAAACCTGGTTCGAGAAATTCAGCTGCGTCATCTTGCTGGCCCAGAGGCCAAATCCCACCGCGGCCAGGGCGCAGCCGATGACAACCGGGCGTTTGGCACCCCGGCGGTCGAGGATGCGCCCACCGACCTGAGACATCACGACGAATCCCAGGAAGAAGTACAGAAGATAGAGCCCGGCCTGTTGAGCTGTCTTCCCCAGAGCGATTTGGGCGTACTCACTGGCAAAAAAGAACACGGGGACGAACACGAGCATGGTGGTGAAAAGCACCATGTTCTCCGCCGCGAAGGCTCGAATACGGAAGATGTCCACCTGCATGAGCGGTTGAGCGGTGCGCCGCTCGACGAACACGAATGCCACCAGGAGAGCGACGCCGGCCACGATGCAAATCACCGTCCACGGATTGCTCCATCCCCAGATGGCCGACTGCTGGAAGCCGACGACGCTCAGGGCCACCCCGCCTGCGATCAGGACCAGGCCGCGGTAGTCAATGGGAGCCCACTGGTACTCCGTCACCGGGCGGGACACGGCGATAAGGATGAGGGCGATGACGGCGACGGGGATGTTCACCCAGAAGATGGCCCGCCAGGTCCACTCCGTCAGGTAACCACCGAGAATCGGGCCGATCGCGGTCAATCCACCGGCGATACCGAAGAACAAAGCCAGGGCCCGGCCCCGCTCGCGCAATGCAAAAGTCTGAACCACGATGCCCAGGGCGGCTGGGAACATGATGGCTCCCCCGGCGCCCTGGACCGCCCGAAAGGTGATGAGCCACGCCTCGGCCGCACTGCCCTTGGGTGTCAGGCCGCACATCGCCGAAGCAAAGGCGAAGACGATCACCCCGAGCACGACCATCTTGCAGTGACCCACGGTATCGGCGAGCCGGCCACCGAAAGCAAAGAAAGCGGCCAGTGCCAGCAGGTAGGCGTTGATAGCCCACTGAATTCCCGTGTTCGAGAGGTGGAGCTCCTTCTGTATGTTCGGCGCCGCGATCGACACGATCGTCTGATCGATGAAGGTCATAGCGACGGCGAAGATCATGGCCGCCAGGACCAGGTTCCGGGACCGAGCATGCACTGCTCTGGGCTCGGTCATAGCGACTCCTTGCGGCGGAAATGATCGGGCTGTGCGATGACATCCCTGGCCGGGGCGGGGGAAGTCGACCTCGACACAATCGAATGATCCACGACGATCCTAGAACAGCGATAGCCGGCGTGAACCCCCCGCCGAAGGGACAGGTGAACCATCGCGCTCTCGCTAATTCATGCCATACTCCTGGCCATGTGGGGCGTGACTTTTGCGGATCTGGCTTACCGTTATCGCCAGTTTCTGATTGCGATCGTGGGGGCCGGAGTGGTGCTGGCGATGAGCCTCCTGCTGGCCGGACTGGCCGGCGGCTTCAGCGCGGAGATCAACCGAACAGTCGGCGCGGTGGGGGCGCAGGGATGGGTGCTGAGCAGCAATGCCAACGGCCGGATCACCGCCGTCAGCGTCTTCCCACAGTCCGACGCCGTGCTCATCGCGCACTCCCCCGGGGTGACCAGAGCCGACCCGATGGCGATCATTCCGAGCCAGGTGGCTCAGATCAACGGCTCCAACAAGACCGTCATGGTGTTCGGAGTCGAACTGGGAGGCCTCGGAGATCCCGCCGTCAGATCGGGTCACGCCTTGTCTGGAGCCGGCCAAGTGGTGGCCGACACCAGAGCCGGGGCAGGCGTGGGCGACCGCATCACGGTGGGCTCCATGCACTTCACGGTGGTCGGCCAGGTGCACAATCGCACCCTCCTGGGCGGCACTCCCATCATCTACATGACGCTGCCCGACACTCAGGCTCTCGCTCTCGGTGGCCGTCCAATGATCACGGCGGTCGTGACCAGTGGATCTCCGTCCCAGGCACCGGCCGGCCTGACCGTCTTGAGCAACCACGCCGTCGAGCAGAGCACGTTGCAGGCGCTGTCGGCCGGGGTTAAGTCGATCAACAACTCGAAGATCTTCATGTGGATAGTGGCGGCCATCATCATCGCCGCTCTTCTTTATGTGTCCGCGCTGCAGAGAGTCCGCGATTTCGCCATCCTGAAAGCGCTCGGCTCTTCTTCTCTGCTGCTCTTCGGGAGCCTGGCCTTACAGGCGGTGACAGTGACGCTGTTGGCGGCGGCGTTTGCCTTGATCATCTCCAATTTCATGGGCGGTATGTTCGCCCAGCCCGTCGACATCCCGGCCAGTGCTTACGCCACGCTGCCGATCGTGGCGGTGGTGGTAGGGCTCCTCTCGAGTCTGGTGGCCCTGCGGCGGGCGACCGGGGCCGATCCGGCCGCCGCCTTCGGAGGCTGACTCCGATGACGACTCCGGCGACATTGTCGATCGAAAACCTGACCGTCGAGTTCAGCTCCGGTGGCTACAAGATCCGGCCCCTGGACGGCCTCAGCTTCGACGCCGACGATGGTGAGCTGGTCGTGCTGCTCGGACCATCGGGCTGCGGCAAGACGACCCTGCTCTCCTGCCTGGCCGGTCTCCTGAAGCCAACTTCCGGATCGATCCGGCTCCGGGATGATGAAGTGACCCAGCTACGCGGTACCGCACTGTCGACTTACCGTCGCCACACCGTCGGCGTCGTTTTCCAAGCTTTCAACCTGATCCCGAGTCTCAGCGCCCGATCCAACGTCATGGTCCCGTTGCGGCTCTCCGGGGTGGCGCGCTCGGTGGCCCACCGAAAGGCCTCGGCCCTGCTCGACCAGGTGGGTCTCGCCGAGCGGGCCCACCACCGCCCGGACCAGATGTCCGGGGGCCAGCAGCAGCGGGTGGCCATAGCCCGGGCTCTCGTACAGGATCCGCCTCTTGTGCTGGCGGACGAGCCAACCGCCCACCTCGACTACATTCAGGTGGAAGGCATCCTGCAGCTGCTGAGAAACCTGGCGGCTCCCGGCCGGCAGGTCGTCGTAGCCACTCACGACGATCGCATCACTCAGCTCGCCGACCGCGTGATCGAGCTCAGACCGCATCTTGCGGCCGACCAGCTCGAGCCACGTGTGGTGACGCTCGACGGAGGTGAGGTGCTGTTCCGGCAGGGAGACCCGAGCGACCTCGTGTACCTGGTTCAGTCGGGGGAAGTGGAGATCCTGCGCGAGCGGGACAACGGCGCCGAGGAGAAGGTGACCGTGATCGGGCCGGGCCAGTACTTCGGCGAGCTCGGGCCTCTCCTGAACCTGCCCCGCAGTGCCTCCGCCCGGGCGATCGGACCCACAGTCCTGACCGGATGCTCGGTCCAGCAGTTCCGGGCTCAGCACCCCGGCAAACAGGCCACCGGAACGGGAGTGGCGACCGACGCCTAGCGGTTACCTCAGGTTCTTCCCGAGGCGAGTGGGCTCTGAACGATCTGAGGGAGCCCTTGCCGCTACGGTGCGATCGATGACCGAGGCGACGGGCGCGGCCGGGTTCGAACCGCTCTTGGAGCAGCTCGAGCGCCTCGAGGGCTTCGACGCCCGCCTGGGAGGTGGATGGGGTATCGACGTGCTGGCCGGCCGGGTGAGCCGACCTCACCACGACACTGACCTGTTCCTACCCCGCGCTCAGCTCATCGCCAGCGTGTCGCGGTTCGCGGCCGCCGGCTTCGCGTCTGTGCTGGAGGAGCCGGGCGCCATGACGGTGCTCCAGGCACCCGACGGCAGGCGAGTCGACCTGACCGGGCTCACATACCGTCCTGACGGTCATGCGGTGCAAAGCGACGCCGGCGGGGATATCGAGCTGTTCCCCGGTTGGGCCTGGACCACCCGCCGGGTGGGCAACCGGCACGTCGTATGTCTGACCGCCGAGGCGCAGCGGCTCAAGCACCGCGGATATCCATCGACACCGCAGGACGCGGCGGACCTCCAGCTCATCGAAGACATCAACGAACCGGCGCACTTCGACCCGACCGTTCGCGCCATGGAGTCGAGCGAGGCCGATCTGATCGCCGGCATCGAGACGGCGTCGGATCGACTCCTCGAGCCGTTTGGATTGTGGCCGTTACCCGCCTCGCCTCCCGCAGCCAGACAGGCCGAGGAGGCTCGCACCATTGGCACGCTCGTGGCCGGGCGACCACCGTTCGGCTTTGCCCGGCTGGAGCAGGTGGACGGTCATGCGCACATAGGTCAGCTGTCGGTGCTGGCCGAGTACGGCCGGCTCGGCATCGGACGGGCTCTCGTCGAGGCCGCCTGCGGCGTCGCCCTCCGGCGAGGAGACCGGCTCATCACCTTGACCACCTTCGCCGGCGTTCCCTTCAACGCTCCCTGGTATCGCCGCCTCGGTTTCGAAGACCTGCCCGGACCGTTGAGCCCCAGGCTGGCGCAAGTCGTAGCTGACGAGTCCGAGCTGGCAACGCACGCCCCACGAGTGAGCATGGGGCGCCGGCTGGCCTGACAGCGCCGGCGGCGGAGTCCACGAACCGGCGACCGCCGGCGGCGCCGTCTTCGGCCCCGTTTCATCCCCGGACCCGGTCGCGGCGCCCGCAGCCTCCTCGATCGGGGTTCAGACCGTCGGGTTTCAGGCCAAAGCAGCCCGCTCGATCTTCAGGTCCCCGCTCACGGTCCTGGCGTGGAGATCCAGGCAGGCCATGTCGTCCTCGCCGGGAAGCTCCGGCGCTTCGGCCTCGAGGTCGATCTCCGAGCTGAGAGATCCGCTGACCGTCACGGCATCGACCGCGACCAGGGCGCCACGAGCCACGGCCACTTCGATATCTCCGGTGACCGTCTCCAGCTCGGCGCGACCGCCGCTAAGGCACCCGACGCGCAGATCACCTGAGGCGGTCTTGACCAGGCAGCCGGCGGCCAGATGCCCGGTTGACACGTCGCCCGAGGCCGTCTGGACCATCAGTCCCCCGCCTGCGGCCTCGACTCGCACGTCACCTGACGCCGTCTTGATCTCGCCGTCACCTTCGATCGTCCCGCCGCGAACATCTCCGGACGCGGTGTGGATGCTCGCCTCGCCTGACACCGCCGCGACGATGACGTCACCGCTTGCCGTCCGGACCCGGAGGTCCGCGTCGATCCTTTCGATCGACACATCCCCGGAGGCGGTCAGGACACTCGTCTGGCCCAGGCGACCCAGGGCGGTCACCTCTCCCCCAGCCGTTTCGATCTGCACGGCCGCGCCCTCCGGCAGCCGTACCGCCACCCGGACCGACGTGCCTCGCTTCAGCCACGGACGAAGTAGACCACTCCGGGCCGGGACCTCGACGAGAACTCGATGGCCGGCGTCGGTCCCGACATGGTCGATCTTCGTGTTGGCCACCGCGTCGGCGCCCGCTTCGCCCTTGGCCGTCACCTCGACTTCGGTCGTCTCTCCGTCGTAGGCGTGAACCTCGACGGGACCCGCTTTGTTGCTTACCCGGAGGAAGACCTCACCGGGTGTCTCGTACTGCTGGCGTATCATCTGCGATCCTTTCTCTTCGCTGTTCGCTCTTTCGCTCTTCGCTCTGTTCGCGCTTCTGGACTCAGTGGGGGGTAATCGCCGGCTAGCTGCGTCCGTAGCCGGTAAGCCGACGGCCGGCTCGGAAGCCGGGATCACGTCTGGACTGCTGGCCGAGAACCCGCACGATCCATGTGTTGACCGAGACCCCTTCGCGGGCTGAGGCCGCCTCGATCCGGGCCTTCAGTTGCGACGAGAGACGGAGAGTGATGCGGGCGTCTGCGTCACCCTCGCTCTCGGTTTCTGCGGACTCCGATGCCGAGTCGGTGTCGACCAGGACCAGTTCCACATCGCCGCCAACCAGCCGAACTTCTACCCGCGCCTTGGACTGGCCGCCGTCCAGCCCGGCTGCGGCCTGTCCCAGGATCTCCAACAAACGGGCGGTAATGGGGCCCTCCATGGCAGTGGCCAACCGCGAGGCGGCATCCGCCATGGCCTCGTCACCGAGAGCGCCGAGGGCGGCCAGGTCCGAAGCCAGGTCAGCCACGACAGCCGAGAGGTTCATCGGGCCGCGCCCAGGGCCTCGGTGCTGACGCCCGCCGGCCGGCCCCGGCGAGCCATCCGGGTGCCGGTTGTGATCATGCGGCGGCCGGCCCAACCGGCCAACCGGTCGGCTATGCCAAGCCAGCCTTGCCGGCGGGGCGAAGCCCCTGTCAGGTGGAGCCGGGGTTGGTGTCGGGGTGAGTATCGGTGCCGGTGTCGGTGGAGTTCCTCCACGCGCTCCTCGGCCAGGTTCCAGATCACCCAGGGATGCACGTCCTCACCTCCGCTGGTGTGGCTACTAGATATTCTGCCATCGTTCTGACTACATGATGACATTAGTATGATGTCACTGTCAACCAAAAGTTGATGTCAGGACGGCATTATCGTGCCCTCCGGCGGCCGCCGTGCGCCGGGCCGGCGGCGGAGGCCGGGAGCCAGATATGGGGGTGACGGAGGTCCTCCGTGACTCTCGGTGCCTTTTTATTCTCTCGGTGCTAATACAGGGCTTTTCAGGACTGTCCTGGCACCCAGAGGACCAAGTGGCACCGAGACTTGGCCGTCAACGCCGATCGCCGGCCGGCGCCGGACCGACCCCCCCCGGACCACGGCGACGTCCCGCCGGCCACCCCTCCCCCGAGGCCGGCGCCGTCGGGCGTAGTGCTTTACTGGCGGCCGTGCGGGCGATGAGCAAGGCGGTGGGGGCAACGATCCTATCCATCACCGTCGCCGCGTGCAGCAGTCCCTCGCCGGCCGCCCGACCGCAGGCCTCCCGACCGAAGGAGCCGGTTCCCACCAGCCCCTCTTCCACCGCCACCACCAGGCCCACCGCGACGGGACCCGCCGCCACCAAGTCGCCCACCCCCAGCCCCGCCGACCCCGCCGGCGCCGCCGGCGCCACCGTCTCCCCCGCCAAAGCCACCCCGGCCCCCCACGTCATGGTCGTGATGATGGAGAACAAGAGCTACGACCAGGTGATCGGTCAGGCCTCCCAGCCGTACACCAATCTCCTGGCCCAGAGCTACGGCCTGGCCACGAACAGCTACGCCTTCGGGCACCCGTCGCTGCCCAACTACCTCGACCTGATCTCAGGGTCCAATCAGGGCGTGACCGATGACAATCCGCCGTCGTCACATGCCTTCCCGGGCGTGGCGACCCTGGCCGACCAGCTGGTCGGGGCCGGTTACAGAGTGAAGGCCTATGCCGAGGACCTGCCCGCCGACCCCAGGCAGAGTTCCGGGGAGTACGCCGTGCGCCACTTTCCCTGGGTCTATTTCCCTACAACGAAGATGCCCATCGCTGACGCGTCCACGCTGGCCGCTGACCTGAACTCTCCCGACGGCCCCGACTTCGTGTGGTACACGCCGAACCTGATCAACGACGAGCACGACGGGACGGTGCAGGACGGCGACGCCTTCCTGGCCCGGTTCATCCCCGGGGTTCAGGCGACAAGCTGGTACAAGGCCGGCGGGCGGATCATCATCGAGTGGGACGAGTCCGACAGTGACAACTCCGGCGTCAACGGGACCGGCGGGGGCCACATACCAACCATCGTGGTGTCGGAGGCGTTGAGGGTCGCCCCCCGCAAGGACTCCTCGTCCGTGGATACCACCGGCATCCTGGCCTCTATCGAAGGCGTGTACGGCGTGAGCCATCTGGCCGGCGCCGCCAATGCGGCCAACGGCAACATAGACGCCCTGCTGCGATAGTCAGAAACCGCCCGGCTACAGAAGGCCGGCGCTGGCCGCCCCATCGACCATGACCGCCGTGCCCGAGATGTACCCGGCCGGCTGGGAGCACAGGAAGGCAACGATGCGGCCGAAGTCGCCGGGGTCTCCCATGACGCCCGATCCACCCAGCTGCACCATCCGGTCGGTGGCGTGGGAGCCGGGACAGATCAGGTTCAGCGTCACTCCGGTAGAGGAGAGGTCGTAAGCAGCGGTCTTGGCCCAAGCCCACAAGCCGGTACGGGCCAGGTTGGACAGGGAGAGCTCACGCATGGGCTGCTTGATCGACCACGACGTTATGCAGCAGATGCGGCCCCAACCGGCGGTCTGCATCGCCGGTACGGCCTCACGCACCAACCGTACGGAGGTGGTCAGATTGGCGTTCACGGCGGCTTCGATCTGGTCGTCGGTCAGCTCGAGAGCTCGGCCCGGCGGCGGCCCGCCGGCGTTGGCCACCAGGATGTCCAGGGACCCATAGCGCTCCCTCGTCTGCTCCACGAGGCGGCCGGGGACGGCCGTGTCGGTCACGTCGGCGGGGATGGCGTGCACCTCGCCGCCGGCGGATCGGATAGCCGCTTCTGTCTGCTGCAGGGTTTCTTCGCCTCGGGCGCATATGACGACCTTGACCCCCTCCGCCGCCAAGGCCGCCGCCGATGCCCGGCCCAGGCCCTTGGACCCGGCGGTGACGAGGGCGACCTTGCCCGAGATGCCGAAGTCCATCAGGCTTCGACCACGGTCAGGTCGTGGCTGACCCGGTTGAGGGAAAGAGGTCCGTCCTCCGAGGCCAGCACTATGTCCTCTATCCGGGCCCCGAAACGGCCGCTCAGGTAGATGCCCGGCTCCACCGAGAAGGCGTGACCGGGTGTCAGCAGGACCGTGTTGCCGGCCACGATGTACGGGTCCTCGTGCTCCTCGAGACCGATGCCATGCCCCGTGCGATGGATGAACGCGTCGCCGTAACCCCCGCCGGCGATCACTGATCGGGTTGCCCCGTCCACGCCTTCGCATGTAACGCCTACCTTGGCGGCGGCCACTCCTTTGGCCTGAGCCCGCTGGAGCAGTTCGTAGATCTCCCTCTCCTGCGAGGTGGGTGGCCCGGTCCACACCGTACGGGTGATGTCGGAGCAGTAGCCGTCCATGGTCCCGCCGAAGTCGCAGACGACCGCCTCGGCTGGACCAATGATCCGGGAACCGGGCTCGTGGTGGGGGCTGGCGGAGTTCGGGCCGCTTCCCACGATGGCGAAGTTCACCTTCTGGTGGCCTTCCTCCAGCAGCCGCCTGCCTATGTCCTGAGACACCTGACGTTCGGTACGGCCGATCAGCGAGATGTCACCGGACAGCAGCTGCGCCGCCACCCGGTCGGCCGCCGCCGATGCGGCAGCCAGAGCCGACACCTCATCGGCGTCCTTGACGGCCCGCAGCGGTCCTGTGACCTCGGACGAGAGCCGCCAGGATGAGCCGGGCAGGGCGCCTTGCAAGGCGACCACGAAAGTGGCCCACGTCCGGTCCGACACCGCGAGTCTGGTTCTCGAGCCAACCAGATCCGCCACTATGGACACTGGGTTCTCGCTTTCCGCCCAGGGGCGCAAGGCGAACACATCCTGTTGCTCCGCGACCCGCGGCGCCTCGAGCCGGGGCACCACGAGCACCGCTGGGGCATCGCCGGGAACTACGAGCATGGTGAGGCGTTCCAACGGCATGGCTTCGTAGCCGGTCAGCCAGGGCAGGTCCGCACCGAGGGACAGCAGGAGAGCATCCACGCCGAGCTCCGACATCCGCTGCCGGACCCGCTCAAGGCGAGCCTGTCGAGGCCCCCTCATGCGAATGAACCCGATGCCGTCTTCGCATCGCGGCTCCGACCGCCGGCTCCCTCCGCTCCCGGTGCGGTAAAGCCGGACGCCGCCTGGCGGGCGTGATAGCTGGAGCGGGTGAGCGGAGACGCCTCGACGTGCGGGATGCCGATGGCCTCCCCCGCCGCTTTGATCTGAACGAACTCCTCCGGCCTCCACCAGCGCGCGACGGGCAGATGATTGGTGGTGGGACGGAGATACTGACCGACGGTGACGATGTCCACCCCGACGCCGTGCATGTCGGCAAGGGCGGACAGAACCTCGTCGAAGCTCTCGCCCATCCCGACGATCAGGCCCGACTTGGTCGTCAGCCCGGCCGCCTTGGCCCGAGCCAGCACGGCCAGGCTGCGGGCGTACGATGCCGACGGACGCACGGCGCGCTGGAGGCGGATAACGGTCTCCAGGTTGTGATTGAGGATGTCCGGACGTGAATCGAAGATGGTCGCGAGCGACGCCGGATCGCCCTTACAGTCCGATACGAGGAGCTCGATAGCGGTGCCGGGAGAGCGATGACGGATGGCGTCCACCGTGGCGGCAAAGGCGGCGGCGCCTCCGTCGGGGAGGTCGTCGCGGGCGACAGTGGTCACCACGGCGTGAGCCAAGGCGAGCCGCACGACCGCCTCCGCTACCCGGCCGGGCTCATCAGGGTCGGGGGCGGCCGGCTTGCGGGTATCTACAAGGCAGAACCCACAGGCGCGGGTGCACCGGTCGCCGTTGATCATGAACGTGGCCGTGCCGTCGGCCCAGCACTCGTAGATGTTCGGACAGCCGGCCTCCTCGCAGACCGTCACCAGTGAAAGGTCGCGCATGGTGTGCCGTAGGGACCGGTACTCCTCGCCCATCCGGGCTTTGACGCGCAACCACTCCGGTTTGCGCTGGGAGGGCGGCAGCCCACTCTCGGGGGCCACACCGGCTTCGGCCAGGCGCCGGTCGAGCATGCGGACGGGGGCGGCCCCGGGCCTGGAGTGTTCGCCGGCAACCGCGCCACCCGGACCCTCGCCGCGGGTGAAGGGAGCCAGATCGGATTCGGAGACTCTCCAGGCCACGTCCCGGCGGTCGACACGCGTATAGCCCCACAGCGACTCCGCCCGGCGAGAGAGGGCGTCTACCACGGACGCCATCGGGGCCGAGTTGCCTTCCGCAGTCATTGACGTGACCGGCTTGTCGGCGATCCCGCACGGAACGATGTGCCCGAAGTAGGACATGTCCGGATCGACGTTCAGAGCGAACCCGTGCATGGACCGGCCCCGGGAGACCCTGACGCCAACGGCACAGATCTTGCGGGGATCAGGCCCGTCGGGATCGACCCACACCCCTGGATAGCCGTCGAGCCGGCCGGCGCCGCTCAGTCCCAGATCCGCCAGAGCATCGATGACCAGTTGCTCGATGCGGTGCACATGGCAGGGTGAGGCGTTGGGCCCCATCGGGACCGACATGATCGGGTAGCCGACCAGCTGGCCGGGCCCGTGATAGGTCACGTCTCCCCCACGATCCGAGCGGACCAGTTCGGCTCCGACCGAGGCCGGGTCGACGAGCACGTGCTCGTCCTTGGCCCTGACCCCGAGCGTGTACACGTGCCTGTGCTCGAGGAGGAGCAACCAATCGTCCTGGCCCGCCTTCCACAGACCCCGCTGCACTGCGAGGCCGTCCTGGTAGGCGACCCGGCCCAGCCATCGGATCCTGAGCAGGTCTCGAGCCCCGGTCAGGGGACCGGAACAGGCCGGGGTTCTCACAGCTCGGTGGCCCAGTCCCGGGTTTCGATGACGTTCTTGATAGCCCGGAGGAAGGCGGCGGCATAGGCCCCGTCGAAGGCCCGGTGGTCCCACGACATGACCAGGTTGCCCACAGGATGGATGGCAATGCCGTCCGAGCCATCGGGCAGCTCGACTACCACTGGCTTCTTGCGGACGCCGTCGGTAGAGAGGATGGCCACCTGTGGTTGGTTGATGACCGGCACGGTGATGAAGGTCCCGAACGGCCCGGCGTTCGTGATGGTAAAGGTGCCGCCCGAGATGTCATCCATGGTCAACCGCTTGGCCCGCGCTTTGCCGGCTAGGCCCGATATCTCCCGGGCGAGCGACCGCAATCGCTTGCCGTCAGCCTCATGGATGACCGGCACGAGCAAGCCTTCGAAGTCGAGGTCCACGGCGATGCCGATGTTGATGTCGTGATGAACGACAAGGGCGTCGTCGCCGACCGAGCTGTTCACGTTCGGGAACTCGGTGAGGGCGTCCACTACGGCCCTGGTGACAAAGGGCAGGTAAGTGAGCCCGAAGCCTTCGGCCTCCCTGAACCGGTCCTTCTCCGCTGTCCGTACCGCCTCGACGCCGGAGTAGTCCACCTCGACCGCCACCATCGCGTGAGCGGACGTGGCCTTGGATCGCACCATGTGCTCGGCGGTCCGCCGGCGGATGTTGGTGAAGGGAACGACGGTGTCCCGCTCGCCTGGCGCCGGCAACCCGGCCTGGGCGGCGGGCGCCGGGGCGGGCCGGACCCCGGTCGGGGCCGGGGCGGGCCGGGCGCCGATCGGGGCCGGGGCGGTCGGAGCAGCAGCGCCCGGCGCGGCGCCCCCGTTGCGGCGGTCTATGAGAGCCAGCACGTCGTTGCGGGTGATCCGCCCGCCGGCGCCCGTGCCCTGGATCTCGGATGGGTCGAGCTGGTGCTCGGCAATGAGCCGGCGAACGACCGGCGACAGCACCCGGCCGGCACCGCCTCCTCCCTCGCCATCGGCGCGGGCGGCCACCGGGGCCGAGCTCAGCTCAGGAGCGGCCGCGACCGTTGAACCCGCGACCGGAGCGGCCGTGACCGTTGAAGTCGCTGCCGGGGCGGTTACGGCCGCGGCGGCCACCGCGGGTACGGCGACTGGTTCGGGGGCCGGTGCCGGGGCAGCCGGCGGTTCCTCCTGGCGTGGCGGTTCTGCCTCTGCCTCGGATACGGGCGCCACCTTCGGTCCTGGCGAGACGGCGGGTTCGGGCACGGTCGCGGTCGTTGCCGGCGTGGTGGAGGCAGCTCCCCCTTGGGAGATCACAGCCAGGCGGGTGCCGACGTCGACGGTGTCGCCCTCGGGCACGAGGATCTCGGCGAGGACGCCGGCCACCGGCGAGGGGACCTCGGAGTCCACCTTGTCGGTGGATACTTCGAACAACACGTCGTCCTCCGCCACCGCTGTCACCGACTTGCTTGTGCCACTTGGTGATCGTGCCTTCGGTGACCGTCTCGCCCAGCTGGGGCATGGTGATGTCAGCCAACGTGCAAACCTCTTCCGGTCAGGGCGAGAACGGTCTCGCCGAAGGTCTCAGACAGCGTCGGATGAGGCTGTATGTACTGCGCTACCTCGTTTGGAGTGGCCTCCCAGTTAACCGACAGGTAGCCCTGTCCGAGCTGCTCGGTAACCCAGGGACCGACCAGGTGAACCCCCAGAATCCGACCGGCTTTGCCGTCCGGCCCTTTCTCGCAGATGACCTTGACCACTCCTTCGGGCTCCCCCACGATCAGAGCCCGCCCGTTGCCGCCATACGGGTCCTTCTTGGTGACCACGTCGTACCCGGCTTCCCGGGCTGCGTCTTCGGACAGACCGGCGAAGGCCACCTCGGGGTGGCAGTAGATGCACCAGGGAACCTTCGTGTAATCGACCGGGACCACTTGATCGCCCAGGATCTGGTCGATTATCACCACTGCCTCGGCGAATCCGACATGAGCCAGGGCGGGGGTGTCGACCAGGTCGCCGGCGGCGAACACACCCGGCTCTGCGGTCCTCATGTACTCGTCGACCTCGACGAAACCTCGCTTGTCCACCTTCACCTGCGTGCCTTCGAGCCCCAGGTTCTCGGAGAGGGGGCGTCGGCCGACGGAAAGAACAACGGCGTCGACGGTGATCTGCTCCCCCTCGCCGAAGGAGATGGTGGTGGAGGTCCGGTCGGCGCTCGGCGTGTGGCCCGTGACCTGAACCCCGGTGCGCACCTCGATGCCCCGCTTCTTGAACGAGCGGACGACCACGTCGGCCACGTCCGTGTCGCAGCCCGGCAGGATCTTGGGCAGAGCTTCGAGAATGGTCACCTGGGTGCCCAGATCAGACAGCATGGAGGCGAACTCGCACCCGATGGCCCCTCCGCCGATGACCACGGCCGAGGAGGGAAGTCGCTCAAGGTCGAGGATCTCGTCGGACGTGAGGATCAGGTCCCCGTCCACGTCGAAGCCCGGTATCGACCTCGGCACCGAGCCTGAGGCCAGGATGACGTGGGTGCCGACCAGCTCGGTGCCGTCGTCGACACGGACGACGTGATCCGGTCCGAGGGAGCCGGTCCCGATGAAGGTGGTCACCTTGCGCTTCTTCATGAGTCCCTGAAGCCCCTTCCACAGCTGGTCCACGACCTTCTGCTTTCGTGCCTGGGACTGGGCGAACTCCACCGTCGGGGTGTCGACGGCGATGCCGAACTCCTTGGCTCCCGCCACTGTCCGGTACACAGTGGCCGTCTCGAGGAACTCTTTGGCCGGGATGCACCCGCGGTGCAGGCACGTTCCGCCGACCTTTTCCTTCTCGACCACCGCAATGTTCAGTCCGGCCAGCCCGCCCCGGAGGGCCGCCGCGTAGCCGGCCGGGCCACCACCGATTATCACGACATCGAACTGCTGGGCCGTGGGGACCACCTCCTCTGAGAGCAAGATCCAATGTAGGTCGTCGGGCCCCGGTCACGGACGGGACAGGCGGGTCCTGCGTTAGGATCTGGGTAAGGCAAAGACGCAGGGGAGCTCGGCTTGGGTCATGGCGATCCTCACCGGGCTGAGAGGCCGGCTGGATGGCCGGCGACCCTCATCCATCACCGGCCCGGTAACGCGAGCCAGGGAGCGCAACTGACATGGACAGACGGCCGGAGGCATCAGATCACTTGGTAATAGCCGGGAGGGCGTTCGGGTCGCGGCTGTTTCTCGGGACCGGCAAGTTCCCCTCCAATGGCGCCCTTCGGGAGGCCATCGACGAGAGCGGCACGGAGATCGTCACGGTGGCCTTGCGAAGAATCGACCCGAGCGCCACGGACGACATCCTCGACGCCGTCCCCGACCGGGTACTCCTCCTGACCAACACCTCCGGGGCCCTCGACGCCGACGAGGCGGTCCGTTTGGCCCGCCTGGCCCGGGCCGCCGGGCTCCCGGACTGGATCAAACTCGAGATCACACCCGACCCTCGATACCTGTTGCCGGATCCGGTGGAAACCTTGAAAGCCGCGGCCCGGCTCTGCGGGGAGGGTTTCACCGTGCTCCCCTACTGCTCCGCTGATCCTGTTCTCTGCAAGCACCTCGAAGAGGCCGGCTGCGCCACCGTGATGCCGCTGGGTTCGTGGATCGGTTCGAACCAGGGCCTGAGAACGAGGGCCGCCCTGGAGATCATCGTCGAGCAGGCCATGGTGCCCGTAGTGGTGGATGCCGGGATCGGCGCGCCGAGCCACGCCTCAGAGGCGATGGAGATGGGCGCCGACGCCGTACTCGTGAACACCGCCATCGGCACCGCCGCCGACCCGGCGAGCATGGCCCGGGCCTTTCGGCTGGCGGTCGAAGCGGGTCGTACCGGATGGCGGGCCGGGCTCCCCGCCCCCGGCCCGGTCGCCTCGGCGTCCTCGCCTCTGACCGGCTTCCTGTCGTGACCACTACGCCGGTCACTTTGGAATCGAGACCGGATCGGGTCCCGGAGGGCACCGCAGCCGCCGCTGTCGTGGCCGCCGACTTGCCCGCCCTGCGCGCATTGGTCGACGCCGCCACGGCGGCCGATGTAGATCGGGCCCTGGGCCGGTCCCGCCGCAGCATCGAGGACTTTGCCGTGTTGTTGTCCCCAGCCGCGGCGAAGCGCCTCGAAGGGTTGGCCACGGTGGCGCACGACGTCACCAGAGCCCGATTCGGCGCGACCGTCCGTCTCTTTGCCCCCCTTTACGTCTCGAACGAATGCGTGTCGACGTGCACGTACTGTGGCTTCTCGGCCGGCAACAGCATCGCCCGTCGCACCTTGACGATCCCCGAAGTGAAGGCCGAAGCCGCCGAGCTTCACCGCCGGGGTTTCCGACACATTCTGCTGGTGTCGGGTGAGCATGCCCGTATTGTCAGCAAGGACTACCTCGAATCGTGCGTCGCCGCCGTCGCCGGCGCCTTCGCCCAGGTCAGCGTCGAGGTCCAGGTTTGGGACACCGAAACGTACAGGCGCCTGGTCGGGGCCGGGTGTGACGGCGTAGTCGTGTACCAGGAGTCGTACGACCCCGGCACCTACTCCGCCGTCCACCTGAAAGGCAAGAAGCGCAACTACGCCTGGCGACTGGCCGCGCCCGACCGGGCCGCGGAAGCAGGCATGCGCCGGCTGGGAATCGGGGCCTTGCTCGGACTCCATCCGGACTGGCGATCCGAGGCCATTTTCCTTGCCTGCCACGCCCAGGCCCTGATCAAGCGGTGGTGGCGGTGCGAGGTGCAGGTGGCGTTGCCGCGCCTGCGCCCCGCCGCGGGCGGGTACGAGCCGACCGACCCGGTGAGCGACGCGGCCCTGGTCCAACTTCTCTGCGCCTTGCGCATCTTCCTTCCCGACGTCGGTGTCAGCCTGTCCACCCGGGAAAAGGCCGCGTTCCGTGACGCCCTGGTGCCACTCGGGATCACCTCCATGTCAGCCGGGTCCCACACCGAACCCGGCGGCTACGCCGAGGCCAGCGAAGCAGAACCGCAGTTCTCGGTGTCGGACACGCGAAGCCCGGCGGAAGTAGCGAACGCCTTACGCGCCGCCGGATATGACCCCGTCTGGAAGGACTGGCAGCGAGCTTGACCCGTAACTACCTAACATGACCGGCATGCAAGCCACGCCCACTCAGAGCACCCCGGTCGCAGAACAGATCGAGGAGACGACCGACGAGAACCTGGTCGAGGAGGACCTCTTGGTAGAAGAGATCTCCATCGACGGAATGTGCGGCGTCTACTGAGATCCCTGCCGTGACGACAGCCGACGCCGGCACTGACGCGCCACCGGCGCCCCCGCCGGCGCTGCCATTCGACCCGTCGGCCCGCTACGGGCTGGATCCGCAGGTCGCCTTGCGGCCCGAACCCTTCGGGGCCCTCGCCTACCACTACGGCAGCAGGCGCCTGACCTTCTTGCGGTCCCCCCTGTTGGCTGAGGTCGTCCGCGATCTGGAAAACCACCCCTCGGCCGAGTCGGCCCTGGCGGCATCCGTACCCGAAGCCGACCGACCCGCGTTCCAGCGGGCTCTGGCGGCCCTCGTCGACTCGAGGTTCATCCTTGCCCGCTGACATCCGTACCGCGTCCAGGCCGAAACTGACCGACCAACTGAAGGCCGGCCTCGACGCTCCCATCTGCCTCACGTGGGAGATCACCTACGGGTGCAACCTGGCGTGCATTCACTGCCTGTCATCCTCGGGCCGTCGTGATCCGCGTGAGCTGACCACCGGCGAAGCCAAAGCGGTGATCGACGAGCTGCACGACCTGCAGGTGTTCTACGTGAACATCGGCGGTGGCGAACCGACCATCAGGCCCGACTTCTACGACCTGGTCGACTACTCCGTCTCGAGGGGGGTCGGCGTCAAGTTCTCGACCAACGGCTCGACCATCAACGCCGGACGGGCCGCCCGCCTGGCGGGGATGGACTACGTGGATGTCCAGATCTCGATAGATGGCGCCGACGCCGCGACCAACGATGCCGTGCGGGGCCGAGGCAGCTACGACACCGCTCGCCGGGCCATGGACCACCTGGCCGCCGCCGCCTTCGGGCCGTTCAAGATCAGCGTGGTCATGACGCGCTACAACATCGAACAGCTGGACGCTTTCGAAGCGCTGGCCGACGGATACGGCGCCCAGCTGCGCCTCACCCGTCTGCGCCCGAGCGGCCGGGGGGCCGACACATGGGGCCAGCTGCACCCGACCCAGGAGCAGCAGGTCACCCTCTATCGGTGGCTGATCGATCGACCGGGAGTGCTGACCGGGGACTCTTTCTTCCACTTGTCCGCCCTCGGTGAGCCCCTGCCGGGCCTCAACCTGTGCGGGGCAGGCCGGGTGGTTTGCCTGATCGATCCCGTCGGCGACGTCTACGCCTGCCCGTTCGTGCTCCATGCCGAGTTCCGGGCCGGCAGTGTGCGCGAGGGTGGCGGCTTCACCAGGGTCTGGCGCCGATCCGAACTCTTCACGGAGCTGCGCCGGCCCTCTTCGGCCGGGGCGTGCGCCACATGCGGGTCCTTCGACGCCTGCCAAGGTGGCTGCATGGCGGCCAAGTTCTTCACCGGGTTGCCCCTTGACGGGCCGGACCCCGAATGCGTGCAGGGTCACGGCGAGCGGATGCTTACGGACGTGGCGAGCGGGGCCGTCCCGTCACCGGGGCCGGGGCACTCGGTCCCGGTGACCTTGAGTGCCCGACGCCGATAACACGGGGGGCCGGGCCGGGCCGGGCCAGCTCAGCGCCATGACCTGGAAGGAGGTGGCCGCCCGCTGTCAGCCGACGGTCCTGGCCGTACCGGTGGGCTCGACCGAGCAGCACGGCCCCCACCTCCCGCTGTCCACCGACACCGACGTGGCGGTGGCCCTGTCGGGCCGGTTGGCCCTGGCGCGGGCCGACGTCGTGGTCGCCCCGGCCGTCGCCTACGGCTCGAGCGGTGAGCACGCCGCCTTTCCGGGCACGTTGTCGATCGGCCAGGAGG
Organism: uncultured Acidimicrobiaceae bacterium; assembly: GCA_963851245.1. GTDB lineage: Bacteria > Actinomycetota > Acidimicrobiia > Acidimicrobiales > Palsa-688 > CAWKOH01. The sequence goes on along the minus strand of CAWKOH010000015.1, from coordinate 2,613 downwards.
CCCTCGAACTGTTGCTGCTGGAGCTGGGCCGATCGGCCGACGCCTTCGCCGGCACCGTCTTCGTTTCCACCCACGGGGGCAACGTCGAGCCGGTCGACAGGGCCGTCCGCCGCCTCACCCACGAGGGGCGCCGGGTCCGGGCCTGGCAGCCGAGCGGGGCCGGCCGGTCAGGGCTGGACGCCCACGCCGGCTTCTCCGAGACGTCAGTCCTGATGGCTCTGTGCCCGGCTTCTGTGCGCGCGGGCTCGGCAGAGGCCGGCGGCATGGATCGGCCCACCACCGCCGGCGATCTGATGGCCCGCTTGCGCACCGGTGGCGTGAGGTCGGTATCACCGAACGGGGTGCTGGGCGACCCGACCAGCGTGTCAGCCGAAGCGGGGCGCCGGCTCGTGGACGCCTGGGTGAGGGATCTGCTGGCCAGCCTGGACGGGTGGCCGTGAGCGACCTCCGGGAGCGAACCAATGTGACAGATCGGCGCAGCGCCCCCCGGGTGGCCATCATCACGGGCGCGGCGCGCGGGATCGGCGCGATGACGGCCCGCCGGCTGGCGGCAGACGGATGGCGGCTGGTGCTGATCGACCGTTGCGAGGACGACCCCGATCTGAGTTATTCGCTTGCCACCCGCGAGGACCTCGACGCCACGATCGCAGCCTGCGGCGGGGCCGAATGGGCCGAGGGGGTAGTCGCCGACGTACGCGACCAGGCCGCCCTGGACGCCGCCACCAAACTTGCCGTGGAGCGCTTCGGCGGCCTGGATGCCGCCCTCGCCATCGCCGGCTGCATAGGTGGTGGTGTGTACGCATGGAAGACGCCGGACCCCCTGTGGTCCACCTTGATCGCCGTCAACCTGGAGGGGGCCTGGCGCTTGGCCAAGGCCACCGTCCCGGCTCTCCTGTCGTGGCCCGAGCCCCGGCAGGGTCGCTTCGTGGCGGTTTCGTCGGCGAGCGGAACGGTGGGGATCTATATGCTGGCCGCTTACAGTGCGGCCAAGCACGGGGTTATCGGGCTCATTCGGAGCCTCGCCGCCGAGCTGGGGCCGTTCGGAGTGACGGCCAACGCGGTGGCACCCGGGTCGACCTCCACCGCCATGCTCGACGCCAGCACCGCCCTCTACGGCCTCGATGATCGGACCGAATTCGCCGCCCAGCATCTGCTGCCCCGCCTCTTACTCCCGGAAGAGCCGGCCGCCCTGATTGCCTGGCTGTGCGGACCCGACAGCAGTGGTATCACCGGGGCCGTCCTGCCCGTCGACGCGGGCATGACCGCCCGCTGACTGACGAAGAGGGAGGGCCGTTGGCGCTGCCCCCCGGCTTCGGGCTGGAGCTGGATCCCTCGGTGCGAAGGCCCCGGCAGGGCGTCCTGGTCGGCGGCAATCCGATCCGGATCATCCGCCTCACACCGGCCGGGGCGGCCCTGGTCGAGTCCTGGAACCAGGGGCGGCCGGTCGGGACCGCTCCGGGCTCACAGGCCCTGGCCAGGCGCCTGCTCGACAGCGGATCGCCCACCCGCGCCCAGGCCCCGCCGCGCATCCGGCTGTAAGCGATGTGACGGTCGTCATGCCCGTCCGGAACGACCCCGACGGCCTGGCCGCGTCACTCGAGGCCATAGGCGACGCCGGCGCCGTGATCGTCGTCGACGACGGCTCGGAGCCGGCGATCACGCCGGCCCAGGCCTCTTCCGCCCGCCTCATCCGGCTACTGGTTGCGGGCGGTCCGGCGGCGGCCCGCAACACCGGCTGGAGGCAGGCCACCACCGGCATCGTCGGCTTCCTGGACGCCGATTGCGTGCCGGTCAGCGATTGGTTGGAGCGTCTGCTCACCCATTTCGCCGATCCGGAGGTCGTGGCGGTGGCGCCCCGGATCCAGGCCCGGGCCGGGCCGGCTACCCCAACCTGGCTGGCCGGCGACCTCAAAGAAAGCGGTCGTCTCTCGACCTCGGCTCGAACGAAGCTCCGGTGCGGCCGGGCAGCCTCGTCCCGTACGTCCCGACGGCGGCGCTGCTGGTCCGCCGGCAAGCGCTCACCGAGGCCGGCGGTTTCGACGAGATCCTGCGCTTCGGCGAGGACGTGGACCGGTCCTGGAGGCTGGGAAAAGGGGCGGCCGTATCCATCCGAGCCGGCCGTGACGGTGACCCATCCGGCCCGCAAGTTGGCCACCGACCTGTTGCGGCAGCGCTTTCAATATGGGCGCTCGGCCGCCGCCCTCGAGTCCCGGCACGGCCAGGACGCTGCGGTTGTTGCGACGAACGTGTGGAGCGCAAGGCTGGGCGGCCCAGCCTTGACCGGGGCTACCCCGGGCCGGCGGCAGCGGTAGCTCTGTCAACGACGGCCGCCCTGTGTGGGGCCGGTTCCGACCGCAGCCATGCCCTGCCCCTTTGGCCGCACTCGGCCTGTCGGGCCATCTCCGGGCCGGCCTCTTTCTGGCCGCGGCCGTGCGCCGGGCCTGGCTGCCGCCGGCATTAGTGGTCGCCTTCGGAGCGTACGTGGCTGGCGTGGGTCGCGGGCTTCCCCCGCCCCGGCGGCGGCGCTGGTCGCGCCGGCGGCGGCCGAGTGGCTCTCGAACCGGCTGACACCGGCCTGATTACGTGGGTCGGCCTCCGCCTGGCCGACGATCT
>CAWKOH010000014.1:0-87812 GCA_963851245.1 uncultured Acidimicrobiaceae bacterium | reverse complement strand
CGCCGCCCAGGCCGAACGTGGCGTCGTGAGCCCCCAGGCGAAGCGACACCTCTCCCGAACCGGACACCAGCAGCCTCATCAACTCGTTCAGGGCACGCGAGGGCACCAGAACCTTTTGCCCTTCTGCCAGGACCCCGACTCCGCGCAGGTCACGGACGGCGAGCCGGTATGAGTCCGTAGCCACCAGCCGGAGGCCGTCGGCCTCGGCCACCATGAGAACCCCAGTCAGGATGGGCCGCGAGTCTTCCCCAGGACGCGGCTCTGGTGACCTGGCGTAAAGCGTCGGCCAGACCCTCGACCGGAATGGTGACCCGGTCCCCGCTGGGCGGCTGCAGCCGCGGGAAGTCCCCGGCCGGGTGGGTCCGCACCGTGAAATGAGACCGGCCGGCCGTGATTCGCAACTCTTCCTCGTCGGCCTCCAGGGTCACAGCCCCGGGTTCCAAAGCCCGCACGATGTCGGTGATCAAGCGCCCGGGTGCGACTACGACCCCGTCGGTGAGGCCGGCCACGGTGGTCTCCACGGTGATGGTCAGGTCCAGGTCGGTCCCGGTCACCTGCAGGTTGTCCCCGGTCACCGTCAGTCTGACCCCGCCCAGCACCGGCAAAGAACCGCTACGGCCGGCGGTGGCCCGGCCGGCAGTGCTCAAGGCTTCAACTAGTACGTCACGCTCGCATCTGAACTTCAACGGAGTGCCTTCTCCACTTCTTCTGTTCTTCTATATGGAAATTCTTAGGGGCAGAAGTAGGTGTTGTGAATTGTGGACAACCGCCCGTTAGTGCTGGTGGCGGGGTTGTCGATCACAGGTTTCTGTCCCCAGGATCGCACAGGCCGGTGACGGTCAAGGTGATCTCTTGTGCACGACGGCCACTCTTTCCTCGTGAATCACAAGGATCCGACACATGTGGTCCGCACCGCTATCCACAAGCGCGCCCATCTCAGCGGCCGCTTTTGATGTTGTAGATGAGCTCGGTCACCTGGTCGTAGACCTGCCTTCTCTCTTTCATCAATCCGGAAACCTTCTCAACGGCGTGAATCACGGTGGTGTGATCCCGGCCTCCGAACTCCCGGGCGATGGCCGGATAGCTGAAATCGGTCAGGTCCCGGAACACGTACATGCCGATCTGGCGCGCGTTGACCAGAGGGCGGCGCCGGCTCGTGCCGCAGAGGTCCTCGACCGTAAAACCGAAAGCGTTGGCCGTGGCCTCCAGGATGACCTTCGGCGTGATCTGGCGAGGCCGGCCGGCGTCGAGGATGTCCGACAGCACTCTCTCCGCCATCTCGAGAGTGGGCGGCTCGCGGTTGAGACTGGCGTAAGCGGACACCCGGATGAGAGCACCCTCCAGTTCCCGGATGTTGTCGCGCACGTGGGTGGCGATGAGCTCGAGGACTTCTCCGGGGATGGGGATCCGGTCGTTGTCCGCCTTCTTGCGCAGGATGGCGAGCCGGGTTTCCAGTTCCGGCGGCTGGACGTCGGTCGTGAGACCCCATTCGAAACGGCTGCGCAGCCGGTCCTCCAGGGTGGCGATCGACCGGGGATGGCGGTCCGATGACAGCACGATCTGCTTGGAGCCCTCGTACAACCAGTTGAAGGTGTGGAAGAACTCCTCCTGTAGTTGTTCCTTGCCCTCCATGAACTGGATGTCGTCGACCAGGAGCACGTCGCATTCCCGGTAGCGGCGTTTGAAGGTCATCTGGCTCTTGTTCCGGATGGCATCCACGAACTCATTCATCAGGGTCTCGGTGGACACGTACCGGATCCGCTTAGCAGGGAAGTTGTCGACCACGTAATGGCCGATGGCATGCAACAGGTGGGTCTTGCCGAGCCCCGAGTCACCGTAGATGAAGAGCGGGTTGTAGCTACTGGCCGGGGTTTCGGCTACTCGCTGGGCGGCGGCGTGGGCGAAACGGTTCGAAGATCCGATGACGAAGGCGGCGAAGGTGTAGCGGGGATTGAGGGACGGGGGATCCAGTCGTGAAGCGGGCGCCCCGGCGCCGATCGGTCTGGGCGCTTCGGCGAGGACCTCCTGGGCTTCAGTGACACCGAGTTCGGGGTGAGCCCAGTCGACCGCCTCCTCTTCGAGGCGTTTCGGAAAAGATTGAAAAAAGTCGGCCGCTTCCGGAGCCGGCCTTACCACTATCTGTACCTTTAGTTCCCTTCCAGTGGCTTTGGATGCGCATCTCTCCATGACCGGCATGTACCGATCCTCGAGCCGTTCTCGTACGAGGGAGCTCGGAGCCGACAGCACCATGGTGCTGAAATCGACGGTCTGAGGCTCGAGGCCATCGAACCAGGTGCGCCAGACCGCCTCCGAGACCTCGCCCTGCAGGAACTCGGAGCACGTTGTCCACAACCCGCCTACCTCGGTCACTTGCGCTTTACGCCTCCTAGGGGCAAGTCATCCACAAGATGATCCACAAGTTGTGGAGAACTCCGTATAGTCGGGAAAGGGAAACGGCGCCCCGACTACGTCGGTAGGTCGCCCCCCATGGCAATTTCCGTTCTCCGTCAGCGTGGTTCCCACGTGGCGGTCCGGAGAACCTAGCACCCTTCGCCACCCGTCCGTTCCAAGCCGGACTGGCCCGGGCGAGGGCGAGGCTGTTGGCTGTCACAGGGGGAACGTATGTTTCCAACATGAACCTGGACCGGCTCCGCTCCCCAGCCCGTCGGGGTTTGTCCACATTCAATTCACGGCAAATTCACCGGAGTTTCGGTCTGGATTCCCACAGCCTGGACCGAGTTAGGTAGGCGCCGCATGGTTCAGGTGATCGACGAGGCGCGAGGGCGCGGCCGGCGGCCTTCGGGTTCGAGGGTCCCTCCCCACAATCTTGATGCCGAGCAGTCGCTGCTCGGAGCCATGCTGTTGTCGCGGGACGCCATCGCGGCGGCCATGGAGACCTGCAACGCCGACGATTTCTACAAGCCCGCCCACACCCACATATTCGAGGCCGTCAAGGCCCTGTACAACCATGGGGAGCCGGCCGACCCGGTCACCGTGGCCGATGAGCTGACCCGGGCCGGTCTGCTCGAGACCGTCGGGGGCGTGGCCGCTCTGGTGGCGCTCCAGGCCGACACGCCGGCCACCACCAACGCGGCCCGGTACGCCCGCATTGTCGAAGAGCACGCGCTCTTGCGCCGGCTGATCGCAGTGGCCGGCGAGATGGCCGAGTTGGGCTACAGCATGCCCGACGACGTGACCTCCGCCCTCGACGTGGCCGAGTCCATGGTGTTCAACGTGGCCGAGCGGCGGGTCACCGACACGTTGAAACCGCTCTCGGATCTTCTGGAGATGGGCCTGGACCGGTTGGCGGCGCTGTTCGACCGGGGTGACGCCATCACTGGCGTGCCGACCGGGTACGTGGACCTGGACGAGAAGCTCTACGGGCTCCAACCCTCGTCGCTGGTGATCGTGGGAGCCCGCCCGGCCATGGGCAAGACGGCCTTCGCCCTCGGCATGGCCGCCCACGCGGCGGTGGACGCCCGTATTCCGACCCTGGTCTTCTCGCTGGAGATGGGTTGCGACGAGATCACCAACCGGCTGCTGGTGTCCGAGGCCCGGGTTGACGCGGGCCGGATGCGCAACGGGCGCCTGGCCGAAGCGGACTGGCCCAAGATCAGCCAGGCCGTGGCCCGCCTCGGCGACGCCCCCCTGTTTATCGACGACAATCCCAACACCACGGTTATGGAGATCCGGGCCAAGGCCCGGCGGTTGAAGGCCCGGGTGGGCAACCTGGGTCTCATTATCGTGGACTACCTGCAACTGATGTCGGGCAGCACGACATCCGAAAACCGCCAGCTGGAGGTGTCCGCCATAAGCCGAGGGCTCAAGATCCTGGCTCGCGAGCTCGAGGTCCCGGTCGTGGCGCTGTCCCAGCTCTCCCGAAACCTCGAAGCCCGGGCCGACAAGCGGCCGGTGCTGGCCGACCTGCGGGAGAGCGGCTCTCTGGAGCAGGACGCCGACGTGGTCCTCTTCCTCTACCGGGACGAGATGTACAACCCCGACTCGGCCGACCGCGGCACCGCCGAGGTGATCGTGGCCAAGCATCGCAACGGGCCGACCGGCAAGCTGCAGCTCGCCTTCCTCGACCACTACACCCGCTTCGCCAATATGGCGCGCGTGTAGGGCGCCCCCCACGACGCAGAAGGGCGGCCCGGCGGGCCGCCCTTCTCTCCATACGAGCTCAGTTGTGGTTAGGCCCGGACCACCTCGACCGTGATGCGGAACTCGACGTCGGAGTGCAACTTCACCGGCACCTCGTGGGTCCCGAGGGTTTTGATCGGCTCGTCGAGGTGCAAGCGCCGGCGGTCCAGCGTCACCCGGGTCTGTTCGGCCACCGCTTCCACCACGTCGGACGTGGTGATAGACCCGAACAGCTTCGCCTGCTCCCCGGAGCCGGCCCGAGCCGGGATGCGTATGACAACCGGAACCAGCGTCCTGGCCACGAGCTCGGCACCTTCGCGATCCTTGGCGTCCTTCAGGTCGCGGGCCCGGCGCATGGCGCTGGCCTGAGCCGTCACCCCGTCGGTGGCCACGATCGCGTGCCCCTTGGGCAGAAGATAGTTACGGGCGTACCCGTCCGAGACATCGACGATGTCGCCCCGCTTGCCGACATGGTCCAAGTCGTTGCGTAGCACGACCCGCATTTAGACCTCGCTTTCCTGAAGCTGCCTGGCGGCCACCGGCTCGTCGGCGACGCCGACCGTACTCAGCCGGTCGTCGGCAGCCTCGCTGCTGGCCTCGTAGCCGTCGATTTCCTCGGAGTCCTCGAGATCGCCGTCGGCGTCGGTCCGACCGGTCACGGGCTCTCCTTCACGGGACCCACGAGGCCCGCGGCCCGGGGCGCGCTCGGTTAGGGCCCGCTGGGTGTACGGCAGCAGGGCGACCTCCCGGGCCGTCTTGACGGCTACCTGGACGTCCCGCTGGTGCTGGGCGCAGTTACCGGTCACCCGTCTCGAGCGGATCTTGCCGCGGTCACTCATGAACCGGCGAAGAAGGTTGACGTCCTTGTAGTCCACCCAGACCGTCCGCTCCTGGCAGAAGATGCACACCTTCTTCTTGCCTCGCGGGCGGTTGTCCCTCACTACCCGCTTGGGTCCGCGATCGCGATCGCGGTCGTTATTACGCGCCATGGCTCAGAAGGGCTCCTCGTCGTAGAAGTGCTCGCCGGCTGAAGGCTCGTTCGTCACCGGACGGCTGGTATACGAGGCTGCGCCGGCGGTCTCGGGAGCCCGGCGCTCGTTCTTCGTGACGCTGGCCGTGGCCCACCGCAGGCTGGGGGCCAACTCGTCGGCCGTGATCTCGATCTTGGAGCGCCGCTCGTGGTCGGGTGTCTCCCAGCTGCGTTGGTCCAACCGGCCTGATACCAGGATGCGAGTGCCCTTGGTAAGGGACTGGGCGGCGTTCTCAGCAAGCTGACCCCAGCAGACCACATCGAAGAAAGATGTGGACTCCTCCCACTCCTGACTCTGTCGGTTCTGCCAGCGCCGGTTGACGGCGACCCCGAAGGTCGCTGTGGCCTGGCCGGACGGGGTGAACCTGAGTTCGGGGTCCCGTGTCAGGTTTCCGACGATGCTCACATGGTTTCCGTTGGACATCTCAATCTGCTCCGTTCTCGTTCGCTTCCGACGGCGTGCCGCCTGCGCTGTCCGAGGTGGTGGCGCTCGGGGCCTTGGCCGCCCCTGACGCCGCCGCCGCAGTGACCTTCTCCGGCAGGCGGATCACCTTGTGGCGGACCACTTCGTCCGCGAGCCCCAGCATCCGGTCCAGTTCGGATATGGCGACCGGCTCGGCCTCGAAATTGACGAGCAGGTAGTAACCCTCGCTCCGATGGTCGACTTCGTAGGCGAAGCGGCGCTTCCCCCACCGGTCCACCTTGCCAACAGTTGCACCGTTGCTCGTGAGGGACTTCGTAGCCCGATCGACCACGGCCCGGATGGCGTCTTCCTCCAGGCCGGCATCGAGAATGACCATGACTTCGTAGTGCCGCATCGGCGGCTCACCACCTCCCTATGGACCCGGGCTGGAAGCTCGGGGCTCCGGTCCGTCCGGAGCAGGGTCTCGAGTTGAAGACAGAGCATGGTACTCGACACCGACGATACGGAGCGGTGCAGGCGACCGCCCCTGCCCACAGGGGAGCGATTGGCGATCCGGCGCGTTCCATGCCAGCCATCCTTGGCCGGTGTGACGGTAAGGCCGCGCGGGCCCAGCGTCGTGACCGAGGAGCCGGCGAGGGCCCAGCGTCAGTTCGACGCCAGGACGGGCCTCGGAGCGAGAGCCTCAGCCAGGCCGTGGCTCAGGTGATAGGTCTCTTCCTCGCCCGGGAAACGACCTCCCCGTACGTCGGCGGCCCACTGGCTCAGCCCGGCGACGGCATCGGCTTGGAGCGAGGCATAGCGGCGCACGAACTTGGGCGCCCGCCGGTCGTCGAAACCGAGGACGTCGTGGAACACGAGCACCTGGCCGTCGCAGTGCACTCCCGCTCCGATCCCGATCGTGGGAACCGGGATCGAGTCGGTGATCAGCTGGGCGACCACGTCAGGGATGCCCTCCAGCACGATGGCGAAACACCCGGCCTCGGCCAGGGCGACGGCGTCATCCACCAAAGCCCTGGCCGAATCGAGCTCCTTCCCCTGGACCTTGAAGCCGCCCATGGCGTGAAACGACTGAGGTGTGAGCCCGAGATGCCCCATGACCGGGATCTCGGCATCGACTACAGCTTCGATCACCGGAAGGCGCTTCCGGCCGCCCTCCAGCTTGACGGTTTGCGCCCCGGCCCGGACCAGGGTGGCGGCGTTACGAACGGCTTCGGCCGGCCCGGTGTGGTAGCTCATCCACGGCAGATCCGCCACAATCAGAGGGTCGGGCTTGGTGCGAGCCACCGCGGCAGTGTGATGGGCCATGTCGTCGACGGTTACGTGCAGCGTGTCCTCGTATCCGAGCACGACCATGGCGACCGAGTCACCTACGAGGATGACGTCCACCCCGGCCGCGTTCGCGACCCGCGCCGTCGGTGCGTCGTAGGCGGTGACCATGACCACCGGCGTCCCCGAGCCCTTGCGCGGCGCGAATCATGGGCGCGGTCTGCTTGGTCCCCATCGCTCGAACCTCCTTGCTCCGTCCAGCGCCCCGTGGCTGCCGGCGGTAGCCGGCAATATTAGCCGTCGCACCGGCGGATCGGTAAGTGGACCTACGGTTAGCCCGGCGGCGGTCTAGTCGTGGCCGTGGTTGGCTTGGTGGTCGGGGGCGTGCTTGTCGGAGTCGGCGACGTGCTCGGCGTGGTGCGGGGCACCGATGTGGTGGACGCGGGGACAGAGGTTGTCGTGGTCGACCGCGGCACGGTTGTGGTCGTCGTGGTCGTGGACGGTGCGGTGGTCGTTGTCGTACCCATACCTTGAGGGAACTCGAGGGTCGACGGAGCCGGAGGCGTCAGGGTGGTGCCGTTGAGGCTGTAGACCTCAGGGAACTGGCCCTGATAGGCCGGATACGAGCTCAAAACGGCCTGCATGTAGTTGTGCCACAGCTCCGCCGGAACGGTCCCCCCCTGGATGCTGCTGAAGCCCCGGAAGTCCAGCATGGGCTTGGAGCCCGATGCGTAACCCATCCACACCGCGGTGGTGAGGTTCGGGGAGTAGCCGATGAACCAGGCATCAGTGGAGTTGTCGGTCGTCCCCGTCTTGCCGGCCACCGGCGAGCCCACGTTTCCGGCCGCGGTACCCGTCCCCCGCAGGACGACCTGTTGCAGCACATAGGTCTCCTGGGCGTCCTCTGTCGGGGTCAAGACGACCCGGCTCACCGGCTGAACCGGGAGAGGCAAGGCGGTCCCGTCCGCCGTCGTCACCCGGGTTATCAGCAACGGGGCGTGATAGACGCCGTTGTCGGCGAAGGTGGCGTACGCCGCCGCCATCTCCAGCGGGGAGACGTCGGCCGTGCCGAGCACCTGCGAAGGGTAGGCGGCCGGCAGCTCCGACGCCTTTATCCCCATCTGCTCGGCGATCGCATCCAGATTGGCGGCACCCAACCGGTCAACGACCTGCGCGTAGACCGTGTTTATGGAGTCAGCAGTGGCGTCGACCAGGCTCATCGTCGGCGCCGTGCTCTCGTGCTCGAAGTTGGTGACGGCCCAAGGAGTGCCGTTGGCGTTGCCATGGGGCAGCACGACCTCTGGAGGGGCCGGGAACACCGACAGGGGTGAGTAGCCCTGCTTAAGAAGGTAAGCCAGCATGAACGCCTTGAAGGTTGAACCGGCCTGCCTGCCGCTTCCCCCTCCAGCGGTTCCCAGCGCCAGGTTGACGGTAGACCTCGCGTAGTCCTGGCCACCGACCAGCGCCTTTACCTCTCCGTTGTCGTCGATCGAAACCAGTGCGCCCGACGGCTCGCCGGCCGCCGGGTTGAGAGCGTCCGCGTTATTCCCGTATACGGCGTTGTATGCCTCCGCCTGCATGCTCGGGTCGAGGGTGGTGGTGACCCGGAGGCCTCCACCGTCAACCACCTGTCGGCCGTACTTGGCGTACAGCTCCTGGCGCACCGCCGAGATGAAGTACGCGTCGCCGTCAGCTCGAGGTCGACGGCACCCGTAGTCCCCGATGGTGAGATCACGTACTTGGAAAAGGGCAGGGCCTGCACCGCTTTGGCCTGCGCTTCTGGTGATCTTCTTGTCGCGGACCATGGCCTTCAAGGTGTCGGTCTGGTTCTGGCGGGCCAGGGAGGGTTGCGGGCCGGGTCGGCCACCTCCGGTTCACGGATCAGCCCGGCCAGCAGCGACGCTTCGGGCAGCCCGAGCTGGCTGACGTCTTTGCCGAAGTAGGCCTGCGGCCGCGGCCCAATGCCGTAAGCGCCGCGGCCCCAGTAGATGGTGTTCAGGTAGTCCCTGCAGGATCTGGTTCTTGGACTCCGATCGGGAGATCCGGATAGCCAGGGCCGCCTCCTTGAGCTTGCGGGTGAGGCTCCGTTGGGAGGTGAGGTAGGTCTGCTTGACGTACTGCTGGGTGATGGTGGACGCGCCCTGCAGGCTGCCTGAGCCGGTCGACGTCGGAGAGTGCGGCCCGGACGATGCTGACCGGGTTGAGGGCCCCCTCCGAGAAGAAGTGCCGGTCCTCGGTCGAGACCACCGCGTCGACCACGATCGGCGGGACCTGCGAGAGCGACACGTTGACCCTGTTCTGTTCCGAGAAGGACGCCAGCACGTGGCCGGACGAGTCGTAGACGAACGTGGTCTGCTGCAGGGGCCTGGCCGTCGGCAAGGGGACCCGTGACAGGGTGTACAGGCCGGCCGTCAGAGAGGCCGCCGCGATGAGTACGAGACCGCCCAACCACCGTCTCCACCGCCAGAGGTGGCCGCCCACGAGGGGGGCCGAATCCGCCGGGCGAGATCCGGGGGCCCCGCCCCGGCTGCTCCGCGGAGACGGCTTAGCCTGACGGCCGGCCTTGGCCGGTGGGCGCCGGCGAGGCGCGGTCGAAGAAGACGGAGGTCGGGCGCCGGAAGCCATAGAGAAAGCCGGTACAGGCTAGCGACGACGGCTTATGGCGAAGCTGCGGGCCAGGTGGTTCCACGAGCAATCGGGACACACCTCGACCACGTAACAGGTGAGATCCTTGGCGGTACGGGCCAGCTTGGCCATCTCGGCCTTCGACGTGACGCACACGCCTGACGGCGGCAGCCGGCGACCGAATACGTACGAGACGATCCGGACCTTCGCTTCCTCGCAGATGGGGCAGTCCTCGCGGGTCTCGTCGCCCACGTTCAAGGCGGCTCGCAGCAACTCGGGGTGGGCGTCACATACGTCGAGCCGTGACAAGCGGCCCTTGCGGAACTGGCTTACGACCACGTTGCGAGCCAGGCGGTAGTCCACCTGTCCGGCGACGTGAGTGCCCGAACCGGCCCCCCGCAACGCCTCTGGCCGCAAGCTCATCACGGACCGCACCCTACTCCTGGACCGTAGCGGTCAAGGGGCAGATGGCAAAAATCGCCACCCTTCATCTCGATATATCGACACGATACATCGGCGACTGCTATGATGGCAGGAGTGCTGGAACTGGCCATACTCGGGCTGCTCAAGGAGCAGGAGCTTCACGGCTACGAGCTCAAGAAGCGGCTGTCCGACACGCTGGGATTCGCCAGCGGCGTCTCGTTCGGCTCGCTGTACCCGGCTCTGGCCCGCCTCGAGGCTGCGGGCGCGGTGAAAGCGGTGGAGGCCAAATCCGCGGCGGTGGCGGCCATCCCGCTGACCGGGTCCCTGAGCGGTGAGCTGGCCGCCTTCCGGGCCCGCAAGGCCGTGGCCCGAGGAAGCCGAGGCAAGAAGGTGTACGGGATCACCAACCGCGGGCAGGCCCTGTTCGAGGAACTGTTGGCGGCGGAAAGCCAGTCCAGCGACGACGATCGCCTCTTCAACCTCCGCCTGGCCTTCGCCCGGTACCTACCCCCCGACGCCCGCCTCGGCATGCTGGAGCGCCGCCGGGCCCACCTGTTGGAGCGGCTCGTGCAGATCAGATCTCGTCTCAAGGCCGGCCGGGACGCCTACACGCAAAGCCTGATTGAGCACGACCGGGAGACGGCCGAGCACGACCTGTCCTGGATCGACCGCCTGATCGCCTCGGAGCGGGCGCTCGGGGCGGCCGCGTCAGCAGCGTCTGGCCAGAACCCAGATCCCCAGAACCCAGATCCCCAGAACCCAGATCCCCAGAACCCAGATCTCCAGTCTTCAGATCGACAGTTACCGCCGGTTGGTCCGGCACCATCAAGCGGGGCCGCCGCGTCGAGCGGTGGGGCCGGCCCCACCCTTTCGGGGCTTCGGCCCGTTGAAACCCAGGAGGACATCCCCACATGAGCAACAAGATCCGGGTCGCTATAGCGGGCGTCGGCAACTGCGCCAGCTCGTTGATCCAGGGAATCGAGTACTACCGGGACGCGGACCCCCAGGACACGGTTCCCGGTCTGATGCACGTAGCCCTGGGCGGATACCACGTGCGCGACGTGGAGTTCGTGGCGGCCTTCGACGTCGATGCGGCCAAAGTCGGCCTCGACCTCGGCAAGGCCATCTTCGCCAGCCAGAACAACACCATTCGGTTTGCCTCGGTTGGCGACCTGGGCCTCACCGTCCAGCGGGGGCCGACTCTCGATGGGCTCGGTAAGTACTACCGCCAGACGATCGAGGAGTCGCCGCTCGAGGCCGTCGACGTGGCCGAGGAGCTCCGCCGCTCGCGAGCCGACGTGCTGGTGTCGTACCTGCCGGTCGGCAGCGAGAAGGCCCAGAAGCACTACGCCCAGGCCTGCCTGGACGCCAAGGTCGGCTTCGTCAACGCCATTCCTGTGTTCATCGCCAGCGATCCGGTGTGGGCCCAGAAGTTCACCGACGCCGGGGTCCCGATCGTCGGAGACGACATCAAGAGCCAGGTCGGGGCGACCATCGTGCACCGCATCCTGGCCCGCCTGTTCGAGGATCGGGGCCTGGTGCTCGACCGCACCTACCAGCTGAACGTGGGCGGCAACATGGACTTCAAGAACATGCTCGAGCGGGAGCGCCTCGAGTCGAAGAAGATCTCCAAGACCCAGTCGGTGACCAGCCAGCTCGACAATGGCATCGCCGCCGACGACGTGCACATCGGGCCGTCCGACCATGTCGCCTGGCTGGACGACCGCAAGTGGGCCTACATCCGCCTCGAGGGTCGCAACTTCGGCGACGTGCCACTGAATATCGAGCTGAAGCTCGAAGTATGGGACTCCCCTAACTCGGCGGGCGTCATCATCGACGCGCTTCGCTGTGCCAAGATTGCTAGAGGACCGCGGTATCGGCGGACCGTTGCTCGGGCCGTCGGCGTACTTCATGAAGTCACCTCCGGTGCAGTACCACGACGATGAGGCCCACCGTCTGGTCGAGGAGTTCGCCGCCGGTTAACCGCTCCCGGTTTCCGAGGGGGTTGCTGACCGCCGGGCCCAAACGAGGCCCGGCGGTCCCGCGCCCATCCTGTACCACCGGGTCGCTCTGCGGCAGGATGACGGGGTGCCCATAGACATAACGGCAGCCTGGGATCGCTTCTCGGCCGAGTACCAGGTGGACGCCAAGCTCCCGGTCGATGTGGCCCACTACGGCCCGGACATCGCCAGCGAGGCCGAGCTGCGGCTTCTGGGCGACCTGCGGGGTAAACGGGTCCTGGAGCTGGGCTGCGGCGGCGCCCAGTGCTCCATCGCCTTCGCCAAGCAGGGCGCCACGGCCATCGGAGTCGACATCTCGGCCGCCCAGCTGGCCTTCGCCAGGCAGCTCGTCGAGGCGGAGGAGGTCAAAGTGGAGCTGCGCCAGGGCGACCTGGCCGACCTGGCCTTCCTGCGGGCCGACTCCATCGACCTGGTGTTCTCGGCTTACGCGTTCGGCTACGTCGAGGATCTCAACCGGGTGTTCCGCCAGGTCCATCGGGTCCTGAAGGTGGGCGCTCCCCTGGTCTTCAGCCTCATGCACCCGGCCTACTCCATGATCGACGACGACGCCGATCCCGCCCTCCTGGTGAGGCGGTCCTACTTCGACCGCAGCCCCATCGAGTTCAAGTGGGGCGGGATCGACTTCATCAGCTATCACCACACCTTTGCCGAGCTGTACATGGGCCTGAACCGGGCCAGCTACCGGGTGGACCTCATCCTCGAGCCTGAACCCGTCCCGGGGGCGCCGCGAGGCCATCTCTGGCGTGACGCCATGAACCACGTACCCCGCACCCTGATAATCCGGGCCCGCAAGGAGGGCAACTAGAGCCCCTCCTCGGGCGATCCCCTCTGTCTTGGCGCGAAATCACGTCGCGTGCGTAGAAATCCTCGCTTTGCGTCGAAAAATCAACACGAAAAGGGGAATCCGCACGGACGGGGGCCGCCCCGGACCCGACCCGCCGGACGGCGCCGGCCGGACCTGGCCCGCCGGCCGACCCCGTTACCCCACCTAATGCACCCGGGACGCCCACCAGGCATCCAGCCGCCGGCCCGCCTCCTCGGGCCCCAGGGGCCCCTCCTCGATCCGCAGCTCCAGCAAGAACGCGAGCGCCTCGCCCACGTCGCGCCCAGGGGAGATGCCCAGCCGGGCCATCACGGCATTGCCGTCGAGGTCGGGGCGCAAGGAGCGCAGCTCCTCCTGCTCGCGCAGCTCGGCGATGCGGGCCTCCAGCTCGTCCATGCGCCGGGCCAGGGCGCGGGCCTTGGCCGCGTTGCGGGTCGTGCAGTCGCAACGGGTCAGCTCGTTCAGCCGGTCGAGCAGCGGGCCGGCGTCACGCACGTAGCGGCGGACGGCGCTGTCGGTCCATCCCATCCGGTAGGTGTGGAACCGGAGGTGCAGCTCGACCAGGCGGCTGACCGTCTCGGTGTCCTCGGTCGAGTAGCGCAGCGCCCGCATGCGGTCGCGGGTCATGCGGGCTCCAACTACCTCGTGATGGTGGAAGGACACCATGCCGCCGCGGCCCGAAAGACCGGGTCTTCGGCTTGCCCACGTCGTGGAACAGGGCGGCCAGCCGCAGTATCCGGTCGGGCGAGGTGTTTTCGACCACCGCGATGGTGTGGGCCAGCACGTCCTTGTGCCGGTGGATGGGGTCCTGTTCGAGGGCCAGGGCGGGTAGCTCGGGCAGGAACTCGTCTGCCAGGCCGGTTCGCACGAGGAACCACAACCCCTCGCCGGGGCGCTCGACGACCATCAGCTTGTCGAGCTCGTCGCGGACCCTCTCGTCCGAGACGATGTCCAGCCGGGACCGCATCGCCGTGACCGCGGCGGTCAGGGCCGGGTCCGGAGTCAGGGCGTAGCCGGCGATGAACCGGGCGGCGCGCAGCATGCGCAGGGGGTCGTCACTGAAGGACTCCTCCGGTGCCAGGGGGGTACGCAGGCGCGAGGCGGCCAGGTCCGCGATCCCTTCGAAGGGGTCGATGAGCTGTAGGTCGGGCAGCGATAGGGCCATGGCGTTGACGGTGAAGTCGCGCCGTGAGAGGTCGGCTTCGATGGCGTCGGCGAAGACCACTTCGGGTTTGCGGCTGTCGGGGGTGTAGGCCTCGGCCCGGTGGGTCGTGATCTCCATGTTGCGGCCCCGGTGGCGCAGGCCGATGGTGCCGAATCGCTTCCCCTGGGTCCACACGGCGTCGGCCCAGCCGGAGACCAGGGCCTCGATCTCGTCGGGCCGGGCGTCGGTCGTGAAGTCGAGATCGAAGTGGGACCGCCCGAGCACGACGTCGCGCACCACCCCGCCCACCAGGTACAGGTGGTGGCCGGCGTTGGAGAACGCGCCGCGAGCTCGCTCGTCTCGGCGACCAGAGGTCGTAGCCGGTCGGGTATCACGGCGGTCCAGAGTACCGGCGGCGGCGCCGCCGGCCTTGGCAGTTAAACCCGCGCTAGGAAGCGGGAAGGAGACCGGCCGACTGCAGCGCCACCCGGAAGTCGTGCGGGTTGGTGGCTGCGGCCAGGGCGGCCCGAAGGGTGACCTCGCCGCTCTTGAACAGCGAGAACAGGCTCTGGTCGAAGGTCTGCATACCGTGGTATTCGCCGTCGGCGATGAGCTCTTCGATCGACTCGCCCTGGCTGGCGGTGGGATCCATGATGCGGTCGGCGATGCGGCCGGTCACGACCAGGGCTTCGATGGCCGGCACCCGTCCCTCACCGGAAGAGTGCGGCACCAGGCGCTGGCTGATTACGCCCTTGAGGACGCCGGCCAGCGTCAGCCGGATCTGGGTCTGCTGGAAGGGGGGAAAGAAGTCGACGATCCGGTTGATGGTTTCGGTGGCGTTGGTCGTGTGCAGGGTGGACAGAACCAGGTGGCCGGTCTCGGCCGCCATCAGGGCCGCCGACACGGTCTCGACGTCGCGCATCTCGCCGATGAGGATCACATCGGGGTCCTGGCGCAGCACCCGGCGCATGGCCTGGGCGTAGTCCCTGGTGTCGGTACCGATCTCGCGCTGGCAGACGATCGACCGCTTGTCGGGATGGAGGATCTCGATAGGGTCCTCGATCGTGATCACATTGGCCGAGCGGGTCTGGTTTATGTGGTCGATCATGGCCGCCAGGGTCGTGGTCTTACCGGACCCGGTAGGCCCGGTGACCAGCACCATGCCGCGGTTCTCTTCGGCCAGGCGTGTGACTATGGGGGGCAGGCCCAGATCGAGAACCGACATGGCTGCCGGGAGCACCCGGCGCAACACCATGGCCGCGGTCCCCCGCTGCCGGAAGGCGTTACCCCGGAATCGACCAAGCCCGTCGACCGAGAGAGAAAAATCCGCCTCCCCTGTACGGTGGAACTCCTCGATCCGGTCGACGGGCATGATCACGCGAAGGCATTCCTCCACCTCGGTCCTCTCGACGGGAGGGAAGGGGGTAGGACGCAGGTCGCCGTTGACCCGCACCCTCGGGGCAGAGCTGCCTTTAACGTGAAGGTCCGAGCCGCCAACCTCAGTTACGTGGGCGAGGATTGACTGCAAGTCGAGCACGTTTCAGCTATCGGCAATCCCGAGCCCCGGTTTAGCCAGAAAGTGTCAGCGGGGAAAAAGGGGTCGGCCATCGTGGCCGCCGCCCTTTTTTCCTACTGGGACGCGTTCAACCGGTGGACCTTGTCGACGACCTCCCGGCCCGGGCCACCACCGGTAAGTCCTTCGGGCCGGACCCGCTCCCCCGCCAACGCGGCGACGCACGCCTCGGTCGAGTCGGCCAGGGCTTGCAGGTCATAGCCGCCCTCGAGCACCATCAGCCGGCGCCCGACCGGGACCAGAGGGCACAGGCGTGAAGTGATCTCGCCGAAATCGCCCGATGAGAGGCCCAGGTCGGTCAGGGGGTCGGCGCGATGGCCGTCGAAACCAGCCGACATGATGAGCCACGTGGGGTCGAACCGCTCGGCGAAGGGCATGACCACCTCGTCCATGGCGGCCAGGTAGACGTCGCCGGTGGCGCCGGCCGGGAGGGGCACGTTGACCGTCGTGCCGAAACCGTCGCCGTCACCCCGGTCGCTGATACGGCCCGTGCCGGGGTAGAGGGGCCATTCGTGGAGGGAGAGGTAAGCGACGCGGCCGTCGGCGAAGAAGGCGTCTTGGGTCCCGTTTCCGTGGTGGGCGTCGAAATCCACGATTAGCACCCGCTCTCCATCGGCGGCGAGCGACGCGGCTGCGATGGCGACATTGTTCAGCAGGCAGAAGCCCATGGCCCGCTCGGGCGTGGCGTGGTGACCGGGCGGCCGCACGGCGACGAAGGCGGCCTCGGCTTGGCCGGCCCGGAGCCGTTCGATGGCATCGAGGCCCCCGCCGGCGGCCAGCAGGGCGGCGTCCCACGACATGTCGGACGCGCCCGTGTCCATATCGATCATGCCTCCACCGGCGTGGCAGAACGCCTCCAGGGCGTCGACGACGTCGGGATGGTGGACCCGGAGCAGCTCAGGGCGGGCCGCCGGCCGGGGCACCACGGCCTCGGCGTACTCGGACTGGTAGGCGAGCTCGAGACCCTTCTTGACGGCCTCCAGGCGGGCCGGCCGCTCCGGGTGGCCGGCGCCGGCGTCGTGCAGAGCGCAGGTTGGGTGCATCTCAACCAGGACTTTGGGCTTGGCCACAGGGTTGAGGCTACGACCACCGAAGCAGTTGGCGCAGTAGCGTAGTGACGCCGTGAACGAGCAGCGCGCCAGCCGGGGGTCCCGCTCACGCCGCCCTTCGGTCGAGGTGCCTGCTACCCGGCTCCGAAGCGGAGGGCGCGGGTGAGCGACCTCGCTGAGCGAACCGATGTCGCAGGTCGTGGGATCTGCCGGCGGACGGTACGGCCATGAGCGCCCCGGCGTCAGCGGTCATACGGAGGGGTCGCGAACAGGCTCGCACCGGGCGCTGGAGGGGAGAGGAAGATGTAGCCCTCATTTCCCCGGTTCCTGAAGCCCCCTTCTTGTCGGCGGACTTCGTGCGGCACTGCCTCCGGACACTATCCCACCAGGGTTACACCAGGGTGGTGACCGGAGCGCTGTCCCCCCTCGAGCAGTCCGGCTTCCTCGCCGCCGGCTTCGATGTGGCGGAACATCTGAGGCTTCTTGCCATTGAGCTGTCGGACAAGTTGCCACCGGTCCCGCCCGGCCCGCCGATCCGCCGGGTGCCCCACTGGCGGCGGCCCGAGGTGCTGGCCGTGGACCGAGCCGCCTTCATGGAGTTCTGGCAGTTCGATGCCGCCGCACTGCTCGACGCCCTGAGGGCCACACCGTCGGTGCGGTTCCGGATGATTGTGGCCCCCACCGGTGAAGCGGCCGCCTACGCCATCTGTGGTCGTTCGGGTGGGCGGGGATTCGTGCAGCGTCTGGCGGTGCGCCCCGATGGTCAGCGCAGCGGGACCGGCGCCCGCCTCTTACTCGACGGGCTCCACTGGATGCGTCGCCACGGAGTGGTGCGGGCCGTGGTCAACACCCAGGTGGGCAACGACGCCGCCCTGTCCCTGTATCTCAAGACGGGATTCAAGGAAGAGCCCATCGGGCTCTCCGTCCTGGCCACCGGCCTGCTGTGAAACGCGTCCGCGACGGCACCTGGAGCCGGCTGGTCGGGGCGGCACTAGTGCTGTCGGCGGCCCTGCTGCTGCCGGCCTTACCGACCGGCTCGGCTCGAGCCGCCACCGGGCTGGCCCCGGTCAGCCTCCTGAGCCAGACGCCCTGGGTGCAGAAGAGCGGCATCTTTCAGCTCCGCTTGGCGTTTCCGGGCGGGGTACCAGCGGGTGACCACCTGGAGGCCCAGGCCTACACCCGGCTGACCACCCGGACCGACTTCGACCAGGCCCTCAACGGGCAGCCGCAAGGGTTCATCTGGTACTCGACGGGGCCGCTCGCTTTGGCCCGGCTCCAGTCCGATCCGGCCGGCGGGGTGGACCTGAGCATTCCCGTCAACCAGGCCGCGCCGGCGGGGAGCACCATCCCCACGTTCAACGCCACCATCGGCAGCGGGGTGTACCCCATCCAGGTCGGCCTGTACAACCGGAACGGGCTCCCGGTCGACGACCCGCTGACGACCTTCCTGGTCTACGCAACCGGGCCTCCGTCGGCGACCAACCTGCCCCGCCTGTCAGTGGCCCTGGTGATTCCGTTCCACACTTCGCCGACCGTCAACAGCGACGGGCAGGTAGGCGCCCCGACCGCCAGCGAGGCCAGCCGTTTGAGCACCCTGGCGGGCCAGATCGAAGGGGCCGGCGGCGTGACCGTGAACCTCGAGGTCACTCCACAAACGGTGGCGGCGCTGAAGACGGGCAACGCGGCCGATCAGGCCACCGCGGCCGCGCTGAACACGGCGGTAGCCGGCGGCCCCGACGCGGCCCTGCCCAGTCCGTACGTCACGGTGTCGATAAGCGATATGGAAGCCTCGGGTCTGGGCGGCGAGGTGAATGAGCAGATGATCGCCGGGGCCCAAACCCTGGCCCGCGCCTTCGGTTCGGCGCCGTCGAAGTCGACCTGGGTTGTCAACGGCCCGGTTGACGCGACCACGGTATCCACTCTGGTGGGAACCGGCGCCACCCGCCTGATCGTTCCCGACTCCGAACTCAGCCCTCTTCCCCCTTCCGTAACCGAGACCACCTTGGCCCGCCCCACCGGCCTCTCCGTGCCCGGCAGCCCCAATCTCACGGTGTACGGGGCGGACACCCAGATCACGGCCGACTTCGTGAGGCGGGAGCCACCGGTCCTGGCGGCCAACCAGTTGCTGGCCGAGCTGGCCATGATCCAACTCGAGACACCCGGTATCACGCGTGGCGTGGTGGCCCTGCCGCCCCCGGGGTGGTCCGCCGACCCGACCTTCGTCTCCACCCTCCTCGACGGCCTCCAGGGTCACCCGCTGCTGGCTTCGGTGACGGTGTCATCCCTCTTCAAACAGGTGTCGACGGCGCCCATCGTCCGCCAGCTGGCCTCCTCTACGTCGGGATCGAACAACGCCTCAACTGGCTCCACCTCCGCCCCAAGCAGTTCTACGGCGACAAATTCGCCGGCCAGCTCTCCGGCGTCCACCCCGAGCCTGTCGGGGGATGCCGGCCAAATCCGGGCCGCCCGCCGCCAGGCGTCAGCAACGTCGGCGATCCTGCCCACGAATGTGGCGCTGGCTGCGACCCTCCAACAGCAAGTGCTGGTGTCGGAGTCCATCGACGTGACCGAAGCCGAGCGGAACGCCCTGCTCGGTTCGGTGGCCAAGACGTCAGGGCAGGTGTTCGACCAGGTGGTCCTGCCGGGGTCATCCTCCATCACCCTGACTTCGACCAAGGCCGAGATTCCTCTGACCGTCCTCCTGAAGCGGTCGCTCAAGGTCCACGTCGAACTCCAACTCACCAGCCAGCGCCTACTCTTTCAGCCCTTCGACCCGCCCAACGGCAGGTGCTCGGTACCGACTCCGACCAGCGAGGTGTGTCAGCTGGTCCTCACCAGCCAGAACACCACCTTGAAGATCCCCGTGCAGACCCGATCATCGGGGGTGTTCCCGCTCGACGTGGCCCTCGTATCGCCTGACGGTTCGATGGTGCTGGCCCGAGACCTGACCACGGTGCGAAGCACGGCGATCTCCGGGGTAGGCGTGGTGGTCATAGTGCTGGCGGTGGTGTCATTGGCCGTGTGGTGGGTGCGTGACCTCCGCCGCGGGCGGAGGGCCCGGCGGTTGGTGCCCGCCCCGGTCGAGCCAGGTGGGGACGACGGCACGGACGGGCCGGTGGAGGCCACTGCGATGAGCGGCGATCCGGTGGTCGACGACTTCTTTACCAGGCCTCCGCCGGAGTACGACCAGCACGGTCTGGACCGGTGAGCGGCCATTTGTCACTATTCGAGTACCGGCAGGGTCGAAACGGATCACCCGGGCACTCCAAGGAAGAGAACAGGTAGGCGCAGACCGTGGCTGGCATCAGAGTCGTAACCGATACCGCATCCGACTTGCCCGACGAGTTGCTGGCCGAGCTGGGAATCGGGTTGGTGCCGTTGCGAATCCGGTTCGGGTCCGAGGAGTTCATCGACCGGGTCGAGCTGTCGACCAAGGAGTTCTGGTCCCGCTGCAGCACCTTCGACGGGCTGCCCGAGACGTCGGCCCCCTCACCCGGCCAGTTCCAGGAGGCCTTCGAGAGGATGGCGGTGGAGGGGGCCGATGGAGTCGTTTGCGTGAGCCTGTCCTCGAAGATGTCGGCGACGATCCAGGCGGCCCGCCAGGCGGCCAGTGCCCTGGACGGCAGCCTGCCCGTTCGGGTCGTGGACTCACGGAGCGTCACGCTGGCTCAAGGCCTGATCACCATCGACGCGGCCGAGCGGGCGGCCAGGGGGGGGAACCTGGACGAGGTGGAGGCAGCAGCTCAGGCGGCCGCCCGTCAGATAAAGCTCTACGGGGCTATCGACACGCTCGAGAACCTCAAGAAGGGCGGCCGGATCGGCGGGGCCCAGGCCCTGCTCGGGTCCATGCTCTCGATAAAGCCGGTCGTCGAGGTGCGAGACGGGGTGGTGGAGAAGGAATCGCAACAGCGGACCCGGTCGAAGTCGTTGCGGTACCTCGCCGACAAGGTGCGCTCAGCTGGGCCCATATCGCGGCTGGCGGTCTTCGCGGCCGATGCGCCCGATCTCGACGACTTCCTCGCCATGCTCGAGGGCGTTCACCCTTCGGAAAAGACACTGCTGGGTGATGTCGGACCGGTTATCGGTACCCACGCTGGACCAGGGGCGATCGGGGCCGCCTGGATGCCGCTCACGACCCGAACCCCTTCGGACTGATCCGGCGCGGCGAGGGTACGCCACTAGCCTGTTAGGTCGTGCCCGGGTTCGACCAGACAACCCCGATAAACGCCGGGCGAACCCTCGGCGGGAGGTACCGGCTCGAGGTGCCGATCGCTCGCGGCGGCATGGCCGAGGTGTGGGAGGCGCACGATGAGATTCTGAGCCGTCCGGTGGCTGTCAAGGTCCTGCAACCGCACCTGGCGACGGACGAAGTGTTCCTCGAACGTTTTCGCCGGGAGGCAGTGACGGCGGCCCGGCTGGCCCATCCCGGCGTGGTCTCCACGTTCGACACCGGGATCGATAACGGGACCGCGTACATCGTTATGGAACTGGTCAAGGGTCGCACGCTGCGCCAGTTACTGAGCGAGCAGAGCCGGCTCGAACCCTGGCAGGCGGTGGCCGTGGCCCGCCAGATAGCGGACGCCCTGGTGCACGCTCACCAGGCCGGCCTGGTGCACCGGGACATCAAGCCCGCCAACGTCCTGCTCATCGAGGACGAGATGGGCGGGATGCGAGTGAAGGTCACAGATTTCGGGATCGCCAAAGCCAGCGCCGGCGTAGGAACGGACCTGACCCGCACCGGCACCGTTCTGGGCACCCCGAAGTACGTCAGCCCGGAGCAGATCAAGGGTGAGGATCCCGACGCTCGGGCCGACCTCTACTCGCTCGGCGTGGTCTTCTACGAGATGCTGGTCGGCAAGCCGCCGTTCGTCGGAGACACAGATCTGGCCACGGCCATGGCCCACCTCAACAACCGGGTCCCGAAGGTCTCGGCGAGCGTCCGCGGCGTTCCCCCTGAGCTG
Source organism: uncultured Acidimicrobiaceae bacterium (assembly GCA_963851245.1). Classification (GTDB taxonomy): domain Bacteria; phylum Actinomycetota; class Acidimicrobiia; order Acidimicrobiales; family Palsa-688; genus CAWKOH01. Next base: position 66,333 of record CAWKOH010000014.1, on the reverse strand, counting down.
GACCGGCTGGTGTCCGATCTTCTGGCCAAGGACCCGAAACGCCGGGTGCCATCGGCTGTCGTGCTGCGCCAGAGGCTCGACGCCCTCGGCCCGCTGTCGCCTTCGATCGGCGGCCTGAGGCCGCCCGGGCGCGACAACCGTCCCGCTCCGGTCCCCGGCGTCAGGGGATGGGGTCGCCGGGTGGAGCCGGGGCCTCCCCTTGCCCCTCGCCCCGCGCCGCGGCCGGGGCCTCAACCGGTGGTCGAGCGGGACGGCACCGTGCCTGTGCCGCGGTCCCCCGTGCCCGCCGGCGGCCAGAACACCGCTGTCTACCCGAGCATCCCCCGTGTTGTGCCTGGTCCGGCGGCGCCGCCGCGGCCGCGGGCCACTGACGAGCTGGACACCGTATCCCGCGGCGGTTTTCGGCGCACCGGCCGCGTCGCAGGGGCGGTGGTGGCGGCCCTGATCCTGATCGGGGCGATCTTCGCCGCCGTGCTGCTTTTCTCCACCCCGGGTTCATCCCCTCCGAGTTCGCCCGCCACGGCGCCTTCCTCGCACGTGGCCGCCGCTCAGATCTCGTCAGTGAACGTCTACATGAACAACGGCCGGCCGCCCGACAATCCGGCCGCGGCGAAGCTGACCATCGACGGCAACCCGGCCACATACTGGTCCACAGACAGGTACCCGAACTCCACCTTCGGCAACCTGTACTCCGGCATCGGGCTGTCGATGAGCCTGGCTCAGTCCGCTCCGGTCCACGATTTGACTGTCACGTCGCCGAGCAGCGGGTGGGCGGCCGAGGTGTTCGTGTCGTCAACGCAGGTATCTTCGGGTCAACCGTTGTCCGCTTGGGGCCAACCTGTTGCCTCCCAAAGCGATGTCGCCGGCAGGACCACCAAGTTCGACCTGGGCGGGCATCGGGGCCAATACGTCCTGTTCTGGTTGACGAATCTGGGCCCGGCGAACCAGACGGTCATCCAAGAGCTGTCGGTCACCTGACAGACGGCCAGTACGGGCGCCGGGTCGTACCGGTCGGCCGCGGCGTCGGGCGAGCTCGCGTGGACCGGATGGCAGCCACTTCGGACGCCGGCCCGGCGGGTGGATAGGCTGATCTCCATGGCGACCAATGCGCCGGTCCAGAGCGACCCTTACGACTGGACCGTACCGGTTGCGGACCGAATCGAATCGGTTGTCGACACGGTGCGGGACAAGACGACCGTTCCGGCTACCCAGGTCGCCCGAGGGCTCGTCTACGGAATCGTGGTCCTCGTCCTGGTCCTGGTGACCCTCGTCCTCGTGATTATCGGGCTGATGCGCGTCCTCTACGTGTATCTCCCGATCCATCCCCTGGCCCGCCGGGTGTGGGTGGCCGACGCCATCGTTTCGGCAATATTCCTGGGCGCCGGGGCGTTGGTATGGCGGCTGAGGCGCCCGAGAGAGGTGTAACTGGGATGGGTGAAACGAACGGAGCGGTGCGGGACGTGATCATCATCGGGTCCGGTCCCGCGGGCTTGACGGCGGCAATATATGCGGCCCGAGCCAACCTGGCCCCTTTGGTCATAGAGGGTTATCCCTCGTCGACGAGTGATCAACCCGGTGGGCAGCTGATGCTCACCTCGGAGATCGAGAATTTTCCCGGGTTCATCGAGGGTTTGGCCGGTCCCGAACTAATGGGCAATATGCGGAGTCAGGCCGCCCGCTTTGGTGCCGAATTCCTTACGACAAAGGCTGAAAGGGTCGATTTCTCTAGCCCGCCGTTCAAGGTGTGGGCGCCTGATCCTTCGACCGGCAAAGAGGTGGAGCACTTGGCCCGGTCGGTCATCGTCGCCACGGGCGCCCGATCGTTGATGCTGGGCCTTCCCGCCGAGGAAAAGCTTCTCAGCAAGGGCGTTTCGACCTGTGCGACCTGCGACGGGTTCTTCTTCCGGGGCCAGGACATTGCGGTTGTAGGGGGTGGTGATTCCGCGCTCGAGGAAGCTATTTTTCTCACCAAGTTCGGGGAGACGGTCACCATCATCCACCGGCGCAAGGAGCTTCGAGCCAGCAAGATCATGCAGGATCGGGCTTTCAAGAATCCGCGGATCAAATTTGTATGGGATTCCGTCGTTACTGACATCGCCGGTGCAGGCAAAGTTGAAGGTGTCCATTTACGTAATGTGATTACCGGAGCAGAGTCTTATCTGCCGGTCACCGGGGTTTTCGTTGCCATCGGGCATGTGCCCAACACGGATGTCTTCGCCGGCCTGCTCGATATGGATGAAGCGGGGTACCTGGTCACCGCGGTGGGGTCCACCACGACCAACGTGCCCGGGGTATTCGCCTGTGGGGATGTCCAGGATCACACTTACCGGCAGGCTGTCACCGCCGCCGGCACGGGCTGTATGGCCGCGATAGACGCTGAGCGGTGGCTGGAGGCGACCAGGCACGAAGCGCAGGTGGCGTAGCGCAGTTCGCCATCCGGGCGCTTCGAGCCGTTCGCGGGTTGAGGTGTCGCCGGCGCGGCCGGCGCGTGGGGTGGTTGCACTGCCGTATGTTATAGGATAGTTTCACTACGCTTCCTTGATTTCAGTGGCAATTAGATGAGTTCTAGCCCACGAATGTGGGCCGATCGATCTTGGTCAAACAGGGGTGGCGTCCCAACGGGCGACTCCGAATGGGTTCTGGAGCCCCGCTGGCAGGCACCCTGGGCGGCGTGCAAACGGGACATCCGGCGGGATCGGCGCCGGCAACTCTCAATCCCGCCGACCAGGAGGCAATGGCTCCCCGACGGCGCGATTTCGGCGGGGAACTCAGAAGGCCGTCTGCGTGGTGATTCGGAATGGGAACCCGGCTCACCTTGTTGAATAGCACGAAGGCCTTCGGGACGGTCTCGAGGCCCTAGAGGAAGGCGATGATTGTGGCCCAGCACGAGTTGACCCTCACGGATCAAACATTCGACGAGGAGATCAAGTCCGCGACCGAACCGGTCCTGGTGGACTTCTGGGCCGAGTGGTGCGGGCCGTGCAAGATGGTGGCGCCTATCCTCGACGAGATCGCCGTCGAACAGCAGGGCAAGCTCCGGGTCGGCAAGATCAACATCGACGAGAACCTCGAGCTGGCTCAGCGGTTCGATGTGATGAGTATCCCAACCATGATCCTCTTCAAGGATGGCGAGCCTCAAGTTCGGATCGTGGGTGCCAAGGGCAAGGGTCAACTAATGCAGGAGCTGCACGCCTACCTGTGACCCGAATCACGGTCAGTCCCGCCGGGATCCCCCCGCCGGCGGGGCTGTCCACACCTTTAGCCACAGTCTGTGGATGAGGTGAAGCCGAGGGATCCTCAGCTTGGCGTAGAGAGTTGGCGGCTCTACTCTGGCTGTATGGGCTCGGTCATGGCCCGGTAGATCCGTTCCAAGTCCTCAAGGGTGGCGAAGTCGATGGTTACCCGCCCCTTTTTGGCTCCTAGGTGGACCTTGACCCGGGTATCTAGGTGAGACGACAGCAGCTCCTCCAGTTCCAGCACACCCGGTGGCCTGAGCCTCGAACCGGGTGTGGGTAGTTCGGGACCGGTCCCTCCCAGCTCGTTGCGGGTCTTGACTGCCTCTTCTACGGCCCGAACCGAAAGCTCCTCGGCCACGACCCTTCGAGCGAGTGCCTCCTGGAAGGCCCGGTCCGGAGTCCCCAGCAGGGCCCGGGCGTGGCCCGCGGTCAGTTGATTGTCTGCCACCAGCTTCTGCACGGCCGGCGGTAGCTGGAATAAACGGAGCGCGTTGGTGATGGCGGCCCGGCTCTTACCGACTCGTACGGAGAGCTGCTCATGGGTGAGACCGAAGTCCTCGATCAGTTGTTGATAGGCGCCTGCCTCCTCCAGCGGACCGAGGTCCTGGCGGTGGAGGTTCTCTATGAGCGCCTGCTCGACTCGGCCGTGTTCGGAAACGTCCTTGATGATGGCGGGGATGGTGGGCAATCCGGCCCGCTTGGCGGCTCGCCAACGTCGCTCGCCCGCGATCAACTCATAGGCGCCCTCCCCGGTCTGGCGGACGAGCACCGGCTGGAGAACCCCCACCTCGCGGACTGAAGCAGTGAGCGCGGCGAGAGATTCCTCGTCGAAAGACATCCTGGGTTGATGAGGGTTGGCTCTGATTGCCACCACCGGTACATCCAATAGGGCGGAGGTCCGGTCCCCTACCACTTCGGTAGGGATGAGTGCACCGAGACCCTTACCGAGTCCGCTTCGGCGCGCCACCACTTACCTCCTTGGCCAATTCTCGATATGCGATAGATCCTCGCGACGAGGGGTCGAACACGATGATCGGCTGCCCGAACGACGGAGCCTCGGAAAGGCGAACCGTCCGGGGCACGACGTTACGACAGACGCGGTCCCCGAAGTACTGTCGCACTTCCTGCGCGACCTGTTCGGCCAGCTTGGTCCGAGCGTCGTACATGGTCAGGATGATGGTACTGACCTCAAGATCACCGTTTAAGTTGGTCTGCACGAGACCGACGTTGCGAAGCAGCTGGCCCAAGCCTTCAAGGGCGTAGTACTCGCATTGAATAGGCACGGCTACCTCGGTGGCGGCCGCCAGGCCGTTGACCGTCAGCAGGCCGAGCGAGGGGGGGCAGTCGATCAGTACGAAGTCAAAGTCGCCGACGACTGGCTCCAGTCCCTTCTTCAGACGCAACTCTCGACTGAAAACCGGCACCAGCTCGATCTCCGCTCCCGCCAGGTCGATAGTGGCGGGCACCACGAACAAGTTCTTCAAGGTCGTGGGCTCGATGACGTCCTCGATGGGGACGTCGTGGAGGATGACGTCGTAGATAGAGGCATCCAGGTTGCGGGCGTTGATGCCCAGGCCAGTGGTGGCGTTGCCCTGCGGGTCCAGGTCGACGACGAGCACGCGGTAGTCAAGCTCAGCCAAGGCGGCGCCCAGGTTGACAGCAGTGGTCGTCTTCCCGACTCCGCCCTTCTGGTTGGCAACCGCCAGGGTGCGCGGGAGGGGACGGTTCCGGGCCGAGGGGTGGACCCGCGTCGCGGGGATGTCCGCGACTGCTTCGGGTGCGGGGGGAGGCGGTATCCGGAAGGCCCCGGAGTCGAGGTCGCTCGCTGTTCCCGACTGGCTGGCCTCTGACGTAATGGGATCGGTGGCGGTGGCGGTGGCGGCGGCCTGAGTTCCGCTGTCCTCGAGTCCGGTCTGGCCCGGCCCGCCGTCGCCGGTATCGATTCCCCCGGCGTCGACGCCTTGAGGCTGTTCTCCCTGCGCGGCGCCGGCGACAGCGGCATCGGGTGAGGTTCGATCGAGGGCGGGTGTCAGCCCCGAAGTCGGCATGGCTCTACCATTGTGGTCAGCGCCGGCCTCCGTCGCAGACGAGCCTGCCATGCCTCCGATATCCGGAGCCCCCCCGGCGCCGGTCTGCGCTCGGGCTCCGGGCTCACCTCCGGCTTCGGATCCCACTTCGGCGCCGGTCTTTCCTTCGGCTCCGGGGTCGGCCGGTGCGATGGGGTCGGCCGGGGCGATGGGGTCGGCCGGTGCGATGGGGTCGGCCGGGGCGATGGGGACGCGGACCCCGTCCTCACCGAGCACCTCGGCGGGAGTGGAGACGCCTTTACCTATGTCTTGAAAGCCGCCCGCCGCCAGTGGCGCGTCGGCACTGTGAGGATCGGAGTCGTCGTCCAATGAGGGGCTATTCGCCTGGATGGCCGCCGGCTCTGGTGGCGGGCCTGGGTGTGGGATGGCGTCGGGGACGCCCTCGGCTCGGGACTGGTCCAGGTCCGTGCCTGGCGTTACCGACTGTCCATCTTCGTCCGGCTGAGTCTCGCTGGTGTTCGGGCCGGTCCCCCTCAGCCGGTCGAAGATCGATGTCGCCCGGGCACGCAAATCGTTGGGCTGAGTCACCGTCCTCAATCATTGCGACGGAACGCACCTAAATCAAGGACCAACCCTACGTTTCACGTGAAACCTGAGGTCCGAAGGCTGGCGCCTGAGTCCAAGGCGATCTCGGGATGAAGGCCGCGCTTCGGAGCATGTTTCACGTGAAACGCCCCACCTGAGGTGCCGTCAGAACAGGGGTCGCTTGCTCGGCACACCTGTTCGGCGAGGAAAGCGGGCCGGACAGGCCGTCTCCTGAACTATGACCTGGTAAGCCGTCGGGTGGCTGACGGTAGGACCGATTCTCATCCCCAGCAGAGCCAGCCCCTGGTCGCCCCACCTGGCTCGGTCTCCGCCCGGTGGCTCGGCCACCACCAGTATTCCTCCCACACTCAAGAGCGGCGCGGCGCACTCTGCCGTCACGGCCGGAGGTCCGAAGCTTCGGGCCACTACGTAGTGGATCGTGCCCCGGAGAATCCCCCGGCCGGCTTCCTCGGCTCGCTGGGCCACCACCTGCACCCGGTCACCCAAGCCGAGCTGCATTACGGCCTCCCGAAGGAACGCAGCCCGGTTGGTCCCGCCCTCGAGCAGTATCCAGTTGGTATCCGGCCAAGCCAGGGCTAGGGGAGACCGGGCAGTCCTCCGCCGCTACCAAGGTCAACCGCGGTAGCGGGAGGGGTCGAGAGCGCGGCCCCGAGGTCCAGGGCTCTGTCGACGTGCGGGTCCACGGAGCCCGGCCCCAGGAAACCGCGAATCTGCGCTTCGACCAGGATTGCTCTCAGGGCCTCCCGCGAGGCGCCGGCGAGGGAGGTCAGCTGTTCGCGGCAGAGGGGACTACGACCACACGGCGGTGGGGCTCTTCGCCCTCGGAGACGGTGGAAACACCCTCGATTTCGCTTAGTGCGTCGTGCACGACCTTGCGATCAACAGCGGACATGGGCTCGAGGGCCGTCCTGGTACCGCTCTGCTTGACCTTGGCTGCCACCTGATGAGCGAAGCGGATCAGGGCCTCGGTTCGCTTCTGACGGTACCCGCCTACATCGATATTGATATGACCATTGTTGGCACCGGTCTCGTAGTGGACGATGGTGCGAGCCAGGCTCTGAATCGCCGTCAGAGTGGCGCCCTTTGGCCCGATAAGGAGTCCTAGGTCCGAACCGGTCATCTGGATCTCGAGGGTGTCGTCATCCACCTTCGTAGTCGCAATCGAGGGGTGAAGACCGAACTCGGCGGTGAGCTGGGTCAAGAACACCGTCGCTACCTTCCCCTGCTCTTCGAGGTCAACCTCCACGTCCGCTCCTTCTCGTTCTCCGTTGTCGGTTCGGTCTTCGTCCCGGGCAGGCTGAGAGCCTTGCTCAGAGCGGCCTTGCTCGGACCCGCTTTGCCGGTCGCGCCCTTGATTGGCGGGCCGACGGGAGCGCCGGCGTCGATTGGGGGTTGGGGCGGCGCTGGCAGCTTCCTGGCCGGTCTGAGCTGAGGTCGAGTCCTGGGCCGTCGGGTCGGCAGCCGGCGCCCCCGCTCCGTTAGCAGAAATCGGTGCAGCCGAACCGGGGGCGGCCGGTTCGACCAGCACGTTCGAGGCAGAACCGGTGTCCTTGCCGGCCGATGTCCGCCGCCGCCGGTCGCGGCGATCTTCCTTGGCTCGTGGCGCCGTCGGCCTTACCCGAGCCCGCACTCGAGCCTCACTTCGCAACCGGCCGAAGAGACCCGCCCGCGCTTCTGAAATGACCTCGAACTCGGCATCCGCCTCGTCGACACCCAACTCGTCGAGAGCGGCCTCCTTGGCCTCCTCGACGGTGCTACCTGTGGTCTCGACCCACTCCATCCCTTATCTCCCTCGCCGCTTCCTATTCGTACGGCTCTTGTTCGGCTGTGAACGGTTCTTGCTGCTCGAAGCGGAGCCGTTACCCGACGTTGTCGTACCGCCGGCTGGAGAACTACCCGAGCCGTTGCCGGAAGCGGGCCGTCCTTTGCCGCTCGACGGGGCGGGTTTGGTCGAGCGTTTGGCGGCGGCGCCGGCTGCTCCCGCAGCTCCGGCGGCTTTGGCCGCCGCCTTCGCTCTCTGCTCCTGTTCGGCGTTTTCCAGCAGGCTGCGGAACCAGGCTCGCCCACCGGTTTTGGCGTCCGGCTTCGCCGTCCCACCCGCGCCCGCGCCGTTGCCCTGGGTAGCGCCGGTCGTCGACTGCTCGCTTCTGCTCGATGCCCCGCCGGAGCCGGTCGCCGGCTTCGGCCCACCCGATCGGGTCCCCTTGGCTCCGCTCGAGGGGCCCAAAGCGGGCGGCCCGCCTTCCTCGTCGATCTTGTCGGTGAGGTCCTCGACCTCCTGCACCTCTTGCGCGACCAGGGCCTTGACCTTGGGGTCGAAGCGGTACATGGCGTCCTGCTGGACGATCCGGCAGATGTTGGACATGGCGTAGTAGAGGATCACCCCGGCGGGGAACCGGATGCAGAACACCACGAAGATCAGGGGCAGGAACTTCATCATCCGCATCTGCATCTGCATCTGCGGGTTGGCCTGGGCGTTGGCCTGGTTGCGGCTCATGATCATGGCCGACTGGAAGTAGGAGGTGGCGCCCATGATGATGAGGAGGATCCAGTAGGGCAGGGCCGCCGCGAAGCTCGAGTGGTGGCTCAATGCGCTCTGCGACAGGTTCATGCCGAAGGCATTGATCTGCCCGTGGGCAGCCTGAATGTTGTGGTACATCTCGCGTGGACGGCGGGATGTACTTCGGCATGGACACGCCGTTGACCGTGTGGCTGAGCCCGTCGATAACCCGGAACAGGGCGAAGAAGATGGGCAGCGGCAGCAGCATGGGCAGGCAGGCCCCGAAGGGGCTCACCCCGTGCTCGCGGAACAACTCCATCTGGGCCTGGGCGAAGGCCTGGCGGTCGTTCTTGTGCTTGTCCTGGAGCTTCTTGAGCTCGGGCTGGATCTTCTGCATCGCCAGCATCGACCTGGTGCTCTTGAGGTTGAGCGGCGATATGAGCGCCATCCAGATGATGCTCAGGATGATGATGGCGACGCCATAGTTGGGGATGACGGAGTAGATCTCGGCCAGCACCCAGGCGATGGGCTTGGCGATGGGGTCGAGGATGCTCCCGCTCGAGTGCTTCGTAGCGTTGGCCGCCACGGTGGTGACGGTCGTCGATCCGCTGGCGAGGAGGGCGGCGACGTGGATCATGTTGGCGATCTCATTCCGGTACAGGGTCGAAGCCGAATGGGCCGCCCGGGCGGCAGCGCCCGAGGCGGCGCAGGGTCAGGGTCAAGCCCCGCCACGCCCCGTGGCGGTTCACAGATTCGAGGGCATAGTGGGAACAGGTAGGCGTGAACCGGCAGGGCGATACTCTGCCCATACGGGCCACCTGGTAGGCCCGGATCAGGAACACCAGAGCCGCGAGCTGGGGCCGTGGGCCCGGTCTCGGCAGCGACAGACTAGCAGTATCTGTCATGATCCCTGAATGGATTTGAGTGCTTTTTGCAAAGTACCTCGAAGCTCCTCGTAAGAGAGGAGCGCTGCCGCCGGTCCTACTCCTATCAAATAGGCACCCGGGCGCAGCGTCGGTGCTGCCTCTCTGATCAACATACGGAGTCGCCGCCTAACACGGTTGCGAACGACGGCCGACCCGACACGCCGCCCGATGGTGTAGGCCACGCGCGGTGGCTCGGCCGGGTCGCCTGATATCCAAGATACCGTGATTGGGCCTTCCCGACGACGTCGCCCATGACGCAGGGCCTCGAAGGTGTCCCGACGATCGACTCGCCAGATCAGGCCGAGAGGCGGTGGCGGCCCTTGAGCCGCCTCGACCTGATGATGGCCTGCCCGGCACGGGTCGACATCCGGTGGCGGAACCCGTGTCTCTTGGCCCGCCGGCGGTTGTTCGGTTGGTACGTCCTTTTCACTCATCGCCTCCTCGGTCCCGGCAGCCGTCTGCTCGTCGCCGGTCCTCCCTAGCGAAGTAGACGCGCGCCAACCGCGTGACCTGTTGGCACGGGAAGCCATCGTATACGAGCGTGGCAGAGGGGCGCCAAGCGCCCTGGTCCGGGAAACCGTAAACCCGGTAGCCACGGCATAGAGGGTCTGGCCCGTCCCTTCCGCCGCAGAGGTGGCCCGCCCCAGGCGCCAGGGGCCTGTCGTTGGGCTCTGGCCTGGCGCTACCTTTGGGCCAAAGAGCCACACACCAGGGAGTCCGGTCAAATGCCTACCGCTGTAATCGTTGACGCCGTTCGCACCGCGGGAGGAAAGCGGCACGGGAAGCTGTCCGGGTGGCATTCGGTGGACCTGGCCGCCGAGACGCTCAAGGCCATCGCGGCGCGTAACGACCTGGACCCGGCCCTCGTCGACGACGTCATCATGGGCTGCGTCAGTCAGGTCGGGGCTCAGGGCGTAAACGTGGGTCGGAACGCCGTCCTGGCAGCCGGCTTCCCGGAATCGGTGCCGGCCAGCAGCATCGACCGCCAATGCGGGTCGTCGCAGCAGGCCATGCACTTCGCCGCCCAGGGAGTCATGGCCGGCCAGTACGACGTGGTGATCGCGGCCGGCGTCGAGGTCATGAGCCTGGTGCCCATGGGCGCCAGCCTCGGGCAGGGCGTCGGCTTCCCCTTCGGGCCAACCGTAGGACTGCGGTACGCGCCGGTAGGCGGCCTGGTGCCACAGGGCATCTCGGCCGAAATGATCGCCGACAGGTGGGACCTGAGCCGTGAGGACCTCGACCGGTTCAGTGCCCGGAGCCAGCAGAACGCGGCGCGGGCTAGGGCCGAGGGCCGCTTCGACCGTGAGATCCTTCCTGTCTCCCTCAAAGCACAAGGACAAGGAGACCGGGCAGGGTCACCGAATCCGACGAGCTGGTGACCTCCGACGAAGGCATTCGACCCGATACCACCGCCGAGGCCCTGGCGAAGCTGAAGCCCTCCTTCAAACCCGACGGCAAGGTCACCGCCGGCAACAGCTCACAGATCACCGACGGCGCTTCGGCGGTGCTCATCATGAGCGAGGAAAAGGCGTCCGCCTTGGGTCTGACCCCCCGGGCTCGCTTTCATGCCTTCGCCCTGGCCGGCGTCGATCCCGTAACGATGCTCACCGGCCCTATACCGGCGACGAGCAAGGTGCTCGAGCGGGCCAAGCTGACCCTCGACGACATCGACCTGGTCGAGATCAACGAGGCCTTCGCCTCAGTGGTGCTGGCCTGGGAGAAGGAGCTCCATCCCGACATGGACAAGGTCAATGTCAACGGGGGAGCCATCGCTCTTGGCCACCCCCTCGGCTGTTCGGGCACCAAGCTGATGGCCACCCTGCTGAACGAGCTGGAGCGCACTGGCGGCCGCTACGGGCTCGCAGACCATGTGCGAGGGCGGGGGCATGGCCAACGCCACCATCATCGAGCGCCTTTAGCCTGCGGGTCCTGTCCGGTACGGAACCCTCCCCGCCGGGCGGCCTCTTCCGTACCGGCCCCTGCACTCGCGCCTGCTTTGAACACAATGATGTATATTGATGTGTTCTCAGTTCTGGATCTCGAACTCGTCCACAAGCTGTGGACAACCTTGGGGAGTGTCACACAGTTGTAACTTGTTGTAGGTAAGCGCCCCCAGGGTTCATGTTCTGGTTACCCGGGCGCGGTCTGCGGCTCAGTGCCAGCGCGTCGCGGTGATGAACCCGGCCACGATCAGGCCCAGACCGACGAAGCAGGTAGACGTTGCTGGCGTTACCGAACGACGCCCAGGTAGTTGAGCAGGATGACAGGATCCCGGCCGCGAAGAAGCCGACGATAGAGCCGGAACCCACCACGGCCGCTCGAGCGGAACTCTCGCGGTATGGGCGGCGTGTAACGGCCGGTGCTCCCAGCGTAGGAGCTGGCGCCGGAGCCAGAGGGCGTCCGCTTGGCGGCGCCGCCTTTGGGGGTGACCCGGCCGGGGGCTTCCTTGGTCTTCCTCGGCATGCCCGAGACTCTAGGAGGGATAGCCTCCGAACGTGGCGCGGATCCTCGTTGTGGACAACTACGACTCGTTCGTCTACAACCTGGTGCAGTACCTGGGTCAGCTCGGGGCCGAGCCGCTGGTGTACCGCAACGACGCGATCGACCGTGGCCACAGGCCCGGGCCTCGACCCGGACGGGTTGCTGATCTCGCCCGGCCCAGGCCGGCCGGAGCAGGCCGGGATCAGCTGCGCCGCTGATCGACGACTCTGGGCTTGGCGACTCCCCGTGCTCGGTGTGTGCCTCGGTCATCAGTGCATCGGCGAGGTGTTCGGGGGTCAGGTGGTGCGCCACCAGGTGATGCACGGCAAGACCTCCGAGGTGACCCACGACGGCCGGGGGGTATTCGCCGGTTTGCCTGAGCCGTTGGTGGCCACCCGGTACCACTCGCTGTGGTTGTCGGCCGGCTCCGTCCCGCCCGAGCTGGAGGCCTCGGCGTGGTCGGAGGACGGCACCGTCATGGGCCTTCGCCACCGGGAGCTGCCCGTAGAGGGCGTGCAGTTCCACCCGGAGTCGATCCTCACCGACGGGGGCCACCGGCTGATCGCCAACTGGCTGGCGGTCGTGCGGCCAACCGCGATCCGGCTCTCGCCGCCGTCCGGCCGCCGCGCGGCAGGCCCCACGCTGAATGAGCTGGAGGTGGCAGGTGCTCGGCGACGCGTTGGCGGCCGTCGAGCGGCAGTGGTCGTAGTGGTCGGCTCGTCGTGGAAGGCGTGTAGCCGATTGCCACGCTGACGTCGAGCCGTTGAGCGACCGCGGCTGCCCGCCGGCGGGCTCTGGGACTACCGACCATGCCGTTCTGGTTGGCGTTGTTCGACCGCTCGCGGTGCTGAAGTTGCCCTTCAGGCCGGCCGGTGTTGAGGGCCGCCTGCGCCTGGCCCTGGGTGTCCTGCTTCAGGTCGGGCACCTGAACCTGGGGGGGCCCGGTCGAGACGTAGACCGTCACCGTCGAGCCGACCGGCCACCGGGGTCCCGGCGGGCGGGTCGGTCCGCGTGACCAGACCGGCCGGATGCTGGTCGAGGACTCTTCTGGGCTGAGCTCACCTCCAGCCCGAGCGCGCCGAGCTCGCTGGCCGGCGGTGGCCGGGTCCTGGCCGACCAGTGACGGGATGGTGACCTGCGGCTTGCCGTTCGACACCACCATCTGTACCGCGCGAACCCTGACGCGGCCTTGGCCGGCGGGCGGGTTGGTGCTGATCACCACGCCTGGGCGACCGTGGTCGGACGCCTGGCTGAGGGTGGTTCACGACGAACCCGGCCCGCCTGGAGGGCGGTGGTCGCTGGTCTACCGGCTCTCCGACCACGTTTGGGACCGCCACCTGCGCCGGCCCGCTGCTGACCAGCAAGCACGACGGGCTGGTCGCTCTTGATGGTCGTCCCGGCCTGGGGAGTGACGTGATGACGTTGCCGGCTTTCACCTGCGAGCTGGCCTCAGACCTGGTCGAACACGTTGGTGAATCCCAGCTGCTTCAGCTCGTTCTGAGCCGCGGGGGCGCTCTGTTGACGAGGTTGGTGGGGATGGTGAGGGTCTTCGTCGACGTTGCCCACCAGCCGGCGGCTTTGCCCCCGAAGTAGCCGGCGACCAGCAGCACCACCAAGAGGGCCGCCAATCCGCTGTACAACCAGGCCCGACCGCGGCCGCTCATCGGGTGACTCTCCGTCAGGTCCAGGGCCGGCGGGCCCCGCCCCTCGGCGTGACCGGTAGTGTCGCCGTCCCACCCGCCGCTGCTTGCACCCTGGTCGGGTCACCCGCCACACGGCGGCGGCTCCAACCCGCCCAGGGCCGCTCCCGCGCCCACGGCTGTGGCCACCCGGGTGGCCTCGGCCGCGGCGGCAACCGGTTCACCGTTGGCGAACCGGACCAGGTCGGCACGCAGCTCCTCGGCGCTCTGGTACCGGTCGCCCGGGTCCTTGGCCATGGCCTTCAGCACGATGGCCTCGAAGTCGGCGGGGACCTCCGGATTGGTCTGCCGCGGGCTGGGGAGCCGGCTCCTTGACGTGCTTGTAGGCGATCGAAACCGGGTTGTCGCCGGCGAACGGGGGCTTGCCGGCGACCATCTCGTAGAGCACCACGCCCGAGCGAGTAGACGTCGCTGCGGGCGTCGACCGCCAGTAGCCCTGAGCCTGCTCGGGGGAGAAGTAGGTGGCGGTGCCCATCACCGACCCGGTCTGGGTGAGGTCCCCGTCGGCGCCGGTGGCCCGGGCGATGCCGAAGTCGGCCACCTTGACCTGCCCGGTGCCGTCGATGAGCACGTTGCCGGGCTTGACGTCGCGGTGGATCACACCACGGCGGTGGGCGAAGTCGAGGGCGGCGGCCACGTCGGCGCCGATCGAAGCGGCCCGGGCCGGCGTCCATCGGGCCTTGCTTGAGCATCGGACGACAGGGTCGGCCCGTCGACGTACTCCATCACGATGTAGTAGGTGTGCTCGCCCTGACCCCAGTCGTAGATCGAGACGATGTTCGGGTGGGTCAGATTGGCGGCCGCCTTGGCCTCGCGGCGAAACCGCTCCACGAAAGCCCGGTCGACCGACAACTCGGGGAACAGGACCTTCAGGGCGACGGGCCGGTCGAGCAGGAGGTCCCGGGCCAGGTACACCTGGGCCATGCCGCCCCGGGCGATGTGGCTGACGATCTCGTAGCGGTCGCCGAAAACGTCCTGTTGCGACATTCGAGCCTCCAGCCTAGGGGGCGCCGGATGATTGGGCGGGTGCAGCAGAGCCGGACAGGTAGGCCTCGATCATCGCTTTGGCGATCGGGGCGGCGAGAGTGCCGCCCTGGTACTCGTTCTGCGACGGCTGATTGGGTAGCACCACCGCCACGGCGATGGTGGGATTGTCGGCCGGGGCGAAGGCGACGAACCAGGCGTCGATCTTTCCGGTTCCGGTCTGGGCTGTGCCGGTCTTGCCGGCCACCTGCACGCCGGGGATCCGGGCCATCGTGCCCGGTGCCGTCCGGGGAGTTGACGACCGACAGCATGAGCTGGGTCACTTGGGCCGCGGTGGCCGCTGAGGTGGCCTGCTATCCACGACCTTGGACTGGTAGGTGCTCACCACCTGGTTCTGCGAGTTGGTCACATGGCCGAGCATGTGGGGGGTCATCATCAGGCCGCCGTCGGCGATAGCGGCCGCCACCAGGGCCATCTGCAGCGGCGTGGCCTGCACGTCCTGCTGCCCGATGGCCGAGTAGGCCAGGCCAGGCTGGTCCAGGACGAAGCTGGCCGCCGGCGGGAAGAACGACTTGGCGGCGAAGGGCAGGTCGATCGGTGGGACCTGATTGAAGCCGAACGCGTTGGCTTCCAGGCTGAGCGCAACCGCCTCCGAGGTCGAGGCCGATCTGGCCGAAGCCGGTGTCGCAGGACACCGTGAACAGCTGGGGCAGCTGACCCCCGCATACCTCGCCGCCGAAGTTGTGCAGCTCGTTGGTGGTCTGCGGCAGCGGCAGGGCCGAGAGGGTGGGGTAGATCTTGGTGGCCAGAGCCGGGTTGTGGTCGTAGACCGCGGACGAGGTGACGATCTTGAACGTCGAGCCCGGGAACAGCGTCTGCCGGTAGGCGGGGGGGTCCAGGACCCCGCCTGGCGTCTGGGTCAGGGCCTTGTAGTTGGCCTCGACCGGCGGACAGGTTGTGGCTGGACAATGGCGTTCGGGTCGAACGTCGGGTTGGAGTACATGGCCAGGATGGCCCCGTTGCGGGGGTCCAGGGCCACTACCGAACCAGTTCGGCCGGCCAGCTGATCTCTGGCCACGACCTGGAGCTTGTCCAGAGCGGTGAGGGTGATCGACTGGCTCTGATTGCTGTTCGTCAGCAGGTTGCGGAGCCCGCTCAGGCTGGTCGGCAGTTGGAAGGGGCTCTTGCTTCCGGTGAGCACCTTGTCGTAGGTGCGCTCGGCGCCGTCCGAGCCGTAGATGAAAGAGAAGTACCCGGTGATCTGGGCGAACAGAGAACCCGGTCGGGTACTTGCGCAGGTACTTGAGCTGGTCGTTGGTCGGCACCGAGGTGGCCAGCGTGACGCCGTCGGCCGAGACGATGTCGCCCCGCTTGGCGGTGTACTCCTTGACCACCGCGCGGCGTTCAGCGGGTTGGCGTTGAGGGCCTTGGCCCTGCACCACCTGCAGTCCAGTTGAGCTGGACGAACAGGGCGACGAACAGCACGATCAGGCCGATGCCCAGGAGGCGGATCTGCCGGTTCACGCCGCCACACTCCGCAGGGCCACGTCGGAGCGCTGATCGGCCGGCGGTCGGGCGTCTCGGTGTCGTGGGAGATGCGCAGCAGCAGAGCGAGCAGGATGTAGTTGGCGATCAGCGACGACCCGCCGTAGGAGACGAACGGCAGGGTGATGCCCGGTGAGCGGGATGAACCGGGTGACGCCGCCGACGATGACGAACGTCTGTACCCCGAGGATCAGCGACAGCCCGGTCGCGAGCAGCTTCTCGAACGGCCGCTCGCAGCGCATGGCGATGCGCAGGCCGAGCCCACCATCAGGATGTAGCCGAACAGCATGGCGGCGGCGCCGACCAGGCCCAGCTCGTCGGCGATCACCGCGAAGATGAGGTCGGTGGACGCCTCGGGAATGTTGCTGGCGTTGCTCTGGCCCGGGCCCTGCCCGAAGAGTCCGCCCGCGGCGATGGCGAACCAGCCCTGGATGATCTGGTATCCGGTGGTGGAGGGATGGGCCCACGGGTCGAGCCAGGACTGGACCCGGGAGTGGGCGTGCCCGATGACCTTCAGGGCGAAGAACGACCCGATGGCGAACAGCGCGGCGCCCAGGCCGAGGTAATAGGCCCGCCCGGTCGCCACCCACAGCATGCCGATGAACAGGGCGAAGAAGAGGAACGACGACCCGAGGTCGTTCTCGGCCAGGAAGATGATCAGCGACAGGCCCCAGGCCACGAGGATGGGGGCCAGGTACCGGGGATCGAGGACGAGGAACCGGCCGACCCGGCGGGTGGCCTGGCTGAGCAGATCGGCCCGCTCGACCATGACCGAGGCGAAGAAGACGGCCAGGGCCAGCTTGGCGATCTCGCCGGGCTGGAAGTTGAACGAGCCGACGTGGATCCACAGCCGGGCCCCGTTGATGTTCTCGCCCGATGCCGGGCAGCAGCGGTAGCAGCAGCAGGCCGATGCCGAGGAAGGCGAAGGTGTAGCGGTAGCGCTCGAGGTCGCGGGCCCGCCGCACCACGGCCAGGGTGGCGACGAACGCTCCGATCCCGGCCGCGGTCCATACCGCCTGCAGGCGGGCCTCGTGGGTCGACAGCCGGGCGATGAATACGTAGCCGATCCCGTTGAGCAGCCCGGCGGTCGGCAACAGGATGGGGTCGGCGTTGGGGGCCAGCCGGCGCATGGCCAGGTGGGCGACCAGGAGCAGAGCGAAGATGATGGCGAGGAACGGGCCCATGTTGGCCGGCAGGTTCCCGGCTTTGCCCAGCCCGGCCAGGGCGTACAGGCCCCCGGTGAGGACGACGACCAGGAGATCAGGCCGAGCTCGGTCCGCCGACGAGCCGGGGCGCGGGTCATGTAGTCGGCGGCACGGACTTCTGGGCCGGCACCGTAGTGGTGGCGGTAGGTGAGGCGGGAGGCGCGGCGGCGGATTCGGCTTGCTTCTTCTCGTTCACCAACGACGACACGTAATCGGCGGCGGCCCCGAGCGACGGCTCCTCGACCCCCGCCTGGAGGTCGGGGATATGGCGGCTCTCGATGTCGTTGATCAAGGTGGGCGTGGTCCGGGCCACGGTCGGCTTCCACCAGAGCACACCGCCAGGGCGGCCTTTGAAGATGGTGATGTTCTGCCCCTGCAACCCCACGAAGTATCCGGACCGGGCGTACCAGGCAATAGCAACGGCCGCTCCGCCGATCACGAGCAGCAGCAGCACGATGAAGGCCACCACCCGCACCGTGATGATCCGGGCTTTAGGGCGGTCCGAGTCCGCTTTGTCGTTCCGCCGTTTTGCCCGGCGGGACGAGCGACGGGGCTTGGGACTCGGCTCTGGGGCCTCGACCGGTGCGACCGGTACCACCGTCGTGGCATCCACGGGCGGGTCATTTTGCGAAGCGTCAACCACGTCGATGATCACGACCGTGATGTTGTCGTTGCCACCGCGCCTTTTGGCCTCGTCTACGAGTTCCTTGGCTGCTTCGTTCGGGTCGCTCAGGCGGCGAAGGATCGACGCGATGTGGTCATCCTTCACCTCGCGTGGCAGTCCGTCGCTGCAGAGCAGGAAGCGGTCGCCCGGTCGGGCGTCCTCCAAGAAGAGGTCGACGGGCACGTCGGGGTCGACTCCGAGGGCCCGGGTCATGATGTTGCGCCTGGGGTGGAACTCGGCCTCCTCCTCCGACAGGCGCCCCTGGGCCACCAGCTCGGCCACCAGGTTGTGATCCGTCGGTCACCTGGCGTAGCTCGCCTTGATGGAGGGCGTAAGCCCGGGAATCGCCGATGTTGATGATGGCCAGGTGGCTCTCCTGGACCAGGGCGAGGGCTACCAGCGTGGTGCCCATGCCTCGCATCTCGGGGTTGGCTTCGGCCAGCTCCCAGACGGCCCGGTTGGCCGTTTCGGCGGCTGCGCACCAAATCGTCCGCAGTGGGCGCGCTGATCGGCTCGAACACGTCCCGGAGGGTGTTGACCGCGGTGGCCGAGGCCACCTCGCCGGCTGCGGCGCCCCCCATGCCGTCGGCGACCGCGTAGAGAGGATCGGCCATGAGCAGCCGGTCCTGGTTGTTGCTCCTGACCAGGCCGACGTCGGTATCGGAGCCGGCCCGCAGCTCGATCATCTGCGTACTTCCATCGTGGTCCGGCCGAACTGGACCTGGTCGCCCTTGCGGATGACGACCGGAGCGGTGACCTTCTTCTTGTTGAGGTAGGTGCCGTTGGTCGACCCCAGGTCCTCGACGAAAGATGTCCCCATCGCGCCGGAAAACGCCGGGCATGGATCTGGGAGACGAAGGTGTCGGCGCCCAACAGGACCCCGCAACCGCCCGCCCGGCCGACGGTTACCTCGTCAGCCAGGGGGAACTCGACCCCCTTCTGTTCCGTCGGGGAGACCACGACCAGCCGCTCCGGGCCGATCCTTCCACTTGGCGGCCGCGAAACGGGAACCGCAGTGGCAACCGGAACCGCTCCCACCGGGCCCGGCGGTGCCGGGCTGAGGGGAGCGGGCTTGGGCTCGCGCAGCTCTACCCACACGGCGCGCAGGACCCTGAGGAAGAAGAGGTACAGCACGGCGAGGAAGACGTACTTGAGGAGAGTGAGAACCGGATCGGGCACTGGCCGGTGGTGGCCCTCTATCCCCGCCCGAACCGGATCGTGGTGGCCCCCAGGGTGATCTGGTCGCCCTCGTGGAGGACGCTGTGCGGCGGTCAGAGGTATGCCGTTGACTTTCGTGCCGTTGGTGCTTCCCATGTCCGAAACCTCGTAATCGCGGCCAGCCGGGCCGTTGGCGCCGGCCGCCGCGCTCCCCGAAGCCGGGCGCACCTCGGCGTGATAGCGGCTCACGTTCGGGTCGGCCAGGACCAGGCCACAGTCCGGGAGGCGCCCGATCGTGAGGGCCCGGGTGCCCAGCTCGCGCGTGCGTCCCATCCGGAAGCAGCAGACGGGCCCTGGGCGGTTCACTCGGCTCGGACGATCTCACCCGAGACGAGAACCATCCCGGCGAGTCAGCTCCTCGTCGGTCTTCATATGCACCGTCACGGGTCCGAGGAACATGTACCGCTCGATGTCGGCGTGGTCTTCGGCCACAGTGACCAGTTCGTCGACCAGCTCGTCCTCGATAGGGGCGAACCGGGCCCGGTCGCTCTGAGATGAGCAGCACCTCGAACTGGTTGGGGGTCAGGGTGCCCCGGGGCGCCATGGTGCGGCGCAGGTCCATCTCGCGGGTGAGCCGCCGGCCGATCTCGACGGGCTGCAAACCGCCCGCGGAAGGCCCGGGCGAACACGCCCTCGACCATGCGCTCGAGGCGCCGCTCGAACTGCTGGAGTCCCATGGTGTTCCATGAGCGTACTCGTCGCCGGGTAAGCGTCGGCGGCACCCGGCAGTGGCCGCGTAATCCCTCCCGGGCGGGGCCAGGCCCCCCTGGGAACAACTCAGGTATGCTCGCGGATCCACTCGGGCGAGTGGCGGAATTGGCAGACGCGCAGGATTCAGGTTCCTGTGTCCGAAAGGATGTGGGGGTTCAAGTCCCCCCTCGCCCACCAGGGTGAACTGCACTTTTGCTAGTAAATGGCCACGGCCTGGCCGAAGTGTGGCGGCGGCTGTGGCTCCCCCGGCGGGTCCGCAGCACCTGGGAGGAACGTTTCCCGGAGCTGGCCCACACGGCTTAGACCCAGGCGGCGTCGATTCGGGTTGCGTCACCCGCGGGCCGCGGGTACCGACCAAACCGGGATAGTCGGACACGATCGAGCTGTGGCTACCGGGCTCCACCTTGAACCCGGCCTGGCGGCGGTGGTCCAGGCCGCGCGTGAGCGTGCCGAGGACAGCGGGGAGCTGCCCAGGGGGACCTTCCTGCCGCTCGAGTCGACCATCCCGACTGAGGCGGCCACGGTCATCGGTGAGTGGCTTCGAGACGGCGGCTACGACGCTGCCATCGGCCGGATCGCGGCCGAGGAGCCCGACCTGGCCAACCAGTAGCCCGGCTGCCTGGCTGTCGTCATCGACGACCGTCTCTTGCTGGATGTACTGGCCGGGAACGCCCCCACCGCCGTCGGGTCCGAGGCGAGCCGCGGCGGGGTGTTCACGACCAGCGCCTGGTATTACCGGCTAGGCCGGGCCGCATTTGCCGGCTCGGATCCCGGCGCGCTCTCCGGCTGCTTAGAGCTTCCCGGTGAGACTACGGCGGGACACGTACGTGCTGCGTTAGCGAACCTTCCCGCGAGCATCGGGTTGCTCCATCCCGTGTGGTGGTGCCCGTGATGTTCACCTTACGGGCGCGGAGGCAGCCCAGCTGGCTCGGGGCCGAGGCGCTGGCGGTGGCCCTGGTGTCCCGGCTCGTCTCCTCCTCACGACCGAGGCGCCCGCTCCGCGTGCCGCCGCTGAGGATACTGGGGTCGACTATGAGCTCTTGTCTCAGCGCCCGCCCGGCGCCACGGCACAGCGTACGGGCGATGCAAAGTCAGACCCTGGCAATTGCGCGATAGGGTCATGAAGACCTCGCGCCCATTCCGTGGAGGCATCGCGTAAAGAGGAGTAGCGATGCCAGAGAGACGACGAAAGGTCGATCCGGAGTTCCGAGAAGGAGCGGTCCGGATCGTCGAAGAGACGGATAGGCCGATCGCACTATTGGCCAGGGATCCGGGGATCCTCGATGGTACGTTGGGCGACTGGGTGGCCAAAGGACCGCGGAGTGGCTAGTACCGGGCGCACCACGAGCGGCGGGCGGGGCACGCAGTCCAACAACTGTTGGGGAGTGAGGTTTGGTTATGGAGGGGCTTAGGCGGATTAGTGGCCCGGCGGTCAGGTCGACCTTTGCCGCTTTGTTGGTGGTGCTCTCGACGATGGTGGCGGCGCCGGCTTTCGCCACCACCGCAGCAGCGCCGCCTGGAGCATTTCACTCGGGGACGCGGGCGGCGGCCACACTCACGGCGGCGGCAGCCGATCCGCCGCCGATAAGTGTTACGAAGTCGGGACCGGCTACCACTCTGGTCGGGTCGCCGGTGCGTTACACGTTGGCGGCGGCGAACCCGGCGGCGGGTGCGGGCGGGGTTCAGCAGTACAACGTGTCTTTCAGGGATGTGTTGCCAGCGGGCGTGACTTATGTGGCGGGTTCCACGTTGCCGTCCGATATCGGGGATCCGACGGTGGTTACTGACCCTGTCACCGGAGCGCAGACGCTGATCTGGCCCGACAATTTCGACCTGCCGCCGGGTGACAGCAACTCGATCAGTTTCGAGGTGACCGCCGATCCGACACTCTGGCCGGTGCAGTCGACCTTCACTGACACGGCCACGGGCTTCAGCAGCACCGACCCTCGGGTAGTCCCTCTGTTCGACTCTACGGGGGCGCCGATATCTAACCCGGCGGTGACCGCTTCGGCGCCCAGTTCGGCTTCGACGATGGTTTCTGCGTTGGCGGTCACCAAGGCGGAACCAAGCCCGGAGGCGAAGCTGCTCAGGGGTGTGCACGACCACACGACGGTCTACACGCTGACTGTCACCAACGGTGACGGCGGTGCCACTGACGACACCGTGGTGACCGACTATCTGCCGGCGTCGTTGGAGTTCCTGGAGTGCGGGGGGGTCGACAACACCACTACCGGCCCCGAGTACCCGGGCGCACCGAGCTTGGCGGCGACACCGCCGGTGGCCGATTGTCCCACGCCGGCCAGCGTGAACACGGTGAGCGCACCGCCGGGATTGCCGGCTGGTGTCTACACCGAGGTGACCTGGAATGTGGGCTCGCTGGCACCGGGTCAGGTGCTGACCATCAGCTACGCCGCGGGCATCCCTCAGCGGGAGAACACCCTGACCTTCCCGGGCGGCCCGCCCAGCCCGGGGTCGCTGGGTCAGGCCGCCAACCTGGACAACAACACCGGCCAGACCACCCGTCAGAACGGGGCTGCCTCTTCGCTGACCAACTTACGTCGACGTGTCCGGCACTTACACCGGCCCGGTGTCACCGGGAGCGTCTCCGGCGGTCGACGTCCAGGCCAGCCACACGGTGACTGTCAACGACCTGCGCATCATCAAATCGGTTACCCGACCGACTTCGCAGGCGGCGGGCTGGCCACTTACACCTTGAACATCGCCTCGAGCGAATACGTCGACAACAGCGACATCACCGTCACCGACACCATCCCGAACGGGATCTGCCCGCTGGGCACGACCCAGAACTATGTGGCCGGGGCGCCGCCTGACTGCAACCCGGGCACGGTCGCCCCGTCGGTCCCCTACCAGTCGGTGACCCAGAACCCGGACGGGACCTTCACGGTGGTGTTCGACCCGATCGACGTGGCCCGCAACGGCACGCCACCATCACCTTCCAGGCCCGCATGCGCACGACCTATCACGGGCGGGCCGCTGGCGGGCGACCCGACAGCCACCGGGGACGCCTTCACCAACACCGCCGGCGTGGTCGGAACCTCGACACCCATTCCCGGCTCGCCCGACCTCACACCGACCACGGTCACCGACTCCAGCAGCGTGACCCAGACCAGCACTGGCGGGAGCCGTGACCAAGCTGATCCAGCCTTACGTCACCGACCAGAACTGCGCTGACGACACCTACGCCAAGCCATCCCCGGCTCAGGCCACCTTCAGTCTGGGTGACCGGATCTGTTTCGAGATCACCGCCAGCTTCGCTCCACCAACGACACCGTTGCCCCCGTTCGTGACCGACTTTCTGCCTCTGAGCACCACCTTGGAGCCAGGTTCGATCGTGGTCGGACCGAACAACACGCTTCCCGGCAATCAGATCAACCTGGACGAGTCTCTGGCCGCCAAGGGGCGCTGCACTGGACGCTGGGCGCCCCGCAGGAGACTGGGGAGCTGGCGGTAGCGCCGGGATCGGTGTTCCAGGTCCGCTTCAGCGCCATCGTCACCTCGGCGCCGTCTGGCGACCGAGCCGAATGCCGACCACCAACTACGCCAAGCTGCAGGCCCAGAACAGCGCCGGCACCGTCACCGCGCTGCGGGACCGAGCGTCATTTCACGATCAACCCGGCCCCGCCGGTATCGGTCCTCAAGGGCGTCGACAGCGTCAACGGTCTCCCCGCCGGGGGCAACCCGCCCAACGTTGACCACGTGCAAGTGCAGGAGGGCGACGTGGTCGTATTCCGGGTGGACGTCGCCAACCCGCCCACCTCGACCAGCGCCGTCCAGTCGGTGCAAACCTGGGACGCCCTGGCCCCCGGCATCACCTGCGCCGACGTCAGCGCCATCAGCGCCGGGGGAGTGTGCACCGACCCGGGAGACCCCGGCCAACCTTCCTTCGCCCAGGCCGCCACTCTCAGCGCCATCGTTTGGAACCGGCCGGCCAGCGAGGTGATCAGATCCCGGCGCCTCGGTCACCTACACCTACGCGGTCACCATCCCGCCCGGAACCAGCGCCGGCACCGACCTGGTCGACACCGCCTCGGTTCGCTCCTTCGATATCGAGAACAACATCCCGGCCAGGTCACCCCGTTCTTCCGGCGAACAACGTGGACACCACCGTCCCAGCTGCCGACCAGAACGCCCCGGCCGCCAGCGACAACTCGGACGTCTTCCTTGCTCCGGTGGCGGTCAGCAAACATGTGGCCTCGGCCATCAACGAACCGGGCAACGTGGGCGGCGAGGTTCCGCCGGGCGCCGCCGTCAACCCAGGCCACTATCGGCGAGCAGGTCACCTACACCGTCTACGCCGACATACCGGCCCACGCCACCGTGTACAGCGGCGTGCTAACCGATCCGATGCCGACCGGTCTGACCCTGCTGTCGGCCTCGGCCGGTTACTCCCCCTCGGCCGGCGTGGTGCCGCCGACCCAGCCGCTGCCGCCGGGCGTCACCTTCAACTCTTCCACGGCCACCCTCACCCTGCCGGCCGTCCTCGACAACACCTCGGCCGTCCCGCTCCGCTTTGCCGTAACCATCGTGGCCCGGGTGACCACCGCCGCCGCCAACGTGGCCGGAGTCACCCGCACCAACACCGCAACCTTCACGGCCGGGGCCGCACCGAGCGGACTCGCCCCTCAACCCAGCACCGGGTCGGCACAGGTGGCGATTGTCGAACCCTCGCCGTCGCTGACCAAATCGGCCAGCCCCTCCAACGTGGTCGGAGGCCAGACGGTCACCTACACGCTCACCGCCTCTAACGCGGCGAGCGCCTCGGTGCTACATGAGGCCTGGGTGGTTGACTGCCTTCCGGCGGGCTTGACCTTCGACGCCTACGGAACACCGACCCAGGGCAGCACCGTCACCCCCACTCCGGGCGCCGGCGCCCCGTGCGCGGCCGGTACCACCCAGGTGGAGTGGAACGTCGGCGACGTCAACCCCGGAGCATTGCAGTCGCTCACTTACACCGCCACCGTCACCCCGGCTGCTACCGGCAAGCAAACCTTCACCAACAACGCCACCCTGACCGGCGACTCCCTGCCCGGCACCCGGACCGGGCCGACCGACCCGGGCCCCGCCGGGGGCCGCCTCTACACCAAGACGGCCAGCCGGATGATCACCGTTCTGGGCGCCAACCTGATCAAGACCGCTTCGCCGACAGCCGCCACTATCGGCCAGACCGTCACCTACACGGTGACAGCCACCCTGAACGCCAACGTCTCCTACTTCAATCTCACCGGCATCGACACTCTGCCCGCCGGACTCAACTCGGCCTCGGTGTCGCTGGTCTCGGTGTCGTGCGTGAACCTGGACGGCACCACCTGCACCCTGCCGGTCCCCACTCCGCTCACCCCGGTGGCCAGCGGAAGCGGAACGAAGATCGGACTGTTCTTCGGCAACGTCACGGGCACCACCCAGAACCGGATCGTCACCGTGGTCTACAGCGCCCAGGTGGCCGACGTGGCCGCCGCCAAAGCGGGCGCCACGTTGACCAACTCGGCCCACATCGCCTGGGACAACACGGCGCTGCCGCCGCCGACATCGGCGGGCGCCACTTTCGATCAGACGTCGCTCGAGTGCCAGCGCCCCGATCACGGTCATAGAGCCCAGCATGTCGATCACCAAGTCCGTTAATGACACCACTGTGCAGCCAGGCCAGACCTTCCAGTACACGCTCACCGCCACCAACGCTGACACCGCCACAACCAGCCCGGCGTACAACGTCACCGTCACCGACAACGTCCCGGCCGGGGTGGTCGTCGACCCCGCCTCGATCTCCAACGGGGGCGTCACTGATCGGCGCGGATCCGACGACCGGCGCGGGTGGCACCCTCACCTGGACCATCCCCGGGCCGATCGACCCGGGCGCCTCGGTTCTTCTCACCTACTCGGCCAGACTGGCCCCCTCGGCCGGGCTGACCACCGCCCCCCAGGTGAACCGGGCCGACATCACCGGCTACGCCTCCCTGCCCAGCGGGGGCCGCCAGTACCCGGCCACCCCGACCGCCGACGCACCGGTGAACCCGATCTTCCCGTTTGTACAGGCAGCCAAATCCACACCTCAGGGCACCATCGCCTACATCGGTGAGCCATTCACGTGGCAGATCACGCTGACCAACACCGGCGCCGGCATCGCCTACGCGGTGGGGGCCGCCGACATCCTGCCCCCCAACTGGAGCTACGACAACAACAGCGCCATGGTGTCGGTCAACGGCGGCCCGGCCAGCCAGATCGACCCTATAGTCAGCTTCTCGGGCAGCAACCTGGTCTGGTCCGACCTGGCCAACCTGGGTCCCGGCGGTTCGCTCACCATCACCTACACCGCCACCCCCACCGAGGACGTGGCCATCAGTCCCGGCGTCGGCCTTTCGATTCCCCAGACCAATACGGCCGCGCCTTTCGCCCAGGACCGGACCGGCGCCACCGGCAACCAGACCGGCTCTTATAGCGGCCCAGCGGCCAGCGCCTTG
The DNA here is from genome assembly GCA_963851245.1 of uncultured Acidimicrobiaceae bacterium. GTDB lineage: Bacteria > Actinomycetota > Acidimicrobiia > Acidimicrobiales > Palsa-688 > CAWKOH01. Next base: position 40,054 of record CAWKOH010000014.1, on the reverse strand, counting down.
GCGCGGATCGCCTCCGCCGACATGGTCCTGACCAAACAGGTGGGAACACAGCCCATCGCTGGTGAGAGCGGCAGCTGGACCCTCAATGTCAGCAACCAGGGACCGGACACCGCCACCGGCCCGTTTACCGTCACCGACGGCTTCAACAACCCGTTACCGGCCGGTGTCACCCACGTGACCGCATCCGGGTCGGGCTGGACCTGCACCACCGACATACCGCTGACCTGCACCCGCACCAACCAGACCGACACGCTCGCCGCCGGAGCCGCCTTCCCGCCCATCACCGTCAGCTACAACGTCGCCTCCGACGTCCCGCAAGGCACCATCTTCTCCAACTCGGCCACCGTCGAAGCCCGCACCTTCGACCCGAACCTGGACAACAACACCGGCCAGGCCAGCACCACCGTCAACACCCAGGCCGACCTGGAGATGGCCAAGTCCCTCACCTCCCCCCAGATGATCGCCGGAGACCCCGCCACCTACGCCATCGCCGTCACCAACCTCGGGCCCTCGGTCTCAGCCGGGCCGTTCACCATAACCGACACCCTGCCCGCCACCAGCACCTTCGTGTCGGCGGCGGGAGCGGACTGGGAATGCGACCCCACCCCGCCCGGAACCGTGGGCGCCACCCTCACCTGCACCTACAGCCCCAACCTGGCCGTGGGGTCGGTAACGGCGCAGCTCGTAGTGACGGTCGGCATCCCCTCGTCGCAGACCGCCCCGGTGGTGAACACGGCCACCATCACCTCAACCACCACCCCTGACCCCAACCCCGCTAACAACACTGCCTCTGTCACCACCACCCCGGCCACCAGCGCCGACCTGGCCATCAAGAAGCAGCACGTCGGCACCTTCGTGGCCGGCAACCGACGCCCAGTACACCCTGGAAGTCCAAAACTTCGGCCCCTCCGACGCCGCCGACCCCACCATCGCCGACACCCTCCCGACCGGTCTCACCTTCGTAAGCGGCACCGCTCCCGGTTGGACCTGCTCGGCCGCGGGACAGCAGGTCACATGCACCGACAGGGGGCCGTTCCCCGCCGGCACGAACACCACCATGACGCTCACCGTCCGTTTGGCCCCCAACCTCGACACCAGCATGCCCATCGCGAACACAGCCGTGGTCTCCAGCACCACGCCCGACCCCGACCCGGCCAACAACAGCTCGACGGACACGACCACTATCAATGGCAGCGCCGACCTGGCCATCACCAAACAGAGCACCGGGACCGCCATCGCCGGCGACCCGTTCCAATACACGCTCGGCGTGACCAACAACGGCCCATCCGACATTCCCGGTCCGGTCACCGTTACCGACCCCCTACCCCAAGGCCTCACCTACGACTCGGCGGGTACCCGGCAAACGAGTGGACCTGCGCCTACGACTCGGCCAACCGGCTGGTCACCTGCACCCTTCCGGCGGACTGGCCGCCGGCACAGCCGCGCCGGACATCACCCTCGACGTGACCGTTGATCCCGACGCCGGCCCCTCCACCATCGTCAACGCCGCCCAGGTCCAAAGCGCCACCGCCGATCCCGACCTCGACCAACAACTCGGCCAGCGACCCCACCCAGGTTCACACCGAGGCCGACGTGGGCTTGACCAAGACCCTTGACACCCCCGCACCGGTCCTGGCCGGCACCGAGGCGACCTTCACCCTGCAGGCCACCAATTCCGGGCCCCAGCGACGCCGCCGACGTCGTCGTCACCGACCCCCTGCCCCAATACCTGAACTACGTCTCTGCCACCGGAGTCGGCTGGGCTTGCTCGGCGAGCGCCGACACCGTGGTGTGCACGCGGCCGTCGGTCCCCGCCGCGCCACCCGGGACCGCCGTCCCCCCCATAACGGTGGTGACGACCGTCGATCCCTCCACCCCTCTGGACGCCAACGGCGATGCCACCATCACCAACACCGCCACCATCGACTCGTCCACACCCGACGCCGTCGGGTCAGCCGCCTGCGCCGGCCAGCGCCGTGGTACCCGTGGAAGCCCAGGCCAACCTGACCCTGACCAAACAACCCAGCGACGCCACACCCGCCGCCGGGACGTCATTCAGCTGGACTCTAGTCGCACACAACGACGGGCCCAGCGACGCCGCCGGCCCCCTGACAATCACCGACACCCTGCCCGCCTATCGAGACGTACCTGAGCGCGGCCGCCCCGTGGGCGTGCAGTCCGGGGCCGGCGCCACCTGCCCCGACCGATCAGCAGACCGTCACCTGCACCCTCCAGAGCGGACTACCGGCCGGCACCGACGCGCCATCCCTGAGATGCTGGTCCAGCTGTCGGCCGACGCACCAACCGGCAGCCAGACCAACACCGCAACCGTCACGTCAACCACTCCAGGCAACGCAGGCACCGGTAGCGGAACCATCACCATTCAACGGTCGGCCAAACTCAGCATCACCAAGACCCACAGCGGCCCAGGCGTGGTCGGACAACCGATCGACTTCCATATCCAGGTTCATAACGCCGGCCCCTCCACCGCCGACCAGGTGGTAGTTACCGACCCGCTGCCCGCCGGCCTGACCTACATTTCCGCCACCGGCACTGACTGGACCTGCGTGGCGCCATCAAACCGGGTGACCTGCCAACTGGCCGGGACCTTGGCGGCAGGCGTCGACTCGCCACCCATCACCCTGACCGTGCACGTCGGTCCGGCCGCCTACCCCCGGCTGGTCAACGTCGCCACCGTGACCTCGACTGACCCCGCCATCCCCGGCCAGGCCAGCGCCAGCGACCCCCTCACCGTGGATCCCACCGCCGGGCTCGCCCTCACCAAGCGGCACACCACCCAGTTCATCGTCGGTGAGCCAAGGCGCCTATCTGCTCACCGTCACCAACAACGGCCCCACCGCCACCCCGGGCCCAATACAGATCACCGACCCCCTCCCGGCCGGTCTCAGCTACCTCAGTGCCAGCGGCACCGGATGGGCGTGTGCCCAAGCCGGCGGAAAAGTGACCTGCACCCACACTGGGGCACTCGGCGTCGGACAGTCATTGACCCTGACCGTCACAGTAAGCATCCAAAGCGGAGCCGCACCCAACGTCACCAACACCGCCACCGCCACCGGCCCAGGAAGCCCACCAGCATCGGCCTCAGATATCGCCCCGGTCTTCGTCTCGCCATCCAGCCCTGCGTCGAGTGCTCCGGCTAACGATGACAACCTGGCCAACACCGGACTGGAAATCGCCAAGTTCGCTATCCCGGCACTGGCTCTAATCGGACTCGGAATCCTCTTGATCTCCGCCAGCCGACGGCGCGCAAGCGGCCCTTCTCGCCGGCGCGGCTAGAAGCCCCGTAAAAATAGAGGCGGCACCTGTCCCACCGCGATACTGAGCGTGGTCGTCGTCACAGGCCCATGATCGTCCACAGATGCTCACGGACGAGACAATCGGGCAGCTGCGAACGGTCAGAGTAAGGATTCCAGCTCCTGTACGGCAACCTTTCCGTTTCCGTACGAGGCGATGTCCTCGGCCATCGACTGCGCCCGCTGCCTGAAGCTCTCGTTGTCCAGGACAACCTCGACCGCGTCCCGGATGGCACCGGCGGACGCATCGGGGGACAGGTCGATGCCGAGCCCGAGCGTCGCGACCCTCTGGGCGTTGAGGGGCTGGTCCCGCCCCATCGGCATACACAACATGGGCACGCCCGATGCCAGCGCGGCCATCACGGTGCCCAGGCCGGCATGAGTCACCACCACGTCGGTGCGGGGCAGAAGTTCGCGGTGGGGTATCCAATTGGAGATCGACGCGTTGGGTGGCGGCGAGAGGCCTTCGATCGAAACCCCTCCCAGGGTGCACACCACCTTGACGTCAGCCTCAGCCAGAGCGTCCAGAGTTCGCTGCAGGACGTCGTGCTGCCGCATGGCAGTCGTGCTGAAGCTGACCAGCACCCGGCCGCCCCCCGGTTGCCATGGAGAGGCCATGGGCCCGTCGAAGATGGGTCCCACGTACCGAGCGTTGGACGGCAAGCGGTCGGAGGGAACATCGAATGACTCCGGAGCACACGCCAACACGATGGGGCAGCGTGACCAGAGTCCAGCCATGACAGGAGAAGCAGGATCGATCTCGGAGATTTCCAGGCGCCGTCGTGTGGTCTCGACCATGGGTCGAGTGAAGTCCCACTGCGTGGCGACGGGCCCTTCTACACATGGCGCATAGAGAACGTGGACCAACGGCACGGCCGGCACGGCCGCTTTCTCTGCCGCCGCCAAGCCCGCAGAGACGAACGCATCGACCACCGCCACGTCGGTCGGCTCCGATCTCAGCTCCTCCAGGACATCCTCGGCCAGACGCCTTCCCGAAATGAAACGAGTAAATCCGAGCACGTTGTCATCGGAGACGTCCCCCTCATTCAATTGGGGGGGCTGTGCTCGCTCGAAGGGCCGGAACCTGGCTCCGGCCCGTTCGAATCGGGTCTGGAGCTCTGCTGATCCGATCACCCTCACGTCGTGGCCCTGATTCACGAGAGCGGCGGTCAGGCCGGCGGCGGGCAGCACGTTGCCTCCTCCATCCCAGATGACAACCAGGAAGTGCCCGACCCGCCTCACGAGTTGGATAGTAGTGGTCGGTTGGGGCGACGAACCGGACTGCGCAGGCCGATGCGGGGCCGATGCGTGGCGACCGGGCGTCCGGGTCCTGTCCGATGTACCGCCGGCGGACCCTGCCAGAATGTCGGTTACTTGGTGGCGACGACCTCGCCATGGAGAACAGCGAACCAGCCCGAAGGCTCTGCGCTCCAGGCGTCGAAGGCGTCGGCCATGCCCGTCAGTCGTTCTCGGGTGGCGAGGCCCGCGGCCAGGGCCCGATCGGCCACCGCGGAGTGGCGCATCCGGTCGGCCCAAAGGCCACCCCACCAGGACCGGTCCTGCGGGGTGGCGAAACACCACGCCGAAGCCGAGGAGCGAACAGTCGCGAATCCGGCCGCGTCGGCCCAGCCCAGGAGGTAGCGGCCGGCGTCGGGCTCGCCGCCGTTGGCCCTGGCAACCGACCGGTAGGTGGTCAGCCAATCGTCCAGCCGGGGATCGGCCGGTGCCCAGGCGAAAGACGCGTAGTCGGCGTCGCGGGCGGCCACCACGCCTCCGACTCGGCAGACGCGGTGCATCTCCCGTAGCGCCGCAACCGGGTCTGAGAGGTGTTGCAGGACCTGATGGGCGTGCACCAGATCGAAACTGTCATCGGGGTAGGCCAGCGCGTACACGTCGCCGACCTCGAAGCGCACGTGGACGGAAGTCCCAGCGATGCTTTTGGCCTGCTCGATCACCTCGGCTGACCGGTCGATCCCAACCACTGTCCCGGGGGCGACCCGAGCGGCCAACCCGGTCGTTATCGTGCCGGGACCGCAACCGACGTCGAGTACGTCGAGGCCGGCCTGCAGCCATTGAAGGAGATAGCCGGCCGAGTTGTCGACCGTCCGCCACACGTGCGAACGCAGGACGGACTCGTGATGGCCGTGCGTGTACACATCCTCCGGGGCCACGACCCCAGTCTGTCGGGCCCCAGACCGGGTACAGGCGCATTTTCCAGGCCCTTCAGGTGGGTTCGAGGGCCGGACGCTCTTCATCCCGCCGGCTTCGCCGGCCTTCGCCGGCGAAGCCGGACCTTGGCGGATGAGCGGCTGCGGGATACATTTCCCGGCCATGTTGTTCCTGTGACAAGGCAGACGTATATGCCCTTCCGGGTGCCTAGGCAGCCGACCCAGCAGGCGGCGTACAACCGGCAGCTACAGGAGTCCTACGCCGCTACCCGGCGGGTCCCGCCCAGCTCGGTCGGCATGGAGGCCGGTTCGGTCGCCGGTCCGGCTGCCCCTGCTCGAGACCCCCTCGCAGACCTGAAGGAGCTGGCTGAACTCCACAAGTCCGGTGTGTTGACCGACGCCGAGTTCACGGCCGCGAAGGCCAATCTGCTCGGGACCGACGCCCGGTGACGACCAACTCGGCGCGTGCTTCTACGTTGGTTCGGTCGTTGCGCGCCAGCATCGAGGGCGACAGCAGCGTCGTCGGGGAGCTGTACACCGACGATGTGAGGGTGTGGGCGCCGGCCCTCTCAGTCAGCTCGGCCCGGGAACTCGTGGCGGAGTTCGAGCGGCGGGACGAGGTGTTCTCCGGTATCGAGTTGGAAGTCTCCCCGCTCGACGTCAGCGGCGACTATGCCTGTGCCGAGTGGACCGTCACCATGACCCATTCGGGCGCCCTGGTCCTGGCCGACGGAATCGTGGAGCCAACCGGCATCCGCATCACCGTCAACGGGGTGACCGTCGCCGAGTTCGACGGCGACCGGATCTGCTCCCTGCGTCAGTACTGGGACGAGTTCGGGGTATTGGAGCAGCTCGGGCTGCTGGCCCGAAGCTAAGCAGCGCGAAGGCGCGACAACTGAGGCATGTGGGCGGTGTGACGGCGTGGGACAGGCGGCCCTGGTCGCTACCGCCCAGGTGAAGCGCGGCAGCTGGCCCACCCCCAGGGCCAGGATGAGGAGGGGGATAGAACCGGCTTTGATGGCGTCGGCCAGCTCGGCCAGATCCACTGCGGAGAAGGCCAGGGCGAAGAAGTAGAGCCCCAGCGCCAGCAGGAGGACCTGGCCCACCACGGTCTTCCACCGCCTCCTGGACGGTGCCGTCCCAGCCTGGTCCCGCCCCTGAAGCGACACGTCATCGGATGCTGGCGCGGCGTCAGGGGGGTTCTCAGGCAAGCGGACCGCGAAGGTAGCCGCTTGGCGCCCCTCGGGCCTGACATTCGCTTGCTGAGAGACCCCCTACGATCCTTGGCCCAAGCTTTACCTGGCTTTCAGGGTCCCTTAAGCGCCCAATTCCAACACTGGCGTGGTGTCCTCCCGTGAAGCACGCGACATGGGGCTTGATCGAATGCGCCGGGTCTCCCGGGTCATGGTCGCCGGCGCGCTTATCGGGGGCGGGGTCCTGTCGGCTCTGGCAGCCAGGGCCCAGCCAGGAAAGCACGTACATGCCTCCTCGCCCACGATAAGTCCATCCGGCTCCTCCACTACGACCCGGGCGGCCCCTACCACGGCGCCGGCGCCGACGGATCCGCCCACTTCACCGGCGCCGGCTTCCAGCGGGCAAACCACGCCGACCACCCAGCCCGCTCCCACCACTCAACCAGTGATTACGGCCCCCGCCCAGGTACCGCAACCGGTGACGGCCCCGCCGGTCGTCAACTCGGGTGGATCGTGAGCGCCCTCGCCGCACGCAGGGTTCCGGCTCTCGGAACCAGCGCGACCGTGGTGGTGGCCGACAGGCGACGGCTGGACCAGGCGCTTGCGATCTTTCTGGCCGAGATGGATGCCATCGACCTGGCATGCAGCCGCTTTCGAAGCGACAGCGAGATTGCGGCGGTCAACACCGCGGCCGGCCGGGAAGTGGTCGTCACCTCGCTGTTCCTCCAGGCCGTCGAGGTCGGGCTTCGGGCCGCGTTACTTACCGATGGGCTGGTGGACCCCACCGTCGGGTCGGCCATGCGGGCCATAGGGTACGACCGGGACTTCGCCGCGGTCGATTCCTCCGGGCCTCCACTCAGATGGGATCTTCATCCCGTTCCGGGCTGGCAGGCGGTCGAGCTGGACGCCGGGCGGGGCACGGTGAAGGTTCCGGCCAGGGTGGAGCTCGACCTGGGGGCGACGGCCAAAGCCTTGTGTGCCGACCGGGCCGCGGCGCGCGCATCCGCGGCTACCGATACCGGGGTCCTGGTCAGCCTGGGCGGCGATCTTTCCACGGCCGGCGTCCCGCCGGACGGTGGGTGGATCGTCCAACTGACCGACAACCACGCCGACCCGATCGAGTCGGGTGGCCCGGCCGTGTCGATACTGAGCGGCGGCCTGGCCACCTCTAGTACCACGGTTCGCCGCTGGACCCGTGGCAAGAGGGCGTACCACCACCTGGTCGATCCCCGCACAGGGGCGCCGGCGCATGAGCACTGGCGCACCGTCACGGTGGCGGCGGCCTCCTGCGTCGATGCCAACATCGCCTCTACAGCGGCCATGGTCCTCGGCGGGGCGGCCCTGGACTGGCTCGACGAGCGGGAGTTGCCGTCCCGGCTGGTGGACGTCCACGGCCGGGTAGCCACGGCCGGCGGGTGGCTCCGCGACCTCGCGCCCGTGGCCGCCGGTTCGGTGGATGTATGACCATCGGAGTCCTGGCCTACAACTCGAAGGCCCTGTGGTACCTGACCCGGGGATTCGGCCTGGCGGCCTTGATCCTGCTGACCATCTCCCTGGTCCTCGGGCTCACTCAGGCCGCCCGCTACGCCCGACCGGGCTTGCCGCGCTTCTTGATCTCGGGACTTCACAGGAACGCGTCGCTTCTGGCCGTGGTGGTGATCGCGGTCCACGTCGTGACCGCGGTGATGGACAGCTACGCGCCTATCAGGTTGATCGACGCCTTCGTGCCCTTCGTGTCGAGGTACCGGCCCATCTGGACGGGTCTCGGCGCCCTGGCCCTCGACCTTTTGGTCGCCCTGGTGGTGACCAGCTTGCTGCGGGCAAGGCTCGGATACCGGACGTGGCGGTCGGTTCACTGGGCGGCCTACGCTTGCTGGCCCATCGCCGTCGTCCACGGGCTCGGGACCGGTACGGATTCCCGCCTGGGCTGGGTCCAGTTCGTCTATGCGGCCTGCGCCGCGTTCGTTCTCTTCGCCCTCTGGTGGCGACTGGCGAAGGGCGTGACCGTGCAGACCCGCCCGGTCCGGGTGGCCGCAGTGCTGGCCAGCGTGGCGCTGCCGCTGACCGTGGTCCTCTGGGCGACCGCCGGCCCGCTGAAGGCGGGCTGGGCTCGCCGGTCGGGCACTCCGGCTGCTCTCCTGGGCGCGCCGACCGGGGCGGCCGCGTCCAGCCCGTTGACGGTGCCCTTCTCCGCTGAGTTCTCGGGCGTCCAGAGCGCGGCGGAGGCGGGCCGGGGCCTGGTGTCCATCACGATCCGGGGCGTCTTCCGGGGTGGTCAGGCCGGTACCCTCACGGTCGTTCTCACCGGGCAGCCCGTCGGCGGAGGAGGGGTCGAGCTGACGGCCAGCCAGGTATCCCTCGGCCCGGCCACGTCGCCGCGGATGCTACAAGGACACGTGACCAGCCTGGCCGGCTCGTCGCTATCGGTCGCGCTCGCCGACGCCGCCGGCAAGCCGTTCACGGCCGACATCCGTCTCGACGTGGCGCCCGACAACGATCACGTGACCGGGGCCCTGAAGGTGTCAGCGTGACCAGCCCGGTCATGGCGAGCCCCGTTCCTGACGCGCCGTCTTTGCCGCGACTGCTGTCCCGCGACGGTGATAGCAGCCTCGACGCTCACTTACGGCGTTGGGGGCCAACGCCCATTGGTGGCGTGAACTTGATCTACGAGTTGGAGAAGGCTGGCCTGAACGGTCGGGGCGGTGCCGGCTTCCCGATAGCTGTCAAGATGCGGGCGGTAGCCGCGGCCCGGCGCCGCGTCGTGGTGGTCGCCAACGGAACCGAAGGGGAGCCGGCCAGCCGCAAGGACAAGGCCCTGCTCACCGCCTCCCCGCATCTCGTGTTGGACGGCATGAGCATCGTGGCGGACACGGTGGGAGCAGAGGAGGCGATCCTGTGCGTGGATCGCCACGCGACCGGCGCCATCCGCGCCGCGGTGACGGCTCTGGACGAGCGCCGGAGGGTAGGGTTGACTCGGACACCCGTGCGGATCGAGACCACCCCCAGCGCTTACGTGGCGGGGGAGGAGTCCGCCTTGACCCACTGGTTGAATGGTGGCGAGGCCAAGCCGGTATTCGTGCCACCGCGGCCCTTCGAGAAAGGGGTCCGGGGTCGTCCGACGCTCGTCAACAATGTTGAAACCCTGGCTCACGTGGCCCTGGTGGCCCGGTTCGGTGCCGGTTGGTTTCGCGCCATAGGAACAGAAGCCGATTCCGGTACCGCTCTCGTGACCATCAGCGGTGATGTGGCCCGCCCCGGGGTGTACGAAGCCGCACTGGGTAGTTCCTTGAGCGGCGCCGTTAACGCGGCCCTACCGGTCCACACGCCCCAAGCGCTCCTCCTGGGTGGCTACGCCGGGACCTGGATATCCAGCGCCGTCGCAAAGAACCTCACCATCGACTCAGTGTCTCTGCGTCAGGGGGGTGCCACTCTGGGCTGCGGGGTTATCGCCATACTCGGCCCTGATGCGTGCGGACTGGTCGAGACAGCGTCGATAGTGGACTGGATGGCGGGCCAGTCCGCCGGCCAGTGCGGTCCGTGCGTCCATGGCCTGCCCGCCATCGCCGGCGCCTTGGACCTCATGGTCGCAGGAGACCGCCGCGGCCGGGCCGAGGGCCAACTGCGCAGGTGGCTGGACATGGTCTCCGGTCGGGGTGCCTGCCGGCATCCTGATGGCGTGGCCAGGCTGGTGAGGAGCGCCCTCAAAGTCTTCGCAGGCGAGATCGAGCGCCATCGCCGGCACGGCCCGTGCCGGGCTCGAGCCAGCTTCCCCACCCCTTCCCACCTTGGAGCGTGGCGGTGAATCGAGTGCTGGTCGTCGATCCCTTGGCCTGCGAAGGGCACGGTCTCTGCGCCGAACTGCTGCCCGAGCTCATCACCCTGGACGACTGGGGTTACCCGATTATCGACCCGCGGCCCGTACCGCCTTCACTTCGGGGGCACGTGCGTCGTGCCGTGGCGGCCTGTCCGACTCTCGCTCTTTTGGTGCGAGAGGTGCAAGGGCACCCGAGCAGGACGGGCGCGCCGAGCTAACCGTGGCGGATCAGTCCAGAAGTAGTAGATCGCAAGCCGCCCGCCGAGCAGCCCGCCGCAGGGCGGTCATTCGGCGCAGGCGTCTGACGGCCGGGCTGTTGGTGGTTGGGCTGGTGGTGGCGGGGTTCCTGATTGCCGGCCAGGCCGGCGGCTCCCCGGCCCACCACCACGACGCCACCGGCAAGCAGAGCACCAAGACGACCGACCCGGCTCGAGACGCGGCCTCACATCCGGCCCCGGCGCCGGTGCCAGCCGTTGAGGCCGGCCTCATGCCATGGTCTCTCAGCGTCCCCCTCAGCCGTATGGTCGTGTTGCCCGCCGCGGGTGGGGTGACGATCGCCGGCGGGCTCACTCCCGGGCAGAGCTCGGCCAGTGGCGTGTATCAGCTGGACACAGCGAGCGGAGTGGTGCACCAGGTCTCGCAACTCACGCACGGCGTCCATGACGCGTCGGGCGCGGTCGTGAACGGCGCGGATGTGATCTTCGGTGGCGGCGATCCGACCACGGTCGCAACGGTTCAATCTGCCCTGTCGGGGGTGTCCGGGTCACTGCCGGCGCCGCGTTCTGACTCAGCTGCCGTCACCATCGGGGCCAACACCTACATCGTTGGCGGCTACGACGGGACCAACCCCGATCCCGGCGTGCTGGCAACGGCTGACGGAAGGACCTTCACGGCCGTGGCGTCCCTGCCGGTACCCGTGCGGTACCCGGCGGTGGCGGCTGTGGGCGGCGTCATCTACGTCTTCGGCGGCCAGGCGATAGGAAGCCCGTCGGCCGGAAACGGGCCGGTCGACCTCATCCAGCGAATCGATCCGGCGACCCACAAGGCCGTGATCGTGGGGCATTTGCCGTATCCGCTCGAAGCGGCGGCGGCCGTGAACCTGGGCGGGACCATCTACGTAGCCGGCGGTGAGAGCACGTCACCACACATGGCCGCGGCCGGCATAGGCACGACGCAACTCAACGGCTGGGCCAGCGCGACCATCGCGCCGACAGCGGGGGTCAGCCCGGTGGGCGACGTCTGGGCGTTCGTTCCTGCCACCGGCGCCGTGGACCGGGCCGGCCAGCTGCAGGTGCCGGTCGCTCACGCCGGCGTCGTGGCAGAAGGAACCTCGGCCTGGCTGATCGGCGGTGAATCCGGGAGCAGCATGGTGGGAACGGTCCAAACCCTCCGCCTCAACCTGGCCTTCGGCGTGGCGGGTGCCCCCGGGGCCGGATCTCCCTACTACGGGACGCAGCTGCTCGTCGCCGATCGCGGAAATGACCGCCTGCTACTCATGGATGGTTCCATGAATGTGAAATGGACGTACCCGAACGCGGCGTCGCCGGCGGACCCCCTCGGGTTCTACTTCCCTGACGACGCATTCTTCGCGGACCACGGAAGCGTCATCATCTCCAACCAGGAGCAGAACGAAACCATCCTCGAGATCGCCTATCCCTCAGGAAACATCGTCTGGTCCTACGGCCACCCCAAGGTGTCGGGCACTGCTCCGGGTTACCTCTACGAACCCGACGATGCCTATCTGCTGCGCAACGGCCAGATCACGGTTGCCGACGCCAACAACTGCCGGGTCGTGATCATCAACCCGGATAAGTCCGTGGCCGGTCAGATAGGTACCAACGGTCAGTGCGTACACAATCCGCCCGGCTCGATGGGATCCCCCAACGGCGACACCCCGCTCTGGGACGGCAACCTCCTAGTGTCCGAGATCAACGGTTCGTGGGTGACGGAATACACCCCTGACGGCCACCTCGTCTGGACCGTACAGCTCCCGATCGCTTACCCCTCCGACCCTCAGCAGCTGGGCGCATCGGCTACGGACAACACGGACCGCTATCTGGTTGCCGACTACTCCCTGCCGGGCAAGGTGCTCCAGTTCACCCGCGAGGGCCGGATACTCGCGACCTATCAGGCCTCCTCGGGACCCGGCCTGCTGAACCATCCGTCGCTGGCTGAGGAGCTGCCCAATGGCATCTACCTCATCAACGACGACTACAACGACCGCATGGTCGCCATCGACCCGGCCACCGGGGCCCTCGTGTGGCAGTACGGCCTGACCGGCCGGCCCGGAACCGGGGCGGGAGAGCTGAATACCCCTGACGGCTTCGATCTGCTCGGCCCCGGGGGGACGACGCCGACTCATCCGCAGACGGGCTGAGGGCAAGCCGCCGCGGATCTCGCCTGGGCCTGAAGGTCACGGCGAAGTCACTCCGGCGACTCAGGTTCGGCGACCCGATTTCCCGAGGGTGGGCCGGCCCCGCTTGGTACCCTCTTAGCCGTGCCGCCTGTAGGGGCTAGGGAACAAACCCCGGCAGCCAGGGCGGGCAAGGCGCGACGGCCACAAGCGAAGCGGTACGCCCGGCCGGGGAGGGGACCAGGGAGGCGGATTGCCTAAACCAGCCGAAGCGGGCCATCGGTACATCCCCGGTCTCGACGGGCTCCGGGCCGTCGCCGTCTTCGCCGTGATCGCCTACCACGTGAACCTGGGATGGGCCCAGGGAGGCCTGCTGGGGGTCGGCGTGTTCTTCACCCTCAGCGGGTATCTCATAACCGATTTGCTATTAGGTCGCTGGGGCTCGTCGGGCGGCCTGGGTCTGGCGGACTTCTGGATGAGACGGGCCCGGCGGCTCTTACCCGCCCTGATTGTCATGCTGGCGGTGGTCATCTCCTGGGTCGCCCTTTTCCACCGTTCGCAACTCCCGGACCTGCGGGGCAACGTGGTGGCGGCGTCGCTCTACATGAGCAACTGGTGGCTCATCTTCCAGCACGTGTCCTACTTCGCCCGGTTCGGGCCGCCTTCACCTCTTGGCCATCTCTGGTCCCTGGCGGTCGAGGAGCAGTTCTATCTGTTGTGGCCGTGGCTTCTATGGCTCGGTCTACGGTTCATTCCGGAACGGAATCGAGGATCGGGGCGACGGCCGCGCCTGGCGGTGGTGACACTAGTCTTGACGGCGGCCTCGGCCGTGGCGATGGCGGTGCTCTACCGGCCCGGATTCGATCCCAGCCGGGTCTACGACGGCACCGACACCCGGGCCTTCGGGCTGCTCATCGGGGCCGCCCTGGCGGCGGTCTGGCCCAGCCGTGGGAAGCGGGACGGCAAGGACGCCAAGCTCGGTCGGGCCCTGGACGTGGCGGGCCTGGTCGGGCTGGTCGCCATCGGACTGCTCGTGTGGCGAACCGACCAGTACTCGCCGTTCCTGTACAGGGGGGGAATGGTGGCGCTGTCGGTGGCGACCGCCGTTGTCGTTCTGGCGGTCGTGAATCCGGGCAGCCGGCTGGGCCGCGCTCTGGGAATGCGGCCCCTGCGCTGGCTCGGGGTTCGTTCGTACGGGATCTACCTGTGGCACTTCCCCGTCATCATCCTCACGGCCGGCGCCTTGCGGGGCCGCTTCGACCTGCCGCGGGCGGGTCTGCAAGTAGTGGCGACGGTCGTGCTGGCCTCCCTCTCGTGGCGACTCGTCGAGGAGCCGATCCTGCGGGGCGGCCACCTCCCAAGCTTCAGTCCGGCCAGGTGGTATCGAGCCGTCGTATCCGGGTGGACGTGGGTGACCTCGACCGCCGCGTTGGCCTTTCTGGCGGCCGTGGCAGTGATCCTCGGCGGCGTCGTTCCGACGGGGAGCAACCCGTCCTTCGCCTCAGGCGCAGCCGGAGCACCGGCCCAGCTTCGGACCACAATCGATCCGGGCACCACCTCCGACCCACCGACTATGGCCTCCTCCGCTCAACTCCTCGGCCCAGATCCGGGTGCCCCGCATGATCTCCGGCTCGATCCCGCCTTCACCGTTCCCACCACCCTCGCGCTCGCGCCCGGATCAGCAACCACGACATCGTGCCAGTCGGTTGTTCACATCGGAGACTCCACGTCGGAGAGCCTCATCTCTTCCGATTATCTGCCCGACCCCAGCCAGCGGCTGGGCGCCCAGTACGCACGGGTCGGGGTGAGGACCCAATACCTCGAGATCGAAGGCGGGACGTCGATCGTCGAGACCATCCCCGGGACGCCGAACGCCTACGAGTTGGCCCAGGCGCTGGTGGCTCGGGGCTATCACGGCTGCTGGGTCCTGGCCCTCGGCACCAACGACACCGCCGACGCGTATGTCGGCTCTCACGTGAGCCCGGCGGCACGGATCCAGCGCATGATGTCGCTCATAGGTAGCCAGCCCGCCATGTGGGTCAACGTGAGATCGCTGGTGGCGACCGGACCATACTCCGAGACAGATATGCAGCAGTGGAACCGGGCCCTAGTTCAGGCTTGTCAGACCTACCCGAACATGCGCGTCTACGACTGGGCCTCCGCCGTCCAGCCGGCGTGGTTCATCTCGGATGGCATCCACTACAGCACGCCGGGCTCGGCGGCGCGGGCTCGACTCATCGCCGGCGCTCTGGCCGAAGCCTTCCCCGCCGCAGGAGAGCGGGGCTACTCAGGCTGTGTCATCCCATGACGCTGGGCGGGGAGCCGGCGAGTCGGGGGCCGGCGTGGCCGGGTAAAGGGGGCCGGCGCCGGGTAAAGGGGGCCGGCGCCGGGTAAAGGGGTCTCTATCGCGCTAACGCAACAGTGGTTGTCGGTCAAAGGCTCACTGGTGCTGCATTAGGTGCGTAGATCGAACGTAATGCAACGAGGGTTCGCTTTCGGAGCCGACTTGTGTTGCATTAGGTAAACGGGGTCCCGAACCGGCGCGGCCAAGAGCGCCCGGATGCGCCGGGACGCGCCGGCGACCCCGCCGCCGGCACCAGCGCCGGCGTCGGTCGCTAGCGTGATCGGGCATGCGCTTCGCGACAGAGATCACCCTGACTGGCCCCTGGCGGGTACCCGCCCAAATGCTGGCTGGCCAGGAAGTCGACGGCCACGCCAGCGTTCATGACACAGAGACGGCGGCGTCGGTGGGGTTGGCCGGCGCGCCGATCGAGGGTCCGACCCACTTCAGCCAGTTCGACCCCCTCGCCTATCTGGTCTGGGGTCAAGATTGGTTCGAGCGAGGTTGTATAAGCAGCCACTTCCAGGCCATGGTCTTCGAGGGAGAGCAGGTTCAGGCATCGCTCGCTCTCGATGGTCAAGGGCTGGGTCGGATCGAAGCCCGAAAGGTCGATGGCACAGCAGTGTTAAGGGGTACCGCATCGGTCGGGCCCGACCATCCCCAGACCGAGCTGGAGGCCAGGAGGGCGTCTCAGGGAGACGCCGGCCAGCTTTTCGTGGTCGACCAGCTGACGGTAGGCATGCGAGGCCGGGAGGAAGTGGTCGCCATCGACTTCGGGAAGAGCAACGGATCCCTTTATCCCTTCTCACTGGGGGACAAGCTGGCCAAGATCACCGAACCGCACCCTTGGTACACCGCCGAGGGCAGTTCCTCGTCACCCTGGGGTCGTCCGGTGGTACCCATCGAGATGATCAGTGTGATCGCCAATCGATCCGGAGATCAGTGGCCGGTGCGATCACCCTCGCTGGGGCTGTTCCTGGACCTCGAGATCCGTCTGATAAACGGACCGGTCCTGGTTGGCCAGGATTACGCCCTCGATCGTGAAGTCGTCGGGCTCAGCCAGAGCCGGCGGACCGAGTCCTACTGGACTCGAACCAGCCTGAGCGATATCGAGAACGGAAAGCCGGTTGCAAGCGTGCTGCTGCACTCCGGGGTATTCAAGGAGTCCTATCCCGGCTACCCCCAGGAGCGCCTGCCCGCGCCGTCGTCCTGAGGCTCCGGGGGTTTTGTGGAACTGGCTGTCGATCCAGCCGCTCCTCGTTCGTCTAGGTGGCGAACATCCAGAGGAGGAGCAAGGAATGAAGTACATGTTGATGATCCATCAGGGGACCACACCGACTCCACTAGACCCTGAGGCCTGGGCCACCCTGTCCGAGGAGGAGCAGCACGGGATCTACGCCGCCTACAAGGCGATCAACGAGACTCCCGGGGTCACGCCGGGCAACGGCCTGCAGCCGCCCGAGACCGCTACGACAGTCAGGGTGCAGGACGGCAAGACACTGACGACCGATGGGCCGTTCGTGGAGACCAAGGAAGCGCTCAATGGCTATCTGATCTATGAGGCGGACGACCTCGACGCGGCCATAGAGCTGGCGGCCCGAATCCCGGCGGCTCGCCTGGGAGGCGCTATCGAGGTCCGCCCCATCATGGAGTGGTAGCGATCCTCGACCAGACCTTTCGCGACGAGTGGGGAGGCGTGGTCGCCTCGCTGATCGGCTTCCTCGGCGATTTCGACCTCGCCGAGGAAGCCGCTCAGGACGCCTTCGCGAGAGCGGCCGAGCGCTGGCCTATCGACGGGTATCCCCCCAATCCGCGGGCCTGGCTCCTTACCACGGCCCGAAACGGGGCCATCGACCGCATTCGCCGGGATCGAACGCTTTCGGCGAAGAAGGGCCTGCTCCAGATGCAGGAGGCAGGGGAGAAGGAAATGACGACCACGAACTTTCCCGATGAGCGCCTGGAGCTGATCTTCACGTGCTGTCACCCGGCTCTCGCCATCGAGGCACAGGTCGCGCTCACGTTACGGACACTGGGCGGTCTAACGACCGACGAGATCGCACGAGCTTTCCTTGTACCCGTACCGACTATGGCGCAGCGACTGGTCCGGGCCAAGCGAAAGATAAAGCTCGCCGGCATTCCGTTCCGGGTGCCGCCCAGGCATCTCTTGCCCGAGCGGCTGGCCGCGGTGCTCGCCGTCATCTACCTGATTTTCAACGAGGGCTACGGCGGGCGCGGCGATCTGGCCGGGGAGGCGCTGTGGCTCGGACGGGCGCTGGTTGAGCTGATGCCCGACGAGCCCGAGGCCCACGGGCTCTTGGCCATGATGCTGCTTCACGACTCTCGACGCGAAGCGCGGTTCCGCGACGGTGAGCTGGTCCTGCTCGCGGATCAGGATCGGTCCCGATGGGACACCCAGCAGATCGTGGACGGGCGAGCGCTTCTGGGGCGGGCCTTTGCCCTCGGCGGCCGGGGCCCCTACGTGATACAGGCTGCCATCGCTTCTTTACACACCGATGAGCACTGCGACTGGCCTCAGATCGCCGCCCTCTATGGTGAACTGGGCCGCCTGACGGGCTCGGCGATCGTCGCATTGAACCGGGCTGTCGCCGTCGCCCACGCCGACGGGCCGGGGGCTGGTCTCGAGATCATGGACAGCCTCCCCCTCGATGACTACCTATATCTCCATTCGTCGAGAGCCGAACTGCTGAGCCGGGTGGGCCGGACGGAGGAGGCTCGTGACGCCTACGTGCGAGCCCTTAACCTCGCACCCGACAATGCGGAGCGGCGCTGGCTCGAAAAGCGGCTGGCGGGCCTTCCCGGCCCTTGGGGTGCCTCGTAGCCCCAGCGTCTTTGTAAGGATCCCGGGACTTGCCGGGTAGCCCGAGCGTGGCGCACGCCCGGGCTACCGTGCTGCCCCCTGATGGCGTTCGAATCGAATCCGTCAGATAGTGGACGAGGCGTAGATCCGGTGCACGGAGTTGACCACCCACAGGTTCCCTACCGAGCCGGCCGCGATGCCCACGGCGCCGCCGGGCACGTTGACCCAGTTGCTTCCGTTCCAGCGGTATATGGTGTCGCCGCCGGCGGTTGGAATGGTGCCGACGACCCAGGGTGTTCCGGTGCCGCTGGTGCCGCCGATACCGATCGCTGAGGCGGCACCTGGTTCCATGACCAGCCGCTCCCGGTGTATCGGTAGATGCGGTGCGCCGAGTTGACCACCCACGGGTTACCGTCAGGCCCGACCGCGATCTTCACCGCGCCGCCGGGAACTGCCGCCCACGCACTGCCGGTCCACTTGTAGATCCCGTATCCGCCAGACACCGCGCTCGTGCCCAGGACCCACGCCGTGTTCCCTCCAATGGCGATGGCATTGGCCGCGCCCGGAAGCAGCCCGAACGCCGGCGCAAAGGTAGCGGTGACGGCGTGCCCGTGGCGGTCGAGCAGCAGGCAGGTTCCGATCGTGGTGCAGGAGACGCCGGTGAGGAAGGTGTCGTTAGTGAAACTGGTATCGGGATTGATGGTGTCGAAACCCCAGGCGCTCGGGCCGCCCGTTGGATTTACAGACGGCAACACGTCGCCGTAGCCGTCGACTGCCATGCAGGGATGGACAGTGGAACAGGAGACACCCGCAACC
Organism: uncultured Acidimicrobiaceae bacterium; assembly: GCA_963851245.1. GTDB lineage: Bacteria > Actinomycetota > Acidimicrobiia > Acidimicrobiales > Palsa-688 > CAWKOH01. The sequence goes on along the minus strand of CAWKOH010000014.1, from coordinate 21,237 downwards.
GGGGCGTCAATGACTGCGCTGAAGGAGGACCAACTTGAGTTCGTTACGTCACCTGTGTAGATATTTCCGTCTGCGTCGCCAGCAACGCATAGGTACGCCTCGGGGGCTGTGCCCAAGGGTGTTGATGGACATGTGAGCGCATAGATCGGATCAGAGGCAACTCCATGTGCTACCCACGAGCCCGAGTAGGTCCCGAGTGACGCATCACCTGCCGACGAGACCTGGCCTTCGTCGGTGGCGAGTACGCACGACTCCGCGTTGGGACAGGAAATAGCTTCGATTCCCTGTCCGGGCGTGATACCTCCGGATTGCCATGCCGATGTGCCACCGGTTGGATCCGCTGATTCGAGGATGTTCCCGTTGCTATCGCCGGCCAGGCAAAGTGTTGTGGACGGACAAGAGATTGACCATATGGGGGTGACTCCATCGACGTCGGCGGCCGTCCATGCACTCGCTCCACCTGTCGGGTTGGTTGAGGTCAGCACGTTTCCGTGCTGGTCGACCGCCACGCAGAGGGTCGTGGTCGGGCAGGTCACGGCGTCCAGGCCATATGACGAATCAATCAATGTGACCGCCCATGTTGGCGACGGCGCGAACGGATTGGTCGAGGTCAGCACGTTGCCGGCGTTGTCGAAGGGGGAGGCGTCGACGGCTACGCATAGGTTCGTCGACGTACAGGAGGCGCCGGTCAGGTTTCCGCTCGTGTCGCTCGTCGCTGTAGCTCTCCATGTGGTGCCTCCACTGGTTGACGTGAAGACGTTCCCGTTCGCATCAGCGGCGACACACAAGGTCGTACTCGGGCACGAGACGTTGAACAGCCCGTTGGCGGCAGCGTCGACTCCGGTAACAGGAGTCCAGACCGGCGACGCATCGAATGGGTTCGTCGAATAGAGCATGCTGCCCGCCGTTTCGTCCGCGACTACGCACAACGCTGTGGAGGGACACGAGACGGCCCCCAGAACGTCGCTGCCGGCGATGTCGGTCGCCACGCTCCATACCCCGGACGTGTATGTGAATACATTACCTTCAGCATCGGAGGCTATGCATTGGGTGATGCCGGCGCACCATATCCCATACATAGCGTTGCTCGAGACCGATGGTGTCGTGCTCCAAGAGGTCGACACCGTCGGGGTATTGGATGTAATGACGTTGCCGGCATTGTCGACCGCCAGGCACAGGGTGGTACCGGGGCAGGCGATGTCATTGATCACTCTGGTCTCGTCGATGTCTGCCGGCGACGACCAAGAGGCCGCAACAGTCGGGCTGGAGGAGGTGACGACGTTGCCCACGTTGTCCACCGCCACGCAGAGAGATGTCGACGGACAGGAAACACTGAAGAAGGCGTGGCCCGGATCCGCCTGTAGGAGTGGGGTCCATGTTGGAGGGCTCGCACCAGGATTCGAGGACGTGAATATGTCGCCGAAGTCGTCAACGGCCACGCACAGAGATGTGCTCGGGCAAGACACGCCGGTCAGACCGGAGTCCCACGACGAGTCGATGGTGGTTACCTTCCATGCTGAGGGTCCACCTGTCGGGCTGGTAGACGTAACCACGTTGCCGTCACTGTCCACCGCGACGCAGAGCGATGCTGACGGGCACGCCACGCCTTGGAAGATAAGCGGATCGGCGTTGTCGATTTGCAGCTGACCGGAGTATGAAATGGGAAGCCCTCCGCCGGCGGACACAGCCGGGGTCAGCGCATTCGACGTCCGCCCCGAAGCCGCGATTGGCGCGGCGTTGGATGCCATGGACCCGCCGGCAGCCCGCAGTGGTGTCGCTCCCGGACGAATTCCCTTCGCGGCTGCGCTCTCGTTTGCTGGAGCGACACCACTGGCCTGAGACGCGCCGGCCGAAACGGTCGAGATGCCAATCACCGACACGACCAAAGCGCTCGCCACCAGCAGCCGGAATTGCCAGCCAATGCCTCTAGCAGCCTTCTTTACCCCGTCCTTGAGGCGAGGAAGCCGGCGTACGCTTTCGCTGCTCCTATTGACGACCGGGTCCCCGGCCTCTTGAAAGGGAGCTCGTCTACAAAGCGTGTGAGGCCCACGGATATTTCCTTTGGTGACTGACCCACCGGTTGGCCCATCGGGCCAAGTCTCGGCGAAGCTGGTCGAGTTTCGGTTAAAGCGGTAGTAGAGAGAGCGCCGACCGGCTCTCCGTAACGCTGTCGGGCGCGCGAATTGCCTCGTAGCCGGCAGATCGTTCATAGCTGTGCCCCCTGCTAGATGATTAGTGGGCGAGGTTTATAGCAGAGGTGTATAAAGGTTTTAATGATTGGTGGTCACGTAGCCGGCCGCGAGGCCCGACAGCACCGGGGACGCGGTGGCCACCGCTACCGGCGCCCGCCGGACGCCGCCCGGGATGACCCGCCCCGCCAACCGCGATGCGGTGGCGGTGACGTCGAACGCCAGCTGACGTGCCGGGTTCCAGCTGAATCCCAGGTCGCGCCGAAGGGGGACGGGGAGCTGGCCGCCCGCGAGGATGTGCATGAATTCGCCCGAGATGATGTTGAGCGGGAAGGGGACCGGCGGGCGCCGAAGGTAGCCGGCGACGGTGCAGGCCACTTCGGTAGGGACCAGTTCGGCGTCCAGAACGTCGCGGAAGTAGACCCCGAAGTCGGCCCAGGTCTCCGGGCAGGCGCCCTGTGGTACTCCGCAGGCGTAGGCGACCAGCTTCCATTCTGAATACAGCTCCTCCCGCTCGACGTCGGTGAGCGGGTGCACGAAGTGCTCATGGGATCGGACCAGGCCGTCACCCAGCGTGGCCCAGACCCACAGGAGCAGATCGGGGTCGAGCGCGTCGTACGCTGCTCCGTCCTCCGTCGTGCCACTGATCTCCGCGTGCCGCCGCCGAAGCTGGCGCGCTGCTTCGCGGGATCGGTCCGGATCCGCGAAGGTGATCGCGGTCACCACGGCGAGAGTCCGAAACAGCCGTGTCCAGGGCCGGGACCGGTAGTCCGAGTGCTGAGCCACGCCGGCGGCCACCGACGGATGTGCCACCTGCAGGAGGAGGGCCCGGGGACCGCTGGTCAACAGGAGCGACGGCTCGGCCGCCACCCGGAAGAGCACGCTGCGACGAGACAGCGGTAGCCCGTTCGTGACAAAGGCCACAGAACGTAGTGAACCACAGCGGTCGCGGCCACTGGGGGACCCGCCGTTCCGTCACTGTGCTCCGGTAACGTCGGAGCTATGGGGGACCATGACCTCACTTTCAGGACCGCCCGATCTCTAGCCGCAGCCATCAAGGCCCGGGAGGTCAGCCCGCTCGAAGTGCTCGACGCCACCCTGGCTCGCATCGATGAGACGAACGGCGCGGTCAACGCGGTCATCTGGCGCAACGATGATGAAGCCAGGGCGGCGGCAGCCGAGGCCACCAAGGCGGTCACCCGAGGCGACGACCTGGGACCCTTCCACGGAGTTCCGATCCCGATCAAGGACCTGACCAAGGTGGCGGGCTGGCCCGTCACCTACGGCTCCTGGGCCGCTCCCGCCGGCCTGTCGGAGGAGAGCGAGCTGATCGTCGAGGCTTTCAAGCAGGCCGGTTTCATCCTCACCGGACGTACCAATACCCCCGAGTTCGGCCCCATAACGGCCGCCGAGAACGACCGTTACGGCATCTCCCGGAATCCCTGGGACCTGGACCGGACGCCGGGCGGGTCGAGTGGAGGCGCCGCCGCTGCGACCGCCGCGGGCATGTACAGCGTGGCCCACGCCAACGACGGAGGCGGTTCCATTCGCATCCCTGCTTCCTGCTGCGGCCTGGTCGGTCTAAAGGTGAGCCGGGGTCGGATCCCGACCCGGATGTTTTCATGGGAAGGCGGTGTAGTCGAGGGGGTGGTAACCCGTGACGTGGCGGACACGGCGGCCATACTCGACGCGACCTGCGGCCCGGACCTGGGCCAGTGGTACAACGCCCCGGCACCGGAGCGTCCGTTCCTGGGCGAGGTCGGCGCCGACCCGGGGCATCTGCGGGTGGGCCTGGTAGATGAAGCCCCGCTCGGATTGCCGATGGACCCGGTGTGCGCTCGGGCGGCGACAGAGGCGGCTGCCGCGCTCGAGAAGCTGGGTCACCACGTGGCCCACAGCACCTACGACGTGCCGCCCGACTTCATCGAGTACTTCCTGAACGTCGTCAACTCGGGGTTGGCCGACTACGACGGCGTCGACTGGGAGAAGGCGGAGCCGCATGTCAGGGCCAACCGCCAGGCCGCTATCGGCGTCGACAGCCTCACCTACGTCCGGTCCGTCCGCCAGCTCCAGCGCCTGTGCCGGCAGATCGTGGGCCGGTGGGTCAGCGAGTTCGACATTCTGGTCTGTCCCACCATGACCATCGAGCCGCCCCGGGCCGGTGAGATTCTGGCCGCCGTCCACCAGGGGGCAGGCGGGGGCGGACCGGCGATGCAAGTCTTCCAGATGGCCGTGCTCACCTCCGGCTTCAACATGACGGGGCAACCGGCCATATCGCTGCCCACCCACATGACCGACCAGGGGCTGCCGATCGGAGTCCAGTTGGTCGGCGGCCCCTGGGGCGAAGCCCGACTGCTCCGAGTCGCGGCCCAACTGGAGGAGGCCCTGCCCTGGGCCGACCGCCGCCCGGCGGCCGTCGCGGCCTAGGGATCAGCCTCGAACGGCGGTGAGTGACGTACCCCATCCGCATGGCCACCGGCTCCGGGCCAGGCTCGAACCCGGACACCATCATGCGCGGGCAGTAGGACCGGAGGCCGATCGCCGCTACCTCCTGGTCGCGCTCAGCCTGATAGTCGCCTTCATGGTGAGCGAGATCGTGGCGGCCGTGGTCGCGGGATCCGTAGCGCTCCTGGCCGATGCGGGCCACATGCTGACCGACGCCGGGGCCCTCGGTGCGTCGCTGTGGGCGGCCCACCTGGCAGCCCGCCCGGCGGCCGGCCCGATGACCTTTGGCTTCAAGCGAGCTGAGATCCTGTCGGCTGCGGTCAACGGCGTGACCCTGGCCGCAGTCGGGGCCGTCATCTTCGTCACCGCTATCGACCGGTTGATACACCCGATACACGTGCGCGGGCTGCTGGTCTCGGTCGTAGCCGCGGTCGGCATTCTCGTGAACCTGCTCGCCACCAGCGTGCTGGCCCGCGCCAACCGGGACCGCCTCAACGTGGCCGGGGCCTTCGCTCACATGGTCACCGATCTCTGGGCCTTCATCGGGACCTTTGTCGCCGGCATCGTGATCCTGCTGACCGGATTCGACCGGATCGACCCGATCGCGTCTCTCGTGGTGGTGGCCCTCATGGCCCGGGCGGCGTGGCCACTGCTGCGGAAGTCGGGCCGCATCCTGCTCGAAGCGGCACCGGAAGACTTCGATCTGGACGAGGTCCGCAGCCATATCCTCGAACTGCCCGAGGTGGCCTCGGTCCACGACCTCCATGTCTGGGTCGTGACGTCAGACCTGCCGGCCGTCTCCGCTCATGTAGTCGTTTCGGACTCCTGCTTCGCGAACGGGAAGGCCCCCCAGGTGCTGGACCAGCTCCAGGCCTGCCTTTCAGGCCACTTCGACGTCGAGCACTCGACCTTCCAGCTCGAGCCCGTCGGCCACGTGGACCACGAGGCCCACCAGCATGACTGATCCTCTACGGCCTGCGTCCGGTCAGCCGGCGATGGTCACTCCCTTGCGGCGCAGGCGCTCCAGGGTGTCGTAGGTCGGGGCGGAGGCGACGTCGGCGGTCAGGGGGGCCAGCACCCTGGTGGAGAAGCCGGCCTTCGCGGCGTCGAGCGCGGTGGCCTTCACGCAGAAGCTGGTGGCGATCCCGACCACGTCCACCCCGTCGATGTCGCTGTTTTTGAGGACCTCGGCCAGGGTGCGACCGTCGCTGTCGTGTCCTTCGAAGCCGCTGTAGCCGGCCTGGTACTCCCCCGAGGAGACGACGACGACGTCGGGAGGTAGGCGCAGATCGGGATGCCAGGCGGCACCGTCGGTGCCGGCCACGCAATGCACCGGCCAGGTATGGACGAAGTCCGGCTCTTCGCCGGCCGGGGCGAAATGGGAACCCGGGTCGACGTGCCAGTCCCGGGTGGCCACCACCAACCTATAGGCACCGTCGGCGGCGTCGATCAGGTCGCTTACCCCGGCCGCGACTGCATCACCGCCGGGCACGGCCAGGCTGCCGCCTTCGCAGAAGTCTCTCTGCACGTCAACCACGATGAGCGCGGTGTTGGTTGAGGCCATGACGCCAAGCTATCCCTGAGTGCTACGCCGCGTAACCACGTTCACGTGTTCTTCCGAGGACCGTGGCGGACGAATCGGGCCTAGACAGGGCACCGGGTGATCATGACACGTGGACGTAGTTTCGTTCTGCGGCACGGCGCGGTGTTTCGGCGTAGCCTCGATGGCGGAGGTGTTGAGATGCAGAAGGTAGCCGAGTCGGTTCGAGCCCAGGCGGGCCGCGGCCGTTCCGCCGTGATCGGCCGGGTAATCGAGGTCAAGGGTTTCTCGACCTTGCCCGTCGACGAACTGGTCGCCATCTGGAGCGACGGCTCACAAGACGGGGACCTGTTGGGCCGCCCAGGAGCCGATCAGCTCGGCGCTGCGGCGGCGGAGATGTTCGGTACGGGAACCGACCGCTTGCGCTCGGTCGGCATCGAGATCCACGGCAAGGCCGTCGAGGAGGTCGGGCTGGCCTGCGGCGGCCAAGCCGAGGTCCTACTTCAGCCGGTCCAGGCCATACCACCCCAACTCTGGGATCTCCTGGCTTCCCGGGCCCCTGCGGCGCTGATCACCCGGATGGACGGACCGGGTGCCGGGACCTCGGCGATGGTGGTCGACCGTACCGGCCAGACCTGGGGTGAGCTGGCGGGCCGACCGCCGGCGCAGGGAATCCGTGACGAAGCTGTGGCCGTTCTCGTCGGGGGCCGCTCGGCTCAGCGCCGGGTCGAGGACGAGGATGGATTGCTGCTGATCGACGCCTGGGTGCCTACCCCGCGCCTGGTCGTGGTGGGTACGGGCGAGGTGGTCAGCGCCATTGCCGCTCAAGCGGCCCTGCTGGGCTGGGAGACGGACGCGACCAATAGTGTCGAGGGTCTGGGAGACCTGCTCGACTGGGCCGGGGCAACCGCGGCGTTGATCGTCCTCAGTCACGACCCCCACATCGACGCCCCCAGCCTGGCTACCGGGCTGGCCCGCGGGATTCCCTACATCGGCGCCATGGGTTCGCGCTCGACGCAGTCGCGTCGCGCCGATCGCCTCCTGGCTGACGGGGTCAGTTCCGAGGACCTGGCCCGCATCCACCGTCCGATTGGCCTCGATCTGGGAGGCCGGCGGGCGCCAGAGGTGGCGCTGGCCATCGCGGCCGAGATACTGGCATGCCACTGCGGTCGGGATGGCCGTCCGCTGAAGGACACGACAGGGCCCATCCACGACCGGCTGGGCGCACTGAGCTCGCCTGGCTGAGGGCCTATGGCCTCCCTCGGCCGGCGCGGTAGCGGTGGATGAGGTTGTTGGTGGAGCTGTCGTGGCCAAGATCCGGGGCCGCTTCCGACGTCAACTCGGGCACGATCCTCTGAGCCAGGGCCTTACCGAGCTCGACCCCCCACTGGTCGAATGAATTGATCCCCCAGATGACCCCCTGGGTGAGGACCTTGTGCTCGTAGGTCGCGACCAGCTCGCCCAGGACACGAGGCGTGAGTTTGGGGGCCAGGATGGTTGTGGTGGGGTGATTGCCGGCGAAGGTCCGGTGGGGCACCTGGGGCGCCGGTACCCCCTCGGCTTCCACCTCGGCCGATGTTTTGCCGAAGGCCAAGGCCTCGGTCTGGGCGAAGAAGTTGGCCATGAGAAGGTCCTGATGGCCACCTACATCATGGTTCGGCTCCACGAAGCCGATGAAATCGGCCGGGATCAGGCGCGTCCCCTGGTGGATGAGTTGAAAATAGGCATGCTGGCCGTTGGTCCCGGGCGTACCCCACACCACGGCCCCGGTGTCCATATCGACCGGGTCGCCCACGAGGGTCACACTTTTTCCATTGCTTTCCATCTCCAGCTGCTGAAGGTAGGAAGGAAAGCGGGAGAGATAGTGGTTATAGGGCAGGATGACCTGGGTTTGGGCGCCGAAGAGGTCGTTGTACCAGACGCCGATGAGCCCCATGAGGACCGGAAGATTGGCCCCGAAGGGAGCGGTGCGGAAGTGCTCGTCGATGGCGTGAAAGCCGCTCAACATCTCGTAGAAGGCGTCCGGTCCGATCGAGATCATCAGCGACAGGCCGATAGCCGAGTCGTAGCTGTAGCGGCCGCCAACCCAATCCCAGAACCCGAACATGTTGTCGGTGTCGATGCCAAACTCGGCAACCTTGGAAGCGTTGGTCGAGACGGCGACGAAGTGACTGGCCACAGACTTCGTGTCGACCAGCTCCGAGACCAGCCAGTCCCGGGCGGTGGTGGCGTTGGTGATGGTCTCCAACGTGGTGAATGTCTTCGAGCTGATTATGAACAGAGTCTTCGCCGGGTCCAGGTCGTGAGTGGCTTCCCAGATGTCGCTGCCGTCCACGTTGGAGACGAACCGGCACTCGATGTCTCGATCGGCGAAGGGCCGTAAGGCGTCATAGGCCATGGCCGGACCCAGGTCCGAGCCGCCAATGCCGATATTGACGACGGTCCGGATGCGCTCGCCGGTATGTCCCTTCCATTCGCCCGATCGGACCCTATCGGCGAACCGGGCCATCTTGTCGAGCACCGCGTGCACGTCTGGGACCACGTTGTGGCCGTCTGTGGTGATCACCTGCATTTTCGGGGCGCGCAGAGCCACGTGCAGCACGGCACGGTCCTCAGTGACGTTGATGTGCTCTCCCGCCCACATGGCGCCGATGCGCTCTCGCAAGCCGGCCCGTTCCGCCACCGCCACCAGGAGTTGAATGGTCGTAGCAGTTAGCCGGTTCTTGGAGTAGTCCAGGTGGAGATCCACGGCGTCCAGGGTCAGCTCAGTGCCGCGGGTCGGGTCGTCGGCGAAGAGGTCGCGAAGCTGCGCGCCGGCCAGTTTCCGGTGATGCTCTTCCAGTGCTCGCCATTCGGGTGTGGACTTCATGGCCACCGGCTTTATGTCCATGAGAAGAGTCTTGCCGAAGTAGGAGTGACCCCGTGACGAGCGCCAACGCCGGCTGCGGCGGGTATCGTCGCCGGGTGATCCGGCGGTTGTTGCTGTGGGACGTCGACGGGACCCTTGTGCGCGCCGGTGATCTGGGAGCGGCCGTCTTCGACCTGGCCCTCGAGACCGTGCTCGGAGTCCGGCCCGAGCAGAGAGTGCGCATGAGCGGTAAGACCGATCCGCAGATCGTTCGCGAGTACCTCCAGGAGATGGGTTTCGAAGAGACGCCCGAGCGGGTCGAGGCCATCCTGCGAGGCATCGAGGCGCAGCTGGCGGCGGCGGAAGCGGCGGGCGAACTGGCTGCCTCCGGCGCCGCCCTCCCCGGAGTGGCGGCGGTGCTCGAGGCGTTGGCCCGCGATCACCGGGTCGTGTCGACGCTCCTGACGGGAAACGTGGCCCCGAACGCTCTCGTGAAGGTGGCGGCCTTTGGATTGGATCACTGGCTGGACCTGGCGGTCGGCGCCTACGGGAGCGACGATTCCGATCGCAACCTGCTCGTGCCCATCGCCATGGGGCGCATGACCGCGACGCACGGCGTGACAATCGCTCCCTCAGACGTCTGGGTGATAGGCGACACCCCCCGTGACCTGGAGTGTGCGCGGGCGGCGGGGACCCGTTGCCTGCTCGTGGGCACCGGCAGGTTCTCCGCCCAGGAGTTGGAGCCGCTGGGGGCCGACGCCGTGCTCGAGGACCTCCTCGAAGTTTCGGCCGTGATCAAGCTGCTGACCGGCGACCTTTAGCCGTAGCCGGGCTGTCTGGTAGCCGTAGCCGGGCTGTCGGGGCGGCCAGGAACCCGACCACAGGGACGGTTCGTCCGAAGTGCCCCAATTGCCGGTAGGCCACGCTGACTATCGTGGGTACGCTATGGCGCTGGCTGGCCGTTCTGCTCGCCGCGGTGGCGCAGGGATCCGGTGGCTCGCTGTTGGAGTGGTCATCACCTTGCTCGTGCTGCTGATAGATGCCTCTCTTCATTCGCGCTCGGTGACAACCGCCGAGGATCTGGCGGCCGGCACGTGGATCGACCGAGTCCTCCCTGTCATCGCCACCTCTACGGCCGAAGGCCAGCAGCTTGATCAGCTCTGGACCAACGGCCTCCATCTGTCCGGCCCGACCATAACGGGCCAGCTCGAGCAGCTGACGGCCGGATCTGCCGCGGCGTACAAGGACGTCATCAAGCTGCGCCCGCCCGACATCCTGGCCGGCCAGTCCGGGCTCCTCGAAGCCTCTCTGCTAGCCCGGAGCGAGGCGGCCGCCGCTCTCCAAGCCGCCTTCTCGCCCATAGTGACGGCTTCGAGCAGCGCCTCGCCGGCGGCGGCCCAGCAAAACGCCATCGCCGCCATCCACACCGCCGGCAACGACCTGCAGGTCGGTGACCAGGCTTATGCCATGTTCGCCCGGACCATGCCGGCCTCGGTCGGAGTTCACATGCCTGCGTCCACGTGGGTGACCGACCCGACCCCCTACCAGCCCCAGACCGCTCAGATCTTCCTGACCAGCTTGCAGAACGCGGTCGTTCCCACTCCCGTCCACCAACTGAAGATCTACTCGGTGACCACCACCCCGGCTCCTGTTGCCGCCCGCGGCGGGGTCCAGGTACTGCCCGACGCCACGACTATGAACGTAACCGTTGTCGTGGCGGATGTCGGGAATCAGGCGGAGAGCAACTTAACTGTGACAGCTGCGATCAGTCCCCCGACATCGGGTTCGTCGTCGGTGCGGGACTTCGTCAGCCTGGTCCCCGGGCAGGCCTACACCATCGCCGGAATGGGCCCCTTGAACCCGCCTGAAGGAACCAATTTCACCCTTGCGATCACCGTAAGGCCACCCGCGGGGTCGGTCACGCCGCCCATCACCCAAAGCACCGTCTTGCAGATGCCGGCGCCGCCTCCGAGTACCACCACGACAACCACGCCGGCGTCACCTCCGACCACCTAGCGCCGGCGCCGGCGTCAGGGGCGCCGGCGCGCGGTCAAGAGGCGCTGGAGGGGGCCCGTGCGCCGGGCGCTGTTAGGGGCGCCAGATGGCGACGCCAACACAATGCAACAGTGGTCAGAGCCCTCGCCCCACCTTTGCTGCCTTAGGTTCGCTATTTGGACGTAACGCAACGAGGGTGGGTTTTCTGCGGAAAGCACTGTTGCATTGTGTCGAAAAGTCACCGGTTTCCGGACGCCCAGCCCGGACGTCTCACCCGAGCATGGGCGTCTCCCCCCAGACCGGACGAACGGAACGGCTTGGGTTACCGTACGCGGCCGAACCCCATCGGGGGGCCGTCCCAGGTCAGTGACACGACCCGGACGTCGGTGCCAGGCTGGTCGGCAGTCACAACCTGGTCGCCGCCGATGTAGATGGTCACGTGCCCCGGCTGAGCCCCACTCCCCGTGTCGTAGAACACAAGGTCGCCGGGCCGGAGTTGAGACTCGGCGATCCGTTCGGTGTCCTCATACTGCGACACGCTGTAGTGAGGGAGGTCGACACCGGCGCGGGCCCAGGCGTACATGACCAGACCGGAGCAGTCGAAGTAGTTCGGCCCTGCGCCTCCCCACACGTAAGGCTTGCCGACCTGGGCCAAAGCGACCTGGACCGTCACTGTCGCCGGCGACGTCTTGGGCGCCGTGCTGACCGGCCGGCTGGGGCCGGGAGCCGGCTTCGAGGTGACGGGGGCACTGCTCGTGACCGTCGCCCTGGTGGTCACCGGCGCACCCGACAGGCGAAGCACCTGGCCGGCGAAGATCACATTCGGGTTGGCGATGCCGTTGATCTCTGCGAGCTGTGCCACCGAAGTGCCGAACCGCTCGGCGATGCTCGACAGCGTGTCACCGGGGCGGACCGTATAGGCGCCGGAGGCGTTCGGTGCGCTGGGCGCCGGCGACGCCGCCCGGGCCGAAACGCCAGGCGGCAAGGTCAGCACCTCGCCGGCAAAGATGAGGTTCTCGTTGGCGATGTGATTGATCGCCGCTAGTTCGGCCACGGTCGTGCCGAACCGCTGAGATATTCCCCAGAGAGTGTCTCCGGCCACAACGGTATAGCTGCTGGATGGGAGGGCCGAGGCGGTGACTCCAACGGTGGCAAGGGCAGGGGCACTGGCGGCGACGGTGCTGGCGCCGGCTGCTCCAGCGCCGGCGAAGGCGGCCGCGCCGGTCGCTGTCACGCTGGCGGTCGTGGCGGCCGACACCACGATGGTACGAAGGGACTGGTCGCGAAGTCGTTCCTGAGCAGTCTGGAGGTTGGCGAGCCAGCGCTGGCTGGTGGCGTCGCGTGGCATCTCGCGAACCAGCAGGGACAGCGCGAAGACGACGGGCGAGAGGGCCCAACCAGCGGCGCAGGCGAGCGTGAAGCGTACAAGGGCGATCGTCGGCTGACCCGCACGGGGGCTCACCAGGAGAGGAAGGGCCTCGGGTTCGGGAGGCATCCGCACGCCGGTCACCGATTCGGCGAAGTCGGATCGTGGATTGGCCGACCCGCCGAACTCCCTCTCAGCCGCTTGGCGCCGCAGTCGGTGCAGCAGTCCCAGGTAGATCGCTCCGATAGCCAGGACTCCGGCGACCGCCCACCAGGCCGTCCGGGTGCCCGACCCGACGGCCGCTATCACGGCCACCAACGTCAGGGACAGCAGTGCGAGGACGATCTGGCGCCGCCTCATCGTGACGTTGCTGGCCCGTTGCGCAACCGGCCACCGCCGCGGGGAGCGAATTTGACCGTCCAGGAGCGTACTGGTGCAGTGCCACGGGCGCGACCCCTCCTCAAGCCCAGGCCGGTGCATCCGCAGCACCAGGACTCCGCCCGCGGCTTAACTCGAATGCCGACCCTAGCCGTTCCGACCGGGGCAGGCCAGAGAAGGTCGGAGGCTTTCCCGATGGGCGGGTACCGGCCTCGCTGGTACCATCGTTTCTTCCGAGCGCTCGTAGCCCAATGGATAGAGCATCTGACTACGGATCAGAAGGTTGGGGGTTCGAATCCCTCCGAGCGCGCTGGAAACGTCCAGGTCAGAGGGCATGTCTGGGTGACGGTCACACCGTCGTCGTAGGTTTGCGTCCGAAAACCCAACAGTAAACCCAACAAATGGCGTTGGGTGGGATGGGAGAGGACGCATGGCTGGGAGTCTCAGAGCCATAGCTGGCAAGTCCAACACCTGGGAGCTTCGGGTGTATCTGGGCCGTGATGCGGAGGGTCGTACCCGCCACAAGCACGCCCGGTTCCACGGCACCAAGCGCGAGGCCGAGAGGGAGCTGGCCCGGATGGTGCTGACCCACGAGGCGACGCCCGCACCAGTCCTCGAGGAGCCGCAGGAGTGGGGTCCAAAGACGACTATCAACGACGCGATCGCGGCGTGGCGGGACAACGGCTGGGAAGACCTGTCGCCGAAAACGTCCCGACACTACGAGAGCATCTGGAAAGTGCACATCGAGCCGACGATCGGCCGGCGGAAGATCGCCACCCTCGGTCCATACGACGTCGAGCGTTTCTACCGGTCGCTGAAGACCAAGGGGCTCTCCCAGGCCACCGTCCGCCAAGTCAAGGCCGTGCTGCACCGCTCCTGCCGGCTGGCGCAGAAGTGGAGTGGCGGGACGTTGCGCAACCCTGCTGCGGACGCAGAGCTGCCGGTCTGGAAGTTCGAGGAGCGGCGGCCGGACGTTCGGGCCCCGGAGCTGGGGGAGGTCAAGGCGCTCCTGGAGGCGGCTGAACCGGGCGACCCTCGGATTTCCACCTTCCTTCGGTTGCTGGCGGCGACCGGACTTCGGCGGGGCGAGGCGTGCGCGCTCCGGTGGGCCGACGTCGATCTGAAGCAGCGCCTCATCGTGGTCGACGAGTCCGTCGTGGCGGCCAAAGGCGGGGCGATCGTGAAGTCGCCGAAGACGAGTGCCAGCGTCCGGAAGGTGGCACTAGATGGCTCGACCGTGTCCGCCATCAGGGAATTGCAGCTCGAACAGAAGCGGCTGGCCATCTCGGCCGGGCTGTCGATCGGGCCAGGTCGTTCGTGTTCTCCTTCGAGCCCGGTGGAGAGATCCCGCCGTACCCTGACTCCTACAGCCACGCTCTGACACGGCTGCGGACGAGGGCGGGGATCGCCTCGGACATCCACTTGCACTCGCTCCGGCACTTCCACGCCACGGCCCTGGACCCGGTGGTCAGCGAAGCGCAGAAGCAGGCCCGGCTGGGCTGGTCGACCGTACACATGGCCCGGCACTACACCGACGGGGTACCGGAGGAAGACCGACGAGCTGCCGATCATCTGGGGGAGATGCTGGGCTGAAGCGGGAGGGAAGGCGACCAGGCCAGCCGCAAGCGGCTGGCCAAATCCATTATCTGGCTGGCGGTTCCCTCGCGATCGGGCTCGTCAAGGGTTCGCTCGCTGCGCTCGCCGGCTGCGCCGCCCTTGACAAGCCCTTCGATGGCTGGAAGCGGTAGGTCACCGTCGATCAACCGTTCCACCGATCGGCGGGTGATCCGGAGCCGACCGTTGATCCGGAACACGGGAAGCGGGGAAGTCGCCACGGTCGATGGACCGGTAGAGGCGGATCGGCTCTCCCCGAGGAGGATTGGCGGTCTGCTCGACGCTGAGGAGTGGCTTCGTGCTCTGAGCGGTCCTCCGCCGGGCCGGTCGGAAGGCTGATTCAGTCGTCATCGTGTGTCTGCTCCCGGGATAGGCGCCGGCTGAGGGCCAGGTCGTGGGCGACGGTCGCGGCGAAGACAGCTTCGCCCGGAGTGTGGCCACGGCCGACGTAGCGCCACTGGCCGATGACGAGCACGGCGTCCTCGTAGTCGTCGGTGTAGGGCCCGTCCTCACCGTCGTGGATGCGCAGGACTGTCGTGTCTGCCTCGAGGCCGTGAGAGGAGAGGAACGCAGCGTCCCGGTGATCCCGACGGGCCCGGCGGAGTCGGGTCAGCGTGGTCGAGTAACGACGGGACTTGGTGCTGAAGTGACCGCGGAAGCCGAGCATGTGGGCCCACGGCCGGAGGCGGAGCTCCGACAGCTCGGGGAGGCCTCCGAAGGTCCAGCAGGTGTCGATCATCCGTTGGGCGTGCGGGTTCGCCGCCGGCGGCATGGTGCCGTTTCGGCGGCCCGTGCCTTTGCAGTCTGCGCAGGTCGTGCCGTCTAGCGATCCGAGGCCGTGGCAAGTCCGGCAGGCCAGGGGCCGATCGACGCCACCGGCGACGTCGGCGCCCTTGGTGGCGTATTTGGCGATGTAACCGGCGACTTGCTGATCGCTCAGCTGGCGGTCGGACTCGGCAGAGCCGATCGGCTTCAGGTCCAGTTGCTCGCCCCACACGATCGGAGCCACTCCGGTGAGCGTGGGACTGACGGGGACGGCGACTTGGGCGAGGACTGCCGCCTGTTGGATGGCGGCGGCGAGGAGCTCGGTAGTGGCCCCGGCCGGCGGATCGAGTTCAGGCCTGGGACCGTCGAGGCGGAACACGGCGTGGAAGTGGACCAGGCCTCGGGCTTGGTACTCGGCGACCTTGGCGACCGACACCCGCCCCGAGCCCGGCCAGTCGGACTGGCGGATGCCCAGGAGCCGAGCGCAACGCCGGTTGGTCGAGCTGGACGGTGCGAGCCCACAGCCGGGTGGACAGACCGTTCCAGATGACCGCGCCGATGTAGTCGTAGGTGCTGGGGTCGAGCGGCTGGCCGAGCACGAGGATCGGTCGCATGATGGCGGATCAGACAGCGATGGAGGCCGGCCGGATGGCAGCGCCGGGGACGTCCGTGTTCGTCGCAGCGGTGAGCGTGGACGGGCCCGAAGCTAGGGGCGGTGAAGGTGGCGAAGACTCGCGGATGGTCGCTTACCTCGGTCGGGAACGGCCTTGCCGCCCACCAGGCCAGCCCGGATGAGCTGGTAAGTGTCGGCCCGGTAGGTTTCCGAGCAGGCCGGACAGCGGGTGGTCCGCGGTTGCCGCAGGCGACCAGAAGCCGGCCCGGCTCTCGTTGGCTGAGAACTTCGCCGGTGCTCATGTCCAGTGTGGTGGATTCCCCCCACAGGTGGATCGGGTTCGGCGCATCCGCCGGTGGCCCGCACCATGGAGAGCCAGTCCCCGAAGCCCTCTTTGGACGCCACCTCTACCAGGTCGCCGTAAAGGTCGGAGCCGATCGGCCCGCTCATTCGACACCGTCGCTTCGCGGGTGCTGCGCTTGCCGGCACCTGGCGAAGGCTCTCGAAGTAGCTGGCGAGGTGAGCCGCATCGTGCTCGCTGACGAACGGCGTGCGGACCCGGTGGTATCCGGCCCGGTCAGGACGGCGAAGGACGGCGACACCTGTCCACTGGCGCCCGATCAGTTCAGTCGGGGCCATCTCGGGGTATTGGCGGATGTCGTCACCGAGGGCGGCGACCGCACCGTCCATGGTCCGCACCCCGAAGCTGAGTCCGACCTGGCAGACGTCCCTGATCGCAGTCGGAATGGCGTCCGCGGTCTGCTTCTGGGTGACGAAGACGGTGAGGAAGCCTCGGGAGCGTCCCTCCTTGGCCAGCTTGGTCAGGTACCAGATGTTCGACTCGCACAGGTCCCGGTCGGCCCGGCTGGCTGCGCTGGCGTAGGTGTGGCTTTCATCGACAACGACCACGACGAGCGGGCAGTCCTCGCTCGGACCGGCATCCCAGAACTGGGATGTCCCCCGATTGGCACGCAGCCACGCCGACCGGGAGCGCATCGTCTGGTAGAGCGATTCGAGGAGCCGGTTGGCCTCGGCCAGGTCGTCTCCGGCCAGGGCGAAGCACCTGGGGGCGAGGAGTCCGTAGTCGCCGTCGGCGGGGTCGCAGACCTTGCCGTCCAGTACGGCGATCTGAACGGCGGGGTGTGGGGCGAGCTGACAGAGCCACCATCGCTGGAGGGAGGTCTTGCCGGTCCCCGGCACGCCGGCGACGGTGACCCCCGACAGGTTGGACAGGGGGAGCAACACCGTCTCGCCCTCGTCGTCGACTCCGACGTGCAGCAACCAATCGCGAGCGGCCGGCCGTCCGGCCGGATGGCCCAGGGCGCAGACAGCGGGTCCCGAAGCAGCCCTCGGAGACAGAGCAGCCCCGGGCCGGTCTTGGCGGACTTCGACTCGGATGCAGCCCCACGCGTTGGCCAGGTGTCCGGCCATCTTGGTTACCTGGTCGAGGCCGACACCGGGCAGGGTCTGCATGTAGGCCCGCAGCCCGTTGGGGCCGGCTGGAACTGGATCTGGGGGTAGTACACCTTGGGCGGTAGTGCTTGGCCGGTCCACCACTGGCGGCGGTGACGGGTGGTGTCGTCGACGAGGACCAGGCCGAGGTTCTGGGCGTCCCATGGCCACCGGCCGGCTATCGAGGCGACCCAGCGGCGCATGGCTCGTTCGGTGTCGAGCGTCTTCGGGCGGTGGTTGCGGCGCCAGCGCCGGTACCCGAGGAACACGACCAGGATCACCAGGCCCACCAGGCAGGCCCAGGTCACCACCGGAACCCACGCTGGCACCGGCACGTGGACGCTCGGGGTGGCACCGGCGCTGGCGCCGGGGGTCACGGCAGGGTCTCCGCGCAGACCCGGGCCCAGGCCCGGCAAGCCAGGAGGGTCTCATGGTCGTTGAGGTCCCGGAAGAGACTCTCGAGCGACCAGTTGTGCTGGACCCCGGCCAGGAACTGGGCCATCAGCAGGATCTGGTAGGCGCCCTGGTCGTGCCAGTCGTCCAGGTCGATCCGACCCCAGTCGATGTAGGCGACGAGGGCCTCGTCCACCCGGAGGACCCGGATGGCGAAGAGGAACTCGTCCTCCTCCAGCCAGGTGCCGTGCTCGACGATCAGCTGTGTGGCCGCCCTGACGGACGCGTGGGCTCCTTCGACTCCGGCCAGCAGCGCGGCCTTGAGGTCTTCGGTGCCGAGGTCGTAGGCGGTGAGGGCTTCGAAAGTGGCCGCCATCACGCAGCCGCCTTCGTCCCGGTCAGGCCGCCTTCGACCTTGACCGACTTGGCCCGGACCATCACGCCGGAGCGGCCGTTCTTCTCCCAGGTGACCGCCACCATCTCCTCGGGCACGACGATCGCACCGATGCCGATGTTCTTCGGGAAGCCGCCCTCGGGAAGGGTCAGCTGCACCGTCTCGGCCCGGCTGTCACCGATGATGGTGACGTCCAGGCTCCATAGCGGCTGCTTGGTCGTGCGGTCCAGCATCGGCTGGCCGTCCCGCTCCTGGGCGGCCGGCTCGCCCACCACCAGGACCTTGATCCTTCTGTCATCTACGGGGATCACTCGCATTGTTGCTCCTTCACTTGACGGGCGGCTATCCGCCCGGACGGGCCGTTTTGCCCGCTTGGACGTGAAGGTAAGGAAGAAGCGGCTTCGTGTCTTGTGGGGGACTTCGAGTCGCAGGGCGGTTGCGACTATTTGTGGGTGGCTCGCCGCTTGAGCGGCCGCAAACCTGGGATTGTCTGTCCTCGAGCCAGGTGCTCCAGGTCGGCCAGCAGCTCCCGAACCAGCCGGGAATCCGAAACCTCGGCTGGGGCGATGTACTCCGCTTCGGTGAGAGCGGTCACGGCCGATCGGGCATCGCGCTTCTGGGCGTGGGCCCGGGCAATGTCCACGAGGAACCGGGAGCGGCGCTCCGGGGACAGTCTTGCGCTGTCGACGCCGATGGATAGCCGCAGGGCTTCGGCGGCGTTGCCCAGCTCGACCTCGATGGCGACTTGGTGGAGCTTCACGTTCGTGGGACCAAACTCGGTGCCGTAGTCGTTGCGGTCCGAGCCGAGCCGGCGTGCCAGGCCGGTGGCTACCTTCAGGTGCCGGCGTGCTTCTTCGGCGTTGCCGTGTCGAGCTTCGAGGACTCCGAGCAGGAGGGCGCATGCGCCGGTAAGGGAGATCAGGCCCGGGTCGGATTCGGCCGTCAGGGTCTTGGCCACGGCGACGGCTTGGCGAAGGACGTGGAGCGCCAGGTCGTTCTCGTTGGAGTCGACGAAGGTGTGGCCCATCGGACTGGCCGGCCATGACCAAACAAGGATCGCCGCAGCGGTCGCCCACGGCTATTGCTCGGTCGGCGGCGATCCAACCGGCTCCGATGTCCCCCACCTTGACAAGCATCGCGGCGGCCATCTGGTAGGCATCGGCCAAGCCGCGAGGACTTGCATAGTTCCTCGTCACTCGTGCGCCGGCTGGCTGATTCGAGGTCGAGGATGAGCCGAGCGAGCAGGGGCCCAAGATGTTCGAAGTCGGAGGCATGCAGGAGGCTCCAGCCGTCCGCCACGCCGGCGAGCAGGTCATCGGTGGAACGCTTCGGAGGCGATGCTGACCTCGAGGCCGCCAGTGGGACCGGGTGGCCGGCCAGGGCCAGGCGCAGCTGCTCGACGTAAGGGCGTTGAGTCTCCAGCTCGGCGGCGTCATCGCCGAGCACCAACTCGATCAGATCTCGCGACGGGACCGAAAGTGCGAGTGCCAGTCTCTGGATCATGCCGACGTCGCCGACCTCGATCTCGCCGCGCTCGACCTGGGAGACCCAACTGACCGACCGCTTGAGGGTGTCCGCCAGGCCGCGCTGGTCGAGCCCCCGCTCTCGGCGGAGTTCCTTGACTCTCTCGCCGAGTGTTTCCCGCCTACCAGCCACTCAGGTCATCGAGGTCAGAATCTGCAACGGCGGCGGTCGCCTCTAGACGCCAGACGAGCGGGTCGGCAGCCAGGTGCTGGGTCCGCCCGGCGAGGAAGTGTCGGACGTGCGGCTGTCGTTCGTGCTCCTCGAAGGCCTCGACGTCCCGGTAGAGCTCGTAGAAGACCCGTGCCGCCGGCGCCGAGGGCTCTCGATGGACGATATAGGCCAGAGTGCCAGGCTCGTGTGCCCGTATGCCGTCCAGAGTCTCCGCCACAAGGCCGTCGAAGTCCGCCTCCCGGCCCTCCAGAAGCTCGAAGCGAACCACTAATGCGAACGTTTCCGCGATCCGACCGGCCACACAGCTAGCCTACCAATCGCAGTCACACTGAAGTTCGCAGCCATCCAACTACTGCCCTGATCCGTCGAAAGTTTCTCTACGTCTCAAGAGCGCCGGCTTCGCCGGCGCTGCCGCCCCCTGCCTCCTGCCTGCGGCTCGGCGGTGCGGCACGAGGTGTTTCGAGCTCCGAAACGGACAGAGCCTCCAACGGAAGCTGAGTGTCGGCAGACTCCACCCAGGAATGCGCAGTTCGGCCTCTAGGCCGTCAGATCAGACAGCCGATCACTGCGTCAGACTTGCGTGCCGACCAGTCCGTTGAATGCTCCGAATGGCCAGAAGCAGTGCCGCGCTCATCACGACCATTCCGACCTGATCGACGGCGCCGGCCTGAAAATACGGGCTGGTCCAGGGCCACCGTCAACCAGCCAGATGAGGGTCCCGAACACGAAGATCCTAAACCGGCCACCGCCAATTGGCCGGTGCGGGTGATGAATCGAAGGAGCCGACTCGACAGCTCGAGTTGGCGGACTGTCTTGGTCGCTCCGACAGATGCCAGGACGAGCGCTACAGCGCTGATCACCATCCAGGCGATCTCACTCGCAGGAAGGCTCAGCAGGATCGTTGGGTGAGCCCAATAGGCCGATATGGCCAGAGTCGATGCCCACGCTAACCCAGCGGGTCCCGAGGGCCCCATGGACTGTTGCGAGTGGTTACCACTGCCTGACCATCCGGTGTGAAAGGCGATGCTGCCAGCGATCAAGATCGCTGCTCCCGTCACGAACATCAGCACCGCCGCCGGAGTCGTGGGGGCAACGACAGGCCACTGCCCGCGTGGCCGCCCAGGCTATCAGGATTGCGCGAACTAATACGGCGCCAGCGCAGACGGTCACGGCGACGGTCATGAGATTTATCGCCGGTGGGTGGCGTCGTAGCCGGGAGTTCTCCACCTCTGGGTGGTGGACAAGTGGGACGAGATGGAGAGGGCGAAGGTCAGGAAGACGGCGAGTACGCCGCTGAGAGTGGTGAGGCTTCGCCGAGGCTGGTCTGACGGGTCGACGGTGGTGCCAGAAGGCCGAGGGACGGCACGTGGGCCATGATCGCTCTGAAAGCCACATCGAAGGTGAGGGCCCAGGATCGAGGCCGCTCGTCGATCTGTGCCGCGAGCAGCTCGGTGAACCAACTCCATACGGGTCCGCCATTCCGCGGGGTACCAGCGCACGAGCCTCGTAGCCCGTGTCCAAGCGTCGGATGAGGGTTCCGTCATGTGCCA
>CAWKOH010000013.1:0-235390 GCA_963851245.1 uncultured Acidimicrobiaceae bacterium | reverse complement strand
AGTCCGCGAGGGAGCCGAGTTCGTCAGCTTCCTCCGAAAGCGAAAGACCACCGTAGGATCCTGAGCGTCTTCTGGGGCCCGGCTCCCGCGCCCCCGTCCGCGTGGGCTGCCTGGTGGCGCCCATAACCTGAGATCGTGGCCAACGGAGACGCCGGCATCGTGGAGGCGCGGCTCCGGGCCCAGCTCTTGACCGATCGCTCAGGGCGCTCGCCGGCAGCGGTCGTTCGGCACTTGCTGGCCATCCAGGCCCAGGACGCCCGGGGGGCCCGCCTGGCCATCCGCGCTCGGTCCAGAGGTCTCACATCGGCTGAGGTCGACGAAGCTCTGAAAAGGAAACAGTTGGTTGTCTCCTGGCTGAACCGCGGCACTCTGCACCTGGTAGCAGCCGAGGACTACTGGTGGCTCCATCCGCTGACCACCCCGCAACTCGCCACCGGCAACGCCCGCAGGCTCGGGCAGGAGGGAATCACGCCGGCGCAGGCGGAGCGCGCCGTCGAGGTGGTCGCCACCGCCGTCGGCGAAGGTCCGCAGACGAGGACGGCTCTACGCGCCTCCCTCGACGCCGCCGGGATCCCGACCGCGGGCCAGGCCGTGGTCCAAATCCTGGCCGCCGCCACCATCCGGGGGATAGTGGTCAGGGGCCCCATGATCGGCGGCGATCACGCCTTCGTCTCGGTCGACACCTGGCTGGGACCGGCACCCTCCCCCATCGACCGGGCCGACGCGCTCGCCCGGCTGGCCAGCCGATACCTGGCCGGCCACACGCCCGCCTCGGAGGAGGACCTGGCGAAGTGGACGGGCATCACCTTGGCCGATGCCAGGCTGGGAATGGCTGCGGCAGACGCGATCGAAGGCCGACTCGAGGGCAGGGCCGGAGTCAGCCCCGGAGGGCTTCCGGCGCCACTCCTGCTCGGCCCTTTCGATCCGCTGCTTCACGGATGGGTGTCGCGCTCGCCTGTCGTCGGCGCCCATCGCGATGTAGTGACGACCAACGGCGTGTTCCGACCGATCGCTCTCGTCGGTGGAAGTGTCGTGGCGACGTGGTCGTTGGCGGGTGGGGTGATAAACATCGCGCCCCTCGAACCGATCGCGGACGGCAACCTGGGCGTACTCGTTGACGACGCCGCGGACGTGCTTCGCTACCTGAAGCTTCCCGGGCGCCCGGCTGTCGTCACATACCCCCGTACGGATCGCACCCGGCGGTGAGGAAGAGAGGGCAAGGCGCCTTCATCGCAGCGTTCGCCTGGCGTCGAAGCTCGTGCGCAACCAGGCGCCGATGCGTTCGAACGCCTGGGCGGCCGCGGGGAATCCAAAGTTGACGAAGCCGTGGGGTTGGCCGGGGTAGCACACCTCATCGGCGTCCACGCCGTCTTGACGCAGTCGCGCCGTATACTCCCGACCCTCGTCTCGCAGCATGTCGCACCCGCCCAGGACGACCAGTGCGGGAGGCAGGCCATTCAGGGTTTTGGCCTGCAGAGGCACCGCATACTGATCCCCTTCGAGATCGCGACCGGCGGTGTAAGCAGCCCAGAACCGCTCGCCCGCGGTGCGGCTGATGACGAGCCCGTCGAACTCCACGGCGGAGGGATACACGGCCGACCCGGCCACCGCAGGGTAGATCAGGACCTGGCCCCCGAGGGCATCAGGGTCGGTATCCCTGAGCCGGAGGCTCACGGCCGCGGCCAGATTCCCGCCGGCGCTCTCGCCGGCTACCGCCACCGCGCCGGGCGGCACCCCGAAGCGTCCCACGTTGGCCAGGGCCCAGCGCGTTACCAGCTCGCAGTCATCCAGCCCGGCCGGATATGGGTGCTCCGGCGCCAGCCGGTACTCCACCGAGATCACCACCGCCCCGGAGCTGTGCGCCAACTCTCGAGCGACGCCGTCCATCAGCCCGATGCTCCCGATGACGAAGCCGCCACCGTGGAAGTAAGCGACCACCCCGGTAGGCTGTCCCTCACCGCGATATATGCGCACCGGGACATCTCCGACCTGTTCGTCGTTGACCTCAGCTACCTCCCGGGTCGGGGGTGGCCCCACCGGATTTCGGGCCAGGGCCAGAAGTTCCGGCGACAGGTCCTCGAACGGCGTTGCCCCGAGTGGATTGGATGCCAGCCACTCGGAGACCCAGGGGTCGATCACACCTTCGTCAGTCATACCCGTCCCTCCTCCTGGTTCTCACGAGTTCGCAGGCTGCGCCTATCGAAGGTGCCGACACCCCGGATTCAGGCCCCGAACCACTGCTCCCGAACCGGGAAGAGGTAACGGTCCGTGACTGCGTTGACGACGCGACGGGCGTCGCCGAAGTGCTCGCCGATGTGACCGGCTACGGCGAGTGGGGCGGTGACGGGATGACCGTTGGAGCTGGCACATACGACCGCCGCGGTGTACCACCGCGAGCCCAGAAACTCGAGCAAGGCCCGACCGTCGAGCTCCCGGGTGGCCCCGGATGGCATCCCTGAGAGACGCAAAAGGCGGTCCCCGCTCGCTCCGGCGATATCCGGAAGATGATCTGGAAAGACGCCCAGCAGGAACAGAGCAAGGTCGCCCAGCCGGCGGTACACGCCCGGCCGCTCGGTCCGGCCCACCAGCTCCAGTTGCTGCGCCAGCGAAGCCGGATCGAGCTCGCTGAACCGGCGGCGGCGCCACCCCCGGGCCGTCCGGGTCCAGGTCACCCCGCTCGACACCCGCGTGTAGGAGGCCAGCAGCTCCACGAGGAACCATCGTCTGAGCTGGTCGGACACCAGCGCCCGCAGGGCGACCACGTCGAACAGAGGTATGCGCGTGCGTGGGCCCCAACGCTCCTCCACGAACGACGCCGTCTCCAGCCGGGCCGCGGTCCGGTGCACGGCCGTGGCGAAGGCCAGAAACGGTGACACTCCGACGGATACCTCGGCAAGGGCTCTGGCCCCGAAAACCGCTTCCTCGGTGGCGACCGCCTCGAGCGCCTCTGTTACAGGAACGTCGGGACCTACCGCACCTCGCAGGAGATCCATGTCCGAGTCGGTCAGCTGCTGACGGTACAAGAGCTCGACGTCGACCATCCCGATCCACCCTACGGCCCCTGCGGCTTTCGCGGGTCGATAGGGCCCTCGCCGCGCCCGTTGCCCACCGCCGGGATAGGGAACACCAGCGCGTAGGTTGGACGCATGCGCTTCGGTTTCAAGACCGCCCCACAGCACACGACCTGGAACGACATGCTCGCCGTCTGGCAGGCGGCCGACGACATAGAGGTATTCGAGTCGGGCTGGACCTTCGACCACTTCTACCCCATCTTCTCCGACACGACCGGTCCCTGCCTGGAGGGGTGGACCACACTGACCGCGCTGGCACAGGCCACCCGCCGGGTTCGGCTGGGCACGCTGGTGACCGGCATCCACTACCGGCATCCCGCCATTCTGGCCAACATGGCCACTGCCCTTGACATCATCTCCGGCGGCCGTCTCGAGTTGGGTATCGGTGCCGGGTGGAACGAACAGGAGTCGGGGGCGTACGGGATCGAACTCGGCCCGCCCCGCCAGCGCAGCGACCGCTTCGAAGAGGCCTGCGAGGTCCTGGTCAGCCTGCTCAGCCAAGAGACGACCAACTTCAAAGGCGAGTACTACCAATTGGTCGACGCCCGCAACGAGCCCAAGGGGGTGCAAAAGCCTCATCCGCCGATCTGCATCGGGGGCAGCGGCGAGCGCCGCACCCTCCGTACTGCCGCCCGCTTCGCTCAGCACTGGAACTACGTCGGCGGGACGCCTCAGGACTTCGCCCGCAAACGGGAGATCCTGCACGGCCACTGCCGCGATATCGGACGGAACCCCGACGAGATCCTTCTATCGAGCCACCTGATGTTCGACGGGGACCCCGCCGCCACCGCGGCCGCCGCCGTGGCGTTCGGCGAAGCTGGTATGCAAGTGGGCATCGTTCATCTTCGGCCCCCGCACACTCCGGCCGTCCTGGAGCCGCTGGCGGCTGCCCTGTCCGAGCTGCGCTGATCTCTTTCCCTGCTGCGCGTGGGCGACCTGGGGCGCCCTGCGTGCGGACGCGATCCTCGCTTCCGAGTGTGGAAATCGTCGCTGAGCGACGATTTCTCCGCACAGACAGGCAAACGCGCAAGCAGCGAACCGGGACAGGCACCTACGTTCCGGTCCGCACCATGCCAGGTTGGACGCAACCGTTCGCCAGGTATCAACCGATCACCCCTATGGTCGACGCCGTCCGCTCTCTGATAGTCGGGAGCGGGAGCGACGTGGCCCTCGCCCTCTTGTGGTCGGTGGTCCTCTTCGCCATCTTCACCCCGATAGCCGTGTGGCGCTATCGGCGCCCTGACGATCAGAGCTCGGGAGACCGCACGGCCTCCCGCCTCTCGAGGCCCGTCTGGTAGAACTGGCCTCATCCGAGGAGGGGAGGGACCGTTGGCCGAGCAGACTCAGGCTGTCTTCGCCGAGTTGATCGAGGAGCTGGGGGCGCTCCAGCGCCGGTTGGTCGAGCAGTTGAGCGGGACGGACGACGAAGCCACGCTGCTCGAAGCGCACCGGTGGATCTTCTCGATCCTTCAGGTCGCCACCGACGTTCACGTCTGGGCGGATCCGGCCCGGCCCCGCTTCGTGGACATCGTCGGTCCCTACAAGAAGTGGGGTGGCGACAACGCCGACGCCTTCTATTGCTTCGCTCCCATCGATCCGGCCCGAACCTACCGGGTACGGGTCCACATCGGCGACGCCGTGTACCTGTCGTTGACGGTGTACGGCGGCCCCAACGACGGACGCTATTCGGACCGCATCGTGGGCAGCCTCAACAGCGTTCAGGCACCGCCCGCCCCGGACGGGACGATCGACATGGTGCTTTCACCCACCGATCCGGAGGACGGCACACCGTGGATCCGTCTCGATGCCGACGCCGTCTGCGCCGTGACCCGCGACTACCTGGAGGACCCGGTTACAGGCCGGCGGGCCCGTTGGGAAATCACCGCCGTTGACCCGCCGTCCCGCTATGTCGACACCGACGCTGACCTGGCCCGCCGGCTGCAGGCCGCCCTGACCTGGGTGCGCGATCAATCTCAGATGGTCCCGCTGTCGCTGGGTCAACCCAACACGATCGACCCTCCCTACCCGGTGCCCACCAAGACTCGAGGCTGGGCGGCCGGCGACGCCTCCTACGCCATGGGCACTTTCGACCTGGAGGATGGGCAGGCGCTGGTCATACGGGGCCGGTCCCCGGCCTGCGCCTTCTGGAACATGTGCCTGTGGAATCGGTTCATGCACACCTACAACTACGACTACGAACGGGTCACCATCAACGGCGCCCAGGTCCGCTACGAGCCGGACGGCTCCTGGACCATCGTGGTGGCCGACACCGATCCCGGCCACCCCAACTGGGTGTCGACCGCCGGGCACCGACGGGGACGGATCTGGTTCCGGTGGTTCCTGCCCGATTCTTTGCCTGAACAGCCGACGGTGGAGATCACGCCGATCGGAGAGGTGCGCTGAGCCAGTGGGCGACCCCGTGGAGCGAACCAAGGTGACAGGGTGGTGAGCCAGAGCCCGGCGCCCATCACTCTCGACGATCTGGCCGAGCCGCAGTTCTGTGATGAGATCCGGGCCACCTTCGCCAAGATGGCGGAGGCGTCGTCGGGGTTGGAATTGGCTCCGGAGCCCCTGATGGCCGGCGCCGCGGAGCAGACCGGCTTGGACGACTTCGGCCCAGACGATTTCGTGGAGCGCCTGGACATACTGTGCCGAGCCTTGCGGACCGAGGCCCGTCTGAGCCCCGCCGGCGTCTTCGCCCAGTACTCGATGTTGACCGGCCTGCTTCGGAACCGCCTGCGGTTGGAGGATCGCGTCCGTCGCCATCCTGAGATTCTCGATCTGGAGGTGCGGGCACCGATCGTCATCTGCGGTCTGCCCCGCACCGGTACGACCCATCTCCACAACCTGATGTCCGCTGACCCCGCCCTGCGATCCCTTCCATACTGGGAAAGTCTCGAACCGCTGCTGTCCGACAGCGAGCAACCGGGCCAGGGACAGGAGGACCCGCGCCGGGCTCGCACCGAGCAGGCCCTCTGGATGGTCAACACGGCCATGCCGCACTTCAACCGGATGCACGAGATGACCGTGGACCACGTCCACGAGGAGATCCAGCTTCTCGCCATCGACTTCTCCACCATGCTGTTCGAGACGATTGCGCCCATGCCCACCTGGCGTGACTACTACCTCTCCATCGACCAGCGATCGAGCTACGCCTATCTCCTGCGGATCTTGAAGGTGCTCCAGTGGGAGCGAGGCGGCACCCGCTGGGTGCTCAAGTCGCCGCAACATCTCGAGCAGTTCCCCGCCCTGCGGTCTACGTTCCCTGACGCCACCTACGTCGTGACCCACCGTGATCCGGTTTCGGTGACAGCTTCGATGGCCACGATGCTGACCTACTCGGCCCGCATGACCCACGACCGGGTCGATGTTCAGTGGATCAGCCATTACTGGGCTGACCGCCTGGCGCGGATGCTCGGAAGCTGCCTCGAAGATCGTGGGGTGCTACCCGAGGACCAGTCGATCGATGTCCGCTTCAACGAATTCATGGCTGACGACATCGGAATGGTCGATCGGATCTACCGACTGGCGGGGCAACCGATGAACGCCTCTGTCCGCGCCGCTATGGACTCGTTCATGGCCGAGCACCCGCGGGGACGGTACGGAACGGTCCGTTACGATCCGGCCGCTCTGGGGCTGGACCGAGCCGAGCTAGGCAAGACGTTCGCGGCCTACGCCGGCCGTTTCGAGGTCGCCGAGGAACCCGGCGTCTGAGACCCTAGGGAACGATGACGGCTCGGCCCGACAGGGTCCCGTCATGGAGAGCGCGGTAGGCCTCGGGCGCCTTCTCGAGCGGAAAGATCGTCATTTCAGCATGGACCAGGCCGCGAGCGGCCAGATCGAGAAGCTCCACCAACTCGGATCGACTGCCCCAATAGACGGTCTGCATCGAAACCTCGTACGGGACGCTGAAGAATCCCAGCGGAAGGCTCCCACCCGCGATGCCGACGATGGTGAGGTCACCCAGAGGACGGGAGGCTGCCACACCCAACTGCAGGGTGGCGTCGGAACCCACGAAGTCGAGCACCACGTCCGCGCCGCGGCCGTCCGTCCTGCCCCTTATCTCCCTCGCCGCGCTCTCGCCAGGCGCCACCACGTGGTCAGCTCCGAGCGAACGGGCCAAATCGAGCGCCTCCTCCTTGGTGTCCACGGCCACGACTCGAGCCGCGGTGGTGGCCTTCAGGATCTGCACCGCCATGTGACCCAGGCCCCCGATGCCGATCACGACAGCGGTCGCTGTCGGCCCGAGCTTGGGCCCGGACCGGCGTATGGCGTGATATGGCGTGAGCCCGGCATCGGTGAGAGGGGCCGCGGCGGCCGGGTCGAGGCCGTCGGGAAGGGGAACCAGATGACGGGCCGCGGGTACCAGAAGGAACTCCGCCATGCCACCGTCGGTTCCGAGGCCGCCCTGCGGGACCGGGCTCTCGCAGTAATTCTCGACGCCGGCCCGGCAGCGGCTGCAGATACCGCAACCCCAAGCACCGTGTACAGCCACCGCTTGGCCGACATCGAGGCCTGTGACGCCAGATCCGACGGCGTGAACCCAGCCGGCGGACTCGTGGCCGAGCGTGAAGGGCAGCTTCCATGGGGTGGCCCCTTCGCCCGGCAACTCGTAAAGAATGTGAATATCCGAATGGCAGGCCCCGGCGCCGCCGACCTTTATCACCACCTGCCCCGGTCCCGGTTGCGGCTGGTCGACATCGACCAGCTCCGGATCGCTCTTCCAGTTCACCATCTGCAGTGCGCGCATGGCTCTATTTCAGCACCAACGGCGGACGGGAGGGGCCGGCCAGAGATGCGGCCACCTCGGCCTTGCGCAGCTTCCAAATGAAGGCGTCATAGAAGAAGTGGACGGCTCCGATGGTGAGAATGGCCATCAGCAGGACCGATGCGGGCGCGGCCCGGTACAGCAGGAAAAAGGTGACCGTCGCGACTGCGACGTACCCGCCGAAGAAGGACAGCTGGCCGTGAGGCCGGCGGGCGATCCCGGCCAGCAATCCAACTTGCTGTCTCTCCGACGCCACCGAGCGGTTCACCAAACTGAAGTACTCGATGGAATGGGAGGCCACGAATCCAACCACGGCTGCGATCGGATCGACGAAGGCCAACCCGAACAGCCCTGCCGTGGACAGGAGGTACATAGCCTTGCCCGGATTCCAGCCAGTCACCAGACGACGCTCGTTGAGCAGCCACCGCATGGTCAGGTAAGCGGCCGCGACCACCACCAGGGCTAGCGCCACGGCAGCTTCGGTCGTGAGCCGGGCCAGCACGCCAACCGCGTCGGCGTCCACGCTTCCGCTCGAGAGCCGGTCCAGTACGTGATGGAGGTCGCCCCGGGCCGCTATCCACAGCAGGGGGATGAGGAACCAGGCCACGAGCATCCACCGCTCGAGCGAGCCCTGGTCGTCTCCCGCCTTGCGCCCGTAGAAGCGAGTGATGCCATAGCGCTGCATCAGGATGTGCTCGGCATTCCAGATCCCCCCCACCACGGCAACCAGGGTCAGGCTCACCTGCACAGACACAGCGATCACGATCACGGCCCCGAGCGGGAACCACAGGAACAGACGCTTGTGGGTCGCGAGGCGCCAAGGACTGGCATACACCAATGGGAACGTGAGCGGTTGATGCACGAAGGAGATGAACATCACCGATCCGTACAGCAGCCTCAGCGAGGTGGTGCCGCCAGCCTCGGCCACGTGGGCTGCGAACGCAAAAGGCACCCAGCTAAGAGCCAACGCCGCGTCAGGAAGCGGACCTCGGATCCACCCAGCCGGGCGTTGCACGGGCCCACAATAACGTGGGCCGGCGAGATCAACCCGGTAGGTACTTTCTGGTCAGCTCCGCCGGCGCGCAGGCCAGCCAGGCATCGGTCAGCGCCTCCCGCAGATCCCGTTTGGTGACGACCTTCAACTGGATGAGCACCGCCGCGTAGCCGTCGAAGTGAGGAATGGTGAACATCGCTTTCGAGTTGCCTGCCAGCGCGGCTTCCTTCTCCGTGAGGTCGGCCACCCGGACGGCCAGGATGGGGCCGTCCGGGGGCTTTTCCTCGCCGTATCTCCTGATGTCAGCCTTGCTGAACGGCCGTTCCCACGCGAACGCCTTCCCTCGCACGAACCAGGTGAGGTGGCCGTGGCGCTCGCCCTCGAGGACTTCATCGAGCTCGGCGACCATTCGGGCTACGTCTGCGAGCGTCGCCATCGCAGCAGGATACGCAGGCTGGCCTGGCTGGGCGGGGCCGGCACCTGCGCCCCGGTCAGGCGGCGGCCTCCATCTCGAGCTCGGTCTCCGGCGCCACCTCCGGTTGGCGGCTCGAGCGGATCCCTACCGCCACCATCGTCAGGGCGGCCAGAGCGAAGAGGGCCGCGGCCGCGAAAGTGACGTGCAGCCCGTGCACGAGGGCGGCCTGGCCGTCAGCAGGCTGACCGAGTCCGGCCGAGTGGGTCACGCTGTTGAATACCGTCACCAGGACGGCCAGACCAAGGGCCGCACCGAGTTGCTGCATCACATTCACCAGCCCGGACGCCGCCCCGGCGTCCTCGACCGCGACGCCGTTGAGAGCAGCCGTTGTCAGGGACACGAACGACATGCCCAGCCCGCCCCGATCAAGACCAGGCTGACCAGCAGCTGGGAATATGGCGTCCCGGGCTGCAGCTGTGTGCACAGAAGCAGGCCCAGGGCCGACAAGGCCGAACCCGACAGCATGAGCACCTTGGCCGGGACCCGGTTCACCAGAACCTTGCTGGTCACCTGGGACGACAGGAACACCGACATCGGTGTGGGAAGGAAGCCAATCCCGGTCACTAACGGTGAGTGGTGCTGGATGTCCTGAAGGAACTGGGTGAGGAAGAAGACCATTCCACTAGAGACGGTCCATTGACTACGACCTTTCCGCTGGTATCCTGAGAGTCAAAGCGGAAGCTTCCTCCATTTAGTATACGGAGGGTGCCTCCGTTTCACAAGTACTTTGACGGAGGTGCCGCGACGGTGACCGGCGAGCACGACACGAATACCGGGAGAGGCGGAGATGGCCGGCCCATGCGGGCCGATGCCCGGCGCAACTATGAGCGCCTTCTCGACGCGGCCCGCAAGGTGTTCGCCGATCAGGGGGGCGGCGCTTCGATGGAAGCCATTGCCAAACAGGCCGGGGTAGGGGCCGGCACGCTCTACCGCCACTTCCCCAAGCGCATAGATGTGGTCGAGGCCGTTTATCGCGACGACGTCGACGTTCTGGTGGGATCGGCCGAACACGGGCTGGCCGACCTCGACGCCTGGACGGCGCTAGCGGGCTGGTTGCGGGCCTACGTCGACTACGCCCGGGCGAAGCGGACGTTTCTGAACGAGCTGCACGAGGCTTTCGAGAAGAACCCTGACCTCAAGTCGGTGTCCCGCGATCGCATCGCGGGCGCTTGCGACCGTGTGCTCCTCCGGGCCCAAGAGGCCGGCGTGGCCCGGACTGACATCGATGGGGCTGACCTCATGCAACTGGTGTCACAGATGTGCACCAGCCCGACCCTCACCCCCGACCAGGGGGAGCGCCTGCTGGCCGTGATCCTGGACGGCCTCCGCCCCGCCGCGCCGCGAGAACTTTGAGTCATTTTCCGATAGCCGGTGGTACTGGCGCCGGCGAAGGCTCAAGTGATGAGCCGTACTGCCGACCTACAGGGGGATGTCCGACTTCGCCCACTGGGTGGCCTCCGAGGGTACGAAAGACCTGCACGACACCAGTATTCGCGCCCTCCGCCTGGCCCCGCCCAGCCCCATCACGATACCGACGGGCACCTTTCACGCCGTCAGTTCCGACACCGGGATGGTGGCCTGCGGCCGGCCCCGTGAGGGCCTCTTCGACTTCGAGCGGCACAACTGGGCCATAACCGATCCCGACGCCAAGTGCGGCGGGTGCCGGGCCGCCGTCACCCCTCCCATTACCGAGGCCTGATCACCCGGCACCGGCCTCCGCAGGGGTCAAACCCGATGCGGGGCGCCGCCCGAACAGCCAGTACAGAAGGGAATTCCCCGGGTTGAGCAGGACGAACACCCGCCACAACCGCTTGGTGCCCCGGATCTGCGCGTCGGTGCGCTCCGACAAGTCGCGCCAGGCGAGCACGGCCAGGAACACCTGGATCGGGACGACGATCGCCGCTAGAAGTTTCTTCTGGTCCCTCGTCATATCTCCTGTCTAGTCTCCGGCCCGACAGCCGTAGCGTGTAGGAGCATGAGCGAAGGTTCGAAGGCGCTGGGCGACGCCCACGGCGATTGGTACTACTGCTTCAAGCACGCCAAGGTCGAGACCCGCGAGGAGTGCAACCAGATGGACCGCATGGGTCCCTACCCGACCCGGGAAGACGCCGAAAATTCGGCGAGAGCGCGTCGCCGCCCGCAACGAGGCGTGGGATGACGACGATGACGACGACAACTGAGCGGGCCGAACGGTGAAGGTAACCGGCCTTGACCACATCGTGCTGAAGGTCTCCGACGCCGAACGCTCGCTCGCCTACTACACCGGAGTACTCGAACTGGCCGGTGAGCGCGTCGACGAGTGGAGGGGCGGCGAGGCTCCTTTCCCCTCGGTGCGCATCGACGATTCCACCATCGTTGACCTTTTCGTGTCCGAGCACGGGGGCGACAATCTCGACCACTTTTGCCTGGTGCTTCCGACTGCGGACTGGGAGGAGATGATGGCCGCCCGCCGGCTGGAGGTCCTTCGGGGTCCGTCCCGGGTGTTCGGGGCCCGCGGCATGGGGATCTCGGTCTACACCCAGGATCCAGATGGCAACACCATTGAATTGCGCCACTACCCGGAATCTACGTAGGAGGCAGTTGCAGTGGAAAAGTCACCTCTGGTCGAGCTGCTGGAGGCGATCGACAAGCTAGACGTCGAAGCCGCCATGGCCCTATGCGCACCTGATTGCACGTTCATGACCGCCGACGGCCGACACGCTGAGGGTCACCCTGAGGTGTCCCGTCTCCTCAACGAGTTCCTCTCGGTGTTGCGGTCCACCTCGCACGAGATCACCACCGAATGGCACCAGGGTGACACCTGGATCGCCGAGGTCCTGGCCAGCTACGAGTTGAGGGACCGGCTGCGACTCGAGCAACTCCGGCGCGCCTTTTTCGTCAGGACCGGAGCCGACGGCATTCGGGGCGTGCGTTGCTACGGTGCCAACGAGCGCCAGTTGATCGACCGGGATGACACTGAACCGATGCGGATGGGCGGTCGCCTGATACTGCCGCTTTGACAGGCGTCCGGCTCTGGTGCGGCTTGGTGTGACTAGGCAGGGAGGAAGCTGAGCAGAACCTGGCGGTGGGGGTTGTCCCGGTTCAGATCGACGAGGACCAGTGACTGCCAGGTTCCCAGCGCCACCCCGCCACCGAGCACCGGCAGCGTGACAGAGGGACTGAGCAGAGCAGGAAGCAGGTGGTCCGCCCCATGCCCGGGTGAACCGTGAGCATGGCGGTACGGCGCATCCCGGGGTAGGAGCCGTTCGAGGGCGGCCCCCAGATCGGCTTCCGATCCCGAGCCCACCTCCATCAGAGCCAGGCCGGCGGTGGCGTGTGGAACGAAGGCGTTCACCAAGCCGTCGCCCCGTCCTTCGCAGAACCGCTCCAGCTGCGGGGTCAGGTCGACGACCCGGTCGCGGGATGTGTCGATGTCCAATCTGGCCGTGTCCATCAGATTTGAGTGTGGCAATTTTGAGTGTGGCAGACCTCGGCCTGGGCCACCATCACGGTGCCGGTGGGAGGGACACGCTCCCCCGGACTCCGATGATCGTGTCTCCCCCCACCCAGACCATGCCGTTCACCCTCTCCACCAAAACCCGGCCCCGGCGGCCGAGGCGGGCTCCTTGCGACGCGGTGTAGGCATCCGGAGCGCGCCCGGATTCGGTGAGCCACTGGGCGATACCGGCGTTGAGGCTGCCGGTGACGGGGTCCTCCCCTTCTCCGATCTCGGGGATGAAGGCTCGAACCTCGAAGGCGGCATCGGCCCCGGAAGGGTAGGCCCCGACCACCCCCACACTGGTAAAAGGCCCGAACGCATCACGGAGCGGGTTCAGGCCCAGAACGGCGTCGGCGCTCCTCAAGAGGATGCACACCCATCCGGGTCCGTTGTCGATCCATTGAGCGTCCACGACGTCGTCGAACCCGACCTGCAGGGCTTTGGTCAATCCATCCAGGTCTTCGGCCGACACCGGGCCGCTGCGGATAAGCGGCGGGGCGCTGAAGAACAGGCGGGGGCCGTCAGCGCGGATTGTGATGAGCCCGGCGCCGCACTCCTGGGTCACGTGGCCATCGTGGCGAGGTGTCCCGCCCGCCTCCAACCACGCTCGCGCCGATCCGAGAGTCGGATGGCCGGCAAAGGGTAACTCGGACCGGGGGGTGAAAATGCGCAGCCGGTAGTCGGCGCCTGGATCGGCCGGCCGCAGCAAGAAGGTGGTCTCGACCAGGTTCGTCCAGCGCGCGAAAGCGGCCATGTCCTCAGCACTCAGGTCATCGGCGTCGTGCACGACCGCCACCGGATTGCCCCGCATGAACCGGTCGGTGAACACGTCCACCTGGCTGAACGGAAGCACGACTCAGTATGACCGGTGGTTGTGCGGCCGCGATACCGGCCGCCCACCGGGCAGTATCTACCGATGACCTCCAGTCCTGTTCGCATCGGTTGCCTGGGGGCCGCCCGCATCGCGCCGGCGGCTTTGATCAAGCCCGCCCGTAACTGCGTCGGAGCGGTCGTGGCTGGAGTGGCGGCACGCGATCGGTCCCGGGCCGAGGCGCTTGCCGCCCGCCATTCGATCCCGAGGGTCTACGGCTCCTACCAGGAACTGGTCGAAGCGCCCGATCTCGAAGCGATATACGTGCCGCTGCCCAACGGCCTTCACGCCGAGTGGACCCTGGCCGCCTTGGCGGCCGGGAAGCACGTGCTGTGCGAGAAGCCTTTGGCCGCCAACGCCTCCGAAGCGCGGCGGGTGGCCGACGCCGCAGGCCGTTCGGGCCTGGTGGTCATGGAGGCGTTCCACTGGCGTTACCACCCTCTTGCCACCCGGCTTCTCGAAATCGTGGCCAGCGGCGACCTGGGCCAGATCGAGCGGATCGAGGCGGCGCTGATCTTTCCCCTTTTCAATCCATCGGACATCCGCTGGCAACTCGATCTGGCGGGTGGCTCCCTGATGGACGCCGGGTGCTATCCGGTGCACATCGTTCGCACCCTGGCCGGGGCTGAACCGGTGGTCACGTCGGCCACCTGCAAGGTCCGCACCCCGGGAGTGGATCGTTGGATCCAGGCCGATTTGAGTTTCGGTGACGGCCGTTCCGGGCGTGTCACCGCCGGCTTGTGGTCCACGTCGATTGTGAGGGCTCAAGCCCGGGTCACCGGCCGGCGGGCCACCATGAGCGTGATGAACCCACTGGCTCCCCATTTGTTCAACTTGATAACGATCCGCGGCCCCGGCGGCACCCGTATAGAAAGGGTTCGCGGCAAGCCGACCTACGAGTATCAGCTCGAAGCCTTCGTCTCGGCCATACGTGATGGGCGCCCGGTACCGACCGGTCCCTACGACAGC
Source organism: uncultured Acidimicrobiaceae bacterium (assembly GCA_963851245.1). GTDB lineage: Bacteria > Actinomycetota > Acidimicrobiia > Acidimicrobiales > Palsa-688 > CAWKOH01. The sequence continues at coordinate 220,764 of CAWKOH010000013.1, read as the reverse complement.
GTGGCCAACATGGCGGTGATCGACTCCATCTACCGGGCGGCCGGGCTCGATCCGCGCCGTGGTACCTCTGAGGTAAAGGCACCTACGGGCTAACGTCCAGCTAGTACTGGAAGTTGGCGCCGGTCAAAGGCGTGCGTAGTCCGCCATTGACTAGTACCCTCGGGGTCCGGGTGGCTCAGCGCGCCCGGTCCCTACTGGCGGGTGAGGCACGGGCGCGCTGGACCGCTCGCTAACCCGGGGTACCGCAGAGTCCCAGCCGGGCTGCGAAAGTCGACCCACTGCTGGCGAATACAGAGAGACCGATTTTTGTGCACCTTATGGCCCAAAGCTGCGGGTGGCAAGGGTCGCTGAACTCGAACAATCAGGAGCGGCGGGAGCGGGCCCGGCGCTTGCCCTCGTGCATGGCTTGTGCCCGCCCGAGCGGGATGGCATGCCCCGCCTCGATCAGGTCGGATGGGAGTGCTTGAGGTCCCGGCATGTCGGCCGCCCACGGATCGGCGCCGGCGAGCGTCTCCACCGCCGTGTGCACGGTGAACTCCGCCGGCACTATGCCGTCCAAATCATCCCAGCGCACCGGGAATGACACAGGGACACCGGGCCGCACCCGCGGGCTGTAGGCCGCCACCACCGTCGCCCCGCCCACTCGAGTGGCATCGATGAACACCTTCCTGCCTCGGTCCTCTTTCATGAAGGCGGTCGTGGCGATACCGGGATCGAGCGCCTCGGCCCGCACCGCGATGGCTCTGGTCGCCGCAGCTGAATCCTCGAGGGAGGGCTGATCGTCGATCGGCACGAAGATGTGCAGGCCCTTGGCCCCGCTGGTCTTGATGGCTCCGGCCAGGCCGACATCGGCCAGTGCCCGCCGGACCAGAAGGGCGGCCCGCACCGCCATACCGAAGTCGTCCGCACTCGGGGGGTCGATGTCCAGAACCATGTGGGTGAGGCGGTCAGGCCGGTCAGCCCGGACGAGAGCCGGGTGATACTCGACGGCGCGTTGATTGGCGAACCACAGCAGAGTGCGCCGGTCGTTGCAGAGCGCGTACGACACCTGGCGCTTTGAGGTTTCCGCCCAGAACCGGACCGTCGGTATCCAGTCGGGCGTGTATTTCGGGACGTTCTTCTGCATGAACGCCTCCTGGCCCCGGTGGACCCGGATGACCGACAGTGGACGATCCTCGAGCGCGGGGATGATCCGGTCCCGAACGGCGTCGAGATAGTCGACCAGGTCCCGCTTGGTCGCGCCGGACCCGTCGAACAAGGGCTGGTCCAGGTTGGTGAGGGCCACCCCGTCCCGCGATTCCTCGCCGGTTTTCTCGGTCATCCACCCAGCAGGCTATTTCTCTCCTGTCGGCTTGCGTTTCTCGAGCTCGATAAGCCGTTCCTGCGCGTCCCGGGCCCGGCGGCGGGCCGCATCGAGCGACCGCTCCGCGTCCCTCCGGGAACCGGCGGCGGCCGAGATTTCTGCCTTCGCCGCCGCCGCGTCGGTGCGGGCCGCTTCCAGCAGCTCTGCCAGCCGGCGCATTTCGGCCTCCACCGCGACCTGTCGATCGGAGGCCCGGTCGAATGCGGAGGCCGCGTCTCGAGCCGCCATCTCAGCCGCATGGAGCGCCTGTTCGGCGGCCGCCGCTTCAACCCGGCTCTCATCGAGCTCAGCCCCCAGCCCGGCGGCGGTCGAGGCGTCACCGTCCGGCCGGGCCCGGCGCGCCCGCGACGTCGTGGCCGCCCCGGGCGCAGCCGGCCCGGCCACCGCCCCCTCCAGGTCCACCGGTCCCAGCCCAGCGTGCTCGAGCGACCGGACCAGGCGACCGCCGGCCACCGCCACGGCTGCGTCCGGGTCCGCCAGCGCCGCGTTCAGGGTGTCCTCCACCTGGCGGCCCGCGGCCGAACTCAGTGGGTGGCCGTGCCCGCTCGCCAGGCTCCGAGCTTGGCGAGCCAGACCGACGATGAACCTGTGGCGCTCCCGGCTCAGTACTCGAAGTTCGTCGCCCGAGAGACTGTCCTGGGCCTGTCGCAGGCGCAACCCAAGGTCCACGAGCGCTTCCATTTGGTCGGGGTGGGCCCCGGCCAGCAGGTTCACCGCCCACGCCGGCGGGGACGGTCGCCTGAAGGCTTTGATGGCGTCGGCCGTCGGGCGGTCGCCCTCCTGGCGGGCGAGGGCCACCCGAGCATCCCGCTGGGCAACGAAAGAGGACGGGTCCTCCTGGTAGAGCTCCTTGGCGACGGCCTCGACGTCCACGCTCCCGTTTTAGTTCGGTTGCCATCTCCCCACCGGTACGGTTGGTCCCGTGCACGGGTCGACAGCCTCTTTCTACGAACACCTGTTCGGGTCTAGCATGTCCACGTGCCCCACCAAGTGACAGGCCAGGCCACCTTGGCCCTCTGGGAGATGTGCCCGGGGGGGACCGACGTCCTGTCGCGTTTCCATCCGGTCGTGGCGGAGTGGTTCCGGCGCCGCTTCCCCGATGGGCCGACCGAGCCACAGTCGGAGGGCTGGCCGCTGATCTCATCAGGTCGCGACACTCTGATCGCGGCGCCCACCGGTTCGGGCAAGACGCTCGCCGGCTTCCTGGTCGCCATCGATTCTCTGTACCGGGCTCACGAATCGGGGGCAGACGTGGAGTGCGGCACCCGGGTCGTATACGTGTCCCCTCTGAAGGCCCTCGCCGTCGACATCGCCGAGAACCTCGAGAGGCCCCTGGAGGAGATCGCTGCGGTGGCCGTCGAGATGGGGATGGCCCCGCCGCACATCCGGGTCTCGGTCCGGACGGGCGACACCACCGCTTCGCAGCGAGCCGCCCTGGTCCGCCGGCCGCCGGCCTTCGTGGTGACCACTCCCGAGTCCCTGTACCTTCTTCTGACAAGCGCCACGGGGCGCGACGCTCTGCGCACGGTCGAGACGGTCATCGTCGACGAGATCCACGCCGTGGCCAGGGACAAGCGGGGGCCCATCTGGCCCTGAGCCTGGAGCGGCTCGAGGCCCTCTGCGATCGCCGGCCCGTCCGGATCGGCCTGTCGGCCACGCAGCGCCCTATCGAGGTGGTCGGCCGACTGCTCGTCGGGGCTCGGCCCTTGCCGGCCACGGTCGACGTGGGCCATCAGCGCGACCTGGACCTGGCCCTCGAGCTGCCAGACGGCGAGCTCGAAGCGGTCGCCTCGGCCGAGCAGATCGGCGACGTGCTGGACCGTATCGCCGAACTGGTCGGAGAGCACCGCACCACGATCGTCTTCGTCAACACCCGCCGGCTGGCCGAGCGATTGGCTCATCAGTTGGGCGAGAGGCTCGGCGAGGACGTGGTGGCCGCTCACCACGGGAGCCTCTCCAAGGAGAGGCGCCTGAGAGTCGAGACCAGGTTGCGGGCCGGCGACCTCAGGGCTCTGGTAGCGACAGCGTCCTTGGAGCTGGGGATCGATATCGGGCCGGTCGAACTGGTCTGCCAGATCGGATCGCCGCGCAGCATCGCCACATTCCTGCAACGAGTCGGTCGTTCCAACCACAGCCGGGCGGGGACGCCCAAAGGGCGGCTCTTTCCTCTCACCAGGGACGAGCTGGTCGAGTGCAGCGCCCTGCTGATGGCCGTCCGGTCGGGCTGCCTGGATGCCATCGTCCCGGCCCGTTTGCCCCTGGACATAGCCGCCCAGCAGGTCGTGGCCGAGGTGGCCGCGAGAGAGTGGGAGACCGCCGACCTCTTCCAGCTGATGCGCCGGGCCGCGCCCTACACCGGGATGGACGAGGATCACTACGCCCAGGTGATCGACCTGGTTGCCGACGGGATCCAGACCGGCCGGGGGCGGCGAGGCGCGTATCTCTACCACGACCGGGTCAACGGACTGTTGCGGGCCCGCAAGGGAGCTCGCCTGGCTGCGTCCACCTCCGGGGGTGCCATCCCCGAGACCGGCGATTACCGGGTCGTGGCCGACCCGGATGACACTTTCGTCGGGACTGTCAACGAGGACTGGGCCGTCGAGTCGATGGCGGGTGACATATTCCTGCTGGGCTCGCATTCGTGGCAGATCCGCCGGGTCGAGCCAGGCGTGGTCCGGGTCCGCGACGCCGGCGACACCCCGCCGACGGTGCCGTTCTGGTTGGGGGAGGCCCCGGCCCGCACGGCGGAGCTGTCAGAGGCGGTTTCGACGCTGCGGGCCACCGTCGACGCCTACATCTCCGCCGGCGACCCTGACGGGGCCCGACGGTGGTTGGCCGAGGCGGCCGGGCTCGACACCGCTGCTGCGGTAATGATCGTGGACTACCTCACGGTGGGCCAGGCCGCGCTGGGAGCCATGCCCACCCAGGACGTCCTCGTCCTCGAGCGGTTCTTCGACGACACCGGGGGGATGCAGCTGGTGCTCCATGCCCCCTTCGGGGCCCGCATCAACCGGGCGCTGGGGCTGGCCCTGCGCAAGAAGTTCTGCCGCCGGTTCAACTTCGAGCTGCAGGCGGCCGCGACCGACGATGCGGTGGTGTTGTCGCTCGGCCCGCATCACAGCTTCTCGCTGGAGGAAGTCCCGCGCTACGTCAGCAGCGCCACCCTGGCCGACACCCTCGAACACGCCATACTCGACTCTCCTATGTTCCAGGCCCGCTGGCGCTGGAATCTCAACCGTTCGCTGATGGTCCTGCGTTTCAGGGGCGGCAAGCGCAACCCGCCCCCCATTCAGCGGATGGAGTCCGACGACCTCATGGCTGCCGTGTTCCCTCAAGCCGCGGCCTGCCAGGACAACGTGACCGGTCCCATAGAGATCCCAGAGCATGTGCTGGTGCGCCAGACCATCGATGACACCCTGCACGAAGCGCTAGACATCGACGGGGTGGTGGCGCTGGTCGAGCGGATCGAGTCCGGCCGGGTGAGGGTCCACTGTTGCGATACCACCGAGGCTTCTGTTCTCTCCCACGAGATCATCACCGCCCGGCCCTACGCCTTCCTCGACGACGAAGAGTTCCAGAACCGCCGGACAAACGCCGTCCAGCTGCGCCGTGGCTTGAGCGTCGACCTGGCCAGCATCGGATCGCTCGACCCTGCCGCCATCGAGGCCGTACATGGCGAGATACAGCCCGCGCCCGAGTCGGCCGATGAGCTGCATGATCTGCTCTCCTCTGTCGTGGCTCTGCAACCCCGGCCCGACTGGCAGGCCCTCTTCGACGACCTGCACCGGACCGGCCGGGGCGCGATCGCCGCTGTCAGCGGGACCCCTATGTGGACCACGACCGAAGGGCGCGACTTGGCCGAAGCCGCCTTCCTCGGCGAGGACGAGGCGGTCGTGCGGGCCATCCGGGGCCACCTGGAGCTGGCCGGAATCACCTCCGCCGGGGACCTGGCAGCATCCACCATGCTCCCTGAGGGCCGCGTCCACTTCGCCCTGGCCGCACTCCGCCAGGAGGGGTTCGCTCTGGAAGGCCGTTACAGCCCGGATGCATCCGGCCCACAGTGGGTGGCCCGCCGGCTCCTGGCCCGTATGCACTCGTACTCTCGCCGCTCGCGGCGTGAGTCGGTGCAGCCCGCCACCGCCCAGGACTTCATGAGGTTCCTGCTCGAGTGGCAGCATGTCTCGCCCGGTGCCCGGCTCTCTGGACGGGAGGGTCTGGTCACGGTCCTGGAGCAGCTCCAAGGCTTCGAGGCCGCCGCGGTGGCCTGGGAGCCGCGACCTGCTCGGTCGGCGCCTCCACCACTACAACCCTTCGTGGCTGGACGGGCTCTGCTACGGCGGCGAGACGGCCTGGCTGCGGCTGGTGCCCCGGGCCAGGGACGAGCCGGACAGCCCGAGTTTGTCGCCCTCGAAAGCCACCCCGATCACCCTGGTGTATAGGGCCGATCTGCCGTGGCTGCTGGCCGCGGCCCGCTCGGGCGGCGAACCGGTCGGTCCGCAGGTCGGAGCGACCTCGGAGGTGGTCGAGGTCCTGGCCGACCGGGGCGCCTCCTTCGCCACCGACCTGGCCCAGGCCACCCGCCGGCTGCCAGACGACATAGAGCGCGCCCTCTGGGACGGCGTGGCCCGCGGGCTGATCATGTGTGACGGTTTCGAGGCCATCCGGGCCCGGATGAGCGGCACCCGGACGGCTCGGCCGCGCCGCTTCTCCTACGCCGCCCGCCTGGCCGCCTCCACCGCCCCCGCGGCCGGGCGCTGGTCGCTCGTTCCACCTGCCCACGCCGCGGAGGTGGACGGCCACGACCTGGCCGAAGCCGTAGCCGAACAGCTTCTCAACCGGTGGGGCGTGGTGTTCCGCGACGTCGCCGTAAGGGACAGTCTCCGCCTGCCCTGGCGCGAACTGCAGTGGGCGCTACGCCGGCTCGAGGATCGCGGCCTGGTGCGCGGCGGTCGGTTCGTGGCCGGCTTTTCAGGCGAGCAGTACGCCCTGCCGGCGGCCGCCGACGCCCTGCGGGCCGTGCGCAAGAAACCGAATACCGGCGAACGGGTCACGGTTAACGCCACCGATCCCCTCAACCTGATCGGTGTCATCGTTCCCGGCCAGACCGTCACGGCGGTGCGTACCAACACCGTCACGTTTGTGGATGGGATTCCGGCCGCGGCTGCCTCGTCGGCGCCGGCCGCGGCTTCGGCGCCGGCTTCGGCGCCGGCTCCGGCTCCGGCCTGACTCCTTGTTGGGTGCCGGCGGGGACGCCGGGGCCGGCGTGCCTGCTCCTTCTGCGCCCCTCTGTTCCGTCGCCTGCGCGATCGGCCAATCCGTGCGAAGAAATCGTCGCAAGGCATCGATTTGCAACAAAGAACGAGAAATAGCGCACGCACGCACGACGACACACCCAGACCCACCGCACCCGTGCAGCTCCCCGCGCGGCGCCGCCGTGACCGTGGGTGCGCAAAGCCCACTGTGACATGGTGACCAATCCGCTTGACTATGACAGCCGTCATAGTCGATACTCGATTTATGACAGCCGTCATAGACGCCCACCCGGCATGGACCGGGCCGCCCGCCGCGACTCCTTTGGGCCCGGCCGCACCGATACTCGCCGGCGCAACCGCACCCGACACCGACGCCGTTCTGGCCATGCTGGCCCGCTGCTCGCGGGAGAGCCTGTACCACCGGTTCCACGGCTACACCGATGGGGTGGCCTACACCCGGGCGCTGCTGCAGGGTCGGCCCTACGACCAGATCCTTCTCGCCTGGCACTTAGACGACTGCATCGGCGTGGCAACCATCAGCCGTGACGAACATGGGTCGGGCCATCTCGGGGTACTGATAGAAGACCGCTGGCAACGGCGAGGGGTAGGGACCCGGTTGATCCGGGCGTTGGTCGACATTGCGAGATCGAGTGGTCTCACCCGCCTACATGCCGACGTGCTTGGCGAGGACGAGTTCATCCTCAGGACCCTCCGCCCCATCGGGCGGCTGACAGTCGCTATTGCGCTTGGAACCTTCTCCGTGGACGTTGATCTGGCCTGAGGAAGGGTTGGCAGGATCCTATCGTATGATGGCAGAACTGCCAATGGCCGAGTGCCGTTACGGCGCCGAAAATGGCAGTCATGATTCCCATGCACATGGCCAAGGACCTCGCCGAGCAACACGCCAAAGACCTGCGCCGGATGGGCGCGGCGGGTCAGCCCTTCGGAAAATCGGCGCAGATGGTGCCGCGGCAGTGGCGCAACCGCCGGCGAGTTCTCCGCGATCACGTGGGACTGCAGCGCCGGATCCCCATGTGGTGGGGTCGCCGCCGCCTCGCCGCCGCTGAAGGCAGGCCGTGCCCCGGCTGAGCACCACCCGCTCGGGCCCACGGGTAGCCATAGTCGTGGAACCCGGGGTCTCGATGTTCGAGTTCAGCGCCGTGTGGGACATCCTTGCGGACGACCCCGGGGTGGGAGGCCCCTGGTACCGCGTCAGCATCTGCAGCTCGTCGCCGCCGCCGATCCCGATGTCTCTCCCGGGTACGGCCCTGGTGGCGGTCCGATCGCTCAGCGCCCTGCGCCGGGCGGACACAGTGGTGGTACCGCCTCTCGGCGCCCCTTCCGAAAGCACTCTGGCGGCCTTGCGCTCAGCTCACGCCCGCGGCGCCCGGATGGTTTCCTTGTGCACGGGTGCGTCCGTGCTCGCCGCCGCCGGTCTCCTGCATGGTCGCACCGCCACCACTCACTGGGCGTATGCGGCCCTGTTGGCGGAGCGATATCCGGAAGTGAAGGTCAACGACCGCGTCCTGTACATCGACGACGGCGACATCCTGACTTCGGCGGGTAGCGCCGCCTGCATCGACCTGTGCCTCCACCTCGTGCGCAAGGACTTCGGCGCCGAGGTAGCCAACACGGTGGCTCGCCAGATGGTCGTCCCGCCCCACCGGGACGGCGGCCAGGCCCAGTTCGTGAGCACGGCCATCCGGGAAGTGCAGGACCACGACCCGTTTTCCGAGACGTTGCAGTGGGCTCAGTCCCACCTCAGCGAGCCATTGAGTGTCGAGATACTGGCCCATCGCGCCGCTATGAGCCCGCGTACGTTCGCCCGTCGCTTCACCGAGACGACCGGGGTCGCCCCCCACCAGTGGCTGGTCCGTCAGCGCGTGATGCTCGCACAACGGCTGCTGGAGACCACCGACCTGCCGATTGACCGCGTGGCGGAGGACTGCGGCCTGGGTACGGCGACCAACCTGAGATCGCATTTCCGGGCAACCATCGGCACCACCCCCACGGCCTACCGCCGCACCTTCCGCAGCGAGGCCGGCTAGCCGGCGAGGCGTCATCCTGGACACGAGGCGCAACATCGATGAGGCCCCGCAGGGACTCGACGACCTGCCGAACAGTCGGATCACTTGCGGCGTGATCGTGATGGAGACGTGACAGATCCGAATCGGTCATTGTGATATCGATCAGGCACCGCCACGTGGGTCCCAAACTTCTTTCCGGGACGACTTGTACCTGTCAGAGCGGTACAAGTCGTCCCAAATGGCTTTTCGGGACCCACCTTTTGGCGGCGCACCGTTAAGGGACCCACCGCCCACGAACCCACCCTCCAGGTGCCGGCGCCGGCGCCGGCACGACAGAATGGCGCCATGGACAAACTCACCGGGACAGGGATCTGGAGCGGAGGCTTGCGGTACGGAGATCCGGCTGAAGTGGCCGACGCCGCCACCGAGCTGGACGAGCTCGGCTACACGGCGCTCTGGATTCCCGACATTGGCGGCGACGTGTTCGACGTGGTCGAACGGCTCATGATCGCCACCAAGACCGCGACCATCGCTACCGGCATTCTCAACCTGTGGATGCACCCGGCCGAGGAGACGGCCGCCAGCCACGCTCGCCTCACGGCCGCTCACGGGGACCGGTTCCTGGTGGGCATCGGGGTGAGCCACGCCCCCTTGATCGATGCCGCCGAGCCCGGCCGCTATCGCCAGCCGCTGGCGGCCATGGCGTCCTTCCTTGACGGTCTGGACTCCGCCCCGACGCCGCTGGCGCCGTCCAAGCGGGTGCTGGCCGCTCTCGGGCCCAAGATGCTCGAACTGGCCCGCACCCGCTCCGCCGGGGCTCACCCCTACAACGTGACGCCGGAGCACACCGCCCAGGCCCGCCAAGCGCTGGGCCCGGCCGCCATGCTGCTACCCGAGCAGGCCGTGGCCTTGACCACCGACGCCGACGTGGCGCGCCAGCTCGGCCGGGATCACCTGACTCACTACTTCGCGCTGCCCAACTACACCAATAACCTGCGCCGCCTCGGCTTCGGTGACGCCGACTTCGCCGACGGCGGCAGCGATCGGATCGTAGACGCCATAGTGGCGTGGGGAGACGAGGACGCCATCGCGGCCGGGGTTCGCGAACACCGGGATGCCGGCGCCGACCACGTTTGCGTACAGGTACTGAGCGAGGAGGGGATGCTCCCCCGTCGGGTCTGGCGAGAGCTGGCCCCAGCCCTGACCGGCTGAGCCAGAGCGTCGAGACGCAGCCGGCGGGTCGCCCTGGCGGGGGCGCCCGGTCATCAACCGCCGTTCACCGGGTTGGTTACGCCGGCGTAGCCGGCGCACCCGCCAGCCGGGCCGCGAATCCCCGCAGCCCCTGGTTCCAGCCATCCGTGTCGGACGAATCACTCATCTGGCCTTTCCTTTCTTTGCTCCGCTTTCGCCTTGAATCCACCCAGCGCTTGACCCCAGAACCGGTCCAGGTAGTCGCGAAGCTCTTCCACCCCGGCCGGATCGAGCTGGTAGATGTGCCGGTTGCCCTGGCGCTCCTCGGCCACCAGCCCGGCGTCCTTCAACACCTTCAGATGCTGGGATACAGCCGGGCGGCTGACGGGAAGCAGCGCGGCCAGCTCACCTACTGCAGGCAACCACGCCAGGAACTACGACAAGGGTTCGGCGTCCAGGCGACCGTGGAGGTAGTCGTCGTAAGCCCCGAGGTCGAGCAGCCCGTGGCCCGAGTAGTTGAAGAGAATGACCCGCTCCGCCCCTTCCTCTTTGGCCGCCAGGGCCTCGTCGATGACGGCCCGGATGGCGTGGGCGGTCTCAGGAGCGGGGATGGTGCCTTGCGTGCGGGCGAACTGCACGGCCGCCTCGAACACCTTGCTCTGCGGGTAGGCGACAGCTTCCATGCGGCCGGCCTTGACCAGGTTCGAGATGATGGGCGCATCGCCGTGATACCGCAGACCGCCGGCATGAATGGACGGCGGCACGAACTCGTGACCGAGGGTGTACATCGGAAGCAATGGGGTCAGGCCGGCGGTGTCCCCGAAGTCGTAGTCGTAATGGCCGTCGGTAAGCGTCGGGCACGACGTCGGCTCGACGGCGACGAGGCGAACACCGCGATCGGGTACGAACGGCAGGCTGATGCCGGCGAGGTTCGATCCCCCGCCGCAGCAGCCGATGATCGCATCCGGCCGGGCCTCGCCCGCCGCCGTCAGCTGCTCTTTGGCTTCCAGGCCGATGACGGTCTGGTGCAGCAGCACGTGGTTCAACACCGATCCGAGCGAGTAGTGGCTGTCTTCCCGACCCGCCGCGTCCCGTACCGCATCGCTGATCGCGCTGCCGAGTGAACCCGGGTGATCAGGCTGGTCGATCGGAGAAGGGACCACCTTGCCGCCCCACGTCTCCATCATCACGCGGCGGTAGGGCTTCTGCTCGTACGAGGCCCTCACCATGTAGACCATGCATTCCAGATCGAACAGGGCAGAAGCGAAGCTGAGGGCGCTGCCCCACTGACCGGCACCGGTCTCGGTGGTCAAGCGCTTCACGCCTTCGGCCTTGTTGTAGAACGCCTGAGGCACGGCGGTGTTGGGCTTGTGCGACCCGGCGGGCGACACCGATTCGTCCTTGTAATAGATACGGGCAGGAGTCCCCAGGGCTCGCTCCAGCCGGTCCGCCCGCACCAGCGGAGTCGGCCGCCATAGCCGCAGGACGTCGAGCACCTCGCCCGGGATGTCGATCCACGGTTCTGCACTCACCTCCTGGCCGATCAGAGCCATCGGGAACAGTGGCGCCAGGTCGTCAGGGCCTACCGGTTCCTTGGTTCCGGGGTGAAGTGGGGGCTCCAAGGGGGTGGGCAGGTGCGGGGCCACGTTGAACCACGCCTGGGGGATCTGATCACTGCTCGAGTTCCAACGCACGCGGGTCCCTCCCGTCCGAGGCCGCCCTTCTCACGACAGGGCGGCAGCCACCCCGTGAGCATCGCGCAAACGCAAGTCGCTCAGCTGAGGGGCGTGCTGGGCGTCAGCGTCCGAGTCCCGACGGCCTCCTCCACGATGGCGTCGCGACCCCGCCGGTGGCGCCCAGGCGGGGGATCCGGGACCGTAGTGATGGCCGCCGCGATCAGATCGGTGTAGGCGTCCTGGCGCACCCGGGTCGACAGCGCCTGCGCCTCGTTCCTTAGCTTGGCGGTGAGCCCCGCGGTGGACAGCCCGACGGCGCCGAGCACGCTGGTGATGGCCGCCAGCCAGCCGACCGGGTGCTTCTGGCTCAGCACGATGACGAAGCCCACCACCAGCAAGGCGCTCACCGCGGCCAGGATCAACTGCGGGATGAACGCCCGCAAGGCTTTGTTGGTGGCCCTCCAATTACGCAGCAGGCGGTAGGGCTGCACCAGCTGGGTGGGATCCTGGTTAAGCACCATCAGCTCGTACCAGTTGCGGATCTGCTGGTACAGGTCGGCCTGAACCGTGGGTTGACGACGCCACCGCTCGTCGGTCGAGAGGCGCTTCCACACCTCGAGCGAGCCCGCGATCGATGAAGCCGAGAAACTCTGCATGTACGGCGACAGCCGGCCCACCAGGCGGCTCAACTCGGCGCAACGGGCCTGATTGAACAGGAAGGGCCACGAGTCCCAACCTTTCGCCGACACCGGGTTTAGAGCCCAGTAGCACTCGGCCAGGCCGCGGCCGAGCTGGTACCCGTTGGCCTGGGTGTCGGAGACAGCCGCCAGACGGTCCTGGACGTCGGCGTCGAACTGCCACAGGAGTCCGGCCAGCGTCTCCCACGCGGACCACACCTGATCGCTGCCCTCGGGGGCGACCTTTCGAACCCGAGCCAGGGCGCGAGCCGCCTCGTCGATCGCCTCCCCGTAAGCGGGCCGGCCGGGCCAGCGGGCCTGGATATCAACCTCCAGCCGGGCGGCCAGGTAGCTCAAGACCCTCTGGGCTTCGATCCGCAGTTCGGTCGGGGTGCGCTGCACCCGGAGCGGGAGCGGGTCGTCGACCTGCACAGGGAGGTTGAGTAGCACTCCCGTCGGACCCCCGGGCCGGTTGCGGCCTCTGACCTCAGCGACCGCCCATCCCAGGCGGATGGCCACCTGCACCCGGTCCGAGTCTCGAGGCCGGCCGTCACAGTCGGGGGCGGTGTCGGTCATGTCGCCGCCTTCCATGGGACCGCGGGTGGGGCCAGCTTGGGCGGGCTCAGCAGGGGCGGTTGGTCGAGGTCGAGCATTTCCAGCGGATCGTTCGCAAGGGCGTCCCGAGCGGTCAGAGGGGGCAGATTCCACTTCCGCTCGAGCAGTTTCAGTATCGACGTGTGGTCGTAGACTTGGTGGGACACGAAGCCCGGCTTGGCGTAGGGCGAGACGAGGACCGCCGGCACCCGGAACCCCAACCGGTCGTAACGTCCGGATCCCGAGTCGATGGCGCTCAACTTCTTCCAGTCGCCGAGCTGTCGCAGCAACCATCGCAATGGGCCCCGCGAATCGAGGAGGCTCCGAGGCAGAACAGCGTCCGGTTCCGCCGCCGGCGGCGGCGGGACGTGGTCGAAGTACCCGCCGTGCTCGTCGTACAGCCAGAAGAGCAGAGTGTTCGGCCAGCCTTTCCCTTCGGTCACCGCTTCGATGACTGCGGCCGCAAAACCCTCTCCGATCTGAACGTCCTGGGGGTTCTCTTCCGAGCAGGCGTGGAAGTCCGGATCGACAATGCTGAATGCCGGGAGCGTGCCGTCACGGGCATCCTCGAAGAACCGGTCGATGTGGCGAAGATGGCGCCGGCAGCGCAGGATCCCGAGTGGATAGAGATCAGCGGTGAACTGAAGGTTCTGCAGCCCGGTCCTGAGCTTCTTCCCCGGGATCAAGCCGGCCAGGCCGAGCCGCATGGCCCGGGCGGTGCGAAGCCCGGCGCTTCCGAGAGCCCGCTTGGCGACCACACCGGTGGTCCCGACGTGGTGGTAGTTGGCCCATGCGATGCCGTGCCGGTCCAGCAGGTCGAAAACAGTCCCGGTGCGCGGGTAATCAATCACCCCGACCAGCACGTCGTCGATCAGGCCGTTGGCCGTGCCGGCCATCAAGAAGCGGCGGTTGGGGAAGGTGGGTCCGAGGAGCGAGCAGTGCCAGTGGTCGGCGAGGGCGAACTGACGAGCCAGATCGGAGTAGAAGGGCAGATCGTCCTCCGTCCAGTAACCCATGGGCACCCTGGGGTCTCCACCTGGGACCGTGCGCTCCACGCTGCCGGGGAATCCGTCGTTGCGGCCTTCGGCGAACTGCATGTGGCTGGCGTGCCAGCTCTGAGTGGGCACGTCGCGAGACTGGATGGTCGAAGGAAAGCGAAAGGGGCGGACCACACCTCCGTCCAACCTCTCGTTGGCCGGCCCAAGGGCGCCGTCGGGATCGCGCCCAAGACCCTCGCCGTGGCCCAGGGTGCCGAAATAGTTGTCGAAGGAGTGGTTCTCCATCATGAGCACGACGACGTGCTGTATCTGCGGCAGACAATCGGTCCCGGCCGGCTGGGACGGGTCGGGCCGAGCGGCGGAATCACGCTGCTGATCGCGGTGACGGAGGTGCCGCCGGGCCACGGCCCGGCCGAGGGCGTTGGGCATTCTGGCCATCGTCGCGCACGGCCCGCTCGCACCAAGCGATGCTTGCGGTGCCGATCATGGTCCCCTGATGTGCTGGGACGGGGCTCCAGGCCTCGTTGCACTGACAATGTCCGCCAGCGGACCGGCGGAGCCGACGACCGCGCCTTCTGATGAGCGCCGCTGGCGTGCCATCATGTCGCCGTGCTTTTTCAGGACCGCATCCGGGCCGAGTCCTTCGGGGCCGACGCCGAGCGCTACGACCGGGCCCGGCCAACGTACCCGGACGGCCTCCTCGACCTGGCGTTGGAGGGCCTTTGTCGCGACGGGCCTCTCGAGGTACTGGACGTGGGCTGTGGGACCGGGATCGCCAGCCGTCTCTTCGCCGAGCGGGGTTGCCGGGTCCTCGGGGTCGAACCCGACGCCCGCATGGCTGCGGTGGCCCGCGATCGCGGCCTGAAAGTCGAGGAGGCCACTTTCGAAGCGTGGGATCGGGGATCCAGAGCCTTCGATGCCGTCATCTCCGGGCAGGCCTGGCACTGGGTCGACCCGGTCGAAGGGGCGGAGCGAGCCGCCTCCATGTTGCGGCCCGGCGGCCGCATAGCCCTGTTCTGGAACCTCGGCCGGCCGCCCGAGTCGGTGGCGGAGGCATTCAAGGAGGTGTACAACCGGCACACCGGAGACCTCGACAAGTACTCCGTCTTGCTGGGCGGGCCCGGCACCGACCGGTTCGAGTACGCCCTCAAGGGACTACGGGTCACCGGTCGGTTCACCAAACCGGTGAAGCGCTCCATCCGTTGGAGCCGGCCATACACCACGGGCGAATGGCTCGATCAGCTGCCGACCCACAGCGACCATCAGGCCCTGCCCCCTGAACGCCTGGAGCTGTTGATGGAGGGCATCGGCGCCGTCATCGACTCGCTGGGCGGGAGCTTTGTCATGGCTTACGAGACGGCGTTGATCAGCGCCACTCGCCGGTCGCTTCCCGACCGGGCTTAATCAGTTGCCCGGCCACTTCGGGCACGGGACCATCTACGGGTGGATGTCGAGATCCGGCGCATCAGGGCCGACGAGGGCCAACGTCTGAGGGAGGTCCGTCTCCGGGCCCTGCAGGAATCGCCCGGGGCTTTCTCTTCCACCTTCGAGGAATCCCGCCATCGGCCCAGGGCCGAGTGGGAGGACATGGCCGGGAACGGAGCCATTGGCAGAAGACGGGTTATGTTCGTTGCCGAGCCGGCCGACGGTCGCAGCCCGTTCCTCGGCCTCGCCGGCGGCTTCGCGCCCGAAAGCCGGCCGGGCTCGGTCGAGCTGATCTCGATGTGGGTGGATCCCACCAACCGCGGCGGGGGCATCGGCGCCGGCCTGGTCGATGCGGTGGTGGACTGGGCCCGGGCCGGCGACGCCAGACATGTCGAGCTGTGGGTCGTGGAGGGAAATGAGCCGGCCATCGCGCTGTACCGGCGCTGCGGGTTCGTTCCGACGTCTGACCGCAAGCCCTATCCGAACCGTCCCGACCAGGACGAGCTGAGAATGGCACTGCGGATCGGAGACGGTTGAGGCCAGGTATCGACGCCGGCTTGAGTCGACCTCTGAACCCTAAGCTTGGACTGTGGCCCAACTCGTCGTCGACGGGACCGACCTGGTTGTCCATCTGACGATTCGGGAGAAGATCGCCGGATTCCACGCCGACATCCGGGTGCCGTTGTCGTCCATCCTGTCGGCGAGCGTTCCCGAGTACCCCTGGACGGCGTTGCGCGGCTGGAGGATGGCCGGGGTGGCTGTGCCGGGCCGGATCGCTGTCGGTACCCGCCGGCACGGCACCGGATACGACTTCACCTGTGTCCGCAAGCAGGAGCGCGCCGTGCAGATCGACGCCACCTCCGGACGCTTCTCCCGATTCGTGATTTCGGTCCCCGACGACATGGACGCCCAGGACGAGGCCGACCGCATTGCCGACGCCGCCGGCATCGCCCGGTCCCGGCCCCAACCCGGCGAACCTGTCTAGAGGGCGGCCCGGCACTCCTCCAGCCGGCGCTTCAGGTACCGGCGCTCGGCTTCGGTGCCGGCCAGCGCGAGCGCCCGTTCGTACTCGGAGGCGGCGTCACCGGGCCGGTCCAACCGCCGCAACAGGTCGGCCCGGGTCGCATGCAGCAGGTGGTACCCGGTCAGCCGGCGGGAGCCGACGATCTCGTCGACCAGCCGGAGGCCCGGTCCCGGTCCCTCGGCCATGGCCACGGCCACAGCCCGGTTCAGCTCGACCACAGGCGAGGGGATCATGCGCACCAGCTCGCCGTAGAGGGCCGAGATCTCGGCCCAATCCGTCTCGGCCGGGTGGGCCGCGGTCGCATGGCAGGCGGCGATCGCCGCCTGCACCTGGTACGGGCCGGGGCGCCGGAGCCGGACGGCGGCGTCGAGGACCCGGACGCCCTCTTCGGTCATGGACCGGTCCCACAAGGACCGGTCCTGCTCCTCCAGCGAGACCAGGCCCCCGGCCGGGTCGACCCGAGCCGCCCGGCGGGACTCCTGCAAAAGCATCAAGGCCAGAAGCCCGAGCGCCTCCGGCACATCGGGCATCAACTGGACGAGCAGCCGGGCCAGGCGAATCGCCTCCTCGGTCAGATTGGCCCTGACCAGATCGGAACCGGCCGTCGCCGAATACCCCTCGTTGTAGAGGAGGTAGAGGACGGCCAGAACGCCCGCGGTCCGGTCCATCAGAGCGTGCGCCGGTGGGACCCGATAAGGGATGCCGGCGTTGCGAATCTTGCGCTTGGCCCGGACCAGCCGCTGGGCCATGGTGGCCTCGGGGACCAGGAAGGCCCGCGCTATCTCAGGGGTGGTCAGACCGGCCAGGCTCCGCAGCGTCAGCGCGACCTGGGCATCAATCGACAACGCCGGGTGACAGCAGGTGAAGATCAGCCTCAACCGGTCGTCGTCGATCCCGCTGTCATCCGGCTCCGATGCCGCTCCGTTTGGCTGCCACATACGCGCCGCTTCCTCGACCTTGGAGTCACCCGCGGCTGCCCGGCGCAGTCGATCGGTGGCTCGATTCCGGGCCACCGTGGTCAGCCACGCTCCCGGGCGGCGGGGCACCCCCTCCCGGCCCCAACGCTCGAGCGCCAGGGCAAAGGCGTCCTGGGCGCACTCCTCGGCCAGGTCCCAATCACCCGTGTAACGGATGAGCGTCGCCACCACCTGGGACCACTCGTCCAGGAAGGCGGTGGCGACGGCTCCGGTCACATCTCCCAGATCGGCCTCACTTCGATCGACCCGAGGAGTGCGCCGGGGATCTTCGCCGCCACTTCGATGGCCCCATCCAGGTCCTTGCAGTCGACGATGAAGTAGCCGCCGATCTGTTCCTTGGTCTCCGCGAAGGGGCCGTCCGCCGTGAGGACCTCACCGTCCCGCACCCGAACGGTTGTGGCGTCGGCCACGGGGCGCAGCCGCTCACCACCCTGGAGCACTCCGGTCGAGCCCAGCTCCTCCATGAGCTCGCCGTACTTGGCCAGGTGAGCGGCCGCCTCGTCCGGGGTCATCGACTCGAACAACTTCTCCTCGCCGCAGATCAGCAGGGCGTAACGCATGGGGTTCCTCCTTGGTAGTCCCAGTTCACCATGACGACGAACGCCCGCGACGCGGATCGACACCAGGCCCGGAAAAAAGGTCCTTGACCCTCCTGTTACGGGAGGCCCGAGGCTCAGACCATGCTCACAACAACCCACCCAACCACAGCCCCCGGCAGTTGGTCCGCCAGGCTGCTATCCAGCCCCTGGCGAGCCCTTCCGATCCTGATGGCGGGGACGTTCATGATCGTCCTCGACTTCTTCATCGTCAACGTGGCCCTCCCATCGATGCAGTCCCGCCTGCACACCGGCTCCGGCACGGTGGAGTGGGTGATCGCCGGCTACGGCCTGACGTTCTCCGCCTTCCTGATCACGGCCGGCCGCCTCGGCGATCGCATCGGCCGCCGGAAGGTATTCGCCATCGGACTGGCCATCTTCACGGTGGCTTCAGCCGCCTGCGGCCTGGCCCCCGACGCGCCATTCCTGGTAGCCGCCCGCTGTGCCCAGGGGATCGGCGCCGCCCTGATCGGGCCCAGCATCCTGGCCATCATCGGGGTCACCTACACCGGTCCTGATCGGGTGCGGGCGATCAGCGTGTACGGCACCGTCATGGGCGTGGCCGCCGCCAGTGGCCAGCTCATCGGAGGCGCCCTGATCCAGGCCAATCCGGCCGGCCTGGGCTGGCGCGCTGTGTTCCTGATCAACCTGCCCGTCGCGGCGGCCGCGCTGGCCCTGACCTCGCGACTCGTCCCTGAATCCAGGGCCGGCTCAGCCGGGAAGCTCGATCTGACCGGCACCGCCTTGGCGACCTTGGGCCTCACCGCTGTGGTGCTGCCGTTGGTGGAGGGGCACCAGTACGGCTGGCCGGCGTGGACCTTTGCCTGCCTCATGGCGGCCCCGATCCTGCTCGGAGCCTTCGTCTGGTCCCAGCGGCGCCAGACCCGAAGGGGCGGTTCACCGCTGTTGGACATGGGACTGTTCAAAGACCGGGCTTTCGCCACCGGGCTCCTCACTCAACTGGGACTGTGGTGCGGGCAGGCCTCCTTTTTCCTGGTGCTGGCTCTGTACCTTCAGCAGGGGTGCGGACTCGATGCCTTGGATGCCGGCCTGGTTTTCACCGTCCTGGCGGCTTCCTACCTGGTCGCCTCGGTTCGGGCGCCGGCGCTCACCATGCGGTTCGGCCGGTCTGTTATCGGCGTGGGAGCTCTCACTCTGGCCGGCGGCCACGGCCTGCTGCTGATCGCCGTCCAGGCCTACGGCACCAACGGGTCGCTGGCGGTGCTCGTCCCCGGCTTGCTCCTGGTAGGCGCCGGCATGGGGCTCTGCATCACGCCTTTGACGACCGTGATCCTGTCGACCTCTCGTCCCGAGCGGGCCGGCTCTGTTTCGGGCGCTCTGTCCACTGTGCAGCAGGTCGGCAATGCCCTTGGCGTGGCCATCACCGGGGTGATCTTCTTCAACGGCCTCAACCGTGGCTACGCCCGGGCCTTCTCCTGGAGCCTGGTGGAGCTGGCCGGCCTCCTCGTCGGTGTCGCCGTCCTCAGCCGCCTGCTGCCGAGGGTGGTCGCCGGCGGTGGAGGAGCAGCCGATCCCGACACGGCGGTCAGAGATGCTTCCACGGCTCCTGCGGCCTCGTCCGGCGCCGGGCGGGCCGAGGTGGACGAAGCGCTGCGGGGCCTGATCGGCCTGCCCGTCTCCTCGACGTCCAGGTCCGCACTTGGCACCCTCACGCTGGGCCTGCCCGGCTGGGACCTGGCTCTGTCTGGCGTTGCTGAGGCCGTATTGTCCTCGGTCACCGCCCTGGCTGCCCGTCCCTGCCACATCTCCGCCACCGGTCGCTACGGCCGCTTCTGGTGGCTGGCGCTGACCTCCGACGGGATCGATCCGAAGCAGGTGACCATGCTCGGCTCGGCGGTGAGAGTGTTGCCGGCTGGAGGCGGCGAGGGCGGGACCCGGTTCACACCGTCGGATTTCGAGAAGGGATACTCACTGGCATGACCGTGCTCGTTACCATCGGCGACTTTTCTCGCATGACTCATCTGAGCGTCAAGGCGCTCCGGCACTACCACGACGTCGGCCTGCTGGAGCCGGCCGACGTCGATCCCTCGAGCGGCTATCGCCTCTACGACGCCGACCAGGTTCCGCTGGCCCAGGTGATCAGGCGCTTCCGGGACCTGGGAATGCCCGTCGACGAGGTCAGGAGCATGCTCGAAGCGCCCGACCTCGAAACCCGTAACAAGGTCATCATCGCTCATCTCGAGCGGATGGAGTCACAGCTGGCGGCGACGAGGGCGACGGTCACCTCGTTGAAGGCCATGCTGGAGACGCCCGGCCGGCCGAGGCCGATCGAGTACCGCGCCGTCGGCGCATCTCACGTCCTGGCCATCACGTCCACAGTCCACGTCGACGACTTCATCCCATGGTGGGGTCAAGCCTTCTCCGAGCTACGAGAGGCGTTGCAGGAGAGCGGGATGACGCGAAACGGTCCGGACGGAGCCCTGTATCCGAACGAGTTCTTCGAGCTCGAGCGAGGTGACGTGACGGCCTTCGTGCCCGTGACCGGCGCAGGTTCCGGTGTGGCCGCGCTGCCAGGAGTACAGCTCATCGACATCCCGCGGGCGGAACTGGCGGTGATGATGCACGAGGGTTCCTTCGAGGACCTCGATCAGGCCTACGGCGAGCTGGGTGCCGTGGTCGCCGAACGAGCCATCGGGGTCGAAGGCCCTATCCGGGAGCACTACCTGGTGAGCCCTCTCGACACCAGCGACGAGAACGCCTACCGGACCGAGGTGTGCTGGCCGGTCTTCCAGACCGTCCGGTCATGACTGGCCCCCTCGAGCGGCGTGGTTGACCTACGGTGACATTCCGTGCTCGAGCGATTCAGCGACGAGGCCCGGACCGCGGTAGACCTGGCTCAAGCTGAAGCCCGCCGGTTGGGGCACGACCACGTCGGGACAGAGCACCTTCTGCTCGGCATCCTCACCGAGGGTCACAGCCGGGCGGCTCGGGCCCTGATCGCCGTGGGTGTCACGCCCAGCGCCTGCCGCCAGAAGGTCGCCGAGGCGGTTGGCAAGACCACCCCGGTGAGCCGCGACGGTGATCTCGATCTCACGGAACGGGCCCGCCGATCGCTCCAGCGGGCGGTCCGTCTGGCCAACCGGCAGAGGCAGGACCACGTGGAGCCCGAGCACATCCTGCTCAGCGTGATCCAGGTCGAGGGCCGGGCCGGGCAGGTACTGCGGGGGCTCGGCGTGGACCCGGGCCGGGTCCGCACCGTGCTCGCCGAGCAGGAGGCGGCCGGGGACGGGACTACGGCTTCGACCACCGGGTTGGCGGCGGCGCCTGCAGGTGTCGGGGATTCCGCCGGCGTGGCGGGGGCGGCGGGCGTGGCGCCGGGCAGCGCCGGCCCGGCGGGAGCCGCCATGGTCCCGCCCACCTCACGGTCCGGCCGGGCCGGGCGCGGCAACCGATCGCCGCGGACTGCTCCCGGTGAGTCTCCGCCTGGTCGGGTGGATGGCCTCCCGGCGCCCGTGTGCGCCAATTGCGGGGTGGCGCTGGATGGATCACTCGCTCACCGTGCCCTGGCCTCGAGAGGTGAAGCCGGCGACCTTCGCGCCTTCGCTGTGGTCTATTGCGCGTCCTGCGGGTCGGCCATCGGCGTGGCCAACGGCTGAGAGCTACGCGCCGGCGCTCAACAGCTGAACGCCGGCGCCCGAAAGCTCAGCGCCGGCGTGCTCGCCGGCGCCCACCGCCCCGGAGGTTGCCATGGAGAGCAGCGGCAACGTTGCCCGCCCGGTGCAGGTTCCTGGTACCGGGCGTGGCGCCGCGGCGGGACTCCAACGCTTCCGCCGCCCCGTGGAGCGCCCGGGCGAGGGCGGGAAGCCCGACCACGATGGCGGCCCACATGGCGATTCGGCGGCGGATCTTGAACACCGAATTGATGGTAGACCCACACCGTCTGCGGGTTCTTGCGCCCGGGGTCCCCAAACCGGTCACCGGTCTGCGACGATGAGACCGTGAAGGTGCGCTTTGCGTTGTCCATAGCCTTCGGGCCGCCCGACTCCGAGCACCTGGCTGGGGTCGCAACCGAAGCGGAAGCCCTCGGGTTCGACACGCTCTGGTTCTCGGATGTGCCGTCGCTGCCGACGGCGGATCCGTTGCTCTCGGTTTCTCTCGCGGCCGGGCTCACCAAGAAGGTGAAACTCGGTGTCAACCTGATTCCCTTCGGATACCAGCCCTTCGTCTTCGCCCGGCAGGTCGCCCAGCTGGACCAGTTCACGGTGGGGCGGCTGCTGGTCACGCTTGTGCCGGGTCTGGACCTCCCCGGGGAACGGGCCGCACTCGGGATCACCGGACAGCACCGGGGCCGCCTGCTGGACGAGCTCATCCCGAAGTACCGGGCCTGGTGGGCGGGTGAGGAGGTGAGCCCCGCAATAGGCGAGCCCGCCGTCGGCCTGTCCGTCCTTCCGTCCCAGTGTCCGCTCGAGATCTGGCTCGGCGGTTCCGGACCGGAGGCCATACGACGAGCCGGGAAGCTGGCCGACGGATGGCTGGGCTCCCTCGTCTCGGCCGATCGGGCCGGGGCGATACGGTCGGAGATCAACCAGGCCGCCGACGACGCCGGGAGAAGCATCGACCCCGAGCACTTCGGGCTCAGTATCGGGTACGCCCGGGAGACCGGCGACATCGACCGGGCCGTCCGGCTGCGCCGGCCTCGGCGGCCCGGCGACGGTGAGGTCAGTGAGGTGGTTCCGGTCGGAGCACCGGCGTTGCGCGACCTCGTATCCCGCCTGGTCGATCAGGGCCTGTCGAAGTTCGTGGTGCGGTCCATCGCGCCGGTGGAGTCGTGGCCCGCCGAGATGTCGTGGCTGGCGGACAACCTGCTGGATCTGCAGACCTGATGGTGCGGCGACGGGCATGGGCGGAGGGCTGACTGCACTTTGGGAACGCGCTGACGAGCGATACTCTCAGAAGTCTCGGTGTCTTTTCAGCATCTTGGTGCCCATTCAGCCCTTTTAGATGCTTCTTTGGCACCGAGAGTGCAGATTGGCACCGAGAGTGCAGATTGGCACCGAGAGTGCAGATTGGCACGGAGAGTGCTGTTTGGCGCCCCGAGAATCCAAGGTGGCATCGAGAGTCGACTCGGACGGCATTCGAGAATGCGACGATGATCCAGATCTCGGTCCCGGGCCAGACGGTCGGGAGCTAAACGCCCAGCAGCAGCGGGAAGGGCTCGATGGAGCGGATGCCGGTCGTGTAGTCCAGCTCCACCCCGGCCTTCAGCGAATACTCGGGAATCCGCTTGTGCCACTCGCGCAGCGCGACCCGCAGCTCCTGACGCGCCAGGTGCGAGCCCAGGCATCGGTGGATCCCCCCGCCGAACGCCAGGTGCCGGTTCGTACTCCGGTCGAAGCGCACCACGTCACCGTCGCCGAACTCCGAGTCGTCGGTATTGGCCGAGCCCAGCATTACGGCCAGTCGCCCTCCCGCCGGCACCGGGCAACCTCCCACCTCGGAATCGCGAGTGGCCAGCCGGGTCACGGCCACCACGGGAGTCTCCCACCTGAGGAGCTCTTCCACCGCCGCGGGGATCACGGAAAGGTCTCCTGCGATCTGTCGCCGGTGCTCGGGACTACGGGCGAGGAACGCGAACATGCAGTCCAGCGAGGCGGTCACGGTGTCGAGCCCCGCGAGCAGGAAGAGAAAACATATGTCGAGCATCTCCTCCCGGGTCAACCTGTCGCCGTCTATCTCGGCCTGGACGAAGGAAGTCAGCAGATCTTGGCGCGGCTCCCTTCTCCGGTCGTCTATCACCGGCCCGAAGTAGTCGTAGATCGCGGCCGCGGTTCGGGCCTGGTGGGCGATGGCATCTGGGTGGCCCGGTTGGCAGCCGACGACGCGCTGAGGCCTGATTATCCCGTCCTTCATGGCCAGCAGGGCGGGCAACTCGTCGAGTGGCAGACCCATCAGGGTCAGGAACACCTGTGACGGCAACGGGATGGAGAAGGAAGCGGCGAAATCAATCTCCTCTCTTCCGGCAAAGGTGTCGATCAGTTCGTTCGCCAGTCGGGCTATGGGCTCCTCCAGATAGGCAACGGCCCGAGGGGCGAACAGCGGATCCAGAATCTTGCGGTACTTCCGGTGGTGAGGAGGATCGACGTTGAGCGGGATGAGTGGCCGGGTGTTTTGTAGATCGATCGCCTCGGTTGACGCGAACACCTCCGGCTGGCGGAGCACCTCATCGACGTCCCGCCTGTGTGAGACCAGCCCCAGGGAACCGGCCGCACTGGCGATGAAGGACACAGCTGGCAGCGACTCCCTCATGCCTCGGTACACCGGTTGGGGGTTGCTGGAAAACTGGCCGAAGGTCGGCGGAATCGGCTGCGCTTCCTCCTCCGCCTCATTCGTCTCTGCCCGGCGGATCGAATCCACGACTACCGCACCCTTCTAGATGAGGTTGATTACCTCTTGCCACAACGCACGATAGGCCTCCGCCGCCCGGCTCTTCGCCGCGAACACCTCCACCGGCTGGCGCCGCACCCCCATCTGCTCGAAGATCGTTGATACAGGGATCTCGGTGGAGAGCACGTCGGACCGCGATCCCATCAGCTCCTCGACGATGTCCCGATGCAGCCGGCGACGATGGTCGACCATGCAAAAGAAGGCCAGCACCTTGGGATCCCGCCTGGTGCGATGGGTCGGGTGCCGTCCTGCCTCGTTGTCGCCTTTCTTGCCATCGCTCTTCAAGAACTCTTCGAGCTGGTCCAGGGTACGGGCGGGCAAAGGCGCAGGGATCATGGGCACCAGCACGGCCGCGGCGGCTTCGAACACGCTCTCCGACACCAGGCTCAGGCTGGGCGGGCAGTCGAGGATTATGCAGTCGTACTCCTTCTTGAGAGGAGCGAGGACCCGTACCAGCCGCCGAGTGGGACGCTTGGTCTGATCAAGGTGCAGGTCCATGTGCCGGTAAGACAGATCGGCGGGCAGGAGATCGAGGCCGTCGAAATCGGTCCCTTTCACCAGGCGGTCCGCGGTGCTCCGACCACGGACCAGGGCCCGGCCCCCTCCCTTGATTCGAGGCTTGATGCGGAACAGGTAAGTCGCCGCACCCTGGGGGTCCAGGTCCCAGACGAGGGTGCGGGCCCCGTTCCTGGCGCTCAGGTAGGCCAGGTTTACGGCGGTCGTCGTCTTACCCACTCCCCCCTTGATGCTGTAGGTCGCCAGGATCCGCGTCACGGCCCCGTCTTTTTCCCCGATATCAACTCAGCCATCCGCTGCTGGTTGCCGGGGCTGGAGAACCGCTGGAAGCGGGCGTCGAACTCCAGCCGGGCCCGCCGCTCCCTCTCCTCGAGCGTCTCGGTCATGCGCCCCATCGCCATCAGAGTGGGCGCCGGCGCCCCTCCCCGAAGCAGCTCTTCGGCCATGACCCGGACCGCCTCGGCTTGAACCTGGCAGTCCTGGAACTCGCCCAGGTTGTCCTGCAGGGCCTTCAGTTCCTTGATGACCGAACTGCGCTCCTGCTCCGGATAGAGCGTCTGGAAACACTCCAGCAGGTACCGGAGCTCCTTGGCCCGCTTGCGCAGATCGTGGAGCGCTTCAGGCGGGGTGGAGGATTCGATCGCTCGGCCTCGCCGTATCACGCGCCGGTAAGCACGGCCAATGAGGGCGTCGGCTTCCTCCCCGGCAGGACGCTCGGCGTCCGGAGCGGCCGCGGCGTCGATCTCGCCTTGCGCCAGAGTTTCCCAGGAACTGACCAGCCGGCGGTAGCGCTCCGAGCCCATGGCGGCGACCAGTTCCTCCTGAGCGGCCTCGCGCCGGTCCGACAGGTACTGGCTGAGCGGCGCCAGATCCCCGTTGGCCGACCGCAGTTCGGCCAGGTGCACGTCGAGGTCGCGCGGCGGGCCAGTCAGCTGGCCGAGCCAGCCCAGCTCCCCGGCCAGCGCCTTCGCCTCGTCCGGAGGAAGCACGCCGCGAACGGTCCGCAGGATGGAACGAGCGCGCCTTATGGCCACCCGGTACTCGTGCAGGAACTCGATGTCGAGTTGCTCCCGCACTCCGGCTTCGTTGGACAGGAGGTGGTACCGCAGGCGCTCGAGAATGGCCGCCAGCGCCTTCGCAGCCGGCATCGAACGATCAAGCTCGACGCCCGGCCCCAACTTGGTCGCGGGCTGAGGCCGGTCCAGCAATGCAAGCGCAGAGGGGAGCAACGCCCGCTCTTGCGGTTGCAAGCCGGCCTCGCTCAGGGCTTCCCCCACGCGGTCGGCGGTCCGCTCGTACCCCTTCACCGGCGTGATGCTGGCGACTCGCATCAGGTGCTGCCGGCCGGCTGGATCGACCAACCGGTGCCACTCGATAACGATCCTGGCGGTGATCTTGTCGTCATCGTTGCGAATCGAGATCCGGTGAAGACGCGAGTCCATCTCGAGCTGGGCCAAGAGCCGGCGTTCGTCGATACCGGCGGCGACGTCACTCCACGGACTCGCGGAGGGAAGATCACCCGCGAATCGCGGCGTTCCATCCGAGGTTGTGAGAGCGAGGACGGCTTCGGTCTCGCTGTCGCGTAGCGCCAGTGAGACCTCCTTGGTCGAAGCCGCCGACGGCCCTCGGTCGACTTCGAGGGTCCAGCCACTCCTGTAGGCAAGCCAGTCGGCCGTGTCGAGAAAGGTCCTTTGCACCGCTGTAGCGGGCTCGGAGACGATGTTCCAACGCGCTTGGAGGGCCGCGGTCACGGCCTTGCTCGGCATCAATCCAGGGATGCGGAAGCGGAGGGGGCTCGGCACAGACAAGTGGTCTAGGTTAGAGCGCCGGATCGAGGCCGGGACGGCGGTTCTTGGACTGGCGGCGCCCTGAAGCGCGATAGCGTCCTCGCCCCGGATTACGTGCCGGATGAGGAGGCCCCCCTCCAGACCGGCGATCTTTTCCGGCGGTCGCTGCGCTCCGTGGTTGCCGGGGCGACGTGCTCTGCTCCGGCGGCGAAGTGCCCTGCTCAGACCGTGCGCGCCGGCCTGGCTCGGCCCCGGCTGACGAGGGCGCTGTCGAGCCCCCCGGGCCCTCGACGGCGAACGGCAGGTTGAGGGCCTTCTGGAACCGGCGAATCTTCGACCGGTCGGCGTCGCTCACGAGGGTCACGACCGACCCGTAGGCGCCGGCCCGGCCGGTACGCCCGGAACGGTGAACGTAGTCCTTGTGGTCAGCGGGCACATCGAAATGGATGACGCAGCCGACGTTGTCGACATGTATCCCCCGAGCGGCCACATCGGTCGCAACCAGCGCCTGCGCCTTTCCACCCGCGAAGGCCCTCAAAGCCGCGTCGCGCTGGCGCTGTGAGCGACCACCATGAATCGGCACCGCCTTGACGCCCTCTTCCTTCAACCGGTCTGCGACGCGATCGACACCATGCTTGGTCCGGCAGAACACCACGGCGGTTCCGTAGTCCGCCACCAGGTCGGCCGTCAGCCTGATCCGCTCCTCCCGGCGGGATGTCAGAAATCGATGGGTCGTTCGGTCGACCTCATTCGCGGCGGCTTCGATCTCGCAAAGAGCCGGTTCGGTCTGATAGCGCCGGACGATTTCGTCGACGTCGCCGTCGAGCGTCGCCGAGAAGAGCAGCACCTGTCGGCCGGGGCACAGCTGGTCGAGGATGGCCTTCACCTCCGGGAGGAACCCCATGTCGGCCAATCGGTCTGCTTCGTCGATGACCACGAGATCCACGTCGCCAAGCGACAGGCTCCGTCGCCTGAGCAGGTCGGTCAACCGGCCGGGGCAGGCCACCACGACGTCGACACCGCTGCGGAGGGCTTTCAACTGCGGGCCGAACCCGACCCCGCCGTATAGGGCGGCCACACTGCGGTGGTAGGGAGCGAGCAGGAGGCGCAGTTCGGCGGTGATCTGGGCGGCCAGCTCACGAGTGGGGGCGAGGACCAAGCCCCTCGGACGGCCCGGGCGTCCTCGCCCGACCCGCTCAGCCATAGGAATTCCGAAGGCGATGGTCTTGCCGGACCCGGTCGGAGCCCGGCCGCAGATATCGCGGCCGGCCAGCGCCGGCGGTATGGCAATCGATTGGATGGGAAACGGTTCGGCAATGCCGCGGGCGGCGAGGGCGGATACGACCCTCGGCGGCAGGCCGAGATCGGAGAACTTGGAAGGCATGGTGAAAGGCTCCTGCTGTTGAACGCGAAGCGCAGCAAGCACGGCAACTGCGGCGCCTGCCGCGGTCGGTGTCGACGCGCGTTAATCGCGGGGATGCGACCGGCCCAATCGGACAAGCTCCTCGCCGGGCCGGGGCCGTCGGCTGCGTCGCGGCAGCGGGAGTACGGCCGATGGGGATCTTCGATCTCCTGCGGCCCGCCGGCTCTGTGAGCCAGCACCTCCCGATCGCGCCGGGAGACCGACGAGATCTTACCGTCTCTCGCCCGGCAAGCCCAGTCACCTGCCCGGATTTCGGCCTAGACCATTGACGGGCCATCGTGCACGGTCGGCCCGGCTCGAAGCGGCTGAACCACGCCACCAACGGGACCACATGCAGCAATCCCCGGAGCGGACGTCAGCCGATCTGAGCCCAGCGGAGCTCAGTCATGCCCCCGGGCACGAGCACTCTTCGGCGCCCGAGCCCGCCCCCGGCGCCTGACCCCCAAAGCCGGCACCTGACCCCAAAGCCGGCGCCAGATGTTTCAGCGGGTGCGGGTTCGCCCCCGGGCGCCAGAGGACAGCGAGGCGGTCACCCCGCCGGTGCCGGCATCGCTGCCGACCCGGCTGCGCACCATGAGCCGGACCCGGTCCGGGCGGAAGAGATCGCGCGAGAACTCCACCGGCACGCCGCCCCGGGCGGACGCGGTCCTCTCTATACCCATGAGCGGACTGCCGGCGGGAACCTCAAGTAGTTCGGCGTCGGGACCGCCGGCCGTGGTCGGCTCTAGGTATTCGACCGCAGTCTCGGGGTCGAGGCCCCACGCGGCGAGCAAGTCGTAGAGCGACCCGGTCAGGTCGTGATCCAGCAAACCGGGCAGCGGCTTGGCCGGAAAATAGGAGCGCTCGATGGCGAGGGGAGTTTCGTTGGCCAGCCGGACCCGGATGATTTCGTACACCTTTGATTGAGGCTCGAGCCGCAGCGGCTTCTGCACATCGTGAGGACACCGAAGCTGGCGGGCACCCAGGACCACCGAGCCCGGCCGCAGATTGGTGCGCCGCACCTGAGCGCTGAACCCGGGCAGACCGGTCAGGTCGCACTCGACCTTCGGTTCGGTCACGAAAGCGCCGCCGTCACGCCCGGGTATTCGGGTCACCACCCCCCGGCGTTCGAGCGCCTCCACCCCTTGCCGCAACGTCATGCGGCTGACACCCAGTAGGGCCGACAACTCGCGTTCTGGGGGTAGCCGGTCGCCGGTCATCAGGAGGCCGCCGGCGATGGCCGCCGTGAGCCATTGCTCGATCTGTACGTGAAC
This sequence comes from uncultured Acidimicrobiaceae bacterium, assembly GCA_963851245.1. Classification (GTDB taxonomy): domain Bacteria; phylum Actinomycetota; class Acidimicrobiia; order Acidimicrobiales; family Palsa-688; genus CAWKOH01. The sequence continues at coordinate 191,580 of CAWKOH010000013.1, read as the reverse complement.
AGCGAGCCCGCCGGCCCGATCGAGCTTGGGCGGTTTGGCCAGCAGCAGGCGAACACGCCGGACCTGGTCCGGCGGAGAAGCGGGCGCGCCTCCTGAGGTTTGCTGCAGCGCCGCTGGTGAATTCTCTACCTCCCGTACCATCCTGTGCCCACCCTATAAAGCAATCCCTTGTTGGTCTAGACCATTTTCAACGACTGCTGCTACAGTAGACGCGATGGGTAGGCAGGCCGGCCTTGGGTGAGCCCATCGACATCGACGGGCTCGACGAGCTGGTGAGTCCATTGATGACCGAAGCCGGCCGCATCGCCATGCGGTGGTTCCGAACGCCGGTGTCCGTTGAGGACAAGGGCCGCGGCGGCGCCTTCGACCCTGTCACCGAAGCCGACCGGACGACCGAGAACTACCTCAGGCGCGAACTGTCCCGTCTTTTTCCCGGTACGGAGATAGTCGGCGAGGAGGCGGGCGCGACCGGTCGGTCGGGGCGAGTGAAGTGGATGATCGACCCGATCGACGGCACCAAGGCCTACTTGAGCGGGCTGCCGCTCTGGGGCGTCCTCCTGGGCTTGATGGTCGACGGCCGTCCCGTCGCCGGCTGGTGCCGCCAGCCGCATCTGGACGAGACGTTTGCTGCCACCGGAGGCAAGGCATGGGTGGACGACGCCGCCGGTCGGCGAGCGCTGGCCACCAGCTCGACCACTGATCTGGCCCGAGCCGCCATGTACAGCACCCATCCGAGCATGTTCGCCCTACCGTGGGAGCGGGCCGCGTTCGAGGCCATGGCAGGGCGGGCGCGCTTGCAGCGTTTCGGTGGGGATTGCTATCTCTACTGCCTGCTCGCCTTGGGTCACATCGACCTCGTGGTGGAAGCCAGCATGCAGCCCTACGACATCGTCCCCATGGTGCCCATCGTGCAGGCTGCCGGAGGGATCGTCACTGATCCTGACGGTGGGGCGCCCGTAGAGGGCGGCTTTGTCATCGCTGCTGCCACCAAGGAGCTGCACGAAGAAGCCCTGGAGATCGTGGCCGCGGCCCGCTCCGCCCGCCGACAAGGAACGTGACCTTTGAGTGATTATCCCTATGCCGGCCGCTTCCCGGTGAACCGGACGCTACCCGCCGAAGGCCGTTCCCGAGACGAGATCCTGGCTCAGCTGAGATCCATGGCCAAGGAGGAGGACGCGTTCTGGGAGGCGGGCAAGTGCTCGGGCACCATGTACTGCGGCGACCACGGGCACTACGAGTTCCTGACCGAGGCGTTCGGCCTGTTCGCGCACGTCAACGCCCTCCAGCGCGACATGTGCCCGAGCGCCACGAACTTCGAGGGGGAGATCATTGCCATGGCCCTCGACCTGTTCAACGCAGAGGCGGTGACCGGTACCCAGCCCGGCGGCCTGGTGACGACGGGCGGTACCGGCAGCATCCTCCACGCTGTGCTCAGCTACCGCGAACGTGCGGCCCAGCAGCGAGGCATCACCAGGCCCAACCTGATCAAACCCGAGACGGCTCACCCCGCGTTCGACAAAGCCTGCCATCTCTTCGGAGTCGAGCTGCGACGGGCCCCGATCGATCCGGTAACCGCCGGCGTCGACCTCGAGTGGGTGGAGAAGAGCATCGACGGCAACACCGTCGCCGTCATCGGCTCCGCCTGCAATTACGGCTACGGCACCATCGATCCCATCGCCGACCTGGGGGCGCTGGCCCGTAAGCGGGGCATCGGGCTGCACGTGGACGGCTGTCTCGGAGGGTTCATCCTCCCTTTCGGTGAGGAGCTCGGCTATCAGATCCCGCCGTTCGACTTCCGGGTGCCCGGCGTAACGAGCATCTCAGCCGACACTCACAAGTACGGTTACGCCTTGAAGGGAAGCTCGGTGCTGCTGTTCCGGGACAAGGCTCTGCGCAACGCCCAGTACTTCTTCTTGACCGACTGGAGCGGCGGCAAGTACTTCTCGCCTGGCATGGAGGGGTCACGGTCCGGGGGCCTCCTGGCCGCCACCTGGGCCGCCATGGTCAGCATGGGCCGTTCGGGCTACCAGCGTTACGCCAGAGCCATCTTCGAAACGGCCGGCGCCATGAAGGCGGCGGTGCTATCCCACCCCGAACTGCGCCTGATCGGCGAGCCCACCTTCCTCTTCAGCTTCACTTCGGACCGGTTCGACATCTATCACGTCAACGACTTCATGCGCCGCCGCGGGTGGCGTTTCAACGGTCAGCAGTACCCGAACGCGTTGCACATGGCGGTCACCCGGCCACAGACTCAGCAAGGAGTCACCGAGTCCTTCGCGTCCGATCTGGCCGCCGCCGTCGACTACGCAAAGGAGCATGCTTCGGATGCACCGGCGTCGGGTGCCGTCTACGGCGGTGTGGCCGGCGGGATGACCGCCGAGGCCGACGAGTTCATCAGAGCCGTCATGGCCGATCTGCTCGACCGGCAGACGGCGCTGCCCCCACAGCCCGCGGCGTGACCACCCGCAGCGGGCCGCCCCGCGACGAGCGGTTTGTGCTGGCCGTGGATCTCGGCACCGGTGGGCCGAAGGTGGGGCTGGTGTCGGTCGAGGGTCACATGGCCTGGCAGGATCACGTTCCCGTCAAGACCAGGTGGCTGGCCGGCGGCGGAGCGGTGCAGGACGCCGCCGAATGGTGGCAGATCATCACTGACGCCGGCCGGACAGCCATCTCAAACGGAGCGGTCCGCCCCGAGCAGGTGGTCGCGGTGAGTGTCACCGGGCAGTGGGCCAGCACGGTTCCCGTCGACGCCGGCGGAACCCCGGTCTCGGACTGCGTGATGTGGATGGACACACGCGGCGGCGCCCACGTGCGCAGGGCGGTCGGCGGCCCCGTCGCCGGGTACGCCCCCGTCGCCGCCGCGACCTGGTTGCGTCGTTCTGGAGTGCCCCCCTCCACTGCGGGTGACGACACCCTGGGTCACATGCTGCACCTGGATCGTGACCAGCCCGAAGTGGCCCGGCGGGCCCGCTGGTATCTGGAACCGGTCGACTATCTCACCATGAGGTTCACGGGGTTGGCCTCGGCATCGCCGGCGTCGATGACCGCCGCCTGGCTCACCGACACCCGCCGCCCCGATGTCCGGGACTACGACGGGGTCCTCGTAAGACGTTCGGGCGTGGACCCGGCCAAGCTGCCGCCGCTGTACCCGACCGGCTCGGTACTAGGTCAGGTGCAGCCGAGCGTGGCCCGGGAGTTGGGTTTGCCTTCCACCACCCGGGTCGTAACAGGCATTCCCGATCTCCACTCAGCTGCAGTCGGGGCCGGCGCGGTGGGGGACTACGAGCCCAACCTGGCCATCAGCACCACGTCGTGGATCAGTTGCCCGGTTGTGCACAAGAAGACCGACCTGATCCACCAGCTGGCTACCGTCCCGGGTGTCACCCCGGACCGCTACCTGCTGGTCAACAATCAGGACACCGCCGGGCGCTGCTTCGAGTGGTTGAAGGACAACATCCTGGCGCCGGACGACGACCTCGGGCCGGCCGGGCAGCCGGTCGACTACCGGGCTCTGGTCGAGGTGGCCGGCGGAGCGCCGCCCGGGAGCGGCAACGTGATCTTCACTCCCTGGCTGACCGGTGAGCGCACCCCCGTCGCCGACCGCCACGCACGGGGTGGTTTCCACAACCTTTCACTCGCCACCAGCCGCGCTCACCTGGTGCGCGCCGTTATCGAGGGGGTCGCCTACAACTCGCGGTGGCTACTTGATGCGGCCGAGAAGTTCACCCGCCGCCGGTTGGAGCCCATACGACTCATCGGGGGTGGGGCACAGGCCGACTTGTGGGGCCAGATCATGGCCGACGTACTGAACCGCCGGATCGAGAGGGTGACCGAGCCTCTGCACGCCAATCTGAGAGGCGCGGCCATATTCGCCGGTCTGGCCCTGGGAGAAGTCGATAGATCCGAGGTCCGCTCACTTGTCGCCGTGGATCGCGTGTTCCGACCCACTGCGGCCAACCGGGAGGTCTACGACCGGCTCTTCGCCGAGTTCCCCAAGCTGTACAAGGCCCAGAAGGGGATGTTCGCCCGGCTGAACCGCATCCCCTGATCGGGCCCTGGACATCCCCATTAGGGTGGTGGCCGTGAGCGTCGCGGTCGTGGTGGGCAACCCGAAGCCGGCCTCGAGGACTCTTGACGCCGCCACGCGGGTGGCGACAAAGCTCGCCGGCGAGGTGCCCGAGGTGGTTATCGACGTGGTCAGCATGGGTGCCGGCCTGCTCACGTGGGGTGATCCGGCCGTGGCAGAAGCGGTCACCGCTGTGCGCCAGTCGGACGCCGTCGTGGTGGGGTCGCCGACCTACAAGGCCACCTATACGGGCGTGCTCAAACTGTTCCTGGACCAGTTCTCGGCCGGCTGGCTCGACGGGGTGGTGGCTTTCCCCTTGATGCTGGGCGGGGCCTGGACCCACGCTCTGGCCCCCGATGTGTTCCTGAAGCCGGTGCTCGTGGAGCTCGGTGCCTTCTGCCCCATGCGCGGCCTGTACCTGCTGGAGACGGACTACGAGGCACCGGAGGGCCTGGACGAGTGGATCGAGGCGGCCCGGCGGTTCGTGTGACGGCCCGGGCGTCCCCGGCCTTTGCTGCAATAGCACCGGCGGTCCAGGCGACGAAGTCCCGAGCCAGGCCGCCGGTAGCCCTTTTCCTGAAATAGGATCGGATTGCTAAACAATCGTCCGGAAGGTTGCTTGCGCCATGTCCGCACCTTCAGTACTGCATCTGGCTGTGGCCCTGGAGGGTTGCGGGTGGCATCCGGCCGCCTGGAGAGAGCCGGGGGCGAGGGCGGCCGAGACCCTGTCGGCCCGCTACTGGGTCGACCTGACCCGGCAGGCGGAAGCGGGCCTGCTCGACTTTGCCACCATCGAGGACGGGTTGGCGTTGCAGTCCTCCCGCGGCCGTCCCGACGGCCGGACCGACCAGCTGCGGGGCCGGCTCGACGCCGTTCTGATCGCCGCCCGGGTCGCTCCGGCCACGCGCTCCATCGGCCTGGTCCCGAGTGTCACGGTCACTCATACCGAGCCGTTTCATATCTCGAAGGCCATCGCCACCCTCGACTTCGTCAGCCACGGGCGGGCCGGCGTGCGGGTCCAGGTCTCGGGGCGGGCCTACGAAGCGCGCCACTTCGGGCGGCGCCGTTTCGCAGACGATCTGTACCGCGACCGGGACGGGCCCGAATCCCGGGCAGCCATCGAGGGCCTGTTTACCGAAGCCGCCGACTACGTGGAGGTCGTGCGCCGGTTATGGGATAGCTGGGAGGATGACGCCGAGATCCGCGACTCAGCGACGGGCCGGTTCATAGATAGGAACAGGCTCCACTACATCGATTTCGAAGGCCGCTTCTTCAGCGTCAAGGGCCCGTCCATCACACCCCGTCCACCGCAAGGCCAGCCGCTGGTGGCGGCTCTGGCGCATTCGACAGTGCCATATCGTTTCGCCGCTCGTAATGCCGATCTCATCTACGTCACCCCTCACGACGAGTACCAGGCCGGCGCCATTGCCGACGAGATTGCCGCTGAGGCCTCGGCGTGGGGACGACCGCCCGAGCAGTTGCGGATTCTTGCCGATCTGGTCGTGTTCCTGGATCACCACCCGGCCGAGGCCGCGGCCCGCAAGGCCCGCCTCGACGAACGGGATGGTCGCGAGCTCCGCAGCGACGCCCTGGCCTTCGTCGGGACCCCCGCTGAGCTGGTCGAATTGATGTCAGGCTGGCGACACCGCGGCCTGTCGGGCTTCCGCCTGAGGCCGGCGGCCATTCCACACGACCTCGACGCCATCACCGGCGCCGTGGTGCCCGAGCTTCAACGCGCCGGGCTGTTCCGCCAGGGAGGCTACGAACCCGGCACCCTGCGGGACCGCCTTGGCCTGCCCCGCCCGGCTAATCGGTATGCCAGGCTGTGAGGTCCGAGGACCGCGTATGAACCCACCCGCCCGACAGATGCACCTGGGCGCCCACTTCCCGGGCGTCAACAACACCACCGTGTGGAGCGATCCCCGCTCGGGCAGCCATATCGAGTTCGAATCGTTCGCGCACTTTGCTCGGTCAGCGGAGCGGGCCAAGTTCGATTTCCTCTTCCTGGCCGAAGGGCTGCGCCTTCGCGAGCAAGGGGGTCAGATCTACGACCTGGACGTGGTGGGCCGGCCCGACACCTTCGCCGTGCTGGCGGCGCTGGCCGGCGTAACTGAACGGTTGGGCTTGGCCGGCACCATAAACTCAACCTTCAACGAGCCCTACGAGGTGGCCCGGCAGTTCGCCAGCCTGGACCATCTCTCCGACGGCAGGGCGGCCTGGAACGTGGTCACCTCCTGGGACGCCTTCACCGGTGAGAACTTCCGCCGGGCTGCTTATCTCCCGCAGGCTGAGCGCTACGCCCGGGCCCGGAAGTTCATGCTCACGACCTGGGAGCTGTTCGACTCCTGGTGTGGTGATGAGATCGTCGCCGACCGGGAGACTGGCGTCTTCCTGGCTGGCTCCGAAGCCGGGGCCTTCGATCACCACGACGACTATTTCGACATACGCGGCCAGTTCAACGTACCGAGGAGCCCGCAGGGCCGGCCCGTCATATTCCAGGCGGGCGACTCGAGTGAAGGTCGGGACTTCGCGGCCGAGACCGCGGACGCCATCTTCACGCGCCACGGCACGCTCGCCGCGGGCCAGGCGTTCTACGGCGACGTAAAAGGCCGGATGGCGCGCTTCGGGCGATCTCCGGAAGAACTGGTGGTCCTGCCCGCCACCACGTTCGTCCTGGCTGACACCGACCAGGATGCTGATGAGCTAGCCCGAGAGGTCCGGCGTCAGCAGGTGAGCGGCCAGACCGCCATTCGGATGCTCGAGCAGCTGTGGAACCGGGACCTTTCGTCATACGATCCCGACGGTCCCCTGCCGGACATCGATCCCCTCCTCGGCGAGAACACCATCTCCAGAGGGCGGGCCAGCGTGCACATGTACAAGGATCCGCTCGCCACCGCCGCGGCTTGGCGCCAGCGGGCCACCGCCGACAACCTCTCCATCCGCGAACTGATCATAGAGGTCACCAGCCGTCAGTCGTTCGTTGGGTCTCCCGAGACGATCGCGCTGACCATGGAGAAGCATGTCAAAGAGGCGGCCTGTGACGGCTTCATCCTGGTTCCCCACATCACGCCCGGCGGTCTGGACGACTTCGCGGCCCGCGTGGTTCCCCTCCTTCAAGAGCGAGGCACGTTCCGGGCTGATTACGACGGCCCGACGCTGCGCGACCATCTTGGGCTACAGCCGCTCGACGCGGCCCGGCCGGTGGCCCGGTCGACGTCATGACGGCGGCCATACCGCTGTCGGTCCTGGATCTGGTTCCGATCTCGTCCGGGTCGACTGCTGCGGAGGCCCTTCGCAACAGCATCGACCTTTCTTGCCATGCCGAGCGACTCGGCTTCAGGCGCTACTGGTTTGCCGAACACCATCTGAACGCGGGCGTGGCCGGCGTCTCCCCGGCCGTCGTCATCGGCCTGGTCGCGGCGGCCACTTCCAGTATCAGGATCGGTTCGGGCGGCGTGCAGCTGGGACATCGAACCGCGCTATCGGTCGTGGAGGAGTTCGGCCTGCTCGACACGGCCTACCCCGGACGGCTCGACCTCGGCCTGGGGCGCTCGTCTGGTCGCCCGCCCCGCCGCCAGAAGGGCGACTCGCCGCCGAGGAGCCTGGCCGCGGCCCGGGCCGCCGCGGATGGGGTCACTCCGAACGGATTGCTGATCCCGAAGAAATTCCCGATTGAGACCCTGCTCCGATCGCCTTGGGTCCGGCTTCAGCGATCCATGACACTCCTGCCCAACGCTGAACCGCAGGACTACGGAGACCAGATCGATGACATCCTCGCTCTGTTCCGCGGCGACTACACCTCGAGCGAGGGCCTGGAGGCCCACGCCGTTCCAGGCGAGGGTGCCGAAGTGCAGGTGTGGATCCTCGGTAGCAGCGGGGGCCCGAGCGCCGAGGTGGCCGGTCGCAACGGGCTCCGTTTCGCCGCCAACTATCACATAAGCCCGGCCACCGTCCTCGAAGCGGTAGAGGCCTACCGGGCTGCTTTCCGTCCCTCCGCTGAGCTCGACCAACCGTACGTCGCCGTGTCGGCGGATGCGGTTGTCGCCGACGACGAGCAAAAGGCCCGAGAACTGGTGGCCGGTTACGGTCTCTGGGTCCGCAGCATCCGGGTGGGCGCGGGAGCCATTCCGTATCCGACACCGAAAGAGGCCGAGGCTCACCGATGGACGGATGAGGACCGTGAGCTCGTCGCCGACCGGGTGGCCACCCAGTTCGTGGGAACTCCGCGTCAGGTGGCCGACCAGCTCCGCTGCCTGGCCGAGGCGACAGGCGCGAATGAGCTGGTAGTTACCACGATCACCCATGAGCACGCCGATCGGGTTCGCTCGTACGAGTTGCTGGCTCGGGAATGGCCGGCGAGTTGACGGCACCGCAGCTGGATAACCCGGTCTGGCATTCCCTTACCGGACCTCACGCCCGCCTGGCCGACACTCGGCCCGGCGCAGCCCGCTACCCGCCTGATGTCTGCCCTTTCGTGGGTCTGGCCGACGTTTCCGCCCAGGCCTCGTGGGACAACCTGGGCGACCTCGTCGAACCGGACGGTGCCGTCGCCCTCATAGGCCTCGGGTCGGCGCCCGATGGTTGGAAGATCCGCTGGCAGGCAGACGGATTCCAGATGGTCGGCACCGCCTTCGATGGCGCGCCGGACGCGGATGCGGTGGTGCTCGGGGACGACGACGTGCCCGAGATGCTGGATCTGGTCGACCGCACCCGCCCCGGGCCCTTCCTGCCCCGAACGGTGGCCATGGGCACCTATCTGGGAATACGCCGGGAAGGGGCCCTCATAGCCATGGCCGGAGAGAGGCTGCATCCACCGGGGTGGACCGAGATCAGCGCCGTGTGCACCGATTCGCGATATCGCGGCCAGGGCCTGGCCACCAGGCTGGTGGGTGCCATCGCGGCTGGGATCCGGGGCCGAGGCGAGGTTCCGTTCCTTCACGTCGCCGGCACCAACACCAACGCCATCCGGCTTTACGAGTCACTGGGATTCGGTGTTCGCCACGCCACCACCTTCAGCGTGGTGGGGCGTCTCGGTTGAGCCCACCGCGGCGCCCCCGGCCGCGATCGGCGCCGGTGCCCGGGAGTACCATCGCTGCGTGCCCGAGCCGCCGGATGGCTGCGTGCCCGAGCCGCCGGATCGCCGCGTGCCCGCCGGATCGCTGCGTGCCCGAGCCGCCGGGTTCGGCCGAGGTCCCGGAGTTCGGGGACCCCTCCAGGCGAACCTACCTGGCTTCGGAACGCACCCTTCTCGCTCGGTGGCGGACCTCTCTGGGCGCCGTGGGAGTGGCACTCGCGGTCGGCCGGTTGCTGCCGACTGTCGCCCACCTGAAGCAGGAACCGTTCATCGCCCTGGGCGTGGCGTGGGGTGTTCTTGTCTGCGGCCTGCTCGTGTTCGGTTCCTGGCGAGAATGGCACGGCGTGGGCGTCATTCGTTCTGGCGGGTTCCTCCCGCTGAGCCCAACGATCGTTTCGACCTTCGTGATCTATACGCTGGTGCTGGTCGTGGCTACGCTCATCGTCTCGCTCTGGGCCTCCTGATCAGACCGGCCTCCTGATCAGACCGGCCCGGCGTACAGGTCGAGGGTGCGGGCCATGCCGCCGTCAACCGAAATGGTCTCACCTGTGATGAACCGGGCCGCGTCCGAGGCGAGGAACACGATGACGTCTGCAACGTCCTCCGGCGCCGCCCAACGGCGCAGGGGAGTCTGGCCCTCGATCGACTCGATCACTCCCGGGATGGACTTGTTCCTCGACCAGAGGGCGGTATCGACCACGCCGGGAGCCACCGAGTTGACCCGGATCCCGTGTGGGCCGAGCTCAATCGCAAGCGACCGCGTCGCCGCATCCAGCGCCCCCTTCGAGGCGGCATAAGCCGCCCGTTTCGGAGTCCCGACCAGAGCCGAGACCGACGACAGGTTGATGATCGAGCCGCGGCGACGCGCCGTCATAGACGGCACAACGGCGGCTGTCAGGAGCAGCGGAGCGCGGACGTTGATGGCCAGCAGCTCGTCGATAAGGGCGGCCTCGGTGTCCACGGTGTCCAGACGGGCCGCGGCGGCCGCGTTGTTGACCAGGATGTCGACTGATCCGAACGCTTCGAGGACATGCGCGGCCACCTCTGTGGCGGCGCTCGATTCACTCAGATCGGCGGCCACCACCAGGGGCTCGTGGACCATTCCGGATCCCACCTCGTCCAGATCCGGCCCGCCTCGCGAGACGATCGCTACCCGGGCCCCGGCCTGATCCAGGGATCGGGCCGTGGCCGCCCCGATCCCTCTCGACGCTCCGGTCACCAGGGCCGTGCGGCCTTCCAGGGGCTCGCGTTCCATCCGAAAAGCCTACGGCTGCGGTGCGGAGCCGCCCCTTCTCATATGATCCGGGTGATGTGGCGCGCCCAAACCGGCGCGACCATGACGACCGGCCCCCAGCCAGACAGCAGTTGGCAGGTGCCAAGTCAGCAGAAGACCCGACACCACAAGGAAGGCAAGTATGCCTGAAGACACACCGGTACTGAACACTCTCGCCGACATGACCGCGGCCTCCTTGGAGCGGTCCACCCTCGATCCGCGGGAGCACATGATCGCCCGCATCGCGGCCCTGGTCGCCCAGGACGCGCCGCCGGCGTCATACCTGCTCAACGCCGGCACCGCGGCCGACGTTGGCCTCACCATCGAAGACGCCCAGGGCATCTTGATCGCGGTAGCGCCCATCGTGGGCGCTCCCCGAGTCGTTTCGGCGGCTCAGAACATCACCCAGGCTCTCGGCTTCGCCATCGCCGTACTCGAAGCCGCCCTGGAAGCTCAGCTCGCGGCAGAAGGCGACTAACCGCACTCGGAGAACGTGGAGGGTGGCAGTCCGGCCGCCCTCCACGTTCTAAGCCCTTGTTGGCCGACCGACTACGTTCGTGGCATGGCCCGCATCACGATCCTGCAGAACTCGAACGAGGCCGTCGAATACAAGGCCGGCCAGGTGGTTTTCAACCAGGGAGACGCGGCCGAGCACATGTACGTGGTTGTGGACGGCTCGATCGACATCACGGTCAACGGTGTCCCCGTCGGTACCGCCGAGGCCGGTGAAGCCTTCGGGGAGCTGGCCCTCATCGACCGAAGCCACCGCAGCGGCTCGGCCGTGGCCAAAACGGACTGCCGGATCGTGCCTATTGACCGCCGGCGGTTTCTCTTCATGGTTACCGAGACGCCCAACTTCGCCCTGCAGCTGATGGGCACCATGGCGGAGCGGCTCCGGGCCAAGGATGACGGCCTGGTCGGCTAGAAGCCTGTCGAACAACCGGTTGCGGTGGGGCGTCGTCGGGCGTAGGTTTCGTTGCCAGCGAGGTCGGGCGATGTCCGAACGAAGAGCCGGTTCCGGCGGTTAGCCGGCCACCCTGGTGGGCTTGGTCCCGATGTAGTGGTCCCTAGGTTGACCGCGGCGACACGGGTGGAGAGTCCGAGCCGGATCTTGATCACGCCCCGGTAGCGGACCCAGCGGTGGCTAGCGCGTCAGCGGTTGGTAGTCACACCTCAGGCGGGTCACTCACACCTCAGGCGGGTTGGTCGCGCCTCAGGTCGGCTGGTCGCGCAGCCAGCGCTCGGCCTCGTGGACCAGTGTGGAGCCGGCTCGGCTCCTCGACCGGCGCCAGTCCCGGACGAACAGGAAAGCGGCAATCGTCAGCACCACCACTGTGGTGAGGGCCGGTACGAGTGGGAGGCCTGCCGGCGACCAACCCGATCCCGAGTCGTTGGAGGCGTACTGAATCCCGAGGAACGTCACAACTCACCTGACCACTCCGCCTCGTCATTCCTGCACGAGGACCGTGGACCGACTGTAGATCCTACAGAAAGTGCTTGACGGATCCTGTCTGGAGGCCTAGGATACGAACATATGTTCCCCTCTCTTGGTGGGGGACGGGTATCGCTGGCGCGTGGGCCGGCCGTTCGGATCGTCAAGTGTTCGAGGTCGTGCCGATGTGCCAGCAACTCAGCGAACTGCGGGAAGCCATAGGCCGCTTCGCCAAAGGCTTCGACGCCCGCGCGCTGCTCGGCCCCCAAGCGGCCCGGGTGATCGACGACGCCGCCGCCATAGAAGCCATGATGGTCGCCGTCAAAGCGCTGGCGGTGGCGCGAGTGGAAGAGACCAGGGCCTGGGGCGGTTCAGCCTCTGAAGGCTCGGCCGCTGATGCGCTCTCGAAGCGGACCGGGATCTCCAAAGGCCAAGCCCGGGACACCCTCGAGGCCGGCCGGTGCCTGGCCGAACAGCCCGAGGTGGCTGATGCGGCTCTGGCCGGGAGACTTTCCCCGGCCCAGGCCGCCCTCATTGCCGGGGCCGCCCACGCCGACCCCGCTGCCGCCCCCCGCCTCATCCAAACTGCCCAGGACGTCTCCCTTTCCGAGCTCAAAGACGAGGTGGCCCGCACCAAAGCGGCCGTCACCGACCTCGAGCAGCGCCGTCAGCTGATCCGCCGTAGGCGCCGGCTGCGAGCCTGGACCGACCTAGAAGGAGCCTGGCACCTAAACGGCTACGGCAACCCCGAAGAGGGCGCCCAGATCATGGCCGTCTTGGCCCCCATCCAAAACGAGATCTTCCACCAGGCCCGCCAAGAAGGCCGGCGCGAGCACCCCGACGCCTACGCCTTCGACAGCCTGGTCCGGCTCGCCGTCGAAGCCACCAGCGAAGGAGACCAGTCCGAGGCCGGGCTGCCGGACGATCCCGAACCCGCCGGCCCCACCAGGGAGACCACCGCCGGCGACCCACTCAACAGACCCCCAGCCCGCCCGTCCAGGCAGGCCGAGGCCGCCTCTGGACCCCTCGACGCCCAGCAGACCGCCGATGACCACCAGACCGACACCGCCGAGCCCGGGGCCGCCGAGCAGCCCATCGACCGATTCCGCGGCAGCTCCCCACCCCGGGGGCGCCGCCGGCGCCGGCGAGGAGCGCCGGTCAAACTTCTGCTGCGAGTGGACTACGACAGCTGGCTGCGCGGCGTGACCGCCCCGGGCGAGACCTGCGAACTCGCCGGCTACGGCCCCATTCCCCTCTCCGTGGCCCACGACCTCGTCCAATTCGGCGACCCGTTCGTAGCCGCAATCCTGACCAAAGGCCAAACTCTGGTCGGAGTAGCCCACCTCGGCCGCCAACCCACCGCCTGCCAACAATCAGCCCTCGAGTGGCTCTACCCCACCTGCGCCGTCAAAGGCTGCCCCAACCGAGCCCGCCTCGAACGAGATCACGAAATCGACTGGTCCAAAACCCACTTCACCATGCTCGAACACCTCGACCTGCTCTGCCACCACCACCATCGCCAGAAGACCATCCACAACTGGGCCCTCGCGCCCGGCACGGGAAAACGCCCTTTCGTCCCGCCCGAAGATCCGCGCCACCCCCGCCACCACCCCGAATATGCCAAGCAGCCTGACCAAGTACGCCGGTCCCGGTCTACGGGACACCCCGCCGGCGGCAGCCCATTCCGGCCAACCCCGCCGCACCCCGCCGGCGACGGCCCATCCCCGCCGACCCCGCAGGAGGCCAGCCCACGCCACCAAGCCGAGCCCCCGCAGCAGGCAACCGTTGCCCCGCAATCAAGGCTCTTCGCGGACTGATCGGGCCTGACGCTACGGGGCGGAAGCCGCCGGTCGGTCTTGACGCCACAGGACGAAGCTCACCTTCTACGGACAGCCTGCTGCGCCCCGCTGCTGACCACGACCACCTGCGCGTCGGGAACCTGGCGGACCGAAGCAGTTCACCCCATGCGGTCGCCGGGCTGCGCCTCCGCCGCGGGGTCGAGGAGGAGAACGGTGTCACCCCTGCAGGTGCCGAGGGTGAGAACTTCGGAGACGAACGGGCCGATCTGGCGGGGCTGGAAGTTCACCACAGCCAGCACCAGACGTCCTTCGAGGTGGGGGCGGGAGTAGTTCGTTATCTGAGCCGAAGACCGCTTGATACCAAGCTCGGGACCGAAGTCGATCCGCAGTTTCCACGCCGGGCGGCGGGCTTCAGGGAATTCGGCCACTTCGACAATCCGCCCGACGCGCATATCGACCTTGTCGAAGTCATCCCAGGTGGCCACACCCGGCTGGTCCGGCTGGTCCGGCTGGTCTGGCGGGTCTGGCGGGTCTGGCTGGTCTGGGCCCATCGAGCCCTCATGGCTCAGAGCAAGAGCCGCCCCGTGCCCTGGTCATCATCGGCCGGGCCATCTCCCATCAGGCGCTCAGGTGGATTGGGACACCAGGCTGGCCAGGTCGGCGTCGGGGTCACTGAGGCGAGCCGCCTCGACCGGGTGATCGGCGCCAAGGAGCGCCTCGATCGCCTCGCTTTGGTCCCAGACGTTGGCGTTCATGGCCGCCCGGACCCGGCCGTCAAGCAGCCAGAAGGCGATGAACTCCCGACGAGCCCTATCGCCTCTCAACACCACCTGGTCGAAAGACGGAGCCCATCCGCGGTACTCCATTCCGAGGTCGTACTGGTCAGAAAAGAAGTAGGGGATCTTGTCGTAAGGGGTATCGATCCCGAGCATGTTCTTGGCCGCCGCCGGTCCCTGGTTCAGGGCGGCCGACCAATGCTCGAGCCGGATGTGGGAGCCGTATGAGCGATAGAACACGTTGGCCACGTCGCCCGCCGCGTAGATCCCGCCGGTGCTGGTCTGGAGATGCTCGTCGGTCACGATCCCATTGTCGAGCGTCAACCCCGCCGCCGCGGCCAGTTCGGTCCGGGGGAACACGCCCACCCCGACCACCACCGCACCAGCGGGCAGGACCGTCCCGTCGGTCAGGCGGACTGCTTCTACAGCGGCAACACCTTCGACGGATTCCACTCCCACCCCGAAGCGCAGCTGCACGCCGTGCTCGGCATGCAGGTCCCGGTAGATGCCGCCCACCTCCGCACCGAGGACGCGCTCGAGCGGAACGGACGCCACCTCGACCATGGTCACCTCGGCTCCCAGCTGGCGGGCTGAGGCGGCCACCTCGGCGCCGATCCACCCGGCTCCGATAACCACGACCGGTACCGATGCCGTGACGGCGCGCCGTATGGCGTCGGAGTCTCCGACGTTGCGAAGGTAAAGGACACCGTCCAGGTCCGCGCCGGGAACCTCCAGGCGCCGCGGCGCCGCCCCGGTGCACAGGAGCAACCGGTCATAGGCGACGCTCTCGCCCGACTCCAGTTCGACCGCCCGGGCGGCAGGGTCGATCGACACAACGGTCGTGGAGGTGCGCAGCTCGATGCCGCGCTCGGGGTAGAACCCGGCCTCGTGGACCGCGGCGGCATCGAAATCTGTCTCCCCGCGCAGGTAGGTCTTCGACATAGGAGGCCGTTCGTAGGGCCGCACCGGCTCCTGGCCGATGAGGACCACGCGGCCTTCGAAACCTTCGGCCCGCAGGGTCTCGGCCGCCTTGGCCCCGGCCAGGCTGGCTCCGACGATCACGAAGGTCGAATCAGATGACACGCGCCTCTCCTCTCGCTTCCGGCGGGCTCACCGTCAGGGCCGGCCGCCGGCCCGCGCCAAAAACTCGGCCCGGGTGCGCTCATCGTCTCGAACCAGTCCTCTGAGCGCCGATGTAACCGTACGCGCCCCATAGGCGCGCGCTCCTCTCGTGGCCAAGCAGGCATGTTCGGCCTCCAGCACCACACCTGCGCCCCGTGGTTGCAGGGTGGCGTCGAGCCAGTCGGCGATCTGCGTGGTCAGCCGCTCCTGGACTTGCAACCGCCGCGAGAAGTACGAAACGGCCCGCGCCAGTTTGGACAGGCCCACCAGGCGCTCTCCCGGCACGTAGCCAACGTGGGCCACCCCCGAGAAGGGCAGCAGATGGTGCTGGCACAGAGACGAGAACGTAATCCCCACCTCCGTCACCAGTTCGCCGTAGTTGTCGGTGTTGGGGAAGGTGGTGGCTTCGAAGGGCTCCGGCGTGAGGAACTCGGCGTAGGCCCGAGCCACCCGCTGGGGGGTGTCGACCAGGCCCGGGCCCGAGGTGTCCACACCGAGGGATTCGAGCAGATCGGCAACGGCGGCAGCGGCCCGGGTCAGATCGACCGCCGACCCCGCCGGTCCAACCACATGAAGCCGCCTCCCCAGGAGCTCGAGGTCGGCCGGGGCGGGCGCCTGCTCGCCCGCGTCCGGATCCAGGTCTTCGACGGCCCCGGCGGCCCTTCCGTTCACCATGGTCAACCCGCCTCTCTAAAATCAACTGATTTCAACATTAGATCTCCCACCGTACATAAAGTCAACATCGATTTATTTTAGAATGGTGGCCATGCCCGATCGTGACGAGCAGCTGGCCGCCCTCACGGTGCTGGCCGAGCCGCGGCGCCGCCGGCTCTACCTCTTCGTAGCGTCCGCCCCAGAGCCCGTGAGCAGGGATGGCGCCGCCGCCGCCCTGGGCCTGGCGAGGTCGGTGGCCGCCTTCCACCTCGACAAACTGGCCGAGGTGGGTCTGCTCGACGTCGAGTACCAGCGACCGGAGGGCCGCCGGGGCCCCGGAGCGGGCCGGCCGGCCAAGCTCTACCGCCCGGCGGAGCGCGACTTCAACTTCACCGTTCCCGAACGTCGCTACGAGGTGGCTGCGTCACTCCTCGCCCAGGCTCTGGAGGGCATCGGCGAGGATCCGGTCTCCGCTCTGGACGTGTTGAAGGCCGCCGCCCGGGACCGGGGCCGGGCCATGGGCAGGGCCGCTTCTCAGGCTGAGACCTCACATCCGGCCGGGACCTCACATCCGGGTGGGACCTCACATCCGGCCGGGACCTCACATCCGGCCGGGACCTCACATCCGGCTGGCACTCCGCTGCCCCCGGAGCCGGTCGCCCGTCTCCTGGCTCTTCTCAGTGATCACGCCTACGAGCCTCGCCGGGCCGGCGACGTCATAACCCTCGAGAACTGCCCGTTCCAGGTGCTGGCGGGCGAACACCGCGAACTGGTGTGTGGAATGAACCTTGCCCTCATCGCCGGCCTGCTCGACTCCGCCGAGGCCTCAGGCGTCTCCGCCCGGCTCGACCCGGCGCCCGGGCGGTGCTGCGTCACCCTCGACACCGGTTGAGGCCGCGGCACAGCCCGGTCGGTGGTATCCGTCGGCCGTGAGGGCGCCGCAATCAGGGCAGATCAGCCCGGCCCAGCAGGCCGGATCGCCACCCTCCTCCCCGACGCCGGCGGCGGCGTTCCGGTCCACGGCCAGGAACTCGATCGAGAGGCGAACCGGGCCGACCGGTCTCACCTCGTGCTCCATGTCCGGGGGGATAGCCTGCGCCCCTGTGTGAGGGGTCAGCTCCACCTCCAGGCGCGGTTCGCTTTCCAGTGAAAAAAGGAGGCGCCCCTCCTTGACCACGATCCTCCCCCACGTTCCGGGACCGAGGCGGTGGGCGCGTCGGAGGCCCGGGGGCAGCGTGCCTTCATTCCACTCCGGGCTGCATCGAACCAGCCGCGTCGCGGCGGGCAGTTCGGCCCGATCACAGAGGGGGCACTCGAGGGGCGCACCGATGCGCGCCTGGCGCTCCGCTTCGGTAAGAACCCAGGGCCGCATTTGGAACGGCGGCCGGTGCCGTACGTGCTGGTTGTGGCCGCAAACAAGCTCGGCGACCCAGTCTCCCGCCTCATCCTGGTGATAGCCCGTGATGGAACGCTCCACTCCGTCACACTAGGCAGGCCAGGCGGGATGCAGGCACTCAGCCGGCCAGGAAAACGCCCATGGTCAGGGCGGCCAGGGACGACACGCTGGTGATCGCACCCCAGATCGCCAGGTCTCGGCGATTGCGAGCCCGGCCGTGGAGCCACGCTGCTATTCCTGCCAGCGCCACGACGGCGATCTTCACCCCGAGCACGACCTGCCACGAATGGGGTTGCCCGGATCGCACGGCCACGACGTTCCAGATGCCGGTGGCGATCAGCACTGCGAACGCCGGCCAGCTGAGCCGGCTGAAAGCTCGCGCCAGGCGTGGGCCGGCGTCCGGGCCCAGCTTGCGGGCGGTAGGGACCAGGCCGGCCACGGTGATCTGGCCGCCGACCCACACGCTCGCAGCCAGCACGTGCAGAGTCAGGCGGACTCCGTCGACGGCCGGCGCCAGTTGAGCGAAGATCGGGGATCCCATTGATTTCCAGCTTGCTGCGGGGCCGCCGAGACGGCCAGTCCCCTGGATAGGAATTCGGCGGTGAGCGTCGCCATCACCCGCGTCTACGAGCAGCGCCAACCCGGGCGCCCGCAACATCGGGTTCTCGTCGACCGGCTGTGGCCCCGGGGTTTGTCCAAGGACCTGGCCGACCTCGACTGGTAGGCGCGCGACGTGGCGCCCAGCTCGGAGCTCCGGCGCTGGTACGGCCATGACCCGGCCCGCTTCGACGAGTTTGCCGACCGTTATCGCGCCGAGCTGTCCGAGGCGCCGGCCGCCGGTGCCCTGGTCCAGCTGAGCCGGCTGTCCGGCCGCTCCCAGCAGCTGCTGGTGCTTATCGCCACCCGCGACCTCGAGCACTCCGGTGCGGTCGTGCTCAAGGCAGCCCTCGACACCTTCTGATACGGCCGGGTCTACTCGCCCACAGCCCCATCGAGCAGCTCCCGGCCCACGTCCATGTGCCCGGCGTGACGGGCGTACTCCTGCAGGACATACACAAGGATCCACAGCAGAGTGGGGCGTTGCTCGTCCTCGGAGAACCGGCCGCCGGCGCGGGCCACGTCGGTAAGTTGGGCTTGTTCGGCCATCTCTCTGGTGCGGATGCCGCCCGCCCGGAGCGCCGCCACCAGCTCACCGGGCGTTTCGGCGCCGCCGACATGCCAGCGCTCCTGATCGCCTTCGTCCCCGTACGGCATCGGGACCGCTTCGGCCAGGAACCCCCAGAGGAGCCATCTTCGCTCCATATAGGTGAGGTGCTTGACCAGCTCGAGCAGGTTCCAGCCGGAGGGGACGCGACTGGAGCGGAGCTCCGCTTCGGAGAGCCCGTCCACCTTGCGGGCTATCACGGCCCGGTAGTAGTCGAGGAAGCCCAGCAACACCTGCTTGGCGTCCGAACTCTCGCAGGCAGGCTTCGAAACGGTCTCGTTCATGACAACTCAGTCTGACCGCGACGCCTGTGCGACTCGGTTACGGTGTGTCGCGTTTGTCTCCACCCACCTACCCCGAGGAGAGGGAAATAGATGGCCATCGACACGTTCTTCGCTTACTGCGGTGTCTATTCGAACGTTAAGGGCGCGCTCGACGACTACGAGGCGGTGCACGAGCTCCATACCGAAGCCGGCCTGATCGACGCCTACGACGCCGCCGTAATCGAACGCAAAGAGAACGGCAAGGTCAAGATCGTGAAGAAGCACGAGACCCCGACCAGGGTTGGCGGCGTGCTCGGCGGCGGCGCCGGCCTGGCCACCGGCCTGGTCATCGCTCTCTTCCCCGCCGCTGCGATCGGTGGAGGACTGCTTCTGGGCACGACCGCCGGCGGTGCCCTCCTGGGATCCCTCGCCGGTCACGCCGCCGGCGGGATGAGCCGGGGCGATCTCAAGGACATGGGCGAGGCCCTGGACAACGGCGAGGCGGGCCTGGTTGTCGTGGCCGTATCCGACATGGAAGCCAAGGTCGAGGCGGCCATGAAGAACGCCCAGAAGGTGGAAGCCAAGCAGCTCAAGGCCGACCAGAAGGCCGTAGAAGCAGACGCCAAGGAAGCCAAGGACGCGTCTTAAAGGCCGCTATCGTCAGAAACCCTCCGGCGCCTTCCCCTGCCGGCACCGCCGGACGGAGGCGGGGTCCCCACCCGGGCCCGGTTTAGATGACCTGGCCCGGATCGCCGGCGCCGGTCAGGACGGGAAGGCCCGCTCCGGCCCAGGCCCGCATGCCGCCGCCCAGGTTCACGGCGTCGTATCCGTGCGACGTCAGCACCTGGGCGATGGCGGCAGATCGACCGCCGGAGCGGCATACAACCACGGTCTTGGCCGCCGGCTCGAGCTCGGCGAGGCGTGCTTCGACCTGACCCATCGGGATGAACACCGCGTCGGGGGCATGACCCGCCTCCCATTCATCAGGCTCGCGAACGTCGAGAAGGACCGCCCCGTCCTGAACCAGCGCATTCGCCACCTGCGGCCGTATCTCCGCCGCGGACACGGGCTCGGCATTCTGACCCCCCGATATGGGGAGACCGGCGTTGGACCAGGCTCCGTAACCACCCAACAGGTCTGAGACGTCTGCGAAACCGGCCCAACGGAGCACGCTGGCGCCGATGATCGATCGGTAGCCACCAGCGCAGTTCACCACCACCGGGGACCGCCGGTCGAGGTCGCCCAGGGAATCGACGAGGACGGGGAGGGGAATGACCCGGGCACCAGGCACGGTTCCTGCTGCTGTCTCCCCGGGATTGCGAACGTCAACCAGCTGCAAATTGGGTTGCAGCCCCCTCAGTTCGGCCAGCTGTTCGATGGTCAGGCGAGAACTGGCCTCGACCAGATCCGGGCGGTCGACGAGCAGCTGGCCCGGCTCGCTCAGATAGCCGACCACACGGTCGAAGCCGATTCGGGCCAGCCTGATGCGGCTCTCCGACGCCGTCGCCGGGTCTCCGACCAACACGATGTCGGACTCCGGGTCGAGGATGTCACCCGCCCACTCGGCAAAGCGGCCCTGTAGCCCCACGTTCACCGCGCCCGTGCAGGTGGCTGGCGGCGTAGTCAGCGGGTTCACGCGTATCGAGGGCCACCGCCCCGGCCGCTCGACACTGGAGCACCTCGGGCAGGCCCATTGGTGGGGGCGGCGAATCTTCGTCGAGTAGACCATGGGCCTGGCGGTTCCGGCTGGCGTCGTAGGAGAAGTAGTGAGGGCGGGTGGGCTGACCTTCGGTCACCACGGCGACGAACTCGTCTTCGGTCATCGGCGCCAGGGCGTAGTTCGACCGGCGCTGCTCGCCCAGCGTCGAACTGGTCTCGCTCGAGAGTTGCTTGCCGCAGGCGGAGCCGGCCCCGTGGGCCGGGAAGACCCGGGTCTCATCGGGCAGGTCCAGGACGCGCTCGTGCAACGACTTATAGAGCAGGCGAGCCAGCGCATCGGCGCTGAACCCGGTCCCCGATGAGGCCAGGAGGTCCGGACGGCCCACATCACCAATGAAGAGCGTGTCTCCGGTGAGCACGCCGTAGGGGTTGCTGTCGTCGGAATGCTCGAACACCAGGACGCATATGGACTCTGGCGTATGGCCCGGTGTGGCCCTGATCTCGAGGGTGACCTTCCCCAATACGATGCGCTGGCCGTGGACCAGCGGTTCGGTCGGGAACTCGACTTCGGCGGCCTCACCGAAGGAGATCACCGCTCCCGTCTGCTCGGCCAGTTCGAGATGGCCGGACAGGAAGTCGGCGTGGAGGTGAGTCTCGATCACCCGCTCGATCCGCAAGCCTTTGGCGGCTGCCTCCTCGATGTAGATGCCGATGTCGCGCCTCGGGTCGACGACGACCGCCCGCCCGGTCGTGTCGTCGCCGATCAGATAGGACGCGTGCGAAAGACAGCCCAGATAGTGCTGGCTGAAGATCACGGCAGGCGCCCCGGCCTGTGATCAGGAAGGTTGTGGAACGATGCGGATGTAGGGCTTGGGCTCTCTCCAATCACCGTAGATCTGCTTGGCCTCGTCGTTGGACACCGAGCCGGCGATGATCACATCATCGCCCTGCTTCCAGTTCACGGGGGTGGCCACCCGATGCTTGGCCGTCAGCTGCAGCGAGTCGATCACCCGTAGGACCTCGTCGAAGTTGCGGCCCGTCGTCATCGGGTAGACCAGGATCAGCTTGATCTTCTTGTCCGGACCGATCACAAACACATTCCGAACCGTCTGATTGTCCGCCGGGGTGCGGGACTTGGCGTCCCCCGACGTGGATGCGGGCAGCATCCCGTACAGCTTCGACACGTTGAAATCAGCGTCGCCGATGATGGGATAGTCGGGCCGGCTCCCCTGGGTCTCCTCGATGTCGTCGGCCCACTTCTCATGGTCGCCGGTAGCGTCTACCGAAAGGCCGATGATCTTCACGTTGCGCCGCTCGAACTCGGGAGCCAGCTTGGCCATATAGCCCAGCTCGGTGGTGCACACCGGGGTGAAATCCTTGGGGTGGGAGAACAGCACCGCCCACGAGTCCCCGATCCAGTCATGGAACTTGATCTTGCCCTGGGTGGTGTCGGCCTCGAAATCGGGGGCCGTGTCGTTGATCGCCAGTCCCATCTGTTCTCTCCTCTGGTCCTTATCCGATTGCCGGCCGGGTTGGTCCGGCTTGTGGTCCCGTTGAGCGGGGGCGGGGCGCCTGTCATGGTCCCGGCGCCCTGGGGCTGGCCCGGGTGCAGGCTTCGCTGCCCACTCAGGTTTCGGCCATCGTAGCCCGCCTCGCGCCCTATCTCCCGGGGAGCGATTTCGGTTGACGTGGCTCTATAGCCACCTACTCCTCGGGCCTTGCCTTGCCGATCGAGCTGACTCCTTTCCGGCGACGCGTCCGGGCGCAGGTTCTGGGATGGAAATGGTGACAGGTCCTTGGTCACCTTGAACGAGCCCGGTACGAAGCTGTAAGTATCGGCGTTTAGGAGTTGTGCCACGTACCCCACGTTCGGGACATCTGCTGAACCCCAGGTGCCCAACTGGAACCCGACTACGACGTAGGTGATGTTCCGGATATCGATGCAATACAGCATTACGTCGGGACTGTTCTCGGTCGGACTGCCAATGATGACCCCGGCGAGGCTCTCGTCGTTCCGCGTAAAGCCGGGTTGGCCGTCGACGACCGGGTAGCCCGGTCCGGCGACGTTGAGTGGGACGTTGGACAGGAAACCGGCGACTCCTTGGACATTGCCGGTGGCGCTTACCTTCAGTTGTGTGTTCGAGTCGACCGGGCTGGTTACCGACTTGGCCTTCTGTATTACCGCGCCGGCCGGCTGGGCCGGGATGACGGCGAGGGCCCGGGACATCAGGCCGATAGCTGCGATACCCCACCAACTATGCGCCGGAAACCCGCCAGACTCCCCTGTATCCCGTGTATACCTAGGACGGCTTCCGCCTCTTCCGGCCGGTCGCGGTTCAGGGCATCGCGCCCATGGAGAGGGTCCCCTTGGCGTCGAGCAGGTGGTGGTGGGCCTCGTGCACGGCGTTGCGCGCCAGGCCGGCGACAGTGAAGGTGTAGACCCCGTACTGGCCACGATCATTGATGACGATCCGGGACCAAGCCGACGCATCCATCCCGCCCACGATCTCGTCCAATCGACCGGCTCGGGCTTCGATGTCAGACGCCAGTTCCCCGGCATCGAGCCGGTTGTACGCCTCCCATACCTCTTGCGGAGGGTTGAAGATGGGGACGGTCGGGTTATCTGCTTCGACCGCCAGCACCATTCGGTCGCCGTACACCATAAGGATGTCCCGGACGTGAGCGGCGTACTGCAGCGGGGAGTTGACCCCCGGTTCGGGAATGGCACGGAGGTACCCGTCATCTGCGTTCACCAGGAACTCCCGCCACTTCCCTGCTAGCTCCACGGCGTGATCGCCAAGTGTTTCCGGCGGCAACGACGCCGGGTTGAAGCCGCACTGCGGACATGGTTCTTGCTGAATCCGGGGCCACTGCCACCCCTCGCCGCGGGCCGCCCGAAGTTGTTCGAGCGCGTCGGGCGGCTTGGGCTCCTGCGTTTCAGCACTCGCCATCGGGCCAGCGTACGCCCAGCCATCTGCAGGCACAATCGCCGGCGACCCACCCACGACCGCTTCGTGAACACTCGAACGGCTACGCCAGAAACCCCAGACCATCAAAATCCAGACAACTGTCCAGACGGCGCTCGCCAGGACGTCGGTCGTCCAGTGAACCCCGAGCTCGACTCTGGAGAACCCAACCAGCGCAACGGCTAGGACCGCAGCGGTCCAGACCGCGACCCGTACGTGCCTCGACCCGGTGAACGCCGCCGCCAGACCGGCGGCGGTAGCGAACACGACGACGGCATTGGCGGTGTGACCGGAAGGAAAGGACCAGCCGTGGGCAACGACCAGCCGTACCGGTTCCGGAGGCCGATGCCGCTCCACGATTGCCTTCGTGACGGTTACGGCGAGCAACTCGCCCACCCATGCCGCCACGACCATCCCTACCGCCAGCGGTGGCAGGCGGCCCCGCCACGCCAGCAACACCACGATCGCCGCTACGACCAGAACGGCTATCCACGACCCGGTCCAGGTGACGATCTTCATGATGTCGTTGAGGGCTGGAGTGCGGTGGGCAGCGACGAAGGTTGTGATTCGCCTATCGAATGACTCGATCCCTGTCGAGTGCTTGATGCCCTCACCGCACAGCACGAGAAGCGCGACCAGGACCACCCAGACGATGACTCCGGCGACGGCCAGAAGCGCCAGCCGCTTCACGCCCCAAGTATGACGCGGATTTCCCGGGGGCGACCCTGGTTCTTCGCACCTACGATCTCGTCATGGGACTGCGACGCTTCGAGGGGAAGTCCGTGATCGTGACGGGCGCCGGCCACGGGATCGGGTCCGCTTATGCCGAAGCGTTCGCCGGCGAGGGGGCGGCGGTGACGATCGCCGATATCGACCTTGCCGCGGCCGAGGCCACCGCCAAGCGGATAGACGGCTCCCTCGCCGTCGGAGCCGACGTGGCCGACGAGGCCTCGGTCGCCGCCATGGTCGCCGCGGCCGTGCATCGCTTCGGCGGCGTTGACGTACTGGTCAACAACGCCGGGCTTCACATGGGCCAGTACAACCTGACCAGCACCCTGCCGCTGGCGGACTGGCGCCGCCTGTTCGACGTGAACGTGTTCGGTTGCGTTCTGTGCGCCCGCTACTGCCGTGATTCGATGGTTAAACGGGGCGGTGGAGTGATCATCAATCAGTCATCGAACTCGTCCTACCTGGGCGCCGGCGCCTACAGCATCTCCAAGCTGGCGCTCAACGGCCTGACCCTTTCGTTGGCGCAGGAGTTCGCCTCGGACGACATCCGGGTGGTTGGCATCGCGCCGGGGATGGTGGCGTCAGAGGCGGTGCTCGGTCGCCTGGAGGATGTCCATAAGCAGGCCGTACTGGGCGGCCAGCTGATCAAGCGGTGGGGTCAGCTCGAGGACCTGGTGGGGATGGTGCTGCTCCTCTGCTCCGGGGAGGCGTCCTTCGTCACCGGGCAGACCGTCACCGTGGACGGCGGCTTCGTGAAGCGGATCTGATCCTCAGCCCGACGTGGCACGGCCGCAAAAATTCAGCAACTCGCTTTGGGCGTCGGCACCTGGTGCCGGCGTGATCTTGGGTGCAAAGCCGCCCGGGCGGCGGATGGCATCGTCGATAGGGATGAGGAACTCCGATGCCTTGGCCACCCCCTCGGGGTCAAGGCTCTCGTCCTGCCCGGTCGCCCGAGCCAGGTCCCACGTGTGGATCAGGGTGTCGGTGCACAACAGCCGCCCGACGAGTGATTCGAATGGCTGCTCTGCGAACGGACCCCGGACCGTCGTGGCGGCCGCCCGATCCGGATCGCCGAGCGAGGCCCGGATGGCTGCCGTGGCGTCCCCCCAGGCGATGATGAGGTCCTCGTCGGGTTCGAACTCCTCCACCTCGCCCGGACCGACGCTCGCCAGGACCATCCGGTGGGTGTTCAGGACGTGGACGGCCACTTCTCGGGCACTCCACTCGGTGCACGGTGAGGCAACTGTCCAACCTTCGGCGGGCACCCCGGTGAGCCGGGCGGTGAAGCCATCGGCGATCCGGGCGTAACGGTCGGCAACCTCAGTCATCTGCGCCGACAGTACCTGTGACTGCGGTTCCCGGTTGACGGCCCGCAGCCGCCGATGCTAAGCAACTGCTCAGCATCCACAGACCAGATGGGAGTTGCTGTGGCCGACTACGACTCGGTCGATTTCTTTACCGACCCTGCCCTCGTTGAGGACCCGTACCCGTACTTCGACCACTTGCGCTCGAGGTGCCCGGTGTCGCCCACCGCCCATTACGGGGTGGTCGCGGTGTCGGGTTACGAGGAAGCGACGGAGATCTACCGCGACCTCGAGACGTTCTCGTCGTGCAACTCCGTGGTCGGTCCTTTTGCGAGCTTCCCTGTCCCGTTGGAGGGCGACGACGTCAGCGGGATCATCGATCGCTACCGCGATCAGCTTCCGATGAACGAGCACATGGTGACCATGGACCCGCCGGCGCACACCCGGGAGCGGGCCCTCATCATGCGCCTACTCACTCCGAAGCGCCTCAAGGAGAACGAGGTCTTCATGTGGCGCCTGGCCGACAGGCAGCTCGACGAAATCACGGGGAGGGATCGTTGCGAATTCATCAGCGCCTATGCCCAGCCCTTCGCCATGCTCGTGGTCGCCGACATCCTGGGGGTCCCCGAGGCCGACCATCAGAGGTTCCGGGAGGGCTTCGGCCTCAGCGGCGCGCCGGGTGAGATCGGTGGCGAGCACGGCGAGCAGCGGCTCAACGCCCTGGATTGGCTCGACGACTGGTTCGCCAGCTACATCGAGGATCGCCGGCGACAGCCGCGAGGAGACGTGCTCACCCACCTGGCCCTCGGCACCTACCCGGACGGGTCCACACCCGAGGTGACAGCGGTGGTGCGAACGGCGACCTTTCTCTTCGCGGCCGGTCAGGAGACCACCGCTCGCCTGCTGGCCGTCGGCCTGAAGTACCTCTGCGAGTACCCGGACCTGCAGGACGAACTCCGCTCCCACCCCGAACGCATCCCTGATTTCATCGAGGAGGCGCTCCGCATAGAAAGCCCGGTGAAAGCCGATTTTCGGCTGGCCCGGCGGGCCACGTCGGTCGCCGGCGTGGCGATCACGCCGGGGACACCGGTGATGCTCCTCAACGGCGCCGCCAACCGCGACCCCCGACGGTTCGAGTGTCCCGCCGAGTTCCGCCTGGACCGGCCCAACGCCAAGGACCATATTGCCTTCGGACGCGGCGCCCACTCCTGTCCCGGAGGCCCGCTGGCCCGGGTAGAGGGCCGGGTCAGCATCGAGCGCATCCTCGACCGCATCGCGCGACATCCGTCTGTCCGAGGAACATCACGGTCCGGCCGGCGCCAGGCACTTCGAGTACGAGCCGACGTGGGTGCTCCGCGGTCTGCACGAACTTCACATCGAGTTCACGCCCGTCGAGCCGTCGAGGTGACCGGACGGGTGAAGACGACCACGTCTGAGCCCGTGACCGCCCCCCGCCGGATCGGCACCCAGACCTCCACGACGCGCGCCGCCCTGATCCACGCCGCCGAGGAGCTGATGCTGGAGGAGGGCTACGCAGCTGTTACCTCGAGGCGGGTGGCGGGCCGGGCCGGGCTAAAGCCGCAGCTGGTCCACTACTACTTTCGCACCATGGACGACCTGTTCCTGGCGCTCTACCGGTGGAGGGTCGAGCAAGGCCTGGAACGGCAAGCCCGGGCCCTGAAGTCGGCCCAGCCCCTCTGGGCGCTGTGGGAGTTCAGCCGCGACCCCAGGGGCACCGCGCTGACCATGGAGTTCGTGGCCCTGGCCAACCATCGGAAGGCCATTCGAGCCGAGATCGCCGCTTCCGCGGAACGGTTCCGGATAGAAGAGCTGAGGGGCTTTCAGACCCTGCTGGCGCGCTACGGGGTCGACCCCGATCAGTGGCCACCCCTGGTTTGCACGGTCCTGATGTCGAGCATCTCCCGTTTCCTCGTGATCGAGCAGGAGACGCTCGGCCTGTCGATCGGGCACGCCGAGACCGTGACGTTCGTCGAGGGCTTCATACGGAGCTTAGAAGGCGACCGCCGGCCTCTCGACTAGCCGGACCTCAAGCATCGAGGGGAACTCATTCCACCGGCTGGAATAACCCTTCGAACTCGAGCGCTCCGTTGCGAACGCGCCCGTACAGGAGCCAGTCTCCGCGGAACAGGCCGTGCTCGTGAGGTGAACAGGCGATGTGGGTGTGTGCGCTCCCTGTCGTGCTCGGCATGAACCGGATGCGCTCCAAACCGACCTTGAGGCCCTCGCCGCTCAGGATCGGGGCCCGGAGCAGGCCCTCCACGAGCACCCGGGCGGTGTCATACGCGAGCACCGGTATGGCGTTCGGCCACAGGGGCGGATCCTGACCGTACCGAGCTTTGAACCGCTCGTGAAAGCCTTGCGCCAGCGGGTTCGTCGGGTCGAACTGGTCGATCCCGACCCAGCCCTCGAAGTTGTCGAACCCCATCAGGTAGAACATGAAGGCGGTGGTCATGATGCGGGGTGGGTCCCAGGCCAGCTTGTCCAGGGCCTCGCGCATCAGGCCCTTGGCCGCCAGCATCCCGTAACCCATGTAGACCAGCGCATCCGGCTCTATTCGGCGCAGGTTGTCGAGGTGGGAAGCCAGGTCCGACGGGCTCTGGCTGACCGTTTCGACCCCGGCCACACTCACCCCGTGGCGACGGCATTCCTGCCGAAAGAAACGGAAGTACTCCTCCCCATTCGGTGAGATCTCACTGAGGACGGCCACCCTTCGATGCCCGTTGCGTTTCAGCCACCCCACTATCAGGGCGGCGTCGCCACCGCAGTCCCCGTTGCCCAGGCGGAAGCAGTAGTCGCCGTGGAACTGCTCCGTTCCGCACCAGCTGATGAGAGGCACTTTCAGCTCATTGGCCAGAGGTCCGACAGTGATGGCGTTATCGGAGCTGTAGGCGCCGGCCACACCGATGCAGCCTTGGTCCACCAGCCAACGGAAGCCGTCTGTGGCGTTCTTGGCCGAACCTTGCGGCAGCCCGTCCTCGGAGTGCAGAACGAACTCCACTGGTCTGTCCAGCAGGCCCTGTTCCGTCGCTTCGTCGAAGGCCATGCGATGGATCCGGTCATAGCCGCCACCGGGACCATCAAGAGCGGAGCCGAGCCACCCTATCTTGATTGGTTCCATGCGCCCTCCTTCGCATCGTCGCC
This sequence comes from uncultured Acidimicrobiaceae bacterium, assembly GCA_963851245.1. GTDB lineage: Bacteria > Actinomycetota > Acidimicrobiia > Acidimicrobiales > Palsa-688 > CAWKOH01. The sequence goes on along the minus strand of CAWKOH010000013.1, from coordinate 162,701 downwards.
AGGCGACCATACAGGAGGCTGCGACGAGCCCGCCCCTTCCGCCATCGCAGAATATTCTCGCTCCGCCAGGAGGGTTGGAGCAGAGAAAGGTCGGTGTGCAAATGGGTTCACGGTTAGACGGCAAGGTCGCCCTCATCACCGGGGGGGCCCGAGGCCAGGGGGAGGCCGAGACACGCCTCTTCGCCGGCGAGGGCGCCCAGGTGGCGGTATGCGATGTGCGGGAGGAAGAAGGACGGGCGCTGGCCGCCGAGCTGGGCGACCGAGCCTGCTTTCACCGTCTCGACGTCACGAAGCCCCATGAATGGGAAGGGGCCGTGAAATCGGTTGTCGAGCGCTTCGGCGCCCTGCATGTACTGGTCAACAATGCCGGCATAGGTGCCGTCGGCACGCTCGATGGGATGCCCCTCGAGGAGCACGCCCGGATCCTCGACGTGAATCTCAATGGTGTGTACTACGGCATGCGCGCGGCCAAGGAACCACTGGCGGATAGCGGTAACGGTTCCATCGTCAACATTTCGTCGATTGACGGCCTCGCCGGTGTCCTGGGCATGACCAGCTACGTGGCCAGCAAGTTCGCCGTCACCGGCATGACCCGGTCGGCTGCGATCGAGTTGGGCCCCCTCGGTGTGAGGGTCAACTCGATCCATCCCGGCGTCATCGACACCCCGATGCTCGGGGGGCCCGACAGCCCGGTCCGGCCCCGGCTCCAACAGCTGATGGATCGACAGCCCATCCGGCGGATGGGCCGTCCGGACGAAGTCGCTTTCCTTGCCCTTTTCCTGGCCAGCGACGAGTCGAGCTACATCACCGGCGCCGCCATCCCCGTGGACGGAGGCCACCTCGCCGGGCCGTTCAGGGACTACGCGCCGGGCGAGCTGAACACGACAGAGCGGAACACTGGCGGCTGAGCGGCGGCCGGCACCGCCGGCCCACCCTGAGTGCAATCAACCGTCTGGTTCCGGTGAATCTCCGCCGGCAGTCAAGCGCTCGGTGAGAGCCTCAACCTGGCGGCGCAGGGCCGAGAGCTCGTGGACGAGGGCCGTCAGGGCAACCTCCGGGTTGCTGGTATCAGCCGCGTCAGACTCGCCGTCGTTGTCGTCTCCCTCGCCCGGCCGGAAGAAGCTGGCCAGCGAACCGGAGAGGAGGCCCAGGACTGCGATGCCGGTGATCATGATGGTCACCCCGGCCCACCTGCCGGTCGAGGTCTTGGGCACTATGTCTCCGTAACCGACGGTGGTCAGGGTGACGATGCCCCACCAGAGCGAATCCCCGACAGTGGCGAACTCCGGATTGGTGTGACGCTCGGCGTAGTAGGCCACCAGCGAGCCGACGAACGTCACTCCGACAGCCACCAGGGCGACGCGGCCCAGCCGTTCGAACAGACGACGTGACGCTCGGCTGGCCAGCACCAGGCGAGCGAGTCGGGCCAGGCGGAGCAGGACCACGAACCGGCCGGCCTGAGCGCCCGGCAACAGGAACCACGGTGCAGTCGCCACCACCACCAGGAGGTCGAAGCGTCCGAGGCCCGTACGGCTGTACCGCTGCACATGGCGGGCATGGACGACGTAGTCCAAGAGGAAGACCAACCAGGTGACGACGCCGACCACGATGCCGAGCCAGCCGGAGGACTCGGGGACCACAACGAGTGGCAGGATCGCCGACACGACGATCGGCACCCGCATGACCGAGTTGAACCGCTCCAGGAACAGGGCGTCCGCCTCCGAGAGAGGCTGGCCGGGTTGGATATCACTCGGAGTAGCCGTGTTCACGGCGTCGATCGTGCCCTACTCAGCCAGCCAGGAGGTGGACACCGGGCAGTGGGTCCCCCACCGCCTGGCGAACTAGAGCCGAGGCGCGTCGAAGGCGAAGTACTGAACTTCGACCATCATGGGCAGCAGATAGCCCACGTAGAAACTCGTGATCGACAGGCCAGGGTGCTGCTCGGTCTGCTTGTCGACAATGTCGACCCGATCATCTCGCGTGCGGTAGTCGACTGCCCGCTCGTAGAAGGTGTCCAGCTCCTCGAGCGAACCCACCCCCAGACCGAAGTGATCCATCCGGGGCGCTCGCATCGGCTCGCCGTCGGCGGTGATGAAGACGAACTGATCGATGGCGTAGACGCCGAGCACGAGACGCTCCCGGTCGACCGTCTCGGTCGGGTACTCCTGCCACCCGAACACCTCGGAATAGAACCCCACCAGATCCCGCCGGCCGCGCTCGTCCAGGAGGTCGGCCGGGACGCTCAGGGCGACGTGGTTGAACCGCGGTTGCCCGGGCTTAGGCACGCGGCGACACCATGACCTTGCCGGCCAGTTCACCGGCCACCAGCTGCTCCATACCCCATTGGAGCCGGGTCAAGGGCAGGTCCTCCGGTTCAACGAGGACGTCGGTAGGCAACCGGGCCGCAGCCAGGAGGTCCAGGGCGGCCCGGTAGTCGTCCTGCGTGTATTCCGCCGTGCCGGTAACGGTCAACTCGTGAACGATCAGACGGTTCGGGTCGAAGCGCGGCCGCCGCATCCCGGTGCCCGAAAGGACCAGCGTTCCACCCCGGTCGAGGTTACCCAGCCCTGCTTCCATGGCGTCCGCCCGGCCCGAGCATTCGAACGCGTAGTGGTACGGCGCGGCCACCAGATCCATCGTCGTGGCCGGAACCTCGAGCTCCTCGGGGCTGATCGTGGTCGATGCCCCCATCTTCTGGGCCAAACGGCGGCGTTTCGGGTTGGGTTCGCTGACCGTGATATCAGTAACCCCGCCGGCCGCCAGCACCGCCACCGTCAGGAGCCCGATAGGCCCCGCACCGGTGACCAGCACCTGCTCCCCGGCCTGGGCGCCGGCGCGGCGCACCCCGCGAAGCGCGACGGCTAGCGGCTCGGTGAGCGCGGCCGTGCGGAGGTCCAACCCGGCTGGGATCGGGAACAGGGCATCCGCGTCGACGACCTTGTAGCCGGCGTAGGCGCCGCTCCTCACGGGCGGGCGCTCGACCACTGCACATAGATGACTCCTGCCGGCCCGGCACAGACGGCAGAGGCCGCAACCCGGCCGGGGACCACCGACGGCGCCGTCTCCGATCGCCCAGCCCCGGACGGACCTCCCGACGGCGGCGACCACGCCCGAATACTCGTGGCCGCCTATGGTGCCCGGCGTCCCCCAATCCTCCATCATCAGGTGGAGGTCGGTGCCGCAGATGCCGCAATGACTCACCTGCAGCATCACCTCGGACGAACCCAGCTGCGGGATCGGCACGTCCTCTACGCTGATGGTGCGCTCGCCTCGGTACACCGCAGCGGGCATCGTCGTCTCTGGCACCAGCCGGACGGTATCACGGCACTGGACCGTGGCTCGGGCTAGTCGAACTCGGCCGGGACCCCAATGCGGCTTCGAGCGTCGACCAGGGCCCGCTGGCACTCCCTCCACATCCCGTCGATGATCTCTGCCACCGGTTGGACGGCATCTATCCGTCCCGCGACCTGACCGGTGTTCGCCAGGCTCGCCTCCATATCTCCGCCAAAGTAGAGGTCGTGAACCGATGACAGCTTTTCGCCTGCTTCGTTGGTGGCTACCACCCTCTCCGAGCGCTCTGTCCGTATGACTCGCATGGTCGGCAGGCCGGGAACGCAGACAAGGATGGTGCCGGTGTCGTCTGCATCGACGATTGCCTGCTTGAAGTTCGGGTGCACAGGAGACTCTTCGGACGCCAGCATCCGGGTGCCGAGTTGAACCCCTTCCGCCCCGAGTGCGAATGCGGCTGCCATGGACTTTCCGTCGCAAATTCCGCCGGCCGTCACGATGGGCAGGTTGGTGTGGGAGGCAACCAGCGGGGTGATCACCATGCTCGATGATCCCCGCTTGTTCTTGAACCCTCCCCCTTCGACTCCCTCCACGACGAGGCCGTCAACCCCGGCATCGACTGCCTTGAGAGCGGCACGGAGCGTCCCGACCACGTGAAGAACCGTGATACCGGCGTCGTGAAGCCGGTCGGTGAACAGAGCCGGATCACCGGCAGACGTCGTAACTATGCGGATTCCCGCGTCGACGAGCGTTTCGACGACGGCGGGATCCCGCATAGAGATGAGGGCGATGTTGGCCCCCACCGGGCAGTCAGTGAGATCTCGAACTCGCTTCAAATCCTCCCGACCCTCAGGAGAGAGCGTCTCGATGACACCCAGGCCACCGGCGTTCGAGACGGCCGCAGCCAGCTCGGCGCGGGCGATATAGGTCATCGGGGCCTGCATGATCGGGAGCCTCACGCCCAGTAGAGCCGCCACGCGGTTGGTACCGGATGGCTCGTTCGTCATCAGGCCAGGCGAAGCGTCTCGAGGGGCTCGAGGCGAGCCGCCTTGATGGACGGAGAGAGCCCGGCGACAACGGCCACGGCCACCGCCAACCCGATCCAGATGGGCATCTGACTGTAGGCCAGGACGACGACCCATCCGAGCGCTTTGGACGTAACGATGACGATCCCTGCTCCGAGCGCGGCGCCGATGCAGCCGCCCACCAGGCCGACGAACAAGGCTTCGAAAAGAAACTGGGACGCGATCTGGGTCCGGGTGTGCCCTACCGCCCGGCGGATTCCGATCTCGGACGAGCGTTGTATCACCGAGATGGACATCACATTGGCGATCCCGAGACCTCCTACTGCCAGGGCGAGGATTCCGGCGAACAGGGCCGTGCGCTGCAGCGTCTTGTTCGCCTGAGCCGCGGCCTGCAGGGCGTCGCTCGGGACCTGCGTCGTGACCGACTGGGTGCCGCCGAGGTTTATGGCCGTCGGCAGGACGCCCGCGGTCTCCTGTGTGGTTCCGTTGGCGGCCCGCGCGTAGAGCGTGGTGGGGTCGCCATTCGTGCCGAAGTCGTTCTTGGCGGCGACCTCGGTGATGAACACGGCGTTGTCGAGCTGGGGTTCGAGCGCGACCGGTGCCAGGACGCCCACCACGCCGTAGTTGATGTTGTTGAGCCGGATGGATCTGATCTCGCCCTGCAGATAGCCGTACTGCTGGGCCAGCCCTGACCCCAGAACCGCTGCTCTGTCCCCATCGGCGAGATCAGCGTTGTCGAGCCAGCGCCCGTCGGTAGTGGGCACCTGCAGGACTGAGGGAAGGTTGAGATCGGCCGCCTGCACCGGAACCGGGAACGCCTGATAATAGTTGGTAGCCCCGACGTCCGGCAGGGCGATGACCCCGGACAGCTGAGCCGTCGCAGCCGAGGCGGTCACGGTCGAGACGGCGTTGGCCCGGCTGACCGCGTCCGCCGGCAGGGTCGAGTTTTGCTGGCCGAAGCTGGTGCCCGCAGACGCCACGATCAACGTGTTTCCGAGCTTGGCCAGTTCAGCCTTCAGGTTACCTTTGGCGCTCTCGGTCAGGCCGACCGCCGCGACCATGGCGGCCACCCCGACAATCGGGCCGAGCATGATCAGTACCGTTCGGCTGCGCCGAGCGGTGAAGCCGGCCCAGGCTACGCCCAGGAGGTCTCTCAGTGACCTCATTCGACGGCTACCAGGGTCTCGTCGTTCACGATGCGGCCGTCCCGCATCGTCACCCGCCTGCTGGTGGTGGATGCGACACCCAGATCGTGGGTGACCAGAACGACCGCTCGCTCCGTTGATTGCAGGCGATGGAACACCTCGAGGACATGAGATGCGTTCGCCGAGTCCAGGGCGCCAGTGGGCTCGTCGGCGAGGACCATCAGGGGATCGGTGACGATCGCCCGGGCTATCGCCACCCGCTGTTGCTCGCCGCCGGACATCTGCATCGGCCGGTGGTCGGCCCTATGACCGAGTCCTACCTGCTCCAAGGCCCACAGGGCGCGATCACGCCTGACCGCGGGTCTGAGGTTTCGGTAGAGCAGGGCCGTCTCTACGTTGGCGACCGCACTCAGGTGCGGGATCAAGTGGAACTGCTGGAAGACGAAACCAATCGAGTTGCCCCGCAGCGCCGATCGCCCGGCATCGTCCAGGACCCGGACATCCTGGCCGCCGATGCGGACGGTCCCCGACGAGGGCAGGTCGAGGCAGCCGAGCAAGCCCAGCAAAGTCGACTTACCGCACCCAGATGGCCCGACGATGGACAGGAAGTCGCCGGCATGGATCCGCAGAGAGACCTCACGCAGAGCATGAACCTTGACCTCCTCGCCGTAGACCCGGGATACCTGCTCCAGCTCCAGGAGCGGAGCGCTGGTCTCGCCGCTCACTACGACCCCGTGATCTCGTCGACGATGACTACTTGCCCCGCAGTTAACCCGCTCTTGATCTGTATGTAGGAACTGTCGGACAGGCCGGTCTGGACCTCGATTTCGGTCACGTGACCGGTGTTGAGGTCGATAACTCTCACCACATCCTGACCGAGCCCGTTCTGCTTCACGGCCGCGATGGGGACAGTCAGCACATTGTCGGCGGCTTGCACCGTCACGTCGATGGTCACGGTCGCCCCGTCTGCGGCACCGAGGTCACCCACCGAGATCTTGCCCATGTAGGTCTCGGCATTGGTCGTGGGGTTGACGGTCACGTAGTCGTCAAGCTGCGAGATCACCCCCGACGCCTGAGCGCTACCGCCCTGTAGCTGGACGGTCACACTCTGCCCGACCTGCAGCTGCGTCCGATCCGACGGGGTGGCCGACAGGGTCACCGTGAAGCTGCTGTCCGTGAGAGTGAAGAGCTGAGTGCCCGGACCGACGGCGTCTCCCGCTTTCACGAAGACCTGCCCTACCCGGATCGGCCACGACCCGGTGATCATGTCGGTGGGCTCGAACACGACACCGCTGTTGATCGTGGTGAGCGACACGGTGACGCTGGTCTGCCCGGCGTGGAGCAGAACGGTGCTGGGCAGCGGCACGAAATCCTGTCCCGGCTGCGCCGTGCCTGCGACCTGGAAGCTCACCGACGTGTCCTTCAGAAGCGGTTGATCGGCGGTGATGGTGAACGTGGCGGTCCCGCCGGCGACGATCGTTCCGCCGCCGGTCACGTTGATCTCGGGGACATCCGAGGACTTGATCGTGGTCTCGGCGACCGTCGGATTACCGAGCACGTAACCGCTGCCGGGCTGTAGCTGGAGCACCAGCTGCGAGTCGGGCTGGACCAACCCATTGAGGCGGGTGGGGACCTGCACCTCGACGGAGGTGGCTCCCGCCGGGATGGTGAAGGGGCCGGCCGGCGGGAGCACCTCATCAGCCGGAGCGTTGCCCCCCTCCGTGACGTTAAAGGTCACGGGGAGGTTGCTCGGACTCGACGCGTACACGATGAACACGGCCGGGCTGCCCTTGGTGGTGACTGTGTTGAGGGCGTACATCGAGAGCGCCGGCGGCGGGGAGGCGGCCGTCAATCCGGTTCCCGTCGCCGTCTGAAGCCCGTTCGAGACGACATCAGCGGTCAGCACCGCGCTGGTGGCGACACCGGCTGGCGAAGAGCCGCCCCCCGGGAAGGTGGTCACGTCGGCCTGGGTGCCGGCCGACGAGGCCCCACCCGACTGCGACGCCCCCGAGCGCCCACCGACTGCGACGCCCCATGAGGAGGCCCCACCCGACTGCGACGCCCCACCCGACTGCGACGCCCCCCCCGAGGAGGCTCCACCCGACGAGGCGACGCCCGAGGGGATGCCGATGGAGGCTCCCACTGCCGCGCTCTGGCTGGCGGTCCCCGTCGACGATTCGATTGTCAGTCCGGCCGAGCTCTGCGGACCGACCGAATAAGCGCCGCTCGGTTCCAACGACAGGGTCAGGGTCTCAGGTTTGTCGGCGGCGACGCCCGGGTAGCCATGCGCGGTCTGCCACTGGGCGAGTGCCGCCTCGGTCTGAGCGGTGAAAACGGTACTGATGGGGCCGGGGTTGAAGCCGCTGGAGGCGAGGATCTGGTCGAGCTGCTGCACGTCCGGTCCGCTGGCACCAATACTGAGGGAGCGGAAGAACGGAATGGCGCCCGGCTCGGCAACCATCTCCCGACCGTTGAGGCCGATGATCGGCTGTCCCACCCTGACCGTGGCCCCGTCACTGACCGGCACCCCGCTGACCTGGGCCGACCCCGATGCGGTCACCGTGCGTTGCAGGAGCCGGCTCAGGGTGCCCGTCAGAGTCAACTGATCCTGGATCGTGCGCCGGGTCACCTCAGCGGTCACGACCAGCGGTCGCGTGTTGGCCTGGCTGCTCTGCGTCGAGTAGACCGCCACCCCGACCACAGCCGCACCCGCGACGGCGACTGCCGCCCACACCCTCCTACGCATGCCCCGTCAGCCCGTCCCGCTCGACCCGCCGGACTGAGCCTGGGCGGTGCAGGCCTGGATGTCAGGGCTGTTGAACAAGCTTTGCCCCGGGGGCGGCGTTATCTGCAAGCCGTTCCCACTCGTACTCACAGAGAACAAGCGCCCCTGGCTGTCAGGGCTGGGCTGCGGGATGGTCCAACCCCTGGCGATCATGCAGGTCCGCCAGCGCAGGTACTGCTGGTTCTCCTGCTGGATCTGCTTGGGTGTCAGGTTGTTCTGCGAGGCCTGGAAGTCTTTGAGAGCCTGGAGGATGTTGCTCTGGGCGGCACACTTCTCCAGGGCCTTCAGGTAATTCGGATCGTTAGCGGGTGAATTGGGATGGCTGGGGTCCGGCGCACCTATGAACGAGACCCCGAGGCCCTTCAAGCACGCCGAGAACGAACTGGTGGCCTGGAAGAACTCCGTCGTAGGATCCTTCTTGGCGAGTGGAATCGTCGTGGATGCACCGGCTGCCGCCACCACCCCGCCGGAGCCGGGCTGCGAGGGGGAAACCACACCGTCATGTGTGACCTTCCAGCCGGGCGGAAGTTGAATATCGAGCTGGCCGGCCTGGAGGACGTTATCGGGCAACTTTGAACCCGAGCTACAGCTGACGCCGAGAACCAGCACGGATAACAGTCCGGCCGTAGCCAGGACCAAGCGAAAAGGGGACCCACGCGACCGTGATGGCCTTGCCCGTGAAAGACCGGTTCCCGATGCCAACGACAGCCATCCCCCCTTTCCGGGGGAAGAGAGTACTCCAAGCCGGCTGCGGGGCGACCCCGCCAGGTCGATGCGCCCGGGTCCGGGCGTCGTGGCCGAACTCGAGAAGACCGTCAAAATCGGCTCGCTCAAGGCCGAGGTCGCGGTTAGGTTTCGCGGACATGACTGAGGCTCACGGCGACGGCAGAGCGTCCGCCGCGTGGGGATCGGCCGGACCTTTCCTGAAGGAATTCTTCTCGGCCACCGCCAAACAGAAGTCCCGTCTGGTGAAGAAGGCCCCGCTCCCTGACCTGCAAGCCGCCGCCCTCCACGATCCGGACCCATTCGCCCGCCGGACGTTCCTGTTCTTCCTGGATCACTATGCCAACGAAGCCTCGACTTCGGTGTTCGCCGAGGCCCTGCACGACCCGGTCGACTTTGTTCGCAACGCCGCGCTGCACTCGATAGCCTGCGACTCCTGCCGGACGGCCGAACTGTGCGTCGCTGATGTCGTGCCTGACCTCGTGGAAGTCCTGGCGGGGGATCCCAGCCCGGAGTTGCGCACGAAGGCCATACCGACCCTGCTTCGCCTCGCCCGGCGTGACAGCCGGGCCTGGGAAGCTATCGGCCGCGCGGCCAAGGAGGATCCGGACTGCATTGTGCGCCGCGCCGCCGCCGATGCACTCTGCGGCTATTTCGTCGCCCCTCGCAAGCGTTACGAGCGGCGGCAGCGGCGACACGGCCGGTTGGCTGCGCCTGCGGCCTCATGCTTGCCATCACATTCCGTATGCTTTGGCTATGAGTGATGCCGTCTGGCACGACTTCTGCACTGCGATTGAGGCCCTCGGGGACGTCGTCACCCGCAACGCCGCCGACCCCGTCGACCGGGCGGAGGGCTACCGGTACCTGACCAGGCTCCTTCGTGGAGGTCTCGAATCGCTTGTCGAATCGACCGGCGCAACCCACCCGGTGGTCGCAACCCTGCCGAACCAGGTGAAGATCGGAGCGGACAACCCCGACAACCTCTACCAGACGATCGGCGTCGACGGTCGCTACGACTACCGCATCACCGGGCGTCGCAACACGGTTCATTATCTCGGATTCGGCGCCTACGGAGGGGGTGGGAGGGCGGGGGCATCGAGCGGGGAGCGGGCCGGGTACCTGGAAGACAATCAACTCGACATCGCCCCCGACGGAACCTTCGAGATCATGTGCAGCGGCCGGCCCCATCCGGGGAACTGGCTGCCCCTGCGCTCCGACACCCGCCAGATCATCGTCCGCCAGTCGTACCTCGACCGCGGGCGGGAACGGCCCGCCGAGCTGGCGGTGGAGTGTCTAGAAGGCCACGAGCCGTACCCGGTACTAGACGACCTCGAAACTCTCCGGAGGCAGCTGCTCGGCGCCGTTGATTACGCGGCGGCGACGGCGGCGACCTTCGAAGGCTGGACCCGGGGGTTCATGGAGCGGCCCAACCAGATGCATCAGCGCCCCGGGGAGGAGCTGGCAACCAACTGGAGCGACCCGAACATCACCTTCTATCACGGATACTGGCAGCTGGAGCCTGGTCAGGCGCTCATCGTCTCCGCCGTCCCTCCCGAGTGCGACTACTGGAACTTCCAGCTCAACAACTGGTGGATGGAGTCGCTCGACTACCGCTTCCTCGCCGTGACGTGCAACAAGGCGACCGCTCGCCTGGAGCCGGACGGGTCCGTTCGCATCGTCATCGCCCCGCGAGACCCCGGCTTCGGGAACTGGATGGACACGGCCGGCCACAACCACGGGACGATGGGGTTGCGCTGGGTCCGGGCGAAGTCCGACGTCCAGCCCAGGACCGAACTGGTCGCCCTCAGGTAGCGAACGGGACGTGCCTTTTGCGACTGATCGCGACAAGGAGCGGGCTGAGTGCAAGACTCTTGCCGTGTCCACAGACGAGAGCGGCGAGGCGCCGTCTCCCCATAGGAAGCAGACCCTCCTTGGCACGCTGATGCAACCGGCCACCAGGGTCGTTCAGACCGTGGCCAACGAGGTGGCTCCCGGAGTCGTCGACTCCATCGACATCAACGACGTCGTACAGCAGGTCGACATTCAGGCCGTCACCGACCGGGTTGACGTCCAGTCCCTCATCGACCGGGTGGACCTGCAGAGGGTCCTGGAGAGCGTGGACGTCAACGCCGTCCTGGCCTCGGTCGACCTCGACGCCCTCCTGGCCGGGGCCGACATCAACGCGGTCCTCGCTCGGCTCGACCTGGACGAGCTTTTAGAGCGGGTCGACGTAGAGGCCATCGTCAAGCGGATCGACCTCAACGCCGTCCTGGCCCGGGTCGACCTGGATGAGCTGCTGGCCACGATCGATGTCAACGCCCTGATCGACAGGATCGACGTCGACCGGGTCATCGACAGGGTGGATCTCGATGCCGTCGTGGCCAAAGTGGACATCGAAGGCCTCGTGGAGCGCACCAACATCGGTTCGATCGTTACCGCCGCGGGCTCGGGGATGGCGGGAAGAGCCGTCGATGTGGGGCGAAGTCACGGGGTGGGATTGGATGTCTTCGTGCAGCGCTGGACTGATCGGCTGCTGCGCCGTTCGAGATCGAGCCAGCCGGGCCGGCCCCTACCTACCCCCGGAGAGGGGATCGTGTCGGGCTGACGTTCAGCTGGGGGCCCCGGTGACACCGTGCCGGCCGGCGAGGAACCGGAGGCGGGCGGCCCGGGCGTCCCAGCCGTAAACGACGGCGGTGCCGCCGATCAAGTCCTGGAGAGCTCGGTGATCGCGGCGTAGCAGGATCAGTAAGAACCCGAATCCGAGGGTGATGAAGCTCAGGGGCAGGGCGACGAAACGAAGAATGGCTCCGCGTGCCCCCACGCGGGACCCGTCCGGCCGCACCACCCGCAGGCCCGTGAGCGCCATGCCGAGCGTTTTTCCGACCGTCGCCACCGGGTAGGTGCAGTACAGGACGGCCCAGATCGTGAATCCGAGCCACGGCAGGATCGGCAACTCGGTGAGGTGGAACTGGTGCCCTAAGAGCGTGGACACCACGAACTGGACCGCGGCCCCGATGATGTCACTGATCAGGACAATGGCGACAATGTCGATGACGAGAGCGGTGGAACGGGTGACGAAGCCCGCGTAGTGGCCCTGGAGGTTGAGGTCCCGGTCGGGATGCACGGTGAAGGGGTCAGTCGCAGGCTCAGGGGATGAGGCTGGGACTGCCGCTCGGTCGGCTTCGGTGCTCACGGTTAGGCACACTACGACCGTTGGACCGGGCCATGCTCGTTGTGGGGCGTGAAGACCGTGCCTGTGGCCGCCGCCGGGAGCTGCACCTGGAGCGTCAGGCCGCCGCCGGCTCGGGGGTACAAGGTCATTGAGCCGAGGTGAGCGTTGACTACGCCCTCCACGATGGACAGCCCCAGCCCGAAGCCGCCGTCGTCCGCCCTGCGGTCCGGGCCGGCCCGCCGGAATGGTTCTGTCAGGGTGGCAACGGTGGCGTCGTCGAGGACCGGGCCGGTGTTGGTCACCTCGAGGATGGCCCCCGCGCCGGAGCGCCTGGTGGTGATCTCGACCCAGCCACCTGCGAAGTTGTGGCGAATGCCGTTTTCCACCACGTTGCCTACCAACCGATCGAGGAGGCCCGGGTCACCCTTCACCGTGACCGGACTGAGCTCGGATCGGAGCTCCACTCCCTTCTGGTTTGCCTCGAGGCTCGCGGCTGCGAGTGCGCATTCCGCCGTGGCCGCCAGATCGACCTCTGACCACCGGTCGAGGCCGCGCTCGGAGCGGGCCAGCACGAGCAGGGCGTCGACCAGCCGCTCGGTCTCTTCGCTATTGGTCCGCAGCTGTTCAAGTATGGATCGGAAATCTTCGGGCCGGGCGGACGGATTGGCCAGGGCCTCATCGATGAGCACCCGCTCCGTCGCCAGGGGCGTGCGGAGCTCGTGAGAGGCGTTGGCCACGAATCGCTGTTGGCTGCGGAAGGCTCGGTCCAGCCGGCCGAGCATGGCGTCGAAGGTGTCGGCCAGTTCTTTGAGCTCGTCGTCGGGGCCTTCGAGATTGATCCGCCGGTGCAACGTCTGTTCGGAGAGGCGGCGGGCGGTTTCGGTGATGGCATGCAACGGTCGGAGGACCCGGCCGGCCATCCACCAGGACAGGCCGAACGACAGAACGCTGATCAGTCCCAGCGCGACAGCCGACGCCACCCTGAAGGCGTCGAGCGTGTGGGACTGGCTGGCCGTCACCGCAGCCGTCAGCTGTCTTATGACCTCGGCTGTGGGCCCTGGGACTGAGTGCTGTTGTCCTGGGGGCAGGCTCGCTGAGGCGCCGCCGGACGATACAGACCCTGATGCGCCCGAGCTCGACGAGCTGTAGTAGAAGGTGCCGACCACGCCGGTGCAGTCGGCCGGACTCAACGGCAGACTGCTGGACGGGGTCGCGGCGAGGACGCCGCTGCCGCTGCCGCTTTGGCCCGTGATGCTTCCCTGGCAGATGATACGGGCTGCCGTCGCAGGCCCGCGTTCCCGGTGTTGGACCAGGAGGTAGCTCACGCCCAGCAGGGCGGCGCCGGTGACGACGAACAAGGACGTGTACATGAGGGCGAGACGAAGGCGCGCCGTGGGCCGGGGCCAGCGGAGCGACATCACCGCACCAACCGATAGCCGGCGCCGATGACGGTCTCGATGACTGGGGGATCCCCGAGCTTTCGGCGGAGGTTGGTGAGCGTGACTCTCACGGTGTTGGTGAAGGGATCGGTGTTGGCGTCCCAGACCCGCTCGAGAAGCTCTTCGGTGCTGATGACCCCACCATCAGCGGACATGAGGACCTCGAGCACGCCCAGCTCCTTGTTGGTCAACATCAACGGCCGGCCCGCCCGGGTCGCCTCCCGCCGGTAAGCGTCGAGCCGTATGTCGCCGCAGGTGAGCACGGGAGGCTGCGCCGGGGTGGCCCGGCGGCCCAGGGCCCGGATCCGGGCCACCAGCTCGGCCAGGGCGAAAGGCTTGGGCAGATAATCGTCGGCGCCGAGGCTCAGACCGTCGACCCGGTCGTCTACGGTCCCCGAGGCGGTCAGCATCAGGATGCGCGCCTGGCCGCCGGCGAGGCGGCGGCACACTTCGTCACCGTGCACACCCGGTAGATCGCGATCGAGAACGACCACCTCGTAACTGTTCACCGCCGTCAAACCGAGAGCGGCGTTGCCGTCATAGGCCACGTCGACGGCCATCCCCTCCCGGCGCAAACTCCGGGCAATCGAGTCAGCCATGACCTTTCGGTCCTCGGCCACAAGCAATCTCATGCGGGCATCGTCGCACCCGCGGCATGAAATTTAGGTTAAAAGCCCGAGTGCCCAGCCAACGCTGTACTCAGCCGCTGGCGCCGCCCGGAAGGGCGCCGTTGAGCTCGATCGTTCCCGGCTGGGGAGTGCCGGCGCCAGTGAAGCCATGGACGCCGGGCTTCTGGGCGCACAGCCTGGAGGCGCTATGAAAGGTCGGGCTGTTCGGGTTCAGGTCACCCCCGGCATTCAGGGAGATCGACAGGCCGCCGCCCGGGGAAGGGTCGGGGAAGTCCGGGACCCCGTTGGCCCGCATGCACTCGGAATACTTCTCGAGCTGGGCCGGATCCGGGTGTTCCTCCGACTGACCGCCCCGCAACGCGGTTTGGGCCGCGGCGAGATAGGCCCGACAGTATTTACCAGGCCCCGAGTCGCCCTGCCCTCCTTTGTTCGTCCCGTATATCCCGCCCGGGATGGCGGGATTCCAGGTGATGTCGATCACATTGTCCGGGGTGATGGTCGGATCGGCCTGGTTCGGATCGCCGTGGCTGCGCATGCATGAAGCCCATTCGTCCAGCAACACGGTGGGGTTCCCCGCCGGCACGGTTGAGCCGGCGCTGCCGTTGCCGGCGCCGCTGCCGGTCGCGGAGCTCCCGCCGCTGTTGCCGCGGCTCGCCCCCAGGTCGGCGACGTGTGGCGAACTCGCACCGCCGCTGCAGGCCGCCAGCCCGAAGGCGGCCGCCACGGCAAGGACCGCCAGCCCTCCCGGGGGCCGGCAAATCGTCGTCACGTGTCCGCTGGGTGGCTCGGGCTCTGGCTTGCCCTGCCGGCTGGGCTCTTCACGGTCACGTCGACGCATTCCAACTCCCACCTTCTCGTCCCGTGGTCGGGATTCGCTTCGGTGAAGTTGTACGAAACGGAAGGTCACACCCGGGTCACACCTGTAACCTCGGTGTGACCGGCGAGCTCGGGCCGGACCCTCAAACGGTGCGTAGTGCTTCGGTAGGCGAGAGGCGGGCGGCCCGCAGGGAGGGGTACAGGCCGGCGATGGCCCCGATGACGACAGCGGCGCCGATTCCACCGTAGAAGGCGACGGCGGGGATCTGGACCGACCAGTGCTGGCTGGCGGCGTAGACAGCGGTGGCTGTCGCACCGATGATGGTGCCGGTCAGCCCGCCGAGGGCCGAAAGGAGCAGGGCTTCGGCCAGGAATTGCTCACCGACGTGGCGGCGGCTGGCGCCCAGGGCCCGGCGGAGGCCGATCTCGGATCGTCGTTCGAGGACGGAGATGACCATCACGTTGGCGATGCCGACGCCGCCGACCAGGAGGGCCACCGCGCCGAGACCGAGGAGCAGCCCGTTATAGGCGCCTTTGGTGGCTACTTGGGCTTTGAGGATGTCCGACGGCTGGCTGACCTGCACGGTGGAGGCGTCGGCGGGGTTCACTGTGGCGGGCAACACAGTGGCCACCTGGTTGACCTGGCTGGGTACGACGCGGAGATACAGCTGAGTGGGATGTCCGTCGAAGCCGAAGTACTGTTCGCCGATCGGGAAGCCGACGAAGGCCATGGAATCCATCTGGCTGACCAGCTCGACCGGCTTCAATATGCCGACGACAGTGAACCAGTGGCCCCCGATCCAAACCTGGGTGGGGTGGGCCAGATTGTGGATGCCGAGCAGGCTGGCTGCTTCGGCACCCAGCACGACAGCCGGGTAGTGGGCAGTGGCGGCGTTGAGAAAAGTGCCGTGGGCCAGGCTGGCGCCCAGCGTGGCGGGCAGGGCGGCGTCGGTCGCGGTCAGGGAGATGCCGTTGGTGTCGATGGCCGGGATGAAGGAGCTGCGGTAGACGTAGGTGTTCCCGATGCTGGCAATCTCGGTCACGTTGGTCACCGGCCCGACGCGCGACACCATGCCTTCAGAGGTGGTGGGCAACTCGGTCTGCTGACCGAACGCGGTGTTGCCGGCCTGCACGGTGAGGAGATTTCCGAGCCGGCCCAACTCGGCCAACAGGCCCGACTTGGAGGACTGCGAGATCCCCAGCACGCCGACGATGGCGGCGATGCCGATGCTCACGCCGAGCGCTGACAGAAGGGCCCGCACCCGCCGGCTGCGCAGGCCCAGGCTACCGACCCGGAACAGGTCCCGCCGCGACAGCCGGGACCCGCCGCTGTCACCGACCGGTCGGCGTGTCACTCACGATCCTCCCGTCCCGGATTTCGATGCGCCGCTGCATGGCCGCCGCCACGTCGTGGTCGTGGGTGATGACGACGATGGTGGTGCCTTCCCGGTGCAGTTCCTGGAGCAGTTCCAGGATGGATGCTCCCGTCGCTGAGTCGAGGTTGCCGGTGGGTTCGTCGGCCATGACCAGGGCAGGGCGTCCGGCCAGGGCCCGGGCTATCGCGGTGCGCTGCTGCTCGCCACCCGAGAGCTGGTTGGGCCGGTGCCCAACCCGGTGGGCCAAACCGACCCGCTCTATGGCCGCCTCTGCGAGCCGCCGGCGCTCGGCCACCCGTCCGCCCCGGTACAGCAAGCCGTCGCCCACGTTGTCCAGCACGCTGAGCCCATCGAGCAGGAAGAACTGCTGGAATACGAACCCCAGCCGCCAGGCCCGTATCCCTGACAGCTGCTTGTCGGTCATGGTCGACGTGTCCTCCCCGGCGATACGCACCACGCCGCGGGTCGGACGCTCCAGCGTGCCCATGACGTGGAGAAGGGTGCTCTTGCCGGACCCGGAAGGACCGACTATGGCCACCAACTCGCCCTGATCGACCCGCAGGCTCACCCCGCCGAGGGCCACCACCGGCGGGTCGCCCGGATACTCCTTGACCACGTCCACGAGTTCCAGGACGGGGGCGGGCGGCGCCGCCGGTGGGTCTCGCTCGATCTCGGCGAGGGTCACGAGGATGGCACCTCGACCCGGGCGCCGGCCGTGATACCCGGGCCGCTGATCTCGACCAGGGTGTTGCTGTAAAGCCCGGTGGTGACCCCGACCAGACGGCTGGTGTTGCCAGTCACCACGTCCACTCCGAACCCGCCGCCCTCGAGGGCCAGCAGGGCGTTGACCGGCACCGCCAGCACGTTGTCGGCCGTTTGCGAGGTGATGTTCACGTTAACCGGAGCCTGGTCCAGCGTGGCCCCCGAAGGGGTGCTGTCGAGGCCGATGGTGATGGTGACCGTCGGGGTGGAGTCGTTGTTGCTCCCGCTGGACGAGCAAGGCGACTGGTCGGCTGAGCTGGAGCCGTTTCCGGTGCCGCTTCCACTGCCACCCGGGCAGGTGGCCACGTTGCCGACCGTCTCCACATGTCCGCCGACGGTGGTGGTCCCGTCAGGAAGCACCACCGTCACCGCGTCACCGGGCTTCACCAGGTACTCCTGGGTCACATCCAGGTCGACGGTGACCACGGGGGTGGTGCTGGTGGCGTCCAGTACCGTCCCCCCGCCGCTGCCGCCGCTGCCGCCCCCGGCGGACGCCCCCACCGACGGCGTGACCGACGTAACCCGGATGGGCCCGGGCTCGAATACCACCTGGCCGAGGAGCACGGTGCCAGTTGAGGGCAACCCCAGAGCCGTCTGCCACCGCTGCACCGTGGCGGCGGTAGCAGACGAGTAGTGATCACTCTGGCTCAGCCCGGCGCCGAAGCCCAACCCGATCAGATCGCTGGTCAACTGGCCCACATCCGCCCCGTCCGGCATGCCCACCCGGAACGCCCGGTAGGCGGCCAGCGAGCCGTACAGCAGCGGCACCGGCTGCCCGTTGAGGGCGTACACCGGATGATCCTCGCTGACGAGATCGCCCACCTTCGGCAGCCAGGTGTAAGTCGTGCCCAAGCCGGCTTCAGTCGCCTCCAGATTGGCCAGGTTGTCCTGGGCCTGCTGTATCTGGTCGTCGTCGGACTGGACCTTGCTCTGGGCCTGCGTCGTGATCGCGGTCGGCGTTCAGCTGAGCAGAGGCCAGTTGCTGCTGGGCCTGGCTCAACTGCTGGGCATCCTGAGCCACCTTCTGGCTACCCTCGCTGCACGCCGGCGAGGAAGCACCGGGACCGGCGCACGCCTGCGCTTCCTTCGTCCGGTCGAAGCTCAGGGTCGAGGTCGCGGCGTTGACGCTGCCCTGAGCGTTCGCCACCGCCTGATCGTCCGCAATCGCTCCGTACGAGCTCATGGTCTCGTCGTTGGCCAGAGCCTGCTCCACCTGGGTCAACTGCTGCTGGGCCTGGGCTACCTGCTCCGCCGACGTGCCGGTCGGAACAGTCACAGCGTACGACCCGTCATAACCGATCGAGCCGCCCACCTGCACCGTCGTAGCCAGATTGGTCCGCACGACCGACGCCGTCGCCACCGAGCCGCCACCGGCCCCTGGCGACGACGTCGGGCTGTGTCCGCCACTAGCCGACGCCGCCGCCACTCCACCCGCCACCGCACCTCCAACCACGGCTCCCGCCACCGCCGCGACGGCCACCACGCGCCTGATCGAGAACTCAGCCACCGGCTGCCACACCGGACTTGGTCCCCGAACCGCCGTTTCCGCCGGGCCCGCCCCCCGGTCCCCCGCCGCTGGTCGCCTGGATCGCTCCCGCCGGCGCGTTGCCAGTAGCGAAACCGGGCACGCCCGCCTTCTTGCTGCACAGCTTGGAGGCATGCTGGACCGTTGGATTGTTCGGGTTCAGGTCGCTCCCGGGGTGAACCTGGATCGATAAGCCGCCACCGGACGGGTCCGGAAAGTCCGGGATCCCATTGGCGCGCATGCACTGGGCGTACTTCTCCAGCTTCGCCGGGTCCGGCTTCTGCTGGGGCTTGCCGCCCCGGAGCGCCGTGGATGCAGCGTTCAGGTAGGCGTTGCACGGATCGTTCGAGCTGTTGCCGCCGCCGAGGGCGTCGGGCCCGTTGCCGTTGGCACCGGGTGGGTAGGTGATGTGGATGACCTTGTTGGCGTCGATGGTCGGATCGACCTGATTGGGATCGCCGTGGCTGCGCATGCAGCTGGCCCAATCGTCCAGCAGCTGGGTGGGGTTGCCCTTCGGCAGCGTGGTAGTGGGACTGGCGCCGCCGTTGCCGGTGCTGTTCCCCAGACTGGCGACGTGGGGGGAGCTCGAACCACCGCAAGCCGCCAGTCCGATGGTGGCCGCCGCGGCGATCGCCGCCAACCCGCCCGATCGCCGGTAAATCGTTGTCATGTCGCGCCTCCCGGTCCTTCGTTTAACCACCGGTGTTGTAAGCCAGGGGGCATAAAGCTGGTGTAAAGAACTCGGACCTTTATCGGAATCTCATGTTCGAAGTACTTCTACGAAATGAACGGTCACACGCAGGTCACACTTGTGACCGGGGTGTGACCTGCGACCTGCGATCGTGTCCCCGAGCCCAGCTCGTCGACGCAAGACGCGCCCCGACCGGGTGGGCCCGGTGCCAGGCTTGGAGCAGGAGGACCCGATGAGAGTGCTGGTAGCCGAAGACCACGAACGCCTGGCTCGATCCGTCGCGGCGGGGCTGCGCCGCTACGGGATGACCGTGGATATAGCCCTCGACGGAGATGTCGCCCTGGCCCGCCTGGGCACCAACCGCTACGACGTGGTGATACTCGACCGGGACCTGCCCGGAACTCACGGTGACGACATCTGCCGCGCCCTGGTGGCTGAGCGGTCCGAGAGCCGGGTCCTCATGCTCACCGCGGCCAGTTCAGTCAAAGACCGTGTCGACGGGCTCGGGCTGGGCGCCGACGATTACCTGCCCAAACCGTTCGACTTCGCGGAAATGGTGGCCCGCGTCCAGGCCCTGGGCCGCCGCCCCGGGGCCGCACAAACCAGCCGCATGGGCTATGCAGACCTGAGCCTGGATCCGGGCACGCGGATCGCCACGCGGCCGGGCGACCGCTGGCGCTGAGACCCAAGGAGTTTGCAGTCCTGGAATGCTTGCTGGCCGCCCAGGGCAGGCCCGTCTCTGCCGAGGAGCTCCTGGAACGCGTTTGGGACCCGGTCACCGACCCGTTCACCACAACTGTCAAAGCGACCATCAATCGCCTGAGAGGCACGCTCGGGGAGCCGCCGATTATAGAGACCGTCCGCGACCGCGGCTACCGCATCGGAGGACAATGACGCTCCTATCGCACCTTCGGCCCAGATCGACGAACTGGCGGCGCCGGCCCCGACGCACGGCTCGCGTGCGTTTCACGGTCGTCTACACCGCCCTCTTCCTGCTCTTTGGCGTAGCCCTGCTCGCCAGCACCTTCGTCCTGTTTCAACGAGCGACTGAATACCCAAAGCCACACTTACCGAACATCCCTCGGACTCCGGCCGCCGTCCAGCAGCTACAGCTGCCTCAGCTGCCCCAGGCTGTATCTAAGCTGACCCTGGACCGGTATCAGCTGGCAAAGGTCCAGACTCAGCTGTTACAACTCCCGCTTCTGCAGTCTGGGCCCTTCCAAACGAAGGGTGTCCCTCAACTAGCTCAAGCGGTGCCGCAGCTGGCCCAGGACCAGCATCAGCTGGCCGAGGACCAACGTCAGTTGGCTCAGGCGGTGAACCAACTGGCGCAAGCGGTGCACCAGGTGGCCCGGGCAGGGAGCGCCCAAGCGGCGCAGCGGGCCGTCGACTCGCACCAGCTACTGGTCAACTCGGGAATCGCTCTGGCCATCGTGGCCCTCCTCGCCCTGCTGGCCGGCTGGCTCGTCGCGGGCCGGGTGCTGCGCCCGGTTCGGACCATTACCGCTACGGCCCGCAGAATCTCTGCTAGCAACCTGCGGGAGCGCCTCTCCCTCGACCGCGCCGACGAAGAGTTCAAAAGCCTCGGGGATACCCTCGACGACCTGTTCGCTCGCCTCGCAGCCGCCTTCGAGGCGCAACGACACTTTGTAGCGAACGCCTCCCACGAACTGCGCATCAGCCTCGCCGACATCTGCCAATCCGCTTCTAGGCGCCGCCGCCTCGACGCCGACCGCGCCGGATTGCATCTCGAGAGCTCCGTCTGTCCCGCTCTCCTAGACGGCGACAGCAGACTCGTCGAGCGACTGGTCGCCAACCTGATCGACAACGCCATCGGACACAACTTCACCGGAGGACACATCCTGATAGTCACCGGTACCACCGACGGCCGAGCGGTGCTGTCTGTGACCAACACCGGCCCGCTGATCCCGACCGGCGAGGTCGACCGTCTCTTTCAGCCCTTCCAACGGCTAGACGCCCGCCGCACGCATCGTAGAGAAGGCCACGGCCTCGGCCTCGGCTTATCCATAGTCCAGGCCATCGCCAGCACCCACCACGCCACCATCACCGCCCACCCCGAACCCGAGGGAGGGCTCTCGGTCATCGTCACCTTTCCCCCACTCACGAGCCTGAGTCCCAGCCCCGACGGGACGTCCGGAGCCCGGCGATTGGCAGCCAGCCATAGCTAGCCGTCGGGCCCGATACGGGTCAATAGGGCAGGTCGGCGGGCCGGATATTCCGATAGTCGGGCGGGATCGGTTGGGCGAACCGGACCGCGACCACCGTTGTTCGTCCTTCGAGGAGTGCTCGGGCGACGCGATGCATCCCGTCCATGACCCGACCTTCGGCGCTGAGGATGATCGGATGGCCGGAGTCGACCTCCTTGATGAGCTTCACATGCTCCACGACAGCCCGCACGGTGGGAGGGTTGTCTTCATCGAACCAGTAGACGCTGTCGATTTCGTCAATCGCGTCGACCGCCACGTGCTCAGGTTGGAGATCTCTGCTCAGACTTACCAAACGATCCACGTCCCACGCGTCGAGACCCTTTTCACCGGGCCAGAAGTGGTATTGCTTGCGCACGATCTCAGTCTGCTCGAAGGATCTGCACCGGCGCCGGTCCCCTTCTGTCACAGTTCCTCGCCGTCATCACCACCTGCCGATCCGACGAGGCCCGGTTCGATGCGCGACCGCGCCCGGTGGATAGCAGATGCATCTTCCGCTCCCAGTGCTTTCTCTTCCTCAGCGTCCACGACCTTGGGCTGGAAATGTGGCTGGGCGATGATGGTAGGGACGAAGGCGGACACAACGACGACCGTGAGCAGTTCGGCGTACTGGGTTCGGCTGATCAGGTGGGGTGTGTAGCCGAACAGAGCCGAGATGGACCCGAACGTCAAGCCTGTGGCCATAAGGAGGGTGGTGTAAGAGCGTTCCCGGCGGGCAGAACACTCCCTGCCGGCCTGGGTGGCCAGACCTCCGAGGGCGAACAGCACCACCAAAATCAGCTTGATCTCCGGTTCGCTCACACGATGCCCGAGATGAGTGATGGCCGACCGGAGCAACGGCGGCACCACGAACAAGGCGAGCACGGTGAGCGCCACGAACAGCAGCCACAGCCATCCATAAGTGGCGAAGAACCCGCCCAGGGCCAACACGGTTCCCAGGTCGGTGACGAAGCAGGCGGCCAGGATGAGCTTGCCGATGTCGTGCCGGTTGAGCCCAGTCTCCACCATCACCGCGTACACCACGGCCACCGACGTGGTGGACAGGGCGATCCCGCCGATCTCGGCGGCGTGCAGGTGCCAATGAAGGATCCCGTAGCAGACCATGAACGCAGCCAGGAACGGCAGCGCGAAGGATACGACGCCGATTGTCAAGCTTGGCCCTACCAGACCCACTCAGTCCTGGTAGAAGCCATCAGCCACAAGGGCGGTTCGGGCAACCTGGCCCGCCGGAGCTTCATCCGGTCTGGCCCGACCCTACCCGACGGAGCTGATGAGGGCCGGGCGTACCAGTCGCTCAGGTCTTGCCCGCCGGGAAGGGCGAAGAAGCCCGTGAAGTCCGTGTCGCCGGTCCCCGGCCAGCGGGGCGCCCGGTGACACTCGTCGGGTTGGCAAAACTGGCGGGTCCGTCAGCTCCTCACCGGAGGATCCTCTTCTCCGGTGGTGATGAGGCCGTGTTTGGCGGCGAAGAGACTGGCCAAGGCCCGGTTGGTCACGCCCAGCTTGGTATAGATGTGCTCGACGTGGGTGCTGGTGGTCTTCGACGATATGGTCAACCGCGCCGCGATTTGCTTGTTCGACAACCCCCGGGCGACGAGCCGCAGGATGTCGACCTCACGGGCGGTAAGACCGGCGGGCCAGGCGCGCCGCTTGCCGGCGCGATGACCGGCTGCGCCGAGGACGGCGGCAACAGCGTCGCCGTCGAGGCGGCCGTCCCGCACCTCCCCTTTCACCCCGGCCGCCGCCTCAGCGGGTGCGAGCTCCAGCCGATGCGGGCGCGGCTCCAAACGGGCGTGGTAGGCGTCGGCTGCCGCCAATAGACGGCCCGCGGGTGTGATGTCTTCGCCGGTGAGCCCCCTCGGATATCCGGAGCCGTCCAGTCGTTCGTGGTGCTGGACGGCGACGGCTGCAAGGGGCGCGAGACTCATTGACGATGCGAGCATCCGCTCGGTCAAGTACGGGTGGAGCCGGACTCGCTCCACCTCTACCGGGTTGAGGACGCCCTTCTTGTCCCAGATGGTGTTCGAGATGCCCAACTGACCCAGATCGTGCAGCAGCGCCGCCCGCCGCGCCTGCGTGGTCTCGCTCTCCGTGAGGTCCAACGCCGGCGCAGCGACCGTGACCAGAGCGGCCACACCTCTGCTGTGACCTATCGTGTAAGGCGACTTCACATCCGAGAAGTCGGCTACCGCTTCCAGCGCGGCGTCAAGCTCGGGGCCCGACAGCCAGTAGCGGGATGCCATAGCGGTGGAAATGACCGTTTCCCATGCGGGGACGGCGTCGACTTCCTCGAACACTTCTGCAGCCACGCCGGCGAAGAAGTCGACAACCCCGGGGTCGAACTGGGTTCCCGACCGTTCCCGGGCTACCGTCACGGCCGCGTCCACACCTCCGAGCCCGTAGAAGACGTCGACGACGTCGACCAGGTTCACCAGCCTGGATGGGACCAGTATCTCCTCGCCCTTGACGCCTTTGGGGATGCCTCGCCCGTCCCAACGTTCAAAGCTCTGCTCCACGGTGTCCCGAACGCGTTGGTTCAGACCGATCTCTTCCATGAGGTCGTTCGTTGCCTGCCAGTGGTTGTCCAGCATTGACTCCGCGGCTTGGCGTCCGGGACCGAGAAATGAGGGCAGGACGGCAAGCTTCTGGTGAAAGGGGCCACTGCCCCCCAGGTGCCGCATCATGAACACCGGTCCCGACCGTGCGCTGTGAAAGTCGGTTAGGCGGACGTCACCCTTGAGCACAGCCTCATCACCGAACCACTTGGCCTGCTCATAGGCATCGATGTGGCAGCCGACCCACGCCACGAGTGAGGCGAAGTAGGTCGCTTCCTGGTCGTCCTGGTCGAGACCCATACGTTCCGCCAGGTTGAGCGCGATCAGGCATCCACGGAGCATGTGTTCCATGGGCTGTCCCATGCCAAGGTCGGCTCCCAACGACAGCACACCCAGCAGTTCGGCCAGTTTCACGGCCATCGTCTCGTCGGGACGCGACACACCCTGACCATATCGCCCCTTCACTACCGCTCAAACTAGCCAACGACAGGAAGGGGACCGGAAAGGGGCGCCCCGGTAGAAATCTCATCAAAGATCGGGTGGATACCCGATGTCCGGGATGGCATCCACGCCTTAGAACAGACGCATGCATACCGACGACAAAGCGCCTCCGGCTCCTGAGTTCGCCATCGGGGGCGCCTGGCTCGAAGCCCTGGCGGCCTTGGACTTCGCCCGTCTGACCACCGTGCTCGACGACGGCGCCTTGCTCTGCGCTCTCCTCCCCAGGGGCTTCCGGGAGTGGCGCGGCGCCTCCGAGATCGCCGCGGCATTCGAAGGATGGTTCGCAGATGCCGAGCACTGTGAGCTCATAGACGCATCTCTGGGCCAGGTCGGGTCCCGGCTCCAGATGCGCTGGCAACTCAGACTCCGCGGAGGGCGTCTCGGCAACCATGCCAGCTTCGTAGAGCAGTACGCCTACGCCGACACCGGATCGACCGGCCGGATCCAGAACATGGCGTTGATCTGCTCGGGTTTCTGCCCGGAGCAGCTGGATGTCTGAGCCGACCGCCCGCTGGGGGGCCTGGACTGGGAGCACCCGGAACGATCCCTATCCGCTCGTTGAGGCTATGCGATCCACGTGCCCTGTGCATCAGGTACGGCTGTGCGACGGTCACGAAGCCTGGCTGGTCCTCGGTCACGCCGCCGCCCGCCAGGCGCTCAAGGATGGACGGATCTCGAAGGACATGGTCGCTGCACTCGACCAGGACCCTGAAGTGGCGGACGAAGGGTTGCCGGGGCCCGCCTTCGCCCGCCACATGCTTGCGGTCGATCCGCCCGATCACACGCGGCTCCGCCGTCTCGTGTCGAGGGCGTTCGCACCAACGCGGGTCGCGGGACTCGGACCGTCCATCGAGCGCATAGCCCACGCGCTGCTCGACGACCTCGAAGCGGCTGGCCCCGACACGGTGGTAGATCTGGTCGAGGGTTACGCCCACCCTTTGCCCTTCCGGGTCATCTGCGAGCTGCTTGGGGTGCCCGAGGAGGATCGCGGCCTCATGCATCAGGCGTTCCGAACGCTGTTGCAGCCGTGGAGGGGTTCGCCGCCACCGGAGGCGGTGGCCGCATCCGACACGATCGTGGCATCCCTCAAGCGCCTGGTCGCGGATCACCGTGAACGGGCCCACGACGATCTGGTCGGCATGTTGGTCACGGCCAGCGACGACAACGACCGGCTAACCGAGCAGGAACTGCTATCCAGTCTGTTCCAGCTGATCGTCGCCGGTCACGACACCACCACCAGCCTGATCGGCAACGGGGTGGTCGACCTCCTCGAGCACCCGCAACAGCTGCGACTACTCCGCCAGGATCCGGAGCGGATGCCAGCCGCGGTCGAGGAACTGATCCGGTACTCGGCCCCGGTCCCGCACGCCACCTTCCGGGTCACCACGGAAGCAGTGGATCTCGAGGGTGTGCGCATCCCGGCCGGCAAGCAGGTGCTGGTATGCCTCGGGTCGGCCAACCGCGATCCCGGTGTCATCGATGCCCCGACCGTGCTGGACATCGGCCGGGAACCGCGTCCCCACCTCGGATTCGGGCACGGCATCCACTTCTGCCTGGGCGCCCCGCTAGCACGGCTGGAAGCCCGCATCGCCTTCAGCGCGCTGCTCGCACGATTCCCTCATCTCCGCCTGGCTGTTAAGCGGAGTGAGCTGCAATGGACGCACGGCGACGGGCTCGTGCTCCGGGGCCTCGAGCAGCTCCCCGTTCGACTTGGTCTAGCAACGGGGCCCGACACCGGCGATTGATACTTCGGTCCCACTTGATCCACAGGAGAAAGGAATCACTTCCATGACTATGACGACATCAGACGCCAAGGTGCTGATCTGCCTCAACCATGGCAACGAAGATCCCGAGAACGTCCTGATCGCCTACCTCGTCGGCGTCGAGGCGCTCCGGGCCGGCAAAGAGGCTGTGATGTTTCTCACGAAAGACGGTGTCCACGTCGCCACACCCGGCTACGCGGACAAGATCGACGTCCCGGGCGCGCCCTCCGTTGCAGCACTGCACGAGGAGTACGTGAACAGAGGTGGCCGCTTCTTCGTCTGCCCGGTCTGCGTAAAGACTCGCAATCTGCAAGATGCGACCTGGGTCGCGAACACCCAGGTCGCGGGAATGCCATCGGTGTACGAGTACACCGCCGGCGGGGCACTGGTGTTCAACTACTGACCATCGTCGATGTCACAACTGGGCGGGTGCCGGCGTCATGTCCGTATGCAACGACATGACAAAGATGCTGTGGTGGTGATCGGGGCCGGGTTGGCCGGGTTGACGGCTGCGGCGACCGCGGCCCGGGCCGGGAGGCCGGTCGTTCTGGTGGAGGCGCAAAGCGGGGGTGGCCGGGCCCGCACGGACGAGCGCAGCGGTTACCGCTTCAACCAGGGCCCGCACGCCCTCTACCGGCGCGGCCAGGCCTGGCAGATACTTCACGACCTGGGAGTGACCCACCGCGGTCACCAACCGCCGCTCCGCGGCGCCAGGGCGGCACGTGACGGCAAGCTGGTGCGGTTGGTGGGCGCCCCGGTGAGCTCGCTGGTCACCAGACTGCTTACGACCGCTCCATCGAGATGGGCGGGTCGGAGCGCGGAAGAATGGGCAGAATCTCTGGGAGGAAGCCGTGACGTGTCCGACCTGGCCCGCATGTTCATTCGAGTCTCCAGCTACGTGGCCGACCTGGAGCACATGCCGGCGGACCTGGCGATCTCCCAGCTGAAAATGGGCCTCCTCGGGGGTGTCTCCTATCTCGACGGGGGGTGGGCAACCCTGGTTGAGGGTCTTCGCTCGGCGGCGGTAACGGCCGGCGCTGCGATACGGGCACACCAGGCCGCCGTCGGCATCAACAGAGTCCCGGGCGGGTGGGAGGTCGCACTGGGCGGCGGCGAGACGCTGCCTGCAGCAGCGGTGGTTGTGGCGGCGGGCGCGCCGGCCGCAACGAGGAAGCTGCTGCCAGTCGATCCGGGCTGGCCCGAACTCGGGCCGCCGGTCACAGCCGCCTGTCTGGACCTCGGGCTCAAGGGGCATCGCCCTCCGCTCGTGTTCGGGCTGGACGAGCCGTTGTACCTGTCGCGACACTGCCCGCCTGGTGACCTGGCGCCCGCTGGCGGTGCCGTGGTGCACGTCATGCGCTACGGCGCGCGCGACGCAAGGTTGGATCGGTCCGAGCTACACATGTACGCCCGCCTGGCGGGAATCACCGAGAACCAGATCGTCGAGGAACGCTTTCTGGCCGGGATGGTCGTCACCCACGTGCTGCCCAGCCCCGAAGGCGGCCTGGCTGGCAGGCCCGCGGTTGGGGTGGCCGGCGCCGAGGGCCTCTACCTGGCGGGCGACTGGGTGGGCCCGTCAGGATGGCTTGCGGATGCGGCCGTGGGTAGCGGCCGGCGCGCCGGCACGCTCGCTTCCAGAGCGGTGCCGACGGGCCGCTCTTACCCGAGAGTGGCGTGAGACCAACGTCGACGCCCGGCGGCCTGGAGCTGTTCGAGCAGGAGCGACCCCGGCTGACCGGTCTGGCGTACAGGATCACCGGCTCCATCGCCGACTCCGAGGACGTATTGCAGGAAGCCTGGATACGTTGGGCCGCCCAAGAAACCGGCCGCGTTGACAACCCGGCGGGTTGGCTCACAACCGTCACCTCCCGCCTGGCCCTCGACCGTCTGCGGGCGCAACGCCGGCGGCGGGAAGTGTACGTGGGGCCATGGCTTCCCGACCCGGTTCCCACCGTCCGCAGCGTGGAGGAAACAGCCGAACTCGCTGAGTCGCTCACCCTCGGGTTCCTGGTCCTGCTCGACTCGCTCGGGCCTTCTGAACGGGTCGCTTTCCTCCTGGGCGACGTGTTCGGCGAGCCCTACTCGGTTATTGCCGAGGTTCTCGGCCGAAGCCAACCGGCGTGCCGCCAGCTGGTCTCCCGAGCGAGGCGGAAGGTCCACTCGTCCCAACCGGACGACGAAGCTCCGGGCCCTTCCCCGGCATCTGCCGAATTGCTGGTACAGCTCATGGATTCCGTGCTCGCCGGCGACGAGGAGAGGGCCCTCAGCCTCCTGGACCCCGACGTGGTGCTCACTTCCGACGCAGGTCCCGCCCGGCGCGCCGCCCGACACCCTGTTGTCGGAGCCAAGCGGGTCCACCAACTCTTGAAGGGCGGCTGGAGGCTGTTCGGATTCAAGACCCGACCGAGCCCGGACCAGCTGCCGCCCGCACGCCTCGTCGACGTCAACGCCAGCCCTTCGCTCGTCCTGGACTGGCCGGAGGGGCCGATCGTGATCACAGGTGAGGCCGTCAACGGCCTGGTGACGTCTATCTGGGTCCGGCTCAATCCCGACAAGACCGTAGCGCTCAAGGATCCGCCGGCCATCGTCTGAGCACTAGTGGCGGGTATGCGACGAGTTCCCTTGCGGACACGCGAAGGGCTCTCTGTGAGCGACAATGAAGGGGATACGACGGAAACGCTGGCCGCCAGGTTAAAGCGGCAGCCGGCATAGCTTCCGGTGACAAGGATCCCTCGAGTGGAGGCCCGATTGAGCGACGAACAGTTCCAGAAAGCGAAGCTCGGGCGAGGCTTCATTGCCGCCCTGGACCAGAGCGGGGGTAGCACGCCCAAGGCCCTCAAGCTTTACGGTATCGATGAGAACCAATACGCAAACGACGATGAGATGTTCTCCCTCATGCACGCCATGCGCAGCCGGATCATCGAAAGTCCCAGCTTCGACGGCGATCACATCCTCGGAGCGATCTTGTTCGAAGACACCATGGATCGTGAGATCGCCGGCCGGGACTCGGTATCGTACGTCTGGGACGTGAAGCGGGTAGTCCCCTTCTTGAAGGTAGACAAGGGGTTGGCCGCCGAGAAGAACGGTGTCCAGGTGATGAATCCGATCCCGGGACTCTCTTCCCTGCTATCACGAGCCAAGGAAAAGGGCGTCTTCGGTACGAAGATGCGCTCATTCATCAAGCTGGCCAGCCCCGCCGGTATCGAGGCGATCGTTGACCAGCAGTTCCAGTTCGCCGACCAGATCATGGCTGCAGGGTTGGTCCCGATCCTCGAACCTGAAATCGACATATACAGCTCGGAGAAGGGTCAGGCCGAGCAACTCCTGAAGGTGAAGATCGCAGAGCGGCTCCAGCAGCTCGGTGCAGACCAGATCCTGATGCTGAAACTGTCCTTGCCGGACATCGCCGACTTCTATGCCGATCTGGTCAGTCACCCGAACGTCTTGCGGGTCCTGGCGCTATCGGGCGGGTACACCAGAGAGCAGGCGGACAGCCTCCTGGCCGTCAACCACGGCGTGATCGCCAGTTTCTCGCGCTCTTACCGAAGGCCTGTCGGCCCATCAGAGCGATGAGGAGTTCGACGCCACCCTCAGGCAATCGATAGATGACATCTTCGAAGCCTCCGTGACTTAACAGCCGGGCTATCAGTTCGTCGCGGACTTGTCACGAAATGACGAATCTCTATCATCAAAAGACGAGAATGACCCTCGAGGGCTGGAACGACGGCCCCCGAGAAAAATCGTGGCCAACGCCGACAAGGTACAACCCGGCGGGATCATCCTCCTCCCACGACGGCTACCAGAACACCATCAAGGCCCCGCCCGAGATCGTCGACAACCTGGCCTCCTGGGGTTCTCTGCGCCGGCCAGATCGTCCACGATCCCCAACCGATAATCACCAGCTGGGGTGAGACCCTCTACGCCACGGTGGTGCACTGGTACGCGCTCGGGTAACGCAGGTCCAGTATCAGCTCACCACTGAGGAAGACTGGTTCCATGATCCCCGCACGCCTCACGGTAGTGACTCTCGGATGCCGAGACCTGCCAAGACTCCGTACCTTCTACGAGGCGATGGGCTGGGGTAGCCGACCGGGGTCGAACGATGAGTTCACCGCCTTCGTCCTGGGAGGCGTCATACTGGCCCTGTATCCACGAGAGCTTCTCCAGGCTGAAGCTGCTTCCGATCTGGCAGCTCCGACGGAGGGAGCGTGGAACGGGATCACGCTCGGTCTTAACGTCGACGCTCGCGACCAGGTCGATGAGGTCTATGACGCGGCTATGGCCGCAGGGGCACGGGCGATAACCCCACCTCAAGACCGGGAATGGGGTGGGCGATCGGGCTACGTGTGCGACCCCGAGGACAACCGATGGAAAATCGCCTGGGCACCGGGGCTTCAATTCACAGAGGCCGGAGCCGTGGCCGGCCCCTGACGGCCTTGGATCACCTACCTAGCTCATATCAGGTGCCACAGCCTGTCGAGTCGGCGTCACGACGAGTGCTTCACCTCCCGAACGAAGAAGTCGACGATCATGGCTTCTATCTCCGCGGTGTCGGGCTGTGCGCCGGGCTCATCCAGGGCGTGCCCGCCTCCTTTGACCACCACGAACGACACAGGAACACTGGCGGACTCGAGGGCGCTGGCGAGCTCTTCTGATTGGGCCAGGGGTACGATCGGGTCCTGGTCCCCGTGGATGATGAGAAAGGGCGGGTCATCCTTGGAGACGTAGGTCACCGGACTGGCCGCCGTGAGTTCAGCCGGCAGCTGTTCCGCAGGGACATGTCCAAGCAGTGAGACGAAGTTGTCCTTGACCAGGCCAGGGCCGCCCTCCTCGCCGAGGGTGACAAGGTTCGACGGTCCGGCGAAGTCGGCTACCGCCTCGACCGTGCTCGGTTGGTCCAGATAGGGCCCAACATCCCATCCCGCACCGGTTCCCGCAGTTCCTACGAGGCTGGCCAGATGGGCCCCTGCACTGTGGCCCCAGATGCCGATTTCGTCGGGATCGATGTCCAGCACCTTGGCGTTTGCCCGCAGGTAGCGGACCGCGCACTTGACGTCGACGATCTGGGCCGGCCACGGCTCGTCGGGCCCCAGTCGATAGTTCACACTCGCGACGAGAAATCCATCCTTGTTGAGGGCGGCGCCGATCTGATCGACTATGAATCCTCCGGTGTCCTGATCACCGCCGATCCAGGAGCCGCCGTGTAGATAGATCGCCGCCGGAGCCGGGCGAGTGTGACGACGCGGCTGGGTGATCTCGACGGTCTGGCCGTAACAGTACGGAACGAGGGCGATAGCTCCTGGAGCAATCCGAGGAGCCGTTCCACTCGAGGTCGAAGTCGTATCACTGCTCGAGGAAGACGAACCCCCACAAGCGCTCACCACGCACGACACGAACAGAAGCAACCCACTCAGGCTGACGAGGCGAGCGTGCAAGGCCAATCTCTCCCATCCTCGGGGCCCTCGAGGCAAGAGCGCCAGACGTCTATGTGCCAGCAGAGGGGATCTTACCTGCACTCATCGTGAGACGGCCGAGTTCGCTTTATCGTGGCGCCAACATCCGCTTGGATCCGAGGTACCTGGTCACCAGACACCCGGGATCATTCTCCGGCGGACCTGGGTGCGATACGCCATGTACTCCTGGTTGCCTCCGAGCAGGCGTTCCTCAGCAAGTGCCCGGCCGGCGTTGCAGGCAGTCCCAAACAGGAGGACGATCGCGTTGTGTACGGAAAGACTCTGCAACAGGTATCCCGATTGGAGCAAGAGATACGATGCGTACATCGGATGTCGAACGACGGTATAGGGCCCGCGGATCACCACTCCCCGGTCCGCGGCGGCGAAGCCGAAAGAGCGTCCAAGGGTCAGAAGAGATGCCACAGCGATGGCGGCACCGATCAGCTGCAGCACAAGCCCGGCCTGAAGCCCCCAGGCTGTATGGGCACCTTCTGGCCGGAACAGGACGCCGGCAAAGGTTCCGCCGAATGCGAGCAGCCAGTCATCCAGGCGACGGCTCACGGATCGAGCTGGCCGCCGGATCAGGTAGGCGACGGCCACGAGCGTCTGCTGCCCGAAGAACACCACGCCGATGAGGCGGCCTGACTGCAAATAGAAGTGCAAGAACGAGTACGAAAAGAAGGCGGCGCTGACAGCTCCAACCAGGTTGGCGCCCACTCTGAACAGCCTCTGGGCAAGCGGAAGCTGAGAGAAAGACCTGAGCCAACGGAGCAGTCCGGAGGCCGTCGACTCCGGAGCGACTGCTGCCTTGTCCGACGTCGACGGCAGACGATGGTCGGTTGAGGGTCCCCTTGCGTTGGCCGGCCGCTCGGTCGCGCTGGCTGCTGGATATGTCCCCGCGTTCGGTTCGGCTAGAGGGGGTTTGAGCATTACGACGTTGGTTTCGGTGCCTCTCTGGTGATCGCTGGCGCACCATTCGGGGAATCAGCCCCCTCTAACCGAAGGCGCCGGACAATCAAGGCGTCGAGGCTGAATCGACCGGCGCCAATCAGCGCGACCACGAGCGCCAAGACGCCAACCGCGATATTGAGCTGGTAGCCGGGAGGCGAGGTTGCAGAGTTGATTCCAGTTGCCCAAGTGACGGTGATCATCGCCATGACCATGTCTCCAAACAATGCCAATCCGGCGAGTCGTGTACAGAGGCCGAGACCTATAGCGATTCCACCGCCGAACTCGATCAGGCCACCGAGGACGGCGAAGAGTTCGCCCGGGTGCAGATGGGCGGTGTTCGCCATGTAATGAGCGGTCTCGTGAATGCCGTGGGGGCCGGGTCCCGGGAAGGACCCGAAGAGCTTCGCGGCGCCGTAATAGATAAAAATCCAAGCAAGTACGACCCGCGCCGCGAGCAGCCCGACGTCCATGGCGACGCCGGTTGAACTGGTTCCAAAGAGTACGCCCGGCCACGCCGAAGCGCGGCGCGAGCGAGGTGTAACGCTCACCATTTTGCCACCATGTCCTCGTTAAGCCGGCGGGGTTCACGTGTTGCCCGGATGGAAGGGAGCTCAGTCGGTTCGTCCATGGGGCGGAATGGTGCAAGAAGTTGCGAGGCGAAGACTGCGACATGATGCGGTCGCGATGCCTCTTGCTCGATCCTGAGTGGTCGTCCAGGAATACCTGTCGCGATTCTGATCGTCTCGGCCGTCGGAAACACCGCCCGGTGGAAGAGCTGGTCCCAGATCGTCAACACGAACCCAAGGTTGACATCTTGCGCACCGTCCAGTCTGTGGTGGATCCGGTGGTAGTTCGGACTGACGAAGACTCGTCCAAGCGGTCCAAAACTCAAGTTGGTGTTGGAGTGGGCGAACGCCACGGCTCCGCCGTAGATGACGAGCAACATTGCCGGTAGTTCCCCGTTGGCCAACAGCACTATCCCTGGAACCAGTGCCAGAAGATAGGAAACATGGATGAGCGGATGCGTTCGAAACACCGTCAGAGCGTTCATGTCTTCTTGGGAGTGGTGAAGCTCGTGAAATCGCCACAACATGCGGATCCGGTGATTGGCGAGATGGACGAACCAGTTGCAGCCGTCCATGGCGATGTAGATCACTGCAATCGTGCCCCAGCGTGGAACAAGCCCGAGTTTGGGAAGGATGATCCACGGCATTACTCTTCGGGCGACCTCCACGAAGGAAAGCGTGAGCGCGGTCAGCAGGGGCAGGACGACGAGAGCGTTGAAGGCGGTGAAGAGCACGTCATGCAAGTGGCCACGGGCGACAAGTGGTCGGCGTTGGGCTGGACGCGCTCGCTCCAGGATGAGGCACAGCCCGATCATGGCCAGAGCGACCGGACCGATAACCTCGACGCGAAGGGACGTAAGCGAGCTGGCGAAGTCCGCCCCGCCCCATCGAATCGACCATCCGATCCCGACGAGCAGGGCGGCGAACGCCGGAACCAGGAGTGCCGGAAGATAGACGAGAGACGACACCTCCCGCCAGACCTTCGACGGCGGCGCCGGAGCAGATGAGCTAGGCGGGGCAATGATCACAGCCGGTACCGCGATGCCGCAGGTTCTCTGCTCGTTTGAGGATCCTTTTCCAGAGTGGTTGGCACCCTGGCCACTAGAACGACGCGCCTCCGCTGCTAGGAGCCTTGGTGGTCGGAGGAGACGTAGGCCCCGGAGACGGTGAATTCTGCGCAGCGGGCGTGCTGGGCTGCTGGGTCTTGGTGTTCTGGGCCTTTGAGCCCCCTCCGCACGCGGCAAGCCCAGCCGTGGCGCCGGCCAGAGCCAGCACAAAAACTACATTCCGGACGGTCTGGCCGGTATCAGTCATCAGAGTTCCTCCGATCATCAGCTTCTTCCCTAGGCAGAGCACCTTAAAGCCTGCGTAGGACATAGATACGGACGGGAAGGCGGAACGGATTGTGCGAGCCATGGCGGGCATGACGCTTGATTGATCTCACCTTCCGTAGCCGCCAATCCAATCGGAAACGCTCTTCGTACTAAGAGCGTGGAAAGGGAGGTGCGATGTACAACTGGAGCCGGGGGGGAAGACATCCTGCAGGCGGCCGCCGAGCGTCGGTCGCCGGGGGTACACTCATTTTGGGCGCCGCGGCGTTGGTTCTCGCCGCCTGCGGGGGAGGATCGTCGAGTCACACCTCGACAGCCACGCAACCGCCAGCAACGCAACCGTCGACGACGCCTTCCTCGTCGAGCGCGGCGGCGTCAACTTCGGCGGGCCCGACGGTGATGATGGCCAGCAACTCCAAGTATGGACCGATTCTCGTGGACGCCAAGGGCTTGGCGCTCTACACCGCGACAGGCGATACGGCAACGAAGAGCGCCTGCACGGGTGACTGTTTGAAACTTTGGCCCCCGCTCCTGCTTCCTGCCGGCCAAACTCAACCAGTGGCAGGACCGGGTGTAACCGGTCTGGGTACTCTCACCCGAGCCGAGGGCACCCAGGTCACCTACAACGGAAAGCCTCTGTACACCTGGGTAAACGACAAGCCCGGTGAGGTCACCGGTCAAGGGGTCGTAGACACTGCCGGCACCTGGCACGTGGCCACCGTCGCGTCCGGCGCGTCCGGCACGAGTCCTGCGCCGGCCACGCCCACGACGGTCCCGCCGTCTCCTCCGACCACGGCGGCTCCGAGCAGCGGAGGCGCGTCGTTCTAGAGGCGGATCAGAGATCCAGAGTCGGGTTTCGGTTCGTCGAGGACTAGGACCGAGGGCCGGTCCATAAGACTGGCAGCGAGGTCGAGTCTGCAAAGCATCCCTCGCGAGTAGCTGCTGCCCTCGCTCCAACGCGCTTTGCAACGATGGTCGGCACTTCCGCATCCTGGCCCTGCGCCAGCAAACAGACTGACCGATGACCTTTACCGGCTCGGAGCGTCTTAGTAACAAGGATCAGGAGGAGGTTGAACACATGGCAGGTACTCCCGCCGTTTCCGATATGCGCCTGGAGCTCGTACCGCTTCCGGTGTCAGACGTTGACAGGGCGAAGGCCTTCTACGAGCAGGTCGGCTTCGGCAACCTACACGACACCCAGGTCACCGAAACGATGCGGGTGGTGCAGCTCACCCCGCCCGGGTCGAGCTGCGCCATCGTTTTCGGCACCGGCATGGGTCCCATCACCGACATGGTCCCCGGCTCGATCAAAGGTCTCCATCTCGTTGTTGAGGACCTGGCCGCCACCCGGGAGGCCCTGACCGAGCGCGGCATCGAACTGAGCGATGTCGACGATATGGGCGGCGTCCTCTACTCCTATTTCAGTGATCCGGACGGCAACATGTGGGCGCTTCAGCAATGGCCCGCCGGTTACCAGCCATAGCCCATAGTGGTGGGGCGCCCACCGAAGGCTTTCGCGCTGGCCGGGCACGACGGATCGATGGAGCGGATGGGGACTTCTTTCCTGCGACACAGCCAACGTTCACCAGACCATGGAGTCAGTTCCCAGCCGCCGGACCGGCGTCGAAGCTGCGCGAGTGGAGCCGGCGGAGGCGTGCGCCTCCGGGCCGCTACCGCCGAGAGCGTAGGGTCACGGCGGCCGCGATCCCTAGCATCACCGCGGTAACGACCTCCTGCGGTAGGCGGTGCTGGGCCTCCCGCTGGATTCGGCTATGGAACCTCTGCACCCGCTTCGGGAACGGGTTGATGCCGAGGAAGTACTCCATTGGCTTGTCCGCATCCGGCAGGGCCGCGCCCACCATCCCCGCGATCACCGCCCTCCTCGACCGGCCCGGCGCCAACGCGGCGCCGAGAGCCATGGCCGCCATGGCGGCGCAGCCGTCGCACTTGGCCACCCGGACGAACTTATCGCTCCACACGCCCGGGGGGTCGTTCAATCCCCAATGGGGGCAGGCGTCCATGGCGAAGTGGGAAACCACGCCCACGCCGAAGGCCGCCACCGGATTCCGGGCGACGGCGCGGCCGATCAGTGCCCCAGCCAGCACATGGCTTGTTACCAGCATGGCGTCCAGCGTTGCAGACCTGGCCGTTCAGCTTCGGTCAGGAGAGACGAGTACAAGCTTTTCGTAAACCACCTTACCGGCAGACGCCTCGAGCCTCGGCCACGAGGCCATGTTGCCCCCCAGGCGCCGGACGAGATCCGCCATCCCGCCACCACGCGGTTCGCTAGGGGCACGACAGCAGAGGCCGGGAGATCGCCTGGTCTGGTTTCGAGTCCCCGGCGAGCGGCCCACCTATCAGTAGGCACAGGGGCAACGGCGAGCTCTCCCGAGTACAGCGTTCCAGCGGAGTTTGACAGGGCTAGCGGATTAAACGATCATGCGCGCCCAGTAAGGAGGTGGCAGATGGGTCTGCTGGAAGGCAAGGTTGCGATAGTCACAGGCGCCGGGCGGGGAATCGGCCGCGAACACGCCTTGCTCCTGGCTCGTGAGGGCGCGTCGGTGATGGTCAACGACCTGGGCGGCGACGGCCGGGGCGGAGGCGCTGACCTGACACCCGCGCAGGAAGTGGCCGAGGAGATCCGCGCCGCTGGAGGCGGGGCGGCCGTGAACGGCGCCAACGTGGCCGACTGGGTGGCGTGCGAGGCGATGGTCGCTCAAACCGTGGAAGCCTTCGGGCGCCTCGACATCCTGATCAACAACGCCGGGATCCTGCGGGACCGGATGGCGTTCAACATGTCCGAAGAGGAATGGGACGTCGTGGTCAATGTCGTGCTCAAGGGGTGCTTCGCTCCCGCTCGCTTCGCCGCCGCCTACTGGCGCGAGCAGTACAAGCGGACGGAGGAGCAGGTGCACGGCGTCATCATCAACACCTCCTCGGAGTCCGGCCTCTACGGCAACGGTGGCCAAGCGAACTACGGCGCCGCGAAGGCAGGCATCGCCGCACTTTCCACCGTGCTGGCCAGAGATCTGGAACGTATCGGCGTGCGAGTGAACACCATCGCTCCCACCGCGGCGACGCGCCTGCTCGGGACGGTCTTACAGCGGGAGGAGTCGGCGCCGGACGCGTTCGACGCATTTTCGCCGGCGGCGATCGCCCCGCTGGTGGTGTGGCTCTGCTCCGATCTGGCCAGGGACGTGAACGGCCAGGTGTTCGCCGTGAGCGGCGCCCGGATCCAGCTGGTTCGCGGCTACCACCCGGTCAGCCAGATCGACTCAGAAGAGCAGGTGTGGTCCCCGGACCGCATCGAGAACATGCGCGAGGCTCTCCTGGGCAAGGGTCGATTCGAAACCGGCATCCCGCCCTTCATGCCACCTGTCGGCTGGGAGTAGGCAACAGACTGGTTGGTGCGTTCTACGACCCAGGCTGTCGAGAAAAGGGACACCCGCCCGCTGCATCCTGGGGTCCGCTCCACCCGATTTGCCATGCCCCCCGCAGAGCCAGTCAGGCGGCTCCAATTGACGGAGAGGAGCGGTAGGTTGTAGGTGGATGCTGCTGGTAGGGACCAGGCAGGGCCTTCTCGAGTTGGAGACGGGCCGCACCTTTGTCGACGGGGGCACCGTCACCGCTTTGGCGCCGGGCCCCAGGGGATGGCACGCCCTCCTGGACGGACAGGTCGTCATCCGCCTTGACGAATTAGAGGTCGTGACCGTCGGCGAGTTGCCTACCGACGACGGCCAGACACTGGGTGTCCTGGCTGACGGCACTGTCGTGGTGGGCCGAACCGGGGCCCGTCTGGCCATCGTGGGTGCCCAGCCAGAGGAGATCAGCGCTTTCGCGCAGGTGCCGGATCGAGACCACTGGGAGAACCCGGCCGGTCCGACGCCCGATACCCGATCCATGGCGACCAGTAGCGGGGACCTGTGGGTGAACGTCCACGTGGGAGGTCTTTGGCATTCATCCGACAGGGGGGAGAGCTGGCAGGGGGTCATTGAGCCCGAAGCTGACATTCACGAGGTGCGGGCGGAGGATGGTTCGGTGGCCGTCGCGGCGGCGGTAGGATTCGGCTGGAGCGAAGACCGAGGAAAGTCGTGGTCGTGGAACACCGAGGGACTCCACGACAGTTATCTGCGGGCGGTGTGCATCGACCGTAAGACGGTTTACGTTTCGGCGTCTGACGGGCCGTTCACACGTCGTGGCGCGGTGTACCGGGCCCGGCCCGGGTCGGCGTTCGTGCGTTGCGAGAGGGGTCTGCCCGAATGGTTCCGGGGCAATGTCGACACCGGGCACCTCGATGCTGCCGGCGGTCGTGTCGTCATCGGCTTCGGGGAGGAAGTGCATATCTCTGAGGACGACGGCGCCTCCTGGCATACCAGCAAGGTGCCCGATTTGATCACCGCGGTGCGCCTCGGGCGGAGCTGAGAGTCTGGTCCCATTGCCAGCCGGCTCGAGCGTGAAACGAACTGTGGAGTAGGCGCCTGGATCCCAGGGAGAAGGATGTGCGCTGCCGAAGCGCCAAGCCTGTACGACCCGCTGGCCCGGGACGAGTTCGATCTGGCGGCCCTCCACCCGTCCTCCGAAGATCGAGAAGAAATCGCCTTCGCCATCTGTGATTTCGGCCGGCATCTGTATTGCGGCACTGAACAGGCTGCCGGTGGTGAGCAACTGGAAGACCCGCTGAGGCGGTGCGCCTATGAACGTATCTTGATGGATTGACATCACTGCCTGTCTTGAGCTTGTGCTTCGCGGCGGACTTTGTCTGCTGAGCTGCCGAACGGGCTGCCGCTGCCAACCTCGAGGTAGTCGCGCAAGCTGGTCATGTAGTGGTTCCAGCTGCGAGTACACATGTCGATGCACTCCAGTTCCTCGTTCAGGCCCTGATGGTGAAAGTGGAGCTGCGAGGTGTCTCTGTCGAGAGGGGTGATGGTGAAGGTGGGCTTGGTCCCGACCCAATCAGGGAGGAAGGGGCAGTCGGTGACGGACCATCGCACCAACGTCGGCCGGGTCGCTTCGTCGATGTGGATCACGAGGGGCTCGGGGGCGTTCATGATGAGCTTGAGTTCGCCGCCGGTCTGGCCGGACCCTGTGGCAGGGTTCCACCATGCGGCCAGCCCGACGACGGTGGTGAGCGCGTCGAATAGGGCGTCGGGTGATGCATTTACCTGGATGGTCGTTTGGTACTCGGCGGCGATTGCAGGCAGTTGCTCGTTGCTTGTCATTGCCATGGTTCCTTTCGTTTCCGTTTGCTGTTGGTTGTGGAGAGAACGGGGGTTGACCTGTCGAGGTGGTCTCTCAGAGCTTGGAGGTGGTCGTCCCAGTCGCGAGCCAAAGCGGCCAGGAACTGCTGCGCCACCTGCACCGGCGCCGAGTGCAGCCGATAACGAACCCGCCGCCGCTCGCCGGGTTCGGGAATCACCACGCCTGCATCGGTTAGCAGGACGAGATGCTTGGCGATCGCCTGGCGGCTGATCGGTAGCCGATCGGCCAGATCCGTGACGGTGGCCGGACCCTGGGCGGCCAGGGTGGCCAGGATCG
Source organism: uncultured Acidimicrobiaceae bacterium (assembly GCA_963851245.1). Classification (GTDB taxonomy): domain Bacteria; phylum Actinomycetota; class Acidimicrobiia; order Acidimicrobiales; family Palsa-688; genus CAWKOH01. The sequence goes on along the minus strand of CAWKOH010000013.1, from coordinate 122,448 downwards.
CCCGCCGGGTGGGATCGGCCAAGGCGGTGAAGACCTGCTCCGCGATCGCCTCGACGTCAGCCGGCATCGAGATAGCCCACCAGCTCGCCTACCTCGCCCGTCCATCCCTCGGCGTGGCTCTCGTACGTGCGAGAGCGGGAGGCGTCGGGCAGCTGGGCGAAACCGGACTCGACCACCCGTAGACGGGTGCCGAAACCCATCGCTTCAAGGGTGAACTCGACGTAGGTCCGCCGAGGATCGTCCTCGGGCAGGTCCGGGAGCCGCCAGGTGAACCCGAACACCGTCGGCTCCTCGACCCGTTCGACCCGCATGTCGACCGTGAGACCGCTGTGGAACCTCATCTGAGCGGCCCCTCCGGGGCGCAGGTCGATCGACGCCTCCTCACCGAACCAGGCGGACAAGCCCTGGGGCGTAGTAAGCGCTTCCCACACCTTCGGCCGGGGGTGAGCCAGGTCCACGGTCCGCTCGATCCGATCAGGAAACCCCATTGCACCTTTCCTCCTTATCGCAACCGACTAGTTGCCATAGTATGGCAACCAAGTAGTTGCGTCAAGTCCAGAACCGCGATGGCGGGGCACGGGTGGACATACCCGCGAAAACGTGACGCTCCGGGGTGGTTGACTTGACACGACGCATGCCCCGGCGCAGCAGCAGAACGTCGTCCCCGATACGTTCGGGGTCACGGGCGTGGCTGTCTTTCGGGACGGGCCAGTCCCTTTGTCGGGGCGTGCGTCGGCACCCTCCCCGAACCACTAAACCGAGACAGAGAGCAGATCTTGCCTTGGGGTCGTCGAGATCAACGACGACCTGGGCAAGGTTCTGTGTACCGGGCGGTCGGGGGACGGGTAGGGGCTGATCGCCGGCACGTCGGGTTCCGAAGTCGCTGCCCCTTAGCGTTCAGGCACGCAGCTGGACCCGCTGATGGTTGATCGCTCCGACGTGCAGGTGGCCGTTGCGGTCCGGTTCGCCCACGAGCTCGAGCCGCGGGAGCAGCGGGAGCATGGCCTTGAGCGTCGCTCGCAGCTCGCCACGGGCCAGGTGGGACCCGAGGCAGAAGTGCACGCCGTGACCGAAAGCTATGTGCCGGTTGGGCTCCCGGCCGACGTCGAAGTGGTAGGGCTCGGCGAAGGCGGCGTCGTCCCGGTTGGCTGAGGGGTAGAACAGCCCGACCGTCTGACCGGCCCGGATCCTCTGGCCCCGCAGCTCAACGTCGGTCGTGGCGGTCCGGGCGAACTGGATCACCGGTGAGGTCCAGCGCAGGATCTCCTCGACCGCCGATTCCAACAACGACGGGTCGGCGACCAGGCGGCCCATCTGCTCGGGGTGCTGCAGCAGTGCGGTCACCCCGCGGGTAGTGGCGTTGCGCGTGGTCTCGTTGCCGGCGCCGAGCAGGAGGACAAGGTAGCCGTTGAGCTGCTGGGCGGTGAGCGGGCAGCCGTCGACCTCGCCTTCGACGACCGCGGCCAACAGGTCATCGCGAGGAGCAGCCCGGCAACCCTCGATGACGGTGGCGAGGTACTGCTGGAACTGCGCGCTCCTCTGCATCCGCAGCTCCCCGATGTTCACCCCCGGATGGCTTTCAGCGAGTTCATCGTCGGTAACGATCTCGGTTAAGTCGAACACCTTCGACCAGTCGTCGGCGGGAAGGCCCAGCAGGTCGCAGATGGTCGCCAACGGCAGCTTGATGGCGAAGTCCATTACTAGGTCGGCTTCACCGTCGCGTTCCAGCTTCTGCTCCAGCTCGGCGGCGAATCGGGCCGCGTACCTGTCCAAGTCGGCCTCGTGGTCCCTGATGGAGCGAGGCGTGAACCGCCGGGCGGTGAGGCTGCGGAATCTGGTGTGGCGGGGCCGGTCCATGAAGACCATGTCCATAGGCTCTTGAGGGTCCCAGCCCAGGTCACCGGCCCGTTTGGCCCAACGCTCGCGCATGCCCTGGTCTTCTTGGATCGTCGCCAGGCGCAGGCGCCCACCGCCGTTCACGAACAGCTTGTCGTTGGCCCCGACCCACAAGATGTCGTGGTAGCGGGTGATCGCCCAGAACGGTTCGATCTCCGGCCGTTCGTACCAGTACACCGGCGCTTCAGCTCGGAGCCGGTCCCACGCCTCCCATGGATAGCCACGGTGGCGGTACTCCGAGCTGGTATGAATATCGATCTCGTCGAGCGACATCGACCTCGTCGCCCCCGTTTCCGTCATATCCGTCCCCCTCTCGGCCGAGGACCCCTCAGCACCTGAACATAGTCGGTGCGGCTGGAGTCCATTTGAACTGGTCGAGCTCCTAAGGGTCGCGTTCCGTCGTCATCGCGGTCATCACCCACCGAGCAACCAACTATTTGACTGCGGAGTCTCTGAGCGTTCGGGTCAAGCGGATCTGCGAGCAAGGTGGGAGGCTACAAAGTGTCGGGCGGGTCTGCGAGCCATTCCTCGATGGCCGGGCGGGCCGTATCGGACTCTCCCCGCTTGGTTCGTGTCAAGCTGACAGGTTGGGTGGGTACGTGAAGGGGTAGTCAGGAATGTCGAGGAGATGGTCATCATGATGACGAAGGGCAGCGATGGATAGACCGGTGTTGTTCTGCTACGACGGCTCTGAGGGATCGAGGGCGGCACTGTCGGTTGCCGTCGAGCTGGTCATGCATCCCGCCAATGCTGTGGTTTTGGTGGTGTGGACGCCGGTCGCGGTGCAGCTGGCCAGAGGCGGCTCGTTGCTGGCCGCGGTGCCGAACGAAGGGGAGATGGACGAGGAGGAGAGGGCCGCCGCGCAGCGGCTCGCCGAGGAGGGCGCCGAGGGCGCCAGGAGGCGCGGCTATAACGCGTCTGCCCGTGTCGCGGAGGCGAACGAATCGGTGGCCAAAACGATCCGGGAGGTCGCTCGTGAGATCGACGCCGGTCTGATCGTCTGCGGTCAACGGGGACGGGGCGCGTTCGCCAGCGCCGTTCTCGGCAGCGTCTCGCACCAATTCTCCGCGCACGCCGAACGCCCAGTGCTGATCGCGCCCCAGCACCCCGCTCGCTAAGCGAAACCTACCCGCGGTATCAGGGCGACGGGTGGGCAGCTGGGTGTCGCGGCGATCTGGCGATCAGCCTTGGTCAGCCGAGCCGCCGGCTGGTGACCTAGGTCGTGTGCCATGGCGAAGCGTGTGGGTGGCGGCGGCTGCCGCCGCCTCGAGGTGGAGTGCGTAGGCAATGCCACGAGCGAGCGCCGTCCTGGCCGTGCACTCGGGGGCCCGGGCCTTCGAGGGCAGGATCACTAGCGCCAGCAGGAGGCCGGTGGCGAACATGCCTGCGGCCCACCAGAACCCAATCGTGTAGCCATGGACGGCCGCCGCGCCGGCGAGGCCGGGCTGGCCGGAGTGGGTTCGCGCGTAGTCGGCGACGGCGCTGGCGGAGACGGTGCTCAATAACGCCAGCCCGACGGCACCGCCGACCTGCTGGGAGGTGTTGACCACTGCCGAGGCCACGCCGGTCTCGTGGACCTCGACGCCGAGGGTGGCGGTTCCGATGGCAGGGGCGAAGATGCAGCCCATGGCCAGGCCGGTGACGAGCAACCCGGGCAGGACGTGGGTGGCGTAGGTACCGGCGGGAGTTAGCCGGGTGAAGATGATCATGGCGATGGTGCCGAGCGCCATCCCGGTCATCACCAACGGCTTGGCGCCGGTGCGCGGCAGCACCTGGGTCTGCGCCGTGACCGAGGTGGTCACCAGGACGCCTGTCAGCGGGAGAAAGGCCAGGCCGGCGATAAACGGCGAGAAGCCGAGAGTCAGCTGCATGTAGTAGGTGAGGAAGAAGAACACCCCGAAGACGCCGGCCGAGGTGAGCAGCACCGCCGTGTAGGCACCCCCGCGGGCCCGGTCGCGCACGATGTGCAGAGGCAGCAAGGGGTCCTTGACGCGGCTCTCGATGACCACGAAGGCCATCAACAGCACCGCGCTGGCGACCAGCGCCACGATCGTCGCGGTGGCGGTCCACGATTGGGTCTCCGCGTTCGAGAAGCCATAGACGAGCGCGAACAGTCCCGCCGATGACGTGAGCAGGCCAGGCACGTCGATGTGGGTTTGCTTCGAGTCGCGGTGGTTGACCAGGAGGCGCAGGGCGAAGATCGCGGTCGGCACCGCTATCACCAGATTGACATACAGGCACCAGCGCCACGACAGGAACTGGGTCAGCGCCCCACCCAGCACGAGACCGACTGACGCCCCGCCGCCCGCGATGGCCCCGAAAATTCCGAACGCTTTGGCCCGGTCCGGGGAGCCCGCGAACGTGACCGTCAGCAGGCCAAGCGCGGAGGGCGCCAGCAGCGCGCCGAACGCGCCTTGCAGCGCCCGAGCCGACACAAGCGTGTCGAAGTTCTGGGCCAGGCCGCCGATGGCCGAGACGATCGCAAAGCCCACCAGCCCGGCGATGAACGTCCATTTGCGCCCGAACAGATCACCGAGCTTGCCGCCCAACAGCAGCAGGCTGCCGAACGCCAGCGCGTAGGCGGTGACAATCCACTCCCGGTCAGCGGTGGAGAAATGAAGGGCCTTCTGCGCCGACGGCAGCGCAATGCTGACGATCGTGGCATCAAGGACCACCATCAGCTGCGCCGTCCCGAGCAACGCCAGCACGGCCCACCGGTTGCTGTCGGTAGCCCGCCCAGCGTCTGATGTGACCGGGCTGGTCATCGCACAAGCAATCGGCGCACCGGGAACGCGGCTGCCGGAACAAGTCTGCTGTCCACGGCCCGGGGACTCGCGGCGCAGTTCAATAGCAGCGCCCCCAGAGCTACTCCCGCCTCCAGCGACGGCGTCGACATGCCTGTCACCGTACGCCATCCCCGATCGCCCGCCAACCGGGCCTACAACCAGACTCCGACGCTTGGGTCACCTTTCTTCGGGACGGCCGGGGTAGCGATCGCCATAAGCCGAGAGCGGACTGCAAACGTTCACTGGCCTCCCGCTCCCCGGTTCGGAGAGGACGCATCCGCCGCATTCCCGGCCGGGGGTCCTCCTGCTGGCGATCGGCTGCCGCCGCCACCGTCATTAGAGAACTGACCGCGCGCGCGTCCCTCACTCGGAGCGATCCGGATCCTCCTCGACCGCGACCCTGACCGCGGCCATTCAAGGCCGTAGTCGGTCGCAGTAAGAGCAAGTTGGCGCTCCGCTACCACCACATTTCAAGTGAGGTGGTGGGTCGCTTGCTATTTTCAAACGGCGCGAGGGCGGCCGCGTGGCAATGCGGGGTGATGCCACCCAGAGCCAAGCGGACCGACCCGCGGCCACCCTGCGGCCTACCCTCGACTGTTCGCGATGTCCGCATCACTCGATGATCCCGAGGGCCCGGGCTCGGCTGACGGCCTCGGACCGGCTGTGAACCCCGAGCTTCTTGTAGATGCGCTCAGCTCGGTCCTTCGCCGCGGATCGGGAGAGCCCCAGTTTGTCAGCGATGACAGCGAAGGACGACTTCGTGGGCAAATACCGCAAGACCCGCGCCTCCGCCACCGTGATCGATGCAGCTCTGACGGTGGCGGCCGCGTCCGCGACCGCCTCTGCGGCGGCCTCCTGGGCGGCTGTCACCTCCACCTCGTCCTCCGCCAACGCCTCGGCAACCGCTTCGTCCGCGGCGGCGACGACCAATCCGGCGGCGGCTACCGCCTCGACCGCCGCGTGCGTGGCTTCCTCGGCCACGACCCCCGCATCAATCAGGGCCCGGATGGCGTCCGCGGCAGCGGCCGCACGGATGGCCTCGGAGGCGGCAATGGCCTCCGAGGCACGGGCCTGGGCAGCCATGGCCTCCAATGTGGCGTTCGCTTCGGCAGCCTGCGCCGCCGCGATCACCCCCGCCGCCTCCTCCATGGCCGCCACCTCCGCCCCCACCACCAACCCGGCCTCAGCGGTCAAGATCCCCTCGCCGACCAACACGCCGCCGGTGTCGGCGATGGCGTCGAATAGCGGCTGAGCCCAACTGTGCTCGACCAGCAGGAAGGCCAGCGCCGTCCCCGGACGCAAGGACTCCGCCAAGGCCCATGCGTGAGCCGGGTCGAACCCCGACAAGGCCTCGCCTCTCGACGGTTCCACCAAACCAGCACCCTCGAGAGGGACGACATTGGCGAGCAGAGCGCCAAAGTCCTCATCGTCGCCGACGGCCAACTGCCGGATAGCGCCGTCCTCGTCCTTGGCAACGAACAGCACGTCGAGCAGGCGCAACACTCCCCGGCCCTCTAACCGATCGACCTCAGCCAGGACCCGATCCTCGAAGTCGGCCCCGGGACCGAAGCCGACGGCAATCACCTGCAACGGAGCAGACATCTCCCAACCTCCCGATCGTGACCGCCCGGAATCGTAGAGCCCCACATGACCCGATGCGGCCGGGAGACGACGGAATCGGCCCAAGAAGTCAACCGACAACCGAAGTGAGATTCCGCCTGCGCTCCCACCGACGGTGAATCGGCCTTCGGGGGTCGGGTCCTCACCCTGAAGGGAGAAGATCGAGTACGGGGCCAAAGACCCGCTGCCCTCCGCCCCATGGCCGCCTTCTGCGATCGAACACGCGAAGTCCTCTTGCCATGTTGGTAGGATTCAAGAGAACCTAAATATCGGATAAGGTGTCCTCCATGGCGAAGGTGAAGATCTCGGCCACTGTCGATCCTGCCCGCCTTAAGCAGGCCAAGGAACTAACTGGCGTGAGCAGCGTTTCGGAGGTGCTCGAGCGCGGACTCGCCGCCCTCATAGAGGACCAGCTGGAGCGAATCCACGCCGAGGGTTACGCACGGGCGCCTCAAGCCGGCGAGACGGTGAGGGCCATCGACGCCGGGGTGTGGGCCGACCTGCCCTGGGATGAAGAATGAGTGGGACGGCACCCCAACCGGAGCGGGGTGACGTCTGGTTCGCGGATGTTCCCGGCGACAAGCGCCGACCGGTGGTAGTGCTCACGAGGACCTCGGTGCTGCCCCGGCTCACGACGATCCTGGTGGCCCCGGTGACCACCCGTGTGAGACAGATCCCGACCGAGGTCCCACTCGGGCCGGCCCAGGGCCTCGCTCGCCAGTGCGTGGCGAACTTCGACAACATCCTCCCGCTGCCAAAGGAGAAGCTGATTCAGCACATCGGGCGACTGGGCACGCCCGAACTGCAGCAGGCGTGCGCCGCAGCGCGCTTTGCCATCCAGTGTTAAGCGGGCTCCGCCGCTCGCCGTACAAGTCCCCGGGCTCAATGCGGTGAGGAAGCGCCCCACCCACCCTACGTGTGGTGACACTCTGGTTACCACACCTATGGGATATTCGCCGATGAGTCTTCGGGGGAGGAGAAGCCGGGGACGGCCGAGCGGAGAGGCCCCCGAGGGCGACTCTTGGGAGCCCCGATCTGTTGCTTGAAAGTCCCTATGTCGACGAACTGAGCAACCGGAGGCGTTTCGCCGCAGTCTTGTTTGAGAGCGCCACCACCCGGATTGTCTTCGGTCGGAACGACCTATTCGCCGCGGTTCCGAGGAGTCAGGGTCTCGACGTTTTGCTGGTCGCTTCTCGTCAGGCCGGCGTCTCGAGACAGAGTGATCCCCGCGGACAGCTCCGGTATGGGACACCTGCGTTCCGCAGTTGCGACAAACTGCCGTCGTGAGCAAGCCGAATGTCATCGCGACTTCTGGAATGCGGACCCGAGTCGCATGCGGCACGATCGCCGGACCGCTCTTCGTCACCGCCTTCGATGGCGGGCGGCCCGGCGTGATCGACGTCGTCAGCCGCCTCCGCCACTGTGAAGCCAACCCCACTCCCGCCTACCGGCCGCCATACCCGCATTAGTCGCTGGAGCGCAGCCATCCTCCTAGAAGCGGTGCGGAGCATCTTTCGCCATGCTGTCCCCTCTATGCCACACCCTCACCGACGGGCCTGCGTTGCGGCTACGACGGTTGAACCCGTCGACCATGTGCTGCTCCATTGCCCTCACCGACGACGTCCCGCTGAGAGACACGCTCGAGAAGCATTCAGCCGTTCTTGTGACTCACGCTGTACTCCGCTGGCGGTCTAGCCGACGGATTTGGAAACGGCTGAGGGGGCGGGACGGGAAACGGGGGTGGCATCGGTTCGGGTAGAGGCAGAGGCTCCGGCGGTGGAAGCGGCTCAGGCGGTGGCATCGGTTCGGGGGGCGGCACCGGCACAGACGAGGCCCGGATCAGGCCGACCGCCGGGTGATAAGCGCGGTCGATCGCTCCAGGACCGCTCATTGGCCAGTTGGGCGATGTTGCGGAGAGGTACCTATAACGCGCTGCGCCTCTTGGGGAGATGACCGCTTCAACAGGGACGTCCGACTTTATCGTCGGACAGCGGTCAGGGCGACACCTCCCTCTCGCCGTGCTGCAGGCTTCCCGGCCGGGGAGCCACATTCGCGGCTCAGCCGTCCGGGGTGCGGGTCCTGTGTGACCCCGACGAGATTCGGGTCTTGGCCCATCAGGCTGCCCAGTCGGACTATCAGCAGGCCCGGCGTCTGGGCCAGCGCGGGGACTGGTTCGAACGCATCAGCAAAGGGCCCTGCAAGCCCAAACCTGAGCCGCAGGAGACCAATCGCTGCCTCCCAGCTTGTCGTGGTCTTGTCGCTTGGTTTGGCGTTAGCGGTGCGCATCGTGCAGCCGTACCGGCAGGGCGTCCTGCAGTTCACGGCGGTGGGATTTTCTTGGCTGTGGTTTCAGGGTGAGGCCGCTCTTCCCGAGTTGGGCGGGTGAGATCGTCGGCACACCGCGCCAGGACCGCCATCCATACCTGCAACTCGACGCTGACATGGCCAAGCGGGCGGTGTGATCGTGTCGGAAGGCGACATGTGGGCCGGACATGAAGGGGGCCACAGCGGCAGGTTGGCCGAGTGGCAGCTCTCGGACATCACCACCGCCAGGGTGACCGAAGAGATCCTGGCCATCCTGCGCCGAGCGTTCCAGTAGGCGGCGGCCAGGTCAGACACCCCCCAGGGGCGGCGGGAACCGTCGATCCGACGTTGTTTGTCTTGAGCGCGGGGTTGAGATTTGCCCCGCCGGTGAGCGTCAGGGATCGCGAAACCCAATACGGGTGGGGACCCACCCAGGCCGATCAACTACCGACTCGCTCCTCGCCGCTCTCCTGATTTATCTGGGGAATCAAGGTATCGACGAAGAAGTTTTACTGCATCCCCGTCGTAACGGAAGTGACCGAGCGCCCTCCAATCCCCGCCTCAACCGGGTCCGTTTTCTGTTTCCAGTAACCCGCCCATATCGTAATTGATCGAGATTGCAACTGGATGGCGACCGGGGCGGTGTTCGGACGGGCTGATAGCGGGTGTCGGACCGGGCTGTGAGGTGAGATACCAGGGCCGCTTTCCATCGATATAGAAGCGGTCACAGATGGCGCCGGTCTCGAACTGGATCAGCATGCGGTGTACATCCCGTTGGACCGCAGCAACGAACGCTGCACCCGTGGCATCGAGAGCTGCACCCGTGGCATCGAGAGCGTGGTGGGTGGCATCTGACCAGGTCGTCTCCCACACGACCGGCCCCGCCCCATCGCTGCGAGAGCTGTCGACGATCCCAGGTCCGCCACTCCCGACCGAGACGATCTTGCCCGGCATGTACGAGAAGCGCCAGGCCCCAGCTAGTTCTGCGACCCGATTTGCCAATCGCGTCGAAATCTCGTTTTGGGTCGAAGAAGCCGAGTACGCCGATGACAGGTCAGGCTCCGAGATACCAAAGTTCACATCGACTCGAACGATGCCGTTCCCCTGCGTTCCCACTTCGGCGAGCTGACCACCTCCGAGGGGAATCTGCGTTCGGCCGATATGGGCGGCGAAGAGGCGCCTTCCGTCGAAGCGCAGCCACTCTCCTACTCGTGGACCGTGTTGAGAATCAGGTTCTCGAGTGGGTACCTGCCGACCGCGAAGAGCAATGTATCGTCGTCAGCGCCGGCGGCGACCAGGCGCATCGCCTCAACACACGCCGTGTCGCTCTGCCAGTTCCAGGACTGATCCGGGGTATCGCCCGCGGCCGCTGCCCACCAGGTATCCGAGTCGGGGCCAGTCATGGTGACCTCCAAGCACAGCGGCGGCCCCCAGAACCGCAAACCCGTTCCCACCTGGCGAAACTCGATCCGATCGATAATGGTCGCCCAACGCCGCTCGTCCCAAGTGGGGCTGCCTTGACTGTCACGGCACGACACGACCATCGTCTCGGCGGGGGACTCAGAGCCAGTCCCGGAATCCTGAAGGCCGTCCCCGCTCGCCTTCGCCTCGGCGTCGTAATCGGGCGGCCGAGTGACATCCGGAACTCCCATGACAACCCTCCTTGCCTTCACCCGACCATGACGGACAACAGCAGCCGCACAACCACGGTGGAAGCATTACGCCGGACCCGGACATTCGCCAGAGTCATTGGTCCTGAACCCTCCGATTGGCGCCGGTTGCTTGTAAGGCCCAGAGGGTCAGTGCACCGAGGTTCGTATCCCGGGCCGCACTACACCCGCGTTTGCGTTAGACGTGCTCGTCGGAGCGGTGGCCTCTTCCTGCCTGGGCTTTGCCATCGCGTCGCTCATCAGCAACGCCGACGCCGCTCAGCCGGTGGTACTCGGGCGGTTCTGCCGCTCGCGATGATCTCTGGAGTCGTCATCCCGATCCTCGAGCTTCCGGTCTGGCTCATCGACGTCGCCAAGATCTTTCCCATTCACGCCCTCGCCGACGCACTCTTGACCGCTTACAACCCGTACACGCTGGGCGGTGGCATCAACTGGGCTGATCTCGGGATTCTCGCCGCGTGGGGCCTTGTCGGACTCGTTGTCGCCATACGGCGCTTCAGCTGGTTACCCCGAAGCGCTTAGAAGAACGAATGAAGGCTCGAATCTCACTACCCCGACGGTCGAAGTCGTTCCTCCAGATCCCGATCTTTCCACGCCCAGACGCCCCCTGGGTACTTATCAGAAGAGTCAGAACGCGAGCAGGACGTCGTGCACCCTAAGCCACCGCCCGAACGAGGCGGCTGCGGCGTCACCGTCGGTAGCGCCAAACGCCGCGCCAGAATGCCCGGTCCACGTGTCCCCAGGGTGTCCTCAATCGCCGGTCAGAGGCGTTTACGGAACCCGTCGCAGAGCCTGAGTGCTCGCGACAGCAAGCGCGCCACGATACGCTGAACCCGATCATTGTTGCTGACCATCGGGGGTGCGAGATGAACGCGCAGGAAATGGCGGCGACCATTCGGTTGGGTGGTCACATCTTCGCCGGAGTTTCCTCCAGAGTGGAAGGCGTGCATCGAGCTGTGGCGGGACGCGCGTTTGGCGCGACAGGGGCGACCGGCCCGGCGGGCCGAACAATCCACGACCACATCGCCGGTGCCGTCTACAGCGGGTTGCGTATCGGCGGATTGACCGCTGGGGCAGTCGCTGGTGACGTCGTCAGCCGGGTGCTGCCGTCCTCCGGACCGGCAGGCGGCATCCCCTTGGGCAACCAGGCGCTGGCGGCGCTTAACGGATTCGCCGGTCATCGGTTGGAGGGCGATCTCACTGCGCTCGCGATTCCCATGGCCGTGCGAGCCGCTGGGCGCGACGTCCCCCTGACGCCACTCGATGTCGCCGCCGCTTTCTCTGACACAACCCCCAAGCTGGCGGTATTTGTGCACGGTCTGGCCGAAACAGAGAACCTCTGGACGCCGAAGGCCAAGGACAACAAGGAGAGCGGGTACGGGTCGCTCCTGGACTCAGAACTGGGTTACACCCCGGTGTATATCCGCTATAACACCGGCCGTCACGTATCGGAGAATGGACGAGCCTTGGGACGCCTTCTCTCCGATCTCGTCAACGCGTGGCCTGTCCCACCGGATGAGGTAATTCTCGTAGGGCACTCGATGGGTGGTCTGGTTATCCGCAGCGCCTGTCACTATGGTACGAGCGAGGATCGGTCATGGGTCCCGCTCGTGCGCCATATCGTGTACCTGGGCACTCCCCACCTGGGGGCGCCGTTGGCCAGAGCGGCGGGTTTCGCCGGCTGGGCTCTCAGCCGTCTGCCTGAGACCAGACCGTTTGCGCCGCTTCTCAACGGCTCCAGCGACGGAGTCAAAGACCTTCGCTTTGGCTACCTGCTCGATGAGGACTGGTCGGGATGCGACCCCGATCACTGCACGCGCGACCACCGCCATGAGGTCCCCCTACTCGGGTCGGCGAATCACTACGTGATCAGCGCCACGATCACGTCCGATCCCGAAAGCCCGTTTGGCGCGCTTGTTGGGGACCTGCTCGTCCAGCCCGCCAGTGCACATGGCCGGCGCCGCCGCCGACAGCACATCCCTTTTCCGATCGAGCACGGACGATCACTCGGCGGGCTCACCCATTTCCACCTTGTCAACCACCCCCAAGTGTGGGCCCAGATTCGCGCCCTGCTTCAATCGCAGTCAGTCCGGTGACGCGTCACGGCCGGCAGATTCCTTGACCCGCGGTTCGCCAACCCGATGGCCAAGGCAGTCGCGCCCGCTGCGCACTGCGGATGTGGGAGACTCCGATCCACGGGCGCTCGAATCCGACGTTCGTACAGCAGAGAATAGAGGCCACACGATGGCGATGGGTCAGACACTGCAGTTCTCAGGTGCCAGCATCGACAAGTACGACGAGGTTCAAGAGGCACTCGGATGGCACGATGGAACCGGCGCCCCCGAAGGTCTACTCGCACACGCCGCAGGGACGACTGAGGGTGGCTTCTGCGTGGTGGAATGGTGGAAGGCAGAGAGCGACTGGGACAAGTTCTTCTCGGAGCGGCTCATGCCGGCGTTTCAGAAGGTCGGCGACATACCTCAGCCTCAGGTAACGCGTTTCGACGTGCATTCGACATACACCGCGTCGTGACTACCGACGCGCTCGAACGCTAACCGGCAGCGCGGCCGCTCCATGAGCCCTCGGACCAGAAATGGGGCGACTCCATGAGCATCACGACCGTGACGCGCTTCCACGCCACGCCAGGCCAGGAGGACGCACTACTCGAACTCCAAACCGAAGGCCGGAGGCGCATGCTGGCTGCCGAGGGCTGCCAGTCATTTGACATCCTGCGCGATCAAGCGGACACGCGGACGTTCGTATTTGTCCAGACGTGGACTTCCCGCGAAGCTCACGACGCAGCATTCGGCGAGCTCATTCTTGCCAGCGGACACCTCGAGAAGGTCCTCGCGGTGCTCGACGAGGGTGTCGCCCAGACCTTTTACGACATCGTGTCCTGACCCCGCAGCACTAATCGGTTGCCAGCATGCTCAGCTCGCGCCAGAACAACCCCCGCACCGGGGTCCCGGCCTCTGAAAAGAACGCCAAGATTGGTGATCGGCTCGGACCATCCGGCGCGTTAGCGTTGCCCGCGAGGAGATACCTCGCATGCGTGACAAGGGCGTGATTAAAGGCCGAGAGCACCTTCTGGTCGAAAGCCTTGTCATGACGCGCTACCAGGGTCCTGAGCACCGCTCCCGAGTCAGCCAAGGTTAGCCCGGCACGTCAGGGCCTTGCCGTGCCACGCGCTCGACATACACCTGGCGAGCGGGCATCTGGGGCGCAATCGAGAATACCGTCAAGCGGTGGCGAGCGGGCTGCGACGGCCGGTGTGGCCCCTGGACGACGATGCGCTCGAGCGTCCCAGGCGGGCAAAGCGATCCTGAGAAGGCTCGTGATCCGGCGATGTGAGGGTGTACACTTGGGTCTATCCGACGAGGGCGTTCGCCCTCGGCGTTGCTCCGGAACCCGGTGACGCTCCAGGACGGCATACCTCCGGGGAGATTCCGTTGCCTACAGCCACTATCGACAGCGCAGGCATCGAGTGCCGCCGGTTGGCTGAAGCAGTCGGGATACGGGGCCGCGTTGTCGCAAACGTTCCGACCTTCGCTGCTGGAAACCGCCGTGCTCATCACCGCGTCGGGCAATAGTCGACCGACTGGTGGGGCGACCCCGATGTTGACACCTCCGGCCCTTGGCTTGCCGTCCACGCTCCGTCGCTGCGGACCGGCAACGTGATCACCGGGTCCGGGCTGTCCGGGACCTCCGCCGCCGACGCGGCGCCGCCGGGACAAGGCACCGCCGGTCGGAGGGCGGCGGCCAGGGTGGCCGCCAAAGCCCTGCCCAATCTCGTAATCGCCGCCATCGTCCCGGCCGTGTGTTTCCTGGTCGGCCGGCGCCTGTGGGGGCTCGGCGGGGCCATCGCTCTGGCGCTGGTGTGGAACGGCTCTTGCCAGGCCGTCCGCCGCCTCTCGGGCAAGCCTCTCTCGGGCTTGCTGCTCGTCGGTTCGATCGGCCTCGTCGTGCGGGCGTCGGTCGCCCTCGCCCTCAACTCCACCCGGCTGTTCTTCATCGTCCCCGCCGTCGTCACCGCCATCACCGGGGCCGTGTACGTCGCGTCTGGGTCCAGATCCAACCGGCTCATGGCCCTGGTGACGGCGGAGCTCATGCCCGACTCGGTCCTCGACGTCACCGACGCCCGCGTCGCCCGCCTGCTTCGGGCGGGCTCGATGCTCTACGGCGCCGAGCAGCTGTTGATCGCCGCCGTGTCCATTGTGATGGTCATCAACCTGTCGACCACGGCTTATGTGGCCGTGCACCCGTTGGTGTCCTGGGCCGTCCTGGTACTGGTAATCGCCGTCGCCATCCCGTTCTTCCAGCGCGAGTTGCGCCAGGTGGTCAGCATTCATCGCCCGGCGCTCGCTCCTACAGCCTGACCGCAACGATGCCGGGGCGGACGGGGTGGGGCGCAACACCGACGCGTCCAGTGGCGGTGTCGGCGGCACCGCCCTGACCGTGACCCGACCATGGCATCGGAATCGAATCGCCCGCCCGCTCCGGTTCTCTCGCCAATCTCGAACAACGAGCGCGCCTCCTGAAAGGGACCTTCAAGATCTTTTCCACCCAACGGGCGGAACCCGGCTGCATAGGACCGTGCCCGCCGGTCAGTGAAGCTCCCCAGATGGAGATCCCACAATGCGCTGCCCGAACCCCTGCCACCGGCCGGGCGGCGATATAGCGGCGCCCGCTTGTTCGTGAGGAGGTGGTATTCGGGGCCGTGACCTGCTGGCCCTGCCGCCAAACCGACGACTGTCTCTAGGCCGCTGGGTTGCGGTGCGACGGTACTAGGCGCTTGGCCTCGCGTTCGGTCTCAAGCAGGGACTGCATGCGGCTCAGGATGACGGAGGCGTCGCTGACCCGGTTGTCGCGCTCTTCGGGGTCGGCGGTCAAGTTGTGCATCTCGAAGATGGCCTCTGCAGCCAGTCCGGCAAACGGGTCCTTGGGGATGCCATGGTCAGCGTTCCAGTCGTCGAGCCGCTCGTAGTAGTGGTTGAGCTTCCACAGCTCCGGGGCTCCGCCGTCGCCTGCGGGCAGGGTGGCGATCACCGACTCCACCTTTGACGGCAGGGTCACCGGATCGTAGGGCTTGCCGGTCAGCAGGTTCTGAGCGGAGAGGCCGCGGGAGATGTCGTCCTCGGTCATGAAGTACAGGGGGGCGGCAACCGAGGCGGCGGGGGTCGATCCTCGGATCAGCCCGCTGAGGTCCCTTCCTGGTAGGGGGTGGGCCTCGGTGTGGTGCTCGGCCACTCCTCTGGCGGCGCGCTCCACGTCGATGCCAGCCAGGCCCATGAGGGTGGGGATGAGGTCCACATGGCTGGTCGGCGTCGGGATGCCGCCCGGCACGGGGCCAACTCCGGGACCCTTCACGACCAGCGGCACGCGGATCGTTTCGTCGTAGGCGTTGTACCACTTCTGTTGCAGGCCACCGTGGGCGCCGAGGGTATCGCCGTGGTCGGAGGTGAATACCACAATGGTGTCGTCGGCCATGCCCGACTGCTCCAGCGCGGCCAGGATCAGACCGATGGCGGCGTCGACCAGCTTGTGCAGGTAGTAGTAGAACCGTCGGTAGCCAAGATCGGCGGGCTGATCGTAGAGCATCTGCCACCAGACCTGCTTCCAGTGCTCCTGGCAAGGTGGGCGGCCTTCGAAGGAGTCCGACTGCGAGGGCGGTTCGGGGATCTCCGGGACCGAGTCGTCGGGAGGTCCGAACTTCCACATCTGCTCCCATATCAGCCCCACGCCCGCTATGTCGTGCGGGTTCACGAACGACGCCACCGCCAGCCAGGGACCGTCATTGCGGGCGTCGGCCAGATCCCCGAACAGTTCGATGACCTGCTCGGCGAATACCCCGTCGCGGACCTTGCCCGACTCGGCCGGGTTGGCGCCGTGCGGCTCACGTCCGATCCACCCCGAGAACCCGAACGGGTCGAGCCGGTCAGCCTTCCGGTACGCCTCGACCGCGTCGCGGAATAGGTGGCCGTCCCCGTCGCAGGACATGAGCGCTTCGTGGGAGCCGGGAATGGGTAGCCCGGCGCTGGAGATGTGCCACTTCCCGCGGTAGTGGGTGTGGTAGCCGCCGGCGCGGAACCAGTCGCCCAGGGTGGGTACCGAGTCCGGGTCCAGCCACATCATGGCCGGATCGTCGGCGTGCTTGGCCGTGCCGTCGGTCTGTGACGCCCCGTGAAGTGAGGGGTACTGGCCTGTGAACAGGGTGACCCGGCTGGGCAGGCACGCGGACGAGCCCGCGTAGTGGCGGTGGAACTCCAACCCGCCCTCGCGGATCGACTCCCGGGCCGGCAGCTGATCCCGACGGAAGGCCTTGACCGCGTCGTTCTCATAGGCCGGCGGGTACCGCTCCTGGTCGGTCATGATCACCAGGACATTGGGCCTCGCCATACCAGGACGTTAGCCCGCCCTGCCATATCGGATCGGAGCCGAACGGTACATGGCCCCGGTCGTCGCGGTCGACAGTTCACGCTGGAGCGGGCGGCGACACCCAGCCCCACTCAGAACGTCCGCAAGGCGCACATCCGCGACAGCCGGCAAGCCGTCTCCAATCTCGGCTACCGCCTCGGTCCTCGAGGACACCTGCCCAGGAGCCGATTCAAGCCGCCGGGCAAGCGCCGGACCGGGTGCAGCAACTCCAGCAAGCACCCTCGGGTCAGGGATAGGAGCCTCCCGGCCGGCGCCCTGGGCGAGCCCCTCAGATCTGGGTCCGAACGTTTTGGGGACCCTGGAGCGGACCCCTCGCGGGGGCTCGACCTCAGCCGGACGCCGCTGGGGATCCCGACCGGAATCTGAACTCGACCGTCCCTCGCTGGACATTTTCTCGAGCAAGGGGACGAGACTCCCTTCGGTTGGAGGGCGCCGTCTGGATAGACGGCAGCCCGTGGCGTGAGCATCGCATCGGGCACGGGACCACCTAATCGCCGCCTAGGGGACATTCGTCTGCGCCGGTTGAGGGATCACTGCCCGGGGTCCACCCGCGCCGACTTTTCGGGGCCAGGGGGTCGCCTAATATCCGAGAGACCATGCGACCTGACCCGTATTCGTTCGTTGCCTAGTTCTATCCCGTCGGGAGCCGGCGGGGCCGACGACCCGCTGGTTGAGGTGGACGAGATCCTGGAGGAGCGGGCGGAACGTCTGCGTCAGGCCGAGGATAGAACCGAAGTGAGGGAGGAACGGCGCCGGCAGTTCCTCGACGACTTCGCCGCAGTGTGCGAGCGCGAGGTCCGCCCGGCGATGGAGGCAGTGCTCGATCGGCTCCGAGGCGACGGCGGGGGAGGGTTTATCGAGGAGCACCCCGGCGGTGAGCCGCGATATCCGCTGCCGAGGTTGACGCTGTGGATGTCGCTAGCCGGCGCGATCCCTGGACCTGGCCGAGAGGATCGTTACCCCTATCTCCGACTCGATGCCGATGCGACCCACGGATATGTGCAAGTCGCCGAGGGCGACATGTGGCAGGGCGGGGGCACACATAAATCGGGCCGGGCTGGGACATGGCAGGTTTCTGAGATCACCAGCGATCTGGTGGAACACAGGATCTTGGATATCCTTCGCAGATCGGCAATCTGAGTCCAGGGGCGCACCACCCCGGCCGCGTGACGCCAGTCAGCTGATGCTGGCGGCCGGAGATACCTCAGCGGGGCCAGCCGCATAGTGTCGGTGTTGTCGGGCGGGATACAGATCGAGCATGGGCAAGTCGCTCGGTCGGCTTCAGCTCGACGGCGCTGCCCGGGCTGGATCGGACTCCGTGCCGGGCATAAGCAGCGGCGGCCGAGAGCGTGGGGGTCTTCGGGCTGCTGGGGGCGCTGTTTCTGCAGACCCAGTTTCTCCAGTTCGATATCGGCGACTCGCCGCTCCTTCGCGGTTGGCGGCATCGTTGCCTTCGGCGGCGTCCTCGTCGTGCTCGCCGTTGCTTCAGGACTGACTCGAAGGACCCCCGGTCCATGCGGTGGGATCGACGGTGCCGTCGATGGCCGCTCGGGCCACGTCGGTCAGTCGCAGGTTGTGGCGGCGGGCATAGTGCCGCAGGCGTGAGAACGCTTCTGGCATGTCGACGCCGGCGCGCTCGAAGATCACGCCTTTGGCCTGCTCGATGAGGATGCGGCTAGTCAGGGCCTGGGTGAGCTGCTCGTTGACGGTCTGGGTTTCGGTGGCGGCCCGGTGCTGCAGGACGCTGATGGTGGCCAGATCGGCGAAGGCTTGAGCGACGAGGACATCGCCTTCTTTCATCGGGGTCGGCTCAACGCTGAACAGGTTCAACGCCCCGATGGTCATCTCCCGCAGCCGTAATGGCAGTGCAAAGACCGATTCGAAACCCGCCTCGAGGGCCACGATCGAGAACCGCGGCCAGCGGCCGTTCCCACTACGAAGAACATTGTGTTCGACCCGCTCGCCGGTGCGGAAGGCGTCCAGACAGGGCCCCTCCTGGGCCTGTAGCTCGAATAGCTCCAGGACCCGCATGGCCTCGCTGGATGAGGCCACCAGCCGCAGATCACCGTCAGGGGAGGCGAGCATCACGCCCGCCGCGGACACACCCAGCACGTTCACGCAACGGGCGGCGAGCCCGGTCAACAAGTCGATGACGTCGAAGTCCTTGACCAGGGTGTCGGCCAGTTCAACCAAGGACCGGACCACGGAGGATTCTCGGGTCACATCAACCTTCTCTCCACAGTGCACCAGGTCGATTCCGGGTGGTCGCCCGGCGGCCGCCCGAGCCTGGTTGTGCCACCCATCGTATATCCGGGGTGCCCGGCCCCTGCGCCGGTCGGACCGGGCGGCTCACGAGAACCGTAGCCTGCGGGCGACGACGTCTTCGGCGACGTCGCGTAGCGGGCGTTCGTGGGCGAAGGCGTGGGCGCGCAGACGGATGAGAGCCTCGGTGACACTGACGCCGAGCTGGACCGCCACCGCGCCGGCCGCGTTGTGCACCACGAAGTACAACTCGGCGCCCTCCTCCAGCTCCTCGGCCAGCGCGCCCGGCGGCGCCTCAGCTTGGGCGTCCAGCACCCAGGCGGCGACGACCTCGGCCATGACCAGGGCGTCGGCGTGCTGTTCGTCGCTCAAGGGGCCGGGCTGATCCTGGTACAGGTTGAGCGCACCCAGGCGGGCCGCCCCAG
Source organism: uncultured Acidimicrobiaceae bacterium (assembly GCA_963851245.1). Lineage (GTDB taxonomy): Bacteria > Actinomycetota > Acidimicrobiia > Acidimicrobiales > Palsa-688 > CAWKOH01. The sequence goes on along the minus strand of CAWKOH010000013.1, from coordinate 103,050 downwards.
ACCCGACCGGGAATCCGAACACGGCCCGTGCTCCCGCCTCGACCGCCCGGGGCGTGAAGGCCAACCACCGGGGGCTGGCCGGGTTGGCCAGGTCCGGTTCGACCACCACCCGGCCCAACTGGTAGGCGTCCACGCATGGGCCCTCGCCCAGGGTGTACTGCAGGTCCTCGATCACGCTGCTCACATCGTTGGTGGTGCACAACGACCCGGAAGGGACAGCGCCGGACATGAGCATCACCCCAGCACCGGACACCCCGATGACCTGCGCACCCACCTCGCACAAACGCCCCGACGACCCTCGGCCGCCGCTGGCGGCCAACTCGGCCAAGATCCGCGAGCGCCGGTCACCCGCCACTCAGGCCCCGCTGGCTGGTCGAACCGGAACCCCCACCACGGCAGCGTACTGGGCGGGCGCTGCTGGTCGCCTCGACTCCAGCCGGGAAGGCGTCGGCCGGGATGGTGGACTCTGGGGTTGGCATCTGGGGGCGTTGACGAAGACATCGATGCAGTGATGCGTAAAACGCCCGTTCTGTTCTCCCGAGATGGTCGGGTCGGTCGCTCTGGGAGCCGCTGAGCCGAACGTGTTCTCGGCGCAGCGGTTGCCCAACTCGATGCGTACTGCTTGATCGACGACGAGTATGGCATCAGGGACCAGTTCGACGATCACCCAAGCGGAGTAGACCCCCGGCCGTCCTGCCTGGGCCACGGTGCCCGAAGAGACCCTGTCGAAGTTGTCGCGTACTCCTCGTGGATCGATCACGAGCCGACTTCCCTTTCGGTGGGAACGAGCTGGCGGTCTTCCCTTCCGGCCAGGGTCTAGGGCCGAACCCGGCGTCGCCCCCCTCGGCGGCAGATCGCTGGCGGTAGGAGGCAACTACAAAGCCGAACTCACTTTATCTCATGAAAACCCAGACGAGCTCATGGTGCTCCTGACCGACCCCGGAGGCCGGGAGGACCGTTGGCCGTCTCGGAGATCTGTGCTCGGTGGTCCGTCGGTTGGTTACGTGTCGGGTGCGTCCCCAGTCGCGGTCGATGCGTCGAGATCCCAGCCGTCATCCTCGCGTCTATAGCGGACACGAAATGGTGCTTGGTCTCGCCCATCGGGGTCGTCGATGCCACCCTCGAGGGTGACGAGATCCTCTGGGTCGTCGAGCGTCGCTCCGAGGTCCTCGAGTTCGCGTTCGTCTACTTGCAGTCTGGGATCCAGCGAAGGGTCATCCTCGATCTGTTCCAGAAAGTCCGGATTGATCCGGGAACCCTCGTCGAGAGCTTCGTCGCTCTGCTCGAAAGTCTCGGTTCCTAGCGGCTCGTCAGGTGACCAATCGTCCTTCGGTTTCATGGCGGCATCTGGCTCCTTCGATGGCGAAAAGTGCAGGTGAAACCCCCCGACCATGGTTGGCGACCACGAACCAAGTCGGGCCGCCAGGCACGGTTGGAACACCCTTCTCCTGATTGTGCCCCAAGCGGCTCAGACCCGGCAGAGCCAGAAGTCCTGACAATCGGGCCGGTGCTGACGAAAGCCCCGGGTGCCGATCAGCGTCACCCCCAGTTCAAGCGCTCGGTGGAAGGTGCGTATGGACTCTGCAGACCGTACGTACAGGTCGTCGTCGACGCGAACGACCCACATCGTCACGTAGGGACGGAGGCCTCCATCGCTGACGCTTGGGGTGCCGGCTGAGAGCGATGATCCGCTCCGCGCCGAGGCGCTTGGCGGCAAGGACTGCGCACAGGCCGACCGCTCCGTCGCCCACGACCGCCACCACCTGGCCGTTGCCCACCCCGGCGCTCACTGCGGCGTGGTGGCCCGTGGACATCACGTCGGACAGGCTGAGCAACGAACGTAACATCTCCTCGGAGTGCCCCGATCCGGACACAGGAACGAGGGTGCTGCCCCCCAGTGGCACCCGCACCGCCTCGCCCTGGCCGCCGTCGATCACCCCGTCGCCGAAGTTTCCTCCCCGGACGCAGCTGATGGTCGATCCGTTCTGACAGTTAGGGCACGACATGTCGCTGAAAATGAACGGTGCGATCACCAGGTCGCCCACGGTGATCCCGGTCACCTCAGCGCCAATGTCCTCCACTACGCCGATGAACTCGTGGCCGATCGAGCCAACCGCATGCGGGGACTCGCCCCGGTAGTACCACAGGTCCGAACCGCATACGCAGCCGAGCACGACTCGCACGATGGCGTCGGTCGGCTCGGCGATGACCGGGTCAGGCCGCTGCCCGACGCCGATGGAGTGGGGTCCGTTGAAGATCGCTGCACGCATGAGATCACTCCACCACGAGTTCGGACCGGGTGGGAGTCCCGGTCAAGAGGGGTACTGGCAGGGACCCCCTAGCCACGGCGCCGACTGAGCGAGCAACATCGCAGTTCAACTGATATTCGGCGCGTTGCCGGGGCGAGCTCTGACTCAGCGGGCGAGATTGGTTCATTTTGGGGCCAGTTCACCGTAGAAGTAGGACGAGGTCACTCCGCCGTCCATAAGAAAGTCACTTCCGGTGATGAACGCGCCGTCGGGGCCCAGGAGCAGGGCGCCGACGGTTCCGACTTCGTCAGGGGTGCCGCCGCGCCCGGCGATGCCCTGACTGCGACGCAATGACCACCCCGGCGCCACCACGAGCGATGACATTTCCGAACTCCTCGAGCACCAGCGCCGTGCCGTACAAGTCGACGGCGAGGATGGTCGCCGGGGATGCCTGGCTGGGTGACACGCCGGCGGCGTGAATGAGTCCGGTCACCTCCCCGAAACCGGCCGCAGTCTCGACCAAGGCATGAACCGATTGGCGCGACGACACGTCGACGGTCGCCGTGGACACGTCGAACCCGGCGTCGAGCATCACTTCAGCCGCGGCGTCGGCGTTCTCAAGGCACAGGTCAGCCAACACCACGTATTTCCCGGCGCTCACGCGACGGGCGATGGCCTGACCGATCGATCCTGCTCCAATGACGACAACGACTTCGCTCATGGCGACCTCCCTATCGGTTGGGCGGGGGCTGGAGCTGCTCGGGACCCGCCGTGATGCTCTTTCACGATCGAATCACGAACGGTCTTGGTGAGGGAGACCGTGTCGAGAGGGGTACTACCAGGGCCTCCCTCGTTCCACCCCCCGTCCGTAGGATTGAGCCGTGGCCCCCACCAGCGATATCCGGGAGTTCCTGACGTCTCGGCGAGCCAAGATCACCCCGGAGCAGGCAGGCCTTCCCGCCTATGGAAACAACCGGCGGGTGAAGGGGCTGCGACGAGAAGAAGTAGCCATGCTCGCCGGAATCAGCGTCGAGTACTACACCCGTTTCGAGCGCGGGAACGCGGCTGGCGCCTCCGAAGACGTACTCGAGGGAGTGGTCCGAGCATTGCAGCTCGACGAGGCCGAACGAGCCCACCTCTTTGACCTGGTGCGCGCCGCCAACACGCCGTCACGCCCGAACCGACGACGCCCGAGCCAAGAACGAGTCCGCCCCGTCGTCCAACGCATCCTCGACTCGATAACCGCACCCGCCTACGTCCGCAACGGCCGTCTCGATCTCCTCGCCGCCACCCCGTCGTCGGCGACCTCACCCTCGACTACGAAGCGCTGGACCTCCCCGGCGACGCCGGACAGCGCATCCTCGTCTACAGCGCAGAACCCGGAAGCCCCTCCCAGCAGTCACTCGACCTGCTCGGCAGTTGGGTGACGACACCGACGAGCGGCTAAGCAGACGAGCCCGCAGCCAATCCCCTTGCCTGGAGGCCCACCCGTCCGGAAGTGATGCCGTTGTGGAGCGCAGCAACTCTTACACGCCCGCCGGCTCTTATCGCGAGGGTCAGGTGCCTGCTGTCGTAGTGTTCTAGGCCGATGTTCGACCCGTCATCGTCCGCAGGGTGTATCAGTGTCAAGCATCGCCACCTCGGACCCGGGGAGCGACCGCGGCGCAGATTCCAAGGCTGCCACGTCGAACGGAGCAGCGCCGAATTATTCGAACAACTACGAGGAGGATCCATGGCCGATATGCAGGGGTCGTCTGCGCTGGACAAGTTGGGAGCGGTGAAAGACGCCATGACTGTCAGCCGGGCCTTCGGCGACAGCTACCACGTCGATGGTGTCACCGTCATCCCGGTTGCCGCGGTGCGTGGGGGCGGTGGCGGAGGGACGGGGACAGGCAAGGGGAAAGAAGGGGTACCGGGCGAGAAGGGGACCGGTTCGGGAGCGGGGCTGGGATTCGGCGCGACCGTACGGCCGATTGGCGTCGTGGTCGTTAAAGACGGGAAGGTCAGCTGGCAACCCACCATCGACGTGATGCGTGTCATCCTCGGCGCTCAGCTGCTTGCTCTTGCTGCCATCTTCGCCGTCCGGCGTTTGCTCGAACACCGCTGACCGGCAGCACCGCCAGCGCCCTCGAGCCTCCTCATATGAGGTCAGCCGGCCGCCCCACATGCCTCAGCATCCCGTCAGGCACCAAGCCGACGCACCCTGTCAGCCATCAACTGAAGCATCCGCGTCAAGCATCACCCGCTTGTTATCGTCGGCCCACGATGAACAGGGCGAGTCGTCGGGCCCATCCGGCCGGGTAGACGGTGACGTCATGAAATCCGGCTGCCTATAGTGTGTTCTGCCAGGCGTCCGGTCCTGGAGCGCCGACGCGTTGGCTGGCCGCCAGGCGGCGTATCGGTCTCTGGATCGGCCCGGCCGGCCGGAACTCGGCCAGGACGAGCCGTCCAGCGTCGATCACCCTTTCCCCGGCCCGCGGCGCTACCGCTTTGGCCAGGGCTGTGTGCACCGGGGCGAACCAGAGGGGATGAAGGAGACGGTGCAGACCGGACGGGTGCATGACCCCGGAACCCGTGGCCGGCCTGTCGTGGTCCACGCTGTGGCTCATGGTGTCCCTGCCCTTTGTTCGGGGCTGCCCGGCACCTCTGCGGGGGTGCCGCCGGAGGGGTCGGCCCGAAGCTGGGTGGCCACTTGGTGGGTCCAGGTCCGCACCTGCTCGGGGTCGCGCCAGTCCCCGGAGTTCTTCTTGGCCATGGCACTGGCCGGGAAGCCTTTGGCGTCGGGCGTCAGGCGACCGCCGAAGGTCACGTGGCCCTTGGCGTGCACCCGGTCCATCAGGGCCTGCACTCCTTTGACCGGCGGGATGTCCTTTTGTGTGGCCGACTCGTCGAGGGGGCCGCTGGAGAAGAACCAGGTCGGCCGCTGGCGCAGCTGGCGGGTATGGCGTTTAGCGAACCGTCTGGCGTGGCGATGCCACCGGAAGGCGTACAACGCACCTCCGACGATGACCGCCTGGTAGCGGTCCACGTCCTTGGCTGCCCGGGCCGACACCACCTCGACGGTGAACCCCTCTTGGCGGAGCCCGTCAGCCACCATGGCGGCCAACCCTTCGGTGCCACCCCGTTTCGACACGAAGGTAACCAGTATCGACATTGCATACCTCCGTTTCTTTGATCATCCGGCCGGGCGGGCGGGTTTCTCTAGAGTCCAATGTCACCGGTCCGGTTGTTCGTCGGGCTCATTCGGTGGTGACGGCTCGCAGGATGTTCAGGCGGGCGGCTCGGCGGCGGGGTCTCCAGGCGGGCGAGGATTCCCGCCACGCCGGCCACGGCGGCGATGATGAGGAGTTGGGGTAGCGGTACTGATAGCCGCGCCGGGCGCGTTAGAGGCCTTGGCCTCTAGCCGCGGGTGGGCAACGCCGGCCGAGCATTCCTGGCGATGGCCTCGATCCCGAATCTGGCCGCCTCGGTGGGGTCTTGGAGTTCCCGGAACCGGCGTAAGACCATTTTCGCCTGGCTGGTGTTCGTGGTCGCCGCCTACCTGGTCGGAGGCCTGGTAGGAGAACGCAACCTCACCGACGCCCAGATGGGCAACGGCCAGTCGAAAACCGCGGTCAGCGTCTTCGAGAACGCTTTCCCCTATCACAACGGTGAAGAGGTCCTCATCCAGAGCCAGGGAGGCGCCCCGCCCAGCCACGCTGCTCTGTCCGCTGCGGTCGCCGATCTGGTCAGCCGTCTCCGATCGTTGCCTACCGTCGCCGACATCGAGTCCCCCTTCTCGGTGAGCGGGGCGATCACCAGCCCGGCGCTGCGTTCCGGTGACGGCCGGTCCGTCCTGGTTAGCTTTGAGGTCAACGGCAACAGCAACCAGGCCGAGACCTACGTCGATGGGCCTCTGGCCGCCACCGCCGCCACCGCGGCTGACCACCCCCAGCTCCTGGTGCAGGAGTTCGGGTCGGCCAGCGCCGCCAAGGCGTTGGGCGCAGCCCTCAACCGCGACTTCACCCAGGCCGAGCACACGTCGCTTCCGATCACGTTGGTGATTCTCCTCCTTGCGTTCGGGGCGCTGGTGGCGGCCGGTGTGCCGCTCCTGCTGGGGTTCACCGCGGTGGTCGCCGCGCTGGGGCTGATCGGGCCGGTCAGCCACCTCTATCCAGTCGCCCAGGGAGAGATAGCACCCGTCGTGCTCCTCGTCGGTCTGGCCGTAGGCGTCGACTACTCGATGTTCTACTTGCGGCGGAAACTCGAGGAGCGCCGCGCCGGCTATGACGGCGCTGCCGCCCTGGCCCGCGCTGCCGCGACCTCGGGCCGGGCCGTACTCATCTCCGGTTTGACCGTTATGACGGCGATGGCGGGAATGCTGATAGCCGGCAACGCCGTGTTCGTGTCATTCGGGATAGGCACGATGCTCGTAGTGGCCGTCGCCATCGTGGGATCGATTACCGTGCTGCCGGCAATCATGTCGGCCCTTGGCGACCGGATCGAGTGGGGCGCGTACCGGTCATTCGCCGCCGCCGGCAGGTCGGCCCCTCCCCTATCTGGGACCGGGTTGTCGGAGGTGTCCTACACCGGCCCTGGCTGTCAGTAGTGCTGTCCGCAGGCGCCCTGCTGGCCCTGGCCATGCCGGCCCTGGGCATGAGGACCGTCGATCCCGGGGTGTCCAGCTTCCCCCAGACGCTGCCGATCATGAAGGTCTACAACAGAATCCAGGCCGCCTTTCCGGGTGCACCCTCCCCGGCCGTGCTGGTCATCAGCGGGAAGGACGTCACCGCCCCGGCCGTGCGCAAGGGCGTCGCCGAGCTCGCCGCCGCCGTCGAATCCCGACATGGACAAATGGGTGGTCCCGTGGTCGAAACCGTCAGCCCCGATCGGACCGTCGCCATCCTCACGGTATCGCTCGCCGGTGACGGAACGGACCATCAATCCACCACCGCGCTCGCCGCGCTCAGGAGCCAGGTAATACCGACCACGCTGGGAAAGGTCGCCGGCACCCACACCTATGTGGCCGGCACCACCGCCTCGTCGGTCGACTTCAACCAGGCGATGGCATCCCACCTCCCATACGTGTTCGCCTTTGTGCTGGGCATGGCCTTCCTGCTCCTGCTGGTTTCGTTCCGCTCTATCGTGATCGCCCTGCTCACCATCGTGCTCAACCTGCTCTCGGTCGGAGCCGCCTACGGCTTGATGGTGCTCGTCTTCCAGGACGGCTACGGACGGTCGCTCCTGGGCGCCCAGGACATCGGAGGGATAGTCGACTGGATCCCCCTCTTCCTGCTGATCATCCTGTTCGGACTGTCGATGGACTACCACGTCCTCGTTCTTAGCCGCGTCAGGGAGGGACGGGACCGAGGCCTGCCCCCAGACCGGGCAGTAGCCGACGGGATCACCGCCACCGCCGGAATCATCACCAGCGCCGCCCTGGTCATGGTGGCGGTGTTCTCGGTCTTCGCCACCTTGAATGTCATCCAGTTCAAGCAACTCGGAGTAGCCCTGGCCGCAGCGGTGTTCATCGACGCCACCCTCGTCCGCATCGTGCTTCTCCCATCCGCCATGAAGCTCCTCGGCCCGCGATCCTGGTACCTCCCTGCATGGCTACGCTTCCTCGATAGGCACCCGCCGGCCCAGCCTGGGCCCGGGCAGTCACCCCAGCAGGACAAGCTTGCGGCCTAACCATCCGACCGGCCGGGCCCGGCAGGCCGCGGTGCGGCGTTGGAAGGACTCGCACTAGGTGGGTCGAAGCAGCTGGTGGAACGCTCAGGCGGCGCTGTCAGCAACGCGGTGGTTGGATTTCAAGGTAACGACGTCGCCGACGCTCGTGGATCGAGCGCCGATGAGGTGCCGGTGGCGAAAACCCGGCGGCGTCCGAGGCGGTCGGCGACCGAGCCGGCGCTGAGCACGGCGGCGGCCAAGACCGGCGCAGGGCGTGTGAATTGGTTCGGTGGGCTAGATGGACCACAGGGCCCGGGTGGGTGATAGACGGGCGGCGCGTAAGGCGGGGATGAGCCCGGCGGCTGCGCCGATGATGAGGGAGGCGGCGATGCCGCCGGCCCAGGCTTGGGTGGGGATGACGGTGGCCCAGTGTTTGGTGTGGGCGTAGACGGCGGTGGATGCGGCGCCGAGGGTGACGCCGACGGCTCCGCCGAGGAGTCCGAGGAGGACGGCTTCGGAGAGGAATTGGGTGCGGATGTGGCCTTTGGTGGCGCCGAGGGCGCGGCGCAGTCCTATCTCGGAGCGGCGTTCGAGCACGGAGATGATCATGATGTTGGCGACGCCGACCGCGCCGACGAGGAGGGCGACGGCGCCGAGGCCGAGGAATAGGCCGTTGAGGGCGCTTTTGGCGTCGGCTTGGGCGACGAGGGCGGAGGAGGGTTGGCTGACGTTGACCTGGTTGGGGTTCTCGGGGTTGGCCGTGGCGGCCAGGAGGTTGTCGACGGCGTCGACCTGGTCGTTTTGGGCGCGGAGGTAGATGGTGGAGGGGCGCCCGTCGAAGGCCAGGTACTTCTGGGCCGCGGGGTAGCCGACCAGGACGGAGGAGTCGATGGCGGAGGCCAGCACGGCCGGTTTGAGGATGCCGGTCGGGTAGAACCATTGGCCGCCGACCCAGATGCGCTCACCGGGGTAGATGCGGTCGATGCCGAGCCGCTGGGCGGCGGCGGCACCGAGCACGGCGACGGGTTCTGAGGCGGTGGCCGGGTTGAGATATTGGCCCTGGGCGACGGTGGTAGCGAGCGTCGGGAGCAGGTCGAGAGATGCGGCTTGGACAGCCAGGGCGTTGGTGTCGCCCGAGGGGATGTAGGGGTTGCGGTAGGCGTTGGCTCCGCTGATCGTCCCGGTGCTCTGCACCTGCTGGACGCCGGGGATCCGGCCGATCATGCCCGGCGCCGAGGTGGGCAGCTCGGCGGTGCCGCCGGTGAAGCTCTGCCCGTTGCTGACGGTGAGCAGGTTGGTGCCGAGCTGGTTGATCTCGTTGAGCAGGCCGGCCTGGGAGGAGGCGGACAGTCCGAGGACGGCGACGATGGCGGCCACGCCGATGGCGATACCGAGAGCGGACAACCCGGCCCGTAGCTTCCGTGTGCGCAGTCCGACGGTGGAGAGCCGGGACAGGTCCGTCAGCTGCATCGGTTTCCGGCTCAGCGTGGCGGTGGCGGTCACGACGGCCCCTCGCTTACGGGGCCGCTGGACGCAGTCTGGGGTGCGTCGGTTACGGGTTGGGCGAGAGGGCGGACGCGAGAGTGGGTGCGTCCGGCGGGACGGGTGTCGGCGACGACGTGGCCGTCGAGGATCTCGACTCGCCGGGGCATCCGTTCCGCGATGGCGTGGTCGTGGGTGATGACGACGATGGTCGAGCCGGCCTGGTGCAGCTGGTCGATCAGGGCCAGGATGGACTGCCCGGTGGCCTGGTCGAGGTTGCCGGTCGGCTCGTCGGCGAGCACTATGGCGGGCCGGCCGATCAGGGCCCGGGCGATGGCGACCCGTTGGCGTTGCCCGCCGGAGAGCTGGGTGGGACGGGCGTGGGGGCGCTGGGCCAGGCCGACCAGCTCGAGGGCTTCGAGGGCCTGCCGGCGGCGCTGTTCGAGGGGGATGCCGGCGTAGAGGAGCCCGTCGGCCACGTTGTCCAACAGGGTGGAGTGCTCGGCCAGGAAGAACTGCTGGAAGATGAACCCGATCCGGGTGGCCCTGAGGTAGGACAGGTCGTCGTCGGCCATCGTTGCCACGTCGAGCCCGGTGAGGCGCACGTGGCCGCTGGTGGGCCGGTCGAGAGTTCCCATCAGCTGCAACAGGGTGGTCTTGCCCGACCCTGAGGGGCCGACGACCCCGACCAGCTCTCCCTGGCCGATCCTGAGGTTCACTCCGCGCAGGGCCGGGACGGGCGGCTCGCCCGGATAGATCCGGGTCACGTTGTCCACTTCGAGCACCGGAACCTGTAGCGAGTCGGCAACGGAGCCGACGCGGTTTACGGCCGATGGGTGGCTGGACCGGTGCGGGGCGGTGTTGGTCATATGGTCGGGACAACCACTTGTTGACCGGCGGTCAGCTCCGAACCGGTGACTTGTACCAGGCCGTCGGCGTCGTCGAACAGTCCGAGCGAGACCGGCACCAGATGGTTGGTCCCTCCGGGGCCGATGACCTCGACGGCGTAGCCGCCGCTGGACTGGGCCAGCAGTGCGGTCACGGGCACCGCCATGGCGTTGGGCACGCTGGCGGTGGTGATGGAGACCCGCACCGGGGCCTGATCCCAGGTGCCCGTGGCGGCCGGGTCGGAGGGGGTGACGACCACGGTGATGATCGGTGTGGTGCTCCCCGAGTTGCCTGATGAGCAGGTGTCCGTTCCGGGCGCCGCCGAACTGGGACTCGACCCGTCGGGCCCGGAGGTCGGTGGGCAGGTGGCGACGGTTCCCACTGAGGAGACGACACCAGGTGTGGTCTGGTTGTCGGGCAGGGTGATGCTTACCTTGTCCCCGACCGCCATGTCGGTCTGTTGCGAGGCGTCTAACGCCACCTGCACCTGGCGAGTGGTGGAGGTGGCCTGGATCACCGTCTGGCCGGTCTGGGTGCTGCCGCCGAGCTGGGCTGACAGCGCGGTCACCCGCACGGCAGTGGGCTCGAATACAGCCTGGCCGAGAGTCAGCGTGCCGTTCTGGGTCAGCCCCAGGGCGGCTTGGAGCTTCTCCAAGGCCGTGGTGGTGGCAGGCCCGAAGGAGGCGGAAGTCGGGTCGAGCTGAGCCGAGGTGGCGTATCCGAGCGCGACCAGATCTGCGTTGAGCTGCGCCACGTCAGCGCCGGCCGCGCCGGCCAACAGGGTCCGGTAGGCAGGCGTCGAGCCATACAGCAACACCACCGGGCTGTCGTCCACCCGGTAGAGCACCTGACCTTGAGAGATCACTTGGCCGAGGTCGGGCAACTTGGTGTATGTCCCTTGGGCCTGGTTGATCACCGAGTACGGTGAGCCGTCCGATTGCACCCGGTAGGTCAGGGTCCCGGCCAAGGAGACCGTGGCCGAGAGCTCGCCCTTTTCCACCTTCGCGGTCTTCGTCGGCGGCTCCAGTGCGGCCGGGGCCGCTTGCTTCGCGCCGGACGTGGCGATCACGACGCCGGTGGCCGTTACCGCAGCCACGACGGCTGCTCCGGCCACCACCCAAGTCTTGCGCTTCACTTGCCCCCCGTTACCCCGGCCGCCGCTGCGAAGCTGCGACATTCCTGCATCGCGGCGTGGAGAAGGCTCATCCCCCCCGACGTAGCTGCGGATGGGATTCGATTCGTGTCCACGAGGGGCCCGTCTGGGGTGGGGTCCGGGAAGTCCGGCACGCCGTTGTCGCGTATGCACTGGGCGAACTTGAGGCCGGCCTCCTGCTGCTGGGCACTCCTCGTGCTCCCCGTGAACCCCGGTGGCTCCAGGTCTTTGCACGCGCTGAGGGCCTGCTGGAACGCCGGGGTGTTCGTGTCCACCCCCGAGCCGTTCGCGATCGCATCGATAGTGAGCTGGCCCGACGCGTTGGGGTCCGGGAAGTCGCTGACCCCGTTCGAGCGCATGCACTGGGAGAACTTCACCGCCTTTTCAAGATTGGAAGCAGTGTTGTTGGCGCCGGCGCTGACGGCGCCGGTCGCGGCAGGTGCCTTCGAACCGCACGCGCTGATCAGGGCGGCCATGGCGATCAGGGCAAGGGCGGCCAGCGGCCGCAGCTTTCTACTGGTCACTGCTGCACCCTCGCCCTAGCAATGAGCACCGTCGATCGGGTGCGGCTGCTACCTGTGCTGGTCCGCTGTAGGTCACGCCTCCAAGTCAACGCATCGGGGTGTTGCCAGCACGTATGCGTTTTTCGATACGCCGACGATATGCGCCGGCTCGTAGCATGGCGTGAGTGTGCGTGTCTTGATCGTCGAGGACGAGCCCTACATGGCAGGAGCCATCCGCGATGGCCTACGCCTGGAAGCGATCGCGGCCGACATCGCCGGTGACGGTGACACCGCTCTGTCACTATTGAGCCTCAACGCCTACGACATCGCCGTCCTCGACCGCGACATCCCCGGACCCTCGGGCGACGAGATCGCCAAACGTATCGTCGCCTCCGGCAGCGGCATGCCTATCCTCATGCTAACCGCTGCCGACCGGCTCGACGACAAGGCCGCCGGGTTCGAGCTCGGCGCCGACGACTACCTCACCAAGCCGTTCGAGCTCCGAGAACTCGTGCTCCGGCTCAGAGCGCTGGACCGCAGGCGCGCCCACCACAGGCCACCCGTGCGAGAGATCGCCGACCTGCGCCTGGATCCGTTCCGCCGCGAGGTATACCGCGACGGCCGCTACATCGCGCTCACCCGCAAGCAGTTCGCCGTGCTCGAAGTTCTCGTCGCCGCCGAAGGCGGCGTCGTCAGCGCCGAAGAACTCTTAGAGCGGGCGTGGGACGAGAACGCAGACCCGTTCACCAACGCCGCCCGAATTACGGTCTCGGCCCTGCGCAAACGCCTCGGCGAACCGGCGATCATCGCCACGGTGGCCGGCGCCGGCTACCGCATCGACACCCAACCAGACACCCGGCGCCAGGGAGGAGACCGTGGATAGAGCCCCCGGTTTGAGTGTTCGCCTCAAGCTCACCCTCAGCTACGCCGGCTTTCTCATGCTCGCAGGCGCCCTGCTGCTTGGCGCCGTGTGGTTGTTCCTCCTGCGTTACGTCCCCGACCGTGCGCTCATCAGCACCCCCGTTGTTCATGGTGTTTTTCCCATCCAGTCCAGACTCCTGCGCGTTTTCGCTCCAAGAGCAGCCGAAGTTTTGGCGATCTTGCTGGTATTCGGGCTCGTAGGAGGGTGGCTGCTCGCCGGCCGCATGCTCGCCCCCTTGGACCGCATCACCGACGCCACATGCACGGCCACAACCGGATCGCTCTCCCACCGAATCCGCCTAGCAGGCCGCAAAGACGAGTTCCGCGAACTCGCCGACGCCTTCGACGCCATGCTCGCCCGCCTCGAAGCACACAGCGCCGAGCAGCAGAGATTCGCAGCCAACGCCTCCCACGAACTGCGCACCCCGCTGGCCGTCACCCAGACCCTTCTCGACGCAGCCCGCAACGATCCGAACCACGACAACAGCGAACTCGTCGACCGCCTCCGCGCCGTCAACACCAGAGCGATCGACCTCACCCAAGCACTACTCCTGCTCAGCCGTGCCGACCAGAAGTCCTTCACCCCAGAACACCTCGACCTGTCCCTCATAGCCGAAGAAGCCACTGAAACACTCCTCCCCTTCGCAGAAAAGCGCGGCGTCAGCATCGAAACCTCCGGTGATATGGCCCCAACCATCGGCTCAGAGGCGCTCCTGCTGCAGTTGACTACGAACCTCGTCCACAACGCGATCGTCCACAACCTGCCCGAACAGGGCACCGTGTGGGTCACGACCAGCGTTCACCCCGAGAGAGTGGTGCTAACTGTCGAGAACACCGGCGAGCAGCTCACCCCACAGATGGTTTCCACCCTGGTCGAGCCATTTCAGCGCGGCACCCAACGCATACACACCGACCACGCAGGCGTCGGCCTCGGCCTAGCAATCGTCAAAAGCATCACCCAAGCCCACGACGGAACCCTCACCCTCACCCCCCGGGCCGCCGGCGGGCTCTGCGCCACGGTGCAACTACCTGCCTCGCCACCGCACACAGGCAGATCTGTACACGACTGTCCCCTACCACGCGGTATATCCAAATAGGGCATGCTCCATCGAGGTTCGATAGAGCTCCAGGTGGGCGCGGGTCGCTTCGAACACCGGCAGGATGTGGTCGGCTGCCCACTGGAACAGGTTGCGTAGATCGTGGCGGCAGGCGTCGAGGGTTCTCCCGCTGTAGCGGGCCAGAATGGCCACCGCGGCCAGTTCAGCTTCGTCGGGCATGCACGGCCCCATGGGCGCGGCGAGAACTGCAGTACGGTCGAGATTTTCGTGGTCGTCCTCCTCGTCTCGGTGGTAGGACAAGCGAACACCCCACGACCGCGGTCCCGCTTGGTAGAATTCAGAATCACCAAGTGATAGGACGGTTGGGTGGCTTCCACAACAGAGTTTCTGGTCTCCAAGAGCGGTCAGATGTCGGTGCCGGCCGGCGTACGACGCCGGTGGGGTCTCACCGACGGCGGGCGGGTCACAGTCATCGACCTCGGCGACGCGGTCGTGCTACTCCCACCGGGGGCGCGAAGCAAGCTTCTCGACGGCGCGCTGTCGCGCGAGGACCACCTCGCCTTCGTTAGCAGCCTCGACGACCCCGACATCGCCACCACCTAGTGACGACGGTTGTCATCGACGACCATCTTCTGCGAGATGTGCTAACCGGTAACCAGCCCTCGGATCTCGGAGGGATCGCTACCGCCCTGGCCACGACCGGACTGTGGCTGTTCCGACTCAGTAGCGCCTGGTCCGCTCCCGGCGTCGTAGGGAAGCTGACTGCGCCAGTCGCCGCGCTACCCCCCGACCAGCAGGAACGGTTTCGCGCCCGGCTGGTCGCGCTGCCCGACGAGATCGAGGTCCTACCTCTACGCCGACTCGCCTGGCCTATGGCGCTTCTCCAACGCCGTCATCGAAGCGAGGGCCATCCACTCTCGGCCGCCATGGCCGAGGCGCTCGCTGCCGCCCACGCCCTCGGGGGCGCCATCGCAGTTTCCATCCGGGATGTCGGTCCGAACCTCAAAGCCGCCGCCGAACACGATCGCGTCCCGTTCAACATCCTGTAGACCCGCCGCACCATGCGCCTACGTTCCGCCATGGAGGTTTTGTCGGAGCCGTATCGCGAGGTGCTGCTCCTGGCCGGAGAGTCCTCGCTCATCCGTCGCTACGACGTGCCGGTCGGATGCGTAGCGGTCGGTCTCACCGCGGCATCGGTGATCCTCGAGATGGGCGGCCCGACTCCTGCCCATCACCCGAAGGCGGCCACACCCTCATACGTGGGTCTCGTGGCTACGGGGGCGGTTGTCGTGAACGGTATGGGGCGCGACCGCCGACCACTGGCTGGGGTCTGGCGTGGGCCCGGGGATGTCTGCTGCGCCATCATGGGGTCATGGCTGATGTGACGATCCCGACTCCCGGCGTGCTCGGCGTCTACCTGGCTGTGCCGACAGGAGAGGGAGCCTGGCCGGGCGTGGTTGTCATCCACGACGCGTTCGGAATGAGCACCGACCTGAGAAGGCAGGCCGACTGGTTGGCGCAGGAGGGATACCTGGCCGCAGCCCCGGACCTCTATCGGGGGGGCAACAAGCTCAAGTGCATGCGAACGGTTATCAAGGACGCTCTGGCCCGAAAAGGTCGAACCTTCGACGACCTGGAGGCCACCCGGGCTTGGCTAGCCGAACGACAGGACTGCACTGGCCGGATCGGAGTTATCGGATACTGCATGGGCGGAGGTTTCGCATTGCTCCTCGCTCCACGGCACGGCTTCTCCGCGTCGAGCGTGAATTACGGCAGCGTCCCCAAGGACGCCGAAGACCTTCTCCGAGGAGCCTGCCCGGTGATCGGAAGCTACGGCGCCAAGGACCGCTCACTGCGCTCCGCTCCGGGGCGTCTCGAGAAGGCGCTGCAAGCCAACGGCATTGACCACGATGTGAAGGTATATGCCGATACCGGGCACTCATTCCTCAACGATCACGACCCGAACGAGGTCTCTGCCATCTTCAAGGTCCTCGCGAAGGTCTCCGGCTCGGAGTTTCATGAGTCCTCGGCCATCGACGCACGGAAGCGCATCGTCGCGTTCTTCGACAAGCACTTGAAGTAAAGGGTTGAGCCGCTGGCCCGCGCGTGCGCCCTCAGCCGGCGATCCGGGCTAGGTCCACGGTCGCGTCGTCGGCATGATAACCGGACGCGATTTATGGTCGGGCCGGACCGAAGGGACTGACATCGTTTGGGTGCCGGGCAGTTTCGTCTACTGCTCAAAGAAGTGAGGCGCGGAACGTGTCCACAGGGTGTCCCCCTGGTTATCCACAGGTTGACCCCCTTTGTGAATCACAGGTATGTGGTTCCAAGCTGGCGATGACCTTTACCGGATAGCTGAAGGTGGCGCATGACGCTTCCCGCCCAATCTTCAGGTTCAGGCGCTACACCATCGAGCCCAGGTTAGTTGTCACACCCTCGACCTACATTCGCTCCTGTGGAGCGGAGACCTTGGAGGGCAGTGGACGCGGACCTGTTCCGCTTTACAACCACCGATCTTCAAGACCTCCACCTGGCCATCATGACCGCCTTCGAGGAGGCCGCCGTTCTGGCGCCCTCGCTGGGTCTCGACGAGGTTCGAAGCGCCCTCCGGCGGGCTGGATGGGACGACCCGATCGCGGAGGACGTGCTCCAGCGTGCACTCGCCTCGCTGGCCGGCTGGCAGCTGCTGGAGGTCACCCAAGACCACGCCGCCCGCTACGCCACACCGGAAGAGTTCGAGCGCAAGAACCTTCAGTGGTCCCTGACCCAGCGAGGCGAGGCCGCCGTCTCGGGCGTCCTGCAGGCCGTGGACGCCCTCCGCCATGCGGTCGGCTTGCAGGCGGCCGTGCTCGACGCCATCGGGGACGACCTGTCAGACCTCGCCGATCTGATGGACCGGCCCACCTCGCCTGACTCGAACGCCCGCATTCATATCGCGCTGGCCCAGGTGGAGGCGCACATGGCCTCACTGGTCACCAGCGTCCGCCAGTTCAACGGTCATCTGCAGCGGCTGCTGCGAGAGGACGGGACCGACGACGCCCTCTTCGCCGATGTGAAGCGGCGCACGGTCGCCTACCTCGATGACTATGTCTCCGGGGTCGACCGGCCTCAGCGCCGCCTCGTCAGCGTCATCGACACGGTTGAATCGTTCGGCCTGGCGACGGTGTTCGACCGGGCGCTGGCCGGCGCGAACCTGGCGCCGGTAGGTGGCGGCGACCCCAGCCCGGCGTGGCTGGCCGAGCGGGACCGGCACTGGGAAGCCCTGCGGGCGTGGTTCTCGCCGGAGGTCGCCGAGATTCCCCTCATCCACGGGCTGCTGGACGTCGCCCGCACCGCCATCATCGAACTCCTCAGGGTTCTGGAGAGGAGGTGGGACAGCCGGCGCCGGTCGGCCTCCATCGCCAACGACTTTCGTGCGCTGGCCGGCTGGTTCGCTGAAGCCGCGGGAGATGACGACGCCCATCTGCTATTCCAGGCCTCGTTCGGGATCTGGCCGGCCCGGCACGCCCACATCCGGGCGCCCGATGGCGAGGTGACGCGGTCCTCCGCCACTTGGTGTGCCACAGCGGCCGCCGAAGTCGCTCCTGCCCTACGCACCCATGGCACCCTGGCTCACAAGGGACGGGCCAGCCGGGTCGGGGACCCGAGCCTCCTCCGGGCCGCCAGGCAGAGGGCGCAGGCCCGGGCACTCGCCGACCACGAAGCCCTGCGGGCCAGCCTCAGGACCGGCGGGGCCGTCCGCCTGTCTTCGTTTGGGAAGTTGCCCACCGCCGCCTTTGCCGAACTCCTTTCGCTTCTCGCCACCGGGCTGGAGGGCCCGCTCGACACAGGCGGCTGCCGGCGCGCCCTTTCCAGCGACGGGCGCGTCGAGGTCATTCTTCGCGACGCCCGCGACGGCCGCACCGCCGTGCTCCCGACCGAAGCAGGCGAACTGACCGGTCCGGACCTGTTCGTGACCATCACAGTGGCCGAAGTCGACCCCGAGGAGGAGGAGCTCGGTGCCTGAATCAGCCCTCGCCGAACACCTGGAATCCGAGCGGGCGCTCGCCATCCGATCCCTCTTGGCGAACCCGCTCATCGACTCGGAGGACGACCCCGACGCATTCCGCTTGATCACCCGCCACGCCACCTGGCTCACGGACTACTTCGAGACGGCTTGCGGCTGGGCCCTCGCAATCGACCCCGCCTCGGGCTGCGCCCGGCTGAGCAAACGAGCAGCGGCCGGCCCCGATGCCACCCGCCCTCTTCGCCGCATCCGGGGGCAGTCGTCGCCGTTCGACCGGCGGCGCTACCAGCTGCTGTGCCTGATCTGCGCCGAGCTGGTGCGTCACCCGGTGACCACTATCGGGCTGCTCGCTTCTGCGGTCACCGGTGTGGGCGGCCTGGAGACTCGCCGGTACGGGGAGCGGTCCGCCTTCGTCGACGCCCTCCTTGTGCTGCGCTCCTGGGGAGCGCTCCGCGCCACCGGCGGCGAGGTGGAGGCTTTCCTCGAGGACGAGAGCTCCAACGCCATCCTCACCGCGGACACAGCCCGACTGCACCGGCTCATTGTCAGCGCCACGGCACCCAGCACGCTGGCGGCCAGCCTCGACTGCGCCGACGCGATAACCGCGCTGCTCGCTGAGCCGCGCTACGAGTCGGTGACCGGCGGCGACGCGGCCGATATGAGCGACGAGGCTCGCAACCGCTGGGCCCGCCACCGGCTGGCCCGCCGCCTCCTCGATGGGCCAGTCGTGTACCACGAGGATCTGTCGGCCGCCGAGGCGGACTACGCCGCCAGCCTGAGCGGGAGGCGATGGCTGCGCCAACGCATCCAGGAGGCCGGCATGGAGCTGGAGGAGCGGAGCGAGGGAATGCTGGCGGTGGATCCGGACGGTATCGCCACCGACACGAGGTTCCCCGCCCCGGCCGGTAACGCGCACCAACTGGCGCTCCTACTGGCGGACCGCTTGATCGAGACCTCGGCATCCGGTCATCGCCGGCTGGGCCGGTTGGAGCCCGACCAGCTGAGGGCCGAGGTCGCGAAGATCTTCGATCGGTTCCCTGGCTGGGCCCGCGGCCAGAGGGAGGAGGGCGGCCCGGAGCGGCTCGCCCGCGAATCTGTAGAGCTGCTGGTCGCCTTCGGCCTGGCCCAGCGCGAACCGGACGGTTCGGTCATGGCCCGACCCGCACTCGCTCGCTATCGAACCGCCGAACCCGTGGTCAGCCCCGGTCCGACACTCTGGGAGGACTGAACCAATGCCCGCAGATCTCATCAGCGTGCTACCCACCGCAGACCGGTGGCGCCCCGCCCGGGCCGGCCTGGTCGGCTTGTGGCGGTACTGGGACGAGACCTTCACGTTTCACCGCGGCAGACTGCTGCTTCGCGGCCCGAACGGCTCGGGCAAATCCATGGCCCTCGAGCTGCTGCTCCCCTTCCTTCTCGACGGGGACACCTCCCCGTCCCGCCTGACCTCTGCCGCCCGGCCCCGGGGCCGCCTGTTCGACCGGGTCATGACCGGCACCGCAGAGACGAACCGCGTCGGCTTCGCCTGGGTGGAGTTCGTGCATGGCGACCAGACCTTCACAATCGGTGCTCGCATCCGAGCTTCCCAAGCGACGGCGAAGGCCGACGTCGATTTCTTCACCACCACGTTGGCCGTCGGACGGGGTCTCGATCTGCTCGACGAGACGCGAACTCCTCTGGCCCGCAAGTCACTCGCTGAGGCCATCGGCGACACCGGCAGGGTGCACGATTCCGCCGAGCAACATCGGAACGCGATCAGGGCGGTACTTTTTCCCGGATTCACGCCTGATCGCTACGACTCTGTGATCACGGCTCTCCTCGCATTGCGCAAAGAGAAGCTGTCCCAGAACCTCGATCTCGACAAGCTGTCAGTGGTGCTGTCCGAGGCGCTGCCCCCACTCGACGACCACGATGTGGCGGCCGTGGCCGAGGGCTTCGAACGCCTGGACCGGCGCAAGGCCGAACTGGCCGCTCTGGAGCGCGACGTGGCGGAAGTGAAGGTTCTGGCCCGCCACCAGCAGGACTACGCGCTCGCCGTAGTGGCTGCCGCGGCGGGCGACGTACGCAATGCCGAAACTCGCAGGGATGACGTCACCCGCCGGGAACGCCAGGCCCGTGAGGAACTGGGCAGGGCCCAGGGCCAAGCCGACGAGTTGGCCACCGAGCGGAGCCGGTTGGAGGAACGCCAGGGGGCCATCCAGGTAGAGGTGGGCGCCATGAAGGACAGCGACGCCTACCGGGAAGGCGCCGCCCTGGCTGAGCTGCGTACCAGGGCCGTTCAGCTCCGAGACCTCGCCGGCCGAGCGGCGTCCCGGACGGAGGAAAGGGCCCGAGCCCATCAGGCGGCCGTCGTCGACTTGGAGGAGGCACAGGAGCGCCGGCGCACCGCCGACCACAACCACGAGCTGGCTTCCCAGGAGCTCGCGCGACGCCGCTGAGGCCGTTGACGCCCGGGCCGTCCTGGATGATGCGGGGGCGTTGTCCGAGCCCGACGACGCCGAGCACCTGGTGCACGCATGGGTGCGGGCGCAGCGCGACCATGTAGCCGAGGTCCGCCGGGCGCTTGACGTCCACGACCGAGCCGTCAATCGCCGCCAGGTCTTGGACGAGCAGTTCGCGGCGGACGAAGGAGTGGTCGACCGGCGGTCGGCCGATCACGAGGAGACAGTGACCGCTCTGGCCAACGCACGAGCACGCTACGCCGCCTCGATGGTGGCGTGGGCGTCTGAGTGCGTGCAGCTGGGTGCCGAGCGGCTCAACTCCGCCCTGCCCCGGCCGCCGGACGATCCCAGCACGGTGGCGGCTGCCGTCGCCAAAGTGGAGGCGCAGGCGCGCGCCGAAGAGGCGGTCGCCCGCCAAGGCTTGCACGACGACCGGCAGGCCGAGCTCGAGTTACGGGAATCCACCCTCACCGAGCGCGGCCGGTGGCAGCGCCGTGAGCTGATCGATCCAGACGCCCCGCCCTGGCGCTCGGAGCGGTCCGGCCGGACCGGCGCGCCCTTGTGGCGCCTGGTCGATGTGGTCGAAGGCGCGACGGACAGCGAAGTGAATGGACTCGAGGCGGCGTTGACCGCGTCAGGACTGGTCGACGCCTGGGTGTCACCGGACGGGCGGATCGACCTCGGCCCGGACCGAGCCGACGTATTTCTGTCTGTGGTGCCCGCTTCGGGTTCGACTCTGGCGTCCCTGCTCGCCCCCGCACCTCCTTCGGGGCCTTCGAAGGTGGAGACACCTGTCCCTGCTTCCGTGGTGGCCGCGGTCCTCGCCTCGGTCCGAGTGACCGCGACCGCGCTGGACCCGGCCGACCCCGGTGGCGAAGTCGTCATGGCCACCGACGGGACCTTCCGCATCGGGGCCGCGGTAGGCCGGGGCGACCGGCGAGCCGGCCCGACTCCTCGGCGCAGTGGCCCGCGAGAGGCACCGGGTGGCCCGGCTGGCCGAGTTGGACCAAGTGCTGGCGGAGATCGCCGATCGGTTGGTCGCCATCGATCGACGGGAAGTAGAGCTCGACCGCCGCCGGGTTGCCCTCGACGCCGAGTTGCAGGTCCAACCCTCCGGTGAGGGAGTGCGCGGCGCCGAACGCGAGGAGGCCGACGCGGCCGCCCGACTGGGCGAAGCCAAGGAGAGACTGGAGTCCACCCGCCGGGCCCGGCGCGAGGCTGAGGACGCGGTCCGCGAGGCCCTCCGGGCCTTGACCGCGCTGGCCGCCCGGCACCGGCTGCCCACCGACCGCGACGGTCTCACCGAGACTGAGGCCCGGCTGGAGCAGCTGCGGAGCGCGGCCAGCACATGGGCCAGGAGAAGGCGGGACTGCCTTCAGGCCAGCCGGGAGGTCGAGCGTGCCGCCAGGCGAGCGGCGGAGGACGAAGCAGCGCTCGGCCGGGCCCGAGCCGAGCAGGACGACACCGACCGACAAGCGGCGGAAGCCGAAGGTCGGGTCCAGGCCCTCGATGCCAGCGTCGGAGTGGAGTACGCCGAACTGATACGACGGATGGGAGCACTCGAGGCAGAAGGACGGGCCAACACCGGGCGGCTCCGGGCTATGGTCACCGAATCGGAGCAGGTGCTCCGGAAGCTGGGCGACCTCGAAGCTCGAGTGAGCGTGGCCGAAGCCGCCCGAGCGGAGGCCGAAGTGCACCGGGAGCACACCCACCGGAGCCTGATGGCTGCGCTGACTTCTCTTGGCGCGGACGCCGGCGTCGCCGACTGGGGCCCTGTCGACACCTCGACTGCGGTCCTGGCGCTCGCCCGGTCCATCGCCCTCAGTCACTCCTCGATCGACGCCGAGCCGCAGACCATCACCCGGCTGTCGGAGCGCGTCGCCGAGCGGCTCCACGCCGCTCAGACCGCGCTGGGCGCCCGGGTCGACTTCGATCGCGAGCTCTCCGACGATGGCTGGTGGGTGTTGCGCACCACCGCCAACGGCGTTCCCCGCAAGGTCCAAGAGCTGACCGGCTGCACTGGCCAACCAGCTGGCCGAAGGCAAAGCGGAGCTGGCCGAGGAGGAGGAGCGGCTGTTCGAGCAGACGCTGGCCGGGAGTGTGCGGCGGGCGCTGGCCGACCGCATCCGCCAGGCCAACGAGCTCACCGATGAGATCAACGCCCAGCTGAGCGCGGTCCGCACCGCGGCCGCTGGCGTCCAGGTCCGGCTGAGGTGGGACGTCGACCCCGACCAACCGGACGTGGTCAAAGCGGCCCGCGCTCTGCTGCTGCGCGACCCGGCCGACCTCGCCGACGCCGAGCGAGCGTCCCTGCAGGAGTTCGTCCGCGCCCGGGTCGACCAGGCCCGCGCCGACCTGGAGGCGAACGCCCCCTGGGAAGCCAGGCTCCGCGAGACGCTCGACTATCGGACCTGGCACCGGTTCCAACTCCAGTTGGCCCACCGGGACTGGGATGGTTACGTCCCTGCCACCGCACGCCGCTTGCAGAAGCTCTCCACCGGGGAGCGGTCGATCGCCCTCCACCTACCGATGATCGCTTCGGTGGCCGCCCACTACACAGCGGACAAAGGACAGCCGTCGTGCTGCCCCCGGCTCATCCTCCTCGACGAGCTCTTCGCGGGTGTCGACGTGGCCAATCGCGCCCAGCTGTTCGGAACGTTCAGCACGTGGGACCTGGACGCGGTGTTCACCAGCGACCACGAGTGGTGCCAGTACGAGACCCTCGACGGGATCGCCATCCACTACCTCCATCCGCCGGGTGGGGACGACCCGGTGACCTCCACCCGCTTCACCTGGGACGGCCAGCGCCGGCGGATCGACCCCCCGGCTGCCTAGTGCCCCTGCAGCGAACCTTTGAGCGCCTCGGCCGGCCGGAGCTGGCGCCGTTGGTGGACGAGTTGGCCCGCCGTTTCGAGGCCGGGGATACCCCGGTGACCGTCACGCTGCGCGACCTGGCGGATCCCAGCCGTCAAGCTTTGGCCGATCTCATGGGCGCCGATCGCCGTCCGCCCCCCACTTCCCGAGTGACCGTGCGGAAGATCCTGGCGGTTCTCGGTCTTGATTCGGTCGCTGAACTGCGGCTGGCGGTCGAGACTCTGCGCGGTCCCCTGACGAACCGGCGTGCCGTCCGCTCCGAGGCTCGGGCGGCACGCTTGGCCCTCTGGTCCTGGTTGGGGGCGGAGGCAGGCGCTGTCGGGCTGGGTGGCTCGGGCGCCCGGCTGGCGTCATGGGTGGAAGACCAAAGGGCTGTAGGCGCGCGGGGCGGCGTCCAAATCCATCGGCGGCGCTTGGAGTCCGTGCTCGAAGTGCTGTGCCGGCTTCCTTCGGACGGCACGTCGCTGGCATCCCTGGCGAACGACGCCACGGGCGATCCCCACGCTCTCGACTATGGGCGGACTCTCAGCGGGATGGTGCTCGACGCCATCGCGTGCGCCTTCGAGTATCCCAAGGCCGGCGACGCCGAAGCTGCTCGCTCGCTGTGGGAGATGGCCGGGGTGGTGCCTGACCCCCACTCCTCCACAGTGTTGGCGCTCGGGGTGAGCGGCGACGATCGGACCGCGCTGGGTAGGTGGCTCGTGGCGTGTGCGGCGGTCGGGGAACCGGCTGTCTTGTCATTGGCACAACTGCGCCGTTGGCCGGTTCCGGCGGCGCCGGAGGCAGGGTGCGTCTACGTGGTCGAGAATCCGTCGATCATCGCCGAAGCCTCTCCGGAATGGGATGGACCGCCGCTCGTGTGCAGCTCCGGCCGGCCGACCATTGCCACGGTCACACTGCTCCGCCAGCTAGCGGCGGCAGGGGCGATCGTCCACCAACACGCAGACTTCGACCCGACAGGCTTGGCCATCACCGCCTGGCTGGCTGAGCGGGCCGCCTGCATTCCGTGGAAGATGACAGGAGCCGACTATCTGGCATCCCTTTCGTCGGCCGCACCCGTATTCACCGGGGAACCACCTGAAACGCCCTGGGATCCGGCGCTCCAGCCGGTCATGTCGGAGCATCGCAGGGCGTTGTACGAGGAAGAGATTCGGCACCAATTACTCCAGTCGATTCTGACTTCCCGTTCGAATTCATGACCAAGGACCCGCGATAGTCGCCAATCGCCGCCACGATGTCTGATTACTGGAGTTAGTCCGTCGACCGCACCGAATTGTCGCCCACGAGCCGACGATGTGGGCAAGGGGCCGGCCCGATTATGAGCCGCCGATATGGGACCGCTGCGGGAGGAGCTTCGTACGTGGTTTTCGTGGCAGATGATCACGATGGTGGTGGCGCCGGCTGCGACGCAGGTATCGAACGCGGTGGGGATCGATGGTTCGGCCAACTCCATGTGGGCCGGCTCGACCACGCAGTAGCGGCCGCGGGCGCGCCACCCCTTTACGAACGCTTCGTGGCGCCGGTTGGAGTCCTCACGACGCGAACCGTGGTCGACGATCACGATACCTGTGCACGGCCAGTCGAAATCGTTGGCGAGTTCCTTCCATGCCGGCTGGGTCACTGTAGGTCCCAGCCGGTGCGCGCCGCGCCCAACTCCCAGAGCCCGCGGCCGTCGCCGCCGCGCGTCCAGGGCAGGCGGTGCTCGCCTCGGCGCCGCCGGTCGTGCCAGAACCCCCCGCTGGAAGCCAGGGGCTCAGGATCGGACCCCAGCCACACCACCGTGTCGGCGCCTTGCCCGGGCGTGCGTAACAGTGGCCGCATCCGGCGGTAGAACGTCGGGAGCGATGAGGCAATACCGGGGGTGTCAACCCAGCCCGGGTGCATGGCCTGGAACACCACCTGGTCAGGTGCCACCCGGCGGGCCCATTCCCGGTTGAGCACGACCTGGGCTCGCTTGGCCCGGGCGTAGGCCACCGTGCCGTTGTAGTGATGGCGGTCCATCTCGACCGCGGCGAGGTCAAAGCGCTGCGTGTACATCCCGCCCGACGACACCGTGATCACCCGCGCCGGGGCGCTCTGTCGTAGCAGTGGCAGCAGCAGCCCGGTGAGCAAGAACGGGCCGAACAGCTGGGCGGCCACGGTGAGCTCTGTGCCGTCGGCAGCCTGGCGGAAGTCGGCGCTGAGGACTCCCGCGTTGTGTACCAGCACGTCCAGCCGGGGATTGGCCTCGGCGAAGCGTGCCGCGAACCCTCGCAGGGCGTCGAAGTCCGACACGTCGGCGAGGTCGAAGGAGACCTCCGCATCGTCGCCTGCCGCCTTCTGGATCTCGTGCCGGGCCTGCTCTGCCCTGGCCTGGTCCCGAGCCAGGAGCCGCACTGACGCTCCGAGTTGGGCGAACCGCGTTGCGGCCGCGAGCCCGATCCCCGAGGTGGCACCGGTCACCAGCACGGTGCGCCCGGCCAGGCAACCAGGAGGACCGGTGGGCTGCCAGTGGTCGAGCCGGCTGCGCCAGTTGTAGCCGATCCGGCTGAAGCTTCCGACCACGGTCGCCTCCAGGAGTGCGTCGACACCCTCGGACAGGGGGCTCATAGGTTGAGCGCGTTCCCCAGCCCGACGGCGGCCCGGTCGCCGATGCGACGGAACGCGAGCCCGAGCAACGGGTCCATCAGCCGGCCCAGCGGGCCCTTCAAGCGGAGGTCGGCGTCGTAGGTCACCGACGTCCCCGCGCCAACGGGGACGACGCGGATCTCGTCGGTCGAACACACCGCGGCCTGATCGGCTTGGAACACCACCCGGCGGGGAGGCTCGAAGGTGCTGATCCGATACTCGAGCGGGACCCGCCGGCCCAGGAAGCGGGCCACCAGCCGGAACCGGCTGTCTGGGCCGAGCGGCTGACCGGTGAGGTTCTCGCCTTCGACCACGCCCGGGTCCCACTCCCGGGCGTTGGCGAAATCGGCCAGATACTCGAACGCCTCTTCTGGTGACTTCTTCGATTGGATCGTCGTGCGGTAGCGGGCCATCGGGGGAGGCTCTTTTCGTTGATTCTATTTAGTGCTAAATATACTAGCTGGATGGTGTGAGGAAAAGGCGAGGAATGCTGGTGGGGCGGCCGAGGCCGTTTTCGCGAAGGGCCAGTCGCCCGACCAGGCGCGGCAGGACCGCCACCGCCCGATGCTCGTCGGCCACGGTCAGCTCACCCGCGGCCCGGCCGTCACCGATTGCGTGTAGCGCCGGAACCAAGAAGTCGACGTACACGTCGGCGCACTCCACCCCTTACCTCCCCGACGCCGCGTCGACCGCGACCACTGCCCAGGCGCGGGCCTCGTCACCGCCAACCATGCGGGCAGCCAGCGCTGCGGCCCCTCCGACCGCCCCCGGCCCGGGCCGCGCCGGACCCGGCCGGCGGCTGGCATCTGGTCCAGATCGGCTGGGTCGACCATCCACCGCACCGTCTCGTTGCGCGCGCCAGGCGACTCGTGCGAACGTACCGGTAGGCGGTCATGTAATGCACGACACCGAGACAGGCTGATGTGGTTACCGCTCGGCATGATCTCGGAATACCGCTGGACGGTCAGCCCTCGTGGGGGCGGCGGAGGATTAGCTGGGCGACGTCGAGGTAGCCGGAGCGGAATCCGGCCTCGCTGTAGGCCAGGTAGAAGTTCCACATGCGGCGGAAGGTGCGGTCGAAGCCCAGGCGGTCGACGAGTTCGGCGTTGTCGTTGAACCGGTCTCGCCAGCGTTGCAAGGTGATGGCGTAGCTGTCGGCGAAGGCGAACCGGTCGCTGAGCATCAGCGAGGTGTGGGCGCCCAGTACCTCGTTGATGGCCTGCTGGGAGGGGATGATGCCGCCGGGGAAGATGTATTTGTGCATCCAGGTCCATGAGCCTTGCGTGGCGAGCAGGCGGTCGTGGCCCATCAGGATCGTTTGCAGCCCGACCCGGCCCCCGACCGCCAGCCGCTGGTCGATGGCCTTGAAGTAGGCGGGCCACCATCGGATGCCGACTGCTTCGATCATCTCGACGCTGACCACCGCGTCGTAGCGGCCGGTGACGTCGCGGTAGTCCTCCACCCGCACGTCGACCTGGCTTGAGAGCCCGGCGGCCGCGATTCGCCGGCGCACCAGGGCGGCCTGTTCGACCGACAGCGTCACGGTAGTGACGTGGGCGCCGCGCCGGGCGGCTCGCAGGGCCAGCTCTCCCCACCCGGTCCCGATCTCGAGCACCCGGGATCGATCGCCGACACCGGTGGCGTCGAGCAGGCGGTCGATCTTTCGGACCTGGGCCTGTTCTAGAGGCTCCCGATCGTCGGTGAACAGCGCCGAGGAGTACGTCATGGTCTGGTCGAGGAACGCCGCGAACAGGTCGTTGGAAAGGTCGTAGTGCCGGGCGATGTTCCGGCGGGCCCCGGCCTGATCATTGTCCTCGGCGGCGGGTTGGCGGGCCTCGTAGAACCGGCGGAACCTCTGCAGTGGCGGGGGCACGAGCGTGTCGAGGTGACGGGCCAACGCCTCCAGTACGGCGACCAACTCGGGCGAGTCCCACTCGCCGGCCATGTAGGCCTCACCGAATCCGATCTTGCCGTCCCGCCCGAGTCGGGTGAAGAAGCGCCCAGGGGTCGGCGACGTCGAGGGCAGGACCGGTCACCGGCCCGAAGGTGCGGCCGTCGGCCAGGCGGATGTGGATGCCGGTCCGGGCCGCCATCCGCTGGATCAAGGCGCGGGCGGCCGCGGCGCGCCCGGGCGCCGGTTTGGGACGGCCCAGCGACGGCCAGCGGCGAAGGTCGATGGGCGACAACCGGGCCTCGGTCGCGGCCAGCAGGTCGGTGCTCATCGCGGCTGCACCTCCAGTCCTTTCCACCACAGGCGGATTCCCTGCCAGCGGATCAGGGCACTGGTACGTGCGCTGGGATACCTAAGGGCGGCGCGCAGCACGTTGGCGGCGGTGACCGCTCGACGCTGCCCTCGCAGGGTCGCCACAAATGGCTCGTCGCCGTCGCGTCGCAATGTCACGCGCAACGAAACCGACTCGCCGGGTTCGCCGACGTGGATCTGGTAGCGCCCGTCCGCCGGGTGGAATGGGGACACGTAGAGGGCTTTGTCAACCTCGGCATACCCGTCCTCAGTCGGGGCGCAGCAGGTAGCCGTGTCGGCCGCCGTAGGTGTTGTGCACTTCCGCCACCACCGCGGTGCAGGCCCCGGCCTGGTCGTAGGCCCAGAACACGGTGATGGGGTTGAAGACGTAGCCCAGGGTGCGCGCCGTGGTCAGCATCAGGACTCGATCGGCAGCCACGCCGTTGTCACGCAGCAGGGCGCGGACATCGATGTGGTCCTGAGCCCGGACGCGGGCGAGGAGCCCTAGGGGACCCGACGGCTGGGGCAGGCGGTCCACATCGACCAGCCAGTAGGCGCTGCGATAGCGGAACCGGTGGGTGAGCGGCGTCCGGCGGGAGTGCGTGACGACGGAGTCGTAGAGGGCCGGAACGGCGGGAGCGGAACTCACCACTCGACCCCCAGGGACTGCGCCGCGGCCACCCCGGCCCGGCAGCCGTCCTCGTGGAAGCCCCAGCCGTGGTAGGCGCCGGCGAACGCGATCGTCCCGTCGTTGAGCTCGGGCAGGTGCCGCTGGGCGGCGACGGACCGTGTCGTGTAGATGGGATGCTCGTAGGTCATGCGGGCCAGCACCCGGTCGGGGTCGATGCGATCGGTGGCGTTGAGGGTGACCAGGTGGGGGGTGCGGGTAGCCAGTGCCTGTAGACGGTTCATGTCGTAGGAGACCAGGACGCGGTCCGGGCCGGCGTGGCAGGACGGGAGCAGGTAGTTCCACGACGCCCGGGCGCCGGGCGCGGCCGGGAGCAGGCGGTCGTCGGTGTGCAGCCAGGTTTCGTTTCGGGAGTAGCCGAAGGCGCCCAGCGTGGCGCGCTCCCGGGGCGTGGGATCGGCCAGCAGCCGCAGGGCGGTGTCGGCATGGGTGGCGACGACCACCCGATCGAAGACGGTCGCCTGGTCGGCTGTCGTCGCGAACCTCCACCCCGTCGGCGTGGCGGACGACGACCCGGACCGGGGTGGCGGTGGCGACCGCGCTGAGGTGCTTGACCGCCTTTTCCACGTAGGTACGCGAGCCGCCGGTGACCGTGCGCCACTCGGGAGAGCCGGTGATCGACAGCATTCCGTGGTTGTCGAGGAAGGCAAAGAGGTAACGGGCCGGGTAGGAAAGCGCCGTCCGCGGGTGACGCCGACCACACCGAGGAGACCATGGGCACCATGAAGTG
The DNA here is from genome assembly GCA_963851245.1 of uncultured Acidimicrobiaceae bacterium. Taxonomy (GTDB): domain Bacteria; phylum Actinomycetota; class Acidimicrobiia; order Acidimicrobiales; family Palsa-688; genus CAWKOH01. Next base: position 73,559 of record CAWKOH010000013.1, on the reverse strand, counting down.
GGCCACGAAGTAGTCGGAGAAGCCGCCCGAGAGCAGGAAGTCGCCGAGGGTCAGTTCGTCGCTGGCCTGGGTCAGGACGCTGCGGGCCCGACGGTGAAACCGCCGCACCTCGATCAGCATCCGCAGGAAGGCAGGATTGGCGGCCGAGCGCGGCTGGGCGAACAGGCCGGTCAGGCCACGAGCCCCGGCGTACTCGAGCCCGCAGCCCTCGCAGCGGACCGACAGGCTCATCTCGGTGGGCTGGCTCGCCACCCCCAGCTCGCCGAAGAGGCGGGTCAGCAGCGGATAGGTTCGCTGGTTGTGCACGATGAACCCGGTGTCGACGGCCATGGTGCCGCCGCCGGCCGTGAGCACGTCGTGGGTGTGGGCATGGCCCCCCAGGCGCGGCTCGGACTCGTACAGACTCACGTCGTACCTGTGCTGCAGGAGATAGGCAGCCGTCAAACCCGACACCCCGGCGCCGATGACGGCGACCCGTTCCCGGCCCGACATCGTGTTATCCGAAATACCAGTCAACAGCCGAGCTCCTCAGTCGTGGGTCCGTCCGGTGAGGTTAGTTTAGTGCTAAAAAGGGTGGAGTGGTGGCCGAGCCGGAAGAAATGACCCTGCAGGAGGCCGCCGAGCACCTCGGCGTGCACTACATGACCGTCTACCGGTACGTCCGGTTGGGCCGTCTTCCGGCTACCCGCCACGGCGCGGAATGGCGTGTACGGCTGGCCGACGTGGAGAAACTTCGGGCGCCGCCCGGGGCATCCCGGCGGGGCCCGCACAGAGGCGACGCCGACCGGACCGGGCTCGAGCAGCGGATGGTGGCCGGCGACGCCTCCGGCGCGTGGCGGCTGGTCGAAGCCCGCCTCAGCGGCGGCTCGGACCCCGCGGGCGTGCTCACCGAGCTGCTGGTGCCGGTGCTGCGGTCCATCGGGGACCGCTGGGCGGCCGGTGAGCTGTCAGTCGGCGATGAGCATCGGGCGACGGCGGTGGCCTACCGGCTCATTGGTCGCCTGGGCCTGCAGTTCGGCCGGCGAGGCAGGACACGAGGCACGGTCGTGCTGGCCGCCCCCTCCGGAGACCTCCACGCCCTCCCGGTCACCATCGTCGCCGACCTGCTGCGCTGGCGCGGCTTCGACGTGGTCGACCTGGGCGCCAACACCCCTGGCGAGGCGATCGGCGAAGCCGCGGTCCGGGCGGATCGGTTGATCGCAGTAGGCATCGTGTCGACCACCAGCGGGCTCGACGCCAAAGTGGCGGCGGCCGTCGCCGCCGTGCGGGCCGTTGTGCCGGACACCCCGATCCTCTTGGGCGGCGCGGCGATCCGCAGCCAAACACACGCACACAAGCTCGGCGGCGACATATGGACCGACGGAGAGGCGGACGCCGCAGTCGACGCGATAGACGAGCTGGCCGCCACCCGGCGAACCCGCCCCCACCACCACCCTATTTAGCACGAAGGTATTTGGATGGTCGTCGATACGGACACGCCGGGACTGTCGGCGGCTCCGGCCGGGCTCCCGGCCGGTTGGGGCCACTTCTCCGGACCCCCGGAGAAGGGAGGAGACACGAACCTCTGGCTCGCGACGACGGTCGCCGCAATAGACCACATCCAGCGCCAAGGCCGGCGGTAGAGGGGGACCGTGAAGCCCCAACCTGGGCCAACGTGGTGGCCGTGCCAATGAACGTGATATGCCCAGCAAGATCGTGCCCTTTGGTGGCGCCGGCAGCGGGCATGGTGACGGCCACAGCCTGGCCGCACTTAGGCAGGAGTCACGGAGCTGCAGATCGCCCGGCGAACCGTCGAAACCACAACGACGATCATCGGGCGCCAGTGGGTCGGGGCGAGCGACGACCAGTGGACCAGCGACGCCGGATGGGTCGTCGCGTGGGGACGCTTCGGCGAACGACTATGGCAGCGGCGCGGGCTCTTCGTGAGTTTCGAGCGACGATGGCGATCGAGGTGGGGCGGTGTCCCAGCTGGTCCGACCGTCGAGCCCTGAGGGCACCCGGGTCTCTGCTTCGCTGACGATCCCGGCCAGCATCCCCGGGAACACGAAGCGATGGAATGGCGCCACACCGAGCCAGTACGCCCGACCCCATAATCCTCGTGGCCTGAACGTGGCGGCTTGGGAGACCCGAGTGCCAGCTGCCCTCGGGCTCGAGGTCCCATGTCAGCCACGCCCGGCCCGGCAGCACCATCTCGGCCCGCAGCCGCACTCGTCGCCCTGGACGGAGGTCCTCGACCCGCCAAAAGTCAATGGTGTCGCCCACGGCGATCGTCCGCTTCCGGCCCTTCCGGAGCCCCGGGCCGCCAACCAGCTTGTCGAGCACCCCCCGGATCTGCCAGAGGATCTCTCCGCTGTACCACCCCCGCTCGCCCCCGATCGCGGCGATCGTGTCGTAGACCGTCTCGGGCGACGACAACGTCGTCGCATGCCGCACGTCGGACAGCGATGTCCCGCCTGACCAGTCTGGGTCTGTCGCCACCGGCGCAAAGTGGACGAGGTCGGCGCCGGACCACGTCGTCGGTACGTTCGCTCGCTCGACCGCCGCCAGTGCCCGCCGGATCCCGTCGGCCAGCCCCATAGCCCGCACCCCGAAGGTCGCGCCGGCACGGTCGTCGTCGACGACGACCTCGTTCACGAGGCTCTCGACAAGCTCCCGGGCGAGCGGTACCGGGACGGGCGTCACCAGGCCGATCCAGTGCGACGACAGACTGGGCGTCAGCAAAGGCACCGAGATGAGTTTCCGCTTCGGAAGTCCCGCCGCCTGCGCATAAAGGTCCATCATCCCGGCGTATGACACGACGTCGGGGCCGCCGATCTCGTACACGCCCGGTGGTACGTGGCTCTGAACGACGGCGCGCGCCAGATAGGTCACGACGTCTGCGATCGCGATCGGCTGGCAGCGTGTTGCAACCCAGCGCGGCGTCACCATGACCGGTAGCACCTCAACCAGATATCGCAGCATTTCGAAGCTTGCCGACCCCGATCCGATGATGACCCCGGCTCGCAGCTCGATCGTCGGGATCCCGCTTGCTGCCAGGGCCCGGCCGACTTCGTGGCGGCTGCGAAGGTGCGGTGATAGGTCATCACCATCGCGGCCGAGCCCGCCGAGGTACACGATCCGGCTGACACCAGCTGATCGGGCGTGTTCGGCTACGTTGCGAGCGTCGACGAGCTCGCGTTGCGCCCAGTCCTCGCCCTGACCGATCGAGTGGACGAGGTACACAATCGTGTCGACACCCTTCAGCGCCTCGCCGAGGTCGCCACCGACGCTGCCGCGTACGACCTCGACGTTCGAGCGCCACGGCGCGGCGTCGAGCTTCGCAGGCGTGCGGGCCAGGCAGCGCACCCGGACCTCGCCTGTGGTATTGAGCTCTGGAATGAGGCGGCCACCGACGTAGCCGGTGGCCCCGGCGACCAGCACCGTTTGTGACACCGTCCCAGGGGCACGCCGGGGCACGGCGGTCCCGCTTCCAGCCAGAGCTGCCATGACGCAGCATTTTAGCACTAAATTTCCGCGACTGGGTAGTGGCTTTCCTGATGACCGAACAAACCGACGTTGTCGTGGTGGGAGCCGGGCTCGCCGGCCTGGCCTGCGCCCTTCGCTCCGCCGAGCAGGGACTCGGCGTCGTTTTGCCTAGCCCAGTTCGCCGGATCGCGGGCATACAGAAGGACGCCAGTCGACCCACGCGCCAATCACTCCGAATCCAGGACGCCCCCTCGGCCCTGGGCTCCGCTAACGATTACTCATGGCAACCGTAGCCGTCGCGCCACGGTTGAAGTCGCTGGGTGAGAGGATCCCGATGACTCCGGGATATGTCATCGAGAGCGACGGCCCGGTGATCCGCCGACGTGGAGACCTTGTGGGCCAGGGGGATGAGCTCGTCGTCGAGTTGGCAGGTGACACATTGCGGGTTCGGCCGAGCGATTGCACCAGTGGTCGTTTGGGCCCAGCGTGCCGTCAGTGATATCAATGACACCGCTCGAGATAACGGGTCCTCGACGAATCCGCAGACCCCTCGTCTGCTACGTCGAAGACGGCCGAATCCGGGCTAGAGATAACGGCCGACCGGGCCCTAAGCGAACTCTGGCCGCTCTGGAGCGACGGCCCGGTGTCCTACGAGCTGCCCCACATACACCCTCACTCCGAACGGGGATATGAGTCGCGGTCTTTTACACCAAAGTCCACTCGCGAATCCTGCGCCCCCTCGTTACTAGCTGCCACCAGCCACCCGGCCCTCTCGAACTGCGTCGGGCCGCTGACCCCATCAACCGCCGATGTTGAGCATCGGCGCACACGATATGGGGCACCTCGACCGCGAGGGCCACCCCATGAGCATCCTCGGAATCCGTCGTTAGGGTCGGGCGTTTCGCGGATCGGAGCCGCTGTCACACTCGGCTCGTTCGCGTAGCTCGTCTGCCATCATCGTCGGATCACGTCCCGGTTGTGGGCGGTCATGGCCCGAGGGTCTTGGTCAGGGATGTCGATCCCGAAGCTGATGATACGTTCGGGATGGATGCGAATTAGCGCACCGTCGAGTCCTTCCTGTGTCTGCCCGGTCGAGGTGATGGCTTCGGCGTGGCCTCGGATCTCGAGGCAGCGGACGCGGAACGGGTCGATCGAGGGGACATCGTCTAGGACAAACGCGGCCCGGCCGTTGGCCGCGACATTGCGAAATTTCTGACTCGCCGAGAGGCGGAACCCGCCGATGTCGAAGGTGCCGAACTCTGCGTTGTAGGTGAACCCGACTGGATTGACTTGTAGCGTTCCGTCCGGCTGGACGGTGGCGAGGCGACCGACTACTTGTGACGACGAGAAGGCGAGTTCGGGCTCGGAAAAAGTCATGGTCAGGGCACCGTGAGCGTCTTGATGGGCAGCTGGCGGTTTTCGCGGGCGGTGTTCCCTCGAACTCGGCGTATGTATGAGGCGTAGCGGCGTCGTCCGACGCCCCACCAGGCGAGTCGGGCCACCCGTGGCATCGCGGCGAGCAACGCCGCCCGCTCGTCGGAGGTCGCCTCCTCCAGGACGGCTCCGAGGAAGAGGAGTAGCTGGGCTTTGGGAGTGGTAGCAACGAAGTGCTCACCGAGCGCTGCCCATTCCGGGCTCGTCAGATGGCGGGCGGCGAGGGGAAGCAGATGGCTTTCTTCATCGTCTAGGTGCTCGATGAGCACGCGGCCGTGGGAGGAAAGGGTGCTGACGAGAAGGTCACGGCACTCGGCGGAGGCTGAAGCCTGCCACGCCGGCAGCACACCGATCACGCCGGCGAGCGTCTCGGCCACGTGACCGTGTTGTCGTTCCATGCGGAGCACCACGGCTGCGTCCACGCTGGCGCGTTCGTGGAGGAGAGGCCAAAGCTGTTCGTCCTCGCCGTGGTGATGGTTCGTTAGACCGGCCTCGTACCAGACCAGATGCCGGCCGAGGATCTCGGCTCGCTCCGTGTCCCCATCGGGCACGGCCGCGATGAGCTCGCCAAGCACTCGCGATTCCCGGCGGAACGCACGATGGACGACGACCATATCATGTGTGTTGGTCGCTCTCTCCGAAACCAAGGCGTCAGTCATGACGCTCCTTTCTGGGTTGTGACGGTGGGGCGCAATCAAGCTTCAGGGCTCATTTGCCCTCCTCTCGGCGGCGGAACGGTGCGTCACCGCAGGGTCTCTGGACCCATGGGAGGCTGCAGCGCCCGATCGCCGTCAGAAGCAGTGTTGTGTCGTCAGCTGTCATCTCCGACCCCGGCACACGCCGGACGCCTACGTCCGGACTTCCACGAGAAGCGCATGGCGATCCTTGTCGACTTGTTTAAGAGTGGACGCGGCTGAGAACGGCTCGCCCACCCAGGCGACTACTTGGAACCACAGTTTGCCGGGCGCACCGACGGCTCGTCCAAAGAGCCGCTCACGCGACACAGCAACCGCGGGATGCTGGTCCTTCGCGGTGACCGGACGTCCATCGACGGCCCGCTTTCCCCGTTCGCGGCCGGGTGTGGCGCAGCACGCCGCGCATGAAGGGGATCAACAGACTCGAGAAGTACTCGTACTGCCGCAGCCGGGATCGATCGTCATCCAGCGAGTCGATCTCGAAATGGTGGCGAACGTCGAACGTTTCCGGAACCACGATGTGTCCTTTCCATGCCAGCGCGCGCAGGGGGTTCGTTTCGATGATCCTCGCTTTGAATGTCCTCGGTGTGCGGTAGGAGCGAAAGGCTAAGCGGTCGTCGGAGCGGCGTGTCAGCACGCCGGAAAGCTCCTGCTGGAACCGGGTCGAGATCGACTCGGGGTAGGAGTCGAAGTCGACGAGCACCTGCGAGCCGAGCACGCTCGGAGCATCGATCGCGATTTCGGAGCTGAGCAGTGTCAACGGATCTGTCCTTCCGATGATTGGCGACCTGGACGGTGCAGGACAAGGCGCAGCCTGTCGATTACCTGACGGGAGTGTCTTCGCTCGACGGCACCGTACCGAACGCCACCCGGCCCTGTGCGCTGTTCATCGACCCGTTCGGCCGCCCCCTGTCACCGGTATCCGCGGCCGGTATGCACCGACGGAGCGGCGCCGGCGACGCTGAGGGTCCGAACACGCAGGCAACCCAAGAAGGTCATCGGCGAAGTGGCCGACCTGCTTCGCCATTGGGACGTCGCCGTGGTTTGGCCGCCATCGAACTCACTGAACCACGAAATTCGACACCTCCGAGGTTCCCGATGCTTCCTTGCCTGTGGGGTGCGAACGCGGCACTCGGGCGCCTACTCACCGAGAGTGGTCGTTCGACCGCCTGACCTCAGCGATGTTGGTACGGTGCCGGTCCGTCTGATGGCCGACATGTGACGGGCGGGCGGATCACCGGTTCCGGGTGATGCGTGCGATCCGTGTAGAGGTGAGGCTCGGCGGTGGCGGCGTCTCGGTTGAGATCGCCTCAGCTGTGTCAAAGGAGCCTCGTGGCCGATATTTCCAGGTCCCATTTGCCTATCCCGGCCCGCCCTCACGTGGGGCTTACCACTTACGACGCCAAGGATCCGGAGACCTCGTTCCCGCCGATCGAGGCGTTGAGGCCTCCGGCTGGTTCGCCCAACGTGGTGGTGGTGCTGATCGATGACGCCGGGTTCGGGGCTTCGAGTGTGTTCGGTGGACCGTGCCACACGCCCAACGCCCAGCGGCTGGCGGGGGCCGGACTGCGGTTCAACCGGTTTCACACCACTGCGTTGTGCTCGCCGACCCGCCAGGCTTTGTTGACGGGCCGTAATCATCACGCGGTGGGGATGGGTGGGATCACCGAGATCGCCACCTCGGCCCCGGGCTATAACTCGGTCCGTCCCGATACGGCCGCGCCGATCGCTGAGATCCTGCGGCTCAACGGTTTCTCCACCGCCGCCTTCGGTAAGTGCCATGAGGTGCCGGTCTGGGAGACCAGCCCGATGGGGCCGTTCACGCAGTGGCCCACGGGAAGCGGCTTCGAGCATTTCTACGGGTTTGTTGGCGCCGAGACCAACCAGTGGTACCCGGCGTTGTATGACGGCATTACCCCGGTCGAACCGCCGAAGACCCCCGACGAGGGGTACCACTTCACCGAAGACATGACCGACCGAGCCATCTCGTGGGTCCGCCAGCAGAGGTCGCTCATGCCCGAAAAACAGTTCTACATGTATTTCGCCCCCGGCGCCACCCACGCTCCGCACCATGTTCCCGAAGAGTGGAGTGACAAGTACAAGGGCCGTTTCGACGCCGGCTGGGACGCTCTTCGAGACGAGACGCTGGCCCGCCAGAAGCAGCTCGGTGTGGTGCCTCCGGAGACCGAGTTGTCGGCTCGCCCAGCTGAGAATTCAGGCTTGGGACGACGTGCCCTCCGATCTCAAGCCGGTGCTGGCCCGCCAGATGGAGATCTACGCCGGGTTCATGGAGCACACCGACCATCACATCGGCCGGCTCATCGACGCGCTCGAGGAGTTGGGGGTGCTAAATGACACCTTGGTCTATCTGATCATCGGTGACAACGGCTCCAGCGCCGAGGGAACCCCGAACGGCACGTTCAACGAGATCATCTCTCTCAACGGGGCGGCTGCGTTCGAGACCACCGAGTTCATGGCCCAACGCATAGACGACTTCGGAGGGCCCAAGTCCTACAACCATTATGCGGTGGGCTGGGCTCACGCCTTGGACACCCCCTATCAGTGGACCAAGCAGGTGGCTTCTCATTTCGGCGGCACCCGCAACGGGACCATCGTCCACTGGCCCGCCGGCTTCGAAGCCCGGGGCGAGGTGCGCACCCAGTTCCATCACATCATCGACGTCGGGGCCACCATCTTGGACGTGGCCGGGCTGCCCGAACCTACCTTCGTCCACGGGATCCAGCAGATGCCTTTGCACGGGGTGTCGATGCGCTACACCTTCGATGACGCCGAGGCGCCCGAGGGACGCGAGACCCAGTACTTCGAGGTGGCCTGCAACCGGGGGATCTACCACAAGGGGTGGACGGCGGTGACTCGGCACAGCACGCCGTGGGAGTTCGGGGCCAAGCTGCCGGCCCTCGACGATGACGTCTGGGAGCTCTATGACACCAACACCGACTGGTCTCAGGCCCATGACATCTCCGCCGACCATCCCGACAAACTGAAAGAGCTGCAACGTCTGTGGCTGATCGAGGCCGTCAAATACAACGTGCTGCCCCTCGACGACCGGCGTATCGAAAGGTTCAACTCTGACATCGCCGGCCGGCCCGTGCTCGTCAAAGGCCAGACGCAGCTGCTCTATGACGGGATGATTCGCCTCAGCGAGAACTCGGTTATCAACATGAAGAACAAGTCGCACTCGGTGACCGCCGAAGTCGACGTGCCCGCCGGTGGGGCCACCGGGGTGATCATCGCCCAGGGCGGGGCGTTCGCCGGCTGGAGCCTCTACCTGCATGAGGGTAAACCCAAGTACTGCCACAACCTGGCCGGGCTCATGCGCTTCTACGTGGAGGGCACCGACCCGGTGGCCCCAGGCCGCCATCAGGTCCGCATGGAGTTCGCCTACGACGGAGGAGGACTGGCCAAGGGCGGACAAGTCGCCCTGTACATAGACGGCAAACCGGCCGGCGACGGGCACATAAACGCCACCGTGCCCATGATCTACTCCGCGGATGAGACCTGTGACGTGGGCTGCGATACCGGCACGCCGGTAAGCGAGGACTACACACAGACCACCAGCCGCTTCACCGGAACGATCCACTGGGTCCAGCTCGACATCGGCGATGACAGCCACGACCACCTCATCACCCCCGAAGAGCTCATGCGCGTGGCCACGGCCATCCAATAGCGGCCAAGACGCCAGACCTGTACTGGGCCGGGCCGGCCTCCCAGCGAGGAGAGATGAAGCCGATGACGACAACAAGGATCGCGCACCCCTGGTGTGGGCGAACGCCGGGCGGCCGGCCGGGCCGTTAGAGAGCAAACCCCGTTGGCCGCCCATACTGGATGGGTTGCGGCCGCCGATCGTCGTGATCCCGTCGGGCTGTTATAGGCGCAGAACCTGACTCGGGAGCCGGATCTGGTACCAGTCCGCCATGGGCGCATGAACGTGTCGCCGTTCACGTTCTACCGGGGCGCGGCCAAGATCATGGCCACCGACCTCAAGGACACTCCCACGGCCGGCCTGGAGGTGCAACTCTGCGGCGACGCCCATCTTTCCAACTTCGGTGTGTTCGCGTCGCCGGAGCGAGCGCTGCTTTTCGATCTGAATGACTTCGACGAGACCCTGCCGGGGCCCTTCGAGTACGACGTCAAACGGATGGCGGCCAGTTTCACCATCGCCGGACGTAACAATGGGTCCAGCACAGCCGACACTCGGGCCGCCACCATGGCGTCGGTGACGCCCTACCGGGACGCCATGGCCGGCTTCGCCCAGATGGGCAACCTGGACATCTGGTACGCCCACCTGTCCGAGCAGGAGATCATGAAGGGTATCCGGGCCCTAGCGACCGGGGCGGGCTCGAAGAAGGAGGCGGCTCAGGTGAGGAAGGGCGAGAAGGCCGCCCGCAAGACCGCCGAGAAGGCGCACACCCGCGACAGCCTGCGACGTCAACTACCGGTCGTCAGGAGTTCGTCTACTGGCAGGCGCGTTCATCGTCGTCGCCCTCATGGAGTGCCTACTCACGGTCAACTACATCACCGCGGAACGAAACCCGGTGGCCTCCAACCTCCCATTCGGCGTCGTCGGCTCCTCGCCTCTCATCCCGGCGGTTCAGCAGCACATGTCCCTAAAGACCATCCAGTACCCGAACCAATCCGCTCTTGACCAGGCCTTCGACCAAGCCAAGCTCTATGGCGGTCTGGTGACCAGCAACGGCACCAGCACTCTGATCATCCCCGGGGCTGCCAGCGCCTACGCCGGGTACCCGCTTGGGACCTACTTCGCGGACGCCGCAATGCAGCAGAACGCGACCCTCAAGGCTCATACCACCAACGACCCGCCATCGGGCGACCCGTTCGGCGTGATTCCCTCGATCGTGCTGATCGCGCTCCTGATCTCGGGGTATGCGGCGTCAACGGTGCTCATGAACGCCACCGGTACCCAAGAGTCAGAAGGTCGCCGATCTAACCACGCCGCCAGCTCCTGAAGTGCGACCCGCCCCCAGCCATGGGTCGGCCTACCATGACAGTCGTGGAGTTGCCCCCTCCTTACGACCGCCTACTTCGCCAAAGCGCGGGGCTCCTCGCCGAGTTGGCCGCCCGTCACGGCATCACGTCCGTGCACCTAGGTGATGACCCCGCCGAACTGGTCGTGACTTTGGACGCGGATCGCACCTACTTCGACCTGGTCGACTTCCAAGGCGAAGCCGAGGCCGTCCTCGGACACCACGTCGCTGTGACATCAGCGGGGGCGCCAGGCGCCCGCCGTCGAGAACAGCTCGCGCCAGCACCAGCTGCCTGAGGCGCCCGGGAGTTCCAAGCCGAGCTTGACGCCGCCCTCTACGCTCTGCGTGAGATCCGCCGGCTGGTCTCTGACGGAGGACGAGACGGCTTCGATGCCAGCGAAGACCGACGCCGAGGGATCGCCTGGTGCTGGGTAGCGGCTCGAAGCGCCCTCAAGCACTACGCCCACATGGCCGGGACACCTCAGGGACAGCCACGCCTTTCGGCACCGATCCGATTCCGCGACCGCCTGGCCCTGTGCTTGCCGCCGCCTTATTGTGCCGGTTCGATCACCCCGCCACCGATTGCAGCGTCATGGGTGCCGAGATCGATCGTCGTCTGCTCCAAGGCCAGAACCCAGTCGCCTTTATCGGGTAGATCGGCCTTCGAGCCTCGACCGGAACGAGCAAGGAAGATCTCCATAAGCGTGTGGGGATATTGCAATGGCGCGACTTGGGGGCGTTCACTGGCGGAACAATATGGGCGACCTTCAGCCCTCGCCTAGCCCGCGCGTTTGGCTCAGGCGGCGGCCTGGGGATCCAGCGAGGGGTACATGACGGTGAGCGGTCCGGACAGCTGCGCTCGGACGTGGCGGGAGACTTCGTCGGCTAGTACTTCGTGTTGGCCGGCTTGGAGGGCGTCGAGGGTGGCTTCGGCGACATCGTGGGGGGCGGTCTTGGGGGCGGTCACCGCGGCGGTCATGTCGGTGTCCATGTAGCCCACGTGCAGGGCCAGGACCTGGGTGTGTTGTGCGGCCAGGCTTTGGCGAAGGCCGTTGGTGGCGGCCCACATGGCGGATTTGGCGGCGCTGTAGCCGCCGGTCTGGGGGAAGGTGACCCATGACAGCACCGACAGCACGTTGACCACGGCGCCGCCGCCATTGGCGGCCAGGACGGGGGCGAAGCTGCGAGCCACGGCGACCGGTCCGAGATAGTTGACCTCCAGCTCCTGGCGCAGGCGTTCTTCGTCGCCCAGGATCGGGGTGCTGGTGGAGATGCCGGCGTTGTTGATGACCAGGGTGACATCAGGGGCGAGCCGGGCCGCTTCGACGATGCTGTCCGGGTCGGTCAGGTCGAGCCGGATCGGCACCACGCGGGGGTCGGTGATGGTTTCTGGTCGGCGTACCCCGGCGTACACCTTGGCCGCGCCTCGCTCCAACAGCGCTTCGGTAAAAGCGGCCCCGAGCCCCCGGTTGGCGCCGGTGACAAAGGCGATGGATCGGTCAATGTTCATTGGATTCTCCTGTCTTGGTTGGTGATCCCATGGTGTGTATGTCGATGTTCTGCAGTCGCAGCTCCCCGTGGGCGACGAGGCGGCCGTGGCTGTCGGTGATGTCCACCTGCCACAGCTGCTGGGTGCGGCCCTGGTTGAGCGCTACTGCGGTGACGGTGACCAGCCCTGCGGTGAGCGGCCGCAGGAAGTGGGTGGTGTTGGTCAAGCCGACCGCCACCATTCCCCGCTCGGCGACTGCCGCGCTGGCCCCCAGACTGGCGGCGCTTTCCACCGCGGTGGCGTAGACGCCGCCATGGACGATGCCCCACGGGGTGTGGTGGTCGGGGCCGAGTTGAATGTGCCCGACCACTCGGGTGGTGGCCACCTCGTCGACTTCCAACCTCATGGCTTCTAACGCTGCGCCCGGGCGCCCCGTACGCTCCTCAACCTGAATCACTTGCTGCTGCACTGTTCAGACCTGCTCTAAGGCGACGGCTGGAACGTGGACTGGGACTGGGCGGGGCCGGCGGAGCAGAGCCAGTGCGGGGACGACGCCGGCCACGGAGATGGCTGCGGCTACCCACCAGGCGTGCTCGAAGGTGGCCAGCCGGGCGTTGTGCTGGCCGCCGGTCCCGGTGCCGAGCACTGCTATCAGGACGGCCACGCCCAGAGCCAGACCGGTTTGGCGGATCATGTTGATGACCCCGGAGCCGGTGGCGAACGCCTGCGGGGGCAGCGAGGCTGCCGCGGTGGCCATCACGGTGGGCAGGGTGAGTCCTACGCCCACGCCGGTCAGGATCATCCCGCCCAGCACCGCCGATAGGTAGTCGGGGGCGGCGGTCACAGTCAGGGCCCACCAGGCCACGCCGGCGGCGAAGAACGCGCTTCCGAGGCTGATCACCAGGGCTGGCCCGTAGCGGCGGATGAGCCGGCCGGCCACCAGAAACGACATGACCGGCACCATGAGCGGTCCGGGGGCGATAGCCAGCCCGGCCCGCAGCGCCGACCAACCCCAAGCGCCCTGCTCCCACAGCACGATCGACAACAGCATGGCCCCGAACGACGCCGAGAAGAACAACGCGACGAACGAGGCGCCGGTGAAAGCACGGGACCGGAACAGATCCGGGCGCACCAGCGGGTTGCGGCTGGACACGCAGTCCCTGACGAACAAGGCCAGCAGGACGACCGCGACGGCCAGGACGGCGTCGATTCGAGCCGACCCCCAGCCCCAGTCGGCCCCTTTGACCAGCCCGAAGGTCAAAAGACCCACCCCGGCGGTGACCAGCACCACACCGAGCGGGCGGGGCTTTTCGGTGGGAAGGCCACGCAGCTGCGGCAGGCGGCGCCAGCCCACCACCAGGGCGGCGACCCCGACGGGCAGGTTGACCAGGAACACCCACCGCCAGCTGACCGCCACCAACAGGCCCCCCACCACTGGGCCGACCGCGGCGGACAGACCGCCCACGGCCGTCCAGGCCCGCACCGCCCCGCTCCGGCGAACGGGATCGTCATAGGAGGCGAGGACCAAACCCAAAGAGGCGGGGGTCAGCAAGGCCGCCCCGGCCGCCTGCAGCACCCGGAAGCCGATGAGCATCCCGACACTGGCCGAGGCCGCACAGGCCACCGAGGCGGCGGTGAACACGGCCACACCCAACAGAAAGGCCCGGTCCCGTCGGTAACGATCGGCGAGGCGACCGAAGAACACCAACAGCGACGCGTACACGATGGCATAGGCGTTGAGCACCCACGACAGCTGCCCCAGGTCGGTGGCGTGCAGATCCCGGGCGATCTGGGGCAGCGCCACATTGACGATGAACAGGTCCAAGCTGGCCAGCACCACCCCGGCGCACACGATCAACAGCACCCCCGCAGGCGAGGCCTTGGCCCGGGACTCATTTGTCCGGGATGGAGCCTGGGTACCAGCCACCGCAGTCAATAGCGTCATGCAACGCACTCTAACCCGTTGCGTTCCATAATGCAACCCACTATTCTGGGTTTTGTGGAACGCAAGAGCTTCGCCGGCATGCACTGCTCGGTAGCCCAATGCCTGGAGGTGGTGGGCGAGTGGTGGTCGATGCTGATCATCCGCGACGCCTTCCTGGGCGTGACCCGCTTCGACGACTTCCAGGAACGCCTGGGAATCGCCCGCAACATCTTGAACCAGCGCCTGACCCGTCTCGTCGAAGAGGGTGTCCTGGACAAGGTCGCCTACAGCGACCACCCGCCCCGCTACGACTACCGGCTCACCGCCAAGGGCCGCGACCTGTGGCCGGTCTTGACCGCCATGCGCCAATGGGGCGACAAACACGCCGCCCCCGACGGGCCACCGCTGAAGGTGGTGCACAACAAGTGCGGCAAAGTGGCCCAAGCCATAATGACCTGCTCGGCCTGCGGGGAACCCCTCACCGCCCGCGACGTCCGCCCGGTACGAGGCCCCGGCGACCTCGACCACCTCGTGAATACGGAGCCGGCAAAGAAATGATCAGCGCCGCTCCAAAGGCGGTCGCGGCTGCCTTCGCGCAAGGTCAAAACTGACGCATGACGACAACAGCTCTGCTCATGGTCTCTCCTACCGCTTCGAGCAAATACCCTGGCACCTTGAGCGTCCTGGACCGAAAACGCCGTCCGTAAAGCCGGCGTTGCTGTGGACCCCCGTCCTTGGGAAAGAGGGCACGGCGGAGGAACATTTGGGGCTAGGCCGCTCGGACGACTTCGTAGGTGAGATAGGCAAGGTCGTCAACGGTCCGGCTGTCGACAAGGCGCATCGACATTTCGGCGCTCGACTCATCAAAGAGCCTGTGACCGGCGCCGAGCACGACCGGGTAGATCATCAGCCTCACCTCGTCGACCAGATCCTGCTCCATGAGAGTGTGCACCAGCTGGATGCTGCCCGCGATGACGATTTCTCCATTCTCCTCTCAATGGTTCTCGGCGCCGTCTGAGACGGCCGCATTGCCCGATCCTTCTGTGTCGATGCCAACCCCTCATGAGACGTTGTCAGCTCGCCTGTCGTTCGTAGCGGAGCAGGACCGCCTGCCCCGACGATTCTGCTGACAGGAGGCGGAGATGGGTGGGTGCAGCCCCGGAGGTGAACAACCGGGTGCCGCTCCCGAGCGCGGTCGGGAACAGGAGGATCCGGTACTCGTCCACCAGGTCGCCCTCGGCCAGGGCGCGAACGACGCTGGCGCTGCCCGCCACGATCACGTCGCGGTCCCGGATCTGCTCTTACACGGTCGCCGAGGGGTCCTGGTCGACCACTTGCGAGTTGGACCAGGCGCTGACGTCGGTGACGGTTCGGGAGAAGACCAGCTTGGGGATGCGGTTCATGGATGTGGAGAACTCGTCGGTCCGGTTGGGCCAGATCTGGGAGAACCGCTCCCAGGTGCGCCGCCCCAGCAGCAACACGCCAGAGTCCAGCACCGGGCCGAGGCGGAACTTGTCGCCGGCCACGGCCTCGGGTCCGTGGCGGAAGGCCCTGCAGGGTGTGCAGCACATGGCGCCCGTCCTCGCCGATGTAGGCGGCCACGGCCGGCTGTCGGTTGGCCGAGACCGGGACGACCCGCCAGTCGGTCCCCCTGACTGCGAAGACCCGGACCATGAACTGCCCGTAGGCCGTGGGACCGATATACCAGTTCCACATCGGGGGCATCTCGAGGACCACGTCGTCGGCCAGCATGCGGACCAGGCCATCGACGTCGGCTCGGCAGAAGGCGGCCAGGTAGCGCTCCACGACCTCGTGTTCAGCCCCGTCCGGATCCTCAAGGGTTTCGGGGTCGAAGCCCGGCTCATCGAGGGCGGCCCGGGCCCGCTGCAGGGCGCTATTCACGGCCGCAACGCTGGTGTCGAGGGTCTCGGCAACCTCGCCCGCCGAGAAGCCGAGCACATCGCGCAGGATCAGAGTCGCGCGCTGCTTGGCGGAGAGAAACTGCAGCGCGGCGACGAAGGCCAAGCGCATGCCGGCGCGCTCCACGGAAACGGCTTCGGGATCGGTCGGTGGAGCGCCCAGCAGGCGGTCGGGAAAGGGCTGTAGCTAGGGCACCTCCAGGCCGGGCACGAAAGGAGCATCGGGATCCTCGAAGGGCTGGCCCACCCCGGCGGGAAGGGGGCGGCGAACCCGGCCCTCTAGCGCGCTGAGGCAGGTGTTGGTGGCGATGCGGTACAGCCAGGTCCTCATTGATGCCAGGGCCGGGTCGAACCGGTCGTAGGCCCTCCACGCCCGGACCAACGTCTCTTGGACGAGATCCTGAGCCTCCTCTACCGAGCCCAGCATCTGGTAGCAGTGGACCAGCAGTTCACGTCGGTGGGGCTCGGCCGCATCCGAGAACTCGACCGTCGCAGTGGGCACAGACACGGCGTTCACGCTAGGCGGGCAGAGCGACACGGCCGGTTCAGCCACGATTGCCCCGAGCCTTCGGCTCGGCCAGCCGCGGGCCGTCGCGCCATCTCTATCGAGCAACGAATATCACCCCGCAGCGCGGCGATGTGGGCGCTTTCAATCTGGCGATAATGGGATGCGTGATATGGGACACGCGACGGCGGGTTCAGTCAGGCGTCATCGTGCCCGGAGCTGCAGGCAGCGGCGTTGCTGGCGGGCTGTTGGCTGGCCAGAACCCGAGACGGTGGCGGGTCCCGAGGTCGTCCGGCGGGATACTGAGCACCAGGTGAGGAGGCCGGAGGCATGCGAGTAGCGCTGGCGAAGAAGCTGAGCGGGATCGACAGTGTGGAACTGGGTGAACGGCCGGACCCAGCACCGGCGGCGGGACAGGTGCTGATCAGGGTTTATGGCGCGGGCGTGGGCCCTTGGGACGTGGGGTTCCTGAGCGGCGGTTTCCCAGGGATTGCCCTGCCGTTCGTCCCCGGTCAAGAAGTCGCCGGCGTCGTCGAAGCGGCTGGTGAGGGGGCCGGCGTCCAGCCGGGGGATCGGGTGTACGCGGGTCTGTTCCCGGCCGGCGGCGGGTTCGCCGAGCTGGCACTGGCGTCGGCAGACCGCCTGGCCCCCATGCCCGATCAGGCCAACTTCCAAGGGGCGGCCGGGCTGGTGATCGGCGCCGGGACCGCGCATGAGGGCCTGGTCGACCGGGGGTTGCTGCAGCCCGGCGAAACCGTGCTCATCACCGCCGCAGCCGGAGGGGTGGGCAGCGCCGCCGTGCAGATCGCGGCGGCTATGGGCGCCTGCCCCATGGGCGTGGCCAGCCCAGCCAACCATGAGTATCTGCGGGGCCTGGGCGCCAGCGAAGTCTTCGACTACCACGCCGCCGACTGGGTCCAACAGGTCCTGGCCGTAGTCCCCGGCGGCGTCGACCTGCTCCTCGATTGCGTCGGTGGCCAGACCATGGACCAGGCCGTGGGTGCCGTGCGCGACGGCGGCCAGGCCATCTCGGTGATCCCCCCATTCGGTCCTCTCCAGATCGAGCGGGGCATCACGGGCGAATCGTTCGCCGCCCACGGCGGCCGGCAGCGGCTGGAGGCACTCTCTCGCTTGGTCGACTCCGGCCAGCTACGCCCGCAGGTCGAAGCGGTCCTGCCGCTGAGCCAGGTCCGCGAGGCGTTGGCGCGGGTCGCGGGCCGACACACACGCGGCAAGATCGTGCTCCGGATCGGGGCGTAGCGCCAACGCCTCGCCGCCGGGCGTGGACCAGGTATCCCGCTGGGGTCCTAACCGGTCCGTTTCGATCCCTTGGTGTTCTGGTGGGCGGCCACCGGGATCTGCCCGAGTCCCGGCCAGGAAGGGCCGCTCACCGGCCGGTCAACCTGTCAACCGAGAGTAACGGCCGCGGCCAGGCCAGCTCTTTCGGCAGCGTTCGTTGCCGTCTGATGGGCTCGTTGTGGTTAACGGTTGGCCAAAGCGGGCGTTATCCGTTCAGATCAACAATTTGAGGACGCGTGGCAACCACCAGCGGCCGGAGTCGTGGTCCGAAGACCATCCCGCCTACTCGGCGGAGAGGACACTCGGCCGCCGTGATACCGGGATACCCGCCGGCGGTATTCTGGGCGAGTCTTCGGCGCTTCCGCTGAAGAGGATGGCTGGCCGCATCAGCGTCGTTCGTTATGATGCGCCACGCTGCCCCGGCCGGGAGTAGCGGGTTGCAGGGTGGATCTCCGTCTGCTCGGGTCCGAGAGCATGGCGCTGCCGTCATGGGCGGCTCAGCCAAACACCCGGTGGCAACCGGGCGGCTGACGGGTTAGGTCGTCAAGCTCTCCCTCTTTTCCGGTACGCTCGGCGAGATCGATGACGATGCGCATCGCTAGGGGGTCGCAGCCGATGGCGGCGAGGAGTTCACGGAGCAGGTCGGCGGCTCGGTCGAAGTTGTGGGCGGCCGCGCTGCGGACTACTTCGATGTGGTGGCGTTCCCAGTTCATCTGTCGGCCTGTGATGGGACGCGGGGTCGTTCCGGTTATGGCGTCGAGATCGGCGATGGCGAGCGCGAAGGCGGGATCCGTACAGACGGCGAGCCGTAGTCCCGCGCCGGCTCCCATCAGGTCGGAAGTCCGCTGCGCGTGTCGGTACCACGACGCCGCTTGCTGGCTGGCAGTGACGGCGCGACCGTGGTCGTCGACGGCCGGCCTGGGGGCTGCGGGGTGGTTGGAGCTACTTGGTTGCTGACGATGGGTTTGGTCCACGGCTGCCAGGTTGCACCGCGGGCCTGAGATCGTACTGAGGTGGTGCTGAGATCAACTGCGACGGAGCCCGTGGGCAGCGGCGAGGGCCTCGACGTCGGGATCGTCGAGGGTGGCCTCGAAGAAGGCTGTGGACCGGCCGGTAGTGGCGCGTTGTTCGAGGATGGCCGTGAAACGGTTGCGATTCGTCTTGTTGGGCGAGGAGGTCAGGGCGACGGCGGCGGCCACCGTCTCAGCCAGGATGCTAACCAGCGGGTCGGGGGCCTCCGAAGCACGGCTGCGAGCCTGCTCCGCGTAGTCGTTTGCCGCGGCCATGTCGCCCACGGCGATGGACCACCAAGCGAGGCCGATGAGCGCCGCGGTCGAGCCGCTCGGATGGCCAGCGGAGTCGTAGTTGGCTTTTGCCTCGTTGAGACAATCTCGAGAAGAGTCGAAATCGCCGAGTCGGCGGGCCGCCCCGGCCCGGCCTAGCAGAGCGGCGGTTCTGCCTAGTTGAGACTTGGTGGCGGCGGAATCGGCGAAGAGCCGTTGGGCGGCGACGTCGTCGCCGTGTTGGGCCCGCAAGGTGGCGAGCCGGATGAGCCACATCGATTCGAAGTGGGTCGTTCCGACTGTCCGGCACAGATCGATGAGCTCTTCGTAGGCGGCGGCCGCGGACAGGAAGTTCCCGTGTGACTCCTCGATTCCGGCCAGCATGCCTAGTCCGTAGAGGATCATCCAGTGATCGCCGCACGCCTGGAGCCGCTCCACGCTGGCTCGGGTGAGTTTCTCGGCTTCGTCGGTTCGGCCCTGCGCCGCCAGGTTTCGGGCGGAGAACATGTCGTGAGTGGCGATGTCCCATTCATCGCCCTTCTCGACCACCAGAGGGAGCGCTTCGGCCAGGGCCTGTCGGGAGGCGTCGAAGTCACCGAGCCTGGCGAGGACGTCACCAAGCACGAGCAGCGCGCCGCCCAGGTCGGGTGAGTGGGCCTGGCGCAGATCGGCTATTGCCTCGTGGAAATCATGTAGTGCCGAGCGTGGGCCGCCGATGATGCTGGAGAAGTAGGCCTTGTACGCGGCCGCGAAGCCGCGGCGTCCTTCGAATGAGTTTGAGGGGTCGACGGCGAGAGCGTCGCTTGACCAGCGGTAACCCTCGTGGAAGTCAGCCCGAAGAAACCACAGATAGGCGACGTTGCCCACTAGGGCGAGAGCGGAGGGGGCGTCGAGCGCGTCCGATGAACCAGTCGAGCGCGGCGCGGAAGTTGTCGATCTCTGATTCAAGTCGAACTCTCCATTCGATGCCCGCTTCGCCGCGCAGTCCGGGTCGTCCCTGCTCCGCAAGCTCGAGGTACCAACGGGCGTGCCGGTCATGGATTTCCTCCGCTGCGCCCGAGCCGGCGAGGCGTTCGCCCGCGTACTCGCGCGAGGGTTTGCAACTGCGAGTAGCGCGCCCGAGAAGAGCCGATGTCGAGGGTCACCAGGGACTTGTCAACCAGCCGGCTGAGGATGTCGAGGATCTCGTTCTGCGGCACGCGCTCATCGGCGCAGACTGCCTCCACGGCCGCCAGCTCGCAGCCGCCGGCGAAGACCGAGAGGCGTGAGAACAGGAGGCGTTCGTCCTCGAACAGCAGGTCGTAGCTCCAGTCGACAACCGCCCGGAGGGTCTGCTGGCGGGGCAGTCTGGTGCGTGCACCCCCAGTCAGCAGACGGAAGCGGCCGTCGAGTCGTTCGGCCAAAGTGGCCAGGGGAAGGGCCCGAAGCCGAGCGGCGGCGAGTTCGATGGCCAACGGAAGGCCGTCCAATCGGACGCAGACCTCTGAAACGACGTCGCCAGCTTGCCCTTCGAGGCTGAAGCCCGGTTGGACCGCCCGAGCGCGATCGACGAACAGCTCCACGGCGACCGGCCCAGGCAAGCCAGCCACCGGAACCAGCACCTCGCCCGGGACGCCGAGAGGCTGACGGCTCGTCGCGATCAGTCGGACACCAGGCACCGCGCCGACCAGGGTGTCAGCCAGCGTCGCCGCCCGCTCAATCACATGCTCACAGTTGTCAAGGACTATCACGAGAGATCGCCCGAGCAGATGTTGAACGATGAGCTCGACGATGGTGCCCGGCGAATGGGGACTTCCAAGCGAGGACGCGGCGGCCCCGAGCGCACCCGCCGCGGCCGGTCCAACACCTTCTTGTTCGGTGACGCTGGCCAGCTCTACCAACCAGGCGCCGTCTGGATGCTCGACGCGTAAGGAAGCAGCCGCCTCCACTGCCAGCCTAGTCTTGCCGACTCCCCCGGGGCCGACCAATGTCACGAGTCGGCAGGTGCGCAACGTCTCGCTCAACTCCTCGAGCTCGGCACGCCGGCCGACGAAACTGCTCAGCTGTTCGCGCAGGTTACCGGCCATCGTCGAGTCCCCGGCGTCCCGGAGCCGGGCTGGAGCAGTTGGGGCGAGGGTCGGGTCCTGGGTCAAGATGCGGGCCTCGAGCTCTCGAAGCGCCGCGCCAGGATCGATTCCCAACCCCTCGACCAAGCGGTCCCGGATTTCGCTGTAGGCGCGCAGAGCCTCGGCCTGCCGTCTGTCGCGGTACAGGGCAACGATGAGCATCTCCCACAGACCTTCGCGAAGAGGGTGTTCACGACAAAGCGGCTCCAACCGGCCGATGACCTCACTATGCCGACCCAGGGCCAGGTCCGCTTCGGCGTGGGCCTCCAACGCCACGAGGGTCAACTCGTCGAGGTGCGCCCGTTCCATATCGGCGAAGCCGGCGTAAGCGAACTCGCCCAACGGCTCGCCACGCCGCAACGCGAGCGCTTCGCTGAGCGCGACCGATCCCGCCTGGACGTCTCCCTTCTCGACCAACCGCCGGCCAGTCTGTACCAAACGCTCGAAACGGACGGCGTCCACGTCGTCGGGATCGACTGCGAGGGCGTAGCCGGCCCCGCTAGTGACAATGGCCGTCGGCCCGAGGGTGCGTCGCAGCTGGCCGATCTGTGCCTGCAGGGCGTTCGCCGGGTTGGCCGATTCCCCGTCCCCCCACAAGGCGTCGATCAGCCGGTCGGGCGCGACCGGCCCGCCACGCTGCAGCGCGAGCAGCGCCAGCAGGGCGCGCTGCTTGCTGCCACGGACATGGACCGGCTCGCCCGCTTGGATCACCTCGAACTCGCCGAAGAACCTGACCTCCACGTGCTCAACCGTACGACCATCGGCCGGCCAACGGACGAGACGTGTCCCTGACGCTCTGATCCTTGTCGTCTCAGTGGCTCGTCAGTGACTCCTCAGGGACTAAGCGCACGCTGGGTCCAACACCACGCACCCTCCAAGGAAAGGAAGCACCATGATCGAGGCAAACGACCTGACCAAGCGCTATGGCGAGACAGTTGCGGTGGACGAGGTGTCATTCACCGTGAAGCCAGGACAGGTGACCGGCTTCCTCGGCCCCAACGGCGCCGGCAAGTCGACCACCATGCGCATGATCCTGGGCCTTGACGCTCCGAGCTGCGGCTCGGTCACGGTCAACGGCAAGTCCTATCGGGAGCTGACCGACCCTCTCCGATCCGTGGGGGCACTGCTGGACGCCAAGGCCATCGTCGGCGGCCGGACCGCCGCTAACCATCTCAAGTGGCTCGCCGACAGCAACGGCATCGACCGTCGCCGCGTGGCTGAAGTGCTCGACATGGTCGGCCTCAGCGAGGTCGCTGGGAAGCGGGTCGGGACCTTCTCGCTGGGTATGAACCAGCGTCTCGGTATTGCCGCCGCCCTCATCGGCGATCCGGAGACGCTCATGTTTGACGAGCCGATCAACGGCCTCGACCCCGACGGCATCCTGTGGATCCGGAACCTAATGAAGTCCTTGGCCGCCGAAGGCCGCACGGTGTTCCTGTCCAGCCATCTCATGAGCGAGATGGCCCAGACCGCCGATCACCTGCTCGTCATCGGCAGAGGCCGCATCATCGCCGACGCCGGCACCGAAGAGTTCATCAACGGCAACGCCGCCCCGACCGTGCGTGTTCGTGCCCTGGAGCAGACCGACCTGGCCAACGCCCTGACCCGGCGCGGCGCCCTGGTCGAGTCCAGCCCCGACGGAGCCATGGTCGTGACCGGCCTCGACTCCACCGCCATCGGCGGAGTCGCCGCCACCCACGGCATCACCCTGGTCGAACTCGCCGCCAACGAGGCGTCCCTCGAGCAGGCCTTCTTCGAACTGACCCGCAACGAAATCGACTACCACGGCGGCCAGCTGGCCGGCGCAACCCAAGGAGCCTGACATGACCGCAACCACCACCTACCCCATTCACGCCGCTTCCACTGGGCTGACCACCGCGATCAGCCGGACCCTCAAAGCCGAGTGGACCAAATTCCACACCCTGCCCTCCACGTGGCGCATGACCGTCATGGCCATCGTCACCTCTATCGGGCTGGGTGTCATCCTCTGCGCCTCCCAGGCCAGTCAATGGGCCACCATGAGCGCTTCCCAACGCCGGTCATTCGACCCAACCGCCTGCTCGTTAGGCGGCGTCTTCCTCGTGGGCGTCGCCCTGCTCGCCTCGCTCGCCGTGCGATCCGTGACAGCCGAATACGCCACCGGGATGATCCGGTCCACCTTCACCGCAACACCCACCCGACCCCTCCTGCTCGCAGCCAAGGCAGCGGTCAGCGCGGCGTTCGTCTTCCCAGTGGTACTGCTATGCAACCTCGTCAGCTTCGAAGCCGGTCAGCGAGTCTTCATCGCCAAGCACCTCCAAGTGTCCCTCGGACACCCCGGCGTACTGCAGGCCATCATCTTCGGTGCCATCGGGGTAAGCCTCGTCGCTATCCTCGGCGTCGGCCTCGGCGGCATCATCCGACACACCGCAGGAGCGACCACCGCACTGATAATGGTCATCGTCGGCGGGGTCACCCTCGGCCAGTTCCTGCCAGCCGGCTTCCGTCAATACCTGCCCGGAACCGCACTCGAGGCCGCCGTGACCGTCCACCACTCCGCCGGACTCCTAACGCCCAGGACGGCCATCGTTGTCCTCGCCATCTACGCCGCCATCGCCCTCGCAGCCGCAGCCATGCGGGTAGCCCATCGCGACGCATAACCCAGACACTCGGCTCCCTTTGCGGACACCCTGCTGAAATGCACGCCCACCTGGACAACGTGGTCCAGGTCGGCGGGCTTTCGCATATCTAGCCCCGAAACGCAGCGCCATCAGCTGGCAGATCGCCGTAGCGAAAGGCGAGGATTACCAACCTGCGCTCGGCCGCGCCGACCACCAGCTCGGCACGGTCGAGCTCAGCCCGGCCTTGAGCCAGAAGCCCGCCTTCCCCAGTGTGCCAGGACGAACCCGCGGACCCTTCGTGTCTGCGGGAGTTGGCCGCCACAAGAAGTCGTGCCCGCCAACGCCCGAATCGACCCGATCAGCGAGACCGAGCCGACACAGCGGCGTTCCAAAGGGTTACCCGGCACTACGAGGCGCGTCGACCACCTCCGGCGATGCGATCACCGACCCCGCCAAGGCCCGTCCCAAGCCCGGCGGAGTGGGACGCAATTTCGAGCGGCTCACGGCAGGGCGTTTTGGGGCAGTGGTGAAAGTGGGGGAGAGGGTAGTCCATTGCGTCCAGATTGAGCAGCCAGCCGGGCGCGTGTACGCAGCTTCTGCCAAAGTGTCGGTTTGGGATGGGCGGATCGTGCCGTGAGTGCCCGACCGGGACCGCCGCCGAGTGCAGCATCCGGCGACCCGCCGTGTGCTGACAAACGGCCTATCATTCCGGGGATGAGCCTGCCCCCCCCGGGGGGTTCCGTTTTCGACCGCCTGGTGGCTGCCGAATCGGTGGCCCTCCTCGGCCGGGCCGAGGAGCGTGGGCGTCTGGCCGCGCTGCTGGTCCCGCAGGGACCAGCGGCGGTGTTCGTGCACGGACCGGGTGGGATCGGCAAGACCACGCTGGTCACCGGGACGCTGGCCGCGCTGCCGGTGAAGTGGGTGAGCCTCGATGGGCGCCGGATGGAGCCGACAGTGCCGGGTGCGTTGGCCGCCCTCGGCTCCGCGCTGGGACGATCGGCGCCGCCGTCGGCCATCGCGGCGGCCGAGCAGGTAGCCGCGGCCGGGGTCGATGTCTTGGTGATCGACAGTTTCGAGCGGCTCAACCTGCTCGACGGCTGGATCCGTAATGAGCTGATCAGCGCCCTCCCGGGCACCGCCACCACCCTGCTGGTCGGCCGCCGCGGGCCGAACGTAGCGTGGCGCACGGCGCCCGGATGGCGCAGCCTGCTCGGCGAACTGGTGGTCGGGCCGCTGACCGACGGCGACGTCGACCGGCTTCTCGCCGCCCGCGGGATCCGGGGCGACGACGCCGAGCGGATCCGGGCGTTCGCCCGTGGACACCCCCTCGCCGTGGTTGTCGCGGGTGAGGCGCTGGCCCGCCGGCCCGGCCTGGCGCTCGGTTCGGGTGCGCCGGCGGAGGTGGTCGAAGAGCTGTTCGCGGTGATGCTGGACGACCTGGGGCCGCGGGAACGGGCCGTCGCCGAGGCGGTGGCGGTCCTGCGCCGGGTGACCCTGCCTCTGCTCGCCGCGGTGGTCGACGAGGCGGATGTGGAGCAGGCGTGGCGGGACCTGCGCGGTTTGCCGTTCACGGTGACGACCGCGGCCGGTGTCGAGCTATCCGGGCTCGCGGCCCCGGTCCTGCTCGAGGCGTTGGAGCTGCGAGACCCGGCCCGGGTGCGCGCGCTCAGGGCCCGCGCCGCGCGGGCCATCCTGGAATCGGCGGCGCATGTTCCGGATTGGGAGAGCACCGCCGATTTGTTGCACCTTGTGCAGAACCCGCTGATCCGTAACGCGTATGCACCGCCGGGGATGCTGCAGCACCCAGCCGAGCAGGCCCGCAGCGAGGATCATGACGAGATCCTGACCATCGCCCGGCGGTTCGCCGGGGAGGAATCCGCCCGGCTCGTCGAAAGGTGGTGGCGGGCGCGCCGCGACACCTTCGCGGTGGTGCGCACCAGCGACGGCGGAGTCGCTGGGTTCTCGGTCACCGCAGCCGTAGACGACCGGGCTGGCTCACCGGATGGAGACCCCTTAGTGCAGGCCGTCGCCGGCCACATGCGGGACGAGCCCATGCCGCCGGGCGCCACTGCGGTGATGTTCCGTTGGGCGCTGGGGGGCCGCCACGGCGAGCGGCCCACGCCCGAGGTGGCGACGCTGGTGACCGATCTCAAGCGTACCTATCTGCAGCTGCGGGCGAGTCTGCGGCGCGTGTACACGGTCATGATCGACTGGTCGGCCTCGGCGCCCGTGCTTCGGGTGATGGGGTTCGACCTCCTGGGTGAGGTCGAAGTCGGCGGCCGGCGCTTCGCCCTCGCTTGTCTCGACTTCGGCCCTGGTGGTGTCGATGCGTGGATAGGCCGCCACGTCCTGGCCGAGCAAGCCAGTCCCGGCCCGGCAGAGCCGCTCCACCTCGACGCGCAGGCCGACGGGGACGGCGGGTCTGGCGGCGTACCGGCGGCCGACCGGCCGCCGGCTGACCCCGCGGGCGTCGAGCGACCCCCGTTGTTCATCCTGACCGCCCGGGAGCAGGAGGTGCTGGCCCTGCTTGCCGAGGGGATGACCAACGCGCAGCTAGCCGAGGTGCTGTTCATCAGCGAGCGCACCGCCAACCGGCATGTCAGCAACATCTTCCTCAAACTCGGGGTGCACAACCGCACCCAGGCAGCCCGGGCCGCGGTAGCTGCCGGCCTGGCCGGCTGAGCGTCACCAGCGGGGGCCGTCCCCGTCCACGCCGAGCAGCGCCTTGCCGAGGGTTTCATGGGTGAACGCGTCCGTGCCGGGATGGAACCGGGCGGCGCGCACATCTCGTGACAGCCGCTCCAGTTCCGTACCCCGCCGGTAGGAGGAGCCGCCGACCACCTCGCAGGCCAGGTCCACGACCCGGTTGGCGCCGACCGTGGCCTGCCACTTGGCGGCCAGCACCTTTGCCGCCCACATCGCTCCGTGGTCGACGCCGGTGACCCAGTCCCGTGCCACCGCGTCGACGCACGAGCGCGCCGCGTCGAGCGTCAGGTACATGTCGGCGACCTGATGCTGAACCAGCGGATGGTGGGCCAAGGTGCCGCGCGGGATGGCGATGGAGGTGCGTCGGGCGGCCTGTTCGACCGCGATCTCCAGCGCCCGCTCGGCGATACCGACGTACACGTTGGCGATGAGCGTCAGCGCCCACACCAACATCACCGCCACCACAGGATGGGTCCATGGCGTGGAATCCGAGCCGGTTCCAGTGAGGGCCGAGAGAGCCGAACATCTTGCGGCCGGTGATCCGCCAGCCGCCCTCGACTCGAGTCGCGGACGTCGTGGACAACCCCACCGGGATGTCGTTTCCCACCTCTGCATGCCCCGAGGCGAGGATGTCGCCGTCCGTGACGTATCCGGTGATCAGGTCCGCTTCGGGCAGGCCCATGCGGTGCAGGTCGGCCGCCAGGCCCACCCAGTAGTGGTGCATGCAGGTCGACAGGGCCGTGGCGGGCGAGTAGCGCGCCATCCGGCGCTGCTCGCCGGCCAGCTCGGCCAGGTTCAGGCCGAGGCCACCGCGGTCTTCGGGTAATGCCGCCGCGAACCAGCCGGCGGCGCGGAGATCGGCCAGATCTTCGACGGCGTAGCGGCCCACGGCATCGTGGTGAGCAGCACGCTTCCGAAACCCCAGAAGGGTCTCCTCGGGCAGAGAACGGATCATGGTGGAGCTGGTTGTTGTCATGGCGGCGACGCTACGAACCCGACCGGTGCCTATTCGTCGGGCGAACTCTCCATTCGGCGCTCCATTCGCGAATGGAGCGTCCGGCCGATGCGCCGAGCGCGCTGGCTTCTTACCGTCAAGAGGGTGCCATCCGATGAGAAAGGAACCTTCATGCGCATCCGCATCGTCACCTTCGGCCTGAACATCCCAGCCGAGGACTACACCGCACACGCTTTGCACATCGCCCCCGAATTCAACGCCTGGCCCGGCTTGGCCGCCAAGTGGTGGCTGGCCGACGCCGCCTCCGACACGTTCGGCGGGGTCTACCTGTTCGCCTCCCGGCAAGACGCCGACCGTTCCCGCCAGACCGACCTGTTCCGAGGCATGTACACCAACCCGGCGCTAAAGGACGTCACCATCCGCGAATACGACGTCCTCGACGCGCCGACCGCGATCACCGCACCGACGCCGCAGCCGCCTCGATGCTAGGGAGGCCACGATGAGCCCCGGAACCGTCCCAAGCGGGTTGTCGCCGTCGACGACCGACGGCGGACCTCAGAGCCGGTGGATGGATAGCGTCCGCGTCGGGTTCTTCCCGTCAGCCCTGGAGCCCATCAGCGGCGGCCCAGAGCAACTCCCGGCGCTGCTCACCCGGGCCGCCGACGCGGGCATCGATCACCTCTGCGTCGCCGATCACGTCAGCTTCTTCGTTGGAGCGGGATCGGACGGGCTGATCACCGCCACTTCGATGCTCGCCGCTCAGGCTCGACTGCCGGTGTATGTCGGGCTATACCTGCTGCCGTTGCGCCACCCAGTGCTGGTCGCCCGCCAGCTCGCCACCATCGCACAGGTAGCACCCGGTCGGCTCACCCTCGGAGTCGGGATCGGCGGCGAGGACCCCCACGAGATCGAGGTCTGCGGAGCGGACCCCAAGACCCGCGGAAGGCGGATGGACGAAAGCCTGCAAGTCCTACGCAGCTTGGGCGAAGGCAAGCCGGTGAGCTTCAACGGCGAGTTCTTCTCGTTCAAAGACGCTCTCATCGCACCGGCACCGTCCCCGTCGATTCCGGTCATAGTCGGCGGACGTTCCGACGCCGCGGTCAGCCGCGCCGCCAGGCTCGGCGACGGGTGGCTTGGCATATGGGTCTCGCCCCGCCGGTTCGCCGCAGTACGCGACCAGATCGATGCCGAGGCCGCCCGAGCGGGCAGAGACCCCAGCCGGTTCGACCATGGCCTCAACGTCTGGTGCGGCTTCGCCGACAAGCGGGAAGCCGCACGCTTGATCCCGGCGTCCTCGAGCGCCTTTTGCACCCGCTGGCACTCGGCGGTGTGAGTCTGGATCAACCGCTTGCGGTAGCGGGTGAGGTCCCGCAATCGACGGACTTCGGGCGGCGGCACGAAACTCGAGCGCAGAAGACGTTCTTCGTCTCACCGAACATGCCGACTACCTGCAAGCGATGCCAACGCCCGATCACTTCATTCCCCTGCTGTACTTCGCCGGCGTGGCCGCCGCCGCTGACCGGCCGCCCGACGTACTAATCGAGAGTTACGCCTACGGATCGTTATCGATGACCTGCTACACGATCGACGCCGATTGCCCGGAAGGAGGAGCAGGCGGGGCGGCTGGGGACCTCCCCGATCCGCACATCGCACCCACAGACGAAACCAACGTATAGGCCCCTCACGGCATCGCCCCGTCAACGCTCGATCAGCCGAAACAGACGGCGAGGAAGGTGCCGGACCAGCCGCATGAGGAGCCTGAGGTAACCCGGTACGTAGACAATGTCCTTTCCCGATGCAATAGCTGCCGCCACAGCTCCGCCGACCTCCTGCGGGGTGGAGGAGAAGGGAGCGGGCCGCGAACCGGCGGTCATCTTGGTGTGCACAAAGCCGGGGCGAACAATCATCACCGATGCCCCGCAGCCGGCCATCGAGTCGGAGAGCCCCTGGGCGAACCCATCCAGGCCGGCTTTGCTCGAGCCGTAGATGAAGTTGGCGCGGCGTACTCGCTCCCCTGCCACGGAGCTCAAGATGACCAGCGTGCCGTGCCCCTGTGCTCGGAGCAGGCGCGCCAGGGGGAGGCACACGGAGACGGCCCCAACGTAGTTCGTGGTGGCCACAGCCACGGCGCCCTCTCCGCCCTGTTCGTCGACGGCCTGGTCGCCGAGGAGACCGAAGGTCACGATCACCACGTCGAGATCCCCCATGGTCCCTGCCAGCTCCTCGACGAATGTTTCGTGACCGGCGGTGGCAGAGGCGTCGAAGTGGATCAGCTCGACGCGTCCTGCCCCCGCCCGCCTGATCGTCTCAGCTGAGGCTGCGAGGGCGTCCTCGTGACGGCCGGCCAGTGCCACGCTGGCCCGACGGGCCCCGACCAGCCGGGAGGCGATGGCAACGCCGATCTCAGAGCTGCCGCCTACCACGGCGACGGTCTGGACTGCCCCCAGCGCATCCTTCACGACCTCGCCTCCCTCTCGTCGCACAGTGTCCACACCCGCCTGGCCAGGTCTGAGCGCAGACGGCCCTCGGGATCGAGCCGGCGCCGGACGGATTGCCAGCGCGCGAGGTCGGGATACATATACGGGAGGAGGTCGGGCCGGAGGCGGGAGTCCTTGGACAGGTACACCCGGCCACCGACGGCGGCGACCGCTTCGTCGAGCCGGTCGAGCAGTGGGCCCACGCCGCGCCGGGCGCGGGCGGGTGGCGTTCGTCAGATCAGCCCGAGGTTGGCGTCGGCGTAGTGGCCTATGGCTCGACGTCGTCAAGGCGTGAGACTTCCGAGCCCTCTTGTGAACGTGGGCCGAGAGCGAGATACGCCTTGTCACATGCACCCGTAACGAACATGACGACTCGCCATCCTCCCGGCGGGGAGCAACCTCAAAGCGAGACATTGTTTCGTCAGTTGATGACAGCGTACAGACGAATAACGACGGACGCTCGAACGGGGCGCGATTCGGCTATTAGCCGGATCGGAGCGAGAGCAACGGAGCTCTACTGACCGCGGCCGCTATATCGGACGCGGGCTTGTCCGCGGCCACGTAGGCGTCCAGGAAGGCCATGCTGGCCGCCTCAATGCCCGGTAACCAGGTGCTGCCCGCCTGCAGTGGTGGGAGATGGCCGCCACCGTGAATGTCCAGGAAATACTTGGGCGGCGCAGCCTGTTGCCAGGTTTGTAGACCCCACGTCGGCGCGTTGATGGTGTCGGCGTCGCCTTGGGTGACCAGGATGGGCGGATTAGTCACGGCGCCCAAACCGGGCACCGGTTGCCCCGACATGACGATCACCGCCCGGTACCGGCCCTCGCCCGCAGGCGCCGGGGCCAGGCTGGCTGCCAGGGCGGATTCGGCTCCGTCGCTGTGGCCGGCCACGGCCACCCGGGCCTGGGCGATGTGGGCCGCGACTGGCGAAGTGGGGGCGATGAGACTGTCGGTGACAAAGCGGAGATCGGTGGGCTGATTGGTGATGTCGTTCTCGTCGAGGTTGGAGCCGGCGACCGCCGGGTCGGTGAGAGGAAACTCGGGGCCGGCGACCACATAGCCGTGGGCAGCCCACGTCTCAAGCAGGGACGCGTAGGTTTGTGGGCCCACGCCGAAGCCGTGAGCGAACACGACCAGCGGCCACTGCCCCGGCGCGGCGGGCAGCCACACCAGGGTTGTCAGGGTTCGGAAGGGGCTGATGACCCGACCCCGGCTCGTAGTCGGGCGGCTCCGATCTACCAGTCGTACCGTTGTCTGCCTAAGCACATATGGCGGCCCAACCGGGGGGACGGTGGCCGCCGTAGTGGGCGGCACCCGCGTGGGCGCCAATGTAGTGGCCGAAGCGATCGTGGGAGGCCCGACCGTTGTGGCCACCCTTATCGGACTGGCGACCGGCTGTGGTGCAGTGCTGCACGCCGCGAGTTCTCCGAGAACCAACCCCCACAGCATCGTGACAACGAGGAGACGGAGACTGTCGCGGCGAGTCGCGCCCGTCAGCACGCGGTCTTGCCTAAGACTGTTGGGTCCAGAAAGCCCCACCACGATGCTCCGACCGTACACGCGTACTCCAGCGTGCAGCGTGTCATGGCCAAGCCTGCCGTCGTATCCCGGTTGCCGAGACCGCCCCGGAGCATCCCCGACGTAGGAGCGTTGGCCACCGCCCGCCCCTCGGGGCTGAGGTTCGCGGTTGCGCGTCGTCGGCTGCCCTGCTGAGCCCCCCTGCCCGAGTTCGCCCAAGCCGGCAAGGATGAGATCTAGATGGCCGTCTTTTGCAATGGATCGCGGCGTCTGAGGGAGACGGGCAGCGGTTCAGCTCCCAGCATCGAGTTAGCTCTTCAGCGAGCGCTCGAACAGCAGCTAGCCGCCCGGGAGACGGTCAGCCGCGTCGATGGGGACTTCGGTCTCTGCCAGGGACAGGTAGCTCTCTTCCTCTTGGAGGGTGTGCAGACGGAGGATGGCCTGGAGCCCGTAGAGGATGCGACGAAGCTCCGAGAGGTCGGCCTCATCGGGCTCGATGGGGTCGATGTCGTCGAGGAGCCGTCCGAGCCGCCGGACCAGATGAGCGATCTCGGCGTGAGCTCTGCTCATGGGCGCCAGGGGGTCGGTGCCGCCGAGGACCCGGGCCAGGGCCGGGTACAGCGTCTGGTCTTCGGCCTGCTCGTGTGGGAGCACCTCGTCGACGAGGAGCGCGTGCACGGCACGGACCCGGGCGATCGCCACGACCGGTGGTTCCGACCCGAGCGCGTCAGCCGCCTGGCCGAGCTGGTCGAGGGCCGCCCGGATAGCGACGTGTTGGGTGGTGAACCGCTGGGCCAGCTCGGCGTCTTCATCTTCGAGCCGGGGGCCCACACGTGCGGTCAGCAGGACGCGCAGGGCATTGAGGATCACGGCCACGTCGATCGCCTCTTGCAGCATGGCCCCCCACACGGCCGGCAGATAGCCCAAGGCGGCCACCATCATGGCGACCGCCGAGAGGCTCATGCCGGCGAGCACGCTCTGCAGGGCCATTCGCCGGGACCGGCGGGCGATCACGGTGGCCTCTCCCAGGCGATCGAGGCGGTCGACGGTGAGTACCACGTCGGCTGCCTCAGACGAGGCGGTGGCGCCTCGGGCGCCGATGGCCACCCCGACGTCGGCGAGGGCGAGGGCGGGGGCGTCGTTTAGGCCGTCGCCGACCATGATCGTCGGTGCGCGGGCGTGCTCGACGCGTACCACGTCGACCTTCTCGGCTGGAGTTCTTTCGGCGAGGACTTCGTCCACCCCGATCACGGCGCCGACCGTCTCGGCCACCACAGCCCGGTCGCCGGTGACCAGTATGACCCGGTCGATACCGCCTCGTCGCAGGGCCCGGATGCTGCGCCCGGCGTCAGCGCGGATGGGGTCGTCGAGGACGATCAGCCCGGCCGGTATCCCATCGACGCCGACGAAGACGGTCAAGGCCCCCTCGGACTCGGCGCGCCGGCGGACCCGGCGGGCCCAATCGGCTCCGGGGGTTACGCCGACCCAGTCCGCCCGTCCTACGGTGACGTCGTGCCGGCCAACCCGTCCCCGCACCCCACGGCCTGGGACTTCTTCCACGCCGCTGGGAAGGGTCAGGGGCAGACTCCGCTGAATGGCGGCCTGCACCACTGCGCTGGCCAGCACGTGTGGGGATACCTGGTCGAGAGAGGCGGCCAGGCGCAGCATCTCATCAGCGGACAGGCTGCCGGCGGGAACGACGGCCGCCACCGTGGGCCGGCCGGTGGTGATGGTGCCGGTCTTGTCGAAGAGCAGGGTGCGGCAGCGGGCCAGCCGCTCCAACACCCCGCCTCCCTTCACGATCACTCCCCGTTGGGCGGTGCGGGACAAGCCTGCCACGAACGCTACCGGGGCGGCCAGAATGAGGGGGCAGGGTGTGGCCACCACCAACACGGCGACGGCCCGAGACAACTCTCCCGAGATCCCCCAGGCGACCCCGGCGATAATCAGGGTCGCGGCCAGGAACCATACCGCGAAGCGGTCTGCCAGGCGCACGAAGGGCGGCGTCGACGCTGCTGCCTCTTCGACCAGCCGCAAGATCCCGGCATACGTGCTCTCGGCCGCCGAAGTCGTGACTCGCAGATCAAAGGGCCCACCGGCGTTCACGACACCGCTGCGGACTGCGTCGCCGGTCGGATGCTCGACGGGGACCGACTCCCCGGTGAGAGCGGATTCGTCGGTGACCGCCGCAGCAGCCACCACCAGTCCGTCCAGGGGCACCACCTCGCCCGGCTGTACCAGTATCAGATCGCCGGCGGCAACGGTCTCGAGTGGCACCGTCTCCAGCTCATCGGCCCCGTGACGGTGCGCCTGGCGAGGAGCGCGCTCGGCCAGGGTTCGCAGCTCATGGCTGGCCCGTCCGGCCGCCCACGCTTCGAGGGCCCGGCCGGTGGCCAACATGACCGCGATGACCGCACCGGCGAGCTCCTCGTGCACGACCAGCGCTCCGCACAGTGCCAGCAGAGCAATCAGGTCGACTCCCAGGCGGCCGTGGCGGAGGGCATCGATGACCCACCATGCGGCGGCGAGGACGCCCACAATCGTCGTTGCGGTCCACGCCAGCGTCGCCAACCGGTGGGAGCCGGACAGGTAGCACACGCCGCCCGCCCCGAGCCCGGCCAGCGTCGTGGACAAGAGGGCCCCTTCCCAAGGCAGCCGGCGCGGGGAGGTGGTGCTCATCGTCGGGGCCCGGCTGATTCTGTCACGCCACCGGGGTGAAAAGAGAGGGGCCGACGGTCACCAGGCGCTCGGCTCGTTCCTTGATGCCGAGAAGCATCTTGCGCTCCATGATCAAGCTGCCGGGCTCCATCACGTAGCGGTAGAACCGCTGCATAGGCTTAGAGGCGCCGGGGACGGCAATCCGGTTGCGGCTGAGCAGCCTGGTTCCAGTCCCTTCCGGCTGAAGGATGAAGGCCCACACCCAGTGACCGTCATCCGAGCGCAAGACGAGGTGGCAGTCTTCCTCGCAGACCGCTATTCGCAATGTCGGACCTTTTTGGCCCAGGGTCTGGGCGTCACCAACCTTGACGTCCTGAAACTGGGGCAGCACGACGTCAACGCTGTGCATTTGAAGCCCCAAGAGGTTCTCGATCCAGTCGTAGGTGTACAGCCCGCCACGCCCCGATCCCATCTGGGCCAGCCACGGCCAGACCGCCTCGGGCGGGGCATCGATCGATACGGCACGAGTCGTGATCACGCTCGTGTCCACAAGCAGGTCGTCGCCCGGCAGCCGGCCGTCGACCTCCTCCCCCGTCGCCCCCCACGAGAGGCACCAAGGCCTCCAGCACGGGTAGGTCGCAACGAAGACGCTGACACCAGCCAAGATCCCGACCCCGGCCATCGCCACACCACACCCGGTTACGCCGTCGGTGGCCCTACGCCTAAGCTTCATTCCACAATTGCCGCGCGCCCGTGTGAAGACGGCCAGAGGCGAAGGACCCCCCTTTTCGGGCGGACGCACAGCGACTGCCTGGTGTCGACGGGGGGTGATAGTCCCGAGACCTCGTCGAACTCGACGGCGGCCTCCCGCGATCTCCCAATGCGCGTGACTGTCGCAGCCTTCGACTGTGCATGCTCATGCTGGAGTGTCGGTGTAGCGCTGTTCGTAGGACAGGGGGACGCGCCAGCCCCTAATGTGGGCTATCGCGCCGACGTGGAGGACTGGAGCGGTGTACCGAGAAATCGTGGTCGGCACGGACGGCTCTCCCGCGGCTTTGCACGCTGTCGATCACGCCATCCATCTCGCGGCCCAAGAGACCGGCCGCCTGCATATCGTTATGGCCTACCGGCCGCTCACGCCTGACGAGATCTACGCGCACCAGCGGGGCCTGCCGCCCGACAGGCGGGCGGAGGTCGACGAGGCCTACGTCGCCCGGTCGGTGCTCGCCGCCGCGGCCGACCGCGCCGGCGAGGTTGGCGTTCCATCGGACGTATTTGCCCGCCCAGGCCACCCGGCGTCGGCGATCCTCGACGTGGCCGAGGAGGTCAATGCCGATCTCGTCGTGGTCGGCAATCGGAGCATGGAGGCGGGCAAGCGGTTCCTGCTGGGCGACGTCCCCAGCAAGGTCTCCCACCACTGTCCCTGCCACCTACTCATCGTGCACACCCTCTAGACGCGGGCGACACGGCCCCACAACACGTTGTGAAGGGAGCACATGCTCCCCACCCAGCTTGACCAGCGTCTTTCGCACTGCGAACCTCCCGCCCCGCGCTCTCCTTCCTCTATCGCCTCATCTGGGGCGGGTCGGAACTCTTCCGTGTCCGCTGCATGCAAGGCGGCCAGGGACATTCTGGGCGGACGACATGGGACACCTCGGCTTGAGGCGACCTCAGCCCAGGTCTTCCGGGAACCGTCTATGAGCGGCCTGAGTCTGGCGTGTTCAACCGATCGGCCGCACTCAGATGCGATGTTCGGGCGCGCTTGCGGCGGTAAGCGATCTTCTCTCCGACCAGCACTGAGCGTCCCGCCTACCCAGCCATTTGGGCGCCCAAGCCGCCGAGATTATGGGGTGACGTTCGGGATCTTATTGAAACTTTCGGTCGGGAGATGGGGACCATGAAGTCGCAGTCTGGCTGGCTGGTCTCCCTGGTGCCCGCGCGACCGAGGGAATGTGACCCTGACGACGAGGTCGCTGCATAAGCATCGTCCGACATGCCCGACCGTTCGGCCGCGGTGATCGGCCGACGGTTGGATGGAAACGGATTCACCTCGCCTCGACGGCGACGCTCCATCGCCGGACAAGTCTTACGTCTGATGGCGGGCATCCCCACATAGGCGACGGATCTGCCAGGGCGGTCAATGGTCAGCGCGTGCCTGCCTGACGCTCGATCTCGCGCTTGATCTCGCTCTCTGAGATGGGCTTGTGTCCGTAAACGGACCGGGCACGTGCGCCAAGGATCAGCACCCAAGCGCCGATCGGATAGACGATCCAGTAGTTCCATACGTCGTGGATTCCAGAACTTTGACTGAATCCCTGTGTCGGCCAACCACCCGCGTTGTGGTACTCGGAGATGGCCCAGATCGCCACCAAAATTGCCATGCCGATGGCCGAGGCAACGGCTTCGATGCGGAAGTGGCGTCTGCGTTCGATCTGCTTGATTGCCTGCTGGCGAGCCAGTTCTTCATGGTTGGCCGGAACGTTCGAGTCGATATTCGTGAGCCCGTCATCGGTGAGACGCATTCTTACCCGTTCCTTGTGTATGGCCATGACTTCACCTCCTTTCTCCTACATCCAGAATGCGCCCAACCCATAGGACAGAAAGGGCCGGACGGCCCTTTCTAACTGCGGGCGCCAGGCCCCTCCCGCGATTCTTAGGTGGCCTTGGCAGCGCCACCTCGATGAGATAGGCACCGATTCCTGGAGCAAGCGATACGGAATCGGCATCAGTTCTCCCGACCTACCCAGCCGACGGTGGGCCCCCAGGCCAACCTTAGGCCCCGGGATAGTCCATACGGCCCTACTCGAAGCTTCCCCGGCGAGCCACGATGGGTCTAGGTGTGGCCTGGCTGGGCTTCTTATCGGGCTCCTTCGAGGCACCTCCGGCCACACCACCACCCAGCTGAGTAGCGAGGCCACCACATCGCTGGTCGATTCGGTCAGAGCGCCTGAAGGACGGTCCTGGCTTCGGGTGAGGAGACTGCGTCGGCGTTTGCGCGGTCGACCGGGTGGGTGCATACTGGTGTTCTTCGTGTCGTCAGGTGCTCTGCTCTAGACCCTGGCGAAGGTCCCCGGCGCCACGGACGACCGCATCCTGATAAGCGGGGTGCTCAACTCAAGACGAGGTTGCGTGGCGCCAGGGCAGGCTGGGCAGTTCACGACGGGCAGCTCCCGCTTGGGCACCGTTCGGGTGCTGATTTGTGATGCTGACTCTGTTGTCGGAGATCCCGGTGGCCCTAGAGGTTCGGTGGGCCCCTGGATGAGGCTATGGCGGCGGCGTTGGTGAAGGCGGCGCCTGACGGGATGATGATGGTCGGCGAGGGGGGCGAGATCCTTCTGGTCAACCGCCGGATCGAGGAGTTGTCCGGCTACAGGCGCGAGGACCTGGTGGTACACCCGGTGGAGGTTCTGCTCCCGGGAGCGCTGCGGCGGGCGCATCGGGCTCACCGGACCGGGTTCCGCGCCGATGGTGCGATGTTCCCTCTCGAGATCAGCTTGAGTCCGTGTCAAACCGAAAGGGGGCAGCGGGTCCTCGCCGCGGTGCGAGACATCACCGCCCGGGTGGCGGCCGAGCGCGAAGGCCCAAGTGGGCAACGTTCTCGGCGCACGCACGTAGTCACGACATTCGTTTTGGATCGAGGACTTCTCCAGGGAGGCTGCTGGTGATCGGTGCCGCGTCGTCAAATGGGTGGCTGGCGGTGGACTTGAACAGCCCCGGCTATTACATCCACTGGGGGTTCATTCAAATCTCCCTGGCGAACCTGATCGTCATCGCGTTGATGATCGTGGTGTTCGTGGTGGCGCTGCTCGCTCCGTTCCCGGGCGGCAGGAGCGAGAAGTGAGCCTGACGCCTGTATCCGAGGAAGGCAACAGGACCTGGACGGGCTGGATCCGTGACCGGCTGCTGTTGGCGTTGCCGCCCGACCGGGCTCTTCCCGATCAGCAGCCGGCTTATGTGTCGTCGTGGATCTATGTGTTCGGGGTGTTGACGCTGGCCGCGCTGGTGTTCATCATCGTGTCGGGTTCGGCCCTGGCCGTGGGCGGGATCAACTGGTGGCACACCACCGCGGTGGGGCACTTCTTCAACAGCTTGCACCTGTGGAGCGTGGAGCTGTTCTTCTTTTTCATGGTCATTCATTTGTGGGGGAAGTTCTGGATGGCGGCGTGGCGGGGGCGAAGGATGCTGACCTGGGTGACCGGGGTGGTGGCCTTCTTGGTGTCTATCGCCACCGCCTTTACCGGCTATGTGGTGCAGACCAACTTCGACTCGCAGTGGATCGCCACCCAGGCCAAAGACGGGATCAACAGCACCGGGGTGGGGGCGTTCTGGAATGTCCTCAACCTGGGCCAGATGCTGTTGTGGCACATCATGCTCCTGCCGCTGGGCGTCGGCATCATCGTGGTGCTGCACGTGGTCTTGGTGCGCGTGCGCGGCGTTGTCCCACCGATCGGCATCGGAGCTGACGGCGAGCCCACCAGCGACGTAAAGGGCGACCGGTGAGCGATCCGGCGCCGTCCCACAGTCGCCGGCGCCGGCCCAGCGCGGGACAGTGGACCGGACCCAAGCGCCGTTACGATCTGGCCAAGGAGTTCGTCATCGCCCTGATAGTGGTCGGGCTCATCGCGGTGATCGCCGCGTTGGTGCTGTCCTCGCCCGACGAGAAGGCCGTGACTTTGCAACAGTGGGCCCGCCAGAATCCGGCCGACTTCGTGACCACCGCGGTCACCGAGCTCGACGGGACCAGCACCAGCGCCTCCTACGGCCCCCCTTATAACCATGCCAGCACCGGCCAGTCCATCTTCTTCTTGCACTTGCAGAACTGGGCCGGGGTCCGCCTGCCAGTCGACTCGGCGGTCGACTTCGTGCTGGCGCCCCTGTCGACGGTTACCGGCAACCCCGCCCTCACCGCCGCCCTGGCCATCTACCGCAACGCCAGCACCAGCCAGCAGCAGGCGTGGGCCAGCACTTATGACACGGCCATCTCCAAAGCACCGGACAACGACCCAGCCAAGGTCGCCCCCGGCAGCTACGGGCCGGTACCGACCATGACCGCTGCCCTGCTGAGCATGGCCCAAAGCGGCAACCTCCAAAGCCAACTGGTCAACCAGAGCAGCGGCTTCTACCAGGACAACTACACCAAACCGCTACTGTTCCTGGCCGACGGCGGCTACCTCGGCGACCTGGCCAACGTCCAACATCTAGGTGGCGACCAGTGGGGCATGATGAACGAGACCGGCAGCTACCCCGGTCAAGCCTGGCTATGGCTCTACACCTTCTGGTACCAGATATCCCCGTTCAAGACCTCGGGCAATGCCGACGCCCTCGTGTGGGCGGTCATGATGATCCTGTCCCTCGGCCTGATCCTGGTGCCCATCATCCCCGGCCTGCGTTCAATACCACGATGGATACCGATCTACAAGATCATCTGGCGCGACTACTACCGAGACCACCCTCTGACCAACACCGCCCCCGAAGCACAACCAGATTAGGAGCGGATAGCGGCCCAACTCGATCAGCTCTGGCAGGACAGCCTCGCAGCCGGTTCCAGACATACCATCGCCCTGGGCGAAGCCAGCCAGGACGTGCATCGAGCCCTGTTGGCGCTCAGCTTGCAACGTCTATCGGCGGAGACCGTCGTAGACGTGAGGGAGCGGGCGCAGGGCTTTTCGGCGTATGGAGGGCAGCGCCTGGCCGAATAGGGCCATAAGGCCCTATGGCCCCAACCTCGTGCTTACTTACCATCACATAGTCACAACACATGCCGCCCCCACCGGCTCTGTATGGCGTTTCCCGGAGCCGGTGGCTGGGCGGCCGTCTTTCTCTGTCCAGCCTGGTGTGGCCTGCAGGCGACCACACCGCCCCCGCCGACAATAGAGGAGTGGGTGATGGCCCACTCCAAACCGGAGGGCGACTGTCGCCGATGGACCGGGTCAAACAACAACTTCGGGTACGCGAAGTATGAGAAGCAGGGCCGCTCAGAGTCGGTCCACCGACTGGTGTGGAAGCATCACCACAGGCGGATTCCCGCCGGAGCGGTCGTTGCGCATCTTCGATGTAGTCGACAGGGGTTCTGACCTTCGTCGAGGACGCGTTGTCTCTAGTGGTGTCACTGTCGTGGGCCGAGCACTTCTCCTTGTTCTTTGCCGCCTTATGCACCCCACCTCGCGCTCGGCGCCCTGCACGAAGACACGTCTACAACACAGCGGGGCAGCTCAGAAAGCCTGTTCTCGACAGCGCTGGAGATAATGGCATATCTGTGCATATGCAGCCGCCATACCGGCCGCCTACGCAATGTCGGTCCGAGGCTGATTATGCCCGAGAGAGGCGCGATGGCGCCCGAGAAGTCCGGCAGCTCGGACATTCGAAGGCCATGTTTAACTCCCTCTTGCCATTCAACGGGCCGCGGAGCGGATGGCAGGTTCCGTCCGGGAGCTCTTCGCCTCGGGTTACGCGGGCGGACTGGGGTTCGGATCCTCAGGGCCGACGGCAGCAACTCAAATCTGAGCGGAGGCTCAAGTGCGAGTGCTTCGCCGTCCAAGCCGATCTCGATGGTGGAGGCGGAGTTGATTTCGAAGTTTGGGGTGGTCCATTGCCTCCATGGTTGGACCGGTGATCCGCCGGGAGCAACGACCACATCCCTTATCCTGCGCGGCGTACTCGCTGTCATCGTCGGCACCGTGGCACTGGCATGGCCAGGCGTCACGATCTTGGCTTTGGTCATCTTGTTCGCCGTCTACGCGTTCATCGCCGCGGCCACCGAGGCCACGCGGGCCTTCAGCAGCGCCACGGCTGGGCCGGTAGTGGGCCATCTACTGCTCGGTCTGGTCAACATCGCCGCCGGGGTGATCGCCCTGGCCTGGCCTGCGCCCACGGCGCTGGTGCTGGTGTTGCTCATCGGGGCGTGGGCGACCGTCGCCGGCCTGGTCGAGGTCCTCGCTGGGTTCCGTGTCGGTGAGCCAGCTGGAACGCGCGCCCTGTTCTTCCTCAGTGGGCTGGTCTCGATCGCATTCGGGATCGTGCTCTTCGCCCGTCCCGACATGGGAGCGGTCACCCTGGCTCTGCTGTTTGGCCTGTTCAACCTGATCTACGGGATCTCGACGCTCGTTCAAGGCATCGAGCTACGCCAGACCGGCAAGACCCTGCACTCGCTCTTCGAAACGAAGCCGGAGTCCAGCCGGGACCGCTCTCCCGTCATGAGCTAAGGAGAGCAAAGATCCGACCGACCGGGCAATGGTCCGCTACAGTCAATCATGTAGTTACTCGTCAGTACTGATCATAAGCTCGCTGGATTGT
Source organism: uncultured Acidimicrobiaceae bacterium (assembly GCA_963851245.1). Taxonomy (GTDB): domain Bacteria; phylum Actinomycetota; class Acidimicrobiia; order Acidimicrobiales; family Palsa-688; genus CAWKOH01. The sequence continues at coordinate 32,228 of CAWKOH010000013.1, read as the reverse complement.
GTTCTCGAAGATGGCCTTTCCGCCGGTTCCGCTCCCTCCAAAGAGAGCGGAACCGCCGGGATGACCAAACCTGGACGCGAACGCAGATGGGAAGGAGGTTGACATGAGCTCGGCACCATCGGGAACCAACCGGCTGGACCGGCGCAAGGCCCGGACCCGCCAGGCCCTCATCGACGCCGCCGTCCGGTTGATCGCCGAGGGACGCGGTTCACCGTGCCCCATGCGGAGATTGCCCTCAGCGCCGTAGCCGGCGGCCTTATCGGATTGTTACGCTTGCGCCAGAGCCATCCCGAACGAGTCGACGAGATAGCGGTGGACCAGCTCGCTGAAGCGTGCCTCCGCCTGCTCGGCCTTCCCGCCGCCAAGGCCCGACGCCTGGCCGGACTGCCGCTGCCCGCCACCGAGTCTCGGTGACAAATCACGAGCCGCCCGCGGCTGACGATCAGCACCTGGTCGACCGTCTGCGCGACCTCGGCGAGCACATGGCTTGAGATGAGCACCGTGCGGCCCTCTGAGGCCAGGCTGTGCAGGAAGTCCCGCAGGCAGCGAACGCCCTCCGGGTCGAGCCCGTTGGCCGGCTGGTCGAGGATCAGCAGCTCCGGGTCGCCCAGCAGCGCCGCCGCGAGCCCGAGCCGCTGGCGCATCCCCACCAAGTACCCCTTCACGCGGCGGTGGGCCGCGTCGGTGAGCTCCACCAGCCGCAACACCTCGTCCGCACGTGAGTCTGGAACATCGACGGCTCGGCCGAGCATCCGCAGGTGATCGCGCCCCGTTCGGCCGGGATGGAAATCGGTCGCCTCGAGCAGGGCACCGATCCGCAGTGCCGCACGCGGCAACGCCGCGTACCGATGATCGAACACCAGCGCCCGTCCACTCGTCGGCGCCGCCAGCCCCAGGATCATCCGCAGCGTCGTCGTCCTGCCGGCGCCGTTCGGTCCGAGAAAGCCCGAGATCGTCCCAACCTCCAACGCAACCGACAGATCGGTGACCGCTGAGACGTCACCAAAGCGCTTGGTCAACGACTCGGCTGTGACGACCGCTGTCACCTGCGGCCCTCTGTCTGGTCAGGTTGAGCGAGCACGGATGCGAGCTCGTGCAGAACATCTGAGGTGTTCACGCCGAGAGCGCCCAGCAGCACCGCCGCCGGATCTGGTGGGTGGAGAGCGAGGATCTGGGCCAGCACCTCGGGGCCGGTGACCTGGAGCTTCCGATGCCCCTTGGGCTTGTACGCTTCTTCCAGCACTTTCTTTGCTGCGGGCGTCATGCGGAAGCGATCTTTTTGGGCGACGTCTCTGATCCTCGGCTTCTTCGGCACGGCGCGCATCGGCAATGGAGGAGCGTCGGTGCCGGACCCCAGGCCCAGGGCGCCCAGGGCTTCGTGATCGAGCGACTCAAGGGTCTGGCGAGCCTGTTGCAGGTTCAGGCCCAACATGACTTCGATCGAGGGATCTTCCAACAAGGCGAGCAAGAGGTGCTCGGTGCCAGTCCGGCGATCACCTCGGCGACGAGCCTCCTCGCTGGCCCGCAAATAGATGGCCCAGGCGTGAAGCGTCTCTGGCACAACGGATTCGGTGGTCATGACGACTCCTTGTTGTATTTGGTGTGTACGGATTGGCGGGTGATGCCCAGAGCGTCTCCGATCTGCTGCCACGACCAGCCCTTTTCCCGAGCCGACGCGACCTGGTTCGCCTCGACCCTCTCCGCCAGGCGATGGAGCGCCAACGAGGCGCGAAGCCCAATTGCCGGATCATCCGACGAGAGACTCAGCTTGAGATCTTCGACATCCATGAGTGTCAGTATAGACTGACACTCATGATCTGTCAACCTACACTGACACAGCGGATCGCCACACCGAGTGCCCTAGATGGCCGCGCAGAGGACACGATTCTTTGGCTGGTGCCAGCTATCCGCGTGCTGTCGCAAGCACGATGGTGCGCAGCTGACGGGTTCTTTCACTGTCGTCGGTTCAAATCGGAGGGTCAACTGGGCGCGCCTGTAGGTCGCGGACGTGTTCGACCAGTTCAATGCGGGCGTAAAGGGCGAGGCGCCGGAGGTGGCCGCGGCCCGATTCCAACCTGCGACATCCCGTTGATTCTGCTCGAAGAGACGCTTCCAGTCCCGAGATAGCTGTGACCACGGAACAGGTGTTCCGCCCCGTGGCTGTCAACTCCGGGAATCCGCATGACACGGCTCGAGATCGCTATCCACAGGGCCGGCACCGGCTGCTCGGGGACCGAATCTACACGCCGAATGCTCCGGGCGGAATCGAGATTCAGACCCTGCTCCGCTCGCACGCCGACCTGCCCCGATATCTCCTCCCCGGCCTGGAGGCCCACCCGCCCGGAAGATCAGTTAGGAGCGCAACAACTCTTACACGCGCCGACGGCTCTCCTCGCGAGGATCAGTTGACTGTTGCGTGGATGCGTCCGGGCCGAAGACCACCGAGCTGGGGTGTCCATCGGGACGCACGAAACCGAGCGGGAAACGGGCTTCTGATCGCGCTCAACGCCGCCAGTGTCAAGACCCGAAGTGTCAAGCACCTCCGAAACTTCTAGACCAGTCGTGAGCGTCAATCCCGTGCCAAGTTGTGCCAAATTCGATTTCGACAGACGTCAAACGGTGAACCGCAAGCCTGCGACCAGCACTTTCGGCGCGCTCGGACGGATTCGAACCCCCAACCTTCTGATCCGTAGTCGGGCTCAGCGTGTCGATCGACGTCGCTACAAGTCTCTGACCTGCGGAAATACTCGCCTGTAATCTACCGGTATCGGCTGTTGTCGAGTGTCTAGGCTGCCAACTCGGCTGCCAAAAGTCTCCTCATTTCTGCTCACCGGTAACGGGATTCGAGCATCCGATTTCCCCGCAGATGGGCTGGCATGGAACACGGCGCGGGATCTCCAGGAGTCGATCACTGAGGTTGTAGCTAGCGACACCTGAGCTCCGGGCAAGGGCCGCCGGGAGCGGCTGTCCGGGCCTCGTCCACCCCACCGCCCGTCGCGTTCGCTGCACCCGGCGTGCCACTCAGCCGCCTGCAGCCCGGCGCCGATCTGACTTCCGCCGTCTTCCATACCGGCACGTACACCGTTGGCGGCTTCTGATCACCCCGGTGTGCCGCCAGCTGGAGGATGCGCCGGATGTGCCGTTCGGCGCTTCTCGGAGGGGGCCCCCGGCTTGGATTTTCGAGCGCTCGTTATGCACTGTCCCGTGTAACGGCGTGGGAGGCAGGGCTCAGGACACCGTTTGCCTGTCATCGCCATAGACGGCCAAGGCATAGACCACCAAAGCGGCGATCACGATGTAAACGAACGCCCAGACCGGGTAGAACGGGATCCACCAGATGGCGCTGACTCCAGCGACGACAGCAGCGACGATGCCCACCCATCGGGCGAAACGCGAACCTTTGATTACGAGGACTCCACAGATGAGCAGGATTGCCGCTACTCCGAGATCAACCCAGGCGTAGGTCGTCAGGCTGTGACCGAAGATCCCTGCTTCAAGGTTGGAGGGCAGCACGCCGTGATACATGAACGCCCAATTGGCGTCGAAGATTTTCATGATCCCGCCCCAGATCAACACGATCCCCGCAAACAGAACCCAACCAGCTCCCCGCTCGTCCATCGCTGAATCCTCCCTCGTCCGTTGAACGTTCCGGTGAAGATGTACCTCTATCACCTCTCATCTTGGGACATCGCTTCCATCGCAAAGAGTGACGATGCTTAGGAACGGTTCCTTCGAGCTGCCGCCGACGTAAACGCCGGGTAGAGGGGGCGCCCGCAGTCCGAGGAAGGTCGCCGCTGTGTTGTGTCCCAAGCGTCTCTCTCGAGTGTCGGATTCGAGACCGCCCCAGACCGTCGGGCCAAGCGAGCTGGACGGTTGTCGTCTCTTCCCGGCTGGGGTGGGCGGACAGGCCATCATTGTCGGCGACCACTCAGTATGCGCCAAGTCCCCCTCGACACGGGAAGGTTTGAGTCCTGACCCGACCGCACGGTCCGGCCTATTCCACAGTGAGGACGGCCTTGCGGATCATCTGACTTGACTTAAGTGGCCGAACCTGTGCCACTCGACGAGCGCCTTTGCCCCCGCTGCTACTCGAAGGCGATCATCGACAAGGCCGATAGCCGGGGCCGATCGAGACCAGGAGTGATCTACGCCGGGTACTACCCCTGCGGCCTGAGTCCTCGACGAAGCCTCAACGAACTGAAGGTCGTCCCCCGGCGATGAGGTCTGGCCGACGTCCCTGCGGGAAAAGTCCCTCAGGGTGCTGAACCTTGGCGGGCCTATAGGGCCTCGGCGCCGCTCGGGGCCTCGGGCAGCCTCAGTACCGTGGTCACGCGGCAGCCGCAGGCACGTCGACCAGGCGCGACCAGATGCTCCCGGTACGCTCGGAAAGCGCACGATCGGCGTCGTGGGTGGGCGAGCAGCACACGTAGAGACTGCGGCCGTCCCTACCACCGAGCACGCACGCCTGAGCCATCCCCCCAGCCGCTTCCACCGACTGGAGTACCCGGCCGCCTTCGCACACCAAAAGGACTTCCCGGGTGCCGGGCGAGGCGATCCAAACGGCTCCCTCGGCGTCGAGGGTGATGCCGTCTGGGGTGGCGTCGCCCAGGTCGGCGTAGATCCGGCGATCCTTGAGCATGCCGTCGGCCTCGATGGTGAAGGCGGTCACCCGATTGCCTCTGGTCTCGGCTACGAGCAGGGTGGTCCCGTCGGGCGTGATGGCCATGCCGTTGGGAAACCGCAGGTCGACCGCCACTTCGTGCACTTCGCCGGCAAGGTCGACCATGGCCAGTCGTGCCGCCCGAGGACGCTCGCCGGCGAGCGGGTGGTAACCGAAGTTGCCCACATAGGCGAGCCCGGACCGGTCGACGATCATGTCGTTGCAATCTCCGCCAGCCACCGAGCTCAGGTCGGCGACGAGCTGGCAGGTAGCGCCGTCGAAGGACAACAGCTGACGGTTGGCCATAGATACCACGAGCAGGGTGCCGTCGGGACGCCAGCCCAATCCCGACGGACGGCCCGGCACCGTGGCCACCACAGCGACGTCGCCGTTAGGCTCGAGTCGCTTGATCTGGCCGTCGAAGATGTCGGAGAACCACAGGCTCTGGTCGTGCCAATGGGGTGCCTCGGGAAAGGCCAGGTTCGACGCGACGAGCTCCCAGCCGGTGTCGATCACCGATGCCGCACCCCGCCGTCCATCAGCATGGCCGGCCCGTCGCCGCGGTTGACATCCGAGTTGATCGACGCCCCAGACTGCTGCGGCGATGCGGTCGGACCATTCCCCGATCATAAGGGCCACGCGGGAGACGCGCGCCCGGCCGATTCGGTCAGGTCATCGCTGAGCGAAGGGCAGCGCCGATCTCGCCCGCCGCCTGGTCCGCCGCGTCCAGTTGGGACAGGAAGCTCACAAAGCCGTGGAACATCCCGGGGAAACGGTGGATCGTGGTGGACACCCCGGCCTCGATCAGCACCCGGCCGTAATCCTCGCCCTCGTCCCGGAGGGGGTCGAACTCGGGCGTGATGATCAAGGTCGCTGGCAGGCGTTGGTGCGTGCTCGCCCGCAGCGGTGAGGCGTAAGGATCGCTCCCGTCCTCGGGCTCGGCCAGGTACTGGTCCCAGTAGTACATGACCTCCCGGCTTTTGAGGAAGCAGTCCTCGCCGACGGTCCGATGTGACTCGGTCTGATCGGAGTGGTCGATGACCGGGTAGACCAGCACCTGCAGGTGCAGCTTCGGCCCTCCCCGGTCACGGGCCATGAGGGCCACCGCCGCCGCCAGGTTCCCACCGGCGCTGTCACCCACCACCGCCAGGCGCCGGCCGTCGAACCCGAGGGTGGACGCATGGGTCGCCATCCAGGTGGTAGCGGCGTAGCAATCCTCCACCCCGATCGGAAAACGGTGCTCAGGCGCGAGCCGGTAGTCGACGGCGACCACGACGCACCGAGAGGCGTTGCAGATGGCCCGGCAGATGCCGTCATGTGAGTCCAGGTCACAAAGAACCCAGCCACCGCCGTGGAAGAACATCGCTACCGGCGTCGAGATGTCGGCGCTCTCGGGACGATAGATCCGCAGCGGGATATCACCGTTCGGCCCCGGAACGACGCGGTCTGAGACCTCCCCGACCGGCTCCGCCTTGGCTGAACCGAATGTGCCGCTGGCTTCGGCAACCCGTCTGCGCATCTCGGTACCAGAGACCGTTAGGTCCATCGCCGGGAAAGCGGACTCCATATGCCTGATGATGGCCGCTGCCATCGGATCAATCGGCACCCGTCCTCCCCTCTACACCCGACCGGTGCTCGAACCAGCGAGCCGCCGGTCGGATTCGAGGGCCAACCGGAAGCGGGCGAGCTTCCCGTTGGCCGTGCCTCCAATGCAGGCAACCAAGAGAGACACCCGCGGTCCGTCGAAGCAAGCCAGCCTTGCGCATGTACCAACGCATCCCTTCGGCGTGGCCCCACCCGGCCTCTTCGGGCTCCACCACAAGCCAGACCGCCTCACCGAAACACTCATCGCGCCCCCGGCCCGCAGAGACGACGGGGCTCGCCAGCCCATCGGCCCAGACACAGTCAGCCATCCTCCCATTGCGACCGCTGATCGCGAAGCGGTACCTGACGGGCGATCATATGCGCAAAGCCCGGCAGGGCCGGAACGATCTGCTGCGGCTCCCAGAGGGCGACAAACCTCGCCGACGCCAGCACCGGAATACAGATCTAGCGTTAGCGCAAGCCAGGATCTCGTGGGCAGGCGCACCATAACTGCAGCCCACAATCCCAGCGGCCGGGTCGCCCTGATCGCCGGGTAGGCGCGGCGCGCGAGATGTGCCGTTCGGCGCTCTCTGGGCTTGCTCAAGGCCAGGCTTACGGAGCGAACATTCTGTGTTCGTTCAGGCGACAGCCACGGCTGCTCCGCTCGGGAGGTCGCTCGCGCTAGGCGCTCCGTAGATGAGTGTTGACCGTGGGCAAGGTTTCCGGTCGTCGACATGCTTGACATCACCTTCGACTTCAGATCTGACACGCCGCCCGGGAAAGATGCGGACACTTACAGTCCAACACTTCTGAGGTATCACCAGCTCCTGTGGAGCAAGCCGCTGCCGAGTGGCGCGCCTTTCGAGCTGGACATCACGACACCGCCGCCCATGTATCTGCATCACCTCTCCCAGCTTGGCGAGTTCTGGCTGGCGAGCGATGCGGTGATTCCGACCTTCCGATGGCTGCCGCGCATCATCGATCAGATCCCGCCAGACGAGCACGACGCCTTCATGCATATCGGCTACACCATCGGCGGGATGATGGTCTTTCCGGGTAATCGCGTCGACGGCAAGATGACGATCAACGGTGCGCGTGGATGCCATCCGAGGATCAAGGACCGGTTCGACCTGACGGTGGAATGCATCCGCCGACACTTCCTGGACGAGCCCAACCCGCTCAGTGGCCCGCTGGCCCGGTACGCAGACTTCTTCGGACTGTTCGGCGACTTCGCTGGCTACGTGGACTTCTTCCACCTGCAGGATCTGGTGAACGAGGCCGCTTCCACGGTCAAGTTCTTCATGCCGTTCGAAGATTTCACCACGTCGCCCCTGCCGGGAACCCTCGACGCCTATCTCGGGTACCGCCAGCGTGCCATTGAGTTCATTGAAGCCCGCAACCAGCGGATCGCCGCGTATATGGGCGCGGGCCGTTGAGCGACGGAGTTGCAACGGATGGACCGGGGCACAATGGCCGGGTGGTGACGATCTATTGGCGTCCGGGGTGCGTATTCTGTCAACGGCTGCGGCTGGCGCTGCGGTTTCGCCGACTGCCTGCTCAGCGGATCAACATCTGGCGTAATCCCGATGCGGCCGCCTTCGTTCGATCGGTCCCCGACGGAAACGAGACCGTCCCCACAGTGGTCATCGACGGCCAGACCTTCGTCGACCCGCCGCCGAGTCAGGATGTTGCAGCCGCTCGCCGCCTCTGCTGAGAAATGGTCGCCCGGCAGCGGTGCCGTGTCGTTCGGGGCCTCTGCTATGGCTAGGCAGACAGGAACAACGACCGTATCTCGCTGCCGACCGCTGGCGAATACAGACCCACCCGTTCCCACAGAGGGCTCAGCGCTGTTGCACGAGCGGTAGGTCCACGTACGGCTCTCGCCTTTCGCCGGTTTCCGGACGAGCGCCAGGTGATCAGGGCGGTGTTCCGCCCAATGATCGAGCAGCGATCCGATGTCCTGGGTGTGGACCTGCACCGGCTCGATGTCCGTCTCGGGAAAGGCGTTCATCCCGCTGGGGTGAGAAACTGGAACAGCTTCCATCCTGGGTTGCCGGGCAGGGGAACCTCATCTAGAATCAGAACGCGTTCTACCTGCGAGCTCGGAGGGGACTTTCGTGCATATCGCCTATACCGAGCAGCAAGAAGCGCTCCGGCAGGAGTTGCAGCATTATTTCTCCAAGCTGATGACCGACGACATCCAGCGCCAGATGCTCGCCGGCGAGGGAAGCGTGATCTACCGGGACCTCGTTCGCCAGATGGGCCAGGACGGCTGGCTGGGGATCGGCTGGCCAAAGGAGTTCGGCGGCCAGAACCGGTCGATGCTCGAGCAGCTGATCTTCACCGACGAGGCGAGCAAGTACGGGGCGCCGGTGCCCTTCCTCACCCTCAACACCGTCGGTCCGACGATCATGGAGTACGGCACCGAGGAGCAGAAGAGCTTCTTCCTGCCCAAGATCCTCGAAGGCGAGCTTCACTTCTCGATCGGCTACTCGGAGCCGGACGCGGGAACCGACCTGGCAGCGTTGCGGACCACGGCGGTCCGCGACGGCGACGAGTACGTCATCAACGGTCAGAAGATGTGGACGAGCCTCATCGAGCACGCCGACTACGTGTGGCTGGCCGTTCGCACAGACCCTGAGGCGCCTCGCCACAAAGGACTCTCGGTACTGCTCGTGCCGACTAACTCACCCGGCTTCAGCTGGACACCGGTCCCGACCGTGACAGGTGCCACGACGAGCCAGACCTTCTACGAGAACGTGCGGGTGCCGCTTACCGCGCTGGTCGGTAGAGAGAACGACGGGTGGAGGCTCATCACCGGGCAGCTGAACCGGGAGCGAGTAGCACTGTGCTCGGCTGCCGGCCTGCAGCAGTCCCTCTCAGAAGTATGCAGATGGGCTCAGCAGACCCTTCTCCCTGACGGCCGGCCGGTCATCGACCAGGAATGGGTGAGGACCAACCTCGCGAGGGTCCACGCCAAGGTCGAGTTCCTGAAGCTGATCAACTGGAAGATCGCCTGGGGCGTCGACAAGGGGGTCAGCCCGGCAGACGCCTCGGCCACCAAGGTGTTCGGCACCGAGCTCGCCACGGAAGCGTACCGCCTTCTCATGGAATGCGTCGGCGACGAAGCCACCTTGACCGCGGAGTCCCCCGGATCGATCGTCCGGGGCCGACTCGAACGGGCCTACCGCGGTGCGCTGATACTGACCTTTGGAGGCGGAACCAACGAGATACAACGCGACATCATCGCCATGGTCGCGCTCGGTCTGCCTCGCTCACCCCGATAAGGAATCAGCATGGATTTCGACTTCACCCCCGACCAGCTGGAGCTGGCGAGTCTCACCAGGCGCATCGCCACCGATAAGGTCACGCCGGAACTGCTTCGCCAGGTCGAGTCCGGACCTGAGCGTTTCGATCCAGATATCTGGAAGGCCTTGGCGGCTGCCGGGATCCTTGGCATATCCTTGCCGGAAAACATCGGCGGCGGTGGTTGTGGGCTGATCGAGCAATGCATCGTTCTCGAGGAGCTGGGGCGGCGCTTGGCGCCCGTACCCGTACTTGCGTCAATCGTGCTTGGCGCAGCCCCGATAGCAGAGTTCGGCTCTGCCGAGCAGCGCCACGACTGGGCCGCGCCGGCAGCGGCAGGTACCAAGATTCTCACGGCCGCCCTTGCCGAGCCCGCCAACCCTGAACCTGGAACTCCCCGCACCGTTGCCGTCCCGATCCCCGAGGGCTACCGGCTCGAAGGAGTGAAAACCTCGGTGACGGCGGGTACTTTCGCCGATCTGGTCTTGGTACCTGCTTCGGTCGAGGGCACCGTCGGGGTCTTCCTCGTCGAGCCGACCGCCCCGGGCGTGACGGTGGAGCGCCAGCGCACGTCGAATAGCGAGACGGTAGCCCGGATAACGCTCGCAGGGGTCACCGTTCCTGGCAGCTCGGTGCTGGGACGGCTAGAGGACGGGCCGAGGATCGTCCGGTCGATGGTGGACCACGGAACGGCCGCCCTTTGTGCCTACCAGCTCGGTGTACTGGAGCAGGCATTGGCTGACACGGCCGAGTACGCCAAGACGCGGACTCAATTTGGGCGTCCGATCGCCACGTTTCAGGCGGTCGGCCACCGCTTGGCCGACAGTTATATCGCCACCGAAGGAGCCCGCCTGACCCTATGGCAAGCGGTCTGGCGGCTTGACGTGGGGCTGCCGGCGAGCACAGAGGTCGAGGTAGCCAAGTTCTGGGCGGCAGAGGCCGGCCACCAGGTAGCGCACGCGGCGGTCCACATCCACGGGGGGATGGGCGTGGCCAACGAGCACACCACTCACCGATATTTCGTTGCCGCCAAGCAGAACGAGTTCATGCTCGGCGGCGCCACCAACCAGCTGCTGCGGATCGGTGTCGCTCTGGCGGCGGAGCCCATCTAGGTCCTAACCCATCGCTTCCGTTGGTGCTACACCACCAGCTTCAACCCTCCCCTTAACGAGCATCTGCGGTGGCCAACATCGCCGGGACGGGTGCGCCAGCCCCTGCATCTTCGGCAATCGGCGGCAAGCGAGGAGTTTTAGGCTACGCGAATGTGCGCATGAAACGAAGGACGGCCGCGGCGTCGGGTCCGCTGCCGCGCAGGGATGTCTCCATCGCGGCCCCTCGCTGCCCGGCGACACGGCATAAGTCGACGGCGGCACCTGCTATGACCGTGGCGGCGTTGTCGTCTCCGAAACTCCACACAGCAGACTCGTCTGTGCCAGAGGTGAGCTCGAAACGCACCGCTCCTGTCGCCTCGACCCCTGCCCGCAGGAATGAGTACGGCAGCGTCCGGTAGACCAGCCTGGCGATATGCCAGATCCGATCGCTCTTCGGCTGCGCGATGCCAAGCCCGATGCAAACGTCGCCGGTGTGGATCCACGTCTCGGCTAGTCGAGTCGACGCCAAAGTCCGAGGCGCCATATCTCCAGCGACCCACAGGACTCGGGTGGCGGGGTCGCACGCTTGCAGCGCGTCGACCATGTCGTCGCCGCTCTTCACCCAACGAGCACGTACATCGCTTCCGCTTGCCCCGCGCTCGCCCTCGACCGCATGAGCGGCGATGTCGTCGACGTCGGTGCGCACCCCTCTGTTAGAGCCTGTCCATCCACCGTCGGCGTCAGCCAAATGTCCGCGGGCGCTGGCGGTGGCCATCTCGTTGGTCTGAGCCAAGTGCAGGAGCACATCCGAAACGGACCAGCCCTCGCATGCCGAAGGCAATGCGAGCTGGTCCTCACCCAGCCCTCTGACGATCGACATCAGCTCCTGGACCTGGTCGCGTAGGGCCTTCATGACGTCGTCCATGCCCGAAGTGTAGAGGTCGATGTCTTTTCGCAGCTGGGCTTGGGCTGCCCCAGCGCCGCTCTGCGCCACAACAACCGGGAAAGCTAGCCCAGAAGAACCTTGGCGAGACATCCCGGATCGCCGGGAAGATGAGATACCGGGAAACGCCCGGTCATCCCGAGAGTGCGAAGTTTGTCAAGCAAAGATCCCGGCCTTGACAGAGACACGCCGGATGTGCCGATCTGCATCCGGCCGCTCACTGCGATGCCCGGATTATCGCTCGCGTGTTCGGCGCTTCCGCTGAGTTGGTAGGCATGTAGCGATGCGCGTCGCTCCTCGATCACTCAGCGGGTTGGGGCTCGGGGGTGTCCTACTGCTAGTTCTGATCGCGGCGCCGCTGTTGGTGTTCCAGGTCGGCCGCTCCGATCTGGACGTCTACCGACACGGAGCGTCGACAGGGAGCGGGTGCTATGGGGATTGCGAGTTTGATCACCCGGACAAGTGCCGCTCGGGGCGCAGCAACTCCAGCGAGCGCGACGGCCATTCTTCAGTCAGACCTGGGCGTGGGCGACGTCGGCACCTCGCGCCCCGTGAATCCGCCAGGTCCGTGCCAACTTGTGTGCCAAATTTGGTCAGGCCAAAAATCACACGGGGATCAGCAAGCCTGTGACCAGCACTTTCGCGCGCTCGGAGGGATTCGAACCCCCAACCTTCTGATCCGTAGGAGGGTGCCACCGTCCCAGCCAGTCCCTTCCGTCCCTGCGGAGTGCAGCAAGAAGACCTGAGAATATATGGCGAACCGTACAGGCTCGTCCCGCTGAGTCCCTCCGGTCGCAGCCAGTCTTGCGCCTCCCGTGCCAAATCGCGTTCCAAATTCGCCAGGCGCTACAGAGGCTTCTCCGCTCGCTCGGGTCCCAGACCGTCTGACGCAAAATCAGAAGGTTGCGCCTTTTGGAGCGCGGCCGGCATCGCCACCAGTCCGATTCCACGACCGCTTAGCCCATCAAAGGCTCGACAATCTCGACGCCAACCTGCTGTGGGAGACCAGCCTGCGAGAGACACCCGTTCTGGTCCGAACCATCGAACAGCGAGCGAACACCTGGACGACGGGAAGCGCTTACTGCAGTTCGCACATCGGATATTGAGACCGGCGATAACGCCCGATGTCGAGGCCGCTGCCAGGCCGCGTCGCGGCTTGTGACCTACGGTCCAGATGTGACGGTCATCGAGGTGTACGCGGATATCTGGTGCCCATTCGCTCACGTTGGTCTCCGCTCGGTACTCCGCCGTAGAGATCAATTGGGACGCGACGATGTTGTGCTGCACATACGGGCCTGGCCCCTTGAACTGGTGAACAGGGAACCACTCAACCCCGTCATCACGGCCGAACACATCGCCGATCTGCGCGCCCAGGTGACCCCAGATCTCTTCGCCGGTTTCGACCCCAACCACTTCCCACATACCTCCCTCCCCGCACTGGCCGTCGCGGCAGCTGCCTACCGTCGAGACGACCGAATCGGCGAAGCCGTCAGCCTTGCTCTGCGGGACGTGCTCTTCGAGGAAGGCGATGACATCTCCCGCCCCGACGTGCTGACCCGGATAGCCGCAGGGCACAGCGTTGGCCCTGTCGGTCCCGACGACGATCAGGCTGTCCTTGCCGACTGGCGGGAGGGTCAGTCCCGCGCTGTCAAAGGGTCGCCGCATTTCTTTTGTGGCGAACACGAAGTCTTCTGCCCATCGCTCGATATCTCTAAAGGCCAGGCCGGTCAGCTTCAGGTCCGACGAAACGTCGACGCGCTCGATGCGTTCCTCGCAGAGTGCCTCGAGGGCTAAGTCAATCAGGTACACCCCATCCGGCGATCAGCGACGCGGCGTCATTGGAGCGAGGTGACTGTCGGGACATGGGCGCCTTCGGTGGCGGAGGGACGTTGAACGCACGCCCGATCCGTCTCGTTAGGTGGTTCATGTTGACACCCAGGTCCTCGCTTCGGCTTCTTCGGCGGGGGTGAAGGCTTTGATCTCACCAGGGATGAGATACCCGAAGATGTCCACTGAGTGACGGAGCCATTCCTTGTCGGACACCACGGCAACCTTCTCCCATTGGGTGTAGTGCCCGAGGCCTACCTTTGTGTCCTGCCACGCAGCGCCAGGAGAGTACCCCGTGACGTCCTCGCCGAGCACATAGAGGAACCGCACCTTTCCCCCGTGCCTGAGCGCGGCATCGGCGGCTGGATCAGCACATTCCGATAGTCGTCGGCGGTGATTTTCCCACTCGCCTTGATACCAACCACGGAATCTGGCAGGTGTGACCGCCCATACCATCAGCGTCTCGACAAGCTCGACACCCACCAGCTGTGGGAGACCAGCGTGCGAGAGACACCGGTCTTGGTCCGGATCATCGAACAGCTGCGCGATCAACTGGTAGCCGAATAGCGCTTACAGAAGCTGGCACGGTGCATCTCTCCGCCGGGTGATGACGAGCCGCAAGCCGGCGTTTCGAGACGGTTACAGCTCGGAGTCCGGGGGCGGGCCGCCACGGGATATCGGGGCATTGCGAGAGAGAACAAATGACCATCCGGGCCGATAGAGCATCACGGGCGAAGACTCGCTCTACCCGCTCCTCCCTGGTCCTCCAGAATCCCGGGGTCATGTCGGGTCCCTGGAACGGGTAGCAAGATCGAAGGTGGTTGCGACCTCGCTCGCGTACTTGTCGATATCGAAATTCGGGTCAAGGACGAGTCGGTGCGGGACCACATCGATAGTCGCTCGGATCGCCACCGCCATCACTCCTGGGTCGAAGTCACTTCGGAGTTCCCCCCCGCCTGGAGGCGGGCGAGCTGCTCTTGGAGGAGCCGGGTCGCCACGTCGATATCCTGTCCGTCGACGCGGCGTCCGCTGTCGGTCGTGAAGGCGCCGTTTCGGATGATCTCGACCACGGCGACCATGTAGTTCCGGTGGTCGCGCATAAACGTGAGGTTGGACTCGATGTAGGCGCGAAGCATGGCCGGTCCGGTCGATTCGCCAAAGACGCGAGGAAGGATGTACGCCCTGCCAGCTTCGACGACGTCGGTCACGACCTGCTTCATGAGGTCGTCCTTGCCGGCGAAGTGGTAACTGATGACGCCCTTGCTGATGCCGACGCGTGCGGCGATGCGTGCGAGTGATGCCTGGCCGTAGCCGACTTCAGCGATGGTGTCGATCGCTGCGCCGACGATCTGCTGGCGACGGGCTTGCTCGGTAAACGTCCGCCGCTCGGTCTCGGGGTCGGTCGTCATCTGTCCAATCTACGGTATCTGACCGCTCGACCAGATACTTGTACGATTGGCCAGAGCCCCTGGTAGCATGTCAGGTATGGAGGTCCGATCCACCGTTCGGTGCGACTCGCGAAAGGACGCCAATGTCAGCGATCAGAATCCGTAGGCCGAAGCAAGACTGGTCGGTGGCGCCCAGGACTGTGCTCCCGACCGGGTTGATTGTTCACCTCTTCAAACCTCACTTTGACTACACGGTGGTTCTCGACGACCACGCCGTGGGCAAGATCGGAGACGACCAGGAGCGAGTCTTCAACGTCGAGCCCGGAGAGCACAGCCTGCATATGCGGTTTGTCGGGCTGCGCAGGTCGAAGGAGCTCCGAATGTCGCTCAAGGACGGCGAGGAGCGGCAGTACCTTGTTGGCACCACGGGGTTGGGCTGGCCCACCCTCCGGGAAGCGTCGCCCGACGATGTCGCTGAGACCCAAAGGACGTCGATCAGCGAGCCCCCAACGCAAGGGGATTCAGTCTCGTCCAACTAGGTACCGAGGGACCTCAGGTAGACGCGGCCCCCGGTCGACGGAACCGGTCCTTGCGTCAGAAGCGGGCATCGGTTCCGGCCCGCTCCTACCCTCGGCGCTCCGGTGCGCGCCGTCGGCCCGATCCGCCAGCTGGACCAGGTGAGGTAGAGGTACTCGGTCGAGCGGGTCATGGCGACGTACAGGAGCCGGCGCTCCTCGTCGGGGTGCCCGGTCCGGTGGCGGACGACGCCTTCTTCGACACCGACGACGATCGCGGCCCGCACCGTCAGACCCTTTCGAGCTTGCCATCGTCATGAGCCGGACGGCCCCGGCCGCCCGGCCGGATCGGATGTCCTTGCCGACTGGCTGGACCCGACTGAGGAACCGGTCAAGGCCTCCTGGCGGTCGAAGACGCCGTCAAGGTCATGGAGCAACCAGACGAACCGTTCGTCACACTGGCCGAAGATGTGGCGTGTTCGGTGAGCCAGTGACCCCAGCCTCCGTCGCCGAGGTCGGCTGCTTCGAGATCGACCTGGTCGATCAGCTCAAGCGCCGGATGGACGACGCTCGGGACGCGCTGTCGTTGTGAGCGCGTCTGGGACGAGGCAGCCGAGATCCGCCCCCGACCCGAAGGCGGATCGACCGTCACAGTGACCTTTCCTGCACTGCCCAAGGTCCCGACCCAAAGAGATGGACAGCAACCGGCGCTGAGCCCCCTGCAGGTGTCGCGGCTCCCTAATCACTTTTGGGCTCGGTCTCGGCCAGACGTCATCGGTGTTGGCCGCATGCCGGTATCGCCCCCCTTGCCCCGTGCCACTCAGTCGTATCCGGTCGGGACATGCCCGTGAAGTGCCGTACCGTGCCCAGCATCTCCAGCAAGCGCGACGGACTCAAGCGGTCCTGGGCGTACCAGAGTAGGGCGCCTCCTGCCGAACCTCCGATTCGCGAACGAATTCCGCGGGTCCGTGCCAACTTGTGTGCCAAATTTGGCCGAGCCAATAATCAAACCGCGTATCGCAGGGCTGTGACCAGCACTTTCGCGCGCTCGGAGGGATTCGAACCCCCAACCTTCTGATCCGTAGGAGGGTGCCGCCGTCCCAGTGGGTCTCTCCTGTCCTGCCACAGTACAGCCAGAACCACTGAAAGGCAGTGGACAGCCTTATACCCTCGTCCCGCTGAGTCCCTCCCGTCGCAGCCAGTCTTGCGCCTCCCGTGCCAAATCGCGTGCCAAATCCGCCAGGCACCACAAAGGCTTTCCGGCTCGTCGGGGACCGGAGCGTCTGACCCAGAGTCAGAAGGTCGCTGCTCCGCCACGCCGTCAGCTACCGAAATGGGACCCGCCCGCAGGCATGGGTCCGCCTACCATGACGGTCGTGGAGTTGCCCGCTGTTGACGACCGCCTACTTCGGCGGAGCGCTGGACTGCTCGCCGAGTTGGCAGCTCGGCACGGCATCACCTCCGTGCACCTAGGCGATGACCCCGCCGAAGTGGTCGTGACCCTAGAAGCGGATCGCACCTACTTCGATCTGGTCGACTTCCAAGCCGAAGCCGAGGCCGTCCTCGGACACCGCGTCGCTGTCACGTCAGCGGGAGCGCCAGGCGCTCACAGGCGAGAACAACTCGCACCAGCACCAGCTGCGTGAGCCGCCTGGAGCTCCAAGCCGAACTCGACGCCGCCCTCTACGCTCTCCGCGATATCCGCCGGCTGGTCTCCGAAGGCGGACGAGACGCGTTCGACGCCAGCGAAGACCGACGCCGCGCGATCGTCTGGTCTGGGTAGCAGCCGGAAGCGCCCTGAAGCACTACGCCCACATGGCCGGAACACCTCAAGGACAGCCACCCCTTTCGGCGCCGATCCGATTCCGGGACCGCCTGGCCCATCAGCGCCTCGACAAACTCGACACCAACCTGCTGTGGGAGACCAGCGTGCGAGAGACACCGGTCCTGGTCCGCATCATCGTCCAACTGAGCGATCAGCTGGCCGCCGAATAGCGCTTGCAGGAGTTCGCACCCTGGACCTCCAGGCCGAGCGATAACGCGCCATGACCCGCTGTTACACGGGCACTCGGCGGACGATCTTAGGGGGCGTCGTCCGAGAACATTAGGGCGCTGCGTTGGAGGTCTTGCCGAAGGCTGTCGCTTAACCCTCCAACCTGGGCGCCTTCCGGTCTTGCTCTGACCCCAAGCTGAGGCGAGCACATGAGACGTCGTGCGAGCCCCGCCCGGATTGCGATCCGGCCTCGGTCATGCGCGCTGGCTGCCGGTTTCTCGGGGGTCCGGTGTGATCCCGAACCGAGATGTGCGCTGATCGGCGCATTGTGGGGCGACGGTGTAGTGTTCGAACCGTGGGGATGGCCGCTGGGGCCGGAGATGTGAGCACCAGTCATAATCTTCCGGTCGATTTGACCAGCTTCGTAGGCCGAGGGTCTGAGTTGGCCAGGATCGAGTCGTTGCTGGCGCGGCACCGGCTGGTCACGGTCACGGGTCCGGGTGGGTCGGGCAAGACCAGGCTGGCCGTCGAGGTGGCCCGGCAAGTCGCGCCCCGCTTTGAGGATGGGGTGTGGCTGATCGAGCTGGCCCAGCTCGCCGACGCGAGGTCAGTGGCGGAGGAGGTGGCGGTCGTTCTGGGGTTACGGGCTCGGCCGGGGATGTCGATGACCGAGTCGCTGGCGGCCGTCCTGGCCGACCGGCATCTCCTGCTGCTTTTGGACAACTGTGAGCACCTGGTGGGCACGGTCGCGGAGTTGGGTGAGGCGCTACTGCGAGCCGGGGTCGACATGCGAGTTCTGGCCACGAGCCGGGAGCCGCTTGGGGTCCCGGGTGAAGTCTGCTTCCGGCTGCCGCCTCTGGCTGTCCCCGACCTCGACGACGATTTGGAGTCGGTCGGCGAACGCGAAGCGGTGGAGCTTTTTTTGGCTCGTGCCGCTCTGTCGGATCCGGATTTTGCCCTCAGCGCTGAGACCGCTCCGCAGGTCGCGCTGCTGGTGAGACGCCTGGATGGCATGCCGTTGGCAATAGAGCTAGCGGCCGCCCAGCTCGACGTGCTCGGTCTGGGCCAGTTGGTCTCCGGCCTTGACGACCGGTTCGCGCTGCTGCTCAGCCCCGAGCGAGGGGTGGCGGACCGCCAGGCCTCCCTGGCCGCCACGGTCGAGTGGAGCGTTCGCCTCCTGGACGACCAGGAGCAGCGCACGTTTCGGCGCCTGTCGATCTTTCCGGGCCCGTTCACCCTGGGGAGCGCCGGCGCCGCCGTCGGGTCAGAAGTGGCGGAGGTGGTGGCCCGGCTGGTTCGCCGGTCGCTGCTGGTGGGTCCCCGCCAGGGGGTGGACGGGCAGTTCCGCTACGCGATGCTCGAGACGATTCGGGCATATGCCTCCGCTCTGCTCGACCAAAGCGGCGACCGCCACCAGGTCTCCGAGGCGGTGGCGGATTGGACCCTGCGCGAGGCGCAACGGGCCGCAACGTCCTTCGAAGGCCCCGACGATTCATTTGCCGGTCTGTGGGGTGACGCCGAGCGGGACAATGTTCGGGAAGTCCTGGCCTGGGCCCTCCAGCACGACAGCGAGACAGCCTTGGGCCTGGCGCTGGCCATGGGTCCGTGGTGGGTTATCCGGGGCCACTTCGGTGAGGGTCAGGCCTGGCTGGATGGCGCGGTCGCGGCGGCGGCCCCGATTTCCGATGATCCGGCAGCTTCGGTGGCGGTGTGGCTCGCCCGGCTGGCCCACGATACCGGCGACTTCGACTCTGTCATAGGCCATTGCAGCCGAGCCGCCGAGTTGCTGGCCGGGCGGGAGCCGTCCCCTGTCCTGATCGACAGCCTCAACGGCCGGGCCATGGCCCTCGTAAACTTCGATCGTCGGCAGGAGAGCTCAGAGCAGGCCTTGCAGGCTATCGAGTTGGCGCGTCGCATAGGCTATCCATCCGGCGAAGCACGCGGCTGCGCGGTGCTGGCCTATTTAGGGTTGACCGATGGGGACTTCGCGGCCGCGCTCTCCTGGGCGGAGGCGGCGTCGGCGGTCGATACCGCCCGGGTGCAGGGGCAGACTCTGCGATGGGCGGCGGCCGCCTTGGCGGACGCCTCGGCTGTCACCGGCGATCTGGTCCGGGCTGAGGAGCTGTTCGTGTCCACGCTCGATCGGTGCCACAAGGCCGGCGATCGCTCCTCGGCCGCCGTCCAACTGGAAGGATTGGCCCGGGTGGAGATGCGGACCGGCCGTACCAAGCTGGCCGGTGAGCACCTCGAGGAGGCCATCCGCATATCGACCGAGATCGGCGACCGGTTGCGGCTGGCCGACTGTCTCTCGGACGTTGCGGTCTGGGCCATGCCGGACCGCCCCGTAGAGGCGGCGGTGCTGTGGGGGGCGTCGCGGGCCATACTGGCGCAGCTGGGAATTCCAGGACTAGCCCTCACGGATATCGCCGAGCAGGCCGATCCGGGATGTGCGTACGATTCCGCCTTTCTTACTGCGCCCATGCTGGCTGTTCGGACCGCCCTCGGGGTGGAACGAGCCCGAGCCGCGGGCGAGCGGGGCGCCCGGCTGTCCGTCGACGCCGCCGCCGAGTACGGATTGCGCATCCTGAGAGACGGCCCACCCCAGAGTCGCAGCCCTGGTACCGGGCTGAGCAACCGCGAACGCCAACTGATCGACCTCGTCGCTGAGGGTCTCACCGACAAGCAGATCGCCGAGAAACTCTTCATCAGCGTTCGCACCGTGCACAGCCATCTGGACCGCATCCGGCAAAAGACCGGGGCCCGGCGGCGGGCCGAGCTGACCCGTCTGGCCAGCCTTCACCGCAGCTGAGCCCGTCGCATCGGACCGGCGGCGACGGCGTGTGGGTAGGACTGCCTACACCCACCCGGTGGAAGAAGACGTAGTTCTACCTCTGGGCGCCAGCCGAGGTCTGGCTCAAGCTTCTCCCAAGAACCGGGTCCACGAGGAGGAGCCATGCTGCCGGACCAGCCGTATTCGACAACAACCCACCCTTGGTGGCGGGCGAGGAGGGCAAGGCCAGGCCGGGTCGGGCTCATACGCCGGGCCACGCTGGGCGGAGCGTCGGTTGTTGCGGCCGCCGCCCTGGTCTCCGCCTGTGGCGGCGGGTCGGCCACCCACGCCACTAGCGGGAAGGCGCCAGCCGCGACCGCACCCTCGCCGGATAGTTCGCCGGGGAGCGGGAATGGCGCCCCGACACCGGCGGCCACCTCGGCGGCCAGCTCGGTCGTCGTGACCGTGCCGGCCGGCTACCAATACCAGGTCAGCGCGGGACCGGTGACGACGGCGACAACCGAGGGGGAAAGCGGGCTGAGCCCCCAGGACGCCCCGCCCGGCACCCAGTTCCTCCAAGCGACGCTGACGGTCAAAAACGCCACCGACCGCCAGGAGCCGCTCGACAACTTGGCCACCACCGACGGCTCCGCTGGTAACCAGCAGGTCGGAGCGGTGCTGGCCATCCCCATGGTCAATGTGGCCAGCTTTGGCGCCAGCTGCGCCGCTGTATCCTCTTCAGGAAAGGATACGGGGGCCGGGCTCACCGCTCCGTACGTGCCGCCGGGTTACTGCCTGCTCGGCACGGCGGTGAGCTCGATCAGCGGGCCTGCTTCCGACGGAATCGGCCCGGTGGAGATGAGCCCCGGCGACACCGAGACGGTCGTGATCTACGCCGGTCAGCCGGTCGACCAGGGCAGCCTGCCGCTCGATGACGTGGCCGTGTTCGCCGGTGACCAGCCCCCCGTCCAGCTGCTGCGCGGCCCGAGTTCCCCAGCCACGCTGACGCCCGCGGGGGTCCCAGTCCTCGTCGGCAGCAATGAAGACGAGGCGCTGTCGATATCCAGATCGGCCATCGGCACGGCGCCCGACCCCAACAACGCCGGCCGGGTCCAGCTGGTCACCAAACTCACCATCACCAACCCGACGTCCAAGCCGGTGAACATCTCTAACCTGGCCACCCCAACTTCCATCGTTGCGGGCGTGGTGGCATTCGTGGTCCCCGCGGCCGATCAGGCTGCCCTAGGCGATCCCATCACGGATTGCGGGACCATGAGCGGAGCACCGAGCGACAACACCTGCATCTTCTTCGCCTACCTGCCCAGCACGACCAACACCACCATCCCGGCCGGGCAGTCTGTCGAAACCCAGATCGGCACGTCCAGCCCCGATTTCTACGGCTTGGCGGCGACCGCCCCCGTCCAGGACTTCAAGCTCTACTACATCGACAACGTGCAGACGACCGAAATTCCCCAGTCTGGCGGGTAACCGTTGCTTCACGGATCCCACCTCCAGCTGCCCCTTGGGGATCAGCCCGGGCAGGTCCGCAACGACGCCAGCCTTGCTGGGTCTTGCTAGATCGGTGGACCATCTGCCCTGCGTTCGGAGGTCGCGCCGGCCATCGTCCATTCGACCCGCTCGGCCCCGCTACTACCGACCAGCATCGCAAGCCAGACCTCGGCGGTGTTCGGACTCGACAACTCCGTGCGAGGTCAGCCGTTTGTCGCCTCCTACGGATCCCATGGCGGCCTGTCAGCCCAGGAGCTTCAGACCGCATACAACCTGAAGGGCCTTATCGGGTCGGGCACAGACGGCTCTGGCCGGATCGGCGGCAACCGCCTAGCCCCGGCGGCCCGGCTGGAGCTCTCCACCTATTCACTATTAGAAGAAGGTCTGCCATGTCGACCAGAGGATGGATTGCGGGCCATAAGCTCGCATCGATCATCACTGCCGCGGTCGTATCGGTCGGTGGTGCCGGCGCCGTCGCCGTTGTTGTGAATTCATCGGGCCGCATCGCGCCGCCAACCTCCCTTCGTCTTTTCGGTCCCGAGATCACCAATGGCGAAGCTACGGTCTCCTGTGACGCTCCGACCAAGGAAGCTGTCACTGGTTACGCGGTGACACTCATCCCGAGCTACAACGACCGAGTCCCCCAGCCTGGGCTCAGCGGTCCGAGCGGCGGTGTCGTCACGCACATTGATTCGCCGTACGCACGAGACGACACCTTCGAGGGCCTCCTCGAAGACTGCCACCAGCGCTACGACATCCAAGTCCAGTCCATCACGTCACAAGGCCCCAGCCCGCCGGTCACGACGCCGAGATTCCGGCCGTCGGGCAACGTCGTCCCCGGAGAGGATCCGGCGTACGTTGTCGTCCTCCAGATTCCGACGGGCTAACCGATGCGTCGAACGCTGGCCCTCTTAGCCGTATTGGTCCTTCTCGTGGGCGGGTGCGGTGGCGGCGCCAACAATCAGAGCTCGACCAAACCGGCGCCGAACTCATCCTTGTCGTATTCGCCTGCGGTGCTGGAGTCCAAGACGGTGCCCCAATCGACGGACAGTTCTGGCCTCCCGGCGATTATGTCGCCGGCGCTGCACAACGCCTTCATGGCCCAGCTGGCCTCCCATCTCGACATAGCGACGGAGGCACCCCACAAGAGCGTCGCCCTGTTCGGAACCGTGGTCTCGGTCTCCCAGAACACCTTGGTCCTCCTGGACCAACCTCAGCAGGTCAACACCAACGGAACGTTCTTCCCGGTGCCGTCCGACACCGGGCCGGGCACGACCGCCACCGACCTGACCATTACCGTCGATCCCTCGTCGGCCGACATCCGGATGGTGCCGGGCGGGATGGCCGGCCTCAAGAAAGGCCTTTACATCTTTGTGGGCGCCACCATCGACAGCGCCGGCGCGCTGAACGCCCAGATGGTGGCTACGGTCGCCCAGATGTTCAAGGACTACCCCAAGTCCAACCCTGCTCCGTCCACCCCGGCATCGACGACGGCCCTGCCGATCCCCCAGCCCACGCCGCCGTCGGCCACCCTGACCGATGTGCGAACCGTCTCCCTCCCCGAGAGCGCGGACGCCCCGAACCCAGACACCAACACGGTCGTGCTGACCAAGACCGAGGGATTCCCAGGCGAATACGAGAAGATCGGGCCGTCGGTGGGTTTCGGTAACTGCAGCGCCAACGCCCAGATGGAGGTCGGCATCGGCCTGGGCGAGAAATACCAGTGGCCGTTCCAGCTGGTACAAGACGACAACGGGGGCTTTGTCGTCAGCGCCCTCGATCTCGAGCCCACAAAGGTCTACGGGATCCTCAACAACCTGATCACGTTCTCCCTAGGCGAGATTTACCAGCCACAGGACTACACGATCTTCTCCCAGTGGGGTTTCGCCATCGGCGTGGACATCGGGATTTCCTGCTCAGCTCAGATCGGCCCGATCACGGTCTCGTTGAGCTGGAGTCTCCCGATTCCGGGGATCAACGCCGACTTCCTCAATCTCAGCAAGCACCACATCCCTCTCGCTGGGGAGAGACCGCTGACCGTGCCGCCGACGGAGTGCCCGGGCGTTGCAGCCAGTCTCGGCCCGGCCACCCTTGGGGTATTGGCCTGTGAGACCCAGACGTTCTCGGGTGGACGGTTCCGGGCGACCATCACCGGTCCGGGTGGTATCGCGCAGGGAATCGCCGCCGGCTTCGACGAACGCCAGCAAGTCGCCGCCGCGACGGCTCCCAATGGCGGCCAGGCGACCATCAATCAGTGGAACTACGCGGCCCATCAGAACTCGCGGCTGACCGTCGGCCTCCTACTGGGTCTGTCGAAGGTCCCCGGCGAGGAGGGCGGCGGCGAAGAGAAGCCAAACTCGGGAGACATCTTCACCACGAACCAGCGGCAGAAGAACCAGGTCGGCCCGACCCTGGCCGACGGCCGGTACAAGACCGGCACGTGGTCGCAACAGGACAGCAACTGGTACAACAGCGACGGCTCCCCCGCATCCGCTCCCACAGCCGCCGAGATAACGCAGGGATACGCCAACTGGTTCCATCCCGGCCAGAAGGGCCCGACCTACAGCGACGGTTCCTGGCAGGACCAATCCGGGCACTGGCACGTCCTCAATGCGGACGGCTTCTTCAGCTACGGCCCGGGACCGGCTGCGGGAGCGAAGGCCAACAACCTAACCACAGCCGACGTGGGCGACAAAGACGACGAGGCCGGCGAGATCCCGCCCGATATCGCCAAACAGGTAGACGGCCCGACGGTCGACGTCGGATCGGAGTCGGTATCGCCTGACCACTTCTCTACCGACGCCCTGACCATGACCGTGCCGCCGCCCGCTCCCCCCGCGCCACCGACCGCGGCCGGCACCCAGGTGACCACGTTCAACCCGTGGACCCCATCTCCGCTGACGGGGGTGGCCGGAGCGAACCCCAACTTCTCTGTCAGCTACGCCTCCGGAAGCTGCGACGCCGGATCTTCGGACGACCCCGGAAGGGCGTCGGCCTACCGCTGCACGATAAGTGGGCCCCCCACGCCCAACGACGTACCTGCCGGCGCACCGGTTGCGACCAGCGGGGTCGGAAACGGCAGCCCCTGCTTCGCCAACACCACGTCTGGCGGCACCGGATCCCCCCTGCTCTGTTCGAGCGACCCGACCAACAATAAGGTCGTCGAGCTGTTCCAAAACGGGGCCAACATCCCGACATCGATGGCCAACAAGGAAGACCCGAGCCAGCCTCCATGGGTGATCATCCTGGCCAACGGCCTCAGGTGCACCTTCGACGGTTACTCGCCCTACCACGACGTCTACCCCTACGACTGTCCCGGCAACGTCGGGGTAACGGCGCCTGACCGGTCGAGCCCGACGTGGAGTGTCCAGGAGGGTTCGCACGCGACCATGCAGTCATCAGAAGCGGCGCCGAGCGGGCCGAAGGTCGCTGTAACCACGGCCTACAGATGATTCGGGCGCCACAGGCCCATCCCAGCCGTCGCCCTCAGCGCTAGACCTCCCCGGCTGGAGTTCGGAGTGTCGGCGGCCACGATGCCAGTCGGGTCCGGTGGTTGGTGAGGATCCGCTACGACCCACAAGACGACATCTTCCCACCGTGATCACCAAACGGGATGAAACTCTCGAGGTCAGACAGCTGTCGCTTCAGTAGGGGCAACAGTTCCTAAACTAAACGAACCCGTGCAGCCGACGGGAACTGACGGTGGCGCGCTCGGAGGGATTCGAACCCCCAACCTTCTGATCCGTAGGAGGGTGCCGCCGTCCCAGCCGGTCTCTCCTGTCCCTGCGGAGTACAACAAAAAGAACTGAGAATGTATGGGGAACCGTACATGCTCGTCCCGGTGAGTCCCTCCTGTCGCAGCCAGTCTTGCGCCTCCCGTGCCAAATCCCGTGCCAAATTCGCCAGGCGCTACACAGGCTTTTCCGCTCGCTCGGGTCCAGACCGTCTGACGCAAAATCAGAAGGTCCCGGGCCCTGAAGCGTCGCCAGCAACAAGAACAGCCGTCCTGTTCCGAACCATCGAACAACTACGCCATCATCACGATAAGTAGCGCTTGCAGCAGTTCGCAGGCTGGACCAGTGATGCCGGCGATATCGCGCCCTCAGCCGGCGTGTGGGGATACTCCGGGTAGCTCCCCGAGACCGGTCTTATGGGACAGCTGGTCTCAGGTTTCGAGCTCCGTCGATGACCTCGAAGACGAACTCGCCGGTCAGTCGACCTCGCTCGCTGGGAGACAGCCCGAGTTGGTCTGGTTGGCTACGCCAGTAAGCCAGTGCGTCAGCGATGAGCGGATGCCAGCGTCGTGGGAACACATCGAGGGCGTACTCGCCGGCGGCCTCCTTCGAGACCACCTCGCCAGTAACCATGGTGTGGTGCAGCCGGGGCGCCCCGAGCACTCCCCAGGCGGTCCAGTAGCGCGGTCGGGCCCAGAAGACCTGTGGACAGCGCTCGATGGCCAAGGCCCATGGTCGCCAGTAGCTTTCGAGGTTCTGCAAGTTCCAGGATCGGAGCAGCTCGGGCTGGGGATCTAGGGGCAACGACGACGGTTCCGGGCCGCGTAGGGGAATGCCGTGCTCGGCAAAGACCTTCCAGGCCACCGGGCTCACGTCTGATCCGGCCGCCCCGACCCGGAACCGGTGACCCACATGGCTAGCCACCGGGACGATCCCGCTCACCGGCGCGGCCACCTCGCCGGCGCGAATGAAGACCCCGTTGCAGGTTCCCGTCAGCGGCGACCGACGGTGACGCATGGCGGCTACCCCGGTATGAAGGCCGCTGCGAGCGTGCTGAAGGCGAAGGCGGCGTAGCTCCGCCGGAACGAGGTTCCGCTCAAGAACGGCTACAAAGTCCACGTCACTGCGACCGGGGCGGTAGGCGTCGAGCGCGACCGAGCCGACCAGGTAGAACCCAGTGACCACATCAGGAAAGAGTTGGTCGATCTGCGCAACGTAACGCCCTGCCGCGCGCTCCACCATCTGAGGAACCACCGTCGCAGTCTCGCAGGGCCGGACCTCAACCCGGCGATAGAGGACGTCCTGCGGTTGAGGTCTCAGCGGATGTTTGCGGACGGTTCGGCCGAGCCGGGAATGGGTGACACTCCAAGCGGTTAGATCCGGGTGGCGATCCTCTCCGAGAGGCGTTCGGCCAACATCACAGTGGGGATGTGGGTAAAGCCGGAGAGGGCGTCGGTTATGATCGAGGCGTCTACCACCCACAAGTGGTCGGTGCCGTGTACGCGCCCTTCCGCGTCGACGACCGAGCCGAGCGCGCAGGTGCCGACGACGTGAGGGACCGAAGAGGCTTCGGCCCTGACCCTCGCCTCCAGCTCTGCATCGCCTGGCTGCGGCAGTCTTGCCACCTGGAGCGCCTTGCGGTAGCCCTCCATGAGCCGGGGTACGTCGGCCGGGTCCTCCAGGTTGGGGAGCCGGATCAGAGGAGCGTCGTGGGGGTCGGCGGAGCGGAGCCGCACGGAGCCGCGCGACCGGGGTTTCATCAGCAAGACTTCGATGCCGAACTCCGCCGGTTCTCCTTCCGGATCTGGGATCCAGAACATGAGGTCAGGCGCCTGGTCGATCGGCGTGTGGGAACTGTGGAAGCTGACGATGGCATGCAGCACCGGGTCGGCCGCGGGACCGGAACACCCGAGGTCGACAAACACTTCTGGGTGGTCTGCGAGATTCTCACCCACTTGGGGCAGGTCGACCACCTGTCCCAGTGGGCCGACACCCGAGCGCAGCAGGATCGGGGGGCTGCCGTAAACACCGGCTGAGAGCACCACCGCGGCGGCGTCGATCTCGGTCCCGTCGGCCAGGCGCACTCCTCTGACGCTGGTGCCGTCGAATAGAACTCGGTCGACCAGGCTGTCCGCCCGGATCTCGAGGCTTGCGGGGATATCAGCCAAGTAGGCGTCGAGCGTCGTGACGCGCCTGCCGTCGAGGGTGTTCATCGGCATCCGTCCCACCCCGACAGCGCCGGGGCGGTTGTGGTCGTCGACCCACGGGTGGCCAAGCTCCTGCACGGCACGAACGGTGGCCTCGGTCGTCGGGTGGTAATTGCGATCGAGATACCTCACTGATGGAAGAGGGCCGCTGTCGCCGTGCCAAGCCTCGTGGCCGAAGTCGAGGTCGTGCTCGAGGCGGATGAAGTACGGCAACACGTCGTCGAAAGCCCAGCCGTCCACCCCGAGAGCATCCCAGCCGTCATAGTCGGCGGGCGAACCGCGGGGCGTGAAACGCGTCAGCCACGACGTCCCACCCAGGACTTTCTTTCGCCGCACAGGGCGAGGCTCATGTGCCGGGTCCGGTTCTGACTTGTAACCCCAATCGAAGAGTTCGCGCTCGATCGTCCATCCGTCGCGAAGCTCCTCGGGAAGGTCGCCCCGTCGGTCTGGTCCTGCCTCCAACAAAAGGACCGACCGGCCGCGGCCAGCCAGCCGGGCAGCCACCACGCACCCAGCGGCGCCGCCGCCCACGACGACCACGTCGGCCATGACGGCGTATCGTAGCGCTCGTTACTTGGTGCACCCGATTGCGCCGCGTCATTTGTCACGGTCGTCTGCGCCGCCGGCGGCGACCGCCATCGTGTGCACATGCAGGCACCAAGTGCGCGAGAGACATCCCGATGGCTCATCACGCGCCACGCTTTCACCCCAATGGACGCGGATCGTCAGAGCAGCGTGGCGGGAGCCGACTGACCGCGCGAGATCGAGGCGCTGAATAACGACCGGGACCCGGCGTTTCCGGTCAGGATGCGCTCGGGTTATCGGGACGCTCGGCGGTGATGTTTTGGGGGCGACGGTTGTGCTATTCCTGCGCCTCTAGGCCGAGTTCTGCTCTGGCCTGCTCTGTTGTGTTCACATGCGGGAAGGGGTGGTCAGGCACATCAAGCCCAAGGGCGGAGCAGATGGGTTCCCAACCGTCCTCGGGTGTCCACTCGATCAGGCGACTGGAAGGCGCGGTCGCTCGGACATGGTCGTTGTAGGCGAGGTAGGCCTCTTTGGCGGCTGATTCGTCCCGCCACGAAGGGGTGAAGTTGTTCATCATGCCTCGGCCCATACGCGTCCAGCCGTCATCGGGGGCATCCGGGGCGAAGTACGTCGCCAAAGCGATGAAGATCGTGCTGGACGCGCTCTTCCACCAGGCGTCGACATCACGGACAGATAGCAGGATTGGGGCGTCTGGGAAGGCCTCGCTCAGTTCCTTCCAAAACGGGGCGGCCGGCCAGTCGACAGTCGCCTGGTACCCGTCGAAGAACTTTCGCCAATCCGGCCGCCTCCCGTCGAAGGTGTCACCCCAGATGTCGGGGTCCTCAGGCCGCTCGCGTACAGCCAGCATGTGATAGCAGGGACCGCCCAGAAGCTCCTCCAGGGCCACCTTTAGGGAAGTCGTTCCGGTGCGACCGAGCCCGGCCCCGATGATCTGCATGCCCACGACCTCCTCGAATCAGGCGTTTCCCAGAGGGTAGGTCGCAACACTCCGACGAACTGGCACCCCACTCCACCCGGTGGTTTCGTCCCAGGCACCAGGAAGGTAGGTGATCCGCGTAAGTGACCATCAGCCGGGGTTCCGGGACGTTCGCGAGCTGGAATTCGGGGACGCTATGGACCGATCTTTACGGACAGGTGTGGATCATACGATGGGTGCGGGTGGCTGGGTCAGCCAGCTGCTGGGCAATCGAGCGGGCGCACTACGGCCGCTCGGCGCGAGACGGCCGGAATACCTCGCGTAGAACGCCAGCGAGCAGGTGGGGTTCGGCGGCCGCCGGGAAGTGTCCACCGTGATCGTGCTCTGACCAGTGGCTGATGGTGAAGTACCGAGAGGCGAGGTCGCGCGGTGGCTTGGGGAATGGGACTTTTTCGCCGCCGAACAGACTGATCGCCGTGGGTACCGGTGGCGGCGTGCCCGCTGGGAGAGCGGCATCGCGGCTGTGGCGGTAAGCCCAGTACGGCAGCAGCGAGGAGCCGATGGTGCCAGTGACCCAGTATAGAGTCAGGGTGTCTAGGAGGAACCGTCGAGAGGCGGAGGTGCGACCGTTCGGGGTTGTGCTGCTCCATGCTGTGATCTTCTCTCCCACCCAGGCGGCGAGCCCGATCGGGGAGTCAAGCAGAGCCGCGGCCAGGCTGGCAGGCTTGGTCGAGTGCTGATGGGCGTACCCGCCCTCTTCGGCCGTCCAGGCGTCCACCTCGGCGAAATAGGCCGTCTCTGCAGCAGTCCACGGTTGCGGCGGAGAGGCCAACCTGGAGTGGCGAGATGGATCCCTGCGACGGCATCGGGGTTCTCCCTCGCCAACCACGAGGTGACGCCAGCGCCCAGGTCGCTGCCGTGGGCCACGTACCGGCGATGCCCCAGCCCGTCGGTCATAAGTTTGTGCCATAGCTCGGCCACGGCTCTGCCAGTTAGTCCTCCGGCAGGTGGCGAGGCTGAGAATCCAAAACCGGGAAGCGATGGAACGACCACCGTGAACGCGTCGGCAGGATCCGCGCCGTGGCGAGCCGGATCGGTCAGGAGGGGCAGAAGGTCGAGGTACTCGCAGAACGAACTCGGCCACCCGTGGGTGAGCAGCAGCGGCAAGGGATCCGAGCCATTACCTAAGGCCTGGACCACATGGAGCTGCTGGCCGTCCACATCGGCCGAGCAGTGTTCTAGCTGGTCCAGTCGCGCCTGGAACTCAGCTACGTCATACGACTTCCAATCCTGCAGCAGACCAGTGAGCCAAGATCCGGGCACGCCCAGCTCCCAACGCTCGGGCGCCATCGCCGACCGGCGGCTTCGGTCCAGACGGGCGAACAAATCGACGACGGCGTCTTCGGCTAGCCGGGGCTGCCATGGCTCGACGATCACTGAGGCCGCGCTCATCGCTCCAGCATGCACGAACCGCAGGCATCCGTCGGAATCTCCAGAACGCTAGATCAACGCCGGCCACCTACACCCGCAAGTCGACGCGGTCCTAGCTATAGGCCGGGTTCGCGACGGGTTGAGGCGGGTCGCGAACAGACACACACGCGGCAAGATCGTGCTCGAGATCGGGCAATAGCGTCAACGCTTCGCCGCCAAACTCGGACTGAGCACCGAGATCGTCAAGCGTCACCTTGAAGAAGATATTCGTGCCCGGACAGTCACGGGGTGAGGGAACGGCGGAGCCCGGAACGGTCGCTCCGTAACTCCACCTCCAGCCTGACCGCCAGAGCGCGGACCGGCGCGTCCGGGGCCGACCCGGGGTTCTGCTCAGCTGTCGCCCGCGATGGCGAATCTTCTGTCATGGACGTTCCCCTGTTCTCACCAGCACCCTCTGGCTAGGGCCAAATACTCCCCAGGCCGCCGCCACCCTCTCCGCCGAGTCGAGGGGACGAGGTTTGGCACCGGCTCGGCCATTTACGAGCTCTATGTTGACGGCAAGGGCAGGAAGCCGTTCATGACGCCGGCCCGTTTCTGCGGAAGAAGTCGAGCAGCGCAGGCGTGTCGTGTTGGAAGACCTCCACCTTGGTGATCAGACCGTTCGACACCTCGTATATCTCGACTTGGTCCAACAAGATGTTTTCGCCGCTGCCATGAGCACCGAATGTCGCGGTGAAGTGACCCGCGAGTCGGTCGCCGTCTCCAAATACCTCCGCCGTTTCGACCCGAAACGAGGCCCGCAGCTCGGTGTAGCCGACGACCTTTCCGAAAAACTCGTCCCGGCTGGTGGTCGTCCCTCCGTAGGGAAGCGACGGTGGTTCGACGACAACAAGGTCGTCGGCAAGCAACGCAACAAGCGCTGCCGTGTCCATTGACTTCATCGCATCGTGAAATGCCTTGACTACCGAGGCACTCATGGGGTACTCCCTTTTCGAACTGATGTCGGACAACGGTTGATTCCGCCTAGGCGCAGGACGCTCGCGCAAGGGCCCCAAATTAGGGACGTTTGTTGCCCGGACGGCCGGACGCGGCTCTGGGTCAGGGCGGGGTCGGTTGGACGGGGTGGGCGGAGATGATGGTCTGGTCGGGGTCATAGGCGGCTTTGATCTCCTGAAGGCGGCGGTAGGAGGCTGGGGGGAGCGCCGCGCTTGCCGGGGCCGGGTTCTCCTCGGAGTGTAGTAGTCGTAGCCGACGTTCCAGGGGGCTAGGGCGTCTTTGACCGCGTGCGCCTGCCGCGCACGGCGGCGGCCAGGCCGGGTGTGGGGGTGGCGCCTACGGCGGTCAGCAGATAGTTCGCGTCGATGCTGGGCTGGGCGCCGCCGACAGGGAGCGGGGCGGGCCAGCGCGCCGCCCAGGTGCACGATCTCGACGGAGGTCAGGAGCGTGGCGGTGTCGGGGCCGGCCAGCCCGACGAGGGCGTCGATGGCGGCGGCGGGGAAGCCGGACAGGAATGCGCCGTGGCTTTGAAAGGACACAGGCTGGTCGGGGTCCATGTTGAGCTGGCCGAGCGCGGGGGTGGGACGGTTGCGAAGGTGTCGAGTACCGGGCCGAGCCGGCGCAGCGGCTGGGTCAGTTCGCTGCCAGTGCCCGCGTCGCCGATGTAGGCGGCCTCGACCATGGCGAAGGCCCGGCCGCGCAGTGGTTCGGGCAGCTGGGGCAGGGGCGGCAGCCGCACCAGGTGGCCTATGGAGGTGATCTCGTCGGGCACGGTGGCGGTCCATTCGCTCCAGGCGTGCAGCACTTCCGCG
>CAWKOH010000012.1:0-631356 GCA_963851245.1 uncultured Acidimicrobiaceae bacterium | reverse complement strand
GCGCACCCCGGTCGACGTCTCCGACGAGCTGTTCGCCCGCATGAAGGAACATTTCAACGACAAGCAGCTGGTCGAGATCACAGCCCTGCTCACCGTCGTCAACCTCGACCGGCTCAACGCCGCCTTCGGGATCAGCTCGGCCGGCTATTCCCAGGGAAAGGTCTGCGTGGTGCCCGACCGGCCAGCGAACACTCAAACTGACGGTCGGACTCCCGTGGCCCCAATCCAGTAGCCGCCCACCGATCACGCCCGTATCACCCAAAAGGGCCGTCAATCTCGCCCCGGTGCTCCCGCCGCAAACATGGTCCCGAAGGCGTTCCACAAGATCCGCCTGAGCGATCCCCTATCCACGGCGGCCGGGTATCCCTCACACGCCGGTTCCCGGCCGTTATTCGGCGTCGGCGCCGGCCCTCCCTGGGGTACCCGCGGCGGAGCGCCGAGCGCCGAAACGGTGCGCGCTGTGACCTGTCGCGGCCGGTTCGGTGCTAGCGGGATGCGGACCAGCACGTAGTGCCCTGAGCAAGTAGGCGAACGGCGCGTGCGCTTCGAGCCCATCGCGTCGTCATAGGCGGTGTCGATGCCGATGAGGAGCGGCCGCGTCGCGCCGAACGGGCAGCCAATTTTTGGCGGCCTCGGCCATCCGGCGATCGTCATGGCGCCGGAGGGCGGTCCCGCGAGACTTGGGGCTTGACCCTGACGCGACGTCAACCCTTCAAGATGGTCTCATGAGCACGACACCAGCCATCCGGATAGCCGGACTCCTGAAGTCGTACGGCGACCTCGAGGTGCTTCGCGGCGTCGACTTCGACGTGGCGCCGGGCAGCATCTTCGCCCTGCTCGGCTCCAACGGGGCCGGCAAGACCACCGTCATCAAGATCCTCTCCACGCTGCTCAAGGCTGACGGCGGAACGGCCGTGGTGAACGGCTTCGACGTCGTCACGCAGGCCGCCGACGTCCGCGAGTCGATCAGCCTCACCGGGCAGTTCGCCGCCGTTGACGAGATCCTCACCGGACGCGAGAACCTGGTGCTGATCGCCACGCTGCGCCACCTCGACACTCCGGGCCGGATCGCCGACGACCTGCTCGCCCGCTTCTCGCTCACCGACGCCGGCGGGCGCCGGGTCGCGACCTACTCCGGCGGCATGCGCCGCCGTCTCGACATCGCGATGAGCCTGATCGGGAACCCGCCGGTGATCTTCCTCGACGAGCCGACCACCGGCCTCGACCCCCAGGCGCGCGTCGAGGTGTGGCAGGCTGTTCGCGAGCTCGCCCACGCCGGCACGACGGTCCTGCTCACCACGCAGTACCTCGATGAGGCTGAGCAGCTCGCCGACCGGATCGCGATCCTCCACGAGGGCGCGATCCTCGTCAACGGCACGCTCGGCGAGCTCAAGGCGCTGTTGCCGCCCGCCCGAGTCGAGTACGTCGAGAAGCAGCCGAGCCTCGAAGACGTCTTCCTCGCACTCGTCGGTCGGCGCAACGGCGCGGAAAGCGCCCTGAACGACACCGCGGCCGCCCGGTCGCCACGGACAACTGAGGTCGAACGATGAACAAGCACTTCCTCCGCGACACGAACGCGCTGCTGGGCCGCTCCCTGCGTCACATCCTGCGCAGCCCGGACACGATCATCACCACCGCGATAACGCCGATCGCCATGTTGCTGATGTTCGTCTACGTCTTCGGCGGAGCGATCGACACGGGCGGGGTCAAGTACGTGAACTACCTCCTACCGGGCATCCTGCTGATCACGGTCGCGTCCGGCGTCGCCTACACGGCCTTGCGGCTGTTCACCGACGTCTCCAGCGGAATCTTCGAGCGGTTCCAGTCGATGCCGATCGCCCGCTCGGCGGTCTTGTGGGGGCACGTGCTGACCTCGTTGATCGCCAACCTGATCTCGCTCGTATTGGTCGTCCTCGTCGCCCTGGCGATCGGGTTTCGCTCGGGAGCCGGCATCCTCGGCTGGCTCGGGGTACTTGGCATCATCGTGCTGTTCACGCTGGCGCTGACCTGGCTGGCAGTGATCCCGGGCCTTGTCGCAAAGTCACCCGACGGCGCGGGCGCGTTTGCCTACCCGCTGCTGTTCCTGCCGTTCGTCAGCTCCGCCTTCGTGCCCACCACAGGGATGCCCGGCCCGGTGAAGTGGTTCGCCGAGCACCAGCCCGTCACCTCGATCGTCAACACGCTCCGCAACCTGTACGCCGCCCAACCGCTCGGCCACGACCTGTGGACCGCGCTCGGCTGGTGCGTCGGCCTGCTGGTCGTGGCCTACGCGCTCGCCGTACATACCTACCACCGCAAGCTCGCCTGAACCGCCCGGCAGAATTTCCTCGATGAACAGCGGTCCGAGATGTTGACGATCAGCCAGCTCGCGGCGTACGCCGGGGTCACCGTGCGGGCGGTGCGCCACTACCACACCAAGGGTCTGCTGCCCGAGCCCGCACGCGACCACTCGGGGTACCGCCGCTACGACGCGGCAGCTGTCGTCGAGCTGATCCGGATCAGGACGTTGGCCGAGGCCGGCGTGCCGCTGTCGCGGGTCCAGGAGCTGTTGACGGCCGACGAGGAGGAGTTCGCCGCCGCGATCGAGGACATCGACCGCCGCCTCCGCGCCGAGATCCGCGAGCGCCAGCGCCACCGCGAACGCGTCGCCCAGCTCGTGGCTGGCGACCGACTAGCGCTGCCGCCCGAGGCGGTCGACTACCTCGACCGACTCCGCGAGCTCGATGTTCCGGAGCGGGCGATCGAGATGGAGCGCGACGCTTGGATCCTCGTGGCCGCCCAGATCCCGGACCAGATGCCGGCACTCATGGCGCTCAAGCGCGGACAGATCGAAGACCCGGCCGTCACGGCGATCTACCTCGACCTCGTCGAGGCCGCCGACTGGGACGCCGATGATCCACGCCTGCCGGCGATCGCCGACCGGCTCGTCGCGATGATCGAGAAGGACGCCGAGCAATGGACCGAGGACCAGGTCACCCACTTCGCGCTCGACGACGAACTTGTCGCCTTGCTCGACGAGGTGTTCATCAACGCGGTGCCGGTCGCCCGCAGGCTGCTGCGCCTACTTGAAGAACGCGGCTGGACCGGGTGGACCAAGCTGGAACGCATCAACCCCCCGTCGTAGCCAGGAACCAGTCAAGCGGCGCGCGACATCGACGTCGAATCGAGCACCTCCAGGGGATCTCGATGAGGGTTGCTCCGATGTGGAGGCGCGTCCGCGGCCCCGGCAGGGAGGCAACAGGTATTGCTGTCGGAGTCGGTTTGCGAACCTTTGCCACTGGCCAGGCGGCTGGTCGACATTTCGGCTGGCGCGTCGTTGATGTGCCGCCGATCGCCCTGCAATGCCGGTGGCCGCGAGCGCGCCCGATCGGGTATCGCAAGGTCGGACCTTGTCCCATGATGTCGGCCCATAATCCCAGTCCAGGGCTGCCTCGAAACAGCGGCTGATGGTCACCTATTCGGCGCGGCTCGAGCTTTGGGTCGCCGGCGATCACTCGGACCGATGGTGGCCGCTGGGAGCAGATCGTACACCTGGACTCGTGCGGAGGCCGCGGTCAGTAGCGGAAGTCGAGACCGTGGAGGTTGACACCTTCCAACCAGACATGGCGGCGTGTCTTCAGGTCCATTGTCAGATCGACATGGCCTCCCAGGGTGCGAAAGCCGGCCTGGTGGAAACGCTCAATCGCTTCAACGTTGCGGGCGACCGGCCGTATGACAAGGTACTCGTATCCCCGTTCAGTGGCCTCCTTCACGACGTGATCGATCAAGGTGCGCCCGATTCCCCGTTGGCGGAACCCCTCGCTCACCACCACGGGCTCGACCTCGCCGCTGACCCCGTGATCGAACAGGCCGGTGAGGCCCACGACAGCGCCGGTCAACTCGGCCACCCAGGACTTCGTCCGTGCCGGCGTCGCGAGGTAGTCATCGAATCCTGCTCCGGGATCCTCGCCACCGATGGATGGGTCGCCGAAAATCCGTCGATGGTGTTCAGTGAGCTCGACCCACAGCTGCCGACACGCCGGGTAGTCGCCATCTCTGTACTCGCGGACCGCGACGGGCATACAGACAGCTTGGCATCTTGAGCGGGCGACCAAGGCAGGCACCCCAAGGCGAACGGTACGACACGACCGGCTCGACCATGCTGTCCCCGAAGACTCACCGAGCATGCCCCCGAACGTACGTGTCCGGACCGTGGCATAACGCCGGTTGCGGGGCCGATATTCTGCGCCCGTCCGACCCGACGGGTGGCGGTTGAGGCGGGTGACCAGAGCGATGCGCGGCCGAATCTGGGGTGGGAGGGTGCTTCCGTCCGCCGCCCAACATTTGGCGCTCGGGCAAGTGATCGGCGGGTGTTCTGTGCCTTTGGGCGGTGTCGCGGTGTGCGCTGCGAGTTAGGGTCTCAGCCTCGGGACGGCTACGCCGGCCTGGTAGGCGAGGATGACGGCCTGTACGCGGTCTCGCGCGGCGAGCTTGTCGAGCACGTGGCCGATGTGGGTCTTGATGGTGTTGGCGCCGACGATGAGTTCTTCGGCGATCTCGGCGTTTGAGAGACCGCGGGCCATCAAGGCAAGGACCTCCCGCTCTTTGGGAGTGAGCTGACTCGACGCGGCGCCGGGCTGGTTCGTCTGGAGGGTCGTTCGGCCAGCGTTGACGAACTCGGTGATGAGGCGTCGGGTAGCCGAGGGGGCCAGGAGGCCTTCGCCGTCGGCTACCTCGCGGATACCGCGGACGAGGTCTTCGGGAGCTACACCCTTGAGGAGGAAGCCTGCGGCACCGGCTTGGAGGCCTCGAAGAGGTACTCGTCGAGGTCGTAGGTGGTGAGCATCACCACTTTGGTGGCGGCGAGCAGTGGGTCGCTGGCGATGGTTGCTGGTGGCGCTGAGACCGTCGACGCCCGGCATGCGGATGTCCATGAGCACGATGTCGGGCCGGAGTTGGCGGGCGAGTTCGAGGGCGCTGGCTCCGTCTTGGGCCTCGGCGACGACCTCGATGTCGGGCTGTGAAGCGAGGATCATCGCCAGCCCCGAGCGGACGAGGGTCTGGTCGTCTGCGACGACGACCTGGATGGTCATGTGAGCGGGATTCGTGCGGTGACTTGGAACCCGCCGGAGGGAAGGGCGTCCGCCTGAAAGTTCCGCCGTATGCCGCAACACGTTCGCGCATGCCGATGAGGCCGTTACCCCCGCAACGGGCTGTTGCTGCGTGGCGCGCGTGATGGGACGGTCGTTGTGGACGTCGAGTCGCATGTCGCTGGAGCGTGCACACGACCTCGACGCTGGTCGCGACCCGGCCGGCGTGGTTGAGGACGTTGGTGAGGGCCTCTTGGACGATCCGGTAAGCGGACACGGCGACCCCGTCGGGCACCGCGCTCGATGTTGCCGGTGAGGGTCAACTCGAGGGGCAGACCGGCGTCGCGGAGCCGGTCGGCCAGCCGGTCGAGGTCGTGAAGGTGAGGCTGGGGGGTGACTCCTCCGGCACGGTCGTCGCTGTGCAACACGCCGAGGGCGCGCCGCAAGTCGGTCAGCGCTTGGCGTGATGCGTCCTCGATTGCGACCAGCGGTTCGTGGCTCGCCGATTCCTCGCCGGCGGTGAGTCGGGCGGCGCCGGCCTGCACGGCGATCACGGTGAGCTGATGCGCGACCGCGTCGTGGAGCTCGCGGGCGATCCGCCCTCGCTCAT
This sequence comes from uncultured Acidimicrobiaceae bacterium, assembly GCA_963851245.1. Classification (GTDB taxonomy): domain Bacteria; phylum Actinomycetota; class Acidimicrobiia; order Acidimicrobiales; family Palsa-688; genus CAWKOH01. The sequence continues at coordinate 625,677 of CAWKOH010000012.1, read as the reverse complement.
CGGCCGTCGCCTGCTCGGCCTGACGGGCTGCTTGATCGTGGAGGAGCGCAACCTCGTTGCGCCGAGCACTGACCGCCTCGCCGGCCAGCCACGCCGCGGTGACAAACACCACCTGGGCCGCGACTACGTCGGGGGTGAGCGAGCGGTCGAGCGAGGTGGCGATGACGACGACGACGCTGCCCAGCGGCGAGTCGCTGCGATGAGTGCGTAGGCAGGATGGCGGACGCACTGCCGAGGGCAACCGAGGCACCCAAGAGAAGCGCGACCAGGCCGAGCCCGCCCCGATCGGGCCCGGTGCGCGTCAACAGCGCCCCGGCGGTGCCAGCGACGCTCCCCACCAGGACGGGAACCGGGAAGCGGCGACGCCAGAACAGGGGCGTGGCGACGACCACACCCCACCACGGCCACCACGGACCGCCCCCATGACGGTAGGGGTCGAAGGCGGGCATCTCGAACACAGCCAACACGACAGCCACGAGCGCCACGTCCCCGGTCACCGCGTGAGAGCGCAGCCATTCGCGGAGGCGCTCGTTGTCGGCCACGACGTTGAGAATACGACCTGCCAGTCCCTCCGTCGTCGTCGTAGAGGGTGATCGTCGCTCTCACCGTGCAGGGTGAGACAAGGGGTCAGCGAATCACCGGGGGCTCCGATGACGGCCGGCTCGCAAAGCCGTACGGTCATCGTGACTGTTCTCGCACGATGAGGAGCTAAGGCCGGGTGTTGGCTATTCGATGTCACAGTTTGACCAAGCGTTACGGCGGACGGGCCGTGGTCGACGACTTGGATCTCGAGGTCGAGCAGGGAGAGCTCTTCGGGTTCTTGGGGCCGAACGGGTCCGGCAAGACCACCACCGCCCGCCTCCTGCTGGGCCTGATCAGACCAGACGGTGGCGAAGCCTGGCTGCTGGGCTCCCGGGTGCCGTGCCCGCAACGGCTGGGCGAGATCGGGGCGATGGTCGAAGAGCCGGCCTTCTACCCCTGGATGTCCGGTCGGCGCAACCTCGAGATCGTCGGAGATGAGGGCGGGGCGCTCCCCCGTCGAGCGGTCGAGGACGCCCTCGAACTCGCTGGGATTGCTGATGCTGCCGACACCAAGGTCAAGACCTACTCCCAAGGCATGCGCCAGCGCCTCGGTTTAGCCGCCGCCGTACTGCGCCGACCCGCTCTTGTGCTGCTCGACGAGCCAGCCAACGGCCTCGACCCGGCCGGCATCCGTGCGCTACGCGACCTGCTCCGACACCTCGCCGATACCGGTTGCACCGTCTTTCTGTCCAGCCACCTCCTGGGCGAGGTGGAGCAGGTCTGTCACCGGGTGGCCGTCATCGATCACGGCCGGCTCATATCGGTCCTCTCCGTCGATGACCTCGACAGCTCCGCCAAGCGTGTACGCGTCACCGTCGACAGCAACGAGATGGCGCCGGCCCGGACCGCCCTCGACCGGTGGACGGTCATCGCTGAGTCGCCTGAACAGCTCGTAGTGGCCGGCGGAGAGGGACGAGACATCAACCGAGCCCTCGCAAAGGACGGCATCTTCGCCATGGCCGTCACTCCCGAACACCTCAGCCTCGAGGAACGGTTCCTGGCCATCACCAACATCGACGGAGAACCTGATGCTGCTGCTGCGAGCTGAGTTCACCAAACTGCGAAGGCCGCTCACGTTCTGCGTTGCGTTGGTCGCGGTCGCGGCCAGCGTCACGTTCGCCTGGCAGGGCGTCATGAACGCAGCCAAAGCTGACCATCCGTCCAGCACCGTCCCCCCGAAGCCGACTTGTCGCGATTTCACCCTCCCCCCGGGACCCCTCTGCGACCAAGCCGTCGCCGTTCAGACCCAGATCAACGCTTACCAGCAGCAGCGGCTCGCGACCCTGCCCTCGACCCGACACAACCGCCGCCCAAGCGATGCGCTACCGGTCGAGCAGCCCCTCGGTGCCGGCAAGGTCGCGCTCGGGTTCATGGCATCGCTGCCGGGAGCGTTACTCATTCTCTTGCTCGCCGCCGCACATGTCGGCAACGAGTGGAGCGATCGCACGATCAAGGTTCTCCTCACTCAGGAGGGCCGGCGATGGCGGGTCCTCGCAGCAAAACTCGTGAGCCTGTGGGTCGTCGCAATGGCGATCCTGATCCTCGACTGGGTGGTCCTCGCCGCGGTCAGCCCAATCCTGAAAGCCTCCTACCCGCTAGCGGCCCCCGGCCTGTCATGGTCTTCCGCGTGGACATCAGTCGCCGCCGACGCCGCTCGGGCGCCGCTAATCATCGCCGTGTTCGCCTTCCTCGGGGTGGCCGCCTCGGTGATCGTGCGCAACGCCCTCGGCGCCTTCGCGCTCGCCGGCAGCGTCCTGATCGCATCCCTGGCCGCTGCGAGCAACTTTGCGGCGATTGCCCCCTGGACGCTCGCCTACTGGGTGTCAGGCTGGATGCAGTTCCGATCCCACGGCTATGTCATCTACCACTTCTGGGTCGACGGCTTCCCCACCTCTGTCCATCCCCCCGGCGCCCTGTCCGGGCTCATCGGCCTGCTCGCCGTCATCGCAGCAGCCACACTCGCCGGCCTCGCCGTCTTCCGACACACCGACATCACCACATAGCAAGTGCAGAACCAGGCGATGACACCGCTCCTCCCCCGAACCTCGCTCGGCTCAACAGAGCGCCTCTTCTCTACAGCGGTCCTGGACCCAGTGGACCTACAACCCCGGACGGTCGCGGACGCATATCGAGTCCGGGGTGCGGCCCCGCCGGCGTCCTCTACCCCACAACGCTCGCCCATATTATCGGCGCCGCCTGCCCCTAAATCCCGCGGGCAGACCGTCACATACCGCCGGCTGCGAGGCGAACGGATGGTGTGGGTCGGACAGGACCGATTGGCGCGAGTCTCGAGGCCGCGTGGCGGACCGGGATCTGCTGGCCTGTCCTGCCACCGGACGGTTGAAGCCGGAGCGTCTCTTACGACGCCCCGGCTTCCCGGCTGAACCGAACTGATCTACTCAGGCGGCTTCGACACCGCTGAGCTCAAGTACCGGCAGTTCGTCGACTCCGACCGGGACGGACTGCTCGCCTGCCGCCCTCGCCGGCAGGAACCGGGCGGCGACGAGCGACCCCAGAACGGCGGCGGCGACTGCGACGATCATGGCCCGGTCCGAGCCGGTAATGAACGCCTGGCGGGCCGCCTCGACGAGGTTCTGCCCGGCCGAACCCGGCGCGTGCTGGCCGGCGGTGACGGCCGCCCCGACCGATGAGTTCGCCTGGGCCGCGAACTGCGCCGGTACGTGGGCCAGAGCCGGCCGGATGTGGGTGGCGAAGAAGGATGCGGCGACCGAGCCCATGACGGCGACCCCGAGGGCGCCGCCGAGGGAGCGGGTGGTGTCGTTGACCGCGGAACCGACACCCGCCTGGGCTGGGGGCAGCGAGCCCATGATCGACTCGGTCGCCGGCGCCATGGCCAGCCCCATGCCGGCGGCGATGACCATGCTGGCGACGACGAGGAAGCCGTAGCCGGTGTGGACCGTCGAGGTCGACATCAGCCAGAACCCGACGGCCATCATGGCCAGGCCGGCGGCCACGACCGATTTGGTGCCGGCCCGTGCCGCCAGCTTGGCGGCGGGCTGCGAGATCGCGCCGATAGTGATGGCGAAGGGCAGCGCACGAACGCCGGCCTGGAGGGTGTTGTAGCCGAGCACGAACTGCAACTGCTGGGTGAAGAGGAACAACCAGCCGAACAGGGCCAGGAAGATCATCGTGACCGAGAAGCTGGCGGCGCTGAAGCGGGCGTTGCGGAACACCCGCAGGTCCACCATGGGGTGCGAGCTGCGCAGCTCGTAGACCACCCAGGCGGCCAGGATGGCGAGACCGGCCGCCCCGATACCGAGGGTCCGGGCGCTCAGCCAGCCGTAGGTCGGGGCCTCGATGATGGCGTACACGACGGCCACGACGCCGGCGACCGAGCTGAGCAGACCGACCGGATCGAGGGCCTTGGGATACGGGTTGCTCGACGGCGGCACCACCAGGCGGCCGGCGATCAGGGCGACGACGACGATGGGCAGGTTGACGGTGAAGATCGATCCCCAGCCGAAGTGCTCGAGCAGCCAGCCGCCCAGGGTCGGGCCGATCGCCACCCCGAGCCCAGAGACGGCCGACCACATGGCGATCGCCTTGGCCCGTTCGGCCGGGACGGTGAACACGTTGGTCAGGATCGACAGCGTGGCGGGCATGATGGCCGCCGCCCCGACGCCCATCACTACCCGGGAGGCGATGAGCTCGATCGACGACCCCGACAGGGCGGCCAGTGCGGAGCCGATGCCGAAGACGATCAGGCCGCCGGCGAGGGTGCGGTGGCGTCCGATCCGGTCACCCAGGCTGCCGAGGCTGAGCAGGAGCCCGGCCATGGCCAGGGTGTAGGAGTCGGTGACCCACTGCAGGGAGGCGGTCGAGGCGTGCAGGTCGCGGACCAGGGTAGGGAGGGCGACATTGACGATCGAGCCGTCCACCACGATCAGCAGGAGCGAGAGGCAGAGGACGCCGAGAGTGGCCCAGCGCCTGGCGTGGATCTGTTCGGGGGTCATGGTCGGCATCGAATCCCTCCCTTTCAACACGATGTCCTTCACCTGTCAAAGACGACAGGTCACATCTAACCGCGTCTTACTTGACCTGTCAAGACTTACGTGTCAAAATATTCGTATGTCACTGCGCTATGGGCTGGTGAACCTGCTCTCCGGCGAGCCGCTGAGCGGCTACGACCTGTCCCAGTTCTTCGTGAACTCGATGGGGAACGTGTGGCCCGCCCAGCACAGCCAGATCTATCCCGAGCTGGGCAAGCTGGTCTCCGACGGGCTGATCGCCCAGACCGGTGCGGGGCCCCGCGGCCGCAAGGTCTACCAGTCCACGCCGGAAGGCATCGAGGCCCTGCGAACCTGGATGCGCGACACCGAGCCGGACTACTCGGTCCGCTGCGACGCCTTGCTGCGCATCTTCTGCGTCTGGGTGCTCCCCGAGGATGAGGCCCTCGCCCACCTCGCCCGCGACCGAGCGGAGTACGTCCGCCACCTGGGTCATATAGAAACAGCCCTGGCCAACGTGGACTGGTCCGCTAGCCAGAAGAATCGGGCGTCCCGGCTGACCATCGAGTTCGGCCGGCGCTTCTACACGACGCTCATCGACTGGGTCGACTGGGCCGCCGAACAAATCGCTGCCGGCACCCTCGAACCCGGGGGGCCACTCCCTCCCATCAACGTCACAGCGCAACTACAAGGCGCCTAGTCGTCCGTCGCGGATTTGACTCCGGTGCCAGTCCTCTATACAACCACCCGAGTTGTTTCAGCGACGGATGACTAGGTCGCTGGCTTCCGGTGGGGCGGCTAATGATGATGATGGCGGTTCGTTCGTGACGAACGAACTGGTGGGCCGCCCTTACCGCCTAGGTCTCTTCCGGGAACCGGATTCAGGCCACCCGGGTCCCCCGAGAGCGCCCCAGATCGTGAATGCCGCAAGGTCGGGCGAGGGCGACCACATCGAGATGCTGTGTCACATAAAGCTCGCATCGAGCATCCCAGTAACACGACTCCCGGGCTTCCGCAACGCCGGGTCAAGGAGACACCTTTCATGTGCGGCTAAGTTCAAGACCCGTGCTCTGTGATGATATTACAACGACAGATATGTTGTTTCAGATGGAGTCTGTGATTCAGAGATGGGGGCGGCGGTCAAGGAACAAGTTTGAACCTGCGCCCACTCCAGCGTGACCCTCTCCCAATAGAGCACGTCGTGTAATTCCATGACGTATCCCAAATACCGCTGTTTATGGATGTCGAGAGGTGGGGGAGTGGGGTTTGGGCGTTCCTCCTCCTGGCCCCACGCGCTTGATGGACAGAGCCTCGCCTCGTCGCCGTCGACTTATCGGGGCAGTCGAAGACAAGGGCACAGCCGGCAAGCAACGTGAGGAAGTAGGGCATGTCCTACCTCACTGCTTGTGGCAGTCAACAGATATACGAGCGTCGCAGTTGTCATTATCGATCGCCGTCGGTGACGAGATATCCGTCGTCCCGCTTGCCGCCGATGTCGTGAACCTGACGCGCAGGCCCGCTCGAGAAGGATGGATATGGTCGGAGAGCCCCGAGAACCTTCTCAAGCGATCTCGCCTGGTTCGACGGCCATCAGAAGCTGCTTCTAGAGCTCTTTCATTCCCTCTTTCCTTGCCGGTTGTCGTGCCCTTTCGTGGATCGAGGCTAAGTCGTGCCTGGCTTGGCGAATTTGGCCAGCAGCGGGATGAGTTCCTGCGCGTTGGGGGTTCCCCAGCCCGTCACCGGGTCCCAGCCCGGAGTGGCCGGGTAGCCGTTGGTGCCGACTGTGTCGGTTGTGATGTCGTGAAATGCGCTGTGATAGCTGGAGCTGCGCGCGATGCTGTAGATCGCGGGGTTGATGAAGCCGAGGTCGCGATGGGCGTACTGGTCGGCCAGCGCCACCAGCCCTCCCCACAGTGGCGCGGAGTCGCTCGTCCCCGGCGGCGAACGGAGCGATGCTCTGCCATCCTCCGTGAAAACGAGCGCCATGCCGCCGGCCTCAGCGGCGTCGCCGGCGACGTCGGGCACGCCCCTCGTCGTCTGAAATCCCAGGGACGCCATCCTGGTAGGCGGGGCGGACATACAGGTGGCTGAAGCCGCCACCCGAATCTGGCCAGGCGGTCTCGCTGATGTAGGCGCCGGTCTTGGGATTCGCGGTGAGAATGGTGCCGCCAACGCCCAGAACGAGCGGGTCGGAGGCCGGAAGGCTGACCTCCTTGACCTGACCACCCCATCCCCGAGGGGTAGGGAACCAGCCATCGTCGCCGGAGCTGCCGATAACCGTGACGTGATGGGCCTCCGCGCCAAGCAGGATGGAGTGCATCTCGGCCACCTGAGCCTTGGTGAAGTAGTGCTCCCCCAAGCTCCAGCTGATCGAAGCCACGTCGGTTTCGGAGACGGCAAGCCGCAACGCGGCGAGCATGTCCGCCGTCCCGTTCGCGGCGCTTTGGCCCCAGGAAGAGGGAATCAGGACCACCCGCAGCGTGGCGCCAGGAGCGACCGCGTGCACGTGCTCGAGGTCGCCGACCTCCTCCCCCGTCGCCTGCCACGGCGAGGCCGAACCGCCGAGGGTGGTCACGACCTCGATCCGTGCGGCGGGCAGCCGGAACGTTCTGTCGAAGCTCTCCAGATCCCGACGGATATCGGTAGGACCCGCGTTCGGCGGTGGAACAGGAGCAACGACCGTCACCGTCTCGCCACGACCGTCGATTCCTCTGTCCAACAATGACTGGATGCCATACGCGACCCGGTATTGCTCCGGGGTGTAGCAGGGGCCACCTTGGCAGTACAAGGGCGCGCCGGACCTCGCGACGGTCGGCGCAGCTCCCGTCACCACGGTCGTGGCCACAGTCGCGCCGGCCCGCGTTGCCGCGCTCGGATGGTGCGAAACTCCCCCGCACCCCACCACCAAGCCCCCGGTCATGAGGGCCGCGACGGCGACCACGTACGTTCGCGGTGAGCGGATCAGCCACTTCGGATCGAGGCTGCCGCGCATCAGGTTCGCTGCCGATGTCCTTCGGAGGTGAGCTTGAACGCTGGGCGGTAGGCTGTTGGGCGCGCTCGTTGGCGAGCCCGACGAGGATCCGCAAGCGCTGATCAGCAAGGACGCGATCGACACGAGACCAGAGGCCGGATGAGGCCCCTGTTGCAGCGAGTTGATCGTTGCACGGTGACGAGCCACATCGGACGTGGATGCTGTTCAGATCGCTCTGCGACGGATCACGCGTGCGCGGGCAGCGGTCGCCGCGAGCACGGCCGGAGTGGCCGCGACCAGGAGCTTCGATGGCGCAGGCGGTGTGCCGCCGAAAGCGATCAGCTCGATCCCGATCGCCGTCCAGATCATCGCGACCGCGATCGCGAGCCGCGGCTGCACGGCAAATACCGCCAGCCCGGCGATCGAGGCACTGCCCAGCACGATGAACTGGCCGAACCCGCCGGTATTCGCGCCGACGATCACACTCACAACAACCAGTGCGGCGAGCGCGGCGAGCGCGACCGTGCTCGGACGCTCGCGTGCCGGAGCGATCGCCATGATCAGAAACCCGCATGCCGGCAGAATCGGTTGCACGAGCGACACTGGAAGCAAGACATCTGGTGGGTACGCGACGACCAGCAGCACCGTGCACGCGAGGCCGATCACGCCGGCGAGGCGCTGCCGTCCTCGCGACCACGCCAACAGGACGATCAGCAGCCCGACCACGTGAAACGAGACCTGGCTTTCGTGATGCCATCCGCGCCGCTCGATCAACACCACCAAACCCGCCGTGAGCCACAGGCACGCGTACAGGACCGACGCGAGCTTTGCCGCCTCCGCGATCGTCCGGCCGGGGCTCACCCGGGCGCTGGCCCGGGCGCGCTCACCCAAACCCGCGGTCACGAGCGACACGACGTTCCACACGAACACGCCGTGCCGATCACCCGAGGCCTCAAGCAGCGTGTCGAGCATCTCCGCTCCGCGCGCCGTACGCGTGGCCGGCGGATAGCACCGCAGCGCCGCCTGCGCGAGCCCGCGGCCCCTCATGCCGGCGCCGTTCGCGCGCTCGCGCGCAACCTCGCCGACACGACGCCAGCCGCGCTCGCCATCCGCTCGGTCTCGAGCTCGAGCGCCAGGCGCCCAGCCGCTGTGAGCGCGTAATCGCGGCGCTGACGGCCACCCTGCACGTACACCTCGCCGGCTGTCACGAGCTCCTCGCCGATCGCCCGCTCGAGGAGCGCGTACAGCGTGCCGGTCGAGAGTCGCACGCGGCCGTCCGATAGCTCGCGAGCGCGGCGCATGATCGCGTACCCGTGCAAAGGCCCGTCGATCAGCGAGGCAAGCGCGAAATAACTCGGCGGTCGCAGTTCCATCGGCACGACTATACATCGTCTAGCGACAGGTTGTCAAACGATACATCCCTCTCCGACCTGATACGCACGGTCTCGAGCTGCCAGCGGACTTCGTCTTCGACGGCTTCGGGCCGTTCGGGGTCCGCAAGTCCGGCGGCCGTAGCGGCATATGCGGCGGCCCCCAAGGCGTGCGCGCCCGTATGACAGACACCGACGGCTTCGCTGAGGAACTGGGTGCGGATGTGGCTTTTGGTGGCGCCGAGGGCGCGGCGTAGGCCGATCTCGGAGCGGCGTTCGAGGACGCCGATGAGCATGACGTTTCCCACGCCGACGGCTCCCACTAGCAGCGACACGGCGCCGAGTCCGAGGAACAGGCTGTTGAGCGCGCCCTTGGCCTTCGCTCGCGCTACTAGCGCGGCGGAAGGCTGGCTGACGTTGACTTGGTTGGGGTTTTCAGGGTTGGCGGTGGGGCCGAGCACGGCGTCGACGGTGTTGACTTGGCTGGTGCGGGCTCGGACGTAGATGGTGGAGGGATGACCGTCGAAGCCGAGGTATTTCATGGCGGCGGGGAAGCCGACGAGGATGGCGCTGTCTATTTCTGGGGCGAGCACGGCCGGGTTTAGGATGCCGGCCAGGTAGAACCACTGGTGATCGACCCAGATCCGCTCGCCTGGCCAGACCCGGTCGATGCCGAGGCGTTGGGCGGCGGCTGCGCCGAGCACGGTCACGGGTTCTTGGTTTGTGGCGGCGTTGAGGTAGCCGCCTTGGGCCATGCTGGTGCCTAGGGTGGAGGGCAGTCCGAGGCTGGAGGCCTCCACGGTTAGGGCGTTGGTTTTGATGGGGTTGACGTATGGGCTGCGGTAGGTGTCGATCCCGTTGATTGCTCCGGTGTATTGGACGGCGGTGACTGGGCCGATCCGGCCGATCATGGCGGGGGCGGCGACTGGCAGTTCGGCGGTTTGGCCGGCGAGGGTTTGGCCGTTGGTGACGGTGAGCAGGTTGGTGCCCAGCCGGTCGATCTCGTCGAGCAGCCCGGCCTGGGACGAGGAGGACAGGCCTAGCACGGCTACGATTGCGGCGACTCCGATGGTGATGCCTAACGCGGACAGGGTCGCCCGTAGTCTGCGTGTGCGCACCCCGACGCTGGCCAGTCGGGCCAGGTCCGACAGGCTTATCCGGCGAGGGGCCAGGACCGCGGTGTTCACGACCGATCCCCTCGCCGCGGGGTGGTGTTGTCGCTTATGATCCGCCCGTCGAGCATCTCGACCCTCCGGGGCATATGGGCGGCGACGTTGTGGTCGTGGGTGATGATCACGATTGTCGCCCCGTGGGTGTTGAGATCCTCGAGTAGGGCGAGGATGGACTGGCCGGTGGTTTGGTCCAGGTTGCCGGTCGGCTCGTCGGCGAGCACGATGGCCGGCTGGCCAACCAGGGCCCGGGCGATGGCTACCCGTTGGCGCTCACCGCCCGACAGTTGGGTAGGTCGCGCTCCGACCCGGCTGGCGAGGCCGACTTGGGCCAGGGCGTCGACTGCTCGCCGGCGCCGCTGTTTGACGGGTATGCCGGCGTAGAGCAGCCCGTCGGCCACGTTGTCGAGCGTGCTGGTGTGTTCGGCCAGGAAATATTGCTGGAATACGAACCCGATCCGTGTCGCCCGCAGCACCGCCAGCTGACGGTCCGACAGGGCTGAGAGATCGAGCCCGGTGATCCGGACCGTGCCTGAGGTGGGCCGGTCCAGGCTGCCCATTATGTGCAACAGGGTGGTTTTGCCCGATCCTGGCTGAAGGACACGCCTCGGTCGCCAGGAGATCCCCATAACGCCCCAAATCGTGGATCCCATTATCCCGTCGGCTGTGCCGCAAGTCGGGAGAGAGGAGGCGTTCCGACGGCAGATCGAGACGTCCTGCTCAGCCCATCGAGTCGGCCGCCAGCTTCAGGCGATCACAGCCAACGATGTCATGCTCGGAGGCTTCGAATCTGCGCTGACGATCGACAGTCCCAGAACCTCCGCGGTCGCAACGACTACGCGATCGCCCGGATCTGCATTTGCCGTCCGGGGAACGGGCGACACCCGGTTGGCGATCTCGGCCGTCACGGGCACGATCTCGAACGGCGAGTCCCCCGCCTCGAAGACCTCGAGCACCGCCTGGCGGTCGTCCTCGCTGAAGGGGTTCGTCGCTCGCTCGACTGCGTAGACGAGCTCAATCAACGAATGGGCGCTGACGCGGATGGGCTCGCCGGCAGCGACGCACCCTTCGAGCGCCTCGGTCGCCTCCACGCTGAGCTTCGCCGGGTTGAGCACGTACCAGATGACGATGTGGGTGTCAGCCACCACCGCGGTGGTGGCCTCGGTCAACGACTCAGGTCCTCACCAAGACCCGCGCCCATCTCGGCCCGGAGAGCACACTGGTCCTCGACGTCGAAGTCGATGCCCCGATCGTGTACGCCCAGCATGGAACGGACCCGTCGCCGGCGGTCGGGAGCGACGACCACCGCGTCACCGGGATGGATTCCGGCGTCCGCCAACTCGGAGGCAGGCACCGAGAGGGAGCCGTCCGGCCCCACCTTCACATGAAGCTCGGCTGTCTGTGACACGCCGACATTCTACCGACGGCCCCGTTTGGACATATTTTTGGACATAACTCCAGCCACCTGACGCCAACGTCAGCGATCGACCCCTCATAAAACCGCACGTCAGGCACCCTATCGCCTTCCTGCCCAGCCCCTTCCGGTGGCCCGAAAGGTATTACGAGTGCGTTGCTCTGCCGGCTGAGCTACTCGGGCCTACCTGCACTTTTAGTGCTTGCAGTGTGACACTACTAGACCGCCTCTAAGACAACCGGGGCGACGGTCGGCGAGAACCGCAAACCGTCGGCCCCTTGTCTTGGCGACTCCGACGTCTCGAGCCGTTGGCCACGATTGCCGCCAGGATCAGGGCTCTGCTACGGCCCAGCCCCGGCGACGAAGCTCGGCGGCGAGCCGTTCCGCAGGAAGGCTCCGGACCAGCTGGTCTTGTGCAGACTCGTGCCACCCCGGCGCGGCGACCGCGGTTTCGGTATTGGAATCTGCGTCCTGGAGGCGCTCGATGAACGCTCTGGCCTCATCGCGGGTGAACTTTCCTGCCGCCTGACGTTGAGTAAAGCCCATCGGGCCACGGGCATCTCGGAAGTCGCTGTGACCAGCCTCGTTGAGAAGACTCACCAGCTTTTGCATCTCCCTCGCGGAGGCCGGTGGGCCCGCCTGTTGACCGAACGCCATGGCTGTCAGTCTTACCGACTCGGCGTCGGATCGCAGTGTTCCTCGAGGCGGGGACTGAGACTCGAGGAGTTCAATCTCCTTAACGCCCTATTAATCCCATCTAGGAGCCCCCAGCCGGCCTCGAGCGATGCGGTGAAACGCGCCCCGTGTGCGTCGCCTGAGAGTAGGATCGAACGGTGAAAGGGGGTAGACATGGCTGACAAGTCTCCCCGAAAGGTCGCGTCGAAGAAATCCGGCAAGACGCTCAAGGAGAAACGCCGGGACAAGAAGGACAAACAGCAGGTCCGCAAGGGTCTCATCACATAACGTCCCCCGCCTCTGCTTGTGCCGCTCGGGCCGTCGGTCGGTCCGTGCCTATACATAAGAGCGAATCGCGGTTCGGACCTGCGGTCAGCGACGACATGCGTAGATTCTCTTTCCAGATCATCCCAGCCGCCATGCCAAGGCGCCTGGCGTCTCCCGTTCTTGAGCCCTTTCCAAGCCACGCGGCGCGCTGCGGCGCTGCCGACCTAGACCGATTCTGCGCTGATCCGGCGCTGTGCCCATGCGGTCGGATTTCCACAGTGGAGGGCAGGGCCGTCAGACCGGTCTGAAGCCCGGGGTTGGGGATCCTCACGCTCGGGGGGCTCAGAGTTCTGGAGGGTGGTCCCGACACGGCACAATCCGTTGTGGGACCATGGATCCGCAGGTGGGCGGTACGTCCCTGAGGGGAGACACATGAGTCAGCCGGGCGAAGAGCAGGTTCCGGGCTATCCAATCGAGTTCGACGTCGTGCCTCAGCTGTCGCACCGAAATCGTGTGACCACCGCGTTTCGGCTGATCCTGGGAATCCCGCAGATCATCATCGTCGGCGGCTTCAGCAACTACGGGGGCCCCTCGGCGCTGACGGGAGCGGCCGCCGCCATGGCGTTCATATCGTGGTTCGCGACCGTCTTCAACGCCCGACAGCCTCGGGGTCTGTGGGACTTCGTCGCCTTCTACATGCGGTGGTGGGTGCGCGTCACGGCCTACCTGGCACTGCTGCGGGACGACTACCCGCCATTCGGTGACGAGCCCTACCCGACCCACTACTCGGTCACGTACCCGGCACAGGACAGGAACAGAGTGTCGGTGGGCCTTCGCCTGCTGTTCGTGATCCCGCACATCGTCGTTTTGATCTTCGTAGACATCGCCTGGTTCGTGGTCACGGTCATTGCCTGGTTCGCGATCCTGTTCACGGGTACCTATCCCAGGGGCCTTTACGGTTTCGCTGTCGGGGCGATGCGGTGGAACACCCGGGTCCAGTCCTACCTCTTCCTGCTTCGCGACGAGTACCCGCCGTTCCGTCTCGGACCCTGACCGTTCCGCCTGGATCCCTGCCTGCGGTGACCCGGGTACGGGCCAGGGGTTGGAGGCGTCCACTTGCGTTTGGGGGGCGTGGGGCGGGCGCAGTCGGCGAATCAGATTATCAGCCTCATTGACCGTACCCCTTCTCACTTCTCGACTCGCTCATCAACCATTACGCCGACGTTGACACCACAGGCCAAGTCCACCTCTCAACACGGCTCAGCCCCTTGCACTTCCGAACGACCTCGAAGGGGCGGCCAGGTGCGATCGTCGGGGCGGTCGGCGCTCGGGGAAGTTGGTTCGGCCCAAGCGGTCGGTGTAGAGGCGACCTGGGCGCGCTAGGTTTGTTCGGGGGTTGGAAAGGGAGTACTTCGGATGCCGAAGCCTCGGAAGTTTCGGAAGTCAGTTCTTCTGGATGAGATTCGCCACGCCGGGTATCCGCGTGAGGTTGTGGACGAGATCGATTCACAACTCCCGGATCCGGTGGATTATTACCGGGAACAAGACCTTCTGGCTCGCTACGGGATCACGCTCGACAATCTGGTTAGCCGGTTCGGGGGCAGCCCGTAGGTCGCTCGCGTTCGGGCACGTGCTCCCTGGAAGCTCGAAGACCGGTGGTGGCCGGTGACCTCCGCCCTCAGGCTTGTACGCGTCACAGCAGACGTCCTCCAGTGTCTAAAGGACGTCGTCGCGCCGTGGTTCAAAGACCAGATAGCGAGACCTGGCGGCGACAACGAGGGGTCGCGCGCGATAACGCGGCCGAAATCTCGCGTAAGAGTCGACCAGACCTCCCGGAGAGCGCGGACCATACGCTATGGATCGGTATCGGTGCCAGCCGCGTCCCGCCGCTGAGCGGCGTGACGATGGAGGTGTGAACGGGTCGGATGGAATCAGTCCGGGTCACCTCGTGTTGGTGGAAGGCGGCCAGGTAGGTCGCGATCTGTCCCGCCATTTACGGTGCCGGGTGGCTGGTGCCGCGTGGCAGGGTAGGTCCGTGGACGCATCCGGGCTTCTCGACGCGATTGCCGCCGCAGGGGTCGGTCGGGGGGATCTGGTCGCCCTGGTCATCGAGCCGGGTGTCGGTATCGGCGTGGCGGCGGGCCGGGAGGCGTGGTCGGTCACCGGATCCTGTCTGGGGCCGGCGGTTCCACCGTTGTCGGTCGTTGCGGAGGTGGAAGCAGCGCTGCGTCCCCGGTGGGTGCTGTGGTCGAACACGACGTCGCTGATCCTCGCCCGGGCCGGGATCCGAGTGGCCATGGCGTGGGACCTGGGGGCGGTCCATCGACTGCTGTTCGGTGGCTGGCTGGCCGACGCCGGTCGGGTGTGGGCCGCAGCGCACGGGCGGGCGCTGGAGGGGGTGCCGGCGGCAGGGCCGGCTGACCTGTTTTCCTCGTTGGATGACGTAGGAGGCGAACCCGGGGACCCCGTCCGAGCCGACGGCTATCTGCGGGCCGAATGGACCGCGGGTGGGTGGGGAGAGAGCCCGGAACGGCTGCGTCGGTGGGCGACTTTGGCCGCGGAGGTGGCCACCCGGCAGTCGGCGCATCTGGCCGCCATCTCCGATTCGCCCATGGCCATCGTCACGGCCCGGTCGGAGTCGGGCGCCGGGCTCTTGTGCGCGGAGATGACCGCGGACGGTCTGCCGATGGACCGGGGCGTGGCAGAGTCGATTATCGCCAGCTACGTCGGTCCCCGACCGCGCGACGAAGCCGAGGCCACCGCGTTGCGGGCCGGGCGCGACGCTCAGGTCCTCGACCACGTCGCGCCCGGCGTCGAGGTCGACCTGCGCTCCAACGCCCAGGTCAAGGTGCTGCTCGGCCGGCTCGGCATCGAGGTTGCCGACACCCGGGCCTGGCGCCTGCGCGAGGTCCAGGACCGCCATCCGGTCGTGGCGGCCCTGCTCGCCTGGCGCAAGGCGGAGCGGATCAGCACCACCTACGGCTACCGCTGGCTGGACGAGCACCTCGGCACCGACGGTCGCCTGCGCGGTCAGTGGTCCGGCTCCGATGGGGCGGCCGGGCGGATGACCGCATCTGCGGGTCTGCACAGCATGCCGGCGGAACTGCGACAGGCGGTCATGGCCGAAACGGGCATGATGTTCGTTCGCGCCGACCTGGGCCAGATCGAGCCCCGGGTACTGGCCGTCGTCTCTGGCGACCCGGCCCTGGCCGCGGCGGCCGGGGAGGACGACATGTACGCCCCCGTCGCGACGCAACTCGGTGTCGAGCGAGCCACAGCCAAGACCGCAGTCCTCGCCGCCATGTACGGCGCGACCACCGGCCACGGCGCCCAGGCTCTGCGCCGCCTCGACGTCGCCTACCCCGTGGCCATGGCGTATCTGGCTGGTGTCGCCCACAAAGCGCAGGCCGGGCGGGACCTGCGTACCTACGGCGGGCGATTGGTCCAGATGGGGTCGGCAGCGCCAGCCGATCCGGCCGAGCCCGAGGCGGTCGGGACAAGCGCGGCCCGGGGCCGTTACGGCCGAAACGCGATGATCCAAGGGGCGGCCGCCGAGTTGTTCAAGATGTGGGCGGTCACCGTCCGGGCTCGCATCGCCGGGTTGGGCGCTCACATCGTGCTCTGCCTGCACGACGAACTCCTCATCCAAGCGCCCCAGGGGCACGCCGCCACCGTGGCCGAATTGGTGGCCCGGGGGTTGGACGAGGCGGTGTACCGGTGGGCGCCCGCGACGCCCGTGCGGTTTGTCGCCGACATCACCATCATCCGCCGTTGGTCAGACGCCAAGGACTAGACGTCACCCGGGCGCCTCCAGGGGTCAGATCAGCGGGAGGAACACCACGACCGGCTCACCCCGATTTTGAACTTGCAGTTCACACTCTTTGGCATGGCTGTGAACTGCGGACTCGCTCTACTAAGTGGCCTTTGGCTCACACCTCGGTGTCGCAACCTCCGTTCCCGAACCGGGTTCCGCGAAACTCACGCCTCGGGTTGGCTTGACTTGGACGGTTGGGTCCTGTCTCGCCTTCGCGCTGACGGGGTCCAGGGTGAATCGGGGCACCGTCTGATTGACAGTTTGCTGGGCTATGGCCGGCGGAGCGGCCTACTGGAGCTCAACCCGCCCGTCGGCTACTTGAGGCCGCCGACGGCTTTGGCGATGACGAGCAGGGAGACGATCAGGGCGGAGATGGCCTGGATGCTCATGAGTAGCTTGGCCCGGCTGGACAAAGGCATGGTGTCTGTGGGGCTGAAGGCCGTGCTGTTTGTGACTGACACGTAGAGGTAATCGACGAAAACGGGTGCCCAGTCAACCCGGGCCGATGATGAGGCGGCCACTTCGTCGACGGCGTCGCGGTCTTCGTCTTGGGAGAAGCGGAAGTCGGCGGGGGGTAGTTCGGGCCGGGGCAGTTTGGCCCGTTCGACCGGACCGCCTCGGTCGAGTTCCCAGTAGGCGAGGCCGAATACGATGATATTCGTGAGCCAAATCTGCAGTGCAGCCAGGAGGAGTTTATGGCTGTCGTCAGCGCCGCCCTGGACGAGGGCGCGAACCGGCAGGAGGAGCGAAACGAGGTTGGCGATGCCGATGACGCCGACCAAAGCGAGAGAAAGGAGCCGCGACCAGGGCGTCTCGCGGCTGAGACGACGCGGGTTGAATGCCATGACGGGCACGAGAAGCACCAGTTCGAGGCCGGGTACGACGAACCGGCTGCCCAGGGTGAGGTCGCTCGGCAGCGCGGCGTAGAGCGCCACCCCGACCAGAATCCCGAGCGCAGCCGGGAGACGATGTTCGTAATCCCGGCTTTGGCGTGGCCTGCCAAACATCCTTCAATCTCCCGACTGGCCGCCCGGCGGACGCCGCAAACTCTCTGATTAGGTCCTGCGTCGTAGCATCATCAAGAAGATCACGATGAGGGGGATTAGTACGATTGCTCCTAATCCGATGTACATGATTGGCTGCTTTCTCCTGCGGGTGAAGGAGCGTCCCCCGTACCCGGATAGGCCAAGCCGGCTCGGTCGGCTGGACACCAGCCCGCGAGACTTGGCGTCAGGTGCGGTAGGAGCGAACCCGGAGTCGGCTGTGGAGAGTTCGTTGGCGTAAGCGCGGGATGCGAGTCGGCTTTCGAACCTGGCCCCAGCCCAGAGGAACAAAGCTTCTCTCTCGCCCTTTGGATGCTTTAGCGCTGATGAGCTCGTTGTTCGGCTTCCTTGGCGGCAGCCCTGCTGCGATCCAAGTCCGCTTCAGCTTCTTTTCGGGCCGCGTCGCGCTCGCTTCGTGCCTTGTCCTGCTGGGCTTGGCCCTCTAGTTCCAAATCTCGGTCACCCGTCATTTCACCCGCGACCTCTTTGGCCTTGCCCTTCAAGCCCTCGACGGTTCCCTTGGCGCCTTCTTTCGGTCCTGTACTCACGTTTTCCTCTCCGTCTGTCGGTTTCAATTGACCTCTCTCTACCCACCCTTCTGCGCCTCAAGCGCGACACGGCTGTCCGCCCGTCAGGGCTCGACCGAAAGGTTCCTCGGATGTGCACAGCAACGCCCATCCACGCCGCTGGGAAGTCGCAAGGTAGTCGGTACGTCGATCCGGGCCTGGTCAGGCCGGTCAACCCCTGTTCGAGCCGGCCGCGGCGGTCGCGCACGATCCGTTGCACGGGGTCCGGCGGGTCGCCTACTCGAATCGGTCGGCAGGCGGTCCGCTGGGTGTTCCGCGTCCGTGCCAACGTCAGCTTGATCGTCGCCTCGTCCCTGGGCTATTTCTTTCTGAGCGGATTGCGCACCTTCGCGCTCATTTACGCTCGAGGCCGGTTCGGTATCGGCCAGGGCGTGGCCACGATCCTGTTCCTCCTCATCGGTATGGCGGCCGTAGCAGGCGTCCTCGTATCGGGCAGGTGGACCGACCGGTTCATCTACCGGGGCCGGGTCGACGCCCGCCTTATCGTTGGCGGAGCGGGCTTCCTCATCGCCGCAGTCGTGTTCATCCCTGCCCTGCTAACCGGCTCCGTGCTGGTCGGTCTGCCCCTGTTCCTGGTGGCCGCCTTCGCTCTGGCGGCTCCGAACCCCCCCGTCGACGCCGCCCGCCTGGATGTGGTGCCGTCTCATATGTGGGGCCGGGCCGAGTCCATCCGGACTACCGTCCGCACGGTCTTGGAGGCTCTCGCCCCCCTGGTCTTCGGCCTCTTGTCTTCGGTCCTAGCCGGTGGCGGCTCTGCCGGCTTCGTCTCCGGCGTCAACGAGAACCACACTCATCTCTCAGCAGCTAGCACCCGGGGACTCACATACACCTTCCTCATGATGCTTGTTCCTCTGGCCGGCAGCGGCGCACTACTACTGCGGGCCCGGCGCACTTACCTCACGGACGTCGCCACAGCAGCCGCGTCCGAGCGGCCGATTCGAGAGGAGCTCCAGCGGGCAGCGGCCGGCAACTAGGGGGACGGCAGTCGGGTCAGGCCCGCCAGCCGGGTCACCCAGAATCAACTCCTTGAACCCGCTTGACCAGATCATCTGGAAGTCCGGGACGGCCTTCTAGGGGTGCTCAGTCGAGGAGTTTTACTTCGTCGCCTGCCTTTCGCTTGTCGAGGCAAGCGGCCTCGATCCGATCGCCGATGGATTTGTCGATGTTGCGCCAATACTCGAATACTCGCCGCAGGATGTCGCGGCGGTTGACCGCGGCGGCGTGACCGGCGACGTTGTCGACCAGCCGGTCGCGACTCGCATCGTCGAGTACCTGGTTGATAAGGGTGTTGGCCTGGCCGTAGTCGTCGTCGGAGGCGTGCAGGGTGTACGCGGCTCGGACCATGTCCCCGTCGGCCGACCAGACGGCGTGCTCGGCGTAGGTGTTCACGTCGGCGGCGGGGGCGCCATCGACCGAGTTCGGGTAGTACACCGGGTCGGTGGCGTTTCTCACCCGCATGGCTCCGTCCTTGGAGTAGGCGCGGACCTCGACCTTGGGCCGGTTAACAGGGATCTGTTGGTAGTTGACGCCGAGTCGGGCCCGGTGGGCGTCGCTATAGGCGAAGCCTCGGGCCAGCAGCATCTTGTCTGGCGACAGGCCTGTGCCGGGCACGGTGTTGTTGGGCTGGAACGCGGCCTGTTCCATCTCGGTGTGATAGTCGGTGACGTTGTGGGTGAGGGTGAGCTTTCCGACCTCGATGAGGGGATAGTCGGCGTGGGGCCAAATCTTGGTCAGGTCGAACGGGTTGAACCGGTAGGTCTTGGCCTCGTCGAAAGGCATTATCTGCATATTCAGCGTCCAGCTGGGAAGGTCGCCCCGCTCGATGGCCTCATAGAGGTCCCTCTGGTGGTAGTCGGCGTCCTCGCCGGCGAGGCGATCGGCGTCGGCCTGAGTGAGGAACTGGATTCCCTGGTCGGTTTTGAAGTGGTACTTGACCCAGAAGCGCTCGTTCTCAGCGTTTATCCACATGTAGGTGTGCGATGAGTAGCCGTTCATGTGCCGCCAGGACTTCGGGATGCCTCGATCGCCCATCAGCCAGGTGACCATGTGGGCTGACTCCGGCGAGAGGGTCCAGAAGTCCCACTGCATGTCGGCGCTGCGCAAGTTGCTGGCGGCCAGACGCTTCTGGGAACGGATGAAGTTCTGGAACTTGATGGGGTCCCGGATGAAGAAGACCGGGGTGTTGTTGCCGACAATGTCGAGGTTGCCCTCCGACGTGTAGAACTTGATGGCGAAGCCGCGCGGGTCCCGCCAAGTGTCGGGCGATCCCCGCTCTCCGGCCACTGTCGAGAAGCGGATCACCAGGTCGGTCTCTATGCCGGGCTGGAATACCGTCGCTTTGGTGTACCGGCTGACGTCGCCGGTGACCGTGAAGTCCCGAAAGCTCCGCCTCCCTTGCGTGGGGCTGACGCTCGGGGATGCGCTCCCGATTGAAGTTGGCCATCTGCTCGATCAAGTAAAAATCCTGAAGCAGAACCGGGCCGTCCGGTCCGATCGTCAGGGAGTGTTCTTGGCTGGCCACCGGAATTCCGGCGTCGGTCGTCGTGGCCGGCCGGCTGTTGGTGGGCTGGGTCATCGCTGCTCCTTTCCCTGGGTGCTGCGTGTTGTCCTCCTGGCAGAGTGACCGTCAACAGCCCCCACGGTTCTTCCCCACGTGCTACGCAAGTACCGAAGAAAATCGATTCGGCCGGAAGAGATCCGTCGGGTCGTGTCAGCTTGCCGCGAACACCAGGTGAGAGTCGACGAGGCCGATGCTCAAGGCTCGGCCGAGGTTGACCTGGCGCGCGGGAGGTATGGGCGCGACCCGGTCATTACCGGTTTCGAGGGGATCCGGCTGGAGCCTCACTCCTCGATGGTTAGATGTTGCTTCAGGCCGGCCAGGGACAGGACCCGATCGACCGGCCGTGCCGGGGATTGGATTATCAGCTGACAGTTCTGGCTATCCGCGAGCCCGTGGTATCGCACCAGTACCGCCAATCCGGAGGAGTCGATGAACGAAACCCGGCGCATTTCTACATGGATGCGATCCGGCCTCGCAGCCAGGGCGTCAGCTATCGCGCCCTCCCACCGGGGCGAGGTCGATATATCGATCTCGCCGGCGGTGTCGATCCAGATGACTGATCCTTCGGTCCGCACGTCCACCTGCAGGGTGGCCGGCTCGACGTCGCTCATGGCAGATTCCTTTCATCGGGGCGGAGTTCGAGAGCGAAGAACACGATCTTCCCATCTGGTACCAAACGGGTTCCCCAACGCGCAGCCAGTGAATCCAGAAAAAGTAGCCCCTTTCCTCCGAACTCGGAGCGGGCCGGAACGGCCTTGGCAGGCAACTCCCGCGAGTGATCCATGACCTCGACCAGCACCTGGAAATCGTCCACCTCGATCGTCACCTCGTAGGGACTCCGGCCGTGGCGTAAAGCGTTCGTGGCCAGCTCGCTGATCAGGAGGCAGGCAGTGTCGACCAAGCGGGAGAGTTCGCATTGGGCGAGGACATCGGCGGCCCAGTGGCGAGCACGAGCCACACTGTCCGGCTCCTCCGGGAACTGCGCCGAGTAGTGCTCCACGGATTCGGAACTCGAGTCCGGAGCGATGCGCGAATCATTCGTGGTCTCCAATGGCACGCGGCGGATGACCACGATGGCCACATCGTCCGACGGTGGTTGCGCGCCAACAAAGGTACGTAACACGTCATTGCAGACTGTGTTAGGAGCGGCCGGTCGGAGAAAGCCCCGTAGGCGTTCGAGACTCTCGTCCAAGGGCTCTGTGCGTCTCTCGATCAGACCGTCCGTGTAGAGCAGCATGGTCGCGCCGTCCACCAGCTCGACGGTCGCGGAGGTCCGCTTGATATCATAGGCCACTCCTAGCGGCTCACCGACAGGTAGATCCATTAGTACCGGAGCGACGCCAGGCGCGGCCAGGATGGGCGGCAGATGGCCGGCAGAAGCTACTCGGAAGGTCCTGTAGGGCGGAGCACTCACAGCGCAGATGACGGTTACCATCGTCCCCATCTCGAAGTGCAGTACCTTGCGGTTGGTTAACTCGAGGACCGCTTCGGGCGAGTCACTCACGAGCGCGTAAGCGCGAAGTGCGCTCCGGACTCGCCCCATTACGACAGCCGCGGTCAGACCGTGACCCGCAACGTCACCTGTTACGACCCATAGATCTCCGGATGGCAAAGCGAACAGGTCGTACCAGTCACCGCCAACCGTACGGTCCTCCGGCGTGAGATACCGGGCCGCGAACTCCAGTCCCGGGCAGCGTGGCAGGCGGCCTGGCAACAGGCTGCGCTCGAGCAGCCTCGCGGCAGCCCGTTCGGCGGCTAACAGGAGGGTCTGAGTAGCTCCCGCCGCCCGCTCGGCGATGTCGGCCAGAACCTCGGTGTCCAGCTCTGTGAACGGTCGATTGTCCAGCCGGCCCACGTGCAAAACGCCCAGCACCCGTTCCGCGGCCATCATGGGCACGCCCAGAATGACCTGTATGCCCTTCTCCCACAGAATGGGATTCGTGACTGTGGCCGAATCGACCCTGGTCAAGGAAATCGGTTGCTTCTCCTGGGCGATTCGACCGGCGAAGCCGCGTCCCAGAGGTACTCGCACTCCAAGGAGCACCTCCTCCTCCAATCCAGATGCAGCAGTCGCTACCAGCTCGCTTGATTCCTCGTCGAGCAGAAGAACGGTAGCGGTGTCAGCCTCCAATACCTCACGAACCTTTTTCAGCAATTCCGTGAGGAAGTCCTCGACCTTTGGATTTGAGGTAACTGAGTCGGTCACCGACAGCAGACTCTCGAACTCATGCTCCGCGGGGCCGGTGAGGTTCGCCATCAGGAGGCTGATGCTAACCCGCTCGCTTCCCTGCAGCCGGGCAGACTCATCGATATTGCAGAATAGTGCCGCAGCCTGGCATGAGGAACTCCGCGTCCCACTATTCGTTGACGAGCGGCATCGCGGGAATTTTGTCTCCCGTGCCGGGTAGGATCGCGTTGGTGATCATTTCGTTTAGCGCCAGCTCGGCATCGAACGCGGCCAGGCCCCAACCGGCCAGCACGTGCTTGGCCCAATGGCGGGCAGCAGGGACGGTTTGGGTGGAGCCTGGGAATGTCCGCGAGCGGCTTCGACGGCCGGTGCTCCAAGGTCGGTCTTCGCTACCAGCCACAGACTCCTCTCCCCGGGTTGCGGTCAATACGGCCCATCGGACCTGAGCTTGAGAGCGTCCGGAGATGACCGTAAGCCGCTTAGGTCACGGCCTGTCGCGCCTCAGCAGCATCCGCTCTGATGCCTCTTCCAGCGCCTCCTCGTCGTGCTGACCACCCACATCCGAGGACGTGGCGTCCCCACTACCAGGGTCGCGATCATCGGAGCCGTGCTCCTCGTGTAGCAGCATTCGCCTTTCGGCTTCGCGCATCGCGCCCTCATCGTGCCCGTCGTTGGCCAGGTTCCTCGGCTGCTTGGCCTCTTTCGCCATGTACATCCTCCTTGTCCTCGCGGGTTGCTCTACCCAGTCCTGCGTACCCCTAACGTTGCGGCCGGGTGAGCGGGTGAACCCCAGAGCCGATTCGCTTCGATGCGAGGTTTGTCACTCGCCTCCCCGGGGTAGTTTTCGGGTACAAGTTGGGTAGCGATGGTCCGGTCTCGGCGGTGGATCGGAGGATCGGGGAGGTGTGTGGGATGCCCCAGCAGGCATGGAGCGATAAGCGCGAGCGCCAGTACGAACACATTCGCGAGGGCTTGAAGGATCGGGGCCGCCCAGAGGGCGAAGCCAAGGAGATTGCCGCTCGGACCGTCAACAAGGAACGGGCCCGCCACGGGGAGTCGGAAGAGTCGAGCCGAAGCTCACTCGAGGACATCTCGTCCGGACGCCGGGGTGGACTCCGATCGCATCGTGGTTCGGGAGGCCCGACCTACAGGCAGCTCTACAATGAGGCCAAGCGGCGTGGGGTAAGCGGTCGGTCCCGAATGAATAAGAGGGACCTCGCTCGCGCCTTGGAACGATAGCGGCGGATCAGGAAGGTCCCGCGTCCGCTTCGGCCGGGCTCCGACCTAGGACGGCGGAGGATTCGAGTAGTAGGGCGTGAACGAAGGCTTGAGGCAGATTGCCCCGCATCTGACGCTCAGTGGTGTCAAACTCCTCGGAGTAAAGCATCGCCGGCCCACAGGAAGCCCGACTTCGCTCCCACCAGGCCCGGGCCGCGACAGAGTCGCCCTGCTGATTGGCTGCCAACGCCATCAAGAATCCGCAAAGCGTGAAAGATCCCTCCGCCGCCGAAAGCGGCCGCTCGTCGTGGCGGAATCGATAGGCGTAGCCTTCGACAGTGAGTTGACGTTGGTAGGCCTCGACGGTCGAGATGGTTCGGGGATCGTTCGCCGGCACCGCCCCTCGCAAGGCGGGAAACAGGAGAGATCCGTCCAATCTCTCGTCGTTGGCGGCGCGCTGCCAGTATCCGTCGCGATGAAGGGCGTGGGCCGAGGTGTGGGCTACGATCCGGTCGGCCAATGCCAGCCATTCCGTCGATCGAGTAGGGACCGACGGCGCCGCCGACACCGCCCGCAAACCGGCGGCCGCGGCGAGCCGGCTGTGGGTCCAGGGTTGGTCGTCGATCTCCCATATCCCGGCGTCCGGTTCCCTCCAACGCTCTGCGATCGCGTTGGCTGCGATCTCGGCGGCCCTCCAGCCGTCGGCGTCGATGACGCCGCTGACGGCGGCTTCGGCGAAGAGTAGGAGCGCCTCGCCGAACGCGTCGAGCTGGAACTGGCCGTTGACCCAGTTCCCAATGCGGTCAAAACCGCCTGGATATCCGGCCAGGTCAAGTTGGCGTTGATCCGGAACCCCTGTCCCTGTGGTTGTGTAGGCCGGCGCAAGTTGAGAGCCGTGCTCAAGAAGCCGGGCCGTCACGAAGCGGGCGGCGGCGGCCAGCAGGCGACTGTCACCTGCCGCGGCCGCGGCATGAGCGGCGTAGCACTGATCACGAATCCATACGTAGCGATAGTCGTAGTTGCGCCCCGCTTCGGCCCGCTCGGGCAAACTTGTGGTGGCTGCCGCCACCATCCCTCCGGTCGAACTCGTCATGCCGCGCATGACGGCATAGGAGTGGCGGGCTTCCCTTTGGCCAAGGCAGTCGCCGAGATCTGGCACGACCTCCTTCCAAGCAGCTTGGGTCGTGCGCCAGGCGACATCGGAGTCCACCGGGTCGGAAGGCAGCTGAACCGGTGCCATCTCCAGTACCAGGTCGTGATGCTCGCCGGCTGGGACAATGAGCTCGGCCATCAGCCGGCGATGGGTTCGGCCCGGAGACGGCCGAGCCCCTTGGGCGCCCTGCCAGCGAAGACGAACCGGCCCGGTCCGACCCGTCCAGATGCCATGGTGCCGCTCGAGCCCTGTAAGGGGATTGGCTCCGTAAGCCGCCCGAGGTTCCAATTCGACCCTCACCCGGGCGTCACCCTCGATGGCATCGATCCGACGCAAGACGACGACCCGATCGCGTTCGGCCGGGAAGGCCAACGCCTCGCGACACTCGGTAATGCCGGCTTCCGTCACCCACCGGCTTCTCCATATGAGCGTTCCCTCTTCGTAGTAGCCACCCCAGACGAAGCGGCCACTCGGGGTCACTGAGTAGATACCGGGGGCGCCGATCAGGGAGGCGAAAACGGCGTCGCTATCCCATCTCGGTACGCAAAGCCACGCGATCTCGCCGCGAGGACCGACCAGAGCCCCTCGCTCACCATCGGCCAGAAAGGCATACTCTCGCAGTACCTGGGGTGGGAAAATGCCGGCCGCCCCAACCTTCGTCATCGGTAGGCCACCAAGCCGGATAGCACCAAACCCCCGGCCAGGGCCGCGGCGCGACTCGCCGTTCGGCGGACCTCCGGCACGAAATGGGCCAGGCCTAACATCGTGAGACCGTGCGCCGCCTTATCATCCCCGTTTCGATCGGGCCAACAGCATAAGACCGGCCGCGCTTCCTGCCGCCACCGCCCCCGTCAGCAGCCCGTGGTGGTGCGAGGCCCACAGCTGGGGATCCTCAGCGTGCGAGACGTCGTCGAACTCTCCCCTGGCGCCGAAGTCCCGGCCCTCATCGGCGGGCTCCCACAAGTTGGCCAGTGCGTCACCATCATCTGGAGTGTCGGTCTGCTGCGATGAGAAGCCAGTACTCGCCAGGTACCGGTCGAGAAGCCCCGGTACCAAGGCATTGGCAGCCAGCGTCGCCATAGTGCTTGATCCGACCCAGTACTCCCGCCGCAGAGGATGGTCGGCCGCGAAGACGACGGCACGCGCCGCCAGCTCGGGCTGGTAGATCGGAGCCACCGGCTGGGGCCGCTTGGGGAGCCGGGATAGGACCCACGAGAACTGCGGGGTGTTGACGGCCGGCATCTGCACCATGGTCACGTGCACGTTGCTCTTCTCGTGTAGCAGTTCGCACCGCAGGGACTCGTGGAACCCTTGGATGGCGTGCTTCGCTCCGCAGTAGGCGCTCTGCAGCGGAATGCCGCGATACGCCAGAGCCGAACCCACCTGCACGATGGTGCCCCGGTCCCGAGGTTTCATGTGTTTGAGTGCAGCCATGGTTCCATACACGTATCCCAGGTAGCTGACTTCGGTGACTCTTTTGAACTCGTCAGGCTCGATGTCAGCGAACGGTGCGAAGACAGAAGCGAATGCAACGTTTACCCAGATCTCTATCGGCCCCACGTCAGCTTCGATCTTGTCGGCCGCTTCGGTGACCTGAGCCGCATCAGAGACATCAACCGGATGTTGGATGGCCTGGCCGCCGGCCCGCGTGACGTCTCGAACGGCGCCTTCGAGGCCGCTATCTCCTCGAGCCAAGAGCGCCACTGTATTCCCCCGGGCTCCGAAGGCCCGCGCTGTAGCTCGACCTATCCCGCCGCTGGCGCCTGTAACCACTACGACCTGACTCGCCATGAAGTGCCTCACCTTCGGGTTTTCTGGACGATCCGGAGCTACCCAGATAACCGGGCCGTGAACCGGATAGCTCTGGATGCATTCCAGAGTCGCCTGTACAGGGTTCGCTCAGGCGGTGGAGCGTGAGCGCCGGAGCGCAGCGGGGAGGTCTGGCGTGGTTTGCCCTCAGTTCTATCGGGGTAAAGCAGCATGCGCCCTTACAGGAGGTTGGCATGGACACCGAAAGCTTTGTATCAGCTCTGAACGAGGATCTACAGACTGAATACCAGTCGATAATTCAATACGTCAATCACGTGGCGACCATCACGGGCGCAGAATTCTTGAGCGTGATCGATGAGCTAAAGGTCCACTTGCAGCAGGAGTTGGCCCACGCTCAGATTCTCGCCGAGCAAGTGTCATTCCTCGGCGGGTCGCCTACAACTGAGGTCCCTTCGGTCGAGGCGGCTCAGAACAGTCGCGCCGCGCTTACGTCGGATTTGAGACTCGAGACGCGCCAACTCGAACGGTATCGAGAGAGGTTCGCTCAAGCCAACGATCTGGGATTGGCCGACGTGGCGGAGGCGTTGCGTCCTCTCTTGGAGCAGACCCAGGAACACGTGCGCGACCTGCAGTCGGCGCTGGGGTAGTAGAGGGCGCTGAAACCGCCGACCCAACCGACGATCTCGTCGGAGTGCCTAGGAGATCAGGGTTGAGGAGCCTTCCGTGGTCGCCCCAGCCGAACGGGTGGGCTTTGGCTGCGCGGTTTGCCGAGTCGCTTCCCTCGCCTGGTCATCGACGGCCTTCTGCGCCTCCTGCGCCGGGGCGGCGAAGCGCAGGAGGCGTCCACCGAACGCGATTGAACACAAGGCGAACCAGGTCCATCCCAGGGCCAGGCCCCCGATGACGTCCGTCAGCCAGTGAACCCCGAGAAACACTCGGGAGCAGGAAATGCCTGCTGCTATCCCGACTGCCAGGGAAGCGAGAGTGGCCTGCACGTGTGCCGATCTACCAATTCCCCACAGAAGGGCGAACGCGGCGAAGCTGGCGGCGGACGCTGTCGCATGTCCGGACGGAAAGGACGGACCGCTGAAACCGGTTAACCGGTCGACATCGGGTCGCGTCCGGTCCACGATCCACTTGATCAGGTCGGCAACCGCGAACTGACCGCCGACCGTCAGTATCAGAAAGGATGCGGTGGCGACGAAGCCGTGTCGCCGACTGAGCAGAGCACACATCAGCAAGGCCAGGGGGACGAGGACTACCGCACCCCCCAGCTGGGTGAAGTCGCGCAGCACGCGACGTGGAGATCGGAGTGGCGTGGTTGGCCGCGAAGCGAGCGGCACCGAGGTCGTAGTATGCGAACCCCGAGCGGTTGCGCACCATGAACAGGACCAGTCCAAAAGCCACACCGCAGACCACTACCACGGCCGCGGCCGTGGTGAGGGCCAGCCCCGTCAAGGCGGTCGGATCGAGCCGGGCACTGAGCGCGGCCGCCAGCCGCCGGTGCTCGCGGACTTCAGTCCGGATGGTTCGGGGCTCGATGCGCGGTACCAGCTGGAAGGCTGACCAGTAGCGAAAGGCGGGCCACACCACGAGACCGGCGCCGACCATGACCAGCACGGTCAACCCGATGATCACCACGGTTGCCCCTTATACACTGTCTCGGCCCCGTTCCGGCACGCAGACAGTGATGGCCTGGGGTTCGATGCTGGCCCGCAGCCGCCGGGTGGCCGGCCTGACCCCGCCGTCCAGTTCATAGGGCGTAGCCCGATCCAGCTTGACCGTAACCCGCCGGGCGCGGGTCGTGTGCACCAGCTTCGACCGTTCAGCTCGCCCGGTTGCCAGACGGGCCAGGACCCTGGTCCACTGGAGCGGGCCGCGAGCGGTAACCACGCCGACCTCAAGTAGTCCATCGTCGGCCCTGGCGTTGGCAAAGGCAGTGATGCCCCCAGTGAGGGTGCCCATGTTCCCCAGCAGCAGACAGCTAGCCCTGGCCTTGAACCACCGGGCGCCGTCAATCTTGATCGACATCTTTGCCGGCTTCGCCCGCGTGGCCCGGGTGCCGGTCCACACGTAGGCCAGCTGACCGAGGCGGGCCTTCAGCTTGCCGTCAGTTTCCTTCATCATCAAGGCGTCGAATCCACAGCCAGCCATCACCGCAAAGTGCTCGCCGTTGATCCGGCCCAGATCGAGCCGGCGGCGGGCGCCCTGCAGGGCGATATCGACGGCGGCGGTCAAGTCGGCTGGTATTCCGAGGTTGTGGGCCAGCAGGTTGGCGGTGCCGGCCGGAATCACTGCGATCGCTACGGGGCAGCCGGTGATGGCGTCGATACAACGCTGAATCGTGCCGTCCCCACCCCAGAGCAGCAGAAGGTCGGCCCCTTCCTCGACAGCCAGGACCGCCTTCTCAGGGGCCTGGCGGCTTTTGCCGACCTCGTACCAGACAGGGTCATCGACGCCGCGGTCGGAGAGGAGACGGCGCAACTCGGGCAACCCTCCTCCTAGCGACTTATTCCGGTGGGCGATCACCGCCACCGAAGTCATGCGGCGCGGACCCCCTCAGAGGGGACCTCTGCCGGCGGAGTCGGTGCCGACCGGCGTCCCGCCAAGGGGGACGAGGTCAGCGAGGCCCAAACCGTGACGGCCAAGAAAGCGCTCCCGAGGGCGGCGATGCCGAGGATCAGGCCGGCCATGGTGTCGGTCGGGTGGTGATCCCCTCGATAGATCCGCGACAGCCCCACGCATGCGGTCAGGGCGACAGCCACGCTCCACGCCAAAACACGCGGCCATAGCCGGGAAGTCACCAGGGTAACGATCAGGGCGATCCCTCCATAGAGTGCAAAGGTCGCGGCCACGTGGCCCGACGGCCAGCTAAAAGTAGAGGGCGTGGACCCCAGATGGGGCACATGGGGCCGGGGCCGGGCGACGGCGTAGTTGGCCGATAGGAATACGGCCAGTTCGAGCGTCAGACCGATCACCAACAGCCAGGCCAGTCGGGCGCGATGGCGGATCAGAGCGACGATGACAACCAGGGCTGCGACCCCGGCAACAGCAAGGGTGTCGGCCAGGATGGTGAAGTCACCGGTGACCCGGTTTGCGGCGGGAGTCCGGTTCCGTGCGAACCAGGCGTTAACTTGTTCGTCCCAACGTCCGACGCTGTGGCTGAGTAGGTGGGTGATCATTAGTCCGGCGCCGATCAAGAACACCGTCATCCCCACATAGCAGAAGCACACCACTGCGGCCGAGGCTGCCACTGGGCGCCGCTGCCGAAGCAGCGCTGGAAGGCGACCGGTATCGCTGGCACATCCGTTCACAGAGGTCATGGTCCTTCTCGAGGCAAATCGAACTTCTAAGCGCCGATCTACCCGCTCCTGCTCATCCGAACCGGATATGTGCCGTCGAGTCTCGTATTTGGGGATGCTTCCGCCTCGCTGGGTAGAACTCTCTCGTAGGCGCGCCTCGGCCGCCAGCAAGGGAGAGCCATGTCCGCCACATATGGTTTGAGCGGGAATCCGACCGCCAGGCGCGATTTGATGAGCCCAGCGGCCCGCTTGGGACTGACTGCCCGGGCGTTCATGTACCTGCTCATCGGGGTGCTCTCGCTCATGGTGGCCACCGGTCACAGCACGGCAGAGACCGACCAGCTGGGTGCCATGCAACAGCTCAACCGAGTGAGCCTGGGTCACCTCCTGGTCTGGGTGGTCGCCGTCGGATTAGCTGGATACGCCGTGTGGCGCTTCAGTGAGGCACTCTTCGGCGCGGCAGGCGACGGGAAGAAGATTGCTCCCAGGCTCAAGTCGTTCGGTCGGGGATGCATCTACACGGTCATCGCGGTCAATGTCGCTCAGGTCGCACTGGGCTCCGGTGTCCGCAGCCAGGCCGGGAAGCAGGAAAGCCTCTCGGCTGAGGTCATGCATCACCCGGGAGGACGCCTGGCTGTCGGACTGGTCGGCGCCATCGTCCTTGTGATCGGAGTGACGCTCGTGCGGGAAGGGCTCACTCTGAAGTTCGACAAATATCTCGATCTCTCTTCGTTGTCGAGAACCACCCGGCGGGCGATCGAGAGCCTCGGACTCGTGGGTACAGTCGCCAGAGGTACGGTATTCGCACTGGCGGGGGTCTTCGTGATCCAGGCCGCCTGGGACTACGAGCCGACCAAGGCGGCCGGTCTGGACGGCGCCCTCCGATCCCTGCGTGACACCCGGGTCGGACCCTGGCTGCTCGGCCTGGCCGCAGCCGGTCTCATCGCCTTCGGTGTCTACGGGTTCGCCGAAGCCCGGTGGCATCGTACCTGAGCGGATGCGGAGACAACTGCAGCAGATATCGGGTCGCCGGCGACTGCGCTACCGCCGTGACGAGCCCGGCGGGCTACCGGACCCGTCACTGCCCGCGGGCTATGACCTGGTTCCGCGGATTCATCACATCGTGCTCCTGATGATGGAGAATCATTCCTTCGACAATTACCTGGGGACCCTGGGCCGAGGAGATGATTTCCCGGATCCTTGGCCCGGAAACCTCGACCGTCAGGGTTCCCTGGTAGTCCCTCATCGGCTTCTGAGTCCCGAACAGCCCGAGGGGGTACCATCTCAAAGTTGGGAAGCAAGTCACCTGCAATACGGCTCGGGGAACAATGGCGGATTCGTGAAGGCCATCGAGAGCGCTCTGTCCGGGAGCCGACCCCACTCTGGGTATGGGTTACTGGACTGACCAGGATCTGCCTTTCTATGCCGGTCTGGCCCGCACCTTTCCACTCGCGGATCGCTGGTTCTCTTCTTGTCTGGGGCCAACCTTCCCGAATCGCCGCTTCCTGGTCGCAGGCACCGCCAACGGGCTGATGGACGACGAGGTCGCCGGGGTCATCGACTACCCACGTACCGGAACGATCTTTGACCTCCTGAACAGGTACGGCATCAGCTGGGCCAACTACCACCATGTCGTCTCTCGCCATGTCTATGCCCGGCAAATCCGCGATGGCGGCTCACTGCACCTGAATCGCCGGTTTCGTCTCTTGGCCCGCCATCTGGTTCCCGGCGTGGTTCGGGCCGTCCGCGGCCAGATCCAATGCACCAGCAACCTGTACGCGCTGGGCGTGCTTCAGACCG
Organism: uncultured Acidimicrobiaceae bacterium; assembly: GCA_963851245.1. GTDB lineage: Bacteria > Actinomycetota > Acidimicrobiia > Acidimicrobiales > Palsa-688 > CAWKOH01. The sequence continues at coordinate 593,826 of CAWKOH010000012.1, read as the reverse complement.
CACGCCACCTGCGGAGCATCGACCGCTTCTTCACTGATGCAGCAGATGGAACCTTGCCTGCAGTGAGCATCGTCGATCCCGACTTCAACCTCTGCTCGGAGGAGAACCCTCAGGACATTCAGGTCGGCGAGGGCTTCGCGGCCGCCGTCATCAACGCGGTCATGCGTGGTCGCGGATGGCCGCACACGCTGCTCATCTGGTTCTACGATGAGCACGGCGGCTACTTCGATCACGTTCCTCCTCCGAGCGCGCCTCGAGCCCGACGAAGTCCTTCCGCACAGCCTCTCCCAGCCCGGGGGGCCACTCCGCTGGCTCACGATGCACTCCGGGATATTTCGTCGGCCGGTGCGGGTCGAGGCTTCGACCGAAGAGGCGCCCCACGGCCGGTATGACCGCTACGGGTTCCGCGTCCCGGCGGTCGTGGTGTCGCCATACGCCAAACCGGACCACGTGTCATCGACCGTGTACGACCACACGTCGGCGCTCAAACTGATCGAGGAAAAATGGAACCTGCCCGCCCTCACCCGCCGCGACGAGGCGGCTGCCGCTCCCTGGGACATGATCGATCTGCAAGCCCCACCTGCCTTCCTCGACCCACCCTCGCTGCCCGAGCCGATCCGACCATGGGTCGGGCCCGTGCCGGCGAAGCGCTTTCACCCGGATTCGAAGGTCCCGCGGACGCCTACACCGTAGCGATGGTGAGGCAGCGATGGTGAGGCCTTTTGGGGGCCTCGAGTCGACTGGACACGTCGGGCCAGTTGACCAGGTTCCAGAAGGCGCTCACATAGTCCGCCTTGACGTTCTTGTACTGCAGGTAGAAGGCATGCTCCCAGATCTCATCGATCCTTACGCCCCTATTCGTGCGCTTTGGGGCTCCGCGCTATCCAGTATGGCCAGGGTGTCGGGCGGCAGGACGAGTTCCCCGTCGGCCAGACGGATCGACGAGTCCGACGCCAACACCATCCGGCTGCGGCCAGGAAGACGTATTGCCAGGGGCGCCGACGCCAAGCTGGCGCAGATCAGGTACCGACCCCGCCGCACCTGCAGCCAACGGGCGGCTTCGTCCCACGTCACCTCGTGATGGTCCAGACGTGGGTCACTTATGGCGGGGTCAGCGCGCCGTAGCGCGATGAGTTGGCGGTACCAGGTCAGGATCTCCGCATGTGGCGGCTTGGACAGCTGTTCCCAATCCAGCTTCGATCGTTCAAAGGTGCCGGCGTCGGTTGGATCCGGGATGTCCTCGGGCGACCAGTCGAATCCGGCGAACTCGCGGCGTCGTCCCTCCGTAACGGCGTCGCGAAGTTCCCGGTCATCGAAATCGGCGAAGTAGTGGAAGGGATTGGTAGCCCCCCACTCTTCCCCCTGGAAGAGCAAGGGGACGAAGGGGCCGGTGAACAGCAGGGCGGCCGCGACCTTCAGTCGGCCCATCGTCGTCAGCTGGGACAACCTTTCGCCTAGGGCCCGGTTTCCGATCTGATCGTGGTTCTGGGTGCTCACCACGAACTGATGGCCGAGCAATCCGAGCGGACGACGCCCTCGTCGCCTACGTCGGCAGGAAGACCACTGGCCGTCGTAGACCCACCCCTGGCCGAGTGCTTTGCCGAGGTCTGACATCGTGCCGTAGTCGGCGTAGTAGCCGTTTCGCTCTCCAGTCAGCACGGAGTGCACGGCGTGATGCCAGTCATCGGCCCAGGCTGCGCCCAGGCCGAAGCCTCCGCCGGCGCGGCTCGCCACTACTCGGGGATCGTTCAGGTCGCTTTCGGCGATGAGGAACAAAGGCTTACGAAGGTGGCAAGCCAGAACTTCGACCTCGGTGGCAAGCTCTTCGAGGATGTGCAGCGGCGAGGCGTCGGCGATGGCATGGGCGGCGTCGATCCTCAGTCCGTCGCAGTGGTAGTCGCGGAGCCACATGAGGGCATTGTCGATCACGAGACGACGGACCTCCTCGCTCTCGGGCCCGTCGAAGTTCACAGCCGAGCCCCACTCGGTGTGATGGCGATCCGTGAAGTAGGGCCCGAAGTCGGGGAGGTAGTTACCCGATGGGCCTAGGTGGTTGTACACGACGTCCATCACCACGCCCAGGCCACGACGGTGACAGGCGTCGATGAGTACCTTGAGTCCCTCCGGGCCGCCGTAGGCGTGGTGCGGCGCGAACAGAGCCGCTGAGTCGTAGCCCCATCCCCGTCCACCGGGGAACTCGGCGACGGGTAACAGCTCTATGGCATCAACTCCCAGCCGGACCAGATGGTCGAGTCTGAGGGCAGCCGATCCGAACGTCCCTTCGGGAGTGAAGGTCCCGACGTGAAGCTCGTAGAGGATCGAGCCGGGAAGGGGAAGGCCCCGCCACCTCGAGTCGCGCCAGGCAAAGGCGCCGTGCGATACCACCTGCGATAGGCCGTGCACTCCCTCGGGCTGCGAGAGCGACCTCGGATCCGGCCGGGGCGGGCCGCCGTCGACCCGAAATGCATACCTGGTGCCGGGGCCGGCGGACTCCACCACCGCCGTCCACCACCCGCCGGCAGAGGGGGACATTTCCAAGGTTTCGGCGCCCAGGACCAGCGCCACCCGGCGAGCAACGGGAGCCCAGATATCGAACTGGTGGCTCATGGGTGCCGCCGGCTGAGCACGGCTACCGGGCAAGCGCTGAGCACCTCCGAGACCCGGGTCGGGCCGCCTGACACATCGGCTCCGGTCAGAAGGTTGGTCCATGCCCCCTGTCCCAGTGTCACCCTGGTTTCCTTCCACCTTCCATCGAGCCGGACGATCAATCGGGGGATCAGTACGGCCAGGTCTCCTCTAACGTACGCCACCACATGATCGGCTCCCGGACCGTTCACTTCGAGCGGTTCGTAGCCGCCCGTCCGGTACAAGCCGGGCCGAGCCTGCCGGTCTGCTAGCAAGCGCCACATGAGCCATAGCTTCCACCGGCCTGGCCCGTCGTCCGCGATCGCCACCGGGGGTATCGCTCCCGACAAGGTGCCCAGAAGCCGGTTTCGGAGCGAGTAGTCCACCGGGTGACGGTTGTCGGGGTCGACCAGGCTCAAGTCCCATAGCTCCGTCCCCTGGTAGATATCCGCAACGCCCGGGCAGGTCAACAGGAGGGTGGTCTGAGCCAGCGAGCTCACGCGCCCCAACTCGACGATCCGGTTGACCGTCAGGAACCGCTCGAGCTCTTCCACGAAGCGGCGGTCGCCCATGGCCCCGAGAAGGAAGTGGGCGACCGCGAGCTCGTACTCAGGCGCCGGGTCAACCCAGGATGTGTGAACCTTGGCCTCCCGGATCGCCTTGTTCATGAAGGTCGCCACTCGCTCGGTACTGATGGGCCAGGCCCCCAGAACTGTTTGATAAAAGAGGTATTCCGTGTTGCGATCAGGCCAGGGCTCTGAGCGGTACTTACCACTTATCTCCGCCAGGCGCTCGATGCACGCCCCCCATGCTCCAACCAACTCCGAAAGCAGGTTGATTCGGGCCCTGACATCGGCGCTTCTCTTGGTGTCGTGGGTGGACAGGGTCAACATCGTCTCCGGCCATTTCGTCGCCACCCGAGCGGTATCGGCGTGAAACTGGGCCGGGCTTCGCCCGAAAACGTCCGGGGTCCCCCCCACCTCGTTCAGGGAAATCAAGCGGTTGTAGCGATAGAAGGCGGTGTCCTCGACGCCCTTGGCGGTGACTGCGGCACTCACCTGAGCGAAGCGGAGGGCGAACTCGACCTCGTCAGGACCGTCGTATTCCAGCACGAGCAGTTGGGCCACGAACGAGAGCAGCTCCGGATCCATCTCGGGACGCCCTTCGGTAGCCGTCCTCGCCGCCGCCAGAACCGTGGCTCGATCGGTTGCAGTCGAATGACCGTCCGGTCGCACATAGGTGCGGTAGACCGGAAAAGCCACGAGCAAATCCTCCACCGCGTGACGCACCTCCCGTCGGGTGCGATCACGATGACGCCGGTGAACGGCGCATACCCTCAACAGAAGCTGGCTCAAGCGCGCCACCTCACTTGCCAGCTCCTCGGTCAGCACCTGATGCTTGGCCGATGCAACCACTTCACCGTAGTCACGCTCCTCACCGGCGAAGACCCGGTAGCAACGGGAGATCTCTGTCTCCATATCGGAGTCGACGAAGAGGTTGTTCACCCGATTCAGAAAGTCATAGCCCGTGGTACCGTCCACGGGCCAGTCCTCCGACAGGTCCTCGGACGGCCCCAGGATCTTCTCCACGACCGTGTAAGCGCGGGCTTGATCCGGTCCGCAACCGGTTGAGGTACTGAAAGGGATCCCAGAGACCGTCGATGTGGTCAACCCGAAGTCCGTGCACCGAACCTTCGGACACCAACCCGAGCCAAACACGGTGGGTGTCGGAAAAGACCTCGTCCAGCTCTTGGCGCAAGCCGACCAACGTCTCTATGTTGAAGAACCTTCGGTAATCCAGCTCCTCGGCCGCGGTCCGCCAGAAGGCCAGACGGTAGTTCTGGCGAACCAGCAACCCGTCCAGCCGGTCCGGGTCGCGGTTCAGGGCATTCAGCTCGGCTTCGATCGCTTCGACGCATGAGGAATCGGCGATACAAACCAAACGGAGACGTTCGAGGAGGATCTCCTTACGTGAGTGCCGCTCGATTGACGAAGCCCAGTCGGCCCGGGACGCGTGCGGCAGGCCGGCGAAGGCCCGAGCGAGGTCATTCAGGTCGCGCGACTCCGAGGCTCGGGCCGCAGGTTCCAGGATCTCGTCGAACGTGCGCGGAGAAACGGGAAGCTCATAGTCGTGGTAAAGAACGACGAACGAACCGTCCCGCCATTCGACCCTCAGCTCGCCGGCGTCCACGACCCGGCCGTAATGGTCCTCCAGTAAGGGAGCCAGGACCGTTTCTCGGCCGGTCTCGTCACGACCTTGCCAATCGATATCGAAGTACTTGGCGTATCGGCTCGACGGCCCGTTCTGCAACACGTCCCACCACCAATGATTGGCCCGGCCCCCCGCAGCCATGTGGTTGGGAACGATGTCAACGACCTGACCCAGGCCGTTAATTTCGAGCGCGGCTATCAACTCGCGATGGCCGGATTCGCCACCTAGCTCCTCGTTGAGTTGCCCGAAGTCGACGATGTCGTAGCCGTGCGCACTGCCCGGGACGGCCTGGAGATACGGGGAGCAATAAATGTGGGAGACACCGAGCCCGGCCAGATAGCCCGCCACGCCGGCGGCGTCCGAGAACCCGAAGCCGGGGTGCAGCTGAACCCGGTAGGTGGCAGACGGTCTCACTTCGAAGGATCTACCCGATGTAACGGCTTCTGATTCCACGGCCACGTCGTTTGGCGTCTCCGCCCCGGGGTAGCGCAGATCTCAACACACAGAAAGGACTAAGGGTATGACCATGCCCCCTGAAGCCGCTGGAACGGTGACGCCCGACGGGGAGTCCCAACCAGACGAATCCACCAACTGGACCGACCCCGAAGTTCCGGCCGAGCCGAACGCCGCGGGTGACCTGAGGTCCACGGACCGCCAACCGGCCGCAGCGGGAGGTTCAGATATCGAGGCACGCTCGGATGCGGACAACATGAAGGCAGGCGTTGGGCCGGCACCAGCACCAAGTCCGGAGACGGAAACCGGGCCTAGCGAGGCCGCCACCGCAACCGCCGGGGCGGAGCCACTGCTCTCGGCAGATGCACGCCAGGAACTAGGCAGTCGGTGGAGTGAGATACAGGCCAATTTCGTCGACCATCCGCAGGGGTCGGTCCAGGAAGCAGACGCTTTGGTCGTCGACGTCATGCAGAGAGTCACCGGGTCGCTATCCAACGAGCGGGAACGGCTCGAATCCCAGTGGCGGCAGGGGGACGATGTGTCCACCGAAGACCTGAGAGTGGCTCTGACGCGCTATCGGACATTCTTCGATCGCCTCCTCTCAGCCTGAATCGGCTCAACCTGAATCGGCATCTGAGCCACAACTAGAACGGAGTTGCCACATGGACGCAGTCACCTTGCAATCCTGGGTTCCTCGCTTCCCTCGCGGCGGTTGGCGACCTGAGGAGCCAGGTACGGCTGCCCCTGGTGCAGACTAGGACCGGTCCTCAGGTTCGATTGTCTCTTTCCTCCTGGTATCCCTGATGCTCAGGTACGGCGTGAGTCCGCTTATGCCAAGCACTCTCTCAGCCATAGTCGGTGGGTTCAGGATGACCAGCTGGCCATCGAGGGCGCGTAACTCCTTCAACAGCCAGACCAGGACCTGTATACCGCTCGAATCGATGAAATCGAGGTGGGACATGTCCAACGTGACCTCGGTGCAACCCTGGCCCAGACACTCGGCGACGCACGAGCGCAGAAGAGGCGAGGTCGTCATGTCGATCTCGCCCTGGACGTGGACCGTAGCCGTCTTCCCGTCCTGATAGACAATCCGGGCTGTTTCAGTGCTCCCCATCATGTAACGCCCTTCTTCCTTCAAGGTACAAGACGCGGCATAAGAGGCGGGGTAAGGATGCCTTGTGGCGTTCCAGCCGGGCCGCTGGCTCTTCCGAGAGCCTGGATGAAAAATACGGACTCCTGAATGGCCGGTCAAGGCCGCCGGCGCTGAACCTCTAATCGAAACGTTTGCCGAGGCGGACCCAGGAAAGAACAGTCGGTGCGAGATAATGACGTCTCGCCAGATTTGCGAGCCCCCTTGGTATCCACCAGGGCCTGCGACGCGGACAGGATGTTTACGTTGGCGAGCGGCTACCAGGTTGTGACCGTGGACGGAATCGAAGCGGCAGAAGAGCTGCTTAACTCCGTCGAACCCAGTACCGAGCTGGTCCAATCCCATGTCGAGACGGTTCGAGAGCAGCGCACAGGCGGGCAGGAGAACTCTTTGCTCGAAGTCCCGATAACCCGCTTCCTCTTCATCTTCCGAACGGTCTAGCGGCCGTCGGCCCACTCGGTGAAGACGAGCCGCCCGACGGCGGCCGAGTTCTGCCAGAGCTTCTCCGCTCACTTCCTAAGCGATCCTTCAAAAGGACCGTGTCCCGCTCCTACTGGGATGTCGGGCTCAGTGCCGGCTCGCCGTCGGCGCCGGCCGGCGAGGCAGGCCGCTCCTCCTGCTGGTGGCGAAGCTGCCGCAGACCGGCTACCGCCGGAATGACGGCGAACCAGAGGTTGAAGAGCCGGTATGCGATGACGCCGAGGATCGCTGTCGCCAGTGGGTAGCCGACCCACGTCAGGGCGAACGGCAAGAGGGCTTCAACCGCTCCGGCTCCCGCCAGCGGAAGGCTGCGGCGGGTCAAGGCATAGCCCGTGGCATACCCGACGACGATCGCCGGCCCTACCGGCTGGCGGTGGGTAAAGACCGCCATGCAAGCGAACAAGGTGGCGATATCGGCGGCCCAATAGGTCGACATGCCGATGAGGGCCAGAGGGCCGCTCAACCTGGAGCGCAGAGCGTTGATGGTCCCCTCAGCTGCATCCAGGGCATGACGCGCCGTTTTCCACCAGCTCTGGGGACGACCGGCCCGCCGGTAAGTTGCTACTAGTGCGATAGCGACTACCGTTCCCACAGGAACGCCAATGATCCACGATGGGAGAAGACCTGGTTGGGCCCGGCTTCCGGTGACGAAGAGATAAACCGCGCACCCGAAGGTAGCCGGGGCCAGCACGGCGTATTCGATCATTCCTAGCGTCTGGACGCGCAGACCCGCCTCCCGCTTGGTAAGACCCAGATTTCGGAACCCCCGGGCATCCAGGGCGAAACCGCCCCGGGGGCTGAAAGGCCCGAAGCCGGTCGTAACCATGGCGACCGCTTCTTCGCCGCCCAGATCCGGACCTTCCCCGCCCCGCGACAGCTCTCGGTACGTCAGGGCGTAGCCCAGATGACTGAACAGGATCCCTATGGGGGCAACGACCAGCCATAGCCAGTCGGCGTGGAGCAGACCCTGCCAGACCTGGTGCCATCCCGCCGCCCAGGTCACGGCGACCAGAGCGGCCCACGAGATCGCCGCCCCCGCCACCAAGGTCAGGGAAACATAGCCCCGACCCAAATGGCGGAAGTCAGCGCGTAGCCACGGTGCTCTGGGCGACGTCGACATATGGAAGCGAGTTACCCTGCAGGAGCACTTACCCGGAACTGCCTTGCAGTTCAGCTGCCAACGGGATACCTCCACTCGCTCAACCGCTCTCAGGGGGTACTACCCGGGCCGGGAAGGAGCAAACAGCCCGGGCAGCCACGGATCAGCCCGGCGAATGAACCTCCAAACGCGGTAGGTCTTCAGCGGGTGAACCGACCCGAAGAGGAAGTGCAGTTTGACCGCGAAGTGGGCGGGTAGGGAAACACAGGCACTGTTAGTCGGAGAACATCGCAGACGGGTACGCAACCTGTTGACTGTTGTCTCCGGAAAGGTAGGTTGAAATGCCGGTATGGGGTTGGGTATTGGTCGTTATAGGCATCGTTGTAATCCTGGCGATCGTCGCCTTCATCGTGATGACCCGTCGCCGCACGGCGGTATTGCGTGAGCAGTTCGGACCGGAGTACGAGCGGACGGTCGAGACGGCCGGGGAGAGACGCGGTGCGGAGAACGAGCTCATGGAACGGCGAGAACGGCGTCAACAGTTCAACATAACTCCGCTGGCCCCGGCCGCCCGCGAGAGGTACCAGGAGGACTGGCGCATGATCCAGTCCCAGTTCGTGGACGATCCGGCGTCCGCGGTGTCATCGGCTGATCGGATGATTCAGTCAGTGATGCGGGAACGGGGCTACCCGGTCGAGGACTTCGACCAACGGGCCGACGACCTGTCGGTTGATTATCCTGACGTGGTGCAGAACTACCGCGAAGGGCGACTGCTGGCCCGGGCCGGCCGAGACATGGATAAGGGAAGCACGGAAGACCTGCGACGCGCCTTTCGGTACTACCGGGCCCTCTTCGATGAGCTCGTAGGCCCCGTTGAAGTGACGGCCGGGTCGGGCGAAGCGCCCCTGCGCGCCGACACCTTGGCCGGATCCAGGGCGCCGGTACCGACCTTGGAACCCCGCCGGCCGACCTCCACGGACTCGGATGCCGAATCGATCTCATCTCGCGGCGGGACGCGACAGGGACTCTCCTGAATACACCTGGCGGCCCGGCCGGACCATTAGAGGCCGGCCGGGCCGACCGCGATCCGTAGATCGCTCGCTACCCCGACCAGCTAGGCGAACCAACGGCCCGCTCGCCCGCGCCATGCGTCGCCAGGCCCGCGTCGGGATCGTCAGCCAACCGCCCGAAAGGCGGGCTGATGCTCTTGCACCATCGGGCGACTTACCGTCGCGACGTTCGTCACCGCTGGAGAGTCCGAAGAGGCCGCGGCGCCATGACAGCCACGGTCGACCCGCTCACGCCGTAGTGGGCGGTCTTTGCCTTCTGATCGTGAACCCAGCGGAGTGTCTTTCTGACATTCGGCGCTCGGCCCGATCAGCCGTCGGTCGCGTGGGCCTCCCCGTGGAACCGGTCATGGATCCCCCGTAGTGCCCCAAAGCTCATCCCTCCGGGTACAGCCAGGGCGTGCTCGGAGATCAGGTGCTCCCCGAGTGACTCGTCGGTGACATCAACCCCCCCGTGGCGGTGGTTCGTGGGACGCATCTCACCGACCCTGAGGAGATCCTCGGGCACTTCGCTCATGTCCCACACCGTCCTACTGGTCTCGGGCAGCGCAGCCATCCTGATGGTGTCAGCGCCGCCGGGCTCATTTACGTGTCAAACCAATCTCGACTCTTCGTGCGCGTCAGTTGTTTCCACGCCACACGCCATTCACCCAGCAGGTGTGATTGCCGGAGAGTCTCGTCGCGACTGAGCCAACCGGCGGTGAACGCTTCGCCAGGGGTGATAGCCGGGTCGGCCAGCTGGCGGTGGATCCACTCCATAGCCGCGGCCGAGTCGTGCAGCTCTCCCAACACTGTCTGGAGTCGCTCGGCGGCAACGCCGGTCCGCATGGCCCGCTTGCCGACGGCCGGCGCCGAGGCCTCGGCCGCATAGCGCAGGCTCTTGGCCGCGATCCTCATCCGATGCAACTCCCGATCAGTTGGCCGGTCCCCGCCCCGCTTCACACGGCGTCGCAATGCGCGCCCACCTCTTGCGAACCAGGGCCGGAAGAACCTCCACCGACGGGGCCGAAGTATCGAAAGCAGCTGGCAGTGGTCCCCGGGCGGCGGCGTGAAGACGGTCGAGCAGGTTGATATAACGCTCGCTGCTCATGGTTGCCTCGAGGTACTCGGTCTCGGTCCGTCTCTGCTCAGTCAGGCGCTTGACCAATTCATCGGGGCGGCGGCCTTCCAGCCCGAACTGATCGAGCTCGCCGTCGAACCTGGCAGTCATGATGTCGCAGTCGCGCACCCGCCCCAGCACGTCGCCGAGCCATCGGAGGTCGGCCACGGTGTGACCCAGCCACACCGGGTCGAGAGAAGATCCGAAGGTCCTCAGATCGGACCGCAGACGCCGGGCGGCTACCCGCATCTGATGGACATCGTGGGGTCGGGCCTGGCCAAAATCGATTCGCACCCGGTAGTCGTGGTCCAACAGCCGGTTCAGGGCGGCCCAGATGCTCCCCTTGATAGTGTCACCAACGGTGATATCTCGGCGGTCGGTGCGGGGCTTGTTCGACCGGTGTCGTTGGATAGAGCGGGGGAGCCCGAAGGCCAGCTTAGGACGATCCGCCAGGGTGGCGCCGGAATCCCGCAGGCAACGCAGGACAGAGTCGGCGGCGTCGGGATACCCCGACTGAAGGACCACACTGATTCGCCGCAACCGCAACCCGTCATTGGAACCGCCCCTCACCGCAATCAGATCGTCGTCGATCTCGCCCCATGGCTCGTCGCCGGCGTCGGCTGCCAGCCGCAGCCGACGCCGAGTGGTGTCGTACTCGGCGACGACTCTCAGCTCCGATCGGCGCACCGTTCCCAGCAGGATCCGAGACGCCTCCCCGGGAAGTCGGCCTATCTCTCCGGTCCACTGGAGCGATACATCCGCAGGAGATTCCGTTCCTGGACTTCGTAGCGTCCATCGGCCCACCTCCGAGTCCGCCATCCGGCAGTGCTCCAGGATCAGTCCCCTCGCCCACAGGCGCAGGTCGACAGTGTCGTAGTAGGTGGTGTGATGGAGTTGTTCCGGCATCCGTTGCGGCCGCTCCACCAGCGGTCGCAGGTCCGGCGGCTCGAAATCCCAGTCGACGTCGAACTCGACATCACGCCCAGTTCGTGTCATCTCACCACTCATGCCCGAGAGGTACCCGGGATCCGCAGCGGACTTGGTGTCAGGCATTCCCGGCCTGGTCTTCAGCTGGCCACCTTGTGCATGGCGTCCCGTGCTCTATCTACCACTGCGGCGATGGGCCCCAGAGCCAGGTTGCCAGGTGGTGTGTCGGGAGCGGTTGGGTGAGGATGGGTCGGTGCCGCCGCCTTGGCCTTGTCGTACCGATCCCCGAGTTGCTGTAGCTGGTCCCTGTCCAGATTCTGCCCAAGAGGCTCGAAGATAAGGGTCTCCTCCTTCTCGGCATGCTCCAGGACCGCCCGCTGCAATGTCTCGAGATAAGCCGCGAAGTTCAAATCGTCGGTTCCTGCCTTCTCCATCTCAGCGAGAAGCTCCTCGGCTTCGGCCTGCTCTTTGATCCTGGCATCGGCCAGTCGGTCGCCGTGGGGGATGGCCTTGCGGACCTCCGGGTACACGATCTCTTCCTCGGCCACCTCGTGACGCACCAGCACGCTGGTGAGTTCCCAGAACATCTCCCGAGCCTTGCTGGGCTCCGCTCGTTCCATCTGGGTGAAGATCTCCTTCACCTCCCGGTGGTCCTGCAGGAGCCGGGCGACAATGCCGCTGTCCGCCGCGTCAGCCATGTTCCATTCCTCCTTGGTTGCGTGAGTTGTCGCTACCCAGTACCGGGGCTCCGAATCAACCCCGCCACGAGTTACCCCGACCGGGTCAGCATCCTTTACCTTCTCGCCGAACTCTTCCCCTGTAAGCAGGCAGCCAAACCCGGCTCTCACCCTGATAGTCGGGAGTACCACCCGGTTTCGCCGGCGGCCAAATCTCCCGATACCGACGCGGACCGGAAGGCCTGGCTCACCACGGAGTGGGCCGTGGTCGACGAGTGGATCGACCTGTACCTCGCTCGCTCAACGAGGGCGTCAGGACGGGGCCCGGGCCGATTGAACATCTCTTCACATTTACCGCGGGGGTAGCCTCACCACGGACAAAAAGAACTCGTCCACCTGCTGAATGACGGACATGAAGGACTCGAAGCCAACGGGCTTGGTCACATAGGCATTGGCGTGAAGGTCATAGCTTCGAAGGACGTCCTCCTCCGCCTCCGACGTGGTGAGCACGACTATCGGGATGCGCCGCAGATCGGGGTCAGACTTGACGATCGACAGCACTTCGTGGCCGTCCAGCCGGGGGAGATTGAGGTCCAGCAAGATCAGGTCGGACGGTCTTCGCTCTCGAACGGGTGCTCCTGCCGCAGATAGGCGAGGGCTCTCTTCGCCATTCGAGACGCTATGAAGGCTGTGCAGGAGCTTGGATCCCTCGAGTGCCTCTTGGGTCATGAGGACGTCACCCGGATCGTCTTCGACGAGAAGTAACTGGATAGGGGCAGAAGACTCAATGGTGTTCATGACGCTCCTGTAACGGGGAAGGTCCAGCAGATCCTGGTGCGCCGACGTGTAGTCGGTGTCGACCCAGATCCGCCCTCCATGGAACTCGACGATCTTCCTGCACATCGCCAGTCCGATCCCAGTTCCCTCATAGGCCTCCTTGGTGTGCAGGCGCTGAAATATGACAAATACTCGCTCCCGAATCGCGGCTCGATCCCTATCCCGTTGTCGGTCAGGTCGAGCAACCACTATCCGTCCTCGCGCTGCAGCATCCAATGTGGATCCTGGCGCATCGCTCGACCTGAACTTTATGGCATTGGAGATGAGGTTCTGGAACACTGCGGTCAGAAGGCCTTATCACCTGGGATGGTCGGAGCGGTCTGCGACAACGGCCGCACCGGTCTCGGATACCAAAGTGTCCAGGTTGGCCAATGCATCATCCAGAGCGTCCTCCAGCCGAACCGGCACGAACTTCTCCGTAGTGCGCCCGACGTGGTGAGAAGGCCAGCAGATCATTGATGAGCACCTGCATCCGCACCGCCCCGTCGGCCGCGAAATCTATGTACTGCCCGGCCCGCTCGTCGAGCTGGTCCCCGTAGCGCCGCCGGAGCAACTGGTGAAGCCGGTGATCTTGCGAAGCGGCTCCTGAAGGTCGTGGGAGGCGACGTAGGCGAACTGCTCCAGCTCCAGGTTCGATCGCGCCATATCCGGCATTCAGATGTTCCAGTTCACGTTGGCGTCAGCGAGCCCAACCCGCTCTTGCTGGACCTGACGCAGCTCCTCAAGAAGGCGGTGGCGCATGGAATCCACATCGGTCCCCAGCTGCTCCAGCTCCGGCGGAACCCGAGAGCTGTACAACATGCTCGAGCTGCCTTCTGCCACCCGCCTGGCGTCGTCACCCAGCAGTTCGATCGGGCCGGTGATCCAGGCTCCAGCATGAGCCACGCCCCACGCCGGCCAGCACCAGGATGACCAGATCCACCAGCAGCACCACGGCCAGCAATCTGGCCGACTGGTGCAGGAGATCAACCTCCTGGCTCCGCTGCGCACCAGTCACGCGTCGAGATTCGCAAAGCTGGCTCTCAATCGGTTGAAGAGGTCTTGCCCGCATTCTACGGGCATCAGTGGAAAAGACCTTGGGGTTGGCGATGGCGGGAAGGGCGAACTCATCCGACCAGGCCCTGGCCTGCTGGTCCACGTCAGCCAGTAGTCTCTCGGCGGTCCCGCTGTGCACCAGCAGGGGACTGAGCGCTTTCCGAGCACTGGTGCCTGGCTGAGACCGCCGGTGTAAGGGGTGAGAAAGGTGCGATCTCCGGTGAGCACGAATCCGCGCACGCCGGTCTCCTGATTCAGATAAGCCTCGAGCAGAAGTTGGACTTGTAGCCGGGCCGGATCGATCTGGTCGACCACGTCGTGGCGGGCATCCGAGAGCCGGACATAAGCCCACACCAAGACGGTTGTGGCGACGGTGGCGACCACCCCGACCGCAACGAAGGCGACAGCCAAGCGCTGTCGCAGGCCGAGGCGGCGGAAACCGGTTCTGGAGCTCCGCCCCGCCCTAGTCGCCGATACGCTCACTACGGCCGCTCGGCCAGATAGCAAAGCCAGATCATCGTCGAGCGGACCTCCGTTGGCCGTCACCGCCGAATCGATCAGAGAGTCGGCCAGGATGCCGAGATCGGGCGCGTTCGGCTGCGCCGGCGTGCCGGAGGCCTTCGAGCAATCCGTCGAGGCTCCAGCACCTCTGTCCACCGAGGGTGCGCCCCTCGACCAGACCATCTGTGTAGAGCAGGAGACCCCACCCCGGGTCCAGGCTGACGTCACCGTGGGCCAGGTCGCATCCTCGAGAACACCCAGCGGGGGGCCGGCCCCGACCGCGTCCAGTGAGTCCACCTCGGACCCGATCAGCACGGGCGGGGGGTGGCCGGCGACCCTGAGGGTCAGGCGCGACGATCGGCGCTGACAGTGAGATCACAGGCGGTCACGAACAGGTCGGTCTGGCCTCTCTCGGCTTTCAGGATCGACTCGACGTGTGACAAGACGTCGCCGTCGTCGATCCCGGCCAGGACCAGACTGCGCCAGGCGATACGCAGAGCCACTCCAAGGGCCGCCTCGTCGGGCCCGTGCCCACAGACGTCGCCGATCACAACTCGAAGGCGCGATCAGCAGCTCCACAACGTCGAAGAAATCACCCCCCAGCAACAACGAGCCCCCTGCCGGCCGATAGCGCGATGCCCATGCGATGCCGGGATCACGCAAGAGGAGGCTCCAGAAGACCGCGCTCCAGCCGGGCTTGCTCAGCCGCCATAAGCTCAGTGACGACCAGCCGCGGATGATTCGATGGCTCGCTTGCGGCCACTGCGTATCGAATGGACCGGGTGAGACTGGCGGCATCGACCAGGTCCTTGGTCAGATAGTCCTGTGCCCCGGCGCGCCACCGCCCCGAGAGCCAGATCGCTTTCCGCCCGTCCGGTGAGCACCACCACGGCGACGTCCGGAGCGGCCGCCAGCACGCCTTCGAGCGCGTCCAACCCCTCCGCATCGGGCAGTCCAAGGTCGAGTAGGACGCACGTCACCGCAGATGAAACGAGAGCCCTGGCTTCATCCACCGATCTGGCGACCACCGCCTTGATCGACTCGCCGCTGTCCGCCAGCAGCTCCTCGACCAGAACGGCGTAACCGAGATCATCTTCAACAACGAGAACCAGAATCTCATCGTCGGGATCCGACCGCTCGACGCCGGAGAGATCCGGCATGCCTTCCGGCGGATCCTGCACCATCGAATTCCCTCCTCGGACACGTCGCGCTGTTTCGAAAGGCTAGACGGGGTTCAGGAGGAACAAAGAGTTTTCTCGACGAGTAAGATTGCAGTTCATGGCCAGGTCTTCGTTCCCTTGTGGTCGAGGAGGGTGAGACGGCGTCGGATGACCTGCTCGGGATGCGGAAGCCCGCCGAAGGGGTAGACGATCAATGACGATTCCCATCGACGTCTCCAGACTCATCGAGGCCGCCAATGATGACGGCGAATTCGGGATCGCAGCCCGCTATTGGGACACCCGCCTCGTGATCACCATCGGAGCGGATACGACCGAGCTTCTGATCGTCAACGGCCGAATCGTGGCGGCCGGAGCACGGGGGTCGTTCGGCAGCGAGCTGCGCCGTATCCGGATCAGCGCCGCGGAAGCCGACTGGGCGAAGCTCCTCGCGCCTGTACCACCTCCCGGTTGGCACAACGTCGGGGCGGCCCAGGGATTCGCGCTCGAAGGCAACATCCTCGACCGCGGCCCCTACTACGGCGCCATCTGCCGGCTGGTCGAGCTCATGCGGGAGCAGGTCAACGGCGCAGCGACCAACACCCGGACTGCCGCCGATGTCGACCGGGCCCGTGATGACGCTGTCGGGCGTTACGTGTACCTCGATATCGAGTCCACCAAGTACCGCGTCTACTACGAGGAGACAGGGTCCGGGATCCCGATGGTCATGCAACACACCGCCGGGACGGATGGCCGGCAATGGCGGCACATCCTCGAAGACCGCGACTTCCAGCGTGACTTCCGACTGATCGCCTACGACCTGCCGTACCACGGCAAGTCGCTCCCCCCGACCAGCCGGAGGTGGTGGGCCGAGGAGTACGTCCTCACCAAGGAATTCGTGCTGGAGGCCATCGTCAAGCTCTGCGAGGCATTGGAGTTGGATCGGCCCGTCTTCATGGGCTGCTCGATCGGCGGCGAGCTTGCCCCCACCCTGGCCTTCTCACACCCCGACCTGGTCCGGGCGGTGATCGGTGTAAACGCCAGCTTGACCTTCGACTTCCCTCCCCACACCAGCGCCGTCGACCCGGACGATACGGCCCCATTCATTCAGATCAGCTCCTGGTTCCACCCGCGGATAGGGAACGATTGGAAGGCGTCCGCCATGCTAGGCAACACCGCGCCCAACAGCCCTGAGCCGTACCGGCGCGAGACCGCTTGGCTGTACAGCCAGGGCGCCCCACCGATTTTCACCGGCGACTCCATCTTCTACAAGTACGGCCACGACCTCACCGAGCAACAAGCTCGCGCCATCGACACGTCCAAGGTCGCCGTCTACCTCTTGACCGGCGAGTACGACCCGCTGGCTCTGGACGGCGGTTCGGAGAACTTGGCCGCGTGCATAGACGGAGCGAAGTTCCAACTGATCCCCGGCGCCGGACACTTCGCGCCGTCCGACAACCCCGAGCAGTTCAAGGCTGCGCTGGGGCCAGTGCTAAAGGAGATCGCGGCCAACCACCGTTGACGAGGATTGGTAATCGGCACATCGATGCCCCTGAGCCCCCTCGAGCTCGGCACCTCGGCTCTTTCGGTCAGTGCTGGAGGGCCGGCTGACTCTCCTCTTTTGGGGAGAGGAGATCGGATGCCGGGAGTTGGTGTTCTGTATCCAGGGGTAGTTCGACGTCGACGGTGGTGCCTTGTTGCGGAGTGGTCTGAAGGCGAATGGTTCCGCCGTGGGCGTTGACGACGGCTTGAGCGATGGGGAGTCCGAGCCCGGATCCGGTCCGGGTGCGGCTTGTCTCAGCTCGCCAGAAGCGGTCAAAGGCGCGGGACGCTTCCGTGGCGGTCATGCCAGGACCGGTGTCCTGGATCTCGAGGAGGCAACTGGTTGATTGCCGCGTGAGTCGTACGGTGATGGCGGACTCGCTTGGGGTGTGGATAAGAGCGTTGGTGACGAGATTGGTGATGACTCGACGGAGAGCGCTTTCATCGCCCGGGGTCAGGATGTTCGGTTCGATGTGGGTAGTGATGTGACGGGAGGGATTGCTGGCTGCAGCGTCTTGGACGATGCCGTGTGTGAGGGCGGCCAGATCGACCGGTTTGTGTTGAAGCGGCATGCCTTCATCGAGGCGGGCGAGGAGGAGAAGCTCTTCGACGAGAGCCTTCATTCGGGAGCTTTCTTGGCCGATGCGCCGCATGGCGTCTTGAAGGGCTTGCCCGTCGCGCAGGTCGCCCTGGCGCCAAATTTCGAGTAAGTCCAGAGATCACGGAGGTGGGGGTTCGCAGTTCATGGGATGCATCGGCTACGAATTGGCGGAGACGGTCTTCGATAGCCTGCTGTTGGTCCAGCATGGAGTTAAGGACGCTGGCCAGGGCTGCGGTTTCTGCGCCTGCCGAGGGGATGGGAACTCGTTGCTTGCGGTCTCCGGCAAGGATCGCCTCCGCGGTGCGTTTCATGCGGGCGATGGGGCGAAGCCCAAGACGTTCAATCCAGAATCCGGCGGCGAGGAGGATGACGGCGGTGACGGCGCCGGCTACGAAAATCGCGGTGCGGAGATCGGTGATGGTGGCGTTGATCTGGCCCATGTACACGGCGACGAGTAGCTGGTGGCCGTCGGGGAACTGTACGAGGATGGCCCTCCAGTGTCCGACGCCATTGAGGGAGGGGACGGTTCTCGGCTTGGCGGTGGCTATCGACGTCGCGGCCGATGGTGGGGTTTGCGGCTGCTGGCCGTTGGCGGCTTGGGGAGAGGCGACAGTGGTGCGCTGCCCGTCGATGATCACAGCCAGGTAGGCATCGCTGAGCCGGTCGGGCTGGGGGATTCGGGGAGGACCTGTGGAGGGGAACGGCTGTTGGTGAGCGACGCCGATTGCGATGGGCACACTGGCGGTGAGCTGGCTGTCGAGTTGGTGTAGGCCCGAGTTCTCGACGGTGCGGATGATGAGATAGCCCGACAGGGAAAGGCAGGATATGAGCAGGACGGCCGCCGCGAGGAGGCGGGCCCGCAAGCTCATCGCGCTTGCGGCGCGGTCATCCGGTAGCCGATGCCGCGCACGGTTTGGATTAGGCGAGGCTCGCCCTGGTCCACCTTCTTCCGGAGGGTGTGGATGTAGGTGTCCACGACGTTCGTTTCGCCGAGAAAATCGTAATCCCACACGTGGTCGAGGATCTGGTCGCGGGTGAGCACACGGCCGGTGTTGCGCAACAGGAAACGGAGCAGCTTGTACTCGGTAGGAGACAAGTCGACCTGCTGGCCATCGCGGATGACGAGGTGGGCCGCGTCGTTGAGGGTGAGGGGCCCGCAGCGGTAGGTTTTGCCGGCCGCGTGTTTGCCGACCCGCCTGAGGATGGCATGCACCCGGGCGACCAGCTCTTCCACGCTGAAGGGTTTGGTGAGGTAGTCATCTCCGCCGATGGTGAGCCCCCGGATCCGGTCGTCGGTGGCGTCTCGGGCGGTAAGGAAGACAATCGGGAAGTCATATCCGTCGGAGCGGAGCTTCTGGCAGATCTCGAAGCCGTCGATATCGGGGAGCATGACGTCGAGGATGGCCAGATCGATGGGCTGCTGGCTGGCTATCGTCAGCCCTTCCTCCCCCGAAACGGCTTCGGTGACCGAGTAGTCCGCCAAGCGGAGGGCGGCGCTGGTAACGAAGGCCACGTTGGTCTCGTCTTCGACCAGGAGAATATTGGCGCATCCCACGCCGGCAGTATCCCATCCGATTCTTAGAGAATCCTAAGGGTCTGCTTTGGGTGGGCGTGGCGTTCTGGCCAACTCGAAGGGCAACGGATCCTGATATGTACCTTAACTTTGGCTATGGCTGCAGTGAAGGCGCGGGCTGTCACCTGCCATTTCGCCATCACCTTTAGAAACCCTTTAGAAACCTTGAAGCGGGCCTTGAACTGGCGGGTTTTTACTGGTGCGCATGACGTCAGTCTCTGCGACCGTGTCGCGTCATGCCATCGTATGTCCTCAGTCAAGTGACAGGGCTCCCTCACCCGCTCAGCGCCGCGGGGAACTGCAGTGACGGCGCCCAGCGAGGCACGCTCGTCCATGACCGCCGGAACGACCGATCAGCTGGACGAAGCGGTCGAGCCGAGGCAGGGGCCGAGGTGGCGACAGGGTTGGACCCGGAGGCGGTTGTTGGCGATTGGTTTGGTGGTGGTTTTGGTGGCCGCGGCGGTGGTCATCACTTGGCAGCTGACCCGCAGCGGCGGGTCCTCCGCTTCGGCCGCGCCGATAGCGGTAACCACCCAGAAGGTGACCGTGTCGACCGGGACGATCAAGCAGACGGTTTCGGCATCGGGGACGCTCGAGCCAGCCTCTCAGGCGGACTTGTCGTTCGCCGTGTCGGGTCCGGTGACTGCGGTCGACGTGACGGTGGGGCAGAAGGTGACATCGGGCCAGGTGCTGGCCACGGTGGACAGCAGCGCTCTTCAGTACCAGGTCAACGCGGCCAGCGAGACACTGTCGGCTGACCAGTCTCGTCTCTCGAGCGACGAGTCGAATTCGGCTTCGACCAGCCAGATCGATTCCGACCAGGCGGCAGTGACCTCGGCCCAATCGCAGCTTGCGACGGCGCAACAGAATCTGGCCGATGCCAACCTGAAGTCCACCATCGCGGGCACCGTGGCCTCGGTCAATCTGAGCGTCGGCCAGCAGGTTTCAGGTAGCGGCTCGAGCGCCAACTCTGTCAACAACAGCAGCACCAGCAGTCTTGGGGGTCTCGGGAGCAGCGGTCTGGGTACGACGTCGTCGTCCTCCTCGTCCTCTTCATCTTCGTCATCAGCGCAGATCGTGGTGGTCTCCACCAACTCCTACGTTGTGAATGCCACCGTTGACGACACCCAGGTAGGACAGATCAAGGTCGGCGACCAGGCCACTATCCAGACCAGCGGCTCGACTGCGACCGTATACGGGACGGTGTCATCAGTGGCCTTGGTCGCACAATCGAGCGGTTCAGGCAGCTCGAGCGTGGCGTCGTTCCCGGTGACAGTCGCCGTGACAGGAACGCCGTCGGGGCTGTACGCCGGCACCTCGGCGACCTTGACGATCATCACCGAGCAGCTGAACAACGTGGTGGAGGTGCCCACCTCGGCCATCTCGTATTCGAACGGTCAGGCGACGGTAACCGAGGTGGTTGGCGGCTCGCACAAGTCCGTGCCTGTCACCACCGGCGCGGCCGCCAGCGGTGAGACCCAGATCACCAGCGGTCTCAATGCCGGTGACGTGGTCATGGAGCGGGTAGTGAAGTTCAACGGAACCACGGGCAGCGGAGCCCGTAGCCTCTTCGGTGGTAGCGGAACTGGAGGCCGCACGGGCGGGTTCCCCGGTGGTGGTGGCGGGTTCCCAGGCGGCGGTGGCGGCGGCTTCGCGCGGTCAGGGGGCTGACATGAACCCGGTCATTGAACTCGAGGAGGTGACCAAGGTGTACCGGACCGGGGCTATCGCGGTGGCCGCCCTTAGAGGGGTGTCGTTCACCATCGAGCCGGGCGAGTACGTGTCGATCATGGGCCCGTCGGGTTCGGGCAAGTCGACCTTGATGCACATCCTGGGTTGCCTGGACGTACCGACCAGCGGACGGTATCGCCTCAGCGGCGAGGACGTCTCTCACATGGACGAGGTCGAACTCGCCGAGGCCCGCAACGCCCACATCGGTTTCGTCTTCCAACAGTTCAACCTGTTGCCGTCGCTATCCGCGTGGCGCAACGTGGAGTTGCCGCTCATCTACGCCGGGGTCGGGCGCAGCGAACGGCGGCGCCGGGCCATCGACGCCCTGGCCCGCGTCGGCCTGGCCGATCGGGTCGAACACCGCCCCGGCGAACTGTCCGGAGGCCAGCAGCAGCGCGTCGCGGTGGCCCGGGCGCTGGTCGGTGACCCGTCCCTGATCCTCGCTGATGAGCCCACCGGGGCTTTGGACTCGACCTCATCGGGCGATGTCATGTCCCTCTTCGACGAGCTGCACGCGGCGGGACGGACCCTGGTGATCATCACCCACGACGCCGATGTGGCCGAGGCCGCGGAACGGACCATCGGCATGCGTGACGGTTTGGCGACGGCCTTCCAAGAGAGCGCCTGATGAGCTGGTTCGAGACCTTCCGGACCGGCCTCTCGGCGGTGCGGTCCAACCGCCTGCGCTCGGGCTTGACTGTCCTGGGGATCATGATCGGCATCGCCGCCGTCGTGTTGACCGTCGGTTTGGGGCAAGGCGCCCAAAACCAGGTCAAGTCCCAGATCAACTCGCTGGGCACCAACCTGCTGACCGTCTCCCCCGGCAGTTCGACCTCGTCTGGCGGGTTCCGGCAAGGGTTCGGCTCGGCTTCCACCCTGACCCAAGCCGACGCCAACGCCCTCGCCTCCAAGACCGTGGCCCCCGATATCAAGGCGGTCGCCCCGGTCAAGTCCTCCACCGAGGGACTGACCGACACCATCAACTCCAACACCTGGACCACCACCGTCAACGGCACCACCCCGGCGTGGCAATCGGTCCGCAACCGCACCGTGACCCAGGGCCGCTTCATCGACAACCAAGACGTCACCGACCACAGCGCGGTAGCCGTACTGGGCTCCGACACCGCCTCCGAACTCTTCAGCGGCGTCGACCCCGTCGGCCAGGTCGTCGACGTCAACGGCGTGCCCCTGACCGTGATCGGGGTCCTCAACTCCGTGGGCGACACCTCCTCCACCACCGGCTCCAACCAAGACGACCAGGTCATCGTCCCCCTCAGCACCGCCACCCAACGCATCTTCGGCAGCACCTCGCTCAGCTCCATCCTCATCGAAGCCAACTCCGGCTCCACTCTCTCGTCCGCCTACCAAGAAGCCGACGCCGAACTGTTGGCCGTACACGACATCACCACCCCTTCTGACGCCGACTTCACCATCGCCTCCGAAGCGTCACTGGTATCAACCTCCACCTCCGTCGACCGCACCCTGACCATCCTCCTGGGCGGCATCGCTGCCATATCCCTGCTTGTAGGCGGCATCGGCGTCATGAACATCATGCTGGTCTCGGTCACCGAACGCATCCGAGAAATAGGCCTGCGCAAAGCCCTCGGCGCCAAACCCTCCCTCATCCGCCGCCAGTTCCTCCTCGAAGCCGCCGTGCTCGGCCTCACCGGCGGCGCCCTCGGAGTCGTCCTGGCCGTCATCGGCACCAAGCTCCTACCCAAAGCCATCGGCTACCCCATCGCCCTCTCCGCCCCCGCCACCGCGGCAGCCATTGCCGTGGCCGTGGCCATAGGACTGATCTTCGGCGTCTACCCCGCCACCAGAGCCGCCCGCCTGGCCCCCATCGACGCCCTCCGCACCGAATAACCACCCCCCACACCAGGAGCACCCACCCCTTCCATGACCACCACCCGAAGCACACGAATCCTCACCCTCGGCGCCGGGCTGATACTGGCCGCCTCACTCGCCGCCTGCGGCGGCAGTAGCAGCCACGCCAACACCGCCACCAGCCCCACCACCGCCGGCAACACCACATCTGGAAACGGAACGGGCAGCAACAACAGCAACGGCAACGGCGGCGGCACCTTCCCCGGCGCCTCCGGGTCGGTGGCCGCCATCACCGGATCTTCCATGGAAGTGCAGAACCAACAAACGGGCCAGGTCACCGTCAGCTGGACCTCGTCCACAACCTTCAGTAAAACCGTGACCCTCTCGGCGGCCAATGTGGCCGCTGGGGATTGCGTCACGGTCACCGGGTCCACCTCCACCGGGACGCTCGTGGCAAACAACGTCACCGTGAGCAAGTCCACCTCCTCCGGTAGCTGCACCGGTAACTTCGGCGCTGGCCGCCCGGGCGGAGGTAGCGGATTCCCGGGCGGGACTCGTCCGAACGGGGGTAGCCGGCCCAGCATCCCCTCGGGGTCCGCCCCGCGCGGCGCCAGCGGATTCAGTTTCGCCAGCGGCAAAGTCACTTCCATAACCCCGTCCAGCATGGTGATCTACGGCATCTCGTCCTCCGGGTTCGGCGGATCCCGCAGCACCCAGGGTTCTACACCTCCGACGTCGATCCCGAGCACCAACGTGAAGATCGAACTGCAGAGCTCAACGACCTACAGCGAAACTCAGTCCACCGCCGCCAGCTCGCTCGCCGTGGGTGACTGCGTATCCGCAGTCGGTTCCACCGACTCGACCGGCGCCGTTAGCGCCCGGACGGTCCGTATCACCTCCACCGGCGGCCAAACCTGCAGCAGCGGCTTCGGCGGCTTCGCCGGTGGCGGAGCGGCGAATGGCTAGTGAGGCCACTGCGGCGGCCCGCCGTCGACGGCGGAACCAGAAGCGGATCACGGGCGGGATAGCGGTGGCGGTCATAGCCCTCGGGGTCGGGGTAGGTGTGGCCGCAGCCCAGCCCTCGAACGGATCCGGTTACCGCACCAGTGTCGCCACTACTGGCAGCGCTGTCCGGACCCTCACCGTGTCGGGCACTGTCGAGCCGGTCAACCAGGCCCAGGCGTCGTTCCAGGTTGGCGGCAGCGTCGCCGCCGTGGACGTCGCGGTTGGTCAGCACGTCACTGCCGGCCAGACCCTGGCCACCCTCGACACCAGTTCCCTGCAAGAACAGTTGTCGTTGGCTCAGGCCAACCTGGGTAGCGCCCAGGCCAGGCTCAGCCAGGACGAGTCCGGAGAGTCATCGAGCTCTTCCTCTTCCAGCGCGTCATCGGGACAGTCCTCGTCGGGTCAGGCTCAGACGACCGCCGCGTCCACCGGCGGATCGGCCGTGGTTCTCACCGCCGCCTTGATATCCAGCCGCTCTGGATCTCCAACCGGGTCGGGTCACCCCTCCGGCACCACCGGGGGCGGTTCAACCGGTGCCGGCAACCTCCAACAAGCCCAGCAAGCCGTACTGAAGGCCCAGCACACCGCCGACCTCGACCTGCAGTCAGCGGCCGCCGCTCTCGCCAACGCCGAGCGCACATGCGCTGCATCTGGCCAATCCGGGACCTCCGGGTCGTCCGCCCCCACGACCACGACTCCGACTACCACGACTCCGACTACCACCACTCCGACTACCACGACCCCGACTACCACGACCCCGACCACCACGACCCCGACCACCACGACCCCGACCACCACGACGGACACCAGCACGTCAGGGTCGAGCGGGCAGCCCTCCGGCGACAGCTCGTCCTGCGCTGCGGCGTTACAGACCGCCATGGCCAGTCAGCAGCAGGTATCCCGCGACCAGCAAGGCGTCCAGAGCGCAGAGACTGCCCTCGCTCAGATCCTCTCCACTGAGTCAGCATCCGCCAGCAAGGCGAGCGCCTCGAGTGGCAGCAATGCCAGCCCTTCCGGGACTAGTAAGGGCTTCAGCTCATCGTCAGGGTCTACCAGCACTCCCACCACTGCCGCGACCAACAGCGCGGCTCAGCTGGCGAGCGATCAAGCATCAATCGACTCTGATCAGGCCAACCTGATCTCTGCCCAGCAATCATTCAATAGCGGAACACTCACGGCCCCGATTTCCGGGACCGTCGCCGCCATAGATCTCTCGGTGGGCCAATCCGTCAGCGCCGGCTCTTCCAGCGACGTCATCACCATCACCGACCCCGGTAGCTACGAGACGACCTCCTCTGTGACCAGCAGCCAGGTCACCGAAGTCGCTACCGGCGACAGCGTTCAAGTGACCGTCGACGGCCAATCCGGGGTCTTTGACGGAACCGTGACCCAGGTCGGACCTGTCAATCCCAGCTCTTCCGGCTATACCTACCCTCTCGTCGTCAACCTTGCTGCGGGCTCATTTAGCCCGAACACCACGGTCGCCGGCTCGACGGCCCAAGTGGCAGTGGACATCGCCCAGGCCAACCATGCCCTCGTGGTCCCCACCTCAGCCGTCCACACCACTACAGCCGGCCACCCCTACGTCATCACTCTCCAGTCCGGCCACGAGGTGAATACCAACGTCAAGGTGGGAGTCGTCGGCGACGTCTACACCCAGATCACGTCCGGGCTCTCAGCAGGAACCCCGGTGGTGCTCGCCGACAAATCGCAGCCCGTACCATCCTCTAGCAGCAACTCCACCAACAGCTTGCGCGGCTTCGGCGGGGGCGGAGCGTTCCCAACCGGCTTCCCCACAGGCGGTGCCGGTTTTGCCCGTTCGGGTCTTGGCTAGGACCGAACCGGACCGTCTCCCGAGGTCGAATGACATCCCCCGGACTAGCGATTTGACACTGTTTTCGTCTGGGAGGACCAGCGCTCAACTCGACACCAGGTCCGAGGCGAAAGTGCTTGTGCTGCGAGCGCCCGCCAGTGCTCCGCTCTTCGCTCGCCTACGGCTCCAGGTCGGGGGCCTTTGGCACGATCTCGCCCATGGCGGCCCCGTCGACCTCTAATACCTTCCCGGTGACCCACGCCGAGGCGGGGGCAGCGAGGTAGTGGACCGCGAAGGCAATGTCGTCCGGAGTGCCATTCCGCCTCATAGGCGTCCGTTCCACCATCATGTGACGGGCCTCGGGCGACACTGTGTCGAGCCACCGCTTGAGGCTCTCCGTCTCCACGGCACCAGGTGCGACGGCGTTCACCCTTATTCGAGGGGCAAGATCAGCCGCCATGAGCCGTGTCATGTGATTGATGGCAGCCTTGGTCGTCCCATGTACGAGGCTCCCCCGCAGCAGCTTCGTACCGGCATTCGAGCCGATGTTGATGATCGAACCGTAGCCACCTCTCAGCATGTGAGGGACCGAAAGTCGACTTAGCTCGAACGTGACCGTGACGTTGAAATGAAACGATGCCTCAAGGTCCTCCGCACGCGTATCCAGAAAGGCAGGCGACGCTGATCCACCCGCGTTGTTGACAACGATGTCAACGCGGCCGAAGTCGCGGATCGTCCTATCCACGACCCGCGCAAGTACATCCAGGTCATTGACGTCTTCGGCACATACGGACACTCGACGTCCCAGCGATTCGATGGCAGAAGCGACCTGGTCGAGCTGGGACCGAGTCCGTGCCACGACGACACAATCAGCGCCAGCCTCAGCGAGCCGGCGCGCAGTGGCGGCTCCGATGCCCCTGCCCGCTCCCGTGATGATGGCCACCCGCCCTGTCAACGAGTAGGCATCAAACAGACCGTTGCTCATCAGGACGGAACCCTAACGACCGTCGGTAAGCGGGTTCCCGCCCCGTGCTCGTGGTCGCTTGATTGAACGTTGAGGGGCATTCATCCCTCCCAGAGTGCCGCGCCCAGCGCTGCTCGTCCACCGGGTTCCCTCTTTCAACGTCGAACACGTTGGCAGTGGGGCAGCGACTTCCCCCACGAAGAAGGGACCTACCCCTACTCGGCAGAAGCCATCCGCAACACCTTCGCAGGAGTCCCCCAGGAAGAGGTCGAGGCGATGCTCGCCACCACCGCCGCCGACCTGTATGAGTTCGATCTCGCCGTCATCGGCACCACGGCCGCCCGCATCGGGCCCCTGGTGGACCAGGTCACCGCCGGCCTCGACTCCCTACCAGATTCCGAAAGCCTGGCCTTCGAACCCCGACACGGAACGGTTGCATAGGGCTAAGACTTATATTCTCGGTCCCATGGCTACGGCACAGGTGGACGGGCTGACGATTGGGTACGAGGTGATCGGCGACAAGGGCCGACCATGGATCATCACCCCGGGTGGGCGCTTCCCGAAGGAGGATGCCGGGATTAGACCGCTGGCGGAGGCTCTCGCGGCGGGCGGCAACCGGGTCGTCATCTGGGACCGGCCGAACTGCGGCGAGTCCGATGTCTGCTTCGAGGGGGCGACTGAGTCACAGATGCAGGCCGACTACCTGGCGGCCTTGGTCCACCACCTTGACCTGGCGCCGGCGGTGATCATGGGCGGGTCGGGAGGGGCCCGGGTGTCGATGCTGGCTGTGGCCAACCACCCGGACGTGGCCGAGGCGCTGGCCGTGCTGTGGATCAGCGGCGGGGTGTTCGGCCTTGTGAACCTCGGCGCCGTCTACTGCATACCCTCGATGCGGGCCACGATCATGGGTGGGATGCAGGCGGTGGCCGATCTGCGCGACTGGGAGGAGGTCACCAGACGTAATCCATCCAACCGTCAGCGCATTATCGATCAGGACCAGGCCATTTTTCTCAAGACCATGGAGCAGTGGCTGGCCGCCTACTACCCCGTTCCGGGCGAGGCGGTGCCCGGACTGTCCACCGAGCAGGCTGAGGCCATCCAGGTCCCGACCCTGATTTTCCGAAGCGGGGCGAGCGACTGGTGGCACCCCCGGGAGACGACCGAACAGGTCTCAGGCATGATCCCCGGCGCCCGGCTAGTCGAGCCACCCTGGCCCGACACCGAATGGATCGACGGCACCAGGCGCCGGGAGCAGGGGCGACAGAATGGCGCCTTCGAGCGCTGGCCTCTGCTGGCCCCCCAGCTGCTGGAGTGGGCCGAGGAGGTATTGCCGCCAGGGTGATCGATCCGAAGTGCCGGTTTGGGTACCTACTGTCAGGTCTCCCTCATCCTTCCCGTAGTGGTCATTCGCAAGTAGTGAACGCTCCCCCTGGTGGGCGCCAGGTACTTCGTAGGATGGCCAACCACTACAGTGTTGGACTGCTGCACCCAGGGAGAGGGGGTCTCGAGGTGGCTGGGACCAAAGGCCAGATTTTCCTCACATGGAGAGATACAGATGAGTGGGCAGAGGTGCCCGAACTCAAGCTCCGTTACAAGTCCGTGGCCTTCGGAACTGACGGACGCGAAACACGGGCTGTAATGGTCCGCTACGAACCGGGCAGCGAAGTGCCAGTCCACTACCACCCGTCCGATTACTGCTCTATCGTCGTCGACGGCTCGATCGAGATCACACGGCGGGTCCACGAGCCCGGCAGCGTTCGGCTGGTCAAGGCGGGCACCGCCTACGGTCCCCTGCGGGCAGGAGAACAGGGATGCACGGTCGTAGACATCTTCGCCTCCGGCGAGCAGGGTGTCACCTACCTCTCCGGGGAGGGCCGATGACCATTATCGAGGGGCGACCGAAGCGGGCCACCCGGGTCCCCTTCGCCATGCAGAGCCCCTTGCATGTGCCGCGTGAGCGCTACTTCGACCGGGAGTTCTTCGAGATGGAGAAGGAGCTCCTGTGGCCCCGGGTGTGGCAGATGGCTTGCCGAATGGAGGAGATCCCTTCGCCGGGAGACTTCGTCGAGTACGAGATCTGCGACCAGTCGATCATCCTGGTACGTCAGGAGGACATGTCGGTCAAGGCGTTCCAGAACGCCTGCCGCCACCGGGCAACCGAGTTGTGCAAAGGATCCGGACGTTTGCCGGGGGGCCAGATCAAATGCCCCTTCCACGGCTGGAGGTGGAACCTGGACGGATCGCCGTCGTTCCTGTACGGTCAGGACGGGTTCGACCCGGAATGCCTGCAGCCGGCGGATGTCAAGCTCCAGGAGTGCCGGGTCGAGCTGTGGGGCGCCTGCGCCTGGATCAACATGGACCCCGACGCCCGGCCCCTGCGCGAGGCCTTGTCGCCCGCGGCCGAGATCCTGGAGGGCGTCGGGGTCGACGACCTGCGGGTGTACTGGTGGAAGGAAACGATCATCCCGGCCAACTGGAAGCTGGCCCAGGAGGCTTTCCACGAGGGCTGGCACCTCCAGGCCACCCACCCGCAACTCACTATGGGCGCGGGGGAGTCCTACCCGCCGGGAGCCATCGAGCACTCGGTATTCCCGAATGGGCACTCCCGCTTCCAGGGGGCGACCCCCTCCACCTCCGGCGTCAATGTCTCAAAGTCGAGCGGAAAGGAGGGGTTTCTTGGGTCCGACCGGATCTTGTGGGAGGGCCAGGACGCTATGGTCCTCGAGCGCGACATCAGGGTGTTCGAAGGAGTACGCAACAAGGTCGGTCCGGACGGCGACTACCCTGCGGCGGCGATAGCGGCGCTCATCGAGTATGCCGAAGGGGCCGGGATCCCGATCCGGGCTACACCAGAGAGCAAGCGGCTGTGGGGCGGGGAGATATTCATGTTTCCCAACTTCTTCTACCTACCCAAGTACAGCAACGCCCTCTCCTACCGGATCCGCCCCTACAACGACGATCCGGAGATGTGCCGGTTCGAGGTGTGGTCGCTGACCATGCCCGCGGCCGGCGAGGAGGTGCCCCGGGCCCGGCTCGAGGGCCGCTTCACGCCCGACGACCCCGAGAACTGGGGCCGTGTCCCCCGTCAGGACTTCAGCAACCTCGAAAGGCAACAGCGGGGCCTGCGCTCGCGAAGCTTCACGCAGCACCGGTTGGCCACGGTGTGGGAGCGGGCCATAAGCAACATGCACGAGGAGCTCGACAGGTACCTGGCCGGATGATGACCTGAGCGAGCTGCCACAAGCGGGCCCGCCAATCCAGTCTGACACCCTGGCGCTTAGCGGGAGCGGCACGCTTCGCCCACTGTCCTTAGTTCGAAGGGAAGCCGATGCCAAATGTCCGGGTCGAGCGTCACGACCACATTACGGTGGTTACGCTCGATCGACCAGAGAAGCTCAATGCCTTCACCTCTTCCATGACTGCGGAGCTGACCGCCATCATGGAGGAGTTCGACCGCGACCCGGACCAGTACGTCGCTGTCATCACCGGCGCCGGTACGAAAGCCTTCTCAGCCGGATTCGATCTCGTGGAAGTCTCGGATCGGTTCGGGAGTGGAGATGTGCGGGTCGGCGTGACCTCGGTCGATCTGTGGGGCGTCGGCAGTACCGCCAAGCCGACGATTGCGGCGGTAAACGGCCTGGCGGTCGCTGGCGGCTTCGAGTTGGCACTCAACTGCGACATAAGGATCGCCGCCGATTCCGCCTGGTTCGGGCTGATGGAGGTTCAACGAGGGATCATGGCCGGCGTGGGGGTCAATCTCCTGGCCCGCTACCTCCCGATCGGAGAGGCGATGTATCTCCTCATGACCGGAGACCGGATGAGCGTAAGTGACGCCCACCGGCTCGGGCTGGTTCAACGGGTCTGCACTTTGGAGGAGTTACCCGACACGTCGATGGCAGTTGCCGAGAGGATCGCCGCCAACTCTCAGCCGGCCGTTCAGGCATCCAAACGGGTCGCCAACTTTTGGCGGAACCTGGCCGTGCGCGAACAGGTCGACTACTACCGCTCGATAAACCAAACGCTGCTCCTGGGCGAGGACGTGCTCGAGGGTCCGCGAGCCTTCAGGGAACAACGGCCGCCCCGGTTTACCAATCGCTGGCCCTCACCGCCTCCCCCCTGAGCGGCGATAGCCGCTGCACGGCCGTTCGTGTCCGGCTCATCCATCCAGGAGGGCCTGTAGGCGCATCCGGTCCGGCTTGCCCAAGCTCAGCATGGGCAGCTCCGCGACCGTGATAACCCGCTCCGGGAACTTGAATCGGGCCACGCCCGCGTCGGCCATCCAGGCACGGCACGCATCCAGGTCGAAGTCGGCTGGTCCCACGACGAAAACGGCAACCCGTTCGCCGAGCCGCTCATCGGGATAGCCCACGGCCACCGCCTGGCGGATCAGAGGATGGCGTTCGAGGACGCGCTCGATCTCGGCTGGCACTATGTTCTCGCCACCCCTGATTATCAGTTCCTTCGTACGCCCCACGATCGTCAGATAGCCGGCGTCATCCATGAGGCCCAGATCTCCGGTCCGGAACCAACCGTCGACCACAGCCTCAGCCGTCTGGGCGCCCTCGGCGTAACCAACAAACAGCTCCGGTCCCCGGGCTTGCACCTCGCCCTGAGCATGGGCCGGCAAGAGCGCTCCGCTGACAGGATCGACGACTCTGATCTTGGTGTCGCGTCCGGTGGCGCGACCGTCCGTTTCACGCGCCCGATTCGAGCCATCCTCCGGGCCGGAGGTGGTCAGCGTCGGAGCCTCGGTACAGCCATAAGTTCGCTTGACCACCGCACCTAACGCGACACTGGCTCGCTCAACGAATTCCGGTGTGACCCCCGTCGCCCCGCTCGAGACAAGCCGAAGAGACGAGACTGCCTCTTCCCCGAAACTGTCAGCGCTCATCAGAGACGTGAAGACGCTCGGGGGTCCGACCATGAACGAGATTCGATCTTGAAAGATCAGCTCGAGGGCCTCGACCGGGTCCCATCGCTCCATAAAGACCGCCCTCATGGAAGCTGCTGACGGCACCAGAATGCCGTTCAACAAACCAGAGATATGCGCCATAGGAGCCGGCATCAGAACTGCGTCGGATGACCTCAAACCGTGGCAGCCGACCATCGTTAAGGCCTTGGTCGACAAGCCCCGATGAGAGTGGAGCACAACCTTGGGGGAACCAGTCGATCCCGATGTGAACAAGGCGACCGCGATATCGGCGGGGTGACCGGATGACACGAACACCGGTAGGGCGTTAAGCAGCTGGTACCAGCTCTCTTCCCCGACCGGGACAGCCGCGGAGGCACGGCACTCCATCAGCGGATAGCCCTGGCGGGAAAACGTCATAACCGGTTCCACCTCCTCCAGGGCGCGGAGGACCTCCGATTCGCCGAACTGGTGATGGACCGGGACCGCTATCGCCCCCAGGCGCCAGGCCGCCCGGTACAGAAGCAGAGCCTCCACGCCGTTAGGGAGCTGCCACAAGATCCGGTCCCCCCGGCGGACTCCCGATCGGCGCAGGCCGCCCGCCAGCCCGGCCACCATCGCCTCCAACTGGTCGGGAGAAAGCCGCTGCCGGCGGTCCGACACCACAGCTGGTCCCCGAACCGGCCGCCATGAGGTGAGAGCGTCGAGGGTCGGAACCTGCCAGCTACCTCCCGGCCGCCGGTACTTCCTGGCTTCAGGTGCCTGATAAGTGCTTCGCCAGCGCATCGTTGTGACAGTGCTTCTAGCCCGGGCGTTCAGAGATGCCCCCCTTCTTCGAGCTCGCCCGGCCCGCCGCATGCTGGGCCGCGACATGGGCGAAGACCATAGATGCCCCGATGCTCGCGCCGGGTCCAGGATAGGTGCGGCCCATGACCGAGGCCGTCGAGTTCCCCGACGCATAAAGGCCGGCGATGGGCTGCCCCTGCCCGTCGAGGACGCGTGAATGCTCGTCGCAAATCAGGCCACCACTGGTGCCGACGTCGCCGGGGTACAACGCCACGGCGTAGAAGGGTGCTCGGTCGATCGGCCCCAGACAGGCATTGGGCTTATTGGCCGCGTCGCCGTACCAGCGCTCATGGTCGCCCTCGCCGCGGTGGAAGTCGGCGTCGTCGCCGTTGGCCGCGAGACGGTTGAAACGCTCAACGGTGGTACGCAGAGTGCTGGCGTCGAGCCCGCAGGCGGCGGCCAGGGCGTCGAGGGTCGCCGCCCTGACGATGAAGTCCCGGGTCTTCCATTTCCGAGGGCTGAACCCGGGACGGCGAAACGCCAACGGGTAGCGGCGTCGGTAGCGGCCGTCGAAGATCATCCAACTCGGGACCGCCGGAGTGGTCCGGTCCCGCTCGTACATGCGCTGGCCTGCCTCCATATACGAGCAAGCCTCGTTGAAGTACCGCTTGCCGGCACCATCGACGATGATCGACCCGGGCTTGCAGCGCTCACCGTGGACGAAGACCCTCGTGCCGTTCGGGCGAAGCGCGGTGGGGATCCACCACGCCTCATCCATGAGGTCGACTGCCGCCCCAAGTCCCATTGCTAGTTCGATGGCCTCCCCGGTGTCGCCGGGGTTGGCATGCGACCATTCGCCCCGATTGGGCTGCTGGCCTGAGTGCTTCTCACGAAGCCCGCAATTGTGAGAGAACCCGCCAGCGTTGATGAGCACCCCGCCCCGTGCCCCCACACGGAACCGCCTTCCCTCACGGTCTACCACCGCGCCGACCACCTCTCCCTCCTCGGACACCAGGTCCACCAGGCGGGTACCGGTCCAGACTGGAACGCTGTGGGCTAGGACTACCTTCAGCATGGAGGCGATGAGGGCGGCCCCGTTCGTCAGCCGGGCCTCTCTCTGGAGCCGGCCGCCTATAGTGCGCCTCAGAATCCGGAAAGCCACACTGGCCCCATCCCTTGTCCGCAACATCTGTTGAGCGCGCGCCGACTCGCCGGTAAAGACCACGACTCCGCCGGTGAAGGCACCCCGTAGCCGGTGCTCCCACGGCCCGAGCTCATGAGCGTCGACGAAGGCGCACTCGATGGCCCGACCTCGGGCCACCCCACCTCGATAACCACGGACTCCGGAATAGTAGTCGCTGTAACCCTCGTCGCGAATGAAGCGCACACCTTCTTCCTGCAAGAGCTCTATCAGCGCCGAGCCGTTTTCGATGTAGATCGTTCGGCGCGCCGATGAGGACGCCGGGGTGGTAGGACCAACGACGGACTCGAGGTACTCCAACCCCGCTTCTACCGAGTCGGTGACACCATCGGCGACCATTAGGGGGTTGTTGGGCAGCCATATCACACCGCCAGACATCGCAGTCGAACCACCGATCAGGTCTTCCTTCTCGATGACCAAGGCATCGCACCCAGCCCGGAAGGTCGAAATAGCCGCCGCCAACCCTCCACCGCTGCCCACGACCAGAAGGTCAGTCAGATGGTCCCAGTTCGCCATGCCACGTTCTCCGCTTGCACCCCCCGGACCCGAGTCGGCCGGCTAGATGAACCTAGCTCAGCACATCGCCGGCCGGGCGACCTCCCAGCACCCCCCTGTCGTTGGCGAAAGGGGCCCGGCGCGAGACAGACTTCGCCCATGGATTTTTCCCAGAGCGAGGAGCATGCCGAGATCCGGAACGCCGTTCGCCGGGTGTGCCGGGATTTCCCTGACGAGTACTGGCGATCCTGCGACGAGGAGCACCGGTTCCCGTGGGACTTCTACGAGGCTATGGCCAAGGGGGGTTGGGTCGGGATCGCCATCCCCGAGGAGTACGGGGGTGGGGGCCGGGGCATCACTGAGGCGTCGATTGTCCTGGAGGAGGTGGCGGCCAGCGGCGCCGCCATGAACGGGTGCAGCGCCTTGCACCTTTCCATCTTCGGGATGAACCCGGTGGCCAAGCACGGCTCGGAGGAGATGCGGGCCAAGTACCTGCCCAGGGTCGCCAGCGGGGATCTGCACGTGGCCTTCGGGGTGACCGAACCGGACTCGGGCACCGACACCTCGGCCATCCGGACCTTCGCGGTGCGCGACGGCGACCACTACGTGGTGCGGGGCCAGAAGGTGTGGACGTCGAAGGCCCAGGACTGCGAGAAGGTGCTGCTCCTGGTGCGCACGACCAAGAGGGAAGACGCGGCAGGCCGGATGGACGGCATGACGCTCCTTCTGGCCGACCTCCAGGCGCCCAGCGTCGACATCAGGCCCATCCCCAAGGCCGGCCGCAACGCAGTGGCATCCTGCGAGGTCCGCTACGACGATCACATCGTTGCCGCAGCCGACCGGGTGGGCGAGGAGGGCAAGGGCTTCCGGTACCTGCTCGACGGGCTCAACCCCGAACGGATCCTGGTCGCCTCCGAGGCTCTCGGCATCGGCAAGGCGGCGGTGCGCCGGGCCGTCGACTACGCCGGGCAGCGCAAGGTGTTCGACCGGGCCATCGGGGCCAACCAGGGGATCGCCTTCCCCCTGGCCGAGGCTCATACCAGGTTGCACGCCGCCGAGCTGGCCGTCCGGGAAGCATCGTGGCGTTACGACCAGGGGCTGAGCTGCGGCGAGCAGGCCAACATGGCCAAATGGCTGGCCGCCGACGCCGGCTACTACGCGGCCGACCGGGCCGTTCAGACCCATGGTGGGTTCGGCTACGCCAAAGAGTACGACGTGGAGCGATACTGGCGAGAGTCCAGGTTGATGAAGATCGCCCCGGTGTCCCAGGAGATGATCATGAACTACGTGGCCGAGCACGTCCTCGGGCTCCCACGGTCGTACTAGACAGAGCATGAGGTTCGAATGGCAAGAGCCTTGAGCGAGGAGGCAGTGAATGCTTGAGCCGCTTGACGAGGGAACCGATCTGGTCAAGACGTGGCTCGAAAACCACCTCGGTCCGGTGGCAACGATTCACAGGCAGCCGAGGTGGCGGCCTGTCTGGTTCGCCGATGTAGATCGGGGCGGCGAGGTGTTGGAGTTGTGCGTTCGCGGCGACCGTACTGACATGCCGTTGATCTTCCCGTTGGATCACGAGATGCGGTTCCAGTCGCTGCTGCACGATCAGGGGATACCCACGGCGCGGGTGTACGGCTGGATCGATCGGCCGAAGGCCTACGTCATGGACCGGGTACCAGGCCGTAACGACTTTGCAGGGGTGAGTGACGCTCGAGCGCGATGCGGTAGTCGATGATTACCTTCAGGTCCTTGCCCGGTTGCACGCCCTTGAGATCCAGGAATTCGAGGCGGCGGGGATCGCCAGTTCGGAGCCCTCGGCTTCCGGGTTGGTGGGACTACGCGCTTACGAGCGGGTCTATCGAAGCACCAAACGCCGACCGGATCCGTTCATGGAGTACTGCCTCGGGTGGCTCCGGCGCAACCCGCCGAGGAGCCAGGGCCGGCAGGCTCCTGTCGTCTGGGATTCTGGGCAGTTTCATCACCAGGACGGGAAGATTGTGGCGGTCCTGGACCTCGAGATCGGCCATATCGGCGACCCGATGATGGACCTGGCCGGCTGGCGGATGCGCGACACGATCGTCGGCTTTGGCGAATTCGGGCAGCTGTACGACCGGTATGCGGAGCTCGCAGGGCAGCCTGTGGATATGGGTGCCATACAGATCCACCACTTCGCTTTCACGCTCACCAACCAGCTCGCGCTCGGGGCGGCGGCGAAAGACCCGACACCAGAGTCGGACATGATGACGAACCTGCAGTGGTGCTGTGAGACCAACCTGTTCGCCACCGAGGCGCTCGCTGACATGCTGGGGACCGAGCTGCCGACCGTCGACATGCCCGAGCCGACCGCGACGCGGGCGGCGACTGGCCAGGCCCACCTGGTCCGGCGGCTGAGAACGCTGCAGGCGGATGACGAGTACATGCGCTACCAACTGCGCGCCGCATTCCGCCTCGCCCGACACCTGGAGCGTGCTCAGGAGATCGGAGCAGCCCTCGACGAGGCGGACCTCGAGGACCTCCATCGCCTCCTCGGAAGGCGACCCGAGACATGGCAGGAAGGCGACGCCGAACTCGAGCGGTTCGTCCTCGCCGACGCCGGTGCCGGCCGGCACGACGAGGACCTCGTCCAACTGTTCCATCGGCGGAACCTCCGCGCTCAGATGCTCCTCGGGCCGCCGGGATCGGCCATGGCCCGCCACCTGCCGATCCAACGTTTCCACCCCGCCGCAACGCCGCAATAACCCGCGTCCCGACACGCGGCTCGGGTGAGGCGGTCGGACCTCTACTGGCGTCGAGCGGGTCGTTTGTTAGATTGATGAACAGTTAGCTCCCACGAAATTGACCGCCAATCCGGTGCGGGTTCCAGCCGGTACCGACCGATCCGGAGGGATACTTCTGAAACCGCCGCCGTTCAGCTATGTCGCACCGTCGTCGTTGGAGGAGGCGCTCACGTCACTGGCCGACGCAGGGGAGGACGCCAAGATCCTCGCGGGCGGCCAGAGCCTCATGCCGCTGCTGTCCCTTCGCCTGGCCCGCCCGTCAGTGCTGGTCGACCTGGGCCGTGCCGAAGGCCTCGGCGAGGTCAGCGAGCAGAACGGCACGGTCACCATCGGCGCCATGGTCCGCGAGCGGGCTATCGAACGCTCCCCCATCGTCGCCGAGAAGGTCCCGTTGCTGGCTGCTGCTCTCCCGCTCATCGGGCATCCGGCGATCCGCAACCGGGGGACCGTGGGCGGCAGCATCGCCCACGCTGATCCATCAGCCGAGATCCCCGCTGTCGCGGTGGCGCTCGAGGCCGAGATGGTGATCCGGAGCGCGTCCAGGGGTGAACGGCGGGTTCACGCCGCGGAGTTCTTCCAGGGTTTCTTCACCACCGCCCTCGAACCGGACGAGGCGCTGGTGGCCGTCTGCTTCCCCGTGGCTGCGCCGGGCAGCGGGGTGGCGTTCGTGGAGGCGGCTCGGCGCCACGGCGACTTCGCCATGGTCGGCGCCGCCGCGTCGGTGAACTCCGAGGACGGGCGCATCATCGACGCCCGCGTTGCCCTGATCGGCGTGGCCGACACGCCGCTGCGGCGTCCACAGGCCGAACAGGTTTTGGCCGGCGCGGAGATCGGCTCGGCGCCGTTCGAGGAGGCGGCGGTCGCGGCCGGCGAGGGCCTGACGCCGGCGTCGGACCTTCATGGTACGAGCGCGTACCGTACTCACCTGGCCCGTGTGCTCACGCGGCGGGCGCTGGAGAAGGCGACGTCCGACGTCCGAGGGGCGGCATGAGCGACGAGATGGAGATCGCCCTCACCGTCAACGGCGAGGAGCGCCGCGCCAGTGTCGAGGCGCGCAAGACCCTGGCCGACATGATCCGGCAGGACCTCGGCCTCACCGGCACCCACCTCGGCTGCGAGCATGGAGTGTGTGGCGCCTGTACCGTCCTGGTCGACGGCGCCGCCGCCCGCTCGTGCCTGATGCTGGCCGTGCAGGCCGACGGATCGACCGTCACGACCGTCGAGGGTCTCGCCGTCGACGGTGAGATGAACAGACTCCAGCGGGCGATGTGGGAGTCGCACGCCTTCCAGTGCGGGTTCTGCACTCCTGGGTTTTTGATGCAGCTCACCGAGCTCCTCTCCGAGAATGTCACCCCCACGGAGGCCGAGATCCGCGAGGCGCTGTCGGGCAACATCTGCCGTTGCACCGGTTACGAGAGCATCGTCAACGGCGCCTTGCTGGCGGCTGGCGCCGGAGCCGCAAGCGATGCGACCACGAGGAGCGCCTGATGTCACAGCAGATCGCCCAGCGCTACACAGGCTCGCCCGTGAAGCGGGCCGAGGACCCTCGCATCCTCACCGGGCGCGGCCGCTACATCGACGACGTCAGCCTGCCGGGCATGCTGCATGCCGCCTTCGCCCGCAGCCCATTCCCACATGCCCGCGTCACCTCGATCGACACCAACGCGGCCCGGGAGCTGCCCGGTGTCGTCGCGGTCTACACGGGCGCGGAGATGGAGTCGCATCTCCAGCGGGGCCCGTACGGCATCCAGGTGCTCATGGGGGCCGACACGCCGTCCTACAGCGCGCTCGCCACCGACAAGGTGCGCCTGGTCGGCGACCCGGTCGCTCTGGTCGTGGCCGAAACCCGCTACATCGCCGAGGACGCGGCCGAGCTGATCGAGATCGACTACGACGATCTGCCCGCCATCGCCAGCGCCGACGATGCTCTCGACCCGTCCGGCCCGGCGATCTTCGAGGACCTCGGGTCCAACGTCCTGGTGTCGGGGACGTCGAACGTCTTCGGCGACGTCGACGACGCCTTCGCTCGGGCCGACCGGGTCGTGCGGGCGTCGATCGCCCAGCACCGTCACCAGAACGTGCCGATGGAGACGCGCGG
Source organism: uncultured Acidimicrobiaceae bacterium (assembly GCA_963851245.1). Lineage (GTDB taxonomy): Bacteria > Actinomycetota > Acidimicrobiia > Acidimicrobiales > Palsa-688 > CAWKOH01. Next base: position 555,189 of record CAWKOH010000012.1, on the reverse strand, counting down.
GACCGTGGCCAGCTTCGACCCAGCCACGGGAGCGCTGAATGTGTGGACCGGCAGCCAGGGCGTTTCTCACGTTCAGATGGTGCTGGCGGCGCGGCTGGGGTTGCCGGCCGAGCAGATACGGGTGCGGGCCCAGGACATCGGAGGCTCATTCGGCCTCAAGATCGCGGCGACACGCGAAGACGTCGCCGTCGCCGCCGCATCGCGCCATCTCGGCCGGCCGGTCAAGTGGATCGAGGACCGCTACGAGCACCTGACCTTCGCCGGGCAGGCTCGCGAAGAGAGTTTCGACGTCGAAGCGGCCATCACCGACGAGGGTGACATCCTCGGCCTCAAGGTCAAGATGGTCGTCGACACGGGCGCATATCCCGGGATGGGCGCGGCTCTGCCGTTCATCGTCCAGGGCATGTTCCCCGGGCCGTACAAGATCGGCGCCATGTCCTTCGAGCACACCGTGGTGATCACCAACAAGGCCACCTATGTCGCCTACCGCGGGCCGTGGGCGGCCGAGACGTTCGTACGCGAACGGCTCATAAACCTCATCGCCCGCGAGCTCGGCAAGGAACCCTTGGAGATTCGGTTGCGCAACGTCGTCACCCGGGGCGAGGAGCCCACACACATGGTCACCGGGGCCAGCCTGGACGGGGTGACCGCCAAGGAGTCACTCGAGAAGATGGCCGCCACCGTCGACCTGACCGCGTTCCGGGAGCGACAGGCCGCGGCGCGGGCGCAGGGGCGCTACCTCGGCATCGGCCAGGCCACCTACATCGAGGCCGCGCCCGGTGTGCGCCGCGGCGACACGGCCCTTGGTGCCGAGCAGATGTACATGGAGCTCGCCGACGACGGCATCGTCGTCGTCTACACCGGCCAGATGCCGCACGGCCAAAGCCACGAGACGACCACAGCCCAGATCGTCGCCGACCAGATGGGTGTCGCTTACGAGGATGTGCGGGTGGTTGTGGGAGACACCGCCGTGGTCCCGGTCGGCTTCACCGGCGGCAGCCGGGCGGCCACCATGCTCGGCGGGGCGTCGCTGACCACGGCGCGGGCGCTGCGGGCCAAGGTCCTCGAGGTGGCGGCTCACGTCCTGGAGGCCAGCCCCGACGACCTCGAGGTATTCGAGGGTCGGGTATCGGTGCGAGGCGTCCCGGTGAGCGCCATCTCGCTCGCTGAGGTGGCCGCTGCCGCGAAGGAGCCGGGCCGGTTACCCGAGGGAGTCGATGCCGAACTGCGTGTCGAGAGCACCTACGACGGCGGTACCGGGGGGTGGGCGGGCGGTACTCACTGCGCCATCGTCGAGGTCGACATCGAGACTGGGATCGTCCACATCGAGCGCTACATCGTCACGGAGGACTGCGGCGAGCTCATCAACCCGGCAGTCGTCGACGGCCAGGTGCGCGGCGGCGTGGCCCAGGGAATCGGCGCCGTCTTGCTCGAACGCTCGGCCTACGACGAGTCTGGCAACTACTTGACTGCCACCTTCATGGACTACCTCCTGCCCACCACCACCGAGGTGCCGAGGGTCGAGATCCACCACCTCGAGACCGTCCGCCTCGACCCCGACGTCAACTTCCGCGGCGTGGGCGAGGGCGGCATGATCGTGGCACCCGCCACCCTCTGCAATGCCATCGAGGACGCCCTGGCCCCATATGGCGTGCGCATCTACGAGCAGCACCTCCCGCCATCCAGGCTGCTCGAGCTCGCCGGCGTCGTCGATTGACCGGGTCGAAGAACACCACTGATTGGCAACGCGGAACCGCCCGGGTCGCCAGCGGCGGGCGCGCCTGGCATTTTAGGGGCGAGCCGAGCGACGGGTCCTCGCTACTCCGGCAGCGGGAGATGGTACAGGCGCGCCGCGTTGCTCCCCATGACGCCGGCCCGCGTGTCTCGGTCTGTCACCTGCCCGAGCGCCTCGGCCGCGATGTGCAGCCCGTCCGGATAGGTACAGGTCGGATGGGGGAAGTCTGTCTCAAAGAGAATGTGCCCGGGTCCGAGCGCCTCGATGGCACCGGCCAAACCTGACCGTTCGAACCAGAAGCAGGCGTACACCTGGCGCCGGAAGTACTCCGATGGAGCCATCGACAGGTAATCCATGGCACCCGGAGCCATCTCACCCACGCCGTAATCGAGAGCTTCGAGCACGAAGGGGATCCAACCCACCCCGCTTTCCACCGACACTACGTTCAGTGCAGGGAAACGCTCGAGCACACCCGAGTAGAGCATGTTGGCCAGCACCTTGGCGTTGTTCAGGTACAGCATGGCCGACCCCACACCCAGCTTCTGGTCGGCGCCGAGCGACTCCCAGGGGGAGGACCCGAAGAAGTCCATGGCCGAATCGCTCGCCCCGATGTGGAAGTTCACCGGGAGGGAGCAACCGCTGGCGGCCTCCCAAACCGGGTCCCAATGGCGATCGCCCAGGTCAGGGAAGCCGTGCTCCTGGGGGGCCGAGGCGGTGTTGATCCCGTGCAGGCCCAGCGCGGCGATCCGCTCGGTCTCGGCCACGGCCGCGACCAGGTCCCACCAGGGAATGGCGCCCATGGGCGCCAACCGTCCGTCCGAGGCCTCCTGCATCTCCGCCATGGCGTCGTTGTAGATCGTCACGGCCATAAGGCGAGCCGCCGGGTCGCTGGCCCGGACGAAGCGCTGGCTTCCCAGCCCGACTGCATTCGGGTAGACGATCTGGGCCCAGATGCCGAGGGCGTCCATCACCTCCAGTCGTTCCGGGACGGAATACGCCCCCGGATGGACGTCGTCCAACACCCAGCGAAAGAACTCCGTGCCCGGTACCTTGCGCCCATCCCGGCTCACCACACCCATGGCCCCGGCCCGGAAAAGGCGCGCCCCGTCGAAGACCCAGGTGGCCTCACCGTCGATCTCCACCACCCGGGGCAGGCGCTCCTCCCAGCCCTTGGGAGCCCGCGAGGTCCACAGGTCATGGGGCTCGGTCAGATGGGTGTCGGCATCGATGATCGTCATGCCGGCGAAGACCTCAGCAGCCCGAGCCATGCGATCCCCTCCCTTTCACGTCGGGTTAGCCAACCCTAAGTGGCCCCCGATGTGCAGTCAACAAACAGTCGCGGCCCTCTGACCGCGGCGGCCGGCCTCTGTCGATAAGGTCGCCGCCATGACCGACGCTCAAGCGCCCACCGGGCCCTCCTGGAGATACCAGTTCACCACGGCAGAAGGCGGTGAGATCGCCACGGCCAGCTTCGCCGATGATGGGGCGGCCGAGACCTGGGCCCGCGACCGATCGAAGGCGGACGACATCGCCATCGTGATCCGCCGGCACAGCGCCCACGTGGACTCCTGGGAGTACGTCACCGAGGTCGACGAACGATCGGCGATCTGAGCGTCGGGGCCGGCGCCGGCCCTACGGGCTGGCGGTCGCGCTACGCCCAGGGCACCGGCCCGCCCCAACGGTCCAAGAACGTCGTCTCCGACGTTGGCTTACGCACGTTGGGGCCGAACCTGCCCCTTGGATAGCCCAGAGGCACGCAGAAGTGGAAGCTGATGCCGTCGGGTATCCCGAACAGGGTGTGGAAGCGGCCCATCACCGACGGGTGGAGCGTGGTGGGCACCGATCCGATGCCGAGGGCGCGGGCCGCGAGCATCAGATTCTGGACCGCTGGGATCACCGAGTGGGCCGGCCCGTTGTGCATCGCAAGTGCGAACACGACGCAGGGCACCTCCTTCATGGCGTCGGCGAGGCCGGCCGCGGCACGGTAGTGGCCCGGGAGGTCGTCTCCGCCGTGGATGCCCTCGTCTTGACGCTTGGCCCACCACGCCTCCCGGTAGAGAGCGCCGAACTCGCGGATCCTCTCGTGGTCTGTAACGATCAGGAAGCGGGCCAGTTGGAAGTTCCCTCCGTTCGGCGCCCGGACCGCCGCTTCCACGATCAGCCGAAGGTCATCGTCGGAAATCGGGTCAGGCCGGAAGCGCCGGATGGCCCGTTGCGTGAAGACGGCCTCCCCTAGCGGCATAGACAGCCGGCTGTAGTTCATGGCTCCCCTGACTTATCGACCGCGAAACACCGGCGGCACCGTCAACAAATTGCGAGGCGCCGGGATTGTCAAAGACGACCCAGGCAAAGGAACCTCCCGCTCGAGCCGCACCGTCGAGGTCATCGGCCGGCAACGATAGCCGTAGCAGGCAACAGGACGGAAAGGCGACGAGGGGACCACCAGCGTTGAATCATCTCTGGCGCAGAACCCCCGGGTCACTATTGGCATATCATTTCAAGACAGGGTTTCTTTGACATCTCAGGACCAGTGGGCAGGATGCTGGCTGGTAGCAAGGAGGACGTGTGATGGCTTCGCGTGAGGTTGGCTTCCCGGTGTTCGACGCCGATAATCATTTCTATGAGACTCGGGAAGCGTTGACGCGCTACCTGCCGGACAAGTACACGGGGGCGATCGAGTACGTCGAGGTGCGGGGCCGGACCAAGATTGCAGTGCGAGGGCAGATTACCGATTACATCCCGAATCCGACCTTCGAACGAGTGGGCCGCCCGGGCGCCCAGGAGGAGTATTTCAAGCACGGTAACCCCGACGGTAAGTCGGCCCGGGAAATCATCGGCCGGGGGATCGATTGCCCCGAGGCCTTTCGATCGGCGGAGCCCCGGCTGGCCCTGATGGACGAGCAGGGCGTCCACGGGGCTTTCATCTACCCCACCCTGGCCAGCCTGCTCGAGGCCCGCATCACCGACGACCCGGAGCTGTGCGGGGCGGCTATCCATGCTCTGAACCAGTGGATGGCGGAGGAATGGCCATTCCGGTACCAGGATCGCATCTACTCGACCCCGGTCATCACTCCCGGGATAGTGAACCAGGCCATCTCCGAGCTGGACTGGTCGGTCGAACACGGAGCCAAAGCGATATTGATGCGCCCATCGCCCGCTTGGGGCTTTCGCGGACCCCGGTCCTTCGCCCTGCCCGAGTTCGACTCATTCTGGGCCAAGGTGCAGGACTCGGGAGTGGTGGTGGTGATCCACGCCTCCGATGATGGCTACAACCGTTACTTCAACGAGTGGGAGGGTGAGCAGGGCGAGGCGCTCGCCTTTGGGCAGCCCAAGCCGTTCAGTCAGATCTTGACCAACGACTACCGGGATATCCAGGATGCGGTGTCCTCGATCATCGCCCACGGGCTTCTCACCCGGTTTCCGCAGCTGAGGTTCGTGCTGGTGGAGAACGGCGGCGGGTGGGTGCCGGGTATGTTGCACCGCCTGGATCACACCTACGAACAGATGCCCCAAGCGTTCGCCGAGCTGCCTTCGGAAACCTTCAAGCGGAGTTTCTGGATGCACCCGTTCCACGAAGAGGATCCTCGCGGCCTGGTCTCCCTCCTGGGGTCGGGCCACGTCTGTTTCGGCTCCGACTTCCCCCACGTGGAGGGCCTGTCGGATCCTCTCTCTTATATAGACGAGCTGGACGGACTCCCTGACCTCGATGTGGCCCGGATCATGGGCGGCAACCTGATAGACCTCCTCGGGGTACCGGTACCTGCGTAAGGATTTCCCGCACCTGCCGCTCGACAGGGGGCCCTACAGTCGGATCGGCAGTCCAGTCCTCTTTCATGAGGTTCAAGGGCGTCCGTTGGCATCCGGCGCGAGGATGAACCCCTCGTAGCCGGCGCTTGCCACCTCGTTGCACTTCGCCGCGTAGTTCGGGAAGTTGATATAGGGCAAGAACACTTTGGGCTTGTCGTCGATGTTGCTGCCCCAGTACCAAGATTTGCCCTTCGTGTAGATGCTATTTCGGCCGAGCTCGGCGACATGGTCGGCCCACGCGATCTGCGCTTCGGGCGAGGGCTCCATGGTGTCGATGCCATGGGATTCCAGGTGTCGGATGGCGTCGGATATCCAATCCACTTGATATTCGTTCGCTGCAATCACATTGGCGAGGACCGAAGGGCTCTGAGGGCCGGCCACGATGAACAGGTTCGGGAACCCGGTCACCATGACCCCGAGATAGCTCGCTGGCCCGTGGCGCCATACGTCGCGCAACAGCAGGCCGCCCCGGCCATGGATGTCGATGCGGGTGAGTGTGCCCGTGAGTGCGTCGTAACCGGTGGCGAAGATAACCGCGTCCACGTCGTAACCGGCATTTTGGGTCTTCACGCTCGTTCGGGTCAGCCTCTCGATGGGATCGGCTCGCACGTCTACCAGCGTCACGTTCGGCCGGTTGAACATCTCGTAGTAGCCGCTCTCGAGAATGAGGCGCTTCGTCCCGTAGTACTGACGGGGGGTGAGCAGGTCCGCCGTCACAGGGTCCTTGACGATCGAGGCGATCTTCTCGCGGATGAAATCGTTGGCAAGGAGGCTGGCCTGTTCGCTGGTCAAGAGATCGGTGTAGGCCCGATGGATGGCGGTCCCCCCGTAGGACCAGGCCCGCTCGAATGTCTCCCGCCGCTCCGCCTCACTCACCTCAAGCGCGGACTTGTCGTAGGTGACCACCACCTCGTCGGTGGGCAGAGACCGCCAGGCAGTGGCCCCGGGCGTGGCCCGCCAGGCGACGCGCAGTTCCCTGTACCGGGCCTTGACCGCTTCTTGCTCGCCCGGGTGAAGGGGACGGTTCTTAGCCGGGACGCAATGATGGGCGGTGCGCTGCATGACGAAAAGGTGCCCGACTTCGTCGCAGATGGCCGACGCCGCCTGCACGCCGGAAGAGCCCGTACCGATGATGGCAACCCGCTTTTCCTTGAACTCCACCTGATGGTGCGGCCACAGACCAGTGTGATAGATCTCGCCCTGGAACTCCTCGCAGCCGGGGAACTCTGGAGTGTAAGCGGTGGACAGAGGTCCTGTGGCCAGGACCAGGTAGCGGGCCTCGTACCGGCCGCCCGCTTCCGTCTGGAGTAACCACCGGCAGTCGTGCTCATTGAATGACGCGGAGGTGAGCCGGGTGTTGAACCTAATGTCCTTCGCCAGGTCGAACCGTTCAACCACGTGGTTCAGATAGCCGAGGATCTCGGGCTGCGGGGCGAACCGCTCAGTCCAACACCATTCCTGGGACAGCTCGTCGGAGAAGCCGAAGGTGTATTGCAGACTCTCCACATCGCAGCGAGCTCCGGGATATCCGTTCCAGAACCACACGCCGCCGGGCCCGCCCGCCGCCTCCAGTAGCCGGACCGAGCACCCAAGCTCGTCCCGGAACTTTCGCAGAGCGGCCAGGCCCCCGAACCCCGCTCCAACGACGACCACATCGAAAGCCTCACGGTCCATCCGACCGGTCCTCGAGCTCATCGTGGACCCTTCCCCGTCGAGAGTCTGCATACGCTTGATGATGGCGGATATCGATCGCCCTGTCGATTTTGCTCGGCAGTTGAGCGGACAAAGGCTATAGCCTCGCTTGCACCTCGGGCGGGTCGATCTCGACCACCGGGGCCACGAACTGCGAGTTGTAAAGGCGAGCGTAAGCGCCGCCGGCGGCCAGCAGGCCGGAGTGGGTTCCCTGCTCTACGATCCGGCCCTGCTCCATGACCAGGATCATGTCCGCCCCCCTGATGGTCGACAACCGGTGGGCGATGACGAAGCTGGTGCGGTTGGCCCGCAGACGGTTCATGGCTTCCTGGATCTGCACCTCGGTCCTGGTGTCCACCGAGCTGGTCGCCTCGTCGAGGATGAGTATGGACGGGTCGGCCAGGAAGGCCCGAGCGATGGTGAGGAGTTGTTTCTGGCCGGCGCTGATATTGTCGGCTTCCTCGTTGATCAATGTGTCGTAGCCGTCGGGGAGGGAGTGTACGAACCGATCGACGTAGGTGGCTCGGGCCGCTTCCAGGATCTCGGCGTCGGCGGCCGACGGCTTGCCGTAGGCGATGTTGTCCCTGATGGTCCCGCCGAATAGCCAGGTGTCCTGTAGCACCATGCCGATTTTGGATCGCAGCTCGGCTCGCGACATCGTCGAGATGTCACGGCCGTCGATGGTTATGAGCCCACCGTCGAGTTCGTAGAAGCGCATGATCAGGTTGACCAGGGTGGTCTTGCCCGCCCCGGTCGGGCCGACGATGGCAATGGTCTGGCCCGGTTCGGCCACCAGTGACAGTGACTCGATCAATGGAATGTCGGGGCGGTAGGAGAAGGTGACGCTTTCGAACTTCACCTGACCGTGAGTGGAGACCTCGGGGTCGACGTCGGGGTCGGGGCTCTGTTCGTCGGCGTCGAGGAACTCGAGCACCCGCTCCAACGAAGCCATGCCGCTCTGGAAGACGTTCATCATGGAGGCCAGCTGGGTGAGCGGCATCGAGAACGTCCGGGAGTACTGCACGAACGCCTGGATGTCACCGATGCTCAGGGCCCCGCTGGCCACCCGCAAACCGCCGACCACGGCGACCAGCACGTATTGAATGTTGCTGAGGAACATGGTCACCGGCTGCATGAGGGACGACATGAACTGAGCACCGAAGGCTGACTCGTACAGCTCGTCGTTCTTTTCTCTGAATCGAGCCTCGACCTCCTGCTGCCGGCCGAAAGACTTGACGATGGCGTGCCCGGTGAAGGTCTCCTCCACGATGGCGTTGAGGCTCCCGGTACTACGCCACTGCGAGATGTATTTGGGCCGGGCCCGGAGCGCGACCTTGCTCATGAAGAACACCGAGGCCGGCACCGTGGTGAGGGCGACCACGGCGAGCAGGGGCGAGATGGTGAACATCATGATGCCCACACCGATGATGAGCAGCACCGAGTTGAGCATCTGGCTGAGGGTTTGCTGAAGGCTCTGGGCCAGGTTGTCGATGTCGTTGGTGACCCGGCTGAGCAGGTCCCCGCGCCAGCCCTGATCTATGTAGCTCAGGGGCAAGGCGTGGATCTTCTCTTCGACCGACCGTCGTAAGCGGAACATGAGCCGCTGGATAACCCCGGCGAGGGTGTAGGCGGTCAGGAGGGAAAACAAGGCCGAGCCGGCATAGAGGCCCAGGGCCTCCAAAAGGACGGTGTGCAGCTGGGAGAAGTTGATCCCGCCGTGCGTGACTCCCTCAACGATGATGTCGGTCCCCCGGCCGAGCACCTTGGGTCCGAACACGTTGAGCACCACGCTGGTCACCGAGAAGACGGCGACCAGCGTCAGCTTCGGGCCCTCACTCGAGAGCAGGCGGGCCAGCCGGCCAACGACCGTCTTGATGTCCTTGGACCGCTCGGCTGGGACGCCGACGGCGTTCCAACGGCCCACCGGTCGGTTGTCGTTCGATCGCAGGCTTCTTATCTCGTCCTGCTCGTCCTGGGTAGCTTCGCGGGTCTCGTCTACGGAGGTCACGCCACCTCCTTCTCGCCCAGCTGGGATTGCACGATCTCGGCGTAGGTCTCGCAGCCGTCGCGCAGCTCGGTATCGGTACCGATACTGACTACCTCGCCGTCCTCGAGGACGATGATGCGATCGGCGGAGGTGATGGTGGACACCCGCTGGGCCACGACCAGCACGGCGGCGTCGGCGGTGTAGGGCTTGAGGGCGGTCCGTAACCGGGCGTCGGTGGTCAGGTCCAGGGCAGAGAACGAATCGTCGAAGAGGTATATGCAGGGCTTGCGGACCAAGGCCCGGGCGATAGACAGGCGCTGGCGCTGACCGCCTGAAACATTGGTGCCGCCCTGGTCGATGTGGGCGTCGAGCCCGCCGGGCATGCGGCGCACGAACTCCGACGCCTGGGCCACATCGAGGGCTTCCCACATCTCGGCTTCGGTCGCGTCGGGTTTGCCGTAGGCGAGGTTGCTGGCGACCGTCCCCGAGAACAGGTACGGGCGCTGAGGTACGAAGCCGATAGCGGACCACAGAAAGGCCGTGTCGAGGTCGCGGACGTCGGCTCCTCCGATCAGTACCGAGCCCGAGGTGGCATCGAACAGCCGGGGGATCAGCTGAAGGAGGGTCGTCTTGCCGGCTCCGGTGCTACCGACGATGGCCGTCGTCTGGCCGGGGTGGGTGTGGAAGGAGATGTCGGTGAGGACCGGATGATCGGCCCCGGGATAGTGGAACCCGACGTGGCGGAACTCGATCTCCGAGGGATGCGATTTGACCGACTTCGGCTCAGCCGGGCTGGTCACAGTCGGCTCAGTGTCAACAACCTCCTGGATCCGGCCGGCCGATACCGCGGCCCGGGGAATCATCGACACCACGAAGGTGGCCATCATCACCGACATCAGGATCTGGAGCAGGTAGCTGAGGTAGGCGACGAGCGACCCCACCTGCAATTGCCCGCTCTGGATGCGGCTGGCCCCCAGCCACAGGACGGCCACGCTCGAAACGTTGACGATCAGGTTTATGGACGGGAACATGCCGGCCATCAGGCGGCCCGCCCGTAGCGCCACTTCGGTCACGTCGTTGTTGGCCGCCTCGAAGCGGACCCGCTCCTCCGGCTCCCGAACGAAGGCGCGCACGACCCGGATTCCGGTGATCTGCTCTCGCAGCACCCGATTGATCTGGTCGATCCGTACCTGCATCAACTGGAACGCCGGCACCATCCGGGAGACGATGGTCCCCAGGATCACCGCAGCTGCGGGCACGCTGAACACGAGGATCACCGACAGGCCGACGTCCTGGTGGAGAGCGGCGATGATGCCGATCACGAGGATGATCGGGGCCGTTATGGCCAGGGTGGCGCCCATCACCACGAGAAGCTGCACCTGCTGCACATCGTTGGTTATGCGGGTGATCAGGGACGGGGCACCGAAGGATCCGACCTCGCGGGCCGAGAAGTCGGTGACCCGGTGAAACAGGACGCTGCGGATGTCGCGACCGAAGCTCATAGCGACCTTGGCCCCTAGATAGAAGGCGGCGATTGAGAAGACCACCTGCGCGAGCGAAAAGGTCAGCATCACGGCACCGGTCGAAAGGATGTAACCCTGGTTGTGCTTCAGGATGCCGTTGTCGATTATGCGGGCGTTGAGGGTCGGCAGCGTCAACGAAGCGAAAGCCGCGACTACCTGCAGGACGACCATGACGGCGATGATCCGTTTGAAAGGACGGAGCCGTTCGGTCAGGAGCCGCTTCAACATTGTTCCTTCACCACCCCGTACAAAAACACCCGGGCGATCTGTTGCGGCTTGGCCGCCTCAGAGGTCATCAGCGGATGCGTCATGGCGAGCGCGATCGAGCGGAGCATGCCCGCGGCTCGCTCCGGCTCGACCGAAAGGTCCCCGCGGTACTGCTTGAGCACCTCGGCCAGAGCGGGGCTGTCGAAGGATCGCCGGCCCGTCCGCTGATGGTGGCGGGGGCCGACGCTGGAGATCAGCTGCCACACCTCGTTAACCCGCCGCTGCACCAGCTTGACCACCTCGACGACGGTGGCTTCCAGACCCCCGCTGGTGTCAAGGGCGGCGATGGCCCGCTCCGTCGACTCAGGGTCAAGAACGCGATCTATAACCGCCTCGATCAGCTCGTCCTTGGTGGCGAAGACACGAAAGATCGTCCCCTCGGCCACCCCGGCGGCCTCGGCTATGTCGTGGGTCTTGACCATTTCCCCTTGCTCTATGAGCAGGGGCAGGGTGGCGTCGATGATCATCGAGCGGCGCTGATCGGCCGGCATCGAAGCGGCCCGCCGGCGAGACTGACTCGGGTCGACTTGCTCCACATTCCCCATCGTACACCTATGAGTGAGTTCTCACTCATAGTCCGCCAGGCGGTTCCGTTCCCAATAACAGCGGTTTCCCCATAGTCGGTGTCCAGAGTCGCGAAATCCAATAGTTTTCTGCCCTGATCCTGCGAGTCTGTTGATCGTCTACTTCGATTGACGTCAAGAAAGGGCGGTGCCGTGGCAGGAGAACCCACGACGGCCATCTCGGGTGACGCGCTTTACCAGGCGAGCGCAATACGTCGGGGCGAGTTAACCGCGTCAGAACTGCTAGCTGAGACGCTCGAACGAATTGACCGATTCGATCAGCGGCTGCGGTCCTATGTCGCGATCGACGCAGAGAGGGCGATGACCGCGGCTAAGCAGGCCGATGATGACCTCAAAAGGGTAGGGCCTGACAAGGTGCCACCGTTTCACGGAGTTCCATTGTCCATCAAGGATGTGATCGATGTCGCCGGGATGCCGACCACGCACTCCTGTAAAGCCCTGGTTGACAACGTGGCGGAGGTTGACGCGCCTCTCGTGCAACGATTCCGTGCCGGCGGCTTCATCATCATCGGCAAGACGAATGTGCCCGAGTTCTGCACCTCCATGACAACGTCCGAACTGAACGGGGTATGCAGGAACCCCTGGAACCTGGACCGTACCGCGGGTGGATCCAGCGGAGGCGCGGCGGCGGCCGTCGCGGCCCGCCTGTGCGCAGTCGGGCACGGAACCGACGGCGCCGGCTCGGTCCGGGTGCCGGCCTCGTTCTGTGGTCTGGTCGGACTCAAGCCGTCACGGCAACTAATCAGCTTCGGACCGGACGAAGACGACCTCTACTTTGGGACATCGGAGCCGGGAATCCTTTCGAGATCCGTCCGGGACGCAGCAGCCCTCCTGGATGTGATGGTGGGCTACCAGTCCTCCGATGGCTCCTGGTCGCCCCGTCCGCCCCATACCTATACCGAACGCCTGGGCCAAGGTCTTCCCCGGTTGAAGGTAGCGCTATGCACTACGCCTCCGTTCGGAGAGGTCACCCACGAATGCGAGAGCGCGGCGATCGAAGCGGGAAAGCTATTCGAGTCGTTGGGGCACGCGGTGGAGACAGCCACGCCTGACTGGACTGCGATCCTTGTAGCCGCCGCCGGCCCGATGTCGGTCCCGGGTGCAGCAGCGCTGGTGAGCCCCGAGGAGTACCACCTCGTAGAACCGAGAAACCGTCCCTTGGTAACCCGGCTGGCGGCCATGACCGTGCTCGACCACTACCGGTGGGCTACACAGACCCGGGCCGCGGCGCAATCCTTTATCAAGTTCTGGGATCGGTTTGACGTGCTGCTCAGTCCAACCTGTGGGATGGTCGCGCCCAGTGTCGATTGGGCACCATGGGACCAGACCCCTGAGGAGCACGTGAAGCTGTTCGCCAGCTTCCCGAGCTTCGCGCAGCCATTCAACCTCTCCGGCCAACCCGCCTTGAGCCTGCCCTTAAGCTGGAGCTCGGACGGATTGCCGATAGGAGTGCAGATCGCCGGGCGGAAACTCAGCGAGAGCCAGCTCCTGGCGCTGGCAGCCGAGCTCGAGCGAGCCGCTCCATGGGAGAACCGGATAGCCCCTGACCCCTCTTGACGCCAGGCTGCACCGGGCGCGTTATTGGAGCCTTGGCTCGACCTTCTGGCCGGTGAGCTTGCCGCAGTAGGGCTGGCCGCCGAGAGCGAGCTTGAATGTGCTGCCGGTCCAGTTGGGCGTCAACCGGGAGGTGATCGTCGAGGACTACATGCTCACCGCGACCCGCATCGAGCTGATTATCGCTCGGTTGCGCCGCGATCCGCGGTGGGGGGATCGAATCGATCAGGTCCCCGCGTCCCGCCTGTCGGTACAGGAAGAAACGATGAAACGTTTCCTGGCCGGATTGGACCAACGTCACGGCGGTGCGAGGCAGTGGGCGCTGGCCGCGGGCGTATCCAAACCGAGCCTGGACCGGTTACCCACGTTGTGACTCGAGCCACCAGGGTAAACCGGTGCCGGCCTGGCGAATCACCGGGCTGATACCACCCGGCTGTAGCGGGTCTGGATGCCGGAAAACACGACGAAGACGGGGAGTCCGACCGAAACTGCGGCCAGAATGGCAATCCCCCAGGGATGTCCGCTGAGCGGCAGTAGCTCGGCGTCGGTGCAGCTATCTCACAGACGTCGCCACCGCCGGCGCGGCAGAGCCGTCGGCTCGAGAGAAGTCAAACTCGGGAGTTGGCCATCAACTGCCCAGCGGTTAGTCGCTGCTGATCGAGACAGCTTGCCAGGCGACCTGCTCTTGATCGAGAGCAATCGGAAGAACGCCGGCCCGGCACGCTCGGTAGTACCAGTCGTTATTACAAGACAAGATCGAGAGACCTCAGGAGAGAATCGCGGCGGGAGCGGGATGTGAAGCTCCGTTGACTGCGGCGAGAGTGAGAGCTGAATAGTGAGCGAGCAGGAGGCGTTCACGCTCACTCAGGCGGTCGCATATCCAGTCCCAGTGAAGCGACACCCACTCCCCGGGGTGGAGCCCCTTTACGAAACCCAATCCCTCGCTGGCCAGCGTGACGGTCTCGAGGCGAGCAGGACCGTATCCGAGCCTGGAGCCGTCCCAGAAGAGCGGCCGTGTTCGCACTACCGCCAGGTTGCCGTCTGCTTCTTCAACCAGTCCGCCCCGAATCCGGCACTGGTTGAGCACGCGTAACGGCTCGTCGACGTGGCCGGCCCTCAGCAAACCGATCCAGGGGTACACGGCGAACACGTGAAAGCTGTGATGAGGGCGGCTGTTCGCTGGGAGCACTTCGGCCAGCCTGTCCCAGCCCTTTCCGGCTCGCGGGCGAAATCGCGTCTCGATCGACGCGGCCAGCTGCCAGGGAGTGACGTTGTCGAGCAGCGCGTTGCCAATCCAGTAGGCCTCAACCACACGGCGGTCCAGCGGGTCGGAGATCCCGTTGGCCCCGGCGATGAGCTGCAGGTACGGCCAGGCTCCTTCGAAAGATCTGGCCCGCTCGGCTATCTCCCTCGCCGCGGTCAGGCGCTCCCTGGAAGCCGTGGCGGCGGATGCTGGGCGGGGCGTCGCCGCTTGTTCGAGTAGGGAAGTCGGGTCATCGGGCCCGCAATACCCGAGCGCGTTGGGTGGGTAGGCATACCGGCCGAATAGGAAGGCGCCGGCGGTCACGTCGAGGCGTCTCCTGCCGGGACCGGATGACTGCGCCGCCACGCCATGCCGATCACGGTGGCGCCAAGAGCGAGGAGAATCAGACCCCAGGCGTGTGGCAGCGATGTTCCCTGAACACCCGCCGAGAGCAGCGCAGTGATGAACGCCGCGGACACGAGCATTGCTGTTACATCGACGGCTCGGCCGCGGGCCAGAGCGGCGAACCACACGGCGACGTAGACGGAGAGGATCGCTCCGGTCAGGAGGACCCACGCCCATCCCGAACGGCCCAGGTGATCGAGCTGACCGAGGCGGCCGGTGAGGGCGAGCCAGGCGAACAACGACACCGTCCCGACGGCCATGCGGGCCACCCCGACGGTGAGTGGCGGGATGGATGCGAGCAGCCGCTTGGCCACGACCACCTCGACCGCCCAGAGCAGGGTGGCGGCAAGCACCAGCAATGGTCCTTCACCACCCCGCAGGCCACCCTTGCCCGCGGCGAGGGCCACCGCCCCAACCACCAAGAGTGTGACCGCCGTCCATTGCGCCGGCCCGACCCTTTCCCCCAGAAGTGGCAGGGCGAGCGCGATTACCCAGATGACGAGGGATTTTTGTAGGAATGCTGCGGTCGTGGCTGACGTCTTGGCCAGGCCCTCGAAGAACAGCGCGAACGCGAGCCCGCCTCCGACCACCCCGACGTACCCCAATGCCAGCCAGGCACGTCTGGAAGGACCCTCGGCGTTCTGGCGCGACGGCAACTGAACCCGTCCGGCTGCCGCCACAACGAGGATTAAAGCGGCCACCATGTTCTTGACCGTGGTGTAGGCAGTCGGAGTGGCGTGCACGTGCTTGACCGCGTACCCGTTGATGAACACCGCCAGCCCGCTGACCCCAGAGGCCGCTAATGCAAAGAGGAGCCCTTCTCGCCGCCCGGCCTGACTGCTCATTCCTCTTCTCCCTTGGCGCGGGCCCGGACGATCAGGTCGAGCATCTCGTGCGCTTCGTCGTCACCGAGCCGCTCTATCGCGAGACCGCTGTGCACGAGCAGCCAGTCACCGGGCTTGACCGCTTCGCCGCCCGAGTCGAGGGTCATCAGCAGGGCACGGCCGGTTCTCTGCTCGCTGGTCACCGTGGCGCGAAGGCCGTCGGGGTCGACTGCGACGACCTGGGCCGGGGTTTCGAGGCACATCAGCGAGACACCTCCTCCACGATGCGGGCAGCGACCGCGGCTATCGAGGGTTCCAGCTCTGGGGAAAGACCCAGGCCGGGCGAGAACCTGGTCCCCTCGATGCCATAGAGCACGAGCCGATCCGGGAGCCGGTCCAGCGCTCGGGCCAGTTCGACGGCGTCGCCAGGGCCGACCCCATGCGACGACACGGCACTCACGGCTGGGAACTTGCCTGCGCAGGCGTCGACCTCCACCCGGTGGAAGCGTCCAAACTCTCCGCGGGAGGAGCGGACCGCGTCTACCACGACAGCGAGGTTCGCGTTCTCCCACAAGTCCAGCAGCCCTGACGGCTCTCCGTCGTGCTCGACGACCACCACCCAAGCAGGCGCCCGTTCCCGTACCCGTCGGACAACCTCGGGGCCGGCCCCGTCGTCGCCGCGGTAGGGGTTGCCGATCCCGATCACGACCCGCCTCGCCGGCCCTGTACGTACTGAACGCTTCATAGCCGCTCCACATCGAGGTCGAGGAAGTGAGTGGCGCAAGAGATGCATGGTCGTAATTGCGGATAGCTTG
The DNA here is from genome assembly GCA_963851245.1 of uncultured Acidimicrobiaceae bacterium. Lineage (GTDB taxonomy): Bacteria > Actinomycetota > Acidimicrobiia > Acidimicrobiales > Palsa-688 > CAWKOH01. Next base: position 538,753 of record CAWKOH010000012.1, on the reverse strand, counting down.
CTCGCACGCCGCGGTCAACTCTGCGCTGTGAAGGTCGAGCCGCGCCTCCACGAAACGGCGAAGGTCGTCCTCTATCGCCGCCTGGTTCTGTGAGGTGGGTGGGACGATCTTGGCCGCCAGGATCACTCCCTCAGCCGAGACGTCGTAGCGGTGGTAGAGGGTACCGCGCGGCGCCTCGGTGCACCCAGAGCCGATGCCAGCTCGTGGCGTCACTTCCACGAACGGTCGAGCGGGAGGCTCGTAGGTGTCGATCATCCTCAGGGCTTCCTCGCAGGCGTAGACGATCTCGACGCTGCGCACCATGATGCTTTGAAAAGGGTTCCGGCACACCGGACCCAGCCCCGCGGCCACAGCCGCCTCCGCCGCTCTCGGAGACAAGAACCCCGAGTTGAGGCTGTAACGGGCGAGCGGACCTACCAGGTAGCGGCCCCTGCCTTGCAGGCGGGCGTGCAAAGCGTTGGAATGAGCCACCTGCTCCTCAACGACTTGCTGCTCGAACTCCGCGACCGGGAAGGAGAGCCCCCGGCTCGATACCAACCGGGTGCCCCCGTCGATGGGGTACAGACCCGGTTGGTCTAGAGCGACCAGCTCGTGGTCCAGCTCGAAGTTTGGGAATTCAAAGCCCGCCACCCACTCCACCGTGGCCACCGCGGCATCCACAGCCCAGCGCAGCCGGTCTACCAACCCTATTAGCTCCTGACGCGACGGAACCCGGTAGAAGCCGCCGACCCGGACGTTGACCGGGTGAATGGCCCGCCCGCCGACGGTCTCCATGATCTGGTTGCCCATCTTCTTGAGCTGCAGGCCTCTTTCAAGGACCTCCCGCTGCCGGCGGGCAAAGTCGACGGCTCCGTCGTAACCGAGGAAGTCCGGGGCGTGCAGCAAATAGACGTGCAGGGCGTGGCTTTCGATCCACTCCCCGCAGTAGAGCAGCCGGCGCAACGTCCGGATGCCCTCGTCTACGGTCACGCTGCAGGCGTCTTCGATCGCCGCGCAGGCGCTCATCTGGTAGGCCACCGGACAGATCCCGCAGATCCGGGCGGTGATGTCGGGCGGTTCGGTGAAGGCCCGGCCGCGCAGGAAAGCCTCGAAGAAGCGCGGCGGCTCGTAGATCTGGAGCTGCACGTCGGTGACCCGCCCGTCACGCACCTCTACGTGCATAGCCCCCTCGCCCTCCACCCGGGCCAAGGAGCCGACGTGAAGTGTACGGCTAAGCGAGCCGCGATGGGTCATGGGCTTGCGCCTCCTTGGCGAAGTCGTCGCTGGCGGTGTTGAAGGTGCGCAACAGCAAACCGATGTCCCGTTCGGCGACACCGTGGCGGGCGAACCACAGGGTGAGCGAGGACGTGTTCGCAGTCTCCTTGGGCCCGAAGCACGCGTAACAGCCCCGGTCCACCGCCGGGCACAGCGCCCCACAGCCCGCGTGGGTCACCGGACCCAGGCAGGGCGCGCCACGGGCGACCATTACGCATACGTTGCCTCGAAGTTTGCACTCGACGCACACACTGTGGGCGCCGACGCTGGGTCGGCGTCCAACGAGGAAGGCGCTGATCACTTCGAGAAGCTGGCGGCGGTCTATGGGACAGCCGCGGAGCTCGAAATCCACCAGAACGTGCGCCGCGATGGGAGTGGAGTGCTCGAGGGTCGAGATGTACTCGGGTCGGGCGTATACCACCGACACGAACTCGTGCACGTCGGCGAAGTTGCGAAGAGCCTGGACGCCCCCGGCGGTGGCGCAGGCCCCGATGGTCACCAGCCGCCGGGAGGCGCGCCGGACCTGGCGGATCCGCTCCACGTCAGCAGCGGTTGTGATGGAACCCTCGACGAGAGACAAATCGTAGGGACCTTTGACGGTGGTGGAGGATGCCTCGAGAAAATGGGCGATCTCCACCTCCCCGGCCAGGGGGAGCAGCTCATCCTCGCAGTCGAGCAGGCTGAGCTGGCATCCGTCGCAGGACGCGAACTTCCACACCGCCAGCTTGGGACGCCGAGCCGTTCGCCTTGCCATCAGAGTTCCTTGACCGCCAGGAGAGGGGCGGCCTGCGCCCACGAACGCACCGGTCCGTCCTTGCACACGAACTCCGGTCCTAACTGGCAGTGGCCGCACCAGCCGATGGCACACTTCATGTTGCGCTCGAGCGACACCCGGATCTGCTCCGCTCCCACTCCACGGCCGAGCAGCGCCATGGCGGTAAAGCGCATCATCACCTCAGGACCACACACCAGGGCAAGCACGCTCGCGGGGTCGAAATTAGCCGCGGAGAGGAGCTGGGTGACCACCCCGACATGCCCTCGCCAGGTTGGGGTCGCCCGATCCACGGTGACCTCGACCTGCAGGTCTTGGCGTGTCAGGAGCCGCTGCAGTTCCTCGGCGAAGATCAGCTCATCCGCCGCCCGGGCGCCGACGAGCAGCACGACCCGCCCGAAACGGCGTCGCTCCGCCAACGCAAAGTCGAGGGCGGAGCGCAGCGGAGCCAATCCCACGCCTCCTCCGATCAACACCAAATCGGCACCCTCGGCGACATCGAGCCCCCAGCCGACGCCGAACGGACCGCGCACCCCGATCACCTCGCCTGCTCTCATCCGGCATAGTGCCGCGCTCACCGCTCCCACAGATCTCACCGTGTGGAGAACCGGGCCGCCCGGCCGAGCCCGCCCGCTGACAGAGACGGGTATCTCACCTATCCCGAAGCAGTACAGCATGTTGAACTGGCCAGGCTCGCAGGCGGCAACGTCGCTGGTGTCGAGCGGCTCCAACGCGAGAGTCACGGTGTCGTGGGTCTCCCGCCTGCGGCTGCGCAATCGGTGCGGACGGGGAACCATCGGATGCTGGGACAATGCCACCATTGCAGGTCAACCTCTGCTCACCGGGCTGCCATACACGTCGAGGAGCCGGAGGCGGGTCGCTTGGAGGCGGTCGACTATGACCGGCACGAACCTGGACAGCAGCTGGTATCCGACCCGGGCGTCGGCGTCCATCTTGGAGCGGACGCATCCCACGTCGAAGACAGTCGCTCTGGTCACCTCCTGGGCGATGGCGTCGAAACGCCACCGGTAAGGGGGAACCAGCCACGACCAGCCCACCACGGATCCCGCTCCGAGTGTCTCGACGGTCATCTGGCCGCTGCCGGGCACGGTGACCTCCAGGGCCACCCGGCCTTGGCGGACAATCCAGAAGCGGTCGGCGCGGCCGCCCTCGACGAAGAGCCGCTCGTTCGCATCGAACACCACATTGCGGGCGCACCCGGCGAGCAGCTCCAGGGTGGATTGGTCCAGCCCGACGAAGAGCTCGTGCTCGGCCAGCAGCTGCTCGATCCCCCTCACGTCGCCGTCCTCCCTCCGGCGTATGTGACCGGGGCGCGGAAGGCGGCGACCTCCTCGGTCAGGTCGATTCCTACCGGGCACCAGGTGATGCAGCGGCCGCAACCTACACAGCCCGAGGTCCCGAACTGGTCATGCCAGGTTCCGAGCTTGTGAGTCAGCCACTGGCGATACCGTGACCGAATCGACGGGCGGGCACTTCCCCCGTGCAGAAAAGAGAACTCCCCGGTGAAGCAGGAATCCCATCGCCGCCACCGCTCGGCCTTGTCGCCGGACAGATCGGAAGTGTCTTCCACGGTGGAGCAGAAGCAGGTCGGGCAAACCAGGGTGCAGTTTGCGCACGCCAGGCAACGTTCGGCCAGCGCGTCCCAGCGGGGATGTTCCAGCGTGGCCGCCAGAAGATCGCCAAGCCCCTCGCTCTCCATCGTGCGGCCCATGCGCCCAGCCGCGGCGTCCACCATGACGGCTGCCCCGTTGACCTCTTCTGGCGCGGCCGGCCGCTGGGGCACTGACGCCATCATCTCGGCCCCGGCATCACTGCCGATCTCCACCACGAACCGATGCCCGCCCTTGAGCAGCTCGGTGAGGGCCAAGTCGAAACCGCCGATCGCACGCGGCCCGGTGCCCATTGAGGCGCAGAAGCAGGTGCCTGCCGGCTCGGTGCAGTTGACCTCGATTATCAGCGTGTGCTCCCGCCGCGACGCGTACCTCGGGTCGGGGACATACCTACCGTTGAAGACGAGGTCCTGGATCTCGATCGCCCGCAAGTCACACGCCCGGACTCCGAGGAAGGCGTACCGCTCGATCCGGTCGGCATCGGCGGTTGTCTTCTTGTCGATCGTGAACCCGCCTTCCGACCTTTCGGCCCGCCACAACAGCTCCCGGGGCGGGAACAAGAACCGCCGCCACGACTGGGGACCATTGGCGAAACCGAACACCGCGTTGTCGCCACGTTGGCGGAGCCGGTAGGTGCCCCCGTCCTGCACGTCGCCTACACCGGTGGGTAGTTCCGCCGGCGAGGACAGTTGCTCTAGCACGATGGCCGCGTCGCGCACGGTCGGCCCTACGATCCGGTAACCCCCTTCATGAAGCGCTCCGAACAAGGCGTCCAGACCCTCCCAGTCGATGACCACCGGCTCTGAAACGTCACTCACTGTGTGAGTTCCTCTCCTTGATGCGAGCGGACCAGACCTGATCGCAGCTTGGCCGTGCCTTCACGATGATTCGTGCATAGGACTGGCACAAGGGCCGAAAGTCCCTGGAGCGCGCTAATCCCTGAGTCCCGCTTCGACCTTCTTCAGAGCCCGCAAGCCTTGGCGAGACCGCGCGTCGCCCATTCCCAGTGTTCTCCGGCGAGCGCCTCCTCAGCCAGAACGGCCTGGTCCACGGCCGCAAAGCTGGCCGGATAACTGACGCCGAACTCCATAAGTTCGCCTCGCTCTCCGACGTTTACATGAAGTTTTTAGTGTGCAGGGCCGAGAGCTCGGTTGCTTCTGCTTCGCTGAAGCCGAGTCGGATCAGGCGACGCCGCCGGCCTTCGTCCATATCGGTTTGCAGGGCTTGCACCGCGTCCCATCCCGCTTGGATGGCGGTAGGTGTCCATGCTCCGGCGGCCATAAGGACGAGACTGTCGTGCACGGCTGGGGACAGCCCGGCGGTCTTGGCCAGAGCGTCATGGCGGCGCTCGAGGGCAGCACGGAGGCGGTCGCGCTGGCCATGGTGGGTGGCGACGTGCTCACCCAGGTGGCCCAGGGCGAAGGCGACGTGGCGGGCTTCGTCGCCGAGGACGAGTTGGGTGATGCGGGCCGTGACCGGGTCGGGTGCGTATTGCTGGAGGAACGACAATAGGGAGAGAAAGCTGCCCTCTCCGAGCACTGAGAGCAAGAAGGAGGCGTTGGCCCAGTCCGGCTCTTCCAGCAGCGTTTGCAGCGAGGCCCGACCGCCGGCTCCGGAGATACCGGGCGAATGGCCGCAGAGCGCAGCCCGGCGGGTGAATACCTCGACGTGGCGGGCTTCGTCGGCTACCTGGGTGGCGAGGAAGGCGATGGCTTCTCGGTAGTGGGGGTGGATGCGACCGAGGAAGCGAGCCGGGACCATCAGGGCGGCTTGCTCATTTTCGATCAGGTAGGTCATGGTTTGGACTACGGCTGCTTCGATTTCGACCGGCAAGGCTGGCTTCTTCCAGTCGACGGCAGTGGCAGGATCCCACTGATTGGCAGCGGCCTGGGCATAGAGCTTCGGGGCGAGTTCGCTCCACACCACGTCCCGAGTGTTCAGGTCGACACCTATGAGTGGTGGGCCGCCGGCTTCGATCAGTGCACCCCGAGCGGCCAGGCCCCAACTCTGCGGGGCGTGTTCTGCCGGTTCGCTCGGGCTGCCTGCTCGTTGGGCATCGGCCCAACGCCGCTCAGGGACGTCGCCGCGCACGACGGTCACGTCGCCTTCCATGCTGTGTCCCTGTTCGCGGGCCCACACCGGGAGGTGGATGCGAAGGGCGGGGTCGGCGCCCTCGACACGAACCCTTTGGCCTCGTCGCAGCCCGGCCAGTGCCCGCTCGAGGAGGAGGTGGCCGCCGCGGTCGAGACCGAGAGGGCCCAGGCTCACCACCGTGTCTGCGGCTCGGGATTCAGGGGTGATAGTCGTGGGCGGTCACCCTTCCCTGGCCGTCGTAGAATCCGAACCGGTCTACGGCCGCCTCCAGTTGGCGGTAGCCGGATGTCCGCCCGGGTACCCAGCGGGTGAGGCCTTCCAGGTCCAGGAGGGGACGGACCTGCGGATCGGCATAGTCCATTTCCAGCAACAGCGACGCGAACCGGTCGATTTTCGGTGACGGGTTCCCGGTGATCGTCATGTTGCAATGATCGAACGGATCTGTTTGCGCAACTATTCGGGTCGTCCCCGCCGGAAGTGTGCCTTCGGTCGCGAAGAGCAGATGGCTGGCGTCGATCATGCAGGCGGCATGGACCTCCCCGGCTGCCAGAGCGCGCGCCGCGTCGCGCTCTCCTCCGATGTGATCACCGTGGAGTCCAACACCAACATCGAACCGGCGCACGCTGACAGGAACTTCGCCGATCATGGCCAGAGGCAGGAGGGTCGCTTGGGGGGAGTCGACGGCCCCAACCGCAACAGTTCTGCCGGCCAACCGGGCGATGTCACTGATATCTGAGTCGGCCCGTACTACAACTACCGACGTCAGATCGCAATCGGTGTCACGCATCAAAAGAGGCTGGGCTCCCGGTGCCATCCGCTGGGCTCGTACCCAGGCCAGAGGGGAGTTCCAAGCTACGTCGACGCGGCCGTCCACCAAGTCCTCAACCTGCCGTTCGTAATTGGAGTACAGAACGAAGTCGAACTCGAAGTCGTGTTCACGCAGCCACCGGCGGAACCCGTCCCAGATGGTGACCACCTTGGCGTCATAGGCCACGGCCCCCAGCGTCAGCGGACGGCTCACAGGAGGGGCAGCCCGTTGATGGCCCGGCCCACGAAGTCGAGCAGAGCGTCGGTGGTGGGCGCCATCACCCGGGCGGCCCTGGCATCGCGGAACCGCCGCTCAATACCCAGTTCCTTACGAAAGGCCGCCCCCCCGCAGACCTTCAGGCCCAGGTCCGTAACATCTGCGGCCGCCTCTCCGGCCGCGGCCTTGACCTCGAGGACGCGCAACATGGCGTCGTCGCGACCCTCGGTCAGGGCGGCGATGGTATCGCCGAGCAGGGCGGCGGCCTGGTCGGTCGCGATACGCATCCGGGCGTGATCGGCGCGGGGAAGCGGCAGCTCGGCCAGAGTTTGACCGAGGTGTTCGAGCCGGGTCGAAGTCAAGTGTGTCCCGGTTTCGGCGGTAACGGCCTCCATGAGTCCGACGCTGAACGCCGCGTTCAACACCAGGAACCATGGCAGCACAAGCTGCAGAGCCGTATCAAGACCAGCGCCGTCCGCACCCAGCATGGAATCCTGGTCCACCTCCACACCCTCGGCCGCGATTGGTGCGGACCGGTTCCCCCGCAACCCCAACCCGTCGAAACGCCCGGGGGCAGAAAGGCCGGCCGCGTCGGCGGGCACCAACCACAGCGTCATTGGACCCTCGGCGCCGAGCGGCCGGCTCGACCACACATAGCTGTTCGCCTCCCCCGCAGCAGTGACCCAACTTTTACGAGCATCGAGACGAACTCGCCCGCCCACCGCGACGGCCGTGCCCAACGGGGCCCAGAAGTGGCTTCGCGACCCTTCCTCCGAGAAGGCCAGCGTGGTCAGGTGATCGCCGGCCGCAATGTCCGCGCGGACCCGCTCCGGACCTAGCTGATCCACCACCACCGTCGCGGCGTAGTGCATCAACACGACCATGGCGGTAGAACCGCACGCCCCAGCCAACGCTCGTACGACCTTCGCCGCGTCAGCCAGGTCGCCTCCACCCCCGCCGGCCGACTCACCGACGGTCAATCCCAGGACTCCTGCGTCCGCCAAGGCGTCGATCGACGCCCTGGGGAACTCGCCCGTGACGTCCACCCGGCCCGCAGCCGGCCGCACGGTGTCTTCGATGACGCGGTCTAGCGCGTCGATTTCGCGTTCCATCGATACTTTCCTCTCATCTGAAAAAAGAGGGACAAGGAGAATCGACAGGCCGCAACTTTCAGCTGGCAAGCAGGGCGCGACCGTCGACGCCGCCCGACCGGGCGGCACCTAAAGAGGCTCAACGACGAAGGGCCACGCCCACCTCCTTCCGTAACGTCGCACTCGTGACCGTCACTATCAACTGTTGAACATACCCGAATCCGGGCCGCGCCGAGCCATCCGCACTCCGCCCCTGAGAAGCGGATCCGCCGGCTCGGAATGGGGGATCACGGGGCGCCCGCGTCCGGGTGACCCTGGAATACGGTCCCGATCGTCTGCCCACCGTCGATGACGATTTCTGCACCAGTTATGTACGACGAGGCGTCGGAGACGAGGAACGTCACCAGCTCGGCGATGTCCCCGGGTTGACCAGCCCGTCCGAGCGGTGTTCGTGATAAGCGCTCGGCCGCCGACGGGTCGTCGTCGCGGATCACCATCGGCGTCAGAACCGGACCGGGGAGGATGGCATTGACCCGAATTCCCCACTGCGCCAGCTCCAAGGCGGCGACCTTGGTCAGCCCCCGTAAGGCCCACTTGGATGACGCATAAGCACCGTGGGACGTCCAGACTGTGACGGCGGCAGTGGACAGGGTGTTGACAACGGATCCCTTCCGCGATGCCCGCAAGTGGGGTAGGGCCGTCCTGAGGCCTAGGAAGGGGCCCAGGCAGTTCACCCGCCAGATGTTCTCGAACCCCTCCTCCGTCTCGTGCTCGATGTCCATCCGGTGAAGGACGCCGGCGTTGTTGACCAGGAAGTCCAATCTTCCATACCGCGTCACGGCGCAGTCCACCGCCTTCCGCCACGACTCAGCGTCCGTTACATCGAGCCGGGTGGCCCATATCGAGCCCGCATCGCCCGCGGACAGGGACTCAACCTCTTCGAGCACGTCTCCGGCCACAACCCTCGCCCCCGCGGCGGCGCAGCGCAGGGCGATCTCCCGGCCCTGGCCCCGTGCCGCACCCGTGACAAGGCCGACCTGTCCTTCGATTATCCCGATCATGGTCGTCAACCTAGTGACGCAGCCCGAGCCGGCGCTCGGCGACGATGCTGCGCATCAACTCGGGGCTGCCCGGAGACGGGCAGGACCCGGGGACCAGAGTCGTGCATCCTGGAGACGACACCCGGCTCGATAGGTCATAGGCTTGTCGGAGCGATGGAGCACTTGGTCGAGCTGACACCCACAAGGAGCCTCGAGTGACCCGAAATCCGCACGCCGGCGAGCCGTTCACCGATGATGACGAAGTCATTGCCGCCGCCTTGAAGGACATGAGCGTCCCGGCGCTGATGTGCTCGTTGGTTCACATGACCGGCGACCCGTCGTGGATTCGAGGTCCGGTCCAGCCCCGGGTGGTACTCGCCTTCGATGTCCAGAGTGGCATCCCGGCGGAAGAGCAGGAAGAGGTCCGTCGGGCCGCCCTGCCGGTCATTGCCGCCTACCGCGACGGCGGGTGCCAGCCGAAGGAACTGCCTCCGGAGCTCCTTCAGGAGATGATGTCGTTCCTGGGTCGTCGCCCGGTGGAGGGCACTCTGGCCGGGCTGTTCTTCGACGACCTGCAGTTCGAGGGGGGCGACGTGGGGGCCGTCACCTGGCGGGATGACATCCCCGAATCGGTTCGCGACTCGTCCCCGGTAGTGGTGATCGGCTGCGGGATGGGGGGAATCCTGGCGGGTATCCGCCTCAAGCAGGCCGGCCTGCCCTTCACCATCATCGAGAAGAACGCCGGCCCCGGCGGAACCTGGTGGGAAAACCGTTACCCGGGGGCGCGCGTCGATGTCGGCAGCCACCAGTACTGCTACTCGTTCGAGCCGGGTGACCACTGGAGCGAGTTCTACTGCCAGCACGGGGAGCTTCGGGAGTACTTCACGGCCATACTGGACAAGTACGGGTTGGCCCCGTACTGCCGGTTCGACACTGCCGTCACGGGGATGGCCTGGAACGAAGGCTCCTCGCAGTGGGAGGTCAACGTGGCCTCGGCCGGCGGTGCCGAGGAGACCTTGCAGGCCCGTTTCGTGATCAGCGCGGTCGGTTCCCTGAACATACCCAGGATGCCGGCCATCCCGGGTATGGAGAGTTTCACCGGCCCCTCGTTCCACTCGGCCCGATGGCCCGAGGACCTGGACATCGCCGGCAAGCGCTTCGCCCTGGTCGGGGCCGGCGCCAGCGGGTTCCAGATCGCCCCCACTATCGCCGGCGAGGTCGGGCAGCTGACGATCTTCCAGCGCACCGCCCAGTGGATCATCTACAACCCGATCTACCACACCGCCGTCCCCGACGGAGACCGCTGGGCCCTGCGCCACCTGCCGTTCTACGGGCGTTGGTACCGGTTCATCATGACCTTCCCCGGGATCTCGGCGGGCGTCGAGCCATACCGGATCCAGCCCGCCTACGACGATCCGACGTCCCGTTCGGTCAACCCAGGCCACGCCCAGCGGGCCGACCTTCTCCTGGCCTGGATGAAGTCCATGATCGAGGGACGCCCGGACCTGGAGCCGAAGGTAATCCCCGACTACCCGGCCATGGGGAAGCGGGTTCTGCTGGACAACGGGTCCTATTTACGCAGCCTCCAGCTCCCCAACGTGGAGCTGGTCCGGACCGCCATAGACCGCATCGCCGCCGACGGGGTAGTGACCTCTGATGGCGTCCACTACCCGGCTGACATCATCTGCTACGCCACCGGCTTCCGGCACAACGACTTCCTGGCCTCCTTCGACGTCTTCGGGCGAGGGGGAGTGTCGCTACGGGACCGGTGGGGTGACGAGCCGACCGCCTACCTGGGCATAACCGTCCCCGACTTCCCCAACCTGTTCTGTGTGTACGGCCCTGGTACGAACCTGGCCCACGGGGCCGGCCTGTTCTACCACTCGGAGTTCCAGGTTCACTATGCCATGGAGGCCATCCACCAGACGCTGAGCGCCGGGGCGGCGACATGCGAGGTGACCCCGGCCGCCCACGACCGTTACGTCGAGCACTACCAGGCCGAGATCGACCAGCTGGTGTGGTCGCACCCGTCCATCCGCCACAGCCACTACAAGAACCCAGCCGGGCGGGTGTTCACCCTCTCGCCCTGGCCCATCGACCAGTACTGGCAGATGACCCGCCAACTCGAACCCGGCGACTACGTACTGACCTAGGCGAGAACGGATACTCCAGGTGACCACGGAACTGCCGCCCAGGCAGGCTGACTACGTCCTGAGTGAGGAACAGGAGGCGCTGCGGGATGCCTTTGCCTCTTTCTTCGAGCGGGAGTGCCCTACTGACCTGGTGCGAGCGGCTGAGCCCTCCGGGTTCGACGGGCGGCTCTGGGCCCGACTCGCCGATATGCGAGCCGTGGCCATGGGGCTCCCCGAGGATGCGAAGGGCGACGGCGCCGGCCTCGCCGACCTGTCGCTGGTAGCTGAGGAGTTCGGCCGGAGGGTCGCTCCTGTGCCCTTGGTCGAGGCGATCGTCGCCGCCCGATTGCTCGCCGGCTGGACCTCCCCGGCCCCGGAATGGCTGGCCGACGCGGCGTCCGGGTCCCGCCTCTTGACCTTGGCTCTTCACCCGGGGGCCGGTGCGCAGCTGGTGCCCGCTGCTGCGATAGCCGATGGGGTGGTCGGATTGCTGGGCGACGAGCTGGTCCTTACCTATTCGGGTTCCCGCCCCAAACCCGTGCCCAACCAGGGTCACGCTCCGATCGCGTGGTGGGACCTCGATGCCGCGAGCGAGCGGATCGTCCTCGGCTCCGGACCTGACGCGGGTGCCTGCTTCGACCGGGCCAAGCGGGAGTGGAAGCTGCTCATGGCCGCCGCCCTCGTGGGTATGGCCCGGGCCGCCCTCGACATCGGCGTCGAGCACGCCCGGGCGCGTGTCGCCTTCGGCGCCCCGATCGGAACCTTCCAGGGCGTATCTCACCCTTTGGCCGACGTGGCCGGAGCCGTGGACACGGCCCGGAGGCTTGTGCACAAGGCGGCTTGGTTTGCGGATCATGAGCCCGACGCCAACCGGCAGCTGGTCCCTATGGCCTATCTGTACGCGGAGGAGTCGGCCATGCGGGCGGCCGTGGTGGGGGTCCACGTGCTGGGCGGCGTGGGCTTCACGGTGGAGTCGGACCAGCAGCTGTACTTCCGCCGGGTAAAAGGTTGGACTTTGGTGGCCGGTGATCCCAAGGCCACTTTGGCGGAAATCGCCGACGAGTACTTCGGGCCGCCGGCGACGATGGCCAGCTGAGGAGGCGACCGGGGACGTGGATTTCAGCCGGGTACAACTCGACGATGCGACACAGGCGTTCTGGGTCGAAGTGCGGCATTTCTGCGACGAGTACGTCACCGCCGAGGTGCTCGACGAGGAGTTCCGCACCGGCTCCGGTTTCAACGAGCGGCTGCACAAGGGCCTGGGGGAACGCGGGTGGATCCTTCCGACCTGGCCCCGTGAAGAGGGTGGGGCGGGCACCACTCGTTTACAGGCCTCCCTGCTCAGGTATGAACTGGATGCCCGCCACGCCCCCATGATCAGCTTCGGCACCACGATGCTGATCCTGCCGGCCGTGCTGCAATGGGCCGGCGCCGACCTCAAAGCCGACGTCCTCCCGAAGGTAGCCGCCGGCGACGTGCGCTTTTGCCTGGGCTACACCGAACCCGACTCCGGCTCCGATGTCGCCGCGGCCCGGACGCGGGCCATCCGGGATGGAGATGAGTGGGCGATCGAAGGTCAGAAGATCTTCACCACGGGCGCCCAGAACTGTCAGTACTCGTTCCTTCTGACCCGCACCGACCCCGATGCCGCCAAGCACAAGGGTCTCACCATGTTCCTCTGCCCGCTCGGGGACGCAGAAATCCACCCCATCCACACCCTCGGCGGAGAGCGAACGAACATGGTCTTCTACGACTCCATCCGGGTCGCCGACCGCTACCGGCTGGGGCCTGTGAACCAGGGCTGGACGGTACTGCTCGGCCCGCTCAACGCCGAGCACGCCCTGGGTGACGGCGCCGGTGTGGTGACACTCGAGGAACCAGGAGGCATGTACGGCAGCTCTGCCGCGACCGCTTTGCACGTGGCGATCGAATGGGCCCGCGCTGCCGGTTCCGACGGGTGCCGGCCCATCGACGACCCGGTCGTCCGCCAGCGCCTGGCCCGGTCTGCTCTCGACGTCGAAACGGCGACGATCTCCGCCGGGCCGGCCGGCCGGGTCATCTCATCCGAAGTCGCCATCCGCGTCAACGAAGACCTCATAGACCTGGTCGGCCCTCGTGGGCTGCTCCCGAGAGGCGCCAAAGGAGCCATCGGAGACGGCTGGCTCGAATACGCTCACCGCTTCGCGCAAGGAACGGCGACCTACGGCGGCACCACGGAGGTGTTTCGCAACATCATCGCCGAGCGCTTCCTTGGACTGCCCCGCAGTACTGCCGCCTCCGCCAAAGGCGTCGACAAAAGATAGGCAGCGGTTAGGGCTCAACCGGGCAGCAGACCTCGAGTTCCATGCCGTCGGGGTCGCGAAAGAACAGCGACCATTCAGAGCCGAGCTGCTGGATCTCGCCTACTTCCTGAGCGCCAGCTGCGACCAGGTGAACCTTGACTTGCTCCAGGGTCTGACGCGAGTCGACGGCAAACGCGAAGTGGTCGACGGCGCCTCGATGCCCCGGGCGGCGCCGCTCACCGATGATCTCGTCCTCGGCCACTTCGAAAATGTTGAGCGCGGCGCCACCGCCCACGTCCACGATCTTCATCCAGGGGTGGTCAGCCGTGGGTTGTATCTCGAAGACGACCTTGGCTTCGAACACTTCTCCGTAGAAGCCGACGGTCCGGTCCATGCTGCTGGTGAGCGTGGCGATGTGGTTGAACCCGGTCGTGATGGGCATGTACCCACCTTAGGCTTAGGCTCTGGACTACCCGTTGCTGGGCCGTGGCTCAGTCGCTCGGCGGCATGCCGAAGTTAGCCCGGAATTCCTCGGTCGTGTTCGTTAGCGGGAACGGTCGTTCCGGAACGGGCACCCCCAGGCGGGCACAGATCGGTTCCCACCCCTGCTCAGGAGCCCACTCCAGGAGCTGCGCTGAGGGAACGCGTCGGCGCACCTCGTCGTTGTGCCAGTCGAATGCGGTGATCATCGCATCCCGGTCTTCCAACCTGTCGCAGAAGCGATCGCCCAGTAGCCGTCTCATCGATCCCATCCATGCGCCGAGTTCCCCCTCCGAAAGGACCAGCCCTCCGAAGATCGTGTTGCTAGCGCTCGTGTACCAGGATTCGGGATCCCGGACCGACAGAATCACGAGAGCATCCGGGTTCGTCTCCAGTAACTCGGGCCAGAAGCTTGCACCGGGCCAGTCGACCTGTGCGACATAACCTTTCATCAGCCCGGCCCAGTCGACCGGTCGGCCCTCGATGGCGTCAATCCAGATCGGGATCTGCTCTGGATGAGCAAAAACCTCAACCATGTGGTGGCACGGACCTCCAAGGACCGTCTCGAGTGCTTCCTTCAGCGAGTGGGTCCCGGTCCGACCGACACCCGCTCCAACGACTCTCAGCGACACTTACCCCTCCCCCGACAGACCCTCCCGTAGTGTGGCACAACCGAGATGTCCGTGCTCTCCGATAGTACCCATCGCAACCGTGAGACGGCGACCCGCACCGATTCTCTAGACTGACGGCGGTGACTGAACGGCTGGAAGTGCAGCGGGCGATCGCCGCCGAGCCCGGCGCCATATTCGAGGTGCTCACCGACCCCCACGGGCATGTCGCCATCGACAGCTCCGGAATGCTCATGAGTGCGTCCGGATCGCCGGTCCGAGCCGTGGACGACTCGTTCGTCGTGCATATGGATCGCGAGGCCCTCGGCGATCATCCTTTGGGGCTCTACGATGTGACCGTCCGCATCGTCAGCTACGAAGAGAACAAAGAAGTGGCCTGGACCGTGGAAGGCAACTTCAATCTCGGGCACGTCTACGGGTACCGGCTGGATGCCATCGACGGTGGGACGCTGGTCACCTCCTACTACGACTGGTCCGGAGTGGACCAGGAATGGAAGGAAGCCAACATCTTCCCTGTCATCCCCGCGTCCGCGCTAAAAGCAACCCTCGGCATCCTGGCCCGCACCGTCGCCCCCGGTAAGCCAAGACCCGGCGCCTAGCCTCGCCGCGGGCATCGGCCTTATCAGAACTTCCGGGTCAGACTGGCTGGGTTGGCTCTGGGTCCCAAACTGCTTTTCGGGACGCCTTTACCCTGGTATAGCGGTAAAAGTGGTCCCAATAAGCCGATCGGGACCCACCGGCTGGGTCCGCCGGCCAAGTCCGCCGGCCAAGTCCGCCGGCCAAGTCCCTGGGGCACGCGTCCCGGCGCAGGAGACTGCACACGCTGGGATCACTGCGCAAAGGCCAGGTACTGATGGACCGACCGCACCGCGGCCGAGCCCTCGCCCACGGCGGCGGCCACTCGCTTCATTGAACCTGAGCGAATGTCGCCAACCGCGAACAGGCCGGGATGGCTGGTCTCGAACGGCAATGGGAGCCGCCCGAGGGCTTGCCACGTCCCATCGAGCTGGTCAGCGGTGAGCGATAGGTCGGTGAGAAGGAACCCCTTCTCGTCCACAACGGCGCACCCGGACAACCAACCGGATGCCGGTTCGGCACCGATGAAGGAAAACAACGCCTCGCACTTCAGCAGCGTCCCGCCCTCAGGCCCGTTGAGCTGAAGGGCTTGCAGGGTCTCATCGCCCTGTAGGGCGAGGATGGTGGTGTCGGTGTGGACCGCTATTTGAGGGTCGGCGTCGATGCGGTCCACCAGGTAGCGCGACATGCTCGCATTGAGATCGGGGCCACGGATGACAATGGACACAGGACAGCCGTGTTGGGCCAAGAACAGGGCCGCTTGGCCGGCCGAGTTACCGCCACCGGCGACGACCACCGGCGCCACGCCGCACAAACGAGCTTCTGTCTCGGTCGCCGCGTAGTAGACGCCGTTGCCCTCGAACTCGGCCAAGCCGGCCGCATCCAGCCGGCGGTAGGAGGCTCCGGTGGCTGCGATCACCGCCCGTCCGGCTACATCGGTGCCATCGCTCAGGCGGACCACGAGATGCCCCGCTTCGTTACGCAGAGAAGCGGCTGCGCACGGAACGGTGAGACTGGCTCCGAACTTCTCCGCCTGGATCACCGCTCGATGGGCCAGGTCCGTGCCGGATATACCCATCGGAAAGCCCAGGTAGTTCTCGATCCGGGAACTGGTGCCGGCCTGCCCACCCGGCGCGGTCATCTCCAGGCCCAGGGTACGAAGCCCTTCAGAGGCCCCATAGACCGCAGCCGCCAATCCGGCCGGCCCACCGCCGACCACTACCAGGTCAAAGCAGCGATAGGGAAGACTCTCTACCGTCAGCCCCAGATAGCTGGCCAGTTCGCCAGGGGTGGGCCGGCGTAGTACTGAGCCCGTGGCGATGACCACAGGGAGTTCGCCGGCGGATATGTCGAACTCCCGCAGCAGACCCTCCACCTGAGGATCGCGGTCCGGATCAAGCCACTCGTGAGGGATGCGCGTGCGGGCCAGGTATTCGCGGACACGAAGCGATTCCGGGGAGTACCTCGACCCTATGACCCGAATGGCGGGAGCCGCTCCGGTAAGCAGCAAGTCGCGCCGGGCGAGGAAGGCACCCAGTATGGTGTCGCCCAGCCGAGGATTCGTTGCCATCAAATGCCGAAGACTATCCCGGGGTACAACCAGCACCTCTCCGGCCTTCACCACGCGGGCGGACACGAACACGCGTAAGCCAGTCAGCATGTTGAGCTCGCCTAGGAAGCGGCCGGGCCCGTGAAGAGCGAGTCGTCTTGCTTCACCGTTGGCCCCGACGACAATCTCCACCTCGCCCGAGACAACCACATAAAAGTCGTAGCTGACGTCACCCTCGCGGTAGAGGTACTCTCCCACGCTTACAACGCGTCGGCTCCCCAACCCGGCGACGAGGGCGACGTCGGCGGCATCCAGGGTGGGCGCAACAACCGGGTCATCTGCCATAGATCGCGACCCTACCGACCGGCGGGACGTTAAGCTGCGACGAATCTCAGCACCCGGTCGGCCTCGACGCCGCTCACTGATAGCGGCTCTCCGAGAGGGACATGAGTCAGGCGTCCTGTTCTCCCCTGCGACCGGAGGCAGACGCACACAGCATCCACTCCCTGGTGATGGCGAGCCAGGGCGCCGCTGACGGCCGGAGGCAGGACCGAGCTACCACTAAGGCTCACGTCCTGCGCTTCGCCTGGCCAGCATTGAATCTCACTACTTGAGCGAGATTCGAGCCCTCTAACGAGGTCAGCCGACCTCGGGTCAGGTGAGGTCGAGCTCGTCCGGTTCGGCGCCGTCGGGCGGGGCCGGGGGAACATGGAAAGAGCTCCGCGAATGTACCCCGCGCTGACCGGCGGCCGACTCCCTCCGACCCTCGTCGGGGATAAATGTAAGCAGCGTCCACTCGGAGGTGACATCGTCGTAACCCAGCACCACCGGCATGCCTATCCGGACCGACGCCGGCTCAACACCCTTGAGCGTACCGATCATCCTGAACCCCTCGGCCATCTCTACGTGCACGATCGGGTACGGCGCATCGGGCGCGTAGGCGGGGGTGGGAGCACGGCGGATCACCGTGTAGGTATAGACCTCACCGAATCCCGAAATCGGCACCCACGCGGCGTCCCGGCTCGAACAACGGTGGCACTTTTCTTTTGGGTGATAACGGTACGTTCCGCACGAAGAACAGCGTTGCACCCGGACATCGTGGCCGCGCAGAGAATCCCAGAAGGGCTGCTGCCACCCGGGTATGCCTTCGGGCAGAAACTTGTCGTAGTCGGGGGGTGCCATTCAGGCTCTCCCGAGGACGGCTGCGGACACGGCTTGCTGAGCGCCGCCCACCCCGGTCACGAAACCGAGCGAGGCGTCCTCTACCTGCCTGGCTCCGGCCTCACCCCGGAGTTGATCGACCACCTCTATGACCGTGAATATCGCGCATTGCCCCGCGTGGCTGAACGAGAGGTGGCCACCGGACGTGTTGGTCGGAAGATGCCCACCCAAACCGATTCCGCCGTGTTCGACGAATGACCCCCCTTCACCCTTCGGGCAGAACCCGGCGTCTTCAAGGCCGAGGACCACCCCGATCGTGAAATGGTCGGAAATACCGGCTACGTCAATGTCCTGACGGGTCACGCCGGCCGCGCGGAAGGCGGTCGATGCCGCCTGAATGCCTGCCGGTGACTCGGTCAGGCTCTCGAGCGCATTCGGGTCTATATGGCTGTGGCCTTCCCCGTAACCCAAAAGAACCACCGGTTGGTGCCGGCCGCGAGCCCGAGCGTCCTCGGCCCGGGTGAGCACCATGGCCCCCGCCCCCTGGTTGACGACGCAGCAATCCAGCAGGTGCAGCGGGTCGGCGATCATCGGAGAGCCGAGAACATCATCGACTGTGATCTCACCCCTCCAGCCATTGACTGATAAGGGATGAAGAGTGGCGGCGTGCCGCTGTGCTACGGCAACCTCGGCTAGCTGCTCGGGGGTGGTGCCGTACTCGTAAGCATGTCGCATGGCGTATACCGCGTAGTCCGGAGACGCGCGTGGTGCCGTAGACGTACTCATATGGGCCGCTGAGTTTTGCCATGTGAGCTATGGCCGCCTGGCGGTCGGCGCTCGCGTATCCACCCTCGTCGCCCGCGGCGGCGGTGGCGATGACCACGACGTCAGCCAGGCCCGTCGCCAGGGCGTGGGCCGCCAATGTCATACCTGACAAGGTGGATGCGGCTCCGGTCTCGCTGCGGGCATGGAATCGGAGGGGACGGCCTAGCTGCTCGGCAATCCCCGCCCCCGGCATATGGTCGCGGCAAGCCGACACCCGCAGGGCCCGCCCCCACCACTCCATCTACATCCTGCAGTGTGAGTCCAGCATCGGTGCACGCCTGCTCGACTGTGTCCCACCAAAGAAAGTTCTGGGGGACTCCGCTCCAGTCGCCTTGACGGGTCTGAGCCACCCCGGCCACGGCGGCTAACTCAGGCACAACTCATCGGCTGGCTCGGCGTGCACGCTCCGGAGAATAGCGAACCAACCAGGCCGCGGCCGTGGCCGTTCCACGTAAGATCTCTTTGAGATCGGGTTCTCTACTGGACAGGAGGCCGGCTTGCTGACCAGGGCGGCGGTGTTGTTCGAGGCTCCAGGTAAGTGGGAGGTGGCAGAACTCGAGCTCGAGCCACCGAGACAGGGGGAGCTGCTCATCCAGATGGGGGCGGCCGGTCTGTGCCATTCAGACGACCACATCCTCACCGGTGATCTGCCAGTGCCCCCCGAGGCCCTGCCCATGGCCGGCGGCCATGAGGGGGCGGGGGTGGTTGCCGAAGTCGGTCCCAACACCGAGGGGTGGAAGGTCGGCGATCGCGTCGTGCTGTCCTTCCTGCCCACTTGCGGACTCTGCCGCTGGTGCGCCTCGGGCATGCAGAACCTGTGCGACAACGGAGCCCGGATCCTCGCCGGGGTCAGGGAGGACGGCAGCCGGCGGATGACTGTCGACGGGAAGCCGGTCGGGCAAGCAGCCGGAGTGGCCACCTTCAGCGAGTGGTCGACGGTCTCGGTCCAATCGGCTGTCAAGTGCCCCGAGGATGTGCCTCTCACCCTCGCCTGCCTCACAAGCTGCGGGGTGGCCACGGGCTGGGGCTCGGCGGTCCGCTCGGCCGACGTCAGACCCGGCGATGTGGTGATCGTCCTGGGCGTAGGCGGCATCGGGATGAACGCCGTCCAGGGTGCAGCTCACGCTGGGGCGTCGGTGCTCATCGCCGTCGACCCGGTGGAGATGAAGCGCACCGCCTCGTTCGGTTTCGGCGCCACCCACGCCGTGGCCACCATGGACGAAGCGACTGAGATCGCCCGGGGCTTCACCAACGGGCAGGGAGCCGATTCCTGCATCGTCTGCATCGGTGTGACCAAGGGTGAGCACGTGGCGCAAGCGGTCGACTCCATCCGCAAGGCGGGAACGTGTGTCCTGACGGGGCTCCCGAAGGCGGCCGACGACGTGGCCATACCCATCTCGCTACGTCACGTCGTGCTGTACCAGAAACGGTTGCAGGGATCGCTCTTCGGTGCGTCCAGCCCTTCCAAGGACATACCAGCCCTCCTAGAACTGTACCGCCAGGGAAGGCTGAAGCTGGGCGAGCTGATCACGAACCGTTACTCCCTCGACGCCCTCAACGATGGCTTCGAGGATATGCGGGCCGGCCGCAACCTCCGGGGCATCGTCGACTACGGGGTCTGATCGTTCACACAGCTGCGGCGCCTTCGCCTTGAGTCCCGTCGAGCTCGATCACACCGGAGACGTAGGAACACATGGCGATCAGGTCCGGGTGGAGCAGGTGGTGGACCACGGTGTAGATGTACACGGTGCCCTCGCCCGAGAGCTCGGTCCACTCGACACTCTCCGATCTGTTGACCGAGCCGGGCACCTCCCGGGGGCTCGATCCAGAGCGTCCCGGCCCCGAGCGGCCGCGCCCGACGAAGGCTTGATCTCAGGCGGCTAGGTCGGGGCGGATGACCTCGGTCAGGTTGGCGCCCATGATTTTGGCGATGTCCTCGTCGGGCAGGCCCTTGAGCTCGTCCACGTACGAGGTCGGCTGGGCCAGCCCCTCAGGGTGGGGGAAGTCCGAGCCGAACACCACCCGGTCGGCGCCGACCAGCTTGATCAGCCCGTGGGGGTCCTCCTCGTGGAAGGGATGGACCCACACGTTGCGCTTGAGCACCTTGATGGGGTCCTCGGCGTAGTAACGGGGGTTCGCCGCGTAGGAATGTCCCAGGGCCTCGACGAGTGGCCGCACCCAACCAGACCCATTTTCCACCGGCAGCATGCGCAGCGAGGGGAACCGGGACAGAAGACCGTGCCCTATCATCGAGGCCACACAGTCGTAGATACCCCGGCTCTGGTAGTGAAGGATGTCGGCGAAGGCGCTGGGGCCGGCGAAGGGCAGGAACTCGTTGTCCCCACCGCCCTCCCAGCGATTGAGATAGCGCATCTGGCCGTCATCGGAAGCGTGCAGACCGACGGCGATGTCGGCCTCGATGACCCGCCGCCAGAACGGGTCGAACTCGGGCAGAGCGAAGGACCGCTCACCCGCAAAACCGGGCACGGGGGCGGGCCGGATGAGCACGATCTTGGCCCCTCGCTCGACCACCCACTCCAGCTCCTTGATGGCCTCCTCCACGATAGGCAGGGTGATGACCGGGGTGGGGAATATGCGGTTCTCGTAGTTGAACGTCCAGTGCTCGTGCATCCACTGGTTGAGGGCGTGGATAACGGCGTGGGTGGCCAGCGGGTCGGTGCGCAGGCGCTCTTCGAGGAGGCTGGCCAGGGTGGGCCACATCAGGGCCCGGTCGACACCCAGCTCGTTCATCAGCGCCAGCCGCGGCCCGGGGGAGAAGAAGGCCTCCGGGGAGCGCATGGGCTCACCCATGATCTGCCGCCGGGACTTCCCCTCCGGGTTGCCCTTCTTGAAGTACTCCTCCTGAGCGCCCGGCTTGGCCACAACCTCGAAGGTGGGGTTGGGAATGTAGTCGGAGATGACATTTCTGAGGGCCAGTTTCGTGCGTCCGTTGACCGTCACGTACTTGACCAGACCTTCGTACTCCTTGGGAAGGAACTTCGTGAAGGCATCAACCGTCTCGTACATGTGGTTGTCTGCATCGAAGACCGGAAAGTTGATGACAGGGCTTGGCATGGCTACCTCCCGAGCTCAGACCTGGAGCGACGGTAACTGATTTCGACGCCGACGTAAACAGGGTTCAGCCGCAGGACTAAATGGCGAATGTCAATTCTCGGGCGCTGTAGCTCCTGACGAACCGAAGATAGTGGGTAAACGGGCCAGGGCGTTGCTGTGTTATCTGGCATCCTGGCCATTCTCACGCCGGCGTGCGGCAGCAGTTCGGAGAGCTCCTCGCGCAAGACCGATTGAACCTGGATTAACGCAATGCAACATTGGTCAAATGTCGAAGCCCACCATTGTTGCGTTGGGTTCTATAGGCGAACGTAATGCAACAACGGTGGGCCACCTGACGACGACCCTCGTTGCGTTGTGTCAATCCCTGCGGCTGATTTGATTCGGCGGGCCGGTACCCTCCAATGCGCTTTCGCCCTGGCTGGCCCGACAACCCCGGCTGGCCGGTCCGGCGCCGGTCCTACCAGTAGTTGAGCTTCAGCCCGGGCCGGGCCCAGGTCGTTTCGTAGAGTCGACCACGACCCGAGGACGTGATGTACGCGGTGGTCATGTCGGGGCCGCCGAAGCAGATGTTCGTAACCATCGGGTCGGGCTCGGGCACCTTCACCACCTCGACGATCTCACCCTCCGGGGAGACCACCGTTATGGCGCCAGTCAGCAGGGTGGCCAGGCAAACGTTCCCGGACGCCTCGATGCCGAGCGAGTCGAGGAACTGCTGCCCGGGAAGCGTCACGACGAGACGCTTGTTGGCCAGCTCGCCCTCGCCTTCCACGTCCCAAGCCCAGAGCCGGGCGGTCGTGGACTCCGCCACGTACAGAGTCAGCCCGTCCGGTGACAGACCGATCCCGTTCGGATGGTCCATGGGGAACGCCACCTCCCTGATCATGGTTCCATCCGTGCTGGCGTAGAAGAGAGCTCCCTTGTCAAGCTCACGGGGCCGGGACTTGCCCAGGTCGGTGAAGTAGAAACCGCCCGAGGTGTCGAAGACGATGTCGTTCGGGCCCCGTAGCTGGATGCCACCGCAATAGCTGTAAAGCGTGGTCACCCCGCCGGTGGCCAGATCGACTCTCTGGATGCTGCCCCCGGTGTAGTCGGCGGGCTGCTCACCTGGAAATACCATCCCCCCGACTTCGCGCCACTCGAACCCACCGTTGTTGCAGACGTAAACAGCTCCGTCCGGGCCGATCGCGGCGCCATTCGGGCCACCCCCGCACTTGGCGACTCGCGTCACCTCGCCATCCGGCGACACTTTGGCCAAGGTCCCTGCTCGAATCTCAACGACCAGGACACTTCCATCCGCCAGTACGACCGGTCCCTCAGGGAACTGAAGCTGGTCGGTGAGCATCCTCATGGGCTTCGCCTCCGTTTCATCAGCTGGCCGGCGCGTGGGGCCGGATACGCGGGAACTCCGGGATGTCGGGGTGCTGTGTCATCACGATGTGTGACGCCGCGACCGCCCCTCCATCGACCGGAAGAATAGTGCCGCTGATGTACGCAGCTTCATCCGAAAGCATGAACACGGCGGCGGGCGCAACATGATGCGGCTTGCCGACTATGCCCATGTGGTGGGTCTGGATCCGGTCGGAGTACTCAGGGTCTTCCAGCAACTCACGGATCCGATCCCCGCCCGTATCGACGAAACCGACGGCCAACGTGTTGCAACGGATGTCGTATCGGGCGTAGTAGCTGGCTACTGACCTGGTGAGGGCGACAATGGCGCCCTTGGACGCGGTGTACCCGTCCACCCCGTTAACGCCTCGCAGCCCCGCTTCGGAGGCGATGTTCACCACCGCCCCGCCGTGCCCGCCCTCGAGCATGGCCCGGATCCCGAACTTCATTCCAAGGAACGCGGACGTGAGGTCGGTGGCGATTATCAGGTTCCAGTCCCCGACCTCGAGCTCGGTGACGGGGCCGTCCACCCGAGCGAGCGTCATGTCGGCGACATTGTTCACTATGCCGTCGAGCCGGCCGTAACGCTCAACGGTCGCCCGTACGGCCCCCTCCACCATTTCCGGTCTGGTGACATCCATCCGCATATACATGGCATCACCACCAGCTCGAGCGATCTCGGCCACTGCGGAGTGGCCCTTCTCCTCCGTGCGGCCGGTCACCACCACGGAAGCACCTTCGGCGGCAACCGCCCTGGCGATCTCGCGGCCAATGCCCTGGGTGGACCCGGTAACGATCACCACCTTCTTCTGAAGCCTGTTCAATGGCCTCCTCACCTCCCGCTCTATGTCCTTGGACGGGCACATCCACACCAGGCCTGCCCACCAAGCTACGAAGCTCTACGTAGGTTCCCGAGGTCAGTTCGCTTCGCTGAGGCGGTAGAGCGCCTCGAGATGCTCGATAGTGGTGTCCTTGGCCGCCCCCCAATAGACCGGCGCACCCTGGGAGAGGACGAGGATCATGTCGGCGAGCTGGTGGGCGCGCCCGAGGTACTGCTCGTTGAGGACAAAGGTGATGTCGCCGCGTAGCCGGGCGACGGTGTCGAAAAGCTGTTCGACTATGGCGGGGGCCAGTCCGTGCGACAGCTCGTCGACCATGACCAGCGAGGGTTGGGCAATGAAGATGCGGGCCAGGGAGAGCATCTGTTGCTCGCCGCCGGAGAGCATCCCGGCCCTGGTGTTGCGCCTGGGGCCCAGGAAGGGGAACACCGTGGCGGCCTGGTCGGTCACCTCGGCTTTCTTGCGCCGGGTGAGCTTCTTGCTGCCGACGCAGAGGTTCTCCGTCACGGTGAGCGAGGGGAAGATGGCACCGCCTTCGGGCACGTAGGCCACGCCCCGCTGAGCCCGGCGATGCAGGGACTCCCCGCTCACGTCCTCGCCGTCCAACGAGATGGTGCCGGCCGGGGTGGGCAGGGCGCCGGCGATGACGGCCCCCAGGGTGGATTTGCCGGCCCCGTTGGGGCCCAGCACGCAACAGATCTGGCCCGTCTCGACCCGGAAGGACACCTCCCGAAGGGCGCTGAGGGCGCCGTAGGAGTAGGACAGCTCGCGCACTTCCAGCCCCTCCCCCACCGAGGGGGCGGTGCCGGGCGCGCCGGCGGCAGTAGCGGTCACCTTTCGCCCACTTCGACCACCCCGAAGTAGGCCCTGCGGACCTCGGGCCGGGCCAGCACCTCGTCGGGGGTCCCGTCGGCGATCTTCTCGCCGAAGTCCAGCACCACGATCCGGTTGGCGAGGCGGGCGACCACGTCGACGTCGTGCTCGACCAGCACGATGGCCAGGCCCTCGTCGTCTCTGAGGGCGGCCAGCAGGTCGCGCAGGTGCTCCCGTTCGTTGGCGGCCAGCCCCGAGAACGGTTCGTCCAGCAGCAGCACCCGCGGCCCCGAGGCCAGCGCCATGGCCAGCTCCACCAGGCGGGCGTTGCCGAGCGGCAAGTCGGTCACCGGGGCATCAGCGCCTATGCGCAAGCCCACCCGGCCCAGCAGGCCGTCCACGTCCACCGGGGGCCGGCCGGCCGCTTCGGCCGCCACCTGAAGGTGCTGACCGGCGGTCAGCTCGCCGAAGAGGGTCACCCGCTGGAAGGTGCGGGCCAGACCCATGCGAGCCCGCTTGTGCACCGGTGCCGAACTGACGTCTGTTCCGCCCAGCAAGATCCGCCCGTGTTCGGCCCGCAAGAGCCCGGTCATGACATTCAACATGGTGGTCTTGCCCGCCCCGTTGGGGCCGATCAGCCCCACGATCTCGCCCGGCTTGACGGCCAGGTCGACGGCGTTGAGGGCCATGAGGCCGCCGAAACGGACCGTCACCTCCCGGACTTCCAGGGCGTCGGCCCGCTCCCCGACCGTTGCGCCGTCCTGCACAGGCTGCTCCGCCTCGCCGTCGGTGCCGGCCACCGCCGGCGTGACCGGTCCCGGGGGGGCGGCCGGGCTGAGAGGGCTGAGGGCGCTGGGGGGCGCGGCCGGGGCGGCCGCCACCGCGGGGCGGAGCCGGCTGGCGCTGAAAGACCGCAGCAAGTCCTCCAGGGGGGCCAGCGACCCCCGCGGTTCGCCGGCCAGCCCGATGGCGCCCAGGCCGAACAGCAGGGTGGGGACATCGCCGAGGCTGTGATGGAAGAGGGACTCCAACCAGCCCGCCGAGGACCACTGCTCGAACAGGTGGGGAATGATCGGCACCGCCAGCCCGGCCAACAGGGCGCCCTGGGGGCCCCGCACCCCGAAGACCACGCACACCGCCAGCCATACCAGGCCCACGGCCAGAGGGAAGTCAGGCAGGCCCAGCTGCTGCTCGTTGATCCCCAGCAAGACGCCGCCCAGGCCGGCGATGGCTGCCCCGACGCAGAACGCCGCCGCCCGCAGCATTCGCACGTTCAAACCGAGCCCCTCGGCGGAGATGGGGTTGCCTCGCATGGCGGCGAAGATCCGGCCCAGCCGCCTGCGCTTCAGGTAGCCCAGCAGGGCCGCGATCACCACGAAGACCACGAAGCAGAGCAGCACCGCGGTGCGGGCCTGGGAGAAGCCGGGCCACACCACGATCGGGTAGGGCACCCCGGCGGCGGGGTCGAGCGAGGTGATGTTGAACACGAACTGGCCGCAGAACAGGGCGAACGCCAGGGTGACCAGGGCGAAGCCGATCTGGTCCAGGCGGGCCCCGATCACACCGATCACCCCGCCCAGGATGGCGGTGGCCAGCACGGCCAAAACGGCGGACAGGAGCAGCGGTATGCCCGCGGCGTCGAACAGCCTCCCGGCCAGAAACCCGGCGAAGCCGGCCAGGGCGGCCTGACCCAGGCACACCACGGCGGCCTGGCCGGTGGCCACCGAGAAGCTCAGATAGATGACCGCATATGCCAGGCCCACCCCGATGAGGCCGGTCCAGATCATGCTGAAGGCGTACATCCCCGTCAGCGCCATCCCGACCAACCCCAGCAGGATGAAGACCAGCGAATAGCGCGCCAACCACCTCCACAAAGGCGACACGTCCGCCGCGCCCGCTGACGCGCGACACCGACAGCGCCGCGCTTCGCCGGCGGCCGGTCTGAGGTTGCACGGTGTCGCGCCGGGAGGTGATCGGCGACCAGTTCAGCAGCAGCAGCACGGTCAAGAGGAAGAACGGCAGCGACGGGGCGATGCCCTGGATCAGGGTGCTGCCGCTGGGGGCGTAGCCGATGACCAGCGAGTTGACCACCCCCAGCCCCAGGCCGGCGGCGGCGGTGATCAGAAGGTTACGGAACCGCCCCACCAGAGCCACGCTCAGGGCGGCCACGGTCAGCTCGGTGTACACGCCGGAGTCCAGGTCGATGAGCGGGCAGAGCAGAATTCCGCCCACCGAGATCAGAAGGCCCGACAGGGCCCAGCTGGTGGCGCTGACCAGGCTGGTGTTGATACCCCGGGCCTCGGCGATCAAGGGCCGGTCCACCACCGCCCGGGTGGCCAAACCAAGGCGGGTCCGCTCCAAGAGCAGCACCAGCGCCACCACGCAAACGACCGCTCCGATGACCGCCGCCAACTGATCCCGGCTGGCCGTGACGAACCAGAAGTGCACGGTGTGCAGACCATGGGGGATGATGCCCGGCGGCTGCTGGGTCTCGCCGATGGGCATCCAGATGAGCGCAATCTGGGGTAGGGCCACCGCCACCCCGATGGTGGCCACCACCTGCACCACCAGGTCGGAGCGCTCCAGCCGGCGGAAGATGATCGCCCACAAAGCCAGGCCTATGGCCGGCCCGATGGCGACGCAGACCACCGCCGCCGGCAACAAGGACCAATGGTGGATGTTGACCAGATAGTTGAAGGTGTCAGCGACGAAGAAGGCGATAGCCCCCGTCGCCAGGTTCAACACTCCGGTGGCGCTATAGGTGAGGGCGATGCTGCAGCCCAGGATGGCGTAGACCGCCCCGATAACCAGCCCGGGGAAGACGTACACCACGGCCGATCAGCTCCCTCCGGCCGGCTTATGCCTCATTAGCCGCAGAAGAACGGGTTCGACGGCGTGCCGCTGATGAGCACCCACTTGCCGTTCTGCACCTGGCTGAAAGACAGGCACTTCACGGGCTCGGTGCGCTCGGTCGGGTAGCTCACCGGGGCCCACAGACCGTTATCGGTCACGCCCTGCAAGCTGTTGCCGGAACTGACCAAACTGGACTTGGTAACCGCCGCGCCATGCAGATTGTCGATGGTGGCACCCAAAAGCGATGCCCCCGACCAGCCCACCAGAGAGTTGAACACGTTGTAGTCGGCGCTGGGCTGGTACTGCTTCATGGCCGTCACGTACGTCTGCACGCCCTGGGCCGAGTCGAACGGCGGGGCCGTGAAGGACTCGAACGTGTAGTTGTTCAGCCCCGAACCGAACTGCTGAGGCAGGTTGGCGGCGTAGTCGGACCCGCTCACCACCCAGATATTCGATGCCCCCACCTGGGCCAGGTCGGCCTGCAACTGAGGCTCGCTGCTGCCAGTCGAAGCGATCTGCACGATCTGGGCCCCGGAGTTCTTCACCGCCTGCGCCACTGCCAACAGCGAGGCCGAGTTGTTGGGGTCGATGCTGTAGTTGCTGTAAACCAGCTGGCCCCCCTGGGAAGGCAGAGCTGGCCGCCACCGCCTTGATGTCACCCGAATCAGCCGGGCTCGGATCCGACAATTCGGCCCACTTGCTGCGATTTCCATCCTGAAGGAAGAACTTCGTCGCCGTGTCGCTCCCCCCCGTCGTCAGGTTGCCGATGAAGGAGAAGAAATTCGACTTGTTGGTTCCGTAGAAGCCCGGCGTGATGCCCCAGCCGAACACCGGCTCCTGCTGGGCCGCCAGATAGGTGGCGTAACTGTCGAAGAGGGGATCGGTGTCGACAATCGCTACCGCCCCGCTCTCCACGGCCTGATGGGCGTTGGCCACCGCCGTGGTCGGGTTGGACTGGTTGTCGTAAACCTTCAGATTTATGTGGTGGCCGTCGATTCCGCCATTGGCGTTCTCATAAGCCACCCACGCCTGGACCCCCGGCACATTCGGGGAGAACTGGGAGGCGAACTCCCCCGAGGTCTCGTTCAGCATGGCCACAGTGATCGGGGCCTTGTTGCCCGACCCCGACGACCCTGCTGCCGATCCCGACGGTGCCGAAGTGGCCGTGGATCCCGAGCTGCTCTTCGACGACGAGCTGCAAGCCGCCGCCAGAACAGCCACAGTCCCCATCACTGCCGCGGCGCGAAGCACGCCCTTGGCACGGACTCTGAGAAGCGAAACGTTTACCACGACCGAAAATCCTCCCCCTGGTGTTCACTTTCCGATTTACGTCCGGCCACTATGGCACAGAAGCGGTGCGTCCACCACTATCACACAAAGTGATATCAACCTCAACTCACCCCTCCCATCACGTGCCTGCCCCACAGTCGAGGACCTCGGGTCGCCGCAAGTCGATCAGGTACCTGCCGGACACCGCCTCACAGTTCCTCGAGCAAAAGCTCTAGCAGGGGTGCGAACACCATCAGGTCGTTCGGGTCGTCGACCTTCTTCTGCATTCCGTACTCGATGCTGCGAAGGCTCATCCGGACCAGGATGATTCCTAAGCGCAGACCCGACAGAGCTTCGTACCAGGCCAGATCGTCGAGAGCGTCGCCCGACAAGCGCTCGTACGACGCCTTCGCCACGTCCCGTTGAAACATGGCAGGGACCGGCGGTAGCCCGTGCTGTTCGGCCATCGACGAGAAGAAGCGCTGGAAGAAGGTGGTCCAGGCCAGGTCAACCTCGGGGGGACCCACGCCGGCCATCTCCCAGTCAAGGACAGCGGCGGGCTCGAAATTCCTGTAGATAATATTGCCTGGGCGGGCATCGCCCCAGTTCAGCACGCTCCGGTCGTTTGGTGGCACGGTGGCAGCCAGCACCTCGATCGCTTGCTCGAGAATCGGCACCCTGTGACCCGCGCGGCCCCACTCGTAAAAGTACCGCAAGAATTCCAGCAGCTGCTCCAGTGCCGTCTCGCCCGGGTGGCCCGAGCGGAGGAACGCAGTGGCTTCATCTTTGGCCTCGATCCTGTGCAGCTGCACCATCACGTGAATGGTTGAAGTCTCGAAGCGCTTCCAATCCCTGGGGGTGCCCCGCAGGAACCAGCCACCAGGGTCAAGGAGGTACGGGGGGTTGTCAGACGCGACGAGGCCCTCGACTGACCGCGTCACCAGGAAGGGTGCGCCCAGCCAGGCATCCGACTCCTCCATGTGGACGATCTCGGGAACCGGTACCTTGGTCCGGGCCCGAACCAAATCGATGGCGCGACGCTGAAGATCCAGATCGAACTTCGGAAACGTCGGGTAGGCCGACTCGGGAGATGGCGCCAGGCGGGCCACCAATGGTTCCTCACCGAGCCTGAACAGCACTGTGTCGTTCGCCATTCCGCTGTCGGGCATGCGGACGTCGGTTACGGTGGCCCTGTCGTCGTTGCGGAAGGCGCGGGCCCATGCCGCCAGCCTCTCCTCTACATATTTGGGACTTCGCCGCCATGGCGTCGAACTGAGTTGTGATGTCTCGCTCAACAGTGGACCTCCGACTCGACGATCACGCCTCTAGCGACCCGGCTCAGAACTCGATGTGCACCGCGTCGAACGCGCGAGCGAAGGTGGACGGGATTATCTTCGGCTCGGTACCTGGAACCAACCGCCACTCCGGCAGACGGGCGAGCAATCGCTCGAACATCAGCTGGAGCTCCAGCCTCGCCAGCGGTGCTCCCAGGCAGACGTGGGTGCCGAACCCGAATGCGACGTGGTGGTTGCGTTCTCTGCTGATATCGAATTCCTCCGGTCGGTCGAAGGCTCGCTCATCACGGTTGGCCGAAGCGTAGAGGAGGAGCACTTCGTCGCCCTCGCGAAGATGCTGGTCGCCTAGCTCGTGATCGCGAGTCGCAGTTCGCCGCATGTTGAGAACCGGTGACACCCAGCGAATGAACTCTTCCACTGCGTCTGCGAGCATCTCGGGATGATCACGGAGATGACGCTGGGAGTCCGGTCTGAGGGCCAGTTCTCGCACGATGCTGCCGATGACGGTCCTGGTGGTCTCCGCCCCTCCGTCCACGACCAGGAGAATCTCGTCCAGAAGCTTGGCGTCGTCCCAAGGAGCGCCGTCTGTCTCGCTGTGGCACCAGACAGAGATGAGATCGTCCCGGGGTTGCGCCTTCCGGGCCGCCACGATCCCCATCGTGACCGGGATCCACTCCATCATGGCCGCCGCGCTTTCTTCGCATTCCGCCGAAATGCGGCTCACCACCGTCCGCGGGCGTCTGGCCACCCGCGTGCATTGTGGTCTCCGAGACCGTCCTTATCAGTTCCCATTGCTCCGGCGCATACCCGAGCAATTCGCCGATGACCATGGCCGGTAGTCGCGAGGCGACCTTCTCAATCACTTCGAAGGAACGGCTGCCGCCGGCGATCGCCTCATCCAGGATGGAGTCGGCGAGCGAGCGGATGCGGTCCGCGTGGTTGCGCACGCCCCGGGGGGTGAAGCACCGAACGACCAGCTTGCGTTGCTGCTGGTGAGCGGGATCGTCGAGATCGATCATGGACCGGTTCTCGGTCTGGTCGATGTGCGGACGCGACCCCTTGAAAGATGTGTACAGAGCGGTGCCCTTCTCCACCATGAGCACATCCTCGTAGCGGGTGAGGCCCCAAAGCCGCTGCACCGGATCCCAATGGACTGGCGATTCGTCCCGCAACCACTTGTAGGCAGCCCACGGGTCCACGTAGAACTGTGGATCCAGCAGGTTCACGTACGGAGTCTTGACTGTAGTCACGCCTCTATTTTCCTCCGGTCTGGTCTAGAGCCTGACCATGGCTCCGTGGCCGGCATCCATAACCATTCCCCGGAGCCTTCAGGCGGGACCGCGTTCAGTGGCTGTCAAGATCGGCTTTCCTCGGGGGGCCGGCGGTATCACGAACTGCGGTATCACGAACCGTAACCATCGTTGAACCCGGTGAGGCCGGTGGGTGCATGCGGCCCGAAGTGTGCTTGTTCGAGCACACCGATGCCGACCCGGTCGCCCATCCGCGCCCGAACGAGGTTCTGCAGGTGCAGCGAGGACCAGTCGAGCGGATCGAAATCATCGAGCTTGATCGACTCCCGGCCGGTCTCGAGCTGGCCGTGGTTGCTGCCGTGAGACCAGTACGGATGGCTGTAGCCGATACCCCGCATACGGAAGGTGAAGACCTTCTCCAGCTCTATGTGTACCTCTCCCTCGGAAGGGTCGGAGAACCACAATTGGGCGCGACGGATCTCCCTCCGGCCCGGTTCCCATTCCAGCTCGTAGCGGATATCGCCGCACTCCCGGACGCCAGCTGTGCTCCACGGCATCGCATCATCCGGGATCGGGTCCACGACGAGGGCCGTCTCGAGCCAGCGGGAACCGTCGGCATGCTCGTGCAGCGCCAGGTGGGTGAAACGATCGGGGAAGTGCAGAGGCGCCCACAGCCAGAAGGCCTGCGGTGGCCGCCGCGGCCGGTTGCTCTCGAGCTGCTGACCAGCAGGCCGGACCCCCCAGGACCGGTCTCGAGTACCCGGGACCTCAGTGGGATCGATCCGGAGATCCTCTCCGTCGACGACGATGGAGCCCTCCCAGTTACCCCATTGGGTCAGGCGGGTGTGATCCATGGTCAGGATGCCCTCCGGTGAGATCGTTCGTTGCCTGGGCTCCTCGACGGCCACCGTCGTGGCCCGGAACGTCAGGTCGCACTCGATGCCGTGCTCGTTGCGCTCGACTACGTACCGGATGGTGCGGATCGGCTCGAGCACCTCCACCCGGATCGGACCCACGTTGGTCGACCGGTCGAGCGGCATCAGGCCGGACGCGAAAATCGAATGCTCGACACCATCGCGTACGAGGCTGAAGGCGGCGTCTACCACGCCTCTGACGGGGTAATGACCCATGGCGGCACCGAAATAGAAGGCGCCGTCCTTCTGATGGCCGTTGAACCAGTACCGGTCGTAATGATTTGGATCTCCCGTAGCGGGATGAGCGATCGGGTCGGCCGACGGGTGAATCGGATAGTCGTCGAAGGGGCTCAGCATGTCAACACCATCCCATGTCGAAGGACTCGATGGTCACTCAAAACATCTAGACCGGGAGCCTACGATCTGACACTGAGTAGCGCAACGGTCGAGCGGCCGGACGGAGCACAGTTAGAGGCCGTACCGCTTCGAGGTTCTGCAATCGGCAGGGCACTGGATTCGCAGGTTGGCCGCTGACATGCTCAACCGAATTCTCCTGGCGCACCTGACGGCCTGCTGAATCCGGTCCTGGTCAGGAGCGGGATGAGGCTCATTCGCTGGCCCGGATGTGGGCGTAGTCGATCTCGGGTAGGGGCTGATGGCACAATGCTCCCCCGTCAATGGTCAGCTCCGTGCCGGTCACGTACTTCGCTTGATCCGACGCCAGATAGACAACCCCGGCGGCGATGTCGGCCGGTTCGCCCAGCCGGGGCAACGGGATGTTTTTCTCGAAGGCAGCGCGCCGGGCCGGGTCGGACAGGATGGCGGTCATCTCAGGCGATCCCGTGAAGATGAACCCGACGATGATGGTGTTGGCCCGGATGTCGTCTTTCCCGTAGTCGACCGCGAGCTGGCGGGTCATGGCGTTGAGGGCACCCTTGGAGGCGTGGTACGCCGGCCGGTGAGGGAGCGCCCGTTTGGACGAGCTGGCCGAGACGTTCACGATCGAACCGCCGCCTGCCGTCCGCATCACCGGAATCGTGTACTTGCACGCCCAGACCGTGCCCATGAGGGCGATCCGCAGAATGTTCTCGAACGAATCGTTGGCAATCTGGTCCACGTGGCTGTCGTTACCACTGCCTACTTCATCCGAAATGGCGTTGTTCACCAAGGTGGTCAACGGCCCGTACAGCTCGACGGCCCGGCGGACGGCGCCCGCGACGTCCTCTTCGACGCCATTGTCGGCGCGCACGAAGGTTGCCCGGCCTCCGGCGACGGCGACGGCCTTCTCGACCGCGGCCCCGTTCGTTTCAGAGCGCCCGGTGAAAACGACTGATGCGCCTTCGGACGCGAGCATCTCGACAATGCCGCGTCCGATTCCCCTGGTGCCCCCGGTTACCAGGGCGATCTTGCCGGTGAGCCGCATATCCAATCCATCCCCTTGTTCGAGTTCAGCACTCCTGGCTTTCTCCCCGCCCCCTGGCGATGTAAGCACGCATGTCGCCCAAACGGCCGTGGTACCAGAGGCAGCCTTCGGCGTCGAGCGCGCCCAGATCTCCGGTCGGGTAGAACCCCTCTCCGTCAAATGTCTCTTCGCGCGTGCGGCCCCGTACGGCCCGCATCATGTTCGGGCCGCGGAGCAAGATCTCCCCGACGGCGCCGGACAGCACGCCGATCCTCCCGTCGGGATCCGCGATCCGGATTTCGATCCCCCCGAACGGGCGTCCGCAGCTTCCGTGCTTCGTGGGGGCCAAGTCGGTATCGACGCGCTCCCCACAGTACGGCCCGAAGGTCTCGGCCATGCCGAAAAGGTCCGCTCGCTCGCGTTCGAATAGTTCCTCGGTCTTCTCGGGCCCGGGGAGGGCTTCGGTGAGCAGGGTGACTCCCGCGAGCAGAGCTGTCATCAAGCCGCCCGAGAAGCCACCGGTCCGGAAGAACGGCATCGGGGTGTACAGGTGCTCGTCCGGGCCGAGGCACCAGCAGGCCAACCTGGCAGCCGTCGCCCGGATGGAACTGCCGTGCGTGTGGATCACACCCTGGGGAACACCCCGACTTCCTGAGGTAAACAGGATCACCAGGTCGTCGGCCGGGCGCACGACCTCTCCGAGCGCTGCGACCAGCGCCGGGTCGACTTCGGGCCCTGGCAGGTCCTCGAAGGACCAGACCTTCCGCAGGGAAGGGACGGCGGGATGACGCCGATCCGAGGCGGTGAGGGCCGCCAGTCCCCGAGCGCTCTCCTCGAGCTCCTCCAGGTAGTGATGGCCGCCAAACTCCCTTGCGACGATGAGGTGGGTGGCGGCGGCGAGCTGGAGCTGGGCGAGCAGATCGGGCGGGTCCTGGAGCGTGCTGAGGGGGACGAGACAGGCCCCGACTCGCGCCGCTGCGGCTGCGCTCAACACCCATTCCGTCCCGTTCGGCATCAGGAGGCCTACCCGGGATGACTTGCTGATGCCGGCCGCAACCAGGCGGGCGGCCAGCTTGCGGCTGGCGTGGTCGAGTTCGGCATATGTGATGGACTTCCCGTCGGCCACCACGGCCGGCTTGTCTGGGTGGAGGGCGGAGTTTCTCTCGAGGAGCGCGGGCAGGGTTTGGATCTCAGCGGCCACGGAACCGCTCCTTGAGAGCCCGGAGGTCCAGCTTCCCGCTGGACATCGTCGGGACATCGGTGTCCGGCATGATCAGGATCAGCTTCGGGACCTTGTATGCCGACAGCCGGGCCCGCAGCCGGGTCTGCAGCTCATCGGGTTCCGGCGCCGTTCGGCCGGCCGGAACCCGGAGCGCGGCGGCCACTACTTGACCGCGCTCGTCATCGTCTAGTCCCAGGACGTGGGCGACCAGCCCGGTCTCCTCCAGGATGGCCGCCTCTACTTCCCGCGGCGAGACATTGGCGCCGGAGGTCTTTATCATCTCGCTGCCCCGACCTTTGAAGTAAAAGAACCCCTCGGTGTCGACGTAGAAGAGATCCCCGGTGCGGTACCAGCCATCCGGCTGGAATGCCTCGTGGCGCTCCCGCCCGTAGTAACCCTCCATGAGGAAAGGGCCGCGCAGCCACAGCTCTCCTAGCTCGCCGTCCGCGCAGGCCACCCCCGTTTCGGGATCGACGATCCTGGCCTCGAAACCGGGCACCGGCCGCCCGAATGAGCCCCGGCGGCTCTCAGGCTGGTCCGACTCGTCGTCACTGGTCAGGCACACACTCCCGGTCTCCGTCGCCCCCAGCATGTTGTGACGGAGTTCTGCATCGGCCGGCCTCACGCCGTCGGGCATGATCGGATAGAGGTTTCCCCGGCGTATAGAGGAGAGGTCTCGGCCCGGGAATGAGGGGTCATTCGGCAGATGAGCGATCGCCTGCACAAAGCCATTGACCATCGTCGGCCTTGTTCGCTCGATGAGATCGAGCACGCCCGACGCGTCGGAGGCGTTGGAACAGACCAGAGTCCCCCCAGCCAGGAGCGTCGCCAGCAGGGCGTAGCCGACGCCTCCTATCCAGAAGAACGGGCTGTTGCAGAACAGAACCTCGTGCGACTCGTACCCTCGCAACTCGTTGAGATTGTTCTGATGCCGGATCAGAGGGCCGTGCTGATGGATGACGCCCTTGGGTTGGCTGGTAGATCCGGACGTGTGCACGATCACCAACCGGTCGGATGGGCGCACGCTTCCTTCGGCCGCATCCAGCTCCCGGTCATCGACATCGGCTCCTTCTGCGAGCAGACTCTGCAAAGACCACCCGGTATGAGCGCCTGGCGGCAACTGGTCGAAGGCGAGGCGGCGCAGGGCCGGTACCGAGGGGGCCAGCAGAGGTGGAGGAGCGCCGAAGTCGAGTTCCGGGACAGCTGCTGAGAGCTTCTGCCGGAAGTCGTGGGCCCGGTAGGTGGCGGCCGACAGCAGGATCTCGACATCTGCGTTGCGCAGAAGGACCGTCAACTCACCGCTCGTCGAAAAGGTGCTGAGCGGGACAGTCACCGCCCCTATACGGGCCGCAGCCAGCCAGGCGACGATGAAGTCGGATCCGTTCGGATAAAGCAACGCCACGTACGACCCGACACCGGCTCCGCAAGCCAACAGCGCTTTCGCCAGCGAGGCCGATCGCGAGAGGGCTTCCGAGTAGGTAAGAGCGTCATTGTCACATATAAGAAAGGGACGGTCGGCACGGGTCTCGGCCTGGGCGCGAAGCAACTTCGGAACAGTTAGAGGCAACCCGTCATCGGCGTAAACGGTGGCGGACGTCAAGGCTCACCCCTCCGAGGCGAAACGGCCGGTAAGGCGGAGCGATCCCCGCAGGCGGCTTCCATGGCCGCAGTGCTGAGAGTGACCCCACCGAGCGATAGGCGGGCGTTGGATGTGATTCGCCGGTCGGCAACGAGTCGGTCAATTTCGAATTCGAGTGTCTTCAGCAGAGGCGTGGGCCGGTGGTAGAAGATGCTGAGCGACGCCGTCTTACCGGTTTGACCCAACTCACAATTCTGGTCCTGAATCACGCAGTCGAAGAACACGGCGAGAAAGCCTCCGTGGACGATGCCGGGTGGCCCTTCGTAGGCGACAGGGAAGGCTACCGTTCCCGCGGCGCGGTCCCCGAAGACTTCTATTGTGTACTCCGGGAAACAGGGGTTGTAGGAGCCGATGTCCTCTGAGTGGTCGAGGTAAACCCGTTGCTCTGTCCTTGTGTGCTGCCCAACGCGTGGAGCGGGATCGGCCGGGCCCAGCTCGGACAGTGCTCGTTCGGCAGCACGCAGATCCTCAATCAGGCGATCCACGGCCGGGGCTTCGTGCTCCATCGAGATGGCCAGGCCCGCCACCCTACGCATCAACGAGGCCAGGACGGACGTCTGCCCGAGAGCTTCGACCCCGAATCTCCACGCACCGGAAGCCTCACTCGGCGTCGATTCCATCTCCGCCTCCGTCCACTGCGGCGACGGCGAAGAGCTCGCGTACCGCCGCCAGTTCAACCTTTCCCGAGGGTGTGCGCGGCAGTGACTCCACGATTCGGATCTCGGCCGGCATCTCGTACCGGGCCAGTGACTTCGACGCCGTTTCGAGCAGATCGCCCGGCGTGACCTCCGACGCCGGGGACCGTAGCTCCACCGCAGCTACCGGAACGGCACCTAACCGGGGGTCGTCACGGCCGATCACTGCCGCGGCCCTGACCCGCGAATCTCGCTCCAAGGCCGCCTGCACATCGTCGGGGCGCACCTTGAAGCCCCCCCTGATGATGGCCTGATCCGCTCGCCCGAGGATCCAGAGGAAGCCATCCTCGTCCAGCCGGGCCAGGTCCGTGGTCCGGGCCCAACCCGAGTCATCACCCATCTGAACCGCCTTGACCTCGAGCAACCCGTCCTGCCCGATAGGTACGGGCGCCCCGGTCCCGGGGTCGACGACTCTCAACTCGCAGCCAGGATGAGCCCGCCCGACGCTGCCACGCTTGGCGACCCAGAACCTC
This sequence comes from uncultured Acidimicrobiaceae bacterium, assembly GCA_963851245.1. GTDB lineage: Bacteria > Actinomycetota > Acidimicrobiia > Acidimicrobiales > Palsa-688 > CAWKOH01. The sequence continues at coordinate 501,088 of CAWKOH010000012.1, read as the reverse complement.
TGATGATCGGACAGGTTCCAGCCCGCCACACCACCGCCGAACTCCGTCGCTGCGTACGAAACTAGAACGGGCGCGCCGTACCTCCGGTAGAACTCGTCGGCATCGTCGGGTGACAGCGGCGCCGTGCCGGAGATGACGGATCGGAGGCTCGACAGATCGGCGGGGTCGACGTCGGCGTCCAGGACCAAGCGCAGGGCGGCCGGCACCAGGCTCACCGTCCTTGGCCGGTGCCGGCGAACGGCGTCCAGCCATTCGTCGACCTGGAACCGTTCGAGAAGACAGAAGGATCGGCCGTCGTTGAGGCACTGGAGCACCCGAAACAGGCCGCCGAGGTGCACGAGCGGAGCACTGACTATCGCCACCCCGGAGCGGAGCGCCAACGCGTCCTTGGCGTCCCGCTCGTAGTACTTGGCGCCGGCCAATACCCGATGAAACGTCTCATACGTGAGGGGAACCCGCTTAGGAGGGCCAGTGGTCCCACTCGTCAGCATCTCCACGGCCACGCCCGGACGACGATCAGCGTCGGTCGCGCGGGCCGACCCCGTCGCCAGCACGGGTGCCCCGAGTTCAGCGGCCGTTATCCGGGCCAGGCCGGGCCCGTCGCCCGCAAACGCTTCAACGTCGGACGGCTCGCCGGCGATCACCGGCAACGCGAGCCCCTCGATATCTGCGCGCACCCGATCGCGGCCCCGGTCGGGATTGATAGCCACAACGCAAGCCCCGGCCCGCAGGAGTCCGATGAGCAGGCCGACCTGTGGGGGCCGATTTCTCAACAGGAGACCGACCCGCCCGGCTGGCCGTACACAATCCTGTAGGGATACAGCGGTTACCGCCAAGGCACCCCAGCTCTGCCACACCCGCTCGAATTCGATGGCCCGGGCGGTCGGGTCCAGCTCCAGGATTCGACCTATTCGGCTGCTGATCGCCGGCAATGGATCGGTCATCTGAGCCGGCCTGCTTGGAAGCGAATGCTCATCTCGTCCAGTACGGTGGGGTAGAAGTATCTAGATATAAATAGTACGCTGGTTGAACCTTCGACCACAATGTAGTGGCGTGCAGCGCTGTTCGACGCAGGAAGGATGGCACAGTTGACCGACGCTCGGATCCTCATGGATCGTGACAGCGCGGCTGGGATCGCCCGCTTGACGTTCAACCGTCCCGAGCGGCGCAACGCCTACGACCCAGCCATGCGCGAGGAGCTCGGGGCCCGCCTCGACGAGATCGCCGAGGACGACGAGATCAAGGTTGTCCTGCTGCGCGGTGAGGGAGGAGTGTTCTCGACCGGTGCCGATATGGCCAACGCCTACGCCTGGTACGCGGATGGAAGGCTATCGAGTGGGCCCAACGGGGCCGAAGCGGACCCGGCTAAGAGGCCGCGCCGGCCGAGTCAGAGGCGCCGGCTCTCGGTTGACCGCAAGTCTTTCGACTTTTATCACAACTATCTGGGCTATCCGAAGGTGACGGTCGCCGAGGTGCGCGGCTACGCCCTGGGCGGCGGGTTTGAGTTAGCTCTCATGTCCGACATCTCGGTGGTCGCGGCCGAGACGATCGTCGGGATGCCGGCCACCCGATTGCTGGGACCAGCGCTTGGGAACCTCCACATGTTCTTCTACCGGCTGGGGCCGGTCCTGGCCCGCCGCCTGCTCCTTACCGGAGACACTGTTCAGGCATCGACGCTCGAGAAGGATGGGGTGTTCACGGAGGTGGTCTCCGACGCCGAAGTCACCGCTCGGGCCGATTGGTGGGCGCGGAAGATCGCGCGCATGCCCGCCGACGGGATAGTGATGGCCAAGGAGGCGTTCCGTCTGGTCGAGCAGTTGCAGGCCTACCACGGTGAAGAGACGCTCAGCTACATGATTCATGCGTACGGCACGAACCTTCAGTTCGAAGAAGGCGAGTTCAACTTCGTCAAGGCTCGGGCCCAGCACGGCACCTCGGGCGCGTTCGAGCTGCGTGACGCCCATTTTGAGCTCCCGGAGCCCTGACCGGGGCCGACTTCGGTGATCCCGCGCTTAGTTCGAGCGCACCAGATGGCCTCCGTCCACGACCAGTTCCCGACCGGTCACGAACGACGACTCATCGCTGGCGAAGAACAGCACCGCGTGGGCGATGTCCTCGGCAGAGCCGGCGCGCCCCATCGGGCAATAGGTTCCGAACAGGGCCATTCGCTCTTCCTGCTGTTCGGGTGTCAGCCCGATTCGCTCACCCGTTGACATCGGAGTGCGCATGTACCCGGGGGAAACGCAGTTGATCCGAATAGTCGGAGCGACTTCGACTGCCACGTGCCGGGTGTAGCTGAGCATTCCGCCTTTTGCAGCCGCGTACGCGGATCCGCCCACGCTTACCGAGGCAGCTATGGAGGCTATGTTGACGATCGAGCCGCTCCCGCCTTCCATCATGACGGGTATGGCGGCTCGCGAACATACGTACACACTCCGCAGATTGACCTTCAGGACCCGGTCCCATACTTCGTCCGGAGCGTCCCAGGTGTGCTCGCCGCCCTGAGCGATGCCGGCATTGTTGACCAGGATGTGGAGGGACCCATATCGCGACAGCGCTTCGCTTACCAAAGCCTCGGCGGTGGCCCTCTCGCTCACGTCGCCGACGACCAGCGCCGCCTTTCCACCTGCCCCGACAATCTCCTCGACTGTCTCCGCGCCCCGCACTTCGTCGAGGTCGGCGATGACGACGCTCCCACCCTCCGCAGCAAAGAGCAGAGCCGTGGCCCGACCAAAGCCAGAGGAACCCCCGGTCACGATGGCAACCTTGCCCGTCAACCTTCCTGTCATCTCTGTCTCAACCCTTCTGGAACTTGGTCGTCGCCAGAAGCTACCGTTCGGGACACCTCCCGTCTAGTCTTACGTCTAGATGTTTAGCCCGGAACCCAGGCAAGTTGGGCTGAGAAGGGAGCGTCCCACGGTGAGCTATGAAACCATCCTCTATGAGGTGGAGGACCGGACCGCGACCATCACGTTCAACCGACCGGAGCAGCTGAACGCGGTCAATCTGCTCATGATGAAGGAGTTGAACGACGCCTACGCCCGGGCCGAGGGAGATCTCGACGTCTGGACGATAATCGTGACCGGGGCGGGGCGGGCGTTCTGCGCGGGCGCCGATGTGGATGAGGTCCCAGCAGATGGAAGGGTGCCCCACGAGGGCCGGTATCTATCCCGGTTCCATGAATGGGAGGCTCCGCAGGAGGCTACTCCCCCCTTCAGAACCATGGCGAAACCGATCATCGTGGCCGTCAATGGAATCTGCTGTGGGGCGGGAATGGATCTGGTGACGACGGGCGATATATCCATCGCATCGGAGAAGGCCGCCTTCTTCGATCCCCATGTCAGCATCGGCCTGGTATCGGGCCGGGAGATGGTCCGTGTGGCCCGGGCCCTACCGATAAACGTGGCCATGCGCATGGCCCTGCTGGGGAAGCACGAGAGGATGACCGCCCAACGAGCCTACGAACTGGGCTTCGTAACCGAGGTGGTCAAGCCGGAGGAGCTAGGGGCTCGGGCCCGGGAGCTAGCCCAGATGGTCAACCGCAACGCTCCCCTCGCCGTTCGCGGCACACGGCTGGCGATCCGGAAGGGTTTGGGCCTGCCCTTGCACGAAGCGGAAATCCTGGCGGAAGCCTTCCGCGAGCGGAACCTCCACACCGAGGATTCCCTGGAGGGACCGAGGGCGTTTCTCGAGAAGAGGGAGCCCAAATGGCAGTGTGGCTGAGCGGAAACCGGGCTCAGCATCCGGTAGACGGAGTCCTCAACTGGAGGGAACCGTTCCGACCAGTTCCAGTATGCGAGCAGGCGGGAGATGCTGTTCGGTGATGCGGACTCCGAAGGGGGCCAGTGCGTCCTCGATCGCATTGACGATGGCTGCTGGGGCCACGATCATGCCTCCCTCCCCTACTCCCCGGAAGTTAACATCGGGGTCGGTAAGGACCGTTTCGACGTGGTGGATCTCGAGTCGGGGCACGGACACAGAATCCGGAAGCAGGTAATCCATGAAGGTCGAGGCCAGATATTGCCCATCGTGGTCATAGGCGGCCTTTTCCAGCAGGACGGCTCCGATGGCTTGGGCCACACCTCCGCGGATCTGACCCTCGACGATCGCGGGGTTGACAGCTACACCGCAGTCCTCGACCACGACGTAACGCTCGAAGTGCACGAGGCCGGTCTCCACATCGACCTCGACAATGCAGCAGTGGGTACCTCCTGACCAGCCCTGCGTGCCCCCGTCGAAGGTGAGGGTCACAGTGAGGTCGCGATCGGTATCCGGCCCGAAGTCTTCCGGCTGCTCCGAGACGGCGCTGGTCAACTCGGAGAGGGCCAACCTGATCGAGGGGGTGCCCTTGACCATGATGATGCCGTGGCGCAGTTCCAGGTCGGCGTCGCTCGCCTCCAGCATGTCCGCCGCGGCGGACAGTACTTTCTCCCGGAGCACTCGGGCCGCGTGCAGGACCGCTCCGTTAGCCATGGTGGCGGCCCGGCTACCTCCGGTTCCGACGAGCGCGGGCGGCGTTATGTCGGTGTCGCCGTAGCGAACCGTGATGTCCTCGAACCGTATGCCCAGTTCGTCGGCCGCCACCTGGGCCAGGGTGGTTTCGTGGCCCTGGCCGTGCGGTTGCTGGCGGGTCACGATTACGAGGCGGCCGTCCGGCTCCAGGTAAAGGCGGGCCGTCTCGTTCCCGAGGATGTCAGGAGCGGTCTGACCGGGAGCCCGCGGTCCCGGTGCTCCTTCCAGGTACGAGGCCAGCCCGATGCCCAGGTAGCGACCCTCGGCGCGGGCCGCGAGCTGCCGGGCCCGAAACCCGTCCCAGTCGATCAGGCGTGACACCTGATCGACCGACTCGATGGTCGTGACCCCAAGGAAGGGCCGTCCGGTGAGCATGGCCAGGGGTGGTTCGTCGCGCCTCACGTAGTTCCGCCGTCGAACGTCGATGGGATCCATCCCGAGATCCCTTGCCACCAGGTCGAGGAGTCGCTCGCGCAGGAAGTCGCCGGTTGCCCACGGGCCCCGGTACGAGACATAGGTCGCCTTGTTCGTGAAAACCGCTGTGGACGCCGCCTCCAGTGCTTCCAACCGGGTGGGGCCCTGGAAGAAAAGTGGGATGCTGAAGGCCTGCATGGATCCAGGGAAAGGATCGCACGGGTAGGCCCCGATATTGACCTTGACGTTCATCCGGACTCCGAAGAGCAGGCCATCGTCGGATACCGCGGCTTCGATCGCAGCCATCTCCTCTCGCGCCTGCCCGGCCGTGGCGAGGTGCTCCATGCGGTCTTCGATCCACTTCACGGGACGACCGAGATCGGTCGACGCGGCTATGACCGCCAGGTCCTCGCGGCTCACACTGTTCTTCAGGCCGAACCCGCCTCCCACATCGCCGGCGAGGACCCGAATACGTTCGGCCGGAACGGCTACATATCCGGGCACGATCATCCGGAACATGTGCGGGGATTGGTGAGAGACGTGGATCGTCAACTGGTCGGCGCCGGTGTCCCAGCTGGCAATTATGCCGCGACACTCCATCGGAACCGGCTGGTGCCGGTGGACCTGCACCTCCGCCCGAACGATCCGGTCGGCCCGGGCAAATGCCGCCTCGATATCGCCCAGGGGTAGGGCGGTCTGGAGGTTGACATTGTCGCCCACCTCTTCAAAGAGGGCGGGACGGCCGGGATCGAGGGCCTCCTCGTAGGTCACGACCGGTTGGAGCGTCTCGATGTCCTCGACGATCAGTTCCAATGCGTCTTCTGCGACATACCGGCTCTCAGCGACAACCAGAGCTATCGGGTCACCGATATGTCGAACCTTGTCCGTTACCAGCGGATAGAAGGTGGGCAGTTTCATCCCCGGCGTGAGATTCATGCCGCTCACGGACGCAACCTGGGCGGCCTGAGTCAACCGCTTCATGTCCTCCCCCGTATAGACGGCTACCACCCCGGGCAGGCGGCGAGCGTCACTCACGTCCAAGGAGTGGAGCCGCCCGTGAGGCACCTGGCTCCTGAAGAACGCCGCGTGCAGCATTCCCGGCAGGACCACGTCGTCGATATAGCGGCCGTGACCCGACAGTATGCGCGGGTCCTCCACTCTTGTGACCCGCGCCCCGACGCTCCGCGCCCCCGCCGCGCTCACCACCCGGTGGTCCCCCGACTCTTTCCCCGGGTCACGGCACTGATCATCACACTGAGATACCTCATCCGACGTACAGATCGATCATCATCCCTCCCGTGGGGCCTGTCTCAGTGGTCGTGGTGGAGTAGGTCGATCACGGTGGCGGCTTCCTGGCCCAACATGACGCGGCTGACCACCGCCATGTGAGCCCGCCAATGCTCCTCGGCTCCTGACGCATTACCCTCTTCGATCAGTTGGACGAGGCGCTCCTGGGATCGAATGCCCCGCCGACGCGTGGCTACAGACCCGACGATGTCCTCGGCGCGGCTCACGGCCGTGACGGCTCTGACAACGATCTCGTTGAGCATCTCAGCAACGATGGCCAAGGTCTGGTTACCGGCTAAGGCGACCAGGCGTTCGTGAAAGAGGGCGTTCGCTTCAGCAAATTTCTCGGGGTCCTCGAGGGCATCCTGCTCGCCGGCAATCAGTGTCCGTAGCTCGTCCGCCGCCGCCTTCTTTCGGCGCGAGGACGCTACCGCTTTGGCCGCCACGGGCTCCAGCGTGCTTCGTGCTTCGAACACGTCGGCCAAGGAGACGTTGCGGGCCTGCAGCAGCACGGCGGCAGTGCGAGCTGCCATGCGGTGGTCCGGGGCGCGAACGACAACACCGCCGTGAAGACCCCGGACAACCTCGACCAGTCCCTCAGTCTCGAGAATCCTCAGAGCTTCCCGCAGGGAAGGGCGGGAAACTCCGAACCGCTCGACCAGCTCCGGCTCACGACCCAACCAGTCGCCCTCGACCAGCTCCCCGCTGACGATGAGGGACCGCAGTTCGTCGGCGATCTGCTGCGGCTTCTCGCGTTGTCGCGCGACTGGCCCGCTTAGCCGTAGCCATGAACCTGCTCTACTCCCGATCTTCCGAGGTTATCGATGCGAGGTTACTCCGTCGGTCCTTTGTGGTGAGACTTCGTCGAGACCAGTCGTCAGCTCACGCTTGGCCCTCGCCGGCCGGCTCCGATCAGTATGGAGAGCGCTGATTGCCGACGCTGTGAGGTCCATTCCCCATCGTCGGCGACCAGGTATGTCATCGGGTGATGTCATCAACTGATGATATAATGGCGCCTGTGGCGGCCACACCAGAGGCGACGTCGGACGGAAGGGGCGGTGGCTCAACCCCGTCGGTCCAGACGCCGTGGCGACGTCGCGCCACTATGCCTGCCTTGGTGTGCGTAGCAGTCTTGGTGGCCCTTATCAGCAGCCTGGGCGCACCCCTGATCCCGAGCATCGCCGAGGCTGATGGGGTCTCGCTGAGCACCGCGGAATGGTTGTTGACAGCCGCTCTGATGACCGGTGCTGTGGCCACTCCGATCATGGGCCGGTTGGCGGATGGGCCTATGAAACGACGGGTCATCGAGGTCTCGCTGGCTGCGGTGGCGGCGGGGTGCGTGGTCTCGGCCCTTTCGTCCAGTTTCGACATGATGGTGGTCGGGCGCGGGTTGCAAGGCGTCGGCTTGGGGCTTCTGCCTGTCACCATGGCCATCGCCCGCAGCGAATTGCCGGCCGGTCACACTCCTGACCGCCTCGGCCATCTGTGTGGCCGCGGCGGTGCTCAGCTACCTGCTTCCCGGGCCAACCAGAGCGGACGCTCATCCCATTTCTGACGAAGTCGAACACCTCTTGGAGCAGGAGGCCGAGGCCGCCGCCATGGGGCTTCTCCTGGACGATGAAGCTCTCTACCTCAACCCTAAGATGTCCGGATCATGACGGCCCGCCCCGCCGGCCCTGCAGATGACAACCGATGGCGGGCCGGTCGGCCACGAGACGCAGCCGCTACCAAACAGGCGCTACTCGGCGCCGCCCAATCCCTGTTCGGGGAGAAAGGCTTCGAGGCCACCACCATCCGCGACATTGGAGAGCGAGCCGGGGTGGACCCCGCCCTCATCGCTCGCTACTACGGAAGCAAGGCCGACCTCTATATCGCCGCCGTCGTCGCCGAGACGCAAAGCGATCAGACCGAATTCGAGGACCTGTCGGAGGCGGCCGAAGCGCTAATCACCCGCACCGACCGACTCGGACTCGGTCCCGTGACCCAGGCCCTCATCAGATCCGACACCGGCGACGAGATACGTCGCGCCGCCCAGGCTCACTTGACCCGGCGGATCGTCACACCCCTGGCAGCTGATATCACCGGACGAGGGCTGGATCGGGCTCAACTCCGGGCCGAGATCACTGCGTCCGCCCTCCTCGGGATCAACCTGGCGCGCGCCCTGGGCTGGTTCCCGCAGCTCCAACGAGCTAGCACGGACGATCTCGTCGAGCTCATCACCCTTCTGTTAGACCAACCGCGACAAGCTCCGGGGCAGAGAACCAAGACAAGGTGAGTGAGCGGTGCCCAACCTGGTCCGAGGGATCGGCCCCTGTGGGATGCTTTAGACCTCGCGTTGGCCGGACGATGTCGATCCGGCCCGGGCGTCCGCACGCAGTTGTTCGAGAGGTGAGCTTGGCGACTGGCCTGCCTGGCGGAAGCGGACGCCAGGTGGCGGCGACGCTCCTGTCCTTGTCAACGCCAGTTGCCAGTCCGGTGAAGCACGCAGCGCCTGCCTCAGCGCCGCCACCGCGGCCCGACCAACTGCGATGTCGAGATGCGGCCCGCGCAGGTCCAGGATTCGACGGATACGGATGGGAAGGGTGGCCACGGCGGCGCGAAAAAGGAGCCCGTAAGCCACTCGCACCGTCCGTGGTAGGGGCGGCCGGCGTAGAAAGCGGATGGCCGCTTCTGACCCTGGAGATGGCCCCAGTTGTTGATGCGTGATGATCCAGGCTGTCAACTCTTCAGCCGTCTGGGGAAGCGGATCAGCCCCGAGAAGCCTCCCGACCCGGGTCTGCTCCGTTACGTAACGATCCGACTCGGCTCGAGAACATCGGCCGGCCCCGTATACGCGGTAGGCGGTGAGGAAAGAGTCGGTGAGGGCGTTATGGACCCAGGCGTCCAGGCCCGGATCCGCGGCGCTATAGGGGCGGCCCCGATGGGAGAGGCCCTGAACAGACTGGTGACGCCGGCGAACCCTTGCGACGGCCTCTTCGACTTCGGGCACGGCGCCGAAGGATGTGGCAGTGACGTACGACGCGGTCCGGGTCAAGCGACCCAGAGGGTCGTCCCTGTAGTGGGAGTGGTCAAAAACGCCGGCGGCCACCTCGGGGTGGGCGGCCTGGATCAGAAGAGCCCGGATTCCGCCGACGAACACCGAGGTATCGCCGACCACCGTCCAGGTCGCTGACCCCGGACCGAATAGACCAGGATCGCCCTGGTATGACAGCGTGTGCGCCAACGGATACGGGCCATGAGAAAACAGGCCGGTCGCGGTACCGACGACCTTGCCCCGTATCCAGTCAAATCCGGTCACAAGGAAAGTTCTACCCGCCGGTCAAGTGTTCTTTCAGGACGGTGGGTTTGGTCAGCGCCGATTGACGTTGCCGGCGTCTACGGGAACGACCGTGCCGGTCACGTACCGGGCGTCGTCGGAGACCAGCCAGGCCACGGCGTTGGAGATGTCGATCGCTTCCACTGCTTCGACGGGCATGGCATTGAGCAATGAGCTTGCCAGCTCGGGCGAGTGCTCCAGTATGGCCTTCACGTTGCCGCCACCCGCCATGGGAGTCCGGACGGTGGTGGGCGCCACGCTGTTGACCCTGATGAAGTAAGGAGCAAGGTAATTGGCCCAGGACCGCATCAGGCCTATCACTCCGTGCTTGGATGCGATGTAGGCGAGGGTCCCCGGGTAGTTCATGCCCGGCCCGATCAGGCCTCCGGTGGAGCTGGTCAGGACGATCGCTCCTCCCTCGCCTCGTTCGATCATGGAGGGGATGGCGACCCGGCCCGTGTTCCAGACGCCCTTGAGGTTCACGTCGACTACCTCGTCCCACTGTTCGTCGGGGGTGGCGTCGCCTCCCGGTCCGATACCGGCGTTGGCCACGACGATGTCGACGTGTCCGAGTTCGGCGATCCCCTCGTCAACGGCCGCCTGGAGGGCGGGGGCGTCGCGCACGTCGGCCTGACGGGCCACGACGCGCCGCCCGAGCGACTCCACTTCCTTGACCGTCTGCTCCAGATCCTCTGGCGAGGACATGGGATATCGCACCGCCTTGAGCTGCTTGCAGACGTCGACGGCGATGATGTCGGCGCCTTCTTGGGCCAGGCGAACGGCGTGGCTGCGGCCCTGACCACGAGCCGCCCCGGTGATGAACGCAACCTTGCCGTCAAGCTTTCCCATCAGGCCCTCCGATCAGATTTTCTTGCCGGGGACGGTCTGTCCGCAGATCGGGTCCATACCGGGTACCAGGTGGAACGTCGTACCCTCGTACTTGACCACGAAGGCGCAGTTGTCGGCGTCGGCTATGTAGCCCCGGTTGGCCAGGGCGAACGACACTGTGTGGCCGTTCCACAGGCCGTCGGCGTCGAAGTTCGTGATGCCCAGCATGGTATTGATGAACGAAGCTTGCGTCGGATTGGATCCCGCCTTCTTCAGGCCGTCCACGAATGCCGCGATCGACGCGTAGCCCATGAACTCGCTCAAGGTCGGCTCCTGAGACCAGTTCGCATAAGTCTTGAGAGCGTTCTGGAACTTCTCAGTAGCAGCCGTGTGCATCTCCACCGGCGCGTAGGCACTCACGAAGTACAGGCCCTGAGCAGCCTGTGACGCTCCGGGGCCGCCACCGGTGAGGTCACCGCCATATCCGGTCGCCATCAAGCCGGCCTTGATATCGACACCCTGCTGGCGCAGGGCGTTGACCAGAGCGAACGACGTCTGGGTCGTGACCACGGGGAACAGCGAATCCACGCCGGCGTTCTTCATGGCTATCGCGACCGGGGCCATATTCGTCGAGCCCAGAGGCACCTGGGTATTGATATAGCCCTCTTTGAGCCCGGCCAGCTGAGCCGACGCCCCCGCCTGCTTGGCGTCATCATATGAGGAAGGCTCGATGCTGTAGCCGATACTCCCGAAGTTCGTGCCCCCCAACCCCTTCATGATAAGCCCGTCGGTGGTCTGCACCTTGGTGTAATCCTCGAACCCGAAAGCCGAGAACATGTTGCGGCTGGTCAGCCACTCCTGGCCGTCCACGTCACCCCCGATCACCGGGATGCCGGCCTGGGTCAGGTATGTGGCACCGGCAAAACCCACCACCGAGATCTGCATGACTGCGAAGACATGGTCCTGCTCCACCAGTTTCTTGTCCGCGGTGAGCGTCTGAGTCAATGACGTGCCCGTATCGGCTACCACATAGTGGATGTTGTAGCCCTCCTGCTGGGCCACCCCGATACCGGCCTTGATGCCCTGCAGGGTGGTGTCACCGGTGACCGAGCCGGGGCCAGTCAGGTCAGTCAGGACGCCGATGGTGTAGCTCTTGCCCGACGAGGAGCCCGCCGGCGCAGTCGATCCAGAACTGCTGGACGAAGAAGACTTCGACGAACTACTGCAGCCGGCCGCCACAATCGCCGCCACCACGAACGCAGCTAAAACCGGCATGTGTCGACGCATAGATCCATCCCCCCTTGTGAGTGCACATCTCATCATTCCAGGTGGCTCTGTGCGGCGCAAGGAGCCCTGGGCCGATCTCAAGCCCGAACCCTCGCCGGACCCCGCCACCAGATATCGTTGGGAGATCCCCGGTGTCTGGAGAGAGCATTGGAGATTACACGACGTGTCTATGTGAGTATCCCGGCTGATCGGTGGCTCACGCCTAATCTGAACCGTCTCAAGTGGGGCCTGGTCGAGGAGATTGAGAAGCTGGGGTACAAGCCCGAGATCTTCCACAATCCTAAAGGAAGCCCCGGACTCGCATCGGCTAAGGCATATGGAGCCCCCGAGACGCCGACGAGATCGCACGGCGCTGCACAGGCGCGGCAATCATTGGAATGGCCCGCTGGAAATTCGACGACGATCAAAACCTCCCGGTGCTGCTACCGAGCGAGTACAACCACTATGAAGGCGCTCTCACCCGGACGATCGATTGCCGCGGTTGGTGCTCGTACAGAAGGAGGTCTCCCGCCGCTCGTGTTCGACATGGGTTTCGGCGGATATTTGGGTGAATTCGACGCGGAAGCGGATGTCGACTGGCTTCACGAAGACGAGTTCAGGGTGCCATTTAGCTATTGGAAGACACTGCTTGACGAGCGCCATGATGTCTTCCTCGGATACTCCAGTAAGTCCCTGGACACCGCAGCGGCGATCAAGCGTTATATCGAGAGTCTCGGGGCGAGTCCTGGACTGGCAGACGGACTTTATTCCGGGACGGACGATCATCGAGCAGATCCAACGCGCCGCGGCGCTTCGCTTAGCTGGGATTTTCCTCTTCACCAGGGACGATGACCTAGTTGCCCACGGTCAAGCAGACCAGGCCGTGCCGCGGGACAATGTCGTCTTCGAGGCCGGATACTTTATTGGAAGGCGCGGGAAGCACAACGTGCTGATCATCCGTGAATCCGGCTCGAAGATGCCAGCCGATCTCGGAGGCGACATCTACGCGGCACTCACGGACAAGACGGACATCTCTTCTATCGAACGGACGTTGATGGCGTTCTTGGGGGCGCTCTGATGGTGAGAGCCGGTTTTCGTCGGACTGAGCCGGTGGGCGTGGCTCCGCCCACGCAGGAGGGCACACCAGGTCGGTGTTACTAGCTGACCCATCAAAAGGTCATAATCAGGCCGGAGATCGAACCTGGGGTGTACCTTTGTGCTCAAGAGGGTGTCGCGAGCTCGAGGGGTGCGAAAGTGGCTGAGTCTGTGGACGCCGCCGGGTGCAATTGGTCCCATCTGGGACGAACTGAGCGGTTCTGAATGGCGCTACTCCTACACGAGCAGAACTTCGACGACCAGAACTTCAAGGCCTTGATCGCTAAGACCAGACGGGGTAAGTGCACGCCTTTCATCGGTGCCGGCGTGAGCCCTCATCCCAATGCGACTCAAATCGCGAACGCTTGGGCCAAAGAGATCGATTACCCGATGAGCAACGCCGACGATCCGGCGCGTGTCAACCCCTGTGAGGCAGATTTCTTCAGGAATCACTGTGTCGAGGGGCTGTCCTCCTTGGGCTGGTTGATCCAGGCCGACGGTCGGTAGTGCCGGCGGCGTCGGGTGGCTTGCGGACGAAGCGCTCGGGGTGCAGGTCGTAGGCACCGCGAGGACGATCGCTCGCTTCTCCCGGATGGCCAGCGGCTCGCCCGTAGTGGACATCGGCGGGGGTGTGGTAGCCGATGCCGGAGTGGCGGTGGTCGTTGTTGTACCAGGCGAAGAACCGGGCGCAGAAGCGGGGCGTCCTCGAAGCAGCCGAAGCGGTCGGGGAATCCGGGCCGGTACTTGAGCGTGCGGAACTGGCTTTCCGAGTAGGGGTTGTCGTTGGTCACATGGGGCCGGCTGTGGCTCTTGGTGACACCGAGGTCGGCGAGCAGGAAGCGCCACCGGCTTGGCGGTCATCGGCGATCCGCGATCGGCGTGGATGGTGAGCTGGCGCGAACTCGATGCCTTGTTTGGCGACAGTGTCGGCCAACAGCGCCTCGGCGAGGCCGGCGTTCTCCGATCGGGCCAGCATCCAGCCGGGCACATAGCGGCTGAAGATGTCGACGATCACGTACAGGTAGAAGTAGGTCCACTTGGCCGGGCCGAGCAGCTTGGTGATGTCCCACGACCACACGCTGTTCGGGGCCGTGGCAATCAGCTCGGGCTTCTTGTGCGCCGGATGGCGTGGCCTGGCGGCGCCGCTCGCGCACCTCGTCGTGACGATCGCAGGATCCGGTACATGGTCGGACACCGAGGCCAGGTAGATGCCCTCGTCGAGCAGCTTGGCGTAGACGGTGGCCGGGGCCTCGTCGACATGGGCGGGCGAGTTCAGCACCCCCCGCACCCGCTCCCGCTCCTGCGTCGGAAAGTGCCCGAGGCTGGGGTGCGGGCGACCGGGACGGCCGAGCAGGCGGCGGGCTCTGGCGGTGCCGGCGATACCAGCGGGCCTGGGCCTCACCGACGGCCTCGCACGCCTGACTGCATGCCCGACAGTCGGGATTGAGCTCGTCGATGGCCGGCGTCGATCACTTCGTCTCGCCCCGTCTCGCTCGGGGCGCTGTCGGTGGCGAGCTGCTCCAACAGCGCCGAGAGCTTTCCCTGGACCTCGATCACCTTGCGGGCCTTGTCCAACTCCGACCTCCAGCCGCTCGTTGCGCTTCTTCAGCCGGGCGATCTCCTGGTCCCGTGGGTCAGCTTGGGGTCGGCCCGACGGCCTGGCCAGCTCGGCCAGAGCTCCCCGATCGCGCTGCTTGCGCCACTCCGAGATCAGCGACGTAGTACAAGGCCTCCCGGCGCAACAGAGCACCCTTGCCGGCCTTGTCCAGCCGCTCGTACTCCTCGAGGACCTCCGCCTTGTACTTCGCCGAATATTGGCGAGGCGGCCGGGCCCGCTCGAGCACCTCGGGCTCCGGGTCAATGGAACGATCAACTCCCTTCATAGCGCCAGCGTGGGCGCGCCCGTCTACAGATTGGTGGATGGTCATGACTATCGGGGACTCCCTTTCCCCACCCTCTCAACTCAACGAAACAGCCACGCGATCTGCCTCACAGAAGGTTGACACAGAGGGATCTGACGAGCGTGGCGCAGTACCTCGAAGTTACCGTCGACCGTTCGGAGCCAATTGACCGGATCCTCGAGCAGTTCGCCGCCACACCTAAACCTGACTTCCACAATGACCAGGAATACCACCGCATACTGGCCGACCTTTCGCTGCCTCTGTACATAACGACGAACTACGACCCGTTCATGACCGAGGCATTGGAAGCTGTGGGCAGGACGCCGAAGCGCCTCATATGCGACTGGAACGGCGCAGCCGCCGAATTCAACGCCAGGCAGATGGAAGTCGAGGATCCCGGCGCGTGGCCAATTCCCAGTCCTGAGTCACCCTGGGTCTTCCACCTACACGGGGCCGACGCCATCCCTCAGTCGATCGTCATCACTGAGGACGACTATCTCGACTTTCTCGCCAACTTGCAGAAGGAGTCGACGATAATTCCCCACTACGTAGTCCGTGCGATCAGCAGTACGTCGTTGCTCTTCGTCGGTTATAGCCTTGTCGATTGGACCTTTAAAGTACTCTTCCGCGGTATTAGAAGCTCGCTTCCTGAATTTGATCGAGGAATGAGTGCGCACTTTCGCGCTTCAGTTACCCCGTAACCCCGAGGAGCAGGCCTACCTGGCGAGCTACTTGAAACAAGGTGTGGACGTCAAGGTCTTTTGGGGAGACAGGCAGCAGTTCTTCGAGGAACTCAGGGATCGCTGGAATGTTGGCAAAATCTCCGACTAGCCAGGCACTCGACGCTCGGGACCCCTTCGTGCGGTCCAATGCCATTCGAGGAACTGGATAAGGACCGCTTCTTCGGGCGCGACTCGGCTCTGGAGGAGCTGTTCTCCATGGTGTGGGCGTACAAGACGTGCGTCATTTATGGGCAATCGGGCTCCGGCAAGTCGTCCCTCGTCCGTGCCGGTTTGATCCCGAAGGCCCGGGAGGAGGGCATGGAGCTGCTGCCGGTGGCTCGGGTTCAGGGTTCCGTGAGCGCGGACCTGGATCTCGACTCCTGCCGTGACCCATACACCTACTTCACTCTGGTCAGCTGGGGGTTGCAGGGTGACCTTCTGAACTCCTCCCTGGCCGAGGCCCTGGACATGAAGGAGCCGCCACGGAACGAATACGGCGAGCGGGTCATCCGTCTTGCCATATTTGACCAGTTCGAAGAGCTCTTCACCGCATTCCCCGGGTACTGGCAGAAACGGCAATCCTTCGTGCAGGATCTCGGTACTGCGCTCGAGAACGACCCAGCCCTGCACGTGGTACTCATCGCTCGGCAGGACCACCTGGCAGAGATGCGCGAAGTGGCGGAGCGGCTACCCGACGGGTTGAAGGGGCAGTTCCCCCTTCACCGCCTTCGTCCCCAGCAAGCCGCAGAGGCGATCGACGGCCCCGTGCGCCACCTCACCAACCGAACATTCGACGACGGCGTCGTGGCGGAGCTGGTCAACGACCTCATGAAGATCAAAATTCGTAGGGGCAAGGGCCTGGCGGGGGAGGCACAAGGGGAATATGTCGAGCCCGTCCAGCTCCAGGTCGTATGTACCGAGCTGTGGCGATCCCTTCCTCCTGAAGTGACGGTCATCACGACGACTGACGTCAAGAAGTTCGGGGACCCGAACGAGGCGCTGGCCCGCTACTACAACAGCCGCGTCTCCGAGGCCGCACGGCGGACGAAGGTCTCGAAACCTTACATCCGACGTTGGTTCGAGAAGGTGATGATCACGCCGGCTGGTACCAGGGCGATGGCGTACCAGGACGACTATGACACGGCGGGCCTTCCCAACGCGACGGTCCGGGAACTGGAGGACCAGCACCTCCTCCGAGCAGAGGACCGCGCCGGCGCCAGATGGTTCGAGCTGACCCACGACCGCTTCATCGCACCTATTCGGACCGCTAACTCCCGCGTGCGACTACTTGCCGCCCTGTCGTACTGGGGTCTGCTCGCGATTCCATTCTTTGTCGGCATCTTCTTCGCCGCAGGTCTCTGGAACTATCGCGATCACGACCTGTATGGGCGGGCGCTGGCGGTTATCGGTGTGATGGCACTGCTGACGTTCGGTGTCTTGCAGGTGTCCTACCGGTTCGCCAAGACCCATATGAAGCCAGTAAGGAGAGGCCCAGGGCACCGTCGCCGGACGGCACTCGTCTGGACGCTCCGGAGCGTCGCTCTGGTGGCGGCGGTAATCATGGTGTGGGGTGCGATCGATCTCCTTCACGAAGCCGACCGGTACTTCAGAGCCTGCAGCAACTCCCCGTACTGTGTCATCCCGAAGACGCTTGACCCGAACTATGGCGGATCGTACAACACCTGGGCAAATCTTGATGCCTATTTCAACCTTTGGTGGGGAGCCATCTTGCTCGGTTTCGCCACGCTCCTCTTCGCCATCGCGCTTTGGCCCCCGTTCTACATCTGGCGCGTCAGCCGCTGGCAAGCACGTACGGCGCCAGGTCCCGCTGCCAGTTCAGCTCCCAACGGTGAGGGGAGCGCAGCATCGTCCCCGCGCAGCTACAATTCGGCGCGCCTTTACTTCCCGACGATCGGGGTAGGGTCGAGACCCAGCATCCGGATGGCGTTACCGCGCAGGATCATCTCCAACTCTTCCGGCGACACCTGCTCGGCCACCTTGGCGATCACGTCGTTCGTGTAGGGCCAGGTCGTGTCCTGGTGGGGATAGTCACACTCGAACACCATTTGGCTCACTCCGATGGTGTGGCGATTGGCCACGCCGGTCTCGTCGTCGAAAAAGCAACCGAATACCCGGTCCTTCAAATAGGTCGTCGGAGGTCGCGTCATTTCTGGAGGCAGTTCGGCGTAAGCGGTATGGGTGTAGCACTTGTCGAGGCGCTCCATGACAAAAGGGAGCCACCCAATCTGGCTTTCCGAGTAGGCGATCTTCAGGTTGGGATACCGGATTAACAGTCCCGACACCGCCCATTCCACAAACGACAACTGGGCCATGGTGAAGGTCATCACCGTGTTGGCAGCCCGGGGAGCATAAGGACTCACGTCGGCCATCTTCGAGCCGGAGCCGATGTGCATGCAGAGGACAATGCTCGCTTCGTCGGCCACTCGGAACACCGGGTCCCAGTACCCGGAGGGGTCGTGGATGGACGGCAGGTTCGAGGAAGTGGGGCATCTCAGGGAAGGTGATGGCCCGGCAACCCCGAGCCGCGTTGCGCTCCATCTCCTTCGCGGCGGCAGCCGGATCCCACAGGGGGATCAGCGTCAGGGGCAACAGGCGGCCCGAGGATCCGGCGCACCACTCGTCGACGACCCAGTCGTTGTAGGCCTTGACGCACCGCAGCGCCAACCCGCGATCGCTGGCCTCGTAGAACATCTGGCCGCAGAAGCGGGGCACGTACGGGAAGCACAAGGATCGCTCCATGAAGTTCTGATCCATGTCGTCGATGCGGGCCACCGGGTCGTAGCAGCCAGGCCGCATATCGGCGTAGGCGATCGGGTCGGTGTTGTGCTCGTCCACGGGAATGCCGGCGCAGGCCACCACCTTCGGGATGGGCTTGGCCAGATCCTCGTAGATCCACCAGTCCATCATGGGGCCATCGCCGCCCTTGACGCTTTCGACCCGCAGGGTGGACGGGTCCCGCCGGGTCTCGCAGCTGTCCCGCACAACTCTCGGGCCGACCACCCGCTCCTTCTTCGACAGCCGGTCCCACCACAGGTTTGGGGGTTCGACGACGTGATCGTCGACTGAGATGAACCAATGCTCCTTGGTCACGGTTAGTCGATCGTAGTCACATCTGCGTCCGTCCCAAGCCCTCCCGGAGGGCCTGCTATGACTCAGGACCGTACTGACGGAAGCGGACGAGCGGCCGGTAGTCGCCGACGTTGTTCACCAAGACCGACACGTGCGGGTGCTCAGCTAAGACGTCCCCGGCGAACCGGTCGACCTCGTCCAGCACGCGGACGTCCAGCACGTGAGCACGGGCCGAGCCGCCGGCGCCGGTGATGTCGGCGACCGCCGCATCGGCCAGCTTGGGGTCGATCTCTGCGATCTCCACGTGAGCGCCGTGGCGGCCGAACAAGCGGGCGATGGCCCCGCCTATCCCCGTCCCTCCCCCGGTCACGACGGCGGTCCGGCCGGCGAGGAGCTGATTCCAGTCGTCGATGGCGGGGACCTTCGAAGGATCTTGGTTCGTGGGCACCGGCTACCCCCTCCTCGTCCGCACAACAGGTCTATGTTTCACCCATACGCCCGGCCCCGACGGAACGGCCCGGCACACCCCTTCGCCGACGGCTTTCTAAGGGATTTAGGCAATTATAGACTTTTGGCCATAAGTGGGCCGCTTCGCTAGCGGGCCTGGGCAGCAGTCGCCTCGTCCTGGCTGCCGGAGGCGGCCGGCGCCTCGGGCCGGCCGCTGCGGAGAGCGTTGTGGACGAAGTCCGCTTGGCGCACCAAGATCAACGTCATCACCGCGCCTACAAAGGCGACTGCGGCTCCAATGACCATCAGGTCGTTGAAGGCGTGGGAGAACCCGATCCTGTAGGCGTGCAGGAGAACGGTCCGAGCGGGCTGGGGCACCGCCGCGGCGGCTTGGCGAACGCTGCCTGACTGCATGGCGGCGGATAGCTGGGCTCCACCCTGGTGCAGCACCTGCTGGCCGGCGGCGGTCTGTTCTAGGACGGAAGCCGTTCGGTGCTGGATCTGGTTGGCAAAGATGGCGCCCAGACCGGCGATGCCGGTAGCGATGCCGATCTGGCGAAAGGTGGAGTTGGCGCCCGAACCCATGCCGCTCCGCTCGACCGGCACCACCGCCACCGATGATGACGCCAGCACCGGGTTGACCATACCTATGCCTGCCCCGGCAATCAGGAATCCCGGGAGCAGCTGAGTCCACCCCGAGCCTGGGCTGGTCGTCGCCATGAGCAGCAGTCCCAACGCCACCAGAGTCAGACCGAGGCCCATCGGCCACCGGCTCTGCACCCTGACGGTCAGCCGCCCGGCGAAAGGGGCCACGAGAAACGACATTACCGTTATCGGCAGGAAGCGGATCCCGGCCGCGAACGGTCCGTAGCCCAAACCGTCCTGTATGTAGAAGGTGATGTAGAGGAACAGGGCGAAGATCGATCCGGCCAGAGTGAACGCGGTAATCGACACACCGGTCATGGCCGGCCGGCGGAACAGCGACAGGTCCAGCATCGGGTATGCCACCCGCAGCTCGACGGCAATGAACAGCGCCATGGCCACGGCGCTGATCACGAACAACGTGATGATGGTGGTGCTACCCCAACCGTCTGCGTTGCCCCGAATGAGGGCGAGCACCAGAGTGAACAGCGATACCGAGAAGGTGGCCACCCCGAGCCAGTCGACCTTATGGCCGGTGGGATCACGCGACTCTTGGACCTTGGCCAGGGTGAGCGCGACGGCCACCACCCCGATCGGCACGTTGACAAAGAAGATCCACCGCCATCCCACCGCGGTGGTCAGAGCTCCCCCGACCAGGGGTCCCACCGCAACCGCCCCGCCCAGTACGGCCCCGTAGATACCAAACGCCGTGCCCCTTTCGCGCCCTTGGAAGGCTGACGCGATGAGCGCCACCGACGTGGCGAACATGACGGCCCCACCGACCCCCTGTACCGCCCGGGCGATATTGAGCATCAGTGGAGTGGTCGACAGACCGCAAACCAGCGATGAGGCAGTGAAGATACCGAGCCCGATGGCGAAGACCTCGCGCCGGCCGCGGATGTCGCCGATCACCCCGGCCGTAAGCAAGAAGACCGCCAAACTCAGTGAGTAGGCGTCCACCACCCATTGCAGGTCGCTAAAGGAGGAGTGCAACGACCGCTGGATGGAGGGAAGAGCCACATTGACGACGGTTATGTCCAGCAACAGCATGAACGTCGCCGTGCATACCGCCACCAGTGTCCACCATTTGCGATCCAACGCCGGCACGGCCGCACTCCCTTTCCGGCCACCAGCTGCCGACCGACCTGCGAAGAAGGCAGGGAAACCGGCAGTACTCTATCGAGATGAGTGCGGGACACGCCCGTTCAGGGGGAGATTGACGATGCCCACAAGCGTCAGGAAGGGGGCCGTCGACCCGTTCTCCCCGGACTTCTTCGCCGACCCCTACCGCAGCTTCGCGGACGCGAGGGACCACCTGCCTGTGCAGTGCCACGAACCCGGCACCTGGATGGTCTTCCGTCACGACGACGTAATCCAGGTCCTACGGGACAGAGGGCTCAGTTCGACCGAGCTGTATACATTGGACGCACCGAGGAACCGCGCCATCCTGGCCGCCGGCGGCACCGAGGCCTATCTACTGCGCCCCTCGCTCTCCAAGATGGACGCTCCCGATCACACCCCACTCCGGGCCATGCTGGCCAGGCTGTTCACACCCCGGTCGGTGGAGAGGCTGCGAGCTGCCGCCGTTACGTTCGTGGCCGACACCCTGGATCGCCACGCCGGTGGTGACATCGAGCTCATCAACGACCTGGCCTACCCGATGCCCTACCGGCTGACCTGTCACTGGTTGGGAATCCCAGCCCTGGAAGACGACCGGGACGTCCGGCGGTGGAGCTTTCAAGGCCTGCAGCTGATCGACCCCTTCCGCAGCACGGAGCAGTTCCGCGAGTACATCGCCGGAGGTCGCGACTTCGCGGCCTACCTGAAGGACCTGGTGGACTGGAAGCGCTCGCATCTGGGCGACGACGCCATCTCGCAGCTGATCGCGGCGGGCGAGGCCGGCGACGCCGTGACGCCGGAGGAGGTGGCCGCCACGGTGCACACCCTTTTCCTCGCCGGGTTTCACACCACGGTCAACCAGATCGGCTTGAGCCTGCTGGCGCTCCTTGGTGCCCCGGAGCAGTGGGCGGCCCTTGTAGCAGACGAGGCACGTCCTGCCCAATGCCGTCGAGGAGCTGCTGCGCTTCGACCCGACCGCCCAGTTCATGGTCCGGGCCACATCTGGCGAATACGAGGTCGGCGGCACCACAATCCCGGGCGGGCAACACGTGCTGGCCTGGATCGCCTCGGCAAACCGTGACGAACGACGCTGGGGCCCCACGGCGGGAGTCCTCGACATCGGCCGCCCCGACGCCAACCACCACATTGCGTTCGGTTCGGGTATCCATTCCTGCCTCGGGATGTGGCTGGCCCGACTCGAACTGGAAGAGGTGCTCCGAGCCCTCACCCGGCGCTTCCCCGGCACATCGCTCGCAGATGCCGAGCCGCAATGGCGCAGTACAGCCTTCATGCGCGGTCTGGACTCCCTCACGCTGCATCTCACGGCGTAGAATCAGAGTCTCTTGTTTCAGGGGAGGAGAAGCGTGACGGCAGACCTGGTCATCACCGGCGGGTGGGTAGTCGACGGCACCGGAGCGCCCCGGCGCCGGGCCGATGTGGCCATCGCCGGAGGGCGCATTACCGAGATCGGGGCGGGCCTCGAGGGACGGCAGACCATCGACGCCGCAGGCCAGGTGGTCGCGCCAGGCTTCATCGACATCCACACTCACTACGACGCCCAGGTGTTCTTCGACCCGGCGCTGACCCCCTCCTGCCACCACGGGGTCACCACCGTGGTGGCGGGTAACTGCGGGTTTTCGATCGCGCCGACGCGGCCCGAGTTGCGGGAGTTGATCGCCCGCACCCTCGAGAAGGTCGAAGACATGGACTTCGACGTGCTCCTGGCCGGAGTGCCGTGGGACTTCACCACCTTTCCCGAGTACCTCGACTCGGTCAGGAACCGGGGCAGCGTGCTCAACTTCGCCGCTTACATCGGCCACACCGCACTGCGCCTCTTTGTGCTCGGAGAGGAGGCGTACAGCCGCGGCGGCCACCGACCAAGAGGTGGCAGCCATGGCCCAGGTCGTGAGCGAAGCGATGGAGGCGGGCGCAGCCGGCCTGGCCACCAGTTTCGCCCCGCCCCACAACGGCGCTGACGGCAGACCGGTCCCGAGCCGCCGCAGCGACCGGCGAGAGATCGAGGCCTTGCTCGACGCCATGGCCGCCGGCCGGCGCGGCGTCGTATCTTTCGCCCCTGGCGAGACACTCGGCATAGGGGACCTCTACGAGATCCAACCCCGTGTCGGGCTGCCTTTCACGTACGGTGCTCTGCTCACCAACCCGTCGGGAACGCACGAGAAGCTGCAAGCACTGAACCGTTCCGGGTGGCAAGCCGGTGCCAAGGTGTGGCCGCAGGTGACGCCCCGCCCCTTGGCCTTCTCGTTCACCATGGATGCCCCCTACTTGCTGAACGTCAACCCCAGGTTCGGCGCCCTGGGCCGGTCCAGCCTCGACGAGAGACGAAAGGCGTACGCCGATCCGGTGTGGCGGAAGGAGGCATGGGAGGGCTTTGACGGCCAGGCCATGCCCCCCCGGTGGGATACCTACGAACTGGATGAAGGCAAAGTGGCCCAGCTGGCGGCCGAGCGGGGGACAACGCCGCTCGACGTGTTGCTCGACGCCGCCGTCGCCGACCCCGACCTGGCCGTCCGGGTCCGCTGCATCGTCTTCAACGACGACGAGGAAGGCGTCAGGCGGCTGCTCCTCGACGAGAACTGCACCCTGGGACTCTCCGACGCCGGTGCCCATGTCAGCCAGCTGTGCGACGCCCCACAAGCCACCGACTTCCTGGGCAACTGGGTCCGGGACCGGGACTTGATGCCGCTGGAGACGGCCGTGCGCAAGCTCACCGGCGTACAGGCCGACCTTTTCGCCTTCCCTGACCGCGGCTACCTCCGTCCCGGCGCCTGGGCGGACGTCACCGTGTTCGATCCCGACACAGTCGCACCCGGTCCCCTACGGCGGGTGCGGGATTTCCCGGGGGATCGGAGCGGCTGACCGCAGACGCCCCCGTCGGTGTCACGCACGTATTGGTCAATGGCGCTGCCATCCGCCGCGACGGGGCGCCAGTCGACGCCGATACCTGCGGCCGGCCGGGTCAGGTTGTCTCCCCCCGACTGCGGGGGTGAGGGGAGATGGCCTAGGAGCTGATAGCCCGGGCGGGTTCCAGCACGTCCTTGACGAGCTGATCCAGGGTGGGGAGTAGATCGTCGGGGGTGAAGCCCAGGCACATGACAACGAGTCTGTCGACACCGGCGGCGTGGTACTGCTCGATGGACCCGGGACTCATCGGCTGAAAGTAGGGGCAGACGTTGACCGAGAAGTCGGGGTCCTTGCGGGAGCGCCCTACCTCAGCGAGCTCGGCGTCAAGCTCCTCGAGGGCAGGCGGGCACTCTTCGGGGAGTCGGTTGAAGCTGAACCAGCCCTGGCCGTGACGCGCCGCCCGGCCCATGGCCGCCCGGCTCTCGCCCCCCACTAGTACCGGCGGATGAGGAGCCTGCAGCGGCTTCGGATACATCCGGCAGGCAGGCAGCCGATACAGGTCACCCTCGAACGACGACGTTTCCTCGGTCCAAAGAGACTTGATCACCTGCAGGTACTCGTCGGTACGCCGGCCCCGTTGGGCAAAGGGCACGCCCAGCGCCTCGAACTCCTCTCGCAGCCAGCCGATCCCGATGCCCAGTACCGCTCGGCCTCCCGACAGCATGTCGAGGTCGGCTACCTGCTTGGCCGTGTACACCGGATTGCGCTGAGGTATCAGGCAGATCGCCGTGCCCAACTTGACGTGGTCGGTCACCGCAGACACATAGCTGAGCGCCATGAGTGGTTCGAGCACACCGGTATCGGCGCCGCCGGGCATCTTCCCGTCCGGTGCGTACGGGTAACTCGACTCGTACTGGTCGAAGAGGACGACGTGCTCGGGCAGCCAGAGGGACTCGAATCCTCTTTCCTCCACGGCCGGACCGAGCGCCCGTAAGAAGGTGGAGTTGGCGTTGAAACCGCTGAGCGGAACGAACAAACCGATGTCCATCTCAGAACCGTAGCTCTTGTCTGCACAGAGCGTAACGAGTACTTTAGAACTCAGTTACATTTTCCAGGGAGGCTGATCATGGCAGTAACTTCTCCGGTCCCTACCGCGGTGCACATCGGTGACAGCGAGATTCCCTTCGTGGAGATCGGTGGCGGGAACCTGATCCGGGTGCTGCAGGTGCGCGAGAAGGAGAGCCTCTGGATCATCGAGAACGTCTTTCAGGCCGGCTTCGAAGTGGCCACTCACCGGCACACCG
The DNA here is from genome assembly GCA_963851245.1 of uncultured Acidimicrobiaceae bacterium. Lineage (GTDB taxonomy): Bacteria > Actinomycetota > Acidimicrobiia > Acidimicrobiales > Palsa-688 > CAWKOH01. The sequence goes on along the minus strand of CAWKOH010000012.1, from coordinate 476,283 downwards.
GGCCGGTGTGGGGCTATACCAAGTCCGGCGCCTGGAAGTACAAGGAGTACGAGTACGTCAACCGGGCCGACTCTTTTCTTTATGAGCCCGCCAACTCGGTCCACACCCTGCAGTGCATCGAAGACAACACGCGCGTGTGGTTCCACATGTACGGGGTCAACCTCAACCTGGACCCCAACGGCAACATCGAGTCGGTGAGCGACGGGCCGGGCACACTCGCCTTCTACCTAGCGGTCTGCGAGCAACACGGTCTGGGCCGTCCCCCCGTGCTCGTCGACTGAACGGCAGCGGTCCATGGCGCAGACCACCCGGGAACCCGGCGTCGATATCTACGACCCCGACCTTTACGTGGACGGGCCCATCCACGAGATCTTCGCCGAGCTGCGTCGCACCAACCGGTGTACTGGCAGGAAATGCCCGGCGAACCCGGTTACTGGGCTGTGCTCAAGCACGCCGACTGTCCCCAGGTGGCGCGCAACCCGAAGACCTTCTCCGCCGAAATTCAGGGCGTGGTCCTCGGAGAACATGCCACCGGAGCAGCTCGAGGCCACCCGCAACATGCTGCTGATGATGGACCCACCCCGCCACACCGCCTACCGCAAACCGCTGGTCGACAGCTTCAAGGCGCGGGTGATCGGCCGGATGGAGAACCAGATCCGGGTCGATATGCCGATCGATCTTCGCCGAAGCGGCGGAACAGCGGTGACGTGGAGTTCGTGCACGAGGTCGCCGGCCTGCTGCCCTCCCAGGTCGTGGGAGAGCTGGTGGGCATCCCTCGGGAGGACTGGCCGCAGATCCGGATCTGGGCCGAGCAGTCAACACTCGCAGCCAGGACCCCGAACTAGCGGCTCCCGAGAGCTACTCCCCGACTGGCATGGTCGACATGGCCATGTACGCGATCGCAGTTCGCCGCTCGCAGGCGGTCCGAACCACCGCGTGAAGGACCTGGCGTCGCTCATCCTGGCCGGGAACTTCGGCGACGGGCCGATGTCGGACATCGAGTTCGGCAGCTTCTTCGTCCAGCTCGTCACGGCTGGCAACGACACGACCAAGACGATGCTCTCCTCAGGCCTGCATGCGCTGCTCTCACACCCCGACCAGCTGGCTGACCTGCGCGACGACCGCACCCGCTTGCCCTCGGCCGTGGAGGAGATCCTGCGGTGGGCCAACCCGCTGCACTACTTCCGCCGCACCGCCACCGCCGACACCGAGCTGAGAGGCACGCCTATCCGGGCCGGCGACAAGGTGGCGATGTGGTACACGTCGGCCAATCGAGACGAGGACGTCTTCGCCGATCCGCAGCGCTTCAACATCCGGCGCCACCCGAACCCGCACCTCAGCTTCGGAGTGGCGCAGCACTTCTGCCTCGGCGTGCACCTGGCCCGCTTGGAAGGCCGGGTGTTCCTCGACGAGCTGCTGACCGCCTTCCCGTCCATCGAACTAACGGGCGAGCCCCGACGCATTCGGTCCAACCTGAACAACGGCCTCAAGTCGCTACCCGTACGGCTTCGGCAGTAAAAGGGGCCGAGGGCCACGTGCTGCAGGTCCGCGACGATGCCCGCATCCGCGTCTTGACCCTGGACCGACCCGAGGCCCTGAACGCCTTCAACGAGGCGCTCTATGACGCCACGACCGAGGCGCTGGCGGAGGCGGCGGAATCGCCCCACATTGCCGTCGTGGTGCTGACGGGCAACGGCCGGGCGTTCTCGGCGGGCACCGATGTCGTCGAGATGGCGTCGAGGACCACCGCGCCGGAATCGTTCAAGGCCGGTGTGCACGGTTTTCCGGGGCTGATCGACCAGCTGACGGCCTTCCCTAAGCCGTTACTGTGCGCAGTGAACGGAATGGCGCTCGGTATCGGCGCCACCATCCTCGGGTTCGCCGACCTTGCCTTGATGTCGAGCGCCGCCAAACTGCGGTGCCCGTTCACCGACCTGGCTGTGGCGCCCGAAGCCGGGAGCTCCTACCTGCTCCCCCTTCTCATGGGACGCCAAGAGGCCACCTGGTTGCTCATGAGTGGCGCGTGGTTCAACGCCGAGGAGTGCCAGAAGATGGGGCTGGTCTGGCGGGTGACCGCTCCGGAGGACTTGCTGGGGGCGACCCTCGAAGCAGCCGGAACGCTCGCCGGCAAACCCATCGCATCGCTCATCGAGACGAAACGAACGATCGTGGCGGCCCATCGGGAGCTGATCGGCGCCGCCCGGGTGAGAGAGAACACGGCCTTCGCCCGACTATTGGGACAGCCCGCCAACCTCGAGGCCTTCGCCGCCCTGGCGGAGCGGCGCCCGCCTGACTTCGTGACCGTCGACGCGGACCATCCCGCAGACATCGCTCTTCACGCCGCTGATTGACGTTGGGAATATCCGCGCACCCGCCGTGGTGAAGCGGACGCTCAGCGCGCTGGCAGGGGTGGGCCCGTGCCGCCAAAAGGACCCTCCTGCCCGGCTGGATCAGTATCGTTCTGGTGATGCCGCTGTTCCCTGAGAGGCATAATGTCCGTGGCGCGACCGCCGCCGAGGCCACCGCCGCTCATGTGCTCGACATCAGCGTGCAGAGCAGTCACGGTATTCGCACCGCAAGGAGGTAGGCCACATGCTACGAGGACGCGAGCGCCGAGAGGAGCGGCGCGGAGATGCCGGATTGCAGTATCAGTTACGCGAGAAAATGTTCTCGATCGGTGACGACTACTGGATCGAGACGAACAGCGGTGAGCGGGTCTTCAAAGTGGATGGGAAGGCGCTGCGGGTAAGGGAAACACTGCTCATCGAGGATCGCTCCGGGGCCGAGCTGTACAAGATCCAGGAGAAGAAGCTCCGGGTGCGCGACACGATGGAGATCGAACGTGGAGGCGACACCATCGCCACCGTGAAGAAAGCCGCATTCACTCCCGTCCGGGAGCGGTATTCGGTCGACGTGCGCGACGGTGAAGACCTGGACGTCCACGGGAACATCGTGGACCATGAGTACACCGTCGAACGCCACGGCCAGAAGGTGGCCGAGGTATCGAAGCGCTGGTTTCGGGTCCGAGATACGTACGGCATCGAGATCGCCCCGGATCAAGACGACGCCCTGATTCTCGCCGTAGCTGTCTGCCTTGACCGGATGGGCCACGACTGACTCCCGCCTCCTCCAGCAGGCGGCCGGTCTACGAGGACGACACCGTCTTGCCAGGGATGATGTACCCGCAGAGGGGATCCATGCCGGGAACTAGATGGAAGGAATCACCCACATACTGGGTGATCCAGAAGCAGTTGTTGACGCCGGCGGCTTTGCCCCGCTGGTCCATGGCGAAACCGACCGACTGGTTTCCGTACAGGCCAGCCGGGTTGTAGCTGCGGATGGACAGCATGGCATTCATGAACTGCTGCTGGCTGGGGTGCCCGCCGGCCGCCTTCAACCCGGCCACGACGCCGTCGATGCTCTCGTACCCCCAGTACTCCGCGAAGGTCGGATCACCCGCCACGCCGGCGTAGGTGCGAAACGCGTTCTGCATGCGCTCGGTCGCCGGCGTGTGCATCTCGACGGGCTCCTGTCCGGTCAGGAAGTAGACGCCTTGGGCCGCCTGTTGGGCTGCCGCGCCCGCCGATTCGAGGTCGCCGCCGTAACCGGTCGGGAGCAGCGCCCCCTTCAAGGTGTCGCCTTGCTGCTTGAGAGCCGTCAGCAGGAGGTAGTTGATGTTCGGGGTGACTGCCGTGGTGAGCCCGTTGATACCGTCATTCTTCATGGCGATTGCCTCGGGCCCCACGTTGGTGCTGCCGAATGGAAAGTCCGGGTTCACGTAGGGGGCACTTACGCCGGCGACCTCGGCGGATATCGCTGCCGCCTTGGCTGCCTCCTTGGCCGACGGCGTTATGGAGAATCCCAGCGTACCGATCCGCGTGGCACCGACCCGCTTGAAGAACTCGCCGTAAGTAGATTCGACTTTGGTGTAGTCCTCGGTACCGATGACCGAGAACATGTTCGGGCTGGTGATCCACTCAGTAGAGTCCTCGGCTACTCCCACAACGGGAACGTGGTGGGCCGACAGAAAGGGGGCCGCCGCGAACGTGAGCCCTGATACGGCTACCACCGCGAAGACGTGATCCTCCTCCACCAGTTTCTGCGCGGCTGTGAGGGCGGCTGTGGGCGAACTCTGGGTGTCACCGAGGACGTAGCGGATCTTGTACCCCTCCGAAGCGGCCATGCCGATGCCAGCCTCGATCCCCTTGACCACGCTGGGGCTGCCGCCTATCCCGGTGATGTCGGTGAGCAGTCCGACGGTGATGGTCGGGGCGTTCCCGGTCGCGCTACCCGCCGCAGACCCGCTCGCGCTCGAAGCGGGCTTGGACGAGCTGCAAGCCGCCGCCATCAGCAGGCTGGCCAGGACCAGCGCCGGCACTTTCCATCGCGTCCGACTCATGCGTTGAAACCCCCCTGATCCCCGAAACGACAGGGTTCGCTTTGACACTATAGGCCGGTAGTGGCATATCCTGCCAGACGGCGGCCCAGCCGTCGGGGTCGGAAGGGAGGGTCGGGAATCATGGCCAAGACCGCGATCGTCTCGGTGGACGGACACGTCAAGGCGTCCCGAGCCGGGTACCGGGACTACATCGAGGGCGAGTACCTCGAAGCCTACGACGAGTGGGTCCGAGCGGCCGAAGAGGCGGGCATACCCGACGCCGGCAACCTCAACCCCGAGTACGGCGCTGATGCCCAGTGGGACTCGGATCGGCGCTTGGCGGTGCTGGAGGGCCAGGGTGTGGTCGCCGAAGTTCTCTTCCCGAACGGCCAACCCTTTCAGATCAACCGCTTCGAGGACTCGGCGCGCGCCCAGGATGCGGACCTGGAGGCGGAGGGCCGCCGGGCCTACAACCGGTGGCTGGTGGACTTCTGCGCCGAAGCACCGGGCCGCCGTTCCGGCCAGGCCGTGGTGTCCTTCGACGACATCGACCAGGCCGTCCGGGACGTGCACTGGGCCAAGGATCAGGGACTGGGTGGCATCATGATGCCGGCGCTCAACCCGGGAGGGAGGGACTTCTTCGATCCCGTCCTCGATCCCATCTGGGCCGCGGTCGAGGAGGTCGGCCTGCCCCTCAGCCAGCACGGAGGTGCCGGCCTTCCCGGCTACAGCGCTACGGGCTTCGCCGCCATCCTGACCGTTTCCATCGAGAACGGGTTTTACTCGGTGCGGTCACTCTGGCAGATGATCGCCGGGGGCGTGTTCGACCGCTTCCCCCAGCTTCGGGTGGGTTTCATCGAGACGCAACTGATGTTCCTGGTGCCGGCCATCGCCCATCTCGACATGACGTTGAGTTGGACTGACGACTGGATGGCCTTCGCCCGGTCCATGAACCGGGAGCGGACGGTGAAAAGAATGGCCAGCGAGTACATCGGCGAGAACTGCTTCATCGGTGTTTCGCCATTCGACCCCAGACAGCTACCAATCGACGAGCTGGTCGGCAAGGACGCCGACCGGAACCAGCTGGCGGGCTTCCACATCGGTGCCGATGCGGCCATGTTCGGCGTCGACTATCCGCACTTCGAGTCCTTCGTCCCCCACACCTTCGACAAGGTCGCGGTGCTGGCCGGCCACCCGAGCGTCACAGAGGAGGACACCGCCAAGGTCCTCTTCGACAACGCTGCCGGCCTCTACGGTTTCGACGTCCGTCGCTTGCAGCCCCACATCGACCGCATCGGATTCGAACTGGCAGACGTTCTAGCCGGAACCCCAGGATAGGGCTGAACTCGTGGCCGTCACCCCCCTGACCGTCGATCCTGTCCAGGGCACGGCGAAGCGGCCGCTCGCCGAGAAACTCAGGGAGCAGCGGCTGGAGGCGATGATCTCCGAGATCGAGCGCGTTGCTCTCCGCCTCTTCGATGATCGAGGTTTCGGCCGCGTCACGGTGGAGGACATCGCCTCCGAGGCGGGCATTTCCGTCCGGACCTTCTACCGCTACTTCCCCACCAAGGAGGACGTGCTCCAGGTCAGGCTGCGGCGAGAGGCCCGCATCCTGCGGGAAGCGCTTAGAGAGCGGCCGCCGGACGAGGCCCCGGTGCGGGCCCTTCGGGTCGCCTTCGGGCAGGTTGTGGCGCTCGAGGATCCTGCCCATGTCGGCCGCTGGATCAGGGTCATCGCCGGCACACCGAGCGTGCTGGCCGGCGTCATGGGCGGCGTGCAGCTCATCAGCAACGCCGCCATCAGGGACTTCTTCGCCTCTCGCCTGGGTGCGCCCGAGGACTCGATGGCCCCCTGGATCTGGGCCGCGGCGGCTGGAGGCGCCATCCAGGCGGCCCACATCCATTGGCACCTGAACGGTGGGAACCTGGCCGAGATCATCGCCGACGGGCTCGAGATACTCGAGCAGGGCATCGCCGCCAGCGTGCCGCCGGGGACAGACCGGCCGGCGGGGACAAGCGAGCCGGCGGTCGGAAATGGGCGACGGAAGAAGCGGCCCCCGACCAGGCAGACAGCGAGCACCACCTACGCAAATCTGGGAGGAACGCCTTGACCCGCACCGGTGACAACGTCCGTGACCCGGCCTGCTCAGGGCCCCGGCCGGGTGAGGCCGTGACCACGCTGGGCAGCTTCGACCTGGGAAGGCACGGGTATTCGAGCGAAGAGTGGCTCCTCGAGGGCACGGCGTGCTCCTGGCGAGCGGCTGGGGACCTGGGGGACGACGGCCGCTGGGATACCGAGCTCGATTCGCAGGCGCCGTACCGGACCCGGCTGGTCGTGTGCCGCCCGGATACACCAACGAGCTTCAACGGGACCGTGGTGGTCGAGTGGCTGAACGTGAGCGGCGGCGGCGACGGGTCACCGGACTGGTTCTTCATGCACCGTCACTTGATCCGCGAGGGGGCGGCCTGGGTAGGGGTATCGGCGCAGAAGGCCGGGATAGACGGAGGAGGATTCTTCGACTCGGGCCAGCACCTCAAGGCCGTGGCGCCGGAGCGGTACGAGGTCCTGTCGCATCCGGGTGACGCCTTCTCCTTCGACATTTTCAGCCAGGCAGGGCTGGCGCTCCGATCCGCTACCGGGCCCCTGGCCGGCTACCGGATCGAAACCGTCCTTGCCGTCGGGGAGTCGCAGTCGGCCGTCTTTCTCGTCACCTACATCAACGCCATCGATCAGCACGCCGGTATATACGACGGCTTCCTGGTCCACGGACGGGGGTCATCAGGCGCGGCGCTCGAGGGGGAGATGTTCGGCAGAGGCCGGCAACTCGAATTCACCGGTAGCCAGCGGATCCGTGAGGACGTAAGGGTACCTGTTATCACCGTGCAGAGCGAGACCGACCTCGTGATGATGGCCGGCATCCGGGGCCGCCAGCCGGATCACGACCGCTTCCGCTGGTGGGAGATCGCCGGCGCCGCCCACTTCGACACCTACGGCCTCATCGCCTCGCAATCAGACGACGGGACCCTGTCTGCATCCGAGCTAGCCGCGCTTGTAGCTCCCGTGGACGAGGTCCGGGGCATGAAGTCAGCGGGCCTGATCAACTCGGGCCCCCAACAGCACTACGTGCTCAACGCCGCCATAGCCTGCCTCGAAGCGTGGGTGAGCCACGGCACCCCACCGCCAAGGGCATCATGGATCGAGAGCCAGCCGGGTCCCGAACCGGCCCTGGCGCGCGACGATCTGGGCATCTCCCGTGGCGGCATCCGGACCCCGTGGGTCGATGCGCCGATGGCCGCTCTCTCCGGTCAGGGTTACCCGGGCGAGGTGTTCACGACCCTGTTCGGGAGCACGCATCCGTTCGACCCGGTCCAGCTCGCCCGGCTTTATCCGGACGGTCGAGGCGGATACCTGGCCGCGTTCGAGCAGCGGCTCGACGAGGCCATAGATGCCGGCTTCATCCTGGCCGTCGATCGTGACGAGATCATGTCGCTTGCGTCAGCGGGCTGCCCCCTGGACTAGACATCCCCGCCGGACAAAGTAGCGCCGCCGGCCTACCCTCCCACAACTGCCTCCAGGCTCCGTAGTCAGCCGCTTGCAACCACCGGATCATGGCCAGGAAGGCTAACGCTTGTATCGTGCCCTGAGACCGCTATCGCCGGTGGTCCCCGGTTCACATGAGAGAGGATGCGATGGAGAAGCGACGTATGGGAGCCGATGGTCCGGAAGTGTCGCTGGTCGGCTTGGGTTGCAACAACTTCGGGATGAGGATCGATGAGACCGCCAGTACTGCGGTGGTTCACGCCGCTCTGGAGGCTGGTATCACTCATTTCGACACTGCTGAGATGTACGGCGGGGGCCGGTCAGAGGAGTTCCTGGGACGGGCGCTCGGGGCTCGCCGGAACGAGGTGGTGATCGCGACCAAGGCGTCGCCGCGCCCCCAGGGGGAGGAGTACCGGAGCGGGAGCCTGGACCGCCGGATTCATGAGGCTTGCGAGGGCAGCTTGAAGCGCCTCGGGACCGACCGGATCGACCTCTATTACCAGCACTATCCGGACAGTGACGCTCCGCTCGAGGAGGTGCTGTCCGCGCTTGACTCGCTGGCGAAGAGCGGCAAGGTCCTGCACGTGGCTTGCTCGAACTATTCGGGTGATCTCCTCGGCGAGGCGGCCGAGACCGCCCGCCGGCTGGCGGTGGCACCGTTTTGCGCCGATCAGGTGGAATGGAGCCTTCTGAAGCGAGAGGCGGAGTCGTCAGTCGTTCCGGTCGCCCGCCGCCTCGACATCTCGGTCGTTCCCTACTTCCCGTTGGCGTCGGGGATGCTGACTGGCAAGTACCAGCGGGGCGAGGACTTTCCTCCGCAGTCGCGATTGGCGTCCTCGTCCTACTTCGCGGGGATCGCCACCGACGAGAATTTTCGCTATGTCGACGAGCTCAGCGGCTTCGCCGAGGAGCGCGGCCACACCATTCTGGAGTTGGCGATCGCGTGGTTGGCGGCCCAGGACGGGGTGGCGTCCGTCATCGCCGGGGCCACATCTCCGTCGCAGGTCGACAGCAACGTTTCGGCGGCGGCGGCGTGGAAGATGACCTCCGCCGACCTGGCCGCTCTCCCGGCCCAGACTTGAGGGCGTCCGGCACCCTTTTGTTCCGCCGCGGCGATGGCCTCGTCACCGGCCAGCAGCCAGGATGTCCTCGCCGAGGAGGGCGTCGAGCTCCTCATCGTCAACCCGCTCCGGCGGCTTGAGGTATCCACCGCGAGCGTCCCAGTTGGCAACCAGCCGGGGATCGAGGTGCCCGGCAGGGCCGATGACGTCTGCCGGCGCCGGCCCGATCCGCTCAGCGATCCGAACCAGTGCAGACCGATCCAATCGCAGCACCCGGATCGGCGTTCTCGCCGAGCATCAACCTCAGCTCATCCTCCGGGACTCCGGCGAAAGCGTCCCGCAGCCAGTCCGCGGTGTTCGGCCATGTGCCTTCCGCATGCGGATAGTCGCGCCCAAAAAAGATCGTCTCGACACCGAGTTCATGCCGCATCTCGACCTCGGCCTTGTGCACGAACGACAGCGACATAAGGCAGTGCTCGCTCCAGATCTCGCTCGGCTTCCGGTTAGCGGCAAACCGATGGCGGGATCGCTCGAATACTTCATCCAGGTGCCGGAGGGTGCCCGGGAGCCAGTCACCACGCACCTCGGTCATGAGTAGCCGCAGCTCGGGGTGGCGATCAAAGACGCCGCCGAGCATCAGGTTCCACATCGCTCGGCGGGGTCGCATGTCCTTGGAGAAGAACTTGTCGGCGTTGTTGATGATCTCGGCGAGAAGGTCGGTGCGCCCTTCGGCCTCCATGTTGCTGCGGAGCGCTTCCACCCCGTGCAGGAACTCGCACTGCCCTTGCCCGTAGCCGGCGTGGATCACCGCCGGCAGCCCGTGCTCAGTTCGACCGCGACCAGAATGGGTCCCAGAATCGGTCGTGAGCCGGAGGCATGTCCTGGCGGTGGAAGTATCCCGGTACATACGCTCCGGCGAATCCATAGGCGGCGATCCAGTCGAGCTCGGCGAGGATGTCGTCGAGCTGGGGCTGGCTGGCCGGGTCACCAACGATCAGGATCCTCTCCTTGGCCGGGCCGAACGTGTCTGCAGCCCAGCGGTTGTAGGCGCGGACGCCCGCCGCGACGACGTCTTGCGAGAGAGGACGGAACTGGGGGCTGAGTGGACTGATGGCCCGGGGGTCGCCTGAGTACACGAACTCGGCGGCAACCCCCTCCCGATCCATCTCGGCCAGGCGGGTATCGCGGTCCCAGCAGCCGAGGAAGCCTCCGCCCGCCCAGACGCCTTCGGTGTCGATCACATCCAGGGTCTCGGGGGAGAAATCAGCAAAGAGGCCCAGGAGCTCCCGATACCTCCCATTGTCCTCGTGCAACGCAGGGAGGATGTCGTGGTACCGAGATTCCACATACTCCGGCCACAGCTCAGGCGGCATCACCGCGTGCGAGTCCCCCGACACCACGATCAACTCGTGAGCCATATCATCAAGGATATCTCATGCCCACGAGTGCCCCTCTCTGCTGGTGTGTGACCTTCGGCCCTAGCACGGGCGGGCAAACCGAATGAGGCTACGGATGTGAGCCAAAAGGAAGTCGAGAAGCTGTCCCGCCCCGAATGCTTGCAGCTGCTCGGTCAGCAGAGCGTCGGTCGATTCATCTATGACGACGGGATGGGCCCTGTGGCCGAACCCGTGAACTATGCCGTCGCCGCCAGCGGCATCATCCTGCGGATTGAAGGCGGGAGCAAACGCCGGGCGATGTCTCAGCCGCGTGTGGCGTTTGAGGTGGACCATATTGACCCCGAACACAAGACTGGCTGGAGCGTCATCGCTAGAGGTGTCGGTCGAGAGGTGCCGTTCGATGACGTGGCCTCACTCCTCCACGAACTTCGTCAGGGCGAGGTGGATCCACCGCAGCCGTGGGCTTCGGGAATCCACAACGTCTGGTTGAGGATCACGATCGACACTTTGTCGGGCCGGAGGCTAGGGCGTGAGTCTTCACCGCTCGTCTTCTGAGGAATCTGCGCCTTCGCGGCGCGTTCGGTCAGGTGCCCGATCCGTTTCGTCGTTCGCGTTCGACCTATCGCGGCTGCCCGGCGCCGCTGTAGGTGGCTACGTCCTGGGGGTCGTACGAGATGAACTCGAGTAGGTTGCGATCCGGATCCCGCACGTAAACGCTGATCCCAACTGTCGCGCCGCAGCCTCTTCCACCGAGTCGGGGCACCGGCCCGTCGATCGGCGTCACTCCCTCGCGTGCGAGCATCGCCTGGAGCGCACCGACTCCGCCTTCCCATACCACGCATAGGTCGCCGCACCCGGCCTCGGCTGTATCCCCCCGCAGGTAGGCGGGATGGCCTCGCCGAGGAACGAGCGTCTCTGGGTGCAAGTTGATCTTCTGGTCGCCGCAACCGATGGAGAAGATCTGGCTACGACCCGCCCGCCAGTCCTCGAGTCCGTACACACCGAAGCCCATGGAGGAGTAGAAGGACGCCAAGCGCTCCGCGTCGTCGGTCGGGAGGGCGATGTGGTCGATGCCGGTAACGGGCATGCTCAGAACTGTAGCGATCCGGCCAGCCCTCTAGCCGGCTGCTGAACCCCCACATAGCCCGGCTCGCTCAGCAGCGTATCTCGGCCCCAGTCACGGTGAAGGCGACGGCACAGCGAAATCCACCGACAACCTCCAGGGGCCGGAGCGCATCGTGCTCTTCGAACTGGGCCGGAAACACCTCGACCTCTCCCGAGCCCTGCCACACGTCGGCGACCTCGAAACCGGTCACGATATTGCGCGCCAGGTCGTTCACCAGCGGCGCACCCCCGGCCAGGTCGGGTACATAGCGCGTGTGCCATACAGGAAGCCTGAGCGCCTTCGGGACGAATCCTTGCTCGGCCGGCCGCTCGAGCGTAACCGCTCCGCACACGACCTGCTGTCCGAGGCTGCTGGCGTGACCGGAGAAGCGGGAACCGGGCTCGATCTTGGGGCCACCGCGGCCCACGCGCACGGACCGGGTGATGGCGATCGTTCCCATCTTCTTCGGGAAGCCCTGAATATGGCCGCGGGCGAATGACAGATCATTGTCCACCCAGATATAAGGAACCCGCGCCACCTTCTTGCCGTCCAGGAGAGCGTTGACCGAGAAGTAAGCCTCCCGGTACTGCCCTCTCGCCGGATCGGATACCAATCGCGGGTCGCTGTCCGCCGACGAAGACCAGTCGCAGAAGACGAGAGAACACGAACCATCCCCCGCCGGCTCGAGCGCCGAGGGCAAAACGGCCGAGACCGCCTCCGGGGCGGCGAGGAAATCGATCCCGAGCGCCTCGCCCGAGAAGTGCCATGGTGGTGGCGGCACCAGCGAAGCACGGCCGCCGGGCGAGAGAGGGAGACTCCAACCCTGCAGTGTCACGGTTGGACAATACCCTCGCCAGTAAACCGCTGCAGGGAGTAGCCCGCCGCCATGGGGACCCGCACAGGGCTACAACCCGCCCAACTCGGCAAAGGCCTCCAGTTGTTCGAGGAGATGCGAGAGCGACCGGCTGACCGGAGACACGTTCACCATCGTCGCCCCCGCTCCGCGGGCGGATTCGATGGCTGCGAGAGTCCTATCGGGGTCCCCGACAGGGTCGATCCTGCGGTCGCAGGGGACGATGACGTCGAACCCATCCGGCAAGTCGACAGCGCCAAGCATCCCGGCCACGTCCCTATGGCTGAGCGCGAACGGCGTCCACCCGTCGGCCAGGGTTACGGCTCGCCTGAGCGATCGGCGGGTCCGGCCCCCGATCCAGAACGGAATTCGGTCCTGAACGGCGTGAGGGGCGATGACCATGCCTTCGTACGAGTAGTAAGGGCCGTGATAATCCGGTACCCGTCGCCCGAGAGACGCCCGGAGGGCGAGCAGGGCGTCGTCTGCCCGCCTGCCCCGCTCCGGGAACTCGGCGCCGAGAAGGGAGAACTCCTCTTCGAGCGATCCCACGCCCAGCCCCAGGATCAAGCGGCCGCGACTGACGACGTCGAGAGTCCCGTACCGCTTGGCGATGGCGAGCGGGTGGTGGTAGCCGAGCACGAGCACGTTGGTCACGAACCTGATCGTCTCCGTGATGGCCGCCATGTACCCGAACGTGGCCAGCGGATCCCAGTACGTGGCTCCACGGATCGGCTCAATCGACTCAGGGATCGCCACGTGCTCGCTGCAGGTGAGGTGGTGGAAACCGAGGCGGTCTGCTGCCCGGGCGATGGCATCCAGTTCGTCGATTCCGGCTGTCCTCTCCCACTCGGCATGAGTGCCGGGGAACTGTACGACGATGGGCGTGCCTATCCCGAATCGCATCATCAGAGCGTGCTCCATTCGACCGGCGCGCGCAAGCGTCACGGTGGTTCGTTGGGTGCCGTACCACCCACGATCAGCGCGCCCGACCCGGCGTTCGTAGCCTGGTACCGTCGAGAGCGAAGACAACGACCCTGGCTATCCAGGTTGCAGCTCGGGCTGCGCGAAGGGGGTCCTGACGGGATGAGCGATCCGACCCCGGCCGGGTTACGCAAACGGCCGACCTATCTCAAGGGCGAACGCGAGCTGCTAGATGGGTGGCTTGACTTCCACCGGGCGACCCTGCTGGCGAAGTGCGAAGGTCTGAGCCCCGAGCAGCTCAGGGCCCAACCGGTGACACCATCTCCACTATCCCTGCACGGTTTGGTCCGCCACATGGCCGAGACCGAACGGAACTGGTTCGGTCGCATACTTCAGGGCGATCTGACCCTGACCCGGATATGGGAGTCGTCCATGGCGGATAGCGACGGAATGGTTCCCCCCGCCGGCGCCGACTGGAACCGGGATCTGAGAGCATGGCTGGCGGAGTGCGAGGCCAGCCGGAGGGCAGCCGCGCGGCGCGACCCTGGAGGCGGCCGGAAGCTGGAGGGACAAGGACGTTACCCTCCGCTCCATCTACCAGCACATGATCCAGGAGTACGCCCGCCACAATGGGCATGCCGATCTCATACGCGAATCGCTTGACGGTTCGACGGGCCTTTAGGAGGCCGCGGAGCAAAGGTCAGGTTCAGATAGGCGGGGAAGCGCCCCCGGTAGCCGGCGAACCGTTTCTCAGAATGCCAGCAGCCCGGCAAGTTCGCAGTTCCCTGGGCTCACGTGCTCTCACCAACCTGCGGGAGACGGTGGCCCTGGCTGTCGAACTCGCCGGGCTGTGGCTAACAGCTTGACCAGCGCTCGGCTAACGCTGGCCGGGTCGAGGGGCTATGACTGCGGCATGATGAGGTTGTTCGACAGGAACTTGGTGGCCAGCCGCTGAGAGTTCAGCGTCGTGCCCCAAGCCGACTGAGGAACGTGGTAGAGGTACTGGGGAGAGCAGTCGAACTGACCCTGGGTCGTCGGGTAGTACTGCGAGAAGGTCGTGTTCGTCAGCTTCAGCAGCATCCCGCACTGAGGCGGCAGGTTGCTGCCCGGGTTGGCCGCAGCGTGCAGCCCGCCACCGGTCCAGGTGTGCACCTTGGACAGGTTGTTGATCATGCACTGACGGGTCAGGTTAGAACCGCACGCTTTGGCCTCGGTGGCCCACAGCAGGAACGACGACGCCGACTGCTGGCCCAGCTGGCTCACCTTGCCACCATCGGCGGTGACCAGGCTCACGTACTTCTGCACCGCCGGGTTGATGTTGGCCTCTTCCAGCGGCACGAAGGCGTCACGAACGTAGATGTTGTTCCCGATGCCGGCCGTGTTCCATGACGACATCTCGCTGGTGTAGTCGTTGGTTTCCATGATGTAGATCGGATTCAGACCCACCTGGTGGTTGGCTTCCAGCATGCCGAACAGCGGCGGACCCGCACCCAGGTTGTTGTAGATCAGCTTCACTCCGCAGGTCTTGAACTTCTCTGCGAACGGCGTGTAGTTGGGCTCGCCGTTGTAGTTGATCGTTACTCCGCAGTTGAGGTTGTTCCAGCCCGCCGCCGCGGCCGCCGTCTTGTCCTTGGCGTAACTCACCTCGGTGGCCGAGGTCAAGGTCGTGTGCAAGAAGTCGTAGGCCTTGACATCCTGCGGGAACAGCTTGGCCGCTTGATAGTACGGAGAGGCCGGCAGGTAGTCGACCGGGTTCGGCACCGCCTGGTACATCTCGGGGGCGTTGGCCACATCCGGGCCTACCGTGAAGCCCGGCACCGCGGCCAGGTTGCAGCCCAGCCGGGTCGACTCCCCGGCCTCGTCCAGAGCGAAGCCCTCGCCCACCATCATGAAGTCCTGCTTGCAGGCCTCCTGCATCACCGTGGTGACCTGGGTGATAGCGGCGTCATAGTCGTCGCCGACGATCTTGCGGCCGTTGATCCCACCCTGCGAGTTGCACCACTTGATCATGGCGGTGACGGCGTCGCCCATCTCCTGGTCCAGGCCCGGCGAGCCCGTGAAGCCCCGGTCGTCGCCATAGCCGATCCGGATCTCGGTATTCGTCACTCCCTGATCGGTGGTGCCTTTGGCGCTACCCGGCCCGCACGGCGAGGCCAGGGTGCCGAACATCTGTGTCGAAGAACTGCCCGTCCCACCCGGCGTGGCCGTAGTCGTGTTACTCGATGACGACGAACCCCGGCTGCTGCTGCAGGCCGATGCCAGCACCGCAACGCCAGCAACCACAACCAATCCAATGAATGTGCGACTTCGGTGTGCCACGGCTCCCCTTCTGATCGGCGCGTCACTTCTCGACGCCCTTACAACATGACAATAACATCTCTCAACGGGCCCTCAACTTGGGCTGGAGCGAACCCGACCCTCGTACGACCCGCCAAGTGCAACAGCTAACACCGAGAAGTTACCAACCGGATGAACGCCGTTGGTGTCGGCCCTTTAACATACCGATGTACCTCCACAGTTGCCCAATCAGGGAGACCGATCATGACCGACAGGCGTCTCGAGGGGCGGACCTCCATCGTCACGGGCGCCAGCCGTGGTCTGGGGCGGGCCATCGCCATCGCTCTGGCTGGCGAAGGCGCCGCCGTAGCTGTTGTGAGCCGCACGGAGCAGGTGTGGGACGAGCGCCTTCCGGGAACGATCGGGGAGACCGTGGCCCGGATCGAGGCTGCCGGAGGGCAGGCACTGCCTGTACGAGCAGACGTCTCTCAGCCAGAGGATCGCCGCCGGCTGGTGGACGAGGCACGGCAGCTCGGCCCGGTCACCATCCTGGTCAACAACGCCGCGTTCACCGCTCCCGGACGGCCGCCCGCTGCTGGGACGCCTGCGGCCCCCAGCCTGAAGGCGCCCCCCGGTGCGAAGATCGAGACCGGCGCAGCCAAGCCGGGCTGGCCCACCTTTCTTCACACTCCGCTGGCTGCTTACCAGCGCCACTTCCAGGTCGGCCCCTTCGCCGCCTACGAGCTCATGCAACTGGTGGTGCCCGACATGGTCGAGGCCGGCGGCGGGGCTATCGTCAACATCAGCTCCGGTGCGTCGCGAGCGCCCGGTGAAGGCCCGTGGGCGGGACGTTCCGGCGGGTTGCTGCCGGGGTACGGGGGCGCCAAGGCCGCGCTCGAGCATCTGACCCTTTGCGCCGCATACGAGTTAGCAGACCGGAACATCGCAGTGAACGCCTTGTCGCCGTCCAAAGCCATCCCGACCCCGGGTCTGTCCTACTACTCCCCGGTCTTCGAGGATGTGGGTTCTGAGGTCGATTTCGCGGAAGCGGTGGCCCGGCTGTCCGCCGCCCGTCCCGAGCAAGTAACCGGCCGGGTCCTGGGACACCTCGATGTGCTGGACGGCAGCTTCCGCTCGTACCAGTTCCATTCGTCTTGAAGCGCGTCACGTTGCAAGCGCACCGCCGTGGGGGCTCCCCGCACGCGCGGGCTGGCGGCGCTACTCACGATGGAGCGGGTCCCTTCATCCACTGGTTGTGCTCCACCAGCCTTCGGATCTTCCAGCCGTCGCTCGTCCGTACGAGCTCTTCCTCGTAGAAGCCGCCGGTGAACAACACGTCGTCCACTCCGGGAAACAGTATGGAGCAGAAGAACGTGGCCCGCACGCCGGCGCTATCTCCGGCCAGGTCGATCTGGAAGTTGGACACGACATGCTGGATCAGCTTCAACTGGCCGAGCGACTGCTCGAGCCAGACCACGACCTCGTCGCGGGGACCGGCCGCACCCCCCGCCGAGGCGTAATCGAGGTGAGCGTCGTCGGTGAACACGGACTTCAACAGTCCCCAGTCGCCGCTGTCACAAGCCCAGGCGTAGTCGTGAATGACCCTCTGGATGTCCAGCTCGTCACGTACTGACTGCGAATCGGTCAACGTCTCCCTCCCAGTGTCGATACGGCGATGATGGCGGACCCTACACCTCCCGAGCCGGTCCGAGAGCGCTCGCGGCCGCCCGCCGGAGGTTCACTCCACCTCTATGCCGTGAGCGGCCGGCTGGAAAGCCCCTTCACCTGGTCCCACGAATCCCTTTCCCTGACGCCTTTCGATGAAGATCAAGGCAATGGTCGGGATGACCGCCAGCGCGCTGACCGCGATCACCCACCAGAAGGTGCTCGCGAAGGCTGCGGCCTGCGCAGATGGCGAGCGGCCGGCGGCGGTAAGTTGCTGCTGGAGCACGACGGTCAGGATGGCGGTACCGATCGACCCGCCGACTCGCATCAAGATGTTGAGTTGTGTCGATGCGTCGTTGACCTGCGCGGGGCGCAGCGCCCGGAAGGCGGCGGACATCGCCGGCGTGAACGACATGCCCATCCCGATCCCCTGCAACACCATAGTGATGCTCGTGACCACGTACGACGTGTGGGCGTTGAGCATCACGAGGGGAACAGTGGACACCGTGGTGATGACCGCGCCGACGGTGGCGGTGAGGCCGGCGCCGAACCGATCCGTCATCCGCCCAGCGATCCAGGCCGCGGTGGCGGCACCTACACCCCGGGGCGCGATAAGCAGTCCCGCGTACAAAGGCGACTCGTGCCGTACCGTCTGGAAGTAGAGAGGCATAAGGATCAGGCTGCCGAACAAGGCCGCCCCCAGGCCGAAGGTGATCACCGATGCGGCCGAAAAGGCCTGGTTGGCGTATAGACGCATATCCAGCAAGGGCTGCGTCATATGCAATGCGCGCATGACGAATGCGGCCACCAGGATGACGCCGCCCACCAGAGGAACCACGACTTGCGCAGCGCCGCTGTGCGGGGATCCGACCTCCGCCAACCCGTAGGTCAATCCCACCAGCCCGGTGGCCACCAGGCCCAGGCCGGCCAGATCGAACGGTCCCGCTTCCTCCGGCGAGTCCGGGGGCAGCCGGCGCACACCGAGGACGACGGCCACAACTCCGATCGGCACATTGACGAAGAAGATCCACCGCCAGCCCACGTTGTCGAGCAGGATCCCGCCTATGAGCGGGCCTAGCACCGGGGCCAGCATTACCGGCACACTGAACGCGCTCATCACCCGGGCCAGCTTGCGCGGACCCGACGCCTTGACCATGATCATCTGCCCGACGGGAACACTCATCCCCCCGCCCACGCCCTGGACGACCCGGAATGCGATCAGTTCCCCCGTCGTGGTGGCCAGGCCGCACAAGGCCGAGCCGAAGGTGAACAGGATGACCGAAACCAGGTACAGGCGCTTCGGCCCGAAGCGGCGAGCCGCCCAGGCCGTGGCGGGGAGGACCGCCGCCAGGGACAGCAGGTAGGCGCTCACCACCCACTGCACGTCGACCAGGGAGGTATGCAGGTCGTGCGACAGAGACTTGAGGGCGATGTTGACGATCGAGGTGTCCAGCACCGTCATGAGGCTGCCCAGGATCAGTACGAAGAGGACCCTCCACAACCCGGCATCGATCCGGCCCCCTTCGCGAGCGCCGTCGGAGGCAGACAGCGGCTCAGTCGACATCCAGCACCTAACAGGCGCTCAGATCAGGGACGGAGTACGGGTGTCGCGGCCCGACCTGAGCAGCCGGCCACATCGGGGCGGACCACCGCTTCCCTCGGCCAGTCGCCCGTCCGTGACCACGCGACCGCCGTTGACGATGACGTGGGCTACTCCCGTCGGTTCGGCGTATAGGCGGCCGGCTCCGCCCGGCAGATCGTACCGGGTGACCAAACCACCCCGGGCGACAGACGACTCGTCGAAGATGACAACGTCCGCCTGGGCTCCCTCGACCAGCCGGCCGCGGTTGCGCAAACCGTAAAGTCGCGCCGGCACGTCGGTCAGGTAGTGGACCGCCTCCTCGAGAGGCAGGGCCTGATGAGCACGAACCCCCTCCTCCAGGAGGTACACCTGGTAATCGAAGTTGGCGGTGAAGTCGAGATGGGCACCGGCGTCAGAGCCCCCGATGACGGCCCGGCCGTCGCGCCAGGCCTCAACGTTGGCCTTCCAGTCCGCTGCACTCAGCTCGGCGTAGGGACGGGAGAACGTGGTCCGCAGCTTGTCGGCACAGACGAGATCGAGGAGGGCTTCGAACGGTTCCTTCGCCTGTTCCTTCGCGATATCGGCGAGAGCCAGACCTTGCCATCGCTGCAGAGCCGGGTCGACGACCTCGGCGACGATCTTCGTGCCCCAATCGGCCATGTCGGCCATGGGCCCGGCCGCCCGGGCCGCCCCGCCGGCAAGACGCTGTCTGACGGCCGGCTCGCCGAGGGCCTGCAGCCGCTCGCCCGGAGGGAGGGCGAAGAGGAAGGACCAGTCGGGTATCAGGTCCAGGACGAATCCGGTGCCAAAGGAGAAGCGGGCCCTCGACGGCAGCGGCATCACGAGGGCCACCACTCTCCCACCCCGCCGGCGGGCGTGGCTTCCGGCGGCGAGCATGCCTTCTACGGCGGCGCGGTTGCCCTCGGTGACCCGCAGGACGTTCCAGTTCAAGGGCCGGCGGCCGGCGAGCGACATGTCGCTCAGGAGATCGAGCTCATCGTCGTCGAAGACACCGGTCAATCCCGGGATGAACTCGATCGACGTACCTTCGAAGCCCCCGCACACCTCCGCCAGGGCCAGCAACTCGTCCCGATCGGCCGAGCGGGATGGCACCGGACGGCCTTCACCGTCCAGATGGGCGATCCCCCATGATGACGACAAGCCGAGGCCCCCGGCCGCCAGGCCTTCAGCGAGGAGCACCTTCATGGCGGCGACCTCCCCGGCGGTCGCTTTTCGCTCCGTGGCGTCGGCGCCCAAGACGAGCCGGCGGATGGCGGAATGGCCCACCATGAAGCCGAGGTTTATGGAGGTCGTCCCGTCGATGTGGTCGAGGTAGTCGGCGGTCGATTGCCAGCCGCCCGGGACGCCCTCCCTCAAGGCGTCGATGGGCATCCCCTCCACCACCGAGAGCATGCGCACGAGGTAGTCCGCCGAGCCTTCGTCCCGGGGCGCCAGAGTGAAACCACAGTTGCCCGCTACGGCGGTCGTGACGCCGTGGAGCGATGACGGCGTGAGGGCGGGGTCCCAGAACACCTGGGCGTCGAAGTGGGTGTGGATATCGACGAACCCGGGTGCCACCACCAGGCCGGATGCGTCGATGTTCTCCCGCGCTTCCTCGACCCCCCCGATGGCTGCCACCTGGCCGTCGTGAATCCCCACATCCGCGATCCGACGGGGCGACCCGCTCCCGTCGATGACCACCCCACCCCGGATCGCGATATCTAGCATGAGCAATGATCGTAATGGGCTTGCCCGGGCAGCCGAGAACTGACGACTGAGACCGTGGCCGGATCGGGGAGCGGAACATGTTGCAACCGGATGTGAAGGCGATATCGGTGGATGACCACATAATCGAGCCGCCCCACCTGTGGCAGAGCCGCCTGCCCGGCAGATACCGCGACGTCGGGCCCCGGGTGGTCGAGATCGAGGACGGAACGGAACGCTGGGTGTTCGAGGATCAGGTCGTCCGGGTCAACCGGGGCAATAGCCGGACGCTGCCCGGCTTTGACTCTGATCCCTTCTCCGTCCAGCGGTTCTCCGAGATGCGGCCCGGCTGCTACGACCCGAGGGCCCGGCTCGAGGACATGGACCTCGACGGAGTGTGGGCGCAGGTAGCCTTCCCTGACTTCAGCCGGTTCGCCGGGCACCGGTTCATCGACTGCAAGGACCGGACCTTGGCCAATATGTGCATCGGGGCCTACAACGATTTCGTCCTCGACGAGTGGACTGGCACCGATCCGGACCGCCTCATCCCGCTGGGACTGGTGGCGCTGTGGGATGTCAAGTTCAGCGCGGCAGAGGTTCGACGCATCGCGACGAAGGGGACCCGGGCCATAGCTTTCTCGGAGAACCCCACGTCGCTCGGCCTGCCATCCGTCTACACCGACCACTGGGAGCCGCTCTGGGATGCCGTCGACGAGACCGGCCTGGCCGTGTGCCTGCACATCGGGTCGTCGTCGAGGCTTATCCGATCATCCGACGACGCACCCGCGTGCACGCAGTTGTCCTACGTGGGCAGCAACTCCATGATCGCCTGCACCGACTGGCTCTTCTCGGGCATTCTGGAACGCCACCCATCGATACGGGTGGCGTTCTCCGAGGGCGGCGCCGGATGGGTGCCCTACCTCCTCGAGCAGGCCGAGCACGTCTTCGCCGAGTATCGGGACCAGCAGCTCGTGGCGAAGCGTCCCCCGACCGAATTGTTCGCCGAGCACATGTACGTCTGCTTCATCCAGGACCACCATGCCCTGGCGTCCCTCGGCTCGGTCGGGGTGGACAACGTGATGTGGGAGTCGGATTATCCCCACGACAGCGGCCTCTTCCCTGACAGCCGTCGCAGGCTGGAGGACGCCCTCACAGGCGTACCGGACCAGATGGCAGCCAAGATCGCCGCCGGCAACGCCCGGCGGGTGTTCAGGATCTGAGCGACGCCGCTGGGCCAGACCGGAAGTCAGGGCCGGCGGCGCTCCCCTTGTTACCGGGGGGCCAGGTTTCGGTTACCCAGCTGACCCAGGGTCGGCCGCTCCTGATCTAGGCCTCTCCCGGCGCCGCTTCGAGTGCCATCTGGGCCAGGGCCCGCACCGTGGCGTCAACCTGCGGGGCCCGGTCCGGGTCGGTGCGTGCCGTCCGGGCGTGGCTGCCCTCGACGATCACCGCCAGCTTGAACGTGGCGAGGGCCCGGTAGAAGTCGATGCGTGAGAGGTCACGTCCGCTGGTCCGGGCGTACCGCTCGATCAGCCGGTCCACCGAGGGGAACCCGGCGTTGGCCCGGTGCGGCTGCGGGTCGTCACGGTTGCGCCACAACAAAGCTCCGACTTCGGCCCAGTAGACAGCCACCATGCCGACATCGGTGAGGGGGTCGCCGAGGGTTGACATCTCCCAGTCGAGGACGGCCCGCATCCTCGTGGGCGGGTCTCGGAAGAACATCGTGTTGTTGAACGAGTAGTCGCCGTGCACGATCGATCCGGAGCCGTCTTCAGGCGGAAGTGCTGCCATCAGCCTGCGGGCCACCTCGTCGATTTCGGGCAGCTCCCGCTGCTTCGAGCGCTCCCACTGCTTGACCCAGCGGTTCACTTGACGCGCCACGAACCCCGCCGGCCGGCCGAAATCGGACAGCCCCACCTCGCCCGGGTCGACCGAGTGCAGCCGCGCCAGCACGTCCATCAGCTCGTAGGAGCAAGCGAGTGATTGTTGCTCGGTGAGGTGGCGAACGTCGGCGGCGGTGGCGAATACGATCCCCTCGAGTCGTTCCATGAGATAAAAGGGCGCTCCCAGCACGGACTCGTCATCGCAGAAGGCACGCATCGGAGCGACGGGCACTCCCGTCGACGCCAGTGCCGCCTGCACGGCATACTCGCGTCGCATGTCGTTCGCGGTCGGGAGGAGCGGCCCCAATGGAGGGCGGCGCAGCACCCAGTCGCCAAGGCGCGACCGGACGCGGTAGGTCAGGTTCGAGGCGCCCCCCGATATCTGCTCAACGTCGACATCATCGACGTCCAGCCAACCGGCGAGCGCCTTCGACATCTGTGGACCGATCCCGTCACCCGTGCCCGCCACAATACCGACCCGCTCCCGGAGGCGCAGCAGCATCGACGCGGACTTGCCCCCCGGGGCGACCTGGACTCCAATGTGTCCATGGTTGCGACCGATTCCCCTGTACGGCCCGCGCCGTCGATATCCGAGCGTTCTCTGTGACGGGGATGCAGCTCACCGGACTGGAAGACAAGGTGGCTGTGGTCACCGGGGCCGGTCGCATGCGCTCGATCGGCCGGCCGATCGCGATCGAGCTGGCACGGGCCGGCTGCCACATCGCGGTGACCGGTAGTGGACGCCCAGCCGAGCGGTACCCCGAGGATGAGAAAAGGGCAGGCTGGCGCGACATCGAATCGGTAGCCGACGAGGTGCAGGCGCTGGGCCGAACGGCCCTGCCGGTCGTGAGCGATGCATCGGACCCGACCGCCGTCGACGACCTCGTCGACCGGGTGCTGCAGACGTTCGGGCGGGTGGACATCATCGTGAACAACGCCGGGGCCGCCCGCGGCCCGGACCGGGTTCCTGTCATCGACCTCGATATTGCCGAGTGGCGCAAGGTCATCGACACCAACCTCAATGGAACGTTCTACATGAGCCGCTCATTTGGTCGCGTCCTGACCGATCAGGGCGAGGGCGGCAGCATCGTCAACATCTCGTCGATCGGCGGCAAGATGATGGCGGGCAGAACGGCGGCATACGCTGCTTCGAAAGCGGGCATCCACGCCTTGACCTGTGCCATGTCCAGCGAGCTTGGCCCGAGCCGGGTCCGGGTCAACGCCATCTGCCCCGGCATCATCGACACCTACCGCATGGATGACATCCCGCGCGGCAAGGCATGGGACGATCTCGTGAGTTCCATGATCCCTATGGGCCGGGCCGGCACCGGAGAGGACATCGCCTGGATGACCGTCTACCTGTGCTCCGATCAGGGATCCTGGATCACCGGCCAGCTGTACACCGTGGATGGGGGCACCGTCCCGGGCCGCTAGGGGACTCCCGGGCTTCAGGCCTCGTTCGCTCCCCGCCCGGCCAGGCGTCGAAGTGGGTCAGGGGGGATCGGCGGCCGGGGTATCCACGGTGATCCGTTCGATGGTGGCGTCCCTGCGGTCGACGGCGACCGACGGCTCGTCGCTTCCCGCCGAACAGATGTAGAGGTCCCGGCCGGCGGCGCCGCCGAGGGCGCACGCATACACCTGCTGCCCGGGAACGTCCACCCGGTCCAGGATGCCGCCCCCTTCCCGCACCCGGACCACTCCGTCCCTCACGGTCGCGGCCCAGATGGCCCCGTCGGCATCGAGGCAGATGCCGTCGGGCACCAACGAAGGGAGAGCAGCAAATGCCCGCCGGTCGGTCAGCGACCCGTCCGGATCGATGGTGAAGGCAGTCAGGCAGTGCCCGAAGGATTCGGCCACGATGAGCCGCAGGCCATCGGGGGTTATGACGGCCCCGTTCGGCACCGACAACTCGTCGGCGACAACGGAGCAGTGCCCGGTGAAGGGATCGGCCAATACCAGGGACGTCAGCCGGGGGGCTTCGCCGCCGTAGTAGTCGAAGCCGATATTCCCGATGTAAGCCCGGCCCCGCCCGTCGACGACCATGTCGTTGCTCGGACCCGGATGGTAGGGCGACAGGTCGGCGACGGGTTGCAGTTCATCACCGTCCAGTAGCAGAAGTTCGTGGTGGTCCATGGAGACCACCAGGAGCCGCCCGTCGGGCAGCCAGCCCAGACCGGCCGGGCGCCCGGGCACTTCGACGACCGGTTCGACGTCGCCGTCCGCGGTCATGGCGTACACCCAGCCCAGGTACTGATCCGAGAACCACAACCGGCCCTCGTGCCAGCGCGGGCACTCGGTGTAGGCGAAGCCGCCCGCCACGGTTTCGGGCTGGCGATCGTGGCCGGGAACCAAGTCGGACCCTCGCCGGGTCAGCGGGCGCTGGCAGCCAGCGCCCGGCCCAGGGCCGCGACCCCGCGCCTGATCTCGTCCTCGGGGACCTGGAGATAGGCCATGCGCAGGAACCGGCGGCCAGTGTCATCACCGCTGAAGCGCTCCCCCGGCCGGCAGGCCACCCCTTCCTGGGCCACCCGGTCCCGTGCGGCGTCCCAATCGACGTCGTCGGACATCTCCAGCCAGAAGTAGATCCCGCCTTGCGGTACCTGGAAGTTGACCCATGGCGCGCAGTGCTCGCGCAGAGCGGCCAGGGCGATGTCGCGCTTGCGCCGGTACGCACCGCGCAGCTGGCCGACGTGGACGTCGAGCCGGCCGTCGCCCACGTAGAGCTCGAGAGCCCGGGCCAACCACTGGCTCACCCCCAGGTCCTGGCGAGCGACGGCGACCGCCGCGACCGCCTCGGGGACGCCGGCCACCCAACCCATGCGCAGTCCGGGAGCGAGGATCTTCGAGAAGCTGTCGGACTGGATCACCAGACCGCTGTCGTCGAGGCTGAGGAGGGTCGGGGGCGGCGGTTCTTCGTAGTGGATGTCGTAGTAGCAGTTGTCCTCGACCACGACCACGCCCCGCCGTTGGATCAGTTCCACGAGCTGCTCGCGGCGATGCATCGGCATGCAGGTCCCGGTTGGTACCTGGTAGGTCGGAATGGTGTACAGCAGTTTGGGCCTGACGCCGCGCTCCTCCAGGGTGTCAAAGGCCTTCTCCAGGGCGTCGACATCCATGCCGTCTTCGTCGACGGGCACTGTGGTCAGCTCGGCCCCGGTCGCGGCCAGGTACCCGACCATGAACGGAAATGACAGAGCTTCCACCACCACGCCGTCGCCGGGGTCGCAAAACGTCGCGGCCAGGGTGGCCAGGCCCTGGGCCGAACCGTTGAAGAGCATGACTCCCCGCGAGCCGAGTTCCCTGCCCTGGCGCTGGCGGACCCGATCCGCCAGTACCCACCGCAGGCCGGCAGGCCCGTACGACAGCTCGTCGTAGCCTTCGTCTCCGACGTAGGCACAAGCCGAGGGCCCGAACCGCTCCAGGGCGGTAGCGGCATAGCGGGCCAGGTCCTCGAGCGGGTACAGCTCGGGTGCCGGCACCCCCTGATCGAAGTCGTAGGTTACAGGTACCGGCGGCTCCGTGAAGTACGCGGGCGGCGCCTCCCGGACCCTCCTGCTAACCAGTTCGTCGATCTTGATTGTCATCACGTCCTCCTTGCGGTGGCCGGCCGGGCGCGGCAGCCGGGTTAGCAAGTCAAGTCCCATGGCCGGGCCGTTCATGCGAGAGTAGACGGAACGCCCCCGCGCCGGTCGTCCTGCGCCGGCTTGACCCGATCGGGCGATTCAAGCGACTATCGACGGGGAGGGATGGGTGGCTGACGTCGAGAAGTTGATCTCCGAGCTCACGCTGGACGAGAAGGCGGCCCTCACCGCGGGCGAGGACATGTGGTCGACAGTAGCTGTGGACCGGCTCGGAGTCCCGAAGATCCTCATGAGTGACGGGCCGAACGGGGCCCGAGGACCGGACCTGGTGGGGGGGAGCCCGGCGCTGTGTATTCCGTGCGGATCGGCCCTCGGTGCCACCTGGGATCCCGCGCTGGTCGAGCAGGTGGCCGCGGCAATAGGAGAGGACGCCCGGGGCAAAGACATCCGGGTACTCCTAGCCCCGACGGTGAACATTCATCGGTCCCCTCTGTATGGGCGGAACTTCGAGTGCTACTCGGAGGATCCCATGCTGTCGGGATCCATCGCCGCCGCCTTCGTGCGGGGAGCTCAGTCCCGAGGTGTGATTACCACCGTCAAGCACTTCGTGGGTAACGAGGCGGAGTTCCAGCGCCATATCAGCAACTCGGTCATCGACGACAGGGCCCTCCGCGAGATCTACCTCCGTCCCTTCGAGATGGCGGTGAAGGAGGGGGGCGCACTGGGCGTGATGACCTCCTACAACCGGGTCAACGGCAGATGGTGCAGCGAACAGCCCGAACTGCTCGCCGGAATTTTGCGCCAGGAGTGGGGTTTCCAAGGTTTCGTTGTCACCGATTGGTTCGCCGCCACCACCACGGTCGACTCGGCCCGAGCCGGGCTCGACCTGGAGATGCCGGGACCGGGCCGTTCCTTCGGCGCCGCCCTCGCCGGGGCCGTTCGGGCGGGGGAGTTGCCGGAGACGGTCATCGACGGACAGGTCCGGCACCTGCTCGAATCACTGGAAAGAGTCGGGGCGCTCGATGGGTCAGGCCCCGCTCCCCAGAACGGCGATCGCCCCGAGCACCGACGGGTCGCCCGGACCGCCGCGGCTGCTTCGATGGTTCTACTTCGCAACGAAGGTGGCGTGTTGCCGATCGACCCGGGAGCGCTGCGGCGCATCGCGGTCATAGGCCCGGGAGCGACCCGCCCCCAGATCCACGGTGGTGGCTCGGCCGCCCTCGTCTCCTTCCCGGGACCCACGCCGCTGGACGCGCTTCGGAGCGCCTGCGGGCCCGACGTCGAAGTGCTCCACGAGCGCGGGTGCGACATCGACAAGACCACGCCGGTTCTGTCGATCGAGATGGAGCTCTCGTTTTACGCCGGGCACCGTCTGGGCGGCCCGGCGATCGCGACTCGACAGGCCAGTGAAGCCAGGCTGTTGTTCTTCGGACGGCCGGCGCCGGGCATCCCGGAACAGTTCAGCATGCGGGCGGCGGGGACCTTCGCCCCGGACGAGGATGGCGATTGGACATTCAGCCTGGTCCAGGCCGGGCGGGCCCGGCTCGTGCTCGACGGGGACGTCATCCTGGACGGATTCATAGACCCCCCACCGGCAGGCGAGGGTTTCTTCGGTCTGGGCAGCCGGGAAATATTCAGCCGAGTCTCGCTGAGAGCGGGGCAGGCGGTCCAGGTCGTGGTGGAACTCAGCAACGAAGCCTCAACGCTTATGACCGGCGTGTCGGTCGGATGCCGCCGGCCGGAGAGAGCCGACCTGATGGATCGCGCCATCGAGGTCGCTCGCCGCTCGGACCTCGCCGTCGTGGTTGTCGGCACCACCGCCGACTGGGAGACGGAAGGACGAGACCGGGACTCGATGGATCTGCCCGGAGGTCAGGACGAACTGATCCGGGCCGTGGCCGCCGCCAACAGTCGCACCGTGGTAGTGGTGAACACCGGATCCCCGGTCACCATGCCGTGGGCCGGCGAGGTACCCGTCGTACTCATGGGCTGGTTCGGCGGCCAGGAGTTCGGGGTGGCCCTGGCCGAAGTCCTGACCGGTGCCGTCGACCCCGGCGGCCGGCTCCCCACCACGATGCCTTTGGGCCTGGAGCACAACCCGTCATTCGGGAACTTCCCGGGCGAGAACGGCACCGTTCGATACGGCGAGTCCCTTCTCGTGGGCTACCGCTGGTACGACACCCGGCGCCTTGCGGTGCGCTTTCCATTCGGACACGGGCTCTCCTACACGACCTTCGCGATTGGTGAACCCGTTTGCTCAGGGGCCTTCCGCCGTGGAGATCGACTGAACTGTCACCGTGCCGGTCACCAACATCGGGGACCGGCCCGGGAGCGAGGTGGTCCAGTGCTACCTCGAGCAGGTCAAACCGCGCCTGACCCGTCCCCTCAAAGAACTGGTCGCCTTTGCCAAGGTCAACCTCGGAGCCGGCCTGTCCTCGACGGTACAGCTGAACCTGGACGACCGCTCGTTCGCTTACTGGGACCCGGGTCAGCCGGATTGGGCCGCCGTGACAGCCCGAGCCGGTCTGGCCGCCACCGGCCTCGGCGACCCTCCTCCCGAACCGGGCTGGTTGGTGGCGCCAGGCTCTTACCGGCTTCACATCGGCCGCTCCGTCGCCGACATCGCGCACGTAATAGATGTAGAGGTCGTCGAGTAGGAGCACTCAGTCGCTCGTTGCGGCCCCCGAGAGCGGAGACCTACTGTTACATCTAGATGTTTATGGAGTGGCCTTCTGGGCCGTAGAGCGACGAGGAAACGCAAAATGGGGTTCGAGACGATCATCTACGAGACGTCGCCCGAGGACCGCGTTGCCACCGTAACCTTGAACCGGCCGGACGTCCTGAACGTGTTCGACCGCCGCATGTGCGAGGAGATGCGCGAGGTGTGGCGGCTCATCAAGGGCGACACCGGAGTTAATTCTGTTGTGCTGCGAGCGGCCGGCGACCGCGCCTTCTGCGCCGGTCTGGACACGAAGAAGTCCTACGGGCAGCCTGAGCTGATCTGGAACCACGAGGATCCCGGGGAGTTGCTGAGCCCGAAGTGGCAGAAGGTCTGGAAGCCCGTCGTCTGCGCCGTGCACGGCATCTGTTCGGCCGGCGCCTTCTACTTCCTCAACGAGTCCGACATCGTCATCTGCTCCCGCGACGCCACCTTTTTCGACTCCCACGTGACCTACGGGTTCGTGTCGGCACTCGAGCCCGTTGGTTTGATGCGCAAGATCGGCCTGGCCGACACCCTTCGCATGGCTCTGCTCGGCAATGACGAACGTGTCACGGCGGACACCGCGCTGCGCATCGGCCTGGTGACCGAGGTGGTGGAGCGCGCCGACCTGTGGGGCCGGGCTCACGACATCGCCGCCACCATCGCCCGCAAGCCGCCTTCGGCCACCCAGGGCACGGTGCGAGCGATCTGGGAGTCCCTCGACCGACCCTACCGGGCGGCCATGGATCAGGGCCTTCTCTACACGCGGGTTGGAAACCCTATCGGCTTGGCCGAGGTAGCCGAGCGCGGCCCCGACACGCAGGAACCGAGGCAGCGCTGATCTGAATGCGGGCCACTTCCTCGCCGGCGTGGGCAGGCAGCTACGGCTCTATGACCACCTTGATGGCGCCGGCCTCTCGGTCTTGCGCCACCCGAAATGCTTCTTCGGCGTCGGCGAGAGGGAAGCGGTGGGTTATCAGGGTCTCGGCAATATTCGGATCACGAGCCAGCATCGACGCCGCTTCTGACATGTCCTTGTCACCGTCGTGACTGCAATATGCGATCGACGGCAGTATCCGGGCTTCTTTCGTGAAGATGGTGAGGAAGTCCGGACTGAACTCCTCGAGATGGAGGCCGAGGATGACGATCGCCCCACCCGGCGCGACCAGGTCAACGCTGCGGGCCATGGAGCTCTGCGAGCCGGCCGACTCGACCACGATGTCGTACAGGCCCGAGGTCTCTCCTGCGCCCAGACGCTCGCCTGCCTGGCGTTGGCGGGGATAGCGGGCCTCGAGCGCCACCTCGCCGGCGCCCATGGCTCGGGCGGCGGCGACCGCCATCAGCCCTATGGATCCGCCCCCGACGACGGCCACACGCGTGGTCGGTGCCGTACCGCTGATCCGCAGCCCGTGCCAGGCGACGGCCGCCGGCTCGACCAGTGAGGCGTCGGCCACCTCCAGCCCGGCCGGTAGTGGTACGAGATGGCGACCCGGGTGGCGAAAGGCTTCGCACATGCCCCCGTCCGAGGAGAAGCCGAGAGTGTGGTCATGTGCCGTCGAGCACAGGTTGTACCGCCCCTCGAGGCAGGGCCGACATTTCATGCACGCGGCCAGCGATTCCACTGCGACAGGGCTGCCGTCCTCAAGCACGCCCGCCAGTTCGTGCCCCAGGATGAAGTGGCTGCCCCCGGCCAGATAGCCGAAGTCGGACCCGCAGATACTGGCCGACTTGATGAAGACCAACTCCCCGCTCCCCGGCGCCTCGTCGATCTCTTCGACGACGACCCCACCCTGCTTCGCTCTGACTGCCTTCACGCCCCCAGTCCTACCACCGTTCCGGTCCCACACGCTCGACAACCTGGATCGTTGGCTGCAGGGACAGGCGCGGCGGTTCTGGTCCGGCAGGCCCGGCGATCTATTCCGGGGCCGGCTCCCATTGGGGGACGCCGATCCCCGGCTCGGCCGCCACCGCGTAGGCTCGCACAGCCATCCCGACCCGGACCTCGTCCACGGAGCATCCGGTGATGTTCCCCATGAGGCGGGGTCCCTCCTCCAGGTCGATCATGGCCACCACATAGGGGGTCTCGTCGCGGAATGACGGCACTCCGTTCTGACGGATGACGGTGAAGGTGTACACGGTGCCCCGGCCCGACACCTCATCCCAGACGGGCTCGGTCCCGCACTGTGTGCACAGCGCTCTCGGATAGAACTGGTGCTGGCCACATTCGGGGCAGCTTTGAACCAGGAGACGTCCCGCTGCGAGGGCGGACCAGTACTCAGCCGAGATGGCATCGGGCTCCGGAAGAGGCTTCGTCCACTCTCCCGGGCGAACCTCAATCGTCACGGATGCTCCTTTCCGAGCACGACCGCCCCGATGCAGGAGAGGAAGCCACCCGACCCGCATGCCAACGCCACCTCGCAGTCGGGGACCTGAGCCTCGCCTCCCTGGTTGCGCAGCTGCCTCGTCGCCTCGATGAGCAGGAAGATGCCCCGCATCCCCGAATGGCTCGATGACAGGCCCCCGCCGTCCGTGTTGAGGGGAAGACGGCCGCCGCGGCGCAGGTGCCCGTCCGCGACGAAGGTGCCTCCTTCTCCCTTCTTGCAGAAGCCCAGATCCTCCAGGAGGAGAAGCACCGTGATCGTGAAGCTGTCGTACAGCTGGATCGTGTCCACGTCCGCCGGTGAGATTCCGGCTTGCGCCAACGCTTCGGGGCCGCACTGCGCCGCAGCCGTCGTCGTGAAGTCCGGCATCTGGCTGATGTTCCAGTGGGTCTGGGCCGAGGCCGCGCCGAGGACGTAGACCGGCGGTTGGCGGAGATCCCTGGCCCGGTCGGCGGTGGTTATGAGCAGCGCCCCTCCGCCGTCTGAAACCACACAGCAGTCGAGCTTGTGGAGCGGATCCGCCACGAGCCGGGAGTGGAGCACGTCCTCCACCGTTATCGGGGCGCGGTACATGGCATCGGGGTTCAGCCCGGCGTATTCCCGGACTCCTACTGCGATCTCCGCCAAGTTTTCCGAGGTCGTCCCGAACTCGTGCATGTGGCGGCGGGCCGCCATGGCGTAGGCGCCGACCAGGGTGTTCCCGAACGGCGCCTCGTACTGCATTGGCCCGGACACCCGATCGCTGCGACCGAGTCCCCCGTCCCCAGGGTGCGGCCCATCCTGGAGAGGAAGTCCGAGCCATAGGTGATGAGCACGGTGTCGCACATCCCTTCCCGGATGGCCGCCACGGCGTGCTGCACGTGGTACTCGAACGAGGAGCCGCCGGTCATGGTGCCGTCGAGGAATCGATAGTTGACACCGAAGTACTCGGCGAGACCGGCGGTGAGCTCACCCGCCCCCATCCCGGCCGAAACGAAGCCGTCTATCTCACTCTTGGCCATCCCGCTGTCGGCCAGGGCCCGCTGCACGGCCTGAGTGTGATGGCCGAGACTGTCGAGATGCGGGGCCTTCGGGTAGTCACTCAGCCCGATGCCCACGATCACAGGGGTGCGGTCCGACATGGCCCGCCCTCAGCCGTCCTCGCCGGCGAAGAAGAAGCGCTCGGCGTTGCCATACAGATAGTTGTCGAGGACTTCCTCGGGCAGGTCCAGGGCGGCAGCCTCGGTGACCGTCCTCGTGATCGAGAGCACCGGGGAGTCCGACGCAAAGATAACCCTGTCCTTGCCCCTGGTCCGCATGAAGTGAAGCAGGGACGGCGGCAACCGGCGAGGGGACCAGGCGGAGGTCATCATGCGAAGGTTGCCGTACTTGATCATCAGCCTGATCGCGGTGTCCCACCAGGGATCGGCCCCGTGGATCATGCACAGCTTGAGCTCGGGGAAGTGGTAGCAGACCCGGTCCAGGTATATCGGGTTCTGGACCTCCCCGGGAATGGGAGGACCGGGGAGGCCGGTGTTCATGCAGAGCGGGACGCCGAGCTCACAGCACTTGGTGTACAGGGGAAAATAGACGGCGTCGGTTGGGGGGTAGCGGCCGTCACCCCAGAAGCTCGGCCCGATCGAGACGTAGGCCACCGGGTTACCGGCCACAAATGACTCCAGGGCTGTCAATGTCGGCATGGGCCGGAGGAGATTGTGGCCACCGATGCCCAGGTTGAAGCGATCAGGATGCTTTTCGGTAAATTGGATCGCCCGCTTCGAGGGCTTGGTGATGTTGGTCATCAGCACGGCGCGCCGTACTCCTTGGGCGTCCATCTCATCGAGCAGCTCGGGAAGCTCCCGGCTGCGGAACATGGAGCTGTCGGCCTTGAAGTAGTCCTCCTTGACCCGGACCATCCAGTCGGGTTGGGACCCGTCGCCCATGTCGACATTCACCAAGCAATCGTGGGCTCGTCTGACCGTGCTCACGCCGCCGACTCTCGAATCAGACGCCGTGACTGGACTTCAGCATGGCTCCCGCATCGACCCGGATGTTCAGGCCCGTGATGTAGCGCGACTCGTCGCTGGCCAGGAAGGCCACGAGGTGGCTGACGTCCTGCGGGTCGATCCAGGGAATGGGCATCGCTTGCATGGCCGGGAAAGCCAGGACCGCGTCCTCCTTGGTGGGCTTCTCGAGGTCGGGGCGGAAGGCCTTGTAGATGTCCTCGTTCTGGAGGAGGTGAGTGTCGCAGTTGGTCGGATGGATGCCGTTGAGCCGCACCATGTGAGAGGCCAGCTGCAGCGCCAGCACTTCCACGTAGTTGGCCACGATCCGCTTGGCCCAGGCGTAGCCCACGCCACCCGACGGCCCGAGCATCTCCGTGGTGCCTTCCATCATCCCGGCAGTCGAACCGGTGACGATGATCGACGCACCGGCCTGGAGATGGGGTAGCGAGACCGCCACCGTGTTCATGACGCCGATCAGGTCGACGTCGGTCACGTCGACGAACCCCTGGCACAGCGTCGGGTCCTCCAGCGGGCAGATCCCGGCGTTGGCGACCACCACGTCGAGGCGGCCGAAGGTGGAGATGGCCTCGTCGATCACGTCCTGCAGCTGGTCGCGATTACGAACGTCAGCCTTGCGGGCGATGATCTTGCGACCGGTGGCTTCCACTTCCTTGACGGTCTGCTCCAGATCCTCGGGAGTGGCAAGCGGGTAGCGCATGGTGGCTATGGGGCCGCAGATATCGACAGCGACGATGTCGGCGCCCTCCTCGGCCAGCCGGATGGCATGACTCCGGCCCTGGCCCCGGGCCGCCCCGGTGATGAAAGCGACCTTTCCTTCAACCCTTCCCATGCTGCCTCCCTGTGATGGTGTCTCGGAGCGACGACCTTAATGTTTCCTCAACCGGTTCCGCCGTTCCAGTTGGGGACCTCTGATAGTCCCCTGCCCAGCTCACCAGCTCCGCTCGATCTTCGCACCGGGCGCCGACAGTACGGATCGGAGCTCCGTCTTGGCGATCTTGCCTGTCGGGGTCTGAGGCAGCTCCTCGATCAAATACAGCGCCTCGGGACACTTGAACGCGGCGAGGTGATGTGAGGTAAAGCTTCTCAGACCCTCCAGTTCGACTTCGAGCCCGTCTCTGGACACCACGACCGCGCAGACGCGCTCCCCCATCCTCTCCTCGGGTATGCCCACCACGGCAACGTCTGCGACCGCCGGATGCTCGAACAAGACAGCTTCCACCTCGGCGCTGTAGACATTTTCACCCCCCCTTATGACCACGTCCTTGAGGCGGTCCACCACGTACACGTAGCCCTCCTCGCTCAGGTAACCGAGGTCCCCGGTATGGAACCAACCGTCCACGAACGCCGTTTTCGTGTCGGCCGCCCGGTTCCAGTAGCCCTTGACGACCTGAGGGGAGCGAAAGCACAACTCACCTGTCTGTCCGGTCCGAAGCGGTCGGCCGTCGGGGTCTTCGACCCGGATGTCGGCCGTGAGGTTCGGTCGTCCGACGCTGTCAGGATGGTCGGCGTACTCGGCACCGAGGTTGGTGACTACGGCCGAGGTCGTCTCGGTGGCTCCATATCCGTTGAGAATCTGTACCGATTCCCCGAAGATCTCGAGAACCTTCCTCGGCAGATCCGGAGCGACATACGCCCCTCCCATCGGGAAGGTCCGGATCTCGAGGCCATCGCCCTTCACGTCCGGATGTTCGAGGATCTGTCGGGCCATGGCCGGGACCCCGCCCATACCGGTCAGCCGCTCAGTTCGAGCCAGCCTCAGAGCCTGGTCCGCGGACCACTTTCTCATGAGCACGATCTTCGACCCGGACATGGCACTACCGACTATCGAGGCGATGCCGCCAATGTGAAACAGCGGACCGCCGGCCAGGCTTCCTCCCTGCGCCGAGGTGTTTGGCTGCCGTTCGGACAGGAGCGATTCGCGGGCGGCCGCGAAGGCCATGTTCATCAAGTTGGCGATGGTTCCCCGATTGGTTCCCAGCGCTCCCTTCGGATAGCCGGTCGTCCCCGATGTGTAGAGGATCGTCACCGGATCGTCCGGTTCGAGGGCGGCGAAGTGTTCGTCGCTCAACGGCTCACCCTCGATCAGGTCCCCGAACGACACGCTCTGGTACTTCTCCGCTTGGGGTGTCCTCACCGCGATCAGCGTCCGGCCCGCTCCGGGTGCCCCCGCTGAGGCGGTCACTCTCTGAAGCCTCTCTTCATCCATGATGGCCACCCGCGCCGACGCGTCGTCGAGGGCGTAGACGAGCTCCCCACCGGTCCACCAGGCGTTCAGCGGGACAACTATGGCTCCCAGCAGGGCGGCGCCCCAGAAGCCGACGATGAACTCCGGAAAGTTCCTCATGGCCAGGGCGACGCGATCACCCCGAGCCACCCCGAAGGCGGTGCGCAGCTCCCGGGCCAGGCTGAGCGCTCTAAGTCGCACCTCCCGAAAGGTGAGCCGCTCACCTTCGAACACGAGGTGTACCCGGTCATCATGGCTCTGGCTCATACGGAAGGCGTCGACGATGGTCTTCGGTCCCTGGACGAACGAGCGGAGGGGAACGCCGTCGACCACGACGTGCTCCACCTCGAACGGACCGCCCGGCCCGATCAAAGGGCGCAGTGTTGGATCGCCGGCGTAGACGGCTGCTACGCCGGGATCATCCACCCCGGTGTTCACGGCGCGAGGAGCTCGGCGCAGTTCTCCCGCATGATCTTCCACACCTCGTCCGGGTCGAAGGCGCTGAGCTCGTCGACGAAGCTGGCCGGCTCGGCGAGACCCTCGCCATGGGGCCAGTCCGAGCCGAACAGGACGTGGCCTACTCCGATCGTGTCGGCCAGCTTACGGATGTCCTCTTCGTAGTAAGGGGTCATCCAGAGGTTGGCCCTGATGGTGTCGAGCGGGTCGTCGGCAAACACCCAGGGAGTCTGGTTCGCCTGCTTGCGCAGAACCTTGATCAGACCGTGAACCCAGTCGGAGCCGTTCTCGATGCTCGCCACCCGGAGGCGCGGGTGGCGAGCGAAGACTCCGTGCACGATCAGGCTGGCCATCGTGTCGAAGATGGCCCGGTCGTTGATGATCACCTTGCCCAGCACGTCCGGCTCGCCCCGGAACGGTTCGAATCTCTCCGCCCCACCCCAGGCCGCGCTCAAACTGTTGTAACCGCTGTCTCCGAGATGGAAGGCGACCGGCACCGAGGCTTCGGCCAGCCGGGCCCACACCGGATCGTGCACCCGATCTCCGAGCGAACGCCCCTTCTTCGCGCCGGTCGGCACCGGAGCGGGGCGCACATGGACAATGCGGGCTCCGCGGGCGAGCACCTCGTCAATCTCCGCCGCCGCCTCGTCGGGGTCGGCGAGCGAGATCATGGGGGCGGCGATGATCCGGTCCTTGTACGAGAACCCCCAGTCCTCTTCGAGCCACCGGTTGAAGGCTCTCAGACTCGCCATCGTCGCGGGGACATCGTCCACCAGAGCCTGCTCGACCCCACACCCCAGAGTCGGGAACAGTAGGACGGCGTCGAGGCCCTGCTCATCCATTTTGTCGATCCGGGCGTCCCGATCCTGGTAGCAGGTCGAGATGGGCTCCACCCGGCTCATCTTCCGCGGATCGACACCTTCGGGCACCTGGCCCCTGAACATCAGGTCCATGCAGCCAGGCACGATCACCGGATCGAACGTCGGATTCGGAATGAACGCGTTGATCCGATCGCCGATCAGCAGTTCCGTGTGCGTCCCGTTCTTGACGACCTGCACGCCGCGCCGGCGGAACTTCGGATCGAGATGCCGGGTGAAGGCGTCCAGCGACTCGTAGTAGTGATTGTCGGCGTCTATCGGTCGCAGGCTGTCCGGCACAGTTGCTCCTCACACAGTGATGATGGTCGGGAACGGATCTTTGCTGGCTCTTGGGCGGACTCGCTGATCCTACCTCACCCGGCTCCGGCTCGCCTCTTAAACGTCTAGATGTATAAGACCCGTCGGGCTGCCTGACTGCGTTGGCGTTGGAGACCCCGAAAGGGATCTGCCCAACCCGATCACCGGGTTGGCGGGGGAACCGACGGCCCTTCGGCGCTCAGCCGACCAGACGCCACCCTGCGCCGTCACTCTCGAGCCGCCCGGCCGTCGGCGCCACGAAATGGGTCCCGATCACGAGGGCCCGGTCCCCGGCCCACTCGGCCAGGGACACGCGGCGGGTGGCGGCGGCGGCCGCAGGATCGCTGTCTGCGTTGGTCCCGATCCCTGGCTCGGCCAGCTGCAGCGGATGGTGGGCCATGTCCCCGGTAATGACCGCGCGCTCGCCCTGACTCTCGACCACCACGCTGACGTGCCCGGGCGTGTGGCCCGGGGTAGGGACGAACCGCACCTCATCGCACACCTGGTGGGTCACCTCCACCAGGTCGGCCTGGCCCGCCTCGAGGACCGGGCGCACCGTCTCGTCCACATTGAGGTGGGCTCCGGTCTCGACCGACCAGTGATCCCATTCGACGCGGCCGAAGAGGTAACGGGCATTGGGAAAGGTGACGGTCCACTGGCCGTCGACCAGTCGGGTGTTCCAGCCGACGTGGTCGAAATGCAGATGGGTGCAGACGACGATGTCGATGCCTTCAGGGCCGTATCCGGCATCGGCCAGGCGGTCGAGAAACTCCGAAGGCCCCATCGGGATGGGGATCTGGTGCTCCCCCACGCACGTGTCGACCAGGATGCGCAGCTCTCCCGTGTCGACGACAAAGCCCTGGATGGCCAGGCGACCGGTCACGTCGTCGACGAGGTAGCCCGGGTGCAGCCACGGATGTTTGCCCACCAGGCCGTCGGGGATCTCGAGCAGTAGAGCGTCGAGCGGCAGCTCGGTTTCCCGCTCGAGGACCTTGGTGATCTTGACATTGCCGATCTTCCACTCGCTCACAGGTATCCCTCCCACCTCAGCCTCTCAGGCTTACGACATCGCGACGATAGCCCTTGCTTTTCTGCTGCCCGAAGTGTGCGTGCACGTTTTCCGATCGCGTGCGCCTTTCTCGTCGCTCCGCGTCGACTTCTATACAAGGAATCGACAATCTCGCACGGGCGGCGCCCGGCCGGGACCCGGCTGCTTGACGGGTGACCCGGGAACCTGTACACACTTCTGCCGTGGCTCCCCCCGCACGGACCTATCACCCGAATATCGGCGTCACGAGGGACGGGCACGTCGCGACGGTCGTCATCGACCGGCCCGAAGCGAAAAACGCCTGCACGGGCGACATGTGGGTCGCTATCGGAGCCGCCTTCCGCGACCTCGCCTACTCGGGGACACGGGTCATCGTCCTGACCGGTGCCAGCGGGGAGTTCTGCGCCGGCGCCGATCTCACGGGCGGCGCCGATCGGGCCGCCGGCGGCGATGGGGCCGGCCCATCCAGCAGTGTGCTGGACGGGATGCGGGTGCTGGCCGACGTCGTGCTCGCCGTGCACGATTGTCCAGTGCCGGTGCTAGCCAAGGTCGACGGTGTGTGCGTGGGTGCCGGGCTCGGCCTGGCGCTGGCCGCCGACCTGATCTGGTGCTCAGACCGGGCCCGCTTCTCGGCCATCTTCGCCAAGCGAGGCCTCAGCCTGGACTTCGGCACATCTTGGTTTCTGCGCCAGCGCATCGGGGTGCACAAGGCCAAGGAGATGGCGTTCACGGGCAAGTTCATCGGGGCGGCCGACGCCCTGGCGCTCGGTTTGGTGAATGCCGTTGTGCCGGCCGAAGAGCTCGACGCCGCCGCCGGCGAGATCGCGGCCGCCATCGCCGCGGGCCCCCCACTCGCCCTGTCGATGACCAAACGCGAGCTCAACAACGCAGCCCACGCCTCGCTCGCCCAGGCGCTGGAGGCCGAGGCCTTGGCCCAGAGCTTGAACGCTCAGACCGAGGACATGCGGGAGGCGCTTCTGGCTTTCGCCGAGCGCCGAACCCCGAAGTTCTCGGGCCGTTAGGATGCGGCTCCGGATGGTGTGCCAGTGAGCGACCTCGTGGAGCGAGCCCGTGTGACAGGCTGGCTCAGCACCCCAAGGATGGTGCGCCAGTGAGCGACCTCGTGGAGCGAGCCCGTGTGACAGGCTGGCGCAGCACCCCAAGGATGGTGCGCCAGTGAGCGAAGGCGGCGAGTCGGAGGGCTGGCAGGAGGTCCTCGCGGACCTCGAGCAGCGCCGGGCCGCGTCCCGGGCTATGGGCGGCGAGGAGCGACTGCGGAAACATCGCGACGCCGGGAAGCTCGACGCCCGGGCCCGCATCGACTGTCTGCTCGACGCGGGGTCCTTTCTGGAGATCGGGACGCTGGTGGGCGGGGCCGAGGCCCCGGCCGACGCGGTAGTCATCGGCTCAGGCACCATCGAAGGGCGGCCGGTGATGGTGGCCGCCGAGGACTTCACCGTCATGGCCGGCACTATCAGCTCGGCGGCCAACTCCAAGCGCTACCGGGTGGCCGAGATCGCGGTCACCGACCGCGTGCCTCTGGTGATGATGCTGGAGGGGGCGGGGTTCCGCGCGGACGGCAAAGCCCACACCCGGACGCCTACCGACCTCATCGCCCAGTCCCGATGCTCCGGTCGGGTGCCGCTCGTGACTGCGATCCTCGGAGCCTCCGCTGGTCACGGCGCGCTGGTGGCCCCGATGTCCGACTTCACGGTCATGAGCCTGCACGCGTCTGTGTTCACAGCCGGCCCACCTGTCGTGTACGAGTCGCTGGGCGAGCAGATCAGCAAGGAGGATCTCGGCGGTCCCAAGGTGGCGCTGACAAGCGGGCTGGTCCACAACGCCGCGCCCGACGACGCTGCCGCCCTCGACCTCGTGCGCACTTACCTCCGCTACTTCCCATCGTCGGCCTGGTCGTATCCCCTCGACGTCGAGGAGGGCGACGGGTTCCGCCAAGTACCGGAGCTCCTCGATATCGTCCCTCGCAACGGGCGGCGGGTCTATGACATGCGCGACGTCATCGATGTGGTATTCGACAGGCGCTCCGCCTTCGAGGTTCAGCCCGATTTCGGCCGATCGCTGATCTGCTCACTGGCCCGGCTGGGCGGCCACCCTGTCGCCGTGGTGGCCAACCAACCCCAGGTCCTGGCCGGCTCGATCGACGCCGACGGGGCCGACAAGGGCGCCCACTTCATAACCGTCGCCGACTCCTTCCACCTGCCGATCGTCTTCCTCGCCGACAACCCCGGCGTCATGCCGGGAAGTCAGTCGGAACGGCAGGGCATCCTGCGCAGTGGGGCCCGCATGTTCGCAGCCCAGACGCAAGCGCGGGTACCGAAGCTCACGGTGGCCCTGCGCAAGGCCTACGGATTCGGCTCGATGGTGATGGGGATGATCGGATTCGACGGCCAGTCGGCGACCTTCACCTTCCCCGGGGCCACCATGGGCGCCATGGGGGCGGCGGCCATGAGCCGGTCCCGGGGCTCGGACGTCGACGAGGCGGCGCTGCTGCGCCGCCTCGAGGTCGAGGCGTCGTACAACTCGGCGGAGCGGTTCGGCCAGGACGAGCTCATCAGCCCGGTCGAGACGCGCAACCGGCTGATGCACTCCCTCGAGCGCGCCCTCTACCGGCGCCAGGCGGCGCCGGAGCCGGCCGCCCGGATCGCCATCATGCCCTGAGGCGTTCCGTCACTGGCGACGAACCAGGTCCAAGCCGGGTCAGTAGGCGGCCGGGATCAGGCCCCCGATATCCTCTCCTCCGACGATCTTGCCGATGAGGGCGCTGTCGAAGTAGTCGGTCCAGCGAGAGATCAGTCCGTCCTTCACCACGAATGTTCCCATTACCGGCAGCGCCATCTTCATGCCAGGGCCTTCGAGATAGTCGATCCGTTCGGTCATTACGACACCGCCGTTGACAGCCAGGTGCTTCATGTCGAACCGGTAGGTCTCGGGGAACATGCTGTACTGGTTGGCGAGGTCGGCGACGATGGCATCGGGACCGGTGCTGGCCGCCATACCGACGTTCTGGTAGACGGCATCGGCGCTGAGGTGGGCCCTCACGGCTTCGGTGTCGCGCTTGGACAACAGCTCACAGAACTCACGGACCACTTCAGCCGGATCGGACAAGGCTCTTCCTCCTTCGTCGGTGGGATCAGCACAACAGTCTGCCGGAGGTTACGGCCCGCACCGGCTCAACCATCTCGATCTGCGCCTCCATGGTTCGTCTCCCTATGCCAGAGCCGGCAGCACCTCTTGCTCGAACAACCTGAGGCTCGACCAGGCCAGCTCGATCGGCATTCCTCCGCAAAGAGGATGGAGCATCAGATATGGGACCGGTGAGACGCGCTGTTCCTCTATGTACTGCTCGGGCGAGACCACCCGATACTGCCCGGTCGTCCTCAGGCTATCGACGTCGGGGACGGTGTGATACGGGCTTTCGAGGCCGCTTTGGGCCTGCCAGGCACCGTAGGCATTGGTCTCGTGGAGGAAGAACGGTGCCATCTCCTCCCACCCTCGTTGCGGATCCTTCGCGAAGGCCACGACCTGGGTACCACCCGTGGGGCTCGGTCCCGGATCGGGCCGCCCCAGAATCCTCAACTCGTCCCTGTAGAAGTCCCAGACCTCGGGGAGCGATGGAAGGAAGCCGTCGGCTATGCGAGCCGCTCTCCGAGCAGCCTTCTCGCTGCTGCCGCCCAGCAGGATGGCTGGACCTCCTGGACGCTCGGGCTTGGGAGTGATCCGGACCGTGCGGCCGCGGTAGTCGAAAGGTTCCCCCGTGAATGCCGCCCTCAAGGTGTGGACCGTCTCGGTGACGCGCGACGCCCGGGCACTCATGGGCACGTCGAACATGGCGAACTCGTCAGGGACGTAGCCCGCCGCCACAATGAGATCGACGCGCCCGTTGCTCAGATTGTCGAGGACGGCGAGGTCCTCCGCCAGCCTCAGCGGATCGTAGAAAGGGGCCAGGAGGGCCGCGATCATGAACCGGCTCGTCGAAGTCCGGGCCGCCATGGCCGCCACCATCGGGATCGGGCTGGGCAGGTAGCCGTCCGGGGAACCGTGGTGCTCGGAGACGGTAATGCTCATGCAGTCGAGGCCGTCGGCCCATTGGGCCATGTCGAGCGCAGCCGAGTAGCGCTCGGCCATGGTGGTGCCGGCTATCTCAGGGTTGCGGAGATCGAATCGTAGCCCGAAGAACATGACGGGACTCTAACCGGCGCCTGCTGAAGCGCTCCCGTTGACGGCCCGCCCCTAATCGTGGCAGGATACTGACACGATCTAGGGAGGAGGGGGAATGGCCGCACCCGAGGATCTGATGGCCGAAGCGGTGGCCCGAACGGGTCTCGACGACTTTGGGGACGACTCCTTCCGGGAGGGCCTGGAAATCCTGCTTCGATCGCTCGACGACGAGGCCCGACTGAACGCAGCCGGGGAGGCCGTGATCTATCCGCGGCTCGTCGGTCATCTGGTGAACCGCCTCCAGGTCGAGGACTGGTACCGGCGCCACCCCGAGATCGACGACGTGCCGATTTCAGCACCGCTATTCGGGCTGAGCCTGCCCCGGACGGGGTCGACTGTCCTGTCGTTTCTCCTGTCTCAGGACCCGAACGTGCGCTACCTGCGCCAGTGGGAGTCGTCCCAACCCTGTCCACCGCCGGCCACGGTGACGGGGCGGGACCCGAGGATCGAGGTGGC
Organism: uncultured Acidimicrobiaceae bacterium; assembly: GCA_963851245.1. GTDB lineage: Bacteria > Actinomycetota > Acidimicrobiia > Acidimicrobiales > Palsa-688 > CAWKOH01. Next base: position 433,650 of record CAWKOH010000012.1, on the reverse strand, counting down.
GAGCGCCGGGCAGGCGGGCAGCACGGAGCACGTCCCTTCGGATATCAACGGACCGATGGAGTGCCTCGACCTCATGGCGCTCGATTTCAAGACCCAGATCTACCATGCCTTCGCCCGCATCCCGACTTACGCGGCATGGGTGGCCGACGCCGATCTGACCTCGACCTACCTGTACGAGCGGCGGGTCCTGAAGCTGTTGCAGTGGGGGGAGCAGCCCAAGCCCTGGCGCCTCAAGACTCCCGCTCACATGCTGTGGATCGATTACCTGGTGCGCGCCTTCCCTGATGCCCGGTTCGTGATGACTCACCGGGACCCGACCGATGTCCTGCCGTCGGTCGCCGACGTCTACGCCGATATCGGCGGCATGTTCACCGATCAGCTCGACCGCGGCTACATCGGGCAGGTGAACGTGGAGCAGTGGTCGACCGGGATCGAGAGAGTCATCAAGTTCCGGGACAACGGCGGGGACGACCGCTTCTACGACATCGACTTCTTGGCCATGCAGGCCAACCCCATAGGTGAGGTGGCCGGCCTGTACCGATGGCTCGGCCAGCCCGTGACCGAAGAGTTCGAAAAGCGGATGCGCCAATGGTCGGACGCCAACGCCGCCAGGCACGAACCCAGCCAGCACTCCGACCCGGCGGCCTACGGCCTGGACCCGGGACAGATCCGACCCTTGTTCGCCGACTACGTCAGCCGCTCCCAGCGGTGGACCGCTCATTGACCCGAAGGAGTTGAGATGGCCGTTGACCTGACCGGCGGGATCGATCCCGCTCGCGAGCTGGTGTTCGCCGACCGCCCGGACGACCCCGAGATGCGGGACTCGGTCAGCTTCTGGGTTTCCGACAGCCGCGGCGAGGTCGGCCTGCCCCGGGTGGGGATCGAGGCGGTGGCCGAGCACTGGGACGAGCACGGCGTCCAGATGAACCTGGGCTTTCCGGACGGGCGGGTGTTCCGGCTCCGTTCCGACGGCAAGGCCTGGCCTCCTGAGGACGACACCGGGCAACCGTCCGTGCTCGGCGCCGGGCCGCTCGGCTTTCGGTGTGTGGAACCCTTCCAGACCTGGGCTATGACCTTCGATGGGCAAGCCGTACAAACCTCGACCTTCGAGCTGGTCAAGGGCAAGAAGGACGGCCCGCTCGTGGACGTGCATTTCCGGGTGGAGGCGACGATGGCCGCCCCGCCGTGGATTCAGGGCTCGCTCCTCCCCGAGGCCCGGGCCCTGCTGGAGGAGGGGGTCGAGGGCGACCTGATGGGAGGGCCGCGATACGAGCAGCTGTTTCGCGCCTCGGGCTCCGTGCAGACACCTGACGGGGAGCACACCTTTACGGGCAGCGGGCTGCGGATCCGCCGGCAGGGAGTACGCCGGCTTACGGAGTTCCGGGGGCACTGCTGGCAATCGGCTCTCTTCCCCAGCGGGCGGGCCTTCGGCTACATCGCCTACCCACCACGGGACGACGGCAGCCCCACCTTCAACGAGGGATATCTGTTCGAGGGCGACGGGCCGCTGATCCCGGTGCGGGTCCTGGAGGCGCCGTGGCTGACGAAGTTGCAGGCACTCGGCCAGGACGTGTCAGTGACCCTCGCGACCGAAGAGGGGAGGACCATCCGGATTGACGGCGAGACCGTCCTGTCGGCTTACGACGTTCGTCACGACGACCAGACCCGGGCGATCCAGGCCATGAGCAAGGAGATCCCTCATTTTCCACCCCTTCAACAAGCGGGGGTCCGCTACCGGTGGAACGGTGAGGAAACCTACGGGATGTTGGAGCGGTCCTATCCGGCGGAGAAGATGGAGGCGTAGCCGTCAGGCGGCGACGGGCACCTTCATCACCTCGGCCAGGTTGCCGCCCATGACCCGCACGATGTCATCGTGGGGCAGGCCTTCGAGCTCTTCGACATAAGAGAGCGGGTCGGACATACCCTCGGCGTGGGGATAGTCGGATCCGAACACCACCCGGTCCGCTCCCACCAGGTTGATGAGCCCGCGCGGGTCCTCCTCGTGGAATGGGTGGATCCAGATGTTGCGCTTGAACACGACGAGCGGATCCTCGTCGAAGCGCTTGGGGTTGTGGTCGTAGGAGGTCCCGAGGGCCTCCACGAGCGGGCGCACCCAACCGGACCCGTTCTCCACCGGGAGGATGCGCAGGGTCGGGAACCGGGAAAGGAGCCCGTGCCCGACAAGTGACGCCACCGTGTCGAAGATGCCCCGGCCCTGGGTGTGCATGATCTCGAGGAAGGCCGACGGCGTGGCGAAGGGAAGGTGCTCCCCGTCGGGACGGCCCTCCCACATGTTGTAGTAGCGGGTCAGCCCGTCATCCGAGGCGTGCATCCCGACGGTGATGTCGGCCTCCACGACCTTCTGCCAGAAGGGATCGAACTCCGGCAGGGCGAACGAGCGGAAGCCCTCGTAGCCCGGCACCGGCGCCGGGCGGATAAGGATGACCTTGGCTCCCCTCTCCACCACCCACTCGAGCTCCTTGATGGCCTCGCTGACGATCGGCAGGGTGATGACGGGGGGCGGGAATATGCGGTCCTGGTAATTGAACGTCCAGTGCTCGTGCATCCACTGGTTCAGGGCGTGGATCACGACATGGGTCGCCTTGGGGTCGAGCCGCAGCCGGTCCTCCAGGAGGCTGGCCAGGGTCGGCCACATGAGGGCGCGGTCGATGCCAAGCTCGTCCATAAGGGCCAGGCGGGGCTCGGGCGCGAAGAACGCCTCAGGCGACCGGATCGGCTGGCCCATCAGCTCCCGCGTCGACTTCCCTTCCGGGTTGCCGTGCTTGAAGTACTCCTCCCAGGCGCCGGGGCGGGCCACCACGCTGAAAGTCGGGTTCGGGATGTACTCGGAGATGACGCCCCGGACCGCGATCTTGTCGCGCCCGTTGACCTGGACGTACTTGATCAGACCGTCGTACTCGGGCGGAAGGAACTTGGTGAACGCATCGGTCGTCTCGTACATGTGGTTGTCGGCGTCGAAGACGGGAAAATCGACAACGGTCTTGGGCATGACCACCTCCGAAGTGCTCTCGTGATGCCGCTGCAGCCCGGGGAGGCGCGCATCGACCCGGCGGGACTGTTACCTCAATAGTAGCAAATCTCGACTTCGACGTCAATGTTATGGGCCGGTCGACGGCGCTAACCTACGGCACAGGCTTCAGACGGAGGTCGAGCCGTGAGAACCGAGCAGCTGTGGCAGATCGTCTCCGACCGGCGCCAGGGCATACTCGCCACCATCAATCCCGACGGCACTCCGCAGCTGTCCAACGTCTATTACCTCGCTGACCGGTCGCGTGAGCTCATTCGCCTGTCCACCACGACGGTGCGAACCAAGGGGCGCAACCTTCAACGGGACCCGCGGACCACATTGCACGTGCCCGGCCCGGACTTCTTCAACTTCGCGGTGGCCGAGGGCGACGTCTCGCTGGCCATAGCCGCATCTCCGACCGACGGCGCTGTCGAGGAGTTGTTCGAGGTCCACTCGGCGCTGGGCGCGGCCAGCGACCGCACCGGGTTCGGCGATCAGATGGTCGCCGACCACAGGATGGTTGTCCGGCTGAACGTCAGGAGGATCTACGGCCAGATCCTCGACCGGCCCCGCTGAGGTCTCTGCTACCGGACGCTCGCCCGCACCGGCACAGCCGGGGGCTGGACCTGAAGCACCGCGGGGTCGAGCCTTTCCCTCGGGATCTTCTCACCTGCCTCGATGGCGACCGGAAGGCGGTTCTCGGAGGGAGGCAAGGGACATGTGGCCAGGTCGGTGTAGGCGCAGGGCAGGTTCACGGCCCGGTTGAAGTCGATGACCACCGATCCGTCCGCCGCCGGCTCGAGCACCAGCGACCGGTTGGCGGCATAGGTGGTCACTCCCGACGTGGCATCGGTGAAGAGGACCAGCACCTCCCCCTCGTGCGGGCCGGGAAAGGCCGTCAGACGCAGTTCAAGGCCGGCAAGGCCGAACTCGACTTCGCCGACGGCGTGATAGACGTGCTCGAGCCCCTCGACCGCCGCTCCGACCGTGGTTGGCCGGGGTTGGGCAAACGGTCGGTAGCGGCCGGTCACCGCCCATGCCGGTTCGGGCCGGTAGGCAGGAGTGCCGGAATAGCCCGCCCGCAAGGGGTTGGACGGGTGGCGGGGACGGATCAGGTCGTACCCGCCCCGCTTGGCCACCTCCACCGCGTTGTCGCCCCAGTAGGCGTACCGGCTGGCCCGCTCCGGTATCACCCCGAAGCTGTGGCGGCCGGTGCGGGCCTGCCCTTCGATGATCAGCTCTTCGCTCTGGTCGAGCAGCACGCTCACCCCGTCTTGGTCGGTATGCCAGGCGCCCGGAGCGTCATCGAAGCGTCGGGGCTCGCCATCGAGCCAGTGGATGTTCGTTATGGACAAGAAGCCGTGACGGGCACCCATGATCTCCTCGTGCCGGCGGTGCCACTCCTCCCACCGGCCGGTGAAGCCTTCAGGCGAGGTGGCGAGGCCGGCGGTGCCTTCGAATTCGCTCATGTCCGTCTGTCACCTCGTGACGCACCGGAGAAATGACGATCAGTACAGCGGTGTTCAGTCTGGCGCGGAACCGCCCGGTAGGCGAACAACCGGGCTACCGGACCTCCGGGGCCTGACGGGGGCGGCTATCCGGCCGGGGCGGCCGGCGGGCGGCGACGGCCAGGCAGAAATCGACGATGTAGTCGACGTCGCGGCGGGTGGGCGTCTTCTCCGCCCAGAGGTACTCCGACACCTTGCCGAGGGCGGCGTTGGCGACAAGCGACGCGTCCATCTCGGGGTCCTCGCTGCCGAGGGCGGCGAAGGGCTCGTGAAGCAGTGCGCCCAGAGGAACGCTGGCGCTGTGGATGCCGCCCCCCACGCTCCCGCCGTTCCAGATCACGGCCAGGGTGGTGGCGGCCACCTCCCCCCTGGTCTGGGAGAGGACGCCCTCCACCCAGCGGCGCACCTGGCCCTCCGGCCCGTCCTCCTTGCCCATCTGGTGGCCGAGGTAGCTGGCCAGGCGCTCGGTGCCGTCCTCGAGGACGGCGGCCACGAGGGCGTCCTTGGAGGGGAAGTGCCGGTAGAAGGCCTCGTTGGACAGGCCGGCGGCAGCGACGATGTCGGCCACCCGGGCCGCGGGCGGCCGTCCCGCTCTGGCGGATCACCTCGAGGGCGGCGTCGAGCAGGCGCCGGACCTCGTCGGCATAGTCCACGCCCTTCTTGGCCAGGGTCTGTTCGGCTATCCGGGCGGCCAGGTCGTTCGTGGTGGGCAGAGTGTTGGGCAGGGCGGCGGCACGGTGTGCAGGCACGGTCGTCGGCACGGACCTCGCCGGAATTGCATTCTGCTACATCAGAACGATATTCTGGCCGCGACCGGGAGGAGGCGCAATGGCGTGGGACTTCGAGACCGACCCCGAGTACCAGAAGAAGCTGGACTGGGCCGACGAGTTCGTCCGTGACAAGGTCGAGCCGCTCGACTATCTGTTCCCGCACCAGCAGTTCGTCCCGCATGGACGACGCGCAAACGCAAGATCATCGATCCGCTGAAGGACGAGGTGCGCGCGCAGGGCCTGTGGGCGACCCACCTCGGCCCCGAGCTCGGCGGCCAGGGTTTCGGCCAGCTGAAGCTGGCGCTGCTGAACGAGATCCTCGGCCGCTCGCCCTGGGCGTCGACCGTCTTCGGGACCCAGGCGCCCGACACCGGCAACGCCGAGATCATCGCCCACTACGGCACCCCACGAGCAGAAGGAGCGCTACCTGCAGCCCCTGCTCGAACGGCGAGCTCTTCTCCTGCTACTCGATGACCGAACCGCACGCCGGCGCCGACCCGACCCTGTTCAAGACCCGGGCGGTCAAGGACGGCGACGAGTGGGTCATCAACGGCTGGAAGTACTTCTCCTCCAACGCCAAGACGGCGTCGTTCCTGATCGTCATGGCCGTCACCAACCCCGACGTCAGCCCGTACAAGGGCATGTCGATGTTCCTGGTCCCGACCGACACGCCCGGGGTCAACATCGTGCGCAACGTCGGCCTGTACGGCGAGCCGCTCAACGAGGGCTTCCACGCCCTCATCCACTACGAGGACGTGCGGGTGCCCGAGGAGGCCCTGCTCGGCGGCGAGGGGCAGGCCTTCGTGATCGCGCAGACCCGGCTCGGCGGCGGCCGCATCCACCACGCGATGCGCACCATCGGCCTGGCGCAGAAGGCGTTCGACATGATGTGCGAGCGGGCCCTCAGCCGGAAGACGCGGGCGGGCTCCTCGCCGAGAAGCAGTTCGTGCAGGGCTACATCGCCGACTCCTACGCCCAGCTGACGCAGTTCCGGCTCTTCGTGCTCTACACGGCGTGGGAGATCGACAAGTACAACGACTACAAGCGGGTCCGCAAGGACATCGCCACCGCCAAGGTGGTCATGCCGACGATGCTGCATGACATCGCCTGGCGGGCGATGCAGGTGCACGGCGCGCTCGGGTACCACCAACGAGATGCCCTTCTTCCAGATGATCCACGGCGCCGCCGTCATGGGTCTGGCCGACGGCCCGACCGAGGTCCACAAGGTCACCGTCGCCCGCCAGGTGCTGCGCGACTACCAGCCGGCCGCAGGGCATGTGGCCGAGCGAGTGGATTCCCGGGAAGCTGGAAGACGCCAAGGCGAAGTACGGCGAGTACCTCGAGCTCGAAGTGGGCAACCTGTGATCGACCTCGACCGCCTCGCGAACTGGATGGACGAGGTCGGCCTGCCCGGCAAGGGCGAGCCGATCGAACACCGTTACCTGTCCGGCGGCTCGCAGAACGAGATCTACGAGATCCGCCGGGGCGAGCTGCACGGAGCGCTGCGCATCCCTCCGCCCACTGCCCCGGAGAGCCGCGACGACGGCATCCTCGCGCGAGTGGCGCATCATCGAGGCGCTCGACGGCACCGATGTGCCGCACACCGCGGCGATTGCGGCATGTGCAAGGACAAGTCACGTGCTCGGCCGGACGTTCTACATGATGGGTTTCGTCGACGGTTGGTCGCCGATGGAGACTGACCGACCGGATGGCCAGCGCCGTTCGACACCGATCTCGAGGCGCGCAAGGGCCTGGCCTACCAGCTCGTCGAGGGCATCGCCCTGCTGGGCAACGTCGACTGGCAGGCCAAGGGCCTCGAGGACCTCGGCCGCCCGGACGGCTTCCATGACCGCCAGGTCGACCGGTGGACGGCGTTTCTGGAGCGCATCAAGGGACGGGAGCTCCCCGGCTTCGACGAGGCGGCCGCTGGCTGCGGACGCACCAGCCGATCGACTTCATCCCCGGCCTGATGCACGGCGACTACCAATTCGCCAACGTCATGTTCAAGCACGGCGCGCCGGCCCGGCTCGCCGCCATCGTCGACTGGGAGATGGGCACCGTCGGGGACCCGAAGCTCGACCTCGCCTGGGTCGTGCAGTCGTGGCCGGAGGACTCGAACGACGCCTCGCCTGCCACCTCCGGCTACGCCGACATGTACGGCATGCCGACCCGCGATCAACTGGTCCAGCACTACGCCGAAGTCTCGGGCCGCCAGGTCGACGACATCGACTACTACATCATCCTGGCCAAGTGGAAGCTGGGGGTGGTGCTCGAGCAGGGCTACCAGCGAGCCGGCGACGACGAGAAGCTGCAATGTTCGGCCCGATCGTGCCTGAATCTCATGCAGGGAGCGGCCGAGCTCGCCGAGACCACGGACTACGACCGGTGACCGACATCCTGGTGCGGCGAGCGAGCGCGGGGCCATCCTGATCGCCCGGCTCAACCGGCCCGAAGCCCGCAACGCCCTCAACATCGTCGCTGATGGGCGAGATCGGCCAGGCTCTGCTCGAGGCCGAAGAGGACCCCGGCATCCGGGCCGTCGTGCTCACCGGGACGGGAGATCGGGCCTTCTGCGCCGGGATGGATCTGCGCGGATTCGCCGCACGGTCGAGCAGGAGGGCGGCGCGTCCGGCATGGAGCGCTTCCGGCAGTTCCTCGAGGGCGCCGCCCGGCTGCCGGTCATCGGCGCCGCCAACGCTACGGCCGTCGCCGGCGGGATTCGAGCTTTGCTCTCGGCTGCGACCTGATCGTCGTCTCGTCGCGAGGCCAAGCTAGGGCTGCCCGAGGTGAAGCGGGGCCTGTTTCCGGGCGGCGGGGGCACCTTCCTCGGGACCCGCATCCCGCTCGCCATCGCGCTCGAGCTAGTCGCTCACCGGAGACAGCATCGACGCCGAGCGGGCGTACCAGATGGGCCTGGTCAACGCCGTGGTGACGGCCGACCGGGTGCTCGACGCAGCCCTGGACCTGGCCGACCGGATCGCTGCCAACGGCCCGCTCGCGGTTGCGCGCGACCAAGGAGCTCGTGCGCCTCAGCGTCGAGGATCACACCCGGGCGCGACGGCCGGCTGCAAGAGCTGCGTCCAGTCGGTTTTCGCCAGCGACGACGCCAAGGAAGGGGCGCTGGCCTTCGTCGAGCAGAGGACACCCACGTGGCCGGGTCGGTGAGTCGAGGTGCGGGCCGCCCTCTGTCCTGAGTACGGGCCACCCGAGGTGGTCGAGGTGGTGGACCTGCCCGCACCCGAAGCCGGTCCCGGCACCGTGGTGGTCAAAGTCGAGGCGGCGGCCGTCAACTTCCCCGATGTGCTGCTGATTGCCAACGAGTACCAGGTCTCGGTCCCGCCTCCCTTCATTCCCGGCAGCGAGTTCGCCGGCGAGGTGCTCGAGGTGGCCGCTGACGTCACAGCCGTCTCCGCCCGGCGACCGGGTCTTCGGCACGGTCATGGTCGGAGCCTTCGCCGAGGAGACCGCGTCGCCGCCACCTCGCTGACGCCGATCCCGGACGGCGTCGAAGCCCGGCACGCCGCTGCCTTCGGCGTGGCCCACCGGACCGCCTATCACGTGCTGCGCACCGTCGCCGCGGTCCAACCCGGGGAGGAAGTGGTGGTACTGGGCGCCGGCGGGGGCGTGGGCTTGGCCGCGGTTCAGCTCGGTTCGGTGCTGGGCGCCAGCGTGACCGCGGTGGCCTCATCGGCCGAGAAGCTTCGAGTGGCCGAGGACAACGGCGCCACCCGGACGATCAACCACAGGTCCGGCGACCTCCGCCAGGCTGCTCAAGGAGGCGCTGCCCACGGGCGCCGACGTGGTTGTCGATCCCGTCGGCGGGAGCCTGTCCGAGCCGGCCCTGCGCTGCCTGCGCTGGGGCGGCCGGTTCGTGACGGTCGGCTACGCCGCCGGCGAGATTCCGCGGATCCCGCTGAACCTGGTGCTGCTCAAAGGGATTCGCATCCTGGGCTTCGAGTTCCTCGGGTTCACCACCCATGCGGCGGCTGAGATGCGCCGGAACGACCAAGAGCTTCTGGAACTGCTCCGCACCAAGCGGGTGCTGCCGCACATAGGCGCGTCCTTCTCTTTGGGCGAAACGGCGGCCGCCTTGCGATACGTAGGCGACGGTAAGGCCATCGGCAAGGTCGTCCTGGAGATCTGACGAGGGAAATGAGCTCCGACTCTGATTTCGCCGGAAGAGTGGCCATCGTCACCGGAGGTGGCACCGGCATCGGTGCGGCCACGGCGCGGCTGTTGGCAAGCAGGGGCGCCGAGGTGGTGATCGCCAGCCGCACCGTCGAGGAGTTGCAGCGCAAGGCGTCGGAGATCGAAGAGGCGACCGGGAGGCGTTGCCTGGCCGTCCCGACCGACGTCAAGCAAGAGGAACAGGTCGTCCGCATGGTCCAGCGAACCGTGGACGAACTGGGTCGCGTCGACGTGCTGGTCAACAACGCCGGCGGGACCCGGATGGGCCCGCTCAACGGGTTGCCCACCCGGGGATGGGACGCCGCCTTTGACCTGAACGTGCGCTCCGCCTACCTGTGCACCCGGGAGGCGGGCCGTCATCTGGTGGCGCAGGGTGCGGGCGCCATCGTGAACATCGGGTCGGGCGCCGGGAGCAACGGCGTCAAGGGGGGCGCCCACTACGCCTCTGCCAAGGCCGCCCTACAGATGCTCACCAGGGTGACCGCGGCCGAATGGGGCCGGCACGGGGTCCGCCGCGAATTGCGTGGCCGTAGGGCTGGTGGCGTCCGAGCGGGCCGTCGAAGCCTGGCGGGTGGCCAACCTGGACGCGTCGGCGATGGCGGCCGGCACTCCATTGGGACGGCCCGGGACCCCCGATGAGATCGCCAACGCCATCGTGTTCCTCGCCAGCGACGCCGCCTCGTACATAACCGGGCAGACTCTGGGCGTCGACGGCGGCCCCGCCATGGGTGGGATCGCCGACACCTGACTCGCCCTTCAGCGGCGCCTCCACAGGCACGGGCGAACTGGTCAAGCTGAAACTCGAGCGTGTTAGCGTGCCGAAATGCGAAGGGCGCTCTCGGGCGTTTCGGTGGTCGAACTGGGCGAAGGCATCGCCCCCGCCTACTGCGGGAAGCTGTTCGCCGACCTGGGGGCCGACGTGGTGAAGGTAGAGGTGCCGGGCCGGGACCCGGTGCGTGTCGGCCCTGGCTTGGCCTCAGGCTCGGCCGGTGTCTCCCGCCAAGGTCTCGAGTTGCACCTGCTCACCAACAAGCGCAGCCTGGCCCTGCACCCCGACGAGCCCGAAGCGCGACAACTGGCCCGGACCCTGGTGGAACGGGCCGATCTGGTGATCGAATCCCGCGGCCGCGGAAGCCTGGCCGACTGGGGCATGGACTGGGATGGCCTGCACGCCCGGAATCCGGCTCCGAGCGTTCTGCACATAAGTGGTTTCGGCGCGACCGGACCCTACTCGGATTATCGATGGGAAGACATCGTCGTTCAGGCGATGGGCGGTTGCCTCCTCGGGCAGACATCGCCCGATCAGGTGCCGGTACGCCTCCCGGCGCATGTCGTGCTCTACTTCATCGGCCACGGCGCCGCCGTTGGCGCCTTGGCCGCGCTCCTGGCTGCCGGCAGCGGACAGACAGGAAGCTTCGTGGACTGCTCGGCCTTGGAGCTGCTGGCGACCATGCCCTCCCGTCAGGCTTTTTTCCTCGGCTATCAGTACCGCGGATGTGCCCCGCCTTCGGCGGAACTGCAGGCCGCGACTCTCATCCCCACCGGGGTGTTTCCTTGCGCCGACGGCTATGTGGCCATGATGTCGACGACCCAGCAGCTCAACGAGATGCTGGACGTGCTCGGCGACCCCGAGGCCAAGGCCGCGTTCCGGCGCCCGGATGCCTTCGATCGGCCGGAGACCAAGGAAGTGCTCGACGTGGCCGTCTACACCTGGCTCATAGCTCGCACCCGCGCCGAAGCCACCGCGGAGGCGCAGGCAGCGGGCTGGCCCTTGACCGGCGTGAACAACGCGGGGGAGGTGCTCACCGCCGATCACCTCCACCAGCGGGACTTCTGGACCCATTCGGATGATCCGGGCTGCGGCCCCCTCGACCTGCCCGGGCCGTGGTGCCGCTTCGCGGAGGGCGGCTGGGCGTTGCGGCGATCGGCTCCGGCGATCGGTCAGCACGGCGACGAGTTGTCGGCCGAGACGCTGGTGAGCCCATCCAGCGCGAGGGAGTCCAGCGGGAGCAAGTCCAGCGCCCCGCCGGGCCGACCTCTCGAAGGCGTCCGGGTGGTCGACCTGACCGTCGTGTGGGCCGGCCCCTACGCCACCATGTTGCTGGCCGATCTCGGAGCCGAGGTCATCCGGGTCGAGAACCCTTTCGTTCTCCCCCCTACGACCAAGGGCTACCACCCCCGGCCCATCCTGACCAACCCCGGTTCTCTAGGTTCCCTCTACGGAACGCCCCGCCCCGGTGGTCCGGACCGGCCGTGGAACCGTCATGCGATGAACAACTCGCTGGCCCGTAACAAGCTCTCGGCCACCATCGACACCCGCCGGGCCGAAGGCATCGAGCTCCTGATGCGCCTGGCGGAACAGAGCGACGTCTTCATAGACAACTTCAAAGCGACCGGTCTCGAACGGATCGGTGTGGACGTGAGCGAGCTGCGCCGGCGTAACCCCCGACTGATCATCGTGCGGCTCCCACCCGCCGGGCTGAACGGCGACTGGGCCAACTACACGGGATTCGGCGCCCAGTTCGACGGCCTGAGCGGCCTGCTGTCGGTGTGCGGCCATTACGGCTCGGACCCGACCACTACCCCCGTGACGACCTACATGGATGCCGCTTCCGGACCGGCCGGAGCGTTCGCGGTGATGGCAGCCCTCAGGTACCGGGCCGCGACCGGCCGAGGCCAGTTCGTCGAGCTGTCACAGAGCGAGAACATCATCAACCACCTCGGGGAGATGTTCGTCGACTACCAGCTCGGCGTGGAGCCGCAACGCTGGGGGAACCGTGACCCCCACCAGGCTCCCCAGGGCCTGTATCCGTGCCAGGAGCCGGACCGGTGGATTGCCATCTCCGTGCCCGACGACAGCACCTGGCGTTCGCTGGCGTCGCTGGTCGGCCCGATGGGTCTCGAAGGAGAATCGCGGTTCGCCGATGCCGCGGGCCGGCGGTCTCACCACGACGAGCTCGACCGGCTGATCTCGTCCTGGACGGAATCGCAGCCGGTGATGGACGCCTTCCACGCCCTGCAGTCAGCCGGGGTGCCGGCCGGCCCGCTCCTCGACGATGAACTGCTGAACAACGATCCGCACCTGAAGGAGCGGGGTTGGTTTCGACCCCTCGAGAGCGGCGATGTGGGGACGCACCTGCACCCCGGCCTGGCCTTCTCGGGGGTGGCGCAGGCCTGGACCCGGGGCTCGCCGACGCTGGGCGAGGATAACGAGTACGTCTACAAGAAGCTTCTCGGCGTGTCGGATGAGGAGTATCGGCGCTTCGAAGAAGAGCGGATCCTGGCGACGGACTATTTGAAGGCCGACGGCACTCCTTACTGAGATCGTGGGCGGTCGGAGCGGGGTGGGGTGGGGGCCGGCGCGTGACGTGTGGGGGGTGGGGCCGGCCCCCGCCCGCGCGCCAACGCAACAACGGTCGCCCGACAAAGCCAACCTCTGCTGCTTTAGTGCGAATAATCGCACGCAATGCAACAGTGGTCGGTTTTCAGATCCGACCACTGTTGCGTTGTGCGGAAACGCCAGGCCAGGCCACCGCATTGTGTGAAAACGCCAGGCGGGGCGACTGCATCTTGTGAAAGCGCCGGGCGATGGCGCCGGGCGATGGCGCCGGGCGATGGCGCCGGGCGATGGCGCCGGCCGATGGCGCCGGCCGATGGCGCCCCCCACCCGGCCTCAACCAGCCGCGCCGCCCTCCCCCAGATCGGACCGGTTGCTCTCGACGAAGGGGAAGATCCGGGTGAAGTCGGCCCCCGGTTGCGCCGCCGCGAACCGCTCCCAAACAGACGCGGTGACATCGGCGAGGGAAGCCGGGCCACCCCGCTCCCGCACCTCCCGCACGTAGAGCCGCACGTCCTTGCTCATCAGTGAGTTGGTAAAGCCGGCGGCGTAACGTCCCGTGAGCACATGCTTGGGGAACTTGTCACTCGTCGCCTGGCTCTGACCGCTGGCGCCATTGAGCACCTCCAGCATGGTCGCCATGTCCAGACCGAGGGACACTCCGAACGAGATGGCCTCGCTGGTGGCCGCCAGGGTGGTCGCGGACAAGAAGTTGTTGGCGAGCTTCAGAGCCTGGGCCAAGCCGGCCCTGTCACCGACCCGGCGACGCCGGTCGCTCAGGCCCGCCAACACGGCTTCGATATGGGCACAGTCCCTTTCGGCCGCCGCGTACATCACCATGAGGGTTCGGGCCCGGGCCCCGGCGACACCGCCAGAAACGGGCGCGTCCACATACGCCACTCCCGCGTCCGAGAGTAGTGAGCACACCGACTCCGCCGCGCTCACTCCGATCGTCGAAGTATCGACTACGTGGGTGGTCAGCCGACGGGGTGCCGCCGCGATCCCTGCGGCCACCTCCGACGAAGTCGCCCCATCGGGCAGGCTGAGGACCACGATCTCGGCCTGGCCGGCGACCTGGTCCACGCCGGCAGCCCACGAGACTCCCGAAGGGCACCGGTCCGGTCCCGCCGCGTCATAGGCGACGACCAGCAGCCCCGCAGCCACCAGGTTGGAGGCGAGCACGCCCCCCATGCTCCCCAATCCGATGAAACCCACTTCACGAGGCATGGTGCCGCCCTCCGTCCCGATCGTCACTGTCCGGAGCGACGCAGGTCGGCTATGAACTGGGGCAACTCGACCGTGGTCCTGATTCCCGGCGCAGCGGCGCAGACGTAAGGCACGGCGTTGACGGGACGGTGGGCTGTCGCCCCGGGCGACGTGTCGGCCCAGGCTTCGGGGGCAACGGGGAACCGGATAGCAATGTCCAGCGGCAGGTCTCCTTCCACCACCACATGCCAGCCCGTTTCTCTGAGATCCCAGGCCGGCTCGACGTCGGCGGTGAGGTACCAGTTGGCCCGGAACCGGAGCAGAGGCCGGCCCCGGTGCATCCCCGTGACCTCCATGCGCTGGGCGGCGATGGTCCCTGCTTCGATCCGACCTGCCGCCATCTCGACCGTGCGGCGGGCCACCGCCACCTCGCCGGTAGCCGCCACCCCGTCGAGCGGCATAGAGATGGCGTCGGCAACCACTCCCAGCGAAGCGCTGAAGGTGGCCCCGCCGTAGTGCTCCACCCCCTTGGGGTCGAACGTAGAGGGGTCGCGGCCGAAGCCGAGCAGATCGAAGATCATCTCCGGCGAGTTGCGCGACGACATGTCGGCAAACTCGTCGATGGTCAGCGTGTCCAGCCGCCGCTGAAGCGACAAAAGGACAAGGGGCAGGGCCTCGGTGATAAAGCCCGGGCTGGCCCCGGTGCTGTGAAGGGAGGCTGAGCCGCGCTCGCAAGCCTGCTCTATGCGCTGGCGGACCACGGGATCCATGCTGGCAGGGCGGTGAAACTCGCTGCGGGTGGACACGACGTTGGCCCCTGACTCCAGCAGCCTGCAGAGAACATCGATCTCCGCCCGGTCGGCCATATAGATGACGCAGTCCGGGTGGAGGGCGACAATGTCCTCGATATCGCGGGTAGCCACCACGCCGGCGGGGTCCAGGCCGCACAACTCGCCGGCGTCGCGCCCGGCCTTTGCTTCCGAGTACACGTAGAGCCCGACGAGGTCGAGGTCGGGATGCTCGATGACGGCCCGCAGCGAGCGCATTCCGATGTTCCCCGTGGCCCACTGGACCAC
Organism: uncultured Acidimicrobiaceae bacterium; assembly: GCA_963851245.1. Lineage (GTDB taxonomy): Bacteria > Actinomycetota > Acidimicrobiia > Acidimicrobiales > Palsa-688 > CAWKOH01. The sequence goes on along the minus strand of CAWKOH010000012.1, from coordinate 418,537 downwards.
GCGGTAGCGCGGCCGGCTCATCATGATCGCGGTCCTCCGGTCCCTGGTACCCCGCCGGCGATCTGAAGCTCGGGATGCCGGGCCTCGATCATCCGGCGAAACCCGTCCTGCCAATGCACCTCGGTCCGTCCGAGCACCTCGTGCATGAACCTCACGTCGGGCCAGAGGGGTGTATGGGCGGTGTTGGTGTACTCGAAGATCGGCTCGACGCCGGTCAGCTCGCCCATGTAGGTGCAGTAGTCCTCGGCGCTGACGGTCTCGCTACCAGCCCAATTGACTACGAGCGCGGGGCACTGGGCCACCTCCAGAGCCCGGATGCCGAGTCGCACGTAGTCGTCCTCGTAGATGGGGTTGAAGTTGTTGGGCTGGTCGGGATGGAGCCGTATAGGTCGGCCCTGCAGCATGGACTCGAGCCGGTCGGCGGGCGCCCCGCCCAAAGGACCGTAGGTCGAGCAGATGCGGATTATGGAGACAGGGATTTCGAAGTGGGTCGAGATCCACGTGCAGACCGCTTCGCCTGCAACCTTCGAGAAGCTGTACTCGCTTCTCAGCGGTACTCCGGGCGGGTCGTCCTCCTTCAGCGGGCGTTGCCCCTGATATTGGTAGATCGAGCCGGTTGAGCAGTAAACGAATCCCTTCGCCTTCCGGCAGTGGTGGAGGAGCTGACCCGACGCCTGTGCGTTGGTCTGAATGGTGTAGGGCCAGCCCTCGACGCCTTCGGCGGTGGCCGCGTGAAAGACGTAGGTGAAGTCGTCCGGCAGATCTCTGAAGTCCCCGGTGGAGACGTCGAGCTGGACAGGCTGCACGCCGGCCTCGGCCAGCCTCTCGCGGTGCGAGGGGTTCGTGAACCGGGCCGCCCCCCAGACCTCGTTCCGCCCGGCCAGGGACCGGGCGATAGGGAAGGCGACCTTGCCTCCCGCACCGGTAATCAGAACCTTTTCGCCGTCCAGCACCGTCACCTCCAGCTCACGTCAGCGCCGGTCGCAAGACGGGCGCAGGAGGAAGTTTCGAAACGGTAGCGCAGTAGACGCGCCAATATGCCAACTAGTTGAGATATAGGATGCCGTTGCTTACAGTGCAGCAACCAAAACTCGTCAGGGGGAACAGTGACTGGAGGAAATCGACGGAAGCTCGTCGTGAGTGTGTGCGTCGTAGCGATGATCATCGCGATAGGGGCGTGCTCTTCGAGCAGCAAGAAGGCCTCGAGTAGCCCATCGTCGACTAGTGCGGGGTCGAGCGGCCAGAGCACCGCCGCTCCCATCAAGGTCGGCATGATCTGCAGCTGCTCGGGCGCGGGTGGCTTCGGCGCCTTCATCGCACCCGGCCGGGACGTGTACCAGGCGTGGGTGAACACCGTGAACGCGGCGGGCGGCATCGACGGCCATCAGGTCCAGCTGACCGCCGATGACGACACCGGCAATCCGGGAACGGCCCTGACGGACGCCCAGAACCTCATCTCTGCCCACGTCGTCGCGATCGCCGATCTATCGGTCGTGGACGCCGCCTGGGCTTCGGTCGTGCAAAAGGCCAACATCCCGGTAGTGGGCGTCGAGACGCCGAACGGCCCGTTTGGAACCAACCCTGACTTCTATCCGGAGGCCCAGACCAACGCCTCGGCCATCGATGCCGTCCTCATGACGGCCAAGGCGGCGGGGGCGACGAACCTGGCCAACATCTACTGCGCCGAGTCACCCGACTGCGCCCAGAGCGTGCCGCCGTTCGAAGCGGCCGGCAAGCAACTCGGAATACCGGTGACCTACAACGCCGAGGTCTCCGCCACCGCCCCGAACTACACCGCTCAGTGCCTGGCAGCCAAGCAGCAGCACGTGACGTCGATGTTCATCGGCGACGCATCGGCGGTGATCGCCCGCATCGGTACCGACTGCAACCAGCAGGGGTACACCCCGATCTACGTCACTGAAGGCGCCGGCTTCGGGATGGTCGAGGCCGCGGCTCCGGGCCTCAAGGACAAACTCTGGAACGAGTTCCCCGCCGCCCCGTTCTTCGCCAGCATCCCCGCTGTCCAAACCGCCAACGCGGCCATCGACAAGTACTACCCGGGCGTCCGGGAGAACGTCAATCTCTACAGCGAGACCGACTTCATGGCCTGGATCTCGGGTGCGCTCCTCGCCGACGCCGTCAAGGCCGGCGGCCTGACGGCCGGAGCCATTCCCACTGCGGCGGAGGTCACGCAGGGACTGAACTCGCTGAAGGGAGACAACCTGCAAGGGTTGACCGTCCCGCTCACCTTCACCGCGGGCCAGCCCCACAACATCAGCTGCTGGTTCACAACCCGTGTCCAGAACGGGACTCCCAGCCTGGTGAACAATGGGCAGACGACGTGCCTGAACGGCTCGTCCACGTAGGGATTCATGGTGTTCGGGCACCCGCGGTTATCGGTCAACTCTGTTTCGTCCTATCTGCAGCCCCTCGAGGCCGACATCGCCCTGTGGGGTGATCTCGGCATCGAGCAGGTGGCCTTGATCCTGCCCAAGGTCGAGGAGGTCGGATGGGACGCGGCCAGGGACATGGTTACGGCTGCCGGCCTGCGGGTGTCCACCATGTTCGGCCCCAGCTACCGGCCCCTGGACGCGGACCGCTCGCTTGGGTGGTGGGACGCCGACCAGAAGGGCACGGTCGACTGCATGGAATTCGCGGCCTCGATCGGGGCGGCGTCGGTGTACGTGTGCAGCGGAGCGGCGCCCACACTCAGCTGGGACGGGGCCGCCGATGCGTTCTGCGAGATGGTCTCACCGGCGATAGCGCGGGGAAAGGAGCTCGGTGTACCGCTTCTGCTGGAGCCGACCAACCCGTTGCGCTCCGACCTCAGCTTCGTTTTCTGGCAACGCGACGCCATGGACCTGGCGCGTCAGACAGGGACCAAGGTCATGCTCGACTTCCAGTCGTGCTGGTACGAGCGGGGCCTGGAGCAGGTCGTCCGCAAGAACATCGACCTGGTGGGCCTCACCCAGATATCCGACTTCGTCATCGGCACGACCGAGACGGGCAACCGGGCGGTTCCCGGTGACGGCGACATCCCGCTGGAGCGCCTGCTCGCCATGGTCGTCGACGCCGGCTTCGAAGGCTCCTTCGACCTGGAGGTGATGGGGCCCCGGGTCGAGGAAGAGGGCTACCACTCCTCCGTGCGGCGCTCCGTGGAGCGGGCCAGCGAGCTGCTCGAGCGCGTCGGAGCGTGAAAAAGGGATGGGCGTGATCGCTGCCAAAGAGATGACCCCAACAGTCGGGGCCGAGGTACTCGGGGTTGATCGGGACCGTCTGCTCCACGACCCGGGCCTGCCCGACGCCATACTCGCCGCCCTGGACAAGCATGGAGTGCTCCTCTTCCGGAAGATTGGGTTAGACGACGGGGAGCAGGTCGCCTTCGGCCGCCGCCTCGGCGAACTGGTGGCCCGACCCGGTCACCCGATCCCCGAGATCACCGCCATAACCCAAGATGGCGAAAACCGGCTGGCCGAGTATCTCCGCGGCAACCTGCAGTGGCACATCGACGGCGCCATGGACGAGATCCCCTGTAAGGCCGGGATCCTGAGCGCTCGCGTCATCGCGCCGGGTGACGGCGCCACGGAGTTCGCCAGCACCTACGCCGCCTACGACGACCTCGACGAAGAGGAGAAGGACCGTCTCGCCGGCTACCGGGTCGTCCACGCGCTGGAGGCCACGTTGCGGCCGGTCTACCCGAATCCGACGCCCGAGCAGCTGGCCGACTGGCGCAGTCGCCCGTGGCGTGAGCACCCGCTCGTATGGCAGCACCGCTCGGGCCGCAAATCGCTCCTCTTCGGTGCCACTGCGGACCACATCGTCGGTATGGACGTCGAAGAGGGCCGGGCTCTGCTGGCGGGCCTGGTGGAGCGGGCCACCCGCCCTGAGCGGGCGCTCCGGCACGAGTGGACCGTCGGCGACATGGTCATCTGGGACAACCGGGGAGTCATCCACCGCGTGACCAGGTACGAGTCGACGTCGCCGAGGGAGTTGCACCGGGCCACCGTCGCCGGCGACGAACCGGTGGAGTGAGCTAGTTGCTCCAAGTCCTCCTCGCCCGACCCGGCGGCGAACCTGACAGGGCGTTGGACCGATCGGTCCAATAGGATCGGATCATGGATTTCTCGCTCTCCGAATCCGAACGAGATCTGGTCGGCCTGTGCCGCGATTTCGCCCAGAAGGAGATCGCGCCACGGGCGCCGCTGGCATGGGAGGAAGGGCGTTGCCCAACCGACCTGCTCCGGGAGATGGGCAGCTTGGGCCTGCTCGGGATGCTTGTCCCCGAGAGGTGGGGCGGGATCGGGATGTCCACGGTCGGCTTCGTCGCCGCCATGGAGCAGCTCGGGCTGGCCGACCAGTCAGTCGCGGCGGCGTGGCAGGCTCACGTCACTATTGGCTCGTTGCCTCTGTACCTGTTCGGCAACGACGCCCAGCGGGAGCGCTGGCTTCGACCTCTGGCCGAGGGACGGGCCCTGGGCGCATTCGGGCTCACCGAGCCCGACGCCGGTTCCGACGCCCGCGGGATCAGCACCCGGGCCGAACGGCAGGACAGCGGGTGGCTGATCAATGGGCGCAAGACTTTTATCTCCAACGCCGGCACCGACATGTCCTTCGGGGTGACCCTCCTCGCCCGCGCCGAGCCCGCCGAGCCGGCCGGACCGGCCGCCGCGCCGGCGCAGCGGTTCGCCACCCTGATGGTCGAGAAGGACACGGCCGGCTTCACCATGGGCCCGAAAATGCGCGGTATCGGCTGGCGGGGCCTGGACACCCGTGAGCTGTATTTCGACGACGTATGGGTACCCGACGATCAGCTCATCGGAGATCCCGACCTCGGCCTCGGCCAGTTCCTCGCCACCCTCGAGGTCGGACGGATCTCGATCGCGGCCCTGTCGTTGAGCCTGACGCAGGCGGTGCTCGACCTGGCGACCGACTACGCCCGGCAGCGCGTTCAGTTCGGGCAGCCGATATCGAAGTTCCAGGCAGTGCAGTTCAAGCTGGCCGACATCGCGACCGAGCTGGAGGCAGCCCGGTGGCTCACCTACCGAGCGGCCTACCTGCGCGACATCGGTCAGCCTTTCCTCAAGGAGGCGTCCATGGCCAAGCTGAAAGCCAGCCGGGTGGCGGCCTGGGCGGCCTCAGAAGCAGTCCAGATTCACGGCGGCCTCGGGTACATGCTCGATACCCCGGTGGCCCGTTTCTACTGTGACGCCAAAGTGCTGGAGATCGGCGAAGGCACCAACGAGATCCAGCACATGGTCATCGCCCGCGCCCTGGGCTGCTGACCTAGCCCGCCGCCAGGCGCCGGACGACTTCGGCAATGTCGTCGCGGCCCGGCAGCCAGGCCTGTTCGAGGACGGGGGCGTAGGGAGGGGGAGTCGGCGCGGCGCCTATGCGTTGTATGGGAGCGTCGAGGTCCCAGAAGGCTTCCCGCCCCACCGTGGCGGCGATCTCGGCTCCGATACCGAAGGGGACCACCGCCTCGTGGGCGATCACCAGCCGGCTGGTCTTACGCACCGATTCCAGGACCGGCGCCAGGTCGAGCGGCGCGACCGTGCGGAGGTCGATGACCTCGACCGAGATGCCTTCGCCGACGAGGGCTTCGGCCGCGGCGATCGCCTCGTGGGCCATCCGCGACACTGACACGACGGTCACATCGTGGCCCGGGCGCACCACGGCGGACTTGCCGATCGGGAGGATGTGCTCGGGGGCCGGTCGGGGTCCCTTCATTCCGTAAAGGAGCCTGTTCTCGATGAAGATCACCGGGTTGGGGTCCTGGATGGCGGCGCGCAGCAGCCCGTAAGTGTCGGCGGGGGTCGACGGCATGACCACGCTCAATCCGGGGATGTGCGCCAGAAGGGCTTCGAGGCTTTGCGAGTGCTGGCTGCCCGACGACCGTCCGGCCCCGAACTGTGTCCGCACCGTCAACGCCATCTCAGCGGAACCGCCGGTCATGAATGGCATCTTGGCCGCCTGGTTCAGCAATTGGTCCAGGCAGACTCCGATGAAGTCGAGGTACATCAACTCCACCACCGGGCGCATCCCGGCCATGGCGGCGCCGACCCCGAGGCCCACGATGGCCGTCTCCGAGATCGGTGTGTCCCGGACGCGATCACCGAACCGGTCGTACAACCCTCGGGTGAGCCCGAAAACGTTGCCGCCGGCGGCCACGTCGATACCGGCGACGAAGACCCGGTCGTCTCGGGTCAGCTCGGCCTCGAGGGCGGTCCGGATGGCGTCCATGGTGCGAAAAACGGGAGCGTCGTCGGGCGGAGGTACCGGCTCGACAGTTTCCGGTCGGGGACGCACGACGAAGTCCCGCAGGGTGGCGACGGACGGGCCGGAGAGCCGCCTGGCCGCTTCGACTGCCTCGTCGAGCTCTCGGGCCACCGCCGACTCCAATGCGCTGACGGCTGCAGGGTCGATGCCTGCTGACTGGAGCCGGCGGGCGTGGACCACGATAGGGTCGCGGGTCTCCCAGTCCCGGACCTCCTCGAGCGACCGGTACCGTTGCGGGTCGCCTTCGTAATGGCCATGCCAACGATACGTCGACGCCTCGATCAGGGCCGGACCTCGGCCGGCCCGAACCGCCCGGACGCCGTCCCCCATGGTTGCCGCCGTCGCCACGACATCGTTGCCGTCCACCGCTGCATACTCGACCCCGTAGCCGGCTGCTCGCTGGCTGAGCGGGACGGGATGCTGCGCCGATGCCGGCGAGAACTCGGCGTATCCATTGTTCTCGCAAAAGAAGATGACCGGGAGCTGCCAAACGGCCGCCAGGTTCACCGCCTCGTGGAATGCGCCCTGGGCCACCGCCCCGTCGCCGAAGAAGGCCACGGCCACTGTGCCTTCGGCTCGGAGCTGGGCTGCCGTTGCCGCTCCGACCGCGATCGGCAGGCCGGCGGCCACGATCCCGTTAGCTCCGAAGATCCCGATGTTCGGGTCTGCGATGTGCATCGATCCTCCGCGGCCGCGGTTGGTGCCCTGCTCCTTGCCCATTAGCTCGGCAAACATCGGGAACGCAGCCAGTCCCTTGGCCAGGCAATGGCCGTGGCCGCGATGGGTGGAGGTGATGACGTCCTCGGCTCGAAGGGGCCAGCAGGCCCCCACTGCGGACGCCTCCTGCCCGATCGAGAGGTGCACGAAGCCGGGCACCTCTCCGTCGCGATAGAGCGCCGAGACGCGCTCTTCGAATCCCCGGATGAGCAGCATGCGGCGATGCATTTCGATGAGATCCCCGTCGGAGAAGGCGGGAGGAGACGACGGGTCGTCGGTCGACACTGCGAGCGGGGAGGATGGGCCGGCGTTCACGAACCGTGTACTGTACTGGTCGGTACAAGAACGGGAAAGGTCCTGATGGTCCAACAGATCGAGATCCCCGACTCGTTCCCGGCCGCGGCCGATGTGACCGGGAAGCGAGTGGTGCTGACTGGCGCCGGCCGGGGGTTGGGCCGGGTGCTCGCCCACGCCTTCTCGCGAGCCGGCGCTCAGGTGGCGCTGGTCGCCCGGACCAAGGACGAGATCTGCGCCGTAGCGCAGGAGCTACCGGGCCCGGCCCTGGTCTTCAGCGGCGATGTGAGCGAAGCGGGCTTCAACGAGGAGGTCGCCGGCACCACGGTGGCCGAATGGGGCGGCCTGGACGTCTGGATCGGCAATGCCGGCATATCGCCCATAGTGGCTGGACCACTGAAAACGGACCCGGCGGTGTGGCGCCAGGTCCTCGAGGTCAACCTCACTGGCGCGTTCCTCGGAGCCCGGGCCGCGGCCCGGGTTATGCACCGGGGGGGACGGCTCATCTTCACCGGTTCGGTGCTGGGAGAGCGACCTCGCGAAGGGCTCGCCGCCTACAGCGCTTCGAAGGCGGGACTGGTGGGGCTGGCGAAGGGACTGGCCCTGGACCTGGCCGGTGAGGGCATCACGGTCAACGTCGTGTCTCCGGGTTGGTTCGATTCCCCCCTGGCAGAACGCTGGAAGAACAACCCGAAGCTGGCAGACGGCATCTTGGAGCACACGGCCCAGCGGCGCTGGGGCCACGCCACCGACCTGGCCGGCGCCTACCAGTTCCTGGCCTCCGACGCCTCCGCGTTCGTGACCGGAGCGGTGCTGAACGTCGACGGTGGGTACCTGCTCGTATGACCGAGCCAGTCCTAACGGTGAGCCCGGGCGGCGAGGCGTGACAGAGGCGCGCCGTGCGATCGCCATCACGGGTGCAGGCGGCGCGCTCGGAGCCGCTGTGTCCCGCCAGCTCGCCGGCGAACCTGTCACTGACCTGGTTCTGAGTGATGTCAGCGGGCCTGCGCTCGAGGCCACCGTCAGCGGCCTCACGGATCACACCGGCTCGGTTGAGACCGTGCTGGCCGACGTGAGCGAGTTCGATCAGGTGGAGGCGGTCGCGGAGCTGGCGGTCGAGCGCTTCGGGCGCCTCGATGTGCTTATCAGCAACGCTGGGGTCCTCTCCCCGAACGGCCGCATCCACAACCTCACGACGGAGGACTGGGAGCGGGCCTTTCGGATCAACCTCCTCGGCGCCGTCAACGGAATCCGCGCCGCGGTACCGGTCATGCGGAGGCAGCGATCCGGCTCGATCGTGTTGACGGCCTCGGTCAGCGGTCTGACGGCGTGGTCGCACGCCGCTCCGTACTGCGCGACCAAGGCCGCCGTCATCCAGCTGGCCAAGGTCGCCGCCGTCGAGTACGCGCGGGACGGTATACGGGTCAACTGTGTGTGCCCCGGGACGTTCCGCTCAGCAATCCATGACGATCTGCCCGACGAGGCGCTCGACGCCATCGCCGGCCGGCATCCACTCGGACTGGGCTCGGCCGGCGACCTGGTCGGGGCCTACTCGTACCTGGCGGGTGACGCCTCCCGCTGGACTACCGGTTCGGCACTGGTCGTCGACGGCGGCTACTCGGCGCCCTGACGGGTCCGCCGGTCCCGCTTCGGAGGCGTCGGGCGAGTGATCCCCCGGATGAAGATGTCGGCAAAGGGCTTGGCGACGTCCCGGGCGGATAGGCGACCTCCCGGCTTCAGCCACAGGTACGTGTAGTTGTGCATGCCGAGCCACGCCAGCGCTGTAAGCCTCGAGTCGACCTCACGGAACTCGCCGGAATCGATGCCGGCCTGAAGGGTTTGCTCCACTCGCCTTTCGTACTCCCGCCGCCGGAGCCGGAACTGCTCGGCGCGCCCGTCCGTCAAGGCGGGAAATTCGTGCAGGAAGACCCAGACATGATCGGGATACCGGGCTATGACGTCGAGCAACTCGTCCCCAAGCATGGACAGCTGCTCCGACGGCGAGCCGCCGGCTTTGGCCACCCGGTCGGCGCCCAGCATCACCTCGTCCATCACCCGGTCATGGATGGCGGCGAGAAGCTCCTCCTTCGACCCGATGTAGTGGTACAGGGCACCCTTCCCGAGATCGTTGGCGACGCACAGCTCGGTTATGCCGGTGGCGTGGTAGCCCCCGTGCGCGAAGACCCGCGCCGAGATATCGACGATGGCGTCACGACGGGCCTGCCACTTCAGGCTCCGCCGAGAATCATCGACCGCTTCACTTGACGTCATGCCCGTCTCCCCTGACCGCAGCGTGCCTTTCGGGCGGAGCCGGAATCGCCTTCGCACGGTCCCGGCGGGGTGCATTATACTGACTGGTCGGTACAAAGCTCGGGACGCTCGGTAAGGGGGATGTGTGGTCAAGCGAACGCGGTACGCGGAGTGGAAGGACAGCTACAAGCACTACAAGTTCGAGTTGAGCCCTGAGGGCATCCTCTTGATGCAGTGCCACACCGACGGCGGACCTCTCCAGTGGTTTTGGGAGTCGCACGATTCCATGGCCGATGCTTTCGCCGACATCGCGGGCGATCGGGAGGAGATCAAGTGCGTGATCCACACCGGTACTGGGGATTCCTACAACGCCTTGTGGGGTAAGCCCGTGACCGAGAGCGGAGCGCCTCTCTACAACGCCTACGCCGACGCGGAGGGCGTGGCGATCATGGACGAGAAGTCGTGGTTCGGCCGCATGATCATCGAGAACCTGCTCGCTATCAACGTGCCGGTAGTAGCGGCCATCAACGGTCCCTGCACCATGCACTCCGAAGTGCCGTTGCTCATGGACATCGTCCTCGCATCCGACGATGCGTATTTCCAGGATCTCTCCCATTACCCCCGTGGCATGGTGCCAGGTGACGGTCAGCACGTCGTGTGGGACGCTCTGGTCGGACCCAGCCGTTCCCGCTACCTGCTCTTCACCGGCTACAAGCTGACCGCTCAGGAAGCCAAGGAGTGGGGCGTCGTTCACGAGGTGCTGCCCCGGGAGCGGCTCCTCGATCGGGCCTGGGAGATAGCGGGGGAGATCGTGAAGCGGCCACCGATCGTGAACCGCAACACGAAGTATGTGTTGACACAGAGCCTGAGGCGGGCGTTCCTGGACGAGCTCCACCACGGTCTTCAGGCCGAGATGTGGGCCCAGCGCCAGTTCTTCCCCTTCGGTGCGGGCATGCAGGCGCTCGACCGCCCGTGGGACGAGAAGCCCTGGTCCGACTGATGCACCGGGACTGATCCAGCGAGGAGACCGTGACGACGACACCGCAAACCGCCGTGGATTGGCCCGCCTGGGAAGACGCGGCGTTCTACAACCAGGACCCCGAAGTGATCTACGCCTCGATCGCGGCGCAACGCCACGCCGCCCCGGTGTACTGGTACGAGCCCCCTGGGTACCCGACTGGCTTTTGGGTTCTCTCCAAGTACGAGCAGCAGCGGTTCGTGGGCAGCCACCCCGATCTGTTCTCGAGCAGGTACGGCTTCGCCATCGGTGATGCCAGCGATCCCGAGACCGTGATGCATCAACTTCCGGACTGGGCCAGGGAAAAGATCCGCGCCGGCCATCTCAGCCCGGCGGAGACGCGGCGGACGATCGCCCACGGCAAGCTCTCGATGGGCGACCCCGACTTCGAGAGCCTCATGATCTCCGATCCGCCGCGGCACGGCCAGATCCGCAACATCATGATGAAATCGTTGCGTCCCAGCCTGGTGCGAGCCCAGAAGCCGCGTATCGCCGAGATCACCGACGAGTTCCTCGACCGGGTCGAAGCGGGCGCCGAGGTCGATTTCGTGACGACCGTCGGGCAGATCCCCGCCGCTCTCATGACCGAGCTGATCGGGGTACCGGCCGACATGCGGGAGCGGTTCATCGAGATGTCCTCAGCTCAGATGCTGGCCATCACCATCAACCCGAACATGGAGCCCGGGGAAGCGGCCCGGATCCGTGGCCAGGTGGGCGAGTTCCACGACTACTGCGGGGAGCTGCTCGCCGAACGGAAGGCAAGTGGAACCCAGGGCGACGACCTGGTGAGCACGATCGCCCGCTCCGAACACGACGGCGGCCCGGTGCCGCTCGGGATGGCCATCTCGTTCATCCACACCTTCGTCAACGTGGGCGAGACGACCAGGTCTCTGCTGGCCTTCATCATGCTGCTCCTCGCCCAGCATCCCGAGCAGCGGCGCCTGCTGGTCGAGCGGCCCGAACTGGCCCCGAACGCCGTAGAGGAGACGCTGCGGTTCAACCCTCTGAACTGGTCCGGCTGCCGGACCGCGAGTCAGGACATCGAGCTCGGCGGGCAGCTCATCCGCAAGGACGACTACGTCATGATGGCCTACTCCAGCGGCAACCGGGATGAGGACATCTGGGAGGATCCCGACGAGTACAAGATCACCCGGGCCTTCGACCACGATCATCAGGGATTCGGCTATGGCGAGCACTCCTGCCCCGGAGCTCTACTGGCCCGGACCAACTCGGTGATAATCCTCGAGCGGCTGGTGGCCAGGTTCCCGAACTGGGAGCTGGCCGGCCCGGCGGTGCGCTGGGCCAACCCGTTCATACAGGGCATGGGCCGCCTGCCTCTAAGGTTCGGTTCATGACCGAGCTAGCGGAGCAAATCAATGTGACAGACGGCTGCACCGTCCCTGGGATGGGGCAGCCATGACTGAGTACGAGTACTACTGGCTGCTGCGGTGCCCGTGCGGGACACCCCTGCAAGGTGACACCGAGGACGAGATCGTAGAAGTGGCGTTCGCCCATCTGCGAGAAAAGCACCCGGACATGGCCGACGACTACGAGCGTGAGCACATCCTTTTCATGGCGCAGCGCCTCGTGAAACCCTGACGGACAAGGAGTCCCCATGAAGGTGATCCTCGACCAGCTGCGATGTGATGCCCACGGCGTCTGCGTCACCGACTGCCCTGAGGTGTTCGCGCTCGACGACACTGACGACATCGTGCGGGTCCTCGTCGAGGAGCCCGACGAATCACTGCGCGACAAGGTGAAAAAAGCAGCCAAGGGGTGCCCCAAGGCCGCCATCACGATCGAGGGTTAGGTGTAGAGCCGTGAGCGACTTGGCGGAGCGGACCAATGTGACAGGTTGTGACCTGGCCGAGCAGATCGCGGACCGGCTGGCCGTCCAAGACGTCGTGCGCCGCTACTTCGAGCTGGTGGACACCAAGGCCTGGGGCCAATTCGACGAAGTCCTGACCGAAGACACCACGGCCCGCTGGACGGTGGACAGCATCATGGAAGGGCGCCAGGCCCTGGTGGCCGCCACCCGCCACATGGTCGGCGGTGACGAGATCGTCACGTTTCACCACGTGGCCACCATGTCGCCGGTGATCGAAGGTGACACCGCGGAGGTCACAGCCCGGGTCAGGGCCATGCACTACGGGATGGGGCCCCGTCAAGGGAAGTTCTACGAGAGCCTCGCCGTCCAGCCCACCAAGCTGGTGCGCACCGCGGCCGGGTGGCGCATCAGCCACCACGACTGGAACATCGTGGTGAAGCTCGGGAGCATGGAGGACCTTTTCGCCCCCGAAATCGCCGCCGGCAAGAAGTACTAGCTGACATGAGCGGCGGCACCTGGGCGCACCCTCGTATCTCGGTGAACAGCATCTGCTCGATGAAGCAGTCATTCCAGGAGGACCTCACCCTGTGGTCCGACCTCGGGATCGACAACGTGGGATTGATCTCCCCGAAGCTCGAGGCGGTCGGATGGGATGCCGGCCAGAAAGCCGTCCTCGACGCCAGGCTCCTGGTGACCAGCATGTCCGCCTACCGGGACGGCATAAGCGAATCGCTGCCCTTCACCGCAGCCGTTGGCTGCGACGTGCTCTACACCGTGTCCGGCAGTTTCGGCCCAATTCCCTGGGAGGACGCAGCCGAGCAATTCTGCGAAGCGATGGTTTCCGTCGTGGCCGAGGCCAAGGAGTACGGCGTGCGACTGGCCGTCGAGCCCACGAATCCGCTGCGAACCGATGTCAGCTTCGTGCACACGATCCGCGACGCCATCGATCTGGCCCGGATGGCCGGCATCAGCATTGTGGTCGACCTCTACTCGGCGTGGTACGAGCGCAACCTGGACGAGCTAGTACGCCAGAACATCGACCTGGTCGCCATGGTGCAGATCGGGGACTACAAGCTCGGCACCTTCGACATCCCCAATCGGTGCGCCATCGGTGACGGCGACATACCGGTCGAGCGGCTTCTGAAGATGATGCTCGACACCGGCTACGAAGGCGACTTCGAGCTCGAGATCCTGGGGCCTGAAGGTCGAGGAAGAGGGGTACCGGGCCCCGATCGTGCGCAGCGTCGAGCGGGCCACCGTCATCCTGGATCGCCTCGGCGCGTGACGAAATTGGCCAGCCCGTGACGTATCTACTACTTGACATTCACGGTGGACGTAGCTACGTTGGACACAGTCGACGCCGACCGCGCGGCCGGTGGGACCGTGTGGGAGGGTGGCAGAAACGTGCCTGACGGATCTATGGAAGAGGCCACGCCAGACCGGCCCGACGGGCGCGAACGGTCCCCGCTCAAGCCGGATTGTCGGACCCGTCAGCCGCAGCAATGACGACAGAGGAGTAGCCATGGCTCGATACCCGAAGCCCGCGGAAGGCAGCTGGACCGGGCACTTTCCGCACCTCACGACGGAGCCCATCTCGTACCAGGACTGCATCTCGCCGGAGTTCTACGAGCAGGAGCGGCAGGCGATCTTCAAGCGAGCATGGCTCAAGGTGGGCCGGGTCGAGCAGATCCCGCGGACGGGCAGCTACTTCACCAAGGAGATCGCGGCAGCCAACACCTCGATCGTCGTGGTCCGCGACGGTGAAGATGTGCGGGCCTTCCACAACGTCTGCCGCCACCGTGGCAACAAGCTGGTCTGGACCGACTTCCCGAAGGAGGAGACCAGCGGCACCGCCCGGCAGTTCGTGTGCAAATACCACGGTTGGCGCTACGGCCTCGACGGCGCCTGCACCTTCGTGCAGCAGGAGGGGGAGTTCTTCGACCTGGACAAGGCTGACTTCGGCCTGGTACCCGTCCACTGCGACACCTTTGCCGGGTTCATCTTCGTGAACTTCTCCCCTCAGCCGAGCCAGTCGCTGCGCGAGTTCCTGGGCCCGATGCTGCTCGGCGTCGAGGACTACCCCTTCCACGAGATGACCGACCGGTACGCCTTCCGCGTCGAATGCCGCTCGAACTGGAAGGTCTTCTCCGACGCCTTCCTCGAGTTCTACCACGCACCGGTGGTGCACGTGGGCCAGCATCCGCGGGCACTGCGCGCCATGATCAACCAGGCCGGCTACGAGGCTCCGCACTACCAGCTCGATGGCCCCCACGGCGTGGTCACCACGGCCGGTTCCCTGCACCGCGTGTGGGAGATGCCCCCCGAGAACGTCAAGCCGGCTGATCTGGCCACGCGTAGCGGGCTGTTCGGGCCGTGGGATCAATCCGAGCTCGGCGAGCTGCCGCCGGGCATCAACCCGGGCAAAATCAACCCCTGGGGTTTGTCGTCATTCCAGTTCTTCCCCAACTTTGCCATTCTGATCTGGCAGGCCGGCTGGTACAACACCCACCAGTATTGGCCCACGGCGCACAACACGGTCGTGTTCGAGGGCGACGTCTACTCCCTGCCCGCCAGGTCGGCGTCGGAGCGGGTGGGGCGGGAGATGGCGGCCGTGTCGTTCAAGGAGTACTCGCTTCAGGACGCCAACACCCTCGAAGCCACGCAGCTAGGGATCGAGGCCGGTGTGATCGACCGCTGGCCCCTCAACGATCAGGAGGTGCTGGTCCGGCACTTCCACCACGGTGTGTCCGAGTGGGTCGAAGGCTACGAGCGCGACTACGTCAAGGGATAAAAGGAGATGGCGATGCTGCCGGGCGAGTTTGCAGATCTCGAGCCGTTCGCCGGGAGATGGTGCCTGGCCACCGAAAACGAGCGGTGGAACGAGCGGATGGCGAGCACGATGGACGACCTTCAGGCCCTCTACGACGCGCTTCTGCCGCGTGTGCAGGAGGCGATGGCCTACTGTGACAAGTTCCCCCTCGACGACATGCCCGACGACGCGGTCAACCTGCTGCAGCTGATCTACTCCTTCGTGCTGGTGTCGTTCCCGGTGGAGCTGTGGGCGCAGACCTACCCACCTGACACACGCGGCACCCAGTTCATCCGCCTGAGCGAGCCGTTGCCCTGAAGGAGGCGCCATGACCACGCGGGCCGAGAACGACCTCATGACTCGCATCGAGGGCGATGCACCCATGGGCCGGCTCATGCGCCAGCACTACTGGATCCCGTTCGCGCAGTCGGCCCACCTCGTGCACGGTGACGGCCCCATGCCGGTGCGGCTGTTCGGTGAGAACTACGCCGCCTTCCGCGCCGAAGACGGACGTATCGGTTTCCTGGATGAGCTGTGCCCCCACCGCCGCGCCTCACTGCTGCTGGCTCGGATCGAGGGGAACGCGGTCCGCTGCATCTACCACGGCTGGAAGATCGATGCGGGCGGGCGGGTGGTCGAGTGCCCGACGCAGACCATCCGTCCGGAGCGATTCGCCGCCAACGTGGCGGTCGGCCACTACCCGGTTCACGAGGCCGGCGGTCTGGCCTGGGTGTGGCTCGGGGCCGCCGACGCCCCCGCCTTCCCCAGCCTGCCCTTCGCGGACGAGGATCTGTACCGCTACTGGGTCACCTGCCAGGTGCCGTGCAACTGGCTTCAAGGCCTCGAGGGCTCGGTGGACTCGGTCCACGCCGGCATGCTGCACCAGACCTGGATCGCCAAGTCCGTGGGCATGGCCGAGCACGCCAACCTCAGCTTCGCGCTGGCCGAGGCCCCGACCTACGAGACGGAAGCCACCTCCTATGGCTTGCGAGCCGCCGCCCTGCGCCAGACGACCAGCGGTCAAACCTATGTGCGCATCACCGAGCATTTCATGCCGCTGGTGACGATAACCCCGACCGGCAGCACGACACCCCGTACGGGCGCCGTGTTCGTGATCTCTCCGGTGGACGACACCCACCATGTGATGTTCTTCGGGACGGTCGGGCCGACCCCGCACAGCGGCGTGTCGCTCGACCAGATCGCCATGCAAGACCTGCAGTACGCCTTCGACCCTCTCGACTACACCGGGCTGCGGGGAGACCGCACCACGCGCTGGGGCCAGGACCGCACGCTGATGACCGGCGGGCATTTCACCGGGTTCGGGCGCAGCCTCCTCGAGGAGGACGCCGCGGTGCAGTCCAGCATGGGCCCGATCGTCGATCGAAGCGAGGAGAACCTGTCCTCCAGCGACACCGCGGTCGCCCTCCTCCGCCGGATGCTCCTCGAGGCCCTGGCCGCCGCCGACCGGGACCAGCTGCCGCCGGGTAGCGCATTCACCCGGGAGGGGGTCCGCCTCCCGAACGCGGCGGAGATGCTCGTGGACGAGGGGACGCGCTGGGAGGATGCCGCCCTCGATCCCCTGCCCAGCTGAGCAGGCAGGGATCCGTCGCATGCCCACGACGTTCGCAGACTGGCACGCCATCAACACGCTTCTGATGAGTTACGCCGATCACGTCGACGCGGCCCGGTATGCCGACGTGGCGGCCCTCTTCGAGCACGCCACCTACCGGGTCGAGCATGCCGGCACGTCGCAACTCTCTGTGTACAGGGGGGCCGCCGAGGTGCTCGGCTTCTGCCAGCAGACGCGCGTCCACGAGGATGGGACGCCGCGTACCAAGCACGTCATCTCGAACGTGAACATCCAAGTGGACGGCGACGGGGCCACCGCCCGCTCGTACGTGACGGTGTTCCAGCAGACCGACGTGCTGCCTCTGCAACCCATCGCCTCCGGCTGCTATCTCGACCGGTTCGAGCGGGTCGACGGCAGCTGGCGGTTCGCTGACCGGCTCATCACCGGATTCCTCCTGGGGGACCGCAGCCAGCACGTCCCGTGGCACGAGGGCACTCCGGAGGCGGCGGGAACATGAACATGCTCCCGGCGGACTTCGCCGATCTGGAGCCGTTCGCGTCGCGGTGGTGCCTGGAGAGCGAAGCGGAACGGTGGGCAGCCCGGCACGCCAGCTCGCTCGAGGAGATGCGAGATGTCTACGAGGCCGTGTTCCCGCGCTTCGAGGCCATCCTCGACTATTGCGACCGCTTCCCGCTCGACGACCTGCCCGAAGACGCCCGCAACCTGGTGCACCTCGTGTTCTCCTTCGTTATGGTGTCCTTCCCGGTGGAGGTCTGGAACAGGCCCCGCATCCCGGACGTCGGTGACGCGGCCCTCGAACGGGTCGTATCTCCCCTCTTCTAGGAGTCCTGATGGCGAAGTTCCCCAAGCCGGCCGAGGGAAGCTGGACCGAGCACTACCCCGAGCTTGGCACCGGCCTGGTGTCCTACGCGGACTCGATGTCGCCCGAGTTCTCCGAGCTCGAACGAGAGGCCATCTTCAAGCGGACCTGGCTGCAGGTGGGCCGGGTGGAGCGGCTCCCGCGCAATGGGAGCTACTTCACCCGGGAGATCGCCGTCGCCCGAACGTCGGTCATCGTGGTGCGCGACGGGGAAGGACAGGTGCGGGCCTTTCACAACATCTGCAGGCATCGGGGCAACAAGCTGGTCTGGAACGACTTCCCCCGCCAGGAGACGAGCGGAGGTGCTCGCCAGTTCACTTGCAAGTACCACGGCTGGCGCTACGGCCTCGACGGGGCCTGCGTCTTCGTCCAGCAGGAGGATGAGTTCTTCGATCTGGACAAGGCCGACTACGGCCTCGTTTCCGTACACTGCGATGTCTGGGCCGGGTTCATTTTCGTAAACCTCGACACCGAGCCCCGTCAATCGTTGCGGGAGTACCTGGGCCCCATGGTCACCGCGATCGAGGATTATCCCTTCGACCGGCTGACCGAGCGCTACGGCTTTCGTGCCGAGATGCCGGTCAACTGGAAGCTTTTCCTGGACGCTCTCCAGGAGCAGTACCACGCACCGATAGTCCACCGGAGCCAGCGGCCCGAGAACTTCGACGCCCATCAGGGCGGCTTCGAGGCGCCCCACTACCAGATCGACGGGCCCCACCGGATGTTCAACTCGCCCGGGATTCGGCCCTGGGAGCTGCCTGATGACCAGATCAAGCCATCTGAGCGATTACTGCGGGGAGGCCTGTTCGGCCCGTGGGACGAGCCCGAGTTCCACGCCTCCACCCTGATCGACGGCATGCGGCCGGGCGGTCACGAGCGCGTGGGCGTGGCGTTGTTCGAGATCTGGCCGAACTTCGGGATCCAGCTGTGGGAGCGCGGCTGGTACCACACCTACCAGCACTGGCCCATTTCCCACGACGCCCACGTATTCGAGTGGAACCTGTATTTCGCCCCACCTCGCCATGCTCGGGACCTGGTCGCGCAGGAGATGACGGCCGTCTCGCTGAAGGAGTTTGCCCTTCAGGATGACAACCTCATCGAGTCGATCCAGTTGACCCTGGGCTCCGCCGGCCTGACCGAGTTCCCGCTGGGCGACCAGGAGATACTCTGCCGCCACCTCCACCGGACGGCGCAGGAATGGGTGGCCTCCTACGGCCGCGAAAAGCTGTTCGGGCGGGCATGACGCTCTCGCCGGCCGCACAAGCGGACATGGGTTGGTTCGGGGTCCTGGCCCACCACTCGAGACGCAGCCCGGCCAAGCCGATCTGTATCTTCGGTGACGACGTCATCACCTACGAACAGATGGAGACCGGCGCCGTCAGCTTGGCGGCCGGACTGCACCAGCGAGGGGTGGGCGCCGGCGGGGTGGTGGGGTTGCTCTCCTACAACTGCCCGGAGTTCCTGGAGACGATCTTCGCGGCCAACTACCTCGGCGCCACCGCCATGCCGATCAACTGGCGGCTGGCCGCTCCTGAGGTCCGTTACATCCTCGAGCACTCCGCGGCCAGCGCCCTGGTCTGCGAAGAATCGCTCCTAGGGTTGGCTGACGAGGCGACGAAGGGCATAGAAGCCAAGGTTCTCCGTTCCACCGTCTCGGATCCGGCTCCCCCCGGCTGGATATCGCTCTCCGATCTCCGGGTCTCGGAGACCGCGCCCCGCGCCACCTGTGCCGGCGACGACCTTCACCGGTTGATGTACACCTCGGGAACCACCGGACGGCCCAAAGGAGTCATGATCACGCACGCCAACCTGGCGTGGAAGAACATGGCTCACATCATCGAGTTCGGGATAACCGACGAGGATGTCGGTCTGGCCTGTGGACCGCTCTACCACGTGGGCGCGCTCGACCTCACGACCACTACGCTGATCGCGGCCGGAGCGACGAGCGTCATCCATCGCACGTTCGATGCGGCGGACGTGGTCGACGAGATCGAACGGTCCCGGGTGAGCACGGTGTGGCTGGCGCCGGCCATGGTGAACGCCATCATGGCCCGGCCCGACATCGAAGGGCGTGACCTGTCCTCGGTGCGGTTGGTCATCGGTGGCGGCGAGAAGATGCCGGTCCCCCTCATCGAGCGGCTTCAGCGGACATTTCCCTCGGCCTGGTTCGCCGACGCCTACGGCCTGACCGAGACGGTCTCGGGCGACACCTTCCTGGACAGGGATAGCACGGTGACCAAGCTCGGCAGTGTCGGCCGACCCTGCCTGTACCTCGAGGTCGACATCTGGGACGACCACGGGAAGTCACAGCCGGCAGGCGAGCGCGGGGAGGTCGTGCTGCGAGGTCCGAAGGTGTTCAAGGGCTACTGGCGCGATCCCGACGCCACTGACGCCGCCTTCGCAGGTGGCTGGTTCCACACCGGTGACATCGGGGTGAGAGACGACGACGGCTACCTCTACATCGTCGACCGGCTCAAGGACATGATCCTGTCAGGCGGTGAGAACATTGCCGGCTCCGAGGTGGAACGGGTCCTCTACGAGCACGCCGCCGTTCTCGAGGCCGCTGTGGTCGGGCGCCATGACGATCGATGGGGCGAAGTCCCGATCGCCTTCGTGGTCTTGCGGCCTAACACGGAGGCCACGGCCGACGAGCTCATTGTCCACTGCCGCGATCAACTGGCCCGCTTCAAGGTCCCGAAGGAGATCGTCTTTCTCGATGCGTTACCCAGAAACCCGTCAGGCAAGGTACTCAAACGCGAGCTGCGAGCCGGAGCCTGAGGCAGCCTCCCGCCATGAGCCGACCTGACCGGATTCCGCCGCTGCCCTTCTCCGACTGGGACGAGGAGGCGCGGAGGATCCTGCCCCGCTACCTGCGCCGCCCCGAACTATACGAATCGTCGGGGGGTGAGCGTCCCATGCCCGCATCGCTCGGGCACTACGCCCACCACCTCCGCCTGGCCGAGGCCTGGTTGAACTTCAGCGACGTGTTCGCCAAGGACCCGCTGCTCGACCCGCGCTACCGCGAGATCCTGGTTCTCCGGGTCGCCTGGCGCACCCGTTCTCAGTACGAGTGGTTCCAGCATGTTCGCATCTCCCAGCAGTGCGGACTCACGCCCGAGCACGTCCACGCCACCATGGAGGGTCCCGGGGCGACCCTGTGGGAGCCCGTCGAGCGAGCCCTTGTCGCCGCTGTCGACGAGATGATCGACAGCTTCGTCGTCTCCGACGCCACGTGGGAGCAGCTCCGCCCCCACTTCGACGACAAGGAGCTGACCGAGCTGCTGTACGTGGTCGGCGCCTACCTGTGCCTGGCGGTGGTGATCAACAGCGTAGGGCTGCCGGCGGATCCCACGCCCGAGGTCGAGGTACCGCCTCTCCCACCGCTGGAGACTTAGTGGGAAGCGATGATCTCGAGCTGTCGTGCGGCCTGCCGCCGGGGCCCGCCTTCGCCGATCTGGCTGTGCTGGCCGAAGAGCTCGGCTACGCGCGGGCGTGGATCTTCGACTCGGCGCCTCTCTGGGAGGATCCGTTCGCCCACCTGGCGCTGGCCGCCACGCGGACCACCCGTATCGGGTTGGCCACCGCGGTCTTGATCCCCACCCAGCGCTCCGTCATGACGATGGCCTCGGGCATCGCCACCATCGCCCGCCTGTCGCAGGGCCGGTTCCGGGCCTGCTTCGGGACGGGCTACACGGCGCGAATGGCGATGGGGCAGAAGCCCATGCCGCTCGACCGGCTGTTCGATTATGTGGCCACCCTGAGGAAGCTGCTCGACGGCGAGACCGTCTTCATCGATGGGAAGCCGGCCCGCATGCTGCACTGGCCGGGAATGAGCGGAGAGCGGCCCGTCGGCGTCCCCCTCTGGTTGAGCGTGCTCGGCCCCCGCGGCAACGATCGGGCCCCCGAGGTCGCCGAGGGCACCATCGGCCCACCCCACCCGACCTTGCGGACGGCGACAATGGTGTCGGGCACCGTGCTCGAGCCCGGCGAGGAACCGGGGTCAATCCGGGTCCGGGAGGCGATCGGCCCGTGGCGAGTCGTCGGCTGGCACACCGCCTACGCGGTCCGCGGCGCGGCGGCGGTGGACGCCAGGCCCGGCGGGCTCGAGTGGCGGGAGGCGCTCGAAGCCCTGGCGCCTGAAGAGGAACGTCACCTGCTGACCTTCGAGGGTCACGTGACAGACCTTCCCGGGAGGGACGTTCCGCTCCTGGACCACATCGACGTCGACACCATGGTGGGCGACGCCCCCACCCTGAACCGCCGGCTCCGTGAGCTGGCTGACGCCGGCTTCGCCGAGGTGATGTACACGCCCAGTGGCCCCGACGTCGCCCGGGAGCTGCGAGCCTTCGCCGGCGTCCGACGAGAGACTTAAACACGCCGCCTCCGCCGGCTGTAGGGTGAGCCGCCATGCCCCTCTTTCATCACGTGAACCTCGGAGTGCCCCCGGACGACGTGGAGACCGAGGCCGGCTTTCTGGTGCAGGTGCTCGGGTTTCGGCCCGTAAAGAGGGATCCGACGCTGGGAGCGATCGGTGCCCGGTGGTACGAAGGCGACGACGGGGCCCAGGTCCATCTCAGTGCCGATCCCGACCACCGCCCGGCCGCCCTGGCCCATGTCGCTATCGAGTACGGACCTGATCTGAGCTTCGTCGAAGGACGCCTGCGCGACGCCGGTGTCCCTTTCGACCGAGCGGACCTGCCCGGTTTTCCGCCTGTGCTGCTCTGTCGCGACCCCGCCGGTAACCGATGGGAGCTGCGAGGCGAGAGCCCTTCGAGCTGAGGTAAGCGGACGCAGCGGCCGTGGGATCTCTTCAAGTGCTTGAGACTCGCTTTGGTAGCCTGGGCCCATGGCGACCAGGCGGGTGCGGCGGCGACCGTGACTGACGACCGCGACGTCCTGCGGGCTCACGGCTACCACACCTTGACGGTCAAGCAGATCGTGCAGGAGACCGATGACACCAGGTCATTCGTCCTGGACATCCCCGAAGACCTGCGCCAGACCTTCGAGTACCGGCCCGGCCAGTTCTGCACCTTCCGGGTTCGCATCGGCGACGAAGAGCACCTCCGGTCCTACTCCATGTCCAGCGCACCCGAAACCGATCCGGACCTCACGGTCACGGTGAAGCGGGTGCCTGGTGGCCTGGTGTCGAACTGGCTGCTCGATCACGTCTCGGTCGGGGATGCGCTCGAGACCACCAAGCCGGCGGGGGTGTTCTGCCTGCGCCAGAGCGAAGCCCCGGTCGTCGCCTTCTGCGGTGGCAGCGGCGTCACCCCGGTGCTGTCCCTGACCAAGAGCGCCCTGACATCGACCGGGCGGCCGGTGCGTCTCGTTTACGCCAACCGGCACCGTGATTCCGTGATTTTCGCCGGCGCCCTCGACGAGATCCGAAAGGCGTACCCTGACCGGCTCGAGGTGCACCATCACCTCGACACCGACTCAGGCTTCCTGGTTGCCGATGCCATCGCCCAGTTCGCCGGCAGCCCTGACTCCGACTTCTACATATGCGGCCCGGGGCCGTTCATGGACCTGGTCGAGTCGACGCTCTTCCAGATCGGGGTCCAGCCGGCGAGCATCTTCATCGAACGCTTCATCGTCGGGGACCACGCGGCCGCACAGGCCGATGAGGACTCCGCCGATCAGGAGGGCGTGGTACCGGAGACGGTCACCGTCATCATGAAAGGCAAGAAGACCCCCGTGGCCTACCAGAGGGGCGAGACCCTCCTCGAGACGGCCCGCCGAGGTGCTCTGCGGCCACCCTTCTCCTGTGAGGCCGGTGACTGTGCCACCTGCATGGCGATCCTTCGCGAGGGTTCGGCGACCATGCGGGTCAACAACGCCCTCACTCCCGAAGAAGTGGAGGAGGGATGGGTCCTGACCTGTCAGGCCCTGCCGGTCGGGGCGACGGTGACGGTTGAATACGAGGCCATGTAGCCAGGTCCGTCAAGGCAGGTAGCGACCCCATCGGTAGTTCGAGATGAGGTGGAACGGCGCGGCCAGCAACGGCACGATGTCCGTGTTCGCCCACCGCTTCTCCAGGTAGCCGCGGAGCCGGTGGCCAGTCTCCGCCGGATCCTCGTCGAGGTAGCAGTAGCTGATCTGCAAACCTGAGTTGTCCCCCGTTCCATGAGGCGGACCGAGGGGGACCCCGGTCATCCACCAAACACCTCCGACTCCTGCCTCTTCGGTGATCCCGGAAGGATCCATCCGGCCCTGCTCGACCAGCACGTACACGCCTTTGGCGGGCCACCACGGCAGTACGTCGGCACCGATCAGAAGACGAGGGGCCGCCACCATGCCCTCAGGCTCGTACACACCTCGCTCGACCATTGGCAGCAGCTCCGGGATCCGGCCCGCCGCTCGGAGCGCGTTGCTCAGCTCGAGAAACCCGTCGAGCGCGCCCCGCTCCGCGAAGAAGTAGGTCATGACGTGATCCACCGCATCGAAGCGCGGCGAGCTCACCGCCCGAGCCTCTCGGCAGGAGGGGGTGGACACCAGGCGCATCGAGGTTCTCAGGTCGGCCAGGCGGTACTGCTCGGGCCGGTGGTCGAGGGAGTGCCATTCGATGTACTCGCCGTCCTTCCCTTCGGGATGGCGGGCCGACATGGAGACGAAGACCGTCGTGATTCCGCAACGACCGTTGGCGAGGATGTCGGCAACGTCGTCAGATGGCTTCCCAACCAGCCCGGGCACCGGGCCTACATCTGCGAGCCTAGCGACGCCAGGAAGGCCTGGGTTCGCTGCCTGCAGTCGATTCGCGCGTCGCGGTCGGGACCGAACGGCACCACGCGCGCGGCCAGGTCGGTCACCCCGGCATCGCGGAACCGCTGCAGTCGCTCGACGACATCGGTCTCGTCGCCGGCTGCCATCACGTCTCCGACATCGGTGGCGTCACCGTGTTCGAGAAGCCGTACGTAGTTGGGCGACAGTTCGGCGTGCCCGAGGAGGCGGTTGGCGTACTCCCGGGCCGCTTGCACATCGTCCTTGCGGCAGAGGGTCACCGGCACGCCGGCGACGATGCGAGGCGCGGCACGGCCGGCGCCCGCCGCGGCCTTGGTGATGCGCGGCACCACGTGATCGCCGATGGCCCGCTCGTCGGCCATCCACAGGATGGTTCCTGCAGTCATCTCACCGGCAATGCGAAGCATCACCGGAGCCAGGGCCGCGATCAGAACAGGGGTCTCGGTTGGATCGGCGACGTCAAAAGGACTGTGGACCCGGAAAAGCTCGTTCTCGACGTCAACCTTGTCAGGAGCGGCCAGGCCAGCGTTCAAGACCTGGAGGTACTGCCGGGTGAGATGGGCCGGCCGGTCGTACGGAAGACCGAGCTGATCCTGCACGATCCAGTGGTGGGAGGGGCCCACCCCCAACGTGAACCGTCCGTGGCAGGCGATCTGCGTGGTAAGAGCCTGCTGCGCCATCACGACCGGGTGACGGGTCTGCACCGGCACCACGGCCGTACCGAGCTCGATGCGCGTCGTGCCTTGACCCATCACGGCGATGGCCGTCATGGCATCCAGATAGCCGGGAATCTGCGGCACCCAGAAGGACCGGAAGCCGTCTCGCTCCGCGGTTTGCGCGTCTTCTATCAGTCCCGCCAGTCTCTCGCTCCGCTGCCTCTCCTTGTCGGAGCCGATCATCAATCCGATCCGCATCCCGGCCCTCCCGCGAGTAGTAAGTACTTGATTCTCCAGCCTAGCGCTCCGGTGGCGGGGGCGTGCCGGCGGAAGCCGGCGCCGGCGCCGGGCGCCGGCTCGAACACCGCCACGACAGGCGGTCGGTGGTATCTTCCTTCGGCATCGCCCCCCGCTCGGCCCAGAACTCCAGGAAGACCAGACGCAAGACGGAGCCGCCGGAATATCCGCTGTGGCTCTTGAAGCGCGCCTTCCACTACGGGCATCGCGCCGTCAACGACGCCATCCGGTCCTTTGGCGTCACGCCGACTCAGATGGGCGCCCTGAACCGTTTGCTCCAGGAGCCGGGCCTGTCCGGCGCCGAGCTGGCGCGCCGGCTGCTGGTGACACCGCAGGCGGCGCAACTCGCGATAGCAGCCCTCGAAGAGCGCGGCCTGGTCGAACGTCGGGCCGACGCCAGCCACGGTCGCATCGTTCGCACCTACCTGACCGATGAGGGCCGTCGAGTGGTGCGTGAGTGCATGGTGCCGGCCCTCAAGGCTGAAGACGAGTTCCTCTCGGTCCTCACTCCCGACGAGGTCGAGACTCTGGTAGACCTCCTGCGGCGCCTGGCCAAACAGTAAGTCAGGCCCCCGCCGGAGGCGCCCCCAACGCTTATGGGACCGGCTCGGACACCAGGTCGAGGTACACCGATCCGGTGTCGGGAACCTGGGGCTGGCCCCAGCACTCCACCGGGAAGGAGACCATGATCATCGAGTAGAGAAGGTGCATCAGGTTGACCACCTCGTCGGGTAGCTCATCGAGGGGGAACTTGTCGCAGTAGGCCAGGGCGTCCTCGGCCCGCGGCACGATGGCGTCGTAGAACGCCTGCATGTCGGCCATCGAGGTAGCCATGCGCTCGGCGAAGCGCTCCCGCTCGCTGCCCAGGCACCATTTCGCGGCGAAGGGCTCCAGGTCGGCGAACTCCGGTGGCAGCATCGAGTCGGCCATCAGATCCTCGCTCCCTCTTTTTCCAGCTGATAATCGGTGACCCAATCCACCGCCACCTTGTGCAGGTGCCGGCACAGCACCTCCTGGTCCATCAACGGGAACCGGGTCACCGCTCGCGACTCCAGCATGGTCTGGGTGGCCTCCAGCGTGTTGGCGTCCTGGAGCCCGTACTCCTTGAACATGGTGGCGGTCATCTCGTGGGCCACCCGCTCCCGGGGGGTCTTGGCCGGAACGAAGTAGAGGGTCCCCTCGAACACGTGTGAGTTGAACGCCGTGGGCCAGTAGTGATAGGTCAGGTACCAGCCCTGACCCCAGATCAGGATCACGAAGTTGGGCCAGATCTGGAACGAGTCGAGCCCCCACGGGTTGGCCTTCGACGGGTTCAAACCCGACGGCATGGCCGGCAGGTCCGGCTTCTCCCACGGCCCGAACAGACCGCTGCGGGTGATGCTCTCCATCGGTCTGCGCTGCTCATCCTGCAGTTCCCAGGGCCGGATACCACCGGTACTGACCACCCGGTGCGGGCCCTCGATCTGGTAGTGCGGTGCCTCGAACCCCGCCTTCTGGGCGGGCACCGACCACTCCGAGGGTGTCTGGTGGGCGTGGAGCACCGGGGCGTGATAGAACTCCTGGAAGGCGTCCATGTACAGCTTCCAATTGGCCGCCACGGGGCCCCGGTAGAACCACCGCTCGGTCATCTCACCGAACGGATATCCCTCCAGGGCCGTGACCATGGGGCCGAGGAACTCGCGCAAGGACTGGGCCGGCTCGGCCGTCAGGTTCACGAAGATGAACCCCTCCCAGACGTCACAGTGCACCGGCACCAACCCGAACTGGGACTTGTCCAGATCGAAGAATTCCTCTTCTTGCTGAACGAAGTTGAGGGAACCATCCAGGTCGTACCGCCATCCGTGGTATTTGCACACGAACTGGCGGCAGACCCCCGCCGTCTCTTCCTTGGGGAAGTCATTCCACACCAACTTGTTGCCGCGATGCCGGCAGATGTTATGGAACGCCCGCACCTCACCCTTCTGATCCCGCACGATGACCACTGAGGTCTTGGCCACCGCTAGCTCCTTGGTGAAGTAGCTGCCGTTGCGCGGTAGCTGCTCCACCCGCCCCACATTCAGCCAGACCCGCTTGAAGACCGCGTCGCGTTCGAGCTCGTAGAACTCCGGCGATATCGAATCCTCATACGACACCGGCTCTGTGCCCAGGTCGAAGTGAGCCGTCCAACTACCCTCAGGCGGCTTCGGATAACGAGACATGGCATGTCCTCCCACACGGTCCCGCCGGCCGCGCGGGGGTCGGCGTCGACGCCCCGAAGCTATCGGCCACGGCCCATAATGTCAAGTAGTAGATATGATCATCCGGCGGTCCGCCAGCCCGTCACCAATCCTCCCGAAACCTCACGACTCTTCACGGGCGGCCCGGACGGCGACCACGGCGCGCCGGGCCGACACGCCGGCGGGAGCCCCACAATAGGCGGCGACCTGGAAGAGCAGTTCGTCGATCTCGTCGTCTGTGACGCCGGCCCGGGCCGAGCTACCGGCGTGCAGGCGGAACTCCTCCATGCGGCCCAGAGCGGCGGTCATGGCCATCACGAGCAGGCTCCGGTCTCTGGGCGTGAGAGCTCCTCCCCGGGCCCACACCCCCCATGCCATCGACGTCAGATAGTCCTGGAAGTCCCGAGCGACTGGATCGCCGTCTGCCATGGCCCGGTCGACATGGGCGTCTCCCAGGACAGTCCGGCGCATGGCTCGGGCCGCTTGCAGCTCCGGTGTCTCCTCCATCGATGCCTCCTTTTCAACTACACGCGGCAGGTCACGATCGGGATGACCCGGCCTCGTCGCTCCTGAATTGGACCGACCCCTAGTGTTACAGGGCGAGAGATAGGAGCCCGGGAGCAGTCCGGTGGCATTGTGAGGGTGGGAGAAGGTCGCTACCCTTTTCATACGTATCAAGGAGTTGACACGCACATGGACCAATCGACGATCTCCGACATCACTGAGATCGAACAGTTGCTGGCCCGCTACGCCGTGGGGATGACCCAGGATGATGTCGAGGCGGTCATGGAAGTATTCACGCCGGACGGCGCCTACAGCGCCTTCGGCGCCACCTACACACTGAAGGATTTTCCTGCCTTGGTGGCGGCGGCGCCGAAGGGTCTCTTCCTCACCGGCACTCCCTCGGTCGAGCTGGACGGGGACAGCGGCACCGGACACCAGCCGCTGTGCTTCGTCGACCAGACGAACCACGACATGCGCATCGGTTGGTACACGGACAGCTACCGCCGCACCGCCAGCGGGTGGCGGCTGCACCGGCGCTCCATGACATTCCTGCGGCGCAGCGGGGCGCGCGACTCGGGCCGGCCTCACGACCCGACTCGGCCCGAACCTACTGCCACGGCGGAGGGCTGAGCGCAACGATGGATCTGGAGGCCTTTCGCAAAGGTCTGGACGACTGGCTGGACCAGCACGAGGCCGAGCTGGCCCCGGACCACGCCGGGCCGGGAACGCTCGCCCAGCACCTGGAACAGCTGTCCAAGGTCAAGCGAGCCGGGTTCGAGGCGGGCTGGATGAGGTGGGGGTGGCCCGAGCGGGTCGGAGGCCTGGGCGGCTCTCCGATCCTGCGTGCCTATCTCGGCGAGGCCCTCATGGCCCGCGACCTGGTGTCGGCGGGCGGGTACTCGATGACAGAGGTGCTGGCCCCGACCATGATCGACTTCGCCCCTCCGGAACTGGCGGCGGACATGGTGCCCCGCCTGCTTCGCGGCGACGAGATGTGGTGCCAGGGCTTCTCGGAGCCGTCCACCGGGAGCAACCTGGCGGCGCTGAACTGCCGGGCCGTTCGCACGCCCGATGGCTGGAGAGTCACCGGGCAGAAGGTCTGGACCAGCTATGCCCAACTAGCCGCTCGTTGCGTATTGCTAACACGCACCGGCACGCCCGAGTCAGCCCATCGGGGCATCACCGCCCTGTTCGTGGACATGGACAGCCCCGGAATCAGCATCCGTCCGCTCACGACCATGCATGGCGTCGAGG
Source organism: uncultured Acidimicrobiaceae bacterium (assembly GCA_963851245.1). Taxonomy (GTDB): domain Bacteria; phylum Actinomycetota; class Acidimicrobiia; order Acidimicrobiales; family Palsa-688; genus CAWKOH01. The sequence goes on along the minus strand of CAWKOH010000012.1, from coordinate 389,230 downwards.
AGTTCTGCGAGGTGTTCTTCGACGATGTCGGGGTTCCGTTCGAACGGACGCTGGGCGAAGTCGACCGTGGATGGGCGGTGGCCATGGATCTGCTCCCCTATGAAAGGAGCACCTCGCTCTGGCATCGGGGGGCGTTCCTCCACCGCCGGATGGAGGAGATGCTCGGGGCCATACCGAACGGCGCATTGACTGCGGCCGAGGTCGGCGAGGCAGCCCAGAACCTATACGCCTTCCGGGCCCGGTCACGAGCTACGCAACACCGGATGGCAGCCGGGGGCCGGCTCGGGCCGGAAACCTCGGTGGACAAGGTCCTCGTGGCATCGGCTGAGCAGTCGGTGTTCGATCTGATCGCGAGCGGGCTGGCCCCTGAGGTCGTGGCCGGTGACGACGGCGCCAGCGAGCGCTGGAGATCTGAGTTCCTCTATTCCAGGGCGGCGACCATCTATGGGGGCAGTGCCGAGATTCAGCGCAACATCATCGCCCGCCGTCTCCTGGACCTGGGAGACGACCGATGATGCAGGGGAGCGATCTGGAGATCTTCGAGCGCAGCTTGCGCCAGGCCACTTCCCGCCACAGCGGCGAGGCGCTGGACTCCGCCCTGTTCGACCTGGGCTGGCTCGACGCGCTCGAAAGCGACGCCTGCGCGGCGATCTCGGGGCTGTTTCCCCTGCAAGGGGCCGCCAACGCCACCTCCTTTGCCCTCGATCAGGTGGTGATAGCCGGGCTGGCAGCCGGTCCGGCGCTGGGAAAGGCTGTCGTCCTCCCCTCGCTCGGCCAATGGAGCGCTCCCGGAGAGTTGAGCGGCGGGGTCCTGACCGTCCGGGGACTGGGCAGCTCAGCCTTGCGACACTACGACTCCGTCACAGTCGTGGCGCGAACCGATGACCCGGCCGCCACCACCGTTGTCGAGGTCGACGCCGCGGCTCTCACCCGCCGCGAGGTCGACGGGCTGGATCCGGGATTCGGCCTGGTCGAGGTGTCCGGCGTCTCGGTCGCCAGCAGCCAGATGGCCGGCACCCACCCGGACAGGTGGGCCACTACGGTTGCCCTGGCCCAGCTCGCCATCGGTTACGAACTCGTCGGAGCAGCCCGGGCCATGCTCGAACTGGCTCGCCAGCACGCCCTCGACCGGGTGCAGTTCGGGCAGCCGATAAGCCGCTTCCAGGCGGTGCGTCACCGGCTGGCCGAGACCCTCGTGGCCATCGAGGCGGCCGACTCCGTACTGGCCGCGGCGGCCCAGGACCTTACGCCGCAGCTCTCGGCTGTGGCCAAGGCGCTGGCCGGCCGCGGTGCCCGCACCGCCGGCCGTCACTGCCAGCAGGTGCTGGCAGGTATCGGCTTCACCGCTGAGCATCCCTTTCACGGATATCTGAAGAGGGTGCTCCTTCTCGATCAGCTATTCGGTACCTCCCGGTCGCTGACCGAACAGCTGGGCAACGAACTGCTGGCCAGCCGCCGCCTGCCCACGCTCCTGCCTCTCTGATCGATCTGTCCAAGCCGAGGGGCCGTACCCAGCCCTGATCAGGGAGGTCAGATGGCGCCGGCTCTGGTCCCCTCGGGACGAGAGATGCCGAGATGCTCGCGCAGTGTCGTCCCGCTGTAGCGATCGCGAAACAGGCGGCGCCGTTGCAACTCGGGCACGACCAACCTGACCACGTCCTCGTAGGCACCGGGCACATGGGTGGCAGCGATGACGAAGCCGTCACAGGCTTCACCGTGGAACCACTCCTCCATCTGGTCGGCGATGGCGTCCGCCGTCCCGACGAAACGGGGCCCCTGCAGGAGGGTGGCCCGGTGACCGGCCAGATCAGCCAGGGTCATGGTGTCACCGCCGATGTGCTGGCGGAGGTTCTGAACCAGGCCGCGGATGCCTGAGACAGACGCGATCATCTCGTCCGTGATGGGCGAGTCGAGCTCCAGCCCGGAGAAGTCGTAGTTCATGAGCTCCGACAGAAGCGTCAGCGATGCGGTCGGGTCGACCAGGTCATTGAGGAAGAGCTGCTCGCGCTCCTCGGCGTGGGCGCGGGATTCGCCCACGACGGTGTAGACCATCGGCAACATCTTCACGCTCGAAGGGTCCCGGCCGTGGGCCGCCACCCGCTCCTTCTGATCCTTGTAGTGAGAGCGAGCGATGTTGATGTCGGGATCGCCCGTGAAGATCAGCTCGGCCCAGCGGCCGGCGAACTCGCGTCCGCGCCCTGACGATCCCGCTTGCAGTATGACCGGGCGGCCCTGGGGGGACCGGGGCACCGTCAGCGGACCGCGAACACTGAACCACTTACCTTCGTAGTCCAGCTCGTGGACCTTGGCCGGATCGGCGAACACGGGTGTGGCTCGGTCGAGGACCAGGGCGTCGTCCTCCCACGTGTCCCACAAACCATGCGTTGCCTCGAGGAACTCGTCGGCCCGGTCGTAGCGGTCGTCGTGACCCAGATGTTCCTTGAAGCCGTAGTTCTGCGCTTCGGAGTCGTTCACCGACGTGACGACGTTCCAGGCGGCGCGCCCGCCGGAGAGATGGTCGAGGGTGGCGAAGGTCCGGGCCACGTGAAAGGGCGTGTAGTAGGTCGTGGAATAGGTGGCGCCGAGACCGATGAAGCGGGTCGCCCCCGCCACCAAGCCGAGGACGATGGAGAGGTCCAGCTTCACCGGCCGGGCCCCGAGCCGTACGGCGTCCGCCACCGATCCGCCGTATATCCCCGGCATGGCGAGCCGGTCGTCGAAAAACATCAGGTCAAAGAGACCGTCTTCGAGCGTGCGACCCAGCTTCTTGTAGAAGTCCTGCGTGAGGAAACCATGGTCGGTCGCGGGATGGCGCCACGAGCCGGCGTACACCGTGGTGCTGCCGGCCTGCATGAATCCCACCAGCGACATCTGCCGCGGAACGGTGGAGCTCACGTCTCTCCCTTTGGGCTCAATAGCCGGTCGAGGTTGGCCCTCAGCTCGGGCGAGGTGAAGGAACGGTCCTCGGCCGTGAGGGCGAAATCGAGTGTCGCCAGCACGGCCCGCTCCATGTGCAGGTTGAGCACCCGCTTGGTGTCCTCGACGGCCCGCTGCGGCAGTTTGGCGATGCGACGGGCGCACTTTATGGCTTCTTCGAGCGCCTCCCCGTCGGGGCAGACGTGGTTCACCAGGCCCATTTCCGCCGCTCGCCGGGCCGGGATGCGGTCGCCGGTCAAGGCGTACTCCTTGGCCAGCTGCAGGCTGGTCAGCAGCGGCCAGGTGACGGGACCACCGTCGGCCGCGACGAGTCCCACCAGGACGTGCGGATCGGCGAGGTGGGCGCTCTCGGCGATGAAGGAGATGTCGGAGAGCGCCACCAGGCTGGCGCCCAGTCCCACCGCGGGTCCGTTCACCGCCGCGATGATGGGAATCCGGCATCCCATCATCCCGGTGACTATCTGGCGACCGTGGGTGAGGCTCTCTTTCCTGAGAACCGGATCGCGCACCAGCTCGTCGAGATAGGTGAAATCTCCGCCGGCCGAGAAGGCCCGGCCGTTGCCGGTGAGCACAGCCACTCTGGCTTCGGGGTCGGCGTCCAGCTGTGGGAACAGCTCGGCCAGACCCTGGTGCAGGACGTGGTTCGTGGCGTTGAGCTGTTCCGGGCGGTTGAGGCGGATCAGCCGCAACGGCCCGTCCACTTCGATTTCGATCTCGTTGGGGAGGTTGTATTTGCTCATGACGTGGGAAGCTCCAGGATTCGAGTGGCTACCAGGTTCCGCTGAATCTGCGCCGTGCCCCCCATGACGCTCTGGGCCCGGCTGTAGAGATATACGCTGAGCCAGGTGTCGTCCCCGCCCGCGTAAGCGGCGCCTCCCACCGACAGGGCGGCGTGGCCCACGGCCTGCTCGACCTCGGTCATGAGGAGCTTGTCCACCGAGCCCTCGGGCCCGTGGGAGATGCCGTCCAGCCGGTCGGACAGGCGCCGGCAGACGTGCAGGCGCAGCACTTCGGCCTCGACCGTCGCCCACGCCAGGTCGCGGACCTGCTCGGGTCCGTAGCTGCCAGGATCGCTCTTGACGCGCCGGGTCAGCTCGTTGACCACCTTGCTGTACCGGGACACATAGCCGAGCTCGCCGGGCTCGCGCTCATGGCTCACAACGGTCATAGCCAGCTTCCACCCCTCGCCGGGACTTCCGATCATGTTGGCAGCCGGAACCCTCGCGCCATCGAAGGTCACCTCGCCGAACTCTCGGGTTATCCCGTTGATCATCCGGAGGGGCTTCTGCCGGATTCCCGGCTGCCGCATCGAGACGGCGAAGGCCGACAGGCCGCGGTGCTTGGGGACGCTGCTGTCGGTGCGGGCCAGCAGCATGCACCAATCGGCCGCGTCGGAGTAGCTCGTCCACACTTTGTGGCCGGTGAGGACATATTCGTCTCCATCCGGCTCGGCCCGAGTCTTGAGCGACGCCAGATCGGACCCGGCGTCGGGCTCGCTGAAACCCTGGCACCACCTGTCCCGACCGTTGACGAGACCGGGAAGGAACCGGCTCTTGATGTCGTCATTGCCGTGGCGCATGATCCCCTGAACCAGATAACCCAGGCTCGGCCGCGGCGGGGCCCCGGCCCGGGCCAGCTCTTCGTCGGCGATGACCTCGCACACGCTCGGCAGACCCTGCCCACCGATCTCCTTCGGCCAGGACATGCCGAAGAAACCGGCGTCGTAGAGGGCTTGATGCCAAGCTGCTTGCCCGGCCCAGTACTCATCCGACGTCGAGGACGCGGGCAAGCCCGGATTGTTGTCCAGCAGCCAGCTTCTGAGCCTCGATCGGAAGTCCGCTTCTTCGGGCGAATCACCGAAGTCCATCAACTTCTCCGATTCCGTTGTGAGCTAGAACGCGCGTCAAGCTGATCCCGACCCCACCCAGGATGTCGGTCGACAGCAGCGCTCGCCGCAGGAAGACGTGAGCCAGGCAGTCCCAGGTGTTGCCGATGCCTCCGTGCACCTGGATGCCCGTCTCACAGACGGATCGGGCCGCCCGGGCACAGTATGCCTTGGCCACGGACGCCGCCGCCAAGGCGTCGGCCGGCGGCAGGGCGTCCACCGCCCAGGCTGCGTGAAGGGCCGCGCTTCGGGAGCCTTCCATGGCCACCATGGCGTCGGCGAGCAGGTGCTGGACGGCTTGAAACGAGCCAACGGGGACCCCGTACTGCCGGCGGGAACCGGCGTAGTCACCGGCCAGGGCGATCACGCCCCGCATGACGCCCACCAGGTCGGCACAGGTCAACGACAGTCCGAGGGCCCGCCACGCCCTGAGGTCGTCGTCCGAAAGGACTCCGCCCGGGCCGGCTTCCACCGGCGACTCTTGCCCGCCGGCAGCCGGGGCCACGCTCCGGGTGAGGTCTACCGCATCGACAACAGGACCAGCGACGACCGTAGCCAACCCCCAGCCTGAATCGCCGCTAAGGAGGACCAAGCCCGATGTGGTGTCCTGACAGTCGATGACCAGAGCCCCGGGTGTAGATGTGTCGGCCGGCCCGGACAGATCGGGAACGAGGGCGACGCTCTCGCGGTTTGGAGGGGCGTCGCTGCCGGCGCGCCGCCGCAGGTCGGCAGCCAGGGTCGGCCCGAGGAACGAGGTGTCGGCCAGGCCCCTCCCCAATTCCTCGGCCACGATCGACGCTTCGACGGCCGATGCGAGAGGGCGGCGGCCGTCTGCGGCGACCCGCAGATCCCGCCATCCGGTCGCCTCTACGGCGGCGTCCAGTTTGGCTTTCCTTTCACTGTCGTCCAGATCTGCGACCGCACGAGGGCCCAGGCGATCCATCATCTGAGCCGCGGAATCCCGAAGGGCCACCTGCTCGGCCGAGAGGCGAACATCCATCAGCCGGGCCCACGGACCGATTGCAAGCGCGGCTCCCACTCCTCGCGGAGCACCCGACGGAGCACCTTGCCAGACGGAAGCCTCGGGATGGCGTCCACCACGACGACGTCCTGGAGGCGCTTGTACGAGGCCAGCGAGTCGGCCACGAGTGTCCTCAACTCCTCCGGTGTGGCCGGACGCCCGGGGTCCAACTGCACCGCGGCCACGGGTACCTCGCCCGCTTCTTCGTCGGCCACGCCGAAAACGGCGCAGTCCACCACGCCAGGGTGCCCGAGCAGGACGGCCTCCACCTCCGCCGGCGCCACCTGGAAACCCTTCACCTTGATCATCTCCTTCGATCGATCCGTGAGATGAACCCACCCGCCGGGCTCCAACCACCCCACGTCTCCGGTTCGGTACCACCCCTCGGCGAAGGCGTCGGCGTTAGCCTCGCCCGGGAGGTACCCGGCCATGACCGAGGGGCTACGGGCTTGGATCTCACCTACTCCTCCAGGGGGAAGCGACTCGCCGCTGTCAATGTCAGCGACGCGCAGCTCGACCAGGTGCGGCGGCAGGCCGGCCGAGTCGAGCCGCCAGGCCTGCGGTTCGCCCACGGGGTTGGCCGCGATCACCGGCAACTCGCTGGCGCCGTAAGCCGGGAGCCAGCGCACTCCGGTGCGCCTGGTAACGGTCTCTGCGACACTTGGCGTTACCGGCGTCGCTCCCCACATGATGTACCGGAGGGAGGAGAGGTCGTATTTCTCCAGATCGGGATGGTTGGCCATGGCCAGAGCTATCGGGGCCACCGCCATCTCCAGAGTCATCCGATCGGTCTGGATGCGGTAGAGGACCTCGTCGAGGTCGAACCGGCGGTGCAGGCGTACGGCCGCGCCGGCGGATATCGCCGTCACCAGGTTCAGCAACCCGAGAATGTGCGAAGGTGGCGTGGCCACCTGAAAGCGATCGTCCGAGCCCAGGCCGAGCGCGTCCTTCCAATGCACGATGGCGGCCCCTATGGACGTGTGCGTGTGGCGAACCGCCTTCGGGAGCCCCGTCGTGCCCGAGCTGAACACCAGTAGGACGTCGTCGTCGACCCTCCCGGACGAGTCGGGCCGCTCCTCGATTCCCTCTCCAGTCCCTTCGGCCGGCGCCCCCTCGTCCAGATCGCTGACCTGCTGCTCCCCCATCCTCTCGCGCAGCAGCTCCACCGCGGGGCCGTCGGCCACGGCATGAACGGGGTCGGTGAGGCCCAGGGCGTGCTCCACCTCGAGGCCCTTCCAGGCCGGGTTGAGCAGCACCGCCGCCGCCCCCAGCTTGCTGATGGCGTGGACGGCGACCACGAACTCCGAGCGGTTGGTGGTCATCACCGCCACCCGACTTCCCGGTACGACGTTCCTGGAAGCGAGGTGGCCGGCGTAGGCGCGTGTCAGCTGCTCGAGAGTGGCGTACGTCCAGGTGCGGTCGCCCGCCACGATGGCAACTCGGTCACCGAAGCGCTGGGCGGCCTGCTCGAGCCCGTGGTGGAGAAGGCCCCCTGCCATCGCAAGGTAGTGTTATCTAAATTGATATCGCAGTCAAATCTGGGGAGACTGGTGCCCATGGGCAACGAGAGCGTGGCGGCCGGTAGCACCGACCCGGAGGTGAGGCGCCAGATCGTCGATACGGTCCGCCGCTTTGTCGCCAAGGAAGTCATCCCGGTGGCGGCCGGGTACGAACGGGCCGACGAGTTCCCGTGGGGCCTCGTCGACCAGATGCGCGATATGGGCCTGTTCGGGGTGACCGTGCCGGAGGCGTACGGCGGCTTGGGACTTGACCTTCTGACCTATGTCGGCATCATCGAAGAACTGGCGTACGGGTGGATGAGCCTGACCGGGATCATCAACACCCACACCATGCTCGCCACTCTGCTTCAGCAATACGGGACCGAGGAGCAGAAGCGGCGCTGGTTGCCGTCGCTGGCATCCGGGGAGCGCCGCGGCGCCCTTTCTCTGTCGGAGCCCGATGCTGGGAGCGACACCCGCAGCATCTCGTGCCGGGCTCGGCGCGACGGCGAGGAGTACGTGCTGAACGGCACCAAGGCCTGGGTGACCAACGGGGAACGAGCCGCGCTGGTCGCCCTGGCGGCCCGCAGCGAGGAGGGCATCAGTGCATTCGTCGTCGAGAAGGAGCCGGGAGTTCAGTACCAGGGGATCTCGGTCAGCAAGCACGTCGGCAAGCTCGGCTACAAGGGCGTCGAGACGGTGGAGATGGCCTACACCGACCACCGCATCCCCGCTGGCAATCTGATTGGCGAAGCGGGCCGGGGGCTGCCGCAGATTCTCGCAGTGCTGGAGGTGGGGCGGATAAACATCGCGGCCCGCGCCGTCGGCGTGTCCCGGGCCGCGTTCGACGCGGCTCTGCTGTACGCGCAGCAACGGACAACCTTCGGCAAGCCCATCGGTGAGCACCAGGCCATCCAGCTCAAACTGGCTGACATGGCCACCCGTCTGGAAGCGGCCCGCCTGCTGACCAAGAACGCGGCCGAGCGCAAGGCGGCGGGTCTGCGGTGCGATGTCGAGGCCGGGATGGCCAAGCTGTTCGCCAGCGAGACCGCGCTCGAGCTGGCCACCGAGGCCATGCGCATCCACGGCGGGGTCGGCTACACCACGGAGCTCCCGGTCGAGAGGTACTTCCGCGACGCCCCGCTATTGGTCATCGGCGAAGGCACCAACGAGATCCAGAGACTGGTCATTGCGCGCGGCCTTCTGGCCCGGGCCCGCAACCAGTAGAGGCTCTAAGCCAAGTCCGCCCGGGCCTTGAGTATCTCCTTCTCCACCTTCCCGGCCGCGTTGAGTGGAAGCTGATCGACGATCTCGACGGTGCGGGGAACCTTGTAGTTGGCCATCTGGTCGCGGGCCCAGGAGATGACATCGTCACCGGTCGCAGAGGCGCCCGATCTCAGGACCACGAATGCCATTCCTACTTCACCGAGGCGGGCATCCGGCACGCCTATGACGGCCGCCTGGCGAATGTCGGGGTGGCGCAGGAGGGCGTTCTCGATCTCGGCCGGATAGGCGTTGAACCCGCCCACGATGAACATGTCCTTGACCCGGCCGACGATGCGCAGCCGCCCGTCATCGTCGACGACACCGAGGTCCCCCGTTTTCAACCACCCGTCTGCGGAAAGTGTCGACGCGGTCGCCTCGGGGTCGTCGAGGTAGTGAGACATTACGCTGGGGCCCCGCAGTACTATCTCCCCCGCTTGCCCGGCGGGGACGCCGGCGCCTTTGCCGTCCACGATCCGGATCTCGAAACCAGGGCGCGGGCGCCCGACGGTCGTGGCGATGGCCTTGAACTCGTCGCCCGGACGAGTGCCCGTGGCCGTGCCCCCCTCCGTGAGGCCATAGCCGGAAATGATCGTCGAGAAAGGCAGCTCCTGATGGATGCGCCGGATGAGCTCCACCGGGATGTCGGCCGATCCCGTGACCGCCACCCGCAAGCTGGAAAGGTCGTAACGATCGACACGGGGATGGTCGAGGATGGACTGGTAGAGAGTCGGCGGGCCGGGAAGCACCGTGACCTTCTCCTTCTGAACCCGCTCGAGCACCCGGTCCACATCGAAGACCGGCTCGGGCAGCATGGCGGCCCCGGCCGACAAGCAAGCCAGGATTCCCCCTTTCAGCCCGAACATGTGGAAGTAGGGATTGATCATCAAATAGCGATCGTCCTCTCCGAGCCCGGTCATGGCCACCCAGTCGGTGGCCACGGAGAGAGTGCGGCCGTGGGTCATCACCACCCCTTTGGGCACACCGGTGGTGCCGGACGTGAACAGGATGTCCGACGGGTCGTCGGCGGTCACCGCCGCGCTGGCGCCGGTCGACCTCTACCAGACCGGCTGCGTTGACCCGCTCCAGAAAGGCATCCCAGGAATACGTCGCGTCCGGAGCGGCACCGCTGGCGACCACGATCGTCCCGAGATCCGGAAGATCGCTCCCGGCCGACTTGAGCATCGAAACGTAATCGGTACCGAGGAAATCGGTCACGGTGACCAGGGCCCGGGCCCGACTGCGGGACAGAATCACGGCAGCCTCGGGAGCCTTGAACCTGGTGTTCACCGGCACGAGCACAGCGCCCGCCTGGAGCAGGCCGAGGAGAGCGATGACCCATGCCGCGCCGTTGGGAGCCCAGATCGCCACCCGGTCGCCCGGCTCGATCCCCGTTGCGACCAGGGCGGCGCCGAACCGGCGGGCCCGCTCGGAGAGGTCGCCGTAGGTGATCGTGGAGGTCCCGTCGTCTATAGCCGGCCGGTCGCCGAACCGCTCGGCGGCCGCCGCCGTCTGTGCCGGTACCGTCAAACGGGCCGGTATCGTCACACGGTTGCCTTGCCGTCGGGCACCATCAGATGCCTGGGCCCGCAAATGGCACGGAGCGATCGGTGCGGCGCATCAACATGATCTGCCTCTCTCGCAAGTACTTGCGATCCCCATTATGATTCAGGGCCAGCCGCCTGCAACAGCGGAGATCGTGCGAGCGCCCCTGGGGCCCGACCTGACCGCTCGATCGGCAGGAACCCGAACAAAGGACTAGAACCGGGAGCATGAGAGCTGTCGTCGTAGGTGCGTCGAGTGGACTGGGTCGCTGCATCGGTGTCGGGCTGGCCCAGAGAGGCGCTCACGTAGCGCTCCTGGCCCGGAGAGAAGACCGCCTGGCCATGGCCGCGAAGGAAGCCGGCCCGGACACCCTGGCTATCCGGTGCGACGTCACCGACGAGTCGTCGTGTCGCCAAGCGATAACAGACGCGGCCGCCGGGCTGGGAGGCATTGACGCCCTGGTGTATACGCCGGCCCTGGGCCCGCTGGCCCGCCTGGAAGACATCAGCGCCGAAACCTGGCAGCGCGCTTTCGCCACCAACGTCACGGGTGCGGCGGTGGTGACGGCAGCCGCCCTGCCGCACTTGAAAGCGTCTTCCGGCGTCGCCGCCTACCTGTCCTCAGTCAGCGCCACCCAGACCGCGCCCTGGCCCGGGCTCGGGGCCTACGTGGTAAGCAAGGCCGCTCTTGAAAGGCTGATCGAGGCCTGGCGAATCGAGCACCCCCAGGTCGGGTTCACGCGGGTGATCGTCGGAGACTGCCCCGGCGGCGAGGGCCACGGGGCCACGGAGTTCGCCTCCGCCTGGGATCCCGATCTGGCGATGGAGATCATGCCCGTCTGGGTGACCAGGAACTACATCGCCGGGAACCTCCTCGACGTCGACGAGCTGGTCGGCGCGATCGAAGCTGTTCTGCGGGTCGGGCCCGTAGGCAGTATCCCATCCATCACCGTCGCTCCCCGGCACGCCAACTGATACGGCCCATGAGAGCGGTGCGCAGTGTCGAGGGCGGGGTGGAGGTGGTCAAGGTGGACGAGCCTCCCGGGGTGGGGGAAGTGCTCCAGATGAAGGCGACGAGCGTGTGCGGCTCGGACCTCAGCTACATCAGCTTCGGCAGCCGGGCCATCCTCGGCCATGAGCTGGCCGGCATTCGTGAGGACGGAACCCCCGTGGTCGTGGAGGCCCTCTACGGGTGCATGGAGTGTCCCCAATGCCTGCGAGGCGCCTACAACCTCTGCCCCACGCACGGTCAGCGGGCCTTGGGCGTGACCGCCGATGGCGGCATGGCTGAAATGTTCCGGGCCCCGGCGGCCCGTCTCGTCGAGGTACCACCCGGGCTGGACCTCAAAGACGCCTCCATCGTCGAGCCCGCTTCGGTGTCGTGGCACGCCCTCCGCCTGGCCGGCACCGGACCCGGCAAGCGGGTGGCCGTGGTCGGAGCCGGGGCGCTGGGTCTGCTGGCCGTGGCCGGGGCCCTCCGGATGGGAGCCGAGGAAGTGGCCCTGGCGGCGCGCCACCCCCACCAGCGCACCGCCGGAGAGCGGCTGGGGGCGCAGATCGGTTGCCGCGGCACCTACGACGTGGTCGTGGAGGCGGCCGGCACGCCGTCGAGCATGGCCGAGTGCGCCCAACTGGTTGCGCCGGCGGGGACCATCGTGGTCCTCGGCGTGCACTTCGGCCCGGTGCAGCTCGACTGGATGCCGTTGTTCCACCGGGAAGCCAGGGTGATCCCGTCCCTCGGCTACTGCGCCCATGAGGAGGGACGGGAGATGGAGGACGCCGCCGACATGCTCGCGGCCGACCCCGAGATAACCCGAACGGTGATCACGCATCGCTTCCCGATCGAGGAAGCCGGCGAGGCGTTCCGGGTGGCGGGCGACAAGGCGAGCGGCGCCATCAGGGTGGTGATCGAGCCGTCATGAGGGCCGCCGACCAGTTCCACGCCGGGATCGTCGTCGACGACTTCGACGCCACACTGAGCGCCCTTACCGAGCTTTTCGGTTACGACTGGGGTGAGGAGATTGGCGCCACGGTGCCGGTCCGGTTGCCTGAGGGCGAAATCACGATCGATCTGGGTTTCGTGTATTCGCTGAGCCTGCCGCGACTGGAGATCATTCGGAGCATCCCCGGGACGTTGTGGACCCAGTCTCCCGGCTCGTCCGTGCACCATCTGGGTTACTGGTCGGACGATGTCGAAGCTGATTCGGCCCGGCTGGCCGAGAAGGGCTACGCCAACGAGGCGAGGGGTTGCGACGCGGACGGGCACCCTTACTGGTCCTACCAGCGCAGCGGCAACGGGCTGCGGATCGAGCTGGTCAGCCGCACGATCGAGGCCGCCCTCCAGAGCTACTGGAAGACGGGCCGGATCGGCTAGCTACACGAAGCGAGGGAGACACCAGGTTGACTGCTGCAGAGATGACACCCGCGTGGCACGCGGCCCACAACCCGGAGGCCCCGGCGGTCATCATGGGGTCGAGTGGGGAGACGGTGTCCTACGCCGAGCTCGACGATCGGTCGCGACGCTTTGCCTCCGCTCTGCGATCGCGTGGAGTAGGGCCCGGTGACCACATCGCCATCTTGATGGAGAACAACGCCCGCTATCTCGAGGTGGCGTGGGCGGCCCAACGCTCCGGGCTCTACTACACGGCTATCAACAGCCACCTCCGCCAGGGGGAGGTCCAGTACATACTCGACGATTGCGGTGCTGTCGCCCTGGTCACCTCCGAGCCTATGGCCGACGTGGTCGCCGGCCTGGACCTGTCACGCATCCCCGTGCGGGTGACCGCCGGCGGGCCCGTACCCGGCTTCGACCCCTACGACGACCTGATCGCCGGCGCCGGCCCGCTCGAGCCAGCATCCGAGCAGGAGGGACGGGAGATGCTGTACTCGTCCGGCACCACCGGACGCCCCAAGGGCGTGCGCAAGACCTTGCCCGGGACGCCAATGGGCGACTTGTCCGCGGCGCCGGTCCAGGTCGCGGCAGGCATCGCCGGCATGGGTGGAGGCCCGAGGTCGGTCTACCTGTCGCCGGCTCCCCTCTACCATTCCGCCCCACTGGTGTGGTCGATGTCGATGCAGCGGCTCGGCGCGGCCGTAGTGGTCATGGAGCGGTTCGACCCACTCCGTTGCCTCCAGGTGATAGAGCGCTACGGGGTGACCCACGCCCAGTTCGTGCCGACCATGTTCGTGAGATTGCTACGGTTGCCGCCCGAAGAGCGGGCTGCCTGCGACGTCTCGAGTCTTCAGTTCGTCGTGCACGCCGCGGCCCCCTGCCCGATCCCGGTCAAACGGCAGATGATCGAATGGTGGGGCCCGATCATCAATGAGTACTACTCGGGGACGGAGGACATCGGAAGCTCGCACATCACGTCCGAAGAGTGGCTCGCCCATCCCGGATCGGTCGGCCGGCCTCGCGACGAGTGCCACATCGTCGGCGACGACGGCGAGGAGGTCCCGATCGGACAGGCCGGTGTCATCTACTTCTGCGGCGGCCGGCCCTTCGAATACCACAAGGACCCGGACAAGACGGCGGCCGCGACCAACGACCGGGGCTGGCGCACACTCGGAGACATCGGTTACCTGGACGAGGACGGCTATCTGTACCTCACGGACCGCCAGGCTCACATGATCATCTCGGGCGGCGTCAACATCTACCCCCAGGAGGCGGAGAACGTGCTAGCCGCACATCCCGCCGTAGCCGACGTCGCAGTTATCGGTGTACCCGACGACGAGATGGGCGAAGCGGTGAAGGCCGTCGTGCAACCGGCCGACCCGGCCGGGGCCGGTGCGCAGCTCGAAGGCCAGCTGCTCGCCTACTGCCGGGCTGAGCTCGCCGGCTACAAGTGCCCGCGGAGCGTGGACTTCGTCGCCGAGCTTCCGCGCGACGACAACGGGAAGCTCTACAAGCGGGTCCTGCGGGAGCGCTACTGGGAGGGCCACGACTCCCTGGTCCTGTGATGGGGCGGGGCGGGCCCTGTCCAGCACGAAGGCCCGCCGGTAGCGACGGCGGGTGGCCGGTGTCGCAGGTGCCAGCGGTGGGTTCGCGCTCGCAAGTGGCCGCCCCACGGCCATCATGTCTCGGCGAGTTTGGGTCGTCTCGGCGGCAAATCCGACGATTTTGTGCTCGCATCATCGCCCAGAGATCCAAAGCGCGCCGAGCGCGGTCTCTTCAACTCTCGGTGCCAGCTGAAGGTCTGGGTGTCGAAATGGCCCCGTTCGGCGCCGACTTGACTCCGAGAGCACGAAGTGGCACCGAGACATTCGGTACATGCCGACGCTTGGACAGCGCCGGCGGGTGGCCGGTGAGACAGGGGCCCGCCGCCCGCAGCGGAGCGAGGACGAGCGGGGAGGATCCGCACCCGACAGGACCCATCGCCCGTATACGCACCCGACAGGACCCGCCGCCCATGTACGCAGCGCCCACCCGGCACGCCGCGACTCGCTCAGGAAGCCGCCGTCATCGCCTCGCCGAGGTAGTGGCTGAGCACTTCGCTGCCGGCTTGACGGGCAGGGCCATGCCAGGCCAGCTGGCCGCGCTGGAGGACCAGGCAATCGTCGGCGAAAGCCAGGGCCCGATGTACATACTGCTCGATCATGATGACCGACACGCCGGTATCGCGCGCCCGGGCCAGACCGTCGAAGACCAGGTCCACCAGTCGGGGGGCCAGGCCCAGGCTCATCTCGTCCGCGACGATCAGTTTGGGGGCGGTGGCCAGGGCCCGGGCCAAGGAGAGCATCTGCTGCTCGCCCCCGGAGAGTGAGCCGGCGGTTTGGCGGCGGCGGGAAGCGAGCGCCGGGAAGGTGTCGAAGGCCAGGGCGACTGCTTCCTTGCGGGCCTTTCTGCCCGGCACACTGGCGGCGGCCATCTTGATGTTGTCGAGGACGGTGAGGCTGCGGAACACGCCACGCCCTTCGGGCAGGTGGAGGAGGCCGGCCCTGCGGATGCGGTCGGGGGACCACCCGGTGATGTCCTCACCGCCGAAACTGACCAGCCCGCTGTGGGCTGGAACCAGCCCGGACACGGCCCGGGCCAGACTGCTCTTGCCGGCCCCGTTCGAGCCCAGGATGGCCAGGACCTTGCCGGGATCGACCTTGAACGCGACCGCTGACAGCGCCACCGCTTCGCCGTAGCGGACGGTGAGGCCCTCCACCACCAGCGCCTGGGATTTGGGCGAGGGGACGGCTCCGTCGGCGGGTACTGCTGCCAGAGCGGGCTGCATCTCGGTGATGCGGGCTTCGACCTCATCGGCGTCGGCGGCATCGGATTGGGCGACATCAACGGCAACGGGCGAGGTTTGGGGCGCCAGCTCTTCGCCGAGATAGGCGGCCCGTACGGCCGGATTGGCCCTCACCTGGGCGGGGGTCCCGGTGGCGATGAGCGCCCCGAAGTCCAGCACGTAGATGGTGCTGCACAGGCGCATGACCAGTTCGACGTCATGTTCGACCAGCAGCACCGAGATGCCGCGTTCGGTGGCGACCCGGCGCAGCGTCTGTTCGAACTGCTCCGTCTCGGTGGAATCCAAGCCCGAGGACGGCTCGTCGAGGAGCAGCACGGTGGGGTCGGTGGCCAGCGCTCGACCCACCTCGACCAGTCGGGACGAGCCCAGGGGCAGGCCCAGGGCCGGGCTGTCTGCCAGGGCCTCGAGGCCCAGCAGGCGGATCAGCTCGTCCACCCGCGTCTTCTCCTCGGCGTCGACGGGGTGCAGGGCGCCCATGGTCAACAGGTCCAACCACACCCGGCGCTTGGCGTTGCGCACCCGATAGGCGAGGGTCAGGTGCTGGCGCACGGTGAGACCGCCGAAGATCTCAGGATGCTGGAAAGTGCGGGCCAGGCCCCGGGCGGCCCGGAGCTGCGGGCGGGCGCCGGTCACGTCCTCCCCCTCCAACACCACCCGTCCCGATGTGGGCCGGGTCAGTCCCGACACCACGCCGAACAGGGTGCTCTTCCCCGCCCCGTTGGGGCCAACCAGTCCCACTATGGCGCCGGCCGGGACCTCCAGGTCCACGTCACGGACCGCTACCAGGCCACCGAAGCGCACCGTCACCCCGTAACACTCCAGGCGGTTCGCCGCCAGCGCGGGGCCGGCGCTCCCACCGCTGTCGCTGTAGGTCTCGGTGCTGCTCATGGCGCCGCCTTGGCCTCGACGCCCACCTCGGCCCCGGGCACGGAAGCTCCCGCGGCGGGAGCGGGCGTGGCGCCGCGCTCGCGGATGCTGCTGGCGCCGGCCAGCAACTGGCGCACCTGGCGCCCGACTTGAGTCACTACACCGTCCGGGTTGCGGGCCACCCCGATGGCGCCCAGGCCGAAGAGAACGGCCGGCACCTCGCCCCAGCGAGTCGGCACATACGACGTGAAGAGGCCCCCTATCAGCTGAAACGACACGCCTGCCAGGGCGGCGGCGATGATGGAGCGCACCCCGAGGGTGACCACGACCGCCAGCCACACCAGGCCGGCGAAGGTCTCGTAGGACTGGGGCTGCGCCGAGTTGACGTCCATGGCCAGGAAGCCACCACCCACGGCAGCCACGAAGGCGGCGATGGCCCCTACGATCACCTTCACCTGCAGGACGCTCAACCCCAGCGTGCGTGACGCCTTCTCGCTGTCGCGCACCGCCCGTAGAGCCAGGCCGCTGGTGGAGCGGCGCAGGTTCACGGTCAGGATGGCGAAGATGAAGAACACCGCCAGGGCCAGGTAGGAGAAAGCCAGGTCGCTGGTGGCAAATGAGGGCCGGTTCACGGTCACCCCCAGACCACCCTGCAAGAAGCGGTTGCGGGTGAACACCAGGGTCTCGACCAGCAGCCCGAAGGTCAAGGTGACCAGGGCCACGTACAGGTCACCCAGGCGAATGGTGAGCAGGCCGATGATGGCGCCCGCCGCCGCCGCGATCAGTCCCCCGATGACCACCGCCAGCAGCACCGGCAGGTGGTAGACGGTGGCGAACTGGCCCGCGGCCAGCGCCCCTGCGCCCGCAAAAATGGTCTGCGACAGCCACAACATGCCGCCTTCCCCGGTCACCACCGTGAAGGTCAGGAAGGTGATGGCGTAGCACAGGCCCAGAGCGGTCAAGCCCAGCCAGTAGGAAGAGCCCCTGAAGATCAGCGGCAACAGGGCGACGACCACGAGCGGGATAGCAGTCAAACCGATCCCGGTCGGCGTGAACCGGGACGTCTCAGAACTGATCCCCTGCGAATCCAGACTGGCCGGGCGGATGGCCATGTCGAGAGGGCCGGCCACTCCCGCGTCCTCGTCCAGGGAACCGGACCGGATCAGGTAGAAGACCAAGGCGACCACGATGAATACGAACGGAATGGACGGGATGATCGCCGCCGTAAACGAGCTGTTGGGGGGAAGGTACTTCTGGATCACGTCGGTGACCACGCCCATGGCCAGGGAGATCGCAATGACCCCGGGTAGCGACCGCAGCCGGGCCCCCACCATGGCCGCGAACGCCGCCGCCATGAGGGTGGTCATCCCGGCCGTGTCCAACCCATTGGTCGGCGCCACCAGGATCCCGGCCAGGCCGGCCAGCATGGCGCTGACCGCCCACACTCCCAGGGAGATGCGGCCCGGATTGGTCCCCGACAACGAGGCCATGGCCTCCGAGTCCACGGTCGCCCTCACCTTCAAGCCCACATCGGTGAAACGCAGCACGAACGTGCCCACCACCAGCACAAAGAGCAAGAAGCCGTAAGTGATCACCTGGTCGGTGGTGACGGGACTGCTCAGGAAATGGAAGGGCTTGTCCGACAAGGACGCCAGGCCGGGCGCCGACGTGATCGACTGGGTCCCGAAAGCAATATCGGCAATGGGAGGCAACGCCACTGACAAACCGATGGTGGCGACCAGCTTCACCAGAGTGGACTTGCCCCGGATGAACTGGAACAGAGCGAAATACAGCACCACTCCCAGCAGCGGCCCGACCACCAGGATCGACACCGCCCCGGCGGCGTTGGTCGGCCAGCCGTGCTGTGAGTTCAGCCAGTAGTAGAAGCGGGCCACGAAGTAGGCCATGGACCCGAACGCGAAGTTGAGCACCCCCGCCGACACGAAGGTGACCACCAAACTGGCTGACGCGATCGCATAGATCGAGCCCAACGCCAATCCGGCTAGCACATACTGGAGCATCCCCTCACCCTCCGGACCGGTGTATCACTGCAGCCGCCGGCTCACGCCGGCAGCCCCCCATCTTCGATTTCGAGGCTAGCCATTATTGCCGTCGGAGTCACGGCGAAAGCGCTGTCGCCGGGTCGCCGAAGTTGAAGCCGTCATTTAGGTGGAAAGCGCAGGGCACCGTCCAGGCGAATGTTCTCGCCATTGAGATACGGATTGCTGGCGATCGACTCCACCAGGAGGGCGAACTCTTCCGGACGGCCCATGCGCTTGGGGAAGATGATCCCCTTCACGAGATTCTCCTTGAGCTCTTCTCGCACCCCGAGCATGATCGGCGTCCCCATGGTCCCTGGGGCGATGGCGCAAACCCGGACGCCGATGGCGGACAGGTCCCGAGCCATCGGAAGGGTCATGCCCAGAATGGCGGCCTTGGCGGCGGCGTAGGCCAACTGACCGGTCTGACCCTCAATCCCCGCGATGGATGCCGTGTTGACGATGACCCCGCGCTGGCCATCCTCGTCGGGCTCGTTCGCGGCCATGGCCGAGGCGGCGAGCCGAGACATGTTGAAGGTACCGATGGCGTTCATCTCCATCGTCAGGACGAAGGAAGACTTGTCGTGAGGGGAGCCGTCGCGGCCTACGGTTCGCCCACCGCCTACACCGCCCCCGGCCACGTTCACAAGCAGCGACAGCGGCCCGAGCCCCGACGCCGCCTCGATAGCTTCACCTGCCGCGGAATCGTCGTTAACGTCGCCCGCCACGCCCACCGCAGCCGTGCCGAGCTCCTCGGCGAGCTGACCAGCGCGATCTCCGTCGCGATCGAACACCACCACCAGCATCCCGATGTCGACGAGGTGTCGTGCGACCGCGGAACCAAGGCCGCCGGCACCGCCAGTTACGAGGGCCGCCCGCCCCTGAAGATTCACTTTGCCTCTACCCTCCCTACAGGAACCAGCTCCGACATCCGCGACCGTAACCGGCTTTGACTGTGACGTCAATATCTAGTACGGTCCCGTCCGGCGTCGAGAGCATCGGGAGATGGGACCGGGAGAAAAGGGCTCATATCATCGACTCCGTGTCAGACGCGGCGGGATGTCCCCCGCAACCCTGACCAAAGTTTTCCGGGAGGGATTTCAGTGACCTCAGTGATGGGGGGCGTCCGCATCCTCGAAGTGGCCGAGCACACTTTCGTGCCTGCCGCCTCGGCTCTGCTGTCGGACTGGGGAGCCGACGTGATCAAGATCGAGCACGTCGAGCGGGGTGACGCCATGCGAGGCCTGGCCTCGACGGGCGTCACCGATGTCCCAGCCGACGTTCATGCGCTGCTGGAGCACTCCAACCGGGGCAAGCGGAGCCTGGGCCTCGATCTGACCAATCCGGATGGGCTGGAGATCCTCTACCGGCTGGTGGCCACGTCTGACGTGTTCCTGACCAACAAGCTGCCTAGCGTCCGCAAGAAGCTCAATGTCGAGCCCGACCAGATCCGGGCTCACAACCCGAACATCATCTACGTGTCCGGGACGGGCCAGGGCGAGCGGGGCCCCGAAGCCGACAAGGGGTCATATGACCACCTGGCTTTCTGGTGCCGGGCCGGCACGGCCGTCGGGGTGATGCGCCCGGAATACGGTCATGTGCCAGTGCCTCCGGGACCGGGATTCGGTGATTCGATCGGGGCCATGACCATCGCCGGTGGGATCATGGGGGCACTGTTCCACCGCGAGCGCACCGGTGAGGCAACGACGGTGGACGTGTCCCTTCTGGCTTCGGGCATGTGGGCCATGGGACAGCCGATCGCTCTGTCGCTGCTGACCAACCGGCCATGGACACCGCCGCCGGCAGATGCCGTTCGGCTCAACCCCCTCTCGGCCAACTACCGGACGAAGGACGGCCGCTGGATCGCGCTCACCTGCCTCCAGGCGGGCAAGTACTGGCCGCACGTGTGCAAAGCGATCGACCGGCCGGAGCTGGCCACCGATGCCCGATTCGCTGACCACGTGTCGCTACTGAGCAACAGCACCGATGCGGCCGTGTTGCTGAGGGAGGCGTTCGCCGAGCGGACCCTGGCCGAGTGGCGGGAAAAGCTGGCCGACTTCGTCGGCCAGTGGGCGGTGGTTCAGGACACGCTCGAAGCGGCCGCCGATCCACAGTCCGTGGCGAACGGCTACATACAGAACTGCCTGACCGCGGCGGGCACCCCGTTCAAGCTCGTGGCCGCCCCCGTCCAATTCGGAGGGCAGCCCGCCGTGCCAGGACGGGCTCCGGAGCTGAACGAGCACGGCGACGAGATCCTGACCGACCTCGGCTTCGACTGGGACACCGTGGTGGACCTCAAGGTTCGCGGCGTCGTGGCGTGACAATCCACATGTGAGGTGTGCAAATCTGACTCCGGAAGGGAGACGCGATGACACTTTTCGATGCATTCCGTTATGACGGCAAACGAGCCCTCGTAGTCGGAGCCGCCACCGGTATGGGGGCAGCCGTAGCCCAGCTCGCTCTCGACGCCGGCGCCGAGGTTGTCGCCATGGACATCGCCGAGTGCTCGCTGGCCGGGGCCAAGGACATCCGCGTCAACCTCGCCGACAAGGCCTCGATCGACGCCGCCGTCGATGCATGCGGCGGACCGGTGCACGCCCTCTTCCTCTGCGCCGGCGTGGCGGACGGAACTCCCGGAATCGAGAAGATCAACTTCATCGGGCACCGGCACCTGGCCAATCGCCTGCTCGATGCGGGCGCCATCCCCCGCGGTTCGGCGATCGGGTTCATATCCTCCGCAGCCGGGCTGGGGTGGGAGTCCAACCTCGACCTCTTGAAGGAGTACCTCGCCACCCCCGACTTCGATTCCGCCGCCCGCTGGATCGAGGAGCACGGCAAGGCCGATTACATGTGGAGCAAGCAGGCGATATGCGCCTACGTCGCCACTCAGGCCTACCCGCTGCTCAAGCAGGGAATCCGCATCAACGCCATCTGCCCGGGCCCCACTGACACGCCGCTGGCCCGGGCCAACCAGGAAATGTGGCTCGGATTCGGTGCCGACTACCGAGCCGACGTTGGTGTCGAGGCCGCGAGCCCGCTCGAGCAGGCCTATCCGCTGGTGTTCTTGTGCAGTGATGCCGCCTCGGCGCTCTCCGGCGAGACTCTGATCTCAGACGTCGGCTACATCAGCTCCGGGATCACGGACTCGTATCCCAACGCCGCGTTGGCGGCCAGGTTCCTTACCGGCCGCCTGCAGTAGAGCGACCCGCGCCGGCTGGGAAGGCCCCGGTGCACGAAACGGGGGCAGCCCGCGTGCCAGAATCTTCGCCGACGTCAAAATTGATTCGACCGGCTCGACCCGTCGCCGCCGTTTCCCCTGATCGAGTGTCCGCTGGAAGGTTCCGCATTTGGTAGAAGCAACAAGACGAGAAGGGCCCGCCAACGCCCCCGCCGGGAGCGAGAAGCCCAACGGCCCGCGCTCTCCGAAGGGAGCCGAGACCCGGGCTCGCCTGCTGGGCGCAGCCAAGGCGATCTTCGAAGAGAACGGTTTCCTGGACGCCCGCATATCGGACATCGCCGAGCGGGCCGGCCTGTCTCATGGCTCCTTCTATCACTACTTCGAGTCGAAGGAGGAGGTCTTCCGAGAGGTCGCCGAGACGATCGTGGACCAACTGAGCGCCCCTCTGGGAAGCGTGGTCCTCGACCCGGCCTCGGAGGCCACCCCGGCGGAACGCATCCGACAGGCCATCCGGCTCCACATGGAGAGCTACCGGCAGGAAGCCCGGATCATGGGTGTCATCGAACAGGTATCCCGCTACGACGCGCAGGTGCGGGCAGCCCGCTTCGAACGCCAGCGTTACTACGGCGAGCAGGTGGAGGAGTCGATTCGTCGGCTACAGCGCCATGATCTGGTCGACCCCGAGCTCGATCCGGTCATTGCCGCGGCGGCACTGGGGTCCATGACCACCCGGTTTCCGGAGCTGTGGCTGGTCGAAGGAGCCCTGGACTGCAGCTTCGACGAAGGGGTGGAGCAACTGACCCGGGTGTTCGTGAACGCCCTCGGGCTAAAAGAGCCACCCGCGAGACTGGCCACCCGGAGCCGCCGACCCGCCTAGCTGTCGGGGAGGCGGGGACGGGCCCGGCCGCATACTTTTTCGGTTAGGCGCGGGAGGGGTCTATCATTGACGTCAATGTCAGGGGGGTCCGAACCGTCGAGTCGCGTCCGGTGACTGCCGTTCCTCTGGCTCACTCCCCCATGAGCCAGACGCGGTGGCGGGATGCCGGCGTTCGCCGCCCCGCCACCGCCCTGCCTGGCGGGCCGGCGGGTCAACCCGGCTAGCGCGGCCGGCGCCCCTCCTCACGGGGGGCGCTAGTTGGTGAAGACAGGTAGGCGCTCCCACCCGCGGACGGTCGAGGTATGAGCCTGCTCAGCGTTGTCCCAATCGACCTCCCATTCGGGGAATCGCCTCAGGACCTCCTCGAGGGCTACCCGGCCCTCGAGGCGGGCCAGGTGACTGCCCAGGCAGAAATGGATCCCGTAACCGAACGTGAGGTGGTGGTTTATCTTTCGGCGGATATCGAAGCGGTCCGGGTCGGGAAAGGCCCGCTCGTCACGGTTGCCGGAGCCGTTGATCAACACCATGATGCTGCCCTCCGGGACGGGCCGCCCGTAGTACTCCACGTCACGCGTGACGTATCGGGACTGGACCGGCGATGGAGCCTCGTAACGGAGCAGCTCTTCGATGGCGTTGGGAACCAGCGCTGGATCCTCGACGAGAAGGCGGCGCTGATCGGGGTTCTCGGCCAGCACCTTGCCGGTCCACCCGATCAGGCGGGTCGTGGTCTCGTTGCCGGCGCCGGCCAACAGGCCGACGTAGTTGAGCACCTCCTGCCGGGACAACTTGCGCACCACCCCATTGACGTCCTCCAACTCGGCGTTCAGCAGGTCGGTCATGAGGTCGTCGGAAGGGTGATCAGCCCGCCAGTCGATGTACTCCTCGAACTCGCTGACACCGAGGGCCCCGTACTCGGGATTCACGTCGGGCATGACTCCCTCGGCGAGGCGGAGCCCTTCGTCGATCCGGTCCCGGATCCGTTCCTGGTCTTGCTCGGGTATGCCGAGGAGCATCCCGATAGTCCGCATGGGCATCTGGGCCCCCAGATCCCGGATGAAGTCGAAGCCCCCGCTTCCCTCCAGGGGATCCAAAGAGCGGGCGCAGAAGGCGCGGACCTTCGGCTCGATTTCGAGCATGCGCTTGGGCGTGAAGACCCGGGACAGCAAACCCCGATGGTGGTCGTGGGCCGGTGGATCCTCGAAGAGGATGCTCCCGGGAGGGACCGTCATGTTGGCCTTGATCATCTCGAGGACCGAACCCTTCCCCGAAATGAAGGTCTTCCAGTCGACCAGACCCTTCTCTACGTCGTCGAAACGCGTCAGGGCGAAGAAGTCGTAGCGATCGTTGTAATAGATCGGGGCCTCGTCCCGCATCCGTTTCCAGGTGGGATACGGATCGTTGTCGATGCTGTGGTCGTAGGGGTCGTAGTAGACGTCGGTAGCGGTGTCGCTCACCCCGGTCCTCCTATCAGCTTGAGTACGGCAACCAGTGAGCCACCCGGCCGCCGGCACCGCGCTCGGCGACGAAATGCCGCCCGCGGTCAGACCAGTCCACTGTATTTAACATCGACGTCAACTACAACAACACCCCTGAGGTCAAGGCCACTCAGGGGCGTGCGGCAGGGGGTGCCGGAACAATCGGGCGGCGTTTGCGCAGGTCATCTTCCTGACGGTCTCCTCGGTGAGGGATGGGACGGCGCTGAAGCCCGAACGTAGAAGCTCCTGGGTGTCGGGCCACGTGGTGTCCGAGTGCGGGTAGTCCACCTCCAGCATCACATGGTCCTCTCCGATCCTGTCCAGGAGGGCGAGCCCGGACGGATCGTCTATCGAGCAGAAGTAGAAGTTGTCGGCCAGGACCTCGCTCGGCGTCCGGGCGCCCACCCACCTCTCGTAGTCGGCGGTCTTGCCGGCGTGGCCGGCCATGAAGTCGAGGCGGTCCTTGAGCATCGGCACCCAGCCGATGCCCCCTTCCGACAGGGCGATCTTGAGTTCGGGATAGCGACCGGGAACCCCGGACCACAGCCACTCCACGCAGGCCAGCAGTGACAGGGCCGGGAAGAGGGTGACGTTCTTCTCGAAGCGGGGACCGTCGGGAGGAAGCGGGATCATGCCGGAGGATCCAACGTGAAGGCAGACGACGGTGCCGGTGTCCACGCAGGCGCGGATGATCGGATCCCAGTACGGGTCGTGTATCGGGGGGTAACCCAACCGGTGCGGCGTCTCAGGGAACGACAAGGACGTGAACCCCCGGGCGGCGTTCCTCCGGATCTCCCGGGCTCCGACCACCGGGTCGGCCAGCCAGGTGATACCGAGCGGAACGATGCGGTCGGGGTACGCCCCGTACCATTCCTCGAACATCCAGTCGTTCCAGGCTCGAGTCACTGCTTGGCCCAGCTCGGGATCGGTCGAGTTCGAGAACACGGTGCCGGCAAAGCCGGTGATCTGCGAGGGGAAGTTGACCGAAGCCCAGATTCCGGCGATGTCCATGTCACGAACCCGGGCATGGATATCGAAGCAACCCGGCCGCATCTCGCTGAACGCGGCGGGCTCGTGACGCAGCCGCGAATGGTCCTGGTACCCGACGACCGCGTTCAACCCCACCTGGAGATAGACGCGGTCCTCGTACAACCAGGCTTGGCGGCCGTCCTCCTGGATGGTCAGGGGAGGAAGGTCGCTGTGCTCCCGGCTATAGGTGCGACCCTTCTCCAGCTGCACCACCCGGGGGAACCGGCCTCTGAACGGGGAAGGCTCCCGCTTCTCGAACAGGCCGGGCGGTTCGACCAGGTGATCGTCGACCGAGATGACGGTGTAGTACCGGGCACGAGGCTCCGGGTCCTGCAAGAACTCCGGGGTCAGCTGCACGCTCACGATGATGCTCCTTCCTCGGGCGTCACTGTTGCTCCCTGCTGCTATCCCTGACCGAGACGGCCTAGCTCCCGGAGGAAAGGCTGGGTGTAGGCGATCTGACCGGTCAGCTTCGAGGGGTCTCCCGTACAGAGTATGAAGACCGTCTCGGTAATCAGGCTGATGTCCTCGGTGTCCTCCTTGGCCAGATCCAGGGCACCGGCGCCCTCTGTCGGAACCGGCTTGAAGGGGGCGGCGGCATTGACGGCGATGCCGCTGGCGTAAAGCTCGGCGGCCAGACTCTGGGTCAGGCGATCCAGGGCGGCCTTAACCGTTCCGTACATGCCGAACCCGGCCGAGACGTCGAAATCGGTAAAGGGCGGCCCCGGAATCCGGTCCCCGCCCACCGAAGTCAGGTTCACTATCCAGCCCCGCTTCTGCGCACGCATGTAGGGCAGGGCCAGCTGAGTGAGGTGCAGGGGCGCCAGCACATGCATCTCGATCATGAGCCGGGCCCGCCGGTCCGGGAACTCGTCGAGCGGGCGCAGAAAGGTGACCGCGGCGTTGTTCACCAAGATGTCGGGCGGCCCCAGCCGGTCCACGACTTCCGCCATCAACCGCTCGCGGTCCTCGACCTTGGATATATCGGCCTGAACCGCTACCACCTCGCCGCCGGCCCCGCTGATCAGCTCGGAGGTCTCGCGCAAGGATCCGATGTACTTCGGATCGGGCTCCATGGTCCGCGCCGCGACGGCCAGCCGGGCTCCCTCGGCCGCGAACCGCAACGCGATGGCCTTCCCCAACCCGCGGCTGGCGCCGGTCACCAGCGCCACCTTTCCCTCACACTGGCCTGCCACTGTCCCTCCTCCTGTTCGGAGCACTGAACGCCAAGGCTAGCGGGCGCCTCCATGTCTCTCCCCGGGAGGCTGCGGTCGCGACGCCTTATGATGACGTCGATATCGCCTTCCAGACAGGGCTAATGAGGCGCACCGCCCGGAGGTCAGCATGAACGAAGCATGGATCCTGGACGTGGTCCGCACGCCGAGAGGCAAGGGGCGCCCCGACGGGGCCCTGCACGACGTGCATCCCCAGGAGCTGCTGGCGCAATGCCTGCGGGCCCTGACCGGCAGGATCGGATTCGACCCTGCAGACGTGGACGACGTCGTCGCCGGCAACGGGATATTCAGTGGCGACCACGGCGACTGCATCGGCCGCCTGGCCCCGCTGCTGGCCGGCTGGCCGCAATCGGTCCCCGGCATGACGCTCAACCGGTTCTGCGGCTCGGCCCAGCAGGCCATCACGGTCGCCGCCATGGGTATCCGCAGCGGCGAGCAGGACCTGGTGGCGGCGGGCGGCGTCGAGTCGATGTCGCGCTGGGGCCTTTTGGCCGGACACGACACGATCGACGGTTCGAACCCGGCTTTCCGGTCTCTTTTCCCAACCGTCCCCCAGGGCGTGTCGGCCGACCTGATCGCCACTATCGAGGGCTTCACGCGCTCCGACGTGGACGCCTTCGCCGTCGAGAGCCAGCGCCGGGCCGCGACCGCCATCTCCAAGGGCCGCTTCGAGAAAGGGATCATCGCAGTGACCGATCCGGACGGGCAGGTGCTGCTAGATCACGACGAGCATCCGCGTCCCGGCACGACCCCGGAACGGTTGGCGAACCTCCGGCCGGCGTTCGCCGAGATCGGTGCTTCCAGACCGGATGGGGACACTCGCTCGTTCGACGAGATGTGCACTGAGCGCTACCCCTCCGTGGAGAGCATCGACCATGTGCACCACGCCGGCAACTCCTCCGGGGTCGTGGACGGGGCCGCGGCCGCCATGGTGGCATCTGACGAGTGGGCCAGGGCGCACGGGATCGCGCCTCGGGGGCGCGTCCGCGCCACGGCCGCCATCGGCGCCGAGCCGGTGATCATGCTCACCGCGCCGGGCCCGGCCGCCGAGCGCTGCCTGGCCAGGGCCGGCATGGACGTGGCCGATATCGACCTGTGGGAGATCAACGAAGCCTTCGCGTCCGTACCGCTGAAGATGATGCGCGATCTCAAGCTCGATCCCGACCGCGTGAATGTGAACGGAGGCGCGATCGTGCTGGGCCATCCCATAGGGGCGACCGGCGCCATGCTGGTAGGGACGCTGCTGGACGAGCTGGAACGGCGGGATCTCACGACCGGCCTGGTGGCCATGTGCACCGGCGGAGGCATGGGCACGGCCACCATCGTGGAGCGCATCTGAGTGGCCTGGGATTTCTCCACCGACCCCGAGTGGGCCGCCCAGCTGGTCTGGGTGGAGCAACTCGTGCGGGAAGAGTGCGAACCGATCGACCTCATAATCAAGGAGTCGCACGACCTCAACGACCCTGTCCGCCAGGCTCTCATTCCGCCGCTCCAGAAGGTCGTCAAGGAACGGGGCCTCTGGGCCACCCATCTCGGTCCCCACCTGGGCGGGCCCGGCTACGGGCAGGTGAAGCTGGCCCTTCTCAACGAGATCCTTGGCCGGTCCGAGTGCGCTCCGATCGTGTTCGGATCCCAGGCGCCCGACTCAGGTAACAGCGAGATTCTGGCCCATTACGGCACGCCCGAGATGAAGGAGCGCTATCTCGAGCCGCTGCTGGACAACAGGATCGTGTCTTGCTTCTCCATGACCGAGCCCCAGGGCGGGGCCGACCCGAAGGTGTTCACCACCACGGCAGTCCGGGACGGTGACGAGTGGGTGATAAACGGCGAGAAGTGGTTCTCGTCCTTCGCCTCAATGGCGTCGTTCTTGATCGTCATGGCGGTGACGGACCCGGATGCGCCCCCCTACGAGCGGCACTCGATGTTCGTAGTCCCGGGTGAGACGGCCGGGATCAACGTCATGCGCGATGTCGGTCTTGGCTACCAGCCACTCGGTGGTGGCCGGGAGGGGTACGTCCGCTATGAGAACGTGCGCGTCCCCGCCGATCACATGCTCGGTCCGCGTGGCGGCGCCTTCGTCGTGGCCCAGACCCGTCTGGGCGGAGGCCGCATACACCACGCCATGCGCACCGTCGGCCTGGTACGGCGGATCTTCGACATGCTGTGCGAGCGGGCCGTATCGCGATTCACACAGGGGGAGGTGCTCGCCAACAAGCAGCTCGTCCAGGAGATGGTCGCCGACTCGTGGATGGAGATCGAGGCCTTTCGTCTCCTGACTCTGCAGACAGCCTGGAAGATCGACCAGCACAACGACTACAAGGCGGTCCGCGCCGACATCTCCGCCGTCAAGGCCATGATGCAGAAGGTCCTCCACGATGTTTCGGCTCGCGCCCTGCAGCTCCACGGCTCACTGGGGACGACCCATGAGATGCCGTTTGTTCAGTACCTCGTAGAGTCGTTCGTGCTGGGCTTGGCCGACGGCCCGACCGAGGTTCACAAGGTGGCCCTGGCCCGCAGCCTTCTCAGGGAGTACAAGCAAGCTCCCGATCTGTTCCCGTCCGAGCATCTGCTCCGCCTGCGGGCCGCCGCGGAGGCCAAGTTCGCTGACCGGCTGGCCGCGATAACCCGGTCCTAAGAAAGGAGCTCTCTGGCCCGATCCAGAAGGTGAGGCAACACGGGTGTCATGGCCTCGGTGCCGGCATCTGGTGACGACCGGCGCCGGTTGTGCTTCACGATCAAAGACCACGTCGCCGCCGACTTGAATGAGGCCAGCGCCTGGAACCAGTCAAGATGGGGCAGCGGGCGGCCCACTGCCGACTCATAGATAGACGCCAGTTCTTGCGGCCGCGGCGTGACCGAGACGTACGGGGTAGGTCGCCGGTAGGTCTCTGGATCGGCGTTCAGGAGGAACCAGCCGGCGTCAACGCGCGGATCGCCGACCGACCAGATCTCCCAATCGATGATGGCGTTGATTCGCCCGCCCACGGCCAGCAGGTTTCCCAGCCGGAAGTCCCCATGGACGATCGCAGGGTCGACGCCGGGCGGCATCGACGATCGCAAGGCCGCCGCCACGGTGGGCCAGCCCGGCACCAGCTCTGGGTCGACGGTCTCGAGCAGCCGGCACCAGCGATCGATCTCCTGCTCCGCTCCGACATGGGGCTCGTCATCCAGGGACAGCGTACGCAGATCGACAGAGTGCAGGTCCGCCAACGTCCGGGCCGCGTTGCGCATGCGTTCAGCGACGACCGGGACCTCGCATCCCGGCGCATCGACATCGAAGAGCGGCTCCAGAGACGTGCCTTCGAGGTACGACATGACAAATAAAGGGGGCACCTCGGGCGGCGAACCGGCGTCCTCCCAAAGTACGTTCGGGACGGGCACCGGAGTCGACGAAAGGGCCCGTATCAGCCTGGCTTGGCGTAGCACGTCACGGTGGAGGATCGGAGCCACTCCCGGCGGGGCGACTTTGACGACCGCGGGCCGGTCACCCAGGCGAGCGGCATAGGTGAGGCTCGACGCGCCACCCGATAGCGGGCGGACGTCCGTCACCCCGGCCCGCACCAGGCGTTCTGCGAGGTCGCCCAGCTGCAACTCCGCCAAGCTCTAGGCCCTGAAGAACTGGATGACGCGTCGGGTGATGTACCAGCGTTCGCCCTGCTTGACCAGCTCGTCCTCATACCAGCCGATGAGGGGCTTCCCGGTCACCGCGTTGTGATACAGGAACGACTGCTCTCCGAGAACAACATCGTCCGAGCTGCCGGCTCGCAAGATGGGTGGGGCGGCCAGGTGCAAGCCGAGAGGTGCTCCTTCGGCCAGGCCTCGACGCTCCGGGCCCGTGCGCATTGGGGGCCGTCCGGGCATCTCGATCACGGCGTCCTCGAGAAAGAGCTCCATCCACTCGTCCGTACGCTTCTGGTCGATCAGGAGGCCGTACCTCGACAAGAGGTCGGTGATCATCTGTCGGTCCTCGATGCTCGGCTTCATGCTCAGCTGACCTCGTTGAAGAGGGTGCGGGGGCGGGCGTCACCGAGGAGCTTGCGCACCGCGGCGCCGACTTCATCCGGCGTTTCGAGTGGCGCCGTCGCCGGACCGCGATGCCAGCCTTCGGCGACGGCCAGAACGAGCCCGGATGCCTCGATGACCTGGCCGGTAACGTCCGCCGAGTCACGGGACGCCAGCCACGTGACCACCGGAGCGACATGCGCGGGTGAGAACTGGGAGCGGATCTCGTCCGGCATGGGCAGGTCCTCGGTGAGCCGGGTCAGGGCGCCGGGAGCGACGGCATTCACGGTGACCCCGTAACGATGAAGCTCCTGGGCCGCGATCTGAGTGAAGCAGGCGATGCCGGCTTTGGCCGAGCCGTAGTTGGTCTGGCCCGGATTGGCGTAGAGCCCAGAAACCGACGTGGTGTTAATCAGGCGGGCGTCGTTGCCCTCGCCCGCCTTGGATCGATCGCGCCAGTAGGCGGCGGCGTGCCGACTGGGCGCAAAGGTGCCCTTCAGATGGACGCGTATGACGGAGTCCCACTCCCCCTCGGACATCGAGAAGAGCATGCGGTCGCGGAGGATGCCGGCATTGTTGACCAGGACGTCGAGGCCGCCGAAGGTGTCGACCGCCTGTTCGATCAGGTGAGCGGCGCCGTCCCAGGTGCTGATGTCGTCGCCGTTGGCGGCGGCTTCCCCGCCTGCGGCCTCTATCTCGGCCGCGACCTCGGCAGCCGGACCGGTGTCCTGCCCGGTGCCGTCTCGACTCCCGCCCAGATCGTTGACCACCACCCGGGCGCCGTGCCGGGCCAGCGCCAGTGCGTACTCGCGACCCAACCCTCGGCCCGCCCCGGTGACGATGCAGACCCGGCCTTCACACGATGCGCCTTCCGCCATCTACCCTCCTCAGCTCTTTCTACGGTTGACATCGAAGCTCTGGCATCGTATCGGGACAGCCCGGCCGCCCCCGGCCCGGATCACAGTGAGGTGCGCTCGTCGACGGCACCCGGGCGGACAGGGTTGGGAAGACAGCTGGTGCGGATCCGTGGAGCCCATCGGTGCCCTATCCGTAGGAGTCATGGCAAGGCACCGGCTCTATCACCTGCAGAGCGGTCCGTCATCGAGGTCAGGGACCCGGTGGCCGCCCCGCTCGCGGGCCTGGCGATGCCCAGGGCGTTGGCCCAGATGATCGACAGTTGCTCGACAGCCTCCTCGAACTCGAAGGGCGCGCCGGCTCCGAACAGGGCTGCGGCGAAGGCGGCGACCATACACCCGAGTGCCATGGCGGCATAGGCACCGTCCACGTCGGGATCGGCCAGCCCCTTGCGTTGCAGGCGCTGGATGGAGGAGTTGAGCCGGGCCGCGAACTGTTCCTGCCGCCGATCTCTGACGGCTCTCACCTCATCGTCGTAACTGCTGACCTCCTCGATCACTCTCATGATCTTGGCGTGGCGCCGGTAGGCGCTGAGATAGGAGCGATTGGCGTGACGGATGCGCTCGTAAGCATCGAAGGGCGCAGTATCAGAGTCCGGAACATCGTCCATCGACAGGAGGGTCACCTCCATCTCTTCGGCGATCTCGCGGAAGATGGCCTCCTTGGAGTCGAAGTAGTGATAGAAGGCTCCGTAGGAGACCCCTGCTTCGAGCGCGATGTCCCCGATCCGCGCTTTCAGGAAGCCATCCCGGGCGAAGACGACCTTCCCGGCCTCGACGAATCGAGCCCGGGTGCGCCGACCCTTGCCCGATGGTGGATCGCCGGCCTTCTCCCCGTCAGGCACTTCTTTCTACGCCTGATTCCCCTCGTCGGCCATATGCACAAACTCCTCGTTCAAGCGCGGACCGCAATTCGCCCAGGGACTGTACAATGACATTGACATCGAGTTCAACATGCGAGCCGTAACTATCGGCCCAGCCGGGACAGAAACTGACTCAGCTAGGTGCCGCTCAGCCGAGCGCAGACGGGTGCGAAGCTGTCGATCTGGTCCTGAGGGATACTCACGTAGTTGACACCGATCCTCTCGCGCTGGCTCTGGAGCCGGTCGATGATCTCCTCGACGGAGCCCACGAGGACGTTCGGGTGGTCCCGCAGCACCTCCGGGTCGGCGTTTCGCATGCGCGCCCCCATGGCGGCCAGCGCCGTCCCGGCCCGGGCTGTGACCTCGGAGAAGTAGGGCGAGCTCTCGACGTCCATCCGGTCGAAGCGGTCCCCGGCCGCCTCACGCACGAATCCGACCCGGCGGGCGGCCTCTTGCTGAGGGGTTAGGCCCGCCTCGTTGACCGCGACCCAGGGGACGTTCGCCAGGCTGGCGATGTCTGCTTCACGTCCCGCCAGCGCGAGCACCCGCCGCCGGGAGCCGCCGATCATCACGGGGGGGTGCGGCGACTGCACCGGCAGAGGTAGCCCTGAATACCCGCGGGCGGCGGTGAACTGACCGGCGAAATCAAGCTGCTTACCTGACCAGTGGCCTTTTATCAACGCCACGACCTCCTCCAGCTTGGCCACCCGGGTCGGGCCGTCGGCGAACACCAGCCCCATCGCCTCATACTCGGCCGCGTGCCACCCCGCCCCGATACCGAACTCGAGGCGGCCGCCGGACAGCACGTCAAGGGTCGCCGCCTCCTTGGCCAGCACGGCCGGTACGTGGTAATCCACGCAGAACACGCGGCAGCCGACCCGGAGGGTACCCGTCACGGCCGCGGCGGTCGCCATGGCAGAAATGGGAGCAAGCTGCTGCGGAGCGAGAAGCGTCGAGCTTCCGGCCGGTCCGGGCCCCAGGTAGTGGTCCGCCACGAACAGGGTGGAGAAGCCAAGGTCCTCCACCTTGCGAGCCAATTCACACCACTCTTTGGCGGACGACGCGTCGACAGCCTGTACCGCGAACCGGAACGGTCTCACTGTTGGTGTCGAGCTCAGGCGCCGCCCTTGTAGATCTGCCCGTCCTTCATGACGAAGCACACGTCCTTCGTGACTTTGATGTCCTCGGACGGGTCACCGGGAACAGCGACTATGTCGGCCAGGTAGTCGGGCGCCAGCCGGCCCAGGTCGTGGTCCCTCTCGATCAGCTCGGCACTGGTGGCCGTCGCCGCCCGCAGAGCCTGCATGGGCGTCATGCCGCGGTCCACCATGGCGATCAGCTCGTCCGCCTGGGTCCCATGCGGTATGGCCGGGGCGTCGGAGCCGCACGCGATCTTCACTCCCGCCTTGATGGCCTTCGGGAGCATTTGCCTGGCCCGCGGGAAGATCTCGGCGGCCTTCTGCTGCAGCACGGGGTGGATGCGATCCACCGCCATATGGTCGGCGAGGGCGCACGTGCCGACCAGGTACGTGCCACTCTCGGCCATCAGCTGCAAGGTCTCGTCGCTGGCCAGCGAACCGTGCTCGATGCAGTCCACGCCGGCCCGGATGCACGCCCGAATACCGGCGTCGCCGTGAGCGTGGGCGGCCACCCGGATCCCGGCCCGGTGCGCCTCGTCGACGATGGCGGCCAGCTCCTCGTCGGAGTACTGCTGGGCCCCGGCTGCCGAGCTGAACGACATGACCCCACCGGAAGCGGAGATCTTGATGACACCGACGCCGTACTTGAGTTGGTACCGCACGGCTTTGCGGACCTCCGGCACGCCATTGGCGATGCCCTGCTCGACACTTTGAGGCATTATGCCGGGCGCCAACCGCTGGAACACCGTTGGGTCCAGGTGACCGCCGGTTGGTGTGATGGCGTGTCCGGCGGCAATGATCCGGGGCCCAGGGAACCAGCCCTGGTCGATGGCCCGAGCCAGCTCCACGTCCAGCATGAACCCGGCGGTGTAGACCATCAAGCCCAGATTGCGGACGGTGGTGAATCCGGCTTCCAGCGTCGTGCGGCAGTTGACCACCCCCCGCAGTGTCCGGTAGACGGGAGAGTCCTTCACGCCATGCATCGGGTCCGGCAGTCCCTCCGGACCTCCCGGTCCGCCGATGAGCATGTTGAGCTCCATGTCCATCAGGCCGGGCAACAGGGTCACGTCGCCCAGGTCGATCTCGTCGGCCGTGGTGGGCAGCTCCTTGGGGTTGACACCGACGATCCGGTTGCCGTCCACGGCTATGACGGCGGGGGAACGGACCTCGCCCGCTTCGATATCGAGCCAGCGGTCAGCGCGGAGAAGGATCACGTCGCTCACAGTTCTGGCTCCACGATGCAGCTCACGTGGGCGGCCCCGGTATCGGGGACCCTGGGCTGACCCCAGCACTCGACAGGGAACGATGCCTGCACGAGCGCGCACAGGAGGTACAGGAGGTTCCTGGCGTCGGCCGGCATATCGTCGAGAGGGTACTGGTCGCAGTACCTGATAGCTTCCTCGGCGCGCGGCTCGAAGGCGTCGTAGAAGGCCTGAATCTCATCCATCGAGCTGGCCAGGCGCTCCGACCACCGCGCATCCTCATGCGGCCGGCACCATTTCTCGGCGTAGCTCTCGAGCTCACTGAACCGCTCCGGTAAGAGTGCAGCTGGCATGGGCGTCATCCTCCTTCGTGCTCGCGCTTGTAGTCGTTGATCCAACGTTCGGTCTCCTCGATCAGGGCCCGGCAGAGGATCTCCTGGTCACCGATCGGATATCTCTCCACCACCTCGGACTCGAGCATCGACTGCGTCGCTTCCAAGGTGTTGGCGTCCTGGAGGAGGTACTCCTTGAACGTCACCCCCGCCATCTCGTGGGCCAGGTACTCGCTCGGCGTCCGGGCCGGCACGAAATGCAGGGTTCCCTCGAACACGTGGGTGTTGTACGAGGTAGGCCAGTAGGTGTACGACATGACCCAGTTCTGCGACCAGATTCCGAGAAGAAAGTTCGGGAAAACCTGGAAGGAATCGAGGCCCCAGGGTTGCACACCGCCCGGGTTGATCCCGGCCGGCATTTTCTCGAGGCCGAGGTCCGGGGCGTCCCAGGCCCCGAAGAGCCCGCTGCGCGTGATCACGTCCATGCGCTTGCGGGTGTCGTCGGGTAGCTCCCACGCCCGGATGCCGTTTGTGCTGACCAACCGGTGAGGCCCGTGTACCTGGTAGTACGGAGCCTCGAATCCGTTCTGCTGCATGGGAACGGCGAGAGCCGGTGGGTTCTGCCGGGCGTGCAAGACAGGGGCATGGTAGAACTCCTGGGCGGCGTCGACGAACAGCTTCCAGTTGGCTCGGACCTCGGAACGGTACACCCGCCGCTCCGTCATCAACTCGAACGGATAGCCATCCAGGGCGGTCACCATCGGACCCAGATATTCCGGCAGGGTCTCTCGAGGGTCATCGGCCAGGTTGACGAAGATGAATCCCTGCCAAACGTCGCAGTGCACCGGAACCAGCCCGAAGCCAGCCTTGTTCAGGTCGAAGAACTCCTCCTCCTGCTGGACGAAGATAAGCGAGCCGTCGAGGTTGTAGCGCCAGCCGTGATACTTGCAGACGAACTGGCGGCACATCCCGCTTGTCTCATCCTGGGGGAAGTCATTCCAGACCAGCTTGTTGCCGCGGTGCCGGCACACATTATGGAACGCCCGGATGCGGCCTTCGGCGTCTCGTACCACCATGATTGACGTGTGGGCTACGACGATCTCCTTGGTGAAGTAGCTTCCCGGCTTCGGGATCTGCTCGACTCGGCCCACGTGGAGCCAGGCCCGCTTGAACACCGCCTCTCGCTCCAAGGCGTAGAACTCCGGCGAGACCGCCCCCTCGTATGAGACCGGCGCGGTGCCGAGGCCGTAATGCTCCGTCCAGCTCCCCTCAGCCGGTTTGGGCAATCGGGACATCGCTACTCCTTCCTGCCAGTTCGCTTCCCTTGGCGGTTCGCTTCCTTCTGGCCGTCCGCATCCGGACGGGCCTATCAGGTGTTTCGGCCGCCGTTGACGCCGATCACCTGGCCCGTGATGTAGCTGGCCTCCTCGCTCACAAGGAAGGCGCAGGCGGCGGCAATGTCCTCCGGCCGGCCAACCCGGCCGACGGGCGTGGTTCCTATGCTGCGGTCGATATTGACTGACCCCTCCGCCGCCGCGCCGCGCAACATCGGCGTGTCGATGAACCCCGGTGGGATGGTGTTCACTGTGATGCCCCGCGCCGCGAACTCCAGGGCCAGCGCCTTGGTGAGCCCCACCACTCCGGACTTGGCTGCTACATAGTGGGTCATCCGCGCCGAACCGCTGTGCACGCTGGATGAAGAGATGTTCACGATCCGGCCCCATCCCGCCTCGAGCATGTGCGGGATCACGGCCTGGCAGCAGTTGAAGGTGCCGGTCAGATTCACCTCGAGGATCTTGTTCCACTTGTCGAGCGGGATGTCCAGGAACGGATCGAAGCCGGTCATACCGGCGCTGTTGACCAGAATCGTGGGCGCCCCCAGCCGGGCTTTCACCCTGGCGACGGCGGCGTCGATTCCCTTGCGATCGGTTACATCAACGGCCAGGCCCATCGCGGTCCCGCCGGCCGCCTCGATGTCCTTCGCTGCGGCCTCGGCCGCCTCGCCGTTCAAGTCGAAGACGGCGACGGCGGCTCCGTCGGCCGCCGATCGCTCGCTGATGGCCAGCCCGATCCCCGAAGCCCCTCCGGTGATGATGGCAGTGCGACGCGAAGTCATCTGATCGGCTCGTCGCCGGCAAGAGTCGTGCGATGCATCTCACGCGGCGATGACGAGTCGTACGGGCAGGCCCGGTGCACGACCCCGCGGTTGTCCCAGATCACGGTGTCCCCCACCGACCAGTTGTGGCGAAAGACGAGTTGCGGGGCGGTAACCCGATCCTGAAGATCCTCGAGCAGACCCTTTCCCTCGTCCCGGTCCATACCGGAGACGTGGGAAGCGGTGGCCCCGACTACCAGAGAACACCGTCCCGACTGGTGCTCCCAGACGAGCGGATGCTCTTTCGGGGGCCGGCTGTTCCAGTCTGCCAGTTGCTCGGGGGTCGGATCGGGATAGATCCGTCGTTGCGTTGCTTCGAAAGTGTGGACCACCCGTAGCGACCGGAACCGTTTCTTCTCCTCCTCGGACAGGAGGTCGTACCCGACGTATGTGCTGGCGAACTCGGTCTCGCCGCCCGATTCGGCCGTCACGTGAGCGGTCAGGACCGACGCCTTCGAGGGAATGTCGTCCATGGTCCCGTCCAGGTGCCACAGGAACGCGCCCCGGAAGTATTCGGCGAGCCGGTTGCCCGGATCGAGACTGATGACTGTTATCTCCGGGGTGGGATGGCTCGGTACCGCCACCACGTCACCGAGACGCTTGCAGAACGCCACCTGGGTGGAGTCATCGATGTGCAGTTCACGGAAGAGCAGGACCCCGTTCGCATCGAGCGCTTCGAGGAAGGCCTGCGGGAAAGCGTCGTCGTGGAGGAGGCACTCACGATCGACGTCCAGGACCTCGGCGCCGACCGTGTCCCCCAGTTTTTTGGTCGTGATCACATCCATTTATCGCACCTCGCCCTTCCATTGCCAGACGCCGCAGCGCCGCTTCGGTGCGGCCGGCAGGAACACAACTACTTGATATTATTGCCGCCCCCCGGGCGGTTGGCAACTAAGGAGCTGGCCGGCGTTCAGCGTCCTGCGCCAGGAGCCCTCTGGGACGGCGCCCCTTCTTGGAGGGGGAGGCCGCCGCCCATGGGCGCCGGCCATCCCGGATGGCCTCGAGGACCAAGCCGATCGTCCCTGTGACGGCCCGGGTGGCCTCGGGAGGATCCAGGTTCCAGCTGGCGATGAGCCGCTCGTAAGAGGGGATGGCCCAGCAGACATCGAGGACGGCTGCCGCCATCTGGCGTTCGCGCTCGGGCCAGTTGGGGGTGACCTCCGTCACCGCCGCCAGCAGGGCCTGGCGCCGGCGAAGATCCTCTTCAACGAAAGGCGGCGTGGCCCGATCTGGAGCCACCGCGAACGACAAGGTCGATTCCAGAATGCGAGCGGTGACATCGGCCAGGTCCGCCAAGCGGAGCCCTTCGTACGTGATTCCGGCTTCCTCTTCGAGGCGCCTCATGATGGCGCGGTGCAGTTCCTGCTCGGTCGAGAAGTGGCGGTACACGGTGCGTTCGCTCACACCGGCGCGCTCGGCGACGGCCCGGAAAGTCAGTTCTCGCCAGTCCCAGCTCGGGAAGCCGTGAACCAGGGCCGAACCGGACTCGAGGATGCGGTCCCGGGTCTCGGCCGCCCGCCGACGCCGGACGGCACTGTCGTAGCGGCGCCGCGGTGGAGCCGACCGGCTGCCGGCCGCGACGTCTCTTGACGGCCCACTCATATTGGTGTCAGCATACTGTCGCTGCGCAGGCGGGTCGGCTCGCCGCCAGTACGTGGGAGGGATGGATGGCGATCGAGGTGGCACTGCCGGCCGGGCCGGGGCCGCATCCCGCCGTGGTACTCGGTGCCGAGGCCTACGGGGTCAACAACTTCATCCGCGGCGTGCAAGACCGCCTGGTCGACATCGGTTACGCCACGGTGGTTCCCGACTACTACCACGGCCAGGGACCGAAGAACCGGGAGGCCTACGACGATTTCACCGAAGTCATCGAGCACATCGGCCGGCTCGATTTCACCTGTGGAGCCCGCGACCTGGCCGGCGCGGTCGACGACCTTCGGGCCAGACCCGACGTCGACTCCGCACGAGTCTGCGTCTGGGGCTACTGCACGGGCGGGACGCTGGCCTGGCTGGCCGCCTGTATGAGGGGAGACATCGCCGCGGCCGTCCTGTTCTTCCCCAGCCAGCCGCTCTTCGCCGAACTGGGGTCCCACAATCCCACCCATCCCATGGACCTGATCTGGCAGCTGACCTGCCCGACCCTCTTCATCTACGGGGACCAGGACATGGTGATGCCGCCCGAACTACTCGACGACCTGCTCGCCCGCATCGACCGTTGGGGGGTGGATGCCGAGGTACGTCGCTACGCCGGGGCCGGCCACGCCTTCTCTGCGCCGTGGGGCCCGATGCGTCACGCCGAAGCCGACCAGGCGGCCTGGCGCGATGCTGTGGCCTTCATGAAGACCCACACCGGCACCTGACCCGTGCAGGCTCTGGACGGCGTGCGCATACTCGATCTGTCGGGCGGTATTGCTGGGCCGCTGGGTGTGCTGCAGCTCGCCGAACACGGCGCCGACGTCATCAAGATCGAGCCGCCGGGGGGCCGGCCCGACCGCGCCTCTCCCGCCTCTCGTGTGTACAACCGCAGCCGTCGCTCGGTGACCCTTGACCTCGAGCGACCCGAAGGGGTTCGCATCTTCCGCGAGCTGTGCGCGACCGCGGACGTGCTCGTGGAGGCTTTCGCTGCCGGGACCATGGCTGGATGGGGTCTCGACTACGAATCGCTCCGCCATGAAGTCCCCCGCCTGATCTACTGCTCTCTCCCTGCGTGGCCGTCCGGTACGCGCCATGAGCACCTGCCCGGGTAGGAGGCGCTGGTCCACGCCCGGACCGGGCAACAGTGGGAGAACACCAGCTTCCGTTCGGGCCCGGTCTTCCTGCACAGCCCGGTGGCGAGCTTCGGGGCCATGTTGCTGGTGCCGACCGGGATAATGTCCGCCCTGGTGGCCCGGGACCGCACCGGACGCGGCCAGCTGGTCGAGATATCCCTGCTACAGGGCGTCCTCTCGCTCACCACCCAGAACTGGAACTGGACCGACAAAGGGCAGTTTCTGCTGGACAAGGTCCACCCGCCCGGTATCCATCAGAACTCGATCTATGAATGCGCCAATGGCGAATGGATCCACGCCTCGACGATGTCGGGGATAGCCCCGACCCGGAGCGAGGCCGAAATCCTCGGCGTCGACGATGTCCCGATGGCGACGCTCTGGTCCATGCCGCCGGAGCAGCGAGCCGAGTACGAGGCCCGGCGACGGGAGGCCTTCAAACAACGCGATCGGGCCGAGCTGATCGAGGAGCTGCACTCGGCCGGTCTAGGCAGCGAAGCTATCGTGGCGCCGGCCGAACGCTTCGATCACCCCCAGCTGAGAGAGACCGGCGGAGTGGTGCAGGTCGACGACCCGGAAATCGGCCCCACCACCCAGGTCGGCGTGATCATCTTCCTCGAGTCCACGCCGGGCGCCGTCAAGGGCCCGCAGCCTGAACCTGGCGCCCACACCGGAGAAGTACTCGGGTCCTTGGGCTACGCCGAGACAGAGGTGGCGGCCCTGCGGGCGAGAGGCGTGATCTGACGTGCCGGGGCCGCTCGAAGGCATCCGGGTGATCGATTTCGGACAGTACCTGGCCGGGCCTTTCGGGCCGATGCTGCTGGCCGACCTGGGTGCTGATGTCATCAAGGTTGAGCCCACCCGCGGTGATGGAATGCGCAACACTGTGATCGGATCGTTCATGGGCTGCCAGCGGGGCAAGCGCGATATAGCCCTCGACCTGAAGCAGCCCGACGGCTTGCGCATCGCCCTCGAGCTGGTGGCCGGCGCCGACATCGTCCACCACAACATGACCCTGGGAACGGCCGACCGCCTCGGTGTTGGCTACGACCAATGCCGGGCGGTCAAAGCCGGACATCCTCTACTGCAACACGTTCATGTACGGCGCCAGCGGGCCTCTCGCCCATCTCGGCGGGCTCGACCCTCTGGGCCAGGCGGCGTGCGGTATCGAGTGGGAGCAGGGTCCCGTCGCCGAGGGCAACCCGCCGATGTGGTACCGCTACGGCCATGGCGATGTCGCTTCGGCCATGCCGTCGGTGACGGCCTTACTCATCGCCCTGTTCCACCGTAATCGCACCGGGCAAGGCCAGTCGATGTGGACATCCATCTTTCACGGCTCGAT
The DNA here is from genome assembly GCA_963851245.1 of uncultured Acidimicrobiaceae bacterium. Lineage (GTDB taxonomy): Bacteria > Actinomycetota > Acidimicrobiia > Acidimicrobiales > Palsa-688 > CAWKOH01. The sequence goes on along the minus strand of CAWKOH010000012.1, from coordinate 348,430 downwards.
GCTCTACACTGCCGATTCCTGGCTCGACGCCGGAGGTTCGCCTTCGCCCCGGCCCACCCTTGACCGGGAGCAACTGGGCCTCGACGCCCTGTACCGGCTTTACGAGACTCAGGACGGGTGGCTTCAGCTCGCCGCGGTGCGGGCTGATCACTGGCCGGCGCTCTGCCGGGTGCTCGGGCGCCCAGCCCTGCAGGACGACCCGAGGTTCGCCACCCCGCCGGCCGGGTCGAGCACCGAGCCGAGCTGACCGAGAGCTCGAACGGTCGTTCATGGGAGACCTGGCGACCAACTGGCGCCGGGAGCTGCTTGCGGCCGGGGTTCCGGCGGACATCTCCGTGGACACCTGGGACGGGGAAACGATCCTCTTCGACGACGAGCTCCTTCGCCTCGGGCTCGTCGCCGAGTACGAGCACCCGCTCCTCGGGCGGGTGCGCCAGTTCGGCAACCTCATCACGTTCTCCGACACGCCGGGACGGCCCGAGCGGGCTGCCCCGATGCTGGGACAGCACACGCGGGAGGTCCTGGGCGAGCTCGGCTATGACGGTTCCGCCATCGACGACTATCGCGCCCGAGGCGTAATAACTTGGCCCGGCGAGGACTATCCATACCGGGTCTAGGGCCGATCGGGTCTCGGCCTCTGGGAGGTGCGCCGTGGATGATACGCCAGTGCATGATCGTTTGGACGCCTTGGAGCGCCGGGTCGGGTTACTCGAGGACGAAGTGGCGGTTCACCGATTGATCAACACCTGGGGACCGGCCGTGGACACCGGTAACGCCGAGGCGGCGGCATCGCTGTTCGCGGATGACGGGATCCTGGAATCCGATCTCTCGTACCTGATCGGCCCGCCCGCCATCGCCGCCATGGTCCACGGTGAGGGCCATCAATCACTGATTCGCGGAGGCTCCGCTCACATACCGGCCTTTCCCATCGTGCGGATAGACGGAGATCGAGCCACCGCCACGGGGTACACGCGGGTCTACCGCCATACCGACGAGGGCTACGAAGTGTGGCGCCTGTCCGCGAACCACTGGGAGTTCCGGCGCACCGATAGCGGCTGGCGGGTGACCAGACGGACCAACCACGTCATCGACGGCGGGCCAGAGGCGCCCGCCCTCCTCACACAGCTCTTCGATCAGGCGTAGACGATCCCTGGGAGGGTAATCGCTCACTCTGTTATGGTGGGGTTCGGAAAGTTCCGGCCAACCGACCAGCAAGGGGGTGCGATGAACCCAGGGCCGTCTACAGCGGGGCCCCCCACGGACGAGTGGTGCGCCGAACACTTCGACTACGCCTCCCCGATTCTCGGGACCCACATCCACGACGCGCTCGGTCGCATGCGCGCCCAATGTCCGGTAACCCACACCGATCAGTACGGCGGCCACTGGGTCGTCACCGGATATGAGGACGTGCTCGGGGTGGCCCAGGACTGGCAGACCTTCAGCTCGGCGAAAGGCGTCGGCCTCACCCAGATCGAGGTGGTCGTGCCACCCATCCCGGAGTGGTCAGACCCACCGATCCACCGGGACTACAAGCGTCTCATAAACGCCTACTTCACCCCCGCCGTCGTCTCCCGCTACGAGCAGCCGATCAGGAAGCTGGTGACCGGTCTCATCGACGCCTTCATCGAGAACGGGAGATGCGAGTTCATGTCGGAGTTCGCTCGTCCCTTCCCGGGGTTGGCATTCTTCGACCAGGTCCTTCACGCCCCACCCGACCAGCTGGTCGAGATCAATCAGATGTCGATGGCGGCCTCGGTGCCCAACCACCCCAAGGGGCGAGAAGCGTGGGAAGGGATGTTCAGGTGGATGACCGAGTTCGTGGGCGAGCGGCGCCACCAGCCACCCCAGGGCGACGTCGTCGACGCCATCCTGGCCGCTGAGATCGAGGGCCGGCCGATCACCGATACCGAGGTCTATGGTCTGATCCAGCTCCTGATCCTCGGAGGACTGGACACAACGGCCGGTGCCCTTGGGCAGTTCATGATCAGGTTCGCCCGTCAGCCCGAGATTCCGGCCCTTCTCGGCGGCCGCACCGATCTCATCTCCGAAGGCATAGAGGAGCTGCTCCGCCTCGATGGCCCCTTCGTCTTCATCGGTCGCACCGTGACCGAGGATTGCGAGGTCGGTGGCCAGACCATCAAAGAGGGGGAGAGAGTCCTCATCTCGTGGGCCTCCGCCAACCGGGACGAGTCAGAGTTTCCCGATCCGGACCGGTTCGACCTTTCCCGCAAGAGCATCCGGCACCTGGCTTTCGGCGCCGGACCGCACCGCTGCGCCGGGTCGAACTTCGCCCGGATGAACCTGCGGATCGCGCTCGAGGAATTGCTGCGCCGTGTCGAGAATGTGCAGCTGGAGGAACCGGGGGCGGTGATTTCGTACCACAGCGCTTTCAATCGGGCCCCGCTCGAGGTACCCATCACCTTCGCTCCGGGTCCCCGTGTGGGTTTCTAGGGGCTATTGCCGGACATCCCGTCCGGCGGCTATACTAAGTAAGTAAGCGCTCTCTATGCTCATACCCCCAGGTTGAGCCGGAAGCCACGCACAGCATCTCACTACCGCAAAGAAGACAGAAATGGAGGCCGGAACAGTGGCCGATGACACCACGGGAGTGGCGCTGTGCGAGCGATACGCGGTCGCCGATGTCGACTCGCACGTGATCGAGCCGGCCGACCTGTGGACGTCACGTGTCTCTTCGAAGTGGGGCGACCTGGTCCCCCACGTCAAGTACCACGAGAGGCGCGGCGAGGATTGGTGGTACGTCGGGTCGCGCAAGCTGTACGGCGTCGGCGCCTTCGCCCAGGCGGGCTGGCCCGAGTTCCCGCCCTCACATCCGAGGAAACTCGAGGAGGCCCTGCCGGCGGCCGTAGATGCTCGGGAACGCCTGTCCTACATGGACGACGCCGGCGTCTACTACTCCGTTCTCTATCCGAACATCTTGGGGTTCCACAGTCACGTGTTCCTGAACGAGATGCCGCACGAGCTGGCCACCGAGTGCGTCCGGGCCTACAACGACTGGCTGACGGACTTCTGCTCAGCCGATCCCAAGCGATTGATCCCGATGATGATGATGCCCTTCTGGGACATCGATGCCTCCGTCACCGAGATGAAGCGCGCCTACGACATGGGACACAAGGGCGTCCTTTTCGCGGCCCGTTACGACAAGGTCGGTCTGCCGCGTCTGATCGACGACCATTGGGAACCGCTGCTGAGCCAGGCTCAGGAAATGGACCTGGCCATGAACTTCCATGTCGGGTTCCTGGCTTCCGACGACGATCTAAAGGGAGCAGTCGACCAGTCCAAAAAACTCGACTTCACCAGGGAAAGCTCCCTGACGCTGCTCGGCAATGCCCAGAACATAGCGGAGGTGGTCCTGAGCGGAGTCTGCCATCGCTACCCCGACCTGAAGTTCGTCTCGGTCGAGAACGGAGCCGGGTGGCTCCCGTTCCTGGCCGAAAGCATGGACTGGCAATGGCTCAATGTCGGTGCCCACAAGGACTATCCCGATCGACTACTGCCGAGCGAGTACATGCGCCGGCAGATATACGGGATGTACTGGTTCGAGCAGAAGGCGTTGCGGCCGGTGATCGAGCAGCTGGCCGACAATCTAATGTTCGAGACCGATTTCCCTCACGCCACCAGTCTCTCTCCGGGCCCGGCCTCCGAGTCCCCGAGCCCGCGAGTCGTGATGGAGCGCTCCCTCAGAGGTCTGCCCGAGGAGATCGTCGGCAACGTGCTGCAGTACACGGCGACCAGGCTGTACCACCTCGAACCGCCGGACCGCCGCACCAACTGACTGCTGCGACCATGCTCCGGCTGGGCGGGTCCTGTCCGGCATGGGTCCTTCCCGACGCCCCTCCGCTCCGCTCCGGGGGTCGGGCCCCTTCCACGCCGGCCACCCGCTCGTGGCTGGAAGTGGCGCGACGAGCGTCACATGGCCCGTTTCGGGTCCAATTCGCCTTCCACGCCACGGGCCATGCTGTCCTGAGCGAAGGTCGAGACGAGAACACCCTCTCGGTTGAACACCGCACCTTTACCGAAGACCCGCCCGTTCCCGGCGTAGGTGCCCTCGTGGACGTACAACATCCAGTCATCGACGTCGGCCCGCTCGTGGAAGTGGGTCGTGTGCGAGATCACCCCGGTCGAGATCGACCTGTGGGCGTCGCTGATACTGACCAGCTCGGAATGCGGGCGCATGGCAACTCCGATGATCATGCCCGGCTGTGACCAGGCGACGACCGCCTGGTTGGCGGCCACGGAGTCGTACGCCTCGGGGGCCCGGAACCACACGTACATGACGGGCACGCCGTCATCGGCCACGGCATCCGGACGATGCACAAGCCGTGTCTCCCCCCCGGGGAAGACGGCGCCAACCGTGGCGGCGGAGCAGTCCTCCGGTCCGGGAACATCCGGCATGACGGGCGTGTGCCGCATGAGGTCGGGCTCCGTGGTATTCAGCAAGACGAGACCGCGAGAGAGGAGGCGGTCCCCCTGGAAGGCGGTGACGGTGTCGCTGGCCCAGGCCCTACCGGCGTGCATGGATTCCAGCACCAGCTCGACCGGCCCGGCGCTGTACCGCCCGGCCCGGGCGAAGATGGCATGGATCGACTTCACCTCCTTCGCACCCTCGACGGCAGCGTCGGAGGCCATGATCATCTGAGCCAGCAATTGGCCGCTGAAGACCACATCCCGGCCTTCGGGGTCGTCGTCGGGATGGGCCCCGGCCCACCGACCGGTCCCCAGTTGCTTCACTCGCAAGACACCGGGTAGCTCGCTCATCACTTCCTCTTCGGGTTTCGGGTAACCACCATTTCGACCTGGGCCGGAAACCCGCGCCCGGTCCTGACGGTACCAGTCCTCACTGGCTCCCGTCTTGCTCGCGATCGGGCCGGTCCTGGGATGAGACGCCTATTTGCCGGCCACCGCCAGGCCGCACTCGCGGCACAGCTCGGCCACCGTGCCCCGCCAGCGCTCGATCGCCGCCTCCTTGATGGGGCCGTAACCCCTGATGTCCATGGCCGACTCGGCGATTCGGACCTGGGCGGGGTAGGCCGCGGTAGAGGCGGGATCCAGTATCTCCTCGATGAGGCTCTGGTACTCGACGATCAAAGCTCGCTCCATACGCCGGTCCCGGTGCCATCCGAACGGGTCGAGGGACGTCCCTCGCAGCCGCTTCATTCGCCGCAGCGCATGAAACGTGGCGCCGTAGGGCTTGCCCAGGGGCAGTTTCTTGCGCAGCCCGATCTGCCTGAGGATCGGAGGGTGCAGGTGATATTGAAGCGAGTACGGGCCCTCGATGCCGAGTTCGGCTGCCCTTTTCCCGTAATCAGCCTTCAGGTGCAGCCGGGCTACCTCGTACTCGTCCTTGTAGGTAAGGAGCTTGAACCAGGATTCGGCCACGGCCCGGGTGAGAGCCCAGTGATTGGCGATTCCGTCGTGGCGCACCGCTTTGCTGACCAGGTCGAGAAAGTGGTGGGCGTAAGCCGGGTCCTGGTAGTCGATTACCTGCGCCGTTCTCCGCACCAGCAGGTCCTCCAGCTCGGCAGGCAGGCCGCCGCCGGCGACCAGCCTGCGGGCCTGGTTCGTGGCCTCGGTTGTGGGATCGAAGATGCTCCGCTGCTGATCACCGCCGTTCTTGGCCGCGTCGACGCAGGCTGCCACAACGGTTGGATCGTGGACCGCCCACCTGCCCCACTGGAATGCCTGCCACGTCTGCTCGGCATCTACTCCTCGTTGGCCGCGAATCGCCGACTCGATGTGCTCGAGTGGCAGCGGTAGACCGCCCTTCTGATAGGCGGCACCAAGCAGGACGACGTTGGCAAGGAGGTGGTCCCCGAAGAGCCGCTCAGCGACGGCCTTCGAGTCCAGGAAGATCACGCGGTCGCCTCCGACCCGGTCCTCGATCTCCCGCTCCAGCACCGAGACATCGGGCGGCGCCGTGTCGGTCTGGAGCATGGCGGCCGTTGGGGTGAAGTCGCGGTCCACCACTGCGATGGTCCGACCCGACTTCACCTTCTCGAGGTGAGTCACCCCCGCCGCCTGGAGGATGTCGCCTGACAGGTACAGGTCGGCCCCCCCGGTACTGATGGCGGCGGATCCCGGATCTCCGGTCTTCCTGGCCAGGCGGAGGTGCGAGACCACTGCCCCGGCCTTCTGGGAGAGGCCCGTCTGGTCCAGGCCGGCAACTACGAAACCGGCCCCTTCGGCTGCTTCCGCCAGGATGCGGTTGGCGGTGACGACGCCCGTACCACCAATCCCGGTGAAGTAGATGCCGTACTGTCGATCCACCTCAGGTGGTTGAGGCGTCGGTAGTGCTCCGGGGGGGAGCGTGTGCTTGCTGACGCTCCGTGTTCGCCGACCCGACCCGGCCCGAGCCGGATGCTTCGCTACGAGCGTCACGAAAGAAGGACAGTCACCCTCCAGACACGTGTAGTCCCGGTTGCAAGACGGGTCGTGGATAAAACGCTTCTCACCGAACTCGGTTTCGAGGGGCAGGACGGACAGACAGTTGCTCTTCGTGGTGCAGTCTCCGCAACCCTCGCACACCGCTTCGTTGATGACGACACGTCGAGGCGGCTCGGGCAGCAGCCCGCGCTTACGTAGGCGGCGGGCCTCCGCCGCGCACCGCTGGTCGTAGATGATTGCGGTGACGCCCTCGATCCTCCGCAGCTCCTCCTGCTTCTCCGGAAGGAGATCACGCCCGACGACCTCCACATCCCGGGCCCAGCGGGCCCGGTGGCCATAGCGCCTGGGGTCGTCGGCGCACACGACGATCCGCCGGACCCCCTCGGACTCGAGAGACCTCGTCATCGAAGGGACGTCGAGCAGGCCGGTCACATCCTGCCCGCCGGTCATGGCGACGGCGGAGTTGTAGAGAATTTTGAAGGTGACGTTGACACCCGCGGCGACACTGGCCCGAATAGCGAGAGTCCCGGAGTGGCTGAGAGTGCCGTCGCCGATGTTCTGTATCAGGTGGGGCTCCGCTACAAAGGGCGACAAGCCGATCCAGGGAACGCCCTCGGCTCCCATCGGTGTGGGTGGGAGGCTCTTCATGCCCAGGTGGCGCGCTTCGAAGTACATGATCCCGTGGCAGCCGACACCACCCCCGACGAGGGCGTCATCGGGGAAGACGGTGGACCGGTTGTGGGGGCAGCCGCTGCAGAATGCGGGAGCTCGCCCAGCCAGCTGGACCAGGGACCGGCGAGCCTTGGCGGACTCCACCTTCTCGACTGTGGCCAGGTTGGGCACGGCCCGGCGGAGAACGGACGCCACGGCGGCCGGGTCCAGCTCCCCGACCACGGACGTCAGAGCGTTACCGGTCCGGTCCCTCTTGCCTACGACCGGCGCGGTCACGCCGTTCTCGTGGAGTATGGACCGAAGCTGCGTCTCGACGAAAGGGCGCTTCTCCTCGATGACGACGAGCTGGCTTACCGAGGACGCGAACTCGATGATGGTTTCGTCGACGAGGGGATACGTCATGCCCAGCTTCAGCACGCGTATCCCGAGCCTCGACAGATCCTGCATGTTCACGCCCAGGTCGGCGAAGGCCTGGATCACGTCGAAGTAGGTCTTGCCGGCACAGACCACGCCGATATCTGCGCCGGCATCGGCACCGATGCACCGGTCCAGACCGTTGTGACGGGCATAGGCGCGAGCAGCCAGAAGGCGATCGTGCACCACGAGCCTCTCCTGGTTGGGAACGGCATGCGCCCCCACGGTCGTCAAGGGCTGGTGCTGCCAGACCTGGCCATCCAACACGGGTCCGACGGGATCGCTCGGATGGTGTCGGTCCACAGAAGAATCGACAGATCCTATCCCGTCGGCGACCGTGGTGACGATCTTCAGGCCGACCCAGCAGCCGGCGTAGCGGGAGAGCCTGAAGGCGTGAATCCCGAAATCGATCACGTCCTGTTGATCGGCCGGGTAGAGGACCGGGATGCAGGCATCCTCGAACGTGTACTGGCTGTCGCAGGCCAACGTCGACGACTTGGCGGTGGGGTCGTCGCCACAGAACAGAACCACGCCTCCATTGGGTCCCGACCCCATCGAGTTCCCATGCTTGAGGACGTCGCCGGAACGGTCCAGTCCGGGCGTCTTCCCATACCAGACGCCGACGACACCGTCGACGCCCGCGTAGGGCACGGTCGCACCCATCTGGCTGCCCCAGGCCGTGGCCGCCGCCATCTCCTCGTTGAGCCCGGGACGATGAACGATCCGGCGGGCCGCGAGTAATCCCGAAGCCTGTTCGAGGGCCAGGTCGAAAGTCCCGAGGGGAGAGCCCGGATAGCCGGACACCATGGTCGCCGTGTTCAACCCGTCCCGCTCGTCCACGTCGCAGCGCAGCGACAAGAGCCGGACCAGGGAATCGACACCGGACATGAGATCATCGGCTCGCCGTCCCTGCGGCGGAGCAGTGCCTTGTAGCGGCCCGGAGTCGACGCTCACGGAAAGAGCTGAGGGTTCACGTAGGCAAAAGCGCCGTCCTTCATCACCGCTCGGCGTAGCTCTGGCGCTTGAAGGATGGTGATATCGGAGGTGGGATCCCCGTCGACGATCAAGAGGTCTGCGAGGTAACCCTCCCGTATCTGGCCGACCCGCAAGCCAACGAGCGACTCCACATTGTGTGTCGCGGTGTGAATGGCCTCGACCGGCGAAATGCCGAGCAATTCCACATAGCGCTCCATCTCTACGGCATAGGTACCGTGTCGGGTCCACTGGTGGCCGAAATCGCCGCCGGACAGGATCTTGATTCCGGCGGCGTGCATCTTGCGCAAACCATCGACCAGGCCTTCCAGCTCCCTCCTGTACCCGGATTCCTCGAGTCGGCCGGGAGTCATCCCCCAGCGATTGGCGTGACCGTTCACCATGGCGTAGAGGTAGTGCATGCCCGGGCACACCCACACGTCGTCCCGACGAGCTTCGAGTGCGCTCAGGGCCTTGTCGTCGATGAAGCAGGCGTGATGGATGAGCTGAACACCGGTCCGAGCCGCCATCGTCACACTCTCGGCGCTGCGGGCGTGGACCGTGATGATGGCGTCGTACTTGCCGGCCTCATCCACCGCGGCATAGAGCATTTCGTCGCTCATGTACGTATCCGTGGACGGATACTCCGGGAGTATCCCGTCCCCGGATATGAACATCTTGACCGCCTTCACGCCCATATCGCACTGTCGCGCCACGATCTCGCGCAGCTCCTTCGCCCCCGCCGCCACGCATGTCCATGGGCTGTCGTCGGCGATGGCTCCCACCTCGGTGACCATGGGACCGCTGGGCACGATGCGCGGCCCGGGCATGAGACCACGGTCGATAAAGTCCTTCGTGACGGTGTCATCCTCGGGTTGGAGGACACCGGCGCCGATGATGAGGGTGTAGCCGCTCTCCAGGTACGTCCGGGCCACAGCCGCCACGTCCAGGATGTGTCTCTGAGGCGGAGCCGTGGCCGCCGCTTCGTGGTCGAAAACGAAATCCAGAGGCCAGCTGATGTGGGTATGGGCGTCGCACAGGCCGGGAAGGACAGTGGCACCCTGAAGGTCGACAACCCGGACGTCGCTTCGGTCGAGCCGGAGGCGGCCTCGGGAGACAGCCACAACGTGATCGCCTTCTATCAGGACATCGCCATCCGAGGGCCGCTCGGAAGGATCACCCGAACAGGTGAGCACCTTGCCGTTCGCCAACAGTGTTCGCTCGCTCATCCTCGCCTCCTCGATCCGCTGCCGACGGGCGCTACGACCACGCAGTGATGGGTAATGGGCCCACCCTACCGGCCCGGAGAACCAGCCGGCCGGAGGGACGGACCTCAATATAGATGACGGAGGGCTCACTCCGTAAGCAGAAACGGGTTAGGGTGGCGGCTGTGACGAGCGGGGTGCCGGAGCCGACCTTTGCGCCCACCGAAACACTGCCGTGGGCGGTGAGCGACTGGGCCCGTCGTGAGCCCGAGCGCCCGTTCCTGCGGCAGGTCGGGGGCGGGTGCCGCACCTACGGCGAGTTCCACCAAGCCGCGCTGTGCTGGGCTGACGCCTTCCGGCAGGCCGGGATCGAGCCCGGGGACAACGTGCCTACCATGGTCCGGACCTCCATCTCCGCCGAAGAGCACTGGCTGGGCTTGGGCTGGCTGAGGGCTGTGCACACCGGGGTCAATACCGACTTTCGAGGCCGGTCGCTGCAGTACGTGCTGAGCAACTCGCGGGCCAAGTCCATGATCTGCGCCCGCGAGTTCCTGGATCGGGTGGCGGAGGTTGCCTCCCAGGTTGAGCTCGACTTCGTGATCGTCCCCGACGGTGAGGGGGGCGACCTGCCGACCGGCTTCCCGTTCCCCCTGGTCTGTGCATCAGACCTTTGGGACGAAGCCAGCCCGGCGACCGACCTCCCAGTGCCGGAACGGCACGAGCTCGCCTGCATCAGCTACACGTCGGGCACGACCGGCCCTTCGAAGGGGGTGCTGGTGCCCTGGGGCCGGCTGTGGCCGAACGTGACATGGATGGATCTGACCAGCGATGACGTGTGGTACTGCCCGTACCCGGTGTTCCACCTCTCCGGGATGCTGCCGGTCGCCCACCTGGCCTTTCCCGGAGCTCAGGTCGTACTGCGCGAATCCTTCAAGACCGCTGAGTACTGGAACGACATTCGTAGTTACGGATGCACCGCGACAGCGCTCATTCCGGCCATGATGAACTGGCTCCTGGACCAACCGGGCCGGCCGGACGACGGAGACAATCCTCTCCGTTTCGTCGCCGGGGCTCCGGTCATTTCACGCATCGAGCAGTTCAAGCAGCGATTCGGAATCCAGATGCGCACCGTGTTCGGCAACACCGAGGTCGGCACCCCGCTGTACGCCGGCCCTGACGTATCCGCGGACCGGGCTTCGACCGGCAAATGGGTCGCCCCCGGCTACGAAGTTCGAGTGGCCGACGAAAACGACTACGAAGTGCCCGACGGTACAGTTGGTGAGTTACTCGTTCGCACAACCGAGCCGTGGCGCATGCTGGCCGGGTATTTCGGTATGCCGGAAAAGTCGGCGGAGGCCTGGCGCAACGGCTGGTTCCACACCGGCGACGGTGTGATGCGGGACGAGAACGGTCGGTACCATTTCGTGGACCGGATCAAGGACTCCATGCGCCGGCGGGGCGAGAACATCTCCTCGATGGAAGTGGAGGCCTACGCCAACGAACACCCGGCGGTATCAGAGTCGGCCGCTATCGGGATCCCCTCCGAGTTCGGGGAGGACGAGGTCAAGATCTGCGTGGTGCTGCACGAAGACGCCCAGGTCACGGCGCCCGAGCTGCATCGTTTTCTTGCCGTCCGGATGCCGGCCTTCATGGTTCCTCGCTACATCGAATTCCTGCAGAACCCCGAGCGCACCGAGGCTATGCAACGCTTGAAGAAGCCACCGCTGCGCCTCGACCCCTTGAACGATCGTACCTGGGACGCCCAAGCGCAACCGTAAGGGATATGCCCTCTCAGGAGGCCGGTGGCGGTACGGCTATCTCTAGAGCTGCCGGGCCACTTTGGCCGCGAGAAGAGATTCGATCCGTTCCCCTGCGAAACCGAGTTCGCACAGCACCTCCACGGTGTGCTCGCCGATTCCCGGCAAAGCCAGAATACGGGGGCCGCTTCGGGCCCACGGCCCGCAGCGCAGTAGGGGGCCGATCTGCTCGAACCAACCCCAATCAGAGGTCGGATATGACGCCACCCGACCCAGCTGCCTGTTAACGGGATCGTCGAGGATGCTCTGACGGAAGGCGTCCCGATCCGGGGATCCGACGGGTTCGGCCAGCAATCCGATGCGTCGCAGCTCGGTCACAAACCAAACTGCCGGCGCCGTCGCGAAAACCCGTTCCAGTGCGCTCTCCGCCTCTTCTGCCAGCCGGTCATCGGCGCTCCTGCGAAGCGGAACGTAGGTCTCCGGTAGCGAGGCCAGCCCGGGTAGGGAACGCAAGCGCTCCCATGCCTCCCTGTCCGGTAAGACCAGGGCGAACCACTGACCATCGCTGCCTTGGTAAAGGCGGTAGCCCGGACCGTAGCCGGTCTGTTGCTGGTCCACCTCGGGATGACGGATCACCTGTCCGTCGCATTGAAAAGTCCCGCTCTGGATGAGCATGCCGGCACCGAGAAGGCTGGTGGCCACCCGGCAGCCGCGGCCACGACGGGCTCGACCCAGGAGGCCGGCCAGCACCCCCGCTCCGGCCAGCCATCCCCCTGACATGTCGATCGGGATCCAGGTCGGTGCAACGGGGTCGTTGTCAGGACCTCCCACCGCTCGCTCCAGCCCGGTGAGGGCCTGCATGAGCGCGTCGTTGCCGGGATAGGTGGCACGCGGACCGGTGGTCCCGAAAGCACTGGCATGGCAGTACACCGCTTGAGGGTTCAAACGAAGGACGGTTTCCTCGTCGATCCCGAGACGCTTCGATACCCCGACCCGGAAGTTGTGCAGCACCACGTCGGCCCACTCGATCAGGCGCTCGACGACCGGCCGGGCGTCCTCGGCCCCGATATCCAGAGCCAGGCTGCGCTTACCCCGCTGGCAGGACGCCGTGGCATAGGCGGCCGCCCGCATGGCCTCGCCTTCCGGAGGCTCGACCTTGATGACGTCGGCGCCCAGATCGGCGAGGACCTCGGCCGCCAACGGACCGGCGACGAAGGCCGAGAAATCGAGCACGCGCAAGCCGTCCAGCAGGTAGTCGCCCGCCCCGTCCGGCGCCATCGGAGGGGCCTGGTTCACCGCGCCCAGCCGGGCCGGCTCCGATACGGAGATCGGAGTGGCCACGAAGACCTCACGGTGAGCACCAGCCGTCCGGGTCTCGGCCATACCGCTCTCGGTCAGATGGACGTCGGAGAGAACATCGCCGGGACCCAGCACCGGCTCGCACGCCACCCCGGCCGCCCGCAACCGCTCGATCCAGACCCTCCTCGGCTCTCGGGCGAAAGTCGCCTTCCACCGCTCGGCGCGAGCGTTGAGGGCGCCCGTCACCTGGTCGGTGTAGTAGCCCTCGGTGCTGGGCTCGTCGCCCAGGGAGGCCAGGAGGCTGGCGTACATCCCCTTGCCGCCGAACCACACCTGAATAAGTTCGTCGTCGGAGCACCGGTACAGGAAGTTCGGGAACGTGGAGCCCTTCTCCCAGTAGCGCTCCACCTCTGGGGCGGCCCGCTCGGAACGGCCGATCATGGTGCCCAGCGTGGCCAGCAACCCGTCGTAGAGCGACGTCTCGGACCAGCCGCCGCCTCCACCTCGAGCGCGGCGGAGCAGAAGGCCCAGCACCGATACGGTCATCACGAAAGCGGCGCCGGTACCGGGCGCTCGCACATCTATGAATACCGGCCCGGGCCGGTGGCCGGCCAACTGGGAACAGAATCCCGAACGGGCCTCGACCAGGAGCCCGTAGTCGTCCACGGTGCCCCTCGACGTCCGGCTCGGACGGCAGCGGGCGTAGACGAGCGACGGATTGGCCTCCTTCAGGTCCTGATAGCCCAGGCCCCGGCTCTCGACGAGGCTCTCAGAGCCGTACACCAAGGCCACGTCGGCGTCCTGGAGCAACCGGAAGACCTCATCGCGATCGTCCGAGACGACTATCTCCTTGTCGCGATGCCAGGCGTAGCCCCAGCGCACCCCCTCGTCGATCCCGGGCGAGCAGGTCCCGACCACCCGCTTCACCCGGGCCCCCAGGTGGCCCAGGATCATGCCCGGAGCTCCTGCGACCAGACCAAGTCCGAGATCGCTCGTTCCGACTGCCACCTCCACCACCAGCAGCCCCTCACAGGGTTTCGTCTCTTCAGCCGTATTGATCTGCTCGAGGTCCACCGGGTCCACCGTCAACCTAAGCTGAACCAGGAATGCTCAAGCGAGGAAGCACTTCCTCGGCGGCCAGCTTGACCACCTCGAAGGTCTCGTCCGGGGTCGCGGGCGAGATGATGAAGTGGCGGGCGCCCACGTCCACGTACTGCTGGAGCTTCCCGGCCACCTCCTCTGGTGTGCCGGCGGGAGCGATCCGGTCGAGCATCTCGCGCGGGCGTTCGCCGTAACTGCGCCCGAGGAAGGTGGCCACATCGTCACGAGCTCGGTCGCCGTCCTTGCGGATCGATGTATACAGGTACATCATCCACTCGAAACCGGCCAGGTCGCGCCCGGCCGCTTCTGCTTCTTGGCGGATGGTACGGACCGAGCGGTCATAGGCTCCGGGGGACATCAGATAGGGCATCCATCCATCGCCCAGGCGGGCGGCTCGGCGCATGGCCGCTTCTTTGCGTCCCGAGACCAGGAGAGGCGGACCGCCGGCCTGCATACGATGAGGCTCGTCTCGGTGGAGAGAAACGGGTTGGAGCTCTATGTCGTCGAAGCGGCAGAAGCGGCCGTGGTAGCTCACCGGTCCACCCTTCCACAGCAGTCGCAACACCTCCATGGCCTCGTCGGTCCGCACGCCGCGTTCGGATCGGGGTACACCCACGGCGTCGAACTCGGCGGGGAACTCGCCGCCGACGCCGACGCCCACAGATACCCTCCCTCCCGAACGCGAGTCGAGATCGGCGAGCTGCTTGGCGACCACAACGGGTTGGTACAGCGGCAGCAGGAGAATGGAAGTGCCTACCCGAACCCGCTCCGTCCACGCGGTGATTAGAGCCAATCTGGTGATCGCCTCACCCGTGGCGGCGGGTGAGAGGATGTGCCCTCCCTGCCAGATCGAGTCGATCGGCAGCTCTTCGGCTGCCGCGATCCAGTCGCGCTCGGGTTCGGGAAGGGCGGCAGCACCGAACCTGATCGGGCTAGACGCCAAACTGCCTCCTCGAGCGAAGTGCGCAGGCCATCCTTTGGGAGGGAGAGGACATCACCACCGGTTTCATGTCGGGTCGTCGAAGCCTACGGCGCTGTCAGGGCGAACCTAGCTGCGCTGCTCCGGCTCTTGCAAGTGAGCCTTCACATTATAAGCAAGCCTTTGGCGCCGGGCACCTAACCATGCGGGTGGCCTTTGCGCAGGCCTACAGGAGCTCTTCGCGAGCTACCACGAACCAGCTCTCGCTGACCAGGTCGTCTTCGCGCTGTGCCTTCATGGTCTCGGCGAAGAAGTCGATCCGGGCTCGAACCCCGTCCAGGTCGTCGGCATCGAAATAGACCTCGTTCAGGGCGTCGTAGGCCCCGGAGCCATCGGGGGGAGGGAGAGGATGGTTCTGAACGTAAGCACGGCCCCGGGCTTCGTCCGGGATCACGACAGTTCCCACCTTGCCCGCCCTGCTTTTCCATAGTTCGGAGAACTGCGTTGGTGTGAGGCCCGCCGCCCGCCGGGCGATGGCCATGTGTTTCAGCGCCCTCCCCCCTCGGCGCCATCGTTCATCCATCCACTCGGACCCGCGCAGCACGTGCTCCTCAGCGATCAGCAGCGGGCTGGAATCGAGGTCAAGGACCCCGGAGAGCAGGCGGCCGATGTCCTTGCCTCGTGGCGAGGTCAGCCACGACTCGAAGCGAGCCAGGTGCCCGGCATCTCCGAACCACTCGATCCCGATTCCGTCGTGGAGATGGTCGGGAGTCACGTCGGGCAGGACCGAAGAGGACACCACACGGAGCGGCCGGACTTCGGGCGGTGCCGACAAAACAGCCGCCAGCGCGGCCGGCCACGCCGACGAAAAGTCGCGGGCCGAGCGCGCCCGCGTGGCGAAGCGGATCCGCTTTATCACCGCCCCGACCGATCGATGCAGAACACCTTCGTCAGGTCCTTACCCGGCGAGCTCGGTCAAAGCGCCGGCTGTTCCCAGCTCGACGAATGCAGCCGCATACCGCTCGCACAGCGCCAGGCACACCTCGCGCCGCTGCGCGGTGTCGCTTCCCAACGTCGCCAGCCAAACGGCCAGCCCGTACCCAGGTGATGCGCGATAACGAAGCCAAGCCTCTTCAGCGGTGGGGCGCTGATCGCCCGGTACCTCAAGTGACTGTCGGTAGACCTCGATCAGGTCTGCTTCACTGCTACGACAGTCCTGAACAGTCAGGGCGCTGACAAGGAAGTACCCGACATCCTGGGACCAGTTGCCGCGGCGTAGAACCTGCCAATCGAGAAACCCGATGTCGTCGCCGGGTAACACGTAGGTGTTGCCGATGTGCGGGTCAGCGTGTAGCAGCGTCACCGGACCTCGAGCCAGCGAGTCAACGCAGCGGGCCCAGATATCTATGATCGCCGGGGTGTCGAGTTGGCGCACCTCCTCCGGCAGCACATTCGCCCCTCGCTCGAGACCTACCGGCACCCGGCCGATGAGGCCCGCCGCGAAACCCTCGGTGGCCGCCCAGGTCTGGACCCAGTCAAGGTTCGGGTGTGTCCGTCCCGAGAAGCCCCAGTAGTGGCTGTGCAAACGGGCCAAGCCCCGCAGGCCATTCGCAACTTGATCAACGGTCATCGGCCGCGTGGCATCCCGAGGATCAGCACCTCGCTTGGTCACATCCTCCATCACGATCACATAGTCGAGTGCCGGGCGGTCCACCAGGACGTGGTAGGCGAGCGGGTGGTCCACGGGTAGTGGCGCGCCGGACGCGAACAGATCCGGCTCGTTGAACATGTTGCCGTTCAGAGCGTGCGCCTGGCGGTAGTCGCCTTCCGCTTTGGCGAATACCACGTCCGGACCCGACCCGGCCTCATAGCTGAGGCCGAACCTGGCCCGGCGGTTGGTGCCGTTGTCCACCATGATCAGCGTGACCTCGCTGACGCGGGCACCCGGGTGGCGACGGGAGATGGCCTGGGTCATCCACTCGGGCGTCACCTCGTTCCAGTCGGATGGGATCGCGGACGGATCCAGCCGGCTCGTCGTCATCCCGGCACCTCTCGCTCCACTGATCGACAGTAGATGCTCCCCTCCCTCGATCGCAGGAGGACCGGCAAAGTCACTCCCCTTCCATCAGGTGATGACGGTACGGACTCCTTCGGCCCGGTTAAGCCCGGCGACTCCGTCGTTGATCTCCTCGAGCGGGATCCGGTTCGACACGAGCGAGCCCAGATCCAGCTTGCCGGCTTCGGCCAGCCTGATGAAGCGCGGAAAGTCGCGCAGGATCTGGGCGCCCCCCATCACTGATCCGACGAGCCGCTTGCCGGAGAACACTGTGGCGAAAGCCGACACCGTCCAGGTCGCATCCAGGGGTGGCATGCCTACCAGGGTCACGGTGCCGGACCGGCGGGCCATGTCGTAAGCCTGCTGGATCAGCTCGACCCTTCCAACTACTTCGAAGCTGTATTCCACCCCCCTTCCACGGGTCAGCGCCCGCACCTGCTCCACCGGGTCGGAATCTGCCGGGTCGAGCACGTGGGTAGCTCCCACCCGGAGGCTCGCTTGGCGCCGGCTGGCGACCGGGTCGATGCCGATGATCGTGGCCGCACCGGCAATACGGGACCCCTGGATGACCGACTGGCCCACCCCACCGCATCCGATCACCGCCACGCTGGAGCCGGGCACGACACCGGCGGTGTTCAGGGCCGCCCCCACTCCGGTGGTCACGCCACAACCCAGCAGGGCCAGCTCCTCATCGGGGAGATCCGTGTCCACCGCCACGACCGAGGCTTCGTCGACCACCATGGCCTCGGCAAAAGTGCCGCAGCCACACAGAGCCGTCGCCATCCGGCCATCCTTCAGCGCCCAGCGCGGCGCCGACCGGACCGACTCCCCCCGCTCACACTGGTTGGACATCGAGTTTAGACACCACCAGCACGAGCCGCACGCCGGCGACACCGATGCCAGAACGCGGCTGCCGGCACTCACCCGGCGAACGTCGGCTCCGACGCTCTCCACCACTCCGCACCCCTCGTGACCGGGAACGAAAGGAAAGGGCGTCGGGGTCGTCCCCTCGATCGCGGCCAGGTCGGTATGGCAAATGCCGCTGGCCCGGATCCGCACCAGGACGTCGCGTGGGCCGAGTGCGGGGAGGTCCAGATTCTCGAGCACCAGGTCCTTACCGGCCTCGTAGGCAACCGCCGCTTTCACGCGCCGCACCCCAGCGTCGATGACTTAGTAGGCACTCGCTCATCTTATGGCAGCCTTCAACGCGTCGCTAGTGCTCCGCCAGCGGCCGAGGAGCTCGGAGCCCTCAGCTCACACTGATGGCGCGTTCGGGGCAGTTGTCGGCCGCCTCGCGAACCTTGGCTTCGAGCTCGGGCGGCACATCCGGGCTCCGGAGAAACGAGTGTCCCTCCTCGTCAAGGGAGAAGAACTCCGGGCATATCTGCCAGCATCGGGCGTGCCCCTGGCACCGATCGGAGTCAACTGCGGCCTTCATAGCTCCCCCATCCTGTGTTGCCGGTTCGAGTGACCACTCGGGCTGGTCGGTTGGTGGCGCCCACCTCCCCATCATGGTTATGGACGTGAAGCCCGTCAAGCTCGGATAATGGCGGCGCCCAGAGCGGGCCGGACAAAGTGACCGTTCACCCTGTTAGACTCGGAACTCGCTCGGTTAGAGTCCCAGTACCAGCGGTCGCTGACCGCCTACCAACGGGGGTGCCATGGGCCCGACCTCATCGGCTACGGGAACTATGACGGATGACTGGTACCGTCAGAACTTCGACCACCTGGCGTCCGAAGTAGCCGTCGACCTTCCCGGCGTGCTGGCCCGGATGCGGTCGCTGTGCCCGGTGGCCCACAGCGACCAGTACGGCGGTTTCTGGGTGGTGACAAGATATGAGGACGTCCTCCGGGTGGCCCAGGACTGGGAGACGTTCAGCTCGGCCAGCGGTCTGACCGTTCCCGTCGCCCCGATCCTGGTCAGGAACTTGCCGGTGGAGGTCGACCCCCCGGTACACCGCGTCTACAAGCGGCTCATCAACGCCTATTTCACGCCCGCCGCCATCGAGCCCTGGGAACAATCCACCCGCCTCCTGGCAACTCGTTTGATCGACAGCTTCATCGAATCGGGCCGGTGCGAGTTCATGGCCGATTTTGCCAGGCAGTTCCCGGCCCTGTCGTTTTTCGACATCGCGCTTAACGCTCCACCGGAGGAAATCGAAAGGGTTGCCTATCTGGCATCGAAGTCGTCGACCCCGAACGACCCCGAGGCGGCCGCGTGTTGGGCCGGCCTGTCCGAGTGGATCACCCGATTCGTGGAAGCGCGGCGCACCCAGTCTCCTCGAGGCGATGTGGTCGACGGAGTGCTCACGGCCGAGATCGAGGGCCGGCCTATCACCGAAGGGGAGATCGTCGGCATCATCCAGCTCTTGATCCTGGGGGGGCTCGAGACCACGGCCGGCGCCCTGGGGCTCATTATGCTCCGCTTCTGCCAACAACCCGACATCCCGGCACTGCTCCGCAGTCAGCCGGAGCTCATCCCCTCCGCCATCGAGGAGCTGTTGCGGCTCGACGGCCCCTTCGTCGCCATCGCCCGCACCGTGACGCGGGACACCGAGATCGGCGGTCACCAGATGAAGGCGGGCGAGAAAGTCATCATCTACTGGGCGTCAGCGGACCGCGACGACGCCGAGTTCCCCGATCCCGATGTTTTCTCCCTAAACCGGTCGAACAACCGGCACCTGGCCTTCGGCGCCGGCCCGCATCGTTGTGCTGGATCCAACCTGGCTCGTATGAACATGAGGATCGCGCTCGGGGAGCTGGTCACCCGCCTCGAGGGCATCCGGCTGCAAGGTGGCGCAGATATCCACTACCACGCCACCTTCACCCGGGCTCCTCTGGCGGTGCCGATCACGTTCGCGCCGGGCCGGCGACTAGCCGTTGACGCCGCGTAGCCACCCCCAGGAGCACGGCTTGTGAGCACGACCGGCCCTGAAGCCGCGGCGGCGCTGGTGGAGATGCTGGCGCAGCGTTTCAGCGCCGGCGACCGAGACGGCGCGCTGGACCTCCTTCATCCGGATTTCCGCATTCAGCAACCCGAGTCGTTCCCACACGGTGGCTGGCACGAGGGACGCGACGGAATGCTGCGGATGGGCGCCACCTTCGGTACCTATTGGGATCGCGTTATCAGCAATCCCCGCATACTCGCCTGTGGTCCATCGGCCGTGCAGGTAACGACACAGACGTGGACGGCCAAGGAAACCGGGCGCAGTGCCACGGTCGACGTGGTGGAGCTCTTCTCAGTCGCCGACGGGTTGATCTCCGAGATCCGCGTCTTCCAGCAGGACACCCACCTGCTGCTGGAGACCCTCCGGACCGAGCCCTAGGATCTGCGCCCGTTTTTGACGCGAGGGCGACGATCCCACGCATCCCACGCCGGGAACGAGCGGCGTCAATCGAGATGGTAAACACGAGCGGCGTTGTCGTGGAGGACCTTGCGCATGACCGCTTCTCCGACGATCTCGGTGTCGCGCCGGATCACCTCGGCGGGCGGCGGGGAATAGCTGGCCGGACCGGGATGCAAACTTGTCGGGTGGGGGAAGTCGGTCTCGAACATCACGTTGTCCGCATACTTGGGCAGAAGCTCTAGCGTGTCCTTCTCGAACCAGAACATGGAGTAGGCCTGCCGGCGGAAGTATTCGCTGGGCAGAAGACGCGCCGGATACCTCTCCCGTCCTCCGCTGTTCAGCCACTGCCAATCGAGACTGTCCAGCAAGAAGGGGATGTAGCCGAAACCGCTCTCGACGAAAACGAAGTTCACGTCGGGGAACCGGTCGCAGACCCCGCTGGTCAGCAGCAGCCCGATGTTGCGAGCGTTGCCGATAAACGTCATGGAGGACCGCGCCGCATTGGAGGCGGGGTCGTAGTCCTCGCGGTTCATCGCCTGCTCGATCTCCTCCGAGGTGTTGCCCACACCCACGTGGAAGTTGACGGACATGCCCAGGTCCCGCGCGGCCGCGTAGAAGCGGTCCCAATGGGGCTCAGCGAACCCGGGGAGGCCGTGTTTGTCCATGGTGGTCGCCCACAGCACGCCCCGGTGACCCATCCCGTGGCACCGGCGCAACTCCTGGATCGAGGCATCAAGGTCCCAGAACGGGAGCATGGTCAGGAGGATGAAACGGTCGGGCGCCACCGATGCGAACTCCGAAAGGTAGTCGTTGTAGGTCCGGACGCAAGCCAGCTTCAAAGAATCGTCCTTCAACGCCATGAAGGCGTGCCCCTCGAATGCGATCACGTTCGGGTAGAGCACCTGCGCGTAGATACCTTGCTTGTCCATGTGGGCCAAACGGGCCTTGGCGTCGTAGCACGCCGGATCGGCCTCTTCCAGCGTCGGAGGACAGGAAGGCGGGAACTCGTGCCACCCGGCCACGCTGTAATTGCCCACCAGACTGCACCAGCGGTCGCCCACGACCCAGCGCCAGGTGCCGCTCGCTTCGTGAAAGCGGACTGAAGGAGCCTCAGCCCGGAAGGGCTCGGGCATCCGGGCCGTCCAGAGATCGGGAGGTTCCGTGAGGTGCGTGTCCGCATCGATCACCCGAATCGGAGCTTCTGCAACGGCCATTGGCTCTCCCTTCGGCCTCCGGGTCGATCTCACATTATAGTGAGTGCCTGCTCACCCTGCGAAGGGAGCAGCTACGTCGCCAGAAGGAGATCGAGAGATGGTAGAGAGGGCCGGGCGGGTCGAGGGCAAGGTCGCGATCGTCACGGGCGCCGGTTCCACCCCTGGTCCGGGCATCGGCACCGGGAAGGCCAGCGCCGTGGTGCTGGCCCGGGAAGGGGCCAGCGTCCTCCTGGTCGACCTCTACCCCGAGCGGGCCGAGGAGACCCGGCAGATGATCTCGGAGGAAGGCGGGAAAGCGGAGGTATTCGCGGCGGACGTCACCAGGGCAGCTGACTGTGAGGCCATGGTGGGCGCCGCGGTAGGAGCATTCGGAACCGTCGACATACTCGTCAACAACATCGGCCGGGCGTCGGTGGGCACTGTCGTGGATACCACCGAGGAAGCATGGGACCAGGCGCTGGATGTCAATCTCCGGACGGCTTTTCTGGCCTCGAAGTATGCCGTGCCGGTCATGGCGGACAAGGGGGGCGGCGCCATCGTGAACATCGCGTCGATATCGGCCCTGCGTGGCGACGGCACCGTCGCCTATTCAGCGGCGAAAGGCGGATTAATAGCGATGACGGTCGACATGGCCTATTCACACGGCCGCCAAGGCATCCGGGTGAACGCCATCGCGCCCGGCCACATCACGACGCCCATGGTGCTGTCGGTTTCGGCCCCGGGACCCCGCGCCGAGTTCATGAACACTCTCCGGTCCGAGGCGGGCCTGCTCGGAACTCCGGCGGACGGCTGGGATGTGGGCTGGGCAGCCGGCTTTCTGGCGAGCGACGAGGCCCGGTGGATCACCGGTGCCGTCCTCCCGGTCGATTCCGGCGTCCTGAGCGTCACTCCTCTGATGATGGCGCCGTACTTGCGAGCGGTGCCCGAGCCCTAGAGTCCCGGTCTCGGCGGTGACTCGTCTCCAGGGAAGGCCGAACCCGCAAACGAATATTGCAGCCTACGAGGCGATGGTCTCCGGGTCCGCCGGAGTAAAGTTATAGGCGCGGCAAGCGTTGCCGATAGCGATCTTGTACTGGACGTCCTCGGGCAGGTGTCCGAGCCATTTGCTGGCCAGCCTCGAGGTGTCCGGCCAGGTCGAGTCGGAGTGCGGATAGTCGCACTCGAGCATGACGTTGTCCTCACCGATGATGTCCAGGAGCCGGATGCCGGCGTGATCTTCGATGAACGTGCCGAAGACGTGATCATGGAATCGCCGCCGGATGTCGGTCTCCAGCGAGAAGGTCGACTCGACTTTGGCCTCTCCCCGCTCGTGACTCGGGTTCATATTGATGTCGAAACGAGATGCCCAGAACCGCTGCTTGTCCACGACCTGCTCGGCCCGCTCGAGGAAGTAGGGGATCCATCCGATCGAGGCCTCTGACAGGGCGATCTTCAAGTTGGGGAACTTCTCGAAGTTCGTGCTGAACAACCAGTCCATGAGGGTTCCGGCCTGATTGGCCGCCGCGGAGTAGGACATGAAGGCCAGCGTCGGCATGTCCTCAGATGTCCGGATCAGGTTGGAGGACGACCCCACGTGCATCGAGACGACCAGGCCCGCTTCCTCTGCGGCCCGGAAGACCGGGTCCCAGTAGGCCGTGTGGATGGACGGCAGTCCGAGCTTTGTCGGATTCTCGGAGAAGGCGACGGATTTGGCCCCCCGGGCCGCGGTCCTCTCGATCTCGGCGGCGGCACCGGCCGGATCCCACAGCGGGATGATCATCATGGGTATGAACCGCCCCGGGAAGGCGTCGGAGAACTCCTCCAGAATGAAGTCGTTCCACGCCCCCACACAAATGGCGGCCAGGTCCTTGTCTTTCGCCTCGTGGAATACCTGACCGCAATAGCGGGGAAAGGAAGGGAAGAGAAGAGACGACAGCACGAAGCCCCGGTCCATGTCCGCCACCCGGGCGGCCGGCTCGTAACAGCCCGGACGCATGTCCTCGTAGGTGATGGGCTCCGGTGAGAACTCCTCCCGCTTCTTGCCCGCAACGGCGTTCAAGCCGGTGGTGACGATCTGCCGGTCCTCGTAGACCCAGAACTCGGAGTCACCCTGCCGCACGATACGGGGCGCCGTGTCCCGCCAGCGCTCGGGCACCCGCTCCTGCCAGAGGCGGGCGGGCTCGATCAGGTGGTCGTCGACCGAAACGAACCAGCTTATGGACATCACGACCTCCCGGGGCGGCCTGAAAAAAGCAAACGCTCACATAATACCGACAAAACTCTACACCGGCCCCCTCGCATCCGCCACGGGCGGGTCCTGGGTGGCTGGGTTTCGCTAACCGAACTCGATGACGCCGCGGATGTTGGTACCTGCGTACATGTCGTCGTAGCCGGTGTTGATCTCTTCGAGCCGGTAGGTCCGTGAAACGAGCTCGTCGAGCTTCAACTGGCCTTGCTCGTACATCCCGAGCAGACGAAGGACATCCCTGGATGGCGCCATCATCCCGTACAGACACCCCTGGATCCGCTTCTGGTACATGGCCAGCACGAAGGGGCTGATGGGGATACCGACGGTTTCCATAGGTGCGACGGCGGTAACGACGACGGTTCCCCCCTTCCGGACCGACTCGAAGGCCTGGGCTATGTGCTCGCCGCTCAAGACGCCGACCGTGATTATGGTCGCGTCCGCCCCTTGCCCATTGGTGATCGACCGGGCCAGCTCTGCAGCCTCGTCGATGGAGGCAACGGCGTCGGTCGCACCGAAGCGGAGGGCGGCGTCACACTTGAGCTTGACCGGATCGGCGGCTATGACCCGGGTGGCGCCGGCGTGAGCTGCGCCTTGCACCGCGTTGATCCCTATCCCCCCGATGCCCATTACGATCACGACCTGGCCAGGTTGCACCTGGGCGGCGTTGACAGCCGATCCCCAGCCTGTCGGCACTCCGCAACCAAGTAGGGCGGCCGACAGCAGCGGGACGTGGTCCGGGATCTTGACGCAGGACCACTCCGGCATGACACTCAGTTCGGAGAAGGTCCCGATGAATGACGAGCGGGCCACGTCCAGGCCCTGGTAATGCATGCGGAAGGCGCCGTCCCCCTGAGAGCCCTGCATCAGCTGGGCGCCGCTGTCGCACAGGTTCTGCATCCCGCTCGCACACCAGCGGCACCGCCCGCAGCCAGGGATGAAAGACGTCACGATGTGGTCGCCCGGCATCAGGGAGACCACACCGGGTCCCACTTCCTCGACCACGCCCGCTCCCTCGTGTCCACCGCAGTACGGGAAGTGAGCAATCTTCCCATCCCCCTTGGCGACGTGCTCGTCAGAGTGGCAGAGACCCGAAGCCACCAGACGGACCAGCACCTCACGGTCTTTTGGACGGTCTAGGTCGGCCTCGACGACCTCCCACTTCCCGGGCTGCTGCATGAGCAAAGCGGCTCTGGTCTTCACGCCCTATCCCCACGGTCGATCAGCACGAGGACCCCCTGGTGTTATGCAGTCCATTCAGAGTAACAACGACGGCCACTCACGAGCTGGCGGTCGAACAGGGGCCCACTATATTCCAATACTGGTGAGTACTCACTCAGTCGGACGCCTGGTAACTCGAGGCGCCGGACCATCTGCTTGGACTAGGAAGTGGCCATGGTGACTCACCCCGACGCTGGCCGTCTCTCGCCCGCCTCGCCCGCGACCACGCGCGTGGGATGGATCGGAACCGGAGTCATGGGGACCAGCATGTGCGCCCACCTATTGGCCGCCGGCTTCCGAACCACGGTCACGACCCGAACACGGGGCCGCGCCGACGGTCTGATCGACGCGGGCGCGAACTGGGCGGCCACTCCGACCGCGGTTGCGGAGGCCAGCGATGTCGTGTTCTCGATGGTCGGGTACCCGGAGGACGTACACGAAGTGCTTTTGGGCCCCCATGGCGCCCTTTCGGGCGCCCGCCCGGGCGCCATATTGGTGGATATGACCACCAGCGAACCGTCGCTCGCGGTGGCCATAGCCGACAAGGCAGCCGAGCGCGGAGTCCACGTCCTGGACGCCCCGGTCTCCGGTGGTGACGTCGGCGCCCGTAACGCAACCCTCTCGATCATGGTCGGCGGGCCCCCTGACGTGTTCGAGGCAGTGCGACCCTGCTTCGAGGTGATGGGCCAGACGACCATCCTGCAGGGCAACCACGGGGCCGGTCAGCACACCAAGATGGTGAACCAGATCCTGATAGCCGGCACCATGGTGGCCATGTCCGAGGCCCTGCTGTACGCGGCCCGGGTGGGCCTCGACGTCGAAACGGTCCTGGCCTCGGTCGCCACGGGGGCGGCGGGGAGCTGGTCTCTGACGAACCTCGCCCCGCGGGTCGTGGCCGGCAACTTCGAGCCGGGGTTCTTCGTCGACCACCTGATCAAGGATCTCGGCATCGCGCTGGCCGAGGCCAAGCGGGCCCGCCTGGCGCTGCCGGGCCTGGCCTTGGCCAACCAGCTCTACATCGCTCTCCAGGCGCAGGGGCGGGGCCGGGACGGTACCCAGGCCCTGGTCCACGCGCTGGCGTCCTTGTCGGGCCTGGCCTGGCCCCCGTCACCGACCTGAACCGCCCCGACGCCGCCCTGGGCCATCACCCCCGGCTCCTTTTGGCCTCCTCACCGCCATCGCGAACCTCTCGCAGATACGGTGCCATCATCAAGGGGGTCACCGACATCACGCCGGCATCAACCGGCAGGGTGACCCCCGTGATCCAGCGGGCTTCATCGCTCGCCAGGAAAACAGCGGCCCACGCCACATCCCAACCCGTCCCCTCCGTGCCCACAAGTCCCGACGCGGCCGCCATCCGTTGGCGAAAGTCCGTCTCGGGCGTGCGGCCCCGGGCCGAATAGAGGAGAGGGAGTATCCGACATAGCCGCCGCCGCGAAACCCCGATGTTGTTCACCAGAATGTCAATGGTGCCAAAGGCGTCGAGGGCGGCCTCGACCATGTCTTGGCAGTCGCCGGCCTGGGTCATATCGCCCGCGTAAACCACGGCGGAGCCTCCCTCATCCTCGATCATCCGCCGCGTGGCGTCAGCGCGCTCGACATGTACATCGGTCAGCAGCACCCCGGCGCCCTCCCGTGCCAGCGCAATCGCCGTGGCCCGTCCGGTGCCGACTCCCGGGCCGGGAGTCGACCCGGCGCCGGTCACAATCGCCACTTTGTCCTCAACCCGCCCCCGGCGCTTCATCGACATCCCAATCGTCACCTCATTACCATCACGGCCGGAAACCTGTCCGTTGCGCATCGTCGCCAATCCCTGATTCAGCGCGCCTGCAGTCTCACTCGATCCCGAGGTACTTCTCGTAGATTTCGTCGGGGTGGATCTGGTTGGCGGGGCCGGAGTGGATGATCTCACCGCGACTCAGGATGTAGACGGTCTTGGCCAGATCCAGCGCCTTTTGCACGTACTGCTCTACGACGACGACCGACATCCCGCTCCGGACCAGCTGGCGCAGGGCGTCGTAGATCTTGTCCACGATTAGCGGAGCCAAGCCGAGAGACGCCTCGTCGACAAGAACCAGCTTCGGGCTGGTGATGTAGGCCCGGGACAGAGCCAGCATCTGCTGCTCCCCGCCGGAGAGGCTCCCCGCCGTCTGGCGCAGCCGGCTGCCGAGGACGGGGAACAGCTCCGTGGCCTGGGCGACGGCTCGGGCCTTCTCGGCGCCGCGGGCCTGGATGGTCAGGTTCTCGCCAACGGTGAGGGACGGGAAGATCCCCCGTCCCTCGGGCAGGTGGCACAGCCCGGCTCGCACGTACTTGTAGGGGGCCGAACCGGTCAGGTCGGTTCCGGCAAAGTTGACCCGCCCCGAGCGTGGTTTCACGAACCCGGTGGCGGTGCGCAACAGGGTGGTCTTACCGGCCCCATTGGGCCCGAGGAGAGCGACCACTTCGCCGTCGCCAACCGCGAAGTCGACGTCGCGCAGGACCATCGATTCGCCGTAGCCGGCCGTGACTGATTGCAACTCGAGCATGCCCGACTACTCGCTCGAGAGAAGGGGATCGCGCCCGTCGTCACCCAAGGCGTCGTCTGCAGCACCTACCGTAACGGTGGCGGCGTCGCCCAGATAGGCGGCCCGCACGTCGTCGGAGTTCTGCATCTCTTCAGGGGTCCCTTCGAAGATCAGTGATCCGAAGTCGAGCACGTATACGTAGTCGCACACGTCGCGGACCAGGGTCATGTCGTGCTCCACCAGCAGGATCCCGCATCCTCTCTCGGCCACCACCCTGCGCAGGACCCGCCCGAACCCCTCGGTTTCGCGGCCGTCCAGCCCCGAAGAGGGTTCGTCCAGGAGAAGCATTTCGAAGGGGCCGGCCAAGGCCCGGGCCAACTCGACCAATCGCCGCTGGCCGATGGGCAGCAAACCCACCTGGGTATCGGCGATGCGAACGGTCCCGGTCAGGGCCATAGCCTCATCCGCGGCCGAGGTGATGAGCCGGCTGGACCGGCGCGACCCGAATATCTGCGATAGAGGGTTGGCCCCGGCGATGGGAGCCTCCCGCCCCATGCTGACGTTCTGGCGCACCGTCAGACTGTTGAACAGCTCTGGGCGCTGGAAGGTTCGGCCCAGGCCGCGCCGGGCCCGCCTGGGTGCGCCCTGGTGGCTGATGTCGGCCCCGTGCATCAGGATGGCCCCCGAGCTGGGACGGTTGAGGCCGTTGCAGGCGTTGAAGGTCGTGGTCTTGCCCGCCCCGTTCGGGCCGATCAGACCGGTGATCATCCCCTTCGGAGCCTTCAGGGTGACGCCGTCGACAGCCCGCACCCCGCCGAACTGCACCGTCAAGTCCCGCACCAGCAGCCCTTCCCGATCGTCCGCTGACCCGTCCCCACCCATAAGGGCGGGAGATAGCCCGGCGCCGGCGGGCACCTCCGCCTCCCCCGCCGCCACCACCGCCACTGGAGCCAGGGCCGGCGCCGGCTTACGGCCGCCGAGACGGTCCAGCACCCGCCGCAAGGCCATGGGCGTGGTCCCGGCCTCGGTGAAGTAGGCGGCCGTCGCGGCACCCACGCCGAACAGCAGCAACAGGTAGTTGGCGGTATTGGCACCATGAACGTAGCCCGGGACGATCGTGTAGAGGATGCCCCCGATCACGGCGTACCACGGGTCGCCGATGGTGATGATCACCACCAGCACCACCAACGTCAGGCTGTTGAAGGACTCGAAGTAGGCGCCCACCGCGTAGTGGTACAGCATCCCGGTCAGCGCTCCGGCGGTGGACGCCACGGCGGCGGTGATGCAGAACACGATCACCTTCAAGACACTCGAGGTGGCTCCCTGGGTCTCCAGTGCCAGGGGGGAGTCGGCCATGGCCTCCAGCAGCCGGCCCAGCCGCCCACTGCTGATCACCGTCACTGTGACCACCACCAGCACGGCCACCAGCAGCAGCAAGTAATAGAACCCCTTATCGGTGCTGAGATGCCAGCCACCGATGGACACGTCCGGGCGGGGATCCTCGACACCCAGCGTGGTGCTCCCGAACATGTAGCTACGGGTGTAGAACACCTGCTCGATCAGGATTCCCAACCCCAGCGTGGCCAGGGCCAGGAAGACTCCCGACACCCTCACGGCCGGAATGGCGACAATTGCCCCCACCGGCACCGCCACCAGGGTGGCGAGTACCAGCGCGAGAAGCCAGGGCATGTTGTGGTGGGCGGCGAAATGGCCGAAGGCGGCCGCACCCACGGCGGCGAAGGCCAGCTGGCAGAGCGAGATCTGCCCGGACCGGCGGACCAGTAAACCGAGCGACAGCAACAGGATGATGTCGATCAGCCCCTGTGACCACACGATCAGATGGCTGGCCTGCCAGGTCGGCACCATGGCCAGCAGGAAGATAGCTATCGCCCCCGCCCCCAGACGCACCGGGACGGGGGCATGGTAGGAGCGCCGCACCTGGGTCTGGGCCACCAGGCGGCGCTGCATGAGCCGCCCCCGAGGCATGACGACCAACACGATGAACAGGATCAAGAACGGCAGGCTCGGCGGCAGACCCCCGATCCAGCTGATCGTGGCGGAGTACTTGTCGACCAGGGCGCCGGCGATACCGATGACCAATCCCCCCACGAACGTGAGGGGAAGGTTGGTGAAGTAACCGATGGCGGCGGCCCCGAAGGCAGCGAACACCAGCGTGGTCAGCGTCACGGCGTCGAGGGACTGCGACGGGGCCAGCATCAGACCGGCCACCACGGCGAACGCGGTACCGATAATCCATGCCCAGCGCCGTACCCGCACCGGGTCGTCGCCGCTCATCGACACCAGCTCGTGGTTGTCCACCACGCCCCGCATCACGATCCCCATCCGGACCGACTGGAAGAACCAGTACAGGACCGCCGCCGCCACCACCGAGAACACGAACAGAATGATCTGCTCGTAGGTGATGTTGACACCCAGAATCCTCACCGTGGACTGCGACAGGAAGTGGGGAAAGGTGGGCGGGTTGGTGGGATGCCACAATTGCCCCAAGGCCTCCACGATGAGGATCAAGCCCACCGTGGCCACCACCTTGATCGTCTCGCTGGCCCCGTCCAAGGAGCGAGCCAGGAGCTCCAGCCCCAGCCCGACCACCGGGGCGAAGACGAACACGCTGATGACTGCCGCCCACGGCCACGGCACGTGGTGCTCGTTGTAGAGGAAATAGAACATGAAGGCGCCCAGCGCCGCCACTGCTCCATAACCAAAATTGAAAATGCCCGACGTCTTGTACGTCAGCACCAGCCCCATGCCGGCCAGGCCGTAAACCGCCCCCGTCGCCAGCCCAATAACGATAAACGGAAGAAACTGGTGCATCGAACCCAGGCCTTAGGTGGAGAGCCGATACCGGTGTCTACCACGGGGGCGGAGGCAAAGTATCCCCCGCCCCCGCGGCAGCACAAGCGTTCCCGTATCTACGAGGATGAGCCGTTCGAGCAGGTCACCTGCCCGTTGTTCACCATGCTCGGCGTCCCGTTCACGACCTTGGCCGTGAACCAGCAGTCGATCTGATGGGCCTGTCCGGAGGTGAAGGTCAACGGCGGAGCCATCCCGTCCAGGGTGTCGCCCTTCAGCGACGTGAGGCCCGACACGATTTCCGAAGCGCTCGGTGTACCGCTCGCGGTCAGCCCTCCGGCCTTCACCGCGTCACGCAATAGCAGGCCGGCCGCCCAGGACTCGGCCCCCTCCTCACTCCACGTCTGGTTGTTGTTACGGATGCCCGGGTAGTACTTGTCGACTGCCGCGTTCATGGTCTGGATCTCGGGCACGCTCGTGTCCCAGAACGGAAGAGTGCTGTACTCCGACCAGAGGTTCTTGGAGATTCCGGGCGCCGTAAGGAGGACATTCGCGAATCCCTCGCCCTCGGTGATGTAGGTCGGGTAGTAGTTCTGCTGGGCGCAGTTCTGCCCGATTCTCGCGATCACCTCCGAGGCATCGCCGATGAAGATCGCACTGGCGTGGGCCTGCTGGGCGGCCAGACACTGAGCCGTGTAGTTCGGAGCGGTGGCGGCCACCTCGCCGTTGTAGACGACCGGCACGCCCAGTTTCTGACCGGCCGCTTTCAGGGGGGCGACGCCCTCCTGGCATGAAGGGGCTTCGGCGCAGTAATAAGTGCCGAGGTTGGTCGCTCCCGCCCCCTTGGCCGTCAACACATTGGCCATGATGACGGAGTCGTTGGTCTGGCCTTCGGAGTAGAAGTCCGGGTTGGTGGTGAACGGGGTCTCGGTCTCGTTGGAGCCGACCACCGGGATGTTGGCACTCTGCACCGCAGACGCCCACGTCTCGTCGACTATCGACAGATCCACGATGGCGTCGACGTGGTCGGATATGAGGGTCTGGGCGTCCGAGGCGGAAGTACCAGGTGTGGCGGCGTCGTCTTCGGTGATGAGCTGGACCTGATGACCCTCCAACCCGCCGGATGCGTTCACGGTGTTAGCCCACGCCTTGTAGACGTCCTCTGCAGGGAGGATACTGGCGCCGAAGGGACCGGAGCAGCTGCACACCACGCCGACCTTGATCGGGGCTCCCGTCGGCTGGGACGATCCCGCCGCGCTGCCGGAGGGACTGCTCGTCGAAGAGCTGCTGGAGGCCGACTTGCTGCTCGAGGAACACGCACCGATGGCTGCGACCATCGCGAGCGCGCCGAGGCCGCACAAGACCTTCCGTGTCGGAATCACCTGTATAACTCCCCCTTGTTACGGGATCCCTCAGGAACCCTGACCAACATTCTCAAGTAAGTGCTCCGTAACCATAGCATCACGGAATGGGGCTAACACCCCCGCTTCCATCCCACCAGCGGAGTATATACTCACTTCCGTGCTGCGTGTCCAGTCAACGGCCCTCCGCCGAACTGGTGCCGTTTGGTGTAGTCCGCTCAGCGCACCCAAACGCTCTTGAGGTTGCAGAACTCGCGTATGCCGACGTCGCTCAGTTCGCGGCCATAGCCGGACCGCTTGATGCCGCCGAAGGCCAGCTCCGGGTAGGACGTGGTCATGCCGTTTATGAAGACGGCCCCGGCTTCCAAATCGGTCATGAACCGCTCCTGTTCGGCGGGCTCCTGGGTCCAGGCGTTGGACCCCAGGCCGAATGAGGTCCGGTTCGCCACTTCGATGGCACGATCTAAGTCGGGTACCCGGTAGAGGGTGGCCACCGGCCCGAAGGTCTCCTCTGAATCGATCCTCATCTCTGGCGTGATGCCGGTAAGGACCGTGGGTTCATAGAACCAACCCGGGCCGTCGACAGCCTTGCCGCCACAGAGCACGGTAGCCCCTTGGTCGACCGCGTCGCCGACCAGGGCCTCTATATCCATGCGACCCGCTTCGGTGGCCAGCGGCCCGACATCGGTCTCGTCCTCCATCGGATCACCTACCGCCAGAGCTTCCATCCTCCCCACGAAACGCCGGGCAAAATCGTCGTGAACAGCGTCGTGGACGATGAACCGCTTGGCGGCGATGCAAGATTGGCCGTTGTTTTGGACGCGGGCTGTCACCGCCACCTCGGCGGCTAGGTCCAGGTCGGCGGAGGGCATCACGACGAAGGCGTCGCTACCCCCGAGCTCGAGCACGGTCTTCTTTATCTCGCTACCGCAGATCGAGGCCACGGACTGACCCGCCGGCTCGCTCCCGGTAACCGTGGCAGCCGCGACTCTGGCATCCCGGAGGACCGCCTCCACCTGCCCGGATCCGATGAGCAGGGTTTGGAAGCAACCCTCTGGAAAGCCGGCGCGGCGGAACATGTCCTCCAGGTACAGGGCGCATTGCGGGACGTTCGAAGCGTGCTTGAGCAAACCGACGTTTCCGGCCATGAGCGCGGGCGCCGCGAAGCGAACCACCTGCCAGAGAGGGAAGTTCCAGGGCATAACGGCCAGCACCACACCAAGGGGTTGGTACCGGCCGAACGCCCGACTGGCCCCGACATCGCCCGGATCGGCCAGGGGGACGTCGGCCAGGAATTCCTCAGAGTGGCGGGCGTAGAACCGCATGCCTTTCGCACACTTCAGCGCCTCGGCAGCAGCCGCCTTGAACGTCTTGCCCATCTCAGTGGTCATGGTTCGGGCGATCTCTGCCTTTTCGGATTCGAGGATGTCCGCCGCCGCCTGCATCCACGCGGCTCGCTCACGGAAGCTCGAGCGCCTGTAAGTGTTGAACACTGCCGCCGCCCGGGCCAGCCGGGCTTCGATCTCCTCAGGGCTCAAGGGATCAAAGGTCTTCACCACTTCGCCGGTTGCAGGATTGATGGTTTGTATCGCCATGGCCGTCCAGTCAAGGTTCGCGATCGTTTTGCCGGTTGATAAAACGATACCCCTGATGGATCCGGCTCATTCCTCGACGCCGGACGGTCGTCTATGCGACCCTTCGACGCCGGATCGGATCAGGCACGGGTATCTGCGTTGGCGCGGAAGAGGGGACCCTCCGTGATCCGCTGCCAGGCCACCTCGTTGAGCCGCACCGCTTCTTCGGCCTGGAGCAGGCGGTCCGGGGGGTTCTCGGTGTAGATGATGGTGGCCACCTCAGCGTCGCGGAACAGCTCCAGAACCTCGACGCCCTCCGGGCCGGCCGTGTACCAGTATGAAGTGCCCGCTCTCACTGACCAGATGTCGCCCGGGCGCAGCTGCTCCTCTCCCATGAAGTCGAATACCGAGCCCGAGATCACGATGTAAAGACTGTCGACGTCATGGGCGTGGCGAAACAGCGGGAAGTTCGGCTTGAAGAACAGATAGACGATCGACAGGCCGCCTTCATCGCGACTCTGGTGCAACATCAGCTTGTTGATGGAGCAGTCCGAACTGGCCAGCTTGGTCGCCATCTCCAGCAGCTCCGTATTGGGGCCGAAGTCGTTTTTGGTGGCGCCGCTATCGTGCAGAGCCGGAGCGTCGGCGGCACGATACACCCGGATGCCTTGTCTACTGCCTTGGGACGTGATTGCCATGTGGCCCCCCGAGATCTCTCGACGTCGCCGGATCCCTGGGACTGTAACCATGGGATGCCTCTAAAGCAAGTGACCGCCTACTCAGTTGTGCGCCCTCTGAGACGCTCCCACCACACCTATTCAAGGCGGGTCAGGACGGGGTCACTGGATCGCCTGAACCGTCCGCAGTTCGACGATTTCCTCGGACGAGAAGCCCCAGTCCAGCAGGGCCTCGTCAGTGTGCTGGCCGTGGCCTGGCGGGGGTCCGGCGATCTCCGGGACAGTCCGGCTGAAACGCGGCGCCGGCGCCGGTTGAACCACACCACCCAGTTCTGTGAACGTACCTCTCACTCGGTTGTGGGGATGATCTTTGGCCTCGTATGGCTCGAGGACGGGAGCGAAGCAGGCGTCGGTGGTTTCCAGGAGGGCGCACCATTCGTCCCTCGTCTTGGTTTTGATCAGGGCGGCCATGCGCCGCTTCATCGAGGGCCAGGAGTCCTTGTCCGACTGGTCAGGGATCGGTCCACCCCCGTCGACGTCGTCCGCCAGACCGGTAATCCTCAGCATCTCTTGACAGGACCGGGCGTCGATGGGTCCGACTGAGATGTAACGGCTGTCGGCCGTCTCGTAGACCTCATAGAACCACGCTCCGGTGTCGAGGAGGTTGGTGCCGCGCTCGCCCCAGTTGCCGGAGGCTCGCATGCCATGCATCATCGCCGACAGGAGGGCGGCGCCGTCGACCATGGCCGCGTCGATCACCTGCCCGTGACCGGATCGGCCTGCCTCCACAATCCCGCAAACGATTCCGAAAGCGAGCAGCAGGCCACCACCGCCGAAGTCCCCCACCAGGTTGAGCGGTGGAACCGGGGGTTCCCCGCTCCTTCCGATCATCGCCAGCGTACCGGAGAGGGCCACGTAGTTGATGTCGCGTCCGGCCGCCGCCGCGTACGGCCCGTCTTGACCCCAACCGGTCATGCGGCCATAGATGAGCTTGGGCTGGCGAGCCAGGCACTCGTCGGGACCGATGCCGAGCCTCTCGGTCACTCCGGGTCGGAAGCCCTCGATGAGCGCGTCTGCCCGCTCGACCAGACGCAACACGGTCTCACGTCCCTGGGGATGCTTCAGGTCGATGGCGCACGACCGGCGCCCCCGGTCCACGACGTCGGAGATGGGAGGAGAAGCCCCGGGGGTGAGCGATTGCAGCCGGTCGACACGGAGCACCTCAGCGCCCATGTCAGAAAGCATCATGGCCGCGAAGGGCCCAGGGCCGATTCCGGCCAGTTCCAGGATCCGGTAACCAGTGAGCGGGCCGGCCATGGAGGGCTAAACCCCGGTCGGCGCCTCCTGGAGACTGGCCCCATAGCTCACCCCGATGTCGCCGCCGACGTCGTGACGGTGTAGCTCCGGAAGCACCTCTCCGACGAACAGCTCGAAGTTGGCACGGGCTTCGTCGTAAGGCATGTCGCCGAAGGTCACATCAATGACCAGAGCGCCGGCGTCGCAACGCCGAACGTACTCGAGCAGCTTTTCGGTGGCCTCGTCGGGCGTGCCCCATACCTGCAGATCGGCAAGGAAGCCGTTGAATCGCTCCATCCCGTGCTTCGAGATGTTCTTCGCCAGGGCGCCGTAGTACTCATAGCCTTCGATCTCAGCGAAACCGGGGTTGTCGAACTCGTAGTGCTCGACGGTGGACAGCGCCCAACGCTGGAGATAGACGTCCCGCATGCGCTGCACCATCTGTCGCTCGCGGCTCACGCCGACGACCAGAACCAGGACCGGCTTGGGCGCCTCGTAGCCATTCAATTGGCGAAACCGCTCACGATAGGCGGCCAGCTCCTCCTCGGCCGTCTCCCACGGCTTCTGGGCGATGACAAGTATCCCGACTCCCATACGGGCCATCAGCTCTATCGACGCCGGGGACACTGCAGCCGCGAAGGTGCGGCCCTTGAAACTGGCGAGGGGGCGAGGCCGGATCGCGGTGCGCGGCTGCTGGTAAAACTCGCCATGGTGCTCTAAGTATCCGGTCTCGAGCGCTTCCAGGATCGCCTCGCTGTACTCCGCGAAGCGCCGACGCGACTCGCCCATGGCCAACCGGAAGTTGTTGAACTCGACCCGACCCAGGCCGCGGCCCAGGCCGGCGATGGCCCGCCCGCCGGAGAGGTGATCGAGCACCGAGTAGCTCTCAGCCACCCGGACCGGGTCATGCCAGGGCAAAACTGTGACCATCTGGCCAAGCTTGATCCGCTTCGTCTGCCCGGCCAGCCAGGACAGAACCATCGGAGTCTGGGGGGTTAGCTGGTAATCGGAAAAATGGTGTTCGGAGAACCAGACCGAATCGAAACCAGCCTCTTCCGCCTCGGCAGCCAGACCCAGCTCCTGCCGGTAAACCTCGGCATCGGTGGTCTGCCCGTCCAGGTTCTGCATGGTGAGGCCGAGCCCGATGTGCATGAGTACTTACTACCACATTTGCTCCCGGCGAGGCCACTAGCCCAGGGGTCACCAGCGGCGGAAAAGCACGCCTCCGCCCGGTGCCGCTCCGATCCCGGATGCGTACAGGGCGACCTCCGCGCCGGTGATCTGATTGGGTGACGTGCCGCGAATCTGGCGCACGCCTTCGAGAACGTGGGTGATGCCCTGGAGGTACACCTCGGCCAGGTTCCCCCCGTGGGGATTGATCGGAGTTTTGCCTTCGCGCCGGATGTTGCCCTCCGCCACGAATGGGCCACCCAGCCCGATCGGGCAGAAGCCCCAGTCTTCAAGGCTCATGATCACACCAGGTGTGAAGGCGTCGTAGAAGAGCGCCACGTCGACGTCATCGGGGCCGGCCCCGGCCCGCTCATATAGTTCCTGGGCCGCCTTTCGATGACCGGTGCTGGCGAAGGTCTCGTCGATTGTCCCCCAACCGTTGTTCCCCCATTTGCATTCATGGCTCATGGAAACCGCCCTGATCCGCACGGGAGGCTGCTGAAGATCCTCGGCCCGGTCCGGAGATGTGATGATCAAAGCGGCAGCTCCGTCTGACTCCATGCAGCAGTCGAGCAGGCGGATCGGGTCTGCGATAAGCCGCGAGTTGTGATGGTCCTCCACCGTGATCTCGGTCCGAAAGCGAGCGTCGGGGTTGTTCGCCGCGTTGCGCCGGGCGTTGATCGATACCTCGGCGAAGTGGTCGATCGTGGTCCCGTACAGAGCCATGTGGCGGCGGGCCTTCGGCGCGTACAAACCAGCCGGAAGGGCCAGGCCGAAGGGAACGGTGTAGGAGGCCGACAGCGGAATCGGTTCACCGCGGCCGACCCCGGCCCCCCACGATTGCCCCAGGCGCCGGCTCTGAATCAAGGACCGCACGACCACGACGTAATCCGCCATCCCCGTGGCCACGGCCATGTATGCGTTGGTCATGGCGCCCGGAAGCCCCGATCCGCGACCGCCCCAAACGAGTCCCGAGTATCGAAACCGGGGCGTGCCGAGAGACACCGCCAGGTCGGCAGGCAACGTTTCGTCGTCGCACCAGCCTGAGAAGCCGTCGATGTCCCTCACCCCCAGGCCGGCGTCGTGGCAGGCCGCGTGGATGGCGTCGAGCGCCAGCCGAGCGGCACCCAGGTGGGCCAGCTCGCCGCGCGTACCGTACGCCGAGTGCCCGATGCCGACGATGCAGGCGGCATCCAGAGGGAAGTCCGCCCTCATGGGGTCCTCGTAAAGCACGGAAGGCCGAAACCATCGCCGAGCGGAACACAGCTGAGCTGCACCCGCTGGCCCACGTACAGATCGTCGGCGGTCCAGGCGTCCAGGACGTTGCTGGCCATGCGCACCGGGTCTCCCTCCGTTCCATCGAGCTCGACGAAAGCCACGTTGTACAGGATCGGGCGGTTCTCTTCGGCTGAGCGGGTGGAGTCGGGCACCCAGATGTAGGTGTAGACGGTTCCGGTTCCAGGCACCGTTGACCAGTCCCACTCCAGGGAGCCGCACCGGTAGCACCCGTCGGTGGGCGGGTAGCGGTGCGCACTGCAGTTGCTGCAGCGCTGCAGGTCGAGGCGGCCTTCCCCCGCGGCCCGCCACATACCCTCGTTGATCGGACTGATTACCGGAGGCGGCATGCCGGCCGGACGGTTGTCGGGCCCGAGCCTGCTCACCATCCGGCTCTCCTTCGGATCAGCGGGTCAGGAGGGCAGCCCCGCCCTCGATGCCCCCGGCATTGGTCACCACGGCCACCTCCGCCCCCGGTACCTGGCGCCCGTTGGCTTCACCCCGGAGCTGTCGCACCGCTTCAGCTGTGTGGCCGAACGCGGCGTGCAGTCGGCCACCGGACAGCTGCCCTCCCCACGTGTTGAGCGGTAGCACTCCTGACAGCGAAATGCGCCGGCCCCCATCGATGAAGTCCCCGGCCTCCCCCGGCCCACAGAATCCGAGCGCTTCCAGCCACCAGACCGCTTCGATGGTGAATCCGTCGTAGAGCTGCGCCACGTCGACGTCGGCCGGCTTCAGGTCGGTGCGCTTCCACATCGCTGCCGCGCTGGCATATCCGACCCTTCCCATGTCCTCGAACTGATCCCAGAAGG
Organism: uncultured Acidimicrobiaceae bacterium; assembly: GCA_963851245.1. Taxonomy (GTDB): domain Bacteria; phylum Actinomycetota; class Acidimicrobiia; order Acidimicrobiales; family Palsa-688; genus CAWKOH01. Next base: position 310,144 of record CAWKOH010000012.1, on the reverse strand, counting down.
GCCGGCTCTCGCTGATACCGGCCATGGCTTCGATCCGAATCGGAGCCCTGAGGTCGCTGCTGGTTTCAGCGGCAGAGATGACGATCGCGGTCGAGCCATCCACGGGGACGTCGCAGTCGAAGAGGCAGATCGGCGTCGAGATCATGCGGGAGCCCAGGTAGTCCTCGACGGTCAGCTCGGCGCGGTAGACCGCGTCGGGGTTCAAGGCGGCATGGGAACGTTGCGTTACCGGGATCCAGGCCAGTTGCTCGCGCGTTATGCCGTAGTCGTGCATGTAGCGCGCCGCGGAACGGAGCGATCTGGCATACCGGTGACAGCGCCCCGATCGGCAGCAGCCAGGCCAGCGGGCCCTCCGCGTGGGAATGGATGGATCCGTACGCCGGCCGGCCCCCCGCCTGGCGAGCCGCGCTGCCCTCCTTAACCGTCCGATACAGAACTACATGGCGGGCCTGACCGCTGGCGACCGCGTCTACCGCCCCTGAGAACGGCAATCCCCCACCGGTGCCTCCCCTCCAGCTGGTCGTCAGCCGCAAGGTGTCATGGATCTCCGACAGATCGGGACTGGCGTAGCCAGGCAGGTTGGTCTTTCCCCCCGGTGGGAACGCGGTCAGTCCATCGATGTCCTCCATAGCCAATCCGGCGTCGGCCACCGCCGCCAGGATGGCGTCCAGAGTCAGCTGGAACCCGGAGCGATCGATCTGCCGGCCGATCTCCGAGTGACCTATGCCCGAGATCAACGCTCGCCGCTCGCCTATATCTGTAGGCGTCATACGGCCCCTGCCACCGCGACGAAGCTCGGAATGGCGTATCCACCGGGCCCTTCCTCGAAACCGACGTCGACCGCCATCCCGATGGCGGCCTCCTCGGGAGGGCAGCCTCGAAGACGCCCGGCGACCCGAACACCGGGGTGGTCGTCGAACTCGACCAGCACGATCGCGTACGGCACCTCGAGATCAGGGAGCCAGCGTTGGTAATTGACAGTGAAGCTGTAGATCCGGCCGCGGCTGGTGATCTCCACTGCCGTCATCGACCGGGATCGGCAGTTACGACACATCCCCCGGGGAGGAAACGAGTCCGCCCCGCAGGAGCTGCAGCGCTCGATGACGAGTCGCCCCTCTTTGGCTGCGCTCCAGAACGCTTCGGTCTCCTCGGTCACCGCCGGGGGAATGCCTGCAGTTGCGGTCACTTCTGCTCCTCGCCCCGGGCTTGTGTTTTCAAAGCGCCCGCCTGGCGCACCACCCCGGCTCCAAGCAATGCGTCTACATCCTGGCGGCTGAAGCCCCAATCGAGAAGCACTTCCTCCGTATGCTGCCCCGCTCCGGCCGGCGGACCCGGCGGTGCGGGCGGCGTCCGGCTGAAGCGCGGCGCCGCGGCCGGCTGGACGACACCCTCGACCTCAACGAACGTCTGGCGGGCCACGTTGTGGGGGTGCTCCGGCGCTTCGCCGAAGGTGAGAACCGGGGCGAAGCAGACGTCGCCTCCCTCCAGGAGGGTGCACCACTCGTCCCGCGTCTTCGTCTTGAAGACCTCGGCCAACCGGGCTCGGGCGGCGGTCCAGGTCGCCGGATCATCCCGCCGCTGCAAAAGCTCGTCGTCGGTGAGATCGAGCCCCTTCAGCAGCTCGGCGTAGAACTGCGGCTCGCCCGCCCCGAGCGTTATGTAACGGCCGTCCGCTGTCTCGTACACGTTGTAGTAGGGCGTACCGAGGTCGAGGACGCTGGTGCCGGGTACACCCGACCACAGACCCTCGGCCCGAAGCCCGTGAAACAGAGTGGTGAGCAGAGCTACACCGTCGATCATGCTGGCGTCGACGACCTGGCCGCGGCCCGATCGGGACCGCTCGAACAGGGCGCCGAGGATGCCGATGACCAGGATCATCCCGCCCCCGCCGAAGTCGCCCAGCAGGTTCAGCGGTGGGCGCGGTGCCTCCCCGGGGTTGACTCTCAGGGCGTCGAGCGCACCCGCCAGCGCCACGTAGTTGATGTCGTGGCCCGGTGTAGAGGCATAGGGTCCCTCCTGGCCCCAACCGGTTATCCGGGCGTAGACCAGCCGGGGGTTCCGCCGAAAGCACACTTCCGGGCCGAGGCCGAGGCGCTCCACCACTCCCGGTCGAAAGCCCTCGATGACGGCGTCGGCTCCGTCTATGAGCCGTAGCGCGCAGTCCCGTCCTTCGGGTCGCCTGATGTCCACCGCCACGGAGCGGCGGCCCCGGGTCAGGAGATCGATTTTGCGATGCCCGCGGAGCATGCGCTCCGAATCGGTTTCCTCGTCGCTCGGGTCCACGTCGTCGAGCCGAGCGACGCGCACGACGTCAGCGCCGAGATCGGCCAGGATCATGGCGCCGAAAGGGCCCGGGCCCCGGCCCTGAAGCTCGACCACCTTCATGCCTGTGAGCGGGCCTGCCACGCCACCTCCTGTCCAGGTCAGCCGGTCACGATCCGGGCATTGACTGTATTCTTGCGAGGTACACCTAAGCAAGTGAGCAGTCGCTTCCTTCGACGGCGTGCACCCCTGGTCGGGATCAGCACGTTCTCCCGGTTGGCTAGGGGACCTCCTCCCCGACAATCCACATGGCGACACAGTTGGAATACCCCCCGGCGGCGTGGCCCAGAGCAAGGCGAGCGCCGTCGACCTGATGGGCGCCCGCGGTACCCCGGATCTGCATGGCCGCCTCGGCGAAGCGGACCAGCCCCGCGGCGCCGATGGGGTTGGCGCCTAGCAGCCCTCCCGACGGGTTGACGGGCAAGCTCCCGCCCAAGGCGGTCGCACCATCATCGACGAGCCGCCAGCCGCCGCCCACCGGCGCCAATCCCAGGTTCTCCATCAGGAGGGGCTCCATCCAGCTGTACGGGACGAACAGCTCCGCCACATCGAGATCCCGACGGGGTTCGCGGATTCCGGCCTGCCGGTAGACAGCCCGGGCGCAGTCCTGCCCGCACACCGGGTTCACACTGTCATGGCGCGGTGCGACCGGCGGCTCGGTTCGCACCGCGCAGCCGTGGACCCACGCCGGATGGGGGTGTCCGACCGCGGCGCGCTCCTCGCACAGCACGATGGCACAGGCCCCGTCCGAGGACGGAGAGGAGTGCAGCAACCTGATCGGATCCCAGAGCATCCTTGACTCGGCTATCTGCGCAAGGGTGATGCCCTCCCGCCGAACCTGGGCATAGGGGTTGAGCAAGGCATTCTTCCGGTCTTTCAGCGCCGCCACATCCCCTATGTGCGGGGGCGCCCCCGACCGGGCGATGTACTCCTTGCAGAGAGCCCCGAAAAGACTGCCGGTTCCGCCCTGCCAGCGGGCCTCGAAGGGAACGTGCTGCAGCGTGGCGCCAGCTGAGCCGCCTTCGGACTGCTTTTCGAAGCCGACGACAAGGACGCGTGAATGCACACCAGCAGTTATCAGGCTGACACCTATGCTCGCCGCCACACCCCCCGCATTCCCGGAGGTGTAGGCCCGGAATACCGGCTTTCCGGCCGCCCCCAGGGCGTCAGCCAGGTGCAGCTCCGGCGACATCAAGCCTTCGAGGATGTCCGGAGCCTTCCCCAGGACTACGGCCTCGATGTCCCCCCAATCGACCTCGGCGTCGAGCAAGGCTCTTGCGGCCGCCTCCCGGACCAGTCCGCTCAGGGTCACGTCCTCTCGAGCGGCGGCATACTGCGTCTGACCGGTGCCCACTACCGCACAGCGAGAGGTCACCTATCGCCCTCCATAACGCAGACCAAGTTGTGCTGCAAGCAGGCACCGTTGGTGGCGTGGGCGGCTACCCGGTTGGCGTGGCCCGACATGATGGCAGCAGCGGCCGAGCCGATACGGATGAGTCCGGTAGCCATGATCGGATCGGCCGGTAGGGCGCCGCCCGAGGGATTCACCGCACCTATCTCACTTGCGTTCACAGCCTCGATCAGGATCAACTCCTGATGGCTGAAGGGTGCATGCACCTCCAGAACGTCGAGAGCTGTCCCGCTGATACCCAGATCGGTGGCGACAGCGCGGGTGGACGGCGAAGTACAAAGTTCACGGCCACCCAAGGATTGGCGTTCGAGCCGGTGACCGATACCCGCGATCCAGGCCGGCCGGCCGGTTGTCCGGGTGAGGAGCTCGTCGACGGCCAGCACCATGGCGGCCGCTCCTGAGCAGATGGTGGAGCAGTCGGAGGCTCGCAGAGGCGAAGCCACATATGGGCGCCGAAGAAGATCATCTACATCTGGGCCGCCGCGACGGGCCCTGACGACCGCGGCGAAATCAGACTCGCTGTACTGCCCGGATTCGACCAGGGCCCGCGCTTGGAGAGCCGCCAGGCTGGCCGCGCTGGGCCCGAGAGGTTGGACGAGGTATGGATCAAGCTGGAGGGACAGGACGGAGCGCTTGTCTTCGGCCAGAGGACGGCTGAACGCACAGACCAGCGCCGCCCGCCCCTGACCGGCCATGAGGCGCACCCACGACTCATAGAGCGCGAACGCCCCATCGGCTTCAAGATGGGAGTGAGCGCTCGGCGGCCAACCGGTCACGGCGTCGAAGGCCCCCATGACGTTGCCCACCACTCCGTTCAGAAACTCGGAGCTGGCCGTGCCGAGTACCCCGATATCGGAGAGTGATATCCCACTGGTGGCGATGGCCCGGTCCACTACCGGCGCCAACAGCTCGGCGTCGCTCCGCCCGTCGCTTACCAGGGCCACTTCGCTGGCGAAGCCGACCGCGGCTACGCGGGTCACGGGCCCTCGGCATCACCACCGCCGACGACGGCGGGGCGGAAGTACCTGATGCTCTCCCACGTGGGTGCCAGCTCGTGGTCTTCAACCCAGACCGCCTCCACCCGCTGCCCCACGGCCACATCCTCGGGCCGGACCTCACCGAGGAGATGAGCGAAGGTGACGTCCGCTCCGTCGAGTCGGATCCACGCAGACACGAACGGGAGATCCATCGTCAAGCCGGGGAACGGGAGGTGCACCACGGTGTAGGAAGCGACCGAACCCCGATCGGGTAGTTCCACCCGATCGAGGGGGCCGACTCGGCACTGCGGGCACCGGGAGCGGGGCGGCACGTAGACGCCGGAACAAGACGGACAGCGGCCACCCTCGATGCGACGCTCGCCGAGGGCCTGCAGGAACCTGGACATAGTCAGCCCGGGCTCGTAGGTATAGGGAACCGTGAAGTGGCAAACGATCTTCTCGGCTGTGATCGGTTCGGGCGCGTCAGCGAAGGACGGCGCGATTGACCGGCTTGGCTCTCCCAGGTCGGCAACGAAGGCTCTGATGTCGCGGATGCTGCCGGTACGCTCCTCCCTCCAATCCGCTCGCACAGCCATCCCGCTGCGCATCATGACTTCCGCTTCGATATCGACGACGTGGAGCAAGGCAGAGTCGGCGCCATCGATCTGGACCAGCGCCAAGGCGAAGGGCCCGTCCAACGGATGGCCGGCATCGGGGTCGGTCACCCAGGTCCAGGTGCGCACCACGCCCCGATTTCCCAGACGAACGAATTCCTCGACTTCAGTTCCGGTCTCGGGGTCCCAATCGACAGGCGGGACCTCGATCGTGCCACTGGCCGACCGGCTGGCCCAGATCTCCTTTTTCGCCAGCCCGGCGAGGAACACCCGAACGGCGCCACCAGTGCTTCGCCGGTACGAGTAATCGACGACGTGAGGAGCCCGCAGCGGCCCGGTCATGCGTCGGCCGCCCGCAACAGCATGCAACCGACGTAAGGCAGGGCGCCGACGCTGACGGCGGCGACACTCGCCCCCTCCACCTGACGCCCCTCCGCTCGCCTGCGCAACTGCAGGCACATCTCGTGGACGAAGCCCAAACCGTGCAAGCGGCCACCGGACAGCTGCCCTCCGTTCGTATTGATCGGCAGTTCTCCTCCGAGGGCGATGCGATGGCCTCCTTCGACGAACGGGCCGCTCTCCCCGCGGTCACAGAATCCAAGGGCCTCCAGCCAAAGCATGGTAAGGATGCTGAAGCCGTCGTAGATGCCGGCCACGGCCACATCCGAAGGGCGCAGGTCGGTGCGACTCCACATCTGCTGCGCGGCCCTCCGTCCGGGCTGCAGGTCCGTGTGCGAGGCGTAACTCGATTGAGCCGCAGGAGCCATCCCCAACGCTTCGATGTGCACGGGGGCGCTGGCGCCATCGGGGCCGTAGTCGGCGCCCGAAAGGACTAAGGCCGTCGAACCGTCGCAATAGATGTCGCAGTCATAGAGGCACAGGGGGTCCGCGATCATCCGCGTGGACAGGTAGTCCAGCAGCGATAGCGGCTCCTTCAATAGGGCTTTCGGATTGAGCCGGGCGTGCCGCCGCGCCGTCAAGGCGATCTGGGCCAGTTGCTCCCTGGAGGTGCCGTATTCATGGAAGTGGCGACGGGCCAACAAGGCATAGCCGATCGGCGCCGGCCCCTGACCGAAGGCGGTTATCCAGTTGCTGGCAGGGACGACTGAGGGGTCCCGAACGGCGCCCTTTTTGGCCTCGGCCCGGGCAGAGCCCTCCGTAACAGTGCGATAGACGAGGACGTGGCGGGCCAAGCCGGCATTGATGGCCAGGCAGCCGTTCAGTACCGGACCAAGTTGCGCCGGGCCCTCGAAGCCCCCCATCACGAGCTCTGCCTCCAGGCCCATGGCTTCGTAGACCTCGGTCAGCGAAGGGCCGGCAAAACCCGGTCCCAGCGAAGTGCCGCCCCCCGGATAGGCGGCCAGGCCCTGCACGTCGCGCGCCGACAGTCCGGCATCGTGGAGGGCATCGCTGATCGCATCGAGAGTCAAGCTCAGAGGAGACCGTCCCAGACACCGGCCGACCGTCGACTGCCCGATGCCGGAGATGATGACGGCGTCCTCGAACTTCTCCATTCTCAGTCAGAAAGTAGACGAGAGACGGCTAGGCGGTCGGCGGCGACACGGCGCGATCAGCTGCGGATCATCTGACCCGGCGCCGCACCTGCCACGTCCACCCCCGCAACGCGGGTGGCGACTCCATTGACCCACATGTGCTCTACGCCCGTACTTCCCACCAGCAGGCGGTCGGCCCCGCCCGGCTGATCGCGAACCCGCTCCACCGCAGTGGTACCGATGGTCTCCGGATCGAACGCCACCAGGTCGGCATGGAAACCTGCGCGGATCAATCCGCGGTTCCTTATCCGAAAGGCGTCGTGCGGGTGTCCGGTCAGCCGCCAGACGGCGTCCTCCAGAGAGAGAGCCCGGCGTTCACCGAACCCAGTGGCCTAGCAGGTGGGTCGAGAAGCAGGCGTCGCACAGTTGACTGGCGTGGGCTCCGGCGTCGGAAAGGCCGAGCAGGGTCCGCTTGTCGGCCAGCAGGCCGCCTATCTCGCCTTCACCGTCGTTGTCCATGACCACCCTGAAGCGAGTGGCCATGTCGTCGCTCAGGGCCAGATCCAGCATGACGTCGAACGGGGTGGTGCCCCGCTCGGAGGCCAGACGGTCGAGCGGTACGCCGACGACATCGGGGTGGACCATCGTCTCTTCGACATCGATCTTGGACCAGCGGTGGCTCCACTTCTCCAAAGTCGCCGGGCGGGCCCGGTCCCTCCAAGCCGGGTCCCGGTAGAGGCTCGGTCGTCCGTCCCGGGGCCGGGCCAGCACCTCCTTCCACTCGTCGACCTCCGCCAGCGGGAAGGGGTCCGCCATGCTTATCTGCATGACGATCGGCCTGCAGGCGATCTGTGGGTACACCTCCCCCGGGAGGTTGGCGCCCCGTTCGACGGTGCGAAGAGCGGCGCCCGGCTTGTCGGCCCGGGCCACGAGCGCCGTCCACGTGACCGGGACGCCGTACCGAACTGCTATGTCGGAGAACTGGTCGACGAAGAGGCCCGGTCCGATGGAGATCTGCACGACCCCCTTGCCAAGCTCGCCCAGGACCGACGCCAGGGCGTAGACCTCATCCGTCTCGGCGAAGCGGCTCGGCACGGGCCGGCCGAAGGCGCCCTGATGCGCGGGCTGGCGGGAGGTGGAAAAGCCGATCGCCCCCGCAGCCATGGCCTCGCGCACGACATCGCGCATGGTCTCGATTTCCTCCGGCTTCGCCGGCCTCTCCTCGCCGTCGAGGACGAACAGGCGGAGCGGCGAATGGCCGATGAACGCGCCGACGTTGAGCCGCTTGCGTCGCTTGTCGAGAGCCCCCATGTACTCGGGGAAGGTCTCGAAACACCAGTCGATCCCGGCGTCGAGAGCTTCCATGGACATGCCCTCGACGTTCTCGAGGAGGCGCACGATGATCTCACGGTGCCGCGCATGAGTGGGGGCGACACCGAACCCGCAGTTGCCCATGACGACGCTGGTCACCCCATGCCAGCTAGAGGGGGTGAGGTCACCGTCCCAGAGGATCTGGGCGTCGTAGTGGGTGTGAACGTCAATGAAGCCTGGCGCCAGCGTCAGTCCCTGCAGATCCAGGACCTCGGTGCCGGAAGCCGGCTCCAGCGTCCCCGCTGCCCCCACGGCGCTGATCCGATCACCGTCGACCGCAACGTCGGCGGCCCGGGCTGGCCCACCCGTGCCGTCGACCACGACCCCCTCCCGCAACAGCAGATCCATCTCCCACTCCGATCTGTCGGAGCACATTCGCTCTACCGCTCTAAGGTAGCAAATGCTCGCTCACTTGGGGCGGCCACGGTCGTAGAAGATATCCTCAACCCGAGTTGGCGGCGAAGGTCGGGCTGGTCGTGGCGGCCGCCCACGCATCCCGGTTCGCTTTGACCGCCTCGGCCATAGCCTGCCACCGACCCGGACTGGTCTCGCTCAGCTTGATGTCGAACTGCTCCGCTCCGTGGCGGACTTCCAGCACCTCCACCCCCTCCGGACCGGCGTTGTACTGATACGGCGCGCCGGCGGGTACAAAGAACGAATCGCCGGCCCGCAACATCTGATGGCCCATCACCGCGCTCCCGGAGATGACGTAGTACATACAGTCGACGTTGTGACTGTGGCGCGGCAAGGGGTAGTTCTCCTTGAACCACAGGTAGACGAGGCTGAATCCTCCGGCATCGCGCACCAAGACCTTGACCTCCGAGCCGGCACCAATGCCTGACTCGGTAATCCCACTCACTCCTCGGGATACTTCGCCGGACACCTCGGCCGGCGTCATGAAGTCAGTCTCCGCCAGGTCGATCGCGTCTGAGGCCCGGTGGATGGTGATTCCGTGTCTCTTCTCGGTCACAGGCATGGCTGCCTCTTTCCCTCGTTCATCGGAGCGAACGCCCCGCTCGGGTGAAGGTACCACTACCTCGCCATCTCGCCGGCGTCGACCAGAAGTGTGCTTCCCGTCATGAAAAGGGAGAGGTCGCTCGCACAAAACAGGACGACCCTCGCCACGTCGTCGGGCCGGCCGGGCCGCCCCATGATTCCGGTAATCAGTTCCTCGATCCCGACCCCCGCGTCCGCGGCCAGGCCGGCCGCCGTCACCTCCACCCCGGGCGTCAGGATGGTGGTGGGGGCGACCGCCAGGACGCGGATGTGATCCTTCGCCAGCTCGAGCGCCAGCTGCTTCGTGAGCCCCACGATCCCGTGCTTGGAGGCCACATAATGACTAACCCCCGGTCTCCGGCCTCCTACACCGGCGATCGACGCCATATTCACGATCACCCCGCCGCGGCCGGCATTGATCATGCGGCGGGCGGACTCTCTGCACCCGATGAACGCACCACGCAGATTGATATCGAGTACCCGGTCCCAGTCTGCGTCGGACATTTCGAGAAGCGGGGTGGAGGGGTAGACGCCGGCATTGTTGACCCAAATGTCGACCGCTCCGAATACGGTGACAGCGGCGTCCGCCATGGCCCCGATCGAACTGGAATCCGATACGTCCACCGTCATGGCCAAGACCTCGGAATCACACTGCTTGGCCAGCTCCTCTGCGGCCATCTCTGCCGCCCGACCGTCGACGTCCCCGATCATGACGGCCGCGCCTGCTTCGGCCAGGCGTCTGGCTACTGCCCGGCCCAGTCCCCTGGCCCCTCCCGTTACGGCAGCGCTCCGGCCTTGGAGGGAGATCAGCTCCTTCAGCGATCGGTCACTGACATCGGGAAAGGGCACGTCGAGCTCCTGACGTGTGCGAGTGAGCAACGACCTGCCAATTGCAGGCGAGTCATGGTAGCGCCGGGTCTCCCAGCGAGCTGCCTCATGCCGATCGGTCTTTGGTGAGCTCGCACACCCCGGGCAGGACCTCCTGGGCCAGGATGGCCAGCTGATCAAGGTAGCCGTCACCCTGATCAGCAAGGGCCAGGATGATCTCAGAGCAACCGGTCTCCCAGTAGGCGCGGAGCTGTCCAACGATCTCGCCCGGCGTCCCGCCCACGAACAGCTCCGGCGGAAACGATGACTTCATGCCGGTGACCCGGGCCCAGCAGGCCGCGGCATCGGACCGGGCCTGCTCGGGGTCGGCCCCCACGTGGACGGGCAGCAGCATCCCTGTCACGAACGGTTCTTCAGCGCGGCCCAGACCGGCGCGATAGTCCAGCAGGAACTTGCGGCGACGAGCGAAGCTGGCGGGCGCCAACAGGTATCCGATCCAGCCGTCGCCACAGGTCGCGGCTCGCCTCAAGGACCGCTCCTTCCAGCCAGCCAGCAGAAATGGGACCCGATCCGCTCCGGGCCGGAGATTTGCCGCAGGACTATCCAGCTCACCGGACAGGAAGGCTCGCAGCTGTAGCAAGGCGGTCTCCATGCGATAGCCCCTCTCCGACAAGGGAACCTCAAGGGCGGCGAACTCGGCTGGGTACTCGCCACCGACGCCCACTCCTATACGGAGACGACCGGGAGCAAAGCTGGCCAGGGAGCCCAGCTGCTTAGCCAGGACAAGCGGTTGGCGCAGCGCGATCAGCATCACGCACGGACCCAACGAGATGCGCTGAGTCGAAGCGGCCACTGCCGACAACGTCACGACCGACTCGAGCAGCGCACGGGGGTGGAGAATGTGGTCCCCCACGTAGACGCCGTCGAAACCGGCCGCCTCGGCGCGACGGGCCGCCTCGATCACCCTGGTGGGTTCGACTTTCCCGCTGTCTGTGTTAGCCGCGGTCGGCAGCATCAAACCAACCACGGGACGGCCGCTTCCCACCTTGGTGCCCCCGGCTCCGCTCAATCAGGCGGTTCCGATGACGGCCAAAGCGCTGAACACCGGCCCTGTCTACCACTTGACCGACGCGGCAGTCCGGCCTTGACTGAGGGCCCGGTGACCGGAAGGGAGAGCATGAATCCAGCAGTTCGATTCGTGGAAGCCATGAACCGGGGCGATATCGACGCGGTCACGGCCGCCTTCCACCCCGACTTCGAGATGATCGTGCCGCAGCACCCGGCGCGGGGCTTCACGGGACGGCAGCAAGAAGTCAAGAACATGCAGTATCTCCTGACCAACTATCCAGACCTTCGTATAGAAGTGGTCCGGATGGTCGAGTCGGAGTGCGAGGTGTGGGTCGAGAACCATCTCGAGGCCACCGGACTCGAAATGGCCGCCGTTGTGATATTCGATATCGACCCGGGGACGGACAGCCTTCGGCGGGGCCGGTTCTACTCCGAGCCCGTGGACCGGAAGGGACCCTCGATCGACGAATGGATGCGGAACCTGGGCTCAGGGGCATGAACGGCGCCCATGACCACTCCGATGGCCGGGCCTGGCCCCCGACGGGCTAGCTCACCGGGAGGCCCGGGTGCCAGGCCGACCCGGCGAACTCGGCCTGGCGGAACCGCCCGTGGGGATACGAGACCATGTCGGAATAAAGGCCGAATGGGGCCAGGCAGTGGACCGTATAGGCGTCTTCTCCCGCCTCGTACAGGTAAGCCGGCTTCTTCCCGCCGAGGACCCCGATGTCGAATCGGGCGAGGTGCTCGCGCAGCGGGACCGGAATCGGTCAAGCTGGCAACTCCCCGCTGAACGGACCGTGCAGGCCTTGCCGGCCGACATGGCGGGTGAGTTGATCGAGCGTGGCCGAGAGGCCAAACGGCAGCCGGCGCAGCGGGATGCTGTATCGGGAAACCCACGAAAGGGTGGTCTCGTCGCAGAATCCGATGGCCCCGTGCAGCTGATGACTGACCCGGAAGACGGTATCGGCCGCTTCCACGGCCGCCAGTCGGAGAGCCAGGGCACTGTCGAGGGCATCCGGCTGCCGGGATTCGATGCTCCAGAGGGCGTACTTGGCCAGCTCCTCGACGCCGGCCCGCTCGACCTCGGCGTCGGTGAACTGGAACTGCACGCCCTGGAAGGACGCAAGCGGTTGGCCGAACTGCTCACGCTCCAGCACGTAATCCCGGGTGAGATCCATGGCGCGGTCCAGAACGCCCAGGAGCGTCCAGCAGGGCAGAACCAGTCCGAGCGGCAGGTCGGGGGCGCCCTTGTCATCAACGGGAATGAGGTCGAGCTCGGTGACGAACGCCGACTGACGCGGCGGCAACATCGGTTCGCGGGCCAGCGCCTGACTACGCCGGCCGCTCATGGTCACTGCAATCCAACGGAGGTCGAGTCCGGCGACCGGAGCGGCGGCGGCCACGTCCGCCACGACCACGAGCCCGTCCGCTTCGAGGTCGGCCGGCCGGCACAGCCGCTCGGCGACCGGATAGGCCACGGACCAGTAGCCGGCGCTACGACACAGGGCGGCGGCCGCTTCGAGCTCATCGCTGCTGCCGCGCGGGTCCAGCGCCCACGCGCCGACTTCCTCCAACACCCCGGCCGCAGTGTCGCCCCGGTGGTCCGGCTGGTTCTCGGCCGTCTGGACCAGCAGGTCGCCACCCGCGGACTCCAGAGCCTTGCGAACCGTGGCTCCGTATTCCAGCGCCTCGTCGCTCAGGTCTATGTTCACCTTGACGCCAACAGTGATCTGGAGAGGAGGATCCTCTGCATCTCGATGCTTCCTGACGCCACGGTGGAGGCCCGTGAGTAACGCCAGTGATCCTCTACGGCCCGCTTGAAGCGAATCGCCCCCTCACCTTTCTCATCCGACAGGCTCACTATGTCGGCGAGCACGTCGGCGCTCTCTTGGTCGAGCCGGGTAACGGCGATCCGGTAGGCAGCCGCGTCTCCGGGGCGCACCCGGCCGCGATTCTGCATGTCGACCACCCTGTAAGCGAGCAATCGAGCGCGGCGAGCCTGAACCAGCATGCGAGCCCAGCGGCCCCGCAGCGAGTCAGGGAGGTTGTCCCAGAGACCGCCCAGCGCGGATGGGGCCCACAGAAGAAGGCGTTCGCAGCGTGCGTACCGGGCGATGCCAACCCGTTCGAAAGCCAGCACCTCCTGCACCACCTGCCAGCCGTCGTCGACAGTTCCGAGCACATCAGCCTCTGTCACCCAGACGTTGTCGAAGAAGACCTCGTTCAGGTGATGAGGCCCGATCATGCTGGATATGGGCCGGACCTCGATCCCCGGCGCCGACATCGGCACCAGGAAGATCGTCAAACCCTGCTGCCTTCTCTCGCCTCGCGATGTCCGGGCCAGCAGAAAGCACCACTGGGCCATGGTGGCGTACGAAGTCCAGATCTTCTGGCCCGTGACGAGCCATCCCTCTCCGTCCCGCCTGGCCGCGGTCTGCAGAGACGCCAGGTCCGACCCGGCGTTCGGCTCACTGAAGCCCTGGCACCAGATCGCCTCGCCTCTGGCTATGACAGGCAGGTGCTGCCTCTGCTGAGCCGGTGAACCGTGGCGCATGATGGTCGGCCCCACCCAGTTCACGCCCATGTACTGCGCTCCCCGCGGCTCGTGGTGTGCCCACATCTCCTCCCGTACGACCGTCTGCTCCCAGGGAGACGCACCCCGACCACCCCACTCAGGCGGCCACGCCATGCACAGGAGCCCGCGCTCGGAGAGGACGCGACAGAAGCGCTGAGCTACCTCTAGATCAGCCGGATCGCTAGTGAACGCGCCCAGGAAGTCAGGTGGAACGTGCTCTTCGATAAGCCCGCGCAGTTCACCCCGGAGCGCCGCCACCCCTTCCCCCATGTCGAAGTCCATGGCTACTTGGCCGTCCAGCCGCCGTCGACGATGATGGTCTGGCCGGTCACATAGCGGCCGGCGTCGCTGACCAACCAGAGCACCGCCCCCACGAAGTCATCCACGCAACCTTCGTAAGGGAGCGGTGTGTTTCGGTGCAACCAGGCGTTGCCTTTCTCGTCGTCGTACAGCTCGTCGGTGATCTCGCTGCGAAAGAATCCCGGCGCCACTGTGTTGACCCTGATCGACTTGGCCGCCCACTGCACGGCCAGCTCGGCGGTCAGGCCGGACAGGCCCAACTTGCTCGCAGCATATGACGCCTGGGGGATGCCGGGCACCCCCACGTGGCCGCTGATCGAGGAGATGTTGACGATCGAGCCGCGGCCCACCGCGACCATGTGGGGGAAGGCGTCCTGCGCCAATCGGAATGGGGCGACCACGTGCAGCTTCAGCGTCTGCATTATGGCGTCAAGCGGCTCGTTCTCCGCTCTCTCACGCGTGAACATGGTCCCTGCGGCATTGATCAGGATCTCCGGCGGCCCCAACGTTCCGGCCACCCGGGGGACTACCTGATCCAAGGCCTCCATGTCGAGGAGATCGCAGCAGACCGGGAGGGCGCCGGTCTCATCGGCCAGCTTGTCCAGCCGGTCTTGCCGGCGGGCGACCACAGCCACCCGGGCCCCGGCATCGGCCAGGGCCCGGGCCAAGCCGTCGCCCAGACCCGAGGACGCGCCAGTGACCATGGCCACCCGGCCACTTATGTCGAACAGCCGGGTGGCGACGGACTCAGATGCCCTGGCACCGACCGCGGCGGTAGCCCTGGATGACGTCTCCACCAGATTCCTCTCGTATCAATCGGACGGCATCTACTGACCGGAGCAGAGTACCAGCGTGAGCGATCACTCTCTACTGGACGCCGGGCCGCCCCCGCGAGAGGCCTGGCAGGTGCGGTCGGGACGGGGCGTCAGAAGCGTTCCCCCTTCGGGCGAATGTCGTATCCTGATGCCGTGCGATCGCTCGACACCCAGCTGTCAGGGAATGAGAACCTCTATGGCTAGCGCTGCGAGCCGTTCCGGCAGCGCGGTCGGCCAACCACCGAGGGCTCGCCGCTTGACAGCCGAAGCGCGCAAGAAGTCGATACTCAAGGCGGCTCGTAAAGCCTTCAGCGAGACTGGTGATGTCAACGGCACCACGATAAAGGTCATCGCCCAGCACAGCGGGATCAGCGAAGGAGTCATCTACAGGCACTTCGAAAGCAAGGAACAGCTTTTTTTCGAGGCCGTGGTGGAACCCTTGCGAGAAGCGGTCGACGAGCTTGTCACCGCGGCTGAAGACGTCGACCGGGACGAGCCCCTTACCCCTGAACGTCAGCTGACCACGTTGAACGGCCTGTACCAGCAGTTGATTTCGACCCTCAAAGAAGTGCTTCCCCTCTTGGGACTGGTGCTGTTTGGCGACCCGCAAGTGGCTCGGCGCTTCTACAAAGAGGATTTTGCCGTGGCCATGGACCGACTCGGCAATGCGTGGAACGAGGTCGAGAGCCGCTATGACTACAAGCTGGAGTCGCCTGAGATAACGGCGCGCGCCGTCATGGGAATAGCGCTGAGCCTGGCCCTCGAGAGCTATCACAACAAGCAGTTCGACCTGGACCGAGCCGTCGATCTCTCTAGCCAGGGCTCACTTCAGGGCTTCTTTCCTCAGATGACGTCCGGCCGGCGTCGCCGCTGAACGGGTAGGTCCCGGACCGGCCACAGACCGGGCCCGGTACTGGGTCACGGGCGGGGCGCGGATGCGGGAGCCGGGCTGTTGGTTACAGAGGATTCAGCGAACGCGGCTATCTCCTCTGGCTCGAAGCCCAGGGCGGCCAGAACTTCGGCTGTGTGGGCGCCCAAGGGCGGAATCTGGGCGGGGGCGTCGGGACGGGGCTCAGGCCCGAGCCGAGCCGGGAAGGCGGGTTGTTCGAGCCGGCCTCTGGACCCCCAGTCGAAGGCGACCACCCGACCCAACTGCCTGTTGACCGGATCGTCCATGAACCGGGCGATGAACCCGGCCCGATCGTCTTCGACCACCACCTCAGCAGGGACTCGTGCTACCCCCAGTGCCGCGACCCATGCCGCCGCGGGCCTCGTCGCGAAGACCTCCTCGAGACGCTCCTCGGCCTGGGTCCGCAGGGTGCCGGGGCCGCGCAAAGGCGGAGGCTGCACCGGGAGGCCGTCCGCCCCGACGACCTCGAGCAGGCGCGTCCAGGCGGGGGCATCCGGAACGGCAACCGCGAACCACACGCCGTCCTGAGCCAGATACATGCGGTAGCCGGCTCCATAGCCGGTTTGGGCGGAATCCAGAGTCGGGCCTTCGATGACGGCGCCTCCGGCGATAAAGGCACCTGACTTCAAGGTGAGGCCCGCTCCGATCAGGGTGCTCCTCACCGACTGTGGGCGCCCGGTGCGGCGCCGGGCGAACAGCCCGGCCAGCACCGAGCAGGCGGAAACCCACCCACTCGTCACGTCGATCGCGCCCCAATCAAGGTAGGTCGGGCCCTGTCCCGCCCCGCCGGCCGCCGCCTCCACGCCACACAACGCCTGCATGAGGTGATCATTGGCAGGCAACAGGGCACGCCGCCCGTGCGACCCGAACCCGCTGGCGTGGCTGTAGATCACGTTCGGATTCGATTTCCTCACGGCATCTTCGTCGTAGCCGAGCCGCTCGGCCAGCCCGACCCTGGCATTGTGATGGACGACGTCGCTCCACTGGAAAAGCCGCTGGAGGATTCCGGCCGCTTCCGGCGACTTCAGGTCGAGGGCGATGACTCGCTTCCCCCGCTGCCCCGCGGCGTACATGAACTCGACTCCTCGGTGGACGTCTCCTGTCACCGGCTCCACCTTGATCACGTCGGCGCCAAGCTCAGCCAGCACGAGCGGGGTGACGGGACCGGCCAGATAGGCGGACAGGTCGAGAACCCGAATCCCGGACAGAAGGCGAGTGCTCACCGACCCATCGATCCCGCCTTCAGCGAATGGAACCGGCAACCCGACCGCGCTGACGTCCGCCACAGGACCCAGAACGGTTATATCCCCCCGTTCGGCATCGTCGTGCCGGACGCTGAGCCCGATCTCGGCCAAATGGGCGTCCTGGAGCACTTCGCCCGGCCGAAGCACCGGTTCGCAACGGAAGTTGTGCCCGGCCAGGTCAGCCACCCACTTGTCGCGGTCCGCGGTTGCAAACTTCTCGGCCCATCTCTCGCTGCGTTCGTTTATCGCCCCGCTGCGCATGTCGTTCTCGTAACCAGCTTCGCTCGGCGGGTCGTCGATTCGCTCGAGGAACGCTTCGTACGCGCCTTTGGCCCCGAACCACAACTGGATATAACGGCCGTCCCCACAACGGAACGACAGCGGAGGGGTGAGGTCATTGCGTATCCATTTGCCGGCTATCGCCGGGGAGGGATTATCGACTCTGCCGATGATCATCGGCAAGATCGCCCACATGCCGTCGTACAGCGACGTCTCCACCCACCCTCCGATGCCGGTTGATTCCCTCTCGTAGAGGGCCGCCAGCGCGCCGGCGGTCGCCGAGAGAGCGGCACCCGCACTTGCGAGTGGCAAATCGCAGAACAGCGGACCCGGACGGTGGCCGCGAATCTGCGAAAGCAACCCCGATCGCGCGTGGACGAGCATCTCGAAATCAGGAATCGACCCGAGGGCGTTATAGCTCGGACGTATGCGAACTACGACCAACCGCGAGTTCAACCCGATGAGGTCTCGATAGGCCAGCCCTTGCCGCTCGACGGACTCCTCCGAACCCATCAGGAAGACGACGTCGGCATCGGGGATCAGGCTCCGGACGGTCCCGGCCAGGTCGCCATCATCCGCCTCGACGACGTTCTTGCCACGATCCCACGTCCGCCCCCACTCCACACCCGTGTCGAGGCTCAGGTCCGACCCCGGCTGCACCCGCGTCACGTCAGCGCCGAAGTCCCGGAGCAACGATCCGGGCAGGCTGGCGGCCAATCCGGCACCCACCCGGGTGACGCCGGTGGCCACTTCGATTACCCGCACGCCCGCTAGGGGTGCGACCGAGTTCCCTGGCATGTCCGTCCCAGTCCTCCCCGCGTTCCCAACGTCTAAGTTAGTGACCGCCTACTCTACAGATCAACGGCCGGCGAGGCGCGTTGCAGTTAACCGGGGTGAACGGTTACTTTCTAAAGGGTGGACACGATAGGTCACTGGATCCAGGGCCGAGCCGTGACGGGGACGTCAGAGCGCCTGGGCCCTGTTTACAATCCGGCCCTCGGCCGCCAGGTGGCGGCGGTGAGCCTGGCGTCGGCGAGCGAGGTCGATGATGTGGTCAAGTCGGCGGTCGACGTTTCGCTCGACTGGGCCGAGTCGTCACTGTCCACCCGGGCCGGCCTGCTGTTCCGGCTCCGCGAGCTCATCGATCATCGTCGCGACGACCTGGCGGGCGCGGTCACCCGGGAACACGGCAAGGTCTTCTCCGATGCTCTCGGGGAGGTGGCGCGGGGCCTGGACTGTGTCGAGTTCGCCTGCGGCATTCCGAATCTGATCAAAGGTTCCTACAGCCCGCAGGTCTCTTCCGGTGTCGACGTCCACACCGTTCTGGAGCCGGTAGGAGTGGTCGCGGGCATCACGCCCTTCAACTTCCCGGTCATGGTGCCACTTTGGATGATGGCCAACGCCCTCGCATGCGGGAACGCGTTCGTCCTCAAGCCATCAGAGAAGGATCCATCCCCGTCGCTGCTTCTGGCCGAACTGGTGAAGAAGGCCGGGTTCCCGGATGGGGTGTTCAGTGTGGTTCAGGGCGACTCGGAAACCGTGAACGCGCTTCTGGCCCATCCCGGCGTGGACGCCTTGTCGTTCGTGGGGAGCACTCCCGTGGCCCGGCACATCTACCAGACGGGCACGAGCAACGGGAAGCGGGTTCAGGCCCTCGGCGGGGCCAAGAATCACATGGTGGTGCTCCCCGACGCGGACATCGACGTGGCCGCCGACGCCGCCGTATCGGCCGGTTACGGTTCCGCAGGCGAGCGATGCATGGCCATCTCAGTGGTCGTGGCGGTCGGCTCGGTGGCGGACGATCTGGTGCAAGCGGTCGCCGACCGGATCCCGGCGGTTGTGGTCGGACCGGGGGACTCGCCGGATTCGATGATGGGACCGCTCATTACCGGCGAACATCGTGACCGGGTCCGTGCCTACGTCGGCGGAGCAGCGGGCCAGGGCGCCAGGGTGGTGGTGGACGGCCGGGACGACGGTGAGTCAGAAGGTTTCTTCCTCGGCTGCTCGCTCATCGACCATGTCACCCCGGGCATGAAGGTCTATGACGACGAGATCTTCGGCCCCGTGCTCACGGTGGTGAGGGTACCGACCTTCGCCGAAGCCGTCCGCCTTGTCAACTCCAATCCCTACGGCAACGGCGTCGCGATCTTCACTCGAGACGGCGGAGCCGCCCGGCGGTTCGAGCGTTCGGTCAAGGTCGGGATGGTGGGGGTCAACGTCCCTATCCCGGTGCCGGTCGCCTCCCACTCCTTCGGGGGTTGGAAGGACTCGATCTTCGGCGACAGCCCCATCTACGGCCCCGAGGGGATCCGCTTCTACACCAGGCCCAAGGTCGTCACCTCTCGCTGGCCCGAGGCGGCGTCCGGCTCCCTGGATCTCGGCTTCCCCGCCGGCCGCTGACGCCGACAGAGAGGGCGGATGCCGCCGCCTGGTGGCGCAGGTCGTCTTTGACGACCTTGCCGACGGCATTCATGGGGAGGGCAGCCACGAAGGCGACCCGTCTGGGGACCTTGTAATTGGCGATCTCCTTGCGGGCCCACGAGATGATCGCCTCCTCCGTCGGCACCGCACCGGAGCGGGGCACGACGAAGGCCATGCCCACCTCCCCGAGGCGCCGGTCCGGGACTCCCACCACCGCGACCATGGCGATGTCGGGATGGCGGAGGAGCGCAGCCTCGATCTCGGCCGGGTAAGCGTTGAACCCGCCCACTATGTACATGTCCTTCAGGCGGTCGGTCACGGCCACGAAGCCGTCGTCGTCCATGGTGCCGACGTCACCGGTGTGCAGCCAGCCGTCGGGGTCGATCGCCTCAGCCGTCTGCTCGGGCGCATCGAAGTAGCCCTTCATCACGTTGTACCCCTTTACGATTATCTCGCCCGGCGTGCCTCGAGGTAGCTCCTGGCCCTCACCGTCGACGATCCGGACTTCCACCGACGGAAGGGCTCGGCCCACAGTTCGGGCAACCACATCGGGCGGGTCCTCGGGACGGGACATGGTGGCGATGCCGGTCGACTCGGTCAGCCCGTACCCAGTGACCACGGTCGAGAAGAGCTCGGATCGCATCTGTTCGACCAGCTCGACAGGCACCGACGCCGCCCCGACGGCCGAGAGCCGGAGGTGCGATAGGTCGTAGCGGTGCCGGTCCGGGTAGTCGAAGATGGACTGGAAGAGGCTCGGCGTGGCGGGCAGCGTGGTCACCCGCTCCCGGTCGACCATTTCGAGCACCGCCTGCACTTCGGCTACGGCCAGCGGGATGGCCGTGGCGCCGGCGTTCAGGCAGGCGACGATGCCGGCCCGGTACCCGAAAGTGTGGAAGAACGGGCTGACGATCAGATAGCGGTCTCCGGGCCGCAAGCCGACGATCGAGCACCAGTCCCGGATGTTTCGCACCGTCTGGCCATGGGAGGACATGACACCTTTGGGTCGACCCGTGGTGCCCGAGGTGAAGATCAGGTCCGACAGGTCCTCTTCGGTCACGAGCGGCGGTTCGGCCGAAGATTGGCCGTCGAGATACTCCGTCCAGGAAGGGTCCCGGAACACGACCACCCGCTCCACCGGGTTGGGGTGAGGCTCGAGGAGAGCGGGATAGTCGGCGCCGAGGAATCCTCGCACCGTGAACAGCATGCGGGCACCGCTGCGGTTCAGGACGTAGGCGGCCTCCTCCCCCCTGTAGCGGGTGTTGAGCGGCACTATGACCACTCCCGCTCGCTGCAGCCCCAACAGTGTGATCACCCATTCCCACATATTTGGCGCCCAGATGGCAGCCCGGTCACCTTTGCGCAGGCCCGCCGCCATGGCAGCCCGGGCCGATCCGGATACGGCTTCCTCCAGGCCGGCAAAGCTCAGGCGGACGTCCCCGTCCACCAACGCCTCGCCGTCCGGCCACCGTTGCCCCGCCTCCTGGACCAGCCGGGACGTGGTCAGCGGCGGCAACGTGTGGCCCCTTCGGACGTCCTCAGTCGCTCAACCCGTCGATGGTGAGGATGATCCCCATGGGCATTCGACTCCCCCTACGTGGTGAACGAAGTGAGTGTTTCCTGACCTCGGCCCACACGGTACTGTCGGGCCATGCCGACCGCAAACATCGAGGGTGTGTCGATTTCATATGAGGTGACGGGCCAAGGGCGCCCGTGGGTGATCACCCCCGGCGGACGGTTCAGCAAGGACACCGGCGGAGTGCGGGAGCTGGCGAGGGCGCTGGCCGACGGCGGCAACCAGGTGCTCATCTGGGACCGGCCGAACTGTGGCGAGTCCGACGTGTGCTTCAGCGGGTCCTCCGAGTCGGCCATGCAGGCCGACGTCCTCGCCGGCCTGCTCACCCACCTCGAGATGACGCCGGCCGTCGTGATCGGCGGGTCGGGGGGCGCCCGGGTATCGATGCTGGCAGTCGCCCGCCACCCCGAGGTGGCCTGCGGTCTGGCCGTGTGGTGGATCAGCGGAGGGGTCATCGGACTGATCTCGCTCGGTACCCACTACTGCGAGCAATCGATCAGGGCCGCCTGGCAGGGAGGGATGGAGGCTGTGATCGAGCTCGAGGGTTGGGACGAGGTCCTGGAACGAAACCCCTCGAACCGCCAACGCTTCCTCGAGCAGGACCCGAAGGAATTCGTCGCCACCATGGAACGCTGGATGGCGGTGTACTGCCCGTGTGGGGGAGAGTTGGTCCCCGGCCTCACCGAAGAGGAGGCCGGCCAGGTCGACATACCCGCGTTGGTGTTCCGCAGCGGAGCCTCCGATCTGGCTCACCGGCGGGAGACGTCCGAGGAAGTCGCCCGGCTGCTTCCGAACGCCCGGCTGGTGGAGCCGCCTTGGGGCGACGACGAATGGAACGAACGCTCCGCCGCTCGAGCGGGCGGCCGGGGCGAGGGGCTCTTCGTAGGCTGGCCCAAGCTGGCCCCCCTCCTGCTCGACTGGGCGGCCGATACACTCGGCTGACCTGAAGTCGACTCAATCGGAGGTGGCTGTGCCTGCCTCGGCCAGGGCGGCGAGAAAGCCGCGGTGCAGGTGCTGGGGGGCCGGCTCGTTGCGCCCGAAGACGGCAGTGGGCACCAGGCCGGTCCTGATGCCAGGCTCGGTCCGTCCCGCCACCCAGAAGTCCTGGGCGTCCACCACCGCCTCGCAGATCCAGGGCGCCATCTCCGCCAGCTTGGCCGCCTCCTCGTCCGGCAACCCGGGCCGGAAGTGGGCCATGTGCAGGACCTCCGAGCGATGGGCATCCAGAGGAAGGATCTGCCACAGCTCGACGTGGCGGAGATCGAAGCTCAGACACACGTTGGGGAACAGCGAATACTGGTAGCTGAAATGCCGGGACGGATCCTCCCAATCGTCCTCGGGCCGGTTTCGGATCTCGTCGATGGTGCGGATGGCGGAGGCGTTGCGAACGTGAGGACCGAAAGCGTCGAAGGTCAGCACACCCCCGTAGGCGTACTCGGCCAGCGTGTCCCGGTGCAGATAGCTGAAGTGGTAGTTCTCGCGGTAGGTATCGAGGGTCACTTTCCAGTTGGCGTTGACCGGGTGCTTGTGAGGCTCACCTACCAACTCCCAGTCGGCATAGTCCAACAGGGACAGCTCTTCCCTAAGACCAGCACCGAGATAGCTCTCGATGTCGATGGGATCGCCCGGACGGAGCCGTCCGACGACGAGGCCGTAGCCCTCGGCCACGGGCAACTCCACCAGTCCCTTCTCCTCCCGGCACATGCCTTCGAATCCTTCGGCCACCGGAACCCCGACCAGCCTGCCTTCTAAGTCGTACACCCAGGCGTGGAAGGGACAGGTGAACCGCCGGGCCTCACCGTGGCCGTCCACGACCCTCACGCCTCGATGACGGCACACGTTGGCGAGCGCATGGACGCGTCCACCCGAGTCGCGCGTGAGCAAGAGCGGGACTCCCAGCATCTCGATGGCGAGGTAGTTACCCGGACGCGGCAGGGCACCCGAGAGGCAGAACACCAAAGGGTGGTCCCGAAAGAGCACCTCCAGCTCCCGCTCGTAGTGCTTCTCGGAGGTGTACACCTGCATCGGCACCTCGAACACGCCGTCGGCCAGATCCGTGGTGTGATTTTCGATGTGGTCCACCAGGCGACGGGCGATGCTGCGGTCCAGTGCTTCCTTGTCCACGGTCCCTCCGAACGCGTTGCACCTTCCTTTTCCAGCAAGAGTAGTCAGTGATCGCTCACTATTCCAGGGTGCTACCCCTCCTCCAGGATGGCGAGGGTCTGCTGAGCCAGGGCGACGACGGGTTCCGGCTCGGCCGCACCTCGCGTCCGGGCTAAGTCGAGCATGATGCCGAGGTCCTTCTGGAGCAGCCCGGCCGCGCCGCGCAGTCCTCCGAAGTCGAAGCCGGACGCGGCCATGATGGCGGTGGCCCGGCTACCCCCGCTTCCGTGGGCGAGCACCTGGGCCAGGGCGCCCCGTTCGACACCCAGCCGGTCGGCGAAGCTGAACGTCTCGGTGGTCATGGCTATCTGGGCGATGAAGACCAGATTGTTGAGCAGCTTGGCCAGCTGCCCGCTTCCCAGCGGGCCGAGGTGAAGCACCGGATTGCCGAAGGTCTCGAACACGGGCCGGCAGCGGGAGAAGGCCTCTTCATCGCCCCCGACCATGACCAGCAGGTTGCGGGCGGCGGCCACCAAGCCGCCGCCGCTGACCGGGGCGTCGACGACGATAATGCCGCCTTCGGAGGCAAGGTGCGCCAAGCGGGCGCAGGTCTCCGGGTGCACGGTCGAGTGGATGGCTACGATCCCCCCGGCCGGCATGCCGGCCAGGACGCCGTCGGAGCGCAGCAATACATCCTCCACGTCAGCATCGGCGACAACGCAGATTCCGACGACCTCGCTCTCGGCACCGAGCTCTGCCGGCGTCGGCGACACTTTCGCATCCGTATCGGCAAGAAACTCCAGGGATTCGGGGCGCCTGGCCCACACGTGGAGGGGGAAGCCTTCCTCCACGATCCGCCGAGCCATGGGGCCGCCCTGGCTTCCGAGACCGATGAATCCAACTCGGGTCACCGGCCATCCTCCATCGTGAACGCGGCCAGATAAGCGTCGATGTCTTCGCCGTGGCGACGCAGCTCGGCCTCGACCTCGGGGGCGGTGAGGATGAGAAACCGCCCCTGTGCCACCCCGCCGGCGACCAGCTCACCAACGGCCTCCGCCTCCTGGATCTGAAAGCTTGGCCCACGCGGCGCAGCAGGCTGTCCGTAGAACGTAATCTGCTCGACGATGTTGGTGGCCACTCCAGCTGGACACAGGCAGGACACGCCGATTCCGTGGGGCCGGAGGTACAGGGCGAGCGACTCCGACATCCCGACGACGGCATGCTTCGTGGCGGTGTACGGCAGCCGGTCGAAGCCATACGGCAGAAGGCCGGCGGTGGAAGCGGTGTTGACGACGTGGCCCGATCCCTGCTTCATGAGAATGGGGAGGAACACGAGGTTGCTCCTCACAATGCCCAGAAGGTTGATGTCCACGATCCGCTGCCACGCCTCCAGTGGAATCTCTTCGACCGGGCCGACGGCGAGAACCCCGACGTTGTTCATGATCAGGTCGACCCGGCCGAAGCTTTCCAGGGCCCGGTCGCGGGCCTTCTCCAGGTCACCCGTGTTCGTGACGTCGCACTTCGAGCGCGACCGCCGGCTCGCCCATCTCGGCGGCCACCCGGTCGGCGCGCTCGCCGTCGAGGTCGGTGACCACCACCCGGGCTCCTCGCCGGGCGAAGGAGTGGCAGCAGGCTCGGCCAATGCCACTTCCGGCGCCGGTGATCACCGCCACGGCGCTGTTCAGGTCAATGCTCACACCAGGTCCCCTTTCGGTGTCGTAGGGCGATCTCTCACAGGACGACCGGCCACGCGACCGGCCCAGTCGCTCTGGTCGAAGACTCTGCCGAGGTGTCCTCGAGGGCGGCAGCTGCGGCCGGCGACATGGGGGCCTCGAGGAATCCCACCAGTCCGTCGAGCACGTCGGTCACGTGCACGGCGAAGGGAAGGACGTGGAAGCCGTGGGCTCTTGCTCGCTCGCGATCCGCAGCGGCGTGAATGCTGAACGCCAACGCCTGGCTGACCCGGTGGGTCCGAAGAGGTTCGGGGATTCCCGGAAGCAGCGCTCCCACTCTTTGATGAAATAGCTCAGTGGGTTCGAGGAATTCGGCGGGGATGCGATCAAACAGGTCGCGGCGGGAATGCTGCTGGAGCATGGCGGTGAAGCTCAGATAGTGGCTCGCCTCCTGCTCGCCCTGTTCGAGGATGGGGAGGACGTAGCACTCCAACCACGACCTCAAGTCGGCCGGGCGCCGAGCGGCCATGAGGGTCTGCCGTCGGGCATAGAGATTCGGGAGGCGGAACTCGAAGATGGCTTCGACCAACTGGTCCTTGGAACCGAAGTGATACTGAACCGCGGAGTTGTTGCCACTGCCGGCGGCGGCGCTGATCTGTCGGAGGGACACCCCGTCGAGTCCGTGTTCGGCGAATAGGCGTTCGGCCGTTCGAACTATCTGCTCCTTGGTAGACGGAGGGATTGCCGGCATGCCTTGAATCGAACCACGCTGGACAACTCCAGTCAACTGACTTAGATTTCAGACAGACGAGCAAGGGGGTCGCCAAATTGGGCCGATCGGAGCAGGTGTACAGGGACGTCATGACGGTCGAACCGTCGCCGCCGGCAACCCCTTTCGATAGGGCATCGCTCGACTACGTCTTCGGAGAGGTGTGGTCCAGGCCCGGGTTGAGCCGGCGGGACCGTCGCTGGGTGACCCTCACGTGTGTGGCGGCCGCCGACGCTCCCGAACCCATCGACGCCCAGGTGTACGCCGCCCTCAAGAGCGGCGACATCGGGCTGGAGGCGATGCTGGAGTTCGTTCTTCATTTCGCGGTGTATTGCGGGTGGCCCAAGGCATCTCACCTAGAAATGGTCGTGGCCCGACAGTGGGCTCGAGTCAGGGAGGAACAGGGCCTGGAGGTCACCGATTGGCCCACTATCCCGAACGAGTCGCTCGGCCTCAACGACTGGGACGCCCGAGTCGAGCGGGGCGCCCAGGAGTTCGCGCGAGGTGAACCTGATCGGGGCGCCCGAGGCCACGACGCCATACCGGCACGCCGGCATCCTCAACTTCGTCTTCGGCCACGTGTGGATGAGACCGGGCTTGACCCGCCGCGAACGCCGGATCATCACGGTGGCATGCGTGGCGATCGACGACTCGCCGATCCCGTTGAGCACCCACGTCACGACGGCTCTGCACTCCGGCGACCTGACGAAAGAGGAAATGGACGAGATCGTCCTCCAGTTCTCCGCCTACTACGGCTTCGCAAAGGGTGAGGCGCTCAGCGAGGTGGCCCAAGCCGCCTGGGCCCGAAGGGGGGACTCGGCGTGAGCGACGACCTCGGTACACCGAACCTGCGACTCGAGCGCGACGGGCCGATCGCCTGGTGTGTGATCGACCGTCCCGCGGCCAGGAACGCCTTCACCCCGGCGATGTACTACGGCCTCAAGAGGGCTGTAAGGCTGGTCAACACCGACCCTGATCTGGCTGCCTTGATCATCACCGGCGTAGGCGATGTGTTCGCGCCCGGCGGGGACCTGGGCGGGCGAACCGAGGAGGGCGAGTCCTTCCCCGATGGCCTGGGCCATGAGCTCCTGCCCTTCCTGACCATCCGTGACAGCAACGCACCCGTCATAGCGGCGGTCAATGGCATCTGCCAGGCGGGCGGACTTCTCGTCGCCATGATGGCCGACATCGCAGTAGCCAGCGACCGGGCCACGTTCCGGGTCCCTGAGCTCCTGCGCGGTATTCCCGACGCCACCTACGCGGCCGCCTTGCCGGCCCACGTCGGTATTGCCGTGGCCCGGGACCTGCTGCTGTCGGCACGCCGGTTCGACGCGTTCGAAGCCCAGCGGATCGGCCTCATATCCAGGGTGGCCCCCCATGACGATCTCCGGGAAGCGGCGCTGGAGGCGGCCCACCAGGTCCTGCTCACGCCTCCGATGGCCCGGGCCCAGGTCAAACGCATGCTGAACGAACGGTACGGGCAGATCGACTACCAGACCATGTTCTGGGCCCTGGAACATTCAGAGGAGCCTCGCGAGGGCATGCAGGCCTTCATGGAAAAGCGGTCGCCGGCGTGGGTGCCGGAGGGACTGTGAAGCGGCCGCAGGCGTGGTGGCTCCAGAGATCATGAAGTTCTGGTGCGGAACCTCATTCATGGACACGGCCGAGATACCGCCCGTGGCCCGGATGTTCGACGACGCCGGTTACCACGGCTTGAGTGCTACGAAATCAAACGTAGTTTCGTTCTGCAGCCCTGAGCGGGCCGGCGGGCACTACTCACGGCGGAAGAGGATCGCCCCCGCCGGGGTCAGACCGCCGCTGCTGACCACGGCCACCTCGGCGTCGGCGAACCTGGCGGGCACCGCCATCTCCGCGGAGCTGGACGATTGCCTCGTGCACGAAGCCCATCCCGTGGGTACGCCCGGCCGAAAGCTGGCCTCCGTGCGGATTGAGCGCAACCACGCCGCCCTCGCGGGCGATGTTGCGCCCGCCGTCGAGGAAGTCCTTGGCCTCGCCGATCTTGCAGAAACCCAGACCCTCGAGCCACGACAGGCAGTTGAAGCTGAACCCGTCGTAGAGCAGGGCGACGTCGACGTCGTCGGGGTTCATCGAGGTCCGGGTCCACAGGTGGGCGGCCGGGCCGAGCGACTGGGGCTCGTGGGTCATCGTCGACTGGTCCCACGCGACCCGCTCGGTCATCTGCGTGCCGACCGCTTCGACCAGCACCGGGGGACGCCGCAGGTCGTCGGCGGCGTCTACGCGCGGACACGATGACCGCGATCGATGCGTCGGCCGGGCACGTCGCAGTCATAGAGACCGAACGGGGTCTGATCATCCGGGCCGAGAGATAGTCGTCCATGGTCATCGGATCGCGATAGATCGCCTTGGGATTGAGGCCCGGCGTTGGCCCGCTGGTTGAGGGCGATCCATCCGAGCGTCTCGCGGGTGGTGCCGTACTTGCGGAAGTGGTGCGACGCATACATCGCCAGGTTGTTGGCGGCCGAGCCCATCCCGTAGGGCCGGTGAACCCGGGACTCGCCGCCTGGCCGGCCCCGGCCCATGCCGTAAGGGTTCGCCGCCGGTGTTGCCGGCCCGGAGCTGCGGCCGCGTAGGTCGCCTGCCATACGGTCCGGAAGCACACCACGTGGCGGACCAGGCCGGCCGCCACCGCGAGCATGGCGGCGATGACCGATCCGGCCGGCCCGAAGGTCTCCATCCGCCGTTGTACCAAGTCGGCCGCAGCCCGAGGGCGTCCTCGAGAGCACTCACTCCCCCCTCGCCGAAGCCACCGATGGCGCTGCCGCCGGGATAGGTGGAGAGGCCGTCGATGTCATCGAGCTCCAGGCCGGCGTCAGCGACCGCCGCCTTGACCGCGTCCACCGTCAGCGACAGCGGCGGGCGCATCAGCCTGCGCCCGATGTCAGACATACCGATGCCGGTGATCGCCACCCGCTCCTCGAAGCGGCTGGTGCCTATGCGGGGACGAGCCCAGCGGCGATGGTCACCTGGTGGGGTTTCGTCCTCGGGGAGCTCGCCGTCCGGCTCACTGCTCGGAACGTAGAGAGGTATCCAGACGTCCTCGTGCTGCTCGAACTTCGGCTCGACTCGCATGCCGACCCTCAGGTCATCGACGTCGACGTCAACGATGTTGGTCGTCGAGCCGGACCCGCGGGTCAATGTCGAGAGCGACCGTGGCTACGCAGTAAGGCGGAGGGAACCGCGGATCCCACAGTTGATGATTGACGGAGAAACCGACGACCACGCCGCGCCCCGACACTTCCCGGCGGCCGAGGTCCCCCGACCGGCAGTAACGGCACACCGGAACGGGTGGATGAAGCAGAGCCCCGCACGAGTTGCACGACACAAAGGACAGCATCCCGTCCCGGCCCGCGTCCCAAAACGGCCGGCTCTCGTCGTCGACCAGCGGCAGAGGCCGGTCCACATTCTCCATCGTCAATATCTGTGCCAAGTTCAACCTTCCACGTGTGGTCCCGAGGCGTCGATGGCCGGCGACCGTGTCTCTATCCACCCATAGTCGATGATCGCCGGGCGCCACGGCAAAGCCGGGGCCGATCGCATGCGAAGTGCGACGTTGGGTGCCGGCGCATCGACGTTGCCGGGCCCTTCTGGGCCCCATTCGGCTTTCCGCGACGCGTTATCCATCTCTGAGGGGTACAACGCGTCCCGAAAGGGACTTTGGGGGCCACCAAGCGGGCGATCCTGGCCGCCCGATGAGCGCCGGAGTGTCCCCTCACTTATCATGGCCTGGCTGGCCGAACCGGTTGTGGCTCGGCGCATGCTCACATAAGGCTGAAATCAACCATACGGGGGGAACTCGACGTGTTCACGAAGAGGAAGCTGCTGGTTGCCGCCGCGGTGATGATGACCGTGGCGGCTGGATGCAGCAGTTCGAGTAAATCGTCCGGCGGCACTCCTTCCGGCAGCACGGCGGGGAGCAGCAGCTCGGGCAACAGCGGCCACACCATCTCGGTGGGCATCCTGACCGACCTCACCGGGGCAGCCGCGTCGGGAAACAAGAGCAGCGTGCAAGGGGTCGAGGCCGGCGCCGTAATCGCCAAGCAGGACGGGTGGACCCTCAAGATCTACCAGGGTGACACCCAGACCTCTCCTGCGAGCGCCCTGACCGCGGCGAAGAAGCTGGTCGAGCAGGACCATGTGGACGTCGTCCTGACGGTCTCGGCCATCACCTTCGGCGGGGCCCCCTACTTGACGCAGCAGGGTGTCCCGGTCGTGGGTGCACCCGAGGACGGGCCGGAATGGCTCACGTCGAAGAACATGTTTCCGGTGTACGGCTACTTGGACACCACGAAGGTGTCGACGGTCTACGGCCAGTTCTTCAAGATGGAGGGCGTCACCGACGTAGGCGCCCTCGGCTACAGCATCTCACCTTCCTCTGCCGAGGCCGCCAAGGGGGCGGCCGTATCGGCCCAATCGGCCGGCCTGAAGGTGGGGTACCTGAACGCCAACTTCCCCTTCGGCTCCACCAATGTCCAGCCGGTGGCGCTGGCCATGAAGAACGCTGGTGTCAACGGCTTCACCGCCACGGTGGATCCCAACACCGGGTTCGCCCTGATCACCGCCCTGAGGCAGGACGGTGTTCCGCTCAAGGTAGCCCTCCTGCCAACAGGCTACGGCGGCGACCTCACCCAGGCCGGCCCGGGCGCGCTGCAGAGCGGTCAGGGCGTGTACTTCGGCACGTCCTTCGAGCCGATGGAGATGAACACCGCCGCAACCCAGCAGCTGAAGAGCGCGCTGGCAGCTATCGGCATCAACAACGATCCGACCTACGCCGAATACGCCGGTTACGCATCGGTGGCGTTGCTACTCGAAGCCCTCAAGACGACCGGACCCAATCCGACCCACAGCAGCCTCATCACCGCCCTCAACAACGTGAAGGGCTTCAACGCCGCCGGGCTGTTCGGCGACCACAGCTTCGACCTCGACAACCGGACGAATACCGCCACCGGAGTCGGACCCTGCCTGTATGTCACCAAGCTCTCCGGTTCGACGTTCCAGCTGGTGCCGGGCGCCGACCCGATCTGCGGCTCCGAGATCCCGGGCAAGTCGGTTTCGGCCTCGTCGTAGCCCCATACGCAGTCGAGCAGAGGGGGCGGGCGCAGCGTCCCGCCCTCTTTGACTGTGACGTCGATATCGAGTAGCGTGCCGATACCTGGCCCCGACCTGAGCACAAGGTCTGAACACAAGGTCTGAGCACAAGGTCTGAGCACAAGGCCTGAGCACAAGGCCTGAGCACAAGGCCTGAGCACAGGGCCTGAGCACCAAGGGAGGACGGATGGGCAGCGCGGCAAGAATCGAGCACGAGACCCGAATGCTCGTAGATGGGAAGCTCATCGAGTCGGAGGCGGGAAAGACGTTCGAAAACGTCAATCCGGCCACCGAGGAGGTCCTCGGTGTCGTAGCAGACGGCTCCAAAGCCGACATCCAGCGGGCCATCGCGGCCGCCAGAAGGGCCTTCGACGACACGGCCTGGTCCACCGACCGCGCCTTCCGTAAGCGGTGCCTGGAGCAGTTGCAGGAGGCACTGGAAGCGGAACGGGAGGATTTCCGGGAGGAACTGATCCTCGAGGTCGGCTGCCCGCGTATGACCACTCAGGGCCCACAGCTGGACGGACCCCTCGAAGGAGCCTTGCGCTACCCGACCAAGCTGATCGACGAGTTCCCGTGGGAGATCGAGCTTCCGGATGCCCCCTTTATGGGAGGCACCCTCAACGCCCGCCGAATCTGGAAAGAGGCGGTGGGTGTGGTAGGGGCGATAGTCCCCTGGAACTTCCCGCTGGAGGTAACGCTCAACAAGGTGGGACAAGCGCTGGCGACCGGGAACACCATGGTCCTCAAGCCGGCGCCGGACACCCCCTGGAACGCCACCCGGCTGGGCCGTCTCGTCGCCGAGAAGACGGACATCCCGGCGGGCGTCTTCAACGTGGTCACCTCCTCCGATCACCTGGTGGGGGAGGAGTTGACGCTGTCCCCGCAAGTGGACCTCATCTCCTTCACCGGTTCCACTGCAGTGGGCAAGCGCATCATGGAGAAGGGCGCTCCCACCTTGAAGCGACTGTTCCTGGAGCTCGGCGGCAAGTCAGCCACGATCGTTCTGAACGATGCCGACTTCCCGACCGCCACCATGTCGGGCCTGGCCGTCTGCTTCCACGCCGGCCAGGGCTGCGCCATCCAGACCAGGATGCTCCTGCCGCGGTCCCGCTACGAGGAGGGGGTCGAGTTGGTGAAGGGCATGCTGGCGTCGGTCCCCTATGGCGACCCGCAGCGGCCCGACGTGATGATGGGGCCCGTCATCTCGGAGAAGCAGCGGACCCGGATCCTCGGGTACATAGAGAAGGGCGTGGCCGAGGGCGCCACCCTCAGCCTGGGTGGCGGCCGGCCATCCCAGTACGACAAGGGCTGGTACGTGGAGCCGACGCTGTTCACCAACGTCGACAATTCGATGACGATTGCCCAGGAGGAGATCTTCGGCCCGGTGCTCGTGGCCATCCCCTTCGACGACGACGACGACGCCGTGCGCATCGCCAACGACAGCACCTACGGTCTGGCCGGAGGCGTCTTCTCCGGGTCGATCGATCGGGCCACCGCGGTCGCGCGTCGCATTCGGACCGGGGTCATGAGCATCAATGGCGGCGCTCCCGTAGGTGCCGACGTGCCCTTCGGGGGCTACAAGAGCAGCGGGGTCGGTCGCCAGAACGGACTTGCCGGCTTCGAGCAGTACCTCGAGACCAAGTCGGTCGCCTGGCCCATCGCCTAACCGACCCGGCGGCCCACCCTTTGGAGCGCGGCCAGAACGGGCCGGGGCCGCCAACCAATCTGGGGGCCTGCCCGCTCATCGGAGGGGAGCGCTCTCCCGCTCATCCGAGGGGAGCCCCATCGATCAGCGCCAGAACGGTCGCCGGGTCGAGCGGGAGCCGGGTGATCTTCACGCCGAATGGGGAGAGCGCGTCGGCCACGGAGTTGACGACTGCGGGCGGGGCGCCGATGGCCCCGCCCTCACCAACCCCCTTGTAGCCACCTGGCCCGGCGCTGGGCGTCTCGACGTGGCCGTACTCGATCACCGGCACTTCCGCGGCCGTAGGCAGCAGGTAGTCCATAAATGTCGTGGCGACCGGATTGCCGTCCTGATCGTAGGCGAGGTGCTCGTACAGGACTCCACCGATGCCCTGCACCACCCCGCCGGCGATCTGGCCTTCTACCACGTTGGGGTTGATCATCGGTCCGCAGTCTTCGCTCACGATGTAACGCAGGAGCCTGACCTGGCCGGTCGTCACGTCGACTTCACACGTGCACAGGTGAGTGGCGTTTACCCACACCGAGCCGGCGTCGGTCCGGTAGCGGGCGCTGGCCTCGAGGCCGGCAGGTACGTCCGGCGGCAGCGAGTACGGGTCGAAGTAGGCGAGGCGGGCCAACTCGGCCATCGACAGGCCGATCGACGGGGTGCCTCGGACATAGGCCCGACTGTTGGCCAGCTCGATGTCGTCCGCCGAGGCCTCGAGCTTGTGCGCGGCGATGGCGCATATGCGCTCGCGCAGGATCCCGGCCGTTTCCCCTATCGCCCCCGCGGTCATTGATCCGCTCCGACTGCCGGCCGCTCCGGCCCCGAAGCCGGTAACGGCGGTGTCCCCCTGAATGGTCGCCACGTCTTCGATATTGACTCCGAGCGCATCAGCGGTCAGCTGCACAACCGTCGTTTCGATGCTGTTGCCGGTGGAGCCGCCCGCGATGTACACGTTGACCCGGCCGGACGGTTCGATGCGGATAGTCGCCGCCTCGGTGGCGTAGTAACCAAAGCCCGGGGTCGACGGCTCGACGTAGGTGGAGAGGCCGACTCCGATGTAGCGCCCGGCGCCGCGGGCTTCAGCCTGCTGTCGCCGGAACCCCTCGTAGTCCAGCATGGCCAGGGCCTGCTCAAATGTCTCGAGGGGCGCGATGCGGTCATACGGGCTTCCGTTCGGGCTCGTGTAGGGCATGTCCCCCAGGCGGAGCAGGTTCCGCCTCCGCAGATCCATGGGATCCATGCCCATCTCACGCGCCGCGATGTCCAGCAGCACCTCGCGGGCCAGCGATTCGAACTGCCAAGGCCCCCTGTAGGCAGAGCGCCCGACCCGGTTCGTGTACATGGTCTTGGCCGTGAAGGCAGCCTTGGGCACCCGGTAGGGACCGGGGAACAGGGCGCCGACCACTGCGGCCGTCCCGACTGGCCAAGGCGTGGGGTAAGCACCGGAATCGGATACAAAGTCGATCTGGGCGGCCCGGATGGCCCCTTCGGCGTCGAACGCCATCCTCACAGCGGCGTGCTCGTGGCGCGACTGGCCCGCAGCCAGCAGATTCTCGCGCCGGTCCTCGACCCATTTGAGCGGGGCCGCTACCAGCGGCGCGGCGAGCATCAGACACATCTCATCGCGTTGCACCATGATCTTCTGACCGAAGGCGCCTCCGGTGTCGCGCATGACGACCCTGATGCGGTGCTCGGGCAGGCCGAGCAGGCGGGCGCAGAACATTCGCACTTCGTGCGGCGCCTGCGTCGCCGAATAAATGGTGAGCTCCTCGGTCGTCGTCGAGTAGTGGACGACCAGGCCGCGG
Organism: uncultured Acidimicrobiaceae bacterium; assembly: GCA_963851245.1. Lineage (GTDB taxonomy): Bacteria > Actinomycetota > Acidimicrobiia > Acidimicrobiales > Palsa-688 > CAWKOH01. The sequence continues at coordinate 275,777 of CAWKOH010000012.1, read as the reverse complement.
GCCTCCATCGGGACGGCGGCGTAAGCCTGCTGATAAATCGTCTGGCTGGCGACGTGCGCCGCGGTGGCGAACTCCTCCTCGAGGAGCGAGGCCGGGGCCCCGGCCATCTCCCCGATCACGTTCGAACCGTGGCTCTCGTGGACCAGAGAGCCGGCCGTGTCCGCCGTGGTGTAGTCGACCACGGCGGGCAGCTGTTCGTAATCAACCTCCACCAGGTCGGCCGCGTCCTCGGCTATGTATCGACTGTCGGCCACCACCAGGGCGACCGGGTCGCCGACGAAACGCACTTCCCCCTCGGCCAGCGGAGGGCGCGGTGTCTCGGGGCTCTCCGGCCCGATCGAAGTGTGCCACTGCTCCTTGACGTGCCGATTGAGGTCGGCGGCAGTGAATACGAACCGGACGCCTGGTTGGTCCAGGGCGGCCGACACGTCGATCCCCCGGATGGCGGCCCGGGCAAAGGGGCTGCGCACGAAGAAGGCATGAAGCAAGCCGGGTAGGCGGATGTCGTCGACATAGGTGCCGTTGCCGGTCAGCAACCGGGCGTCCTCGACCCGGGGCACGCGGGCGCCGGCGTAGCGGGTGGCCCCCACCGTCGTCGATCCGCTCATGAGCGATCCGGCCCCGCCAGGGCATCGGAGGCCTGGCGGACCGCCCGGAGGATGCCGTTGACGCGAAGCGTCACCGTCATCTCATTCATGGCCAGCCTCCGTCAAAGCCGTGGCCCAGGCCCGGGCCACCATGACTGCGCCCACCCGCTTGCGATACTCCGCGGTCCCGTGCAGGTCAGCAGGCACCGACTGCAACCCGGTCACGGCCAGGTGGCCGACCTCTTCAGCGGCGACTTCAGCGGCGGGCCGGCCCGTCACCTCCGCTTCGGCCCCCGACGCCCTGAGCGGGGTGGGACCGAGTCCGATGAGGGCGATCCCGCACCGGCGGATGCGGTCGTCGGTGTCGAGCTCGATCCCGACGGCGGCGCCGGCGACGGCGAAATCGCCGTGGCGGCGGGCGATCTCTTCTATAGCGAAGCCGGTGCGTCCGCTCCAGACCGGAAACGACACCGCTACCAGCAGCTCGTCGGCCTCCACGCTGGTCGTCCACAGGCCCTGGAAGAAGTCGCCGGCGGTGATCGAACGCCGTCCTCTTGGGGACACCGTCTCCATCCGGGCATCGAGGGCCAGAGCCACTGCGGGGTATTCAGCTGCGGGATCGGCGTGCGCCACCGAACCTCCGAGGGTGCCCCGATTCCTGATCTGAAAGTGCCCGATGAGCGGCGTGGCCCGAGCCAGCAGCGGCACGGATGAGCCGGCCGTTTCACTGGAGCCGACCTCGGCCTCGGTGGTACCGGCGCCGACGCGGAGAGCGCCGTCGTCACGATCGATTCCCTTGATCTCGTCGATGCGGCCGATGTCGATCAAATGGTCGAACGCGGTCAACCGCAGGGCCAGCATGGGGATCAGGCTCTGACCGCCGGCCAGGACCTTGGCGTCTTCGCCCAGGTTGGCCAGCAGGTCGACCGCCTCGGCCACACTGCCCGGAACGTGATACTGGAACGGCGCCGGCTTCACCGGCCGTTGCCTCTTCGGTTAGCTCCCATTGGGTCGTCTCTGGGCCAGGATCAGGCGAGTCTTGCAGACCAGCCGCCGTCCACGGGGATGATGGCGCCACTGACAAATGAGGCCCGGTCCGAAACCAGAAATGCGGCCACTTCGGCGACCTCGGGTGGCTGCCCGGCCCGGCCCAGGGCCGCCTTCTCGAACATTTCCGGAAAGCGTTCGGCACCGGACGCGCCCATGATCTCGGTCATGATGAAGCCCGGGCAGATGGCGTTCACGCGAATGCCCTGAGACCCGTACTCGACGGCCGCGGCCTTCGTTACCGCGATCACTCCCGCCTTGCTCGCCGCGTAGCTGGCGGTCGGCAACGACGAGGCACCGAGCCCGCCGACCGACGACCAGTTCACGATGGCGCCTCCTCCGGACCGGGTCATCGCCCGGATGCCGTATTTCATGCCGAGCAGGACGCCCCTGAGGTTGACGTCAAGAATCCTGTCGTATTCGGCCATGGACAGCTCGTGAATGGGCTCGGGGCTCCCTATGCCGGCCACGTTCAGCACCGCATCGACCCGGCCAAACTCGTCGAGGGCGCTTTGCATCAGGGCTTCGACGTCGGCTTCGTCGGTCACGTCGCAATGCACCGGGAGCACGCTCTCGCCCACTTCGGCGGCGGTGTCCTTCTCAGCCCCGCTGATATCGGCGGCGACGACTCTTGCGCCCTCCCGGGCGAAGACCTTCGTAGACGCCTTGGCCATCCCCGAGCCGGCCCCGGTGATCACCGCCACCTTGCCGTCCAACAAACCCATCAGGAACACCCCCAGCGCTCGAAGTAAGCGTTCATTTGGCGCCACCCAATATGGCACGAACCCGAAGGAAGGGGCAACGCCGATCCTCGCCGGCCCTTTTGGCTACTGGATGCCTTTGGTGCCTACTGGATGGCCCTGCGGTCCTTCAGGTCACCGATCTGCTCCCAGGAGAAGCCCAGCTCCTGGAGGACCGCCTCGGTGTGTTCGCCCGGCTCGGGCGCCCGTCTCGATTGGGGCGGGTGTCCGTCGAACTGCACGGGCACGGCCACGAGAGGCAGGAAGTGACCGTTGCCGAGGTCCACGTCAGTGAGGTACCGATTGGCCACCACCTGCGGATCCTCGAGAAGTTCTTCCGGCCGAAGGGAGGGCACCCACTCACCTTCGAAGTCCGCAAGTATCCGCCTCCATTCGGCGAAGTCGCGCCGAGCGAAAACTTCGTCGAGCCAAGCGACGCAGGCCCGGGCGTTCTTTTTCCTGGCGACCATGTCGGCGAAGCGGCTGTCTGTGGCCATTTCCGGCTCACCAAGCGCTCGACACAGTTCGGGCCAATGCCGATCGGAGGCGAGCAATTGCAAGACGATGAAGCGCCCGTCCGACGTCCGATAGGCCAGCATCAATGGGTTGGCGGCCTGGTAACGATCGGCGACGGCGTCGGTCGCCCCGGGAACGGCCGGGACCGTCTCGGGTGGGTCGATGCAGGCGTTGGTCACCTCCATCTGGATCTGCCACATTCCCGACGCCAGCAGGGAGGCGTCGATCACCGACGGCGCCCCCGTGGTGGCCCGGCGATAAAGAGCCGTGCTGACCGCTCCGGCGATGGTGATCCCGCCGACCACATCACCGAACGCGGCCGGCGGCGCATACGGCCACCCTCCTGCCGGCGACGCCAATATGTGCTGCATACCGCTACGGGCCCAGTAGGCCCCGGCGTCGTATCCGCCGCGCCCGGCATCGGGTCCCGCCGGCCCGAACGCGCTAGCCCGAACGTAGATGATGGACGCATTGTCGGTTCGCAGGTCTGCGACGCCGAGGCGCAGGCGCTCCAGGACCGGGGCCCGGAGGTTGGTAACGAACACATCAGCAGCGCCCACCAGGCGGGACAGGATGGCCCGGCCCTCGGGATGCTTGAGATCGACGCCTACGGATCGCTTGCCCCGGTTGGCCGCATGGAACTGGACATCTGCGCCTGCGTGCACCTTGTGGAGCCCGGCCGTGACCAGACCCCGGTATGGATCGCCCGTCTCGGGGTGCTCTACCTTGATCACCTCGGCGCCCCACTCGGCGAGCACAGCCCCGGCCATGGGGGCGAACACGTGCGAAGCCACTTCCAGCACCCGCACGCCGTCGAGCGGCCCTCCCATCAGGTCACGATGCGTGCGGGTTCAAGGCCCGGACGAAGTCGTCCATGTCGACTCCGTCCCGCACAACCTGGTCTGTGTAGACCCTCGCCCGCCGGATCTGGCCTCCTTCGACCTCCATGATGTTCATGTTCGGAACCATGGTTCCGTCGGCGTGCTCGACCAGAGCCTCCAGATAGATCCTGTTCCCGATGACGCCACTCGAGACGACCTCGAAACGACTCCGCGGGTTCTCCCGCCAGATTCGGTCCCACTGGCGACGGTAGAAGTCGGCGCCGCTCCAACTGCGGTCGGGCCGCAAAGGGTGGGTGACCTCCACCTCGGGGTGCCAGCACGACACGAGCGCGTCGAGGTCCTTGTCCCGCTGGGCTTTGAGGTACCTGTCGAGGACGGCGGCAGCGTCATCCATGCGGTCGGTGAGGCTAACAAATCTGAGCGTTCGCTCTCTTTGGTCACGCCGTTGTCTCGTGCGTTGCAGTCTCGTGTGTTGCAGGAACCGCACCCCCGATTTCAAGGTCCGTGCGCGGCGGTCAGCCTGGTCCCGACCGCCGCCAGATAGTCCCTCAGCTCGATGGGCTCGGCCACTTCGAACGTCAGACCGGTACCGACCAGATACCCGGCGATCCATTCGAGGCTCTCGGCGCCGAGATGGAGGGTGGATGTCCGGGCCCCGGAGGCCGTGACCACCCCCATGTCGGCTGGCACCCGGCGGGCCACCTCCTCGGCCGGGGCCGCCACCTCGATCCGGGCCTGGATCAGGTAGGGGGCCAGGGCGATCGACTCCGAGACCAAGCGGGCCGGATCCTGAAGGGGGCGGGGCTCGAAGGTCTGCCCGGTGAGGCGGATCTCGCCGATGCGATCGACCCGAAAGGTGCGCCAGTCCTGCCGGTCCAGGTCATGTGCAACCAGGTACCAGCGGCGATCGGTGGCTACCAGCCAATGCGGCTCGACCCGCCGCTCGCTCCGGTCCCCCTGCCGGCTGCGATAGTCGAACATGGCCCGCTCGTGGCCGTCGCAGGCCCGGGCCAACCTGACCAGGCTCTCGGCCGGAACGACATCGGGGGTTGACATGAGGGCGACGGTGGTGGCGCGCAGGGCCGCCAGCTGGCTGCGCAATCGCGGTGGAAGGAGGCGGTCGACGCGGGAGAGGGTGGCGAGCGCAGCCCGCTCGATGCCCGGTATGGCGGCGCCGGCGGAGACGCCCAGGACGACAGCCACCGCCATGGCTTCGTCGTCGTCGAGCAGGAGGGGCGGAAGGTCGGCGCCGACCCCGAGGCGGTAACCGCCACCAGGACCGGGGGTCGTCTCGACCAGATAGCCCAAGCCTCGCAACCGTTCGGCGTCCCTCCTAAGGGTCCTCGTGCCTACACCGAGGCGGTCCGCCAGCTCCTGGCCACCCCAGAAGGCCTGCCTCTGCAACAAACCGAGAAGGCGTAAAAGGCGAGCCGCGGTGTCTGCCACGATCTCGGAGAATATTCGTATTGCGGACAGGAACTGTCCGCATCCTCTCTTAGGTTCGGGTCATGACCACCCATCCAGTGCTGCTGGCAGAATCGGCCCGTTATCGCCAGGAAGAACTCCGCGGCCTCGGGGGTCACCGCCTGAGGGCGCTTCCCCGATCCCGATCTATTGGGTCCCGATCAACCGGGTCCCGATCAGCGCAATCCCGATCGCCGCGGTCCCGCCGCCGGGCTCTGCTCCGCTTCGTGTTCGCTGTTCCCCTCCACATCAGGCCGGCTTCCAGCCGCTAGCCCCGGCGCCGGTCCACTCCGGATCCCCGAACCCTCTCGAGGGCGGGCACACTGGTCCAGTGACGTCCGAACTGGCTCCGGTCAACTGTGCCAGGCTGCCCCTCCCGAGCCCCTCACCTTGAGCGAACCGCTCCCACCCCCGGTCCCGATCTCCTGCACTCTCTCCGCGGTCGATGCCCGCGATCAACTGGACGAATGGCGCGCCCTCCTGGGGGCCGCCGCCGTTGCAACCCGACGGCTGACGCCTACCGAACTCATCATCAAGCTCCGGGACGATCCAGCCCGGCTGGGCGAGATCATCACCCTGGCCCGTCGCGAGAAGGCCTGCTGCCCATTCTTCGACTTTTCGCTCCGGATCCAGCCGGATGCCGTGAGCCTGGCCATCTCGGTCCCCGACGATGGCGTCCCGATGCTGGACGCTTTCGCTGCTCTCGGCCCTGAGAATCAGGGCCCGTCCGCCCCTGACGGTCAGGCGCCGGCGGCAGGCGCCGATGGTTAGCCACCGAGGGCACCCTGCGTCCGGTCGCGGCGGATGGCATGGCGAGCGGCAGCGAGGTCACCCGGCCCGGCCCGCAGCCTGAGGTGGTCGACCACCGCCTGACCATGGGCAGAGTCGATGCCCGTGCCGTACTTGAACTTCGCTCTCACCTCCTCGACGGCGATGGTGACGGCTCGAATAGCGCGCAACTTGGCCTGGTGGACCACTTCCGGGTCGGCGATCTCGACCTGCGGCTGTATAACCGCCAGCTGACGGCGCAGCACGGCGGCCACCGCGGCTGGACTCCGGTCAACGGTGGCGGTGCCGATCAGCTGAACGGCGGCGTAATAGGTGGTCGGTATGCCGAAGGCCGGATCCTCATCGCCGACGACTCTCCAGTTGGACGGTATGAAGGCCCAGTCGCCGGCCACGCTGAGGAGGACCTTGGGCTGCTCGGCCAGAGCCTCAAAGATCGGGTTGGGGCCGGCCAGGTGCAGGAATACCTGGTCTCCCTCGAGAACGAACTGGGTAGGAACCACCACCGGCACATCTCGATCCCGACCTGACGCCACCAGGTGACCGAAACCCTGTGACTCCACGAAGGGACGCCATTCGTCCTCGCCGAAGCTGGCATCGGATGGAGCTATATACATACGGAAGGAACGCTAGACGGCGGAGGACCCTTCGAAAGCCTGATCGATCCGCTGGAAACGCCGGCGGATCATCTCCCGGCTCTCCTCGTGGGGGACGATATAGAGACGGTCGGTTCCGATAGCGGCGACCACCTGTTCGGCCACCACCCTGACCGGCAGGATGCGTCCGGCTATTCGGTCGCCGGCGGGGGTGGGGCCGGCGGGGAGGGCGGGGCCGGCGGGGGCGGCGGATTGGGTAGCGGCTGCGGCGCCGGCGCCGCCGGCGGGGTCAGCTGGGTCGTCCCGGACCGGCCCCGGACCACCCAACTCGGTGGGCCGGTTCCGCTGGGACCGGCCGATGTCGGTCTCGACCCGCATCGGGCAAAGTACCGAAACCCCGATTCCGCTCTGGCGCAACTCCCTGTGCAACACCTCGGCCAGGCCCACCACTCCGTACTTGGCCACGCAGTAGGGCCCGAGGCCGATGTTCGGCGCCAACCCGGCGAAAGACGCCGTGAACAAGAGATGACCGCCCCGGCCCTGCGCGACCATGCGAGGGAGAAACGCCTCCACCCCGTGGATCGGGCCCCACAGGTCGACTTCCAGCACCCAGGTCCAGTCGGCGTGGGTCATGTTGACAGTCGGACCGGCCATGGCGACGCCGGCGTTGTTGAACACCACATCCGCCCGGCCGAAACGCTCGTAAGTGGCCTCGGCCAGGGCGTCGACCGACTCCTTGGACGCCACGTCGGTCACCACTTCTTGCACGCTCTTATGGCCGCTGGCGTCGAGGTCGCGGGCGGCCTCGTGCAGGCGATCCGCTTCGATGTCCGCCAGCACCAGCTGCCACCCCTGTTCGGACAGAAGGCGAGCGGTGGCCAGGCCGATGCCGCTCGCCCCTCCGGTGATGACGGCCACCCGGTCGTCGTCTTTGGTGAACGCCACGGGTGCAGTCTTGCAGTCTTGCAGTCTTGCAGGCGGCAGGTCGTGGGGCCGGGTCGGCGAGGGCGGGTCATCGAGGGCGGGTCATCGAGGGCGGGTCGTCGAGGGCGAGCGCCGTGGCAGAACGGCCGCCGTGTCGCCGGCCCGCCGACCGGGCACGACACCCAGCCACAGAGTGACCACCGACAGAACGCAACAGCAGTCCAGAATTTTCGCTGACCTCTGTTGCCTTAGGTTCGATATTTCGCCTTAACGCAACGAGGGTCGGCTTTCAATCATGACCGGTGTTGCGTTCTGTTGAACATCCGGCACTCGGGCGCTCGGCAGGCCGGCCGGCGCCCACGGCGGCACCGACCTCTGCCATTCGACGGAGGCCCCCCAGCCCGGCGGACCCCAGCCCGCCGGCAACCGCCCGCCGGACCCGGTCCCCTAGTCGCCGGCCGGCCGCACCCGCCCCGGCGACTCGCCGTGCTCGTACACCTCCGAAGCCGGCCCCACGACGAGCGGGTCTGGAACCCCCACGATGGACTCATCCCGCCGGGGATAGTCGAACTGGCTCAGCACATAGCGCATGGCGTTTATGCGAGCCCGCTTTTTATCGTTGCTCTTGACGACCGTCCAGGGAGCGTGCCCGGTATCGGTCAGCGCGAACATCGCTTCCTTGGCGACGGTGTAATCGTCCCAGCGGTCGAGCGACGCCAGATCGGTCGGCGACAGCTTCCACTGACGGACCGGGTCGATACGTCGGATCAGGAAACGTGTTCGCTGCTCGGCACGCGAAACCGAGAACCACAGCTTTATCAACGCGGTGCCATCCGTTGCCAGAAGTCGCTCGAACTCCGGGGCTTGATGGACGAAGGTCTCGTACTGCTCGTCTGTGCAGTAGCCCATCACTCGCTCGACACCGGCCCGGTTGTACCACGAGCGATCGAAAAGGACTATCTCGCCCGATGTCGGGAGGTGGCGGATGTAGCGCTGGAAATACCACTCCCCCCGCTCGCGCTCGGTCGGCTTCTCGAGGGCGATCACATTGGCGCCCCTCGGGTTGAGGTGCTCGGTGAACCGCTTGATGGTTCCCCCTTTGCCCGCCGCGTCCCTGCCCTCGAAAAGGATGACGATGCGCAGCCCGGAGTCTTTGACCCAGTTCTGAAGCTTCAGCAGCTCGATCTGCAAGAGTCGCTTGATCACCTCGTAGTCGGGCCTGGGCATGCGTTCCGGATAGGGGTAGCCCTCCCTCCAGGTGTCGACCAACCTCCCGTCTCTCCATCGCAGTACGGGCTCGTCGTCGTCGTCGCTCTCGTCCAGCTCCAGCTGGTCAAGGTGCTGCGACAGATCGAGGTCAACATCAAGCAGGGGATCGCCGTCTACAGCCGTCGCCATAGTTCCCTCCGACCAGGTGCTCATAAGTATCCGGGTACGGCCTCCAGACTAAAGCCAGCGGAGACGGCCTCAGGACGCCAAGTCGATCAGGGCCGAACTTCGTAGTAGAGGTTGGCCGGATCCTCCACGTCGTGGATCCGGAAACGACTGAACCCAGCGTCGCGGCACATGCGCTCGGCGAGCTCCGGGTAGAAGCCCAAAGTCCCCAACCCGGCCCCGCCCGGTTCCGAGAGGGCCGAAGACATGCAGCACGCGACCGATGTCCCGTACATGAGGGCCAGAACAGGGTTCTTGGTGTTGTCTTGCCAGGTCGGGCTCGACCGGATGTCCTTGATCAGCCAGGTCCCGTCCGGACTTATGCTCCGCCGGATGGCAGCGATAGCCTCAGCCGGCCGGGGCATGTCGTGCACACAATCGAGCGTCAGAACCAAGTCGTAGCGACCGTCGTCGGGAAGGCCGTCGGCGCCGACCTCCCGCAGTTCGACGTTGGCCATGCCAGTCGCCGCCACCCGGGCCCGAGCCCGATCGATGGCATGCCGGGACGGGTCGAATCCCTCGAATCGGGAAGCGGGAAAAGCTTCGGCCAGGGTGCAAAGGGCCACACCGGAGCCACACCCGACGTCTGCCACAAGAGCGCCGGCTTCGAGTCGATCGGTCACGCCTTCGAGCACAGGCAGTATCAACGGCACCAGGGCGAGCCTGGTCCACGGCTCGAGCATGCGCTCGACGGCATGGGCGGCTGACGGGCCGAGATCGTCGTAGGTCAGGCCTACGCCCGACTCGAACGCGCCCGCCAGTCGATCCACGACCTCGGGCGGGGCCACCCCACCCTGAAAGGCCCCGGCGGCAAACCAGAGACTGTCCGCGTGGTCCGCCAGCACCGCCGCCGCCTCAGGCGACAACTCGAAGGTCTCGCCGTTCACGGTGTCCACCAGGGACGCGGCCGCCTGGCTGCGGAGCCATTCGAGGAGCCATCTCCTGTGAAGCCCAGTTGCCGCACCGAGGTCGTCGGCGGTCATAGGCCCCCGGCCGGCCATGGCCCGGTACAACCCGAGACGGTCTCCCAGGTGAATCATCAGCGAGATGACCTCGCCCTGCTTGTATCCCCACACTCGTAACGAAAAGGCTGCCAACCGGTCCCGTTCTTCTGACATGCAGCCAGCCTGCCATCTCAGCCCGATCGGCTGCCTCAGATAGTCCGGTCCGCAACCTGTACCAGAAAGGTCTCCTGGGCGCCGGCCTCGGGACCAGCCATAGGACGATGGGCAGCCACGGTTGACAAAGCCTGGGCGCGGGATTGTCCCATTCTGATGAGCAGCGCCGCCGCCATGGTCCCTGCACGACCGACCCCTGCACCACAGTGCATGATCAACCTCTCGCCACTGATCAACAAGGCTCGTAAGCCATCGAGGAGGTCAATGGCGGTGGCCACTTCGGGGGCATGAACATCAGGAATCGGAAACCAGATCGCCCGAGCCGGTTCCGTCGTAAGCCAGTCGACATAGTCCGGGTACCGGTCTCGCAGCTCGTGGCCCTCGCACAAACACACGATGCCGTCGGCGCCTACGGCTGCCAGGGCTTCCTCGGGGTCGGGACCCACGAACCGCTTGCCGCACAGCCAGAGTCGACCCGGTCCCGACGGCAACGGAATCTCGTCGCAGCCGCCATGCCACGATCGTTCACCGAGCCACCAGGTATCCGGCGCCGAAGCCATTGGGCATCGTACCCCGCGCTTGCGCTGGTCCGGCCGGCGCGAGAACCATGCGAGGATCGCGCGCAGGTCATGGAGGCGAACATGGGAACTGAAAGTCTTGACCTCAAAGGAAAGGTCGCTCTTGTCACAGGCGCCTCCAAGGGGATCGGAGCAGCCATTGCTCGCATCTATGCCGAGCAGGGGGCGGCGGTGATGCTCTCGTCGCGAAAGAGGGAGGCGCTCGAGGAGACTGCCGGCACCATCGACGGCGAGACGGCTGTCTACGCCGCCAACGCCGGCGATCCCGAGCAGGCGCGCGACTGCGTGGCAGCCACCATCGAGCGGTTCGGGGGGCTCGACATCCTGGTCAACAACGCCGCCACGAATCCGTACTTCGGCCCCTCCATTGACATCGACCTGTCCCGCTTCGACAAGATCGTGAACGTCAACATCAGGGGGCCTCTTGTTTGGACCCAGGAGGCCTGGAAGCAATCGATGTCCGACCGCGGCGGGACCGTGATCAACATGGCCTCGGTCGGCGGCATGAAATACAACGGGTCTATCGGCATCTACGACATGTCCAAAGCCGCGCTCATACATCTCACCAAGCACCTCGCGACTGAACTGGGGCCGAAAGTACGCGTGAACGCCATCGCCCCCGGGCTGATCAAAACGGACTTCGCACGGGCCCTATGGGAACCCGGCGGGGATCGAGAGGAATGGCATTGGCCTCTTCGCCGCCTGGGTCAGCCCATCGACATTGCCCGGGCCGCTCTCTTCCTTGCCACGGACCTGTCGTCGTGGATGACTGGAGAAGTCCTCGTTGTGGACGGGGGCTCTCTGACTGCCTAACCGGCACTTAGCTGCGGCTGGCGCTGGAGGGCGCCGGCGCGGCACAGTAGGGCGCCAGATTTCCGGGGCGGGCGGAGACGCTTGAACGTGGGGTCGTCTTGCGGGCCGCCTGAAGGGCGTGTAAAAAGTATAAGAGAAGCTATGAAACTCATCTATCTTGCAATTGGCGGACTTGTTGTCGCAATGCTCTCGGCCTGTTCGAGCCCGTCGCACGCCGCCGATCCTCCCCCCGCTCCGGCGCCGGCCTCGACGACGGTTCCAGCCAACCCCTACGCCATTCCCCAGGTGATCACCGTCGCCTACGTCAACTCGGTCCTGAGAGGCGCTCAACCACGCTCAACGGAAACGCCTTGCGATCGACAATCGCGGCAAAGTCTGTGACCCCGCCAAGTCAACGCAGGACCTTCGGTCCATCTTTGCCGATCCTCTCTATGCCCATGAGGTCTCGATCCTCGAACAGAGCCTGGCGTCAGCGGATCGGAATGATTCGGACTCCACCTGGCGACCGAACGACGACTGTTCAGATTCTGGAGTCAGCCTCGCCCACATGCTTATTCGCAGAGACATCTACGAGCTTCGCAGCGGTTGTCGCGCATCCAGGACCAGCTGCGATGTCCGAGTACTTCGGGTTGCGACCAAAGCAACCGGAGTATCGATCCACGTCGCTGAACCCCACGCTTTGGACTATCTCGTTCAATGTCAGCTTTCCGGTTTTGACCAGCGTTCCGAATCCGTGCGCCTCGCCCTGATCCTCGCAACGCTCATAGCTATGAGCGGTGGTCCTGACCATGTCTGCGACAACGGGCGTAGCCGCTGCAGATGCGGCTGGTTGCATGACACGCGCGATCTCGGTGGCGCACTGATCTACTGCGGCGGAAGTTACGTCGTCCAGACGCCGGCGACGCCGGCCCAACCCCCCCAACCCGCCGCCCATGAGACCGGCGTCGCAGATGACACCCCTCCAACAGTTCCCGTCTATCCGTATCCGGCCGTCGGCCCGAACGGGCTCTGTTCGGCTACCGGGCCGAACCAGGGGGCGCCCCTCGCCATTCAGGCCTTTTGGGCTGCGGGCGTCGTCCTTCCCAGCTGCGTCCCGGCCGCGGCCGCCTCGGTGGCGCCGGCCGGCAACAACGGGGTCCCCGCTGTCGATCCGGCCGCCATCTCGGTCGCGTTCTGGCGGACGGTCCCGCTACCGAAGCCAGATCCCCAGGTCCCGCCGGGCTATGCGGTCACCGGGCTGCCCGCTTACCTCGTGACGAACGGCGCCCTTCACCCCGCTCCCTATCAGGCCAATACGCCCCTCGGACCGCTGACGATCGTCGCCACCGGGACCTACTCGGTCGACTGGGGCGACAACAGCAGCCCGACCTGGACCGGCCCCTACCGCCAGGAGGGGCAGGCCTATCCGAACGGGACCATCGGCCACACCTTCGACAACGTCGGGACGGTGACGATCACGGTGGTCGAGAACTGGACCGCCACCTGGGCCCTCGGCCCCGATCATGGCGTCCTGCCCGATCTGGAAACCAGGGCCGCTGTCCCCAACCTCCAGGTCCGCCAACTGCAGGCTGTCATCACCAACTGACACCGCGCCTGCGACAAGGGATCAGTTGACGACCCCCGTTAACTCCTCGAAATCGGCAATACCCGAAGGCCGGTAAAGATACCGCCGCGGGGTGCCGATGGCGCGAGCGTGTCCATCTCAGGCATGAGAGCCCGGCTGATGATGAAGCTGATGGGCATCATCGTGCTGCTCATCCTGTCGGTCATGGGGGCGCGATCCTGCTCGAGCTCATCGCCGTCCTCCCCGCTCAATCCCACCAATGTGCTGCAGAACGGCGTGGCCGGCGTGTGCGCCGAGCAGCAAGCGGAGGCCGATGCTGCCGGCCAGTCGAGCGCTCCGAACACGGTCGACTCCGCGGCCGCCATATCTCAGGTGGAAGCGGGTAACCCGGTCGGTGGCAAGGCCCTCGCCCAGGCCCTGGGCGGCACCGGGAACCTCAGCTGTCCGACCACCACCTTGGCCGGGGGCACCGGCGGAAGCGGGTGATCGCCTCTTCTCAGCGGGGCGGCTACCCTACGCGGCCATGTCAGACGACGACCCCGTCGTTGGAAAACTCGGCACCGTCACCCACCGCATCGTCCCAGGCCGGCCGGGCGAGATAGTCGTTCACATTCGAGGTGGCACCGAGACGTACATGGCCTATGCCGACGAAGAGCTGGCTGAGCAAACCGAAGTGCTCGTGATAGGCAAACGATCCGCCCGGACAGTGGAGGTCACGCCTTTTACCGGCTGACGGTAGCTCGTGACTGGCGCGAAGATGTGCTGGGGCAGAGAAAAATCTTAAGGAGGCTCCTTTCATGTTCGGTTGGCACGTTCCGGCTCCTGATGAGGCCATGCTCATCAGCGGAAAAAAACACACCGACGGCGGCCTGCCCTTCAGAATCGTCACCGGGCACGGCGCCTTCGTGCTGCCGATCCGCAACCGCGTCAGCACGTTGACCCTCGCCATGCAGGAAGCCGAGGTGGCCGAGGAGTGCGTGACCAAGCAGGGAATAGCCTTGCTGTGCCGGTCTGTCATCGCTTTCAAGGTCGGCGACGACAACGAAAGCATCGCCAACGCGGCGCGTCGCTTCCTCGACGACCAGAACCACATGTCGGCCTTGACCGGGCGCATCTTCGCCGGTCATCTCCGATCGATCATCGGCTCGATGACCGTGGAGGAGCTCATCCGGGAGCGGCAGAGGCTCGCCGAGGTAGTGCTCGAGGCTTCCAAGCCTGAGATGGAAAAGATCGGCCTGGTCGTAGACTCCCTGCAGATCCAGTCCATCGATGATCGTGGCTCAGGCTACATAGCTGCTCTAGCCGCTCCGCATCAGGCTGCCGTCCAGCGCGACGCCCAGGTCGCCCAGGCCCAAGCTCAGCAGGCGGCCGCCCAGGCCCAGCAGGAATCGGTTCGCAACCAGGCACAGTACGAGCGGGAGACCGAGGTTACCCGAGCCGGGTACAAGGCCGACATCGACCGGGCCCAGGCCCAAGCAGCGCAGGCCGGACCGCTGGCCCAGGCCGAAGCCCAACAAGCAGTGCTGCAGGCCCAGGCCGAGCTGGCTGTCCGCAACGGCGAGCTCAGGGAGAAGGAGCTGGTCGCATCGGTGCAGAAACCCGCCGAAGCCGAGGCCTACCGGATTCGCACCATCGCGGAAGCGGAAGGGCAACGAACGCGCATCCAGGCGGAGGCCACGGCCACGGGGCAGGGAATCGCCCTGCAACGGATGCTGGTGGAGAAGATGCCGGAGATTATCGCCGCCGCCGCCTCGCAGCTCGCCAACGCCAACGTCACGGTTCTCAACGGGGCTGACGGCATGGGCCAGCTGCTCGCCGGCTTCGCCTCCCAGGCCGGCCAGCTCATGCGCATTGTCCAGGACGGGCTCGGTCCGGCCCTCGGCGAGATAGCCGCAGCTGGGCCACCGACCACAGACGGGGCGGCCCAGGCCGAAGAGCCGCAAAATCCGTAATCAGATCCCGGCGCCCGGCGCGGCCCGCAGCCGAGCCGCACCCGGGCGCGAGAGTACGTGGAGATAGTGGGAAGCCTCGACTGGCTCTGGTTGGTCCTGGCCGGCTTCGGTGGGGGGCTGGTCGGAAGCGTCGCCGGCCTGGCTTCGCTCGTCAGTTACCCCGCGTTGCTGGCGATAGGCCTGCCGCCTGTCACGGCCAACGTTTCCAACACGGTGGCACTGGTGTTCAGCAGCCTCGGATCCGTCTGGGGTTCCCGACCGGAGCTTACGGGGCAACGAGCCAGAGTGCGCCACCTGGGGTACGTCGCTATTGCCGGTGGGATGACGGGCGCCGTCCTGCTTCTGGCCACGCCGTCGAGCGCATTCGCCAAGGTGGTCCCATGGCTGATCGGGCTGGCGTCGCTCGGCATCCTGATACCGCGGCGACCCTCTGCCACCACAGCGGCCGCCACCCGGGTGAGTGGGCACCACCCGCCGGGCTTGGTGGTCGTACTCTGTGTGTTCGCGGTAGCCGTCTACGGCGGGTATTTCGGGGCGGGAGCCGGCGTTCTTCTGCTGTCCATCCTGCTCATCACCACGGCCGAATCGCTGGCCCGCAGCAACGCCATGAAGAACGTTCTGCTCGGCTTGGCCAATGGGATGGCCGCCATCTTGTTCGTCTTCTTCGGGCCGGTGCGATGGTCGGCGGTGATCCCGCTGGCGATCGGCTTCTTCGTTGGCGGACGATTGGGCCCGATCATCGTCCGGCGAGCCCCGGCCGGCCCGCTGCGAGTGGTCATTGCCTGCGGAGGCCTGAGTCTCGCCGTGCACCTGGGCCTGGACGTCTATGGCTGATGTCAGGAGGGCGGCAGGTGACAGACGGCTTCGACGTTGTTACCATCGGGGTCCCGCACGAAGGATCCGTAGTAGTAGGGGTGGTACTCCGGCCACACTCGGGGCGGATGCAGGGCTTCGGCCCCGTGGGCGACGGCGGCTTCGAAGAACGCGTCCACCGCCGACCTGCTCGGGGCCGAGAACGCGATGTGGGACTCGCGGAATCCCTGCCCAGTGTTGTGCGGCCCGATCCAGAAGGTGGGCCTGGGCGGCACGCCGTAACCGATGACCTCACCGAAGTCCATGATCCGCTGCCCCCCCAAGGCCGGAAGCACGGCATCGTAGAAGCTGCTGGTGGCGACGGGATCCGAACATTGCATCGATAAATGGTCGAGCATTCCGCCATCATTGCCGTCGCTTGCGATCACCGCGAAATGCGGGCCCCTTTTTCAGCCGTAAAACTGACTGACGTTGCTCACCGACGGGTATGTCTTCCCTGCCGGCCCGGCTCCGAAGACCCGCAATAGGTTGCCGGTGATCGCCTGCATCAAGGGGGAAGGGCAAGGCGGGCCCTGAGGTGAGCAGGGCTGGAGGGTGGTTATCCAGTTGGTCGTACCGCTAGAGAACACCCCCGCCCCGGACGGCATCGTGTAGTAGGTGGTGTCGGCGTAGTTCCGGCCAGGATTGCCGGTGATCGACACGTGCGAGTGAGACAGGATCTCGACCCCCGCCGGCGTGCCCCCGAGCGCCGGGTCGTAGGCCTGGAAGTCCCCTGTCAGCACGCCGGGAATCGTTGCATCGGCACCCAGGCCGGTGCCTGCGAACAACCATGACGACGGTTCCGACACCACCAGCGGGAACGAACCCTCGTTGTAGTAGCCGACGTAGTCGGCTCCGACCAGCTCGCTGTCGGGCCGATCAGCCGGCAGCTGGCCCCACCAGTTCTGGCTGACCTCGGCGTTGTCTACGCCCATCAACGGGTCCGAGGCCGGGTCCCGGTAGTTGACCATCTCCCGGTCGGGGCCGAGGGACGAAGGCTCGAGCCGCACCTTGCGCAATACCGGGCTGGCTCCGAAGAAGATCAGGTTGACACCCCGACTGCTCGCCGTCTCCGCCGCCTGGCGCATCTCTAGAGACCACTCCTCGTCGTGGCCGGGAGAGATCAGGACCTTGTGATCGGTAAGGAGGTTCCCGTCGGTCGAGAGAGTTATGTCGGTCCAGTAGGTGACGTCCAGCCCGCGCATCTCCGCGAACCGCGTGAGTGGGTACTCCAGGCTCAGGTAGGAGCTGGCGCCGTTGCCCTCGGCGTAGGGTCGGTCGAAAGACACCACGCGGGCCCGGGTCGAGCACGGGTAAACCTGGGGGGCGCATGGCGCGGCCCCCTGATAGAGGTCGTAGCCACCGAAAGCGTTGAAGGCCTGGTCGGTGAGCACTCCGGACATGATCACATAGGTGGCGCGACTGGACGGGTCCCAGACAGTGAAGGGGACGTAGCTCTGCTGGCCCCCGCTGCCGACCAGCTTGAGCAGGTACTGGCCCTGCACCCAGGAACTGGTGACGGTGAAGGAGAGCGACGATTGCCAGTTGCAGTGAACCATGTTGGTCCCGTTGTCGACGGGGCAGGAGGGCTGCACCATCCCGGGCACCGTGGGTGAGCTCCAGACCAACCGGCCGCCCAGACCCTGGTAGTACCCCATGCGGTAGGCATCGACATGGAAACTCGGCGCCTGGGTCGATACGTACAAGGTCACGTCCTGCCCGACCTGTGCCTGCACCAGATTGGCGTAGCCCATGATCCCGTCAGGTGTCTGGGGCCCCGTGATATTCCAAGCCCCGGTACCGGGGAGAGCGTTCTCGGCGGTGACCCAGCGGGACCCCACCCCGTCCGGGGTTTGGTAGGTGCTGCCGGCCAGGACCTCAGGACCGGGGACGCTAGGGGGTGGCCCGAGTCCGGAAGAGCCGGGCCGGGACTTGACGGCGCCCGGCCCCGCTGCGGGGTGACCGGCCGGAGTCGAAAGGTGCAGGAACCGCGCCAGCCCCGACAGGCTCCGTACGTGGCCGGCCGAACCGGCCGCGGCCAGACCTGCGACCACGCACAGCGCGGCCACCACGGCGGCTGCGGTCATGTACAGATGTCTGCGCCGCCGTTCCCGGGCCTTGCGCCGTTCGGCTCGGGTCGACGAAGAGGCCGGCGTCGAGTCGGGGGCGGAGTTCTGGCGATGGGACCGACCGAGCACTGCGGCGAAAGGGTACCCGCCCGGGGGGGCGGGGACAGGCAGCCACCGCCGCGAGGGACCACAATGGCGGTCACCGGCGGCACCGGCCCCGGGGGAGGAGCGCATGTCAGATGCCGGCGAAGCGTGACTTTGTCCCCGAAGATCAGTGGCATTTGCGCGCCGTCACCGACCCGCAGCTTTCCCCGGACGGGTCACGGCTGGCGTTCGTCGTCGCCAGCCCCGACCCCGAGACCGACAAGGCGGCAACCGCCATCTGGGTCGCGGCGACGGACGGGTCGGCGCCGCCCCGCCAGTTCACCTCAGGACCGGAGGACGCCAACCCCCGCTGGTCGCCGGATGGCCGCTGGATGGTGTTCGTTGCCGACCGCGGCCAAGGGGCCCAGCTGCATGTGGCCCCCCTGGAGGGCGGTGAGTCGAGCTCTCTCACCAAGGCACCTCACGGGGTTTCACAGCCGGTCTGGTCGCCTGACGGCCGGTGCCTGGCGTACGTGGCGCGCACCGGTGATTGGAAAAAGCCCGACGAGCGCACCGCCGTAGAACGGGCCGCGCCCCGCGTGGTGAAGGGACTGTACAACCGTTTCGACGGTCTCGGCTGGCGGGACGAGCGCCGGAGCCACATCTTCATGGCGGCTGTCGATGGGGGTAAGGCGGAGCAAGTGACGGATGGGGATTGGGACGATGCCGACCCGGCCTGGGCTCCGGACGGGACCGCGCTGGCCTTTGTGTCGGACCGGTCGTTGACCCGTTTCGACCGGGTCCGCCGGGACGTCTGGGTAACCCGGGTCAAGGGTAGGCGGCGGCCCCGTCGGCTGACGCGGGGCCTGGGCACGGCCGCTTCGCCCCTCTGGTCGCCCGACGGAACTCACATCGCCTACGTAGGCCACGAGAACCCCGACGGGGACTCGGCATCCAACACGCATCTACTGGTCGTGCCGGCCGCCGGAGGGGCGGCGCCGAGGTCCCTCAGCGCCGGCCTGGACCGCTCCGTATGGGGAGTCATGCGGGCGCCGGGGGGAACCCATGCTTGGGTGGACCGGGGGCGGGCGGTGATCTTCATTGCCGTCGATCGGGGGACGATGTCCGTCTACCGCAGCGCCCTCAACCGCCCTCGGCCGGAACTATTGGCGGGCGGAGATCGCCAGATAACAGCCCTGCACGCATCGAGCTCGATGCTGGCCTTTGCCTCGCAATGGGCGAACCGCCCGCCCGAGGTCTTCTGTTCTGCTCTCGACGGCTCGGGCGAGACCCAGGTCAGCCACGCCAATAGCGAGCTCCGGCCGGTGAAGTGGGCCTCGGTGAGGCGAACCGGCCACCGGGCCGGCGACGGCCGCCGGATCGAGTCGTTCGTGATCTACCCGCCGAGCTACGTCAAAGGCCGCCCCGCACCTACCGTCCTCGAGGTCCATGGCGGACCGCACAGCTGGCATCCGCAGGTGGTTCTCCTGGGCCTGTATCAGTCACTCGCCGCGGCGGGTTACGTGGTAGTCCTCCCGAACCCGCGGGGTAGCCACGGCTATGGGGAGGAGTTCGCCCGAGCCTCTATCGGAGACTGGGGCGGGGCCGACTTCGAAGACCTGATGGGGGCGGTCGATCATCTGGTACAGACCGGAGTCGCCGACCGCAATCGCCTGTATATCGCCGGTTATTCGTATGGCGGGTACATGACGAGTTGGGCTGTGAGCCATACCGATCGCTTCGCCGCCGCGTGCGTGTCGGCTCCTGTGACCGATCTGACCAGTCTGTGGGGGACAACCGACATCCCTGACTTCGCCGAGCACGAACTGGGAGGGCTCCCGTGGGACAAACCAGATCTCTACGCCGCCCTGTCACCCATCACTTTCGTTGCGCGGGTGACGACCCCCGTGCAGCTCTTCCACTGGGACGGCGACCTGCGCTGCCCGCCCGGCCAGGCCGACCAGTTGTTCCAGGGGCTGCGCCGGCTGGGTCGCGAGACAGTGATGGTGCGGTATCCCGGAGGGTTCCACATCGTCCGCTCCCCATCGCAGATGGTCGACTACGTCAAGCGCCACCTCGAGTGGTTCGAGAATCATTCACCGAACGGCCCGGTAGAGAGCTAAGTACGGCTTGACAAGGGGCCGCCCACCTCGGCCCAATGATCCAACTCGTTGAGGAAGATGTCCACGATCTTCCATCGCAGCCAGACGCGGTGCATCGAATGATCGATCCCGTATACCTCGTGCAGGCGCACATATCCGGACTCCTGAACCGCGGCCAGGCGCAGAGCAAGGCGGTCCACCAGATATTCGAGAGCCATGTCGCCCTCGCAGAAGATGAGCGAGGTGGGCATCTCGTTGTCGACCAGAGCGTCGAGCCACGCCCCGGCGAAAGGACGCAAACCGGCCAGGTCTTCCCGGTCCCATCGTCCGGCCAGAGCCTCCCGCTTCCTCTCGACAATCTCAGCGGCATAGACCCTGCGGTATTCGTCCGCCATGGCCACAACTGGACCACCGAGCTCGTACTCGAGGGAGGGATTGAGCGCCAGCACTCCGGCGAACTTGCTGTCGCGGGCTACGTGTAGCGCCAACCACGCCCCCGCGCACAACCCCGAGAGGAAGACCCGATCCCAGCCGAGGGCGCTGAGCGATTGAGGAAGGTCGCGAACGTCGTCGATCGAATGCAAATCGTAGGGGTGCCCCGGTTCGTACCGGCCCGCTGGCCCGTCGGGACTGTCACCCCACCCTCTCATGTCCACGCGCAGTGACGAAACGTTGTGGGTGGCAAGTTCGCGCCCGAACTCGACCCACGCCCGGGCCGGCCCGGTGTGAGGTTCGGCGCCGCTGTTCAAGAACACCACCAGATTCCCTGAGGGTGACGTAACACCGGATGGGGTGGTGAGAACCCCGACTAGCTGCTCGGTACCGACAGTCACGAAACTCTCGCGAATGAACTGGTCGCCCCATCGCAGCGATACATCCTCAGCGGCCGGCTCTGACAGTGCGAGCGCACGGCCATCGAGCCCCGCCCAGCTGCCGGCGGCGGCGTCCGCGCCAGGCGCCCAGCCGCAGACCCAACCGGCGACGTCCAGAATGAACGCGGGGTCGATAACCGCCTGCTCCGCGTGGACCCCGAGGAATCCCTCCAGCGCCGGCGAGGACCAGACCTCCGCTTCCGAGCCACTCCCCGTGAGCCGTTCGGCCAGTTTGGACTCGGCGCTGCTGCCGGGGCGGCCCACCAGGAGGCAGGGTGCCAACGGCGCCGGAAGATCGCGGGCCAGGTCGAGACCGGCCATATCGTCGAGCAATGATTTCGGGAATTCGGTCCCTCCGACGAGCAACCCCACGTCGGCCTGGTCGTGCTCCTGGCTCATGACCTGCAGGCCGCGGACATAGCGCCGGCCCGACAGCACGGGATCCAGCGCCACGACCGCGGTGGCACCGACCGACGCTGCCGCCAGGAGGGCCAAAGCGGCGCCGACCCGGCATCCGAGTAGGACCACGGCTCGAGCCCCGCGCTCCCTGAGGTAGGTCGCTCCTTCCTCTACGGCGTTGTCCCATACCTTCAAGGTGGTCACATCGGCGGCCCCGCCCGCACTGTCCCCGGTGCCGAAGGGATCGACCCGTGCCACCAGGCAGCCGCGTTCGGCCAGCTCTCGAGCCAGCACCTGCAAAGCCCGGAAGCTGGTGGCGTGGTCGTAGCCGACGGGTGGGACGATGACCACGCCCAGACCGTTGAAATCGTCATCGGAGACCATGACTCGCGTCGCGAGCGGCCCGAAGCTCGATGAGGCTTGACCCGTCGCGTCAAGGGAGCTGTCGCTCGGTACTGCCAACCAGGTTCCGAATGATTTCATCTTGTGTGTCCCCAGCCCTCCATCCCGCTCGTCGCATTACGACTGGACACTGTCGATGTCACAAGAGTCCCTCGATTGTAGGCGGCCTCAACCTCGGACTGATCGAATGTTGGGCGGTCGAAGCGACAAGCGAGAAGGTTCATGCAGCCGGGATCCGCTTCAGAAGGATGGTGTGGAGATCCAGTCCTCAGCCGCCGGCGGCGGGCCGGCTCAGTCTCACCAGCAGGGCCTGGATCGCCAACAGCTCACCCGGGTTGTACGTCAGATCCTTCGAGAGCTTGTCGATGTACCGCACCGCCTCCATGGACGAAAGCCGGCTGGCGCCGGATCCGGATTCGATGCGTTGCCGATACGCTCCTGCAAGGGTGGCGAGCCCAAAGCGAAGCTCGTCGGTTCGCTGGCGGCGCTGCTCCCTTCTGTGCCGCTCCTCCATATCCTTGACGCCCGCGTTGAGAGCGGCCTTGGACGCCCTTCCCGCCCGTTTTGCCGATCCCGACCGTCCTGATGAGACCACGGCGGCAGCCCGCTCGTTGCGTTCTGTCAGCTCCTTCAGCTGGTCTCCCTGCGCCGCACTGAGCGGCTCGACGCTCGATTCCAGGAGACCCATCAGCTCGTCGGCGATGGCCGCCGCGGTAGCGCCGGATCCGTCTAGCCGCCCGGGCACATCCCGCCAGGCCTGCCGGCGGGCTTCGAACTGCCGATCGCTGGCGAGCAGGCGGGCGCGGTCCAATCGGCCACCTGACGCTTCGGCCAGATGGGCCGCCAGCTCGGGAGCGACGCCGTCTTCTCTCAGCGCAGCCGCCACCTGCTCAGCCGTCAAGGGGCGGAACTCCACCTGTACGCAACGACTGGCGATGGTGACCAGGTCGGGGGGCAGGTGCTCCGCCAGGATCACGAATACGGTCGTCGCCGGGGGCTCCTCGATGGTCTTGAGGAGCGCCGGTGCGGCATCTCGAACCAGGTGGAAGTCGTGCAGGACAACGATCTTGCGGGCTCCCTCCACTGGGCTCGTGAACGCAGCTTGAATCACCTCCCGCGCCGTATCGATCCCGATAGAAGCCCCCTCCCTCTCGACGTGGATCACGTCGGGATGAATCCCGCCCAGGACCCGCTGACAGCTCTCGCATGTGCCGTCCGGTGGGGAGGCGGGACACAGCAAACCGGCCGCCAGACCTTGAGCAGCTCGCCTCTTGCCTGTGCCCGCCGGGCCGACGAAGAGGTAGGCGTGTACGGGACGGGCGATCGCCGCCTCGAGCGCGGCCAGAGCCCGATCCTGCCCAACAATCCCCGAAAAAATTCCTTCTTCCATCAGAGTGTGCAGTCTGCCACCAGGCTGCGACATTGGCACCCGGCCGAACAAGCGGAAAGGTAGGCGCCGCGACCGCAACACGCTCCCGGCGGCTGTCAGACTTGGGGACTCGTCAGAAGACGACAGGGAGCAGAAGACGCCAGGGAGCAGAAGACCCGATGACCACTCGCCGACCGGACAACCCCGCATGCCGGGATTAACAGGAAGGCGCGCTCTCGTCGGGGGCGTCCTGGTCGTCCTCGCCGCCACCACCGGAGCATGCAGCAGTTCTAGCCACAAGTCCGAGGCCACTCCTACCACCACGGGCCGGGTCGGGCAGACGGCTCCTCCCTCAACCACGGTGCATGGCGCCTTGGCTGGTGCCCCGGTCGCTCCGCCGGCCCGCATATGCGGTTCATCCCTGCTGCGGGGCGGACCGACCGCCCCGCCGGCCGGCGCTGTGACCGTCCCGGCGGGTAACGACGGATCGATGGATCTGGATGCACCGGGCGTCTACTGGTTCGCACCCGGAGTACATGTAATTGGCTCTGATGCTTTCAGCCAGATCATTCCGTCCAACAACTCCACTTACATAGGCGCGCCGGGTGCCATCCTCGACGGTCAGAACGTCAACCGGGAGGCCTTCGCCCAACACGCCTCCAACGTGACCATCGAATACCTCACGATCGAGAACTTTGCGCCCGTCGAGAACGAAGGGATCGTCAACCATGATGACGGTGCGAACTGGACGATCAAGTACAACACCGTTGGGCCCAACGGCGGGACGGGCGGGGGCGTACTGCTCGGCACTCACAACACGCTTTCGTACAACTGCCTGACCAATAACTACCAGAACGGATTCAACTCATATTCGCCCAGCGGCAACACCGGCATTACGGTCGACCACAACGAGATCGCCTCGAACGGCAACGTGAATCAGGAGAACAACTGCGGGTGCGACGGCGGCGGCAAGTTCTTCTACACGACCGACTCGTCCTTCACTGACAACTACGTCCACGGCAACGTCGTCGGGCTGTGGGGCGACACTGACAATGCTGGCATCACCATGACCGGCAACTACATATCCAGCAGCGTTGGTCCCGGAATCATCTACGAGATCAGCTACAACGCCCTGATCAAGGACAACACCCTGGTGGACAACGGCTGGGCGGCAGGGCCAGGCAGCGCGGACTTCCCTGAGGGCGCGATCTACATATCCAACAGCGGGGGCGACAGCCGGGTAGCCGGAGGGCTCTACTCCACTCTCGAGATCACCGACAACGTCTTCACCAACAACTGGGGCGGAGTGGTCGAGTGGGAGGACTCTAACCGCTACTGCGGTTCGGAAACCAGCGGTACTTGCACCCTCGGCGACCCGGCGGTAGCCCGCCTGGAGGACAGCACGGGGCCGTGCGGCACGACGTTCTACTGCGGCACCTACACCGCCAACACCTGCACTCCCGCGGCGATCACCGCCAGCAAAGCCGGGTCAGCCCTGTATTGGGATTGCCGGTGGCGGACCCAGAACGTGCGGGTGACCAACAACACCTTCACCCTGGACCCAGCCGTCATCCCCAAATGTCAAGCGGGGAAGTCCGGTAATGCCACCGGGGCCCAGTGCGGTTACTCGGGCACTTTCGCCCAGTTCGGCGAACCACCGTATCCCGGCACCGCGACCGAGCAGGCCATAGCCTTCGAGCAGTCCAACGTCTTCGCCGACAACACATACGTCGGGCCCTGGAGGTTCGAGGCGCCCGAGCAGAATCCATCCGACACGCTCACGTTCAAGCAGTGGCAAGCCAAGCCGTACCACCAGGACGCCGGGAGCACGATCAGCAACAGCTAGGAGTGATCGGTGTCAACCCGGTCCTGATTCGGCAGCCAACTCTGACGCCTCAACGTCAGGTTCAGCCTGGCGCGGATGAAGGATCGACCGCCGGGCCGCCTGCTGGTACATAAGCAAGGCGACGAGAATGATGGCGTTGGAGATCAGTAGCGCGCCGGCGGCCCCATTGACGCCGTACAGGGTGGTGCACACGGCCACGGCTCCAACCGACGCGATCCCGGAGATGACCTGGACCATGAAGAGCGGCCGGGTGCGCTTCGTGGCCTTCAGGACCAGGATGGGTCCCATGAAGAAGGCCGAGATGATGTAGGCGACGGACATGATTCGGGCCGCCTGGGCGTAGCGAACGAAGGACTCCCCGTAGACATCGCTTAGCAGGGGCACGGCCCAGAAGATGACGATCAAACCGAACACGCCGATACTCACAAGGCTCACCAGGTTGATGAGCCGGCCCACCCGGCGCAGGCCGGGCCACCCCCGCTCTTTCAGGCCCTTGCTGGCCTCCGGGAGCCCGAAGCTGCCACCAGCGTGGATCACGACGAAGGACGGACCGGTGACCAGGTTGTTGGCCGCCTTGAGCCCCCCGAGGGCGGCCGGTCCGAGGAGGCCGCCCGTCAGGATGAGGTAGAGCTGGCTCGATCCCCACCCGGTGATCTGGCCTCCCGCGTTCCACTTGCTCATGGCCCAGCGGTCGCGGAGCAGCTGGTACCCACCCTTGATCGCCGGAGCCACCGAGAACTGCTGCAACCCGTAGACCGACCCTGCTAGAGCGCCGAACCCCCAGGCCGCCACCACGGCATAAACCGAGTGCATGCCGGCCACGAAGACAAACGCGGAACGCGAACATCTGGGCCACGCAGAACACGACGTCGTTGTGCATGGCTTTGACGGGCTTGCCCTCCATGAAACCGACCCAACGCCAGTAGTCCTGAAGGTCGAGGAACACCACCCAGGGGGCCAGCGCCAGCATGCCGTCCCCGAAGCCGGTCATGCCGACGACTCGCAGCCCCACTCCGATCAGGGCGAAGACGACCGAGGCGGCGAGACCCAGGACAACCTCGGCGGCGAAACCGCGCCTGATGTGCTTGGGGAACTCTCGCTCGTTCAAGTCCCGGAAGATCGCCATCGGATCGGTGATGAGGGCGCGATGGATCGTGTTGATGAGGATCCAGCACCCGTATGCGAGCGAGAAGGCGCCGAGCCCGACCGGCCCTGCGATCCTCGCCACCGCCACCCCGACCAGGAAGTTGGAGCCCGACGCGAAGCATTGGTCGATCATCGTCATGCCGGCCCGGCTGGCGGCCTTCTGGCTCAGACCGGCCTTGGCGAAGACCTTGTGCGACACCAACTGGGCGCCCGAGGAGACCCGGGCCGCCGCGATCGCCATGGGGCCAGGCCCGGCGCGCGAGCGGATCGGCCGGGAGACCGTGCGCGCGGTCGGGAGCCTCCCGCACCGTCAGAAGGGCGGCGGCCAGGGTCATCTCGAGGAGATATGGTGACGCGTCGCCTAACCCAACCTCCGTGTATGAGGCTATGAGGCCGTAGGCGATCAGAAATAGGGCCAGCGCCCTGCCCCGCCCAGGCGGGGCCTTGACCGCGGCCACCAGCAGGGCCAGCAGGAAGGCACCGATCAACATGTCCCCGACGAGTCCCTGGTCCTGGTAGGCGGCAAGCCAGCTGTCGTCGATCGGGAGGCCCTGATACGACTTGTTGGACAGCCCGGCGCCGAAGAGCACTTCAGCCTCGCTGCGTGGCTGGTTCAGCAGGCGGTGCCACACCAGTGTCCGTCCGGTCAGGTTGGTGAAGCTGGACCCGGACTCACCCCGATGAAACCAATTGCCGGCAAACGGGAGGAAGCAGACGGCGCCGACTATGACGACGATCACGGTGATCGAAAGGGTCTTGCGGACGCGGCGGCGCCGGAGGAACAGGCTCAGCCCGGCGATGGCCACGGCGATGGACATGGCCACCAGGGCGGTCCTCGTGTGACTGAGGAGTATCGTCAGGAAGGAGAGGAAGACGAGAATCAGGGCGTCGTTCCTCTTCATCATCCCGACGAACCAGAGAACCGCGGCCAGCCCGCCCACGATGGCGGCATAGTGGGCCAACTGGGTGGACGGGATCGGCCACACCGCCCCTTGCAGCCTGCCTTCCGAGAAGGCCTTGTGTGGACCCAGCACGATACCAGCGAGCGAGATACCGATGACGGTGACCACGCACCTCAGATGGCAGCGCACGAGGAGCAGGTCGCGCCGGGCGAACCACGGCGTGAGGAGCCACAACACGGCGACGAAGCCAATAAGCCGCACGCCCCGGTAAGCGGACCCGGGATGGAGGGTCACGATGCTGATGAGCAGGGAGTACACGGCGAGGACCGTGAAGATCACCAGGTAGGAGTTGGGCCGCAGGCGGATGTGGCGGTTGATGGTGAGGGCGAGCAGCAGGGCCACCCACAGAGAGGCCTGCGCGATGCCCTTGCCGATGAAATGCGGGAGCGGAAGGACGAGCCGCTGGGGGGCGAAGGACAGGACGTTCACGAACAGCAAGGCCCAGATCCAGCCGATCCGGCGCCTGATCGAGGCGTCGGCGTCGACGCGCCGCGTCCGTGCGTAGCGCGAGTAGCCCGCCCTCGGCAGCGCGATCGAGTTCACGGCCAACGGAGAGGCGTCCTGGCCGTAGATATCAGTCTCGAACGGCTCGCGCCCCGTGCGAGTCAGACCCGCAGCCGGGGCATTATCGCCCCTCGTCCCGCGATCCTCGATCATGCGGATGGGCAGGTAGCGTCGCTGGGACATGTCGGTCACTCATCGTGAAGAGGGACGCACCGGGTCCCCTGATACGCCCCGAGGTGTATCGCGAGGGCCCGACCGCCCCTCGTACAAAGCGTGGTAACGGTGTCCGAGGTCGCCCATATGCCTGGCGGGGCCAAACCTCCCTCGGGGAGTCGATCCTCACGGAAGCGCTGGTTGATCTCTCTGTCGGTGCTGGCTGCGCTGGTCCTGATCTTCGTCGCGGCCAGCGCCTATCTCTTCATCTGGCCGCCCACGAACTCGCCCCACCACGTGGACGCCATACTCAGCCTCAACGGCCCGGACGAGGGCTCCCGGGAGGGGCGCGCCGTCTCCCTGGCCGAACAGGGCTATGCCCCCGTTTTGATCTTCTCGCTCGGACGCTCGCAGCAAGTGCCCTGCCCGTCCGTCCCCCGGGTTCAGGTCGTGTGCTTCGTCCCCGATCCCGGCACCACGCTGGGTGAGATCAAGTGGGCGTCCAGCTACGCCAAGACCCATGGGATCCACAGCATGATGATCGTCCCGGCCACGGCCCAGGCTGTGCGGGCCCGGTTCCTGGCCGAGCGCTGCTTTGAGGGCCAGGTAACGATCGTGGGGGCCTCTGAGCCGGTGGCATCCATCCCCTACAACGTCGTCTACGAGTGGGCCGCCCTCACCCGGGCCCTCGTGGCCTACCGCAACTGCTGACAAGTCTGAGTATAAGGGCTGGTCGTACTGGATTACCGGCATCAAACGCGGTGCGCCCCGACGGTGGATGCGTGATCCTTGCGACGCCGCACGGGGCTACTTCTCTGACGGCGGCGCTCGGGCCAATCAATGGATCATCACCACCGGAAAAACGCCTGCACACGTTTGCGTCAAAAAACGCCAGATGCGATGTATTCGGAGGGGCTGTGTGCTTCTCTTCACTGGGCAAGGGTTGCCCCGGCCGCCTAGCTAGGGAGAGATTTTGCAAGAGCAGCCGCTAGACGTCAGGGCCGGAATCGACATCATCAAGCGCCGGCGGGTCATGGTCGGCGCCGTCGGAGCGGCCGGGCTGATGGCCGGAATCCTTTACTGGGTCGCCCACCCGGCGATGCCGTCTGCCACCGCCCAGGTGCTCCTGCCAACCTCTACGGCAACCACCGCAGCCGCGACCGGCACTCCGAGCTCCGACGCCCAGAAAGTCGTGGCGACAAGCCCTTCAGTGCTCGGTCCGGCCACCAAGTCCGTCACCCCTCCGATCAGCGCCTCGCTTCTAAGGAAGCGGGTCGCGGTGGCGGCGGTCGGGAGCAACGTGCTGTCGATCACCGTGAAATCCCCTCACCCGGCCGATGCGGTGAAGCTCGCCAACGGCGTCGCCAACGCCTACGTCGACGTGTCTCCGCATTATTTCGCCTTACAGCTTCAATCCCAGCTCGAGAGCAACAAGAACCAAGAGGGGGCTTATGAGCAACGGATCCAGGAACTTACCAATGACCTGAAGCAACAGGCCACGGGATCCGCCGCCGCCGCTGTCGATGAGGGCCAGATCCAGCTACTGGGCACGGAACTCGCCCAAGACGAAACAACCGACGCGACTACGAAGGGCCAGATCGAAGCAAACTCTCCGGTGCTGCTCCAGCAGGCAGCCGGCGTCAACCCGGTATCCCGGCTCGCCGGCCCAGAGGACGCCGCCGGCGGCCTCCTGGTCGGCTTGGTCGTCGGATCAGCTGTCGCCTTGTGGAAAGGGCGCAAGGACAGGCGGCTCAGGCGACGCGACGACCTGGCCCGGGCGTTGGGGCTGCCAGTCCTGGCTTCCCTGGACGCCGAGCGCTGCGAGCGGGCCGAGGACTGGAACCTCTTGCTGGACACCTACCAGCCCGGGACGGTCGACGCCTGGAGCCTGCGCCGGCTTTTGCACCAGCTCGATGCGGCTGATTCTGACCCCCCGGTCGGGGTCGAGATCGTGTCATACGCCGAAGACGAGGCGGCCCTGTCGGTCGGAGTGCAGATGGCTTCGTTCGCCTCGGGTATGGGTATCTCAACCACGTTGCTGGCCGGAGATCATTACGCCATCGAGACTTTACGGGCTGCTTGCGCGATCTCGGCCCAGTCTCCGCCGCCCGAAGCACTGTTGAGCTTTGTCAAACCCGACCCGACGGCTTCCTCTACACCCCCGTCGCATCTGACCATCACGGTTGTTGCCGTGGATCGGAGGCGGCCGCATTTCGAGATGAGCGGGGGGGTGCTAACTTTCGTAGCGCTTTCGGCCGGGGTGGCGACCTCGGATGATCTGGCCCGCCTGGCCCTGGCGGCCACGGATGCCGGCACCACCCTCGACGGCGTCATCGTGGTCAATCCAGACGATCACGACTACACGGCCGGCGATTTGCCGGCGAGGGCCATCCGTCGGCCGGCGATGGCCCGCCTGGCCGAGGATCCGCTTCCCGACCCTATAGCGGAGGCACACGACGAAGAATGAGGCACCTCAGATGACGGCCCGCGACCGGACACGCTTCACCCGAGGCGGAGCAGAGCACGAGGAGGAGTCCGGGACGGTGGTCTCCGGACCCATCAGCCTGTCATTCCTCAAGGCGGCCCTCCGAAGGCGCCGGTGGTTGTGGATAGCGACCGCCCTGGTTGGACTGATGCTGGGGACCAGCTACCGGATCGTCAAGCCGCCGCCATACCAGGCGATCACTGATCTTTACCTGATGGAGCCGGCGAGCGCCGATCTGGTAATCCAAATGCCCAATGAAGCGACCCTGGCCCAGACCGAACCGGTGGCGCAGCAAGCGGTGCGGGACCAGCACTGGGATATTCCCCCATATGCGTTGCTAGGCACCTACAAAGCGACAGTCGTCGGCGGCCAGATCCTGCGCATCACGGCCAAGTCCAAGTATCAAGCGGCGGCCGTGGCGGTTTCCGGGGCAGTAGCAAAGGCCTACCTGGAGAACCGAGCGGACCGGCTGACAGAGCAGAACGCCGTCCAGGTCCGCGGGTGGAATGATCAGATCAATGAGCTGCAACAGGCGATGGCGTCGGCCAACCAGTCCACCCAGGTCTCGGATGCGGTAAACATCCAGGCCTTGCAGACCCAGATAGAGAACAACAATCAGCAGCTGCAGTCCCTGACCGAGAACTCTTCGGTAATAGACCCGGCCGCCCTCCTGACATCGACTCGCAAGAAAATCGTAATCAGAGACGGGATCTCGGGCCTGATCGGCGGCCTGGCCCTTGGCATGGCGCTGGTAATCGGCCAGGCCATACTGTCTGACCGCCCCAGGCGCCGGGACGAGATTGCCGAGGCCCTGGGTGCCCCGGTCGAGTTGAGTGTCGGCCGGTACCGGCGGCCCTTCCTGTTGCGCAAGCGTCGCCTGGCTATGCGAGTGACCCATCCCGACCCGGAGCTGAAGATGGTGGCCCGGCGACTCAGCTCCCGTCTGGAGCAGGCACCGGGCGCGGCGCTAGCCGTGGTCTCGGTTGAATGCTCCGAGCCGGCAGCCCTGGCAGTCGCATCTGTCGCCCGGTCGCTGGCCGAGGAAGGCGGCCGGGTGACCGTCGTCGACCTGGCCGAGGGCCGGCCGCTCGAGTCGTTGTTCAAGCTTCCCGAGCTCGATCCGGCCGGACCGGGCGATGTCAACTTCCACAGCGCGCCGGAACCGAAGAGGTCCCTTCTGGCCCGGGCCGAGGACTGGAGACTGGCGCGTGTCGGGCGCCATCACCCGACGGTGCGGCGTTCCAGCCCTCGCCGCCGTGCCACGACCACTACCCGGCCCGTGGTCAGCCCGACCACTATCCGCGACCCGCTGGGTTCGTGGGCTGCTTGGGACATGCGCCACGAGAGCGTGAGCAAGTGGTCACGCGACGGCAACGGTCAGTACAGAGCGTGGGGCGCCTTCCGCCCCCCCTACCCGCAGCCCGGGGATGATGCGTCGGAGACCCCCAAGATTCACGAGTTGATGGAGCCCACCCCACCCCCGATCGAAGAGCCGATCGAAGCGGATGCCCGGACGGCCTTACCGGACGAGTGGGGAGAAGAGGACTATGCCGACCAGGAGGAAGAGGGCGAGAAGGACCAGCCCGGAGCGACGGGCACCGGCGCTGCCTTGAGCCGGATCCATCCCTCGCCAGTGCCTCTGGTCGCGAAACGCGGGTCGGTGACGGTGGTTACCGGCCCGGACGATCCCACTCAGATAGGCGTGCACCGATCGAACAACGGGGTCGACGCCGTCCTTGTCCTGGCCACCGTTAACCCGGCGTTCGGCGCCAACCACATCGCGTCCTGGGCGACGGAGTCGGTTGTGATGATCTCCGCCGGCGCCGCCAGCGGGGCCCGCATTTCCGCTACCGCCCAGATGCTGGAGAACGGGGGCATCAAGGTCGACTCGGCGATACTGGTGGGAGCGGACCGCCACGACGACACGGCCGGCATCGCCGACCAGGAGCAGGCCACCGGGGCCGACCACGATCGCAACTGGGTCCAAAAGCGAACCTGGGGCAGCCGAGGTTGATGACACCTGCCGGCCTGCCGTTCTGGGCGAGTCGCGAGGCGGATGGGTAGCAGAATCCTTTAGGTGAGAGTTCTTATCGCCCACAATCGCTACCGCTCCGAGTTCCCGAGCGGCGAGGACCGGGTGGTCGACACGGAAGCGGCCGCCCTCCGGGGCGCCGGTCATACCGTCACCCACTTCGAGCGGCGCAGCGACGACATCGCCAACTGGCCTCCCCTACGCCGGGCCGCCCTTCCTCTATCGGTCATGCGGAGCCGGAGTGCTCGCCAGGAGTTGGGGGCGGCCATCCGGCAAGATCGACCGGATGTGATCCATGTCCACAACACCTTTCCGCTGCTGACAGCGTCGGTCCTGGCGGCCGGGGCGGAGGCACGCGTCCCCATCGTGGTCACCATCCACAACTACAAACTGTCGTGCGCGAGCGGCGACTTCTTCCGGGCCGGAACGGTATGCCACGACTGTTCCGGCCGCCTCGGCGTCCCGGGTATCGTCCACGGCTGTTACCGCGGCTCGAGGCTGATGACGGTGCCAGTGGTCGCCGGCACCGCCTTGAACCGCAGGAGCTGGCGGACGCGGCCCTCGGCTTACATTTTCATCTCCGAATCCCAGCGGCGGGCCCTGGCGGGTATGAACTTTCCGCTGAACCGGTCCTTCGTCAAATGGAACCTCGTCCCCCGAACACCTACGGGTGCGACCCACGACGAGGGACGGGTGTCCTATCTCGGGCGCCTGGACCAGGCCAAGGGCCTGTCGGTGCTGATGGACGGGTGGGACGGCTACCTCGGCCGCGACGGTGACCCGAAGCTTCGGCTGTCCATCGCCGGGAACGGTCCATTGATGCCGGTCATCCAGGAGTGGGCCCACGATCGCGAGTCTGTGGACCTGCTCGGCGTGCTCGACCGCGAGGGCTGCCGGGACCTCATCGGCCGCTCTCGGGCGGTGGTCGTCCCATCGGCGTGGGAGGAAACGTTCGGCCTGGTGGTGGTCGAGGCTATGGCCGGCGGGGTTCCGGTTATCGCCGCTCGGCACGGCTCCCTGCCCGAGTTGGTAAGCGACGGTGTGAATGGCGCCTTGTTCGGCCCCGGCGATGCAGGTGACCTGAGCTCGGTCCTGGAAGGCGTCGCCGCCGATCCTGAGCGATGGCGCCACCTCGGTGCCGAGGCTCGCCGCACGTACGAGGCCCAGTGGGACCCCGAGGCAAATCTGGCCCAGCTGATCGACATCTACCGGTTCGCCATCGAAAATCCGGTCTGGCTCGACCGGCCCTGAACCAGCGGGGTCAGGCGTCGAAGGCGAGGGCCGTCTCCAATTCCTGGCTCCCATCAATGGTCCCGGTGCCTACAAGGGTGGTGCTGGGCTGCTTCTCCCCGAACGAGGGTGAATACCAGCCGAGCACCGGGTCCGATGAGCCACGGGTGACGGACCAGTCCGCGGACTCCGGCAGGGTGAGAACCGCGGCGACCGTCTGCCCCGACCGGTCCGACCAGGCGAGTCGGGCGAGATGGCCGTCCAGCCTGGCATCGACGTCCGGGCCGAGGTGAAAAGCCAGCCGATACGGCTGAATGCTGGCTGTCTCGACCCGATCCACGATTTCGAGGCGCCGGTCGGTCCTGAACAGCTTTACGGTTCGCCGATGCCGGGCAGGTGGCTCGAGGTCCGTGTAGCCCTCGTGCTCGGCGGTCCAGATCCAAACGCCGGCGCCGGCCGGGGTGCCGGACTCGATCACCTGGGTGCGGGCGTGACGGGTCCACATGAAGGGACCGCCTGCCACAGACTGGTCCCGCCCGCCCAGCTCGAGGGTGTTGTGCCCGATCGTCGAACGGAAATAGGCCCGCCACCGCGGCTCCCCGTGGTAGCAGTACGTCCCGGGGTCGGCCAGCACGTCCACTCCGCCGTGGCGGACCTCGACCGCCAGTGCGTCAGCATGGGCATGGGCGGCGATCGATAAGAAGCCGTGAGGGCCCCCGTCGCAGCGGCACCAGATCTCAGGGCCGTAACCCGCCGGTGTGCGCAGAATCGTGAGGCCGGCGTCGTCGAAGCGGGCCGGTCGCTCGGCCGGATGTTGCATCGGGTGAGCCGGTCCCGACCCGGCGATCGCCGTGGACCCCATCAGGACGCTGGCGACGCCGGGGGCGCATCGCGGCCACCAGTCCGGGGCTCCGAAGAGATCCCGCCCCAACGCCAGGAGAGTCGCCCAGCGATTACCGTCGGATGGACCGAGGACCAAGGCCCGTCCATCGTCTCCGTCGTTCTGGCGAGGAGGCCGGCATTGCTCGTCCAGCGTGGCCGCTCCCGCGTCCAGCATCCGGCCGAGGAGCCTCCAGGTGTTGTCGCTGAGCGGCCGTCCGGCCCGGTCGGCCTCCAGGGCCGCCACCAGCCCGAGCTCGGCGACGAAGCCGTGGTAGTCCGATGCCAGCTCGCGGTTCACGCCGCTCGGATAGGTGTTGTGCGCCAGCTCTAGCTCGAGGAGCTGGGCAGATTCGGCTTCCCACCGGGCGCTCTGTTCGAACCACGGGAAGGCCAGCGCCGCCGTGAGCTGACCGGCGGCCTCCGCGATCACGTGATTGTTGGCCGAGGACCCACGGCTGCGGAAGGCGGCCAGGAAACGTTGGTGCCACCAGATCTGAGTCACCGCCACCGCGTTGCTCTCGAACAGCTCGGGAGCTGCCGGCCACCCTTCGAGCAGGCGGCGGATCCAGACCCATGCCACCAGCCTCAACCCGACTTCGATGCCACTGGTCCAGTTGATGCCCGACAGAAAGGGGTTCTCGAACCACCAGGAACGCAGTTGACGCGCTACCGCGTCGGCATAGGCATCATCTCCCGACACCGCAAAAGCCGCCGCCAGCACCGTGAGGTGGTGCATCCGTGAGAGCTCCCACACCTGCTTGACGTTGCCGGTCAGATCTTCCCGCCGATGGTCGATCCGGAAGCAGTACGTGGCCTGCGGAGCCCGGACGCCGGTAACCGGGTCGTGGAACCAGTCCGGTTCAGCTATGTCCTTGCGCGGCACCCCCAAGATGGTCCACCGCCCGGCCAGTATGGCGTCGGCGGCGGTGATCAACTCTTCGACGGCGACTGCAGGCACGGCGGCCACCGCTCCTGACGGCAGCACGGCATCGAAGTGGTGTGGGAGGGGTGATACAACCGGGAAGGGTGACCCCGGGGTGATCTGGCGCCGGGCCCACACCTGCTGACGGCCCAGATCGACCGTACGCCACCCCATCTCGGACGGCGACATCCGGCTCAGGCGCCGGCGGTACCACTGGAGGGTGTGGCCGCTCAAATCGTCTCGGGGCCGGCAGTGACCAGGCTGGTCCCGGTCGCGATCGTGGCCCTGGTGGTGGCCACCAGGGATCCGAGCGCGATCGGCATGGGGCCACCGGTACGCACCGACTGCAGGAATGCTTCGATCTCGGCCCGCTGGCCTTTGTCGGCAGCACCGACAGCCCGGCGGCTCTGGCGGCGGCGCCCGCTCCAGACGGTGGCCCGCTTGAAGTTGTCAAGCCTGGCGCTTCGGCCGCCGGAGGAGACATCGAAGGTCTCCTTGGGGAAGCGGGGATGACCGTTGGTCAGGTAGGTGATCGTCGCGAGAGAGCCGTCTCCGTAGTTCAGCGACACCTGGACATCGTCGGGACCTCCCGCTCCGGTAGTGGTGACGTCGACCGGGTCAGAGCCGATCCACCAGCTCGCGGTGTCGATGAAGTGGCCGCCTTCACCTGCGAATCGGGTACCTTCCTGCGAGACATCGCCGTACCAGCTGTTGGCACTCAACGGACCGGCATTTACCAGATACCGGATGACCCCGGCACCCCGGGCCGGCCCGAAGCGGGTCCGCATCTCGGCGAGCATCGGGGAGAAGCGGCGGTTGAAGCCAACCATGATCCGGTCATTTCCGGTTGCGTCCACTGTTGCCAGGATGCGTTCGACTTCTTCCAGCGACAGCGCCATCGGCTTCTCGACGAAGACGGCCTTGCCGGCCTCCAGGGCCCGGCAGGCCAGCGTGGCGTGGGAACTGTGCCGGGTGACGATGAAGACAGCGTCGATGGAATCGTCAGAGAGTACGGCGTCGGCGTCGGTGCTGGTGGCGGCGAATCCGAACTTCTTCTGGGCGTTGAGCGCGGACAGTGATCGGTTGGTGGCGACGTGCCCGAGGCTGACATCGGTCCGATTAGATAGGTGAGGCAACAGCATCGAGGAGGCGTAGTTGCCCGCCCCCACGAAACCGAGTCTCACAGGCGCGCCGGCGGTGAGAACGCGACCGCTCGGCCGGGCAACCCGGCGCTCCGCCCCTGTGACAGACACGCTGTGGCTGCTTACGGCGGCCGCCACGTCAGTGTCGGGGCGTTCGGGGTAGTCGAACAGAAATCCGACCCCCTGGAGCGCACCGCTGCTGAGCCGCTCGTAAACGTCCACGGCATCGGTCACCGGGAACATCCCCGACACGAGAGGTTCGGGGTCGACGTCGCCTTTGGCGATCAAATCCAGGAAGCACGCCAGGTTTCGCCGCTCCGTCCAGCGAACGTAGCCGGCGGGGTAGTCGACACCGTCCACTTCGTAGCGGGGGTCGTAGCGGCCGGGGCCGTAGGACCGGGAGAAGCGAAGGTCGAGTTCCTTCTCGTAGTAGTCGTTCCAGGGCAGGTCCAGATGGCATTTGCCGATATCGACGATCGTGGCTCGGTCTCGGGCCAGCCGGGCCGCCACCTCGACCGGTTCGTTGGACGATCCCCCCGCCACCAGGAATATCCGGTCGGCACCGAGCCCGCCCGACGCCGCGGCCAGGGCGGCCTCAACCGCGGCCACCCCCTCGGGGTCCGGAGGCGCGCACAGCAGGGCGCCCGCCTTCTCGGCCAACCGGCACCGGTCCGCCACCACATCGAGGCCGACCACCCGCACGCCGGAGGCGACCAGGAGCTGAACCACGAGCTGTCCGACCAGGCCCAGCCCGATGACGCACGCCGTGTCACCAAGCTGAGGAGTTCCCTGCCGGACACCCTGCATAGCGATGGCACCGACGGTCGCGAAGGCGGCCAAGCGCGGCGCTACGCCGTCGGGAACGGGCACGCACAGGTTCACCGGAACCCAGTTCAGCTCGGCATGGAACGCGTACTCGTTGCCGGCGCACGCCACGACCTGGCCGACCGAGAACTCCTCGGCACCGCGCCCGACCTCAACGACCACGCCGGCCAGCGAATAGCCGAGAGGTGTATAGGAATCGAGCCGGTTCATGGCCTTCTTGTAGGCACTGACCGGGCCCTGCTGGGCCACGGTGTCGACCACCTTGCGGACCTGGTCCGGGCGGGCCCTGGCCTTTCCCAGCAGGGACATCTTCGACTCGCTGACCTTCATCAACTCGGTGCCGGTCGAGATCAACGAGCAGAGGGTGCGGACGAGCACGCCACCCGGCGCGCAGGACGGTGGTGGTACGTCCACCACGCTCAACACACCCGATCGGTAGTTCTGGGCCACCTGTTTCATCTGTCCATCCTGTAGTTGAGAAGAGCCCCCGGCTGCTGCCGTCAAAGAGCGACGCCCGCCGAGCGGGCCTGGCGGTACCAGAGGTCCATGGTCAAGATCTGCCATATCTGCTTGGAGCGGTCCTGACGTCCGTCACGGTCCTCGTCGACCAGGGCCCTGATGGCGTCCCGGCGCAAGAAACCGGACTTGACCAACTCGCCATCAAGCACGGCTTCCTCCACCAGGGGCTTGAGCTCCTGAGAGATCCAGGCTCGCAGGGGAGCGGAAAAGGAGGCCTTCGGCCGGTGCACGATCTCCTTCGGCAACCACGCCTCGGCTGCTTCCTTGAGGGCGATCTTGCCCTTGCGGCCCTTGACCTTCTGATCACCCGTCAGGGAGAACGCGGCCCGGAAGACGACGGGGTCGACGAACGGGACCCGCACCTCGGTAGAGGCCGCCATGCTGGCCCGGTCCACATAAGCAAGGTTGAGGCCAGGGAGGAAATGTCGGGTGTCGGCGAGGCACATCCGATTGACGTGATCGTCGAAGTAGCTGTCGCAGTAGAGCTCCACGTGCTGGCCCATGACATCGTCGATATCGGGAGCCAGTTCGGGGCTGAGCAGACCGGCCAGCTCGGGCGGGTCGTAGAGGCTGTAACTCCGGCGAAAGGCAGCTTCCTCCGGAAGCTGGGAGAAAGTGAGGAACCGCTTGGCCCACCGGGAGTACCGGATGCCTCGCCCGGCGAACCGCACAGGCATTCGGTCTACGGCGGCGCCGACGGCATTGAGGGCCGGGGCTGGCAGCCGTCGGTAGCGATCGGCCATCACGCAGGCCAGGTGCTTACGGTAACCGCCGAACATCTCGTCCGCCCCCATACCGGACAGCAGGACCTTGACGCCGGCATCGCGAGCGGCCTCGCACATGAGCAGAGTGTTGATCGCCGCCGGGTCACCTATCGGCTCGTCGAGGATATCGACCATCCGCGGCAACAGGTCGACGATATCCGGAGCGATCTGGATCTCATGTAGCCGGATGCCGAAGCGGTCGGCGACCTTGCGGGCATAGACCGCATCGTCCGGCATGGCCTCGAGGCGGTTGTCCTCGGGACGGAAGGTAATGGTGTAGGCGTCCAGGTCGGCGATATGGCGCTGGGCGAGCACCGTGATGATGCTCGAATCGAGACCACCGGAGAGGAAGGTGGAAACCGGTACATCCGCGACGAGATGGGACGCCACCGCCGTTTCGATAACCTCGCGCAGATCGACCGGGGAGCCGCTCGCGGCCGCCGCGGCCACCTCGGCCGCGTCCCAATAGGTCGTTTCCTGATAGGTGCCGTCGGGCCGGAACTCCACCCACGTGCCGGGCTGCAGCTTCTCCACCTCGAGGACCGAGCACATGCGATCGGGGACCCAGTAGTAGAGCATCGAGGCGACCATGGCGCCCGAATCGATGTGCAGCTCGTCTCCGAAAGCGCCTATAAGGGCTTTGAGCTCCGAGGCGAAGGCCACGCCGTCCTTGCGCGGCAGATAATGCAGAGGCTTGATGCCGAGGTGGTCCCGGGCCAGGAAGAGAGAGCCGCTAGCCTCGTCGAACAGTCCGAAGGCGAACATCCCCCGGAACTTCCGCAGGCATGCCGGGCCCCAGTGTCGCCACGCCTCGAGCACCACCTCGGTATCGGAAGACGTTTGGAAGGTGGCGCCACGGGTGGTCAGCTCCGAGCGCAGCTCCCGATAGTTGTAGAGCTCGCCGTTGTAGCAGAGAGCCAGGCCGCGCTTCACGAAGGGCTGATGGCCGTGAGCCAGGTCGATGATCGACAGCCGGCGATGAGCGAGATGGACGCTGACCCGGCCGTCCGTGTAGGAGTAGAACCCGGCGTCGTCGGGTCCGCGATGAACCAGCCGATCGCCCATGGCGCGGGCCATCGACTCACCGTCGACTTGCTGATAAGCGCCAGCTATCCCGCACATCGTCAGGTCCCCGCCGCCTCGGCGGTCTTTTCTGGAGCTAGCGACAGCAGGTCGTCGTAGACCCGGACGTAGCGGGGCGCCTGGTGGGTCCAGGCCAGTTCGTTCTCTACGCGGGTGCGGCCGGCGGCGCCCATCGAGACCCGCTTCACCTCGTCGTCGACGAGCTCCACGACCAGGCGAGCCAGCTCGGCGACCTCATTGGGCTTGGCGTAGACGGCTCCGTCGCCGGCAGAAACCCGCGTCTCGCGCAGATCGAAGGCCACCACGGGCACGCCGAAGGCCATGTACTCCATGGTCTTGTTCATGGTCGAGACGTCGTTGAGTGAGTTCTTGGGGTCTGGAGAGATGCCGACGTCGGCGGTCGACAGAATGGCGGCCACCTCCTGGTCCGGAACCCGCCCGGTGAAGTGCACAACGTCTCTCAGACCCAGCTCGGAACGAAGCGCGATCAGGTCGTCGAAACAGTCGCCGGACCCGATCAAAGTAAAGGCGATGTCGTCGCGGTCCATCTGGTTGACGATGATGTCGGCCGCCCTGAGGACGATGTCGACACCGTCTTGAGGGCCCATGACCCCGATGTAGGCGACAAGATGCTTCCGGCCGCGGCGCAGGCTGGGATCGACATCGACCCGCTGGAGGCGGCGCGGGTCCGGGCCGGTGCGGACGACAGTGACCCGTCCGGGGTCGGCGCCATCACGGTCGAGCACGACAGACCGGTAGGACTCGTTAGTCGAAATGACGTGGTCGGCCGACCGCACGGTGGCCCGTTCCAGCAGGCGCAAGGCCTTGTAGACCACCCGCGAGCCCCGAGGAAAGCGGGACTCGTAGACCTCCGGGCAGAGATCGTGGTGGTCGAATGTGAAACGTGACCCCTGGATCAGGCGAAACAGCCTCCCGATGGGCCAGAAGATATCAGGGGGGTTGCACGTCTGGATGGCGTCCAGGCGCCCTCGGCGAGCGGCCTTCGTCGTGAGCAAGAGGGTAGCGGCGAACGAGTAGGCGTACTCGACCACGAACGAGGCCTTGCCGCCGGTGCCGATATAGGGCTTGTACTTGTAGATCTCGACGCCGTCGATCACTTCGAAGCCAGGGTCGCCTGGTGCTTTCGGGCACACCACCGCCACCTGATATCCGGCCGCGGTGAGGCTCTGGC
This sequence comes from uncultured Acidimicrobiaceae bacterium, assembly GCA_963851245.1. Taxonomy (GTDB): domain Bacteria; phylum Actinomycetota; class Acidimicrobiia; order Acidimicrobiales; family Palsa-688; genus CAWKOH01. The sequence continues at coordinate 234,980 of CAWKOH010000012.1, read as the reverse complement.
ATTCGAGCCACACCCGACGGTCGAAGGGGACCGGGAGATTCTGGACGATGATGAGGATCCGTCCGCGGCCCGACACGCTGTGTTGCCCTGAGTTGCTTCTTACCACGAGATACCTTCGTAGCCCGGCAGGGCCTCGACCTCTTCACCCAGCCGGCCGTCGAGGTCCATCACGCGTGCCGGAGCGGCGGCCACGATGGCTTCGGCTACATCCGGACTGGCGAAAGACACGACGGCCATGTCGGCCTGGTCGAGGGCCTCCGACGGGGTTTCTTTGAGGATGGCTCGGAGATGCGGCAGCTTCGACTCTACGTACTGGCGGTTCGATCCGATCAAGGCGGCCGGATTCACGATCGGATCGTAGATCCTGACGTCGTAGCCCTTGCCGAGAAGGGTTTCGGCCAGATCGACGAACGGGCTGTCGCGCAGGTCGTCGCTCTGTTCCTTGAAACTCAAACCGAGGAGGGCTACCGTCCGTCCCTCCCCCTCCACCAAACGCTCGACGACCTCGGAAACGCAGATCTGGTTGGTGGCCAGGGTGCCGGAGAGCATGGGGAGATCGACGCTCTCCATCCTGGCCATGTGCAGCAGGGAGCGGAGATCCTTCGGGAGGCACGATCCACCGAAGGCGAACCCGGGCCGCAAGTAGCGCTCGGAGATGTTCAGCTGGCGATCCTCGCAGAAAAGGCTCATGACCTCCCGGTTGTCCACGCCGAGGCGCCGGAAGATTCGGCCCAGCTCATTGGTGAATGAGACCTTGGCCGCATGAAAGGCGTTGCACGCGTACTTCAGGGCCTCGGCGGTCCTGACGTCGACGACGCGGTCGAGGGGCCTCAATGAAACCGAACAGCTCGCCGACCACGTGGACCACATCGGAGTCCGACGACCCGACAACGGTGAACGGGGGCGAATAGAAATCCGAGATGCCGGTGCTCTCGCGGAGGAACTCGGGGCACATGGCGACACCCGTAGCCAGGCCGGTCGGATCCAGCTCGGCCCGGATGATCTCTCCAATGCTGTCGACCGTTCCGGGCGGCACGGTGCTGCGCATGACTACGGCGTGGAATCTGGACGTGGGAGGTTGGACCTGCTTGAGCGCCGCGACCAGGTCGTCGACGACCCGGTACACGTAGCTGAGATTGGCTCGACCCTCCGCCGTCGATGGGGTGCCGACGCACAGGAGCGAAACGTCGGCGCGCACCAAGGCCCGGGCCGCATCGGTGGTGGCGTGCAGGTAACCGGACTCGACGACCTCGTTGATCAGCTCGGACAGCCCGGGCTCAGCGACGGGGCTGCGACCATCGCGGATCATGTCGACCTTCGCCTGGTCGATGTCCACCCCCCAGACATCATGGCCCTTGGCCGCCAGGCAGGCCGACGTGACCGCTCCGACGTATCCAAGCCCGAAAACTGCGACCTTCATCTCGCCTCCGTCAATCGTGGGACACGGGTATGAGGGCGCCCGATCCCGGCCAGATACGTTTCCGGACAAATCCCTCCCGGCGCCTTCCGATTCACGCCCGTACACGTATCTGGCGCCGCCTTCGGGCCTCTCCTTCTGTAGCCCCGATCCCGAGAGAAGACAGGAGGAGCGTGGTCTTGCACGCGAACGACCGGGCACGAGAGCCACGACCGGTATGGTTCGGCCCGGAAGAAACGCCGATTTTCGGCCTCGTGAACGCCGTCGAGGGGGACGTGAGGGGCGCGGTCGTACTGTGCTACCCCCTAGGCCGGGAGCACCTGAGCGCCTACGGCACCTTCGCCCTGCTGGCCGCCCGGCTGGCCGATCTCGGCCTCCTGGCGCTTCGCTTCGATTATCGCTCGACCGGCGACTCCTTCGACCGGGTCGAGTCGGAGGCCTCGTCTTCCCAGCTCCTGGAAGACGTCAGGCACGCCATCGACTACGTCCGGGGGCTGGGCGCGACCCGAATCAGCGTGGCCGGCATGCGAGTGGGGGCCCTGCTCGCGGCCCAGGCCGCGAGCACCGAGCCGCTGGCCAACGTTGTGATGTGGGATCCCTGCTCTAGAGGGCGTTCGTTCATCAGGGCGCAAAGGGTGCTGAGCCTGGGCGTACCGTCATCCGGCGTCAGCGGAACCGGTACCGGAACCGAAGGCGTTCCGGGCCTCTACCTCCCACCACAGATCCTCGAGGAGGTCGCCACCCTGGAGCTCGGGGAAGGCTCCGCCAGCCTCGCCGACCGCGTCCTGGTCCTCACCCGGGAGGGTTCCCCGCCGGATCGCCGGCTGGTCGACCCGCTGGTGCTGCCGAACGCGGAGTACCAGGAGGTCACCGGTCAAGCAGAGCTGCTCGACATGCCCACCCCCCTCCAGGTGGTTCCCCGGGACGCTCTGGCGTCCGTCGTGGGTTGGTTCGATCAGGCCACACCCGCTTCGAAACACCCCATCTGCCTCCCAGATCCCGACGGGACAGTGGTGGCGCCCTGGCCCGGCGCGGATGGCGACGACGCCGCGCTCATCGTGGAACAGGGCGTCCGCCTCGGCCCTAAGGGCCTGTTCGGAATCTCCGTCCAACCCAAGGAGGAAGCCGGTGGACCCGTTTTCCTCTTCGTCAGCGTCGCCAACGAGCACCGCCTCGGCCCAGGGCGTCTGTGGGTCCAGCTCAGCCGTCGGCTGGCCGCGGCCGGCCTGCCATCGCTGCGGCTGGATCTCGGTGGCACCGGCGACAGCCCGGGCCCGATCCTGGCACCGGACGACGTTTACTCCTATCAAGCCGTCGACGAGGTTGTTCAAGCCGCCGAGGCCGTCATGGGCGGAGATCCCGCCAATGTGGTTCTGGTGGGGGTGTGCTCGGGCGGGTACCACTCCCTCGAAGCCGCCGTCCGGCTGTCGCCTGGAGGCATCTACGGGATCAACCCAACCGTGTTCTTTGATCCCCCCGAGACTAACGGGGGAGGTCCAGCGAACCCGGGTCGCCATTTCAACCTGCCCATGCCGTCGGGCGGCGCCATCAGGGGGAAGGTGGTGTCGATGCGCTGGGTGGAGCAACGAATACCGCCGGTGAAGTGGGCGGGCCGGCGCTTCCCGGAAGGCACCATGAGAGCCCGCCGTCTGGCCCGTGGCGCCATCGTCGCCATGGGCCGCCCGGTCCGAAAGGCCTCTTGGTGGGCCCGGTCCCGCCGGGGCTCGACGAGCCACGGACCGGCCGCGGCGCTGGCCCAACTGGCTCGGGCCGGGACCGACGTGTTCCTCATCTGCGGACCCGAGGAGTTGCGCCCCTTCGCCAAGGCACCGGAACTTCTCGGCAGCCCAAGCGGTCGGGGCCGGTTGCACCTCGAGCTGATACCGCCGCTCGACCACGCCCTCCGACGGCCTTCGGACCGGGAGGACGTGACCAAAGCGATCCTGGCACACCTGGACCAGCAATTCGGGACCGGCTTTGTATCTGGAGGCGGGGCGGGCCCTCTATATCCACAGAACCCCTGACTTACTCCACAGAGATACCGACCCGTTTTCCACAGAGCCATCGAGATTACGGAAGGCGCACGCGTCGGGCCAACCGGTGTCAACACCAAGACTTCGCAGGAGACCACTGATGACGGACAACATGACGGACGAGATACGCCAGATAGTGGCCGACAACGGGAAGCTCCCGGTGGACGTGGCCACCCTGACAGAGGACGACGACCTCTTCGACGCCGGCATGACCTCTCATGCCAACGTGAACGTCATGCTGGCTCTCGAGGACGTCTACGACATCGAGTTCCCCGAGGAGCTTCTCCGCCGCAGCACCTTCCAGACCCTGGCGGCCATCCGCGACACCATCGAGACGCTGCTGGAGGAGTCAGCCGCCTGATTTGGGCGTCGGGGCCGGATGGCCCCGGACGAAGAGGCCCACGACCGTCGCCGTGGCGATGCCGGCGCCGTGACTCATGCTCAGCGAAAGCTGCCTGGCTCCGGCGCGCTCGGCCATCCGCTTGGCCTCCCGGTGAAGTTCGAGCTCACACCAGCCGCCCGGCCGCCGTCGCACCTCGATCGCGGTCCATCCCGGGAACTCGTCGTTCAAACGAAGTGCCTTGATGGTGGCCTCCTTGGCGGCGAAGCGGGCGGCCAAACCCGGCGCCGCGTCGGGACCGGTGCCCCCGGAACAATCGATCTCGTGGTCGGTGTAGAGGCGGCGAACATAGGTCTCCCCGAAGCGGACGATGCTCGCGGCGACCTCTTCTATCGACTGAACGTCGGTCCCGACCCGCACCTCAAGGTCCTCAGCTGCCCCCAACCCGGGACTCCTCCTGGCTCGGAGGGCTGGACCCATCCGCGCTACCGCTCCGCTGGACCGGTCGGTACTCCGCCAGCCCGGCGTCGGCCAGCAGCTTCCTCTCGTCCAGCTTGCTCGACGCCGTGAGGGGAAGCTCGTCAACCAGCTCGACCCGGTCTGGCAGCATCGTGTCCGACATCCACTCCCGACAGGCCCGGCGCAGCTCCATCGAGGTGACTTCTCCTTCGGGGACCACGAAGGCGGCGATGCCGAGCTGATCGCCGGCATCGAAGCTGACGCAGGCCACTGACGCCACACCGGGCAGCTTGCGCATGGCCTCGCCAATCTCGACCAGGGATATCCGCATTCCGCTGCGCTTGACGACCCGATCAGCTCGCGCCACGTATACGTAGTTGCCCGTGTCGTCCCGGTACATGAGGTCCCCGGTGCGATACACGGGCGTGCCCGGGACCACATCCTTCCGCAGAACCTCGGCGGTGAGCTCGGGGGCCCGCCAGTAGCCGGTCATTAGCTGCGCCCCCCCGATATACAGCTCGCCGACAGTGTCCGGGGCCTCGATCAGATCGCCGCCCTCATCCACCAGGTAGAAGTCCACGCCCGGGTGTGGACCACCGAGCGGAACAGTGCCGTCGGCCGTGAGCTCCGGCGTCAACTTGATGTGGGTGACCGCGATGGTGGTCTCTGTCGGACCGTAGCGGTTCCACACCTCGAGTTCGGGCGCGGCCCGCCACGCCGTCTCGACGTCCGCCAGCGAAGCCGCTTCACCTCCGAGGGCGATGATTCGTAGCCTGGTGCCGGCCAGCTTCGAGAACTGCGGGCTGGCGAGAAGCATCCGCAGGTAGGTGGGCGAGAAACCTGTGTAGGTGATGGACTCCGCCTCCACCATGTTGAAGAACTTCCTGGGATGTATGAGAGCGGCGCGCGGGCTGCATCACGACGGAACCGCCGGCAAACAGGGTGGGGAAGACGGTCAAGAAGGAGCCGTCGAAATGGATCGGTGACACGCAGAGGGAGCGGGTGCGACGGTCGAGTCCGAGTGCAGCCACCGTGTTCGCGACTGCCACCTCGAAGGCGTCGTTGCCGATGAGGACGCCTTTGGGCGTGCCGGTCGTGCCTGAGGTGTAGATCGAATACGCGTCACTACCAGTGGAGGGCAGCAGGGGCGACTCAGGTTCCTCCGTGGCCAGATCGGCGACGGTGACGCACTCGAAACGGGACAGCGACGCAACCGGGTCAGGCCCCGCAGCCGGGACGATGATGAGCGCGGGCTCGCAGTCGTCGAGCATCACGGATAGGCGGGCGTCAGGATCGGTTACGGACAAAGGCACGAATATGGCCCCGACCCAAAGGCTGGCCAGGGCGGTGATGACAAACTCCACGGAGTTCGGCAGGTAGATCGCCACCCGATCGCCCTCCCCCACGCCCCGGCTCGCGAGGCCCTTGGCCACTCGTTCTGCCTGTTCCCGCAGTTCGCGGTAGCTCAGGTCGCGGGTCGGGTCCTTCACCGCAGGGTGGTCCGGATCACGGTCCGCCTGCCCCAGGATGCCTCCCAGGACGCCGTTAGATGTCAACGCCCAGCCCCGATCCGTTCCCCGCGAACAACCAACCCCAATGCCACCACCGGATGAATCCTCGCCTTACTTGGTCCTCTGGTCTTTCGCCGGAGCCTACTAGGCGGCCCTGTATGGCCGCGTATAGACCGCCGAGCCATCGGGATACGATTGACCTGATTACGGGCGTTGAAGGGGAGCAGTGAAAGCAGCTGACCGCATCGGGGCGGTCCGAGTAGCGGGATTGAAGAGTCGTTGGCGCAGCCCGATCCGCGGCCCGTGGCTGACGTCGGTGTTCGGGCTGGTCCTGTTGATCGGCATTCCCATCGAGTTCATCACCGGGCTGCTCTCGTACGCCGCGTACGACCCCAAGGCTGGCAACGATCCCAACCACTTCCCCGTCAACCACACCGCTGCCGAGGCAGGAATCGGTCCCGATCGGACCGGGCCGGCGTGGACCCTGGAGCTCGTGGGCACCGACACACTCAGCCTGACCCGCGACGAGTTGCTCGCCTTACCCCAGATCGCCGCTGATCTTCCCATCGCGTGCACCGAAGGCTGGTCCACTACACAGCGCTGGACCGGTGTGCGCCTTGCCGATCTGGCTCGCAAAGCCGGTGTCGCCAGCTATGGGCCCGCGACCCTGGAGGCCCTCGATGGCAGCGGGGTCGTCCTCACCGGGAGCCAGGTCGGTGCCAGCGAATCGATGGTGGCTTTGAAAGTGAACGGGGCCGACCTCTCCCTCGATCACGGCTACCCGGCCCGGGTCATGATCCCCGCCGCGCCGGGCGAACACAACAAGAAGTGGATGAGCCGGATCACTTTCGAGGAAGCACGATCGGAGGAGGGGCCGTGAGATGGATACGCAAGCGCTACGGCGCACACCCCCTCCACCTGCTCCTCATGCTGGCCTGTTTCGCGCTAGCCGCCTACGCGCTGATCCGGATCAAGGACCAGGGCGAGCTGGCTGTCACCGTCGTCATCTTCGCCGCGGCGCTCCTATTGCACGACTTCATCGGTTGGCCCATCTACACGTGGGCGGACCGCCTGGCCCAGAAGATCTCGGGTAGACGGTCCCCACGACGTCGTCCCGAGGTTCCGTGGATCAACCATCTGCGGGTGCCGGTATTCATCTCGGGCGTCCTGCTGATCATCGCCTTCCCGTTGATCGCCCAGATGAAGCACAGCTACTACGCCGCCGTTTCGGGAGTTTCCGAAGCCGCTTACCTGACCCATTGGCTATTGGTCACGGCCATCCTCTTCTCCGTCTCAGCCGTCCTGTACCTCATGCGCCTGGCTATAGCCCGGCGAGCCGGGGATTAAGTAAACGCCCCTCGGTCAGTGGGGGGAAGGTTGGGTGCCGCGGAGAAGCAAGCCGGGAAGGGCTCCCGTCGGCGCTCCGTCCTCGAACGTGATGGTCCCCCTCTTGACCGTCCAGCGATACCCCTTCGACTTCTGTAGGAGCCGGCGCCCGCCCGCAGGCAGGTCCGCGACGATCTCGGGGGGGGCGCAGCCGAGCTCGTCGAGGTCGATGATGTTCAGGTCGGCCAGGTAACCCGGCGCGATGATGCCCCGGTCCAGCCATCCGAGGTGCTCGGCCGGACGGCGGGCGATCTGCTGAACAACGGCTTCGATAGGCAAACCATCCCGGTCACGCCGGTCACGAGCCCACATCGACAGGTAGGTTGTGGTCATGCTGCCGTCGCAGATCTGACCGCAATGGGCGCCGGCGTCGGACAGCCCGAACATCGACACCGGTGAGGTGATCATCTCGCGCACCGCGTCCAGGTTGCCGTGGGCGAAGTTGAAGAGGGGGTTGTAGATGAGCTGGCGTCCGTCCCGCTGAAGCTGAATGTCATACGCGTACTCGCGCGGATCCACCCCCGCTTGCTGCGCCAGAACGGCAAGCGATCGACTGGAGTCGAAGTCGTAGTCGACGGGATCTCCGAGCACGAACATCTGGTCGAAGCGGGCGAAGAACCGGTAACCCTGGAAGGCGTCCGGACCGACAGTCAAGGCTCGGTGGCCGTCAATTACTCTTTCGCCGGCGGTCGGGGTCCCGGAGGGCCTCGATTCTCTCTGGCAGCGGAAGATCGGCGATTTTCTTATAGGCGCGTGTCGGCGTGAAAACGTTGGCGGACCCTTGGAGCCCGAACAGGACGCCGATCGGCCTCGGCGCGACCTGCGTCTTGACATCGAGGCCCTCGGCCCGAAGCTCGGTCGCCAGGCGGATCAAGTCCCGCCACCGCTCCGGGGCGCCGATGTCCTGCTGCACGGTGTAGCTGACCGGCCGCTGGCTGGTCCGGGCGAACTCGGAGATCAGCTCGAACTCCGACTGGGCGAAGGAGTCGTTGGTCGTTCGATAGCAGTCGGAGATGAACTGGAAAACTCCCGTCCCTCTGTCACGAAGGACGTTGGCGAGGGCCGACAATTCCGGGCTTCGCGTCCGGAGGGTGCCCAGGTTCTCCCCTGCGCTGGTTCGGTGCATTTCCGTACGCGACGTGGAGACACCAAGTGCGCCGGCATCCAGGCCGGCCCCGAGCAGATGGGCCATCTGGTGCAACTCGTCCGCATCGGGGTGGGCATTGGGGTCGGCGCCCCGGTCGCCCATGACAAACGCCCGTAGGGCGGCGTGAGGAAAATGGGTTCCGACGTCGATGGTCCGGGGCTGGCGCTCCAAGGCATCCAGGTACTCGGGGAAGGAGTTCCAGTCCCACTTGAGCCCTTCGTGCAGCGCCGTACCGGGGATGTCCTCGACGCCCTCCATCATGGCTATGAGCCAATCGTGACGCTCCGGTTCGACCGGGGCGAACCCGACGCCACAGTTGCCCATGGCGACCGTGGTCACGCCGTGGTGCGACGACGGGGCGAGGAAGGGATCCCAGGTGGCCTGGCCGTCGTAGTGGGTGTGCGGGTCCACGAAGCCGGGGGTGACCAACAGGCCGGTAGCGTCGATCTCGCGGTGGCCGCGGCCGACGTCTTCGCCCACCGCCACGACGCGGTCGCCCGCCACCGCGAGGTCAGCCTGACGCGGTGGCCCCCCGGTCCCGTCGACCAGAGTCCCGCCACGGACAACGAGGTCAGCCGTCATGGCAACTGCACGACCACGTCTCAGACCCGGGTCAGGTCGCGCTGCTCGGCGCCTTCGCGCAGCAGCGGCAGCAGCCGCTTACCCATGTCGATGACATCTTCGAGCGGGTCGAATCCCTTCAGCACCAGCCTGGTGATGCCCATGTCGTAATAGCGGAGCATGGCCTCGGACACTTGCTCGGGAGTACCGACTAGCGCTGTGGAGTTACCCGCAGCCCCCGTGAGGTTGGCGATCTTCATGTAGAGCCGCTCGTCGCACACGTCGCCGCCACTCGACATCTCGATCAACCGCTTGCGCCCGACCGAGCTGGTCCCGCTGGTCTTGCGGTCAACGGAGAAGGTGGCGTTCTTGCTGCCGCCCAGCCCGGCGTAGCTGTCCTTGTGGCCGGCCATCCGCTCCTTGGCCAGGGCAATGCGATCAGCCGTGGTCTGCGCGATCCACTCGGCCTTCTCCCACGCCTCTGTCTCGGTGTCGGCCATGATGGGCCGGAAGGAGATGCTGTAGTTGAGCCTCCGCCCGTAGCGGTCGGCGGCGGCTTCGATGGTCGCCATCCGCTCGGCGACCGCATCGCGTGGCTCGCCCCAGAAGGCGTAGACGTCCGCTTGCGCGGCTCCGACCTCAATGGCGGGCGGGGAGGCGCCACCGAAGAAGAGCCTTATCCCCTCCGGAGTGGCGGGCTTGACCGAGATGAAGGCCTCCTCGTACTTGTAGAACTCGCCGTCGAAGTCGAACGGCTTGTCCTCGGACCACAGCCGGCGCATGATTTGCATCATCTCGCCGGTACGCCGGTAGCGGACGTCGTGAGCGATGAAGTCGCCGTCGCGCTTCTGGTCCTGTTCGTCGCCCCCGGTTATGAAGTGTATGCCGACGCGGCCGCCACCGGTAAGAAGATCGAGCGTGGCGGCGCTTCGAGCCAACGCCAGTGGCTGTGTGACACCCGGGCGATGGGCAATCATGACCTTCAGGTGCTTGGTCGCGTTGAGAACCGACGACGCTACCGCCCAGCCATCGGGCCCGACTGCGCCGTAGCCGATCAGGACGCGGTCGAACCCGCCGTCGTCGTGAGCCTTGGCCATGGCCGTGAGGTGGTCGGGATCGACCACGGGACCGTCCAACCAATCCACTACTGGGCCGTCCACCAGCGGTCCCTTGATCTCCGAGGCTTCCCTCGTACCGACCATTCCAATGATCTCTAATGGCACGCCGCTCATCCCTTCCGTGTCCTTGCTAGCCCCTTTGGGCGCCCTCGCCGCCATACCGGCCTAAACAGCAGGTCAGCCCGTCGGAGAGGGCCCGATTCAGACGGTAACATCGGGATATGTTTTGGGGTCCAACGCAGGAACAACTGAGGCACAATTGAACAGAACCTCGCCCCTGGTGGCCGTGGCCTACGGGCCCCGCTGCGTACCCGTGATGCAGGTTGCGGAGGCGGCCGCAGGGCTCTGCGACCTGCTCTGGTTGATCGACACGTCCGTGCCTGAGATGAAGCAGATGTTGGATCTTCTCAATCGCTTCGGGCCGGTGGTGGCCGTGGACGGCATGACTGTCCAAGATATGGCGGATGCCCTGTCCCCGGAGAAGCCCGACGCCATAGTCACCCTCCTGGATGCGGGCATGGTCGAATATGCCCGTCTGGCCGAGGCCCTGGGGCTTGACTTCCATAGCCCGGCTGTAGCCGAGGCCCTGATCGACAAGGCCCGCCAGCGGCAGGTACTGGCCGAGAGCGGGCTGGTCATGCCCCCTCTTCAGGTCGTGGCGCCCACCGAAGCGGAAGAGGACCTGGCTGCCCGAGAGGCCGAAGTCGGCTGGCCGGCGATCCTGAAGCCGAGGTCGGCACAGGGCAGCCGCTACACCTTCCTGGCTGCCGACCGGCCCCAGTTGGCCAAACTGCTGCAGGCACTGGGTCCGGGCCGCCCCGACATGGTCCTCGAAGGGTTCATACCCGACGATCCGGCCCGCGACAGCGGTCCCTTCGCCGGCTACGTCTCGGTCGAGAGCCTCGTGGCGGGCGGGGTGATCAGCCATCTGGCCCTGACCGGCCGCTTTCCCCTCGCCGAGAACTTCCGCGAGACCGGCTTCTTCATCCCCGCCGCCCTGGAGCACGACGAGGAGGCGGCGGTCCTCAGCCTGGCCAACGCGGCGTTCGAGGCTATCGGGGTTCGCACCGGATGCTGCCACACGGAAATCAAGTTCACACCTGACGGTCCTCGGATCATCGAGGTGAACGGCCGGGTCGGCGGCGGCGTACCCGAGATGCTGCAGCGGGCAGCCGGGATCCACCTCGTGGAGCTGACCCTGCGGGTCGCCCTCGGAGAGGACATCCGGATCGAGGGCCCGGTTGCCACGGAATCGATCGGGTACCGGTTTTTCCTGCAACCGCCGCCGGTCTCGGCGACAGTAGCCACGATCGAAGGCATCAACCGGGTGAGCGACTGGCCGGGAGTGGACACCATCAGCGTGCACCAGGGGCCCGGTGCCGACCTGGACTGGCGCGACGGTTCCCGCAACCACATCGTCGCAGTCGTCGGGTCGGCCAAGGACTACGACGAGCTGCAAGCGGTGGATCGGCTCCTGCATCAAGAGGTGACGGTCACCTACACCGATGTGAGGCACTAGTGGCCCTCCGGCTCAGCCGGACCGGGGCCGCAGCCGCCAAGGATGCCGCCACCGATCAGGAGCCAGCCCGCTGGGTGTGCGCCTTTCTCAACAACATGCCTGATTCCGCATTTGCCGCGACCGAGCGGCAGTTCAGCGACCTGCTGGCCACAGGCGCGGGTTCCGAGACGGTGGAGCTGCGGCGCTACACCATGGAAGGCGTTCCCAGGGGTGAGCGGACGGCCCCTCTCATAGCAGAGGGGTACTCGCCGCTGGAGCAGCTCTGGCAGCATCCCCCACCCGACTTGCTCATAGTCACCGGGTCGGAGCCTCTTGCTCCCTCGATCGAGGACGAGCCCTACTGGGACGATTTGCGCGATCTGTTGATCTGGGGCCGAGAGAACGTGTCATCCATGCTGCTCTCGTGCTTGGCGGCCCATGCCGCCCTCCTCGTCTTCGACGGCCTCACTCGCATTCGGCTGCCGGCCAAATGCGCCGGGGTGTTCCCCCAAGAGACCGACGCCGGCCACCGATTGACGGCGTGCATTGGTCGAGAGGTGGTCTTGCCGCATTCGAGGTTCAATACGGTGCCGTTGGACGCCGTGCGGGCCGCCGGTTACGGGGTGGCCCTCTCATCGGAGCTGACCGATTGGGCCGTGGCCAGCAAGTGCATCGACCGCTCGGAAGTCGTGCTGGTCCAGGGGCACCCCGAGTACGGGCCGCCCAGCTTGCTGCTCGAATACCAACGCGACGTGCGGCGCTACCTGAACCGAGAGCGCGACGGACTGCCCGTGCTGCCCCTGTATTGCGTCGATGGGCAGGATTGGGAAGATCTGCAACAGCTGCAAGCCCGACTGGTGGACGGTGAGCGGGACCCCGAGCTGATGGGGAGCTTTCCGTTCGCCGACGCGGTGGCTCGCATTGGCTGGCGCTGGCGCGACACCGCTGTGAGGCTCTACGCCAACTGGATGGCGGAGATCGAACCGATCAGGAAATGATCGCCTCGACGCAAGCCTGAGCGTCGAGCACGGCTCGCATCCGGCTCCGAGGTGACGGAAGGTAATGAGTGAAATAGCGCACACCCTCTGTCAGAACCCCGAGGATGGACAGCTGCGATTGCACCCGTCCCTCAGTGTCGTACGGGTGGAACCCCTCGCTGATGGCGACGCTGCCAACCGCGGTGTCCCCGTAGGTGAGCTGGGTCAATCGTCCTTTGCCGTAGAGCCGGTTGAGCATCGGTGACACCGAGCGCGCCAGTGACGGCAGGTCCAGGTGGCCCCGAATGACACCGGTGACCGTCGCGGCCGACATCCGGTCGAGCTGCGTGGAGCGCAGGGCGACCCGGCCATCTCCGATTGAAGTGACGTCCGGGTTGGGGCCGAAGGGGACGCGGACGACACCGGCATCGAGCAGAGCCAGCAACTGCTGGGAGCGCATGGGCGGCGGGCCGGCCTCGAGCCGGTTGATACGCCCCCGGATGTTCGACTGGAAGTCGATGTAGGACTCCAGGGATAAGCCGCCGAACTCGATTACCGAGCGCAGCTGGTCGCGGAGGATCCGCAACACCTCCTGAGCCGCTTTGACCGGGCTGCCCCCCTCCATCATGGCCTCGGCCAGGTCCTGGGCGATCATGTCGTATACGTGCGCCTGGTAGTCCTGGCTGGAGACGTAATGACCGCCCGGGCCGGCGAAGAGGTGAGCGCCCGGGTCGAAGTATCCGTAGCGCGGCTCCAGCTCGTCGACGGCGCCTTCGTAGCGCTCCTCGACCCATCCGCAACGCAGATGCTTCCAGGTGGCGGCCGCCTCGTCGGCACCCCCCTTCCGGTAGGCGGCGTGGTAGTAGTACCTGGCCTGCATCTCGGCCATCAGCAGGGGCAGCAGATGGGTGCGGAAGTCAACCGCCCTCCGGATGCGGGAGCCACCCGGATTGGTCAGCTCCGCGAACGCCTCCGGGGTGCACACGACCGGTTCGTAGCCGCCGTAGGGATCGGTGCCCTGGGCCGATTTGGCGCAATAAGGGATCCCTGAGCGCGAATAGAGGTAGATGATGGGCTCCCGGCCGCTCCGCCGGTAAGGCGCACCAGGGCTCTCCTCGTCAAAGGTCCCGCCCCGCCCGATGGTCAGCGCGGTGATCAGGTCGTAGCCGACGAGCCCCATGCCCGATATGGCGATGGGTGCGCCCGGGGCCAGGGACGAGTCGAAGTGCTCGACGGGATAGGGGCGCAGATACTGAACCCGGGAGGAGTCGCCGGGACTTTCAGCGTTCCAGGTGTGGCCCGACGTCAGGACCACGTGGTCGAGCGTGAGCTCCACGTCGTTGTCGAGCAGAACGGTCTCCCGCCCCCCGAGTTGGGGTGATATATCGATGGCGGCCGCGTAGTGACGTACGATCTCCAGGTTCGACGGGGCGGCCGCCTTCAGAGTCGCGTAGAACCAGGCCAGGTACTCGCCCATGAGCCGCCGGGGCAGGTAATCGGTGGCCAGAATGGGCCGGCCCTCCTTGCCGATGACGCACTGGTAGCCCACCCAGCGGTAGCCCTGCCGGACCGCCCAATCGTGCAGCCCGAGAGCGTACGGGGGATCCTCGTCGCCGTCCCGCGATGCGTAGAGCGACAGCTGACCGCACGCGTTGTTGAGCACCAGGAAGTCCGGCTGGCTGGTGCTGTACACACCGCCGCCCAGCTGGCCTGGCTCGATCACGTGCACCCGCACGGAGGCACCGGTCTTGCCGGCCCGGTGCACGGTCCGCTCCAGGACGCACAGACCCCACGCCCCGAGACCGACGATGCCAAACTCGATCATGCGCGCACCCGCGTAGATATAGGCGCAGGGCCATGCGGCTCTGCCGGGTGGTGGAAGGGATATCGGCAAGACAACATGGCGCAGGTCAGCCCCTCGTCAGCGGTCCTGTCAGTTACGACGTACCCATTGACGCTAACAGGACCGGAGACCTCCGTTCGCCGATAGTCCCTGACGCCGTGATATCGGCGAAGTGGCACGGTGGGCTTGAGACTCGATCGGGAGCGGAATGGTGCGTCGGTGGACATCTTTTTGTGGTGCCGGCCCTTCAGGAAGCCGCGCCGAGCCCCGGGCATTCCTCCGGGTGGATCTCTTGGGCTGACGCGAGTCTCGGGGCCAGCGAACCTAGTCGATAGAGGCTCCTGCCGGCGCCCCAGCCCCCGCCGCGGCGGCGGTGGCAGCCGGAGGAAGACTCCCCTGCGGGTGGAGGGTTCGCCGCCTGTTGGTGAGCAGCTTCCGGAACGGCCGGATGGCCCGAACGACGACGGAGTGAGCGGTGGTGCCCAGTATCTCGAGGTCAAGGCCGAAGGACCAGGTGTCCACATAGGAAAGGTCGAGTCGCCGGTATGCCCAGAATGACGGGTTGTCCCGGGCCTCTATCTGCCACAGTCCGGTTATGCCTGGACGCATCAGGTGGCGCCGGGAGAACTCTGCATCGAACTCGGCCACCTCGGACGGCAGAGCGGGCCGGGGCCCGACCAGGCTCATGGTGCCATTGATGACGTTCCAGAGCTGAGGGAGCTCATCGATGCTCGAGGTGCGCAGGAGGCGCCCAACCCGGGTGATGCGGGGGTCGTTATCGGCCTTGAACAGCGGTCCCCCGGTGCGCTCGTTCAGGTCGGCGATCGATGCCATCATCTGCGAGGCGTGGGGGACCATGGTCCGCAACTTGAACACTGTTATCGGCACTTCGTTCCGGCCCACCCGCTCGCTGCGGTATATGACCGGACCCCGATCCTCCAGCTTGATGAGAACCGCGGCCACTACGACCAGCGGCAGTGTCAGGAGGAACAGGGCCCATCCGAAGGTAAAGTCCATGACCCGCTTCCCGACCTCGTTGGCGCGCGAAAGGCCGTGGAACGGCTCGATGTACAGGAACGGCAATCCCGACACGGGGGCCAACCGGACCCGGCGGCCCCCCAACCCGGAGAGACCGGACCAGACCTGCAAGTGGAGTCCGGCGGCCAAGGCCTTCTCGACCACGGCTCCGCTGCCCCCGGCCCCCCTCGCGCTGCCGGCCACGATCACCCCGTTGGCCCCGACCTCGCGAGCCAGGGCGCCGATCTGCTCCATGTCGGTGCTGAACGGCAGGCCCTCCCAGGGGGCGTCCTCCCGCTGTTCCCCGATAACGGCGCCCACCCGGTAACCCAGCTCGGGCTCGGAATCGAGAGTCGTCCACAGGGCGAACGCATCATCATTGGTGCCCACCATGATCACGGTCCGAAGGAATTGGCCATCCGAGCGCCGGGCCTTGAGCCAGCGATCGAAGCGCCAGCGCACGATCAGGATCAGCACACAGGCGGTCAAGCCCGCCACAATGGCCGCCAGGATAGAAACCCGACCGTTGCCGGCCATCCACTGGAGGGTTAGGTAGGTGAGCGCACCGACGGTTGAGGCCGTTAGCGTCCTCACCACCTGGGCGGAACGCAGAGCACAGATCCTCGACTGGTAGAGACCGGCCTTGCGCATAACGAGCAGGGTCATCACCACAGCGGCGACGGCGGACACCAGGTCGCGAATCGGGCTGTTTCCTACGTTCAGGTACCACGGCAGCCAAGCCACGACCAACGCCAGCAGGTCGCCGGCCAGCAGATATCTCCGCAAGGGGGTCCGGGCGGCCCCGGCCCGCCCGCGATCGGCCGCACGGGTCTTAGTGGCCTCGATGTCGGGAGCCGGATGGGCGCGAATGTCGATAACCCCGTCGGCCGCCTCGACTCCGAGGGGAGCCGGCTGGCTGCGGGTCAACACCAGATCACGCTCTTCGGTTGAGATAGGCCCCATGGGTGCCCCCGATGCGTCTACTCCACTGTGCCGTCCGCGGGGGCGACGCCAGCCCGAATCGACAAGTGCCCCTCCCGCCCGCTCGAGGGGCGACCGATCCCCGGTCACAGTGACTCAAGAGTGGTCAGCCCTTCCTCTTCCACCAGCCGGCGGAGGTGCTCGAGACACCTTCCCCGGGTGGGGCCGATGCTGCCCACCGGGATGTTGAGGAGTCGGGCCAAATCCTTGTAGGGCATGGCGTCGTCCTTGGTGAGCAAGGAGAGCATCTCCCGACAGCGGGGCTTCAGCTTGGTCCAGGCGGCCCGGACCGCCACTTCCCGCTCCTCGGCGAGGGGGCCGGCGTCAGGCTCAGGCAGGTCGAGATTGGGCATGTTGGCCAGCATCTGATCCGCTCCGGCTGTGTAACGGGCCGCCCGGCGCAGAAGCTGGAGGCTTTCCCGCCGAGCCGTCGTGGCCAGCCAACCCCCGATGCGCTCCGGCTGGCGAATCCGATCCAGGTTCTCCACCAGACGAAGCCAGGTCGTCTGCTGCAGCTCGCTCACGTCCGCGGATGTGAGCCCGTGCCGCCGGCCAACGGCGGCGATCATGCCATTGAAGCGCGAGACCAGCTCGTGCCAAGCCCGCTGCTCACCGGCCGAGGCCGCCGCCACCAGCGCGGCAACTGAGGCCGACTCGAGGTCGATAACTGCCTCGGTGGCAACCGCTCCCGTCGCCCACTCCGCCATGTCCAGGTCGATGACCCGGCTTTCCTTCTCTGCCCCTATTGCCCCTATCACCAGCCGCCTCTTTCTCTTAGGTCGTCATTGACCCTGCGCGTCCGCGCCGAACTACAGCCCCCGGCCGCCAGCCCCTGACGCCCGGTTATTCGGTTCGGATGCTTTGCCCCTTCGAGGTTGCCCCTTCGAGGTGCAGGTGATGTCACCGTATCCCCAAGAACCAGGGCCGATCAACGAGTTTGGGCTGTGTTGGGCTACGTTTGTTCTATTTGGGAAAGCCGGCCGCGAGCCGCACACGGACGGCGACCTCGTCGATCGTTCCGTAGCCGTCCACGACGCGCCAGCGAGCCGGGTCCGCCCCGGCCAGATCGGCGAACCCCCGCTCCACCCGCTCGAAGAACTCGGCTCCTTCGCCTTCGAGTCGATCCTCTCCGCCTCGGGCCCGGCGGCGACTCCTGGCCACCTCGGACGTCACTTGCAGTAGCAGGATCCGATCCGGGCGAAGGCCTTCTGCCGCCCAGTCCGACAGCCGGACCAGTTCTTCGGGATCGAGGCCCCGCCCGTAGCCTTGATAGGCCACGGTGCTCCCGCTGAAACGGTCGCAGACCACATCCTGCCCGGCGTCGAGGGCGGGGACGATCACTTCCGCAGCGTGCTGGGCCCGAGCCGCCAGCATGAGCAGGACCTCGGCTCGAACCGACAGATTCGGTAGCGATGAGTCGAGCACGATCGCCCGGATCCGTTCGCCTGCGGCGGTGCCACCCGGCTCACGGGTAAGAAGGGCACCGGTTGCTTCGGCGAGAATGGCAGCCTGAGTCGACTTGCCGCTGGCCTCGCCGCCCTCGAGGACGACGAAGCGACCCCTTGTCAGCGGGCGGTCCTGCTCGTGGCGCCCCCGGTCTTCTTGGCCGGCTCCGCCGGCCCGGTCCCAGCCGACCTGCCCGTGGTGGCTGGCGGGGCGGCGGCCGCCGTCGGGACAGCCTTGTTGGCGCTTCGCTTGACCGCGGCTTTCTTGGGGGCGGCCTTCTGCGGACTCGCATCCGAGCCGGTCCGGCCGGCCGTTGCCCCCCTGGCCGGCGCTTTCTTGGCTGCAACCTTCTTGGCTGGGGACTTCTTGGCTGGGGCCTTCTTGGCTGGGGACTTCTTGGCTGAGGCTTTCTTTGTCGGCGCCCTCTTGGCCGTCGCCTTCTTCGTCGACCGGCCTGGTCGGGGAGGGGCCGCCCTCCGGTCGGCGAGCAACTCGACAGCCCGCTCATGCGTCATCCCGTCGACGGTGTCAGCCTTGCGAAGCGACGCGTTCGTGGTGCCGTCGGTCACGTAAGGCCCGAAGCGCCCCTCCCTCAGGAGGATGGGTGCGCCCGAAGTGGGGTCGGCGCCCAGCTCTCGCAAGGGAGCGGCGGCGCCCCCCCGCCCCCGTCTGGTCTTCGGCTGGGCAAACAGCGCCGACGCCTGGTCCAACCCCATCGTGAAGAGCTGCTCCTCGGAGTCGAGCGACCTCGAGTCGCTGCCCTTCTTCAAATACGGACCGTAGCGACCGTTCATGGCCACGACCTCTTGGCCGTCGGCCGGGTCGACCCCGACCACCCGCGGCAACGACAACAGCTTCAACGCGTCGTCGAGGGTCACCGAGGCCGGATCCATGGTGCCGAGCAAGGAAGCGGTGCGAGGCTTGCCGGTCTGGTCCTCCGACGATCCGACCTGGACGTACGGTCCGAACCGGCCCGCTCTGACGATCAGTGGCAGTCCCGAATCGGGGTCGATTCCCAGCTCGCGGTCGGAGGAGCCGGCCTCCAGCAGTTCGATCGCCTTGCTCTCGGTCAACTCGTCCGGCGCCAGATCCTCCGGGACAGACGCCCGCTCATCGCCGCGCTGCACGTAGGGCCCGTAACGCCCCACCCGCACGACGATCCCCGATCCCGGACCACCGATGGGGATCGAGTTGATCTCGCGAGCGTCGATCTCACTCAGGTGATCGGACACGAGTTGCTTCAACCCGGGCTGGCCATCGCCGAAGTAGAACCGGGTGAGCCAGGGCACCGACTCCCGGTCGCCGCTGGCGATCCCATCCAGGTCCTCCTCCATCCCGGCCGTGAACCCGTAGTCGACCAACTCGCCGAAGTGCTGCTCGAGCAGCCCGATGACGGCGAACGCGGTCCACGAAGGAATCAGAGCGGTGCCTTTCTTCCAGACGTATCCCCGGGCCTGGATGGTGTCGAGGATGGCGGAATAGGTGGAAGGCCGGCCCACGCCCATGTCCTCCAGGGCCTTGACCAGCGAGGCCTCTGTGTACCGAGCCGGTGGCTGGGTGGCGTGCCCCTCCACGGTCAGGGACTCGACAGCCAGGCGGTCTCCGACCGCGAGGGCGGGCAGGCGCACCTCGCGGTCCTCGAGCTCGGCGTCAGGGTCGTCGGCGCCTTCGACGTAGGCCCGCAGGAAGCCGGGAAAGGTGATGACCCGACCGCTGGTGCCGAACTCGGCATCCTCCCCGGCGGACGATTGCCCGCCGAGCCGAACCACCACGCTCTGGCCCACGGCGTCGGCCATCTGTGAGGCCAGGGTGCGCATCCACACCAGCTCATAGAGACGGCGCTGGTCGCCGTGCAGACCGCTCTCGTCGGGAGTGCGAAACGCGTCACCGGCCGGCCGGATGGCCTCATGGGCTTCCTGAGCGTTCTTCACCTTCTTGTCGTACCGGCGCGGGCTGGGCCGGTACGAACTTCTCGCCGAACAGCGAGCGGGCCTGGGAGCGGGCGGCGGACAGGGCCTCAGTCGAGAGAGTGGTGGAGTCGGTCCGCATGTAGGTGATGAACCCGGACTCGTAGAGATCCTGGGCCACGCGCATGGTCCTATGAGCGGAGAATCGGAGCTTGCGGCCCGCCTCCTGCTGCAAGGTCGAGGTCATGAAAGGTGGATGGGGAGTCCGCCGCCATGGCCGCTCCTCCACGGAGCGGACCGTGAACTCGGAGTCCTCCAACCGGCCGGCCAGGCCCCTGGCCCCGTCCTCATCCAGGCGTACGACCTCGTCAAGCCGATGGGCGTTGATCGTCCCGTCCTCGTCGAAGTCCCGGCCGGCGACCATCCGCCGCCCGTCCAGGGCCACCAGCGACGCTCCGAACGCCCCGCCGTGCCTTTTGCCATCTTCAGAGTCCACGAATCGCCCGGCGAGATCCCAATACGACGCCGAGACGAACCTCATCCGGGCCCGCTCGCGCTCCACCAGCAGACGGGTCGCGGGAGACTGCACCCGGCCCGCCGACAGAGCCGGCATCACCTTCTTCCAGAGGACCGGACTGACCTCGTAGCCGTACAGCCGGTCCAGGACGCGCCTGGTCTCCTGGGCATCCACCAGGCGCCGGTCGAGGTCCCGCCACTCCCGCACGGCCCGTTCGATCGCAGGCCGGGTGATCTCGTGGAACACCATGCGTTTGACGGGAACCTGCGGCGCCAGCACCTCGCTGAGATGCCAGGCGATCGACTCCCCTTCGCGGTCCTCGTCAGTGGCCAGGTACAGCTCGCTGGCGTCCTTGACCAGCGCTTTCAGCTTTCTGACCTGGTCTTTCTTGTCGCGGGACACCACGTAGAGCGGCTTGAAGTCGTTCTCCACGTCCACCCCGAGACGGGACCACGGCTCGCCCTTGTACGCCGGCGGAACGTCGGCCGCGTTGCGCGGCAGGTCGCGGATGTGGCCTATCGAGGACTCCACGTGGTAGTCCCCACCCAGGAACGACGCGATGGTCTTGGCCTTGGCGGGGGACTCAACAATGACAAGGGGCTTTGGCATGGACAATTCAGTGAGTTCGGGCCGAGCGCGCCTCGAACCGACATCGGCGCACAAGGTATAGGGCGGAAGCTGTTACCGGGTGCCACGGCGGCGCGGTCTGGGACCGAAGAATGACCCGTCGCGGCGTCAACGTCAAATACAGGGTGGCCGAAATGGCATCCCGCTTAGCATGGCCGGGTGACCAGTCAAGCCGACAAGGCGGCCCGTTTCCTCGCTCGGCACCGGGGATCTAGCCCCCTCCTCCTCCCCAATCCATGGGATCCCGGCTCGGCCAAGCTACTCGCCTCGTTGGGCTACGAGGCCCTGGCCACTACCAGCGGCGGTTTTGCCGGCACCCGGGGTCGGTTGGACGGCTCGGTCACCAGGGACGAGGCCATTTCGCATTCCGCCGCCATCGTGGCCGCTGTGGACCTGCTACCAGGAGGCCGGCGCCGATGCGCTCTACGCGCCCGGCCTGACCCGCCTGGAGGACATCAGGGCTCTGGTGACCAGCGTCGACCGGCCCGTCAACGTTCTTGCCCTACCCGGAGTCCCCCCGGTCGCGACGCTGGCCGAAGCCGGGGTGGCTCGCATCTCGGTCGGCTCAGCCTTCGCCCGGGTGGCGCTGGCGGCGTTGGTGGACGCCGCTGTCGAGCTGCGTGACGACGGGACCTACGGCTTCGCGGCGGCGGCGGGTCGGGGAGCGGAAACGGCCCGCCGGGTGTTCGCTTGAGGCGACCGACATTGAGAGACACCCAGGTCACCTTGAGCACATTCATTGTGTCGATTACTACACCATATACGGTGAACTACTCGACACAATAGGAGCCGGAGTGGGGGTTTCCGGCATCAGAGGACGGGCTTGAAACGGCCAAGGCCCATCGGCCGGCCCCCGCCGGCCCGCCTCAGTCCGCCGAAACCGCTGCCGCCGCCGGCTCCGACGGCGCCTCCCCCATCGCCTGGGTCTTGCGCTTGGAGAACAGCACGCCGCCCAGGATGACCACCAGAGCCACAGCGGCGATCACGTAGCGCAGGGCGGTGTCGTGGTGGAGGCTGATTACGGCGGGCAGGATGAGCAGGCTGACCAGGTTCATGACCTTGATCAGAGGGTTTATGGCCGGGCCGGCGGTGTCCTTGAACGGGTCGCCGACGGTGTCGCCGATGACCGCGGCCTTGTGAGCCTCTGACCCCTTGCCGCCCTCGTGGCCGTCCTCGATGAACTTCTTGGCGTTGTCCCAGGCCCCACCCGAGTTGTTCAGGAAGTTGGCCATGAGCTGACCGGTGAGGATGGTGCCGGCGAGAAAGGCCCCGAGAGCCAGATCACCGATGGCGAAGCCGACCACGACCGGCGACAGGATGGCCAGGAGCGCCGGGGTGGCCAGCTCCCGCTGGGCCGCCGCCGTGCAGATGTCGATCACCCGGCCGTACTGCGGTCGCTCGGTGCGGTCCATGATGCCCGGGTGCTCGCGGAACTGGCGCCGCACCTCCTCGACCACGGTCCCGGCCGAGCGGCCCACGGCCCGGATGGCCAGAGCGGAGAACAGGAAGGCGATCGATCCCCCGATGAGCAGGCCGATGAAGGTCTCCGGATTGGCCACGTTGATGATGGTCTGCGAGACGCTGGTGTACAGGGCGTTACCGCTGGCCACCACGCCCTTGGCGTTCTCGGCGATGGTCTGGATGTAGCTGGCAAAAAGGGCGACCGACGCGATCACGGCCGAGCCGATAGCGAAGCCCTTGGTGATGGCCTTGGTGGTGTTGCCGACGGCGTCCAGGCTGACCATGATCCGCTCGGGCTCGCCGTGGAACTCACCGCTCATCTCAGCGATGCCGGCGGCGTTGTCCGACACTGGCCCGAAGGTGTCCTCGGAAACGACGATGCCGGCGTTGGACAGCAGGCCCAGGCCGACCAGGGAGACCAGGTACAGCTCCAACTGGATGTCGCCGTTGCCCAGGGCGATGGCGACCACAATGGCGATGACGATGGCGATAAGGGCCGGAACGGACGATTCCAACCCGGTGCTGATGCCCGAGAGAACCAGGGTCGCGGGCCCGGTGCGGGCGGTCTGAGCGATCTCCTGAACTGGAGACGTCTCGGTCGAGGTGTAGTACTCGGTGATACGGCTGACCACCTGGCCCAGCAGCACGCCCGTGAGAACGGCCCAGAAGACCTTCAGGTTGTGCACGTAGAACTGGGCCACGAAGAAGGTCCCGACGATGGTCAGAATGGCCGACGTGAGCAGGCCCCGGTTGATCGGGGCCATAGCTGTGCGGTCCTTGGGACCGGCCTTTACGACAAAGATCCCGATGATGGACGCCAGGATCCCGATGGCGGGCACGATCAGCGAGAACGTCAGGCCGATCTGGCCTTTGGCCGCCCCGAAGGCGGTATTGGCCAGGATCAGGGTGGCCACCAGGATCACGACGTAGGACTCGAACAGGTCGGCGCCCATCCCGGCGCAGTCGCCGACGTTGTCGCCCACGTTGTCAGCGATGGTGGCGGCGTTGCGAGGGTCGTCTTCGGGGATACCGGCCTCGACCTTGCCCACCAGGTCGGCACCGACGTCGGCTGCCTTGGTGAAGATGCCGCCGCCCACCCTCATGAACAGGGCCAGCAGTGAGCCTCCGAACCCGAAACCGATCAGGATGGCGGTGGCAGTGTTCTGGAACAGCATCACGATGACGGTCGCTCCGAGCAGGCCCAGCCCGACGACGAACAGGCCGGTGATGGCACCGGTGCGGAACGCCACCCTGAGGGCGGCCGGTAGCGAGCCGTCCCGGGCGGCGGCGGCGGTGCGGACGTTGCCCCGGACCGCCATGCTCATGCCGATGTACCCGGCCAGGGCCGAGAAGGTGGCGCCTGCGAGGAACACCAGGGCCCGGAACAAGCCGGACAGCCCGTAGGACAGAGCGGTGTGTTTGGTCCCGTCCGGGAGGGTATGCGTCACCCGGCTGGCGGTGGCGAAGACCAGGATCGCCAGCGGGACCACGATGATCCCGATGGCCCTGAACTGTCGCATCAGGTAGGCCTGGGCCCCCTCCTGTATGGCCTTGGCGATCTCGATCATGGTGGGTGTGCCCTGGTCCTCGGCCAGGACGCCCCTCATGAGGTAAAAGCCGGTGGCTATGGCGATCAGGCCGCAGGCAGCGGCGAAGATCAACCATCCCCACTCGGCGGCTTGTAGGTGGAACGGCTGGTAGCCGCCCTCAGCGACGAATCGCATGATCAGACGGGTTCCTTTCTCACTTTGCGGTTGGTGTTTGCTGTCGAGGCTTTCTTGCCATTGCCCTTGCCCCGGTCGGAGGCCACCCTCACCAGGATCTGGCGGGCCACCTTCTCCCCGAGGGTCCGGTCGCTGCCGTCGACCGAGACCACGATCGGTCCGTCGAAGGGATGCTTCTCGCGCACTTCGACCTCGACGCCCGGCCGCACGCCGAGGCCGTCGAGGAACATGGCCACGTCCGGGTCGGTCGAGCCGGGCAGGGCCACCACGGCCCGATCGCCCGGCGCCAGGTCGTACAGGGGTGGCATTTCGGGCAGCCCGGCGCTGCCGGCCCCGGGGATGGGAAAGCCGTGCGGGCAGGTGGCCGGACGGTCGAGGGCGGCGTAAAGGCGGTCCTCGACTTCCTGGGGCAGCTGGTGCTCGAACGTCGGCGCCAGCCGGTCCGCCTCGGACCAGCTGTACCCGAGCATGTCCGCCAGGAAACGCTCGACGATCCGGTGACGCCGTACCACGCTCATGGCCCGCCGCCGGCCGGCGTCGGTCAGCTGCACCCCGTGGTAGGGGGTGTGAACGGCGAGGTTGCGGTCAGCGAGCCTCTTGACGGTGGCCGTCATGGTGCCGGGTGACACCTTCAAGGACGCGGCCAGGTCTCCGGTCCGCGCTCCGAGGTCCGAGTCGGCCCGAGAGGTGAGGCGCCAGATGGCCTTCAGCGTCTCGCGCTCGGACTTAGTCAGGGATGCATCCATGATTTGGTCGGCGGCGACAGTACTTTTTTGGGCTAACAAAAGTCAATCTCAGAGGGGGCAAACCGCTCCCCTTGGTGCCAGCCTGGAAGAAGGGAAGGGCGCCGGGCCTAGCCGTCCTCGGAGATGACCACCCGCAGGATCTCCGACGTCTCGTCCTGACCCTCCGCCGCTGAGCTTCCGAAGAGAGTGAGCCAGACCGCCGTGCCGCTCGGCCCCGACTCGAACCTCACCTCGTCCACCAGAGAGCGGACGAGCGGAATGCCGAGGCCGCGTTCGAAGTTCAAGCGGTCCGGGTCGGTCACGGGCGGGTGCTCGGGCAGCAGATCAGCGTCAAAGCCGTGGCCTGAGTCAGCGATGCACACCGTGAAACGTTCGGCGGCCTCCCAGCAGGTGACGACGACCGGATGGCTGTTGCCCGTCGACTCGTTGGCCTCGATGGCGTTCGTGCAGATTTCGGAAACGGCCAACTTAAGGTCGTCGATGCGATCGTCCACCAGGGCCCGTCTCGCCGACGCCAGGGAGGCAACGACCAGCCTCACGACCGCTATGTACTCCGTTCGGGAGGGAACGGATATCTCCAGGGAGCGCTCCATCCTCACGGGCCCTGGGGGTCCTCAGTCCTCGGTGGCCTTTTCGACCGTGTCCGTGATGCGGAACACGGTCGTCAGACCCGTGATCTCGAAAACCTTCAGGATGCGTGCCTGCGTGCAAACCAGGGTCAAGTCGCCTTCGTGGCTGCGCAGCCGCTTGAGGCCACCGACCAGTACCCCCAGGCCGGTGGAGTCGAGGAAGTCAACCGACTGGAGGTCGACGACGATGTGGCGGTGTCCTTGACTCACCAGCTCGACCAGCTTCTCCCGCAGGCGCGGCGCGCTGTAGACATCCACCTCGCCCTTTACGGCCAGGACCGTGTAGGGCGGCCGGCTCTCGACGACCTCCAGGCCGAGCTCCATTTAAGCGTTCTCCCGAAATGATTCGTGGTCTGTGGCGACCTTAGTGCTCCGCACCAGATGCCAGGTTCTTGGTGGCGTATCGGATCACCGGCCCGCCTGCCTGGTCAGCGGCGCGAACACCGACTCCGTCAACCCTCCTCGTCATTTTCTTCTACACCAACATCGCCTCCAGGGCGGCCACGGTGTCGGCGGCGGTCCGGACCAGACCGGGGTCGCGGAGGAGGTCCTGGAGAAGGGCCTCGCCCTCGCGCCAGTCCGCCTCGACATCGGCCATGGCCATCCTGAGCGTTCGGATGCTCGAGCCGTCGCTGACCGGGGTGGCCAACACCAGGTGTTGGGCGTACCGTGTCCACAGCCGGGGCAGGGCGAATCGATAGGCGCCGGCCAGCCGGCCGACCGTGGCCGGAGCGGCGGCCAGAGCCTGCAAGACCTCCGGCAGTGAAGCCGGGCCGGCTGTCACCAACGACAGCCGGTCGATGTCGTCGAGTATCGGAAGGCGGTCCCACCACTGCCCGGCCCGCCAGGCGTGGTGGCCGCTGTGCCGGTCGAACAGGAGCTTGGCAGGCGGCTCTGTGGTGGGCTCTACCCAGCCGCCTAGCAGCTCGAACAGGCGCCGCTCCAGCCAGCAGTGGCCCCCGGCCAGGCGCGCCGACTCGTCGAGGGTCAGCGCCACGCCCAGGTGCCGTCAGGCTCGGGGCGCCAGGCCGCGACGGGCCAGCTCGAACATCCGGGCGTATGTCTCCTCCGCCGGCCCGAAGGGGAAGTCCGGCTTAGAGATGAGAAGGGACACCATGCCGTGGATCATCATCCAGAGGATCTTGGTGGTCTCGAGGGGATCGTCGGTCGAATCCACCTGCTCGCCGGCGACCGCGGTGACCAGGTCGGCGGCTACCGGAACAAGCCCGGCGGTGTCAGCCAGGCGCTCGTCCACAAAGCGGTCCGGGGTTTGGTCCGGCCGGCTCATCATGAGGATGCGGTAGTGCTCGGGATTGTCCAAGCCCCACCGCAGGTAGGCATAGCCCCGGCGGCGGATCCGCTCCAACGGGTCCTCGAGCCCGACGGCTGCTTCGTCCATGGTCCGCTCGAGCTGCTCGGCGTGCCGTTCGCATACTTCGAAGACCAGGTCGTTGCGGTCGGCGAAATGGAGGTATATGGACGGCGGCGTCACCCCCACCGCCGCCGCGATGGCCCGGATGGAAAGGGCCGACTGGTCGTTGGTCTGGATGAGGATCCGCTCGGCGGCAGCCAGGATCTCCTCCCTCAGCTGCTCGCCCTGACCCCGCGGCGAGCGGGCCCGGCGCGGCTGAACGACGCCTTCTTGCAACGAGGTCACCCCCTAATGCTAACCGTGAGCTCAGGGCGGACGCCGTTTCGGCGACCGCTATGAGTGTCAGGCGCTCAACGGTAACGGTTGGTGATCGGCATCCGACGGTCCCGGCCGAACGCTTTGGGCGTGACCCGGACCCCGGGCGGGGTCTGGCGGCGCTTGTACTCGGCCAGGTCGACGAGCCGAACGACCTGGCGCACGAGCTCCTCGTCGAAACCCGCCTCCACCAGCTCCGAGGCGGTCAGGTCCTTCTCCACGTAGGCGAGCAGGACGGGATCGAGCACGTCGTAGGGGGGTAGCGCCTGGTCGTCCCTCTGGTCGGGCCGCAACTCCGCCGAGGGCGGCTTGGTCAATACCGACGGGGGGATGACCGGTGCCGGTCCGCTGCCGTTGCGCCAGGTGCAGAGCCGGTAGACCATGCTCTTGGCCACATCCTTTATGACCGCGAAACCGCCGGCGGTATCGCCGTAGAGCGTCGAGTAGCCCACGGCGGCCTCACTCTTGTTGCCCGTGGTGAGCACCAGCCAGCCCAGCTGATTGGACAGGGCCATGAGGATGACGCCCCGGATCCGGCTCTGCAGGTTCTCCTCGGTGAGGCCGCCAGGGACACCGTCCTCAGTACCGGCCAGCAGGGTCAGGAAGGCGGAATGAGGGCCTTCGATCGGAACGGTGCGGAAGTCCAGGCCGAGGTTGCGAGCCAGTTCGTCGGCGTCGGTCTCGGAACCCTCGCTCGAGTAACGGGACGGCATGCTCACCCCGTGGACGTGCTCTGCGCCGAGGGCGTCGGCCGCGACCACGGCCACGAGCGTCGAGTCGATACCTCCGGACAGACCGATCACCACGTCGCTGAAACCGTTCTTGCGGACGTAGTCCCGGGTGCCGGTCACCAGCGCCTGGTAGACCTCCGCCTCTTGCGACAGCCGGGTGGCGCGAAGCGGGAGCGAACGGGCCACCGGGGCGCCGGCCGCCCGGGGATGGGTCGTCACTTCGGTTATCGGGAGGGGCAGGGCGCGGTGATGGCCCCGCGGGTCGAGGAGCCGCTTGCGGAAGACGGGGCGGACATCGATGTCGATCACCGCCACCTCCTCCTGGAACTGCGGCATCGACGCCAGGAGGCGCCCGTCGGCGTCGAAGATCAGCGAGGCGCCGTCGAAGACCAGCTCGTCCTGCCCACCGACGCAGTTCAGATAGACGAGGCAGCAGCTGGCGTCGGCGGCCCGGGTAGCCAGCATCTGCTCCCGCTCGATGAGCCGGTCCATCGAGTAGGGAGAGGCATTGATGTTGATGACCAGTTCGGCCCCCGCCGCCGCCTGTTCGGCGATGGGTCCGGTCGGGCTCCACGCGTCTTCGCAGATGGACACTCCGACCCGAACGCCACCGATTCCGAACAGCTGGGTGGCGCCTCCGCCGGCGGCGAAGTAGCGCTGCTCGTCGAAGACGCCGTAGTTGGGTAGCAGCTGTTTGTGATATATCCCCCGAATGTCACCGTGGGCACATACGGCGGCGGCGTTGTAGAGGTCCAGCTTCTCGTCGACGAAGCCGACGACGGCTACACACCGCTCGGTGACGGCGGCCACCTTGGCCAGGGCGGCCAGATTGTCGGCCACGAAACCGGGCTTCAGCAGCAGATCCTCGGGCGGATAGCCGGGCAGGGCCAGCTCCGGGAAGACGGCCACATCGGCGCCGGCCTCCTCGGCCACCCCGATGGCGTCGATAATGCGCTCGGCATTGCCGCCTAGGTCTCCGACGACCGGATCGATCTGGCCCATGGCCACGCGCAGGCGGGTCACACCACGAGAGTACGTCGAGCTCGGGTGTGACCGATATCACGGATAATCGAAACGATACCGTATCGTATCGATGTATAGTGCCGGGGTGGACAGAGGCACGGCCATAGACACGGGCACCCGGCCCGGTGAGCCCGAGGCTCCCGACCTGCCGGGACGGGGCCGGCCGCGCGACGACGCCAGGGACCAGGCCATCCTCGACGCCGCCATCGACCTCATCGTCACCGTCGGCTACGACGCCATGAGCATCGAAGCGGTGGCTGCTCACGCCGGGGTGTCCAAGGCCACCATCTACCGCCGTTGGGCCGGCAAGGCGGAGCTGGTGGCGGCGGCCATCGGCCGCATGGACAACGGGGGGCACCCTGATCCGGACGATACCGGGAGCCTGCGGGGCGACCTCGTGGCCCTGACCAGGACGCTGTTCTCGAACCTGGCGGGCGCCGACGGCGGACTGGTGTGTGGACTGGCCGTGGCCGTTCGGGCCGACGCCGAGCTGGGCCGGCTGCTGGCCGGTCACAAGCAGGCCTACCGCCAGCGTGTGACGGAGTTGATCGTGTCCAGGGCGCAGAGCCGGGGGGAGCTCCCCCGCGAAGTCGAGCCTCCGGAACTGATGGACATCGCGCTGGGCGTTTCCCTTTTTCGAGTTATGAGCGGTGAACCGTTGAACGATTCATTCGCTGACTACCTGGTTGACCGAGTTCTAATCCCTTCCCTTCGTTCCTGAACCCCCCAAGGAGAACCCATGACCGCAACTATCCCCAGTTCAGCGCGGCCGAGAATCGGGTCGGGTCCCGACCGGCGGTGGTGGATCCTGGCTGTCCTCGCCATCGCTCAGCTGATGATCGTGGTCGACGCCTCGATCGTGAACGTGGCGGTGTGGTCGCTGGTCACCGTGAAGCGAGCCGGGTCCAGCTCGCCCGACAGCGAGTCTGACGGCGAAGAACTGGTGCTGGTCCCAGCCGCGGCCTAGAGCCCGAGCGGCCGGAAAAGCGGCACACTGGGCCTATGGCCCCGCCGGCCGCCACCGAGGACATCGAGCGCAGCGCCGACCCAAGCGGATCGGCGCTGATACTCGAACGGCTGGTGGCGGCCCACCCGGCTGCGCAGGACAGGCTGGACGGCGACGCCGGCTTGAGGTCGGCGCTCGTCGCGGTGATCGCCGCCAGCCCGTGGCTGGCCCGGGTGTGCATCACCGACGATGCCGCCCTCGACGTGCTCGCCGATCTGGACCTACCGGTAGACCTGACCATGTCGGGGCCGGCAGGGGCCGGCGGGCCGGGGCGGGCCAAACGGCTGGAGATGCTGCGCATCGCGGCGAGGGATCTCCTCGAAATCGACGATCTCGAAGGAGTGGGCGGCAACCTCTCGACTTTGGCCTCGGCGGTGCTCCAACTGGCCTGGGACATGACCATTGATTCCAGTGCCGGCCTGGCCGTGATCGGAATGGGCAAGCTCGGGGGCGACGAGCTGAACTACTCGAGTGACGTCGACGTGCTCCTGGTGGGATCGGGAGACGCCCGCCCGTTGCTCGATGCGGCCCGGACGGCGTGGCGAGTCGACCTGGACCTTCGCCCCGAGGGTCGGGCCGGACCACTCGTCCGCAGCCTGGAGTCGTACTCGGTGTACTGGGGCCGGTGGGCGCAAACTTGGGAGTTCCAGGCCCTGCTGAAGGCCCGGACGGTCGCCGGCGACGCCGCCATCGGTCGCCAGTTCGATGAGCGGGCCGCGGCCCAGGTGTGGCGGCGGCCCTTCGGGGCCGACGACATCGGGCAGATACGCCGCCTCAAGGCGCGAGCCGAGGAAGCGGTGTCGCGGCGCTTCCTTACCGACAGGGAGCTCAAGAGAGGAAAGGGGGGAATCCGCGACATCGAGTTCGCGGTGCAGCTCCTGCAACTGGTCCACGGGCGGAGCGACCCGGGGTTGCGAGCCCCCTCAACGCTGGCCGCCCTCCGCGCCCTGGCCGAGGGCGGTTATGTGGCCGCCGACGACGCTGAGTCGCTAGAGGGGGCCTACCGGTTCCTCCGCACCGTCGAGCATCGCCTCCAGCTTCAGGAAGACGAGCAGGTGCACACCGTTCCCAACGGCCAGCCGGCCCGGGCCCGCTTGGCCCGGATCCTCGGCTACCGGGATCGGGTCACCGGCACCGCTTTGGCCCAGTTCGACGCCGATCTCAGGCTTCAGCAAGCGACGGCGCGGGCCATCCATGAACGCCTCTTCTTCCGCCCCTTGCTGGAGGCCTTCACATCGGCTCCCATCCCCGATGCCGCCCTCCCTCCGGACGCCGTGATCGACCGCCTGCGGGCCTTCGGATTCGACGACGCCGGGCGCACCCATCAGGCAGTCGTCGAGCTCACCAGAGGTTTCTCTCGAGCTTCGCAGTTGATGCAGCGGATCCTCCCGGTCCTTCTCGACTGGCTGTCGGTTTCGCCGAACCCGGATCTCGGGCTCCTCGGCCTGAGAACCCTCTCGACCGAGACGCACAGCCGCGACCGGCTCACGGCGGTGTGCCGGGAATCCCCGGAAGCCGCCAGGCAGCTGTGCCTGCTGCTCGGCACCGGTCCTCGCTTCGCCCGGGACCTGAACCACCGCCCCGACCTTCTGAGTGCGATGGCCGCGGACGAGTTCCTCACCCCCCGAACTCGCGGCGATCTGGAGGCCCGAGCCGAGCGGTCGCTCGCCTGGCGGGAAGGGGAGGGCGCCTTCGAAGCGGGCTTGCGGTTGTTCAGCCGAGCCGAAAATCTGCGGATCGCGGCCCGCGACGTGCTCGATGTCGCCGACGTGGACGAGACCGGAGCGGCTCTCAGCGAGCTGGCGGAGGCGGTCGTCGCCTCCGCCCTGCGCCACGTGGATCCCCAGCTGCCGTTCGCGGTGATCGGCATGGGCCGGCTGGGCGGGCGGGAGCTGGCCTACTCGAGTGATCTCGACCTGATGTTCGTCTACGAGAACCCGGGCGGGCTGGGCGAGGCCGAGGCCGCCGCGGCGGCAGAAGGGTGCGCCACGGCCTTGGTCCGCATCCTCGGGGGGGAGACGCCCGCCGCCGGCCTGTACCGAATCGACACCGCCCTCCGGCCGGAAGGACGTCAGGGACCTCAAGCCCGGAGCCTGACCGCCTACGAGGTCTACTACGGCCGGTGGGCCCAGGTCTGGGAACGACAGGCACTGCTGCGGGGCCGGTTCATCGTGGGGGATGCCGGCCTGGGTGAGCGTTTCTCCTCGGTGGCCAGAAGATTCGTGTGGGATCAGCCCTTCGGCCGTGACGAGGTACGTGACATACGCCGCACCAAAGCCCGGATGGAGCGCGAGCGGGTGCCTCCGTCGGAGGATCCGAAGTTTCATCTGAAGCTCGGAGCCGGTTCGCTTTCCGACATCGAGTGGACGGCGCAACTGCTACAGCTCGAGCACGGTATCCGGGCTACCGGGACCTTGACCGCGCTGAACGCCCTCGAGAGGGCGGGCGCGCTCGAGGCGGCCGACGCCGGCACCCTCACAGCCGCCTACCGATTCTGCGAGCGGGCCCGCAACCGGCTGAGCCTGGTCCGGGACATCCCTGGCGATTCGCTCCCCACCACCGGGCCTACGCTGACCGCTCTGGCCCGGAGCCTCGCTACCACGCCTTCGGAGTTACGGGACGAATACCGGCGGGTCACCCGCCGGGCCCGCCGCGTCGTGGACCGGGTCTTCTACGGAGAGGTATCGGCCCCCTAACGCTCAGAGGTGCGGTACCGGCACCTCTTGGCGGCCGCGGGGAGATCTTCGGCCAGGCAGTACGGGCACGTCTGGGCCGGAGCCGGATCACCGAAGACGGTGACGCCCCGGCGGCGGCCTGGATTTGTCCGGTCGATCGTAGCGGGCCCTTCTGCTAGAGCACTCCGACGATCAACAGCAAGGCCAGGATGACAACCAAGACCGCGGCGGACAACCCGACCAGGGCGGCAGCCGGCCATTCCCTGAGGGCGACAAGCCACCGCGGTGAGTCTGGGGGCTCGATGGGCATCCGTTCACTGACTCTCCTGCCGGATGGAGGAAGGATGGTTGCCTCGTATACCGATTCAGTCGCTCCCATGCCTGATGCGCCTCCCGACGCCCCGAAGGCACTGTCACGGTCCGGGTCTACGAAGACCGGACGGGAATCTGCTTCCTTCCTGCGTCCAGAGCCACTCTCGTTTTGCTGCGGCCGGGTAAGGGGAGGAAGTCGATCCGGGCCTTTGCCTGGAGGCCGGCTGGGCTGGCCCCGTGTGGTCTCACCCGGAGTTACCACGTTGCGCGACCCGGGGTCCGGCTTCAGAAGGCCCGGCCCCGGAAGAGGTGCGGGCGGAGGCGGAGGCAACACCACCGACAATGGCTCGACCGGACCGGGCTCCGGCGTGGCCGGTTCTGGTCGGGCCGTTTTGTGGAGGGGACGGGCCGGCGCCGGCGCCTGCTCAGGCGGCGGCTGAACCGGAACACTCGCGGGCGGCCGAATCGAAGCGGCGGGCGGAACTGGTGGGGCCGACCCGGCGGGCGCGACCGGAACGGCCTGCCTGGGCGGCTCGACGACCGGCAATGGCGGCGGCGGGGGCGGCAGGACCGCTATCGGCGCCTGACGGACCACCGCCGGCGCCGGCCGGTTTGATGGAACGCGCGCCACGGCTGGCGCGGCAATCCGGTCGGGCGCCGCCCGAGCCGGTTCGGCTCCCCATGCCACATACGACGTCTGCGGCCACGAGCACGCTTCCTCGATCTCCCGCAAGGCTTCCGCGAAGCTGGTCGCAGTGGCCGGGCGGCTTTCGGGACCTTTGGCCAGCGCGGCTTCGAGCAGGTCGGACAGCTCCAGAGGGACGGCGTTGGACCGGATCGGCCGCGCCGGGTCCCGCAGGATGCGCAATATCACGGCCGCGGGGGCTTCGTTCTCGAACGCGGCGAAGGGAGCCATACCGGTCAGCAGCTGGTGCATGCTGGAAGCCAGGCCGTAGATGTCAGTGGCCGGTGAGAGCTCGTGCCCTTCCAGAATCTCGGGGGCGGCGTGCACCGTGGTGAAGCCGAGTACCCCCGCCGAAGCTTGCGCCGAGGACTGCAGCGCGGCCACGCCGAAGTCGGCCAGAGCGGGCTCGTCGAACTGGGTGACCAGTATGTTCTGCGGCTTCATGTCGCGATGCAAGAATCCGTTGCGGTGAGCGGTTTCCAGCGCGCCGGCGATCTTGATGCCGACGCGGACCGCCTGTCGGGCGTCCAGCGGTCCGGATCGGCGAATCCGCTGAGCGAGCGACTCGCGGCACAACTCCAGCACCAGCGCCGGCCGTCCATCCGGGGTGGACAACGGCCGGTACAGGGTCACGATGTTCGGGTGGTCGCTCACCTTGCCCAGGGCTTGGATCTCCTGATCGAAGGTCTCGACAAGATGCGGCTGGACCGTCTCCAGCTTCAGGATCTTGAGGGCGACATTCCGACCGGTGCCGACCTCGGTCGCTCGATACACGGTTGCGAAGGCGCCGCCGCCTATCTCGACGAGATGGGCGTAGCCCGGCACGACTTCGGTCGACCGAGCCGCGGCGCGTTCCCGGCGTCGGAGCACCCCGATCAACCTACTCGCCCTTGTCCTGACCCGAGGGCCGGCGCGGGCTGGCGCCGACCGACATGAGAGCGCGCGCCCGGGCGCGCCGGTCCAGATGGGCATGGATCCGCTGTACGAGGTTGCGTTGCACGATCCACGCTTGCTCTGCGCCGGCCATGTCTGGCGGTTCCCTCGTCGAGCACACGGCCCGGTCGGCGAGAGATCCCACCTGATCGACCGGATCGATCACTTCGGGACCGAAAGAGACCCCCGCCTCTCGGGCCACTTCGGTGCTGGTCGAGCCGGCGGCTGTTCGCATACCGGCCTGGTTGAGACCGTCCAGCAGTTCGAGCCAGGCTCCCACCGCCAAGGCGGCCGGGTCCGTCGAGTCCCGCCGCGACCGGCGACGCCATAGACGCCGGCCGGCGGCCAAACCCGGCCCGGCAGCCAAGGCCAGCAGGGCGACGCCGGCGACGATGATGAGCCCGAGCAGCCACCCGGGCATGTGATACGCATGCGGCACTCTTACGTTCGAAGGCCTGGCCAACGGGTGGCCGCCTGATAACTCGTTGCGCGGCACCGCGTTCGCCTGGCGGGGAGGAAGGGTCGTGGCCGGGGACGCCGTCTCCGGCGGCGGCGCAGCCAGCGCAGACGTGCTGTCGGGGGTGGGGTCGGCTACCACCCAGCCAATCCCGGCGACCGGGATCTCAACCCAGGCCCAGGCTTGGCGATTCGTCACCTGATATGACCCGGCCGCGACGGGACCTCCAGCCGAAGTAGGACCGATCCGAAACCCGGTGACGATCCGCGCCGGAACGCCCATGTAGCGGGCCGCCATCGCGTACAGGGTGGCGAACTGCTCGGGGGTGGCACTGCGATCCACTGTGATGGCATTGACCACTTCGGACAGAGAAGTGCCGCCCGTGCTCGCGGTCGCGGCACTGACCGCTGTCGTCGGCGGCGAGGCGGGTGCCGAACGCTTTCCACTCGACTGGGGTGCCGGCGTCAGATGCGGATCAATGCGCCGTTCCTTGGAATGCAGGGCCGTCAAGAGGGACTGCAGGAAGCCTGTGCTCGCCACTGGTCGCTCTCCGGTCAAGGTGGCAAGGAACTTCATCGTGGTGCCCATGGCGGCCGCGGTGCCGGATGGCAGGGCCAGGTCCGATGCACTCACAGGTGATCCGACCGCGTCGCCAGTGCTACCGATTCCGTCCGCCACCGGCACCGAGGCCAGCGTCGCGGTTGGAGATTGAGATGTGACGGAGTACGACACCCGCCCACTCGTCTGCTGATCCGGCAGCATCATGCCGGTACCGGCGTCGGCGGCGACTGCCAAGCCGGCCACGGTCGAGGCCCGGTCGAGGGCGGGAAGGAACTGAACGGGGAGTTGTCGGTCGATGCCAACGCGCTGCGTGACGGGCGCCGTCGCCACTCTCCTGGCGACGCCGGGAGGGGCCGGAATGCGGCCGCCTGTTGGCTCGAACGTGGCGTCGAAGTGCCACAGGGCCCCGTCATAGGAGTCGAGGACGGCCAAAGCCAGGTAGCCCGTGGACGGGCCGTTCACATCCACATGGAGCACGTTGTAGGCGGGAGCTTTGGGAGAGCCGTCGCGCAACGCGGCCATGGCGTCCACGGGATCAACGACGACCCCGGCTGCGACGGGAGCCGGGTGGTGCAGCGAGGCGGGCCGATTGGACATGCCAGGCAGCGCTGAGACCAGTAGGGAAACCAGCACAATGACCGTGACCGCCACTGCGGCGCCGATGACAATGCGTCGGTAACGAGACGGCCGGCCGTCGGACTCGCCCGGAACGGGAGGCCCGACGAAAGGAGCCGACGACTGGTTCTCGTGCTGGCGGGTGAGGACCATGCCGGCCAGCACCAGGAACAGCAATGATCCGGCCACTCGATCTCGTCCAGGGGCCGACGAGCTGACCGAGTAGCAGAGCACGTAGGAGGCCAAAGGAACGGCCACCCCGGCCGCCAATCCCCGCCGTTCGGTCCATCCCCGGGCCAGCAGTTCGGAAGTCACAGCCGCGCAGAGCCACGTGAGGAGGATCAGGGCAGACAGGGATGCTCGCGACCCGGTCAAGGGGAGGGTCTCTGTCAAGAGACGGTTCGGTCCGTCACCGATGGCGTGAAGAATCTGGCCCGGGTGCAGCCCGGCTCCCGCGGACAGCACGACGACCAGGCCCAGCAGAGATAACGGGTACGAAACGGCGGGCCCCTGGCGCCAGTACCGCACAGCCAAGAAGGTGATGACTGTCGGCACGATGGCTGCGGCCGCCACGAACTGCCCCGCCCCGGGGACCTGGTAGGCCCGCAGACAGGGGAACACGGCCAGGAAGGACGCGGTGGCCACCGCGAGAGGCAGTGAGACCTGACGGGCCACCACAGGGAGCAGCCCCGATCCGCTTCGAGTCCAGCGCCCGGCCAGATCGCTCAACGGGCCACCGCCATGTTCCACCGTTGCACCAGCTCGTCGGCCGTGGACGCTTCCACGATCGTCAATCCCGGGTGCACCGGCACCCGGGTTGACTGGCCGACCATCGACACCACCACTACGCGGTCAAAACGCCGGCGCAGGGCGGCGATCATGGGAAGGGTGTCGAGATCGATCTTTCCCATCACGACAACCAGGGCGGTGCCACCTCGGTCCCGGCGAAGCAGTACCAATTGCGATTGGAGGGAACCGTTGGATTCGGCCCGGACCTCGGTCAGGTAGTCGATGAGCGGGCCCGGGTCGCGGTACGACGGCCCGCCCAGGCGGTCACCCGTACTGGTCCTCACCTGTACCGGAGACTTGCCCGCGGACATGGAAACCAGGATGGAGGCGGTGACGTCGATCGCCTCTTCGAAGGTCTCCGCCGAGTATCCCTTCGGGTTCAGATCGGTCAGCACGACCGTGTAGGGCTGGGCCGTGTCCACATTGTGGCGGACGACCAGCTTTCCGGCTCTGGCGGTGGAAGGCCAATGAATGGTCCTCAGGTCGTCGCCCACCACGTACTCCCGAAGCCGATGGAAGGTGACCGTGCCCTGAGGCGAGGTGTCGCTGGAGGGACCCTCCAGGTTTCGCGATATGCCCGTCGGCAGTGTGTGCAAGGAGAGCAGACGCGGATGAACGGCTATTCGCTGCGACTCCCCCATGCGCTGAACCGTACGGCAGAGGCCGAAGGGATCGGCTCTCGGAATCTCGACCGGGCCGATGTCGTACACGCCCCGATTAGAGGTCGGCAGGCGATACGTTCGCAGTCCCTGCTCGCCTCGTCGCAGACGGGGCAGCACGGCCCGGATGGGATCGTCACCGAGTCGCTGCTCGATCGTCAGAGGAGCCAGCGAGCGCCGGGAGAGGTTGGTGACATGGACCACGGCGATGGCCGGAAGGCCCTTCTCGACACGCGGCGGTTCGACGGCCCGGTCAAGCGCCAGACGAGGCCGCCGCAGCACGTGGGCGACCGATCCGGCCACGATCACCACCATGGTGATGCCGATCACCGTCACGGGCGCCCAGTGGGCCAGCCCGCCCACGACGGCGAGAGCAACTCCCACCATCAGGACGCCGGCACCGAACCTTGTCATTGCGACCTGCTCAGCGCACCAGCGTGCGAGGGACGGGAACCGCTTGCAGCGCCCGGGCGATCACGTCGGCCGGAGTGCGACCCTGGATCTCGGCATCCGGTCGGAGGATCACCCGGTGAGCCAGCGTCGCCTGCGCCATGGCTTTGATGTCATCGGGCGTGACGTACGACCGCCCCGCCGACGCCGCCGCCACCCGGGCCGCCCTCAGCAGGGCGAGCCCGCCCCGGGGAGAAACCCCCAGGCGGACCTCCGGCACGCCTCGGGTGTGAGCGGCGAGGGCAACGATGTAGTTCTCGATGGCCGGTGCCACTTCAACCGTCTCCTTGACGAACTCGACCATGTCGAGCAACTCGTCGCCGGTCATCACGGGCGACAGGTGGGTCACCGTGGGCTCGTCCCTCTCGGTCCGGAGCACCTGGGCTTCGGCTTCGGGGCCCGGGTAGCCGATCTCGATGCGCATCATGAAGCGGTCGAGCTGGGCCTCCGGTAGAACGTAGGTCCCCTCGAGGTCGATCGGGTTCTGGGTGGCCACCACGACGAAGGGCCGGGGCACCCGATACACGGTGGCGTCGGTCGTGACCGTCTGCTCCTGCATCACTTCCAGGAGGGCGGACTGCGTCTTGGGGGAGGCCCGGTTGATTTCGTCGCCCAGGACGATGTTGGCGAAAACTGGGCCCGGACGGAAGCTGAAGGTGGAAGTGGCCTGGTCGAAGACGGATACGCCTGTGACGTCGCTCGGGAGCAGGTCCGGGGTGAACTGGATGCGATTCCAGGTGAGCGACACGGATGCGGCAATGGCCCGCGCCAGTGACGTCTTGCCCACTCCGGGGACGTCCTCGATGAGGAGGTGGCCCTCTGCCAGTACGCAGCTGACAGCCGAGCGCACCACCTGATCCTTACCGTGCATGACCCGGCTGATGTTGGCGACGAGACGGTCGTAGCGCTGCACGAAACCGTTCATTTCCGGACTGATGCTCATCGAGTTCCCTTCCTGGACTTCCGGGCGGCCCGGCGGATCATCACGATGGCGCCGCCGGCCCACACGAAGCCGATGACCCCCCACCACGGAGCAGTCGGTGCCGACGGGCCCATCGAAGCGGCTGCCAGCTCGGTGCCGGCCGCCGCCCCGGCCGCCTTCCTGGTCGTGGTGGTCGCTTTCGTCGTGGTGGTCGGCTTCGTCGTGGTGGTCGGCTTCGTAGTAGTGGTAGTTGACTTCGTCGTCGGAGGAGTGGTCGTAGTGGTCGTGGTCGTAGTGGTGGTGGTCGTCGTTGCCGGCGGCGGCGATCCGTCGCCGGAAGGCGTGCCGGCATCGGCCTGGGCCTGCGACCCCAGGTAGGTGTAGGCGAGCTGGACGTCCACGTTGGACAGGTCGTTGCAGTCCTGCGGCAGCAAGAGGAGGAGAGGGAAGCTCGGAGGCGATTGGAAGGTCTGGCTGCTGTCGCATTGTCCGTTGCCGTTGCCGTTCCCGTTGCCGTGTCCGTTGCCGTTCGACGTCGTGGTAACAACCCAGTTGACGCCGGCTGTGGGAGTGGCGCCCGTGCTGTTCACCTGGATCGCCGGCTCATCGCCGTTAGGGCCGCAATACTGCAGCTGGCAGGTAGTGCCGATCTGGTCCGTGAAGGTGTAGTTGAGCGGACTGCCGATCTCGAAGCGGGTGCTGAGCACCGGGGATGACACGCCGTAAGGGTTGGGATTGTCGGTATCGGAGAGCGTGGCGCTCATCGTGCAGCTGCCGCCCATACTGTCAAGATTGAAGTTCGAGTCAGCGAAGGATCCGTTGGAGAGGGGACCGCCTATGGGTACTACCGTCCCGCCGCAGTTCACCGTTCCGGCCGCTGTCATCTGACCGGTCGGCACGTTCGGGAACGAAACGGTGAGCGTGCTGGTGTTCGGATCCGAGTTGACGGCCGGCGTGACCACTAATGCGAGGCCGTCCGGCCACTGCAGGTTGGTGGTCATCGGGGCGC
Organism: uncultured Acidimicrobiaceae bacterium; assembly: GCA_963851245.1. Classification (GTDB taxonomy): domain Bacteria; phylum Actinomycetota; class Acidimicrobiia; order Acidimicrobiales; family Palsa-688; genus CAWKOH01. The sequence continues at coordinate 195,121 of CAWKOH010000012.1, read as the reverse complement.
CGCTTACGGTCACCGCAGCCGATCCGTACCCGGCGGGGTACACGGTGACTGTCGGCGTGTAGGGCACACCGGCGACCAGCCCCGGGACGACCACCCTGCTCTCGGAGGTGGGACCCAGAACGACGGAGCCAATGCGGTAAACGAACTCAGTGATCTGGCTTCCGTAGACGTTGGGATCGGGGGCCTTCGGATTGACCTGAAGAGTGGCGGTCACGCTCTGGCCTACAGCCGTGCCGGCATCGAGCAGAGAAATAGCCGACGGGTTCGGAGGCTGCCACGCCTGTGTGCAAGCGTGGTCAGCGGTCGGGTTTCCCGTGAGCCCGGACACGAGCGAACCCTGCACGCTGAAAGACAGGTAGTCGCCGAGGAGGTTGAGTGAGCCGGCGTTGATGGTGACGCTGTCCTGGGTCCCCGGTACCGATACCGTCGGGGGACTGCCGACAAAGCTGCTTCCGCACTGGCTGCCGGTCACCGTCCACGTGTCGGCAGGTACCACGCAGCTGGACCTGACCGCTTCGGTGCAGGGCGCCCACGAGACGACCCAGTCCCCACGGCCGTCCGCTGTCGTGCTGACCGACAGCGGGGCGTCGGGACCTCGTGCCGACGTCGTGAACGTCGCCGGCGCCGACGGGGTCGAGAGGGCATTGATATAGGCAGTGACGATGACCTGATAGGTCGTCGTCGGCCGAAGGCCGGTGAATAAGTACTGGCTCTGCCCGTTGACTACTTGGACCGGCTGGGCGGGTTGGTGGGAGCCGGTTAGGGCCCGAACCTGGACCGACCACGAGTCGGGCTCGCAGTCGGTCTGATCGAGAAGCTGGTACGACCACACGATCAAGGCGGCCCCCGACGAGGGTGTGATAGATGCGACCTGCGGGGCATAGGGCTTCTGGACGATGGTGGTGCACGACACCTGCTGGCTCACCGCCTGTACGACCGGGTTCGCCGGTGAACTGGAGGTGTTGGGCTTCGGGCCCGTGGCCGATGCTGTCGCAGCCAGCGGCTTCACAGCCGGTCCGGTGGGGGTGACAGTCACGGCGTCGCTCTTGTTGATCACAACCGGCGCGTGAGATCCATCGGTGAACACAACTGCTGCTTCGAGGCTCTCGGGATTATTGAAGATGACCCGGGGTCCATCGACGAGGACCTGCACGCCCCCGAACGGGTCGTTCTCGCTGGCGAAGGCGGGGTAGGTAGGGGCGCCGGGCACCGGAGCCACACCGCCGGAGGCGATGTTTATGGCCCACAGGCCGGGACGGCCGGTGGCCGTCTGGTCGAGGGTGTAGAGGTATCCGTCCGACATGGCGGGCACTGCGGGTTGGGTGTCGGGTCCGAAACGGGTCAGGCGGAACGGGCCTGTCACCCTTCCTCCCGCTGACACGCCTATCAGGGACCAGCCGGACGTCGATTTGGCGAGGTACCAAAGTCCGTCCGCATTGCCGGTGACAGGTACGAACTGGTGGTCGACTGCGGTTCCGGGGATCGTCACGTTCACCCCCCGCGACGGACCGGTCGGGGTGAAGAGTGTGACGCGACCGGGAGTGATGACCCCCACCAGGCCGCCCCGCCCGTCAGTCGACTCGACAGCAGCCTGGCCGCAGCTGCCCGGAAGGGTCGTCCGAGCGTTGACAACCAGACCGTTGCGCGCGGTCAGGACCGGAACGAGCTGCTGCACCGAGCAGCCTGATGAGGAGCCGGCCAGAACCCAGAGCTGGCTCCCGCTCGCCGCGACCGAACCGGCCCGATTCGCAACCGGCCCGGGCAGGGCAGCGAAACCCGGCGGGGTCACTGCCAGCGGGGCCGGATGAGGGGAAGCGCCGCCGGCCGGGGAATTCCCAGACGTGGCCGATTCGAGCTTGGCTCCTTCCGTCACCGTTTGCTCGTCGACGAGCGAGGCGGTGCTCTTTGGACCGAACCTGACCACGTAGGCGCCCGACCCGGCCGGGTAGGCCTGCGCCCCGGTACTCCCGGGCAGAGGGCCCAGCCCTACGCCGGTTCCGCTGGCGTCGAGGACGTAGTTGTCTTTGGCGAGAAGATTGAAGGTGCCCGTAAGCCGGTTGACGAGCATGGTTCCTTCGTCCACCGGCACCGCTTCGACGTCGCTGTAATTGCCGGCTCCAACCTGCGCGTATACACCCTGCAGGCGGACCGTAACCTGTGCGGTCGCCACGTCGATGACGGTCAGAGGTCGATAGTCCTCCAGAACCAGGGAGCCACCGAAGAGATCAGGATGCTTGGCCGAGTCAGCTCTGCCGGCCGCGGCCGACCAGGCCAGTCCACCGACGATGACAGCGATGACGGCGACGCCGGCTATCGCCCCGCCCATGCCGAAGCTCGGGCTGGCACCGCTTCGGCTCGATGGCTGGCCGAAGCGAATTCGAGGTGAGGGGTTGTTCTGAGGAGCGGTCATCTGGACATGGCGATAGACGAAACCCGGCGACAACCCGCCCCCTCCTCACGGGCGTGCGCAAGGCTAGTCGAGCGCGTTGCGATTCACCACGCCTGGAAGCTGATTCGGTCAACTGCGAAAAGGCCGAACTTGGGCCGGTACCAAAATCCGCATTTGTGTATACGTCTGCGGCCGAAAGAGTCTTTTCCGGCTCCTGAGCGTGGCCTTGTAGCTCGTAATTCTGGTGGCGGGTCCTGACCGTCTCAGGACGTGTGTGCAGCCATATAGGAGGGAAGCGGAAAAATCGGGTGTCGCGCCGCGAGATCAAGCACGATGCGCCAGGTGCCGGCCCAGGCGATCGGTCAACGACTGGCGAGCCTTGGCCCACTCCGTATCCAGAATGGAATACATCGCCGAGTCTCGGAGCCGGCCCTCCTCCCCCGGGACCAGGGATGGCTGCCAGCCGCGCAGTATCCCTTCGAACGTGGCGCCAAGCGCAGCGATAGCGGCGCGAGAACGTGCGTTGCGGGCATCCGTCTTCAGATCGACCCGCCCGACCCCCCACCCGTCGAACGCCTGGCCCAGCAGAAGGAGCTTGGCCTCGATATTGATCCCGGTCCCCTGGGCTGAGGGGCAGAGCCAGGTCCCGCCTATCTCCAGCGCGTAGGGCAGGCGATCGCCTTCGCGAAACCTGAAGGTCAGATACCGCGTGACCCCGGCGGGACGGCCGTCATCCACTCGGACCTGCGCAAAGGGAACGGTGTCGCCCGTCGCCCGGCCGGAAAGCAACCCCTGAACGTATTCACCGGTCTGGTCGGCGCCATCCGGGACAGTCGTGAACCCGAAGGTGGACCGATCCTCCGCCGACGCGGCGGTAAGCCCCTCGACATGCTCGAGGCGGAGCGGCTCCAGCCTGACCAACCGGCCCCTCAGGGGGCCGGGGTCGGGCAGGGGGAAGCCGACGGCCATGGCGGACCACCGTGCCAGAAGCGCCACTCGGCAGCACCCCATTTTCCCGGGCCCAGGAGCGTCACCCATTGACAAGAACTCTTGTGACAAGTAGTCTTGTGATACCTCTTGTGAGAGGTTCGGGGGAGGGCGGCGAAATGCATCCCATGCATCCGGATCCTCGGACCATGCGAGCTCTGGCTCACCCCATACGCCTGGCTCTCCTCGAGGCGCTGGTGAGAGACGGCCCCCTGACCGCCACGCGGGCCTCCGAACTATTCGACGACAGCCCCGGGAACATGTCCTGGCACCTTCAGACCCTGGCCAAATATGGATTCGTCGAGGAGGCAGGGGGCGGTCGCGGTCGAAGCCGGCCTTGGCGCGTGGTACCAACCATGCACAACTTCGACACCAGCCGGCCCGACCCGGAACACGCCGCCGCCGGCGAAGCACTGGAAGCCAGCTTCCAGGACCGTGGCTACAGGCGGCTTCGGGAGTGGTGGTCGCAGCGGCGCTCCTATACGGCCGAGTGGCGCCAGGCCGCCTTCACCAACGACACCATCAGCTACCTCACCGCCGGCGAGATGGCTCAACTCGGAGAGGACATCGTCGCCCTCTTCCAGCAGTACGGGTCACGGACGCAGGACCGATCGGAGCGACCGGAGGACGCTCTGCCCGTGCAGCTGGTGGCATTCGGGCATCCCATCCCTGCTACGCCGTCGGGGAACTGATAGCCGCGGTTTCAGAGGCGCCTTCTGGGCAAAAGGGCACCAATGAGCCAGAAGAGAGGAATGAAGATTCCTATGAGGAACATCACCCAATGGCCCTTCCTAAGCGACAGGACGCCCAGGGTGATCAGCAGGACAAAGTAGATCGCCGACCAGAGGGCGATGAAGGGACCGCTGGTGGCGTCGGCAATCATCGGATGTCCTGTTTCTATCGGTTCAGCTACCGAGGATCTTGGCCTTCTGCGCTGCGAACTCCTCTTCGGTGAGGATGCCTTGATCTTTGAGCGCGGCCAGTTGCTTCAGCTGCTCGATATCGTCAGGTGACGGTCCTGCCGCGGGCGGCGGAGGAGCGGCGGCGGCTTCCTGCGGGGGCGGGGCCTGGGCGGCCTCCTGCTGCTCGGAGCGCCCTGCCTGGCGGCGAGCCACCCGTCCGCTTACGGCGGTCGCAGTACCTGCGATGACCGCGGTGCGGGCCACGGTGCGTCCGACAGGTCGTCTGATCATGATGAACGTCCTCTCCTTGATGTGTCAGCCTTGATGTGTCAGCCGGATGTGTCAGCTCCCGGCCGAGGCGAGCTCGTTGAGCGCCTCCTCCACCACCTCGTACGGAATTCTGGCCCCTTCGATCACAACTCCGTTGGCGTTGCGAACGGCATGGGCCAGCTCAGCCGCCCAGACGTCCTCCCACAAGATGAGGGCCGCTGACGAGTTCGGCTCGAGGGCCTCGGCCGCGTACTCGATATCGGCCTCCCCCACGAGGCCTCCGGCCTCGCCCTGAAGGTCGGCGAAGGGAGCCAGCTCCTCGAGTTGATCGAACTCGAAGATGGCGATGTTTCCTTCTTCGTCCTTGCTGATGAAGACCAGGTCGATGATGCGAACCGTGTTGTTTTCTATGAGCCGGCCCAGCGCGGGAGCAATCTCCCCCGTGAACTTGTTGCCCGGAAAGCCGATCAGAATGTACTCAACCGGTCCGATGTCCACAGCCGGACCTCCTTAGGTCATATGAGCGAAAATGCGGATGCAACTCCGGGCTCCTTCGGTGATGGCGTGCCGGCTCTCTGAAGGCCGGAACCACCGAAACGCCCCCGGCGGCACGGTAACCATAGGTAATCACACCCGCCCGTGCCTTCACCCGAAGAGGGCGATCCTCCACCCGGGACCTGGCGACCCTTATACTCCAACCAGCCGACATACGACGAGGCCCGGTCCCACTCAATCCGCGGAGGTCCCCATGTCGAACGGCGAGGAATGGCAGCCGAATCAAGGCGGCATGGAAGGGGGAGCAGGCGAACCGCCCGCCATGAGCACCCCGCCCCCACCGCCGCCCAGCCCGAGGACGCAGATGCGCCGAGTGCGAGCATCCCGCCGCCGGCACCGCCTCCAACCCCTCCGGTCGCGGCCCCGATGCCGCCGGTCGCCGCAACCCGGATGGACCGCGGCGGCTATCCCATCGATCTCGACATCCAGGTGCCCGACCACATCGCCCGCTGGCGTCCGCTGGTGCAATGGTTCCTCGCCATCCCGCTATTCATCATCCTTTACGTCCTGGGGATCGTGGCCGGGGTGTTGGCGTTCGTGGGGTGGTTCGCCGCCCTGATCACCGGCAACCTGCCCGAAGGGATCGGTGACTTCATCGCGGGCTACTACCGCTATAGCTGGCGGGCCTATTCCTACTACGGGTTCCTGCGAGACAAATACCCGCCTTTCGGCCCGAGCCTGGGCTACACCGACTCGGGTGACGATCCGGCCTTCTTCGAGGTCCAGAGAGGTGAGGGGCTGTCGCGGCTGGCAGTCCTGTTCCGGATAATTCTGGTGATCCCTCAAGCCATCGTCATCTTCTTCTTGGGCATCGCCCTGTACATCGCCATGGTGGTCGCCTTCTTCGCAGTCATCATCACAGGGAAATGGCCAACCGGCCTTCGGGACTTTGTGGTGGGCGTGGCCCGCTGGATCTTCCGGGTCAATGCCTGGTTCTACCTGCTAGCCGATCCGTATCCGCCCTTCTCCCTGCGCTGACGCCAGCCGCAGCCCGTCGTCCGGACCCGCCGGATCCGGATGCGTTGAGCAGATGACCCGCATCATCGGCGCCCTTCCCTTACCGCCGAGGCGAACCGACCGCTAGCCGACGCCGGCGCCTACCTCCTCGGGCACCGGTTTCGGCGCCGATACTTCGACTTCGACGCCGAGGGTGGGTACCACCCGGTTCAGCCCGGCGGGCATCCACCAGTTGGCCCGACCCAGCACCTGCATCACCGAGGGCACGAGGATCATCCGGACCAGGGTGGCGTCGATCAGGACGGCGACGGCCAGCCCGAGGCCGAAGACGTCCAGGACTCGAAGCGGGTCGTTGATGACGAAGGAGAGGAACACGCAGACCATGATCGCCGCCGCCGCCGTGATGACCCGGGCGGTGCCGGCCAGACCGTCGGCCACTGCGAGCGTGTTGACACCGCTGCGCCGCCACTCCTCCCGGATCCGGGACAGGAGAAACACTTCGTAGTCCATCGAGAGCCCGAAGACGATGGTGAACATCATCAGCGGGATCCAGGGGTCTATGGGACCGGTCCGGCTCACGCCGAACACTGAGCTCAGCCAACCCCACTGGTATACGGCCACGATCACGCCGTAGGCGGCTCCCATGGAAAGCAGGTTCATGAGGGCCGCTTTCACCGGTATGGCAATGGACCGGAAGACGGCCATGAGGAGCAGGAACGACAGCGCGATAACCAGCCCGATCACCAAGGGCAACTTGTTCGAAAGGTAGTGAGAGGCGTCCACACCGGCCGCGGTCTCGCCGCCGACCAGGACCTTCACCCCGCTGCCCGCAACCGCCGCCGGGATCACCGAGCTCCGGAGATGGCGGACCAGAGACGCGGTCTGGGCCGCTTCCGGCCCGGTCGTCGGGTAGGCAATGACGACTGCAGCATCGCCGGCGGCATTGAACCGGGCGGGAGCGACCGCGGCTATCCCGGGTTGTGAGCGCAGCTTTTGGTCGAGAGCGTCAACGACGGCGCGATCCGAAGCGGATCCGGGGGGAAGGGTGGCGGCGATCACGAGCGGCCCGTTGAACCCGGGACCGAACCCCTCGGCCAGGGCGTCGTAGGCCTGTCGCGTCGTCAGCTTGGTCGGGTCGTTGCTCGAGTCACTGAACCCGAGACGCATGGAAAAGAGCGGAATCGCCAGCAACACCAACACGGCCAGCGCGGCCGTGCCGCACAGCCACGGCCGGCGCTGCACGGTGCGGCTCCAGCGCCACCAGAACCCTCGCTCATGGGTGGGGGTGCGCCTGAGCAAGCCGGGGACGTGCAGCCGATCGATGGCCCGGCCGGCGAAGCCAAGCATCGCCGGCAGCAAGGTAAGCGCCCCGAGGAGCACGAGCAGGACCGCCGCAATGGAACCGATCGCCAGTCCATCCATGAAGGGCAGGCCGACCACGAACAGACCCAACAGAGATATGACGACGGTCCCGCCCGCGAACATGACCGCTCGGCCCGCTGTTGATAGGGCTACGACGGTCGCTTCTCGGGGGTCGCGGCCCTCCGCCAGTCCCTGGCGGTACCGCGTCACGACGAACAGCGCGTAGTCGATCCCGACGCCGAGGCCGATCATGGCCATCAACTCGGGGCCGAACGTCGGCACGGTCAGGACATGGCTCAGCAGGTCGACGATCCCGAAACCGAGACCGACACCGACCAGCGCCGTGATGATCGGCAGCCCCGTGGCTACCACCGATCCGAAGGCCACCAGCATGATGATGATGGCTGCCGTCACTCCGATGCCGGTACTCGAGCCCGGCGATGCCCCCACGACGCCGCTGATCGGATTCCCACCGAGGGAAACGTTGAAGCCGGGACGGGTGAAGCCCCGGGCCACATCGATCACCCGCTTAACGGACGCGGCCGGCAAGTGGTCGGACGTGTTGTCGAACTGCACGACCGCGAAACCGGTGCGGCCATCTGCCGACACCTGGTGCTCGGCGCCCGGAGCGAGCGGGCTCTGCACGCTCGTGACGTGGCCGAGCGGGGTCAAGGCCGCTACCAGCCGAGCCACCTGGGCGGAGTTAGAAGGGTCGCTCAGCGGTTGCGTGGTTTGGATCACCACGTCGGCGGTGTCACCCGCTTGAGCCGGGAAGCGGGCGGCCAGGAGGTTCTGGGCCCGCTCAGCGGCCGAGTTGCCGCCGCCGAAACTGTTGCTGAACGCGCTTCCTATGGACGAGGACAGGCCGATTATGGCTACTGCGCCCACCACCCAGATGACCAGCACCCAACGGCGATGCCCGTAGCACCATCCCGCCAGACGACCCAAACCCGATTCTTCCGCCGTCTTCGTACTCACAGCTGGTCGGTTCTAGTACACCTCCCGTCGATCAGAAGAACGATTTAACGGGTCATCCGCAGGTTGTACCTCAGCCTCCTGCGAACCGGGCAACGGGCGGCCTGGATTGGCTGTTAGTGGAGGGGGATCGATCAATCCGGCCAGGGTGACGAGGTTGCGCCGGAAGAGCAGCGCCAGCACCCAATCGCTCACGACTCCGAGGCGGCGAGATGCGGTCGGGACCTGCATGAGATGGACACCGCGAGCTGCCAGCCACCCGGGCAGGCCGGTGAGGCGCACCCCCTTGATGTCGGCGATCCCCTCGGCGCGCCCGAGCGTGGCCACCTGGCCGAGGGAGCGGAACCGGTAAGGACGCAGCGTGCCTCCGTCTCGCGTGGCCACGAGATTGGCAGTCAAGCGGCGGGCCTGGCGTATGGCGTGCTGGCTGGTAGGAGGATCGACCCGGCCGGGGTTGGCGGCGTTCGGCACCGACGGCGCAATCCCCCAACGCCCAAACATTTTGGCGGCCATCCACCTGAAGCGTCGGACCGACCCGGACCCGGCCCCGATCGTCGAGCGGAAGGCCGAAGTGGGCGACGATGGGGTCGGCCTTCATGCCGGCCGTCCACACCAGCAAGCCGGTGTCCATCTCGGTGCCATCGCTCAGCGTGACCCGGCCGTCGACCACCTTCACGAGCCGGGTGTTCAACCGTACGTCGATGCCTCGTTGGCCGAGACGGTCGTTCACGTACCGGCCCAGCTCCGACGGGATCTCGGCCAGGATCTTGGGGGCGGCGTCGACCAGCACCCACCGCTGGGGTAGTCCGCGCAGGGAGGGGTGATAGCGCAGGGCGTCCTCGGCGAGATGGTGCAACTCGGCGAGTGCCTCCACGCCGGCGTAGCCACCACCGATGAAGACAAACGTGAGGAGGCCGGTACGGCGTTCGGGATCCGGCTCGATGGCGGCTGCGGCCAGGAGCCGCAGCACCTGGTTCCGCAGGTAGAGAGCGTCGAGCACCGTGGTGCAGCCCACGGCGTGCTCGATCAGGCCCGTGATGGGGAAGGTCCGGGGAACGGCGCCAACGGCGATGACGACGTGGTCGTATTCGAGGCTGATGTTCAAGCCGCCATCGGTCTGGACTTCTGCTCTTCGACCCCGAGGTCCAGGCCGGTCACCCTGCCGACGATCACCTCGGCCGACGGGCACACCATCGCCAAAGGCGTCATGACGTTGCGCATCTCGATCACACCGGCGGCACCTCGGGAGCATGGGCGTAAACAGCATCGAGTTCTGGGAGTTCACGACGGTCGCACCGCGCCGACCCAGGAAGCGGGCGACGGTGGCACCCCCGAAGCCTCCTCCCACGACCAGCACCCCGCCCTTGGCCGGCCGCCGGGTTGTTGCCGTATCCGACCTCATGCCAGTACCGCCTCTCCTTCGGGGGTGGGCTGTCTCCGACTTGACGCTATCTGCGGAAGCAGCACAGTGAGCACGGCCAAGCGTCCGGCACAGGCACCGAGCGTATGATCCAGAGCGGAAGCAGTCCTGCGACGGACGGGAGCCTCATGAACGAACTGATCGTGGGCGTGGACGGGTCGGATCAGAGTCGATCGGCCCTGCGGTGGGCTGCTGCCATCGCCACCGGCGTGCCGGTCGGGCTGCGAGCGGTCGAGGTCTGGGGCGGCGGCGACCCCTACTCGGCGGAGGAGGTCGGCGAGAAGGTCAGGCTGGAGCTGGCCGAGTACACGGCCTCCGCCCTGCAGGGGTTGACTCCCGAACCTCAGGTCGATTTCGAGGCCCTGCGAGGCAGCCCGGCGCAAGCCCTGGTGAAACGCGTTACTTCCGAGAGCGGCCTGGTCCTGGGCTCTCGGGGCCGGGGCGGGTTCCTGGGCCTCCTCCTGGGATCGGTTAGCCGGGCGTGCATCGAGCACGCCCCGTGCCCGGTCATGATCATCCGGCAGCCGGACCCCCGTCCCCTCACGGGTTCGAACATCCTGGTCGGCCACGACGGGAGTCCGAGTGCCCGGCTGGCGCTGGAATGGGCCGTCGCGCTGGCGCAGCCCATGCAGGCAAAGGTGATCGCCGCCTATGTCTGGCAAGCCAAAGTATCCGAGGTGCGCCCGGCTCTGCATGATCAGCTCACCAGAGACGCCACCCGGTCCATCGAAACCTGGACCCGCCAGGTCAGCCCCGATGTCGAACCGATCGAGATCGAAGGCGAACCCCGGATGGAGCTCGTGAAGCTGGCCGAGCGCCTTCATGCCGGCCTCGTCGTCGTCGGGCGTCGCGGCATCGGGGTGGTCCGGGCCTTGCGGATGGGCAGTGTCGCCAGCTACCTGGTGACGAACAGCCCGGTGCCGGTGGCTGTGACTCCACCGCCAGCCGACCAATCCGCGTAGCGGACCTCCTCACAAAAAAGAAAATACGTATCAGAGGGGCCGCCCGCGCGCTCTTGGTTTTTCGATGCTGCGGTCTCGGTCATGATGATCTCTCTCACACGGGGAGGGGCGCGCTGGCGAACCCTCGGGAAGGTGGGTGCCAAAGCCGTACCAGGCATGATCCTGGGCGGGATCATCCCCGGCGTTTGCTTCCTCTTCGGCCACCACGAATGGGGTCTGGCTGGCGGAGTCATCCTCGTAGTGCTCTGGAGCCTCGCCTATCAGGCGGCCCGCTGGGTCAAAACCAGGTCGATCTCCGGACTGGTCCTCCTCTATCTCATGGTATTGGGCTTGCGGGGCGCCACGGCGCTGGTATTCCACTCGGCCAGCATGTTTTTCATAACTCCCAGCATCATGACCGCCATTGGCGGCTGCGTGTTCATCGCGTCGGCGTTCCTGGCGAAGCCTCTTGTATCGCCAATCATCAACGAACTGGTTCCAAAAAGTGTCCTCGACTGCCGGGACCCCAGGGTGAGGTCGGTGATGGTCAAGATCTCGCTGCTCTACGGGGTGGAGCAGCTGATAACCGCGGCCGTCCTGATCTTCATGGTCGAGAACCTGTCCACCACGGTCTACGTGACCACCCACGGCGCCGTGTCCTGGTTCATCATGGGTCTAATGATCCTGGTCGCCATACCTCTCGTGTGGAAGGAATTGCGGACCCTGATCCACTGGGAAGAGCAGCGGGAGCAACCGCCTGAACTTGCCCTCGCCGAGACGGCAGCGCTCCAGGGGCCGCCTGAGATCCAGGCGCAGACCGCCTCCGGAATCTAGAGCGACCGTCTCCCGAAGCGAGCACAGCCAGACTGCGTCCCTGTCCCTGGCGCGCCTGTCCTCGCCCGACGACACTGACCGAGCCACGAGGATTATGCCGTCGGGCGACTGCGAGGTGAACAGCGGGTAGCCGTTCGATGAACACCCCTGTCGCGGGGCCACTGCGGCGGCGTGATACCGGCGGAGGTCGTAGCCTGCGGGGCGTAGCCCTGGCTGGGAAGGAAACGCCGATGACCGCAATGGACGCCGTGCCGGGTCTGCCCGACGTCGCCCCGGCCTCGCACTCCACTCTGGCCGGCAGCCCCTTCCCGGCTATCGGTGAATACGCCTTCCTCTCGGACTGCGAGGTCGTAGCCCTGGTCGCGCCGAGCGGCAACGTCGAGTGGATGTGCCTGCCCCGTATGGACGGCCCAAGCGTGTTCGGGGCGGTCTTGGACCGCGACGCCGGCGTCTTCCGGGTCGGTCCCACCGACGTCACCGTCCCGGCCGGCCGCCGCTACCTGCCGGGAACCATGGTGTTGGAGACGACCTGGGACACGCCAACGGGTTGGGCGGTCGTGAGGGACGTCCTCCTCATAGGGCCGTGGCGGCACGGATCCAGCCGGTCGTCGACCCATCGCCGGGTACCGACCGACCACGATGCCGAAAAGGTGTTCCTCCGGACGGTCCGTTGCCTGAGCGGTTCGATCGACTTTGTGCTGGAGTGCGAGCCGGCGTTCGACTACGGGCGCCGGCGCGGTACCTGGCTTCACACGGGCGACGGCTACGGGAGCGCCGAGGTGCGGTCCGAGCCGGAGGATCCGGTCCTTCGCCTGACCAGCAATCTCAATCTCGGATTCGAAGGTTCGCGCGCCATCGCCCGCCGGCGCCTGAGGGCCGGGGACCAGGTCTTCTGCGCACTCTCATGGGGAGACGCTTCGCCTCCCGGGAGCTTCGAGGACGCCCACGACCGGCTGTCGAGCACGGGTGACTTCTGGCACGAGTGGATTAGCCGGGGTCGATTTCCAGACCACCCGTGGCGCACATACCTGCAACGCTCGGCGCTGACCTTGAAGGGGCTCATCTACGCCCCGACCGGAGCGCTCATGGCGGCGGCCACTTCTTCGCTGCCCGAGACGGTGGGGGGCGAACGAAACTACGACTATCGCTTCACCTGGCTGCGTGATTCGACCTTCATGCTGTGGGGCCTTTACACCCTCGGGTCTCGACCGCGAAGCGGACGACTTCTTCTACTTCGTGGCGGATCTGGCCGAGGAGGACGCTGACCTGCAGATCATGTACGGCATAGGCGGCGAGCGTGAACTGACTGAAAGCACCCTTGACCACCTCACCGGGTACCGGGGCTCCAGACCGGTGCGCATCGGCAACGGGGCATGGGATCAACGGCAGCATGACGTGTGGGGCGTGCTTCTCGACTCCGTCTCGCTACACACCCGGTCACGGGACCGCCTGGACGAACGGCGTTGGCCCATGCTTCAGGTCCAGGTGGAGGCCGCTTTGGCTCACTGGCGCCAGCCGGATCAGGGCATCTGGGAGGTGCGGGGTCCAGCTCGGCACTTCACGTCGTCGAAGGTTCTGTGCTGGGTGGCGGCCGACCGGGGGGCGAGGCTGGCGGACATACGTGGCGACCACGACAGGGCCGCCAGCTGGCGCAAGGCCGCTGACGAAATTCATGCCGATGTCTGCGCCAACGGGACGGACGAGCGCGGGGTGTTCTGCCAGTACTACGGGACGACATCGCTGGACGCGTCCGTGTTGCTCATCCCGCTGCTGGGCTTCCTGCCGCCCGATGACCCGCGGGTGCGGGCCACCGTGCTGGCCATCGCTGACGACCTCACCGAGGATGAACTTGTCCTCCGTTACAAGGTGGAAGAGACCGATGACGGATTCAGCGGCGAAGAGGGCACCTTCACGATCTGCTCGTTCTGGTTGGTATCGGCTCTGGTCGAGATAGGGGAGATCGACCGGGCCCGAGCCCTTTGCGCCAAGCTGCTGTCCTTCGCCAGCCCGCTACATCTCTTCGCCGAGGAGATCGATCCTCACACCGGTGATCACCTCGGGAACTTTCCTCAGGCCTTCTCGCACCTGGCGCTGATCAATGCCGTGATGCACCTGATCCGCGCCGACGAGAAGGTGAGCGACTGAAGCCAACGTGTCGAGGGAGCGATGAAGGCCATAGCCGTTTTCCCGCAGGCCCAGGAGGTGAAGCTCATCGAGAAGGAACCACCGCGCCTGGTCGAACCGGACGAGGTTGTCCTTCACCTCCTCGACGTCGGTATCTGCGGTACCGACAAGGAGATCTGCTCGTTCGAGTACGGCAGCCCACCCTCCGGCGAGAACCATCTGGTCATCGGTCACGAAGCGCTGGCGGAGATCGTGGAAGTCGGGTCCGCCGTCAAAGGTCTACGAGAAGGCGACCTTGTCATCCCGACAGTTCGCCGGCCTTGTGCCCATCCGGAATGCTTGGCCTGTCGCTCCGGCCATCAGGATTTCTGCTACACGGGCGACTTCACCGAACGGGGTATCAAGGAAGCGCACGGCTACATGGCCGAGTATGTGGTGGACAGGGAGCAGAACCTGGTGCCGGTACCGTCACACCTCGGCGAGATCGCGGTGCTCACCGAGCCGCTCACCATCGCGGAAAAGGCTCTGGCCCAGGTGTTCTGGTTGATGCAGCACCGCCCTCCCTGGCGGGAGCCCGACACTTCGCTCTCAGGGCGGCGGAAGCGGTCTGGCTGCTCTCGTGCTGGGAGCGGGGCCGGTCGGGTTGCTGGGTGCCATGGCTCTGTCGGTCGCCGGGTTCCGCACTTATGTCTATTCCCGGGAGCTGCCGCCTAGCCCGCGCACCGAGCTCGTCGCTGCCGTGGGTGCCATCTACGCCTCATCAGAAGCCGTCAGCTTCTCCGACTTGACGCGCCAGATCGGCAACATCGATCTGATCTACGAAGCGGTGGGGCACTCGCACTTCGCCCTGGAAGCGCTGCAGTACCTGGGCCAGAACGGGATCTACATCCTCACCGGCGTACCAGGCCTGCAGGCGTTCGTGAAGACCGATCCGGCGACCACGATGAGGAACATGGTCCTGAAGAACCAGGTGCTCTTAGGGACGGTGAACGCGGGGGCGGACGCATTCGCCGCCGCCCTCCGCGACCTGGAGGAGTTCCGGAATCGTTGGCCGGAAACTACTGACACTCTCATCGCCGGACGTTATCCGCCAGAGCAGGCGATCGAGCTGATCTCCGGCCGGCCGCAGGGCGTCAAGAGCGTGATCTCCTTTCGGGACTAAAGCGGGTCCCGCCTCTCGCTCACCGGCTGTCAGGAGTGTTGCCCAGCGTCGCGCTCATTTCGCTGGCGGGGATGAATAGAGTGGCGGCCAGGCCACCGAGACCTATGACGCCCACCACGATCATGGCCAGGGCGTACGCCTGCTTGGGGTCGGTGAGGCCGGAGACCAGGATGGTGTCTGCGATCGCCGTACCACGGGACGAGCCGAAGTTGGAAAGGCTACGCGAGACCCCGGCGCCCAGTCCCTGCGTCGGCCGGTCAGGTTCGGTTCTCGACAGGGTCCTCGGCCGCAAGCAACCCCACCGTTTCCGCGCCGTCCGGGCCGGACCTCGAAAGGGCGCAGATCGCCGTCGCCCCGACGAGCAGGACTCCGGCCAGGGCGTAGGCCTCGTGGGGGTTGGCGAGCGAGATGGCGGGGACCGCCAGGCCCATACCGGTGAGGAAGGCGACCTGGTCGAAGGCGTCCGTGGCGGCGACGACCCGACCTCGTACGTAGTCGGGTGAATGGTGCTGGAGGAGCAAGAGCCAGGGGATGAACACGAACCCGCTGCCGGCCCCACCGATCGCTCCGGCCGTCACAATCAGGGGGAACGTGGGGAGGAAGGGGATGCTCCCGAGCGAGACGGCCATGGCCCCCGTTCCCCAGAGGACTGCCTTGTGAGCGCGGCTGACGGTCACGACTCGACCTGCCACCACGGCGCCGGCCACGGCTCCCGCTCCCCACACGGCGGTGAGCAGCCCGTAACCAAATGAGCCGGCGTAGAAATATCGGGCTAGGGCCGGGTCGATCACCAGGGCGGCACCGAAGGAGGCGAAAGCGAGAGCGCTGGCGATGGCCAAGGGAGCCAGCTGCCGGCTGGAGGCGACGAACCGGAACCCGGCGAACAGGTCGCGGCCTCGATGACCATCGCCGGTCGAGTGTGGCCTCGGCTCGCCGAACACGCCTCGCGTCGACAGGATGAGCGCACCTGAGGCAGCAAAGGTGGCGGCGTTCACGGCGAAGACCAGACCGGCCCCTGACACGGCCACGAGCACCCCGCCGATCAGGGGGCCGGCCACCAGGGCCACGTTGAAGGCCGCGCCGACCTGGGCGTTCGCCCAGGCCAGGTCCTCGGCGAGCACCAGATTGGGAATGGCGGCGGCCGACGCGGCCCGGAACGGGGAACCAAGGGCAGTCGCTCCGAGAGCCCGGCCAGGAGCAGCCCGGGCCGGTGAAGGAAGACCATTCCCAGATACACCGCCCCCGCCGCCAACTCCGATACCACCATTACCCGCCGGCGGTCGAAATGGTCGGCGATCAAGCCTGAAACCGGCCCGAGCAGGCCGCCCAGGCTGATGGCGCCGAACAGAGCGGCCGCCACCCACAGCCCGGATCTGGTGATGGCGTAAATCTGGTAGACGAGGGCGATCTGAGCGGCCTGTGTCCCTCCGCCCGAGACCATCCGGGCGGTGGCGAGCTTGCGCACCTGCCAGCGCGCCCTGTTCGCGCTCGGCGTCGGTGGTTCTCGACACCTCCGAACGGTAACTCCGGCTGACCCTTTCCACGGCGGAGTCCGCCCGTCAGGCAGCCGTCCCGCCGCCCGCGCCGCCGAGCCCAGCCAGGCGATCACAGAGCCGGGGCAGCTCGCCGAGGACCGGCCCCTCCTGGCGCCCCAGCGGGCGTGACCATCGCCAGCGCGACCAGGCGGCATGACCCCGAGCGTCGATCCGAAGGCTGTCTACGGGCGGCCCGAGGTCGTTAGCCGGCGCTGCGGGGATGGTCTGTAGCCAAAACCGTACGTCATCAGTTGGTGCGCATGGCGGGGCGCACGAACAGGGCGTCCGAATCGCTGAGCGCCAGAGATGGTGAGTGCTCCCTGGAGCCCGGCACCGGTGACAAACCGGCGATTCGGAAACCCTGCTCTTCCAGGTAGTTGAGGACCTCTCTGAGCCCGTTGTCGCTGCCTAGGTATGCCGGGCGCAGGCTCACTTCGAGCAGGACGCAGCTAACCAGCGCCAACTTCTCCCCCGCACCCCGGATGATTCGCATGTCGTAGCCCTGAGCGTCGGTCTTCAGCATGACTCGAGCACCCGGAGGGACGATCTCATCCCACAGGGTGTCCAACCGCGCCACAGGCACAGATTCGATCCTCGCCACACCGTAGGTGTCCCCATTGCTGGCCAGCACCTCGGGAGAGGGTTGAAGTAACGACGAGTGCTGGTCGAAAGCGGCCACGTTCATCGGTGCTGCGGCCTCTTCGGTATCGCCGAGCGCTTCGCGTCTAACTTTCCAGCTCATCCCCGCCTGCCGAGCCGCAAGCTGGGCCAGAGCATCCCGAGCCTCCGAGACCGGCTCGAAAGAAACGATTCCGCCTTGATAGCCCCCTTGTCGCAACGACGCCGCCCACTGGCCACGACTGGCCCCGACGTCGATGACAAGGTCTATGCCATAAACGCGAAAAGCGCGCCGCAAGAGGTAAGGCATCGGATCCGGCTCGACCCCATTCAGGCGCTGCAGGTCATAGCCGAGCCGGTTCAACCCTCCGCGAACGGCACCCTTCAGCCGCACCGGTACTTCGGACGTCCTCCAGTCCATAGACCCGAAGAGTACAGGTGAGAGGGCAGTTTCCGCTGTCTGGGGCGGCTTTCCTGGCTCAGCGCAGGTGGATGCCATCGAGTCTTCCGCCTGTCGGCACGACGCCCGTGAACCGCGGTTCGGGGCCCTGAGCCCCATGCAAAGCCTTAGGGGTCTCCGATGACGTGTCGCCGTTGCAGCTCGCGAACCACTCGTTTGCCGGCGTCGCGGAGGTCTTCGAGGCGGTAGTGGGCCGCTTTTTCGCCGTCGCCGGCGATGATGGCTCGAAGGACGCGCTCGTGGGAGCGGATGGTCTCGGCGTGCTTGCGATCGATTATGAGGCGAAAGGCGTGCGGCATGAAGCCGGTGTGCGCACGTAGCTCGGCGCGTAGGCGCCTGGAGCCGCCGGCGCGGTGTTCAATGATCATGATCTGGTTGACCAGCGCAGCGCTGCTCTTTGTGTCCGAGGGGTCGAGCGAGCGCAGTTCGTCGAGGAGCCCCTTCAGGGTTTCGATGGTGTCGGGGTCCTTGGTATGGGCCAAGCGGCGGACAGCCATGCCGCTCAAGAGGCCCATGATCTCGAAGTCGTCGAGTATTGAGTCGGCGTCGAACGGTTCGACGAAGTAGCCGCGATGGTATTTGCTAGCCACGATGCCGTCTCGTTCCAGTACGACCATGGCTTCCCGGACGGGGAGGCGGCTGACGCCAAGCGTGTCGCCGATCTGGTCGAGGTCGATGCGGTTTCCCGATTGCAGTTGCCCGTCGAAGAGCTGTTCGATGATGTAGTCGACGACAGCGGCGCTGGTCTTGGTTCTGACCAGTCGAGGTGTCGTATTGACGGTCATCTTTGCCACCTGTGCGCGGTCGCCCTGGAGGGGCCCGCAGTCGAAGCTGGGTGGACCCGTCGGGGGACGTGAATCGGCCGATCCTTCTTCACCAGATGTGGCGGAGCTGCGCACCTCGGCGGCGGTGACGGAGTTGGGCCGCTCGCTCCTCCCCGGTAACTCGCCTCGTGTCTGCCGGCAGGTGGTCGAGGACCCGGTTGACGGGCACCTTTGTCACGGTGGCGTCTGGGTACTGGTCAGCCCGGTAGAAGCGGGCCTGCAGGATGCCCCAGGGCCAGTCGGCCTTGTCCAGCCAGTTGTAGACGCCGGGATCCTGTTTGGAGACGACGGCCCGGAACCATCCGTCGGGATCGATGTGGGCCTGCGCGTCGTTGAGGCTGGATTGCCGGTTGACCCAGTCGACGGTGGCAAAGCGGTCGTCTGCGACCAGTATCTGCCAGTACTGGCAAGGCGAGGGGATGGGGAACTCGACGATGAGGGCATCGTCATCGTCGATCTCGTAGATGCCGTCGTAGTAGGCCTGTTTGGTAGCCAGCCCGCCGCCTTGTTGAATCCATTGCGAGCGGAGCAGGACGTTCTTGCCGTGATGCTCGAGGTAGTAGCGGACCAGGTGCATGTCGAAGTGGATCATTCCCTCGATCCACTCGGGCAGGTCGGCCATCCGTCCGGCTATCTCGGCCGGTGTCATATCCTCGCCGGAGTCGTCGAGGCGGTTGATGGCTATGCGGGCGTCGACCTCCTTGTTCCAGTCGGCGGAGCACTTGCGCAGCAAGAGCCGTTGGGCCCCAGAGTCGAGCTGCCACCAGTCGCCGTCGTAGCCCTGGGGCCGCTGGGCGCTGAGGATGACGCTGAAGCTCCCGTCGGCGGCGATGGTCAACTCGTCGAGGTCACGCGTGGTCGGCCCCTTCGGGGGCGCCTGGTCGCTTTGCGGGCGAGTAAAGGTGCCCAACCCCATCATGGCCTGTTGCTGCTGGGTGATCTCGACGAACCGGCAGCTGCCCCGGTATCCGCTGATCTCATAGACGCCGTGATCGTCCACTTGGGCGTTGAGGTAGACGTAGTCCGGGTTGGGGCCACCCTGGTTGCAGGCGAAGTTCCACAGCGGCATGAACACCGGCCGCCTGGCGTCGGTGTACACGTGGCACAGGTAGCCGCAGGCCAGGATTGACATGGCGAGCTTGGTCATGTCCTGGACCTCGGCCTCGCTCGGTCCTTCCGGCCGCCAGATGGCCAGCAGCCGGTCAACGACAGGATCCAGGCTGCGGAGCTGGTCCTGCCAGGTCGGAAGTTCAGACATAACTCAGCCCTCCATCGCCACGCCGAACCGGCGGATGTAGAAGTCGTAATCGGAGCGGATCTGATCGGCGGTCAGTCCGAACTGCTCGGCCGTGTACTGGTGGCTACCGTGGGCGCCCATGCGGTTGGTCTCCTGCCAATCGAAGATCGTTTGCTCCACCGCCGGGGTAAGTTCGGCATCCAACCAGTCATAAATACGCCGGATGGTGCCCTTAGGGTCGCCGACCAGGTCGCGGTGGTACACGTCCAAGAAGCGGTCCTCGCCTATGCGGGCCCTCTCCTCGATGGCGTGCTCCATTCCGATGCGAAGATGGTCGCAAAGCTCTTGGCCGAAGGCCTCCAGGTCCCGCCGACCGGCGGGTGGCGGCAGCAGGGATGACACCAGGCTGGCGTAGGAAGGCACGACCTTGCCCGGATCGCGGTGGGTCATGATGAAGCGGGTATCGGGATAGGCGGACACGAGCGCCTCGAGGTGGAACTTGTGGTGTGGCGCCTTGAACAGCCACAGGTTGGGGGGGCATCGGGATCCGAGGAGTTTCACGACGCGCCGGTGGTAGGCAAACGTTTCGGTCAGGTCAGCTGATCGCCACCACTCCCGGTATCCGGGTACGGGCAGGATCATCTGTTGGCCATGGAAAGTCATGCCGAGTAGGTCGGTGTCCTCCATGGTGGCGTCGATCTCGACAAGGTGCATAGCCCGGTTCTCGGCCGACCGTTGGGACTGCGCCTCTACGAAGGCCCGCCGTCTGGGGTCGTCGAACTCCTGCCCGCCGACGGGGGGAGGAACCGGCCGGGTCTGCTCCCAGCCTCGCAGGCCCCGGAATTGCGGGTCCAGGGACAGCATGTCGGCCAGCGCGGTGGTACCGGTGCGGGGCAACCCGTGAATATCGACCGGGCCGAGCACAGCCACGTCGTCGGTCTCGGGGTGGTCTCGATACCACTCTTCGACCTCGAGGCGATTGACCAGCCGGCGCCGCTGATCGGAGATCACGGCGTCATCGGCCGAAGGGTCGATGTCCCCGTCCTGTTCGATGCTATCGAGTAGCACTTCCAGACCGACGCGGAAGTCGCCGGGACCGAAATCGGCCAGCCCAGTAGCTTCCACCGCCGCTTCGAGAAGCTCCGCCGGAGTCGGATATCGCCGCACCATTAGACGGCCTTGACGCGGTCGGGGAAGTAGAGGGCTGCCATATCTCGGAATCCGACCCGCCAGTCCACCCGGCACGGTCCCGTGATCGACGCTCGTTTGCGGTGGTCGCCGACCGAGCCGATCGAGGCGCTGGGCACAGGCTCGACCACCAGGCGGGGTTCAGTGCCCAACAGCTGAGCAAAGTAGGCCGACCACTCCTGGACGCTCACCGCGACATCTCCACACCAGTTGACAATGTTGGCCGGGACCGACGCGGCGTCGAGAAGTGCTTCCAGTTGCCCGTTGATGTCGTCGTAATGGATGGGGCTGTAAGGGAGCGGATCCCATCTCGCCACCACCGGTTCCCCCTTGACCAGGTTACCGAGATGCCAGAGGGGGAGTCCGCCCCGATCCCCGTAGGCGCAGCCCATGCGGGCGATGGTCATCGGCAGACCGAACTCCCGGGCGCAGTATCGGGCCACCGCCTCCTCGGCGATCTTCACGATGGAGTACGGCTGGGGATGGGGAAGCCCGGCATCACCGAGCGGGTCGTCCTCCCGGAACGGGTGCCACGGATCGGGATGGGGCTTGTAGACGGTGACCGTCGACATCACCAGCGCCGCTTTCGCCTTCCGGCAGTGCGACAGCAGAAGTCCGGTGCCTTCACCGTTAACCCGGAAACCGCGCTCATAGTCCTCACCGAAGTCAGCCGCTATGTGCAGGAGATAGGTGAAATCGGTCGGAAGACCACCGAGGTCGCCGTCGCCGAGATCGACGGAACGGGTGATGACGCCAACGGACTCGACCTCCTTCCGGGACGACGGGTCTGAGAACCGGGCGATACCCCACACCTCGTTGACCGCGGCCAGCGTGCGGGCCAGACCGTAGGCGATCCGACCGGCCGGGCCGGTGATGAGGATCTTCTCGCCGCTCAGCAACCTCTCCCCTTTGGATCTTTGATCAAAGCTCCTACCCGGTGGCATGCTAGCAACGTGCCCGTGAGCGAGGATCAGGATGTCGCGGTAGCCATCCACAAGGCGCTCGACGACCTTTTGGGAGCTCTTCGGATGGAACCGTCAGGTGACGAGCGGTTCCGGATCCCGGCGGCGGCCGACCATCTGCCAGATCGCATCTTCGGAGGCCAGCTGCTGGCGCAAGCCGTCGTCGCTGCTGGTGCGACCGTCGCCGGCAAGGAGGTGCAATCCCTCCATGCTGCGTTCGTCAAGGCCGGTATGCCCGCACGGCCCGTCGAGGTGGCCGTCGCTCGCGTCAGAGACGGCCGCTCCATGGCCACTCGCCAAGTCTCGGTCATCCAGGGTGGAGAGATCATCCTGACGGCCCTGGTCTCCTTCGGCCAGAGCACAGGCAATCCCGACGTAGGACCGCCCAGACCCGGCACAGACGAACCGGAGGACACTCCGATGCTGCAGGAATGGGCCGGATCGGCAGGCGAGGCCGGACGCAACTGGATCGAGAAGCCTCCAGCAGTGGAACTGCGTCTCCCCGAACCTCCGTCCTTCATGGGTGGGCCACGAGGTGGATCGACGCGTTCGCACTGGATGCGGCTGCCCCGGCCCGTCGACGAAGGTCAGCTCCTCCAGGCGGCCCTACTGGCTTATGCCAGTGACTTCTTCTTGATGGACATGGTCTTCCGGATCCACCCCGGCCGGCCTGGTCCAGGCCAGGTCCAGGGATTCAGCGTCGACCACGCCATCTGGTTCCACCGCCCGGTCAAGTTCGATGACTGGCATCTCTACACCCAGGAGGCGGTCTGCCTCTTCGGCAACCGGGGCCTGGCGAGAGGGGCCATTTACCAGGGCGACCAAGGATTGGTTGCCACCGTCGCCCAGGAGGTCCTGGTGCGAACCCGGCAAGACCGATGAGCCGGGCATCTCACCCGCTGTACTCCCAGGAGTGGCCGGCAGGCGAGTACCGGTTCTTCCAGCTCGGATTCGTGGTAAACGACCTCGTGCAGGCAGCCAACAGATGGGCGGCGGTCCACGGCGTCGGACCATTTCATCTCATACCGGTTGTCGAGCAGCCGTTGGTGGTGCAAGGAAAGCCGGCTCCGGTATCCATACAGGTCGGGATCGCGCAAGCCGGCCCGGTGCAAATCGAGCTCATTCAGCAGCACTGCAACCGACCGAGCATCTACCGCGACTGGAGCCAGAACGGCAACCGGCCCTTCCACCAACTGGCCACGCTGACCCCTGACTACGATGCCAAAAAGAGGGAGTTCGAAAGCCACGGCTACCAGCCGGCGGCAGAAAGCCACAGCGGAACGTTCCGAGTGGGCTACTTCGACACTCTGGCCGATTTCGGGTTCTACACCGAGGTAGTCGAGCGCACCGACGACCTACTGAAACGGTGGGAGTCGGTCTCGCGCACCTGCGCCTCCTGGGACGGCACCGATCCGGTGCGCCTCGCGACCAAAGACGGATACCGCGTCCCATAGACGCTGGGAGGGCCCGACCAGATCGGTCAGTGGCCAGTCAGCCACCCGAGGATCGGGTGCTACCTGTTCGGACTGGTTCCCAGGGGCCGTGGTGAAATAACCGATGCCCGGCTCATCGCCGCGTCAGGCGCTAGATGTCGTAGTAGAGGGCGAACTCCCAGGGATGGGGGCGCAGGCGGACCGGGTCGATCTCGTGTTCCCGCTTGTAGGAGATCCAGGTCTCGATGAGGTCCTCGGTGAAGACGCCGCCGGCGCGCAGGAAGTCGTTGTCCGCTTCCAGGGCGGCGAGAGACGCCTCGAGGGAACCGGGAACGGTGGGTACCTGGGCCAGTTCCTCGGGGGGAAGGTCGTAGAGGTCCTTGTCCACCGGATCGGGCGGCTCGATCTTGTTCTGGACCCCATCGAGGCCGGCCATCAGGATGGCTGAGAAAGCCAGGTACGGGTTGCAGGACGGGTCCGGGCAACGGAACTCCACCCGCTTGGCCTTGGGGCTCTTGGAGTACAGCGGAATCCGGCAGGCGGCGGAGCGATTGCGCTGGCTGTACACCAGGTTCACGGGCGCCTCATAGCCGGGCACCAGGCGCTTGTAGCTGTTGGTGGTCGGCGCCGCGAAAGCCAGGATGGCGGGGGCGTGGGCCAGCAGGCCGCCGATGTACCAGCGCCCGATGTCCGACAGGCCGGCGTAGCCCAGCTCCGAGTAGAACAGCGGCTCCCCGCCCTTCCACAGCGACGAGTGCACGTGCATGCCAGAGCCGTTGTCGGCGAAGATGGGTTTGGGCATGAAGGTGGCAGTCAGGCCGTTGGCTCGGGCCACGCTCTTGACCACGTACTTGTAGAGCATCAGCTTGTCGGCCATCGTCGACAAGGTGTCGAAGCGCATGTCGATCTCGGCTTGCCCGGCTGTGCCGACTTCGTGGTGCTGGATCTCGATCTCGATACCGAGCTTCTCCATGGTGAGGATCATCTCGGACCGGAGATCCTGGAAATGGTCCATCGGCGGTACCGGGAAGTAGCCCTCCTTGTAACGGGGCTTGAAGCCGAGGTTCGGCCCCTCGTCCTTCCCGGAGTTCCAGATGCCTTCTACTGAATCGATGTGGTAGAAGCCCTCGTGGGAGTTCTGATCGAAGCGGATGTCGTTGAAGATGAAGAACTCGGCTTCGGGCCCGAAGTAGGCGGTGTCGGCCACTCCGGTCGACACCAGGTAGTCCTCGGCCTTCTTGGCTATGTAGCGCGGATCTCGCGAGTACGACTCGCCGGTTACCGGGTCGCGTACGAAGCAATTCAGGTTCAGCGTCTTGTGCTGCCGGAACGGGTCGATGACCGCCGTGTTGGGGTCGGGAACCAGCAGCATGTCGGATTCCTGGATCTCCTGGAAGCCCCGGATCGACGAGCCGTCGAAACCCGAGCCCTCCTCGAAGCTGTCCAGTGTCAGCTCGTGGGCCGGCAGCGAGTAGTGCTGCATCAAACCAGGCAGATCGGAGAAGCGAAAGTCGACGATCTCGATTCCCTCGGCCTCGATGAGGCTCAGTACCTCTTCCGGCGTGCGCTTGGCAAATGCCATTGAACCACCCCCGATTATTGGAGACCGGCGGCCAGCCCTCGCGGCCGCCGGTCTCAGAGTCTTGCAGACAGACGAGTTCGCTACGCCAGGGCGGCGCAGCAGGTACCGACGATGAGCTTGGTGACGACGTAGGGATCCATGTTGGCGTTGGGCCGCCGGTCCTCGATGTAACCCTTGCCATCGGCGGCCACCTGCCAGGGGATGCGGACGGATGCGCCCCGGTCGGACACGCCGTAGCTGAACTCGCTGTAGTGAGCGGTCTCGTGGTGGCCGGTGAGCCGGTCCTCGATGCCGTGACCGTAACCAGCGACGTGCTCGTCCGGATTCTTGCCCAGAGCCTCCGCGGCGATCACCACCGCGTCGTAGGACTCCCTCATGGCTTTCGTCGAGAAGTTGGTGTGGCACCCCGCGCCGTTCCAGTCGCCGCGGACCGGCTTGGGATCGAGGGTCACCGACACCCCGAAATCCTCGCCGACCCTGTGCAACAGCCAGCGGGCGATCCACAACTGGTCGGCCACATCCAGCGGGCCGAGCGGGCCGACCTGGAACTCCCACTGCCCGGGCATGACCTCGGCGTTGATACCCGAGATGCTCAGGCCGGCAGTCAGGCAGGAGTCGAGATGGGCCTCGACCATCGGTCGCCCATATATGTCGTCTGCCCCCACGCCGCAGTAGTACGGACCCTGCGGACCGGGATAGCCCGTCTGATCCGGGAAGCCGAGAGGGCGGCTCCCCTTGAACAAGGTGTACTCCTGCTCGATGCCGAACAACGACTCCTGATCGGAATACTTGCCGGCGACTTCGACCAGATCGGACCGGGTGTTGGTCGGGTGCGGCGTGAAGTCGGTGAGGAGCACCTCGCAGAGGACGAGCAGGTTGGAGCCACCCCGAATCGGATCCGGGCACGAGAAGACCGGCTTGAGGACGCAGTCTGAGGCCTTGCCCGGCGCCTGGTTGGTGCTCGATCCGTCGAAACCCCAGATCGGAAGATCAGTGGTCGGGTGATTGAGGATCTTCGTCTTGGACCGCAGCAACGGGGTGGGCTCGGTCCCGTCGATCCATATGTACTCGGCCTTGATCGTCACGCATCTGCTCCCTTGCATCTACAGGTCGTAAAAGGGACGGGCCCCTGGCACCGATCCCGGTCCGGCAGTCTGGCACGGGTGTGTTACGAGCTTGTTTCGAACAGTGTGAACAGTCTGTGACAACCAATTACGGTTGGTCCAAAGGCCCTAACGTGGGGTCGTGGAACGCCAACAGGACTACGTGCTGCGGACCGTCGAGGAGCGCGGTGTGCGCTTCGTACAGCTGTGGTTCACCGACGTCTTGGGCCGGCCCAAGTCCTTCCAGATCACCCCGGCCGAGCTCGAGAACGCCCTGGAGGAGGGCATGACCTTCGACGGGTCGACCATCGACGGTTTCAGCCGGGTCCAGGAGAGCGACGTGCTGGCCATGCCCGACGCCAAGACCTTCCAGCTCCTGCCCTACCTGGCCGACGGCGCGCCGGTCGCCCGGGTCGTTTGCGACGTCGTGAATCTGGACGGCTCACCGTTCGAGGGCGACCCCCGGCACGTGCTGCGCAGAGCCCTCGAGCGGGCGCGTGGTCTCGGTTTCTCCTTTTTCGTGGCGCCCGAGCTCGAGTACTTCTATTTCGATCCGCCGGCCAGCGGCTCCGAGGGGGCGGCACCTGTCGCCCTCGACGCAGGCTCCTATTTCGACCTCACCACCAATGACCTCGGCAGCGAGCTGCGCCGGGATACCGTGCTCACGCTCGAAGACATGGGGATCCCGGTCGAGTACAGCCAGCACGAGGACGCCCCCAGCCAGCACGAGATCGACCTGCGCTACACCGACGCCATGACCATGGCCGACACGGTCATGACCGTGCGCATGGTCGTGAAGGAGATGGCGGCCCGCAACGACGTCATGGCCACGTTCATGCCGAAGCCTCTGCCCGGTGTACAGGGCTCGGGCATGCACACCCACATGTCGCTCTTCGACGGCGACAACAACGCCTTCTACGACGACTCCGACGAGTACAACCTGTCACCGGTCGCCCGCCGCTTCATCGCCGGCGTGCTGGCCCACGCCCGCGAGGTCACCGCGGTGACCAACCAGTGGGTCAACTCCTACAAGCGGCTCATCATCGGCTACGAGGCACCGGTCTACATCTCCTGGGCCCGCAACAACCGCTCCGCCCTCGTTCGGGTACCGCCCACCAAGAAGGGCAAGCGCGACTCGACCCGAATCGAGTACCGGGCGACCGACTCCGCCGCCAACCCGTACTTGGCCTTCGCGGCCGTGCTGGCAGCCGGCCTGACCGGGATCGAGAAGGGTTACGAGCTTCCCGCCGAGGCAGCAGCCAACCTGTACGAGCTGTCCCCCGCCCAGCGCCTGGCCGAAGACATCGAATCTCTCCCCGGATCACTCTCCGAAGCGGTGGACGCCATGGAGCGCTCCGAGTTGATGGCCGAGGTCCTCGGTGAGCATGTCTTCGAGTGGTTCGTGCGCAACAAGCGGGCCGAATGGGCCGATTACAAGGCTGAGGTCACGGCGTTCGAGTGGCGCCGGTACCTCACCTCGCTTTAGAGGCCGGAGCCGGACTGACGGTGGAGCCGCTACTCCTTTTTCCCGATCCTGCCCCTCCGGCGTTGGCCCAAGCCCTGGACCTGGGCGGCTACCCGTGGAAGGCCGCTGCCGCGATCCAGAGCGCCGACCGCATAGAGCCCGACGACGGCTGGTCCGGCGCCATCGTTTGCGCCGACGCCGACCCCGACGGGGCTTTCGCCATCTGCCGGGCCCTGCGAAAGCGTGACGTGCCCCTCGCCCCTCTACTGCTCCTCATCGACCTGGACCAGCTCGGGGACCTAGAGCTCCGGGAGGACCTCTTCGACGACTTCTGCGTGACGCCGTGGAAGGGACAGGAGCTGGAGGCGCGGCTGGCCCACCTGTTCTGGCGCACCGGCCGCGGCACCCGGCCCGAACTGGTCGAGTACGGCCCCCTGGTCCTGAACCTGGAGACCTACCAGGCGGCCCTGTCCGGCCGGCCGCTGGACCTGACCTACATGGAGTACGAGCTGTTGAAGTTCCTGACCACCCACCCGGGCAAGGTGTTCACCCGCGAAACCCTGCTGTCACGGGTATGGGGATACGAGTACTACGGCGGAGCCCGCACGGTCGACGTCCACATCCGGCGGCTCCGGGCCAAGCTGGGCGAGGAGCACGCCAACCTCATCTCCACGGTGCGCTCCGTCGGCTACCGCTTCGGGCAGAGCCGCTGGGGGGGCTAGACGGGTCGTGGCGTCCGCCGATCCGGGCGCGCCGTCAGGCAGCCGGGCCGGCTCCCACGTAGGCCCAGGCTTCCATCTCCACCAGGGCGCCGAGCGGTAGGCCGGCGACGGCAACGGCCGAGCGAGCCGGCCGGTGAGCGCCGAAGGCGGCGACGTAGGCCTCGTTGACGGTGGCGTAGTCGTTGATGTCGGTCATGAACACGGTGGTCTTCACCACATCGGTCAGGCCGGCCCCGGCCCCTTCGAGCAGCGCCCGCACGTTGGCGATGCACTGGGCCGCCTGGGCTGCCACCCCTTCCACCAGCTGGCCGTCGCGCAGCCCCACCTGACCACTGCAGATAAGCCAGTCACCCGCAGGCACGACCGGCGTGTAGGGGCCGACCGGCCGCGGGGCGGAGGCGGGCTGGCTGCTACTCATGACGTCCTCCCTCTCTGAGTGGGCCATCGGGGCGGCAGGCCCTGTGCCATCCATGTGGCCGCGGCCACGGCGGCAAAGGCCGCGTCGGAGGCGTTGACCGGCGGCGTGCCGGCACCGGCCGCTTCGATGGTAATCGTGACCGGGGGAACGTCCTTCGCCCGCAGGATCCCGAACGACCGGATGGTGAGGTCCTCGGGGACGCCGTCGTCATCGACCGCGATGCCTTCCGAGCACACCCAACCGAGCGCCATATGAGCGGCGCCGGTGACGTAGGACCGCAGCACTACTTCGTCGAGCGGATCGCCCCCGTCCACATGCACGACGACGCCGGTGGGCCGGCCGGTCGAGTCGACTTCGACCGTGGCGTCGGCCCGGCCGCCCCCTGGCCCCGTTATGGCGGCACGGCCTCGACCGTCCTTGGCCGATTCGAGGCCGGCGGCAGCCAGAAGTATGGCCGCCTCGGCCCAACCGGCGGCCCGGACAGCCGCCGACACGGGCGGTCCGGTGACCTCGACCTCTTCGACTTCGAGCCCCGGCGCCACTCCCCGTATGGCCTCGCCAATGCCGGCGGCGGCCGCCACCCGGATCAGGCCGGTGCCGTCCGCCCGCACGCCCGCGGCGACCGGCGGCCGCTTGGGGCCAAGGCGGACCACGTCCTCACGGGAGAAGACCACCCGCACCGGTCTCCCGTAGCGGTCCGCCAGTTCCCGCGCCGCCGCCGGGGCGACGGACCCGACCTTGCCGCCGAAAGCCCCGCCGTTGCCTGCCGGGTGGGCGGGCGTGCCCCCCGGTCGGCACCACGACGCGTCGGGCTCCAGATAGGCGGGCTCCACCCAGGTGGTCTGCAGGGTGAGGTCCCACCGGCCAGGCGGGAGATCGATGGGGTAGGTCAGCTCGCGCCCGCTACGCCGGCCCTGGACCTTGCCGGCGGCAGCCCGGGCGTCAGCCAGCGTTTCTCCGACGGCCCAGCCCCCGGCGCTATCCGGCACCGCCACCAGGCACCCCGGCGGGGCGGTGTCGTCGGCGAAAGGCCCCCGGCCTCGTACCACCTGATCTCCCGTGGCTTGGGGGGTACGTCCTTCGATCTCGGCCCGGCGGGCCGCGGCCGCGGCCCGCTTTGGCGAGCCGGGTTGGGACGGCGAAGCTTCAGGGGGCGGAGCGCCGGCGGGGTTAGGCGGGCGCGAACAGGCCGCCTCTACGATGCTGCGCCATCCGGTGCAGCGGCAGAGGTGGGCAAGGAGGGCCGATTCCACCTGAGCCGGCGACGAAACCCATCCGAGAGCAGAGAGCCGGCACAGGATTCCGGGCGTGCAGAACCCGCACTGGCTGGCGCCGTGCTTCACGAACTCGTTCACCAGCCGGTCCGACACCTCGGGGTCCAGCCCGTCGGCGGTGACTACGGAGCGACCGGCGACCCGGCGAGCGGCGGTTACGCAGGCGACGCGAGGTGCGCCGTCGACGAGAACCGTGCAGCAACCGCATTGTCCCTGCGGGCTACAACCATCCTTCACGGCGTGAAC
The DNA here is from genome assembly GCA_963851245.1 of uncultured Acidimicrobiaceae bacterium. Classification (GTDB taxonomy): domain Bacteria; phylum Actinomycetota; class Acidimicrobiia; order Acidimicrobiales; family Palsa-688; genus CAWKOH01. The sequence continues at coordinate 165,176 of CAWKOH010000012.1, read as the reverse complement.
ACCGAGATCCTCGCGGAGGACCTCGAGCAGCGACGCCCCGTCCCGGACTACCTCGACGGGGCGGCCGTCAAGGGTGAACGAGATCGCCAGTTCGGCCGGCTCGAATCAGCTGAACGAGTTGCCGCAGCCGCAGGTGCGGCTGGCGTTCGGGTTGTTGATGCTGAACCCGGCGCCCTGCAGTCCGTCCTTGAAGTCCAGGGTGGACCCCTGCAACAGGCCGGCGCTGGTCGGGTCTACGACCACCCGGACGGCGCCGAAATTCGAGGTCACGTCGTCGTCAGCCAGGTCCGAGTCGAAGAACATCTCGTAGCTGAACCCGGAACAGCCACCCGGGCGTACCGCCACCCGCAAGGCGAGCTCCGGATTGCCCTCCTGCTCGAGCAGCTCGGCCACCTTGGTGGCGGCGCCGTCGGTGAGGCTGATGGCCGGGCTTACATCGGTATGGGTGGTGCTCACCGGTCCTCCTGGGGATTGGCGTGCGGACTCACGCCCGCGATGTCGGTCATGCTACCGCTGAATGACCCCTGATAGTGAGGTCGACGCGGCACGGATCAGCCTCGACCAGGCTGGCGAAGGATTCTACCCGGGCCTCCACGCCGGGCCGGCTGGCGGCGATCCCGGCCAGGACCCCTTCGGTCAGGCCTCGATGAAGCTCGCAGACGAGGTCCGGGTAGAGCGCAGCCAGCTCCCGAAACGGACATTTGGTAAAAGATAGCCCGACGGTGACATCCGGGTCCTGCCCCGACCCGTCGTCGTCGAGAGCGGGATCGAAGCCGAGGTCGGCGAGCTCCTCGACGATCGCCCGGATGCAAGCAGCCCGCGCTTGCTGCGATCGGCGAGGGGGGGTGGCCGCCGACGCGGCTGCGCGCTCGAGGCTCCCGGGACGCTCGCGGCTAGCGGCGCGTTCCAGGCCGCCGTTGCGTTCGACACCCGCGGTCCGTGCCGGACCCCCGGTGCGTTCCAGACCCCGCCGCCGGCCGACCGCTGCAACCCGGTCGGCATCCCCCGGGGGCTGGGCGGCCACCTCCGCCAGCATATGAGCAAGCACGCGGAATCCGGACGGCTCGACTCCGAGCGACGGGCCCTGCGATACGACCGACCAGCGGTGTTGGGGCCGGCCCACCGCCCCGTGTCGATCCGAGAAGACCTCCAGCAGCCCGGCGTCGCGCATCTTCTCCAGGTGCAACCGCACGGTGTTGGGGTGCAGATCGAGCCGTTCGGCGATCTCGCCCGTGGACGGCGGCTCCTCGGCGCCAGCTACCTCCTGGTAGATGGCATAGCGCGAAGAGTCCGCCAGCACCTTGAAAAGGGACAGCCTGTCCACCCGGGTAAGCCTATCCCTGCCCCTTAGACTGCAACCGTGGTCAGTCCGGAAGCGGTCGAAAACGCCATGCGGGGGGTAATCGATCCCGAACTCGGCGACGATCTGGTCGACCTCGGTATGTACCAGGGGGCCCAGATCGGCACGGACGGGACTGTCACGGTGTCCATCGCCCTGACGACCGCCGGATGTCCCCTGCGAACCCAGTTGCAACGCGACGTCGAGGAGCGGGTGGGCAGTCTCCCGGGGGTCACCGGCGTTCGGGTCCGGACGTCGGAGATGTCGCCGGAGCAGAAGAAGGGCCTGATGGCCCGGGCCCGCCTCCGGGCCCAGGAGAACCCACCGGCCACCGAGATTCCGGGCCGAACCCGGGTGCTGGCGATCTCGAGCGGCAAGGGCGGAGTCGGCAAGTCGTCGGTCACGGTCAACCTGGCCGCCGGTCTGGCCGACCGGGGGTTCAGGGTGGGCTTGCTCGACGCCGACATCGCCGGCTTCTCGGTACCACGAATGCTGGGCGTGGAGGGCCGCCTCACGGCCCGGCGCGACCAGATGGGCGGGAGCGCCCGGATCGAGCCAATGACCAAGGAGGTGGGCAAAGGCCTGATCAAGGTGGTGTCCATGGGATTCCTTTCGCCCGAGAACGAGGCGATCATGTGGCGGGGCCTGATGCTGAACCGGGGCGTCCAGCACTTCCTCGAGGACGTCGCCTGGGGCGATCTGGACTATCTCCTGGTCGACATGCCACCCGGCACCGGAGACATCCAGATGGGACTGGCCCGGATGCTGCCGCGTGCGGAGATGCTGATCGTCACCACCCCCGCGCTGGCGGCTCAAAAGGTTGCCGTGCGGGCGGCCGACATGGCCCGCAAGGGTTACTTGAGGGTGGCGGGGGTCATCGAGAACATGAGCGGCTTCACGTGCGGGCACGGTGAGCACTACGACCTGTTCGGGTCGGGGGGAGGGGCCCGCCTGGCCGCGGACATCGGTGCGCCACTGCTGGCTCAGATCCCCCTGCAGCCGGCTATCTCGGCTGGCAGCGACCGGGGCCAGCCGGCGGCACTGGACCACGGCGAAGCGGCGGAATCATTCGCCAAGTTGGTGGACGCGGTCCTGGATGTGGCGCCTGTGGTCGAGATGCAGGGATGCACGGCGCGCATGCTCGATGCGGTCGAGACGGCGCTGGTAGCCAAGGCGGCGCCGAGCTAGGTCGTGGTAGTGGCGGCGGCAGGGGAGGCCGGCGGGCGGCTAGGCGACCGGACGCCAGGGAGCATCCACATCCGTCACATCGGCTGACGACGCCCTGCCCTCCGCGGCCAGCTTGCGTAAGTGGGCCCAGACCGAATAACGAGCGACTGGATGGAGCTCCTTGGGAACGTCCTTGTACATGACGAGCACCAGCTCCTCGGCCTTGATCCCCTGCTCGCCTGCAGTTTTGAGGCCGGCGAGCACCTGGGCCTCCCGTTCCCACCGGTGCCGGAGATAGTCGTCGAGCACGGCCGCGGGATCCTCTATGACGTCGCCGTGGCCCGGCGCAATGCGCCGGGGGCGGCGGGCCTTCACCTTCTCGATTGACTCGAGGTACTGCGTCATGTCGCCGTCGGGGGGTGCGATGACGACAGTCGATCCCTGCATGACGTGGTCTCCGGAGAAGAGCAAGCCCGTGCCGGGTAGCTCGAAGCACAGGTGGTTCGAGGCGTGGCCCGGTGTGTAGACCGCTTCGATGGCGAGATCCCCCGCTTCGATTCGTTCCCCGTCCCTCAGCAGGCGATCCGGTGCGAAAGCCTGGTCGTGGGGATCGATTCCGGTCGCTCCGGGACCGGTGCGAGGAGGTGGCCCAAACCCTATGACCGGGGCACCTGTTTCCTTCTGCAAGGACACCGCCAGAGGGGAATGGTCGATGTGGCTATGGGTCACCAGGATCCAGCGCAGCCGATCCCCGACGGCGTGACAGAGGGTGCGCAGGTGGGCCTCGTCCTCGGGGCCGGGGTCTATCAGGGCCAAGGGGCCCGACCCGACCAGGTACGTGTTGGTGCCCGGACCAGTCATGAGGCCTGGATTCGGGGCGACGATCCGCGTCACCCCCGGGGCCACCTCGACAAGCCGGCCGGGTCGTAGATGATCAGGCCATACTCGATCCTCGCCACCCGGTGTGGGGGGATCCGCCGCACCGGGAAGGGAACTCACCCGGCGACCCTACCCCTGTCCTGAGGGGCTGCGGAGTACCTTGGAAAGCAATGGCGCGGCTCAGCGAGGACCTTCCCGACGACGGCGGATGGCCGGCGCCGGCCCGATCCTCTCCCATCTCGACGGACGTGGGCTCGGGGTCCGAGAGCACGGCTCCAGACCAGGCGGTGACACCGGGGCCGTTCGATTTCGAGACTCAGGCGGTCCCCACCCTCGAGCCCGAGGCGTCTCCTTCCCCGCCCCTCGCCGCCGACGCAGCGACGGCCGATGCGGCCGCTCCGTCCACTTCGTCGGCTCCGGCCGCTCCGGAGGCTCCCGAGGCGTTGGGGACTCCCGAGGCGCCGGGAGCTCCCGGGGCTCTGGTAGCGGAGTCGCCGCCCCTCACTGACTCGGCCGGGTCCGATCAGGCTCCTCCGGCACCGGCCCCCCGACCGGAAAAGTCCTCTACCTTTCGCCGGCGGATCCTGCCCCGCAGCTTTCTCGGCGTCGCCGTCATGATCCTCGCGTTCGCGGTCGGCGCTGGATTCAGCGGCGTGGTGCTCTATTCGTACTATCAGTACAAGCTGAATCAGACGAACGCCCGGGTCAACTCCCTCGTCACCGGCTACAAGCAGCAGTTCGCCAAGGCCGAGAGCGACCTGCAAGCCTCGGTGGCAACGGCCCAGGCCAACATCCAGGAACAGCTCAAGTCGGTGCAGCAGCTGCAGGCCAGTCCGGCCGCCCTGGCCACCCTGGTAGCTCAGGTGGCTCCCTCGGTCTTCTTCGTGCACACCCTCGATGCCAGCGGCCAGCCCTCGGTAGGTACGGCGTTCGTCATCTCGTCCAACGCCACCCAGTCCCTGCTCATCACCTCGTATACGACGGTGTCGGCGGCCACGCACACGCCAGGACCGCCCGTGTACGTTCGGCAGGGCAACTCCGACACCGCGGTAACGGTCAGGACCTGGGATCCCCAGTACGACCTGGCCCTGCTAGTCCTGCCCAAGGGAAATCTGAAGGCCCTGACAGCGGCACCGACCAGCCCGGCTCCTCTTCCAGGCCAGAGGCTCTACGCGGTGTCGGGGCTCGGATCAGCAGGCGCCTCTCTCGACCAGGCCACCATCGTGGATGTCCTCTCCGCCGGGGTGGCCGTCGATGCGGGTATTGGCACAGCCTTCCAGGGCGGCCCGATAATCAACCAATCCGGCCAGGTGGTGGCTGTGGCGTCGCGCACGTACTCTCCCCTCGGCTTCAGCTCGAGCGGGATCTGGTACTCCCCGTATGTCGAGGCGGCCTGCAACAAGGTCCTTTCGTGCCCGAACGGAACCCTGGTCGGAGCCGGCAACTAGCAAGCCCGGATCGCCGCTCCCGCTATAGGGCCTTCACCCTTCCCGAGCGGGACGCACCGCGGTAGCCTGGGCGCGGGAGGGCTGAGATGGGCGTGGCTGAGATCGTCGGATTCGCCGCTTGTTGGTTGGTCGTGGCCTCCTTGATGCTGTGGGGGGTGTTCACTGAGCACAAGCGAGGCGGGCCGGCCATCCCACCAGTCGGCTCGGCGGCCGAGTGGCACCCCAGCCGTACCACCCGGATCTCACCCATCGACTGGATTGTGGTCGAGACCAACCAGGGCGTGACGCCCGAGGCGGCGAACCAGGCCCGCATGATCACGGCCGCCTGGCTGGCGTCGCGTGGCATCGACATCGACTCCCTCCCGCCTTCCGACATTCGGACCGAGGTGACCAGCACCGGCGATGGGACCGGTACCACCCGGATACTGGTGCGCGCCGGCGCCCTGAACGCCAGTCGCCGCCAGCGCTAGTCGCACCGCCACGCCAGTCGCTCACGACGGGGCCGGCCGGAAGCGGCCGCGGTCCGCGCGGGCTCACGGGCTGCGTCAGCCTGGCGCTGCGTCAGCCACCCGGCGCTCGGCAGCAAAGGTGGGTCCCATATTTCCTTTCAGGACGCGTTGTACCGCTATAGGCGGTACAAGTCGTCCCAGATAGCCAGACGGGACCCAGAATGTTCGAGCCGCCGCCCCGTCGAGCCGCCGCCCCGTCGTGCCGCCGCCCCGTCGTGCCGCCGCCCTCTCAGCCGCCGGGGCCCCCACCCCCTCCCCCGCCGCCGGGGACACTGGTAGTGGATGTGGTGCTCGTCGATCGGTTAGCCGGGACCGTGGTGGTGGTCGTGGTGGCCGGCGGAGGCGGAACCGGGGGGGTCGGCGGGGTGTTGGTATAGGGCCCGCCGAGGGGCGCCGGCTGGGTCGGGTTGGCCGGGCCCGGTTGGATGCCCTCGGTCGTGGGCGGGGTGCGGGCCCGGAGCGCAGCCGCCGCCTGAGGCGTCACGATCGGGGCCGGGGAGGCGAAGGAGGTGGCGGGGACGTGAGCCAGGGCAGCCGACATGAACTCCTGCCACGTGATGGCGGGCCAGGTCCCACCGTAGACCTGGTCGACCGTCTCCTCCTGCCCATCGAGCAGATGGCCCGTGACCGCACCCAACGAGGTGGCGTCGCTGTTGGCGTTACCCATCCACACCGCGGCTGACAGGGTCGGCGTATAGCCCACGAACCAGGCGTCGGTGTTGTTGCTGGTGGTACCCGTCTTGCCGGCGGCGGGCCGCCCGAGCTGCGCCGCCGTACCGGTCCCGCTGGAAATGACCCCCTGCAGCACGTTGGTCACGTTGTCAGCCACGTTGGCCGGGATCGCGGCGGTGGTCTTGGGCAGGGGCTTGATGTTGTTCAACAGGACCTTGCCCTGAGAGTCGACTATCTCCAGGATCGGGGTCGGCTGCGCCTCCTGGCCGTGGTCAGCGAACACCCCGTAGGCCGAGGCCATGTTGAGGGGCGACACGCCCAGCTCACCGAGGGCATAGGTCGAGCAGTAGTAGAAGGGCGGGGTCGAGTAGTACGACGTCTGCACGCCGAGGGCCTTCGCCGTCTTGGCCACGTTCGGGCAGCCAACCTGTGGCGCCACCTGGGCGTAGACGGTGTTGGTGGACTGCCACGTCGCCTCTGCCAAAGATTCGGTGCCGATGGGGCTGTCCCCCTCGTCATTGTGCACCTGGCAGTAGGTGGCCGGGCGGCCGGCGGGGACCTTGCATCCCGGGATCTGGTACACGCCCGGAGCCTGGTAGGCGGTCGAAGGCGGTATGCCCTGCTCAAACGCCGTCGCCAGGACGAAGGGCTTCCACGCCGAGCCCGGCTGGCGTCCGCTTCCCCCCCCTTCAATCATTCCGTTTCCGGACCAGCAACTGGCCGGTACCGCCACCGCCGACCCTTTGGCCGGCTCGGGGACGCAGCCACCCAGGGCCAGGTTCACCTGCGAGTCCGGCCCGGTGACTCCGAAGTCCCGACCCCCCACCAGAGCCGGCACGAAGCCGGTTTGGGGCTCGACTGCGGCCAGGGCCATGTCAACTGGATACGCCGAGCCGGACAGGGTGGCTTGAACGGCCGCGGTCGCGGCGTTCTGCACGGCCGGATCGAGCGTGGTCTGTATGCGCAACCCGCCTCCGTAAATCTCCGAGTCGGGGTAGTGCTGCTCCAACCAGTCGACCACGTAGTCGACGAAGTCCGGGTACTTGGTGGGGCCAGCGGTCTCCGGATAGATCAGAGTGGCGCCCTTCGGAATCGGCCTGCCCCCGCCAACCAGCGCCAGCTTCTCACTGAGTGCCTGCTGGTACTGGGCGTTCGACAGGTAGCCCTGCTGATACATCTTCTTGAGCACCAACTCGCGGAACTCCTCGGCCGTGGCCAGGTGCTCCTCGGGCGCCCGGGCAGTAGGGGCGGGGACGAGGCCGGCCAAGGTGGCGGCCTGGGAGGCGTCGAGACTGCTGACCGGCTCGTGAAAATAGGTCTCGGCGGCGGCCGCGACACCGGTGTTGCCGTCCCCGAGGTAGATGAGAGTCAGGTACCGATAGAGGATCTCGTCCTTACTGGCCTCGCGGGATAGCTGGCTCGCCAGTATTGCCTCCCGCACCTTTCTCACCAGGCTGTGGCTGGAGTTGGTGAAGGCCAGCTTCACGTACTGCTGCGTGATGGTCGACCCGCCCTGGACAGTGGCGTGGTTGCGCACATCGGCCCAGATGGCTCTCAACGTTCCCCTGAGGTCGACACCGCCGTGGTGGTAGTAGTTGCGGTCCTCGTCGGCGATCACCGCTTCCTTGAGCACCTGAGGGATCTCCGACTCGGTCACCGGAAGGTTGCGGTCGAACTGCTGCAGGGTGGCTATCTGGTTCCCGTACCGGTCGTAGATGATCGTGGGCTCGATGATCGGGTTGGGTTTGGGAATGGGGATGGTCGCCGGCAGCGGCAGGAAGATCAGGCCCGCCAGGACGGTCGCGGCGAACGCGGCGGGCGCGCCGACGAAGGTCACGATCGCCAAGAACAGCGAGCCGAAGATCATCTTGACGATCCGCCACAGCAGTCTCATGTGCGATTCCAGCTTCGCGCATGGACCCCCCGCGATTGGGGCCAGGGGCGCTGCGGCCGCCGTTTTCCAAACTCAGAAACCTTCGTCCACCTGCACAAACACCTCGTCACCCTCGACCCGCACCGGATAGGTCTTCACCCCCCGGCGCCGGCCGAACATGGTCAGATGCTCACCGGTCTTCAGGTCGTAGCGCCAGCCGTGCCACGGACAGACGACGCAGCCGTCGATGACGGCGCCGTCGTCGAGCGGGTTGCCGACATGCAGGCACTGGTTGTCGATCGCCCGGAGTTCGCCGTCGACCTCGAAGACGGCGATGTACTTCTCTCCTATTCGGACCGGCCAGCCTCGATCCGAGGGGATCTCCCGCCGCCGGCAAACTGCCAGCCAGGTCATCGAGTTGGGCTAGCCGGTCGGGACGCGCACGACGGGGGGCAGGGGCAGCCAACCACCGGCCTCGGGGGTGCGCCACGCTGAGTGCTGCATCTCCGGCAGATTACCGGGCGTTCCAGCCGCAGACGTGTTGCCGGCGGACCGGCAGAAGTCGGGTCAGTGGGGGAGCAGGGAGCGGCGCTCCACTTCGTTCAGGCCGCCCCAGATGCCGTGGGGCTCCTTGATCCTCACGGCGTACTCCAGGCAGGATCTCTTCACCGGGCAGGTGGCACAGATGGCCTTGGCTCGGGATTCCCGAAGCTCTTTGTCGTCCTTGCGCTCGAAGTGAGATGGCGGGAAAAACAATGAGGTCTGCGGACCGCGACAAGCCGCCTTAGCTTGCCAGAGCTCCTCTGCGTGCAGCACACTCACTTTCGATCCCCCCTAAGGAATCTAGCTGTCAAGTGGAAACGTACTCCCCACCGTCCCCGTACGACAAGGGGCAATCTTCGATTCCCACCCGTTCTGACCAGCACTTTCCCATCTGCTGCCATCAGGGCGAGGTCTGAGTAACCTGAGCGTCAGCTTGAGGGGCATGAACTTCGGGCTTCTCGACTCCGCAGTGACAACTGGGAAGGACGTGGATCCGACACCGTTCCGCCCGCCGGCGCGGGTGATGATCGTGGCTGGCAAGGGCGGGGTCGGCAAGACCACCGTAAGCGCAGCCCTCGGCTATCACGCCGCCGCGTCCGGAATCGACACGCTGATCGTGGAGGTCGAAGGCAAGAGCGGATTGACGGCGTTGTTCGACCGCGACGAGCAGCTTGGCTATCAGGAGATAGTGCTGTCCGAGCCGGGGCAAGCCGGGCCGGGCTCGGCCCGGCTCCGGGCGAGGACGCTGACGCCGGACGACGCCCTGGTCGAGTACCTCGACGGTCACGGCTTGGGCCGACTCTCCAAACGGCTGGCGGCGACCGGAACCCTCGACGTGGTCGCCACCGCAGTTCCGGGCATCAAGGACATCCTGGTGCTGGGCAAGGTCAAGCAGCTGGAAACATCGAGCGCGTCAGGAGCCCCCGGGGCGCCCGAGTTCATCGTGGTCGATGCTCCGGCGGCGGGCCACGCGGTGTCGTTCCTCGCCAGCGCCTTCGGCCTCCTCGACGCCGCCGCTGTCGGACCCATTCGCACGCAGGCGGCGGACGTCGTCGCGCTCTTGTCCGACCCCGAGCGGTGTCAGGTGATGCTTGTGACCCTCCCCGAGGAGACGCCCGTCAACGAGGCCGCTGATACCGCCTTCCACCTCGAGGACCGGACCGGCGTCAAGCTGGCTCCGATCGTCGTGAACGGCTTGTGGCCCCGGCTGGACCTCCCCCTCGACGCGGCCGGGGCGCTGAGCGCGGGCGGCGCCCCGCCCGCGAAGGCTGACGTCGAGGCGTTGAGCCGGGCAGCCGAGTTCCGACGCCTGCGCCAGCAACTCCAAGATGCCCAGGTCGCCCGGCTGGCCAACGTGCTCCCCCTGGTGCAGGTGAGAATCCCCTACATCTTCACAACAGAACTCGGGCGGCCCGAGATGATCACGCTGGCGGGATCCCTCGGCGACCAATTGGAAGGGCCGACGGCGTGAGCGCGCTCTCCAGGGTCGCCCTCGAGGGGCAGACCATCATCTGCGCCGGCCCGGGCGGAGTGGGCAAGACCACTTCCGCGGCAGCCATCGCTCTGGAAGGAGCGCGGCTGGGGCGGCGGGCCTGCGTCGTGACCATCGATCCCGCCAAGCGCCTGGCTGACGCGCTGGGCCTGGAAGCATTGACGAACGAGCCACATAAGGTCGACCTCGAAGACTCGCTGTCAGATGGGGGCGAGCTGTGGGCCCTGATGCTCGACACCAAGACCACCTTCGACGATGTGGTCCGCCGCAATGCCGGATCGGATGAGCAAGCCAAGGCCATCCTCGACAATCGCTTGTACCGAAACATCTCGGGAGCCCTCGGTGGCACTCAGGAATACATGGCGATGGAGAAGCTGTACGAACTCCACAGCGAGGGGCGGTTCGACCTCGTCGTGGTGGACACGCCTCCGACCCGGCATGCGTTGGAGTTCCTCGACGCTCCTGACCGGTTACTCAGGTTCCTCAACAACAGGATCTTCCGGCTGCTGATGCTCCCGACCCGGGCCGGCCTGCGGGCCATCGGAATGGCCTCCCAGACGTTCCTGCGAACCATCTCAAAGGTCGTCGGCGGCGCCGTAGTAGCGGACGCCATGGCGTTCTTCAGCGCCTTCGAGGGCATGGAGCAGGGCTTTCGAGACCGGGCCACGAGGGTGCAGCAGCTCCTGGCCGATCCCCAGACAGCCTTCGTGGTCATCGCCGCTCCCCGCCGCGACGCGGTGGAGGAAGCGATCTACTTCGCCGACCGCCTGCATCAGTCGTCCGAGCGAGTGGAGGCGCTCGTCGTCAACCGCATGTTCCCTTACTTCGGACCGGTGCCGGAGGGGCTGGATCCCGGGTTGGCGGCGTCCCCCGGGGTCGACGCACTGTTGACCAATTTGCGTGACCTGGACAATGTGGCGACCCGGGAAGAACAGCACGTCGTGGCTCTGGCCAGCCGCCTGCCGGGGGCGCCGATCATCCGGGTGCCTTTCTTGTCGGATGACATCCACGATCTGGCCGGGTTGGGCGCCGTGGGGCGGTGGCTGTTCGACACCACGCCCGGGCCACGTCCACCCCGCTTAGCGCCCTAGACCTCGGGCTCCAGGTCCTTGGCCAGGGCGGCGATGGCCTCGTCGACAGTCTCGGCAACGGTGACGATGCGGTCAAAGCCGGTGGTCCGGAGCAGGCGGACCAGGGTGGGGCGATCACAGGCCACGGCCACGTCGCCGCCCAATTCGCGAGTCCGGCGGATCCCTCCGATGAGAGCGCCCAGACCGGCCGAGTCCACGAACGGGATCCCGGACATGTCGATGACCAGGCGCTTGCTCGAGGCGAGCTCCGCCAGCGCCTGACGGAACTGGCTCACCGTGAAGGCATCGAGCTCCCCTACCGGCCGGCAGATGAGAAACCCTTCCGGCGTCTCGTCCTGATGGATTGTGAGCACGGAACCTCCCAGGCCACCATTAGGCCACGCAAGGATGGTACCCATTGGCGAGGCGAGGCTACCCTGCAGCCCGTGCCGGAAATCCTGATCGCTGCCGATGCCGCCCATATCTACGAGGAGATCCGGTCGGTCGTCGAAGGCCCCGATACCACCGTCCGGTGGATCCGACGGGGCGAGGCGGTCCGGGACGAGATGAACCTTCGGCCCGCCGACCTGGCCATCGTGGACATGCAGATCGGGACCATGGGAGGGATCGCCGTCTGCCTCGACCTGCGACTCGAATCTGATGCCGGGCGGATCGAGCCGCGCCCGGTGTTACTGGTGCTGGACCGTCGCCCCGATGTGTTCTTGGCCCGCCGGAGCGGAGCCGAAGGTTGGATCATCAAGCCGCTCGATCCGATCCGGCTGCGCAAAGCCGTCAGCGCCCTCCTGGCCGGCGGTAGCTGGCACGACGCCAGCTTCACCCCAGAGCCCGTGGCGGTACCGTTCAACTAGACTCCCCCGGACCGGGAAGTAGCGCAGCTTGGTTAGCGCGCAGCGTTCGGGACGCTGAGGCCGCGGGTTCAAATCCCGCCTTCCCGACCAGGTCAGGCCCCATCTTTGCGATGGGGCTTCGTCGTGTCAGGCCCCGCGTGCGCGCTCACAGAGTGTCAAGGAGTTGTGTCAAGGAGTTGTCAATGGAGCGTCCGTGAGGTAGCCTCACTCGACCTTCAAGGGGGAGGCGTTATGGGTAAGAGCGGTAGGGCGGCAGTCGCGGTTGCAGCCGTGATGCTCATGGTCGCAGCTGCATGCAACAGCTCGTCGAAGTCTTCCGGCGGCGGATCGTCCAGTTCGGGCGGCGGCAAGACCATCACGGTCGGGGTGCTGACCGACCTGACCGGGATCGCGTCTACGAACTCGGTCACTTTCCCGAAGGGCATCAAGGCGGGCGTGGGGGTGGCGGCCAAGGACGGCTACAACATCAAATACGACGTGGTCGACACCGGCTCGTCGCCCGCCCAGGCCCTATCGGGGGCCAAGAAGCTGGTCGAGCAGGATCATGTTTTCGCCGTGCTGGCCAGCTCTGCCCTGCTCTTCTCGGCCGCTCCCTACCTGGCGTCGCAGGGGGTTCCCGTCGTCGGGGCGGCCATCGATTCCACCGAGTGGATCACCGACCGCAACATGTTCTCGGTCATCGGCACCCAGGACTACTCGAAGGTCTACAGCCAGTTCGGCCTGTTCTACAAGCTGGTCGGGGCCACCAACCTGGGGTCGGTGGGCTACAACATCTCTCCGTCCTCGTCGCAGTCCGCCAAAGCTATCGCCCTGTCCGCCCAGGATGCCGGCCTGAAGGTCGGTTATCTCAATGCCTCCTTCCCGTTCGGTAGCACCAACGTGGGTCCGGCCGTGCTGGCCATGAAGTCAGCGGGGATCGACGCTTTCAGCGGGTCGATCGAGACCAACACCGAGTTCGCCATGATCACCGGCCTGCGCCAGCAGGGAGTCAATCTGAAGGCCCCCCTGTTGGCGACCGGCTACGGCGGGGACCTGAACTCGGGCGGCCCGGGCGCCGAGCAGGCCGCCCAGGGGGTGTACTTCCTCACTGCTTACCAGCCGGTCGAGTTGAACACCACGGCAACCCAGCACTTGCAGAGCGCCCTGTCGACCTACGCCGGTGTGACCGGTCTGCCGACCTTCGCCGAGTACAACGGCTACACCTCGGTGGACGCCTTCGTGCAAGGGCTCAAGGCGGCGGGCTCAAACCCGACCCGGTCGGCCTTCATCAACGCCATGCTGGGCATCACCAGTTACAACGCGGCCGGCCTGTACGGCAGCCACTCGGTCAGCTTCGCCATGGACCAGCGGGGCCAGGTATCGGGGCCCGACAACTGCTACTTCGTGGTCCAATACCAGGGAACCACCTTCCACCTGGTGTCCGGGGCCGACCCTATCTGCGGCGCCGTCATCCCGGGCAAGACCGTTTCAAGCTCATCCTGACCTCTGCCGGCGCGACCTGACGCGCCGAGCGCCGGCCCGTACGGGCAGAGGGCAGTATTTCCGGAGTGAGCTCCGGTCAGATCCTGATCGTTCTGTGCGTGGCGTCGGTCGACGCTGCTCGCCGTGGCCGTTTTCGCCGGGTGGGGATCCCGGCGCCCGTCGTTCTGGTCGTGGCCGGACTGATCATCGGGTTTCTGCCGTTTGTCCCGGACGTCTCGCTGCACCCTGAAGTCGTGCTCCTGGGGTTGCTCCCCCTGCTGGTTTTCGACGCCGCCCTCACGTCGTCCCCGACCGCTTTTCGTCGCGACGCCCGTTCCATCGGCACCCTGGCCGTACTACTTGTCGTCGTCACCGCCCTCGGGGTAGCCGCGATGGCCCACTGGGTCGGCCATCTCCCCTGGCCCATCTCGTTCGTACTCGGCACCGCGGTCGGCCCCACCGACGCCGCGGCCGCGACCAGTGTGGCCAGGCGGATCGGCCTTCCCCGCCGCCTTCTCACCATCCTGGAGGGCGAAGCGCTGTTCAACGACGCCACCGCGCTGGTCCTGTACGCCGAGGCGGTGACCGCCGCCACCACGGGAGAGTTCTCCGTGATCCACACGCTTGGAAGCATCGTCTACGCCACGGTGGTCGGAGCCGCCATCGGGCTGGCGGTCGGATTCATAGGGCGTAGTTGCGCAACCGGATCGATGACCCGCCGATGGAGATTGCCGGTTCGATCCTCCTCGCCTACGTCGCTTACCTCCCGGCCGAGGAGATCCACGCCTCGGGGGTCCTGGCGGCGGTTACAGCGGGGCTCTACCTGGGCTGGCACAACACCGGCGGGGCCTTCTCGGCCCGCAGCCGGCTGCAGTCGAATGCCTTCTGGGAGACCCTGGTCTTCCTGGTCAACGCCGCCCTGTTCGTCACTGGTCGGGCTGTCATTCCATACCTTCAGCGTGCAGGCCCGGGGCCCGCTCGGCCGGCTGGTGCTGACCGGACGTGGCGGTGGTGTCGGCCGTCGTCGTGCTGCGCCTGGTGTGGATGTGGGCGTTCGGCTGGATCGATCCGACCCGGGCGGAGAGGCCGTCCGACCGGCCGGTCGCCAGGGAGCCAGAACGGGTGGCGGGAACGGCTGATCCTCGGCTGGTCGGGCATGCGGGGGGCCATCACGCTGGCTGCCTTCCTCGCCGTGCCCACGACAACCAAGGCGGGCGACCCCCTGGCCGGCCGCAACGACATCATCTACCTCGGGTTCGGGGTGATCATCGTGACCCTGGTCGGTCAGGGCATGACGCTGCCTTTGCTGGTCCGATGGCTGCACGTCCGCGAGCATCCTTCTGTGGCCGAGGCGGAAAGGCAGGCGCGGATCGAGTTGACCCAGGCCGCCCTTGATCACATCGGCCAGACGGGCACGAGTGGAGAGCTACCGGAGGAGATCACGGACGGATTGCGGGCGCAGTACCTGGCCCGTTTGCACCGGCTGGAGTCCTCGGCGGACAACGAAGACCTCGAGAGCGACGCAGTCTCGACCGCCCAGTCCGAGTTGACCGTCCGCCGGGACCTCATCGCCCTGCAACGTCAGACCCTGGTGGCGCTGCGCAACGACGGGCGCATCGGCGTCACAACCCTGCGCACCATCGAGCACGACCTCGATCTGGAGGAAGCCCGGCTCGCCTCGGCTTGATACGCGGGGCTGGAGGGCTTAATTCCCACGGTCCGGTTTACTTCACCCTAGCTATTAGGTTAACCTAACTACATGGTCGCGACGTTCGTCATCTTCCTCCGGGAGGGGATCGAGGCGAGCATGATCGTGGCCATCCTGCTGGCCTCGCTCGACCGTCTCGGGCAGCGCCGGCACTTCCGGGACGTGTTCGTGGGTGTCGCCGCCGCCCTGGTACTGGTGGCGGCCGGAGGGGTCACGGCCTACCTCACTATCAAGTCCTACGCCGGGTCGCGGGCCCAGACCATCTTCGAGACTGTCACCTATCTGGTGGCGGCCGTGATGCTCACCTACATGACCTTCTGGATGCGGAATCACGCCCCCACGCTCTCGGCCGACCTGCAGGCCCGAACCGAAGCCGCCCTGGACGGGAAGGCCCGCTGGGGCCTGAAGATCCTGGCCTTTCAGGCGGTGGGACGAGAGGGCCTCGAGACGATGGTCTTCACCCTGGCTATCGTGTTCGCTTCGTCGTCTCACGGCGTGATCGCCGGTGGAGTGGCCGGCCTGATCGTTTCCCTTATGGTGGCCTTTGCCATCTATCACCTCGGCAAGCGCATCAACCTCAGCCTCTTCTTCAAGGTCATCGGCGCCCTCCTGATGATCTTCGCGGCCGGCATCCTGGTGGACGCGGTCGAGAACCTTCAGGAGCTGGGCTGGCTGCCCGTACTGACTCAGCCGCTTTGGGACACGTCCCGCTGGCTGTCGGAGGACGGGAGCGTAGGCGACATATTTCACTCGTTCTTCGGTTACGCCGACCGCCCCACCGCCGGCCAGCTGATGGTCTATGTCACCTACCTTGTCGTTGCTATTGGCGCTTTCACCGGACTATTCGGCCGGCTGCGGGGCCGCCAGAAGCCGCAGGCCAAAGTGCCGAGCCGGCCACGCCAGTCCGTTCCAGCCGCGGCCGCGAAGTCGTAGTTGCCGGTCCGTTAGCTCACCCGGTTGGCCTCGGCGCCGTCAGGTCACGATGTAATAAATGCTGTTGCCGATGAGCCAGAGACCGAGCGCCAGGGATCCGATGATGATCGCCTGGTCGGTGTGGGTGTCGATCCACTTCCGGATCTGACTCATGAAGGCCTGGCTCTGCTCGGGCCGGAAACCGGCGTACAGCTCCAAAGTCAGATAAGACGAGGTCGCGACCAGGCAGAAGAAGAAGAGGGCCAGGAAGCTCTCGAAACTGGAGACCTTGGCCTGCACCACGGTGGCGGCGCCGGCGGCGATCAGGCCCCACGGTTGCACAAGGGGGGCGATCCCGATGGCGAACCAGGGGGACATGTTGTCCACGCCGGTCTGCCATTTGGGCGTCTTCTTCGGCTTCTTGGGCTGGCCCATCTTCCTTCGCTGGCGCGCCGCGATGTTCACGAGGGCGACTCCGATGGCGATCTTCACGGCGAGGGCGGCCACCGAAGGCGCAGTCTGCGGCCTGGGCGGATTGTTGCCGGTGGCCAGAACGGTTACGGACACGACGATGGCCAGCGATACCAGCCAACCGAAGAGGAAGGCCGCCCCTTTGACGACGCCGCGCCGCGAAGGCAGCAGCACCAGGTACGCCGTCAGCGGGAGGGGGTCGATGGATATGGCTAGACCGATCAGGATCAGGTCAAGCGTCACAGCCCTCGCACCTGAGTCATTCCGTCCCCCTGCGGATCACGCCAGCGACACCCGTCCGCTACAACCTACCTTGCCTCCCCTGCTGGCGCCCGAAATGGGTACGAACGGGGAGTTCCAGGGGACTACTCGAGCGGCTGCCGGGAGAGAGCCGGCGGTTCGCGGCCGGCCAGGAGCCAGCCGCCAACGGTCGCGATCACAGGCAGTCCGATCATGATCACCACCAGGTCGAGAGCCGGGATATTGCTCAGCGGGCTGAGGTCGCTGCGGTGCCAGGCCAGCAGGGCGGCATACGCGCCGGCTGTCCCCAGGAGCCCTCCCAGCAAGGCCAGGGCGCCGGCAGTGGCACCGGTCAGGGCCCTCCGGGTCGTGCTGCTGGCCCCGGTGGCCGACAACGTCCGCAGATCGTTGGCAGCTTCGCTCCTGATCAAGCCGACCGTCATGCCCAGCACGCCCAGTGCCACCAGGATGCCGGCCGCGGTGGACCAGTTCCGGAGGGGAGCCAGCGACTTCTGCTTGGACTGAGTCTCGACGTAGAGGCCGGCCGCGGCAGCCGCCTTCTGGGCCGTGTCGATCTGTCCGGTGGTCAGCGCCGAGTTGGTTTGGACCAGCCACCCGGCCGGGATGGCCTCGAGACCGAGCACCTGCATGGCGTGGGAGGTGATCAGGGCCGAAGGCGCCGAGGTGTAGGCCGGCAGTTGCGCAAAGGTCTGAACGGTCGGACGGCTGGCCTCGGCATCCTTCTGTTGCGCCCGTCCCCCTGAGTCGGGACCGCGAGGCGCATCGAGGATGGGATCGAAGATCTGGAGGGTTCCGATCCCCGGCGGCGAAGTGATGACGTCGGTACCTGCCTGGATCCGGCTGGGGCTGATCCCGTAATAGGCCAGCGTGGCGGGAGTGGCGACGTACAGGTCCCTCATGGCGGAGACGCTCTCGCCTTGGCGTATCGGGGTGACCTGACCGAGGACGGTCGGTGGGTAGCCGCCCGGCCCTCCGCCCGGCCCCTGTTGGGGCGGCAGGGTCCCGGACTGGGAGTCGATAGGCGCGTACAGAGAAACCAGTGCTTGAGCATGAAGCGCGGCGGCCAGCTGGTTCATTCGGGCCTGGAGAGCCTGCTGTTGGGCCGCTGTGACAGGAGGTATCGGGGTGCCGCTGCCATTCGGTGTCATGTGAAGAATCAACTGGTTGGCGGGGAGGTTGCTCACCGCGGCCGGCGTCTGGGCCGCGGCCGCGCCCACGGCGATGGTGGCGGCAATCCCGATGGCCAGCGTGATGGCACCCAGGGCTGCGCCTGAGCGAGCCTGATATCGGGCCAGGTCCCGCAGAGCCAGACGGATCGAAATGGGCACGCGGGATGCGGTGGCGGCAAGCGCCCTGATCGCCAGGGGGGCCAAGAACAGCACGCCCAGGACGGTCACGACGGTCCCGCCGATGATGAAGCCACTTCGGCGCTGGTCGGCGAAGGCCAGAAGGACCAAGCCGAATGCCAGCAGGGCACCGCCCAGCAGTGCGAAGTGATGGGCCGGTTGCGGACGGGGCGGTCGGCCGGATAGGGCGGTCACGACCGGAATGCGGGCCACAGCGCGGGCCGGCCACCATGCCGCCGCCACCGCGGTGGCGAACGCCAGGACCATGGCCGCCCCGACCCCCCACCACGGCAGGGCAAATCGGTCTATGCGGTGCTCAGTGATCGATTGCAGGGCGGGCTCGAAAACCAGCCAGCCGGCCAGACCGACCACGGTTCCGATGAGGGCGGCCGAGATCCCGACGGCGGCACCGTTGGCCAGCATGACCAGACGCACCTGGCGGTCCGTCGCCCCGAGGGAGCCCAACATGCCAAGGGCGCGCAGGCGTCTTTGAGCCATGACACTGAAACCGGCCACGGCGAGGAGGCCGACGAAGAGCAGTCCAACTGTTCCGAGTACCAGGACCAGCACCTCGGCCGTTGTTTTGCCGCCAGTACCCCGCGAGCTGACGTTCATCCCGACCCCGCCAGGTAGGCGGAACGACTGAAGGCTGTTCTGACTGGCATTGACGAGAATCGACACGCTGGCCGGTGGGTTGGCTTGTCCCGGCGCCACCAGGGCGAACTGATCCAGCAGGTTGAGGGGATTCTCGACCAGGCCGACCACGGCGAAGGTGCGCCCGTTCTCCCGCCAGGTACTTCCGACATGCAGGCCGAAGTCCTTGGCTACGCCACTGGTGACCGCGACCTGGTTCGGGCCGGTTGGGAAGCGACCTGAATCCAGGCGGAGCATCACATGAACGAAGGGCCCGTTGGGGTTGGCCGCCCGGAGGTCCACGTTGGACACCGAACCCGGCACCGCGACCGACTGGTGCTCGACCACATCGATAGTGCCGAACCGGGCCCGGACCGAGGCCAGGTCGGCCGGCAGCTGGGAACCGGGGCTGGAAAGACCGATGACGGTGTTCGCAGTACCGAAGCTCGGATCGGCCTTCAAAGAAGTGATGTTCGATACCACGGCCAGTCCCATGGTCGTGGCCGCCACCGCCAGCGTCAGAAGGACCAGTATCAGCGCCTGCCGGGACCACTCACGCCGGAACAGGCGCCAGGCCCAACGAACCACCGCCCTCCGGGCGGGCGCTCCTCCATCGCCGGCCGCCTCGACGACCGGCCTGTCGAGGACAGCGGCGGTCATGGGTTCCTGCTAGGCGTCAACAGAGTCTCGGGGCCGGCCGGCGGGGCAGTCTGGTCCACCACCCGCCCGTCGCGGAGGAAGACCACCCGGTCCGCCCACGATGCCAACTGGGCATCGTGGGTGACCACCACGCCCCCCACACCACGTTGGCAAGCGGCCCGGATCAGCCGCATCACGCCCTCCCCGTTGGCCGAGTCCAGGGCGCCGGACGGCTCGTCGGCCAGAAGGAGGTGCCGCTCCCCCACCACCGCTCGGGCGATGGCCACCCTCTGACGCTCGCCACCCGAGAGCTCGTCCGGGAAGCGAGCCGACCGGTCGGCCAAGCCGAGCTCGTCAAGTGCCTTCACGGCCAGGGCCTGGGCCGTCTTCGCCTTCATCCCGTCCAGCTCCAGCGGGAGCGACACGTTCTCGGCAGCCGTGAGGCCGGCCAGAAGGTTGAAATCCTGAAACACGTAGCCGATCGACTGGCGTCGGAGGCGGGCCCGGGCGTTCCGCGTCAGACCGGAGAGCTCCAGACCCTCCACGAGCACCGACCCGGAGGTTGGCTCCTCCAGGCTCCCGGCGATGGTCAGCAGCGTGCTCTTACCGGATCCGCTCGGACCCATGACGGCCACCAGCTCACCCGGCTCGACCGATAGGTCCACCCGGCGCAGGGCGTGCACCTCCGTAGGTCCCTCGCCGTAGATCTTGGACACCTCTCGCATCTCCAGAGCGCTCATCGTCGCACCCCCACTCGTCTCGGTGTTTTTGGTAGGCCGCTTGCACCGGCAGCCGGAGGTTCGAGCTGCGCCCGCCTGATACGTCCGTCGGCCGAATCGAGCCAGCGGATGACCGAGTCCAGCCGGAACAACTCGGCGTCCACGGCCAGCGCGAAGCTGACGTCCTCCGCCGCCGCGTATTCCTTGAGCCGGGTCCACTGCTGCATCAGCTCCACCAGATGCCGCCGGTGAACCTGGATCACCTCGTGCACGTCTACCCCGGGCGCCCGGATAGCGACCAGCACCTTGATGACCAGTTCGTCCCGGGGCGGGGAAGACAGATCAGGTGGCGTGCGCAGCCAGCGGGCCAGCTCGTCTTCACCAGCCGGCGTGATCCGGAACGCCTTCTGCGGGCCTTCGTCTGCCCCATCGTCGGATGTGACAAAGCCGTCGCGCTCCAGGCGCTGGAGAGTCGTGTAAACCTGACCCACATTCAGGGGCCACACGTCGCCGGTCCTGTGCTCGAACTCGAGCCGCAGCTGGAGGCCGTACTTTGACCCCTCGGTCAAAAGGGCAAGAAGCGCGTGGCGGACGCTCATCCGACCATCAACCCGGGTAGCATACTCAGTATCCTACTTGCTAGAGGATGGCCGGACAAGCCCCAATTCCGTCCATGGCGCCCGCTGCACGCTCGCGAAGGTACCGTGTGGCTTAGGGAGGGGCCGGGTGCGGTTAAAGCCGGGCCTCAGGCGCCCCTGGACACGACCGCTCCACCTTCGCCGTGGCGGACGGCAAATGTCGGATCGGAGAGCGCCCGGGCCAGCGCCTGGCTTCGGTTAGAAACACCAAGCTTGCGGAAGATCGCCTTCAGGTGGGTGCGCACGGTGTTCTCGCTGACGAACATGGCATCGGCGATCGCCCGGTTGGGCATACCGGTGGCGAGCAGCGCCAGCGTCTCGCTCTCCCGGGCGCTCAGGCCCCATTTGGCTCCCGGCCAGAAACCGTCTTTCGCGGTACGGAACCGCCCCATCTCCACGGTCTCCCCGCCCGCCACCGCCTGCAGTGACGCCACCAGCTGCGGGGCCGGAAGGCTCTTGGCTATGACGGCGCTGGCCCCGGCGTCGCTGGCCGCCTGAAGCGCGGATTGCGTCATGTTCCAGGTGTACACGGCAACCGCTCCCACGTGATGGCTGAGGGCGAGTGATCGCACCCGGCCCAGGCCCAGGCCGGGCTGACCATAGGTGTCGAACAGGGCGACGTCGACGGCCTGGGCCGGGTCCTCCTGGACGTCCAGTTCGACTACGGAGACCAGACGCGAGTAAGGCGACAACATCCCCTGGATGCCGGCCACCACCACCTCGTAGTCGTTGACGATGGCCACTCGTAGCGGTCGAAGAGCCGGATTGTGCTCCCTATCTCCGGCGTGATCGACAGGCAGAGCCTCAGTCATGGCCTCGTCACTACCCCGGCTAGAATCACTCAAACGGGTGAAGCGAGGGGGAAGCTGGTAGTCCACACTTCCCTGCCATGAGCCATGGGCATTCAGGGATCCCGTCCGGTGCAGAGCCGAGGCGCCCGGATCGAAACGAAGAGTTGAGCACCGAGTTGAAGTTGCGCGCTATCGCGACCGGTCGCTACAGCGTGATCGAGGCCTATGGCGAGATCGACATAGCCAATGCAGCCGAAATGCGGAGAATGGTCGACTCATCCGTGGCCGGCGGAGCCGATCAACTGATCGTGGATCTCAGCGGAATCCGCTTCATGGACTCCTCAGGGTTGAATGTCCTCATCGGGACGGCCCGACAATTCGGGCCCGGGTCGTTCGGCGTGGTCGTCAGCCGCCCCAGCATCCGCAAGGTCTTTGCCCTCACCGGCCTCGACAGGATGTTCCCGATATTCGCTTCCGTGACGGACGCAATGCAGGCTCTGGACGCGGACGTAGACGGGCGGGCGGGCGGGACACCTTCCCTCCCGGCGCCGAGTCGATCCTGGAGCCGAACTGATTACTTGCAGGAAGCGAGATGACTCGTTGAACTGGTACTCATGATCCGACGCGGCCGTGCCGCTACCCCCAGCCTGCCGGCCGCCTGATTCGTTCACCGGTGCCGATCGAGATCTCCGATCCCGCGGACCCCCGGATCGCGGCCTATCGCCATCTTCGCGACGCCGCGGTGCGGCGCCAACTGGAAGCCGACCACGGCGTTTTCGTCGTCGAGGGAGCCCGGACCGTCCGCACCCTGCTCGCTTCCCCATGGCCCCTCCGCTCAGTGCTCCTGCGTCCCGAACGCGTCGCCGATCTCAGAGATGTCGTGGATGCGGCCGAGGAGCGCCGGGTCCCGGTCTATGTGGCGCAACCGGACTGCTTCGACGGGATCGCGGGCTTTCCGGTGCACCGCGGCGTGCTGGCTCTTGGCGCCCGGCAGGACCTCCCCGAGCCGAGGACGCTGCTAGCCAGCGCCGGCGCCGCGGTGGTAGTCGAAGGGGTCAACGACCACGAGAACCTGGGCGCGATTTTCCGGAACGCGGCCGCGCTGGGCGCCGGAGCCGTCCTCCTCGACCCGTCATGCTGTGATCCTCTTTACCGACGCTCGGTGCGCGTGTCGGTCGGTCAGGTCCTGCGCGTCCCCTTCAGCCGCCTGCGCCCGTGGCCGGAAGGCCTCTCCGATGTCACCTCGGCGGGATTCTCACTGGTGGCGCTTGATCCCCACGCCACCGACCTCATAGATTCCGTGCCCGCCAACCTGAGAGTGGCGCTCATGGTCGGCAGCGAGGGCGTGGGACTGAGCGAAGTTGCGTGCGAGCAGGCGACGTATAGGGTCCGGATCCCGATGGGGCCCGGCGCGGATTCACTCAATGTGGCCACGGCGCTGGCGATCGCCCTCCACCGCTTGGTGCCTCCATGAGGGAGCGGCGGTAGCGCTACACCTCCGGTCGGTCAGTTTCCGTACAGGACCTCCCGAAGCCGCACCCGCCGTCCGGTCCGCAGAATGGCCCGCCGGTACACCCGGGTTGCGAAACGGGCCACGAGCACCGTGCCTATCACGCTGAGCACCACGGAGGCCACGAACTGCCACCAGGTGACCCTCCCGAGGCCGACCAGTACGGGCATGGCGAAGGGCGCCGTCGGTGGGAGATAGGCGAGGACCCTGAACAGCAAGCTGACGTTGCCCGACCCGGCCACGGTTAGGGCGGTGATGTAGCCGAACAGGATCGGCAGGCTCAAAGGAAAGGCCAGTGTTTGGACCTGGTCCTGGCGCTCGGCAGTGGATCCAGCGGCGGCGTAGACCCAGCAGTAGAAGGCGTACCCGAGCACGAGCCACAAAAGCGCGCTCGCCAGCTCCAGTGGCGCGGTCCCGTGCAGGAGGTCCGACCCCACCGCCTTGGCCAGAACGAGCGCGACGACCACGATCAGGGCCGCCTGGCCCATGGCGACCAGGCCGATGCCGAGGACCTTGCCGGACAGGAGCTGAATCGGGCGGATAGCAGCCAGGAGAACCTCGACCACCCGGCTCGACTTCTCCTGCATCACGCCCATCAGGATCCAGGTGTTGTATTGCGTCAACATTATAAAGATCAGGATCACCCCGATCACCGATGTGGTGCGACCGGCAGCCTTGGCGCCGGGGTGAAGGCTCTCCACCGGGAGCGGCTTGGCCTGCGCCAGCTGCTCGGCCTGGGCGGGCGACAGGCCGGCCGCCTGGTAGGCCGCCTGCGCACCGAGGGCCACCGACACGGCCCGGACCAGGCTGGCCGTGGTGGACGTGTCGGTGGCTCCGATCGCTTTGTTGACGAGCAGTTGTCCGGCATCGATGACGCAGAAGTCCAGGTGCCCGGCCTGCACAGCGGCCTGGGCCTCGGCCACGGAAGGCTCCGGCACGAATTCCACCGTGGAGCCGACACGGCCGGCTGCGGCGATGATGAGCTGACGGGACTGCGCTGGTAGATCGCCCACCACACACACCGATTGTGACGATGTCGATCTGCCCCGGATGGCGGGGATCACGATGGCTGCGGCGACCGCCAGGAGGATGAGGGCGGTACCGACACGAAAGACCCGGCCCCTGATGCGCTCGCGTATCTCGCGCCTGGCGACCAGCCCGGCGTCGCCGGCGATGTTTCCGAACCGCTGCGAGAGCCCTCGCGTCCGGGCGGTCAGCGCGGACAGCCCGGACGAGCCGCCACGGCTTCGACGCCACAAGCGCCAGGCGACGAAGATGGCGACCACGACCAGGATGATCACCCGGGTCATCCCAGCGCCTCCCGGAACACCTCCGACAGCCGGCGTCGCTCGAAGCTGAACTGGGTGACCCGGCCGGCGGCCATGGCCGCTCGCAAAACTGACTCGCTGTCCACCGACTCGTCGATGACAAGACGCGCCGCCCCGGCGTCGACCTCCGACACCTTCACGCCGGGGAGGCCCCGGGCCCACAGGCCGTCGCGGTCGCCCTCCACCCGGACGACGAGCCGTCGGGGACCGCTGGCGGCCAGATCGTCGACGGATCCGCTGACAACCAGGCGTCCGTGGTCGATGATCGTGACGAGCTCGCAGAGGTCCTCCACCAGGTCCAACTGATGGCTGGAGAACAGGACGCAGCAACCCGAGCGGGCCTGCTCGACCAGAACCGCGCCGATAGCGTCGATCCCGGCCGGGTCCAGGCCGGCCAAGGGCTCGTCCAGCACGAGAAGCTCCGGCTGATGGATGAGCGCGGCGGCCAGCTGGACCCGCTGCTGATTGCCGTGTGAAAGCGTCTCGACCTTGCTGTCGATCCGGTCGGCGAGGTCGAGTCGCTCCAACCAGGACCGAGTGGCTTCAGCCGCGGCCGTTTCGCTCATCCCGTGGAGGCGGCCCAGGTACTCGAGCTGTTCACCGACCTGCATGCCGGGGTACAGCCCCCTCTCCTCCGGCATGTAGCCGAAACGACGGCGCTCAGCCTGACCGACCACGGATCCCTTCCAGTAGACCTTGCCGGCGTCCAGATCGGTCAGGCCGAAGATCGCCCTCATGGTGGTGGTCTTGCCCGCCCCATTCGGTCCGAGGAAGCCGACGACGCGGCCGCCGGGAACGTCGAAGGAGAGGTCGTCCAGCGCCGTTACCGGCCCGTAGCGGCGGCTCAGCCCCTCGAGCTGTAGTAGACCGACCACTTTCTCAGGCTAACTACCCGGGTGGAGCAGTCGTGGTCGGTGAGGCTCAACTTCGTCCGCGCACCGGTTCAGGCGGGAGCTTCCCTCCGGATTTCGTTCGCCGGCTTGTCGGGGCGAAGCCCCTGAAAGCTTGGATGCCGCAGCCGTCCCTCGCCGGTCCATTCCGTGAAAGCGACCTCCCCCACCAGCTCTGGTCGGGCCCAGTGCGCCGTCTTCTCCTTGACCGGATCATAGAAGGGCGAGTCCAGGACCTCGCGAGCGAGAAGATACTCGTGAAGCTCTCGCAGAAGCTGGTTGGTGAACCCGGTACCGACTTTGCCTGCATAGCGGAGGCGCCGATCGTCGTCGTAGTACCCGACGAGGAGCGCCCCGAGGGCGACCCGGGACCTGGTCGGTTCAGTCCAACCCCCGATCACCAGTTCCTGGCTGGCCGTGCACTTGAGTTTCAACCAATCCGGCGACCTCCCGCTCCGGTACCTGGAGCGGACCCGCTTGGCCACCAACCCCTCCCATCCGGACGAGCAGGCCCGGCTCAGCAATCCCGGGGGATCGCCGGCGAGGGGCCTGACCAACGACAGCGGACGGCCCCCGGACTCCAGCGCCGAGGCCAGCAGACTCTGTCTCTCCGTCAACATCAGCTCCGTCGTGTCCCGGCCGTCGAGGTGGAGCAGGTCGAAGACACAGTACGTCAGGCCGCTCGGGTGAGGCGCGCTCTGCAGGAGCGCGAAGCTGGTCTGGTCGCCGTCGAAGGCAACCAGCTCCCCGTCGACCACCAGGCTCGAAGGCGGGAGATCGACCAGGGCGGCGGCCACATCAGGAAACCGAGCGTTGAAGGACAGCCGGTTGCGCGAGAGCAACTCAACCCGAGCGGAGTTCTTCACCGCCAGGCAACGCAGCCCGTCGAGCTTGCGCTCGTACTGCCAGTCCGCCGCCCTGCTGGCGCCGAAGTGGGCCTGCGGCTTGACCAGAGTGGCGAGCATCGGCGGGACGAAGATCGCCTTCACACAGCCACCGTCGCTCTCGAACCCGCCGCCTTCAGGCGGCGACTGGCGCCAGGAGGTCGACTTCCTCGACATCCGAGGGGGACAGCTGCCAGCCGGCCGCGCTGGCATTGGCGACCACCTGCTCCACCTTCGTGGCACCGGCGATGACTGACGCCACCACCGGCTGGGCGGCAAGCCAGGCAATAGCGACATCCAGCAGGCTGTGGCCGTGATCGCCGCCCCACGTCGCCAGCGCATCAACCTTGTCGAAGGCCTCGTCAGTGAGGGCCCCGGCGGCCCGCTCCCCCCAACGGTGCATTCTGGTCCCCTCGGGGGGCATCTCACCCCGCCTGTATTTGCCGGTCAGGAGTCCGCTGGCCAGTGGGAAGTAGGGCAAGTAGGCGATGCCAAGATCCTGGCAGGTCGGGATGATTTCCTTCTCGTCGCCGCGGTTCAAGAGGTTGTAGTGGTTCTGCACACTGGAGAATCGGGGCCCCTCGCCAGCGGCCTCGTACGTGTCCCGCAACTGCTTGGCAGAGAAGTTGGAGCAACCTATCTCGCGGACCTTGCCGGCCTGGACCAAATCGGCCAGGGCTTCGAGCGTGTCAGCGATCGGGGTCTCGGGGTCCGGCCGGTGGATCTGGTACAGATCGATCCGGTCCGTACCCAACCGCTTCAAACTGGCTTCGACGGCGCTTCGCACATACTCCGGCCGAGCTCCGCCCGTCCCCTCCTGGCCCCGGAGCGGGCTGGCGAACTTCGTCGCGATCAGCACGTCGTCTCGCCGTCGGCCGAGAGCCCGCCCGAGGCGTTCTTCGCTGTCTCCGTAGGAGTCAGCCGTGTCGAAGAAGTTGATGCCCTGTTCGATGGCGGCATCGACGACCGGGGGTACCTGATCGGCGGCCATCCCCAGCCCGAAGTTGTTGGTCCCGAGGCCTACCAGCGTGACCTCGAGCGAACCGATCTTTCGTGTTTGCACGACCCCTCTGCCTACCACGTTCACAGTCGATGCTCATCCCCCGGCCGGACCGGCGCTTGGCGGACGGATCCAGTGAGTAGAGTTGCCAGCGGGTCGCGACTGGCGTCTGGGTGGAGCACCACCGGGGAGCGGCCTGGCCGATGATGACGGTCCGTGTCGTACGCCTGGGCGTTTCACTACTCGATGCAAGGAGCGCACCATGGCCACGGATACTGAGCAAACCGCCTTCGCCTCGGCGCTGCAGGCGGTCGCCGCGGTGGAACCGAGAATCGCGGCTTCCATAGCCGCCGAGTTGGAGAGCCAGCGCCGGCAGTTGAAGTTGATCGCATCAGAGAACTACGCCTCGCCGGCCGTCCTACTCGCCATGGGCAACTGGCTGTCAGACAAGTATGCAGAAGGCGTCCCCGGGCGACGTATGTACGCCGGTTGCGAGCACGTCGACGCCGTGGAACGCATCGCGACAGAGCATGCAACCGCCTTGTTCGGCGCCCGGCACGCCTACGTCCAACCGCACTCCGGCATAGACGCCAACCTGGTGGCCTTTTGGGCCATCCTGGGCCGGAGGGTGGAGGGACCTTTCCTCGAAACCGCCCAAGCGGGGCACGTGAACGATCTGGCGCCCGACACCTGGAAGCGGTTGCGAGCGGCCTTGGGATCGCAGCGCATGATCGGCATGTCGCTCGACGCCGGCGGTCACCTCACGCACGGGTTCCGCCCCAATATCTCCGGGAAGATGTTCGATCAGGCCAGCTACGGGGTCGATCCCGAGACCGGCCTGATCGACTACGACGCCGTTCGCCGGCTAGCCCGCCAGTTCCGGCCGCTGATCGTGCTCGCCGGCTACTCGGCCTATCCTCGCAACCCCAACTTCGCCATGTTGCGGGAGATAGCCGACGAGGTGGACGCCACATTCATGGTGGACATGGCCCACTTCGCCGGCCTGGTGGCCGGTCGGGTGCTTACAGGTGATCTGGATCCCGTCCCCCACGCCCATGTCGTCACGACGACGACGCACAAGTCATTGCGGGGGCCGCGTGGCGGCTTGGTGCTCGCCGACGCCGAATACGCCGACTATGTCGACAAAGGGTGCCCGATGGTGCTCGGAGGACCTCTCCCCCATGTAATGGCGGCCAAGGCGGTGGCCCTGGCGGAGGCCCGCCAACCCGGCTTCACCGACTACGCCCGGGCCATTGTTGAGAACGCCCGGGCTCTCGCCGAGGGCTTGGTCCGCCGCGGGGCCCGCCTGGTGACAGGAGGGACCGACAACCACCTCGTCTTGATCGACGTGGCAACCAGCTTCGGGCTGACCGGGAGACAAGCCGAAGCCAGCCTGCTGGAGTGCGGCGTCGTGACCAACCGCAACTCGATACCGGCTGACGCCCATGGGGCCTGGTACACCTCGGGGATCCGCCTAGGAACCCCGGCCCTCACGACGCTTGGGCTAGGCGCAGACGAGATGGACGAAATCGCGGACATCATCTCCTCGGCTCTAACCTCTACATCCCCCGCGCCCGCAACAACGGGGCTTTCCCAAGCCCGGTATGTCCTCGACCCGGCCGTCGCAGAAGCGTGCCGCCGGCGCAGCGCCGACCTGCTGCAGAAATTCCCGCTTTACCCCGGCATCCTCCTCTAGAGCAGGGACCCATGGTCCCGGGCGACGAGCATCCGTCCGCCTAATGGACGGGGCCGTAGCAGACTGGGGTGCTCATGGCTGCTCCTGCCGCCGCCCCACCCGCACCTGCCTCCACCCCGCGCCGCTCATCGATCGGTCCCACGGTCGCGTCCCTGCGTCCGGTCTGGTCCCGGCCCGCCGCGTATCGCGCCCTGCGCGCCACCCTCGTAGTCCCAGGTCTCTTCGCCCTCACTGACGTCGTCATCGGCAATCTGCAGATGGCCACCTTCGCCGCCTTCGGTGGATTCGCGACCCTGGTGCTCGCTTCTTTTTCGGGCAGCCGCCACAAGAAGTTCGTCGCTCACCTCGGTCTGGGTGTGGTCGGGAGCGTATTGCTCGTGATCGGTACGGCCGTGACATCGAACACCGCTCTGGCGGTGGCGGTGACCCTGCCGGTGGTGTTCTGCGTGCTGTACGCCGGCATCACAGGGCCGAACGCCGCGTCCGGCGCGACAGCGGCCCTGCTGGCCTATGTGCTGCCCGCCGCCTCGCCGGGGGCCATGGGCATGATCCCGTCCCGGCTGGCCGGCTGGTGGCTGGCGACGGCAGCCGGCACCTTGGCGGTGCTCCTGCTGTCGCCACCGGTCTCCGCTGATCGCGTCCGCCTGGCGGCGGCCGACTGCGCCGCTGCTCTCTCGAATGAACTCGACACCGCTCTTTCCGGTCCGGTCGGACCTGACCAGGCGGCCGCCGCCATGAACGCCAAACGCGCGCTAATGGCAACATTCTCGTCCACACCGTACCGGCCGACCGGGCTGGCCCGGACGGAGCAAGCGGTGGACAACCTGGTGGAATCCTTGGAATGGAGTACGACCCTCGTCCATGACATGGTGGCCGAGGGCACCGACCTGACCGCGGTCACTTCCGTCGACCGCGGCCTGCTCAAGGCGGCGGCCGATTCCCTGTCCGACATCGCTTCCTTACTACGCGGTCAGGAAGCGGACCTGACGCTGGAATGCTTCGACTCCAAACGGGAGGCCAGCGCGGCGAGAGTGGCATCGCTGAGACAGGACGGGTCATGCACCGAACACGAAGTCCATGTCTCGTTCCATGCTCGCATGGTGGCGGCAGCGGTGAGAAGCGCCGCTGTAAACACCCTGGTGGCGACCGATCGATCGGACCCCTCGGCAGCCCCTCGCAGATGGGACTGGCTCCGAACGGCGGGCCGGCTGGCTGGTGGGCATGCATCCCTCCGCTCAGTCTGGTTCCTCAACAGTGCGAGAGGAGCCGTCGCTCTGGCCGCAGCCGTAGCGGTTGCCGACCTGGTCCATGTTCAGCACGGGTTCTGGGTGGTCCTCGGGACACTCTCGGTGCTGCGCACGAGCGCCGCTTCAACCGGTTCGACCGCTCTTCGGGCCCTGGTCGGGACGGCAGCCGGATTCTTCATCGGAGCCGTCCTGATCCTGGCGATCGGCCAGCAAACCGCTGCGTTGTGGGCGGCCCTCCCGATCGCCGTCTTCGTTGCCGCCTATTCGCCAGGTACGGCGCCGTTTGCTGTAGGCCAGGCGGCTTTCACCGTCACGGTCAGTGTTCTTTACAACATCCTGGTGCCGGTCGGATGGAAGGTGGGTGTGCTACGGGTCGAGGACGTAGCGATCGGCGCCGCCGTCAGCGTTTTCGTCGGAGTCCTGTTCTGGCCGCGTGGCGCTAGCGCCATCGTGGCGGAGGACCTGGCCGACGCCTTCCACGAAGGGGGCATCTATCTGGTCCAAGCGACGTCGTGGGCGGTTGGTACCCGCACCCGGGGTCCCGACGCCGCGACCCGGGCGGGTAATGCCGGTCTCCGCTTGGACGAAGCCCTGAGGGGCTTCCTCGCCGAGCAGGGGACGAAGCACGTGCCTAAGGAGAGCGTCTGGAGGCTCGTCGGCGGCACCATGCGGATCCGGCTCACCGCCCAGTCTCTGGCCAACCTGCCTCCTCCCGAGACTGTCGTCGATCCCGGCCGCCTGTCTCTGGTCGAGGAGGCGACGCGGCTGGCCGGGTGGTGTGACGGAGTCGCAGGCGACCTCGGGCGGCCTTCACCGACCGCGGCCCAGGAGCTCGCCTCGGCCATCGCAGCAGAGATGTCTCCAGCCCCCCGGCAACACGGATACCTCCTGTGGGTCCAGCACCACCTCGATCACATACGAGACCACCTGTCCGACCTCATCGGGCCGGTGACAGCCGTTCAAGAACGGAGAGCGTTGCCGTGGTGGCGATAGTCCAGGTGCCGGCGACACTTCTCAGGTTGACGGAGTCTCGTGCGGGGACTCGGTCAGCCGGCGCCAGGCCGCTCGCTGGGCCGGGATGCCGACGGCGGCCACGGCCGCCAGGAGAAAGACGTTCAAGAACAGTTGCTCGGTCGATCGAAGGAGACCGGCGGTCGTGTCAAGCGGGAGCGAATTGCGGCCTTCTTCGACTCCCACCTGAAGAGTTGAGGCGCACCGTCCTGCGGCCTGGTCAGGGAAGCCTCCGGTGCCCTCCAGACGTCCGGGCCTCCACCGTTGAGGCACATTCACCCATCTCTTGAACCGGACTGCTTACGATCTGGGCAGCGGCGCCGAAAGGGGATGACCATGTTTCGACGTAAGAATGACCGGGGCGGGAAGCCAGCGCAGACGGCGTCCACCTATGCCGGCCGGCCCGGCCAGGAGGAGAGCATGCGGGTCCTGGCCGCCTTCCTGAGCCAACCGGCGCCGGCGGCCAACGAGCCGGGGGTGTCCATGCCGGGGGCGGGGACGGGGCCGGGGCCGGGGCCGGCCATACCTGGGCCGGCCTCAGGCCCGCCGCCCACTCCCCCCGGATCGGGGCCGGGCGCGGCCATGCCCGGGCCCGCGCCTCCTCTGGCCGTCCCAGGTTGGTCCGCCGGTAACCCGCCTACGGCGGGCAACCGGGCTGGGGGCAACACGACCCCGCCGCCCGCCCTCAACATCCAGCCGCTCATTGGTGCTGAAAACTCCTACGCGAACCGTCCGACGGCGCCCAACAACATGTCACTCCCTATCCCAGGAGTGGGCTCAGTCAGCCCCGATCGTTTCCGGCAGGTCTATGAACACGTGAACGCATTGGTGACGAGGCTGTCCGGCGGAGCAGACCTGTCGCAGAAATGGACGCCGGACCAGGTCCGAACCGCGCTGGCAGGGCTGGAGGCCGAGCGCTCTCGAGGAGGCCTGACCGAGGAGCAGTACCAAGCGCTCAAGGCCGCCCTCGAGTCGATGCTCGTCACTTGATGAACGGCCGCGCCGAGCCGAGTCCACCGACTTCCGCTTCCATGGGAGATGTCATCGCCCGGATGCAGCAGATCGATTCCAGCCTGCCGGGTGCGGATGGGGTGGCGTGTTTCAACCGGATGTACCTGGAGGTCACCCAGGACGTCGAAGCTCGACTCTCACAAGCCTTTTTCGCCGACCCGCCTTTCATGGAGGCGCTAGATGTCGCCTTCGCCAACCTCTATTTCACCGCCGTCGACGCCGCCGCCGCCCCAGCCAACGCCATCCCGGCGGCCTGGCTCCCGCTCATTCAGGCACGCTCCAACAGCCGCATCTACCCGATCCAGTTCGCCTTGGCCGGCATGAACGCCCATATCAACCACGATCTGCCCATAGCGCTGGTCAACACGTGCACACAACTCGGGACGGCACCCGACGAGGGCACTCATCACACCGACTATCAGAAGGTGGATGCCGTTCTCGACGCCGCCGAGCAGTCGGTCCGCCAATCCTTCGAATCCGGCGACGCCCTCGAAACGGACCGAGACGCCCGGGCCGTCTTGAATCTGGTAGCCAACTGGAGCATCAGCTCGGCTCGGGACGTGGCCTGGGACACCGCGATGGCTCTTTGGATGTCTCGCAGCATAAGCGGGGTCGAGAGCCTGCTGATGAACGGACTGGCGCGCACGGTCGCCATGGCCAGTCGCTGTCTCCTTGTTGCCGCCTGATCGAAACCGACCAGGACGCTGTCACCGGCTTCTGGCGTCGGAGCGATGTGGCAACATGCCCGGTCATGGACCTGTACGAAGCGCTGTACACGACTCGGGCCATGCGCCGGGTCCGGCCCGATCCCATCCCGGCCCCGTCTCAGGCGCGCATCCTGGACGCCGCCATCAGGGCACCTAGCGGCGGCAACAACCAGAACTGGAGGTTTCTGCTCGTCGATGATGCCTCGATCAAACAGGAGCTGGCGCCTCTCTACAGGGTGGCACTTGCCCAACTGTGGGACACCGTCTACAAAGAGCTCCTCGCCGCGGCGCACGCCGCGCCCGACTCCCCGGACGGCAAGCAGACCTTGAGCATCGTCCGGTCGGCTCAATACCTTGCCGACCACTTCGAGGAGGTTCCTTTATATCTGTTCGCATTCATCCGCAACGACCGGTCGGGCGGTTCGATATTCCCTGCGGTGTGGAGCGCCATGCTGGCAGCTCGCGGAGAAGGCATCGGGTCGGCTCTGACCAGCGTGCTGGGAGCTTTTCGAGGGGACGAGACGCTTTCGGTCCTGGGGGTTCCCCCCGACAAGGGCTGGGTGAACGCCTGCTGCGTCTCGTTCGGCTATCCCCTGGGCCGCTGGGCGGTGGCGCAACGGACTCCGGTTGACCAGGTGGCGTTCCGTAACCGGTGGGGCAAATCGTTGGGCCTGCAAATCCCGGATCCGCTATGGCCGCCGGGTTCCTAGTGTCGACTGATCGGCACGACTGCGCTTATGTCAAAATGGCGATGTGCCTGACGATCCCACTCTGCCCGGATCGTGGTTGGTCTGGGACAGAACTGCAGCCGAACAACAGGAGGCCGCCGATCACGCCCTCGATCCCAACGAGGACATGGAGAGCAACGAGCTACGGGCGGGCGAAGGCCGGATCTGCCCCATATGCGATCGGGTCATCGCGCACGGACAGTTCGTCCGCAAGCGCGTTGACGGCAGTTATCAACATGAGGACTGCCCCCCGTTCTAGCCCCTGAAAGTCTCTTGCGTTGCCCAACGGGCTTGGCAAAACTTGATCCATTGGCTGCGGAGCGGAGGAGGGAGCCATGCCCGAGATGACGCGTTACGACCACGGGGTCCCATCCTGGGTCGACATCGGAGCGCCCGACCCCCAAGCGGCCCTCAGATTCTACGGAGAGCTGCTTGGCTGGGAAGGCCAAGACATGGGAGAAGAAGCCGGCCACTACACGATCGTCTCCAAAAACGGCAAGCAGGTCGCGGCGATCAGCCCGGCCCAGGACCCGGGTCCGCCCCGATGGACGACATATGTCAACGTCGATGACCTGGATGCAGTGGCCAAGAAGGCCGAGACAGCCGGCGGCACGGTGATCGTCCCCCCAATGGACGTGATGACTGCCGGTCGTATGGCGATCTTCGCCGACACGACTGGTGCGGTGATCGCCGCCTGGCAAGCCAGAGACCACCTCGGCGCTCAACTGGTCAACGAGCCCGGTGCCTTCACCTGGAGCGAGCTGGCAACTTCGGACCTGGGCCAGTCCAAGACCTTCTACGCGGAGGTGTTCGGCTGGGGCTGGGGTGGCACCGATGAGTATGCCGAGGCTCAGGTCAGCGGCCGGACTATCGGCGGGGTGATGCCCCGACCGCCGGACATGCCCGCGGAGGTGCCCGATAGCTGGCTCGTCTACTTCGCCACGGCTGACGTCGACGCTGACGCCAAGAGGGCTACCGATCTGGGTGCGACGGTGATCGTCCCGCCCACTGACATTCCCAACACCGGACGGTTCGCCGTCTTCCTGGACCCGCAGGGTGCGGCCTTCGCCCTTTTCAAGGGGTAACAGCCGAAGTTAGTGAGATTTCGACGGCCGAGCCAGAATGGCGGCGGCGTGATCGGACACGTGATGGAACCGCGCCGGAGGTGGCCGCCGGTAGTCCTTAGGCTCGGGACGGGGCGGCAGCCGGACCTTGGGAGAGGGACTCTCCTGGTACGGAACGACTGACAGCAGGTGGGAGATGCAGTTGACCCGGGCTCTGAGCTTGTCGTCGGCCTCCACCTCCCACCAGGGCGAGTCGGGCGTGTCACAGTGAGCGAACATGTCGTCTTTGGCTTTGGAGTACTCGACCCATCGGGACCGTCCTTCGAGGTCCATGGAGCTGAGCTTCCACCGCTTCAGGGGGTCGCCCAGTCGGGCCTGAAACCGCCGCTCCTGCTCCTCGTCGCTGACCGAGAACCAGTACTTGACCAAAATGATGCCATCGTCGATGAGCATTCGCTCGAAGGCCGGACACTGACGGAAGAACTGCTGAAGCTGGTCCTCGGTGCAGAAGCCCATGACGCGCTCGACGCCGGCCCGGTTGTACCAGCTCCGGTCGAACAGGACTATCTCGCCGCCCGCGGGGAGGTGGGCAATGTAGCGCTGAAAGTACCACTGCGTACTCTCCCGATCTGATGGGGCAGGTAACGCTGCCACCCGGCACCAACGAGGGTTCAGGTACTCGGCTATGCGCTTGATGGCGCCCCCCTTACCCGCCGCGTCGCGGCCCTCGAACACGATGATGAGCCGCTGCTCCTTGTCCCGGATCCACTGCTGCATCTTCACCAGCTCGCCTTGCAAGCGGAGCAGCTCCGCCTCAAGCAATGAGCGGTCCCCTTTGTCGGCCATGCTCCATCTTGGCAATCTCATCCCAGAGGCGCCGAAAGTGCGGCCGCCAACACGCCCGCCAAGGCTCCGCCCACCAGGGAGACGACCACCCCTTTGCGCAGCACCAGGAGCCACACCGCGGCCGCAACCAGCACCGCCACCTGCCACAAGTGAGAGAGAACCAGACCGAGCGGGATCGACGAACCGGCGATCGCTCCGATGGCGGCGGCACCGGCCCCGGTTAGGAAGGTCTGAGCCACCTCATTGGACCGCAGGCGGTCGAAGTGCGGACCGCCCGCCAGGACGAAGACGAATGAGGGGAGGAAGGCGACGAAGGAGGCCAAGACCCCCCCTCCGACTCCGGCGGCGGCATATCCGACGACGGCCACGGTCTGCACGACCGGTCCCGGTGTCAACTGGCCGAGGGCCACAGCCGTCAGGAACTGGGCGCCTGTCATCCAGTGGTATGTGTGCACCGCGTCGCGCTGCATTAAAGGCACGATCACGAAGCCACCTCCGTACGACAAGAGGCCCACTTTGGTCGCCACCCAGGCCACTGCGCCCAGGCCTCCTACCGAGACGCTCGGGGCGGCCAGCAGCGGGAGGATGAGTCCGACCCGGCCCCGATCTGGGCGCAACCGCGATCCGCTCAACGCTTCGGCCGTTCCGCAGCCGAAGATGACGAGAGCCAGCCACGGGCCGATGAGCGCGGCGGAGGCGAACCCGGCCCCGACATAGGCGACCCACCGGACGCGCGCAGCCGCCCGGTCGCGAACCCGGGCCCAGCTGGCCGGAAGCAGGCCAAGCGCGGCGGCGGCGGCCACGATGGGCACGACCGCGCCGGCGCCGTCCGCCGCCCCGGTTATCCAGGTCGGCGGATGGTCCGATAGGAACACCCCGGACAGGGCCAGAATGACGATCAGGCCGGGGACAATGAAGCAAAATCCACCGATCAACGCCCCCGCGACTCCGCGCAGGCACCAGGCGCAATAGATGGCGAGCTGCGTCGAGGCCGGACCGGGCAGCAAGGCCGTGACGGCGATCCCGTCCTCGAACTGTCGCGCCGGCAACCAGCCTCGCCCCGTCACACACAACTTGCGCAGCAGCGCGATGTGCGCCGGAGGACCCCCGAATCCGATGCACCCGATCCGCCCCCACTCCCGGGCGATGGTGGCCAGACTGACCCGACTCGGAACGGCGGTCGGGGGGCCCGCGGTCACGCCTCACATCATGGCCGCGGTGGCCGCCGCGGT
The DNA here is from genome assembly GCA_963851245.1 of uncultured Acidimicrobiaceae bacterium. GTDB lineage: Bacteria > Actinomycetota > Acidimicrobiia > Acidimicrobiales > Palsa-688 > CAWKOH01. Next base: position 128,582 of record CAWKOH010000012.1, on the reverse strand, counting down.
GGGTGAGAGCCGGGGGGACCTAGACGACCCCGCCGGCGCCGATGTTCTTGGCCACCTTCGGCAGGTGGATGCGTTTCGAGCGCAGCGGTTCCGCTTCCGCGGGATGGGTGACCAGCCAGGCCACTGCCGCCCCGATGGCTTCGGGCGGGTTTATGGCCGCCCAGGGATAGTCCTTCCGCTGAATCTCGAGCCGTTCGCCGTAGGCAGTGAGGCCTGGCTCCACGTTGTAGACGAGGATGCCACGGCTGCCGAACTCGGCTGCGACCACTCCGGCGATGCGGTCGAAGCCGCCTTTGCCCACTGCATAAGCCAGGCCCCACCCACCTTCACCGGGCGGCCCCGGGGGGTTCATGGCCGCTACGTACGACGACATGTTGACGATGGTGCCGGCACCACGCTCGAGCATGCCGGGGACAACCATCTTCAGGATTACCAAAGGAGCGATGATGTCGCCTTCCAGAGTGCGCTCGATCACCTCTAGGGGGGTGACCATCAGTCCACTGTCATAGCCCGACCCCCTGTAGTGGGCCACGTTGATCACCACATCGATCTGACCCCAGGCCTCGAGCACGCTGGTCACCGCAGCTTCGACCGACGATCGATCTGTTACGTCCATTCGCACTGACAGCGCCCGGGCGCCGCACGATTCGACCCGGGCCCTGGTGACCTCGAGGCTGCCGGCGATCGGGGCGTCGTGGCGGCGGCCCTGCAGATCCCCTTCCAGCACGCCGGTGCCCTCTTCGAGCGTCCGGGCCGCCAACGCCACATCATGGCCATGCTCGGCCAGTGCGACCGCGCACGCCGCTCCGATGCCGCGGCTGGCGCCGGTGACGAAGGCGATGGGTCGGGCCGGCGTCATGGGGAGCTCCGGGGCGCGGACGCCGGAGCGGGTGGGCCGGGTGCAGTTCGGTCCAGTCAACCACGACCTGACGGTCGGCGATCAGCCAGTTCCCGGCGGCCGTGCGGTCGTAGCCGTCTAGATAGCGGATCATCATCACCAGGTCCACGGGCCCATTGCTCGTGCGCTGGTAGTGATGCGCCAGGCAGTGGACCCGCCCGGTGGCCCGGACGCCGCCATCCTCGGGGGCCGCGGCGAAGACGCGGCCCCCGACGTGGTGAAAGGTTCGGTCGTAGCCAGCAACGCTGCCCAAAAGGTCCGCTACGGCGGTGCCCTCGTACGAGGACTGGACCGGGCCGTCCTCGGCCTGGACCCGAACCCGGCCGTCAGGCGTAAACAATCCGACCAAGGCCGTCGCGTCCCGGCGGTCGACGGCGTCGGCATAGGCATCCACGAGGTGGCTCAGACGGGTGGTGTCCTCGGCCGTCAAACCGGCCACCGTGCTCATGGCATCACGCTCCACCCACCCCCGCTCGCCTAACGATGAACCAACTCTAGGAGAACGCTCGCAACCCAGCGCCCGGCCTCGGGCTTATCTACTAGAACACCACGGCGGGTCCGTAGGCCAGGTCGCGCCTCACCACTTCCTTGCCGAAGGGGAAGAGGATCATCGGAATCAGCTTGAAGTTGCCCAGGCCGAGGGGTATGCCGATGATGGTCAAGCACAAGGCAATGCCGGTGATCAGGTGAGCCAGCGCCATCCAGAAGCCGGCCACCACGATCCAGATGACGTTGCCGACAATGTTCCAGCCGCTCTCGCCATCAGGCTTGTACACCACCGCTCGCCCGAACGGCCACAGGGCGAACCCGGCCAGCTTGAAACACTGGATGCCGAAGGGGATGGTGAGGATGAGCAGGCACAGGACCACGCCCACGATCAGGTACAGAAGGGCCAGCCAGAAGCCGGCGAAGATCACCCAGATGATGTTCAGAACCAGGCTGATCCCGTCTGGGGGCGCCGGCGCGGTTTGCTGGATCCCCGCATAACCAGGGTGAGGTGGCGGGTACCAGCGGCCGTCCGACGCCAGCCACCAGTCCGGGTCCTCCGGCGCCACGCTCATTGCTCCAAGGTAGCGGCCTACCCCGCTGGTGGCGTGCAGAGGTCGGGCACCCGGGAGACGCTGACGAATGATGAGATTAGATCATTGTGCTGAGTAGTACACCATATATGGTGAAGTAGTCAGCACAAAGATCGCCGCCGGGTTCCGCCGGTAAGGCTCGGTGCCGCCGAACGACCTGAACCGTTGCTCCACGGGAGCATCCCGAAAGCCGCACCCCGCGAGCCCGGCCCTACGAGCAGCCCTCCCGTCAGACGAACGTGGTGGCGTGCCGGGCGAAGTCGATTATCGGTGAGGACACGCCGGCGAAGATCGTGAAGACGGCGCATATGGCCAAGGCGAGGGCCATCGGCAACCGCACGACCTCCTCCTCGACGGGTGGATCGAGAAGAGTGGCGGTGGCGGTGGCGCCATCGAGCGAGGGGACAGGCTCGAGGCCGGCCATCATGGGATCCTCCTCCACCGATGACGCCGCCGGCGACACCCCCGCCGGCGCCGGCGACACCCCCACTCCCGACACCCCGACTCCCGACACCCCCGCCGGCGCCGGCGCCACCCCTGACGCCCCCGCCGGCGCCCCGTACATGAGCAGCGCCACCCGGAGATAGAAGAAGGCGGCCACGGCGGCGGCCAGCATGGCGATGATGGCCAGCGAGTACTGGCCCCTTTGCACCGCCGCCTCGATGACGTAGAACTTGGCCAGGAACCCGCTCGTGAAGGGCACGCCGGCCTGGGCCAGCAGGAACACGAGCATGACCGCCGCCAGCAAGGGCCGGGTCCTCGACAGGCCCCGCATGGCGCCCAGGTCGGTGCGGGCCTCCCCCCGGCCCTGGATGATCGAGACGACGGCGAAGGTCCCGATGATGATGAACGTGTAGGTGAACAGGTAGAACAGAGCCGCCGACGTCCCCGTGTTCGAAGCCGCTTCCACGCCGACCAGGACGTAGCCGGCCTGGCTGATCGAGGAGTAGGCGAACATCCGCTTCAGGTCGCGCTGGGCCAGGGCCAGCACCGACCCGACCAGGAGGGTCAGCACCGCCATGACCCAGATCACCGGACGCCAGTTGACCTGCTGGCTGATGAGCCCCTGGTTCAGAACCCGAAGCAGCCCTGCGAAGCCGGCGGCCTTGGCGACCGCGGCCATGTACCCGGTGAAAGGGGTAGGCGATCCCTGATACACGTCCGGTGTCCAGAAGTGGAAGGGGACGGCCGCCACCTTGAACCCCAGGCCTACGATCAAGAGTCCCATGCCCGCCAGCAGCACGCCGTTGTTGCTGAGGCTGTTGGCAGCCAGGAAGCTGGCCATCTCCTGGAACTGGGTGGACCCGGTGGCCCCGTACACGAGCGCCACCCCGTACAAGAAGATCGCAGATGAGAAGGCGCCCAGCACGAAGTACTTCAGCCCGGCTTCACCGGATTGGGAGCGCCGCCGGTGGTAGGCCGCCATCACGTACAGCGAGATGGACATGATCTCGAGGCCCAGGAAAAGCATGATGAGCCCGGCGGACACCGCCATGAGCATGGCTCCCGTGCCCGCCATCAGCATGAGCACGTAGGCCTCGACCCCGTCCAGGCCCTCCCGGCGCAGATAGCTGTCGGCGGTGACGGCCCCCAGGATGGTGGCGACGGAGAAGAGGACCATGAAGAAAGCCGAGAACCGGTCGTAATAGACCTGCTGGCCGATCGTGAGCTCGGCTCCGTGGTCGCCGATGTCGTTCCACTGCCAGATAGACGCGGCCAGGGCCAGCCCGCCGATGATCACGGTGAGGAGCGGATAGAAGCCGGGCCTGGACCGCTTCGGGATGACGGCCGACACGGCCAGGAGCACCAGGGCCCCGACGCCCAGGACGAGGATGGGCAGGATGCTTCGGTAGGAGACCGAGATGTGCAACGAGTTGGTCGCGGTGCAGACCCCGATTACCTTGCTGCCCCCCTTGGGAACGGTGCAGGGCGCGAGGGTGGTCGTCGGGCTGCTCTGACCAGTCACATGGAGGATGGCGTCGGATATCAGGCCGATCATTTGCTTCCCCCCGACGCCTGCTGGGCGGAGGTCGAAGAGCCCGAGCTACCACTGGCCGTCGGGGCGGGAACGTCCACGTTCTGATCGGCGGGGACGGTGTACTTGATAGCCGACGGCCCTTGCGATGGCACCCCGGCGTTCGGGGCCGCCTGTTGCACATGCCCCAGCAGGTACTCGACCGACGGGTTCACCCGATCGAAGAAGGGTTTCGGATACACGCCGAGGAAGACGATGCCGGCCAGCAACGGCGCCACCATCCCGATCTCCCGCCAGGTGATGTCCCGAACCTTGTCGTTGACCTCGCTGGTCCGGCCTTGGAACACCCTCTGGTAGGCCCAGAAGAGATAGATGGCTCCGCTCACCACGGCCGTCGTCCCCACCACCGCCCACCAGCGATGGGTTATGAAGGTGCCGACCAGAACGAGGAACTCGCCGACGAATCCGTTCAGCCCGGGCAGGCCGACCGCGCTCAGGATCACAGCGAGGAAGATGGCGGCCAGGATGGGGGCGGGCTTCTGCAAACCGCCCAGGTCGGCGAACCTCAGAGTCCCGCGGCGCTCCCAGATCACTCCCACCAGGAAGAAGATGGCGCCGGTGGTCAGGGCATGGTTGACCATCTCGAGGACTCCGCCGGACACGCCCTGAGCACTGAAGGCGAAGAACCCGAGGACGATGAACGCCACGTCGACGATCGATGCATACGCCACCAGCCTCTTCAGGTCCCTCTGCATGATGGTGACCAGAGCCCCGTAGACGATTCCCAGAGCGGCCAGGGTGAGAAGAACCGGGGCCATGTCCGCCGCCCCCCGCGGCAAGAGGTAGAGGCCGAGGCGCAAAAGACCGTAAGCGCCCAGCTTGAACAGGATCCCGGCCAGCACCATGGATCCCGCTGTCGGAGCTTCGGTGTAGGTGTCGGGCAGCCAGCTGTGGAACGGCACCAGGGGGATCTTCACGGCGAACGCGATCGCGAACCCGCAGAAGATGAGCACCTGGTCGGCGTGGGGAAGCCCGTTGGCCAGGCGGGCCAGTGTGATCAGATCGAAAGTCTCGTGGCCCTTGTTGGCAGGCGCGGTCAGGAACACCAGCGACAGGATGGCGACGAAAAGGAAGGCCGATCCGGCGAAGGTGTAGATGAAGAACTTCATCGCTGCGTAGTTGCGCTTCGGTCCTCCGTAGCCGGCCACGATGAAGTACCCGGGGACCAGCGTGATTTCGAACATCACGAAGAAGAGGAAGAGGTCCAACGACAGGAACGTGCCCATGCAGGCCGCTTCGAGCAGCAGCATCCACCCCATAAACGGCTTGATGCTGCCGTTCAGAGTGGGCCCGAACATGGCGATCGGGAAAAGAACGGCAGTCATGCCCACCAGGAACAGGGAGATGCCATCCACCCCGAGCTTCCAGGAGATGCCGAACTGCCCGATCCAGGAATGCTGGCTTATGAACTGGAAGCCGGCCTGACCCGATGGGAAGTCCACGACGAGGTAGACCACCAGGCCCAGCTCCGCCAGGGTCGCGATCAGCGCCACCAGCTTCACCAGCTTGGCCTCGCTGGTCGCCGGAATGAGGGCGACGACGGCCGCGGCTACCACCGGCAGCAGAACGATGAAGGTGAGGAGGGGAAAGCCGGCCGACTTCATCTCAGCCTCCCACCCTCATAGCGACGAAGGCCAGGATCACCGCGGCGCCGATCCCGATCCCGAGGGCGTAGTTCCGCACGTAGCCGGTCTGGACGCGGCGCAGCTGTCTTCCGGTCTCGGTGGTGAGGCGGGCCACTCCGTTCACGGCCCCGTCGACGATCTTGGCATCGATCACAAAGCTGAAGGCGTTCGCCATCCGGGCCAGAGGCCCAGATACCGCCGCGGATACTCCCTCGTCGATGTACCAGCCGTGCACGAGGAACGCCGGCTCGAGCTCGGGTCGTTCGACCTTGCGCCAGGCTGCCAACCCGAGGCCCAGGCCGAGGAAACAAAGAGCGGTCACCGCGATACCGAGGATCCATTTGGTGCTGGTGGCCACGTTGATGGGCGGGGCGATGGTCGACGGGAAGACCGGGGCCAGCCACTTGGTGAGGAAGTCGAGGCCCCCGAAGGGGGCGTTGATGAGCCATCCGATGGTGGAGGCGATGGCCAGGATTATGAGGGGCACGGTCATGACCGAGGGCGATTCGTGGGGATCGCCGCCCGCGTGGCCCTCGCCATGGGCCGCCCCCACATTGACCTCCATGGGCGGGTGCGCCTCGACGCCGGACTGAGCACCGCCGCCGTACTCTTCGCCCAGATCCGAGGTACCCGCGGCATACTCGGTGTGGGCCCCAGAACCCGGCCCGACATATTGCTCGTGAACCTCGGCGCCGTGATCGCCCGGACGGGCCTCCTGCCAGCGGGCCTGACCCAGAAAGACGAGCGCCACCTGGCGGCTCATGTAATAGGCGGTCAGGCCGGCGGTGATGGCGCCGACCGCCCACAGGGCCGGGCTCATGTGCCAGGCGGCATCCAGGATGTCCTCCTTGGACCAAAAGCCGTCGAAGGGCGGTATGCCGGCCAGGGCCAGGTAGCCGATTATGAAGGTCGGATAGGTGATGGGTAGGTACTTGCGCAGCCCGCCCATCTTCTTCATGTTCTGCTCGTTGTGCAGGGCGTGGATCACAGAGCCGGCCGCCAGGAAGAGCAGCGCCTTGAAGAAGGCGTGCATGATCATGTGGTAGATGCCGGCGGTGTAGTCGCCGGCACCCTCGCCCAGGAACATGTACCCCAGCTGCGAGATGGTCGAGTAGGCGAGCACCCGTTTGATGTCGTCCTGGGCGCAGGCGATGGTGGCGGAGAGGAACAGGGTAGCGGCGCCGATTATGGCGATGACCCACAGCACGGAGTGGCTGAAGTGGAGAATCGGCGCGCTCCGGGCCACCAGGTATACGCCGGCGGTGACCATGGTGGCGGCGTGGATCAGGGCCGACACCGGAGTGGGACCTTCCATGGCGTCGGGCAGCCACATGTAGAGCGGGATCTGGGCCGACTTGCCAACTGCGCCGAGGAAAAGCATCAGGCCGATGGCGGTCGCGGTCGAGCCTGCGAGCGTGGCGTGACCAGCCGCGAGCGGAGCCAGGACAACGGAATAGTTGAACGATCCGAAGTGGCCGAACAGCAGGAACAGGGCGATCATGAAACCGAAGTCGCCGACCCGGTTGGTCACGAACGCCTTCTTGGCTGCCACCGCGGCGGTGTCGCGATCGAACCAGAAGCCGACCAGGCCATAGGAGCAGAACCCGACGCCTTCCCACCCGACGAAACTGAACAGATAGTTGTCGGCCAGAACCAGCACGATCATCGAGAACAGGAACAGGTTGAGGAGGAAGAAGAACCTGGGGTAGCTCGGATCGCCCTTCATGTACCCGATCGAGTACAGGTGGATAAGACTCCCGACCCCGGTCACGAACAGGGCCATCGCTATGGAGAGCGGGTCCAGCTGCAAGCCGAACGTGACGTGCAGGTCGCCGACGGGTATCCACGTGAAGATCTGTTTGTCGACCGTGCGGTCAGCACTGCTACGCCCGAGCAGCGTCGCCCATACGACGACGGTCGCCACGAACGACCCGGCGGCCGCCAGGGTGGCCAGCCAGCCCGACAGCGGATCGCCGACGCGGCGGCCGCCGAAGAGCAGGATCAGGGCACCGGCCAGGGGGAGCGCGACTATGACGTAGGCGGCGTTCACGCGGTTCGTTCAGCCCTTCAGTGCGTGGATGTCATCGGCGGTGGCTGCGGCCCGCCGGCGGAACATGGCCACGATGATCGCCAGGCCCACCACTACTTCTGCGGCCGCGACCACCAGGACAAAGAACACCGACGCCTGACCGCCGACATCATTCAGGAGGCGGGCGAAGGTCACGAAGGTCAGGTTCACGGCGTTGAGCATCAACTCGACGCACATGAACATGACCAGAACGTTGCGCCGTATCAGGAGGCCGGTGGCGCCCACCCCGAACAGGACGGCTGCGAGGACCAGATACCAGGCACCGGGTACGGTCACGGCGACTCAGTCTCCTTGGCCTCGAGGTGCTCCTGCTCAGCCGATGACAGCTCACTCGCGCTCGGCTGCTGCCGCCGGGACAAGACGACTGCGGACACCACGGCAATGACGAGCAGCGCCGCCGTCATCTCGAACGGCAGCAGGTACCGGGTGTAGATCGACTGACCGAGCTTTTGCACGTTCTCGCCCGGACCGTTGAGGGCACCGGCGACACTGGGCTGGCCGCTTACCCACTTGGTGACCCCCGACAGGATGAGGATCTCGATCAGGGCCACCACGCCCAGAATCAGGGCCAGGGGCTTCTGGAACTTGGTGGCTTCGGGACCGGCCGCCTCGCGGCGGTCCACCCCCAGGAACATGATGACGAACAGGAACACGATGACCACCGCACCGGCGTAGACGATGATCTGAACCGCCGCGAGGAAGTCGGCAGCCTGGTTGATGAACTCGAGCGCCACGCCGAAGAGGGTGATGATCAGCATCAGGGCGCAGTGCACCGGGTTGCGGAGGAGGATGACGCCGAACGCCCCGGTGAGAATCATGGCCGCTCCGACCAGGAACACCGCCCAGGCCGATGCGACCGCGAGATCGTGGCCGGAGCTCGACGCTGACGCCAGCAGGCTGGGGAACATCAGCTCGTCCCTCCCGTCTGGTCCTCGCCGGAGGTACCCCGGATCGGACGCTTGCCGTCGACATTGACGCCCCGCAGGGCGTTGGCGAGCAGCTCCCGCAGCGAGTAGTCGGTGTCGGCCGGAAAGTCTGCGGAGGAAGGATCACTCTGACCCCGCTGAGCCGGTCGCACGCCGTAGCCGAGCTCCCCCGACCACAGTGGTTTGCCTTCCTGGGCCGCCGACCCTGAGGGCCCGGTCGCCCGCACCCAGGCCGAGGTGTTGCGGTCGTCGCCGGGTTTCCAGTCCTCCCACGGAAGCTCGCGGGGCCGGCCGTCGTCGTCCACCAGCAACTCGGCCTTGGTGTAGATGGCGTCCTCGCGGTTCACGAAGGAAAACTCGAACATCTTCGACTCGGTAATGGCTTCCGTCGGGCAGGCCTCCACGCACATGTCGCAGTGGATGCAGCGGAGAAAGTTGATCTCGTAGACGAACCCGTAGCGCTCCCCCGGAGAAACCGGTTCGTCGGGGGGGTTGTCGGCTCCTCGCACGTAGATGCACCTGGCGGGGCACACCCCTGCGCACAGCTCGCACCCGATGCATTTCTCCATGCCGTCTTCGTAACGGTTGAGCACGTGGCGACCGTGGAAGCGTTCTGGCTTGGGCCGCTTCTCCTCCGGGTACTGCACGGTGACCTTGGGCTTGAAGGGCAGCTTCCCTGTGACGGCGAACCCTTTGAAGAAGCTCACTCTTCAACCTCTTGGGCCAGGCGGGCGTGATAGGCGGCGTCCACATCGTTTGCTCGCCGACCCACATCGATGGCGAGCGTGAACAGCACGTACAGCACGATGCTGGCCAGGATGGCCAGCAGACCCCACTCTCTCTCCACGAAGAAACGGGTCACCGCGCTCTTGGAGGTGGATGTCGGCGTGATCTGGAATCCGGCCACGATCATCAGCATGGCCAGCGCCAGGGGGATCATCCGCTTCCAGCCGAGGTCCATCAGCTGGTCGTAGCGCAGACGGGGAAGAGTCGCCCGCACCCACACGTAGATGTAGAGGATGATCAGGACCTTGATGGCGAACCACACCGGACCGATGCTGTGGCCAGCGATCCGCGGACCATCCGGACCACCAAACCAGAGGGTGGCGATGATGGCGGAGTTGGTGACCAGAGCGGCGTACTCGGCCAGGTAGAACCAGGCAAAGTCGATGGAGGAGTACTCCAGGTTGTAACCACCCGACAGTTCCTCCTCGGCCTCCACCAGATCGAACGGCGGCCGCGTCGATCTCGGCCGTGATGGCCACGGCGAAGAGGACGAAAGGCAGGATCAGGGTGTGGATGAAGTTCCAGTCGTAGAGGAACCCGCCGTGCTGGGCGCGCACGATGGCGCTGGTACGTAGAGACGAGGTGACCAGTACGACAGTGGCGATCGTGAGGCCGAGCACCGCCTCGTAGGACACCATCTGCGCCGTGGCCCGCACTGATCCGAGTAGCGGGTACTTCGAACCCGAGGCCCAGCCGGCCAGCATGACCCCGTACACGGCTATGCCCGAGCACATCAGGAGGAACAGGATGCCCCAGGGCGGATCGGCCAACTGCAACTCGGTGGTGTGGCCCGCAATGGTGATGGTTCCGCCCAGCGGCACGATCGAGAAGACCAGGAACACCGGGAACAGCATCAGGTACGGAGCGGCACGGTAGATGGGCTTGTCCGCCCCGCGAGGAGCGAAGGCCTCCTTGAACAGCAGCTTGGTGCCGTCTGCGAGCGACTGCAGCCAACCGTTGGGGCCGGCCCGGTTCGGTCCGTAACGCACCCCCAGCCAGGCCACCGCTTTACGCTCGTACATGACCATGAACAGGACCGACACCAGGACGATGACGAATATGGCGACAACCTTTACGAGAAGGATGAGCCAGACCGCCAGGTCCAGGCCGTTGACGAAGACCGGGTCACCCATCGGCCTCACCGTCCTCGATCGCGGTGCTGCTCAGCCGGACCTCGGTCACCGGCGAAGAGGCGTCTATGAGGTCCGATGCATGGGCACCGGGCAGGTTCCACGGGAGCACCGCGCTACCGGTCGGGAGGGCGGGGTCTCCCACCGCCGGCAGGGTCAACGAGCCCTGGCCCGATTTCACCGACACTGCTTCGCCGTCGGCGGCGCCCATGCCGGCCAGAACGCTAGGGTGCACGCGCAGCACTGGCTGCGGGTGCAGTGCGGCCAGAGCCGGCACCGATTGAACCAGGGTGCCCTCGTCCCACATGGCGCGTCGTGAGACCAGCCTGAGGTAACCCTCTCGGTTCCCGCCGGCGCCCGTCCCTGGGGGCGGTGGGACGGCCGGCAGCCCGAGCATCGCCGGCATCTGTGGTGGCGCTTCGTCGCCGGCTCGCTCGCCAACCGCGGAAGGCTCCTCTTCTGGGGACCCGCCTCCGTCAGTCGGACCGGTGGCACCGGCTCCATTGGGTTCGGGAACCATGGCCACGCCGGACAACAGCAAGGCGGTTGGCGAGAGCTTGTGCAGCTCGGCGGAAGAGATGCCGGGATCCGCCATGGGATCGAGGGGATGGGGGCTACGAGAGCCCTCTCCGTGGCTGTCGGCCGGAACGAGGACCCCGTCCCGGGCCCGCTGCCCGCTGATGAGCGTGTAGCCGGCCCCACCATGCAGCGGCGACACCGACACCACCTCGTCCCAGATGTCCTCGAGGCGGGTGAACCCGAGGTCCACGCCGAGGCGGACGGCCAGCTCGCTGGCGATCATCCAGTCCGGCCAGGCCACGCCGTGGTCGGTCACCAGCTGGCTGAGCCAGGTGATGCGTCCTTCGATGTTGGTAAAGGTGCCCCGTCGCTCGGACCAGGCCGCGGCCGGGAGGATGACATCGGCGCGCCGGACCGAGTCGGTCATGTGAGTGTCCACCGCCACCAGCATGCGGGCACCCAGCAGCCCCTTGACCGCCAGGGTCGAATCGGGAAAGTCCCTCAGCGGATCGGCGCCGACCAGCACCAGGGCCCCGATGTGACCGCGGGCGGCTGCTTCCAGCATGGCGGCCGTTCCCATGCCGCGCCGGCCGGGCAGCGTGGCCTGCCAGTGGTGTTCGTACCAGGCCCGCCCCTCGTCCAGGCCTACCCGGCCCGGAAGCAGACCGGGCGCCAGACCCAGGTCGAGGGCACCGTGGACGTTGCCACGCCTAAGCGCGGGCAGGAAGGACACATTGGGCAGGTCGGCCAGTATCCGGGCTGCTGCCGCTACCTGGTCCTCCGACTCGGCCAGCGACGGACGACCCAGGATCACCACGATCGAGGGCGCGCCCGGCTCGCCTACTTTGCCCGCCCTTTCAATGTGAGCCCGAATGGCTTCGATGGTTTCGAGAGGCACGCCGGCCACGTCAGCAGTGACCGGGCCGCCGACGACGAGAGTGGCGGCCAGCCGGGCCAGCTCACCCGGCCGGTAGACCGCCGTCTCGGCTGCGTAGGGCGTCAGTCCGGTCGGCGCCGGGGTCAGCTCGACCAGCTGAGTGCCGTTCTCCCGCACGGCGTGGCGGAGGCGGAGATAGAGGACGGGCAGCTCGTCCTTGATGTCGGGACTGAGGGTGAGGACGAGGGGAGCCGTCGCCGCCTGGTCGATGGTGGCCCGCGGCAACCCGAGCACGGTCTCGGCAGGAAGGCCGTCGCCGACCTGGGCATCGACGTTGTCGGTCTCGAAGACGCGGCGGGCCACCTTGGCCCAGACATAGGCGTCTTCGTTCGGCAGTCGGGATCCACCGATGACACCGATGGAGTCCCCTCCGCCCGCCCGCCTGGCCGCTTCTATACCTGCCGCGGCCACAGACAGCGCTTCGGCCCAGCTGACCTCCACCAACGTCTCACCCCGGCGGACAAGCGGGGCGGCGATCCGGGTCGGGCTTGAGTAGCCGGCGAACGCGAAGCGCCCCTTGTCGCACAACCAACCCCAGTTGACCGGGTCCGAGTCCACTCCGATGAGGCGGGTCAGTTCGCCCGAACTGGATTGGAGCGCCACCCGGCACCCAACCGAACAGGTTGTACAGGTGCTCTCCACCTGATCGAGATCCCAGGGCCGAGCCTTGAATCGGTAAGGCTTGGCCGTGAGGGCCCCGACTGGGCAGATCTGCACGACATTGCCGCTGAAATACGACGAGTACGGCTCACCTGGAAAGGTGGCGACTTCGGTCTGGTCGCCCCGCTCCGCGAAGTCGATGAGCGCGTCTCCGGCCACCTCGTCGGCGAAGCGGACGCAACGACCGCACTGGATGCACCGCTCGCGATCCAGATAGACCAGCTCCGAGATCGGGATCGGCTTCTCCCAGTGGCGCTTCTCCTCGACGAAACGGGACTCGCCCGGCCCGTAAGCGAGGGTCTGGTCCTGCAGGGGGCATTCGCCTCCCTTGTCGCACACCGGGCAGTCGAGAGGGTGGTTGACGAGGAGGAACTCGAGTACCCCCTCCTGCGCCTTCTTGGCCTTCTGGCTGTCGGTCCGGATCTCCATGCCGTCGGCCACGGCGTTGTAGCAAGCCGGCATCAGGGTGGCGCCGCGAGGGCCTTCCACTTCGACCAGACACATCCGGCACATGCCGACGGGCTTCATTCGAGGGTGATAGCAGAAGCGCGGTATGTACACGCCCGCCTCGTCGGCCGCCTGGATGATCCACTGGCCGGCCCGGACCTCGACCTGCCGGCCGTCGATGGTGATCTTCACGGTTTCGGTGTCACCGGCCGATGGGGCGGGCGGTGCCGTCCCGACCCCACTCTCGGTTATGAGCGGCCGTTTGGTCAACCGGACCGGAGTCTCAGACACGGGCGAGCCTCCGCGGCAGCCGGTCGGGGGGAACGGGCAGCGACCCTGACGGACGTGGTCGAGGTACTCATCGCGGAACATACGGATACCCGCCGCCACTGACGGCGGCATCGACGGACCAAGCACGCAGATGGTCGTTTGGGCCGGCGGCCAGGCGACGCCGGGCGAGATGTTGTCGCACACGTCCATCAGCAGATCGAGATCCGATTCACGCCCTTGGCCGCTCTCGATTCGCTCCAGGATCTTCTCCAACCATCCCCCACCCTCGCGACAGGGCGTGCACTGACCACAGGACTCCCGGTGGAAGAAGCGGACGATGCGCCAGGCGGCCCTCACCACGCACGTGGTGTGGTCCATGGGCACGATCGACCCCGACCCGGCCATGCTGCCGGCTGATGCAATGGCCTCGTTGGACATGGTGATGTCCAGGTGCTCCGGGCCGAGCCAGGGCGAGGACGCGCCTCCCGGGATCATCACCTTGAACTCGTTGTCGTCGCGCATCCCGCCGCCCAGCCGGGGATCGAAGATGAGCTCCCGGAAGGTGCACTTGGCCCATTCCAGCTCGTAGTTCCCTGGTCGCTTCACATGCCCGGCCAGCGCTATGAGCTTGGTACCTTTCGAGCGACCTTCGCCGAGCTTGGCGTACTCTTCCCCTCCGTTGAGCATGATCCAGGGCAGGTTCGCCACTGTCTCGACGTTGTTCACGATGGTCGGGGCGCCGTACAACCCGATGGCGGCAGGGAAGTAGGGCGGCTTGATCCTCGGGTAGCCGCGTTTGCCTTCCAGGCTTTCCAGGAGGGCTGTCTCCTCACCACAGATATAGGCGCCGGCTCCGGGGTGGACCACGACATCGACGGAGAAGCCGCTGCCGAAGATGTCGCGCCCGACCGCCCCGTAGGCATAGGCCTCGTTCAGAGCCGACTGGAGCCGCTCGATGCCAAGCGGGAACTCGCCGCGCACGAAAAGGAAAACCTGGGCGGCGCCGATGGCGTAGGCGCAGATCAGCGAACCTTCGATGATCTGGTGCGGGTCGCCCTCGATCAATGCGTGGTCCTTGAACGTCGCCGGCTCGCTCTCGTCCCCGTTGACGGTCAGGTACACCGGTTGGGCTTGGCGCAGCATGCCCCACTTGCGCCCCGCTTCGAAGCCGGCCCCACCGCGGCCCAGGATGTTGGCGGTGTTCACCCACTCGTGAATCTGCTCGGGGGTCCTGGCCAGGGCCGCCCGCAGGGCTTGATAGCCACCGTCGGCCAGGTAGGACTCGAGCGTCCAAGAGCGGGCCGTGCCGAGACGGCGACTCACGATGCGGGGCGCGTCGGTGATCGTCACTGGTTGCCGTCCAGGTGGCCGGCGTGAAGAGAGGCGGTGGCAGGTGTGGAGCGATGCGTGGCGAGGTCGGGGTGGGCGTGCGACGGCGCCACATCAGCGTGAGACCCGTCACGGGCGACCCCGACCAGCGACGCTCGACGCTCGGGCTCCGGTCCGCTGCGGTCCTCTTCTGGTGCGGCCGGTAGCCCTACGGCGCGATCGACCCGGCTCAACGTTCCGTGTGGTGGCACCTCGTCGTCGAGGTGACCGGCCCGAAGGTCGTCTACCAGTTCGTCCAATCCCTCCGGGTCCATGTCCCCGAAGAAGCGCCAGTTGACCGTGACGCACGGGGCGTTACCGCACAGGGCCAGGCACTCGGCGTCCTCCAGGGTGAACATCCCGTCCTCGGTCGTTCCTCCGGGAGCGACCCCCAGTCGATCCTCGACGTGCTCGAGCAGGCGATAGGCGCCCTGCAGCATGCAGGCGATGTTCGTGCAGACCGCCACCAGGTACTTGCCGACCGGCTCGAAATGGAACATGTCGTAGAAGGAAGCCGTGCCCCTCACTTCCGCCGCCGCCAGTCCGAGCAGCTCCGCGACGTGGACCATCCCTTCCTCGGTCAGGTAACCGTCCTGCTCCTGCAGTACGTGCAGGATTGGGATCAACGCCGAGCGGGGCTCGGGGTAAAGGGCGATCAGGTCAATGGCCCTCTGCAGGTTGCCGGGGTTCAGCCGAGGCACGCCCGATCCTTGCCCATACCGAGGGGTCCGGTCCAACTCACGCCGAGAATCCTCGACCTCATCGATCGACGTCGCCCAGTACGGGATCGATGGTGGACACAATGGCGATGGTGTCGGCTATGAGCGATCCCCGGGCGAGCGGCGCCATGGCCTGCAGGTTGGCAAAGCTGGCCGCCCGCATGTGGACCCGGTACGGCTTGGCGGTCCCGTCCGACACGACATAGCAGCCGCTCTCACCGCGAGGGCTCTCTACCGGTACGTACGCCTCTCCGGGCGGGACCCGGAAGCCCTCGGTGTAGAGCTTGAAGTGGTGGATCAAAGCTTCCATTGACTCGTCGATGCGGTTGCGCGGAGGCGGCGTGATCTTCTTGTCCTGGGTACGGAAATCGCCCGGAGGCATCATTTCGGAGATCTGCTCAATGATCCGGACGGACTCACGAATCTCGTTGAAACGGATGGCGTAACGATCCCAGCAGTCGCCGTTCGTCCCGACGATCACATCGAAGTCGACCTGGTCATAGGCCAGGTAGGGCTGATCTCGCCTCAAATCCCATGCCACTCCCGTCGAGCGCAACAGCGGCCCGGTGAGACCCAATCCGATGGCAGTGTCGGCATCAAGGGGGCCGACGCCCTGCAAGCGGTTCTGCAAGATGGGCTGCCCGGTCAGAAGGTCGTCGTACTCGTCCATGCGCCGGGGGATCGCCTCACAGAGGGCATCCACATCGTCACGCCACCCGTCCGGTAGGTCGGCGGCCACGCCGCCGGGCCGGAAGTAGTTGTGGTTCATGCGTAGTCCCGTGACCTTCTCGAAGAAGGCCAGGACCATCTCGCGCTCACGCCACCCGTAAACCAGCATGTTGAGGGCGCCCAGATCGGCGCCGTTGGTGGCCAGCCAGAGAAAGTGCGAGCTGATCCGGTTGAACTCGCACATCAGCATCCGGATCCAGGTGGCCCGGGGCGGTATCTCGACGTCGAGGAGCTTTTCGACGCTGAGGCAGTAGCCCAGCTCGTTGAAGAAGGGCGCCAGGTAGTCCATCCGGGTGACATTCGTGCAGCCCTGGTGGTACATGAGCTCCTCGGCCGTCTTCTCCATGCCGGTGTGGAGGTAACCGACGACAGGCTTGGACCGCAGGACGGTTTCTCCGTCGATCTCGACCATGACCCTCAACACGCCGTGGGTGGAAGGGTGCGATGGTCCGAGGTTGAGGATCATGCTCTCGTCTTCAGGCGTTTCGACGTCCACGTCCATGCGGTTGAGTTCGACACCCTCGGGGAGGCGCAGGACCGAACCGGACTCCAGGCGCAGCTCCTGTTGCGAGGTCCGCGAACGTGGTGCCATCTCCTGGATGCCTTCGTCCGTCTTGGTCTCCAGCATCTCCGTCAACTCCGGCTGGCCGGGTGGCACGCGCCCGAGGAGCCGGTCCATAAGGCTGACTTTGCGCGGGGCTTCAGCGTCGCTCATGGCCGCACCGTCCATGGGACGGGGCGCCCACCTGCCACACTGATTCGCTCCACCAGGTCGCTCATGGCCGCACCGTGCAGGGGACGGGGCGCCCACCTGTCACACTGATTCGCTCCACCACGTCGCTCATTTGGGTGCCTCTTTGAACTGGACGGGGATATGCCCGGTGTCGTAGTCCTTGCGCAGGGGATGACCCTCCCAATCCTCGGGCATCAGGATGCGCGACGGGTCCGGGTGCCCCTCGAAGTCGACTCCGAACATGTCGTAGGTCTCGCGTTCGTGGGCCTCGGTCCCGGGCCAGATCTCGAACAGAGTCGGCACCCGCGGATCGGTACCGGGTACCTGGCAGCGAACCCGCAACCGCTTGCGGAGGGACAATGAGAGCAGCTCCACCACGACTTCGAAGCGCTCGGGCCGTATGCCCTCCGGGAGGGCCCGGCCGGGGTGGGTGAGATAGTCCACCCCCGTGACACCAATCGGCATGATGTAGCCGTCGGATTTCAGCGCGGTACAAAGGTCGAGGTACTGCTCCCGGTTGCAGTGGACAACGGTCGCCCCCAGGCTCTCGACGACCGGGCACCCGTGCAGGGTGTCGACGCGGCTCCACTTCGGGTTGAGCCGGTGCTACCACCGGTGCCGGGCTATCCGGGGCGTCGCTCATCAAGCGTCGGCCTGGACCGGCCGGCGGCTGGCGGGAGAGTCCAGTTGGATCCCGGCCCCCGGCTCCTTGGAGGTACGCCGGGTGATCTCGCCGTTACGGATCTTCTGGTGCAGGGTCAGGATGGAATGGATCAGCGTCTCGGGACCAGGCGGGCAACCCGGGGCGTAGACGTCGACGGGCACGATCTGGTCGACGCCCTGGACGATGGCGTAGTTGTTGAACATCCCGCCGGTGCTGGCGCAAACGCCCATCGAGATGACCCACTTCGGTTCCATCATCTGGTCGTAGACCTGACGCAGGACCGGCGCCATCTTCTGGCTGACCCGGCCCGCGACGATCATCACGTCGGCTTGCCGGGGCGAGGCGCGGAACACTTCCATTCCGAACCGGGCCAGATCGAAGTTGGCCGCTCCGCTGGCCATCATCTCCATGGCGCAGCAAGCCAGCCCGAAGTTGGCCCCCCACGAGCTCGACGCCCGGGCCCACTTGACCATTCCTTCGAGCGTTCCGGTGAGGAAATTGTGTTGGAGATTCTCTAAGCCCATCTACTGACTCCTCTCGACTCGCACGGTAGAGCCATCTCGCGCCGGTACACCAAACCGAACCGCCAGGGCGCTACGCGCTTCGAGCGGGCTGCGCCTCCGGCTGCTCGGAGGGGGGTTCGTCCTCGATCGGCATGGGCGCCACACCGAAGGGAAGTTCCTGCGGTCGAGGCACCCGGCGCACGGTGGACGTGGTGCTGTGAGTCAGCTGATCGGAGGCCGGGGCCCCCTTCTTCTGGCGGGGCCCCCAGTCCAGGGCACCGTTGGAAACCATGTAGGCGAAGGCGACGAACACGACCACCGCGAACACCGCCATCTCCGCCAGTCCAAAGGTCCAAAGCTGGTGGTACATCACCGCCCATGGATAGAGGAAGACCACCTCGATGTCGAAGATGATGAAAATCATCGCCACCAGGTAGAAGCGGACCGGAAACCGCATTGCGGGCCGGTATCGGGGGGCAATGCCCGACTCGTAGGGTCCCTCCTTGGCCCCCGTCGGCCGCTTGGGACTCAGCAGGCGCGACGCGGTGACCGAACCTCCCGCGAACAGTGCCACCAGCACCAGCAGCAACAAAATCGGCAGGTATTGCTCCACGCCAGCGATGTTACTTCCACCCCGGCGGGGGGCCGCCAACCCGGGGGGTTGTCGGCCGCCCCCCGACCGACCGCCTAGATTCTTCGTATGGATGACCGCGGCCGGGTGTCACCGCGCCGGTGCGACGTGCTGGTGATAGGCGGAGGGCCATCGGGCTCGGCCTGTGCCTACTGGCTGGCCAGCGCCGGGCACGACGTGCTCATGGTCGAGCGCAAGCGCTACCCGCGGGAGAAGACCTGCGGCGACGGGCTCACGCCGCGGTCGGTCCGCCAGCTCGAGGACATGGGCCTCGGCGAGGAGCTGGCCGGCGCCGGACACCGCTTCGCCGGGCTCCGGTCCCATGGATACGGCCGGACTTTGGAGCTGAAGTGGCCCGACCACCCAACCCTGCCCGAGTACGGCTACGTGATCACCCGCAAGGACCTCGACGCCCTGGTCGCCGAGCGGGCCGCCAAAGCCGGGGCCACGGTTTGGGACGGAGCCGAAGCGGTGGAGCCTCTGGTCGAGAACGGCTTGGTCCGCGGCGCGACCGTCAAGTCGAAATCCGCGGACGGATCGACGGTGCCGGTGCGCTCCCGGTACACGGTGGTCGCCGACGGGGCCAACTCCCGCTTCGGCCGTTCCCTCGGCACCAGCAGGGACCGGTCCTACCCGCTCGGAATGGCGATCCGGGGCTACTGGAGCTCGCCTCGCCACGACGAGCCGTGGATCGACAGCTGGCTGGACATCCGGGACAAGGACGGCAACGTGCTGCCGGGTTACGGCTGGATCTTCCCCGTCGGCGACGGCCGTATCAACGTGGGAGTCGGCCTGCTCTCCACCTTCAACCAGTGGAAGGCGGTCAACACCACCCACCTCTTGCAGAGCTTCTCCGAGTTCGCCCCCTCCTCCTGGGACATCCGGCCCGAGACATCGTGCGGCCCCCCCACCGGCGGCCGCCTGCCGATGGGACTGTCCGTGACCCCGCACGTGGGGCCCACCTGGATCATGACCGGCGACGCCGGCGGCACCATCAACCCTTTCAACGGCGAGGGCATCGCCTACGCCTACGAATCCGGCCGGTTCGCGGCGGAAGCGGTCGACCTGGCGATGACGACCGGGGACGGCATGGCCTTGCGCACCTACGAGAAGCGGCTGCGCTCCGAATACGACCTCTACTACCGGGTGGCCCGGGCTTTCGTACGGGTTATCGGCCACCCCGAACTGATGAAGGTCCTGGCGTCCACGGGCATGCGCAGCCGCAGCCTGATGGAGTGGGTGCTCCGGATAATGGCCAACCTCCTCCGCCCCGACGAGTTGGGTCCGGCCGAGGCCGCCTACCGGGCGCTCGCCACCATTTCCCAGCTGGTCCCGGGCAGCGGCTAGAGACCGGCGTCCACGACTCCGGAGAATGCTTCCAGGGTCAGCCGCAGCTCCGGCTGTCCATGGGCCAGGCTGGGAAAAAGGACCTCGTATGCTCCCGGCGCGATCGCCACGCCCCGATCGAGCAGGCCGTGCATCACGCCCGGGTAGCGTCCCGTGGCCGCCGACTTGGTAGCCCCGTCGTAGTCAGTGACCGGTTCGGAGGCGAAGAAGATGCCGATGAGCGGTCCGACCACCGGCACCTGCACATCGGGCCCGAGGATCTGCCCCAGATCGGCCGCTAGCCGCCCGACGCGAGCGGACAGCTCCGCATAGCAGTCCCGATCGAGTTGAGCGAGGACAGCCAGCCCGGCCGCGGTGGCCAACGGGTTGCCCGACAAAGTCCCGGCCTGGTAGATCGGCCCTACCGGGGCCAGCTGCTCCATCACGTCGCGCCGGCCCCCGAAGGCTGCCAGCGGAAGCCCACCTCCGATGACCTTCCCGAAGCACCACAGATCAGGTCGAACCCCGAACACTTCGGTGGCGCCCCCGAACGCCAGCCGGAAGCCGGTAATGACCTCGTCGAAGATCAGCAGGGCGCCGGCCCGGTCGCACGCCTCTCGCAAACCGGAGAGGAAGCCGGGACCCGGGGCGACTAGGCCCATATTGGCGGCGACGGGCTCGACGATGACGCAGGCCACGTCGGGGCCGAGCTCCGGGACCTGGTTGTAGGGGACGACGAGGGTCTCAGCCACCGCGGCAGGGGGGACACCGGCAGAGGCGGGCAGCCCGAGCGTGGCCACGCCGCTGCCCCCACCGGCGAGCAGCCCGTCGCTGTGGCCGTGGTAACAGCCCGAGAACACCACGATGCGGTTCCGTCCGGTGGCACCGCGGGCCACCCTGATGGCCGACATCGTCGCTTCGGTGCCGCTGCTGACCAGCCGGACCATCTCGCATCCAGGCACCCGGGCTGAGATCTCCTCCGCCAGGCGAACCTCCCGGGCCGTGGGGGCACCGAAGGAGGTCCCTTCCGACGCGGCCCCCTCGATCGCTTCGACCACCTTGGGATGGGCGTGACCGAGGATGGACGCCCCGTAGGACTGGACATAGTCCAGGTAGCGCCGGCCTTCCACATCCCACACGTAGGCCCCGTCGCCACGCGCCACGAAATAGGGGGTGCCACCGACCGATCGGAAGGCCCGCACCGGCGAGTTCACCCCTCCAGGTATCACCCTCTGGGCCCGGGCGTACCACGCTTCGTTCGTAGGGCCGGCGGTCGGTTCCTTGGTCGGGCCGGCAGGCTCAGCCATTGAGGACTTCGGCCAGTTCCCCCGCCAGGTAGGTCAGGATCAGGTCGGCTCCGGCCCGCTTGATCGCCAGCGTGTGCTCGAGGGCCACGGCCGGACCATCGATCCAGCCCCTCTCGGCAGCCGCCTTGATCATGGCGTACTCCCCGCTCACGTGATAGGCGGCGAGCGGCACGTCCACCCGTTGTCTCACGGCGGAGATCACATCGAGATAGGCCAGCGCCGGCTTCACCATCACCATGTCGGCGCCTTCTTGTACGTCCAGCTCCACCTCCCGAAGCGCTTCGCGAACGTTGCGGGCGTCCTGCTGGTAACCCTTGCGGTCACCGCCGCCGAGAATGCTCACGTCCACCGCGTCGCGGAATGGGCCGTACAGGGCGGAGGCGTACTTGGCCGCGTAAGCCAAAATGGCCGTGCCCGAGTGCCCGTTCGAATCGAGCGCGGCTCGGATGGAGGCAACCTGCCCGTCCATCATCCCCGACGGAGCCACCACCTGGGCGCCGGCTTCGGCCTGGACCACCGCCACCTCGGCGTAGCGGGCCAAGGTCAAGTCGTTATCGACCTCGCCGCCGTCATCGAGGATCCCGCAGTGGCCGTGATCGGTGTACTCGTCCAGGCAGAGGTCAGCGATGAGAACCATCTCGCCGGCCAGCTCGTCCGCCAGGCGGCGCAACGCCACCTGGACGATCCCGTCGGGATCCGACGCCCCGGTTCCGACCGCGTCCTTGGTCGCGGGCACGCCGAAGAGGACGAGGGCCGGAACACCGAGCGAGCACAGCCGCCGAGCCTCCTTCACGAGGGTCTCGCTGGTGTGCTGGACGACGCCTGGGAGCGAGGCGACAGGCTGTGGTTCATCGATCCCCTCCCGGACGAACAGGGGCGCGATCAGGTCGCTGGGGGTCAGGACGGTCTCGGCGATCATTTCCCGGAGGAGGCGGCTGCTCCGCAGCCGGCGCAGCCTGGTGGCGGGGTAAGCCATGGTCCCCACGCTACCGGGGATGGTCTAGGCCAGCCCGGCGTGATGGCCGGTGGCGTTCATGCAGTAGTCGAACACTCGGTCGAAGTCCGTCGTGGCTCCCTCGTAGTGGCCGAAGAGTTCGAGGCTCACCATTCCGATCAGCTGCGTCCATGCCATGAACACCGCCGCCACCACCTCCGCCGGCCGGCCCGGCAGCAGGTCCGCCTGCATCGGAGCCACCACGGCAGCCAGACCTTCGGGGGCTGCCGCGAGACCGGCGGGCGGGGCTGCTCCGGCTGGGACCGCATCGGCGAAGATCCCGGCGACAACCCCGGTGATGACCAGGGCCGCCTCCACCGTCTCCTGCGGCGCCTGGTACCCGGGGACCGGCGAGCCGTAGACGAGCGCCCACTGATGGGGATGATCGCCGGCCCATGTGCGGACCGCGGAAGTCACCGCGCGCCAGCGGTGGGCCGGATCCGGACCCGACGATGTATCCGCGCCCGCCGCGGCGGCCCCGACGGCCCGATAGGCGTCGATGATGAGGGCCGTCAGTAACCCATCTCGGTTCGGGAAATAGCGGTAGAGGGCAGAGGGAACCATCCCCAGCCGGCGGGCCACGGCTCGCAGGGACAGGCCCGCGGCTCCTTCGGAAGCCAGCTCTGCCTGGGCGGCAGCGATGATCTCCCTGGTCAGCTCGGCCCGCACCCGGGCCCGGGCGGTCTGCGAAGCGGTCACAGCTACAGCTTAACCGAATTGTTGAACACTGTCCCTTGACGTGAACATTGTTCTTGACTAGGATCAGTGATCACTATTCGCCGACAAGCTGGAGATTATGAGATGGATACCCACTACAAGAAGCCGGGCTGGTTCACCACCCACGTCTTCAACCAGACCGTTGCCGGTCTCACCCGCCTGGGCCTGAGCGTCCACGGGTCCCGAGTCCTCGAGGTCAAAGGCCGCAAGAGTGGCCAACCCCGGCGCAACCCCGTCAACCTCCTCGCCTTCGAGGGCGAGCAGTACCTGGTGGCACCCAGGGGCGAGACGGAGTGGGTGCGCAACGTGCGCGCCGACTCCGGCCGGCTGACCCTTCTGCTCGGATCGCACCGCGACCGGTTCACCGCCTCCGAGCTGGCCGACGACCAGAAGGCCAGTGTCCTCCGGGAGTACCTGCGGCGCTGGAAGGCCGAGGTCGGGGTCTTCTTCGACGGGGTTGGCCCGGACTCCACCGATCAGGAGCTGGCTGCCATCGCCCCCCGGCACCCGGTCTTCGTACTGCGGCCGGCGGGTTGACAGATCGAGGGACATCGCAAAATAGTGAAACTCACTGATTCTGCTCACCAGTTAACCAAATATAGTTAACTACTGCGCACAAGCCGGAGGTGGCTGGCCGGCCGGCGCGGCCCCCGGCCGTCATCCCGAGCCGGCCCTACCCCCCGAGCACCGCGACCAGCGCCGAGATCAAGCCGTCGATGGTGTGCTCGCCGGCCACCGCCGCCACCTCTATGCCCGCGTCCCGGGCCGTGGCCGCGGTGACAGGACCGATACAGACCACGACGGGCGGCACCGCCGCCGGCCCGAAGGAAGACAGGAAGCCGGCCACGGTGGAGGAGGCGGTGAAGCAAGCGGCGTCCGCATCAGCCACAGCTGTGATGGTCTCGGCTGCCGGCCGGGCCGGCACCGTGCGGTACGCCTCCACCAGGTCGACCTGCCAACCAGCTTCCACCAGGCCGTCCACCAGGACCTCCCTGCCCCCAGCCGCACGCGGAAACAGAACCGCAGCATCCTGGGCCGGCGGGTCCGGGAAGGCCTCCACCAGGCCCTCGGCCAGCTGCCGATCCGGCACCAGATCCGGGATCAGCCGGTATCGCTCCAGGGCGGACGCGGTGGCGGGGCCCACCGCCGCGATTGACGTCGATCCGAAGGAACGGGAGTCGGGTACCAGCTCCATGAGAGCCTCGACGGCATTCGAGGAAGTGAACACCACCCACTGATAGCGACCCTCGGCCAGGCCGGCGGCCGCCAGCTGCAAGGCGGCTCCTCCGTCCGCCGCCGGTGCGATCTCGATGGTCGGTACCTCGATGGGCCGGGCACCCAGCTCTCTCAGCCGTTCGGAGAGCACCGAGGCTTGCGTCCGGGCCCGGGTCACCACCACTCGCCGGCCGAACAAGGGTCGAGCCTCGTACCAAGACAGGTCCAGTCCGGCCACGGCGCCGATCACCATGGTCACGGGCGGTTCGAGCGGCGTGGCCGCCAACTCGTGCAAGCGCACCCGCACCGATCGCTGCTCGGGCCGGGTCCCCCAGTGCACCCCCAGCACCGGGGTGTCTGCCGGCAGCCCGCCGGCAATCAAACGCGCTGCTATGGCGTCCCGGTGAGCCACCCCCATCAGGACCACGATCGTCCCCCCAGCCCGGGCCAGAGCCTCCCAGTCCGTCTCCCGGTCGATGGCGTGGCGACTATGGCCGGTAACAACAGTGAACGACGTCGCCAGACCCCGGTGTGTCACAGGTACGCCGGCGTAAGCGGGAACGGCGACGGCCGAGGTGATGCCCGGCACCACCTCGAACGGGACTCCAGCCGCCTGCAACGCCTGTGCTTCCTCGCCGCCTCGACCGAACACAAAGGGATCCCCGCCCTTCAGGCGCACCACCTGATGGCCGGCTCGGGCTTCGGCGACGAGCAGGTCGTTGATCTCGTCCTGCCTCACCGGGCCACCCGGCGCCTTCCCCACGTCGATCCGCCGGGCCGAGGCGGGGGCCAGGTCCAGCAGGCTGGCATCGGCGAGTCGGTCGTGAACCACGACGTCGGATCCCCTCAGAACCTCCGCGCCGCGAACGGTAAGCAACCCCGGGTCGCCGGGGCCCGCCCCGACCAGGTAGACGGTCATCCCGTCTCTGCCTCGACACCGGCCCCGAGCCGATAGATCGTCATCCCATCTCTGCCTCAACGCCGGCTGCCTCCGCCGGCCCCCCGGCGAACCCGTCCGCCAACAGGTCGGACCCGCCCGACGCCAGCAGGCTCTCGGCCAGGTCGGCCCCGATCGACGTCGATGAGCCCGTGCTCGCCCCGCGCAGCACCACCCGGCCGTCGAGCGATGCCAGCAAGCCCTGCACTTCGATGCCCGACGGCAGGGCGCGGGCGTTGGCTCCGACGGGGAGATCACAGCCCCCGCCGAGCCGAGCCAGGAAGGCCCGCTCGGTCTCCACGCACAGACGGGTATCAGCGTCGTCGATCGCGGCCAGCGCCTCGATCGTGACTCGATCCCCGGCTCGACACTCAACCGCGATCGCCCCTTGGCCCACCTGGGGAAGCATGACTGACGCGTCGAGCACTTCGGTAGCCCGGTCCGCCAACCCCAGCCGTTCGAGGGCCGCCATGGCCACGACCACAGCCCCCTGGGCTGGCACCCGCTCCAACCGCGTGGCGATATTTCCGCGCAAGCCCACGAAAGTCAGGTCGGGCCGCGCCCATGCGAGTTGCGCTCTCCGTCTCACTGATCCGGTCGCCACGCGCGCCCCGGGCCCAGCCCGGCCAGAGTTGATCCGACCAGAGCATCGCGGGGATCGGCTCGGGTGGGGATGGCAACCAGCACCAGTCCCGGCGCCGGCAGGGAGGGCAGGTCCTTCGCCGAGTGCACGGCGGCGTCGGCTCGGCCCTCCAGCACCGCCGCCTGGACCTCCTTCACGAACACCCCCTGGCCGCCCATTTCCCACACCGGGACGTCCTGGCGACGGTCTCCGGTCGTCTCCACCACGACCAGTGATACGTCTTCGCCTGCGTTTGCCTCTCGCAGCAGCCGGGCCACCTCCTCCGCCTGCCACCGGGCCAGGGCACTGCCCCGGGTGGCCAGCTTTAGCAAAGCCCTAAAGGTCGAACAGTTGTCGCAGCGCTTGAGCGAGCTGCTCGCCCGCCGGCGAGCCGACCCCGGCCTTGACGTTCACGGTCGGGTCGTGCAGCAGCTTGGCCACGATACCCCTGCTCAGCGCCTCCACCGCCTGGGCCTGAGCGGGATCCAGGCCGCTGAGCCGGCGGGCAAAGCGTTCGAGCTCGGCCCTCCGGATCTCCTCACCACGCTCGTGCAGGGCGGCGACCAGCGGGGCCACGTGGCGCTCGGCCGAGCGGCCCATGTACCGCTCCACCTCGTCGGCCACAATCTTCTCCGCCTTGGGGACCTCCTGGCGGCGGCAGTCCAGGGTTCGCGCCGCGAACGCCGACAGGTCGTCCATGTCGAGGAGGGTCACGCCGGGCATATCGGCGACAGCCGGGTCAACGTCCCGGGGGACAGCGATGTCCACGATCAGCAGGGGCCGGCCGCCCCGGGCCGCCATGACGCCTTCCACGTCGGCCGCCTCGAGCAGGGTGTCGGGTGAGCCGGTGGAAGCAAGCACCACGTCAGCCTGGATCAACCCCGCCGGCAGCCCGCTCCATTCGATCGCCCGGCCGCCGCAGCGCGCCGCCAGCTCGGTCGCCTTGCTCCACGTGCGGTTGGCGACCAGCAGCGGCCCGGCCTCGAGCCCGCCCGCCAGCGCCTGCGCCATGGCCTCACCCATCTCACCAGCGCCGATCACGAGGGTGGTCCGGCCGGCCAGGGACCCGATCTGCGCCCCTGCCAGCGCCACGGCGGCCTGCGACAGCGACGTGGTCCCACGGGCGATAAGGGTTTCCGAGCGGACCCGCTTGCCCGCCTCGATGGCGTGGCGGAACAGGATAGAAAGAACGGGCCCGGCGGTGCCCTCATCACGGGCCGCCTCCCAGGCGTCGCCGACCTGGCCCAGGACCTCGCCCTCGCCCAGCACCGTCGAATCCAACCCGGACGCCACCCGGAACAGATGCGCCACCGCGGCCTCGTCGAAATAGTCGTAGAGGTCGCCGGCAAAGGTCTCTGGCGGGTGTCCGCTCCAGGCGGCCAAGAAGTTGCGAACGTCGCTGACGGCACCGTGGTAGCGGTGCGCCACCGCGTACACCTCGGTGCGCAAGCAGGTCGACACCACCACGACCTCGCTCAGGTGCTGGTAGCTATCCAGCTCGTGCAACGCCTTGGGCAGGCGCGCCGACGACACCGTCATCGATTCGAGGACCGGCAACGGAACCGTGCGGTGGTTGAGACCTATGACTACGACAGACACGCCTGAAGGCGCTCCCTTGCCTGGGCCGTCTGGCCCGTTCGGATGAGATCGAGCATGTCCGAATCCAGCGCTCTCCGCCAGTCGACATCCTCAGTAGAACGGCCGGACGCCTTCAGGGCGTCACGCGCCTCGGACAGAAGCTCGGCCAGAAGGGCTACCTCGGGCCCGAGGTCGGCCGCGATGCGCTCACGAATCCAGGCCGCCAGCGCCGGGCTGTAACCCGAGGTGGACACGGCGACTGTCACGGGCCCCCGGCGCATCACAGCCGGGAGGGTAAATGAGCACGCGTCGGGATCATCAGCCACGTTCACCCACACTCGCGCCCTCTGGCCATCGGCAAAAACCTGCCTGTTCACGGCCGCATCGTCAGTGGCGGCCAGTGCCAACCATGCTGCCGAAAGATCACCGCGCCGGTAGGGCCGTTCGGCCACTTTCACGGGCAGAGCCTTGATCTCCTCGTTGATCTCGGGGGCGATCACCAGTACGTCAGCCCCGGCGTCCACGAGAGAGCGTGTCTTTCGGGCCGCGACAGATCCGCCTCCCACAACCACACACCGCTTGCCTGCCACCACCAGGCTGGCGGGATATAGAACGTCATCGACGGGCATTGCTCAACCCCGGGCCGTGTGCCTCAGCTCCTACCTGATGATGGTAGAAGCTCAAGATCTGTAGCTCTATACCGAGATCGACCTGACGCAGGGCCACGCCCTTCGGGACCGTCACGGTCGTGGGGGCGAAGTTGAGGATCGACCCCACCCCGGCTTCGACCACGGCGTCCGCCACACCCTGGGCGGCCGAGGCCGGGGTCGTGATCATCGCGATCTCGACCTCCTTTTCCCGGAGGGCAGCAGGCATATCGGAAACGGGGGACACCGTGGTCGGCCCCAACGCCGACCCGACCTTGCCCGGATCGGCATCGAAGGCGGCGACCACCTGGAAGCCCCGGGCCCGGAAGCCGGCGTAGCTGGCCAGCGCCTGGCCCAGGTTGCCGGCTCCGATGATGGCCACCCGGCGATCGTCATCGAGTCCTAGCTGGCGGTTGATCTGGCGCACCAGGTAGTCGACGTCGTACCCGACGCCCCTGGTGCCATAGGACCCGAGGAAGGACAGGTCCTTTCGCACCTGAGCGGCATTCACGCCGGCCCGGGCGGCCAGGGCCTCCGAGGACAGCGTGGTCATACGCTCGCTGGCGGCTTCGCCAAGAACCCGCAAATACAAGGGCAAGCGGGCAACCGTCGCCTCAGGGATCCGGCGAACGGATGCCATGCAGCGATGGTACCTGCGGACCGCCTCTATTCCCTCGGTGTCAGCCAGACGGTTTGGCCCGTCCGGATGCCGGTGAAGGCGGCGGCCGATTCCCGGTTGAGACTGATCGACAAGAACCCGTACGAGTCGTGAACGAGGCCCACCTCCGCCGGCTTTCCCGGGCGGCGTTCACGCAGGTCCCCATAGGCACCCACCTGGCGGGCCCGCCACTTTCGTTTGCGGGTGCGGACATCGACGACCTGGCCGAGGTGGCTGACATCGGCGGGTCGAACGTTCAGTTGGGCGTTGCCGAATCGGTCCACCCAAAGCACCTCCGTCCGCACGACACCGCCGGACTCCTGCTCGGCCTGGGGCACCGGATCGCCGCGGAGGCCGGCGGGCTCGATCTCGGCGCCGAGGCTCAAAACGTCGACTCCGTTGGCGAGGCGGGCGGCGGCCGGCCCGAACAGGTCCCGACCGTCGAAGGTGGACCCGTGGTCGGGGGCGTCGATCTTCTCGAGCTCCACCGCGACGGTGATAGGACCGAGGCGGAGGGCAGCGGGGAGGAGCAGCCCGTTGTCAGGGCCAACCAGAACGGCGCCCGCTCCGGTGGCGACAGCGACCGGGCGGCGCCTGGTTCCGACTCCCGGATCGACGACGGCCAGGATTACCCCGGGCGCCAGCCAGGGGGCGCTGCGCCAGAGCGCCAGCGCTCCGGCCCGGACGTCGTGCGGCGGGATCTGATGGGTGATGTCGGCGATCGGAGTGTCTGGGGCCATTCCGTTGATGACCCGGTGGACCACGCCGACGAACTCGTCAGTCAGCCCGTAGTCGCTCAGGAAGGAGATCGGCCCCCGAGTGTGCTCAACCAGCGCGGTAGTACTGGTTGGCCAGGAACCGATCGACGTCTTCGGCAAGAATCCGGTACGACCGGCCGACCCGGACCGCCGGCAGCTGACCTGATTGCACCAACCTGTACACGGTCATGTTGGAAACCCGCAGTTGGGCTGCGACCTCAGCTACGGTCACAAACCCGGACCTCGATTCGTCTGGTTGCACGCGTTGCACCACCCTTCTCCGCGCTCACGAGCGTACGCCAATGTGAGTCGTGAGCAAAGTGGGGTTCGGCGATTGCGTGGGCCGGCGGGGCGGAGGGTGGCGTCAGGGCCGGCTGGCGGCGGCAGGGCCGGCTGGCGGCGGCAGGGCCGGCTGGCGGCGGCAGGGCCGGCTGGCGGCGGGCCAAGGGAAGGGGGTGGCGGAGTCGGGCGCCGAGGCCGGACGCCCGGCGGCGGCGGAGGGCGCCGGCGGTGCAGGGTGTGGGGGGCCGGCCGTGCGGAGCCTCAGCCGGCGCCGGCTCGGCCCAACTGACGGGAGCGCTCGGTGGCGGCCGTCACGGCATCGAGCAGGGCATTGCGGACCCCGGCGGCTTCGAGGGCTTGCAATCCGGCCGCGGTCGTCCCCGCCGGCGAGGTGACCGCGGCCCGGAGCGCCGACGGCTCCTCCCCCGTCTCGGCCAACAGGCGCGCCGACCCCAGGAGAGTCGCTACCGCCAGCTCCCGGGCGACAGGACGGGCCAGGCCGACCAGCACGCCCGCGTCTATGAGCGCTTCTGCCACGAGAAACACGTACGCGGGGCCCGAGCCCGACAATCCGGTCACCGCATCCAGGGCGGTCTCAGGTAGTTGGACCACGGTGCCCACCGCCTCGAGAACGCCACGGGCCCACTCCAGGTCGTCGGGTCCTGCGGTCGACCCCGGCGAGATGGCGGCGACGCCGGCGCCCACCAGGGCGGGTGTGTTCGGCATCGCTCGCACCACCGCCATCGACCCCAACCAGCTCTCTAGCGACGCGATCGTGACACCAGCCGCGATTGAAAGCGCCCGGCGGATCCCGCCGGTCGAAATCGCTCGACACGCCGCTTCGACGTCCCCCGGCTTCACCGCTATGACCGCCCCCTCGAGGTCAACTGACTGCGGTGCATCGGCGACCCGGCCGACGATGGTCACGGCGTGATGCCGGCGGGCGAGCTCATCTCGCCGGGCCTCGTCCTGCTCAACGACCACGATCCCCTCAGGCGGCGCCCATCCGGTACTGATCAGACCGCCGACGAGGGCATCGCCCATCTTGCCCCCACCCACAACCATGAGCCCTCTCGATTCGGACATGGGCCTCGACCCTACGACACCCGTCGAGGCGACCGCTTGCCGGCGGAGCCGTACTTGGCGATCGCTTCATGGCACTCGGCGGCGATCCGGCGGGTATCACGCAGCACTTCGGTCCAGTCGTACACGAGCACGAAGATCCCACTCAATCGGAGTCGGCCGCGGCGGCGCTCGTCCTCCGCCTTGAGCTCGGGAGCGGCGTGATAGGTGTACCCGTCAACTTCCATGGCCACCCTCGGGTCGAGCAATGTGTCGACTCGGTATCGCCCGTCAGACCCCACCTTGACCTCCACCGCGACAGGCTGGATTCCCATCCGCCGCAGCAGCCTCAGAACCCGGCTCTCCAGGACGCTCGGATGGGGTGCTCCTGACATCCCGCGCCGGGCGAGAGCGTGGCGCAGCCGGCCGACCCCGGTGCGACCAGGGCGAGCCGATCTCCGGATCTCCGCTTCGAGAGCAGCGACACTGACCAAACGTCGCGCCAGACCGGCGTCGATCGCGGCGTCCAGGACGTCGGGTGGACACACCCCGGCCAGGTCGCGAAGCGTTCGCAAGGGATCGGTGCAAGGAATGTCGCGAAGGACCGAGACCCGCTCCGGTAGGTCAACCGGTCGGTGCACTTCGATCCCGCGGAATCGCGTCGGGTTGGTCCGCCCTATGGTGATGGCGGGCCGGTCCGGACAGGGTGCCATGCCCCATAGCCAGGCCGCCGATTGGTGCGAAGCGATCGCCGTTGGCCCGGCCTCCAAGCAGGCCGCCATCAGGCGCTGTTCGGGAGTGGCCCGGCTGCCGGCGAGGCGAATCACCTGCTGGCCGACTCGCTGCCACTCGCCTCTTGCAAGCTTGGCCCGCTCGGCCTTGGCGCTGATGCCGAGGAGACGAAGTTCGGACCGCCGGACCAGGCTGTGCTGACGGCGAAAGCGATACTGCAGTTCTCGGCCTTCCGCGTCTTTCATGCGTCTCAGCGTAGAGCTGTCGCTAAGTCTCGGTGCCATTTCATCATCTCGGTGCCATTTAGATATATTTTGGGTGCCTAATGGCACCGAGAATGTCATTTGGCACCGAGACATAAGCGATACCCACCCCGCCTGAACTGGGCCACCTTGCCCAGGCCGCGCCCCCTGGCCTTATCTGCGGCGACCCGCCGGTCTGGCGCCCGCCAGCCCCGCCAGCCCCGCCAGCCCCGCCGGCCATGCGCCCCGCCCAGCCCAGACTGTCCTCGCCCGCCCGCGCCGCGGCCCGACCCGCCCTCCGCCAGGTGGGCGGCCCGCCCGACCCGAAAACTGGTCTCTCTGTCGCCCCATGCCGCCGCCCGAGTGACCGCGCGAAACCGCTCGCACTTCCCCGAACGAACATGTTCCGTAGACGCCCTCGGGCTGACGGCCTAGGGGAGAGTATCGGCGAACGCCGACCGCGGCAAGAGCACGCGTCTACCCGCAGGCCACGAGCACAGAAGACGTCAGTGCCTCGCCGCGCGTCCACAGATCCTGGGCCGCTGAACGCCAGGTGTAAGCCCGAGCCCGGGAGGCCGCGGCTCGACCCAGACCGAGGGCCAGACTCCGATCGGTGAGGATTTCGTTGAGCGGTTTGGCGTAGTCGGTGGGGTTGCGGCCCTCGACCAGGAAGCCGGTCCAGCCATGGTCGACGAGAGTGGTGAGTCCTCCGACCGCCGATGCCACCACAGGCACCCCGCACGCCGCCGCCTCCAGCGCCACCAGGCCGAACGACTCGGAATGACTGGGCACGACGCACGCGTCAGCAGCCCGGTAGTAGGTCGACAGAATCTCGTGGCGCTGCGGAGGAAGCATGCGCACGACCTCGCCCAGGTCATGGACGGCGACGATCCGGCGCACCCGTTCGAGCTCTTCTCGGCCATGGGGACCACTCGGCCCGCCGATCACCACCAACGATGCCCGGGACAACCCGCCCGATCGGATCTCGGCGAGGGCTTCCACCGCCACAGTCAGCCCCTTCAGCGGCTGGATCCGGCCGGCGAAGAGGACCACCGGATCCCCGATCGGGAGCCCGACGGCCCGGCGGGCCTGGTCCTTGTCCCCCGGCCCGAAGAAG
This sequence comes from uncultured Acidimicrobiaceae bacterium, assembly GCA_963851245.1. Taxonomy (GTDB): domain Bacteria; phylum Actinomycetota; class Acidimicrobiia; order Acidimicrobiales; family Palsa-688; genus CAWKOH01. The sequence goes on along the minus strand of CAWKOH010000012.1, from coordinate 95,640 downwards.
GCGTGATCGACACCAGGCGGAACGATCACGATCCGCTCCGGTTGGGCGCCGTAGAGCTCCACGAGCTGCTCGGCCTCAACCGTGCACGAGGCGACCACGGCGTCGGCGCAACCTACGGTGTCGGCCTCGGCTTGAGCGCGGCGGGCCGGTTCGTGGGCCGACAACTCTTCGGGACTGGCGTCGGCCTTGACGCGATCGAGGGTGTGGAAGGTGACGAGGAGCGGTATCTCGAGCTCGTGTTTGAGGGTGTGACCGGCGACGCCCGACAACCAGTAGTTGGCGTGGATGGCATCGACGGGATGGCCCGCGCTGGCCATCAGAGCCAGCCGGGAGCCCACCCCGGCGGTCCAGGCCGGGACCAGCTCCGGTAACGTTTCTTTAGGCACGGCGTCGAGGGGACCGGCAGGTATGTGGTGGACCCGAAAGCCGGGCTCGACGTCCACGGTCGCAGGACACTCCGGGTCGTCGGCGCGAGTGAAGACCTCACACTCCACACCAGTACGGGCCAAAGCGGCGCACAGTTCCCGCACGTACACGTTCATCCCACCCCCGTCACCCGTTCCAGGTTGGGCAAGCGGGGACGTGTGCATGGACAACACGGCCAGCCGAGCCATGGGCCTACACCGCCTCTATGGGAGCGGAGCTCCCATCCGTTGTCGTACTACCACTCTCGGCGGGTGCCGTAACGGTCCCGTTTTCGCGGCGGAAGGACAGATAGATGCGCAACAACGTTTGCTTCTGGTCCTCGGTCAGGGTCGGTTCAGCCAGAATCGACTCGGCCAGGTTTCCTTCCCGGTCTCGGGCGTCGAGGATGCCTGCTCGCACATAAAGGGTCTCCGCCGAGATGCGCAGGGCGCGGGCGATCTGTTGCAGGATCTCGGCCGAGGGACGCCGGAGTCCGCGTTCGATCTGGCTGAGGTAGGGGTTCGAGATGCCCGCCATGTCAGACAGCCGGCGGACCGAGAGACGGGCCCCAGAGCGCTGCTCTCGAATGAACTCACCAAGCTCACGCCAGGGGTCGGGGAACTCCTTCACGCCGGCCAAGGATCCGTCAACCAACTCAGGCGTGGGTTCCCCGCCCGGATCACGACAACAGGCTGTCCACCGTGGCCTCGCCACTGCGGTAGCGCTGGACGACCTCCGCCTGCAACCGGTCGACGATTTCGAACACGGCCTTGCGTTGGGTTGAGACGGATCGTTCGAGCACGTCGAGCTTCTCCGCTCGGTCGCTCAACTCCTGGTCGTCTAAATCGGAAAGGGACCCGAGCTGACCCGCCGGCAGTATCTCTTCCAGCTTCGATTCGATCCCGGGGTCGAGCTGTCCGGGGCCCATGAGAGCCGGCAATCGGCCCAGTCCGGGTGCCCTGACGTGCTCGCTCAGAATCGTCGGGAGCTGTTCGATCAGCTCCGATACGTCGCCTGGGCCACCCCCTGTCTGGCGGCGATGCAACTCGGCGACCACGATGTCGAGACGCCCTTGCACGATGCGGCGCTGGTAGGACAAACCGGTCTCGACTTCGTTGGCTTCGTCGCGGCGGGCCCGGATGGTGGCTATCGGCCATTCGCCGAGCCCTTCCAGGTAGCTCGGATCAGTTACGTCTTTAGGTAAAGGCACCGGGAGGGGAGGCTACCGCACCCTCGCCGCGTTGGGCGCAGGCGCCGCTCACCTCGAGGCCCCTAGCGCCGGAGGACCAGTGCCACCGCGATCACCCAGGCCGGACCGCTCAGAACCAGTGAATCGAGGCGGCGCAGAGCAGGTAGGCGGGCGCCCGAGACGACCGCGCTGAGCAGCGCCACACCCGCCGGGGCGAGCACGCCGACCGCACCGAAGACGATCCAGGGTCGGTCGCCTGAAAATGGGGGGTCTATAGCGGCAGCAGTGAACACGGCCACTACCGCCACGGTGAGGAGACCGGCCACTACCCCGCCTATTCCGCCGAGCGCTCCTCGACCGGTTCCGAATATGAAAGCGGCGAGGTCGTAACCGAGCATGGCGACGATGAAGGCCACTGCTTCGTTCGAGCCCTGGGATCGAGCCAGGACGACCGCCATCGCCGCCACGGACGGGCCGAGGATCCCCGCCAGCAGGCGCAGGTTGAAGGCGACACTTGTCCCTCGCCCTGTTGCCAGCAGGATGGCTGCCCCGCCGATCACTACCAGGGCCGTCGCTGCAATGGCGGCCTTGGAACCCCCGAGGGCGGCTAGAGGAAGAACGAGGGGTGCGGCCACGGCCAGCCCGTAGCGGGAACCAGTAACGAGGACATCCCGTTCCCCCGAGCGGGTGTGCCGGCTGTCCCTGCCGCTCACTGTTCTGACCGCCGAGACCGACGCGACCACGCCGACGGGGATCAGCACGGCGACGGCGGCGGCCGCGCTGGTCGTCACTGCCGCCACGATCAGGGCGGCCCATGCGATCCCCAGGACGACGGGCACGAGCGGTCGGCTCGAAAGCGGGCGACGCGTAGCCCGGCCCGAAGCTCGATCCGACGCCGGGCCTGCTGACACAGCCACCCGAGACGCGCCCCGCCCCGACCCCGACCCAGCCGCCCGACCCGCACTCGACGCCGACCCCCGCCCCGACCCCGAAGGAGACCGGTCCGGAGCGCGAGTCTTCTTTCCTCCCGCCATCACCATGGCGCGTCGCCGCAACCGCCGGAAACCGGCGGCAGAACCGCGACCTCGTCGCCCTCGTCGAGAAGGCGATCCGCTTCGGCCGGCTCACCGTTGACCCAGACCCGGGACCGCTCCAGGATGGCCGCGAACTGCTCGCCATGCCTCTCGCATGCAGCTTTGAGAACCTGATCGACCGTGCTGGCCTGCACCCGCTCGCGACCCGTCCCGGCGGCCTCGCGGGCCGCCGCGAACAGCAGGAGCACCACCGACGGGGGCGGTCCCGAGGCCTGGCGAGCGGCGCTCTCGGAGGACGCCGCCCGGCCGCTGGTCGCAAACGGGGTCACTGTCTCTTTACTCCGTGGGTCAACGCTACCGCCTGGGCCGAACCGGCCCCGCTCCGGACTAGGGTGCCGCCGATGCCGGACCTGCTGATCCTACGCCATGCCCAGTCCACATGGAACGCCGACGGCAGGTGGCAGGGGCAGGCTGATCCGCCGCTCACCGCTCTGGGCCGGTGCCAGGCCCGCCAGGCGGCTCGCCGGCTGTCCGGCGAGCAACCGTTCGACCTGGTTGTCTCCTCCGACCTGTGCCGGGCCGTCGAGACGGTGGCGCTGATGAACACCGAACTCGGCTTCGGTGCTCGCCACGAGATCGAATCGAGCCTGCGGGAGTACGACGTGGGGGCCTGGAGTGGACACACCCGCGACGAGATCGAAGCCGAGTGGCCCGGTTACCTCAGGCGCTTCAGCCAAGGACAGCTCGAGTACCCTCCCGGCGGCGAATCCAGGGCCGGTTTCGACGAAAGAGTCGCCCAGGCCGGCCGTTGGGTGGCAGCCCGGGCCAAAGCCAATGCCAGCAAACGGGTCCTCGTCGTGACCCACGGAGGGGTGGTCAGGTCGTTGGCCCGGCAAGCCGGCCAGCCCGAGGCGCGCGCGGGCCACCTGGCCGGTTATCGAGGAAGCATAGGGACGGACGGCCTTTTTCCGACCGCGCCCGTTGACCTCCTGGTAGGCGAGGACGACCGCTCCGGCCTATCACTGTGATCGTCCCTGGCTCGTTGTAGCTTCCGTGACATGAAGGTGGAGGTGGTTCGCAGCCCCAGGCGTCGCAAGACCGTGCAGGCGCGACAGGTGGGTGGGGTCCTGCGGGTGTCTATACCGGCCAGCATGACCGCGGTAGAAGAAGAGAAGTGGGTCGCCGAGATGGTGCGGCGCATGGAGCGGCGGACCTTGACCGACAGGATCGATCTGAGGGAGCGAGCCACCCTTCTCGCCGATCGCTACGGGCTGCATCATCCGTACACCATCAGGTGGGTGGACAACCAGGAGTGGAGGTGGGGCAGCTGCACCCCCTCTGACGGGGCCGTCCGCATCTCCTCCCGCCTGGCCAAGGAGCCCTCCTGGGTCCTGGACTACGTGATTATCCACGAACTGGCCCACCTGAGCGTGGCTCGCCACGACCAGGGGTTCTGGGCCATCGTGCACCGCTACCCGCTGACTGAACGGGCCCGGGGATTCCTCATAGCCCGCGGCCTCGATCACGGGCAGGGGGGCGAACACGAGTAGGCCCCATCGCAGGGACCGGGTAGCCGCCGGCGAGGCGGCTCCGGCGGTAACGCCGCGGCCCGGCGCGCAGTCTCACTGATCATGGCCATCGTCACCGAGACCGACCAAGCCCAGCCCCCGCTGATCGGGCTGAGATCGGGCGTTGCCGGCGCCACGACTGCGGCCGTGTCGAGGCTCCCGGTGACGGACCGCAAAGTGATGCTCGTCAATATCGACCGGCAGATACGCCGGGGCACGTTGATGGCGGCCGACAGCGAGACCTTTGCCACCGCGGCGCGGACCGCGCTGGCCCAGCGCATCCCGCTGGTGGTTGTGCTGGCGTCGTCGGGAGCCGACGTGGTCGAAGGCATGCCCTCGCTGGACGGCTGGGGGCGGGCGGCCAAAGCGCTGGCTGAGTGCTCGGGCATCGTGCCGGTGACCATCGTCGCCTACGGCCTGGCCGTGTCCGGGCCGGCGCTGCTGCTGGGGATGGCCGACGCCGTGGTGATGACAGGCGACGCCGTCGCCTACGTCTCCGGGCCGGCTGCGGTGGCCCAGCTGACCGGGCTCCGCCTGGCGCCCGACGAACTGGGGGGACAGCGGGTCCACGCCCGCAGCTCCGGTGTGGCCACCCTCGTGGCTGACGACGTGACGGCCGGTTTAGAGGTGGTGGCGGGTTTCCTCGACTACCTCCCCGACCACGCCGACGAAGAGCCGCCGGTCGTGCCTAGTGGCGACCCGATCGACCGGCCCAATCCAGAGCTTCGAGACCTGCTGCCCCCGAGCGCGACCGGGTCCTACGACGTGCGCCACGCCATCGGTTCCATCGCCGACGACGGGGAGCTACTGGAGCTGCGCGCCGGTTGGGCGCCCCAGCTGGTCACGGCTCTGTGCCGGATCGACGGCCGCACGGTCGGCGTGCTGGCCAACCAGCCGCAGTCGATGGCCGGAACCCTCGACATCGCGGCGTCACAGAAGGGGGCCCGGTTCGTCGGCTTCTGCGACTCGTTCAACGTTCCTCTTCTGACCCTGGTGGACACCCCCGGCTTCATGCCGGGCAAGGACCTCGAGTGGCGGGGCATGATCCGGCACGGGGCCCAGCTCGTCTTCGCCTACGCCGAGGCGACCGTCCCGAGGGTCTGCCTGATCATGCGCAAGGCCTACGGCGGGGCCTACATAGTCATGGACTCGAAGGGCATGGGCAACGATCTGTGCCTGGCCTGGCCGTCGGCTCAGGTGGCGGTGATGGGGGCCCAGGGCGCGGTCCAGATTCTGCACCGCCGGGAAGACGCCGAGACTCAGGCTCGGCTCGTCGACGAGTACGAGGAGGCCTACCTGAATCCCTATGTGGCCGCCGCCCGGGGCTTCGTGGATCAGGTCATCGACCCGGCGGATACTCGCCGGGTGATCGGCGCGTCCTTGCGCATGCTGGTGACCAAGCGCGAACGCATCGTGGCCCGTAAGCATGGCAACGGGCCGCTCTGACGGCACCCGCCACCCACCACCCCGCCACACCCCCCCACCCGCCGCGCTCCGGGACTCAGTGTTGGTGGTACGGGCACAGCATGAGCAGGGGGTCCTCCTCGAGAGCCTTCGCGTCGAGCTGGGCACCGCATACCTGGCAGGTCCCGTAGCTCCCGTCGTCTAGGCGGCGCAGGGCCTCGTCGACCGCCCCCAGATCGGCGTTCACCTGGTCGAGCAGGGCCGCGTCAGGGAGTACTTCAGTGGCGTCGGAAGGGGCGTCGGAAGGGGCGTCGGACACCCCAGTAGCGTAGCGATGCGGCCGGCGCGCTTAAGCGACCGCTCGCCGGAATACAGCCGTGGCCCACGCCACGGTTATCAGGCACAAGGGGATCAGCACCGCGAAGGCCTGCCAGGTGGCCGATCCCCCGAAATGGCCGGCCGCCAGAGAACGGGACGCCACCACCAGGTAGTAGAGAGGGTCGAAGTGGGCCAGGGTCCTCAGCCACAGCGGCCCCAGGGCGACCGGCAGCAGCACGCCGGCGAGCAGCATGACGGGCAGATTCAGGCCGTTGATGATGGCGGCGAAGCCGCTGATCTCCTTGATCGTTATGGCCATGGCGGTCGAGAAGGCGGCCATGGTCACCATGAGCAGGCCGAGGAGCACGGCCAGCACGAGCATCCCGCCTACATGAAGATGGAAGCCGAACGCCGTTCCCACCAGTACCAGGACGGTGTCGAACACGAACATGGCCACCATCCCGAACAGGATGGGCCCGAGCAGGATCGCCGACCGGCTGGCGGGGGTCACCCGGAACCGCTCGATGACGCCGCTCTGCAGCTCGAAGATGGTGCTGAAGCCGGCGCCGGCGCCGCTGGCGAAGGCGAGCAGGGCCAGGATTCCCGGGAGGAATCCGTCCAGCACGTGGCCGGTGCCTTGTCCGGCGAAGCCCGGCACACCCCGGAGCAGCGGGGTGAACAGCAGCAGATACAGGAGCGGCGTGGACAAGCCGACGAACATCCACACCGGGTTGCGCAGCATCTGCGTGCCGTACCGTCCGAACAAGAGCCCGGTCTCGCGTACCGCTCTCATGCCGCCTCCTCGTCGTCTCGGGCCTCGGCTTGGTCGCGAAGTGATCGGCCCGTCCGGGCCAGAAACACGTCGTCGAGAGTGGGCTCGGACAAGCTCACCGTCCTCACGCTGATCCGCTCCGAGTCGAGGACCCGCAGCAACTCAGGCAGGGCGACCTTGCCGTCCTCCACATAGAGATGAAGGTCATCCCCCTCCGCGGTGACGTCGCGCACGAAGCTGGCCCGGCCCAGCAAGGCCAAAGCCCGCTGCCCGGCTCGCCCCGCCGGGCCGTCGCCCGTGGCGCTGGACACGGACAGGGACACGGAGTCGCCGGCCGCCTGCCGCTTGAGCTCATCAGGCGTGCCGTCGGCGACAATGAGGCCCCGATCCATGATCATGACCCGATCACAGAGGGAGTCCGCCTCCTCCAGATAGTGGGTGGTCAGGAAGACCGTCGTCCCGCCGTCCCGAAGGCCCTCTACGTGCTCCCAGAGATTGGCCCGGTTCTGAGGATCGAGGCCGGTGCTGGGCTCGTCCAGGAACACCACCTCGGGGTGATGCACGATGCCGAGGGCCACGTCCAGGCGTCTCCGTTGGCCGCCTGAATAGGTCTTGACTTTGCGGTCCGCGATGGCAGTCAGCTCGAGCACGTCCATAACGTCTTCGGCGCGCCGGCGGGCGCTGGCCTTGTCCGCCCCGTAAAGCCGGGCTTGCAGGGTCAGGTTCTCGCGGCCGGTGGCCATCTCGTCGGCACCGCCCAACTGGCTGACATAGCCGATCCGTGAGCGCACCTGCCTGGGCTGGCGGGCGATGTCGAAACCAGCCACCTGGGCCTGCCCGGAGTCGATCGGAAGCAGCGTCGTCAACATGCGCTGGGTCGTGGTCTTACCGGCGCCGTTGGGCCCGAGGAAACCGACGATCTCCCCCCGCCCGACCCGCAAGTCGACCCCCCGGACCGCTTCTACCGTCTTGCCGCGCCCGGTGAAGCTTTTCCGCAGGCCCGACGCGGCTATGACGTCTTGCATTCCTCTGCTACTCCTCACTCGTATCGTCGGAGAGATCCTCGTCTGAGGGATCCGGCCGGTCACGGTGTGCTCCCGCCGGCCAGTCGAGGACTTCGGACGCGTCGAGAGGCCCGTCGGTCTCGTGAGCCCGCCGCCACCAGGCGGTGCCCTCCAGGCTCCCGGATGCGATCTCGTCGACCAGCGTCCGCACGTACTCCAGCTCGAGCTCCTTGGCTCGGGTGGCGTACTCCGTTTCGATCCAGAAGATCCTGGGCAAGCCCATCTTCTCGACCACCTCGCGGCCGGCGTAGGCCTGGGCCACCCCCACCTCCAGGCGCAGAGCCCGCTCCCGGAGCAGGGTCAACGCCTCCTCGGGGGGCACGGCCGGCAGGAAGGAAAGAGCCGCCTCGAAGGCGGGATACTCCTTCACCGGCACCGAGAGCATCTCGGCCAACCAGTCGCTGACCTCGGTCCGGCCCGGCTCGGTCAGGCGGTAGACGGTCCGCTCCGGGAGGCGGCCTTCGCGCTGGGTCTCCTGGGCCTCGATGAGACCACGACGCTCCAGGGACTCCACCACCGAGTACAGCGACCCATAGTTGAGCTTCACGCTCTCGTGCTTGCCCCGCTGTCGCAAGGTGGTGGCCACTTCGTAGGGGTGCATCGGGCGCTCGAGCAGGCAGACGAGCACAGACAGGGCCAGCGGGTTGGATCGGTTGCGAGTCGCCACGCCGCTACCTCCGGGTCGAGCACTCTGACGCGTGTACTCGATCCAGAGTACTCGAATGGAAACGGAATGTAAAGGAGGCCTCACCAGCCGTCTCCTTGATTCCCCGCGGGGCGGCCCTGATTCCCTCCGGGTGGCTAGGCCTCAGGCCACCCCGCCGTGCCCGGCTCGAGCTGGACCCCGACCGTATTCAGGAAGCCCGACACCAGCCGGTAGAAGCCGGCCAGAACGACCAGCTCGAGCAGCTCCTCCTCGCTCCAGCGTCCCGCCAGAGCGGCCCATGTCTGATCGCTCACCGTGTCGGTGGCACACAGCTCGTCGGCGAAGACGACCAGGGCCCGCTCGTCCGGGCTCCAGCCGTCGGTGCCCTCGGTAGCCAGCCGGCGGATCTCCTCAGGGGTCAGACCGGCCTCTTGGCCGAAACGGGTGTGCTGACCAAACTCGTAGACCGATCCTGATCGCCAGCCCGTCCGCAGGATCACTATCTCCCGGTGCCGGGCGGGGAGGAGCCCTCGGTACAGAAGGAAGCCGCCCAGGCGGCTGAAGCGGTCGTAGAGAGGCCGGTGTTTGGCCAGGGTCCGGAAAATGTTGAGCTGGGGAACGCCTTCGAATTGCACGTCCAGCGGTTCGATCCGAGGGCGGCCGGGCTCGCCCGCGCTCACGGCCGGCGCCGCCCGGTGACGTCCCAGATGTGATGTACCGGGTCGTGGATCATGTAGCGGGATATGGAAGCGATGGTAAAAGTGGCCCCGTCGCTCCGCCTCCCGGTTCGTTCCCACTGCAAGGCGGTGATGGTGTCGAGGCGACCCGCGAGTCGCTCCGCGGCAGCCGTCAACTCGCTCACGACCGTAGCGGGAGCCTGCTCTCGGTAACGTTCCTCCACCGCGGTCAGGTCCTGATCCCAGTTGGGATAAAGCGGGTTCTCCTCCGTGAGCATCAGCTCGATTCTCCCGTCGTAACGCCGGTAGACGTCGCGTACATGACAGGCGTACTCCAGCGGCGACCACGTCGCCGGGTCCGGCCGGCTCGGACAGATGACGCCGTCGTCGAGCAGTCGCACCCAGGCGGTGGCGTTCTCCCGGACCATCTCCGGGATCGCCTCGGTGGGGACCGTGCCGGCTTCGAATCCGCACTCCGGACAGGGGCGCTCCACCACCCACGTCCAGTTCTTGGTGTCCGGCTGGATCATCGGGGCGTCTCCTGACAATTGTCTAGTGACATAGTAGGATTTGGCAGATGGGCCAGCCGCGGTCGCATCGCCGGTGTGCTGGCCGCGGGGCGATCGGATGATCAGTTTCGATCACGTCACCAAGCGGTACCCCGACGGCACCCTGGCCGTTGACGATCTTTCGTTCGAGTGCGCAGACGGCGAGACCACCGTCCTGGTCGGGACTTCCGGGTGCGGCAAGACGACGACGCTCCGGATGATCAACCGGCTGATCGATCCGACCTCCGGCACCATCCGGGTCAATGGCCAGGACGTGACCCGCTCCGATCCGGCCCAACTCCGGCGGTCCATGGGCTACGTCATCCAGCAGGGGGGACTCTTCCCGCACCGGACCGTCATCGACAACATCGCGACGGTGCCGCGTCTGCTCGGCACGGCGCGCCCACAGGCCCGGGCCCGGGCCTATGAGCTCCTGGCCCTGGTCGGCCTCGACGAGTCGATGGCCAAGCGATACCCGTACCAGCTATCGGGCGGCCAGCAGCAGCGGGTGGGCGTGGCCCGGGCTCTCGCGGCCGACCCCCCGGTGCTGCTCATGGACGAGCCTTTCAGCGCCGTGGACCCGGTCGTGCGGGGGAACTCCAACGCGAGCTGCAGCGCCTCCAGTCCCAGTTGCACAAGACCATCGTCTTCGTCACTCATGACATCGACGAAGCGGTCAAGCTGGGAGACAAGATCGCAGTCATGCAGGTGGGCGGTCACCTGGTGCAGTTTGACACGCCCGAGCGCATACTGGCCCGCCCGAAGAACAAGTTCGTGGAGAACTTCGTCGGCATCGATCGCGGCATCCGGTGGCTGTCCTTTTTCCAATCCAAGGAGCTGGTGCTGCGAACCCCGGCCGCGGTCGTCACGACCGCCACTGCGGACCAGGCGCGCAAAATCGCCGCCGACGCCGGAGCCGACTGGCTGCTCGCTCTCGACCCCGACCGGCGCCCGGTGGGGTGGCTGCCGGCAGCGCAGCTCAACGGACGCGCCTCGATCGACTTGGCCGGGCTGAGATCTCTCGGGCACACCTTCAAGCCTGCTGAGGATTCGCTCCGGGCCGCGCTGGACGCGTCCGTCCTGTCGCCGGCCGGTGTGGCGGTAGCAGTCGATGAGGACGGCGTCATCATGGGTGTGGTCGATTCGGATGAACTGAGCGACGCCATCCGGGCCGCGTCCGAGGCGGACTCAGAATGATTCGGCCTGCCGCGATCCTGGCGCCGTCCTACAACTTCACCTTCCACAAGGTGAGCGACTGGGACTGGATCAAAGGCCATGTCGACTACTTCTGGCAACTGTCTCGAACCCACCTTTACCTGGCCCTGGTCTCCGTCCTGATCGGCCTGCTTCTGGCCCTGCCGATCGGAGCGCTGGGCTCCCGCTTTCCCAAGGCCTACGGACCCATTCTCGCCGTTACGACCGTGCTGTATTCCCTGCCCTTCCTCGCCGTCGCTGCCTTCCTCGTGAGCATCACGGGTCTGACCAACAACACCGTCATCATCCCGCTCTCTCTTTACGCTCTGGCCGTGCTGGTTCGCAGCGTCACCGAGGGGTTCAACAACGTGCCCGATGAAGTCCGCGTTGCCGCCACAGCCATGGGTTACGGGTCCGGTCGCCGTTTGGCCGCCGTGGAGCTGCCAGCCGCCGTCCCGGTTATCATCGCCGGGCTGCGGGTGGCTACCGTGGCCAGCATCAGCTTGGTGACGGTGGGCTCTCTGATCGGGATCGGCGGCCTCGGGCAGCTCTTCATCGCTGGCGAGAACACCAACTTCCTGACCGAGATCATCACAGGCGTCGTCCTGGTGGCCATGTGGGCACTCATCTTCGACGGGCTCCTCTTGCTGGCGGGGCGGGTGCTGGCGCCCTGGGCCAGGAGACCGACATGATCGCGGCGGCCGGCACCTCGGCGAGCGACCTGTTCTCCTACCTGACCACCTCCTCGAACTGGCGCGGATCAAGCGGCATCACCGATCGATTCCTGCAGCATCTGGCCTACTCGGCCGAGGCCCTCCTGATCGCGGGCGCCATAGCCCTGCCGCTGGGCCTGCTCAGCGGGCACACCGGTCGAGGCGGCGCCTTCCTGTCCATGGTTGGCAACGCCACCCGAGCCCTGCCGACTCTAGGTCTGCTGACGATCTTCGCCATCATCATCGGTGTGGGCCTGGAGGCCGCCTTGATCCCGCTCGTGGTGCTGGCCATCCCCTCCATGCTGGTCAACACATACGTGGGGATCCGCGACGTCGACCGATCAGTCGTCGACGCGGCGCGCGGCACAGGTATGCAGGGATGGCAGGTGTTGTTCCGCGTGGAGCTGCCGGTGGCCCTGCCGCTCATCTTTCTCGGTCTGCGCCTGGCGGCCATCCAGGTCGTCTCAACCGCCACCATCGCGGCTTACGTCGGGCTCGGCGGGTTGGGCCGCTACATCATCGACGGCCAGGCCAGCCGCAACTTCGCCGAGCTCGGCGCGGGTGCACTGCTGGTATGCGTATTCGCCATACTCGTCGAGGCTTTTTTCCTGATCTGCCAGCGGATCCTTGTGTCTCCCGGAGTCCGGGCCCGGACGAGGACCGCATGACCCCTGACCGCTACCCGGACGCTGGCAGTGCGTCCGTCTACCCAAAAGGACCCTAAATGCGCCGTCTCCTATTTCCCCTCGTCGCCGCCCTCGTGCTGGTTGGCGGCCTGGCCGCTTGCAGTAGCAGCAACAAGACGGCCTCGTCATCTACGACGTCAAGCTCGCCCGCGACGAGCGCTTCCAGCTCGGCGTCATCTACCCCCTCCGCCAACCCCGCCGTCGTCATCGGCTCGGCCAACTTCCCCGAGAACGAGATCCTCGCCGACATCTACGCGGATGTCCTGAAGGGTAAGGGAGTCCCAGTCACGACCAAGCTCGACATCGGCAGCCGGGAGATCTACTTCAAGGAGATGGAGAACGGCACGCTTAACGTGTTCCCGGAATACAACGGAGCGCTACTGGACTACCTCGATCCTTCGGCCACCGCATCCACCACACAGGAGGTCGACGCCGCCCTGGCCCAAGCCCTGCCTTCCGAACTGGAAGCCCTGCAGCCTTCCTCGGCCCAGGACAAGGATTCGGTCACCGTCACTTCGTCCTTCGCCAAGGCCCACAACCTGTCGAGCATCTCCGACCTCAAGGCTCTCGGCACGATCACCTTCGGGGGACCGCCGGAGTGGAAGACACGCGAACAGGGGCTCCTCGGTCTGGAGAAGGTGTACGGCCTGAGCATCAACTTCAAGCCTCTGGACGAGTCCGGCCCGCTGACCATCGCCGCTCTCAATGGTGGGACCGTCCAGGCGGGTGACATCTTCACCACCGATCCCTCGGTGACCAAATACCACTTCGTCGCCTTGTCTGACCCCAAGCAGCTGTTCTCGGCACAGAACGTGACACCCATCGTCAACAAGTCAGTAGCCACACCTACCATCACCAGTGCCCTCAACGCGGTGTCGACGGCTCTCACCACAGCGACTCTCGTCCAGCTCGTCGGCGCCGTGGTCAACGATCACATCGACGCGTCGACGGTGGCATCCCAGTTCGTTCAGCAGGCGAACCTGGGTTGATGACGGCGGCCCGACATGGTTGGCGTGCGCGCAGGCATCAGGAACCACGAGTGGCGGCACCTGGTGGCGGAAGACGTCATCTCGATGCCGGACAAGTGGGAATACCCCTGGTTCGCGGCATGGGACCTGGCCTTCCACGCGGTGGCGCTGGCCTTGGCGGATGTGGGTCTCGCCAAGCAGCAGCTCCAGCTACTGCTGGACCGGCGCTACCTGCACCCGAACGGTCAGCTCTCCGCCTACGAGTGGAACTTCAGCGATGTAAATCCCCCTGTGCACGCCTGGGCGACGTTTTTCGTGTACGAGATCGACAAGGCGAGGAGCGGTCGGGGCGACCGGTTGTTCCTGGAGCATTCGTTCCAGAAGATGATGAAGAACTTCGTGTGGTGGCTGAACCGGAAGGATCTCGACGGTCGCAACATCTTCCAAGGCGGGTTCCTCGGACTCGACAACATCGGCCTATTCGATCGGAGCGCACCGCTGCCGACCGGTGGCCACCTCGACCAGGCGGACGGGACAGCGTGGATGGCTCTCTGCATCGAGAACATGATGCAGATTTGCCTCGAGCTGTCGCGCGAGGACTCTGTGTACCTCGGTTACCTGCCCGCCGAGTCCGACACGGGGATGTTCGGCGGCAACTCGAACTGGCGTGGTCCGGTCTGGTTCCCCACAAACATCATCCTGTTGCAGGCCCTCCTGAATATCTACGCCTACCTGGGTGACAGTTTCACCGTCGAGTGCCCTACCGGCTCGGGCCGCTACATGAACCTGTTGCAAGTGGCCCGAGAGATCAGCAACCGGCTCACCGGGATATTTCTCCGGGGACCGGACGGGCGACGACCGGTCCACGGCGGCCAGGCCACACTCCAGAGCGATCCCTACTGGCGGGACCTGTTGCTGTTCTACGAGTACTTCCACGGCGACAACGGGGCAGGCATCGGAGCCAGCCATCAGACGGGCTGGACCGGAACGGTCGCCCTGCTGCCACTCCTCACCCTGGCGTTCAGCTCCGAGGGCATAGCGGCCGGCGGCATGGGCCAGCTGATCGGCATGGCCAGCCCGCGCCGGAGAAGCGCTGGTGCCATGAGCGGGTGGCCGAGGCAGCCGGTTATATACGAGATCAACACCGCGGTCTGGCTCAACGAGCGGTCCCGAGCAGCCGGGAGGCGCTTGACGCTTGCCGATCTCGAACCCAACGACTGGGACGCCATCACACCGGCGGGGATCGACGCCGTCTGGCTCATGGGCGTGTGGGAACGCAGTCCTTCCGGCTTGGCCGTGGCCAACGACAACAACGAGCTGCAGGCGTCCTTTCGCGACGCCCTACCGGACTTGCGACCAGGAGATGTCATCGGATCGCCGTACTGCGTCCGCCGATACGTCGTCGACGCCGGCCTTCGGCGGCCGCCCCGCCCTGGCCCAGGCTCGGGCCGAGCTGGGCAGCAGAGGCGTGCGCCTGATGCTCGACTACGTCCCAACCACGTGGCACCGGACCACCCCTGGACGATGGAGCACCCGGAGCGGTTCATCCAGGGCGATGCGTAGCTGATCTCGCCGCCGACCCGCCGGCATGGATCGCGGTCGGCGATCACGTGCTGGCCCGCGGTCGGGACCCCTACTTCCCGCCCTGGCCGGACGTGGTGCAGCTCAACGCCTTCTCACCGGCGTTGCGCCAGGCGACATTCGACACCCTGTCCGACATCGCCGATCAATGCGACGGCATTCGGTGCGACATGGCCATGCTCATGACCAACGGCGTCTTCGCCCGGACCTGGGAGACCGGGCCGGCCGGTGCCGGCCGACGATTTCTGGCCGGCGGTCATCGCCGCGAGCTGCGCGCCCGCCACCCGGAGGTTCTCCTGCTGGCCGAGGCGTATTGGGACATGGAATGGGATCTGCAGCAACAGGGCTTCGATTTCTGCTACGACAAGCGCCTCTACGACCGCATCCTCGAGCGGTGACCCTGCGGCCGTCCGGGCCCACCTCGGCGCCGACCTCGGCCTACCAAGCCGTCTCGCTCCGATTCCTCGAAAACCACGACGAGCCTCGCGTCGCCGGTCACGCCTCGCCGTCGAACGCCGAGCGGGCCGCGGCCGTCGCCGTCGCCACGCTGCCCGGGGCCACCCTCTGGCACGAGGGCCAGTTCGAGGGGCGGCGGGTCCGGCCACCGGTGTTCCTGGCCCGGCGGCCGGACGAACCGATTGATCGTGACCTGGCTGTCTGGTACCGCTCGCTCGTCTTCGCCGTGGGCGCCAGCGCTATGAAGGTGGACCACTGGGAGCTACTCGACGCCCACGGGTGGCCCGACAACCAGACCGCACGCAAGCTGCTGGCCTGGTCCTGGTCGGAGGACACGGGAAGTCGCCGGCACCTGGTGGTGGTCAACCTCTCTGATGCCCCGGCCCAGGGCCTGGTGCCACTGGGCTGGAGCGACTTGGGTGGCCGGGCGTGGAAGCTGGTCGACCTCCTCGACGGCACCATCTTCGATCGGCACGGCGACGAACTGTCCGGCTCAGGCCTCTACGTCGACCTTCAACCGTGGCGTTTTCACCTGCTCGCGATGTCGGGTTCGTGAGCCGCCACAGCTGTTGAATCAGCCGGCGAGAATCTTGGCTTTCTGAGCTGCGAACTCGTCCTCGGTGATCACACCGCGGTCCTTGAGGTCAGCCAGCTTCGTGAGTTGTTCGGCCGGATCCGAACCACTGGCGACGTCCTGAACATATCCTCTGAACTCTTTTTCTTGCTGGGCTGCCTGCTGAGCGGCGCGCTCGTGCATCTTCCCGCCGCGAGCGATCAAGTAGATGAAGACGCCCAAGAAGGGAAGGACTATCACGAAGATGACCCACAGTGCCTTGCCCCAGCCGCCCAGGTCGTGGCTGCGGAAGATGTCGACAAATACCGAGATCAGGATCCAGATCCAGATGAAGAACAGGAATAGCCAGAGGATCGTCCAGAAGGCACCAAGCAATGGATAGTCGTAGGCCAGCATTGTGTTCTTAAACCCCTCTCGTCTAACGACTGTGGCTCTCCACAGCGTAGACGCCAACATATGAGGAAACAGGGACCAAAGTCATTTCTGGTCCCGTTCCGGTGGGCGCTCTAAGCCTCGGGGAGCCGGGCCGCGACCTCCCGAACCTCATTGTCCGGGGGCTTGGCGGTGGCCAGCAGGGCTATGCCGACGACCGCCAGGGCCAACCCGAGAAGGGCGGGGACCTGCCTGCCCCCGCCGCTTGTCAGGGTTTCGCCGAAGACAGCCACACCCAGTATGACGCTAGCCACCAGAGTCACTGCGTTCGACGAAGCCATGGCCGGAGCCAGGACGCCGGTCCTCAGAGCTGACTGTTGCAAGACGAAACCGACGAGGGCTGACGCGATCAGCACGTACACCTCCCAGCTCGTGAGGACCGTCGACAGGCCATGGCCCACTAGCGTCACGAACTGCTTGGTTACACAGGCCTGGAGGGCGTAACCGACGCCGGCGGCGGCCCCGAAGAGCAAGGCCCTGGTCGCGCCCCGGTGACGGCGGCCGATCCCAGCCAGGACCACCACCAGGCCCACGCAGATCAGGCCAGCGGACCACCATGCCGCGGCATCGGCAGAGGATGTGCCGCCCCGAGGCGAACCGACTGACAGCAGAAGGACCACGCCGGCGACCATCGCCAGGGCGCCGAGCCAGACCCGCCTGGTGATCTGCTGATTGGTGATCCGGGCACCTAGCGGGAGAGCGAACACCAAGCTCATAGACGTCAGGGACTGCACGACGATGAGCGACCCCTTGTCGAGGGCCACGGCCTGGATGACCCAACCAGCCGCCTGGCATGCCCCGCCGGCTAGCCACACGGGGCGCCGGATTATCTGGGTCAGAAAGCGCGGATCATCCTCAGCGGCCGGAGCTTCGAGCGTCCCCTTCTGCTGAAGCACGGTGCCCAGCGCGAAGGCCAGTGCCGCCAGGAGGGCCAAGAAGGTGGCCATGACCTGCTCAGCTCACGGTTCTTCGTCGTCAGAGTGACCGGCGGCAACCCGTATGAGGTCCTTGATGGACGAGGCGGTCAGCTGCACGGATCTCGCCGCCGGTGCCAGCCCGATGGCGTGGCGGGGTACCCGGATCCGCAGGGCACCGGGCATGGACTCGAAGATCAGGGGTGGGTCCATCATCATCGCCTCCCCGTCAATAGCGATCTCTATGGCCGTCCCCGAGTCGATCCGCATTCTCGGGGCATCCCACTCGAGCCAGCCGTGAAAGCTCCGGATCCGCCCGGCGGCTTCCAGACTGACGAACGAAACCGCATCCCGAGCCCCGTCGATACGGGCCGCGACCAACCCCAGGGTGCCCAGGTCCATCCGGGCCCGGGTGCCGCGACCTCCGAGATGGTCCAACTCGTAAGGATCGTTGGACACCAGCACCAGGTGGGCGGTCGGGTACTCCACCCCGTCCGGGCCTGTAAAGCGTAGGTCGAACGGAGTGGCATCTGGTCCGATCATGTCCGGCAACATGCCGGCGGCGGTCTTCAACTTGGCGTCGCGGTACTCTGCGGACTGAACAATCTTGGCGTAGAGCCCCAAGCAGGCGTTGTTGACGAACACCCTCCCGTTGACACGGGCCAGGTCGACCCGGCGCTCGACTCCATCGAAAAAAGCGTCCAGGGCGCCGACCACGTCTTCTCGGTCGAGCCCGAGGTCCAGAGCGAAGTGGTTGCGGGTGCCGGCTGGAATGCACACGTGGGGGATATCCCGCTCCGCTGCCAGCGTGGCCACCAGAGCCTGGGATCCATCGCCTCCAGCCATGCCGATGACGTCGGCGCCTCGCTCGAATGCCTCGAGGGCCAACTGCGACAGATCGTCGCCTGGCTGCAACACGACGGGCTCTATCCCCCGGGCCAGGCACTCGTCGGCGAGGTGGAATCGCTCCGCCTTGCCCCCACCCGACTTCGGATTCATGATCAGCACCGGGTGGACAGGTCGGGGGGCCGGGTGAGACGTAATCCGGGCCTGCAAAGTGCGGGCATCCCGACCGAGCGCGTAACGGGCCGCCCCGGCTGAGGCCATGATCAGGACGATCGCCAGCACGAAGGGAAGGCCCCGGTAGTCGGCGGTCAAGACGACTACGAACAGGGCGGTCAGTCCGACCGCGGCCGTGGCCGCCCCCAGCCAACTGGCCGGACCGCGCCGTGACAACGCGAACCAGAGTCCCAGAACAGCGATAGCTGCCGCGATCAGAACCACCGGCAAGCGCCAGGCATCCCCCCGGATTACGGCGAACGCCACGGCCACCAGGGCCCCCAGAAGGCAGGCGATGGCAGAGACGGCTGAGATCCTGCGGGCGACAGGCGGCTTGGCATCGATCATCGGCTTGGCTCGTTCGTCAGGTGTGAGGGCCTTCGGTATGGGGCGGTTCCTTTCGCCGTCCGTGGGTTGGTCCGGGCCTCGAGCCGGCAAACACGACGCCGTGCAGGCTGCGCGAAACAATCTGCCCGGTCACTGCTCCAATCAATGAACCAGCCAAGACGTCCCCCGGATAGTGGACTCCGGTGTGCACGCGAGAATACGCGACGGCTGCGGCCAACGCCCGGATCGGGAAGGCCGCGATGGGAAGCTCCACCCCTACGGCGGTGGCGAAAGCGAATGCCGACGCCGAATGCCCCGACGGGAACGAGGACGAGGCCGGCATGTCTACCTGACGGTGCACGAGGGCGGCGTCGTCGCCCCGGACGGGCCGCGGCCGCCGGTGCAGCGCTTTCATAGGCAGATTCACCAGGACCGATACGAGGCCGATCGAGACGAGACCGCGAACAGCGGCGCGCCGGCCCGCAGCCCCCCCTCCCAGCGCCAGGAGACCAGCCAGCGCCAGCCAGAGAACCGACCGGTTGGCGGCATTCGACAAGGCCCGGAGAGGCCGGTCGAGCGCCGGCGTAGGCTGACCCTCGACCGCTTCATATATGGCCCGGTCAATCCGGGACAGATCCTCCAGCCACTGAGCGCCCATTGTCGTGATTGGCACTCTAACCACCCGGCGTTGCCGCCAGAATGGCTCTGATGGTGTGCAGCCGATTCTCCGCCTGGTCGAAAACGATGCCGGCGGTTATCGCAACTGCTCAGCGCGAATCGACGGGCTGAAGCCGCCGTCGGGCCAGGAACTTGGCCAGCTCCCACAAGCCGAGCAGCGCAATGGGCGGAATGAGGGCCCAGCGGAACTGTTTCATGCTGAGATCGGCGGTGCCCAGGATCCGGCGCATTGCGTCCATCTGGGTCGTTAACACCGCCAGCACGAACTCGCCCAACGCGGCCCAGTTCATGTATTTGCTGTCGAAGGTCGAAGTGGTGAAGACAGAGGCGGTCTCGCTGCGGCATTCGAATGCGGCCACGATCATCATCAGGGCAAACGAAGTGAACGCCATGGAGGACCCGACCTGGACCGACCCGAAGCTCGACTTCCCGCGCCTGGATGAGGCTCAGGATCCCGACGGTCATGGCCAACCCGACCAATGTGACGGTCACCAACAAGGGTCGGCGTCAGCACCGACTCGCCCCGCGGCCTCGGGCGTTCGGGCCATGAGCCCGGGCGTCTCCTGGTCGAACCCGAGGGCGAACCCGAACGGGGCGTTGACGACGAAGTGGATCCACAGCACCTGAGCCGGATTGAACGGCTCGCCATTGGCGATGTTGAAGATGGTGGCACCCAGGAAGGACAGGACGAAGGCGACCAGCAGGAGCAGCACGAACCGGATGTACTTGGTCAGGTTGTCGTAGATCTTGCGGCCCTGCTCGACCGCGTAGACGATGGTCGCGAAGTTGTCGTCCGAGAGGATCATGCGCCCGGCGTTCTTGGCCACGTCGGTGCCGCTGCCCATGGCGATGCCGATGTCGGCGGCCTTGATGGCGGGAGCGTCGTTGACGCCGTCGCCGGTCATGGCCACCACGTCGCCCTTCTTCTTAAGGGTGTCGGCCAGGAGCACCTTGTGCTCGGGCGCGACCCGCCCCATGACGCCGATGTCGTCGATGCGGGCCAGGCGTTCCGCTTCGGACAGGGCCGCGAAGTCCGCCCCCAGGATGGCTTCGCCGGGGATGCCGAGCTGCTGGGCGATGGCGGCGCCCGTGACGACATCGTCGCCGGTGACCATGCGCACGCGGATGTGGGCGGCCTGGGCTTCTGCCACCGCGGCCCTTGGACTCGTCGCGCGGGCGGGTCCACCATCGCCACCAGGCTGGTCATCTGGAGGTCGGTCACGTAGGCGAGCAGATCGCCGGCCGGGTCGAACCCGGCCGGTTCGAGGTCTCGCATCGCCGCCGCCATCACCCGGCGCCCCTCGCCTCCATTCTCTCGATATGGGTCTGGGCCCGCCCGCCAGGTCGGCGTCCCAGGGACGACGCTGGTCATGCCGAGCAGGGCAGTCGCCGCCCGGCCCATCACGGCGGGGGCGGCCCCCTTCACGAAGCAGCGGACCACCGGGCGCCCGGAGGCATCGACGGCGCTGTTGAAGGTGGCCATGAGCTTGTAGGTCGGGATCGAAAGGCAACGTGGCCTGCCGCGGCAGCCGCTCCCGGGTGGCCTCGATATCCAGCACCGGCCTTGTAGCCAGGACCAGCAGCGCCCCCTCGGTGGGATCCCCGACGACCTTCGCCATCGACCAGCTTGGCGTCGTTGGCCACGAGGTAGGGCAGGATGGCCGTCCTCGCTCGCTGCATGGTGCCAGCGGGGTGGCTGACCCGGCCTTCCAGGCTGTAGCCCGGAGCCGGTGATGGTGTACCGGTCTGCCGGGTTCGACGACCTCGACGGCGGTCATCTGGTTCATGGTGAGGGTGCCGGTCTTGTCGGAGTTGATGGCCGACGTGAACCCCAGGGTCTCGACCGAGGGCAGGTCCTTGACCATGGCGTTGCGCTTCGCCAGCTCCACGCTGCCGCCAAGGACAAGATGACCTGGGTTACCGTGGGCAGCGCCTCGGGGATGGCCGCTATGGCCAGCGACACGGCGCTCACGAACAGGGCGTCCCAGGCCCGACCCCGGTAGCGACCGAAGTGCGAACATCACGATCATCGTCAGCCCTGCCGCCGCCGCGATCCACAGGCTCAGCGTGTTCAGCTCCTTGGTGAGCGGCGACTTCTCCTTCGCGGTGGCCGTCAGCATCCCCGAGATCTTCCCCAGCTCGGTAGTCGACTCCCGTGCCCGTCACGATCACCGTGCCGCTCCCGTGAGTGACCGGGGTGTTCATGAAGGCCATGTTCGACTGCTCACCCGGGCCCAGGTCGGCGCCGGCGAGGATCGTCGACCTCCTTGGCCGCCGGTGTGCTCTCACCGGTCAGAGCCGATTCGTCGATCTGCAGGGCGCTAGCCGCCACGATGCGGCCGTCGGCAGGAACCTGATCGCCGGCCGCCAGCAGCACCACGTCGCCCACAACCAGGTTCTCGGCCGGAATCTCGGCTTCGGCGCCGTCGCGCCGCACCCGAGCCGTCGCCTTCATCATCGACTTGAGCGCGTTCATGGCGCTCTCGGCCTTACCCTCCTGGCGCAGACCCACCACGGCGTTGAGCAGGGTCAGCAAGACCAGCACTACTGCCGGTGCTCCACTCCTTCATGGCGAACGAGACGATCGCGGCCCCGCACAGGATGATCTGCATGTAGGCCCGGTACTGGTCGAGAAACCGGCGCCAACCCGGAGTGGGCTTCTCTTCCGGCAGGGCATTGGGGCCGTTGGCCGCGAGGAGTTCATTCGCTCGGGCCTCCGAGAGACCCTTCGACGGCTCGACCTCCAGCTCCGACGCCACTTCCTCCGCCGAGTGGGCATACCAACGGACCTCGTTCACCACTTCCGCCCTCGTGGAATCGACGTTCAAAGCCAACCCTTCGCCCCTTCCTGCTCACGGGCACAGCGAGGGTCTCCGAGCCTGAACCGGTTCTCGTGCATCATCCTCCCTGCTCCGCGGGCGCCGACGCGACGCCGGGGGCACCCGAAGGATAGGACGGACGCGACGCCAGGGTCCGAGACGGTGGTCCGAAACCACCCGCGATCGGGTGGTTACGGCGCCCGCTGACAGGAACCTTCGGGCGTCTGGCCACGGCTGTTGGGGTCGCCCATCGGCTCGAGAGGTGGGCGGTTCAAGGTCGCCTAATCGGGTGCTGAAGACGTGGGGAAATCGGAAGAATCCGTGCAATGCCGTGCCCTCTGATGCATCATTGAGGGCGGTGGACTCAGGTTCGAAAAGTCGCGGCTTCGAGCGCGGGAGCGCGTGAACGCGTGAGGCTTCTCGGTGGCTACTAATCGGAGCCACGGCGGAGCATCGACATCGGACTCGACGCTCACCCCGATGCTGCGGGCCCGGCTCCTCCCGCCCCAGATTCCCGACTACTTCGTGCGGCGGTCCCGCCTGGTGGAGCTGCTGGAAGACGACGTCTCGCGGGCTCCGCTCACGCTGGTCGTGGCCCCGGCCGGAGCCGGCAAGACGCTGACCCTGGCAGGCTGGGCCGCTGAATCATCCATCCCCACCGCCTGGTTGTCCCTGGACGAATCCGACCGGGATGCCGTCCAACTCTGGCTGAGCCTGACAGCTGCCCTCGAGACGCTGGCACCCGGGTGCGGTCAGCCGGCCCGAGGGCTGCTGTACCGAGGGATGGTCAGGGACGCGGTGGAACGGCTGGTAATCGATCTCGAGGCCAACCCGCGCCCCCAAGCGGCTCTAGTGATAGAGGACCTACATCTCGTGAACGACGAGGACGTTGTTGCGGCGTCCCTCTCGGCCTTCCTACTCCATCTGCCGCCGTGGCTTCACGTCGCCATATCTTCCCGGCGGCAACCGAAGCTTCCGCTAAACCGGATGCGAGGCCGAGGCCAGCTGAGCGAGATCCACTTCTCGGAGCTCCGGCTCTCTCACGAGGAGTCGAAAGAGTTACTCGCCCGCCTCTCACCCGCCATGCCGGAGGAGGCCAGGGATGCGGCCGCCACCCGTGCCGACGGCTGGGCCGCCAGCCTGCAGCTCGCCGCCCTCACGGCCCGTGCGGCCCGGGCCCAGGCCGGGTTGCCGGTTCTGCGGCCCGGTGAAGACGTTTTGATTCACGACTACGTGGTGCACGAGGTGCTCGTATCAGAGAAGCCCGATCTCGTCGACGGGTTGTTGGAAATGTCTGTGGTCGACCGCGTGAACTCGGACCTGGCGGTCGCCCTGACCGGGCGACCTGACGCCGCGGACCTGCTCACCGGAGCGGAGGAGCGTGGTCTCTTCGTCTCGCGCCTCGACAGTCGCGGTTGGTTCGAGATCCACTCCTTGGTCCGTGCCGCGCTAGTCGCCGAACTGGGAAGCCGCTCCGAAGACCGCTTGGCCGAACAACACGGCCGGGCTGCCCGATGGTTGGAACAGGTCGGTGAGGTCCCGCTCGCACTCGAACATCTCCTGCTGGCCGGCCAACCCCGCCAAGCCCTTCGCCTGCTTGCTGCCAAACACGATGAGATGTCAGACGGCGGACGCGAAGCGGCCATAAGGCGGACCATCGAAGCGATACCGAGCGAAGTTGCCAGCGCCGACCTCACCTCGCTCGTCGAGTTCGCCTGGTGCCACCGGCTTGTGAACCGGCGCCGCTTCGTCGACATCGTCGACCAGGCGACCTGGTGGGCGGCCAGGTCGCCGCTCGACCAGTCCACTCTGAGTCGCTTGACAATCCTGCAGGCCGACGCCGCAGTCCTGAGCGGATCCTGGATCGAGAGCGGCCGGCTTGGCAGGGAAGCCCTGAGCCTGCTGGGAGATTCATGGTGGCGTGACAATGTGGGCCGGTACGCCTGGAACATCGTGGCCCGCGCCGTCGCTTTCTCGGAGTCCTGGGACGAGACATCGGACGAGCTCCGCGAGGCGGAGCTGGCGCTTGGTCGGGATCCCCGGAGAAGAGCCTCTTTCGAGGGGATCCGGGCCGTCGGTGAGGCGCTGGCGGGACGGCCGGCCGATGCACTCCGGGTCGCGGCGGGTGTAAGAGGCGCGGTCGAGGTCTCCAACCGGACCATCCTCCGAACCGAGCTCCGGCTCGCCGAGGCGCTGGCCTACCGTGAGATCGGCGATCGCCGCCGGGCGGTGGCGGAGCTCCAGGCTCTCTCCACCGCCCCGGCGGAGACCATGTCCTTCGCCAAGGTGGTGGCGACTCTCGAGCTGGCCCAGGCCCACCTGGACGAGAACGAAGTAGATGCCGGGCTGGAGTCGCTGAGGCAAGCCGAATCACTCATCGACTCGGAATCCCTCGGGCCCGACATCCGGACATACCTGGCGAGGGTAGCGACTCTCATTCTCGTCACGGCCGGCGACGTAGAATCTGCGCGGCCTTGGGCAGCCGAGGTGGAAGATCCATTCTGGGGTGGAGTGAGTACGGCCCGAGTCGAGCTGGCCGCCGGGAACCGTTCAAGTGCCGCCGCCGCGCTGGAGGATGTGATCCCGCGCTGCCTCCGCCACGAGGTCGTCTTAGGACTACTGAAGGCGCGGGTAACCGAGAATCACGAGACGGCGGCTAAGAGTGTGGCGATGGCTATCGAGCTCGCGGCCGGCCACGGACTGATGCAGACAATCGCCTCCGAAGGGCCCGACGTCCTGGACCTGATCGAGCTGGCGGCTTGGCGAGCGCCCGAAGCGTGGATGGGTCGCCTGCGGCGGGCGGCGGCCGCTCGCGGCAGCGCGTCGGGCCAGCGCCACCTGGCTGAGCCTTTGACCCAACGTGAACTGGACATTCTTCGTTTCCTGCCCAGCCGCCTCACGCTGCGCGAGATCGCGGCTGAGCTATACGTGTCGGTCAACACTCTGAAGTTCCACCTGAAGGTGATCTACAGGAAGCTCGGAGTGAACTCCCGTGCCGACGCCGCGGCCAAGGCGCGCGAGCTGTTGATCAAGAGGGCGAACTAGCGTCAGCCGTTCCGAACTCACCGCGAACAGCGCGGCTCTGGGGTCACGCCCTCGTGGCTTCCTCCGCGAAGTGAACCACGAGACCGTAGATGACGGCAACCGCGAGCCCGATGTAGATCAACGACCAGACCGGGTAGTACGGGAGCCAGCTGACCGCCGTGATCCCGCCGATGGCGGCCGCGACGATACCGACCCAACGGGAGACATCAGTAGCCACTCCACCGCCGGCCAGCAGGAGCAGCCCGGCGGCAACCAGGATGATCCCCACTATCAGCCAGATCCACCCGTATGCCGTAAGGCTGTGGCCGAAGATGGCTTGATGGAGGTTGTCCACGACCGGTCCGTTGTAGCTGAACGCCCAGATCGCGTCCAGGATGCGCATGATCCCGGCGACGATCAGGACTATGGCCGAGAAGGCCACCCACCCTGAAGGTTTCACTGACACCTACCTCTCTGTGGGAGCCACTTCTTTTGCGAGTGGCATGGTTCGGCGGTCCCCGGCGATCAGCCGAGGAGCGCGTCTGTGACCACGGTGCCACTCCGCTGGGTAGTCGAGTACCACCCCATGGAGGGTGGAAGCCGTCTGGACGCCGCCTACTCGTCGCCGGTATCGGCCAAAGCTGCTTCCACCCGGGCGGGGGGGATCCGCTCGCCGGCCAGGATCCGACCGCCGGCCTGCCGAGCGGCTATCGACAGGGGTTCCGCCCAGTGGTCCTCGGTGACGACGACCACGCCCGCCGTCCCCGGGCTGAGAGCCAAGGAGATCAGTTCGACGTCGTGCTCGCTGAGCAGGCCGCCCACTTCGCCATCCAGCTCACCCAGCTGCCGCAGACTGTCGACAGCCTCAAGCTCGAGGACGTCGACTTCCCCATCAGGGCTCTTGCCTATGACGACGAGATCAAGCAGGCGAATGGTGGAAGCGTTGACCATCTCGGCCAGAGCCGGCGCCACGGTGTCCAGTGAGTCCAGATCCGGTACCACGATGACGATGTATTCGACCAGGTCGGTGGCTACCGGGGGCGGTTGATGCCTACGGCCGGATCCACCTGTCACGTCTCTATCGTCACACTGCGTGGCAAGAATAGGACCACCCTGGCGCGGGTGGTCTCCGACTTTTCAGTCTGTGTCCGGCGGCACTGTTTCGCCCCAGTGCGCTCCTGACTGCTGGCTAAAGGCCTCCACCGCGTCGTCGAGCGTAGGGAAGAAGTGAGCCGGGTCGATTGTCCTGGTGAGGCCGTAGCGGTTGATCTTCTCGCGAACGGGATCTTTCAGCTCGGCGAATACAAGGTTGATACCGCGGGAGTTGAGGTCCTCGTCGAGGTCCTCGAGCATGTCTGCCGCGGTGGTGTCCACGTCGGTGATGGGTTCGGCCGCCACGATGATCCACCTTGGCGTGGGGTCTGATGCGGCCAGCACCCGGATGTGTTCCCGAAAGGCCCGGGCATTGGCGAAGAAGAGAGGGGCGTCGAAACGGCAGATGGCACAGCCCGGCAACTGTTCGGCCTCGGGATAGCTTCTGACATCGTGGTAGCCGGATAGGCCAGTCACCCGGCCCAGATTCGTTTCATAAGGCCACCACAACCGGCGGAACACGTTGCCGATCGACAAGGCGACCGCGATGGCAATACCTGGAAGCACCCCGAGCAGGGTCACCCCGAGAAAGGCGGCTATCGACAGGGCGAACTCGGCCCGCCGCTGGCGGAACAAGCGGGTGGTACCGGGAAGATCGGCAAGTGACAAGGCGGCGGCGATCACAACGGCAGCGAGCGTGGGCTGGGGTAGGTTGCGCAGAAGTCCGGGCACCAACACGAGCATGAGCGTGATCCCGAGAGCCCCGACCACGCCGGTCGCCTGCGTCTTCGCACCGGCCTGCTGGGCCACGGCGGTCCGCGACCCGCTCGTTGACACCGGAAATCCCTGGAAGAGCCCGGCCGCAATATTGGCAGCCCCGATCCCGATCATCTCCCGGTTCCCGTCGATCTCGTCGCCACTTCGATCCGCGAAAGAAGACGCGGTGGAGATGGTGTCGGCCAGGGACACCACCGCGATCCCCAAGGCTCCGGCTATGAGGAGGCCGAGATCCGAGAAGCGCACGTGGGGAATGGTGAAGGGAGGGAAACCTCTCGGCAATGTCCCAACCAACGAGACCCCGTGGTCGGCCAGATTGAAGAGTGAGGTGGCCAGGATCGAGAGGATCACGGCCGGCAGCACGGCGGGAACCCTGGGAACCCACCTCCGGAAGGCGGCGATCACGACCAAGCCGAAGAGCCCCACGGCGAGGGCGGCCGTCACCGTTTCGCCTCGGGAGAGCCCGTCCACGAAGCCTCGCAACTCTTTGATGAAGCCGTCTCCTTCGACGGAGAAGCCGAACAGCTTCGGAAGCTGACCGACGACGATGGTGACGGCGAGGCCGTTCATGTACCCGATCATGGTGGGCTTGGAGAGGAGATCGGCGACGAAGCCGAGCTTGGCCAGACCCGCCAGGGTGGTGATCGCCCCGACCAGCAGGCCGAGCATCGACGCCAGAGCGATCGCCCTGGAGGGATCGCCGTGGGCTCCCACGAGCGGGAGGATGGTGGCGGCGATCATCGGCCCTAGCGATGAGTCGGGTCCGAGGACCAGGATCTTCGACGGCCCGAAGACCGCATAGCCGAGCAAACAGAGGATCGACGTGTACAAGCCTGTGATCGCCGGCAGGCCGGCCAGCTCGGCATAGGCCATGCCCTGAGGCACCAGGAGCGCGGTGAGTATGAGCCCGGCGGCGACGTCCTTGGGGAGCCAGCGCGCCTGATAGGTGCGCAGGATCGCCACCCCGGGGAGGAAGGACGACATCATTTCATCGTCCGTGGATACGAGAAGTTGGCACGATCAGCCCGGGCGATCGGCCCGTTCCCCGTCAGCCTCCTAGCGCTGCAGAACCTTGGCCATCTGGCACTTCGAACTCATCCGGCGAGAGCAACCCCCGGTCGCGCAGGTCGGCGAGCGCTTCGATCTGCCTGACCGGGTCGACGACCAGCGCGGCCCAGTCCCTGTACTCAGTCCCGGTACACGGGGGCCTGGGTGAGCAAGCCGGTCAACTCGCTACGGGACAGCCTGAAGCGTGGCATGGCATTAATCCTCACGGCGGTTCTCTTGGAATAAGGGACCCGGCGACCCGAGCGCCGCCCGGGGACCCTCGCTTCGCACCATCCTTACCGAAAAGGGCTCGGGACGCACCACTCGCGAAGGGGTGGTCCGGCTCGAGCCGCCGGCCGGATTCCATCCACCCCTGTGCGGGTGAGGTACTCCACTTCCGGCCGTCCTATTGTTGTGCCGTCTGCACGCTCTACGCCCACTCGAGAGTAGGAGCCCGCCATTGACGACGACCACGACGGACAAGGACGAAGCCGGCGCCCTGGGACCCATCAGCTATCTGATTGTGGAGTTTCCCGGCAATCAGATGACGGGAGGAGGCCTCACAGTCCTTCTTGACCTGGTCGATCGCGGCGTCATAAGGATCCTCGACCTCATGTTCGTCCGGCGGGACGCGGACGGGTCTATAGAGGCGCTCGAGCTGCAAGACCTCGACGCCGACGGTCAGTTCGACCTGGCCGTCTTCGAGGGGGTTTCGTCCGGGCTGCTAGATGAGAGCGACCTCGAGGACGCCAAGAGCGCGATAGAGCCCGGTTCGTCCGCCGGCATCCTGATCTTCGAGAACCGATGGGCCGCGCCTTTCACGGCAGCTCTACGTCGGGGGAAGGCACAGCTCGTCGCGGCGGGGTACATCCCCCTCGACGACATCGTGGCTTCGCTCGACGCAACCGACCGCTGAACTGACCAAGGAGCACACCATGCCCGGATTACTTCGAGGAGTCGCCCGAACGGCCGTCGTCGCCGGCACGGCAACGGCCGTATCGAACCGCGTCTCGCGCCGTCAGGCCAATCGTTGGTCCGCCCAGGAGGAGCAGCAGTACTACGAGCAGCAACAGGCGTCCGCCCAGCAGCAGGCCTATGCCCAGCAGCAGGCCTATGCCCAGCAGCAGGCAGCCCAGCGCGCCTTCCCAAGCCTCCACCGGCGCCTCAGGTCGACACCATCGCACAGCTCAAGGAGCTGGCCGAGCTCAAGAACCAGGGCATCCTCACCGACGAGGAGTTCCAGGCCCAGAAGGCGAAGCTCCTGGCAGCCTCCTGAGGACGGTGCTTACGCCGTCCCCCCGCTGGCTGCTCCAGGGGTAAGGGCGCGACCGGGACCTTCCGGCAAGGCCGGATCGGTCCGGAACCTCGATTTTACTGACTGCTGGCTCTGCCAGGTCTCGCGAGTGAAGTGGCCCAGCGAGGGTAGATAACCAGCTTGTGATGGCCCAACACGAAATGTCGGGTCCGGACTACGACCGTGACGAGAGCAGGGCTGATCAGCTCGACCGTAACTGGGCTGAACTGCTGCAAGAGCTCCGCGTCATCGGAACCGGGGTGCAGGTTCTCTTCGCTTTCTTGTTGGGCATCGCCTTCCAAGCTCGCTTCTCGCAGACCTCATCGACCCAGCGTGACCTGTACCTCGTCACACTGACCTTCTCGGGCATGGCCGCGGCCCTGCTGATCGCACCGGTTGCAGTGCACCGCTTCCTGTTCCGCATCGGCGTCAAAGACGAGCTGGTCACCTTCAGCAATCGACTTGCGGTGGCGGGATTGGCTGTCCTATCGCTGTCGATGGTAGGAGCCGTTGCACTCACCACTGACTGGGTCGGAGGCAGCCTCGCGGGAGCCATCTGCGGCGGGGGCGCGGCGCTCCTGTTCGGGGTCGCTTGGTTCGGGGTGCCGTTTTGGCTCCGGCGGAACGGCCTTTCCCGCCCCTCTTCACCGGCGAAATCGCACCGATCACCTATTGCCCGATAAGGGCCCATCGAGTATGATTCATGAACGCCTTTTAGACGCTCAATGGCGAGCAACGGCGGCTCGGCCAGACGTACAAAGGATCGGTTGAACACATGCCCTTCTGCTGCGAGCGATGCCCCGCGGTGAATATCGACGGTTCATGGAGATGGTGCCCAGAGTGCGGGACGGTTCCATCGAAGCACGATCTCGTCGAACTCTCGATCGATGACGACCTCGGCGAATGGCCGCTGGGGGCGTCAAACCTCTTCTCGGCAGTTCATTAACACCGTTCCCTTAACCCGGCAGATGTCCCTTTCCTGGGAGAGGCCTGGTTACCGCGGGCCGCCCGAGGTGGCGAAGTCGATATCCCCTTCCCTGGGCGCATATCTGCGACGGGCCGCGGATAGCCAGATTACGGCCAGCGCGGCCGCCAAGTCCCGGTTGACCGTAAGTACACCTAAGGGATTTCTTGACCTGCTCGGTCACATTTGGGTGGTATCGTCGCAGCACTCGAGGGACACTCAACCTGCCGGCTGGGGGCCCGACCAGGAGGTAAGACAAAAATGACCGACACCGCCACTCCCGTCAACAACGGGGTCAACACGGAGTTTCTGCTGCAGGCCCGAGACATGCTGGCCGCCCAACCGGAGGGGGCCAACTTCAAATGGCGGGTGACCAACACCTGGGTCAACGGGACGCACAGCCGAAGCAGCGTCGACGGCTTCTTCGGGCTCGGCGCCGAGCAAAAGCACCGCACCGATTTCGTCTACGACGGCGACCACCCGGAGTTGTTGGCATCCGAGGACGAGGGCGCCACACCTGTCGAGCTACTGCTCGTCAGTCTGGCCAGCTGTCTCACCGCCGGGGTGGCCGCGGTGGCTCAGAACCGCGACATCCAGCTTCGTTCTGTCAGCGCCAGCCTCCAGGGCGACATGGACGTCCGGGGAATTCTCGGAGCCGACCCCGAGGTGCGCAACGGGTTCAGCAACATCAAGGTCACCTACAACATCGACGCCGACGCCTCGCCGGAGGACATCAAGGCACTGGTTGCTCAGTCGGCGAAACGGTCCGCGGTATTCGACATCGTCACGAACCCGACCAACGTCACGGTCGAGGTCGCCTGACCGCCTGACCGCCGGCATCTGACGACCGGGGCTCATCTCGTTGCGTAGGGTCACGACGGTCATCGTCGGCGCCGGGCAGACCGGGCTGGCGATGAGCAAGTGCCTCTCTGAACGGTCAATCGATCACGTTTTGATCGAGCGGGGTGAGGTGGCCGAATCCTGGCGGACGGAGCGCTGGGACTCGCTCCGCCTGCTCACTCCGAACTGGATGAACCGCCTTCCCGGGTACCGGTACCAGGGCGACGATCCCGACGGCTTCATGACCATGCCCGAGGTGGTCGACTACATCAGCCACTACGCCACCGACATCTCGGCTCCGGTCGAGCCGCAGACCGAGGTCTTGTCGGTGCGGCCTTCCGAGGACGGTCTGGCGGTCGAGACGACCGGCGGCGAATGGCGAGCCCGCACGGTGGTTATCGCCAGCGGCCCCTACAGCTCCCCGGACGTACCGGCCGTCGCCGAGGCGGTCCCCGCTCATGTCGCCTCGATCAGTTCGGCCGAGTACCGCAACCCCGACCAACTCGAAGACGGTGGGGTACTGGTGGTGGGCGCGGCCGCGACCGGTGTTCAGCTGGCCGAAGAGCTCCAGAGGTCGGGGCGCCAGGTGACCCTGGCGGTGGGCAGTCACGTCCGGCTGCCCCGGCTCTATCGGGGGATGGACATCATGTGGTGGCTCGACGCCGCCGGCATACTCAACGAGCGCTACGACGAGGTGGATGACATCATCCGAGCCCGCAACGTGGCGTCGTTCCAACTCGTCGGTTCTGCCGCGGCGAGCCACCGTCGACCTCAACTCGCTCCAGGAGATCGGCGTCCGGATCGTGGGACGGCTGGCCGGTGTCACCGCTGAGGGGACGGCGCAGTTCTCAGGTTCTCTCCCGAACCAGTGCGCGCTGGCTGATCTCAAACTCGGCCGCCTACTCGATTCCCTCGACGAGTGGGCTAGCGAAAGCGGGCTCGATCGAGAGGCGGAACCACCCGAGCGGCCGGTGCCAACCCGAGTGCCACCGTCACCCCCCCTTTTGATGTCGATGCGATCGGAAATCAAGACGATCATCTGGGCGACGGGCTACCGACCCGAGTACCCCTGGTTGCACCTCCCGGCCCTCGACGGCAAGGGCCGGGTTCGCCACGATGGTGGAGTCACCTCGGTTCCCGGGGTGTACCTCATGAGCGCCACGTTCTTACGGCGCCGCAAATCGACCTTCATCGACGGCGCCGGCGACGACGCCCGGGACCTGAGCGCTCACCTGGTCGCATACCTCGACCAGACCGCGAACGTCTGCCTGAGTATCGGACAGCGGGGGGCTACTAGCGCGGGCCAGCCGGTCCGGGGCGGCGGGCCCGCTTCGAGTTGATCACCCCGGTGTCGAAGCCGGCCAGGTGCAAGCCACCGGCGAAACGGGCGTGCTCTATCTTCACGCAACGGTTCATCACCACCGACAGGCCGCCCCGGAAGGCGATCTCGGCGGCCTCGTCGTTCCACAGTCCGAGCTGAGCCCAGAAGGTGCGAGCCCGGGCGGCCACGGCTTCGGACGCCACCCGAGGCAGGTCGTCGGCACGGCGGAACACGTCGACCAGGTCGGGAGACGCTGGCAAGTCGGCCAGCGTGGGGTATACCTGATGGCCAAGTATCGGTTCTTCTCCCGCGGGTTGACAAACCACACGGTGTAGTCGGTGCTGGAGCTGAGAAGGTAGGTCGCCACGAAATAGCTGGGCCGAGCCGGGTTGGAGGAAGCCCCGACCACGGCGATGGTGCGTGTCCGGTTGAGGATCCGCAGGCGCTCCTGTGCCGACGGCGGAGTCCAGGTGTCTGCACTCACGGACTCGGAGATGGCGGAGTCCGGTGTCATTCGGCCGCCTTGATCGCGGCGTCCAGGGCCCGTTCGAAGTCCCAGATGATGTCGTCGAGATCCTCGATGCCGACCGAAACCCGGACCAGGTCGGGCCCGACCCCCGCAGCCAGCTGATCCTCGTCGGATAGTCGGCGGTGGGTGGTGGAGGCGGGTGGATCACGAGCGTTCGGGTATCGCCGACGTTGGCCAGGTGACTGGCCAACTCCACTGCCTCGATGAAGGCCTGACCACCGGCGTAGCCCCCTTTGACCCCGAAGGAGAAGACCGCCCCGGGGCCGTGGCGGCAATAACGACGGGCCAGCGCATGGTAGGGCGAGGTACTCGAGCCCGGCGTAGGAGACCCAGGCCACGGCGGGATGCCCGGCCAGATGCTCGGCAAGCCCCACCGCATTGGCGACATGGGCTTCCATGCGGAGCGGCAGCGTCTCCAGGCCCTGAAGCAGCAGGAAGGCGTTGAGAGGGGCCAAGCAGGTTCCGAAGTCCCGAAGTTGCTCGACGCGCAGCTGGGTGCAGAATCCGTACTCGCCGAAGTTGTCCCAGTATCGCAAGTCCGCCGTACCCGGCCACGGGTTCGGTCATACGGGGGAAACGGCCGTTGGCCCAGTCGAAGCGACCGCTTTCCACCACGACGCCGCCCATCGAGGTCCCGTGGCCCCCGATGAACTTGGTCGCCGAATGAACCACCACGTCGGCTCCGTGCTCGAAGGGGCGGCAGAGGTGCGGGCTGGCGAGGGTCGAGTCGACGACCAGCGGTATGCCCACCTCGTGGGCGGCGTCGGCCAGGGCGGCCACGTCGGCCACGACCCCCGAAGGGTTGGCCACGATCTCGGTGTACAACGCCTTGGTCTCGGGGCGGATGGCGGCGGCGAAGGCAGCCGGGTCGTCAGGAGCCACAAAAGTGGTCTCGATGCCGAGCCGCCGCAGGCTGACGTCAAGCAGGCTGTGAGTGCCGCCGTACAGCGCCGAGCTGGACACGATGTGATCCCCTGCTCCGGCCAGGGCCGTGAACACGAGCAGTTCCGCCGCCTGCCCGCTCGAGGTGGCCACCCCACCGATGCCCCCTTCGAGGCTGGCCATGCGCTCCTCGAAAGCGGCTACCGTCGGGTTGGCAATCCGAGTGTAGATGTTGCCGTACTTCTGCAGGGCGAAAAGGTCGGCCGCGTCGGCGACGTCTTCGAACACGAAGCTGGTGGTCTGGTAGATCGGCACTGCCCTGGCCCCGGTCGCCGAGTCAGGCCGGTTGCCGGCGTGGACCGCCCTGGTCCGGAAGCCCCACTGATGATCCTCCACCAATCGGATGCTAGCCGCCTTATCCGTCCTTTGATCACGGTCAATCGTGAGGGGTGCTCGGTGATCCATGCCGCCATCGAAGCTCGCGCTTCCTTTCCGAGGGGCAGGACGCCCGCGTTTGACACTCCTTCTCCAGGCCGTTCAATCCGGAGGACCTGGGAGTTTCGCCAGAACGCAGCAGCGGTCGGATTTCAGAGACCACCTTCGCGCCGTTAGGTTCGATATTCATACGTAACGCAGCGAGGGTCGGCCCTTTCCGGCAACCGTTGTTGCGTTCTGTCGCCTGCCGGTCCGAGACACCCCGACGTCGCCGGCGCCGGCACTCGGATTCCAGTGACCGTCAGACTCCTAGGCGGTAGAGGTCGCATAGCTCACCCTTTACCGGTGCGCGCTTCCAGTAACCGAAACCAAGTTTCAGGATCACACCCTTCGAGGCGCCGTTCTCCGGATGAGATGATTCCGAGAATCTCGCCCGTGTATTGCCTGGAATCTCATGTTCGCCTGATCCTTCGACGTGACGCCGTCGGAAAAGACCATGAAAAACGTGGTTGCGGAAGAGTTCAACGAAGCGAGGACGATCCGCTTCGGTAGGACGGCGAATCTCGAGCCGCCCGGTCACTATGCCATGGTGCGCCTCGACCATGCCGCAGACCATGGTTCACCTTTGACGCTCAATTGGCAACGCGGCGCTCACGGGTGATACTCGGACTGCCGGCTTTCGGGGACCTGTCCCGGAGCGACTGACACGGTTGCCGGTCGTGTGATGAGCTGTTGCAGCGTTCGGGCGGCTGCTTGCGCCGATTCATAACGCCAGGTTGCGAGCAGGTTGTCGAATCCAGATGTGGATCTCGTCCGCTGCTCGAGGCTGGTGAGGATGGGCGCCAACTGTTCGAGCTGGTCGGCGGCCAGAGGGAGCAGGTCAGCGTGCCTTCTGTCGAGAAGCCTGAGCTGGAGCAGAAGTCGGGTCCGCAGATCCCTGACATGAGGCGTTGGTGTCGCTAGCCAGCGCGTGACGGCTGCCTTCCCGCTCCGGGTCGCACGAATTCGAGTCCGGCTAGGACCCCGATCGCCAGCCTCTTCGCCAAGGGCCTCGATCAAGCGGCGCCGCCCGAGAGATTCCAGGGCTCGGTAAACAAGAGGTCGGGGTACGGTCCAGATGCGGCCCAAGTCGCCATCCGTGGACAGCTCTTTGGCGATGGCAAATCCGTACGTCGGCTGTTCCGCCGCTACGGCTAGTACAGCCCACTCGGTGAGGGAGAGATCCGGAAGGCCGCGGGCCGCCATAAGCCCGAAGGTACCCGACACGGCGCCGGCCACGGAGGAATGAATACAGGAGCGCTCTGCGTCCGACTCGAGGGCCTATCCGGGGTCAAGGAGTTGTGCGCCAGCTCTGCGTTCAGGGAGCCGGTCCAACTCCGGCGTAGATGTCGACGACGTCGGAGACGCCTTTGTGGCGCCGGGGCCGTCCGCCGGCACCACTTCGTCGCCCGGAGAGGTAGCTTTCTCAGCCATGAGGCTGAGTGCTCGTAACCAGTTGTCCGGGACCATTGCGTCGGTCGAGCTCGGGGCGGTCATGGCCACGGTGGTGATCCGCTTGGAGGGAGGTCAGGAGGTAGTGGCTTCCATAACCAAAGACTCCGCGCTAAGCCTGGGGCTAACGGCGGGTGACAACGTGACCGCGGTCATCAAAGCGACCGACGTCATGGTGGGCAAGGAGTAGCCCCACCACGAGGCTTCTTCTAAGTTGGCCAGGTCTAGAGTCGGCTTTCTCCCTCAGCCGGAGATAGCGCTGGTCACGCTGGAGGGCACGCCAGTGCCCGTGACGGTGGGCGGCTGAATCAGTTCGAACCCGCTCTTGGTCAAGGAGGCCTGACCATCAGGCCCGAGCAGGTAGGAAACGAACGACTCGGCGCCGGCCTGATGCGGGGCCTGGTTCAGCACGGTCACGGTGTAAGTCGCCTTGAGTGCCACTCCGGTCAGCTCCACGGTGGGGATCCCGGCCGGGGTGGTCTCACTGGTGTAGAAGAACCCTGCGTCCAGCTGCCCCGACTGCAGGCGGCCCACCAGGTCCTCCTCAGGGAACACATTTGACGAAGAGGAAGTGATCTTGCTTAGAGCGGGGAGGTTGTACATCTTGGCCGCATCGGCAATGGCCTCCGCGGTGAGCTTGCCTTTGGGGTCGGTAGCCGGATCGGTCCGCCCGATCAAAAACTCTGGCTCGGTGATCACCTCGTACCACGGCTTGGTCTTGAGGTCCTCGGCGAACTTGCTTTTGGGGTTGTAGCCGATCACCAGGGGCGAGTTGGCGAAGGTCACATACCAGGTCACCCAGTCCCCGTTGGAGGGGCCCATGAGGCTCTCGTTCACCGACGGGCTGGCGCTGACGAACACGTCGCCCTGGCGCACCTTGCCCTTGATCTGGGTGGCCAAGGCCGTCGAGCCAGCCGAGAACCCGGTGAAAGTGTAGCCAGTGGCGGCGTTGAAAGCCGGGCCGATCTCCTTCTCCATCACGTTGACCAGCGAACCGGCGTAGAGCACGTCCACCGGCCCCGACCCCCGGGCCACGGTGGTCGTCGGCGCCGCCGTCGTGACCGGAACAGACGTCGCTGTGCTGGTCGACTTGGAAGAACTGCTGCAAGCCGCGGCCAGCACAACCATCGCTCCGGCCAGCATCCACAACCGCTTCGTCCTCATCATGGCCCCGAAGCCTAGCCCGGTAGTCCAGCTGTGACTAGTTCGCCTCGATTGGCCGTGGCCTAAGGGTGGGGTCGTCCAAGTATGGACGGCGTGATTCCTTCGGCAAGGGTGACTTCATCGAACCATCCGCATCGTGGCTCTGTAGGCGGCCGGTCGAACCATCCGACGTAGGGTTTGAGGTCAATTACCGGCGTCCCATCGATGACATCGACACCGAAAAACTCGACCCTGGTCTCTATCACCGCGATCACCTGGATCAGACTGAGCCCTATCGGATTGACCCTTCGAGGGCCGCGAGTCGCGAATATCCCTATACGGCGCCCGGTTCGTCGCAGCAGGAACGGAACCTGCTTTAGCGGCGGGGCATCGTCCACCTGATCATCGGGATTGTGCAGCCAAGTCAATAGCCAGGCGTAGTCGAATCCCTCCAGACCGTCGAGACCGTCGGCATAGCGAGGATCGAGCTCAACGCATCCCCTTTCGGTCCGGTTGAGCGCAGCCTGGATGGGGGTGTTCTCGAGCGATGTCCGATTGGACCGGACCACCCCGATGACTGGAACAGGTGCTGGGATCATGTTCACTCCATAACCGATCAGCCCGCAGCTGACGTCTGGTCACCGTCGTAACAGCCTATTGGGTGGTGTTCGGCGTCTCGGCCGCGCGGTCGGCGGATATGGACATCCCACCCTGGGCCCCTTCGGGTTCGGCGGAGCCTGGTGGGGAAACCGCCCAGACGCTGATGGCGGTCGGTTCGATTGAGACTGCACAGCGGCTGCCGATTTCGTGATCCTCAGGGCTGGGCATCCATGCTTGTAGCTCCGGACCACCCTGCAACTGGAGCGTGGCCGTCACTGATGTACCGAGCTCGATCAGGTCAGTGACTCGGGCCGGGTATCGCCCGTGTTGACCGATCTGAATCTGGTTTGGGCGTACGCACCAGGTCACGGGCGTACCGGCCGAGATCTCGGTGTCGGTCTGCATCAAGCAAGTCTGCACAGTTCCACCCTGAGCCTTGTCGCTCACGTCGATGAAGCCACCGCCCACCGCCATTCCTTGTAGGACATTGTCGATCCTCAGGAGGCGAGCGACTTCAGCGGACGCGGGCCGGCGAAAGACCTCGGCACACGGGCCGGCCTGGAGCAGTTCCCCCTTGGCTATGACCAGGATCTCGTCGGCGAGTATGGCGGCTTCGTCCGGATCATGAGTGACGATCACGGTGGACAGGCCAGCCTGATGTTGGAGGCGACGCACCTCGAGCAAGAGCTCGTGGCGAACCGGTGCGTCAAGGGCGGTGAAGGGTTCGTCGAGGAACACCACCTGAGGATCCCGACTGAGCGCTCGCGCCAGACTGACCCGTTGGCGCTGGCCACCTGAGAGTTGCTCAGGTAGCCGGTCGAGCAGCTCTTCGAGGTGTAGCGTTCGGAGCCACCACGCCGCTCGCGCCGCGATGGCATCGACGGCGAAGTTCACCTGACGCCACACGATCCGACCCGGCAACAGCCCCAGACCCTGCGGCACGTAGCCAATGTGGCGCTCCTCGGCGGCGATCCCGGTGACGTCCCGGCCACCATAATGAACTGTTCCAAACCCGGGGAAGAGTCCGGCCAAGGCCCGCAGGGTGACCGATTTGCCCGAACCGGACGGCCCCACGATGGCGATTCGGTGGCTGGTGGCCCGGTAGGCGACCTTCAGGTGGAACGTGCCAACCGAGCCATCGAGGTCGAACCCCATCGCCGTGGGTTCGGAGACTGGGGGGCTGGCCGGGTCGGGCAGGACCGAACTGCGCCGCCGTCTGCGGGACCAGCGCGGCTCCATGACGAGGATGGCGGCCGCCGCGAAACACAGAGCGAGGAAGGTTGGAGCCTGAGTCGCCGGGAGCCCCGTCGCCGAGAACTGAAATTCGGTGTACACCGGCAGACTGAATGGGTGGTAGGCGATTATCACCACCGCGCCGTATTCGCCGAATGCTCTCAGCCAGGCCAGCACCATTCCGGCTCGGATGCCCGGCAGGGCGGAATGGACATCCACCATCCAGAACCGAGCCAGCGGTCGGTGGCCCAGCGTGGCGGCCAGGCCGTCCAGCGCTGGGTCGACGTTCTCGAACGCGGCCTTGGCCGCGACTACTACGAAGGGGGCGGAAACGAAGGTCTGGGCAATGACGATTCCCGCCATGGAGTTCGTCAGCTGTCGATCCACGTGGAGCCCAAGAAAGGAGTAGGGACCGATCAGGTAGATCAGCAAGATGCCGCTCATGATCGGCGGGAGGGCCAGAGGCACCAGAACCGCCACGTAGGCGACGGTTGACCAACGGCTGCGTGAACGGGCCAGTACAAAGGCCAGGGGCACGCCGAAGATCGTGATAATGGCGAGTGAGATGGTCGAACTCGTGACGGAGACGACCAGCGCAGACCACAAGCCCGGCACCCCGAACCCCCGCTGGTGCGATCGGGCCAACCGATCCAGGAAGGCCACGACCGGGAAGGCCAGATAGACGATCAACAGCCCGGCCAGGAACTGCAGAGGCTTCCGATTCATGCTTCGTGCACCCGTGACCATAGACATCCGGGTATCCCCACCCGGGCGACTCTAACGGCACTACTCAGGGTGCGACTACCGGGCCAGGCAGTGTCACGCTCCTAACGTGAGCAGCTCCTCGAAGAACCCGCCGATCTGCCGGGCCCGGTCGACCAGGTGCACCTCCAGAATCCAGTGGGCGATCCGGCCCGACGGATCCGGGCCTCGAAGCACCCGGTCATTGCTGGCGCAGATGAGCGAGTCGAGACGCCCACCCTCCATGTTCTGGTGCGGGAATTCGCCCACCAGATGGCCGCAGTGCATGTTGCCGAACTCCCAGCCCCGCTCCTCCGCCAGGCCCACCACTGCGGTGTAAAGCTCGGCGGCGGTGACCACCGGCCGGGCCTCGAAGAACGCCTTGCCGGCGGCGAACACCGGGGCCAGGTCATCTCGCAGACGCACCTTAGCCGGGTCGTCCCCAAGGACCCATGTCCGTCCGAAATCGGCTTCCCACCCGTCGAAGACCGGGCCGAAGTCGGCGAAGACGATGTCGTCATCGGTCATCTGCCGGTCCGGAGGATCGACGGTATACGGCTGCAAAGTGTTCGGACCCGACCGCACGATCCGCTTGTGCCAGTGACGCTGGACTCCAAACCGGTCCGCCGCCAGCTGTGTCACCGCCCGGCTCGCCTCGCTGTCCAGCACCCCCGGCCGCAATATTCCCTCCGCACCGATCGCCCCGAATAGCTCCTCTGCAGCGAGTTGGGCCTCCAACAGTCGAGCGGCCCGAACGTTTTCGTCGTCTTCCACCGGTCAGCCGACAGCCAAGGTCACACCGCCCACTTCACAGGCGGCCTGACAGATATTCCGCATCCAGCCGGATAGGGCCGCTCCCCTGGCCACGCAAGACCTCAACATCCCGCTGGGGAGCTTAGCTTCGTGGTAATGCTCCAGTGGATTGGAGCTGTAAGCCCTCAGGTGTTTCGTAACCTGCCGGGCGATGGTTGAGGATCACGGTTTTCGTCTCGAGGAACGGGAGGAGCCCTTCCGCGCCGCCCCCACGGCCGATCCCCGACTGTTTGAATCCTCCGAACGCGATTCCGAAGTCAGTGCGAAAGGCGTTGTGGCCTACCGTCCGGGAACGCAACTGGCGGGCGACATCCCGGGCCCTCTCGACGTCGTCGGTGAGCACCGATGCGTTAAGCCCATAGATCGTTGGCGATGGCGATGGGGACCTGCTCGTTCTCGGCTGGAATGACGCTGAGCCTGCTCCGAGAGCCTGGAGCCTGGGTTGACGAGGATCCGGGCCAATGGCCATACTCACCCTGGTCGCCCTGAACTATCTCGGTCCGCGTACCGTGCCAAGCAGGGCCGAAGACAGTCCATCCTTCTCGGGAGGAACGCACTATGACAACTCCAGGAACCGCTTCGCAGACAGGCGAAATGCGGATGCTGATCGCTGGCACGCTGGTCGAGGCGGGGTCTGGCAATACTTTCGAGAACATCAATCCGGCAACCGAAGAAGTCCTCGGAGTCGTGAGCGACGCCGGTCACGAAGACATGGATGCCGCCATCGCCGCCGCCCGCCGGGCCTTCGACGAGACCGACTGGGCCACCAACAAGGACCTGCGCAAGCGATCCCTGCTGCAGCTACAAGCGGCCCTCGACGAGGAACGCGAACTGCTCCGATCCGAGCTGGTCAGCGAAGTCGGGACGCCCATTCTGCTGACCTACGGGCCTCAGCTGGACACTCCGCTGAACGAGGGCCTGACCTGGCCGGCCGAGTTCATCGACCACTTCGAGTGGGAACGCGATCTCCCGGACGGTCACGCCTTTGGCTCGAACAGTTGGCGCAAGGTGGCCAAGGAGGCGGCCGGCGTGGTCGGAGCCATCGTCCCGTGGAACTATCCAATCGAGGTGACCATCAACAAACTCGGCCCTTCACTGGCCACCGGGAACACGGTGATTCTGAAACCCGCGCCGAACACACCATGGAACGCCACCCGGATCGGCCGGTTGGTTGCGGAGAAGACAGATATCCCCGCAGGTGTCCTCCAGGTGGTCACGACCTCTGACAATGCAGTGGCCGAGGACCTGGTGACCGACCCCCGCGTAGACCTCATCTCGTTCACCGGCTCGACCGCGGTGGGCAGGAGGATCATGGAAAAGGGTGCACCGACGCTCAAGCGATTGTTCCTGGAGCTGGGTGGCAAATCGGCCGACATCATCCTCGACGACACCGACTTCGAGACCAAGCTTTCGATGGCATGGACGATCTGCTCACACGGCGGGCAAGGCTGCGTGATGTTGACCAGGATGTTGCTACCTCGCTCCCGCTACGAAGAAGGTGTGGCGATCATCGAGAAGGGCTTTCGCAACGTCCCCTACGGCGACCCTACTGACCCGGCCAACATCCAGGGCCCGCAGATCAGCTCCCTGCAACGTGAACGGGTCCTGGGCTACATCCAGAAAGGCGTCGAGGAGGGAGCCCGGGTGGTTGTCGGCGGCGGCCGGCCCAGCCACCTCGACAAAGGCTATTTCGTCGAACCAACCCTGTTCGCTGACGTCGACAACTCAATGACTATCGCCCGAGAAGAGATATTCGGACCCGTCCTCGTCGTGGTTCCATTCGATGATGACGACGATGCCGTGCGCGTCGCCAACGACAACCAATACGGCCTCGGGGTCGGGGTCACCTCCGCATCCGAAGAACGAGCGATGGCGGTGGCGCGCCGGATACGGGCCGGTACCGTCGGCATCAACGGCGGCGTGTGGTATGGGCCCGACGCCCCGTTCGGCGGGTACAAGGCCAGCGGCATCGGACGCCAGAACGGTATCGAAGGCTTCGAGCAGTACACGGAGACCAAGACCTACGCCGGAGGTCTCCCCCCGACGGCCAACTGACCGCGCCCCAGTACGTCGAATTCCAAAGCGCCTACGTGAAGAGTCGGTGGGCCGCCGGGGTCTCGAACCCCGCACCTTGGGATTAAAAGTCCCCTGCTCTACCAGATGAGCTAGCGGCCCTTAAGTACTTCAACCTGCGGCTATCTGAGATTACCCGATCGTGACCTCC
Source organism: uncultured Acidimicrobiaceae bacterium (assembly GCA_963851245.1). Lineage (GTDB taxonomy): Bacteria > Actinomycetota > Acidimicrobiia > Acidimicrobiales > Palsa-688 > CAWKOH01. The sequence goes on along the minus strand of CAWKOH010000012.1, from coordinate 53,164 downwards.
GACTCGTAGGGCAGGTGAGAGGCACAAAGCTCGAGCGGTCCCGGGGAGTCTGGCGGCTACGCGTGTACACGGGCGCGGGCCGGGTGAAGGGCAACCCCCTCCAGGTGAGCCGCACCTTCAAGGGAACGAAACGGCAGGTCGACACCGCCGGGGCTGACTTCGTCGGAGAGGTCGTCAAACGGGGGCGACGACGACCAAGCTCATACCGAATATTCGATCTCCCTCACCCGCCGGCCCCGACCCGCCAGGTGATGGCCGCCCAGGAACGGCGATCTGTTGTTCGCCGACCAAGTCTTCCTTCGCGCTATGGTCGGGCGGATTGCAAAAGAGGAGTACATCCTTGCCAGAGTTCCCCGCGATCACACATGTCGCTCTCACCGTCAGCGACCTTGACCGTAGCCGCAAGTGGTATCAGCGACTTTTCGGTTCAGATCCGGTCCTTGACGAGGACACCGGTCCGTTTCATCAGGTCGTTTGGTCGGTGGGTGGAGGGCTTGTCGCCATTAACGGGTTCCCCGACCTGCACAGTTCTGAGCCGTTCGATGAGCGCAGTCCGGGACTTGATCATTTGGCCTTCGCATGTTCCAGCCGATCCGAACTTGAGGCTTGGGAACGACGGCTTAACGAATGGGACATCCCGAATGGAGGGGTCGTTGACGCCAGCTACGGCTCAGTGCTGTCGTTTCGCGACCCGGACAACATCGCTCTGGAGTTCTTCGCACCCGCGGGTTAGGCGGGGCCCGTGGAGACTCGGTCCTTCGACGGTGTCAGTCCGCCGCGGACGGCCAATCCAACGTGAGGGGATGCCGGACAGATGGACGGGCTCAGAATGTGAGCCATTCAGATACCGCCCCGCTCCTGCGCGCATGCCCCGATTCGGCCTGGGGAGGCCTTCCTGCCGGCCAGGGCAGCGGATGCGACAGCGTCGCTAACCTGGAGCTATGCCCGAGCCAGAAAGCCCCGAGGGTATTGCGCGCAACCTGATCGAGGCCTTCTGTGATGCCGACACGCAAAGGGTGCGCTCGCTGCTCACCGCTGACTTGCGCGCGTACGTCACCAACCGGGACGGCGGCGTCGACGAGACCGACGCGGAGGATTACCTACGGCGCATGGCGGCCATGGACCTCCCGAGCGCACAACTCAGGCTCATGATCACCCAGATGGTCACTCCGAGGCCCGACATGGTTATCGCCATGGTCGAGATCAAGGCGGCCCGCCGAGGCAAGCAGCGCTCACGACTCGCAGGAGAAGCTCGGCGCAGGCTTCGTCCTCTTTCTCGAAGAAGGCCTCGTCACGCCGCTCAACGCGTTCGGCGAACCAGACCACCCAGCCGCCCTCGACTATGGCCAGGCAGTAAACCTCATCGCTCAGGCGGCTCGGGTTCAGATCAAAGGCCGTGGGCCGAACGCCCTCCCGGTCGAGGGCACGGCGAAGGTCGTCCCGGTTCACGCCACGCATAATGCTCCGTCTTGTGCTCGGCAACGGTCCTCTACGCCCTTCCGCGACCCGCTCGGGAATCGGCGTTCGGGCGGCCCCTCGGCGGGCCCGCAGTCGTCCCGGCAAATGGAACGGAAGTTCGGGCATCTCAGAGCGACCAGGGCCCTCCTGGGCCCCTTCTCGGACCTCAACATGAACGCCAGATGAATCTCGCCGCCCTCGGGGTGCGCTGGTCTACTCGCTTCGAGTCGGCGATAGGCGCTCCTGGGGTCGGCTGACTCAGGCCACTTCCATCCCCGTCGAGATGGATGGCTTCCGGTTTTGCGTGATGCCAAGACCGAGCGAGCGCAGATGAGAGAATCTGGGCGTCGTGAGAAAGGTACTGTCATGCAAGCCATCACCGTTCGAGACCGTGATGCGGGCGTCGGTGGACTCGCCCTGTCAGACCTGCCCCACCCCCACGCCGGCCAGAACGATGTCGTTGTGCGGGTCCATGCCGGGGGGTTCACCCCCGGCGAGCTGGACTGGTCGGGGACATGGGTCGACCGTGCTGGGCGCGACCGGACGCCGAGCGTGCCCGGCCACGAGCTGTCAGGTGTTGTTGTCGAGTTGGGGTACGGGACCACCGGCCTCACCGTCGGCCAGCGGGTGTTCGGACTGATCGACTGGTTCCGTAACGGTTCCCTGGCCGAGTACAGCGCGGTGGAGGCCCGCAACCTCGCTCCCCTTCCTGCTGACGTCGACCACGTCATGGCCGCCGCTGTGCCGATCTCCGGGCTGACCGCATCGCAGGCGCTGATCGACCACGCTCGCCTCACGACGGGCCAGACCGTCCTGGTTCACGGCGCCGCGGGCGGTGTCGGTTCAATCGCCGTGCAACTGGCGCACGAGATGGGAGCCGTAGTGATCGGGACCGGCCGGGCCTCAGACCGCGACACCGCCCTCGGTTTGGGAGTTCACGCCTTCTTGGACCTGCAGGCCGACAAGCTGGAGGACGCCGGCCAGGTTGACGTGGTCTTCGACGTGATCGGCGGTGAGATTCTCGAGCGCTCGACTGCACTGGTGCGCCCTGGCGGGACGCTCGTCACCATCGCCAGGACGCCTACGGTCCAGCCCAAGGACGGGCGCGCTATCTTCTTCGTCGTCGAACCCGACCGTTCCCGGCTCGCGGACCTCGCCCTGCGTCTCAGGGACGGACGGCTCAAGCCGGTCGTCGGGGCGGTACGGCCGCTCGCCGAAGCACCTGCTGCTTTCGCTCCCGACCGACGCACCCCGGGCAAGACGATCATCCGCATCACCGAAGGCGGATGAGGACCGCTCGGTAGAACCTGGTTCCGTCCCGATCCCGAGGGCTCGGTTCAGACAGGCTGATTCGGCGATACATAACGACGCCCAGTCGGATCACGGCACCAGGCGTCAAGGAACGCGATATTCGGCCATCTGGCATCTATCCGGGTCGTTGTCCGTCGATGGTGTCCATGCCGAAGACGGGATCGTCTGGGTGGGCGACCACGGCTTCGATCACCGTGCTGGCGAAGATCTCTTCCGCGCCGTCGTTGGAGGTGCCGAGGCAGGCGCAGTTGGTCATGTCTAGGTCGAGGCCGGTCTGCCAGCACCATGATCGGTCTTCGGGCCACCACCATCTCGGGTAGCTCCACAAGTCCTTCCACACCCGGTGCAGTCCGTTGAACACGCAGTATGGGGAGGAGGGACCTTGGTCGATCTCGATCAGTGACTGTTCGGGAATGACGGCGCTTACGTGGTAGTCGCCGTACCAGAGCACGAACCACGAATGGGCCGACTTCGTATGTCCTTCGAGGATTGAGAGCAGCGCGACCGCTTGTGTCACCGCCAGGGTTTGGGGCACCTGGGTGCCGCCGTGGAGACCATCGTCATGGTCGGGGCCAATACCGACCAAGTCCATCAGGCGATGCCGTTGGCGTCCGTTTCTGGCGGCTGTCTCGTGCCAGGTCCTGAGCTGCTCTAGGTGCGCCTTGTCACCGCGGGGCTCGAAGATCGGGAGGAGTATGCGCAGGTAGGCATCGAAGTCGTCGAGGACCAGGTCCCGCACGGCCGGACCTCGGCCTTGCCTCTGCGTCCAGGAGGTCAACCTGCTGACCGGCCATTCGGCGATCTCGGCGGCATCGGCCAGCTGAGCGTCAGGCGCGATGGTCGTGGCCTGCCGTTCCGGGTCAGCGTCCCACCGCCGGATGTCTCCCTCGTCCGACCTCGCCGGCGGAACCGGGTCTGCGCCGCCCACGAGCCTGCGATCCGGGTCACTCTGCACCTGCCTAAGGCTACGGAGCCACCCGGCCGAGGTCAGCGCAATAACGCGGCGCTACCGTTCTCACAACCCCTCATGGGACAGCCGCGATATTCGTTCCCGAGGGCCCGCTCTTTGGGGCCAGAGGCCGTCGCCGGGGCGCAGAGGGGCGGAGGGTTTCGCCGGTGCTGCGAGCGATTAAGTCAGAGGTTGAGGTTCGGTCTCCGGGGCAGTCAACCCAGGGGGCCGGCCCGGCTTGCGGGTCCAAGATCGTTGGAATGAACCGATCTGCCATGCGGTCCACACTGGCCCGGAGGCTAACTCCGCGAGCGGCGGTGGGAACAACCGGTGGGTGCGGGCCAGTTCGGTGGCGCGCTGCTTGGATACGTCCAACCGTTTAGCCACCTCCGCTACCCCGAGCAGCTGGGGTAACCCTGGCAGGTCATCGGGCTGGTCGGCACGCCGGGCCGACACAGACACGATGGACCACGCCAACTCGTCGTCCAACGCCTTGTTCCACGCCTTCTGAGCCGTCTCAGTCGCCTGCAGAACTAGGCGGGCGTCGACTGTAAAGCTGGCCATGATGCGTCGGTCGCCGAAAGCGACGGACCCGTGCTGATTGCCAAGCCGGGCGAGAACCCTTTCCGACAAGTCTTGGACATCGCCCGTATAGGTGTCATTGACCGCCTCCACCGTGCAGGTCCATTTCATCATCAGGAATCCCTTCGTGTGACCGCGACACTACCACAACTCTTGACATCGTCAAGAAATATGCGACGGGCGCGACGGATTCGGCAGGGCGCTGGAATTTGTGGAGTCGAAAGGGCGACCGCGGTGCACATCGCTCGACGACGCGCCAGTCGGTGGGCCGCCATAGGCTCGTTGAATGGACCCGGCTACCGAGGAGATCCACGACAGTGAGACGGTCTGGCGCTTCGATCGGGAGTTCCTGACCTCGAGGTGGACTTGTCTGTGGGGTCGAGGTTGCCACGGCATCGGCCCCGAGCCGGCGGCGCACCTCGGCTTGGGGTGCTGCTCGATCGGTGCCGACCTAGACGATACCGACGAAGCCCGGTTGATCGCCGCCCTGGCGGCCACTTTGGACCCGGTCCGCTTCGAGCGTCACGCCGAGGCGGCCGAGGGTGGCATCTTCAGTGATGGCACCCGTACCCACACCCGCGTGGTTGATGGGGCTTGTATCTTCCTCAACCGCCCCGGGTTCGTCGGCGGGACGGGCTGCGCACTGCACCTGGCCGCTATCGAAGCGGGCGAGTCACCGACTGAATGGAAGCCGTCAGTGTGCTGGCAGCTGCCCATCAAGGTGGACTGGGAGGCGGGTGCCGACGATACCGAAGTAGCGACCGTACGCCGCTGGACGCGACGCGACTGGGGGGCAGAAGGCCAGACGATGGCGTGGTGCTGCACTGAGGGTTCGTTGGCCTACGTGGGTGAACATCAGGTGATCGACTCGCTCAGAGCCGAGTTGGAGGAAATCGCCGGCACCGAGGTCTACGTAGAGCTGCGACGCCGCCTGACCGGCCAGTAGCCCGCCGCTCCGTAGGGATTAGCATTTGGTGAGCACAGAATATTCTGATTGATAATCCCCCTAGGCGCGATGGTCTTGGCCGTAGCGTTTAGAGGTCCGATGGGGTCGCTCGCGAATATTCTGCCAGCTGGTTTTCGGGTCTGGCTTTTGATGGACTTGTCCTCCCATTGGAGCTTGCCGTGGTAGGAGCATCGGCCTGGGCCGCTGGGGGCCTTTCCGAGAAATGCACAGCCCTCGGTGATGAGTCGGGTGAGGACGGAGCCGTCTGCTATGCGCTGCCTGAGTCTGGCGTGTTCCACCGATCGGCCGCACGCAGATGGGATATTCGGGTTCGCTTGCGGTGGTTAGCGCTCAGTTTGCAGACCAGGATTGGGTATCCCGCGTACCCCGGTGGTAGGGGCCCATTGCTCCAGAATCTTCTCGGGACGAATACGGCCTTGTCCCCGACGAAGAGATGAGGCTAGAGTGCGCTCGGGCCTTGGTGGCATAAGGGGCTTCGGGGCTTACACAACCCAAGGAAGGGGAACTATGAAGGTTCGTAGCTTATTCGGCGCGGCCATGATTGTGGCGTCGTCTGGGGCGGTGGTTACTGGATTGGTGGGTACTACAGCTGTCGCTAGCGCACACCCGTCCAGGGGGTGGCCGGCGGCGTACACGTGCCGCGGTGGTGATTTCCAGACAGGGACCTTCGTCCCCATCCCGTCGGGGATCTACGCCAGCATCACGGTTAGGGGCGCGTGCCAAACGGCGCCGGATGCTGTGATCACTGTGGTCGGCGACGTGAATGTCGCTGCTGGTGCTGTGCTCGACGCGCAAAGCTACCCGTCGACGATCACCGTCGGACACGACGTCACGGCCGGTCCGGGCTCGCTTCTCGGCCTGGGCTGCCTGCCTAACCCAACGCCGACAAGCACGACAGGACATCCGTGTGTCGACGCAAACGGCAACCCAACCACCTTCAGCTCCAGCATCAAGGTCGACGGGAACGTCACCGCCTGGGACGCGAACGCCGTTCTGCTGAATGGAATCACGGTCAAAAGGAACGTCACGCTGATCGGATCGAAAGGTACAGCCTCCGTCACCGCCCGGGCGACGGCGATTCCCTGGGCGATCAAGACCAACACGATCGGCGGCAACCTCATTGTGGGTGACATGACACCTATCTGGGTCGGCGTGATCGTCAACAAGGTCGGTGGCAACGTGATCCTGTTCAACGTCCACATCACCGACGGGCTCCCCCCGAACAACGACCCGATGCCGACCATCTTCGTCGCTAGCAACCAGGTCGGGCGGAACCTCGTCTGCTGGGGACTCGGCCCATACGTGTCCGGAGGTTTTGGCACCGAGCACAACGTCGTCGGCGGCCATGCAATCGGCCAGTGCGCTCATCTGACCGACGTTCCCCCATCGGCATCCTCCTAATGACCCCCGCCGGACCCGGACAGTGAGCATCCGTGATCTGACTTAGTTCGCATTCCGCCCGTCCGCCACCCGCTTGACCCAGGGGTGGCGGACGGGCGGCTCTGACGATTGGGTTCCCTCGTTCAAGCCTCCAGCGGCGTCGTCCGGCGCACATAATCACCACCGGAGACGCCTGAGAGAAACTCACCACCCCGCGACCCGGCCGATCCGATTCGGCAGCTCGCTCTGCGCCTATCCCCGGGCCCGTACCCTCTCGCATCGGCCTACCACGCCCCCTCACGATGGGGTGGACGTAGAGCCGGCACTCGTCGATCACGTCGTGGCGAGCGAACTTCGCGCGGTCGGCATGACTATCGTGACGACCATGTTCGAGCGGGTGGCGCCGATATTCGGCGTACGCGACGTCGGTGCCGCTCTCGAGTACTACGAGACTCTGGGGTACCGTACGCGCTCGTACGATGAAGGCATCTACGGGTTCGCGACGCGCGACGGCGTCGAGTTCCACCCCGGATCGCTTCCTGCCGGTGTTGAGTGGACGCGAACTACCGCGTACCTGTACGTTGACAACGCGGATCAACTCGCCGCGGAGTGGCGAGCCGCCGGCGCTGAGGTGCATGGCCCCGAGGACACCGACTGGGGACAGCACGAAGGTGCACTCGTTGATCTCGACGGCAACGTCATCCGGTTCGGCTCGCCAATGCATTGAGCTCCAGGCGGCCGAGTCCTGGCTACCCATCTACGACACCTAGTGGGCCCGCTGCTCGTCTTCGCAGTTCCAACGGTGTACAGATCATTCGGTCAGGAGCTCCGGCCAGCCGGTCATCCGGTAGCGGGGCGACCGAAATGAATTGATCGGCGATGTGGGAGTCCCGGCAGACCGGACCGCCTCAGCGGCCGGAGAGGACGTCGATATGTCGGTCGCTGTGAGCTAACCGCCGTGTGGGCGAAAGCTACGCTGATCAGGATTTCTGGCTTCAGCGCCGCGCTACGATCAGGTTGTGGCCGTCTGAGCACTCCGAGTCAAATCAACTCGTCGAGTACCAGGAGAACTATGCCCATCACCATCGTAACTGGCCCGCCGGGAGCGGGTAAGACGACCGTCGCTTCGCGTTTGGCGGCGTCGAGTCGACTAGGCGTTCACCTTGTTGGGGACCAGGTCTTCCGCTGGATCGTCGCTGGGTACGTGCCGCCATGGATGCCAGGGACCAGCCGCCAGAACGGCACAGTCATCAGCGCGATAGCTTCGGCCGCCGTCCAGTTCGCCGACGGAGACTACGACGTCTTCGTCGACGGGATCATTGGCCCCTGGTTCTTGCCGCATTGGCGGCAGGTGGCCGGCGCCAGCAGTCCTACTCACTACCTCGTCCTGAGGCCATCACGGCAGGTTACCCTCAGGCGGGCCATGCACCGCCGGGGATCAGACGACCTTGTTGATCCTGATCCAGTCAGGAAGGTATTCGACGCCTTCGAGGATCTCGGTAGCTTCGAGGCCCACGTGTTGGACTCGTCGAGTCAGGACATCGACGCAACGGTCGCGACGATCCGCAAAGGCCTCGGCGACGGCCGCTACCTCCTGGACCCAACTGACGAGATGGATGACATGGACAGACTCGCGGTCACGTTTGGAATCGATCCGCCCGACGATCACAGCGAGCCTCCGGGCGGACGCTCAGCTTGAGAATCCCACTTGCGCACAGATCAGCGGACATTCTGTCCTCGGGCACGGCAGGGGTGAAGTCCTCTCAGAGCGAAGTATTCGGCCTCGATGTCGAGCCGGTGACCGGCGGGCACCGAGCCGTCTGATTGGGTCATCTCGCCGGACCATGCCTGAAGAGCTGATGTTCCGGGTGGCGGTATTGGACGGGCCGGAACCGGTGAACTCGCCGTAGTCGTGCGGGAAGCGTCCAAGGGTTTGTTGGTGTAGCGGATCAGGCTCTTCGGGCGTGCGTGCTGGTGATCGTCGCGTGCGTCTGGAGGGTCTGCCGGTCTGGCTGTGCTGCCGCGAGATCGTCGGGCCAGCTTTCGACAATGCAGCTCGCCCAGTCCGCCCAGTGCCGAGACTGCGAGGAACAGGTGTCGTAAGCGGGTGACTACGGCAGGGGGGCGTGGTGACGGTAGGGCCTCCGTTCGGGAGCCAACGATTGAAGACCCGACAGTACGCTCCCCTTCCCGCCTGGTGCATGGTGTGGGCCAGAGCGCGCTTCTCCCCCGGTTCCACTATCTGGCATCCTGGCTACCAGGATAACTGGACGCCGAGCAATCGAGGTGATGAACGATGGCGTGGGACTTCTCGACCGAACCGGAGTTCCAGAAGAAGCTGGACTGGGTGGAGGAGTTCTGCCGTGAGGAGATCGAGCCCCTCGGGTACATATTTCCTTACGCGGTGCGATCGAAGGAGCCGAAGATCAAGGCCCTGGTCAAGTCTCTGCAGGATCAGATCAAAGACCAGGGCCTGTGGGCCATCTTTCTCGACGAGGAACTGGGCGGTCCGGGCTACGGGCAGCTGAAGCTTGGGTTGCTGAACGAAATCATCGGTCGGTACCCGTCCGCGCCCCAGATGTTCGGGGCGGCTGCCCCCGACACAGGCAACATGGAGATCCTGGCCGCCTACGGCACGGCTACGCAGAAGGAGCGCTGGCTGAAGCCGATGCTGAACCAGGAGATCTGGTCGGCCTACTCGATGACCGAGCCGCAAGGCGGATCGGACCCGAACCTGTTCCGCACCCATGCCGTGCGGGACGGAGACGAGTGGGTGATCAACGGTGAGAAGTGGTTTACCAGCGCCGGCCGGGTGGCGGACATCCTCTTCGTGATGTGCACCAACGGCATGTTCATCGTCCCCCGAAAATCACCCGGGGTGGAGATCATGCCCGAACCCCGCAACCACAATCACATCATCTACCGCGACGTGAGAGTTCCCTTGGACCACCTGCTGGGACCCGAAGACGGCGGCAAAGTACTGGCCCAACGCCGCCTCGGCGGAGGTCGCATCCATCATGCCATGCGCACCATCGCTCAGTGCCAGCTGGCCTTCGACATGATGTGCGAACGGGCCCTGAGCCGCGAGTCGCACGGCAAGATGATCGGTGAACACCAGATGGTGCAGGAGAGGATCGCGGATTCCTACGCCGCCATCCGGATGCTGCGATTGCTGGTGCTGGAAACGGCATGGAAGATCGACAACTCCAGCACCCAGGCCACTCGCACCGATATCGCGACGGTGAAGTACACCATGGCCAAGGTGTTGCGAGACGTGTCCTACAACGCCCTCCACATCCTGGGCTCACTGGGAACGACCGATCTCACCCCCCTGCAAGCCATGTACGCGTCGGCCCCGACCATGGGTATAGCCGACGGTGTCGACGAGGTACACAAGGCGACCGTGGCCCGGAATGTCCTGAAGCGGTATCGGCCGCATCCCGGTTACTGGCCGACCGAGTATTTCCCGGCCAAGCGGGAAAAGGCGAGAGAGAAGTTCGAGCCCCTCCTTGCGAAGGATCCGGAGCTTCGTGCTCTTGCCGACGCCAGCGCCAAGTACATGGCGTCCCGGCGTCGCTGATCAACTCAAGCTGGGCGACCGAGCATGCGCAGCAAGCGGACCTGATCAGGCTCATCGGGGCCAGCCGGTATCGGCGAGCCGAACATACCCGATCCGGCCAGCAGGCCCGCGTTGGCTTCGACCCAGGAGAGCAGCAGGGCGACGGCGCCCGGATCGATCGTGTCGTCCTGTCCGGTGGCCCGGGCCAGGTCCCAGCCATGGATGGCGAGGTCGGCGGTCAGCTGGGTGACGTACTCCTCCCCGGGAGTGTCTCCGAAGGAGAGATGCACGGTGCTTCGAAGGGCGCCGGGTTCGGACACCACGGCGTGGGCCTCCTCGATCGCGGACGCCACCAAAGTAGGCCAGCTCGAGGCATCCTCGCCCATGAGATCGCCCTCGAACCGGTCGCCAACCTCCTCGATGGTCTGGCCTTCCAGCAATGGCGTCGTCCAGCGCTGCTCGTATAGCAGGTGGTGAACGAGGGTCCGCACGTCCCACTCCGAGCAGGGGGTGTCACCCTGCCACTGTTGCGGGCCCACGCCCGCGACAAGGTCAGCGAACCCTCTTCCGCAGCGGCCGTGCACCTCGACCAGGTCCTGTTCCATAGCGTCCCCCGTTCGGTCGTCTGGCACCTTCACCCATTGTGGCGCGTCGGCCGGGCCCGCGGACCGGCCGCAATTCGCTCACATCCGCAAGGGTACTTCTGGGGAGGCAGGCGGCGGCGGGCCAGGCCCGGTCCTAGACTCCGCAGCGTGTGCGGATCCGAGCCCCATCCACAACCAAAGCCCAGCCCGGGAGCCATGCTCACCAACTGGAAGACCTACGACGCCCCCTTCGCCACCAAGCTGCGCCTGACGTTCTCGAACAACTGGTCGAAGGTTCGCAACCGGCAGAGCTGCTGTGGCAACTACGGACAACCCGGCTGTTGAGTGACGTCCCCCCCGTCCCGTGAGGACGGACCGGAAGGCCATGACTACCCAGAGGACCCCGGCCATGACCACGACCATTAGGACTCCCTGATAGCCACGATCCTGAGGATCTAACAGGCTCGGGATTGGCTTGTGTAGGCCACGCCTATTGCCACTCGACGCTCGCGACGTTGAGGGCGACGGACAGCCCCCTCAGATGGAGTTCACGGCGGTTACGAATGTGGCAGTGGTCGGTGACTGACTCGATGACGGCTGCGGTCACAAGGATCTCTCCAGCGCCGGCAGCGGCACCGACACGGGCAGCTTCGTGGACTCCCTTGCCCAGGTAGTCATTGCCGAGGTCGACAGCTTCGGTGGCATGGACACCTATACGCACCTGCGGAGCGAAGCCATGCTCACGGCGGTGAACGGCCAGGGTGCGCTGGATCGCAATGGCACTCTCGACGGCGTCAAGGGAATCTGCGAAGGATACGAAGAAACCATCCCCTTCGTGGTTGATCTCCCGACCGTTGGCTGCGCGAAAACACTGACGCAGGGTACGGTCATGCCAATCCAGCAGGCTTCCCCACGCGTCATCACCCAGGACCTCGACGAGCCTGGTCGAGTCGACAATGTCGGTGAACATCAGGGCACGGGTCGCCCGGCTCCGCCGGGCCGCTTGGAGCATCGAGCGCACCACCTCTGCCTCTCGGAGCGCGCCGAGACGTTCGAACGCGCTCAGCGCCGCCTCGAGCTCACCCGTGGCGTTGAACTCCTGGCCACCAACTCGTAGCGCTTCGGCGATGATGACCCGAGCCCGAGCCGCCTCGAACGGCGCGTCGACCTCGCACCACATCTGGCATGCCTCCCGGAGCGAGGTGATCGAGGCCTCTGCGTCGCCATTGGCCAACTGGACCTGGCCGCGTGCTTCGGCGACAGAGGCGAGGGCGGCGGTAGTGTGAAACGACTTTCCCCATGACTCCAGCTCGGCCAAAGCATCGCGGGCGCGGTCGATCCGACCGGCTGCCAAGGCTATGGTCACCGCTGCGGGTAGAACCGAGCCGCGGTCCTCTCGGTGAACGCCGACCATCTGCGCCAACGCGTCGGTGATGCTGGCCAGAGCAGCGTCGGGCTTGCCTTCGTCCAGCAACAACAGCGCCAGTCCCGGCTGGGGCAGTCCGCCCAGCTCCTGGGAACGTCGAAAAGCATCTCGGGCCCCTGATCGATCACCCCTTCGTCGCCGGATCTCACCGAGCTCGGTCAGGGCCCATCCAGTCGCGATCAGGTTGGCCGGCATCAACTCTTCGATCGCATCGAGGGCGTCTCGCTCGGCGTTGTCAAGCTCCCCGCGAAGACGACGGACCTCGAGCGCGATGGAAGCGACAAAGACCGGGAAACCCACTCAACGATTCGCGCTCGCACCATCGCAACGATGCGTCGATCCACTCGCCGGCACTTCGCCAGTCGGCCATGTTGCGGTAGGCCCAGATCGCGCCGCAATAGACCATTCCGGTGGTGTACGGGTTGCTGGCGGCACCTCCCATGGCAGCAGCCTCATCGACCAAGGCACGACCCGCGTCGACGTCGCCCCGAGCGATCAGCACATGCCCCTCGTCGTGCAGGCCGAAGGCTTCCAGATCGATGTCACCCAGCCGACGACCGATCGCGCTCGTCTCACGGGCGTGGTCCAGGGCGGACTTAGAGTCCTCGTTGGCCCACGCGGCTCGGCCGAGGGCCCACTGCAGATAGCCGTGGGCAGAGCATTCGGGCTCGTCCTCGAGCAGGCGGGAGGCACGACCCAGCCAGCCTCCCGCTTCAGAAAGGCTGTTGCGGACGAAGTGCTCACGGCACAGCGACAATGCGGCACCCGCCGCGAGCCCCGGTTTGCCGACGCGTTCGTAGCGTGCCTCGGCCTGCTCCAGCGCATCGATCATAGCGCTGTACTCACGTGCCCAGCGGGCCGCCTCTGCCAGCAGCTCGGCATCTTCCGGCGCCAGCGGCGAGCGCCTCTCGGCCGCCGTCAGCAAGTCGAACGCCCCACGCCAATCCCGGCGCTCGTAAGCCGATCGAGCGTCGCTGAGTTCGTCGATGAGATGGCCCATGAGCTCCTTCCAACTGACCCGCAAACAGTACATCGGCCCGCACCGGTCCGCGACCCCATCTCACGCCTGAGGGGCCAGTCAAACGCTGGCACCCCGACCCGGCGAATCGGGGGCAGGGCAGCGCTAAGGATCGGCGTGCACGACATGGGCCACCTCGGCCTCGAGGGCCACCCCATGAGCATGCTCGGGTTCCGTCGATCTGCGCAGTTCAGTTTTGCTGCGTGGTTGTGTAGGGGGAACGCAGATCAAATGATCTTGCTCAGCACCTGGAGGACTCGTCCGTCCCTGGGCGGTAGGGGCGGGTGTTCCCGCAGACTATGGTGGCGTCGCTCAGGCCGGGGAGGAGAGGATGTGCTCGGCGGCGGCACTGATACGGCCCAGGAGGCTGTCGATGCTGTCTTCGTAGGCGTCTGCGGTGGGGGCGCTGGCGGGGTCGAGGATCGACCAGTGCAGTTGGGTGACGTGGGGGCCGGGGTTAAGGGTTTCGTGGGCCCGGTCGCACACGGTGATAACGAGATCGTGGGACCCGAGTTGGGGTAGAGGGCTGGGGCGGGCGCCTTTGAGGTTGATGCCTCGGCGTGCGGCTGCACGAATGGTTCCTGGATGCAGGCGTGATGCGGGTCTGGTGCCTGCACTTATGGCTTTGATGGGCCGGGTCTGGTTCCAGATCCCCTCGGCAAGCTGGGAGCGGGCTGCGTTCTCGGTGCAGACGAATACGATCCGCTTGGCCACGATACGGATGTCTTGGTTAATGACTGGTCGGCAGGCGGGCAGGAGGCGGATGTAGCGGCGTCGCCGGTCGCCCTGGGAGACAGTACGCTCGATCAGACCCGCTCCTTCAAGGGTGCTGAGGTGGTGGGCTAGAAGGTTGGACTCGATGCCGAGCGTGGCGGCTAGCTCTGATGGGGTCCGGTCGGCCAGGGTCAGCTCATCGACGATGGCCAGCCGGTGGATGTCGGCCAGGGCGGCATGAGCTTCTGCACGTTGGCGAAGTCGCTCAAGCTCCATTGACTCAATAGTAGTTGAGTAATAGCCTGAAGCCAAGTGAAGATACGGGAGGACAGCAAGGATGCCCACAGTCGAAAACCTGCGTATCGAGGACCGGCTGGCGTTGCGAACGGCCGCAGCGCACTTGAAGGAGGAGTTCGACGGCGTCTTCGGGGTCGACACTATAGAGCGGTTCCTGGTGTCCAGCTATGACGAGTTAGCCCCACGGGCCACGGTGCGAAGATTCCTCACCCTTTTCGCCGAGCGGTTCGCCCGCCAAAGGCTCCATGCCTTGGCCAGGGTGGAAGGACGCCAAGATGGAACTGGTGTGCCCATCGTTCTGTTCCTGTGCGTCCACAATGCCGGGCGGTCGCAGATGGCCCTGGGCTGGTTGACTCATCTGGCCGGAGAGGGAGCGGTGGCCTGGTCCGGCGGCTCAGAACCGGCCAGTGAAGTTAACCCAGCCGCGGTGCAGGCAATGGCCGAGGTTGGTATCGACATCTCCTCAGAGTTCCCCAAGCCGTGGACCGACGAGGTTGTAAGGGCAGCCGATGTGGTGATCACCATGGGCTGCGGCGACGCCTGCCCAATCTTCCCCGGCAAGGACTACCAAGACTGGCAGGTAGCCGACCCTGCGGGGGAATCCTTGGAAGCTGTTCGACCCATCCGTGACGAGATCGGACAGCGGGTTCGTCGACTGATGGAGGAGCTTGACGTTCCCCTGGACGGCGACACCTGCTCATAAGGACCAGGATCAGACTCAGCAGTTGCTCGGCGCGCTCGCACCGAACTGGTTGATCTGTGCGCTCTGCGGTGGCTTCACCCGGTGGCAGAACCCAGGGCGATAATCGGCGATCGGCGCTCTGGGCCCGAATGCGGCTTCCGTAAAGCACGAGCGATCTGCGAGCACGGGTTGGCACTCGGGGACACAGCAGGCCGGTTTCCTGGTTGGGGCCGGTTCCGTCTACCTGCGCTATACCGAAGGCATGGCGAACCCGTTTGTTCAGAGCATTGCCAGCAACTTCGACCGAGCGCTGCGGCTGATGGAGGTGGCACTGGCGGACTGCCCCGGGGACCTGTGGGAGACGGACCTCTGGCCGGACGAGGCGCCCACCGCTCCAACGCCACAGGGGGGACTGCACGGCTCGGCCCCCTGGTTCCTGGGATACCACGCGCTGCTGACCCTCGACTACGACCTCACCGCCGAGTTCGAGCCGTGGGAACCGCCACAACCCTTCGATGAGAACAGCTACGCCTTTCCTAACCGTAAGTTCACCAAGGACGAACTCCTCGGTTACATCGATTACTGCCGCGCAAGGGTGCGCCGTACGCTTTATGCGCTCACCGAGAACGCGGCGGCGCGGCCACTCCCCAGCGCTCATCGATACCACGGGATGCCGTACGGAGTCATTGTCGGCGGCGTGCCACTGCACGTCGTTGAGCACGCCTGCCAGATCCGCCAGTTCCTCACTGCCACCGGAGTCAAAGTGCGACCTATGCCCGGCGATCGCGGCTACCGCAAGTGATCCCTGCCAGCGCCGGGACTGGGCGGTACCCGTGCGCCCCGACCAGAACGCGCGCCCATCCATTACGTCGAAGACCGAGCGTGCTCGATCTGGCCGCGCCGGCGGATTCGCGGATAGGGCGGGACCCAGTATGCGCTCCCGTCCCGGCCCGCACCATCGGGACCATCACATCGGACGAACGGTCCATCCCATCTGGTGGAGCGATCGCAATCGGGGTTTACAAGCTGTCCGAGTGCGAGTGTGACCACGACGCAAGAGCCGCCTCCGGCGGCGTGGGTGTCGATTGAGTGTGTCCAGGCGCGGCGCGAAGCGCTGCCAACGAACAATCTCGTCAGCACGTCTGGTTCCGTGAAGGTGCTGGAACGTGGCTCCGATCCGTTCTAGGTGATTGGGCAGGGTCAGGCCGTAGAGGTAGCGGCAGGAACCGACCCGGTGGCTCAGCAGATTCTGCGAACGGTTACCCCAACCGCACACCGCTGCTGAGCAGCCCCTCTCTGGTTGGCGTTCTAGCTCAGGCTCAAGGTGCTCGCCGAGTTCTTCCGGGTGGGCAGGGCGGGAAGCTGCCCTCCAGACATCGACACTGGACCTCGTGGTCATGGGACAAACCCCAGGGTCCACCAGGTCAGCCGAGGCCCTGGATAACCTTCACAACCCGGTACCTGCGTCACCCTCTCCGGGGTGCCAGGTGGAGGTGGAGTGGGCGTAATGATCCTTCCACTTTCACGGAGGTACCGAGATAAATGAGTCAACCCAAGTGTCGGAGATGTAGGAAGCAAACGTCCGAGGCGCTGACGGTCGAGGGCAAGGACCACGTGCTGAGGCCGCTCCCCTTCTGTGAGAGTTGCCGCGACGTAATGATGAGGGAGGGAGTCATCCCCCGGTTCGGGGCCGACCTCGATGCGTCAGTCGTGGCCGGTAGTTAGCCGTGCGCCGAGCAAACAGAAGTTCCCGGGGTGACCGGGGGCTCTGATCATGTGTCCCGGCCGCGAGCGGCTTACCGGGCCCGGCCCTTCAGGGCGATGAGGTGGTGCTTCCTCGACCACGTCGTCCAGCCGGTAACCGGCAGGGTTAGGCTCGCCGGCCTGGCTCCTCCCGCCTGCGTCGGCCGCACGCCCAAAAAATACCGCGGTCCCGGTGATGTAGATATCAGAGCCGACGTTCGACTAGACCAAAATCCAGCGATCTGGATCAAGTTCGCGGCCTGCCGTCACGAACGGGTCCAGGAAAGGATGGTCACCTGGGCGCCATCACAGCCTCCAGCTCCGCCGACATGGCCGGGCCGAGGAAGCTGGAATATTCCGGCGATATGTGGTTGTCATCGCGCCACATCTCGATGTTGCCCAGGATGACGGCGCAGCGAGTTGCGGTGCAGAACCAGGGCTGCACGTCAACGTAGGTACCGCGGGCAGCCGTCACGGCCGTCCGCTCGGCCGCCAATCCGGCGTCGTTGATCTCAGTTGAGACCGGCTCGGTGCAGGCGACCGCATCACTCAGGTGGGCGGACAGGCAGTCGGGAACGTTGAACGGTGGCTTCGGAACCGGCCCTACGACCATAACCTTGGCGCCCATCTGCCTGATGGTCGCGACCATCTGGGCGATCCCCTGCAGCCACGGCTCCTGGTAAGGGGTGAAGCCGTATACGGAGCTGTAGTGGCGGGCCATGCCAAGGATCACGAGGGCCGGATGTACCTCCTGGATCCTGGCCAGGACGTTCTGCCTCCACGTCTCGCATTCGGTGAAGTTGCGTCCGAGTTCGGGGCTGAATATCGGAATGGTGATCGGGGGGCAGGTCGCCTTGGTCCAGGCGTAGAGCCGCCAGCCGTGCTGGTTGGCGGCTAGATCGACAGCCGGGAACCACATACCGGCGTGCGAATCCCCGAAGAGCACGACGCTCGTGTTCGAGACCAGGTCCCCGAACTCGCAGCTCTGCACCGCAGAGGCAAGGTAACTGTCCTGACATCCATCCACAAACACCGGCGGGTCGTCGGTGTTGGCGGCGCCCAGGGTCGGATGCAGATTCGAAGGGACCTCCTCGGTGTCGACGGCGGCGGCCAGCTGGGCTGCGATCTGGGCGTTTATCGATGCGATCTCGGCTTGGAGCGGATCGTCTGTCATAACCGGGCTTTTGGCCGGGCCGGAAGCCGCCGGACCGGCCGACGATACTGGCGTTCGGATGGTGGCGGCGGGCGCCACCCCGTGGCCGGTGAGAGAGGGGAGATCAGCGGCCACCAGCACGCAGACCACCACTCCCACTGCGCTGAGAGCGCCGCCTGTGACGAGGCTGCGGCGGGGTACCGACGCCAACCAGGCGGAGGTGCGCGCCGGCGTCTCTATGACGGCGTAGCTGGCCGCGGCTACTGCTCCGCTCAGGGCAGCCACGAAGAGGTTCTGCCACAAGCTCAGGGTGTAGCCGAGGACGTAGGGGGCCAGGATCAGGAAGGGCCAGTGCCAGAGGTACCAGGAGTACGAACCGCGCCCGATGGCGCGCATGTACGGCCGGCCCAGGACCTTCGCGGGTCCCTGGCGACGTACGACGGCGTTGGCTCGGACCGACGCCACCTCCCCACTGGCGATGACGAGGACTGTTCCGAGTACTGGTGCCAGCGCGGCCGTGCCGGGATAGGGCGTCGAGGGAGTGATGAGAAAGAACGAAAGGATGATGACTGCCAGCCCCGTCCATCCGATGACCGTGGCTGCGGTGGCCGGGATCCGCTTGATGGTGGGCGCTGAGAGAGCGAGGATCCCTCCCGCGCCGAGCTCCCAAGCCCTGGTTGGCAACGAGAAGAAGGCCCAGGGTTGATTGATGTGGGTGAGCCAGATAGAGAGAACACACGACAGAAGGGTCACGGCGCCGAGCACCACGAGAGCGGTGAACCGATCGGGGGTGACCCGGCTGTTGCGCGTCCGGCGCCATCGGTGGTGCTGGTATCGGTGAGGGCGGCGCCAGACCATTGACGCCCCAACGAGCAGCAACGGCCAAACCAGGTAGAACTGCTCTTCGACGCCCAACGACCAGAAGTGCTGGAACGGGGAGACAACCCTGGCGGGGGCCAGGTAGCTCGTGTGCTGCAGGGCGAAGCGGTAGTTGGCGACGTAAAGGGAGCTGGCCACACCGTCCTTCATCACCGCCGGCAGCTCGAGGGGCGGCATCCAGCGGCGGGCGGCCAGGGCGGTCACAGCCACCACGAAAATCGCCGCCGGCAGGAGGCGGCGAGCCCGCCGCCCGTAAAACGCAGCCAAGGAAACCCGACCGTCCCGATTCAGCTCCCGCCAAATAAGGCCGGTGATGAGATATCCGGAGACGACGAAGAAGACGTCGACCCCGTCGAAGCCGCCGCCAAGGACGCTGACGTGGGCGTGGTATAGGACCACGGCGAGGATGGCGACCGCCCGCAGCCCCTCGATGTCGGGACGAAAGGCCCGACGTCTGGGACGGGGAGCCGTCCCATTCCTTGTCTGACTTCCGGGGCGAAGCTTGACGGCGGATTCGGGAGCGCCCCGACCAGCGTCC
The DNA here is from genome assembly GCA_963851245.1 of uncultured Acidimicrobiaceae bacterium. Classification (GTDB taxonomy): domain Bacteria; phylum Actinomycetota; class Acidimicrobiia; order Acidimicrobiales; family Palsa-688; genus CAWKOH01. Next base: position 33,924 of record CAWKOH010000012.1, on the reverse strand, counting down.
ATCGGGCTCAACGGTACCGCCGAGGGGTCCTGCGATCGGAGGATCCCCGATCCCGTCGCCCGGGCCGGTACCATCGGCGTCGCTATGGCGTCCAACCACGGGTTCGGGTCGATCGGTCACCTGTCCGGCCGGTTCTTCGGAGCGCTGCTGCCCTTCGGTCCTCCCGCTACCGACGAGAACTGGGTACAAAGCCAGTTGCTTCCCGGCGAATGGTCCTTGTGGACCCAGATGTCGGGGGCCGACCGCCGCCATGCGGTAGGGGTGGCTCGGCGGACGATCACCGAGCTGGGCGGAGATGGGCCCGATGGAGTCGTGCCCCGTAGTGTGGTGGCGGCCGCCCTTCTACACGATGTCGGCAAGATCGAGTCGGGGTTGGGCACATGGTCCCGCGCTGGTGTCACTTTCGCCGGCATGGCTGTCGGGCGGGAGAAGCTACTGGGGTGGTCGGAGGAGAGCGACGCAAGTTGGCGCCGGCGGGTCGGGAGGTATCTCAGCCATGACCAGGTCGGCGCGGACCTGCTCCTCGAGGCGGGCAGCGAGCCCTTGACCGTGGCCTGGGCCCGCGAACATCACCAGCCGCCCGAGGACTGGAGTATCGACGCCCAGCTAGGCGAAGCGCTCAAGGTTGCTGACGACGATTGACGGGGTCCTCGCCTGAGGTAGCCGCCTTGTAGGCCCGGTAGCGATGGACCAGAAATACCACGATGGCAATGGCCGCCAATGCTCCGAGCAGATACCCGGCGTCGCTGAAGCCCTTCATCACCTTGTGATAGCTCGACCCGAGTCCGTAGCCGATAAGCGTCATGGCGGTGATCCATATGGCGCTCCCCGCGGCTGTGAGCAGCCCGAAGCGCAAGAGTGGCACCTCGGCCACGCCTGCCGGCAGGGCGGCGAAGTTGCGGATCACCGGCAGTAGGCGGGCGCCGAACACTCCCCAGTTCCCGTGCCGGCGGTACCAGTTCTCGGCCCGGTCAAGATCATGGTGGGTCAGTAGCAGATACCGGCCGTAGCGATCAACGATGGCGCGACCGCCGGTCCGGCCGATGAACCAGGCGATGTAGGCGCCTACCACCTCGCCCAGGACTCCAACGACGATGATGGGCAGCAGGCTCAACTTGCCCTCTGAGGCGAGGACACCGGCGAAGCCAAACGTAAGCTCAGATGAGGTCGGGATACAGCAGGACTGCAGGACAGACAGTATGAAGATGGCGGCGTAGCCCGACGATGAAACGAAGTTAGTGACGTTGAGCAGCGCGACCACCGACGAATCCTAAAGGAGACGGCCGCCCACCGACAGCCACCTGCCGAAACCGGAAGGTTAAGTTTCGGCTATGCCGGCGCGTGTCAGCGGCCGGTGGGTGGGTAGATCCCCCTAGTGATCGAGCTTCGCGTCAACTTTCACCGCCAGCTGGAAGCTATCGAATCGAAGATCATCCATCTGTTCGCGCTGGTGACGGAGGATCTCGAAGCGGCCACCCATGCCCTCAGCCTTGCGGTGGCCATGGACATGACCCTCGTGGCCCGCTTCTACGAACGACTCGGAGATCACGCCGTCAACATCGCCCATCGGGTCGTCTATCTGTCCGGGCTCCCGGCCCCGCGCCCTCCTGACTGACTCGCCGGGATTGACCCTGGCGCCCAGGCGCCCCTTAAACCCCCGCCGAAGGCTCGACGTCGGCTACTTCCGGCGCCGTAACAGAAGTTGCAGCGGTGGGGGCCCCGGAGACCGAGGCGCCGGCCGGAGGATTGCCGGCGACCAGCTTGGCGCTCATCTTTATGGCCTTGACGGCCCCGGTGGCGCCGGCCTGGAGCGCCAGCCCCACCGAGAGCATCGCGACCCCGAGAGCAAAGACGATCACAACCTTTGATCCGAGCAACAGGACGCCGACGCGCCCGATCACGTACGCGGGTGCGCATATCACTGCCCCAAACGCCCCCGCTACCACGGACGCGGCGAGCTTGTCACGGCCCGAGAAGCTGGACTTGAGGCCGACCAGACGGGACGGCACGGTCACGTAGGTGAGCATCATCACTCCTATGACGATTCCCATCGACAGCGCGAACCACCGCAACCCCCAGCGCGGCACCACTATGGCCGAAAAGCCGAGAGCCAGTCCGACGCTGAAGCCCAGCGTGGCGACAACCCCGAAGTGGCCGCGAGCCCGGACGAAGGCGGAGCGAAGGTCCGGTCGCCCAGAGTCGGTGAGCGCGAAGGCAAAGACCGAGTTCAGGTAGAAGGCGGCCACGCTCACCAACGCGATGGCGAGAACGAGCACGATCGCCAGCGGACCGCGCCAGATATTGAATTCCTTGCCCTTCAGCACGTGCACCTTCAGATCGAGCATGGCGGCCCAGATCCACATGGCAGGCAGAATCTGCACGATGGTCAAGCGCCACTCGGAGAAAACCAGCTTGAGACCCTGGAACAGCATCGCGAAGGCCCCGACCGCGAAAGCCAAGGGAGCCAAATACCGCCGCGACTGGCTCAGCTGGAGGACCGCCGCCTCCACGGTTGCGTCGTCTCCATCGTTTATGGCACGGATCAGCTGGCGAACCTGCCGGATCAGCGCTCCCCGTCCCAGGCGTAACTTGCCCTTGGGCCCAGGGTCCAGGGAGCTACCGCCGTCGGTATCCGGCAGAGCCTCTCCATCGCTCACGGATCCGCCCCCTCCGCCTCGGTCCCCGGCTCATCCGGTTCGGCCTCGTCGTCGTCCGCGGCAGAAGCGCCGCCCTCCAAGCGAGCGCGCATCCTGGCCCGGCGCGTGGCCCCAGGCACGGGCGTGTACATGGCCACCAGCCGCGAAACGAGTACTACGAGAAACACCTGTCCCGTCAGGGCCTCGAGCACGGCTGTAGTCCTGGGAAGACCGTTGGCCGGCGAGAGGTCGCCGTAGCCCACGGTGGTCATGGTGATGAAGCTGAAGTAGACGAAGTCCGACGGGCTGTGATGGCCCGACTGAGCGAAGTAAGAGGTGCCGCCCAGGAGTTGATAGGCGATATCTATGTAAGCGAACAGGAGTCCGATGAGCACGTACACGCAGATGGCGCCGAGAAGCGTCTCCAGGGTGACTCGCCTGTGGTGGATGATTCGCGACAGGATGGCAACCGGGCAGGTCACGACGAGGAGGGCCATGATGATGAACGCCACGCCCTGGGCCTGATCGTTGGCGTTCACCGCCGCCGTGATCGAGGCCACCGAGCGCGAGGCCGACCGATACCACCACAGCTTTGAACACACGGCCACCCACTCGGGAGGTGTGAAAAGCCAGGAGGGCAGTGAAGCCTATGAACATCGTGGTCACGACCAATGCCCACGCACCGGTCCAGCCGATCGACAGGATCACGTAGTCGACGAGGAGGAGGATGAGGAGCAGGGCATAGCTATCAGGGGCCCGGGCCGCCTGCCGAAGCAGGGCGCGGCGCGTGACGCCGTCCGGTCTAGGGTCGAGGGCCCCTTGGGCCTGGCTCTGGCTGGTCAAACCGCCAACCACCGTACAAGCGCCCGGTCGCCCGCGTAGGTTGCGGTGGCTCAGGCCACGGCATCGACGGGGGCCTGCAGCATTCGCTCCTGCTCCTCGTCTCTCCGCCGGCCGCAGGCGGGAGTCCACGGCCCCGGGAGGCGGATCTCGCTCGCCACGCCGACCCCCAGACTTGTGGCCACGGTCCCCCCTGACCGGAACCGGTGGCCCGGATACTACTGCGGGCCGGCCGAATCCCTCGGGGCGCTGCCACACTCTGGGAATGGCTGAAACAACCGACGGTATTGAGGACCGGCCGGTCGACCCGGATTTTCGTTCACGACGGCTGGCCTCGTATCTGGACCGGACGCAGACGCCGCTCGACCTGCTGGCCCTGATGACGCTTTGGATCGTGGTGGTGCCACCCCACGACTTCGGCTCCTGGTGGCGAGAGGCCTACGCGGCCCGCCTCACGTTGTCGGCAACCTATGCGCTCGATCTTTACATCCGGGCCAGACTCTCGGGTCGTTCCTGGTACTACGTCAGGACCCACTGGACGAGCCTGGTGGTGGTCGTGATACCGCCCTTGCGGGTGGTGTTCAGCATCCGGCTCGTCCGCGCCATGTTCCGGCGGGGCCACCTGGAGCGCTTCTTGCTGGCGGCTCTGCTCCTGGTGGTAAACGCGGCCGTCGCCGTGTACTTCTACGAACGCCACGCGTCCGGAAGCAACATACACACCATCGGCGAGTCGCTGTGGTGGGCGATGGTGACGGTAACCACGGTGGGCTACGGGGACTACTACCCCGTGACCTTCCCGGGACGGGCCGCGGCCCTGTTCATCATGGCCACCGGGATCCTGACCCTGGCGGTGGTGACGGCCCAGGTCGCCTCGTCGTTCGTGGAGCAGGCAGCCAGACGGCGGGCGGCGGGCGCCCAAGCGGCGCCGAACCCGAACGAGGTCACCCTGGCCGACCTGGCCGAGCGGCTGGCCCGCATCGAGGAAATGCTGAAAGGCAACACACGTCCGGAGTCGATCCCGTGACAGACGCTTTAGCTGAGGGCGCGCCGAGGGTGACCTTAATGGCCGAGCGACGGCCCCTCATCGTGACCCCGAACCGGGGTTCATTTGGCCGTGTTCAGATAAGCGACGATGTAGGTCTGGCCGCTGTATCCGGACGACCAGAGCTCGGGCGAAGGAAATGGAGGTCCGCCGCTTGTCCATGCGGTCTCCTGTGGGCCTCGTGTGGAATGTCATGTGGTTAACGACCGGGGCAAAGTGACACCGCGGCGCTTCACCCGGCCAACCACTCGGTCTAGGCCTCGGCCGGCTCGGTCTCGGAGCGACCGCTCTCCCTGGAACCGGGGCCGCGCACGGTGCTGTTTCCTTCGTTCTCCGCCGCCGCTCTCCTCTCCACGGCAGCCTCCTGATCTCGAAGCACCGCCTCGGCGGCGGCCAGGGTGACGTTCTCCGGCCGGGGCCCCTCCCAGTCGAGATACCAATGCCGGTTAAGACTGGCCAGCCACATATCGCGAGCGGGGGTGAGACCAAAGCGGGAGATCGTCCGTTGGCGGCCGATCAGGTCGGTGTAGAGCAACTCCACCGTGATCGGCCGGCTGGACTCGATGGCATCGATGACTCCGGCGCGTACCGGATCGTCAGGGTTGCGTAGGGCACCTTGCCACATCCCGATGTCGCCGCTCGGAACATAGAGGTCTCGCGACTGGATGTGAAAGTCCTCCAGTGGGGTGGGGGTCGGGAAGCGGCCCGAGGGGCTCGGTTCGGCTCGGACCGCCCAACCCTGACAGACCGCAATACCGCTGCCGACATTTCGCAGGCTGATGGCCAAGTACACGATGCCGTCGACATGCTCTACGGCAGCCCGGCCTCCCTCGGCGCTCACCCAATACCCCTCCAGGAACATGATCTTCTGCTTCGGGTCCTCCAGGCGGGAAGCCCCCAATAGAGGCCGCCGCTGCTCCTGGAGGGCGGCCTCGGCGATTCGCGCCGACCGGTTGGAGGAGCGCACGGCTGCGAAGGTGGCGATGGCCAGGACCAGGGTGCCGAAACCCGTAGCCAGGGAGGAGACCGTCGCCCAGTCAGCAGCAAGCAGAACCATCTGCCGCCAGTCTGACAGCCCAGCGCCGCGGCGTGCGCAAAACGCTCGTGGCCGGCCTGCTCGATCCCTTCAGCGGATCCGTCACCTGGGCGTGCTGAGAGCGGGCACCGGCACCGGCTCCTCCGTGGTCGGTTCGAGTTCAGCGTACTTGGTGGGTCCGTTGGCTCCCTGGCCCGGCGCCCGCCGCATCAGCCGGTTCAGCCAGTCAGGGCACCACCAGGCGGCCGGCCCGAGGATCGCCATGGTCGCGGGCACCACCATCAGCCGTATGAGCGTGGCATCCACCACGACCGCAGCGGCCAACCCGATGCCGATGACCTTGAGATCGAGGCCGTTCGACGTAACGAAGCTGCCGAACACCAGGGCCATGATCAAGGCCGCCGCGCTGATGACCCCCGCAGTGGAAGCCAGACCGTTGGCTACCGCCTCCCTGTCGTCCTCATGAGAGGGGCGCACGTCTCGTATGGCCCCGATGACGAAGACTTCGTAGTCCATCGACAAGCCGAACGTGATGGCGAAAAGCATGGTCGGGATCCACGGTGCCACCGGGGCGGCACTAGCCCCCGTCAATCCGACTCCCCACCCCCACTGGAAGACGGCGACCACGATCCCGTAGGCCGCGCCGACGGACAGAAGGTTCAGAAGAATGGCCTGGGCTGCAACGGGGACCGAGCGGAACCCGATGAGCAGAAGGAGGAAGCTCAGGGTGAGCACCCCCGCGAGAAGAAGTGGTAGGCGCGTCGCCGTGACCGAGGCGAAATCGGCGTTGCCGGCGGTCTCTCCTCCCACGTGGCTGGTCAGACCGGTTTGGCGCTCGACGGCGGGCAGGGTTTCGTGTCGCAACCTGTCAATGAGGGCGGCGGTGTGGCGATCCGCCGGGCCCCATGCCGGGGTCACCTGCACCACGGCGGCGGTGGCGGATGCGTCGAATCGCGGGGTGGAGACGGCGGTGACACCGGGTGCTTCTCGCAGCGCCGATTCCAGCACAGACATGGAGCGGACCCCGCTGGGCGCGACTAACGATGCCAGGCGGGCGGGCGGCTCCTGGGCGACCACGATGATGGGCGCCACCGAACCGGGGCCGAAGCCTTGAACCGCCAGGTCATAGGCCTGCCGTGTAGTGCTGCCGGGCGGATCGGTTCCGGCGTCGGCCGTGCCGAGTTGAAGCCGCAAGGCCGGTGCGGCGAGCACCAGCAGGCCGATGAGACCGAGCGATGCCAGACCGACGGGCCGCCGCACGACCAGCCTGGCTAAGCGGCCGGCACCGCCGAAGCGGTTCCAGCCCCACCGGGAGGCGCTACCCCGCGCCCGCGCCCGCCTGAACATCCTGCCTCCCGTGAAGCCGAGTAGCGCAGGCAGAAGAGTGAGGGTCGCGGCGACCATGACCAGGACGGCCAGGGCGCTCCCGACGGCCAGGCCATCGAAGGTGGACACGTCCATCAAGAACAGGCCCATGAGTGAGACCACCACGGTGGAACCGGCGAGGATCACCGATCGGCCCGCGGTGGAAAGGGCCTCTGCCACCGCTACTTCCTCCTGGCCGTGGCGGATAAGGGCGACCCGGTAGCGGGTGACTACAAGCAGGGTGTAGTCGATCCCGACACCGATACCGATGAGAGCGGCCACCTGGTCTGTGAAGTCGGGGGTCGGCACGCCGTGGGCGGCAATTCCGATCAGCGGGATGGCGAGTCCTATACCGGCCAGGGCGACAACCACAGGAAGGCCGGCAGCCAGGACCGAACCGAACACGACGAGCAGCACTATCAGGGCCGCCACCACCCCGATGACCTCGCTGCTCGGGGCGCTCGAGGGTGTAAAGGAGTCCCCGCTGAAGGCCACGGTAAGGCCGGCTGGGCGGGCCAGGTGCTCGATGGCGACGGCAGCCTGGGCGGGATGGGCGCCCGGGCCATCGGCGAGTGTGAACGGAGCGATGGCGACGTCACCGTGCGGGGCCAGTTGAAGCGATCCAACGCTGGTCACCCCGGGCTGGCGACGCAGCTCTGCGAGGAAAGCGCCGGCGGTTCCGCGATGGCCGGCGATTCCGGCGAACACGGCGGCGTCGCCTTCTCCGGCTTGGGAGGGGAACCGGTCCGCCAACACGTCCTGGGCGGCTTGCGAGTCGGTGCCGGGCAGGCGGCTGCTGTGAGACCACCGCCCGGCCAGGCCCGGCCCCATGGTCAGGGCGGCCACTACCAGAGCGAGCCAAGCCAGGAGGACACGACGGCGGTGGCGGAAGCAAGCGATGGCGAGACGTCCGAGCATGGGGGCTCCTTCGTTCAGGGGCGCGACGGGACAGGCCCTTGCGCCCGTTGGTCAGTGTCCGCGTGCTTGGGGGCTGGTACGGCTAGTCCGTGTCCGCTGGTAGCGGACCGCCTCTCCCTCTCACCGTTGCCACCGGATACCGGATCACCTCTCTCACGATAGAGATGGAGTCCCGGAGTGAACAGGGTGCCAGAACCCGTCTTTGGGGGGGAACTAGCTCTACCTCCGGGCGCTCAGGCGTTCAAGTAGGCCAGCACCGCCATCACGCGGCGGTTGTCATCGTCGGAGGGAGGCAGTCCCAGTTTGAGGAAGATGTTGGCGATGTGCTTGCTGACCGCCTTCTCCGACACCACGAGCAGATGCGGCGATGGCAGCATTCGAACGGCCTTCGGCCATCAGGGACAGGACCTCGCCCTCACGGATGGTCAGTCTGCGCATGGCGTCGTCCCGAGCCCGGCCCATCACAAGTTGCGACACGACGTCGGGATCCATGACCGTCCCCCCGGCGGCCACCCTCTGAACGGCCTCGATGAACTGCCCCACGTCCATCACCCGGTCCTTCAGCAGGTAGCCGACGGCGCCGGCCCGGGACGACAAGAGCTCACGGGCATACAGAGGTTCCACGTACTGCGACAGCACCAGGATCGGCAGGTTTGGCAACTGCCGGCGAGCCTCTATCGCGGCGACAAGGCCCTCGTTGGTGAAGGTCGGAGGTAGCCGGACGTCGAGCACGGCGACATCGGGCCGGTGCGCCAAGAGGACCCCCACCACCGAAGGTCCATCCTTCACGGCCTCGACCACTTCGATTCCATGGGCCAGGAGGACCCTGACCAGGCCGTCTCGTAGAAGTGCTAGGTCTTCGGCGATAACGGCTCGCACGGGATCTCCACCCTCAATACCGTCGGGCCACCCTGCGGGCTGACCACGCTCAGCGTGCCGTCGAAGGCCGCCAGGCGACGAGCTACCCCGGCGAGACCGGTTCCCCGTTCCGGGTCAGCACCCCCGCAGCCGTCGTCTCCGATCAGCAGCCAGAACATGTCTCCAGTGTGCTCGGCCCGGATCCACGCCTGGGTGGCCCCGCTGTGCTTGACCATGTTGGCGATCGACTCCGCCACCGCGAAATACACCGCGGACTCCACGGGGTCGGGCAGCTCACCCCGACGCAGGTCCACGGTGACTTCCACTGGTATCGGAACCGTGAGAACGAGAGCCCGGATGGCCTCCTCCAGACCCCGGTCGGCGAGAACGGGCGGGTGGATCCCTCGCACGAGGGCGCGCAGGTCGGAGAGGGCCGCCCGGGCTGATGTTCGAGCGTCGGCCAGCAGCCGCTGGGCCTGGACCGGATCCTTCTCCATCAGCTCCTCGGCGAAGCCCAGGCTCATCCCCAACGACACCAACCGGGCCTGGGCGCCGTCGTGCAGGTCTCGCTCCACCCGGCGAAGTTCCGCCTCCTGGATCTCGAGGACGCTGCGTCTGGAGCTGGTCAGCACGCCGACCCGCGTCGCCAGCTCCCTCTCGCGAGTGGTCGGCGCCGATGGGAGGAGCAGGGCGTGGGCCGCCAACGCAACGACCAACCCGAGAAGGGGCCAGACCGGCCACGGGTAGCCGGGGCCGGCCATCAGCCAAGCCCACACGCAGATCCCGACAACCACCGCCGAGACGGCCACCTGCACTGCCAGCCCTCGGCGGGCGGGGCGCCGAAGGGCCTGCCGAAGGCCCTCCAGTAGGGCGAAGGGGATGATCAGACCGAGCCACACCCAACCGGGCCAGAAGTAAGACGCGCCGGTCAGAGCCCAGATGAGCAGGACGCTCAGACCGATGGTGACGGCCAGGGCGCTCAGGCGCCACCGCCAGGTCCACCTCAGACCCGGCACCGGTGCCTCTCCACGGGATCCGTTATGCCGCCACTGCAGCGGACGGACGTCGATCGCCCGGATCGATGGCGGGCCGGATCCTCTAGAATCTTGAACAGGGAGCGTCAGTGAGCAACACGAAGGGCTCCGGCCGTCGTAGATTCTCCCGGCGTCCACCGTCACGCCGGGAACGCCCGCGCAGTCTCGGCCCAGGAGTCCTCGCTCCCCCAGGGAATCGTCACCTTCTGTTTCACCGACATCGAGGGATCGACCCGCTTGATGCACGCTCTCGGCGATCGATATCCGGAATTCTGTGAGCGCCACTTCGACACAATGCGTCCGGCGTGGGAAGCCCACCGAGGTAAGGAAGTCGCCTTCGCCGGCGACTCCGTCCTCGTCGCCTTCGCCGATCCAACGGCGGCGGTCGTCGCCTCCGCGACAGCTCAGAGGTTGCTCGGACAGGAGCGGTGGCAGGAGAGTACGGTGCCCAAGGTTCGCATGGGCCTCCACTCCGGGCTGGCCTTCCCACGCGACAACAACTACTGGCGGTCGCTGTGAAACCTCAAGGACAGTGCGATCCTCGTCATGCTCGACAACTGCGAGCACCTCAAGGACGATGTTGCCGAGCTTGTCGATCGGCTCTTCACGAGCTGCCCTCGTTGTGGGGTCGCTGGCTCCCCGTCGCGTCCCGCTGGGCACCGCCCGAGAGCGCATCGAGCGAGTGCCCCCCTTGACGCTTCCAGCCTCCGGGGTGGTCGACCCGTCCGAGGTATCGGTCGCACCCGCCGTGCAATTGCTCATGGAACGATCTATGGCGGCTGGGGCCCATCTCGCCATCGGCGACGACAACGCCGGCCATCTGGCAGAGATCTGCCGGCGGCTGGACGGTCTTCCCCTGGCCCTCGAATTCGCAGCGGCCCATCTGAACGCGTTGCGACCCGCCGAACTGTTGGCGGGCCTGAACGATCGGTTCCGACTCTTGCGGTCTCGCGCCGCCGGGGTTCCCGACCGGCAGCGAACGATGGAAGGCGCTCTCGAATGGAGCGAACGCCTGCTGAGCGACCTCGAGCAGATGTGTCTCCGCCGGCTGAGCATCTTCCGGACCAGCTTCTCGGTCTCGGCGGCGACCGCTGCCACCACCTCCGCTGACCTGCCCGAGCAAGAGGTTCCCGCCATCGTGTGGTCACTCGTCGACAAGTCCCTCATGGTTGCCGATCTGACCAAGACCGAGACGCGATACGCCCTGCTTGAGTCCGTTAGGGAGTTCGCCGCCCGCCGTCTTGACGAGAACACCGAGAGGACGAGTGTGGCCGAGAGGTTGGCAAGCTGGTATGAGGCGCAATTCGGACCGTCGACGCCCCGCCGGACCGGGTGGACCGGCCTGGTCGGAGCGGACATAGACAACCTCCGCGGCCTGATCCCCGTCCTGGCACGCGTGGACCAGGAAGGAGCGCAACGGATCAGCTTCACCATCGGGAAGTACCTCGATGCCATCGAGTCATACCAGGAGGGGATCAACGAACTCCGAAAGCACCTAGAGCTGCTGACCCAGCCCTCGCCCACCCGAGTATCGCTGCTCGCGGCGCTCGCCTACCTGTACCTGAGGGGAGGGCAGCTCGATGAGGCCGAACGGGTCGTGGCGGAGGCCGAGCTGTTGCGGTCGGAGGTCGGGTCGGTGCCTCCGTGGGACGACGTCGCCGTCGAGCGCACCCGCGGAGACCTCGCCATTCGTCTCGGACACTCCTCTACGGCCGCCGCCGCGGCCAGGGAGGCCATAGGACGGCCGATAAGCCTCCGGGGCCGGGCGCGAATGTCCAATCAGCTCGGAATCGCGTCAGTAGCCCTGGGCGACCTGGACACCGCGATGTCGGCCTTCGAAGACGAGGTGGATGCCTATCGACAACTCGGCGATGAAGTGTACGAAGCGAGCGCGCAAGGAAACCTGGCTGAGACCGCGCTCATACGGAGCGACTACGCGGCCGCGGCTAGCCACCAGAAAGCCTGCTGCCAGCTTGCGTTGCAACTTGGAATGCCCGTGATGGTGGCCTTTTCGCTGATAGTCGCGGCCCACCGACTGTCGTGATCCTGGACACCGGACTAGCCGATGATCCCCATCGCCCCCCGAGCCTGAACGGAGTCCAGCATCTTGCCGACCCGACCAAATGGCAGGACACCCCCGATGTCGAACCGGACCACTACCTTTACCCTTGCGTTGGTCACGGAACCTTCATCGCCGGTCTCATAAATTCTCTGTCTCCGGGTTGCCAGATCTATATCCAAAAGGTTCTGGAAAACGTCGGCGACGGTGACGAGTATTCCATCGCCCAAGTCATCAATGGACTAGACCCCCCGCCGAGCCTGCTGAACCTATCCTTTGGCGGCTATGCCCTCAGGGACATGCCCGACTTGGCCATGGCGATCGCCGCGATACAGACAGCTGGGACCGTCGTCGTGGCGTCGGCCGGCAATGACTCGATCTGCCGCCCGTGTTACCCAGCGGCTTTCGATGGCGTCGTTAGTGTCGCCGCGCTCGGCCCAGGCGGCCCCGCGGGATTCTCAAACTATGGAGATTGGGTTCAGGCCTGCGCACCCGGAGTCGACATCATCAGCACCTTCTTCACTAATACTGCCGGACCGGAACCGGCGCCCCCGGGCTACCCCGAACCCGACGAGTATGCCGGCTGGGCCCGTTGGAGCGGCACTTCCTTCTCCGCCCCGACAGTGGTCGCCGCCCTGGCACGGGAGATGCAGATCTACGGAATCACGCCGGCTGAGGCCGTCGCCAACGTCGTGAACGCACCAACCCTCCTCCGAATCCCGCTGTTCGGGACAGTGGTCAACCTGGCATAGCCACCGTACCTTCGCGTAGCGCTTGGCCATCGACTACCTACTAGCAGCTCACGACCAAACCCTCATAACGATGGACTCCCGAACGGAGTCAAGCCCACCGAGCAGCCCCAACGGGATTCGAACCCGTGCTGCCGCCTTGAAAGGGCGGTGTCCTAGGCCGCTAGACGATGGGGCCCTGCCGGGCTCAAGCCTAACCGAGGGCAGTGAGGACCTAGGCGCCTGACAATGACCAGGTGGTGCCGTCGGGGCTGTCGTTCACCTCGATGCCGTGAGCCACAAGCACGTCACGCACCCGGTCGGCGTCGGCGTATCGCCCCGAGCTTCGAGCCGCCGCCCGCTCGACCAGCAGGGCGTCGATGTACCCGCCGTACAGCTCCCCCGGGTCCTGGGTCCCGGTGACGGCCAGGTCGCCCAGGCGGACGACCATGCGACGCAGGGCGGCGCGGCCCCGGTCGCCCGCATCGGATTGGGTGGTGTCGCCCGACCACGCCTCGAGGACGTCGATCAGCTCCAGAACGGTTCGGACCGCGCTCTCCACATCCCGCTCCTGGAGAGCCCGGTCGAAGTCATCTTCCAATCTGCGGATCTCTCCGTGAAGGACCGTCGGTGGCGGGGCTTCCCCCTGAAACTCTGCCGCGGGTGTGGCCACCGCGATGGCCGCCCCTTTGCCCCGGGCCAGATCCACCAATGAGCCGACCGGAAACGAATCTCCCGCCTCGACCACCACCGAGACCCCCCGACGGCGCACGGTCACGGTCCCGTTGCCGACCACGGTGACCACTGAGGTATCCAGGTCAAAGAAGCAACCGGTGTGCTCGTCGACGCCCAGTACCCAGCCACCTTCCGGCAGCTGCTCCTCCAGCCGGGCCAGGCGCGGTTCGCCCAGGTAGCAAAACCGGGTGTCATGATTGCCGCCCTCGGCGTTGTTGTAATGGGGGATCACCGCCACCTCAGGCCCCAACACCGGAGCGATGAGATCGAGTCCCTCCTCCCACACCGGATCGGCGCCCACCTTGTAGATCTCATAGACGGGCACCGTGAAACGCCCGAGCGTGAGTGCCGCCGCGCTGGCGAAGACGAGGCAGCCGTCCCGTTGCAACTTGTCGGCGAGCAGAACCGGAACTTCCGTCCCGGCCCACTGCCGGAGGGCGTAGGTGGGGCTGCCCGGGCCGGCAAAAACCCATCGAGCCCGGGCCAGCCGGGCCAGGGCGCCCTCCCGCGCCACCGGATCGGCGCCGTCGACGCGACGAAGCTCGACCGGCTCGACGACTCTCCCGACGCTGGCGCTGAAGTAGTCGACCGCTCGGGCCGAGATGTCGTCTGCGTTGGCCTGGAATCCGTACGGCGTGTCCAGCAGCACCGAAGGAACCGGGGGCGGACCGAGCTGCTCGAAGAGTTGACGGTGGGGCTTGACCATGGTGGGAGCCGTCTCCCCGGAACCCATGATGGCGAGGAGCCTGGTCACGCGGGAAAAAGGTCCGGCCCGGTTGCGTCGTGAATCAACTGGGCCACCACATCCGGATGTTGGGCGTGCAGGTCGTGATCGCCCGGAATCCACCGGGTCAATGACCGCTCGAGGCCGGCCGCGGCCCGGGCTACTTCCTCACGCTTGCCGGCCATCCACCGCTGGTTGGACCGGTCCTCGGCCGCAAGGATCAGCGCCGGCACCTTGAGCAGGCCGTACCTGGCGCCGGGATGGTGCTCCCACAGCTTCCGCAGGATCGTCATGTGGTGGGATCGAGAGAGCCAGGGACGAATGGTTCCGTCCTCGAGGACCTCCACGTTGGCAAGGGTCCCGGTGATCCCGCTCTCCGGCCAGTCCGGGTGATAGCTCCGCAGCATGCGCTCGAACTCGGCCGCGCTGGTTCCAGCCAGCTGAGGCGGGGCCAGTGCCGCCTCGCATGTCGGCCAGTCGGCGAACCGGGCCGCCAGCTCCATGGTGCCGCCATCGACCAGAGCCACGCCGCTGGTCGCATCGGGGTGGCGGGCGGCCAGCTCGAGCACCACATTGGCGCCCCAACTCTGGCCCGCCGCGAACGGCCGACTGGACCCTGTCCAGTCGAGTCGCTCGAGCAGCCCGATCAGGTCGTCGGTCAGAGTGGCGAAGTCGTAGCCGGAATCCGGCTTGCTCGACTGGCCGTGACCGCGTTGATCGACAGCCGCTACGGGGTGGCCGGTCTTCGCCAGGCGCTCAGCCACCCCATCCCAGAGGCGGGCGTTGGACGCCAGCCCGTGCACCAGAAGGACCGGTGTCAGGGGGTTTCGGGGCGCCGCCAGAAGGACCCGCAGGTGTACTCCATCTGCGACAGGGACCAGCCGGCTTTCCACCGGATCAGCGGTGCTGGTCGGGGCCGGCCGAGGTCGGGGTTATGGCGATGATCAGTCGCTTGTCCCGCACCATGGCAGCCCGATAGTCATCCCAATCCGGGTGCTCGCCTTGGATCTGCCGGTACAGGTCGACCAGTGGCTCCATGGCGTCGGGCAGGGAGACGATCTCCACCGTCCCGTCGATCGACACCCACGGGCCATAGAAGTTGTCGGTGAAAGCGCACAGTGTGGCCCTGGGATCACGGCGGAGGTGGCGAACCTTGAACGCCGGCTCCCGGCTGGAGATCACGACCCGGCCGGAGCCGTCCACGCCGTGGTTGACCGGTGTGGGCTGGATAGCGCCGTCCTCCTTGAATGTGATGAGCACGGACTTGTGATTGGTGCGCAGGAAGTCCAGGGCTTCTTTGATCTCCATGGCTCAAGTCTGGCCCGACAGCGCCTCTATTGCCTCGCCCAACAGGTAGGTCAGCCAGCGGTACACCTGCTCCTCGGCCGTCGCCGGAGGGCGGCGCTCGTCGTCCTCACTCACGTCGAGGTAGGTGCCCAGCACCAGGCGGATGCTGTTGACGGCCCGCGACCAGGCTTCCAACCCGTCGGCCGTGAGGGTGCGGGCATCGGCGCTGGAGGCCAGAAGCTCGAACTCCTCCCGGTGGCGGGCGACCAGATCTTCCTGCATCAAGCGGCGGTACTCCTCCTGTCTCTCAGCGTCGAGGACGTCCGAATAGGCGGGAGGGAACAGCCTCCTGAGTACCGGCTGGCCGGGATCGGCGAGCAGCTCGGTGAACTGAGGCGCCAGCTGCCGAAGCATCAGCCGGTCGTCATCGCTCAGGTTCAGCTGGAAGTCGCCCGTGCCACGGTCCCGCCGGATGAGCCGCCTGGCGAACAGCGGGCTCAGCGGTCGTGCTCCATGGTCGCCCACAGCCCGTGCTCATGGAGGCGGAAAACGTCCAGCTCGGCCTTCTCCCGGGGCCCGTGGGACACGATCGCCTTCCCCTTGAGGTGTACGTCGAGCATCAGCTTCTCGGCCTTCTCGAGGCTGTACCCGAACAGCTTCTGGAACACGAAGGTGACGTAGGACATCAGGTTGATGGGGTCGTTCCAGACGATGACCTTCCAGGGCAGGTCGCTGGCCGTGACCTCGCCCAGCTCGGGTTCTTTGATCTCGACGGGTGCGGCGGAAGGCATGGATCAGGTGGTGGAAGACAGGGCCGGGCTGTCGTCGGAGGCGACCCGGCTGCCGGCGGTCTCGGGTCGGATCGCGGAACCGGGCGGTTCGGCCGGATAGGCCCATAACCCAAGATAGAAGCGGACAGCCGCGATGACCAGCACACTGGCGCCGGCCACGTGCACAGCGACCAGGGCCACGGGGTCACCGTTGAGGTATTGCGTGTACCCGACCACGGCCTGGAGGGCCAGGGCCAGCAAGACAATCTGGGCCCGCCTCATAACCACCCTGGGCGCACCACTCCGGCCCAGGCTCCACAGAGTGACGATGGTGATGCCAAGGAACACCTCGGCTGAGGTGCCATGCAGCTGGGCCACCCGATGCAGAGAAAGGTGGAAGCGGGGGGTGTCCGGACTTCCGCCGTGGGGACCGGTGGAAGTCACGATCGTTCCCAACACGACCACCACCGATAAGGCCACCAGCATCACGCGGGCCAGCGCGACCTGGGTTCGACCCACCAGGCGAACCGGCGCCGGGCGGCCCGCGAGGACCGGATCGTCGGGCAGGCCGGCCCGGTGGCTGAGGACGACGGCATCGACCAGGACAACCAAGCCGAGGAGGAAATGAGCGGAAACGAGGCCCGGCGCCAGTTTGAACTCCACCACCAGGGCTCCGAGCACGACCTCCGCGATCAAGCCTGCCAACAGCCCGTACAGCCAGGAGCGTCAGGTCACGGCGCTTCGGGACGCGTAAGAGGGCTGCCACCAAAGCACCAAGGGACGCCACGGTGACAAAGGCGTTGATGAGGCGGTTGCCGAACTCGATCCAGGCGTGGGCTTGCAGCGGCGCCACCACGCTCGAGGTGGTGCAGGACGGCCAGTCCGGGCAGCCCAACCCGGAACCGGTGAGCCGGACGGCGGCCCCGGAGACGATGGTCAAGGCCAGGGCCCAGACCGACACCACCGCCACTATCCGGAACGCCCGCGGCGACACCGCCAGGCGCGGCGGCGGCGAAGGGGTCGGGCGGTCGGGCGGGCTGTCCATCGGCCCCCATGCTATGACCGACGCCGCCGCGGTCCCACCCGGCGCCCGCTTTGTTCGTAGGCGTTGCGCTGCCATAGTCTCGGGGTCCGATGTCCGTCGCGGTAGTCCCGGCCCAGCAGGGCGAACTCTCTCTTGCCCGGCGCTTGGGCGGTTTCGTGGCGCTCACGAAGCCGCGAATCATCGAGCTGCTGCTCGTGACCACCCTTCCGACCATGGTGGTGGCGGCCCGCGGGGTACCGAAGATCTGGCTGATGGTGGCGACCCTGGTCGGGGGCACTCTTGCCGCGGGTGGTGCCAACGCCATCAACATGTTCGTCGACCGCGACATCGACGCGGTGATGCACCGGACCCGGACCCGGCCGCTGGTCACAGGCGTGGTCTCGCCGGCTCAGGCCCTGGTGTTCGCGATCGGGCTGGAAGTGGTGGCGTTCGTCGAGCTGTGGACGGCCGTCAACCTCCTGTCGGCCCTGCTGGCGGTCTGCGCCATGCTCTTCTACGTCTTCGTGTACACCCTGTGGTTGAAGCGGACCTCCCGCCAGAACATCGTCATCGGCGGGGCGGCGGGGGCGGTGCCGGTCCTGGTCGGCTGGGCCGCGGTGCGCGACAGCGTGGGCTGGGCCCCGCTCGTCCTCTTCGCCCTCATGTTCGTGTGGACGCCGCCACACTTCTGGGCCCTCGCCATCCGCTACCGCGACGACTACAAGTCGGTCGACGTGCCGATGATGCCGGTGGTCACCACGTTCAAGCGCACGGCCACCCAGATCATGGCCTACTCGGTGCTGGTGGCCGCGGTATCGCTGGTGTTCGGGTGGACGGCGGGGATGGGTCCCATCTATTGGGCCAGCGCTGCGGTACTCGGCACGGTGTTCTGCGCCATGGCCTACCGGTTGTGGCGGAACCCGACCGAGGCTCTGGCCATGAACCTCTTCCGCTGGTCGATCACCTACGTCACCCTCCTCTTCGTGGCGATGGGTGCGGACCAGCTGATCTTCCACTAGGCGCTCGCCGGACTACTCCCACCGGAAGGTGCGGGCCGCCGCCAGTGGAGCCAGGACGGCCCACACCACCAGGACCACCCAGGCCCGGCCCGGGATCGATCCGCCGGCGGTGGTAGCGCCTCGGAGCGCCTCTGACAGGGCCGCCGCCGGCAGCGCCTCGGCTACGGCCCGGAGGCCGCTGGGCAGCTTCGACAACGGGAAGATCATCCCGCCCAGCAACAGCAGCACCAGGTACAGGCCATTGGCCGCGGCCAGGGTCACCTCGGCCCGCAACGTGCCGGCCATGAGCAGTCCCAGGCCGGCGAAAGCGATGGTGCCCAGCAGGATGGCCGGAATCGCCAGCCCCGGCGAACCACCGGGATTCCAGCCCAGGAGCGCGGCCACCACGACGATTACGGCCACCTGGAAGGCTTCGATGGCCACGACCGACGTCATTTTTCCGGCCAGCAGCCGCGGCCGGCCGAGCGGGGTGGAACCGAGCCGCTTGAGCACTCCGTACTGCCTCTCGAACCCGGTGGCGATGCCGAGGCTGACCATGGCGGTCGACATCACGGCGAGAGCGAGGATGCCCGGGGTGAGGAAGTCGACGGCGTGGGTGACGCCGCTGGGTTTCGGCAGCACATCGACCAGCGAGAAGAAGACGAGCAGCCCGACCGGGATGGCCAGGTTCAGCAGGACGGAGTCCCCCCGGCGGATGGTGAGGCGTAGCTCTGCTCCCACCTGAGCGGTTAGCGATCTCATCGGGACCGGCCTCGGCGGCGGTGGGCGCGGCCGGAGGGCGCCTGGGCGGCCACCGTCGGGCTGTCCGCAGTCAACTGCAGGAAGACGTCCTCCAACCGCAGCCGGGTCACTCTCAGGTCGGCCAGTGGCAGCTCCCGCTCGGCCAGCCAGGCGGCCAAACTGGCGATCGTGGCCGGGGCTCCCGGGGCCTCTACCGAGTACTCGCCGGGTGACTCCTCCCTCACGGCGGCCTTCAAAGCCAGCCCGAGGGCGACCGTGTCCAGCCCGGGCGGGGCACCGAAGCGGATCATCCCCACATCGCCGGGACCGGTCGCAGTCAGCTCGGCCGCAGTGCCCGCCGCCACCACGTGGCCCCTGTCGATGATGACGATGTGGTCGGCCAGGCGCTCGGCCTCGGGCAGCTCATGGGTCGTCAGCAGGACGCAGACGCCGGCCGCGCGCAGGGCGGCAATTTCCTCCCTTATGGCCAGGCGCCCTCGCGGATCGACGCCCGCAGTGGGCTCGTCGAGGAACACCACCTCGGGCCGGCCCACCAGGGCCAGCGCCAGGGACACCCGCTGCTGCTCACCCCCGGAGAGGCGCCGCCAGGGCGTGCCGGCCACAGCTCCGAGATCGAGACGTTCGATCAGATCGGCCGGGCTCACCGGGTCGTCGTAGTAACGCGAGAACAAATCGAGCGCCTCGGCCGGGCTCATGGCCGGATATACACCTCCCTTCTGCAGCATGACCCCCATGCGACGGGTCAGCCGGTGGTGCTGGTCAGGCCGCCGCGGGTCAAGACCCAGAACCTCGATCCGACCTCCGGCCGAGGCCCGGTAACCCTCCAGGGCCTCTACCGTGCTGGTCTTGCCTGCCCCGTTGCGGCCGAGCAGTGCCACTACCTGACCGGGTAGGGCCTCGAGCCCGACGCCGTCGACCGCCACAACCTCTCCGTAACGCACGACCAACCCCGACACGGAGATGGCGGGTCCAACAGCAACAGGCACGGCGCCCGACGGTACCGCGCTCGTCGGGGCGCGCTCATACCGCGGTAGGAGCATGAAATACTCCCCGAGCGGGATGCGCGGGGCACCGGAGTAGCGCATCATCGCTGATACGTCGGGCCGACCGCGTGGAAGGCCCATTCAGGAGGACCGGATGATCGAGGCTCGCAACCTCACCAAGCACTACGGCCAGACGCTCGCCGTCGATGACTTGAGTTTTGACGTCAAGCCCGGTCTCGTGACCGGTTTCCTCGGGCCCAACGGGGCGGGCAAGACGACCACGATGCGCATGTTGCTCGGTCTCGATCATCCCGACCGGGGCCAGGCAACCTTCACCGGGCGCTTCTACCGCGACCTCCCCGCCCCGCTGCGCGAGGTCGGGTCCCTCCTCGACCCGAAGGCGTGGCACGGCGGGAGGAAGGCCTACTACCACCTGCTGTGCCTGGCCCAGAGCAACGGGATACCCGCCCGCCGGGTCGACGAGGTCCTGGCCATCGTCGGTCTCGAGACTGCGGCCAAGCGGCGAGCGGGCGGTTTCTCCCTCGGCATGGGCCAGCGGTTGGGCATAGCGGCGGCCCTGCTGGGCGACCCGGAGGTTCTGATCTTCGACGAACCCGTGAACGGGCTCGACCCGGAGGGCATCGCCTGGGTTCGCCAGCTCATGAAGGCGCTGGCCGCAGAAGGCCGCTCGGTATTCGTATCCAGCCATCTGATGAGCGAGATGGCCCTCACCGCCGACCATGTGGTCGTCATCGGAAGGGGCAAGCTCATCCGGGACGAGAGCGTCAACGAATTCGTCAACTCCAGTTCACGCGGCTCGGTTCGGGTGGCGTCGCCCGAGGCCGGCCGGCTGGCTCCGCTATTGACGCAGGCGGGAGCGACGCTGACCGGCGGCTCTGATGGAGCACTCGAGGTGTACGGGCTGGAAGCGGCCCGCATCGGCGAGGTGGCCGCCGCCGCCGGCGTGGTGCTGCACGAGTTGACCCCCCACCGGGCGTCACTCGAGGAAGCTTTCATGGAGTTGACCCAGGACAGCGTGGAGTTCCACGCGACTGGGAAGGTGGCGTGATGGCGGCCGTCCTGACCCCGGTGGAACCCGGTCGTACGCCCTTCCGGCGGGCCACGTTCACCGACGCTCTGCGATCCGAGTGGACCAAGATCCGCTCGGTCCAGTCCACCTACTGGACGATCTTCGCAGCAGCTCTGCTGGGCATCGGCCTGGGCGCACTGATCAGCGGTCTGGGTGCCAGCCGTTACCGCACCGACCCAGGCATCCACATCGGCTGGAACCCGACCGACCACAGCCTTCGGAGCCTCGAGATCGCCCAGCTGGCATTCGGGATCCTGGGCGTAATGATCATCACCGGTGAATACGCGACCGGGATGATCCGCACCAGCCTGGCCGCGGTGCCCAAACGGGGCCGCCTGATGGGAGCCAAGCTGACGGTGTTCAGCGCCATCGCGCTGGTGACGGGCGAGATCATCGCCTTCGTCACCTTCCTTTTGGGGCAGGCGCTCATCCACGGCAAGGCCCCCTCCGCCAGCCTGCACCAGCATCTGGTTCTCCGGGCGGTGATCGGGGCCGGGCTGTATCTGGCCCTGATCGCCGTAATGGGCGCCGCCCTGGGCCTGCTCCTCCGCCAGGCTGCCGCCGCCATCGCGGTGGTCGTGGCCATGCTGTTCGTCCTCCCGGGCATCGCGCTGGCCCTTCCCTCCTGGCTGGCCAACCCCATCGAGAAGTACTGGCCCACCAACGCCGGCTCGCAGGTGGCCATGACGGTCCGGGATAGCCACACCATGACGGCGTGGCTGGGCTTCGGTGAGATGGCGTTGTTCGTCGGCGTGGTGCTGGTCGTCGCGTTCAGCCTTCTTCAGCGACGCGACGCGTAGGGGGTACGCGGGCGCCGGCGTGGCGGCGTGGCGGCGGCGTGGGGGCGTGGCGGCGTGGCGGCGGCGTGGGGGCGTGGCGGCGTGGCGCCTCGGAAGCCACGACGACGGCTGTCTGGGTGCCACTTCGGCGTCTGGGTGCCAGTTAGGCACCAAAAGGCACTGAATTGACTCCGAGAGCATCAAATGGCACCGAGACGAACCAGGTTATGATCAAGAAGTCCAGGTGGACGGCGCCAGCACACCCGCACCCAGCCGCCGGCCGCCCCGCACCAGGCACTTTCCGGCCCCCACCGATACCCCCCAATAGCCTGCTCCCATGGTGACCGATGCGACCGACGGACAGCGACACCGACACCGACACCGACACCGACGCCGACACCGCCGGTAACCAGCCAACTGTCTGGATCATGCGCCACGGTGAGACCGAGTGGAGCCGGACCGGTCAACACACCAGCCGCACCGACCTGACCCTGCTGAGGGAGGGGGAGCTCCAGGCGCTGGGGTTGCGCCCCTTCGTTGGCGGCGCCGGCATCGATCTGGTCCTCTGCAGCCCTCGGGCCCGGGCCAGGCATACAGCTGAACTGGCCGGGCTGGTCCCGTACCTGATCACTGACGACCTTCAGGAGTGGGACTACGGAGAGCTGGAGGGCCTGACGACCCCCGAGATACGGGGCCGGCTGCCGGGCTGGAGCATCTGGACCGGCCCGTGGCCGGGCGGCGAGACCGCGGCCGACGTAGCGGCCCGCGCCGACCGTCTGCTGACTATGGTGCTCGAGTCGGGGGCGGCCCAGGTGGCTCTGGTTGGCCATGGGCACTTCAGCCGGGTTCTCGCAGCCCGGTGGCTGCGCGCCGATGTCAGCGCGGGAAAGTGGTTGGACCTGGACACCGCAACGGTCAGTGAGCTGGGGTGGGTGCGGGGGGATCAGGTGCTGCGACGCTGGAACGTCCCCGCGCAGTTCTTGGCGCAGGCGTAAGCCAGGATTGGGAGGAATGTCGAGCCCCGAGCCCACGGCTCCCCCCGCTCCACCGCGCTGCTACGCCCATCCCGACCGGCTAGCCGGGTCGATCTGCCGGCGCTGCAACCGGCCCATCTGCCCGGACTGCATGCGCGAGGCGCCGGTGGGCTGGCAGTGCGCCGGCTGCGTGAAGCAGGGGGCGCGCATCTCCCCCACTGTCCGCTGGCGCCCGCGGGCCCCGGGCCGGCTCGGGAATACCCGGATGACGCCGGTCGTCCTGGCCCTGATCATCGTCAACACCGCCGTATACCTCTGGGAGCAGACCAAGCTCAACCACAACATCGTGAGGTTCGGTCTCTGGCCGAATCAGATCCACTACGGGCACCAGTGGTACCGGATGGTCACCAGCCCCTTCCTGCACGCCAGCGTTACCCACATCTTCCTGAACATGCTCACCCTGGCCATCGTGGGCCCCCCGGTCGAGGCCGAGCTGGGCCGGCTCCGCTTCCTCGCCGTGTATCTGGCCTCGGCCCTGGGCGGCTCCGTCTGCTCGTATCTGATCGGCCCCGTCAATGAGGTCGGAGTCGGCGCGTCCGGGGCCATCTTCGGCGTCATGGGCGCCTACTTCGTCCTGGCCCGGCGCAACCGTTGGGACAGCAGCACCATCCTGGCCCTGATCGTGATCAACCTGGTGATCAGCTTCGCCGACCCCACCATCGACTGGCGGGCCCACGTAGGCGGACTGATCGTGGGCGGCGCCGTCGGCTACGGCCTGGCCCGGACCACGGAGCGGCGGCAGCCAACCGCCGTCTCGGCGGCCGCCGGCGTGGCCGTATTCGCCGCAGCAATCGTTCCCCTGGTGCTGCTGTCCCTTCTCCCGCCCGGGCACGTGTAGGTCAGCCCAGGTGCCTCTTCAAAGCCGTAACGAAGGCGTCGGCAGCGGGGGTAAAAGGGCGGTCCTGTCGCGACGCCAGCCCGATCGTCCGCTTCAGGGTGCCGCCTCGGAAGCGGATGGCCCGCAACCGGCCCGAGGGCGCAACCACCGAGGCCGGCACCACGGCGGCGGCCACCCCCGCCGACGCCAGAGCCAGTACGCCGTCCATCTCGAGGCCTTGCATGGCCAGCACCGGGGCGAAGCCGGCCTGACGGCACGCGGCCAGGGTCGCCTCGCGCAGGTCGTAGCCGTCCTTGAACATGACCAGCGGAACGTGTTCCAGCTCGGCCACCCGCACCGACCTCCGGCCGGCGAGAGGATGGCCGGCGTCGACAGCCAGGACCAACTCCTCCTCCATCAGTGCTTCCGTCTGCACCCAGGGGCGGTCCACGGGCAGGATGACCACCGCCAGGTGCATCTCGCCCCGTTCCAACCGTGCGACCAGTTCCTGCGAACCCGCCTCGTGCACGGCCAGCTCCACGCCCGGATGGGCGGCGTGGAAAGCGGCCAGCACGGGCGGGAGGACATTGGTGGTAAGGCTGGGGGTCGCCCCCAGCACCAGCCGCCCCTTCTCCAGGCCCAGAAGGTCCCTAACCGCCGCCGCCCCCGCCTCACAGTCGGCGAGCACCTGGCGGGCCCAGGGCAGGAAAACCTCGCCGGCTCCGGTCAAGCTGACCTCGCTGCGGTCCCTGTAGAAGAGGGGGGCGCCCAGCTCCTGCTCCAAGGCCGCCACTGCGCTGCTGACAGACGGCTGGGCCACATGAAGGCGAGCGGCGGCCTTCGTGAACCGGCGCTCCTCGGCCACCGACACTACGCACCGAAGCTGGTGCAACTGCATATCTATAGTCTACGCCTATAGCTCTGAGAGGAAACTTATCCTTTACCTGTAGTTCACCGGGCTTTAGGGTGGTGGCGCTCAATTTCGTCGATCATCGAGGAGAGATATGGCAGCTCCAGTAGCGCCAGCGACGCCGGTAGAGGAACGAAGCCGGCGGGCCTCAATCCCTGAACGAACCCTCCGCACCGACCGCTGGTGGGTGCCGCCGCTCATATCGTTCGTGGTGCTGCTGGCCTTCGTGGTGTACGCCACCTGGGCCGCTTTCGTCAACCGCAACTTCTATTACAAGCCCTACCTGTCCCCGTTCTACTCACCCTGCCTGTCGACCAACTGCGCCTCCCCTCACGCCGGCAACGTCGGCGTACCGCCCCACTTGAGCATCTTCGGCTCGTGGTGGGGCATCTCGCCCGCCATCATCGTCTTGATCTTCCCCCTCGGGTTCCGCCTGACTTGCTACTACTACCGACGGGCGTACTACCGGTCGTTCTGGTTCTCCCCGCCGGCGTGCGCCGTGGCTGAACCGCACAGGTCCTACAGCGGTGAGACCCGCTTTCCGCTGATCCTCCAGAACATCCACCGCTACTTCTTCTTCCTGGGCTTGATCCTCAACTGCATCCTGACCTACGACGCCGTCCTGGGCTTCGGCAAGCACCCTGACGGCAGCCACTTCGGCCTCGGCACCGTGATCCTCGTCGTCAACGCCGCCCTGCTCTGGCTGTACTCGATCTCGTGCCACTCGTGCCGGCATATCATCGGTGGCCGGCTCAAGCACTTCTCCAAGCACCCCATTCGCTTCAGGATGTGGGGTGTCGTGTCCAGGCTCAATCAGCGCCACATGCAGCTGGCTTGGGCCAGCCTCATCTTCGTAGCCCTGACAGACCTCTACATCCGCCTCGCCGCGAGCGGGGCCCTAGGACACGGAGGGTGGATCTGATGACAGATGTCGAACGTCACTCGTACGATGTGATCGTGATCGGAGCGGGCGGGGCCGGCTTACGGGCCGCCATCGCCGCCCATGAGGCCGGGGCCAAGACCGCGGTCATCTGCAAGAGCCTGCTGGGCAAGGCCCACACGGTGATGGCCGAGGGGGGCATCGCCGCCGCCATGGGCAACCTGTGGCCGGAGGACAACTGGCAGGTCCACTTCCGGGACACCATGCGCGGCGGCAAGCTGCTCAACCACTGGCGCATGGCCGAACTGCACGCCAAGGAGGCACCGGACCGGGTGTGGGAGCTCGAGCAGTGGGGTGCCTTGTTCGACCGCACTCCGGACGGTCTGATCAGTCAGCGCGACTTCGGCGGGCACCGCTACGCTCGCCTGGCCCACGTCGGTGACCGCACCGGCCTCGAGATGATCCGGACGCTTCAGCAGCGCACCGTGTCCCTTGGCATTGACGTGTACATGGAATGTACGGTCACCCGACTTCTAAGAGACGGCGACCGAATATCGGGAGCCTTCGGCTACTGGCGGGAGTCCGGCCGGTTCGTAGTGTTTGAAACCCCGGCCGTGGTGCTGGCTACCGGCGGCATAGGCAAGTCGTGGAAGGTCACGTCCAACTCTTGGGAATACACCGGCGACGGCCACGCCTTGGCCCTTCGAGCGGGCGCCACCCTTGTCAATATGGAGTTCGTCCAGTTCCACCCGACCGGCATGGTGTGGCCTCCTTCGGTACGGGGCCTGCTGGTGACCGAGTCGGTGCGAGGCGACGGCGGGGTGCTACGAAATTCCGAGGGCCGGCGCTTCATGTACGACTACATCCCTGAGTTCTTCAAAGCAGAGACCTCGGACACCGAGGAGGAGGGCGACCGCTGGTACACAGACAAGGCGAACAACCGCCGTCCGGCCGAACTGCTCCCGCGCGACGAGGTGGCCCGAGCCATCAACAACGAGATCAAGGAGGGTCGAGGATCCCCGCATGGAGGTGTGTACCTCGACATAGCCAGCCGCCGCAGCCCCGAGTTCATCCAGAAGCGGCTCCCGTCGATGTACCACCAGTTCAAGGAGCTGGCGGACGTGGACATCACCAAGGAGCCCATGGAGATCGGACCGACCTGCCATTACGTCATGGGCGGCGTGGAGGTCGACCCGGACAGCCAGATGTCCAAGCTCTCCGGGCTATTTGCGGCCGGCGAGGTGGCCGGTGGTATGCACGGCGCCAACCGCCTTGGCGGCAACTCGCTGAGCGACCTTCTGGTCTTCGGGCGGCGAGCCGGTCAGTACGCGGCGTCCTATGCCGCCGACCTCGGAGAGGCCCGACCGGTGATCGCGGACGCCTCCGTCGAGGAGGCATCGACGGAGGCGCTGGCGCCCTTCGAGACCGACGGTGGCGAGAACCCGTACTCGATGCAGCAGGAGCTGCAAGGGGTGATGCAGGACCTCGTCGGGATCATTCGCAACGAGACGGAATTGCTGGCCGCCATCCAGAAGGTCGGAGAGCTGGGCAACCGGGTCGCCAAGCTCAGTGTCGAAGGCCATCGTCAGTACAACCCGGGCTGGCACTTGGCCCTGGACCTGCGGAACATGCTGTTCGTGTCCGAAGCCGTGGCCCGGGCGGCCTTGGAACGTAAGGAAAGCCGGGGGGGCCACACCCGGGACGACTACCCCATGACCGACTACGACTACTGGGGACGTCGCAATCTGATTGTCGAGCTGGGTGACGACGGCCACCCGACGATTCGCCAGCAGCCGCTGCCCGAACCCCCGCCCGAGTTGGCCGCTCTCTTGGAGGAACAGCACTAGATGACCTACGACCTCAAGCTGCGGATCTGGCGCGGCGATTCGAACGGCGGGGAGCTGGTCGACTTCACCGTCCCGGTGGACGAGGGCGAAGTCGTCCTGGACGCCGTCCACCACGTGCAGGCTCTGCACGCCGGCGACCTGTCCGTCCGGTGGAATTGCAAGGCCGGCAAGTGCGGCTCGTGCTCGGCCGAGGTGAACGGCCGGCCTCGCCTGATGTGCATGTCGAGACTCTCGGACTTCCCCGAGGACGAGCCCATCACCATCACCCCGATGCGCACCTTCCCGGTGATCCGGGACCTGGTTACCGACGTCAAGTTCAACTATGTGAAGGCGGCCGAAGTGCCACCCTTCACTCCGACGGCCGAACAGCCTCAGGCTCCGTTCCGGATGCAGCAGGTCGACGTCGAGCGCTCGCAGGAATTCCGCAAATGCATCGAGTGTTTCCTGTGCCAGAACACCTGCCACGTGATCCGTGACCACGACGACAACAAGGAAGCGTTCTCCGGGCCGCGGTTCTTCATCCGCTACGCCGAGCTGGAGATGCACCCCAACGACGCCCTGGACCGCCGCCACCTGGTGCAGGAGGACCGCGGCCTCGGCATGTGCAACATCACCAAGTGCTGCACCGAGGTCTGCCCGGAGCACATCAAGATCACGGACAACGCCATCATCCCCATGAAGGAGCGGGTGGTCGACGTCAAGTACGACCCGATTCAGTTCCTGGGGCGCAAGCTGCGGCCCAAGAAGAAGGACAGCGCGGCGACTACCAACGGCAAGGGCGGATAGCCCCGACCGCCGCGTCCGGGGCGCGCTAGGATACCTCTCCAGCCCTTGGGCTGGTCAGCTGCTGAAGCTGACCTCGCAGCAAGGACCTGTGGTGCAGTTTGGAGTGCACGCCGGCCTGTCAAGCCGGAGGACGCGGGTTCAAATCCCGTCAGGTCCGCGGTCGGATAGCTCAGCTGGTAGAGCGCGCGCCTGAAAAGCGTGAGGTCACCGGATCGACACCGGTTCCGACCACTGGACAAAGGCCCTGGTGACGGGCCTTTTCTCATGTCCGCGAGTTGTGAGCTGGGTGCGGATCGAGGGGGGCGTGCCCCATACATGCCCCAGTCTCGTCAGAAACGGCCACGGGTACACCCTCCTCGCCGACCATCTCGGACAGTCGGTCCGCGACACGCACTAGTTCGGCGGCACCACTCTGTTCGCGCGTCGGACTATGCCAGGAGCTTCGCTGAACTCTTTGCGGCTGACCGAACGCCGGTCTACGGGCACCTCAGCCTCACCCGATCAGCCCTCGAAACGTCGGTCGTTGCCGCTTGGCTCAACGACCCGGTGTCGAAGTCGGGCCAGGCCTTCGAGCGGCCCGGGAGCAGCGCGGGGTCACCCTGACTGAGCTGGCCGCCGCCACCCGGGATCTCCAAAAGCACCCTGTCCCGACTCGAATCAGGACAACGCAAACCCAGCCTCGAGCTGCTCCTACCCATCTCCCAAGCGCACGGCATCCCCCTCGACCAGCTCGTGCCCGCCCCCCAGTCGGCGACCCCCGCATCCGTTTCAACCCCCAGAGCCGCAACGGGCGCACCGTCATCCCGCTGACGCAGCAGCCCGACGGGCCCCAAGCGTGGAAAGTCGTCATCCCGCCCGAGGCCGGCGAAGCGAAGCTGCGAACCCACAAAGGCTGCGAATGGTTCTTCGTCATCGCCGGCGAAGTGCGGCTCATCCTCGCCGACCACGAAATCATCATGAAACCCGGAGAGGTGGCCGAGTTCGACACCCGCTACCCCCACTGGTTCGGACCCGCCGACGACCAGCCCGTCGAGATCCTCAGCCTCCTCGGCCGCCACGGCCACGACCGCATGCACCTACGCGCCGCCCCACGCCGCCCCCCACCGGCCAGGTGACCGTGACGACTACCCCAGTGACCCGCACCCGTACACAAGCAATGGCATCGTTTGTGTGGGCGCTCTGTCTGGTTTCGGTTTCTAGCTGGTTTACTCAGGAAGCTGTCGGGCGGCCGATAAGGCCGGCTGCCTCTCGCTTGCTTCCCCGGCGTCGGGATCTACCCAGGGCGCCCACTCGGAGCGCCTGAGCAACGGACCTGGTGCCGTCTTTCTCGGCGCCCGCTAAACCCGGCGGTCTGGGACGCGTGCTTCGTGCGCGAGTTTGCGCGGCATGGGAGGTAGATGTTCCGACAGGGCCCGGTAGCGGAATCGGGAATCAACCGGGACTCGCTGCGAGATGCGCCAGCATCTGGACCAGATCGGCGAATCGCTCAGCTCCAAGCTCGCTGATGAAACGGTCCTCGGTCGTCTGTACTGCGGCCGCGATCACCCTGGCGGCCCTCCGACCGTTGGCGGAGAGCCTCAGATCCGTCCGACGGCGGTCGGCGTCATTGGGTTTGCGATCGACGAATCCGCCCGCCACCAAGGCGTCGACGAGTTTCGAGACGGCCTGTTTGCTGACGCCCATCTCGCTCATCAGCTGGCCGGCGTCGGTGCCGCCCCGGGCGAGGATCATGAGCGCCCAATAGCCAGGTTGGGGCAGCGCATCAAGCCCGCGCTCCGCCAGGTGGGCCCGGATGGCCGCTCGGTAACGCTGGTTAGTTCGCCGGAGCAACCATGGCAACGGCGCGGGTGTGCCACTGGGTTCCCGTTCGATGTCCGGTGGCTCTGGATACCCACTTGTCATATTGGTAGACAGTCTACTAGGTTGACTGATATCCTCGGCGCATGCTTGGGAAGGAGCCCTGATGCCCTACGGCAGTGGTCTATTCATCCGACAAGCGCTGTTACGAGCGACGCCGTGGCAGCGCTATCTCATCGGGGTCTGCATGGTCGCCGGAGGCGTCGTGTTCGTGCTGCTCGGCCACGTCGCTGGTGTTGTGCTTGTGATTGGCGGACTCCTTCTCCTCTGGCGCCTGGTTCGTTACCGGTTGCACCGAAGACAGGCGAATACAACGTCAACTCTCGATGGCGGCCGGCCGTGATTTGCTTTGCGCAAGCTCTTCGCTGTTCCGCTTGACCATCGCTGGGTCGATTAGATGCCCACCGCCTCTCGATCGCCGGCTGTCGTGGCGGCAATCCTTCTCGCCGTGGCCTCGGTTGTCCTCGCCGCCTGCGCAACTGGCACGGGCAACACCACTGCCGCCAGCCCGCCGGTCTACCGGTGGGGAGTTGTCGGCAACAAAGGCGCCATAACCCAGCTCGAGCTTGACTCGCCTACTGCCATCATCGGTATCAAGGGCACGATCGTTCAGATCGCCACGTCGAACTCCGACGGGTATGCCCTCACCTCGAACGGTGCCGTCTACGCCTGGGGGGTGAACAGCTACGGCGAACTCGGAGAGGGAAAGTTGACGCCGTATGAGACGAAGGCGGTCAAGGTCCACTTCCCAGCCGAGGTTATAATCAAGTCGCTCCCGAACCCGATGCCCTTCGACGCCGGCTTGGCCATCGACTCGACCGGCCACGTATGGGGCTGGGGCCTCAACGGTGACCGACGACCTCTGCCTGTCCGGCCTAATCCAAAGCAGCCCAGAGCAGCTTCCCCTTTCGGGCGTGACGCTCGCGACCGGGGCCCGAACCCACGCCCTGTTCGACTCCCACGGCACTGTCTACGGTTGCGGAAGCGGGGACGCCGGCGAGCTGGGCAACGGGTCGACCACCTCCACTAGCAAACCGACACCCGTTCTCGGACTGCCCAGCGGCGTGAAGATCAGCGCCCTCACCTCATCGTGGGAAGGATCCGGGGCGCTGCTGGCCAACGGCGAGTACTACAACTGGGGGTATAACGCCGCCGGCCAACTCGGCGACGGTTCCACCACCAACAGTGCCCTCCCGGACAAGGTCGAGCTGCCCGCCCCCGTGATCGAAGTTTCCCAAGGCGGCAGCGGCGCCAACAACGGGCAGACCATCGCCGTGCTTCGAGACGGGAGCGTGTGGGCGTGGGGGAGCAACGACCGCGGCCAGCTTGGCATCGGGGGCCAGGTCGACTCTCCCGTGCCGGTCCAGGTCCACGTGCCGAGACGGGTCACCTTCGCCTGGGTGTACTCCGGCGGCTACGCCAGCTACGCCGTCGACTGCGACCGGACGACTGTGGGCCTGGGGCGACAACAGGAGGGCAGCTCGGCATCGGTGCTGCCACGCCGGTCGCGACGCTGCCGGTCGACGTTGGCATCCACCTCCGCCAGGTCTCGTCCACGGCGCAAAACGTCGCCGGCCTGGGCAACCGCTCCTGATGCGCTCGTGCAAAACACCGCGACCCGACTCGAAGCACTGCTCATGGGCGCACCGAGTGTCTCAGACGCGTAGGCACAGGTGACTTTTCCTGGGTCCTCAAACGAGGCGCGGAGGCGCCGAACCCGCACGCCGAATAGTCAGCCCCAGACGGCTGCGGCGCGCCGAGATCGACATCCTTGAAAATGCGCCTCTTTGTCAAGCGGTCCTCGACAGATTCGAAAGCGATTTGCGGGGGTTTCGCGGTGAGGGCGTTGCTGTTGAGGCGCGCGTGAGCGACCCTTGGCGATTCTCTGATCGTCAGCTCTGGCACTGCTTTCCGCACTGCAGAATGGCGCTCCCGAATGCGCGGCCAGAGTCTCCCCTATCTTCGCTGGCCAGCTTGTTCACAAAGGCCGATGTGTGGAGTTCGTGACGAACCAGCGACGCCGGAAGCTGTCGATTCCTTCCCGTCATGGCGGGCCGAACTGACGGCAGCTGATCTCCGCTTGGGCTTGCTTCTGTATCGGAGTGCTGAGGAGACAGCCGAAGTGCGGTGCCCCGCTGATCTGGCCGGAGAAGGGCGGTTTTGGTATTCGGGGCGGGCGGCAGTCCATCGGGCAGGGTCCTTGCCAGTTGAGGCGGTGCCGTTGGTGCCGTTTAGTTGTCATGGCGACCTTTGGCTAGCCCGTTATCTTGGCAATGCCGTTTTCCACTTTGGGCACGACCGTTGTCGGCAATGGTTGGGACTGCTCCTTGGCCAGGTAAGAGGGTGAGTCCCCTCCGTTGGTGTCGATGGCGAAGGTCAGGAAGGTTCCGATGGCCTTTTCCAGGTCGGCATTTGATTGATTCGATTTCACGAGGATGTACTCGAAGTTGACGATTGGATAGGACTGCGCGCCGGGTTCGTAGATGAGCGAGGCGGCCAGGTCCTCGGGAACGTTGGCGGATCCAGCGGTGACGGCTGAACTCACGGTCGCTGGACTGGGTTGCACGAACGTCCCGGCCTTGTTTTGGAGCTGTGCCTCCCCGAGGCCGTCCGCGATGGCCGAGTCTTGGGCGCTGATTCCGATGTAGGCGACGCATCCTGGGGTGGCACGACAGCTTTGCACCATGCCGGGATTCCCGTTGGCGTCAGCTCACTGGGCACTGCGGACCAGGTGATGCTGGTGGCGAAGGCCGGCCCGTTCATCCAGGCGGAATTGGTGGCCGACAAGACCGGAGTCGAGGGCTATGGAAGCGGCGGAGCTCTGTGCTGACTGCTACCGCCGGCCCTTGGAGCGCCCGCAGTGGCGCGACCGCGAGTTAGAAGTATGGCTACCGAGATGGCGAAGACGAGGACGCTCGTCCAGTCGTTGAGGCGCAGCCCGAGATAGCGATGGGCTTCGTCAACCCGTAGGTGCTCAGTGAAGAAGCGACCGAAGGTATACAGGGCGGCGTAGACAAAGAACAGGTAGCCCTTGCGGATCGGCAGGTGCTTCTCGGCCGCAATTATCAACGCAACACAGGCCAGGTCCCACAAGGACTCATAGAGGAACGTCGGCTGAAAGGTGGTGACACCGGCTGGATACGGAACGCACGAAGTCACCGAGCTGCAATGCACCGGATGGGCGATGCGGACCGCCCACGGAAGCTTGGTTGGACTGCCGTACAGCTCCTGGTTGAAGTAGTTACCCCACCTCCCGATCGCCTGAGCCAGCGGCAAGGCCGGGGCGACGCTGTCCAATCCGGCTCGCCAATCAAGGTTGTAGTGGCGAGCGGCGGCAAGGCCTACGACAACCCCCACCGCTACGCCACCCCAGATCCCGAGTCCCCCTTGCCAGATCTCGAAGGCCCGATACCAGTGGCCAGCCGTATCAGCCTGCCAACTGGTCAGGACGCTGTAAGCCCGGGCACCCACCAGACCAGCAGGTACGGCCCAGATCGCTACCTTCGCTATCGCACCTGGCTCTCCGCCTCGCCTCTCGAACCTTCGTTGAGCCAGCCAGACGGCAGCTACGACGCCCGCTGCGATCAGCAGCCCGTAGGCATGTAACCGCAACGGCCCAACGCTGAGACCGTTGGCCGGGGGGCTGGGCAGATACGCAGGAACCAGCCCGGCACGTACCCCCTTGATCTCATTCACGGGCCGAACCGATCGCTAGGCGGAACCCCCAGTTCGCCAGGCCCTCGCTCGAGGGGGTGACGGCGTGGCCAGCGAGGACCGTTGGGCGCCCACGCTGACCAGGACCGATTCGACACGTTTCTCGTCGTGCCCCAGGGCCGAGGCCCTCGACTAGGCTCAGCGACTCCTTGTCCGCGATTGGCGCCGGCTAGTGGACCGACGGCCTCGTTTGGCGGACAGGGTCGAAAGTCCCATGACCTTCCGGCCGGCCCAGAAGCCGGCCGCGACAAGCTCACCGTACCGCTTTCCTGTGTGCGTCGAGGTGGGCAGTCATTTGCAGGCGAGACCAGAGGGAACCGCTATTCGGCTGTCAAAGTGGGGTCTCTGCTGAGCGGTCCCCCCGCCGCGAACGGCGGCTATCGAGCGCGGCCCCGGCCTCGACGAAGGCCA
>CAWKOH010000011.1:0-233933 GCA_963851245.1 uncultured Acidimicrobiaceae bacterium | reverse complement strand
CAGGTCCCAGATCAGGAGCAGACCGGTCACGGCCAGGAACCCGCCTGCGAGCAGGGGGGCCGACCAGCGGGCCAGATCGTTCGACCAGGGCAGGCGCCCGGCGACGGCCAGGATCAGGGGCACCAGCATGGCCCCCGCCGCGATTGCCTTGGTCCAGGTGTAGAGACTCACCCGCCACCCCCACGGCGCGTGGTGGGGCACGTCGTATGACAGCAGTGCCGCCGCGCTCGATGCCGGCCGGGCCGGATGACCCGACACGACCAAACCGGCGTCGTGGCGGTCCCCTGGTGGACCAGGCGAAGAGGCCCCCGTCTGGCCGGCGGGCGGCCAGCGGATCCAGGGTCGCCTGGTGGGCGCCCTTGTAGTAAAGCTTCGGTCGGGTCTCCTTCTCCGGGCGGCGCACCGCCACAGGCTCACGGCCGACGATCGAGGCCACCCGTGAGCTGGGGTCGTTCGCGTCGCCGACCAGGATGGCCCCGGTCGGGCACACCGTCACGCACGCCGGCTCAAGGCCCACCTCGAGGCGGTGGGCGCACAGGTTGCACTTCTCGGCCGAGTGGTCCTCCGGGTTGATGAAGATGGCGTCGTACGGGCAGGCCGCGATGCAGGCCTTGCAGCCGATGCAGATCCGTTTGTCGAAGTCTACTATCCCGTCGGGACGGCGGTACATGGCTTCGGTCGGACAGGCCGCCACACACGGCGCTTCCTCGCACTGGTTGCAGCGGGTCACCTGGAACACTCGGCGCACCTGGGGGAACGTGCCGACCTCGACGGACTTCACGTAGGTCCGGGTCACTCCAAGGGGTACCTCGTTCTCGCTCTTACAAGCCGTGGTGCAGGCATGGCAGCCGATGCAGCGGGTCTGGTCCAGGACCTTCATCCACACGGGTCGACGAGATTCCGCGACGGCCTCTCCGACCGCTCCGCCCACGATCGTGCTCACGCCGCGGCGGTCGGTTCGGGGTGGGACAGGGGCAGGCCCAGTTCGGCGGCCCGTCCCCAATCGTCGTCTATAAGCACCGCCCGGCGACCGGCCCGGTCGAGCAGCGAGGAAGCGATCGAAGCCCGGAACCCGCTGGCGCAATAGACCCACACCTCGCCAGCCGGGACCTCGCCGACACGGGACTCGAGCTCCCAGAAGGGGATGTGCATGGCGCCAGAAAGGTGTCCGGCCCGCCACTCGTCGGGTCGGCGCACGTCTAGAACCACCCGCCCGTCGTGGTCCCCGCTGTTGTCCAGGTCGTCGAAGCGAGCCACCGAGAAGCCGGCGGGTCGCCCGCCGGCGAGCCGCCCGATGTCGCCGGTGACGGCGCTGGCAGGGCGGTCGATACCGATACGGCTCAACTGCCGCTGGGCCTCGGCTATCTGGTCGGGGGACTCGCCGATCAGAGTGAGGGGCGTGCCCCAAGGGATGACCCAGCCCAGGAAGGTCGAGAAGGAGTCTCCCAGCTCCACCGAGATCGTCCCCGCCACGTGGCGGCGGGCGAATGCCTTGCGGTCCCGAAGGTCCACGACCCACTCTCCGCAGTTGATGCGGCGGAGGAGCTCAGCAGCGTCGGCCGGGACGGGCGGGGTGAGGTCGGCGGCGCCCGGCCCCTGCCGGTTGCGGGCGGCCATGTGGGCGTAGTAGCGGGGATAGGCGACCAGCCCGGCCATCACGGTCTCGACGAAAAAGTCCTCGTCGTCGAGCCGGACCGCGATGTTGGTGCGACGCTCGTCGCCGATGGTCGAGGAGGTCCCGGTGGTCTCAACCGCGGAACAGAAGCTCCCGAAGCCGTGGGTCGGGAACACCTGGGTGTCCGGCGGCAGCGCCTGCGCCATATGTCGAACGGAGTGGTACTGGTCCCTGGTCAGTGCCTCGGTAAGCTCGGGCCCTATCAGGTCGGTGCGGCCAACGCTGCCGTAGAGCATCGAACCCCCGGTGAACAGCGCCCGCGGCTCGTGCCCGTCGATGCTGACGACGAAGCAGAGATGGTGGGGAGTGTGGCCGGGAGTGTGCATGGCGATGATCGACAGGCGACCTGATGGGAACGTGGTGCCCTCCAAGGCCGGCAGCCGGTCGAAGTTCACCTCCTCGCCGGCGGCCACCACGTAGGAGGCGGCCAGCTCCTGAGCGAGGGCCAGTCCGCCGGTGACGTAGTCGTTGTGGATGTGGGTCTCGAGGACGTGGGTCACCCTGACCCCGGACGATTCCACCGCGGCCATCGCACGGTCGATATCCCGCTGTGGATCGACCAGCACTCCGGATTCCCCGTCGTGGGCCAGGTAGCTCCGATCGCCCAACGAGGCGGTCTCGATCGTCACCACGTGCAAGGGCACCTAGATGACCCCCTACGTCTCCTGGCAGGACACAATCTGGTAAATGTCCATAAGTACGTACATTTAATCCTGGGGGGCGACGACGGGTCAAGCGTCGGAGGCGACCAACCGCCGGCCTTGACCTCACAGCGACACTGGACGGGCCCATACTTGAAGGGTGCCGCTCGACCGCACCAGCCCCATGCCTCTGTGGGCCCAGGTCCTTGACGATCTTCGCGTGCGCCTTGCCACAGACGAGTTCGCCGATCGCTTCCCTGGGGACAACGAGCTCGCCGGGCACTACGAGGTGAGTCGGTACACGGTGCGCGAGGCCGTCCGCCGCCTGCACAGCGAAGGCGTCGTCGAGCGGGGTCGTGGGCGGGGAACGTTCGTACGCCAGCCAGTCATCGAGCAGTCCCTGGGCACCCTCTACAGCCTGTTCCGCTCAGTGGAAGAACAGGGCTTCGTCCAGCGCAGCGTCGTCCGGTATCTGGAGCAACGCCGAGACGTACAGGCAGCGAACGTGCTCGGCTGCGACGCCAACGACCCCCTCGTGTATCTGGAACGGCTCCGATTGGCCGACGAGCAGCCAATCGTCCTGGACTGCTCCTGGATGCCGGCACGGCTGGCCCGCCCGCTGCTGCGAGTCGACTTTGGACACACCGCCCTGTATCGCGAATTGCAGGAACGCTGCCGGGTCCGTCTTGACTCGGGGTGGGAGCGATTTCATCCCGTCCTGCCCAACGCCGAGCAACGTCAGTTGCTCGGGCTGGGAGCACGCACCCCCGCGCTGGGCATCGAGCGACTCGCGTACTCGAACTCCGTTCCCGTCGAGTGGCGTCATGGTCTGGTTCGCACCGACCGGTTCTCCTTCGTTGCCCGTTGGTCCGCCAATCGGGTCGACGCCGCCTTCGAGCCGTCCGAAGGCCACGTGCGAGTGGGATAGACCACCGCTCGAGGAGGCTTCACCGGTAATCGGCTGGCGCCGAGTCGGGCTGCTCCGCCTAGATACCCGTGCCCGTAGGTCTAAACAGGCGGCGATAGCGCAATGGCGAGGCTCGGGCTGCGGAGGGCAACAGTTGTGACCCGGGCTCGCTTGGCCGCTGGGATCGTCGCTAGCCTGCTCGGCCAGACGGCGGCCGCACACATGGGGTGCTCGGTAGGGCCGCAATCACGTCGCCGTCGGGATCAGTGGGAGAAGCGGACGTGAGGGATGACGCGGTCCAGCCATGCCGGCCGGTGCCAGATGTGGTGGCGGCCCAAGCGCAGCAACACCGGGAGCAGGACCAGACGAACGACGAGTGCGTCGAGGGCGACGGCCACGGCCAGGATGACCCCCATTTCCTTGGGGGCCAGCGGCCCGGAGAGGGCGAAGGTCAGGAACACGGCGATCATGACGGCGGCGGCGGAGAGCACCACCCGGCCGGAGGTGCCAACCGAGCCGACCATGGCGTGTTCGGGATCGGGGTGGGTCTCGAAGCGTTCCTTGGCTGCGGAGAGCAGGAAGAGGGTGTAGTCCATGGCCACGCCGAAGACCATGGCGCCGAAGAACAAGGGTCCCCAGGCGTCGACGAAGCCTTGGGGGGTGAAGTTGAGGAGGCCGGAGAGGTGCCCGTCCTGGAAGATGAGCCGGGCGATGCCGAACGCTCCGGCGACCGACAGGCCGGTCACGATCACGCCGGCAGCGGCGAGGAGGGGGGCGCCGAGGGCGATGAGCAGCAATACAAATCCCGTGACCGCGAGGACGCCGAAGACCAGCGGCGTGCGGCTGGCCAGGGCTTGCTGCAGGTCGTGGTTCTCCGCCGCGGCGCCGCCGACCAGGCTGTCGGGGAGGGCGTGGCGGATGCGGTCGATGGTGGCCCCTGTAGCGGAGGTGGAGGGCCCGGTGGTCGGCACGACCTGATCCAGCACCCAGCCGTTCGAGGATGGCCCAGGAAGGACGGCGGCCACCCCGGCCGTGCGGCCTAGGGCGGCCACGGCTGCCTGCTGCCGATCGGCCGGGACGACCACTTGGAGGGTGCCCGGGGCGCCGGGCCCGAAGGCCTGGATGACCTGGGTGTAGCCCACCCTGGCGTTGGCCGAGGAGGGCATGATCGTGATCGACGGCATGGAGGTGCGCAGCCCGATGACGGGTGCGGCGGCCAGGCCGAGTACCACCAGGGCGGCCAACCCGGCGGGAAGCGGATGGCGCCACACGGCCCGTCCCCAGGCGTGGAGGCGCTGCTCCAGCTTGTGGCCGTGGGGCATGGCCAGCTGGGTCCCGCCGGCCAATGCGGATTCTGCCGGAGTCGATGCGGGTTCCGAGCTTGCCGAGCACGGCGGGAAGCAGGGTGAAGGTGGCGGCCAGGACCGCGACGACGGCGAGCATGATGCCCAGCGCCATGGACCGGAACGCCGGGCTGGGAACCAGAAGGATCGCGGCCAGCGAGGCCAGGACGGTCACAGCGGAGAAGGCGACTGCCTTGCCGGCGGTGGCCATGGTCTCGGCGACCGATTCGACGGCCACGGCTCGGTCGCCGGGGACGGCGCCCGCGGCGGTGCATGGCGGCACGGAAGCGGACCACCAGGAACAGGGCGTAGTCGATGCCCAGGGCGAGGGCGAACATGAGGGCGAAGTTGAGAGCCCAGATGGACACCGGGGCGACCTTGTCGGCCAGCACCAGGGCGCCGGCGGCGACCAGAAGGCCGGCCATGGTCAGCATCAGGGGCAGGCCGGCGGCTACCAGGCTGCCGAAGGCGATGGCCAGTATGGCCATGGTCACCGGCCATGACAGCAGCTCCGAGCGCATCATGGCCGAGTGGTTGGCCGAGTTGAAGTTGGCCCACAGCGCGCTGTCACCGGTCAGGGTGGCTGTGACCTGAGGAGTGCCGGCCCGGCCGATGGGCCCGGCGAGATGCTCGGCGGCTTTGACCATGGCGTTGGGGTCGGCGGCCGCACCGGCGGTTATGATCCCGGTCCGCCCGTCGGCCGACAGGGATATCCCGGGCTGGGGCAGGACGACGGTGGAGACTCTCGGATCGGACCGGAGCAAATCGGTCGCCCGGTTCACCACGGCCTGGGCGGCCGGGTCGGAGTTGATCGGCGCCCGATGGTCGACCACGACCACCTGAAGGGCGCTCGCCCCGAGGCCGTGGAAGTCGCGTTGGATCAGGTTGCGGGCCGCCACCGACTGGCTGGTGGAGTCCTGCCAGCCGGCCCCGGCCAGTGCAGATTGGACTCGTGGCGCGAAGAAACCGAAAGCCAGAATCACGACCGCCCAGGCCACCAGGACCGCCCGCAGGTGGGTGGCGGTCCAGGTGCCGAGCCGGGCCATGAGGCCTTGGTGGGTGGGCTCGATGGGCTAGTCGGCGGACTGGGTGGATCTCAGTGGTGGTCATAGCGGACCGCCCCTCCAGAGGCGCGTTAGTTCAGTACTGGGACAAGGAGTCTTAGGTGTGGGCCGGACGGCTGAGCGCCTGGCCGGAGCCGGTCAGGAATGGCCCGTCCGGTAGAGGTGGCCACCGTGTGGCGCCGAGGGCGAAGGTGTGGGGGTCACCGGGAAGGGGGGTGGATAGAGCGAAGACCGCAAGCCGCACGCCCGTTGGAGGACCAGCGAAGCGGGGCAGGCCCTGAGACTGACGTACAGCCATTGGTTGACGCCCACGAAGGCCGTCAAGAGCAGGAACCACGGTGAGATCACGGCAGACAAGACGGCCGAGATCAACGTCACGGATCCAGCCATGGCGAACAGGACCCGCTCGAGCGGCCATCGAACCGACCCTCGCTGACCCGTGGCACATCAGATCGGCGCTCCTTCCATGTGAAGCAAGGCGTCAAGCTCGGCAACCTGGCGACGGACGCTGCCGCACACCTGCTCGCACAGATCGAGGAGGCTGTCGTCAGCGATCGAGTAGTAGGCCCGGTTGCCGTCCTTGGTCCGGCGGACCATCCCGGCTTCGAGGAGCATCCCCAGGTGCTTGGACACGTTCTGCTGCGACGCCCCGGTCGCGGCCTGCAGGTCGGACACGCTCGCCGGTCCATCTCGCAGCGAGTCGAGAAGGCGGACTCGGGTCGGCTCGCCCAGCACCCGGAAGCGGTGCGCGATCAGGTCCACCAAAGCATCAGGGAGAGGGGACGGTAAGGCCATGCCCACACGATACCACAACTTGACAGCTTTACAACTGTGACGTTGTAACAGTTAGAGCAAGAGCATGGCGGGCGCACTAATCCGGGAGATCCTCGCGTTCGGCTCGCTCGGAAGAGACCGACGCGCGCTGCGGCTTAGCGTCCGCGTCAGATGGCGGCAGGGTTGATGGCTGGAGGACCTTGGAGACGATCTCGTTGTCGGCGGTCAGGGCCATCTGATCGCTGATCCACGAACCGGCCCGCTCACCGTGGATGATCCGGGTGGCGTCGCCTTCGTTTAGCACTTGCCGG
This sequence comes from uncultured Acidimicrobiaceae bacterium, assembly GCA_963851245.1. Lineage (GTDB taxonomy): Bacteria > Actinomycetota > Acidimicrobiia > Acidimicrobiales > Palsa-688 > CAWKOH01. Next base: position 227,218 of record CAWKOH010000011.1, on the reverse strand, counting down.
AGGCGCCCTGTGATGCTAGCGGCTCGAACGGATCGGGATCGTAGCCGCCCGCTTCGATGACGACTTGATCTGCTCGAGCGACAGTTTCGACGCGGCCCAGCGGCCCACGGCGTCGGCTACTTTGTCAACCCGGTTGCCGCCCGACAGGTAACGCATCTGCTCCTGGTCGGCCATGACCAGCCGGGCCACCTCCCACACCCGCCCGGTGGATGGCATTCGGCGTCCATCAGACCCAAGGCGCTGGGTAACACCTCGCCGTGAGCCGACGCATGCCGGACCAGCGCCACTTGGAACTCCTCAACGGTATCTCGGACATGGGCCTCCTTGCAGTGATGCGTCAGGTGAAGATGATGTGGCCGCCAGCGGCCTTCTCGTAGAACTCGCCCGACGGTGATGATGTCGGCCACCTGGGGTATGAAGTCGTTCTTCTCCAGGCCGAAAAGATCGGCCGACGCTTTGCAGGCGTAGAGGCCGGCGCCGGTGTCGGCGATCATCTCGATGAACTCGGGGATGGAGGGGATGTCGAGCTTTTCCATCTTTTGCGTCATGTAGTGGGTCATCACCGATGACACCCCGGGCAGTCCGCCGAGCATGGTGGCGAAGTGCAGGCCGGGGTTGCCGACGGTGGCCAGCTTGATCTGCTCGTGGCGGGCCTTGTGGATGGCGTCTAAGCCGAAGAAGGTGAAGAACAAGTTGGCCTCGATGCCCTCGGCCCGGGCCCCGTTGGCCATGATCAGGCCGGGGTAGACGCCGTCCAGGGATCCTTTGGAAATGATGATGGACACCTTTTCGACCGTCGCGGACATGAGGTCCTCCTTCTGGTGCGGGCTAGATGCAGCCTCGGGGTTTGGGGATGCCGGCGATCTTGGCGGCCAGCTTGGCCGGGCCTTTGGGGAACAGCTGGTAGAGCTCTTTAATAGGCACGCCGGAGGTCTTTCCCAGCACTCTTACGGTCGGTCCGCTGCCTTTCTCGTCGTATTCGTGGCGCATGAACTTGATGACCTGCCAGTGCCGGTCGGTCAGACTCGGTGATGCCTTCCTGGCGGGCGATCTCGGGGGCCATCGCCTCGCGCCACTGCGACGGGTTGGCGAAGAAGCCCTGCTCGTCTACGCTGACCTCGGTCCCTGCGTAGGTCTTGGTTGGCATCGCTCGGGCTCCTTTCAGTTCGGCGCGGTCCGGGCGGCGTCGAGTTGTTTGCCGGCGGTGGGCATCGCCGAGCTGATGCCGGGCATCTCCCGGCCGGCCAGCAGGACATGCCAGTACGCCTAGCCGAACGCCAGCTTGCCCAGATGGTTGAGTCGGGATTCCCGCAGCAGTGGCAGCCCGAGCCTGCCCGGGTAGCGGCCGGGCATCGGCTCGATGTCGGAGTTGTAGTCGATCAACAGCGCTTTGCCGAATCCGGACTCGATGAAGCAGTTGGTGTGGCCGTCGAAGACCCCGTCGAGCGGCTCGCCGGCCAAAAACCTCGTGACATTCCGTTCCAGTACCGGACCCTGGAAGTGGGCGACCGAACCGGCCTTGGATACCGCCAGGTCGGCGGCGTCTCCGATCACGAAGACGTTGGGCGCCACTTTCGCCTGCAAAGTCGCTGGATCGACTGGCACGAAACCCAGCTCGCTGCCCAACCCGCTCGAGCGCTCGACGAAACCGGCGCCACCGTGCAACGGCACCACTACTGACAAGTCGAAGCCGACCTCCCGGCCGTCGAAGGACACCAAGCGTCCGCCCTCGGCGTCCACCTCGCCGGTGTTGAACTCGCTCACCACCTCGATCCCTTTGGTGTCCAGCAGGCCCGACAGTTCCCGGTTGCACACCGCTTTGGTGAACACTCCGTCGAGCGGAGTCACGAAAGTAATCTCCACCTTGTGCCTCAGGCCCCGCTTGGTGAAGAACCAATCGGCCAGAAAGGCGAACTCGACCGGCGCCACCGGGCATTTGATCGGCATGTCGACGACGTTGATGGCCAACCGGCCTCCCTCGAAGGCGGCCAAGGCGGCCCCCAGGCGGGCCGCGCCAGCCAGGTCATAGAAGCTGTGCACCCGCCCTGTCCCCAGCGCGGCAGCCAGACCTTCGGTCTCCTCCGGTCGCAGCACCGCTCCGGAGGCAACCACCAACACGTCGAAGCTGATCATGGAACCATCAGCCAGGACTACCGAGTTCCGCTCTACGTCGACCCAGTCCACCTGGGCCTGGCAGTAACTGATACCCGCGGAGATGTGCGCGGCCCTGGAGCGGACCAGGCCTGCCGGCCGGGCCAGGCCGAATGGCACGAACAGCAGACCGGGCTGATAGATGTGACGGTCGTCTTTGTCGACGACAACAACTTCGACGTCTTCAGCCGGGAGCGACCTCCGCAAGCCGATTGGCGGCCAGGGTCCCACCCGTCCCGGCGCCGACAACCACGATCTGCTTAACCACACCAGCCAGCATCGCCTCGGTGCGCCATCGCGGCTAGAGCCGAAAGGCCCCATAACGGCTAGTCCCCGGGGAACGACTCGTGGCCGCGGCGGCCCAGAGAGATATCGCACAGACGCGGAGGACCGGCCGGACGTTCAGGGCTTTAGGGCAATGTCGACTAAGACTAAGCCGCCGGGGCGTCAATGGAGCCGCGGATCCATCTGAGAAGTTGGGTTTCCGGCAGGGCTCCGACCTGCCGAGCGATGACCTGGCCGTGGCTGGAGGATCAGCAGCGTGGGTATGCCCTGCACTCCGAAGCGTGCCGATACGCCGGGTGCATGATCGACGTTGACCTTCACGATTTTGATCTGCCCGGCGAAGTCGTCGGCGGCCCGCTCGACGGCAGGGCTGACCATCCGGCACGGGCCGCACCACGGTGCCCACAAGTCGATCAGCACGGGAACGCTGCTGTCGATCACTCGGTCGAAGTCCGCTTGGCTGGCTTCGACCAGCCAGGGCAGGTCGCGGTGGCACGCTGCGCAGCGGGGCAGCCCCGACGGCGACCGCTGGTACCCGATTGCGCACGCCGCAGGAAGGGCAGGCGACTACCTGGGCGGTCACCGCTCCGTCCCCCAATGATTCGAGGGCGGCGTCGATACGCCGTCCGGCTTCCTCGGCGATGGGCTGGAGGGCGGGGTCGCCCGGCACCGAGGAGATGACGGCCGGGTCGAGGGCTTGGACGATGACGCCCTCTCCGTCGCTACGCACCACAACGTTGCAGGGCAGCAACAGACCGATGTCCCGGGTCACATCCAACGCCCGATGAGCCAGCTGTGGGTTACAGGCGCCGAGGATCACGTAGGGCTCCATGTCGGCCCCGAGCTCGTCGTCTCGAGGGTCGCCTTCACGTCGATCTCGGTCAAGGTCCCAAACCCCTGGCCGGCAAACGCCTTCTTCACCTTCGGTACCGCCTCGGCGAACCCAACCGGCAACCTCACCGTCTTGCAAAATTCCATGTGCTGCTCCTTCCTCTCGTCCTGGAGGAACATAACGGCACCCTGAGTTGTTCCCAACATGCGCAGTTTCGCATATAGTTGGAGCCTTCAGATTAGGAGGTGCATAGTGGCCGACCGGTTCGATGTCCGGTTGCGGGAGGAGTTGGAGGAGCTCACCGCCGGGGTGTGCCGGGCGCTGTCGGATCCCAAGCGGTTGATGATCCTTTACGCCCTGGCCGATCGGCCTCGGGCGGTCGGCGAGCTAGCCGAGCTGCTCGAGGTATCGCCCTCGAATGCGTCTCAGCATCTGGGCTTGCTGAGGGACCGAGGTTTGGTCGACGCTGAGCGCGAGGCCAACCGGGTCATTTACGCGCTGCGCGACCGGCGGGTGATCAAGGCGATCGACACGCTGCGGGCGGTCATGGGCGACGAGCTGGATCGGCGCCAGGCCATCCGGGCTGGCTGAACCCGGACCAGGAATCTCCGAGATGCCAGCACGTGCCCTGCCGCCGAGAGGGCAGCGCATCGCCGACGAGCGAGAGGTGGCCGTAACCTGGATCGACGCCGACCTGGCCGATTGGTCACCCGCGGCGGAAGCGTTCGAGCTGGTGATCGTCTTCTACCTGCAACTCCCCGTGCAGCTGCGGCGCCGGCTGCACCGGACGATGGCCGCCGGACTGGCGCCCGGCGGCACCATCCTCGATCGTCGGCCATGACTCGCAGAACCTCACCGAAGGATACGGTGGCCCTCAGGATCCGTCGGTACTCTTCAGCGCCGACGACGTCGTGGCCGACCTGGCCGGCCTGCGAATCGTCAAGGCGGGGCAGGTGCGCCGCGCCGTGCAGACCGACAGCGGCGAGAAATGGGCGATCGATGCCCTGGTGCGGGCGGTCCGGCCGTGACGTCCCCGTCGAACCAGAAGCGGCGCTGTGCCACCGCTCGCGCTTGTCGGAGACGGGCTGACGGTGCCCTGCGTCGACGGCCGAGAGCGACCCGTATCTGAACCTGGACTCGGCGGCGTCGACCAACGCCTTACCGGTGGTGGCCGAGGCGGTGCACGACTTCCTGCCGTGGTACTCCAGCGTCCACCGAGGAGCGGGGTACAAGTCCCGCCAGGCCACTGCGGCCTACGAGCAAGCCCGGCGGTCCGCCCTGGCCTTCGCCGGCCGGGACCCTGACGGTGACGACATCGCTGTGATCTGCCGTAACACCACCGAGGCCATCAACCACCTGGCCTATCGCCTGCGCCTCGAACCCGACGATGTGGTGGTCACCACCGTCGTCGAGCATCACGCCAACCTGCTTCCCTGGGCCCGGGTGTGCCGTCGCCGGTTCGTCGAATGCGACCGCGACGGGACCTTCAGCGCCGACGCGGTGGTCGACGCGCTGGCCGACGGGCCCCGGGCCGCGTCTGCTGGCGCTGACCGGCGGGTCGAACGTGTCGGGTTGGATGCCCCCGATCGAGGAGATCATCTCGGCCGCTCACCAAGCGGGACGTACCGGTGCCTGGTGGACGCCGCCCAGCTGGCCGCCCACCATCCGCTTCCCGCCGGCGCCGATTACCTGGCTTGGAGCGGCCACAAGATGTACGCCCCCTTCGGGGCGGGGATACTCATCGGGCCGCGCTCCAGCTTCGCCGACGGCGACCCCTTCCTCGCCGGCGGAGGCGCGGTCGATCTGGTCGATCTCGACGAGGTGGCCTGGACCGACCCGCCCGAACGGGAAGAAGCCGGCTCCCCCAACGTCCTGGGTACCGTCGCCTTGCACGCCGCCATCGACGAATTCGGGCGCATCGGCTGGCCCGCCATACCAGCCACGACCGCCGCCTCGCCGAACAGCTGAAGAGCCGGGCTGGCGGCCATCGACAATGTACGGCTGCTCGGACCCGACACCAACGACATCGACGCTGCCTCTGGCCACCTTCACCATCGACGGTGTACCCCACGCCCTGGCGGCCGCCCGACTGAGCGCCGAGCACGGCATAGGAGTACGCCACGGCTGTTTCTGCGCCCATCCGTACCTGATGCGCCTCCTCGGACTGAACAGCCAGGAGATCGCCGCCTACCGCCGTTCGGTCAAAGCCGGTGACCGCACCCGGGTGCCCGGCGCGGTGCGAGCCAGCGCCGGGATCAACACCACGCCCGGATGACATCGACCGCTTCCTCGCCGCGGTCAGCGCCATCGCCGAGGGAAAGCCAGAGCTCGGTCTCCTACCGGCAGGACCCGACCACCGGCGACTACTGGCCGGACGGCGACCTCCCCGGATGGTCCAGCGCCGAGCGGACACTGGGGGCCTCGTGCGCCCGGGGATGACAGCAGCCAGCTCCGCCCAACTCGACGGTCAACCCACGTCTACCGCTGCGCTCGCCGTGGTGGCCAACGCCGAGTTCGGCACCGCCTTCACCGGGCGCTCCCCGGCTGAAGTCGATCACTGGATCACCGTCGACAGAACCGCGCAACTCGCCGCCATCGCCTGTCACCGCAGCCAGTCCACCTCCAACCGGTGCTGTGGCGGCGCCTCGAGCTCACGGGCAACAACGAGCCGGTACGCATGCTTCGACTGAGAGCACACGCCCAGAACCCATCCAAAGACAAACTGCACCACCGCCGCCACTCGAACGGCCTCGTCATCTGACAAGGACGGTGTAGCCGTCGATCTTGGTCAGCCGCTCCGAGGCGGGCCGAGCCGGAAGAACATGGCCCAGGTCACGGTGTCTCACTTCCGAGATCCACTGGTCGTGCTGGTACTCGTGGTTGATGAGAGCGACTAGGAGGTGCTGCCCGACGACTCGAAGTTGGTCGGGAGCGCCCACCTGACCCTGGTCGATGTCGCGGAGTCGGACATGGACCCTCTGGGCGACGGCGGCCCGATAGGCGGCGATCCGGTCAGGTGCCGGCAGGTCGCCTCGGTTGGCTTCGGGGTTGGCTGAGTCCATCGCCGGCTCGAGGTCTGGGTCCGGGCTCGGCTCCGCAGCAATAAGGTTGCGGACCAAGAAGTGGCCTACAGCGGCTTGGTGCCCGAGGTGCCAGCCGATCGGGCTGAAGTCGGGGTGCGGCCGCCAGCGGATCTCTTCATCGCGCAGGTCCCGCCAGAGCATGTCGGTATAGGCGCGAGCCCGGTCGTACTCGTCCAGGAGCTCGGCAAGGTTGAACATAGTGGTGGCCATCTTGCCTTTCTGGTCGGCTGAGGGTCCACGTCGTGCGGTTGATATCGGTTCACACCGACCTTCGGGTTTTCTGTCCGAAGGTAGGGGTTCGCGTCGGCGGCGGTCGGCGCAGGGTCCTCAGCAATTTCGCCGTCCGGCATCGATGAGGTGCGGGGAGCAGAGCTCATCGAGGGACGCGGAGGTCGTAGTTGACCTTCGTGGTGGCGTCCCAGATCAATTCGTCTGATCCGTGCCCCGTTCGTGCCCCACGCCGTAGCAAGAGTTGGGCAGTCTCGGGAACTCTCCAGTACCTAAGCCGACACAATCGCCTGCTCACAGAGTGTGCCGGTGGCTTGCGGGCAGTAGTGGAGATGCCTGATTTAGTGCCAACCACGCCTGAAAAGCGTTAGGTCACCGGATCGACACCGGTTCCGACCACTGGACAAAGGCCCTGGTGACGGGCCTTTTCTCATGTCCGCGAGTTGTGAGCTGGGTGCGAATCGAGGGGGGCGTACGCATCCCCTTCGGTACCAGGAGAGCGGTGAGGATCAGCTCCGCTGTGCCACGTGCTTGGAAGGCCAGCGCGCCCGGTACGACCTAGGCATGGCCATCCCGGGACGGACGACGGCATCAGGCCGCCGAAGGCTCATCGGACACGCCGATCCGACGACGGATGTGATGACCGTTCGAGCTGGTCGTTTCCTCCCCGGGTCCCGAGTAGCATACGCGGCCCGCAAGACAAGATCGCCAGAGTCGAGGAGCTTGCTGGTGGAGAGGGGGCCCCATGAAGGGTGACAAGCCGGCCGTTGGGCGCCGCGTGGCGGCGCTGCTGGCGATCGCCGGCCTGGCTGGGGCGCTGGTCGTGGTCGGCTTCGCCGTGATACGCGGCGACGCCTGGAGACTGCCGTTGGTCCTGTTGGCCGTGGCCGCTGCGGTGGTGGGTCTGTGGTATGCCCTATCGCGCCGTGGTGCGTCCAGCTGGGTGGGGACTCTGGTGGCCGGCGTCGGCCTCGTGACCCTCGTCTTGGTCATCTTCACGGCCGACTATCGGGGCCTCCCGTTCGCGGTAGCGATAGCGCTGATCCTGGTCTCGGCGTCGGCGGCCCGATACGCACTGGGCCGTGACTCGACCACCCGGCACGCCGCGTCGTCGCTGGGCACGGTGGTGCCGCCCCCTGCTCACCCGGTCTTGATCATGAACCCGAAGTCCGGTGGGGCCAAGGTCGAGCGATTCCATTTGGTCGACGAGTGTGTGGCGCGGAGGATCGAACCGATCGTGCTCGAGCGCGGTGATGATCTGTTGCAGCTGGCCGCGGATGCAATCGCCCGCGGCGCCGACGTCATCGGCATGGCCGGAGGGGACGGCTCCCAAGCGTTGGTGGCGACGGTGGCGTCAGAACACGGTATCCCTCACGTGTGTGTGCCGGCCGGCACCCGCAACCATTTTGCCCTTGACCTCGGTCTCGACCGCGACGACGTCGTAGGCGCTCTCGACGCCTTCCACGACGGGCTGGAGCGCCGGGTCGACTTGGCCCGGGTCAATGGACGGGTCTTCGTCAACAACGCCTCCATGGGCCTATACGCCAAGATCGTGCAGTCGCAGGCCTATCGGGACGCCAAGATGAAGACCGCCGCCGACATGCTGCCAGATATGATCGGACCCGACGCTCAGCCGTTCGACCTGCGCTACCTCGGACCCGACGGTGTCGAATATCTCACCGCGCATCTGCTACTGGTGTCGAACAACCCTTACGAGTTGGACCATCTCGGGGGCCGAGGTACCCGCGCCCGGCTGGACCTCGGCTCCCTCGGCGTGGTCACGGCTCGGATAGCCGGCCCGAAGGAGGCGGTGACCTTCGTTGGCCTGGAGGCGGCCGGCCGGATACGAAGCTTCCCCGGCTGGCTGGAATGGGATACCCCCAGCTTCCGCGTCGACTCGGGCGCACCGGTCGAGATCGGTATCGACGGGGAGGCACTACTGATGGATCCGCCACTCGTGTTCGAGTCACTGCCGGGCGCCCTGCGGATACGAATCCCCAAGCACGCCCCCGGGTTGGCCCCGGCGGCCACGGCCGTGCAACTCACCGGCTCGACCGTCGGCGACCTCATAAGTACGGCGATCGGACGTCCGGCCGGATCACCCTGACCGACTGACCCCGAACGGCGGCTCGATGCCGCGGGCCCGCCCCGAAATTCACTCGATGTTGGACACCTGGGCTTGGCTCTGACCTGCTCGTCGCAGGCAAGCATGTGCTCGGTACCCGAAAACGGGCCGGTCGACTGGCCAGAAGATTGTCGGATCAGAACCGGATTCAGACGCCGGTGACGGCTTGAAGACGGCCCGACCGGACGGCGTCCGCAAAAGCCTGGTAGTCCCGTTCGTTCTGATCGGCGTATCGTTCCGAGAAGTCGTTGATCGAACGGTCGAACTTGTCGCTCTTCCCAAGGTATTCGGCCAGGGCTATCGCGTCGCCGGACCGGGCGTGCGCCCGGGCCAGTGTCCAGCCGCAGATGCTGCCGTAGAATCGCAGGCCGAGTGGGGTCATGGCCTCCACGACGGCGGATCCTTTCATGTCGCGCAGCTGCCGCCAGTAGAGGTAGCGGTTGGCCTCGATTCCTTTGGTCCAGCCCAGGTAGATGTCGCTGGCCGCCTGCATCATCCGCTGACCCTGAACGACCCGTTCGCCGGGCTGCTTGAACCGGCTCTTCGGAAGGTGGTCCTCCAGCACCGAGGCCGTGGCCTCCTTGACCTGCAGGAAAGATCAGGGCCGGTTGCGGCCCCAGCACGCCAAGACCCCGCTGGCGAGTGCGCTCGCCAAGTTTCGATCCGTCGATACCCACTGTCAAGCCACGAGGATCAAGTTCTCAGCATTCCTCGTCGAGCGCAGCGCCCGCAAATGCGAGCTCAGCCCGAGGCCTCTGACGCCATTTTGTGGTTGCGGCAACTGCAGGTCTGCGAAGCTGGGCGAGATCCCCGAGCTCACCAAGCAGGCGGAGCTGTTGTTCGATTTTGGTGCCATGGGTGACCACCAATCTCGAGGGTTGGAGCACGGCGTGGGTCACTCCGGCCATGTTCTTCGTGATCCTTCGGCCTGTTGTTCGGTCCGGAGGTCATGGGCTGGATCACTCTCGACGTCGGTGGTGAGAAACTCCGGGTTGCGGCCGAGATCACTTTGACGATGGCGCTGTTCACCGACGCCAGCTGTTTGAACCTCCGGGCTCGACGGCGGAACTTTCCCCTTTCCCCCCGGCGGCTCGGTGTGGGACTGCCGCTCACCGTCGGGTTGGGCGCCGTGGCAGCTGAGGCGCTCTTCGGTGGATTCACCTCGTTGGAGACCCGGATTGGTGGGCGTCATCCTGGCACCCACCGACGCCGCGTTGGCGCAAGCAATCGGCTCCACGTGGAGCCCGATCGCCCCGCGGCCAGGAAGCTTCTGGCGCGATACGGGATTACAGTCTAGCGGGGTGTCAATCCCGACCTAGTCTCTCTAACATTGTGCGAGGGGCTCCCATCTCAAATATTCAACGGCGGTTCACCGAAGCGAGTCTGACGACGGCTACCTCTGAGCGAGAGGGCGTGTCATGAGTTCCCCAGCCAACTCGCATCGCCCGACTCCCGCGTTGCGGAGAATGCTGGTTCCGCTGGCCTTGGCGCAGTTCATTTGTAGTTTCGCCGGTTCCAACATGAATGTCATGATCACCGACATCAGCCACGACCTGAACACCACGGTTCAGGGTGTGCAGGTCTGCATCACCTTGTTCCTGCTGGTCATGGCGGCTCTGATGATCCCCTGCGGCAAGCTGACCGACCGTCTGGGCCGTAAACGGTGTTTCCTGATGGGGCTGTCGATCTACGGGGTGGGGGCGGTGCTCAGCGCGGTATCACCGGGGCTGGGGGTCCTGATTGTGGGTAACTCCATTTTCGAGGGGGTGGGCACCGCTTTGTTGATCCCGCCCGTCTACATACTCACCACCCTGCTCTTTAGCGATATGAAGTCCCGGGCTTGGGCCTTCGGTGTGATCAGCGGTATGGGAGGCGTCGGTGCTGCCACCGGGCCGTTGATCGGAGGTCTGATCACCACGGCCATCTCCTGGCGGGTGGCCTTTGTCTTCCAGGCCGTCATCATTGTGGTCATCGTCATACTGGGCCGCAGCATCACCGATCCACTGCCCGCGGACCCGACCCGCCCTTTCGACATCGTCGGGGCCATCTTGTCCGCCGCCGGCCTGGTCGTCTTCGTCGGCGGGATCATGGCGGCCGATACCAATGTTGGCCTGATGCTGATCTTGCTGGTGGTGGGAGCGCTCATCCTGGCCGGCTTCTTCGCCTGGATCCGCAGCCGAGAGCACGCTGGAAAAGAAGCCCTACTCTCCACGTCTCTGTTCCACAACCGTACCTCGAACCTGGCCCTGGTCACCCAGAACGTGCAGTGGCTGATGCTGATGGGGACATCCTTCGTGGTGTCGGCCTACCTGCAGGTGGTGCGCCATTACAACGCCATCCAGACCGGCGTGATCTTCACCGCCGCCACGGTAGGCATCCTGTTGTCCTCGCTGGCCGCCGGCCGGCTAGCCAAGAGGTTCCCCCAGCGCACCCTGATCCTGACCGGATTTGTGATCACCATTCCTGGCATCGTTGTCCTGCTGGTGATGGTGAAGGGCCACCCCGGCGCCTGGTACTTCGCTCCCGGACTGTTCCTCATCGGGGTGGGCCTGGGGGTCATGCTCACCCCGTCGGTCAACGTGGTGCAATCCGCCTTCCCCGAAAACCTTCAAGGGGAGATATCTGGCCTGTCGCGCAGCATATCCAACCTGGGGTCGACGCTCGGCGTGGCCATCGGCGGCACCATCCTGGTTTCCGGCCTCACCGACCCGAAGCGATCTTACGGTGTGGCCATGCTTGTGCTGGCTTTCCTTGGGCTCATCGGTCTGGGCTCAACCATCCTCCTGCCCAGCGCCGAATCCACACCAGCACCCCATCCTCCTACCTGACACCAAGAGGGGCCGGGGGTCGCGGCATGGACCCCATCGGAGCTCTCACCGCCACGGTGGCCAACCCGTCGATGGCTAAGAAAGCGAAGGCCTCACCTCTTACCGGCGGTCGCGACGGTCATCCCTGCGGTCCTCGCGGCGATCCCACGCCGTGAGCCACGACCGCCGCGGTGCCAACTGCTGCTGCTGTGCGTGCTACCGGGCGGCCAATGACCCCACGGCGCCCTACACGTGCTGGTCGCAGGGGCATGTCACTCTCCTTCACTCAGTTCAGCCTCGATGGAAGCGGCGATGGCCTGGATGGGGATTCGCCCGCTGGCGATTAACTGCCCCCCGGCTCGGCGGGCGGCCGAGGCGAAAGGCGCCGCCCATCGATTCTCCCATACCACTACCCCGGCTACAGAGCCCGGCTGCATAGACTCAGCAAGGAGCGCCACGTCCTCAGCGGCGAGGATCTCGGCGATCTCGGTCTCCAAGGCGCGCAACTCGTCAACTCCGTCAAGGTCGTCGATCTCAACCGCTTCAACCGACCCATCCGCTTCCTTCTGGATAATCAAGAGATCGAGCAGCCGGATAATGCCAGATTCCGCAAGCCTGCCCAGCTCAGAGGCCATCTCGCCATTGAAGTTGCTCTGCCCTGCGGGAAACTCGACGACTAGGTAGTCAACCGGGCCCAATTCGTCGATGTCGGGTTCAGTCATAAGATGCGTCCTTTCCTAATCAGTCTTGTAACTCGGAGCTGCCGCGGGGCACCGGCGGCACTTCCGGTTCGACGACGAGGGGATCGCCCATGATTTGGCTGCCCATCACATGATCATGGTCGACGCCACCCTGCTGAGCTCAGCCGACTGCTGGTTCCTCGCTGACCCCCGGGGGGACGGTGCCGGTGGCGGCTTCCCAGCCGAAGACGGCGACGCGGGCGCTCACCACCTTCGCGATGCCGAGGCCGACGCCGGCCGTGGCCGCCCACACCACGGCGTCGGGCCACGAGAACCGGGCCTTGGTGGGGTCGAACGGCGAAGCGGCGGCTGCGTCCCTGCGGATGGCCTGGTACCCCGTCCTCATGAGCTTCCGGGCGGCCAGCCCGCCAAGCATGCCGATGATGGTGAAGACCAGCTTCCACATGCGCTCCCGGCCTACCACCTTGTGCACCCGTGTCATGGTCACGCCCAGAATCTAGCTTGTTGAACCTGCTCCAGGATCGCAAGAAGCCGAATCGCCTGATCCGCCGCAGATGCGTCGTCAATGATCGCTTCCGGTGATCGTCGTGACCAGGACCCCCAACCGCGTTAGTCACACCGCCGACTGTATGGAGCCAGTTCTATGACGGTCAAGGTCCGGTGGCGTGCCCAAGCCGGCCGCAGCCAGGCGAGTCGGAACTAGGTCGCCGCCGCCCGCGCCAGGTAGCCGACCACCGCGATTTCAGCCCGCAGCGGGAGCCCGTCCCGAATGTGGGCCGCAGCCCCGGTGGTTGCGGCCTCCAAAAAGGCGGCCTCGCCGACATTCTGGATGGCCTCGTAGGCGGGACCCGTGGACGCCACCGCCCGGGCATAGCTATCAGGGTCGGCGAACTCCCAGACGAAGGGCACTTCAATTCTTTTGACGTCGACGAAGCCGAACCGGGCCAGCAGCTCCTCACCCGCACCCGGCCGCCCTAGTGCGACCATGGCGGCCTGGTTCTCTACTTTTGCTTCGGCGGCGAGGCGAAATGGCGCCAGGGCCCAGGAGCCGGACGAAGCCTTGATGTGCCCCCAGACCGTCAACCCCACCCGGCCGCCCGGGGCGACGACCCGGCGGATCTCGCCCACGGCATCGGCGGTGGTGCCCCACACCCCTCGGAAGCTGGTCACCACGTCGAAGCTCCCGTCTTCCCACGGAAGTGAGTGCATGTCGCCGACCCGGATGTCCGCCGTGGGGCTTCGATCGCGGGCTACTGCGACCAGACGCTGTGAGGCATCGATGCCGGCGCACACGGCTCCTCGCAGTCCGGCCAGCTCCAAGGCCAGACCGCTCCCACAAGCAACGTCGAGAAGCCGGTCATTGGCGTCCACACCCAGCCGGTGGTGGACGGCGATGTATTCGCGACAGTTGGCCGGCTCGCACAGCGTGGCGAAGTCGACCGCCTTGCGGCCCCAGCCTTCGTCCACACCGCTCCAATCCGGACCTGACTGAATCTGTGCCATCCCGAGCTCCCCTCCTGTGGGACCTATCCCGACGTCTTTCCTGACCTACTTGTAGCAGGAATCGAAACGGCTCGGTCGGTCCGGACCGACCTATGACGTCGCCTGGTTGCTGAGGGTTTGGGTGGATTGCTGGCCGTTGTGGGTTATGACCAGGGGAATGCCCTGGGTGGTGCTCGTCCAGCCCCCGAACTGGAGTTGGTCCTTGTCACCACCCGACAGCGGGATGGCGTTGTGGGTGAAGCCCTGGACGCCTTGCTCAGTCTCCCGGTTCATCTTGAAGTTGATACTCGAGCTAGGGCTCGTACCCACATACTGCAGAGCCAGGCTGCCTCCCTCAGGTGGCAGGCCGAAGTTGATGGTGGTACCGGGCTGGTCGGAAACACCGGCGATCTGGAAGGAGTAGTCCGCCTGGTTGTCGGATACTCCAAGAGTGATGCTCGGGGACTGGGCACTTGAACTGGTGTAGCTGACGTGGGTGCCGTCGGGTTCGACGACCAGCGTGTCCACCTGCCCTGGCGTGACGGGGATGCTGTTGACCGACACGTCGTAGCTGGGCCCGATGAGAGCCAGTGTCTCGGTGTCAGGCGCTGACAGGCCGCTCCCGTCGATCTTGATCGTGTAGGTGTTGTCGGCCGGTACGAAGAGGTCCGGAGTGATCTTGTCCATCCAATCGTTGTTGGAGCTCACCTCGTCTACGTGGGCGCCGGGGATCTGGTTGACCAACTCCCCGTCGACATAGCCGAGTTGGTGCCCGGCGTCGTCGGTAACGGTGAGATTGGCACGGCTGGTGTCGCTGCCGAGCAGCGAGATCTGCTCGGTGTTGTCCCCGTCCTTGGCGGTTGCGCCAGCTGGTTGCTTGGCACAGAACGGGCAGGGCTGGGTGCCCAACCCGGGAGAGGTCGGATACAGAGAAAGGGTCTTGCTTTCAGCGTCGCCGGTGTAGACCGATTCTGGCTGGTCGGGGTTGGCGGCAGCGTCGTAGGTCCAGGTGTCGGCATTGGTGTTGAAGGTGATGGCCCGAGTCTGGTCTGGCCAGTTGTTGTCGTAGATCATGACCTTGAACGTCCCGCCACCCTCGTTGACCACCTCGTAGGGGGTGACAGCGTGGCCACCGGTGAAGTCCTTCTTCCAGAACACCATGGTGTAGGTCTGCGAGGGGTGGGGCTTGAGGACCTGCTCGAGTTTGGTCAAGATTTGGTTCGGGGTGCCGTTGACCCGATCGGACTGCACCGAATCCAGCAGCTGTAGAGCCCAGTCATAGGCGAGCTGGCTCTGTAATGACTGGTTGCTGTCGACCTGCAAGGCAGTCGGGTTCGTCGCCCCGTAGGTGCCGGCGTTCGCCTGCCCCAACCACATCAGCTCGGCCAATACGGAGAACCCGAAGCAGTGACCCCCGGCCATGGCCTGATTGGTATCGTTCAGCCACGCCTGGGCTTCGGGGATGAGGTCGCAGCGACGCTGGCTGGCATCGACACACACCGCGTCACCGAACATCTCCTGGACGTCAGAGGCGGTCAGGTTGATAGGTTGGTCCCCATTCGAGAGGACATCGCCGTAGTTCTGAAAGGTGAAGCCGTTCTGGTTGGGCCGAAAGCCGGTATCGGCTACCGTGCCGACCGGGAGATTCTTGGGTGGCGACGAGCTGCTGCTACTACAGGCCGCTAGCAGCAACAGAGAAATTGTCACACCGAGGGCGCCCATCGCTCGCGAGTGCCTGATCACCGACTCCCCTTTACCCACAGCCACCGTCGCGGCACCTGGACCTCAGGGCCATGGAGGATATCAGCAGGCCGATCAGCCGGCAGGGCGGGCGCCGGCTCTCGAAACCGGAGCCGGCGGGCGGTGCCCTGGACGCCATAACCGAACTCCTCATCGGAGAAGAGCAAGATGGGCGTCGAAAAGGCACCCCGTGGGGGATCGGGAGAGCGCAATGGCGATGGAACCGACCATGAAGCATCCGGAGCAGGGTTCCGGCCCGACTGAGACGAACAATCCACCGGATCAGCGACCGAGCGGCCCATGGCGGTCCCGTTACGAAGGGTCGTTCGCCCAGGATTTCGCGAAGGGCCTGGGCTCTCTCCTGCTATCAGTCCTGCCCCTGATCATTGTCCTGAGCGCCTACGCCAGTCACCGCATCCAGGACGACATAGCCCGGCACCTGGGGCTGAGCACCCAGGGTGGTCGGATCATCGAGGGGTTGTTCAAGGCATCCGTCACTTCGTTCAACCTGGGGATCCTGGTGAGCCTCATTCTTGCCTTCGCCGGCACCATCGCCGTGGCGCGCTCAGTGGAGGTGATCTACGAACGAGCTTTCGAACTCCCTCCCCTCCGCGGAACGGAAAGCCTCGTGAGATGCGTGGTCTGGGTCGTCTTTGTCAGCGCTGTCGCCGTCGCCGACGCCGCCATCGGCAAGACGCTTCGGGACGGCCCGGCGGGACCCTTTGTGATCGGCCTGGTAGAGCTGGTCGGCTTCACCCTCTTCTTCTGGTGGTCAATACATTTCCGCTTGGGGGCAAGAGAGCCGTGGCGAGGGGTGCTGCCGGCCGCCCTCGCCACGTCCGCCTTCTGGATCGGTCTCGGGGTGTTCGCGGCCTTGTACTTCTCGTCGACAATCGTGTCCGACAGCAAGACTTACGGCACCATCGGGGTCACATTCACGCTCGTCACCTGGTTCATCGGCATGGGCGCTGTGGTGACGCTGGGGGCCGTCGTGGGTGCAGTCTGGCAGAGGCGCCGTGGAGGGACGCCGTAGCCCGCGTCGTCGACCGACATACCGCGTTCCAGGTGATGATCGAAAGTTGGCGGAGGTCCATCCTTAGCCTCGCGGAGGTGTACCTCTGGACCGAAGGTCGTTGTGGTCAATGAGATAGAGAAGGGGTTCACGTGGCCAAACCAGTTGAACATCCAACCGTCGAGGAACGAACAGCCAGAGGCAAGGAGGCTCGGGCGGTGCTGCCCAGGGAGCGCCACGGTGAATGGGCGCCGAGTCAGCGGAAGCTCGAGCCGCTGGCCTTGCTGGCCGAACAGGCCGAGACCCGCGTTCCGGAGCTGGTACCGATCCGGTACGGGCGGATGGCCGCCTCACCGTTTGCCTACTACCGCGGGGCCGCCCTGCCAATGGCCGCCGATCTGGCGACCATGCCGCAGTCGGGCCTGACGGTGCAGCTGTGCGGGGACGCCCACCTGTCCAACTTTGGCGGCTTCGCCTCACCAGAGCGGGAGATGATCTTCGACATCAACGACTTCGACGAGACATCACCTGGACCCTTCGAGTGGGACGTGAAACGGTTGGCCGCCAGCCTGGAAGTGGCGGCCCGCGGCCGGGGCTTCGACAACTCCGTCGGGCGCAACGTGGTCCTCAGCGGTGTGCGGTCCTACCAGCAGGCGATTCGCACCTTCGCCGGCCTCTCGAACCTGGAGGTGTGGTACTCACGTCTCGATCTGGCCGAGATAACGACACGGTGGGGCGGAAGCGTGGCCAAGAAGGAGCTCGAGCAGGCTCAGCGGAACGCGGCCAAGGCACAGTCCAAGGATCAGATGAAGGCCCGGGCCAAGCTCACCCGTCTGGTCGACGGTGAGCTGTGCTTCATATCCGACCCTCCGCTAGTGGTCCCGGCGGTGGAGCTCTATGGCGAGACCGAGGGTGAACGTCTCGAGGAGTCCATCCACGAGTCCATACGCGCCTATCGCCGGACCTTGCCCGGTGAACGCCGCCGGCTCCTGGAGTCATACCGCTTCGTTGACCTGGCCCGCAAGGTGGTCGGGGTGGGCAGCGTAGGCACCCGGTCGTGGGTGGCGCTGTTCGTCGGCCGCGACAACGAGGACACCCTGATCCTGCAGATAAAGGAGGCGGAGGCCTCGGTGCTGGAGCGGTTCACGGCCAAGAGCCCTTTCAACAATCACGGCCAGCGGGTGGTGGAAGGGCAGCGGTTAATGCAGTCCGCCAGTGACATCTTCCTGGGCTGGCAGCGCGTGACGGAAGGGGTCGACGGACGGCCGCACGACTACTACGTCCGCCAACTGTGGGACTGGAAAATCTCCGCGAGTATCGAAACCATGAGCCCGAGCCTTCTGACCGCCTACGCCCAGGTGTGCGGGTGGACTCTGGCCCTCGGCCACGCTCGATCCGGCGACGCCGTCGCCATAGGCTCCTACCTGGGCGGACGTGACGCCTTCCCTATGGCCCTGGCCGAGTTCGCCCGCGCCTACGCCGAGCAGAACGAGGCCGACCACCAGGCCCTGGTCGATGCCATCACCGCCGGCGAAGTCAAGGCCGAGTCCGGGGTCTAAGGGAGCAGAAGGAGCGTTACATGGCTGATCAAGAGACGCTCACCCCCGCGGCGGCGCAAGGGACCCTCGGCGTGAGCTGGGCACCCGGAGAAAGTGGCTCCCGCCAAGACGGCCCAGGGTCCGCCGCGAAGCCGGAACAGTGACGGCCCTGGCGCTTTCCGTGCGGATCGACAGTTGATCCGGCCTGAAGTCCAACACTAATGCGCTTGCGTCACTCCGGGGTCACCCGATGCGGATGAGGCGCCGGGCGCGATTCAAGCAACTCCGGGAATTTCCCGGTGAATCTCTGGTCGCCCGGCGGTGCGTTCGATCTTCGTGCCGCGAGATCCGGTGCAAGTCCCGTGTGCAAGGATCGGCTTCTTGAGGCAGGCCATAGGGGACGTCCTGGCGTTGGCGATTGCAGCCGGGATCAGTCCGTTCCCGATCATCGGAGTGGTATTGATGTTGGTAACTCCGCGTGCCCGCACCAATGGCCCAATGTTCATTATCGGATGGGGGGCAGGCCTGGCGATCATCGGCGCCGTCGGCCTGACCCTTGCCAGTGCCCTCGGAGCCAGCAACAAGGGCTCTCCTTCAACGGCCGCGGACGTGATCCAGATCGTGCTGGGAGCCCTGCTGCTGATCTTTGCCATCAGGCAATGGCTCAAACGGCCGAAGGCTGGCGAGGAAGTAGAGATGCCGGGATGGATGACCGCCGTCGACCAGTTCTCGCCGTTTCAGGCCGCTACCACAGGCCTCGCGCTTTCGGCGGTCAACCCCAAGAACCTGATACTCACTCTGGCGGCTGCCACCACGATTGCAGCGACGAACCTTCCGGGCACCGACCAGGTCATCGCGTTCATTGTGTATGCCCTCATCGCGAGCGTGGGCGTCGCCATCCCGGTCGTGATGTACTTCACCATGGGTGACCGTTCCAAGCCGCTTTTGGAGAGCCTGAAGATCTGGCTGGCGCACAACAACGCCGCCATCATGGCGGTGATCTTCCTGGTCATCGGGGCCAAGGTCCTGGGTCAGGGCATCGCCGGCTGACCGGTTTCAGACCCAACCGAGCTGGGCGCGGAAGAACTTCCGCGCCCCGGCCGCGCTCCAGTTGTCGTGGTCTTCCCCGAAGCAGGTGACACCGTCGAGCTCCCACTCGGTCAGACAGTTCACGGTAAAGAGGTTCGGGTTGAGGGGAAGGCCGAGGCGATTGAGGCATCGGCCGAGAGCCGAGAACCGCCGTCCTGACTCGTCCTCGCCCTCCACCTCGACCGACATCGGGAACCCAGTGGCCCCGTGCCGCTCGGTGACGACGCGGGTGGCCCGAGCCAGCTTGGCCCACTTCCCGTCGCGCATGAGGTAGCCGTGGATCGAGCGATAGCCCGATCCGAGGTCCATGGTGATGGTGTGGAACCCGTGACCCTCGCCCGCAGTCGCGTAGCTGTACCCGCCCGGGCCATACCCCCGTCCGAACTGTGAGCGCACGCCCCATGAGCGGTCTCGGAACCCGTACGAGTCGACCTGGATCACCTCGCCATCCAGCACGATGGTTCCCATGTAATGGCCGGGCTGATCGAGATGGGAGTGGCCCAGATAGTTGGGCTGGGCGACCGAGGTGTAGGTGAGCTGGATATGAAGGTCGTCGCCGTCCGGATCGTCGTAGGCCAGCTCGTAGCGGTGGAGCGGCTCCACGCAGCGGTAGCGGATCCCGTTGGGTAAAGCGATGTCGGACAGCGGCTGGTCCGGAATAGAAAGATGCCAGAAGTTCTTGGCGTAGCGGGCGTTCCACAGCTGATCACCGTGCTCGTCCCATACGTACGCACCGGCCGCACACACCCCCTGATTGGTGCGAAAGAAGGGATAGAGCTGCGCCGACAGCCGGCGGGAAGGCACCGCGAAGGTGAACCAGCAGGTCTCGGTCCAAAACGGGTCGTCGCTGTCGGGGGAGTGAAACTCGTCGTCGGGGTGTGGAGAAGTGGTTCCGGTACTCATCCCATCAGACCCCTGAGGCAGGCGGTGGCCGGATTCTCCAGCCACAGGTTGTTGTGGACCGGCATCTGCCCTCGGTCAACGGACCGGTTGGCCACTCGAACCACAATGGCGCTGTAACGGAAGGCTGCGAGTATCTCGTACCACTCGGTCGGCTGAGTCTGCCTACCGGCCGCCTGGAAGTACAACTCGGCCTGCTCCTCACGGGTCGGTTCGCCCTCGAGCCGGGCCGCGTCGGAATACTCGTGCGAGCAGCGGTCGAACATCAGCCACCACCCGAGGTCCACGAGAAACGGCCCGACTGCGGCTGCCTCGAAGTCGGTGACGCAGACGCATCGGTGGTCACGCCAGATCATGTTGCCGGGCCGGGGATCACCCCACAGAACCGTCACCGAAGCGGGCTCGTGCTCGGGCATATTGCTTTGCAGCCAGGCCAGGGCCTCCGACATGAGCGGGTGCTCTCGCCCCCGAAGCTCTCGGTGCGCGTATTCACTCCAGATCCTGAGCTGGCGTCCCGCCGTCGGCTCTTCCCCTCCGGCGAGCAGCCAGCCCAAGCCGTGCAGGTTCCAGTTCAGGGTGTGTAGGTCGGCAAAGACCCGAATACCATCCGCGATCATCTGGTGGCGCTCAACCGCAGACGCGTCGGCAAAGAAACCCTGCTCGGCATAGCTCGGCGAGACGAGTGGAACCTCGCCTTCTACGAAGTCCATGACGAAGAACGGCGCCCCGACGACATCGGAGGAGCCTTCGTAGCCGATGACCGGGGCCAATGGGATTCCCGTACCCTCTGCGAGGGCCGTCATTACCCGGTACTGAATGTCCACCTCGATATCGAAGCCCCGAGCCTGCTGCGGGTAGACAGCCGGCTCCGGCGACTCCCGCCGCAGAATCAGTCGCCGCTCGCGGGCACCGTGACGGTCGCCATAGCAGACGCCCAAGGCGATGGTCTCGGCCGAGAACCCCGTCGACAACGACCTGACGTCGGTGATGTCCACTGTTCCGACCGCCCCCAACCGCTCCGCCAACCAAGCGCCAAGGGCTGCGGTAGAGCCTCCGAGCGCGGTCTCCTCCCCTTTTATGACCACCCACCGGAGTTTACAGCGACCACGCTCGGTCCCAAGCCGTTGGGATGAGAGTTAGGGTACGGCCGTGCACCTATCGCGGATACTCGGTAGCAGGCTGCTGTCCCCGAGCGGTGAGACGGTAGGCAAGGTTGACGACTTGATCGTTCGGTTGCGCGGTGGGGATTATCCGCTGGTGACAGGCTTGGTGGCCAAGGTCGGAGGCCGCCGGGTGTTTGTACCGATCGGCGCCGTCAGCGAATTGACCGAGCCCAAGGTTGTTCTCTCGAGGGCGAAAGTTGACCTGGAGAGCTTTGAGCGCCGGGACGGTGAGGTCCTGCTTCGGGAGGACATACTCGGCAACCGGCTGATCGATGTTGCCGACGTCGAGCTGGTACGGGCCTGGGACATCGAGCTGCAGGCGACCGGCGAGGGCTGGGTTCTGTCGTGTCTGGACACCCGTCGCCCGGCGCGCCTGTTCGGACTGATCCCTCGTTCGAGAGGTCATCCCTGTCAGGACTGGAAGGCGTTCGAGCCGTTGATCGGCCATACCCCCAGCGCCCTGGCCCGGGCCTCGTTCGGGCGGGTTCGCAGGCTGAAGCCGGCCCAGATCGCCGACTTGCTGGAGGACGCTTCTCGCCGTGAAGGCGAGGAGATCCTGCACGTGGTCCATACCGACCCCGAACTCGAGGCGGACGTCTTCGAGGAGCTCGACCCGGACATCGCCACCCGGCTGTTCGCTGACAAGAGCGACAAAGAGGTGGCCGAGGTCCTGACCAATATGAGAGCAGATGACGCGGCCGACGCCATCGCCGAGCTTCCTCAGGCCCGCCGGCAGAAGGTCCTGGACCTTCTTCCGGCCGGCACAAGAACGAAGGTTTTGACGCTCTTGGGGTTCAATCCGACCAGCGCGGGCGGGATCATGGGTGTCGATTTCCTGACGACCCCGGCGGACGCCACCATCGAGGAGGCGCTTCGACGCCTCCGGCTGGCGGCGGGGATACAGCCTGAAGCGCTCGTGACGGTGCATGCCGTCGACCCCGCCGGCCGGTTGGTCGGCACGGTTACCGTGATAGGCCTCCTGCATGCCGAGCCTGAGGCCCTGCTAGCGGACGTCATTGACACAGACCCGGTGCGGGTGACCGCCGATGCCGACGTCGTGGATGTCACCTTGTTGATGGCGGATTACAACCTGTTGACGGTTCCGGTGATCGACGCGGACGACCACCTGCTGGGTGTGATCACCGTCGACGACATTCTGGAGGCAACGATCCCCGACGACTGGAGGCGACGGGAACCCCCACCTCATCCGGAACATGCCCCCGGCACCCCGGATGCGACCGGCACCGTGGCCGGCAGTCCCCAGACCTAGAGGTAACCCATGACGGAGCAGCCAGCCGCCACGGGTCCCGGAAGCCCGGAGGCGGCGCAACCGCCACGCACCGACCAGGAGCGGCGCCTTCAGGCGCCCGCTACGGCGGTGCTCGACGAGGCTCATCTCGGTGACATCCACGGGGCGTTCGGACGTGTCGCAGTGGGGGATGTCGGCGAGCGTCGCAGCTGGAAGCAGCGCCTGGTCACCCTGGCCGCCATCCTGGGTCCCGGGATCATCGTCATGGTCGGCGACAACGACGCCGGCGGGGTATCCACCTACGCCCAGGCCGGGCAGAACTACCACACCACGCTCTTGTGGACCCTCCTGCTTCTGATACCGGTGCTCATCGTCAACCAGGAGATGGTGGTGCGCCTCGGCGCCGTCACCGGAGTAGGGCACGCCAGGCTCATCAACGAGCGGTTCGGCCGAGGGTGGGGCTGGTTCAGTGTCGGCGACCTGTTCATCCTGAACTTCTTGACCATCGTCACAGAGTTCATAGGCATCTCTCTGGCCGCGGCATTCGCTGGAATCTCGGAGTATGTCGCCGTCCCGGTGGCCGCGGTCGCTCTGGTGGCGATCATGACCACCGGCTCCTTCCAGCGCTGGGAACGAGCCATGTTCATCTTCATCGCCATCACTCTGGTACAGATACCGATGTTCTTCCTCGCCCACCCCGACTGGGGAACGATCGCCAAGAACTTCGTCGTGCCGAGCATCTACGGCGGCGCTTCATCGGCGGCCGTGCTTCTGATCATCGCCATCGTGGGCACCACTGTGGCTCCCTGGCAGCTGTTCTTCCAGCAGTCCAACATTATCGACAAGCGCATAACACCCAGATTCATCAACTACGAGCGAGCGGACACAGTCATCGGCTCGCTCGTCGTCGTAGGAGGGGCGGCCGCCATCATGGTCACCGCCAACTACGCCGCCAGTGGGACGCCGGCCTTCGGCCACTTCACAGACGCCCTCGGCGTGGCCAACCTGTTGGCCGCAAAGGGAAACGGCCTCGGCGCGCTGTTCGCCATCCTGCTCTTCGACGCCAGCATCCTGGGGGCCGCCGCCGTCACCCTGTCGACCAGCTATGCCTTTGGCGACGTTTTCGGTATCCGCCACTCTCTGCATCGCCGGTTTGGGGACGCCAAGCAGTTCTACTTGTCCTATACGGCCATGGTCGTCCTGGCCGCCGCGATCGTCCTCATCCCAGGTGCCCCTCTCGGCCTTATCACTACAAGCGTTCAGGCCCTGGCCGGCCTTCTCCTGCCCTCTGCCAGCGTGTTCCTCCTGTTGCTCTGCAATGACACCGAGGTCCTCGGACCCTGGGTCAACCCCAAGTGGCTGAACCTGCTGGCCGGCGTGATCATCGCCGCGCTCCTCGTCCTTTCAGGTGTGCTCATGGCCACGACCCTGTTCCCCCATGTCGACGTCACCCGGGTGTTCATAGGTTTGGCCATCGCCCTGGCCGCGGGGGGCGTCGCCGTTCTGGTCGCGTTGCGGTTTATCGCCAAACGAAGCGGGAGCCCTCCGAGAGCGGTGCCGAAGATGTCGCCTACCGAGAAGCTCAGCTGGCGCATGCCTCCCCTGACCCTGCTCAAACCGGTGAAGTGGTCGCCAGGACTGCGAGTCGGGATCCTGGCTCTACGCGCCTATCTGGTCCTCAGCGCCATCCTGTTGCTCGTGAAGGCCATCCAGCTGGGCGGGGGGTAGCGCGACCGTATGAGAGAGGAAGCGGTCAGACGTGTTCGGTGATCCGCGGCAGATCTGGCCTCACTGCTAAATGAGCAAGAGGCGGAAAGGTGAGCTCCCGCTCTGTCAACCGTAGTGCCGGGCCGCGGGCCACGCCTGGGCCCAGCTGACCTTTTGCCCGGTGCAGATCCAGATCGGGTCTCCCCGCTCTTCGGTCCAAACGCCATGGGGGGCCTTGACGGTCCCGGCCGGTTCGACCTTCGAGAAGATGGTGAGAAGGTACGAGCGAGGCAGGTCCACCGCGATCGTCGTGGCACCATCGTGGGCTCCGGCTGGACCCCACCACCAGTAGTTGTTGTGCCCGCTGATGGCATGCGGCAGCCCGTAACGACCGCCGTACAGGTCGACCGCGCCGGCTGCTCCGTAGTCGCCCGTAAAAATGACCTGGCCGTTGCGCTGCTCGGGCGAGAGGGAGGTCGAAACCAGTGAGATCTGCCGCACGAACTGGGGCCATCCGACCGTGGCGCTCAAATCCTTGTTGATCTGCCCTTCCCAGGATCCCCGTGCCAGCGCCGCCTCGGGCAGCACGGGTAAGGCCAACGGCAAGGACAGCAGTCCGCCGGTGAGCATGAGCGCCAGCCAGCGCCGCATGGCGTGGGGCCGCCTGCCCGACTCAATCCTCTCTTCGGCCCACACCCCTCCGGAGGCGAACAGCACGAAGTACAGGCCGCCCAGGTAGTAAGACTTGGCTCCGATCAGAGTGAACAGCGCGAGCAGCACGAGGTAGGCCAGGCCTAGAGGTCGGGCAAACGACGAGCGCAGAAGGCGACGCAGGCCGGCGAGCCAGAACACGATCAGCACCGGTCCCACCACGAGGAACTGGGACGGGATGAAGCCGATGGAGGCGCCCACGGTGGAGTTCTCGGTATGGAGGCTGTGCATCATGGACAGGGCGGCCCAGTCGTGCCGGGCGTTCCAGTCCAGGTTCGGTGACCAGATGAGCAGGGCTGCTGCAACACCGATCCAGAACCAGCTGCTCAGAAGCATCCGGCGCCGGTCCGTCGCCAGCCAGGCGACCAGCAACCCGGCCAAGAGAAAGGCGACGGTCCACTTGTTGAGCAGGCCCAGTCCGGCCACGGCCCCGACCGCGACCCACAGCTTCTCCTCGCCGGTCCGGAGGAGTCGGACACTCAAGAAGGAGATGGCCGACCAGAACATCAGGTCGAACGCAGCGGTAGAAAGGAGGTGAAAGGTGGCCAGGACCTGCGGGGAGGTGGCCGCGGCGCAGGCGGCCAGGATCTGCGCCCTCTTGCCTCCGCCCAACTCGCGCGCCATGGCCGCGGTGATGACGACCGAGAGGCCGCCCGCAAAAGCCGGCAAGAATCTGAGGGAAACCGCGGACGTCCCGAACACATGACTTGACAGCCAGGCCACGACCGGAACGAAGGGCGGTTGATCTACGTAGCCCCAGGCCAGGTGGCGGGCGCAGGCCAGGAAATAGAGCTCATCGCGGTGGATCCCGTAGCGGGCCGCCACCAAGAGCTCGAGGGCCACGAAGGCGCCGGCGATCCACAGAACAGGTGCCACCGCCAGGGCCGGAAGATCCGTCGGCTCCTGTCGCGGGACGCCCTTCGGCTGCAGGCCAATGGCCGCGGTCATGCTGGGTCCTCAGGGACCAGAGCGGAGCAGACGAAATCGATGACGGTGCGCCGGGCGACTTCGTCGTCATAGGTGTGAGCGTCCCGGCCCTGATGGCGCTTCCAGGCGAACCAGGTGACCGATTCGATTATCACCCGCGCCGTGACGGCCGCGTCCGGGGGGGTCCGCAAATACCCCCCTGCGGCGCGCATCTCGAGGTATTCGGTCAGCCGGGCGAAGAAACCGCTGCGGGCCTGGCCGAAGTAGAAGGTCTCGAGCTCCGGTAGGTCGAGGGCACACCTCTCGATTACGGCCAGGAGCGGCCACAGCTGCTCGATGATGCCGTAGCGCTCGTCGACGATTCCCCCGAGCTCGGCGCGAGCATCGGCTGGGCGGTCATCATCGAAGGCGGCTCGTAGCCGGGGAGCCGGGACCTTGCGCAGTTCCTGGCTTATCAGCTCGACCGTCTCGCCCGGAGCCGGCGTGGCCAGAGGAAGGGGTGGGAGAACCTCGGCGAAGCGACCGAACCCGTGAGCGAACACCAGGTGGAACAGGGCTTCCTTGCTCTCCACATATGTGAACAGGGAACCGCTCGAGATACCGGCCTCCCTGGCCACGTCGGCGGTTCGCGTGCCCCGGTAACCGAGCCGGCCGAACACTTGGGTCGCCGCAGTGGCGACGGTCTCCAGGCGATCCCGAGCAGGTGCTCTAGCCACGATAGTAATCGTAAACTGACTGAGTCAGTCAGTCAACAACTTTTGGCGCTTCGCAGCCGACCACTGGTCGGCTACACCGAGCTGGGGGGCTCCCGGCGCCAACCCTGGCTGGCCCAGCAGGGGGACACCGGGGTCGAGCCGGCCCACCGGGTCCGGGGCCTGGCCAAATGGATGAAGGCCACCAACGCCCTTCGGCTCCTCAGCGAACGCCCGGATGCGACCGTGATCGAAACCGCCAACCCCGGAGTGAACGCCCCCATGCTCGCCATCAACCACGCCATGGAGTTCAGGCGGGCCGCTGAATGGCAGGAGTGGACCCTGCGGTTCTGAGCTCTCACCGTTTGCCGGTTCTAACCCTCAGAGACCGGGGACCGGCTGCCAGAATCTCCACAATGGACGAGCAGCGCAAAGCCCGGGCCTGGCCGAGCCAGACCCGGCCCGTGCTGCAAGGCATTGTGCCACTGGACCGCAAGCGCATCCCGCTGGACATAGGAGCGGGGGTCACACTTGCCGCCCTCGGCATTCCAGAGGTGATGGGCTACACGAAGATCGCCGGCATGCCGGTGGTCACCGGCCTGTACACGATCCTCGTGCCCATCGCGGTCTTCGCGGTGCTCGGCTCGTCGCGCCACCTGGTGGTGGGGGCCGACTCGGCGACGGCCGCCACCATGGCCGCCGGCCTCGCCAGCCTGGCCCCCGTTGCCTCGCCGGAGTACGTGGCCCTGGCAGGAATGCTGGCCATCATCACCGGTGGGATGCTGATCGTGGCGAGAGTCGTCCGGCTGGGCTTCCTCGTCGACTTCCTGTCCCGGAGCGTGCTGATCGGGTTCCTCACAGGGGTCGGCATCCAGGTGGCCATGGGTCAGCTGGGAGGGATGCTGGGCGTGCCGGAGGGGAGCGGCGGAACCATCAGGAAGTTCTTGCACACACTGTCGAATATCCCCGATGCCAGCGCCGCCACGGTAGCGGTGTCTCTGTCCGTGCTCGCCGTCATCGTCTCGGCCCGTCTCATCAACCGCCGCATCCCGGGCGCGTTGATCGCCGTCATCGGCGGCATCATCGTCAGCTACAACGCCGACCTGGCCAGCCACGGCGTGTCAACACTGGGCAAGGTGCCAAGTGGGCTGCCCAGCTTCGGCGTTCCGTCCGTCACCTGGTCGCAGACGGTGGCCCTGTTGGGCACCGCTGGGGCCATCTTCATCATCATCCTGGCCCAGAGTGCGGCGACGTCTCGCGCCTACGCGGCGCATTACAGCGAAGCGTTCGACGAGAACGTCGACCTCGACGGGCTCGGAGCGGCCAACCTGGCCGCCGGCTTTTCCGGGGCGTTCGTGGTCAACGGGAGCCCGACCAAGACGCAGATCGTGGACAGCGCCGGGGGACGCAGCCAGATCGCTTCCCTCACAACGGCGACGATCGTGGTCGTCGTCCTTCTCTTTCTCACCGGTCCTCTCCAGTACATGCCGAATGCCGTCCTCTCGTCGGTTGTGTTCCTCATAGGGATAGAGCTGGTGGACCTGAAAGGCATGCGTGGAATACGGCGCGTCCGTCTCGATGAGTACATCATCGCGGTGGGAACCGCAGTCCTCGTGGTAACGCTGGGCGTCGAACAAGGCATCATCGGCGCCGTGGTCGTATCCGTTCTAGCCCACCTGCGGCGCAGCTACCGGCCCAACGACTCGGTCCTCGTCCTGCGGGGCACCGGAGATGTCAAGGCCGTTCCCGTGGCGCCTGGAGTCACGACCATACCCGGGCTGATCGTCTATCGCTTCGCCAACAGCCTCTACTTCGCCAACGCTTCGCACTTCGGCACTGAGATCCTGGAGCTGGTGGATTCGGCCCAACAGAAGGTGCAATGGCTCTGCATCGATTGCGCGGCTATCTACGACATCGACTACACCGGCGAGCGCTTGCTCCACGACCTGCACAGAGAGCTCCAAGACCGAGCGGTGCACGTTGTTCTTTCGCAGGTCACGGAGCCGGCTCGCCGGCTGCTCGACCGGTACGGAGTGACCGAATTGATCGGCCCGGATGCCTATTTCGACACGATGGCCGAGGTCGTCGCCGCCTACCGAAATCGGTCGGACGCGTCCGATTCGGGCGGACCGCTCGAGCCACGAAGGGATTCAACCCACGGGTAGAGACGCGCCCTCCACTCGCTCCAGGTACTCGGTTACGGTCGGGAGGGCCCCTTTGATTGCTGCTATGGCCGCGACCTCGGCCGAGGCCAGGAACACATGAGCATTCGACCCCATCCGGTTGGGGAAATTCCGGGTGGACGTCGACACCACCGTCGCCCCTGCCGTCACGCGTGCCTGGTTGCCCATGCACAGCGAGCAGCCCGGGATCTCGGTTCGGGCTCCCGCCGTACCGAAGGTGCTGTAGTACCCGTCCTCTCTCAGCGCGGTTTCGGCGAGCCTGGTCGGGGGCGCCATCCAGAGTCGGGTGGGCACGGGGCCGCCGGCGCGGGAGAGCAGGTCGCCGGCCGCCCGGAAGTGAGCCACGTTCGTCATGCACGACCCGATGAAAACCTCGTCCACGGGTCGGCCCGCCACATCTGACAAAGGCCGGACGTCGTCGGGATCGTTAGGGCAGGCGAGCAAAGGTTCCGAGATGAGAGACATGTCGATTTCGATCATGGCCGCATAGTGGGCGTTGCTGTCGGCCCGGACAAGGGTTGGCTCCGCAAGCCATCTCTCCATGGCCTGCGCCCGTCGATCGAGGGCGCGAGCATCCTGGTAACCGGAGTCGATCATGTTTCGAAGTAAGGCCACGTTGGCCCGGATGGCCTCGGTGACCGACGTCTCGGAGAGGTTGATGGTGCATCCCGCAGCCGAGCGCTCGGCCGTGGAGTCAGTCAACTCGAAGGCCTGCTCCACGCTCAGGTGCTCGAGCCCCTCGATCTCGATTATGCGGCCGCTGAACGGGTTCGGGTGACCGCCCGCTCCCGAAGGAGCACGGCTCTGGCGGCGGGCCTCGAAGGGGATGGCGTTCACCAGGTCCCTTAGCGTGATGCCCGGTTGCCGGGTGCCGCTGAACCGGACCAGCACCGATTCGGGCATGTCGATCGGCATGACCCCGAGGGCGGCGGCGAAGGCGACCAGGCCGGATCCGGCCGGGAAGGAGATCCCCAAAGGGAAGCGGGTGTGCGAGTCGCTCCCGGTGCCGACCTGGTCGGGCAGCAGCATCCGGTTGAGCCAGCTGTGAATGATTCCGTCACCCGGCCGCATGACCACCCCACCACGGTCGCTCATGAACTGGGGCAGGGTGCGTTGAGTCTCGATGTCCACCGGCTTCGGGTAGGCGGCCGTGTGGCAGAAGGTCTGGAGGACAAGGTCGGCGCTGAACCCGAGGCAGGCCAGGTCCTGGAGCTCCTGACGGTTCATGGGTCCGGTGGTGTCCTGGCTGCCGACGGTCGAGATGGTGGGCTCGCAGTAGGTCCCGGGCGCAATGCCGTCAACCCCACAAGCCCGGCCCACGATCTTCTGGGCCAGCGTGAATCCGCGGCGGTGTCTGGTGGCCGCCGGCCGCCGAAAGACCGGGCTGGGCTCCAGGCCGAGGGCGCTCCTGGCTTTGTCGGTCAGGTTCCTCCCGATTATCAGCTGGAGCCGGCCGCCGGCTCTTACGTAGTCCAGCAGCTGGCCGGGCCTCACTTCGAAGCCCGTGAGCAGCCGGCCATCAGGACGCTCGATTCGCCCCTGGTGGGGCCGCAGAACGATGTGATCACCAGTAGAGAGCCGCTCGACGTCGCATTCGACCGGAAAGGCCCCCGCGTCGAGCAGGGTGTTGAAGAAGATGGGAGCGATACGGGTCCCGAAGACGACGCCGCCGCGCCGCTTGCCGGGGACGAAGGGGATGTCCTCGCCGATGTGCCAAAGCAAGGAGTTGACTGCGCTCTTTCGGGACGAACCGGTACCGATGACGTTCCCGACGAATGCCACCGGCTCGCCCTCAGACCGGAGCTGGTCGATCTGCCCTGGTATACCTGCGCCATCCCACCGCTGCTCGAGGAAGGATTGGGCGTGCAGCGGGATGTCCGCTCGGGACCAGGCTTGCGGCGCCGGTGACATCTCATCGGTGTTGATCTCTCCGTCCACCTTCACGACGGTGAGATGCATGACCTCGGGGACCGGCGGGCGGCTCGTGAACCACCTCGCGGCGGCCCACGACTCCAGCACTGCGGTGGCGTTCGGATTACCCCGACCAGCCTGCTCGGTGACATCGTGGAAGGCGTCAAAGACCAGCAGGGTGGCTCCGAGCTGCTCGGCAGCCAGGGGGCCCAGGGTCTCATGGTTCAGCATCTCCACCAAGGGAGCGACGTTGTAACCCCCGCACATGGTGCCCAGGAGCGATATCGCGTCCCGGCTGCTGATCGCCCGGCACAACTCCTGACCGTGGGCCACAGCCGCGAGGAATTCGGCCTTGCCGCGGGCCGCATCGTCAACTCCAGGGGCAACGCCGTGAGCGAGCACGTCCACCAGTTCCGCCGTCAGGCCCGGATCGCCCTCGGACTGAAGCTCGAGAATCAGATCCGCTACCTGTGCGGCCGTGAGGGGCAAAGGAGGCAGGCCGTGGGCGGCCCGCTCTGCACGATGGGTTCGGTAGTCGTCAAGCACATAGGAAAGATAAGGCGATACCCGACCTTGTGTATAGCGCATAGTTTGCACACTTTTCATGCAAGAATCGCATGCTTGTGGATCTGATCCTGCTTCGCTCCTTGCTGGCGGTCGCCGACGCCGGCACCATCACCGATGCGGCCCGGTCCATCCACGTGAGCCAGTCCGCCCTTTCCCGAAGACTTCAGCAGTTGGAAGCAGATCTGGGCGCCATCTTGATCGTCCGGGGCCGGCACGGAGTCGAACTGACCGACGTCGGGCGCCTCACGGTC
Source organism: uncultured Acidimicrobiaceae bacterium (assembly GCA_963851245.1). Classification (GTDB taxonomy): domain Bacteria; phylum Actinomycetota; class Acidimicrobiia; order Acidimicrobiales; family Palsa-688; genus CAWKOH01. Next base: position 195,884 of record CAWKOH010000011.1, on the reverse strand, counting down.
GAGCAAGGCCGGACCATCGTGGACCGCTACGACCAGCTACGCCGCGACATCGTGGGCACCCTGGGCCTCCAACGGGGCGAGGTTCGGGTGGGGGGCGGCGCCACCGTCACCTCTTTTCTGCTTCCGGCCGCCATCGCCGAGTTTCAGTCCCGGCATCCCGGGCATCCTGTTTCACGTGAAGGAAGCCGGGAGCCACGAGATCGCCGCCGACGTCAATGCCGGACGCCTCGATCTCGGCGTCGTCACCCTGCCCGGTCTGCTCCGGACCTCGACCTGACGGAGCTGATCCGGGACGAGATTGTCCTGGTGGCCCGCTCGGACCATCCCCTCGTCGGCAAACGGGCTTCGGTCCGAGACCTGGACGGGAAGACCTTGGTCGGGTTCGAGCAAGGAACGGCGATCCGGCAGATCATCGATCGCGCCCTGTTCGCGGCCGGAGCGAGAGTCGATGTGGTGATGGAGCTTCGCTCCATCCCCTCGACCCTGAAGATGGTGGCCACCACTGGCAATCTGGCCTTCGTCAGCCGGCTCAGCCTGACGCCGGAGTCCGGCATCGTTGCGATACCGGTCCGGGGGCTGTCGATCTCACGGGCACTCGGCCTGGCCAGCCGGCACGGTTCCCCGCTGCCGGCTGCGGCCGCCGGCTTTTCCACCGTGCTTCGGGAGGTGTGCGCCCAAATGGGTTCGCGAGCCGACACGCCTTCGGGCATCCTCTAGCCGTGGTTGATCGGAATGTCGGCACCGGCTCCTGGAACGTCCGGCCGGCGAACCGCGACGACGCCGGGGCGATCGGTCGGCTGCTGCATGACTTCAACCGCGAGTTCGACGAACCCACGCCCTCCCCCGCCGAACTGGCCGAGAGGATCCGCCTTCTGCTCGGCTTGGGCGACAGCTGGCGGTGACCGTACATGGACGAGCCGAGCTCTCCGATCCTGAGGGAGCCGAGCTGCGCCAGGCCATGCTCGACCACTACGTGCCCCGCCAAGGACCTGAGTTCGAGACCTGGCTGGACAACCTGGACGCCGTCGGGGCCCGGATACAGGCGGAGAAGGTGTTCACCTTCCGCCTGGACTGAGTACCAGAGCGAAGTGCTCAGCTGCCCCTCGGGGTCTAGCCTGGGCCCGGAAAACAACAGTTACGCGGGGGTAAGCCGGTGGAAGAAGGACGCCCAATCTCCTACATGGCCCTGGCGGTGGGAACGCCAGTCGTCAGCTCCACCGGGACCGAGTTCGGGGCGGTCCACCACGTCCTTCAGATCCCCGAGCTCGACGTTTTCGACGGCATATCAGTGCAAACCAGGCACGGGCTGCGTTTCGTAGACCGGGATCAGATAGCCGATATCACCACTACCGTCGTCCGCTGCTCGATCAGCGACCAGGAGGCGGCGTCGCTCCCCGCGCCTACCGGGCCTCCAGCTGTCGAGCTCGATCTGCACCACGACGAGGGTCCTTCGCTGACCGCCCGGATCGGCCGGCTCTTCGGCCGCCCCCACTGGAAGAACATCGACGAGTAGTTCCGCTACCGGTGCCGCCCGAGATCTCTGCCGTTCAAGCAGACATAACCGCTCTTGACGTCGATGCCGTCGTCAACGCTGCCAACAGTCGCCTGGCAGGCGGTGGGGGCGTAGACGGCGCCGTTCACCGCGCCGCGGGCCGCGCCCAGCTCACGGCCGCCTGCGCCGCCCTCGGGGGGTGCGACCCGGGAGACGCCAAGGCGACTCCGGGATTCGGGCTGCCAGCCCGGTGGATCATCCACACCGTCGGCCCCGTCTGGCAAGGCGGGCATCACGGCGAACGTGAAGTGCTCAGTAGTTGTTACCGCCGGTCGCTGGCAGTAGCGGATGAGCTCGGAGCCCGGTCCGTGGCCTTCCCCGCCATCTCGACGGGTATCTACGGGTTCCCGCCGGAGCCGGCCGCTCTGCTCGCGGTCGCCGCACTTCGCAAGGCGCGAACCAAGGTCGAGCGAGCCATCCTGGTGGCCTTCGACGAGAACACCCTCCGACTCTACGAAGGGCACCTGAGCAGCGATCGCTAGCATGGACCGACCGTGACCGGTAAAGAGCGCACCACGTCGAGCCTGGCCGGATTCACCATCGGCATCACGGCCGACCGGCGCGGCGACGATCAGGCCGTCATGTTCCGCCGCCTCGGCGCCGAGGTGGTACAGGGTCCTACCATCCAGACCCTGTCGGTCCCCGACCGGGACGATCTGACGCGGCGGACCCAGGACATCATCGTGGAACCACCGGACTACCTGATCGCCAACACCGGGCTCGGAATCCGGACCTGGTTGGCGCACGCAAGCGACATTTCGAAGGACGAGGAGCTGCGAGAAGCTCTCGGTAAAGGCCGCATTGCGGCTCGCGGCCCCAAGGCCGCGGCCGCCGTTTCGATGGCCGGCCTGACCGTCTGGTGGCGCTCACCCACCGAACAGCTGGCCGAAGTAACCAGCCACCTCATCACCGAGGGCGTGGGCGGAAGGCGGATCGGATTCCAGCTGCATGGCGACGATTCCAAGGGCGTCACCTCAAGCCTGGAAGACGCGGGGGCCGAGGTGGTCGAGATTTCCGTCTACCGGTGGGCTGCGCCTGAAGGAGGCCAGCTGCACCGAGCCCTCAACCTCATCGAAATGTGCTGCCGGGGCCAGATCGATGCCATCACTTTCACGGCCGGGCCCCAGGTGCGCAACATGATGGAGCTGGCTGACGCCGCGGGCCGAGCCGACGAACTGCGCCAGGCGCTCAACAGCAAGGTGTTGGTCGGATGCATCGGCCCGGTCTGCGCCGCGGTAGCCCGGGAGGAAGGCATAGCCGCCCCCGTCGTCCCCACCAACTGGCGGCTGGGCTCGCTCGTCCGCGCCGTCACCGGCGCCCTCACTGGCTCCCCCGTTCTGCGGGACGACGAGCCCGGCTAGCTCAAGCCGTTCAGGGAGCGGCCTGGGCCTCCCTCCAGCTCTGTTTCTGGGCGGCGGGGGCCGGCTCCTTCGGGAGCCCGAGGACCATCTCGCCCAGGATGTTGCGCTGGATCTGGGACGACCCGGCGTAGATCGATCCGGCTCGACTCATCAGAAAAGCGGTGACCCAGGAGGCGCTGTCATTGGGCGCCCCGACGTCGTCGGCCTGGAACCCACTCGACAAGCGACCCGAAGGGGTCAGGGCGGCGCTGCCCAGAATGTCGACTGCCAGCTCGGTTGCGATCTTGTGGTACTCGCTCCAATACAGCTTGAAGGTGGACTCGGCCGGCCCCGGCTCCGCACCGGCTAGAAACTTGGTGAGAGTTCGCAGGCCCAGGTAGCGCATGATCTCGACCTTGCCGTAGCACCACGCCAGCCGCTGGCGGATGCGGGGATCGGCGCTCGCTCCGTTCTGCCGAGCCAGTTCGAGCATCCGGTCCACCTCGGCTCGGAACATGATCGGGAAGGTCGCCGCGGCCTCGCCCCGCTCGTAACCCAGAAGGGTCATGGCCACCGCCCAACCGCCGTTGACCGCACCGACCACGTTGGCGCGGGGAGTGCGGGCATCGGTGAAAAAAGTCTCGTTGAACTCGGACAGACCCGTCATCATCCTGATCGGTCGTATCTGCACTCCGGGCTGGTCCATCGGCACGAGCAGGAAGGTGATGCCCTTGTGCTTGCTGGCGTCGGGGTCGGTCCGGGCCAGGACGAAGATCCAGTTGGCCAGATGGGCGGCCGAGGTCCAGATCTTCTGCCCGTTGATCACCCATTCTTCGCCGTCGAGAACCGCTCTGGTACCGAGGTTGCCCAGATCGGACCCGGCATTGGGCTCGGAGTAACCCTGGCACCAGACGTCCTCGCCGGAAAGTATCCGGGGGAGGAAATGGCGCTTCTGCTCGTCCGTACCCCAATGCAGGAGAGTGTTGCCCACCATCTGGATGCTGAACGTGTCGTTCACCCCGCCGGTCGGAACGCCGGCCCGGTAGCACTCCTCGGCGAGCACCACCTGTTCCACCGGGCTCAACCCGCCTCCTCCGTACTCCTTGGGCCAGGCCGCGGCGAGGAGGCCGTTCTCATATAGGGTCTGCCGCCACTCACCGGTGAAGCGCCTGGCCTGTTCGTGGTCGAGGGACCCCAGCCCCTTCCACGCCGGTGGGAGGTGCTCGGCCAGAAAGGCGCGGATCTTTTCTCGGTAAGCCTCGGCGTCGGCTGAGTAATGCGGATCCACGCCGCCAAACCTACCCCCGGCCCCGATTGGTAGCGAACCCCTCCAGCCTTGAGCATTATGGCTACCCTGATGGACGTTCTCGTGGTCGTAGACGGAGCCGCCGTACCTGAACGCATCGCCGCCCGGGCCCGGCGTCGGATAGACGTAAGCCACGGAACCGTCGGCTCCAACACCATCGCCGACCTCCGGGCTCACATCCCGCGGTCGGTGGGAGTGCTGGGCCACGACTCGGCCGGGGGGGCCGCGCAGGCCGCCGAGGTGGCCCGGCAGCTGCACCGGGCCGGGCTGCCGATCACGCTGTACTCCGACCAGAAGATCACCGCCGACCCCGGGGTCGAGGTCGACCGTATAACCGACGAGGGACCGCCCATCGATGCCGTCGAGTCGTTACTCGACCTGGTCGGGAACACCCCCCTTGTGCGGCTGGACAGAATGGCCCGTGACATCTCGGGCCAACTGCTGGCGAAGCTGGAATTCCTCAACCCGGGCGGGAGCGTCAAGGACCGTCCAGCCATAACCATGATCGAAGCGGCGGAGCGTGAGGGCCGGTTGGCGAAGGGCGGCACCATCGTCGAACCAACCTCGGGCAACACCGGGGTCGGGCTGGCCATCGTGGCCGCCCGCCGCGGCTACCGCTGCATTTTTACGATGCCGGACAAGATCGCCGGTGAAAAGATCTCACTCCTGCGGGCCTACGGGGCGGAGGTAGTGGTGTGCCCGACCGCGGTTGATCCCGAACATCCCGACTCGTACTACTCCGTGGCCCGCCGGCTGGCGCAGACGACCCCGGGCGCGTTCATGCCCAACCAGTACGCCAATCCCCACAACCCCGAAGCCCACGAAATCACGACCGGACCGGAGATCTGGCGGCAGACTTCGGGCCGCATCACCCACCTGGTGGTGAGCATCGGGACCGGGGGGACCATCAGCGGCACCGGGCGGTACCTCAAGGCCCAGAATCCCGCTATCCAGATAATCGGGGCCGACCCGGAAGGCTCGGTTTACTCGGGTGGGACGGGCCGGCCTTATCTCGTCGAAGGCATCGGGGAGGACTTCTGGCCCGAGACCTACGACCGCGGCGTGGCCGATCGCGTGGTAATGGTCTCCGATCGCGACAGCTTCTTGACGGCCCGCCGGATCACCCGAGAGGAAGGCATCCTGACGGGGGGATCGGGCGGCACGGCTGTGTGGGCGGCCATCGAGATCGGACGCGAACTAGGCCCCAACGCCGTCATCGTGGTGATCCTCCCCGACTCCGGCCGCGGCTATCTGTCCAAGGTCTACGACGACGGTTGGATGTCCGACCACGGATTCCTGCGGGCGGGCAGCGCAGGCCACACCATCGAAGAGCTGTTGTCGGCCAAGAGCCACACCGCAGGCACGGGCATCCCGCCCCTCGTGCACGTCCATCCGAGCGAATCGGTCCGCTCGGCTATAGGCATCCTCCGGGAGTACGGCGTTTCGCAGATGCCGGTGCTGAGAGCGGAACCACCTCTGTCCCTCGCCGAGGTGGTGGGTACGGTGACCGACCGTGATCTGCTGGAAAGGATCGTTCGCGACCCGGCCGCTCTCGACTCAGCAGTGGCCGAAGTGATGGGCCCACCTCTCCCTATGGTCGGCTTCGGGGAGCCGGTCGACGTGGCCTCCTACCGCCTGGCCGAGAGCGCAGCCGTACTCGTCCTGGACAACGGCCACCCGACCGGCATCGTCACCCGCAGCGACCTTCTCGATTTCCTATCGGGACCGGCGGCCCGATGAGCGACCTGGGCTTCGAAACCCGCGCCATCCACGCCGGCCAGCCTCCCGACCCTGTTACGGGGGCGGTCATACCGGCGATCTCCTTGGCCACCACATTCGCCCAGGAGGCGGCGGGCCGGCACAAGGGATTCGACTACGCCCGCACCAACAACCCCACCCGGGCCTCCTTGGAAACGTGCCTGGCCTCGCTCGAGGGGGCCGCCCACGGCCTGGCCTTCTCCAGCGGCATGGCGGCTGAGGACGCCCTCTTTCACTGCCTCTCGCCCGGCGACCACGTCATCATCCCCGATGATGCGTACGGCGGGACGTTCCGGCTGATAAACGGGGTATGGGCGACCTTCGGCATCTCGCACACCCCGGTGCCCATGACCGACGTCGACTCGATCCGGGCGGCGTGGCAACCGAACACCAGACTGGTGTGGGCCGAGACGCCGTCGAACCCGATGTTGCTGATCGTCGACATCGAGAAGGTGGCGACGCTGGCCCACGAACGAGGCGGGCGCCTGGCGGTGGACAACACCTTCGCCACCCCCTACCTGCAGCAGCCGCTGGCGCACGGCGCCGACGTGGTCGTGCACTCCATGACCAAGTACCTGGGCGGTCACAGCGACGTAGTGGGCGGGTTCCTGGCTACCGACGACGCCGGCCTGGCCGAGCGCCTGGCCTTCTACCAGAACTCCGTCGGAGCGGTCCCGGGCCCTATGGACTGCTATCTGGTTCAGAGGGGGATAAAGACACTGGCCGTGCGTATGGATCGCCACTGCCTGAACGCGGCCGCCGTGGCCGAGATGCTGTCCTCCCACCCGGCGGTGGCGCGGGTCCTCTATCCCGGTCTCGAGCGTCATCCGGGTCACGAGATCGCCTCCCGCCAGATGCGTGCGTTCGGCGGCATGGTCTCCTTCGTGCACAGGAACGGGGAAGCCGCCGCCCTCGAAGTGGCCCGGTCCACCGAGATCTTCACCCTGGCCGAGTCCCTCGGAGCAGTCGAGTCCCTGATCGAGCATCCCCACCGGATGACTCACACCTCGGTGGTCGGCTCGGCCCTCGAGGTAGACCCCGGGCTGATACGCCTTTCGGTCGGTATCGAGTCGATCGCCGACCTGCTGAGCGATCTCGAGCGGGCTCTCGACACGGCCGGCTAAAGCCAGCCGTTCGTTCAGAGAACGCGCAAACGGATGGTCTCGTCCATATGGGCGAGGCGTGAGATCATGTCATCGGTGTAGTCGCTGGCGATGTCGGTGATCACGTACCCGATGTCGCCGCGGGTGCCTAATGCCTGGCCCTCGATGTTGATCCGGTGCTCGGCGAATATGGCGTTGATGGCGGCGAGAACGCCGGGCGTGTTTCGGTGGATGTGGACCAGCCCATGGGCGCCGGCCCGACCAGGCAGCTCCACGTTGGGCAGGTTCACTGACAGCGCCGTGCTTCCCGACCGCATGTATTCCGAAAGCTTCTGGGCCACGAACTGACCAATGTCCACCTGAGCTTCCTCAGTGCTCCCCCCTATGTGCGGGGTGAGGATCACGTTGGGCAGTCCTTGCAGCCGCGAGACGAAGGACTGGTCATTGCCAGATGGCTCCTCGAAAAACACGTCGACGGCGGCCCCGCCCAGGTGGCCGGACTCGATGTGGCCGCGCAGCGACCCATGGTCGACGACGAACCCCCGGCTGAGGTTGAGGAAAAGTGCGTCCTGGCGCATGGCAGAAAACTCGGCCTCGCCGAACAATCCCTGATTATCAGGGCGCCCGTCGACATGAAGGGTCACCACGTCCGCCCATCCCAGCAGCTCCTCGAGCGAGGAGAGGCGCCGGGCGTTGCCCAGGGCCAGGCGGTCGGCGGTGTCGTAGAAGGCCACGGACATGCCCAGGTTCTCAGCCAGGACCGACAGCTGAGAACCGATGTTCCCGTAGCCGACGATACCCAGGCGCCGGCCCCGCACCTCGTGGGCCCCCGCGGCCGACTTGGCCCAGATGCCGGCGTGCATGTCCCGGTTCTTGTCGGTGAGCCGCCGGGTCAGAGCAATTATCTCGGCGATGACGAGCTCGACCACGCTTCGGGTGTTGGAGAAAGGGGCGTTGAAGACCGCCAGTCCCCGCCGGGTGGCGGCCGGAACGTCAATCTGGTTGGTGCCTATGCAGAAGGCGCCGATGGCGCACAACCGCACGGACTTGTCGAGGATCGCTTCGGTGACGTGGGTCCGGGATCGGATCCCGACTAGATCGAATTCGCCGATCCGGTCGGCCAGTTCGCTCTCGCTCAGCGCGGTGCGCACCTTCTCGACCTCGAAACCGGCCTGGGTCAGATGTTCTGCCGCGCCGGGGTGGATATTCTCCAACAGCAGGGCTCGGCGACGGGGGGGACGTTCGTCGGGCATGACGTCCGACCAATCTACTGCTGGGCCGGGTCGGACCTTTCATCGGGCGCGGTTGGATCTCGGGCCCGGGGTGCTAGCCTCCGCTCCCGCTTAATGGACGCAAATTTGGGAAAACTGGGATCATGCCATCACGACGAAACTCGTTCGGGGGTGGAGAAATGAGTCAAGTTTCGCCATCGGCGGCCGTTAGCACCTGTATGGGGCACCCGAAGGACGGAAAATGCACTTGATTCGGCGGAAAGAAGTCAACACCGTGAGCAAGCAGGCCAAGTGGATGGTGGCGGTCTCGCTCGTGGCCGTCTGCTGCTTGGCCGCGTGCGGCACCATCGCCAAACTCACGACCGAGCAAGCGGTGGCCGACTCGTTCTCCCGCCTTCAGAACCAGTCGAGCATCAGCGTGGCCGTGTCCCTGGGGCTGACGCCGAAGCAGATCATCACCCTCTCCGAGCAGAACGGCGATACCGCCCTGCCGCTCAGGGCCGCCGAATCGCTGTCGGAGGCCTCCATCGTCTTCAGCATGGCGACCGGCCACGGCGAGAGCCTCAAGAGCACTGGGGCCAACTCTGACAAGGCCAACAGCTACGACGTCGGGCTGCGGATCGGCGGCTCCATGCCGGTCGAGATCCGCTACGTGAACCAGACGTTCTACGGCCGGGTCCAGATTCCACAACTGCTGCAGGACTTCGGGCAGCCGGCGTCGGATGGCCAACAGGTTGAGAAGGCCCTGGCTCAGGCCGACCGTTACGTGCCGGGGCTGGCCGCCCTGGCCGAGGGCCGGTGGGTGAGCATCTCGCAGGCGTCCCTGCAGCCGCTGCTCGGGCTGCTGAAGACATTCGGAGCGTCCTCGGGGCTGGGCAGCCAGTCGTCTTCGAGCTCCATCAAGGCGTCGGTCCAGAAGCTGGAGAACAGCCTGAAGGACGCTTTCAAGAACAACGCCAGCTTCAGCAATGCCGGCACGACAAATGGCCGCACCCGGTACAACGTCACCGTGGCCCTGAAGTCCTTCGTGGAGCAGGCCGGCCCCGCCGTCCAGTCGTTCCTCTCCTCCCTTCCGGGGGGTCTCGGCAGCAAGGTCACCAACGCTGACATCGCCAAGGCGGCTTCCGAGGTGCCGGCCCACGCCACCATGCAGCTCTATGTGAAGAACGACAAGGCCCAGGAGATCGTGATTGACGTGAACCAGTTCGCGCCGGCGAAGGAGAAGCTCCCCTTCGCCGTCCCGGTCCAGGTGTTCATCGGGGAGCCCGGGCCGGTACAAGCACCGGCCGGCGCCACCCCGCTGAATCTGTCCAACCTGGGCGGGTTGATCACCGGGATAGCGGGCGGGAACTCCAGCTCCTCGTCGGCGTCGGCGTCGCTGTAACGTCTGCGTCGGGGCGCACGTAGCCGGCCGGTCAGGTCGTGTAGTCGGCGTTGATGCGCACGTACTCGGCCGACAGATCGCAGCCGTAGACCGTCGCCTCGGCCGAAGCGATGCCGAGATCGACCTCGATCTCCACGTGGTCGGCCGACATGATGTCGCTCAACCGGGCCAGGGCCGCTTCGCTCGGCCGGCTCGGGTAGGTCTCCATGTCCGCGAAGCGGATCGTCACCCGATCGGGGTCGATGTCGAAATCGTCCTGGCATTTGCCGACGGCCATCACGACCCGTCCCCAGTTCGGGTCGGCTCCGTGCACCGCGGCCTTCACCAGCGGCGAGTTCACGATCGTCTTGGCCACCCTGCGAGCCTGCTCGCCATCACGGGCTGACCTGACCGACACGGCGATGAGCTTGGTCGCCCCTTCTCCATCCCGGGCCAACTGGAGGGTCAGGTCGAGGCATACCTCCCGGAGGGCCACGCTGAGGGCGGCTTCGCCGACCGGTCCGGCCGCCCCGTTGGCCAGCACCACGGCGCTGTCCGACGTGGACGTGTCGGTGTCCACGCTCAAGCAGTTGAAACTCTCGTCGACCGCCCGCCGCCAAAGCCGCTCCAGGGTGACCGGGTCGCAGTCCGCGTCGGTGACCACGAAAGCCAGCATGGTGGCCAGGTCAGGTTCGATCATCCCGACCCCTTTGGCCATCCCCACCACCCGCGCCGGTCCGGCCTGCTGGACCGCTGTCTTGGCCACGGTGTCAGTGGTCATCATGGCCTTGGCGATCCGGTGGGCATCAGCGTCGAAATCGGCCCCGCCCAACCCTTTCAGGAGGGTTCTCAACTGGTCCATTGGATAAGGCCGCCCGATCACGCCGGTGCTGGCGATCAGCACCTGGTCGACCGGCACCCCCAGACCCGCAGACACCAGCCCGGTCACCTCTTCTGCGTCGGCCCGGCCCTGCGGCCCGTTGGCCACGTTGGCGTTCTTGGCCACCACCACCAGAGCTCGGGCCGCTCCCGTCGCCACCCGCCGGCGGCTGATGGTCACACTCGGGCCTTCGAAACGGCTGCGGGTGAACAGACCGGCGCTGGTACAGGGCCGGGTGGACGCGAGGACGGACACATCGTCGCCGTCCTCGCGCAGGCCGGCATGGCCAGTGAAGCCGATGAATCCGGTCGGAAGGGCTACACGTGGCAAGTGCAGATCAGCCCAGGTCGTTGGTCTCCAACTGCTCCAGGCAACGGCGAATCTCAGAGGCGCGGAAGCGGCGGTGGCCGCCGAGGGTGCGAATCGCGGTGATCTTGCCGGCTCGGGCCCAGCGCGTCACCGTCTTCGGGTTTACGCGGAATAGGGCGGCAACTTCCGCTGGTGTCAGGAGTGAGTCGGGTTGGGTCTCTTCGGCCATCGGCTGCCCTTCCTTCCAAACAGGGGAACTGAGCCAACTGTCCACTTTCGTACCTAAAGTTACGAGAAGAACGGCTTGCCGTACATGACCCGTCCGAGCCATATTTCTAGTCAAAAATGACTAGTTAGTCGAGCTGGACCCGGCCCTTCCCCTCCGCGAGGTGGCCAACCACTCTGGCGTCGTGACCCGCGCCGTGAAGGATCTTCAGGGTGGCGTCGACCTCGTGGCCGGGGACGGCAACCACCATCCCCAAGCCGAGGTTGAAAACCCTGGCCATCTCGTCCTCGTCGATGAGGCCGGCCTGCTGGATCTCCTCGAAGATCCGAGGCCTGTCCCAGCTGGATCGCTCGAAGATGGCGTCGATGCCGGAGCCGAGAACGCGCACCACGTTGCCGGGCAAGCCTCCGCCGGTTATGTGGGCCACGGTGTGAACATCGACCGCGGCGACGAGCGACAAGATGGCCGGGGTGTAGATGACCGAGGGGCGCAGTAGCTCGTCGGCCAGGGTCCAGTCCCCGGCGCCCTCCCAGGCCGGGCCCTCCAAAGGCCGCTGGTCGCGCTCCAGAAGAGCCAGCCGGGCCAGGGAGTAGCCATTGGACCGCAGCCCGGGTGAGGGCAGACCGATGAGAGCGTCACCCGCCATGGTGCGGGTCGGCCCATCGATGATGGCGTCCCTCTCGACTATGCCAACCGCGAAACCAGCCAGATCAACCTCGCCGGGGGCCAGAAGTCCGGGGTGCTCGGCCAGCTCCCCGCCCAGGATTGCACACCCCGCCACCCGGCACCCTTCGGCGATCCCGGTCATCAGTGACCGGACCTGCTCGGGGTCGACCCGCCCGAGCAGCTGGTAGTCGAGGAAGAAGAGGGGCCTGGCCCCGCAGCACACGAGATCGTCCACGCACATGGCCACCAGGTCGACGCCGATGGTGTCGAACCGGCCCGTAGCCATAGCCACGGCCATCTTGGTCCCGACCCCATCCGTGCTCGACACCAGGACCGGCCGGCGATACCCGTCGGGCACCTCGAACATCCCGCCGAAACCCCCGATGGTGCCGATGACGCCGGGCCGGTCGGCGGTGGACGCCACCAGGTCCCGTATCGCCTCGACAGCCCGATCGGCCGCGCCGATGTCGACCCCGGCACCGGCGTAGGTCAGGGGCGCTCCGGGCCGGGCCGGGGGCCCTGGGCCTTCAGCCAACGGGCGAACCGACCTCCGCGTCGCGCCTGAAGATGACGGATACATCCTTCGGGTACTCCCCGGTCAGGCAGGCGTCGCAGAATCCAGCTCCCGCAGCACCCGTCGCCTTCTTGAGAGAGTCGAGGGTCAGGTAGGCCAGGCTGTCCGCCCCGACGTACTCCTGGATCTCACCGACCTTGAGGTTGGCGGCGATCAGCTCGGCCCGGGTTCCAGTGTCGAGACCGTAGTAGCAAGGCCACCGGTAGGGAGGTGACGAGATGCGCAGGTGGACCTCCGTGGCGCCCGCCTCCCGCAACATCTTCACCATGGCCCGGGTCGTGGTCCCCCTGACGATCGAGTCGTCGACCACGATCAGGCGCTGGCCGGCGATGGCGTCCCGGAGGGGATTGAGCTTGCGCCGCACTCCCTGAGCCCGCTGGGCTTGGTCCGGCACGATGAAAGTGCGCCCGATGTAACGGTTCTTGACCAGGCCCTGACCGTAGGGAATGCCACTCCGGCGGGCGTAGCCCTCGGCCGCCGGCAACCCCGAATCGGGCACGCCCATGACCATGTCTGCTCCGACGGGGGCCTGCTCGGCGAGCAGCTCTCCCATGCGGATGCGGGCGCTGTGCAGCTCCTGCCCGTAGAGGCGGCTGTCGGGCCGGGCCAGGTAGACGAACTCGAACAGGCACAGCTTGGGGTCGATGAGCTCAGCCGGCCAGGGCCGCTCCGTCCGCGGCCCGTCCTCGTCGACGATGAGAAGCTCACCCGGGTCCAGCTCCCGGATGAAGTGGGCACCGGTGATGTCCAGAGCAGGTGTCTCGGAGGCCAGCACCCACCCGGGGTCCAGCTTGCCCAGGCAAAGGGGGCGGAACCCGTGTGGATCGCGCACTCCGATCAGGCGCTGGTTGTCCAGCAGAACGAGAGAGAAGGCCCCCTGGAGGGTGGGCAGCACCGCCAGCAGAGCCTGGATCAGGTCCTGATCGGGATGGGCATCCAGATGGCGCACCAATAGCTCCGCGATGACGTCGCTGTCGCTCGTCGCCGTTCCCGGCAACATCCCGGCTTCGGCCGCCAGGGCCTCGGTATTGGTCAGGTTTCCGTTGTGGCCCAGGGCGAACTCCACCGGTTGGGCCCGGGCCGGATTCTTGGATGTGACCCGGTATACCGGCTGGGCGTTGTGCCACGTCGAGGTCCCGGTCGTCGAATAGCGGGTGTGGCCGATGGCCAGGTGGCCCTGGAGGCCGGCGAGCTTGTACTCATTGAAGACGTTGGTCACCAGGCCCATGTCCTTGACGACCATGACGCCTTCGCCGTCGGTCGTGGCCATGCCGGCCGACTCCTGACCCCGGTGCTGCAGGGCGTACAGCCCGTCATAGGTCAGGTGGGCGACCTGATTGTTCGGGGCGTACACGCCGAACACCCCGCAAGCCTCTCGGGGGGAACCTTGGTCTACGAGGCTTCGATCGTCGGCGGGCACGTATCCCATTCTCTCATGGCGTGGGGGGGTTCCGGCGACTCTCGGCCGCGCCGGCGGCCGGCGGCTTCCTTACATGGCCTTGCCGGCAGTCTGCAGCCCCCAGCAGTTTTCGCACAAACGCAACAGAGGTCGGGTATCGGAGCCGACCTCTGCTGCGTTACGTGCGATATTTCGCAGTAACGCAGCGAGGGTTGGCTTTGCCGTGCGACCTTTGTTGCGTTGGCGCGCCCGGGGGTCAGCCGGCGGACGTCGCCCGCCGGCCCGGCTCGGCCCCGCCAGAGGCCCTACGACACCCCCAGGGCCGCCGGCAGCGATCCCCGCCAGGCAGCCTGGGCATCGGCCAGTGACACGTCCACCAGTCCCGCCACGACCAGGCGGTCGCCGCCCGCGACCCCCAACCGCACGAGATCCAGGCCCGCCGAACGCACCCTCCCCTCGAGCTCCGCCAGGCCCGGGGCGGGAACGCTGACCACGACCCGGGACGGTTCCTCTCCGAACAGGGCGGCGTGATCCGGCACGCCCTTCACGGTGAATCCGACACCGCCGGCGACTGCCATCTCTGCCAGCGTCACGCCGATACCGCCATCGGACACATCGTGCACCCCGTCGACCAGCCCGGACCAGACCAGATCCTCGACCAGACGGACAAGTCGCAGGTGGAGGGCTAGGTCCAGCGCCGCCAGGCGGCCGCCGCGGTGGCCGTGTATATCTACAGCCCAGCGGGATCCGGCCAGGGAGCTGGCTCGAGCCAGATCCCCCACCGCTCCCACGACGACGACGCTGCTCGCTTCCACCAACCGGGCTCCCGGGGGCCGGCGTTCGAGGCGGTCGACCAAGCCGAGGGTGCCGACCACCGGAGTGGGGTCGATGTCGCGCCCGCGGCTCTCGTTGTAGAGGCTCACGTTGCCTCCGATGACCGGGATGGACAGGGCCCGGCACGCGTCCGACATACCGTCGATCGCTTCCGACAACTGCCACATGACCTCAGGGTGCTCGGGGTTACCGAAATTGAGACAGTTGACGAGTGCGACCGGGCGGGCGCCCACACATGCCACATTGAGGGCCGATTCGGCTACCAACAGGGCGGTGCCGGCTCGGGGATCGAGCGCGCACCACCTGGAGTTGCCATCGGTGGAGAGAGCTAGCCCTCGGCGCCGGCCCGGCTCGGGAACGGGAACCCCGGGGCCGGCCAGGCGGAGCAAGGCGGCATCCCCGCCGGGGGCCACGACGGTATTGAGGAACAGCTGATGGTCGTACTGCCGGAACACCCACGACGGGTCCTCGAGCAGGGCTAGAAGGTCGGGCCCGCAGTCATCGGGCGCAGGCAACCGGCCAGGGTCATCGCTCTGCCGGGCATCAAGGTCGGCGGGGCGCGCCAACGGCCGGTTGTACAGAGGCGCGTCCTCATGAAGAGTGGCGGCGGGGACGTCGGCGAGAACCTCACCATCCCATCCGTCCAGGATCCGGAGTCTTCCGGAGGCCGTCACCCGGCCCACGACCGTCGCTCGAACCTCCCAGGAGTGGCACACATCCATCACCCGGTCGAGTGCTTCAGGGGTCACTATGGCGAGCATCCGCTCCTGACTCTCGCTCGTCATCACCTCCCATGGCTCCATCTCCGGTTCGCGACGCGGCACCGCGGTGACATCCACGTCCATCCCGACGCCCCCGCGCGAAGCCGTCTCGCTGGTGGCGCAGGTGAGGCCGGCGCCGCCAAGGTCCTGGATCCCGACGACCAAGGACTCATCGAGCAGTTGCAAGCAGGCTTCGATCAGCCGCTTCTCTTCAAAGGGATCCCCTACTTGAACATTAGGTCGTTTGGCCTGCTCGGCCGCCTCGTCGTCGCTAAAACCGGCCGACGCCAGAACGCTGACCCCGCCGATACCATCACGGCCTGTTGTGCTTCCGAGAAGAACGGCAAGATTCCCAATTCCCGACGCCCGGCCCAGCACCAAACGATCGGACGGAAGCACGCCGCAACACAGAACGTTTACGAGGGGATTGTCCGTGTAACAGTCGTCGAAGACGATTTCGCCTCCCACGGTCGGGACTCCCACCGAGTTGCCGTAACCGGAAATGCCGGAGATGACTCCAGTGGCGATCCAACGGCTGCGGGCGTCTGTAGGGGAGCCAAACCGGAGCGGGTCCATTAAGGCGATGGGCCGGGCACCCATGGTGAAGATATCCCGCAAGATCCCGCCGACTCCCGTCGCAGCACCTTGATATGGCTCGATCGCCGACGGGTGATTGTGACTCTCAATACGCAGCGCCACCGCCAGGCCACCGCCAGCGTCAACGACACCGGCATTCTCCCCGGGACCCACCAAGACCCGCTCGCCTTCAGTGGGCAAACGCTTCAGGTGCACACGGCTGGACTTATAAGAACAATGCTCGCTCCACATAACCGAGTACATGGCCAGTTCGAGGTGGTTGGGTTCCCGCCCCGACAATTCCTCGATGGCCGACGCCTCATCGTCGGTGAGCCCCAGGGCTCGGTGGATCTCGCCTTTCATGCATATGACCCTAGTGGTCACTGAACCACTACCGGGCACCCCGGTTGCAACAAGGCTAAGAATGTGTGAAATACTCTTGTATATGCCAGCCAAGTCAACAGCCAAGAAGGCGCGTGGTACGAAAGCAGCAATGACCGCGGAGCATAAGCAAGCTTTGGCGGTTGGACGAGAAGAGAGCCGGGCTGTACGTCGCTACTTGGAGGCCCTGGAAGCCCACAAACCAAAGCGTGGTCGTAAGCGCACTGCCGAAGGGATTGAAGCCCGTCTAGATCAGATCGACGAGCGCCTAGCAGCCGCCGATCCTCTTACTCGGGTCCATTTGGTGCAAGAGCGGATGAATCTCGAAGCGGAGCTGGCTACCAAGGAAGAAGCAGTCGACTTAAAGGCTCTCGAAGACGACTTTGTCGGTGCTGCCAAGGCCTATGGCGAACGCAAAGGGCTGACCTATGCCGCCTGGCGGGCCGCCGGCGTTGACCCGACCGTCTTGCGCCGGGCCGGTGTACCGCGGACGAGGAGTTAGGCGGCCGCCGCCACCTTCAACGAGCGCGCCCAGAAGGATGCGCCCGTCGGTCGATCCGACCAGAGGATCAACCGCTCGTTCGGGGTGCGGCATCAACCCGACCACGTTGCCTCCGGGACTGACGATGCCGGCGATGTCATCGACGGATCCGTTGGGATTGTTCGAATAGCGGAGGATGATCCGGGCGTGCGCCCGAAGTTCGTCGAGCGTGCGCTGGTCGCAGGTGTAGTTACCCTCGAAGTGGTTGATGGGGATGCGCAGGCGGGTGCCGATCTCGATCCCTGACGTGAGGACGGAACGATCGCTCGCCACCTCCAGCTCCACTGTGGCGCATAGAAAGGTCAGGCCCCGGTTTTTCTGCAAGGCCCCGGGCAGAAGGTGAGCTTCGGTCAGGATCTGAAAGCCATTGCACACACCGACGACCGGGCCGCCACCGGCCGCGAAGTCTTCGACCGCGGCCATGATGGGCGAGAACCGGGCGATGGCGCCGGGCCTCAGATAATCGCCGTGGGCGAAGCCGCCCGGCAGCACGATCGCGTCGATCGGGCCGAGGGAGCGGTCCCCGTGCCAGATGATGTCGGCGCGGCCGCCGAGATCAGTTACTGCCTCGACCACGTCGTGCTCACAGTTCGAGCCCGGGAACAGAACTACGCCGACCCTGGCCGTCACCGGCCACTCCAGACTCTCACACGGGCTCCCGAGCTCACGCCGGCTCCCCTGCCCACGCCGGCTCCCCTGCTCACGCCGGCTCCCCTGCTCACGCCGGCTCCAACGTGACCGCCGAGTCTTCTATAACCGGGTTGGTGAGCAGCCGGCGGCACAGCTCGGTCACCTGAACTCGAGCGGCTTCCTCGCTGGCGGCGTCGACCATGAAGCGGAACGCTTTCCCCGCTCTGACGCCGGAGATGGCGTCGAAGCCCAGCGCCGGCAAGGCCCGTTCGATAGTCGCACCCTGAGGATCGGCGATTCCGGGTCGAAGCGATACCTCAACCAACGCGTTGAATCGCATCACCCATCCACCCTACCGGCCGCCCACACCGGGCCAATCGGCAAAACGCAGCCCGGTCAGGCGTTCGTAGGCTTCGACATACCGGGCCCGGGTGGCTTCGACCACCTCGGCGGGCAGCGGAGGGGGCGGCGGGGTCTTGTCCCATCCTGTGCCCTCGAGCCAGTCCCGCAGCGGCTGTTTGTCGAAAGACGGCGGCACCTCACCCGGCGCCCATCCGTCAGCGGGCCAGAAACGGGACGAGTCGGGCGTCAGCACCTCGTCGCAGATCGACAAAGCACCGTCGATGATCCCCAGCTCGAACTTCGTGTCGGCGATGATGATGCCTCGTTCGGCAGCCAGGGCGGCGGCCTGCTCATAGGCCGCCAGGCTTATCCGACGGGCCTCGGCCGCCAGGTCCTCGCCGGCCAGGGCTGCGGCGGCGTCGAAGGATATGTTCTCGTCGTGCCCGGTCGTCGGCCTTCGTTGACGGAGTGAAGACCGGCTCGGGCAGCCGCTCCGACTGCCTCAGCCCGGATGGCAGCGGCTGTCCCGTGCATGGTCTGGGTCCGCTTGTACTCGGCCCAGGCCGAGCCGGACAGGTAACCGCGGACGATGCATTCGATAGGCAGCATCTCGGCCCTCCGCACGACCATGACCCGGCCCTCAAGGTCGCGGTCGTCGCCCACCGCGCCGCCGCGGGAACGTCGAGACTGACCAGATGGTTGGGGGCCACGCCAGACAGCCGCCCCAGCCAGAACGCAGTGACTGGCGGTCAGGACCCGCCCCTTGTCCGGAATGGGCTCGGCCATCACCACGTCGAAGGCCGACATACGATCCGACGTGACGAAGAGCAGATGCTTGTCGTCCAGCTCGTAGATGTCCCGGACCTTGCCCGAGGCCACGTGCGGTATGGACAGGGCGCTCACAGACTCCTCCTCGTTGATTTCAACCACTCCGCCCGGTAGTCGGCCAAGCGCTTCTGCAGGTCGACATCTGTGACGGCGAACATCTCCACCGCCAGCAGGGCGGCGTTGGCCGCCCCGTCGATGGCCACGGTCGCAACAGGTATACCCCGAGGCATCTGCACGGTGGATACAGGGAATCGATCCCTCCGATGGCGCCGCCCGAGAGAGGGACTCCGATGACCGGCAGGGTTGTCTGCGCCGGCGACCGCCCCGGCCAGGTGGGCGGCCATGCCGGCGCCGCAGATGATGGCGCCATAGCCCGTCGTCTCGCGCCGAAGCGGCGAACGCGGCCACAACCGGCCGGCGTCCGGTGGGCGGACATGACGTGCTCGGTGGCCTCCACCCCGAATGACTCCAGGATCTCGAGAGCCGGAGCCATCTTGGCCCGGTCGTTGGCCGAGCCCATAAGTACGGCGACCTTCTTCACATGTTCCCCTCTCTAGCGGCCGCCTCGGCCGCGATGTCGTGCCGGTATCTCACTCCTGGCCAGGACACGGCCGGGAGCGCTTCGTAAACCTTCTTGCGGGCGGCCGAGAGCGTCGGTCCGCTCGCACCCACACCGAGCACCCGCCCGCCGCTCGTCACCAGGTCATCGCCGAGCGCGTCCCACTCCGGCCGCGTAGAGGTCGATCCCTTCAATAGCGCTTGCGGGTATGAAACCGTCGATACGGTCGCCTGTTCGTGGCGATTCCGGATATCCGGGGGCGGCCAGGACCACGCAAACGGAGGCGTCCGCCGAGAACTCGCGGCTGCTCGATCGAGTCGAGCCGGCCGTCGGCTGCGGCCTTCAGCACAGCGGTGACGTCGCCGAGCCAGCGGGGCAACACGACCTGGGTCTCGGGATCGCCGAAACGGACATTGAACTCGAGGATCTTCGGCCCGTCCGATGTCAGCATGACGCCCGCGTACAGAACACCCCTGTAGTCGATGCCGCGGTCGCTCAGGGCCTGCAAGGTGGGCTCCACGGCGCTGTCCATGATGGCAGCAACCACGTCGTCACTTACTCCCGGGACGGGTGAATAGGCCCCCATGCCGCCTGTGTTGTGACCTGTATCCCCGTCGCCGGCCCGCTTGAAGTCCTGGGCCGGGGCCAGCGGAACGGCCCGGACACCGTCGCACACGGCCATGAGCGACACCTCGGGCCCGCGCAGCTCCTCCTCGATCACCACCCGCCGGCCCGCATCCCCAAAGGACCGCCCCGACAGCTTGGCGGTGACATCGGCCTCGGCGGCGGCCAGATCGTCGGTGACCAGAACACCCTTGCCGGCGGCCAGCCCGTCGGTCTTCACCACCCACGGACCGGGCCGGTTGCGCAGGTAGTCGATCGCCGGGCCGGGCCGGTCGAACGACTGGTAGGCCGCGGTCGGAACGCCAGCGCCGGCTAGGACTTCTTTCATCCAGGCCTTGGAGCCCTCCAGGCGCGCCCCGTCCGCCCCAGGCCCGAACACCAAACGGCCAGAGGCCCGCAAGCGGTCGGCCAGGCCGGCGACGAGGGGTACCTCAGGCCCGATCACGAAGAGATCGGCATCGACCGAATCGGGGGGATCCGGCTTGCACGCCAGTCCCAGGGCGGCCATCCCCGGGTTGCCCGGGCAGACCGCGACGTCGGCGGTCCGAGCCAGGGCCAGGGCCAGGGCGTGCTCGCGCCCGCCGCTACCAACCACGCAAACGCGCGCGCTCGCGAGCCGGCCATTCAGTGGCCCGTCGCGAACCTGACGAACTGGTCGCGGCCGGGCCCGACGCCCACCAGGGAGATACGAACTCCGATCTGCTCGGAGAGGAACTGCACGTACTCCTTGGCCGCGGCCGGTAGCTCGTGCAGCTCGGTTGCGGACGAAGTGTTGACTCCCCAGCCGGGGAGCTCTTCGTAGACAGGAGTGGCCTTGTGAAGAACCGTCTGGTGGTACGGCATGTACTCGTACCGCTGACCGTCACACTCGTAAGCCACGCACACCTTGAGCGTTTCGAGCGTGTCGAGGACGTCCAGCTTCGTCAGAGCGATCTCGGTCAGGGAGTTCAGCCGCGCCGCCTGTCGGATCATGACGGCGTCGAACCACCCGGTCCGGCGGCGGCGACCCGTGTTGGTCCCGAACTCCCGGCCCCTTTCAACAAGCTGATCGGCCAGCTCGCCCTCGACTTCGGTGACGAAGGGGCCCGAACCGACCCGGGTGACGTAGGCCTTGGCGATACCGATCACAGAGGTGATGTCCCTCGGCCCGATACCGACGCCCACGCCGGCCCCGGCGGCGACCGGGTTGCTCGAGGTGACGAAGGGATAGGTGCCGTGGTCGAGGTCGAGGAAGGTGGCCTGTGCCCCTTCGAGAAGAACCCGGCGGCCCTCGTCCAGAGCCTCGTGCAGCAACGCCACTGTGTCGCCGATGAGCGGGGCGATGCGGGGGGCGTACTCGTCGAGATAGCGCGCCGCGATGGCGTCGGCCGAGAGCGGAAGGCGGTTGTACACCTTGGCCAGGATCAGGTTCTTTTCCTTGAGGACGACGTCGAGCTTCTGGCGGAAGATCTTCGGGTCGAGCAGATCCTGAACGCGGATCCCCACCCTGGCCGCCTTGTCGCCGTAGGCCGGGCCGATGCCCCGCTTGGTGGTGCCGAGCTTGTTGCGACCCAGGTACCGCTCGGTCAGGGCGTCCAGCTCCTGGTGGTACGGCATGATCAGGTGGGCGTTGCCCGAAACGACCAGCCGCGAGCAGTCGATTCCGGCTTCGGTCAGCTTGTCCATCTCGGCGAGCAGCACACCGGGGTCGACCACCACCCCGTTGCCGATGACCGGGACGATGTGGCTGTAGAGGATCCCGCTGGGCAACAGCTGGAGGGCGAAGGTCCGGCCGTCCACCACGATGGTATGGCCGGCGTTGTGGCCGCCCTGGTAGCGGGCCACCACGTCCATCTCCTTGGCGAGGAGATCGGTCAGCTTGCCTTTGCCCTCGTCCCCCCATTGGGTCCCGACGACGACGGTGGCGCTCACCGGACCAGCATAGTGGTGGCGGCTGCCGGCCCGGGCGCCCGAACCGGAGCCTGGCCACGCGGTTCGAGAACGACGCCGCCTTTCGGCTACCCGACGATCCACCCGCGGCCGGCGGCGATCATTAAGCGACCGCCGCCCCGTTCAGCGCAGGACCAGAGCGTCCACGGACCGATCGGCGGAGCCGGCGTCGCCTTCGTCGGACAAACCTCCGCCGGTCAGCACCGGGCCGGAGGACCCGAGCGGAGCGTCCACCGTCACCGTGTCCCCGTCGATGTAACGGCCTTCCAGCAAGGCCATCGCGAGCGGGTCGCTGATCTCCCTCTGGATCAACCGCTTCAGCGGCCGGGCGCCGAAGACGGGGTCGTAGCCTCTGTGGGCCAGCCAGGCCTTGGCCGCATCGGTCACCTCGAGCGTCAGCCTGCGATCGGCCAGCCGGTGGGACATGCCGGCCAGCTGGATGTCGACCACGGCCTCGAGATCGGCTTCGGTGAGGGACCGGAAGCGCACGATCTCGTCGATCCGGTTCAGGAACTCTGGCTTGAACGCCAGGGCCAGGTCGCCCTGGTGGTTGGAGGTCATGATCACGACCGTGTTCGTGAAGTCGACCGTGCGGCCCTGCCCGTCTGTCAAACGACCGTCGTCGAGAACCTGGAGACAGGACGTTGAACACGTCGGGGTGAGCCTTCTCGATCTCGTCGAGCAGGACCACGCTGTAGGGGCGGCGCCGCACCGCCTCGGTGAGCTGGCCGCCCTCGTCGTAGCCCACGTACCCCGGAGGCGCGCCGACCAGGCGGGCCACCGAGTGCTTCTCCATGTATTCGGACATGTCGATCCGGACCATGGCGCGCTCGTCGTCGAAAAGGAACTCGGCCAGTGCCCGGGCCAGCTCCGTCTTACCCACACCAGTGGGGCCGAGGAACATGAAGCTACCGATGGGCCGGTTAGGGTCGGAAAGCCCGCTGCGGGACCGCCGGATGGCGTTGGCCACAGCCGACACGGCCTGATCCTGACCGACCACCCGCTGGTGGAGGACATCCTCCATGCGCACCAGCTTGGCGACCTCGCCTTCGAGCAGACGGCTGACCGGTACGCCGGTCCACTTGGACACGACCTCGGCCACGTCCTCCTCGTCCACCTCCTCCTTCAGCATCTTCTGAGTGCCCTGCAGCTCTGACAGCCGGGCGATGGCCTCGTCGAGTTGACGCTGGAGGTCGGGGAGCTTGCCGTACTGGATCTCGGCCGCCTTGGCCAGATCGCCGTCACGGGTGAAACGCTCGGCTTCACCCCGGCACGCTCCGACCTCCTGCTGGAGGTCTCCGATGGCGTCCAGAGCTTCCTTCTCGTTGCGCCATTGAGCGTTCAGACCTGACGACTCCTCCTTGAGGTTGGCCAGCTCCTCGTCGAGCTTGGCCAGCCTTTCCAGCGAGGCGGTGTCGGTCTCCTTGGCCAGGGCCAGACGCTCGATCTCGAGCTGAGCGATCCTCCGGTCGACCACGTCGATCTCGGTCGGCTTGGACTCCTTCTCGATCCGGAGGCGGCTGGCTGCCTCATCGACGAGGTCGATGGCCTTGTCAGGCAGGAAACGCCCGGTGATGTAGCGGTTGGACAGCACCGCAGCTGCCACCAGGGCGGCGTCCTGAATGCGGACGCCGTGGTGAACCTCGTAACGCTCCTTCAGGCCACGCAGGATGGCGATCGAGTCCTCGACGGTCGGCTCGCCCACGTAGACGGGCTGGAACCGGCGCTCGAGGGCGGCATCCTTTTCGATGTGCTTGCGGTACTCGTCGAGGGTGGTGGCGCCGATCAGGCGCAGCTCCCCGCGGGCCAGCATGGGCTTGATCATGTTGCCGGCGTCCATGGCGCCCTCGGCCGCGCCCGCGCCGACGATGGTATGCAGCTCGTCGATGAAGGTGATGACCTCGCCCTCGGCGTCTGTGATCTCCTTGAGGACGGCCTTCAGCCGCTCCTCGAACTCGCCCCGGTACTTGGAGCCGGCGACCATGGAGCCCAGATCGAGAGCCAGCAGGCGCTTGCCTTGGAGGCTGTCGGGTACGTCGCCGGCCACGATCCGGTTGGCCAGGCCCTCGACGATGGCGGTCTTACCGACCCCGGGCTCACCGATGAGAACGGGGTTGTTCTTCGTCCGGCGGGACAGCACCTGGATCACCCGGCGGATTTCCTCGTCTCGCCCGATGACGGGATCGAGCTTCCCACTCCGGGCGTCCGCGGTCAGATCCCGCCCGTACTTCTCGAGGGCCTGGTACTGGTCCTCGGGGTTCTGGCTGGTGACCCGGTGGCTGCCCCGGACGTCGCGCAGCGCCGACAGGATGTCGTCGTGCGAAACGCCGATCTGATCGGCCATGGCCAGCAGCAGGTGCTCGACGGACAGATACTCGTCGCCCAGGTTCTGGCGCTCCTGGTCGGCCCGGTTGAACACCGCCGGGCGGCCCGCCCCAGCTGGGGCTCGCCGCCCCCTCCGTAGGTTCGGGGCAGCTTGGCCAGGGCGTCCTCGGTGCGGTTGCGGACGGCTGAGAGGCGCCATGCCCACCCTTTCGAGGACGGGCAGGGTGACGGTGCCCTCCTGGCCCAGCATGGCCGCCAGCAGGTGCTCGGGGGTCACCTCGGGGTTGTTACGGCCGCCGGCCAGCTCGGCGGCGGCGCTGCAGCGCCTCTTGGGTCTTGGCCGTCCAACGGTTGGGGTCAAGCGCCACGGTCTCTCCTTTGCGAGTGGTCTGCGATAAGCTGGGTCTGCCGCGGCTGAGCGCAACGGCATCGGGGGAGTTTTTCACCGGGACCAGATCCCGGCGGTACTGACGATGGATGCGCTCGATCTCTTCGACCGCCTGGCGGCGGGCGGTCTCGAGCTCAGCCTGAAGCCGGGCCACCTCGGCCTCGAGTTCGAGGACCCGCCGGACCCCTTCCAGATTGAGCCCGGAAGTGGTGAGGTCCTGGATGCGGCGCAGCTGCGCGATGTCGTGTTCGCTGTAGCGCCGGCTTCCGCCCACAGTGCGAGCCGGGTCGAGCAAACCTTTGCGCTCATAGATCCGCAAGGTCTGGGGGTGCACCCCGGCCAGCTCGGCGGCTACCGATATCACGTAGACGGCCCGGGTCGTGCGGTTCTCGCGGATGCTCATGACCTCGCTCCAAAGACTTCTCGCAGGGCGTCGCCCTTGATCAGATCTCCGAGGGCGCCGACCGCTTCGCGCTCGGCTTCGTTCAGGTCGGCCGGCACCGCCACCTCGATGGTCACGAGCAGGTCGCCGGCACCGGATGAAACCGGTACGCCGCGGCCCCGGACCCGGAAGGTCCGTCCGGACTTGCTGCCGGCCGGGATCTTGAGGGTCACCGGCTTGTCGAGGGTGGGCACCGTGATGGTCGTACCGAGCGCCGCCTCGGGGAAGCTGACGGGAACGCTGAGCGTCAGGTCCTTGCCCCGCCGGCCGAACAGGCGTGACCGTCGACCTTGACGACCACATAGAGGTTGCCCGGCTGGACCGCCGCCCCGTCCGGCGCCGCCCCGTCCCTTGACCCGGATGCGCTGGCCGTCGTCCACGCCTGCGGGAATCCGCACCTTGACCTGGCGGGCTGCGACTCGACCCCGGCACCAAGACAGGTCGGGCAGGGGTTCTCGACCCGCAGTCCTGTCCCGCTACATGCCTGGCAAGGCTGGCTGAACGAGAACAGGCCCTGGTTGTCGTTGATCACACCCCGGCCGCCGCACACGTCGCACACCACCGGAGCCGTTCCCGGAGCAGCCCCGCTGCCACCGCAGGTATGGCACGCAACCTCGGAGGTGACGTTGACCGTCGAGGTCAGACCCGTTGACGGCCTCCAGGAAGGAGAGGTGGAGCGTGGTCTCGAGGTCCTGGCCCCGCTGGCTGGGGCCGGCGCCCGGGCCCCGCCCCGCGCCGCGTCCACCCCGGGCCCCTCGACCGAAGATGTTGCCGAGAAGATCGCCGAGATCGTCCACGTGGAAGTTGCTCGTGAAGCCACCGCCGCGGCCGCCTGTGCCGGCGAAGGGGTTTCCGGCCGCGCCGAGGCGACGGACCTCGTCGTACTCCTTGCGCTTGGACTCGTCGCCCAGCACGTCGTAGGCAGCGGAGATCTCCTTGAAACGCTCTTCAGAGCCTGGATTGGCGTCAGGGTGGTACTGCTTGGCCAGCTTTCGGTAGGCCTTGCCGATGTCCTTGGCGGACGCGCTGTCGGCCACCCCCAACACCTTGTAGTAGTCCTTCTCGAACCACTCCCGCTGGGGAGCCATGTCCGCGTCACCCTCTCACTTTGACCATGCGCCGGCCTGAGGACCCGTCCCTTCCAGCGGTACCCGGCCCGCATGACCTCGACGACTTCCTGATCGCCGCCGTCGGATGGCTCATGGGCCACCGCTTCGTGCAGGGTCGGGTCGAAGGGGCCACCGCTCGGGTCGATCCGCTCGAGCCCCTCGCGCTCGAGGGCCGTTACCAGAGAGGTAGCTATCTGCTTGACGTCCTCGCCGCCACCGTGAGCCAGGGCCAGGTCGGCCGTGTCGAGAACCGGGAGGAGCTTCTCCGACCAAGCCTCGGCGGCTCGCTCGAGATGCTCGGTCTGCTGCTTCAGGATTCGCTTCTTGTAGTTCTCGAAGTCGGCCTGGAGGCGTACGAGGGCGTCGCGATACTCGTCCCGCTCGAGGGCCATCTCGACCAGCGGGTCCGGCTCCGGCTCGACCACTTCGGGCTCGATGAAGGGCTCGGAGGCCACGTCGGGCGAGCCCTCGGGAAGGGACTCAGCGACCGAATCAGCCGGAAGTTCCTTGCCGGAGGCGGGACGGACGGCTGATTCGTCGGCGGACCCCGGTTCTCCGGACTCCGACGCGCGGGTCTCCGCGGAGCCGCGGCCAGATGCCGACCACGACTCCCAGCTACCGGGCCGGCCGGACCGCCCGGTGTGCGACGGAATGAAGAGCCCGTCATGCCCCCTGACCTTCGTCAACGATCTCGGCGTCGACGACCTCGTCGTCCCCGCCGTCATCGGAGGTGGTCCCGCCGGAGGCCGAGCTGGGCTCGGACGAGCCCGCGCTGGCCGCGGCGGCCTGCTCATACAGCTGCTTGCCGAGCTCCTGCACGCCCACCGCCAGCTTCTCGGTGGCTGACTTGATGGCATCGACGTCGCTGCCTCCGAGCGCCTCCTTGAGGGCGGACAGGTCCGACTCGACCGCGCTCTTCTGGGCGCCGTCGAAGGACGAGGCCTGGTCCTTGAGCATCTTCTCGGTCTGGTAGACGAGGCTGTCGGCCTGGTTGCGGACCTCGGCCTCCTCACGGCGGCGACGGTCGTCGGCGGCGTGGGCTTCGGCGTCGCGGACCATCCGGTCGATGTCGTCCTTGCCCAGAGACGACTGGCCGGTAATGGTCATCGACTGCTCCTTGCCAGTGGCCCGGTCCTTGGCCGAGACGTGCACGATGCCGTTGGCGTCGATGTCGAAGGTGACCTCGATCTGGGGCACGCCCCGGGGCGCGGGCGGCAGGTCGACCAGCTGGAACTTGCCCAGGGTCTTGTTGTACATGGCCATCTCGCGCTCGCCTTGCAGCACGTGGATCTCCACCGAAGGCTGCCCATCCTCAGCGGTGGTGAACACCTCGGACCGCTTGGTCGGGATGGTCGTGTTGCGCTCGATGAGCTTGGTCATGACGCCGCCCTTGGTCTCGATGCCGAGGGACAGGGGCGTGACGTCGAGCAGAAGGACGTCCTTCACTTCGCCCTTGAGCACGCCGGCCTGGATGGCAGCACCGACAGCCACCACTTCGTCGGGATTGACACCCTTGTGGGGCTCGCTGCCGGTCATGGTCTGGACCAGCTCCTGGATGGCGGGCATCCGGGTGCTACCCGCCGACGAGGACCACGTGGTCGATCTTGGACTTGGTGAGCCCGGCGTCGGAGATCGCCTGCTCGAAGGGGCCGCGGCAGGCATCGACCAGATCGGTGGTCAGCTCCTGGAACTTGGCCCGGCTCAACTTGACGTCGAGGTGCTTCGGGCCCGTGTCCGTGGCCGTGATGAAGGGCAGGTTGATAGTGGTCTCCTGCACCGACGACAGCTCGATCTTGGCCTTCTCCGCCGCCTCCTTGAGGCGCTGGAGCGCCATCTTGTCCTGGCCGAGGTCGACGCCCTCGGTGTCCTTGAACGTCTTCACCAGCCAGTCGATGACCCGCTGGTCCCAGTCGTCGCCACCGAGGTGGGTGTTGCCGCTGGTGGACTTGACCTGGAAGATGCCTTCGGAAATCTCGAGGACCGACACGTCGAAGGTGCCGCCGCCGAGGTCGAAGACCAGGACCGTTTGCTCTTCCTCCTTGTCGAGACCGTAGGCCAGGGCCGCCGCGGTGGGCTCGTTGATGATGCGCAGCACCTCCAGGCCGGCGATCTGGCCGGCCTCCTTGGTCGCGGTTCGCTGGGCGTCGTCGAAGTAGGCCGGGACGGTGATGACGGCCTGCGTCACGGTGTCACCGAGATAGCTCTCGGCGTCTCTCTTCAGCTTCTGCAGGATGCGGGCCGAGATCTCCTGGGCGTTGTAACGCTTGCCGTCGATGTCGACGTGCCAGCTGTTCTCCCCCATGTGGCGCTTGACCGAGCGGATGGTCCGGTCCGGGTTGGTGATGGCCTGACGCTTGGCTACCTCGCCGACCAGAACCTCGTCGGACTTGGAGAAGCCCACGACCGAGGGGGTGGTGCGGCGCCCCTTCCGCATTGGGTATGACGACGGGCTCGCCAGCCTCGAGGACGCTGACGACCGAGTTAGTGGTGCCGAGGTCGATACCGACGGCCTTGGGCATAATGAGCCTCCGTTGGGTCTAGAACAGGTAACTCCAGGTTAGCAAAGTTGAGTGTCATTTGCTAAAGAAATCTGACGTGAGACGTTAGATAGCAGCACTGTACCCTTCGAGTTGTGGGTACCCTCGTCTTGCTTCGTCACGGACAGAGCCAGTGGAACCTCGAGAACCGCTTCACGGGCTGGTGGGACGTGGATCTGTCCGATCAGGGGGAAAAGGAGGCCCGGGCGGCGGGCGCCTACCTCGACGAGGCGGGCGTGGCCGTGGACAAGGCCTTCACGTCGGTCCTCACCCGGGCGGTGCGGACTCTCGATCTGGCCCTGGAGGAGATGGGACGCCTGTGGGTGCCCGTGGCGCGGCACTGGCGGCTCAATGAACGCCACTATGGGGGTCTGACCGGATTGGACAAGGCCGAGACGAAGGCGAAGTACGGAGAGGACCTGTTCATGAAGTGGCGGCGCAGCTACGCCACGCCTCCGCCGCCCATGCCGGCGGGCCACGAGTACGACGTTCGGGGCGACCCCCGCTATGCCCGGCTGCCCCCCGACGTGGTGCCAGTAACCGAATGCCTGGCCGATGTCGTGGTCCGTATGCTCCCGTTCTGGTACGACGCCATCGCCCCGGACGTACTCGAGGGTCGCACGGTGCTGGTGGCTGCCCACGGCAACAGCCTGAGGGCTCTGATCAAGCACCTGGATCGCATATCGGACGCGGCGATCACCGACCTGGAGATTCCCACCGGCGTCCCGATGATCTACGACTTCGACGCCTACCTGACGGTCACATCCAGGCGATCGCTCGGGGATCCAGAGGCCATCGCAACCGCAACCGAGGCGGTCCGCCGCCAGGGCGACCGATAGCCGCCGTCATGGCCGGGGCCAATTCGCCCTCGATCAGGGCGACGCGACGGGCGCTTCTCGATGACCGTGGGCTGAAAGGAGCCCAGTGGTGCGCGGCCTACTCACAGGCCATGGACCACTGGCTGCAAGGATTGTTCGAGCAGGCGAGCGCGGGCGGACCCCAAGGGAGTTTCGCTGCTGGCGGTCGGAGGCTACGGCCGCTCCGCCCTGGCCCCGGGAAGCGATCTCGACCTGCTCATCGTCCACGACAACAAGCGGCGCATCAAGGCCGTGGCCGACGCCGTGTGGTATCCCGATCTGGGACACCGGCCTCCCTCTCGACCACAGCGTCCGCACGCCGAGAGAGGTCCGGTCGGCCATGGACGCCGACATCAAGGTCGCCCTCGGACTGCTCGACGCCAGGTACCTCGCCGGGGACGAGGCCCTGGCCGCCAAGGTGCTGTCTCGAGCCACGGACCAGTGGCAAGCCAGGGTGTCGAGATGGCTGCCTGGCCTGGCCACGGTAGTCAGGAAGCGCCACTTCCGCTTCGGAGACCTGGCATTCCTGCTGGAGCCGGATCTGAAAGAGGCCCGCGGCGGCCTTCGGGATCTTAACCTGATGAAGTCGTTGGGCCGAACAGTGCCGATCCTGGGGGCATACTGGACGACCCCGAGCTGACAACGCCGGCAACAGTCTCACGTCGACACGCGTGGAGCTCCAGCGGGTCACCGGCCAGGCCGACGAGCATTCTCCTGCTGCAGGACCAGGACACGGTGGCCGCCGCCCTCGGTTCCTCCGACGCGGATTCCTTGATGGCCGACGTGGCCGGCGCCGGCCGGGCCATCGCCTGGGCCAGCGACGACGCCTGGCGTCGCATCGAATCGTGGCTGGCCGGCCCCCGGGGCCGGGGCGGGAGCGGGGACCGGGCGGTGGAGCCCGGCATAGTGCTGCGTGACGGTGAGGTGGCCCTGCTGGCCGATGCCGACCCTGCCACCGACTCGACCCTGGCCCTGAGGGTGGCGGCGGCGTCGGCCGAACTGGACCGGCCCATGGCCCGCTCCACCCTCGACCGGCTGGCCGAGACTGCCGCGGCGCCGGCCGGGACCTGGCCGGCCGAGACCCTGCAAGCCCTGCTGCGCCTGCTCGGAGCCGGGCCACCGGCGGTCGCGGCCGTCGAGTCGCTCGACCAGCGGGGCATCTGGCTCCGTTACCTCCCGGAGTGGGCCCGGGTCCGCAACCGCCCACAGCGCAACGCCTACCACCGGTTCACGGTCGACCGGCACCTGGTCGAGACCGCGGCCGGAGCCGCGGCCCTTCAGGTGAGAGTGGCCCGACCCGATCTGCTGCTGCTCGGAGCTCTTTTCCACGACATCGGCAAGGGCGGCGGCGGGGACCACACGGAGGTAGGCATCGTGCTGGTGGGCCAGATCGGCACCCCGCCTCGGACTGCCCGAGGAGGATGTGGCGACCCTGCAGGCCATGGTTCGCTACCACCTTTTGCTGCCCGATGTCGCCACCCGGCGCGACCTCGACGACCCGGCCACCAGCAAGGGGGTGGCCGCCGCGGCGGGGATCGCGACACGCTCGAACTTCTGTCCGCCTTGACCGAGGCGGACAGCCTGGCGACCGGGCCGGCCGCCTGGGGCCCATGGAAGGCTGGCCTGGTGGCCCGCCTGGTGGATCAGTCGGCTGCGACCCTCGACGGCCGGCCCACCCCGACGGCAACGGCGGCCGATCTGGGCCCGGAGCAACGCGCCCTCCTCGACGCCGGCCGCCTCGAGCTTCTGGCCGACGGCGGACGGCTCACCGTCGCCGCCCCGGACCGGCCTGGCCTGCTCGCGACCGTGGCGGGGGTGTTGACCCTCTCGGGCATCACCGTTCTCTCGGCCACGACGGTGAGCGACGACGCCAGCTCCATGGCGCTTCTGCGCTTCGAGGTGGCGCCGGCCTTCGACACTCTCCCCGATTGGGCCAGGGTGAAGGACCAGATCGGCGCGGCCCTGGAAGGGCGCGTTCCCGTCGATGAGCTCCTGAGCGAGCGCGAAGCCAACTACGCCCGCTTCCGCCGGCCGATCACGGCCCACTCGCCCGAGGTGCGCGTGATCATCGACAACGAAGCCTCGGCCGTCTCCACCGTGGTAGAGGTACGAGCCCCGGACCGGGGCGCCGTCCTGTACCGGGTGGCGCGAGCGCTGGCCGACTCGGGTGTGACGATAACCTGCGCGCTTATCAGCACTCTGGGGGCCGAAGCGGTGGATGTCTTCTACGTCCAGAACGTCGCCGGGGGCCGGGTCGTGGACCCGGCCCACCAAGCGACGCTACAAGAGGCGGTGCTGGCTGCCGTGTAGGTGGCTAGCCCCGCATATAGCGGAGGTGCTTCCTCCACAGCCACATCGATATCCCAAACCAGCCGGCGGCGATCACCAGCCACAGGATGGCGAGAGTGCCGGCGCCGTTGCCGGCCAGGATGATCGCCACGCCGATCGCGACCAGCGCCATCACGAACAACCCTCGCCAACCCCAGCCGGACCGAACCGACCAGGATTCGCCGACGTCGTAGCGACCTTCGCCCATCAACGCCAGCTTAGATCGCATCCGGCCCCGTTTCGCCCGTGCGGATCCGGATGACCGTATCCACATCGGTGACCCAGATCTTGCCGTCACCGATCTTCTCGGTGCGGGCTGCCTTCACTATGGCATCGACGACCCCGGTGACAGCAGCCTCGTCGACGAGGACCTCGACCTTGATCTTCGGCGTGAAGGCCACCTGGTACTCGGCGCCCCGGTAAGTCTCGGTATGGCCTTTTTGGCGCCCGAAGCCCTGGGACTCGGTGACGGTCAGGCCCTTGGCCCCGACCGCTTCGACGGCTTCCTTCACGTTGTCGAGCCGGAACGGTTTGATCACTGCGGTAACCAACTTCATCGAGTCTCACCTGCCAAAGAATCAGGAGCTGGCGCCGCAGGTGAACCCGCTGAGCCGGGGGATGCTCCTACGCCGATAAGTGCTCCGGTGCGCACGAAGCCCTCGTCCGGTGGATAGGCCTCCTCCTCGTGAATCTCCACGTCGCCTCCCTCCAGGTAATCGTCGGGCACCCTCAGCGAGGTGAAGATGCCGATCACCTTCAGGATGATGAAGGTCAACAGGGCGTCCCAGATGATGATGGTAAGGGCCGCCAGGGCCTGGATCAGCAGCTGTTTGGGATGCCCGTAGAGCCAGCCCTTCGCGACAACCGGGCTCCCGTTGGAACTGGTGTACACGATGATGTTCGGGTCGGCGAAGATGCCGACCAGCAGCCCGCCGGTGAGCCCGGCGATTCCGTGTGTGTACACCACACCGGACGCGTCGTCGACCTTCCTGATGGTGATGGGCTGGAGGTAGGTCCAGGCGAACCACACTACGGTCGAAGCAATGATGCCTATCCAGAGGGCCCCGGATCCACTGACGTAGCCGGCGGCCGGCGTGATGGCGACGAGGCCGCAGATCATGCCGTTAATGGCGCCGAGGAAGGTGGGCTTCTTGGATTTGCTGAGCACCATGTCCCATAGCACCCACGTGATCAATGCGGCGGCGGTGGCGGCATTGGTGTTGATCGAGCGCGGTTGCGGCGTCGCGGCCCGAGAAATACGGGTCTCCACCGTTGAAGCCGTTCCAGCCCAGCCACACGATGCCCGCTCCGACGGCCACCATGGTGAGGCTGTGCGGTACCCACTTGGCTTTGTCCCGGGCCAGGCGGGGGCCGATGATCCAGGCGGCCGTGAAGCCGGAAACGCCGGCCGCCAGGTGGATTACGTAGCCGCCGGAGTAGTCGAGGGCGCCCTCATGGGCCCAGTAGCCGCCACCCCATAGAAGCATGGCGTTGACGGTGTATACGAAGGTGCACCACGCGGGAACGAAGATGAGCCAGACGATGGGCTTGATTCGCCCGACCACGCTGCCCAGGAAAAGCAGCGGAGTGATGGCGGCGAAGACGAACTGGAAGTACGCCAGCGCCGGCGTTGGCATCTGCAGGGGCACCGCCGTTCCAATCGGGAGGCCGGCCTGCCCCATCTGGGCGTTGGCAGCGTTGATCGACTGCGGGTGCCCCACGAAGTTATTGAAGAAATTGGCAAAGAAGTTGCCGGTGTAGTGGTAGGTGTAGGCGCCACTGGGCGTACCCCCGCCGATTGGCGAGCCGAAGCCCATCTTGTAGCCCCACAGGACCCAGACCACCATCACTGTGGAGAAGCCTGTGAACGCCATGAACATGGTGTTCACGGCCCACTTCTTCGGTACCAGGCCGGCGTACAGAACCGCCAGGCCGGGCAGGCTCATCAGCCCGACGAAGGTGGCCGCGGTCATCTGCCACGACGTATTCCCTGTGTCCACCCAGTTGGGGTCGGAACAGTTCTTCGGATCTGCTGCATTCCCTACATAGGCCACATTCTTTTGGCAAATGTTGGCCGCATGCAGGGCTGTTGCCATCAATGCGGACAAGTGCCCTCCCTGTCTGTCGAGTTGACCCGAACGCTAGGGACGGTGTGTTTCCCGTCCTTGACTGTTTTGTTGCTCGCGCGTTAACAACTTGACTTTGGCGCCGAATATTGACCTGGCAGACACTTCGGGCAGCACGGCGGCGTTCCAGTTACTACAGTGCACGCCATGGCTTCCGACCCCAAGCTGCAGCACCTGGCCCAGGTCAAGATGTTTTCGTCGCTCAGCAAGAAAGAGCTGGCGATGGTCTCTAGGGCCGCGGACGTTGTCACCGTCAAGGACGGCGCCGAGATCGTCAGGGAAGGGACCTTTGGGCACGACTTCTACCTGATCGTGTCGGGGGCGGCGACTGTCAAGCGCAACGGGCGCAAGGTGGCCGAGCTCGGCCCGGGCAGCTATTTCGGCGAGCTTTCCCTGCTCGATAACGGCCCTCGGTCCGCCACTGTGATCTCCAATGGCGAGACCGAGTTGGCCGTGATCGGCCGGCGCGAATTCATGAGCGTGCTCGACGACGTCCCCGCCGTGACCCACAAGCTCCTCGTGAACATGGCCACCCGGCTCCGCGAGGCTGACACCAGGGCCCTGTCGCACTAAGCCGGGGCGCCGGCAGCTCGCTGGAGTACCGCAGCGGGGCTGGAGCGTGGAGGGGCTGGCCCCGTTCATTCGGTCCAGCACCTCGATGCTCCAGTCGCCGCCGCTTCATGCGTATATACAACGGTCCGTCCTCAGTACTTAGAGGCGAAAGGCGGGCGGCGGCTAGGGTGACCCGTCGCAGAACCCCCGGAGGTTCTTGGGCTCCGGGGAGCGAAGGAGGACGCTGGTGGCCGTAAGAATCGCAATCGGACTGGCCCTGACCTTCGTCGGCCTGGGGCTGGTGGCCTGGCGCGGGTCGTTCTTGTTCAGGCTGGTCGCGAATGGCAAGCCGGCGCCGGGGCGGATGACGAACATAGGGGCTCAGGTGAAGGCCGAGCTGATGGACGTCTTCGGTCAGCGCAAGCTGCTGCGCCGCACCGTTCCTGGCCTGGCCCACTTCTTCACCTTCTGGGGCTTCATCGTCCTGTTGCTGACCATCATCGAGGCCTACGGCGACCTGTTCGACAAGACCTTTGCCATCCCGGGCATCGGCCACTGGAAGTTCATCGGTTTCCTCGAGGACTTCTTCGCGACAGCGGTACTGGTGGCCCTGATCACCTTCGCCATCATTCGCTTACGGCAAAATCCGGCGCGCGAGCAACGCCGGAGCCGGTTCTACGGCTCACATACGGCGACGGCGTGGCAGACGCTGGGACTCATCTTCCTGGTCATCGCCACCCTCCTCATATATAGGGGCGCCCAGATCAACACCGGCGACTTCCCCTACGGCGACACCTGGTGGACCTTCGCCTCCAAGCTGGTCAGCATGGCGCTGAAGCCGCTCGGTCATGCCGCCAACATGCACATCGAGACGATTTTCATCCTGGCTCAGATCGGCGTCATCTGGGCGTTCTTCGTGTTCGTGCTCCACTCCAAGCACCTGCATATATTCGTGTCGGAACCGAACGTCTTGTTCTCCCGCCGGCCCAACGCGCTCGGACCTCTGGGCAGCACGCCGGATCTGGACCCCGAGAAGATGACCGAGGAAACAGTCTTCGGCACCGGGCTCATCAGCCACCTGACCTGGAAGCAACGCCTCGACCTCATCAGTTGCACCGAATGCGGGCGATGTCAGGATCAGTGCCCGGCCTGGAATACCGACAAACCATTGTCCCCGAAGCTCGTGATCATGGACCTGCGGGAGCATTTGTTCGCATCCTCGTCGGATCTGCTGGGCCATGGAGAGGTCCCGGATGACGGCGTGGCGGCCAAGCCTTTGGTGCCGGATGTCATCCAACCCGACGTCCTGTGGTCCTGCACTACCTGCGGGGCGTGCGTGGATCAGTGCCCGGTCGACATCGAGCACGTGGACACCATCCTCGACATGCGGCGCTACGAGGTCCTGATGGAAGCCCGCTTCCCCACCGAAGGCGGGCTGATGCTGCGCAACGTGGAAAACCAGGGCGACCCTTGGGGACTCGGTTCGAGCCAGCGTCTGGCCTGGACGCAGGGTCTCGAGTTCGAGGTGCCCGTCGTTGAGGGAACCATCCCCGACGACGTCGAATATCTCTTCTGGGTGGGCTGCGCCGGGGCACTGGACGAACGGGCTCGCAAGACCACTCAAACCGTCGCCCGGCTTCTCCACCGGGCCGGGGTCAGGTTCGCGGTGTTGGGACCGAAGGAGTCCTGCACCGGCGATCCTGCCCGCCGGCTGGGCAACGAATACCTCTACCAGGAGCAGGCCCAGAAGAACATCGAGACCCTGAACTCGGCCGGGGTGAAGAAGGTGGTGGCATCGTGCCCTCACTGCTTCAATTCGATCTCGCGCGAATACCCCGCCCTGGGCGGCAACTTCGAGGTCTTCCACCACACCCAGCTGCTCGAGAAGCTCCTCACCGACGGAGCCCTGAGGCCGGAGTCCAGGGTCGACTCGACGGTGACCTATCACGACCCTTGCTACCTCGGCCGGCACAACGCGATTTACGAAGAACCCCGGGGTGTTCTGAGCCATGTGCCTGGGGTGCAGCTCACCGAGATGCACCGATGCAAGAACAAGGGGTTCTGTTGCGGCGCCGGCGGCGCTCGGATGTGGTTGGAAGAGAAGATCGGCACCCGCATCAATGTCAATCGCACCGACGAGGCCCTAGGCACCGGGGCGGACGTGATCTCGACCGCGTGCCCCTACTGCCTCATCATGCTCGACGACGCCACCAAGGGCCGCCAGGCGGAGGGGACCGCGTCCGAGTCGGTCAAGGTTCTCGACGTGGCCCAGGTGCTCGAGCAGTCGCTCGGCGCTGCCTCACCAGGCGATACCGCCCCCGCCACCTGATCATCGGAGCGGTCCGGATCCATACCTCCGGGCGCCGGCCCCGTCCGTGCGGGTTTCTTGCTCCCGTGTCGATTTATTGACGAAAAGCGACGATTTTTCAACACAGAACTGGAATCGCGCAACGGGCGGCCGGCACCCGCCGGCACCCGCCGGCTCTAACTGCGCGAGTGCCGGTCCAGGAAGCCGTAGACGTCGGTGAGGTCCACCCCCGGGTGCGGGCTGAAGACCACGGTGTCGGTCGGCAACCCCGACACGAAGTGGCTGTGGTCTCGGGCCGACGGCCAGGCGACCCCCTCCCACCGGCGAGCGGCGTCGGGGGGTGGCCGGCGACAGCAGCCCGGGTCGGGACAGGTCGAGACCCGACGCCGGGTGGTGTCGCTGCCCCGGAACCAGTGGGCGGAGTCCACCACCGTGCCGACTGTCACCGCATCGCCGCGCTCGCGCTCCACCCCTATGTGGGTGGCACACCAGAACGTGCCCGTTGGGGTCTCGGTGTACTGGTAGTGCAGCGAGTAAGAGTCCTCGGATTCGAAGGCCTGCCGGGAGCTCCACCACCGGCATAGACGCTGTCCCTCTATGGTGCCGTCGGCGTCGGCGGGGAGCAGAACGCCGTCGTTCTCATAGGCCTTCCATAACAGCCCTTCGGCGTCGGAACGCTGGAAATGGATCGGTATCCCCAAGTGGTGCGTGATCAGGTTTGTGAGGCGGTGGGCCGCCATCTCGTACGAGATGTAGAACATCTCGCCCAGGTCCTCTACGGAGATGTCCTGGCGCGCCTTGGCCTCGGCGAGGACGCGTACGACGGGCTCCTCGGGTGCGAGCATGGCGCCGGCGAAATAGTTGGCCTCCACCCGCTGGCGCACGTAACCCTCGAAGTCGGTCGGGTCCGTGTGCCCGAGAGCGAAGTGACCGAGGGTCTGGGCGATCACCGATCTAGCCGAGCGGGTGCCGCCGGTCAGGTTGCGCTGGGGCACGTAGATCACCCGGTGGCGCACGTCGCTGATGGACCGGGTGGAGGGGGGCAGATCCTGCACCCGGGCGATGGCGAAGCCGAAGTAGGCGGCCACATCGGTAATGGTGCGTTCCGACACCGCGCCCGGTCCGCCATAGCCGGCCGCCGTCAGCGCCTCGGAGGCGACCTTCTCTATGTCCTCGAAGTAGTTGGCGCGGGTGCGCATCTCGGTGCGCATGGAGGCGTTGGAGGCCCGGGCTCCGAGGGCCGTCTCGGGGTCCGGCCCGGCCGGCGGGGACTCGGCCGACAGCTCGGATACCCGACCGAACAGCGCCACCAGATGCTCGAGGACGGCATCGTCGAGGCGGGCCGTGGGCCGGATGTATGGGAGTTGCAATGCTTGATACCGGGGGTCTTCCTGCATGTGGGCCAGGGCCACTTCCAGCTCCGCCCGCCGGTGTGGGGCGCTGGCCGCCAGCAGGTCGGCGGGAGAGCAGTCCAGGGCCGAGGCCAGCTCGTTGACCGTGGACAGCCGAGGCTCGCGGTGGCCGTTCTCGAGCTGAGAAAGGTAGGAGGGAGGGCGGCCGACCCGCTCTCCGAGGGACTCCAGGGTGAGACCAGCTTGGCGGCGCAGGTGTCGGAGGCGGTGACCGAACACCAACGGGTCTAGGGATTCCGTAGCCATAAAACTGCGTTAAGTTTTGCACTTCTTCGCGACAAACGCAAGCCTGTGCGATATTAGATTCGACAAGACGGCCATTTCTTTACATAATCGCCCAGTGACCGATGACGTCTGCTTTACCGCCCACCCCCACGCCGAGCGCATTCTCACGCCCGCGGCCGTCGAGTTCCTGGTCGGACTGCACCGGCGCTTCGACTCCCGCCGGCTAGATCT
Organism: uncultured Acidimicrobiaceae bacterium; assembly: GCA_963851245.1. Classification (GTDB taxonomy): domain Bacteria; phylum Actinomycetota; class Acidimicrobiia; order Acidimicrobiales; family Palsa-688; genus CAWKOH01. Next base: position 157,331 of record CAWKOH010000011.1, on the reverse strand, counting down.
GCTGGCTGCCCGGGCCGAGCGCCAGGCCCGTTTCGATGGGGGCGACCGCCCGGACTTTCTCGCTGAGACCCTGCCTGTCCGCACCGGTGAATGGGTGGTGCCGGAGGCGCCCAAGGCTCTGTCCGACCGGCGGGTCGAGATAACGGGACCCGTCGACCGCAAGATGATGATCAACGCCCTGAACTCGGGCGCCAAGGTCTTCATGGCCGACCTGGAGGACGCCAACTCGCCCACGTGGGACAACGTGTTGGCAGGCCAGGTGAACCTGCAGGACGCCGTCCGCGGGACGATCGAACTGGTCACGCCTGAGAAGACCTATCGCCTGGCCGAGGAAACGGCCACCCTCGTGGTGAGACCCCGCGGCTGGCACCTGTCGGAGAAGCACTTCACCATCGACGGCGAGCGCATTTCGGCCAGCCTCTTCGATTTCGGCCTGTACCTGTTCCACAACGGCCGCGACAGCCTGTCGAACGGTTTCGGGCCTTACTTCTACCTGCCGAAGCTGGAGGGACATCTCGAGGCCCGACTCTGGAACGACGTCATGTCCTGGGCCGAGGACACCCTCGAACTGGATCGCGGGTCGATCCGGGCCACAGTCCTGATCGAGACCATCACGGCCGCCTTTGAGATGGACGAGATCCTGTTCGAACTCCGGGAACACATTTGCGGGCTCAACGCCGGCCGCTGGGACTACATCTTCAGCATCGCCAAGCGGTTCCACGCCGACCCGGCGTTCGTGCTACCCGACCGCTCCCTGGTCACCATGACCTCGCCGTTCATGCGGTCCTACACCGAGCTGCTGGTCAAGACCTGTCACCGCCGGGGCGCCCACGCCATCGGTGGCATGGCTGCCTTTATCCCCAACCGCCGCAAACCAGAGGTGACGGAGGCGGCCTTGGTCAAGGTCACCGACGACAAGCGGCGAGAAGCGGGGGATGGCTTCGATGGCACCTGGGTGGCCCACCCCGACCTGGTGGCTACGGCGGGCGCCGAGTTCGACGCCATCCTGGGAGAGCGCCCGAACCAGCTCGAACGCCAGCGGCCGGACGTAGCGGTGGGACCGGCCCGGCTGCTGTGCGTCTCCCGGCCCCACGACGGGATCACCCGGGCCGGGCTCGACACCAACATCTCCGTCGGCCTGCGGTACATCGCATCATGGCTGTCCGGTACCGGCGCGGCCGCCATCGACGACCTGATGGAGGATGCCGCCACGGCTGAGATCAGCCGGGCCCAGGTGTGGCAGTGGGTTCACCACCGCGTGACCCTCGCCGGTCCCGAGCCGACCGAGGTCACCGCCGAACTTGTCCGCCGTCTGCTGGACGATGCGGTCGCATCGCTGGCGGGCAGCAACTACGAGCCGGCCGTCCTGGACCAGGCCCGAGCGGTCTTCGAGGAGGTCGCTCTCGCCGACGAATTCCCCGCTTTTCTCACCCTTCCCGCTTACGAGCTACTTCCCTGACCGGCCCTCAACCCGCCATCGATCAAGAACCCGAAAGGATCACTCGTCCCATGAGCACCCCCTTCGACACCGCCGTCGCCGAACTCGAGCGCCAGTGGAAGCGCGATGACCGCTGGGCCGGCATCGAGCGCGGCTACTCCGCCGCTGACGTCATCCGGCTGCGGGGATCGGTTCGGGTGGAGTACAGCCTGGCCCGGCAGGGCGCGGAGCGCCTCTGGGAGTTGCTGCGCCGCGAGGACTACATCAACGCCCTCGGCGCCATGACCGGTGGTCAGGCGGTCCAGATGGTCAAGGCCGGCCTGCAGGCGATCTACCTGTCCGGCTGGCAAGTCGCCGCGGACGCCAACCTGTCGGAGCAGGTGTACCCCGATCAGAGCCTGTACGCCGTGAACAGCGTTCCGGCGGTGGTGCGCCGGATCAACAACGCCTTGCGCCGCGCCGATCAGATCGAGTGGGCCGAGTCCGCGGGTCGCAACGAAGGCCACCGTCACTGGTTGGCCCCCATCGTCGCCGACGCGGAAGCCGGCTTCGGCGGTGCCCTCAACGTCTTCGAGCTGATGAAGAGCATGATCGAAGCGGGGGCCGCCGGCGTGCACTGGGAAGACCAGCTGTCATCGGAGAAGAAGTGCGGCCATATGGGCGGCAAGGTGCTGATACCGACCTCCCAGCACATCCGCACGTTGTCCGCCGCTCGCCTGGCCGCTGACGTCTGCGGGGTGCCGACTCTGATCGTGGCCCGGACCGACTCGCTGGGCGCCACCATGCTCACCACCGACGTGGACGAGCGCGACAGCGAGTTCTGCACCGGCGAGAGGTCGCCCGAGGGCTTCTATTACGTGCGACCAGGCATGGACATCGCGGTGGCCCGGGGCCTGGCCTACGCCCCCTACAGCGACCTCATCTGGTGCGAGACCTCCACGCCCGACCTGGACGAGGCCCGGGTCTTCGCCGACCGGATCAAGGCCGAACACCCGGACAAGATGCTGGCCTACAACTGCTCACCGTCCTTCAACTGGAGAAAGCATCTCGACGACGCGACCATCGCCCGCTTCCAGAAGGAGCTGGGTGCCATGGGCTACGCCTTCCAGTTCGTGACCTTGGCTGGTTGGCACGCCCTCAACGAGTCCACCTTCTCGCTCGCACGCGGCTACGCAGATCGCGGTATGAGCGCCTACGTGGACCTGCAGCAGCGTGAGTTTGCTCTCGAAGAAGACGGTTATACCGCTACCCGGCACCAGCGGGAGGTCGGGGCCGGTTATTTCGATGACATCATGACCACCCTCACGGGTGGCAAGTCGTCGACGCTGGCCCTGGCGGGGTCGACCGAGAAATCCCAGTTCTGAGGAGCTAGGCGGCGGCCAGAACGGAGCGGCCGACCGGGAGCGCCGAGCAGAGCACAACCGACTCGTGGACTGATCCGTCAAGCAGAGTTCGGTAGATGTCCACCGTTCCCGTCGCGCTGTGATGGATGACGGTCCACGGTGAGGTCCGTGCACTGCGAACGCAGTCGAGGGCCCGATCAGACACCCGAGCGCAGACCCAGCACGGCCCGGCCCGGCCGGTGATCTCGATCACCAGGTACTGACCTCCGGCGCCTATCGCCACTGCGACGCGATCGGGCCCCGACAGTTGCTCTGTCATTAGCAGCTGCGGTGGCACCGATCCCATGTACATGAGATCGGCAGCGGTCAGGCCAAACTGAAGGTCTCCAGACCCCACGCTGCCATGAAACTCTCGCCCGGCTCGAGGACGTGGCGCCCATCGCCGCTGCGCAGCATGTCTGGCGCACAGGTCATGGGCTCAACCGCCAGGCCCCGGCGCCGGCGGGCGGATTCAGCGAGTGTGTCACCCGAGAAAGCCATGACGTGGGTGTAGCCCCGGTCCATCCACATGCGGATTCCGTAGTCGTAGAGGTCCCCTTTGGCGGTGGGGATCAGCTCGACCCTCGCCCGGCCGTCGTCGTCGCGGTCCAGGGAGGTGAAGGCGACGTCTAGCACCGCCTCGCCCACGGTGCCACCCGAACGGAAGTCGAGCGGGGTCCCCTCGACCTGGTGGCGCCCGGTCGGTAGGCCCCGGCCATCGGACTGATAGGCCTCGGTCGCGGGCAGGGTGAGAACGGTCTGATCCACCATCCCGCCGAAGGCGGCCAGGTACGGATGCCAGCCGATCCCGACCGGGCACGCACCCGAGGAGTCATCCCCCACGTTGGTTATTTCCGTCACCACCTTGAGCCCGTCTTCGCCGAGGGCGTAGGCCACGGCCAGGTCCAGGGGCCACGGCCACCCCGGCTGGGGATGTAAGCGGTAGGTGAGCCGGGCTTCGGCCGCATCGAGCGCGGCGACCGACCACGCCGCCCATCGCACCAGGCCGTGGATGGCGTTGTGATTCTCGGGCTCCGAAAGCGGGGTCTGGAGGCGCTGCCCGTCCCACTCGAAGCAGCCATCACCGAGCCGGTTCGGCCAGGGAGCCAGCAGCTGTCCGCGCCCGCCCGGGCACATCTCGCTCTCGTCATAGCCGTCTATGACCGCCCGCCCCCCGCTGCTGTAGGTCCTGATGCCGGCCCCGACCTCCACCACAGTTAGTTCCTGCCCGGCATGGCTCAAGCGGATTTGTTGCCCGGATGGAGGAGTCATCGGAAGAAGATCCTCGCGCTCATTGCACCCCGGACGCGACGAAGGGCCCAGCAGGGGGGGTGGCCGGGCCCTTCGTATCTAAGGCTTCCGGTCCGGTGGGGGGGATTACCGGCCGAAGCGCTATTAACAGTATGCCCCATCCGGGGACTATCTCGCAAGCAGTTTACGAAATGTTTACCTATCTCTTCAGCAGATGGGAACTATCGCTAAATGCGTCTGCTGTCCCCATTTGTCCCCTTAGTAAAGCAAGGAGCGGGGAGTCCGAAGTCGTGGCATCAGCTTCCACTCGCCGTGAAGGGCTGCCTCAACTGGCGCTTCAGCACCTTCCCGGAGCCGGTCTTTGGAAGCTCCTCCGCGAAGGTCACCGAACGGGGCACCTTGTACCCGGCGAGGTGCTCGCGGGCAAAGGCCACAATCTGCTCGGCTGTCACCCCTTCGTGAGAGGGAACGACCACGGCGTGCACGCTCTCACCCCATTGCTCATCAGGAATGCCGAAGACGGCCACCTCGTAGACATCGGGCGAGGCGTCCAGCGCCGCTTCGATCTCGGCCGGGTAGATGTTCATGCCGCCGCTGATGATCATGTCGTTTTTCCGGTCGGCGATGTAGAAGAAGCCGTCCTCGTCGAAGTAGGCGATGTCACCGACGGTCAGGAAGTCGCCTCTGGTAGCGGCCTGGTACTTCTCCTCGGCCTTGTAGTAACTCGTGAAGGAGGCGGCCGAGCGGACGTAGAGCTCCCCCGGCTTGAACGGCTCGGTAACCTCCATTCCGCTGTCGTCGAACAGCTTGATCTCGATCCCGGGGGCGGCCTGCCCGCAGGATCCCGGCTTGCGGAGATGGTCCTGCGGCCTGAGCACCGTGTCGACTCCGAGCTCGGTGGAGCCGTAGACCTCCCAGAGCGAGTCGGGTGGAAAGTCGGCCAGGTACATCTTCTTGAGGTTCAAGGTCCAGGGGGCGGCGTTGGCGATGAGGCGCTTCATGGTCGAGCGGTCGTAGCGAGCTTTCACCTCGTCCGGCAGGCTGCAGATCATGCGGATCGGGGTGGGGGCGGTGAAGGTCGTGGTGACCGCGTAGGTCTCGACCAGACGCAACCAGTCCTCGGCGTCGAACTTGTGCTGCACGACCACGGTGTTGCCCAGGGCGTGGGCGATGCTCGCAAAGCCGAGCGGGCCGGAGTGGTACAGGGGGCCGGTCGTGATGTAGACGTCCTCCGGTACGTACCCGATGAGGCCCAGCAGGCCGGCGGCGGTAGAGCTGTCGATGGTCGCGCCCCGAACGGCACCCTTGGGCTTGCCGGTCGTACCCGAGGTGTAGATCATCGTGGCGCCCGCAATGCCCTCGGACTCGTCTTGGGCCGGCGCCTCCGCCGGGCAGGCGGCAACCTCCTTCTCCATCTCGCCGTCACCACCGAAGACGCACACGTGCTGCACTTTGGGCGTCTGGCCCCGAGCCCGGTTTACGAGGGCCTCGTACTCGGCGTCCACGTAGACGACCCGGGCGTCGGAGTTGTCGATGACGTAGGCGGCCTCTTCGGGGGTAAGCCGGTAGTTCAGTGGCACCCCGACGGCTCCGACCTTGCGGATGGCATTGATGCCCGCAACCAGGCCAGCCGAGTTCTGGCCGCACCAGATGACCTTGGTCAACGCATCCACGCCGAGGCTCCCCAGGTAGTGGGCCAGCTGGTTGGCTCTGCGGTCCAGCTCGGAGAAGCTCCAGGTCACGACGGGCTCGCCCGGGCGATCGTCGATGACCGCGGGCTTGTCCGGTTGAGTCCCGGCGTAGATGGCGAGAAAGTCGACCATGCGGTTCCCCCTTGTCACGACCTGGCTGAAACTGGCGCCGCCGATAGTAAGGCGGCCGACCAGGTTTCAGCCTCAGTTACCCCGGAGGTCGATTGCAAATCGCGGCCGACGCCGCGAGCTCGTGGATCAGGATTCGGCCAGCAGCTGATAGAGCTTCTGGCGGGCTTCCTTCACGATGGCCGCGGCCCGCTCGACCAGTTCGGGCTCCCCCGCCACCTGGACCTGCTTGGTCGCCAGAACCAGCTGTGACACCGCGCTGCGCAAGGCCCGGTAGCCGGTAAGGCCCTCCTCGCTATCCCACGGGAAGCCCCGCCCGGAGCCGGCCCCCGCCTCGGCCTCGGCCCGGCCCGTGTCGGTCAACTCGTACACCCGCTTGCCGCCGTCCTCGTGGGAGGTCAGCAACCCCTGCTCCTCGAGGAGCTGAAGGGTCGGATAGACGGAGCCGGCGCTGGGGCGCCACAGCCCGCCGCTTCCTTCCTCGAGCCGGCGGATGATCTCGTAGCCGTGGGCGGGTCCCGCCTGCAGTGTCCGCAGGAGCGCGACCCGGATGTCGCCCCGGCGCATGCGCCGGCCCATTCTCGGAGGGCCGCCCCACGGCCCCGCCCAGGGAGGCCCGAATTCGGGTTCCGCTCCCTCGCTCCAACGTCCATGTCCTCGGTGGCCGCGGCCACCCTTTCTAGGTGAATCTTCATATCGTGTCATGTCGCCACTATAACGCGATATATCGCTAACTCGGAGTTTTTTGGATGGAGAGCGGCTGGAGGGGCCCCCTTCCAGAATGGAGGGTCACCAAACTGACTTATTTTGCTGATTATCGCACCATATATGATGAAGTACTCCACACCAGGGTCGACGAACTGAGGCTGCCGGGATCGCCCTACGGGACCCGGCGGTCGGCGAACTTGTCGCGCAAATCCTTCTTGGAAAATTTTCCAACCGAGGTCTTGGGTACCTCGTCGATGAACTCGACCGTCTCGGGCAGCCACCACTTGGCGACGCGCGGCTGCAGCCACTCAATCACCTCGTCGGCGGTCAGGGTCGATCCCGGCTTGACCACCACGCACGCCATGGGGCGCTCCATCCAGCGCTCAGACGGGACGGCGATAACTGCCGCCTCGGCCACGGCGGGGTGGGCCATGAGGTGGTTTTCGAGCTCCACCGAGGAGATCCACTCCCCGCCCGACTTGATGAGGTCCTTGGTCCGGTCGACCAGCCTCACATAGCCGTCCGGGCTGATCACCGCCACATCACCGGTGCGCAACCAGCCGTCCTCGGTGAAGGACGCCGCACCCCGCTCGTCGTTGTAATAGGAGGCGGCGATCCAGGGTCCTCGCACCTGGACCTCCCCGCTGGTCTGGTCATCCCAGGGCAGCGGTTCGCCTGTCTCGGGCTCGGCGATGCGCAGGTCGACCAGCGGCGCCGGCAGGCCCTGCCGGGCCCGAAGGTCGGCCAGCTCGTCCTCGCTCTCGCTGGCCGCTCGCTCGCTGCGCACCCCGCAGACCGTGGCGATAGGACTGGTCTCGGTCATGCCCCAAGCCTGCAGGATGGGCAGTCCGACCTCCTCGCGGTAGGCCTCGGATAGGGCCCGGGGAACGGCCGAACCGCCACAGATGATCGTTCGGAGGGAATGGGGCTGGCCCGCCAGAAGCGACCTGACTCCCATCCAGATGGTGGGCACGCCGGCCGCCACCGTCACTCCCTCGTCGAGGATCAGGCGGCAGATCGCCTGCGGGGAGAGATCGGCGCCCGGGAAGACGACCTCGGCTCCAGCCATCACGGCCGCCTGGCACAAACCCCAGGCGTTGGCGTGGAACATCGGCACGACAGGGAGGATCACGTCGGCCTCTCTAATCCCCAACACATCGTTGAGGGCGGCCGCCATCGAGTGCAGCAACACGGAACGGTGGGAGTACACCACGCCCTTGGGGTCGCCGGTCGTCCCGCTCGTGTAGCACATAGAAGCCGCCTGGTGTTCGTCGGCGACGACTCCGAAGGGGTGGGGGGATGCCGCCGCCATCAGCGCCTCGTAATCGGAAACGCGAGGGTCGTCGGGGACTGCCGGCGGGTCGGGCCGGCCCGCCGTGTCGTCCATCACCACCACGTGCCGGACGGTTGGGCACTCGTCTATCAATGGCCACAAAAGCGGAATGAGGCTTAGGTCGGTGAAGATGACTTCGTCCTCGGCGTGGTTGACGATGTAGACGAGTTGCTCGGCGAAGAGCCGGATGTTCAACGTGTGCAGGACCCGTCCTGAGCACGGGGCGGCGAAGTAAAGCTCGAGATGGCGGGCTGAGTTCCAAGCGAAGGTGGCTACCCTCCCGCCGGCCGAGATGCCGAGATCATCGAGCACCCCTCCTAGCCGCCTCGTGCGCGCCGCCCACTTCCCGTAGGTGGTCCGCTCCATGCCGTTGGGTGCGGCCGTCGCCAAGCGCTTGGTCGGGAAGATGGTTTCGGCCCGGCCGAATATCCGATCAAGCGTGAGCGGCACGTCTTGCATTAGCCCCTGCATGGCATGATCCTCCCGGGATCGCACGTCGAGTCCGAAAGAATCATCGCACGGACCGCCTACCCTCGTCGGGAACGAAGGCCCTTCGGCAAAGGGGGAAGGCTGATGCGATCCGCGGTTATGCGCAATGGGGCGATGGTGGTCCGGGAGGATGCCGGCGAACCGATTCCGTCATTCGGCCAGGCCCTCGTCGAGGTCAAGGCATGCGGGATCTGTGGGTCCGACCTGCATTTCGTCAAGCACGGAGACGCCATGTTGGGACTGGCTGCCCAGATGGAAGGGCTCCCGGAGGTCGGGTTGGGGCCGCCGGACCTGGGACGCGACGTCTTCATGGGCCACGAGTTCTCGGCGGCGGTGCTCGAGATCGGCCCCGACACCCTGGGGCCGGCGCCGGGAACGCTCGTGACTTCGATGCCGCTGATGCTCTATGCCGACGGCATCCGCGACCTGTCCTACAACAACGACCTGCCCGGCGGCTACAGCGAACGCATGCTCCTGTCGGCCCCGATGCTGCTGGAGGTCCCCAACGGCCTGGATGCCCGCCGGGCCGCTCTGACCGAGCCCATGGCCGTCGGCCTTCACGCGGTCAACAAGTCCGGGATAGGAGCCGGCCAGGGCGCCTTGGTGCTCGGGTGCGGGCCGATCGGCCTGGCGGTCATCGCGGCGCTCTCCCTCGAGGGCGTGGAGCCGATAGTGGCTTCGGACTACTCGCCGGCCCGCCGGCTCCTGGCATCAGGGATGGGTGCCCACTCCGTAGCCGACCCCGCGACAGAGCCGGCCTTCGACGCCTGGGTCAAGCAGGGCCGGGGCCGTGATGTGGTGGTCTTCGAGGCGGTCGGGGTTCCCGGCGTCCTGGACGACATCATGCGCCGGGCTCCAAGGCATTCTCGAGTAGTTGTAGTGGGCGTCTGTATGCAGAAGGACGCGCTGAACCCGTTCTACGGCATCGCCAAGGAGCTCAATATCCAGTTTGTTCTCGCCTACACCCCCGAAGAGTTCGCGACCAGCCTCAACTCCATCGCCGAGGGGCGGATCGACGTGGCCCCCATGATCACCGGAGACGTGGGCATCATTGGCGTAGCCGGCGCGTTCGACGCTCTCGGCGACCCCGAGAAGCACTGCAAGATCCTGGTGGTCCCCGAAGCCGGTTAGGCCCGGGCCCGGATACGCCGAAGGGGCGGCAGGGTTGGGGGCGGCTGTCTGCGAGGGGGAGGCTCACAAGGAGCTCCGTGGTCGCTTCGGTCACTATCCGCACCGCCCGCTCGAACGCCTCCGCCGTCGCCGGTGATTCGGTCTGGACGCCGCTGACTTTGCGGACGTACTGGCGAGCCGCGGCCTTGATCTCCTCTGGGGTGGCGGCCGGCTCGAGCCCTCTCAGGGTGGTGATGTTGCGGCACATGAGCGAAAGACTACGGCTCGCGCAGGCCGATGGCCCGGGCCCATATGCCGGTCAACGCTTCGATGGCGCGCTCGTCGTCGATCTGCTCCCCCAACACGGGCCGGACCTCGGCGAAGTTCTCGACCATTCCGCACAGCATGGCCGCAGTCAGTTGGGGATCCAGCGATGGGTCGGCCTGGCCCGTCTCCTGAAGCTGGCGCAGTCCGCCGGCGGCTCTGTCTATGAACCCCGACCGCGAATCCTGGCGGCGGCGCCGAAAGTCGGCGTTGATCGAGGCCACCTGAACCATCACCGCGTACAGACCGGCGTGGCGGGCCACTGCCCCGACGTAAAGGCGGTTGGCAGCCGCGATCCGGGCCCAGGGGTCCGGACCGGCTATATGGCCTACATGCGATTGGTGGTACAGCTCGTCGATCAGCTCGTCCACGACTTCGTGGAAGATGGCCTCCTTCGAATCGAAGTAGGTGTAGAAGGTCCCGGTCGCCACCTCGGCCTCGGCCGCGATATCAGCGATGCGGGCATCCAGGAACCCGTCCCGTTCGAAAACCACGCCCGCCGCCCGGACCAGAGCGGCCCGGGTGCGCTGTCCCCTGGCGGTGGCCGGCTCAGGGATCACGGGGCAGGCCCAGCACCAGTTCCGAGATGATGTTGCGCTGCACCGCCCAGGTGCCGCCACCGATGGTCAGAGCGGGTGAAAAGAGAAAGCCGTAGTGCCACACCCGCTCTACCCGGGGATCCTCCGGGAACTTGATCTCGGTCGCCCCACCGCGGCGGCGAGGCGGCAACCGGCCGGCCGGACCCGATCCCGACAGCATCCCAGCCGGGCCGGTGAGCCTCTTGGCCAGTTCCATCACCCGCTGGCCGTGCTCGTCGGCCATCAGCTTCTGGACCGACGCCTCCGGGCCAGGAGTCCGGCCGGACAAGCGGGCCGAGAGCGTCCGTAGCTGGAGCAGCCTCAGCAGCTCTCCCTCCACCCAGGTTCGGACCAGAGCCTGCCGGACGACGGGGTCGGACCGCACCGCGGGGTCCACTCCCCCGCCGCGCACCAGATCCACCAGGTCGCCCGCCGAGGGCCCGCTACCCCAAAGGACTCCGCCCGTCGACAGGGACACCCGCTCGTTGGCCAGAGTGGCCTTGGCCAGTCGCCAACCGTCGTTCACCTGGCCGACCAGGCAGTCGGCCGGGATGCGGGCGTCGTCGAAGAAGACCTGGTTGAAGGAGTGGGCGGCGGTCATGTCGATGATCGGTGACATGCCGATGCCCGGTGCGTTCATGGGGCATATGAAGTAGGAGATGCCTTTGCGCTTCGGCGCGTCCGGGTCCGTGCGGGCCAGCAGGATCCCGAACCGGGCCAGGTGGCCGCCACTGGTCCAGATCTTGGAGCCGTTGATCACCCACTCGTCGCCGTCGAGAACGGCGGTGGTGGAGAGAGATGCCAGATCCGAGCCGGAGTCGGGTTCGCTGAACAGCTGACACCAGAACTCCTCGCCCGACAAGGCCGGCCAGAGGTAGCGGGACCTCTGCTCCTCGGTGCCGGCCATGAGGATGGTCGGACCGGCCCAACCGATACCTATCGGGTTGCTGGGCCGGCCCACGCCGGCTCGGGCGAACTCCTCTTCGATGATGAGCTGACGGACCGGGTCGGCGTTGGAACCGTAAGGCGGGGGCCAGTCCGGTACCACCCATCCGGCCTCGGCCAGGTCCCGACCGGAGGCGTGCGGGTGGGCGGCCAGCCACGCTCGCACCTCCTGGCGCCGGGGATCGTCCTCGCTCGGAGACTCGAAGTCCACTGCTCCTCCCCTGGCCCTTGCGTGCTGGTAGGACCGTCGGTAGGTTGATCGTAACCTGAACCCGAAGTCAAGTTCGATTCCGAAGGAAAGGTGCCGGCTGTTCCCGAACTGCTCAGCAACTTGGCCGCCGAGCGCCCGGCGCGGCGAATAGAGGCCCGACGGGGCGACCGGATCCGGGGCGACGACCCGCCGGTGGTGCTCGCTCCATGAGCGATCCGGTCCGCATCGCCAACTGCAGCGGCTTCTACGGGGATCGCCTGAACGCCGCCCGGGAGATGGTCGAGGGAGGGCCGATCGACTTCCTCACGGGCGACTGGCTGGCCGAACTGACCATGCTGATCCTGGCGAAGAACATGCTGCGCGACCCGGCTGCGGGCTATGCCCGCACGTTCGTGACCCAGATGGAACAGGTGATGGGCGACTGTCTGGATCGGGGCATCAAGGTGGTGTCGAACGCAGGGGGTCTGTCCCCGAGGGGGTGCGCAGACGCGGTGGCCGAGGTGGCTGACAGGCTCGGCCTGGATCCGGTCATCGCATACGTCGAAGGCGACAACCTGGTACCCCGGCTGGAGGAACTGAGGGCCGCGGGCGTGGAACTTTCCCACCTGGAAACCGGTGAGCCGCTGGGTGATCGCCCCGTGATGACCGCCAACGCCTATCTCGGGGGGTGGGGCATAGCCGCCGCTCTCGGACGAGGCGCCGACATCGTGATAACGGGCCGGGTGACCGACGCCGCCCTGGTGGTGGGGCCGGCGGCCTGGCATCACGGGTGGAGCCGACACGACTGGGACGCCCTAGCCGGGGCGGTGGTTGCCGGCCACGTGATCGAATGCGGACCGCAGGCAACCGGCGGCAACTACTCCTTCTTCTCGGAAGTTCCCGGTCTCGAGCACCCGGGCTTCCCGATCGCGGAAGTGGCCGGCGACGGGTCCTCGGTGATCACCAAGCACCCCGGCCATGGCGGCCGGGTATCGGTAGGGACGGTGACCGCCCAACTGCTGTACGAGATCGCCGGTCCTGCCTACTTCAACCCCGACGTGACGGCCCGCTTCGACAGCGTCCGCTTGTCGGCGGAGGGAGACGATCGGGTCCGCATCTCGGGGGTCAAGGGGGACTCTCCGCCGACGACGACCAAAGTGGCCTTGAACTATCAGGGCGGTTGGCGGTCGACCACGACATTGTTTCTCACCGGGCTGGACATAGAGGCGAAGGCCGACCTGGTCGAACGGACCATCTGGGGCTCGCTGGCCGGCGGCGCGAGCGGCTTCGAATCCGTGGAAGTCTCGCTCATCCGCACCGACAAACCGGATCCCGACAGTAACGAGGAGGCCACCGCCGAACTCCGGATCACCGTGAAGGACGGCGACGAACGCAAGGTCGGACGAGCGTTCTCGGCCCGGATCACGGAGATGGCCCTGTCCTCGTATCCCGGCCTGTACGGGGAAGGGCTCACCGCCGGGGCCCAGGCCTACGGCGTCTACTGGCCCGCCGTCGTTCCTGCTTCGCTCGTCTGGCAGGAGGTGGTCGTAGGTGGCACGCGGACGGTGGTCGACCCGGTCATACCCCCGGACCCGCCCGTGATCGCCTCGGTTGCCCCCATGGCGAGGAAGGGTCCACTCCCCTCCGGGCCGGCCGTCCAGGCTCCGCTGGGCCGGGCCTTCGGGGCCAGGTCGGGTGACAAGGGCGGCAACGCCAACCTCGGCGTGTGGGCTCGGACCGACCCGGGCTACTGGTGGCTGGCTGATTTCCTTACCATCGAACGTCTCCGGGAACTACTGCCCGAGACGGCTCCGCTGCCCGTGGCCCGTCACGAACTGTCGAACATCCGCGCTTTGAACTTCGTCATCGTGGGGCTCCTCGGAGAGGGGGTCGCGGCCAGCACCCGCCAGGACGGCCAGGCTAAAAGCCTGGGTGAGTGGTTGCGCGCAAGAATCGTCGACATGCCGAAGGACCTTCTGCAGTGAGCGAGCCGGCGAGATGAGCGAGGCCGTTCGTTACCAGGCGTCGGCCGGGGTGGCCACCCTGACCATGGACCAACCCGATAGCCGCAACGCCCTGACCCCGGAATTGGTGGAGGGGCTCGCTCAGGGTCTGGAATCGGCCCTGGCCGATCCAGCCGTGAGGGTGGTGGTACTCACCAACACCGGCCCGGCCTTCTGCGCCGGCGCCGACCTCTCGGGGCGGTCGAACCCGGCCGTGAAACCGAGAGTGGGGGTGGACGAGATCCTGGCCGCCATCATGGAATCGCCCAAGCCGGTCGTCGGCCGGGTGGCGGGGCACTGCATGGGTGGAGGAGTGGGTTTGGCCGCCGCCTGCGACCTGTCCGTCGCCCACACCGGCGTCCGCTTCGGTTTCACCGAGGTTCGCCTCGGGGTGGCCCCGGCGATCATTTCGGTCGTCTGCTTGCCGAAGCTTCGCCGGGGCGATGCCCTGGAGCTGTACCTCACCGGCGAGCGGATCAGCGCTTCCCGGGCCGCCGAGGTCGGGCTCATAACCTCAGCCGTCCCCGAGGAGGGCCTGGATGCGGCGGTGACGGATCTGGTCACCAAGCTGACAGCCGGGGGCCCGGGGAGCTCTCGCCACGGCCAAGAAGCTGGTGTTCGATGTCCCGGGGGAGGGGAGGGCAGAGGCCTTCGCCGGGATGGCCGAGCTGTCCAGGTCGCTGTTCGCATCGGAGGAGGCCGCAGAGGGAATGGCGGCCTTCCGGGAGAAGCGACCACCGTCGTGGGTGCCCCGCTCCTAGAGATTGCGCGGGAGTGACCGGAAGGGCACGTCCCGATCGGTGGAGGGTTCCCGGGGCAGGCCCAGCACGTTCTCGGCCAGGATGTTGTGCTGGATCTCATCGGTGCCGCCTGCGATCGACTGCGCCGGCACCGAGATCAGCACTTCGGTGACTATCCCGTCGAGTGGGGCATCGGAGCCGGACAGCATGCCTGATGAACTGGCGATGAGCGAGTGGGCGGCTGCGGACGCCCGGGCCAGCCGGCTCATCGCCAGCTTGCCGATAGAGCCCTCCGCACCCGGCGGCCGGCCGGCCGCGCGCGCCACCCGGGCCCGCTCAGACGTCCAGGCGCTCACCCGTTCGATGGACAGCACCCGGGCGACCTCCTGGCGCACCAGAGGATCGGCCGATACGGCGGCAGCGCGCGCCCTTCCCACCAACAGGTCGGCTCGGCCCGCCCGCTGCGGGTACCAGACGTAGGGAGCGAAGTTCTCCTCGGCCTCCGCCCGGGCCTCGGCGAGGGCCCTTCCGGCGCCGGACGGGACGCCGGCTGCCCGTATGGCGCCGAAGCGCCGTTCGTGGGCGAGGGTCGTTCGCGCCACGTTCCAGCCCTCTCCCGCCGCCCCAACCATGAAGGTGTGGGGGACCCGGGCGTCGGTGAGGAACACCTCGTTGAAGGAGGCGTGCCCGTTCATCTGACGGAGCGGGCGCACCGTGACACCGGGCTGATGCATGGGCAGCACGAAGTAGGTGAGGCCCCGATGTTTGGGTGCGTCCCAGTCGGTCCTGGCCACCAGCAGCCCGAAGTCGGCGTGATGGGCGCTGGTGTTCCAGACCTTCTGGCCGTTGACGACCCACTCGTCACCGTCCCGATCAGCCCTGGTCAACAGCCCGGCCAGATCCGATCCGGCCCCCGGCTCGCTGAACAACTGGCACCAGGTCTCCTCGCCGGTGAGTATCCGGGCGAGGAACCGGGTGCGCACCGATTCGGGGCCGTGAGCGAGGATCGTGGGCGCGGCCAGGGCCGTGGCCGCTCCGCCCGGTATGCCGGCGGCCCCGAACGCAGCGATGGCGCGGGCGACCACCGGCTCGGTCCAATCGGGCCAACCCCGACCGCCCCACTCCACCGGCCAGGCCGGCGCCGCCCACCCACCCTCGAATAGGCGCTGGCGCCATTCGAGCAGGGACAGCTCGGGATCCCAGTTCTGGGTCAGCCAGTTTGTGACCTCGGCGGACACCGACTCCGGGACGACCACGGCCCAAGGCTAGGGGCAAGCGACCGGTAGCCTGTAGTCCGTGTTCGGGCCCGGCGCAGAGGTGAGCGTGCTCCCCGTCGACCCGGTCGTCCGCCGGTTCGTGCGGGCCGGCCGGCTCACCGTGATTCCGGCCCGCCGTTCTAAGCGCCGGCTGGTGCTCGACTGGTTGGCTCAGGAGTTCGAGCCCGGCCGCGTCTATCCCGAGGCCGCCGTGAACCAGGTGCTCATCAGGTTCCACCCGGACTTCGCCGCCCTGCGCAGATACCTCGTCGACGAAGGGTTCATGGAGCGCCGGCAAGGCTTCTACTGGAGGGCCGGCGGCACTTTTGACGTCTAGCCGTTCCGCCGGTCGACAGCTCGGAACAGGCGCTCCTAGGAAGTGGTAGGGACGGGGCTGGGCGGCGGCGTGAAGTACTGCTCGATCGCCTTGGCCAGTCCCTGCGCAATGGTCTGCTGGCCCAAGACGCTGTCCGCGATCGAACCCTCGAACGGATCAGTCAGATATAGAGGCTCGATCAGGGCGCCCGGCATGTTGCTCGGGGCGTCGAGATAGCCCGCCTGGGCCGGACCGAGCAACAGCAGATGGTCGTAGGCCAGCGCTTGGGCCGCTAGCCCCGAAGCCGATCCCGTAGGTGCTACCGACCCCAGGTTGGTGTCCGGGATGGCACCGTCGTCCGGTATTCCCCAGCCTTGCGCGTTCATCGAGGCGACCACGCCTGCCTGAACCAGCTGCGCCAGCCTCACGTTCTCGGCTGCGAAAGAGCGGTCCTGGTCATAAGCGGTCAGGCTGCCGGCGTCGTCGGGCGAGGCTCCGGCGTCGAAGTAGATCCCGATCAGCACCGACGCCTTGGCGTCGTTGGCGCAGACGTCTCGCGCCACCACATCGTCGTGGGAGCCGAGCAGCGTCAACGCTCCCGAGGACACGTCGCCGGATTGGAGCGCCAGAACCGTAGTGTCCGCTGTGCGCGAGACGGCCACGCTGAATCCGTCCGCCCGGAGCAGGGCCATGGTGTCAAGCTCGACCGGAAGGGTGAGAGTCGACTCCGAGATGGCCTGGCCCGATTGGGTGGTACCCGTTCCGCCCGGGTCGATCCCACCGTGACCGGCATCCAGGAAAACAACAACATGACGGTTCCCGCTGGTGGGGCCGTAGAGCTCGCAGGCGCCGGGGGCGAAATACCCGGGGGCGATCGCCTCGCCGCCGTCGGAGTCATGATGACCTTTGCCTTCCTCAGCTCCGACCTTCGCCACCCGGCGTCCGGGGCTAACCGCCACGACGGCGATGACGATCGCTGCCATCACACCGGCGAGTACCAACGTTCTGCGCATCACGCGGGCCCGGCGGCGCGACGCGAACACAGCTGCACGGTTCGTCGGGGGGGATGTCACACCGCTCTTCGCCTCCGCGCTCAACCATAAGAGCCGGAGGTCGCCGATTGGGAGCGGGGCTGCCCCGCGACGGGATGAGGCCCTAGTTTCTTGGGGCGATGACTCCCTCGAAGACCCCGACACCGCCTTCGCCGCTTGATTCATCGGCGGAAATGGCGTTCAACCGGTTCACCCGGGAGGGTTGGGCCGCCCTGCGACGGGGCACACCTGACGGCGTGGCACCGTCCGAGATCGCCCAGCTGGTCGCAACGGGGGAACCAGTGTCCCCCTCAGAGGTGACAGACATCTACCTTCCGCTCTCGGAGCTCCTTGCTCTGATGGCGGAGAGCAAGCAGCAGGAGGACGCCCGCCTCGATTCGTTCCTGGGCTCGAGCACGCCTGGGCACCCGTTCGTCATAGGGATCGCCGGCGGCGTGGCGGTGGGCAAGAGCACCACGGCGAGAATCCTCCAGGCCCTCTTGCGCCGCGGCGCGGGCCACCAGAAGGTGGATCTACTGACCACGGACGGGTTCCTCTATCCGAACGCCACTCTGGCGGCACGCGGTCTAATGGAGCGAAAGGGATTCCCCGAAAGCTACGACCAGCGGAAACTGATCGAAACCCTGGCCGCAATCCGGGCGGGCCGGCCCGAGGTGCGGACACCCGTATATTCGCATTTGGCGTACGACATCCTGCCCGACGAGTATCAGGTGCTCAGTCGTCCGAAGATAGTCATAGTCGAAGGGCTGAACGTCCTTCAGGTGAGCACCAAGGGAGAGCACCCCGAACAGGTGGTCGTGTCGGACTTTTTCGATTTCTCGATCTACGTCGATGCGGCGGAGGAGGATGTCGCCCGGTGGTTCCGCGAGCGTCTGCTGGCCCTGCGGGCAACCGTGCTGCAGAAGCCCGAGTCGTTCTTTCACCAGTTCGCGCTCCTCCCCGAAGGCGAGGTCTCGGCTATCGCGGCCCGGGTCTGGACGGAAATCAATCTGGTGAACCTGCGGGAAAATGTGGCTCCGACGCGGGGCCGGGCCCACCTCATCCTCGACAAGGACAGTGAACATCGCGTCCGCCAGGTCTGGCTGCGCCGCTACTGAGGATTCGGCGCAGTGTGCCTCCTGATCGTCCTTTCCCGGGTCGTCCCCGGGTGGCCGTTGCTCGTCGCCGCCAATCGCGACGAGCGCTTGGACCGCCCGGCCGAGCCCCTGACCCTGTTGCGCTCGAACGGTCCGAGGACTGCCGGCGGCCGTGACCTGATGGCCGGCGGCACCTGGCTGGCCGTGAACGATCACGGGGTGGTAGGGGGGCTGACGAACAAGCCGGCGGAAGAAGGCCGCGATCCATCGAAGCGATCCAGGGGGGAGATCCCGCTGGCGTTGACGGCAGCCGGCACCGCGGCCGACGGAGTCTTCTCCTTTCAACGGTCGGCTTCGCCGGGCGACTACAACCCCTGCTGGGCACTCGTCGGCGACCGTCACTCGCTCTACTACGTGGATATCACCCAGCCGGACCGCGTCCGCAGCGTCGAGCTGGCCCCGGGCATCCACGTCCTGGAGAACAAAGCCATGGAAGAGCCGAGCGACAAGTCCGCTCACGTCCTGCAACTTCTCGGCGATGTTCGAAAACTCAGCGTGGACCGGGTCCAGGCCCGGCTGCAGCGGGTCATGACCGACCACCAGATCAACCAGGCGCCCGCCGACAATAGCGACCGGGCCGAGCTCGCATCTCGAGCCTCGGCCTGCTGCGTCCACGCCGAGCAGTACGGGACCAGGTCCTCGATGCTCATCCGGCTGTCCGCCTCGCCGTCGCAGCCTCCCGAGGTCTGGGCGTCGGACGGGGCCGCGTGCACCCATCCGTTGGTGAGGGCGACCCCGTTCGACGTTTAGTGCACTGCCGACGGGTCCCGGCGCCGGATCGGGCGGGCCATCGGGGGCTCTATCGTCGGTGGCATGCAGGATCAACCCGACGACCGACTCCCGGTCCGCGACGATTCGGCCGGTGAACGCTTCGTAGTGGAAAGCGAAGGCCATCTCGCTCAGCTCGTGTACCGGAAGGAGCCGGGCCGGCTGATCCTCGTGCACACCGAGGTGCCCGAGGAATTGGGCGGCAGGGGGATCGCGGGCCAGCTGGTGCGGGCTGCGGTCGCGAGCGCCGCCTCTGACAGGAGAACGGTCGTCCCCTGGTGTCCTTACGCCCGGCGTTGGCTGCAAGACCACGAGGACGTCGCCGGCTCGGTCACCATCGACTGGGAAGACAGACCCAAGATCTAGAGCTCCTCGACCATCTCGGCCGACAACTCGACAAGGGCGTTGAGCACCGCGGACGCCGATCGCAGCACTACGGGGTCCACGGGATACTGCGCCCGGGGCACGACGACGCAGTGCAAGCCGGCGGCCACGGCCGCCCGCACGCCGTTGGTCGAGTCCTCCACGGCGAGGCATCGCCCAGCGGCGACGCCGAGCCCCTCGGTCGCGGCCAGATATACATCCGGAGCCGGTTTACCCCGTGCCACCTCGTCGGCCGATACCGTGACGCTGAAAGCGCCTGGCCGTCCTGAGAGGCTCAGAAACAGGTCTATGAGGCGGCGAGGCGACGAGCTGGCCAGACCCAGCTTCCAGCGCCCGCCCAAGCGGTCGACGGCGTCAAGCGCGCCTGGCATCAACGGCAGGTCCCGGCAGTAGCGCTCCGCCATACGGTCGATGACGGATTCCGCCACATCTGCGTCCGGACGCCCTACTCCGAGGTCCTCGCTGAGGTAGTGGGCCCATTCTGCCGTGCTCATGCCCATCAAGCGGCTCTGGGCCTCCTCGGGCCAGCGTCCTCCCTTCTCGAGCACGAACTGTCTGCGGACCTGCTCCCATTCGGGTTCGGAGTCGATGAGAACCCCGTCGAGATCGAATACCACCGCTTCGACTGTCATGGGCCGGACGCTACCGGCCCCCTGTCAGGCCCGGCTCGGAAGATGACCCTGAGGCGGAAATGCGGACAGAACCTGCGGGGAGGGCCGCCGTCACCCTATTTTGGTGAGGAATGGGGCATTTATGACGCCCTATAGTCCCGCCGCGTGGGCACGATATCTGCATCGGGGAGGCTTCGACCATGACAGACGACATGTCGACCGAGCCGACGGACGAAGTATCCGGCAGTTCGGAGGCGGACACCACCACGGCCGAGCCCGGCGCCGGCGAAGAGACCGGCACCGGCGAGGAAACCGGCCCTGTTGCAGCGGGCGGAACGAGCGAGAACGCGTACACCGCTGCATCCACCACGGAGACTCGAGACACCGCCACGGCCGGCGCGGAAGAGGCGCCAGCTGGCACGGGCGAGGCACCAGCTGACGCAGAAGAGCCACCAGCCAGCGCGGGCGAGACACCAGCTGGCATGAGCGAGCCGGCCGCCGGCGCCGGCGCGGACGAGGCCTCAGCGGGCGCGGGCGAGACCCCAGCTGATGCAGATGAGCCACCAGCCAGCGCAGAGGCTCCCGCTGGCGCGGCGGCCGCCACCGCAAGCGGCCCCGCCGCCCAAGCGCAGATATTCGAGTCCGGTTACAAGCCGCCGCCGGGAACCACCGGTTCGAGTCGGATCCGGCGGATAGCTCGCTCGACTGTGGCCATCATCCTGATCGTTCTTGGCATCCTGTGCCTGACCCTCAGCCCGCTGGTCATCTGGGGTCGCAACCTCATACTCAACACCAACCGATACGTCGAAACGCTCCAGCCGATCGCCCACAACCCCGGGTTGCAGAATGCCGTTGTCGCGGCCGTGGAGAAGCAGGTCAACGCCAACGTCGACGTGGCCCAGCTCCTCGACCAGACCAACCTTTCGCCCAAGGCGAAGTCGGCGATCGGTCCGGCGCTCCAAAGCGGCCTATCAAGTCTTGTGAACTCGGTCGTGACCAAGTTCGTGCAGAGCAAGGCCTTCGTCACCTTGTGGGCCACCATCAACAGGACCGCCCATACTCAACTCGTTTACTTCCTGACGGGGTCCAGACAGAGCGGCCTCAAGGTCAACAACCAAGGAGAACTGGTGCTGGACCTGAGTCCGGTGGTCTCGACCGTCAAGAAACAGTTGGTTTCGTCCGGCCTGACCGTGGCCAACCACATCCCGGCCGTAGGTGCCACCATCGAGATCGCTCAGGTCAAGGGCGTCGAGAAGGTTAGGAGCCTCATACGCTTTTTGAACACTCTGGCCGACTGGCTTCCGTGGATAGGACTGGCTTTCCTCGCCGCGGGCATCGCCACAGCCCGCCGGCACCGACGGACCTTCATCATCTCCATGGTCGGAGTGGCGGCGGGGATGATCGTGCTAGGAATCGGCCTCCTTCTCGGGCGTCACTTCTTCCAGAACGGCCTCCCCCCAGACGTATTGCCCACCTCGACCGCCGGGCAGGTATACGACACCGTGGTCCGCTTCCTTCGGGAAGGAATACGGATCGTAGCGGTGGTGGCGCTGCTGCTGGCCCTGATCGCCTGGCTGCTTGGGCCGTCGACCTATGCGGTGACCGTCCGCCGCTGGATCAAGACCGGATACCGCGCCACGATCGACTGGCTCGGGCGCGGCTCCTTCGGGGACTTCGTGGGAGCCCACACCATGCCGATCACATGGGCGACCGTCGGCGTGGGACTGTTCCTGTTCCTGTTGCTGGGGCTTGGCTCTCTGGCCTCGATAATCACGATCATCGTAATCTTCGCCGTGCTGGTGCTGCTGATCCAAGCCATTGGGGTGACCAACGCCCACTACCGGGAGACCGCTTCGGGGACCTCCCCGGCGGGCGGATGACCAGACACGTGTCACCCGGCGCGGGGGATGCCATGATGTGGCCCTGATGCGCAAGATGGGCCTGTAACCAGCGGAAGCCAAACTAGGAGGCTCGATGGCCACCCTCACCGTGTGGAAGTTCGACACGCCATCCGGCGCGGAGGACGCGCTCAAGACCGTTGAGCAGCTGCAGAAGCAGGAGCTGATCACGATCGTCGACGGCGCTGTGGTTTCTTGGCCGAAGGACAAAAAGAAGCCGAAGACCCACCAGATGCACAGCATGACCGGCGGATTGGCTTTGGGCGGGGCGTTCTGGGGCTTCCTGTTCGGCCTGATCTTCTTCGTGCCGTTCCTGGGCCTAGCCATCGGGGCCGGAATGGGCGCCATCATGGGATCTATGACCGACGTCGGCATCGATGACGACTTCATCAAGAGCGTGCGGGAGAAGATCACGCCCGGAACGTCCGCCCTCTTCCTGATGAGCCAGGATGCCGTGCTGGACAAGGTCAAGGACGCTTTCGAGGGTCGGCACGCCGACCTCATCCAGACCAACCTGAGCGAGGAGCAAGAAGCCAAGCTCCGCGAGGCGTTCGCCGAAGAAGACTGATCGCTCTGTCGCCGGTTCCGCGGCCGCCCACATGAGGGCCTTCAGTTCGACCCGAGCACCCCTAGGGAGATAACGGCGGGTCCGGTCGAGCGGGGCTGCTCAGCTGCGTTCGTCGAGTTCCCTGGCAAAAACCCGGGCGTGGCGGGGGGCGAGTGGCCCGACCCGCTGCTTCCGATCCCGCGAACCGATTCTGGCCGTTATATCGCAGTACCCACGAAGGCCGCGGCGGAAGTAGGAGCAGTATTCGATGGTCCGGAGAGGGGTCGAGTGCTCCTCCCTGGACACCACTCCCTGGCCCGTGAAGACCCTCCGGTCGGTCAGGACCGACAGGTCCCGCTTGTGCCATATCTGGTAGAGGCCGAGGGTGAAAAGGTACTTGTACCAGCACGACGCCAAGCCGGGACGGGCTATCACTATGAGCTCCTCACCCGACTGCAGCCGCATGCCAGGGATCTTCGGTCCCTTCTTAGCCTCCGGCGCGAGGGCATCGGCATCGGTTTCGATATCAGGGGATTTCCGAGGCGACATGTTTTTGGATCCTCCACTCAGGGGTGCACCCTTGGCTACTCAGGCCCTCCGGGACCGGGCTCGCGCCGGTAAGAGCATCTCACCGAGCCAGCTGAAGATGGATATCAGAAATCCTCCCAGGACCGCAGCCCCGAAGCTATCGATATCCAGGTGACTCGACAGGGCGGCGGTGATCCCCAACAGAGCTGCGTTGACGATGAGCAGGAACAGGCCAAGCGTTATCACGATCAGAGGGAGTGATAGTAGGCGGAAGATAGGACCGAGGATGGTGTTCACGACGGCGAAGATCACCGCCACCCAGAGCAGCCAGGCGAAGCCTCCGTGCACATGTATGCCCGGCACGATCCAGGCCACCAGCCCGATCACGACGGCCAGGAGGAGGACCCGTAGGGCGAGGCGGGATAGCGCGTCGAACATGCCAAGAATCTAAAGGAGGGCGCGGCCGGTGAATTCTCACCCTTCTCGGATGAGGCGCGCAGCCTGTGAACCGGTAGGGTCCCGGCCATGAGCCAATACATCTTGGGGGCCGTCTCCAACTACCCCCTTCTCGACGCCTTCCTGACCATGCTGTGGTTCTTCCTGTGGATCATCTGGATCATCATCCTCTTCCGCGTCATCTTGGATATCTTCCGGGACAGGGGTATGAGCGGATTGGCCAAGGCGGCCTGGTTGCTGTTCGTGATCATCCTCCCGTTCCTCGGCGTGTTCATCTACCTGATCGCCCGGGGCTCGCAGATGCACGAGCGGGACGTGCGCGACGCCCAGGCCAATGAGGCGGCGTTGCGCTCCTACGTTCAGGAGGCGGCCGGACCCACATCCGCTGCCGATCAGTTGACCCAACTGGCCGATCTGCACAGCCGCGGTGTTCTTTCCGACGAGGAGTTCGCGGCCGAGAAGGCCAAGATCCTGGGCTGACCACGGCGTCAGGGGCCCTCAGGCGGCCGGCGGCCACGAACCGCGATCATCCGAACGGGGTGACCGTCATATCTACGTTGATGCCTAACATCCGTCCGTGACCGCACCGCCCGCGGCCGAGCGGCCAAGCGGCCGTGATTACCTGCGCCTGGTTCTGTTGGGCGCAGCGGTCGGCATCCCGGCCGCCTTCTTGGCCGCCCTGTTCCTCGCCGCCGTTCACGGACTGGAACACGTCCTCTGGTACGACATTCCGAAAGACCTGGGGAAGGCCTCGCCGCCCTGGTACCTCGTGATCATTTTTCCCCTCGTCGGCGCCGCGATCTGCCTGGGGGCCAGGAAGCTGCTGCCCGGGGACGGAGGTCACGACCCTCTGAAAGGGCTCAACAAGACACCCACGCCGGTGTCCCACGTTCCCGGCGTGGTGCTGGCGGCCCTGGCCACTCTGGGTTTCGGTGCCGTCCTGGGCCCGGAAGCCCCGATCCTCGCCATCGGGACGGCGGTGGGCCTCGCGGGCACCATGCTCGTCAAGGTCAATCCACAGGGCCAGCTGGTTGTGCCCCTCGCGGGAGGATTCTCGGGCCTCTCCGCCTTGTTCGACGGACCCATCGTGGCCGGCATGTTCCTGGTCGAGAGCAGCGAGGGGCTGGGGGCGGCGATCCCACCGCTACTGGTTCCTGGCCTGGTTTCGGCCGCCATCGGCTACACCATTTTCATCGGATTCGGTCATTGGGCTGGGTTGAACGCCCCGGGGCTGGTGGTACCCAACCTTCCGACCTACACCGGGACGCACCTGGACGGGCTGGTCATAGCGCTGGTCGTCGGCGTAGTGGCCGCGCTGTTGCTCACCTACGTCCACAAACTGGGTGAGCTTGTCGAACTCACCGGCCTCAAGCGTCTCGGCATGCCATTCCTTCTACTCTCAGGAGGCCTGCTGGTCGGTCTGCTGGCCGAGCTCGCTCAGCTACTCGGGGCCAATTCCCAAAACGTCCTCTTCTCGGGCCAGAGCTCGATCCCCTCCATCGTGGCGGCCACCTCGACCAAGGTCATCGTGATAACGGTGGTGGCCAAGGCGCTCGCCTACGGCGTGAGCCTGGGGTGTGGCTTCCGAGGCGGTCCCATCTTCCCCTCGATCTTCCTGGGCGTCGCCCTGACGTCGTTCTGCGTCGTATGGTTCAATACCTCGCCAACCCTCGCCATAGCAGTGGGTACGGCGGCGGGAATGGCGGCTCAGACCCGTCTCCTGATCACCCCACCCCTCCTGGCCATCCTCCTGGTGGGCAAGGCAGGATTGGATACCATCCCGGCGGCCGTGCTGGCGACCGTGGCGGCCTGGTTGACCCTGATGGCAATGGACGTCCGCGCCAAGACGGGCGCTTAGGCGGCTTCGTCGGCCGGCCGCCAGCCCAGGTGCGGTCGCCGTCCTCAGGCTTTTGGTAACCCTTCGGCCAGTCCTTATACCGGCCTCGGCGGGCCGGACGTACCCTCGTGCCACGAGCAGAGAAAGGGGGAACCCCGTGTCCAAGTTCGCGATCTTCTTCTCACTCAAGGGCGAAGCAGTCAAGGCCATGATGGACCGGCCCAGTGACCGGGAGAAAGTGGTGGGCGATCTCCTCGCCGGCGTCGGCGGCAAGCTGGAGGCCTACTACTGGATGTTCGGACCGTTCGACGGTTTCGCCGTCTGCGACGTACCCGACTCCACGACTGCGGCCGCAGTGAGCATCGCGGTCAGCGGCAGTGGTGCCTTCGCTCATGTCGAAACGCACGAGCTGATCCCGGCCGCCGCTCTCAAGGGAATCCTCGAGAAGGCCAAGGGTCTCACGTACTCAGCGCCCGGGAGCTGACCGAGCCGTCGCAGCGGCGCGGGCGGGCAACCCTCGCTCGACGCCCTCATTCGGTGGCTAACAGCCACCGGCGGGTAGCGATGACCCGGTCCTACCTGAGATGAATCACGTCGAGAGGTGCTCTGCCACCCGGGCGCAGGGGACGCACCGATCGGGAACGGCGCGGCCGTGATCGACGGTGACCAGCTCGACCGTACCGGTCGCGCTGTGGCGCAGAACGTCGGTGGGCTTCGCATAGCCGTTGCGCACAGCCAGGACGGCCTTTTCCGACGCGGGGGCGCACATCCATGAGAGGTGGTCCGGGTCGTAGTTGACCTGAACAATGAGCCACTGGCTGCCGGTGAAGTCACGAGCACAACAGATACTGGGCCAGCCTTGTCGCGCGAGGACGTCGTCGACAAACAGTTCGAGTTCAAAACCGCAGAACCTCAACACAGGTTCCTTCCTTCTTGGGTCGGTCAGAGGGCGTTTGGGGGTCAGCAGGCGGGCGCGGCGGGCGGTCAGGCGGTCGGTCGATGTCGGTAGTCGGCGGGGCGGGCGGCCGCGTCGTCAGTCGGCGAGCCGCGCCACGGGATCGGGCTGGCCTGACTCGGCCCCCCGGTCTGATCCAGGCGTGCCGGTGGCGGGGCGCGGCAAACCAGATAGGCGAGTCGATCAGATCAGTAGTGGGTTACCTGGGTCGCGACCGGGACCCAGGAAAGAGGTAGATCAAACGGGATTCAGGCCATCGATTCGTACTTGTCTCCGTAGGGCGACAACACGGAGCGTGGCGCCCGGTATAAGGGATGAAGAGTCGAGCGGATTCGCTTCAGGCGGTCTTCGACTTCACAATCACTGAAGCTAGTGAGGCAGTCTTAAGGGCTGCTTAAGGCATGCTTAGGAGACACGCAATCTGGCGAAGCTGGAAGATCTCTTGTGCGAGACGGAATCAGATAGAGACCGCCAACGTCCTACCGTCGGCTAGCGAGATCGGTTCTCGTGCGCCTACCCCGTGAAGTCTCTGATCAGGCGGTTGGCAATCACCTCGAAGTGGTCGGTGTTCGCGTAGGGCCGGGAGACGAGCATGGCTCCTTCCAGGGCCCCGACAATCATCTCAGCCGCGTCCTCGGCTGTTCCGTCGAAGTGGAGCGACCCTTCGGATCGGCCTGTCTCGAGCAGGACAGCGAGCCACTCATAGTTTTGGTCGAGGAAGCTCACCACGCTCCGGCGCATGCCGTCGGGAAGGGTTTGGTACTCGGCCGCCAGCATCCCGCACAAGCACATGCGTTGGTCGCGCAGGACGCCGAGGTACAGGTCCGCGTAGGCCCGGAGTTTGGCGGGAGCAGCCGCCTTCCTTGCCGCGATGCCGTCGAGCGCCTGACTGAAGCGCTCGGCGTAGCGGTCAATGAGAGCGTCGCCCAGCTCGGCCTTGCCGCGAAAGTGGTAGTGGAGGGCCGCCGTCGTGATCTCCAGCTCGGAGGCCACGTCGGCGTAGGAGAAACCATTGAAGCCACGGCTTTGGACCAGGCGTTCGGCTACATCGAGGATGGCGTTACGGGTCCCGCTCGGTTGGCCCCGGGTGGCGCTCGCTCTGGTGCGAGGATCATCGGGTGGCGTCAGGACGGCATTCGCTTTCCCTCCCGCCGGCTTCTCGCTCGCTTGTGATTGCCGCCGGGCTGCCATGTCACCGTCACCTCGCCTGGAGTCGAAACCCGCTTGACTGCTTACCTATTAATAAGTAAGGATACGCTTCAGGCCAAGCGACGCCAAATCGAAGGGAGGGGAGCCGTGGGGCTACGCATACAGGACCGTAGTTTCGGCCCATCCGGCGAGCACAGGAAGTTCCCGACCGGAAGAACCGAGAGGTAGATGGCTCGGTCCCCCACCGAGGTGGTCGAAGCCCTCGGGGCGGCCTGGTCCGACCACGATCTCGACGCCGCCCTCGCTCTGGTCACCGAAGACTGCGTCTTCGACGCCACCGGGCCGGCTCCGGACGGAATCCGCCACGTCGGCCCTGATCTGATTCGCAAGGCCTGGCAAGGCATTTTCGACGACCCCACTTCGACCTTCGAGGCCGAAGAGACCTTCGCGGCCGGCGACCGGGTGGTTCAACGGTGGCGCTACAACTGGGACGGCGGTCACATCCGCGGCGTCGACCTCTTCAAGGTCCGCGACGGCAAGGTGTCCGAGAAGTTCTCCTACGTGAAAGGGTGAAGGCCATGAAAGACGCGGCAGCCTTGCACTCGGTTGACCGTCTGCTCGCCGCGATCGAGGCGGGCTCCAATCCCCGGCGGGATCTTCGCCGAAGATGCCGCCCTGGACGCCACCGTCCCGAACTGGCGCTTCGCAGTCAACGGTGGCGATGCCGTCCGCCACGAGCTCGGTCGGTGGTAGGCGGATCCGGGCCGCTTCGAAAGCCTGCGGCGGACTCCACTACCCGACGGAGAACTGGTCGAGTTCACCCTGGCCTGGGAGGAAAAAGGCGTGCCCCACGCCTGCCTTCAGGCCCA
The DNA here is from genome assembly GCA_963851245.1 of uncultured Acidimicrobiaceae bacterium. GTDB lineage: Bacteria > Actinomycetota > Acidimicrobiia > Acidimicrobiales > Palsa-688 > CAWKOH01. The sequence goes on along the minus strand of CAWKOH010000011.1, from coordinate 129,258 downwards.
CATCCTGAAGATCGCCGGCGGCCTGGTGGCGGCTGACACCGCCTTCTGCGGGGGTCGCTGGCCCGCCTCGTTGCTAGCCGAGATACAGGCAACCGGCTGAGGCCGCTAAACGGGACTCACTCAACTTAGATGTAAGATAATCATTAGGCTGAGTACTACACCAAATAAGATGTAGTACTCAACACAAAGGTTCAACACGGACCAGGCGGAAAGCCGGCTGGCTCGCCGGGGCCCGCTCACTAGACCCGACTGGGTGCCTTCAGTTCACGGGCACCGGACTATTCGCCGGACCGGACCCCGGCGCCGACCTCATGGCCCGAAGGGACCGGGATTATTTCCCGGGGCGGATGGGAGCCGCGCCTCTAGCCGGCGGGAAAGCGGAGCCTTCATCGTGGCAGTGATTGCTTGCCTGTCATGAAAGGGGAACCTATGTCCGATTCCGTTGATGTCTCCGCATCCGATATCTCTGCATCCATTGACCGCCGGCTGTGGACCGCAGCCGGTGTGCTGTCGATCGCCTTCATCGTGTTGGTGTTCGTCGGGGACGTATTCACTAACTCAGTAATGCTCGGGGATAAACCGAGCACCGTGGCTGCCGGATTGGTTCACTCGTCGATGGCGAAGAACTTCGCCGGGGGCTACATCTCGCTTCTCAGCTTCTTGGTGTTTCTGGCCGGAGCCACACTTCTCTCCCGTTTGCTTCGGGGGGATGGCGAGACGGGGGATTGGCTGTCGTCGTGTTCGACCGCGGCCGCCACTGTGTATGTTGCGCTGACGATCGCTACCGGTTTCGCCGCCGGGGCGGCGGCCGTCTATAACGGCCACCACGGAGCATCGCTGGGCGTGGTGACCACCGTCGATGACATCCGCAATGTCGGGTTCATTCTCTCGGGGGCGCTAGCAGGGATGTTCGCCATCTTGGTGGGGGCCGCGGCCCGCCACAGCGGTCAGCTCCCCCGTTGGGTGACCTGGTCGGGTTGGACGGTAGGGATCCTGGCTATCGCCGCGGTGCCAGCAGGACGTACCGGTTTCGCCAGCCTGACCACGATGCTGTGGTTCGTGTGGGTGGTGGCGTTGGGTGTGGCCGCCCTGGCCCGGGCGCGCCGAGGCCGTCCCCAGCTCGGTTCGAGCAAAGTACCTTCGGCTACCCTCGCGGGGGCGTGAACTTCGTGCCGGGTGGTTGGTGACCTGAGGCGATGACCAGAAGGGGCCAACGATTGGCGGTGGCCGCGGTGATCACCGCGGCCACCCTTGTCGCTCTGGGCGGCGTGGGCATCTCCCTGGCGATGGCTGCCGTGGACCACGGTTCTAGGTTCAGCCCGGGGTTCAACGCCGCCGTGGTCCTGTCGTTCACAGCGGTCGGGAGCCCTGTTGGCCGGAGAACGGCTGAACACCGACAGCGAGGCGGAGCGCTTGGTACTGTCCGCCTACGGTCAGGCAGTCGGCTACCTGCAGTTCCGGGCGCCCTCCACGCCGCTGCGGGCCCGGTGCGCTCGGCCAGGTCGTCGATCGCCTCAGTGCGGGCACCGCCTTGACAGTCCACCTCGATATCGCCGAGCTGCCCCCACTCTCTGCGGCGGTCGAGGTAGCCGCCTTTCGTATCGTCACCGAAGCGGTTACAAACACCGTTCGCCATTCCCAGGCTACGAACTGCCAGGTTCGCCTCGAGTCATGTGATGGGCTACTCCACCTGACCATCACAGACAACGGCAAAGGTTTCGACCCGACCCGTTCGAACCAGGGCAACGGGCGCCACACCATGGCCGAGCGAGCCTCGGAACTGAGAGGCCGACTGCGCATCGACGGCGCACCGGGCACAACCGTGGTAGCCGAACTCCCCATCGGAGCGGCATGACCACGCGAGTGTTGATCGTCGACGACCACCCCGTGTTCCGAGACGGCCTGGTGGGACTCCTCGCCTCTATTGACGGGGTAGAGGTGGTAGGTACCGCCGCCGACGGGAGACAAGCAGTGGAGCGGACCACCGAGGGCGACGTCGACGTCGTCCTCATGGATCTGAATCTGCCCGAGATGTCCGGGGTCGAGGCAACGGCCCGCATCTGCGCTCGGACCAACGCGCCCGCCGTGCTCGCGGTCACCATGGTCGACGACGACGACACCGTCATCGCCGCCATGCAAGCCGGAGCCAGAGGATACGTGCTCAAGGGGGCCTCCGGCGCCGAGATCGTGGCCGCCCTGCACACCGTCGCCTCGGGCGGCGCCGTCTTCGGACGAGGTGTAGCGGCCCAGGTCTTGGCATTAACGGGCTCTTGGCCGCATCCTGACGAGCACCAGTTCCCCGGGCTTGATAGCAGCCTCACCGAAAGGGAACTCCAGGTGCTGGCCCTCCTCGCGGAAGGTTCCAATAACGCTCAAATCGCCCACGCCCTCGATCTGAGGCTGAAGACGGTCCAGAACTACGTGTCCCGCATCCTCGACAAGCTCCAGGTCGCCGACCGCACCCAAGCCGCCCTCAAAGCCCGAGACGCCACACGAACTTCAGACCCTTGAACGCACTCTTACCAGCACTTTTACCTCGGAGCGAGCGACGGGAATCGAACCGCTACCGTTCAGTAACGGCCGATTCTGTTTCGTTCGCGCACGGATCGCGCACGGAACGGACTTCCGCAGCGCGGTCACAGGGTCCAAATACCCTCGTCGGCTGGCATGGATGTTCAACCGGCCGGGTTCCCCGATCCGGCCCTGCTGATCCGGATCGAGGACCACTTTTGGACACCGGACGGCTCCGTGCCGCGCTCGGCCAGGGCCGCGGTGCGCGGCGCTCCGATCAGCGGCGAGAAGTTCCTCGCTCATGCGACCCGGCAGGCCCGGGAGTCCGGGAGTACAGCCTTAGAGGCGGCAACATGGCGTCGCTGAGCGTCGACCTCGTATTCGACGACTGGCCGGTAGAGCGAATCGTTCAGGACCAGTTGTCCACCTACAGCCGCTACGCCACCTGCGACCTGGTGGCCCTGGTCAAAGGCGGCTTCGAAACGCTCGCCACCGGGCGGCCTCCACACGCCGACGTCGTCCTACCGGCCCTCGGTATCGTGGAGGCGGAGCGGTTGGCCAACCTGTTTGCTCCGAGCGAGACCCGCAACCCGTACAAGCGGAGGAGGTGACCGAAATGGCCGTAGAGCTTGACATCCCCTGTGACGTCCAAGGACGGGACGAGGACGGCCGTCTCTGGGCCTTCCTCGATGAGGCGTCGCGTCCCGAGACGATCGTGGAGGGACATCTAGTGGTGACCGGCGACGACGAGGACCCAGTCGTCGCCCGCGTTATCGCGCTAATCGACCGCCCCGGCGGCAGGAAAGTGGTCATGGAGTTGGTTGGCGACGCGGGTGAACTCGTCGAGGCTTTGGTCCGGGCGCGGGTCGTTGCAGCTTGACAACTGACCTTGTGCCTACGGCGCAAGCAGGAGCGATCTGCACCTTGGTTCCGGCGTTTTGACGCCAGCACCAACCGGCGCCCGAGCCGTCGATCCGGCGCGTTTGCACCGCCTCAACTGTCGGTATTCGGCGTGCATGTTCCGACGCCCCCGATCGAATCCTCTTTGTGTCAAGGGGTTTCTTGGACGACCTTCGGGCGGGCTGGAGAGAGGCCACCCGTCGGCAATCCGGGCGGCTGCGTAGGGTGTGGTGCGGGTCCGGGAGTGACTTCACCGAAGAGCCGGCCGTCAGGGATTAGGGCCGGCCGCGCAAGCTACAGAGTCGCTCCCGTCTGTCCTTCCGGGCCCGCTATATGCGGGCGCGGCGAGCGTCGGCGACCAGGCGGCGGTACACGCTGTTGCTGATCTGGCGTTTGAGGGCCCGGATGGCTTTTTTGTTGGTCTTGCCCTCTTTGACCCGGGGTTCGAAGTAGGCCCGGCCGTCGGAGTGGGGTTGGCGCAGCTGGCAGATAGCGGCCATGTGAAGGGCGTGGTTGCGCCCTATGGGGGATACGGTAAACGCCGTGGATGTCCAAGAGCTACTGGTCGTGGACGCTGGCGAATGGCGAAGATGGTTGAGTGCCCATCACGCCGATTCACTAGGTGTCTGGCTGGTACTAGCCAAAAAGGGAACTGCCGATCCGACAACCCTCTCGTACGACGAGGCGCTCGACGAGGCAATCAGCTTCGGCTGGATTGATGGTCAATTAAGGCGTCGTGACACCGCTACGTTCCGACGACGTTTCACGCCTCGAAAAGCTCGCAGCCCGTGGTCTCAACGGAACGCTGCCATCGCTGAAAGGCTGATCGCCACGGGCCGAATGCATCGATCCGGCGAAAACGAGGTGCGGCAGGCGAAAGAGGACGGTCGATGGGAGGCCGCCTACGCCGGGCAAGCCAGCATTGAGGTGCCGGAGGATCTTCTCGCTGCCCTGAGTGCCAATCCTCGCGCGAAGGCGATGTTTGAGGCGCTCACCAGCGCGAATCGGTACGCCATCCTCTACAGGATCGGAAACGCCAAGAAACCCGAAACCCGCTCCAGGCGCATCGACCAGTTTGTCGAGATGTTGGCCCGAGGTGAGACTATCCACCCCCAGGCTCCATGATCACCCGAGTAGAAGATCCACTGCTCGGCCGTGCTGGTGGACTTCGTCCCGTAGGGTTTCGGTGGCCGATTTCTCGTTGCCGGTCTTTCGCAGGGCCCCGGTGAGGACTTCGGCGGCGGTGGGGGTCTGGCGGTGTTGGTGTTCGGCACCCGCTGGCTCGGTTACGACGCATGCCTCGCTCGAGATACTCGTCGATCACGGCCGGGTCGGCGCGGCGGAGCCGGCCGCCGGCTTGGGCTTCCCACGGGTCGCTGAAGCGTCGGATGGCGGTGAGTTCGCCGGTCTTGGCGTCGGCGGCCAGTAGGCGAACAGGCCCGCCCACGGCCGCATCCGCCCCCCGAAGAGAGCGCCTTTGCTGGGCCTTGACCTGCACTTTTACCTGAGAGCGAGCGACGGGAATCGAACCCGCGTTCTCAGCTTGGGAAGTCCGCCTCGGGCGATTTGGCGACCTGGGAGACCTTGCCAAAAGGGCCCCTCACCAGCACTTTCGCGTCCGGCGGCTGTCGGCGAGTTCCGGCCAATTCTGATCCGTTCGCGCACGGATCGCGCACGCCGGGCCTTGGTCCAGGCGTAGCAAGCCCCTCGCGCGGCGGCCTCCCGCCATGGATCTCCCGTCACGGCCTGGCCGTTACCTCGGCGTATCATGGAGGCGTGGCTCTTCCCCACAATCCGGACCCGAAGCCCCGCGGCGAACCCGACCTGGTTGCGCTGGCTGCACAAGCTGCGAAGGACCCCTCGGCTCGGGCATTCGTTGACGAGGTCAAGGCGGCGGTCGCCGACGGCTCGATCTGGGACCAGCTGGCCGAGCAGGAAGACATCCGGACGGTCATCGAGAGGCACGCTCGCTGAGCCAACCGGAGCAATGGAACGTTCTCCATGGGCGTGCCACCCGACGGTTCCTCGACACAAACCCTGACTCGTTCACGGTGGCGATGGTCGCGGACTGGGTCGACTCCCTGCGGTCGGCCGGCCCGCCAGCAGAAGGGGTGAGCGTCTGGACGGATGACGAGCTGTACTTGGCTGTTGTCCCTCGTACCGACGTGGTCTGCCGCTACTTCGTGATCGTCCATGAACGCCTTGTCGTGCTTGACCGTTTCGACCGGCCCTGAGTCGACTCGGGCGCGGATCGCGCATTCCTGATTACGGGCGACGGGGATGGCCGTGCCGCCCTCACACCGCGTCCCGCCGGTCGAGTCGGCCCCGGTAGAAGTCCGTCCACCGCCAGATCACGCCGAACTCATGAGCCGTCACCGTGGCCCGCTGCTCGTTGTGGGTGAACTGTTTGAGCGGTCGTTCCCCTGACGCGATCTGACTGTTCCGCACCTCAGCGAGGTCGTGCGCCTCCTGGCGATCGGCGCGCTCGCTGAGCCGGCGAAAGAGCTCCTCCTTGGCCGCCTTCAGGTTCTGCCACTGGCTTCGACCGTGTTCGACCACCACGACAAGGCCTGTCGGTCGGTGCACGATCCTGACGGCGGTCGCCGTCTTGTTCCGGTGCTGACCGCCCTTGCCGGTGCCGACATAGGTGTACACGTCGAGATCCTCGTCTCGAACTCGGACCGGACTCGAGTGGCGTTGCTTTAGGACAGCGATCGTCGCGGTCGAGGTGTGCCGACGGCCGTTCTTGTCCGTCTTGGGGATCCGCTGGACCCGGTGGACTCCGGCCAGGACCTCATAGTCCTCCCGGTCACCTTCGACAACGATGGTGAGCGTACGGGATTCGACCCGACCAGGTAGTTCTTCGGTGCTATCGCCGCGGTGGCGGGCCAAGGCGAGCACGACGTGCCGTAGCTCTTCGCAGAAGAGCGTGGCATCGCGACCACCTTCGCCGGCCCGCAGCTCGATCAAAAGCTGGGACATCGATGACCTCCAAGAGTGTGAGTGGGGAAGCCGCGTCCAGGCGCGGCCAGTCGGCCGACCCAGGAAGGGTCAGGCGGTGGCCACCGCCGTCATCGATGTCCCTGCTCGCTCACGGGGACAACGGTAGACCGAACATGTACGTCAGTCCTAGAGATTTTGTACGCGCTTTCTGTCGCGACACCACGACCAGAGGCTGAGCGCCGCGCGTCTCTATGAGCGGTCTGGGGTGCCGCATCTTCACTCGTACGGGCCCCCAGATGAGTAGTTCAGGATCGCCTGTTACATCAAGCATTCGGCGGTTCATTGATGGACCGGACTGCCTCGAGCTCGTGACGCCTCTGCTAGCTACGCACCCATCCGGGGAGGTCAACTGGGTCGAAGAGAACGACGATGTTATTCGCTGATGGCTCGACGCCCGGCTCGTCGAAGCGACCTTCTCCCAACAGCAGCTCGACTCTATGCTCTCCGATTTGGAGGGTCACCCGGGGGAGCCACAACTCCGAGGAGGTCGGGCTCCAGGCGGAGTAGCGCGGGACGACAGAGTCGATTTGCTGTCCAACGAGGCCTGCCCAGCGGCTTCTCGACCCGACATCCCAGACGGCTGCCGAAGTCGGCCCGCTGAACCTGCTGAGCACCTCACCACTAAACAGTACGAGGCTCTCGGTCTCGGGCGCAGGCTGTTGCCATGAGACGCCAAGGATGGACGTGTCATCGAAATGAAGTTCGATCCCCCAGTCGACGCTGTCACAATCTACGGCCTGCCACGTCGGGCTAGACCATTCGCCGTCGTCCACGATGACGCGCGTCCCTATCTCCCCGTTCTGGCGTCGTAGCACCTCGTAGTCGAGGTTCAGGTACCTAACCCCTGACAGCCGCTTTCCCTCGGTTTCGAGCGCCTGGCGATTCTGCCGAGCTACCTCGCTATCGGTCAGGGCCATGGCCCAGTCTGCCCGACGCCATCGGTTGCTCGAGGTACCGAACGGACCATATTAGGCCTCGGCGGGCGCCGCTGGCCGCATGCCAATCACGCGCGTAGTTCGACGTTTCGCTCCACATCGCCGGACCTCGGCTGATACCACCAGGAAATTCGGGAGTTTCCGGCGCGATGATCTCGTGATGGATTCGACGCCAGCGGCGAACCTCGATGACAGGGAGAACTGGCATGGCGGGTACTACGAGCTGTCCATCGAGCTCGGTCCGCGAAACGACCATCGACTCGATCAGGCGACGAAGGCCACTTGGCGCATCGCAGGCGCAGGCGATTGCTTCGTAAGGGTCCCTGGCGAGCAAACGAGAGAACCGGCATCAGCGGGTCTGCCAGCACTATCGAAAGGTCAGCTCATTGGTGTCATTCGTCTGCCCAGCGGCGAGGAGACTGTCTGCGGTGTGGCAGCGATACGGGAGGAAGAATCTGCCGGCTCGGACTGGCTCGACCTCTACCTTCCGCTAGGGGCCTTGAGCCGCCTCTTTCCCGACATCGGAGGATTTCCCTTTGGGCCAGAAGGCGGTGAAGAGTCGTTGGCGTGGCGGCGGCCGATAGATCAGTGGTTGGCCGTCATCGCCGATGGTGTATTCGCCGAGGTGCCCTTCGCTTTGGGCTTGATCGGGTTCGAAGCGTCTGGAACGGCTTCGGCGGCTGAACTTGCGAACGGCGTTCCAGAGGAGCGCCTGGTCGAGTACCTGCTTCCGGTTGACGGGGTGCTTCAGCGCTACCAAGCTAATAGGTGACCTGCGGGATCCGACGCGCTCGGTGAGGATTAGTCGCGCCAACGGGACCGCAGAACGTAAGCATCCTGAGTCGTTCAGGTCGGCGGCAGCACCCAGAAGTCGGCGCAGGAGACCTTCGCTGGAACTCACCCGCTGCCACCCCGGCCGCGTGCATAATGTCCGGGCTCCCGTTGTCGATGCTGGGGTGAGATTATGCACCGGTCGGGAAGGCGCAGCCGGTCACTGGCACGCAACGCCATGCCGAATATGGCGTTCGGGACTGCGCCCCCCACTCGCTCTCCGGACGGGCGCAAGATGGAGGGATCGGGGGGCGTCAATCGTCAGACGCGACTACGACTCGCACGTACTCTCCAGGCCCAATAACGATGAACTCGTGAAAGCCCTGCATGCCGACGACCCAGCCCCACTCATGCAGCGCCTGCTTGCCTAGGTCTCGAAGCCTGAACCATGACTGCCCGCTCTCGATCACCCGGACTACCGCGGGGAAGTCGCCCTCTATCTGATCGGACGCGACGGTGCCGTACATGTCCAGCCAGGTCTTCAACTCTGCCAAGGCCTCATCGACCGTGACGGCGTTGAATGCGTCGGTGCTAATCGTCTCAACCCGGTATGGACCGTGGATCGGAGCATCCGTCTCCCCGTCCGGGGACGCGTAATCATCTCGGTAGCTGGGATGCTCCAACAGAGCAAGCAGAACGTCGCGAGGTCCCAAACCCTCGAAGCCGTGTGTCTTGAACTCCTTCACATCCACCCAACGGTACGAGTGGTCACGAAGAAGAACCTTCCATCGGCCAGTTCGCTCAAGACCGCGGTCCACCCGCCAATCATGCACCCCTGAGTGTGTGTCGGACGAATGACTTGAGCCGCTCAGATCGGTAGATATGCCGGAACGCAGCAGGCCGCGTGTTGGAACGGCCCAGAGACCGCTCGTAACGACGCTCGCCCTCAGATCCGGGGGTCTGGGATAGCCCAGATCGTGAGCGCGGAAAGTCCGGCTGGCTAGAGCTCGACGCCTTGGTAGATGGTGGGTTCGGGGGCCGGTGCTGCGGGGTGGGCGAAGGCTTGTCTTCTGGCTTCCCGGCGGACGACCTGGCCTACGACGTCGCTGTGGGCGTCGGACTGGCGGAGGCTTTCGATGATCGCCTTTCGGGGAGCGGCTCGGTCTTCGTGAAGGTGCCGTTCGTCGCGCAAGGTTTCGGTGGCCGACTTCTCGTTGCTGGTCTTGCGCAGAGCTCCGGCGAGGACCTCGCCCGCGGTCGGTGGCACTTTCCTTTGGTGTTCGTCGCCGGCGGGTTCGGTGACGACACAGGCCAGGTTGTGCTGTCTTCCTCTGGTCATGCCGACGTAGAGGTGTTCGGCGCTGGTGGCCCGATCGACGACGAGCACGGCTTCGTCGGTGGTCACACCTTGTCCTTTGTGGACTGTTACGGCGTATCCGAGGGCGACGTGCTCGGCGACGTAGGCACCGGGGACGGTGACCGTGCCCCGGCCGTGGAGGGAGGACAGCTGTAGGGCACCGCGACGGCTGCGGGCGGTGACTTGCCAGCGGTCACCGTTTCGGACCCACGCCCCGGTCGTGGTGACCAGGCGGCGGTCGTTGTGACAGGTGACGATCTCGTCGCCGACTCCTACGGTTTGGTTGCCGAGGTTGATCCCGCCCGCTTCGACCTGGCCGGCATCGACCCGATGCGCTCGGGCCCGGAGGGCGAGCTGGTCGACGGTCTCGTGGTCGGCGGCCATCACCACCACGGATCGGCCGGCCTGGCGGCCCTCCAGCCAGGCTCGGTGGGCGGCGTCCACGGCTTGTTCGCGGTCACCGGAGCGGACCCGCTCCCGGTCGAGGTACTCGTCGATCACCGTCGGGTCACCGCGGCGCAGGCGGAGGGTGGCTCGGGCTTCCCAACGCTCCGCGAAGCGGCGGACGCCGGTGAGCTCGGCGGTTTTGGCGTCGGCGGCCAGGAGGCGGAACAGTCCGCCGGCTTCGACCGATCCCAGCTGGTAGTGGTCGCCGACCAGGACCAGTTTCGCTCCGGCGTCTTCGACGAGGAGTACCAGCCGGGCCAGATCCCGGGTCGAGACCATCGACGCCTCATCGCAGACCACCACCTGGCCGCGCTGGAGGTGGAGCCGGCCTTTGGACGCGTCGGCCAGGAACTTGGCCAGCGTCCCGGACGGAATGCCGGCCTGCTCGGACAGGACCCCGGCGGCCACCGCTGACGGTGCCACACCCCTGACCGGGACGCCGGTCGCCTCCCAGGCCTTGCGGGCCGCAGACAGGCTGCGTGACTTGCCCGACCCGGCCGGGCCGACCAGCACCGCCACCCGCTCCCCACCCCCACAGAGCCGCCGGACGGCCTGATCTTGATCCTCGCCCAGTCCAGCCTCGGCCAGCACCCGGTAGGTGGGGACGATGGCGACCCCAGCGGCCCGGCCGGCGTCGACGGTGTCGAGGATGGCCTGTTCGGTTTGTAGGGTCCAGCGGGTGCTGTAGCGGACGGCGCCGTGTCGGGTCTGGGGTCGGTTGGGGCAGGTGAGGCGGACTACGTCGCCATGATCGAGGACCAGGTCGGTGATCAGGTCGGCGGCGTGGCGGAACGCTTCTGCAGTCTGGGTGTTACGGGCAGGCAGCACGACGCTCAGCGCCTCGACGACCTGTGCCCGGCCCCAGGTCGAATGGTTGCGTTCCAGCACCTCGATCGTCTCGGCCAGGATCAGCTCCGGGGTCAGTGTCATGCCGCGACGGGCCAGCTGGATCTCGGTTCGAGATAGTCCCCGCCGACCTGACAGCTGGCCCAGCCACCGCCCGGTCGGGTGGCCGGCCGCGGCCGCTTCGGCCCGCCAGCGATCCCGCAGCTGTCTTGTGGTCTCTCCGGCGTCGCCCTTGGCGGCCCGGGAACGGTAGGCGGCGAGTTGGTAGACGGCCGCTCGCTCATCGCCGGTCAGGGACCGGCCCAGCGCCCGTTCCTTCTCGGCGATCAGGCCGGCGGCAGTCGCTTCGACTTGGGCCCGGCGCTCGGAGAACAGTCGGATCAGTTCGTCGGGCACGCCGACGATCTCGGCCCCGCCGTTGTCGTCCACCTCAGTCCAGGCCACCCCCAGCCCGGTGGTCAGCTCGGCCCGCAGGCAGGCCTTGTAGAGCATTCCGGCCGCCTTCTGCACCTCATACAACTCACGCCCATCGACAGATAGCCACCGGCCATCGGAGGCCGCCTGCACCTTGTTGGCCACCAGGACATGACTATGAAGTTGAGGATCTCCGGCACGGGACGTTCGGTGTACGAACACCGCCGCCAGGTAGCCGAGGGTGGCTTCCTGGGTAAGCCCGCCGTGACCGCGGCGGCAGAACGCGGCGTGATCCTCGAGGAACTCCAGGGCCGCCTCGACCGCCGCGTCATGCCCGGCCCGGACCGCGTCGGAGGTCTCTTCGCCGGCCAGCGCCCACAGGATCGACACCGATTTCGGCGGCGAAAACGACAGCGCATAACCGGCCACCGTGGCGGCGTCCGGGGCGAACCCACGGCCCAAAGCGGCGCCGGTGACCGGGTGGAAACCGTGTCCGAACAGGCGGGACAAACCCTCGGTGTCCGCCTCGCCGGACAGGCCCAAAGTCTCCGCACCGCGGCCGACCCAACGGCCTTTTTCCTCGCCGTGACCGGCGAAATAGTCCTCCACCCCGGCCGCGATCTCCCGGGCGTAATACGCCCAACCGTCGGGCGCCATCTTGGCCAGTCCCATCATCAGACGGCTACCGCCGCCAGCGAGGCCCACCCCGGGCACCCCCGGTGCAGAGGTGTCTGCCCGGGAAGGGAGAGGGACGGGGTATGGGAGACGAGGCGGGAGGATGAGCGGCTGGGGATGGAGGGGCTGATCGGGAGGGGAGGATGGGGAAGGGAGGGGCGATGGGGAAAGGGGCAGGAGCTGGAGGCGACGGGTTCGGGCAGATTGACGGCGCGGCGGGGCGCCCGGTGGCCGGCGGCCGCGCGGGCGTCCTGTTCTGCTCTTGCCGACATCGCCTACAGCCCCGGGACGCCGGGATCGTGGCGGTGCGGCTCGGCGTAGCCGAAGGCCTTCTGGCGGGCCAGGGTCGTCTCATACAGCCGGCGGGCGTCGGCTGGCCTCACGCCGGCCGCAGCGGCGATCTCGGCCCAGGTGGCACCGGCCTTGCGGGCGGTCTCCATAGCCAGCCAGCGGTGCCGGCGCATCCGGTCCTCCAGCTCCCGCCGGGCCGCCAACGCCAACAGCGCCTCGTCCTTGGACAGCTTCCGACGCAGAAGCGCGGCGATCTCGACGTCGACCACCGCCGACAACACATCCGACGAAGCCCACCGATCTAGCGGCTTGGCCGTCATCGGGATTCTCCCGGTGAGACAGCCATCCGCTCGATGGCCGAGCGGGGCACCCGCAGCAGCCGGCCCAGGCGCTGCACCGGCAGGCCGGTCCGGCCGCCGGTGTGCCGCCACTGCTGAGCCAGCAGATAGGCCGACGTGCGGCCAATGCGCAGCACCGCCGCCGCCTCCTCGATGGTCAGAAACTCCGGCAACTCCTCCAAAGGCATTTGTGACCTCCCGCAATGAGGGCCGCCCGGCTGCCAGCTATCGGTCTGGTGCATCGCGCAAGGACCTCCTCACCCGGCACCGAAGCCGTGTCATTCCCGGGGAATGACCCGCCCTCCGGCCCGGCGGTCGCGGACCCGACGGGTCCTCTCACGAGAATCCAGAGGAGTGTCATTTCCCGGAAGTGACACCCCCCCGGAGAAGGGCGGAAGACGTCCCCGTCGCCTTGCTGGTCGCTCCCTGGCTGTACCATGACGGCCGCATTAGCGGCCGATCCCGGCCCGGCTCGAGGCTCCGCCCGGCCCGGGGACGCTGAAAGAGCCTCCTCCACGCGCTCCCCTGCCTCTGGAGGTGCCCGCCATGCCCGCCCGCCGCCACTTCGGCTCCGTCCGCAAACTCCCATCCGGTCGCTACCAAGGCAGCTACTGGCACCTCGCCGAACGCCACACCGCTGACCAGACCTTCGAGACCAAGGCCGACGCCCAGTCCTGGCTGAGCGAAGTCGAGACCGAGATCCGGCGGGGCCGCTGGGTCAACCCGACCGCCGGCCGGTTGCTCTTCGGCCAGTACGTCGATGACTGGCTGACCCAGCGCTACGACATCCGGCCCCGCACACGCGAGCTGTACACCAGCCTCATCAAGCGGCACCTCAAGCCGACGTTCGAGCGCGTTCCGCTCACCGACATCACGACCGCCTCAGTCCGGCGCTGGCACGCCGCCATCGCCAAGCACCAGCCGACCACCGCAGCGAAGGCATACCGGCTCTTGCGGGCGGTGCTGATGACCGCGGTCGCCGACGGACTCATCCTGGCCAACCCGTGCATCATCAAGGGCGCCGGCCTCGAACGGGCCCCCGAACGAAAGGTCCCGACCCTCGAGACGCTGGCCGCGATCGCAGACGCGCTCGACGACCGTTACCGGGCGCTCGTCTACGCCGCCGCCCTCGCCGGCCTACGCGCCGGGGAACTGTCCGGGCTCGAACGACGCCACATTGACCTGGTCCACCGGACCATCACCGTCGAGCAGCAGGCCCAAGTCATCGTCGGCCAGGGCCGGGTGCTCGGGCCGCCCAAGTCCGACGCCGGCCGGCGCACCGTAGCCATCCCGACCGAGCTGGCCCGCGTCCTCGACCACCACCTCGCCACCTACGTCAGCCCCGAACCGGACGCCGTCGTCTTCACCGGAGACAAGGGCGCGCCCATCACCACCCAGCACTGGTCCCACAAGTTCCGGGAGGCCGCCGACGGCGCCGGCGCGCCCGACCTCCACTTCCACGACCTCAGACACCTGGCCGGGACCCTCGCCGCGGCCACCGGCGCCTCCACCCGAGAGCTCATGGCCCGCCTCGGCCACTCCACACCCAGGGCCAGCCTCATCTACCAGCACGCGACCGAGCGGCGGGACCGCCAGATCGCCGCCGGCATCGACGCCATCCTCGAAGCGGCCAAGGAAGACAGCAGAGAACCAACCGCGCCCATTCTCGACCTCGACACATCGCGCACGAATCGCGCACGCCAGCCCCAGGACACAGAAAAAACGCCCCCCGAGGAGGGCGCTTTGTAGGCCGTGACCAGGACTTTCCTAGAGAGCGAGCGACGGGAATCGAACCCGCGTTCTCAGCTTGGGAAGCTGATGTTCTGCCGCTGAACTACGCTCGCGATGACAGCCCGCCAAGCGTAGCGGAGCGTGGTCGCCGCTCGGCTACGGTCATTCGCGTGATCCTGTCGGACCGAAGCATCCGCGAGCAGCTCGAGGCCGGGCGCATAGTCATCGATCCCCTGAACGCCGACAACATTCAGCCGTCGTCGGTTGACCTGCGGCTGGACCGCTACTTCCGCGTTTTTCGGAACCACACCATGCGGGTCATCGACGTCAAGGAGGACCAAGAGGAGCTGACCGAGTTGGTCGAAATCTCCCACGAAGACGTCTTCGTTCTCCACCCCGGCGAGTTCGTCCTCGGCTCGACAGCCGAGCGGGTAGCGCTGCCGGACGACCTGGTTGCCCGGCTGGAAGGAAAGAGCAGCCTGGGCCGCCTCGGCCTTTTGATCCACTCGACCGCAGGCTTCGTCGACGCCGGCTGGGACGGTCACCTCACCCTCGAACTGTCCAACGTCGCCAATCTGCCCATCACGCTGTACCCGGGCATGAAGATCGGCCAGATCAGCTTCCTACAGATGACCACGGCGGCGGACGTTCCCTACGGGTCCAGCGAGGTCGGATCGAAGTACCAGGGCCAGCGCGGCCCGACCCCCAGTCGCTATTTCGAGAACTTCTCGCCGCGTACGAGTCAGGTGTAGCCGGCCCCCGGTCTCTCACCGGCGGCGAAGCCGGCCATGCTTCAGGCGACAGCCGGCGGGTTTCCCTCCGAGGATTCGTCGGGGATTTCCTGCTGGGGCTCTTCTGACGGTGATACCGGTGCCTCCGAATCCACCGACCCCGACGCCGCCGGCCCCGCACCCGCCCGGCCTGCTCGGGTCACAGACGCGCCGGCCCCCGAGGAACCCGGCCCGGGATCCCCGGCACCAATCGCCTTGTCCGCATCCTCGCTCCCCGAAGAGACAGATACTGGTAGGGCCACCTCCGTACCGAGTGCGCTCACTGCGCCGACCTTCGGGGCCGCGGCGGTCCGGGCCTTTACTTCCGATGGAGTCTGGAAGATGCTCAGCAACTCCACAGGGACCGGGAAGATGAGGGTCGAATTGCGTTCGGTCGCCACCTCGGCGAGCGTCTGCAGGGTCCGCAGCTGCAAGGCCCCGGGGCTGGCCATGAGCCTGTCAGCTGCCTCGGATAGTTCCCGGCTGGCCTGAAGCTCACCGCTGGCGGCGATGACCTTGGCCCTACGTTCCCGCTCGGCCTCGGCCTGGCGGGCCATCGCTCGCAGCAACTCCGGGGGCAGGGTTATGTCGCGGATCTCGACCTGGCGCACTTCGACGCCCCACTCGGTCGTGTGCCGCGCGATCGTCGATCGCAACTCGCTGTTGACGTTTTCGCGGTGTTCCAAGAGGCTGTCGAGATCGTACCGGCCGACGATCGACCGGAGGCTGGTCATGGCGATTCGCTGGCTGGCGAAGCGGAAATTGTCCACTCCGATCACTGCCCGGATGGGGTCGATCACCTGGAAGTAGACGACGGCATCCACATGAATCGTGACGTTGTCCTTGGTGATCACCGACTGCGACGGGATGTCGACCACCTCGACCCGTAGGTTCACTTTGACTACCCGATCTCGGATCGGCATCTTGAAAATGAGCCCCGGACCTCTGGCCTTGCTGGTGACCCGGCCGAATCGGAAGAAGACAACCCGTTGGTATTCAGGAACGATTACGAACACGACGCGAGCCAACACCAATACGACGACAAGAGCAACTAGGCCCGGGGCCGGGGCTGCCCGGGCGATCCCGGACCGGCAGGGTGCAGCCGGCCCAGACGACGAGGCTCCATCACCGCCTCGAAAGTCTCCCGGCTCCGGATAACCGGGACGGCGTCGGCCAGATAGGCCGAGGCGAACTTGTGCACGGCCCTCTTCGACCCGGTATACAATGTTTTGCTACAGTGCGAGCGGAGAAAGAGGGGTAGTTGTAAGAAGCGAGCTTTGGCTGGTCTGTGCTTGGGCCCGCCAGGGTATCGTGAAGCACCTGGAGTGGGAACCCGCCACCTACTCCAGGAGAGCGGTTCCGAGATCCGCCGCTTGGGCCGCTCCGCCAGTGGCGCCCTCAGGGGCGCCACTGGTGTTTATCGGGTGGCGTCGCAGTATCTCGACTACCTCCTCGTCGGGTGTCGGCGAAAAGTCGTCGTACCACTGGCCGATGGCGTGGAAGTGCCGGGGCGTGTGCGGGCAAACCACCTTGTCCGCCACGGTTGCTAGCTCAAGGACAACTGAAGCGGGAGCGATCGGGGCGGCCGCCACGACCTGCGTCGCCCCCTGGGCCCGAGCCACTTCACACGCGACGCGGATGGTGGCCCCGGTGGCGATGCCGTCGTCTACCACGATCACCGTCTTCCCTCTTATTTGAACCCGGTCGCGCTCCCCCCGAAAGCAACTGGCCCTGCGGGCCAATTCCTCCCGCTCGTTGCTTTCGACTGCGGCCACACTCTCAGGATCCTCTCGCGCCAGTAGCGCCCCCTCGGCGTTGATCACCTTGGCCCCGCCCTCGCCGATCGCTCCCATCGCCAGCTCGGGCTCAGAGGGAAAGCCCAGCTTGCGGACCACGATCACATCCAGAGGAGCACTGAGGGCGTCAGCCACCTCGGCGGCAACAACCACCCCACCTCTTGGCAGCCCGAGGACTACGACGTCCTGATCGGCGAACTCGACCAAGCTGGCGGCCAGCTGCCGGCCCGCTTCGCATCTGTCTACGAAGGCCATAGGTACCTCCTTGACCTTTACAGTCTCGCCCCGGCTGACAGCCAGCGGTGGACAAAACCCGAAGAATGCGAGCCTGAAACCAGCGGTGGGCCACGGGGAAGGTGAAGAGCGCGGGTGACCCAGCCGTGGGAGGATCGTCAGAAGATGGCGACCGCCCTCCTCCACCGACGCTACGGGCCGCGCCCCCGCACCCGTCGCTGGGCCCGCGTAGCTCGATGGATTATCGGCCTCAGCGCAGTAGTCCTGCTGGCGGTAATCGGAGGCCTCCTCCTCATTGTGCTGCTAGCGCCCTCCGTCTCCAACGCCCAGCAACGGGTGGACGCCATCCTGGCGGCCCACCACGCTCCGAGCGACGGAGGCGCGGTGCCGACCAAGGTGGGGACAGCGCTGCTGGCGACCGAGGACAGCCGCTACTACCACGACCCCGCCCTCGACCCGCGGGGCGTAACCAGAGCGGTCATCGGAGTGATCACCCGCAACGGAAACGACGGCGGAGCCACCATTGAGCAGCAGCTGGCCAAGATGCTCTACGCACCGGGTACCGGTATCACGGCCGAACTGAAGCAGGTTGGGGTGGCCATCCGCCTCGATCAGCACTTCAGCAAGCACACCATTCTCGCCATGTATCTCGATGCCGCCTACTTCGGCGACGGCGCCTACGGCGTCACCGCCGCCGCCGGCCACTATTTCGGGTTGGCGCCGGATCAGCTTTCCTGGGCCCAGGCCACCCTCTTGGCTGGCCTGGTTCAGGCTCCGACCGCTTATGACCCCCACGGTCACCTGAGCCAGGCCCGCGCCCGCCAGTCTCACGTGCTTGGCCGGTTGGTCGCCACGCATGCGTTGACAAAGGCCGAAGCCAACCAGATCTTGCAGAGCCCGCTCGACCCGGCCATCAGCTTCTTCGGCTAGCTATCAGCGTTTCCCGTGGCACGGCGCCATTACGAGCGGCAAGAATAGGAACATGATCCGACTCAGCGTCTTTTACCCGACCACTGAAGGGGCCACCTTCGACCACGACTACTACCGGGATAAGCACGTGCCGCTGGCTGCCAAGACCTGGGGCCTCGACGGCGCAGAGATCGATCGAGGGGTTTCCGGTCCGTATGTGGCAGCAGTTCACTTCCGGTTCGCGTCTCAGGCCGCGCTGGACGCCGCCATGGGATCGGAGGGGACGGGCGCTGTCCTCGCCGACGTGGCCAACTACACGTCGATCCAGCCGGTCATCCAGACCAGCGAGATCATCAGCTGAGCCACCGGGCGGAAACTCCGCGGGGGCCCGAAGGCACTCGCACGTGACGACCAGGTAGGGTACCTGCGGCAATCTCATCCTCCCCGGTCACCTTGTCGACCTCTTATGTGGGATCGATGTCGAGCCGAGGCGGAGACTTTCAGAGCAGGAGCCATGGCGTCAGGAGCTCACACCAAGAAACGTGGCCGGACAACCACGCGGGGGTTGACGGTCACCGCCATCGTGATCGGGGCGGCTGCGGCGGTGGTGGCCGTCGCCGGCGCTACATATGCCGCCGGCCACAAGACAGGCAAGCACGCGCCCAGCCACGAAGCGACGACTCCTACCACGGCGGCTCCAGTTCCGCTGACGCTGGTGTCGTCGTCCCCGGCCGCAAACGCCGCCGCGGTGGCGGCTACGACCCCGATCACGCTCAACTTCTCGGCTTTCCTGGCCGCTTCGGGCGCCACACCTACCATTACTCCTCCGACCGCCGGTTCCTGGGTGACCACCGGGTCCACCATGACGTTCGTCCCGACGGGAGGCTGGATTCCCTACAGCACCGTCACGATCACCGTCCCCTCGGGACTCGCCGGGGCCACGGGTACGGACACCACCCCGCTGGAGTCCACGGCGTCGGTGACCTTCACCGTCGCCCCTGGCTCCACGCTGCGTCTCCAGCAGCTTCTGGCCCAGCTCGGGTATCTGCCCGTCGCCTTCACCCCAAGTGCCGCGTCCACCACCACGGCGATTTCGACGTCCCCCATCGCCGGTACCTTCTCCTGGCGTTACGCCAACACTCCGGCATCTCTCAGGGATTTGTGGGCTCAAGGCCAGGACAACGTCATCGATCGCGGCGCCATCATGGCCTTCGAAGCGGCGCATGACCTCGCCACGGACGGCGCGGCCGGGCCGGAAGTCTGGCGGGCTCTGGTCGCAGCGGCGGCCCAGCATCAGGTCGACACCCATCCGTACAACTACCTGATGGTCAGCGAGTCGGAGCCGGAGTCCCTGGAGGTCTGGTCCGACGGTGGGATCGTCGCCTCCTCAGCTGCCAACACAGGGATCGCGGCGGCACCAACCGCGCAAGGAACCTTTCCCGTATACGCCCGGTACCAGTCGACCACCATGTCGGGTGTCAACCCGGATGGGACCCACTACAGCGATCCCGGGGTGCGCTGGGTCGCCTATTTCAACGGCGGCGATGCCGTTCACGAGTTCCCCCGACCCGGTTACGGCTGGCCCCAGAGCCTTGGTTGCGTGGAACTGCCTTCCTCCACGGCCGAGACCATATGGGGCCTGGATCCGATCGGGACCCTGGTCACCGTCGCCTGACCCGGGCTCCTCTCATCCGGGAGGGGCGGGGGGCAGGGTGTCAACCTCGGCGCCTCCCTCGCTGTGGCTCATCCAGGTGGCGTACATTTCGGCGTAGCGGCCGCCCAGGCGGACCAGATCGTCGTGAGGCCCGCTCTCCACAACCTGGCCCTCGTCGATCACGACGATGCGGTCGGCGCGCATGGCGGTCGTGAGCCGGTGGGCTATCAGGATGGCGGTGCGGCCCTGGAGAAGCACATCCAGGGCCGCTTCGATCTTGGTCTCCGACAAAAGGTCCAGGTTGGATGTGGCCTCGTCGAGCACGAGCACTCTAGGTTTCGCCATGAACGCCCGGGCGAGGGCGATGAGCTGGCGCTCGCCGGAGGAAAGCGATTGCCCCCGTTCGTGGACGAAGGTGTCGAGGCGGTCTGGCATCCGTTCGATGACATCGACCAAACCGACGGCGCGGACCGCTTCCCATACTTCGTCCTCAGTAGCGTCGGGGTGAGCGAAGGCGATGTTCTCGCGGACCGTGCCCGTGAAGAGGAACGGCTCCTGAGGCACGACTCCCAGTTGCCGGCGCAGCGACCCGATCTTCAGGTCGCGCAGGTCGTACCCGTCGATCAGGACCCTGCCCTCGGTTGGATCGTAGAAACGGGTGACCAATTTGGCGATGGTCGACTTGCCTGCTCCGGTCGGCCCAACGAAGGCAACCGTCTCGCCGGCCCGGACGAGCAGATCGACATCGTGGATCACCGGTACGCCCGGTGCGTAGCCGAAGGTGACGTCGTCAAAGCGGATCTCGCCCTCGATCGGCGGGAGCTCCACGGCATCGGGCCGCTCGGGCACGCTCGGAGCGACTGCCAACAAGGAACGCAGCTTGACCAGTGACGCCTGCCCTTGCTGGTACACGTTGTACTGCTGGGCGAGGAGCTGGATGGGCATCATGAACCGGCTCAGATACAAGAAGAAGGCGGTGAGACCACCGACGCTGAGAGACCCGTGCAACACCATCGTGCCGCCGACGGCCAGAAGGGCCGCCTGCGCCAGGTAGCCGAGCATCTGGGTGCCCGGTCCGTAGACGGCATTGATCTCAGCGGTGTAGTAGTTGGCGGCACGGTAGTCCCCGACGACGTTGCGATGGTGCACGACGTTGCGCGCCTGGCGGTTGTGGGCCGTGACAATGCGGACTCCATGGAGGCTCTCGGAAAGGTCGGCGAGCACTTTGGCGATGCCGTCCCGAACCCGGTCGTAGCCTCGCTCGGAAGCCCGCTGAAACCAGATAGACATGATGGTCAACAAAGGCACGACCATCAAAATCGTGATCAATGCCAGTTTGACGTTCGTGGCGAACAGAATTATGGCGATGACCACCATGGTCAATCCCTGGACGATGAACTGGGCCAGGCCGTCTTGGAGCAACTGCTGCAGGTTCTCTATGTCGCTCGTCATCCGGGTCATGATGACTCCGGCCTTTTCGTCCGTGTAGAAGTCGAGCCCCAGCCGTTGCAAGTGGGTGAAAACGCTGATGCGCAGGTCGTTCATCACCCAGGCGGCCAGGCGCCCAGTGACCTTGACCATGGCCCGTTGAGCCAGCGCGGTTATCACGATCGCAAGCAGGTAAAGCAGGGCCACAGCGACCACCACGGACATGTCGGGGTGGACCATTCCGTGATCTATCCCGTAACTGATCAACGCGGGACCGGCTTGATTGGCCACGCTCACGATCCCGATGAACAGCAGGGCCAGCAGGCCCAGCTGCCAGTGCCGGAAGATCAGACTGCGAAGGGTAAGGCGCCGGGGATGTTCGTCGTGGGCCCGGTAAGTGAAGCTGACATCGGGCTCGCCGTGGTCGGGCTCGTCGCGAAGCAACTGGTCCACACCGGCCTGCATCTCCGAGGGCACGCCCGCGAAAGGAAGCCCCCCACCGGGGTTGGCGGCGCTGCGCGACCCGCCGGCGAAGCCTCCGAGCATGACCATCAGTCGCCCCCCGGGTCGGGCTCGACCGAGTCCATTTCCGCCGCTTGCGCCAGCACCTCCACGTAGAGGGGCGAGGTAGCCATCAGTTCGGCGTGGGTGCCCTCGGCGACGGCACGCCCGGAGTCCATGAGAACGACGCGGTCGGCCAAGCCTATGGTCGACAACCGGTGCGCCACGATGAGAGTGGTACGGCCCTCCATGAGGACCTTCAGGCCGCGATGTATCGTCTGTTCCACCTGAACGTCGATGGCGCTGGTGGCATCGTCGAGGACCAGGATGGGAGGATTCACGAGCAGGGTGCGGGCGATGGCGATACGCTGCCGCTGGCCGCCCGAGAGGGTGTAGCCCCGCTCCCCGACCACGGTGTCGTACCCGTCGGCGAGTTCCCGGATGAACCCGTCCGCTCCGGCCGCCTTCGCTGCCGCCTCTATATCTGCGAAGTCGGCATCCGGCTTCCCGTAGGCGATGTTGTCGCGGACCGACAGCGAGAAGAGGAAGGGCTCGTCGAGCACGATCCCGATCCGAGACCGCAAACTGGCGAGGGTCAGGTCCCGGACGTCGCGCCCGTCGACCAGAACGGCTCCGCCGGTGACGTCGTAGAAACGATCGAGGAGGCGGGCCACCGTCGATTTCCCCGAGCCGGTGCGGCCCACCAGGGCTACGGTCTCGCCGGGGCGCAGGTGCATGTCGAAGCCGTCGAGCACGTCCGGGCCGCCCTCGACGTACGAGAAGCCGACGTCATCGAAGACCACATCGCCGAGGCACTGGTCGAGGTCGACCGCCCCGGGCCGGTCGACGACCGAAGGCTGCTCGTCCAGGACCTCGTAGATGCGATGGGCCGAGGCTGCGGCGCGCTGGCCCATCATGATGAGCATTCCCAGCATCTGGAACGGAGCCTGGAGCATCACGATCCAGAAGCTGAAGGTGAGGATGGTCCCGACCTGCAGGTGATCGTGCACCACCAGGTACCCGCCGACCAGCAGGACGAGGACCAACCCTACCTGGGACAGGTTCTGGACCAGCGGGGTGAACTGGGCCCGGATGTCGGCGTCCTTGACGTACGCCCACCGCAGTCGCTCCGCCGCTCGGGCCAGAAGGTGAAGCTGCTGGTCTTCGGCTGCGAAGGACTTCACCACTCGTACCCCGTTGATGTTCTCGTCCACGATGGTGGCCACGTCGGCCAAGCGCGACTGGATCATCCATGACACGGGAAAGAGGATGTTGCGCATGCGGACGCCGCTTATGTAGATGAGCGGCATGGTGGCCATGCTGACGAACGCCAATGGCACGTTGATGGAGAGCATGTACGCAAAGGCGATCGCCGCCATGAGGCACTGCACCATGATCGACGGTCCGAATGTCAGGTACATCTGCACCGACCGGATATCGGAGTTCGCCCGCGAGATGAGCTGGCCCGATTGGACCCGGTCGTAGAAACCGAAGGACATGCGGCTCAGATGCGTGTAGATGACATTGCGCAGATCGAACTCGATCTGATAGGCGGTGGTCATCAGGAACAATCGGGCCACGTATCCGAGAACGCCCGCCAGGACGGCCAGCACGAGGACTATGCCGACGTAGTGGTAAAGGATGTGCTCGTAGTGGGACGCGGGTAGCTGCTGCGACGCCGGTAGTCCTGACTGCTGGACGAACGGGACTATGGCCTTGTCGAGGGCCTGAGTCCCCAGCAGCAGGGGGATTTCCACCTGAATGAGAAGGCCGACGAATGACAGCGTCAGCGAGGTGATGAACGTGCCCTTGTGCGACATCACGATCGGGAGCGCCCGTCGCAGCCACGACTTGCTCCGGTCCGGATCTATGCCCTGGCGGGGAGGGCGGTAGAGCGACTCCCCGGGCGCCGGTTCCCACGGCGAAACGCGCCAGGGCCCGGTCGGGTCCGAACCGGCCGGCCGCCGACGGGGGACGGTGAGGCTCATGGGCGCCGGGTGGCGGCCCTCATGGCGCCTGGCCGGGCTGAGCTTCGTGTCGGAGGCATCACCTCATCCTACGGGCTGGCCTCCGGTTGCTCCGAAGGGCTCTCGAGGCCGAAAACCGCCACGCGCCGGTCAACGGGGGCCGCCCTTAACGAAGGCCTTCCCCTTTGACCAAGTTCTTGCCGTGGGATCCGATGAATTCGCGAGCTGCAGTACGTCGAATAAGCTGGATAAGTCCGAGCCATGGAGGTTTTCTTATGAGCGCGGTGCGGATCTTGGTCGGGACCCGCAAAGGAGCATTTGTCCTGACCGCGGACGGCAGTCGGGGCGACTGGGCGATCACCGGCCCACTGTTCAGCGGGTGGGAGATGTATCACCTGAAGGGGTCTCCCGCCGACCCGGATCGGATCTTCGCCTCCCAGAGCACAGGCTGGTTCGGGCAGGTCATTCAGCGGTCCGACGACGGTGGCACGACCTGGGCTCCGGTGGGCAATGACTTCCCGTATGACGGCGTTCCGGGCACCCATCAGTGGTACGACGGCACTCCCCACCCCTGGGAGTTCGCGCGGGTGTGGCACCTCGAGCCGTCCCTCACCGATCCCGACGTCGTCTTCGCCGGCGTGGAGGACGCCGCTCTGTTCCGCTCCGCCGACGGCGGCCGGTCCTGGCAGGAATTATCCGGCCTGCGAAAGCACGACAGCGGTGCTCATTGGCAACCCGGCGCGGGAGGGATGTGCCTCCACACCGTCATTATCAATCCCGACGAGGCGGCCCGGATGGTCGTCGCCATCTCGGCGGCCGGCGTCTTCAGGACCGAGGACGGGGGGGCGACCTGGCACCCGTCGAATCACGGGCTGCAATCCGAGGGCATTCCGGACGCCGACGCCGAGGTCGGGCATTGCGTACACCACCTGGCCATGCACCCATCGCGTCCGGATGTGCTCTATATGCAGAAGCACTGGGACGTGATGCGCAGTGAAGACGGCGGTAAGTCATGGGAGGAAGTCAGCGGCAACCTGCCCAGCGACTTCGGTTTCCCGATCGAGGTTCATCCCCACGAACCCGACACGGTGTACGTGGTGCCGATCACAAGTGACTCCGAGCACTTTCCGCCCGACGGAAAGTTGAGGGTGTACCGCAGCCGCACGGGCGGCGGAGAGTGGCAAGAGCTGACCGACGGGCTTCCGCAGGCTCATTGCTACGTGAACGTGCTGCGGGACGCCATGTCGGTCGATTCTCTCGATCCGGCCGGGATTTACTTCGGCACCACTGGCGGGCAGGTATACGCCTCGGCCGACTCCGGCGACACCTGGACCGCCATCGTCCGCGACCTCCCGGCCGTCCTGTCGGTCGAAGTGCAGACCCTCGGATGACCCGAGTGGTCCTCCCCGCCCACCTGCGCACCCTGGCCAACGTCCACGGCGAGGTCGCGTTGGATGTCGACGGACCCGTAACTCAGCGTTCGGTCCTCGACGAGCTGGAGGACCGATACCCGATGCTCAAGGGCACCATGAGGGATCAATCCACCAAGAAACGCCGGGCATTTGTCCGGTTCTTCGCCGGGGAGGAGGACCTGTCCCACGAACCGCCCGACGCGCCGTTGCCAGTCTCGGTTGCGAGCGGACGGGAACCGCTCGTCGTCGTGGGCGCCATGGCCGGCGGTTGATCCGCGGCGGGATTCACCCCCTCAGCGCATCCACACCGTCCTGGCTTGGCGGTGGCTAATTCGCCAGCCACCGTCGCCGCGCACCGCCACGTCCAGGTAGCGGATCCCCAGGGTCCGGTCCGGTTGAGCCGGTGATCCGTCGCCGACCTGGTAGACGATCGCGTAGGTGTCGAGCCGGGCGTCATCACCCTGGACCACTATCAGGGGCTCGCCGATCATGTGCATGCTGACCTGGGAAGGCGGGCCGGCGCGCATGGCGTCCAGCCAGGGCTCCACCGTCAGCACGCCTCGAGCACCATCGATGACCGCGTCCGGATGGAAGAGGCTGCGAAGCGTATCGATATCCCTCGCATCTGCCGCCCGCGAATAGCGCTGCAGAAGGTTCCGAAGCTGGTCGTGATCACCTGCCGGTGCACTCATAGAACGGCGATGGGGTTGACCGGGCAGCCGGTGCCCCGCTCCAAGCGGAGAGGAGCCATGCTGAACAAGAAATCCCACTTTCCCTCGGATGCGCACACCTCCGCGACCTGGTCGAGCTCCATGTTGTCGATGAGGGGCAGGCCCATGCCGGTGATGCCTATCTGGTGGACGGGGAAAGGCCACGACGGCGTGCCCACGAAAGGCATCGGGTCGGAGATGCCGTCGCTCCCGAGGACCGCCACTTCCCGCCGGTGCAGCCACGGCAGGCATTCCGCATGCAGGCCCGAGAAGCCGTCGAAGACTCCCTTGGCGGCCCGTCTCGGCCCTCGCCCCCACCGAATCAACAGAATGTCGCCCGTCCCGACGGTGACGTCCTCGCTGGCTTCCGTCGCTTCCAGTTCGGCGATGGTGACGAGCGAGCCGGCATCGAGGTAATCGACCCCGGTAGCACGTGGAACATCCAGCAGGACTCCTCGGCCGACTACCCCGTCGGCCATGGTCAGAATGGTGTTGGCCCGGGCCCCGTCGCTGCGCACCTCGGTGGCGGGCCGACCTCCGAACATCTCGCCGTCGACGAACATGTGTGAGAGGGCATCGACATGAGTGGTCACCAGGCCGTGGACGTCGAGACCTACGTAGTCCCGGGCCGCTTCGTAGCCGGGGATCCCGTTGCTGTCCCGGGCGTCGCCTGAGGCGAGCATGTGGTGATGAACCGGCTGCGGATTGTCTCCTGAAGGCTCGGTGCTCAGGTTGTGGGACAAACTCACGCAAACGCCGCTGCGCACCCTTGCCGCCGCCGCCACCCGCCGTTCGGGCGTCAGGAAGTTCAGGGTGCCACGCTGATCGTCCTCTCCCCACCGCCGCCAGTTCTTGAGAGAGGCGTACATGGCGTCGAGCTCAACCTTGGAGGGTACGTCATAGTCGGAGCTCATGCCCCCTGCCACTCGGGCACCAGGTTCAGCTCCCGGCACATGTCTTGAGCCTCGATCCAGGTCCCGGTCAACTGGTTACCCTCCGGGGTGGTCACCAGCCAGACGGCCATCGCCCCTACCACATCAGCAGGGGCCCCGGCGCTGGCGTCGAAACCGAAATCACCCATGTCGGCAACCATACGCTCGGTCGTCACAAAGCCGGGATGAAGGTTGTAGGCCCGGATGCCCTGGTCGCCGAGCTCGAGATGGAGTATGCCGGCCAGGCGATGAAAGGCGCCTTTGGACATGCCATAACCCAGGCCCCAGCCCCCCGAGCCGGCGGCGGCGGGTGGATCCGAGTTGCCTGCCCCTGAGGTGATGTTGACAATGTGACCCTCACCCCGTTCGAGCATCTGGGGCAGCACCAGCCGGGTGAGGATGATCGGAGCCAGAACGTTGGCCTCGAGATGCTTCTCGTGCAATTCGATCGGCGTGTCCATGAAGAGATCCATATGGCCCGGCCCGATGTAGCGGGCGTTGTTCACCAGTACATCGATGCGGCCCCACTGGTCGAGCACCGTCGTGACCGCGACGCCGAGAGACACCCGGTCGAGCACGTCCAGATAGACGGGCAGCGCCCGCTGGCCCTCCTTCTCCACCAGCGCCGCCGTGGAAGCCAGGGATCCCGGCAGGGGCTTGGTGTTCGAGGCCTTGAGGGTCGACGAATGCTCTCGGGCTTCTCCTTCTTGGACTGTCCTGGCGCTGACGGCCACGTCGAAGCCGGCCCGAGCGAAATGCACGGCCAGTGCTTTGCCGATTCCCCGGCTGGCCCCGGTGATCATGGCCACCCTTGCCTCACTCATCAGGATGTCGCCTCTTTTCTTTGGTCGAAGTTCAGGCCGAGCCTGGCACGGTCATGGTGTCGGTGTCCCGGCCGGAGCGAAGCAGCGTGCCGGGCAGGTCACCCGTGAGCTCTCCGGACCTCACCACCTCCCGGCCGTTGACGATGACCCGATCGATACCCGTCGCTTCTGCGTAGAGTCGCATGGCTCCGGCCGGCTGGTCGTAGCGGGCGGTCGGAGGCCGACTTCCAATGGCGGCGGGGTCGAAGACCACCAGATCGGCGAACCAACCTTCGGCTATCCGGCCCCGGTGGCGCACTCCGTAGAGCCGGGCCGGCATCTCGGTCAGGCGCCGGATGGCGTCTTCGATCTCGAACAGGCCCCGGTCCCGGGTCATTTCGCCGAGGACCACGGTGGTGTAGTTGGCGTGGCACATGAGGTCGGCGTGGGCTCCGGCGTCGGAGCCGCCCAGCACTACCCGTTGGTCGCGCCAGACCCGCGACCGGGTGGCCCACCCTTCAGGAGCCGTGCCGAGGGTTGGCGTCAGCGACGGGAAGAGGAGGGCTACCGGCGTGGCATCGGGGACGACCGTGTCGATGAGCGCATCCTCGGGCTCGATGCCGCGCTCGGACGCGATCGAGCTGATGGTGCTGCCGGCGAGGGGACCTTCGGCCACGGCCAGCAGATCCCATGATCCGACCGTCGCCGGCAGACCGGCTGCCGCCGCTTTGAGCCGGGCCCGGACCGATTGATCCGCAGCAGCCCGACGGCGCTCGCTCTCGGGGAGGCCCAGCACCTCGGGCCAGCCGGGAAGGGAATCGAGTAGTGGCACCCGCATCCGCAGCAGATCGGGTAGAGCCAAGGCAACCACGACCGCCCCGTGCCGGCGGGCATGGTCACAGGAAGTGAGCTGCTGCTCGTACACCTCGATGGGCGACAACGACCCGAGCAGGTTCCAGTTGAGGGGCCGGTTGGCCAACAGCGACATGCGGGTCATGAGCTCGATCCGCTCCGGCGGGATCTCCCCCATGGCCGGAATGAATTCCAGCGCCGTCCCTTCGTGCTCTTTCACCGCCGTGGCCAGAGCCAGGAACTCCTCCGGCTGGGCCTGGCGAGAGGGCACCGGCCGGCCGTCGTAGTCAGTGTGGGCCTCACCCAGCGATGAAGAGAAGCCCAGGGCCCCCGCCGCCAGGGACTCGTGCAGCAGGACGGTCATCCTGTCGATCTGCGAGGGGTCGGCATGGTCGTGGGCGGCATCACCCATGACGACCCGTCTGATAGTCGAGTGCCCGGCGAGAAATCCGGCATTGATCACCACCCGCCCTTCGAGGCGGTCGAGCCACTCGGCAAAGCTGGTCCAGTCCCAGGCCGGGCCATGCTGGAGGGACTCGAGTGGCATACCCTCCACCCGGGCCATCATCTTCATCACATAGTCGACATGGTCGGATCCGAGCGGAGCGATGGAGAACCCGCAGTTGCCGCCGATGACCGAGGTGACGCCGTGCAAGGGCGAAGGGCTCATAGCCGGATCCCAGAGGACCTGGGCATCGTAGTGGGTGTGGACATCGATGAACCCGGGGCAGACCACCCGGCCATCGGCGTCGATGGTACGCGCTGCCTGATCATCCACCTTGCCCACGGCCACGACCCGTCCGTGATCAACAGCGACATCAGCCCGGCGACCAGGCCCGCCGGTACCGTCGATCACGTTTCCGTCTTTGATCAGAAGGTCGAGCATCAGCGCCTCGATTCCAGTGACGAAGCCGCGCTCTCGACCCGGGTTCCGTCGAAGAAGTGAGTATTGGTACGGGTGTACAGCCGTACCGGGTTGGTGAACACGAAGTCGCGATAGTCATCCTCGTTCAGGAGCCCGCGCTCCACCATCTCCCACGACTCCTCGAGAACCTCGCTCATGTCCGGCACATCCCAATGGGAGATGTCCGACCCGAACAAGGCCTGCAACCGGACGCCGAATGGATTGAGGCGGGCATCGAAAGCGGTCGCAGTGCCGGGATCGTCCGCCTCACAGCCGAAGAAAAACGGCACGGAGAACAGGTCGATGAAATCCTCAGCACGCTCGACGCCGGCGGCAGCGAACTCGTCGAAGAAATCCAGATCGGTCTGGCGCCAATTCCGAGGCCCCGGTGCCTGTGCCGCCCACGGTCCGCCGTACTCGCGAAACAGGCTGGCAAGGGCACCCCAGTCCGCCTTACCCGGGTCCGTGGCGGCCAGGGCCTGAGCACTCCGTTTGCCCCAGTGGCCGATCAGGTCGGCGTAGAGCGACACCGCCCAGCTCACGCCCCCTTCCAGAAAGCAGAAGTTCAGATCCGGGAAGCGCCGCGTCACTCCTCCCAGCACCAACGACTTGGCGGTGGCGTGATGAGCCTCGCCAAGCATCCCGACGTGGTTGTAGACGTAGCTGGAGACCGATCGTCGGTTCGGCCAGCCCATGGCCGACGAGTGGAAAGAGGGAGAAATCCCCAGCTCCCGGCACGTCTCCCACACCGGGTCGTAGTCGTAGTCACTGTCTATCCCGAAGGTGTCCAGCCACAGCGACCACCGGGCTGCGTCCGGCCATTTCTCCGACACCGCCGCCACTGGTCGCTGCACCCAGCCGGGCATCACGACCGCTTTGAACCCCAGCCCGTGAGCGTTCCGCAGCTCATCGACCGCTTCCTCCGGGGTGTGCATCGGGATAGCGGCCACGCTGACCAGCCGGTCGCGAAACGGCTCGTACACTTCGGCGTTGAATCGGTTGAGGGCCCGGCAGGCTCCCCGGCGGACGTCAGCGTCGTCGAAGGTGGTGAAGAGGAGCCCGAAACTCGGGTAGATGACGCTCAGGTCGATGCCCAGCTCGTCAAGTCGCTCGGCCAGGAGCCTGGGCAGCAGCGAAGTGGCCTGGTCGATGGCCTTCTCGGGAACGCCGGACCAAGCGCCACGCGAGATGCGGTACCGGCTTCGCTCCTCGGGAGTATGGGCGTGCCAGTCTGTAGGCGGCCCGAGGTGCCCGGCCTCGATCCGCCAGAACTCCGGGTGGGCCGGGTCTACCCCTTCCTCCTCGAGATATGGCTGCAGAGCGGGGAGGAACTCGACCGTGTGGCCGTCCGCGTCGATGACGGGATGCCCCAACGATGCCCGGATCTCTGCCGAAGATTTCTCGCTCACCGGCCTCCCGTTCTCGCCGGCCGATCGCCGGCAGTAGCTAATGTGCTGGCTTATTGCCTACGACTTGGTGATCCGCAACGGCACAGTAGTGGACGGTTCGGGCTTCGGCTCCTATCGGGCCGACGTCGGGGTCGTGGGGGACACCGTTGCGTTCGTCGGCAGGATCGGGGAACGGGGCCGAAGGGAGATCGATGCCGAGGGGTACGTAGTAACCCCCGGCTTCGTCGACGGTCACACCCACATGGACGCGCAGGTTTTCTGGGACGCGTCCGGAGCCAACTCGTGCTGGCACGGCGTGACCACCGCAGTGATGGGCAATTGCGGCTTCACGTTGGCGCCGGTGCGCGCCAAGGAGCGGGCTCTCGTGGTGCGCAACCTCGAACGGGCCGAAGACATCGACCCGGTCGCGCTGGCGGAGGGCATCGACTGGAGCTTCGAGACCTTCCCTGAGTATCTCGACGCCGTCGATCGGCTGCCCAAAGGCATCAACTTCGCCGCCAACGTCGGGCACTCGGCCTTGCGCACCTGGGCCATGGGAGGGCGGGCCTTCGAGGAGGAGGCGTCGCCCGAAGACCTCGTGCTGATGGCCCGGCAGCTCGAGGAATCGATCAGAGCCGGCGCCATCGGCTTCACCTCGTCCCGCAGCGAACATCACCAGACGTCGGACGACCGGCCCGTTGCGTCCCGGCTGGCCGGATGGCAGGAGCTGGCCGGTCTGGTGTCGGTGATGGGCGAACTGGGCGCGGGGATCCTCGAGACCGCCGACGGCGGCATGATGGATCCGGATCCGGAGGTCCGCGACGCTGCCCTCGGGCGCATCGAGAGACTGGCGGTATCGACGGGGGTGCCCATCACCTATGGGTTCGTGGCCACCAAGGAAGCGGGCCAGCTGCTCGATTTCATGGACTCGGCCGGCAGAGCCGGAGCCCGGTTGATCGCCCAGACCCACTGCCGGGGGATCTCTGTCCTCCTTTCTTTCAAGAGCCGCCTCCCGTTCGACTTGATCCCGGCCTGGCGGGACTTCCGCGCCACCCCGGCGCCGGCTCAGCTGGCCGGGCTGGAAGACCCGGATACGCGGGCCCGGCTGATCGAATCGGCGCGGGATTTCGAGTACGGCGCGTTCAGGCAGATCGGGGCCCAGGCCCGGCCTCCCGACTTCGAGGGGATCAAGGTTTACCGGCGGGGGCTGCCGCCGAACCCATCAGTGGCCGACGTCGCCCGCCAACGGGGTGTCCACCCGGTCGAAGCCATGATCGACCTGGCGAGGGAAACCGGGCTGGACCAGATGTTCATCCAGCCCAGCCTCTACCCTCAAGACGAGCAGACACTCCTGCGGGCAATGCGACACCCGCGCTCGGTGATGACCTTCTCGGACTCGGGCGCCCATCTCAGCCAGATCTGTGACGCCTCCATACACACCCACCTGCTCGGCTACTGGGTTCGCGACCGTGAGGAGTTCACGCTGGAAGAGGCGGTCCGCATGGTGACGCTCGCGCCCGCCCTGGCTTGGGGCTTTGCCGACCGCGGCCTGGTTCGGCCGGGGATGAAAGCCGACCTCAACGTGTTCGACGCCGAGAAAGTGGGTCCGTCCGTCCCCCGATTGGTGGAGGATCTCCCCGGCGGTGGTCCTCGCCTGGAACAGCGCTCCGAGGGCTTCCTGGCCACCGTCGTCAACGGCGAAGTGACGATCGAGCGGGGAGAGCGCACCGGCGCCCGGCCCGGCCGGTTGCTGCGCAACCGCCTGACCGCCTAACCGGCCCGGATGCTCAGGCGCGCTATGAGCCGTGAGGCCGCAGGTCCCGGAAGAAAGCGCGGACGTCGGCTACCAGCAGATCCGGCACCTCCAGCGCCGCGAAGTGCCCACCCTTGGGCATCACCGTCCAGCGTTTAATGTTCCACGCCGCCTCCGCCCAGGGCCGGGGCGCCTTGACAGTCTCCTTGGGGAAGATGGCCGCCCCCGTCGGCACCTCTATACGCTCCGCGATGGGCTGGAACTGCCCGGCCCGCATGGCCTCGAGATAAATCCGCGACGCCGAGTTGGCCGTGCCGGTGACCCAGTACAGGGTCACATCAGCCAGGACGTCGTCTCGGGTTATCGCGGACTCCAGATCTCCGTCGCAGTCGCTCCAAGCCCGGAACTTCTCGACGATCCACCCGGCCAGACCGGCCGGCGAATCGTTGAGGGCATAGGCGAGGGTCTGGGGTCTCGTGCCCTGTATCTGCAGGTAGCCGGACTCCTCGGCGAAGAACGCGGTGCTGGCAGCCAACCACTGCCGCTCCTCCTCGTTGAGTTCCGAGCCGTCTGACCCCGGAGGAGGGCCGGCGGCCACCATGGTCAGGTACATGCCGATGAGCCGATCTGGATAGTCGTGGGCCATGTAGTTGGACGTCGTCGCCCCCCAGTCCCCACCGAGGCAGGCGAAGCGGCTGTACCCCAGCCGGTTCATCAACTCCGTCATCGCCGCCGCGATCCTCCGGGGATGCCATCCTCGCTCGTGGGTCGGGCCCGAGAAGCCGAACCCGGGCAGTGAGGCGCAGACCACATGGAACGAGTCGCCTGGATCCGCCCCGTCAATCGCGGGATGGCGCAGTGGCTCGATGATCTCGACCATCTCCGTCACCGATCCAGGCCAGCCGTGAAGGACCAGGAGGGGCAGGGCATCGGAATGATCGGAGCGGGCATGGATGAAGTGGATGGGCTCGCCGTCTATCGCGGTTATTGCGTTGGGCCACGTGTTCAGGCGGGCCTCCGTGGCGCGCCAGTCGAACCCCTCGACCCAGTACTCGCACAGGTGCCGGAGGTAGTCGAGATCAGTCCCGTAATCCCAACCGGTACCGGGCAGCTGATCGGGCCAGCGGGTGCGGACCAGGCGGTCCCTCAGATCCGCCAGTACCGGCTCAGGGATGGCTACCAGAAAAGGCTCGATCACTCGGGCACCGGGGCGGACTCCACCGGGGCGAACTCCACCGGGAGCAGGCGCCACGACCGGGCCCAGTTCGACAGGTAGCGCTGTGGGGGGTCGGCCAGGCGGTACTCGGGCAAGCGGGCCAGCAGTTCCTCGAAAGCCACGCGGGACTCGAGGCGGGCGAGCGGGGCCCCGAGGCAGAAGTGGATTCCATGACCGAATCCGAGGTGGCGAGGTGCCCCCCGGTGGATGTCGAACCTCTCCGCATCGGGGAACTCTCCTTCATCCAGGTTGGCGGCGCCCCACAGCAGCATGACGCGAGCGCCTTGCGGGATGGTGATCCCGTGCAGCTCCACCTCCCTGCTGGCTGTACGCGGCAGGGCCTGGGTGGGGGATTCGATGCGGATCATCTCCTCGACCGCCCCCGGGATGAGAGCCGGATCGGTGACCAGCTCGGCTCGCTGCTCAGGATGGCGAGCCAGCAGTTCCGCCCCGTTGCCAATCAGGGACGTGGTGGTGTCGTTTCCCGCTATTAGGAGCAGGAAGCAGAATCCCAACAAGTCCTCTTCCGACAGCCCCTTCCCGTCTACGCGGGCCTCGATCAGAGCGCTCATCAGGTCATCTGACGGTGCTCGGCGGCGATCGGCCAGCAGCTGTCCGAACAGGTTGTAGATCTTCTCGGCTCTGCCGGTGATATCGGCGGGTCCGGTCACCTCCAGGAAGGCCTCGGTCCAGGTCCGAAAGGATTCGCGATGCTCCTCGGGGACACCTATCAAGTCAGCCATGACGATGCTGGGGAGCGGGGCGGCGAACTCATGGACCAGCTCGCAATGACCGCTAGCGGCGAACTGGTCGATCAGCCCGGTCGCCACCTGGCGGATCCGAGCCTCGAGCTCCGCCATCCGACGCGGGGTGAAGGCCCGTGACACGAGTGAACGCAGGGCGGTGTGCCGCGGCGGATCCATGTAGATCATCTGCGGCATGAGCTGATTCGCCTCGGCGCAGGTCGACGAAAACGTCGCCGGATCGTGCACGGCGTCCCAGACATCGGCGAAGCGCGACAGCACATAGCTTCCATCGGGCGTCACGAACAACGGGTACTCGTCGCGCAGGACCCGGTAGACGTCGTGCATCTCCTCCTGGAACCGGGCGGCTGTCGGGTCGTAGACGAAGGTTCCTTGTGCCATCAGGCGCGCCTCCCCCCTGTAGCGCAGAAGCAATGGGACAGTACCATCGTTGAAGCCCCGACCAGGGCCTCGACAGGACGGAAAGCGGCGGCGGGCAGAACCAAAGGTCGATTGACCGTGAGCTACTAAAAGCCAGCCGCCGGAATGGGCCGGGTTACTGCGAAGCCGCCGAGCGTCCCCCAGGATGGGCACACGAATCCGTAGGCCAGACTGTCCCCACCGGTCACGACTACATGAATCGACTCGGGCGACATGGCTACGGGGATGATCTCGTCCGGGTTGCCCTGATCGACCCAGTCGGGCCACCAGTAGTACGCATCGGTTGCTGCGACGGCGGGACTGCCGTCCCGGTTTTGCCGTATGTCGCCGAGCCTCCGACGGGCCCGCTGCCATAGAAAGGCCTGAATGTCGGGCCTGGTCCATCCCTCCGCAGCTATGCTCTCGGGCTTGTTCCGGATTGAAGCCGACCAGGATCTCCCCCATGGTGTGCACGTTGGAGTTTCCTCGGGCCCTCATCTGATCGGCCATCTGCTCCAGGAAGATCTCGGGACTCCCACTCGTCCCCCAGGCCAGCACCACCTGCGGAGCCTCGCAGGCAAAGACGGTGACCGCGCCGCGAGGCGCATCGAGTCCGCGCTCGACATGAAGGGCCGGCCAGGGCGACCGAACCGTGTCCTCTGCGATGCAGTAGGCCAGGCGGCCGGGATGACCCATTACTTCCTGGACCGGCCGGCGGGGGTAGGCGCCTCCCAGGTTCCAGGTGACCAACCGGACTGCCCGGCCGATAGCCAGGTTGGCCCGGGCTCCGCCCCCGTTGAACACCGACTCGCGGGTCTCCATGGCCAGGTCCTCGACGATCGGTCCCGAGACGATCACGAGGGGCCAGCACGGGTGGGTGGTGCACACCACTCCCCGGAGGTTGAACCTCGGCTCGAGCATGGCCTCCAATGCCGTGATCACCACCGGCATGTGCTCGGGCAGGCACCCGGCCATAGCCGCGTTGGCGGCGACGGCTTGGATGGTCGCCCGTCCGCCCCGCGGCGGGATCTCGCCTATGACGTGATCGGCGGGCATCCCGCTCCCGGCCACCAGCGCTTCCACAGCCCGGTGTTCCGGAGGGAAGGTGGGCAGCCCGTCGGTCAGATTGAGGCGGTAGCTGAGCTCGGGCCAGTCGGTGGCCTCGATCTCCTCCGGGAGGCAGCCTCGCCGCTCACTACGGGTCCCTCATGGCGAGACCGTCAGGGCGGCCACGACGGCATCGAACACTGCCTGGTCACGGGCGATCACGGCGTCGTCGGATGGCTCCTCCAGGTAATCCTGGGGGACGATGATCAGCGGCAGATCGGGCAGGCCGTGGATCTCGGCGTGGGTGCGAGCCGCCGATTCGAACGGCTCGGTCACGAAGGTGACCGTGGGGATACCCATCCTCTCCAGGTTGACGTGGTCGAGCAAACTGCCCGCCGTGCAGGAGCCTCACTTGGCGAGGCCGTTTACGACCCCTTCACACCGAGCCAGCAGCTCCAGCTGATCGTTCTCCGCCGGCCGCGACAGAACAGGTTTCACTTCGCTGTGGAACTGAAGCGGGGCCTTCAACCGCTCCGGCAACACCCTCTGCAGGATCCTCGTGTAACGCGGGAAGTGAAGCGGAGCCTGCATGAACTCCTCCTCGTTGGAGAGGAACCCGATGCGACGAAGCGCCGACACCTCCGGCCTGGGAGCCAGCCGCGAGGCGGCGTTGGTCAGGTCGCCTCGCGGATCTACCAACCTGATCATGACTGCTGCCTACCTGATCGGGACCAGGGTGTCAACGGCGAGGAGCCTCAGGCACCGAAGTAGGCTGCGACGACGGCCGGGTCGCTGCGGACTTGTTCCGGGCTGCCGTCGGCGAGGATCTCGCCCAGGTCGAGTGCCACCACGCGATCGGACATTCGCATGACGAATCCTACGTCGTGCTCCACCAGGACAACGGCGCAGTGCTCCTCCTCGCGCACGGCCCGGAGCGACATCCCGAAGCTCTCGACCTCGGCTTCCTCCAACCCCGATGTCGGTTCGTCGAGCAGGAGCACTCTTGGACGGTCCACGATCGCACGGGCCATTTCGGCCAGCCGGGCTTTGCCAAGGGGCAGGCTGGCGGCGGGGGCCTTGGCGATGTCGGCGATCCCGCACAGTTCGAGGACCTCGTCCACCCGCTGGCGCCGGGTTTGCTCCAGGCTGTGGCGACTTGGGAAACGCACCAGATCCGCAAGAAGGCCGCCCCCACCACCTCGCCATTCCATGGCCGCAATGACGTTGTCCTCCACCGACAGCCAGCCGAAGGTCTGCTGGCGCTGGAAGGT
The DNA here is from genome assembly GCA_963851245.1 of uncultured Acidimicrobiaceae bacterium. Classification (GTDB taxonomy): domain Bacteria; phylum Actinomycetota; class Acidimicrobiia; order Acidimicrobiales; family Palsa-688; genus CAWKOH01. The sequence continues at coordinate 92,329 of CAWKOH010000011.1, read as the reverse complement.
CCGCCGGATCCCCTGTCGGGCCCGCCAGGTGACGGAGCGGCGGGTGATGTCAAAACCGTCGTACACGATTCGCCCACTGGTCGGGGGGCGTATACCGGAGATGGTGTCGAACAACGTCGTTTTGCCGGCGCCGTTGGGGCCGATGAGCCCGCATATCTCGTCGGCCTGGAAGCCGAGCGACACATGGCTGAGCGCCGTCACCCCCCCGAAGCGGACAGTGATCTCGACCGCCTCGAGCAGCGCTCGTGCGCCGCGTGCCTCGGCCTGCCGCTCGAGCGCGCCGTTCACGGCCTCGGTCACGGCGCCTCCGTGGAGGGATCCAGCTGGGCGCCGAGGTAAGCACCGACGAGGCGCTCGTTGCTGACCTCGGAGCGGGGGCCAGACCACACGATTCGCCCGAGCTCCAGGAAGACGGCGTCGTCCGCGATCTGCAGCACGTCCCGGACCTTCTCCTCTACGAGGAGAATGGCCGTCCCCTGGTCGCGCAGGTCGCGAAAGATCCCGATGAGCTGTTCGACCACGAGCGGGGCCAGCCCCAGGGTAGGTTCGTCCACCACGACCAGACGGGGGGGGCGGACCACGACCGGGGCCAGGGTGAGCATCTGTTGCTCCCCGCCCGACAGACTCCCGGCAACCAGTCGCCGCCGCTCGCGCAGGCCTGGGAAGCGGCGGAACACCTCTTCCCGGTCGCCTGAGTCCAGCCGGAGTGTGAGATTCTCCTCCACGGTGAGGCCCGGGAAGATACCTCGAGACTCAGGAGCGACGAGCATCCCTCGACGGACCCTTCTGTGGGCCGGGACCGGGGTCAGGTCTTGCCCGTCGAGGAAGATGGTCCCGATCCGGGGGTTTAGCAGGCCGGCCAGAGTCGAGCACAGGGTCGACTTCCCGCTGCCGTTGGCCCCGAACAAGGCGGTGATCCGCCCGGACCGGACATTCAGGTCCACCCCGTGCAGGACCTCGACTTCCCCGTAGCCGGCGTGCAGGCCGCGCACAGCCAGCAGCGCCTCTGACTCCTCCTCTCCCTCTGTGCCCCGGCCCAGGGCCTGCTCGGCCTCCAGGCGGGCGGCGTGGAGACGGGTTTCGGCCAGGCCGGCGGCGGCCTCCTCGGAAACGGCCAGCTCGGCCGCCATCTCTCCGGATACCTCCTGGCTTTCGGGTGTCCCGGCCGGTTGGCTGGCCAGCCGGCGCAGCCGGCGCTCGTAGCGTTGGCGGGCGTTGGCCGACAGGAAGCCATCAGGGTTGCGGGCCAGGGTGACCGCCCCGAGGCCGAACAGGATCAATGGGATCTCCGACGAGGGGGTGCCGCCCCAGCTCAACCAGGTGGGCACCCATGACCACCAGTGGAAGCCCGAACCGATGATGACCGGGGTCATGGCCGAGCCGATACCGGCCCAGGCCGCCGCGATGGGACGGCGGATGCCGAACAGGACGACCGTGGCCAGCCACAGGTAGCCGATGGCGGCCGGGGTGGTGGTGGCGCTCATGCTGGTCTGGAAGGAGGCGTAGGCGATCCCGCCGATCCCGGCGATAGCGGCCGAAACGCCGAACAGGGCCAGTTTCACTCTCAGGGGCGAGATTCCCGAGGTCGAGGCGCCGACCTCCGATGATCGGACGGCGGCGATGCTGCGGCCCCACAGCGAGCGCTGCAGGTTGTTGATGAGCAGCATCACCACCAGGACCACGATCAGCAAGACGATCGCCATCGTCCGGTTGTCGGTCAGGCTGAGCGGCCCGATCTTGGGCCGGGGCAGGGTCCATCCGGACTGGTTGTTGGTCAGCCACTTCCACTGGAACAAGACGTTGTCGCCGAGGAGGGCCAGGGCCAGCGTGGCCAGCGCCAGCTGCAGGCCACCGAGGCGCAGGGCCGGGCAGGGCTATGACCAGCCCCAGCGCCACCGCGGCCAGGACCCCGATGGCGGCGGCGCCGAAGAACGGGAGGCCGTAGTGCTGGAACAGCACGCCGGTCGTGAGGCCGGCGGCGGTGACGAAGGTGGCCTGGGCCAGGCTCACCATGCCACCCATGCCGGTGACGACCACGAAGGACATGAAGACCAGCGACAGGGCCAGGCCCTGGGCCATGACCCCGGCCCAGAACTTGTTCGACAGGAGCAGGATGTAGCACACGAAAAACACGAGGGCCAGCGTCCACGGCAGGGCCCGCCGCCATCTCGGCAGGTGGGCCAGGTAGTCGGGCGGGAGGCTCTCCTCGCTCCTGCTGCCGGCTCGCCGCCCCCGCTCCGCGCCCATCACCACCAGGGTGACCAGGAGCAGCAGGGTGGGGACCGACTCGTTGAAGCCGGGAATGCTGGCCGCGAAGGTGGCGTAACCGGTCACCAGATTCTGGGCCACGCCGAGCAGGAGCCCCCCGGCGAAGGCCAGGGGGATGGACCGGAGTCCACCGATGACCGCGGCGGCCGCGGCCGCGAACACGACGCCGATCCAGGCGTCGGTGGAGATGGTGCCGAGGATCGGGGAACCCACCACCCCGGCTAGAGCGGCGAGCATGGTTCCGATCACCCAGGCGTAGCGGGAGGTGAGGGCGTCGTCCACGCCTCGCATACGGGCCAGGCTGGCCCGGTCCACCACGGCCCGCATGCGCAGCCCAAGGGAAGTGCGCCTCATCAAGTACCAGAGCCCCACCGCGCACAACACGGCCGCGCCGAAAACGACCATCTCGTTGGAGTTGAACGGGATCTTCCCCAGGTGCCATTGGTCAGCCGGGACCGGACCGAGCCCCGAAGGGAAGCCGACCTGAAGCACCGTGCTCGAGCGGGCCAGATGATGGACGTTGAAGATGTCCACGATGCCATCGGTTATCCACTCGGTAAGGCCCGGAATGGCTATCAGCAGACCGATGCAGGCCACGATCTTGGCCGACTCGGAGGCTCGGGCCAGGGGCCGGAAGACGGCCCAATCCAGAAGAAGGCCCAGCAGAGGCGCGAACACGAAGACGACCAGAAGGGCCGACGGCACGATGTGGTAGTGCAGGGCGCCGTTGAACTCGTAGTAGAGATAGGCGGCGGCGAAGGCGATGCCGCCATAGGCGAAGTTGAAGATGCCCGTCGCCGAATACGACAGGACGAGTCCCGACGCCACCAGGGAGTAGATGGCGCCGGTGACCGCCCCGCTGACACAGAGGGTAAGGAACTTCTCCATGGCTAGGTCCCTCCTACCGTCCGGTCAGCGGGTGCCGTTCGATCCAGCCGAGCCAGGGGTTAGAAGTACTTGAAGCTCTGGTAGCAGGAGAATGGCTCCACCACCTGATAATTGGTCCCGCTGATCTTGACGATGGCCGCGCAGTCAGCCGGCAGATAGTGGGCGGCGGGCCACTGCAGCGTTCCTGGTCCACCTTGCAGGTTGGCGAAGGTGGTGAAACCAGCCTTGTTCACTGCCTGGTCGAAGGTCTGGGTGTTAAGGGTCTGCCCCGTGGCCTGAAGCTGCTCGACAACCAGCTCGGCCTCGATGTAGCCCATCTCGGCGCCTAGCGTCACGAACGGCTGCTGGCCGATGGCCTTGAGGGCGCTCTCGATCTGCTGGATGAAGGGCGTGTTCTGCTCCTGGGGCACGATCTGGGTGTTCACGTACTCACCCTGCAGGGCCTGGGCCAGCTGCGGCGAGGACGGCAGCAGACCGGGGATGTAGTTGGTGAAGTCCATGGATATGCCCTTGTAACCGGCCGCCCGCAAGCCGGCGACCATGGGACCCACGTTGGCGAACGGCGTCGAGATGTAGATGATGTTCGGGTTCGACGCCATCATGGCCTGGACGTAAGGGGTGACGTCCGGCGAGCCGGTGGCCGGGAAGTCGGACTTGTTGTAGACCACCTGGGACCCCAGCTGCTTGAACAGGGCGGCATATTGAGCGGCGCCGACCTGCCCTGACGTGGTGTTCTCGGACTGCACAGCGAGCCGAACCTGGGAAGCCGGCATCCCGCTGGCCTTGATGATGGCCTCGGCCAGATTGCCGGCTATGGCCGCGATGGGTTGCTGGGCCTGGGTCGTGGCATTACCGGTCAGGCATCCGTTCCAGCCGAAGCCCCACCTGGTGTTGCAGAAGCCGGGAAGGAAGCCCCAGCCGTAGAACGGCACCTGGTTGCTGTTCAGGAAGTTGGTCGAGCTGGGCAGGATGTTCTGGGTCAGGGAGATCACCCCGAACACGTTGTTCTGGTTGACCAGCTGCTGCACTTCCTGCAGGTTGGTCTGGGGGCTGTTGGCGTCGTCCTTGCAGGGGATGAGCGTCAGTTTGCGCCCGAAGATCCCACCGCTCGAGTTGACCTGGTTGAACCTGGCCTGAATTCCGGCCTGGTAGCCGGCGTAGTCGGCGGTTGTGTACACGCAGCCCATGGTGACCGAGGTCGCCGTTATGCCTCGGGTCAGGCCTGTGCCCTTCGGGCCCGCAGGCTGGAAGGAGTTGCCCTGACTGGCTAACTGGCCGCTACCGGCGTTGCCGATATTGGTCTGCATGCTCGACCCGCTGGATGGAGACGACGAGCTCGACGACTTGGTCGTGGTCGTGGACTGCGATGAAGTCGACTTGCTGCTGCTGCTACACGCCGCCGCCAGCAGCGCAATGGCGCCCGCCGCAGCTGCCACCCGCAAGACGTGGGCCCGATTAGTAGGTCGTCTCATTCTGTTGTTCCCCCTTGTAGTGGTGTCCGTCGATCTCGCCGTCAGGGTCAGTCTTTGAGCTCGATGAGGATTTCGTAGTATTGCTTATTTCCGACGTTGCGCGCCACCTCTATGCCGCCGCGCCCGACGTAGACGAAGTTACCGGGGACGACATCGGCCTCGATGTACTCGTTGTACTCGCCCTGGGAATCGGGTTCCGGCACACCCGCGATTCTGTCTCCGCCGATCTGCACGAGGACGTAATCGAGGTCGTGCCGGTGCACGTCACTGTCCTGGCCCGGATCCAGCCTCATCTCCCAAATCCGGACCCGGTCGTTCTCCATCAGGACCTTGGTGCCCACGCCGCCGAGAACTCTCTGATCAGACATGTTCACTCTCCTCGTCGGGCCGGCTGCCGGCCGGGTCCAGGGGCGGGGGCGCCTCCCAATCCTCGCAGACTGAATTGGACCAGGTGGGCTATCTCTCCCGTTGTCGGTCTAGTGCCGTGGCTCAGATGCCAGTGCAGCGTCCCGAAGGTGAGCTGGTACACGGCCTCGGCATCGCGGTGGCTGGACAATCGGCTCCGGGAACCGGGCAGGGCCGCTATGGAATCCCGCAAGAGTTCGATCAAGAGATCCACCGATTCCTGCTGCTCGGCCGGGAACTGCTCCGCCAACCGGTCCTGATGGGCGAGGAAGGGGCGGGTCCGTGCGGCCACGTCCGCATCGGCTGCCTGGGCCAGCACCCCCTCCACCCAGGCCCGGATCTTGCCTGCGGGCGACTCGGCCTTCTCCATCCGATGGGACAGGTAACCGACTAGCTGGCGGCGGCCGTCGTCGAGGACGACGAGCATCAACTCGTCCTTGGACCGAAAGTGCTTGTAGAACGCCTGGGTGGAGAGCCCGCACTCCTGCAGGATGTCGCGGAGCTTCGGGTCGAAGCTGCCCGTTCGGGCGATGACCCGGTATGTAGCGTCGACTATCCGTTGCACCTCCTGCACGTAAGAGGTACCGCGCTGGGCCATGCTCCTCTCCAGAGAGCGACGGGCCACTGCGACCGTGAGTTCTGAGGCCCCCATTGCCATAAGTCGGGCAGAGCTTACAATACGGTTTCGGGAATTCCAGAACTATGTTCTGAGCGGAGGAAAAAGGGGAGCGCCTTGAGCTCGGATCTGCTGGTAGGCGACATCTTCAGCAACGCGGCTCGGGCCGTACCCCACCGCGTGGCCGCCGCCCTCGGGGACGCGGAGGTCACCTTCTCCGATCTGAATTCCTCCGCCAATCGCACCGCCCGGGCCCTGGCCCGCGTCGGGGTCGGGCGCGGGGACTGCCTGGTCGTATGGGGCGCTACCTCCCTGGACACGCTGCCGTTGTTCGCGGCGGCGGCCAAGCTGGGGGCCGTCTTCGCCCCGATGACAGCGGGGCTGGCGGTGGAGGAAGCGGTGGCCATGGCCGGGACGGTGCGGCCGGCCGTACTCCTGGCCGACCGGGAGCGCTCGGCCCAGGGAGTCGAGGTGGCGGCCCGGCTCGGTGCCCGGGTCTTCGACATCACCGGCCTCGCACCCGGGTCGCGCCCGGAGCCATCGGACGAGCCTCCTGGCGGTACAGCACCGCTGGCTGCACTGGCCGTGGCGGAGGAGGACTCCGACCTCGCCTATCCGGGCCTGCGGGAGACAGACCGGCACGTGATCTTCTTTACCAGCGGGAGCACGGGCCGGCCCAAGGGAGTGGTGATCTCTCACCGGGTCAGCTACCTCCGCAGCCACCCAGGCGCCCTGCTCGAGCCGAGGGGCGCCATGGTATGCCCCTATCCCCTCTTTCACATGGGGGCATGGACCATAGCCATGCAGCAGTGGCAGGCACGCGATCGCGTGGTCCTTTTGCCATCCTTCGACGCCTCCACCCTGTGTCGGGCGATCGAGCGGCACCGGGCCACGCGGATCAACGGCATCCCGGCCATCTGGCGCCGCTTGCTCGACCACCTGGCGCAGCCAGAAGGGCGGCACGTCGATCTCTCGTCAGTGCGGGTGGCCGACACCGGGACGTCGGCCACCCCCATCGAGTTGCTCGAGGCCATTCGAGCCGCCCTGCCGGGCGCCATCCTTCGGGTCTTCTATGGGTCCACCGAGGCGGGGCCCGTGGCCATGCTCGAGGACGCCGACATCAGCAAGAAGCCCGGTAGCTGCGGACGAGTGGTTCCGGCCAGCGAGGTCCGCCTGGCACCGACGGGCGAGGTGCAGGTGCGGGGCCCCCTCCTCTTCGACGGGTACTTCGAGGATGAGCGCAGCACGCGGGAAGCCTTCGAGGATGGTTGGTTCCGCACCGGCGACTTGGCCGTCACGGACAGCGAGGGATACCTCACCATCATCGGCCGGGCCAGAGACGTCATCCGGACGGGCGGGGAAACGGTCGCCCCGGCTGAGGTGGAGGAGGTGCTGGCCGGCCACCCTGACGTAACCGACGTGGCCGTCGTCGGGCTCCCGGACGCCCAATGGGGCGAGATCGTGTGTGCTGTGGTCGTCCCGGGGGCCGGCACCAGACCGCCCTCGCTCGACGATCTGCGTTCTTATTGCGCGGCGCGCCTGGCACGGTTCAAACAGCCTCGCCGGCTGGTTCTGGTGGAGACCATCCCGCGCACGGAGTCCACGAACCAGGTACAGCGCCGGCTCCTGGTGGAGCAGCTGTCTTGAGCGGCCAGAACATTGTTCTTGTGTATTGAGAGCAGTGTTTTTACACTGGCCTTAGTGGAGGTGGAGCAGGATCATGGGTGAGCTCGGGGCGGCGGTGGTCGGTACCGGCTTCGGGTGCATCACCCACGTGCGGGCCCTACGGAACGCCGGATTCGAAGTCACGGCCCTCGTCGGTCGCAACCCGCAACGCACGGCCGAACGAGCCCAGCGTTTCGGCGTTCCCCAGGCGGCCACCTCCCTGTCGGATGTTCTCGACCGTCCCGGCATAGACGTGGTCACCGTCGCCACTCCACCCGACACTCACAGCCCCTTGGTCCTGGAGGCGGTAGAAGCCGGCCGGCATGTCGTTTGCGAGAAGCCCTTCGCCATGAACACCGCCGAGGCCGAGGGCATGCTCGAAGCGGCGGAACGAAAGGGAGTGGTGCACCTCATCGGAACCGAGTTTCGCTTCGGCACCGGTCAGGCCCTCCTCCGGCGAGCTGTGGCCGAAGGCGCGGTCGGCGAGCCCCGCTTGGCGACCTTCATGCTTCACATGCCGCTGCTGGCCGACCCGGCGGCCGAGGTACCTGAGTGGTGGTCCGACGCCCGCCAGGGTGGGGGCTGGCTCGGCGCTCACGCCGTGCACGTGGTGGACCAGGTCCGATCGACGCTCGGGGAGTTCGCCGAAGTTAGCGCCGGTCTCACGGTGGTCTCCGACCGCAAATGGTCGGCCGAGGACAGCTACACCGTTCGGTTCCGGACCGTCACCGGTGTGGAAGGGATCATGCAGAGCAGCGCCGGTGCCTACGGCGACATCGTCGTGGCCACCCGGGTAGCCGGTTCGAGCGGGACCTGCTGGGTGCAGGGCGACACCGTGTTCCTTGCCGACGCCAAAGGCACCCGTGAGCTGCCCGTCCCCGATGACCTGCGCACTTCCCCTCCGGACCCTCCCCCGACCGACCTCCTGGTCACCGCCTACGACTGGATGCACTCAACCGGAATCGACATGGGGCCCTACACCCGTCTGTTCGAAACGTTCCGAGCCTTGATCCAGGGCGAACCCGTCCCTGGCGATCCGGTCCCGGCGACCTTCGCCGATGGCGTCGCTTCCATGGCGGTCATTGACGCCATCCGCCGTTCGGCGGTCGAGCGGGTGGCGGTGCACCTGGCATGATCGAGCGAGAGATCCTGATGACCGGTATCGGAGGGCAGGGAATCCAGCTCGCCGCCCAGGTGCTGTCCCGCGCCGCGTTGGCCGAGGGTCGAGATGTTCAGCTCTTCGGCAGTTACGGCGGGATGATGAGAGGCGGCAACACGGAGGCGACGGTCATAGTCGCGGATGGACCGGTCGAGTCGCCTCCCACCGTGAGCCGGGCCTGGTCGGCGCTGGCCATGCACCACGAGCATTTCGCACCGGTAGCCGAGCGTCTTCGCCCCGGGGCGGTGGTGATGGTCAACACGACGGTATTCGAGGGGGAGGTGGACCGGGATCGTTTCTCGGTCGTCGACGTCCCGGCGACCGCCCTGGCCGGGCACGCCGGTAGCGTGATGGCCGCTTCCATGGTGATGCTCGGGGCGTTCGCGGCCGTTACGGCGATCGTCTCGCTCGAGACGCTGCAGGAAGCGGTAGCCGGCGCCCTTCCTCCGTACCGGTCGCAGCACGTGGCGCTGAACCGAACTGCCCTTGGCTGTTGGGCGAGAAGTCGTTCCGGAGGTGGTTACCGAGGCTTGGCGAGAAGTAGAAGGAGCCGGGCGATGAGACGGGGCGACGACTCGGGCGTGCTCACCAGGGGCACCGTGGTGATCGACGTGGAAGCGTGCAAGGGTTGCGACCTCTGCATCGACGCCTGCCCGCCGGCGGTCCTCGTCATGACCACCGACGCCGTCAACGCACGCGGTTACCGCTATCCGGTTCTCGCTGCAGGCTGCACCGGTTGCCGGGCGTGCGCTCAGATCTGCCCGGACTTCGTCTTCCAGGTGTACAAGTACGACTCGCCCTATCCGCCTGCAGGAGACACCGTGACCGGCGCGCCTGATGGAGGGATCAGAGGCCATCGCAGAAGCCATGGTCGCGGCCGGCTGCCGCTTCTTCTCCGGCTATCCGATGACCCCCTTCACCGAGGTGCTGGAGCACATGGCGAAGAAGCTGCCGGCGGCGGGTGGGGTCTGCATGAACGCCGAAAGTGAGTTGGAGGCTGTGGGGATGGCCTGGGGCGCGGCCGCCACCGGGACGGCCGGCGGCGACCGGTTCGACCGGCCAGGGACTGTCACTAATGCAGGAATCGCTGGCCGAGATCTGTCTGGCCCGGCTTCCGCTCGTGGTGCTGAACATGGCCCGGGCTCAGGGCGATTACTGGCAGGCCACCCGGGGCGGTGGGCACGGGGACTACCGCCATCTGGTCCTGGCACCCATGGATATCTCCGAGGCGGTGGAGCTGGTCCCGCTGGCCTTCAGCTTGGCGGCGGAGTGGCGCAACCCGGTGCTGGTCTTCGGCGACTACTACCTGGCTCACACCAGCCGTTCGGTAGAGGTGACGCAGCGTCAGCCCGGTCGTCTCCTCAACGCCGGACTGGGCCCTCGACGGGTCGTCGGGCGGATCGGGTCAGGCCAAGCTCATATCACCGCTCGGCGACGCCAAGCAGCGCCATGGGGTGGGATACGACATCTCGCTGCACTACCGGGACTGTGTGGACGCAACCCAGGCGATGCTCGAAGGAGTCACCCCGCTGGTCGAGTCCGGCTACCTGGACGACGCCGAAGTGGTCGTGATCGCGTTCGGGACGCCGGCCCGCTACGTGCGGGCCGCGGTCCGCGATATGCGCCAGGACGGGATACCCGTGGGCTTCGTCCGCCCCATCACCCTGGTCCCCTTCCCCGGCGCCGCCATAGCTGCCGCCGCCGGCAAGGCCAGGGCCGTGGCTGTCTACGAGAACAACCAGGGACAGATGGTGGACGACGTCCGTCTGGCCGTGCTCGGCCAGGCTCCCGTTCACTTCATAGGCCGGCTATCCCTCGACAGCTCGGGATTCGGCATCGCCCCGGATCTGGATGTGGCTGTCATCCGCACGCGCATCGATCAGGTGGTGCGGTCTGTGAAGGAGGCTGACGTGAGCACAACTCCCGACGGAAGACTCGCGGTCCGGACTGATGTTCCACCGGACTCCGGCGCCGCGCCTGGTAGACGACTTCACTCCGGATCTGATCGAAGTGGGGACCCACCAGTTGTGCCCCGGCTGCGGAGAACCCGTAGCCATGAGATCGGTGGTAGAGATCATCGCAGAGCTGGGGTTGGTGCAGAGGGCCATTGCCGTGTTCGGGATCGGCTGCTACACCGCCTTCTCCAACAACCTCGATGTGGAGGTGCTTCAAGCGTTGCACGGACGCGCCCCTTCTCTGGCCACCGGAGTCAAGCGCTGCCGGCCCGGCTCGATCGTGTTCACGGTTCAAGGTGACGGCGACATGGTCAACGAAGGTCTGCAGGAAGTCATCCACGCCGCGGCACGAGGAGAGCGCATTACCTGCTTCATGCTCAACAATGGCGTCTTCGGGGAAACGGGAGGTCATATGACCGCGACCACCGTTTTGGGGCAGCGGACGAAGAACACCCTCGAGGGCCGCGAACCCGCCGCCCACGGGTTCCCCATCAGGCTGAGCAACCTGCTCGCCGGGACTCGATGGGGTGGCCTACGTGGCCCGCGGCGCCGTCAACAGCGCCGGGAATGTCTCCCGTACCAGGCGCATGATCCAGCGCGCCCTCGAGACCCAAGAGGCCGGGCTGGGCTTCTCCTTCGTCGAGATCCTCACCATGTGCCCGACCGGGTGGTTCATAGAGACCCAGGAGGCACCGGGATATCTGGCCGACCAGCTGGCGCCGGTACATACCGTCGGGGTGCTGAAGGACGTCGGCTCGCAGGCCGGCGCAGGGGCTTCCAGCTGAACAAGGATCCGGCCCGGCGGGGGGCCGGTACAAGCGCCGCGTGGGTCCCAAAGAGCCTTTCGGGACGCGTTCTACCGCTATAACAGGTTCGAACGCGTCGCGAAAAGCGGGACGGGACCCACTATGCGCTCCGCCAGGGGTGGCGGACCCAAGCACATGTCTCAGCCGGCGGTGACTCGCATCACCCCGTCGGGATCGGGGTCGACCTCTGCAATGAAAGTGAGGCTGCCGGTCCCGTGGCTGGTGCCGCTCGGGCCCCGCTGGGTGACCCGGACGGGCTGAATCCGGTGAACGGGTCGTCCGGTGCTGCCATCTGGGTATCCGACATCAGCCGGGTGCGACACGTCCCAAACGTCGTGTTCCAGGTGCCTGGTGCCGCGGTAGACGCCTAGCCCGAGGCCGTCGGCGTAGCCCCCATAGCCCAGACCGGGCATGGCCACGGCCGGTCCATCGGCGTCGGCCTGGATGGTCGTGATCTCACCCCCTTCCGTGGTGACGTCGAATACGGCCCGGTCGAACCGCCGGGGCCGGCGGTCGTCTACGAAGGTCACCGCGACCGAGATTCGCTCGCCGAGAACTGAGGTCACCGGCCCCAGCGTCGAGGATCTCCGCGGTGATGTGATCGATTTGATCACGCCGGCTCAACTGCACGTGCCCACTGTGGGTGTCTGCGGAGTAGAAGAGGAAGGCGAACAGAGATCCTGCGCTGGGCGAGCCCTGGCCGGTGTGGGGCTCGGGTATGCCGACGCGCTCCCTGACACCCCACGAGTGGTCGCGGCACGACCACCACGAGTTCACATCGAGGCGTTCACCGTCGATGCCAATCCATCCGGACAACTCGCCGATCTGGTCGTACCGGCTGTAGTCCTCGACGATCCGGCCCGTTCGCCGGGCGAAGTGGTGTCGCTCCTCCTGGGCGGCCGAGGTCGCCACCCATTCGAGCTCAGCTTCGACCGTGCTGTCATTGGGGGCAGCCGTAAGGCGGATCCGGCGCAGAGGCTCGACCACTTCGATCCCGAGGGGGCCGCACACCGTGGCGTAGGCCGGCCGCAGTTGCCGGGATACCCGGACGTTGTGCTGGCGGCCGTCGTGGATGGCGACCATCCCTCCGTCGACGACGTTCATGTTCTGGTACACCCCCATGGTGAACTGCAGGGCGGCGCGGCCGCGCCGGTCCGAAGCCGCGAACCACAGTCGGTCGAAAAAACGCGGATCGCTCGTACCGACATGATCGAACGTGGTCGGCAGCTGGTGCCAGGGGGTCTCATCGAGCGGGGTGAGCAGGGGGGCCTCCTTGGCGGCGGGGCGCGAACGGGTAGCGATCGGCCCGGTCTCGGAAAAGTTGGATCATCTGGGCCGTGGCTGCATCATCTTCGACCAGCGAGGGAATGGCCGCTTCTAGCCGGGCCCGGACGTCGCGGTGGTGATCCCGCCAAGCGGATAGGTCGAGGGGATTCTCCGGCCGGGGCGGGACCTGGTAGCCGGCGAGGCGAAGGATTTCGCCGGTGGCCTCGCTGTCCCAACGCAGGAAGCCCGGGATCTCGGTCCAGGCATCAGCGAGGATCTCGAGGGTGCTCAGGATCCCAGCCAGCACATCCTCCACGTACGGGTCGTTGACCTCCGGGGCTACCGTTTCGGCCATTACCTGGCGGATCCCCAGAATCTGCTCGGTCAGGTCCGGGCGCATCAGACGCCTATCTGGTCGAGCAGTAGGCGGTAGATGCGCACCGGTGACTGGTGGATGCGGTCGAGGCGCCCCTCGACGAAGGCGCGCGAGCCGGTCAGCACTATCACCGAGAGCTTCACGTTGGCGAGCACCTGCCACCACCGGACGGTCTCGAGGTTCGGCGTGAGACCCGTTCTTTTGGCCCACCGGTCCACCAGGTCGCTTGGCTCCCAGGCTCCGGGGATGCTGTGCTCGCGCTGGCGCAGAGGGTTGGTCACCCACCCGAGGTCCTCATGGGGGTCGCCCAGGTGCACAGTCTCCCAGTCGAGGACGGCGGTGACGTGCCCTCGGTCCAGTAGGACATTGCCGGGTTTGAAGTCGCCGTGGACGAGGGTGGTGACCTCGTTGTAAGGAGCAGTCTTGCGCAGCCAGTTGATGACGAACGCGAGCTCGGGCTCCGGTTCCAGCTGCACCCGGTGCAACTCTGCTTCCCAATGATCCACGGCGCGCTGAGCAGCGTGGCGTCCGGGATCGCTCAAGACGCCTACGAGGCCCAGCTGCCTCCACTCGACGAGATGGATGCCCGAGAGCTGGTCGTAGATGCGGTCGGCGATCTCGACGCGCTCGTCGAGCGGACGCTCACCGTTCAGCACGAACCCGTCGCAGACGCCAGGGGCGAGATCCATGACCAGCGTCGGGCGGCCGAGCCGCCGCCCTTCGAGGTCGGCCCAGCGGAGCGTCGGAACCCGCACGTTCGTGCCAGCCAGAGACCTCAACACGGTCGCTTCGACCTTGCGGTCGGTGTTGAGGACGCTGCCGACCGGGTCCCGCCGGGCGATGAGGTGGTGTCGGGTGCCGGCCCAGGTCGCGTCGAACACCCAGTTCTCGCGGGAGAAACCGGCCGAGGTGCGAGTCAGCTCACTTATGGTGACCGGCTCGCCGATCTCGTCGGCCAGCCAAGTCTCCAGCTCGCTCCTCAATCGAGGCGGTAGAGCCGAGCCGCGTTGTCGTGGAGGACCTTGGCCAGAACGTCGTCTGGCAGCGACGCCAGGGTGGCATCCGCGTACACCTCGGGCTCCACCGCCGGTGTATACGGTCCCGGGTGCTGACAGGTCGGATGAGGGAAGTCGGTCTCGTACAACATGTTGTCGGGATAGGCGAGAAGAGCCGGGATGACGGCGTCGCGTTCGAACCAGAAGCACCCGTAGATCTGACGGCGGAAGTATTCCGTGGGCAGCAGGTCGTACTCGGGGTGCTCATAGACGACCCCGCTGTTACGCCACTGCCAGTCGAACGCCTCGAGGGCACCGGGAATCATGGCCACCCCGCTCTCGACCGAGACGAAGTTGACATCGGGGAACCGGTGGCAGACACCCCCGTGAATCAGGTCGGAGATGCACCCCAGATTGTCGGTGAAAAGCATGGCCGAGACCCGCGAGAAATTGGCCCTCCAACCCATTTCAGTCCCGGCGCCGATCTGCTCGCCAATGCGGCCCCCGCCTATGTGGAAGTTCACCGTAACTCCGGCATCCCGAGCGGCCGCCCAGATCGGATCCCAATGGCTGTCCCACAAGGGAGGCTGGCCGTATTTCGCGGGCGAATTGCAGAAGTTGATCCCACCATGCCCGTTGCCCACCGACCGCTCGATCTCGGCGAGCGCGGCCGGCACATCCCAGAAAGGCAACGAGGCGATCGGAACCAGCCGGTCAGGCGCCACGGAGGCGAAATCGGTCTGGAAGTCGTTGTAGGCCCGGACGCAGTCCAGTGCGAAAGCCGGTTCACCCCGATCGAACCAGGCGCCCGCCCCGAAACCACCGACGTTGGGATATAGCACCTGGGCCCGAATCCCCTGCTGGTCCATAAAAGCCACACGAGCTGCGGAGTCCCATGCCGCCGGGACGATGTCCTCGTAGGTCTTCGGGGCATCGGGCAGGACGCCGGCGAATCCAGCCATAGCGGTATGGCCCGGCTTGGCCCAAGGGGCTCCGTTGATCACCCACGTATCGCAACCATCGATGCGCTCGATGTGGGGGACGGCGTCGCCCCACTTCGTGGACATTCTCGCCGTCCAGGTGTCCGGCGGCTCCGTGATGTGAGTATCGACATCGATCACGTCGAAGCGGTCGAAGAGCATGGCCCCCCTTTCGTGGCAACCCCGGCCAGTAAACCATATCCGCAAAGGGCTGAACCATCACTTGATTAAATCAAGTGATACAGCTAGACTTTCCTCGTGCCCGCCCAGACGAGCGAAGGTCGCGCCACCGACGATTCGACGCCCTCCCGGCTTCTCGACGCCACCGAGCGGTTGATCGGTGAGCACGGCGTGAACGGGGTGTCGGTCAGAGCTATCAATGCCGCCGCCGACAGCAATGTGGCAGCCGCCCACTACCACTTCGGATCCAAGG
Organism: uncultured Acidimicrobiaceae bacterium; assembly: GCA_963851245.1. GTDB lineage: Bacteria > Actinomycetota > Acidimicrobiia > Acidimicrobiales > Palsa-688 > CAWKOH01. The sequence goes on along the minus strand of CAWKOH010000011.1, from coordinate 77,045 downwards.
AAGCGCTGGTCGCGGCGGCCCTCGAACGCAGGATGGGGCCGCTGGCGGCCCACCGGCTGGCCATGCTCGACGACCTGGGGACAATGCGCCGCCCTCCCGTCCACCGGGTCGTGGAGGCTCTGGTGCTCCCCCTTGCCCGTTTCTGCGACACCGAGGACGGTCGGTATTACATCCGCTTCCTCGCCACCCTCGACCGTTCAGGTGAGCCGTGGCGGGGACTGCTCACTGATGCCTTCTCCCCTCAATGGAAGCGGTTGGAGCCGGTCCTGGCGATGGCCCTTCCCGACCTGTCCGAAGAGGTGCGGCGGTTCCGCTTCTCGGTCGCCGCATCGACGTTGCTGGACGTGCTGGCCAACCCCGGACGCCACCTGGGCGGGGATCAAGCCGTTCCCCTGCCCGCCGCAATCGTCCCGGACCTCATCGAACTCATCACCGGGGCTCTGACGGCTCCGCCGACGTACTGGAGACAGCCGTGAACCAATCGACAATGACAACGCTCGACCTGCGGCCCCTGACCGGTTGCATCGGCGCCGAGGTCGCGGGCGTCGATCTCAACCGGATCGACGACGCGACCTGGGACGAGATCCGAGCCGCCTGGCTCGACCACCTCGTCCTGTTCTTCCCGGACCAGAATCTCGACGCGGACGCCCACATCGCGCTCGGGGCCCGCCTCGGCGAACTCGAGATCCACCCGTACATCCCCAAGCTTGACCAGGCCCACCCGCAAATAGTCGTTCTGGACAGCGACAAGGGCGCCAAGGCGGACACCTGGCACACCGACGTGACCTTCGAGCGCGACGCCCCCGCTCGCCTCCATCCTGCAGATGATCGAGTGCCCCCCGAGCGGGGGCGACACCCTGTGGACGAACCAGTACCTCGCCTACGAGACGCTGTCAGACCCGATGCGGGATCTCCTCGACGGGCTCACGGCCTTTCACGCCGCCATTCCCTTCGGGCATCCGGAGGTCAACGCCACCCATCCGGTCGTTCGCACCCATCCGGAGACGGGGCGTCGATCTCTGTTCGTCAACCGCACCTTCACCTCTCACATCGTGGAGCTCCGCCGAGAGGAGAGCGACACGCTCCTCGAGCATCTGTACGCGTGGTCCGAGCAGCCCCGGTTCCAGTGCCGCTACCGGTGGAGCCCCGGCACGCTAGGCATGTGGGATAACCGCTGCACCCAGCACCACGCCGTCAACGACTACACCGACCGTCGAGTCATACACAGGGTCACAGTCATCGGTGACCAACCGCTCGGAGCCACGCCGAGGTGGAAGCCCTTCGAAGACGCCCGGGGCTATGCCACCAATAGCTACGAACGGGCCGCTCGCCGGCCCCTTCCCACCGATCCTCGGGCCAACTCCATCCAGGCCGAGGGGTGAGGCAGGCCTGACAGGCTGAATGAGTCCCAGGTACCGATCGATATCCTCCCGGTCGAGGGGCCTGGGCTCGGAGCGAACAGGTTCACTCCAAAAGGGCCGACCGGGCGCGCACGGTGTTTCTCTGCTCGGCCAGCGCTTCTGGCTGTTTGTAGACCCATGGTCGCATCTCACCCAGACCAGAACCAGGGGTAGCAGTTGACGCGACACGGCAACGCCGTGCGACGCTGAGGCGATGGAGTATCTCGTGACCATGACCACCCACGTCCCCGATGGCACTCCGGAGGAAGCTGTCGATGAGATCCGCGGGCGGGAGGCGGCAAGGGCCCGGGAACTGGCGGCGCAGGGCCACTTGCTTCGGCTCTGGCGGCCGCCCCTGCAGCCGGGGGAATGGCGCACGCTGGGGCTTTTCGCCGCCGACGACAGCCAGCACCTCGAAGAGGTCCTCGCCTCGATGCCGCTGCGGGTTTGGCGCACAGATGAGGTGATGCCCCTCTCCCCTCATCCGAACGACCCCGGACGAGCCGACCAGTGAGCGGGGAACACCGACCTGAAAACCTCTTCTTCCCGCCTGCCGTGACCGTGGCCGCCTTCTCACTCGAGTGGTGGCCTCGAGTGGGTAGGTTACCGAAATGGCCCGTTCGCCGGTTCCCCGTCCACCCGGTCACTGCCGCTCTGGGTGTAGCAGGAGAACGAACCCGCGAGCAGAGGAGAGCTGAGCTGCGCAAGCTTGTAGTCTCTCTGGTGGTCGTGGTGGTCGTAGCCGGGGCCGTGTTCGTAGCGGACCATGTCGCCATCCACTGGACCGAAGGGCGAGTGGCGTCGCATATCGAGCACAGCTTTCCCGGCTCCCACGCCAGCGTGACCATCTCGTCCTCCATCTATCTGCCCCGGCTGGCCGTATCGGGCACGTTGCAGGACGTTCACGCCCACGTCACCGACGTCACCGACGGGCGGTTGCACCTCGACACGGTCGATGTCACCGCCCGCAGCCTGAAGATCAACCGAAATGACCTCCTGCACGGCAAAACTCGAGTCGACAGCCTCTCCACTGCCACTATCACGGCCACCCTCAGCGTCGCCGAGGCGCTCCGGGCCGCCGGCCACGGCGCCGAGGCTGACATGAGCGGGCTGGCGAGCGGCATAAAGGCCAACGTGCAAGCCGAGGCAGGCCTGGTGCACATCGAGCTGGGGCCGCTGAGCTTCACCTTCTCCTACAACTCGCTAGTCCCCTGCGTGGGCTCCGGCCAGGTCAGCGGAGGGGAGATCATCCTCACCTGCACCACCCACACCGTCCCGGCGGCCCTCCAGTGAGCCACGACAGCCCGCCGCATGCGGACGCTTCCGCAAACTCGTTCCGGGCCGCAATCGACTTGATTGTGCGCTGTGCGACGTCCTGGCTTGTTCATGGCCGGCGACGTCAGCTTCTTAGTCGGCCTCCACACCTCCCAGCTCGGTTCGGGGTGGGGTACGGACCGGCGTAGGCTCCGGTCATGGCACTCGCTACTCGCCCGCTCGGCCGCACAGGCGCGGAGGTGACCGTGCTCGGCTTCGGCGCCATGGAACTGCGCGGCGCCCCGACCGGACCGCAGATCGCCGACGAGGACGCGGGCTCGCTGCTGAACGCCGTGCTCGATAGCGGGGTGAACTTTATCGACACCTCCATCGACTACGGCCGGAGCGAGGAGCTGATCGGGAGGTTCATAGGCCATCGCCGCGACGAGTACTTCCTGGCATCCAAGTGCGGATGCCCGACGGGCGAGTTCCCGCCGGGGACGCCCCGGCCCTTGCCCCACGATTTCAGCCCGGCCAACGTGAGGGCCGGTGTGGAGCAAAGCCTGCGACGCCTGGGCACCGAAACCCTCGGCCCTCCGACGAGAAGGACTGGCAGGGACCGTTGGGACTCGGCGCCGGCGTCGGCCGGGACCGGTGGGCCGCTGCCGGCCTCGACTCCCTCCTCGATGGGATGGACCGCATGGCCTTCGTGCTGAGGTTCACCCTCAGCCATCCCGATCTGCACACCACGATCGTGGGCACGAGCAACGCCGACCACTTCCGAGCCAACGTGGCGGCCGCGGAGCAGGGTCCTCTCTCCGCTGACCTGTACGATCAGGCCAAGCAACGGCTGACGGCTGCCGGCTCAACACCGGTCTGAGACAAGCGAGACCACATGCGGGCTTGACGAGAGGGGGCAAAACCCGCTTGCGTACACGCCGTGCACGGCCTTTCCGATTTGCGGGTCGTCGATCTCTCCACCGGGATCGCCGGGTCCTACTGCACCAAGCTCTTCGCCGATGCCGGCGCTGAGGTCATCAAGGTCGAGCCGCCGGCGGGTGATCCGCTGCGCTCCTGGTCGGCGACGGGCGCCCACCTGGGGGGACACGACGGGGCCCTCTTCCGGTTCCTGAACACCTCCAAGCTCTCCGTGACCGGTACCCCCCGAGACGACGAGGTGGCCACCCTGATCGCTGGCGCCGATCTCGTCGTCGAGTCCCCGGGCACCGACGAGTCCGGTGTCAGCACCGACGGTGTGCCCACGTACCTGGCGGGCGAGAACCCGGCCCTCGTCATCATCTCCATCACGCCCTTTGGCCGCACGGGTCCATACGCGGGCCGGCCGTGGACCGAGTTCACCCTCCAGGCCGAGAGCGGCTCCCTCGGCAAGCGGGGACTGCCCAGCCAGCCGCCCATTCAGGCCGGGGGGCGCATCACCGACTGGGTCGGCGGCACCTTCGCCGCGGTGGCGGCCCTCGCCGCGGTGCAGCGGTCATGCCGGACCGGGCACGGGGAGGTGATCGATTTCTCCCTGCACGAGTGCCTGACCATTGCAGGTAACACCTACGCCGATCTCATGCATCGCTTGGGGGGCCAGCCGCCGAAGGCGCCCCATCGCACCGTAGAGATCCCCTCGATCGAGCCCACGGCCGACGGTTGGGTCGGCTTCAACACCAACTCGCGGGCCCAGTACCAGGCCTTCCTGCAGCTCATCGAGCGGCCCGACCTCCTGTCCGACGAGGAGCTGGCGACGGTGGCCGGGCGCAAGGCCCGAATGGCGGAGTGGAACGAGCTGGTGCGGGCCTGGACCCGCCGGCATCCGACGAGAGAGATCGTCGCCAGAGCGGCCGAGCTCAGAATCCCCGTCGCTCCGGTTTGCGATGGCCGCAGCGTGCTGGAGCAGGATCACTTTCGAGCCCGCGGCGTGTTCGTGACCAATCCCGACGGAACCTTTGTACAACCGCGTCCTCCCTATCGCGTGAACGGACGTGCCATCCCGCTCCGGGACCGGGCTCCCCGTCTCGGGGAGCACAGTCGTCGAATCGGGTCCCGCACGCGCGACCGGCGGTTGCCCAGCGGCCCTCCGCCGCTCCCTCTCGAAGGCGTCCGCGTCCTGGACTGCACGGCCTGGTGGGCCGGTCCCTCCTCCACGCAGATGCTGGGAATGCTCGGCGCCGATGTCATCCATGTCGAGTCCGTGCAGCGGTTGGACGGTATGCGGATGGTCGCCCAGATCTTCGGCCCGCGTGAGCAGTGGTGGGAGTACAGCGCCGTGTACCTCTCCGCCAACACCAACAAGCGCAACCTGACCCTCGATCTGGCCCAACCTGCGGGGTTGGAGCTGGGAAAGAGGCTTGTCGCCGGTTGCGACGTGGTCGTGGAGAACTTCTCCCCGAGGGTGTTCGAGAAGTTCGGCCTGGGCTGGGACGACCTCCACGGTCTCTCCCCCCGCACGATCCTGGTCCGCATGCCAGCCTTCGGGCTGGATGGTCCGTGGCGCGACAACGTCGGCTTTGCCCAGACCATGGAGCAAGTCAGTGGCATGGCCTGGATCACCGGGCACGTCGAGGACCAACCCCGCATCCCCCAGGGTCCCTGCGATCCACTCTCGGGCATGAACGCGGCGTTCGCCGCCCTGGTGGCTCTCGCCGAGCGGGAGATCACCGGCGAGGGCAGCCTGGTCGAGGTCCCGATGGTGGAAGGGGCGTTGAACGCCGGGGCCGAGCAGATCGTGGAGTACACGGCTTACGGCGGGCTCATGCAGCGTGACGGCAACCGGTCTCCGTGGGCTGCCCCACAGGGCGTATATGCCTGCCTGGGCGTTGAGCAGTGGCTAGCTGTGTCGGTCGCCACCGACGAGCATTGGCAGCGGTTGGTCAAGGCGTTGGGCAGGCCGCCCTGGGCGACCGATACAGGCCTGGTCACCCGGGATGGCCGGCGCCGGCAGCACGACCGCATCGACGCCGGACTCAGCGAATGGGCGGCGGGCCAGGAGCTGGACGCGGCGGTCACACTTCTCGTCGGCTCGGGCGTGCCGGCAGCGCCCCTCGTCGACTCCCGGCTCACGAGTCTGCACCCCCAGCTCCTGGCCCGCGGCTTCTACGAGCAGGTCAGCCATCCCGTCGTCGGCACCCACCCGCTTTCCACCGTCCCCTTCCGCTTCGCCACCCTGGACCTGGCGGGCGAACCCTGGATAAGGCGACGTGCCCCCATGCTCGGCGAGAGCAGCGAGGAGGTCCTTCGGGAGCTCCTCGGCCTCTCCGACCGTGACCTGGACCGCCTGCGGGAGCAGGCGGTCATCGGCACCGAGCCGGTCGAGTAACCCGACGAAAGTGGAGATCAGCCGGCGGCCAGCATCGCCAATGCTGACTCGCGGGAGTCGCAGTCCTGCATGACCACTACCTTGTCGCCGGTCGTCGCGAACGTGAACACCTTGAACACTTCCACCGTCCCAGACCAGCCGGGCTGCGAAATCGTCAGACCGAGTGCAACAGCTGCACCCCGCTCGACCGCTTCGCTCACGTGGAAGCGCCGCCCTTTCTCGTAGTGCTGCGTGAGGAGGTCCACGACCTCCCGCCGGTTGCCTCAGGTGGGCGTTTCTGGGACATCCGGCCTGTCGGCGGCACGCCAGACGACCCCGGGGTCGAGCAACGTCCTCCACGGATCGAGATCGCCCCGCCCGAGAGCGTCGTATGCCTCACGCAACCATGCTGGACGATCGCTCATGTCCCGAGACTGTAATGCTACCCGCCTCCCTCACCTAGCCCCGCACGGTCATCCGGACCGATCCGCGTCAGCCTGAGCAAACCCGCCCGGAGAAGAGTTCGACCTACGCAAGCCTCTCATCTGATGATGCCGCGATTGGCTCGTCGGGGGTCGAAGTCGGACTGCGCTTGGAGACGAGCAGGACAATGCAGGTGATCAGTGTCCATAGCGCTACGCCGAGGATGCCCAGAAATGGGAGTGCTAAGGCAGCGACCGCGAAGACCACCCCAATCCATCCCAGCCACCGCGGTAGTACTCCGCTGCGGACTACCACCACTCCGGTGGCAGCGAGGAATATCGCTGCTCCAGCTCCGCTGAGGAATACGGTCAGGTCGTTCTGGATGACATTAAGCGTCTGCATGGTGGTGCCAGAGAGGTGGTTGACACTGTCTGCCAACGTAAAGTTGATGCCAGCCGACAGCCCGCCATCGGTCGCGAAGAGAATGACACCAGCGAAGCCGAGCGTGGCCAGCCGCCGGTTCGCCGAAACCGCTGATAGGTACTCGCGCAGGTACCAGAAGAAGATCACTCCTACGAATACCGCCACCTCGATGATCCACGCATTGACGGCTACCACGGTCTTGTGCTTGTGGTAGAAGGCGATGACCTTGGCGGCCGTGGCGTGGCTATCAGGCGTCGACGGTACTACGAAAGACGACACCACGAACAGGACTACAAACAGCAAACCCGCTAAGGCGATGCGCTGCCGGTCACGAGGTGACATTGGCCCCTCCTCATTTCGTACTGCAAGCGCCCCCCGGCGCCCCGCCGAAAGCATACTAAGGGGCTCCCGCCACGACCAGGAATGGCGGCCGGGCAATTCACGGGTACGACAAAACTGAACAACCAGGTGAATGACGAGGGGCAAGAAGCTTCGTGCCCGTATGGTGTGTCGGACCGCATCGGGCGTTTCTGACCACCCCACGTGAAGCCACGTGTCAACAGGCCCTGCAGCAGCAGCTAGCTCGCCCTTCCCAGGGGGTTGGAGGAACCGCGCCTCCTCCAACCCCGGGACTGGACAGCTTCTGGGACCGATTAGGAGGGCTTGGACGAGGTGTGCAGGTTGATGTAACCGAAAGCGGTGACGTAAGTGGTCGTGTAGGCCGGGGGAGCCGGGTCGGTGAGGGTGAGAGACTCCAACGCTGAAGAGTCCGGCGCTTCCTGGTCGGCTTCTCCGGTGGCGAATCGTACGGCGAGGATGGCGACATCATCCTCTTGACCATCGCCAGTGAGCGCTCCGATCACCCGGGCTATGAGATCCTCGGGTTCGCCCGAGCCCGCCTCTGGAGCAGCCGCCAACTCCACCGACTCGGACAGCTCGCATCGCACACATGGGCCGGTTGGCCATACCCATGGCGAGCAGGGCCAGGGTCAGGGTCTCGCTTTCCCGGGCGGTGAGTCCCCACTTTGATCCGACCGAAGTTGCTTCAGTAGATGCGGGGAAAAGACCCCCGCGGCGCTCTGGCGGCCGATTTGAGGCTGGAACGAGTGAACTGAAGCGGTACCGGAAAGGTTTGCTCAAGCCAACAAGGTAGGACTGGCCGACGTGGCCGAGGCATTGCGACCCGCTTATGGAACAGACAGAGGAACACGTGCGGGACCTGAAGTCGGCGCTGGGGAATAGGGGCTCCATCGGTACCAGTCCCGATGTTTCGTAGTTGGGTCCGGCGCTTCGGTCCCGAAAGAAGTTTGAGCAAGCCGGGACCGGGATATAAGGGGCCGTCCAACGAAAGGGAACGGGACATGTTGATTCTTCCGGCTCTATTGCTGGTGATTCTGTTTTTCGGTCTGGGGTTTGCCGTGCACGCCGTGTGGATCGTGGCGGTCATCCTCTTCGTGGCTTGGCTCGTGGGCCTCGCGCTCGGGCGGGGCGAGACTGCGGGCAGGCATCGTTTCTATCGCTGGTAGGCGCCTCTAGGGAGCGCCAGGATTATGACACATTCGACCCTCCACCACGCGGCAATCGGGCTTTAGGCGTGCTGGGAATGGACCAACCAGATCGCCGTGCTTCGTGCGCTTATCCATAAGCGACAGTTGAGCCGGGCGAAATGGACCCGCGGCAAGACGGCCGGCCGGGGACCGGGGTCGGACTCGGCGGTTTCTAGCTGGAGTGGCTCGGACGAGGCCGGCTGACACTGATACGGCTGACGGTCACGTTGACAGTTGTCGGCACAAGTTCGATCCACGTCTGGCCCGGGGTGAGCGGAATGGAGTGCCCGGCGGCGTGAACCAGCTCGGTGTCGTCGATCAGGCTTGGTCGCTGCCAGGTTCCGTCGATCACAGCGCCGTGGCGACCAGGCTCGTCAGCGCCAAGGCGACGAAGACGATCGAACGACGGCCCGTCACCAGGGCCGGGTGCCGCTCGTTTTCCGACCGCGACGGAGATTTATCCCGCACAAGGCTAAGGATGCCATCCCGGGCCGGCCCCGCGAAGGGCCGTAGGTCCCCAAATGATGCCCTTCGGCCCTACACAGATTCCCGGGCCGGCGCCCATCCTCGACTAGTGAGAGGTTATTGCCATACGCAGCATCTACCGTCCATGAGCTGCCGATGAATGCCACCGGGTTCACCGCCTCGATGTCCGCCTCCGACTCGGTCATGTGGACGATAGAACGGGATCCCGAGCTTCGCTCGACGGTGATCGCAGTATCGATGCTCGACCGGCCACCTGATCGAATGAGGCTGCGCTCCCGGGTAGAGCAGGCGATGCGAGACATACCGAGGATGCGCCAAGTCGTCGAACCTGCAGGAAGGGGAGGCCTCACACCCCGATGGGCAGACGCCGGCAATGTGAACCTCGATTACCACTTCAGGACAGTCGCGGCACCGAAACCCCGGGACCGACGGTGGCTCTTGGATTTCGCGGCGGCGTTGGCAGGGTCCGGTTTCGACAAGACCCGGCCGCTGTGGGAGATGGTCGTGGTCGAAGGCCTGGAAACGGGTGGCGCGGCGTTGGTTCTGAAGGTCCACCATTCTGTAACGGACGGAGTTGGAGGAGTGCAGTTGCTGATGACGCTCCTCGACGCCTCCCGGCGTCCAGCCCATCCCCGCCCAGCTATGGAAGAAAGCGGAGTAGAGCCCCTCGACCGGCCGCTTGCCCTGCGGCTCGTAGCTGCGGCAGGTGGGGTGGCGGCCGACGCGGTCCATCTTCCCGAGTCCGCCGGCAATGCGATCCGGACCGCCGTGTCGATCGGGCGACTCGTTGCTCCGGCGGGCGGCCGCCGGTCGTCGGTGCTCGTCGGTCACAGTACCGACTGGCATTTTGACGTCTGCGAACGGCCACTCGACGACCTCAAGCGGGCTGGGACGGCGACCCAGGGCAGCATTAACGATGTTTTTCTCGCGGCACTGGCCGGCGGTTTACACCGTTATCATCTGGCGCACGGACAGAGGGTCGAGGACCTGCGCCTCACCTTGCCGGTCAGTCTGCGCAGGGCGGGGGATCCCCCGGGCGGAAACAGATTCGTACCGGTGCGTTTCACGCTGCCTGTATCCGAGCCTGACCCGGTTGCCCGAATTCAGCAAGTTCGTGCTGTGTCAAGGAAGTGGCGTAGCGAGCCGGCTCTGCCGTTCACGGGAGCAGTCGCGGGGGTGCTGAATATCCTCCCAGCGCAGCTCACAACCGCGGTAATGGGGTCGCTGCTCAAGGGAGTGGACTTCATTGCGACCAACGTTCCGGGGATGCCATCGCGCTGCTATATCGCCGGGGCCGAAATCACCAGGCAGTTCGCCTTCGCACCGTTGTCGGGAGCGGCCATCAATGTGGCATTGCTGTCCCACGTCGGTGTCGCTTGCATCGGGCTGAACATGGATCGCCAGGCCGTTGCCGATCCTGACTTTCTGACGGCTTGTATCTCGGAGCAGATGGACGAGGTGATCGCGGTTGGAGCCGGCGTTCCGGATAGGTCGGTAAACGGTTCAACCTATGGGGGGGCACGGTGAACTCGGCTCCACTCAGCGCACTCGAGGCGGGATTTCTATACGCCGAATCGCCGTCTACCCCAATGACCATCGGGAGCCTCTCGATCTATGACGGCGCCGGATGGCGTGGCCCGGACGGGAACCTTCGCCTGGGCACGCTCCAGGACCACGTCGAGTCAAAGTTCATGGCGGTCCCCCGGCTGTTCCAGCATCCGGTGTGGCCCCTCGGGAGAGCCGCCCGCCCTCGATGGGTCGACGACAAGTCTTTCGACATCACCCGCCACGTTAAGGCTACGTCGCTTCCTCCGCCCGGCACCGACGGACAACTCATGTCCTTCGTGGAAGACCAACACATGAAGGTTCTGGATCGCTCGCATCCCCTGTGGGAGTTGTGGTTCATCGACGGGCTCGACGGAGGCCGGGTCGCAGTGTTGGAAAAGATCCACCACTCACTAGTGGACGGTATCGGTGGGTTGCATCTCTCCGTGATGCTCCTGGACGTCGAACCGACCGTCGCCCATTCCGGAAATGGCGAACGTCCGATCAGGCCAAGTTCGATTGAGCGTGTCCTCCCTTGCGTCCGGGCGGCCCAAGCAGCCATGGACCTGCCAGTCAGTATCGCCAAGGATGTCGCCGTTCTGGCCAAGGGCCCTATCAGCGCGCTTCGCAGAGGCAGGCAACTTAGCGGGGCGACGCTCAGCCTGCTCACCGATTTGCTGGCCCCGCGCTCGTCACTTAACCAACAGATAGGCGGCCGTCGTCGATACAGGGTGATCCGCCGGTCGTTGGAGGAGACCCGTCAAACGGCGCATGCGCTGGGGGGAACAGTCAACGATCTCGTTCTGTCGGCAGTCTCAGCCGGACTGCAGGAGCTTGTCTCGTCTCGAGATGAAACTCTTTACGGTGCACACCTGCACGCATTGGTACCGGTATCGATGCGCTCAGACGATGACCACGGCGCTCTCGGAAACCGTCTGGCAGCTCTCATCGTTCCACTTCCGGTGCGCGATCTCGATCCCGACGAGCGGTTCGCAACGGTATGCGCGGCGGTACGGAAGGCACGTGAACACCACGAGGTAGAGCTCTCGCATGCCCTCCTCACGGTCATGCAGATCTGGCCCGAACCGCTTATCGCGTCAGTGGCAGATCTGATGCACCGCCAGCCGCTCTTCAACCTCGTTGTCACCAATGTGCCCGGTCCTCCGATTCCGCTCTACTTCATGGGGGCCGAGATGCTCGAGGCGTTCCCTCTGGTACCACTGGCGGGCAACCTGACAGTCAGCATCGGGATCCTGTCTTACCACCATCAGCTGACCCTCGGGCTGTGGGCCGACCACGACCGATTCCCGGACCTGGACTTGCTGGTGAGCGGCATTGACGCGGGGTTCGCTGCAATGGAGAAGGCGGCAAGGAACTCCTTCTAATGGTTGCCTTCGACCATTGAGCGGTAAACAACCCGCAGGGCTCGTTTCTGTGACTCGGTGAGCGAATCGTCCGCCCTGATCGCGGCCTCAACACCGACGGTACCGGCCCTCTCCTTGTCGGCTGACTCCACCCCGGCCACCCGTTCCAAACCGGCCGCCTCAGCCAGCAAGACTTCCGCCGACAGATTGAGTGCTTCGGCCAGCGAACGAATCACGGCAACAGACGGCGCGTGCAGTCCCCGTTCCAACTGGCTCAGGTAGGGATTGGAGATGTTCGCCAGATCCGCGAGTTCCCGGAGGGTCAGCCGGGCTGCTTGCCTCTGGGCGCGGAGATAAGCGCCGAAGGCGCTGACCCCGCCTTCGGCACTATCTCTGGAATTGGGCATCCGTTACCCCGGCACGCTCACGCGGCCTTCGCGGCCGGCTTCACCGCCGGCGACTCAACCGCAGGCTCCGAGAGCAAGCTCACGCCACCCAGCAACAGCTCCCTTTCCTCCCTGAGGATCTCACCGAAGAACCCGAACCACTGGGCGACGGCCTCCTTCGGGGTCGGCAGCGGACCAACATATGGAAGTTCGGCCGTTGCGTTGAGCAACCGCTCCGACATGGTGAAGAAGGGCTTCACCGCGTCCAGGACCGCCTCGTTGCGATGGTGCAGGGCTAACACGGCGGCCTTCTGGTTTTGATCCACGATCTCGTACACCTTCATCCGACACCTCCTCTCTCTCTGCTAACTATCTCATTTTACGACTTGCTTGGTATGCCTATCAGGGCCTTTTGACCCCTATTGGGGACGGCGATCAGCAGACACGGCCGCAGAGCCACCGACCCGACAGCCACGACGAGCGCCCATCGGACGCATTCAACTACCCGTTGCGGCGGAAAGGAACGAAAGACCCTGCCGAGAGGAGCCGTTATGGCCCATCCTGGCATTGCATGACACGGGTCGGGTTGGTCTTGGGTGCGGGAGGGATCGCCGGACAGGCCTACCAAGCCGGCGTCCTGGCCGCCCTCGAAGCGGACCTCGGCTGGGATGCGCGCACGGCCGACCTTATTGTGGGCACCTCTGCGGGGTCGATCACAGCCACGCTGTTGCGAGGCCGGGTCAGCGCCCGAGATCTGGCGGCCTGGACAACCCGGACGCCGCTATCGGTAGAGGGTCAGCTGCTCGAGGATCTGTTCGGCCCCCAGTATCCCGAGCTCGAACCGTTTGGGGCGTCACACGTGTTGCGCCGGCCGTCGCTTCCCGGGCCGGCGCTGGTCCGGCGCCTGCTGCTTCGTCCGTGGCAGCCTCCAGGGGTGGGGCTGCTGCTGACCTTGCTGGCGCCCGGTCGGACCGACGTTTGCCAACTCCTCAAGCCGTTGCGGATAGTCGAAGCAACGGGCTGGCCAGACGGGAACCTGTGGATATGCGCGGTACGCCGTCGGGACGGGCGTCGAGTTGTCTTCGGTCGTCCGGGGTCGCCCCAAGCCCCCCTCCACCTGGCTGTGTCCGCGTCCTGCGCCGTCCCCGGCTACTTCGCCCCGGTGACGATCGATGGGATCGCATACGTGGACGGCGGCGTGCACTCTCCCACCAACGCGGCAGTACTTTCGCGCCAGGACCTCGACTTGGTGATCGTGGTGTCTGCGATGTCAGGTGGTCAAAGAATCCCCACCGACGTCGCCGGCATGGTGCGGCGCCACGCCGGCTTCCGCCTCGCCCTTGAGCTCCGGGCGCTACGAGCCGCCGGCCTCAAGGTGCTGCTCTTCGAGCCGGACACCGCCGTGCTAGGTGTGATGGGCAACGACTGGATGTCCCGGGACCGGGTCGACGACATCACCCGCGCCGCCTTCACCTCAGCCCACACCAAGGCCCGCAACCCCGAGGTGCGCGCTGCCTTCCGCCTCGGGGTTCCCGGCGGGTCAGCGCAGCCGATACCTCCTCAGTCCGCCTGAGATTGACCCTGATGGGCCTCGATGCTGCCCACTGGCGACGTCCGGACGTGCAGCTCACGACGTTCGGATTGAGTCCACCGCGAACGGCGGACAAGGGCTGCCGCTTTGGCCAAGGGCGCCCCGAGGTGCGGAGTGCCCAGGTAGACGATGTGGCGGACAAGCGGAACCCAGGGTTGGTCTTCGGCCGCACCGTAGTGACAGGCGCTGCGGATAACCAGGCCGCCCATAGAGTGGCCTACGAGCAGTAGCTCATCAGGTGGGACAGGCCATGCGCTGACGAGATCATCAAGTAGGCGTCCCAAGGATCGTCCGTTCTCCGATACATGACAGCCGGTGTTATAGCGGATGTAGATCGGGGTGTAACCCAGCTCTGTGCTCAGGAGCGGCCCGTATCCGACCTCGTTGTCGTCCATGGCCTTCGGAGTCCACGAGTTCTCTGTCTCGGCCAGTCCGTGGACAAATACCGCCAGCTTCGAGGCTGTGTCGGGGAAGGCGGCCGCGACGTCGAGTGGCGTCAGGTTGACGTCGCGGCCAGCGGCTCGTACGGCCATGGGGATGGCCAGCGCGGCCAGATCGCCCCCCAGCTGATGACCGGCGATTCCGTTCAGAGCCGCCAGCGCCTGGTTGCCCAACCGCGTGCCGCTTACCGCCGCGGAGGAGGGCACCACCCGGCTGAATACCTCGCCGGCCACTGCTCCTGCGGTCAATCCGCCGACACGCAACCCGTTGTACACGGCACCAGCGATGTGGTCATGGAGCGTTCTCACGGGCACGCTGGGCGTCCCGTTCGCGCCGAATGCCCGTCCCGCCACAGCCCTATGAGTCTCCTCCACTTTGGAGGAGACTCCGGCGAAGATGTGACCACCTAGCCGGATAGTCGCTCGCAGTTCCTCCGCGTTCATCTCGCACCTCCGTTGGAGAAGCAAAGTGATCGGACAAAGCATCTCACACTGAAATCCGGGCGGACAGAACTCTCAGCAGAACCGTCTATGCGGCTGGTGTGCCTTCCAGGCCGCCAGCTCAGGCCATGGCCTCCGGGCCGACCTCCGGATGCGCTCTCATGTACTCGACGAGGCGACCGGCATAGGTGGCGAGCGGCGGGACAGCGATCCCAGATTCCGCAAGGTCGACCGTGGTGTTCGTGGTCATGTACCAGGTCGGGTCTGCGAAGTAATCGACCAGCTCAGCTGGCATGCTCATCAAGCGGTGGACCCCCGGCACGTACCGAATGACCGCCTTAGCCAGGCGGCGAGGTAAAGGGACGCGGATCACCCGTCGGCCGGTCGCCTCACCGAGGACGTCGACCATGGCGGCGACGGTGAGCGGGTGGGGGTCGGCCAGGGCGTAGGTCCGGCCGGCGGACCTCGGAAGGCCAGACAGGTAGGCGGCCGCGTCGACCACGAAGTCGCGAGGAACGACGTTCACGGAGGTCAGACTGGGGTCACCTATCACCGGCAGCACCGCTATGCGAGGCTGGCGGAGCAGGAGTTGCAGGGCGAAGTACGGCCCGTCGAACTTCTGGGTCTCGCCCGTCCAGCTGTCGCCCACCACGATCGACGGCCGATAGATGGTGGCCGCCAGGCCTTGGGCCATTCGCCGGCGCACCTCCGCCTCGGCCATGTGCTTGGTGGCCTCGTAGAAATTGGAGAACGGGGCGCCTACCTCGAAATCATCCTCACTGAACGGACCGGGGTGCCGGCCGCTCACGTAACAGGTGCTGAAGTAGTGGAACCGGCGGAGCCGCTCGGAGTGGACTGCGGCGTCCAGGACATGTCGCGTGCCCTTAACGTTTACCCGCATGGCTAGTTCGGACTCCACGGCCAGGTCATATACAGCCGCCAGGTGCCAGATCTCGGTTGATGTCGACCATATTCCGGGGCCGACGTCTTCTGAGAGCCCGAGTCCGGGAACTGTGATGTCACCCTCAACCAGGTTGATCCGGCCGCAGAGAGACCCGTGTCTGGCCGTGAGCTCCTTCACCCGCAGCTCGGCCGCGGGTCGATACTTGCGCTGCACCAGGCAGACCGCTGTCTCTCCGGTTCGGGCCATGATCCGCGGCAACAGCGCGCTGCCCAGGAAACCGGGGAATCCGGTCATGAAAATGGTCATGTCGCTCCCCTTCACGCGCCGGGTGGGACACTTCGGATAGTACGTAGCCGGGGGACCGCAGCCCAGGGCCGTTGGTCCTGGAATCTCGACAAGGGCCGACCGGCCCTTGTCGACCGCACGTTCATGGAGAATGCTGGCGCCGGGTGGGCCGGACCAGGAGCGCCCAGCAACAGGAGGAGCTCGACATGACCAGTCTGCGAGAAGCGGCGCCGCACCTGGACCGGCTGGGGCCGCGAGTGACCCAGGACATGCTCGAGCGTCTGGCCGGGCGGGTGGTCACTGGCGACCCTCGCGAGCCACTCGAGGTCCACATGCCGGCCAGCGGGGAGCCATTCGGCCGGGTACCCAAGTGCAGACCAGAGGACGTGGCGTCGGCGGCAGCACGGGCGCGGGCAATGCAGCCCGCCTGGGCGAAGGTCCCCGTAGCCGATCGATCGGAGATTCTCCTGCGGTTTGCGAAGCTGATCCTGGGTAGGCAGGACGAAGGCCTGGACCTCATCCAGCTCGAAAGTGGAAAAGCCCGTCGCCACGCGTTCGAGGAGATCATCGACGTCGCCCAGGTCGGCCGCTACTACGCGCGGATGGCGCCGCGCCTGCTACGTCCGCAGCAAAGGGCGGGCGCCATCCCCGGCCTGACCCGAACCCGCGAATACCACCATCCCAAAGGGGTGGTTGGGATCATCTCGCCCTGGAACTATCCGCTAACCCTCGGGGTGACGGACGCTCTTCCCGCGCTGGTAGCCGGAAACGCAGTAGTCGCCAAGCCCGACCAGCAGACGCCTTTCACCGCCCTTTGGGCAGCGGACCTGCTCGAGGAGGCAGGTTTGCCGGCAGGGGTGCTGCAGGTCGCGACCGGCACCGGGGCTGAGCTCGGTGATGCAATCGTCGACAACAGCGACTTCGTCATGTTCACAGGAAGCACGCACGCGTCGGCCGTACCGTCGCGGCGCGGGCGGCTCACCGGCTGGTCGATTTCTCAATGGAGCTCGGCGGTAAGAACGCCATGCTCATCCTCTACGACGCCGACTTGGGAAAGGCGGTGGCCGGCGCCATTCGGGGGGCGTTCTCGAATACAGGGCAGCTGTGCATCTCGTGCGAGCGGATGTTCGTCGTGGAGGCGATCTGGGAGGACTTCGTTCCTCGTTTCGTGGAAGCGACCCGCCGACTTCGGCTCGGGCACTCCCTGAACTATGAACCTGACGTCGGGTCGCTCGTTTCGGCGAAGCAGCTGGCGACCGTGCAGCGCCACGTTGATGACACGGTCGCGAAGGGAGCGACGGTTCTAGCAGGAGGACATGCCCGTCCCGAAGTCGGCCCCTACTTCTACGAGCCGACGGTGCTCACCGACGTCACGCCCGACATGGACCTGTTTGCCGAGGAGACCTTCGGGCCCGTCGTTTCGATATACCGGGTTGATGGGACAGAGGAGGCAATCAGGAGCGCCAACGAGAGCCCATACGGCCTCAACTTCTCGGTGTGGACCGGCGACGTCGTCAAGGGACGGAAAGTGGCTACCCGGCTCCATGCCGGGACGGTCAACGTGAATGACGCCTACGCCGCCGCCTGGGGGTCGGTGGACGCCCCAATGGGCGGTTGGAAAGACTCGGGCATGGGACGTCGTCACGGAGAGCACGGCCTTTTGAAATACACCGAATCTCAGAACGTCGCCGTCGAGCGGCTTTTGCCGATCGGCCCACCGCCACTCATGTCAGCCGAGCTTTACGCCCGTGTGATGACGAAGGCGATGCAAGCAATCCAGCGTCTGCCCGGGCGAAAGTAACCCTGGGCCGAGCGGCCGACTCTGTAACGGTTGAGTCGTCGTGCCGCGCGGCGGTCGATTCGGTCCGAAATTCCTGTGAACTGAGCGACACCGACTGGATGCGTCACTGCGCCGTGTTGGGCCGTGTTGGGCTTGCTGTCCACCCTGACCGCTGTGAGCGCCGAGGAGGGGAGGTTGACAACTCAGCTTCATGCTGTAATCTTGTCCTATGGAAGTAGATAAACAAGTCAGCCGTCCCGACCGCCCTCCGGCTGGCGACGAGGCTGCGGACGAACGGGGCTCGGGATCCCCGATCGAGTTTCGGCTCGATCCGTCCTCGGGCGTGCCGACCTTCCTGCAGCTGGTCCAGCAGGTCGAGCATGCGCTGCGGCTCGGCTATCTAACGCCGGGTGACCAGCTGCCCAAGGTCAGGGACGTGGTGGCCTCACTGGCCATCAATCCGAACACCGTGCTCAAGGCCTACCGTGACCTGGAGATCAAGGGTCTCGACGACCGGCCGGCCCGGCCAGGGCACGTTCATCCAGGCCACGCTGAGCCAGGTCCCGCTGCCCGAGTTGACCGGACTTCGCCGCTCCTTGTCGGGCTGGCTGACCACCGCCGACGCGGCCGGGCTGGACGAGGACGGGATGGTGGCGCTCTTCACCAGCGCGCTGCGGGATTTCTATGAGCGCCGCAGCGGCTCGCGCCTCGCGGCGGCGCGGCGAGCAGCGAAACGGAGGGCGTGGCATGAACGTCATCGAGACGACCGGCCTGGGCAAGAGATACGGCGCGACCTGGGCGCTGCACGAATGTTCGCTCGCCATCCCGGCCGGACATGTGGCCGCGCTGGTTGGCCCGAACGGAGCCGGCAAGACCACGCTGTTGAACTTGGCGGTCGGCCTCGCGACGCCGAGCGCAGGAGAGGTCACCGTGCTCGGCGGCCAACCGGCGGGATCGCCGGCCGCTCTCGACGGGATCGCCTTCGTCGCCCAAGACACGCCTCTATACAAGAACCTTTCGGCGGCAGACCTGCTCCACATGACGCGCAACCTGAACCGCCACTTCGACCTTTTCTACGCCGAGCGTCGACTGCGAGAGCTCGGCATCCCGGTCAAGCGTAGGGCCGGCAAGATGTCCGGCGGTCAGCAGGCGCAGCTCGCGCTCACACTCGCGCTGGCGAGGCATCCCCAGCTCCTCATTCTCGACGAGCCGATGGCGATGCTCGACCCTCTCGCCCGACACGACTTCATGGCGACGGTGATGACAGCCATGGCCGACGAAGGTGTATCCGTGGTGCTTTCGTCGCACGTACTCGCGGAGCTCGAACGAGTGGCCGACTACCTCGTCCTCGTGTCGGGCGGGAGGGTACAGGTGGCGGGCGAGGTCGACGAACTCCTGGCGGCGCATCGCGTTCTGACCGGTCCGGCCGACCAAGCCGACGCGGTATGCCGGTGAATGGAACGTCGTGCACGCCCGCGGCGGCGGGTCGCAGGCCCATCTACTTGTGCGGAGCAACGGTACCTCTGACACGGTGCCGCCAGGCTGGGAAACGCACCAGCTCAGCCTCGAAGAGCTGACGCTCGCCTACCTGCGAGAGCCCGGTGCTGGGGCGCTGCCCGGCCCGGCCCGCAGTTACGACATCGGTCGGTCGGAGGTAAGGCAATGACGGCGCTGACCGTGCCTGTCCGTCCAGTGGAGAACACCAGCCTGCGGCCTCTGCCGTGGAGGCGGATGGCGTGGGTCACATGGCGGCAACACCGAATCGCGCTGGCGGGCGTAGCCGTCTTCCTGGGGGCAGTAGCGCTCTACGTGTGGCAGGCCGGCCTTCAGCTCCACCACACCTACGCCGCCGCGACCACCTGCAACCTCAACTCGGCCACCTGCGCTGACCTGATCAGCAGGTTCAACTCGGACATGAACCATCCACTGGTCGGTGGCTACCTATTGCAGCCAATACCTGCGCTCATCGGAGCATTCATCGGAGCACCGCTACTGGCCCGCGAACTCGAGACCGGCACTTTTCGTTATGCCTGGACACAGGGCTTCGGGCGTTGGCGCTGGACGCTCGCCAAGATGGTGGCACTCGCCGTCGTGGTGGCCGCAGCCGCCGGAGCGATCAGCGTGCTGTTCTCCTGGTACTACCAGCCGTACCTCGCCACAGGAAATCAACTCCGTCAGCTTTCTGAGCTGTCCCCTTTCTCCTCAGCGCTGTTCAACCTGCGGGGAGTCGACTTCGCCGCCTTGACGCTCGTCGCCTTCGCTATCGGCTGCCTTGCCGGCATGCTTATCCGCCGGGTCGTCGCCGCGATCGTCGCCACCCTCGCCGCCTACACCGCAGTCGCGCTCCTCGCCGCGAACGTCTTGCGCCAGCACTACCTGACACCGGTGGCCACCAGAGCCGTGAACCTGCCCGGTTCCGCATGGATCTATAGCCAATGGTGGACCAAAGGCGACACGTTAGCATTCCACAACTGGAGGGACGCCCCACAAAGCCTCGTTCAAGCCTGCTCCGGCGCTCCGCCCGGACCCCTCGGTAAGCCGTTCCTGCAGTCGTTCTCGCAATGCGCCGCCGCTCACGGCTACACGCAGTTGACCCGATACCAGCCGGCCAGCCGGTTCTGGTCATTCCAGATGATTGAGGCCGGTTGGCTGCTCGCATTGTCGGCACTGCTCATCGCCGTAACCATCTGGGTAGTCCGTCGCCGAGCCACCTGAACGCGCTCCGCAAGTCGTCCCAGCGAGTCTCCCTGGAAGGCACCGGTCCGTACGAGACACCGGTTCGTACGGCCGCCGATTGGCCGGCGACGGTAGGGCCGCGTTGTACCTGGTCAAGGACCCAAAGAGTCGTTAGTTCGTATGGACCCACATCATCGGTGGCGACGAGAGTCGAACCGCCGACTTGTGACCCATAAGACCACGGAGAACCATCCCCTAAGACCGGCCACCACGGGCGCCCTGTGCCGGTTCGCGGGCAACATAACGACGACGCCGGAGGCGCCTACGAGTGCGCGCGAATCGGCGTTCGGCGTGGCCTGCTCTGACCGGCCGCAGCCTTCCGGCGGACGCAGAATCTCGGGCCCACTCGATACCGGGTCCTTTGAACATTATGGTCGCGGCCGGCGGGTACGGAGGGGTTCCAGCCAAAGTTCCCGAACGAACCCTGCCGACTACGAGCGTTCGGACGATGGTTCGACGTATTCAGACGCGCTGCTGTTCTGCTCGGGTGTGAGCAGGAGTGATCGGAAGGCAGTGTCGTGGTGGTCGGTCGCTGGGTCGTCGAGGTCGGTGAGGTAGAAGGCGATGAACGTGCTGTCCGGGCCGGCCTGTTCTAGCAGCCGGCGCCACGACCATAGGTCGGGGTGCTCCCAGTGGGTGGCGGCCTCGGCCGGCTCCAGGGCGGCTACGGCCGGGAGAAGTCCTCCCTGCCTAAAGGGAAGCTGCCGGTCCGGTCCCTCCTCGGTCGTGGTCTGGGGAGGGAGCGCCGCAGCGGAGTAGAGTCGAGTCTGCGCTCGGCCAACGTCGTCCGGATCGCTTCGATCGAGAGGACGACAGGGTGGTTGATGGAAACGACAAGGTCTCATCTGCGCCTGCGCGGACGGACCGGTACTGGGACCGGCTGCAGTCGATGGCTGTGGGGGACGCACACAGGGATCGGACCTTGGAGCGTTCGAGGTTGTTCGAACGGGAAGCCGAGCGCTATGACCGGTGCCG
Source organism: uncultured Acidimicrobiaceae bacterium (assembly GCA_963851245.1). Classification (GTDB taxonomy): domain Bacteria; phylum Actinomycetota; class Acidimicrobiia; order Acidimicrobiales; family Palsa-688; genus CAWKOH01. The sequence goes on along the minus strand of CAWKOH010000011.1, from coordinate 55,764 downwards.
GCCGAGGTACCCAGATGTGGTGATCGATTCGTTGCTCGGTCCGGAACCGTCTGGCCTCAAGGTGCTGGATGTGGGTTGTGGCACGGGGATCGCTGCAAGGCCGATGGCTGAGCGGGGCGCCAAGGTGCTCGGGGTGGAACTCGCGCCAGGAATGGCGGAGATCGCCCGCCGCCATGGGATCGACATGGAGATCGGTGCCTTCGAGGACTGGGACGCTGCTGGTCGCGGCTTTGACCGAGTGACCTCAGCGCAGGCGTGGCACTGGCTGGACATGCCCGCCGCCACGTCCAAGGCGGCGTCGCTGCTGCGACAGAACGGCCGCCTTGGCTTGATGTGGAGCGGGGGCGCTCACCCCGACGACCTTGCCGACGCGCTTGAGGACGTGTACTCCACGGTGGTGCCGAGCGGCACTCACGGCCTTTTCCGGGGCTATGCCGCCCACCGGTCGACCGACGTCAGGGACGGACTGGACGGTGTCCTCGACGCCCTCACAGGGAACCCCGATTTCGGTGCGGCCACTGAGGAGTGGTTTCCCTGGACGCAGCGCTACCGGCGAGATGAGTGGCTCGAGGTGCTGTTGACCAACAGCCAGTACCTTGCCCTCGAGGCGAACCTTCGACACCGTCTGTTCGACGCCGTGGGGGCGACGATCGACGACTACGGCGGCTCGTTCGTCATGAGCTTCGAGACGGTCCTGATCGCCGCCCCCCGGCTCGGCTGACCGCGCTCCCATCGACCTCTGGCGCGCCCGATCGCCGAGTGTCTGAGTCGGACTACACGCTGCACCGCTTCGCCCCCAGCAGCGCACGACGGAATATTCGGCGGCCGCTGGCCGTGTTCGGTTGTATCGTCCGCGGCCGCACGTACCTGCGATCCGGTGGGGCACCAGGGGAGAGGCTGTCATGGGAACCGTTCGGGTGATCGAGGCGAAGGAATCCGACAAGCCCGTGGTGCGTCACCTGCTCGAGCTCTATCAGCACGACTTCTCGGAGTTCGACGGCCGCGATGTCGATGAACACGGTCTGTACGGCTACCGGTATCTCGACCCCTACTGGGTCGAGGCAGACCGCCGCCCGTTCCTGATCGACGTGGATGAACGGTGGGCCGGTTTCGCCCTCGTTCGCCTCGGCCCGCCGATAGACATGTCCGAGTTCTTCGTGATGCGCCGGTTCCGGCGCGTCGGGGTCGGCCGAGAGGCAGCCAAGCAGATCTTCATGATGCTCCCCGGGCACTGGCAGGTCCGCCAGCTCGCCAGCAATCCGAGCGCCACTCAGTTCTGGAGAGGGGTCATCCCCGTCGAGTTCACCGAGGCTGTCGGCGAGGAAGGACCCGTCCAACACTTCGTGATCGAGCCGTAGCAGGCTTTCTTTCGGTATCGTCCTGTTCGTGGCTGGGTTGGCGCCAGGCGCCTTCGTGATCTTGGGTCTTGTCGGCACGCTCGTGGCGTACCGGAAGGGCCGATCACCCGTCGCCTGGACAGTCCTCGGCCTTCTGCTGGGCCCCATCGCGCTCCTGGCCGCTGTTGTCGTCCGGACCCGCTGAGGCGCTCCAGGCCGAACGTTCGGGTCACAGTGCTCGAGACCGGCGACGAAATGGTGAATTCCCGGATCGATGCTCCTCGCCGACTCCCGGGCGACTCGGCCGAGGCGGCGGATAACCAAATGCGCTGGTGATCTGCCTCAGCGTCTCCGGTAGGGATAGAGAGCGGCTTCTTCGACCTTGGTGATCGCGCCGCCGAACTCGTTGTTGATGAGAGCCTCGATCTCAAGCAGTAGCTCGTCGGCTATGGGGCTGCCGTATGTCCTGGTCACTTCTACGAAGCTGCGAGCATCCAGCCGCCGCTCGAAGCGGTAGCGGCGCTGAGGGAGCTTCTCGAAGCGCCTGTCGGCCTCGACCGAGTTCTTTGAGGTGGCGATCTCCGCCACCTGGCTCACCCAGGATCTACCTGAAAGATCAGCCAACCGGCTCTCGAACGGTTCCTCGCCCCACGAGATCACCTCGGTCCATACCAAGGCGACTACGGCCTGGGGAGCGAGCACCTCGGCGAGACGTTCCACACTGTGTAGCGGATCGACCCAATGCCAGGAGTTGAACGCAGCCACCAAGTCGACTGGTCTTTTGACCTGGGTCTCCTCGAACCGGCCGATGACCACCTGAGCGCGGCGACCGGTCTTCGCCACCAGCAGGGCCGCCATCGACGCCGCCGGCTCGATAGCAGTTACCTGGAAGCCGCACTCAACGAGGGGGAGCGTGGCGATGCCCGTACCTGCACCAATCTCTAGGGCCCGATCACCGGGCTCAAGACCGTAGACGAGTGTGAAGTCATTGAAGAGCGCAGTTGGGTATCGAGGCCGATGGCGGTCATAAGCCACAGCCGTGGCGTCGAACTCTCGCCTCCGAGACTCGGCAATCCTCCACACCTCGTTCACTCCCCGTAGTCTCGCAGCGGCACCAGACCCCTGCATCAATCGGAGGCAGGCCAGCGCCTATCGTCGACTACGAGCACAGGGTCGGGACGGGCCTTAGTCGGTTGCGCTCACTTTCTGGCCTGCAGAACGAAGAACAGAAAGCACAGCAGGCGGCGCCCGGCGCCGATGTTGTCTGGAAGCAGCTCGGCGGGCGCATCCGGCGCGACGGCTGGCTCATGAACGGCCACGATCTGGAACTCAGCGGCGGTGAAGGCATCGGTCATCGCGTGCAGGGGCCGGTTCCAGAAGCGCAGAAGCGCGCTCTGGCCGCCGGCAGTCCACTCAGTGACGTAGTTGTAGGTAGCGAAATAGTCAGGCTCGAAGCCGACCTTGCTGTGCCACAGGTTCTCTGCGAACGGATGGTTAACGGACACGAGCAGCCGACCGGCGGGCTTGAGTACGCGCCGCAACTCAGTCAAGGCCGGTCCCCAGTCCTCCAGGTAGTGAAGAACCAGGGAAGCTGTAACGTCGTCGAACGTCTCGTCTGGAAAGGGCAGCGGGCTGCCCAGCTCTGCCACCTGCAGCTCCGCCGAACCGTCACTACCGAGCCGCCGCCGAGCAAGCTCGAGCATTTCGGCGCTCTTGTCGATTCCGGTGACGATGGCGCCGCGGTCGCGCAGGGCCCTCAAGAGGGCGCCGGAGCCGCATCCGACGTCGAGCACCCGCCGCTCATTGACATCCCCTGCCAGTGCCAACATCGCCGGGTGCTCATAGTAGGCATTGACGAGGCTGTTCTCGTTGGAGGCCGCGTACCCCTCGGCGAAGCTGTCATAGCCATTGATCCCCCGGAGATCTGCCGAGTCAGCGCATAACGAGACAAGCCGGGTGGAGATCGCCCCGGGTCGATTGTGGTCGCTGGACATCACGCCCATAGTCCCACGCACCGACGGGCCTCTCGGGCCGTCAGTGTAGGAGGGCACCGAGGACGAGGATACGCCGGATGCTTAGCGATTCATCTGCGCTCATGCTCACTTGCGGACGCGGACTGCTGTCCAAGCGCCGAGCGACGGTGAGATGCGCTCGGGCTCCGATGGGCCGTACAGCCCAGATTGTGACGCCCGAACGCCGGCGGCGCCGGTTCAGAGTTCGGGACCGTCGCGGGTAACGGTGGGGGCGGGGCTGTGGTCCGGGAACATGATGGCTTGGCGCTGGGCCGACCGCCGGACGGTCTGGTCGTAGCTGTGGCGCTGGGCTTGGCGGAGGCCTTCGATGATCGCAGCCCGGGCCCGATCCGTGCCTCGGCGTTGTAGCTGTTCCAGTTCGTCGCGGAGGGTCTCCGTGGCGGACTTCTCGGCGCCGCTGCGCCGCAGGGTGGCGGCGAAGATCTCTTGGGCGGTGGGCGGCTGGCGGGGAGGGGTGTGTTCGTCGCCGACGGGTTCGGTGATGACGCACGCCAGGTTGTGGTGGCGTCCTCTCGTCATGCCGACGTAGAGGTGCTCGACGCTGGTTGAGCCGGTCGACGACGAGCACCGCCTGGTCGACCGTGAGCCCTTGGCTGCGGTGGACGGTGACGGCATACGCAAGCCCCACGTGGTCTTGGACATAGTCACCGGGGGCTGTCACCGTGCCCCGGCTGTCAAGGGAGCGGAGCCGCAGCGCCGCCGGTTCCGTTTCGCTGTTCGACCTTCCAGCGGTCACCGTTTCGGACCCACGCGCCGGTGGTGGTAACCAGGCGACGGTTCGTTGTGGGTGGTGACGATCTCGTCACCAACCCCTACGGTCTGTTGGCCCAGGGTGATCCCCTCGGTCTGGACCTCGCCAGCGGCGACTCGGGCGGCTCGGGCTCGCATGGCCAGCTGGTCGACCGGTCTCGTGATCGGCGGCCATCACCACCACCGACCGTCCGTGATCGTCGGGCTTCCTTCCAGGCCCGGTGGACGTGCTCTAGGACCTGGTCGCGGTCGCCGGCTCGGACCCGGTCCCGGTCGGTGTACTCGTCGATCACGGACGGGTCTCTGTGGCGTAGCCGGCGGGTGGCTTGGGCTTCCCAGGGGTCGGCGAAGCGGCGAACGCCTGTGAGTTCGGCGGTTTTGGTGTCGGCGGCGAGGAGGCGGAACAGGCCTCCGGCGTCGACCGACCCGAGCTGGTAGTGGTCTCCCACGAGCACGACCTTGGCGCCGGCGGTGTCGGCCAACGCGACCCGTCGGGCGAGGTCGCGGGTGGAGACCATCGACGCTTCATCGCAGACGACCACATCCCTAGGGCCGAGGGTGGTGCGGCCGTTGGCGGCATCGAGGAGGAACTTGGCCAGGGTGTCGGAGGGGATCGCGGCTTGCTCGGTGAGGACTCCGGCGGCCACCGCGGAGGGGGCCACACCACGCACAGCGACGCCGGCTTGTTCCCAGGCTTGGCGGGCGGCTGAGAGGGTGCGGGACTTGCCCGACCCGGCTGGGCCCACAAGGACAGCAACCCGTTCCCCGCCGCCGCACAGGCGCTGGACGGCCTGATCCTGGTCTTCGCCCAGACCGGCGTCGACCAGCACCCGGTAGGTGGGCACGACCGCCGTCTCTGCTGTCCTTCCGCTCTCGACAATGTCGAGGACGGCTTGTTCGGTCTGCAGGGCCCGCCAGGTACTGTAACGGGGGCTGCCGTGGCGAGCGTCGGGTCGGTCCGGGCAGGACAGGCCGACCACGTCGGGATGCGAGAGCAGCATGTCGACGGCCGCTTCCACCACCTGGCGGACCTGGCCGCCCGTCTGGGCCTTGTGGGTTGGGAGGACGGCCGACAAGGCCTCTACCACCTGGGCGCGGCCCCAGGGTGGAGTGGGAGCGCTCGAGCCGCTCGATCGCCTCGACCAGGGCCAACTCCAGCGACGGTTTGAGCCGCATCCGGGCCAGCGTCAGCTCGCCCTTTGTGGCGCTACGCCGGCCCAGGACCTGGCCGAGCAAGAGCTCCACCGGGACGCCTGCAGCTTCTGCTTCGGAGCGCCAGCGGGCCTTCATCCGGGCGGTAGTCTCCGCCCCGTCCTTCCTCTTTGCCGCCCTGGACTGGTAGGCGGCCATCTGGAAGATGGCGGCCCGCTCGTCGCCGGTCAAGGACCGGCCCAGCAGCGATTCCCGCTCGCCGACCAGGCGGCCGGCGGCCGCTTCGACTTGGGCCCGGCGCTTGGAGAACTCGCCGATCAGCCGCTCGGTGACACCTTCGATCTCGGCTCTGCCGTTGTCGTCGACCTCACTCCAGGCGACGCCGAGGCGGGCGGTGAGCTCGGCTCGAAGGGCGGCCTTGTAGAGCATCCCGGCCGCCTTCTGCACCTCGTACAGCTCGCGTCCGTCGACGGTGAGCCAGCGTCCGTCCGAGACGGCTTGGACCTTGTTGGCGACTAGTGTCCTGGCAGGCTGATCCGCCAAGAAAATCGTTCTGATCGGGAATTTTCTGGTTCGGGCCGCGTTGGTCAGGTGTTGTACGCCAACATCGGAGGAGAGCCATGGCCCGTCGAGGACGTCCGACCGTCGAGATCGTTTTGAGCCCGGAGGAGCGCGCCACGTTGGAGCGCTGGGGGCGCCGGCACAACTCGTCGCAGGCGCTGGCATTGCGCTGCCGTATCGTGCTGGGCTGCGCGGACGGCCTGACCCATGCCGAGATCGCCAGCCAGCTGGGCTGCAACCCGGTGACGGTGGGCAAGTGGCGGCATCGCTTCGCCGCCGACCGGCTCGACGGGCTTACCGATGCGCCCCGCCCCGGAGCGGCCCGCACCATCGGCGACGACGTGATCGAAGCGGTGCTGGTCGAGACGCTCGAGACCGCCCCGCCTGATGCCACCCACTGGTCGACGCGGGGTCTGGCCGCCAAACACGGGATCAGCCACACCACCGTGGGGGAGATATGGCGGGCGTTCGGGCTCAAGCCGTGGCGCCAGGACTCCTTCAAGGTGTCGCCCGACCCCGATCTGGTCGAGAAGATCCGCGACCTGGTCGGCCTGTACATGAACCCCCCAGTGAATGCCGCGGTGTTCGCCGTGGACGAAAAACCGCAGATCCAGGCTCTCAATAGGACCGCTCCGACCCTGCCAATGCTGCCCACCACACCGCAGCGAGCCACCCACGACTACGAACGCAACGGCACCTGCGACCTCTTCGCCGCTCTCGAGGTGGCCACCGGCAAGGTCATCACCGACATTCGCAGCAGCCATACCAGCGCCGATCTGGTCGCCTTCTTGAACAAGATCAACCGTGAAGTCCCCGCCGAGCTCGATGTACATGTGATCTTGGACAATCTCAGCGCCCATAAGGCCCCGACCGTTCAAAAGTGGCTGTTGCGCCACCGCCGCTTCCATCTCCACTTCACGCCCACCTACGGGTCGTGGATGAACATGGTGGAACGGTGGTTCTCGGCGTTGACCACCAAAAAGCTGCAACGCTCCGCCCACCGCAACGTCAAAGAACTGGCCACCGACATCCTGGCCTGGGCCGCCACCTGGAACGAGAACCCCCGTCCCTTCGTCTGGCACAAAACGGCCGAGCAGATCCTCGAACGGCTCGCCGACTACTGCACAGCCATCAACACCGGCACCTGAGGACACTTTCATTACGCTTCAACCTGCCAGGACACTAGGACGTGGCTGTGAATTTGCGGATCTCCGGCCCGTGAGGTCCGGTGTACGAAGACCGCGGCGAGGTACCCGCCGCTCGCCTCCTGGACGGTTCCGCCGTGCCCTCGACGGGTGAAAGCAGCATGATCTTGAAGGAACTCCAACGCCGTGGCGGCGGCCGCGTCGTGGCCTTCGCGGACCTGATCGGCGATTGCGTTCTGGGCCAACGCCCATAGGACCGACACCGATTTCGGCGGCGAGAACGACAGCGCATAGCCGGCCACCGCGGCCTTGTCGTCGGGGCGGAACGGGTGGCCCAACGGCACACCGGTGACTGGGTGGAGGCCGTGCCCGAAGAGCCGGGACAGACCCTCCGCAGCGACGTCTCCGGACAGGCCCAGAGCGTCGGCGCCTCGGCGGACCCAACGGCCGGTCTCCTCGCCGTGGCCGACGAAATAGTCCTCCACCCCGGCGGCGATCTCCCGGGCGTAATAGGCCCAACCGTCCGGCGCGATCTTGGCCAACCCCATCATCGGACGATGGCCTCCACGGGCGAGGCCCAGCCGACGCACCCCCGGTGCAGAGGTGTCTGCCACGAGTGGATGGGATACGGGGGATGGGAGGTCCAGGGCCTGTTTGGGGAGTTGAAGGGAGAACGATGCGGAGGAAGGGCAGGACGAGGATGAGGGGAGGGGCGGTGCTGGGAGAGGACGGGTCGGGTATCGTCGATGACCTGGTGGGCGGCTTCGCAGCCGACGGATGTCCGGGCCGGCTGTCTGGGGGTGGGTGCCGGCATCGCCTACAGCTCCGGGCCGCCGGGATCGGCCCGGTGCGCCTCGGCGTAACCCAAGGCCTTCTGGCGGGCCAGGGTCTGCTCGTAGAGTCGCCGGGCGGCCGGCGCCTCCATCCCGGCCGCGGCGGCGATCTCCGCCCAGGAAGCCCCGGCCTTGCGGGCGGTCTCCATGGCCAGCCAGCGGTGCCGGCGCATACGGTCCTCCAACTCCCGTCGGGCCGCCAAGGCCAACAGCGCCTCCGCCTTCGATGGTGTCCGGCCCAGGAGGGCGGCGATATCCACATCCACTACTGCGGCCAGCACGTCGGTTGACGCCCACTGATCGAGTGGCTTGCCCGTCATGCCCCGTCTCCCGGTGAGACAGCCATCCGCTCGATCGCCGAGCGCGGCACCCGCAACAGGCGGCCCAGCCGCTGCACCGGCAGGCCGCTCTGACCCCGGGTGTGCCGCCAGCGCTGGGTGAGCAGGTAGGCCGAGGTGCGGCCGATCCGCAGCACCGCCGCCGCCTCCTCGACGGTCAGGAACTCCGGCAGGTCATCGAGCGCCATCTACACCTCCACCGCTATGGGCGTCCGCGCGTCACCTAGCGGGCGCCTCCCGCTATGAGGGCCACCTGGCCGCCAGCTGTCGAGGACCGGGTGAGCACCATTGACGAGACCTCCTCACCCACATCCGGGGGGAGTGTCATTCCCGGGGAACGCCTCGGGCCAGAGGTCAGAGAGGCCGGCATCGCGTGGCTGGTCTGTGCCTGGCTGTACGATGGCGACCGTTTTTGGCGGCCGATCCCGGCCCGGCTCGAGGCTCCGCCCGGCCCGGGGACGCCAAAGAGCCTCCACCGCCTTAACCCGAACGCTCTGGAGGTCCACGCATGCCCGCCCGCCGCCACTTCGGCTCCGTTCGGAGACTCCCCTCTGGCCGCTACCAGGCCAGCTACTGGCATCTGGCCGAGCGCCACATCGCCCCTGAGACGTTCACGACCAAGGGCGAGGCTTACGCGTGGCTCAGCACCGTCGAGGCGGATGTCCTCAAGGGCGCGTGGGTTGCACCGTCAGCCGGAAGCCAGACCTTCGGTGACTACGCGGGCGATTGGCTCAGCCGTCGTCGCGATCTCCGACCCCGCACCCGGGAGCTGTACGAGTACCTCCTCGGCAGTTTCCTACTGCCCGCGTTTCGCAATATCTGTCTGGTGGACCTGACCTTGGCCCGCATCCGGGTCTGGCACGGACAGATCGTGGCGGAGCACCCGGCCCTGGCCCCGAAGGCCTACCGGCTACTCAAGACGGTCCTCAATTCCGCCGTCGAGGATCGCCGGCTCATCGCGAACCCGTGCCAGATCAAGGGTGCCGCGGCCGAGCACCCGGACGAGCGGCCGGTGGCCACGATCGCGGAGGTGGAGGCGCTCGCCCACGCCGTCCCGCCTCGCTATCGAGCGATGGTCCTGCTTGCCGCCTGGTGTTCATTGCGGTTCGGCGAGCTCGCCGCGCTGACCCGCGTGCGGGTTAATCCGATCCACGGATGGGTGGACGTCCAACAGACGCTGACGGAGACCGACGACGGCCTGCTGCAGCTCGGACCGCCGAAAACCAAGGCCGGGCGGCGAACCGTCGCCATCCCGCCGCACGTCATCCCCGACCTGATCACACACCTGGAGACGTACGTGGGGCCGACGCCAGACTCATTGCTCTTCCCCGCACCGGAAGGCACCGGCTACCTCCGGCGAAGCAACTTCGCGAGGCGCGTCTGGAAGCCAGCCACAGCCACGGTCGGCGTGTCACTTCACTTTCACGATCTGCGCCACGCCGGACTGACCTGGACCGCCGCTACCGGCGCCACTCTGGCCGAACTGATGCGGCGGGCCGGCCATGCCACTCCCCGAGCGGCCCTGATCTACCAGCACGCCACCGAAGACCGCGATCGCGTCCTCGCCGACGCCCTCTCAAAGCTTCACGAGCAGGCGGAAGTGATCCACCTCGACAATCGCAGGGACAGCTCGGGGGCCGCCGGGGTAGGATGAGCAGTGCCCGTTGCAGTAGCGGCGGGAAGTGCACCCGGCGTGCTCTCCGGACGGTGAGTAGCCGGGTGTTGCGCGTCAGGAGCGGATATCCCGGATGGTGAGTACCGTCCTCAGGCGAGCGGACCACTCCCCACCGGCGCCGACCGCCCAGCACACGGCGTCGGCGGTCCACAGGAGGGCATCCGAGCTGGCCGGACGATGGTCGTACACCGGGTGGAGCTGGCGATCGACTCCGGCAAGGGCGTGCGCAATAGCGCTCCGGTCACGTGCCAGCTGAGCGTCGTCCTGGCCGTCGAGGACCCAAGATGTGACCCCCGAGCCCACGATCAGCCCCGTGGCCGCCTGCAGGAGCAAGTGGCGCCCGGCCACCCGGGTCGTCCCCGGAGGCCGTCGGTAGCGCAAGACGATGGCCGAGAAGCCGTCGAGCCGGGACACGGTGTCAATAACGATCCGGCGTCGCCTGGGCGACTCGTTGGCCGTGTGGACCTTCCTCTGCCCCGGGAGTAGGAGCTCTCGCATCCTTCGCCGGGCACTGTCGACCTCGCCCGGCTCCAGGAGAACGACGGCGAAGAGCATGACCCCGGATCGCTCGCTCTCGTCGCTGAATGCCCACACGTACACGACGGTAGAGGCAACGTCCGACTGTCTATCGATGAATTCCCTTCGCGCACGGATCGCGCACGCCAGCCCTGACCCCCCAGTTATCCACAACCCCCAGCAAGACAAAAACCGAGGCCACGCCTGGGTTTTTCGGAGTGGAGACGATGGGACTCGAACCCACGACCCCCTGCTTGCAAAGCAGGTGCTCTGCCAACTGAGCTACGTCCCCAGGGACCGGCGGGAATCCTGGCGGAAAACAGTGGCAGAAAACTCCCACAGGGTCCGATCGGGGTCCTTCCGGGCCGTTAGGCGCCATCCAGTCTACGGCGAAGCCGGGGACGGGGTGATTCCGTTGCTGTTCGGGCGCGCCGATGCCCGGCCGGCTGGCCGGGTGGCTCTTAGATCCGCGGAGATCAGGCGGCTATAAGGGGCGCAGCCGCTTCGGCCCGGGCCCGGTGCCTGGCATGGGCGATGGCGTTTTGGGTCCTCTGGAAGCCGATCAGGGTGAGGAGCTGGTGCTTCGCGCCGAGGCAGTGAGCTCGGCCGAGCCACAGAGTGTCCTGGAGCCGACGGTTGCTGGACTCGGCGTCGGACCGCCGACCGTAGAGGCGCTTGTACTGCTCGGACTCAGGGTGGAACACCCTCAGGTTCTCGGTCCGGTTGGCCCCTCGGCCTGACCGCTCGTCCTTGGTCTTGTTCAGGCGCAGCAGCACCGACCCTCCGCCGTGCTTGGCCGGAAGTTCGTAGTCGCCGTACCAGCGCCAGGTGCCGTCCTTGTTCTGTTCCTGTCGAACCTGGTTCAGTTCGAGGCGGTCGAGGATCTCGTCGCCCTGAACGTTGAGGCTCACGACCGCGGGGGCACCGTTATCCAGCACGACACGGCAGGTCTTCTGGGCTCCGCCGCGGACCGGCACCGGCTGGATCAGGGGAACCTTCTTGTTCACCCGCTCGGCGCCGCTGTTCTTGGCGCCCTTGGCCGGGTACATCGGGCTCGTCGTCAGCATCCCGATGTTGGTCATCACGTCGTCGATGTGGGTCCCGCGTAGTGCGCCATCGTAGAGGAAGTCGATTGCGTCCGGGACGTGGGAGCGGATGCGCCGGAGCATTTCGACCGCGGTTCCGGCTTCGTCGCGCTCGACGTGCTCTACGGACAGGACGTAGCGGCTGCCCTTGTCTTGGCCGCGGGTGAAGAGCATGTTGAACTTGGTGCCATGCAGCTCGCGGTCGTCGCCGGTGTGGTGGGTGCCGGCATCGGGATCGCGGCGCTTCGGCATCTCCCCGGTGTCGGGATCGGGGCCCTTCGGCTTGTAAAGCGACGGGATGACCACCCCGTCACCGTGGATGCAGTCGCTCCTCTCCGGCTGGGTCAGGGAACCGTGTCGGCCGCTGAGCAGTCCCGCCTCGGTGGCCATGTCACACCCAGACGCCTCGGCCGCGGCCTGGTACAACCACAACGCGTCCCGTGTCGCTGGCGATCCTCCGCTGGAGGTAGTCGTACTCGTACCGGGTATACGGAGCCACCGGCCACATTTCCGGCCGGTCCGGGAACCTACAGAGGGCTTCGTCCTCCACAAGACGCCAGATGGCCGGTGATTCGAACTCCCTCTGGACAGCCCGTGCCGACCTGTAGGGCGAAATGCACTGGTTATAGAGGTTCCAGAGCCAAAAGGGGTTCTTCATCTTGCGACCTACCAGGGCCACCGGGAGCGGAGAGTCCTGATAGAGGCTGTCGTCTGCGAGCTGTGCGCGCAGGGTCTCCTCGAACGAGAGAGCCTCCCCGTCCAGAAGGCTCACGCGTGGTCCCGCCAGTTGATGCCGATGACCTTGTAGGCCAGGTCGGTGGAGCGAAGACCGAGCCCGAGGGCCACCCTCTCGATCGAGCGGCTCTCGTTCCAGATCTTGAGGCCGAGCCAGGCCCGGACCGGTCGGATCGTTGTCCAACCCGGTCAACTCAAGGATGCGCCTGGACTCGTGGCTCATCGTGGAGAGCCGTCCGCTCGCTCCGGGCCCAGCGAAGATGATCGGCTGGTCCGGCCGGGGGCTGGTGGCCTCAAGGTGGCGGCGGATCTGGACGACTCCCCAGTCGGTGAGAGGGACCAGCCGTTCATCAGTGCGGGGGCTACCAGGAAGGAGCACGCACCCGTCCTTCTCGTCGACGCAGCACGGAAGGACCAGCGGCAGCTCGGAATGGACAGCGCCCGCCTCACGGAGCGCCCATACAGCAGGCAGGCGGGTGGCCGTTACGTTCCGGCGGGAAGCCGACCGACACCTTTCGACCTCGTGATCTTCGAAGGGCCGGTCGTACTCGACGGTCAAGGCCGGAAGGTCAATGTCGACGGTGGGGTCATGAGCCGCAGCTCCGATGGCCCGCAGGAGCTGGTGTTACGGGCATCTCTTTGTGATGACGTCGGGGGTTGATCCGGCCGGGATAGTTGAGGATCGACTGGTTGGGGCAGCCGGGTTGGACGCCGGTGTTTTCGGACGGTGAGGATCGGGAGGACCTTGTCTGGGAACGCGACAGGGCCCCTCCCGACACCTTGAGTTGGTCGCTCATCGGAAGGGGCCCGGAAGGGCTGTGTGCCGATGGCGATCGTATGGCCGAGTGAGCTGGATGTCGAGGCGTATGCGGCGACGGGGCGGGATTTGGAGGTGCCTCGCCCTGACTGCCCGGGATGCCACCGGCCGATGCAGTTTTGGGGATGGTATGAGCGCGACGTGCGGGTGAGCCCCGAGGTGATCCACCGTCTGGAGGTACGCCGGGCCCGCTGTTGTGAGCACACTCATGCCTTGCTACCGGGGTTCGTGACCTGGGGCCGTCTCGATGCGGTCGAGGTGATCGGCCCGGCGGTCGAGACGATGTGCGGGGGTGTGGGCACGAGGACGGTGGCCGAGAGGCTGGGCTTGAAGCACACCACGGTGCGGGGCTGGCGTCGCCGCTTCGCCCAGCGCGCCGAGATGCTGGCGATCGGCTTCAGCCGGTACTGCGTGGCCCTGGGTGATCTCGCTCCTCGTCTGTCAGGCCCTGTGGAGGTATGAGTGCATTCACGCCCGACTCGCCTTCTAGGGATTCGGGGCGGTAGCGCCTGACCTCTAGCTGAGCTCCGGCGGACAGGCAGTCGTCTACTGCCTGAATCGTCCTTTCGGCGGTCTCGGGTGCGGGTGGGTACGAGAAGAAAGGAACCCCTTCGTCGTCGGTGTAGGCAGTCGCCTCCATGTCACTGAAGATGACGACTCGGCCGGGTTCGCCGTCCAGCTCGGCGAGAGCAAGATGGAGAGCGGCCGCGATGTTGGAGCCGTACATGTAGTCAAACTCCAGGCTGGCGAGGTCAGCTGTTTCGATCGACCGGGCTAGTTCCGAGAACGCGATCACGGCTCTGAGCTGATCGGAGCCTTCGGGGTCTTGCAGGTGCTCTACGAGCGCCACGGCGTCCTGGTGGGCCTCCACCCAGTAGCCACGCATGGGCATAGACAGAGACACATCCAGAGCCACGACGGTCCACATCGCACCGAGTATGACATCCCAGTTCGGTCCGGCGAGTCGTCCCAAGACGGCTCGCGAAGCGCCAGATCGCCGAATATCGGGCAGTTCGACGGACAGGGATCAGGCCCAACCGGAGCGCACGACAGATCGTTATGCACCCTCAGGTCTCACTTAGCAGTTGGCGTCCCCGTCGGTAGCGGGGTGCCCGGGCGAGGCCACCGTGACCTGACCCGGATTGTTCGGGTCGAGACCGATGGTCCAGCCGGCATTGGTCACGGATTGGGACTGAACCGACGACAGGTCGCTCATGCTGGTGGGATCGTGCCCGTTTATCGTCTTGTAGGTTGACACGGCCGACACGACTGCGGCGTAGTCAGACTGGCAGACCACAGCGTTGGCTTGGCTAATGACCTGCTGCGGCTTCGCTGTACCTTTACTGGTCCCGAGTTCAGCCTTGGCGCCGACGAGAACAAGCATAGCGACGACCACCAAGGTCACTAGGAGGCCGATCATGCCGACCCCGGCATCGCGGGGAGAACTCCGGCCACCAAAGATCACGGGGCTCGCCGTCGACTAAGGGGGGTCCACCCCGATCCTGCATGCGCGAGCGTCGGGCAGACTCTCGTCGGAGATGACGACAATGCAATCCTGCCGTCCCGCTCCCGCGCCCGTGTACTCATCGCCACGCTCCATTGATCGGTCAACTGCGCAAGGATCTTGAGGCCACTAGACACGCCCTAATGTCCGATCTGGGAACACGTTCGTGACACGCGTGGTCGGCTCGCCTGGCGACGCATATCAATGGTGCTCGGCACCGCACGGGAGAAGGAAGCGGACCGAGCCCCCTGAGGTGATCAGATCGCCGACTCGGCGCTCACTTCGGCGCCTGCGGCGTGTTCCGACCTGCCGTCGTTCTGCGCTCAGTGTGATACAGAACGTGATACAATGACTGAGTGGCCCGAGCAATATCAGTCAGGCTGGACGACGAGGCCGACAAGGCTCTGCGCACGCTCGAGGCCGCCGGTCTCACGCAGTCCGAGGCCATCCGGACGGCGCTGCTGAGCGAGGTCAGGCACCGCCGCCGCAGCCAAGAACTCGCTGCCGAGGTAGCTGCGCTCGAGGCCGATGAAGCGGATCGGGAGGAAATGGTGGCGGTTGCTGGACTGATGGAAGCACTTCGTGCTTCGAGGTGATGTCCACCGGTTCCGGCTTCCCAAAGGTGTAGGCCACGAACAGCACGGCGATCGCTTCGCAGTCGTAATCCAAGCCGACGAGTTCCTGCCCCGATCGGTCGTCATCGTCGCTCCGACATCGCGGAGCGCAAAAGCAGCGTCGTTCCGGCCCGAAGCGGAGATCGAGGGCGAAACCACCCGCGTCCTGGTAGAGCAGATCGGCGCTGTGGACGCCCGACGACTGGGCGACCTGGTCGGTCACCTCACCCACGAGGAGCTCTGGGGAATCGACGAAGCACTCCTGGCCGTCCTCGGCTTGCGCTGAACCTCGCCCAGGCGTTCTGGGCGGCATGTCCAAAGTAGAACCAGACCCCCTCGGCGCCCCGAGCGCCGAGTACCGAGCGGGTCGTCGTGGCTGTCCCGTAAGCGGAAGCGCTCACGTTCTGGGCGAGGGGCACCGCGTAGCCCGCTGGACCCTCCTACCGGTCCTGCCACCCTGGTGTGTCAGGTCCCTGCCACCAGCAGCGGAGATGAACCGGCAGGTCCAGCGGTTCCCCCTGCCTCAGTCGGCGCAAGACGGGAGCGGCGAACGTCCGACCAGCCAGGGCATCTAACTCAGGACCAAGGAGGCGACGGGTCTCCTCATCGGGATTGAACACTCGAAAGGGCATCCCTTCGACGTTCTCGACGATGTACGTGAGGTCGGCGTAGGTTCCGTCGCTCGAAACCCTGAAAACCCACCTGCCAGGCTCCCGCTCGGTCACCGACTCAATGGTGAGAGGCTTGTCCGGGTCGAACACGGCCACCAGGGTATGAGCCGAGGCCGGTAGGGTCCGAGATCGCCGAATCTCGGGTGGGTCACCTGGCGGGACGGCCCCGCCGAGAGCGAGCGAGACAGAATATTCGGTGCGTGTCGCCCGCTTATCGGATCTAGCGGGTCGCCCTGACCAGAGCTACGTCGGACCTACTCACCCCGTGACTCCTAAGGATGAGAACGCAGTCGGCCAAGGGTGCGACGGCGACCCAGGAGTCGCTTCCGAGATCCAAGGTCTCGAACCTGATGGGAACGCCATCGACAGGCACGGATTCGCTTTCCCATCGGAGGTTCGCTGTCCCCATCCCTTCCTGCGTGGCCTCGGCTTCTGGAGGATGAATCCTGGCTGTCGGAACGGGCCCTGGAGAGGGAACTCCCATATTGAATACGGCCCGCTGCTTCTGTTCACTTACAGCAGCTTCTGGCGGCACAACCTCGACCTCCAGAAGCCGACCGAGGGCATCCCGGTAGACCGCGCCGTCAGACCGCCGTTGTCCAGAGTCGCTCGTCCCGTACCCACCCGCGGACTCTGCCGACCACCCGAGCACTGTGAATCTCGGCAACTCCATGGTCCCAGCACCATAACGCCAGATCGCCGATTCCCGAGCGGGTCGCTTGACGGCGCCGAAGGTTCCGACCGAGCGCAATAGAGAACTTTCTGGCGCGTACTCTCTGGCCGTGCCCACTTCAGGTGATTTCAAGGCCATGACCGATGCGCTCTGTGATGCCCTCCCAGCGCAGGCGGTCGTGGTGGGGGTGGAGATCTCCTCGGGTTCGTCCTACGTCACCATCTGGACCACCACACCCGCAGAGGTGATCGGCTCCCGCGGCCGGATGGCGGAGTCGATTCGAGAGGCACTTGAGAGGGTTGCCGGTAAGCCAATCACGTTCAAGGTCGAGCTTGCGGACGGGGACATCGAGGGCGCCGGGGCTGAGTCGGAAGGCTCGGAGCCAGGTTCGGCCAGTGGGACGATCCTCAAGCGTGACCTCGATCCGGTCCCCCGCCCCCGCGTCCCGAGGGCTGACTAAAAGTCCCCGATCCCGAGCCGATCGCCGATTCTTTGCCGCTCGATAGCGTCCTCGAAAGGCCGCCAGGCGCTCAAGATGGAACGTTACGCGCCCATCATGAGACATGATTCAGGCGTGGATCTCGGACTCCTTGTCCAGGCGGTGGCCGAGCGCAGCCCTAGATGGGAAGAGGCGGGAATCTCCTGGCAGCTCGTCCACAACGACGGCCAGCCAAAGCTGAGCGTGTTATTGCGAGCCGAGACGCCGACGCGGATTGCCGAGCTAATCGTATGGATGTCCGGCGAGGCAGACCTGATTCACGCTGAACTGGAGCCACAAGTTACCGATCCGATCACCGACCACTACGAGCTGACTGCCTTGGTAGGTCTGAACGGCTGCCTCGACGACTTCGAGGAGTGCATGGGTCTCCAGCCCTAGAGCCTGAGCGCGGAACGCCGATTCCCGAGTGGGTCCCGACGGGAGAGGGCGACCGGGCCTGGCGAGCGAGATGGAATATTCGGTGTCTCAGGCGGGGCGGCAACCGGGAGAGGTCTGGCCTCTGTTATTCGGCCCGGCTGTTGAGCGAGGTGACCATGGCGGGGTCGCGGTGATCGAAGAACAATGAGGCGCCAGTGTCGAGAGCGGCAACGCGGGCCATCTGTTCGGCGGTGAGATCGAAGTCGAAGATGTCGATGTTCTCGCGCATGCGCTCGGGGCGGACCGATTTCGGGATGACGACGACGCCGCGCTGGGTCAGCCATCGTAGGACGACCTGCCCGACGGACTTGCCGTGCGCTACTGCGATCTCGCTTAGGACAGGGTTAGAGAACAAGTCGTTTCTGCCTTCGGCGAACGGGCCCCAGGACTCGATCTGGACGCCGTGCTCGCGCATCAACTCCTGGTCAGCGGCGCGCTGGAAGAACGGGTGGGTCTCGATTTGATTAACCGCCGGGGTCATCTCGTTGTGCTCGATCAGGTCCATGAGGCGGTCTGGGTAGAAATTGGCCACGCCGATGACCTTGGCGAGCCCCTCGCGATTTAGGTCCTGCATGGCACGCCAGGCGCTGTAGTAGTCGCCGAGTGGCTGGTGGATCAGGTAGAGGTCGACGTAGTCGAGGCTAAGGCGCTGCAGGGAGGTCTCGAACGCCCGCCGCACGCTCTCTTCGCCAGGTCGCTTCTGGATCCACAGCTTGGTGGTCACGAACAGCTCCTCGCGAGGGATGCCGCTAGAGGTGATGGCTCGCCCGACCGCCTCCTCGTTGCCGTATGACGCGGCCGTGTCCAATGCTCGATAGCCGGTTTCGAGAGCGTGGACGACGGTCTGCTCGGTCTGCTCCGGCGGGACCTGGAACACGCCGAAGCCGATGATCGCCATTTCGACGCCGTTGTTGAGGGTGATGGTGCGGATCTCGGTGGTCATGCGACCACTATGCCCACGAATCGGTCGTCACGGGGAGGCTCTGCCGAAGGGGTCCGGTCAGGGCGCCCTCCAGGTAGCCGCGCTCGTGTAGCCCCGTCGGAGTAGACGCGGCCCAAGGATCTGTCGGACCTCCTGACCAGCGGGGCCGCAACCCCCATGACCGCGTCCTTTGTGACAGAACGTCCGATCTGGAACACGAACGGAAGTGAAGCGACCGCGACCCTGGCGAGCGTGTAACGACGGTTCTGGCGTGTCGCCATCGCGGCCGTTGAATGTCCTTCGCGTTCCGGAAATGGGATCGTCACGTTTCGATGGGCCATCAGCGCGACCCAGGGACCTGCGACTATGCGATTTCCTGCCAGTCCCACGTCCCCAGGGGGATGTTGGAAATGTGATGGGAAACTAGTCGGAGGCTGACGACTTGGAGCTGACAGCTTCCGGGCTGTTCAGCGTAGTGGCGCAGTCGAGGCGAGTTGCCTACATCAGCAGGCTCGGGGCGCGCCAAGCCGCCAGGGCGCTCGGTGGGGACCCAGTTTAGCCGGTCAGGCAGCTTGGGCGGCGCCCCCGACGCCGTGGACGTGGACTTGGCCGACGGTAGCGTCGGTGCGACGCACATCGAAGAGGCCAAGGCGATCTACGGCCCTGGCACTGTGGAAGATGTCGATGCAGCAGCCGATCGCTTCCCTGCCGAGCCGGTCGTGACCGTGCGATGGTCATTTACCGCAGTTATGGGCGCAGCTACTGGTCCCGCCGCGCTCGGAATGGGGAGCGGCTTCGTGTGGTCCCCGCCGCCCGCCGCTTTCAGCGGAGTCCGGGTTGTCTATTCGCTTCGACTCGCGGTGTACCGAGCCGTGTCTTCGCGCTTCAACAAGATCGCACTGCTGACCAAGATGAAGAGCAGCAACAACACGAATCCGATGAGATCGAGAACCAGCCCGAACGACGCAATCACGCCGCCGAGACCGAACGCCTGAAGGAAGAGCAGGATCGCTACGAGCATCGAGGCCCACGCAAGCCAGCGCGGCAGGACCCCGCTTCTGAAGACGAGCACCCCTGCAGCGAAAGCAAAGAGACTGCCGAAGACGTCCGCGACGCTATCGAGGGCATAGGTCATCAGGTACAGCGTGTAGGAGACTCCCGGGTCGTGTTGAGCCCCGAACGACGCGAGCTTCCCGGCGAGCAAGCCGTAGATCGCAACGTCGCTGACAGCATGTAAGGCGACAAAGAGGACTCCGCCAACCAGCAGCAACGAGCCGAGGGCGCGAGAGCCATCAGCGTCTTTGCGCAGAAGAAGGTCGTACATCTTCCACAGGTAGATCGGAAACATGGCGGCGTAGACCACACACAAGCCTTCGACTACCTGAAGACGCGTCTTGTGGTCGGCGAGCGTGCTCGCGATCTTCGCAGCCGAGTCGTTCTGGTTGATGCCGACTCCGATCGAGATTGCGGACTCCGCTACTACGGCGAAAACGAAGAGGATCCCCGCCAACCACGCGTACCGCTCCCAAGCGGGAGAGACCTGCGTCGCTGTCGTCACCGAATCGTCCTCACGCCGGGTCGGTCTAGCACGTGCAACGCGGACAAGACCGTCCCACGATTCGGTCAGGCGTGATCAGAGAAAGCTATTGACTCTAGCTTATTGGCTATGTAAAATAGCTACTGACAAGGCACCCGCTCCTAATCCAGTGACCCGCCCGAAAGGAACCCCGGCCATGGCTACCAGCTCCTCGAGCATCGAAGTGCGAGCGCTCACCAAGCGCTACGGCAAGACCATCGCCGTGGACGATCTGAGCTTCGAGGTCCATCCCGGCGTGGTGACCGGGTTCCTCGGTCCGAACGGCGCCGGCAAGTCGACGACGCTGCGGATGATCCTCGGCCTCGATAATCCGACCAGTGGATCAGCACTGGTCAACGGTCGGCCCTTCGCCCTGCATCGTCGGCCGCTATTCGAGGTCGGAGCTCTCCTCGACCCCAAGGCATTCCATCCCGGTCGCAGCGCCCGCAATCATCTCCGGGCCCTGGCACTGGCAAACGGGATCGACCAGCACCGCGTGGACGCCGTTTTGGACGTGGTGGGCCTCACCAATGTGGCCGCCAAGCGGGCCGGCGGCTTCTCCTTGGGGATGGGGCAACGCCTTGGGATCGCCTCCGCCCTGTTGGGGGACCCCGCCATCTTGATCCTCGACGAACCCATCAACGGGCTCGACCCTGAGGGGATCTTGTGGGTCCGCACCCTGCTGCGTTCCCTAGCTGCTGAGGGCCGCACCGTCTTGGTGTCCTCGCACCTGATGAGCGAGATGTCCCTCACCGCCGACCATCTGGTCGTCATCGGCCAGGGCCGCCTCCTGGCAGATGACAGCGTCGAAGCGGTCGTCGCTGCCAGCGGCCACAACGCCGTGCACGTCCGTTCCCCCCACGCCCATCGTCTCTCCGCCTTGCTCACCGCCCGGGGCGCTACATCCACCGTCACCGCAGCCTCCGAGATGACCGTCACTGGTATCTCCACCGACGCCATCGGCGACCTCGCCGCCGCCAGCGCCATCACCATCCACGAACTATCCCCACTGCGGGCATCGCTCGAAGAGGCCTTCATGGAACTCACCCACGACAGCGTCGAATACCGCACCAACGCCCACATATCCGCCGTCGCCAACCAAGAAAGCGCAGCATGATCATGACTCACACCACACTCACCACCCCCGCGACCACTGCACCTCCCATGCGGCTTGTGCCCTCGACCTGCCGAGCGGCAGTCCTGCCCGACCTGCTGCGCTCAGAGTGGGCCAAACTGTGCAGCGTCCGCTCCACCTACTGCAGTCTCGTCGTCGCAGTTGTCGCCATGATCAGCTACGGGGCCATCAACGCCGCCTCACAGATCGGCGCCCACCAGGGCGCCAACCTCGACCCGATCTCAACCAGCCTGTCGGGCGTCTTGCTCGCCCAGCTCGCCATCGGCGTGCTCGGCGTTTTGGTGATCACCAGCGAATATACGACCGGCATGGTCCGCTCCACTTTCGCCGCCGCTCCCCAGCGACACTCGGTCATCGCGGCCAAGGCCGGCGTCTTCGCTGTCGTCGCGTTCGCCGTGGGAACCTTGGCCAGTCTGATCGCCTTTTTGGTCGGCCAAGCCATCCTCGGCGCCCACGGCGTCAGCCTCACGGCCCCCGGGGCGGCCCGCTCGGTGATCGGCGTCGGCGTCTACCTCAGTCTCCTCGCGGTCTTCGCCGTCGGCCTGGGCACAATTCTGCGCCGCAGCACCGGCGCCATCGCCGCCCTCTTCGGGCTGATCCTCGTCCTGCCCGGACTGCTCCTGACGCTCCCGGTCTCAATCCAGGACACGGTCGTCAAGTTCCTGCCCGGCAACGCCGGCCAGGCCATCTTCACGACCGGGCATGAGGCCTCCACTCTGTCACCGTGGGCCGGCTTGGTGGTCTTCGCCCTCTACGCCGCCGCTACTCTGGCCATCAGCGCGGCCGTGGTCCGCCGCCGGGACGCCTAACCGTGCCTAGAGCCGGCCTCAACCAAACCCGCGTGGTCGAGGAAGCAGAACACATGGTCGACGAGGTCGGCCTCTCCAACCTCACCCTGGCTGCGCTGGCCAAGCGTCTCGGGGTCCGCCAACCCTCTCTGTACAAACACATCGACAGCATGAGCGGCTTGCAGCGCAGCATCGCCGTGCGATCCAAGAACCAACTCGCGGCCGCGCTCAGCCGAGCCACCGTCGGCCGTGCCCGCGACGACGCCATCGTCTCCCTGTCCCACGCCTATCGGACCTGGGCACTTGAGCATCCAGGCCGCTACGCCGCCGCGCAATGGGTACCTACTCCCGGCGATTCTGAAGCCGAAGCCGCCGACTGGGCATCGGTAGAGATCGTCGGTGTCGTCCTCGCCGGCTACCACCTCGACGGCGACGACGCCATCGACGCCACCCGGGCACTTCGCGCCGCCCTACACGGCTTCGTGACTCTCGAAAGCTCATTCGCGCATCCCACCTCCATCGACCGCAGCTTCGACCGCCTCGTCCGAGGCCTCGCCACCGCCCTCGCCAGCTGGGCCGAGCAGGCCAACACAGCAGCGAGCACCAGATGACCGGTCGCACAGAACATCCGCCCGAATCGCGATCTCGTGGGGTGCTGCCGATTCGCGCTTGTCCCACCCGGGCTTTCGAGCCTCCCCGAGCTGCGTCGCTCGCAGCGGTACGTTACGGCAGTGGCCGACGTCAGTTGGGATCCCGATCGCTATCTCGAATTCGGAGAAGAAAGAGGGCGGCCTTTCGATGACCTGATCGGGCGCATCCGCCAAACGGCACCGAAGCGGATCGTCGACCTAGGTTGCGGTCCCGGCAACACCACCGCCCGCCTCCTCGATCGTTGGCCCGACGCCTGCATCGTCGGCATCGACAGTTCCAGCGAGATGATCAGCGAGGCCAAGGAGTTCGAGGTACCCGGCCGGCTCGAGTTCCGAGTACAAGACCTTCGGGAATGGCAACCGGAAGAGCCGGTCGATGTGGTGCTCTGCTGCGCCACCCTTCAGTGGATCCCTGACCACGCCAGCTTGTTCCCCCGGTTGGTCGAGAGCCTCACGCCGGGGGGAACCTTTGCCTTCCAGGTACCGAACAACTTCGACGAGCCGAGCCACACTCTCCTGCACGAACTGGCGACCTCGGACAGGTGGAGCGAAATCCTTCAGCCCGCCATCAGGGCCGCGTCCGTGCTCGAACCTCGCACCTATCTGACCGAGCTACTGGGCACCGGAGTCCGGGCCGACGTATGGGAAACCACCTATCTCCACGTGCTGCACGGCCCCGATGCGGTCCTCAGGTGGATCCGGGGCACCGGCCTCCGACCTTTCCTCGCCGCCCTCGAGCGGTCGGGGTCCCCAACTGCACTGGACGATTTTCTGTCGTCTTACGCCGCCGCCTTGCGTGCTGCTTATCCGCGCGATCCCCACGGCCGGGTCGTGTTCCCGTTCAAGCGCATCTTCGCGGTCTCCGTCGCACCAGACCGGGGGGAGGCTTGAACCCCCCTGGCGGGTCTGACAGCATCGAAGGTGAATGGTGTTAATAAACGAATCCGGAGGCGCCCGTGGGCGATGAGACGCTGATAGCCGAGCAGACCGTCTCGATCCACGAGCGCAGCTCGCTGACCGTGCGGATTCTCCAGCACGAGGCTGAGGATTTCTGGCGCGTGGACGTGACGGACTCAGCCACGTCGCGCCGTCACATCAGCGCCACAGTGGCTTCCCCCGATAGTTTTCTGATGGTTCTCATAGAGGAAGCGGTCAGCGGACAGCCGCTGGCCTGGCGCCATTTGGCCCAGTGGGGACAGGACAACCTGACCGGGCCCCGGTCCTACCTCTCCTCTCGCCTGAGCGCGCCTGAGTAGCATTCCGGCCCGATGACAACCGTCACCCCGGAAGTGATCGCCGCTCAGGCGGCCGAACTGTCCCGATCCGGTTCACCGGACTACGCTGTAGAGGCGCTGACCGCAGCAGCAGGCGGCGACCGGCTCATTATCGAGGCCGCCAGAGACCAGGTGGCCGCTCATCTGCACACCGCGGTCGACGACTGGGATGCCACGGCGGCCCTGACTCTCCTCAACCGCACGTTGGCCGCTATGCCCCGCCACGATCCGCTGGACTGGCGGGTGCGATGGACGCAGCGCTTCAGGCGGCCCTGAAGCGCCGGCTCAGCCGGTGGCGGCGTCCTGACCCTCGAACGCCGACACCGTGATCCCGTCCACGGCCAGGTCCCTCAGGAAAGGCCCGGGCGAGGGGACCAGCTCGGCCAGGCCCGCCGCCCCCGTTCGCTCCAGCTGTCCGGTGGCAGCCCAAATGGCGGCTCTCGCTGTGACCGCGCCGGCGGCCTCCGCCGGCGGAACGGCGACGCCGAGTATCAAAGTGGTGGCCCGCCCTCCCTTCCAACCCCTGACTTCTACCCGCACCGCTCCGAGCAAGCCTTCAGGGTGGGGACGCCGAAGCATCGGCATCCACGACGTCAGACGGTCCCGGCGGGTTGCTTCGAGACGGGAGGTGACCCGCCGGCACTCCGGGAAGGCGGGGGCGAGCAGATAGGGATCCGAGAGAGACGCCCGGTAGCAATCCGCTCCGCCGACCGGCTCCGGGAACCAGACCAGCTCACGACCCGAGCCGCCCGGGCGCTTCCTCCATTCCCCCTCCTCCCAATCGACCGCGATGCCGGTCAGGGCAGAGTGGTGACGACGGGCGCAGGCGGGGCCCCCGGTGCCGACGCTGGCCACGTGGATCTCCTCCACCCGCTCGACCCGGCTGCGCAAGTGAGTGGCGAGGAGACAACTCAATCCCGGGGCCATAACGGTTCCCACCGCGAGCGTTCGACCGAGTGATCGGGCCTGGGCGTCGAGAGCAAGTAAGGCCCTCACGTCTGACGGATCGTCGGCGGCACAAATGACGTGGCTGCCGCTGGCCAGAGCCGCGCTCGCCGCCCGGCGGTGGCCCGAAGGAAGGGCCAGAACAGTGACGTCGACACCGGGCGCATCGGTTGCCGACCCTCGGCGGACCTCGAAGCGGTCGCCCCACTCCCGGACGAAGGGTTCGATCCGGCGCGGGTCACGATGCACGATCACAATGCAGTCGAAGGTCGCATCCTGGGCGAGGACCCGGCCTGCCCGGCGACCTACTGCTCCCAATCCGACCAGCGCGGCCTTCAATTGAGCGTCCGATCAGTCAATCTCGTCTACCGGCAGCTCCCGCCAACCACCGCGTTGGGGTGGTGTGCCGCCGGTGCCCCGCAAACGAACGATGCCGGCGATGATCACGGTGGCACCGAGGGCGATAAAAGTGCGGCGAAGAGCTTTCATTTGGCTTTGATCCTACCGATGAAGCCTCGGCGGCCCTCCCGGATACTCCTCTCCATACGCGCCTGGCAGGCCCGCGAAGCCCTGGCGCCACTCGCGATCGCACTGACTGCCATCGCCCTCCTGGTCGGGATCGTCGGGCTGACAGCCCACTGAACCAGTCCTGGATGGATGTACGGGCGCCGTGATGGGCTCAGTCAGCTGGCGCGGA
Organism: uncultured Acidimicrobiaceae bacterium; assembly: GCA_963851245.1. Lineage (GTDB taxonomy): Bacteria > Actinomycetota > Acidimicrobiia > Acidimicrobiales > Palsa-688 > CAWKOH01. Next base: position 30,422 of record CAWKOH010000011.1, on the reverse strand, counting down.
AGCGAACGCCTCCAGGGGCGGGCACGAACACATCAGGTTGCGGTCTCCGTGTGCTTGATCGATTCGAGCTACCGGCGGCCAGTATTTATCGACCGTAGGCCCGGCCGGGAAGGCCGCCTCAGCTCTGGTGTACGGGCGGTCCCAATCGCCGGCCAGAACGGAAGCCGTGTGAGGGGCATGGCGCAATGGGCTGTCGACCGCCGCGACCTGGCCGGCACCGACCCGGTCGATCTCGGCCCGGATGGCGATCATGGCGTCACAGAAACGATCGAGCTCGGCCAGATCCTCTGACTCTGTGGGTTCGACCATGAATGTGCCGGCCACCGGGAAACTCATCGTCGGGGCGTGGAAGCCGTAGTCGATCAGGCGCTTGGCTACGTCCTCTACGGTTATCCCGGTCTCCTTGGTGGTACTTCGGAGATCGAGGATGCACTCGTGGGCAACCAGCCCGTGGGCCCCGGTGTACAGAACCGGGAAGTGCGGGGCCAGGCGGGCCGCGATGTAGTTGGCGCCCAGCACCGCGGCCTCCGTGGCCTTGACCAGTCCCTCGAAGCCCATGAGCCGTAGATAGGCCCAGCTGATCGGAAGGATGCCGGTGCTTCCGTAAGGAGCGGCGCTCACCGGTCCGATCCCCGTGCGCCGGGCTGGCTCGGGATGAAGGGGGTGGGAGGGAAGGAACGGCACGAGGTGGGCCGCGACGGCCACCGGTCCCACCCCCGGTCCGCCACCGCCGTGGGGGATGCAGAAGGTCTTGTGCAGGTTCAGGTGGGACACGTCTCCTCCGAACTGCCCCGGAGCCACCAGCCCTACCAGGGCGTTCAGGTTGGCCCCATCGACATACACCTGCCCTCCGTAGGCGTGCACCACGTCGCACAGCTCGTTGATACCTTGCTCGTACACGCCGTGCGTGGACGGATAGGTGACCATGATGGCGGCCAGGTGGTCGCCGTGCTCGGCGCACTTGGCCCGCAGGTCATCCAGGTCGACGGTGCCGTCATCGAGGCTGGCTACCACCGCCACGCGCATCCCGGCCATCACCGCCGAGGCGGCGTTGGTGCCGTGTGCGCTCGACGGGATCAGGCACACGTCGCGGTGCTGCTCACCCCGAGAGAGGTGATAGGCCCGAATGGCCAGGAGCCCGGCGAGCTCCCCCTGGCTGCCAGCATTCGGCTGCACCGACACGGCGGCATAGCCGGTGAGCTCGGCCAGCCAGGTCTCGAGCTCGGAGACCATCTCCTGGTAGCCCGCGGCTGCTCTCCTCGGGCGCGAACGGATGGAGGTTGGCAAAGCCAGGGAAGCTGATCGGTTCCATCTCGGCGGTGGCGTTGAGCTTCATGGTGCAGGAACCGAGGGGGATCATCCCCCGGTCAAGCGCGTAGTCCCGGTCGGACAGGCGGCGGAGGTACCGGAGCAGCGCCGTTTCCGAACGGTGTTGGTGGAAGACGGGATGAGTCAGGAACTCGCTCTCACGACTCAGTGTTTCTGGCCACGCCACCCCCTCCCCGTCGTCCTCCACCGGCTCGACGCCGAAGGCCTCGACCACGGAAGCCAGGTGGGAGGCCGTGGTGGTCTCAGAGCAGGAGATTCCCACGTGGTCCTCGTCGACCAGGCGCAGGTGCACCCCCGCAGCAGACGCGGCCTCGACGACCGACCTGGCCCGGCCGGGCACCTCAGCCAGGACGGTGTCGAAGAAGTCGGCGTTCACGATGCTGACGCCGCCGGCCTGCAGCGAAGCGCCCAGGTGGCGGGCGGCCGAATGAACCCTGCGGGCGATGGCCCGCAGGCCGTCGGGCCCGTGGTAGACGCCATACATCGACGCCACGACGGCCAGCAGGACCTGGGCGGTGCAGATGTTGGAAGTCGCCTTGTCCCGTCTGATGTGCTGCTCGCGGGTCTGCAGGGCCAGGCGGTAAGCGGGCCGGCCAGACGCATCGATCGACACGCTGACCAGGCGGCCGGGCAGGGCCCGTTCCAATCCGGCCCGGACGGCGATGTACCCGGCGTGAGGACCGCCGTAGCCGAGCGGCACCCCGAAGCGCTGGGTGGAGCCGACGACCACGTCTGCGCCCCACTCCCCTGGCGGAGCGAGCACGGTCAAGGCGAGCAGGTCGGCGGCCACGGTAACCATGGCGGCGCGCCCTCGGATCTCTTCTACCAGGGCGCGGTGGTCCCGGACCACCCCTGATGCGCCCGGGTACTGCAGGACCGCCCCGAAAAAGTCCGTGTCAGGTAGGCCGCTCGAAAAGTCGACCAGACACATTTCGATGCCGACTGCTTCGGCCCGGGTCTGCAGTACCGCGACCGTCTGTGGCAGGGCGTCGTGATCGACGAGGAGGACGGGCGATCCCGACCGGCCCGATCGCCTCATCACGCCCACGGCTTCTGCCACCGCCGTCGCTTCATCGAGGAGGGAAGCGTTCGCGGTCGGCAACCCGGTCAGGTCGGCGATCATGGTCTGGAAGTTGAGGAGGGCTTCGAGCCGACCCTGGCTGATTTCGGGCTGGTAGGGCGTGTAGGCCGTGTACCAGGCGGCGCTCTCCAGAACATTGCGCCGGATCACAGCTGGTGTGATGGTCCCGGAGTAGCCGAGGCCGATCATGGCTTCAGCCGGATCGTTGCGCTCAGACATGGCCCTGAGTTCGGCCAGCACCTCGGCTTCGGTCCCGGCGGGCGGCATGGTGGACTTGATGGAGGGCCTGATTCCCTCCGGGATGGCCGCGTCCATGAGCTCCTCCATGGTCGAGAAGCCGATGACGCCGAGCATCTTGGCCCGGTCCGCCTCCGTGGTGCCGATGTGGCGCGCCTCGAATCCCGGCTGCTCGAAGGACTCGAACTTCGGGAACTGGGATGTCGTCATGGCTGGAGGCTCCTTGGGGCGTAACGGCGCGAGCGCCTTCGGTACGGCCTCCCCACTCTGTCCTGGTACCTGAGAGGTTCACCGCCGATTGGCGGCTTGCACCGTCGGTGCGGGTTCGGTCTACCCGACTTCCCAGAGGTGCCTCGCCGAAGCGGTCGCGGATACCTGAGAGATTCTGGGGAGAGTTGCTCCTTCGGCGCCCCGGCTGCAACCGGTTCTCTCCCGCCTCGGTTCAAACGGCATATTCGGTTGTCCAGACCAGGCTACCTGCTGAGCCGCCCAGCCGAAGCCAGGCTCGTCAGGCCGACGACTCGAGGTCGTGATACCAGGACCAGGCTGCCAGTGACCACACGCCATGCAGGTCATCGAATAGGCCTTTGGCCCGCCGCCCGGGCCACCTGGGCGGCAGCAAACGGGACGGGATTTCCGGGTCAATGAAGGGAAACCGCCTCCAGGCGTGAACCAGCTCCACCAGGGCGACGAACCGGGCCTCGTCGCTACGCGGTGTCCGTCGGAGGAAGACCTTGATGAACTCCTCGTACTCCGCCGCCAGCCCCTCCAGATCCCATCCCCGGCCCAGGAGCTCGCCCGGTTCGACCAGGTCGCCCGTCTCCGCCCGCAGGACCACGGCCCCGGGCAGGAGGCCCAGACCCTCGAGGATGGTGGTGGCGACCGGCTCACTGCCGACGTGAGGCGAAACCGCGACGCCTGGTGCGATGAAGCCGTAGCCGGCGAAGCCCAGCTGCGACCGGAGCTGGTGCCGCTTGGTGCGCTGTTCCTCCGGTATAAAGCACACCACCACCACCCAGCGGCCGTCCCAGGAATCGTCGTAGGCCCCGAACTCGTATATGCGGCGGCTGCCATCGCCAAGCAGCCTGCGCCCGCTGCCGGTCAGGTGAAGCCGGGCCCGGCGGCCCTCCTTTTCCGAGCGCACGTAGCCCCGTTCGACCAGGCGGAAAGCCGCCTGCCGGGCGTTGCGCTCCTCGACAGCGAGCGCGCCCATGGCTCGGACGACGGAGGAGGTCCAGAGCGAGCCGCTGCTTGGAAGGACGAACTCGCCGAGCACCGTCAGCAGCAGGGACTTGGCACTCGAACCGGACCGGGGCCGAAGGTCACCGCCCGACCTGGAGGCCTTCTGGGGCTCCCCTGCCGGGGTCACGCTCACACTCGCTTGTGGTCGAACTCGGGACGCTGCCCGGTCCCGAACCGGCGCAAGGCACCCTCGGGCCCGACGGCATTGGGACGGTTGAAGATCCAGTTCTGCCAGGCGGTGAGCCGGCCGAAGATCTTCGTTTCCACCGTCTCGGGACCGGCGAAGCGGTAATTGGCTTCCAGCCCGGACAGGGCGTCGGGGCTGAAGCTGGCGCGCTCTTCAATGGCAATGCGCACCTCTTCCTCCCAGTCGATGTCATCGGGGGCGAACGTCACCAGCCCCAGCCTCTCGGCCTCGTCCGCCGCCAACGGCTCACCGAGGCGCGCCTCGACCTCCTGGAGACCCGCCGGATCGCCCCAGTAGCGGGTTTGGAGCCGGGTCAAACCATTCCCCATCGCCAATGGTCCAAGGTTCATCGGCCCAACCGTTATCCCCGCCGGCTCCGCTGGGGGGCTGCTGTCTTCCCCGACGCCCGCCAGCTGAAAGGAGCGGTCGGCGGCCAGGGCCAGCTCCAGCAGCGAACCGGCGAAGCAGCTGCCCGGCTCGATGAGAGCAATCAGGCTACGGCTGGTCACGTCCAGGCGCTTGAAGGTCCGTTTGAGGTACAGGATGATCTCGTTGGCGAGCCAGTCCCCCTGATTGTCGAGCAGGCACCGGTCATAGGCCAGGACCCGGCCGGGATCGCCTTCGGTCCGAAACACCCACGTCCCCAGTTCGAGTTCGTTGGTGCGCAGCTCCAGGATCAGGTCGTCGAGCTCCCGGGTCATCGCCAGCGGCCAGAAGGCGTCGCCCCGCTGGTGGATGCCGGGGGCGCTTACGGGCGGGTCGGCGTCGGGGCCCGTCACCGTGATGTGCACCGACCCCGCCCCGCGATCGAGGCGAGCGGTGACGTGACGGTAGGAGACCTGGTCCTCTCGCCGGATTTTGCCCAAGGGGGTGAAAAGGCAACCGGCGCCGCCGGACGGCCGGGTCGAGCGGGTCGCCAACTCGGCGGCTCTCCCCCCGACCGCTTCGGCCCAGCGGTGGCGCGGCACCGAGTCGTCCACCAGACCCCAGGCCAAGGCCCGGGCGCCGCTCAAGCCCTCGGACCTGGTCGAGAAATAGTCGGCCCGATCCCGGCGGACATGCCGCTTGTCGACCAATCGCGTCAGACCACCGGTCCCCGGAAGGACGCCAAGGAGGGGCAGCTCCGGAAGCGAAACCATCGAGGACCGGTCGTCAATGAACATGATCTCGTCGCAGGCCAGCGCCAACTCGTAGCCACCACCCGAGGCCGTCCCGTTCACGGCAGCCAGGTAGGTTTGCCCGGAGTGGGCGGTGGCGTCTTCGATGCTATTACGCGTCTCGTTGGTGAACTTGCAGAAGTTGACCTTCCAAGCATGATCGGCGGCCGCCAGCATCTGTATGTTCGCACCGGCGCAGAAGATCCGGTCCTTCCCCGACGTAATGATGACGGTGTGAACTTCGGGGTGCTCGAATCGAAGTCGCTGGACGGCGTCGTAAAGCTCTATGTCCACTCCGAGGTCGTAGGAGTTCAGCTTGAGCTGGTATCCGGGCAAGAGACCGCCATCCTCGTCCACGTCCATCAGCAAGGTGGCCACCGCGCCGTCGAAAGTCAGGCGCCAGTGGCGGTATCGAGAGGGATCGACTCGGAAGTCGGCCGGCTCCTGGGATCCGGCGGTGGCGGCGGGCTCGACTGCGCCGTCGGAGCTCATCCACATACCCTACAGCTCTAAGACGATCCGTCACCTGTCCGTAGCACGTTCTCGGACAGAACCTGCTGCCGCGGCCTACAATCGGCCGACGTGGTGAGCGTCCTGTTCGCCTTCGCCTCCGCTTTTGCGAACGCGCTCAACGTCGTGACCCAACACGTGGCCAGCACGGCGGCGCCGACCAGGGACAAGGGATGGCGACTGGCGGTGTATCTCGTGCGCAACCCCCTGTGGCTCTTCGGCGTAGGAGCCATGATCGGGGCGTTCCTGTTCCAGGCCATAGCTCTCGACAAAGGGCAATTGTCGGTCGTCCAGTCGATACTCGTGACCGAACTGGTCTTCTCGCTGGTTCTGGGGCGTCTGTGGCTCCGACGCCATGTAGTAGGAGCGGCCTGGGTGTCGGCGTGCTTGACCTCAGCCGGGCTGGCGTTGTTCCTGGTCATGTCCGAGCCGAAAGGCGGCCACGCAGAGGCGACCGCTGCGGCCTGGCTCCCGGCGTTGCTGGCTTGCGGGCTGGCCGCCGGCGCGCTCACAGTGCTGGCCGGCGGGGGCAGCCCGGTGAGGCGGGCTGCTCTCTACGCCACCGCATCGGGGATCGTCTGGGCCGCGTTTGCCACCTTCCTCAAGTCGGCAACCGATGTGCTCACGGCCCACGGGGTTGTGGTGACGCTGGAGCGAGGCGGCATCTACGGGGTGGTAGTAACCGGAATCATCGGCACCGTGCTGACACAAGCGGCCCTGCACTACGGGCCTTTGGGGGTATCCCAGCCGCTCATGGTGATCGTCAACCCCGTCGTCAGCATCGGCCTGAGCGTCTGGCTCTACGGCGAGCATTTCACGGGCGGGGCGGCGGAGATCGCGGCCGGCCTGATCGGCTTCGCCGTGATGGTGGTGGGCGTCGTGTTCCTGGCCCGGACCGCTCCGTCGTTCGAGGCGCCGGCCACCGCTCCGGCCGTCGCTGGAGACGTGGAGGGGTCTGCCGCGACGGGTTGACCAGGAGGTCATCGGTAGTGTTGGCTCCTGGCCAGACGGAAGGGATCGAGACATGAAACTGGGTCTGCACGTATCGAACTTCACCTGGCCCGGCGGCTCCGCGGCCATGGCTTCGGATCTGGCGCGGATCGCGGCAGCAGCCGAGGATCAAGGGTTCGCCAAGCTGAGCGTCATGGACCACGTGTGGCAGATCGGTCAGCATCGGCCCGCCAGAGAACGAGATGCTCGAGGCCTACACCGCTCTTGGCTTCTTGGCGGCCAAGACGGAGCGGATCGAGCTGCTCGCCTGGGTGACCGCCGTTGTCTACCGCGACCCGGGCCTGCTGGCCAAGGCGGTCACCACGCTGGACGTCCTATCGGGCGGGCGAGCCTGGCTGGGGATCGGCGCCGCTTGGAACGAAGCGGAGGCGAACGGCCTCGGGCTTGAGCTTCCCGCCGACCGCGGAGCGGTTCGAGCGCCTGGAGGAGGCGCTGCAGATCTGCCTGCAGATGTGGAGCGGAGACGACAAGCCCTACTCGGGTCGGCACTACCAGCTGGAACGGACGCTGAACTCACCCCAGTCTCTCACCCGGCCACACCCGCCGATCCTCATCGGCGGCTCGGGCGAACGCAAGACCCTGCGGCTGGTGGCCCAGTACGCCCAGGCGTGCAACCTGTTTCCGGGTCCCGACCTCGAGCACAAGCTCGACGTCCTGCGCCGGCACTGCGAAGCAGTCGGTCGCGACTACGACCAGATCGAGAAGACGATCATGGGCCCGCTCGACCCCGGACCCGACGGCGAGAATGTCCCCCGCCTGATCGGCTCCATGCGCCAACTGGCCGGTCTCGGGATCACCCACTATCACGGATCGCGTCCCCGACGCCTCCTCGATCAGCTCGATCGAATTGCTCGGCGAGCGGGTGATCCCCGAGGTGGCCGACCTCTAAGCCCTGACCGGCGCCGGGAAGAAGCTCCTCAGAGCCTGACCCATCCGGGCCCGGTGCTCGGCACCGGACAGGATCACATCGACCATGGTGATCGAGGTGTGAATGTGGCCGCGGGCACCGATGTGTTCAACTCTCACTCCAGCCGCCTCCAGTGCCTCAGCGTAGGCTACGCCCTCGTCGCGCAAGGGATCGAACTCGGCGGTGACGATGAGAGCCGGTGGGAGGTTCGACAGATCCCCCTGCAGGGGCGAGGCCTTGGGATCCCCGCGCTGGTCGGGGTCGGCGTAGTGATCCCAGAACCACTTCATGAGCCCAGCCGTGAGAACGTATCCCTCTCCGTTCTCCAGGTATGACCGGCGGCTCAAATCGCTATCCGTCACCGGAGTCAGCAGCACCTGTCCGAGGATCTCCGGTCCTCCGGCATCGCGAGCCAGCTGGCAGGCCACCGCGGCCACGTTGGCGCCGGCGCTCCAGCCGGACACGGCAAGCTGGCCCGGCACACCGCCGAGTTCCCCAGTGCGAGCGGCTATCCACTCGAGCGAGGCAAAAGCGTCGTCCGCCGCCGCCGGGAAGCGGGCTTCCGGTGCATGCCGGTAGTCGACCGACACCACCACCGCATTGGATCGCACGCAGAGGTCCCGGCAGAAGGGATCATCGGAGTCGAGATTCCCGAGCACCCAGCCGCCCCCGTGGAAGTAAGCCACGATGGGATGCGGCCCCGGTGAGGACGGCCGGTACAGGCGGTAGCCGCGGGTCCCGGCCGCTGCGGGCATCACGCCGTCTACGACCTCGCCTACTTCCGGTCCGGGCGGGCGCTCCGCGGTCGTCGCCAGCATGAAGGCTCTGGCGTCTTCTACGGGCATCGACTCCATGGGCGGCAGGTCGAAGGAGGCCATAAGGTCGAGCATCACGGCGACGTCCGGCTGCAGCCGCCGGATCACACCATCGTTGCACTCGTGGCCGGCCGGCCCGGCCAGGCTGAATCCGACGTATCCCCGGGCCGCGACCTCATCACAGGCCGCCCGGTAGGCGTCCACTCCGCCGATGTAGGGCAGGAAGACACGGGGCTTGCCGGGGACGTTGGCCCCCATGTACCAGGAGTTCGCTCTCGGGTAGAGGGTGATGGCAGCACAGTCATCTACGTGCTGGTTCCAGCCGGATTCGGCGAGCACAGTGGGCTCGATGGTCTCGAAGCCGGCGGCCCGGAGGTGACAGAGACAACCGGCTATCCAGTCGACATGCTGCTCGATGGACACCACCATGTTGGACAGGACGGACGGGCTCCCGGGCCCAGTGACGGTGAAGAAGTTCGGGAAGCCCGCGGTCGTCAGGCCCAAGTACGTAGACGGCCCGTCGGCCCATTTTTCCCTCAAGGTGACGCCGTCCCGCCCCGTCACGTTCACCGCGACCAGAGGACCGGTCATGGCATCGAATCCGGTTGCGTAGACGATGGCGTCGAACTGGAAGGACTCCTCCACCGTGTCGATCCCGGCCTCGGTAATCGTCGCGATAGGCGTCTGTCGCAGGTCGACGAGGCGCACGTGAGGAAGGTTGTACGTCTGGAAGTAGTTGGAGTCGAGGCAGGGCCGTTTGGTCCCGAATGGATGATCTTTGGGGCAGAGCGACTCGGCCGTGTCGGGGTCATCGACGACGGAGCGGATCTTTTCGCGGATCATCTCGGCCACGATCTCATTCGAAGCCGGATTGAAGGACTGGTCCTTGAAGACCCCGAGGATGGCAAACAGTTCTCCTGCCTCCCAGGCGGCCTCGAACCGCTCGCGTCGCTCCTCCTCGCTGGCGGTGATGCCCATCACCTCGGTCATTTCAGCCGGTATCCCGCCCCGGGACCATCTGGCCGCGTCGCGATAGGCGTCCCTGTCGGACGCCAGTGCCGCCAGACGCTCGCTCGGGGCCGGCCCGTTGTGGGCAGGGGTGGAGAAGTTGGCGGTGCGCTGGAATACCGTGAGCTGCGCCGCCTGCGCCGCGATGAGCGGGATGGCCTGAATGCCTGACGAACCAGTGCCTATGACGGCAACCCGCTTCCCGGTGAAGTCGACCTCCTCGTGGGGCCACTTGCCGGTGAAGTACACCTCTCCCTGGAAGCGATCGGCGCCCGGGATATCTGGCGTCTTGGGCAGCGACAGGCAACCACCCGCCATGACGTAGAAGCGGCAGCTGATCTGATCCCCGCGGTCAGTGGTGAGACGCCAGCGCCGGTCCTGCTCATCCCAAACCGCTGACTCGACCGAAGTGGAGAAGGCGATGTTGGGCCGAAGCTCGTAGCGGTCGGCGACAAAGCCCAGATAGGACAGGATCTCGGGCTGAGTGGCGTACTTCTCGGACCAGGTCCACTCTCGCTCCAGTTCGGGATCGAAGCTGTAGGCGTAGTCCGTGGTAGGGATGTCGCAGCGAGCCCCCGGGTATCGGTTCCAGTACCAGGTGCCTCCGACGTCCCCGGCGGCGTCGAAACCCTGCACGGAGAAACCCAGCTGCCGGATGCGGTGAAGGAGGTACAGCCCCGAGAAGCCGGCGCCGACCACTACCACGTCCACCTCCGCCGGAAGGACCACAGACCCGTTACCAGCAGCCACCATTCGGCTCCCTCCCTCTTGTTACGACCATGTTCCTGGTCGCTCCTGAAGGCAGTCTCGCACTCTGCGGGCGCGAAGGTCGAGACGCCACGCCCTGAGGCTCGGGCTAGCGTCGCCCGGATGCGAGCCCTGGTTCAACGAGTCGCATTCGCGTCGGTAAGTGTCGGCGACGAAGTGGCCGGCTCCGTCGGACGGGGGCTGTGCGCCTTCGTGGGCGTGACGCACACCGACAATGTCCGGGTCGCGATGCGCATGGCCGAGCGCCTGTGGGGCTTGCGAATCTTCCCGGATGAGGATGGTCTGACCAACTGCTCGGCCGGCGACCTGGGTCTCGGCGTCCTGGTCGTCAGCCAGTTCACCCTGTATGCCGACACGACGAGAGGCCGGCGCCCTTCCTTCGTGCAAGCGGCGGCCCCGGACCAGGCCGAGCCGCTGGTGGAAGCGGTCGTGGACTCCCTGCGCCATCTCGGCGCGAAGGTCGCCACCGGGCGGTTCCGGGCGGACATGCGAGTTCGTTTGGAGAACGACGGCCCGTTCACCGTCCTGCTCGAGATCTGAATCCCGTCGAACCCAGCACCCCGTTCGAGCCACCCCGACTGATCTCTGCGCTAGCGTCTCGGACCCGTGGAAGATCCACGTCCCCATCGAGCGGAAACTCCCGGGCACACCGGTAGCCGGTAACGGTTTCATGCTCCTGCAGGCAGCCGGGCTGGCGATTCTGGCCGCAATATCGCCGACGGCCTTACTGGTCGTGGCCGTTTACCTCGGGTCGGCGCAGCCGCGGCTGACGGCGGCGTTCTACTTGGCCGGAGCCACGGCGATGAGCCTGCTCACGGGCGTGATCATCCTGGCCATCCTGCGCAACGCCCAGCTCAGCCACCCGGCCGATCACACGCCCCGCTACGGTGTGAGGCTGGGCCTCGGCATCTTGTTGTGCCTGGCCGCGGTAGTGGTGGCCCGCCGGAAGAGGCCGCCCCCCGACCCGGACCAGCCGCAGCGAGGATTGGTGTCGAGGATGGTCGCCAGTCCGGCTCCACTCAGCGCCTTCCTCGTCGGAGTGCTCATATTCGCACCCGGAGCCACTTTTCTGGCGGCCCTCCAGGTGATCGCAACGTCGAATGCGAGTATCGAGCTGACAGCGATAGCCGTACTGGTCGTAGTGGTCATCAACGTCATCCTGGTGTGGCTCCCCATCGTGGTTCACATGGTGGCGCCCGACCGGACGACGCGATACCTGACCGCGTTCAACGGGTGGCTGCGGGCGCACGGCCGGACCATTCTCGTCGGCGTGCTCATCGTGGTCGGCGCAATCATGGTGGCCAACGGGATCTACGGGTTGACCGGCGGGTGAGGGACGGCGTGCGACCGCCTACTCTTGAGCGGATGCCGGCTCCTATGCTCGCCGGGTGACCTGGCCGGTCGCCGAGGTGACCGTCGACGAAGGGCTCGTGCGAGATCTTCTTGGGAGGGCTCGCGGCCTGGCGTTCAATCGTCGTCCTGTGAGAGCTCTTGCTCCTCGGCCGGCGTGGGCGGTGCCGTTTCGGTCACCGGTGAAGCGATCGACGTGCCGGGTCCGGCAGTCACGTCGGTACAGGCCCGGTCCTGGTTCCAGGCGGCCAGCGCCTCCGCCGCCGCTTCACCCGTGAGCGGCTGCGGCAGATCATCCTCGATGACTGCTGGCCTCCAGGTGACACCGTCGATGTGCCGGCCCGTGACGGTGATCAAGAGCGAGCCGCTTTCGTTCTCGGGTGGGTCGTTGTCGTAGAAGGCAAAGTTCCCCAAGCCGTAGTCGACATACGCTTGACCCAGGAATCCGCCGCCGAGAAGCACGTGCGCGTGTGTTCCGACCACGATGTCAGCGCCCGCCTTGACCAGTAGCTGTGCGAGCGGCTCCTGAAGGGGGTTCGGGCAATTCTGCTGCTCGGTGCCCCAATGGAGATAGACGACCACCGTATCGGCGTCCCTCCGGGCCGCTTCGACCGCGGCCACCAGCGCGCTGACGTTGTAGGCGGAGGCCAGACCCGGTTGGGACGCGGTGGCAGTCCACGCGGCCTGAAGGTCGGAGTCGATCACCTGAGTGGCCGCGATGATGACGATCTTCTGTCCGTTGATGGTCGCGCGGTAGGGAGTGAAGGCGTCGGTGACGTTCTGGCCGATGCCAAGGATGGGGTAGCCCGACTCGGACCGAGCCTGGATCGCCATCTGTAGACCGCCTGGACCACAGTCCTCACCATGATTATTGCTCTCGGTTATCAGAGTTACCTGAGCATGTTCGAACGCGGTGATGGCGCTGGCAGGCGCGTCGTAGACGTACTGCTTCGGCTGGGGATCCGGGCAGGCGCCGTTGGTGAGAGCGGACTCGAGGTTGACCATCGATAGATTCGCGCCCGACAGCAGGGCGGGAACGGTCGAGCCGAGCGCCGTCGCCGGATTCGCCGCCAGTCGACGTCCGAGGTTGGTGCCGGCGGGGAAGTGGACGTCTCCCCCGAAGGCGAGGGTGACCGCCTGACCGTCACCATCCCAGTCGGGATCGAGGCTGGGGATCGGCGCCGGTGGAACGATCGCTGCGCTGTGGACAACCGCAGAACTGTTGTGGTGCGCATTACGTCCCCCCGACACCAGGTACCATGCGATCAGAAAGGCCAGGAGCAGAAGATTGAGGGCCCAGAGAAGCCGGTTCCGCCTCACTCGCGGTGATGTCAGCTCCGGACCGGCGAGCGCCACGAGCTGGTTCCAGGCCGCGAGCTCGTAACGTGCCGCCGGATCGCCGTCGACCTCTGTCACGTCTTCTCGGGAGCCCAGATCGACGCTGATAACAGCACTCTAGGCCGAGAGACGCCCGAGGCCGCGACCTCTGGGGATCAGTGGTGGGCGTGCTGCAAAAGTGCCTTGAGCACCACCATGACGACCCCTAGGAGCCCCGCCGTGCCGGTTACCGCCAGCAGGCGGACGCCGTTGAAACCCGCCGCTCGGGCCGCGCTGTAGCCGTGGACTATGAGCAGCACGACGGTGACCACGAGGGCGATTGCGGCTGCTCCAGAGGCCGAGGATCCAGCCGCCCGGGCCACCAACAACGAGATCAAGGGGATGAATGAAGCGGACACCATGGGCCAGGCGCCGGCGAGCGACGACAGCACCTGATCCCTCTTGGGCAGCCGGCCGTCGTGGGTGTGCTCGCCCAACAGCTCCGCGTACTGTTCGGCCAACCAGTACACGACGAGGGTGACCAGGACCGTGACCTCCAGTTCGGTCGTGCTCAGTTGGTTGCCGCCCGCGGCGATCACCGCCGCGGTGACTACGGTTCCGTATATCCCCGCCGCCCGGCGACGGCCCGGGTCGCGGGTCGTGTGCGTGCTCTCGCCCTCCGGGACTCCCATCCTGCTTACGAGTTTGGTAGGTGCGACTTCCACCCGGACGGGGTCACGGGATACGACAGTAGTTGCGTTCCGTTTCGGCGCCAACGAAAGAGGGTCGCGCCCATCGCCTTCCTTCCGGCCCGGGCACCCGTTCTTTCCGCAAATCGCCACATTCTCGCGATCCTCAAGGAGTTTTGCTTGATGTCGCGGCAATCAAGGCCGATGTAGCGTCATCGCATTCGACGTGAGGTAGGAACGAATCATGAAGTGGGAGCACGGTCTGTTCGGAATGGATGAGATAACTCTCGGCGAAGCTGCCGACCTTCTCGGCCTGTCACCCCGTCAGGTGAGCGATCTGGTCGACACCGGCGTCCTGCCCGCCCGCATCACTAGCTCCGCCGTCCGCATCTCCCTGGCCGACCTGGAGATCTACCGGGTCCGGTCCACCTCGGCTGCCCTGGGCTAGCGCCGGCCTGCTCCTTTTCGCGGGGGGCTTTGTCGACATCGGAGCCGACGGGCCATGATTGGTCGCCCGAAAGTCGGGGAAGCCGCGTGAATGGAGGGCATGAGTGACCGTCGATGACCTGATGGCCAAGCAGGCAATCGCCGAAGGACTGTACCGATACTGCCGCAGTCTGGACCGAATGGATAGAGGACTGTACGGAACAGTGTTTGAGGTTGGCGCTCGGCTCGACTACGGGGACTATTTCGTGGGAACGGGCGAGCAGTTCTGTGAGTGGGTCTGGGCCCAGCATGAGGGGATGCAGGCCCATTCCCACCAGATCACCAATATCATCGCGGACGTCGACGCAGGCGAGGGCCGGGCGACGAGCGAGGCGTACGTCACCGTGTGCCTGCGCACCAGGCCTGACCCGGCCGGGAAGGTTGTTGACATCGTCGACCGGGGGCGCTACCTCGACCGCTGGCGCAGGAGCAGTGACGGCTCCTGGCGCGTAGCCGTCCGCCGTTACGTGTCGGATATCCAGCAGGTGAGCGATGCGTCGATGTCACCGCCGCCTACGGCCGTCCGCGACAGCACCGACCCCTCGTACAGTCTGTTGGGCTAGCCGGAGGATCATCCCACTCTGTTACGTTCGGGACCCATCGCCGGGCGAAGCGGTCCGGCCCGAACGGGGGTCCTGATGGACGCGGGAAAATACGGGAGGCGCTTCGAAGGCAAGGTGGCCGTGGTCACCGGATCATCGACGGATCCCGGCATCGGAAGAGCCTCGGCCAGGCGCCTGGCTCTCGAAGGAGCGTCCGTCGTCATCAACGCCAGGCACGAGGACCGGCTGCGGGCTACGGAGAAGGCCCTTCAGGCAGAGGGGCTGGCCGTCGTGGCCGTCGCCGGCGCCGCAGACGACGACGCGGTACCGGCCCGATTGGTCGACGCCGCGATCGGCGAGTTCGGCCGGATCGACCTTCTGGTCAACGCGGTCGGAGGAGCGCCTTTCCCAAGCGCCCCCCTCGCTCTCGACCGGGCGGCCCTGCTCGACACGGTCGCGCTCAACACCTGGCCCGCCCTGTCGCTCATTCAGGAGGCCATGCGCCGCGGCCTCGCCGACGGCGGCGGAGCCATTGTGAATATCTCCAGCGGATCTCCGAACAAGACCACCCCCGTCATGATCGCCTACGCCGCGGCCAAGGCCGCTCTGAACACCATGACGCGCACCTTGGCCAATGACCTCGGCCGGCAGGGCGTAAGGGTCAACGGGGTGGCCCCGGGCCTGACCAAGACCGTGGCGACGGAGGCCATGTGGATGAGGGACGAGGGGCAGGCAGCCGGCAGCAACCTGTTGCTGGGCCGGATGACCGAAGCTGACGACATCGCGGCGGCTGTGGCCTTCCTCCTCTCTGACGAAGCCCGCGCCATCACAGGCGTGATCATCGATGTCGACGCCGGCAATCACGTCTCTTCGGGCGGCTGGTCCCCTTACAGCCCTTCCGCCATTGGCAAGCCCGGGGGCGCTCCGATGGAAGGGGCCACTCCGGCTGATGGCGCGGCCCGGTGAGCCGGGTCATCGACTTCGGTGGGCGCGCCGCGCTGGTCGTAGGCGGGGGGGGCGGTGGCATCGGCACTGCGGTAGCCGTGGCGCTGGCCGACGCAGGCGCTGACGTCGGCGTCATCACGAACGTCGCGGAGCACGCCAGCGATACCGAGAAGCGGGTTAGAGGCTTCGGCCGCCGAGGCGCGGGAATAGTCGCCGACGTCACCGACGACACCGCCCTGGGACGGGCCATCACCGCGGTCGCCGATGAGCTGGGGCCGATCCGGCACCTCGTCAACGTGGTCGGCGGGGCGCTGGCCGACGATTGGTGGCGGACCGCGGAGTATGACCTGGCCGCTTTCGACCGGATCGTGGCCCGCAATCTTCGGTACGCCGTGCTGAGCTGTCGCGACGTAGCCCACGCCCTCATCGCGGCCGGCTTGAGCGGCAGCATCGTGAACACCTCCTCGGTAGCCGCCCGGGGCGCGCCGCTGCTCGCTGCCTATGGTGCCTCCAAAGCCGGCCTCGAGTCCTTCAGCCGGACCATGGCGCTCGAGTGGGCACCGTACGGGATACGGGTGAACCTGGTCGCTCCGGGCACGATCAAGACGCCCAGAGCAGGGCGGGACGATCTGAGCGAAGCAGCCCAGGCGATCCCCCTCCGCCGGCGAGGCGAACCTAACGATATCGCCGACGCCGTGATCTACCTGCTATCGGACCTGGCGTCCTATGTGACTGCTCACACGCTGGTCGTGGACGGCGGGATGAGCGCCGGGGCCGGCGGGGACCAACTCCCGACGTTCGTGACCAATCCGGCGGTTCGAGCGCGGTTCGGCTGAGTCAGCGAGATGACGACCTTCGTGCTGGTGCACGGCGGCGGACACGGCGGCTGGTGCTGGAAGTGGACAGCCGAAGCCCTGCGCGGTGAGGGCCACGAAGTCCACGCGCCTACCCTGACGGGGTTTGGCGAGCGATCCCATCTGGCCTCGTGCGCCACGTCATTCCAGACATTCGTGGATGACATCGTCAGCGTGGCCCGCTTCGAGGACCTCCACGACATCGTGCTGGTCGGACACTCGATGGGCGGCACCGTCGTCCCCCGCGTGGCCGAGGAGATTCCCGACCGCATCCGCGGAGTGGTATGGCTAACCGCCGCAGTGTGCCCGGACGGGAAATCACTGCTCGAGACGATCCCGCCGAGCCGGTGGATCGCGGAGGCGGTCAGCACAGATCCGGACGGCAGTGTCCGCACCGATCCCGACCTGATCCTGGACGCCGTCATCCATGACGGGACTCCAGAGCAGCGGAAGTTCGTGCGAGACCGTCACCTCCCGTATCCACCGCATGCTCTGGTCGAGCCCGGACGCCTGTCCGCCTTCATTGCCCTCGGTCTGCCCACCGCCTACGTGATAGCCACGGAGGACCGCACCATCGAACCCCATGTTCAGGAGCAGATGGCCGCCCGCCTGCCCGGGTCACGGCGATCGGAGGTCGCTGCGGGACACGA
Organism: uncultured Acidimicrobiaceae bacterium; assembly: GCA_963851245.1. Lineage (GTDB taxonomy): Bacteria > Actinomycetota > Acidimicrobiia > Acidimicrobiales > Palsa-688 > CAWKOH01. The sequence continues at coordinate 13,337 of CAWKOH010000011.1, read as the reverse complement.
TTGCATGATGGTGCGTCCGTCCGAAGTCGCCCGCGTTCTGTCCGAGGTGAGCCGCTAGGCGCCGACCGGCGCTTCTGACGGCCCGCCTGACCCGGTGCGGACGCCGCCGCCTGCCCGATCCTTGCTTCCGTGTCGATTAATCGACGCGGAGCGAGGATTTCCACGCACGGAACGTCGATCGCGCCCGTCCGCCGACTCTGGCCGTCCTGAGGTGCGCCGCGGTTCAGGCGGACCGGTTCACGGCGTCGACTATCAGGCGGGCGACGGCGTCTGGAGTGATCCGGTCGGTGTTGATGACCAGGTCGTAGTAGGACGGCAGCTCGGCGCCCACGCCATAGAAGCGCTTGATGTAATCGGCGCGCCCGGCGTCGGACCGCTTGATCACCCGGGCCGCCTCCTTCTCGTCCACGCCGAGCGTGGAGGCCAGCCGGCGCTGGCGCGTCGGCGTAGGCGCGGTGATCAGGATCCGCAGGACATCGTCCCGGTCCCCGAGCGCCAGCGAGGCGGCATGGGAGACGAGGACGACCTCGCCGGAAGTGGCCGTATCTTCGATAACCGAGCGAATCAATCCTCTGAGCTCGTCGCTGGCCGGCTGGCCGTAACCGAGGGCTTCAGCGGGGATGACCGGACCGGCGGCCATACCAGCCGGACCAAGTCCTTCGACCAGCCTGGCCAAGCGAGACTTGCGCCTCTCGACGTCCGCGACGACTTCCTCGTCGACCCCTGCCTCGACCGCGGCCGCGTGAGGATCTCCTCGTCGATTAGGCGAAAGGAGAGTGCCTTCGCTACGAGAGGAGCCATTTCTGGCGCCCCGGCCCCATCTTCACTCGAGATGCAAACGACCCGGTAACTCACGGCGGGCCAGGCTACGAATTCGGGACCCCGGCGTCAACCGTGCGAGTGAGTCCCTTGCCTGGGCCGTGAAGTCAGGGAATGTGCACGCCGCGGACTTCTTCCATATAGAGCCGCGCCGCCTCGGACGCCTCGTCAGACGAGCTCCCCTTTTCGCGGGCGGTCATGTAGGCGGCGTACCAGTCCCACCAGTCGTGCTTGGGAGCGATCGCTTCGTAACGGCCATGGTGATCGGCCGTCTCGTGCAGTAGGTCGGCCAGAGCCGCTGTGTCCATGCTCCCCTCCCTTGGAGGCCGGGCGGTCTTTCAGGTTCGGCTGTCCGATGACTGTCGCGCTGCGACGATTTGGCTGCGGAGTGCTTTGAGGGCGGCGACATAGATCTCGGAAAAGGTGGGGAAGGGCTGAATCGTGTCGCGTAGCACCCCCAGCGGGACGTGGGCACGAATGGCCAGCGTGGCTTGCTGCAGCCATTCGCCGGCCTCGGGACCGAGAGCGTAGGCACCGGTCAATCTCTCGCCGTCGCTGAGCAGGGTAAGGAATCCGTTGGACTCCGCGTAGGCCCGGGTGTAGGTGGCCGTCTTTGCCACTTCGGAAACCCGGCTGGTGGCGCTGAAACTGGCCTCGCTGGCACCGACCGAGGCCGCTTGCGGATCGGTGTAGACCACGTCCGGCACCGCTTCGTAGTTGGCCTCCCGGGACTCGCCGAGAATGTTGGCGGCGACCACCTCCCCCTGGTATTTCCCTACATGGGTAAGGAGCCGAACGCCGGTGACGTCACCGATGGCCCACAGCCGCTCCCCCGCCTGGAGGCGTGTGTCAACCCGGATGCCGTGCTCGTCGAAGGTGGCGCCGGCCGTCTCCAGGCCGAGCCCACTGGTGCGCGGCCGTCGACCGGTGGCGACGAGCAAGTGGTCGCCCCGGAGCTCGCGGCCGTCTTCGAGCACCAACACGTAGTCGTCCCGTTCGAGTCGAGCCGCCGTCACCTTCACGCCAAGGTGCACCTCGACCCCGTCACGTCGTAGAACCTCAGCCAGCGCCTGGCCCAGCGGCGCCGGCTCACGAGCTAGCAAATGCTCGGCCCCTTCGACGAGGGTCACTCCGCCCCCCAGGCGACAGACCGCCTGCGCCATCTCGGCGCCAACCGGCCCACCACCGAGGATCAGGAGGCGACGCGGGATGGCCTTCATAGAAGTCGCTTCGCGGTTAGTCCACACGCCCTCGATCTCCTGCAGGCCGGGAACGGGAGGCACGATCGGGTCAGAGCCGGTAGCCAGGACCACGTGCTCGGCGGTGTGGGAGACGCCATCGACCTCAACCACCCCCGGTCCGGTCAGCCGGCCGCTGCCTCGCAGCAAATCGATGCCCTTGCTCGCCAGCCAGCGTTCCTGGCCCGCGTCTGAGTAGTCCGACACCATGAAGTCACGCCAGGCCAGGGCGGCCTCGACGTCGACCTGGGCGCTGGCTGCCGCATCACGAGCCGCGTGCACCGCCTCACCGGGACGCAGCAGCGTCTTGGACGGGATGCACGCGTAGTAGGAGCAGGACCCCCCGACCAGCTCGCGCTCCACCAGTGCGACGCGCAGGCCGCCATCGGCCAGTTCGCCGGCGCAGTGCTCTCCTGGCGACCCGCCACCGACGACTATGACGTCATAGGTGGTCATGTACCGGCTCCGTAGTCGCCCGGTCCCCGCCGGGCACGAGCAGCACCACAACCTCCAGCTTCCTGTGCACGATTCGGCTTCCTCCGTTTCGTATCGCTGGTATTGAGCACGCTACCCGCGGCTCAGCTGGCAGGGCGCCAAGCACTCGGCAGGGTCGTCTGGCCTAACCGCGATCAGGTGATAAGGACCATCTTGCCGGTAGGCGTCAACCCGGCTCGGCTCTGTACTCGGCGTCGGTCACCTGCTCGCCCCAATTGGCGCCCCCCTCGCTGATGGCCAGATGGACCATGAAATGGTCGGGGGCGGCTCCGTGCCAGTGCCATTCGTCGCCGGGCGCGAAGACAGTATCGCCGGCGCGGATGGTGACGATCGGCTCGCCCCGGGCTTGGACACGGCCTTCTCCTTCAGTGACGTGGAGCGTCTGGCCGACGGAGTGGCTGTGCCAGGCGGTGCGGGCCCCAGGGGTGAAGTGCACCAATCCGACGCTGGTGGGCGTTTCGCCGTGTCCTTGGGCGACCGCGTCGATGTATACGTCGCCGGTGAACCAGTCGGCCGGGCCCTTCACTGTCGGGTTCTTGGGTTGGACACGCATCGAGTGTGTCGGTCCTTTCTCTTCGCTCTTCGTGGCTCAGGACCACCGCAACCCTCAGTTCGGGTACTCATCCTTGCGGTAACTGAGCGGTTCGGCGGGTTGCGGCTTCGGCATACGATCGAGCAGGAAACTGAAGTAGGGGGCGACGAAGGGGTCCGGCGCCGCCACGCTGTAAGTGTGGTACACGGTGCCCTCTTCCTGGGCAAAGGCTATCCAGGTCGGGTTCTCGCGTAGGCCGTCCTTCAGCTCAGCCCCGATCTGCTTCGACCAGAAGCGGAGCCATTCCGGCGGGTTGTCGATCATCTGCTTGACCTCGGGGGTCTGCTTCACCTGGTCCTCGGTCAGGGCGAGGCCGAAGTCGAAGGGGAAATCGGTGTTGTAGGTGGAAACGTACGGGAACTGCCAACCCATCCTCTGCTTGTACTTGGTAAGCCGATCGATCGGGGCGCGGGAGAAGCAGATCAAAGTCACGTCGCGGTGGTTCAGGTGAACCAGGGCACCGTCGAGCCCGTCGGCCAAACTTGTGCACCCCGGGCAGGCCCCCAGCGTGTAGTCGGGGCCGAACATGGCGTTGTAGGCGAGCAGCTGCGAGCGCCCATCGAAAAGCTCGGCGAGGTTCTTGCGTCCGTCCTGCGTGTCGAACTGGTATTCCTTCTCGACCCGCACCCAGGGAAGTCCGAGTCGCTTCTTCCCGATCTCCTCGCTTCGCTTCGCCAGCTCGGCCTCCAGGCTCGCCAACTCCTCCCAAGCCGCCTGCCACTCCTCACGTGTTCCGATTCTGTGTTCAGGCATCTCAACTTCCTCCTGCTTCAATCGAGCGTCCCCCCGTCAGCCGAACCGATCCTTGGACCGGAGGCTATCGGGATCAGAGAAGAGACGATCGGCCAACCGGAAACTCATCCCATCACGTCGCCGATGCGCCGGGAGTGGTCTCGCGATCGAATTTCGTGCTGCCATATCGTCGGATGTGCGGAAGACAGCTCCGGCGGACAGGCCGTCGGAGGAGACGGCAAGGAGAGCAGCTATGAGCCGGGTCAGCACCTACTTGAACTTCATGGGGGACACTGAGGCAGCATTCAACTACTACAGCTCGGTCTTCGGCACAGTGATAACGGGTGCGATCGCCCGGATGGGTGACATGCCGAGCGGACCTGGGGGACCTGAACTGTCGGAGACGGAGAAGAAGCTGGTCGCTCACGTCGAGCTGCCGATACTGGCGGACCATGTGCTGATGGGGACCGACATGCTCGAGTCCATGGGCCACGAACTCAGGGTTGGAAACAATGTGACCATCTGCCTGGAGCCTGACACCCGGTCTGAGACTGATCGCCTGTACGCGGCACTGAGCGACGGCGGAACCGAATCGACGGGGATGCAGCAGATGCCGTGGGCCTACTGGGGCTGCACCCTGGACCGGTTCGGTATTCGCTGGATGTTCAATTGCTACGAACCGGCACCGTAAGAGAAGGGCCTCAAGCAAATACTTAGGTAATCACTTGACTGTTGGGCGGCGGCCGAGCAATACTTAAGGAAATGCCTAACCGTCCGGTGGAGTTCGACCGGGTCTTCCATGCACTGGCCGACCCGAGCAGGCGATCCATGGTGGAGCGACTGGTCCGCGGTCCCGCGTCGGTGAGCCAGTTAGCGGAGCCTCTCGACATGTCGCTGGCCGCCGTAGTCCAGCATCTGAGCGTGTTGGAAGAAGCGCGGATCGTGACCTCCCAGAAGGTGGGTCGGGTGCGAACCTGCCGGCTCGAACCGGCCGGACTCCGTCCTGCTGAAGACTGGCTCGTCGCGCGAGCGCACCGAGTGGGAACGCCGTCTCGACCGCCTTGGCGACGTGCTCGCTTCACCAGACGATCACGGCTGATACAACCACTACCAGAGGGAGATCTCCTATGTCTGAGCGCAGCATTGTCCACAGCACCTTCACCCTCGAGCGCATCTACCCGGCGCCCATATCCGAGGTGTTCCGGGCCTGGGCCGAGCCGCAGATCAAGGTTCGCTGGTTCGCAGGCAATCCCGCCGAGTACCAGATGGATTTCCGGCCCGGCGGCCTCGAACTCAATAGTGGCGTCCACGAGGGCAAGCGGATCACGTGGGAGTCGCTCTACCGAGAGATCGTCACCGACGGTCGCATCGTCTACACCTCGGTACTCGCCGAGGACGGCACGGTGGCCACCGTCTCTCTGACCACCGTGGAGCTCGTCCCTGACGACGACGGGACCCGCCTCGTCCTCGTCGAGGCGGGCGCCTACCTCGACGGGCGGGAGCAGCCGACCTGGCGGGAGCAAGGAACGGGCGACTGGCTCGACGCCCTGGGCCGACATCTCGTGGAAGTCGGATCGTCGTGAGCGCATGCCCGCGCCGGCACGGTCCACATGTCCAACTATCGGTCACGCAGGAAGCCGCGCGCGGTTTCGACTGGCCCGATCCCGTGGCACATCGGTCAGGGCCGCTTCTATCTCTAGGGCCTGTCGTGCCAGCGAAGGCCTTTTCGCTCAGCCGTCCGTCGACGAACCTGCTCCCGCAAGTGTTCTCAACGTGTCGCCCTTTCGAAGGAGACCACTGCGGCCGAGCGCCCCAACGGACCAGGGCCGCAGCCTGTTACGGGACGACACTCGCGTGGCACTCTGTCGGTGCGGCGCCTCGGCAAACAAGCCGTTTTGCGATGGCAGCCATCGAAAGGTTGGGTTCCGGACCAGCGGACCGACCTGAGGCGGGGGCGAGATAACCTCTGCCCCCTGGACGGCCAAAGAGGGGTAGTCGACGGATGCCCGCAAGGATCGAGGATTACGCCATCATCGGCGACACCAGAACCGTTGGGCTGGTCGACCGGCACGGCTCTATCGATTGGTGGTGCGCTCCTCGCATCGACTCCGGGGCAGTCTTCGCAGCTCTGCTGGGGACGAAGGAGAACGGTCGCTGGTGATTGCCCCCAAGGATCACGTCATTTCCGTCTCCCGAAGCTACGAAAAGGAGACCCTGGTCCTGGAGACGGTGTTCGAAACTGCATCCGGCCGAGCCGCGGTGATCGACTTCATGCCTCCTGATTTCACGGACACGACCATCCATCGGATCGTGGAGGGTCGAGAGGGAACGGTCGAGATGGAGATGGAGTTGTTCGTCCGCTTCGAGTACGGCTCGATCACTCCCTGGGTTACCGCCACCGGGTGATGGTCTGGTAATGGTGGCTGGCAGCGACGGGCTGCGCTTCCATAGTCCAGTTCCGCTGACGGGAAAGGGCCACTCCACCGTGGCGTCCTTTGAGATAAGCCCCAACTCGCGTCGATCATTTTCCCTGACCTGGTTCCCTTCCACCGCCTCGACCCCGCTCCCCCTTGACAGCCTGGCCGCCCGCAACCACGCCCGACATTGGTGGCGCGACTGGGTAGGTCGCTGCACCTACGACGGGGAGTGGCGTGATGACGTGATTCGATCGTTGATAACCCTCAAGGCCCTGACCTATGAGCCGAGCGGGGCGGTGTGTGCCGCTGCCACCACCTCGCTTACCGGAGGCGCTCGGGGGCAGTCGCAACTGGGACTACCGATATTCATGGCTGCGGGACGCCACCTTCACCCTGGCCGCCTTTCTGCTTTCCGGCTACACCGAGGAAGCCGCCGCGTGGACCCGCTGGCTCAGGCGGGCCGTAGCCGGAAGCCCCGGCGAACTGCAGATCATGTACGGCGTAGGCGGCGAGCGCCGCCTCACTGAGCTCGAACTGGATGCACTCCCGGGCTACCAGGATTCGAGGCCGGTACGAATCGGTAACCAGGCCTCGACACAGTTCCAGCTCGATGTCTTCGGCGAGGTGATGGACTCGGCGCTCACCGCCGCCAGAAACGCGTTCCCACGGGAGGTCGACTGGAGTCCAGACCTGCTATTGGCCATCCTGGCCCACCTGGAGGACGTCTGGGACGATCCCGATGATGGGATCTGGGAGATCCGCGGCCCCCGGCGCCATTTCACGCACTCGAAGGTCATGGCGTGGGTGGCTTTCGACCGGGCCATTCGACTGGCGCAGGAGCACCAATATTTGCCAGAGCGGCGAGTGGCGCACTGGACGCAGCTGCGGGACCGCATTCATGCCGAGGTGTGTGACAAAGGCTTCGATAAGGAACTCAACTCCTTCACCCAGTACTACGGGTCGAAGCTGCTCGACGCCAGCCTGCTGATGCTCGCGCCCGTGGGCTTTCTCCCTCCTGACGATCCCCGCATCGTCGGCACGGTCACCGCCATCCAGAAGGAGTTGGTCGACGAAGGCTTCGTCCGTCGGTACCAACTCGATCGGCAGCGTCGATGGCCTGGAAGGGGGCGAGGGCGCGTTCTTGATGACCACCTTCTGGCTGGCCGACAACCTCGCCCTCATGGGTCGCACCGACGAAGCTCGCGAAATCTTCGAGCGTCTGCGCCGCCTCAGCAACGACGTCGGCTTACTGTCCGAGGAATACGACCCCTCGACCGGCCGCATGCTCGGTAACTTCCCGCAGGCCTTCTCCCATGTGTCCTTGATCAACACGGCCGCCAACCTGTCCACGCCGGGGGGGCCATCACTGATGCGAAGTGGCCGGGCAGCCCCCCGCCGCCGGAGATGAGAGGGACGCCAGGTCAGCGCCTCAAAGATCGCCGACTCATCGTCGTCCGTGTCTCCCAGACCTCGTCGTGATAGCGGACCGGGGCAGACGCTGCGGTGCCAGCCCAGGGACAGCGCTGCCTGTCACCATCGTCGATGACCGCGTCGCTGCCGGTCGGCACTCCCGACGCCCTACTCCGCCATACCAGCGGCGACCCAACGAGCGAAAAGGTCAACGTCTTCGGAACTCCACGGCCCATCGCACGGCATCTTCCCGGCTCTCAGCACGTCCAGAATGGCTACAGCATGTTCGCGGACATCTGGGCCAGACCAAAGGTCGAAGCGGCTGCGCATCGAGTCGCGGTCCTTCTCGCGAAAGAGTGGTTTGATGTCCTTGACGAAGGATGGATCGGCCATGTAGGCAACCTATTCCAAGAGTTTGGGCTCTGTGAACACCTTCATGATCTTCCTCCTGTGGGTAGCTCACACGGAGCGTGTACCTTCCCCGTTATCCAAGAGCTCGCCTCTACCCGGACTCGGCATCGCACGGCTTCGGGCCGCTCGTGTCAGACACCTACCAACTGTCGGGAGCAGGCAGGAGTAGTCGATCCCAGGTAGCTGCCATCTGGGCGGTGGTAGTGCAGTTCGTGATTGGGATCGCCTTCGACGCGATAGCCGCGGTGGATCATCAGGTGGTGACGCCGGCACTCGCAGGCTCCATTGTCGATGTCGGTCTTCCCCACCATCCTCCCAGGGCTGGATATGGTGGATATCGACGTGGGTGTTGTAGCAGCCCACGAAGCGGCAATGTCCGCCATCGCGCACGGTTATGGCCCGCCGCTGGGCGGTGCTCCAGTTGCGGGTTTTGCGTCCCAGGTTGAGCGGCTCTCCACTTTCGCTGACGGTGTGAGTCACCCGGGAGGCGTCGCAGCCCAAGGTGCCGGCGAGGGCGGGGTGGAGGGGAGTCCCATCCAGAAGGGCCAGTCCGGGCTCGTTAACCCGGCTGACCACGTGAACGAGGTAACGGTCGTCGCCAGCTGCACTGCCGTCACCGGCGTGGATAAGAGCGGTGCGCACAAGGTCCATGAAGGCGTTGGCCTTCTTGGCCGACCGGGTCGCTTCCTCCGCAGGCGCCTCGCCGGTGACAGCACCGTCTTCCGCTGAAGACTCGTCCACAGCCGGGGTCCGGTATTGAATATCCAGGAAAGCCTGCAAGGCGGCCCCGAACTCCTCCAGTTCCAGGCGACGCAGCGTTACCACCAGCTGGCCCGTGCCGTCGTCGCTGCGCAGGATCTTCACGTCACGGTTTCGGTCCTCCTCGTCGAGCGGAGGACGGTCCTGGTCGGCGTAGAGGCGGTAAGAGCGCACTACCCGCTCCAAGTCGAGGATGCTGGCCTGACCGCTTTGAGCCAACGTCACCAAAGCTTGGTCCAGGGCAGGATCGGATTGGTCCAGGCGGGTGATGGCTCGCACGGCCGAGTACGAAAGGCGGCCCTCCCGGAATGCTTCGGCCACAACGGGCCGGCGAGCCAGCTCATGGGCTACCCGCAGCTTGTCGAAGGCGGTGGAGCGGGCAATGTTCGGTGCGCCACACCAGCCACTGTCGCGCATGACAACTGTCCGTCCAAGGCCCACAAACCATTACGGTCAAAGGCGGCCAGACGCTCCAACCATCAACGCTTCGGCCCGATCCACCTCCGCCCGATGTTCAATCAGCCACTGACCGGGATCCATCACAGCACCTCCTCACAACAGCCATCAAGGGAGGAGGTCGCAAAGCCCGACCACGAGGCGCATCAGCAGGATAGCACAACAGGCGAACAAGTGTTCGGCGCCATCACCAAAATTCGGCACGTCCAAGAGCCATTCGCAGCCGCCGATCGACCTCGGAGCCGTGCTGGTAAATCTGGTCGAAGCTTGTACAGCCGGGCTGCTACCGCGGGAACCGAAGGTGACGGCTGGGGCGATCCCGAGCATCCCGCCGCGGGCGAGGGAGTTGGCGGAGGATGTTCGTTGCGGGAACCACGATCGCACCGGGGGCCGGCCCAACCGGCGGAGTTCTTCACGTGACGGCACTCGGTCACCAGGGCCCGAACGTGAAGCGACGTGGCGGGTGCAGCGGAGGCGATCTTCTGTGGTGCCCGACGAGAACGGCATGACCCCCGGCTACCAGCAGCTGGACCTCAAGACTCCTGACATCGAGGGGAAGCTCGCCGTCGTCGCCTCGGGGATTTCGAAGCACCGAAATGACGCCGCAATAGGGCGGAACCGGTGGGCTACCCTGCACGTCGGACGGCTGCAGCCCGGCCAGAGCGTCAACATCCCCGACGCTCCGTACGCCCACATCTACCTCGCCCGAGTCGCGCCCAACTCGAAGCGGCCGAGACGCTCGACGTCGGCGACGCAGCACGGCTCGCCGGTGCCGGGCCCCGCCGCCTCCAGGCGACCCTGCCCAGCGAAGTACTCATCTGGGAAATGCACACCTCGCTGTAGCCCAGCACTGATACTGCTTCTCCTTGTTCGGCGCCAGTGATTCCTGGCGTCGACTTTTGCACGCGCTGAATCTTCTCTACTGGCTGTTGGGGGTGCTGGCAGGGTCCGGTCGGTCCTCGGGAAGGCCGGGTAAATGCACGCGCTTCCTAGCTTCGACCGCCACAACAGCTGTTGCCTGGATCTTCTTGGGCTTTCTGCCGCCTTCGTGGTCACGGCAGTTGGGTCACGGCTGCTTGGTGCCCGCCGCGGCTGGCTCCAAATGGCGGCGGCCGGGGTCGTGGGCTGGACAGCTGGCGTCGTCACCGCGGGGGCTCTTACGGGATGGCGTTGGAATTCAGCCAGATGGCGATCGCTGCGCTCGCGTTCGGCACGCTCTGCACGATGCTCGTGGCATTAGGGATGGACCTTCTATCCCCCGTGGCTCCCTGCCCCGAGGGCAGGCAGCAGGGTTGGTCACGTTTAAGAATCCGATCCGGCAGATCTCAACCGAGGTCCGCGTGCTTCGGCGCTACCGAAGCGTGCTCAAGGTAGCTCGAAGCAATGGTCTCACAATCACTGGATTGGGCGACGAGTCGTTCCCGGAACGGTTACGCAAGACGTTGGAAGATGCGGGCGGCATGTTAGGCAAGCTCGGTCAGGTGCGGGCATCGACCCGCGGCTTGCCATGCTTACCGCCGCCGCCCGGGGCGACGTACGAGGTTTGCGGAGCGCCCTGTTTGAGGTGGCGAGCATCGAGGAAATGACCAATCCCCGCGAGCTGGAGTTCGCCCTGGAAGATGTCTTGTACGCATGCGGCGCGCTCCGGGACTGGATTTAGCGTCGCATCCTTCCAGGATCTTGTCGTCGTGGTCGGACATTTCGGTATCCGGATGCCGGAATGGTTCGGCAACTTGACCCGCTCGCTCCTGACGCTTGAGGGCACGCTGAGGTCTATCGACTCCGGGTTCTCACTGGTCGAAGCAGCCCAGCGCAGATTCCCTGCAACGCGATGGCACGCTACCCAGCGTCACTTCGGTCCGCGAGGTCGTGACAGAGGAGGCTATCGCCCAGCTACCGAGGCTTCAACGCCTTCCCCGACCGTCTCGATGATCTCCTGGGACAAAGTGTGAGGGGTGAACTATCGGCACGCGTATCCTTGTTCACACGGCCCCGGGACGAGCAACTCCTCAGGACGCTGCTGAACCGACTCGCCACCGCAATCATCTGTGCGTCCCTCGGGATCGGCTCGGTGCTCTTGCTTCGGCGTCCACGTCGGTCCGGAGGTCTCAGGTACTGTGACCCTGAATGAGGTGCTGGGTTACATGGGCATAGCGGCAGCCGCTGTCCTGGCCATGCGAATAATCGCTGGAGTTGTGCGAGAGGAATAGAAATCGGGCCCGATCAGCGATTCTGCTTCCGGGCCAGCCGGCGCCCTCCGGCCGCCACCGCACGATAGGGAGGCCGTGGGCCAACGCCTGCTCGATAGCGCCTGCGTCCACCGTCCCGTCGGGCTTTAACACAGGGATGAACCGAGCTGCCCGGCGGTTCGCGGATCGAATCCGCAGCAGCGGCTAGCAGAATTTGCACTCACCACGGGACGTGTCCGACGGATCAGATGACTCAACCCTAGGGCACCCCAGCCAGCACAGATGACCCGCCGCCCCGATCACGATTGAGAGGTCGGCCGGGTTGACCGTTGCCCACGGCATGACGAGGAAGTCCACGACAGCGTGCGTGAGCGAATGAGTCGGTGTGCCGTTAGGGCCGAAGCCCTTTGCCCATCAGTCCGCGAGGGCCCGGGTGACGACCGTGACATCGTCGTGACCCATACCTCGATCCACGATCTCGCTCCACTCCTTCGCCAACGCCGCCAGCACCGCGAACCGGTCTGCTCCCGCTGCGGAGAGCGCAAGGTGAACGTCCTTGAGCGCTAGCGTCAGCGCGAACTCTTCGGAGTAGTCGCCCCTGGCGATACGGCGGAACTTTCCGGACTCCCATGGAGAGACGAGCGGACCTCCATCGAACGCCTCGATCACCGCGGCGGTCTCCAATCCAAGGCGGCGGGCGAGGGCAAGAGAGTTCGCGACCCCCTCGGCAGTGAAGGCGAGAAGGACATTGTTCACCAGCTTCATCCGCGACCCGTAACCGGCTGGACCCAGCCACATTGTCCGTTCACCGAGGGCCCCGAACACCGGTGCCAGGCGTAAGCGGGCCTCCTCGGGACCCGAGGCGAAGATCAACAGGCGGCCCTGTTCGGCCGGCACCTTGCTGCCCGAGACGGGAGCGTCAACGAAATGCGTATCGGGGCGCTGCTCCTTCGCCATGACTGCGATGCGCTCCGTCCCCTCGACGCCGATCGTGCTCATCTGGGCCCAAACGGCCCCGGGCCTGAGTGCCGCCAGCAGCCCCTCCTCGGTAGCTATCGACAGCACCGCCTCCGCATCGGTGACCATGGTGATGACCACATCCGCATCCTCGACCGCCTCGGTCACAGACCGCGGCCACCAAAACGGCCTGCCCCGCAAAGTTGGCTGCGGCGCCGGGCTGCCTATTCCACACGACCAGCGGGATACCAGACCGCAAAGCCGTGCCGGCCATCGCCGCTCCCATCGTGCCAAGGCCCAGCACGGCCACCTTGGGGAGGGTTTCCGTCATTGCCTCCTTCATCCTCATGCCGTCAGTCTCAGGAAAGCAACACCAGATCCTAATCAAGCTGGCGACCTTCGGATGCCTTGTACTGGCCATCTCGCAGAGCAGCGATTGGGGTTGGATCGACCTGCGCACTCTCGCCGCCGTCGCCGCATCGGTGGCGACCGGCGCTGTCTTCCTAGGCCGATGCCGGCGCCATCCTCAGCCAGGCCCCACACCACGCCTGTACGATGGGGTGGTCCCGAGGCGACTCTTCCTTACTGAAGTGACACGGGGGTTGGCGTCGAGTTTGAGCAGCCGGCGGACGGCCCGGCGGGCGGTGGGCAGCGCAGCAGGGTCATCGGTCATCACGTAGTTGGCGTTGGCCGCCAGGATGATGCCGTTTAGCTCGAAGGCGAGCAGCCTGACGTCCTCGTCGGCGGGAAGCTGCCCCAAGTCCTGGGCCTGCTGTGCGGACCGGAAGATCAGCCCGGCGAAGCGCTGTTGGAAACCGCTGACACGCTCCTTTACCGGGTCCGGGCCGTGTCCCCATCTCGA
>CAWKOH010000010.1:0-318403 GCA_963851245.1 uncultured Acidimicrobiaceae bacterium | reverse complement strand
TCGGGATCCCGGCGGCGTCGAGGGAGGCGCGTAGAGCCGTCCTCGTCTGCGGACCTTCGCCGACGGCGGTGGCGACCACCTCGACGGCGCGCTCCGCCTGCGCCGGCGTGATTCCCTCCTGCCCGAGCCTGCGGGCGTTGCCGGTGGCGAGTTGCGGGGTGGTCAGCGGATGGAGCCACCAGTAGTCCTCGGCTGCTACCAGGTGCAGAGTGCCGCGGTTCAGCCAGGAGACAACCAACTGTTTCCTTTTCAGAGCTTCGTCGACCTCAGCCGATGTGAGACCTCTGGACCGAGCGCGGATGGCCAGGCGGGCCCCCCGGGCGTCCTGGGCCTGGATGGCCAGCAAGTGCCGAACGACCGCTGCCGGCGAGCGCCCTGAGCGATCGGTCAAGAGCTGGGCCCGGAGCCGCGCCTCGACGATGCCGGCGTCTCCGTTGGCCACGATCTCAGGTTATGGGCGCCACCAGGCAGCCCACGCGGACGGGGGCGCGGGAGCCGGGCCCCAGAAGACGCTCAGGATCCTACGGTGGTCTTTCGCTTTCGGAGGAAGCTGACGAACTCGGCTCCCTCGCGCAGCCGCCGGCGCATCATCTCTGGGCTGCGCAACATCTCGGCTGACATCTCGGCTATCTTGCCGGCCCGGAAGTAGAACTTCTTGTAGAAGGTCTCGACGGAGTCGTAGATCTCGGTCCGGCTGAGCGAGGGGTATTCCAGAACCGCGCTCTGCAACCCATGGTCGTCTATGAGGTGCTCGTCGTCCTCGGAGAGCCAGCCGTTCTCCAGCGCCTGTTTGTACAGAGCCGTACCAGGGTACGGGGCGGCAATGGAGACCTGCAGCGAATGCGGGTTGATCTCTTTGGCGAACTTGATCGTGGCCTCGATGGTCTCCCGGGTCTCCCCCGGAAGGCCGACTATGAAGGTTCCGTGGATAGTGATGCCCAGGTCGCGGCAGTCCTTGGTGAACTGCCGGGCCCGCTCCACTTTGACGCCCTTCTTGATATTGGTCAGGATCTGGTCGTTGCCCGATTCGTAGCCCACGAGCAACAGGCGCAGTCCGTTCTCGCGGATCACCTTCAAGGTCTCGTAAGGAACGTTGGCCTTGGCGTTGCAGGACCAGGTGAGGCCGAGCTTTCCCATGCCGATCGCGATCTCTTCGGCCCGCTGGCGGCTATCGGTGAAGGTGTCATCGTCGAAGAAGATTTCTTTGACCTGCGGGAAGGCGCTCTTTATGAATTCCATTTCTCCGATCACGTTCTCTACGCTCCTGGTCCGGTAGCGGTGGCCGCCGACGGTCTGGGGCCAGAGGCAGAACGTGCACTGTGATCGACAACCTCGCCCGGTGTAGAGGGACACGTACGGGTGCTTCAGGTATCCGATGAAGTAGTCGTCGACGTTCAGATCACGCTGGTAGACGGGGGAGACCCAGGGGAGACGGTCCATGTCCTCGACGACGGCCCGATCGGGGCTGTGAACGACTGCCCCGTCATCGTCGCGGAAGGTAACGCCATCCACCTCCTCCATCGGCTTCCCCTCGGCAATTTCGGCGATCGAGAAATCAAATTCCTCCCGCGCCACGAAATCGATGCTCGGGGACGCCAGGAGTGACCCCTCCGGGTCCACTGCCACCTTGGCGCCCACGAATCCGATGGTCAGGTGGGGATTGGCCTGTTTGAAAGCCTCGGCCACCCGCACATCACCGGCGAACGAGGGTGAGCTGGTGTGCAGCACGACCAGATCGAAACGATTCGCCAGGGGTAGCACATCGTCAAGAGTGAGGCCGGCTGCCGGGGCGTCGACCAGCTTGCTGTCGGGGACTATGGCGGCGGGCTGTGCCAACCAGGTCGGATACCAAAACGAACGTACCTCGCGTTTGGCTTGATAGCGCGACCCGGCCCCACCGTCGAAACCCTCATACGACGGTGGATGCAGGAAGAGAGTGCGCATCACGATTTGGTCCTCTCCTCGGCGTCACCCACCGGGCAGGCAAGTGTCTCGATGCTCATCATTTCGTGGGAATCGCTCACGTTGGGCTCCGAACGCGGTCTGTCGTTCTGCACAATCATGTCGCAATTCTCCGAACGCCCACTTCAACCGGACCCGACCTGGCGCTCAGGGGATGTCTCAGCGGTGCCGAGTTCGAGCTCGGTGAGTGCGATAGCCACTGCCTTTTCCCACTCGCCCGCCTTGTACGGTGATTCAAGCGGAGTCGGGGGAAGACACCGTAGAGCGGTCAAGACTCTTGATATGACGCGGGGCGGATCGGCGTCGCACGCCCATGCGTTCCCCATCTCCAATTGGTGCTGGAGGTTCTCGCGGCCGTGACCCGGGAGGACGTCAAGCAGGACAAGGCGCCGCCCGACTATTCGTGCCTCGCTGCACGTCGTCGCTCCGGGCGTGGTGACCACCAGGTCGGCGGCTGCCATCAACTGTGGTACCCGCTCGGTGAACCCGAACGGGTGGATGAAGGCGGTGGTGCGACTCATCTCACTCAGGACGGCCTCCAGGCGGCGGTTTCGTCCTGCCACCGCCAGCACGTGGACCCCCTCGCCGGCCAGGGCATCGGTGACGGCCGCGAGCGGCCCCAGGCCCCAGCCTCCGCCCATGACCAGCACACACGGCTCACTGGCGGGGATGCCGAGTTCGCGGCGAGCAGACGTCTGCGAGCCGACTCGGTAGAAGTCCTCCCGAACCGGCGGCGGAACCAGGGCAATGCGGGCGCCCGGCACGTAGCGCTGCACTGACGCCGCCGCCAGGTCTGACGTCACGAGGAAGAGGTCGGTCTCCGGCCACACCCACAATCGGTGCAGGCAGGCGTCGGTGCACAACACGGCGGTCCGAAGCCCCGGCCGGCGCTGGGCCAGCTTGGCCGCGGTCGAGGCGCCGGTGGGAAAGGCGCTTATCACCAGGTCGGCTCCGTACTCGTTGAGGGAGGCTTCGACGGCGGGAACCAGGCGCTTGGTGGCCGCCCGGTCCATGGCCATCGCCAGCTCGCTGCCGGGACGGAAGTGGGAGAAGTGAAGGGAGTCGTAGATGGAAGGCCGGGCGCTCAACCACCGAAAGACCCGATCGCCGATGCGCGATTCGACCCGCCCGAGAAGCTCCATGCAGTCCAAGGTTCGACTCTGCCAACCGGCGTCCTTCAGGGTTGATGCCAACCGGTCCGCAATGGCATCGTGACCGAGCCCCAGTGAGCCTGAAAGCACGATCGCACGCTGGGACACCGATCCTCCCTCGCACCAGTCTGGCGTTCGCCTTCGACAGAGGCCAAGGCTAGCGACCCCGCGGCGCTCCAGCGCGCCATTGACCCGCCATTAACCCGCCGCCACCGCACCCGTCGATCCCGGTCGCCGCCCCGGCCTAGGGTGGGGCGATGAAGGATCTGAGGGGCCGGGTCGCAGTCGTTTCGCCCCATCTCGACGACGCGGTGCTCAGCTGTGGCGAGGTCATCAGCCGGCTGGATCAGTGTGTGGTGCTTACCGTGTTCGCGGGCTCACCCTCATCCTGGGACGTCCACCGGCTCTGGGACAACGACATCTGTGGATTCGCCGATGGCACAGATGTCGTGACGGCTCGCCTACGTGAGGATGACGCTGCTCTGGCCTGCCTGGGCGCCTCGGCGGCGAGACTGGGCTTCCTGGACGAGCAGTACCGCGAGCCCACCACGGCTCTGTCCGTGGAGGAAATCGGCGATCAGATCGCCGCGGCCATCGAAGAGCTCAAGGCCACCGTCGCCGTCATGCCCCTGGGAATCGGTCACAACGACCACCGGCTTACCGCAGCCAGCTGCCGGCGGGCAGCGCTCCACCGCACAGGTGTGCGATGGCTCGCCTACCTGGATCTGCCCTACGGCTACGAACCCGAGATTTTCGGGGCTGGGGCGGTGGGCGAAGCCCTGGACTCCTTGTCGCCGATGGTTCCGACAGTGATCGAGCTCGGAGGTGGAATCGGTGCCGAGGCGAAAGATGCGGCGCTCGATTTCTACCCGTCACAGATGCGCGGCCTGGCCGGCCGGCGTTCGGCGGCACTGAAGCCCGAGCGCTATTGGAGCCTCGAACCGCCGTAGCCCCTGGGAGCGCACCGCCTCGAGCGGCCGGACATCGACCGCTAGCGAACACTATATTTCATATCCCTAGCGGCTCGGGAGTCCGGGAGGGCCCATGGTCGAGTACAACCCGTTCGATCACGCGATCGTCGACGATGTCTTCGCCGTCTACCGTCAACTGCGCGACGAGTCGCCGGTGTACCACAATGCGGAGATCGACTTCTGGGCCCTGTCCCGATTCGACGACGTGATGGCGGCGCATCTGGATCCGGCCACCTTCTCGTCCGCCCACGGCGTGACGATCGAGGGCCTCGACCAGGGCCAGCCGTTCCTCATAGTGAAGGACCCGCCCGAGCACACCTGGCACCGCAAGATAGTCAGTCGCGTGTTCACACCGAGGCGGATCGCCGGATTGGAAGCGTTCATCCGCCAGACCGCGGCCGACCTGCTGGACGAGCACCTCGCAAGCGACGGTTTCGACGTGGTGACCGAGTTCTCGTTCCGGCTCCCACTCGATGTGATCGGCGCCCTGATCGACATACCCCCCGGACTGCGGATCGAGGTCCACGAAAAGTCCGATGTGCTGGCAGCCCGGGACGGCCGGGAGATCAGGCCTGACGCTGCCGTCGAGGCCAGTGCCGCCTTGGTGCAGCTGTTCACGGCGCTGGTCGCGGAACGACGTCGGAATCCGGGCGACGACGTCATCAGCATGCTCATGCAGACCGAGGTCGAGGACGAGGACGGCGAGACCAGGATGATGCCCGACGAGGAGCTGGGCTTCCGCTTCCTGGAGCTGGCCTTCGCCGGGCACGAGACGGTGGCCAAGCTCATCGCCAACGGAGTTGTCGCCCTGGCCTGGTATCCCGATGCTCGCCGCAGGCTGGTCGAAGATCGATCCCTGATTCCCGGAGCCGTGGAGGAGATGCTGCGCTGGGATCCCCCCTCGCACTATCAGGGCCGCTGGACCACCAGCGATGTGCAGATACGAGGCAGGACCATCCCTGCCGGCTCACGCGTAGTGCTGTTGACCGGCTCGGCCGGCCACGATGAGCGCAAGTACGACGTGCCGGAGCTGTTCGACATCGACCGGAGTATCGATCGTCACGTCAGCTTCGGATTTGGCATCCACCTCTGCCTGGGCGTGGCCCTGGCCCGGCTCGAGACGCGTATCGGGTTCGAGGAATTCCTGACGCGGTTCCCTGACTTCTCCATTGCCGACACCGGCGTCGTGCGTCAGTACTCGAGTAACGTCCGCGGCTTGCAGAACTTGCCCGTCGTCCTGGAACCAGCTGGCAGCAGGGCCTGAGAACGGCCCACCTGTCAGAACAGGTGGGACAGTCGCCAGCGAAGACTGGGGCCCGCCAGCGGCGAGCTGGCCGTGGCGGCGGCGCTCTGGTTCTGGCTGCCCGTTGCAGTGACGGTTGCGACGGTCTGACCGGCGGACAGGTGGTTGCCGAGCGGAGAGACGTTTAGCGAGAGCGGGACGTTTTGGCCCGCCAACCCGAAAGCGGTTAGCGGCTGAGACGTAGCCACGTCCGCCTTGGCCCCCGAAGCTCCGCTCACCACGGCGACGACGGTGCCGGCCGGTAGCACGGTGCGGACAGCCACGGCGGCGGCGGCCGAGTGGACCAAAGCGGAGGCCGCGCTGAGCGCGGCCGCGGTCACGGCGGTGGTGTCGGGCTGCCCGGGGGCCTGGCCCAGCACGGCACCGAGGATGGTGATGGGCCGACCGCTCACGGTCTGAGTGTTGGCGAACACCAGGCAGCCTCCGGCAGCCGCATCGGACCCTGTCTTCACGCCGATGAAGCCCTGGGTGCCTACGGCCCGGTTGAAGTTGGCGATCTTCCCCGCTACAGGGAGGTTCACCGAGGGCATGGCCACGACCTGGGCGAAGGCCGGGACGGCCATCGCCTTAGCGGCCAGGATCAACTGGTCCGATGCGGTCGACACCGTGGTCGATGCCAGCCCGCTGGGATCGGTGTAAGTGGTACGGGCCATGCCTAGTCCCTCGGCGGTGCTGTTCATCTTGGCCACGAACGCGGTCGAGGAGCCGGCGTCGTAGTTGGCCAGAATCGCGGCGATGTTGTTCCCCGAGGCCACCAGCAGGGCCTGGAGGAGTTGCCGCTCGTCGAGGCTCTCGCCCTGCGACACCGCCACCACTGACTCCTGTCTCGCCACGCGACCTTGATAGTCCGCCACGTCGGCTGCCGAGACGGTTACACGAAATCCGGTCTGGTCCAAAGACATCGGATGGTCCTGAAGCACCACCAGGGCGGTCATGATCTTGGCCAGGCTGGCAATGGGTCGGGGCTGGCTCGGACCCGACGACCCGAGCGATCCCATGCCCTCGACGCCGATAGCCGCCTCGCCGGCGGACGGCCAGGCCAGCTTCGGTCGCGGGCCGGCGAGGGCCACCGAAGTGGCCACCGTTCGCTTCACCGTGAGGGCCGGAACCGATTCTGTAGCGGCCCGAATGGCCACTGCAGCCGCCAGGACCGCCACCAGCACCAGCGCGAACAAGGCCAGGCGGAGCGGGAGTCTCCGTTTCGGCTTGGTCTTGAAATGAAGGTACCTGGCCGTGTCGGACCGTTCGCCTACCACGTCACAGAGTGCCATAACGGGGTGCTCGACAACCCGGCAGGGCGAAGAGTCGGGCGACCTCCGGGCGTTAGCGGCGCCCATGGGCTAATACTTGAACATATCGGGAGCCGGCCCGGCATGGGCGGCCGACGCGGACGGGGAGGAGGAGAACGGTGTCGAAGCTGGATCCGCTCAAAGTAGTAGGTGCGGCCGCGGTCGGCGCAGCCGGTATGTACGTGTTCGACCCCGACCGGGGTCATCGGCGCAGAAGCATGCTGCGAGACCGCTGCGGCTCGATGTTGCGCCACGAGTACCGGCACGCCAACCGGGCGCTGCGGCATAGATGGGTCTACGCCGAGAATCGCATCGAGGGTGCGGTGATCCGAGCGCGAGGCGGTGGTCGATTCCATCCCGAGAGTGATGCCGACCTGCGGGAGCACCTGCGCCAGGTGATCGCCAGTCAGGGCTTCCCCACCCAGGACGTCAATGTGGAGGCGGTGAAGGGGGTGGCCACCTTGCGAGGCCAGGTGGAGACTCCCGAGCAGGAGCGCCTGCTGATCGCTGTTGTCGAGAAGGTTCCGGGAGTCCAGACAGTGCGGAGCTTTCTGCATCTGCCCGGCGTTCCCGCCCCCAACAAGGAACCCTCCCGGCATCCGGCCAACAGCGGCGGCTGACCGCTTCTGTTCAGGCCGAAGGGATTCGTCTGATGGCGGGTGGAGTTTGTGGTGGTCGCGTGGCCCTGGTCACCGGGGCCAGCCAGGGCGGGACGGGGACTGCAATCGCCGTCCGCCTGGCCGCCGAGGGGGCCGCCGTCGCGATAACGGCCCGATACGCTGAAGGCCTGGAGGTGACTCGGCGGCGGATCGAGGAGATCGGCGGTGTGTGCCTCGTCCTCCCCGCCGACCTCTCCGATCCCGCCGGGAGCCGGTCTGACCTGGTGCCGAGAACTGAAGCGGAGCTGGGCCCCATCGACATCCTCGTGAACAACGCCGCCGCCAACGGCTACCACCCGTTCGAAGAAGTGACCACTCGTGCTCTCGAGCGCTGCCTGCAGGTAAACCTGTGGGCGCCTTGGGAGCTCATGCGGGCGGTGGTCCCCGGGATGCGGGAACGCCGGCAGGGTTGGATTCTCAACCTCACATCCTTTGCCGCCGAGTTGCCGCCCGGACCCCCCTTCCCCCGGAACAAGCCGGCGACGGGCGGGTTCCAGTACGGAGCGTCGAAGGCCGCGCTGAACCGCTTGACGGTCACCGCCGCCAGCGAGTGCCACGGTCAGGGCGTGGCGGTCAACGCCCTCACTCCCCAGGCAGCCATCGCCACACCGGCCCTCCTGGCTGCTGGCTGGATCGACGAGGCCATGTACGAGCCCCTCGACACCATGGCGGAGGCGGCCGTGGCGCTTTGCTCGGGTGACCCGTCGGTACTGACAGGGCGGGTCGCGTTCAGCCTTCAACTATTACTCGAACTCAGGCGCCCGGTTCTGGACCTCTATGGTGAGCACCTGGTCGAAGGATGGCAGCCCGACGATCTCCCCGAAGTCATCGCCCGCCAGGAGGCGAACCTGGCCAAGCAGGGGTGGGCAGACGCCTACACCTTCGGCCGAGTCCACAGCCCGCGTCCGTGACGTAGAACCGGGGTGGCCAGGCGTCAGGACGGCGACGTCACCTCGACGTGGTTCCCGACGCCAAGGCCTTCGTCTTCAGAAAACCCTCGAGCTGGTCGAGGACGAAGGTGACGTCAGAGTCGCCCATGCCGTGGTTGCACGGCAGGAGGAAGGCTCGCTCCATGATGGCATCGGCGTTCGGCAGGCCGGCGTCGGGAAGCCGGAAGGTCGCTCCCCGCATCATGGGCTGGCGGGTCACGTTGCCGGTCCAGACGGTGCGGGTGTCCACGTCGTGGCTGTCGAGGTATTCCTGCACTTCGGCTCGGGCGACGCCGGCTCCGGCCCGGATGAGCACCGGGTAGCACAGCCAGGCCGTATCTAGCTCGTCGAGCTGGCGGGGTGGCTGGAAGACATCCGGATGGTCACTGAACCACTCGGTGTACAGGTCGAAGTTACGTTGCCGTCGGGCCCGATTGGCGGGAAGTTTCTTCAGCTGCTCGAGCCCGAAGGCGGCGCCGAGCTCAGAGGGCTCGAAGTTCCAACCCAGCTCGTCGAAGATGAACTGATTGTCGTAGTGGATACCGTCCAGCTCCTCCCAGAACGTGTGGTCTCGCCGCTTGGAGCCGAAGAAATGCAGTTCAGAACGTCGGCCCCAGCGGCGCAGGAGCAGGGCCCGGTCTCTGGTCGCGTCGTCGTCCATCATGATCATCCCGCCCCCACCGGCGCAGGTGATGATGTGGGAAGAGGCGAAGCTGGTGACTGTGAAATCCGACCGATGACCTGTCGGCGTACCCCGGAGGGTAGGGCCGAGGGCGTCACAAGAGTCTTCGATGACTCTCAAACCGTGGCGGTCAGCGACAGTCCGGACCACATCCCAGTCGGGTGTGTTGCCAATCAGGTTCGGCAGCAGGATGGCTCCCGTAGCCGGGGTGACCAGGTCATCTATGGCGTCGACGTCGGCGTTGAACGTGTCCAGCTCGACATCGACCAGGACGGGCACCAGGCCGGCGCGAACGAGTGGGGCAATGTCGGTCGAGAAGGTCAGCCCTGCGGTTATGACCTCCTGCCCGGGCTTCAGCCCCAGTAGCTCGACGGCCAGGTACAGGCCGGATGAACCTGAGTTGCACATGACGGCCATCGATTTGCCGAACAGCGCCGCCACCTGCCTCTCCATGGCATTGACCCTGCGGCCGACCCACAGCCCCTGGGGATCCTTCAGGACCTCTAACACCGCGTCGATCTCCGCCTGGTCGTGGACGCTGGCTGCGTAGTGCACGCGGGCCATCAGAGGGGTCGCCCGTCGAGACCATGAACAGTGCGGCCGAGTTGAGCGACTACCTCGGTGCTCACGTGCACCCCACCCGTAACGTCCTCCGCGCAGTCGCACAAGGCCAGTACGCCCTCCACCATCTCCTCCATCGACTCCCACCCAGACGTGTCCACTATGCCTCCCACCAGCGCCTCTGATCCCTCACTGGAAACGCCCGTGCGCGGCTGCACCGTGTTCACCCGCACGCCGGTGCCCCAGAGCGCGATACCCAGTCCGTTCGTCATCCGGTTCAGGGCAGCCTTGGACGCCCCATATATGGTCATGGTCGGCCAGTTGGCGGAAGCATCGAAGGGCGGTCCGGCGATGTGGCGGGCGCTGGAGCTCGAAACGTTCACGACCCACCCCTCCCCGCGGTCGACCATGCCGGGCAGCACGGCCTGAATCAGGTCCATCGGCGCATGCACGTTGACCTCGAAGGTGACCTGGCGGCGCCGCAACGGGTATTCGGCCGGCGGTGCGTAGATGGCAGCTGCGGCGTTGTTCACGAGAATGTCGATAGGGCCGTCCAGGCCTTCGACCGCTTCCGGAATGATCCGCGATCGCCTGTCACTGTCCGCCAGGTCCGCCACGATCACGGCGACCCTGTTGCCGTACTTCCGTAGCCGCTCGGCCGTCTCGATCAGACTGCCGGACAGGTGGTCGTGATGATCTCGCGTGCGGGCCACGACGGCGACGTCGGCTCCCTCGGCCGCGGCCCGCTGGGCGAAGGCGGCGCCAATCCCCCGGCTAGCTCCTGTCACGAGCACCCGACGCCCCCGGAGGCGACCCGGCTCCTGGTCGGCGGCATCCACAGCGTCGAAGAATATAGCGTTGTCACCCGAGGCAACCCGGGCCCGCACTTTCTGGAGGCAGAAGCATGGCGACAGTGGAGCTCGAGCCCGTGGTGGAGCACGTTATGGCTCTCCGGCTGAACCGACCGGACCGCCTCAACGCCATCGACTTCGGATTGGTGGGCGAACTTCACGACCGCCTCGACGAACTGGCGGCCAACGATGCCTGCAAGGTCGCCATTCTGACCGGTAAAGGCAGAGGTTTCTGTGCCGGCCTGGACCTCAAGGAATACGGCCCGATACCAGGCCCAGGCCAGCACCGGCACTTCCCGGCTGGTCAGACGGGCCAGAACTTCCTTGCCAGCCTGACCGAGCACATCCGGGCGACTCCCCAGATCATGCTGGCAGCTGTGAACGGGCCAGCCTACGGAGGGGGTCTCTCTCTGGCCCTTTCCTGCGACCTTCGCATCGCAGCCAGCTCGGCGACCTTCTGCTCGGCGTTCATCCGTACCGGGCTTACCGGCACCGATGCCGGGGTCAGCTATCTGCTGCCCCGGCTGATCGGGGCCTCACGCGCCTTCGACATGATCATCACGGGGCGCACTGTCGACGCTCAGGACGCGGAACGGATTGGTGTCGTATCGCGAGTCGTCCCTGACGAAGCGCTGTGGGACGAGGCCGTCGGAATGGCCACGGCGATCGCCGGTTACACGACCTACGGCCTGCGCAACACTAAAGAGGTCCTCTGGCACAACCTCGACATCAACAACATGGCCGCGGCCATCGCCCTGGAGAACCGCAACCAGGATCTCGGTAGCAAGTCCGACGAAGTACGTGCCTATATGCGCGACTACGTGGCCGCCAGGCGGCCCACTCCTGAATCGGAGTGACCCAGAGCGGCAGGGCCAGCCGTGATCGCAACCGCGAGTAACCAGCGCGTCACGGAGTCGGACGGCCGGGGCTAAGCGGCTACCGGGTCGTACATCACGATGTCGGACTGGTCGAGCTTCCGGCCGGCGATACCGGCGAAACCGTCGCCGCCGGTATACGCATCCTCGCCTATGAACAGGCCGTCGTCGCCGAGGGGCCAGATGATCGCCATGTAGGACTGGTACAGGTAGTAGGCGGCGGCGTCGTCCACCTCGATGCCCATGGCCTCGAGGGTGCGCCCCGGATAGGCCATGCGCATGACGCCCTCGGTAAGGATGCAGTGCTGGTCGACAACGAGTCGATCGATGTCGAGATTGAGCTTGTACGCTCCCGACGCGGCGAAGTCCTCGTAGAACTTCCGTACTGCGGCCTTACCCTCGATGACCGAAGGCTCGTCGCTAAAGGTGGTGTAGCGCGCCTGCTCGGAGACCGTGGCCATCAGCGAGTCCATGTCCAGTGTCGCCTCCGCCTTCATGTGTTGCAGAAGAAGCTCGAGGTTGCGCCGAAGCACCGGGTTGGTCTCCGACGCGAGCCTCTCCTCGACTTTCGTCCACGTCCGGTTCTGGTCGATGATCGCCATAGTTGAGTTGCCTCCTGTCGACGCCCGCAGGGGCATGGATTCTCCCATTTATCGCATAAGTGTGACGGTCCGGGCAAGAGCCGCCCCGCGTTACCCCCTCAGCTTCCGGGGACCGAGCGGCACAGACAACCACGTCGGCCGGTTCAGACGGGCCGGTTGAGAACCTCCTCGTCGAAGCGGAAGAGCTCGGCGGCGTTGGTATGAAAGACTCGCTCGATGTAGTCACGGGAGTCGAGGGCTGCGGCCAGCCGGGCGACGGTCTCTCGGGAGTGCGGATAGGTCCCCTCCTCGTGAGGGTAATCGGAGCCCCATATGAGAGCGGCTACGCCCGTGCGGGCAATATTGTCGATACCGACCGGGTCGTCCTGAAAGGTGGAGTGAATCTGGCGGCGCATGTAGAAGCCCGGTGGCTCCGGCAGCTCGGGGTTGATCCATTTCTTGCCCTCGGCTGTGTAGCCGTAGCGGGCGAAAGACCTGGTATAGAAGTCGGCCGTGTCCATGGCCCAGGCCAGCCACCCGCAGTTGAACTCAACGAACACAACGTGAACACCTGGGTGATCGGCCAGCACCCCCGAGGTGGCGAGCAGCGTGGCTGTGCGCGGGGCTATCGACTGGGTGGCGACCAAGTTGGACACGCCCGCCCCGGGGCCCCGATAGAAGTACATGCTGTGCCCGGTCCCCTGATGCATCACCACCGGAAGGCCTGTCTCCTCGACCGCTGACCACAGCGGCTCCCACTGCCGGTGGTTCCAATCGGGAGACGTCACCGCGGGCAGCATCAGGGCCCCCAGCTGCGAATCGGCGATCCAGGCGACCTCGGCGAGGGCATCATCGACCCGCCAGCAAGGGACCAGGCCGGCGCACTTGAAGCGGGGTGAGCGGGCCAATCCGTCGGCGATCCACTCGTTGTAGACCCGGCAGGATGCCCCTCCCACGACGGGATCAGGCAGCTGCCAAACGTAAAGACCGATCGAAGGGTAGATGCACTCGGCCACTATCCCTTCATCCCGCATCACCCGATAGCGGTGCTCCGGATCGGCGATCCTCATGCGGTCGGGCTCTGACTCGGCGGAGGTCCCCAGCGGCTGACCCTCCAGCACGAGCTCCCAGTTGCCGTCCGACCCCGGCTTGATTCCCCGGAGCGCACGGTCCCGCAATGACCCGGGCAGATTCTCAAACCACAGATGCCGGGGCTCGTTCACATGGGAATCACCCGATATCAGCGCCAACCCGTCCAACCTCGCCATCTGTCTCAACGCGAAGGGGAGTCGGATCCGTCTGGCCCTCCGGGGTCCGCGCCGGACACACTGGCGCTTACCTCGGCGATCATCTCGACCACGTTCCCGAAGTCCCCGACCATCGGACCGCCCGGAGGTCTGAGGGTGAGGTCCTGGACATCCACTCCCGGCGAGGTGAAGGCGATGCCGACTGCTCCTGCGATGGCGGTGCCTACCTCCTGCGCGGTCATGAAGGTAGCCGGCAGCTTGGCCCGGGCGATCCATTGCGCGGTCAGTTCGGCGGCCAGTGTGGGGGAGAAGTCGCGCGCGAACTCGGTGTCCGGCGTAGCTCCGACCCGGATGCAGCAGAAGCGGTAGGCGGGGTGCTCGACGCGTAGGGCGCGCACCAGCTCCTCGAGGGCAGCCTTACTGGCCGCGTAGTGGGCGAGCCCGTGATACGGCTGCCCCACGATCTCGGAGGACAGATAGCCGAGGAACGCACCGGGGCTGAGATGGGGAAGCAGGCTCCGGGTCACCAGCGCCGGCGCAATGACGTTGGTCTCCAAAACCGTCCGCCAAACGTCAGCACCGGCGTCGGCCGTCATCGCCAGCGTGGAAGCACTGGCCACGAACACCAGGGCGTCCACTTCTCCGACGTGGGCAGCCGATCGCTCTACCAGAGAGTGGCACTGGTCAGGGTCACGGAGGTCGGCGTCCACGGCGAATCCATTACCCATCTCCCGAACCAGTTCCTCCAGCAGTTGTCGCCTCCGCCCGACCGCGACGACCACCGCGCCCCACTCCCCCAGACACCTGGCGGCAGCCCGACCTATCCCCGAGGACGCACCGACCACGATTACCCGACGTCCCCGGAGCGCCTCCATCAATGGTCCAGACCCGGCGTCGCTCATTCCATGAAGGATATCCAGGCGAGGCCCGGCAAGGCCCCATACGTGGAGGCGGGATCAGGCGAAACCCGGCTCCGCCACCCCCGACTAGGCCGTCCGGCGATACTTGGCTACCGCCACCGGGGCGAAGACGGCAATGATGCCGATGCACCAGGCGGTGGCTATCAAGAGCTTGGAGGTAGTCGGGCCGCCCAGCACGAGAGATCGGACCGCGTTCACAGTCGCCGACACTGGCTGGTGATTCGCGTAGGCCCGCAACGGGCCGGGCATGGTGCTGGTCGGCACAAAGGAGTTCGACGCGAAGACCAGGAGAGCCAGGACCGGGAAGGCGGCCGCCTGCGCTGCTTCGGCGTTCTTCGTGTACAGACCAATGGTGGCCATCACCCACGACATGGCGAAGCCGAACAGGAGCAGAAAAGCGACGGCCGCGAGCAAGGCCAGGGCGTTGGTGTGCACGTGGAACCCGACGATGAACCCAACCGCAACCATCAACACGATCACGAAGAGATTGCGCACTGTGTCCGCGATCGTCCGACCGGCCAACACGGCCGAGCGGGCCATGGGTAGGGACCGGAAGCGTTCGATGAGCCCCTTCTGCAGGTCCTCAGCCAAACCGACACCAGTGTTGGTCGAGCCGAAGCACACGGTCTGAACGAAGATGCCCGCCATGAGAAAATCCACGTACCTGACGCCGGGAACGTGGATCGCCCCACCAAAGACATAGCGGAACATCAGCACGAAGATCACCGGCTGAATGGTCGAGAACACCACTACCTGAGGCACTCGGGTCATGGCGATCAGGTCGCGCTTGGCTACCGATAGAGAGTCACGGACCGCCCATCCGGCCTTGGAATGGTGCGGGGCCGCCAGGGTGACTGGCGCGGCCGGTGAGGCAAGGCTCATCAGGCTGCCCCTTCCTCGCGGCTGCGGTCGCGTCCACCGCTTCCCACCTCAGCATCGGTCGGGGAAAGCTCGGCCCTGTGCCCGGTCAACTGCAGGAAGACATCATCGAGTGTGGGCTCGCGGATGGACACCGCATCCGGGACCAGGCCGTTGGCATCCAGCACCCGCGCTACCTCGAGGACGCACCGTCCTCCCTCCGCCACGTGGATTTCGACAGTCCGCCCGTCATCGGCGACTTCCGAAGGCCCGATGGCTCTGAACCCGGCCGAGGCTCGCTGCGCCGTGACGGCATCGGGCAGGCGGACCTCGATGATCGTGTTCCCGAGCCCCGCCTTGAGTTCGGCGGGGGTCCCGTGAGCGATGATCCGGCCGTCGTCGATGACGATGATGTTGTCGGCCAGCCGGTCGGCCTCCTCCAGATACTGGGTGGTGAGCAGGACCGTGGTGCCGTCCGCGACCAGCTGCTCGGTGAGAGCCCACAGGTCGCTGCGGCCACTGGGGTCCAGGCCAGTCGTCGGCTCGTCCAGGAAAAGGACGGGAGGCCGATGCACCAGGGCCGCGGCCACGTCGAGCCGGCGCCGCATGCCACCGGAGTAGGTGCGTACCGGCCGGCTGGCGGCGCCAGTGAGAGCAAACCGTTCGAGCAGCTCAGCGGCCCGTTGTGCCACGACCTTCTTGTGCTGGTGGCTCAGCTCGCCGATGAGCCGGAGGTTCTCGAGCCCGGTCAGGTTTTCGTCGACGGCGGCGTACTGCCCGGCCAGACCGATATTGGTGCGAACCGCTTGGGCGTCGCGCACCACGTCCAACCCCAGGACCGATGCCCGTCCCTCGTCCGGTTCGAGGATGGTGGTCAGAATGCGAACGGTGGTGGTCTTGCCGGCGCCATTGGGACCCAGCAGCCCGAGCACCGTTGCAGCGGGGACATCGAAGTCGATCCCGTTCAGGGCTAAGACCCGGCCGAAGCGCTTGACCAGCCCCTCGACGGCGATGACTTTGTCTGCCATGGCCCCGATACTGTCACGGTGGTTGAGCCAGATCAATCGTATTTTTAACTAAACTGAATAATTGGCAGGGCCCAAGCATCGAAGCTATAATGCGCCCGTGGCCAATACGGGGCGAACGCGATCGGCGGCAAGGGAAGCCTGGCGGTTTATGGCTGATATGTGGTTGAGCGATGCCATACACGATCAATTTCACGCCGCCTGCGAGGCCGCTGACGTGTCACCCCCTCAGCTCAAGGCCCTGCTCTCTCTGGAGCCCGGTCGGGTCCAGCCGATGAGGGCACTGGCCCAGGACTGGAAATGTGACGCATCCTGGGTCACCGGGATAGTCGACGGCTTGGAAGCCCGGGGCTACGCCGAACGGCAGCTGCACACCAGCGACCGGCGGGTCAAGGTCGTCGCCATCACGCCGCTCGGGGAGAAGGCCAAGGCCCGCGCCCTCGACTGCCTGTACGAGCCGCCCGCTTCTCTGGCCGAGCTGACTGTTGCGGAACAGTGCGCGCTCCGCGACCTCCTGGCTAAGGTTCACCGGGCCAACCAAGGTTCTTGACCTCGGCGATACCCTGGTGGGCCCAAAATCGATTTTCGGGACGCGTTGTTCCGCTGTCAGCGGTATAAGTCGTCGCGGAACGCATTTCGGGACCCAGAACATTCGGAAAGGCGTGGTTCTCGCCGGCTCAGGTCGGCTCCGCGTCCGGCGCCGGCCACGCCGTCACGTCGCCCCGGGCGCGGATGGTCACCCGGTCGCCGATCTCGACCGGGGGGCGGCCGGGACAGCGGACCCGGATCTGACGACCATTGCCGTTGAGGTCGACGAGAACGACGCAGTCGTGGCCGTAGTACTCGCGATGGACCACCTGCCCGGTTGCCTGAGCCGGCACCAGCGCCGGCAACGTGTCGCCCAACGGCTGGAGGCTCACCTGTTCCGGGCGCACGAGCACCAGGCACCCGCCGCGGAGGCCGCGGTCGGGTTGGGCCAGTTCGAGCCGGCCGAGGGGCGTATCGACTCCTCCACCCGAGGCGTCACCCGCCACGATGTTCGCCTCCCCGAGGAACTGGGCCACCGTGCGGTCCACGGGACGCTCGTAAAGGATCTCGGGACGGGCGAACTGGCGGATCCGGCCGCCGTCGATGATCCCGACGAAGTCGGCCACGGATAGAGCTTCGGATTGGTCGTGAGTCACGAGGATGGTCGTGGCGCACTGGTCCCGGAGAATACGAGTGACGTCGAAGCGCAACGACGCCCGCAGGCCGGCGTCAAGCGAAGAGAATGGCTCATCGAGCAGCACCACCTTGGGGTCGGGGGCGAGCGCTCGGGCCAGGGCGACCCGCTGTTGTTGGCCACCAGAGAGCTGGTGGGGATAGCGCCCTCCTAGATGGCTCAGTCCGACCAGCTCGAGGAGTGCCTCGACCCGGCCGGTGCGGCGCTGCCGTCTGGGCATTCCGAACGCCACGTTCCTGGCCACGGTGAGATGAGGGAACAGGTTCCCTTCTTGGGCGACGTAACCGATCCTTCGTTTCTCCGGCGGAACGAAGTGGCGCGCCGAGTCGACGATTTCCTCATCCATGGATATGGTCCCGTGGTCGGGGCGCTCGAAGCCGGCGATCATGCGCAACAAGGTGGTCTTGCCGCTCCCCGACTCTCCGAGGATGACCACGATGGCGCCGTCGGGCACCTCGAGATCGAGGTCGGAGATCACCCGGGCGGGGCCGAAGGATTTGGAGATCCCCTGGCAGCCGATCCGGCTCACGTGATGGCCTCGAGGATGGAGCGTCCGCCCGGTTCGCTGACGAAGCGTCGGTCGAACCAGCGGGCCAGCAGCCAGGCGGGTACCACAGACATGGCGATCATCATGGCCGCGTAGGGCGCGGCCGCGCCGAAGGAGACTCCTTGTTCAGCGTAGGCCCAGAACTGGGTCGCCAAGGTCTGCACGCCGGTCGGGACGAGCAGCAGGGTGGAGGTCAACTCGGTGGCGGCGGACAGGAATACGAAGCAGAACGCAGCCGCCAGTCCCGGTGCCAGGATGGGCAGGGTGATCCGGAGGCGGACCACGAGAGGTCCCCGGCCCAGGGACCGGCCGGTTTCCTCGAGTCTCGGGGAGGCCCGGGCGACCGATGAGGACACCGCGACCAGGCCCAGCGGGAAAAACATCAGCGCATAGGCCGCCACGAGCATCTCGGGGGTCTGGTAGAGAACGTGAATGTAGCGGCTGGTCAGGTACACCAGCGCCAGGGCGATGACCAAGCCGGGGATGGCCTGGACGATGAAGGTGGACCGCTCGAGCCCGGCCGACCAGCGCCTTGGGTGGCGGTGCGCGAGCAGCGCCACGGGCAGGGCCAGACCGGTGGCGATCAGCGCGCCGATTGCGCTGTAGAGGGCCGAGTAGCCGGTCGCGGCTCCCAACGAGACCGCGGCAGGGAGGCCGGACGACCCGCCCGCGACCATCCAGTAGGCGACGATGGCGACCGGAAACCCGAGGGCCAGCCCGACGGTGGCGGCAACTGCTGCCAGGGCCGGCCAGCGGGCTCGACCGAGGTGCAAGGGCGTGGGGGCCCGCTGGGCCATGGGCCCGCTGCGATGCAGGCGACCGCGCTCCCGAAAGAAGGCTTCGCCGCCGAGGACCAGGATGGACAGGGCCACCAACACCAGGGAGAGGGATTCCGCCGCGGCCGGGGCGAACTGGGTCTGGAGCTCGCCGAAGATGGCGGTCGTGAAGGTCTGATACCTGAGGTCCTCAAAGGCACCGTAGTAGGCCAGCAGGCTCAAACAGACCAGCAGGCAGCCGCCCAGCAGGGTCGTTCGTGATTGGCGCAGGCTTATCCGCAGCCATGCCGCCCATCTGGATAGCCCGAGGCTGCGGGCGGCCTCCTCCTGACCGGGATCCGCGACCCGGAAGGCGGCGGCCATGGGCAGGTAGATGAGCGGATACAGGTGCAACGTCATGACGAGCACCGCCCCTGAATACCCGTGCACGGCCGGGAAAATCGACGACCAGCTCCAGGCCAGCACGAAGTCTGGTATGACGATCGGCAGGATCAACAAGACGGTCCACACTCGCCGACCGGGCAGGGCCGTCCGCTCGGTGATCCACGCCGCCCCCGTGCCGATCACGGCGGCCAG
This sequence comes from uncultured Acidimicrobiaceae bacterium, assembly GCA_963851245.1. GTDB lineage: Bacteria > Actinomycetota > Acidimicrobiia > Acidimicrobiales > Palsa-688 > CAWKOH01. The sequence continues at coordinate 299,418 of CAWKOH010000010.1, read as the reverse complement.
CACCGTGACCACGACGGCGAGCCGGATGGTGTCCCACAAGAGGGTGGCGACGATGGACCGATCGATCAGCGACCACACCTGGCTCCATCCGGTCTGGGCAGCCTGGGCCAGGATCAATCCCAACGGCGAGAGGAGGGCGGCAACGATCAGGGCGCTGGTGGCAGACAACAGCCAAGGAAAGCGGCGACGGCGTCGCCGGGCCAAGGGGTTCCGGAGCGGCGCCGCCGCTGTCAAGCCGAGGTTCCTTCTACGGCGCCTCCGCGGCGGCCGGCACCGTCGGGGACAGCCACCTCAGGTGAGTCCGGCCTGCTGTATCAGTTTCGCCGCGGGCTGGTCGTCGCCCAGGCTGACCACATTGATGACTGCCGGGTTGACATGTGACAACGGGGGGAGGACCGGGTTCGGGGCGGTGCCCGGGCGCGCCGGGTATTCGAAGTCGTCCCCGGAGGTGAGAATCTCCTGGCCCTTGACCGAGACCAGGAACGACACGAACTGATCGGCGAGGGCTTTTTTGTGCGAGGAAGCAAGAACGGCCGCTCCGCTCACGTTCTCGATACCCCCGACGTCGCGGTTGGGGAAGAAGTACAGCTTGGAATGCATGTTCTTGGCGCCGACCTCGAGTTGAAGGCGGTACCAGTAGTAGTTGTTGATGAGCCCTACCGCCGCCTGGCCTCGGTTGACGGCGGCGACTGTCGATTCCTCGTCCTGGTAGAGAGACGAGTTGGCTTTGAGGCCTTTCAACCAGCTCAGAGCGGCTGGCTGGCCATAGGTGGCGATCACCGCGCCGACCTGGGGAGGGAAATCCGAGTCCGTCGGGGATATCGCCACCTTTCCCTTCCACTGTGGCTGTGCCAGGTCAAGGACACTCGAGGGCAGCTGCGAAGCCGATATGCGGGAAGGGTTGTAGACCAGGGCGCAGACGCGCAGAGCAACCCCAACCCAGTTCCCGGTAGGGGAGCCGTCTTGGCTGGGAATCTGTCCGGTGACGGAAGGCGGGAGCGTCGACAGAAGGTGACGTTCGGTCAGCATCATCAGCTCCGGGGAGTTTTCCGTCAGATAGACGTCGGCCGGTGAGCTCGACCCCTCCTGGAGGATCTCGTCGGCGAGGATGATTCCGTCGTCGGTGCGCACCCGCACGTGTACGCCCGTCTGTTTCTCGAAGGCGCTGACCAACGCTTGCGTGAGCTGGGGGTGCTGGCCGTTGTACAAGGTGATGGTGTTGGCCCCCCCGTCCGTCGAGCACGCCGTGAGAAGGGTGGCGGCCAGGGCCATGGCGGTCAGGCCTGCCAGCCATCGCGAGGTTCCGACTGCCGCTATCCGAGCCTTCCGATCAGCCGATCCCACCGTTGTTCGTCTCCTCACCCGCCCCAGGAGTCGCAGTTTGCGTGACCTGGCCATCTCGTGTTTGGTAAGCAACAGCCACAAGATTAGGTACGGTTAAGATCAGGCGCAAGGCGAGCAGAACAGAACCTCCGGGTTCCAGCCCGGTCGCCCGATCGCTGTTCGCCGGGGTGCCCTCGAAAAAGGGCGGATCGGACGCCTGCCGGGCGGTTGGCGGCGCCGGGGACCTGCCGTCGACTCTCAACCGAGCGGGTAGGCGACGACCGGGCCCGTGACGCCGAGTTCCACCACCTCGCCGGGTTCGGGCTCATCGTGGCTGTAGCATCTGGCGGTCACCGGGTCGGAAGAGCCGCCCAACGAGAGGCGGACAACGATCTCGGACCCGTAGTAGGTACAGTCCATAACGGTCGCGGTCGGAGGTCCGAGCCCAGGGGAGGCAGTACCGGCCGGGCGGGTCCGGTGCAACACGATCTGCTCGGGCCTGACCATGACGTGGACGGGCCCTTCGAGCCGCTCGCCGATGAAAGGCTGGGTCCCCAGCGCAGACGTGACTCTCCCCGCACAGGCGTGGCCGGGAAGAACGACCGCATCACCAACGAATCGGGCCACATCGATGTCGATCGGCGTCCTGTAGAGATCCATTGGGGAGGCGGTCTGCACCAGGCGCCCGTCGCGGAGCACGGCGACTTCGTGACCCATCGAGAGCGCCTCGGCCTGGTCATGTGTTACGAGTACGGCGGTGGTGCCCGCTGCGTCGAGCGCACTAAGCACGGCTCGGCGGGTCTCTACCCGCAGTGAGGCGTCGAGACCGGAGAAGGGTTCGTCCAGCAGGACCAGGCGAGGGCCAGGGGCCAGGGCGCGGGCGAGTGACACTCGCCGTTGCTCTCCCCCCGACAGCTGATCAGCTCGCCGTTCCGAATAGCTCTCATCCAGCCCGACCAGCTCGAGTACCTCACCGATACGAGTTGACCGCCTTCGTTCAGCGCGGGACAGTCCGAATCCCACGTTCTGACCGACGCTCAGATGTGGGTAAAGCGCCCCTTCCTGCGCCACATATCCGACACCCCGACGGTGGGGGGGAACGTGGGAGCGCCCTCCGCCGGCCACCAGCCTCCCTCCGACCGTAACGGTGCCTTGCTCGGCGCGGGCGAACCCGACGATCACGCGGAGCAGCGTGGTCTTCCCGCTGCCCGAAGCACCGAGAATGGCGGTGAGCCTCCCCTCGGGGACCACCAGGTTGACATCGTCGAGCACTGTGCGGGGTCCATATGATGCGGCCAGATGCTCGCATCGGAGCTCAGCCATGCCAGCTACCTTCGGTCATGGGCGAGCGTCCAGCGAGCGAACCTTGCCGAAGCGACTCATGAGCACGTAAGTAGCCATCAAGGACAACCCGATCAGCACCGCTCCATAGGGGGCCGCCGCGGCGTAAGCCACGGTGCTGCTGTTGGCCCAGAACACGGTGCCAAGCGTGTACATCGATGGAGGCAAGAGCACCTGCGCGGTGGAAAGGTCGCCCAGTACGAAGGCGAACACCAGCACGCCGCCGGCTGCCAGACCAGGACGGGCGAGCGGCAGGGTGACCCGCCACAGAGCACGGAGGGGACCCAGACCCAACGCCCGGGCGGAGTCTTCGAGCGCCGGTTCGATGAGCCCAAGCGTGCTGCGCAGTGCCACCACTGCGAAAGGGACAAAGAGTAGAGCCTCGGCCAGCACCAGCAAGGCCACGGATTCGTAGAGGACATGAACCAGGTGGCTCGCCGCGTAGGCAAGGGCGATAGCAGCGACCAGGTCGGGGAGTGCGAAGGAGAGATAGATGCTGCGCTCGAGCAGCGTAGGGACCCTGCCGCGATAGCGGACGGCCATGACGGCGATTGGTAGCGCCAGCAGCAGGGCCACCACCGCCGCACCAGCTCCGACGAGAACCGAGGTCAGCGTGGCTGGACCCAGATAGCTCAAACCGGCGGCCGCGGCCGAAAGTGCTGCTGAGGAGCTCTGGGTGAACCAGTACACCAGCATGCCGACAGGGATGCCCAGGCTTACGGTCACCAAAGCGGCGAAACCGATCACCGCGACCGGCGCCCCCCGTCCCAGCTCATAGTGCGCAGCCGGCCGTCTGACCCCGCCGCTGATCCGGGTGTAGTTGGCTCCGCCGCGCAGGAGAGTCTCACCCACCAGGATGACGACGCAGAGAACGATCGAGAAGAACGAAAGGGCGGCGGCCCCGGACGCACTGAAGCTGAGCCGGTACTGGGCGTAGATGTCCAGGGTGAAGGTCTGGTACTTGAAGGCCACAAAGGCGTCGAACTCGACCAGCGCGTCCAGTGCTACGAGCAACAAGCCCCCGTAGAGTGCAGGGCGAAGTTGTGGCATCACGACCCGGAAGAATGTGCTCCAGGGACCCAGCCCGAGAGCGCCGGCCGTCTCCTCCAGAGCCGGGTCCATCACCCGCAGGCTGGCGGCGACGAGCAGGAACACGATCGGGTAATAGGAGAAGGCGATGATGGCGGTCGCGCCCCAGAACCCGTTGAGCGAGGTCCCCAGGTTGGCATATGCATAACTGGTGACGAACAGCGGTACCACCAGGGGGGCCACCACGAGCAGCGCCCACAGCTTTCGGCCCGGCAGGTTGGTCCGTTCGACGAACCAGGCGGTCACCACCCCGAAGATGCCGCACACCGGAGTGGCGACGAGGGCCACGAGAGCGGTGTGGCCCAGCAGGACCAGCGACGAACTGGCCCGGAGGGCGGTATTGACAGCCGAAATGCCGCCCTGAAATGCCTGGACAATCGTGATCACCACTGGTGAGACCACGATCGCGGCCACCAACAAGCAGATCAGGGCCAGGCTCCGAGGCATGCCGCCCAGCATGGCCCTTGCTCCGGCTGCCCTCGCTGGCTCACGGCGCCCATGGGTAGCTGCACCGCTCGAGGCGGGATCCCTGCTCAACTCGAGCATCCCCCATGTATAGACGTTTCCGTCCTGCCTGCACGGCGTGATACGGCGCCATCCGGCGCGGTACGGCCTACAGGCACCGACCGATATGACCTCGTGGGCAAGGCTCTTCGAGCAGCGCGAACTTCGTGCTGCTCCTCCCTGCTTGCCGGCTGGAAGGCCAGATAATGACGTTTTCCGGGCCGGCCCCCGGACTGCCGGGGCCGGGTGGCGCCCGAACCCCGAATGTCAACTACTTGTCTCTGCGATCTAGGCTTTCGGGGTGAGCGCGATCGACCCCAACGACCTTGACGGCCTCGACTTCTTCAGAGGCGACGAGTTGATTGTGGACCCCTACCCGTATTTCGATCACCTCCGTTCGAAGTGCCCGGTGGTGAAAGAGCCTCACCACGGCGTCGTCATGGTCACCGGATACGAGGAGGCGGTGTCGGTGTACACCAACGTCGAGACCTTCTCGTCGTGCAATTCGGTCACCGGGCCGTTCCCTGGTTTCCCGGTTCCTCTCGAGGGCGATGACGTGAGCGGGCTCATCGAGCGCTACAGGGATGAGCTTCCCTTCAGCGACCAGGTCACGACGATGGATCCGCCCAAGCACCGGGCCCACCGGGGTCTCCTCATGCGGCTCCTCACACCGAAGCGGCTTCGAGAGAACGAGGACTTCATGTGGCGGCGCGCCGACGGTCAGATCGACACGTTCATCGACGGCGGCCGGTGCGAGTTCATCAGCGACTATGCCGGTCCCTTCACCCTCTATGTGATCGCCGACCTGCTCGGTGTCCCGGAGGACGATCACGAGTGGTTCCGCGACGAGCTTCAGGGCGGTCATCGGCGGGCGAATGCGCTCGGTAGCACAGGCTCAGGGTCGCTTGGCCACACACCCCTGGAGTTCCTCTACGAGCGCTTGACCGCTTACGTGGAGGAGCGCCGGCGCCAGCCTCGCGATGACGTGCTGACCAAAATGGCTATGGCCACCTTTCCGGACGGGTCGGTCCCTGAGGTCATCGACGTGGTGCGTCTGGCCGCGAACCTGTTCTCGGCCGGGCAGGAAACCACGGTGCGACTCCTCGCCGCGTCACTGCTGGTGCTCGGCGAGCGGCCGGACATCCAGCAGCACCTGCGCGAAGACCCGAATCGAATCCCCGACTTTGTCGAGGAGTGCCTGCGCATCGAGAGCCCTGTGAAAGGGGATTTCCGGCTGGCCCGCCGGTCAGCCGCAGTTGGGGGCGTCGAGGTTCCCGCCGGCACGACGGTCATGGTGCTGAATGGGGCGGCCAACCGCGACCCCCGCCGCTTCAACTTTCCGGGAGAGTTCCAGCTCGACCGCGACAACTCACGCGATCATCTCACCTTCGGGCGAGGCGCCCACGCCTGCCCCGGCGGATCCCTGGCTCGGGCCGAGGCGCGGGTCAGCATCGACCGCTTGCTGGCTCGCACCGAGGACATCAGGATCTCGGAGGTCGCCCACGGCCCCGCCGGTGATCGCCGTTACCAGTACGCGCCGACCTACATCCTCCGCGGGCTGACACGCGTCTGGAGCTCGAGTTCACGCCCACGAGTCCGGGCCCATAGCGGTTGCAACCGGTGAGGTGGTGGTCCTCACCGGTTGCCCCGGGTTCTTACTCGACGTCGGTGCCGTATCCGGAGTTGGTCAGCATGCGGCGCAGATCAACCACTTGCCCCGTGTCGATGTCCTTGCCTCTCGGTCGATCGAAGGTTTGAGTCTCGGCTCCTACCCTGACCACGAACTTACCGTCATGGGACTGATCCACCGACCCGACTGCCTCCAGCAGCGACAGGACCGCGCGCCACTCGATGTTGTGGCTGACGGGGTGCCGCATGATCTGGGCGAGCGTGTCGCGGTGGTGGTTGCTCAGATGGCCTGGCTCGGACGTGGGCGTCATGACGGGCTCCTCTCGCGTGCTCCAGGCTAATGCCTGGCCTGGAACTGAGGTGCCTGACATGCAGAGCTGCGAAGGCGAACTCCGGCCTCGTCGCCGAGCGCGAGCTACCGCTTCAGGTCGAAGCGGTCCAGATTCATGACCTTGTCCCAAGCCGCTACGAAGTCACGCACGAACTTCTCCTTCGAGTCGTCCGAGGCGTAGATCTCCGAGATGGCTCGGAGCTGGGAGTTCGCGCCGAAGACGAGGTCGACCGCAGTGGCGTTCCACTTCACCTGGCCGGTGCTCCGATCACGACCCTCGAAGGTGTTCTCGGACGAGGACGAGACCTTCCACTCGGTTCCCATGTCGAGCAGGTTCACGAAGAAGTCGTTGGTCAGCGTCTCGGGCCGGTTGGTGAAGACGCCGTTCCTGGACTGCCCGCAGTTGGCATTGAGGGCCCGCATGCCGCCGACGAGCACGGTCATCTCGGGTGGGGTCAGCGTCAAGAGGTTGGCCCGGTCCAGGAGCCTCTGCTCGGGTGGCAACTTCTCTCCGGCGCGGAGATAGCTACGGAACCCATCTGCTGCCGGCTCGAGCACGGCGAACGACTCCACGATCGGTTTCCTCCTGGGAGGCGTCAGTCCGCCCGGGCGCGAACGGAACCGTCACGTTGTGCCCGGCCTTCCTCGCCGCCTCCTCGACGGCCGCGCAGCCGCCCAGGACGATCAGGTCAGCGAGCGATACCTTCGTCGCACCCGATTGCGAGGCGTTGAAGTCCTGCTGGATCTGCTCGAGGGTCTGAAGCACCTTGGCGAGTTCGGTCGGCTCGTTGACCTCCCACCCGTTTTGTGGCGCCAGGCGAACCCGTGCCCCATTGGCCCCGCCCCGCTTGTCGGTGCCCCGGAAGGTCGCCGCCGACGCCCAGGCCGTTGAGACGAGCTGGGAGATCGACAGACCCGATGCCAGGATCTTGCTCTTAAGATCGGCGATCTCCTTCTCGCCGATCAGCTCGTGATCGACTGCGGGGACGGGATCTTGCCATAGCTGCGGCTCCGGGACCCACGGACCCAGGTAGCGCGAGACGGGCCCCATGTCACGGTGCAACAGCTTGTACCACGCCTTGGCAAAGGCGTCTGCGAGCTGATCCGGATTCTCGTGGAAGCGTTTCGCGATCGGCGCGTAGGTCGGATCCATCTTCAAGGAGAGGTCCGTGGTAAGCATCATGGGGGCGTGCCGCTTCGACGGATCATGCGCGTCGGGCACGGTCCCCTGGGCGGAGGGATCCGTGGGGGCGTATTGCTTGGCTCCGGCGGGGCTCGTCGTGAGCTCCCAGTCGTAGTTGAACAGGTTGTCCAGGTAGCCGTTGTCCCACTTCGTCGGCTCGTTCGTCCATGCGCCCTCGAGGCCGCTCGTGACGGCGTTGGCGCCCTATGCCGCTACCGAAGGTGTTCCTCCAGCCGAGGGCTTGCTGCTCGAGGGGCGCACCCTCCGGTTCAGGGCCGACGTACTCCGCCCCGGCGGCACCATGGCACTTGCCGAACGTGTGCCCGCCGACGATGAGGGCAGTTGTCTCCTCATCATTCATGGCCATACGTCGGAAGGTCTCTCGAATGTCGGGAGCGGCCGCCAGCGGGTCCGGGTTGCCATTGGGCCCCTCCGGATTCACGTAGATGAGGCCCATCTGGACCGCGCCGAAAGGATTGGCCAGGTCCCTTTCACCGCTGTAGCGATCATCCCCGAGCCACGTATCCTCCGGGCCCCAGAAGATTTCGTCCGGCTCCCATATGTCTTCTCGACCGAAGCCGAAGCCGAACGTCTTGAACCCCATGGATTCCAGGGCGCAGTTGCCGGCGAAGACTATGAGATCGGCCCAGGAGATCTTCCGACCGTATTTCTGCTTGACGGGCCATAGCAGCCGGCGGGCCTTGTCGAGGCTGGCATTGTCGGGCCAACTGTTGAGAGGGGCGAAGCGCTGAGCACCCTCGCCCCCTCCACCCCGGCCGTCGGCAATGCGGTAGGTGCCGGCGGCATGCCAGGTCATCCGGATGAACAGGGGCCCGTAGTGGCCGTAGTCAGCCGGCCACCAGTCCTGCGAGGTCGTCATCACCTCGAAGATGTCATTCTTCAGCGCGTCCAAGTCGAGGGTCTTGAACGCTTCGGCGTAGTCGAAGTCCTCGCCTATCGGATCCGCTTGACCCGAGTGCCGGCGCAGAATTTGCAGATCCAGCTGATTCGGCCACCAGTCCTGGTTCGTCTGGGGCCGATGCGGCGTGGGTGTCGGGGAGGGGATTACTGGGTTTTCGCTCTCGCTGCCTCGTTCTGACACTTCGGTCGTTCTCCTCTCTCGGTCTGCTCGCCGCCAGCGAGCTCACTTCGCACAGTTGGCCGCGCCCCGTGAACTCGAACTGACTTCTCCAATGGGTGTACGCTAACTACGGGTTTAGAATGAGTCAAGACCGAGAACTGATCCAGTACCGGCTCCAGAGATATTGTCGGGTCGATAGAGCGTGAGGAGGCAACCATCAGCGAGTTGGTCCAGCGGTTGAGGGACCGGGGATGGCGGCTCACGGCCCAGCGCCGAGTGGTGGCCGAGGTTCTGGCCGGTGAGCACATCCACCTGACCGCGGACGCCGTCTACGGCCAGGCCCAGCTCCTTCTCCCCGAGATCAGCCTGGCCACCGTCTACAACACCTTGAACGAGCTGGTGGACATGGGCGAGGTAACGGAGATCTCGACGGGGGACGGCCCCAAGCGATACGACCCCAACACCACCGCCGCCCACCACCATCTGTACTGCGTGGGATGTGGTGCCCTGCGCGACGTAAACCCCGAGGGCACCGAAGCGCTGGAGCTGTCCGACACCGAGAAGCACGGCTTCGAGCTACTCGACGTGGACATCATTTTCCGAGGCCGTTGCCCCAACTGTCGCACGCCTGTCCCCCACGCCGCCACGATCGAATTCCCGGACACTGGCCTGCGCTAGACAACTACCTGCGCCAGACAACAGGGGCGCCCGACCGGGGCGTTCAATGGGGGCCCGGCCGAGGAGCGCCAGAGCGGGTGGCGCGCAGCACGGCGTCATGGATCGTTGCTTCGACTCCATCGGTCGTGGTCGCCTTTCGCGGGCGGGCCTCGTTGACGTCGATAGCCCAGGTGCCGTCAAGCAATCCGGCTACATCGTCCGCGGTGTAGAACAGCTCCGGCATCGGTGGCCGGCGGACCCCGGTGCCAAGATCCGATGGGTGGTGCCCCACGATGAGAAGGGTGCCGCCGGGTCGGACGGCGCCTGCCAGGGCCCGGAACAGCGGGGCGCGAAGCCCCGGGGGCAGCTGCATGAACTGCGCGGAGACCAGGTCGAACGCGTCCGGTTCCGGTGGCTCCACGATGAGGTCGGCCCGGCGCCACTCGATGCGACCCGATGCCTCCGGATCGACCTGTTCAGCGTGCCGCGGCGGCTCGTTCCAGGGCCACACCGGAGATGTCGACGGCTTCGACCTCCCAGTGGCGGCGGGCCAGCCAGATGGCATCCGCGCCCTCGCCGCACCCGACGTCCAAGGCTCGGCCCGGGGCCATGTCGCCGATCTCGGCTACGAGCTGCGGGTTGGGCTGGCCGCTCCAGACCCGGTCCGACGATCTGTAACGCTCGTCCCAGGCGGCCTCACCGAATGGTGGCTGCCCGTGATGATCGTGGCCGCTCACTTATAGGCTCACCCGGGGGACCGGCGCAGTCCCACTCCGGGCACTCGTACATAACCGTCTGGAACGCAGGCCTCCATCGCCTTCCTGATTTCCCCGGCGTGATCGGCGACGGCAACCGGATCGACGTTCGCCAGGACGGGCGTGAACCCCGCCTCTGTGAGCAGGTCGGTCAGGTGGTCGCTCAGCTGGAGGACGTACCAGGCCAACGGTTCACCGAGCTCGGCCTGGTTGAACTCGATAGCCGGCCCGGAAGCGGGCACGTGGTAGTGGGGAGCCTCGATGAAATCGTCGAAGCGGAGCAGCTCGGTTTCCTCGCCCTCGAGGTCCCCCATCACCCGGAGCGTCGCGCCCGCGGGCGCCCGAAAGGTCGCCTCGAAGCGCAGCCCCCCACAGTTAACCAGCTGCCGACCCGTAACTTCGAACGAAGGACTCGGGGTATTGGTCATCAACCCTCCCTCACCGGCTGAGTAAGGCCCTATGCCGCGGTGCCCTCAGGGTACCGGGAACGGAGCCCAGCTGGCTTCGGCACGCGGTCTACCGTGTTTCCCGAAGAACCGGGGCTTGTCCTGTCCGAGGAGGTGTGAGCGTGAAGTTCTGGCACCCGTTGATGTTCGAGCCGATGGAGGACCTCGCCGAGCTGGCGCAAGTTCTGGAGGATGCCGGCTTCGAGGGCGTCGGTCTGGCCGATCACGTCGTTGTGCCTGTCGGGTTCAAGTCAGTCCACCCCTCGGGTGAGAATCCTTTTACCCCCGAGAGTTCCTTCCCGGACACCTTCACCACCATCGCGGCTTTGTCGATGGTCACCCGCCGGCTTCGCTTCATGAGCTACGTCTACATCATTCCGTTGCGCGATCCCTTCACCGTGGCCAAGCAGGTAGCAACGGCTGCCACGCTCTCGGGAGATCGCGTGGTGCTCGGGGCCGGCGCGGGATGGCTGGAGGAGGAATTCTCGGTTATCGGCCGCAGTTACTCTGATCGTGGGGCGCGCCTCGATGAGTCACTCGACGTTATCCAGGACTTCTGGCAGGACGGACGGGCGCGCCGCTCAGGGGGCTACTACTCCTTCGAGGAGTCAGCTATGTTCCCTCTGCCCACGGCGCCCATCCCGGTCTGGGTTGGAGGTAAGAGTCCCGCCGCCCTGCGCCGAGCGGCCCGGCAGGACGGCTGGCTCGGCATGAACTATCCGCTCGAGGAGATCGTCCAGCTGCTCGATCTGCTGTCGGCCTTCCGGGAGGAGGAGCCCAAGACCAAGCAGCCGTTCGAGGTGTTCGTCATCCCGAACGCCCCGCCGTCTCTCGATCTCTACCGTGAACTGGAGGACCTGGGAGTCACTTCGACTATGGGGATGGGTTGGTTCCCGGGTGATCCTTCAGCAAACTCTCTCGAAGCCAAGCGAGCCGGCGCCGGTCGTTTCTCGGAAGCCTTCATCGACCGCCTTCGGTGAGGTGTGCTAGAGATGGACGGCTGTCGGCGCGAGCGGAACCGGAATGGGCACCTGGCGTGAGCAGCGATACGTGACCGGCAAAACAAGGAGCAGGCGTGGCGCAGGAGTTAGCGGATAGGCCGAGCTGGCGGGAGGGACCGGGAGCATCCCTGCAGGCGGCCATCACGTTCAACCCTGGCTTTGATCCCGGCTTCGCCGCAACCAAAGAAATGCCTGACCCCGACACGCTCGTCCCGTACGGGACGCGGCTCTCCCATCTGGCCGCCGAGCTCGGTGATTCGGTGGCGGTGACCTTCGTAACCCAGTCCGGTGATGCCACCGATGTTTCGTGGCGCCAACTGGACGAGCGGTCCACCCAGGTCGGTAGGGGACTGGCCGCCGCCGGTGTCGGACCTTCGGATCTGGTCGCCCTGCAGCTTAAGAACTCGCTTGAACTCCTCTACTCCGTGTTCGGGGCCTGGAAGGTCGGAGGGGCGCCCGTCCCGGTCCGGTGGGACCTCCCCGATTGGGAGCTGGCCCGGGTGTTAGAGGTCATCGGCGCCAAGATCACCCTGACCGGGAACGATGATCTCTTCGAAGCGACGCTCGCCGAGTCCACCCAACCTCTCCCTGAGGTGATGGCTCCGATCTCGTCGGGCATCTGCTCCTCGGGGTCGACGGGCACCCCGAAGGTCATCCTCCGCCAGGTGCCGGCCGTGTACGACCCCGCCTCGATCCCATTGCAGATCCAGCAGTCCTGGACCCCGCTTTCAGAGAGCCAGGTGATCCTGACACCCGGGCCGATGTACCACAACAACGGCTTCATGATCACCATCGACCTGCTTGCAGGCTTCCGCTGCGTGCTCATGGAGCGATTCAACGCCGCCCAGGCGGTCGATCTGATCGAGCGCTACCGGGTCACCGGGTTCACGGGCGCCACGCCCATGTTCCAGCGCATTGCCCAGCTCGAGGGGGTACACGAGCGCGACTTCTCCTCCATCGAATTCACGATGCAGGGTGCGGCCGTCCTACCTGACTGGGTGGCTCAGGTGTGGTTCGAACTGATCGGCCCCGAGCGTTTCCACATGACCTACGGCTCGAGTGAAGGGGCCGGCGTCGTGGCCTGCCGCGGCGACATGTGGATGGCCCGGCCCGGCACCCTCGGCCTGCCCTGGGGAGGCACGGGGATTCGCATCCTGGGCCCAGACGGCACGGACCGACCGGCGAACGAGATCGGCGAGATCTACATGCGCCCGGCCTCCGGTATCACCCATTACTACCTCGGTGACGTCGCCCAGGCGCTCCGAACCGACGACGGGTACACGACCATCGGCGATCTAGGATGGTTGGACGAGGACGGCTTCTTGTACATCGCCGACCGCCGGGTGGACATGATCGTCACAGGTGGCGTGAACGTGTTCCCGGCCGAGATAGAAACTGCTTTGAGCGAACATCCAGCCGTGGCCGACGTCGTGGTCATCGGACTGGCGGACCCCGAGTGGGGACGCCGGGTGCACGCCATCATCCAGCCGCTCAATCCGGTCTCCCCACCGCCGGTACAGGAGATCATCGCCTACGCCAAGGACCGATTGGCTCCTTACAAGGTGCCCAAGACGGTGGAGTTCGTCGATGCCATCCCCCGGTCTGAGGCCACCAAAGTCAACCGGGCCAAGCTCATGGAAGAGCGAGAATCCGCCACCGCTTGATGACAGCCGGGCGGAAGGCTACATAGAGGGTCAGCTTCCGAAGGACTCAGGGTCCTCGATCACCTCGGTTCGCACCTCGTGCCGAAAAAGAGTCGCGGCGTTCTGCCAGGTGACCAGACGCACCTCGTCGGGAGCCAGGTCCTGTACCTGACGGCGCACCATCTCCTGGGTGTCCGGCCAGCTCGAATCGAGGTGAGGGTAGTCAGCCTCCAGGAGGACATGGTCGACCCCTACCCTGTCTCGCAGCCGCATGGCTGATGGATCATCGAGGGCGCAATGGAAGAAGTTCCGCTTGAACACCTCCGCCGGCGTCAGCTCGATCCCCTTCCACGTTCCGTATATGTCGTGGTATCGCCGAACGTGGTCCAGCCGGTCGATCAGCCCGGGTACCCAGGCCAGACCTCCCTCGGACATGACGATCTGCACGCCCGGGAACCGGACCGGAAGCAGGGAGTAGAGCCAATCGACAGCAGAGAACATCGCGAACCCGAACGCGAGGACTCCGATGGTGTCGGGGGGAGCATCAGGCGACGTCGCCGGCAGGCTGGAGGCGGAACCGATGTGTAGGCAGATCACCGTGCCCGTCTCCTCGCACGCCGCCACCAACGGATCCCAGTACCCGGTGTGCAGCGACGGCAACCCCAGCTTCTGGGGCGCCTCCGAGAAGGTAACGGCCTTGAACCCGCGCTCGGCGTTCCTTCTGATCTCCTTCGCCGCGACCTCCGGGTCGGGATAGTAGGGAATCTGGCACGGGATAATCCGCTCGGGGTACGGACCGGCCCATTGCTCGAGGTGCCAATCGTTGGTGGCCCTGACGACCGCCAGGGCAAGATCGGCATCGTCGGTGTCAAGCTGGAGGCGCTGGCCGGCAAAACCGAGCAGGGCGGAGGGGAAGCTCAAAGACGCGTAGACGCCGTCGAGATCCATGTCCCGTATTCGGGCGTCAATATCCCACGCCCCGGTCCGCATCTCGTCGAAGCGAGTGGGCTCGAAAGACGCCTCGATGACCGGGCGGCCCACGACCGCATTGAATCCGATGTTCGGATAGCGCTTGCCCTCGAATTGCCACAGCTGTGAGCCGGCCTCGGTCTCGACCACCCTGGGGCCCCGGTCCTTCAAGGCGGCCGGCATCCGCCCGTCGAACAAATCCGGGGGCTCGACGATGTGGTCATCGACGGATACCAGCGTGTAAAGGCGCCGGCGGCGTGCCGGCTCGGGCAGGAACGTGACTGTTCCCGTCCTGCGCCCACCGATCGTGAAATTGCTGTCCGACAACTCGTTCGGGTCTATCACGCCCGCCTCCTTCCCGAGCCGGTCCGGCTCATGGCGCCGATCATTGGATGATCTGGTGTCCGATACCGATGGCCTCTCGATCGAGCTGGACCATCCCGTTGCGAACCTCGAGCGGGCCGAAGTACCCGTCCCAGAGCGGCGCCAGCTCGCACCATCCCCCCGTCGCCGCCGTCGCCAGCACCTGCATGGAGGCGTGGGGGAAGCAGTGATTGACAAGCTCCACCCGGTAGGCGCCGCAGAGCGCCGCAGCAGAAAGGAAGTCGGTGACACCGCCTATCCGCTCCATGTCAAGGACCGCATAGCGCAGGACCCCCAAATCCAGATGTTGCTTCAGGTGGTCGATGCCGTAGACATGCTCCCCCGTGCCCAACGCCACCGGGGACTCGGCCCCCAGCGCGGCCAGGCCATCGAGGTCCTCGTACTCCACGGGATCCTCGAACCACAGGATCCCGAGGTCCTCGACCTTCTTGGCCAGACGGGCCGCGGTCCGCCAGTCGTAGGCCTGCGCGGCGTCGATGATGATTGAGGAGCCGGGGCCGAGCGCGTCGCGAACGGCAGCTATGCGCTCAAATTCAAACCCGAGATCGTCGCTGCCGAGCCACATCTTGACATGCGGGGAGTTGAACTCCTGGGCTACCTCCACGGCGATCCGGGCGCAATCCTCGGGGCTCAACCCCGACCAGAGGCCGGCGGCGGTGAAACCGGGGACTTCCGATCGCTCCATACCGATCAACCCCATGAGGTTGGTGTCATGGAGGCGGCACAGAAGGTCCCAGGCGGCCATGTCCAAGGCGGCGGCGGCCAATCTGGCCAGTCCCCGCAGGCCGAGAAAGTTCACCTTCTTGATCAGCAGCGTAGACCGGACCCGGCGGAGATCGTGGGCCTCGGTCCCGACGTAGAGATCCGCGAAGCCTTCAATCAGCTCCGCCACCGCCCTGGCCGAATGATTGTCGAAGACGTAGGCGTAGCCGAATCCCTCGGCTCCGGATTCGTCGACCAGGTGCACGCCCACGTTGTCGATGCTGCCGACATTGAACCGAGGCGCCGTGATGCTGGTGGCCATCGGGGGCAAGAGGGCAATGCGGTAGCTCTTGATCGTCATGTCGAATTCACTCTCCTTACCGTCGGTACAGCGTTCCTATTCTGTCGCCTGGCCAGGAACCGGCCTCCTTGCCGCCTGGTCCGCCCGGCCCTTCAGGGATGGCGGATCCGACCACGCAGCGACGGATACGCCGGTAGGCGGGGGCATGGTCAGAGTTGGCCCGGTGGTTGGTGCAGCGTTCGTCCCACATGGCCACATCGTGGCGGCGCCACCGCCACCTCACCTGCGTGTTGGGGTCATCGAGGCGGCCGCGAAGGAGCTGGACCAGGGCGTCGGACTCGTTGGCCGAGAGCCCCGCGATGCGCTCCACGAAGGGTCCGCACCAATACAGGGCTCGCCGTCCGGTCTCCGGGTGAATGCGCACGACGGGATGACGCATGACCGGTACTGCGGCCGCGATCTCCCGGTAGGCTTCTTCGCCTCTCATGGCGGTGACGGCCAGGCGGAACGGGCGACCCAGATGGAGCTCCCACTCGAGACCGGCGGCCAGTTCCTGCATCGGCGGCGAGAGCCCGTCGTACAACGCGTAGAGGTTGAGCCAGCTGGTGTCGCCGCCCACGTCGGGGGTCTCCTCCATGGCCAGGACCGCGATGTCCGGTGGCTCCCGGACGAAGGCCACGTCGGTGTGCCAGAAGTCCGCCTTCGGTGGGTTCTCGGGGGTGTCTTCGAGCACGTCGAAGTAGGGGCCGATCCCTGCGCATTCCGGCGGGTGGCCGCCCATCGGCAGGCGCAGTTCACCGAACCGGGCGGCGAAGGCCAGGTGCTGCTGGGGCGTCAGCTCCTGGTTCCGGAAAAAGAGCACGAGATGATCGAGCAGGGCCTGCCGGATGGTTCTCACTGCGGGTTCGCCGAGGCCATCCCGCAGGTCGACCCCCCGGACCTCCGCCCAAATTTTCGGAGTGACCGCCGCGATCTCGATCTCCGGGTCAGCCATCCGTTCGCCCCGGGCCAGGAGTTGCGGCGGGCGTATATCGCTCTATGACCGCTGCAGCCGCATCGAGAGCCGGAAGCAGGACGTCGAGGGGCTCGCTCTCCGCCGGCACCAGGATGGCATCGACGCCAGTCTCTATCCAGGGATCGATCCAGGCCGGATCGGGGGGCAGCCCGTCGACGACTATGACAAGCGAGGCGGGATCCCGGCCCCGGTCCTCAGCCATCTGGCGCAGCCTCTTGACGTCGGCCGGCTGGTGGCCGAGGAAGGGCACCGGTAGCCACCCGTCCGCCCAGTCCAGGACCTCCCCGAACACCCTGTCGGTTGGCGAGGCGCCGAGGAGGACGGGAGGGGCCGGACGCCGCGCCGGCTTCGGCCAAGAGAAGGCCTCCTCGAAGTCGACGAACTCTCCGTGGAAGCTGGCTCGCTCGTCGGTCCACAAGGCCCGCATGGCGGCTATGTACTCCCTGACCCGGGCCCGCCTGTTAGACCACTGGATCCGGTGGTCCAACGCCTCCTCCACGTTCCATCCGTAGCCGACACCGAAGATGAAGCGACCGCCCGAGAGGTGGTCCACCGAAGCCACCTGTTTGGCGGTCACGATGGGGTCGCGCTGCGCCACCAGGCAGATGCAGGTGCCAAGTTCCAGATGCTTCGTGACGGCGACGGCTGAAGCCAAAGCGACGAACGGGTCGACCAGGCGGTAGTACTCCTCCGGTAGGACATCTCCGGCGATGAAAGGGGTTGTTCGGCGAGCCGGTATGTGAGTGTGGTCACCGACCAGGAGAACTCCGAACCCTCGCTCCTCGACCGCCACAGCCAGTTGGTGCAGCGGGGCGGACCGATCTGTCGGCAGATACACCATGCCGAACCTCATCCCGTCCTCCTTCCACTTGTCTCTTCCGTATGCCTGCACAGATTAAGGTCAGGTTGCCAAGCCTGCTGTCTATCGGAGGGGAACGAGTGATGGGTGATTTCGACGGCAAAGTAGTCCTTATCACCGGCGGAGCGAGGGGCCAAGGCCGCAGCCACGCCGTGGCCCTGGCCAGGGAGGGAGCCTCTCTCGCCCTTCTCGACATAGCCAACGGCGAGCTGACGCACCCTCCGGCCCGGGTCGCCTCGGCGGGGGACCTGGCCGACACGGTCAGCCTGGTCGAAGCGACGGGAGGAAGGGCGCTGGGCATCCCCTGCGACGTGCGGGACGAGGACCAGGTCGTGTCCGCCGTCGAGCAGGCCGTCGACCACTTCGGTGGCCTCGACTTCGTAATCGCCAACGCCGGGATCCTGGGCCTGTACCAGCAGTCCTGGACGATACCAACAGAGGACTGGCGGGCCTCCATCGAAACGAATCTGACCGGGCAGTGGCTGACCTTGAAACACACCATCCCGCATCTGATTGCTCGGGGGCCCGGCTGCGCCATCATCATGGTGTCGTCGGGTGCGGGCATCGATGCTTTCCCTTACGGGAGCGACTATTGCGCCGCCAAGCACGGGGTGATCGGCCTGGGGCTGTGCCTGGCCAACGAGCTGGGACCCTACGGGATCCGGGTCAACATGCTTGTCCCTGGAGCGCACGACACCCCCATGATCGGCGCGGCCAGTGAGG
Source organism: uncultured Acidimicrobiaceae bacterium (assembly GCA_963851245.1). Lineage (GTDB taxonomy): Bacteria > Actinomycetota > Acidimicrobiia > Acidimicrobiales > Palsa-688 > CAWKOH01. Next base: position 281,482 of record CAWKOH010000010.1, on the reverse strand, counting down.
TCGGGGGCCCCGATCGAGAGTCGATGCTGGCCCAGCTGAAGGGGCTCGACCTACTGGGCGCGGGAGCGATCAAGCCGGAAGAGGGCACCACCCCCGCCGTGCTGTGGCTTCTGTCGGAGAAAGCCAGGTGGGTGCACGGGTCGATTCAGGTCATTGACGCCGGCCTCAACGTCAAAGTGGCGCTGGAAGGGGCGGGCGGGCCTTCCTAGCGATCAGGGCCCGGGAAAGGGTGGGTGTTCATCCTCGCCCGGAACGATTGGATCCGCCGTCAGCCGCTTGCGCCCCGGTCAGGTTGACCGTTCCGAAGTTGGTCAGGCTGGCCAGCTGGCAGTAGAAGATGTTGCACAGCTCGGGGGCCTCGGCGACCCACTCCGCGGAGGAGTTGGCATCAGAGCCGGTCTCGGCCTGGGAGAACGTCCATTTCGTCTTAGTGGCGCCACGGGCCGTGTCGCTGATCGAGAGGGTGTACGAAGTGCCGTTTCGAGTCACGCTGGCGGTCAGACTGTCGTTGGCACTGACGGGATACTTTGTTCTTGGACAGCGACACCGAGTTCGCCGGGTACATCTCGTACCAGGCGTAGTAAGAGGGGGTGCCGTATGCGCCTAAATACGCAAATCCCGAAAGGCCGGGCAGCGAACGGCGCCCTGACAGTCAGTCGCGGTAGGAAGGGTCGAGCCGGTCCACCTTGCGGCGCACGGCCGGCCAGGCGACCCGCCCGTAGGTTACGAGGCCCTCGCGGCCGGGGTCGACGGTCTTGGCTATAGCCGCAGGGTCAACGGTAGCGAGGTCCGACCGTGTGGCCAGGGCTCGCACCTGAGCCGAGCAGGCCTTCTCGAGCTGATAGATGCGGGCGAAGGCGGTGGCGACAGAGTCACCCATGGACATCGTCCCGTGGTGGCGCAATATCATGTTGTTTTTGAGGCCCAGGTGGTCCTGAAGGTGCTCCCGCTCCGCCAGGTCGAGGGCCACGCCCTCGAAGTCGTGGTAGGCGATGTCGCCGCAGACGGTCATGGCCGTCTGGTTAAGGGGTAGCAAGCCGTCAGCGCTGGTGGATACGGCCATGCCATCGATCGTGTGCAGGTGGATAACCGCCCCGACGTCGTCGCGAACCTGGTACACGGCGCTGTGGATAGTGAAGCCGGCGGGGTTCACTTGACCCCCCGCCGGGGCGAGTATCTCGCCTTCGAGGTTGACCTTCACCAGACTGGAGGCCGTGATTTCGTCGAACATGAGCCCGAAGTCATTGATGAGGAAGGCGTCGTCTTCGCCTGGCACCCGGGCCGAGATGTGGGTGGCGACCAGGTCGTCCCAGCCGTAGAAGGCGATGATCCGGTAGCAGGCGGCGAGGTCCACCCGGGCGTGCCACTCCCCTTCGCTCCCCTCGAATCCCGGCGGAACCGGGTCGGGCGTCACCGTCGTCGTGGTCCCGCTGAGAACCGGGTCGTTGGTAACCGTCATCGTCCAACCTCCTGAAGCCCGTCGAACGCCAGGTCTGCGTCTGCCCTGAAGCCTAATGGGGGCCCGAGCGGATCTTCCTCCTCACAGGTCGCGCCCGGGGCGGCACGAGATATCTTGGTGAGCCGATCTGACCGGTGCGGGCCATGCAGGGAGGACGCCAATGGAGACTGATCTGACGGCTGGACTGGGTGAGGATCGCGAGTACGTGTTCGGCTCGCAGCCCGAAGATCCCGAAATGCGTGAGTCGGTGAACGCCTGGATCTGGGATCGTAACGACGATGTGGGTATTCCTCGCATGGGTGTCGAAGCAGTAGCCGATCAGTGGGAGACTCACGACGTTCAGGTCAACATCGCCACTGGCGACGGGAAGGTGTACAACATTTTCGGGCCAGGCCCGATTCACGAACCGATGGGCGCTGATGCCAGAGCGCGTGTCCTGGGTGCGGGTCCTCTCTCCTTCGAGATGATCGAGCCGTTCAAGCACTGGAGGGTCCGGCTGGACGGCCTGGCCGTGACGTCGACGGTAGAGGACCAGATCGCCGGGACCTTGACGGACCGGCAGCCGAGCGTACCGGTACAGATCGAGATCGATATCAGGTCGACGGTGCCCCCTTGGGAAAACGGTGCGCTTCTACCGGAGGCTAAGCGGGTGCTGGACGAGCAGGACGAGGGGGCGCTGATGGGAGGGCCCCGTTTCGAGCAGCTGTCGCGAGCTTCGGGCTACGTCCGCGTGGATGGTCTCGAGCGGCAGATCGACGGCGGAGCTCTGCGAATCCGGCGGCAGGGGGTCCGCCGGCTGGGCACGTTCCGTGGTCACGCCTGGCAGTCGGCGTTGTTTCCCAGCGGGCGGGGCTTCGGTTACATCGTCTACCCACCTCGTGACGATGGTCTGGCCACCTACAACGAAGGCTACCTCTTCGAGGGCGACGGCGAGCTGACACCGGCGCGGGTGGTGGATGCGCCCTGGCTGCGCCGGTTGCAACCGAAGGGCGAAGATGTATCTGTCGTGCTCGAGACCCTGAATGGCAAGACGCGGATCGAGGGCACTTCGATCATGTCCAACTTCATGGTTATGGGTGGGGTCGGCGCCAACCCGGACTTCCCGGTCCTGCAGCAGGCACTGGTTCGCTACAGATGGGACGGCGAAACAGCCAACGGGATGATGGAGCGCTCCACCCGGGGAGGTCAGATCGTCCGGCCCTGACCGGACCCACGTCGGGAGGCCCGTCAGTCGCTAATCAGCCTTTACTCGACCTGGATCCAGCCCAGTAAGTCCTCTTGGGACACCGAGTTCAAGAGGGCCGGATGATCGGTGGCCATGTGGTCGCGGATCTGCCCGATCACCTGGTCGTCACTTGTTCCCCGGGCCACGAAACCGCACTCACAGCGGATCAGTTTGGCCATTCCTTCTCCTTCCGCTCGGACAGGGAGCGTATTGCAATAGCTTGGTGAACTTGGCGTCCTCGCCTCGTCGCCTGAGAGTACAGATCTGCGGTCCTCTCGTCATCGAGCGGGACAGCGAACGTCTCGACAGCGGGCTGCCCGGCCGCCTGGGACGATTGTTGTTCAGCTATTTGGTCGTCAACCGTCACCGGCAAGTCCCCCGAGACGAGCTGGCCGAGGCATTGTGGAGGGAGCCGGACCCGAGGGCCATCGACGCTCGTCTCAACCCCCTGCTCTCCAAGCTACGCCGCGTCCTCGGATCGTCTGCCGTCGAGGGACGGTCCGCCCTCCGGCTGCATCTACCGGATGCATGGGTCGACTTCGAAGCCGCCGCCGATGCCATCCACCGGGCTGAGTCGGCTGTCGCCCAGCAAGACTGGACCCGGGCGTGGGGCCCGGTTCTGCTGGCTCTGTTCGTCGCCGAGCGAGGATTTCTCCCGGGCGAGGACGAACCGTGGATCGATGACGTCCGGCGCCAACTAAGCCTTCTCGAGATCCGGGCGCTCGAGTGCTACGCCGCTACCGAGCTTGGTCTTGGTGGCCCAGAGCTGGCGGGCGCCGTGCGAGCGGGTTGGAGGCTCATTCGGTTGGCTCCCTTGAGGGAGAGCGGGTACCGCTGTCTCATGGAAGCACTGGCGGCCCAGCACAATCTGGCTGAGGCACTTCACGTGTACAACCAGTTGTGCCGGTGTCTCCGGGACCAACTCGGCGTGTCCCCCAGCCCGGCGACCAGAGAGGTCTACGAACGGCTCCTGTCCGCCACGTGACCGGATGTGTGCCCCTGAAGCGACAACGTAGCTCTGGTGGTGTGGTGGCGGTGCCTTCACGTCGGAGGGTCGAGCCGACCGGACACCGGCGCCACCCCCAGTCAGGGAGCCCTCGGCGCCGGTGTCCGCCGATTCATACGCCGGGCTCAAACCTGGTCGAGGAAGTCGACTAGCTCGGGCATGGCACAGGGGTCCTGGACGAAGAAGATGTGCCCTCCCTCGTAGACCCTTAGCTCAGAGTCTGGAATCCGGCTGACGATCGTTTCGCTGTTGACGAGGGGGGCGATGCCGTCGTAGCGGCCGGCGGCAACCAGGGTCGGGCAGGTGACGTCGCAAAGGCGGTCGATCACGTCGTGGCCCTGGCGGGCCAGCAGCTGCTCGCGCTCACCGCGGCGCTGTTCCTCGCTCGTGGCGACCTGGCGGCGCGTAGTGAACATTGACGCCAAGGCCTGCTCGGCAGGATGCGAGCTCAGGTACTCAGGAGTGAAGCGAGTGTCTAGCAGCCCCAGCATGCGCTCGGCCTGGGCCGGGTCGTCGAGCGGACCGAGCTCGTGCAGCGGGTACGAAGACCGGTCCGGACCCCCAGGTGACGTGCAGGCCAGCGCTAGCCGTTCCACACGATTCGGGCTGGTGACGGCGAACTCCTGGGCGACCATCCCGCCGAAGCTGACCCCTATTACCCGGCACGATGGCCAGCCCACGTGGTCGAGCAGGGCGACGGCGTCGGCGGCGTAGTCCTTCATGGAATAAGGCCCGGGCGGGATCTCCGTCCGGCCGAGGCCACGCTGGTCGTGAACCAATACCTCGAACCGGGCCCGGTAGGGCTCGATCAACGGCCCCGCACTCTCGAGCGTGGCACCAGAGCCGTTGAAGAACAGCAGACGCCGGCCTTGACCCGAGCGCTCGTAGTAGACATCGATCCCATTCACATGGGCTGTGGGCACGGATGGACGTTATCCGCTGCCGGTCCGACACCCCAGCCTGGCGGGCGGCGAGCGAGCGCAGCCAACGGCTTCGCCTCGCCGGGCCGCCACTTGGGCGGCCACGTGAGGGCGGGGAAATCCTGGCAGCAGGATGGGGCCGGCGCTACCGTCCCGGTTGGGCAGACGGCACTCAGCGTGAGAAGGAGCGTGACCATGCCACCAGGATTCCGGGCCGACTTCGACGGATGGCTACAGGGTTCCACGGGCCCTGTGAACATCTCGCAGGTCACGATCTCGGCGCTCGCCGACCCGCTGGCGGTGGCCCAAGTCGTGCGTGATCTCGGGGAAGACGATGTCGCCTATGTCCGTCTGCTGGGCGTCATCGAGGTGATGAACGAGATTCTCAGAGACAAGAAGACCCTCCCGGAGAACTTTTCGGATGTTCTCAAGGCGATCAGGGCGAAGCTGAAGGAAATCGCGAGGTACTTCGAAGCAGTGAGTTACGAGCTGTCGGTAAGTGCGACATTCCCGCCGGCTATCACACTCAGAATGACCTTTCTAGGCAAAGCCCCATAGGAGCGGCCATGGCCCTCTTCGCTCCCGAACTCCTGACCCATGTCGAGGAGCAGCGTGCCTACAACGCCAAGCTCATGGAGGCTACTTCTGCAATGGCGGAGGTTGACACCTCCACGGCCGAGGGCATCCAGTGGCTGCGGGCCGCGATGGCGCCGGGCGGCCTGTTCGGGCTGACCTCGCTGGACTTCCCGGAGACCCGGCAGATACCCGGTCCGGCTGGCGACATCCCTATACGCATCCTGCGACCCGAACGGATTGAGGGCGTCTACCTGCACTTCCACGGCGGTGGAATGACGGTAGGTTCAGCCGCCTCCATGGATGGACGCAATTGGCCGCTTGCTGAGGCGACCAACCTGGCCGTCGTGAGCGTCGACTATCGATTGGCTCCGGAACATCCCTACCCTGCCGGGCCCGACGACTGCGAGGCGGCTGCACGCTGGCTGGTGGAGCACTCCGCGGAGGAGTTCGGGACCGAGCGTCGTCTGGTAGGAGGCGAATCAGCAGGCGCCTACTTCGCCCTCCTGACCATGCTCCGCCTCCGGGACCATCTCGGTGGGCGGCCGCCGTTCCTCGGCGCCGACCTGTGCTACGGCGCCTACGACCACGGAGGCACACCCAGCGCCACACTGCTGATCGGTAAGGTGCCCTACGCGGCGGGCGCGGACACCAACTGGGCCCACTACCTCCCAGGGCGATCGAAGGACGAGGTTCGTGTCCCCGCCATCTCGCCCCTGTGGGCCGACTTGCATGACCTGCCTCCTTGCCTGCTCACTGTCGGCACCGCCGACTTCCTCCTCGACGACTCCCTCTTCCTCGCCGCCCGCTTGCAGGTCGCGGGGAACGACGTCGAGCTCGCCGTCTACCCCGAAGGGCCACATGGCATAGAGGTGGCCCCGACCGAGATGGGACGCATCGCCAGGGAGAGGATCTACGCGTTTCTGCGGGCGCGGCTCGAAGACGAACCCACTCCAGGGCCCGGTTAGAGAGGCCGCCCAAGGCGGTACCGGAGGGGTGGGCCGCCGAAGGGTCGGCCGCCGAAAGGTGGGTCCCAAAAAGCCTTTTGGGACGACTTGTACCGCTCTGAGATGTACAAGTCGTCCCGGAAAGAAGTTTGGGACCCACCTGGCGCAGCAGGATGGAGGTCAGAATGACCCAATAGATCCGGATCCCTCAGGTCTCCATCACGATCACGCCGCGGGTGATCCGACCGTTGTGCAGGTCGTCGAGTGCCTGCGGGGCCTGATCGATGCTGTACCGCGTGTCCAGGATCCCGCCGAGGTCTATGAGACCCTGCATGTGCATGTCCACGAACTCGGGCACGTGCCGGCGGGGTCGGATCGAGCCACCGTAGGTGCCGGTGATAACCCGCTGACGGAGGAGCAGCGTCGTGTTGAGCGTCACCTCTACGACTCCCAGAGCCCGGCCGATGACCACGCACGTCCCGCCCGGACGGGTGGCGGCCACGACCTGCTCCAGGGTGCCGCTGACACCCGCGGCGTCGAACCCGTAGTCAGCCCCGCGGCCCCGGGTGAGTTCCAGCACCGCCGCAACCGGGTCTCCCGCCGATGCATCGACTACATCCGTGGCCAGGCCCAGCTCCATGGCCTTGTCGAGTTTGCGGGCGAGGATGTCTACGGCGATCACCTGCGTGGCGCCCCGGACCCCGGCGCCCATCATCGTCGCCAGGCCGACACCCCCGGAGCCGACCACGACAACGCGCGATCCGATCGTGACGCCGGCGCGCACGATGGCCGCTCCGAGCCCGGTGCTCACTCCGCAGGCAAGTCCGCAGACCAGCTCGAGGGGCGCGTCATCGCGGATCGGTACGACGAAGCGATCGGGCACGATCGCGAATTCCGCGTACGAGCCCTGGTAGTGCAACGTGTGGATCGAGCGTCCGCCCTCCGACAGACGAGTGGTGCCATCGAGCATGGTGCCAGTGAAGAACGGTGCGTTCTCGCACAGGGCGTGGTCGTTCCGCAAGCACTGGAAGCATTGGTCGCAGGGACCGATGATCGAGCAGACGACGTGATCGCCCACTCTGACATTTCTGGCGCCGGGACCACATTCGACCACGACCCCTGCCGCCTCGTGTCCCAAGACGATCGGGTAGGGCACAGGCATCTGCCCGGTCGTGAAGTTCAGGTCCGTGTGGCAGACCCCGACGGCATGGACCCTTACCTTCACCTCTCCGGCCTGCGGTACAGGGTCGTCGATGTGCTGGACGCGAACGTCGCCGGGGCCGTGGCACACTACCGCCCTCACGGTACGGCCCTCACGGTACGGCCCGTCCGAGTGGATCAGTGAAGTAGGCAACTGGCATATGGCCTCCTCGATGCAGCCCGCCTTCTGAGGTCAGGCACCGAGGGCACTTCGCTGGATTCGCTCCCCCTCGAGCGCCCGGATTTCGCGTTCGATGACCTGGACCATCTCTCGGTGCCCGGTGGCGATCCCGAATTGCTCCTCCATGAGGAGGTACCGGGAGATGCCGGCCATGGCCAGGATGATGACGATGGGAGGCCAGGTGTCGATGTCAAGGCCGTACCCCTTCAGCACCCTGGTCAGCACATCAACCTGCATCTGCCGGTGTCGTCGGGACAGGTTGGCGATCTCGGCGCGAATCGCCTTGCGATGGTTGGCCAGGGCGATGAACTCCATGGTGCGGGCGTTGTTGCCCTGATCATGGGTGAGCTCCCAGAAAGCCCAGAGGGGCTGCGGTGACAGCAGGGCCAGGGCGAATCGCTCGATGCTGCGCTCGGAGCCGCGCCGGAACAACTCGATGAAGAGGCCGTCCATGGTGTCGAAGTAGTAGTAGACGAGCGCCGGGTTCACCCCGGCTTTGGTTGCCAGCCGACGGGAGCTGACGGCGGCGTAGCCCTCTTCGATCATGATCGCCTCGGCGGCGTCGAGCAGCGCGTTTCGGCTGCTGGAGTCGTCAGCGGCACGACGGCGGGGCGGGCTCATGGGATACCTCCGGTCCTCGAATGTTACCTTGACCGCACGGTTGAAATCTCTAACCGACCGGTTAAACTATTCGAGTGCTCACAACGCGGCCGGGCCAGGAGTGCCCGTGGGGGACCTGAGCCTCGCCTTGTCGCCGCGAGCTACACCTCCGCGAGCCGCATCGCTCGCATCACCGAGGGAGCCGCCGCCATGCGCCACAACAGCATGCTCAGCGAAGAGGAGGTTGCCGGGGGCCGGGCGTTGACCTGTCAGGCCTTGCCGACTACGTCTACCGTTCGTGTTGTATACCAGTAGGAGGCGCAGGTGAATAGGGTCGCAGTGGTAAGTGGAGGCGGATCCGGGATAGGGCGATCGACTTGCTTGCGGCTCGCCGATCAGGGCTGCCGGGTCGCCGTGCTCGACCTCGACGGTGAGGCTGCCGACCTGGTGGCCGAGGACATCCGGAGCAACGCGGGTGAGGCCATAGGGGTCGCCGCCGACGTCTCCGACCGCGCCGCGCTCGAGGAGGCGTTTGGGAAGGTTCGGGGCGAGCTGGGCCCGGTGACCGTTCTTGTGACCAGCGCCGGCCTGGTCGCCTTCGAGCCCTTTCTGGAGATTTCGTTCGAGTCGTGGGAGCGGGTTTTCGGTGTCAACATCCACGGCACCTTCCATTGCTGCCAGGCGGCCTTGCCCGACATGATCGCGGCCCGCTGGGGCCGGATCGTTACCGTCTCGTCGTCCAGCGCTCAGCGGGGCTCGCCGCGGATGGCCCACTACGCCTCGTCCAAGGGCGCCGTGATCGCACTGACCAAGTCACTGGCACGGGAGTTCGCCCCACTTGGCATCACGGTCAACAACATCCCCCCGTCAGGGATCGAGACGCCCATGCAGCACCAGTCTCAGACGGAGGGTTACTTGCCGTCGAACGAGGTGATGGCCAAGGCCATCCCTCTGGGCCACCTGGGGACGGGCGACGACATCGCGGCTGCAGCCGCCTTCCTGTGCTCAGACGACGCCGGCTTCATCACCGGCCAGGTACTCGGTGTCAACGGCGGATCGGTCATATGAGAGGAATGAGATGAGTTCACTCACGGTCCAACGACTGGGGTCGACGGTGGGGGCCGACGTATCCGGAGTCGACGCGGACGTCCTCGCGCATGACGAGGGGGTCGGCGGGGCCGTGCTGGAGGCGCTGGAAGAGAACGGTGTCCTGATCTTCCGGGAGCTGCATCTCGACGCGGAGGCCCAGGTAGCGTTCGCCCGCAACCTGGGGGAGGTCGATTACGAAGAGGGATACCACCCTGTTCCGGGTATCAGTCGCATTACTCGCGATGTGTCGAAGCGTCCCACCGCGGAGTACCTGGCCGGTACCTTCCTGTGGCACATCGACGGATGCACGCCTTTGAACGATGAGAACCCGCAGAGGGCCACCATCCTGAGCGCGGTGGCCATCGCCGATGCGGGAGGAGACACGGAGTTCGCCAGCACCTACGCGGCCTACGACGCCCTGAGCGACGAGGAGAAGCGGCGCTTTGGGGGGATGCAGGTGGAGCACTCGTTCGAGGCGTCGATGCGGCAGGTCTATCCCAGTGCAGCATCGGAGCAATTGGAGAAGTGGCGCCGGCGGCCCACGCACGTGAATCCCCTGGTTTGGACCCACCGTTCCGGCCGGCGGTCCATGGTCGTCGGTTCGTCTGCTGACCACGTGCTCGGGATGGCCCTCGACGAGGGTCGGGCCCTGCTAGCGGAACTGCTCGACCGGGCCACCATCACCGATCGGGTGTACCGACATGAGTGGTGCGTCGGCGACACCGTCATCTGGGACAACCGGGGAGTGCTGCACAGGGCTCTCGCCTACCCAGCCGACTCCCCCCGGGAGATGCTCCGCACCACGGTGCTGGGCGACGAGCCGATCCGATAGAGGAAAAGGAGCAGCGTGAGCCGGTTCCCCAAACCACGGGAAGGCAGTTGGACCGAGCATTACCCCGAGCTCGGCAAAGGGTTGATCTCCTACGAGGACTCGATCTCGCCTGACTTCTTCGAACTGGAGCGAGAGGCGGTCTTCAGGCGCGCCTGGCTGAACGTAGGCCGGGTCGAGCAGTTACCGAGGAAAGGGAGCTACTTCACCAAGGAACTGGCGGTAGCCAAGACTTCTCTGATCGTCGTGCGGGGCAGCGACGGCGAGGTTCGGTCCTTTCACAACTTCTGCCGCCACCGGGGGAACAAGCTCTTGTGGGATCAGTCGCCCCGGCAGGAGACCAGTGGCTTTTGCCGTCAGTTCATGTGCAAGTACCACGGGTGGCGGTATGGGCTGGAAGGTCAGCTCAACTTCGTCCTCGGAGAGGAGGAGTTCTTCGACATCGACAAGAAGGACTTTGGTCTGCTCTCCGTACATTGCGAGGTTTGGGAGGGGTTTATCTTCGTCAACCTGGCTAGACAGCCGGACCAGTCGTTGCGCGAGTTCCTGGGTCCAATGGTGCTCGGCCTGGAGGGATATCCCTTCCACCTGATGACCGAGAGGTACGGATTCAGGTCGGAGATCCAGTCGAACTGGAAGATCTTCCTGGATGCCTTCCAGGAGTACTACCACGCTCCCGTGCTGCACTCGCAGCAGCAGGTGCCATCCCTGCGCAGCTTCGAGTACGTGTTCGAATGCCCCCACTACCAGATAGATGGGCCGCACCGGCTGGTGAGCACCGGGGGATTCAAAGGCACGCCCCGGCACTTGACTCCGCCCGAACTGATGTACCCGATCGAGCACGCGACGGAATCTGGACTCATGGGCCCGTGGGAGAAACCCGACCTTCCTGAGCTGGAACTCGACAACCTCCCGCCGGGAGTCAATCCCGGCAAGATCGAGCCGTGGTCGATGTCGAACTTCCAGATCTTTCCCAACTTCGTGATCCTCGTGTACGAGCGGGGTTGGTACCTCACCTACCATTACTGGCCTCTCACGCCGAGCACCCATATCTGGGAGATGTACTACAACTTCCCGCCGGCCCGTAACGCCACGGAGAGGATCCAGCACGAGGTGACCGCCGTGGTTTCCAAAGAAGCCGGGATCCAAGACGCAGGGACTCTTGATGGCACCCAGATGGGACTGGAATCCGGTGTCACGGATCTCTTTCCGCTTTCGGACCAGGAGATAATGGTGCGGCATTTCCACAAGGCCGTGGGCGACTGGGTCGAGGCGTATCGCAGCGAACAAGCACTCTTGCCCGCGATGAACCCCATGCTCCCCCCGGAGTTCTCCGAACTGGAGCCCTTCGCGGTCAAGTGGTGCCTGCCCACGGAAGCCGAGCGCTACGCCGAACGGTTGGCGAGCACCCTGGAGGAGATGCAGGCCTTCTACGACGCTTGCTTCCCGAGGCTGCGTGATGCCATGTCCTATCTCGATCGGCTCCCCCTCCGCGACCTGCCACCGGTGGGCCTGAACCTGCTCCACCTGACCTATTCGCTGATCATGGTGTCGCTGCCCGTAGAAGTGTGGCGCCAACCTCGGGTCGTTGACGCCGGGACCGCATACTTCGACCGCTGTGAAGAGCCGGTCCCTTGACGGGGTGGCGTAGCAGTTGGAGCCCCCGGGAGCCGACGAGGTGATCGGTTTGTCAGATCGCTCCTATCCTTGACTAGTCCCGTCCACCAAAAGAAGGGGAACCCAATGGCTGACGTCCGCGCCTTCGGCAACATCGCTTCGAAGGTCCTGATGGAGAATGATAAGGTCCGGATATGGGAGATGCGGCTGGCGCCGGGGGAGAAATCCGATCTTCACCGCCATGAGCTGGACTACATCATGATCCAGATCGCGGGGGACAAGATGGCCGCGGACTTCGAGCCGGACTCCGGCGGGGAATGGGCCGGGCTGGACTACGTAGAGGGGGACGTGAGCCCCGGCAACGTGCTGTTCGCCCAGGCTGGCGGCATCGAGACCGCCGTCAACATCGGTAAGGAGGAGTTCTACGAGATCGTGGTGGAGCTGAAGGCCTAGGGGCCGACGCCCTCGCCGCAGGGGTCAGCCGATCCCGACTCCGGGTAGGCCCCGCAGGGTGGGCAGAACGCCTTCGGCGAAGCATCTCAGGTTCCGCTCCGCCTCGCCCGTAGGCATGGCCCCGTAGCTCGACACGGCCAGGAACGATTCGATACGCAGTCTGGGCGCCATGTCCGCGATCTGCTCGGCTACCTCGGCGGGCGTACCCGCGAACTGCAGCTTGGTGAACGCCTCGCGTGCCGGATCGAGCCCGTGTTGCCGCAGCGCCGAGGCGGTGGTGGCGTAGTGCTCGTACCCCTTGGTCTTGGCGAAGTGTTCACCGGTGATCTCGTAGTGGTCGATGACCGACTGGTAGTAGTCGAGCATGTAGCGACGCCCGACTTCTCGCGCTCGGTCGCCATCCTCATCGACGAACACCCAGCCGGCCATGATGCCTGCCGGTGCCTCGCAACCGTGTCTATCGAGGAAGATCTGGCGGTAGAGCTCGGCGTCCCTCTCGTGCTCGTCCCAACTCTTCTGCGGGATCACCATCATCCCCACCGCAAGCTCCGCGACCACTCCTATGGACTCGGGCGACACCGCCGCCGCGTAAGTGCGGCCGCGAAACGACCGCGGCGGGCGGGGTCGAAGGTCGCGACGGGGCTGACGGTAAATGTCGCCCTCGAGCTCGAGGACAGCAGTCTCAAGCGCGCTCATTATCATTCGGGCGCTCTCGTCGAAACGCTCGCGCGCTTCGGCCATCGGTACTCCGGAAGCCCTCGAATTCGACCCGGCCGAGGCCGCGGCCCATGCCGAAGACGACCCGGCCACCGCTGAGGATATCGAGTACAGAGAGTTGCTCGGCTACCCGGAGAGGATCGTGCCAGGGGAGCACCACCACCATGGACCCGAGCTTCACCTCGCTCGTCCGCCCAGCCATGTAGGTGAGGAATTGAAGGACGTCGGGCGACATCGTGTAATCAGTGAAGTGGTGTTCGACACTCCACACAGATCCGAATCCGAGCGGCTCGGCCAAGTCCGCCAGCCGAAGGTCGTCCATCCAGACCTCCTCATCAGTGGCTCCCCGGAGGTTCTGGAAGAAGACAGACATCCCGACGTGCATGCCCGGGCATCTTAGACACCATTGGAATTTGGCTGGCTCAGCTGCGCTGGGCCGTCACATCGAGCGGGTCCGAGCGGTCGAGCACTGCCTCCACCGGTCTTAGCAGTACGCTGGGCCGAAGAGCGGCACGGCCGAGGGAGGGACACGTGCACGACATTGTCATCAAGAGCGGGACAGTCGTCGACGGCACGGGGAGCGCTCCGCGCGACCGCAGATGTAGCCATCGACGAGGGGCGCATTGCCGAGGTCGGCGCCGATGTCGGCTCAGGGCGCCGTACCTTCGACGCCGACGGTCTCCTGGTCATGCCGGGCTGGGTCGACATCCACAGTCATTACGACGGTCAGGCCCTGTGGGACCCCCTGCTGGAGACCTCCTCCGCCCATGGTGTGACCACCGCGGTTATGGGCAACTGCGGGGTCGGGTTCGCTCCTGTGCGACCGGAGCACCGCCCATGGACGATCGCGCTCATGGAGGGCGTCGAGGACATCCCGGCCGCGGTCCTGGAGCAGGGGCTCGACTGGCGCTGGGAGACCTTTCCGCAGTACCTCGACGCGCTCGCGGCCGCTCCACACGCCATCGACATCGCCGCCCAGATACCGCACGCCGCCTTGCGGGTGTTCGCCATGGGGGAGAGAGGCATCGACCACGCCGAGGTCCCGACCGACGAGGAGGTGGCGACGATGGGACGACTCGCGGCTGAGGCGGTCGAGGCTGGCGCTGTGGGGTTCAGCTCCTCACGCTCGCGCAACCATGTGGCGTCCGACGGACGCATCACGCCGTCATTCTCAGCCGGTGATGGTGAGCTGCTCGGTATCGCCGAGGCCCTCGGTCGCACCGGGAAGGGCGTCGTGGAGATCAACGTCGACACCGCCGACCTCGAGGGCGATCTTGCGCTGCTGCGGCGATTGTGCGAGGCGTCAGGGCGCCCCGTATCGATGGGGCTGCTGCAGCGTCCTGGGCAGGGCCAGACGTACCGACAGGTGCTGCGGGCGTTCGAGGAGGCGGCTGCCGCCGGTCACACGCTGCTCGGGCAGGCCGCGGCACGGCCGACCGGCCTTCTCCAGTCACTTGGCGGTCGTGTGAACCCGCTGGCTCCGTCACTCACGTACCGGGAGGTGAGCGGACAGGATCCGGGTGCGCTGTATAAGCCCGAGGTCAAGGCCCGAATTCTCGCCGAACTGTCCGGTGCTTCCGATGTGACGGCCCGCTTCCCGTTGGCCTTCGAGCTCGGTGACCCGCCGCGGTACGACCGGCCGACGGCGGAGTCACTGGGGCGCGCGGCCGCGGCCGCGGGCATGGGCGTCAAGGAGCTCGTCTACGACATCGTCGTGGGAGGCGGCTTCGTTTACGTGCCCGTCTCCAACTACGTCGACGGGGACCTGGGTGCCGTGCATGAAATGCTCGTGCACCCTCTCACTGTGCCCGGCCTCTCTGACGGCGGCGCCCACTGCACGATGATTGCTGACTTCGACTTCCCGACCTTCCTGCTCGCTTACTGGGGTCGCGACGCCACGGAGGCGCTTCGCCTGCCAGTCGAGTGGGTGGCACAGCAGCAGTGCGACGCCACCGCCTCGCTCGCCGGCCTTCACGACCGGGGCCGGCTGGAGCCGGGCAAGCGGGCCGATGTGAACCTGATCGATCTTGCCGCGCTCGGATCCACGGTGCCGGCGATCATCCACGATCTGCCGGCCGGCGGCGGTCGCCTCTTCAGCCGCGGCAGCGGCTACGTCGCCACGATCGTAGCCGGCGAAGTGACCTTCGAGTACGGCTCACACACCGGTGCGCTCCCCGGCGCTCTGGCCCGGGTCTGATATCTCCTTATCAGAGGAGCAGCCCATGAACTTCCTTCCCTCCGATGAGGTGCTTGGGATCCGAGCCCGGATCGACCATCCCATCATCGACAGCGACGGCCACCTGATCGAGTACCTGCCGCTGGTGCGCGACTTCCTCGTCGAGGAGGCGGGCGAGAGTGTGGCCAAGGGATTCGACCACATGGTGAAGTCGGCGCGGGCCAGGGTGGCGCAGCCTGCGCCCGAGCGGCGCCGGCAGCTGGGCATCCACGCCAGCGCCGTGTGGGGAATTCCCACCCGCAACACCCTCGACCGGGCCACGGTCATGCTTCCCGAGCTCCAATATCGTCGGCTTGACGAGCTTGGCATCGACTTCGCGGTGCTGTACCCATCCTACGGCCTGCCGGTGACGGCCCTACCGAACGCCGAACTACGCGGCGCGCTGGCCTACGCCATCAATCGGTACTACGCCGAAGTGTACGCCGGCTTTCGGGATCGGCTAGAGCCGGTGGCCGCCATACCTACCTTCTCCCCGCAGGAGGCGATTGCTGAGCTCGACCACGCCGTGGGTGAGCTCGGTCTCAAGGCAGTAATGCTAGGGGGAACGATCCCTCGACCCTACGAGGACGCTCCCACCAGCCCGGGCCGGTGGATCGACACTCTCGGCCACGATTCGCTATACGACTACGACTCCCTATGGCGCCGGTGCGAGGAGCTCGGGGTGGCGCCCACCTTCCACTCCGGTGGGCAGGGCTGGGGGACACGCATGTCGACAACCAACAACTCTTACAACCAGGTCGGAAACTTCGCCGCCGCGGACGAGGGCACGTGCCGATCGCTGGTCTTCGGCGGAGTCCCGATGAGGTTTCCGGGCGTGCGGTTTGCCTTCCAGGAGGGCGGCGTGGCCTGGGCGGCCGCGCTCCTCGCCGGTATGGTCGGTCATTGGGAGAAGCGCAACATCGACGCCATTCAGCAATACAACCCGGCGAACCTGGACCGCGATCTGCTCGGGCGGCTGTTCAAGCAGTACGCCACGACCGGAATCGCGGAGCGCCGGTCGCGGCTCGACGAGGGCTTGGCGATGCTGTCGGATCCCGACGAGCTGGCCCAGGACGTCGACATGTTCGGAGAGTCTCAGCTCACCGGTATTGACGACCTGCTCGACATCTTCGCCAACCGCTTCTTCTACGGGTGCGAAGCCGACGACCCGATGAATGTGCTGGCATTCTCACCGTCGCTGAACTCAGGTGGGGTCACGCTCCCCGCGGTGTTCGCCTCCGATGTCGGCCACTGGGACGTACCCGACATCCGCCAGGTGGTGCCCGAGGCGTACGAACTCGTCGAGAAAGGTCAGATTGACGAAGAGCAGTTCCGGGCCTTCGTGTTCGACAACCCGGTCCGGCTCTGGACCGGGATGAACCGTGACTTCTTTCAAGGGACGCTGGTCGAATCCGCAGTGTCGAAGACGCTGACATGAGCGGTCGCACACTCGTCGACAAGATCTGGGACGAACACGTCATAACCCAGGTGGACGAGGGTCTCGATCTGCTTCACGTGGACCGCCACTACGTCCACGATGTCACATCGCCCAAGGCGTTTTCGGAGTTGCGCGACCGCGGGGTCGAAGTGCTTTCGCCGGAGCTGACGTTCGGCTCGCCGGAGCACAGCGTGACGATCCTCGCCGGGCGCACCGAGGCGAGCAACCCGATGAGCGAGAGGTTTGTCCCGCTCCTGCGCCGGAACTTCACAGAGCACGGCTTGACGCTCTTCGACATCGACTCCCCCGACCAGGGCATCGTCCACGTCATCGGCCCCGAGCTCGGCCTCACGCTTCCCGGCACGACGGTGGTCTGTGGCGACAGCCATACCTGCACCAACGGCGGGGTGGGCGCCCTGGGCTTCGGGATCGGCACCAGCGAGCTGGCAAACGTACTGGCGACCCAGAGCCTCGTGCAGCGGCGGCCGTCGATGATGCGCATCACCTTCACCGGCTCGATGCCCCCGCAGACTTCGCCAAAGGACCTCATATTGCACACCATCGCCCGGCTTGGCGCCGACGCCGGTGCGGGGCGGGCGCTCGAGTTCGCAGGATCGCTGATCGGATCGCTCGGTGTCGAGGAGCGGATGACGGTCTGCAACCTGGCAGTCGAGATCGGGGCCAAGATCGGGCTTGTCGCGCCCGACGACGTGACCTTCGAGTACGTCTCCTCCCGCCGCTTCGCGCCGCGCCGGGCCGGCTTGCAACGGGCCATCGAGCACTGGCGCACCCTCGTCACCGACGAGGATGCCCGCTTCGAGCGGGAGGAGCTAGTCGATGGTACAGCCGTCGCTCCTCAGGTCACGTGGGGGACGAGCCCTGCTCACAGCATTCCGGTCGACGGCACCGTCCCCGATCCCGACGATGCACCCGACGAGGTGATCCGGCATCAGTGGACACAAGCGATGGAGTACATCGGCGTCCGGCCCGGGGAACACCTCGAGGGACTCCCCGTCCAGTGGGTCTTCATCGGATCGTGCACCAATGGCCGGATCTCCGACCTCCGGGCTGCGGCCGCCGTTATCGAGGGACGGCGCGTGGCACCGACGGTCCGGGCTCTCGTCGTGCCTGGGTCAGGAGCGGTCCGGCGGGCGGCGGAAGCCGAGGGGCTCGACCGTGTCTTCGTCGAGGCCGGATTCGAGTGGGGGGAGCCGGGTTGCGGCCTGTGTCCCGGCCTCGGAGGAGTCCGTCTCGAGGCAGGTGACCGATGCGTGTCGACGTCGAACCGTAACTTCATGGGTCGCCAGGGGCAGGGAGTGCGGACTCACCTGGCGGCGCCAGCGACGGCGGCGCTCTCCGCGGTGCACGGCTGCATCGCCGACGTCCGGATGGTGGCGTGATGGAGGCCTTCACGGTGGTGCGCGGGCCCGCCGCACCGCTGATGCTGCCTGACGTCAACACCGATGTGATCTCGCCCGGGCACGGAGGGAGGGGCGACCTCGCCGCCAACGCCTTTGCCCCGCTGCGTTACCAGACCGACGGGGCAGAGGACCCCGCTTTCGTCCTCAACCGGGAACCGTTCCGGGGTGCCCCGATCCTGCTCGCGGCCCAGAACTTCGGATGTGGGAGCTCCCGCGAAACGGCGGTGTGGTCATTACGCGGTCTGGGGATCAGGTGCGTCATCGCCGAGAGCTTCAGCGACATCTTCTTCGGCAACTGCTTTCAGAACGGCATGCTGCCGATCGTCCTTGATCACGAGTCGCTCCTCGACCTGGCGGACGAGGCCGCAAGCGGGGACCCGGTCGAAGTCGACCTGCGGACCACGACGATCACGAATCCGAGCGGGCACCGGATGCTCTTCGAAGTCAACCCCACGCGGCGACAGCAGCTGCTCGAGGGTCTCGACGACCTCGATGTAGGGATCCGCCGTCGCGAGCAGATCAGGGCGTTCCAGGCTTCCGACCGTGAACGCCGGCCCTGGGTGTACTTGCCTCAGCTGTGACTGATCACGGACCAGAAGAGTTCTGGATGGCATCTTCCAGCAGCTGCATCACCCAGGTGATGGCCCTTATTGCCTCCTTCGGAGGGAGGTCCCAGTCGGCCACGAGGCGTTCGTAAGAGGCGGGGCTCCACAGGACATCAAGCATCCCGGCTGCGATTCTCCTGTCAGTCGTAGACCAGTCCTTCGCCGCCGGCCGGACGGCCCTGAGCAGGGCGGTCCGCTGGCGCTCGTTCTCGGCCGCCACGCTTGGGTCGGTCGAAACCCGCGCCTCGATGGGGAAGGACGACACGTACTCGAAGATCCTTGTCGCGACCCTTTTCAGGTCCCCGATCTCCAGGCCCTCGAGGCTCACCCCGGCCTCCTCGCGCAGGCGCTCCAGGACGGCGTCCCTCAGATCCCGTTCACCGGAGAAATGTCGGTAGACGGTCCGCTCTGTGACCCCCGCCCGACGAGCCACAGCAGGCACCGTGAGCTCGGTCCACTTCCAGACCGGAAAGCCGTGCATGAGGTCCGCCCCCGCGGTGATGATGCGCTCGCGGGTTTCGGCTACGCGCTGGCGCCGGACGGGGCTGTTGTAGGGCCGCCGGGGCCGGGTGTCGGTCAGAACCCCTCGCTTTACGCCGTCTTCCGGATGGTTGTCGGCAGGGTCTCCCATCCACGGACGGTGGTGGTCGTCGCCATCTTGATGTTGTCGTAATCGACGTCCCACTCGTGGAAGCGGCTCAGCACCTCCTCGAGGGCGATTCGGCCCTCGAGGCGAGCCAGTGCGGCGCCCAGGCAGAAGTGGATTCCGTAGCCGAAGGACAGGTGGGCTCCCACCTCGCGCCGAACATCGAATCGGTCACCATCCGGGAACCGCCGGTCGTCGCGGTTGGCCGAGCCGGTCAGGAACATCATCACGCTGCCCGCGGGGACGGCATGACCGTAGAGCTTGACGTCCACGTTGACATAGCGGGCTATGTGATGGGCAGGGGGCTCGAAACGCAGGAGCTCCTCGACCGCGTTCGGGATCAGCGAGGGATTCTCGACGAGGGCGCGGCATTGGTCGGGATGCTCGGCCAGCACTTTCCCTGCCCATCCGATCAACCTGGCGGTGGTCTCGTTGCCGGCGCCGGCCACGACGTTCGTGTAGGTGAGTATCTCCTGACGGCTCAAGCGCCGAACTGTGCCTGTCTCGTCCTCGAACTCCGCCATCAGCAACTCGGTCATCAGATCATCGGATGGGTGCTCGGCGCGCCAGTCGACGTACTCGGCGAAGATCTCGCCGGTCGCCAGACGTCCTTCGGCGAACTCCTGGGGCTTCCCCGGTTCCGTGCGCAGGTCGCTGTCGACCCTGTCACGTACCTTCGCCTGGTCCTCGACCGGGATTCCCAGCAGCATTCCTATGACCCGCATAGGCATCTGCCGGCCCAGATCGGCCACGAAGTCGAAGCGGCTCGAACCCACGATCGGGTCGAGCGCCTCGGCACAGTACTGGCGGATCTGTGACTCGAGGGCGTTCATCTTCCTGGGCGTGAACACCCGCGAGAGCAGCCGGCGGTGCACGGTGTGGGTGGGGGGGTCCTCGAATATCAAGACGCCGGGGGGCATCTCGATGCCGGCCTTGATCAGCTCCAGGATCCCGCCTCGCCCGGAGATGAAGGTCTTGTGGTCCACCAGGCCCTTCTCGACGTCCTCATAACGGCTCACCGCGTAGAAGTCGTGACTCTCGTTGTAGTAGAGGGGCGCTTCTTCGCGCAGACGCCGGTAGACCGGATACGGGTCGGCCTCGATATCCACGTCGTAGGGGTCGTAGTAGACGTCTCGTGCGTTCGCAAGGGTCACGGACGTCTCCTACAGCCGGTACAACTTCCGGGCGTTCTCGCCCAGGATCTTGGCCCTCGTTACCGGATCGAGGCCGGACATCTTCGCTTCGACCGATTCGAGCGGGTCCGGGTACAGGCAGGTCGGATGGGATGTCATAAAAAGGAGACCTCCGTCGTGATGCCGGCCGAATTGGTGTCATTATGGTCTGACACGACTTGCCGCGTCAATGCAGAGAGTTGCCGCGGCACGGCGGAACTCCTGCCGGGCCGGGATCGGGGTGCCGGTGACCCGGTCGACACGGCCCCGACAGGCGGGACGGACAGCGCTGCCGTTAGAATTGGTCGCGCTGGCAGGGAATGGCCCTTTGCGGGTCGATCCTGGAGCGGGACCAATCCAAATACACAAGCGTTACATTCTCCGAGCGTTCTTCGTTCGGGAGTCGGAGGGACGATGGAGTTCGGTGTCTTTTTGAACGGGTACATGCCCGGGCCGGGTGCTCACGAGACCGAGTGGGAACACGCCCGCCTGATGCGGGAGGCCGAGTACGCCATCTTCGCCGACCGGCACAACTGGAAGTACGCCTGGTTTGGTGAGCACCATTGTCTCACTGAGTACAGCCACATGTCCGCCCCCGAAGTGATCATGGGCTACGTGGCCGCCCAGACGGACTACATCCATCTGGCGTCCGGCATCAACAGCCTGTCGCCGCGCAAGGAGCACCCGGTACGCCTGGCCGAGCGGGCTGCGATGCTCGATCACGTGACAGGCCGTCGTTACGAGTGGGGTACCGGGCGCGGGGCCGGAAGTCACGAGATGGCCAGCTTCAACATCCTTGACACGAACTCCACCAAGTCTGAGTGGGACGAGGTGGTGCGAGAGATACCTCGCATGTGGGAGCAGAAGGACTATTCCTACGAAGGCCAGCATTTTACGGTCCCCACGCCCCACAACGTGCTGCCCAAGCCCTACGGCCAGGGGCACCCGCCGATCTGGGTGGCGTGCGGCAACCCGCCGACGTTCCAGAAGGCGGGCGAGCTCGGTATCGGAGCCATCGCGTTCAACTTCGAGCCGATCTACAACCTGAGAGGCCGCATTGAGGCCTACAAGCAGGGAATCGCCAACTGCAAAGAGCCCCTGGGCCAGTTCATGAACGACAACATCATGATGACCAACGCGGTGCTTTGCTTCGAGGATCGCGAGAAGGCCCGCAAGCTGGCCCTGGAGCGGGTGAGCAGTTACCTGGTGACCATGGTCAACCTCTACCACGACACCATGCCGAAGTCACCCGACGCCATCACCTGGCCCGGGCGCCCCGTCGTGCTCAAAGAGCTGGTCGGCACGGGTGACCCCGACGAGCTCCTCGACAATCTGATCGCCGGTGGCTACATGATGGTGGGCAACCCGGAAGAGGTCTCCGAGCAGCTCGAAGCGTACAAGAGCGTCGGCTGCGATCAGCTGGTCTTCGGTCTTCCTCAGGACCTTCATCCCGAGGAGAACCTGGAGCTCCTGGAGCTCTTCGGCGACAAGGTGATTCCGGAGCACGACCCTGACCGGACCCATTCCACCGATCGCTACCGGGCCAAAGCACAGCCGAAGTATCCGATGTTCAACAACCCGCTGCCCGAGGTCGACTGGCCCACGCTCGTGCCCATCACCGGCGTGGCACGGAGCTGAGTTCGAGCCAACAGGTTCGCTACAACCGAAGAGCGCGAGTGCTCAAAGGTCGGGGCGGTCCGTGTAGCGGTAGGCGATCTTCGCGAACACAAAGCTGACCACGTCGTCGATGCCGACCGAGAAGGTCGGTCCGTCGAAGCGTTGGCTTTCGGTCGGGTCGGGCGTGTCGGCCAGGCCGGCGGGGACGGTCCCGTGGCCCTCCTCCCGGGCCCGCCCGTGCACCAGCGCACCCTGGATGGCGTAGTACGACGAGCCGGCCGGATGGTTCTCCACCGCACAGCACACCCGGTCGTCGGCCCGGAGGTTGGCCAGCGAGCGGCTACCTTCGGGCACCCGGAAGTACACACGGTCGCCGGTGAACTGGTACGGAACGCCGTCCCCCCAGGTTCCCCCGTCCCTGTCGTTGGTGGCCAGGACCAACCGGCGGAACGAGCCGAGAAAGGCCTGCAACTCATCGTCGGTCATGGTGATGTCAAAGTGCTCGCGGGGCATATCAGCCGGCCTCGCCCCTGAGCTGGTCCAGGAACTCGGCCTGGTCCGGGACCACCTCCCACAGGACCCGGGTCTGTTTTGAAATCCGCTCCACCATGATCTTGGCCCGCTTGCGCAGGTCGTCGGGATCCTCATTGGCGAATCGGGCCGTGTCTCCGTCCTCTCGAAGGGCGCCTTCCATCGAGCCGACCCGGGCGACCTGGACACCGAGGGGGGCGTCGTCGGCCAGGGTCTCCTCGATGCTGAGCATGCGGGCTTGTCCCCGGTAAACGACGGCGCGGAAGTCTTCCTGGTCGGAGGGAGTGGTCACGAGACAGGTGATGTGCGGATCTCGTAGCAGGTTCCGGTGCTTGAGACTCTTGTGGTACATATTGAGAAAGAGCCGGCCCTCGCCGTAGAAACCGGCCATGGGGTGAGCCGTGGGGGACCCATCCTTGCGCCGGGTGATCATGAACGTGCGCCCGAAATCCTTCATGAAGGCATCTACCTCGGGTGTCGGCAGCGCCCGTCCGTCCTCGTTCACGTGTCGGGGTCCTTTCTCAAGTGAAGACGCCTTCGGATGCCAGGTCGTCGATCTGTGACTGTGACAGGCCGAGCAGCGTCCCGAAGATCTCGTCATTGTGCTCACCCATGGCCGGCCCGGCCCGGTCGATCCTCATGGGAGTGGCCGAGAAGGTTCCGCCCAGCCGCACCAGAAGCGACTCCCCCATCGGACCGGGCACCTTGACGACCATCCCGTGATCGATGACATGGGAGTCGGCGAACAGTTCGGGCGCGGCGTAGGAAGGCATAGCCGCCACCCCGGCCTCTTGCAACAGCTCAGTGACCTCCAGCTGGCCGTGCTGCGAGGTCCACTCGTTCACGAGCCGGTCCAACTCCTCCCGGTGAGAGAACCGTCCTTCACCTTCCGCGAACCGCTCGGCGGCGGCCCAGGCCGGGCGCCCCAGCGCCTCCACGAAGGCCGCCCACTGCTCATCTGTGGCCACCGCGATGCTGACCCACTCGTCGTCGCCCCGGCACCGGTAGCAGTTGTGCGGTGCCGCCCCTGGTTCGTCGTTACCGGTCCGACGCTGAACCGTGCCATTGATCGTGTAGTCCAGCAGCGAATCCCCGATCAGGCAGGACTCTGACTCCACGGCCGACAGGTCGATATAGGTGCCTTCACCGGTGGCCTGGCGGTGGACCAACGCGGCCAGCAACGCGAACCCGCCGTGAACCCCGACGATTATGTCCCCACCCACCCGGATCTGAGTGGGTGGACCGTCTGCGTAACCGGTCATCTCGCCGAGGCCCGACAGTGCTACGAACATGGGCGCATAACCAGCGAATTTCGATTGCGGACCGTGCTGGCCGGCCATCGAGCTCGAGAACATGACGAGGTCGGGCTTGACCGCCTTCAGCTGCTCGTACTCGAGGCCCAGGGCCTCCACGACCCCCGGCCGGAAGCTCTCCGCCACGACATCGCTGACAGCCACCAGGCGCTTGAGCAAATCGACCGCCTTCGGATGCCTGAGATTCAGGGTCACCGCCTTCTTCTGACGGTTGGTGGTGGCGCCGGTCGGTTCGACGTGGCGCAGGACGTCAAGGCGCAGCGTGCTCTCGACCTTTATCACCTCGGCGCCGAGAGACGCCAGGATCATGGTGGCGGTGGGGCCGGCCACCGCCCAGGTCAGGTCTACGACCCTGATCCCGGCCAGCGGACCGGGACTGGAGTTGGGCGCGTGACGCAGAGGTGGGCGGGCCGAGGACGGCGAGAAGGCGGCGTCATTGTGCTCACCGAGAAGAGGCGGTGCTCCGGGCCGAATAGCGTTCCCGCCGAAGCGCCACGGTCCGGTTGGGTATGGATGCTCACCGGCGAGCGCGTGACTGACGGGCTGGAAGAACCCGCGAACCGCCATCTGCTCCGTTTCGGCCACCTCGTCGAGGGTCCGGTAGGGCGCCACGGTGGCACCGATCTTCTGGCCGGAGCTGACGATTTCGTCTCGACTACGGGTTTGCAGCCATTCGATCAGTCGTTCATTGATCTCGGCCGCGTGAGCGATGCGAGAGCTGGGCTGGCTCGCCCAGTCCTCTTGGGACCACTCGGGGTCCCCTAACAGCTTCAAAAGGGCCTGCCACTGGTGCTCCTCGTGGAACGTCAGCTGGAGGTAGCCGTCCGTGCAAGGCATGATCCCGCCGAAGGGCACGGCCAGTGAAGACCGGGAGGGCACCTCGCCTGCGGTCAGGAAGGGCACGAACTCCAGAAAGTTGAGGCCGAGGAGGGCATCCTGCTTGGACAGGTCGATCGTCTGGCCCTGGCCGGTGCCCCGGGCGTGGTAGACCGCGGCCAGTACGAGACCGGCTGCGTAGGTGGCCAGCTTGTACTCTGCCGCGAAGCGGCCTTGGCGGAGCGGAGGGCGGTCAACAACCTCGGGCATGAGGAAGGAGGCGACCGGCGTGAGGTACCCTTCGCCGGCGGCGTGGAAGGTGGTCAGTGGGTCGGACCGGTAGTCCTTGTACGGTCCCGAAGCCCCGAAGGGGGTCAGGCTCAACACGACCAGGCTTGGATTGGTCGCCGCCAGGTCCTGTACCGCTACGCCGGCCTGCGCCAACCTGGCGAAGGACCAGTCGGTGACCAAGGCGTCCGCGCCGGCGGCCAGGTCCGTGAAGCGGCGAGCCGCATCCTGGGTGCCCAGCTCGAGGCAACGGCTGCGCTTGCTGGTGTTGAGATGCAGGAACAAGACGCTCAATTCGGGGTCTGGTCGCCCACCTGCGAAGGGCCCGACCCGCCTAGCCTCGTCACCAACGGGAGGTTCAACCTTGATCACCTCGGCGCCGAGGTCTCCCATGATCTTCGTGCAGTAGGGGCCGGCGACCATGGAGGCCAACTCCAGCACCCGCAGCCCGCCCAGCACTCCCGGGGTCGTTGCGCTGCCCATGAGGAATCCCGATGGTAGCCACGGCGTCCTCCCGGTGACAAGGAAAGGTATTGCCTACCGGCTTGGACCGCTCATCTGCCCCGTTAGCGCGCCACGAGCACTGCCGGGATGGGCCGGTGTCCGAGACTGCCCGGTATCGGTGGGTAGCGCACGCCAGCCAGGGGACGCATCTCTGCCACGCGGTCGAGCAGCACGGTGACCGCAGTCGATCCTTCGAGTCGGGCCAGCGTGGCGCCGGGACAGATATGGGACCCGGCTCCAAAACCGAGATGGTGGCGGGGGTCGTCGCGGTCGAGCCGAAAGGCGTCACCGTCGGGGTAGACCGCCTCGTCGAGGTTGCCGGAGCCGATACCCATCTCCACCCAGTCGCCTGGGCACATCTGCACGCCGGCGTAGTCGACCTCACTCATGCACCGGCGGGTGGTGCGCTGCACCGGCGCGTCGTGGCGAAGTGACTCCTCCACGAAGTTCGGAACGAGTGAGCGGTCGGCAGCGAGCTGCTGAAACAGGTCCGGGTCGTGCAGGAGGCGATTGACCAGGTGAGTGAGCAGCGAGCGAGTGGTGTGCACACCGGCCTGGATCATGAAGTGGAGCTGGGTGGTGATCTCCCTTTCCGTCAGGGGCTCGCCCTCGATCACGGCCTGGAGGAGCACCTTGAAGACGTGGCTCGTGGGCTCGGGTAGGGCGCGCTGCTCAGCCAGGCGCGCCGCGAAGTACACGTGACTTGACGGGCCCTGATCGGGCACCCCGGGCGTGGATGGGCGGGTCATCAATGTGCCGTCCCACGACCACCTCACAAACTCGTCAACTGCGTCCCGCCCGAGGCCCATGATCCGGGCCATGGCGATGGCCGGGATGCGGGCCGCGTAGTCGTCGTGGAGGTCGGCGACTTCAGCGCCGAGCATGTTGTCGACCAGCCGGTTGCACTCGTCGACGATGTAAGGCTCGATAGTCCGCAGCCTGTGGGCCGCGAACGCCGAGTTGAACAGGCGGCGGATCTGGCCATGGCGCGGCTCGGGGATCTCGCTGAGGAACCACTCGTCCGCCGGAACGGTCTCGAAGCCGCCTTCGATGCCCGTGATAGGGCCCAGTTCGGCGCGGAAGGTCTCGACGTCCTTGAGCGCGCCCTCGATGTCCGCGTAGCGCGAGAGGTACCAACTTCCCTGAGGCGTCTTGTACACGGGCGCTTCGGTCCGTATGTGCGCGAGGATTTCGAACGGGACGCCGTCGTCGACGAAGCTCGGATCGTGCGGGTCGAACTGGATGCTCATGCGGGTACTTCCTCCTGTACGGGGCTGACGATCATGAGATGGGCGGAGCGATTCCTACCGCAGCGGCCTGCAGAACGTTCGCAGCTCGCTCACCACTGCATCGGGGTTCTCCAACGCGGGGAAGTGCCCTCCCCGGTCGAAGGTGGCGTAGTGCCTCAAATCGCACCAGGGCTCGATGAGGTCGCGGGGTGGCGCGTTGGGATCCCGGAAGATGGAGATACCGGTCGGCACCTCGATGCGGGTGGGAATCCGATAGGTCGATCCCGGCCCGAACGATTCGTAGTAGAGCCGCATCGACGGACCGATGCTTCCGGTGAACCAATACAGCGAGGTCACCGTGAGTAGCTCGTCGCGGGTGTATACCAGGAGCGGATCGCGCTCACCGTTCTCGCCGGCGCAGTCGCTCCATCGCCACCACTTCTCCAGGATCCAGGCAGCCAACCCGACCGGCGAGTCGGTCAGCGCGAAGGCAGGGGTCTGTGGCTTGGTGCGCTGCAGATGAACGTAACCCCACTCCTCGTCACGGTAGCGCTGCAGATGGTCCCACCACTCGCGGTGCTCGGGTTTGAGGGCGCCCGGATCGATCGGCGGGCTGAACATCGTCAGGTGGACACCAAGCATCTGCTCGGGATGCCTGGTCGCAAGCGCGCCGGTCACGGCCGCGCCCCAGTCGCCACCATGGGCGAAGAACTGCGCGTAGCCAAGCGCTTGCACAAGCTGCACCCAAAGGTCCGCGATCTCCTCGATGCCGGTCCCTGGGCCTGCTGGAGCCCGGGAAAACCCGTATCCCGGGAGCGACGGAACGATCACATCGAACGCGTCCAACGGATCGCCGCCGAAGGCAGCGGGATCGCTCAGAGGCCCTATCACCTTGTAGAACTCGAAGAAGGTGCTGGGCCAGCCGTGCGTGAGAACCAATGGGCGGGGCCTCGGTCCTCGACCGGGCGACACGATGCAGTGGATGTCGAGGCCATCGACGGACACCATTTTGTGTGGGAACGTGTTCAGGAAGCTCTCCTGAGTGCGCCAGTCGAATCCGCGAGACCAGTAATCGCAAAGGTTCCGGAGCCAGGTGACATCCGTGCCCTGCTCCCAGCGGACTCCGCGCTGCGAGGGCGGCCACCTCGTCGATGCCAGCCGCCTGCGGAGGTCTGTCAGGTCGTCCTCGGCGACCGAGATGGTGAAATCGCGGATGTTCACCGGGGCCGCTGCTGGGCGAGGAAATCGTCGAAGCCGGGAGCGTAAGGACCTCGTCTATGGAGGTCGATCCGCCAACGCACCCAGGCGATCGGATGACGGACCACTTTGAGCCCACTTCCACCGGCCCCCTGCGCTTCCTCCGGGCCTTTCGCGGCACGCGACCAAAGCGAGGCCCGGAAGCCCAGAACCCGCTGGTACTCCTCTTCACGCGGGGGCCTCATCCTGACCTCACCCGCTGCGAAGCTTCATCGTGGGGGTCCGCGTGCTCATCTCCTCCTACCTGGCTGCCTCCTCAGCCGGTACTTCGTAATAAGCGTGGCGTTCGGGAAGATACTGCTCCCGTACGGCGTCGAAGGGCCCTCGGGCGACGAGCAGCGAAGTTGTCATGGGGGCCAGCGCGGTGACGGCGTGAATATCGTCCGGCGGAGCCGGGAGCAGGGTGACCTCACCGTCGGCCATCACCCGGTCTTCCGCCACCTCGAGGTCGGAGAAGAAAGGACGGCTGCGATCGTCTAGGCGCCGGAACGAGCGGTAGTGAACGGCGCCGCGGTAGATGCCGAATATGTTCCAGCTACCGTGGTTGTGAGGTGTCTGGGTGAAGCCCGCCGGCATCCGGCCGCGGACGATCCGCACGTCGCAGTCGTAGTACAGCCAACCGGCGGTAGCGCGTCCTGGGGCCGCTTCGGTCCACGTCGGGTTGGCGTTGACCTCGTCAAGGCCGGGAACAGCCAGGAGATCCTGCATGACCGAAGTGATTTCCTTTTCCCGGCTGCATATGTCGTCGCCCACCTCGTCGAGCAGCTCTATCAGCCGCAGCGCGGACTCGCGTACCTTCCTCATCGGGCGGCTCGGCCTGCGGTACCTGTGTTTCTCTCTAGCATCCGAATCCGTAGAGCCGCATGGCATTGCCGGAGAGGATCAGCTGGCGCTCCTCGCTCGGTACGCCGCACATGGAGGCCTGTACGGCGGACCACGTGTTGGGCCACGACGAGCTGGCATGGGGGTAGTCGGTTGACCACAGCATCCGCTCCACGCCGATCCGGTACCGGTTCTGTACCCCGTAGGTGTCGGTGACGTATACGAAGTGGACCTGTCGTTCCAGGTACTCGGTGGGAAACAGGGTCAGGTCGTGCAGGTGCTGGAACCGGCGGAAGTTGTCGTCGATCTGCTCTTTCCAATACGGGACCCAGCCACAGTCGACTTCGACGGCAGCGACCTGCAGATCGGGGAAGCGCTCGAGCACGCCGGTGAAGATCAGGTCAAGGAGATGGTCGGTGATGGCTGTGTGGCGGTTGGAGCCCGGCAGGAAGCGGGTGTTCATCTGGTTGGGCATGCCGCGCACCAGCCCGACGTGGATGTTCAGCGGAAGCCGTCGTTCTACCAGGCGGGCCCACAGGGCGTCGTCCTCGGGCTCGGGGCGTTCGGTGCCGGCCGGATACATGTTGAGCAGGAAGCCGGCTGTGCCGGGGCGGTCGGCCACGCGTTCCACTTCGGCCAGGGCCTGGTCCAGGCCCCGGTTAGGAAGGTAGAACGCGGCACGCAGACGGGAGGGGTCGTACCCGACGAACTCCGAGAGCCAGTCGTTGTAGGCCTGCACCATCGCCAGGTGGAGGTCGGGATCGGGTTGGGCGGCGATGGCCTGGGACAACCGAGGAGTGGGATACAGCACCTCGGCGTCGACCTGGTCGCGGTCGAGCTCGGCCAGGCGGGCCGTCGGGTCCCAGCCACCGCGGCGAAGATCGTCGTAGCGGACCCACGGAGTGCGCATGGTGAAATCCATGCCCGCGCAGGCGTTCAGCCCGAATGGCATCGGACCGGGGCCCCCGTCGAAGACCCAGGCATCGCCCTGCTCCAGTCGCACTATCCGCGGCGTGCGATCCCCGAAGCGGGAGGGCATGCGCGAGGTCCAGAGGTCCGGGGGCTCGTTGATGTGACTATCCGCCGAGATGAGGTGGTAAACACGCGAGCTCCGGCTGGCCTGCTGCTCAGGGGCGGTGAGGGCCATGGTCTCCTCCAGTTCGCCAGGTAAGCGGGCGATTGCGAGTCCTGCCCCGGAACGCTACCCGAGCGCCCGTGACCTGCGCCTGCGACCTCGGCGCTCGTAGACCGCCGCCTGACCCTTTTTGACCACCAGGTCGGCCGTCGTGGTGGTCCCCTATGATCGCTGCGGTGAGGGCTGGGCCGGGGACGGCCGTTTTGCGTAACGAGGACCTGGCGCTGCTCACGGGCGCGGCGCGGTTCCTTCCCGACCTGCGCTTCGGGCAGGTTCACGCCGCCTTCGTCCGCTCCACCGTGGCGAGCGCCAGATTGGGGGCCATTCGGACCGAGCGGGCTCTGGCCGCGCCCGGGGTCGTAGCTGTCGCGACTGGCGCCGACCTCGGGCTGCGCCCCCTCCGGGCCCACCTGAGTGGAGTCCTGTCGCCGGCGTTCACCCGGACCGAGAGCATGCAGGCGCTGTTCCACGGACGGGCCCAGGTGCAGTACGCCGAGCTGGGGCTGCGCGTGGACGGCTGCTTCGTCGGCCTCCGGGCCCGACTTGTCGCCGACGCCGGCGGCTACCCGATGATCGGGGCGCTGATCCCCTCGGCGACGCTGCGCATGCTTCCAGGGCCGTACGGCATCAAGGAGATCGACAGCGAGGCGGTCGCCGTCGCCACCACGACCACACCGGTCGGTGCCTACCGCGGGGCGGGCCGTCCCGAGGCGTGCGCCCTGCTCGAGCGGATCATCGACATGGCTGCCGGCAACCCGCTCACTTCGAACCTCGCCGACTACGCGGTGCCGAGCGCGGCCGACCTGCCGGCGATCGAGGTCCACACCATGGAGACGCCGACGCCCCGCAACCCGCTCGGAGCCAAGGGGATCGGGCAGGGGGGCGCCATCGGTGCCACGCCCGCCGTGCAGAACGCGGTGGTCGACGCCCTCTTGTACCTTGGCGTGCGCCATATCGACCTCCCCCTGACGCCTCAGCGGGTGTGGGAGGCCATATCGAATGCATCAAAGGCCACCGGTTCGGGAAGAGAACCCTCATACCAGGGAGGAGCACCATGAGCACGTCGACCGCGTCGACGCGGACAGGCAGACCGCCGAGCACGCTCGTATGCACAGTGACGCCGTTCGACGGCGAAGGGCGACTCGACGAGGAGGCCTTGCGCCTGCTCGTCGAGCGTTACGGACAGGCGGGCGTCGGCACGTACCTGGCCAGCTCATCACCCGGTGAGGGATTCTCGCTCACGCTGGAGGAGACGGAGCGCCTCTACGCCGTGGCCAAGGAGGCGATGAGCGGGCGGGCGCCGGTGCGGGCCATGGGCGTCGAGCCGCACAACGCCAAAGAGACGCTGGCCATCCTCCGGGTGGCCGAATCGGTGGGCGTCGACGCCATGCAGCTCTACTGCCTGGACTGCAGTCACGGAAACCGCCCGACCGACGCCGAGCTGGAGGCGTTCTTCCGCAAGATCCTCGAACAGATGTCGATCCCGGCGGTGCTGTCGACCCATTTCCTTCTGGGCTACATGATCCCCCTCCATGTTCTCGAACGGCTCCTTCCCGACTACCCACACATCATTGGCATCAATGTCAGTACCAACGATCTCGGGTATCTGACCCGCGTGCACCGAATTGGTCGATAATCGTGTGGACGTGCATGTCGGCGGACCGATGCATGCCCTGGCGGGCTTCGCCCTCGGCGCCCAGGGTTTCCTCTCCACCGAAGGGGCGATTGCCCCGAGGCTCTGCGCGTCGGTGATCGAAGGGGTGGCTCGAGGTGATCAGGCTTCCACCTTCGACTCCTATCGCCGGCTCATGCAGCTGTCGAGCGTGAATGTATGGCCAGGCGGAAGTGTGCGATTCATCAAGACGGCATTGCGCATCCTGGGTCAGCCCGGATGGCAGACCCGGCCGCCGTATCTCCCGCTCGACGAATCGGTCCACGGGGATATTCGCCGGCGGTTCGAGGAGATGCGGATCGCCGAGACCGAAGAGTTGGAGCCGGTCACCGCCGGGTGAGTGGGGCGGTGGGTGGTCGACCCATCGCCGGCGATTGGGTTGGACGGCCGGCGGCGGTCATTTCCCACGCTGCGGGCGCGAGACCTCGCCGGGCCCTCAGGTCACGGGCTCGCCCGCCGCCACCCCGGCCAGCACGCCGGCCAGGACCGCCGGCCGGGACAGGAAGGGTGAGTGGCTCCCGGGCAGGACCACCGGGTCCCGGCCGCCGAGGCGTTGCCGAGCGGCGGGCTCGGCCCACGACGCCCGCACCACCCGGTCGTCGCGAGTGAGGATCACTGTCTGCGGGACGTCCGGCCAGTCGACGAGCGGCGAGGGCTCGACCAGCGGCCGGGGTGACTGCGGCCGCAACATGGCCACGGCCCACCAGGCGACGGATTCCTCGCAGTCATCGAAGAACAGCTGCCGGGCGGCCTGATTCGTGAGGACCTCCCGGCCCTCGCCGTCGTGAAAGCGGGCGGCGGCGAGGAACTCCGGCGTCACCATGCCGGCCAGCTGCCCGTCGAGGGCCGGCGCCGGCCCGGTCGGCACCGAGCACAGGAAGATCATTCGCTGGATCGGACGGTGCGCGGCTACGAGGGGGATCGTCATGCAGCCAAGCGAATGACCGACCAGCACGACGTCGTCCCGATCGCCGATCTCGGCTTCGACGGTCGCCGCGTACTCAGCCACTCCCGCGGTGGGATCGTCACAAGGTAGGTCCGGAGCAACCACCTCCAGGCCCCGGGACTCGAGCTCGGGCACAAGGTGCTTCCAGCACCAGGCCCCGTGGTAGGCGCCATGGACGAGGGCGAGGGTGGTCGCCATCACCCCTGCGACCGGCTGCGCAGGACGGCACCGGGCAGGCGGCTCAGTTGGTCGACGAGGGGCTTGCCCTCCTCGCGGATCGCGGTGCCATTGACGAGCACCCAGTCGATGCCCCTTGGCTCGTCGGCTACCAGCCGGTCGCCGCCTGCAGGCATGTCACGCACCCGCCGGATAGGCCCGGGCGAGAGAGCATCGATGTCGAGGACTACGACGTCGCCCGGGAAGCCGGCCCGCAAGTAGCCGCGGCTCGAGTCCCAGAACGTCGGCAAGCTCACCCGTGAGCTTTCTTACGCCGGTCTCGAGGGGCAGGACCTGCCGATCGCGCACCCAGTTGGCCAGGAAGTCAGTGGGCATCACGGCGTCACAGATGGCCCCCACATGGGCGCCGGCGTCGGAGAGGCCCATGATGCAGCCCTCGCTCTGGAGGAGCAGGGTGACGCCGTCCTCTTCGTCGTTGGCGAAGGTCACCGTGAACCTCGTCTCGAGTCCGTCGTCGAGTCCCACGTCGCATACGACGTCGAAGGGGGTGCAGCCGCGGTGGCGGGCGATTTCGGCCACCGAGACGCCGATCATCTCCGGATGGGTCGGCGACTCGCTCACGGTGAAGGTTTCCCATCTGGGGTTGACGAACCTCCCACTGTCGAACTGGCCCCACACCCTGGCGCGCCACTCCCGATCGGCGTAGACGGAGTGACGCTGCTCGTACGGAGTGGCGACCAGGTCCGAGAAGGCAGGGATCACATAGAGGGACGTCGGCTCCATCACCCACACGGACTGCGTGATCGGGCGGCACGTCACCTGGACCCACACGTCGGCCCCCGCCTTGCGGCCTTCTTCGTGGCGGGCCAGCTTGTCGCGGTACGGGTGCGCGTGACGCCGTCCCCTCCGGGTAGGTGAGGATGGAGGACCAGGTAATGGTGCGGCCCAGCGCCCGCTGGAAGTCGTAGACCCACGAGTACCGCTCGCCGGGAGCGACATGGATCATGCCCCGCCCGATCTCGGCGGTCACTCCCATGAGCGCCTCGAGTTCCGCCTGGGTGGCGACAATCGAGGGTACGGGGCGGCCCCCGTCGCCCAGGTGGAACCCACCGCGGTCGCTGGAGAACCCGAGGGCGCCTCCCATCAGTGACGTCCGCACCGCCTGGCGCATGCGTTCGATCTCGGCGTCCGTTGCCTCACGCTCGTAAGCCTCGTCACCCATCACGTAGAGGCGTACCGGCGTATGACCCACGTAACCCCCGAAGTTGATGGCTGTGCCGCGGCGGGCGACGGCCTCCAGGTACTCCGCATAGGTCTCGAAATCCCAGCCGACGCCTGCTTCGAGAGTGGACAGGCGCATGTCCTCGACCTTGTCGAGGGTGCGCAGGATGGAGCCGCGGCTGTCGGGCCGGGTGGGCGCGATGCTGTATCCGCAGTTGCCGGCCACGACCGAGGTCACCCCGTGCCATGACGAGGGCGTCAGCCACGAGTCCCAGAGGACCTGCGGATCGTAGTGGGTGTGGATGTCGATGAAGCCGGGTACGACCAGCCGGCCGGTGGCGTCTATCTCCCGGTCGCCCCGGACGGAAGCGCCGATCTCTTCGATCCTGCCTCTGGCGATGCCGATGTCGGCACGGAACGGCGGCGACCCGCTACCGTCGATAACCGTGCCGCCCCGTATGGAGAGCTCCGCAGCCACGGGTTCACACCTCGAATCCGTACAGCCGCTTGGCGTTGGAGTAGAGGACCATTTCCTGCTCGGCCTCCGGCACCCCTCGAAGAATCTCGGCCGTGATCTCTCGCGAGCGCGGAAAGGTGGTCTCGGTGTGCGGATAGTCGGACCCCCACATCAGCGTGTGCACACCGATGACGTCCCGCTCTCGTATGCCGATGGCGTCCTCCTGGAAGCTGCAGAAGACATTGGAGTGGAAGAAGTCGCTCGGCCGCGCCGCCGGGTCCCGGTAGCGGTGCCAGTCACCGCGGGCCGGCCGGTCGGTGTAGGTGTAGTCCATCTGCTGAAGGAAATGCGGGATCCACGCCAGCTCATGCTCCACCGTGCCGACGCGAAGCCGGGGGTGGCGTTCGAAGACGCCGCTGAAAATCATGTCGGCAAGTGACCGGCGCACCATGTTGTCCTGAAGCACGAACACCGAGGGCGGCACCTGCTGGACATCTTCGGGCACGCCGCCAGCGCCGGTCCGGGGGTCGGCCCGGTTGGTGGCGGAGTGAAGGCTAAGGGGCATCTGCAGGTCGCTGGCGGTGGCCCAAAGGACGTCGTAAGCGCGGTCTTCGTAAGTAAGCCACGACGGCGGCATGACCGTCATCAAAGCCCCCACCAGTCCCAGCTGGCGGCACCTGGTCAGCTCGGCGGCTGCCTCGGCAGGGTCGTCCACGTTGATCATGGCGACCCCCTTCAGCCGCTGCGGGTCCTCGCTGCAGAACTCGGCGATGTAGTCGTTGTAGGCGTGCATGCATGCCGAGCACAGGGCGGAGTCCGGCACGCTGAAGAGAACCAGGCCTTCGGTCGGGTACACGACCGAGCCCACCACGCCGTCTCCTTCCGACTCCTTGACGAAAAGCTTGGGATCGTAGGCTCCCGGACGGACATCCTCGAAGGTTGCGGCGGTGACCAGCTTGGACGGATCCCCTTCGAAGCGGCGTCCGGCCTGGATGCCCAGGAACGACATGGTGCGCTTCCCGTCCACGTACCACCAGTCCTTGCCCTGGTCATCGTGGACCACGTGCGGGCCTCGCTCGACGAGCTCCTTCGGCATCCGTTGCTCCCAGAGCGTCGGGTGCTCTATGAGATGCGAGTCGGAGGAGATCATGTTGTTGACCACCGAGCCACCTCCAGTATCGGTTCCTGCGCGGCCCCACGATGGCCGGATGCGCTGTTCCCGTTAGCCGGCCTGCCCGTGGCCGCGGCCGGCCCTGGGAACTCTACTGCGACCATGTGCTTGTAGGAGCCCGCCTGGGCGGGGCTCAGAGTCCTGGGCGCCGAGCATGGTCGCGATCGTTCCCACCCCCGGATCGGGAGCGGGAATCCGGCCGGCCGGGGGATCTGCTGCCGCTCCTCGTCGGTCACGATGAGCAGGATGTTCGGGCGGGTTAAGGTCACGGTCCTTCTCTCTCTGATTGTTTGGCTGACTCGGACACGGCGGGCCGCCCGGCGCGGAGATCCCGGACGGGGATCCGGGGGGCCGGGTGTCGTTCGGGTCGCTGCGGGTGCAACTCGCGGGCGTGCGACCCGTAGCGCCGGCTGAGTGGGGAAGCGGTCACGCCGTGAGCGAGAACGCTGAGGCCAACAGTCACGACCACCACGGCGAGCACCACTTGTGCTTGGGCGTGGTCCAGGCTGTCGACGGCGATGAGGCCGAAGACCACCGAGGCCAGGCCGCGGGGACCGAACCACCCGATGAAGGCCACGGTGGTCCGGTCCAATCCCGAGCCGGCCAACGCCAGCGCGACCGGCACCATGCGCACAACGGTCAGGGCGAGGACCGCGAAGACCAGGTCGCGCCAGTCCGCGGCCTGTAGCCCGGGTACCAACATGACCGCCCCGAAGGAGAACCAGACCAGCAGCGACAGCAATGTGCCCGCCTCCTCCGTGAAGGCGAGCACGGCTTCGTGAGCCACGAGTACCGTGCCGAAGGCGAGACCGGCGACGAAGGCCGCGACGAATCCGTTCGTGTGCGCAACCAGGGCGACAGAGTAGGCCAGAACCGCGAGGGCGATGACTGCCAGGGGCCGAAAACCAGGCCCGCTCCAGCCGGTGCGACTGGTCAGCCGCAACAGGACCGCGCCCACGAGACCCACTCCCGCTCCCAGGGCGGCACCTCCTACCAGGTCGACGGCAGCCTGGCCGACTCCGTTGGCACCGATGGACTCAGCGGCCAGCGCCCCCGCCAAGAACAGGTTCACGAAGGGCGTGGCGATGCCGTCGTTGAGGCCGCTCTCAACGTTGAGCACTCGTCGCACCCGGGCGGGGACGCGCTCGTCGGATACGATCGCCGCCCCGAGGGAGGCGTCGGTGGGGGCGACGATGGCACCTATGGTGGCTGCGACCCAGCCCCCGCTCGAGGAAAACAGGCCGGCCGCCAGGGCGGTCCCGGCCCCGATGGTGAACGGAAGACCGATGCCGAGCAAACGAGCCGGAATGGCGACATCAGCAGCCAACCTCCGGGCGTTCACTCGGGAGGCGTCTGCGAAGAGGACAAGAGCCAGGGTGATCTCCGCCAGCGAGCGGATGCTCGACGACTGAAGCTGCAGGTGCACCAGGGCCAACGGGCCGTGCGTGAGCGCCAACCCCAGCAGCACGAAGGCCATTGGCGCACTGACCTGCCAGCCTTCGACCCGGGCCGAGACCAGTCCCCACACCACGACGCAAGCGGCGACGACTGAGATGGTGGCGGCGCTCAGTGCATGGTCCATTGCCTGCAGTCTCACAGCGTCTTGAAGACCTCAGAGGGACCCCTGAACCTCCGGACAGGCGATCCTGCAGGCGAAGGGTAGGATCACGGGCATGGCAGACCAGAACGCGTTCTACATCGGGGGAAGTTGGGTGGCCCCGACGTCCGGGGGAAAGATCGAGGTCATCTCACCTCATACCGAGGAGGTTATCGACACCGTTCCCGACGGCCAGCCGGAGGACATGGACGCCGCGGTGGCCGCCGCCCGCCAGGCCTTCGAGGAGTGGGGGTCCACCCGGTTCGATGAGCGTCTGGCTGTCGTGGAGCGCTTCGCCGGCCTCTACGCCGGCCGCCTGGTAGAGATGGCGGACGTCATTACCGCCGAGATGGGCTCGCCGACGTCGTTCTCGCAGCTCGCTCAATCTCCGGCCCCCTGGTTGATGCTCAACGCCTTCATCGAGGTGGCCAAGGCTTACCCGTGGGAGGAGATTCGCGCCGGCGTGTTGGCTCCCAACGTCATCGTGCGCCGAGAGCCGGTCGGGGTGGTCGCGGCCATAGTCCCTTGGAACGTCCCGCAGTTCGTGACCATGTCCAAGTTGGCCCCGGCCCTGCTGACGGGCTGCACAGTTGTCCTCAAGCCCGCACCGGAGACACCGCTGGACGCCTACCTATTGGCTGACATCCTGGACGAGGCCGGGGTTCCGCCGGGCGTCGTCAATATTGTTCCGGCCGGACGGGAGGCCGGCGAGCACCTGGTGCGCCACCCCGGTATTGACAAGGTTGCGTTCACCGGGTCTACAGCGGCAGGCCGGCGGATCGCCGCCATCTGTGGTGAGCAGCTGAAGCGCTGCAGCCTGGAGCTGGGCGGCAAGTCGGCTGCCATCATCCTCGACGACGCCGACCTGGCGTCCACGATGGAGGGCCTCAAGTTCGCCTCGCTGATGAACAACGGGCAAGCTTGCGTGGCCCAAACCCGGATCCTGGCCAGCCGGCGGCGGTACAACGAGGTCGTCGACGCCCTGGCGGCCATGGTCGCCGGGATGCAGGTTGGCGATCCGGCGGACTCCGGCACAGACATCGGACCTCTCGTCGTGGAGCGGCAGCAGGAACGTGTCGAGAAGTACATCGCCCTTGGGCAAGAGGAGGGCGCCCGCGTCGTGGTCGGGGGCAACGGGCGTCCGTCCGGCCTCGACAAGGGATGGTACGTGCGTCCCACCGTGTTCGTGGACGCCACCAACGACATGCGAATCGCCCGTGAGGAGATATTCGGACCGGTCCTGACTGTAATCCCCTTCGAGTCGGTCGACGACGCGGTGCACATCGCCAATGACAGCGACTACGGGCTGGCCGGTTCGGTCTGGACCGCTGACACCGACCAGGGCCTTGACATCGCCAGACGAGTGCGGACCGGCACCTACGGCGTGAACCAGTACACGATGGACTTCGTGGCGCCTTTCGGCGGCTACAAGGCCTCGGGGGTCGGACGGGAGTTCGGGCGAGAAGGCATGGATCACTACACGGAGATCAAGAGCATCGTCCCGCCGGCCAAGGGGTAGCTTCAGGAACTTCGGGTGTGGAGGTATAGGTCGGCTAGGCGGTCCCGGACATCGGCGGGCGCTCCCGAGTACACTATGGTCCCTTGCGACATGACCAGCGCCTGGTCGGCGACAGCGAGCACGGCGTTGGCAAACTGCTCCACAATCAGAATGGTCGTACCGCCAGAAGAGACCCGGGCCACGTGCTCGTACAACTCGGCCACGATTATTGGCGCCAGACCCATGGAGATCTCGTCGAGGAGAAGGATCGAAGGCTCGGTCGAGAGAGCGCGGGACATCGCCAACATCTGTTGCTCGCCGCCCGACAGAGTTCCCGCCTGCTGGCGGCGCCTGCCGGCGAGGACCGGGAAGCGGCTGTAGACCCGCTCCTCGACCTCTGATCGCTTGACTCCTCCGGAAAACGTCCACATTCGGATGTTCTCGGCGACGCTCAGGTTCGGGAAGATGCTTCTTCCCTCCGGAACGCTGCACAGACCGGATCGAACCAAGGCGTCGTAGGACCGGCCGGCGATGTCCGTTCCTTTGACCAGCACTGTCCCGCCGGTCGGTCGGAGGCGGCCGCTGGCCACGGCCAGGGTGGTCGATTTCCCCGCCCCGTTGGGTCCCAGGAGGGCCGTCACAGAGCCGGGCGCGATCTCGAAGTTGACATCGCGTACGACTTCTATCCGGCCGTAGGCCGCTCTGACGTCGTGCAGGGCCAGCGCCGGCTGGGTGCCGGCGGCAACGTCCGGAGCGCCAGTGGCTGGCGTCGTCGACATCAGACGTCACTCTTGGTGTCCGAGGCGACTGCCTCACCGCCGAGATGGTCCACGCCCAGGTATGCCGCCTGGACCCGGGGACTGGACGCCACCTCGCTCGGCGATCCCGTCGCGATGATTTGGCCGAAATCGAGCACGTAGATGCACCGGCATATCGCCATGACCAGCTCCATGTCGTGCTCGACCAGCAGAACAGCGACTCCGTCCTCCGCCAACTGTCCGATCAGCTTCCCGAAGTTTTGCGACTCCTCGGCATCGAGCCCGGCGGAGGCCTCGTCGAGTAGCAGGACCTTGGGATCGGAAGCTATAGCCCGGGCCAGCTCGAGCAGCCGACCGATGCCGGTCGGCAGCGTGTCGGCCCGCTTTCTCGAATAGGCCTCGATGCCCACCCGCTCCAGCACCGCCATGCCGGCGGCCCGGCAACCTTTGCGCCGGCCCGGCCTCGTCCTGGCCTCGAGCGGCACCAGGATGTTCTCCAAGGCCGTCAAGGAGCCGAAGAGCTCCAGACGCTGGAATGTGCGGCCGATCCCGAGCGACCCCCGGGCCCAGGGGCGGAGTCCGGTGATGTCGCGACCGTCCATGAGGACCCGGCCGCGGTCTGGTTTCTGCAGTCCGGTCAGGACATTGAAGAGGGTGGTCTTGCCGGCTCCGTTCGGGCCTATGAGCCCCGTCACCTCCCCGGCTTTCGCCTCTACCGAGGCGTCGTTCAGCGCTCGGACTCCGCCGAAGCTGACCTGGACGTCCTCAGCGCGTAGCACCGGTCAGACTCCCCACCGAGACCGATTCCTCGGTGCCATCCGCCGATCTTGCCTCTCTGCGTTCGCGCCACCTCTGCAGGGGGGTGTTGCCGCCGAAGGTGCCCTCCGGGTTCTGGGCGATGCCGATGGCGGCCAGACCCACGAGCATGGAGAGGAGGTCGTTGGGGGCGCCGTGCCACCAGTTGTTCACGTGGACCTGGAGCCAGGGGGCCAGGGCGAAGGTGATCCCGGCGAGGAACATCCCTCCGACGGTGCGGATCCCCCAAACCACGGCGAGCAGGAGGACCGTAAGGCTGAGAAGGAAGGTGAAGTCGCCGGAGCTGCCACCGCTCACCTCTCCCTGTGCCCCCCCGTAGAAGGCGCCGCCCAGCCCGGCCAGGGCGGCCGACAGGGAGAAGACGACCAGCTTGGTCCAGTTGATCCTGACCCCCGACATGAGACTCGCTGCCGGGCTGTCGTTGATGGCCAGCAACCGGCGCCCGAATGGCGAACGTCTGAACTCCAGAACCCCCCAGGCGAATACGGCGAACAGGAGCGCAAGCAAGAAGAAGTAACTGCGGTCGCTGCCCATGGAGACGCCAGGGATGTGGGGCCGGGCCACCTGCAGGGAATCGCTTGTTCCGAAGAATTTGATGTTGCTGAAAAAGACCTGGTCCATGGCGTATGCGAACGCCAGGGTGGCCAGCGCCAGGTAGAGTCCGCGCAGCCTGATGGCCGGCAGCGACACGAGTGCACCGACGGCTCCGGCCAAGCCAATGGCAGCCAGCAGGCCGAGAAGGGATCCCGACGATCCGCCGACCTTGGCCATGGCGTAGGCGCCGAGCCCGGCGAAGGTCAGCTGGCACAGCGACACCTGTCCGCCGTATCCGGTGAGCAGCACGAGGGACAGCAACACGATGGCATAGGCCAGGCCACGGTTCGCATAAGTCAGCGATGCCAGCGGGATCGTCTTGGCCACAACGGCAGCCAGCCCTATGAACAACACGGTCAGCACCGTCGACTCCCGCCGGCCGGTCACTCTTGGGGGGGCTACGCCGACGTGCCGTACCAGAGCCGCCCTCGGCTGCGGAAGGATCAGTATCGCCGCGAACAGGTAGAGCATCGGGATGATCAGCGAGAACGCCGTCCAGAAGGTGCTGACCGGCAGGTACCCGATCCCGTAGGACTGCACCAATCCGAGGACGAGGGCGCCCACGAAGGTGAGGGGCAGACTCCGCAGCCGGCCCACGACTGCAGCCGCATAAGCGTTGATGACCAGCAGAGTGAGGATGGTGGTGTCGAGATTGATCGTAGGGGCGAGCATGATCCCGGCGATAGCGGCTAGAGACGATCCCATGGCCCAGCCCAGCATCGAGTAGCGGTTGGGGCGGGCTCCGGTGAGTCCAGCGAGATCGCGGTTGTCGACCACGGCCCGGGTCGCGATCCCCGGCCGGGTGAAGTAGAAGAAGAATCGCAGGGCCACTGCGATCACTATGGTGATGCCCACCACCAGCAGCTGGTGGTAGGTCAGGGCGACACCCCCGATCGTGACCTGGTGACCGTTGAAGAACTGATTGACAGTCCGGGTGGCATCGGGATTCCAGGCCCACTCGGCTAGGGCCAGAAGGAAGAGCGTGAGGCCGATGGTGACGGTGAGCTTGGCCTCCAGGCTGGCCCGGCCCAGCTTGCGCATGAGCGTCACTTCGATGACCACTCCGATCAGCGGAGCGAACACGAACGCGACCAGCAAGAACGTCAACCAGGCCGGCCAGCCGGCGTGGACGTGGACCTGCCAGTAAAGGAAAGCGCAGACCATCCCGATGGCGCCCTGGGCGAAGTTGAAAATGCCCGAGGTCGTATAGGTGACCACCAGGCCCATGGCCATGAGGGCGTACACAACTCCATACGTGGCCAACCCGGCGATGGTTAGGGCCAAGAACTGGTGCATCGTCCTCTACTTCTGACTAGGAATCTGGCTGTCTCATGAACCCGTGTAGGGGACGTAGGTCCCGTTGCACTCGAAACCCGATGTCGCCGGATCGGTCCGGACGAAGTTGGTGCCGTGCGTAGTTACGATCACGCCGCAAACCGATATTTTGTGCCCGGAGATATTCTCCGTGGGCAGCAGCCCGTTGGCGGTGAAGCTGGTGACGCCCTTCAAGGCCGACGTGAGGATGGCCTGGGTCGGGTTGCTGCCCGCCTTCTCCAGGGCCTGCTGGAAGAGCAGGCCGGCGGCCCAGCCGTCCACCGTGAAGAGGTTCATGGTGGCGCCGGGGTGGACCTTCCTCACCCACTGGGTCATCGTCCCTATCTCCGGTACCTGGCTGCTGTCTTGACCCAGGTACATGGCTTGCTCCAGGTAAATGACCACGTTGTCGGCATAGGACGGGTTGCCGAGCAGCTTGAAGAAGGAGGGGTCGTAGGCGGTCGAAGAGATCACCGCCTTGGGGTGGAAGTTCTGCTGGGCGGCCTGGCAGGATCGGCCACGTTCAAGAGCCGTGTCGACTTCGCATCGCTCCGCATACTGTCCACATTCCCCCCATCTTTCAAGCGGTTCGTAACCCGGTACGAACCCCCCCGTTTGAATATTAGGCCGCTTACAGCTCTCAAAGCGCTGCGCACCCGCGCCGCCGAGCTTAGAACTCGATTTCGACCTGGACAAGTGCGCTCTCGGCCCTTGACCCTTCACTTCTCATCCCCCCGGATGAGATTTAGAATCGCGATTCCGTCTGACGCTAGGGTTAGGGTCGGTAGGTCCGCACAAGAACGGGATCAGGAATGGGGAGCGGTGGGCGACACAGGGCAACTTGAGGGCTACGGGGTACTCGTCACTGGCGGAGGCACGGGGATCGGGAAGGCCTGTGCCATGGAGCTGGCGGCAGCCGGCGCCTCGGTGGTGATCTGTGGCCGCACCCAGAGCCGGCTGGAGGAGGTCACCTCGGATTTGAGGGAGAAGGGCTTGGCGGTGGCGTACATCGCGGCCGACGTGACATTGGAGGAGGACGTCCGGGCGGCTATCGATAGGACCATCGAAGTCGCCGGGAAACTGAACGGGCTGGTCGCCAACGCCGGCGGCGGGGGCGGCCTGGCTCCTTACCACCTTCAGGACACCACCGAATTCATCCGGGTGCTGCACCTCAATGTTCTCTCGACCATGCTCTGCGTGAAGCACAGTGTCCAGCCGATGATCAAGGCGGGCGGGGGATCCTTCGTCGGCATGTCATCGCTGGCGGGTGCGACCACCCATCGAGTTTTCGGCGCCTATCCGGTCGCCAAAGCGGGCATCGACCACATGATGCGCAATGCCGCCGATGAATACGGCCCGGCGGGACTCCGATTCAATTCGGTGCAGCCGGGTTTCGTCACCACTGAGATCATGGAGGGAATTCCGCGCGACGGAGACGTCTACGACTCGTACATTCGCAACACTCCGCTCGGCGGAACATCGGAGCCCGAGGAGGTGGCAAAGGTCGTGAAATTCCTGATCGGACCCGATTCAGCCCGAGTGACCGGCCAGGTCATCGCGGTGGATGGAGGCCACCACCTTCGAGCCGGTCCCGACTTCAGACCCTTTACCGGTCTGACACCGGGCCAGCTGACCGGCGTCGAGGAACCCCCGAGCTAGCCGATCGTCGACCGGGAAGGGGTGGGGACTTGCGAAGGAGATCTCGGAGGAAGTGACCGCCGCGCCCGGAGCCGCCGTGCCCCATCCTTCTACCATGACGCCCCGGCAGCGGGACCGGCGTGAGCGTCTGCTGGACGTGGGCCTCGCCGCCCTCGCCAAGACCGACTACGACAGCATCCAGGTCAAGGATGTCGCGGAGCAGGCTGGAGTGTCACTCGGAAGTCTGTACAAGTATTTTTTCTCCAAAGAGCGGCTCTTCGCCGAAGTGCTGGTCCGCTGGGCCGAAAACCTGCCGAGGCACGTGAAGCGCCGACCGCCGTCCCAGGCCGCGCCCATTGACCGTCTGAGGGACACGGTCCACCGCGCCCTCCACGCTTTCGAACGTCAACCACAGATGGCTCGGATGGTCAACGTCCTGATGACTTCCACGGACCCGGCCTCGGTGGAGCTCATTCAGAGACTGGACCGCTCCTCCTCGGACGTGTACCTGCAGGCGCTCGCCGGCATCGACCCGGCCCGGTCCCGCCAGATCGTCAATGTGGTCCAAGCCGTGTTCGGCAATGAGCTGAGTCAATGGTCCCTCGGCCGGAAGAGCATGCGCGAGGTCTACGACCAATTGGACTCGACGCTCGACCTGCTACTCCGCTGACCTGCGGCGTCATCGGCCTCCTGGACCGATGGCGGCCCAAGCCGTCGACTTGAAAGAATCACGTGGCCTCGGTCGGCTCCTTGCGCGGCGTTGGCGTGTAGACCCGACTGGCCACTCGCCAGCCGTCGGGTCCTTTGACCGCCACGTCGCGGTAGCGGCCCGAGATTATCGTGCCGTCCTGTCGCATCCCGACCAAGCGGGAATGCAGGATCGTGCCCTCGGAGGTTTCGTCCACGTAGACGTTGGTCATCAGGTGCGTCCGTGGATGCCTGGACTTGGCCATGAAGTCCCGGATTTGGGCCAGACCGTC
Source organism: uncultured Acidimicrobiaceae bacterium (assembly GCA_963851245.1). Classification (GTDB taxonomy): domain Bacteria; phylum Actinomycetota; class Acidimicrobiia; order Acidimicrobiales; family Palsa-688; genus CAWKOH01. The sequence continues at coordinate 236,818 of CAWKOH010000010.1, read as the reverse complement.
GAGGAACTGGTCGGGTATCTCGAACCCGGCGTCGTCCATGAATATCTGGCTCAGACCTTCCCAGTCTCGGTCGTCGATCAGGTCGCCGTAGCGGCCGGGTAGTTCGTGCAGCGTCAAGCGGTCCGAAAGATCCACGTTCTACCTACCTTCTGTATAGGCAACACCGCCCAACCGTAGTCAGGTGCGGCAACCGGACCGACCTCGGCGGGCCGAGGATTGAATAAGGCCGGCCCGCGGCTGAATTCACCGGATACCGGGACGACAATGCGGGCCCAGATGGCGAGGCTATGTGGGAGTGTGTAGACCGGAGCCTGATTTCCGGGTCGGAAGCGCGAGCCCGTCTTGTAGCCTCGACGTTCGCCGGAACGCCCGGGTGGCGGCCCGGGCCGGGATGGAAGGAGAAGTATGGCGGTCGTCTCGGTCGAGAGCCTCGGCAAGGGATACGGCGATCTCGACGCCGTAGACGGCGTGAGCTTCGAGGTCTCCGAAGGCGAGGTTTTCGCGCTGCTCGGCCCGAACGGGGCCGGCAAGACCACGACGATCGAAATCCTCGAGGGTTTTCGATCGCGGGACCAGGGCCGGGTGCAGGTCCTCGGTCACGATCCGGCCGACCCCAAGACAGCCCGGCGGATGCGGGAACGTATGGGCGTCGTCTTGCAAGAGCTGGCGGTCGAGCCGTTCCTCACGGTCCGTCAGGTCCTGGAGCGCAATGCCGGGTACTTTCCGCATCCGCGCCCCGTCGACGAGGTGCTTCACCTCGTCGGGTTGGAGAGCAAGGCCGATCGACGGGTGAAAGCGCTGTCCGGCGGCCAGCAGCGAAGGCTAGACCTCGGGCTGGGGATCGTCGGGGACCCGGAGCTCCTCTTCCTGGACGAGCCGACCACCGGCTTCGACCCGTCCGCTCGGCGCGGCGCGTGGGACCTGGTCCGGGCCCTCACCAGCGGAGGGACGACCGTGATCCTTACGACCCATTACATGGACGAGGTCGAAGCTCTGTCCGATCGGGTGGCCGTGATGAATGCCGGCCGCATCGTCGCTGAAGGCAACCCCCAGTCACTCGGCGGGCGCGATCTCGGCGAGGTTCTGATCCGGTTCCGGCTTCCGGCCGGGGTCGATCCCGGCGAACTGCCTATACCGGCGCAGCCCGGCCGCGGCGGGGACTTCGAGCTTCGCACCGAGCGCGAGGTCGAGGCCTTGGCCGCGCTCACCACTTGGGCCCTCCGGGAGAACGTGAGGCTCATCGGACTGGCCATCGAACGCCTGACCCTCGAGGATGTGTATCTACGCCTGACCGGTTACGAGGCCCCTCCCAGCGCCACTGATCCGGCGGAGGTAAGTCGGTGACGGTGTCGACTGAGCGGCGATTCCGGGGAGCTTCGGACCTGGCCGTGGTCGGTCGGCAGGTCTACTACGAACAGCTCAACTTCTGGCTCAACCCGGTCGCCGCGCTGTTCACCATCGGATTCTCGGTGGTCTTCCTGATCCTGTTGGCCTCAAGCACTGGAAACTCGCACAGCTCCACCCTCGGCGGGCTGCGGGTCGTGCAGTACTACGTGCCTGGCTTCATCGCTTACGGCCTGATGGCCACCTGCTTCAGCATGCTCACGACCTCCCTCGTTGTGCGGAGGGAGATGGGACTGTTGAAGAGGCTCCGCCTTTCTCCCCTGCCTACCTCGGCCCTCCTGGCGGCGGTCTTGGCCAACGCGGTGATCATCTCCTTCGTGCAGGTCGTGTTGCTCCTGCTGATCGGGCGGTACGGCTACCACGTGCCGTTCCCGCACAACGCGGGCGCCCTGATCGTCGCCCTGGTGGTAGGGGCCGCCTCCTTCACCGCGCTCGGGGTGGCCATGAGCACGCTGATCCCCAACCAGGATGCGGCCGGGCCGGTGGTCAGCATCATCTTCTTCGTGCTGCTCTTTCTGTCCGGTCTGTGGTACCCGATAGACCCGCACTCCGGACTGGCGAAATTCGCCGCCTGGTTTCCGATCCGGCACCTGATCGAGGCCGTCTACGCGCCCTTCGACACCCGGCGGGGGGTGACCGGGTGGGCCTGGCACGACATTCTGATCATGGCCATTTGGGGCGTGGTGGCAAGCCTGGTTGCCCTGCGCTGCTGGAGCTGGGCGCCCCATAGGAGCGGGGGCGGAGGCGGCTGGCGTCGCCGGCTGGTCGGGGGCGGCCGCACGTCGCGCAGCTGAACGATGTCGGAGGCCGGGTCGAAGGCGATCGAATGGTCGCCGCAGAGGCCGGTACCGGTGTACGCAGTGATGTGGAAGAAACCTGCCTCCTCGGAGAGGTTTGGCCGTTGCGGTCAAAGAGTTGGCCGAACCCGCGCCTCGTGCACCCCTGCGGAGGTGAGACGCATGTCACTTCGTTCCGCCGACCCAATCGTGCCCTCTGTTCGTAGTTCATGGGTGAAGACGGCACGGCCCGAAGACGCGGCCCATCGAACATGGAGGCACTGTGCACCCGCTACCTTCCCATCTAGCGTTGAAGCTGATCGACGAGCGGGAACGCGAACTGCGCCGAGCGGCCGACAGGGCTCGGCTCCTGCCCGGCGGAAAGTTATCCCGTCCTAAGTGGCGAGACCGGCTCATGGCTCTGATACCCGGCCGTCAGTCGGGGAGCAAGAAGCCTTCGATCGCCCAGCCCGAGATCGACCTGCGGGGAACAGGACGGCCGCGCCCTTCCTCGATCAAAACACGTGACGCGGTCTAGCCGGGAAGGTGTCGCAGTGATTTCCAGCGATCCCGGGGCGCCGGACTCGGCGCCCGCATTACAAGTGATGCGGGCATTGCCCGCCGACACCCGGGCCGTTCTCGCCATGGTGCGACGCTGCTCGTCGACCAGTCTCTTTCACCGATTTCACGGTCCTACCGACGGGCTCTCGTACACGCGCGACGCGCTCACCGCGCCGGCGACATCATCGTCTTGGCCTGGGAAGGGGAACGCTGTGTGGGCATGGCCCAACTCGGAGGCCCCCTCGCCTCGTCACCCCATCTTGGTGTGCTCGTCGAAGACCAACGCCAGCGTCGAGGTATCGGTACCCGTCTTGTCAGGGCCCTGGCGAGCGAGGCGGTGCGCCGCGGTGTCCGGTCCATTCACGCCGACATCATGGGCGAAGACGGACGCTTGCTGGCAGCCCTCCGGCGCCTCGGGCCGACCCGCATCGAACTGGATATGGGAACTTGGTCGGTCGACATCCAGCTCACGGCCTCTGACTCCGCATTTGCGCAGAAGCTCTCGGCTATCAGCCTCGGCCTGGTCTAGTTGGCCGCTTCACGTTTCGCTCGCGCCGGCCGTAGGACTTCCAGCCACGCCAGGTTTTCGCGCTCGGCGGGACCCGCGGTGCTCAGGGGTCGTCGCTTTGGGGCCGAACGATGTGAGGATCAGCTCGACTGTTTGCTCTGCGATGCCTCGCCCGAGCGGCTCGCCACGCACTACCGACCGCATAAAGAGAGGCCCCAGCAAGAGATCGTAGATGAGATCGTAGTCAGCATCAGGGCGCAGCTCGCCCCGGTCGGCGCCGCGTTGCAGAGCCTGCCTCATCGAGTCCCGCCGCGGGGCGATGTAGTCGCGAACGTACATCTCGCTCAGCTCAGGGTCGGCGACGAGGTCGGCTACGAGGCCGGCTGTGGTGCGACGAGATTCCGGTGAGTTCATCAAGCGCACCTGCTGGCGTTGGAAGGCAAGCAGGTCGCCGCGCAGAGTACCGGTGTCCGGGGTTGGCGAGAGCCCAACCAAGTCAGCGAGGGCCGCGATGACGAGGGCCGCTTTGGATGGCCACCGCCGATAGATGGTCGGACGGCCCATTCCTGTTTTGGCTGCCACACCATCGATGGTCAGCCCCTTGTAGCCCTTCTCGAAGAGTATCTGAAGCGTGGCATCGAGAATGACACGGTCGTAGCTGGGGTCGCGAGGCCTCCCGGGCTGGCGGGACCGCGACGTTCGCTCACCCCGGTCCTTCTGCTCAGTTTGTGCGGTCTCCAACAATCACTTCCTCTGGCCAGAAATTGGGTTACAGACTGTTGTGTAATAGCCCTGACTGGATTATATTCAGCTATGTAACGATACACCCTACCCGGAATAGCCGATGCAAGTGGCGCACCAGAGGACAGTCAGCATGTGTGGATCGACTCAAGACGCCGACGAGACCTTGCTTTTCGGTCTCGCTGCAGGCGGCGCAGAAGCCACCCTGGCCTTCGTAAGGCGGTTCCAGCAGAGGGTTTACGGAATCGCGTTAGGTCTAAGTGGCGACCCGATCCGGGCTGAGGATATCTCTACCTCGGCGTTCAGATACGCAGCGGAGAACGCCCACCTCTACGACGCCCGTCTCTATTCGGTCGGCACCTGGCTGGTCTGGGTTGCTGCGAAGGCGGCGACGGACGCACTCCCAGCGTGCGGACGAACCTCTCAGGGAGAGGCGTCTTCGCGTGCGAGTGGCAGGGGCTTCATGACCGCTTACGAAGGGAGTCGAAGCCTTGACCCCCCGGCCAGGATGCGCGCCGCACTGGAGCAACTCCCAGGTGAACAGGCTCAAGCGCTCGTCCTCGCCGCCATGGGAGGCCTCCCCGCCGAGCAGGTCGCCCTCGCTGAGGACGTCCCGATTGAGACCGCGAAGTTGAGGATTCGCCAGGCCATGCGGCATCTCCGGACGGCACTCTCTACGGATGCGGCCGAGAGCGGGTCGCACCAACTGTCCGGGCACCACTGTGGATAGGTCGTCGATCCTCAGTCGGCGGTCGATGCCAGGTGCTCGAGAAGAATGGGAGCGATACGGTCTGCCGCCGCCGTGGGCAGCCAGTGCGGTGCTCCCGGGATGATCTCGAAGCGGTAGGGCGCCGTAACGTGTTGAGCGGTGGCGACGGCGGCGGGCCGGGTCAGGTAGCGGTCTTGGTCACCCCACACGAAGAGCGTAGGCACTTCGGAGACGTCGGGGACGGGGTTGCGAAGGTCAAAGGGAAGGCCGCGGTACCAGTCGATGGGTCCCGCCATTTCGTCGGGGTGGGCAAACCGTGAGGCGTAGTGGGCTGCGGTCTCGGGATCCAGGCCGCCGCGCTCCAATAGCTTGGCGCCGCGTTCGGGCCCGATCGCCTTGAACGTCAGCTCCGGAATGGCCGGGACCTGGAAGGTGAGCGCGTACCAGAGGTGCAGCACCTGGGTGCTCTTCAGCGCCACGTCCCGGATCGCTCGAGGATGGGGGGTGGACAAGGATGTGCAGCTCCGCACCCGTTCGGGGTTGCGGGCGGCCAGGTCCCAGGCAACGAATCCCCCCCAGTCGTGCCCGACCACGTCGAACCGCTCCGCACCGGCTGCGTCGGCGAGGGCAAAGACATCTTCACGGAGGTTCGTTGCGTCGTAGGCGCGGCGCCCGGCCGGGCGTGCCCCCGGCGAGTACCCTCGCTGGTCGGGCGCCAGAACCCGGTAGCCGGCCCCCGTCAGCGGTCCCGTCAGCTGTGACCAGCACCGTCTATCCTCCGGGAAGCCGTGCAGGGCAATGACGACTCGCCCGTCGTTCGGGCCCGAGTCGGTGACCTCGAACAACAGTCCGCCGCGGCTGAAGGTCTGCATGTGGAGACAGCTTAGGCATCTGGGCCAGCCGACGACCGGGGCGGCCCTACTTCTTGTTCGAATGAACGTTCTGGTGGCGGAGCCTACTGCAGGGGCTAACCTCGCCTGACAGGACCAACACGACTACATGGGAAGGAACGTGACGTCGTCGGCTCGATACGACGTGGTCGTGATCGGCTCCGGCTTCGGCGGGGCGGTGATGGCTTGCCGTCTGGCTGAGGCGGGGCGATCGGTGGCCGTACTGGAGCGAGGCCGGCGGTGGACAAGCGCCGACTTTCCGCGCGCCGTTGGACAGGTCGCGAGCGAGGCCTTCTGGGAGGAAGGACGCTCCCACGGATTCCTCGAGTACGCCGCGTTCCGCAAGCTGGACGTCGTACTCGGAGCGGGGGTGGGCGGAGGCTCGCTGCATTACTTCAACGTGAACCTTCGTGCCGACGAGCGGATCTTTGCCCTTCCGGGATGGCCGCAGGCGCTCACCCGGGCTTCCCTGGAGCCGTACTACGACCGTGCCTTGAAGATGTTGGGGTCGCAGCCGCTGCGGCCTCCGCATGGGCGAGACGGTCTCCCGGAGCGTACCAACGTGTTCCTGGCGGCCAGCCGGGCTGCCGGCTTTGAAACCGACCAGGTCCCACTGGCTGTCTACCTCGACGCGCCACGAGCCCATCCCGTAACCGGACTCGACCAGAACCCGTGTGTGTACTGCGGTAACTGTCTTTTTGGTTGCGACATTCGGGCCAAGAACACACTTGATTCCAACTACCTGGCCCTGGCGGAGATGCGCCATGGCGCCACGATTCATCCCCTGGCGGTAGTCGACGGTGTCGCTCCCTCGGCTGGGGGAGGCTACGACGTCTCATTTCGCCGGCTGGACGCGGACGACCCACGGAGCCCGGGCACATCTGATTCGCTGCACGGGACGAACGTGGTGGTGGCCGCGGGAACCCTCGGATCGGCCCGGCTTCTGCTCTCATGCCGTGACGCCAAGAAGTCTCTGCCGGCCCTGTCTGCGGCCCTCGGTCAACACTTCTCTTTGAATGGTGAGCTTCTGTTCGCCTTCGCCCATCGAACGTCGAAACGCACCGACCCTGGGCTCGGGCCCCCGATCACGGCCCGGGCCACGGTCCACACGACCGACCACCTGATCACAGTGGAGGACCTGGGCCTGCCTGATTCCCTGCTCTGGTATCTGGAAGGGCTGCTTCCGCCCGCAGCCGGCCGACTGCGCGGCCTAGCGCAGTTGGTGGCAAGTTATGCCTACCGAACGCTGGGCATCGGGAGTCGCACATCCAGATTGAGCCTCGAGTTGGACTCCGTCGTTTCGGGGGCCCGCACTCCCCGTACCATCCCGTTCCTCGGGATGGGAACCGACAGCTCTGACGGGCGCCTGCACCTGGACGACGGCGAGTTGGAGATCGAGTGGAACGCCCGGCGTAACCGAGGTCTGTACAAGGAGATGGCAGAGGTGATGGCCTCCATTAGCGAGGCGGCGGGCGGGAAGTTCAGCAACAGCTTTCTGTACCGCTGGCCGATGCGGAAGATCCTTACGGCCCACCCGTTGGGCGGCTGTGCCATGGGGGACGACCCGAACCGAAGCGTGGTCAAAGACACAGGCGAGACCTGGGCGTACCCCGGTCTCTACGTGGTAGACGGATCCATGGTGCCGACCGCTCTGGCGGTGAACCCGTCCCTCACCATCGCGGCCCTGGCGGAGCGGGCCGCCGAGCGAATGGCGGGCCAGTGAGATGAATCCAGACCCTCGCAAAGTGTGCAGGAGGTGCCATTGACCGAGACGAATGCAAGAGGCTCCCATCTGGTCGAGAGGGTGGTTCCGTTCATGGCCGAGGACGGGCTACAGCTCAACCTGATCAACATTCGGGGCGAACGCGAACCTCACCGTGGGCCGGTGCTATTGGTACACGGCGCCGGAGTTCGCGCCAACATATTCCTGGCCCCGGTAGACACCACGATCGTCGACACCCTCCTCGGACGCGGCTACGACGTGTGGCTCGAGAACTGGCGTGCCAGCATCGATTTCGAGCCAAACAATTGGACCCTCGATCAAGCGGCCCGGTATGACCACCCGGCCGCCGTCCGCACCGTCGTGGACGAGACGGGCAGCGACAAGGTCAAGGCGATCATCCACTGCCAGGGGTCCACGTCATTCGCGATGTCAGCGTGTGCGGGCCTGCTTCCCCAGGTGGACACCATCGTCAGCAACGCCGTGTCGCTCCACCCCGTCGTGCCCGACTGGTCGCGCCTGAAATTGCGCTTTGCCGTGCCTGTCGTGAGACGATTCCTTCGTTTCTTGAATCCGGGCTGGGGTGATGACCCGCCCGATAACTTCGACCGGCTACTGACCATGCTGGTACGACTATTCCATCACGAGTGCGACAACACGGTCTGCAAGCAGGTGAGCTTCACCTACGGGAGCGGGTTTCCGGCTCTGTGGAGGCACGAGAACCTGAACCCGGTCACCCACGGCGAGTTCATCCCGAGAGAGTTCGGTCACGTGCCGCTCACCTTTTTCCAACAGATGGCAAAGTGTGTCGGCAACGGGCACCTCGTCTCCTTCGAAGAAATCCCCGGTCTCCCGGACGACTATGTCGCCCAACCTCCTCGGACGGAAGCTCGTTTCATATTGTTCGCAGGCGAGCGCAACCTCTGCTTTCTGCCCGAGAGCCAGCGCCGTACCTATGAGTGGTTGTCGGACTTCCGGCCCGGCTATCACGCCTTGCACGTCCTACCCAACTTCAGCCACCTCGACGTGTTCATGGGCGACGCCGCCGCTCAAGACGTGTTCCCGCTCATGGCTGACGAACTGGAAGCAAAGGTGATGTCATGACCTTTTCCCCGCGGATCCGATGGCTCGACGGTCGGTATTCGAACGTCGACGGCATCCCGTTCAACATGCCGGTACGGACTCAGACCAGCCCCGCCCTGTTCGCCGCTTACGCGATCGACCCGGCGCGGGCGGCCGAGCTGCTGCCGGGCCAGGAGCTTCAACCGGTGCGGATCCTCGGCCATGGCCTCCTCGTCGTCGCCGTCGTTAACTACCTGGACACCACCATCGGCAAGTATGTTGAGTTCTGCATCGGTGTACTGGTGACACACGGCCGAAGACGGGCTCCCGCACTGCCGGCCCTGGCCCTACGGAGCCTGTACGGCACGGGCGTCTACATCTACGATCTCCCCGTCAGCAGCGAGATATCGGTAAAAGGCGGACTCGGCATCTGGGGCATGCCCAAGCGCCAAGCAAATCTCGACTACGTCGTCGGGGAGGAAACGGTCAGCACGCAGTACGACCTCGACGGCCAGCTGGTCGTCCGGCTCGACATCCCCCGTCCTCGCCACGCGCGCTTGCCGATGATCATGAACGGGATCGCCTACGGCGGGTTTCGCGGGATGCTCTACAAATCCTACGTTCATCTGCGGGGTGGGACGGGCATGACCCTCGGAGGCCGGCAGGCCCGCCTTCTGATCGGCGATCATCCCCGGGCCGAGCCACTGAAAGAACTCGACATCCGACCGACCGCTCTGGCCACGGGTTTCACTCCCGTGGTCGACGGGGTGCTCGACGATCACATCGAGACCTGGTATCTCACAGCCGACAGTCCCCCGCCTGTGGCACCGGTCGGCCTGAGGGATGTAGTCGATCTGACTCTGAGCCAGCAATGGCTGAAAGCACCGGACCGAGGTACGAGTGATCTACTTATGGCGGCCCTCAGTCCGAGTGAGCGGGTCGGCCACCGTTCCCGGCCACTTGGCGATGTGCTCGCCGATCTGAACGAAAGCGTGCCGTGACTATCCTCCGCCACCTCGGGGGAGGGGCACGACCGCCTGCCAGACGGCCACGGGGTCACAGGTCGGGGCCGCCGGCATGAGCTCAATGGGCGACGGTTCGATAGATCACTTCGACGCGGTCGTGATCGGCTCCGGGTTCGGAGGTTCGGTTACCGCATATCGCCTGGCCGCCGGTGGCTTATCGGTCTGCGTGCTCGAACGCGGACAGCCCTGGCCTCCTAACTCGTTCCCGCGGGATCCGGCCCGACTGGCCCGCAACCTCTGGGACCCCGGCCACAGGCTGTACGGGATGTTCGACGTGTGGTCCTTCCGCGGGCTGGAAGCGGTGGTCTCCAGCGGTCTCGGAGGAGGGTCGTTGATATACGCGAACGTTTTGATCCGAAAGGACGAGCACTGGTTTGTCAGGGAGGACAGCAGCCGCCCCGGTTACGAATACTGGCCCATAACCCGCGCCGACCTTGATCCGCACTACGACGCGGTGGAGAGGATGCTGAACGCGCAGGCTTACCCATTTGACACGGCCCCGTACAGCACTACCGCCAAGACCCAGGCCATGAGAGATGCCGCGAGTGCACTTGGCCTGGAGTGGCAGCTGCCCAAGCTGGCGGTAACCTTCGCCAACGAGGGACGCCCGCCGGCTCTGGGTGAGTGCATCGAGGGTGAGCCTCCTAACCTTCATCACGCCACTCGTACCACCTGCCGGCTGTGTGGGGAGTGCGATATTGGCTGCAATTACGGGGCCAAGAACACCCTCGACTACAACTACCTGTCGAGGGCCAAGGACCACGGGGCCGTGATCCGGACGCTCTCGGAGGTCAAGCGCATCGATTGCGGTCCCTGTGGTGGTTACGTCGTCGGTTACGCACAGCACGACCCGGCCGGTGATGCCGGCTCGGAGCCGGCCTCCAAGACGATCCGCGCCGACAAGTTGATCCTCGCCGCCGGCACCTTCGGTTCGCCCTATTTGCTCCTGCGTAATCGGGCCGCCTTCCCCGCCCTCAGCCCCGCCCTCGGCACCCACTTCTCGGGAAACGGTGACCTCCTCACCTTCATCGATCACGCCCGCTCGGCGGACGGGCAGCCGCGGTCACTGGATCCCAGTATGGGGCCCGTCATCACCAGTGCCATCCGGGTGGCAGACCAGCTCGACGGAACGGGGGTTCACGGACGGGGGTTCTACGTGGAGGACGGCGGCAATCCGTCGTTCCTCGACTATCTCGAGGGGATATCCAGCGCCCCCGTACTCGGCCTTCGGGTCGCTTCGTTCTTGTCCCGGCGGTTTTGGGCCCACGCCGTGGGGAACCCCCGCTCGAACTACTCCGCACAGGTGAGCGCGGCGTTCGGCGGCGGGGCGCAATCCGCGCCGGCCTTGCCTCTGCTGACGATGGGACGCGACGTACCGGACGGCGTCATGTCTGTGCGAGGCGACGACCTCGAGCTGGACTGGACGACCCACAATTCCGATCCCTACTTCGACCGGGTGGAGACGACGGTGGCAAGGATCGCCCACGCGCTGGGTGGCCGCTACATGAACACGCCGCTTTGGCTGTTCAAACGGGTCATCACCGTCCACCCCTTGGGCGGCTGTCCAATGGGTCGCGATCGATCCGAGGGAGTGGTGGACCCGGGCGGAGAAGTTTTCGGATATCCCGGTCTGTACATCGCGGATGGATCGGTCATGCCGGGACCGGTCGGACCGAACCCGTCGTTCACTATCGCGGCGTTCGCCGACCGGCTGGCTTCGACAATTCTCTCGGGAGGAAAGGGCAAAAACTCATGACCTACACGGTCCAGTTCACCGAGAAGATGATCGGTGCCTTCGCCTTTGGAGCCCACGATTACCAAGCCGGTTACCAGTCCGGGCTGGGCCGAGATGCGGATCCCGGCGGGGGGTTGATGTTTCGGCTGACGATACGCACCGACGACATAGACGCATTCGTCGCGGACCCCGTCCACGCCGCCGTGGCCCAGGGGTACGTCCAGTCGGACGTTCTGGGAGGCCGCTTACCGGTGGAGGACGGTCTATTCAACCTGTTCGTGGCCGAGGGACCCGCCACCCGCCACATGCTCTACCGGTTGTACTTCTCCGACGGAACCGGGCGTCCATTGACGCTGGCGGGGTACAAGGATGTGCGGCCCGGCCCGCTGACGAAGGTGTGGCCCGAGACCTCGACTCTCTATGTCCGGGTCTTGAACGGGCATCTCCCGGTGACCGATGGCGGCGAGTCGGCGCGGGAGGGGATAGTGGGCAGTGGAATCCTGCGCATCCGGCCCCTGGACTTCGCCTGGCAGCTCAGCACCTTCCGGAGCCGGGGGCCTTCAATGACCGGCGAACTCAAAGCACTGGATTCGTTCGGGCGCCTGTTCCTGGCGGAGTTGTGGCAGGTCTTCGATCCCTTCCGAGCCGGCTCCCGCCACCCGGCGTCAGCCGACCCCCTTCCTGAGAGCGGAACGGGCGGCTCCAACACGAATGCCGGGTGGGCCCTGCATCCCGACGTGGTCGACCCGAAGGTCCTCCTGTCCCACCTGGAACGGATAAGGCAGCATGCAGCCTCTCAGTCCGGCTCCGGAAGCCCACACCTGGATGAGATCCAACGCGTGTTGGAATCCTCGTTGGACCAGCCCCGCGCCCACTATCAGGGTGTACGTCCGGATCGCCCGCCGCCCGTCGTTGCTCTGCCGGGCAATCCTCAGGCGAGCGTCTTCCAGGGCGTGATCGCGCACTGTGTGGAGCCGCTCTGCCCCACAGACGAACATGGCCAGCGTAATCCGTTGTCGCACTGGCTGGGCGAGATCAAGGACCTCTACCGTCAGTTCGGGCCCTGCGATCCCCGGTGGATACAGGTCCGACTGGACGAACTGCTGTCCGGCCAGAAGCACTCGTATGTGGATCCACCGGGGGCCCCGAACCATCTCGGTGAGCAGGCCGAAATCGTTCTCGTCGGCGACTGGGCGACCGCCTTGCCGCAGGCGATCAACGTCTCCAGGGCCATCCGGGCGCATCTGTTGAAGGATCCCCCCTTGGAGCGTCACGTGATTCACCTGGGCGACACCTACTACTGCGGTCTCCGGGAAGAGTACGAGAACAGGTTCCTGGCCCACTGGCCCGTGGATGCCGGATCTCCGGTGTCGTCCTGGTCGCTGAACGGGAACCACGACATGTACACCGGGGGCCACGGATACTTTGACACCCTGCTGGCGGACAACCGGTTCCGCGGCCAACGCGGCAGCAGCAACTTCATCCTCCGCAACGATTACTGGCAACTCATCGGGATCGACAGCGCCTATCAGTCGCCCGACGACCCGAACCTGTCGGACCAGCAAAAGGCCTGGCTCGGGCAGGCGATCAACGAGGACGCCGGAGCCGGCTCGCGGCAAACGATTCTCCTCAGCCATCATCAGGCGTTCACAGCCTTCGGGGACAGCAACGTGTCGGGCAAACTGGCCGGGGACGTGAGCAGCGCACTGAATGGCCGGCGAGTGGCGGCCTGGTTCTGGGGTCACGAGCACCGGGGCACCGTGTACGCCACCGACATCACGGCCCGAAACTATGAGAGCCTGGCCCGTTACACGGCGACTGTCGGTCACGGCGGGGTCCCCCAGCTCGTGAGCTCGGATGGCCGGCCGGCCACGACAGTCGACGAAACAGTGCTGACGGCGGGCCGGGGCGGGTGGGAGTTCGACGGCCTCTATACGGTCGACGAGGATACGTGGAGCCTGGGCGGGTACGCGGTGTTGTCTCTGAACCGGGAGCACGCCGAGGTGACTTTTTTCGACGAGACCGGAAGGCTGCGGCATGGCCCGACAGTCATCGAGGCGGTATGAAGCAGATGTGGGCCCGGTGGGGGTGACCAGGCCCTGACCGGTAACTCGGGCTGCGTGCGACAATGGCAGGATGCCGCCCCCGATACTCCTGACCGTGGACGACGACCCAGAGGTGTCACGTTCGTTGGCCCGCGATCTGCGCCAGCATTACGGCGAGGAGTACCGCATCCGCCGGGCCGAGTCGGGCTCGGCTGCTCTTGATGCCCTCAAGGAGCTGAAGCTCCGGGACGAGCAAGTCGGGCTGTTGCTTGCCGATCAGCGGATGCCCGGGATGAGCGGAGTCGAGTTCCTCGAGCAGTCCCGACAGCTATATCCGAAGGCTCGTCGCGTCCTGCTCACCGCCTACGCCGACACCGATGCGGCTATTGCGGCCATCAACCAGGCCGACGTGCAGTACTACCTCCTCAAGCCCTGGGACCCCCCGCACGAGAAGCTGTACCCGGTCCTCGACGACCTCCTCGAGGACTGGAAGGTGCAGGACCGGCTCAAGTCGGGCGGCCGGGTTCGGGTGGTCGGTCATCGCTGGTCGGCCCCATCGCACGAGATCAAGGACTTCCTCACCCGCAATCAGGTGCCCTTCAAGTGGTTGGAGCTGGAGCGCGACCCCGAGGCGGCCCGGCTGCTGGAGGCCCACGGCGGCGGGGAGGGGCGTCTTCCGCTGCTGGTCACCGACGCCGGGGAGGCCCTGGAGGCCCCCACGACGAGCGACGTGGCCCGAACGCTCGGATTGGCATCGACGCCGTCACTTCCTTTCTACGACCTCATCGTCATCGGAGGTGGACCCGCCGGCCTGGGTGCCGCTGTCTACGGTGCCTCCGAAGGCCTGCGTACCGTGCTGGTCGAACAGGAGGCGATAGGAGGGCAGGCCGGCCTGAGCTCCCGGATCGAGAATTATCTGGGGTTCCCGTCGGGAATCGGGGGCGGCGATCTGGCCAGAAGAGCAACCACGCAGGCTCGCCGGTTCGGGGCGGAGATGCTGCTGGCGTGCGAAGTGACTGGCTTGGAAGTGTGCGGCTCAGCCCGCGTCGTGCACCAGGCCAACGCCGGAGAGCTCTCTGCGCAAGCGGTGATCCTGACGACGGGAGCCGCCTACCGAAGACTGGCCGCCCCGGGCATCGACGCCTTCACCGGGGCCGGCGTCTATTACGGCGCCACAGCCACCGAGGCCCAGTCGGTCCGGGGCGAGGACGTCTACATCGTCGGCGGTGCCAACTCGGCCGGCCAGGCCGCCGTGTACTTTGCCCGGACGGCTCGCACCGTCACCATCTTGGTGCGGGGTCCGAGTCTGGAGCGCTCGATGTCCCACTACCTGATCCAGCAGATACGCCAGCTTCCGAATGTGCGGGTAAGGACCGAGAGCTCCGTTCTCGAGGCGGGCGGAGCGGATCACCTTGAATGGTTGCGTATCGCTGACCATGCCAAGGGCGTCGAGGAGAAGGTCGAGACGTCATGGCTGTTCGTGTTTATCGGCGCCGCGCCGTGCACCGATTGGCTGGGAAAGGTGGTCCGGCGCGACGAGAACGGATTTGTCCTGACCGGACCCGATCTCTTGAGGGATGGACAGCTTCCCGCTGACTGGCCTCTGGAACGTCAGCCCTATTTCCTGGAGACCAGCATTCCGGGCATCTTCGCCGCCGGCGACGTTCGGGGTCAGTCTGTGAAACGGGTGGCCTCGGCCGTCGGCGAGGGAGCCATGGCCGTCACATTCGTTCACCGGTACCTGGAGCAGTTATGACCGGATCCGTCGCGCTCAAGGGCGAGTTACGCAGTACCTTCCTCTTCGAGAGTCTCACCGACGAGCAACTCGACTGGTTGGTTGAGCACGGTACCGTCGAGAACCACGCCGCCGGCGTGACCGTATACACGCAGGGCGATCTGGCCGACAGCTTCTATGTGCTGCTCGAGGGTGAGATAGAGCTGGTGAAACGAATGGACGGCACGGACGTGGTGCTGTCGACCACTTCTCAACCGGGCTCCTATGCCGGAGTCATGCGGGCCTTCATCAGCGTTTCGGGAGCACAGTCATGGGCCTCCAGTCTGCGGACGGTGCGGGACTCGCGGTTGTTCCGACTGTCGGCGGATGACTTCGCCTACGTACTGCAGACCTGGTTCCCGATGGCGGTGCACCTCCTCGACGGGATGTTCCTGGGATTGACCAACGCCGATGCGCTCATCGGGCAGCGGGAGAAGCTGATCGCCCTAGGCGCCCTCTCGGCCGGCCTCGCCCACGAGCTCAACAACCCCGCCGCCGCGGAAGTACGGGCCGCCGAAGCACTGAGCGCTCGCATCCTCGATGCCCGGTCGGCGATGGTAAAGCTGGCGCCGGAGGCCGGGACTGACGAGCTGGCCGCGCTTCTCGAGCTCCTCAACGAAGCCATTGAGCAAGTACGAAGCGCACCCAGCCTGTCGACGTTGGAAGCGGGGGACCTCGAAGACAGCCTGGCCAACCACCTTGAAGCCGCCAGCGTCAAAAACGCCTGGGAGTTAGCACCAGTTTTTGCGTCGGCCCGGCTTGACGAGGCGTGGCTGGACCGGGCCGTGGTCGCCGCCGGTCCGCACGCTTCCGATGCCCTCCGCTGGTTGGCCGCCGGCCTCGATATGGAGAGCCTGGTTGGGGAGATCCGCAATTCCGCTGGACGGATCTCCGAGCTGGTTGCCGCCATGAAGGACTACAGCCATCTGGACACGGGGCCGTTCGAGAGAACCGACATCCACGAAGGGATCGACAACACCCTGCTCATCTTGAAGCACAAGTGGAAGAAAGGGGTGAGCCTCGTCAGGGACTACGACCTCGGCTTGCCCGAGGTGTGCGCCCAGAGTGGCGAGCTCAACCAGGTCTGGACCAACATCATCGACAATGCCATCGACGCCATGGACGGCCAGGGCACTTTGACCATCCGCACCAGCCGCGACCGGGATTGTGCGCTGGTCGAGATCGGTGACACCGGGACCGGGATCCCGCCGAGCTCCAACGCCGCATCTTCGATCCCTTCTTCACCACCAAGGAGGTCGGGCAGGGCACCGGACTGGGCCTGGACATCAGCTACCGGATCGTGGTCCGTCGCCATCACGGCGATATACGCGTCGAGTCCCAGCCGGGCGACACCTGGATCAAGGTGTGGATCCCGATTGACCAGCCAACCGGCCTCCCGAACCCGACGTAGCGTTCTCAATTACTGGATGGTGTAACCGCCGTCCACGACCAGGGCGTGCCCGACGACGAAGGATGCTTCGTCAGAGCACAGCCACACTGCCACGGCGGACCGAGGCTCCTTTGGCCGCGAACTGCAGCGCGGCTGCCTTGCCGATCCCCGCCGCCGCTCCTGTCACCAGCGTCACCTTCTCATCGAAGCTTCCGCTGGTGGCGCTCACGAGTCCGCCGCCATGAACTGCCCGTACGTCGGGGTGTGCGCGAGCATCCCGCCGTCGACGCAGAGAATCTGACCGTTGATGAACGAGGCTTGGTCGGAGGCCAGAAACGCCACCGCATTGGCGATGTCCTGGGGCGACGCAAACCGCTCGGTAAGGTGGTTCAGCTTGAAGATCTCGCGGGCTTCGGGGGTGAGGTTGCGGTCAGCCGCGGGTGTGAGTACCAGGCCGGGGGACACCGCGTTGCAGGAGATCCCTCGCCGGCCGTATTGGGTTGCCACGTACATAGTGAGGGCGTTGATGCCCGCCTTGGAGGCGCCGTAGGCGGTGCGCGAGAGATCGCCCGAGAGCCCGGAGTTGGATGAGGTATTCACGATCACGCCACGCCCGCGTTCGAGCAGTCGAGGTATGGCCAGCTTGCAGCCAAGCATGGTGCCTCTGAGGTTGACGGCCATAGTCTGGTCCCAGACGTCAACGTCCATGCTGTCAACCGTCCCATCGCGGCCGATGACCTCGGCCCGGGTGTCAGCTGCGTTGTTGTGGATCATGTCCAGACCACCGAAGCGATCGACCGCATGCTGGACCAGGGCGGCTACCTGCGCTTCGACGGAGACGTCGACCCTGAACCAGCTGGCCATCCCCCCCTCTGCTCCAATCGAAGCAGCGACAGACTCCGCGCCCGAGCCGTTAATGTCCGCGACCACCACCGAGGCACCAGAGCCAGCCAGGGTGCGAGCGGTGCACTCGCCGATCCCGGACGCAGCCCCGGTGACAATCGCTACCTTGCCATCGAGGTTCCCCATGAGTGTCATGTCTACTATCGCCCGACGGTCGTGTCGACGCTTGAGGCCTCGGTGGCAGCCCGGCTGGCCGGCACGTGGGACGATTGGCTCGAGGTTCCGCCGTCGATAGAGATCACCTGGCCAGTGATGTAGCGGGCTCGATCCGAGGCCAGGAACGCGACCAGTTTGGCTACGTCCTCCGGGTAACCCGGGTAGGGGAGCAGCCGCTGGTCGGCCATGATGCGCTTTGTCTCCGCAGATAGGTTCCGCTCGAACGAAGGACCGAGGATTCCGCCGGGTGATACTGCGTTGCACCGGACGCCAGACCGGCCATGGGCCACGGCGACCGACCGGGTCAAGCTGTTGACCCCCGCCTTGGCCGCCGCGTAGGCGGAACGCACCAAGTCTCCCCCCGCTGCCGCGTTGGAAGAGATGTTCACTATCGCCCCGCCCCCCGCTTCGACCATGATCGGGATGACTGCCCGGCACATGAGCATGACGCCCTCCAAATCAGTGGCGAAGGTGGCCCGCCACACCGAGAGCTCCATGGCTGCCGGGTCCAGATCCCGAGCGTGGTGGGCACTGTCGGTGAGGGCCGCCGAGTTCACGAGCGCATCGATCCGGCCCAGCTCCGACCGGACGGTCGAAACGCACGCCGCCACGCTCTGCTCGTCCCGCACGTCCAGCCTCACTGGAATGGCTTGCGCAGCGATGCCTGCGGAAATCTCCTTAGCGGCGTCGTAGTTAAGGTCGGCGACGGCCGCCGCCCATCCTTCCGAGGCGAGAGTCTCGGCACACGCTCGGCCGATCCCGGACGCTCCGCCGGTTATCAGCGCTACCGCTCGATCGGAGGCCGCCTCGGACACGGCTCAGGCAACCGCCAGACGGAGCAGGCGGGCCGCGTTCGTCCGCTCGATCTTCCGGCGTTCCGGGTCGGACAGCTGGACCCCGGAGAAGAAATCACGCGGCTCGGGGTAACCCTCAGGATGGGGGTAGTCGGAGCCGAGCAGCACCCGCTCGGCTCCGATCTGGCCGACCAGGGCCGGGGTGTCATCGTCGTCGAAGGGAGCGACCGAAACATGCTGTTTGAAGACTTCGCTCGGCCGATCGGCAAGGGGACCACCGAGCCATCTGCCCTGCGCTCCGGTCTTCGCCGCCTTGTCCATGACCCGCAGCAGGTAAGGCACCCAGGCGGCCCCGTTCTCGATGCTCATGACCTGCAGGTCGGGGAACCTCCCGAAGAGATTGTGCAGTACGAGGGAGCCCAGCGTGTCCATGATCGGCCGCTCCCCGTAGAAGAGAGCCCGCTGGAAGGCCGATTGGGCGTGAGCGGGGGGTCGGGCCGGTTCCCCCCACTGGACCGAGAAGAGCTCGCTATAGCCCGCGTCGCAACCGTGGAAACAAACGGGTGCTCCTGCCTCCGACAGGCGCGCCCAGAAGGGATCGAAATACGGATCGGCGATCGACCGTCCGTACACCGGCGAAAAGAGCAGATGGAGGGCGCGGGCCCCGCGACCAAGGACCCACTCCAGTTCCGACACGGCCGAATCCAGGTCCACCAGGGACAGGAAGGGCACGGCGACGATGCGGTCCCGGTAGGAGAAGCCCCAGTCCTCGTCCAACCACCGGTTGAAGGCGCGAAGGTTGGCGACGCAGACTTGAGTGTCGTCGCGCAGCTGGTGTTCAACGGTCAGAGCTAAGCTCGGGAAGAGCAGCACCGCTTCTATCCCGTGGGCGTCCATCCAATCGAGGCGGGCGCCCCGGTCGTTGAACTCGGCGACGTCCCGGGCCCGTATCAGCTGATCTGGTGGGAGCGGTTCGTACCGCTCGTCCTTGCGAGCTACGACAGCACCGGGAAGTCCCACGAGATCTGCCGGATTGCTGACCAGGAAGTACATCGGTGTGTTGCCGACGTACGGCCGCCCCGGTTCGTCGCCGTCACGGACGATGTGTACGCACCGGTCCCGGAAGCGGGGCTCGATGTGGCGGCTGAAGCAGTCGTCTGGTTCGTAGTAGTGGTTATCAGAGTCGACGATCCTCCACATGCCGGTATTCATGCCTCCTCTTGGCATCGAGCGCCGCTCATCTGACGGGTAGGTTCACGGTCTTGGGCTCCACGAACTCATTAACGCCCCAGCGGCCGTACTCCCGCCCGATTCCCGACTCTTTGAACCCACCGAGAGGAGCGTCGATATTGATCGTGAAACCGTTGATGTTGATCGTGCCCGTGCGCACCCGGCGGCACACGTCCATGGCGCGCCCCTCGTCGGCGGTGAAGACGGCACCGCAGAGCCCATACGGGGAGTCATTAGCGATGGAGATCGCCTCCATCTCCGATGTGTATCCGATGACCGACAGCACCGGGCCGAATATCTCTTCCCGGGCCACTTTCATCTCGTTGCGGACGTCTACCAGAACGGTCGGCTCCAGGAACCACCCGGGCCAAGGTCCGGCCGGCCGTGACCCACCGACTACGGTCCGAGCACCGTCCTCAATCGCCCCTGCGATGTAGCTCTCGACCCGCCGGCGATGGTGCTCACTGATAAGCGGTCCCACGTCGACTGCCGGGTCGAACGGGTCCCCGGTGCGCAGGCCGCGAACCGCGGCGGAAAGGCGCTCGACGAGCTCGTCGATCAGGGGCACGCACACGACGATGCGAGTGAGGGCTGTACACGACTCGCCGTTGTTGTCCAGGCCGCCGGCGAGTAGAACCGGAAGTGCGGCGTCGAGATCAGCATCCTCGAGGAGGATGGCCGCTGACTTGCCGCCCAGCTCGAGATTGTAGCGAGTCAGATTGGCGGAACAGAGGGTGGCCACCTGCCGTCCGATCGCCGTGCTTCCAGTAAAGCTAACCTTGTCCACCCGGGGATCGCGGACGAGGGCGGCGCCGGCGTCGGCCCCGCCCGGTAAGACGGTGATGACACCGGGCGGGAACCCGGCTTCCTCTACGCATTCGGCGAGGATCATCGAGTCGAGCGGCGCCAGAGGGGACGGTTTGAGTACTACAGCATTTCCTGTCAGGACAGCTGGAATGACCTTCATGAGGGAGGACCACAGCGGGCCGTTCCAGGGGACAATGGCGACGACGACCCCCAGCGGTTCGTAGAACACCTTCGCCGGCGCGAACCTGCCTTCCACCGTCTCGACAAATGCGAAGGACCGGACGGCCTCCAGGCTCGCTTTGAGCAACTCGAAGGCTCCGTCGACCTGTCCGGCCCCGGTGCCCGAGAGGATCGTACCGCCCGCCGGTAAACCCGTCTCAGAGACGATGGCCTGCATGAGTTCTTCCCGCCGAGCCTCGAGCTGCCGCCCGAGCCGCTCGACCATGGCCATACGGTCGTCGAGCGGCAGGGCAGGCCAACGGCCGCTGTCGAAGGCTTGCCTGGCGCCGGCGACGGCCCGATCCGCGTCTTCGGGACCGGCTAGAGGGAGTCGGCCAACCGTTTCCAACGTGCACGGATCGCGCACCTCCAGCGTCTCGTGCGAAGCGGCGGGCCTCCACGCGCCGTTTACCAGGAGCCGGTCGTACTCCCAGGCTTTGGGGGATCGGGCGAGGGTCATGGTCGACTCTCGCCGATGGACGAATCGGCCCGGTGGGCCACCACCCGCCAGCCAGGCGGCCGCAGCATCAGCATGTCGCCCTCAATGGAGTACGGGCGTACCTGGTCGGTGCCGACCCAGTTGGGCACGGTGCTGACGAGTATGTGGTGCCGGACAATCTCGCCCTCTACCACGAACGTACCCGCGAAGCCGTAGGCCGAGCGGAAAGCGGCGGCCAGCTCGCTGTCCGAGGCCTTCACGGTCCCAGCGAGAAGGTCCATTTCGAGGGACGGTTGATCGGACCGGCCGACGACCGCCGCCATCGCTCCATCGGCTGCGTAGAGGAGCATGCCCGTCGCCCGCTCGCCGAAAGGGAACTCGACGGTACCGTCTTCGCAGTACTTTTCGACCAGATGAACCACGTATGTTCCGACAATCGTCATGGAAGTTCCCCGGCGGACGCCGATCAGATGTTTAGCTCCCCGCCCCCAAGCCAGGCTTCGAAGCTGGGCTGCTGGATGCGGTCGACCAACTCCACCCGTAGCCCCCAGGGCAAGGAGTGGAAAACGAACGCGTAGGGGTCCACCTCGCCGTTCATTCCGGAAGCCTCGAGGGGCATTCCCGAACTGGCCAGCTGGGCAGACGCATCCGCCAAGTCGTCGACCCACAAGCCGACGTGGCGGATGTACCCTCCTTTAGGATCGTAGTAGCCGCCTGGAATTCCCTCGATGAGCTCGAGATACGGGGGGAGTCCCAACGAGTACACGAACCGGAGGTTGAAGACCTCGACCCCCTTCTCCGTGCGCATCTGGAGCGGCGATTCCTGTACGGGTGTGAACCCCAGCTCCAATGTTTTCGTAGTCTCCTCGATGGCGCGCTCGAGCTCGGGTACCACCATCCCGGTCACGAAGAGTTCTCCGATCATCGCTTCCTTCCTCCCCGTGAAGTTGGCGCCACGGCCGGCCCGAGGCTGCTCATGACGAGGTCCGTTTTCCTACGGGCGCCCGGCTTTTTCGGCGCCGCCAGGCCGGATGAGAAGATGGCCTGCAGCTGCCGGGCTGCGCTCTCCATCTGGAGGGGCGACGACAACGTCCCCGGGAGCGCCTGGAAGCGTTTGCGATCGACGACCGCGTGCATGGAGGCGGTGATCGCTCGCACAACCGTATCCGGGTGGACGTCATTACGGATCGATCCATCGTCGATGCCGTCCACGACCGCTGCTCGCCAAAGTTCGAGGAGGCGGTTGCTCCCCGCAACGACGGCGCCGAGGTCTTCGAGCGGGGAGATCTCGCTCCAATCGTAGTGGAGGATGGTGACCTCGTCGCCGTGCTCGACGAGGATGGCCATCACATCGTGGATCATGCGGCTGACCCGCTCGAGGCCGGGGCCGTCTGCCTGGAGCGTCGCCTCCTGGACCGGTATCAGCCGCTCGACGAGCGGTTCGAGGATGAGCCGGAGGATCTCCGACTTCGACCTGAAGTGGGAGTAGAGGCTTCCGGCCAGCAGCCCTAAGGCGTCGGCGATATCGCGCATCGAGGTGTTCGTGTAGCCCCGCTGAGCGAACGTGGCACTGGCCACGGCGATGATCTCGTCACGCCGCGTTTGCCCGCCGTTGGCTCGATGATGGCCAGTCACGCGCCCCGGCTCGACCAACGAGCGGCGGGCTCGCCCCTTCGAGCGCTGACGGGATGCGACTTCCTTGGTCTTCATTGCTGTGGCGCCCCCCGTCAGCCTGGCGCCAGACCTTCGGCGTGGTTCTCAGCCACCGGCCACGACCTGCAGATGCTCCGGGCCGTACTCCAGCATGTGGTCCACGCAAACCCAGTCGAAGTCCGGAGCCAACTGGATCGAACCGGGAGGAAAGTGTTCGACCATTTCTTCGAGCACCACTCGGCCGACCATTCGGGTGATGTGGTTTCCCAGGCAGAGATGCGGTCCCACTCCGAAGGCCAA
Source organism: uncultured Acidimicrobiaceae bacterium (assembly GCA_963851245.1). GTDB lineage: Bacteria > Actinomycetota > Acidimicrobiia > Acidimicrobiales > Palsa-688 > CAWKOH01. Next base: position 213,977 of record CAWKOH010000010.1, on the reverse strand, counting down.
GTGCTCGGGCACGTCTCCCCTGTCCAATCGGAACTCCTCGGCATCGGGGTACGGGCGTTCGTCGCGGTTGGCCGAGGCGATGCTCAGCATCAGGTGGTCGCCGGCGGAGATCGGGCAGCCGCCCAGCTCTGTGTCCTCGGTTGCATGCCGGAACATGAAGAGCACCGGAGGTTCGAGTCGCAGCGATTCCTCCACCGCAACCGGGATCTTCGACCGGTCCTCCTGGATCGTCCGGCCGAACCCATCCGGCTCGGAGAGATAGCGGAAGAGCAGGTTGCCGATCATGTAGCTGGCCGACAGAGAGCCAGCCAGAATGTTGATGGCAAGTGTCCGGATGTGGGCTTCTGGGATCCGCCAGCCGTCTGAGGTTGTGGTGTGCACCATGACGGCGAGCAGGTCGTCCATCTGCCCGTCACCGGCCTCTTTGCGCTGGCGGATCTGGTCGTCAACTGCCGCGCTCGAATTCGGGAAAGCCGGCCTCGATGCCGACGCCACGCTCTGTCTGGCCAGTAGTCGGCCAAGAGCTGTGAAGAAGGTCGTTGCACCACTGCATCACTTGTTCATGCATCTCATCGGGGATACCCAAAGCGTGGGCTGCCACCGAGCCGGGAAGCGGGATGGCCAGGCCGTCCATCAGATCACCGCCTCCATGCCTGGCGATCGCTTGAAGCCTCGAGGCGACCGCGCTCCTGGTCCACGTCTCGTCCGCCAGCGCAGCAGCAGGAGTGAAGCCTCGCACCAGGATCCGCCGGATCCGGGGGTGCAGTGGCGAGTCCAACTCGCCGAGGAATCGTTCGTCGTCAGGGACCACCACTCCCGGCGCCCGCATGTCGCCCGCCGAGGAGAAACTCCTTGCATTGCGGAAGGCGCTTGCCGTCTCATCGTAACGGGCGGTGAAGAGCAGGCCCTGCGCTGGGCGGCACACCGCCGTGGCGTGACGGATCGACCGTATGAAATCCCAGTTCTTCGCTTTGGACGGGTCCATCGGGTCGAAGGCGAACATCTCGTCGATCGCCATATGCTTCAGCCTTTCACTGGTTCGAACCGGACCGGCGCGCTCGTGATGCCGCGGGTAGGAACGAGCTGGGAGCGCACAATGGTTCCCTCATCGACCTCCCATTCGCCGAGGCTATCCACGAAGCACTTGAGGGCGACCCTCGTCTCCAGCTTGGCCACTGCGGCACCGAGGCAGTAATGGATACCGTGCCCAAAGGTCCACTGCGCCTTGGCCTCGCGAGTGACATCAAGTGTCTCTGGCTCGTCGTAAACCGTGTCGTCATGGTTCGCTGAGCCGTAGAGAAGCAGCACCTGGTCACCGGCGGGGATGGTCACGTCTCCCACAGGGACGTCGATGGTGGTGGTGCGGGCCAGGCCCTGAACCGGGGAGACGTAGCGCAGGAGCTCCTCGATCCCGGTCGACCACAGCTGTGGATTTTCTGCCAGCTTCCTCCGCTGGTCCGGGTGTCTTGCCGAGCGCGATGAGGCCGTTGGTGATCATGTTGATGGTGGTGTTCTGGGACGCATCGTGAAGCAGCGAACAGAATCCCCAGACTTCGGCGTCGCTAAGGTCGGCCCGCTCCTCCGCCACGGCGAGGAGAATCTGAGACACCAGGTCGTCAGCACGGTCGCGTCGCCGAGTGGCGACTAGCTGCTTCCAGTACTGCTCCATTTCGCCATAAGCAGTCAGGGCCGCCTCGCTCGTGAAGTCGGCTCCGCCGATCGTCGCCAGGTTCCACCCGAGGAACTTCAGCTGATCCTCCCTGGGCAAGCCCATCAGCTCGCACACCACGGTGCTGGGGATTAGCTGGGAGAATTCAGTGACGGCATCCGCGATACCCCGTTCCTTGAAGTCGTCGATGAGGGAACGGGCGTGGGACTCCACGAACGGCTCTAGCGCGGCTACCCGGGAGGGTGTCAGGACCCGGCTCAGGATCCTCCTGTGCACGTCGTGGCGGGGAGGATCCATGTTGAACATATTCGGGGGAATGAGGCTGATGTCGGTGTCGATGAGCGTCCCCCGCGCCGAGGAGAATGTCTTCCAGTCGCCTGCCGCGGCCTGAACGTCCGGAGCACGGCTGAGCATCCAGTAGTGGGGCCAGACCCGGTGGTTCTCTATGTCCCGCCGGTACGCCGGATGATTCTGCCGCATCTCCCGGTAATAGGGGTATGGATCCTCCCAGTAGGCCGGATCGAAGGGGTCGAAATCGAAGTCCTCAGACGGCATGGTCCTCACCGTTGCCTTTCGTTCTCCAGGGCGCGACGCCCGGCCCTCCCTCCGGCCTTCGCTCTTGTCTACCGCGTCCTCATTAAGCTGACAAGTGTTAGTTCGCCGGAGACCGATCAGTCGTCGCGTCCGTCGAGGCGGATCTCCGGCAGACCGTGGTCGCGCCGCCAACGTTGGTTGCGCTGGGCCACTTGCGCCGGGAGCAGGCGGTAGTCGTCGTCCCAGCTGAGGATCATCCCTCGTTCGAGCAAGGTGGCGACCGGCACGCCGGGGATGGCGGGCTTCTGCAGGCCGTCCGCCACGTCGGACAGCGCCTCGCTCGACAGCAGGGTCTTCACCTTCTCGGGGTCATAGCCGAGGAGGTCCCGCAGTACCCGCTCGTTGTCCTCGCCGAAAGTCGACGTGCCCCGCCGTACGTCTCCGGGGGTGCGCTCCATTCCGTACCACGTTCCCGGCCAGATTCTTAAGCCCAGCTCCGATCCCCACGCGGCCCGGAAGTACTCGAGAGCCCGCACCTGGGGATCGTAGTGAAGATCCTTGCCGTTCTGGACCGCTCCCGCCGGCACACCGGCCTGCTGGAGCAAATGCATCGCCTCGTGCTTGGTACGCCCGCGAGTCCATTCGCCGATGGCTTCGTCCAGGCGGTCGTGTTCGGCGTAGCGCCCGCGGTGGGTGCGTAAGCCGTCCTCGGCGGCGAGATCGGGACGGCCAATCACCTCGCACAGCGGAGCCCACCGCTCGTCGGAGTCCACGGCTACCGCGACCCATGCGTCGGCACCCTCGCACGGATAGACACCCTGTGGAGCCCGCCACGCGTGGCGATTGCCGGCGCGAGGCCGATCGGCGCCCGTCTCACCGCCGCGGAGGATGTCGATCAGCGTGGCAAAGGTGGCGCACTCGTATTGCGACAGGTCGATCCACTGCCCCTTGCCGGTACGGCGACGCTCCTCGAGCGCGGCGATGGTGGCCGCCACTCCTGCGGCCGCCGAGAGCGGATCGGGCATGGTCGGGGTGAACAGCAGGGGATCCGGATCGCCGAGGTATCCCGTCTGGTGGGTGATCCCCGCCTGGCACTCCAGGCCCCAGCCCCACGCGCCGTAGTCCCGGTACGGCCCCTGCTGGCCGAAGCCGCTCGCCGAGATCATGACGACCGATGAGTTCACCGATCGGAACAGGTCCCAGCCGAGCCCCAGGTTCGGGAGGACGCGGGGCGTGAAGTTCTCGATGATCACGTCGGCCCACCGCACCAGGTCGAGGAGCACTTCCTTGGCGGCGGGATCGGTGAGGTCCATGCCGACGTGATACTTGGCCGGGTTGGCGATGACGTAGGCCAGGGAGCGATCCATCCAACGGTCGTTGTCACCGAAGCTGAGATCGACGAGGTCCGCTCCCCTCGCCGTGTCGGGGTACCGGCGCGACTCGATCTTGACTACCTGGGCACCGTGATCGGCGAGGATACGCCCCATGAAGGGGCCGGCCCACGCGAAGGTGAGCTCGAGCACCTTCAGGCCTTCGAAGACGTTCCGGCTCGGGTCGGCGACTGCCTGGCGGCCGATGGGCTCTTGGCGCCAACCCGCCGCCTCGCTGGCCGTGATCGTCTTGCCGTTACGGTGCCCATGTTCGTCGCGGGCGTCGAGAGGAACCACCGGCGTCACGGGCGCCCGGATCGTCGCCCCGTCATCTACCACGAGCGGTTGGAAGAAGCTGCGCATCCTGTGTTGGGGGTCCGAAGGCGTCTGGAGCGGAGATTGCACCATGGCGTTCTGAAGGCGCAGCTCCTGACCCTTCTCGAACAGCTCGCGCATCGTCTTGCCGGCGGCCGCCTCGGCCATGATCTGGGCCATCTCCTGCTGGTTGATCTCCCGGCCGATGTAGTCCCCGAACTTCTCGTCCAGCAGGCGTTCGTCTTCGAGCAACACGTAGAGCATCTCCGACGGCGTCCGGAAGGTGTTCACCAGGGCGTGGCCGTCCCGGCACCGCAGCATGATTCCGACGCTCACCATCCCCGTCGACGAACGGCGCCGGATGCTTCCCTGGAAGGAGTAGCTGGTCGGGAAGCTCATCGCCATGGAAAGCATCGTCCGCAGCGCCGATACCTCCACCACTTGACCCTGGCCGGTCCGCCGGGCGTGGTGCAGCCCTGCCATCGCACCGCCCGCGGCGTTGACGCCCGTGGCGATGTCGACCAGATCGACCCCGAGACGCAGGGGTTCACGGTCGTTCAGCCCGCACGTGAACAGGTAGCCGGACAAACCCAGCAGGACCAGGTCCCCGGGGAGGTAGTCGACGTACGGACCGACTCGCCCGAAACCGGTGATGTCGACGAACACTGTTCCCGGGCAAGCTTCCGACATCACCTCGAGCGAGGGGAAGGACTCTGCCCACCGACGCGGGCTCAGATCGGTGATCACGACATCGGCCCCCGCGATCAGCGGATCGAGGTCCTCGATGCCCAACCGCCGTCCCTCGGGAGCCGGCAGCATGCGCTTGGCCGCCCGCGCCCAAGCCAGCACGGCGCGTTCGCCCGGTTGGTCCGGCGCTTGCTCGAGCTCTTCCACCCTCATGACATCCGCCCCGAGATCGGCGAAGAACCGGCCGGTCACCGCGGCTGAGAGCCCCGACGCGATCTCGATCACCCGGGTCCCTTCGTAAGCGATGCTGATCACGGCTCGACTCCCTCTGGCATCGAGCCGCGATCTTGGATCGGGTTCAAAAGAGTCCCGCGCAAGATGTTGGCGAGGGTCGACATCATCACATCCGAACGAACCGGCTCCACCCAACCGACGATAGGACACAGCACCTCGGGGGCGCGTGCCAATCCGCGCCGGCGCATCGGGCCCTCACAACGGCGTTGGGTCAGGTGGTGACGCGGGCAGCAAGCGAACGCAGCAGCGCCTGCCACCACTCGGCCAGCCGTTGCTGGAACGGGCTCAGGGGAATCCGTGGCGGGCCGCGTGCTCCTGGGGATGGCGTCCCAGCCGTTTGGGAGGGTCGGGCTCGAATGCCAACCGTCCGCCGGCCCGATCTGTAAAGCGGAACAGCCCATTGGGGCACCACCACTCGCCGATTTCGTCGGTGAAGGCGGCGAAGGCCCGCGCCGCGGGCGCCGTGACCCGCAAGGCCACGAGCACCCGGGAGCCGCTCACCCGCGCTCCACGTGGTCCTTGAAGGCGGCGAGCTGCTGAACCCAACCCGCTTCGGCGTCGGCAAGCCAGGCCTTGAGTGCGCCCATGGACGTGGTCCGGAGGGAGTACACCCGAACCCGAGCGTCGAACGGTGGGTGCTCCTCCTCGACCAGGTCGGCTCCGCGCAGCACGCGGAGGTGCCGGCTCATGACGGGCGCGGAGACACCGACCGCGCCGGCCAGCTCCCCCGCCCGGCGCGGCCGCTGGGCCAGCAGCTCGACGGAGCGCCGCCGCACCGGGTCGGCCAGCGCGGCGAGAGTGCGGTCGACATCGTCGCCCTCGGGAAGCGCCGCCGCCGACGGGCTCACTGCCAGCCCGGTGCGTGAATGGGCGTGCCTATGGCGGCTTCGGCCTCGGCGCGGGTGACGTCACGAACGTGCATGGCGAACGTCCAGTAATGGCCTTCCGGGTCGACGCACCGGTAGACCCGGTCGCCGTAGAACTGATCGGCGGGCTCTACGAGGATGCGAGCCCCGGCCGCGCGGGCTCGTTCACAATGAGCGTCTATGTCACGTGTGACCTCGACGTGGACGCTCGACGAGTTGCGACCGTCGCCGGACGCGGGGCTGCGCATCCACTCGTTCCACTCGCCCCCGATTATCACCCGGCCCCGTCCCTCGTAGCCCATCTCGTAGTGGCCGTGAGACGGTTCGTCGTCGGGGCCGTCGATGGCCATGGTCACTTCGAAGTCGAAGGCTCTCGCCAGCCAATCGAGAGCTGCCTTCGGATCGCGATAGGACAGGGTCGGTACGAAGGTGATGTCGTCCATGAGTCGCCCCCTTCATCGAATAAGGGATACTTGCCACTTATTACAATAGTTCACGAGAGCGATAAATAGAACCTTGAATGCGGGAACGCCGGCGACGGCTTGCCGGTGCCTCCTCCGGCACCAGTCATCCGGTTGGGTTGGTGACCATGTCCAGGGCGGCGAGGAAGGTGTTGGCCCAGTGGTGGACGTCGAACTCGATCACGCGACGACGCAGGGTCCGCATGCGCCGAGCCGCCTCGCTCGACGACACCCCGATGGCCTCCAGGATGGCTGCTTTGGTTCCGTCGATGTCGTAGGGATTGACCAGAAAGGCGTTCCGCAGCTCTTCGGCGGCGCCGGTGAACTCAGAAAGCACCAACCTTCCGCGCAGATCGAAGTTGCAGGCCGCGTATTCCTTGGCCACTAGGTTCATACCATCGCGGAGGGGGGTGACCAGCATCACATCGGCGGTGAGGTACAGGGCAGCCATCTCCTCCTTGGGGAACGACTGGTGTAAGTAGCGAATGGCCGTCCGGCCGATGGAGGAGTGATCGCCATTGATCCGTCCTACCACTCCCTCGATCTCGTCGCGCAGGCGCTGATACTCCTCGACGCGGTCCCGACTGGGGCTGGCGACCTGCACCATGATGGCGAAACTGGGATCGAGCTTTCCTTCGTCGAGGAGCTCTCCATAGGCGCGCAGACGGTGCAGAATGCCCTTCGTGTAATCGAGACGGTCCACGCCCAACAAGACCACCTCGGGATTCCCGAGCTGTGACCGCAGTTGGCGGGCCCGGGTCTGGGTGGCTTCTTCACGCGCCAGCGCCTCCAGGCTGGAGGAATCGACGGAGATGGGGAAGGAGGCGGCGCGGATCTGCCGCTCGGGCTCTTCGGGCTCCGGTCCGGGAAAGCTCTCGATCACCGACCCACGGGTTGCGACGCCGGTCAGCTTCCGGCAGGCCCGCAAGAAGTTGGCGGCGTCGTCGCCGCGCTGGAACCCGATCAGGTCCGCCCCCAGAAGACCCTCGACGACCTGTCTTCTCCAGGGGAGCCGAGAGTAAATCTCGTAGCCGGGAAAAGGAATGTGATTGAAGAATCCAATTCTCAAGTCGGGGCGCCTGGCGCGCAGCAGGGCAGGGACCAGTTGGAGCTGATAATCCTGGACCCAGACCACCGCCGCTCTAGCCGCCTCGAGGGCGACGACGTCAGCGAAGCGCCGGTTGACGTCGCCATACGCCTCCCACCAGCGTCGGTCGAACAGGGGGACCGCCGTCACATCGTGATAGAGGGGCCACAACGTTGCGTTGCAAAACCCCTCGTAATAATCGCGAACTTCGCCGGCGGCGAGTGCCACCGGCACCAAGCGCATGCCTTCAGCCTCGAAGGGCTCGAGAGCCTCATCCGCGGTCCCGCTCCAACCGACCCACGTGCCCTGGTTGCGGGCCATGACCGGGCCCAGGGCCGCCACCAGACCTCCGGGGCTGACCCGCCAGCCCAGAGAACCGTCCACTTGGCTGAAGCGCTCAACGGGCAGGCGGTTGGCGACGACTACGAATGAGGCCCCACCGGCGCGTGGCATGCCTGCACCCTAGATGCCCCCTGTACCGGTGCTGAACGGCTCGGGTTCGTAGATCTCCTCGCCCAGGAGCCGCCGGGCCAGGGTGTGGCCCGCCCGGCTCGCTTTGCGGTAAGCCAGCCTGCGGCCAGTCCTACCCGGCTTGGTTCAAGCGTCTCGCTTCATGAACAGTACGGCGCCGATGGCAATGGCGGCCGTGGCGTAAGCCACCATCAACAACAACCCGGCGACCGCGGACAGCGGTCGGACGATCCCGCCAACCTGATTGACGGTAGCCATGACCGAGTTAACGAGGATGTTGGTGGGCAGGTAGCGAAGATCGGGCTGGGATATGCCACGCATGACGAGCGGGAGCACGAAGACCACGCCGACGAAAGCGGCGATGGCGGCTGCGGTGCTACGAAAGATGAGCCCGAACCCGAAGGACATAAGGGCCATGAGCGCAATGAACAAGCCGGTCATGAACACGGCCCGGAACGCGCCCGGCGATCCCAAGCTCGCCGAGGGAGCCCCGCCCCCGGAAAGGATGGCCTCGCCGAGGAAGAACGAGACGAAGCTGAGCAGCACACAGAAGACCACGGTGGCTGTGGCGGTCACGCCGATCTTGGCCGCCAGCAGGATCGGCCGTCTGGGAGTGGCGGCCAGAGTCGTACGGATGGTGCCACTCGAGTACTCGCCAGTGATCAGCAACGCTCCGAAAACGCCGCCGGTCAGACCGGCGACGATCAAGCCGGTCAGCGCCTGTTGGGTCGGGTCGAAGCCGTTGTACCAGTCGGGTCCGTGGTGCAAGGCGGCGTTGGTCACCAGCCCCGTCACCAGCAGGCCGACCGCGACTGTGACGGCGAGAGTGATAGCTGTAGATCGCAGGGTCACGATCTTCGCGATCTCCGACTTGACCACGTGCTTGAGGCGATAATGTCCCAGCTGGGCGGTCTGGATGGCTTGGGTCATATCCGTCACTCCTTCTCGAAGGCAGCCGCGCCGGCTGTGGTCGAGGGGCGGTATTCCACCTCGTCGTGGGTCAACTCCATGAACGTGTCCTCCAAAGAGGCAGCGATCGGCACCAGCTCGTGAACCCGCAGACCATCGCGGGCAGCCAGATCGCCGATCTCTGGTGCGGTCAACCCCTCGACGGTCAGCGACCCACCCGCGCCGGCCGCCAATGCGGCCCCAATGGCGGTGAGCGCCGCGGTGAACGAGGCCAGATCGGGTGTGACCAGCTTGACAGCCCCGGGGCCGCTCCTGGCGACGAAGTCGGCCACACTCGTCTCGGCGATCAGCCGGCCCCGGCCGATGACAACCAGCCGATCAGCGGTCAGCGACATCTCGCTGATCAGATGGCTGGACACGAAAACTGTCCGGCCCTCGCCGGCCAGTCCCCGAAGGAAGTGACGAACCCACCGGATGCCCTCCGGGTCCAGACCATTCACAGGCTCGTCGAACAACAGCACCCCCGGGTCGCCCAACAATGTCGCTGCGATGCCGAGCCGCTGGCTCATGCCAAGGGAGAACTTCCCGGCCGCCCGGCCGGCCACGGAGCTCAAGCCGACCTGATCCAGGACCTCGTCGACCCGGCGAAGCGGGATGTCGTTGGTCAGGGCCAGCCAACGCAGGTGGTTGCGGGCGCTGCGAGCAGGATGGAATGCCTTCGCGTCCAGCAGGCCGCCCACCTCCCTCAGAGGCCAGGCCAACTCGGGGTACGACCTTCCGCCAATCAGGGCCGTCCCGGAGTCCGGAACATCGAGGCCCATGATCATCCGCATAGTCGTCGACTTACCCGACCCGTTCGGCCCCAGGAAACCGGTGACTACACCGGGTAGGACCTCGAAGGTCAGATCGTCCACAGCTGTCGTTGCGCCGTAGCGCTTGGTAAGAGCGTGTGCCGTGATCATTACAAGAAAGGTAAACCGCCGCCAGGTTCGGCGGAATACCGCCAGTCGGCGTCTTCACCCTCGGGTTAGCCCCACTTGACGGTAGGGATAACCCCACCCAATCCCAGAAGGGACCCGACATCCTCGCCCACGTCAGCGATCAGTGCAGGACTACAAGACCAAGTCAGAGATACCGGCTTGACAGCTAGGAAACCAGATCGAGAGCATTGTCCCGCATGATTCGCCGGACGCTCGCGGGGTCCAGGGATTCGATGCAGGAAACGTACTCCGCCGGGTAGTGGTTGCCTTCAGGGTGGGGCCAGTCGGAAGGTGCCGCCGCTTACCCTCCTGAACCCACCGGATGTGGCGCCGGACCTTCTCGTCCCCGAAGCGGATGAATGTGTCCTCCACCTCGTAGTAGTGGTTGTCGGCGTCGAAGATTCTGTAATCGAGATGCCGCATCGTCATCGGGTCCACCCTCTCCCCAACCTGACACCTCCCATCTACGCTAACACTTATTCCACGATCATCGCCTGGGCGGCTGGCTCCGACTGGGCGCAGGGAGGGAGAGGGACATGAGTGATGCGACGATCCAGCGCACGGTTCCGGCTACCAGCGATCTGCCCGTCTCCCCGCATCAGACGTGGTACGCGGTGGGGCTGGCTTCCGAGGTGCCGATCGGTGGTGTGATCGGGGTGCCCTTCGCCGGCGGCCGGCTGGCACTCTTCCGCCGGAGCGATGGCTCCGTGGCCGCCCTCTCGGCGCGATGTGCCCACATGGGGGCCGACCTGGCCGCGGGCGAGGTGGTCGAAGACGAGCTGCGCTGCATGTTCCACCACTTCTGCTATGGGACAGACGGCCGGTGCACGAAGATCCCTTCGGGGGATCGGATCCCGGCCAGTGCCCGGGTCCACAGCTTTCCGGTACGCGAGAGCCTGGGCCTGGTTTGGATCTTCAATGGTGACAACCCTCCGGTGGATCCGCCCGGGATCCTCGGGTACGACCCAGCCGAGCTGGCGGTGAGGGCGCGGCGGACTGACGTGTTCGAAGTCGATCCCTGGGTCATCATCGTCAACTCCTTCGATTTCATGCATCTCCGGCACGTGCATGGGCTGAAGTTCGACTTCGACGAGTCATCCATCCGGTGGGACGACCGATCCGTCGAGTACCAGATGACCTTCACCATGCCCGACGGGCTGGTGGCCAACCAACAGATCTGTGTCTTCGGAACCAACACCGTCTCCTACGTCACCGGCGGACAGGTCGACAGTATGGGTCTCTTCACGTCTACTCCTATCGGGGCGGGGTCGCAGAGCTATTACGTGGCGGCCACACCGCCCGGTACCGAGTCCGAAGTGGAGGAACGGCTGCTCCTACAAGAGCACATCGCTGACGAGCTGCTCAAGGACGACACCCGGGCCTTTGCCGGGATGCGCTTCAAGCAGGGTGCGTTCGTATCCGATGACCGATCCGTCGTGCGTTACCTCAGCTACATCCGCGGGTTCCCGACCAACGATCCCACCGGCTGGCTGTCCTGAATAGGCTGCGGACGTCACAGGAGGTTCGGATGACAGTAGCTGTTGTTACAGGCGCCGGGAGCGGCATGGGTCGGGCCTGCACGGCCCGTCTGCTCGACCAGGCCGATCATCTGGTTGCCGTCGACCTGCGGCCGCCCGACATCGACGGAGCGACCGGGATGGCCTGTGACATTAGCGATCCTGTCGCCGTATTCGAGCTGGTCGAGCGCGTTCGCCGGCTCGGCCCCTTTCGATCGCTCGTGCACGCGGCCGGACTGTCCCCGACTATGGCCGATCCTCGTAGGATCGTCGAGGTCAATCTAGTTGGGACCACCCGGCTCCTCGATGCGTTCGAACCGCTGGTCTCGGCTGGTTCGGCCGCTGTCTGCTTCGCCTCTTCAGCGGGCTACCTGCCCCTGGAGCTCCTCGGCCCGGAGCTGACTCAGCTGGTTCACGACCCTCGCGCCGCCGACTTTCTGGATCGAGCCGCCGCTCTTCTACCCGACACCGGCATGGCCTACGCCTGGTCGAAGAAGGGAGTGCAGCTCGAGGCAGCCAAGGCGGCCGTGCTCTGGGGTCGGCGGGGAGGGCGGGTGGTGTCGCTGTCGCCGGGCTTGATCGACACTCCCATGGGTCGCCAGGAGTTCGAGAACCAACCGATGATGAAGCCGATGTTGGAAAACACCCCGCTCGGAAGGTTTGGCACACCAGACGAGCTTGCGGCCGTGGCGGCGTTCTTGGTTTCCGACGATGCCTCATTCGTCTCCGGTGTGGACCTGCTCGTCGACGGGGCGCTGGGGGCCGCAAGCGCGGCTTCGGTCCAGTGAGCTTCGGAAGAGCCTAAGGACGCAGAATATGCCCGCTAACAAGACCGGAGACTTCGAGTGTTGGTACGCCGACGACTGGTACGGCCGTGCATCGCTCGGCTCCGTGCGTTCGTTCAGGCGCGGAGTCAGTAGCGGATCCAGGTCACTTCTGACCCACCCTTCGTTACCGCGACGAGCCGACGCGGTCATCGGCGCCGGAGGCCGGGACAACGACATCGGTCGGAACGACATGAACGAGATCGACGGGTGGCTCACCGCCAAGCGGTCTCTTCCCGCCGGCCACGTTGTCGAGGGCATCGAGCAGCAACCGGCGGGCGTGGATGACCGCGACGTCGGCACTGGAAAGATGCTCGCGGGTGCGGTTCGTGATGGCGCCCATGCTGAGCTGGGTGATGATGTCCTCCTGCAGGAGGTTCCCGGTGAACCCGGAGAAGTGCCCTCTGCTCATCGCTTCGCGGTCCTGCCCCCAGTTGTTGTCACGGTCGGAGCTGAATCCGCCGAAGTTGTTGATGTCGAGCGGGCGGTCGCCCACAACCGTCTCGGTGCCCAGCGGCACTCTGAGGTACAAGCCGTCGTTGATCTCACTGTGCACGGACCAGAACCCGTAGAACAGGACATGGTGGGTGTCGTCGACCGGTGAGGCGATGAAAATCACGCCATCCAGGTCGCCGGCCGTGCCCGGCGAGCTCGGTACAAGCGCCACGAACGGCATCACCCAGTTTGTGGTCCGCACATAGGTCGTGCCATCGGCCATAGGGCGCATGGCGATGGCATCGATGCCCCAGGGGGTGTGGGCCACCTCGAAGCGCGGGGCGAGAGCCGAGAGCGTGTTCTTCACGCTGGCCGCCGCGTTCTTCCGGCTGTGGGCCTCGATGTAGGCCCGGTGCAGCGTCCCAACGTGGGCGGAATCGAGCGTGGCCTCGACGCCCTGGAGCCAGTTGCACCCCACTGGCGTGGCGCTGAGCCACACGTGGCTCTCCGGCAGGGCGGTGAACGCCAAGTGCGGGAACGGCGGAGGCTCCTCATCTCCCAGCCACACCCACACCAGTCCACCGCCCTCGACAGTCGGATAGCTGCGAGTGCGAACCTTCGCGGCGAAGGCCTCGGGATCCGGAGCATGCGTCGGCGCCTCGACGACCTGGCCGGTGACGTCGACCTTCCAGCCGTGGAATATGCACGTCAGACCGCAGTCCTCGTTGCGGGCCAGGACCAACGACGTGTTCCGATGTGGACAGCCCTCGTCGAGGAAGCCCAGCCGGCCCTGGCTGTCCCGGAACGCCACGTAGTCGGTACCAAGCAGCCGGACCCGCCGGGGCGCACCGTCGGGCACGAGTTGCACCGAGAGAAGCGCGGGGATCCAGCAGTGCTGGCGCATCATGGCGCCCATCGGCGCATCCCCCTCGACACCCGTCAGCCGGTCGTTCTGCTCCTGGCTCATAGCCATGGGGCCACCTCCTTCGGTTCCGGGCCATTATGACGCAGCCGCCGTACGGCCACCGGTTGACTGCAGGAGGACGATCAACGGCTACCGTGTCGTCCCACAAGGAGTAGGGAGGTGCGCGTGGTCCTGCTGAGTGGCTACCTGGAGTACCGCCTGAGCGAGAGGGATGAGGTAGTGGCCGGCCTGGTCGAGGTCAGCCGGCGGAGCCGCGAGGACGCCGGCTGCATCGAGTACTGGTGGGCGGAGGATCTCGAGATCCCGGGCCGGTTCCGGTTCTTCGAGTGCTGGGAGAGCGAGGAGCAGTTTGTGGCTCACCGCGACCGGCCCTACGAGCAGGAGTTCATGGACCGGTTTGTGAATGGGCGGAGCACGGGCGCCGACGCGTGGTCGTACGCCACGACCGGGCGCAGCTCGGCCATGGACGCCTGAGCAACCGGCTCGGGAGCGGCGAGATGTCGGGTACGGCAAGCGACGGACAGCACGGACGCGGGGAGGCGATCGTTGGCTGTGGGCGAGTGGCCCCTTTAGGCCCAGACGGGTAGCAGCAGCCGGGAGCAGTGGTTGGGGTCATGCCCGATGGAATGCTGGGCCGGGTGCAAGTGGACCCCGGTGCCGGGGTTCTCGCCCGTGCCAAGGTTGCGGGCGAACTGCGGCTGGCAGCCGCCGGCGACGAGCAGCCGGACCCGCGACCCGGTCGCGAAGCGGTGGGCGGTAGGGCGGAGGGCCAGGGTCACGGCGCGGGCGTCGCCGGGGCGGCCCGGGTCGAGGCGCGCGTAGCCCTCGGTCACATTGTGGGAGCGGCCGCGGCGGTCGACCTCGGAGATCCGGGCGAACAGGTCGGCGTGGGGGATGTCGCAGGAGTGAGACAACTCGATGACCGGCGTCCCGACGATTTCCAGCGGGCGCTCCAGCACCGCTGCGGTGAAGGCGAGGACGTCGGGGCGCGCGGCCAGGGAGGAGTCGTCGACTCTGCAGCGGAAGTCCAGGAGCGGACCGCCCATGGTCGGGGTAGGGTCGGAGGGCTCGAACGTGAAGGTCGAGGCCGGCCGCTCTGTGGTGGGTGGTCTCGGGGCCAGGCTGTGGTCGGGGTGTAGGTAGAGGGCCTCCTCTTCGGATGCGGGGGGCCATTCGGGGAGGTCCCGCCACTCCTTGGCACCGGTGACGAAGACCCGCACCGGGGCGCGCCGGTGTCGCCTGCCGCGGCGGGCCAGGTGTTCCTCCAGCCAGTCGAAGGTCTCCCTGCTGGCTACCCGGACCCCGCCGGCACCCACTCCCAGGTGCGACCACGGACCGATGGTCATGGCCACGTCGATTCCGCGGGAGTGCAGTCGCTGGTACTGCTGGACTGTCTGTTCCAAGAAGATGTCCTGCCAGCCTCCGATGAGCAGGACCGGGACCTCAACCCTTTCGAGGGCGATCCCGTGTCGCATGGGCGCCCAGTAAGGATCGTCGCCGTCGGGACGGGTCACCCAGTCGACGTACCACGGGGCCCGACCGTCGAGGCACGTCTCGGCGGCGCGGGTCATCGGCAGCTGGTTCATGAAGGGCTTGAGGCGCCGGCGCGACGTGGCCAGCCGGGTTAAGCCCTTCAAGCCGCCGCTGTCCTCTTGGTGGATCACACCATAGCTCCAGCCCAAGAAGTCGAGCCGGAAGGCGCCGGTGCCCCAGACGTGCTGGTGGAAGTCGTGAGGCCCGATGGACACCACCGCCGCCGCCAGCTCCGGCGGGGGATCGGTCATCAGGGCCCACTGGGTGTGTCCCAAATAGGAGCCGCCGACGGTGGCGAAGCGGCCGGTGAACCAGGGCTGGTCGCGCATCCAGGCCACCACGTCCTGCCCGTCGTCGACCTCGCTCATCATGGGATCGAACCTGCCCCCGGACCCGAACGTGCCCCGGCTGCTGACGAAGAGAACGTTGTAGCCCCTGGCCGCGAAAATCCGCACCTGCAGGAGGGCCAGGGCGAGCGAACGACCATAGGGGCCGCGCACCAACAACGTCCCGATCGCGTTATCGCGGGGGCGGTACAGGTCGGCCACCAGCTCGATACCGTCACGGGTGGGGATCCGGATGCCACGAGCGATGGTGTAGTCGGCGGTGGCCCAGGGCAGGCCACTCAACGGCGTCGCCACCCGGTCGAGCAGACGCTCGCCGGCCGACCGGGACGCCAAGGGGACGTCGGCGATCTGTCTCATGCGCGGTAGCGCTCCTCGATCCGGCGCAGGGCGGGCGGTGCCGGGCAGACTGCGAAGGAACGGTCCATGCGTTACCAGTGGTTCCAGTGGATGCCCGACTCCGAGCAGGATCGGTCAGCGACCTTGAAATCGGTCCCCACGGTGTAGGCGATCGGAGACATACCGGCCTGCGTCTCGGTTTCTGGGATTCCCAGCAGCGTCGCCATCTCCTTCTCCCGGAGCAAATGCAGAGTGGTCCACGTGGTGGTGAGAACCTCCTCGGCGGTGAGGTCTAGAGGTGCCACACTCTGCTCCGTTCTCGGTACCGGTCGCGTAGTTGTCCATTCGACGATACCTCCGTGATGTCACCATCAGGGCCGTGTGGTGCGGAGCCGATCAGGCCACAGCTAGCGCCATGTCGCCGGATATGTCGGTCCGACGCGCCCGCAGTAGCAGGAGGGCCAGGACGGCAGCCCCGCCAAGCAGCCCGGCGCTGATGGAGAACCCGACGGTGTAACCGTGCACGGTTGCGGTCGCTGCGACCGACCCGTCATCGTGGTGAGCGGCCAGGTACTTGGTCGTAGCGGCAGCGGCGACGGTATTGAGGAATGCCACGCCCAGAGAGCCGCCGGTCTGTTGGGCGGTGTTTACCAAAGCACTGGCTACTCCGGCGTCGCTTGGTTCTACCCCGATCAGGGCTGTGCTGCTGAGAGGGACGAAGGCGGTGCCCACTCCCAGGCTGGTCATGAGCTCGGCGGGAAGAAGTTGAGTCAGATAGGAGCTCCCAGTTCCGACCTGGGTGAACAGGATTAGGCCAACGGACCCGAGCAGGAGCCCGCCGACGATCAAGGGCCGGGGACCGATCCGGGGCAACAGCTGGCTGGCAATGGTGGCGCCGGCCACAATGCCGACGGAGAAGGGCAGGAAAGCGAATCCGGTCTTGACAGCGGAGTATCCCAGGATCTGCTGGTAGTAGTAGGTCAGAAATAAGAACGTGGCGAAGAGGCCGATACCGAGCAGCAGCATGGCGAGGAACGAGCCGCTCCGGTTGCGGTCCGCGACGACCCGGAGGGGCAGCAGCGGGTTGGCCGTCCGCCACTCGATCAGGGCGAATACAACCAGCAGGGCCACGCCGACCATCACGAACGACAGTGTGGTGGCCGAGCCCCAGTGGTCGGTCTCGGCCTTGGTAAACCCGTAAACGAGGGCCAGCAGTCCGAGGGTCGAGGTCAGGCCGCCGGGGATGTCATAGGTGGCGCGGCGATCGACCCGGCTCTCCCGTAGCAGCCGGGTGGCGAAGACGGCGGCTCCGATGGCGATAGGCACATTGATCAGGAGGGTCCACCGCCAGGAGACATATTGCGTGAGCAGGCCCCCGAGGATGAGGCCGATGGCGGCACCTCCGCCCGAGATGCCACCGAAGACCCCGAACGCCCGGGCCCGTTCTTTCGGCTCGGTGAAGGTGACCTGGATCAGCGACAGAGCGGATGGGGCCATAACTGCGGCCATGGCTCCCTGTACGGCCCGGGCCGTGAAGAGCATGGCGGGATCCTGGGCCAGGCCCCCCAGGGCGGACGCCGCCGCGAACCCCAGCAGGCTCAGAACGAACATGCGCTTGCGCCCCAGGTAGTCGGCGATCCGACCACCCAGGAGCAGCAGGCCGCCGAAGGCCAGGGTGTAGGCGGTCAGGACCCACTGGCGGTCGTTGACAGATAGGTGAAGCGCCTTCTGCGCTGACGGCAGGGCAATGGTCACCACCGTGGCGTCCAGAACGATCATCAGCTGGGCGATGGCGATGACGGCCAACGCCCGGAAGCGGTTGGGGTCGGGCTCGGCGTTCATCGGGGGCGCGCCGAAGTCGGTCTCTATAACGGCCATGTGGGCCTCCCTTCCTGATTCCCTGGGGGGTGGAGAATCTCGTCGGGTGGTGTACAATCGGAACGTGCGTTCCGATTACGTGCCCACTATACGGAACGATGGTTCCGTTTGTCAATCGGTTTTTGGGTTACGGTGGGCTCGGTGACCCGGTCCCCGGCGTCGCGAGGACGGTCCGGGCCGAACAGCGCAGTCGCGAACCCTTCGATGGCCAACCTGTCTCTCCGGGCCGACGCCCGCCGCAACCGAGAGCTGATCCTGGCCGCGGCCGACGTGGCCTTCGCAGACGACGGGGTTACCGTTCCGGTGGACGAGATCGCCCGCCGGGCCGGGGTAGGAACCGGCACTCTCTATCGCCATTTCCCGACCAAGGAAGCTCTATTCGAGGCGGTGCTGGTCGCCCACATGGAGCGCTTGATCCGCTACGGGCAGGAGCTCGCGGGCAGCGATCAACCCGACGAGGCGCTCTTCGAGTTCGTGGGCCGCTTGGCGAGCGAAGCGGCCTCCAAGCGGAACCTGATCGATGCCCTTTCCGGCGCCGGTTTTGACTTCAAGGCCACTTCGTCGGAATCCAAGGCGGCCTTCGAGGGAGTGTTCCAGATCCTTATGGCCAGGGCCCAGGGTGCTGGCCTGATTCGCGAGGACGTGCAACCGGCCGATCTGATGGGTCTGGTCATGGGTGCCTGCGCCCAGGTCACCCCTGAACGCACCGATTGCTCGCAGGCGCGGATGCTTGCAGTCGTCCTTGCCGGACTGAGGCCCGAGCCCGCTAGTTCGACGCCGGCTTAGGCACCTCCGGGCTCAGGGCCCATTCCGTGATCCAGCACTTGGGGGCGGTTGGGCCGGCGCGGCGCACCTGTGATTGGGACATGATGCGGGGCATGGATATCGCCATGACCCTGCCGACGATGTTGCCTCACAGTCGGGGCCAGTTCTTAGCGTGGTG
The DNA here is from genome assembly GCA_963851245.1 of uncultured Acidimicrobiaceae bacterium. GTDB lineage: Bacteria > Actinomycetota > Acidimicrobiia > Acidimicrobiales > Palsa-688 > CAWKOH01. The sequence continues at coordinate 195,596 of CAWKOH010000010.1, read as the reverse complement.
CCGGGGCATCGACGAGGGCCCGTGGTCGAGTTTGGCCGTGCCCGAAAGGGTGACGTTCACCAGTCACGCCCTCTCCGTTCAGCTCTCTGGGGCGGCCGCCCTGACAGAGCGGGTCCGCTTGTGGACCACCCTGATTGTTTTGCCCGCCCACGACGAGGTTCAGGTCGCCAAGGACATGGCGTCGGTAGATGTCCTGTGCTCGGGGCGGTTGACTCTCGGTGTAGGCGTCGGCGGCCGCGAGCAGGACTACCGGGCTATCGGTGGGGACTTCAGCCGGCGTTGGGCCCGGATGGACCAGCAGGTGGCACGCATGCGGAGCATTTGGGCTCAGGAGCCGCCCTTTGAGGGTTCTGATCCGGTGGGGCCGGTGCCAGTCCAGTCCGGTGGGCCACCCTTCGTGGCCGGGGTGGTCGGTCCCAAGGCCATCGCCCGAGCGGCCCGCTGGGCGGCAGGGGTCGACGACCCGTCCTCCATCACCAGCGTCGATCCGGTCGCCCTCGCCGCGCAGAGGGGCAAGGTGGTGCAGGCGTGGCGGGATGCGAATCGGTTGGAGACGCCACATTTCTCCAGCAGCGTCTGGTTCGCCCTGGGACCCAACGCCCGGGACCAACTTCACGAGTATGTCTATCGATACATGCGGATCTTCGACGAGGGCTTTGCCCGCCAACTGGCGGAAAGTGCACCGGTGCATACTGCCGATGCGCTGAAAGAGACCGTGGATGGGGCAGCTGAAGCTGGCTGCGACGAGTTCTTCTTGGTGCCCACCTCCGCGGATCCGACCGAACTGGAGAGGGCAAGGGAGACGCTGGGAATCTGATTCCGGACATCACCGCCCGATCGGAGGTCTTGAGATGACCCGTTTCAACGACTACGTCCACCGCTACCCGCACGTCGCTCTCGAACGGACCGAGTCGGGCGTGCTGACCATACGCATCCACCGGGACGGCGGGCCAGCCAAATGGGCTGCCCTCGAGGGGTCGATCCACGAACAGATCGGAGACGCTCTCTGGCACGCCGGTCGAGACCCGGAGAACCTGGTGGTCATCTTCACCGGCACCGGAGACTCGTTTATCGTCGAGGCCGTCCAAGAGGAGTACCCGCCGGGCGGTGACGGATGGGACTTCATCCGGTCCACCCGCGAGGGAGTAGATCTGATCTCAGGCTTCCTCGATCTGGATCGGCCCCTGATCACCATCGCCAACGGCCCGGTGACCTATCACTCCGAACTCCCGGTGTTGGGCGACGTGGTTCTGGCGGCGGAGGATGCCTACTTCCAGGACTCGCACATCCGCAAGGGGGTGGTCCCCTCGGACGGCTGCCACGCGGTCTGGCTCGAGCTCCTTGGCACCAATCGCGGCCGCCGGTTCCTGATGACGGCCCAGACCCTGACGGCCCAGGAGCTGTTGGAGTTCGGAGTGGTGTCCGAGGTATTGCCTCGGCCGGACCTCATGCCCCGCGCTATGGAGATCGCCGAACAATGGCTTCGGTGGTCGCCCACGGTCTTGGCGTATAGCCACGCCGCCCTGACCCGCGCGTTCAAGCGGCGGTTGGCTGACGAGATCCCGTTTGGCTTCGCGTTGGAGGGTTTGGGTCAATACGCGGCCAACGAGGGCAGACCCCCGGGCCAGCGACACCCAGCCGACTGAGCCCCCACCTGATCGAGCTGACCGAGCTGTTGTAAGGGCATGAACATCACCCTGGATACAGATCGGGTCTTGATAGAGAGAGTCGGTGATGGATCCACCCTCTTAAGCAGCCTCGGGTAAGCGTGGTCCGGAGCCGCCGGCGCCGGCTGGCACGGTCAGCCGGTTGCGGCCGCGACTAGCTCAGCCAGCGCGGACGGGCTGAGGCCGCCCTGAGGCGACAGGGCGACCCGGTCGGCGACGCCGTCGTAGCGGGCCTTCAACGCGACTCCGACTTCGGCCGGAGTACCCCGCAAGGTGAAGCGGTCCAGCACGTCGTCGTCGATGAGACCCGGCATGTCGGCCCAACGCCCCTCGCGGCTCAGCCGGTGGAGCTCGGGTTGCAGCTCTCCGTAGCCGTCGGCCTCCAACAGGATGCGGTAGGCCGGGGTGGAGCCGTAGAACGCCACCATGGCCCGCAGGGCGGCGCAAACCGCGGCCCGGCGGGAATCGTGCTCCCAAATGCCGACGATGGCCCCGGCCGTGATGGTGAAGCCGGTCCGGTCCCGCCCGGCCCTGGTCAGGCCCCGTTCGATGGCCGGAGAGGTGTGGTTTTGCAGCGAGCGCGCGCTGTTGAGGGGATGGACGATAAGGCCATCGGCTACGGCTGTAGCCACATCGGTCATCCGGGGTCCGACGGCACCGATGACGACCGGCGGCACGCCGTGTCGAGTGGGCCCGGGGTTGAACGTGGGTGGCATGAGCGTGTGGGCGGTGAAACGACCGCGGAAATCGAGGGTGGTTCCGTCCTGCCAGACACAGAGGATGGCCTTGACGGCCTGGACCATCTCCTTCATCCGCTCCGCCGGCTCGGACCAGGTAGAGCCGTAGCGCCGCTCGATGTGGGCGCGGACCTGCGAGCCGAGGCCGAGAGTGAAGCGGCCGCTGGATAGGACATGCAAATCGTGGGCGGTGTGGGCCAGGTGTAGGGGGCTGCGCGGGAAGGCGATGGCCACGTTGGTGTAGAAGTCAAGGGGCACACCCGTTCCCGCGGCCAGTACCAGGGGCACGAACACGTCGTGAGAACCTTCGAAGGTGAACACGCCGCTGGTCCCTGCGGCAGCCAGCTCGCGAGTTGCGATAGCGACGTCAGTGATATCCGCCGGTAGCGGCGCATCGATCTTCATCCCATCGACCCTACGAGCCCGGACCGGGCCCGATCCGACCAAGCCCCGCTCTGCATGTGGCCTACGGCGCGACGTCACCTGCCGGCTCCGACCGGTACCGGGAAGTCGATGCCAGGCCCTACCTCGGGCTAGACGTACCCGCGCTGCTCGGCGACCTTGAGGCTGAGCCATCCGACGGGGATGGTGAGCCAGTAGGTGAGCAGCCGGTAGATCAGTACCGCAGAGGCGGCCGCCCCGACAGGCATTCCCAGGGCGGAGAGCCCGGCGATCAGGGCGGCCTCTAGAGCACCCAGGCCACCGGGCACTGGGGCGGCGCTGGCCACGAGGTGGCCGCCCAGGTAGATGGCGCCGACCTGCACGAAAGGGAGTTGGCCGCCCAGGGCGTGCACGCACAGCCAGAGCGCCACGATTTGGACGAGAGGGCCACCCAGGGCTCCTACCCCGGTAAGCGCCAGATGTCGCGGGCTTTTGGCTACCTGGGCGATGGCGGCGCCGGCCGAGCGTATGAACCCCCAGATCTTGTCGTGGAAGAAGCGTCGACCCCGGGGGGTGAGCCCAAGCAGGGCGCACCCGGCCAGGGCCGCGGTGATGAGCACCAGCACCCATTGGTGGACCTGAAAGTGGAAATGCACGGCCGTGTTGCGTCCGGTCCGGGCGAAGAACACGGCGAGGAGGAGCAGGGTGGCGGCCATGGCGGTAACGGTTTGCAGGCCGACCGATGCGCTGGCCGCGCCGCTGTCGACGCCGGCCTTTTGCTGGTACCGGAAGCTGAGGGCCATGCCACCCACGTTGTTCGGGGTGACACGGTTGAGGAACGACCCCCCGAAGGACACGATGTAGGTGGGCCGGAAAGGCAGGTCGGCGGGGATGGCGCCCAGTTGGAGCAGGGTGGAGAAGGCTTGAGCTACAAACAGGGCCGGCACGGCGGCCAGCACCCACCACCAGTTGGCGTGGTGGAGGGCCCGGACGGCGGCGCCGGCATTGGCGAGCTGGGGCAAGAGGAGATAGATGACTGCGAATGCCCCCAGCAGCGTCAGTGCCCTTTTCCAGGTGAAGCGGCCAAGCTGCTCGGGCTTGGCGGGCGGCTCGCCTGTGGCCTGAGCGACCGCGGCCCTCAGATCCTGGTACAGGTTGGGACGTCCCCCCGGCCGCAGTCTCTCCATCCCATGCGGAACGGATACGGACCGCCCGTGGTCGTAGGCCCGGACCATGGCCTGGGTGGGACCGGTAACTGCCAGGGGCTGCAGGTAGGCCGCGGCGGCCGCCACAGTGGGCGCACCGAGGCCGGCGACAGCAGAGGCAACCGTTCGATCGACACCGATCTGTACGGCCAGGGAGGCGAGCAGTTCGGCGACATCGGTGTCCAGCTGACGCTCGCTGGCGCCGAGTTCGGCCAGGACCAGCCCCGTCAGCCAGGCCCGATCAGACCCATCCACGGTTATGTTGTCCCGGCGCAGCCGGCGGTGGGCGAGTCTATGCTGGTGAAGCCGGGCGACGCTGTCCCACAGATCGGCGAGAGTCGCATCGCTAACCTCATCGGGAGCGACGAGGTCGAGGCGAAGGCCGCCCGCATCGACCCAGGCCACCAGGGCCCCGGGGGACCCCTGGGCGGCGGAGATGGGGTAAGCGACAACTGGTTCGGGGACGCGCCCCCGGCTCGCGCCGCCGCGACCATGGCCAGCAACTCGTGCTCGGCCGCCGACTCCACCGTGCTACCAGCCCGCTCGTCCTGAGGGTCGCGGACCAGCAGCCAGCGGGTCAGCCGGGCCAGGCGGTCGCGGTCGCGGTCATCGGCGGCGTAGACCCGTACCGCCAGCTCAGTCCCCTCTCGTGTGGTCGCGCCGAACATGTCCGGACCCTCCCCGGCCGCCGGCAACTGTTTGAGAACTGCGATGTCCACCCCGCACTCCTGAAGGGCGGCCACCACCTGAGCGCCGGTGGGCCGGCGTGCAGGCTGGCCGAAGACAAGCAGCGTCGACGTGCCGACGCTGACTCCCAGCGCGGCGGCGACCACGGCGTCGACAGGGAGAAAGCCGCCCACCATCACCTCGACGATCGCGGTCGTGCTCGTCAGCCACCACAATCCGTGCCGCCAGCGCCGCGACAGCTCCGCCCCGGCGACGGTCACGGCGGCCGCCATACCGGCCAGCCACGCCACTGGCGGCAGCGTGACCGCCACTATCCCGATCCGTCCCGTTAGCAGCTGGTGCCATGTAGGGGGGTGAGAGGTCCCCAGCACCAGATGCGAGATCAGTACTCCCGCGACCGTGCTGCTCACGCCAGCCAAGGCCAGTTTGCCGACCGCCGCGAAGCGCCGCCGGAGCGCCAGGGCGACCACGATCGCGGCCGGCATCAGCACCGCCACCAGTTGCACGGCCGCCGTGAGCGAGTCCCGTAGCGACGCCGGCAGGGTCACGATGGTTTCCAGAAGGTTCCGCTCGGTGCTGCGCACCCCCCGATGAGCCACGGTCGCTATCAGGAGGCCCACGATCAGAACAGCTAAGGCCAGGATCAGCCGCAGCACGTCGGCCGCTCGGCGGACATTGGGGGGAGCGGCCAAAGGTTCGGTGACCACCTCAGCGGCGGCCGATGGCAGCTCCCTGACCTCAGGTCGCATCGAGCACCATTTGGCCACTTCCCCACTAGATGACGATCTGTCTCCCGAACACTATCCACTGGCCTTTTCCGCCGCTCATGTCGAACCGTTCGGCCCGCGGCGCTGACACCGGAGTCCGTCCCGCATCGGCTGAACTCGCCGACCCGGGAATACCTCCTCAGTACTGCCCGACGACGTCGATGATCAGAACCTGGGCCGGCGTGGCCGGTTGCGCGGCGGCGGTGGCGGTCGCCGCTTGGGCGGGGGTGGCCGGCAGCAGAGCGACGGCGCGAGCACCAATGTTCTGGCCATTGAGGGCGGTTGCGACAGACAGAACATTCTGTGCGCTGACCAGTTGCGGCTGCTGCCCCCATGACGATTGAGTCTGCTTCCCGGTGGCGATGTCGGTCTGGACGAGTTGCAGCACGAGGGTCTTGCTCGGATCGATCTTGGCGCCGCTCCCTTGGACCAGCAGCTTCGAGGTCGGTGAGGTGGGTGCCTTCACCCCCGCCACGCTGGTGATCGCCGGCTGGCGGCCGGGCGTGTTGGTGATCTTCGGCCAGCCTGTGGCGGGCAGCTGACTGTCGGCGACCCCTGGTGCCGAAGCGTTCGGTTTGTAGTCGGCGAGCAGGTCGACCACGAACACGAGGGTGTCGGTGCCGGAAATGCCCGCCTGGGAGTTTCCCGATGACCCGTACCCGTCGGCCGGCGGGATGCTCAGTAGCATGCGCGTCCCGAGCTGCTTGCCGATGAGGGTCTTGTCGAAGCCGGGTATCACTGCGCCGGTACCGATCACGAACCCGGCCGGAGCGCCACGAGAGAAAGAGCTGTCGAAGACCTTGGGCTGGCTGCCGACCTTGGTCGGCCAGATCTCGCCGACGTAGTTGGTGATCACAGTGTCACCGGAGGCGACGGGAATGCCGGTACCGGCGATGAGGGTCTGCTCGACGAGTTGTTTGGGGGCCTGGCGGGCCGGAAAGGTCACCGTCGGATTCGTGTTGAAGGCCCCGGAGACCTTGATTCCGGTGTTCTCGACGACGGGCGCGTCAGCGGAGGTCGGCGCGCTGCCCGTGGACGTCGAACTGGTGGGAGATCCTTGGCTCGATGACGGGCTGGACCCCGCAGATGGGGAACGAGAGCCGGACGAGCAGGCGGTCAGCGAGACGACCGCGGCCAGCAGCAGCGCGAGCAGTGTCCGTCGACCACGCAATCGAGCGCGTACAGCGTTACCCATTGATTTCCATTCCGTCGTCAGGCGAGCAGCCTCCGAGCATAACCGGGCGACCGCCGCCAGACTCCGCGGGGATCAATCGCCTCCACTTTTCAGGCTGGCCGTGACGCAGTCAGTTCCTGGGCTGCCGGAACGACCTCGGCGGCGAAGTCGTTGAGAAGTCGGGAGAGGTCGGGATATTGATCCGGGGACCATCCTTCGAGGAGGTTCTCGAGCCGCTCCCGGACGCTGGCCAGCAGCGTGTCGGCGATGGCGGCTCCGCTTTCGGTCAGCTCGACCGAGCTGTCTTGGGGGTCACCTTCAGGTTGGCGGGTCAGGAGACCCTTCTCCGCCAGACTAGTGAGGGTGGACTGGACCGCTTCCGGAGATGCCTCGCTGCGTTCGCTCAGCGCACGGGGACTGTTGTGGCCGCGCCGGACCTGTACCAGCACCCAACACTCGTTGAGAGGCAGGTCTATCCCGGCTTCGGACGCGACCCGTTCGAGGTAGGCCCGCATCTTCTGGCGGCCCACCAGAACACCCAGGGCCCGAATAATCTCAGCCCGTGAATCATCGCCTCGGGGCATAGCGAAGGAGCCGCCGAGGTCTTCAGCGGTGACGGTAGTGCGCATGGGTTTTTCCTGAATGAACCACGACGCTACAAAGGCGGCGATGGAGACGAAGCCCGCGACCCTGAATGCCTTGTCGAGGGCCGCCGAGTAGGCCTGGAGGAAGGCGGAGTGGGCTGCGGGGGGCAGGCGGGCCAGGCTGGCGGCTGAGAAGTGCGAGGTGTTGAGCTGCCCCTTGGGAGCGTTGGGAAACGCACGATGGAGTTGGGTTGCCAGCTCGGACGCGAAGACGGTGCCAACGACGGCGGTGCCAAGCGAACTCCCGATGTTCCTGAACAGTGTGTTCCCGGAGGTGGCCACGCCCAGATCCCGGTAGCTGACCGAGTTCTGGACCGCCACCACCAGCACCTGCATGACAAGGCCGATGCCGAATCCGGCCACGAACATCGACCCCACTGCGGCGGCTGTCGAGGAGTGGGGCGACAGTCGCGAGAGGAGGAACAAACCCAGGGTCATCACGGCGGTCCCCACAATCGGAAACAGCCGGTACCGACCAGTACGGGACACGATCAGCCCGCCGGCGATCGATGTCAGCAGCAGTCCGGCCATTAGCGGGAGAATCTCGAGGCCCGAGGTGGTGGGCGAGTCGCCCCGCACGACCTGGTAATAGAGCGGCAGGAACGTGATGGCTCCGAACATGGCGAAACCCACCAGCAACGCCACCACCCCAGCGGCGGCGAAGACCCGATCGCCGAGCAGCCGCGGCGGGAATATCGGTTCGGCCACCCGCCGCTCAACATACACAAACACGGCGATAGCGGCCACGGTCATCGCCCCCAAGATGACGATCGGCGCCGAGGCCCAAGGATAGGTGGTTCCCCCCAGGGTCACCATGAGTACCAACGCCACCAGGCCCAGAGACAGCAGCGCCGTCCCCAGATAGTCGATCGAGTGATGAGCGCGAGTCGTCCCCCGCGGCAGAGTCACCGTCAAAGCGACGATGGCCAGCGCACCTATCGGCAGATTCACATAGAAGATCCAGCGCCAGGACCAGTTGGTAGTGATGGCGCCCCCTATGAGCGGGCCCACGACGGTGGCGAACCCGAAGACGGCGCCAAAGACGCCCTGGTAGCGGCCCCGGTTGCGCGGTGCCACCACGTCCCCGATGGCCGCCTGGGCACTGACCATCAGTCCGCCGCCACCGAGCCCTTGGACCGCCCGGAACGCCACCAGCGCTACGAAGGTGGTGCTCAGCCCGCACAGCGCCGAGCCAACCAGGAAAATGATCAGGCCAACTTGCAGCACGATCCGTCGGCCGAACAGATCCCCCATCTTGCCGTACAGGGGCACCACCACGGTCTGGGCCAACAGATAGGCCGTAGCCACCCAGGAAATGTGATTCAGCCCGCCCAGGTCGCCCGCAATGGTCGGCAGGGCCGTCGCCACGATCGTCGAGTCCAACGCCGCCATCAGCATCACCAACATCAGCCCGACAAACACCGCGGCCAGTTCGCGGCCATGCAGCTCCTTTACTGGCTCCACCGATTCATCAGGAACCGCAACTTCGCCGCCGCTCATCCGCCCTCCCACTCGGTCGTCCACAAGACATCTAAGCAGCCAGCCGACCAAGCTCGATGCCTGAGACGCAAACGACCTGAGAGCGCTGGGTAGCTACGCCGACATGGTGTCAATACACAGGGTCTGAACTGTCTGGGCCGCTCGTGACAGCTAGTTCGGACGTGTCCGGTGCCCGGATCGGCCGTGCGTGTCTCGTAACTCGCCTAGATCAGCCCGTGCTTGTGAGCGATGGTGACAGCCTCGTCACGAGAGGTGGCTCCAGTCTTGCGGTAGATGGCCTTCACGTGGGTCTTCACCGTGTTGGTTGAGACGAACATCAGGCGCGCGATCTGGCGCTGCGTGCGATGGGACTGCAAGTGTTGAAGGACCTGCCGTTCTCTCTCGCTGAGGGGTTCGAGGATGGTTGCATCCTTGGAGGATGTCGCGGGGGAGGCGCTCTGATCGATTTGGCCGATCAGAGCGGAAAGGTGGTGGCTCGGAGGGTACGACTTTATGCTGCCGAGTAACGGCAATATTTGATTCCCGTATTCGAGAAATGGGCGAACGTACCGTTCCGGTTGTGCGGCCTCCGCAGCCCTGCGGATGGAGTCGGTGGCATTCTCGGTTTGCCCCTGTTGGTTCTCGGCGCATGCACGGAGGATCAGCCTGCGGATGTGTGCTGCATGGTTGGGCGCTCGCCCGGCTCTCAGTTTGGGCATGACCCGATCCGGTCTACCGAAGCACAGCTGGACTCGGGCGAGCGTTTCACGATGGAAGTCCTGGGGAGGGCTGCTTTTGACCATCAACAGGGCTCCTTCCAGGTCGCCAAGCTGGAGCCGGCAGTCGATATCGACTTGGTTCACGTTTCGTATGATGGCCTGGGGCAGCAAGCCACATTCCTTGACGTGACGAAGTTGCTGGAGCCGCGGCGCGGCGTCAACCGCACGTTGCTGCGCGATCGCAAGGCGTGCCAAATATGTCTGAACAACCCACATCGAAGGAGTCGCTTCGGCGATATAGCAGGTTTCGAGGGCGGCTTCGAGTTGCGCTTGAGCCGCCGCGAGGGCGTTGCGCTCGAAGAACACATCGGCGAGCACGATTCGCGCTTCCAGCTTGACGAACTCCGTTCCGGCCGCGTTCGGATCGGCAGCGTGCAAGGCGACGGCAGCGAGTCGAAGTGCGTCACTTAGTCGACCTTGTCCGCAGGCCAACATCGCCATGGTGGAAGGCTGACTAGCTTCCGCCTCGCCGATGCTGCCGTACCGATCCTCCAAAATGGACTTGGCCTGTTGCAGCTCTCCGAGCCCGATCCTCGCTCGAGCAGCGAGGACAGGCAGCTGCTTACGGGCGGAGTCGTCAACAGTTCGTACGAGGTCGAATGATTGGTCCCGGTACGTATCTGAGGGAGGCTCGTCGGTCGCTCCGACTAGCCGGGCGGCCGCTGCAGAGTGCTCTGCGAGGGCTGGGATGTCGCCGATTTGGTCCGCATGAACGGCCCACAGAAACTCCAGTCGGGCTTTCCACCGCCGTCGGTGAGAGCTCAGTGCGGTAACGGCTTCCAGTTGTCGCAGGAGTTTGTCCGCTTGGACTATTCGCCGCGCTCCCAGTAGTGCTGCGGCGACCAGGTAGGCAGCCTCGCCGCGCTCCTCCGGGTCGAGGCCACCGAATCGTGCCGTCAGTTCCGTACTGCCTGCTGTGCCAGGGCCGAAACCCATTGGTTGGAAGAGGGCCGGGAAAATCGTCGTCAAGGCGCTTTCGTACGATCGGCTCTGACCCTGCAGGAATTCGTCAGGTTCGAGGCGGAGCGAACGCTTCTGGTGCCCTAGCAGAGTCAGATGCGGGGATTCCGACGTGAGGGTCCCGTCGGTCTCGTCGAAATCCGGTAGTGCTTCAAGGATGCTCATTGGCAGGATTGTTAGCCGAAGATCCGCGCTGCGACATCCGCCAGTGTGGGTGAAGCCGTGGGTGAAGCCTCCTATGCCTCTCCTGTCGCCTGCGCGAAGTCGGTCATCAGGTCGACATGTATGGACTCGGTAAGGACCGCTGTGGTCGCGCCCGACAGACAGGCGACGATCTCCTGGGTGGTGTGAGCAACCGCGATCACCGCGAGGCCGGCCTGACCGGCTTCGAGCAGATTGCTCATGTTGCGAAGCTTGTCTCGTGGGATCTGATGCCAGAAGCGACCCACGACGGCGGCAGCACCGACCCACTCGGCATTGGACGACAATCCGGTCGCCAGGTAAGAGATGCCGACCGGGGCCGCGACGGTAGTGAGGGCGCCGCCGAGGATGGCAAGTCCCCAAGTAGGGTCGGCAGCACTGCTGCGATGACAATTCATCTCCAGTTCACCGCTGGTTCCCTTCTCTACCAGGGCGGCGGTGACGTAGTTGCTCGTCGTGATCGACGGCAGTTGCCACAGGGCATCGAAGTCCTTGACCGCGGCGGCGCGGGAGGCATATGAAGCCACAGCCAGAATTACGGGCTGATCCCCCATGACCCCTCCAGGATCTAGCCGGATGCTTTCCAGAGATCCATTGTCCAGGGCCGTGGGCCTCGCCTTCAACACCCACAGTGGGTGAATTGACGGGGCCGGAGGCCCTTTCGGTCCAGGAGATCCTTTCGGGGCCAGAGGGTATAGCGGCGACATCAAGTATGATCAGCGAAGTGGCGAGGTCGGCTTCGGGCGAATCTGGCCGCCCCAAGGCAACGGGGCGCGCCGACCGATCACACCGTCGACTGCCGTTCGAACTGTCGGGCTCGAAGATCCACCCTCCTGTGGCCCGCCCGGGGATTGTCGACCGGAGCGCTCTCTTGGACCGGATGAGCGCAGCCTCGGCACCAGGGCTAATCCTTCTGGTTGGGCCAGCCGGATATGGAAAGACCACGCTGCTCGCCCAGTGGGCCCAATCGAAAGGACCCCGATCGGCCTGGCTTTCGGCCGACCACCGCGATAACGATCCGGCCGTGCTGCTCACATATCTGGCGGCCATTTTGGACGGGGTGGAGGAGATAGATGCGGCGGTGTTTCGGGCGCTGACCCCTCCGAGCGCGCCCACTGCGGTGTTACCGCACCTCGTATCCGTCCTGCAGTCCATGGCTGAACCGGTCTTCTTGATCTTGGATCATGCGGAGGCGATCACGAACCGCGAGTGTCTTGACGTCATAGCCGAGGTGGCTCTGTCTGTGCCACCCGGGTCGCAGTTCGCGATTGCTTCGCGATCGGACCTCCCGCTGCCGACAGCACGGCTACGAGCCGAGGGGGCTGTACTCGAGATAGGGGTCTCTGATCTCGCTATGAGCGAAGAAGAGGCGTCGTTGCTGCTGCACGAGGCAGGCGTCGACCTCCGTGGCGATGAGGTGCGCGACTTGATGGGTCGGACCGAGGGATGGCCGGCGGGCCTCTACCTGGCGGCATTGGCCGTGAATGCGGGAACCCCGCCTACTGAGGCCGTGTTCTCCTTCACAGGCGACGATCGCTATATGGGCGATTATCTCCGCTCCGAATTCCTTGACCGGGTGTCGCGGGCCGAGGTGGCCTTCCTCACCCGCACCTCGATCCTGGACCGTATGTGCGGCCCGCTTTGCGACGCCATTTTAAATATTCGGGGGTCGGACCGGGTACTTGAACAGCTCGACAAGCGCAATCTGCTGGTAGTCCCCCTGGACCACCGCCGTGAGTGGTACCGCTATCATCAGCTCTTTCGTCAGTTGCTTCACGCTGAGTTGACCCGGCGGGAAGCGGATATGGTCCCGGTCTTGCACTTGCGGGCGGCTGCCTGGCACGAAGGCAACGGCGGATTCGAGGCTGCCATCGAACATGCCCAGGGCGCCGATGACGCGGGACTGGGTTGGGCGGCTGGTGTTGACGTGGATGCAACCGGTGTGGGCCAGCGGACGGGTCGACACCGTGCTGCGCTGGTTGGAGTGGCTCGAGGACAAACCGTGGGTCGAGCACTATTCGGCCATCGCCGCTCATGGGGCTCTTATCCTCGGCATGCTCGGCCGCCCCGGTGCGGCCGAGCGCTGGGCCGCATCCGCCGAACAGGCAGCCTCGCCCGGAGTTCTCCCCAACGGCGACACCATTGAGGGACTCCTCTTTTTCATGCGGGCTGTGCTGTGCCGGCGTGGCGTCGGACAGATGCGGCAGGACGCTAGATCTGCCCTGGATGGTCAGCGCGGCCAGCCCGCACCGATGGGGCATGCTGCATACTGAGGGCATCTCCTACCTGGCGGACGGGGATCCGATCACGGCGGACTCGCTTCTTGCCCACGCCGCGGACGTCGCCACCGCGTCCGACGCAGAACCGGCTGTCGCCCTCACTCTCGCGGCGCGGGGTATCGCAGCTATCGAGCGCGGCGATTGGCCCTCCGCCGAAACGCTGGTGGATCAGGCCCTCACGATCGTCAGCCACGGCCACTTCGACAGCTACTGGACCAGTGCCCTCGTATACGCCACGGGTGCCCGGATCGCTGCCAATCGCGGTGACGTCGCCAGAAGCCGCGACTGCGCCGCGAAGGCGGCCCGGCTGCGACCCCTGTTGACTTACGCCTTGCCGGTTGTGTCGGTGAAATCTCTTCTGGAGTTAGGGCGCGCCGACCTCGCCCTGGGCGACTCAAGCGGTGTTGCGGCGGTTCTTCGACAAGCTGAAGACATCTTCCAGCAGCGGCCCGACCTCGGGACACTCCCTCACCAGGCGGCCGAGCTACGAACGGAACTCAGCGCCGGCCCGGCCCAAACAGGCGGGGCGTCTTCACTGACGGCTGCGGAGCTTCGCTTGTTGCCGTTACTCCCTACGCACCTCACTCTGGAGCAGATCGCTGAGCGGCTCTACCTCTCACGTAACACGGTGAAGACTCAGGCCGCATCGGTATATAGAAAGTTCGGCGTCAACTCACGCGGCGAGGCGGTGATACGTATGAACGATCTAGGACTCCTCGTCCGCACCCTCTGAGTGCCGATGGGGGGCGGCTGCCGTTAGACGGCGACCACTTCGACCAGATCAGAGGAGCCTACAACGGGGTCGATCAGAGACGGGACCCGCCCGGGCTCGAGATCGCGTCCGGAAGACCGCGGATCATTCCGTCCTGGACGAAACTCGCCACATGCTTTCCGCTCGCGTTGAACATCTCACCGTGACCGAAGTAGCGGCCGCGGCCCGCTGTTCGGGGCGTCATAGTTGATCAGTGTCCACTCGGAGAGATTGAGCTCGTCGTGGAAGGACATGGTATGCGCCAGCACCCCGGTGGAGACTTTTAAGTGTGACATGTCGACGGACAGGCCCGAATGCGGACGCATGGCGACGCCAACGAGAGGGAAGTTGGAAATGAACGCGACAAGGGCCTGCTGTAGATGCTGGTCCGCCGGCAGCTTCTGACAGCGGACCCAGGTCGCAAGTTCCGCCGGGGCCACATCGTCGGGGCCGGACAGCTGCTGCTGGAGCACAACGCCGCTGTCGCAAAGCGGTCCCTCGACCTGCTGCACCCCGGTGTGGCCGGGGCGGGGCACGTCAGGCATCGACGAACCGTGTCGTATGACATCCTCATCAGGGCTGTGCGTCATCACCGTCGCGGTGGCCACCGGCCGGTCTTGCTGGATGAAGGTGATAACGAGCGTACCGATGCTGCGTCCGTCGTTGACGGTTTGCACGGCCGCCTCGAGGGGGTGGGAGACACGTCCCGTTCGGGCGAACACGGCATGAAGAGTGCGGGCCGTCTTGTCCGGCTGCACCTCATCCGCGAGCTGTAGGGCTTGAGCAAGAAGCTGTCCTCCGGCGATGACAGCGCTCACCGCCGACGACGCCGCCGAGCCCGAGCCGCTGCCGTAGTAGTTCATGGTCGGTAGACGGAAGCGGTCGTTATGGGTGCGGGCCACGTCCAACCCAGCCCGGAACTCGTCCGACCCGAACATCACTGCCTCCTTCTGAGGTAGCAGGGCGCCGCTATTCGAGCCGTAGCCGGGGTCGTTTGAAGTCGACTATAACGCTGTCGCTTGCGACTAGCCCACCCAAACCGAATCGCCTCCCGATCAGGTGCGGGTGACGTTCTGGTGCAAGGCCTCCAGACCGAACGACCCGCTCAGTCCCCCGCGGACTGACCTCCGTCGATGTGCAGGACAACTCCTGTGACGAATGTGGCCTGCTCGAGATAGAGGATTCCCTCCACAACGTCGCTAATCTGGCCAACTCGGCCCAGCGGATGGAGCTGAGCCAGGCCCTCATACGCCGCCGGATCGTAGACGGGGTTCTCTATGACTCCGAGGGCGACTGCGTTGAACCGCACACCGCGCGACGCGTATTCGATAGCCAGTGACCGCGTGACTGAGGCCAGACCACCCTTGGTGAGCGACACAAGAGCAGACGGGTTCCTGCTCTCGGCGTGGTCGACAAGGCTCGTCGTAATGTTGACTATGTGACCACCGGGGCCCTGAGTGAGCATCTGCCGGATGACGCCCTGGGTTATATGGAAAAACCCGGTCAGGTTTACCGCAGTTATCGTCCGATAGTCCTCAAGCGTGTAGTCCGTGAATGGCTTGCTGATGAAGATCCCGGCGTTGTTGATCAGGGTGTCGATGCGCCCAAAGCGATTGACCGCCTGTTCTACGATCATCTGGGCGGTCTCGACTTCTGCAATATCACCGCTCACCGTGAGGAAGTCGGACGTGTCGGAGGGTCTGATAGAGCGCGACGAACCCACGACCGCATATCCGGCACCACGGAAGCTCTCTGCAACGCCCGCGCCGATGCCTTGGGAGGCGCCGGTGACGATGGCGACTTTGCGCGAGGCGTTAGCGTCGTCTACGCGAGATGTCGCTGATGGCTGTCTGGGCTCGGATGAAGGGTTCATCTGACGGGACAGAGAACTATCAGGCTCCAACGATCAGGGACCGGGCCTCTCCTGGGCCGACTACGAGATCGTGGAGATCGCCACCCACCTCCAGCCGACTCGACTGTTTGATCCCGCCGACCTTCATCGGCTCGAAGCCGGCCGTCCGGATCAATCGCTCGACGTCATCGTTGCCACGGTCGTCGTCGGTAACGTAGAACAGAACGGCCGGGTCGGGTGACCGGTTGCTCGAGGACTCGAAGAGATCAGCCGACATGGTGCCAAACGCCATCGCCAAGTGTGCCCCTGTCGGCAACCACCCGGCGACAGTCTCGCCGGATGATTGCCCTTCCGGGAGGAGGCGCACGACCTTACCTTGTGCGTCGATGCCGACCGGGTTGCTCGGAACGACTACGGACTTGTCGCCCAGCGCGTCGGCGATCTCGTCTACGACATCCTTCAGTACGGAGAACCGCAGCGCAAGGATGACAGCATCGGCCACCTGCAACGCGCTTCGGTTGTCGGCAGCGACGACAGCAGCGTCGCCGATCGTTCCAGCGAGCGTTCGTGCCGACTTCTTGTCGGCGCTCGAGAGCTGTAGGGCCTCTCCACCGGAGGCGAGCTGGCGGGCGATGGCCGATCCGAGCCCTCCAGTGCCGATGATGGCGGTGGTCATGACCGAACCCTCCTCGGCGTCACGGTGCTAACAGTCATCCGGACCCCTCGACGGACGAACTTGATGGCCAGTGAGCTGGCACCCAGTCCCCCTCAGGGTCAGTGGTTTGCCCTACCTCGATCAGATGACCATCCGGATCGCGGATGTAGCAACGGATCTCGTAGCGGTGCTGCTTCGGCGGCGTCAGAAACTGAGCACCTCGTGCGCTCCATTCGCTGTACACGGCCTCGATGTCTTTGACCCGAATATTGAGGAAGCTGCTGACCCGTTCGGGATCGCCCGGCGTCTCCAGGGTGACCTCCGGCTTGTCGTCGGTCGGTCCTCCGCCGCCGTTGATGATGATCCAACTGTTGGACAATGCGACATAGGTCAGCCCTCCGGGGCCGGAGAAGGCCACCCTGCCTCCGAGCACTTCGGTATAGAAGCGCCGAGAGCGCTCGACATCGTCCGAGACGATGAAGTGCGCTAGCACGATTCCCTCTGGGGGGGGTGGGAGCTCGGCCATCTTCTACCTCCAACTGGTTTATGTCTTACACCGCTTGCGACGGAGTCTGTAGCCGATGTTATGCGTCACGTTCCTAATCCAGACGCACGTACCCTCGATTGGGGTCATCACCTTCGCACGTCTACAGTTGAGGCACAACATGTCCGATAGTTGTGAGGTGCTCTCCATCCGAGCTGCCCGGCGCTATCGTTGGCGGCTCGCCGGCGGCCGCTTGATCGTCGGTGACGCCACTTTGCGCTTCGCGCCAAATCGCCTAGAGCGTTGGCGCGCCGACACCTACTGGGAGTGCGCCGCGAAGGACGTGACCGGGATACGCGTACGCGGGAAGGTGTGGCTGGTGGTCGCAACGACATGCGGTGCTGAGTCATTCCGAGTCTTTGGGCCGTCGGCGCTGGCGCCGAGGCTCGAGCAGGCGTTGAACCTGACCGCCGCGGCAGCAACAGGCCCGTAGCGGAGGCCAGCGGGAAGTCCGGCTTCTGCCTCGAAGGTGGGACTTCATGGCAGTTGCTCGGTTTCGTTACGAGATCCATGCACCCGCGGCACCGAGACACGTTCGGGATGCACAGTAATGATCGTCCGTGCATGGCTACGTGGCTCGTCGGGGCGCTAAAGCACTCTCTTCCGCAAAGGCTTATCGAACGGCGCCGCGCCTAACCGTCCTACTACCCGCCGGGCTGAACCCAGGCCTGCAATTCGATGAGATATCGTTTCCGGGAACTCCGACGGAAAACGTCCAATGGGGACGAACAAGGGGAATATGTCCATGCTTACAAACAAGAAGGCCGCCTGCATACTCGCGGCTGCCCTAGTGGCTGTGGCCTCGGCGTGCAGCTCGTCCAAGCATGCCAGCTCGACCAGCGGCACCACCGTGGCCGGTTCCTCGTCGAGCGGCGGGTCCACGATGACCATCGGCGTTCTCACCGATGGCACCGGGGCGGCGTCGTCGGGCAATCAGACCTCGATCACCGGGGCCAAGGCCGGTGGGGTCATAGCGGCCAAGGACGGCATCAAGCTGAA
Organism: uncultured Acidimicrobiaceae bacterium; assembly: GCA_963851245.1. Classification (GTDB taxonomy): domain Bacteria; phylum Actinomycetota; class Acidimicrobiia; order Acidimicrobiales; family Palsa-688; genus CAWKOH01. The sequence continues at coordinate 177,835 of CAWKOH010000010.1, read as the reverse complement.
GTTCGTCGAGGCCGACACCCAGAGCTCCCCGACCGGGGCACTGACCGCCGCTCAGAAGCTGGTCGATCAGGATCATGTCAACGCCGTGATCGCGGTCTCGGCGCTTGCCTTCGGGGGCGCCAGCTTCCTCACCAAGGAGGGAGTCCCGGTGGTAGGAGCGGCCGAGGACAGCACCGAGTGGGTCACCTCTCCGAACATGTTCGGTGTCTTTGGGGACAATGACTCCACCAAAGTGTCCACCACCTTGGGCAGCTTCTTCAAGATGGAGGGGGTCACCAACCTGGGCTCGGTGGGATACGGGATCTCGCCCCAGTCGGCCGCGGCAGCCAAGGGGGCGGCCCTTTCCGCCCAGGCTGAGGGGATCAAGGTTGGCTACCTGAACGCCAACTTCCCCTTCGGCAGCACCAACGTGCAGCCGGAGGCTCTGGCCATGAAGAGCGCCGGCGTCGACGGCTTTACCGCCCCGGTCGACCCCAACACCGGCTTCGCCTTCGTGTCCGCCCTGCGCCAGCTCGGCGTTCCCCCCAAGGTCGCCCTCCTGCCCACCGGATATGGGGGGGACCTGACCCAGGCCGGCCCCGGCGCCCTCCAGTCGGGCCAGGGCGTCTACTTCTACATATCGTTCGAACCGGTCGAGATGCACACCGCGGCCACCGAGCAGTTCCAGCAGGCGCTCAACGCAGTGGGCGTCACCAGCGACCCGACCTACGCCGAGTACGAGGGCTACGCGTCGGTGGCCATGCTGCTCCAAGCCTATCAGAAGACCGGAGCCAACCCGAGCCACAGCGCCCTCATCAGCGCCCTCAACGGCATCCAGAGCTTCAACGCCCTAGGGCTACTCGGGTCCCACTCCTTCGCCCCCGGCGCCCACCTCAGCGTCCCCGGATCCCCGGGCAACTGCCTCTACGTGACCAAACTGAACGGCTCATCCTTCGATCTAGTGCCAGGGGCCGACCCGATCTGCGGCACACCGGTGCCGAACGCGACCGCCTGATCGAACCGTAACAACCAGGAGCCGGGACCCCCAAGGAGTTGCATCCTGGGGGTCCCGACCCGACGTAGGTGATGCAGGTATCAGACGTCTTCTCGCGCTGGTGGTACTAACTGGCGACGGAGGATCTTCCCGATCTCATTGCGGGGTATCTGCTCCACCCAGTGGAAAGAAACGGGGATCTTGTAGGGCACCAGGTGCTGCCTGCACAGCGACGCGAGGTCCGCGTCGGGGACCGAGCGCCCGACCAGAAAGGCCACTGGGACCTCGCCGAGCCTGTCGTCGGGCTGGCCGACGACCGCTACATCGTCGACCGCGGCGCTCTGGAGGAGGACCTCTTCCACCGTGTCCGGATAGACCTTATTGCCGCCTCTGTTGATCATGTCGCTGGCCCGGCCCTCGATCCATACGAAGCCGTCATCATCGATCCGGGCATAGTCGCCGGTATCGATGAATCCTTCGCTATCCAGACGACCCTCGATGCCCTTCGCGGCGCCGGACACGCGAATGAGCAGCCGCCCCTCGGGGTCCAGCCGGGCCTCCACACCCTTGAGCGGCTTTCCTGCCGCGCCAATCTTGTGAGGGAAGGTTTTGGCCTGGTCGGCGGTCCATCCGATGACTTCTCCCAGTTCCACCTGGCCATAGCTGTTGAGAACTCGGACGTTGAACTTCTCGGCGAAGCGTCTGGCCTGGAAGGGCGATAGTGGGGCGGTGATGGAGCGGACATAGCGCAGCGGTGCCAGCGAGGTCACGGGGGAGTTGGTGAGCATGGTCATGGCAGCTGGAGGCAGGACACAGGAAGGGATTTCGAATCGGCTGACCAGGGCGGCGAAGGTTTCTGGTTCGAATTGATCCATAATCACAACAGAGGCTCCCACCCGTAGCGCAAACAGGGTGTTGTAGAAACCCGCGTTAAGCGACATCGAGACGGGGATGAGGTTGACCCTGGGCCGGGAGCTGGTCGCCGATCGGGAGGAGGTCAAGGTGTCGGCCACACGGCTCAGCATCTCGAGGTAGCCGGCGTGGGTGTGGCGGACCGGCTTGGGCGCCCCGGTCGTGCCCGATGTCCACAGCACGCAGGCCACGTCATCTGAATAGGTTGTGGCTTCATCGTGCCACTCGATTCCCTCGGGCCTGATGACCGCCACGGGGTGCAGATCAGCCAGAATGGCGGCGACCTCCGAGGTGGGCTGGCGGGGATTTAGGGGGACATACACGCCACCCGCTTCCCAGATCCCGACCATGGTCGTAACCAACTCCGGGCTATTCGGCAGCTGCACGGCCACCGCCCTGCCCGCAAGCTCGCCGAGAGAGTCCGCCATGTCGTGAGCCTGTTGCTTAGCCTGCCCCGCTGTTACAGACCGGTCCACGGTATGCAAAAGTGCGTCGGCATCATCTTTCGGATGCTCGAACAGCAAGGATGACAGCCGGGGGGGACCAGACCTATTGACAGTTGTCACCTTGGATTCCGACTCCCACTTGCTTTTCTTGCATAGAATATTACTTTAATGCGTTCCCGGATACCCCGAAGCGCTCCGCGGGAACGCATCCTGGCTCAGCGGGAAGCCGAGTTCCATGAACGCGAGTACGTCGCGAGCAACGTGAGTTATCAAAGGAGACGAGCATCTCAGCCGAGGTGTTACGCGGCGCGATTCATGCGGGAGATGCCCGGATCAGGCTGCCGGGCTCCCGTGTTTCGGACAGCCGCTTGGGAGGATTCTTCAGCCGCTGAGCAGATCGCCGGCGCCGCGGTCCAGAGTCGGGTGGCGCAGCTTGGAGATAGCCCGTGCTTCGATCTGGCGTATCCGCTCCCGGGTCAAGTCGAAGCGGGCGCCCACCTCGTCGAGCGTGCGGGGCTCGGCTCGGTCGAGACCGAAACGCATTTGAAGGATTTGACGCTCGCGCTCGTCGAGAACGAGCAGCATTTTGGCCACCTCGTCTGACAGGAGAGTGGCGGCGGCCGCCTCGAACGGAGAGACGGCGCCGTGGTCTTCGACGATGTCGCCCAGCTCGCCATCGCCGTCTCTTCCAAGTGGCTCCGACAGCGACATCGGCTCAAGTGCATGCCGGAGGATCTCCGTCACCTTGATCTCCCCGACACCCAGATCGGCTGCCAATTCCGCTGTCGTCGGACGACGGCCTAACTGTCCTTCGAGCCGCCCCCGGGCCTTGATCACCTGGTTGAGCAGGTCCCCGGCGTGGGTCGGCAGCCGCACGGTACGTCCGCTATGGGCGATACCGCGGGCGATGGCCTGGCGGATCCACCAGGTGGCATAAGTGGAGAACTTGAAACCCTTGCGCCAATCGAACTTTTCCACTGCGTGGATCAGGCCGAGGTTCCCCTCTTGGACGAGGTCGAGAAGGGGGAGCTCAGCTGCCTGATACTTCTTGGCGATAGAGACCACCAAACGAAGGTTGGCGGTGACGAAGATCTCCGACGCCTGCTGGCCCTCACGGACTAGTCGGCTCAACTGGCGCTGTCGGGACGGGCCGATCTCGCCATCGGTGGCCAATTCGGCTCGGGCCGCCAGGCCGGCTTCGACCGCCTGAGCCAGTCGGACCTCGTCTTCCCTGGTCAGCAGCCCGTGCTTGCCCACCTCGTTGAGATACAGGCGGACCAAGTCCTCTTCAGGATGAGCGACCCTCTTATTTGGCACTGGCCTTCGTCTCTCGCGTCACCCCGAGGTGTGCTAGCGGAGACTCGCCCTCATCGCCGCCAGGGCGCCCAGACGAGTTTGGAGCTTGTCCGGTTCCTCGGCGTCACGGACCCTGACTCGGGCTTCGAGCTTGTCCAGCCGTTCCAGTTCACGCTCCACTAAACCCTGGCGTTCCTCCTCGGGACGGCTGCGCAGCTCGCGCAGGAACGCCTCGCGGGCGTCAGCGGCCCGCTTCAGACCGACGGTCCGGGCGATAGCGGCGAAAGATCGGCCCTGCTCGCGCAGTACCAATGCGTCACGGTCGGTGTTGCGCCGCGGCTGGGAGCGGCCGCCGCCGTCTCGGTCATCGCTAGAGCGAGAGAAGCCATCGGTGAAGGGTCGATCTGATCGGCCGGGCCTAGACAGGACGAACCCGTATGGCCTGGGGGCCCTTAGCGGCCTCTTCGGAGTCGAACTCGACCCGCTGGCCCTCAGAAAGCTCCTTATAGCCACTGCCTTCGATGGCGCTGTGATGAACGAAGACGTCCTTACCGCCGCCCTCAGGGGCGATGAACCCGAACCCCTTCGTCGGGTTGAACCATTTGACTGTCCCGGCGGTCATATCGCCGCCTCCTTGCCCACGCATATCCACGTTCTAGAAGCAGGAGACGCAACCGAACGCCCCGGCCGGCGCGGCTGACCGGGGATACTCACCAGCATAGCTAAATCTCGACCCGGGACATGAAATCGCACCAGAACCGGCGCGCGTGACCATCCAAGACCGCCTCAGAAGATGCATACGCCAGTGGCGAGGCACCGGCGCCCTGCCCGGGCGCCTCGTCCGCGGCGCTCGCGACATCACAGGCACCTAGTGCAACCATCGTTACTGTGAAAATGCAGCGATAAGGTCGGCGTTAGCTGTCACTAATCAATTAGGAGAGGGCGATGCTCGTTGGCGTCAATTTGATACTCAACGACAGGACCCTTCCGATGCGCGAGGTCGCGCCCGAGAATTGAGGAACACGGCTTGGACGCCTTGTTCATAGGCGAGCACACCCACACGCCCGTGGCGACGGTGCACCCGGCGTATCCAGGTGGACTACCAGAGTTCTACAAACGCTTCTTGGATCCGTTCGTGCAGTTGGCGATCGCGGCGGCCCTGACTGAACGGATCCGTATCGGTACCGGGGTCGTTCTGGTCGCTGAGCGCAACCCGCTGGAGCTGGCGAAGGCTCTATCTAGCCTGGACGTGGTCTCGGGCGGGCGGCTCGAGGTTGGGGTCGGCTTGGGTTGGAACCGGCTTGAGATGATCAACAATGGCGTAGAGCCGTCCCGACGACGGGAGATCTTTCGAGAGAAGCTCGACGTGGTCCGCCGCCTGTGGACCGAAGAGACCACCGTGGCAGCCGGCAAGTATGTGGAGTTCTCCGAGAGTTGGTCCTTTCCTAAGCCGGTGCAGCGCCCTCATCCGCCGATCCTGATTGGCGCTGCGGCGTCTGCGGCCACTTTCGAGGAGGTGGTCGAGCGGGGCACGGGGTGGTACCCGCTGACTGATCGCGGTCTCCCCGCTCAGTTGGTCGCCTTGGCGGAGCGTGCCGGTGGGGTACTACCGCCCACTACGGTGGTCGAGATGGAGGGCCAGTGGCCGGGGACGGCTTGGTACTCAGAGGATCGTCGTGCCCGGGATTCCTTGTACAGGCGGGCTCAACGACATGCCGAGAACGGCGTGTATCGCATGTCAGTGGGGGTGCCGGCCGACGACATCGGTTCGCTCGAGACGGCGCTGGATCACCTAGCCGGTATCTCGGAGGTCGTTTCGTAAGCTCTCATCAGGAGGAACAATTGACCGGCAGACATGCGCTGTACGCACAAGCCTCGCACGGACAGGCAGACGCGCCGTCGTGACCGCCTGGGTTTATCGGCGTGGCGGGGCGCTGCTCGAAATGCTCCGAATGGGAGCGGAACCGACATGACGGTCCTGGAGCTCAAGGGACCGAGCGGCCCCAAGCAAGCTGTCCTTGCGGCGGACTGACCTGTGCCCGGACCAATGGACGGGGTTCGAGTGGTGGAGCTAGGTATATGGGTCGCAGGCCCTGCTGCCGGGGGCATCCTGGCCGACTGGGGCGCCGATGTCATCAAGATCGAGCCACCCAAAGGCGACCCGGCCCGGACCTTCAACCGCATGCTTGGCGGTGACATGGCGACGAACCCGGTGTTCGAGCTGGACAACCGATCCAAGCGCAGTATCGTGCTCGACCTCCGGACCGAGCAGGGTCGCGCCACGGCACTCGAACTCGTCGCCACTGCCGACGTGTTCCTGACCAACATTCGCCTCGAGACGCTGCGGCAATTCGGCTTCGACCCCGACACCCTCCGCACGATGTTCCCCCGGCTCGTGTACGCCATTATCACCGGCTATGGCATGGCCGGCCCGGACGCGGACCGGCCCGCCTACGACATCGCCGCCTACTGGGCGCGAGCCGGAGTGGCCGCCTCTTTGACCCCACCAGGCGCGGATTTGCCGTTCCAGCGCGGCGGCATGGGCGATCACACCGTGGGCATGACGGCCGCCGCCATGATCAGCGCCGCTCTGTTCGCGCGCGAGCACACAGGTGTGGGTGACCTCGTTTCGACCTCGCTACTCCGCCAAGGTGCTTATACGATCGGATTCGACGTGAATGTGGCTCTCATGTGGGGCCTGGCGATCGGGATCGGCACCCGCACCGCCATGGCGAACCCGGCGGCGAACAACTACACCGCCGGTGACGGCCGCCGGTTTTGGATCGTAGGAATCGAGGCAGAGCGCCACTGGCCACCACTTGCTCGCGCGGTGGGTCGCCCGGAGTGGGTCAACGATGCCCGATTCGCGACTCCGGCGGCTCGCTTTAAGAACGCAAGGGAACTGATCGCCGAGCTAGACGCGATATTCGCAACACGACCGCTCGACGAGTGGGCCCAGGTGTTTGCTGCTGAGCCCGAGTTCTTCTGGTCACCGGTGCAGACGATCGATGAACTGCTCGCCGACCGCCAATTCCACGCCGCTGGCGGGCTGGTTGACGTCCCCGATGGTGACGGCACGACCCCGATGCTCGCGACCCCGGCGGACTTTTCCGTTCACGCAGCTCGTCCGCGGCGCCGTGCACCGGAGCTCGGCGAGCACACGGAGGAGGTCCTCGCCGAGATCGAGGCCTCCAGGACTAGTTGATCGAGCAGCACGCGGTCAGCTCTTCAGATGGGCGATGATGCGTTCCTGGATATCGTCGCGGACACCTGTAGCGCAAAGTCCCGCTTGGTTACATCGTTCCAGAGAAGAGGTCCTCGTTCCTGTACGGAGCCGGGCTAGGATCGGCCTTTGATCGCGACGTCCAGTTTTACCGCACCATCAACAGCACTCGACGCGCTATGGGAGGCGCGGATGCACTTGTCCTCACGCAGATTTAGCCTCAGCGGTGACTGGAATGCGCCCCGACACTCGAGCGACTGCGTAGCGAGCGCCCCATACTGTCGTGAGTGACACCCCGGTTACCGTCACCCGGGTCGGCGACGTCGCCACCCTCACCCTGTCCCGACCCGACGCCCTAAACGCCATCACGGCGGAGATGCTCGAACAGCTCGACGTCGCTCTGGCGGCGGCCGCCGGCGACCGCGACCTACGGATCGTCGTCATCACCGGGCAGGGCCGGGCCTTCAGCGCTGGTGTCGACCTGAAGGCGATCGGGTTGACTGGGCAGACCGGGGGCGATGTCGGATTGTCGATGAACTCCCTGGCGAGATCCGTTATCGGCCGCATGGCGACCATGCCTCAAGTGGTCATCGCCAAGGTCAACGGGTACTGCATGACCGGCGCTCTCGAGCTGGCCATGGCGTGCGACCTGATCGTCGCTGCGGAGGAGGCGACTTTCGCCGACACTCACGCCAAGTGGGGACTGCGCCCGACGTGGGGGATGAGCCAGCGTCTTCCTCGGCTCGTCGGGGTCGCCAGGGCCCGGGAGCTGTCCTTCACGGGGCGGCGCTTTTCGGGGACCGACGCCGCGGCGTGGGGGCTGGCCGTCCGGTCCGTCCCCCTGGAGGAACTCGATACCGCCGTGGAGGAGTTGATCGCGGAGGTCGTAGCCAACAGCGGCGGCTCCATTACCGCCTACAAAGACCTCTACCGGGCGGCCCTGGACAAGCCCCTGGGGGAGGGTCTCCGGTATGAGGCCGACACCTCCTACGACATCGCCGACAGCGCGGAGAGAATCGCCTCCTTTACCAAGCGCTGAGCGCTATCTATCCGGAGGTGCAGGTATGGAAACGAAGCAGACTGTCTTCAACCACGTGGGGCGCCTCACTCACATGTTACTGTCGGTTGGCGCCATAGCAATCACTATGGCGCGAGTCCCATCCATGCCTTGACATAGCCTGGTTGAGCGTGCCGAGTGTTGAGCTGTCTGCCGGGGCCGATACTGATGAGGCACCTGGATACCGACTGGTTGAAGTGGAGGTTGAGTATGAGTCCTGAAGTGGCAGGCTTACCCGAGGCGAGGGATTATGACCTCCGTTAGCACCGAGGCACCCCTTCACCTCGAGCGGATGCGACGGGAGCGCCAAGCCAAACTGCAATCCGGGATGGACACGGCCGGATTCGATGGAATGGTACTGGCCGGGCAGAGCGCCATCCGGTACGCGATCGGCTCCGAGATGCTAGTCGCCGAGTTGTCCAGAAGCGTTTACGAACCGACCCTGGCCGTGATCCCCAGGGACGCTCCAGCCCATCTCTTCACACCGTACCCCGAAGGAGCGCCCCCCGAGTTCCCCGTCGAGTGTGTTCACCCGCCAATCCGCTGGGAGTTCGACGATGGCGTCGAGGCGCTGGCCGCGGAAGTGACCAACCTGCTGGGATCGGGCGAGCTCAGGATCGGCTTCGACGAGCTCAGCGCAGCCGCTATGGAGCTCCTGCCCTCCCTATTGTCCAAAATGAGTATGGCCGATGCCGCCGACGTGCTCGGTCCCGCAAAGCTGCTCAAGACGGCCGACGAAGTGGAATGCATCCGTCGAGCTCAGCGGATCAATGAGATCGCCATGTACGACGCCTACGACAGCTTTCGTCCCGGGACACGCCAGAGCGAGCTATCGGGTGTCTTCCTGAAGCGCATCTTCGAACTCGGCGCCTCCGCCAACGTGGTCGATCCCATTTGGGAGGCCATGGCGGCTTCGATCGCAGAGGGACCTTTCACGGTGCACGGAGATGTGGCCTTCCCGACCAACTCGACTGACCGAATCCTGCGCCAGGGCGACCTGGTAATGGTGGATACGGGGATCATGTACCGGGGATATTCATCCGACTTCGGTCGCACGTGGATCGTGGGAGGAGTTCCGACCCCCCGTCAGAAGGACCAGTTCCAGCGATGGAAGGACGTGATCGCACGGGTGTTGGACATTACCCGCCCAGGGACGACCGGCCTGGAGCTCAATCAGGCCGGGCGGGACCCAAAGTCAGGCCAGAAGCCCTGGCTCGAGCACTTCTATCTCATCCATGGTGTTGGAACCGACAGCGCCGAGATGCCTTTCATCGGAACCGATCTGGGCGAGGAGTTCGATGCCAGCATCGTCCTGGCTCCCGGCATGGTCATGGTGCTGGAACCCGTCATCTGGGACGACGGCGAAGGGGGTTACCGGTCCGAGGAGATAGTCGTCGTGACCGACGACGGTTACCGCTCCCTCAGCAGCTTTCCGTATCTGCCATATGAGGAAGGGACATTTCCATGGTGAGTCTCGGGACCATGGCTCTGGAAGACGGCGGCCGGGTTGACTTCACCCGGCTGCGCCAGGAACGCCAACGTCGAGTTATGCAAGTCATGGAGGAGCACGACATAGACGTCCTCGTGCTGGGACGCGAGCCGAACGCCCGTTACGTTTCGGGCGCCAGGCGTCTCCACCTCTCCGGAACCCGGCCCTTCGGTCCCGGCTGCGTGGTGGTCCCCGGTACCGGTCAGGTGCATCTCATGAGTACCTGGGATGACGGCATCCCGCCGGAGATACCCCACGAGCATCTGTACGGGCTGTCCTGGAACCCCATGAACCTGGTGGCGTCTATACAGAAGATCGATGGGCTCTCCGACGCTCAGCGCATCGGGGTTGACTGCATGACACCCCTGTTTCGGCAACTCATGTCGGTAGCCGCTCCTTCTGCGCAACTGGTCAACGCCGAGGCGTTATTGCGATCCGTGCGGGCAACCAAGACCGCCGACGAGCTCTACTGCATCAAGACGGCGGTCGCAATCGCAGAGTCCTCGTTGACAGCTGTTGTCGATGAGCTTCGCCCTGGTGTCAGGGAGCGTTCCCTCCAGGGGACTTTCGAAGCACGCATGACCCACTTTGGTATCACGACCCCGGCGACCGAAGGCTTTTTCTGCGCGGCCAGGCCATTCGGCAACGATCAGAGGGCAAGGATCAGGCGGATCGCGGGCGACTACTGCCTGGATGACGGCGACCTTGTCGTGTGTGCGGGCGGCGTCCTGTACTCGGGGTACGAGGGATCCGTCGGTCGAACCTGGCTGTGCTCCGCTCGCCCAGGTCGCCCTGCCTCGGACGAGCAGCGAGATCTCTATCGGCGCTGGAGCGAGATATGGATGCGGATCGTCGATGCCTGCAAGCCGGGTGCCACCGGGGCCGACCTGGTCGAGGCCTACGCTCGCAGCGGGGAATCCCCGGCACGCTTCCCGATTGCCTACAGCGTCGGCCTGGGGTATGAGGGAGTCATTGCAGGGAGCGGGCTCGGCCCCGCATTCGACGCCAAACGGAAACTCGAGCCCGGCATGGTATTAGGAGTTCAAGCTGGCATCGAAGGTCGAACTGGTGCCTACTTCGCACTCGAGACCGTCCACATCACGCCTGACGGCCTTGAGGTCCTCTCCGCCATGGATCACGGACCCCTGACCGTGACCTGAAGGCGAGCGTAAGAGGCCGTACGGTTGCGGTAACGAAGGCGACAGTTCGGTCCACGCCAATGTCTGTGAGGTGCACGTGAACCTCGTGTTGCCCTTCCGTGGCGAGCGCGTCGGTCGCGATCGCTCGGACGGGACCAACCTTCACTCGGTTGAGAAATCGGATGTCGAGTTCTTGGACGAGGTGCGGACCTCGTTCTCGAAGCAGGTCTTCGGTGGCTAGCTCTGCGAGGATCGCTAATGCCCCGCCGTGGATGGTGCCGTCCGGGCCGTTTTGAATACCCGAGTGTCTCGCGATCTCCAACACACCCGCTTGCAGGCGCTGCACTCCGAGTTGATCCGCCAGTGACTCGCGAGGGGCCTCTCGAGAGCGAAAATCAGTCTTGTCGGCCTCGAACGACAGGGGCTGGGCCATGAACGTGGCCGTGATGGCCCCGAACGGCACAGTCTCCCTGTCTGCGAACAGGTCGCCTTCGGCCACCATCAGCGTTCGTCCGTGCTTCAAGACCCTGCAAACGGCGCGCACGCTTTGCGCCCCGGCGATTGGTCCGGTCCGCACGCGGAGATCCACCGTCGGGTTGATCGCTCCGGTCGGTGGCTGGCCGCTGACGAGATCGGCCAGCGTGACCAAGACGCCAATCCGTGGGGTCGCCGTGCCCGGCACACAAAGGTTGGCGGTGATGTCGAGGCGCCCGACAGTCAGACCGTCCTCGACCGAGGTTTTCGCGCCGAGATCGCGAATAAAGTGCTCCGCTTCCTGGGTCACAACGCCTCGTCAGGTCCCGTCATTAGGCCGGTCAGCATAAACGTGGTGGCCCGAGATGCCCAAGTCGATCCTGAAAGGCAAAGGACGCCTAGAGTGAGGTTCACCTAGCGGCTGGACCTCCGTGCTCGGGGCCGGGTGGCATCACCTGTCGCCGCGGTCGATACCGGCCATGAGCGACTCCGGGTACCGCAGGCCGTCGGTGGCGCCCACGGGGACCAGGGCGGCGATCGCCTCGAACTCCTCGGCACTGAGCGCGACGTCGGCGGACCGGGCGTCCTCCTCGAGGTGGTCGAGGCGGGTGGTGCCGGGGATAGGGACGAGCGATGGCTCGGCCGCCAGCAACCAGGCCAGGGCGAGTTGGGCGACAGTGATGTTCCGGGCGCGGGCCTGTTCGCGCACAGGTGCCACCAGCGCCCGGTTGTGCTCGAAGGCATCGCCCATGAACCGGTACATCCTCCGCCGCCAGTCGTCGGCGACGAGGTGGCCGGTGCCGTGCACGAACTGATCGGTGAGCAGCCCGCGCGACAGCGGGCAGTAGGCCATGAACCCGATGCCCAGTTCCCGGCACGTGGGAAGGATCCACGCTTCAACGTGGCGTTCGATGAGCGAGTACTCGGTCTGCACCACGCTGATCGGGTGCACAGCGGCCGCCCGTCGGAGCGTCGCCGCCGACACCTCGCACAGCCCGAGGTGGCGCACCTTGCCCTGCTGCACGAGCTCAGCCATGGCGCCCACTGTCTCTTCGATCGGCACCGCGGGATCGAGGCGCGCCATGTGGTACAGGTCGATAGTGTCGACGCCGAGGCGGGCCAGGGAGGCGTCGCAGGCGGCCTTCACGTAGGCCGGGTCGCACTGAATGTAGGGACCCCCGGTGATGTCGCGGCGCATCCCGAACTTGGTCGAGATCACCGCCTCGTCACGCCGGCCCCGCAACGCCCGGCCCAGCACGACCTCCCCTCGCCCGCCGCCGTAGTACTCGGCCGTGTCGAAGAGGGTGATGCCGAGGTCCAGGGCGCGGCGCACGAGCGCCTCGAGCGTCGTGTCGGCGACACGCCCGTAGCCCTCGGCCGCCGCCACGCCTCCTAGGCCGATGGCCGAGACCACCGTAGAGTGCCGGCCGAGCTGGCGGGTCTCCATCATCGGGCCTCGTAACGCAGCGTGCTTCCTTTTGCCAGCCCGCAGTACCAACCCACCGATTGGCAGCATAGTGACCGCTCGTTTGGCACTGTCGGTCCGGTGGCAGGTGCCATGACGTCACCCCCATCTGTCACCCACAGCCGGCGATCTGCGTTCCCCCTGACGGGGTGTGCCCCTCGACTCCAGAGGAGGGCCGGCCAGAGCGCGTGCATCCGGACTGGAATCGTCTGAGTGGGACGCTTGGTTGCCCGGCGCGTCTGTGAGCACCGACTATGGGATGAGTGCGGTTAGCAGCTGATCACCCGTCGGCTGGGGCATCGGGGCGTCGTGTCGATGTAGCTCGATCGCGGACAGTGTCGCGTCGACGATGTCGGGGTCACGATAGACGTGGTTGGGAGGGCGGATCATGCCCTGCAGCTCCCAGAGGCCACGAAACGCGGTGGGGTCGTACACAGCCGCCGTGCGTAGCTCGGCGTAGGTGATGCGATCGGCAGCTGGCGGCAGCGGTTCGGGGCCGGGGGCGCCCTCGATGTGGTGGCGCATCGCGGCTAGGCGCGCCTCGTCAGTGGCCACCTGGTCCTCGTAGTAAGGGCGGATGTGCTCCTCGACGAGCGCATCGAGACTCGCCGCCTGGGCGGCCGGGTCGTCGCTCACGTCGAGCGCCGCGACGAGGTCGAGGGCGCCCTGCAGCGCCAAGGTCAATCCCCGACCGAGGGTCGGGTTCGTTGTGCACACCGCGTCGCCAACGGCGAGCAGACCGGTCGCCACGGGCTTTTGCTTGATGACCAAACGTCGCAGTGTGTTGTGTATGCCGGCCATTTGATAGACGGCGGTGATTGGATCAAGTCCGTCGAGCCACGAAGCGAGAGCAGGGACCGTCCGCAGCACCGCGCTGTGCACGTTCGGGTCGTTAAGGGTCCGGAATCGCCGATCGGTGGTCAGGGGCGCCACCGCTAGCTGCATCACCCCGTTGTCGGCGCCCCAGATCCCGGCGATGAACTCGTCGAGGCCAACCAGCACACGACTAGTCGTCGGCCCCGGAAGCTTGGCGCCGGGATGGGCACGGTAGTGGCGGGTGTAGTACGCCAGGCCGCACTCGGCCCGCCTGGTTGCGGGGGTTCGCGCTCCAAGGTCGTTCAGCCACGAGTCGACGGCGGAGCGCCTGCCGGCCGCGTCGACCACAAGGTCGGACCGGATGTCGCCCTGATTGGTGCGAACGCCCAAGACGCGCGGTGGGTCGCCGGGCCGCCCCAGAAGTCCCACGGTCCGGCAGCCACCACGCACGATAACCCTCGGTTCGTGGGACACGATGCGCTGCAGCACCCAGTCGGTGGTCGATCGCCGGGTCGCGAGGGTTGTGAACTGCTCATCACCCGGTTTGGCGCTGCGATCCGTCAGGGAGAGGGGCATGTGCGTAGCGAGGGGTACTTCGACCACGCCGGCGCGAAGCAACTCCTTGTACACGTCGGGCAGATGGTTGGCAAGAAGCTCGCGACATTTCGCCATCACGATGTGGGGATGCACAATCTGAGGCGCGGAGGCACGGAGGGCGGATTCGGCAGCGGCCTCAACGTCGCTGGCCGGCGCCATCCTCTCCTGCTCCACCACGACAACCTCATGACCCGCCCGCGCCAGGAGCAGCGACGAAAACAGTCCGCCGGCGGCGCCACCAACGACCACGATTCTCATCCCAGCCACCACCCTCGCACGACCGAAATTCAACCCGACCACGGCGCGGGCGGCAACTGAGGACTCCTACGCCACCCCCGGAGTCCCCACGACTGGAAGCTATGCGGTTCGCGGCACCGCCGCCAGGCCGTCGGGCGTCCTGTCAACTAGAGCCCAGCGTCTGGAGGGTGAGCTCCCTGTGGTAGAAGGGTGGACGAGAGGAGCGAGCGAACGATGGACATCCAAGGACAGGTCGAACCGGGCTACGAAGCGGTCCGAGAAGCCTTCTCAACCAACTTCTCGTCGCATGGTGACGTGGGGGCGGCATTCTGCCTGTACGTAAAGGGACGCCAGGTCGTCGACATCTGGGGCGGCGTCGCCGATGTCAAGCTGGGACAGAAGTGGGACGAGAACACGCTGACCCTCGTGTACTCCACGAGCAAAGGGGTCACCGCCATCTGCGCCCATCTGCTTGCGCAACGCGGGCAACTGGACCTCGATGCGCCCGTTGTCGACTACTGGCCCGAATTCGGACAGGCCGGCAAATCGCAGATACCGGTGCGGTGGCTGCTGTCCCACCGGGCCGGACTCCCAGCCATCGACCGCCATATCACCCCCGAAGAAGCCCTGGCCTGGGATCCCGCCGTGGAGGCCGTAGCGGCGCAAGCTCCGATGTGGGAGCCCGGCACCAAGCACGGCTACCATGCTCTGACCTATGGATGGCTGGTCGGCGAGGTCATCCGCAGAGCGACCGGACGCACGCCCGGACAGGTACTGTCCGAGGAGGTGAGCCGCCCGCTTGGCCTGGACCTCTGGATCGGCTTGCCGGAGGCCCAAGAGCAGCGAGTCTGCCGGCTCATTCCTGTCGACCCGGTCCAGGTCAGCCCCGACGAACGGAGCGCTCTGCCCCCCGAGCGCCTCGAAATGCTCAGGGCCATGGCGAGCCCCACCTCGCTGACCATGAGAGCCCTCAACGTCACCGATCCCCCTTTCAACTTCAACAGCCGCGCCGTGCACGCAGGCGAACTTCCAGCTGCCAATGCCATCGGAACAGCGCGCGCCCTGGCCAAGCTCTACGCGGCGACGATCGGCGAGATCGACGGGATACGCCTGCTCGATCCAGCCACCGTCGCGGACGCAACGCAGGAACAGGCGAACGGTCCCGACCAGGTAATCCTCCAGAACACCCGGTTCGGATCCGGCTTCTTCCTGCCCTCGCCCTTCTCGCCCCTCATGGGTCCTCGCTCGTTTGGGCACCCGGGAGCCGGCGGCTCGCTCGCCTTCGCGGATCCCGAGCGCGGCATCGGGTTCGCTTATGTGATGAACAGGATGCAACAGAACCTCTCCGGCGATCCACGCACCGCTGATCTCATTGCGGCGGCAACGAGCGCGACCGACTGATACTTTGCCTCGGGGGGCCGTGTCCCTAAACGCCTGGTAGGTGCCACACGCCAGAGGAGCTGTTCGATCACTACTTGTCGCCGACGTGGTGCACCGATCGGCAGCTCTGGCGCACGATTGGTTCAGTTTGAGTCTGGCGGCGGATCGAACAGCGCCAGTTCGGCAGCGTCGGGGGCCTGGAAGATGCGTAGCCACTCGTCGAAGTCGGCGCGGCCAATCGGGTAGCTGTTCCAAGGTGTCTCAAAGTTCCTCGCTTCGATACGCCGCCAGAGTTCGTGGGTAGGCACGTCGAGGTAGTGCAGTTCGACACGGACCCCAAGGGCGCGAGCCACGGATCGCATCTCGTCACGTTCGATCCTCGCCCAGAGCCCGAAATCGAGGACGACGCTCAGGCCGAGGCGCAGGACCTCTTGGGCGAGACGCCAGAGTTCGCGGTCGACCCTCTCCCGGGTCGACGCCTCCCACGGGCTGGAGCCGAGGGCGATGAGCCACTCGTCCTGCGTGAGGCGTAAGGCGCTCCGGTCTGCAGCCAACTGCCTTGCGAGTGTGGTCTTTCCTGCTGCGGGCAACCCGCAGGTGAGAAGCAGTCGTGCGTCGCTCACAGTGATCCACACTCGCACGCTGCGCACCGCCGAACACGCATAATGCCGATCCGTTTGCTTGCCGGCTTTCGCAAGGCAGCATCGACCCCGGATTGTCTGCCGCGGTGAGCGCGCTGGGCGGGACTCGGGACGATCTCAGCGTTTGACGATCAGTGAGCCGAGGTCGCCGGTTGGATCGGGCGTCTGCCACTTGAAGAGCTTGTCCGCGTTCTCGTAGGTGATCTTGCGGAACTCGTCCTCGGGCACGTCGACGAAGAGGTCGTCGACGATCTTCTGGGTGCCGGGCCAGATGCAGCTCGAGTGGGGATAATCAGACTCCCAGAAGATGCGGTCGACACCGATGGCGTGGCGGTTGGCCAGACCGAACTCCTCATCGATCATGCAGAACCACATGTTGCGCCGGCAGATCTCGGAGGGGAGCAGATCGTCCCTATCGATGCTGCCGTCCCAGGACACGTGGCGCTGGTACATGCGGTCGGCCCGCTCAACCGCGGCGCCGACCCAGCCGATGCCCCCCTCTGAGTAGACGATCTTGATATTGGGGAACTTGCGGCAGACGTTGCCGTACATCATCCCTACGGCGTGGGTCTGGGTGGCCACGAAGCTGATGGCGATGCCGAGAGTGGCTGGCGCCTCTGGGTACCGGAACGGCTGCCAGCCGCTCGACTGGATGTGCATGCACAACGGCAGCTCGGCCTCCGCGCAGAGCGCGAAGAACGGGTCGTAGTGGCCGCTGAAGTACGACGGCAGACCCAGGATGCTCACCTCCTCGGGCACACACACCGCTCGCACGCCCCGGTCCAGGCACCGCTGGGTCTCCTTCACCGCGGCATCCACGTCCCAAAGTTGGATGAGGTTCATCGGCACGAACATCGACGGGGCGACCGAGCACCAGTCGAACATGAAGTCGTTCCATGCCCGCACACACTCCGACGCCAATTCCTTGTCCTTGAACGACGGAAATAGGGCGCCCCCGAAGCGGGGCAGCGTCGGGAAGGCCACCGAGGCCATGATCCCTTCCCGGGCCAGATCCTTGGCCCGCTCCTCCGGCTTGTAACAGCCGTCTATCATGTCGGAGAAGTTGATCGGTTCCGCCTCCCACTCCTCTTGCGGTTTACCGGCCACCGCGTTCAGGCCGGTCGTCGGGTTACGGACATCCTCGTAGACCCATACCTCCCGCTCGCCCTCGCACACGATGCGCGGCGCCCGGTCGCGGTACTTGGAAGCAACCCGGCTCGACCAGCAATCAGCCGGCTCGATTATGTGATCGTCAACGCTGAACAGCTTGCGCATCGAAACTCCTCTTTCCGTTCCCTTCCCGATGGACGCGACTCGGTCCATCCAAGCTTACGCGCACTTTCGCTCACCTTCTTACGGGGCGGCAACTCGGGGACCCCACGATCCGGTGAAGAACCCTCGCACGGGCGCCCCAGGTGTCCCACGACCCCGACGGGGGCCAAGACGCCACTAGTGGCTCACGACCTGATGCTCCTCAACAACCGGGGGGAGGGGACTTTCTGTCGCCCGGGCGTGTCGAAGGTGCCGGGCGCAGCGAACTGAATTCACCGCAGGTAGGCGCGACCCCCGTCGAGCATCAGCGTGGTCCCGGTGACGTACCGGCTCTGCGGGCCGCACAGGAAGACGACGCCCTCGCCCACGTCGTCGACCGGATCGCCGACCCGCCGCAGCGGCGTGTGGGCCACGTACGAGGCCAGGCGTTCCGGATCACGGGTGACCCAGCGGTTTAGTGATTCGGAGCTCGATGCCACCGGACAGATGACGTTGACCCGGATTCCGAGCGGCCCGAGCTCGATGGCAGCGGTGCGGGTCAGCGACCGTATGGCTTCCTGGGCGGCCGAGTAGGCACCCATCCCGGCGGGAGCCAGCAGCCCCGCTCCTGATGCCACATTCACGATGGAGCCGTCACCCCGGTCCCGCATGTGCGCCACGACCGCCTGACTGAAGCGTAAGGTGCCCATTACGCCTGTGTTCCACGAGGCGAGCATCACTTCTTCGGTGGTCTCTAGGAACGGTACATCGACCCGGGGATCGTCGGCCGCGTTAACCAGGGCGTCGATCCCGTCATACGTCTCGACCGCCTGGGCCACGCACCTGTCAATATGATCCCGAAACCGCACGTCACATTCGACCGCGGTGGCCTCGCCGCCGGTCTTCGCGATCTCCTCGACAACTGCCTCGCATTTAGCCACCGTCCGGCTCGACACGATCGTCCGGGCACCAGCCCGCGCCAGAGCAATGGCCACCCCGCGGCCGACCCCCGATCCGGCCCCCGTCACGATCGCGACCTTTCCTTCCAGCATCTTCATGTCCAAACCCCGGGTCTTCTGATCCCGCCTCGTTCCGAGCGCTACGTCGCTTTACCGCACCCCCATGCCCCGTGCAGCGTGAGGCTCGTAGCCTAGATGATCGGTCATCTCGGTCTCCAGGCCGGTCTGCGACACCCGGCGCACCATAGCTGTGAGCGGACCATCATCACCGGTCAGGTCCACACCCTTCGCGCAGATTGTGGGCTCCCTATCCGGTGGTGCCGAGCCGCGCTTGCCACCACGCAACCGGTACGATCTCTGGGGGCAGCTCCAAGAGGCCACGGTCTAGGGCTTCGGCGAGTTGGGTGATCACGACGATGCGGTCGGCGACCCTTCCTGGGATGTGATTGGCACGCGGTGCAGTAGGTGAGATGTAGCTAGCCGTGGCAGGTTGGATGGCCGTATGCAGCGTTGAAATCATGATGTAGCCGGCCCTCGCCACAAGTCGATACCGCTTTCGACCGCGTATCGGTCGATCTCGATGAGCTCTTCCCCCGAGAAGCCGAGCCTCTGAGCTGCTGCGACGTATGGTGTGCTGTGCGCCCTTCGTGGCCTGAGGGAGCGTGAGCAGTCCGGGGCGGGGTGCCATTTCGACATCTCCCAGGTCGAAGCGGCCGTGGCCTTGGTGGGGGAGCAGATCGCGGAAGCCTCGCTCGACCGGAAGGGCGCGTTGGTTGAAGAGGATGGCCCGGCCCGCACCGTCGATGGCGTCTTTCGGTGCCGCGACCGTGACGAGTGGGTCGCGGTCACCGCGTCCGACACCGAGCTCGGGGCTGATGATGGGGACGGGCTGTTCCTGACCGCCGCCTCGGGGTCGGATCTCTACGACCTCCCGGGCTTGGTGCAGCGCGTCTCCGCCAGTCGCTCCAAGGAGGATGCTGCTCGGTCGCTGCGGGACCTCGACTTTGCGGCATTCCCAGTTATGAGCACAGCCGACCTCATCCCTGACCCACATCTGGCGGCGCGACAGTTCTTTACCAAAGCCGAGATTGACGGCCTGACCGGCGTGCTCCCCGGTTCACCCATACATTCCCCCGGGGTGGCGTTGACCCGGTACAGCCGGCACGCACCCGCCGCCGGCGAGCATACGCTCGAGATTCTTCGCGAGGACCTTCGGCTCGGCGAAGCGGAGATCGAATGGCTCCTCGCATCAGGGGCTGTGGAACAACTCTAGACGCCAATGCAGTCGGGCAGAATGGCGATCAGCGAGGGAAACGACACACTTCACGACTCGAGCATCTCGCGGCGGCCGGTGGGAGGTCGTTGGTCCTCATCGGGCGAGAGCTTCCGATCCGTGAAACCTCATCAAGCCGTTTGATGGTACGGACTTGACCGCTTCGGGGCGTGCCTGGAGGAGTTTGCGCTTGTCGACATAATAGTCACGCCTTTGGGGACACGGCTCACGGACGGCGTTCTCGGCATCCATGTGCACAGCCGAGTCTGTGACCAGGGCGGGGTCTGCGTTGACATCGATATCGGTTGGGGATTACTGTTCGCGGCTGTGGTGAGCTGGCATTGACAGTCTTAGCGATTGGGGGCCGAAGGATGCGACGCAAGGGCGTACGATGGACCGCTCTATTGGTGGCGGCCTTTCTATTGGCAGCGGGGTGCGGTTCGAGCAAGTCTTCGAGCGCCTCGAGCAAATCTTCGAGTGGCTCGAGCGGGTCTTCCGGCGCCTCGAGTCCCACTTATACGATCGGCGTGTTGACTGATCTGACCGGAGTGCTGTCGAATACTCAGCACAGTGTCCCGGATGGGATCAAAGCGGGAGTCGGCTTGTACAACTCCCAAGGCTACAAGATCAAGTACGTCGTGGCGGATACCGGCAGTTCCCCGGCGGGCGCTTTGACCGCAGCCCAGAAGTTGGTGGATCAGGACCATGTGTTCGCCGTCATCATGATCTCGGGCATAGGTTTTTCTGCTGCTCCTTTCCTCACGTCAAAGAACATTCCGGTGATAGGTGCCAACATCGACTCGACCGAGTGGATCACCAGTAAGAACATGTTCTCGGTGTTCGGATCGACGAACTACAGTCAGGTGTTCACCACCACGGGCCAGCTCCTGTCGCTCCTCGGGGCGCACAACTTCGGAGCCGTCGGCTACAGCATCTCGCCCGCCTCCGCGGCCGCTGCCAAAGCTTCTGCCATCTCGGCGCAGTTGGCAGGGCTGAAGGTGGGGTATCTGAACACGAGCTTTCCCTTCGGCAGCACAAACGTCGGGCCCGCAGTACTCGCAATGAAACAGGCAGGCGTGGACAGTTTCATCGGCGAACTGGAGCAGAGTACCTCCTTCGCCATAATCGACGGGCTGCGCCAAGAGGGAGTTTCACTGAAGGCGCCGATCATGGCTGCCGGCTACGGGGGTGACCTCCGTGGCGCAGGACCGGCGACCGAGCAAGCCGCCCAGGGTTCGTATTTCCTTCTGGCCTACGAGCCGATCGAGTTGAACACGGCCGCGACTCAACAGTTCGCGAACGCCATGCAAACTTACGCTGGTGTGACGTCCGACCAGATCACGTTCGAGCAGTATCACGCCTACGCGTCGGTGGTCGCCTTCGTCGATGGGCTCAAGTTGGCCGGGGCGCATCCAACCCAAGCACAGTTCATAAACGCCATGTTGGGTATCCGAAGCTTCGATGCCGCCGGCCTGTACGGCAGCCACCCGATCGGATTTGCCATGGACCAGCGAGGGAATGGAACCACCACCAACTGCACCTACGTCGTCCAGTGGTCGGGAAGTTCCTTCCATGTCGTGCAAGGCGCGCAGCCGATCTGTGGGACCCTCGTGCCCGGGAAGAGCGCATAGTCGTCAACACCGACGAATCAGATGTCCCCGAAGTGGTCACCACAGTGATCGTTGACGCCCACCAGCATGTCGGAACGCTGTCCGATGCGTTGTCCTTCGACGGCCAGGTGACGTTGAACGAGCCGAGCGTCGAGGGAGACGCAGACGCTCGCATACGGTACATGGACGCTCTGGGCATCAGTTGGGCGATACTGCAGCCGACTCACGGCTATCTCCGCGCCGGCGGGCTCAGTGACACGGTGCGGCTCAATGACCGGATGGCTCGATATGGAGCCTACGCTAAGGACCGGTTCGCGGCGTTCGGAACGACCGAACCGATGCACGGGCCGGCGGGTGTGGATGAGGTGGACCGGATCCACGATATAGGCCTGACAGGGGTGGCATGGCACCACCGCTTCCAGGGCTGCTTCATCGATAGCAGGTGGATGTGGCCGACCCTGGAGAGGATGTCGACCTTCGGACTCGTCCCGCTTGTTCACGTGAACGCGGAGTCCAGCATGGAAGCACATTGGCGCCTGCAACGCCTGGCCCAGGATTTCCCAGATATGACGTTCCTCGCGATGGATGGCTTCTGGACCTACGAGCGGGGACGACACGCTCTCATGACAGCAGCTGCGACTCCAAATGTCGTCTGGGACATGGGAGGGCCGGTTTGCTACATCTCGGTGCAGGAATGGGTGGAGCGGAACGGCTCCACGACCCTGTGCTTCAGCTCGGGGAGCAACTATGGTCCGCAGGGAGACAGTTCCAAGCCGGTCGCGCTGTCGCAGATCGAAAGTGCGGCAATCACCGATCAGGACCGAGCCAATGTGCTCGGAGCCAACGTGGCCCGGGCATGCGGGCGGAGCACCTCTACCTGAAGTGACCGAGGGAGCGCGACCGGCGTCTCCTGATTCGAAAGGATGTCCATGACGGCAAGAGACAAGTCGAATAAGCCGAACGAAGAGTTCGGGCGTTGGATCGACGCTCTCACGGCAGAGGCACGCTTTGGCAAGGGTGACCGGAGAGGCACCGCCAATCTTATCGACGAGGGGGCGCGTCGTCGGGCGGCCGAAGCCATCAGAGAGGGGCTGTGCGTCCAATTGGCTCGACCTCTGAGGTCTCATGTGGAGTCGGGAGCGCCAGGTATTCAGGTGGATCTGGCCTACGGTCAGATGGAAGCGTACGGTACCCGGTCTCCCTTCGCGAAGCCCTTGGAGCACGGCTCTGACGTGACTCACGTGGAGCCCCACGGCACCAACTTCACCCATATGGATGCGCTCAACCACATGGGCCGGGGCGGTAAATGGTACGGCGGCTACGCAGTCGACGACCCCAACGCCCCGAGCGTCGCTGACTTGGCCGATCACGGCCTGTTCACTCGTGGTGTGCTTGTAGACATCCCGGCGGTCAGGGATACGGGTTGGGTGCTGCCCGGAGACCTCGTCTCGGGCGACGACATCGACGCCGCGCTAACCCGACAAGGAGCCGAGTTCGCTCCGGGCGACGCACTGCTTCTCTACATGGGCCGCGATCGGTTCGAAGCGTCAGGCGGCGCTATCGATCTGGAAGCGGTCGCTACGGGTTCGGCTGCTCCCGGAGCGGGTGAGGGTGCGGCGCGGTGGATCGCCGAACACGATGTATCGATGCTCGCCTGGGATTTCCTCGACGGCTTTCCGAGTGACGACGCGGAGGCTACCTTCTGCGTGCACCTGCTCATCCCGGCAATCGGTATGGTGCTTATCGACAACTGCTATCTCGGTCCCGCTGCAGGGCAGGTCCAGCGCACCGGGCGCTCCGAGGGTGCCTTTATCGTGCCCACGCCTCCTATCCCAAAAGCGACCGGAGCGCTCGTCCAGCCTCTGTTCATTCAGTAGACGCCAGTTCTAGCCGCTCGGGCCCGGGAAGGAGGGACCACGGTGTCAGAACGACGAATGACCCGGGATTTCGAGTGATTTTGGACATCCGCGAGCTCGCGCCCGTCTTGACGAGGGTGTCGGTGTCAACCACTTCGTGTTGATGCTCGGGGTCGACCTGACCATGGCGGTTAGGCCATCGAGGATGGCGAAGGCATTATCGATGCTACGTTCGACCGTCGCGTTTGCGACGGCAGCGTCGCGGATTCGCCATAGCCGCGGCGGTCGTACCAAAGCATGCGAAACTCAGACGCGAGCCCGTCCGCGACTCGGTCGAATGGTCGGCCGGAGCCGAGGGTGTCGTGGACGAGGAGGACGAGTGAAGGCCAGGCGCCGGTCTCCCTCACCCGGCGATCCGTCGTCACTCCCATCTCCGAGCCGCCGACGCTTTCGCCTCGCCTGGCGAACACCAAATCCATGTCTCCGATTCCTCTACAACGAGACCAAATCGTACGTGGGAACCGATGTCGATGTCGGCCAAAGTCGTGAGGAATCCCAAAGCATTGCCCGGGTGGTCGTGGCGACCATTCTGGCCACCCACGCGATCTTACTTGCGACGACCACCGAGTGGTAGCGTGGCGTTGACACTGATATCGATAATGGATAAATCTGGGGGTAACGTATGAGTGACCCGGGAACGGTGCACGAAAGGTCGTCGCCATCTCCGGCGCCGGCACCAGTAACGGCCAGGTGGCGCGCCGACTCGACGCCTTGGCAGGTCCATGCATCCGCTACAAAGGCGTGGAACGTTAGGGTGACCACCATGAACGCTGGTGATCAGCGAGGTCAGGATACTTGCGACAGGCGCTGAGTGATATCGCTGTCGTTGAGGTTGGATTCGGCGTGGCGACCAGTTGGTGCGGCAAGGTATTCGCCGATCTGGGCGCCGACGTCGTGAAGGTGGAGCCGCCGGAAGGAGATCCCCTGCGGGCCGATCTGGGAGCGTTTGCCAATCTGAACACGAACAAACGCAGCGTGGCCGTGGAGCGTTCGGGCGCCGCTTCCGAGGAACTGCTGCAGCTGGTTGATGGGGCAGATCTGGTAGTGGAGGCGCCCGGCCTGGCGGGGCTGGGCGAATGGGGCTTAGCTGCCGACGAAATCATGGCTAGCCGGCGAGGGCTGTCCGTGGTCGCCATCACTGGCTTCGGGGCGATGGGGTCCTACGCCGGCTACGCGTGGAGCGATCTGGTGGGCAGGCGTTCCGTGGGATTCCGTTGACCTGGGAGCGCGGCGCTCCAGCGCTTGGCGAGGACAACGAATACGTCTTCAAGGAGATCCTGGGCCTGGACGACACGGAATACCGGCGACTGGTGGCCGAGCGGATCGCGTCCGAGGATTACCTCGATCCCGAGGGTAAACCGTACTGAGGTCGGCGACGGCGGCAGGCAAGTGAAGAGCGAGCCTATTGCTCGGGGCCGTACAGGGAGTGGCTGTCCCAGTATTCCCGTCGCTCGGCGATTCGACCGCGATCGTCGATCACGCATAATGACGATCCGCGTACTGCCCGCGGCTGGCCGCCGACAGTTGCCCACATGGTCAACCCCTTCGCGTAGCGGCTCGATTGCCCGAACGAGGCGTCGCACCTCAGTCGAAAATGTGGTAGGTGCTCAAGGGTCAACGCGTAGACGCGGCGGATACCCTCCTGCCCGTAAAAGGACGATCCGTCAGCCATGTCCTCCGACTTGCACCTGGTCGGGAGCCTCAGCCTGCCGTTACGCGTCTGTCGCCACCGTTCGCGAGGTGCTGGTGGCGGTCCGTGAGCTGCTGGCCGACAAGGTAGTGACCGGTCAGGACCGCTCGCTGAGCTACGAGGCGCGGTGGCGGTCAACCTGTTGGCAACCGTGGAACGCGAGCTGGCCCATCCGCTTCCCGTCCCGATGGCGGCGACTGGGCTACGCTCGCGCTCTCCGTGCGAGACAAGCCGCTCTTCGACAGCCCGAAGCACCTCGATCGTGCGCGTGCACTCGTAACCTGAGGGTGGGGAATCGAGGAAGGAGCCATGACGACCGAACTCGGCGGTGACGCCCGCCTGCAGAAGCTTTTCGAGGCCGACGCCGCGCTCACCGCGCCCGGCCAACGCTACGAGATCGTCGAAGAGGACGTCCTCGGGGTACGGATGGGAGTGTTCAAGCACCGTCACGCCGACCTGCGGGAGCTGTTGCTCCACGGGGCGCGCACCTATGGCGACGCCGATCTTTATGTCTGGTCCGACGGCCGGCGGCAGACCTTCAGCGGTCTGATCGTCGAGGTGGCCGAAGTCGCGGCTGGCCTACGTGACCGGTACGGCATCGGCAAAGGCAGCAGGGTCGCCATCTGCGCCGCAAATTGTCCGGAGTGGATCCTCACGTTCTGGGCGTGCGCGGTGCTCGATGCCGTCGTGGTGGCGATGAACGGTTGGTGGACGGGCGAGGAGATGCGCAACGCCCTCGACGTCACGACGCCGCATCTCCTCGTCGCCGACGAGAAGCGCCGCGCTCGCCTCGACGGCGACGACGTCGCCATGCCGGTGGTAGTCATCGAACGGAACTGGGATGAGATACCGGTCGCCGGCGTGACAGAGCTGCCCGAGGTCGAGATCAACGAGGACGACCCGTTCGAGCTGCTCTTCACCAGCGGCACGACGGGCCGGCCAAAGGCGGCGATCCTGTCGCACCGGGCCGTAATCGCGTACATCCACCTGCAGCCCTACGGTGCGGCGCGCGGTGCGTACCTCGCCGGGCTAGACCGCCCGGCGCCGCAGCCCGTGCGCCTCGCCGTGTTCCCGCTGTTCCACGTGTCAGGTCTCTCTACCGTGGTCGGTGGCGTCGAGCTCGGGTCCAAGAGCGTCTGGCTGCTGGGTCGATTCGACGCCGCCGCCGCCGTCGACCTCACCAAGCGCGAGGGAATCAACATGTGGCTCGGCGGACTCGCCCACGTGATGAAGCTGCTCGACCATCCCGACGCCGCCACCGTCGAACCGACGCAGATCTGGAGCGTCAACATCGGAGGCTCGGCCACGCCGCCTCATCTCCTCGACCGCGCCGAGGCCCTCTTTCCCCACATTGTCGGCAGGACGCAGAGCGGTTACGGCGCGACAGAGGCGGGTCTCATCGCCCAGGCGACGCACTGGATGATGCGCGCCGCGCCTGACTGCGCGGGGGCGCCATACCCGACCGTGGCGGTCCGCATCACCGACGACGACGGGGAGGTGCTCGCAGATGGGGCTCATGGCAACGTCGAAGTGCGCAGCCCCCAGAACATCCCGGCCTACTGGAACAACCCGGTGGCGACCAAGGAGACGGTCCGGCCCGGTGCATGGGTGCGGACGGGGGACTTCGGGCGCTTCGAGGACGGCCTGATCTTCATCTCGAGCCGGGTGCGGGATCTGATCATCCGCGGCGGCGAGAACATCTATCCGTTCGAGATCGAGAACCGCCTCGACGAACACCCCGAGGTGGTGGAGAGCGCGGTGTTCGGCATCGACAGCATGGTCTACGGACAAGAAGTGAAGGCGATCGTGGTGGTACGCCCCGGTGCCGAGGTCGACGCCGACGAACTGCGCGAGTTTTGCGCCGCGCAACTGGCGTCGTACAAGGTGCCGGTGGTGCTCGTGATCACCACCGAGGCCCTCCCTCGCACCGCGTCGGGCAAGGTGATGAAGTACGTGCTCGCCGGTGCCACCAACACGCAGATCGAAGAATGACAACCATGGACTTCAGCTCGCTCGGAGCGAGGAGGGGCAATGATGGGCGCGATTGGTATGGAACCGTTCGAGGTGGAAATCGATGGCTGGCGTCTGGAGGACCTCAAGGAGCGTTTGAGACGGACAAGGTGGGCCCCTGAAGTCGACAACGACGACTGGAAGTACGGCACCAGCGGCCGCTATCTGAAGGCATTAGTGGATTACTGGATCCGCGACTACGACTGGCGCGCTCAGGAGGAACGAATAAATCGGTTTCGGCATTTCCGCACGATGGTAGACGGCATCCCCGTGCACTTCATCCACGAGCGGGGGACCGGACCGAGCCCCCTGCCTCTGGTGCTCAGTCACGGATGGCCCTGGACTTTCTGGGACTGGCACGAGCTAATCGGGCCGTTGACCGACCCAGCGGCCTACGGTGGTGACCCGGCGGACGCCTTCGACGTGATTGTTCCTTCGCTACCCGGCTTCGCCTTTTCGGCCCCCCTGAATGTGACCGGTATCACCCCGGTTGTCGTAGCGGGCCTGTGGCATCGTCTTCTCCACGACGGTCTGGGCTATGAGAGATTCGGTGCGGGTGGAGGCGACTGGGGCAGTTTCGTCAGTGCCGAACTCGGCATACAGTTCCCCGACTCGCTGGTCGGCGTATACCTATCTTACCCTCCACGCTTTCATGTGGATCTGGAGAACCTGCCGCCGGACACCTACACGGCGGAGGAGGCGAGCTGGCGCGAACAGCAAGCAGCAACGCGACCAGCCAACCTAAGCCACGTGGCTGTGCATTCCCACGGACCCCAGTCGCTGGCCTGGGCACTCAACGACTCACCTGTGGGGTTGGCTGGTTGGCTCCTCGAGCGACGCTTCCGGTGGAGCGACTGCGGCGGCGATCTCGAGTCGACGTTCTCGCGCGACTTCCTTCTCACAACGCTCTCGCTCTACTGGCTCACCGAAACCATCGGATCATCCATTCGGATGTACGCCGACAGCTTCGGGCACGGATTCCGTGTCCACTCGTCGGATCCACCCGGTCGTATCGAGGTTCCCACAGGCATCGGGGTGTTCCCGCGCGATCTGGCGCTTGTTCCTCGAAGCGCCTGTGAGCGGGCGGCCAACCTCGTGCACTGGTCGCTCCTTCCCGAAGGCGGCCACTTCGGGCCCTCGGAGCAGCCAGCTCTCTACCTCGACGAGTTGCGGACTTTCTTCCGTCCACTTCGCGTCGCGAGCTGACGACCCCCCGAGCGCTCCTCGTGGGCCTTGGCCACGGTCGCGACTCCGCGACTGATTTCAAGCTTGCTACCTTCACTCCACTTTCTAGAACGGGGCTACTTCGAGAACAGAGCCGATCGAGGGAGATCTTTGCGATAGTGGGAGAGTGATCAATTCCGTGGAGTCGGTCCTGGTGCCTCTGGCCGGTTGGCGGGTTCTCGAGTGGGCGGAAGGCACCGCGGCCGCTTTTTGTGGACGGATTCTGGCCGACCTGGGCGCTGATGTTGTTATGGTGGAGCCTCCCGACGGGCATCCGCTGCGCCGGGCCGAGCCCTGCCGGGAGGACGGGGTCAGCGGTCGGTACGTGTACCTGGCATCAGGGAAGCAACGCGTTACGGCCGATCAGGGGACGCTGAGAAGCGACCTGTGTGACGAGGTGGACGTGATCGTGACCGATCTCGACCCCGCCCGTCTGGATGCGGTCACGAGGGGGAGATCCAGAGCCAAACCCACAACTTTCATTAGCCCTTTCGGATTGTCTGGGCCTAACTCGGGCTGGCGAGCGCACCACCTGACCGTGTTCCACAGCGCGGGCGAGTCTTCGACCCTTCCGAGCGGGACCGGGTTCCAGATGTTCCCCGAGCGGGCTCCCATCCAGCTCGGCAGCGACATCGCCTGGTTCGATGCCGGTTGGAATGCGGCCCTGGTGACCCTTTCGATCATCTACGCAGGTGGTTCGGCAAAAGCTCCCCTCAGTGCCGACGTGTCCGTGCAGGAGTCGGAGATATCGCTCAGCCGGACGCGCCTGAACCGGTGGCTAAACGAGGGGGTTTGCGTGCAGCGGCAGGGACCCCGCTATGGAATTGCCGGAATGCTCAGATGCCAGGACGGGTGGATCCAGCTGGTCGGTATGCGGGACGAGCATTGGGACCGGCTGGCCAAGTCCGACGAGGGAGCCGCTTTTCTCGAGGCCGGGCTCGACACCGCTGAGTCCCGGGTGGCGCGAATCGACGACCTGGGCCGAGTCCTGGCCGAGTGGTGCCTGCAGTTGCCGAAGGCGCAGGCTGCGTCATTGCTGTCCGGTCTGGGCGCGCCAGTTGGCATCCACGCTGACGCCGTCGACTGCCTGACCAGCGACCAGCTGGCCCACCGAGGTTTCTTTCGCACCGTGGACGGTGGTGCCGGTGGTTCGCTCAGGGTTCCGGGGCCGCCTTACCGGATCTCGTATCGGGACACGGTCGAGGCTGGCCCGATCCTCCGCCGCCCATTGACAACTGACGGAAAGCCTCTCGAAGGCGTCAGGGTGCTGGACTTCACCTGGGCCGCGGCGGGCCCCTACGCCACCCTGCTCCTCGCCTTTCTCGGCGCAGAGGTGGTCAAGGTCGAATCGCTGCGCCGGCCCGATCCCGCCCGCGGCGGCTTTTTGGGTCAGAGGTATGACGGCGTCGATCGCTCGCCCATTTTCAACGAGTTGAACCTGGGCAAGCGGTCCTTGCAGATCGACCTGACCCAGCCTGAAAGTGCCGGCATCATTCGTGAGATCGCCGGAGCCTTCGACGTGGTCGTGGACAACTTCCGGCCGGGCGTGATGGAGCGCCTCGGTCTGGGTGCCGACGACCTCCTGGCTGACCACGGACATCTGGTCGTGGCCTCGTCATCGGCCAACGGGTCCACCGGTCCCCAGGCCATGGGGGCCGGACTGGCCAGCATCTTCGCCGCCAGCGGGGGGCTGAGCGTTCAGACCGGCTACGCCGACGGTCCTCCTACCGAGGTCTCTGACACGATGGACTACCGCAGCGGCACGGCCCTGGCCGTGGCCGTCGTGGCTGCCCTGGTGGGCCGGGACCGCACCGGTTTGGGCTGCTGGATCGATTTGTCGTCACGCGAGGTTGTGATTTCCAGCGCCCCCGACGCCGTCCTGGCTGCCTCGTTGGGGGTCGACTGGGAGCCTCGCGTCGGCAACGGCCATCGCTGTATGGCGCCCCACGGCGTGTATCCGACTGGCGGAGATGGGTGGTTGGCACTGGCCATCGGCGACGACGAAGAGTGGGCGGCCTTATGTCGGCTTCTGGGCCGGCCGGAGTGGGTGGAACAGCTCGCTACGGCCTACGCCCGAAGTAACGCGGACCGTGAGGTGACCCGCGCCATCTCCGATTGGAGCAGTGGCCGGACTGCTACCGAGGCGGCAGGTACGTTGGCCGGCCTGGGCATCGCCGCCATGCCGGTGATGACCTTCGAGGCGCTCGCCGACGACCGCCACCTGGCCGAACGAGGCGTCTTCACCGAGGTCGACCACCCCGAGATCGGCCTTCAGCGGGTCATGAGAGCCCCGTGGACGTTTCGCGGTCTGATGCCGGTGGTTCTTGCTTCGGCTCCTCTTCTCGGGGCCGACAACGATACGGTTCTGGCCGGTTCCGAGCAGGCGGCCCGACTCCCGGCCGACCGGTGCAGCACGGTGTTCCGCTGACCGGGCCCTGCAGGGGACGGGCTGTAGAAAGGTGGAAGTACGGGTGCAGAAACAGGATGGCCTTCGAATCGAGCCCATCGGTGGCGCCGGCTCACCGTTAATTGCCCCCAGGGGGACCGGGGCTTTGGCGCTTGTCAATGAGGCGCCCGCGGGCTACCGAACCACCGAATATCTCGTTCGTGGCACTGCGGCCACCCATAACGGCCCCCCTACCGAGCCGGCGATCATTTCCGACCACCGGAGCTCTTTCTCAACCCGAGTCCTCGCCCGCTTCCCCGAGCAACCCGACCGTTTCAGTGGGCGGGTGTTTCTTGAGCCCTTCAACACGTCACGGAACGGGGTCGATGCCGAAGTTGTCTGGGGGCAGCTTGAGCCGTTGCTCACATCGAATGGGGACGGTTGGGTGGGCGTCACGGTACGGCGGCCTACCGGTCAGTCGGCGGGGGTCACGTCCGGCGAGAAGACAGTGACGACCCAGCCGACAGGTACCGCCTCTACGAAATCGCGGGAGCGCCCCATATCGGCGACGATCCCGAGTGCCCCGCTTCGTCGACGTTCCCGACCGATGGGTTCGTGCGAGCCGCGGCGGCGCTGCCTGATCAGATGGGTGAGGATGGCGTGGCCCCGCCCCGCCGTGCCCGCATTGAGCTGGCCGTGGCCCGAGATGTGTCGGTGGCGGCGGTGGACGAAGCCGGTAACGCCATCGGAGGTTTGCGTTCGCCCTTCGTCGACTTCGCCCTCTCTACTTACAAGGCGCACGCCACTAGCGGTGGACTCTTCATGCTCACGGGTCACGAAGTCCCGTTGCATCGCGACACCCTGCTGGCCCGGTACCAGACGCTCGACTCCTATCTGGCGAAGTTCACCTCCGCTCTGGAGCGTGCAATCGCGGCGGGAGATCTGCTCGAACTCGATCGCGACGAGCTCCTTTCCTCCCAGCAAACGAAGGCGCGAGCTGCCTTCGCCCCTGATTCGGTCTGACGGAGGGCACGTGGTCCTGGTGGTACTGGCCCGGATACGATAGGAAATGGGCGATGAGGATTATCGTCGACAAGGACGTCCAGGTAGGCATGCGCGACGGTGTCCAGTTGAGCGCCGATGTCTACCATGCGGATGTCAGGGAACGGGCGCCGACACTGGTGATGCGGCTGCCTTACAACAAGGAGCTGCCCCAACTCACCAATTTCCGCGTTTGACGTGATGCGGGGGGTGAAGGCCGGATACGCAGTGGTGATACAGGACACCAGAGGTCGTTACGCATCCGGCGGTACCTTCAACCCTTATCTCGACGAAGCGTCCGATGGCGCCGATACCATCGGCTGGGCCACGTCGCAACCTTGGTCGAGCGGTGTGGCAGGCATGGTCGGCGGATCGTACTTTGGTGCTACTCAGTGGGCGGCAGCTTCGACCACGCCTCCGACGCTGAGGGCCATCGCCCCGGTCCTGACCAGCGACGGGTTCTATGACAACTGGACCTACCAAGGGGGAGCCTTCCAGCTGAGCTTCAAGCTGCTGTGGAGCATGCAGAGCCTCTCGCTGGGGCACATCGTCAGAGGCATGGGAAGAGGAGAAGCCACGGGCGCCGATCTCGGCGCTCTCATAGACACCATCGACAGCGTCGACACCCTTTACGGGCGAACGCCCCTGATTGAGGCGTCGCGCTTGAAGGAGGTCGCTCCCTACTATTTCGATTGGTTGCAGCATCCCCGCTACGACGAGTTCTGGCAGGCCACAGCTGTGAGGGAGCGGTACGAAGCTGTAACGGCCCCGGCGCTGAACATTGGCGGATGGTATGACCTATTCCTCGGGGGGACTATTGCCAACTACCTAGGAATGAGACAGCGCGGTGGCAGCCCGCAGGCCCGGAACCGGCAGCGCCTGCTGATCGGGCCCTGGTCGCACGGCGTCAGAAGCGGGTTCTTCCCCGAACGGAGGTTCGGCTTCATGGCCGGGGCTGACGCTATCGATCTCACGGGTCTGCAGTTGCGCTGGTTCGACTGGCTTCTACGGGACCGAGACAGCGGTATGGAATCAGAAAAGCCGGTCCGCATCTTCGTGATGGGAGCAGACAAGTGGTGCGAGGCTGACGACTGGCCGCTTCCCGAGACGAACTATCAGTCGTTCTATCTGCACAGCAGTGGACGAGCTAACTCATCAGCCGGCGACGGCGAGCTCTCCACCGAGGTGCCAGCTGACGAGCCGCCCGATGTCTTCCTGTACGATCCTCGCGACCCGGTGCCCACCTGCGGCGGTGCCGTATATATGCCGGCCCTGCAGATCGGGCTCAACGCCGGACCCCGGGATCAACGCTTGGTCGAGCAGCGCCGGGACGTTCTGTGCTACACCACGCCGCCCCTCGCACAGCCGGTGCAAGTGATCGGCCCCGTACGGTTGGTGCTGCACGTCTCGTCGTCGGCTCCAGACACCGATTTCACCGGCAAGCTGGTTGATGTCTTCCCCGATGGGCGTGCCATCAACCTGACCGATGGCATCTTGCGAGTCCGCTACCGGGAGTCTTTTACAGAGCCGTCCCTGATGCGACCGGGTGAGGTCTACCGAATCACCGTCGATCTGGTGGCGACCGCAAACCACTTTCGGGCCGGCCACCGGATCGGGCTGGAGGTCTCGAGCAGCAACTTTCCTCGCTTTGACCGAAACACGAACACGGGAGGAACCATCGCGGAGGAGAGTGAAACCGACATGACACCGGCGGTCAACCGGGTCCACCACACCCCTTCATCTCCGTCGGAGCTGATCCTGCCCGTCATTCCGGCATCGAAGTCCGCTCATGGAGGCCTGGGCCGCCCCTGAAGCAATGGAGGTGGCCCGCCTCACCCGGTGACTAGCGCTGTCGCGTCACCGACCGATTTAGCTCTCGGCGACTGCCGGCAGCACGTTGTCGAACAACCGGCCGATCACGGCGTCGGGGTCGGCGCCACCGGTGGCGGGCATGAGGATGAAGTGCCGGGCGCCGGCGTCCACGAAGTCCTGCAGCTTGCGGGTCACCTCAGGGGGAGTGCCGGCCGCGGCCACCCCGTCGATCATGGCCCGGAAGTCCTGGTTGTAGGTGCCTCCCATGGTCGCCGCGGCCTGCTCCCGGGCTTGGTCACCGTCAGGGTTCACGTTGACGAACACCCAGACGTACCACCCGAACCCGTTCAGATCCCGTCCCGCCTTCTCGGCCAAGTCCGTTACGGTCTGTACTGACCGGGCGTACCGGCGAGGGGAATACATGTAGGGCATCCACCCGTCGCCGAGAAGAGCGGCCCGGCGCATGGCCGGCTCCTGGCGTCCGGCGACGATGATCGGCGGGCCGCCCGGCTGGGCGGGCGCCGGGTGGATCTTGACCTCCTCCATGGAATAGAAGCGCCCTTCGTGCGTGGTCTCCTCTGCGGTCCACAGCTGCCGGAGCAGCGGGATGGCCTCGTCGGTCCGCCGGCCCCTCTCGGTGATCGGAACCTGGCAGGCCCGGAACTCTCCCGGGTACTCGCCGCCGATGCCCACTCCGAGGATGACCCGACCTGTGTGGCCCGGTCGAGGTCGGCGATCTGCTTGGCCACGATCGCCGGGGGATAGAGCGGCAAGAGCAGGATGGACGTCCCGATCTTGACCCTCTTGGTCACAGCCGAGAGGCGGGCCAGGCTCATGAGCGCCTCGGTCGTGGGATTGCTCGAGGCCACGTGACCGCCGGTCCAGAGCGAGTCGATCGGAAGCTGCTCGTGCAGGGCTGCTCTCTTCAGATCTCCACCCGACACCAGCCCGACCGATATGTCGCTCACTGGAACACCTCCGCGTCAAGGCTTGACGGATAGATCATACTCTGACAAGGTAGAACCTTGATCTACCGCCAGGGAGAGGGCTATGACATCGTCCGGGCTCATTGAACAGCGGGCCTCTTACGTGGCTGGCGTGTGGGTGGACGGTGACGAGATGCTGCCGGTGGAGAACCCGGCTGACGAGACGACGGTCTGCGAAGTGTCGGTTACCCCGGAGGCTGAAATCAACCGGGCGGTGAAAGAGGCCCGGCGGTCCTTCGACGAGGGGGTGTGGGCCGGCCTTGCGGTGCGGGAGCGGGCCAGGGTTCTGAGCGATTTTGTCTCCTACCTCGAGACGGTCAGGCAGCCGCTGGTCGCGACCATGATCGCCGAGGCGGGGCAGCCGACCATGTATGCCGAGGGGGCCCAGTACTCGGCTGGTATCAACTTCTCCCGCAACACCATCGACTTCTACCAGACGCTCCCGGAGGAAGAAGCTAACCCCGTCCCGGTGGATGAACTGGTGCGGGGCCGGGTCGCCCACAGCGTGCGCCGCTACGAACCGGTGGGCGTTGTCAGCGCCATCACGCCGTACAACGCGGCGATCGTCATGGGCCTGCAGAAGCTCATCCCGGCCCTGATGGCTGGTAACTCGGTGATCCTGCGCCCGAGCCCGTTGACCCCTGTCTCGTCGCTGGTGTTCGGTGCCGCGGCTGATGCGGCCGGGCTTCCCGCCGGCGTGCTCAGCGTGGTCATCGAAGGGGGTTCGGCCGGGGCCGAGCGCATGACCTCGGACCCCTCCGTGGACATGGTTTCTTTCACGGGGTCGACGACGGTCGGCCGGCAGATCCTGGCCCAGGCCGCCCCCACGGTGAAGCGGGTGGCCCTGGAGCTGGGCGGCAAGTCGGCGCAGATCTACCTCCCCGACGCCTTGCACCGGGTCGCGGCCGGTGCCATGGCGGTGGTGGCCATGACGTCGGGCCAGGCCTGCGTGGCCGCTACCCGGATGCTGGTCCCTCAGGAGCAGAAGGATCAGGTGCTCGAAGCGGTGACCGCCGCGTACGGGGCTGTGAAGGTGGGACCGCCGACCGAGCCCGCGACGATGATGGGCCCGGTCATCAGCTCGGCTCAGCGGGCGCGGTGCGAGAAGTTCGTGGCCCTGGCCGAGGAGCAGGGGGCCAAGGTCACCTGCGGGGGCGGCCGGCCCAAAGGGCTGGACCGGGGCTTCTACTACGAGCCCACCGTGCTCGACCTGCCCGATAACTCCAACCCGGCGGCCCAGGAGGAGATCTTCGGACCGGTCCTGGGGGTCATCGGTTACCGGGACATCGACGACGCCGTCCGTATTGCCAATGACAGCATTTACGGTCTTTCCTCCCAGGTGTACGGGGCCGACACTGCGGCGGCGACGGCGGTGGCCCGGCGGTTGCGGGCCGGGGCGGCCAACGTCAACTCGGGACTGTTCAGCGCCTTTGCCCCCAGCGGTGGTTACAAGCAGAGCGGTCTGGGGCGGGAGCGTGGCGTCGAAGGCATTCGGGCCTTTCAGGAAGTGAAGCATCTACTCATCAGCGAACTGCCTGGCTAAGCCCAGGTCCAAGGAGGCAATCATGGCATCTGATCTCAATCTGGATTGGCTCATATCAGTGGACGATCACATCCTGGAGCCGTCCAACGTGTGGGTAGACCGGGTGGCGGCCAAGGATCGCGACCGGGCCCCCCACATGGTGGAAGAGGGCGACATGGAGTTCTGGGTCTATGACGGGAAGCGCTACCCCAGTTCCGGCCTGTCGGCCTGCGCCGGCAAGAAGAAGGAGGAGTTCAGCCCCGAGCCGGTCACCTACAAGGAGATGCGGCCGGGCTGCTACGACCCCGTGGCCCGTCTGGAGGATATGGACCGGGCCGGCATCCTGGCCTCGATGTGCTTCCCGACCATCACCCGGTTTTGTGGGCAGCTGTTCATGGAGGCCAGCGACCGCGAGTTTGGACTGGTGTGCCTCAAGGCCTACAACGACTGGATGATCGACGAGTGGTGCGGGGCGGCGCCGGGCCGCTACATCCCGCTCATCCTGATACCGATGTGGGATCCGCCCGAAGCGGCCCGGGAGATGGAACGCTGCGCCGAGAAGGGGGCCACCGCTTTCATGTTCTCGGAGAACCCGTCCAAACTCGGCCTGCCGACCATCCACGATCGCGACCGCTACTGGGAACCGGTCCTCTCGGCCGCCCACGACCTCGAGATGGTGGTCAGCATGCACGTCGGCTCCTCGTCTGAGGTGCCGCAGATCGCCCCCGACTCGCCTTTCATGGCCAACCTGGCCTGGGGGGCCATCCGCACATCGGGGGCCATGCTGTCGTGGCTCTTCAGCGGGGCCTTCACCCGGTACCCGAACGTCAAGATCGCCCTCTCGGAGGGCGAGATCGGCTGGATGCCCTACTTCCTGGAGCGGGCCGAGCAGGTCGTCGACAAGCAGCGCTACTGGGTGGCCCGCGGCCACAAGTTCATGGGCCACGCCACCACCGAGGTGGACATGGACTCCCTCAATATCCGCCAGCTCTTCCGCGAGCACGTCTTCGGCTGCTTCATCGAGGACCATCATGGGATCGCCAGCATCGACGAGATCGGCGAGGACAACATCATGTGCGAGACCGACTACCCGCACTCCGACTCCACCTGGCCCCACTGCCTGACCGCGGTCAAGAAGATCATCAGCCACCTGCCGACCGAGACCCAGTACAAGATCCTGCGCGGCAACGCCGAGAAGCTCTACCGCTTCACGTCGGCCCAGCCGCCGGGGCTGGCGAGTGCCTGAAGCATCCTCGCGCTGGAGGATCGAAGTGGACCGGGAGCTGTGCATGGGCAGCGGCATGTGCATCATGTACGCCCCCGCCACCTTCGCCCACGACGGAGAGACCAAGGCGGTGGTCATCGACCCTGTCGGGGACCCGGAAGATGCCATTCGGATCGCGGTCGAGGCCTGCCCCACGGGGGCCCTGCGGCTGATCGAGAACGAGAACGGAGACAGCTGACATGTTGCTGCAGGGCAAGACGGCGATCGTGACCGGCGCCGGCTCGGGGGTCGGACGGGCCTCGGTGGTCCGCTTCGCCGAGGAGGGAGCCAAGGTCGTGTGCGCCGATATAGATCTCGATCGGGCCAAAGAGACGGTCGCCCTGGTCGAAGGCGCCGGCGGGGTAGCCGTCGCCGAGCGGTGCGATGTTTCCCAAGAGGCCGACGTGGTCGCCACCATCGCCACCGCCGCCGGCCAGTTCGGGCGATTGGACATCATGTACAACAACGTCGGCGTGCCGACCCCCCGCCCCGGGCTGAAGCTGGAGGACCACACGGTCGACGATTTCGACCGCCTGGTGGCCATCAACTTCCGGGGCGTCTTTCTCGGATGCAAGCACGCCATCCTCCAATTCAAGAAGCAGGGCGACGGCGGGGTGATCCTGGTGACGGGATCGGTCGCCGGATTGGTCGGCTGGGGTGGATCCGTGTACGGCTCGACCAAGGGGGCCATACACCAGCTGACCCGGGCCGCCGCTATCGAGGGAGCCCCGTTCGGGATCCGGGCCAACGCCATCTGTCCGGCCGCCATGCCCTTCACCCATTTCATGGCTGCCGGCGGCATCGACCAGTCCTCATTAGATTCGGAAGAGATCGCCAAACAGACGGGGCCTATGCACCCCCTCGGTCGCCCCATCACCGCCGAGGACTGCGCCGAGGCCGCGGTCTACCTGGTATCGGACCGGGCGGCCAACGTGACCGGGGTCATGCTCCCTGTCGACGGCGGTTACGTGGCCCGATGACTACCGCCAGAAGCATTCTCGACCTCGACCGGGTCCGGAGGGTCTTTGACCTGGCCGGCGCTCAGCTGGCCTGGACCGGCGGTAGTTATGTCGGCGACCCTTACCCGAAGTGGCGGGAGCTGCGCAGTCAGGCGCCCGTGCATCCGGGCATCGTGCACGAGCTGACCGGGCTGGAAGGTGACTTCGGCTTCCACGGTCTGCCCGAGCCGGGCCGGGTGCACTTCTCCGCTTTCAGCTGGGCCGCCTGCGATGAGGCCTACCGCAACGAGGGAGTCTTCGCCTCGTCTGGTGAAGCGGTGGATCTCGAGAGAGGCGAGCTCGGTCCGACCAACAGCATGCTGTCGATGAACGGGGCTCAGCACCGCCGCTATCGGGCGCTGGTACAGCCTTCGTTCGGACCCGCCCGGACCCGCTGGTGGATCGACAACTGGCTCGAGACCACGGTGAACGGTCTGATCGACTCCTTCGAGGCCAACGGGCGGGCCGAGCTCAACGTCGAGTTCTGCGCGGCCATACCGGTCCTGACCATCACCGGTAGCTTCGGCGTGGGGGTGGAGCAGGCCCTAGACATCCGGGAATCCCTTCAGAGGCCGGATCTGCTGGTCGAGATCATCAAGCCGATCGTGGCGGCCCGGCGGGAGCAGCCGGAGGACGATCTCATCAGTGTGCTGGTGCAGTCGGAGATCACCGACGAGGACGGCGAAAAGCACCGTCTGAGCGACGCCGAGATCTATTCCTTTTCCAGCCTGCTGCTTGCGGCCGGTTCGGGGACCACGTGGAAGCAGATGGGTATCACGCTGGCTGCCCTCCTTCAGCGGCCCGAGTTGCTCGAGGCGATCAGAGAGGACCGGGTCCTGCTGCGCAACGCCATCGAGGAGTCGGTCCGGTGGCAGACCACCGATCCCATGTTCTCCCGCTGGGTGACCCGGGACGTCGACTTCCACGGCGTCCACCTGCCCAAGGGGGCGGTGCTCCACATTTGCGTGGGGGCCGCCAACCACGACCCCGACCGGTGGGAGAGGCCGGAGGAGTTCGACATCTTCCGGCCCATCAAGCCCACCCTGGCCTTCGGCAGCGGGCCCCATGTCTGTCTCGGCCAGCACGTGGCCCGGGCCGAGATGACCGTCGGCATCAACGCCCTGTTGGACCGGCTGCCCAACCTGCGCCTGGACCCCGACGCCGAACCGCCGGGCTACCGGGGCTTCTACGAGCGGGGGGCGACCGCCATACCCGTGGTATTCGGTTGAAAGGCGAATCGGCATGAGTGAACCCGGCTATCAGTCGCCCGACCTCAACCTGGTCGGGGCCGAGCACATACGGAGGTACCAGGAGACCGACGGTGAGGTCGGCTACGTCTGGAACGGCGTCACGGCCCTTCTGCTCACCACGACCGGCAAAAGGAGCGGGGAGCCACGAACGTCGGCGCTTATCTTCGGCCGGGACGGCGACGACTACCTGATCGTGGCCTCCCAGGGCGGGGCACCGACCCATCCCAACTGGTACCACAACCTGCTGGCCAACCCCGGCGCCGAGATCCAGGTGAAGTCCGAGCACATCCCGGTGATGGCCCGGACGGCCGACCCGGACGAGAAGCCGAGACTGTGGAAGGTCATGACCGGTGCATGGCCTAACTACGACGTGTATCAGTCCCGGACCGATCGCGAGATCCCGCTCGTGGTCCTGACACCAAGGAAGTAGTGCGACAGTGGAGGCCGACAGCGTCGAAATCAACAGTGACGGTGGTGCCCCCTTCGAAGGCGTGCGTGTAGTCGAGTTGGCCCAGTGGGTCTTCGTGCCCGTAGCCGGCGCCCTACTGGCCGACTGGGGGGCCGATGTGATCCACATCGAGCGCACCGAGGGTGATCCTTACCGGGGTCTGGCGTCGCAAGGCATCGGGACCGATCGGGGCGGGGTCAACCTGTCGCTGGCCCTGGCCAACCGGGGCAAGCGTTCCATTGCGCTCAATGTTCGCAGCGACGAGGGGAAGGCCGTCATGCACCGGCTGCTGGAGTCCTCGGATGTCTTCCTCACCAACATGCGCCCCAAGGCTTTGCGCAAGCTGGGACTGGACGCGGAAGCGCTACGGGCGCGCTATCCCCAGCTCATCTATGCCCAGGGCAACGGCTACGGGTTGCGCGGCCCCGATGCCGACCAGGCCGGCTACGACGCCTCGGCCTTCTGGTCGCGGGGCGGGATGGCCCATATGCTCACCCCGCCCGATCGTGATTATCCCATCGGCCAGCGGGGGGCCATGGGGGACCGCAACGGGGCCATGGCCCTGGCCTTCGGGATCTCGGCCGCCCTGCTCAGGAGAACCCGCACCGGAAAGGGTTCGGTCGTCGACGTGTCTCTGCTGGCTACTGCCATGTGGACCCTGTCGTCGGACATCCTCGCTGCCATCGGCGGCGATGAGCCCAGGGCGTCGAGCGGGCGGGGGCCCCTGGTCAACCCGCTGGTGGGATCCTACCGAACCAAAGACGGGCGCCACATCTCGCTCGTCTTCCTCGAGGCCGACCGCTATTGGGCCGACTTCTGCCGCCTCATCGACCGGAAGGATCTGCTCGACGACCCCCGCTTCTCGGACCTGAACAGCCGCCGACAGAACGGCGAGGCTTGCGTGGCCGAACTGGACGCCGAGTTCGCCAAGCGGACCTTCGCCGAGTGGAAGGAGCTGCTGGCCGGCCTGGACGCCCCCTGGGCGCCCGTCCAGTCGGTCCCTGAACTGCTCGAGGACCCCCAGGTCCAGGCCAACGGCTACATCGGTGCCGTCGTGGTCGATGGAGAGGTGGCCTACCGGCTGCCCGCGGTGCCGGTGCAGTTCGACGGCCAGCCCCCGGCCCTGCGGCGCGCTCCCGAGCACGGGGAGGACACCGAGACCATCCTCAACCAGCTCGGCTACGACTGGGAGCAGATCATCGCCTTCAAGGAGGCGGGGGTCATACTTTGACCGCACCGGCCCGGCCGTTGCCGGTTCCCGACGAGCAGTCAGGCCGTTACTGGGAAGCCGCCTCGAAGCACACCTTGAGCGTGGCCCGCTGCTCCCGCTGCGGAGCCTTTACACATCCGCCCGATGTCGTGTGCCAGCACTGCCACAGCACGAATCCCGAGTTCGTTTGGACGCCGGTTAGCGGCCGGGGCCAGGTTCGCTCCTGGACGGTCATGCGCCAGTCTTTCCTTCCGGGATTCGACACCGAGGTGCCTTTCGTGCTGGTGGACGTCGAACTGGAGGAGCAGCCAGACCTGCGTCTGATCGGCCGGTTGATAGACGGTCCGGATGCAGCGATCCGGATCGGATCGAAGGTATCGGCGGCCTTCGAAGACCTGTCACCTGACGTCTCGGTACCCGCCTTCGCCCTGGACCCGCAGCAATGAGCCGCCGGTTCGAAGCCCGCAACAAGGTGGCCATCGTCGGCTACGCCCAGAGCCAGGTCGAGCGCCACGCCGCCCAGACACTTGGTGCCCTGGCCGTGGAGACGGCGAGGAACGCCATCGCCGATGCGGGGATCGACGCTGTGGACGGGTTCGTGACCGGCAGCCTCTTTCCCTCGGCTGGCAGCCACGCCGCGGAGGACGGCGTCAGCCTGGTCAGCTCAAACTGGCTGGCCGAGCATCTTGGCGTAAACCCACGTTATGCGGCGGGATTCCAGGGTTTCGGCCAGATACCGGGCGCGGTCTCACTGGCGGTCAACGCCGTCGCCAGTGGTGCCGCCGACTACGTGCTCATGCATCGGGCCCTCCACAATCCGCGAGGCCGATACCACGAGAACACCATGCGAGAGGCCCGGGGCTCGCAACAATGGATCGTGCCCCAAGGGTACTTCGGCCCTCTGGCCATGATCGCCCTGACCTATAACGAGTACATGCACCGCTACGGGGCCACTCGGGAAGCCATGGCGTCGGTACTGGTGGAGGCGCGGAAGAACGGCTCACGGATCCCCTGGTCCTTCTGGCATGACAAGCCTCTATCCGCCGAGGAGTACCTGTCAGCCCCGATGATCAACGACCCCATTTGTCGCTACGACTGCGACATCCCGGTAGACGGGGTCGCCGCGTTCATCTTCACCTCCGCCGAGCGGGCCCGGGACCTGCCTAACAAACCTGTGTACGTTGCGGGCTACGGCAGCGGGGTTCCCGTCACCCGGCGACTCCCGGTGCACTGGCCCCTCGACGACATCATGGGCGTCGGGGCCGAGACCGCTCGCCGCCTGTGGGAAGCCTCGGGCCTGTCTCCCGGCGAGGTCGATCTCCCGCAGGTGTACGACGGCTTCTCCCCGTTTGTCTACTTCTGGTTGGAGCTGCTCGGGTTGTGCCCGGTCGGGGAGGCCCACCGCATGGTGATTGAGGGGGGTATCGACAGCGACCGACCCGGGGCCATACCGGCGCTATCAGGGGGCGGGGCACTGGGCAACGGGCGCATGCACGGTATTCCCCAAATGCTCGAGTGCTACCTGCAGCTGTCGGGCCGGGCCGGTGAGCGGCAGCGGGATAAGGCATCGATCGGGGTGGCTTGCCACTCGTCACCCCACTTCGGCGGGGCCGTCGCCTACAGCGCCGAGCCCTTCTGATGAGCGAAGGTGCACTCTCGCAAACGTCGTGGGCCGAGCGGGCGGCCGAGCGATCCCCGATCGTGCAGCGGTCGAAGGCCCGGGGCGTGGAACAGGCCAAGGCGATCGTGGACGCCGCTCAGCGGCTGATCGCCATCAAGGGCAATACCTTCACGACCCAGGAGCTGGTGAAGGAGGCGGGAATCGCCTTACAGACGTTCTACCGGTACTTCGAGGGCAAGGACCAGCTCATACTGGCGGTAATAGAGCAGATGGTCACCGAGTCGGCCGAGAAGTACAAGGAGCAAGCCAGCGGGCTAGACGATCCGCTCGAGCGCCTCCACTTCTACGTGACAGTGGTAATACGCGGCCTGGCCGCCCGGGGCGACGGGGTGACCAGCGCCCGCTTCATGGCCACCGAGCACTGGCGCCTGCAGGCGTTAGTCCCCGAAGAAATGGCCCGGGCTTCCCACGCCTACACCGACCTCATCCAGGGAGAGATCGACACCGCGACGGCTTCCGGGTTGCTGGATCCACCCGATCCGGCGTCGGCCGGCTGGCTCATCACCCAGCTGGCTCGATCCGTCTTCCACTACTACGCCTTCGTAGCGCCCGACGGGACCTACGACGAGATTGGCGAACGGGTCTGGGAGTTCTGCCTGGCCGGGCTGGGAGGCGGTCGTAACCTGGCTCCTGAGAGCCGACGGAGGCGGAGCCGCTAAATCAGAAAGTAGACGCAGCCCACCTCGGGAGCTTCGTGGTCAGGTCTGAGCGCGATCGCCCTCGACCACGCCCGGAGTGAACGTCGTTGGCATCTTCTGGTAGCCGAACATGAGGCCGACGTCGGGGTAGGTGGGCGTGTCAGTGGCGTCGACCACATAGTCAGGGATGCGGCGAAGTACCTCGGCCAGGATCACCCGCAACTC
Organism: uncultured Acidimicrobiaceae bacterium; assembly: GCA_963851245.1. Lineage (GTDB taxonomy): Bacteria > Actinomycetota > Acidimicrobiia > Acidimicrobiales > Palsa-688 > CAWKOH01. The sequence continues at coordinate 134,296 of CAWKOH010000010.1, read as the reverse complement.
CTGGCGGGCCAGTGGAGCTCCGATGCAGCGGTGGATGCCGTGTGCGAAGGTTACGTGTCGGTTGGGGGTGCGGTCGAGGACGAACTCGTCGGCCTTCTCGAAGTGGGCCTCGTCGCGGTTGGCCGACGCCCATGCCAGGAGGATGCGCTCGCCCCGCTTGAAGGCGACCCCGGCCACCTCGACTTCGGCAACTGCAGTGCGGGCAGTTGCCTGGGCGGGGGCGTAGTAGCGCAGAAACTCCTCGGTCGCCGATTCGAGAAGCTCCGGCGTCTCTAACAGACGTAGGCGCTGGTCGGGGTGCTGGCTCAGGTGTAAGAGGGCGGCCGACAGCACCGAGGTCGACGTGTCGACGCCGGCGGCCAGCATGGTGTAGACCGTCTCGAACACCAGCTCGTCGTCGAGGCCATCCTTGATGAGGCTGGTGATCAGATCGTCCTTCCGCGGCGCCGACTGACGCTCGGCGATCTCGGATCGGATCTGTTCGAAGATCCAGGCGAACTGCTGGTTGAGGTGCTCGAAGTCCGGGTGACCCGGCTCACGGGGTGTGTAGACCGAACTGTGGATCGGGACCGCATAACGCTCCCACTCTTCGGTGGGAAGTCCCAGGTAATGCAGCGCCACAACCGCGGGCACCGGGCTGCACAGATCGAAGACCAGATCGCACTTACCCGCCTCGATGAAGCGGTCGATGAACCGGTTAGTAATGGCCTGGATCTGCGGTGCGAACCTTGCCACCGCCTCGGCGCTGAGGGTGGGGTTCAGTACCCGCCTCAGCCGGTTCCACTCTGGCGGGTCCATCTCCGAGAACGACATCCGGGTCGCCGCCGGGTTGTGCGGCAGGGTTACGCCCCCCTTGAAGCCGCCGGGAACCTCAAGCGCATTCGAGAAGTGCTCCGGGTCGCGAGCTACCGCTACGACGTCGGCGTAACGGCAGAGGACGGTGAAGCCGCCATGCTCGTCGCTACGGGCATATCCTGGGCCTTCCCGTATGGTCCGGTAGGAGCCGACGGGATCGGCGGCGTGTTTAGCAGAGTGGTGGTCGAAGGAGCGATCGCTGGTGGAAACTTCGTCGGCCATGCTCAGATGCCGTAGTCGACGATGCCCCGGAGGTTGCGGCCGGTCCGCATGTCCTCGAAGCCATCGTTGAGGGCGTCGAGGGAGTAACGGCTGGTGATCAGCTCGCCCAGCTTCAGCCTTCCCTGGCGGTACAGCTCGAGCAGGGCAGGTATATCCTTGGAAGGGCTGGACGCACCGAAGAGCGATCCCTGCAACCGTTTCTGGTACAGCACGACGTGACGTAACGAGATGGGTATGGCCACGTCGTCGGCCGCCTTCGGGAGCCCCGTCAGGACACACGTTCCCGCCTTGCGGATGGAGTCGACCGCTTGCGCCACGTGCTCACCCTTGGTCACACCGATGCAGACGATGCAGGAATCGGCTCCCTGCCCGTTGGTGAAGCCCCGGGCGATCTCAGTCGCTTCGTCCATGGTGGCCACGGCGTGGGTGGCGCCGAAACCGAACGAGGCGGTGCGCTTCATCTCCACCGGGTCGACGGCGATGAGCACCGACGCCCCAGCGTGAGCTGCACCCTGGACGGCGTTCATCCCGATGCCGCCTACGCCCAGGACGATCACCACATCGCCGGGTCTGACGTCGGCCGAGCGGACCGCCGAGCCCCAGCCCGTGGCCACCCCGCAGCTTGTGAGGCAGGCGAGGGTGAGAGGCACATCCTCGGGGCACTTGACAGCCGATTGGACCGAGACCGTCGACCACTCGCTGAAGGTGGCCACTCCGGCTGCTTGCCCGACCGGCTTCCCGTCGACAGTCATCCGCCGGCTGCCGTCCTCCCTGACCCCGGCGAGGATCCGGGCTCCGTTGTCGCACAGGTTCTGCATGCCCGAGGCGCACCAGCGGCAGAGTCCGCAAGTGGGCAGGAAGGACAGCACGACGCGGTCGCCGACCTTCCACCCCTCGGTGTTGGGACCGACTTCGGCAACCACGCCCGCCCCTTCATGGCCGCCGGCCATGGGCAGGGCCTCGGGGGGTACTGGCAGATCACCGGTGAGGATGTGGTCGTCTGAATGGCACAGACCGGCCGCCCCCATCTGGATGAGCAGCTCCCCCTGTCTGGGCGGCTCGAGCTGTAGTTCCGCCACCTCCCACTTACCTGGAGCCTCGAATAGCACCGCCGCTCTCGTCAGCAAGCCGGCCTTCCTTTCACTGGAGAACTCAATCTCAAACAATCCTACGTGGAACGGGCCCGGACCGCCCAAGTGTCTTCCAGCCTCCTCGCCGCCGAGGGGTTCACGTTTGGCCGGTCCACACCCATCAGCCGAGGGGCCCCCGGACGTTCTCGAGGACCTTGCGTTCCTCAGGGAAGGGGTCGTTGACGGCGACGCAAGGGTCGTCGAAGAGCATCGTGGCCCTCTCATCCAGGGAATACGGGGACCACTTGGGCAGGTCCGGATGGTTTGGATCGCCGCCGGCGGCGAAATTGATCCACGCCTGGCTCATGCGGGCCGCGAGCCGGCGACCGCCGGGGAAATCGGACCATCTGGCAGTATGGGGGTTGTCCATGCTGAGCGGTACGCACATGCCGTGGGGGGCGCCCAGCCGTCCGCCCTCGACCGGGCTGGACAGGGTAAGCATGTACATGTACACCGCGGCGTCAGCGGCGGCCAGCTTGATCTCCGCCATGCGAACAGACCCCGTCCGCATCATGGCCGCGCTCTGAATGAGGATGTCTCAATCCTCGCTTTCGCCTGTCTGCGCTTCACGCCAAAGCGCACAGAGCCTCGGCGTGCGGATACCCACTAGGCGTGCGCCGCGAAGGACATGCCGGGGGTGGGAGGATCGGCTTGGGTGCAGCAGCGTTGGTTGATATCGACGTCGAGTTCGAACAGACTACCTACGCACACGGACGAGGAGGTGCTGGCATGAAGGACCTACCCGTTGGGGCGGCCCGGACCGGCTTGGCTGGGTCTTTCGCGCTGTGACGACGGTCGCGGATCCGGTGCCGTTCCGGGTCGACGTGCCCGAGCTGGTGTTGGCGGATCTCCGGGCCCGGTTGCAGCTCACGCGGCTGCCGAACTGGATCGGCGACATCGGCTGGGACCAGGGAATCGAGGAGGAAACCTTCGTTCGCCTGCTCGAGCACTGGCGGCAGGGTTTTGACTGGCGAATCCACGAGGAAGGCTTCAACGGGTATCCCCACTTCCTGACCGAGGTGGACGGGCAGGCGATCCACTTCGTCCACGCCCGGTCCTCTCGGGCTGACGCGTTACCCCTGATGCTGGTTCACGGTTGGCCCGGGTCGTTCCACGAGTTCCTCGATGTCGTTCCGCTACTGACCGACCCGGCTGACGGAGGTTTGGCATTTCATGTGGTGGTGCCGTCGGTACCAGGCTTCGCCTGGTCGGCCCCCACGACCCAGGTGGGTTGGCACGCAAGGCGAATCGCGGAGGCGTTCGCAGCGCTGATGGCCCAGCTGGGCTATGACCGTTACGGGCTGCAGGGAGGCGACGTCGGCTCGGTGGTCACTCCGAACCTGGCCGACCTGTATCCAGACCGGGTCGTGGGTTTGCACCTGAACATGTGTCTCATCGAACCTTACGACGGCGCGCCAACGCCGACGGAGGAAGAGCAGCGGGAGCGGGCCCGCCTGGAGCAGTCTCGGCTTACCTCGACCGGGTATTACCTGGAGCAGGCCACCAAGCCGCAAACTTTGGGGATTGGCTTGCAGGACTCTCCGGCGGGGCTGCTGGCCTGGATATCCGAGAAACTCCAGGCCTGGAGTGACTGCGACGGGGACCTTTTCAGGGCGTTCAGCCCCGATCAAGTGCTGGCCTGGGTGATGCTGTACTGGGTGACCAACAGCGCCACGTCGTCGCTACGCATCTACTGGGAGTCCCGGGTGGCGGGGGCGGCCGCCATGCCGCGGGGGCGGGTCGAAGTGCCGACCGGGGTGGCGGATTTCCCGGGGGAGCGGGCCCGGTCGCCTCGGGCGTGGATCGAGGAGAAATACAACCTGGTGCACTACACCCATCCGCCGAGGGGCGGTCATTTCGCGGCGATCGAGCAGCCGGAGCTGTTCGCCGCCGATGTGCGCCAGTTCTTCCGAAGGCTGACCCAGATTCGTCCGGCTCGAACCCGGCAGGATTAACGAGAAAGGTGGCAGGGTGACGCAATTACAAGGTACGCGCCAGGACTATTCGGTCAGTCTGCCATTGCCGCACCGGCGCGACCCCGATGCCGAGCGCCTGGTGAGCCAGGTGACCGCTTCGGGACAGCCCCCCTTGTCGGAAATGGGGGTGGAGGGGGCCCGGGCCTACCTCGAGGAGAAGGATCAAAGATGAAAGTCAACCTTGCGCTGGGGGTCCAGAACCCCAAGGACTGGGCCCGGGTCCAGGCCGGCGACTGGACCACCGCGCCCCAACCGGCCGACGCTGAACTGGTGAAGCGGGTGTTCCATCTGGCCGACCTGGCCGAGCCGCTCGGGTTCGACGGGGTGTGGGCGGCTCAGCATTTCGGCACCCCGTACGGGATGACCCCTAACCCGTTGCAGGCCCTGACGTACGTGGCCGGCCGGACGGAGCGGATCGGCCTGGGCACCATGGTCGTGGTGTTGCCGTGGTGGAACCCGGTGCAATGTGCCCATGAAATCGCCTACCTGGACATCCTGTCCAACGGCCGTTTCGACACCATCGGGTTCGGACGGGGGGTAGCCAAGACCGAGTTCGATGCCTTGGGCATCGACCGTGAGGAAGCCCGGCAACGTTTCGCCGAAGGTTTGGAGGTCATCCGCCGGGCTCTCTCAGGTCCGCGCTACGAGTTCGTGGGGGAGATCTTCAAGGTGCCCGAGAGCTCGCTGCGTCCCCAGCCGGTATCGACCGACCTCACCGAGCGGTTCTTCGGGGCTTCGTCGACGAACACGTCGCTGGAGCTGATGGCCCGGGCCGGGCTCAAGCCTCTGTTCGTGGGTAACAAGCCGCTCACCGAGTTCGCAAAGTATGTCCAACTGGTCAACGCTTACCGCCGCGACGAGGGCCTGGCGCCGTGCCAGCCCAAGAACATCCTGTTCATGTACTGCACTGCCACCGAGCGTCAGGCCGAGGACGCCGACCCCTGGATCGATTTGGCCAACAGTTCCGTCCGACTGCACTACGGGTTCGGTGATCCGAATTCCTTCACCGGGGTGAAAGGGTACGAGGCCTACGATGCGGGGCAGGGAAATGCCACTGCCATAAAGACCGACGACGGCCGTCGCAAGATCGGCACCGGTTCGGCCTATGACAAGTCCAACCTGCTGGTGGGCACGCCCGAGTTGATCCTGGAGCGGATCAAGACCGGCCAGCTGGCCTGCTCGTACTCAGCGCTGACCGTACATGCCATGGGCGAGACAATGGACCAGGCAGAGGCCAGCTTGAACCTTTTCGCCAAGGAGGTCCTGCCCGAAGTGCACAAAATGGACGCCCCGCTCAATCGCTCGGCCTTACCAGACGCCGACGAATAGCGCAGCCGATCGACAGGAGTGGAGCCGGGCCAAGGGCGACAGAACTGAGCTGTGACAAGTTGAGGCCCGGGCCCCGTCAGGTCACCTCATCGGACGGGGTGAGCTCATGTGCGGTCCGGCCGCCCCACCGGAGCTGGTCGGCCGCCTCACCGACGAGGTGGCCTCCATGTCCCCGGACATCGCCATCGGAGTGATGGAGGCCGCCGGCGAGGGGTACCTGCGGGCCCTGGAAGAGGGGTTGGGCTCCCTCCATGTGCCCATCTCGGCCATTTCCTCCGAGACATTTCGCCCGAAGGACCCGGCGGCCTTCGCCTCTTTCGGGATCCGGAATGCCGTCATTTCTGGTAGCGGCCACTATCTGATGCTGGAACGACCCCAGGAGTTCAACGCTGAGCTGGCGTCTGCGATAGCTCGCTCGACCTAGTGAGCGTCTATTAGACGCTTGACCGCTTGGAACCCGGGTGGCAGTCTCCGTCCCGGGATGGTCGTCTCCTTTTGACCTTTAGAGGGAGGATTGGTGGTGTTAACCGACGAGAGGGCGCTTCGATGACAGAGGCGGACGATCACGTGTTGCTGATCTCAGTCGACTGCCACGCCGGCCCGGAAGACGTAGCCGACTACCGGTCTTACCTTAACGCAGGGCTGCTCTCCCGCTTCGATCAGTACGTGGCGGGAGTGCGCGACTACGACGCCCGGCTGGGGACCAGGTCGCTGCGCTCGGGTGGGGCGGGGACGAGGTCGGAGACGGGCGGACTTTGGGACCGCAGCGTGCGACGCCAGGAGCTCGACGCCGAAGGCGTCTCAGCCGAGGTGATCTTTCCCCAGGGCGGCGTGCCGTTCGGGCGCCACCCGGCTGTGGGCGGAGGGAAGCTGGATCCGCTCCGGTGGGACGGGACCCCTGAGGAATGGAGGGCGGGCCCTCGGGCATACAACCGATGGCTCGCGGACTTCTGCAGCGATCAACCGGCTCGCCACTACGGCGTCGCCGTGCTGCCGTTAAGACTGGGGGTCGACGCCGCCGTTGAGGAGTTGCAGTACGCGGTGTCGATCGGGCTCAAGGGTGGAGTGTCCTTACCACCGGTGGGCGACATGGCGGTGAAGTACAACGATCGTAGCTACGATCGCCTCTGGGCGGCCTGCCAGGACCTCGAAGCCCCGCTGAACCTCCACGGAAGCGCAGGACAGTTCTATGGTGGCGGACCGGAGGAGGTCGGACTGATCCTGGCCGAGACGGACTTCCTGAGCCGCCGGAGTTTGTGGTTCCTGATCTTCGCCGGCGTGTTCGAACGGTTCCCGCGCTTGCGGCTCGTGGTCACCGAGCAGCGAGCTCACTGGGTCGTGCCCATGCTGGAGGAGCTGGATTCGATTTACCGATCCAGGATCGCAGGAGAGCTGCGGGCCTTCCTACCGAAATCGCCGAGCGAGTACTTTCACCGAAACTGCTATGTGGGCGGCAGCTTCCTGTCCCGCGCCGAATGCGACGCTCGCTCGGACATCGGGCTGGAACATCTGATGTGGGGGTCGGACTATCCCCACACCGAAGGCACATGGCCGTGGACGAAGGACAGCCTCAGGCTCACTCTCGGGGGGATCCCAGCGGAAGAGGCCAGAATGATCGCGGGCGAGAACGCCGTCCGCTGTTACGGCTTCGACCAGCGGGCACTGGCTCCGGTAGCTTCGAGCGTGGGCCCAAACCTGGATGACCTGATGGTTCCGCTCGAGCACATACCCGGAGAAGGGGTCGCCCAGTCCTGGGGGTTCCGCTCGGGTATATGGGACTAGCCCGAACACAAGGTGATGACTTCCGAGGACCTGGTTCGCGGCGCTGCATGTGAACCTCCCTTTCGTCGCAGCGTCGATGCAATTGCCGGGTCGCACCGGACCCGGCAGCCAATACATCGACCTGTTCGAGATAAGGGGTGAACCGATCCAGGGACCGCGGGTCCTCGTATAGCGGTCTCTCGAGCACGCGCCGTTTACCAGTGCGAGTGTTTGAGGAGTCCGATGGGACCGGAGTTTTGCCACTGCAAATCGTCTGATACCGATATCGAAGAATCCTGACGTCGATATCCAAGTTTCTTCCTCGGCGTTTGAACTGGGCCGACGGCGCTGTTACGATCCTGGTGGGCCGGCTCGATAACAGTCGAGTGACATCCCGGCCGTCGAGGAGGGGAGTCATCGTGCCGGGTCATCGCGGTTCGACTCGTCGGTTCACCAAGCGCTTGGCCGTGCGCGGCTGGTGGGGGGTCATACCGTTGGTCATCGCTCTGTTGGCGGCTCTCTCCGCTCCCGCGGGGACCGCCGGGGCCAGCCCGGGTGGACACGCGTCAACACCATGGCCGGGAGGAGTCTGGGAGCCGGATCCCGTTACGTACGGCATGACGGTCGTGACGAACGTGCCGGTCACTATGGACGACGGAGTCACCCTTTTCGCCAACATCGGCTATCCCACTGACCTCGCTACGGGGCAGCCGGCTGTCGGCAAGTTTCCGGTGCTGTTGACTCAGAACCCATACCAAGGACCGACGCAGAGCCCCGACCCGTTCTTTGTGACCCGGGGCTACATCTTCGCCTCGGTGACGGTGCGGGGGACACTCAACTCAGAGGCGCCCGGTGGAACGGCGGAGAATCCCGGCACACTGGTCAACGACATGTTCAGTCCCAGAGAGGCGCAGGACGGCGTGGAGCTGGTGAACTGGGCTGCCGGTCGGGACGGTTTTAACGGCCTGAAGGGTTCCCAAGGGCAAGGCCTGGAGGGTCCCACAGGCACAGGCCTGGACGGCCCCAATGGCGTGGTTGGGCTGACGGGTTGCTCCCAGCTGGGCGACAACCAACTCTTCACCGCCGCCGCGGTAGGCCGGCACTCGCCGCTCAAGGCCATTCTGCCCGCATGTGCGGGGAGCACCTACGACGGTGTCTACTTCTCCGGTGGCATTCCGAGCCCCATCGTCCCACTTTTCGGCGCCGGGTTGTCGGGGCTACTTTCGGGACCCCAACACGCGACGGAAAACAACGCCGCCGGCGTGGCGCTCGAGCAGGACATCCTATCTGGCGGTCCGCGCGCCTACGACGGCACGTACTGGCAGCAGCGGACCACCACGCCCGCCCTGGTCGCTCAGATTGTCCGCAATGGTATCCCAGCTCTGCTGTGGACCGGATGGAACGCCCCGGACAACATCGGATCGCTCGCCATGTACGCGGCGTTCCAGAACACCTGGCTCGGCAAGCCGTACTACGCCCCGATGAACACGCACCAGCCGACGACCGGCCGGTACCAGATCATCGTCGGCCCCTGGGGCCACGGTCAGGGCCTGGACGAGAGCATCATGCTGGAGTGGTACGACACCTGGCTCAAGGGTGAGCACACGGACATGACCAAGACCCAAACGCCGATGCACCTCTACCAGAGCGGTTCGGGGACCGGTTCGGGATGGGTGAACGCGTCCACGAACCCGGTCGCTTCGACGTATACGTCCTACGACCTGAGCGGGGGCGGCACCCTGGTGGCCAGCGGGCGGGGCGGCCGGACGGCCTCCGCCGCCGGTTCGAGCAGTGACACCATCACGTACGGGCAGCCGGGTCAGTCGGGCACGACGCTGTCCTACACAACGTCGTCGTTCCCCCGTGGCGCCACCCTGGCCGGTCCGATTTCGGCCACCATCTACGCCAGTTCCAGCAACACGAACCTCGAGCTGATCGCCACGCTCTATGACGTCGCCCCGGATGGTACGGCCACCCAGGTCGCGACTGGGAGCCTGCTGGGCAGCATGGGAGCGATCAATAAGCAACAGTCGTGGTTCGAGAACGGCGTGTTGATCCAGCCGGACCACCCGTTCCTTGCCGACCAATACGTGCCGGCCGGACAGACCGCCCGCTACGACATCACGATCTACCCCGCGGTGTGGTCCCTGCCGGCGGGAGACTCCCTGCGGCTCACTCTCAGCACCCAGGAGCCCTCATCCGCCTGCAGCAGCCAACTGAGTGCCCTCTTGCCGGCCATCCCCTGCGTGCTGACCGCTCCCCAGAACGCGACGCTTCCAGGCGGCGTCTACCAGATCGACCGCTCCAGGTCTTTGCCGTCGAGTGTCAACCTGCCCCTCCTGCCCAACGACTACCTGCCGGCTACCACTAGCGGGATAACGCCGACCAGCAACGGCCTCACCGAGCCCCTCAACTGGAGCTCGCCACGACCGGGAGGACGGAGCTAGTTATAGCTGGCAAGCGCCGGCGCATATTTGATCTGTCGGACGACTTCTGGGGCAGGCTTGAACTGCTCGGAGTCGTCCGACGAAACGAGAGGGTGGCCGGCGCCGAGGGTTCGTTGGAACTTCGCTCCTCTACACGAGCACTTACCGCGCCGGGCGACCGTCCTCTCTGGGTTACAGGTTCCAGACCCGGGCTGCGTTGCCCCGGCATACCAGATCCCGGTCGTGCTCGCTGACGCCGGCGAAGACGCGGTCGACCGTCGAGCGGGACCGGGGCCAGCTGGAAACGGGATGGGGATAGTCCGACGACCACATCACGTTCTCGATGCCGAGGCACTCGTGGGCATGCCGTACCACGTCGACTTCGTCGATGAAGGTCAGATAAACGTTGGAGTGGAAGTAGTCGCTCGGCGTCCGCCACAGGCTTGGAAACTCGTATCCCTGCCGGGCGGCCATGTCGTCCACCATGCGGAGCCACCAGGTGACCCAGCCAATCCCGGGTTCTACGAACACCACTTTCAAGCAGGGGTGCCTCTCCAGCACCCCGGTCAGGAGCCACATCCCGAGCGCTTCTGCAGTCGACATGGGAACCATGACGTGAAGATGGCCCGCGGAGGCGAAGGCGCGTGCCACGTTCGCTCCCGGTTCGTTCTGACGCGGCCGGTCTCAGCTCACCCTTCGGTCAGAGCCAGCGTGGGCTCAACTCAAACGCTCTTGCCGGGCACGTTCTGGCCGCATATTGGGGTCATGTTGGGGACCAGCTGGAAGGTGGTGCCCGAGTACTTGGTGATCCAGGTGCAGTTGTCGGCGCCAGCCTCGCTACCACGCGTGGACATGGCGAAGGAGATGGTGTGGCCTCCCCACAGTCCGGCTGCGCCATAGTTGCTGATGCCCAGCATGGTGTTGATAAACGAGGCTTGTGTCGGGTTGGGCCCGCCCGCTTTCAGGCCTTGGACGAAGCCGTCGATGGAGAGGTAGGCCAGGTACTCGCTCAGGGTTGGGTCGCCGTTCACACCGGCGTAGGTCTTCAGGTCACTCTGGAAGGCCTGGGTTGCGGGCGTGTTCATCTCGACCGGCTCGTAGCCGGATGTGAAGTACAGGCCCTGAGCAGCTTGCTGGGCTCCCTGGCCGCCGCCGGTGAGGTCACCGCCATAGCCGGTAGGCATGAGCCCTACCTTGAGATCCACCCCTTGTTGGCGGAGAGCGTTGACCAGGGCAAAGGAGGTCTGGGTAGTGACCCCCGGGTAGATGCCGTCGACCCCGGCGCTCTTCATGGCCAGCGCGATCGGGGCCATGTTGGTCGAGCCCAGGGGCACCTGGGTGTTCACATAGCCAACCTTGAGGCCGGCCACCTGGGCCGAGACGGCTGCCGATTTCACTACGTCGTAAGAGGCCGGCTCGATCGAGTACGCGATGCCACCGAAGTTGGTGGCGCCCAGCTGCTTGAAGATCTCACCGGTGGTGGTCTGCACCTTGGTGTAGTCGGCGTAGCCGAATATTGAGAACATGTTGCGGGAAGTCAGCCACTCCGGACCGTCCACGTCGGCCCCCACCACGGGAACGCTGGCCTTCGTCATGTAAGGCGCGGCCGCGAAGCCGACTACGGATATCTGCATGACCGCAAATACGTGGTCCTGCTGGACGAGGGTCTTGGCCGCGGTGAGCGCCTGGGTCAACGAGGTACCCGAATCAGCCACCACATACTTGATGTGGTAGCCCTCCTGCTCAGCCCGTCCGATACCCGCCTTGATTCCCTGTATCGTCGTATCACCGGTGACCGATCCGGGACCAGTTAGGTCGGTTAGCACCCCGACCGTGTAGGTCTTGCCCGACCCCGAACCGCCCGGTGCGCTCGCCGTGGTCGAGCTTCCACCCGAGCCTGCAGTGTGGCTCGAGGAACTACAAGCTCCCGCCATCAGAGAAATGGCTGCAGCGGCGGCCAGGCCGTATCTCAAGCGACGCATTGTCTGTCCCCCTTGTCGATCACGATGTCGAAATCATTCCACCTCGCAAACACGTTTTCAACTCGACCTACCCCCGGCCCGGTCTCGAGGTTGACGTCGGCGTCGAAATCAGTTACCGTCGCTCCAGGTCTGAGCTCGGGAGGTAGCCATGCCAAGCCCTGTCATCAACTTTCCGGTCTTCGATGCAGACAACCACATGTACGAGACGGTTGATGCCTTCACGAAGTTCCTTCCCAAGGAGTACGAAGGTCTGGTCAAGTACGTGACGGTCAACGGACGCACGAAACTGGCCCTCAGAAATGTCATCTCCGACTACATTCCCAACCCCACCTTCGAGGTTGTGGCCAAGCCGGGCGCTCAGGAGGAGTACTTCAAGAAGGGCAACCCGGAGGGGAAGTCCCGGCGGCAGATCATGGGTGAGCCCATGCGCTCCCCGGAGGCCTTTTTCTCCCCCGGGCCGCGGCTGGCGCTGATGAACGAGCTGGGTGTCGACCGGGCCTTGATGTGGCCCACCCTGGCCAGCCTCCTCGAAGAGCGCCTGCGCACCGACCCGCTGGCCACCCACGCCGTTATCCACGCCCTCAACCAGTGGATGCACGAGCACTGGACGTTCAACTACGAGAACCGCATATTCCCCACCCCGGTCATCACCCTGCCTATCGTGGAGGAGGCCACCAAGGAGCTGGAGTGGGTGGTCGAGCGAGGGGCCAAGATTGTGCTCATCCGGCCCGCCCCCGTGCCCGGTTTTGTGGGTGAGCGGTCCTTTGCTCTACCCGAGTTCGACCCGTTCTGGCGGCGGGTCATCGAGGCCGACATCGCCGTCGGTCTGCACGCTTCCGATGACGGCCAGATGCGCTATCTCAATCGCTGGGAGGGCGGCGGCGACAACGAGTTCCTGCCCTTCGCCGGCCCCAGCGCCTTCGCCGACATCCTTCACTACCAGAGCCGGGGTATCTACGACTGTGTGGCCTCGATGATAGGGCACGGTCTTCTGTCCCGGTTCCCCTCGCTGCGCATGCTGCCGGTGGAAAATGGGTCTGGTTGGGTGCGGCCACTCGTCGAGGCCCTGGAACATTCCTACGCGGCGAACCCCCGTTACTACGCCGAGGACCCCATCAAGGTGCTCAAGCGCAACGTGTGGGTCCATCCCTTCCACGAGGAGGACCCCCACGGGCTGATCAAGCTGGTCGGCGCCGACCGGGTGGTGTTCGGCTCGGACTTCCCCCACCCTGAGGGGCTGGCCCAGCCGACCTCCTACGTGGACGAGCTCAAGGGCCTGCCCGACGAGGACATCGCCAAAATCATGGGCGCCAACCTGACCGAGGTCATCCGCCCCGACATAGCCGCCTGAGCTGGGGCCGCTGCCCGGGTTTGAGAGTCCCGTTGCAAATAAACTCGGTAGGCCGATAGCATGGAGCGGCGATGGAGGGGATAGGTCCGCTCGCCGGACTGAGGGTCGTGGATCTGTCCCCTGACTCGATCGGGGCCCAGGTGAGCCAGGTTCTGACGGACTTCGGGGCCGAGGCGATCTGGATCGAGCCTCCAGGCGGCAGCCGGCTCCGGCAGCAGTCTTCCTTCCCGTTCCTGGCCAGGGGGAAGTCGAGCCTAGTGGCCGATCTGGCGACGGCCGAAGGACTCGATCGCGTGCGAACCCTTGCCGCCAAGGCGGACGTGGTGATCGAGACCTTCCGGCCCGGAGTGGCCGAACGGCTCGCACTCGGGTATGACTCACTGCGTGAGGTCAATCCCCGGCTCGTCTACTGCTCCATTACCGGCTTCGGACGGCAAGGGCCGTGGGCCGGTCTCAAAGGCTACGAGGGGGTCGTCGCCGCCCTCCTCGGGCTTTTCGACTCCTTCGATGGGATGAGCCGGACGGGCCACCCGCCCTTCGTGTCCGTGCCGTGGTGCTCCTTTGCCGCTTCGCAGTGTGCCCTGCACGGAATCCTGTCGGCCCTCTTCGAAAGGGAGCGGAGCGGGCAGGGCCAGTGGGTGGAGACGAACATGACCCAAGCGGTCACAGTGCACGAAGGGGCATCGTCGTCCTGGTACTCGTATCTGGTGGCCCAGCGCTGGCCGGAAGCCTTCTACCAGACGCCGCCGATATTCGACAAGGGTGTCCCGATGAGCCACTTTGTGTTCCGCCTGCTCGTGGGCCAGACCAGGGACGGCCAGTGGCTCCAATTCGCGCAAAACCGGCCCCGTCTCTTCGAAGCGTTCCTCCATTCCCTGGGACTGGGTTGGATGCTTACCGATCCCAGGTGGAAAGGGATCCCCATCCTCGAGGACGACGATCTGAGGCTCGAGCTGTGGGAGCGGATGCTGGGCGCGGTGAGGGAGCGCAGCCTGAACGAATGGCAGGAGGTCTTCGCCTCCGAACCCAATGTCTACGGGGAGCTGTACCGCCGCGGACCGGAGGTGCTCGAGCATCCGCAACTGGTTCACGAGACGTTCGTGGTGGATGTGGACGACCCTGAGCGGGGTCCGGTCCGACAGCCTGGTCCCATGTTTCGCATGTCGGGGACACCGGGAACAGTCAAGGGACCGGCACCGGCGTTCGGTAAGGGTCACCTGCCGCCCTGGGACTCCATCACCCCGGAATCGCCGCCGCCAGCCCAGGAAGGGAGGCTACCGCTAGAGGGCGTGACGGTCCTGGAGTTGGCCATGCAGTATGCGGCCCCGATGGGGGTGACCCTGCTGACCGACCTGGGGGCGCGTGTAATCAAAATCGAGCCGCTAGAAGGGGAGGCCATCCGCCGTCAGGTTCCTCAGTTCCCCGAGGCCGGGGGAGGGAAGGTGATGCAGGGGAAGGAGAGCGTGGCCCTCGACCTTAAGAAGCCGGAGGCGGTCCAGATTGTCCACCAGCTGGCCGGTCGGGTGGATGCTGTCGTGGAGGGTTTCCGCGACGGGGCGGCGCGGCGGATCCGGGTCGACGAGGACACGCTGCGGGCCATCAACCCCGATCTGGTGTACCTGAGTGCCCGCGGGTACGGCGTGGGAGGTCCCTGCGGGGACCGGGCCGCATTCGCACCGAGTTTCGGGGCCGCCGGAGGTATCGCCGCCGCTCATCTGGGCGGCACCGTTCCCGACGACTCGTCCATAAGCATCCGGGAGGTTTCGGAGCAAAGTGGCATCCTTCGCGCTGCCAGTGCCTCTCGGTACGCCTCGGCCGACGGGATAGCGGCGCTGGGCGTTGCCAGTGCGGTGTTAATTGGCCTGCTGGCGCGGCGGCGTGGGACCGGGGGTCAGCACATCGTCTCGACCATGCTTCAGTCGACCGCCCACGCCATGGCCGGCTACGTGGTCGATTTTCCCGGTTCGCCGGGTGGGACAAGCCCGGGCGAAGATCTGCGCGGCCCCTCGGCTTTGTACCGTATATATGACGCCGCTGATGGTTGGGTCTTCCTGGCCGCCCCCCTGCCAGACGAGTGGGACCCGCTGGCCGAAGCGATGGCGCCCTACGTGGACCTGCAGGACGAGGCCCGCTTCAAGAGCGAAACGGATCGTGCCGAGAACGACGCGGCACTGGCCGGGGTCCTCGGTGAAGCTTTCGCAGGCCGTACCAGGGGAGAATGGCAGGACTACCTGACGGAGCATGACGTGGCCTGTGTGGCGGTTACCACCGGGCCCCCGGAGGCGTTGCTGATGAGCGACGAGATCGGGCGGGCGGGCGGCTACATCACCGATATCAGCCACCCCGTTTTCGACGAGCACCCCCGTCTCGCCCCGCTGGTGCGGTTCTCTCGTTCGGCTACGCAGGCCAAGCCGGGCGGGCTTTGCGGGGATTGCACCGACGCGGTGCTCGGCGAATTGGGTTACACGGACAAACAGATCGCCGACCTTCGAGCCCGGCAGGTGGTGGCGTGATGACACGGAGGATGCGATGACTATCAGGGACCAGGCAGCCGTCGTGGGAGTGGGCGCCACGCCCTACTACAAGCGGGGCCAGTCCTATCCCCAGACGGAGTTGAGCATGGCCTGCAAGGCCATTCTGCTCGCCCTCGACGACGCCGGGCTCTCGGTCCAGGACCTCGATGGCTTCGCCCTGTATGCGCAGGCTTGCGAACCGGCCGAGGTGGCCGCCACCCTCGGTATCCCTGAGGTCCGCTATACCACGATGATCACGGGTGGTGGGGGGCGTCCGCCGGTGCCCTGGGTACGGCCGCGGCCGCCATACACGGAGGGATGGCCACCACCATCGCCACGGTCATGACGGTGCAGCAGCGCAACCGGCGGCTCGGAGGAAGTTCGGTCGGAGGCAGCCTGACCTACGGGCAGGCCAACCTCGGGGTCGCCACCCCCTACGCCGCCTTCACCGCCAACAACGGGTTGCTCGGCCCCGGCCACGCGTCGGCCATGATCGCCCAGAGACACATGCATCTCTACGGCACCAAGCGGGAGCACTTCGCCGAGGTGGCTATCTCTTCCCGGGAAAACGCCATACGGCGGCCCACGGCGTTGCAGACCTCGCCCCTGACCCTTGATGACTACTTCAGCGCCCGGATGATTGCCGAGCCACTCTGCTTGTTCGACTTCACCCTGGAGACGGACGGGGCGGTGGCAGTGATCACCGTGGCCGCCGATCGGGCCAAGGACCTCCGCCAGCCTCCCGTTTACATAATGGGTTCGGCGCATGGGGGAATCGGCCGCACCGGGCCTCTCAACTGGAAATGGCTCCAGATGCCCGACCAGGACCTGGTGTCCTCCGGTTCACGCCCAGCTGCTCGCCGGATGTACGAGATGGCCGGCATCGGCCCGGAGGATGTAGACGTAGCTCTGATCTATGACAACTTCACCCCGATGGTGATCATGCAGCTGGAGGACTACGGTTTCGTGCCCGTCGGCGAAGGCGGTCCTTTCGTGGCCGAGGGCAACATCCGCTGGAAGACCGGCAGCATTCCGGTCAACACCCACGGCGGCAATCTTTCCGAGGCCTATGTCATAGGAATGACCCACGTCCGCGAAGCGGTGGAGCAGCTGCGGGGTAGCGCGGTCAACCAGGTCGAGGACGCTGAGATCGCGCTCGTAACCGGAGGCACATCGCTCCTGCCGATGAGCGGGAGCATCTTGAGGAAGGGATGAATCGGTGACGAGCACCAGCACTTTCGGTGAGCTGCGGAGGGGAGTGTTTCCGAACCTCCAGCAGGACGCCTTCGCCGACGAGTACACCCGCCCCTTCTGGGAGGCGGCCAAAGAAGACCGTCTCGTTGTTCCGCGCTGCGCCAACTGCGGAACGTTCCGGTTGCCGCCGCTGCCGATATGCCATGTGTGCCAATCGGAGGAGGTCGAGTGGGCCGAGCTCTCCGGTGACGGCACCGTCTACACCTACACCGTGGTCCACCACCCCCTCCACCCTGACCTGATCGCCATCTGTCCCTACGTCTCCGGTGTGGTCGAGCTCGACGGGACTCAAGGCGAAGGAGCCCGCCTTCTGGTCAACATCATCGACTGCGATCCGGCCGAGATTGCCATTGGCTCCCCGGTTCGGATCGTGTTCGACCACCACAATCAGGAGCTTCCAACGCCGAGGGCTGTTCCTTCGCGATGAATCGTCAGGCCTCGGGACTCTCACGCCATAGGGAGTGGGCGGCACAGGTGAGTCGACGACCGCAGGATGAGCAGAACCCGAGGTCGTGCCATACCATGTTGTTCGGCCACCTTGGCATCGGAGGATTCCTATGACTGATGTTCGTGAGGAAATCCCGCGTGTGTTTGACGCCGACAATCACTACTGGGAGTCGAGCGACTCCTTCACCCGGCATCGGGACAGTAAATACGCCGGCCGCGGCCTGACGGTGCAGGAGATCGACGGTGTTCCGCGCTATGTGGTCGATGGCGAAGTCTTTGCCATGCTGCCCGGACCCGGCGACGTACACCCACGTCCGAAGCCAGGTTCGTTCATGGATTACTTCGCCGGGAGAACGACCCGTGACGCCTTCCTGCAGTCGTTCAACGAGGATCCGAAGGATCACCCGGAGTGGTATGACCGGACTAAGCGCCTGCAGGTGATGGACGAACAGGGGGTCGAGGCCGCCTGGTTGTTCCCCTCACAGGGAGTGGTGCTTGAACCGTGGATGCATGACGACCTTGATGTGACCCAGGGTGTGTACGAGGCGTTCAATCGCTGGATTGAGGATCAGTGGGGCTTCGGGTACAAGGAACGGATCTTCGGGGTCCCGTACCTGGTGCTGTCCGATCCGGACAGGGTCACCAAGGAATTGCAGTGGTGCCTCGGTCGAGGGGCCCGTGTCGTCGCCGTTCGCCACGGCGCGGCCGTGACACCGGAAGGATCGCGGTCGCCGGCCGACCCGATGTTCGACGGCTTTTGGGGGCTCGCTCAGGAGTCCGGGGTGGTTGTCGCCTCCCACGATGGCGCCGATACGACCTACCGCGAGGTCTATCAGTTGATGGCCAAGGCCTGGGGCGATACCGGCTACGGGCAGGTGGGGCCGCTCGAGTCGATGCGTATCGGTCAGATGACGGCGTTGTCCGGGCTTCTCAAGAACCGCATCGTCCATGACTTCGCGTACGTACTGGTCGCCCACCGCCTCTTCGAGCGGTTCCCGCGGCTGAAGGTGGCCTTCATCGAGAACGGAAGCGCGTGGGTGCCTTCGCTTCTCAACGCGCTTGAGTACCTGGGGCACAGTGGGGACTACCAAGGCAACCCGAAGCACCAGTTCATCGATCACTGCTGGGTGGCGCCCTTCGTCGAGGAGAGCGTGGCGGAGCTGGCCCGGCACCTCCCTGTCGAGCGGATCCTCTTCGGGTCGGACTGGCCGCACGGCGAGGGGTACTCCGAGCCCAGCGACTTCTTCCAGAACGTCGAGAACTTCTCCATCGACGATCAACGCAGAATCATGTACGACAACGCCCGCGACCTCACTTTCGGCCGGTCCTGAAAAGAAGGAAAGAGTCACATGTCGACCTATGACATCGTCATCAAGGGCGGGACCATCTTCGATGGGCTCCGTACGCCGCGCTACAAGTCCGACATCGGGATCAGAGACGGCAAGATCGCCTCGATCGGGAGCATCGACGCGTCAGACGGAACCGAGACGATCGACGCTTCGGGTAAGCATGTGGCGCCCGGGTTTGTCGATCTCCACACTCATTATGACAGTCAGTTGTTCTGGGATCCGTGGTGCACGATTTCGGGCTGGCACGGGGTCACGAGTGTGGTAATCGGTAACTGTGGCTTTGGGTTCGCGCCGACGCGGCCCGAGGACCAGGACCGGGCCATGCTCACGCTGTCTCGCAACGAAGCGGTGCCGCTTAAGACGATGCGGGCAGGAATGCCGTGGGATTGGGAAACCTTCCCGGAGTTCCTCGACAGCGTCGACCGCACGCCCAAGGGAGTCAACGTGATGTCCCTCGTGCCGCTCTCACCCCTGTATGCCTACGTTGTTGGTGTCGAGAAGGCGAAGGAGCAGCGCGCGAGCGACGACGAATTGGAGATCATGTGCCAGCTGCTTGTTGAGGCTATGGAAGCGGGCGGCTGTGGTTGGAGCTCCCAACTCCTGGGGGAGTACTCGATTCAGAACGACTACGACGGCTCGCCGATGGTGACCGATTGCATGAGCGAACGGGAGCTAATCGCCTTTTCGCGGGCGCTGCGCAAAGTAGGGAGGGGGACGACGCAGATCACCGGATCGCTCGACCACGCCGAGCTCATCGCTCGCGAGAGCGGGCGTCCGATCATCTGGAACGCGCTGACGCCACGCGGCATGGTCAATCAGCACGGCGAGGCCATGTACCCGCACCGCGAGGCGATCGAACGGCTGAACCATCTGAACCGAGAGGAGGGAGTCCGCATCTTCGCGCAGGCAAACACTATCCGCTTCGTCTCGGAGATCACCCTCGAGGACTACAACCTCATGGACATGTTCCCCGCCTGGAAGGAAGCATGCCTTGGTACGGCGGAGGAAAGGGTAGCCAAGTTCGCCGATCCCGAGCGCCGGGTGAAGCTGCAGGAGACCGTCGACGAGATCGGCGGCTTCGGGGCGGCCCGCTATCCCATGGGCGAGATGCGGGTAAACTGGATCTCGAGCGACGTTCGCGACGCGCAGGAGATGAAGGCGAAGTATGAGGGATTTACCCTCGGGGAGATCTCGACGCGCGAAGGTAAGGGTCTGCTCGACACCATGCTCGACATCGCGGTGGCCGCCGACCTCCGGGTGGGCTTCGGGACGACGACTGTCGAGCCTGAACTCGAGCCGTTACGCGAGGTCGCGACCTGGGACGGGGCACTTCCTGGCGTGAGCGATGGTGGAGCCCATACGAAGTTCATAACCACGTCGCGGTACGGGACCGAGGTGATTGGCTACTGGTGCCGTGAGCAGGACCTGATGCCACTCGAGGAGGCGCACTGGCGTCTGTCCGCGCTTCCGGCCATGGCCGTTGGCCTCAAGGGCCGCGGCCATATCGCCGAGGGGGCGCCCGCCGACGTCATCGTCTACGACTACGCAACGATCGACGCCCTGCCCCAGGAGCGGGCATGGGACTACCCGGCCGGCGAATGGCGTCTGATCCAGCGGGCCCAGGGTTATGACCGGATCATCGTCAACGGCGTGACCACGTTCGCCGACGGGGAGTGCACCGAGGCCACTCCCGGCAAGCTGCTCCGCCACGGCAACGACTAGAGCGCCAGGGCACCGACCAGCGTCGACTGGCTGCGAACGATCAAGCGCTGGCCAGGGGCAGACGGTGCGGAGGCCACTTCTCGGGCGGGTCGACGTACTCGGTCCGGTAAAAAGTGTGGCCGCGAAAGTCGGCGATCGTCGCCCCCTCGGGTCCGGCCCAGAATGAGTACGGCGTCCCGGCGCCGCGGTAGACGCCCTCTCCTGCTTTGAGCACCCGGTTGCCGTGGTGAACTTCGCCTTCGAGGATGAACTCGATGTAGTCGACGTCGTGGCGGTGGGTGGGCAGAAGGGTGCCGGGGGCGAACTTGAAGATGGTGAGGCTCAGCCCGTCCGTGTCCGGGTTCGACACCATGACTCGCCGCTCGCTCCGGCCGGCGAAGTGCTCGGCAACTCCCGGCACCCGGCTCCCCCCGGTTCGGTCGGGATCCAGGGGCGCGATCTCCTCGTCCTCGGAGCTGTGCCGGACGTCGAAGAAGACGGACCGGTGTTTCCGTTCGGTGGTCGTCATGAATTGCCTCTGGTTCAATTGGCGCGTACCTGCGTGTTGGCAGTATCCCGGCCTGATCTGAGAAGCCCACCGGGTGTGGCGCCGGTGGCCCTTCCTGCGGCAAGTACCGGGGTCCCGTTAACCAGCACCCGCTCCACGCCGAGGGGATCGGCGATGAGCCGCTTGCTGTCCCCCGGAAGGTCGTAGACGGTGCGGGTCGGGGCGGCGTTGACCGTTTCGGGGTCGAACAGGACCAGGTCGGCCTGGTAGCCCGGGCTGATCCGGCCCCGCCGGGAAAGCCCGAACAAGCGGGCCGGCACGTCGGTCATCAGCTGGATAGCCCGCTCGAGGCTGACCAGTTGCCGGCCGCGCAGGGAGTCCGCGAGGAATCGGGTGGGATATGGGGAGCCCAGCATGCGGTCCAGATGGGCCCCGGCGTCGGAGCCTCCAAGCAGCACGTCGTCGTCCTGCCACAGCTCCTGGCGAAGCTTCCAGTCGGCGTCCGTGTCAGCCATCGGCAGCGGCCACAGGACGGTACGGAGATCGTCAGCGCAGACGATTTCGACCACCGTGGTGAATGGGTCCTCGCCCCGTTCGGCCGCGATGTCCCCGACCAACCGGTCGCGGTACGGCTCGTTGGCCGGGGAGAAGACGTCGCCTATCACGTAAGTTGCGAAGTCGGCGAAGCGACCCAGATTGGCGCCCTCCGCATTCTGCAGCATCTTTGCCCGTACCGCCGGATCCTTGAGGAGCCGGACGCGCTCTGGCAGGTCCTTGCTCAGGATCTCCCGCCAACCCGGTAGGAGCCACATGGCGCAGAAGGTGAGGAAGCTCATGTTCTGGTCGGCGAAGACGGGCATGGTCAGAGCTACGACCCGGCCACCGGTGGCTCGGGCCTGCCGGGACGGCCGGAGCTGGTACTCCGCACGGTCGGGATCGCCGGCAGTGACAACCAGGACATTCCAGTTGATGGGACGGTTGGCCCGCCGGCTCATCTCCGCCAGGAACCCGGTCTCCTGATCGCTGAAGCGCCCTATGCAGCCCTCGGATATGAACTCCAGCGACGTGCCCTCGTACTCACCGACCACATCGCACAGGCTCAGAAGTTCGTCCTCCGATGCCGAGCGGCTGGGCACCGGTTGCCAGGCCCCGTCGATATGAGTGGGGGAGCGGGAAGTTGACAAGCCCAGCCCGCCGGCGCTCAGCGACTCGCTCAGCAGAGCGCGAATCGACCCGAGCTCGTCATCGGTGGCGGCCCGAGCGCCGTCCTCCCCCATCACGTAGCGGCGGAGGGCGGAATGGCCGACCATGAACCCCGCGTTGACTGCGAGGTTCCCCTCGAGGGCACCGAGGTAATCGCCGAAGCTGTCCCAGTTCCAGGGCACGCCTTGTTCCAGGGCGGCCAGCGGCATGCCTTCGACTTGCGCCATCATCCGGCGGGTGAAGTCGGCGTCCCGCGCCTTCAGCGGGGCCAGGGTGAATCCGCAATTGCCACCTATGACGGTGGTCACCCCGTGCCAGACAGAGGGGGTGGCGAGAGGGTCCCAGAAGAGTTGGGCGTCGTAATGGGTGTGGGGGTCGACGAAGCCCGGGCACACGACAAGGCCATCGGCGTCCACGGTTGCCTTCGCCGATCCCTCCACCTGTCCCACCGCCACGATCCGTCCGCCCTCGATCCCGACGTCAGCTCGCACCGGCTCGGTCCCGGTGCCGTCGATCACGAGGCCTCCCGATATCAAGCATTCCATCACAGGACCTCCGTCGGGTTGAAGAGCCGGTCGGCGCGACCGGGGGTGCGGTCGCCGGCGCTGAACACCGTCGTCATGGGGCTACCGGTCCTCCTTCCAGGCATGTATCCAACTATATGCAAAGGCAATTGCGAAGAAAAGGCCACCGTTGCGTCTCCGCCGCGCAGGGGTAGGATGACATTGCCCCAATCAGCACGGGCTGTTTGTGGGAGCAACATAGAGGGAGGTAGCTGTGGACGCCGACGCACCCGAGCTCGACTGGCTGGTTTCGGTGGATGATCACGTGATCGAACCTCCCAGCGTGTGGGTCGATCGCCTGCCGGCCAGATACCGGGAGGTTGGTCCCCGCCTGCTCGAGGACGACTCGTGGGTGTACGAGGACAAGAAAGTTCCGACCTCGGGATTGTCGGTGACGATCGGCAAGCGTAAGGAGGAGTTCACACCGAACCCGGTGCCCTACTCCGAGATGCCCCCGGCCGCCTATGACCCGGTGGCCCGACTCAAGGATATGGATCGGGCCGGGATACTGGGATCCTTGTGCTTTCCTTCCTTTCCCCGCTTCTGCGGTCAGGTCTTCTATGAGGCCAAGGACAAGGACCTCGCCCTGCTCTGCGTTCAGGCTTACAACGACTGGATGATCGACGAGTGGTGTGGCACCATCCCCGGCCGCTTCATCCCGCTCATCATTATCCCTCTCTGGGATCCGCCGGCGGCGGCGAAGGAGATGGAGCGTTGCGCCGCAAAGGGGGCCACTGCTTTTGCCTTCTCGGAGAACCCCGAGCCGCTCGGACTCCCCACCATCCACGACCCCGGTCGCTACTGGGATCCGGTGATGGCCGTCGCCCAGGACGCTCAGATGGTCGTTTCCATGCATGTCGGTTCGTCGTCGACGATGCCCGTGATATCGACCGACGCCCCCGGCCTGGCCAACCTCACCTTCGGGGCTGTCCGGGCCGCCGGCACCATGCTGGCCTGGCTCTTCAGCGACTACTTCGAGCGCATGCCCGGTCTCAAGATCGCCCTCTCCGAAGGCAACATCGGCTGGATGCCCTACTTCATCGAGCGGGCCGAGCAGGTGATCGACAAGCAGCGTCACTGGGCCAAACAAACCACGACCGCCTTCTACAACAACGACGTGAGGACCGAGCAGGTGATGGCCGACCTCGACCACCTCGACGTCCGTGATCGGATCCGCCAGCACGTGTTTGGCTGTTTCATCGAGGAGTCGTCGGGGCTGCGGTCGCTGGACATCATCGGCGAGGACAACGTAATGATGGAGACGGATTATCCCCACAGCGACACCACCTGGCCCGACAGCATCGCGGTGGCCAGGAAGCTTGTCGCCGGCCTCCCGCCGGAGACGCAGTACAAGATCCAGCGCGGCAACGCCGAGAAGCTGTACCGGTTCACTCCTGCAGCTGTTTGACGGGTGGCCTCACTAATACTCGAGGATTCGAGCCGGCAGGTCCGGCTCGAGGTGTTCGAGGCAGGTGAGGGCGAAGACGTCGTGCTGGTGCCCTCGGCCATGAGGGGCGCGAAGGACTTCAGCGAGCTCCAGGCCTCACTAGCGGGGTGCGGATTTCGCTCGCTCGCGGTCAATCTGAGAGGAGCCGGCCGTAGCTCACTGCCGACAGGCGATATCTCGCTCAGAGATCTGGCAGATGACATCCGGTTCGTCGTTCGCACCGTGTGTTCGGGCCGGGCCCACCTAGTCGGACACGCCCTGGGCAACATTGTCGTCCGGGCGACCGCGAGCTACCACCCTGACGTCGTGTCAACGGTGACCGTCATGCCATGCGGCGGTCACAATCTCAGCGCCTATCCGGTCTCCCAGGAGGTGCTGTCAGCATTTTCCCGATGCCACGACGTGGCCTTGCCCGACCAGAAACGGATCGACGCCCTGCAGATTGCATTCTTCGCCCCCGGCAACGACCCCAGGCCCTGGCTGGAGGGGTGGTACCCGGCTTCCTCCTTGGGGGGGATCACGACCGACAACGATCCTGAGGGATGGTGGCGGGCCGGCTCCGCCCCGATGCTCATCATCCAGCCCCTGGCCGATGCCATGGCACCGGTAGAGTCGGGGCGCGACGCCGCCGCGGCTATCGGGACCAGGGCGACCTACGTCGAGGTGCCGGACTGTGGACACGCCATTCTGCCCGAGCAACCAGAAGCGATCGCGGCCCATCTCGTGAGCTTCCTGGCCAGTTCACGGGGGTCTTATAGTTGCTGATGTCAACGTCAGATCGCCAATTGGTAGGGAGGTCCACCGGCGTCGCCGGACGGGACCGCGACATATCGTTGGGCGGCGACGATTCCAGGTACAGCCACCAGGTCCTTGACATGAACCTCGTCGTACCACCCGTTGAACTCAGCTTCGCGTCCGGGAACGGAGTTCGTGAGAGCAAGCATGATGCCAGTATCCGATGCTTCCGAAGTCAGGTTTTCCTCCATATGTGGTGATGATTCATTCTTCGCGGATCACTTCGCGTACTTTTCGTTTGCTTGACGTATGGCGTCGGCCATGGCTCCTCCGAGCTGCTCGGAGTTGGCCCCCACCCAGTCGAGGCTGGCCTCTCGGGCGAGGTTCATGTTTCTCATCTCGGGGATGACATACTCCGCGAATAGGCGGTAGCTGCGCTGCGTAGCCTCCCAATTTCGCGCAGTTGTGGGCTAGCAGGACGAAGGTGCCGAATCCGCCGCTCCTTTCAACCAGTGACCGGATGGTAGATATGGCGTCGTCAGGTGTCCCAAGCGTGATCCGGCCCAGGTTCGGTAAACCCGACGAAGCGAATCGTTCCAGCGCGGTTCGGGCGGTGGCCGACCAGCGGACCTTCTTGTTAGCCATGCGTTCGAGATACGTGACCATGGTCAAGACCCCCTGCTCGACTTCTCGCTCCGCCTCCTCGCGGGTGTCGGCCAGATGCATGGCTGCGACCACGCGCCATCCTTGCCGGTGGGCCCGGTGGCCATTCTCCCTGGCACTGCGTTCGAGGACCGCCCAGCTCGAGTCGAGCGCGTTGAACCCGCGGGGATCGGTGGCGGCGAAGGAGAGCAGACCTGCCCCGATCGTACCGGCCAACTGGGCTCCGGTCGGTGAAACGGCTGACGCCACCGCCACCTCGATACCCTCAGGGTTGAACGGGCGCAACTGGAGGCGGGCCTCCTTCAACGTGAACCAGGTTCCCTTCTTGGTGACGACTTCTCCGCGCAGCAACGCTATTACGACCTCGGCGGCCTCGATCATCATGTCGCGCTGCTCCCGCGGATCTATCCCCAGCATGAAGGCATCGCTTGGCAGCAGACCGGGACCGATCCCGAGCATTACGCGGCCCAAGGTCAGGTGATCCAGTTGCATGATGCGACCGGCTAGCACAAACGGATTGTGGTAGGGAAGTGAGCTAACTCCCGTTCCGAACCGAATACGCCGGGTCCGCTCGCCGGCCGCAGCGATCATCAGTTCAGGAGAGGCGCTGATCTCGTAGCCGGCGGAATGATGTTCCCCGAACCACACCTCGTCGAATCCCAGGGCGTCCAGCTGGTCAACCAAATCGAGATCACGCCGCAACTGCAGGGCGGGGTTTCCTCGAGGATCATGAAAGGGGCCGATGAAGACTCCGAACCGGGCGGGGTTGAGAGGTGCTGCCATGGCAAGAGACTATGACTATCGTCGATGCTGGGTGATCCTGGCTTCGACGGCTCGCCTCGACTCCGGATCGTTGACCCAGTCGAACTGGCCCCCGAGATTCCGGGCTCGCTGAAGCCTCTCGGCTACGACGGCTCGAAGGTAACGGACCAGCTCCCTGACGCCACCTTGAGGATTTTGCAATATCTGGCCGGCGAGGTCCTCGGCCGCCGCCACATGCTGGCCCTCGTCCACCACCTTGGAGATGATCCCCGCTTGCTTCGCCTCCTCGGCCGAGAAGAACCGTCCGGTCAATCCCGCCTCCATCGCTAGTGGAGCAATACCGCCTAGCCTCTCGACAAACGCAACGGTAGGAACGCCCATCTGCGCCTCGCTTAGCTGAAAGCAAGCCGTGGTGGTGGCTACGACAAGGTCGCACAGAAAGGCAAGCGCCAATCCCTGTCCCAGGCAGTACCCGTCGACAGCTGCGATCAACGGCTTCCAGTTGGTGGTATTCAGAATGGCGTCGGTTTCAGACGGGCCCTCCAACCCACCTTCATTGAGAGAGCGCTGCACCCTGTCTCCGACATCGGAACCACTCGAGAAGGACCGTCCCTGCCCGTAGAGGATGCCGACGTCAGCCAGGTCGTCGGCGTCAAAGGATCGCAGCGCGCTAGCCATAGCGATCAGGTCCTGGTCGCGAATCGCGTTGTGCTTCTCCGGTCGTGTAAGGCTCATGTAGGCTATTCGGTCCCGGACCTCGAATCTGATGGTCACTCGCAATCCCTAGCTGGAAGGGTCAATCGGAGCTCGTCGGAGCCCGACCCTCCGCTATCCGTTCCTCGATGAGCCTCTGTCGGGTTATCTTTCCCGCTGTCGTTCGCGGTAGTTCGGCGACGACCTCGAAGGACTTGGGCACCTTGGGACCCGCGAGTCGTTCCTTGCAATATGCCCTCAAGGCGTCTAAATCCGGAGGGCGATCTGGGTCGGTGGGCTGGACGATGGCATGGACGCGGTGCCCCCATTCAGGGTCGACCAAGCCGATTACAACCGAGTCGAGTATCCCTGGATGCTCCGACAGAACGGCTTCGATCTCGGCCGGAAAGACGTTCACTCCGCCTGTCACGATCATGTCCTGGCGGCGATCGGCGATGAAGAGGTACCCCGCCTCATCGAGGTGTCCCATGTCACCGAAGCTACGGAAGCCTCCCTTGATAGGTTCCGGCGTCGGCACCCCCACGTACTCGAAGGGTGGGGTGTCCCGGTGCGATCGCATGTAGATCTCCCCAACCTCACCCGGGGCAAGCTCGTTCCCCTCCCTATCCAGGATTACGATGTCGCAGCCGAGGCCCTTACCGGCCGTGCCGGGCCGCTCCAGCCACTCCTTCCCGGTGCACATGGCCAGCCCAATCCCCTCAGTTCCCCCGTAAGAGAAGATGAATCGCTCCGGCGGAATGAGCTCGAGCCACGTCCTCGCCACCCATTCGGGCAAGCTGGCGCCACCGTAGTGAACAAGCGCCAGGCTCGACAAGTCGCGGTCTCTGATTCCCCCCAGGCGGGCGATGCGCTGCAACATGGTGGGGACGAGTATCGTTCCCGTCACCCCATAGCGCTCGATGAGGTCTACAGCTCGCGCCGCCTCGAAGCGCTCCATTAAGACGACCTTCGAGCCCGCCAGAAGCGGCGGAAAGCAGGACGCGGACCCGTTGGTGTGATAGAGCGGCGAAGCGCAGAGAACGACGCCTGCGTCGGCGGTCACGTTGCCGGACGGGTCTCCTTCTCTCGGCGAGTAGAGACCCGGATTGGAGCTGATGATTATCTTGGGTGTGCCTGTCGACCCGGACGTAGCAATTACGTTGCGCATGAGCAGGAACGGGAGGATGGGGAATCGCAGAGTCGTCGAGCGTCCTGCCTTTGGCCAGGTCCTCCGTGGAGATCCTGGTAAGTCCATAGGTTTCCCAATCGGAGACGAGGACGCGCTGGCCGGCTACAGCCAGAAGCCGGTCCCGTTCCCACCGTGGCAACTCGCTTCGAAGGGGCAGCGCGGATGCACCGAGCTTCCAGGTCCCGAATGTGACCGTCACGTGTTCGGGCGAGCTTGGCAAGGCGACGGCGACTATGTCCTCGTGGCCCACCGCGGCCGCTTGCAGCAGGCGGGCCATTTGGTTGGCGCGGCGTTCCAGCCATGACCACGAATACATCTCGTCCTGACCGGAACTGGCGGCAAAGATTAGCGCCGTTTCGTCTCCCTTCTCCCGGGCGAGCTCTGTCAAGCGCGCTCCGAAGGAGACCGCCATCGGAGACTTTTCCAAGGCCTCTACACCCTTCCTCGCAGATCTAGCTTCCGGTATAGCTCGTCCCGGCTGGTCCCTGCTTGCGGGCACGAGCTCCTACTTCCAGACACTGACGTCCACACCGAGACGGGCGAAACCCTCGATCATGGCATCGCTGCTCGCCACGTCCGGGCCTCTGTCATAGTCCCAGTACCTCGACCGCGAAATGGCATCTACCCATTTGAGGCCGAGTTGAGCCGGAATGATCGCCCCTCCTTTATCGGGAAACTGATTCTCCCAGATTTCCACGTGCTCGCGTGACCTGAAGAAGTTGATGCTGTCGCAGGTTATGTTCCACTCCTTGCGAAAATCACGCGAGTGGATGCCGATATGGATAACCGAAGTGTCTGGCTCGATGGAGACGAGCTCACGGTCCTTTGCTCGAAATACAATCTTATCCCAGCAGTCCGGGCACGTAGAAGTGACCGTAACCAGCTTCCCTGGGAAAAGGCCGTTGATAGCACAGGACTCCCCGGCACAGCCTGCGTACCAGTTCCGATCGTCGACGCCGACGCGGTGCCGGGTCGGCACGTAACTGAAGGGCGGCATCTTGACCAGATTTTCGGTGCCCGGGACAAACATGACCTGAACACCGTGCTCCAGCTCATGTAATGCGGCCCAGGTTCGGGCCTGATCGAACCCGAGGTCGTTCATGATGTCTGGGATGGAAGGTCCCTGGCCACGCTCGAGAAAATGGTCCTCGAAGTACCTGCGAAGTCGTTTGGCGTCGCTGCTCAGCTCGAAATACTCCTGGGCCGTGTTGCCGCAGGCTCCGTATTCCGAGAAGATTTCGTGCATGATAAGGCTCCTCTCTGCGCAGAGGACGCCGGTCTTAACGGGTTAACCAGGCGTTCCATTGTCGGAAGTGTGAGCTGCGGCCGCTGTGGTCACCTAAGTCGGGTTCAGATATACGCACAACTTTTCCCAAAATGAGTCCCTCCATGGGAGCGATGATACTGTAGGGTTCCGTCCCGCGAGGAGGCTCTTCCCGAGCCCGGGAGGGGGTTGCCCCGGATGGGACCTGGTGCTGCCCCCGTGGGGCGCGCCGAAAGCTTCCACCGAATAGGAGGAGCGGAATGCACGACGTAGTTGTACGCGGTGGTTGCGTTGTGGATGGTACGGGGGGCGAACGGCGCACGCTCGATGTCGCCATCGACGGCGGCCGGGTGACCGCCATCGATCGGGAGGTGGGCGCCGGTCGGCGCATTATCGATGCCGAGGGGCTGATCGTGGCGCCCGGCTTTATCGACGTCCATACCCATCTCGACGTCCAGGGATTCTGGGATCTGGCACTTACCCCATCCCCCCTGCACGGGGTCACCACGGTGATCGGCGGGAATTGCGGCTTCAGCGTCGCCCCGCTCGTCCCTCGTGCCGCTGACTACCTTCTGTCGATGCTGGCCCGGGTGGAAGGTATGCCGGTTGACTCCTTGCAGTCCGGGGTCCCATGGGACTGGACCTCGACCGAAGACTATCTGGATCGCCTGGATGGGACTCTGGCGGTTAACGCCGGCTTCATGGTGGGGCATTGTGCATTGAGAAGCGTCGTGATGGGGGACGAGGCCACCGGACGGCCAGCGACACAGGTCGAAGTAGCGCAGATGTGCGACCTCCTTCGTGCCGGCATTGAAGCCGGAGCCTTGGGGTTCTCTTCGAGTTGGTCTATCACCCACAACGACGCCGCCGGACAGCCCGTTCCGTCGCGACATGCAACGAACGAGGAACTGGTTTCCCTCGCGGGAGTTTGCAGCGAGTTGCTCGGGACCTCGCTCGAATTCGTAGCCGGGCAGCTGTGGGACGACGCCCGGCGTCAGGTCATGCTCGACATGACGACTGCGGCCCAGCGTCCGCTCAACTGGAACCTCATCGCCCCATCAGCTAATAACAGTGATGACTATCGCCGGATGCTTGGGCTTTCCGATCTCGCACGGTCGGCCGGTGGCAAGGTGGTTGGTTTGGTCATCCCCTTTGTTTCGGAGTTCCGCTTGTGCTTTCTCAGCGGATTCGTGCTGGATAGTTTCGAGGGCTGGGGCCATGCCATGTGCCTGGCGCCAGCGGAGAAGCTTCGGGTGTTGTCCGATCCGGTTGCCCGAGCCCAACTCGGGGCTTTGGCTGCAGCAGATTCGCGCCGACGGGCCCTGGCCGACTGGGGCTCGAAACGTATCATCGAGTCATTTTCTGAGGAGACCAAGCGGCATGAGGGCCGGCGTGTAGCTGACATTGCGGCCGAAGCTGGTACCACGCCGTTCGACACTCTGATCGACATCGTTGTGGCGGACGGTCTGCGGACGTCGTTTACGTACGGAGCCGAAAGCGACGATCCCAGTGACTGGCCGATTCGGCGCGACTTCTGGCTCGATCCCAGGACGATCGTAGGTGGGTCAGATGCCGGCGCCCATCTCGACATGATCTCGACGTTCAGCTACACCACGGATCTCCTGAGCCTCGGGGTTCGGGAGCATGGGCTGATCAGCACCGAGGAGGCAGTTCGCTTGCTCACGTCGGAGCCGGCTGCTCTATATGGGCTGGCCGACCGCGGGGTCCTCCGCGAGGGCGCCGTCGCCGACCTTGTGATCTTCGATGAGGACACTGTCGGCCACGACGAGGTAAGAACGAGGTTCGACCTTCCCGGGGGAGCAGGTCGGCTCTACTGCGAGGGCACTGGAATCGAGCAGGTGCTGGTCAACGGCGATTCACTGGTTGAGGAAGGCCAGCTCAGCGATGTCAGGCCGGGGAGGATCTTGCGCTCCGGGCAAGACACGGTGACGCCTGCCCTGACGTGATATTAGACAAGCCATTGAAGGACGAGATTGTTATAGCGCTGTAGCAACCCTTGTCAAAGGGGGACCACATGCAGGTTGAACGGGAGGGCCTGTTCAAGGGAGTAGGTGGTGAGACACTGGGCACCGGGACCGTAACTCTGCTTCCGGATCCACCTCCTCGCCAGCCCTGGGCGACCATTGTCTCGGTGGACGACCACGTTGTCGAACCCCCGGATATTTTCGAGGGGCGCTTTCCCTCACGTTTCAAGGAGGATCAGCCCCGGATCGTCGATACGGACAACGGCGGACAGGCCTGGCTATGGCTGGACAAAGTCTTGCCCAACATCGGTATAAACGCGGTCGTCGGACGGCCCCGGGAAGAGTTGTCCCTGGAGCCAACCCGATTCGAGCACATGCGTCGAGGCACCTGGGACGTCAACTACCGGATACGAGATATGGACATAAACGGCGTGTGGGCATCGCTCTGCTTTCCATCCTTCCTGGCTGGATTCGTCGGCCAGCGACTATCCCTGTGGCCCGAAGACGACGCTCTGGCCATGGCTGCGATTCGGGCCTACAACGACTGGCATCTGGAGAACTGGTGCGCGGCCTATCCCGACCGGTTGATACCCAATCAGCTCCCGTACCTGCGGGATCCGCTGTTCGCAGCCGAGGAGATCCGCCGCAACGCTGACCGGGGAATGAAGGCAGTCACCTTTTCGGAGGCACCTCACCGCCTGGGGCTCCCGTCGATACACAGCGGCTACTGGGATCCCTTCTTCGCCGCATGCGAGCAAACCGAAACCGTCATATGCCTTCATGTTGGGTCGGCGGGTGAGACCGTGACCACGTCCGACGACGCCCCTCAGACGCTCATCGGTGCTCTCTTCGAAGCATCGTCTTTCATCTACTGTCTTGACTGGCTCTACTCGGGTGTTCCTCAGCGATTTCCAGGCATCAAGATAGCTATGTCAGAAGGTGGAATCGGATGGGTCGCGGCCGCGATCGATCGAGTCGACCACCTGCGAGCCCGCCATGACGATCCCGCGAGGGAACGACTCGAAGCTTTCCAAAGGTATCCAACCTCGGAGATGCTCAGACGGAACTTCTGGTTCTGCGCGCTGGACGATCGCTCGGGATTTCTGACCCGTCAGGTGATCGGGGTGGACAACATAATGGTGGAATCCGATTATCCTCACTCGGACTCGACCTGGCCCGACACGCAGCCGTTGTTGAAAGACCACCTTGAGGGTATTCCGGTAGAAGAGCAACGGCTCATCTGTTGGAAGAACGCGACCGATCTCTTTCGTCATTCGGAGCCGGAGCGTCCTCTTCCCGTCTGAGACAGATCACTCAGGCACTGAGTCGTGAACTGGTCGGGATCGAGCACGAAGTTGCTCAATCCGTCGAGGTTCCACATCCAACCATGAAACTCGAACTAGAGGTATGACCCCGGCGTCTCCACCAACTCCTCGCGGCAGGCAGCCAGCCAGGTCCTCGGAAACGGGTGATCGATCTCGAGGCGCTCGTGTTCGCGCGAGTGGTAACGGGAACGAGGGACGAACTCGTCGCCAAGGCGAAACTCGTCGGGGACAACTGTGGTGCTGATTTCGTCAACCGTCATTTCTGCTCCTGATAGCGATCTTGGGACCGGCTCTCGCTTGCGAAACTCCCAATTTGCCGCCCTTCGCCGGGTTCTCTCAGCTGTTCCGGCTTCTCAGCACTTGGCCGGGTTTAGTTCCGGTGATTCGGCCGTCCTCGACGATGCTGACGCCCCGCACCACAACTGAATGAATTCCTTCAGGCTCGCTGTAGAGCCGGCCAGCTCCGGAGGGAGGGCTCCATCTAGTTGGACCAGAGCCTGGTCCCGTTCGACCCGGGGAGCTCGCTCCTGGAACCGGGCAGGCAACCTGGACGTCCAGAGATCCGGCGGCTCAGTCATGTGGTCATCTACTGAGATGATCTGCGGGTCTATGACAACGCCTTGTTCATTGGGAGTGTGCATATATAGGTACCCATTTTTGCGCCAAGAGGAACGCTGCCATAATAGCCATGTGGTCTCGTTCGGGAGCCGGTCGGATATTCGCCCCTTCTCCGCTGGTGAACGCGGGCATTCAGGCCACCGTCCTCCGGCGATCGACGCCTTTCTCGAGGCGGCCGATTACGTGGGGGGCCTGGTTGCCTCCGACAAGGTCGGACGTCGTTGGACGGGTCCGAGCACCCTGGAGCTGATGACCGTCGGGGCAGTGGCCGGACATATGTTCCTCGTGCTGCGGCGTGTGGGTCAGCGGGCCGAGGGGATTCACCCAGGCCGACCTGATGGAACTCAGCGACCGTCGCCGCCGTCGTCGGCTGGCCATTGGACCTGGCTTCGAGTGGGCAACGCCGACGACCTGAATGGGCCGGAGCACAGGCAGGTCCGACTGGATGCCGAGCATGTAGCCGACTGGGGGTGGGAGGCCGTCCGAAACGCTTACCAGGAACGGATCGAGAAGGTATCCCTCCTCCTGGGCGGCGACTACCCGGCCGAAGTGCAGATCTCCGGGCATACCCTGTCATTTCTGGGCTACCTCGCCACCCGGGTTGTAGAACTTGTCGTTCATGCCGACGATCTCGCATGCAGCGTCGACCTGGAAGCCAAGCCCCCCCGGGCCGCGGTCGACATAGCCATTCAAACGATGGTGGAGGCGGCCCGCTCGGTCCATGGAGACCTCGCCGTCCTGCGGGCACTTACCCGACCGGAGCGGAGCCCGGACACCATCAGTGTCTTCTAGGAACCAGGATACGCACATATGACCCGTTATCTCAGCGAGAGCGACCTAGTGGAACCTCGAAAAGGAAAAATCTGATGCAAGACTTTCCGAAGATCATCTCAGTCGACGACCATGTCCTCGAGCCCCCCGATCTCTGGCAGGCGCGTTTACCGAGTTCACATCGGGCTGAGGGACCTCGAGTCGAACGGCGACGAATGCGCAAGGCCGGCGCCAGCGTCGGTTGGGTGGAAGACCCCGAGGGGGAGTGGTGTGACGTGTGGCGGTACGAGGACGTCAGCTCTCCCCTGATGATGCTCCGACATGTTGAGCCACTACGAGAAGCGGAACCGGTCGGCCATGGCCGACTATGACCCGTCGGCGATCGACGTGAGCCTGATGGAGGATCTCTTCGAACAGTATGCATCCCCGCCCATGCGACCGTTCCGCCGTGACCTCGAGGCCACCCTGCGACCCTACACCGAGGCCGCCCAGCCCCAGTCGCTCGATGACGTAGATGACTTCAAGGACTCCCTGATTCAGTCCCCTGATGACATCGTCGAGATGTTCACCCGGCAGTTCTACTTCGGATGCGAAGGCGACGATCCGCTCACAGCACTGGCCTTCCGCTCTGACCTTCTCCCGCTCGGACGGCAACTGAAACCGATCTTCGCGTCTGACATCGGCCATTGGGACGTGCCCGACATGCGCCAGGTTCTAGTCGAGTGCTGGGAGCTGGTCGAGCGCGGCACCATCGACGAGGGGCAGTTCAAGGCGTTTACGTGCACCAACGTGGTCATGATGCACCATGCGGTCAATCCGGAGTCCTTCGCGGGGACTGCCGTGGAGCAGGACGTCGAGCGTGTACTCGCATGAGCGACAACCAGCCTGATCGAGTTTCGGAGGTCGTCGGTCGGCCATTCCTTACCGACGCCGGCTCGGCCACCGCCGATGAGCTGTTGGGCCCGGATGGCCGGGAACGGCTCGAGGAGAACGGCCGCCGCTGGGTAACCAGAGTCGACGAGAATTGGGCTCGGTTGTTTACCGACTTCGTGATAAACGGTATGTACTCCCGGGGCGTGCTTCCCACCCCGGTTCGCGAATTATGCGCCGTGGCGGCTCTGACGGTTCTCGCTCGAGAAGAAGAACGCGATGCCCATATCAAGATAGCGCTCCGGTCGAATTCACCGGAACACGTGCGGGAGGTCATCCTGCAGATGGCTGTGTACGGCGGAGTACCTGTCGCGCTCGAAGGTGTCAGAGCGTTGGAGCGGGTGCTCGAGGAGATCGACTGAGCACAAATCCGTCGTATCCATCGGCGGCGACCTGGTTGCAGCGATCGGTGTATCTGTTGAGCCCGCCCACGTAGGGCATGAAGACCCGGGGCTTGCCGTCTATATTGGCTCCCTTATACCAGGAGTCCGCATACCTGTAGAGGGTCTGCTGGGCGACCTCGTCGACGTGGGCTACCCAGTCGTTCTCGGCCTCGACGTCCGGTTCGAACTGAACGATCCCCTGTTTCCGCATGGCGTCGAGCATGTCGGCGATGAAGTCGACGTGCTGTTCGATGGAAACGATCATGTTGGTGAGCACGGACGGACTCCCAGGCCCTGTGATCGTGAGTAGATTCGGGAAGCCGGCGGTACCGATCCCGAGATAGCTGCGGGGTCCGTTCTCCCATTTTCGGCTCAGGCTGAGACCGGATCGTCCAGTGATGTTCATCCTGAGTAACGGGCCTGTCATCGCGTCATATCCCGTGGCGAAGACAATCACGTCGAGTTCGTAGGATTCGTTCTCGGTCCGCAGCCCGAGCGGGGTGATCTCCACGATAGGGTCCGATCGCAGATCGACGAGGGTGACGTTGTCCCGATTGAACGTTTCGAAATAGTTCGAGTCCATGCACAGTCGTTTGGTGCCAAGCGGGTAGTCCTTCGGGCAAAGAATGTCCGCCACTTGTGGGTCCTTGACGATTCTTCGAATCTGTTCGCGAACGAACTCGGCAATGGTTTCGTTTGCCCGTAGATCGGTGCGGAGGTCGTTAAACGTCTGCATCAGGCCGAAGGCCCCTCGGCGCCAGCCTGCCTCGAAGGCGCGTTCACGCTCGTCTGGAGTGGCCTCCAACGCCGAGCGTTCTGGCCTGGGAAAGTAGATGCCCCCCGGCGAGTTGCGGTCCTGGGTGCGGTGGTCCTCGTAGCGCGCCTTCCAGTCGCGCTCCACGTCGGAATCCAGCGGGGCGTTGTAGGTCGGGATCGAGTAGTTGGGAGTACGTTGGAACACGAAGACCTGGGCGGCTTGCTCGGCGATCACGGGAATCGCCTGGACTCCGCTCGAGCCCGTCCCGATCACCGCGACCCGTCTTCCCGATAAGTTTGCTCCGGTCTTGGGCCAACGTCCGGTGTGGTACCAGGCTCCCTCGAAGCCGTCGAGCCCCGGATATTCGGGAATGTTCGCCGCCGAGAGGCATCCTACGGCTGTGATCAGATACTGAGCCCGAATCACCTCACCCGTGTTGGTCCCGATGCGCCATTCGTCGGTACCGTCGTCGAAACTGGCACTGGTCACCGTGGTGTTGAACTGAATGTCTCGGCGTAGATCGAAAGTATCCGCCACATGCTGGGCGTACCGGAGAAGGTCCGGTTGAGACGAGTACACCTCGGGCCACGACCAGTCCCGTTGCAGCTCGGGAGAGAAGGAGTAGGAATAGTTCAGGCTCGGTACGTCCACCCGAGCGCCCGGATAGCAGTTCCAATACCAGGTGCCCCCGACATCATCGCCAGTCTCGATGACCCGGACACTAAAGCCCAGCTCTCTCAGCCGATACAGCATGTACATCCCGGCAAAGCCGGCGCCGACGACGATGGCATCCCAACGGTCGGCAGGGTGAGAGCGTGCGCTGACGCTCCCAGCTTCGTGATCGATCATGAATGGTTCCTGCCTTACCGGTCGAACGTTCGGCCACCGTGATTGCGAGCGGTCGGGACGACGGACATACTAGGGCTCCTTGAGAACGACATTGCAAAGCCTTGGCGCGAGGGCTACCATCCGCCGAGGCACGTGCTAGGCGCTCAGCGGTTCGTCGGGACTCCGGTCCGGCGAGTGGAGGACGCTACCCTCCTCACCGGCCGCGGCCGCTACGTCGACGACATTGTCCTACCGGGGATGCTGCACGCCGCCTTTGTTCGTAGCCCTCTTGCTCACGGGCGCATCCGGTGTATAGATGTCGAGACGGCCCGGCAGGCCGCTGGCGTCAGAGCCGTCTTCACGGGCGAGGAATTGGAACGGCTGATTGTTCCCGGTCCGATCGGCATGGCCGCAATGCTGGGTGGGGTCGTGCCTCCTTTCACTCTGCTCTGCACCGACAAGGTTCGAGTGGTAGGGGACCCCATCGCCATCGTGGTCGCCGAGAGTCGTTACCTGGCCGAGGACGGTTGTGACCTGATCGAGGTCGAGTACGACGACCTTCCCGCCGTTCCAAACGCAGAAGTGGCGATCGACCCTGACAGCGCACCCGTATTCGATGAGCTCGGCGGAAATGTGCTCCTCGAGAATCCGCCGCGCGTCTACGGCGACCTGGAGCGAGCGTTCAGGCGAGCCGACCGGATTGTCCGTGCGCACCTATCGCAGCATCGTCATCAGAACGTTCCGATGGAGGGAAGGTGTATTGTCTCCTCATTCGATCCAGAACAAGGCGTCCTGACCGTGCACTCGGCAACGCAAGGCGTCCACCTGGTGCGGTCGACACTGGCGGCGAGGCTCGGCCTCGCTCCTGAGCAGGTACGTGTAATCGCAGGTGACATTGGGGGATCATTCGGACTGAAGGTGGGCACCAGTCGCGAGGAGGTTGCGGTCGCAGCCGTATCCAAGCAGTTAGCACGGCCGGTGAAATGGATCGAGGACCGCAACGAGAACCTCTGCATTTCTGGTCAAGCTCGAGAGGAAAGCTTCACTGTGGAAGCCGCTGTAGGCGGGAACGGCGAAGTCCTCGGCCTCAAGGTCCGGATGCTGCTCGACTCCGGCGCCTATTCCGATATGGGCTGGCGCATCGACCAGACTATGCAGGCTGTGATGCCGGGCCCTTACAAGATCGAAGCCCTATCGTTCCAGAGCACCGTTGCCATCACCAACAAGGCGCCTTACATCGCTTACCGAGGTCCCTGGGCGGCGGAGACCTTTGTCCGGGAACGGATGATGGACCTGGTCGCGGCGCGAACTCGCAATCGACCCCCTAGAGATCCGCTTTCGAAACGTGGTCAGTCGCGGTGAGCCGCCACTCGAGATGGTGACCGGCCGCAGCCTGGCGGGTGTCACGGCTCGCGAAACCATCGAGCGCATCCGGGAGGTCGTCGGCTTCACTGCGTTCCGGCGCCGACAGAAGGCGGCGCGAAGCGAGGGTCGCCTGCTGGGTATGGGTGTAGCCTCTTTTTTGGAGCCGGCTCCAGGGCCAAGAGGACGGGGTGGTCCGGTGGGTGCCGAGCAAGCCCGAGCTCAGCTGGATCTGGACGGAACGGTCCTCCTGTTCACAGGTCAGACGCCACATGGGCAGAGCCACCGAACGACCTTGGCCCAGGTCGTCGCCGACCAGATCGGCGTTCCTTTCGAGCAGGTGCGCGTCGAGGTAGGCGATACGGATATCGTGCCCAGCGGTTTCACCGGCGGCAGCCGGGCCGCGACTATGGCTGGGGGAGCCGCCCTGGTCGCGGCTCGCCAGCTCCGCGG
Organism: uncultured Acidimicrobiaceae bacterium; assembly: GCA_963851245.1. GTDB lineage: Bacteria > Actinomycetota > Acidimicrobiia > Acidimicrobiales > Palsa-688 > CAWKOH01. Next base: position 95,561 of record CAWKOH010000010.1, on the reverse strand, counting down.
ACGGGTGCTCGACCTGGCGTCACAGCTGCTGGAGGCGAGTGTCGAGGACCTGCAGCTGATCGACGGAACCGTGTCGGTAAAAGGCGTTCCCGTCAGCGGGATGAGCCTGGCCGCTATCGCTGAAGCCGTTGGCGATAGGCGCCTTCCACCCGGGATGGAAATCAGCCTCGAGGCGGCGGTGACCTATGACGGCGGGGAAGCGGGCTGGTCTGGTGGCACGCACTGTGCCGAGGTACAGGTGGACCCTGACACGGGCGCCGTCACGGTGCTGCGCTACGTGGTGGCAGAGGACTGCGGGGAATTGATCAACCCTGCCATCGTCGACGGCCAGATCCGGGGTGGCGTGGCTCAGGGAATCGGTGCAGTACTGCTGGAGCGCTCCGCCTATGACCAAAACGGTCAGTTTCTGGCCGGCACATTGATGGACTATCTGTTGCCCACAGCCGTGGAGGTCCCGCCAATCGAGATTTACCACCTGGAGTCCGTGCCGCTGGATGACACGGTCAACTTCAGGGGGGTGGGGGAGGGCGGCATGATCGTGACGCCAGCCACACTCTGCAACGCGATCGAGGATGCCCTGGCTCCCTTGGGAGTACGGATATACGAACAGCACTTGCCGCCCGCCCGGATACGGGAGCTCATCGAGACGATCGGGTCGAAGGGGCTCACATTGGCCTTATGATCGACCACCTGTATTTCCTAACGTTCAGGGGGGATTCAGGTGCGCTTGTCTGTTCGCGGAGTTCTTTTCGCGGTAGTGGTGGCGCTGCTCATGGCGGTTTCGGCATGCTCCAGCTCGTCGAAAAGCACTTCGAGCAGTCCGTCGAGTACCGGTTCGGGCAATGCATCGAGTGGCAGTTCGAGCAGCGGCCATACCGTGACCGTGGTGTGCTTGCTGACCCGGCGTAACCAGTGATCCGACCTTCAACGAGTACGCCGGCTACCTAAGCATCGACGCCCTCGTACAGGGTCTGAAGGCAGCACCCAAGAACCCGACCCAGGCCGAGTTCATCAACACCATGCTCGGCATTACCAACTACGCCGGCGCCGGTCTGTGGGGCGGCCGCACCATTGCCTTCGCCCTACAGGGGCGCGGGTACGTTGGCGGAGCTGATAACTGCACCTGGATCGTCCAGTACTCGGGAACGACCTTCCATCTGGTGCGCGGAATGACTCCTATCTGCGGAACCACCCTCCAGGGTCAGAAGGTGTCATCCGGCTCTTAGCTCGAATCTCGCTCAGGCTGTGAGATGCAAGGCCGGCCAAAGAAAGCGTAGGACGTATGCCTTGGTGGCGGCTCGGTCCTGCCTGGGGCCGTCCCCGGCCGCTTGACTGGCCATCACCAGGGAGTGGAGGCTGTATGCGTCGGCCTCCGGTCGCGGGGAGAACAGGACGCCTGACTCATGTCCCTCTCGCAGAGCCGCTATAAGCGAGCGGCACACTATCTGGCGTAGCTCGTTCATCATCTGCCAGCTGGGTCCGGACGCCTTGGCTGCTGCGTCTGTCAGCAGGGTGGTTCGCCTGGCCCGTCGCGGCTCGTAGAAAACGTCGAGGAATCGGTCCAGCCAGGCCTCGACCGCCGCCGCCGGGCCCGGGGCCGCGGCCACCACCCGCGCCAGCGACCGGCCTACGGACTCGCCTTCGCGAAGCAGGAACGTCTCTAGCAGCGCCTCTTTGGATTCGAAGTGACGGTAGAAGGCCCTGGTCGACAGTCCGGCCTCGGCCAGGACGTCACTTACCGACATGTCGGAGTAACCATTCCGTGCCATGACTTCGATGGCGGCATCTATGAGAAGGCGCCGCTCAGTATCGTCGTCGAAGCGGCGTGGCCGGCCGACTACCGATGTTGACACGGTCGACTTGGTCACACGGACACTCCTGAGGATGATCGGTTCGACGATGCGGGTCGCGCCGGAGATTATATGGTCACTCGTGGAGGCCACTTCGGTGTTCGGTCGAGGTGGACCTGTCAATGGGGGTAAGTTAATCTGTCTTTGCAAAGCGGTTCTCTAAGCGTACGGAGCCAGAGGCCCTCTGATTTATCGAAATGATATGCTCTAGTCTCTGAAAGGGCGGTTCCTATGGGAGAGGTCGGACGGCTGGGCGGCAAGGTGGCGCTGATCACAGGGGCGGCGCGAGGTCAAGGCCGTTCACATGCGGTGACCCTGGCGAGGGAGGGGGCGCTGATTGCAGCCCTAGACATCGCCGGCCAGATTGAGTCCGTCCCTTACCCGATGGGAACGCTCGAGGATCTTGACGAGACGGTTCGGTTGGTGAAAGAGGCGGGTGGCGAGTGCCTGCCGATAGTCGCCGACGTTCGCGACATCCTCGCCATGGATGCCGCTGTGAAGCAAACTTTGTCTGCATACGGTCACGTCGATATCGTCATTGCCAACGCCGGTATTCTCCACATCTCAGGGGGCGGTGAATCTCTCGAAGAGTCCGCAACACGATGGACCGACGCCGTTGGCGTGATGCTGACCGGTGTCTACAACACCATCCGAGTGGTCCAGCAGCCCATGATTGACCAGGGGCGGGGCGGCGTCATCGTGATAACGAGCTCGACCGCTGGGTTGAGCGGCATGCACGACGGAAGCGGGGGGATCGCCGCCTATTGCGCGTCGAAGCACGGCGTCGTGGGGCTCATGCGCGGGTACGCAAAGATCCTCGGCAAGCACAACATCCGGGTCAACTCGGTCCATCCCATGGGTGTAGCTACTCCGATGGTGGTTAACGAAGAATTCCAGAAGTACCACGCCGACCACGCTGATGTGCTCGAAATCTCTCCCAGGTTGCTGCCGATCACCCTGCTCGAGCCGAGAGACGTCAGCGAGGCCATTCTCTGGCTGGTGTCCGACGAAGCGAGAGCCGTCACCGGAGTAACGCTTCCGGTGGACTCCGGGGTCACCTGCCCGTAGGAGGTTTGATCAGATGCTGGTCCTTGACCCCATTCAAGAGCCCCTGGGACTCGTCCAATCACCTTCCTCCCGGCTGGACACCTTGCAGGGGAAGGTGCTTGGTCTGTTCAGCAACGAGAAGCTGAACGCCCGGCGGCAAATCATGCCGAGACCAATCCTGACGAATGGATCGCCTCGGTGGCTCATTACCTGGTGGGCGCAGGACGCCTGGCGGAGGGCGGCTTCGGAATCCTCCTGTTGCCACCAGAGCCGGCCGGTATGTTCGTGGGGGCGGGCTGGACAAAGGCGGACATCAGCCAAGCCGTCTACGATCAAACCCGCCGTTCGACAGCTTGGGTGAAGGAGAACGGGTGGAAGATCGGCGGTCGCTACCAGCGGGGCGGCCCTGTAGTGCCGGGCGATACCGATCGCATTCTGGCCGTGGCCGGTAGCCCTGAAGACATTCACGTGGTTGTGTGCGGCGGTCCCGCGGGCAACTTCCCGATCTACATCCAGACGTACGCGCCTTCTTTTCAGGTTGTCTCCCGTGCCGTTCGGTCGTGACTTCACTATGTGGGCCCGGGGCGGCCCAGGTTTTCTCTTCAGCTCAACGGGTGACCAACTGGAGCGGCGTCGATGAAGGCGGTGGTACTCCGATCCTTCGGGTCGCCGGACAACCTCCGGATCGAGGAGGCCGAAGATCCGCAGACCGGTGTCGGAGAAGTCCGCATAGACGTGGAGATAGCGGGGCTCAACATGTTCGATACCCATCTCCGGTCGGGGGCCATACCCGATCTCTACCCGTTACCCGAGCTACCGACGATCCTCGGCTTCGAGGTAGCAGGCACGGTGGACGCCGTAGGGGCGGGCGTCGACTCCGACTGGTTGGGCGCCCCGGTCGTCGCCCATCTCGGGTCGGCCCGCGCCGGCTACGCCGAACTGGCGGTCGCGCCGCTTGGCTCAGCTCACCGGCTGCCCCCCGGGCTCGATCCCGCCACGGCGGTCACCATGCTCGCGACGGGCCGGACGGCGTTGGTGGTCCTGGATTTCGTGAACGTGGGGCCGCAGGACGTAGTTCTCGTAACGGCGGCAGCTGGCGGCGTGGGTGGACTCATACTTCAGGAGCTGCGCCACCGCGGCGTTTTCGCCGTTGGCGCGGCTCGGGGGCCGGCGAAGCTCGATTGGATCCGCGACCAGGGTGCCGTAGCCGTCGACTACGGCGATCCATCTTGGTCCGAACGCGTCCGCGACCTGATCGGGAACCGCGACGTCACCGTCGCCCTCGACAGTGTCGGCGGCAGTATCGGTCGCCAGGCCCTCGAAACGGTGGGGCAAGGGGGTTTGGTCGTGCTTTACGGCTGGGCGTCGGGCGAGCCGACCTCTGTTTCGGCTCACGACATCCTCTCGAGAGGGATTACCATCTGCGGTGCGTTCGGTCCCCGCATCGCCATGCGGCGACCAAATGGCGTACGGGACTTCGAGCAGGAAGCCCTTTCGGCCGCGGCGTCTGGACGCCTAAGCCCGAAGATCACGGAGCTTCCCATGGGCGAGGTCGTGGAGGCCCACCGGATGCTCGAAGCGCGGGCGACCATTGGAAAGCTCGTCTTGGTGATGCCCACAGCGGTACCTGGACCCATCCGCCCGGGCCGCGTTACGGTTATCGATGTCTGAATCGGTCTTCCGAAAGGGGGATTGGCGGCATGCTTGACTTGGCCATCGGTGGCGGTGGTGACGTTGAAGGCACCAGGCGGTCCCGGCAAGGAGCCGAGGTCGGGGTCCGCCATTGCCGGATTTTGATACCCGGGACACCGACACCGCCTTGACGGTCGCCGACCGCCTCGGGACGACTGATGAGGGAGGGGAGGCACCATGGACAAGCTGATCATCGAGGTGGCGGTTAACGAGACCGTCACCCGGTTGGAGAATCCATACGTGCCGTTGACCCCGGAGGAACTGGCGCGTGATGCGGCGGACTGTGCGGAAGCTGGTGCTTCGATCGTGCACTTCCATCCGCGGGATGAGGATTGTCCGCCGGACAAGCTCGACATCGGCCGGCTCGACGATGTGCCCTTTTACAAGGAAACGATGCTCCTCATGAGGGAGCGTTGCGACGTCATTCCTTATCCGACCTACCCCTACCAGACCCACGACGGCCACGGCGGGGTGGCCGAGTTGTTCCCCCACGTGCGCGCCCTCAAGCTGGACCCTGAGGTGGACCTCGAGACCTTTGTCTTCTTCATCGGTGCCGCCAACATGGGCTGGTGGAACGATGACGCCCAGCAGTTCGCCACGGACCGGGTCAACTACATGCTCCACAGCGAGGCCGTGTCCTTCCTGGAGTGGTGCATGGAGTCCGGGTTCAGGGCCCAGTTCGGGGTCAGGGAGCCCGGACATGTCCGTCACATTTATCATTACCAGGACATGGGTCTGGTCCCCGATCCCGTGGTCGTCCACCTCAACTTCTCGGACGGGCCGCCATTCGGGCCCGTTCCTGGTGTTAAAGGAATCCAGGCCTTTCTGGACGCCGTCCCCGACGGGAAGCGCCCGTTCCAGTGGTTCATTCACAACTTCATCAACAACTTCAACGCCTCTGACAAGCATCCAGAGACTCACCGCTTGCTCAATCTCCTGGCCATCGGCATGGGCGGCCATGTCCGCACCGGCCTCGGCGACCTTCCCGCGTGGGGAGGTGAGCCGCTGTCGAATGCGCAAATGGTCGAGAAGTTCGCCCGGATGGCGAGGGACATGGGCCGTGCCGTCGCTACCGCCGACGAGGCGCGGGTCATCCTCGGGATCCGGCCCTCCGCCTCGGCTTCGGCGTAACGCTCCTGCCCCGCGGCTTTACGCCGCCTATGCGGGGGGCCGAGAAGGTTGCCACTGCCGACATCCTCTCGGGGGGAAGGGTGGAGTGGGGTACTGGTCGCTCCACGCCGATGGAGCAGACGGCGTTTGGCGTGGACCGACAGACCAGCCGCGATCAGTGGCAAGAGGCCATAGAGGCCATAGTCCAGATGTGGGAGCAGGAGTATTTCGAGTTTCACGGCAAATACCTCGACTTCCCGCGCCGCATGGTGACCCCGAAACCGGTGCAGGACCCTCATCCGCCCTGTTGGATGGCCGCCACCAGCGAGGGCAGCTCGGCGGTAGCGGGCCAGCTGGGTCTCGGACTGCTTTCATTCGCCATCATGCAGCCCTCGCCCATCACCCGGGTCACGACCAACAAGGTCGCCGCCTATACGCTCGTCCATTGCGCCGAGTCCATGGCGGCGTGCGAACGCAACGGGATATGGGATTCAGTCTGGTGGTGGTACCAGAACATCGCCGAGTTCACCCTTCAGTGGGAATTCCCCCACTTTGATCAGGAGCAGCGGGACCGCATGTTCCCGCACCTGGCGATGCAGCGGGACGGGAAGTTCGACCCTCATCAGTTCAGCGAAGCTGACATGATCATCGTGGGCGATCCGGACCAATGTCTGGAGAAGATCATGCGGTACCACGGACTGGGAGTGGATCAGCTCATCTGTTACGTCCAGTTTGGCCACCTCTCGCATGAGTCGATCATGAGGACCATCGAGCTTTTAGGTACCGAGATCGTCCCGAAGTTGGAGAAGCTTGACGTCAGGGCAAGTACCACGGTGTCGGCGGCCGCCTCCCTTGACCCCTCGGAGGTCGAGGGCCAGATCGACTGACCCCGAACCGTTATCCGAAGGTGAGCTCTCGGGCGTTCTCCACCATGATCTTCCGCTGGTCCTCCAGCGAGAAGGCGGCGACGTTGGTGAAGAAGTCTCTGGGCTCTGGTAATCCTTCGGCGTGGGGCCAGTCCGAGCCGAACAGGATCCGCTCGACGGGTAGGTATATGGCCAGGTCCTCTACGTCGTCCTCTACGAAGGGGGCGACCCAGCAATGTTCTATGAACTGGTCAACCGGATCGCTCTTGAACAGCCCCGGGTTCTGCCCGTGGAGCATCTTGAGCGTGTGGAGAAGGGGACGGACCCAGTCGGCGCCGTTCTCTATGTAGGCGTACCGTAAGCGGGGAAAGCGTTCGAATAGTTTGTGCGCCACCAGGACGGTGGCGAAGTCCTGGATGAGCCGGTGCTTCATCAGGTGGTAGGTGAGATGGGCGACCCCGCCGGCCGCATCAGTAAGAGTCGATTGGCTGGCGGCGAGGCCCCAGGTGCCGGCGACGGCTTGGGCGACGTCGACGTAGCCGTCCTCGAATCCGGCGTGGGCCGTGACGACGACGCCCGCTTCTTGGACTCGGGCCCAGAACGGGTCGAAGGCCGGGTCGGCGGGGGATCGGGTCCCCTCCGGGGTAAAGGCGGGGCCGTTGCGGATGGTGATGATGCGGGCGCCGTGCTCGATACACCATTCGAGCTCGGCTATGGCCTGGTCGAGATCGGAGAGGGTGAGGAATGGAACGGCAAAGATGCGGTTGTGGTAGGAGAAGCCCCAGTCCTCTTCCAGCCAGCGGTTGAAGGCTCGGAGTACAGCGATGGACGCCTCGATGTCGGGCTGCATGGGTCCCTCCATGCACACCCCCTGGGAGGGGAAGAGCCAGGCTGCCTCGACTCCCTGGGCGTCCATGATCTTGAGACGGGCGTCCCGGGTGAACCACTCGGGGTGGGCGGCGGGGTCCTCGCAGGCGAGTTCGTCGCCCACCCGGGCCTTGCTGGACCTGCCCTGGAAGTACTCGTAGAGCGCCCCGGGGCGGGGCCGGGGATGGACATCTCCGGGTCCGGGAACGATGGGATGGATGCGATCCCCAAAGAAGTACCTGGGTTTACCGCCGACGTCGCGCAGAACAACGCCGCGGTCGGCGAACCTCGGATCCCGGTGCCGGGTGAAGGCGTCGGTGGTCTCCCAGTAATGGTTATCGGCGTCGAAGACGGTTGGGATCTCTTGGCTGATAGTGGTCACCTTCCCTCCCCTTTAGTCGGTGCCGTGACGGAGCAGCTTGCCAGGGGTGGCGTCGGTGCATTCGCCGTCGATGAAGGTGGTGCGGCCGTTGACGATGATGCGGTCGTAGCCGATGGCCTTCTGGATGAGCCGCCATTCCCCGGCCGGGTAATCCCACACCCGTTCCTGGGGGCCGCTGTCGATGGTCTCGGGGTCGTAGACGACGACGTCGGCGGGGGCGCCTTCGGCCAGGAATCCCCGCCCTTTGAGCCCGGCGGCCACGGCCGGGTAGTAGGAGAGCCGCCAGTGGGCTTCTTCCAGGGACATGATCTGGTGTTCGCGAACCCAGTAGCCGAGTAACTCGGTGGGATAGCGGGCGGTGGTCACAAATTTGGTGTGGGCGCCGCCGTCGCTCACCCCGGGTAGGGCCACCGGGGAGGTGGCGATCTCCTTCATAGATTCCGGCGGGGTCTTCATCATGGGGGTGGCGAAGCCGACTCGCAGCTGCCCGGCCACGGCCACATCCAGAAAGGCGTCTATCTCGTGCTTGCCCTCCCGGGCTGCCACTTCGCCGATATAGAACCCCTCGTACTTTTCCTTGAGCTCCTGGGCGTGGGGCACGTCGCTAGAGATCCAGTGGATCTTGATGTTGGTCAGGTCATAGCCGGCTCCGAACAGGCCGCCCCGCTCCTCGTGTACCTCTTTCATGGCCTGCCGGCGTACCGGGTCGGCGAACTTCACCATCTTCTCATCGACCGTGCCCAGGCAGGCTTCCTTCCAGCACGGGACGGTGTCGGCCAGGTTGTACTCCTCCAGGGTGAACTCCGACACGAAGTTGGTAGTGAGAGCCTGGGCGAAGACCCGCAGCCCTTCCTCCTCGTTGAGGTAGGCCAGCTGCTTGAGCGCGTCCCGATGGGTGTACTTGGCCCCGCCGTGCTGATTGAGGGCCCCGTCGGCCAGCAGGGCGTTCCAGATGATGGGACGGCCGCTCTCACGGGCCATCAAGGCGGCGATGTCCAGCGAACCGGTCAGCTGCGCTACCCCCCGACCGAGCGATCCCATGGCCCGCGAGAAGGCCACCACCTCCCGTTCGGTCATGCAGTCGGTCACCATCGGGGTCCCGTCGAAGTCCAGCTGTACGTTGCCGACCTCTCCGGCGATCTGGGCGCTAAACCCGCAACCACCGGCTGCCATCCCCTCCACCAGCAGCCGACACATCTGCTCCAGCTGCTCGTCGGTCACCCGGTAAGCCTTGGCGTTGTCCACGCCGGCCACATAGGCATACAGCGGAGCGAGGGGCACGAACGCCATCACGTTGACCCCTTTGGGAGTGCGGTCCACGCTATCGAGGAACTCCGGGAACGTCACCCAGTCCCACGGCATCCCGGCCCTCATGGTCTTCAACGGCACCGCCTCATTGCGCGACACCGTCAGCATGGCCCGATCCCGATCCTCCGGCCGGCAAGGAGCGAACCCGAACCCGCAATTCCCGATCACCACGCTTGTCACGCCGTGCCAGCCCGACATGGTGCACCACGGATCCCAGAACACCTGGCTGTCATAGTGGGTATGAAGATCGACAAAGCCAGGAGCCACGATCCGCCTCGAAGCATCGACCACTTCAGCGCCGTCCGCCGCATCGATGCGCCCGATCGTCGCGATCCGCCCGTCGACGATGCCCACGTCCGCCTTGTAGCGCGGCGTCTGCAAACCGTCCATGACCGTGCCGCCCTTGATAACGATGTCGAGCTTCGGCATGGCCCTCCCCTTTGTCCGCTTTGTCGGAGCTGCACCGCGCAGTTTCCGCTGGATTGCAGCCTACCTGACTTGTTGGGTGCCCAGCGAATAAGTTGGCCGAGGGGCCGGATCGCTCCGTCCGACCGGGTGTTGCTAAGCAACTAGCAAGTAACGTAGCCTGGCGAGGGCCGATCAACCGGGGGGATCGATGGAGGCCGCGATGGACGACGGGCACAAGGTGATTGGCACGGTATTCGATGCCGACAACCACTATTGGGAGTCGACCGACGCCTTCACTCGCTACCGCAGCCCGGAGTTCGCCGACCGCGGCGTGGTCGTGCGCGAACTCGACGGGAAACTGCGTTATGTCGTTCACGGCGATCTTCATCCCTGGATCCCCGGACCCGGCGACGCCAACCCGCGGCCGAAGCCGGGCGCCCTCCACGACTACTTCGCCGGAAAAGAACGAGCCTCGATCAACGCCGCACTCATGGCCGAGGACCCGAAGGCGCACCCGGAATGGTTCAATAGAGATGCTCGACTGCAGGTTATGGATGAGCAGGGCGTCGAGGCGGTTTGGATGTTTCCATCGCAGGGCGTCTGCATGGAGGGGCCGATGCAGCCCGACATCCCGGCCATCCTGGACATCTTTCGCGCCTTCAACCGGTGGATCGATGACGAATGGGGCTTTGCGTACCACAGCCGGATTTTCTCGGCCGCCTACCTGACCCTCTCAGACCTGGACTTCGCGATCGAGGAACTCGAATGGGCCATTGATCACGGCGTCCGGCTTATCGCCGTGCGGCCGGGACCGGTGTTCACTGAGTACGGCTGGCGCTCTCCCGCCGATCCAGCTTTCGACGGGTTCTGGGCGCGTGTTGCCGAGGCGAATCTGGTCGTCGCGAACCATCCCGGATTTGACGATGGTTACCGCGACGTGGAGAACGCGGTCGCACGCTCCTGGGGCTACGAAAGCCGGCGGAAGCAAGGGGATGTGTCGTCGCTCAATTTCTATGAGCCGTTCGTGGGCGCGGTTATGAGCCACAGGCTGATTCACGATTTTTACTGTGCTCTGGTCTACCACGGGCTCTTCGACCGGCACCCGAGGCTCCGCCTCGCCAGCATCGAGAACGGTGCGCTATGGGTTCCCGAGGCGCAGAACACCTTGCGCATGCTCAGTCGATTGGTTCGCAGGGACCTCGTAGAGGTGTTCCGGGAGCATGTCTGGGTGACACCCTTCACCCAGGACCGCGTCGAGCGGCTTCTCGAGTACATGCCGGCGGAGCGATTGCTGTTTGGCTCGGATTGGCCTCACGCCGAGGGATTCGCCGAGCCCAAGCAGTACCTGGCCCAACTCGAGGGGCTTCCGATCAACCTTCAACGGCAGATCATGCGAGACAACGCTCGTCAGCTCACTTTTGCATGAAGTCGCCCTGGGTCGATATCAGAAATTGGCCAAGACATCTACGTCCTGTGTCGCTATGATCGACTGCTGAATAGCTGTCATAGGCTTTCGATTGGGGGGTTAAGAGTCGATGAACTTCGGGAAGCGCCTCAGGCCTTTGGCTGCCGGGGTTGCGGTGATATCCCTGCTCGCCGCCGGCTGCGGTTCCAGTAGCCGCACGGCGGGTGGCGGTTCGAGCCCTTCCACCGCGTCCGGCAGCGCGGCTGGAAAGCTCAGCGCGAGTGCGCCAGGGATTACGCCGACCACGATCACGATTGGCATGATTGCCGACAACACTGGCCCCGCCGGAGTGCCAGCGTTCGCTCAGGGCGCCAAGGACAGAGTGGCGTATCAGAACGCTCACGGCGGCATCGACGGACGGCAACTGAAGCTGGTGGTCGAGGACGACGAGACCAACCCGACGGACGCTTCGGCGGCCGCGCAGTTGCTGGCCCAGCGGCCCGTGTTCGGTGTCGTGTCTACCTCCGACGTGTTGTACACCGCGGCTCCCTTCTTGACCCATAAGAACATTCCGGTGACCGGATTCGGCTTCGACGGACCGGAATGGGGGACCTCGTCGAACATGTTCGCCTACGCGCTGCCTACGCTCTCCGACTACAACGGCAAGAGCTATCAGTACAACACCGAAGACAAGTTTTTCCGCCAGATCGGTATGACGAAGTTGGCCAATCTCTCATACGGGATTCCGTCGGCTGAGAAGAACGCGAAATTTATAGCGCAAATGGGTTCGCCACTCGGAATTCAGATCTGTTACGCCAACTACTCCGTTCCCTTCGGTGCAGCGGACTTCACTGCGGAAGTGCTTCAGATCAAGCAGGCTGGGTGTAACGGAGTCGTTGCAGCCTTCGCGGAACCGACTGCCATCGCGCTGGCCAAGGCCATCCGTAACGCCGGTTTGAATATCAAGCAGTACTACTTCACGACCGGTACACCCTCGATCTTCGCCGACCCGACCGTCTCGCAGGCTCTCCAAGGGACCTACACGTCTGGAATCCCGAACCATGGCTCTGGTCCCCAGTGGCAGGCCGTCGTCCAGTTCGAGAATCAGTTGCAATCAGTCGACCCAACGTACAAAGGGGGCGTCCCTGACGGGAACCTCATGAACGGTTGGGACTCTGTCGACGTTATGATCGAGGGCTTACGCGTAGCCGGCCTGAACCCGACACGTCAGTCCTTCGAACAGAGCCTGCGCACCGACAGCAGCTACACCATGGGGGGGCTCTTTCCGACTCCTGTCGACTTCAACTATCTAAGCGGTAACTTCCCTGCCCAAGTGTGCCAGCAAGGTGGATTCGTCCAGGTCACCAACAATCAGTTCGTCGATGTTCCGGCCGGTGGCGGGACTATCTGCGGGCAGAAGGTGACTTTCAAAGCCTGATTCCCCGTTGTCAGGGCTGCTCCTGGCCAAGATAACTCTCCATGATCTCGTCGCTGGCTGCTGAGGCGGGGCCGGACCACGCAACCCGCCCCCGCTGGACGATGACACATTGATCGGCCATCTCCAACGCTCTTTGGACAAACTGCTCTATGAGCAGGACGGTTATGCCGCGGGTAGAAGCCTCCACGAGCTTGGAGAAAACGGCGTCGACGACGAGGGGTGCGAGCCCGAGCGACATCTCGTCGGCGATAAGAAGGTTCGGCGCAACGGCAAGTGCTCGGGCCAGGGCGAGCATTTGCTGTTCCCCGCCCGAAAGACTTCCCGCCTGTTGGTGCCGCCGGATTGCCAGCTGCGGGAACAGTTCGAGGGCCCGAGCGATCGCCGCCCCGCGTTCGGGTTTTCCTCCAGCTTGACGGCAGGCCATCCCCAGGTTGTCGATGACCGATAGGCCCGGGAAAATCCCTCGACCTTCCGGTATGTAGGCGATCCCTGCCCGACTCCGCTTGTGGGCCGGCCAACCCATTATGGGCGTGCCGTTGAACACGATGCTTCCCGACTTGACCGGGATAAGTCCTGAGATGGCTCGACCGAGCGTGCTCTTACCTGCCCCGTTCGGACCTAGAAGCGCGACAATCCCGGACGGCGGGAGATCGATCGAAACCCCGGATAGCGCTCGAGCGTTACCGTAGCGGACCTCGAGGTCGGTTACCCTCAAGAGGGAAGGTTCTGTTGGGGGATTACCGGACACGGCTCAACGGGCCCGACTTGGTGCCTCGCCCCGGATCGGACTTTTGTGGGAGGTGTCGCCAAGGTAGGCCTGCTTAACCGCTTCATCGTTGCGGATCTGTTCGGCTGAGCCGTGGGCGATTAGCTGGCCAAAGTCGAGCACGTATACTTCACTGCACAAGCTCAGCACCATCGCCGCATCGTGCTCGACTAACAGCAGGGATGTGCTGTCCTCAACGACAGCTCGCTGCAGGGCGACGGCGAGTCCGTTTGCTTCATGGGTGTCTAGACCCGAGAGCGGTTCGTCCAGCAAGATCAGCTTGGGTTCGGTAGCCAGCGCACGACCGATCTCGACCAGCCGAATGGTGCCGAGCGGCAGAGTGTCAACGAGCCTGTCGGCGATGCCCTCGAGCTTCAAAAGGTTCAGCAGGAAATCCGTCCGGTCCCTCTCGGTCCGGTTGGGCCTCTTGAAGCCTCTCGGCCTGAACATGTCCTTCCAGATCGTGGACCGCTGATGGCGCACTCGGTAGGCAAGAATGAGGTGTTCGCGAACGGTCAGCCCGGAGAACACCTCTGGATGCTGGAAGGTACGGGCCAGACCGAGACGGGCGCGCATCTGGGGTGACTTGCTCGTGACGATCTCTCCGGCCAGGCGAACCTCTCCTCGCGCCGGCTTGAGCAGACCCGAGCAGACGTTGAACATGGTGCTCTTGCCGGCGCCGTTCGGTCCGATGAGTCCTATCAATGAGGTTGGAGGGATCTTGAGGTCCACCCCGCTAAGGGCCATCAATCCGCCGAACCGGACGACTATCTGATTCGCCTCGAGGACGGGCGTGGCAGCGTCCGGTCTCGTCATCCGGATACTCCCATCTGCACCGGTGGCTCCTCCGTGACCGTGGACTGCCGGCTAGACCTCCTATCGGCCTGCTTGGCCGCAATGGAGCGAAGCTGACGAGCCTGCATCGCTAGAAGACCATCGGGATTCGTGGCCAGTAAAATAGCGCCGAGTCCGAAGAGGATCGGCGGCAACTGCGCAAACCAGGGAGGAAAGAATTCCAAGGCCAATCCGCCAGAGAGGGTGAGGCTGAGGCCGGCGATCAAGGCCGCCACGTTGGATCGGATGCCCTGGGTGACCAGTACCGCGAGCCAGAGGACACCCGCCAGCGTCGCATAGTTCGATGAGTTCGCCAAGCCCTGCTGGACAGCCAAAAGGGCTCCGCCGACCCCAGCGACGAATGAGGCCAGCGCAGCGACCATCAGCTTGCTCTGCACCACGCTGAGGCCCATCGTCTTGGCCGCTGATTCGCTGGCGCGAACGGCAGTTAGAGCCATCCCCATCGTTGATCGCCGAAGGTTGGCGATAAATAGCGCCACTATGACGAATATCCCGAGTGCCAGGTAGGCCAGCACCCTTTGGCTCTGGGCAAACTGAGGCGGATTGAGGAACACCCCGGTACCACCATTCACGAAGATGCTCCGGGTGAAAACCAGATTCTCCATCAACAGACCAAAGGTCAAGGTCACGAGAGCGACGTACATTTCTCCCATGCGGATTGTCAACGCGCCGATCATGACTCCCATCGGTGCCGCCACCACCCCGCCCAAGAAGACACTAAGCAGGACAGGCCATCCGTGTTTCCCGGCCAGCTGGCCGGTGAGTAAGCCGCCGACACCCGCAAAGGTGGCCATGCACAGCCAGACCATGCCTCCGTCACCGACGACCAAGCTGAAGGAGAGGAACAGGACTCCGTAACAGATTCCGCCGGCCACGAGACCTATCCACAGCCCATGCAGCACAAGTGGCAGGACGGCCACCACAGCCAGGCCTGCAATCGCGGGAGCCCAGCCCAACCGCCTGTCACCCGGCTTCACCACCTCGGACTGAACGCTGATAGCGCGATCCAAGGCTCCGCCGACACCGGCTGCTTCGTCGACGGACCCGCCCCGCAAGATGTGAAAGAGCAGGAACACTGCAGTCACAATGAACGGAATACTGGGGATTATGGCCGCCGTAAAGGAACTGCTCGGCGGGAGATAGTGGAGTACCAGCGAACCGGCGATGCCCATGAGGAGACCGACAATGACGGCAATCGGAACGCTCCGTAGCCGGGCGGCGATGACGGCGGCGAAAGCAGACGCCATAAGCAGGGTGTAGTCGCCCGACGACAAACCGATGATCGGCGCCGACAGAACTCCCGCCAACCCGGCCAGGAAGATGCTGGCGCCCCACACGCCGACCGACACGGCGGTCGGGTTCGTCCCCGTCAGGGACGTCATAGCCGGGGAGTCCACCATCGCCCGAACCTGGAGACCGATGTCGGTGTAACGGATGATCCAAGCGCCGACGACAAGCACCAGGATGACGGATCCGTAAACGATGATCTGGTCCATCGTGACGGGAACGCCAATGAAGTGGAAGACTTTGACTGGCTCCGGCGCCAATCCAGGGGCGCTGAGAATGGTCTGGTTACCGAAGGCCAGCGCCGCGAGTGGCGGAATCGTGACACTCAATCCCAGGGTCACCACGACCTTGATCAAGGTCGACGAAAGACGGAGAAAACGAAACAGTACAAGGTAGAGGGATACCCCGAGTGCAGGGGCAACGAATACCAGCGCTACTACCGCCGCTTCGGGAATTCCCCAATGCTGCTGTACTCGCAGGTAGTAGTAGAAGCGCGCGACAAAGAAGGCAAGCGCCCCGAACGCGAAATTCAAGATACCGGCCGAGAGGTACGTCACGACTATTCCAGCCGCAGATATGGCGTATATCCCTCCCAGCACCAGACCTGCGACGACGAATTGCCACATCGAACCTGTCCGCCCCGGGATCAGCTAAGCAATCTTGTTCTGGTCATTCGGATCGAGCCCGATGCAATGACATCGGTCGCCTGTGCGGTTAGATCGGTGGGCACGTCAACGGAAGCGCAGCTTCGACACGTCGCCGCCGACACATACTTCGACCCACTTCTTGACCCCCCATGACTCTCAATCCGTGGGTCGGAAGGTTCCGACCACGTGACCCTCCGCAAGTTACTGACCGACCGTACAGCAATGAGTGATCAGTGTCAATCGGCCGTGTTCGCGGATCGCTCCCGCGTCCAGGGATGGCGATGGGCGGCCAGCCAATCCTTTTGCCCACCTCGCAACGTATAGGCTGGATTGCTGATGGTTGCCGCTGGAGTACGACGGACTCAGGTTGAGCGCCGCAACCGATCGGAGGAGGCCCTCCTTGACGCCGCCGCCGATCTCATCGCGGAGCGCGGAGTAGAAAGGGCGTCCCTGGCCGGTATAGGAGAGCGAGCAGGAGTAAGCCGGGGACTGTCGACGCACCACTTCGGAACGAAGAACGCTCTGGTGGCCCGGCTGGCCCAACGGGCTCAAGACCGGCTGCAATCTTCGACGACCGCTTCATTTCGTGACCACGCACGACCGGCCGGCGAGCAGCAGGGCCTCGAGATGGTCCGGCTGATGGTGAGGGCCTACCTTCACCATTTCGAGAATCCGACCTCCGATGAGCGCGCCCTGATCGTCATGTGGGGATCCACCTTTCCTTCGAACTCATCGGTGGAGGGGATGGTTGAGGCCGAACGCCGCGGCTACGACGGCTTGTCGGAGCTGATCGCCTTCGGCCAGCGTGACGGCTCGATCCGCAAGGATGCAGATCCGGCGGCCACGGCAGTACTGCTCCTCGGGCTCATCCGCGGGACCGCCGCCCTCATGCTCACAGATTCGGCAGTGACCGACATGCGTAGTGTTCTCAAGGCGTGTGACGAATGGGTCACGTCGGCGCTCGCGCCGCCGCCGACCTCCTAGCCGCCTGCCGTTACGCAACTTACATAAGGCGAGCAAGGTTGGCGCCATAACCTTTGCCTTCCGGACAGAGTGCCTACAGGTCCAGCTTGAGGGCGGAGGCTCGGGCGATCATGTCGGCCGCGTCGTCGGACAGCACCACACCTGAATCGACCAGCCGCTGGGTCGCTTCCTGGTATTTGGCGATCCAGGTCTCCTGGCTGGGGTACAGGGCGCGGACCTTCTCGGCCGGGAAGGGCGTGGACTTGCCCATTAGCTGAACGAATCCGTCTCCGCTGCTCTCACCTGTGTGGGTGCCCAGCGGTGCCTCGACGTCGGGCCAGCGGATGCCGCCGATGGCGTTTCCGTGCTCGTCCCGTGGAATCGCTGGCGGGTTACCCTGCTTGAGCAGCCGCGGCTGATGAGGAGGTAGTCCCTCGCCATTTAGCCAGCCGTGCAGGCGGTGCAGGGCGGCGCGGTGGGTCGAAGCGAACGATACCCTGCACGCATCAGGCATAAACTTCAGGAAGTCTTCCAGGTTCTCAGGCGAGAAAAGGCCGCTGTGAGCTGTGCCGGCGACCTCCCACCACCTGAGGTAGTCGGTGTCGGGCTGGTTCTGAGCCTCGCTCGCCTCGAACTCGGAGTTGAGCACGATGACCGGGGTGCGCAGGTCGTCGCGGATCAGGTGGCTGCTCCAGGGCAGTAATTTAACGACGGAGTTGTCTCCTATTTCGGGTAGGCGCGCCAGCGCGGTGGCGGGATCGAGTACACAACCGTGGCCTGCGTACACGGTCAGCAGGAAGGCGTCGAACATCGAAACGAGCGGATGAACGGCGTTGAAGTAGGTCGCCAGCCGGCAGGCCGACTGCGAGCCACCGGAGGCCACCAGGTGCTCGACCGGAAGGGCGCCTAGCGGGTCGATGTCACCGCGACGGTCGGGCCCGAGGAGCTGGGCCGCCTGGGTGAACATGTCGTAGGAGTAGCCGTCGCCGGGATGCTCCAGCGTGCCGTAGCGTCCCGGATCGCTGTCTTTCAGTCCCGGCGGCCTTTCGATTGCCGCTCCGCAGTACTCGCTAGGGGTTTCGTCCTTTGGTATTCCGTGGACCCCCACCGTCTGGGTGGTGATTCCCTACGGTTGACCGGTTCCCCCGGTGATCTCTTCGACGACCAGCGCCATGCCTTCCTCCAGGGTTTAGAGGCGGTTAACTACGAAATGCCGGACTGTACCTAAGCCATCGCCACGAGCTGCGGCCGGACGGTTGACATCGATATCGGGTTACCCTACCGTTCGGTCCGTGCCCGAGGAACTATTGCCGGGTCAGCGGCTAGGACCATTCGATCTCACTATCGGTCCCGAACTGATCCGGCGCTTTGCCGATGCGACCGATGATTCCAACCCCTACTACCGGGAAGGGTCGGTCGTGCCTCCTACCGCGCCGGCGTCGCTGATCTATAAGGCCCAGTTCGCCGCGTTCGAACAGCTGATCCCATTCCGGGTACTGAGCTCAGCCGCGGGAGGGGTACACGGCGAGCACGACATCATGCTGCATCGTTTGGTCATTCCCGGGGAGCCGCTGCGCACCTTCGTAGAGGTGCACGGCGCCCGGCCGGCCAGGAGCAATACGAGGATCGCCTTGCGCCACCTCAGTCTTGATTCGGCGGGCCACCTCGTCCTCGAGCAGTGGTGGACGACAGTCCTGATTGGCGTCTCGCACCCTTCTATAGGAGACGACGTCCCGGGGCACACCTTCCCGGGTCAGGCTCGCGAGCGACCTCTCGGCGAGTATGTGATGAACGTCGACCAAGACATGGCTAGTCGCTACGCCCAGATGTCAGGTGACTTCTCGGCCCACCACTTCGACTTGGCGGCGGCCCGCAAGAGCGGGTTCGACCGGGTGTTCCTGCACGGTCTGTGCACGATGGGGCTGTGCACCCGGGCGGTTGTCGAGAGGGCGGCAGGGGGCGATCCGCGACGGGTGAGGAGGGTGGCGGTCCGCTTCGCCACACCGATCTTTCCTCCCGCCGCTCTCCAGGTCGACCTGTACGATGCTGACCTTGGAGTCGTCGCCTTCGAGGCCACCTCCGGTGGTGCCAAAGTGATTACTAACGGTCGGGCCGAACTGGTGCCGGACAACTCGGGCCGTCCCCGTGACTGACTCCGGTTCGCCGACAGATGCGGCCTCTGTGGCTCATGTCCCGAATCACCTTACATAACGAGTGGTTCGTCGGTAACGCCGAGCTTCTCAATCCTGCTAGCCGATCCCACGGTTAGCGTGTTCGTTCGGAGGATCGCGTGTATAAGAGCATGTCCTTTTTCAAATACAATCCAAATCTGTCCATTGAAGAGTGCGAGCGACACTACCGGAATGTGCACACGCCCTTGATCATCGAGTCGGTCCGCGCCGTTCCAGGGTTTCGCGCTTATGTTCAGAATCGCGTGCTAGCGGCGCGTGCTCACCGCTTCAACGAAAGAGAGTCGGTAGAGATCGAACCGGCGTTCGACCGCATCGTCGAGATGTTCTGGGACAGCGTCCCGAACCTTGCGTCCGGAGAAGGCGGCCGCAAAGCTTTTGCTGACCACCCCAACTTCATGGACACCGACGCGCCGGTGTCTATGACCCATTACGTGGTCGAGGAAGTCGTGGCCTTTGGGAAGAACTTCCGCGCGCCAGCCTGACGACTTGGGGGCGCACCTCCGATGCTTCTCGATGGTGTGTCGAGTCGATCCGTGTCGGCTGTCTGGACAGACGAGACCAAGGAGCAGCTATGAACTTCGGGAATCTTTCGTTGCGTTCAGTGGCGGACGTGGTAGGCACGATTCCGGCGACCACCGTATTCAAGAACGCCACCGATCAGCAGTGGGCGCTGCACCGTGACTTCTTGGACTCCCAGCTGATCATCGACGGGCGCATCAAGGTTAAACAGGGGGTCGAGGTTGATCGTCTGCAGCCGGGCGAGGTGGTCTTCATCGATGACAGTGTTATGCCGTTCGACATGGTGGTGGTAGCCGTCGGGTTCGGCAACATGCAGGAGACGGTGCGCCGGCTGTTCGGCGACGAGGTGGCCGACAGAGTCGGTCCCATATGGGGAATCGGTGAAGACGGCGAGCTACGAGCCATGTGGCGTCCCACCGGTCAAAGAGGGTTTTGGGTTACAGGGGGCAGCTTCACGCAGAGCCGTTCATATTCGAGAGTTCTGGCTTTCCAGATCCTCGCCCGGGATCTGGGTATGGTGGCACGCTCCTGAGCGAACGCTGGCGAAGATGGAAGTCTCAAGATCACAACTCGGTCAGCGCATTCCTGTGCCGGCCATCCCTATCAAGCCCAACCCGCTGGTGTCATCCGGATCGACCGGGGTGGCAACCTCCTCGACGGTCGGTCCGTACTGCTCGGCGAGCGGAGCCAGTGCATCCAGGTCGAAACCGTACAGCTCAGCCGCGTTGCCGCCGAGCAGGTTCTTTACGGTGACCGGATCGATCCCGGCGAACGAGCGTCGCATGGCCTTCTTGCTGTGCGGATAGCTGCCCTCATAGTGAGGGTAGTCACTGCCCCACATCACTCGGTCACTCAGCTCGGCCAGCGCTCGGCTCTCCGCGTGGACGGCGGTGCCGAACCAGATGTTGCGCCGCAGGTAAGTGCTGGGTGCTTCCGGCAACGCCGCATCCTTTTCGAGCCTGAGCTCGCCGATACGCCCAGTCTGCACCGCCATGTGGTGGAGCCTGTCGGCCATCTGCATCTGGGGGAGCGCCCAGTCCGCACCCTGTTCGGTAAAGGCCGCTTGCAGGCGGGGGAATCGAGCGAAGACACCTCCGAGGATCAGGTGTGACATGGCCCGGTTGGCGTAGAAGCTCATTTCCATGGGCGTCAGAAAGACCCCTGCCGTCGACCCACGATAGTTGGGAAGGCCACCACCGGAGTGGAAGTTGATGACGACGCCGAGCTCCTCGCACACCTTCCACAACGGATCGTAGTGGTCGTCGTGGAGCGGCTTGAGGTGGACGGCGTCGTCGGGCACGTAGGGCACGAGGATCCCGCCCCGCAGGCGGGAATCGTGGGCGAACCTGGCGTCGGCGACCGCTTCGCCGACGTCGTTCAGGAAGACCTGGGTTATGCCGGCCCGCTCGGCGGGGAATCGGTCACACCAGTCGGCGAGCCAGCGGTTGTGGGCCCGGATGCCGGCCAGTCGCAGCTCGAACTCCTCGGGTGTCGGCGGGCGGGCCATGATGGCGCCGGTAGGGAAGAACGGAGGCACCGTGTTGGGGAACACCACCTCGGCGACGATGCCATCTTCGTGCAACTCGTTCCTGCGACGCTCGTCGTCCCAGTTGCGGGTCTTACCGTCGCCCTGTAGGTCGCGGAAGGGATTCGCGTAGGCTCCACGCCACTTGTCGAACGCGTCCTGGTAGCGGTCATCCAAGTACTCGCGGTAGGTGGCCATGGCCGCGCCTGCGTGGGTGTCGGACGTGATCACGGTGTAATGGTCGTTTGGCCTCATTCGGGTCCTCCTTACCGAAGGTTGCGGTCGCCGGCGTGGTGCTGACAATGGGTCACGGCAGTCTCGCGGTCTCAGCTCCGTCCACTGGTGGTTCGTGGCCCGCAAGGTCGAAGCACAGGTACCAATTGTAAACAAAATTGCAATGCTCGAAGCGCAGGGTTTCTGCTCTCCCACATCGGGCGGGACCGGGGTGGCCGCACGATTCGGAGCCTGATCAGCTGAGCTGGCCGGCAAGGGCTTCGATAGTGTGCTCGACCGCCTGCTCTCCTGATTCACCGACGCCGAGGGGGCGGATCAGGACCTCATCTGCCCCGACCTGGAACATCTCGTCGATACGGGATGCAACCCGGTCGGGAGAACCCCAGGCGATCACCTGATCGACGAGACGGTCGGTCCACACCCCCATTGCAGCCTCATCAAATCCCGCTCTTACCAGCATGCGCTGATAGGCCGGGAACCGGATGTTCGGAACGCCAGCGCGGACGGCCTCCCTAACGTCTCGGGCGTTATGGTGCACGCACACGGCCAGGTGGGCCGCGAGCGGCGGCCGTTCACGGTTGGACCGGTCCGCCCCCCGGACAAGCGCCGGAATCGCCATCGTGGCCAGATACTGCGGAGGGCACAGCCAGGTGATGGCTCCGTCGCAGAGTCCGCCGGCTAGCTCGAAGGTCTTGGGCTGCAGGGCCCCGACCATGACGGATACCGGCACGGGGCGATCGAGCGCACTTCTAACCTGGTAGTGCTGGCCTTGGTAGTCGACCGCTTTGCCGCTGAAGAGCAGCTGCAACACTTCCACGTACTCGCGCAAATGCTGGAGCGGAGACACCCGGCGAATGCCGAGAGTCTCCATGACTGCGTCGTGGCTGGGACCGACCCCGAGACGCAATCGGCCGGGCCCCAGCTGGTCTATGACGTTTGCCTCGGTAGCCAACACGACTGGGTGGCGGGGGTACGTCTGAACCACGGACGTGCCCAGACGCAGTCTCCGGCATTGGAGAGCGATAACGCCAAGGAGGGGCATGCAATCCTCCGGGCCGCCGTTGGTCAGCCAAGCGGCGCCATATCCGAGGTCCTCGACGCGCCGGGAAGCCCGCAAAACAACATCGACCCCTGTCACCCGGTTGACGACCACACCGACACGAGAGAGCCGGTCGTCGGGCACAAACGGGATCCTAGCCCTGTGTCTATATCTCGGCAACGCTGCTAGCATGTCCACACTGCGGGGGTTCGGCGAACACCGTGTGGGGCGTCCGGCCTGCCTCCGGGGGAGGAGCCGAGAATCGTCGTGCCTGTCTATACCTTTACCAAGGATTCGACGCCACCGATGCCCGGCATCGGGTTCGACCGAGACGGAAGATTAAAGGAGAATGAGGCCGAGTTCGCTCAGGCCCTCGTGCAGGGTAAGGCGTGGGAAAGCTTCTGCGATGGACTCCGATCGGCCGGCCACTCGATCCTGCGCTCCGAGGACGCGGTTTCAGAGACTGATCTGGCCGAGGGATTCCGGTACCTTCTGGGGCTCGTCCACAGTCTGGTGGAGCAGGAGCTCTACCGTACCGACGCCGCTAACCCGGCGTTCGTCCGGGTTCAGACCGACGTCGTCAAGGTCGGTATGGACAACCCCGACGGCGCGCTGATCAGCGCACCTATCAGCGATCAGGGAGTGTTCCGGATCTACGGAGTGGTCGGCTCTATAAGGATGCTGGAATTCGTCATCTCGGGTCAGGGTCGTCCCCTCATCCGTTACCTCGACGAATTCGAGGTTCGAGAAGGAGGACGCTTCGAGGTCACCCTGTCCCGCGTGAAGCAAACGGGAAACTGGATCGAGCTTCCGGCAGGAGCGAGGTCCGTCCTCGTGCGACGGGCGGTCTACAACTGGGATGCCGAGGACGTCCCGCATCTCGCTATCGAACGGCTGGATGCAGATCCCGACACCGTGCCTCTCTGCCTGCGGACCCCGAGCGCGGCTGAGGTTGGAGAGCAGCTGCATGCCTTGGGTCAGCTCATCGCCGACAACGCCGACTACTGGGTCGACATGGTCCATTCGTTTCGGAGCGAGGGTGACAACCTGATTCCAGCGCCGAGGCCATTGCCCGCGACGGGCATGAACGATGCCCGCTCTTCGGTCAAGGGCTTCTTCGTCATACCTGACGGTAACGCCCTTCTCGTCGAGTTCACCCCTCCCGAAGGCCTGTTCTGGAGTATCTCGGTGGGGGACATGTGGTACCGGACGTTCGACTTCTCGAACCACCAGAGCAGCCTCAACGGACATCAGGTTGAGGTCGATCCCGATGGCGTATGCCGGGTCGTCGTGTCGCAAGACGACCCCGGCGTGGCGAATTGGCTGGACACGGTCGGTCACGAGCGAGGTGTGATCATCATCCGTTGGGTCATGGTCAGCCATCGTCCCCAGCCCACCACGAAGCTCGTGCCTGTCGCCGAGATCGACGCCCTTCTCCACCCCGGCACCACACGCGTCAATAAGGCCGAGCGGGCCGCAACCCTGGCCCGTCGCCGTGATGCCGTCGCCAGGCGCCTCGCCGTTCCATTGACCAGCCGTTGGTCGTATTCGACCTCCGTCATCGATCCGGTCCGACCAGATTGACCAACGGGCTTGTGGTCACATCGCCGATCGAAAGGAAGGACCCAGGTGATTCCCGCTTCCGAAGTCCTCGTCGAGGGGGCCCGAGCGGCTACGGGTCTCAACGATCTCGGACCCGACGGCTGGCAAGAAGGTCTGGAACGACTTCTCCGGGCAGCCTCGTCGGACCTGACCCTGGATAGCTCCACGGCGGGTCGGCTTCAGGAGACCATCCACGGAAGGCTGACGAGCCGCCTGCGCATCGAGGAGTGGTACGTCAGGCAGACCGCTCAGCCACCGCCGATCGAAGCCATGGTCGTCATCCATGGCCTGCCCCGAACCGCCACTACCGCCCTCCAGTACCTTCTGGCGCAAGGTCCGGACTTTCGGTACCAGAGGCGATGGGAGATCAGCGATCCGGTCCCGTCGGAGGTGGCAGCCTCCGACGAGGAAGACGAACGTCGCCTTGCTGCTATTCAGCGCGGCGAGCAGGCGATCGGAAGCTCTGTGCAGCACATCTCTGAGCTGGATGGTCCCGTCGACGACAATACGATCCTCGGGTTGGACTTCCACAATCAGGAGCTTGGGCTACCACTACCGAGTTACACGCGGTGGTGGCGGTCGAGCCACCTCGATACCACTTATGCCTACCACGAGCGAGTCCTTCGCCTCCTTCACACGGGACGGCCTCCGTACCGCTGGGTGGTCAAGGCTCCCTATCACAACTTCCACCTCGACGATCTGGCTGCCCAGTACCCGGGTGCCCGCTTCATAATGGCCCATCGGGACCCCGCGGCCGCCTTCCCTTCGGCGTGCAGTACCGTCCTGACCGCTCAGAGGAACGCTCTTCCCCGGCAACCCCCCGACCCGGCTGCGCTAGGGTCCTTCCTTCACGAGCACCTGGTCGCGGGTATCGAGCGAGCCATGGCCGACCGGGATGCTATCGGGGAGCATCGCTTCCTGGACGTGACGCAGCGACAGATGGAAACGGATGCGCTGGGCACAGCCCAACGGATCTACGACTTCCTCGGCATGGAGTTGAGTGCTTCGACTCGCAGCGCCATGGGGGATTGGGCCACCGCGAATCGCCGCGGGGCGCGGGGCCCTCACCGTTACACGGCGGAGACGTACGGATTGACCCAGGCTGAGATTCGTTCCGCCTTTCGGAAGTACATCGACCGCTTCGAAGTCGAGGATGAGACCGAGTCACAGACGGCCAGGGGTACCTCGGCAGACTGGAGGAGTCGTGCACATTGAAGTCCTGAGCGACGCGGGTGGGGTCGAGGTCCGCGAGTTCGATCTGGGACGTGAGATGGATGATCGGACATTTGAATCGCTTGAGGAGATCTTCGACCGGGAATCACTGATGGTCTTCCGAGACCAGGCCCTGTCGGCCGACCAGGCTCGACGGCTCTTCGCTCGATTCGGCCCGCTGGTTGAAGGGATCGCCGTGGTTTCCAACGAAGAGGCGACAGGACGCGGGGAGCTTCAGTTCCATTCGGAACGCTCCTTCCAGAGAGAAGAGGCGATTCGCGGTCTGGCCCTGTACGGCAAGGATGTCGGTGCCGGTGGTGCGGCCACGCTCTTCATCAACTGTGCCGCCGCCTATCGCCGCCTGCCCCACAGCCTGCAGGCCCGTCTGTCCGGTATAGATACTGTTCACAGCTTCGATCCCCGGCGTCGACTCGGCCGTGACTACGCCGGTCCGGATATTCCGGAAGGGGGCTGGCGGACGTCACACCCCGCTGTTCTCAAGCATCCTCTGACCGGGCTTCCGATCCTGTTCGTGAGTCCCTGGTTCACCACCGCCATCGCATCCAGTGTCGACGACGCCGACGATCTACTTGACCAGCTACTCGAGCATCTGGCCAATCCGAGCTTCCAGTACCGCCACGAATGGAGACCGAACGACCTGGTGGTATGGGACAACCTGGCTCAGATCCACGCCCGGGAGCCCTACAGCGAGTCAATCACGAGAGTCCTGTGGAAATACGAATTCAGGTTTAGAGACGGCATCCAGCTGCCGCCCCCGAACGGAGCGGACGTCGCTGACTGACGATCATGCCGGCCGGTCGTCGAGCGCCATGACACCGGGAGCTCCGAGTCGATGGCTGAGTTGGCGGCAAGCGCCCCTGAGAGCATTCGCCATCTCGGCCACCCTGGAGTACTGATTCACGTCGAATACCACCGCCATAAGGCTGCAAACTGATCCGTCGGGCCCGAATACCGGAGCAGAGAGCAACGAGACCCGCATTGACTGTGCGGCATCAGACTGAGAGATTACGAGCTCATCGTGCCTGAGCGCGGCGGCTACAAACTGGCGCCGCGCCTCGGACACCTGGTCGACCGTCGAGCGGAACTCCCTTCTCGTGACCGGATCCAGAAGAACGCTGTAGCCGAGTTCTCTCACAATCTCAGCCGCTTTGCGCAGCCTGGCCTTAGTCGCTTTGCTGGCCGTTGGTGCGCGACCGATCCAACGTTCCAAATCTGACTCGTCCCACGCGGCAAACGCCAATCCGTAAGGCGGTGTCAGCGGAAAGGACTGGCCCTCGATCATGGTCGTCGCCATGGGGGTCGTCGGGCCCACGCGGCTGACGTTGATGAGCTGATCGCCAGCCGGTAGATACCCGAGAGCCTCGCACCCGACTTCCTCGTAGAGGTCATGCACGGCGCTGCGGAGCAGGCCGACGACGGCCGCTCCCTGTTGGGCGGCCGCGCCGATCGAGATGAGCCCCGCTCCCAGGGCGTAACCATCCCTGGTCCGCCTGACCCAATTCGAAGGCTCCAAGGCAAGCAATACGGCCTGGCACGTGGCTCGGCTCTGGGCCACCCTTCGGGACAGGTCAGCGACAGCGAAGGTCTCCCCGGGATGCTCAGCAAGGAACCTGATTATCTCGACGGTACGGAGTGCGGAAGGAGCCGGTTGGAGAGACATGGTGCAGGGTATGGCAGCCGGGCGAAATCAATCAGACGCGAGCCGCCTGGACCGGCGCACCCCGGATTCCCGGGTGCGCCCGGAACACAGCTCCGGTATGGCGCGGGTCATATGGTTCGCCGCCAAAGGTCACGGCATAAAGGTCATCACCGTCGAAGCAGATCGACGCTGTCCACTCCCGCGGCGCTCGGAAAACCTCGTCAACCGTTCCTTCGGGTGTCACCCGGACAATCTCGCCCGAGCCGATCAACACGACCCATACGCAGCCAGTCTCGTCAATGGCCATGCCGTCGGGGTTCCCTTGCGAGAACTGATGCAGACAGCGTCGCTTCACAGGCATCCCGTCTTCATCAAGGTCACTGACCCAGACGATCCGCGGCGTCGTGTCGTTGTGGTAGAGGCGTGAGCCATCTGGAGCGACGCCGATCCCGTTCGTCAGCTGGATACCGTCGTAGCATTGGGCGGCGGATTTCCCGTCCACCCGCCAAAGCGATCCCCCCTGACCCGACGCCGGCGGGAGCGGGTCTACATCGAAGCGTCCCACGAAAACCCGACCTTCAGGGTCGGTACCTAGATCATTGAATCCCCAGCCGGACCCGGGTTCGAGCAGCACGCGCTCGCTCCCGTCCGGCCCGATGACCGCAATGGAGTGCCCCGACGCCACCAGACCTCCGTCCACATGGGCGACCAGTCCGCCCACGTGAGTTCGCTCTACAAGAACCGTAAGCGTTCCGTTCTGCTCGAGTCGGACAATGCGCCCCTTGGGAGATCTGTCCGAGAAGCAGAGCCGACCTTCCAGGTCGATGCACGGTGCTTCGAGCCGGCCAAGGCCGTCTACGAGTAACTCCCACAGCAACTCGCCCATGCTGAAACTCTAACAGGACGTTGACATATCCTCAACGGATTTCGCCGGCCTGAAGTGAATTCGCGATTCGATGAGCTGTGCCCAAGTCCGCCGTCCATACCCCGCCGGCGAGCCCGAAGTCTGTGTTGTTGGCCCTGGATACGACCTCCTCCTCGCTGTCAAACGGGAAGACCGAGATGACCGGCCCGAAGATCTCCTCGGTGGCGATCCGCATATGGTCTTACACATCGGCGAAGACAGTGGGGGAGACGAAGTAACCGCAGCGGCGCTGGAGCAGCTTCTGACCCACCGTCGTCGAGCCGGTGAAGACGATAGTGTCGACTCCGGGACTGGCGGCAAGGGCCGCTCCACTATCCGGTCCTCCGGTGACAACGTTGATCACGCCCTCGGGTACACCAGCCTCAACGCATAGCTCAGCAACACGAAGTACCGTGAGCGCCGCCTCGTCGGCCGGCTTGACGACCATGGTGCAACCGGTGGTCAATACCGCCCCCAGCTTCTTCACGAGCTGGGTGAAGGGACTGTTGAACGCGACGTAGGCCGCGACTACGCCAATGGCCTCTTTGCGCGTGTAGCTCACCATCCCGGGGATCGAGTTCGGCAACGTCTCCCCTGGTAGCTTCGTGGCCCAACCGGCGTAGTACCGGATCGGCTCAACTGCTCCTTCAGCGCCGAGGCCTGGATTCGCCCCGGCCGGGGTGCCCATGTCGAAAGCGGTAATCGTTTGATCTCCGCGTAGTTGGCCTCGAGGACGTCGGCCACGCTCCATAGGAGGCGCTGGCGGGCGGCGGGTGTAAATGAGCTCCACGCGCCTTCGAAGGCGCCTCTTGCGGCGGCGACAGCTTGTTCGACATCGGCGGATCCTGCAAGGGCCACCTTGACCAGAGGCTGGCCTGTCGATGGATCGATGCTGGTCATCGTACCGCCCGATCGGGCCGGTACCCACAGACCCAATGAGCAGGCGCTTTGGACCAGAAGTCAAAAACTCCGGTCGTGGACGCGCCTGCGGTTCAGAGGGCATCCAGAGGCCTTTCGAGGATTGTCAACGGGGAGAAGGGAGCAGGCGAAGCGGCGATGTAGCGAGGGGCGTTTTGGGTCGTACCGGGCGCGAACGATTATAGTGCTAGTTTGAGAAGCCATTCTGAAACCCTCCGACCGGGAGATGCTGACTTGTCAGACAAGATTTGGGCCAACTCCGGGGATTCGCATCTGATGGAGCCCTTCGAGCTCTTTCAGGAGAACCTCCCGAAGGATCTGGCTGAGCGGATGCCTCGGAGCGAGATCGACCCCGATGGTGCGTTCGAGACCATCTACGTCGACGGCCAGCAGTTCCGACGCAAGGTCCCCTTCGTCAAGCGCCCGATGGTCGACCCTGAGACCGGTAAGTCCGTGTTCGAGCGGGCCCCGGGCGCCAATGACATGCGCCTGCGTCTCGAGGACCTCAATCAAGAGGGCATCTGGGCCGAGTTGATCTACACCTCGATAGGTATGTGGATGCATTCGATCCGCGATCCACAGTTGATGCTGGCCGGCTGTAAGGTGCTCAACGATTGGGCCATCGAGTATCAGAGGTTCTCCCCGCGTTATGTGTGCACGGCCCTAGTTCCCACCCTTAGCGTCGAAACAGCCGTGGCCGAGGTGACCCGCGCCGCCGGGATGGGATTCAAAATAGTCATGCTGCCCACGTCGCCGACCCTGGACGGCCCGAACTGGAATCGCGACGACTGGCATCCCCTATGGGCGGCACTGTCGGAGGCTTCCATGCACGTCGGGTTTCACGCCGGGAGCGATCCCCACGAAGCCGACACGTTCAACGGGGTGTACTACCGGGGGCCCGGTGCCCACTTGCTCAACTACTACGAGGCGAGCTACCACATGCAGCTGGCCGCGGCCAAGCTGGTCTCGAGCGGAGTGTTCGAGCGACATCCCAATCTGAAATGCATGGTGTCAGAGGGTGGGGCCACCTGGGTGCCATTCATGGCGGACCGCCTGGATGAGGCCTACCGGCAGCACGTCAACCAGGTGTGGCCCAAGTTCAACCGGCTGCCGAGCGAGTACCTGTATGAGAACGTGTACGCCTCGTTTCAGCACGACGTCTCCGCACCCCACGCTTTGACGGCCATGGGTTACCGCAATGTGTGCTGGGGCAGCGATTACCCTCACCTGGAGGGCACGTTCGGCCATACCCAGAAGACTCTGCACGAGCTGGTCGGCGACCTCACCGTGGAGCAGCGCTACCGGATCACCAGGGGTACTTTTGAGGAGTTGTTCCCCCATGTGCCCCCCGCCCCACCCGATGGAGTGGATTCCGTCGAGCTCGCGCTCAGCTGATTCAGAACGCACTCACAGTGAAGTTTCAGGGAGAGCTCCAGCATCACTGGGCGCGCCAGGTTCACTTCCGGCTGGGCTTCGTGCGCAGCTCGGCCGATCATTATGGGCATCGGTCCCAGGCCGTAACGAAAATCCAGGGGCGACCTGGTTAACCAAGCTGACTCATGGAGGCAGCTGAGGATCACTTTGGCCGTCGACTTTCGTAGATTGCAACGGCGGGCGACTTCCGTCAGCGTGTAGGTGTGATTCGGGTTTGACGCGAGAAACCCGACTACCGCGACCGCCCGGGCCGCGCGCTGTTTGAGTACGGCGGGTCAGCGGCTTCCAACATGCCCGCCTGCCGCTTCAGTCCAGGAGATGGCCTCACGGGTCATGCTGGGATCGCGGATGAGGAGCCCGGAGTCATCGGGGTGATACTCGTTAGAAGACGTACCATTCTCACGATGAGCATATATATGCAACCATCTCTCCCTTTATCTGCACAACCACCTTCGGAGCGGCGGTCCACGGCAGAGTTACGCTGGGTCGAAGGGTGCCCGACAGGAGGAGTGGAGCCGTGACCTCCGAATCAGAGCAACGCAATCTGAGCATGGTTCGCCGCCTCTGCGACGGGTGGACGAAGTTCACGCGCAAGGACTGGCAAGACGTTATGACACCCGATTGCTACTATGTCAACGTTCCCTGGCCGGATCGACCCAGGCGGGGTCCGGATCAGGCATACGAAGCCCTGCGCCGCTACCAGGAAGGCTGGACTGTCGAGTTGGAGACGATCCACATCCTGGCGTTCGGCGACGTGGTCCTGGCCGAGCGGATGGAGCGGTTCCGCAAACCCGGGGAAGCAGTTTTTCACGAACTACCGGTGATGGGCGCCTTCGAGCTAATGGACGGCAAGATCGCAGCGTGGAGGGACTACTTCGACTCAAGGCAAGCAGACGCCTTCACACCGTGATGAGGACGGTTGACGCCTTCACGAAGATCTTTCCCAAAAAGTACGTGGGCCCAGCCAACTCCAGAGACTCCCGCCTGATGGCGACCGGAGCCGGGGAGATCGTCACCTGAGCACCATCTCGTTCTACCTGGAGGATGCCGTCACATATGGGCGGCCTGATCTGGTCACTCCGCTCGTACGCCGCGTGGTAGCGAACAATCCCGGTCCCTACACATACCACGGGACGTGCTCGTACATCGTCGGCCACGGTGATGTAGCCGTCGTGGACCCCGGGCCCGACGATGGCAAACATACAGATGCTCTGCTGGCCGCACTTGCACCAGGCGAGAGGGTCACTCACATACTGGCCACTCACTCTCATACCGATCACTCGCCGGGAGTGCGGTTGCTGCAGGGACGCACCGGCGCGCCGATCTTCGGATTCGGACCCCAACTGCGCATTGACGATCCTGACCAGACTCAGGTCGTTTTCGGAGATCCAGAGCTCGACCATGATCCTGCCAGACCCACCGTTCCAAGGGGCGGGGACCTGGCATTCAAGCCCGACGTGCTGTTACGAGACGGTGAGCGGGTGCAGGGTTCAAACTGGACGCTCGAGATCATTCACTCGCCAGGCCACGCCAGCAACCACCTCTGCTACCGGGTCTCTGAGGACGATGCCCTCTGTACCGGAGACCACGTGATGAGCTGGTCCACTAGCGTGATTTCCCCTCCAGATGGGGACTTGGCCGAATACCTGCAGAGCATGGAAACTCTGATCGATCGACTCGAGGACCGCCTCTATTTACCCGGGCACGGACCGCCCATCTACAACCCTCGAACTTTTGTCCGCGCACTCATCGACCATCGGCACTACCGAGACAGGCAGATACTCGACTTCCTCAGCAGGGGACCGGCGACTATCGCCGACATGGTTCCCAGTCTCTACGCCGGAGTTGCGAAAAAACTCTGGCCGGCTGCATCCGCTTCGGTGTACGCCCATCTGATCAGGCTCGAAGGCGCGGGCATGTTGCAGAGTGACGACGGCACTCGACTAGTGCGGGCCAGTCGAGTCAGGCGATCGAATTAGAGCGAATTGCGGTCACCTCATGGTTTCAGGCCGGGTAAACCCCGCGATTCTGACGTCGACATCAACAAACGTGTTACGGTAGTTCATGGATTCCGAACAGCCGGTCCTTACGGTGGAGGCCCGAGGGCGTGTGCGGGTGGTCCGCCTCAATCGGCCGAAAGCCCTTAACGCCGCCAACGCCGAGTTGCATCGCCGCCTCAGCCAGGTTTGGCGAGAACTTGAAGGCGATCCGGAGTGCTACGCAGTGGTGCTAACCGGCACCGGACGAACATTCTCCGCCGGCGGAGACATGGGCCTCTTGCACGACATGAACCAGGATGACAAGGTCCGGGCCGCGATCCTGCAAGAGGGCAGAGAGATCGTGGAGAGCCTGGTCCGGTTCCCCCTGCCCCTGATCGCGGCGGTCAACGGCGCCGCAGTGGGGCTCGGTTGCAGCCTGATCGGATTCTCGGACATCGTCATCATGGAAGAGAGCGCCTATCTGGCGGATCCGCACGTTTCAGTCGGCCTGGTAGCGGGCGACGGAGGAGTCCTCACCTGGCCCGCGCTCATGAGCCTGGTCCGGGCCAAGGAGTACTTGTTCACCGGAGACCGGATTTCCGCCGCTGCCGCCCTGGAGCTGGGCCTGGCCAACCGGATCGTCCCTGACGGGACGAGTCTGGACGAGGCCCTGTCGCTGGCCGAGCGGCTGGCCCGGCAGCCCGCTCAGGCCCTGCGAGACACCAAGCGAGCGGTCAACAAGACGTTGGAACGAGCCATGACCGAGGCTCTCGACTTTGCCATCGCGGCCGAGAGCATCTCCAGCGGGAGCCGGGAGCACGGAGAGATCGTCAACCGCTTCCTCGCCAAGCGCGCACCCGGCTGATCGACGCCGATGCGGTACTGCCGGCGATCCGGTTCCTTTGACCTCAGCGGGCGGCGTCGGCGGCGGCAGGGTTAGCGAGACCGTGATGCCCTCGTGGCCGACCTCCAACCGGAGAGTTTCGGCCGGGCCCCACACCGCGAAGTTGCCGCCCTGGTAGGCCCCGCGCCGGCACAGACAGCCGTCATGCCGGTCGTCCCGCGGGAAGTGGTCGCGCCAAAAGGCAGCACCCGGATCATCCCGCGTTCAGCCGCAGACCGGGACGGGGCCAAATGCACCGGACCAGCCTTCCGGACCTCGAGAGCGTGATGACAGCCGTTCTCATGTCGGGGCCCCCGAATGCGATGTTGGTCGTGACGTCATCCGGTATGGGGTGGACATCCACCTCGGCACCGTCGGGCGTAATCACGACAACACCGTCACCGATGGCCCCGATGGCAATGCGGCCATCCTCCTCGACAGCCAGAGAATCGAACGAGTACGGCGTGGCGGCCACGCAGCGGCCACCGTGGCGGACCGCCAGGCCCCCCCCGGCCGGATTCACCACCCCCGGCCCTGACAGGTCCCAGGCCCACAGACGGCCGGTAAAGGTCTCGGCCACATAGACGGTGGATCCGTCCGGCGATAGCCCCACCCCGTTGGGGCCAAGCAGGGGGAAAGCAACCCGCGTAAGCGATCCCCAGCCCGGCGGCGCGGTAGCAACGCGCCCCGGTCTACACTCTCGAGGCGGCCTTTACCGTGATCGGTGAACCAGAGCCCTCCGACCGCGTCGAAAACCAGATCGTTGGGACCCCGGAGCGGCCGACCGTCGTAGCTCTCGTACAGGCGGAAGGTGTCGCCGGTCGAGAGATCCACCTGCTCGATTCGACCGCCCGTGAAACCTGGTGGCTCGTTGGTATGGGGTGGCGTGATCTATAGGTATGCGCCTGCCGTTCACCTCCGTCCAGAGGAAACCACCGTTGTTGGCGATCACGGCTGTCTCCTGATCAACGAGGGCCAAACCGTTCGGCCCACCCCCTGGAGAGGCGACAACCGAAACGGCTCCGCCCTGCACCCGGACCACACGACCCCCGTCGATGTCAACCGCCAGGACCGAGCCATCCTCCTCGAACGCCGGACCCTCGGGGAAGCCGAGGCCCTCGGCGAGGACCTCGAAGCTGAGTGGATCGTGGACCTTGACTTTCAAAGAGCACCTCCTTGTCCGATATCGGGCCCCTGACTACCACCAAGGGCGTTGGGCCCGCCGTCCGTGAATAGCTCGGCCACGAACTTCCCTTTTTCAGGATGCCCAGGGACGTTAGATAGCCGAAGCATTGATGTCGATAATCGACCATGAGTACCTTCCACCCGGGCGCCGGATGTCAGCCCGGTTCACTGATGGGTCACGCTCCGAGGCCACCGCTGGAAGGCATCGCCGGACAAGCGGCCCGAGAGCGGCATAATCGTGCCACGAAGGCGGCGTGGCGTCCAGAGGCGCCCACCAACGAGGAACTGCTGCAGGGAAGGAAATCATTGGTGCCGAGGGGTCAGAGGGCTGACAGCGGACCCAAGGGTGACCCGCCGCGTACCCGCAAGGGCGAGGAGACCAGGGCCAAGCTGGTCAAAGCAGCCAAGCAGGTGTTCGAGCGCGACGGCTTCTTGGACGCCCGCATATCCGACATCGCCAAACGGGCTCGGGTCTCCTACGGAGCCTTCTACCACTACTTCGAATCCAAAGAACAAATCTTCCGCGAAGTGGCCGAAGCCCAAGAAGAGCTGCTCACGGCTCCCGACCCCGCCCGCCCGGTCCGACCCGCCCGCGACTCCCCCTGGGCGCGCATCCAACACGCCAACCGCCGCTACCTGGAGCGATACCGCGACGAAGCGCGCATCATGGGCATCATTGAACAGGTCTCACGCTACGACCCCTACGTCAACGCGGCCCGCATGGAAACCCAGAAACACTTCGCCCAGCGCTCCGAGCAAGCCATCCGGAAACTGCAAAGCCGGGGGCTGGCCGACAGGCGGGTCAACCCGGCCATCGCCGCCGACGCCCTGGGATCCATGGTGGGCCGCTTCGCCGAGCTATGGCTCACCCAGGGCTACCGCGAATACGACTTCGACCAAGCCGTCGACCAGCTCAGCCTCCTATGGGCCAACGCCATCGGACTCGACGCCGGCGGGCTGCCGGGCAAAGCGAGCCGGCTGGACGGCAAAAAGTCTCGGAGAGCTGTTATGAAGTCTGGATAAGGCAAAGCCGGCGAGGGCGATCTAGAGGCCATGGCAGCGGGCCACAGTCCACCAACCTAGCTGTCCTCGGGCCGGTCTTTGACTCCGTCTGCCGTGATGAACTGGCACTTCCGCTTGTGGATCCGCGCCATCCTTCGGTTGTTCGCGTGAGTTCGTCTGAGTACAGCGTGCGTCGGAGCTCGGTCCCGGCCCGGTCGATGAACAGCAGGTTCTGCCTGACGCGAGCCCGGTCCGGGTCCACCATCTCGACGTGGGGCGGACCGCCCAGGCCCGGCCCGGGGCCGGCGCGGGCAGAGACTGCCGGGTCCTCGGGCGCCTCGAGCGCCTTCTCGCCCAGTTCGATTCGGCAGAGCCGTTCTCACGGAGCTGCGCATCAGTCAGCGGAGGGGGCGGAACGACGCTCGCACTTCGTCCACGAAGATTCGGGGCTGTTCGAAGGCCGCGAAGTGACCGCCCCGAGGTGGCTCGTTCCACCAGTGGATGTTGGTGAACCGCCGCTCCGCCCACCGCCGCGAGGGTCGTCGGATCTCGCGAGGGAACACCGAGCATCCCGTGGGGACCGTCACTGGACCCATTCCCTGAAGCGACGCCGGGCTCGATTCTGAAGCGAGGGCCGGTCCGGCGCCTTCCCAGTACAGGCGTCCCGACGATGCTCCCGTTGCGGTGAACCAGTACACGGACACATTGTCGAGGAGCTGATCCTTGGTAAAAACGGTATACGGGTCGCCGTCGCAGTCGGTCCACGCCCAGAACTTCTCCACGACCCAGGCCATTTGACCGACCGGCGAGTCGACGAGCCCGTAGCCCAGGGTCTGCGGTCGAGTCGACTGCTGAATTTGATATCCCGTTCCCCAACGTGTGTGCCAGGTGAAGTCATCGTAGTTCCGGCGTTCCTGGTCGGTGCTGTCGTCTGCCAGCGGGCCTAGCACGACGGTGGGCATGTTGAGGTGAATCCCGATCACTTCGTCGGGGTGGGTCTGGCCCAGGACGGTCGAAACCGCCGAGCCCCAGTCCCCACCCTGAGCGCCATAACGCTCGTAGCCGAGGGACCTCATCAACACGGACCAGGCGTCGGCGATCCGGGGGATTCCCCAGCCGCGAGTAGACGGTCGTTCGCTGAATCCGAACCCCGGCAGCGAGGGACATACCACGTGAAATGCGTCGGCTGCGTCACCCCCGTGAGCGACCGGGTCTGTGAGCGGACCGATGACATCGAGGAACTCGACGAAGGTTCCTGGCCAGCCGTGAGTGATGATCAGGGGCATCGCATCGGTGTGCGGCGAGCGGGCGTGCACGAAATGGATCTCCGTACCGTCGACGCGAGTCTTGAACTGCGGCCAGGCGTTCATCCGTTGCGCCGCCGCGTCGAAGTCGTAGCCGTCCCGCCAATATGAAGCCAGTTCCTGAGCGAAGGCGAGCGGCAGCCCCTGTGACCAGTCCGAAACCGTCTCGTTCTCGGGCCAACGGGTCCGGGTCAGTCGCTGTCGCAGCTCGCCGACCTCCTCCGCGGCGAAGGTAACTGCGAAAGGAGTCATGTCGGCCATGTCAGATCACTCCTAGACGCCGGTAGGTGTCGTGATCGGCGAGCGCCGCCGCCAGCCGGGGAATGTGCACGAGCACGACCGCCCGCGAACTAATTCTGGTGATCACCCAGAGGAAGTAACCCCAGGCGAAGCTGCTGGCGTAGAGGGCCCAAGCCTCCTCCCAGGACGGCACCGCTGCGCCGAGCTGCTCCATCTGGAGCAGGTAGTGGCGCAACAAGCCGGCCTCGTGGTCGCGGCGATCCTCGACGTCGAGCACCGTGGCGATGTGGTAGGCGACGTCGGTCGCCCAGTTCCCCCTCTGCACGACCTGCCAGTCGAGCCAACAGGCGGCACCGCTGGCGTCGAGGTAGGAGTTACCCGAATGGGTATCACCGTGAATGACACAAGTGATCTCATGGGCCGATGTCTTCTTGACGGCTTCGAGCAGGTTGCCGGCGTCGCGCAGCTCACCGGTGAGTTCCGGGCCGCGACCATCGTCGAGGAGCGACTGGAGCTGGTCGGCGGGGACCATCTTCCCCATAGGACCGATACGGGGCTGCAACCACGAGAGCTCCCGGGTTCGGTTCCCTGCCCAGGTGCCGGCATGCAGACGAGCCAGCTGGGTGAGGGAGTCCCGAGCTGTCGCCAGCGCATACGGGACGTGAGCCGTCAGGAACCG
This sequence comes from uncultured Acidimicrobiaceae bacterium, assembly GCA_963851245.1. Classification (GTDB taxonomy): domain Bacteria; phylum Actinomycetota; class Acidimicrobiia; order Acidimicrobiales; family Palsa-688; genus CAWKOH01. Next base: position 58,159 of record CAWKOH010000010.1, on the reverse strand, counting down.
GCCACCCAATGCGACGACGTCGTCCATGATGATTATCGCCTGTCCGGCGGTCTCGTCGACCGCGGAGTAGTAGACCCTCGGCATGCGAACATCCAGCTGCGGTCCCAGGTCCCGGTAGAACAGAGCCTCCGGAACGATGTCAGCGCCCGGCGAACCATCGAGATGTGCCTTGGCGCAATACGAGCGGGTACGCCGCTCACCGTCGAGACCCTCTACGATCAGCGAGAAGCGCAGCTTCTCGGCCAGCGTCTTCGACGTACCGACGGGCTCGACGGCGACGACACGCTCACCCTCGGCGACGTCACTGAGCGCCATCCCCAACCAGGCCGGATCGAGCACCTCTTCATAGGTGGTCGGAACCCCCGGAGCGGTCGTCGTCATCGGAAGCGTCATTGTATCCGTGCTACTCGCGGCGAACCCGAGCCAGGTCGCCGGGCGATGGCTCACTAGGTCGAGCGAGCTATCGCAGAAGCCAGCTCAGCGTTGAACTCCTGGGGTCGTTCCAGCATCAGATAGTGGCCGCTACCAGAAATGACGGCATTCCGGATCCCGTAAGAGGCAAAGGCCACCGGGTCCTTCGGGCGAAATGTCTCGGAGGAAATGGCCGAGATGGGCACATGGAGGGAGCCCAACCCCTCTTCCAGGGCCCGCAGGTACCCCTCGCCGGCGGCCTCCATCACTGCGATAGCGATGTCCGGGGACATCGAGGCGACCTCGTCGGTGAGGCGGGCGACCAGCTCCGGTGGGGCGGCCGGACCGCACATGAGCTGCACGAAACGGGCTGAGCCGGATCGGAAGTCCGAGCGCATCTCAGGCAGCAGTACCAAGGACTGGACGTCCTCTGGTCGGTAGTCGGCGCCGAGAGCGGACCAGGTGTCGACGCCGATGACGCCGACCACCCGATCCCCGAGCAGCGAGGCGGCCGAGACCACCACGCTGCCGCCGAGTGAATGACCGATCAGAACCACCCTTGTCAGTCTCAAAGAAGTCACGACCGCGGCGACGTCGTCGGCGAAGGCCGCGATCGTCCAGCGCTTCCGACCTGTACCTGACTCGCCGTGGCCGGCCAGGTCCACCCTGACCACGAGGTGGTCGCCGGCGAAGGTCTCGACCTGCTCGTCCCAGTGCTGGCGACGCCCGGCCCAGCCGTGCACGAAGACCAGGGCCGGCTCGGAGCCCCCCGTAACGTCGTATGAGATGCTCACCCCGTCCGATGAGGTGACCTGACGGGGCCCGGGCCTCAACTTGTCACGGCTCACTTGTGTCGCCCTGGGCTCGCATTTCGAGTATGTCTACTCAAGATGTGAGTACTTGTCTAAAAGTCGCAAGATAGCCCGGCGCAGCGCTCTTCGAACCGTCGTCTGGGACGTACTGCTGGCGTCGAAGACCTCACCGCCACCCGGACACTTCGCCTTCGGCCTGGCCCGGCTATACAGTCGGCGGGGATCCACAATCCTGCGCCATTCAGTCGCTCGTTCAGATCGGCGATCAGCACGCGAGAGGGAGGAACCATGGCACAAAAGCGAGCATTCGTAACTGGCGCCAGCCGGGGGATCGGCAAGGCCATCGCCGTACGATTGGCTCGAGGCGGCTACGACGTGGCCATCACAGCTCGCACCGTGGACGAAGGCGAGTCACGTGAGCACTCGAGCACGGTCAGGAAGTCGGTCACGACGCCCTTGCCGGGCAGCCTGTCGAGCACGGCTGAGTTGATGCGCGACGCGGGCGCTGAGGTTATGGTCCTTCCGGCTGATCTGCTCGACCGGGGTTCGCTGGGTGCTGCGGCCGCGCTGACCGTCGAGCGTTGGGGCAACATCGATCTTGTTGTGCAGAACGCTCGATTCATCGGCCCCGGCCACATGGATCTGATTACCGAGACGCCCGTCGAAGTGTTGGAGAAGCACGTCCAGGGCAATGCCCTGGCACCACTCGTCCTCAACCGGGTGTTCCTCCCGGCGATGGTGAGACAAGGCGGCGGAACCATTATTTACGTAACGTCCGGTGCCGCCTACCACAGACCGCCCGCCAAAGCGGGGCAGGGAGGTTACGGCCTCAGCTACGGGATGTCGAAGGCAGCGGGCCACAGCATTACTCCATTTCTGGATGTCGAGTATGGCGATCAGGGCATCCGGGCCTTCAATGTCCAGCCCGGTCCTATCCGCACCGAGCGCATCCTCCAGGACATGGCCGAGTTCGGATTCGGTGCCGACTTCGGTGAACCGCCCGAGGTGATCGCAGAGGTCGTCCACTGGCTCGCCAATTCTCCTGAGGCCGATGTCTACAAGGGCAAGACCATCGAGGGTCAGGAGTTCTGCTATCAGAACAAACTCCTCCCCGACTGGAGCCCCAAAGAGCCGCTCAACGGGCCGATCCTGTATCCGTCGGAAAATTGAAGTCCAGAGGCGCGAAAAGCATGCCCGTGCCCTTCAACCTTCCCTCTATGTTCGTAGAACAGCATCTAGAGGAGAGCCCGTGGGCCCCGAGATCGATCTAAGCCCCGACCAGTTCGCCCGCGAGATCCCCTTCGAATCCTTCGCCCGTCTCCGGAGCGAGGCGCCGCTCTACTGGTACGAGCCCGATGGGTACTGGGTGGTGTCGAACCACGACCTGGTGGGAGAAGTCAACCGCAACCCGGCTGTCTTCTCCAGCTGGGGTGGTCCGGTAGGGGCTGGAACAAGCCTCAAGCCCCGCTCGCAACCACTCGGGGACGGCATGCTCATCCAGATGGACCCTCCCGAGCACACCGCCTACCGGCGGCTGGTGGCCAGCGCCTTCACCCCCCGGTCCGTGGGCGCTCGCAGGGTCACAGTCGAGCGACTGGCGAGGGAGCTGGTGGAGGAGTTCCTCGCGAATGGCGGCGGGGACTGGTCCAGATCGGTGGCCACCCTGCTGCCGTTCCGTGTGATCTCGGGACTGCTCGGTATTCCGAGGGGCGACGAGGAGGAGGTGCTCGTCCGGGTCATGGCCCAGCCCGTGGGGGCCGACCCGGACGGGAACGTCGACAGGTCCGCACTTCAGGAGCGCAACAACGAGTACGCCGACTGGCTGGTGGAGGAGCATCGCCGCTACCCCCGAGGGGATCTGATCGACCAGCTGATCGATGCGCGTATAGACGGGCGGCCGCTCACGCAGAACGAGATGCGGGCCTGGGTGACCATGTATATCTCCGGGGGCGCCGATACCACCCGTCACTTGATCGCCAACGGCCTGGTGTGTCTCCTGTCTACGGAGGAGGCAAAGCAGAAGGTGATGGCGGGCGCCGACATGGCGCTGGTAGTCGAGGAAATGCTCCGTTTCGTCGCGCCGGTGATGCACCACTCCCGATGGCCGCTCGAGGACATCGAGATTCGCGGGCAGCTGATTCGCAAGGGCCAGCGGACGACGCTGTGGATGATCTCCGCCAACCGGGACAGCAGCGTATTCGAGGACCCGGACCGATTCGACGTGGATCGAGATCCGAACCGCCACGACTCCCTCGGAGCGGGCGGCCCCCACTTCTGTCTCGGCGCCGGTCTGGCCCGTCTCGAGGCGAGGGTCCTTTTCCAGGAGCTACGCCCTCATCTGCCCCGCCTTCAGCTAGCCGGCAACCCGGTCCGAGGCCGCAACAACTTCCTCAATGTCCTGACCAGCTGCCCGGTGGCAGTGTTGGCATAGTCAACACACGAAGAGTCGGTGGCACAAGACGGTGTCGCCAGTGAAGACGTCGGAAGCCACGATACACCTGGCTTGAGCGGCCGAAACCGCGCAGTTCCGACCGGTCGGCGGCAGGACCGAAATGTTGGCCGCCCTCTTCGGCAGATCCCAAGCGGGCGCGATTCGGCGGGACGGCTGATTCCGAAAGCGTGAACCGCGGTGCCGCGTTGTGGCACCGGAGGAGGGCGCATATGGCTGAGGTGGTAGCGAATCGCGGTCATGTCGGCCGACTCGCACGTGATCGAGCCGGGCGACATCGACTCCTTAAGGAGCTCCGGCGGAGCACACTCGAAACTTGTGTCAAGGGACAGCTTGATCTCCATGTGGGCGGACAGGTTCTCTCCTCGGTGACGGACAGTGGATTTCCATGTGGACGGACAGCGGATCTCCAGGTGTGGAAACCGGGCGGGGGCCGAGGTCGAGGTTTGGTGGGCGGGGGTTGAACGGGATGGGGTTGGACTATGCGATGGTGACGTCGGTCCCCGTGTCGGGGTGGCGCCGACTGGTGGCGACTACTTCACCCGCCACACCGACACCGATCGTCGCCGCAACGGCCTCGTGAAACAATTCCAAGACATCGGCTACGCCGTCACCCTCCGCCCAGCCGCATAAACACCAGTGATCCACTCACGACATCTTCCTTACAGCGAAAGGGATGTCGAACATTCGATGCACCGGCCGGCTCGAGAGAACAAACATCCGGTGTCGGTTCGGACCGGTGGCGGAACCTCCGCGTTCTGTGGCTTATGTCGGGTGAGGTGCTTCGGTACGTTGCTGGCCAGGCAGGCGCCGCGCTATTTGAGGATTTTGACCGCCCGGGCGACGACGAAGGCGACGGTCAGCAGGGCCACGGCCGACTGGAGCAGCATGAGCATCTTCGCCCACCGTGACAGCGGCATCGTGTCGGTGGGGCTGAAAGCAACAGCATTGGTGAACGACACGTACAGGTAGTCGAGGAAGTTCGGCGCCCAGTCCGGAGCAGCCAGTTCGGGCTGGGCCATATGCGGGAACTAGAAGTCGGGGTAGGGTCGCAGACCCCGGGCTCGGGCCACTGGGCCGCCTCTGTCCCATTCCCAGTACCAAAGCGCGAACACGAGGATGTTGGTGATGTAGACGCTGGCGCCTCGTGCGAGAAGCAGCGAGGCGTTGTTCCCCAACGTCCCGTTGATGAGCCCGTTGAGGAGCTCTCCGGACGACCAGGCGTTGGCCAACGAGATGAGGGCGATAAGCGAGACGCTCGCGGCCCGCAGCGCCGTCGAGGTCCGGTTGATGCGCTTGGGGTTGGCCGCGATGAGCCCGACCAGGAGAAGCCCTTCCAATGTGGGCAGGATCGATGTGGGACGGACTACGAGGCGATCGGGCAGGACCAGCTGCAACGCGATCGCCAGGGCCACCGCGGCCGCGACCGGAAGCCGGTGCTCGCCTTCGGTGGCCCGCCGCCACGCCGGCACTACGCCCCGCTCGATCGACTTGGCCGCCGCCACTTCCGGCTCCATCATCCTTTCGACCCGCTTGAGCTGCTCGTGAAGCGAGCCGAGGAGACCGGCGACCGATTGCTCAGGCGGATCCCCTTCTCCTGAGGTCATGACTTCAGATCTTGCCATCTTGCTGGCATCGGGGACCGATCCCAGTCTCGTCTCGCCAGGAGAAGCCCGTATGGCGGCCACCCCCGGGGTCGCGGGACACGCCGAGCGAGTCGTCCGAGGCCTCATCGGCCCGGATCTGCGTCGCGAGTTCTCTCGGCGCCACGCCGAAATCATGCGCGGTGAGTAGTTGGAGCGGAATTAGGGCCCAGGCCGGCGCCCGGGGCGTGGACGACGCTGGCCCAGCTGGGTTGGTCGATTTCGAGGGGGACCGGAACGGACGGGACATGAAAGGTATGGGGCGCTCCTATCGCCGGGCAGGTGGGATACCCAGTGCTGGTCCGAGAGCTGATCGCTTACCACCGCAATCGCGCCCGAATATCGCATCTGAGTCGCGGCCGATCGGTTGAAACAGACCAGACTCAAGCAGCGCATAGACGGTTCTCGCTCCACAAACAGGGCCTGGCTACGCTCGTTTGCGTGCTGTGGCTCGAAGCAACCGTCGGGTTACTGACTTGGGCAGGGGTGCTGCTTCTCGTCGACGCCTACTCCCGGGAAGCCATCAAAGCCGCCGGCCAAGACGAGGAAAAGAAATGAGCGACGACGCCGAGATCATTCCTATCCGACCCGAGCCGAAACCGCGCAACCAGGCGGCAGCTGAAAGGGTTTGGGCCGCTAGCGTCGACTACCTAACCCGGCTGCCAGAGACGGTCCCGCCCGACCGGTGGCTCGTCCACAACCATGTCCGCCCGACCCGGCGGCTTGGCTCGCGTGGGTTCCGGGCATGGCTCGAGCCACCCGGCTCGGAGCGCCTAGAGGTTTGCGACTGCGACTGGGCGCCAGAACTGGGACGCCACTACCGGGTGAGCCTGGAACCATGAGCCTGACCGACCTGCTCTACCGGATGGCCCGCGCGTCGAACACGGGCCGCGCCGCCACCGGAGGGGATATGCACCGCGATATCCACGAGTTGTCCGTATTGGCACCGACGGTCCGGTCTCTTACTGTTGACCGATCGGCCGTCGAGCCGAGTTGCTGATTCGGGCGGAACCTGCCACCGCCTGACTCTGCGAGCGGTCAGCGTGCCTCGGACCCGCTGCCCCTTTCGCCGGCGGTATTAGTCGGTCCAGCGTTCGTTGTCTTGGCCCTCCGTGCCCGGGCGCGCTGTCCCGCTGGCTGTTAGGCCGGCTCTGGATTGATGAAGTATCCGCGGCGAATCTCCTGAAACGCGGCGGCCACCATTCGTTCTTTGATCAAGTCGTTGAGCCGGTCGACGAGATCCTCAAGTTCTATCCACCGGCACGGGTAAGCGAACCGCTCAACGAGGTTCCTATCCTCGACGCTGTAGAGGATCCACCGCAGCGGGTCGCTCACGTGCTCGAGCACGCATACCGGGTCAGTGGGACCCGGCCACTACACCTTCATTGCCAAGGGAGCCTAGGCCCTGGTCCGGTGAGCGACGCAGCGTGGGTGAAACCCGCTGGCGGCATGGGGCTGGGACCGACACGTTGAGTTGGTGGAGGAGGAGATGGCGGACGGGGACATCGTGGAAAGGGTCGCGGACCGGCTCGCCTGAGCGGTGTCGTGGCGGTCGCTCTGGGTGGCCCCCGAGCCTGCTGGCACTCACCGCCACGGCAGCGACTGAGACCTGGCTGTCTATTACCGGGCACACGTTCGACCCCGCCAACTTGCGCGCCCTCGGCTGGTCGGGGACCAGTCTGGCTAGGGGGCTCGCTCCGGCAGGCACGCGGTCGCGATCATGTCGCCGCGTGGGAGCAGTGGGGGCTGGCGATTACGCTCGTGGACCGTGCCCCGCCGCGAACGTGACCGCCGTGCGCCCGAACCCGATCGGGATCGACCAGCGGTCGTCGTGGGCGATCGTCAAGTACGTAGCACCCGACAGTTCAGTGCCCGCGCTCGAAGAGCATGTCTCGCCCCTGCGCCCAGCGGGGGGCGCAGCGGCATCCGCATCGTTGACCGTCTGTGTCGGAGCCCGCGATGACGCTCGTATCGAACCGCTCGGCGTGGCATGAGGCGTTAGCCGTTTACGCCCAGCCTCGTCTTAGGCGCGGATTGCTCGACATCGTCACCTCGGCAGTGCCGTACCTGGCGCTGTGCGTGGCAATGTACCTATTGCTGCGCGTCTCGCCTTTGATGGCCGTGGCCCTGGTGATCCCGACGGCCGGGTTCCTGGTACGGGTGTTCGTGGTGTTTCACGACTGCACGCACGATTCGCTGCTTCCCTCCCGGGGTGCGAACAGATGGGCGGGCCGGGTCCTCGGGTTGTTCGTGCTCTCGACTTTTTATCAGTGGCGCCGTGAGCACGCCGGGCACCACGCGACCTCCGGGGATCTTGACCGCCGTGGCGAAGGCGATGTCGAGACGTTGACGGTCGCCGAGTATCAGGCGCGTCCCTGGCGGGGTCGGCTTGCCTACCGGCTGTTTCGTCACCCGCTGGTGATGTTCGGGCTCGGTCCGGTGTTCGCCATGCTCATCGAACCGCGGCTGGTGCGTCGCGGCACACGATCGCGGATGCGCAACAGCGTGCTCGGCACCGACGCCGCTTTGGCCGTCATCGTCGCCGCGTTGTGCTGGCTGATCGGCTGGGAGGACCTGCTTATCGTGTGGGCACCGCCGGCGTTGTTGGCGGGCTCTGTCGGCATCTGGCTGTTCTACGTCCAGCACCAGTTTGAGAACGTCAACTGGCAGCGCCACGATGAGTGGAGCTACGCCGACGCGGCGCTGCGTGGCAGCTCGCATCTGAAACTCCCGAAGCTGCTGCAGTTCTTCACCGCCAACATCGGTTTGCATCATGTCCATCACCTCAACAGCCGGATCCCGAACTACAACCTGCAGCGCGCCCACGACACCAACGTGATCTTCGCAGGCATCCCGACGGTCTCAATCCGAGACGGCGCTCAAAAGGCCATCGCCGCTCACCCTCACCTGAGCTCGACCGGCCACGACCTGCCACATGAGCACCTCACCATAGAAATCGACATCGGATCATTCAGCTCCATCGGGCGACCACCCGACCAAGCCTGGCTGGTCCGCCTGCGCCGAACTGACCGCCGTCGTCGTCGCTGTCGGTCTCAGCCGGACCGCCGCCAACCACCTCGCCGCCCACATCACCGAACTCGTCCACCTCGACGCCTGACCCAAACCGAACCCTGGCAGACGCCGCCACCCAGGTCCTCACCAACCGAACCGGCGCCGTCGGCATCACCAGCCAGCCATGCCAAACCCATCCCCGCTCAAACCTGCCGAACCGTTGTCATCCAAACCCTGCCGGAAAACCCCTCACTGCCGCGCGAGCAACCGGCCCCGCGGTCAGCATCGACACCCACGACCACGGCGGGCGAGGCCGCAGACGCAATGACGCCACCCCAATGTTCTTCGTCGGTAGCCTAGAACCCGTACCCATGCGAGCGGCGTCCCTCGTCAGTGCGCCAGAATGTTCTCCGCGCCTGCGGTCGCAGACTCCTTCCTATGCCTCGACGGGCGAAAGGCGGTCGCGGCCCTCGTCCGGTTGGGAATCATGGCGCTCACCGGCTGGCCCGCGGAGGTCCCCTCTCTGCCGTTGCAGCAGTTGCCTGGCCGCCAGGCCTCCCTCACCCGCGAGGTCGAGCAAATCACTGCCCGGCAGGGGCGGCCAGGCGGGTGTCGGTGGGAAGCGGCCGTGGCAGGCCGGGCCGCCCTACTTTGGACTACAGCGGTGAGCCGAATTCGAGAGGTGCCAGCGCGCCACCTCTGTGCCAACCGGCTGGCTTCGGTCGGGGTAAAAGGCCGGAGGGGTCGCGCCCGACGATTCGTGCCTCGAGCGTCGGGTCGCCAGCACAGGCCTGCATGTAGCCGCCCGTACCCTTGGTCCGACTCGACCGCCCGAACGGCTCGCTAATTCACGTGATCGACTCATCGACCCCGTTGCCGCAAGAGTCGATGACGCCGTCGCAGAGTGACGACTGCGGCTGTCGCCCGCTCTGCAGGTAGGGCCTCGCGTGGGACCAGAGGGGTCCTTCCCAGGCTGGGCAAGTCTCGACACTGCAGGCACTGTCTGCTTACCCTTGGGCGTGGCTGGATCTTGTCCACTGCTAAAGGGTGCAGGACCAGTTTCCCATCATCTCCAGTCGTCGCCGAAGGTCGTCGTTTGGCGTCTTGACCTGCGGGTTTGTGAGATGGTCGCCTTGCCACTCGTCGTCCGGGTTTGCTGCACGTCGCTGTGGCCAAGAGGATTCTGGGCGGATCCTGGGTAAAGGGTTTCCGTACATTGGCCGTACATCGATGGTACTCTGGCCCGCGGAGGTGAGTGCGGTGGCCAGCGCGAATACTCGTCGGAGAAGCCGGCGCTTGGAGCTGCGGGCGACGCCAGAGGAGAGTGACCTGATCGACCGGGCCGCGGCCGCGGCCGGAACGGACCGCACGACGTTCGTGGTCACCAACGCGGTCGAGGCCGCCCGGCGGGTCCTGGCGGACCGGACCGTGTTTGAACTGGACGCCGCGGGACTCGCCGAGTGGGAGGCCATCAACCGGCGTCGGGCCCGGGACCTTCCGGGGCTGCGGCGGTTGATGGCGCGCCCCTCTCCATTCGCCGATTGAGCCGCAGGTATGAACCACCGGTGGCCCTCGGCCCCGAACATCGGCTCGAGGGCTTCGAGTGCCGTTCCGCCGAGCAGACCAGCTGGCTGCGCCGTTACGCCCGCCAGTCCGCGGGGACGGGAACCACCAGGGTGTTCGTGGTTACCGAGACCGGTGACACGGGGGTGGTGGCCTATTACGCCTGGTGCATGGCGCATATTGCTCCCGAGGCGGCGCCGCCGAGGGCCCGCAAAGGGGCGGGCAGGTATCCCCAGCCAGTCGCTCTGCTGGCCCGCCTCGGCGTGGATACCCGTCACGAAGGACAGGGTCTAGGAGCAGCCCTTCTCCAGGACGTGTTCGCCCGACTGGTCGAGCTGTCCGACCCGATCGGGTGCCGCGGCCTGCTGGTCCACACCGAAACACTTCAGACCCGGGACTTCTATCTGCACCTCGTACCTGAATTCGAACCCAGCCCCACCAACGACCTCCACCTCTTCCTACTCATGAGGGACATCCGACGGACACTGACCGGCACCTAACCCGCCGATACATCTGGGCAACCTCTACCGACCGAGGTGACCATCCTTAAGCGCACATTGGAGCACTCGCCGGTCCGACTGCCGCCGTGATATTTGACGCGCTGTGCTCCAGCACCCGGGGAGGCGTATACTTAGGCGTATGCCACGGCTTCAGGTGTACCTTCCAGAGGACTTGTATCGTGAGGTCAAGGAACGTCAACTTCCTGCCTCGGAGCTGCTGCAAGAGGCCGTGCGGGCTGAGCTTCGTCGCCAGGAGCTCCTCGCCGAGTCAGACCGCTACCTCGACGAATTGATCCATGAGGTCGGGGAGCCCTCGGCCGCGGCGGTTGCCCGAGCCGAGGCACTCTCAAAGGCCGTGAGGGCGAAGACTCCTTCCCCAAAGGCAAGCTGAGGGGTGCTCATCCTGGATTCGGGCGGGCTCAGTTTCTTAGCCAAGCGGAACCAGGACGCTGCCGCAACGATCCGGGTATTCGTTCGGGACGGCCTGTGGCCACCAGTGGTTCCCTCGGTGGTGCTGGCCGAGTCGATTACTGGACGGCAACGGAATGACGCCAATCTCAACCGGCTACTGAAGACCTGCGACGTTGTCGAGGAGTTGCCCGTAGCGTTGGCCCGCCGAGCAGGCGAGCTTCGCTTTCGGGCCCGACAGGGGTCTGCGGTGGACTCGATCGTCGTCGCAACCGCCGAGCCCGCTGGGACGGTCCTCACCGCTGATGTCGAGGACCTCAACGCGCTGGCCATCCACGCCGATCGAGTCACGATCCAGCGGGTCTGAGCTTGTTCCCGTTCCGCTCTGTATCGCTGGCGGGTAGCATCTAGGTGAGCCCGTCCCAAAACACGCCGGTTTGGCGTACCCCAGAATCCCGCCCCCAACGTGCCCCTGACGCCGGAGATGGGCGCGACTGTCAGAAGAGTGCAGGTTGGTTTTCGGGCCTCTTCGGTAATGCTTCCGGCGTGGGGTCGGTCGGCTGCGGCCCCTTCTTGACGCGTGTTGGGTGACTCGGCTGGCAGACGGTTTCTTTCACGGCGTTTCGCACATCCTGCTTAGGCCACTCACCGCAGATAGCGAGAAGCAATCTCTGAGCAGCCGGAGGCAAGGTGTCGATCGCATCGAGTAGGCCTCGCGCCACTGCCGCAGCGGAGCGGGCGTCAAGCTCGCGACCCCTTCGAAGGATCGCAGACCATCGGCTGGAGCCAGACCTGGTAACTCGCTCGGCTGCCCATCGTCGTAGCGGAGGCCGGATGTAGCGCTGGACCACCACCGGCTGGTCATCAAGGGTCTCATCCTTCGCCTGGTCAGCATCTGGGATGATGGGACCGCCCGCTGGACCCAATGCGATTTCTAGGCCGCCGTCGAACCAGTCGGATGGCGCCTGCCAATACACGTGTGGTCCTGCCGCCAAGAAGGTCTCGGCCAATAAGTCGACTTCCGGTTGGCGAACACAACCGGATTCGGCGATCGACCGCACGAGTCGGCCGGTCGCATCTCTCCAGCGGGGATCGGTCACCAACAGCAACGCCGTCGTCGCCGCCCCCTCGGGCTCACTTTCATGGAACTGGCGAAACAGACAGAGCGGCTCGAAGGCGTCGGCCGAGTTGTTGCCCGCGGGCGGCAGGAGAATCAATCTGCGGTAAAACTCTTCCACGGTCGGGGCCGAGGACAGTGCGACGAGTTGATGAAGCGCTGTCCATTCCTGCGCAGCCACCTTGTTCGCCATCACCCCGCCATTCTTCCCCCGGCGAGCGCTGCAACGGTGGATGTTCAACCGTCTTCCTCCTCGGCCTGTTCACGCCCGGAATCCCGAAACGCCACCGGCCGCTGAGCCGGGGTCGAGGGGACAACCGCCCCAAAAACCGCGTCGGGCGACTGGTGCCGTTCGTCACCTACGGCTGGCTCGAGGGCGCGTATCCTCAGCCCCAGCGCCAGGGGGCCGAACACTTTGCCCTGCCCCTCGACGGTACTGCCCCAACACACTCCGGGGGTCGAGTACTCGTCGCTGCGGTGCTGATGCTCTCGGGAGGCGGTATTCGCGAGGTGACAGGTGACCCCGCACGGTGTGGGTCAACCACCCCCGAAGCGGCGGGAGTGCAGGTGTTCAATGAACTGCGGCAAGGGCGCCTTCCACGGCTCCTGGCGACGATTGTCGAGAGACCCGAGTTTCTTTGGGTTGAGTCCGAGCTGTCTGGCCATCTCCACGTGGCGGTCCGAGAGGCGGTGTCGGCGCTGGGCTTGCTGCCATGCATCCGAGGGACCGGAACCGGCCGTTGGCCTTTTGGTTCCCACCGGGTCAACTCCTCCACTGCCGGTAGGCCTCGATCCACACCGCGCCGTCTGGGGCCTTGGCCGGCATGGGCAGGTCGACGACCTGGATGCGCTGTCGGTATTTGCCCCGGGAGCAGGTGGCCACGATGTCGCCCACGTCGTTGAGTCCCACGTTCTCGACTGACACCGCGACGCCCAGCACCTCCGTCTGGAAGGGCACGGCCAGGTTGTCCTCCATCATCGTGAGGAAGCCGGTGACAGCCTCCTCCTCGTCGTAGCAATCGGTGGTCGCCTCAGCGATCAGGGCATCGAATCGTGACCGGGACTTGGTGCGCACGACCCAAGGTTAAGGGCCGTTTGCGGCAGCGAGGCGGATGGGCGAGGATCAGAAAAGGAACCTGGACCTCGAACGCCCCGGTGCCTTGAGGTGCGCCGCTTGACATACGAGGCTGATTGGTGCCAGTGCGGGATCCTATCGGTGGTCCGGTTCGATGGGGTCCACGGTTGCCTCGGGGCGGAGGGGTCAATGGGATCTTGCAAGACGAGCCGGAAGCGCGGACCCTCGTATCCCTCCAACGCTTGACCCAGCTCCTCCCAGGTCAGCTTGCGGTCGTCGACGATCACGTCGCAGAGGGTGCCGACCTCGTTGCCGTCGTCGATCCAGACCAAGCGGCCCCTGAGCTCATCACGATCTTCGGCGAGGAGCCGGCCTCTCGGTGGCGGTCGGGGCTTAGATAGCGGCAGCTCAGCTCCTCGGCGGCTCAGCGCCGAAGATGGACGGCGACGATGGTCGATCGGCGTCGTGCCTCCCAGCACGGGCCAGGTGCAAGTCCCACCCCGGAATCGAGGCTGTCCCTCCAGTTCCATCTCGTGCCAGTCGCCGCTCGCCATAGCCGGAAGCGCAGTCGGATCTCGCGGCCGTCAGGCACGGTCCGTTCGATCGGCGAGGGTGGGTCGGGGAGCCGGGAACCCGGTGTGCGCGGCGATCCGCGTGCGAGTTGCGCCTTTGGCGGTACCAGACAGCTTCCGGCCCTTCTGGTGGACAAAGTCGGCCAGCACCACCCACTCGGTGAGCAGGGACGCCTCGGAGTGGAACCGACCTTGGACGATGTCTTCATCGTCATCAAGCCATTCTTCCGGCTCCAGTCCGCGCTGAAGGCCCCGGCCCTCCTGTACGAAGGCCTCCGGTACGGCGGCCTCGTCCAGCCGGCTCCTGCCACCCAGTCCACGAAAGCCTTAAGTCGAGCCGTGACTGGCGCATCACGGGCGGCAACGGCACGTTCCTCCAGTGATGCAAGACGTACCAGGAGCGTCATGAAGTTCTCGGGAAGGTACAGCCGCCCGCTCAGGCCGAACGAAAGGCACCGGGCTCTCCTCTCCTTGTCGTCGGCGTCCCCGCACGTGGCCCGCGTGCGAACTCATACACGTTGAGTTCAGATCCCGGGTTGTCCCTGGCCAATGGTCGTCAGTGGTTGCCGCTCCAGGTATGTGGGACGTCGATTTACCCACGATCCTCCCAGAATCCGGCCTACGGACAGCGAAGAACGGCAAGCGCCGTGACTAGCTTGACGGCCCGGGAGCTGACGAGCCGGATCGACAAATTGGCCTTCTACCAGGACCTTTGCGCCGCGCTAGGCCGGCGACTGCTATCCTGCCGGGTCAAGGAGAGGTGCGAGAGCGGCCGAATCGGACTCACTGCTAACGAGTCTGGAACCCCTTTCCGTTTCTGATCACCCCTTGCCACCGGTTGCCATTCTCGGTGCCTGACCTCCGACTTTGCCGGGCAGCCGTTTGTCGCTGTTTGCCGTCGGCTGTCGCCGACCGTCACGGCCGCGCAAATCCTGGGCAAATCGGGGGCTCCGCTTGTCGCAAGGGCATCGTTGCCGACGCCATCGGCTGAATTGATGGCCGAGTGGCTTCAAAGTTCCCACAGGGCGGTGATGGGGGCGACGATTAGCCGGTCGCCGAATGGTAGGACCTCGGTCCCGCCGTGGAGCACGATGCCGGCGACGAAGCGGTCGCCCACGGCGTCGCGCATTCTGCTCAGCCAGCGGAACCAGTCCTGCTTGGGGGTTAGGCCGGCTTTCACTTCGATGGCGATGACCCGTCCGTCGGAGGCCTCGATGACCAGGTCGACCTCAGCGCCGGCCCGGTCTTGCCAGTGGAACATTTCGGCGTCGATGTGGGTCCAGGTGAGTTGGCGGCGAAGTTCGTTGAACACGAAAGTCTCGACCAGTTGACCGGTGGCGGGGTCGTTGGGGTCCTCGAGTGCGGCGGCAGACTTGCCGAGCAGCCATGCGGCCAGGCCGGGGTCGGTCAGGAACACCTTGGGCCGCCGTTTGACCCTGCGGGTCAGGTTGCGCGACCACGAGGGCAGGGTGGTAACCAGATGGATCGTTTCGAGCCACGATCGGTGGTCATAGACCGCCTGACGCTCGAGCGGCGCGTCATCGATCACGTTCTGCATAACGAGCTCGCACGCGGTTCGGGCTGCGAACGACCGCAGTAGGTATCCCATCTCGGAGACCTTGCGGATCCCGGAGATCTCGGCCACGTCGCGCTCGATCGTGGTGCGGACGTAGTCCCGGAACCACCCCGGGCGCTGACGGGACGGGAGCCGGTGGACTTCAGGGTAGCCGCCGGTGCATATCCTCTCGTAGAGGTCACAACGGTCGACCAAGCCCGGCGTATAACCCGCGAGTGCCGCCGGATCGCTCAGCAGCGTTTCCAGGAACGAGTCTTTCCGGCTCGCCAACTCTCCCTGTGTGAACGGCCACACTTCTACGAAGGCAGCGCGACCCGCGAGCGACTCGGAAATTGTGGGCACGGTCAAGAAGTTCGACGAGCCGGTGAGCACGAACTGGCCGGGACTGGGATCCCGATCGACCGCCACTTTGATGGCCCGGACCAACGGCTCCCCTCCGCGTTGGACCTCGTCGATCACCAGCGGACTCGGGCCCATGGCGATGAACGCGGTCGGATCGGCACGGGCGGCGGCCAGTACACCCGGGTCGTCCAGGTTGCGGAGAACGCCACCGGCCAACTGGCTGGCGACGAGGGTGGTCTTGCCGGATTGGCGAGGCCCGGTGACCACGGTGACTCTTCGAGAGGCGACCGTGTCGCGATACACCTCCTCGATTCCCCGATTAAGTAACACGCCCACTATCATACAAAACGCCACCACTCGACCATACGGTTTGCCGAGATGCAGCCATACGATTCGCCGTAGCTATCGGTTCCGACCTGGCTGAGGGTCTTGGTCCCTGGACAGAGCTTGGATCGTCGCTATTGTCGCGCTGTGGACGGAGAAGTGTTCCAGCGCACGTCATCAAAAGCGAAGGCCGACGATCTGGGGCTGCTCTTGCTCCACGAGCAGGGACGGCCGAACCAACCGCTGCTCGAGGCGCTGCTCGGTCTTCGCATCGGAGACCACCCTGTCAAGGTTCATCAGGCGGTCGATCGCCTGGTGAGAAAGCACGCCCCGTGGGCCATCAACCTGGCGGTCCCGGTCCGGCGACTCATCGAAGCCGCCGGGAACCAACGCGACCAGAGGCTGTTCATCGAGTCGTCTCTCAACCCCGATCGGGTGACGTTCGAGGAGCTGGCGGAGAACGAGGACATCTGCCGCCAGCAAGTCAACGTCATTGTCCGCCGGGCCGAAGGCCGCGTCCGTCAGGCGCTTCCATCGGCGCCCGCCCCGCTGCCGTGGGCCGTGTCCGCGCTTTCGAGTCAGGTGGGAACGGTCACCACCAAGGAACGTCTCGGCGCGGCTGTATACCGGCTTGGCGCCGTCGAACCGCTCTCAGCTCAGCTGCTGGCATGGCTGGTCGGCCCTTTCTCCCCGGTGCCGGACCGGCCGGGTTGGTTGGCGGTGGAACCAAAGGAAGTAGTGCGTGCCACGTCGGTATGCGTCGCCGCCGACGGCGGTGTTAGGCGGCTGGCGGACGTCGAGGCCGAGCTCGCCCGAGCGGGGATCCGGACTGCCGATCTGGGGGACTGGCTGGCGGCGAATGGGGCGATCACCATCCTGGATCTGGTCGTGTCCGTGGCCGGCTCGCTGTCCGGCGCCGTCGAGCGGATACTCGACGCATACGGCACAGCCCGGACCAACGGGGAGATTGCGAGCGACCTGGGCGCCGCCGGGCGTCCGGTCGACCCCGACGCGGTCGACCGAGCCGTTGGGGCCGGGCGATTTGTCCGCTCCAACTCGGGCGCTGTGCGCTTGAAGGAGTGGGGGGACGAGAACCCGCCCAAGACCATGCCGGCGCGAACCCGACGAGCCGACCGCAACCGGGCGGGGCCGGCCCGGACCGGCTCGGGCAAGCGCAAGCCAGAAGCAAAGGACCAGGTGCGCTTTTGGCTGTGGGTCCGAGTGGACGCCGACGTGCTGCGCGGCACAGAGGCGGCCGTCCCCGCCGCGTTGATCGAGGGGCTCGGTCTGGCGTCGCCGGCTCGGCGGACCTTCTCGAGCCGTTGGGGACCGGTGACGCTCGGTTGCGACGGCTCCGGACCGACCCGAAGTTCGGTGCGCGCCGTTGCCATGGCTGCTGGTGCCCGCCTCGACGACACGCTATTGCTCGGGTTCTCTGCTGCGGGCGACGTCGACGTCGAGGTCCGGCGCGGCCCCGGCCAGATCAGTGCCGCGGGCATCGGCGCCACTGCGGGTGTCCTTTTTCCAGAACTTTTTCCTGAAACCGTCAATGGAGGCAATCAGTGATGACCCAGCCCACTATGGAGGAAGCGCTGCAGGCGGTCGAGCGCGACGCTGACGCCGCGATCAAGGCGCTCGGCTCCGCTTTGAAAGCGGCGAAGCGAGCCAAGACCTCAGCTGCGCTCGGCCAGGTGCGCGACCTGCAGCAGGCCATGGACGCCGCGGTCGGGCTGGCCGACCAGGCGTCGGCATCGGCGGGCGATCTGCGTGACGGATGGCGCTTCGACGTGGGGCGGTGGTTCGAGTCCGGGGAGTACGCCAAGGAGCTATTGGCGACGGCGGCCGAGGCGGGCGTCCAGGCGTTCGAGTCCGACGAGCGGATCCTGTGCTATCCGACCATCTTGGCGATATCGACAGCCGACACGACCGTCATACTTGACAAGACGAAGGACCGCCGGGTGCGACCCACGGTAGTGGTCCGTCATCTGGAAGCGCTTCAGCAACGGCCGCCGAAGTTCAAGCCGGAAGCCTTTATCGAGACCCTGGCTGCAGCGTATGACTATGTGGTTGGGGTCAAGGGTCTGCGGGAGGGAGCGCCGGCCAAGCTGGTCGACGCCCACCGGGTCCTGACGTTGCTGCCGGGAGCGGCCCGGGACTATACCCGCCAGGAGTTCGCCAGGGACCTCTACCTGCTCGACCAGAGCGGGGTGGTCGAGGCCAAAGACGGCCGGCGTATGAGCCTCCCGGCCAGCGCAATGACCAGAAGCAGCGGGGTGCTGACCACGGTGACGAGAGCGGGGCAGACGAAGGTGTACGTCGGTGTGTCGTTCGTGGGGCCGTCGACGTGATCCCGGTGGATGAGTACGTGATGTTTCTCGATTCCGAGTACCTGGGCGACTACGTGAGCGGAGGCGGGACGGCAGTCAAGTTCGTCGTGCCTCCAGACGACGCGGCCGCCGTGGCTTTCGTCGACAGGTTCGGTACGGCCGCCACCGAGGCGAGGTACCTAGCGGCACGAGTCGACTCCGTGGATACGCGGGTCCACCTGCTGGAGCAGGTGTTCTTCGACATCGCCCGCCAAGTCGACTGGGACGACTTGGCTGCTGTCGCCGCCGCGCGAGCGGTCGAGGCCGCCGGGTACCCTGCTTCGGCGGCTGGCGGGCTGTCACTCGATCAGCTGGCGTCGCACTACCGGGTCGACCCACGAGAGCTCAAGCGCGATGTCGATCGCCAGCTCCAACGCCTGGTGGCCCACGACTACGCCATGGTCCAGGATTTTCGCACCGCCATGCTGCGCCTGTGCCAGGCTCAGCTCCATAGTGGCCAGGTGGTCGACGCCGAGCACGCCGCCGTTTTGGACTGGCTCCGGGGCGACCTGCGCCAGATATCGGCATTGAAGTCCGCTCTTATATTCCGCAGGATCGGGCGCCACAACGCACGGGAGATGCTGTTCTCCCTTGCTTACTGGCTGGCGATCAACGACCGGGCCGGATTGGCCCTGGTGATCGACATACGTCGGCTAGGGTTCACACGTAGGCCCAGTCCCGAGGAACGCCACGGCCACTACTACACCAAGGCGGCGTTGCTCGACGCATATGAGGTGTTGCGAGAGTTGGTTGACAACACCGACGAGATGGCCAACTGCATCGTGGTGGTCGTGGCGTCGCCCGCTTTTCTCTCCGATGCACCGCGGGGGCTCGACGCCTACCAGGCGCTCAAGCTGCGCATCTTTGACGAAGTGCGCGACGTCAATCGGGACAACCCGTTCTCGTCGCTGATCCGGCTGGGCGGCGGCATGAGCGGCGGGTTGGCGGTCGAGCGCCGCCGGGCCCTCGAAGCGTTGCGCGCCGGCGTCCCCAATCGGGACGCCGTGACCGTTCTCGGCTCGATGCAGCAGGGGGTGGAGGACCGCTTCAGCCAACTGGTAGCCGCCGTGCGGGCGGTGCCGGACGGGCCGGCACCAGGAGGGATGCTGATCGGCGGCGGGTTCGGCACGGGCAAGAGCCACGTCCTCGAGCACCTGGCCCACGTGGCCCTGTCGGAAGGTTTCGTGGTTTCCAAGGTGGTGATCTCGAAGGAGACGCCCCTCCACGATCCAGCCAAGGTGTACCGGGCGGCGATCGACGCGGCCAAAGTTCCGGGCCGCCCGGGCTCGGCTATCGATGAAGTCAGCGGCGGCCTGCAAATCGATTCCCCGCGCTACGCCGACTTGTACAGATGGGCCCACCAGGAGGCAGCACCGGTGGACAGCCGCTTCCCGGCGACGCTGTTCCTCCATGAGTACGCACGCGGGGACGAGGAGTTCGTAGACCGGATCGTGCGGTTCTGGGCCGGCGACCCGTTGCCGGTGGCCGACCTGCGCAGGCGTCTCAAGGAGGCCGGAGCGGCGGCAACGTACGGTCTGGCGCCCATCAAAGAGCGGGATCTGTCGCTGCCAACGGTTCCGGTTCGTTTCTCGCCTGATTCAGGCGGCGGGCCACGCTGGCTGGGTGGTGCTACTTGACGAGGCGGAGCTGATCGGGCGCTACACCTCATTGCAGCGGGCCAAGTCGTACGCAGAGATCGCCCGCTGGGTGCGCGGCGACCGCGACGACCCAGCGGCGCCGATCTGCGCCGTCCTCACCACAGTTGACGACTTCGAGGCCCAGGTCCTGGTGGGCAAGAACGACATCGAGCTAATTCCCGCCCGGCTTCGGGCCAAGGGGACCGCGGAGGACGACCTGCTGGCCGGCCAGGCCGAGACCGGCATGCGGATAATCGAACACGACCAGGTGCAGTTGCAGCCGCCCGGGCGCAAGGAGCTCGACCACACCTACAACCAGTTGAGGCAGATTCACAGCGAGGCTTATGGGTGGGACCCACCGGACGTGCCCGGTCTCGAGCGGCTGCCGTCGAACCGTATGCGCCAATACGTCCGAGCGTGGATATACGAGTGGGACCTGCGCCGCCTCGACCCCACCTTCCGGCCGGAGATCAGCGCGGCCGGGATGGAGATCGACCTGAGCAGTGACGACAGCGACGCCCAAGGGCCCGAGCCCGCCGACGACGCTTGATGCTCGCCGACGACGTCGCCGTTGCCCTGTCGGCAAGCGGAGGGGCGACGGTCGCCGAGTTGGCCGGCCTGCTCGGCGCGTCCGAGCAGGACGTGTCCTTCGCCCTCTACTCGGGTCACGGCCGGTTCCGGTGTGATCGCGCCCCGTTGGCGCGATGGTGGCTGGCGTCCGCTCCTTTAAGACAAAGGGGTACCGGGGTGGTTCCAGCACCGGTTTCGCCGGTTCCGCCCAGAGGGGGGCTGGCCCTCTACCCGTGGCAGGCAGAGGCGCTGAAGGCGTGGGAACGCCGCGGCGGGCGCGGGGTGGTGGAGGCGGTTACCGGTGCCGGCAAGACGATGGTCGGCGTGGCTGCCGCCGAGGACGAGCGCGCCCGTCGCGGTCAGGTCCTGGTCTTGGTCCCCACCCTTGAGTTGCAATACCAGTGGGTGTCAGAGTTCGAATCGCGCTCTACCGGGTGCTCCACCGTAGGCCGCTTGGGCGCTGGCTTCGACGACTCGCTTGCGACCCACGACGTCCTGGTGGCGGTCGTCAACACCGCTCGGGTTAGAGACGTGAGGCCGATCCGCCAGGGCGGATTGCTCATCGCCGACGAGTGCCACCGCTACGGCAGCGATGTGAACCATCTGGCGCTCGACCTCCGATTTCGACGCCGCCTCGGTTTGAGCGCGACGTATGCCCGGGAGGACGAGGGCAACCTGTCCTGGCTCGATCCCTTCTTCGGTGGCAGCTGCTTCCGGCTCGGCTACGCCCGAGCGGTAGCCGATGCCGTCACGGCCTGTTTTCGTGTCGTGCTCATGGGCGTCAACTTCTCGGCCGGGGAGCAAACCCGCTACGAGGAGCTGACCAATCAGCTGGCCGGATACCGGGCCCGCCTCATCCGCGACTACGACATACCGGGTGAGCCGTTCGGAGACTTCATGCGAACGGTTATGGCCCTGGCGAATGGCGGAGGAAACGGCGGCGGTGTGGCCCGGGCCTACCGCCAGGCTGTGCTCGAGCGTCGACGACTTCTAGCCGATACCCCGGCCAAGGACGCGGCCCTGTCTATGGTCGCACCCGCGGTGGCGGCCGCCGACCGGGCCCTCGTTTTTACCCAGAGCATCGAAGCGAGCGAACGGGCCTGTCGGACGCTCGTGGACAGAGGTCTGCGTGCCGCAGTCATGCACTCGGCCCTGCCGTCGGCTGACCGGCGGGTCATTCTCGACCGGTTCGCGAGTGGACAGCTGGACGTTCTCGCCGCCCCGCGCGTTCTAGATGAAGGTGTCGATGTCCCGGCCGCCGACCTCGCAGTGATCGCCGGAGCAAGCCGCTCCCGCCGGCAGATGATCCAGCGCATGGGCCGGGTCCTGCGCCGCAAACCCGACGGGCGTCACGCCCGCTTCGCGGTCATCTTCGTCCAAGGCACCGTCGAGGACCCCCGCTTCGGCGCCCATGAGTCCTTTCTCGATGAGATCACCTCTGTCGCCGAGCGAGTCTCGATCTTTCGCGCCAACGAGGCGTCCGAACGCCCCGGCGAAGTGATCGAGGCTTTGCTGGCGTGAGCCGACGGACGCAGCGTCGCCGGCGATCGGCGGCCCGGCTGGACTACCCGTCGGCGTCGGCCGAGGGTGGATGACCCTTCCCTCGGTTGGGTCGGTTACCCCGGTGGTCGCATGTTCGTGGTCGGCTTCACCGATGGCTGGGTTCCATACGGCCATGTCGAGTGGGACGGCCGCAACCCTCACGGCACTCCGGCTCCACAGGACGGCGACGAACCAATCTGAAGCTGTGCCTGGCTCAGGACCGCCTGGATACCCGGACCGGCACCCCTCTGCCGACCATTCAACTCACTATGGGTGAGTTGAAATCCCACTCAGGAGATCCTCGATTTGCCCAGAATCTGCGCAGACAACGGCAACCAGCGGCAAACCTCAGCCTGGTCGGCCTGAGCCACATCTCAAGAGCGGGAGCTCGGAATAGTGCCACTAGCAGGACTTTCACGATTTGAGCCCTGGCCCGATGGTATGATCCGAGACCAGGGAGAGGTGCGAGAGCGGCCGAATCGGACTCACTGCTAACGAGTCCTGAGTCCTCTTCCGCTAGGCGTCACCGGTTGTCGTGAGTTGCCGTTGTTTGCGTCTGACCTGCCGGTTCGGGGGACTGGCCTTTGCCGGTATTGGCCGCTGTTTGCCACTGAGCGTCATGGCCGCGCCAATCCTGGGCCAATCCTGGGCGACTCGGTGAGACTGATCATGCGACGTCCTGGAGGCGTCGTTACAGATCGGCGGTATCGACAATTGACTCGATCCCATCCGCGGCGGCAGCTAAAGCGGGTTCATGCCAGTGGGCATGTCAGGTCCCAGCGCTCATTGGCTGACCATGCCAGGCCACACGGGAACATTGAACTCACTCTCTCGCCCTGTCGTCGGGTTCGAAGCGGAGTGCTCGTTGGTCCATCCCACTAGTGAAGGGATGCCAGTCGTCGGACGCCATCGTATTGGGCCTTGTTGCTTGCCACCTTGATGGGGCCAGGGGTTTGCCGCATCAGCATGGGGCCAGGTTTGTGGCCCTGCGGGCGAACGCTGGTGCTTATGGTGATTGCTGGGGTTGCAGTCGTCAAGGGGTTGTGCCGAGCTTGAACGTTTGGGTTCGTCGTTGGGACGTACTTTTGGGCTGTGGGTCGCCAGCCGGGCCGGTTGACTCCGTGGGGGTCCCCCGCCTGGGCGGCCTGAGCGGGTTCCCCGCTGGCGGGGGACTTGGGGGTCCCCACGGAGTCAACGGGCGGCCGGCCCGGGGTGAGCCGACCGCGGAGCTTTCGGGGCTGTCAGCTGGTGGGTCGCCTCCTGCGCCGTGGCGGCGGGGGTGGTGGCGGGTTCTCGTTTGGTGGTCGCCCGGGCCGTTGTCGGGCCCGGTAGGAGGGTCCTTCGACGACGAGCTGCCAGGCGTTGGAGAGCAGCCGGTCCACCGCCGATTGGGTTCTCTTGTAGTCGTCCGGAGCCTCCACGACGTCCAAGATCCGGCCAGATAGCGCTGTGCTGGAAGCTATGTCACTCACGAAGTTCCGGCACAAAGTCGCAAGAAGATTAAAATTCCAGATGTTTGCATCGGGCTTGACATCCCTGTCGTCTCTACTTTTGAGATGCTGCGCCGCGAACACGCACGATTTGTCCTGGCATGACTAAAACCATCTCTGAAATCCTCGCCCCGAAGCCGCAGGCAGAGCCTCGCATTTACGCTTATTCGATTGCGGATAATGCGCACAAGGGTCTGCTGAAGGTCGGGCAAACGTCGCGTAACGTGAAGCAGCGCGTGGCGGAGCAACTGAAGACAGCGGGAATTAAAAATTACAAGATCGAGCTGGATGAGACAGCCGAACGTAACGAGGGATCGCTCTTCACCGACCACGAAGTCCGCGCTGCGCTGATTAGAAAGGGCTTCGAGAAAGTCGAGTTGGAGTGGATGCGGTGCTCTGTCAAAGACGTGAAGACGGTTCTCGCCGAGTTGCGAACGGGCGAACGTTTCACCGGCACACACCACGAAACGTTCCCAATGCGAGCCGAGCAAGTCGATGCGGTTAATAAAACGCACTCATACTTCCACTCGATCTGGAAGGAAGATATGCATGCGGTTCCCCGCTTCCTTTGGAATGCAAAGATGAGGTTTGGCAAAACCTTCACGGCCTACCAATTGGCAAAAAAGCTTGGCGCGAAACGTGTTCTTGTCGTCACATTCAAGCCGGCTGTTGAGGATGCATGGCAAACCGATCTGGAGAATCATGTGGATTTCCATGGCTGGCAGTATCTATCCAAATCCTCCGGCGGCGACCCGACGCAGATCGATCGCAAAAAGCCGGTCGTTTATTTCGGTTCGTTCCAGGATTTGCTGGGCCGCGATTCATTCGGAAACATAAAGCCAAAGAACGAATGGCTGCATGAAGTGAACTGGGACCTTGTGATTTTTGACGAGTATCACTTTGGCGCGTGGCGGGAAAGTGCGAAGGAACTATTTGGTGATGAAGAAGAGCGAATCGTAAGGCAGGAGGCACTACTTGCCGATGACAAGAAACTGAAGGAGAGAATTGCCGACTTACAAGCGCCACTGGAAAAGGAAACGGAATTTCTTCCAATCACGACGAAAGCTTATCTCTATCTTTCGGGAACTCCTTTTAAGGCATTGGCAACCGGCGAGTTTATCGAGGAGCAAATTTTCAACTGGACGTACACGGACGAACAGCGAGCAAAGAAGGAATTCGCTACAAAAAATCCCTCGAAGTGGAATCCATACGGTGCGCTTCCAGAGATGTGTCTGATGACCTACCAAATGCCCGATGAATTGTTGGCAATCGCGAGTGCCGGACAGTTCGACGAGTTCGATCTTAATTCGTTTTTCGAAGCGTCGGGATTAAGTTCCAATGCGAAGTTTAAGCACAAGGACGAAGTACAGAAATGGCTGGACATCATCCGCGGCCAATACCTGCCGAATACGCTCGAACACCTAAAAACCGGCACGCCTGCGCCGTTCCCCTACTCGGACGTGAACTTGCTGCCGTATCTTCAGCACTCGTTTTGGTTCTTGCCGAACGTTGCCGCCTGTCATGCCATGGCGAACCTGCTTTCTGCAAAGCACAATACTTTTTGGCATGATTATGAACTCGTCGTCGCGGCGGGTGCGTCTGCCGGCATTGGGCTGGAAGCATTACCGCCAGTTCGCAAAGCCATCGGCAGCGGGTTCGAGAGCAAGACGATCACGCTATCGTGCGGCAAGCTCACCACCGGCGTGACGGTCCCGCAGTGGTCGTCGATTCTCATGCTTCGGAACTTAAAGTCGCCGGAGACTTACTTTCAAGCTGCATTCCGCGTGCAGTCTCCGTGGTCCATCAAAAACCCGAACGGTGACAATCCGAACGAAGAGGAGATTCTTAAACCCGAATGCTTCGTCTTCAATTTCGCTCCAACGCGGGCTCTCCGGCAGCTCTCGGATTATGGAATGGGTCTTTCGCCGAACGAGTCCAATCCCGAGGATGCCGTCCGCGATCTGATTTTGTTCCTACCGGTGCTTGCCTACGACGGCGCCAATATGACTCAGATTGACGCGGGTGGAATTCTCGACATAGCAATTGCGGGAACATCCGCCACGCTTCTTGCGCGCAAGTGGCAAAGCGCTGTACTCGTCAATGTGACAAACGATGTGCTTAGCCGCGTTTTGCATAATCCAGATGCGATGGCCGCTGTCGAACGAATTGAAGGGTGGCGTACGCTGGGTGACAATATCATCGAAACGATCATCAATAAGAGCGAGAAAGTCAATGAGCTGAAGAAAAGAGCCAGAGATCGTGAATTGAGCGCAAAACAGCAGCAGCAGCTGACCGATGCGGAGAAAGAGTACCGAAGCAAGCGAAAGCTTGTGCAGGAAAAGCTGATCAAATTCGCGACTCGCATTCCTCCGTTTATGTACCTTACGGACTTTCGGGAGAATACGCTACAGGACGTCATCACGAAATTGGAGCCGGAGTTATTTCTTGCGGTTACGGGCCTCACGGTATCGGACTTCGACTTGCTCGTTCGCCTAAAAGTATTCAATACCGAGCAGATGAACCAAGCTGTGTTCGCATTCCGCCGCTATGAGGATGCGTCTCTCCAATATACCGGTATTCAGAGTCACGAAGGTCTGACACACTATGCTGGATGGGACACGGTGGTGGCGAAGGAATGATAAAATCGTGGCATTGTTATTTTTTGAGAAGAGTCCAAAAAATGGTAATAATTCATTTGGCGATGCCGCTTTCATTACAATTTTGAACAAAATATTTTGTATTTTGTTCCTGGATGTGGATAAAGCGAGCATATTTATTAATTTTCCTGTTTAGCGCCAAATTTCGGCAATTATCGGGCTAAAGTTATTCACACCCGGATGTGGATAGAAAACGGGATAACTTTTTTGGGCCTCGCAATTGGGCTATTTTAGGCGGTTGGCTTTGGGCGCGAGGGGGGAGTGCTTCACCCCTGAAAAACTGGAAAAATGAGAGCAAGACTGCATAAAAAACACCGAGTTGTTGAATCCAGGAAGGTTCCCGTGCGGAACTCTTTCCGTACGTGCGACGGAACTATTGCGGCACGCCCATACAAGTTCCCAAGGTTTTTGCCGACCAATATAAAATTCCTCGGCTATGGCCGCTTCCATTTCGGATTATCGAGCAGGAGCGAAATGCTGATGCGGTGCGTAGCGCCGAGTTGGTCCTGGCCGCTGGCATTGAGGTAGGCGTAGTCGATACGGAACTTCGCAATGGTGATTCCAGCGCCGACGCTCCACATTTGCATATCGTTATATCCGGCCCGGAGCGCAAAAAGGTTACGGAACTGGTATTCGATTCCCTCATGGAAATCGGCGGACAGTGGCCCCACGTAAAGCTGATCGGACGGCCCGCGATTATCGAAATGCAGATCGGCATCGACCGTGGGAACCAGTTTGTGATCGCCATTTCGTGTAATGTTCCAACGGTAAGCAGCGCCTACTTTCAACGTGGGAGAGACCAGCTCTTTCGTTCCGGTACTATAGGAAAGCAGCGTTGTAGTAAGATCCTGGCCACTGGCAGCAAGGGTAAGCGCATCGGTAAGCTGGTAGCGGATTGCGGCATCGAATCCCAGTCCGGTTCCCGTTGTTTGCGGGTCGAGCCGGCGATCGATAAGCTTCGCATTCACGCCCCAGGAGAGGCGATCGTTCACCATGGTAGAGTAGGAGAGCAATGCCACCCAGTCGTAGT
This sequence comes from uncultured Acidimicrobiaceae bacterium, assembly GCA_963851245.1. GTDB lineage: Bacteria > Actinomycetota > Acidimicrobiia > Acidimicrobiales > Palsa-688 > CAWKOH01. The sequence goes on along the minus strand of CAWKOH010000010.1, from coordinate 31,063 downwards.
TTCCGAAGGTGGTAACCTTCGAATAATCGAGATATTCGTTGGGATCCAACTGGCCATTATTATTGATATCGACCAGAGCATTTCGAGTATCCAAAATATTACTCACGCCAATGTGAAGAATGGAAAAGGCCGCGCTGGACGTGGCCGTGAGCGGCATTGCGAAGGCACCGTAATCGTACGTCACGGTTCCATCGAACCGGGATTCATGCATGGCGGCCACCATCGGGAACTGGATTTGCGAGAGTCCGGCCGGATTGAAATAGCCAGCCGTGGCATCCTCGCTGATCGCCGCACCCGCGCCTCCCAACGCAAGCGAACGCGCGCCCACGCCGAGTTCCAGGAACTCGCCGGCATAATCGGCGATGGTCTGAGCCTGTACGGACGCGGCGCACAGCAACGCCAGAAAAATTAATACGCTTCTTCGCACTTCAAGTTGAGGAGCATGGTTTCAAGGTAAGAAAGTATCAACACCCCGAAAAGATTGCACGCTCCAGGAAAACCGGTCAAAAAGAAATCCCCGAGACGGACCACAAGTGCGCGGGAACGTTCGGAGTTGGAACTGCTGGAATCCTATCGTGGAGCCCTTTTGAAGCACGGGAAGCTCGCTCCGGAGCTCGATCTCAATAACGATTTCTATTGGCTCTTTCGATTAAATGGCCTCATAGCATTGGCCTATCGAACGTTCGAGGAAATTAACCGGAAGCATTTTGACGGTGCACTCTTGCGACCGAAAATCATTTTTTGCAATCGCTCAACCGGTGGCTATTATCACAAGACGCGTCACACGATCGGCATATCGCTCGCGATGACAATCGAGCATGGCGATCCGGAATTTGTCGAGACGCTGCTTCATGAGATTGCGCACATTCGCGCAGCCTCACACTCCGCAGCATTCTACGAATTGCTGCGCAGCATTGGTGGGACGGGACGAAAAGCGCCGATGACCATCCTTCTTCGCGCAAAACGTGAGCGGTTTCTAACGGAGCATTATCCGGTGCGGGTGCGTTGTCCTAATTGCCGCAAAGAGTATCGTTACCGAACGCGGCGGGCGTTTTCCTACGCCTGCCGCCCCTGTTGTGAGAAGTTCGCGAAGGGGAAGTTCGATGTGCGGTTCAAATTCGAGCCTTTGGAATCTGCGAGTTCTCCAGCCTTAATCTCTTTATGAAACTTCCCAAATACGACAAGAACGGCAAACCTCTCATCGTGCTTATTCGATGCGATGGCGCTCGCGTACCGGTCGTATTTCGCATTTATCACGCGACCGCTGACGAACGCGCGCGGCGAGAACACGAGCGCGGTCTATGGCTTCATGACCTCGATCTTTCAGTTCCTCGATCATCATACGCCGACGCACGCCGCCGTCTGTTTCGACAGGCCGGAGCCGACCTTCCGGCACGAGAAATTCGAGGCCTACAAAGCCACGCGCCAGGCCATGCCGGAGGACCTTATCCCGCAACTCGATAAGATCAAGGAACTTGTGCGCGCCTTTCGTATTCCGCTTGTCGAAATGCCGGGATTCGAAGCGGATGACATTATAGGCACGCTCGCGAACGAGGCCGAAGACACGGGATCGAATCGCTCATCGTCACCCCGGATAAGGATTTCTGCCAGCTTGTCACTGATAACATCAAGCTCCTGCGTCCCTCCCGCGATGGCAGCGCGATGGAAATATTCGACACCGAAGCCGGTCGAAGCACAAATACGGCATCGCGCCAAACCAGATCATCGACTATCTTGCGCTTGTCGGCGACACGAGCGATAACATTCCCGGCGTTCGTGGCATTGGCGAAAAAACCGCCACGCCGCTTATCCAGAAATTCGGATCGATCGAAGGACTCTACGAGCACATCGACCAGGTTGATAAGAAAGGCCATCAAAGATAAGCTCACGAACGAAAAGAATAATGCGTTCTTGTCGTATGAGCTTGCGACGATCGATACGAATGTGAAACTCGATATCAAAATCGAGGATCTTGCTTATGGCGTGCTTCCCGATTTCGATACGCTCGAAAACCTGACGCTCGACCTTGGATTTAAATCTCTGGCGAACCGTGTCCTGAAAGAGAAAGAGTCTGCGCTGAAATCGGAGTCCTTCGAGGCGCTTGAACTCGCCCTCGCGCCGGAGGAAACAGCTCCCGAAGAACGAACGGAAGAAGAGGAACTCGAATCATTCGATTTCACGGAAGGCCAAAGCGATGGCATCGGCGATATTCATTCCACGCCTCATGCCTACGTAATGATCCGCACGATAGATGGGGTCCGGGAACTTGCGAACGTCCTTGCCAAAACGAAGGAAATTTGTATCGATACCGAAACGACCGGTCACGATGCAAACACGGCGGAGATCATCGGCATCAGCTTTGCGATAAAGCCATTCGAGGCCATTTTATATCCCCATTCGCCTGCCCGATATTGGTACCGACATCGATGCCAATACCTCTGTTCGCAAAAGAAGCGGCCTCTGGAAAATGCCCTGACTATGGGTCTCGAGTTAAACGAAGTCCTGGAGATTCTGCGACCCGTGTCTGGAAAATCCAAAGATCCATAAGATTGGGCAGAATATCAAATACGATGCGCTCATTCTGCGGCATTACGGTCTGAATGTTCAGCCACTTATGTTCGACACGATGATCGCTTCCTACATCTATCGATTCGATGGTTCGCACGATATGGATACGCTCTCGATGGAGCATTTGAATTACCGTCCTGTGCCGCTTACCGATGTGGTCGGGAACGCTTAAGGGCGGCGACGCTCGCCGCTCGATGGCGATTGCTTCCACTGCAAAGCTCGCCGAATATGGGGCTGAAGATGCCGACGTGACGCTTCGGCTGAAGCATTCGCTCGAGTCCAAGGTTAAAGAGGATGAAAAAATATGGAAGCTACTCGAAGACGTGGAGTTCCCGCTCGTCGAAGTGCTGACGAAGATGGAATATCACGGCGTGAAGATCGATACCGAACGTCTTGGCGCCGCAAGCAAGGAGATGGAGCGCGAAGCCGATAATCTCTGCCGCCAAATCTACGAGCACGCCGGCGGCCCATTCAATATCGACTCGCCGAAGCAATTGCAGGAAATCCTCTTCGTTAAACTCGGACTGAAATCGGGTCGCAAAACGAAGACTGGACTTTCAACGAATGCAGCCGTGCTCGAAGATTTGCGGCACGAGCATCCTATTGCAGAATGCCTGCTCGCATACCGGCAATATCAGAAGTTGCGAGGAACGTATGTCGATGCGTTGCCAAAGCTCGTGAACCCGAAGACTGGAATGGTTCACACGAGCTATAATCAGGCCGTTGTTGCTACCGGACGCATTTCCTCGACCGATCCGAACCTACAGAATATTCCCATCAAAACAGAAATGGGCCGCGATATTCGAAAGGCCTTTGTATCCCGGTTCCCAAATGGAAAGATCCTTTCTGCCGATTATTCGCAGATCGAGCTTCGCATCATGGCTCATGTCACGCGCGACGAAGGGCTGGTTGAGGCCTTTGCAAACGGGGTGGATATCCATACCCGTACGGCCGCCGGAGTTTATGGCGTCCCCCTCGAAGAAGTCACGCGTGAAATGCGAGGCAAAGCGAAAGGTGTGAACTATGGCATCATGTATGGCATCGGCGCATTCGGGCTTGCTCGGAATATCGGCATCCCGCAGAAAGAAGCGAGCGAAATCATCCAGAAATATTTCGCTGCGTTTCCAAGCATCCGAAAATATATGGACGATACTGTCATCTTCGCGCGCAAGAATGGTTACGTCGAAACACTTTTAGGACGCCGCCGCTACATGCGCAACATCGCGGTGGCGAACCAGGCTGTCCGAAGCGCCGATGAGCGCGCGGCCATCAACGCACCCATCCAGGGTACGGCTGCGGATATGATGAAGCTTGCAATGATCAATATTCACGGGGAGATGGAGCGCCAGAAGCTACAATCCATCATGATGATGCAGGTGCATGACGAACTCGTTTTCGATGTCGTACCCGGTGAAGCGGAAGCGATGATGGAACTCGTTAAGCGGCTCATGTCGAACGCGATGCCGATGGTCGTGCCGATCGAGGTGGAAGCCGGCATCGGGCCGACGTGGTTCGAGGCTCACTAAATCGGGACCTGAAATGATCAGGCCCACAAAACTAAAGGGGGAAGTATGGATTGGCCATTAGCAAATATCCGCTGGTCAGGGAAAGGAATCGGATTATTCATGCTGACCCTTGTTGTCACTGGTTGTGACTCCACCTCGACCACTCGCCTTACATCCGATCCTACGCTCCTCGAAAACCTCTTGGATCGCACGACGCGCGAACCAGCAACCATTACCCTTGTTGAGGATTCCGTTTGCACCACGGATGCCTACCGCGTAACCGTGCGCGATGACACCCTCGAGTGGTTCGAACATGATTCTGTCTGGACCGGGGCGGGGCTCAACGATGTCGCGAGCGTGACCCTTAGTAAAGCCCGGCCTCTGGATGGGTTATGGCAAGGAGCATTGTTGGGACCTATTGCAGGATTGCTCGCAGGCGTCTCTGCTCTTGGGAATTCAAACAACGATAATGGTGATAATTCGTCCTCGGACGCTGCACCCCTAACGCCAAAGGAATCGCTCGATCTAGTACTCGTGTGTGCGGCACTCGGCGAACTGATAGGACCGATCGTCGGAGTGCTGAATCCTCCGCATCATTACACCGTGTACAAGACTGGTTCGCACTTACTACGGGATTCGGTGCGCTGAGGACTCGCCTTCCACGGGCGAGAAAAATTGCCGAATCTGGCTGGATTGAGAACCGAGCGCTCCACTCGCCTGCCATTCTGACATAGTGTGCTTTCATCAATGCTCCGAATTCAGCGTATTTTCGCCAATTTTATTGCTTGGCATGAACCTTCGGATTGGTTGGGTAGAATTTCTTTTTTAAACTATTTTTCAGGAGAAACCAGATGACAGTTTATCGTTGGGAACCGCGACGCGATTTTGAAGAAGCCTCGCGAAAATTGCGACGACTTTATAACGATGTCGGTTGTGCCGTCACAAGCGGACTTCAGAATGGCATCCACGTAGAACTTGGCACGTTTTCGCCGCGTGTCGATATTTCGGAGACGAAAGAGAGCGTGTTCGTCCGAGCCGAGATGCCGGGCATGAATGCGGAAGACGTGAAGATCACGCTTTCCGAAGGCACACTCACACTTCGCGGCGAGAAGAAACGGACGGAGGAATCCAGGACCGAAAGCTTTCACCGCATCGAGCGCTCGCACGGGGAGTTCGTCCGACAGTTCCCGTTGCCGAATAACCTGAACGAGGATGCCGTCGAAGCTTCGTTTGCCGACGGCGTGCTGGAAATACGAATTCCAAAACGCGAGCCGGAGAAGCCGAAAGAGAGAGAAATTTCCATCAAGAGTTAATCTCTCGAATTTTTTTGAAAGTGTCATTTCCGTGTAGGCGGGAATGACATTTTCTCTATCCGTGTATTCCATTCGCCATTTTCCAACCACGAATTCCTCATGATTAAAGACTCTCTTCTCAACAGCTGTTTGCTCGATCTCACTATCTGCCAGCACCTCTTCTCGAAACTCGATCCGGCGCTCTCCGATTGGCGGCCGCGGGAGAATATGCGGTCCACACTGGACCTCATGCAGTATCTCTCGTTCATCGGTGGGGCGATGTCCACTCATTTTGTGCATAGCGCGGAGGATCGCGAGGAAGCGCGAAATCGCTATCGCGAGGGATCGAAGCTATCCAAGGCGATGACGTTCCAGGAGTTTCGCGAAGCAATAGAACGAGAAAAAGAATTGTTGCGCGAAGTTTTTGATACCATCACCGATTCCGATCTCATCCGGATGACCTATCATCCGTTCAGCAATGAGGAGACGAACCTCTTCGAAGCTCTTCTTATCGTCACAAAATATCTCACTGCGTACCGGCATCAGCTTTTCTTATACGCGAAGCTGTGCGGCGCGGAGATCAGCACGCCCAACAATTGGTACGGACGCGATGCACGCCCCCCCAGGCGTTGAAGCAGGCAGCGGCAATCTCCTAAATGGGATAAATTACATCACTTTTGTTAAAAAGCGCGGACAAACCGCGCTTTTTTTACGTGCGGCACTTGCCTTGTGGCAACCGCTTGCTAATGCCGAAACTAAGCCCGGAACAGAAGCAAGAGCTCGACAATACTCGCGAGACATTGCTCGAACGCGTTGAAAAGATGTTGCGAGGACCGATGATTGTTTTAGGGTTTGCGTGGATAGTGCTGATCGTCCTTCAGTTCGTCAATGGTCTTTCTCCCTTGCTCAAGACACTCTCCGGCATAATCTGGGTTATCTTTATACTCGACTTTTTGGTCCGCTTTTTTATCGCTCCGAAAAAGAAGCGATTTCTAAAGCGGAATTGGCTGACCAGTCTTGCGCTGCTCATTCCGGCGTTGCGAATATTCCAGTTCGTTGGGATTCTTCGCATCCTGGCGGCAACCGGTGGCTTCAATATCGTCCAAATCGTCGGTACGATGAGCCGAGGAATGAATGCACTCGGCGATACCTTAGGTCGCCGCGGGTTTGGCTATATCTCGCTTCTCACCCTTATCGTAACCTTTGCCGGAGCCGCCGGCATATACGGTTTCGAGCACAGCGTGCGGGTCGCGGGCGGGATCCACAGTTATGGTTCGGCGCTCTACTGGACTATCATGATGATCACCACGATCGGTTCGGAGTACTGGCCCGTTACCGTAGGAGGAAAAATTTTGACTGTTATTATTTCGCTGTATGCTGTTGCAATTTTGGGATATATTGCAGCCTCACTGGCGACATTCTTTATCGATCGCGACGCCGCCGATCCCAAAGCCGCTGTTGCCAGCGATCAGTCAGTCCAAAAAGTGCTCGCGGAGGTCGCGGCGTTGCGGGAGGAAATCGCGAAGCTCAAACCTAATGGATAGGCAACATTATTCCAGCACTGAGACGAACATCGCGCCAATAGATGGAAACATCAGACTTACTGTCCCCGGGGTAATCATCCACATTGACAGCGCCGAAGGCAAGTGCGCCATCGATAAAGAGCTCGCTGCCCTCCGGCAGCATAAGAGAAATACCGGCACCGAGAACGAGTGAAAGGTCGACAGGAGCAGTGTAGTGCGTGATGGTTATTGTTGTATCAGTGGGGACGACAGATGGGTCCAGCTGCCGAACATGCTCGACATTCGAGAGTAACAATCCAATCGAAGGGCCGCCAAAAAAGTACGGTCGTGCCATACCTCTTGGGAACCTCCATTTTAGAAAAAGGGGGATTTCGAAGTAGGTGGTGGTCCAGTCCGCTTCTTCCCTGGGTGCCACGGATGTGGGAATGACATCGTCAAAATTGATAGGTGACACATCTGGATTGTCGCTCACGTTATCGTACGCTCCTTTGCGATCATAGAGGAATTGAATGGTCGCTGCGACGGAAGGACTGAACCAATGATCGTATTCTGCGCCGAAAAGGAAAAGCGTGCGGCCCGAGATGCTCCGTCCATAATTATTGAAATTTTGAGTTCTCCAGAACTGGCTCGAGATATTGAGTCCCCCTCGAAGGCCCACAGTCTGTTCTTGTGCATGCAGCGCTTCTGGAATCGCCCAGTGCGCAACGGCGAGCAGCAGAAAAAGCTTCTTCATTGGTGATGGGAGAACGGAGGCAGGATCCACAATATTCCGGCATCCGATCCCGGCTTCCGGCCGTGGCGCCGTTCACCCCGTGGAAAACGGCCGGCCGAGCTCTTTTCTTTACCGCATTAGCAAAATACTTCTCTCGAAGGTCTGTCCCTGGGCCGTCCGTATCGAGAGGAAATACCTTCCGTTCGGTAGAGCGGAAAGTTCGAGCTGCGAATTTGTGCCAAGAAGATAGTGACGGTGGTAGAGGATCCTCCCGGTTGCGTCTCTGACCGATACATCGGACGCCCCGGTCAGACCCTGCGTCGAAAGCGTACAGATTCCTGTCCTGGAAGGATTTGGGAACAGACGAACACTAGCCATTACGGAATGTCCTGCATCCACTGCTGCGGCCGCAATATGAATGGTATCGACCGCAAGGTTCCAATGATCCTGAGAATCGTTCACGCCGTCCAAATTTACCGCATTCGCAGCAACATAAATATGCGCCACACCAGGTTTCGATGGTGCTGTGTATTTAAAAAGCCACACACCGGAATCGCCAGTAAAAACCCGAGGACTGGATTGCGTCAATTCGAATTGGCCGCTATGATAATCTCTAAGCAAATGCAAACCCGAACCAGTACCGTCCGTTGTGAGCGACGCCCCGCTATCTACCGCAATATCGCAGCCGGCTCCACGTTCGCTTGGATTGGCAACGGAAAGCCGGAATACATACGTCTGTCCTGGGAGCAATTGTGGTGAATCGGTCGAAATTGAAATGACGGTATTCACGGATTGCGTGCCATGACATCCTAAGTTTGCAGGTGCTCCGCAGCCTATTCTGGATTCCCCGCTTATACCACCAGATATGGCAAAGACTTCGTGCACGGAATAAGCGGCCACAAGCCCGAACGCCATAATCCCGAGCACGATGGGTCGCCTTAGAAAATAAACACCACGAAAATTCATTGACCGAAAAAAATAGAGGAGGAGTGCCGCACCTGATAACAAAGGATGAACCTTTTTACCGGCGTTAGTGAAACTCCGATCAAAGCCTCTCATAACAAATCCTGTTTGAGCATCATTCTAAGCGAGAGCACGGGTTGAGGGGGAAAATTAGACCGAATATTCCTCTACAATAGGGTGAGGAGGCGAGACAGAATGTAAATCCCAAGGCCAAGCACGACTCCGCCAGTAATAATAGCGGGAAGAATCGAATACGCGCGCACTGTTTCAACTTTGCTAAGCTCCGAAAGATGGTACTCAACGTGTTGGCTGTCGGTCGTCATGCCTTCGATGGTTCCAGCCTGCTTGTCATACCATCCGAAATTGATGTCGAAGGTGACGACGTTCCCATCTTTGAGCATGACCCTGGAGATATTGGGTTCCGACGCAGGATCCAGGTTCCGAATCGGCGTAACGGTTCGGCAACCGGCAAAAACTAAGATCAGGATGGCAAGCTGCTTGAGCAATGTCACGTGCACCTAACGCTCGTCAGCTGTAAGTTAGTGTCGCAAGAGCGAGAACAAAGGCCGCGACTGAATTTCGTCCGACAATCCGAGGAATCCACCAAAGTGCATAATGATTGCGGGTATTTTTTGGGTGTACCCAGGGTCCAAACCCCGTTTGGGGAGACTTTCGCATGACGATTCGAACGATTTCGGAACAGCCCGAAGTCGATGCTGGAAATTTCTGCAGGGAGTGATTAGATATGGACTCACGATCGGTGTACTCTTGCTCCGATTCCGAATTCAAGCGCAGGCAGTAAAAATGTCGTATATTTGTAGGCGTTGCTTTCGGTATTCCGAAACATTTCGGAAATTCTTTCATTCGTTCCTGAGGAGTATTATGCATAACCATGTAAATCCGTTAACACGATCAGTTCGGGCTACTCGTAGTATTTTGTGGGCAGCCGTCTGTGCGACCCTTTTAATCGCAATCCATCATCCGGTATTCGCTCAATCGAAACACAACGAGGAGAGCGAGGGTAGCCTCGAAAATCAGAGGCGGCAATATTTTTACGATCGCGAAACCAGTGGTGGCATCAAGGATTTTGCAGAAATAAAGCGCCAATCGTTCGATGCGTATCGGGCGCTTGAAAATCCCTTTGCGTTCAAAACTACATCCTCTTCTACTTGGCAAGAAATAAGTCCGAGTGCCGGGGCATACGTGTGCGGAAGACTTCGGGCTCTCGCATTCGATCCCACGAATCCAAAAGTCGCCTACATCGGCGCGGCCGAGGGCGGAGTCTGGAAGACGACGGACATTACTGCATCTCCGGTTCACTGGACAAACCTTGGTGCACAATTTTCAACACTTTTGATGGGCGCCCTTGCGGTTGACCCGAACAATAACAGTGTGATTTATGCTGGCACTGGTGAAGTTTATCCGGGCGCGAAGGAACGTACGAATACGACGGGCGACGGAACGGCGGGCATGGGAATTTGGAAATCCGCCGATGGTGGAATGAATTGGCGTCAGATTGCCGATGCCTCCACGGTCGGGCCCACTTGTTCGCAAATCGCGATCAGTCCCTCGAACTCGAATCTCATTTTTGATGCGACCGGATCCACGCAAGGCTCTCAACCGGGTGGTGGCTTTATCGCTTCTACGGACGGCGGGACATCCTGGATTGAGTATCAATTCACCACCGAGTCCGGCGGCGACTTTACTCCGATTTCAGTCATCATCGATCCGACCAATTCCCAGAATGTCTATATTTCGACTTACGAGGGGGATATTTTCGTTTCGAATAATGGGGGTGCTCAGTTCCAACAAACCTGGAGCGGCGCTCCGAATGGCGAAAACTGTGTCTTAGCGATTGCCCCGAGCAGCCCGAATGTGCTATATGCCAGCTTTTCCGGGAGTGTCAACAATGCTTCACTCGGTATTTGGCGATCTTCCGATGGCGGCACGAATTGGACCGAAGTGAATGCCTGCGACGGAGCATATTATTCATCGAACGCAAATTTCCTCGGTACGCAGGGTTGGTATGCAAATGCGATTGCCGTTAGCCCGGCGAATCCAAACGAAATTATTGTCGGAGGCCTCGATACCTACACATCCGTGAATGGTGGGGCGACGTTTACAAAATGGGCGCATTGGGATGCGAATCCTGGCGCTTCAAATTATTCCCATGCGGATGTTCACTTCGCTATCTTTAACGGTGGAAAGGTTTACTTATGCACCGATGGCGGCTTAAGCGTGTCCAGCGACAACGGCACGTCGTGGAATACGCGCCTTTCGAGTGGGATAGACGCATTGCAGTTCATCGGGGTTGATGCGCCACCCGATTTTAGCTATATGATCGGTGGCACACAGGATAACGGGGTCCAGCGAGCGACTATGAGCGCATCATTGTGGACCCAAACACGCGGCGGGGACGGCGGGATAACGCGCATTCCGAGTGGTTCGCCACAAACGGTCTATTCGGAGGCCGGTGTTCGACGCTGTCAAAGTCCACGGATGGCGGTCAGACGTGGATTCAAACCGATAGTGGTTCGTGGGACTTGATCTATGGAAATCTCAGCACTGGCGTGAATCGGTTTTTGGAGCAGGAAGGCACGGCATTCTATGCCGGCCTCGATGTTTCCGCCGATGGAAATACTGTGGCCGAAGGCGGCAAGCAGCATGTCTTCGTTGCTACGGACGGCGCGCAGCATGGTTTTACCCAGATGAGCAATCAAGCCATTGGGGAAACATTCGTGCTTTATGTCGTGCCGAATACGCCGACGGAGATAGCAGCCGGAACGAATCTTGCCGTCTTTTTTAGCACCGATAGGGGCCTCGATTGGGGTGCGGCGAACTACATGCCGAATATTGGTACGATTACCGGGATTACTTCTACGCCGGACGGCAGCGAGATTTATATTGTCTCGGGCGGTCTTTCGATCAATCAAAATCTATCGTTCGTTAAGATTCAGTTGAGAACGGAGACAACGCCCGCGACGAATCTGCCACAGATTCCAATCAATTGCATTGCCCGCGCGAAGGATGGCACACTCTTCCTTGGAACAGACTATGACGTGCTGACCTCGACAGACGATGGCGTTACATGGAACCCGATCGGCATTGGGCTTCCTCCTGTGCAGGTACTTTCCCTGCAAGTGAGAGGTAGCAACGATCAATATCTCCTCGCCGGAACCTATGGGCGTGGAACCTGGGTGTATCAACGATCCGGAAGTGGGGTCGCTGCGGCTGCTGACGGGCCTACTTTCACGCTTGCTCCTCCTATTCCGAGCGAGATCAATGCTAACTCCTCGGCTACGGTCTCTTTCAACTTTGAAAAAGGGCGCAATTATTCGATGGCACTCTATAACACCAATGGCCAACTGATTCGGACCCTTGACGCTGGCTTTAAACCGGCGGGAAGCTATCATGCGACAATCTCAACTGCTGAACTTTCTGCTGGCATGTACTTCGTCGCGTTATCGAGTGAGGGCCAAATGCTGAACCAGAAACTATTGGTGCAATAGTACCGGGGCTAAGCCTGATATCGCTTCGGCGGCCGGTTCACAGAACCAAGATTCTCGAACCGCCCCTGGAATTGCCGGGCGACTACGCTAGCTTCGCGAGATATGGTTGCGCGTCATGCCGCAATGGCTATTGCGCGCGGAGCCAGGACTTCGGAGATGCCCCAACCGGTGCTGGATACCTCTTTTCGAGGCATCATGAAGAGATCGCTCTAAAACAGAGTTCCTAATGGCCCGGATGGGGCGGCTCTCAAACAGATTCGAACAATGGAAATCGGTAATCCTATCAACCATAAGATGCTTTCCATCCAGTTCATACAACAGCGTTTATAGGGTGTTCAAGAGGACTATTCTGCTGCTCGGATCGGGCGAACTCGGAAAGGAATTCACGATTGCCGCGAAGCGGCTCGGCCAGCGCGTGATCGCCGTCGATTCGTACGATTTCGCGCCTGCAATGCAGGTGACGAATGAGCGCGAAGTGATCGATATGCTGAATGGCGAGGATCTCGATAATGTCGTCGCGAAATACCACCCTGATATCGTCGTTCCAGAGATTGAGGCCATTCGAACCGAACGGTTCTACGATTACGAAAAGCACGGCATTCAAGTTGTGCCGAGCGCGAGAGCGGCGAATTTCACAATGAACCGCAAGGCGATTCGCGATCTCGCGGCGAAAGAGCTGGGGCTAAAGACCGCGCGCTATCGATATGCGAAAACGATCGACGAATTTCGAGAGGCGATCTCCAAGATCGGAATCCCTTGTGTTGTGAAGCCACTCATGTCATCCTCCGGCAAAGGGCAGTCCTATGTTCGAGCCGAGAATGAAATAGAACATGCGTGGGAAGTGGCGATGACCAAAGCTCGCGCGAAGCAGAGAGAGGTTATTGTCGAAGAATTTTTATCGTTCGATTCCGAGATTACACTGCTAACGGTCACGCAAAAAAATGGCCGCACGCTTTTCTGTCCTCCGATCGGGCATCGGCAGGAGCGCGGAGATTACATGGAAAGCTGGCAGCCTGCCACGATCAGCGCAGAACATTTGGCGGAAGCACGACGCATGGCGGATGCTGTCACGCGATCCCTTACCGGTGCTGGAATATGGGGAGTGGAATTTTTCTTGTCGCAGGAGGACGGTGTCTATTTCTCCGAGCTCTCCCCACGCCCGCATGATACCGGCATGGTGACAATGAGCGGTTCACAGAATTTTACTGAATTTGAACTTCATGCCCGAGCGGTCCTGGGATTACCAATTCCAGAGATCACTCTTGAACGGACCGGTGCGAGTGCCGTTATACTCGCACCAGAGGAATCGCCAAACGAGCCTCGCTACGAAGGCTTAGATGCTGCGCTTGCAATGCCGAACGTGGACGTTCGCATTTTCGGGAAACCGAGCATTCGCAAGTACCGCCGCATGGGCGTAGCGCTGGCGCACGACAAAATGGGAACTTCAACGGATGAAGCGCGCAGGCGTGCACAGGAAGCAGCGGCACAAGTACAGGTGTACGCCGAGTAAGTATGGGGGAGGCGGCTAGAAACGATACGCCAGACCAAAACCCCAAACCCAAAATACATTTCTGGTGAAACTTCCAGGACTATCGAAAATAAAAATGGCTCCGGTAACGAACTCTGCGTTCAGCGTAACGTTCCGGAGAATATCATATGCGAGACCGGCGTTGAAGGATCCGCCTAAGCCAAGTGGGTTTTTATGAACGGGCACAATCTGGAACTCTGAATCATTGATTGGCCACGTTTCATAGTTTGTGAACCCAATCAACCTAAGATTCCCGCTCCCAAATAGGGTGCAATTCCCAAAACCTTCGGAGTCCATGTCCCGAGCGTGACAGAACTGCCCCAGCCGTTTAGTGCGTTGTCGCCGTACATCACAGCTATACGTGGAATGAGTGCGTACCGCCAGGACGAGCTCTGGGCGTTCAGCAATATGATAGCTTCAAGACTATTGCCAAATGGAACAATACTCGGAAACGATCCCATCCAAGTTTCCGCTTGAAGAGTAACTGCGTTGCTTGCGCCATACCGGAGAAGCCCCACCTCTGCGTTGCTCACAATGCCTGCAAATTGTTCACTGACTGTCGGAATGGCTTCGATGCTCCCTTGTATTTGAAACTGATGCTCGTGTAGCGGTTCGGCAGGCAGCATCAGATAGGGGTTGTAGGGTTGGCCGCATCCAACCATCAGCAGAGAAAAGCTAAGAAGAGAAGATTCCTCCGATGTCTACTCATTGTACTCCTCGAATCAATAAAAAGATAACGCCCTGTCCTGCCCTATGATTCGCGCCCGGTTAGGCTGCTTCGCCCTTTTTCTGCACCATTACTACTAGGAGCGTTTTAATCCGGTATATGACTATTGCATAATTATGCAACTTTCTGCATAATTATGCGTTGCTAAATTTCGTGAAGGAATTACGTGCAGCGGTTCTTGGGGCATCGGGGTACACAGGCGGAGAGCTGGTGCGCATCCTCTCGCGACATCCGAACATTCATATCACGCAGTTATTCGCGGAAAGCTCGACGGGAAAGCTTGTAAGCGAAGTCCATGCAATAGCTGGGAGGCTTCCGCCGCTCGGTTCGAACAATTCTCCGAATCGACCGAAGTGGATGCCGATATTTGCTTCCTCGCATTACCGCATGGCGAGGCGATGAATGTCGCTCCGGCGATTCTCGAGCAAAAAAAAATTGTGATCGACTTGGGCGGCGACCATCGCATAAAAGATCGCGCGCTCTTCGAACGATATTATAAGAAGCCGCAAACATCGCCGGTCCTCGATGAAGCAGTTTACGGTTTGCCGGAGTGGAATTCTGAGGCAATTCAGAAAGCGCGCTTCATTGCAAATCCGGGCTGCTACGCGACGAGTGTGATCCTTGCACTCGCACCTCTCGTTGCAGAAGGAGCGATCGATGCACGATCCATTATCGTAACCTCCATGTCCGGCGTTTCGGGTGCGGGCCGGAAAGCATCACTCGAATACTCGTTCGTGGAAGTCAACGAGAATGTAAAGGCCTATAAGATTGGCGAACACCAGCATATTCCGGAAATTGAGACGGTGCTTGGAAATATCTCCGGCGAAGAGGTGAAGATCACCTTCACACCGCACCTCATTCCGATCACGCGTGGAATTTATACGACGATTTGCGCGAATCTTAATGCACCGCTCACAGAATTCGAGCTCACCGCTATATATAAGAAGCACTATTCGGGAAAGCCGTTCGTGCGAATGACCGAGCTGGCTCCGGAGATCCGCCGAGTAGCCAATACCAATTTCATCGATATTTTCTCACAACTGTTACCCGGCCGAAATCAGGTCATGATCATTTCGACAGAAGATAATCTTGTAAAAGGCGCGGCAGGGCAGGCGGTGCAAAACATGAACCTCGTTTGCGGGTTCCCAGAAGTGGAGGGATTGCTATGAACGAAGAACCCAGTACCGAGTACGAAGGACTGAATGTCAAATCCATTTCTTCGAATGGTCATCCGGAAGCAGCGCTTCCGGCCACACAAGCCTTTGCTGAAATTGCTGGCGGGGTTACGGCTGCCCATGGATTCATGGCGGCGGGAATTTATTGTGGAATTCGGAAAGTCAAGAAGGATATTGCACTTATTACCAGCGAAGTTCCGGCGGAGGTCGCTGCCGTCTTTACGCTTAATAAAGTCCTGGCTGCGCCGGTTGTCGTCGATAAGATATTGCTGGAACGGGCGGCGGCGTGCTCTGCTATCGTCGTAAATAGCGGCAATGCGAATGCCTGCACGGGCGAGCGTGGGATGATGGATGCGTGGCAGATGATCCGAGAGACAGCGGACGCGCTGAATATTCCGGAGGATGAAGTGCTCGTCGCTTCCACGGGAGTGATTGGGCAATACCTTCCGATGGAAAATGTCGCCAAAGGCATCCGGGAACTGCCAGCGAATCTTTCGACCAGCGGAAGCCTCGATGCGGCGCAAGCCATCATGACGACAGATACCTACTCGAAAGAAGCGGCGGTCGAAATTCCGATCGAGAAGCCCCTTCTTAAGGAGGGGGCGGGGGATGGTTTTGTGCGAATTGGTGGTATCGCAAAAGGCTCCGGCATGATCCAGCCGAACATGGCGACCATGCTTGCCTTCCTCACGACAGATGCAAAGATTTCGCAGCCGCTTCTGCAAAAAATCTTTGCCCGATTGATCGATCGCTCGTTCAACCGAATTTCTGTCGATGGCGATACGAGCACGAACGACATGGCGGTTGTTCTCGCAAATGGCCGCTCCGGCATTGAAATTGCGGCTGGAACGAAAGTGTTCGAAGCATTCGAGCAGGCGATGGAGCACGTTCTTGTGCGGCTCGCGAAGATGATCGCCCGCGATGGTGAAGGTGCCACAAAGCTCGTGGAGATTATTATAAATGGCGCGCGAAGCGAGAGCGAAGCACTCAAGGCCGCACGTGCGGTTGCCAATAGCAATCTGGTGAAGACTGCCATTCACGGGGCCGACGCTAACTGGGGACGAATTCTTTCGGCGGTAGGATACTCCGGCATAGAATTCGATCCCGCGAACGTGTCGCTCTCCTTCGGGGAGCTCCCGATCCTAAAGCCGCATTACGAAATCGTAATTGACGAACTAGAGGCAAAAGAGATTTTCTCCCAGGAGAATATTACTATTACAATTGATCTTCATCAGGGAACCGAGAGCGCCAATTTCTGGACGTGCGATCTTTCGAAAGATTACGTGCATATCAATGCCAGTTACCGGACCTAGTTTGTAGCTGTGACCTTTTGGTCACGGCGGCCAGGTAAGAATTTCGCTGTGACCTAAAAATCACGGCTACAGAAGGAATGCAATCATGACACAGACCAAAGAAGAGATCCTAACCAGCGCACTGCCGTATATTCAGCGATACGAGGGCACAACATTCGTCATTAAATATGGCGGCGCAGCCATGACGGACGAGCACCTTAAGGAGTCCTTCGCGAAGGACGTAACGCTGCTCAGGAAGATCGGTATTAACGTCGTTATCGTGCATGGCGGCGGTAATGCGGTCACGGATATTGCGAAGCGTCTCGGCATAGAAAGCCGCTTTGTTGGCGGCCAGCGTTACACTGATGCGGCAACGCTCGAAACCGTGGTGATGACGCTCGCCGGGAGTGTAAATAAGGAAGTCGTCGCGCTTGTTAATCGGGCCGGTGGAAATGCCGTTGGGCTTTGCGGCATCGACAACAATCTTCTCACCGCGAAGAAATTCGCTCCTAAAGGATACGATCTCGGTTTGGTAGGAGAGGTCGATCAAGTGAATGTCGATTGGCTGAACAAGTTGATCGCTTCGGGAGTGATGCCTGTCATCGCGCCGATCGGAGTGTCGCTGTCCGGGGAAGTGTATAATATTAATGCGGATATAGCTGCCAGCGCGATCGCTCAAAAGCTCGGTGCGGAGAAATTATTCTTCCTAACCGATACGGAAGGCGTCCTGTTGAATGGCGAACTCGTACCAACGCTCACGAATGCCCGCGCGCAGCAGCTCATTAAGCAGGATGTCATTACCGGCGGCATGATTCCCAAGGTGAATGCCGCCTTCGATGCGCTAGCCAACGGGGTTAATAAAGTTCACCTGATTAATGGTGCGGCAAAGCATTCGCTTCTGCTCGAAATTTTTACGCATGAGGGCGTGGGTACCCAGATCATTCGCGAAGAGAAGGTCTTTGGCAATCCATTAGTAGCCACGCATCAGAACGCGGTCTCTAGCATCGCCTCGAAGCATGATCTGCTCGATCTAACGGTGATGACGAAGCAGGATGTCGAGGATTTGATGCATCTGACGGATGTCCTCCAACACACGGGCGCGAAGCCACTCGCGGGAAAGCATGTGACGCTCATTTTCCAGAAGCCCTCTCTTCGCACACGCGTTTCATTTGAAGTCGGGGTATCGCAACTGGGTGGGACATCGCTTTATCTTTCGAATGAAGGCGTTGGGCTGGGCGAGCGCGAGTCTATCGAAGATGTCGCGAAAGTGCTTTCATCCTATTCCAATTGCATTGTCGCGCGGCTCTTCGATCACAATGTGTTGCTCGGGCTCGCAAAGTATTCAAGCGTACCCGTCGTGAACGCGCTCACAGACGTTGGGCATCCGTGCCAGATCTTGGCGGATATGTACACGATTCGCCAGCACGGAAAACTCCTTCCAGGGCTCAAGATCGCCTTCATTGGCGATGGAAATAATGTCGCGAATTCGTGGCTCGAGATGGCAGCAATTTATCCGATGCACCTTGCGATCGCTGCTCCGGCGGGGTATCATCCCGATCCGAAAATCCTGGACTATGCGATTCAAAGAGGCATTAGCACGATCGAAATATTAGACGATCCGCGCGTCGCTGCCGATAGCGCCGATGTGATCTATACGGACGTGTGGACCAGCATGGGCCAGGAAGCCGAGCAGGCCGAGCGCAAGCGGGCGTTTAAATCTTTCCAAGTGAACAAGCAGCTTTTGCAGCTGGCGCACCCCAATGCACTGGTGATGCATTGCCTGCCGGCGCACCGTGGTGAGGAAATTACGAGCGATGCGATGGATTCGATTCACTCCGTTGTTTTTGATCAGGCGGAAAACCGGCTTCACGTGCAGAAAGCTATTCTCACCACGCTTCTCGCTGGAAACTCGATCGCAGCACCGTCTTCGTTCGAGCCGGCGGAATTAACTAATTTATCCAATGAGCAAAACCAAAAGCACTACCAAAACGCAGGGTACGAGCAAGAACCAGCGGCAGTTTACCATTCGTGAGTTGGTAATGAAAGAGCATGTGAGTTCGCAGGACGACCTGCAGCGCGCTCTCAAAAAAGCCGGCTTCGACGTGAACCAGGCTACGCTTTCGCGCGATCTGACGGAAATGGGAATTGGGCGCGTTGCCACCGGCGAAGGTCCGCGCTATACGTTCTACGATGAGGGTGAGGATAGCCGCGTTCGAGCGCTCTTAAGCTACGAAGTGCGCGGGATTTACAGCAACGAATCGATGATCGTGCTCAAAACCCTTTCGGGCCGCGCACAGGGTGTTGCCGAATTGATCGATTCCCTCGAATCGCCATTCATTCTGGGAACCATCGCCGGGGATAACACCATCTTCATCGCTCCGCGCGCTGAGCGCTACCTGAAGCGGCTAATGAGCGAACTCAGAGCTTTCATAACCGGGGAATAAATCTTAAGAAAACGAATGAACAATACGCATGGACTCTCGGGCCTCGAAGGCGCCCGCATTGCACTCGCATTTTCCGGAGGGCTCGATACCTCCGTCATCGCATCCTGGCTACAGGACGAATTTGGCGCGGAGATCGTAACCGTCTCCGGAGATTTGGGCCAAGAGAAGGAACTAAATGGAATCAGCGAAAAGGCGTATCAACTTGGAGCAAAGGCGGCGTATCACGTCGATGTAAAAAAACAGTTTGCGGAAGACTTTGTCTTTCACGCTCTGAAAGCTGGCGCTTTGTATGAAGGCGTGTATCCGCTCGCAACGGCTCTTGGCCGCCCGCTGCTGGCAAAAACTCTTGTTGAAATTGCCCGCAAAGAAGAATGCACGGTCGTTGCACATGGCTGCACCGGCAAAGGTAACGATCAGGTCCGCTTCGATGCGGGCGTATGGGCGCTAGCGCCGGACTTGCGCGTGATCGCTCCGGTTCGACACTGGCCGTTCAAATCTCGTGAGGATGAGATAGCCTATTGCGCGGAGCGCGGGATCCCTGTTTCAGCAACCAAGGCGAATCCTTATTCGATTGACGAGAACCTTTGGGGGACTTCAGATCGAGTGCGGCGTCCTCGAAGATCCCACCGTGGCGCCGCCGGAAGATGCCTATCAACGCACCGTTTCCCCCGAATCCGCGCCGAATGCTCCGGAAGAAATTGCGGTCACATTCGAGAGTGGAGTTCCTGTAGCGCTGAATGACGAAAAGATCGGTGCCGTCGATCTTATCATGATGCTCAATCACATGGCGGGCGCGCATGGCATTGGCCGGCTCGATCTGATCGAGAACCGACTCGTTGGAATAAAATCCCGCGAGATTTACGAAGCGCCGGCAGCCATGCTGCTCCATTTTGCGCATCGGGAACTCGAGCGCATCACGCTCGACAAATGGACGACGCATGCGAAATCAACACTTTCGCAGGAGTATGCGGAGCTTGTGTATAACGGCCTCTGGTTTTCGCCACTGCGCAAGGCGCTCGATGCGTTCGTCGATGAAACGCAGAAACGGGTGAGCGGAACGGTCGTCGTGAAGATGTACAAGGGCAATCTCACGATCCTGTCGCGTACCTCGCCCTATTCGCTTTACGATAAGGCGCTTGCGTCATATACGGCCGAAGATAGCTTCGATCATTCCGCAGGAGAAGGATTTTCGAAAATCTTCTCGCTCCCGCTCAGAACGCTTGCGCGAACGGCTGAGGAAAAAGTAGCAGTGTAACGGGCTGGTCGGGTCTCACGTGGCGCTCAGGCCTTCTCCGTCTCAAACAGTGAAGAAATGGACCGATCCTCATGGGTGCGCTTTATGGCCTCGGCAAATACCGGTGCAACGGACTGCACCTTGATTTTGCGGGAATGGTGTTGAAGCGGAATCGTATCGGCGATGACGAGCGACTCGATCGGGGAATCTTCGATGCGCTTGATCGCTTCGCCACTTAGCACCGCGTGGGTACAGGCTCCGCAGACCGACTTTGCTCCCGCCTTTACGAGAGCAATGGCAGCGTTCGCAAAAGTGCCGGCCGTGTCGATGAGGTCGTCAACCATGATCACGTTTTTGCCACCGGGATCGCCGATGATATTCATAACCTCCGCTACGTTCGGTGCTGGGCGGCGCTTGTCGATTACGATGAGATCCGTGTTAAATCGCCGTGCGTAAGCCCGGGCCATTTTCGTTCCGCCTACATCCGGTGATGCGACGATCATGTGCTTGATCTTCTGCTCCTTGAAATGCTTGACAAATGTGTTCGAAGCGTAGAGATGATCGACTGGAATATCGAAAAATCCTTGCAATTGCGGGGCGTGAAGATCCATTGTAATTACACGATCCGCCCCGGCGGTGGTGATCAGATTGGCGACGAGCTTGCTCGTGATTGCCACGCGCGGCTGGTCTTTTCGGTCCTGCCGCGCATAGCCGAAATAGGGGATTACGGCGGTAATCCGCTTGGCGCTGGCGCGAACCGCCGCGTCGATAAGCATCAACATCTCGAAGAGATTATCCGCGGGCGGCATCGTCGATTGGATGATGAAAAGGTCTTCTCCGCGAATGTTTTCGTCGTACTTGACCCAGAGTTCGCCATCCGAAAAGTTCTTGATGCGAACTTTGGCGAGCGGAATCGCCAGCGCAGCCGCGACACTTTCGGCAAATTTCGGATTGCTCCGTCCGGCAACTAATTTTGGATGACTCAAACCTGAATTGCGCTGATTGGATGGATTACGCTGAGTTAGTTCGTGCGTAAACAATCATTGGGGGAGTTGTCATTCCTGGAAATCGATGTGGACTTCAAATCAGCCGTACCGCTCGCGAGCGGCGATGGAAAAACATATTCCTCGCCGGGCGAGTAAGAAATCCTCCGGTCGAACGTAATAGAGTCACAACTAAAATGAGCTTGCCAATAGGGTGCGTATACGATACAATTTCTTCCGCTGATTCGGCAACGGAAAGCAGGTAGGGAAAAAGCTTCACATTACGCGGAACCTTCAGGCGCTTCCGAAGCCGATAGCGTGCCGTGCGAACGCTTGCGGGGACGATGCCGAGGATTTCGCTCAATTCATACGGATCCTTTTTAAGGAGAATGAGCGCGCATAGTTTGGTGTCATGCAACTTGAGATTCGGGTGCCTTGCGGCAAGGGTATGATAAAACCGTGGATAGCGTGCCTAAACATCGGCCTCGGTTCTTTCCCACCATTCGTTATCGTAGATGATTTCGGCCATAGCAAAACTAAGAAATTCTGACCAATTAAGACGGCCGCGAGCCGATTAGTTTCTGAATTAAACATGATGTCTATATTTTGTCTATTTCTTGTGCAAATAATGTCGAGCGGTTGTCTATTGCGGAAATTTCCTATATCCCGTAGGTTTGTAACGATTCTTTCGATAGTGAGAGAATCATTGTTTGGAACTAACTCAAACTCAACAATTCAAAATTATGATGAAATGTCGAAACCTGAAGCTCACTGCGCCCATTGCGGCGGCCGTGATCGCTTTCGCATTCTTATCCAGTGGGTGCTCGCACTCTCTCGCGCCCACGCAAAGTCATGTTTACTTCCCAACCGGAATAACCGATTGGAACAATCCTGGCTTCGCCAATGCAGATAATCCTTTCGATACTGTAGGACTTTATCACAATGAGGCCTTGAACTATGCAGCTGCGAGGCGTGGGTCGTGGTCTCCTGATACGCTTTATCCCAGTTGTGACACTCTTATCGTCCACTTCGTCGATAGCATAGAGGGCCTGCCAAGTGATTCATTGCTGTGGTTTTCGAGATTTAATGTGACCCACATCGACAGTATCGAAAACGCTTCGGATCAGAATTCGGAATTCGGCCCAGAGGCTATTGCTGACATTCAGCATATGGAGTCGATCTATGATGGCGGATATACCCTCTCGAACGCAATTGATTCGTTCGAGAACGTGGAGGACGATGCTGACACGTCCCTTTCGGCTAACTCCAGGACGGTCGTACTTTGTGCTGGCGCTATTGCCCGTTATAGTTATGCGTATTGGTTATCGCCTGACACGGCTCAATGGACCGGATGGAATCGATATGCGCATCGCGCGGTCGTGGACAGGGCTGGTTTGAAGGGCAGGGCGACCCCACAAGCTACACAGAGCCAAGTAAGTGCTGACCTTCGAGGGGCATGGAGTGCTGCAAACGTTTACGACGGAAGCTGGGCTGTGTGCTGGGAAATTGGTGCGGTTGCTTGCATCGCTTGCGGTGCCGTTGCCTCCGCAATGAGTAATTAAACATTGTGTTTCTTCGGAACTTACGCCCTGAAACGTGACGGGTGTAGGTTCCGTTGAAAGTTGCACATGATAAAAGCCATAGAAAGAGCATATCGACGCGCTTTAGAGGTGCCACTCAAGATTTTACTAACTCCAAAGCCCGTCATCTGGAAGACTAGTGCGCTCTCAGTGACTGTAATATTTACTACAGTGTTTGGAATGAATTATCTAATTCCAGCGCTGTACAGATTCGTTGATAGACTCACTATTTTTCGACAGGAGATAATTGCTCTATCTCTCTGGATGGTTTTCTTCGGGTTTATAGTGCGGCAGATTGACAACGAAAAATTTTGGAGATTGCTGCTTTTAACCTTCATTGCGGCGGCGTGGGTTGTATTCGTCCTCTCAGAGAGCGCGGTAGCAGGATGACTGAGAACTTTTCTTTTTCGCGCCTCGAAAGTTCGGAGCTTCTCCGACTCCTCCTGCTTACGCTCGGCGCCGTGGCGGCTTCTTGGATTTCCGTTGCGTATTTAGCGACGCTGGTGGGATTGGGCCATTTAGTTCCGGCTGGACTTCTTGCGGCACGTCTCCCAATTGCCTTGCTGTTGCTGCTCGCGGTTCCCTTATTCCGGGCTGGCTTCCTCGGCGCGAAAGCTTGGGTGCTAATGCTTTCTGGAACTATCGGTGCAGTCACTCTCTCCCTCGGATTTCTTTTTGCATTGGGAAGATTCCATCCATCTAAAGCAATGATCAGCGCGTTACCGCTGGCCCGCAAAGAAGACGGCAAAAAGTTACATATCGGTGACATGCTGGCCGGAGCCGCTGCTGTCTGCGTTGTCGAAATTGTTGTCTGTGGCGCGAAGGAATTATTTTCGTACACGAACCCGCGCCTCGAGGTGGCGTACCTGCTTGCGTACGCCGTGGCAGTAGTCCAACTTACCGCGCTTGCGTCGAAAAGCAACCCGTTGCGTCTTCGCGATCTTGGCCAGGCCCTGATTAGCATAGCGGGTTTGGCCGGATTCGCGTCAGGAATCGCACTTTGGCTGTAACAGCCAAACAGAGGTGAAGTATCAGGGGAGTCCTTCTCAGGGACTTTTTTCTGCAAACCAATTTCAATAGGCCTTAAAGCGAAGCCTGAGGAATGGGCTCACTCTCAACCTACGCTCAGCAGCTGACGGATTTATTAAACTCGAACGCGCTAAAAAAATTAAGGACTGCCACCTATAAGCCGAATTCTGTCTTCTCAAGAAGGCTCTTGCGAGCCATTCGTGAGGAGGCAACCATTTCTCTAATGCGACCTACCCGAAACCGTGTCCCCGAGTCGGGGCATCTCCTTCATGATCGCTCATGAAGGATTGATTTCATACGTGGTCTTGCTCCGCGCGAGGTTTATCGTGTCCCTACGACTTACGCCGTAAGCGGTGGTCTCTTACACCGCCGTTTCACCCTTACCACAAGAAACCATTGCTGGTCTCTTCGGCGGTTTGCTTCTCTGTGGCACTTCGCTGTGAGCGTTTTTTCAGCGCCGAGGCGCTTTGTTTCTCGCTCCCCGGCCTTGAGGCAATCTTCGTTGCCGAAGTGCTCTCGACCGGCACGCTGCTCTGTGGAGTTCGGACTTTCCTCTCCGCGCAATCCTTGCGGATCGCTCATGAGCGGTTGCCCGGCGGCAGTCCCTAAAAATTGACAACGAACGTTCTACCGCACCTCAAATCCCATTCCTCAGGAGCAGAAATTCAGGATCTGAACCTCCGAAAGTTCTATCGCATCAGAAAAGTCTGCATTCTCGGCGATTGGGAGATGACAAGGCCTCCGAGTGCTTTGTCTTTAATCCTCTTCTTCTGTTCTCTCGACTTCGACCTCATACGTTACGGGCTGGGGCTCGCCATCGACGGCGATCGCAATCGGCTCGCCGACGATAATGCGGCCGCAATACTCGCAAACCGCATGTTTGTCGCCTTTTCGCAGTTCAAGCGCAAGCTGACGCGGCACCGCATTGAAGCAACCCCCGCACACGCCGTTCTTGATTGGAACAACTGCAATGCCCCCTTTCGCTGGTCGCACGCGATCATATATCGTGAGATGGTAAGGTTGAATGTGTTTAAGCAGTTCTTCCCGCCTCGACACCAACTCCTTTTCTTCTTCCTCAGTATTTGTCAACAATTCATTGAGCGCGGATTCAGCTTCATCGAGTTCTCGTTCCATTTCGGAAAGGTCCTGCGACAGTTGCTGCTCATCTATCCGAAGCTGCTCAAGCTCAATGCCCATGCGCGCAACGCTTTCCATACTCGAGTGAAGGCGGCGTTGCGAATCTTCGAGCTGGAATGTAATCGCATCGTATTCCCGCGTCGTTTTGACTTCGAACTGCTGAGATTTATAGCGTTCAACTTTTTCGCGCAAGTCTGTAATGTCGCCCGTGAGGGACCGCGAATTCGTTTCCACCTCGCGAATATCGCTGCGTGTTTGGTCAAGCTGCCCGCGCTGGTCGGTTACCTGGGCACGCAGTTCATTGACTCGATCCGGTAATTCGCCGCGGCTTTCCACCAATTCGTCGAGTTGGCGGTCAACCTTCTGAAGTTCGTAAAGATGTATAAGGGAGTCGTTCACGTCGTTGTTTGTATTATTCTGTTAGTTCCCTGGTCTGCCGCATGATAGTGCACAGCATTCGGCTCGCTGCGAGCGACAAGGAGGATCTTCTCCCATGGCTCTACGGAATTTTGTGCAGTGAGATTCGCGAGTGCCTTTCTGGCTGCCCGAACCATACCTTGGCTAACAAATCTTTCCGTCTCCGCGTGTCCGGCATCGATGAGCAGTATGCGATCGTGATCGGCACGGTAAAAATCATGGTAGCGAATGTCCGCAGTGATAAAGGCGTCCGCCTTTTCGGAAATCGCGGATGAATAATAGTCCATTCCCGCGCCGCCTAAAAGCGCTACGGTTTCGATTCGTTCCGGAGACCGGTTATTCATGCGCAGGAAGGGTGTCCTAAAAACGCTCGCGGTTATTCGAAGGAAGTCCTCTCTGGTCGGTACGATTGGAAGTGTTCCAATTGCGCCCATTCCAGGATTGCCCTCAATGTTCCTAAATGGAGCGATACGAGGTTCCGGTTTAAGAGGGCGAACGTTCGCGAGCTTCAATCCCTCTGCCATCAATCGGCTGGTACCGAACTCGGGGTGGGTATCGAACGCGGTATGCAAAATATAGAGAGCGATATCCCGCTTCACTAGAGTGCGAATCAGCGTGCCGGTACGTGTCGTCTCGGTTACGCTATCGACGGCAGGAAAAATGAGAGGATGAAATGCGACGATAAGATTTGCTCCGCGCTTGCTTGCCTCCGCGATAACCTCATCCGTCACCTCATAGGCGAACAGAGCAGCGCTTAGTTCAATCCCTGCAGGCAGCCCGACCTGTAGCCCGATCGCGTCGCGATTATACCCTGCGCCAGCAAGCGGTACCTCTTGATCCAGCGCCCGAAGAAAGTCAGAGAAAAGCATATCCGCAAAATTACGGCATTTACGGGCCGCGTCCGGAAAATCAGCTTTCAACCGAGTGACTTTGGACACCACAATGCGCCAGCACGGTCGGTCTTGATTAGGACCGTTTTCTTGCGATCGCGCGTAGCACCGCAGCCTTAATATCAGAGCTGGTCAGACCGAAGTGCCTCATCAGTTCATCGGCCTTGCCGGACCCGCCGAACATGTCCTTCACGCCGACAAATTCGAGCGGAGCAGGATGTTCCTGCGCGAGCACTTCGGCTACGGCGCCCCCCAGCCCGGCGTTGATTTGATGCTCTTCGGCCGTTACTAACGCGCCACACTCACTCGCGGCGCTCAGAATAGTAGCTCGATCCAGCGGCTTGATGGTGGACATATTGATGACGCGAACATCGATCCCTTCACCTTGCAATTCATACGCGGCTTGCAATGCCTCCCATACCATCGGGCCGCACGCTATTACGGCGGCGTCATTGCCCTCTTTGAATACTTGGGCCTTGCCGATCTCGAATGGGGTGTCTTCGCGCGTAAAGCTGGGTACATCCACCCTGCCAAATCGAATGTACGCGGGGCCATACATTTCGCCAACGGCAATCGTCGCTTTTCTGGATTCGAGGAAATCGCACGGAACAACAAGCGTCATATTTGGCAGTACGCGAATGATGGCAATCTCCTCTAGCGCCTGGTGCGTAGCGCCATCTTCGCCAACGGAAATGCCGGCATGGCCGCCGCCGATCTTGACATTCGCGTCGTTGTAGGCGCAGGAAATGCGGAGCATGTCCGTGTTCCGGCAGGATGCGAATGCACCGTAGGTTGCGAAAAAGGGGATCATGCCGGAAAGCGCGAGGCCAGAGGCAACAAGCGTTGCCGTTGCCTCCGTGATGCCCATGGAGAAGAAACGATCAGGAAATTTGTCCTTGAAATAGGACGTCATGACGGAGCCCGTAATATCTCCGCCCAGGACCACGACGTTCTCGTAGCGTTCACCCAGCACGACTAGACCCTCTCCAAAACCAAATCGGGTGGCTTTCTTGCCTTCCATCTGAAAACGGTCGACAGTTGCACGCGAGCCCTCGCTAATCGAAAGCTTCTCGATTCCAGCCGCCACTTGGTTCGATGAGAGTGTTTGTTCCAATACTGCTGCCATAGTTATATTCCAATCCCGGATTTCCCATTGCCCGCCTCTTGCGTCGAGCGAAAGCCCCGTAGCATGTTTACACTAAAAATTCTTTTTATCACCGAGATCTGCATCGCCCAATTCGCGAGCCTTGCCTCTCTCTCTCACTCCAGTTTCTCTGCAAATGCCAGCTCTTGCTCCGTGTATGGCATTTGCCCTCCTATCGAAAATACCCTTAGGTGAGCTCCTGGAGCGCTTCCTGTCCTTGCTCCGCTGTTGGCGGCTTGCCATGCCAGCGGTAATCATCTTCCATGAAAGAAACACCCCTGCCCATGAAGGTCTGCGCCACAATGCAAACTGGCTTGCCAGAAGTGTCTTCCGCTTCTTTAAATGCTTTTCGAAGCTCGCCAATACTATTTCCATTGCATTCGATCACATGGAAATTGAAGGCACGGAACTTGGCGGCTACCGAATCGAGCTTGAGCACATCCTCCGTCCGACCGTCGATCTGGCAATGGTTGCGATCGACAACCATAGTGAAATTATCCAGATTCCAATGGGCGGCGATGAGCGCCGCCTCCCAAATCTCACCTTCGGAAAGCTCGCCATCCCCTGTCAAAGCGAAAACTCGACGCCCATTTTTATCGACCAGCTTATCGGCCAGAGCCATACCGACCGCGATCCCGAGCCCTTGTCCAAGCGAGCCAGTGGAACTTTCGATCCCGGGAAGCCCCATATCCCGCCCTGGATGGCCCTGCAAGCGCGAATTGAATTTCCGAAGAGTCAATAGTTCTGATTTCCCAAAGAATCCGGCGTTCGCCAGCGTCGCGTAAAGAACGGGGCACATGTGCCCAGCAGAAAGAATGAAGCGATCCCGCTCCGGCCACCACGGATTCTGCGCATCGTAGCGCATTACGCCGCCAAAATACAGGACTGCAAAAATGTCAGCTGACCCAAGTGGGCCGCCAGAATGCCCGCTTTTGGCCTCCACAAGCTCGTGGATGATATCCCGACGAATAGTCTGCGCGATTTCGTGCAGTTCCGCATCCGTATGATCTGCGGAGTTGGCGAAGGGAATGAACCGGTCATACCCAAACTGCGATACCAATTCCGGGTTGGCGATGGGCCGAGTTGGGCCGTGAAATCCTGTCGTTAATGGGTATATTTGATGTGTTAGTCGAGCCATCGTTAAGGAGCCTTCGAGGGGAAGAACCAATGTTCGGCATGAGAAGCATTTGCACCTAAAAATGGTTTCAAAAATGTAGTATGTTCGAACTGGGAACCAACATTGTGAATTGCCAAAAAATCCAAACTCAATTCTTTCCGAAAACTTTATGCATTCGATGTTGCTTTTCGCGGGATGTTGGCGGGAACTTTTGCCGCCCACGCGGCCTCCCCGATTCAGCCTAATAAAGAGCGCTTTTAAAGTTATACCGTTTTCTATCCACATTCGGGTGTGGATAACTTTTAGCCCAATCCAGCCGGAAAACATAAATATTTGGCGAAAATCAGGAAAATCACGATTTTTATCAACATCGGAAACTAAATCCAAAAAAATTTGTTCAAAATGTTAATGAACTTGCCGTGACTAAAATGAATAAACCGCTCTGCCTTTTCTTATAAAAGGCAGAGCTCCCCTCTTCGCCGCGACTAATGTGCTACTGAAAACTCCACCGCTCTATGCTCCCCCTGCGTTTGCAGATCGGCATAATAAGTTCCGGATGGCAGGCTCGAACAATCGAGTGATAAGCAAAGTCCCAGTTCCGCGTCCGGCGTCGCGTCGTAAAGCTTCGCTACCTCCACACCCATTTCGTTCACAACATCGACTGTCGCAGCAATTCCCTGCGGCAAATCCGCTACGCAAACCTTCACCGTCCCGCGCACGGGATTAGGATGCACCGTGACCTCCAGTTCCGCTGGCGGAGTGCCGGAAGCTTGCGGATGTGGCTGTGATTTCTTGAATGCACTGCCGCTCGTGTCGTCCCCGGCCGGTAGAACATCCTGAATTGGATCGCCATAACTCTCGATATGGGAAAGGGTAAGATTATCGTTCGAATCTCCACGCGCCACATCCATGCTCAGGTAAAGCGAATCCGTAATGGGAATGAAGGCATGACCAAACCCACTATCGGCAACGTTCGTGCTTGAAACGAATGCGGATCGAGTTAAGCGCGCAGTGTCGAGGACAAGGATAATGGCGCTATCCGAGGCTCGCCGGAGATTAATCGAAGCGCGGAAATAATCACCACCCGTGGGATTGAGACCTGTCTGTACTGCCGCCGTATCACCTGCCGTGAACGAACCAATGCTGAAATAGCGTGTATAGCTCAGGGAATCGCCGGCATTAGCAAAAAATGTGGAAGTCTTCACCCTGGGGGTTGTCCAAGTTACATGCGGATGTGGTTGCGTGGTATCGAAAGGATCCGGGTCGATTGGCTGCCACAGGACGGTGGTCGGAGTTCCACCTAATGGAGAGTATATCGACGGCGGCGGTTGGCCTCCCGCCCTTATACCGATGCCCTTACACTGATTGTCGTCTGAAACGGTTATCGTTTGCATGAGAAGATCATCCTCCTCGATAGGGGTTATCGGAAAATCATAGCGCGTAATTCTTGCGTCGTATGTGGAATCCAGATGCTCTGACGTGGACCTATAGGCAAGGGCGTCGGGCACAGCACCTGTGTTCTGGGTCCACACGGCGAGAGAAGGTTGGCGGATGCCTCCACGAAATGATTCCTATACCACTGGAGATAGCTCGAGGTATATCCAAAGTGCACTATCGTGACATTGCGCGCCCCCGAGTCATTCCACGCGATCCTGGTCCAATCGCGCCAAGGCGTGAACGCGAGATTCTTAATAAACGAATACGAATTTTGAGGGAGTAGCAAGGTTCCTGGGGAACTGGGACGCGCCCAATTTGAATACCATGAAACGTAGTCAGCCCACACCGGCGGAAAGGCGTTGGTTTTCCAACGCATTGTTACGTACTGCTTAAGCCCGCCAGTCTCGATTTGGGGGAATGCAGTTTCCCATGCGACGACCACTAGGCCGAACTGATCTAAAGCAATACACGGTGTTCGGTGATCGCATCCTTCACCCGCCGAAAGAGTGGTCAGGCGACCAGTGTCTATCACATTGGAACTCGTCGAATCTTGCCAGGCTTCAACGTAATAAATATGGCCGTAATCTGCCACCGCAGGCGGGAACCAGGAATCGGGAATGCTCTCCTGAAATGCGATGTAACATCGCGTATCCCCCGGCCAACCGGGTGGCTGGGAATAGCTCACCCGCGATGCCAGTGAAACAAATTTCGTATTTGACGGATCTCCTGCGGAGAAGTACCGGATATTCGAGCGATAGTGCCCGGGACCGACCATACAAATAGCGCCACCTTTCGCAGGATTTCGCCAACCAACCCAGAACGGGGGCATAACACCTTTCCAGGCAACGATATTAATC
>CAWKOH010000009.1:0-374173 GCA_963851245.1 uncultured Acidimicrobiaceae bacterium | reverse complement strand
CAGACTGAGCAGCCCGATGGGCTGCTCAGTCGCGTTCCGGGCGCTGAACCCTCAGCGCGGCCAGATGTTCCAGGTGTCCGTAAGTCGGTGGTTCATTCCCTCCAGATGCCCGGGCGGGCTGTCCTCGGAATCTGGAGCCTTCTCCTGAGGGCCCGGTCCGGCGCCGAGGTGGGTGCCCGCCAGGCCGATCGTCGCAGTCGCCACGGTGGCCGCTGTGACCAAGGCGCCGATCAGGGTCACGGCGGTCGTGTTGGTAAGAGCCGACGATGATCAGGCAGAAGGCCACCGGCAGCGCCGCCACAGACCCTCGTCGCACGCCGGCAGATGTTAGAGGTATGGGCCGCCAGCGGACGTCGTGCCGACAGTGAGTGCTTCGCCAAGACTCCTCAGGCACGACGTCCGCTCGCCGCTGCCACCCCAGCAGGAGCCCGAGTTGACCGCGGCGGATTTCGTAACCCTACGGATGCAACCCGCAAGCGGTATGAAGCCCTCGTGGCGACGATGTGAAGATCCACCCGATAAAGGAGCAGAGACCCGTGCCACTCTGCACCCGGCCAAGCGCCGACCGTGGGAGTGGGAGTCGCCAGCCCGCCGGCAAGAAGCGACTGGGGGGACGTGCGAAACGCCCTGAGGCGGCGAGCGGAATCGAACCGCTGTACAGGGCTTTGAAGGCCCATTTGGCGCCGGCTGACCCTCTAGCCGGCGTTCGGGGCGTTATCGGCCCGCGATTCGGGGGCGCGCGTTAGGGGTCACTCCCGCAAGGATCCCGTTGTCATATCACGTGGTACTCGACGTGTTCCGCGTTCGCCGCGTCTCGCACTTGAGGAGTGTCGATCTCCACTTCGATCGACGTCTCCAGGTAGGCGGCAGCTGCGACCGCCTCTGCGGCGAGTTGGTTGACCGCGTGATCTAGAGCGAGTTCCCCCATCGCGGGGATGAGCAGCCGCAGGTCGACGATCTCGAAATGGGCGGGAAGAGCCCGCACCGTTTGTCGGATTGCTGAGGCGATGCCATGATCGAGGCTTTCAAGACGTCGTGTGAGCGCTCCCCTGCGGTGCCCCGAGAAGGCAGAGGTGAGTCGCCACCACCATGAGCATGTCGTCGCGTACCGCCCCGGAGGTGGGTCCGGTGCGGCGAGCAGGCTGATGAGCCGGTGGTCATCTACGACCGCTACGACCACGCCTCTTCCCGTTCCACCTCAGCGGCGGCTTCACGATAGGCGCCGTCTTCAATAGCTGACCGGAGCTCGGCGCGTACGTTACGCTCCAGATCTGCGGCGAGCCCGACGAAGCTGTCGTTGGATTCCACTACCGCCCGGCGCAACGCCCGCTCGACGAACGCAGTCACGGTCAGACCCTGCGCGTTCGCGGTCGAAGCGACAGCGGAGCGAAGGCCCTCGGCGACGCGAACCGACAGCTGGACCTCAGGGCCGTCGTGCAGTGCCGAGGTGTCCAGCGGGCCCTTTTGGGCCGGCGTGCCCCGGCGGGCTGCCTCGATTGCATCTGCGAACTTCGACATGGATCTTATGCTAGCAGACTCTGCCATATGCTAGCACGACCTGGGAGAGTAACAGTTGGCCTGGTCCCGTCCGGGTTGTCCATGATCCCGGGGAACAGCCACGGTGATCCTTTCGGCCAGCGTTCGAGCACGTAAGCCTGCTGGGAGCGGACTGTGGCCGCAGCCTTGTCGCTTAAGGGGATCAGATGCTCGCTGCCGGTCTTGGAGCTCTGGAATCGCAGGCAGGGCCAGCCGATGCTGTCGGTGATGATCGGGTTGAACGGCAGCACACAGGCGTCACCACCGCGAAGCCCGGTCTCGATCAGTAACACCACCAGGTTGCGCACCATCGGATTGGCCAGCTTGGCCAGGTTCTCCTCGGATTCGAGCTGGTTCATGCACCGGTACATCGACCGGCTGCTCGACGGCCAGGACGAAGCCGACCAGAGCGGTGCAGTCACATCCGCTTCGTAGGCTCGCAATGAGATAGGAGGATCGCTATGGCCCACATACAGCGCCGCCGAACCACAACCGGGGAGTGGCGATACGACGTCCGGTGGCGAGCCGGCGACCAGGAGAGGTCCAAGACATTCGCTCGCCGCAAGGATGCCGACGCCTACAGGGCAAAGGTGGAAGGAGACGAGCTGGTCGGCATCGTGGCCAACCCCCGGACCGGCAAGGTCAGCTTCGCTCCCTATGCGGCCGACTGGCTCGACAGTCGAGTGGTCAACGGCCGGCCGCTCTCACCCTCGACTCGGTACGGATACGAGCGCCTGCTGACCCGCAATATCCTGCCCCACTTCGGTCCGCTGCCTCTCCGAGCCATCACACCCGAGCGGGTGCGGACCTGGTACGGGACGGTGACCACAGATTCCGGGCACGACCAGGCAGCCAAGAGCTACCGACTCCTCAGCGCCATCCTCAATACTGCGGTCAGCGACGAGCGGATCGCCCGCAACCCGTGCCGCGTCAGGGGCGGGGGCCGGGAGACGTCAGCGGAGCGACCGACGCCGGCCACGGCCGAGGTGCTCGCGCTGATCGAGGCGATGTCAGAGAGATACCGGCTGGTGCTGGTGCTCGCAGGGCTCGGAGGTCTCCGGATGGGGGAGATCCTGGGTCTCCGTCTTTCCGATGTGGACAGCTTGCGTTCGGCCGTCCATATCCGCCAGACGGCCCAGGAGATCCCAGGTATCGGGCGCATAGTCAAGGACCCGAAGTCGGACGCGGGCCGGCGGACGGTGGTCCTGGCCAAGCAGGCCATGGCCGCAATCGCATCTCACCTGGAGGCCTTCGGCTGCGCCGACACCGGCGAGCTGATCACCGACCCGCGAGGCGGGCCGGCCCGCCGTTCCCGCGTCTCGGTCGCCTGGACCGAAGCGAAGACCGCCGTCGGAGTGGACCCCGAGATGCATCCCCACGACCTCCGTCACCACGCCGCCACCCTCATGGCCCAGATGCCAGGCGTCACCACCAAGGAGCTGATGGCCCGCATCGGCCACTCCTCCCCGCGAGCCGCTCTGATCTACCAGCACGCCACCGCCGAGCGCGACCGCCAGGTGGCCGCCTTCCTCGAGGCGCAACTCGACGGCGCTACCCCGGCGAAGCCCCGCCTGGTGGCCCTCCCCGACGCCTTTACGGGAGCGGGATGATGAAGCCCTCCGGGGCGTTGTGACCTATGAACAGGATCCGCACCTGGCCCAGCTCGACGGCATAGATCACGAATGCGTCGGGCCCCGAGTATGAAGGCCGCCCGCGCCTCCCCTGTGGCACGCGGGTAGGGCCAGGAGATTGCCGTCGACGGGTACTGATTGGGCGTGGTCGCAAGCGTCTCGAGCCATCCTGTCATGGCCTGGACCTGCACCGGCGAGGCGCTGTTGTCGCGCCGCCACCGCTCCAGCCACTCGGCACCGCCCTCTGGAAGCGACAACTCCGCAGTTAAGAGGGCTCAGCTGCGTCAAAGAGCTGCTGGATGACCTCAGGCCGGGCGGCCAGGCCCTCGGCAAACCGCTCGCTGACGTGCACCTCCACGAAGCGTCGGACCAAGACGGCGTCGCCATCCGCCCAGGCCCGCGCCGCTGTACGCCCGCCCAGCGAGGTATGGGCGGTCGACGCCCACCAGCTTTCGGCTTCCGCCGGCGTGTAGCCGACTCTGACGAGTGCGCTCTTGAGTCGTGCCCCATCGACATCGATCGGTAGCTCCTCAGCGGCTCTGGCCATCGCATCCAGGCTACCCGCCGGAATGCAAGGTGGACGGACATGTAAGGCCCGGCAGAGAGCCCGACCATGTCCGCCTAACGGGGCTCAATCGGCGTCGGAAACTAAATCTGCCGCGGGATTTTCGCGGGATGGCCGTCCCAGCGCCGCGCTGACCAGACCACCACAAATAGCCCCTGACCTGGGATGATGTACTGGAGGCGGCGAGCGGAATCGAACCGCTGTACAGGGCTTTGCAGGCCCTTGCCTAAACCACTCGGCCACGCCGCCTGGCATGTGCCTGGCCGAAGTGTAGTCGCCCCACTTGGGTGAGCCCCGGCTCGACGAGGGTATGGTTGTCCCATACACGGGAGCCCGGACGGACCGGGCTGAGAGGGGACCTGCGGGACTTCGGTCCCGGCCGGTCCCGACCGTCGGACCTGATCCGGGTAATGCCGGTGGAGGGAGGAACGAGATGACCGAAGCGATCACGCCGCCGGGTTCTGGTAACCGGCTCGCGGCCCGACATCCAGGTGCCGTTCCAGGAAATCCGCCCTGCACGACTCGCCCGACGGCCGAGCCAATCCCCCGTTACGGCGCTATGACACGGCCGGTCCCGGCGGGGATCGGGAGTCCGGGCTGACCGAGCTCAGAGACCCATGGATAGACGAGCGAGCGGACACGGAACGCTATCCCGGTCGGGCCGGATCGGTTCGCGACGACGGGCGGGCGGCGACCCGGAACGGGACCCGATACCCGTCCCATCCCCGGCGAGGGCCGGCCCCCCCGGCGGGCCCGGGCCGGCCGGACCGTCACCCAGCTGCACTACGCCCGGCAGGGGACGATCACCCCGGAAATGGAGTTCGCCGCCATCCGCGAAGGGATGGACTCCGGAGCTGGTCCGGGCCGAGATAGCGAGCGGCCGGGCCATTCTGCCGGCGAACGTCAACCACCCCGAATCGGAGCCGATGCTCATCGGCACCAGGTTCGCGGTCAAGATCAACGCCAACATCGGCAACTCGTCGGTCGCCTCCTCAGTCAGCGAGGAGGTGGACAAGCTCGAGTGGGCAACCAGGTGGGGGGCCGACACCGTCATGGACCTCTCGACCGGCCGGGACATCCACACCACCCGGGGTTGGATCCTGCGCAACTCGCCCGTCCCGATCGGCACCGTGCCCATCTACCAGGCCCTCGAGAAGGTTGACGGCGTGGCGGAAGACCTGTCCTGGGACGTGTACCGGGATACGGTCATCGAACAGGCCGAGCAGGGCGTGGACTACATGACCGTCCACGCCGGCGTGCTGCTGCGTTACGTTCCCCTGACCGCCCGGCGGGTGACGGGGATCGTGAGTCGCGGTGGATCCATCCTGGCGGCGTGGTGCCTGGCTCATCATGAGGAGAACTTCCTTTACAGCAACTTCGAAGAGCTGTGCCGGATCCTGGCGAGCTACGACGTCTCCTTCTCGCTCGGCGACGGACTACGGCCCGGATCGGTCGCCGACGCCAACGACGAGGCCCAGCTGAGCGAGCTGCGCACGCTCGGGGAGCTGACCGAGGTGGCGTGGAGACATGACGTGCAGGTGATGATCGAGGGGCCGGGTCACGTCCCGATGCACCAGATTCAGGAGAACATGCGGCTGCAGAAGGAGTACTGCCACGACGCCCCCTTCTACACCCTCGGCCCCTTGACCACGGACGTGGCGCCCGGTTACGACCACATCACCTCCGCCATTGGGGCCGCCATGATCGGCTGGGCCGGGACCGCCATGTTGTGCTACGTCACACCGAAGGAGCACCTGGGCCTTCCCGATCGCGACGACGTCAAAGCTGGTGTGATCGCCTACAAGATCGCGGCCCATGCCGCCGATCTGGCCAAAGGGCATCCGGGCGCCCGGGAGTGGGACGATGCGCTGTCCAGAGCCCGCTTCGAGTTCCGCTGGGAGGACCAGTTCGAGCTCGCGCTGGACCCTGATACAGCCCGGTCCTATCACGACGAGACGCTGCCGGCGGCTCCGGCCAAGACTGCCCACTTCTGCTCGATGTGCGGGCCCAAGTTCTGCTCGATGCGGATCAGCCACGACATCCGCGACTCCGCCGCCCAGATGACGGAGGTGGAGGTCGAGGTAGGGATGCGGCAAAAGGCCGAGGAGTTTCGGGCTTCCGGTGGGGACATCTACCTCCCCGCGGGCTGAGCCGCTCAGCGTCTTGTAGTCCGTCTGTCCCGGACCGCCAGCCGCTACGGTCGTCAAGCGAAGATGCTCGAGACAACCGCCCTGAAGCATCTCGGCCGCGGCCAGAGGATAACGCTGGTCGCGTCGATAGCGCTCCTGGCGGCGGCAGGCTTGGGGAACATGGCGGGAATCGGTCCCGTCGCCCAGTTCGTCATTGCGGGGCTGGCCCTGGCCGCCCTCGCCGCGCTGGTCGGTCAAGCGATCGACCAGGTGGGCGATCGGCTCGGTCCCAGCGCCACCGGCCTGCTCCAGTCCACGCTGGGCAACCTGCCCGAGCTCTTCGTATGCTTGTTCGCCCTGAGTGACGGGCTGGACAACGTGGTACGGGCGGCGCTGGTCGGATCGATACTCGGCAATGCCGTTCTGGTCCTGGGCTGCGCGTTCGTCTTCGGAGGCCTTCGCCACGGGACCCAGAGGTTCGATCCGGAGGAACCCCGTCTCAACGCCTCCTTACTCATGCTCGCCGTCGCCGCTCTGCTCGTGCCCACTCTTGCCAGCGAGCTGGAGACGCCGGCCGCCGCACACTCGGCCGCATTGTCGTACATCTGCGCTCTGGTCCTCCTCGCCGTCTACGCCGCCACGGTGCCCTTCTATCTTCGGGATCGGTCCAGGCCGGTACCCGATACCGGCGCTCCACCCGACTCCGGCGCTCGAGAGCCGTGGCCGCTGGCCCTGTCGACCGGGCTCCTGGCCCTGGGCAGCCTCGGCGCGGCGCTGGCCGCCGACTGGTTCGTGGAACCCCTCCAGGAGGCGACCAAGTCCCTCGGGATGTCGGAGGTCTTCGTCGGCCTCGTCGTCGTCGCCATCGCGTCCAACGCCGTGGAGCATGTCGTCGGCATCCGCTTCGCGTTGAAAGCCAAGCCCGAATACGCCATAAGCACCACCCTGAACAGCCCGCTGCAGGTGGCCCTTCTTCTGACGCCGGTGTTGATACTTCTGAGCCCAGCGGTCGGGCCGGTCAGGTTGACTCTGGTCTTCCCCCCTTTGATGGTCGCCGCCCTGGCGGTCTCGACCTTGGTCGTGACGGTCATCATCTACGACGGGGAGTACACCTGGGTGGAAGGGGTGGCGCTGATCGGCTTGTACTTCATCGTCGCCGCGTCCTTCTGGTGGGGGTGAGCGCTAGCTTGGCCAGACATGCGAGGACGTGCATCCCCGGGCGAGCCCTTTCCCCTGGGAGCCACCTTCGACGGCCTGGGGACGAACTTCTCCCTGTTCTCGCAGGTGGCGGAGGCGGTCGAGCTCTGCCTCTTCGACGATGAGGGGGTCGAGACCCGCTACGAGCTTCCCGAAGTCGATGCCTACTGCTGGCATGGCTACCTCGAGGAGGTCGAACCGGGCACCCGGTACGGGTACCGGGTGCACGGGCCGTACCAGCCAGAAGCCGGAATCCGCTGCAATCCGGCCAAGCTTCTCCTCGACCCCTACGCCAAGGCCGTCGACGGCTCGGTGAGCTGGGGGCAGGCCCCCTACGCCTACGACCTGAGCCTTGACGACCTGCACATCGACAAGACCGACTCGGCGCCGTCGATGCCTAAATCCTTGGTCGTCGACCCGGCCTTCGACTGGAGCTTCGACCACGCCCCGAGGACCAAGTGGGCCGACACCGTCATATATGAAACCCACGTCAAAGGCCTTACCTGGACCCACCCGGATGTGACCCCCAAGCAGCGGGGCACCTACGCCGGCGTCGCCCATCCCGCCGTCATAGAGCACTTCACCCAGCTCGGGATCACGGCGGTGGAGCTCATGCCCGTGCATCACTTCATCCACGACAACCGCTTGGTGCAGCTGGGACTGACGAACTACTGGGGCTACAACTCGATCGGCTACCTGGCCCCCTACAACGGCTACGCCTCCCGGCCCGGCCACCGCGTCGTCAACGAATTCAAGGCCATGGTAAAGGCCCTCCACTCAGCCGGCATAGAGGTCATCCTCGACGTGGTGTACAACCACACAGCTGAAGGGAACAACCTCGGTCCATCCCTCGCGTTCAAGGGGATCGACAACGCCAGCTACTACCGCCTGGTCGACGGAAATCCCCGGCTCTACAGCGACTCGACGGGGACGGGTAACAGCCTGAACGTCCGCAATCCCCACGTCCTGCAGCTCATGATGGATTCACTTCGCTACTGGATCCTCGACATGCACGTGGACGGATTCCGTTTCGACCTGGCCGCCTCGCTGGCCCGCCAGTTCCACGAGGTGGATCGGCTGGCGGCCTTCTTCGATCTGATCCAGCAGGACCCTGTCATAAGCCAGGTCAAGCTGATCGCCGAGCCGTGGGACGTAGGCGACGGCGGCTACCAGGTCGGCAATTTCCCCCTCTGTGGTCAGAGTGGAACGGCAAGTTCCGCGACTCGATCCGCGACTACTGGCGACAGGACACGCCCGTCGCCGAGCTGGCGGAGCGGCTTACGGGAAGCTCCGATCTCTACGCCGCCAACGGGCGCAGCCCCTTCGCCAGCATCAACTTCGTTACCGCCCACGATGGCTTCACGGTCGCCGACCTGGTCTCCTACAACGAGAAGCACAACGAAGCAAATGGCGAGGACGGCCGCGACGGCACCGACGACAACCGGTCCTGGAACTGCGGGGTCGAGGGACCGACCGACGACCCGGAGATCATGGCTCTGCGGCGTCAACAGGTCCGGAATTTTCTCGCCACCCTCTTCCTGAGCCAGGGTGTGCCGATGCTTCTAGGGGGCGACGAACTGGGCCGTACCCAGGGCGGCAACAACAACGCCTACTGCCAGGACAACGAGATCTCCTGGTACGACTGGTCCCGGGTGGACGAGGACCTGCTGGCGTGGACCCGTCATCTGATCGTGCTGAGAAGGGAGCACCCGATCTTTCGCCGGCGCCGCTTCTTCCAGGGTCGCCCTCTGCGTCGCAGGAGCCCGACGGACCGGTTGCCCGACATCGCCTGGTTCAGACCAGACGGCGTGGAGATGACTGACGCCGATTGGGCCGTGGGTTACGCCAAGTCCCTCGGGGTCTTTCTCAACGGCCAGTCGATACCCGATCCGGACGTCCACGGACGACCCATCGTTGATGATTCGTTCTACCTGATATTCAACGCCTGGGACCAGAAGCTGGACTTCACCCTGCCCGAAGCCCGCTGGACCTCGAGCTGGGAAGTCGTGCTGGACACCGTCGCCGACGCGGCCACGTCCGAGGCCACGCCGAGCGACCGCCGGCCCGCCGGTGCCGTCGTGCGGATGTCGGGTCACCAGCTGGTTCTCCTCAAATCGACATCTTAGCCCCTTTTCGCCCCTTTTCGCCGTACGGACAATTCCGCCGGTCCCGGTCCTTTGATTCCGCCTACCATTTCGAGGGGGAGGTGCCGCGTGTCAGACGAAGTTCCACTGTCGTATGCCCTGGCAGTAGGAGACAGGCTTCGAAACCTTCGACGGCAGAGAGGGTTGTCTCTGCTGGCCGTGGAGGAGAGTTCGGATCGGGAGTTCAAGGCGTCGGTCCTGGGGGCCTATGAGCGAGGCGAGCGGATCATCTCCGTCCTTCGCTTGCAGCGCCTGGCTCAGCTCTACCGGGTGCCCGTCGACCAGCTCCTGCCGCGACCGTTGGGGATGGGCGGCGGAGACAGCGCAAACAGCTACTCGCCCGCCGCGGAGCGCGCCACGGAGACGCCACCGGTGAGCATCGACCTGGTCCGCCTGGGAGAGGTGGAGGCCCCGGAGCGAGACGTGATCCGCCGCTATATAAATATGATCCAGGTACAGCGAGGCGACTTCAGCGGGCGGTCGGTCACCATCCGCGGCGAGGATTTGCGGGCCCTCGGAAGGGTCTTCGAACGAGACGAGACCGGCATGAGAGTCCGCCTGCAGGAGCTCGGCGTCCGGACCTGAGCTCGTCGGGTCCTACCCGCCGAACATCGTCAACCATGCCTCCCTGGTCGACGGCTTGTAGACCATGTTGATCTCCTTGACCGCACCCATGGTTGCGGTCGAAGGGACCGAGTAGCGGTGGCCGGGGTAGACCACGGTCGAGTCCGGGAGGCCGGCCAGCCGCTGGAGGCTGTCGTACATGGCGCCCGGATCGCTGCCGGGTAGGTCCGTCCGCCCGCACCCTTCGAGGAACAGGGTGTCGCCCGCCACCAGCATCCCGTCCACAAGGAAGCACTGGCTGCCCGGGGTGTGGCCAGGCGTGTGTAGCAACTCCACCTCGATGGCCCCTACCTTCACCTTGTCCCCGCTTTCGTGGGCGACGATGTCAGTCGCGTCCAAACCGGTGACCCGCGAGATCAGCGGAGCCTCCAGGCGATGGGCGTGCACCGGGACCGACACTCGCTCCATCAACTGAGCCAGCCCCTCGATCGAGAACCCCATCATCGAACCGCCGACGTGATCGGGATGGTGATGGGTGGCGAGCACCCCGACCACCGTCATCCCGTCGGCCCCGGCCCGTTCGAGCAGGTCACCCACCCCGTACGCCGGATCCACGACCACCGCCTCCCCCGTGACGCGGTCGCCTATCAGGTAGGAGAAATTGACCATCTGGATGGCCAGCTGATCCGTGGTCGCGAAATCGCGTCCCGAGAGCATCTGGTGGAAATACAGCCGGTCCTCGTCAGCCACGCCGCCATGGTAGGCGACGGGAATAGTTGCATACGCAACCACTGTTGTTCTGAGAGCACCGAGGCGGATGGCGCCGCGGTCCTTGAGCCGAAGTCGACACAAAGAAAAAAGAAAGAGGAGAGCCGTCGATGCCCGCAGTCACCGTAGACAACGTCTTGGCCCTGCCGAAGATCGCCGCGCCATCTGCGCCGGCGGGCGAGGAGTCCACCTCCCGGGCCCGGCGAGTCAGGTCCCTTACGACGGCCCCGTCGGGATTCGAAGGTGAGGGGTTCCCCGTCCGCCGGGCCTTCGCCGGCGTGCCGCTGAGCGAGTTGGATCCCTTCGTCCACATGGACCAGATGGGTGAGGTGGACTACGGCCCGGGTGAGCCCAGGGGCACGGCCTGGCATCCGCATCGGGGCTTCGAGACTGTCACCTACATCATCGACGGCATCTTCGAGCACAACGACTCCACCGGCGGCGGCGGCGTGATAACCAACGGTGACACCCAGTGGATGACGGCCGGCTCGGGGATCTTGCACATCGAGCGGCCGCCGGAGTCGCTGGTGGTCAGCGGCGGGCTGTTCCACGGGATCCAGCTCTGGGTCAATCTCGCCGCGGCTCAGAAGTGGGTCGATCCGCGCTACCAGGACATCGGGCACAACAGCGTCACGCTCCTGTCCTCACCGGACGGCGGCGCCCTGGTGAGAGTGATAGCCGGGTCCATAGGCGACCACCGCGGTCCCGGGGTCACCTACAGCCCCATATCGATTGTGCACGCCACCGTGGCGCCCGGGGCCCGGCTGGAACTTCCGTGGGATCCGACCTACAACGCCCTGGCGTACGGACTGGGGGGCCGGGGCCGAGTCGGTTCGGATCTGGCGCCCTTTGGCACCGGGCAGTTGGCCGTGCTGGGGGCGGGCCAGACCGTTCTGGTAGAGGCCGACCGGACGCAGGAGCAGCGGCACCCGAATCTCGAGGTCCTCATCCTCGGCGGCCGGCCGATCGGTGAGCCCGTCGCCCACTACGGACCCTTCGTGATGAACACGAGGGAAGAGCTGGTCGAGGCCTTCGAGGACTTTCAGAAAGGCCGGATGGGCACCATTCCGGCATCACATATGGCCGATTAGCTCGAAAAGGGGCAGACTGACCGCCATGGCCGACGACGAGCCGGCACCGGCCAGGCTCACCCTTTCCGAGCTAGTGGAACGCAGCGGAGTACCCGCCAGCACCATTCACCACTACCGGCGCACCGGCCTGATCCCACCCCCGGTCCGGGAGTCGGCCAACCGCTTCGCCTATGACCAGCGCCACCTGGACGCCCTGGTGGAGATCCGCACACAATCGGCAGCCGAGCTCCCCGAATGCCGGGCCCGCATAGTTGCCGCCGCCATCGAGGCCTTCCAGACCCGCAGCTACAGCGAGGTCACCGTCAGCGACATAGCTGAGGGGGCCCAGATGGCCAAGGGAAACGTCTACCGCTACTTCGACTCCAAGGAAGAGCTGCTCACTGCGGCCATCGAGACCCTGCTGGTGGACACCACCGCCCGTTTCGAGTCGGCGCTCGACTCCCTCGGTGGTGTTGCCGGGCTCCAGGGCGATCCCGAGAAGGCGGCCATCGTTCTCGGTTACCTGGTCGCCGGGGTGCTCCCGATGCTCCTGGAGCTCGGGGCTCGGGCGGCCAAAGGCCATGAGCCCAGCGCCGATCTGGCCCGCAAAGTCCTGCGGACGCTGGCCGAGACTGCGGGGCGACCGTCAGTGGCCCCTGGCGCCGACCGGGACGAAGCCGTCCGGGCTGGCCTCCTGGTTATCGAGAGCGCCTTTTCAACGGTGCTGTCGTGGTCGATCGGCACCGACTGGCCGCCGGATCACGTATCGGAGGACCTGGCGCCGGGTCCTTGACACGGAGTACTCCCAGACGCGTACATCTAGTGACCACGCGGTCACTGCCTTACACCTCCCCGGAAGCGCCCGCGGAGACCGATCCCATGGTCTCCGCCCGGGCTGGCGCGGCCGGCCTGCCCTCGGAGGCCGAGGTCCTGGGCCGGGCCGGCCAGGAGAACTTCAAGGTCGCCTCCCGGTTGCTCCCCCGGGCAGCCCGCCACCATCTGATGGCTTTCTACGGCTACGCCCGGCTCGTAGACCAGGTGGGCGACGCCTACGACGGCGACCGGCTGGAGGCGCTGGCTCGCATTGAGGACGAGACCACGAGGGCCTTGGCGGACCCGGGGTCTTCGGAGCTACTGCCCCTGGTCGTCCGGGCGGCTGGATCGGTTGTGGCTCTGGGTCTGGATCCGGCCCCCCTTTACAGACTGATCGCGGCCAACCGGCAGGACCAGGCCGTGACAGCCTACGAGTCCTTTGACGACCTGCTGGGGTACTGCGAGCTGTCGGCCAACCCGGTGGGAGAGCTGGTTCTCGGGGCCTTCGGGGTCGCCACACCCGACCGGATCCACCACTCCAACTCCATCTGCAGCGGGCTGCAGCTGGTCGAGCACTGGCAGGACGTGACCGAAGACGCCGCAGCCGGAAGGGTGTAC
Source organism: uncultured Acidimicrobiaceae bacterium (assembly GCA_963851245.1). GTDB lineage: Bacteria > Actinomycetota > Acidimicrobiia > Acidimicrobiales > Palsa-688 > CAWKOH01. Next base: position 361,138 of record CAWKOH010000009.1, on the reverse strand, counting down.
CTGCCGGCCGAGGACATGCGCCGCTTCGGCGTGGATCGGTCCGACCTCCTGGCGCCACCGCCCGCCGGGCCGGCGTTGCGGGGACTGATGATCTTCGAATGCTCCCGGGCGAGAATGCTGCTCGGCGACGGCGCTCCCCTGCTCAGCCAACTGCGCGGCCGAAGCCGCTGGGCCGTCGCCGGCTTCTGGGCCGGTGGGCTGGCGGCCCTCGACGCCATCGCCGGACAAGGATTCGACCCGCTCCGCTCCCCGCCGCGCCCGTCCCGCCGGCACCTGGCCACCCAGATGCTCGCCGGCCTCTATCGCTTTCGGGGCATCCGGGAGGCGGCGTGAACACCGACCAGGCCTACCGGCGGTGCGAGCAGATAACCAGCGCGGAGGCCAAGAACTTTTCCTACGGGATCAAGCTTCTGCCCGGACCGAAGCGGAGGGCCATGTCAGCCCTGTACGCCATGGCTCGGCGGATCGATGACGTCGGGGACGGGGACGCGCCCGTCCCCGACAAGCTCGAAGCTCTGGCCGGGATCCGCAAGGACGTGGCGGACCTGGACGCCGGCGAGGCCCGAGCCGACGATCCGGTTCTGGTGGCCCTGGCTGACGTCACCCGCCACTTCCCCCTTCCGCTTGCGGCCCTGGAAGAGCTCATCGAAGGTTGCGAGATGGACGCCAACTGGGCCGGCTACCAATCCTTCGACGACCTGGTCGGCTACTGCCGGCGGGTGGCGGGCACCGTCGGCCGCCTCAGCCTTTCCATCTACGGGTGCGCCGAGCCCGAACGGGCCGAACCCCTCGCCGACTCACTGGGCGTGGCCCTGCAGATCACCAACATCCTCCGGGACATCGTCGAGGATCACGACCAGATGGGACGCGTGTACCTGCCTGCGGAGGACCGCGAGCGCTTCGGCGTGGCGCCCGATCTCTCCGGCCCGACCGACGGCCTGATCGCCCTCGTGGCCTTCGAGGCGGCCCGGGCCGAGGAGTGGTACGACCGCGGCCTCACCCTGCTGCCCATGCTGGACTGGCGCTCACGGGCCTGCACGGCCGCCATGGCCGGGATATACCGGCAACTTCTGGCCGGCATCCAGCGGGATCCGAGCGCCGTGCTGCGCGGCCGCATGTCCCTCCCGGCCTGGAAGAAGGCAACCGTGGCCGCCCGGGCCCTGACGCGAGGCGTGGGGTGACCCGGCCTTCGCCGGCGCGGCGCGTAGTGGTGATCGGAGGCGGCTTGGCTGGCCTGGCCGCCGCCCTCGGCTGCGCTGACCAGGGCGCCCGGGTGACCCTCCTCGAACGTCGCACCCGGTTGGGCGGCCTCACCTGGTCCTTCGAACACAACGGCTTCTGGGTCGACAACGGACAGCACGTCTTCCTCCGGTGCTGCGACCAGTACCTCGGCTTCCTGGAACGGATAGGCGCCACCGGCGACGTCGAACTACCCGAGCGGCTCGACATCCCCGTCGTGGCCCCAGCGGCCCGAGCGGGAGATGGGCCGAGGATCGGCCGCCTTCGGCGCTCCGACCTCCCCGCCCCTTTCCACCTGGCCTGGTCCCTGCTGCGCTTCCCCCACTTGCCGGTAGGCGACCGTTTGGGACTTGGACGCGCCGTGGCGGGGCTGCGCCGCCTCCGCCTGGGCGACCCGGCCCTGGACGAGCAGACCTTCGGCGACTGGTTGCGGTCCCGAGGCCAGTCCCCGGCCGCCATAGCGGCCATCTGGGACCTCATCACTGTTCCCACCGTCAACCTGGCTGCGGCCGACGCCTCTCTCGCCATGGCCGCCAAGGTGTTCCAGACCGGGCTGCTCACCGATAACCGCGCCGCCGACATGGGCTGGAGCAAGGTTCCTCTCGGACGGGCCCACGGTGAACGGTCGGCAGCTGCCCTCGCCGCCGCCGGAGTGGAGGTGAGGACCGGCACCCGCGTGCACGGCATCGACCTGGATCCCCTACCGGGACGGGAACCCTCCTTCCGCATCCGTTCTGACACCGGAGGCCTGGAGGCCGATGCCGTGGTCGTGGCCGTCCCGCACACCGAGGCCGGCGCCGTCCTCCCCGAGGGCGCTGTCGCGGATCAGGACCGGCTCCCCGAGCTCGGCACCTCCGCCATCGTCGACGTCCATCTGGTGTTCGACCGACGGGTGACCCGGTGGCCGGTGATGGCCGGTTGCCAGTCACCGGTCCAGTGGGTGTTCGACCGCACCGGGTCCTCTGGCCTGGAGACCCGGCCGGGCGGGCCCCAATACCTGGCCGTCTCGCTGTCGGCGGCAGATGAACTCGTAGGTCGCCGGCCCGACGATCTGGTGGCGGGGATCCGGACGGAGCTGACCCGACTGCTCCCGGCCGCGGCCGGAGCGCAAGTGCTCGACTCAGTGGTCACCAAAGAGCGCCAGGCCACCTTCCGGGCCGCCCCCGGTACGGCTCGCCGGCGCCCGATCCAGAAGACCAGGTGGCCCGGCCTGGCAGTGGCGGGAGCATGGACCGACACCGGATGGCCGGCGACCATGGAAGGGGCGGTGCGTAGCGGCCGGGCCGCAGCAGACGCCGTCATGTCCGACGACCGACGCTATTTGACAACCACTGAGGAGGTGGCGTGACCCCGACGATCGGTGTACCCGAGGTGCTGGCCCGTTCACGACGGGTGATCAACCCGGCCATCGCGGAGGCGGTGGAACGGCTGGCACCGGAAATACGGCACATCGCGGCGTACCACCTGGGCTGGACCGACGTCCAAGGCAACCCCGTGGAGGCCCCCGGAGGCAAGGGCATCCGGCCCACGTTGGCGGTGCTCGGGGCCGAGGCGGCCTGGGCCGAATCCGAGGTCGGGGTACCCGGCGGGGTGGCGGTGGAGCTGGTCCACAATTTCTCGTTGATCCACGACGACATCATCGACACCGATACGGAGCGCCATCACCGGCCCACCGTCTGGTCGGTGTTCGGCGTTGGGCCCGCCATCGTCGCCGGCGACGCCCTCCAGATCCTCGCCCATCAGGTCCTGCTCGAAAGCTCGCCGGCAACCGGTCCGGCTGCGTCCGCCCTGCTGGCCGACGCCACTGCAGCCATGATCGCCGGCCAGGCGGACGACATCGCCTTCGAGAAGCGTCGCGATGTCACGGTCAAGGAGTGCACGGCCATGTCGGCGGCCAAGACCGGCGCCCTGCTGGGCTGCGCCTCATCCATCGGAGCGGTACTGGCCGGGGCGCCTGACGCCACGGTCGGTGCCCTGCGCGATTACGGGCGCCATCTGGGCCTGGCCTTCCAGGCCGTGGACGACCTGCTGGGCATCTGGGGCGACCCCGAGCAGACCGGGAAGCCGGCCGGTAGCGACCTGCGTAGTCGCAAGAAGTCGATGCCCATCGTGTCCGCCCTCGAGGCCGGCGGGGCCGAAGCGGACGAGCTACGGGCGTTGATCCTGGGCCCTGCTGATGGTGACCCTGCTGATGGCAACGGGCCGCTCCCGGAGTTGAGCCAGGAGGAAGTGGAGCGGGCCACCTACCTGGTGGAAGCCTGCGGCGGGCGCGAGTGGACGGCGGTTCGGGCCAAGGCCAACCTCGACGGCGCCCTGGGCGCGCTCGAGCGGGTGCGGTTGTCAGCCATCCCTCATCGTGATTTGGCGGACATCGCAGTCTTCGTAGTGGAACGGGAGTCGTGACCACAGTCACCGAACCGCTCGGCCGGGCCGGCCCCGCCGTCGAGGGGGCCGAGCGCGCCCTGACCCGAGCCCGGGACCACCTCCTGGGGCTGCAGGACCCGGCGGGCTGGTGGAAGGGCGAACTGGAGACCAACGTCACCATGGACGCCGAAGACCTGATGTTGCGGCACTTCCTCGGCATTCTCGACCCCGATCTTGCCGCTGAGGCCGGTCGGTGGATCCGCGCCAACCAGCAGGAGGACGGGACGTGGGGAACGTTCTATGGGGCGCCCCCTGATCTCTCTACCACTATCGAGGCTTACGTGGGACTACGCCTCGCCGGCGAGGACCCCCTGGATCCGCACATGGAGAAAGCGGCCGCTTTTGTGCGCGCCAACGGGGGCATCGCCGCCAGCCGGGTGTTCACCCGCATCTGGCTGGCTGTAGTCGGCAAGTGGGATTGGGAGGACCTTCCCGTCATCCCGCCCGAGATCATGTTCCTGCCCACACAGGCGCCGCTGAACATCTACGACTTCGCCTGCTGGGCCCGCCAGACGGTGGTGGCCCTGACGGTGGTCATGTCGTTCCGGCCGGCCCGCCCCCTCGCTTTCTCTCTCGACGAGCTGATGGCCCCGGCCGGCACCGGAGCCATGACCGCGGCCCGGACTTCAATCCTGACCCGAGGCGGCCAATTCCATCTCCTGGACCGGGCCCTCCACGCCTACGAGCGCCTGCCCGAATGGGTCTGGCCGTCACGGTCGCTGCGGCGGGCCGCCCTGGCCCGGGCGGAGCGGTGGATCCTCGATCGCCAGGAAGCGGATGGCCTGTGGGGCGGGATCCAACCGCCCGTGGTGTACTCCATCATCGCCCTGCACCTCCTCGGTTACCCACTGGACCACGAGGCGATGCGATCGGCCTTCGCCGGCATCGACACCTTCACCATCCGGGATGAAAAAGGACGACGTCTCGAGGCCTGCCAGTCCCCTGTATGGGATACCGCCCTGGCGTTGGTAGCCCTGGCCGATGCCGGGACTCGGCCCGGAGCCGCGCCCATGCGCGCCGCGGCCGAATGGTTGGTCGGGAGGAGATCAAGGTGACCGGCGACTGGGCGGTCCGCCGGCCCCATCTCCAGCCGGGCGGTTGGGCTTTCGAGTTCGCCAACGACAATTACCCCGATATAGACGACACCGCCGAGGTGGTCATGGCCCTGCGCAGAGCCCAGGGCGCCGACAGCCAGGCGATCGATGAGGCCTGCTCGCGCGGCGTCGCCTGGATCCTCGGCATGCGCAGCCGCGACCGGGGATGGGGCGCGTTCGATGCCGACAATGACAGCTCGCTCGTGGCGTCCCTGCCGTTCTGCGACTTCGGAGAGGTCACCGACCCTCCGTCGGCGGATGTGACCGCCCACGTCCTCGAGATGCTGGCCTTGGAGCCATCGGCGCCGAACTTCGCAGAACCGATAGCGGGCGCGGTCGACTGGTTGTGGCGCCATCAGGAGCCGGACGGTTCATGGTTCGGGCGGTGGGGCGTCAACTACGTCTACGGCACCGGCGCAGTAGTGCCTGCACTCATCTCCGCCGGGGTCCCGCCAACCGAGCCCCGGATCCGACGGGCCGTCTCCTGGCTCGAGGAGCACCAGGGCGAGGACGGTGGCTGGGGTGAGGACCTGCGTTCCTACGTCGATGCCAGCTGGCGGGGACGCGGTGAATCGACGGCTTCGCAGACGGCGTGGGCGTTGCTGGCGCTGCTGGCGGCAGGCGAGCGCGACAGCGAGGCCACCAGGCGTGGGGTGGCCTGGTTGGTGGGGAACCAAACCGGCGACGGGACCTGGGACGAACCGACCTTCACGGGCACCGGCTTTCCCTGGGATTTCTCCATCAACTACCACCTGTACCGCCTGGTCTGGCCAGTGATGGCGCTCGGACGGTACGTGCGGGGGAGCGATGGGACAGTCTGAGACCGTCTCCAAGGCCGGGCTCCTGGTCCTGGCACCTCTGCGCTTCGAGGCCCGCGCCGTCTCCGCTCGGTCCGGGCCGAGCACGGTGGTGGCGCGCACTGGAAGCGGTCCGGCTCGGGCCCGGTCTGCTGCCGAAGCCCTGGCTGGCGGCCCCCCATCCCGCTGCCGTCGCTGTGGCCGGGGTCGCCGGGGCGCTGGTGCCGGACCTGCCTCCGGGCACCCTTGTGGTGGCCGACCGGGTCATCGACGAACGACGGGACGGGAATCGCCTCACTCGAGTCCGCCGGGCTGATCGCGGCAGTCTTGCAGCGACGAGGCCTTCCGGCGGTGGTGGGGACCGTCGTCACCTCGGATCGAATCGTCCGGGGGGCCCGCCGATCCGAGCTGGCTGCCAAGGGGGCCATCGCGGTTGACATGGAGAGCTCCGCCCTCCTGAATCAGCCCTGGGCGGCGGCCACCGCCGTGGTGCGGGCGGTCGCCGACACACCACAGCAGGAACTGTGGTCGGTGGGCACGCTCTCTAGTGGAGCGGCGAGCTCTGTCGGCCCTCCGGGCTGCCACGCCCGTGCTGGAGGAATGGGCGGCGGCTGTGGGGCCCCGTCAGGTGATCCTGGCGGGACCACGGTCATTCTGCGCCGGCGTGGAGCGAGCCATCCACACCGTCGAGCGCGCCACTCGACCGCTTCGGGGCACCGGTCTACGTCCGCCGGCAGATCGTGCACAACCGCCACGTAGTCGAGGATCTCGAGCGGCGCGGCGCCATCTTCGTGCACGAGCTCGACGAGGTACCCGAAGGGGCCACCGTGGTGTTCTCGGCCCACGGCGTGGCCCCCGGCGGTCAAGGACGAGGCCGATGCCGAGAGGCTGACGGTGGTGGATGCCACCTGCCCTCTCGTGGCCAAGGTCCACCGCGAGGTTCGCCGCTTCACCGAACGCGGCTACCAGGTGGTTCTCATCGGGCATGCCGGGCACGACGAGACCGAGGGCACGCTGGGCGAAGCCGACGGCATCACCTTGATCGAGGACACGGTCCGACGTAGACGTGCTTGACGTGCGCGACCCCGAGAAGATCGCCTACATCACCCAGACGACCCTCTCCCCCGACGATGTGGCCGAAATCGTCGGGGCCCTCTCGGCGCGGTTCCCGGCCGTCGTCGGACCCTCGGCCGCCGACATCTGCTACGCCACCCAGAACCGGCAGGACGCCGTGCGCGCCATCGCCGCCGACTGCGACCTGATGCTCGTGGTCGGGTCCCCCAACTCGTCCAACACGGCCCGACTGGTCGAGGTGGCGACCGGGCCGGGTGCCGGGCCGAGCTGATCGACGACGAGACCGAGCTACGACCTGGACTGGTTGCGCGGCGCGTCGCAGCGTCGGCATCACCGCCGGGGCGTCGGCCCCGTCCGACCCTGGTCGAACGGGTAGTCGCCAGGCGCCCTGGCCGGCCTCGGTGCCGACTCGAGATCGAAGAACGACCAGTACGCTCCGAAAACGTCAATTTCCCCTGCCCCTGGAGGTCCGTTAAGATGGGTATCCCGCTACGGCAGAGCATCAAGATCGGCTCCTACCTGGCCCGGCAGAAGCTCGCCGGCCGCGACAAGTTCCCGCTGATCGTCGAGCTCGAGCCGCTCTTCGCCTGCAACCTGGAGTGCAACGGCTGCGGGAAGATCCAGTACCCGACCGAGATCCTGCGCAAGCGCCTCACCGTCGACCAGGCCGTCGCCGCCATCGAGGAGTGCCGGTGCCCCCATGGTGTCGATCGCCGGAGGAGAGCCACTGCTGCACCCCGAGATCGACAAGATGACCAACGCCTTGCTCGACCGGGGCCGCTACGTGTACCTGTGCACCAACGCCCTGCTGCTGGAGCGCAAGCTCGACCGCTTCTCACCGCACTCCCGCTTCAGCTGGGTTGTACACATCGATGGCCTGCGCGAGCGCCACGACGAGTCGGTGAGCCGCGACGGCACCTTCGACAAGGCGGTAGCAGCCATCAAGTCGGCCAAGGCCAAGGGCTTCAAGGTCACGACCAACACCACGTTCTTCAACACGGACTCCCCGAAGACGGTCCGGGAGGTGCTCGACTTCCTCAACGACGAGCTGGGCGTGGACCAGATGATGATCTCCCCGGCTACGCCTACGAGAAGGCGCCGGATCAGGTCCATTTCCTGAGCACCAACAGCTCGACACAAGCTTTTCGCCGATGCCTTCGCCGACGGCCGGCGCAAGCACTGGCGGCTGAACCACAGTCCCCTCTTCCTCGACTTCCTCGAAGGCAAGGTCGAATTCGAGTGCACGCCGTGGGGCATCCCGAGCTACTCCGTTTTCGGATGGCAGCGCCCCTGCTACCTGATGGCCGACGGCTACGCCGAGACCTACCAGGAGCTGCTCGAGACGACCGACTGGAACCGCTACGGCCGGGGCAAGGACCCCCGCTGCGCCAATTGCATGGCCCACTGCGGATATGAACCCAGCGCTGTGCTGGCTACCACCAAATCGCTCCGGCAGTCCCTGCGGGCCGCCGTGAACGCCTAGCCGGCATGGGATTCGACCTCACCAGCCTGCTTCGGGCCCGGCGCAACGACGGAGCGGAGCTGTGGGACAACTACCTCAATCCGCAGACGGCCAAGGTTCTGCGCTCGATCGGGTTCGACCGCCGCTGGGAACGCGCCGGCGGGTGCTACCTCTACGACGACACGGGCGCCAAGTACCTCGACTACCTCTCCGGGTTCGGGGTATTCGGGCTCGGTCGCGACCACCCCGTCGTCCGCCAAGCCCTCCACGACGTGCTCGACGCCGAGCTGGCCGACATGGTGCAGATGGACACCCCGGTTCTCGCCGGCCTGCTGGCGGAGGCGCTGATCGAGCGGGCGCCCTATCTCGACCGCGTGTATCTCTGCAACAGCGGCACCGAAGCCGTGGAGACCGCCCTCAAGTTCGCCCGGTGCGCCACCGGGCGACCGCGGGTCCTGTACTGCGACCACGCGTTCCACGGGCTCACGGCCGGTTCGTTGTCGGTCAATGGAGCCAAGGAGTTCCGCGACGGATTCGGGCCGCTGCTGCCGGGGACGGCAGTCCCATTCGGCGACCTGGGTGCCCTCCGGAGGGAGCTGCAGGCGGGTGACGTAGCGGCCCTGATTATCGAGCCGGTGCAGGGGAAGGGCGTGCAGGTGGTACCCGAGGGATACCTGGCCGAAGCGGCCGCCCTGCTGAAACGCCACGGCGCCTTGCTCATCTGCGACGAGGTCCAGAGCGGTATCGGCCGGACCGGTAGGTTCTTCAGCTTCGAGTACGACGGCGTCGAACCCGATCTGGTCACAGTGGCCAAGACCCTCTCAGGAGGATTCATCCCCGCTGGCGCCACCCTGGGGACGACCCAGGTGTTCGAGAAGGTCTACTCGTCGATGGACCGGGTTCTCGTGCACGACACGACCTATAGCCATAACAACCTGGCCGCCGCCGCCGGCCTGGCCACACTCGCGGTAATCGACGACGAGGAACTCGTGGCCAATGCCGCCAGCGTCGGCTCCGAACTGATGGCGTCGCTGCGAGCCGCCGCCGACCGGTACGAGCTGATCACCGACGTCCGGGGCCGCGGCCTGATGATCGGGATCGAGTTCGGGCGGCCTGACTCCCTCCGGCTCCGGGCCCGCTACTCCCCCCTCACCATGGCCAGGAAGGGCCTGTTCACCCAGATGGTCGTATGCGCCCTCTTCGAGCAACACCGGGTCCTGACCCAAACCGCCGGCGACCACATGGATGTTCTGAAGCTGCTGCCGCCGCTCAGCACGACCGGCGAGGACGCCGACGTGTTCATGCAGGCCTTCTGTTCCGTGATGGACTCCATCCACGACAGCTCCCGTCCGGTGTGGCACTTCGCCAAAGGGTTGACTACGCGGTCGGTCCGGCGGTAGGGAGGGCCGGCAGCCGGTCGCTCCTGCGCACCAGCCACCGCCGGCGACGTGCCCGATAGCTAGCAAGGGCGCAAACGTCTTCGATCTCGGTGCCACTTGGGACTCTCGGAGTCAATCTGGCGCCGATCGGGCTTGAATCGACTCCGAGATCACCGTTTGGCACCGAGACGTAAGATCAAATCGCCCTAGACACGCCACGGGCCGGGAGGCAGAGGGGCGGGCAGATCGAGCCGGCCCGTCCATTGATCTCTGATCCCGACCGGGTCCGACGAACGGCCCGACGCGGAATCGACCCCCGACCGACGCACAGGGGCACAGGGGCACATCAGGGGCCCGTCGGGTGGGCCACAAAAGCAACGCGGCAGCAAATCGGCCGTACACTGGGTGATATCCCGAGTTCAGCCGGAATGGCGGCTGGCCCAGATTTGGAGGAGCGAAGCTGGCTCAAGGCAAGGAAGACGCAATCGTGCTCGAAGGCACGGTGAGTGAGGCCCTCAAGAACGCCATGTTCAAGGTGCAACTCGCCAACGGACATGAGGTGTTGGCCCACAACTCGGGCAAGATGCGGATGAACCGCATCCGGGTGCTCCCCGGCGACAAGGTGCAGGTCGAAATCAGCCCCTACGACCTGACCAGGGGACGCATCACGTACCGCTACAAGTAACCACCTGACGACTCCCCTCCCCCGAATCGCATAGCGGGCATCGCCTGAGGTCTGGCCGGTGCGCTACGCCGGTCCACTGGGCGTTTACCTGGGTTCCCCAATTTCTCGGCCCAGGTTCGTCGGAGACGCGTTCGGCCGGTCGGGTCTTCACCGACCGTGCTGTCGCAGCCCCGCTGGGTTGGCGGCCTCTCAGTCCTCGTCGTCTTCGCCGAGCAACCCGTTGGCGGCAGCCAGCGCGGTAGCGGCCCGAACCGCTTCCTCATAGACCGCGGTCAGGTGGCGAACGCTGACGGCCGGGTCCAAGGCCAGCGGGGGCGCCCCCAGCGACCGCACCAGCACACCGGCGTCGGTCGTAGGCCGAATGCTCGTGGTCGACTCGGCCGGTTCGTAGGCGGTACCCCAGAACTTCTGTTCGGCCAGCCTCCTGCTCGCGGCCGGGCGGCGACGCTTGCTCATGCCGCTTCCTCCTCGCCCGGGTCGTCGGCGGTGGGCTCGTCCTCGACCAGCTCGTCGTCCCGCAGCCCCAGTGCCACCCGGAGCTGATCGGCGTCCAGATCGCCCAGGCTGCTGCGGGCGGGGAGAACCATGCCGGCCACCTGACGCTTGCCGGCCACGATCTCTTCGACCCGTTCGTCGACCGTGCCCGGGCAGACCAACCGGTGGCACATCACGGTGTTCTGCTGTCCGATCCGCCAGGCCCGGTCTCTGGCCTGGTCCTCGACGGCCGGATTCCACCAGCGGTCGTAGAGGACCACGTGGTTGGCGGCCGTCAGGTTGAGGCCCGAACCGCCCGCCTTGATAGAGAGCACGAGAGCCCCGGCTCCGGTGCCGGACTGGAAGTCGGCTATCAACTGGTCTCTCGTCCCTCGCGTCAGGCCGCCGTGGTAGCACCCGATCTTCATGCCCATGCGTTCACTCAGATGCCGCGCCAGCCGTTCGCCCCACTGGGCGAAGTGGGTGAAGATGAGGATGCGCTCGCCGGCGGCGAACACGTCTGTCACTATCTCCTCCAACCGAGCCAGCTTGCCCGAACGGCCGTGCAACCCATCCTGGTCATCCTCGTCGCGGAGGTAGGCGGCCGGATGATCGCAGATCTGTTTCAACGCGGTGATGGCCGCCAGGACAGCCCCCTTCCGCTGGTTGGTGTCGCCGTTCAGGTTGCCTTCGAGCAGCCGGTTGACGACAGCCTGATAAAGGCCGATCTGCTCGGGCGTCATGCTGCAGTGGTCGAGCTTGTCCACCTTGTCGGGCAGCTCGGCCGCTATCTCCGGTTCGATCTTGGTCCGCCGGAAGATGAGCAACCCGTTCAGCGCTCGCAGTGCCGTTTCCTCGGATCGCCGGTTACGCGGCTCGTCTGCTGCGTTGTCACCGGAGGAGCGCGACAGGTTCTCGATGAACGCGGTCCTCCCTCCGACCAGCCCCGGATTGGTGAAGTCGAGAATGGCCCAGAGGTCGCCAAGCCCGTTCTCCACGGGGGTACCGGTCAGGGCCAGGCGAGAATGAGCCGACAAGCGTCGCAGCTCTCGCGCCGTATCACTGTTGTGGTTCTTGATCACCTGGGCCTCGTCGACTACGACCCGCCGCCAGGTGATCTTCGAAAGCGGCTCGATGTCGCGCACGGCCGTGGCATAAGTGGTCAAAACCAGGTCAGAGGTGGCGGCCACTCTGGCGATGGAATCCCCCTCCGCCCGCCGCGGACCGTGATGTATCGATGTCTTCAGACCCCGGGTGAACCGAGCCGCCTCGCTGGCCCAGTTGCTCAAGACGGCCGGCGGACATATCACCAGGGTCGGCCCGTGGCCGCGATCGAGCAGGACATGCGCGAGCAGGGTCGGGGTCTTGCCCAGTCCCATGTCCATGGCCAGGCAACCGCCCAGGCTGGACCGGTCGAGAAAACCGAGCCAGCCTGCCGCCTCGGCCTGGTAGCTGCGCAGCTGGCCGGCGAAACCATCGGGGGTGTCAATGGGTGCGGGTGGGTGGGTGGTGGCGCCCCGGAGAAGGTCGGCCGCCCATCCACTGCCGTCGACCCTTACCGGTCCGCCGAACGTCGACCCCTCGAGGCCAACGGCATGACGGATCATCTCGGCGCCGGAGAGTTGAGTGATCGAGGCCCGCTCGGCCAAGGCTGCCGCCGCCGCGTTCAAATCGGCCCGGTCTATGTGAACCCATCGGCCCCGGACCTGCACCAAAGGCTGGGCTTCCTTTGCCAGCTTGGAGATCTCGGCGGCATCCAGCTCGAGGTCGCCGAAGAGGACCGACCACTTCACGTTCGCCAGCTGTCGCACGCCGACCTGCGAGGGGCCGCCGATCGCTTCGGCGAAGAGGCGCAGCTGAGGTGTCGGCTTCTTCTTCGAGATCCGGGGCAAGAGGACCTCGAAGCCCGCCGCCTGCAAGGCCGGCCCGGTAGAGAACATGAGGTCGACCGCTTCGTCGCCGTCGAGAACTACCTGACCCCGGCGGGTGCTTGGCCGCCGCAGGGCGGGCATCAGGCGTTCGAGCCGGCGCAGTTGGGCTTCGACCTGTTGAGACTTGGTTCCCGACGCCACCACCAGCGCATGCTCGACGGGCATGGCGTGCTTGTCCACACCGGTCGCTTCGACGGTCAGCAGCCAGCCCCCATCCGCCTGAGGCGGGTCCAGCCGGATCGACAGCCCGATCCGGTAGTTGGCCGTGACCGGTGACGCCCACCGCTTCAAATCCTCCGAGACCCGGGCGGCGGGCTCGACGTCGGCAACAAAGGGCCTTCCATCCAGCCCCGACAGAACCGCCTCGGCGATCTCGGCTCGAGTGTTGGCGTGCGGTGAGGCGGCAGGGGCGACCAAACGGCCGGCCCCGGCACGAGAGACCGCGTCGACCATCGCCGCCAGCACCGAGCGCGTAACCGCATCGGCCGGCGCGGCGGTCTGCAAAGCCGAAACCGCACCAGGCATGCGGGTGACCAGGTCGTGGAGACGCTCACGCCCGAGCAGGGCCGGCACCCAACGCACCCGGTGTCGCCCTGACGCCTGCTTGGTGCCGGAGGAACCTGTCGTGGCGGCCCGGACGACCGGGACCATGTGGCCCTGAGCTACCAGCTCCGTGCCCCACAGGGCCACTTCACCCATCCAGCGCAGGCTGGGGGCGGCGGCGTCGGCGCCCTGGCCGGCTCCGATTCCCACCAGCCAGCCGAGGGTCTGCGAAAGGGGGGCAGAACGAGCGTCGGCGCCGGCCCGGCCGAGGACTGCGACAGGCGCATGGCGCTCCCACCCGATGCTTGATGCCTCCGCCTGCTCGAGGAGGGCGTCCAGGTTCTCCGGTGTGGCCTCGGCGCCGGGCCCGCCGGCCCAGACCACCACCCGGCCCTCGCCCCAGGAGACCTGCAGCAAGGGCGGGCCCGCCTCCAGGCCGTCCGCGGGCCGGCTGGGGACCGCCTTTCCGTTGGTCTCCGCCCCGTTGCCCTGACCGGGCCCCTGGGCTCCCCCAGGATGGACCGGCAGCGCCGGGACGTCGATCGAGTCCGAGGCGACCCGGAGCAGAGCTACGGACAGACGCTCCCGCTCGGCGGTGAGGTCGGCGACGACGACGTCCTTCAGATCGCCGTCGAGACCGGCCGCACCCCGCAATCCGTCATCGGTCTCGTGGATCAGACGCCGAAGCGCGGCAGCCCAGGCCAAGCGATCGGCCTCGAGGGCCGCCGTCTCGGCTTCCGACGCCCAACCACCGGCGTCAGCAATCACCGCTGCTTCTAAGGCAATCCGGTCCAGCTTGTTCTCCACTCTCGCGAGTGACGGCGGGTCGTACGCCTGGGTTCCGAACCCACCGGCTCCGAGCCGGTGGCGCCTCCAACCATCACCAAAAGGGCCTTCGCACTAATGCCCGGCCCAACTAGTCAACCTATTCGGGCTTCCTTCCATTCCCAGCGAACCGTGGCTCCCGCCTGTCCACGATTAAAGCTGCCAGCCGAGACTGCCGTCTCCTACTCCCTCGCCCTGACGCCATCCATGTTAGCGCGTGGGGGCGACCCTAAGCCAGCATTCACCCCGGCGGCCTGGTATCAGCTCGGGAGCCGGATCCCCGGATGGGCTACGCAACCATGCGCTGCATCGCGTCGCGCCAGTTCACCACGGCTGGACCGACCGGCTCGTCCATGCAGGTTGTCTCCTCAGACGGCCTGGTCGGCCATGATGGCTCCCAATCGCAGGAGGTTGGCCGTCGTTCCCCCGAGCGTCAGCTCGAGTTGTTTGGCCGCCAGGAAATACCGGTGCAAGGGGTACGATCGGTCGACTCCAACGCCCCCGTGGATGTGTTGGGCGGCGTGAACCACCCGCTGCCCCCCGTCAGCGGCCCAGAACTTGGCGATGGCGACGTGCTCTTCGGCGGGCAGGTCGCTGGCCAGACGCCACATGGCTTGGCGGGACGTCAGGGAGATGGCCTCGGTGTCGACATAAGCGTCGGCCGCTCTTTGGCCCACGGCCTGAAAGGTGGCGATGGCCCGATCGAATTGCTTGCGGCTGATGGCGTACTTCGCCGTCAAGGCCAGGGCCGCCTGGCAGGTGCCCGCCATGAGGGAGCAGAGACCGGAAGTGGCGCGGAGTAGGAGCCAGTCAAGCGCGCCGGCGCCCTCATCCTCCAGGGCGAGCACGTCCTCCTCGCTGACCCTGACGTCCCGGAGGTCCAGGTGGGCTTCGGGCACCCCTGAGGTAGTCGCGAGCGGCGTCAGCGTCACACCCGGCGAATCAGGGGCAACCAGGAACAGGCCTATCCGCTCGCCCACCCGGGCCGAGACGATGATGTAGTCGGCGACGGTGCCGGCGGGTACGCATGTCTTCGTGCCTTGCAGCGCCCAACCCGCTCCTGCGGCGGGAGTCGCCGTCGTCGCCGGATTGGCTGCGTCCGTCCCCGGCTCGACGAGTGCGGCGGTGATAACCACCTCCCCGGCCACGGCCGGCCGGAGTAGTCGGGCGCGCAACGCATCGGATCCGAATCGCTCGACCGGTAGGGCCCCTAGCACGATGGTGGCCCAGAGCGGCACCGGAGCGGCGGCCCGCCCGGCTTCCTCCAGGAGCACCGACACCTCTCCGAAGCCGTAGCCGCTTCCTCCGTACTCCTCGCTCACAGCCAGCCCGAGCAGGTTGGCGTCAGCCAGTGCTGCCCACAACTCCCGGTCGAAGCCCTCACCCTGGCTCAGGACCTCACGCCGACGCTCGTCGGTCAGATGCCCTTCGAACAGCTTGGCTGCGGCCTCGACGACCGCGGTCTGCTCTTCGCTCAACGAGAAGTCCACCGTGCCTCCTCTACCTCGACGCCCGGGGGAAGCCCAGACCGAACGTGGCTATCAGGTCCCTCTGTATTTCGTTGGTGCCACCACCGAAGGTGAGGATGAGCATGCCCCGGTAGAGCCGCTCGAGGCGGCCCCGCATGACGGCGTCGGGCGAGTCGTGGCGGAGATAGCCGCGCTCGCCGATGATTTCGAACAGCAGCCGGAACGCCTCGAGGTAGAACTCCGTTCCGAAGACCTTGATGCTCGACGCGTCAGCCACGTCGAGGTGACCCTGGGTGGCGGTCCAGGCCACCTTCCAGTTGATCAGGCGGAGGAACTCCAACCGGGCTCGCACCCGGGCCAGGTTCAGGCGTACCCATTCCTGATCGATGACTCGCCGGCCGTCGGCCAACCGCGTCTCCTGGGCCCACCTCTGGGCCTCGGCCAGGACGCCCTCGATGACCCCGGAGGAGCACAGCGTGACCCTCTCGTGGTTGAGCTGGTTGGTGATCAGCGTCCAGCCCTGATTCTCGCCGCCGACCAAGCAGCTGGCCGGGATCCGGACGTCGTCGAAGAACGTCTGGTTGATGTCGTGCTCACCGAGGAGGCTCATCGGAGTGATGCTGATGCCCGGAGTCGACATCGGCACCAGGAACATCGAGATGCCCTTGTGCTTCTTGGCTTCTGGATCGGTGCGTGCAGCCAACCAGATGTAGTCGGCGCCGCCCGCCAGGCTGGTGAATACCTTCTGCCCATTGATGATGTACTCGTCACCATCGCGCAGCGCAGAGGTCTTCAGGTTGGCCAGGTCGGTGCCGGCGCTCGGCTCGGTGTAGCCGATGCAGAAGTGGATCTCGCCCTTGAGGATCTTCGGAAGGAATGCCTTCCTCTGCTCATCGGTCCCGAAGTTCATGATGGTGGGACCCACCGAGTTGATGGTAAGCATCGGTACCGGCGCGCCGGCCCGCATCGACTCGTCGAAGAACACGAACTGTTCGATGGCCGAGCGGCCCTGCCCCCCGTACTCCGTGGGCCAGCCGATGCCCAACCACCCGTCCTCCCCCATCTGGCGCACGACGCGGCGCATGGTCGGTCCCACGCCGCGGTCCCCGGCCAGCTTGACTTCGACCTCGGGGGTGAGGAGCTTGCCGTAATAGGAGCGGAGCTCCTGCCGGAGCTTTTCCTGCTCTTCGGTATAACCCAGGTACACAGTTGTCCTCCCTGCGCCCGACCTTATAAGAACGCGTTCTAGTTCGCTAGTGCTCGCCCGGCACCTTCTAGAGCGTCAGCCCGCCGTCGAGCAGGACGATCGAGCCGGCATGTGATGGGCCTCGTCCGAAGCGGTGTCGGCCTACAGAGCAGCGTGGTAGGGCTAGCTAGGCGCGCGGGTGGCGGGCGTGGAAGGGGCCGCGGCCCGCAGCGGAGCAAGGACGAGCGGGAAGGGGTCCGTGCCGGACAGGACCCGCTTGACCCGCCGACTCACCGGCGCTTGAAGTCGGGCTGCCGCTTCTCGGAGAAGGCCTTCGGGCCCTCCTTGGCGTCCTCGCTGGCAAAGACCGCCTGCCCCGCGGCCACTCTTCCGCGAACGCATCGGCTTCGCTCATCCCGTACGACTTGCGCAAGGTCTCCAGCACCGCTTCAACCGCGAGCGGCCCATTGCGACCGATCTGCTCCGCTATCTCCTTGGCCTTGTCGAGCGCCTGGCCATCGGGCACCACGTGGCCGACGAGGCCGAGGCGCAACGCTTCGGCGGCGCTGATGTGCTTGCCGGTGAGAAGGATTTCGGCTGCCGCTGTGTATGGAATCTGACGGCCCAACCGCACGGCCGAACCGGCCATCGGATAGAGCGACCAGCGCACCTCGGACACCCCGAAGCGGGCACTCTCGGCGGCCACCCGGATGTCGGTTCCGAGCAAGATCTCGGTGCCACCGGCGATGGCCACGCCCTCGACGGCGGCGATGATGGGCTTCAGCGGGCGGCCAACCTTGAGGAAGCCCTTCCACGGAAGGTCCGGATCGGCTTTCATCCGCTCGGCGACGTCGGGACGACTGCCCTCCTCGTCGCTGTTGCCGGCCATGGCCTTCAGATCGGCCCCGGACGAGAAGTTGCCGCCTGCCCCGGTGAGGATGATGCACCGGATGTCGTCATCTTGGGCCGCCTCAGAGTAGGCCTCCACGAGCGTCACCAACATGGTGCCGGTGAACGCGTTCATTCGCTTCGGACGGTTGAGGGTCAGGATCATGGCGTTCCCGTCCCGCTCGACGATTACCTGGGGCATGCGGTCTCCCTAGTGGTTGAATGTCCGGCCTTGGGTGTCCGCAGGGCAGTCGACCGGCAGGATAGAAGCACTCTCCATCTCATCCGGCCGGCGCCGGCAAGGTGTCGTCTGCAATCCCAGTGCAATCCCAGCCCCACGTAGTTCCCTTGTCCACCCCAAGCTAGAATCGGCTTCCAGGCCGCGTCAAAGGACGGCCCCGTGGGGCCGACCGTTTCGTGGCCCCTCCATCGACCCCGAAGGACGGGCCAGACCCGCACGTGCCCAAACGACCTGCGCCGAAGGTGACCACCCCACCGCATCCCGACTCTCTTAGCAGCCGCCAGCGCGAGCGTCGGGACCGGATTGTGGATGCGGGGCTGGTCCTTCTCAGGACCCACGATCACAACCAGATTCAGATGAAGGACGTGGCCGCTGGAGCCGACGTGGCCCTCGGAACGGTATACCGCTACTTCCAGTCGAAGGATCACCTCTTCGCGGAGGTCCTGGCTCATTGGGCCGCTGAATTGCGGACCAACGTGGAGCGCAAACCGCTTCGGGGCGGTAGCAACGCAGAGAGGCTGACCGATGTTCTGCACCGGTCCATGCGAGCGTTCCAGGCCTGGCCCCACCTAGCCCGAGTGGTGATGGCCCTCGAGTCGTCCGAAGACCCGTTTACCCGCGAGATCTTCGCCAGAAATATGGCGAAGAACACGCAGATCTACATAGAAGCCCTCCACGGGCTGCCGGACGACATCGTTCAAGACGTCGTCCGGGTCGCCAGCTCGGTGTTCGACCTGCAACTGCGCCAGTGGGCCGTGGGGGCCCAGTCAATCGCCCAGGTCTACGACCGGATTGCCCGTGCCGTCTGGGTGGTCCTGGAGTACTCGGAACGCCAGCCTCCTGACACCGGGCAACAAACCTCAGTGGCGTAGACGAGCCCGAAGCGAATAGAACGAGATGGAACGAGAGAAGGGAACCGGTGCCGGTTACATCTGATATCCGCGATAACGGCGTGGCGGAGGTAGTCGTCGATTGCCCGCCCGTCAACGCCCTGCGAGTCGCCGATTGGTACGCCATCGCTGACCACCTCGCTGATCTCGGCCGCAACCGGGACGTACGAGCGGTGGTGCTCAGCGCCAAGGGCCGGGGTTTCAATGCCGGTGTGGACATCAAGGAGATGCAAACCACCGAGGGTTTTGATGCCCTGATCGGGGCTAATCGGGGCTGCTTCGCCGCCTTCGCCGCCGTCTACGACTGCCCCGTACCGGTCATCGCGGCCATCCAGGGCTTCTGCCTGGGCGGAGGGATCGGCCTCGCCGGCAACGCCGATGTCATTGTGGCGTCCGAGGATGCCTACTTCGGCCTGCCCGAAGTCGACCGCGGGGCCCTGGGGGCAGCCACCCACCTGAGCCGGCTGGTGCCTCAGCATCGCATGAGGGCCATGGTGTACACGTCGAGCACCGCCACCGCCCAAGAACTGCTTTCCTACGGCTCGGTATGGAAGGTTGTCCCACTGGACGAGCTACAGCCGGTCACGCTCGAACTGGCGGATTCCATCGCCGCCAAGTCGCCGGCGGTCATCAGAGCGGCCA
Source organism: uncultured Acidimicrobiaceae bacterium (assembly GCA_963851245.1). Lineage (GTDB taxonomy): Bacteria > Actinomycetota > Acidimicrobiia > Acidimicrobiales > Palsa-688 > CAWKOH01. Next base: position 341,895 of record CAWKOH010000009.1, on the reverse strand, counting down.
AGGAGTCCCTCAACGGCATCGACCTGTGGGACGTGAAGCACTCCTACCGCTTCGAGCAGGGTTTCACTTTCGAGCTGAATCTATCGGGTGTTGCCGACGAGCACCGAGACGCGTTCGTGGCCAAGCGGGAGACGGATACGACACGATGACCAGCAAGTTGATGCACGAGGACGATGTTGTCGCTCAGCTTTCGGACGGCATGACCATCGGCATCGGCGGGTGGGGCAGCCGTCGCAAGCCGATGTCGATCGTGCGGGCCATAGCCCGCAGCTCTCTCCGTGATCTCACCATCGTCAGCTTCGCCGGTCCTGATCTGGGCCTACTGTGCGCCACGGGCCAGGTCACCAAGGCCATGTATCCGTTCGCGTCCCTGGACTCCATCGCCCTCGAGCCTCATTTCCGGGCGGCTCGCCAGGCCGGTCGGGTCGAGGACGTGCCGTGGGACGAGGGGATGTTCCTTCTCGGTCTTCAAGCGGCCGCCTGGCGGGTGCCTTTCCTCCCGTCCCGGGTCGGTTTGGGCAGCGATCTCTTGAAGCTGAACCCCGTGCTGGGAACGGTGCGATCCCCCTTCGCCGACGGCTACGAGCTGGTCGCCGTACCGGCGTTCGAGCTCGACGCCGCGGTCTGTCACCTGAACCGAGCCGACGCCGCCGGCAACGCCACCTTTCTCGGGCCCGACCTCTACTTCGACGATCTCTTCCTGAGAGCGGCCCCCACCCGCCGCTTCATCTCGGCCGAGCGGGTCGTTCCCACCGCCGAACTTGCGGCAGAGGCGCGTACTGAGCTTCGGCTCCGGGTGGCCAGGATGATGGTCGACGGAGTGGTGGAAAGAGCGGGCGGGGCGCTCTTCACATCCTGTGTGCCCGACTACGAGCGGGACGAAGGATTGCAAAAGGAATACGCCGACGCGGCCAAATCTCCGGAGGCCTGGACCGCGTTCAGGCAGGCGTGGATCGACGTGTCCGAGGACGATTTTCAACGCAAGGTGGCGGCCCGGTGAGCACCCCCGACACGACGACAACACCCGCGACCCGCGCCGAGATCTGCGTGGTCGCCCTGGCCGAATGCTTCCGGGGAGACGGCGAGATCGTGGCCAATCCGATCGGCACCATACCGATGATCGCCGGCCGCCTGGCCCGGGCCTCGTTTGAACCGGACCTGATGGTCACCGACGGAGAGGCGACGCTGGTAGCCGGCAACGAGGCGTTCGCCTGGCCGGACGGGAAGGTGGTCGAGTACTACAACCCGTACCGATCGATGTTCGACGTGGTCTGGTCGGGCCGGCGCCACGTGGTCATGGGGGCCACCCAGATCGATCCCTGGGGTAACCAGAACTTTGCCGCCATCGGCGCCGACTATAGGGCTCCCAAGACACAGCTGATCGGATTCCGTGGTGCGCCCGGTAACACGGTCAACCACGCCACCAGCTATTGGGTCGCCAACCACTCACCGCGCGTGTTCGTCGAGTCCGTCGATGTGGTGACCGGAGTGGGTTGGGACCGGGCTGAGGCGGCCGGGCCCGCCGCGCTCGAGTTCTTCGACCTGCGGCGGGTGGTGACCAACATGGCGGTCATGGACTTCGGGGGCGAAGGTCACCGCATGAGACTGGTCGCCGTTCACCCGGGCGTGACCGTCCAGGACGTTCGAGACGCGACCGGTTTCGAGCTGGCCACGGCCGATCCGGTGACAGAGTCCCGTCTTCCGACCCCGGAGGAGCTGCGTCTAATCAGGGAGGTAATCGACCCCGATGGCCTGCGACGAGCAGAGTTAGGAGACTAGGAGCACGATGACGACGGTCGTACCCGTGATCGAAGGGTGGTTCACCATCGACGAACCGCCCGCCCTGCTCGGCCGGCACTGCACGCAGTGCGGTACCTACCAGTTCCCGCCGACAGCCGAATGGTGCCCGAATCCCGCGTGCCCGAGTGAGAGCCTGGAGACGGTCCCGCTGTCTCGCACCGGCACCGTGTGGAGCTACACCGACGCTCGCTACCAACCGCCTGCACCCTTCGTGAGCCGGACCGACCCCTACGAGCCTTTCGCCATCGCCGCGGTGGAGCTCGAGCGAGAGGGGATCGTCATCCTCGGGCAGGTGGCCGACGGCTTCGGTGTGGGTGATCTGCAGATCGGGACCCGGGTCAAGGTGGTCGTCGAGCCCCTCGACCCTCCGCTTCTTGACCAGGTAGGGGAGGACTCGACCAAGCTGGTGTGGCGCTGGCGCCCGGTCCAGCCCGACGAAAGGACTGACGCAGATGAGCGGTGACGTAGCGGTCATCGGCGTGGGTATGCACCCGTGGGGCAAGTGGGGGCGGCCCTTCGTCAGCTACGGGGTGGCGGCGGCCCGGTCGGCCCTCGCCGATGCCGGGATCGAATGGACAGACGTGGACTTCATCGTCGGCGGCGAAACCGTCCGCAACGGTTATGGGGGCTACGTTGCGGGCTCGACCCTCGCCCGGGCCCTGGGGTGGAGCGGGGCCCGGGTCGCCACCTGTTACGCTGCGTGCGCTTCGGGCTCCGCGGCCATCGAAGCGGCCCGAACCCGCATACTGGCCGGCCTCAGCGATCTGGCTCTGGTGGTCGGCGCCGACACCACCCCGAAAGGCTTCCTCGCCCCCAACGCCGGTGAGCGGTGGGATGACCCCGACTGGCTGCGCTTCCGCCTCATCGGGGCCACCAACCCGGCTTACTTCGGGCTCTACGCCCGGCGCCGCATGGATCTGTTCGGAGCCAGCCCGGCCGACTTCGCCTTGGTGAAGGTCAAGAACGCCCGCCACGGCCACGAGAACCCGAACGCCCGGTACCGGAGCCTGGTAACCGCGGACGAGGTGGACGCCTCGCCCGTGGTGGCGGACCCGCTCCGGCTGCTCGACATCTGCGCCACCTCGGACGGCGCGGCCGCGGTTGTGCTCGCCTCGGACCAAGCGGTGCGCCGGCTGGGCTCGACCGGGGCCGTGCGGATCCGGGCCGTCTCGACGGTGACGCCCCGGTTCCCGAACACCGCGGTCGACCTGCCCGACATCGCCACCGACTCGTCCGCCTCCGTTGCCGCCCCCGCTCTGGGTTTCCGCCCGTCCATCGCCGCGGCCGCGTACGAGGAGGCGGGGCTGGGCCCCGAGGACTTGTCGCTGGCCGAGGTCTACGACCTCTCTACCGCCCTGGAGCTCGACTGGTATGAGGACATCGGGCTGTGCCGCCCCGGGGAAGCGGAGAAGCTGCTGCACGAGGGCGCTACGACCATCGGGGGCCGGATCCCGGTCAACCCGTCCGGGGGGTTGGCGTGCTTCGGCGAGGCGGTCCCGGCCCAGGCCATCGCCCAGGTCTGTGAGGTCACCTCGCAGTTGCGGGGCCAGGCCGGCGCCCGCCAGGTCGAAAACGCCCAGGTCGGGCTCACCATCAACCAGGGGCTCTTCGGCCACGGCTCGTGCGTGATCTTGTCCCGATGAGCGACCTGGCGGAGCGAACCAATGTGACAGGTCGGGCCAGCACCCCTCGGGTGGAGGCCCGATGAGCGACCTGGCGGAGCGAACCAATGTGACAGGTCGGGCCAGCACCCCTCGGGTGGAGGCCCGATGAGCGACCTCGACCCGGCTGTAGTCCTGCGGACGCCGGCGTGTGACCTGTTCGGGGTCCGCTACCCGATCGTGCAGACCGGCATGGGCTGGGTGGCCGGGGGCCGCCTGGCCGCGGCCACCTCATCAGCCGGGGGCTTGGGCATGATCGCCTCGGCCACCATGACCCTCGACCAGCTGAAGAAGGCCATCGCCCACGTCAAGGATCAGACCGGCAACCCCTTCGGCGTCAACCTCCGGCCCAGTCACGCCGAAGTGGACCGCTTCGTGGAGCTGCTGGTCAAAGAGCGGGTGCCGGTGGCCAGCTTCGCTCAGGCTCCCAACGCCGCCCTGGTCGCCCGCGTCAAGGACGCCGGCATCGTCACCATGCCCACCATCGCCGCTCCCCGCCATGCCGAAAAAGTGGCGGCCATGGGCGTCGACGCGGTGATCGCCCAGGGCCAGGAGGGCGGCGGGCACACCGGCTTCGTCCCCACCAGCCTCCTCCTGCCCAAGGTCGCGGCCCAGGTCGACATCCCGGTCATGGGGGCCGGAGGATTCCACAGCGGCCGTGGCCTGACCGCGGCCCTGGCCTGGGGTGCCGCCGGTATCGCCATGGGCACCCGGTTCCTCCTGACCAAGGAGAGCACCGTGCCGGACGAGGTGAAAGCCCGCTACCTGGCTGCCTCTCTTACCGACACTGTCGTAACCAGGGCCATAGACGGCGCCCCCCAGCGGGTAATCCGGACCGAGCTGATCGAGCGAATCGACGGCCGCATCGGTGTCGTCTCGGCCGCCCGGGCGTTGACCAACGCTCTGCGGCTACGCAAACTCACCGACACCCGCTTCCCCGACCTGGTTCGGGAGGGCCTGGCCATGAAACGCGACGGCGACCTCACCTGGTCCCAGGTCGCCATGGCCGCCAACGCCCCCATGCTGACCAGGGTGGCCCTGGTGGAGGGCCGCCTCGACGCCGGCATCCTCCCCACCGGGCAGGTCGCCGGTCTCATCGAGCAGCTGCCCACGGTGCAGGAGCTGATCGATGAGATCGTGTCAGAGGCGACAGCGACGCTCGCCGCTCTGGCGGCGCGGGTCGGGCCTGGTCGCCGGGAGGAGGCTGTCAGCCCAGACGTTCGATGATGGTGACGTTGGCCTGACCGCCTCCCTCACACATCGTTTGCAGGCCGTACCTCCCGCCCGTCCGCTCGAGCTCGCTCAAGAGGGTCGTCATCAGCCGGGCGCCCGTCGCACCAAGGGGGTGGCCCAGGGAGATCGCTCCTCCGTTGACGTTGACCTTGGCCGGGTCGGCCTTGCTATCGGCCAGCCAGGCCAGCACGACCGATGCGAATGCTTCGTTGATCTCGACCAGGTCGATCTCGTCCAGGGTCATGCCGGCCTTCTCGAGGGCGTACTCCGTCGCCGGGATTGGGGCCGTGAGCATCCACACCGGATCGGCGCCTCTCACGCTGAGGTGGTGGATCCGGGCCCGGGGCTTGAGCCCGTGAGTCTCGAGGCCCCGCTCGTTGACTACCAGGAGGGCCGCGGCGGCGTCCGAGATCTGGCTCGACACGGCGGCCGTAAGCCTCCCGCCTTCGCTCAAGGCGGGAAGGCCGGCCATTTTTTCCAGGGAAGTCCCTCGACGCGGACCCTCGTCGACGGTGACCTCCGCCAACGGGACGATCTGAGTGTCGAAGCGGCCTTCGTCTATGGCAGTGATGGCCCGTTCGTGGGACTGGAGGGCGAAGCGTTCCATGTCCTCACGCGATATGTCCCACTTGGCGGCGATCATCTCCGCGGCCCGGAACTGCGACACCTCCTCGTCCCCGTAACGGGCTCTCCATCCCGCCGACCCCGAGAAGGGGTCCTCGAAGCCGTACTGCACGCCGGCCTGCATTGCCGCCGTGATCGGGATCATGCTCATGTTCTGGACCCCGCCTGCCACCACGACATCGGAGGTCCCGCTGAGCACGGCCTGGGCGGCGAAGTGGAGAGCCTGCTGCGAGGAGCCGCACTGGCGGTCGATGGTCGTCCCCGGCACCTCCTCGGGTAGGCCCGCGGCCAGCCAGCAGGTGCGGGCGATGTCACCGGCCTGCGGGCCGATGGCGTCAACGCAGCCGAAGACGACGTCCTCGACGGCGGCGGGATCCACTCCGCTGCGATCCATCAGGGCGGTGATAGCGGCGGCGCCCAGGTCGGCCGGGTGCACGCCCGACAGGCCGCCGCCCCGCTTCCCTACCGGTGTCCGGACGGCATCGACGATGTAGGCCTCGTTCATTTCAAACTCTCCTTTGGAGCTTCTGTGCCGCAGGATACCGGCCCCACCGCTACTGACCTTCGGGTGCCTTCTGCATGGCGAGAACCCAGGACGGGATCTCGCCCCCGCCGTCGACGATTATCTCGGAGCCGGTGACGAACTCGGCAGCCGGCGAGGCCATCATCACGCACATGGCGCCGATCTCCGGGGCGGTCGCCAACCGGCCCATCGGCACCGTCGCTTCCACCGCGGCCACGTTGTCTCCATAGACTTCGTGAACCATCTCGGTGCGGAGCAGCCCAGGGGTGATCAGGATCACCCTCACCTTGGGCGCCCATTCAAGAGCCAGAGTGCGGGTCAGGCCCACCAGGCCGTCCTTGGCGGCCACGTAGGCGGCCGAGTTGGGAGCGGGGCGTTTGGCGGCGGTACTGCCGATGTTGATTATGACGCCGCCTTCGGGCTGCTCCTGCATTACCAGGTTGGCCCGTTGCGCCACGTAGAACGGAGCCACCAGGTTCAGGGTCACGATCCGCTCGAAGAGCCGGGGGCTCATGGTGCTGGTGTCGGCGTAAGGGGTTCCGCCCGCGTTGTTGATCAGCACGTCGATACGACCGAAGTGCTTGACGACCTCGTCCACCAGGACCGCAACCTGCTCGGGGTCGCGTACGTCACATTTGAAAAAAGGTACGGCCACCGCCCCGGGTTCCGGTTCGTGGCGCCCGCACGTGGCCACCTGGTCACCGTTGGCGGCGAAAGCATCGACCAGCCCCTTACCGAGGCCTCGGGCCCCGCCGGTCACCAACACCGCCCTGCGGTCGCCGGTGCTCATCTCAGCCACCTGGACAGGGACTCGACCGTGCAGGCGGGCTGGTCCGAGCCCTCGACCTCGATGCGGATCTCGACGGCGGACTGCACCCCGCCGGCGACCTCGACCGCTTCCAACAGCGTGGCCCTGGCCCGAATGCGGTCTCCAGCGCGAGCCGGGGCGTCGAAACGGACCGGACCCGTCCCATAGTTGAGGCCGCTGGAAGTGCCCCGCACCTCCAGCAGGTCAGGCAAGAACCGATTCGTCAGGGACAGGAGGAGCATGGGCGGGGCGACATTACCGTCCTCCCCGCCGGCCGACCACGTGGCGGCGGCGAAGTCGGTGAGGACGGACCGGTCCAGTTCGACCCATTCGGTCAGGCCCAGGTCCCGGCGCCCGGCCGAGAGAAGCGAGGCGAGATCGGGGAAGACGGTGGGGGGCATGTCGTGCTCAGGGGTGCTGGCCGCTGACGCTGACGATCTCGCCGGTCATGTAGCTCGAGTAGTCACTGGCGAGGAAGACGATGACGTTGGCCACCTCCCACGGCTCCGCCGCCCGCCCGAACGCCTCCCGCTCCGTCAGCTCATCGAGCAGCTCATCGGTGGTGACCTTGGCGAGGAAGGGGTGCATGGCCAGGCTGGGGGCGACGGCGTTCACCCGGACCCCGAAAGCCGCCGCTTCCATGGCCGCACAGCGCGTGAGCGCCATGACTCCCGCTTTGGCGGCGGCATAGTGGCTCTGTCCCGGTTGCGCCCGCCAGCCCAACACCGAGGCGTTGTTCACGATCACCCCGGCTCCGTGGTCGCGCATGTGGCGCAGGCCGGCCCGGGTGCAGCGGAAGGTCCCGTTCAGGGTGACGTCGATGACCCGGCTCCACTGCTCGTCGGTCATATCGACCAGGTCGGCGGTGCCACCCAACCCGGCGTTGTTGACCAGCACGTCGACCCGCCGGTGGCGGCGGAGAGCTTGCTCGAAGAGGGCCTGCACCTGGTCCTCGTCAGTGACGTCGCAGGTAAGGGCCAGGGGTCGCTCGCCGCTCAGTTCGGCCAGCCGCTCGGCTGCCTCGCCCAACCTCCGCTCGTGGGTGTCACTGATCACCACCTCGGCTCCCTCCTCCACGCACCGCTTGGCCGTGGAGTAGCCGATGCCGGTGCCCGCCGCCGCCGTGACCAGGACGGTCTTACCGGCCAGCAGGCCGTGCCCGGGTACGTACTCGGGCCGAACCTGGAGCCCGGCCGTCTGATTCGGCAGGTCGGTCACGCCGGCGTACCGGGGGTCGCCACGACCGGAGGAGCTCCGTAAACGGTCGCCGGGGCCGGGGCCGCGGCAAGAAGATCGCGAACGGCCGGCCCTATCTCGACGGGGTCCCAGCGGGCTCCCTTGTCGACGGTGGGCCCGTGCTGCCACCCATCGGCCACCCCGATCTTGCCCCCCTCGACCTCGAAGACCCGGCCGGAGATGCCGGCCGACTCGGGGGACCCGAGCCAGACCACCAGCGGGGACACGTTCTCGGGAGCCATGGCGTCGAACTCGTCGCCTTCGGGCGCCCGCATGGTGGCGGCGAACACCTCCTCGGTCATACGGGTCCGGGCCGACGGGGCGATGGCGTTGGCCGTGATGCCGTAGCGGCCGAGCTCGGCCGCCTGGACCAGGGTCAGAGAGGCGATGCCCCCCTTGGCAGCGGAATAGGCGGCCTGGCCCACGCTGCCGAGCAGTCCGGCCCCGGACGAGGTATTGATGATGCGGGCGTCGTTGGAATCGCCGGCCTTGGCCCGATCCCTCCAGTAGGCGGCGGCCCATCGGCCCACGCAGAAATGGCCTTTCAGGTGTACCCGGACCACCGCGTCCCACTCGTCCTCATCGGCGTTCACGAACATCCGGTCGCGCACGAACCCGGCGTTGTTGACGACCACGTCCAGCCGCCCGAAGGCCTCGATGGCGGCGTCGATCAGCCGGCGGGAGCCGGCCCAGTCCGCGACGTCGTCGCCGTTCATTACGGCTTGGCCTCCGAAGCCCCGGATCTCCTCGGCTACTTCTTGAGCCGGTTCGCCGGAGCCGCCTTTGCCATCCAGCGACACGCCGATGTCGTTGATCACCACCGCCGCACCCTCGCGGGCGAACTCCAGAGCGTGAGCCCGGCCCAGTCCGCGACCGGCACCCGTCACCAGCGCCACTCTTCCTTCACAGATCACTGATTTCCTCTTTCCTCCAGGGCCTGCTGGCGCAGCGCGTGCTTCATGACTTTGCCGGCGGCGTTGACCGGCAACTCGTCGACCACCACGACCGATCTCGGGACCTTGTAGTTGGCCATGCGGGCCTTGGCGAAAGCGATCAGCTGATCTTCGTCGACGCTCTGCCCGCGGCGGGGGACGACGAAGGCTTGGCCGACCTCACCGAGGCGGTCATCGGGAACGCCGACAACGGCCACCTGCGCCACCCCGGGCGCCTCCATGAGGGCGTCCTCGATCTCCGCCGGGTAAGCGTTGAAACCGCCGACGATGTACATGTCCTTGATGCGGTCGGTGATCCGGAGGCCACCCTCTGAGTCGAGCACCCCGACGTCACCGGTGTGGAGCCATCCTTCGCTGTCGATAGCTTCGGCTGTGGCGACCGGGTCCTCGAAGTAGCCGTCCATCACCGGGTAGCCCCGAACCACCACCTCGCCCGGCTCGCCGGCCGGGACGGACCGGCCGGCCGAGTCCACCGTGGCCACCTCCACATCGGGAATGGCCCGCCCCGAAGTGGAGGACACCACCTCCATCGGGTCCCCCGCCCGGCACATGGTCACCAGGCCGGCCGCTTCGGCCAGACCGTAGGCCGTGAGGACCACGTCGAAGCCCAGCTCGGCGCTCATCCGGCGCAGGAGCTCGACGGGGACGGCGGCGGCGCCGGTCACGGCCAAGCGAAGCGATCCCAGCTCGGACCTCTTGTCGTCTGGTAGCTGCAAGAGAGCGTGGTAGATGGTCGGAGGGCCCGGGAAGACAGTGATCTGTTCTTTGGCGATGAGGTCCGCGGCTGCGGGCGGATCGAAAACCGGTACGGGGAAGACGGTGGCTCCGACCGTGAGGGAGGCCACCACACCCGCCTTGCTCCCGAAGCTGTGGAAGAGGGGGTTCACCAGCAAGTAACGGTCGCCCAGTCCGATGCCGAGATTGGTGGCGTAGTACCGGTACGAGCGCACCGTGGTCCGGTGAGTCGTCCTCACCCCCTTCGGCTTTCCCGTCGTCCCCGAGGTGAACAGGAGGTCCAACCAGTCGTCGGGTTCGATCCGGGCGGCCTGCCGGTCGGCGGACTCGAGCGCGGCCCGGACATCCCCCCTGGCGAGGAATTCCTCCCAGCCCGACCCCCCGACAATCACTCGATCCTTCAGGTGGGGCAGGTCCTGACCAGCCAGCAGGGCCGGGAAGTCGCGACCGAGGAAGGTCCCCGCCGTGATCAGTAGCTTGGCCCGGCTGCGATTGAGGATGTAGGCCGCCTCGGGCCCCTGGAAGCGCGTATTGAGCGGGACCAGGATGACACCAGCCGAGGCGGCGGCGAGCATGGCCACGATCCAATCGCTCGAGTTGGGCGCCCAGATGGCGACGGCGTCACCTCGCTCTACGCCCGAAGCCATCAGAGCGGCCGCCCCTCGCCGGGCCCGCTCGGCCAGGCCGGCATAGGTGATGCGCAGGTCCCCCTCCACCACCGCTTCGGCGTCAGGGTGGGCGTCGGCCATAGCGTGCAGGAGCGCCGGGAGCGTGTAGGCGTCGTCCGGATCGAGCCTTCCCACGGGCGTCGATGTGCTGGTCACCTGGGTGGGGGCGTCTCCTTCAGCCGGTTGAGCCGTCAGGGCAGTTTTGTGAATGTCGGGGCGGTCGGCCGGTCCGGCCAGAATGCACTTTTAGCCTAGACGACCGGCCTGCGGAGGTCCCGGGCCGGCGGAGGAATTCGAGGCGAACGCCAGCATCTGCTGGTAGATCGACAGGATTTGCGCTCCGTAGGTCGGATCGCTCGCCCAGACGCCGGTGAGGGACTCCCACGTCTGACAGCAGCCACTACGGCCCTGCTGCGCCGGGGTGAGAGATGGCAGAACGGGCGCGGGGGCGCCGGCCGGCTGGCCTTGGCCTCCGGCGAAAATGCGGAGGAGCTGCTCCTGGCCGAGCACGCCGCCGCGAGGTGAAGGGAAGGCCCACCCGGCCGAGCAGCTGTCACAGTGACCTATTCCGGCGTAGTTGTTGAGCCCGACGGCGTCAGGCGACCCGAACCCGCCGGTCTCCAGCACCCCCTGAGCGAAGGCCACATCACCGCGGACGCCCTCCGCGGTGCCTTCTTGCACATACCAGGCGGTCAGCTGGGCGATGGTTGCTGAGGTCAGATCGACGTAGCCCTGGGCATTGAACCAGGCACTGAGCTGCTTGCTGTTCAGAACTGAAGGGCCCATCACGCTCACGCCAGAGGCGGCCGACGGGGGTCCGGCCACCGCCGCCAGCTGCGCTTGCAGGGCCTTCCGGTCGGCGGCCAGGATCGCCTGCCACTTCGCCGCCTGACGCTGGTCGCTAGCCAGGGTGGCGAGTTCAGGCGGCACCTGAGCCGCCGCGGTCGAGGCGGCCCGGACGTCTCCGGCGAGCGTGACCCCGTCAGTCGCCACCATCGCGGTCGCCATGTGGAGAGCCCGGTCCGCCCGGGCGGCGGTGGCTACATCGGAATGGAGGTCCCTATCGATCTGTTTGGCCACCAGCTGGATTTCGGCCTGGTCGAGCACGACTTCCTCGTCGACCTGCAGGTTCTGAACGGTTATGAACTGGGGGTCGGTCACGCCTCCGGTGTAGAGGTTCAGGACGATGACCCCGAGCCGGCCGCGGTCGCTGGCTACGCGAGCCTGGGCGACGCGGTCGTAGTGAGTGTCGGCCGCCTCCACTGCCTGGGCGGCGGCCAGGCGCCTGTGCGCCTCGCCGGCGGTCGCCGTGGCCGCGGCCGCGGCCGCCTGCCGGGCGGCCAGGGCCTGCCGATCATTGCCTACATTGATCTGGAACTCGGCTAGCGCGAAAGCCGCGGCCGTGATGGCGGGCTGGCGCTCCTGCGTGACGATGGCGTCCTGGGCGGCGCGAATGGCCACCGGGGTCACGAGAGGTGGGGTCGCCTCGAGCGCAGCTGTCGAGGCCGACGCTCGGCTGCCGGGAGCGACCGCAAAGGCGGCCATGGCCGCGACCGCGCCGATGAGAGCCAGCCACCTCCGCCGCCGCCGACCCCCACAAAACACGGGTAACAGGCTTACCGATCCGCTGCCCGGAGTGGTGACAGCCCCGGCCCGCCGGGGCCCATCGCACCTCAGATCTGTCGGGGCCCAATGCGAAAGTGGCTCAGGATTCGAACCCGCCAAACCCGCCACGGTAGAAGAGGAGAGGGTGGCCGGGCCCGGTTCCCAGCTCCTCCACTCGGGCCACCACGAGGTAGTGGTCCCCGACCTCGCGCGAGTCCTCGATGCTGCAATCGATCCAGGCGATGGCGCCATGTAACCGAGGGGCCCCGTTGGCAGCCGGCGACCAGCCCACCCCCGCGAACTTGTCTGCACCGGTCTTGGCGAAGGTGCGGGCCAGCGCTTCCTGGTCCGAGGCCAGGACATTGACGCAGATGCTGCCGCTGCTCGAGACCCTGGGCCAGCTGGTCGATGAACGGCCCGGGGCCAGCGCCACCAGCGGGGGCTCCAGCGACAGGCTGAAGAACGACTGGCAGGTCAATCCGGCGGGATGGCCGTTGTGGGTACCGGTAACCAGCGCCACCCCACTGGCGAAGTGGCCGAGCACGGTTCTGAACTCTCCGGTGTCGAACTTCATGAACCCATCTTCGCTTCTCTACAGGTCGGGCAGGCCGAGTGGGAGGTTGGGGTGTGTGATGCCACCGTCGACTTCCAGGACCTTGCCGGTAACGAACGAGCTGGCGTCAGAGGCCAGATAGACCACGGCGGCAGCGATGTCCTCCACCCGACCCAACTTCCGGAGCGGCGTCATCGACGTCATGGTCCGGCGCATGTCGTCGTCAAGGACCGTGGCCAGCGCCTCGGTGTCGATCGAACCGGGGGCGATGGCATTGACTCTGATCCTGGGCGACAGGTCCTTGGCCATGAGCCCGGTCATGTGGTCCACTGCGGCCTTGGCGGTGGCGTAGGCGACGAACCCCCGGTCGGTCAGATGCCCTACAGCCGAGCTGATATTGACTACGGATCCGCCCCCGGTGGCCAACAGGTGGGGAACGGCGAGCCTGGTGAGCTCGAAACCGGTCGTCACGTTCCAGTGGAATGCCTCCTCGAGGACGCGTGCACTGGTGTCGAGGAAGGGGCGGGGAATGCTTCCCCCCACGTTGTTGACGACGATGTCGAGGCGGCCATAAGTCGACACCGCGGCGTCGACCAAGGCGGGCAGATTCTCCAGGTCGTTGAGATCGGCCGGCACCGCGACCGCCCGCCGGCCGGTCTCCTCCTCGAGCCGCTTGACCAAGCCGGCGAGGGTGTCCGGGTGGCGCGCGGACAGCACCACGTCGGCCCCGCATTCGGCCAGGGCCATGGCCGCGGCGGCGCCGATGCCCCTGCTGCTTCCTGTAACGACGGCGACCTTCCCGTCAACTCGAAAGAGATCCATGATCACGGCGGCGAAGCATAGAGCGGCCCGCCGGGTCGGGGCTCGGTTGCGCCGAAGAGCCCTGAAAATCCGAGTCCCCGGGGAGTCAGTTCGTCAGGCCCAGCCGAGCTCCTCGAGACGCGGATCGCTGATACCGAAGTGGTGGGCGACCTCGTGCAACACCGTCTTGCGGATCTGTTCCACCAGCTCTTCTTCGCTATGGCAGACGGCCGAGATGGTCCCCTGGTAGATGGTGATGCGGTCCGGGAAGGCGCCGCTGTAGCTGAGAGGGCCCCTCTTGGTCAGCGGGACTCCTTCATACAAGCCGAACAGGGGCCTGCCCTGGGCGTGATCTTCGACGACAATGGCCACGTTGTCGATGGCCTTGGCCAGGTCAGGAGGCAACTCGTCCAGAGCATCCTGGACGAGTTCGTCGAAACGATCCGCCGGAACTCTGTACACGCTGGAAGAGTATCCGGCCTTCCAATTCTCCCCGCGGAGCTCTCAGGCTCCCCGCTTGCGGCCCCGGTAATGGCCCAACCGGTAGCCGGCCCAGCCGGCGACGCCTGCGACAGCGATGATCTCTACCAGGTGCAGCATGGCGAAGACCGCTCCCGCCACGATCCAGGTCACCAGCCCGATGACGGCGATGGCCGCCAGGAGCATGACGAACTGGGCGCCGAGCAGGCGGGATCGGTGGACCGGCTGGCCTCCCTGGTAGATGACGTCGGGCTGCACGGGGTAACCGGTTGAAGGGCTCGGGCCGCCGATATCGGTCTGCTTTCGCGAGCCGGACCGCGTGGACGACCGGGCTTCCGCTTGCGGCTGCATCTGAAGTGTCTTGCAGATAAGGCACTGTGACGGCGTTAGCCCGTGCGGGCAGGTTGCGCTCATTCACAACCCAAGGTACTGCTGCATAACGGGTACGGTCACCGCCATGCGCGTACGCCCGGTGAGACCTGATGAGTACGCCCGAGCCGGCCAGATCGTCGTGGCCGCCTACGCCGCCCTCCCGGGCCAGCACATGACGGGCGGGTACGCCGCCGAGCTGGCCGACGTCGCTCGCCGATCCGTCGAGGCCGAGGTCCTCGTAGCCATCGACGAGGAGCTGGTCGGCTGCGTGACCTTCGTTCCCGACGCCTCGTCGCCCTGGGCCGAGGCCCTCGACCCGGGGGAAGCAGCCATCCGTATGCTCGGGGTGGATCCCGGCGGCCAGGGGCGCGGCGTGGGAGCCTGCCTGGTGGACGCGTGCATCGAGCGAGCCTACAAACTGGGCCGGACCGGGCTGTTCCTTCATTCCACCCCGTGGATGACCTCGGCTCACCGGCTCTACGAGAGAGCGGGATTCCAGCGGGTCCCGGACCGAGACTGGGTCCCCGTGCCTGAAGTTCCTCTGCTCGCCTTCTTGCTGGACCTGGAAGCCAGGCCTCCCGGGATCCAGGCATCATCCCGCCAACTGAGAACCTAGAGTCTTCAGATGGGACTGATGCTGAAGCCAGGTTTCTCCTGGTGGGAAACCTACGCTCGCTGCGTCTCAGTGGCTCCCGAGGCGTTCGACTCCGACCGACTGCGCAACCTGACCTGCGGTGAGTGGCGCCGGCTCGGCCGCCCGGGGGATCACGTAACTCCAGTGGACGGCACGCCCATCCCGGGACCGCCGAGGGTCGACTATGACGATGCGGTCGCCGCCGTGGCGCACGCCTGCACCGAGCATTCCGACTGGGCCAAGGTGGACCTGGACGAGCGGCAGCGCCGGGTCACCGGGGCCGTGGACGCCATGACCGAGCATCGCGACCTGCTTGCCCTGCTGCTCGTCTGGGAGATCGGCAAGCCGTGGCGCCTGGCCTGCGCCGACGTGGATCGGTGTCTCGACGGCGTCCGCTGGTATGTGGGCGAGATCGAGCGCCAGCTGGCCCTCGGGACCCCCGGTGAACGACGGCCGCTACCGGGGCCGGTTTCCAACATTGCCAGCTGGAACTATCCGATGAGCGTCCAGGTCCACGCCGAGCTGGTCCAGCTCCTGGCCGGGAACGCCGTGGTCGCCAAGACCCCCAGCCAGGGCGGCTTCCACACCCTCACCCTGGCCCACGCCCTGATGAAACGGGCCGGGTTGCCGGTCACCCTGCTGTCCGGAGTCGGCGAGCACCTGGGCGAAGCCCTCATTCGCAGCGACGGGATCGGAGCCCTGGCTTTCGTAGGAGGCCGAGCCAACGGGCGACGCGCGGCCGTCTCGCTGGCGGACACCGGCCGCCGGCACATGCTCGAGCAGGAGGGCCTGAACGCCTGGGGCGTGTGGGACTTCTCACAGTGGCATCTGTTGGCCCAGCACCTTCGCAAGGGGTTCGAGTACGCGAAGCAGCGCTGCACCGCCTATCCCCGCTATGTGGTCCAGCGCCGGCTGTTCCCTGCCTTCCTCGAAACCTACCTACCAGTGGTTCGCTCCATCCGGTTCGGTCACCCCTTGGCCGTCGACGGGACCGACCACCCGCTACCCGAGCTGGACTTCGGCCCTGTCATCCATGCCACCAAGGCCGCCGACCTGGCCTCGCAGTGGGAGGAGGTCATGCGGGGCGGCGGGATCCCGGTCTATCGGGGCTCGGTGGGCGACGGTTCCTTCCTCGACGTCCAGGACACATCGGCGTACGTAGCGCCGGCGTGTGTCTTGCAGCCTCCCGCCAACTGGTCGCTGCACCACGCTGAACCGTTCGGGCCTACCGACTCAATCGTGGTGGTCGACACGGAGGCCGAGTTGCTCGCCGCCATGAACGCCAGCAACGGGTCCTTGGTGTCGAGCATCGCCACCGACGACATGGACTTCGCAGCCCGGGTGGCCGAGCAGTTGCAGTCCTTCAAGGTGGGCGTCAACAAGCCCCGCAGCCGGGGGGATCGAGAAGAGGTATTCGGGGGTCTCGGTCACTCGTGGAAGGGAGCGTTCGTCGGTGGTGACCTGCTTGTGCAGGCCGTCACTTACGGGCCCGACGGAGGGTCCGAACGCCTCTACGGGAACTTTCCCGCCTACTCACTGCTACCGGAGCGCTGATTGGGCTGATCGGGCAGAATGCCGGAGTCCAAAGGGGGGAGTGTGACCGACACCTCACCGGCGGGAAGCGCCGACCAGTACCAGACCGATGTGCGATCCAGCCGCGACAAGGAGGACTTCCGGGTCCGGCTTCAACGAGCGCTGGCGCAGCACCTGATCGGAGGCACCGATCATCATGTCGGTGAGGTCGCCGGGACATCGGCGACAGGCATGTCGAGCGAGACGCTGCTGTTCGACGCCACCTGGAAGGAGAACGGCGAGATCCGCGAGGAGCGACTCGTGGCGAGAGTGGCACCTGACCCGCAGGACATCCCCGTCTTTCCCGAATACGACATGGCGGGGCAGTTCCGGACCATCCAGACCGTCGCCGCCCTCACGGACGTACCGGTACCCCCGCAGTGGTGGTGCGAACCCGACCCGTCGGTCGTAGGCTCGCCCTTCTTCGTGATGGGGCGGGTCGACGGTGAAGTACCCCCGACATCCCCCCCTACAACATGGGACCCAACTGGCTGTTCGACGCCAGCCCCGCCGACCAGGCGCGCCTGCAGGAATCGAGCATCGGGATCCTGGCTCGCCTCCACGCCATCGAGGATCCCGAGAAACACTTTCCTCACCTGGTCAGCCGTTTCGCGGGGGACACTCCCCTGCGGCGCCACCTGGCCGGCCGGCGCCACTGGTACGAGTGGGCGGCCAAGGACAGCGGGCGGTCTGAAGTGGTGGAAAAAGGGTTCGCCTGGCTGGAGGATCACTGGCCCGCCCACGAGAGCCAGGCGGTATTCAACTGGGGGGACTCCCGCATCGGGAACGTGATGTACCGGAACTTCGAGCCGGCTGCCGTCCTGGATTGGGAGATGGCGGGCATCGGGCCGCCGGAGCTGGAGGTGGGCTGGATGGTGTACCTGCACTGCATGTTCGAGGACATGACCAGTAGGTATGGACTGCCGGGAATGCCCCAATTCATGCGCCCTGACGACGCCGCCGCCACGTATGAACGGCTCTCGGGTCGCCGCTTGCAGGACCTGGACTGGTTCATCACCTATTCCTGCCTGCAACTCGCCATCGTCTTCCTCCGAACCGGCCAGCGGGCCGTCCGATTCGGTGAGCGACCACCGGCGACGGATGCCGACGAACTGCTCATCAATGCCCCGTACCTCGCAGCCCTGGTGGCGCGCCCCTGACCCAGGGACTGGTCCAGCGTGGCGCCCTGAATTCGCAGCCGCCGCCCGAAAATCCTTAGGTAGGCTCAATTGCCTCGTGCCTGCCCGTTACATGAACCAGAAGATCGCGGTCAGCGTCGTCTTCGTCGCGGCCATGTTCATGAACATCATGGACGCCACCATCGTCAACGTGGCACTGCCCACGATCGGGCGCGAGTTCGGTGTCCGGGCCGACTCTGTCGACACCGTGGCGATCGGGTACTTGGTGAGCCTGGCTGTGTTCATCCCGGTCTCGGGATGGCTCGGTGACCGCTTCGGAGGCCGCCGCATCCTGTTGACCTCGATAGTCATCTTCACCGTGGCATCGGCGCTGTGCGGAGCCGCCAGCAGCCTCGGCGAGCTGGTGGCATTCCGCATCCTGCAGGGTGCGGGCGGCGGCCTCATGGTGCCGGTCGGCATGGCTCTCCTCTTCCGGACCTTCCCGCCGGCGGAACGGGTGCGGGCGTCGAGCATTCTGGTCCTCCCCACCGCGGTCGCCCCCGCCCTCGGTCCCGTCCTCGGCGGTCTGTTCGTGACCGAACTGTCGTGGCGCTGGGTCTTCTACGTGAACCTGCCCATCGGCATCGCCGCCTTCGTGTTCGGACTGGTCTTCCTCGAGGGCCATAACGAGCAGGAGGCGGGTCGGTTCGACTTGTCCGGATTCATCCTCTCGGGGGCCGGTTTGGGGCTGCTCATGTACGGCATCTCGGAAGGGCCCTTCAAGGACTGGAGCGACCGCGCCGTCGTATTCAGCATCGTGGCGGGCGCCTTGCTCCTGGTCGCCCTGGTACCGGTTGAGCTGCGGAAGCGCCAACCCCTCATCGACCTGCGCCTCTTCGGCGACCGGCTGTTCCGCAGCACCAACGCAGTCATGTCCCTGGGCTCGATCGCTTTCATGGGCACGCTCTTCCTGCTGGCCCTGTTCTATCAGGACGGTCTGGGACTGTCCGCCCTGCAGTCGGGCCTGAACACGTTCCCGGAAGCGCTCGGCGTGATGCTCGGATCGCAGGTGAACACCCGGCTTCTCTACCCGGTACTGGGCCCGCGCCGGGTCATGCTCACCGGGCTCCTGATCCTGACGGGGAGCCTGTCACTCATGAGCCTGGTCGGGGCCGAGACCAACCTGTGGTGGATGCGGCTCCTCGTGTTCATCACTGGCTACGGGATGGCTCACGTGTTCACCTCGTCCCAGGCAGCCGGGTTCGCGACCATCTCACTTCCCGACACGGCCCGGGCGTCGACTCTCTTCAACGCCCTCAGGCAGATGTCGGGAGCCATTGGGGTCGCGGTCATGAGCACCGTGGTGGCCGCGGTTGGCCCGGTCAAGGTGGTCGACGGGCACGCCACCGCCGACCTGTCGGCCTACCACGCCGCCTTCCTCGCCGGAGCCGCGTCGGCCCTTCTCGGAGCCCTGGCGGCCCTCACCGTGCACGACGAGGACGCGGCCACAACGATGGTCCGGCGCGGCCGCCTGGCTCGCCAGTCAAGGGTAAGGGAAACGGCTCCGGTGCCCGCCGCCGGCACCTGATCGGTCGACCGCGCGAGACCTCAAACACGGCGGCACCGCGGCTCGGTCGCGGTGCCGACAGTGCCGGTCAGGACCGGATCGCGGTTGGACGAAGATTCAACGGCCACGCGGCGCCTGGTGCGACCGAGTAACTTCCGCTGTCGTGACGGCAACCGATGAACGCCTGGCCTGCAAATGGTGCCGGGCCCAGAGTCCAGTGTCGGCGCTCACCTGCGAGAGGTGCGGAGCCCCCCTCGACGTTCGCAACCTCGTCACCGATTCCGGATGGCGGCAGGCGCCGCGAATCCGGGACCTGACGGAGATATCGCTGGGCAACACCGTGTTCCAGATCGACGGGACGGTGGTCCCGGTGGTCGATGTCAACCTCGCCGCCGGCGACACGGTGTTCTTCGAGCACCACGTGATGCTCTGGAAGGACGAGAACGTGGCCATGTCGGTCATGACCGCACCCGGCGGGATGAAGCGCCTACTGGGGACCCTGCCGTTCGTCCTGAGCGTGGCCCACGGACCCGGACGGGTCTCTTTCTCGCGGGACGCCCCGGGCGAAGTGGTCGTCCTGCCGGTCGATCCGGGCCTGGAGATCGACATTCGCGAGCACGCCATGATCGTGGCCTCAACCAGCCTCTCATACAGCTTCGAGAAACTGCCGGGGCTGCAGGCGACGCTCGCCACCGGAAGCGGAATGTACCTGGACCGCTTCGCGGCCGCCCAGGACCGAGGCTTGCTCGTCCTGCACGGCTATGGAAACGTGTTCGACCGCAGCCTGGCCGAGGGGGAAACCATCCAGGTGGAACCAGGCGGATTCCTGTACAAGGAGTCTTCGGTTTCGATCGAGATGGTCACCCACAAGCTGAACCCGCCCGGTGCGACCAGCGGGTCGGCGTTCCAGGCGGCCAAGGGTTTGTCCAGCCGTGGACTATCGGGACTCAAGGCCGCCAAAGCGCTGCGCAAGCAGGGCCTGTCCGGGATCTTCTCGGGTGACGTCATGCAGCAGGCAGCCGGCGTCGTCTCGGGGCCCGGCATCAACTTGATGCGACTGACCGGCCCGGGGCGGGTCGGTATCCAGTCCATGTACATGAACCACGGGTCGGGTTGATGGCCGACACGTCCGTCACGTCCTACACCTGTCCCTACTGCCGCGGCGCCTCGAGCGGAGCCGAGACGACGTGCCCCAACTGCGGTGCTCCCGTCGACGTCGCCCGGCGCACGACCTCAGGCTGGATCGAGCAACCCGCCATACCCGACATGACCCGGATCCAGCTGGGACACTCTGTAGCCCAGATACTTGGAAAGCTGGCGCCAGCCGTGGACATCAAGCTGGCCGCGGGCGAAGGGGTCTACTTCCCCGATCACAACCTTCTATGGCAGGAGCCCGCCGTGGATGTAGTTGCGATGTCACTGCGCGGTGCGTGGAACCGGATGCGCGCCGGGCTGCCGGTATTGATGCTCGAAGCCCGAGGGCCCGGGGTCATCTCTTTTCCCATGACTCCCCGGGAGAGATGGTCGCGGTTCCTCTCGAACCCGGCGCGGGCGTCGACGTCCGCGAGCACCATCTGGTAGCGGCCACGCTGGGAGTGAACTACGACTGGTACGACAGCGGCATCTGGTTCAGCGCCCGGCGTGACAAGGGCGCGTCCACGCAGAGCGGCGGCGTGGGACTGCTGAAGATGGGCCTCGACCTGGCCGGCCTGGCCACCGACGACGGGGATGACCGTCGCGACGACGAGATCGAGTACTACTACCCGGTCGGCCGCCAGGTCGATCGCTTCACGGCTGGAGAACAGCCCGGCGCGGTTCTGGTGCAGGTTGGCGGCAACGCCTTCCTGCGCACCCTCGCCGAGGGTGAATCGATCCTGGTCAAACCGCCCGCTTTGCTCTACAAGGACCCTTCGGTGGGAATGCAGATGCACGTCGAGTTCCCGGGAGCGGGGGTCCAGCTGTGGCGAACGTGGGGTAACCGATACCTCTGGTTGCGGTTGTGGGGCCCGGGACGGGTGGCCCTCCAGTCGAGCTATGAGCGCCTCGAGGACCCTGGTACGGACTTCCAGGACAGCTGCCAGTACACGCAACACATGTGGTAACCCGCCACCTGGCGGCGGCTCTCGAACCGACGATTAGCGGCGGTCGCGCCACCACCCCACGAAGATCCGGTACAGCATTCCGTGAGACCCGGACTCCGAGTCGTGGCCGCCCGCGTAGAAACGCTGGAACGCGGCCGTGTCGTCCGGACCGGGAGTCCGTGCTCGAGGTTCGTCCATGGCTTCGATTGTACGAAGCCCGCGCTCGCGGGTGAGGGATATCGAGAGGTGCCGGCCGTCAGGCCCAGACGCCCGCTCTCAGCCGGCCCGGATTCCGGCGGCCGGTTTCGCAGGCAGCGCGGATCTCAGGCAGCAGAGCGCTCCAGGATGTGCACGCCGCACGCCGATCCCAGCCCGATGACGTGGGCCAGCCCGACCTTGGCGTCAGCGATCTGACGATCGCCTGCCTCGCCTCGCAGGTGGTGGCAGACCTCCCAGATGTTGGCGATCCCCGTGGCGGCGATCGGGTGACCCTTGGACTCGAGTCCGCCCGACACGTTCACCGGTGTCTTGCCGTCGCGCCAGGTCGCGCCCGATTCGAAGAAGGGAACGGCCTCCCCGGGCTGGCACAGCATCAGGTTGTCGTAGTGCACCAGTTCGGCGGTGGCGAAGCAGTCGTGGAGCTCGACCAGATCGAGGTCCTCAGGCCCGACGCCGGCCTGGGCGTAGGCCTGCTGAGCGGCGTTACGGGTCAGGGTGTTGACGTTCGGCAGCACCTGGCACGCTTCCTCCCAGGGATCGGTCGTGAGGATTGAGGCGGAGACTTTGACCGCCCTCCGCTTTTGATCCGGGCTGAGAGTCTTCAGCTTCTCCCCTGACACCACCACGGCGGCGGCGGCTCCGTCGCAGTTCGCCGAGCACATCGGGCGGGTGTTGGGGTAGGCGATCATGACGTCGTTCATGATCTGCTCCAGGCTCATGCGCTTGGAGTAGGCCGCCAGCGGGTTGAGGGTCGAGTGGGCATGATTCTTCTCGCTGATACGGGCGAACAGCTCGAAGGTCGTCCCTCCGTACTTGTGCCCGTACTCCAGGCCGATCTGGGCGAACACGCCGGGCATGGTCTCGGTCCCGATCCGACCGTCGACCGGTACCACCGCCCCGTAGCGACCCTTCGGCTGATAGGTGTTGGCGTCGGCCTGGGCCCGACCCCCGGCCAGGAGCCCCGCGCCGGCCAGCTTCTCGACGCCGACGGCCAAACCCATGTCGCACTCCCCGGCCTTGACGGCCATGACGGCGGTGCGGAGGGCCGTCGCTCCAGTGGCGCAGGCATTCGACACGTTGTAGACGGGAATGCCGGTCTGTCCGATTTGCTTCTGCAGTTGCTGGCCGATTCCTCCGCCCGCCCCCATAAGGTTCCCGGCGGCCAGGATGCCCATGTCCTTGATCGATACCTGAGCGTCGGCCAACGCGTTCATGGCAGCATCGGCGGCGAGGTCCACGGTATCGAGATCCGGATGCTTGCCGAACTTGGTCATGTAGATGCCCAGGATCCAGACGTCGTCGCTGGCCATGGTCAGGCTCCTTCCACTGGTTCGAACCCGAAGCCGATCGCTTCGGTGCCTTCATCGTCGGTGCCCAGCACGTAGGTGGCCAGGCGGACCTTCATGCCCGTGCGGACATGATCGGCATCGGGCGCCACATTGATGACGTTGGCCCTCACGCTGGTGCCGTCACAGTCGATCACGCCGGCAACGAACGGCACCGGGATGCCCGGAGCGGCATAGGCGACGATGGTGAAGGTCCTCAACTCCCCCTCGGTCGCCACCTTGACCGTCCTGAAGTCGGTCCGCCCGCACGAGGCGCAGGCGTTGCGGCGGTCGAAGAAGCGGGCGTCGCACCCGGTGCACTCGTTGGCGACCAGGTAGGGCGGGTCACCGAGCACCAGATAATCGACCATAGGGACCTGCTGTCCCATCTACCCTCCTTGCGTAGCCGGTCCATGAACCCTACGCCATTGGCCCCGCGTAGCGAAAGACGGGCCGAGAAGGCTCGAGCCCGACCAGGTGCAACAATGCCCTTGTGAGCGTGGAGAGCAGCAGTCCGGCCTGGCTGCGTCCCCAACCCGTGCCCTCCGGCATGATGCCGGATCTTCCGGAAAACCGCTCCTACAAGTTCAAGCGGTTCCTGCTCGGGCCCCCCCTGGTGAGCGAGCGCCTGAAAACCGAGCGGCTGGGCAAGCCGGTGGCGCTGGCGGTGCTCTCCTCCGACGTCATGTCTTCGAGTGCGTACGCCACCGAGTCGATGCTGCGCATCCTGCTGGTCGCGGCCGGAATTGGCGCCTATGCCCTGGTGACACCCATCACGATTGTCATCCTGCTGGTGCTGGCCGCGGTGTGCCTCCTCTACCGGCAGGTCGTCCGGGCGTATCCGGTGTCCGGTGGCTCCTACGTGGTGAGCCGCGAAAACTTCGGCTACAACGTGGCGCAGATACCCGGAGCCGCTCTTCTGTGCAGCTACACGCTGACGGTAGCGGTCTCGGTCGCGGCGGGCGTCGATGCCATCATCTCCGCCTTTCCGGCCCTCTCCCCGTACCCGGTCGAGATGTCGATCGGCTTCGTCCTCCTGCTGACCTACGGAAACCTCCGCGGCGTGCGGGAGGCTGGGCGGGTGTTCGCGGTGCCCACCTACTGGTTCCTCGCCAGCATGGCCCTGCTGATGATCGTGGGGTTCACCCTCCTGGCCTTCGACGGGCATCTGGACCACATCATGCCCGGAAGCGGTCAGGTGCCGACGGCCCCGGCCGGTACGGGCGTTCTGTACGGAGCCAGCCTGTTCCTCGTCTTGCGGGGATTCGCCAACGGCAGCTCGGCCATGACGGGTATGGAAGCCATCTCCAACGCCGTGCCGGTGTTCAAGGAGCCCCGGGTCAAGAACGCCCGGACCACGCTGGTCCTGATGGCCACCATCCTCGGCGCTCTGTTCCTCGGCGTGTCGATTCTTGCCGCCCTCACGCACGCCCCGGTTTACGAGTCGGGCACTCCCACTGTTCTGTCCCAGATCGGCAAGGAGATCTTCGGGTCGAGCACCTTGGGCCAGGTGCCGTATTACTCGCTTCAGTTCAGCACGGCCCTGATCCTGGTCCTGGGCGCCAACACCAGCTACAACGGGTTCCCCCTGCTGGTCAGCTTCATCGCCGAGGACGCCTTCCTGCCTCGCCCCCTGACCACGAGGGGACACCGCCTGGTCTTCTCGAACGGCATCATCGTCCTGACTGCGGTGTCCCTGCTGCTGTTGATCGGATCCGGAGCCAAGGTGGCGAACCTGATCCCGCTGTACGCCTGCACGGTTTTCACCGGTTTCACCATGGCAGGCGCCGGCATGGCGAGGTACCACCTTCGCCATCCTGGACCCGGCCGGAACCGCCGCCTGGCCGTTGCCATCGGCGCGTTCGTGTGCCAGCGCGGTGGTGACGCTGATCTTCGTGACAACGGAGTTCACGAGGGGCGCCTGGCTGGTGGTCGTGGTCATTCCGGTGCTCGTGGCGACGTTGTCGTGGACCCATCGCCGCTACCGGGCCGAGAAAGCCGTGCTGGCCGAAGACGCCGCCGCAGCGGCCAGCGAAGTGCAGACGCTGCCGCGCCACGTCGTGGTGGTCCTAGTCGACAGTTTGGACCTGGCCACAGCCCGGGCCATCCAGTTGGCGCGTTCATTGGCCGGCAACGGCGAGGTGAGGGCGGTGCACTTCGCGCTCGACGCCGAGAAGGCGGACCGGCTGGCCAAGGCGTGGAGCCGTCTGGGCCTCGATTCCGTGTCTTTGTACGTGATGGAGTGCCCAGACCGCCGTCTGGTCCGGGCTTCGGCGGAGCTGGCGGCCGATCTGGCCCGGGATCAACGCACCGAGGTTCTCCTGGTGCTCCCCCGTCGGGCCTACCGAGGCTTGGTCAGCCGCGTCCTGCACGACAACACGGCGGACCGCATCGTCACTGCCGTCAGCGACATACCTCACGTCAGCGCCACGGTGGCACCTTTCGACGTCACCGGCATGGTCAGGCAGCGGACGCGTTCGAGTCGCCGATACGGCCTGCTGTCGTCGAGCCAGACGTTGGGGTCGGGCAACGGTGCTGATCCCGGCCAGGCGGCGGGCGCCGGAGTACTCGGCGGGGTCAAGCACCGGGATCGGGTCCAGTTGACGGGCCGGGTCCACACTGTGCGCGTGCAACCCTGGGGCGGGGTGCCTTCCTTCGAGTGCACGCTGGTGGATCCGAGGGGAACCATGACGGTGGTGTTCCTCGGCCGGCGGAACGTCCCCGGAATAACTACCGGGACCAACCTGACTGTCGCAGGAGTCGTGGGCAGCCACATGGGCCAGCTGGCCATCTTGAACCCGACCTACGAGATCGTGGCTGAAGGCTCGGCAGAATCGAACGGGACCGCCGGCTGAGCAGCGACCCGCTTGTGTGTGCGGCCCAGATCAGTGCGTCAGCTCAGTGCATCAGCCGCAGATGGCTCGGCCTTCCGGCCGGCGGTTCCTCAGGTTGGAGCCGGGGCGGTTCGTAAACAGCTAACGCGGCGCCGGCCTGGTCCGCCAACGTCACCGCCACCGCGAGCGCCTGGCGACTCAAGACCGCCCCGTCAGGCACCGTAAGGCGAAAGAATCCGATTTGATGCCCGAGCGCCCAAACCGGCACGGCGATCTGGTCGCCGGCAACCGTTCCGACCGGGTCGACCAGTTGACCTGACCGAGCTACCACGGGCAGATCGGACGGCGGGTCACCTGCCTCGAAACAGCATTGCTCCAGCTCGAGCAGACGGAGGATCTCTTCGCCCACGCCGGCCACGACCAGCGCCGCCTCCTCGCCTCCAGCAACGAGCGAGGCCGCCTTTTGGACCCGGCTGAGGCGGTCGTCACCGGTGCTCGACGCCCGCCTGGAGCGGGACAACCGCAGGGCCAGCTCGCCGCCGGCCGCACCAACCACGACGAGCACCAGCGTCGTGATGAGATCTTGGGAACGGGCTATCGACAACGTTCCGTAGGGAGCGGTATCGAAGGCATCGAAGGACAGTGCAGCCGCAACCGCGGCCACCAGCACCGGGCCCCTCCGGCCGAACAGGCCCACCGCGGTCACGGCGACCACCAGGAGCAGAGCGGCGTTGACATTCGACACGTGCTGACGGAGAGGAACGAACGCCCAGGCCGCGGCCACGCCAAGAGCTACGCCGATCACCCACGGCCCCCAGCCTGCCGGCGAGGCTGTTGATCGAGCCCATCGCGCCACGCACGGATAGTACCGCCCCTCTCCCTCTTGCACCGGACGGCTACCTTTCAGTCCATGAGCGAGCACGTGAACACCGCCTCCTCTCCCACGATCGACCTTCTGGATGGCGACTTCTACGCGAACGGCCCCTATCAGACGTATGCCTGGATGAGGGAGAACGCCCCTCTCTACTGGGACACGATCAATGAGCTGTGGGGGGTTTCCCGTTACGCCGACGTGGTCGAGATCGAGAAGCGCAAGGACGTGTTCATCAGCTCCGACCAGCAAAAGGGGGGCTACCGGCCCAACATCCCGGCCGACCCGGCGATCATCGGGCTCGACGACCCGATGCACCATGTCCGGCGCAATCTGGTCTCGCGGCGATTCACCCCCAGGGCGGTCACGGCCTGGGAGCCCGACATTCGGGCCAAAGTGACCGATCTCATCGACGCCGTCCAGGCCAGCGGCGGCTCCTCGGAGATCGTGAGCGAGCTGGCGGCGCCCCTGCCGGCCATGATGATCGGAAAGCTGCTCGGTTTCCCCGAGGCTCGCTGGCCCGACCTCCAGCGCTGGTCCGAGCAGACGATCGCCCTGGGTGGCGGGCCCAGGTACCACAACGAGGAGGGTATGCAGGCGGCCGCCGAGTTCTTCCTCACCGCGGTCGAGCTGCACGGTGAGAAGCAGCGCTGCCCCGCCGACGACGTCATGACCGTCTGGACAAAATCTGTGATCGACGGGGTACCTCTCGATCCCAACACGGTTGCCATGGACTGCCTGCTGCTGCTCGACGGCGGGGCCGAGACGACCCGGACCGTCATCGCTCGCACCATCTTGAACCTCGTCGCCCACCCAGCCGAATGGGAGAAGCTCAAGGCCGGCGCTGACCTCACCGTGGCGGTGGAGGAGTTCATCCGCTACGTCACCCCCGTCCACAACATGTGCCGGGTGGCGACCAGCGACTACGACATCGCCGGCGGCAGAGTGGTCAAGGGCCAGCAGGTCGTTCTGATGTACAGCTCAGCCAACCGGGACCCGGCCGTCTTCGACGACCCGGAGCGATTCGATGTGTCACGGCAGCCAAATCAGCATGTGGCATTCGGCTTCGGAACCCATTTCTGCCTGGGCGCGGCACTGGCCCGCGCCGAGATCCGCATCTTCTTCGAGGAGCTGGTGCGGAGAGTCGATCATTTCGCTCTGGTTCCGGGCACCACTCCTGTCGAGATGCCAAACGCGTTCGTGTACGGCCTGCGCTCGGCGCACCTCGACTTCACGTTCTGATGACGACCACCTCGGAAGGGACGTGCTTGGTCCTGGGCGGCGGCGGAGTAGCCGGGATCGCCTGGATGACCGGTGTACTGGCCGGCCTGGCCGACGCCGGCCGGGACGTCACTGATGCCGATCTAATGATCGGCACCTCGGCCGGATCGACTGTGGTCGCCCAGGTCGGCAGCGGTCTCCCGCTTCAGTCCCTGGTCGATCGTCAGAGCGATCCGGGCCTGCAATCGAAGGAGATCCCCGTGCAGCTGAACCTCGAGAGGTTCGCGTTGGAACTCGGCCGGGTACTCGGCGGCGCTGCCTCCGACGACGACCGGCGCCAGCGCATCGGGGCGTTCGCCCTGGCCGCGGAGACCGTGCCGGAGCGAGATCGACGGGCAGTCATAGAGTCCCGACTCCCCAGCCACGACTGGCCCGTCCGGGCGATTCAGGTCGTCGCCGTAGACGCCGAGTCGGGTGAGCCCCGCGTGTTCGACTGCCACTCCGGTGTGGACCTGGTCGCCGCAGTTGCCGCGAGCTGCGCCGTACCGGGGATCTGGCCTCCGGTCGGCATCGACGGCCGTCGCTACGTGGACGGGGGTGTCCGGTCAAGTGACAACGCCGACCTGGCCGCCGGCTTCCCCCGAGTGGTTGTGTTGGCCCCGATGGGCTTCGAGTCACCGCTGCCGTCAGCCCAACCTCTGACCGACACGGTCGACCAGCTCCGCCGGAACGGTTCGAGCGTCGTCGTTATCGTGCCCGACGCCCGCTCGAAGGCGGCCATCGGGACGAATCCGCTCGACCCGAGCACCCGAGCCCCGGCAGTGAAAGCCGGCCGCGAGCAGGGGCGGCTCGAGCTGGAAGAGACCTGACCCCTTCGGTCAAGGAGCCGAGCCCGTCGTACTGGCGCTGTGCGGGGCCACGGTCGTCGTGGTCGTCGCCGGGGCAGGTGAATGCACCCCAGGGGCGCTAGTCGGTGGAACCGTCGTGGTAGAGGTCACGCCCCGTGTGGTCGACGGCGCCAGGGATGTCGGCGGAGCGGGTTCCGTGGTCGTCGTGGTCGTTTCCGCCTTCGTCGTCGTGGTTGGAAACCGTGTGATGGTGAAGCCCCCGCCCGGCTTGGGCTCCACGAAAACACCCTGGGTGGAACTGGACGACTCCGTCCGCACCGCGAGCCAGAGCGCACCCAGGCCTACGAACAGTATGAACAGCAGGATGGTCGTGCGACGGATTCTGATCCGGTCGGAAACCGGACCCCGAAACTTCGACACGACGTTGGGGAGCTTCGCCATCATTGAGGGGTCTGAACGGTGGGGGGAGCCGGCGTGTGTATCTGCTCCTGCCTGAGTGCTACGGCCAGCCGGAGTCGTAGTTCATTTCCCACGGCGAACTGCTTGCCGGGCAGAGTTCTGACCAGAAGTCGGAGCTGGACGTAACCGACCTCGATGGTCTCTACCCCGGCCACCACCGGCTTTCCGATGATCTGGTCCTTCCAGGGCTCTTCCCCGGCCATGTCGCCGGCTACCTTCCCGAGCAAGGCGATCGCCCGGTGCAGGTCCTCCTCGACCGGTACGGGCACGTCGATGACGACCCGGGACCAGTCCTTGGAGAGGTTCGTCACCTGGCGCAAGGCGCTGTTGGGAATGACGATCAGCTCGCCCTCCTGGCTGCGCAATCGGGTGACCCGCAAGGTGAGTTCCTCGACCGTCCCGCTGATGCCTGTCACCTGGCCCGGCATCGACAGGCGAATGAGGTCGCCCACTCCGAACTGGCGCTCGGCGAACAGGAAAAACCCGGCCAGGAGGTCCCCGACCACCTGCTGGGCTCCGAAGCCGATCGCCACGCCGGCTACCGTCGCCGGCGCCACCAGGCTCGTCAGAGGGACGCCGAGTTCGCGAAGGGCCATGATGCCGGCCACGAAGTAGATGATGGATACGGCCGTCCACTCGATGGCCTGGCTGAGGGCCCGGGTCCTCTTCGTCCGCTCCGGGACCACCCCACCCGACTCGATGACTTGACGGGCCTCGCGGTCGACGGCGGCCCTGTGCAGCCCACCGACCCAGCGCACGGCGCGCCCGGCCAAGGCGGCACCGAGCAGGATCACGACCGTGGGCAGCAGGTTGTTCTTGAGCCATTGGTCGATCACGTGGGTGTGCATCGCCTAACAGCCTTGTCGCTGGTAGGTCAGGCGGGGAGGACCTCCTCGATCGCTTCGATGACGACCGCGTCCTCAGGCTGAAGACCCGGACGGAACCGCTGCACCATCTGGCCGTCAGGCGAGATGAGGAACTTCTCGAAGTTCCACTGGATGTCGCCGGCTTGCCCTTCTGAATCCGCTATGACGGTCAGCCGCTCGTAGATCGGGTGGCGATTGGCCCCGTTGACATCGATCTTCTCGTAGAGCGGGAAAGTGACACCATAGGTGGTCGAACAGAACTCACGGATCTCTGCCGCGGTTCCGGGCTCCTGTCCCATGAACTGGTTGCACGGGAAGCCGAGCACCGTGAAGCCGCGATCACCGTAACGCTTCTGCAACCTCTCGAGGCCTTCGTACTGAGGCGTGAGGCCGCACCGGGAGGCGACATTGACCGCCAGGATGGCCTTCCCCTGGTAAGGCGCCAGAGACGAGGGCGACCCTTCCAAGTCACTGATGGGGATGTCGTAGATGTCCATCCCGGGAGCGTAACGCAGCCGTCGCCGCCAGGCTCACGTGTATAGGAGCGATCCCGGTGTGGTCAGGAGCTTTCCGGTCTCCAACCAGGTCTTGAGGCCGGAGAGGATCATCGGCCAGCCGCCGTAGATCTCGGTCGTTGGCTCCCTCGCGCAGCTGGTCGTGGGTCACGGTGAGCCGGCAGGAGTCGCCGATCGGCTCGATCTCCCAGGTGATCCGCGACGTGCCCTCGGCTCTCCACGTCATCGCTCCAGAGCGCGACCATGCTCTGCACCAGCCGGCGCGGCGGGTCGACCTCCAGGTTCTCGCCCTCGCCGAGCGGCCGCCCGGCGCACGGGCGCGGCCATCTCGATACGACGAGCCGGCGTCCAGTCGGATTCGATGCGGGCGCCGAACTGGTACTTGCTCCGTATGTCGGGGTCAGTGATCGCCTCCCAGAGGCGATCGGGCGTGGTCCGAATGTAGATCTCGAATACCTTCTCCATCGGGCTCTCCAGTCTGTGTTTCAGGTCGCTGAGGGCGGCTGCCCAGGGCTCGGCGTACTTGCTCACCCAGCGGTCGTGGATGAGCCGGATTGGGACGGGGTTCAGGTAGTGCAGCTTCTCGCGGCCTCGGCGCCTCGTTATCACCAGGCCGGCCTCCTCGAGCTGCCCAGGTGCTTCATCACTCCGAAGCGCGTTATCTCGAACCGCGCCTCGAGAGCGGTCAGCGTCTGGCCGTCCTCCCGGAAAAGCTCGTCCAGCAAGCTCCTTCGAGTCCGATCGGCCAAGGCCCTGAACACCCGGTCCACGACTCCATACGATAGGTGACCAAATGGTCACATGTCAAGTGGCGTCAAGTAGCCGGAACCCTCGTGACTACGGAGATACGCAGGGCCGAGGCCGCCGTCGTCGATCTGCGGGAGCGGGACAAATCCGAGTGGCCGCCGAGTTCGTACATCTCGGTTGGACGCCAGCAGGACGCATGACGCCTGTCATGCGTGTCCTGCTACGACCCCCGCCTTGATGGCGTTGAACATGCGGCAGTAGCCGCAGTTCTCACACACAAGGAGGAATACCGGAATGACCAGCCCGCCGTCGGCCGGATCTATATGGCTGAACGGCCGGACCTCCTGGACGTCAGTGACCGTCCACACACTGGTCTGGCAGACCGGGCACTCCCGGCCGGCCGCGGTCGACTTCTTGCGAATCCACTCCGCCGCGGCGTCCCGCCGAAGCTCGCGCGCCACGACCGGATCCATCCCGCTCCATTCGTCCTCGGCTGCAGGCATCGAGGTGAGCCTAGATGTCGCGACAGGAGCGGAGTCCCCCCGGGCGGGATCTCGATCGTCTCGAAGTCAGTAAATAGCCGGCGGCATTGAGTCGATATGGCTGAGCGCGTCCTGCAGCGGCTCAGCCAGCGACACCCGCACGGAGTTCCACTGAATCAGACCGCTCTGCTGGATGAAGTCGTTGACGGCCTCAACTCCGTTCGCCTCGACCACGGCCACGGACTCGTGCTCGGAGGCCAGAACGAGAGGGCCGGTCACTATCTTCACGCCCAGCTTTTGGGCCAGAACGGGTATTTCGGCCGCTCCGCCGACCACGCGGTCACGAACCTTCGAGTTGGCGGTCGGACATTGGTCCGAGGTGTGCACAAGTCTCACTACGAATGTCGTCATCACAATCCCCCTCCGTTAATTAAGGGCCTCCGAATACGAATGGTCAGGGTTCGAGTTCGAGGCGGCCGAGCATACCGGCGCAACCACTGGCCTGTTCGGGCGGCAGGATTGTTTTGGCCAATCGGGCATCCTCGACGACCCATCTTCTGCCAATCTTTCGCGAATCGGTACCGGGAGGTCACAAAAGAGCTGAACTTCCACGACCTCGATGTCATATCTGACCAAACGCTTTAAGGCGAGCGTTCGGTCAAGGTCTCAGCCGGATACGGCTGGCTCGTCGAAGCACGAGTCCGTCATCGGATTCGACCAGCCCGGCTTCGCCCAACCGGAGCAGGTGGGCATAGACCTGAGGCCGATTGACTCTTACAAAACCATGACTCACTCTTCACTCGACTTAACCATGACTATCTCTGAGGGCCCGGAGGCTCCATGGCGAGCCACGGACACCGAATCGATGTAGACCAAAGCACGGTGCAGTGCGTAACTGGCCTGGGCCAAGTCGCCAGCCGTGTCGAGCCCCTGCTCGACAGCGTCTTGCCACAGCTGGTCGATCATCTTCGCGGTCTGGCGCAGCACCAACCCACAACGCTGGACATCGGAGGTCACGGCCTACTCACCTCCTCTCCAACCTCGGGCCAATTCAATGGTCGCATCCCCGCTCCGCTGGCGTTAGGGCCATAGGGACCTAACTCGTGGGCATGAGAGCAAGTGGAGCGGCGGGCTTACCCACCTACCGTCACACAGAGGACTGAGGCCGCCCGTCTGCCGGTTCCTGGACGGTTTGCCGGAGGAAGTCATCCGAGGAAGTGAGCAGTTATGAGCCTGAACCTCGCAACCGTGCTAAAAGAAGCGGCAAAGGACCACCCGACCAAACCGGTCGCCCTTACCCGGGTGATCGACGGCTGCCGGCCCTCGGGCGTTGTCGCGCTGGGATCGCTTAGGGTTCCCTTTCAGGGTAGGGGGACGCGCCATTCAAGGGTGGTCCCTGAGGGACTTGCCGGGCTGAGGGCGCAGGTGCCGTCGAGCTTTTGGGCCCTAGCCGCCATGTTGGCTAGCCCGTTGCCTCCTCCTTGGCTGGCGGGGGCGGGCAGGCCGATACCGTTGTCGTCGATCCACATGACCAGGTCCTTGGCGACGACGACGCTGACCTGAACCCTGGTGGCCTGGGCATGGTGGGCCACGTTCGAGAGCGCCTCTCGCAGCACGGCCAGAAGGTGATCGCCGACTTCGTCACCAGCGGTGTCAACCGGCCCGTCGAAACGCACGATCGGGTCGAATCCCAACGCCGCTCGCTCGTCGGCGCACACCTGGTGGATCTTGGCTCGTAGGGAATCGGTCGACGAGGTCAGGGTCAGCTGGAAGATGGAGGAGCGAAGCTCGCGGATGGTGTCGTCGAGTTCGCCCACCACCTGACCGAGTCGTGCGGAAAGAAGCGGGTCGCCGGCCCGTTTGCGGAACGCCTCGATCCCCAGACCGGCGGCGAAGAGGCGCTGGATCACCCGATCATGCAGGTCTCGGGCGATGCGTTCCCGGTCCTCCAGCACGGCCACTTCGCGCTCGGCCGTCTTGGTCCGCTGTTCCATCTCCAGCCGTGCGGTCAGATCCCGGGCGATCGACACCACCCATCCCGAGCCGCCCCCCAGATCATCGACGGGGTGCTGGAGGACCGCCTCGACAGGGATGTCGGACCCGTTCTTGTGTCGGTGCACCGTGGTGTAGGTGTGGGACTGTCCGGGCGAGAGGCTGTCGATGAGGGCCCGGAACTGCGTTTCGCTGAACATGGGCTTGATGTGCAGCGGGCCCATGCAGAGCAGCTCGTCGCGGCTGTAGCCCAAGTGCGCGATAGCGCCCTGGTTCACATAGGTGAACCGCAGGGTGTCGCGCTCGAACATCAATACCGCGTCGCTGGTGGCGTCCAAGACGCCACGGACGTGGGCCGCCTCGCTCTCGACCGCGACGCGGGCGGTGATGTCGCGCACGGCCGCGATGACCTGTAGGCCCGAGTCGGTGCGCAACGGGCTCAAACTGATTTCGACCGGGAACTCGGCACCGTCGGCGCGGCGAGCCCACAGTCGTAACCCGGCGCCCATGGTGCGGGTCCGCGGCTCGGCCCCAAACCGGGTCCGATGGGCCCGATGCGCCCTGCCGCAGGGCATCGGGGAGAAGCACCTCGACCGGCTGTCCCACCAGATCATCACGCCCGTAGCCGAACAACTCCTCCACCTGGCGGTTGACCAGCAGAATCTGCCCCTGCTCGTCCACCATCACCATCCCGTCAGGCGCCGCCTCCACCAGCGCCGATGCCACCACCTCATCCACAAAGCCCTCGCCCGTCCCACCATGGCCGGGATCGCCAACCATGTGGTCAGCCATCAGCGGCCGCCGCACAACCTGAGAAAGGACCCCGCGTCGAAGGAAAGGGACATGGTCGCCGTCGCCTCATAGATTCCTCGTCTCGGTTTAGGCACCGGCTCCGCAACGTGCGGTCGGGCCGTGGCGTCGAGGAGACTCGCCAGGGTCCAGGGACAAAGATCTGACGACACGGAGTGCAAACAGCAGTATGCACCCCAACCATCGGCAACACAACCGCGGTAACCGGCTAGTTCACCGGCGGCTGGCCTCCCAGCTCTGGAGGTACTCCTCCAACTCCGCCTTGGAGGGATGCTAAACCGGCAAGTTACGCGGTCGATTCGAGCCGATCAGGCCGCATATGTTGTGCGCTTGGAAGGCAGCAGCAACAAGACGACCAGGGTGATAATGGAGAAGAAGAAGCCGAGGATCAGCCAGCCCAGGGCGTGACGGCCCTTGCGCTTTGCGAGGTTGTAGATCCAGGCCATGATCACGATCCACAGAAGGAAGCCGATCAGGCCTCCAAAAATGGCACCCCCGGCGGCGCCGATCATCGGTATATACCGTTCAGGTGGGCTGTCATTTAACTAACCTCCATTTGAGACGAACAATGTGCACTCGGTCAGGTGACCTGGCTGGGGACCCCGGTGTCTTTTCGCAAATGCCCTTCTCGGTGCCACGCACGGCTGGGCACGTCGGGCTCCGTCATCAAGGAGTCGGGGGTCAGAGCGTCGTTGAGGAGACCCGTCCCGCAGGCTGGTGTTCATCCGCCAGGTTGGATAGGCACGACGATCCAGGCCAGCGTATGGCGGGACTAAGGGCATCGTCTAACTGGCGAGGATTTTCGCTTTCTCCGCAGCGAATTCCTCGTCGGTCAGTAGGCCCTGGGTCTTCATCTCTCCCAGTTCTTTGATCTTGGCCATCCTGTCCTCGGACGACGGCGCGGGCGCAGCGGCTGCGGCTGCCTGCTGTTGGTCCGCCGCCGCTTGCTGTTGGGCCGCGGCCGCTTGCTGTTGTTGGGCCGCGCTCTGCGCGCCTTTCTTCTTCACGGCTCCGGACACTGCGGTGGCGGTGCCAGCGATGACCGCGGTCCGGGCCATGGTGCCCATGAGTCCGGGACGTCCCATGCGTCGGGGCATGATTTCTCCTATTCCTCGTTTAGTGCTGCGATGGCCCGCACCACTCTGTCGGCGGGGATCCGCTCGAAGTCGATCACTCGCCCTCGAGAGGCGCGGACCGCCGCGGCCATGCGAGCGGCCCAGCTGTTCTCCCACACGACGACCAGAGCAGACGAGCCGGGATCCAACCCGTTGGCGATGTCGCTTAGATCTTCGTCGCTTAGCAGGTCGAACTGCGACTCGTTGATACGCTTGAACGTGTCACCGACATCTGCCTCGCTCACCTCTACGACCGAGATGGACTCGTCGGTTTCCTTGCGCACGAAGGCGAGGTCGATGACCCGGACCGTTCCGCTCTCGGCCAGCTCTGCGATCGCAGGACCTACGTCCCCGTTGAACTGGCTACCCTCGAAAAGGATCACGGCCACGTCGACCGGGCCCATTGAGTCTGCTTGAAGAGCTGTGGGCATAACATGAACCTCCATGGCTGCGGCCGCTGAGAGCAGCCTGGCGTCGTGGCTTTGAACGGCGATCGAACCTGTTGGCAGTTGATCCTCTTGGCGGGTGATCTCGTTTCACCTGAACCGGGTGGATTCCGGCGAAGATGACGTTCGATCGAGTGAGGAATCTCAGCTCGGCCGAATGCTCTGGGGATCTGATCTCGGTCGTGTTCACCGATGATTGCGACAGTTCCTCCCTCCAGGCGGCTCCTTACGGGCGCGGCGAGCATCGTCTGGTCGCTCTCCCCGAACTTCGCCTTCTCGGCGTTGACTCGTGGCTTCGCCGGCGACCGATTACGAGGAGGTGGCCAGACTGACAGATCATCTCTGTGGCTGGGCTTCCCGACGTACGTCGATGACTTCCAGGCCGAGGTTCTGGATGCGTTGGAGGACGCCGGGTAAGGCAGCCTGGTCGAGGAGTGTGCCGCCCAGGAGGGTGGTTTTGTCGAGCGCGGTCACCTGTAGGTCGGCGAACGCGGTGCGGACTGCGGGGCCGGCGACACCTCGGACGGTGATCACGTATTGGTCGTCGATGGACCAGCCCGAAGGTGCCATGCGCTGGAGTAGATCGTCCAAGAGGGTGACCTTTCCTCACTTCTTTCGGGTGGAAATTCATCATTTGACGCCTGAGGTGTGACTTTCGGCCCTGGGAGCTGGAGTAGTACGCGTGCTCGTATCAGGAGCGACATGGTCATTCAGGACAGTCGCGAGCGTGCTACTACGGACCGGCTGCCGATCGTGCGGTCGAAGTACGGATCGCCCGTGGTGCCCGAACGGGTCGTGGCGCGCCCCCGTTTGAGCCAGGCGCTGGCGGGCACCGAGTGGCGGCTGGCGCTGGTCTCCGCGGGTCCGGCCTCGGGCAAGACGGTGATGGTGGCACAGTGGTTCCAGACCCTGGAGGACGTGGGCCGGGAGTGGGTGACCCTCGATGTCGGGGACGATCGACCGGAGCGGTTCTGGCTGGCGCTGGCCGTCGGGTTCGAGAGAGCCGTGCCGGGCGGATTCGTTGGCGCCGTCGAACTGGCAACCGACGTGCGCCGATCTCGACAGGAGTTTCTCGATCGGCTCCTGATGGATATGTCATTGGTCGAGGGCTCGGTGGTCGTCGTCCTCGACGACGTGCATTTCCTTCGCGACCCCGCCATCGTCGAGGACCTGGCCTGGGTGGTCGAACATCTGCCCAGAAACGTCCAACTGGTGTTCACCAGCCGGCTCGACCCACTCCTGCCCCTGGCGCGCCGGAGGGCACGCTCCTGGCTGGTCGAAGTTCGCCACCGGCACCTGGCGTTCACCGCACCCGAGACGTCGCAACTGTTCGCCGCGCTCGATGAGCACAGGCTCGGTCCCGGCGACATCGAGGAACTCTGGCGCCACACCGAGGGCTGGGCGGCGGGCCTGCGGCTGGCCGCCACCGCCATTCGAGACCGCCCTGATGCTTCGGCCGCAGCGCACGAGTTCTCCGGCCGCCACCGCATGGTGGCCGACCTGCTGGTCAGCGAGGTCCTCGATGGACAGTCGGACCAGATGTCGGACTTCTTATTGTCCACCTCGATCGCAGATGTGCTCGACGCCGATCTCTGCGATGCCCTCTCGGGCCGCCGCGACAGCTCGGTCGTGCTACGCGGCCTGGAGGCAGACATGCCGTTCCTCGTTGCCACCAGCACCGACCGCTCGAGTTACCGCTACCACCCGCTCCTGGGGGAGATGCTGCGGGCCGAGCTGGTGAGGCGCCGACCGGGCGCTGCGCCCAGGCTGCATGGCGTCGCCGCCGCGGTGCTCGAAGGGCGTGGCGATTTCGTGGGCGCCGTCGGCCACCTGCTGGCCGCCGGGGACACCGACCGGGCGTTCTCGCTGGCTTTCACGAACGCCTTCGAGCGCTCCGACCACGCCGACAAGAGGGCCGCCGCGGCCTGGGTCGATTTATTTCCGCAGGAGCTGGCGGCGGGATCGGTCGCCCGCATGCTTACCTACGCGCTGGCGCTCGGCCTGCTAGGCCGGACCGACGAAGGGCTGGCCTGGCTGGAACGGGCTGCGCTGCGACTCGCCGACGACCCCGAGCCTCGGGCCGGGGACGTCGGCACGCTCGACGCATTGCGACTATTGGCTTTCACCGTCAGCGGGGCCGCCGACGACGGGCCATTTCCCGGCCGGCGCGCCCTGGAGGCGATCGATGGCGGTGTCGACCTGGGCGTCGTCGGAGCCCGGCTTCGACCGAACCTGGCCCGGGCCTGGCTCCTCGTCGACCAGCCCGACCAAGCCGAAGAGGTTCTGACCGGCGAACCGGTAGGCGACGAGGTGGCCCGGCTGCTGGTGGCGCCGGCCGTCGCCGGACGGATCGCCCTGCGGCGGGGGCATTTGGGCGAAGCCGACCGTCAGGCCACCAGGGCGCTGGCCGCCGCCAGCGCCCTGGGCCTGGAAGCCCACCTGGGTACCCTCGACGCCTACCTGGCCCGGGCCGGAGTACTCACCGAACGCAACCAGCTCGGCGAGGCCACCGCGACCTTCCAACGCCTGGACGACATCGCCCGACGCCATCCCGAAGCGGTCGTCTACCACATACTGCTGCGGGTCGATCAAGTACGAGTCGCGAACGGGCGCGGCGGCCTCGACGAGACATTCGCCATGATCGACGAGATGCGCCAC
The DNA here is from genome assembly GCA_963851245.1 of uncultured Acidimicrobiaceae bacterium. Taxonomy (GTDB): domain Bacteria; phylum Actinomycetota; class Acidimicrobiia; order Acidimicrobiales; family Palsa-688; genus CAWKOH01. The sequence continues at coordinate 303,463 of CAWKOH010000009.1, read as the reverse complement.
CTCCTGATCGGCCGATCTCACCCGGCCTTGGAGCAGATCATCGATACCGTGGCCGCCCGCTGGCGCATCGAAGCGGGCGACATCAACCGAGCAGAGCAGCTCATCACCGGCCTCCCAAATGCCAGCCCGGCCCGGGCCCTCCTGGCCGCCCGACTCGACCTGGCCTGCGGGCAACCCGACGCGGCCATTACCCGACTGGCGCCCATCAGCTTCGCGACCTTGCGCAACCGGCTCAGTTGCCAACTCATCCTGGCCCGGGCCGCCGACGACTCCGGCCGCCCGGACGCCAAGGACCACATAGCGAACGCCGTGCAACTCGCGGTCCCGGAAGGATTCGTCAAGGTGTTCCTCGAAGAAGGACCGGTGGTGACCCGGTTGGCCCGCGCTGCCGCGGCGGTATTACACACGCCAGCCGGTACCTCCCTCGCGGCGGCGCTGGGCGCTCCCCTCCCAGCCCGCCCAGCCGCCCAACCAGGTGTGCAGCTCAGCAAGCGTGAACGCGCCGTGCTGCTCTATTTGCCGAGCCGACTGACCTACGACGGAATCTCGCGCGAATGCTTCATGTCAGTGAACACCGTCAAAACCCACGTCAAGAGCATCTACGCCAAGCTCGGCGTGTCGTCGCGCGCCGACGCCGTCGACCGAGCCCGACTGCAGGGCCTTCTTTAAACCGCGTCTGCGCGATCCAGTCTGTTCGGGTGACGTCAGTTCACCCAAAGGTCCGATTGGCGAACCACCGGCACGCAAATCGGCCAGGGCCTGCTCCGCCTTCCAGCGGGTCCCGCGAACGGTCCGCACAAACGGTCCGGGCGAGCGGGCAGACTACGCGGAAGATGTCGCCCACAGTCGTGTTGATGCTGAGGTGGGTGAGGACCGGCACCTGGGCGGTGCCGAACGCTACCGCGGTGAATACTCCCCCGATCGAGCCGAACAACCCGTTGCACACGTCCGCATTGTCCTTGCCAGGCCGGCCCCCCGCCGGGCGGGCGGTGGGGAGTTGTTAAGAAGTTATTAAGGAAAACGGGCTCCTGTTGAGATCGTGTTAAGACCGGCCGGGGCGATGATCGTCCCATGGCTGATTTTCTGGTGGTGCTGGGCATCGTGGCCTTCGCGGCTGGCGATGCTGGGGCTGATCTGGGCGCTGGAGCGGGTGTGACCGCCACCCAGGGCATCCTTCTGGCCGTGTCGGTCCTGGTGTTCATCTATCTGGGCGTGGCCATGTTCAAGCCCGAGTGGTTTTAGATGGGCTTCGCCTCACCATCATCGTCCTGGTCATCGCCCTAGGGATCGCCTGGCGGTACCTGGGCTCGTACATGGCGGCGGTCTTCGACGGCCGGGTCCACTTCCTGGCCTGGGCCGAGCGGCCGGTGTACCGGCTGCTGGGGACCGGCCCCGAGCAGGAGCAGTCCTGGAAGCGCTACGCCGGCTCGCTGGTGATCTTCTCGGCGGTGTTCCTCGGCGTCGGCTATCTGCTGATGCGGATCCAAGGGTCGCTGCCGCTCAACCCGCAGCACTTCGGGTGCGGTGAAGCCGGCGCTCAGCTTCAACACGGCCGCCTCGTTTGTCGACCAACACCAACTGGCAGAACTACGGCGGGGAGACGACCATGTCGTACTTCTCCCAGATCGGCGTGCTCACCGTGCAGCAGTTCGTGAGCGCGGCCGTGGGGATCGCCGTGGCCATCGCCGTGGCGCGGGGCTTCGCCCGCCGGAACTCCCCCACCATCGGGAACTTCTGGGTGGATATCACCCGCTGCCTGCTGTACATCCTCCTGCCGATCGCCTTCGTGGCCGGCATCGTCATCGTCGGCCAGGGCGCGGTGCAGACCCTGGCCGGGCCGGTGACGATCCACAACTCGCTGAACGGCGTCACCCAGACCATCGCCCGGGGCCCGGCGGGGTTCATGGGCGCCATCATGCAGCTGGGCACCAACGGCGGCGGGTTCTTCAACGTCGACCTGGCCCACCCCCTCGAGAACCCCACCGGGTTCACCAACCTGCTCTACATCTGGCTCACCCTGTCCATCCCGTTCGCGCTCACCTACACCTTCGGCAAGATGGTGGGCAGCATCCGCCACGGCGCCGCCCTGCTGGCCGCCATGGTGATCATCTTCGGGGTATGGGTCGGTTTCACCAGCTACGCCGAGCATCAGGGCAACCCGGCGGTGGTCAGCCGCCGGGGTGCACCCAGACCTCGACCGGGCAACACGGATGGGCAAGGAGGTGCGCTTCGGCGACACCAGCCAGCGCCCTGTTCAACGTGTCGATGACCCAGACCTCCGACGGTGCCGTCGACAGTGCCACCGACTCGTACAACCCGATGGGCGGCTTCGGCCCGATGACGGGCATGATGCTGGGCGAGGTCACCCCGGGCGGGGTCGGCAGCGGGCTGTACACCATCCTGATCTACGCCATCATCGCGGTGTTCATCGGCGGGCTGATGATCGGGCGAACGCCCGAGTACCTGGGCAAGAAGATCCAGGCCCGGGAGATCAAGCTGGCCGGCCTGGGGGCGCTGGTGATGCCGATCACCGTGCTGATCCTCACCGGCATCGCCGTGTCCACCACCGGCCGGGCGGGCCGGCCCGCTCAACGCCGGGCCGCACGGGTTCAGCGAGATCCTCTACGCCTTCACCTCGCAGGGCAACAACAACGGCTCGGCCATGGCCGGCCTGACCGGCAACACCGCCTTCTACAACATCCTGGGTGCCGTGGCCATGCTGATCGGCCGGTTCGCCATCATGATCCCGGCCCTGGCCCTGGGCGGGGTCGCTGGCGGCCAAGAACGTGGTCCCGGCCTCGCTGGGCACCTTCCGCACCGACAACGGCATGTTCATCGGCCTGACCATCGGCGTGATCCTGATCATCGGCGGCCTGACCTTCTTCCCGGCCGTGTCGCTCGGCCCCATCGTCGAGCAGCTCTCTCACGGAAAGTTCTTCTGATGACCACTCCCGAGATGGACGGACGCACCGGCGGCCACCGCGGTGCGCCCAGGCCGAGGCCGCCGACCGACGCAGGCCCACGGGGTGGCCGAGGCCCGCAGCCTGTTCGACCGCGAGATCCTGGGCCGGGCGCTCATCGACGCCTTCAAGAAGCTGGACCCGCGGGTGCAGGTCAAGAACCCGGTCATGTTCGTGGTGCTGGTCGGCACCGTGATCACCTTCATCGAGGCCATCGCCAACCCCACCCTGTTCGCCTGGTCGATCACGGTCTGGCTGTTCCTCACGGTGATCTTCGCCAACTTCGCCGAGGCCATGGCCGAAGGCCGGGGCAAGGCCCAGGCCGACACCCTGCGGCGCATGCGGGCCGAGACCGAAGCCCGCCGCCTGCGCCCCGACGGCACCGAGGAGCGGGTGGCCGCCTCGGCGCTGGCCAAAGGGGACCTGGTGGTCTGCGAGGCCGGCGACCTGATCCCCTCCGACGGCGAGATCATCGAGGGCGTCGCCTCGGTGGACGAGTCGGCCATCACCGGCGAGTCGGCGCCGGTCATCCGCGAGTCCGGCGGCGACCGCTCCGCCGTCACCGGCGGCACCAAGGTCCTCTCCGACCGCATCGTCATCCGCATCACCGCCGAGCGGGGCCACACCTTCTTGGACCGCATGATCACCCTGGTGGAAGGGGCCAACCGGCAGAAGACCCCCAACGAGATCGCCCTCACGATCCTCCTGGCCGTGCTGACCATCGTGTTCCTGCCGGTGGTGCGTGGTCCTCCAGCCCTTCGGCCACTACGCCGGGGGGACGGTCTCGGTGGTCATCCTGGTCTCGCTGCTGGTGTGCCTGATCCCGACCACCATCGGCGCCCTGCTGTCCGCCATCGGCATCGCCGGCATGGACCGCCTGGTGCAGCGCAACGTGCTGGCCATGAGCGGCCGGGCGGTGGAGGCGGCCGGCGACGTGCAGACCCTGCTGCTCGACAAGACCGGCACCATCACCCTGGGCAACCGCATGGCCTCGGAGTTCTTCCCGGTCGGCGGCCACACCGAGCAGGAGGTGGCCGACGCCGCCCAGCTGGCCTCGCTGGCCGACGAGACCCCCGAGGGCCGCTCCATCGTGGTGCTGGCCAAGCAGCGCTTCGACATCCGCGAGCGCGACCTGGGCGCCGACCACACCTTCATCCCCTTCTCGGCCACCACCCGCATGTCCGGGCTCGACGTCGACGGCCGCCAGATCCGCAAAGGCGCCGCCGAGGCCGATCAAACGCTGGGTCGACCGAGCAGGGCGGCACCGTCCCCGCCGACCTCGACGACCTCGTCGAGGGCATCTCCCGGCGAGGCTCCACGCCCGCTGGTCGTGGCCGACGGCCCGAGCATCCTCGGGGTGATCGAGCTGAAGGACGTGGTCAAGCAGGGCATCCGGGAGAAGTTCGACGAGATGCGCCAGATGGGCATCCGCACCGTGATGATCACCGGCGACAACCCCCTCACCGCGGCGGCCATCGCCCAGGAGGCCGGGGTCGACGACTTCCTGGCCGAGGCCACCCCCGAAGCCAAGATGGACCTGATCCGGGCCGAGCAGGAGGGCGGGAAGCTGGTGGCCATGACCGGCGACGGCACCAACGACGCCCCCGCCCTGGCCCAGGCCGACGTCGGGGTGGCCATGAACACCGGCACCACCGCGGCCAAAGAGGCCGGCAACATGGTCGACCTCGACTCCAACCCGACCAAGCTCATCGACGTGGTCGAGATCGGCAAGCAGCTGCTCATCACCCGGGGCTCGCTCACCACCTTCTCCATCGCCAACGACGTGGCCAAGTACTTCGCCATCATCCCGGCCCTGTTCGCCGCCACCTACCCGCAGCTCAGCACCCTCAACATCATGAAGCTGCACACCCCCAGAGCGCCGTGCTCTCGGCGGTGATCTTCAACGCCCTGGTCATCGTGGCCCTCATCCCCCTGGCCCTGCGCGGCGTGCGGTTCCGGCCCGCCTCCTCGGCGGCCATCCTGCGCCGCAACGTCTACATCTACGGCGTGGGCGGGATCATCGTCCCGTTCATCTTCATCAAGCTCATCGACCTCGTGCTCGTCGCCCTGCACGCCTACTGATGGAAGCCCGCTAATGCTCGATCACCTCCGCCGCTCGATCATCATGGTCATTGTCGTCACGGTCTTCTTCGGGTTCGTGTACGCCTTCGCCGGCACCGGGGTGGCCCAGCTGCTCTTCAAGCACCAGGCCGACGGGTCCATCACCGCCAACGGGTCCACCCTCATCGGCCAGAACTGGGCTGCCACCAACTGCCCAGGACATCCCCTCGGCAGCTGCGTGTTCCACGGCCGCCCCGACGACACCGGCCCCTACGCCGGCTCAAAGACCCAATCCGGCGGCGACAACCCACTCGTCGCCAACGGCATCAGCGGCGAGTCCGGGGCCACCAACCTGGGCCCCCGGTCCCAGACCCTGCTCGACAACACCAAGGAGCTGGTCGCCTACTGGCACTCGCTGGGCATCGACAACCCCACCCCCGACCTGGTCACCACCTCCGGCAGCGGCTTCGACCCCGACATCACCCCCCAGGACGCCATCGTCCAGATCCCCATGGTCGCCAAGGCCACCGGCATCGCCCCCTCGACCCTGCGGACGCTCATCAAGCAAGCAGACCCACAGCGCCCAGCTGGGCTTCCTGGGCAGCAACTACATCGACGTCCTGCAGCTCAACGAGGCCCTCGCCAAACTGCAATGAGGCTCGAACTGCGGTGACCACACACGAGTTCACCGAGGCGGACTCGTGGGGTGGCCGCCCGGTTGCCCGCAAGATCAGCGATGGCCGTCGCCCGGGGGCGGGTCGTCGTCACCGGGGTCATCTACTCGGCACACCTGACCGAGGAACGCGGCTCAACTCCTATGAGTGCCTGATCGACGATGGCACCGGCCAGCTCGCCCTGTTTGTTCCTCGGCCGCCAGGGCGTCGCCGGTATCGGGGTCGGTACCCGCTGCACCGTCGAGGGCACGGCCAGAATGGACGGTGGCCGGCTTGTAGTCTGGAATCCCCTCTACCAGATCGAACCGGCCAACGACTAAGGCAGACCACCGGAAAGACCCCGTCGGGATGAGCGAGCAGACCAGCGACACGATCTCAACTGGGATCGACGAAGGGGTCAGCCAGGCCGCATCGCGCGAGGACGACGCGACCGATGTGGTCGAGGCGGCCGGCCATTTTCGCATCTACCTCGGAGCCGCGGCCGGGGTCGGCAAGACCTACGCCATGCTCAACGAGGGTCACCGCCGGAAACAGCGGGGCACAGACGTCGTCATCGGGTTCGTGGAATGTCATGGGCGCCCGCTCACTCAGGAGCGGTGCGACGACCTGGAGAGCGTCCCCAGGCGGGTCATCGACTACCGGGGCACCACTTTCGATGAGATGGACCTCGACGCCGTGCTGGCCCGGCACCCGAAAGTCGCTCTCATCGACGAGCTGGCCCACACCAACGTCCCCGGATCGCGCCACGCCAAGCGCTGGGAAGACGTCATGGACATCCTCGACGCCGGCATCGACGTGATCACCACCGTCAACATCCAGCACCTGGAGAGCATCGCCGACGCCGTAGAACGTATGACCGGGGCCCAGGTCCGCGAGCGGGTACCGGACTGGGTAGTACGCAAGGCCGACCAGATCGAGCTTGTCGACTCCTCGCCCGAAGCTCTCCGCCGTCGGATGCTGCACGGCAACATCTACCCCGAGGCCAAGGTTCCCCAGGCCCTCACCCACTTCTTCCGCACCGACAACCTGATCGCCCTCCGGGAGCTGGCGCTGCGGTTCCTGGCCGACGAAACCGAAGAGGAGCTGCTCGAGCACCTGCAGCGACACCAAACGCAAGGCCTGTGGGAGACCAGCGAGCGCATCCTGGTCGCCATAACCGCGGCCCCCGGCACCGACGCCATCGTCCGCCGGGCCTCGAGGATGGCCGCCCGCATCAAAGCCGACCTTCACGTCCTCCATGTCGTCGCCGGCGAAGGCGCTCGCCGATCAGATGCCGAGCAGCTGGCCATCCTGCGTCAAGTCACCTCCGACGTTGGTGCGGACTGGACCGAGATGCAAGCCGACGACCCCGCCCAAGCGCTGATCGACTTCGCCCGAGACCATCAGATCACCCAGATCGTGGTCGGCTCCAGTAGCCGGAGCCGATGGCAGGAACTGAAAGGCGGAGGGTCCATCGTCCGAAAGATCTCCCGCCTGGCGGCCGAAGCCGGCATCGACGTGCACATCATCGCCCGCCGCGACGCAGCCCACGAACCTGCAGAAACCACCGAGATCGCCGAAGGGACCTAGCCGCCCGAATGGCCTGGCCGGATGATTCTCGCCGAAGGCACAACCGTCCTCCGGCGTCCCCTGTGGGCTGTGGCGGTGGCCTTCTGTTCGCCGCTGGGGGTGGCTGGCCTGCTGGTCCCGTTTCGAGCCACCTTCACCGACGCTGCGGCCGCCCTGGGCTTCATCGCAGCCGTGTCAGCCTGTTTGTGGTTTGACTTCTTCCTGACTCGCACCTATGAGCGGTTGGTTATCACCGGCCGACCCGATATAGAGATCGCCGTCAGTTTGCTTGTGGTCGGCGTCGTGGTGACCGAACTGGCTGCTCGAAGCCGCTCGTCGGCGGCAGGTGGCCGAGGAGGAATCCCGTTTCGTCGGCCTGATCCACGAGGTCTCGGAAATGGTGGCCGCGGGATTGGGGGGCCGACGAGGTACTAGCCCGAGTCAGAGAAGAACTGGTCAGACTGCTCGGGTTGCGTGACTGTCGATTCGAGGCGGGGGACCGAGACCGGCGGGATGATCCGCCTCGAACTCGACGGGCGGGTGTTCACTTCCGGTCACTACTGGGCCGTCGATCAGATCGGCTTGCCTGGTCGCCAAATCGAGCTGGCCGTCTATGGACGCGGCCACATCGTTGGCAGGTTCCTGCTCAGCCCCACTCCCGACCTGCCCGTTTCCCTGGAAAGACCCCTGGTGGCGGTGATCATCGCCGATCAAGTGGGCAATCTCCCGATGGTGCCTTGCCGAATACTGGCCGGCTGAAGGCCACCACAGCGCGTTTGGTTCGCTCATCTGGCAGTGGTCGCGACGGCGATGGCCACGAAGGAGGCATAAGCGGTGACTATGACGAGGCCGTCTCGTCTGTTGAGGCCCCTACCGGCGTAGGCCATGGCCAGAGAGGCGACGGTGAGTAAGGCGTAGGAAGCGGCGACGATGGTTGCGTCTGTGGTGGCTGCTCCCAGGCCGAGGACCAGGCCGGGAAGGAAGAGGCCTGCTACCACGTTGATCATGTTGCTGTTCATGGCCACGCTGAGCATGGCCGCCCCGCGGCCTCGTTTGGCCAGGTATACCGCTCCGACAGCGTTGGGGAGGCTGGTCACAGCGGCGAGGACGACGCCGCCGATGACCAGGCTCGAAGCGTGGAAATGGTTGCCTACAACCTCGGCGGTTCTCTCCATCAACGCGCTGGCCGCGACCACGACGATGAGGCTTCCGATTAGGAGGGAGCTGTCGAGATGGCCTCTCGGGGTGGGATGGATCGCTTCGGCGAGTTCCATCTCCTCCTCGATCACGGCGCTTCGCAGCCAGGTGGCGGCTCGGTGGGGCATTCCCAGTCGGATGAGCGTGGCGGGGGCGGAGGCCAGGACCATGACGTATAAGGCGGCCGCCACCAGGACCAGCGCCAGCCCAACACCCGCGGGCCATCCGGCGGTCACCGCGATCAGGGTCATTGCCGCGATCCAGGTGCCAGTGGCGCCTTCGAGGATCACCACCCGGCGATGGAGGAAGATGGTCCGGGCCACGATGGCGCCCAGTCCCAGGAGGGCGGCGAGGTTGAACACATTCGAGCCGAGCAGGACCCCGATCCCGATGCCCTTCTGGCCGTGGACCGACGCGGTGACAGCGGAGGTGATTTCCGGCGAGTCGGCCGCTAGCGCCACCACCAGTCCGAGCATGGCCCCCGACAGACCCAACCCGGCCGGCCAGGCGCTCCAGCCGCGACACCAGGATGAAGCTGGCCCGCAGAGACACCGCGGCCGCGGCCGGGAACGCCACCGCGGCCACCGCCAGAGATGACAGAATCACCCGGTGACCGCGAGGTCAGATCTGACGGCGTCGGGAGGCCCAGGCAAAGTGATGGATTGGCGCATGGGTTCCCCCGGGGTCGGCTAACTATGCCGACCCGACTTCCCGGCCCACCACCGGCAAACCTATCCCACTGGACAGCCCCAGGGTGGGCCGGAAAGCGCGAGCAGACCGGCTCGGCTGAGAGCTATGCCGAGGCCAGGCGCGGGACCAGCACCGAACCCACCAGGTCGGCGAGGGCCACGGCCACCACCCTGGCTTGCAGCGCGACCGGCTGGCCCGGCGTGGGGGTCAGCGCGAACCGTCCTACGATCCGACCGCGACCGTAAACGATTAGGGCGATTTGGCGGCCGGGCAGGCCTAGCGCATCGACGGCCCAGAGGCGCCCGGCCAGAAGTACCTGTCCGTCGTGGTCGATAACGGTGGTGCGCTCGAACGCGCTGCCCCGCTCGAAGCGGCACCCTCGCAGCTGCAGGAGTCGCACCAGTTCAGCCGACACACGCGACACAGTCTCTTCGACCCCAGCGCCCGAAGAGGCCAACTCCGACACCTGGTAGATCACATTCACATAGTCGGCCTCCTCGCCGGCGACGGCGTGGTGGTGACGGCTCCTGGATGCCAACTCGGTGACCACGCCGCCCACCACCAGCAAACTGATGGCGATCTCGATATCGGGTCGATGCGTAATGGCCACCTGCTCGTAGGGACGGGTCAAGAAGAAGTCAAACCACAAGCAGGCCGACAAGGCCGCCACATACCCGCCGGGGCGAGTCCCCGCCGTCGCCACCACCGCCACCACCGCCACCAGCACCAACGCGGCGGCAGCATCGGCAAAGCTAGCCCGGAACGGCACCATCAACGCCGCCACCGCCAGCGGCAACAAGAACCCCGCCCCGACACCCAGCGACTCTCTATGACCCTTGATCCACTCCACGAGACCTCTCCTTCGCTTCCAGCGCCAGTCTTCCACTTCCAAGGATCATCACCACCAGGTAGCGGGGCCCGGCGTTTGCTGTCTTGCATCATTGCCGACAGCCGGCCTCGGCGAACAGCCCATCATCGTCGGCAACCAAACCGATCAGGAGAAGCCCAGCGACCAGGACGAACGGCGACCACACCTGGTCGTGCGCGGCTCGGGCGTCGGACCAGTCCGCGACCACAGCCGCCACCACTGCGACCAGCCCGACCGCCGCCAAGGCCCACCCCAGTAACTGCTCGGATCGCGGCCCGGTCAGCACCTGCCACCTCCCACCCGCGACGTGTCCGGTCACCGAGCGGGCCTACGTCCCAGCAAGCACGAACCGAACACGGCCACCCACCCTCCGGCCCGCAGGTCGGCCGGGGGCAAATGACCAAACGCCCACAAATCGTTACATTGAGGTGCCGGTGGACCCCTCCCCGATCGAGGTCTCGCCCGCAGGGGCCGATCGACTCGGTGCCCTGGCGGCGGTCTTCGGGCGGGCATTCGTCGACGAGCCAATAATGCACTGGCCGATGGGCGAACCGGAGGACCAGGTAGAGCGATTCAGGAGATGCGTCGCCTTCTTTCTTGAGGTCGCACTGGGACTCGGGCTGGTATCGGAGTTGAGCCGGCCTGTGGATCCCGCGTAGCCGGTTCCAGGCGTGGGCGGACCACCCCTGGAACCAACCGCGTGTCCACGAGCTAACCGACGCCGGCGGGCGCCGGTACGACGGGCTCTGGCGCTGGATTGACTCGCACAGTCCCAGCGACGAGTTGTGGCATCTCGACTCGATCGCCGTCGATGATGGGACCTTTCGCGGGCCGCGAAGCTCCCGGTACTGCTTGGAGTTATTCGAGGCTGCCAGGCCGCGACCACGGCGATGATCACGAGGATGATCAAAGCGAATGCTGCCCCGATGATGCGTGCCAAGACATGACCTAGCGCTCATGATCTTCCTGGCCTTTCAGCAGTGCCACCCGGGAGGGGGATGAGCAGGAGAAGCCATAGGCGTTGGGATCGTGGAGGGCGGTGGGGGGCAAGGGCTGGGTGTGGTCTCCGCAAGGCCGGCCTAGCTTCCTGGAAGCGACGATCGGGATAACAGTCGGGCGGACGAGCGGGACGCCGTTGTGTCACTGAGCCGCTCCCGAGGAGACCACGGGGACTGCGATCTGTCCTTTTGCTTCTCTGGCCAATCGCCCGCTGGCCCGGTCGACGGCTGCGCGGCGTTGTAGCGGCTAACCGGTGACACGAAGACAGAGGTCTCGGCGGTGAGTCCGGCGGGCGTGAATTGACGAGCGGGAGTTGCTGCACTAGGTATCGGCGGCTCCGGTCGGTACCGTCGTAGGGCCAGCCGACCAGCTGGCTGAGCGTCCAGCGCACCAGCGGGGCGGCGATACGGTTCCGGTGTTCGTACTCGGCCAGGACGTAACGGCTTCGTCCTCGCTGAGGTCTCGCCCGCTGGCAGGGAAGGACTGCCGGCCGAGCACGATTTTGGCGGCGGGATGGGCTTGCAGGTTTTGGTACCAGTCGCAGCGGCGGCCGAAACCGGCCATGACCGCCACCACGGAGGTGTTGGGTCGTAATGCAGTACTTCTACGACGGCGCGGTGTTCGAGCCCGCTGCGCCGCCCGGTGTGGACCAGGAGGAGGAAGCGGTGTCCGAGGAGCCAGCCCACATGCCAGCGGTAGAGAATAAGGGGGCCGCGGGCGAGGCGGCGAAATACCGGGTTGGCGGTGGATTGGCTCATGAGCTCCTGCCTTCGAAGCTTTCGATCGGGGCGGCGGCGTGTTGCCGGTTCGTGTCGACGTGATGGTCCGGCCCGCTGGTGGGTGTGAGACAGATCAGGCGGTCGCCGGGGCGGATGAGAATGTCGGGTTGGGCCGCTACCGTCTGCCGGCTGGTGGCGACGGCGGCCACGATGGCGCCGGTGGGGATGGCGAGGGCGTCGAGCCGGCGTGCGGTGTGGGCCAGCTTGGCGTCGATGCGGATCTCGATCAGCTGGTAGCCGCCCAGCGGGGATGGTGCGGTGTGGAGCTGCTCGCGGGAGTGGGGGGCGGCGAACTGGGCGGCCAGCGCGCCTTGGGCGGTGTCGCCGCCGGCGTCGGAGATCCGGTCGGCCATGACTTGGAGCACGTCGGCTTGGGTGATCCAGCCGACCAGGTGTTCTCGCTCAGGCGATAGTACCGGTAGGCCGTGGGGTCCGAAGAGGATGAGCTGGCGGAGGGCCTGCTCGAGGGTCTCGTCGGCGCCGACCGCTTCGGTTCGGCGGCGATCGACGATGTGGCCGAGACGGGCGGCCCAGTCCGTGACGGAAGTTTGCTCCGCCCCCTCTGGCGGTCCGAGGATCGGGGATGACGGGGCGGCCAGGGGTTGCATTATGTCAGCCACGGTCAACGTTTGTAGAACGGTGGCCGGTTTGGGCCGGTCGATGTCGGTGCCGCGGCGCAGCAGCTTGGTGGTGTAGATGGTGCCGTAGGTGAGCCGTTTGGACACGCCCACCGCCAGGGCGACGGCCAGCATGACAGGGAGGGTGAGCCCCCAGTTGCCGGTCATCTCGACCACGCTGGCGATGGCGGTCAGGGGGGCTTGGGCGGCGGCGGCGAACACGGCGCCCATGGCCATGACCCCGTAGATGGCCGGGTCGCCCACGGCGGACCCGAACAGGTGCTGGGCGGTAACCCCGAAAGCGGTGCCGGCCATAGCCCCGATGAACAGCGACGGCGCGAACACCCCGCCCGAACCGCCTATCCCGATGGTCAGGCCGGCCGCCACCATCTTGGCCAGCAACAGGAGCACCAAGAACCACAGCACGTACCGGCCGGCCACGGCGTTGTTCATGACCGGGTAACCGACCCCGTACAGCTGGGGCAAGGCCAGCAGCAGCCCGCCCAGCACCAGTCCCCCCACCGCCGGTCGGCACCATTCCGGCCGGGTCTTCCACACCTTGTCGCAGACATCCTCGACGCGGTACAAGACGGTTTTGAACCCCACCCCGATCAGACCCGCCGCCAGCCCCAGGACGACCACCAGGAGGTAGTCGACGTCATGGGGCATGACCAGGCCGTGGGGCATGGCGGCGAAGATGGGACCGGACCCGAAGAACGCTTGGCCGATCACGTCGGCCACCACGGCGGAGATGATGATCGGGAACAAGGCGTCGATGGAAAACTCGCGCAGGATCAGCTCGAAACCGAAGAACACCCCGGTGATAGGGGCGTTGAAGGTGGCCGAGATCCCCCCGCGGCGCCGCAGGCCACCAGGATCCGCAGCTTCGTTTCCGAGAGGCGCAGCACCTGGCCCAGGCTGGACGCCCACGCCGAGCCGATCTGCACGATGGGCCCCTCCCGGCCCACCGACCCGCCGGTCCCGATGCACAACGCCGAGGCCAGCGCCTTGACCACCGTGACCTGGGGGCGGATCCGGCCTCCGTTCTCGGCCACCGCGATCATTACCTCGGGGACGCCGTGACCTCGGGCCTCCGGGGCGAAACGCTGAATCAACGGGCCGTACAGCAACCCCCCGAGGACGGGCACCAGCAGCAGGAACCACAGGCCCAGCCACGGGACATGCAAGCTGGCCACCCGACCGAACTGGCCGAACTGCTCATGCCCGGTAACCACCCAGGTGACTCCGAAGATCAGCCACCGAAACCCCACCGCGCCCAGCCCGGCCCCAGCACCGATAACCACCGCGCTAGGCCACCATCCCCAGCCGAGCCGAACGCAACCAGCCCGACACCCGGTGGTGCACCCACCAGCCCTCACCGGCGGCCGAGCCGGACGGCTCGGACGTCACGCCCACCAGCGACGTCCGGCCTACACCGAGCACATCTGCTCACCTGGCACCGACGATAACCTCCTAAATCGACAAGTCATGCGTAGCCGTACGCGACATGATAGCGCACGCGTACGCAACCGTCCTAGATGCTGGTATGGCTGGATCTACCTCGCTGAATGACCACCGAAGCAGCGGGCGGAGAGTCAAACGGGCTCCATGGGGGTCGATCTCCCGCCAGCAGATCGTCGAGGTAGCCACCCGGGTGGTCAAGGCTGGCGGCTACGAGCAGATGAGCATCCGCAGCCTCGCCGACGAGCTCGGCGTCGCCCCTATGTCCCTATACCGTCACGTCCGCGACAAAGACGACCTCCTCGACGAGGTGGTCGACCGGCTCCTGGCCAAAGCCTGGCGGCCATCCGCCGATCCGACCGACTGGCAAGCCTGGATAACCGAAGCGGCCGACAAACTCCGGCGGTTCCTGGTCAACCAGCCCGCCGCCCTCCACGTCTACCTCCAACATCCCGTGGTCTCCCCCGCCGCCGTCGCCCGCATGAACGCCATCATGAGCGTCCTGCGACAAGCCGCCACCAGTGAGGACGCCGCCCGTCGCGCCTATGCCACCATCCACACCTACACCCTCGGTTTCGCCGCCCTCCAAGCCTCCCGCGCCGCCTGGACCCCAACCGATGACACCGCCGACGGCCTCGCCCTCCAACTGGCCAACTACACGCAACCAACCCAGTTCGCCGACGGCCTCCAGTACATCCTCGAAGGGATCCAACGGGATACCAGAAAGCACCGACCGCTATGACCACGCCATGAACTCGCGGGTACTCCCTTCTTCCGGCGAGTCAAGCGAAGATGCCCTCCGGTGGTTTTGAGCCCGCACTACTACGGGACTTGGTGTTGACGTTCTGATCAGTCCCATCCCGTATCGGAAGTCCCAGCGCGGCAGCGGTGCAGACCCACTCGGGAACCGCCCGATCCGTCCCGACAGGAACCTCTCCCCGGACGCTCCGAGGGGCTCGATCTGGACTGCCCCCATCGGCACAGCACTTCCGGACGTATGGGCCTCCAGGCGGGAGACGAGGTATCGAGGCAGGTCGGCGTGCGAGCGGATCCGGGTCTGAATCTCGATTCCGGCCGGACCATTCGGAGTGTGCGTTCGGTGCTCGACTTCCTGCCCTGACCACCCTGTGTCGAGCCCTCGGACAGCGATCCGAATCGTGCCAATGCGGATTCCTGGAGTTGACCCAGCCTGGGGCCGGGACACCCGTTCCATCGCCATCTGCTATCTCGGGGCTGGAAGGGTCTTTCGAGCAGAATCAACGAGACGTCGCAGGTTGAAATCCGGTCGAGGCCACCTGGACCACGGGCCACCATCAGTGCAGGTCAGGACACCTAAAAAATTACCGCTGAGACACGCTGGCGGGGGTGTTCGCTCACGATTTGAACCCGCGACCCGCTCTGTACCCTCTTCATTCCTCTTGCCCTTTGATTGTCGGCGCGCGCATGCACACGCCTCAGGTTCTCCACTGCGCTCGATTGATCCACACTGCAAGGTCGTCAACCAGATCGGGCCTGGGCATGGCCACCGTACGAGTTCGCGTCATCGGATGATCCCTGGCGGTAAGCGAGATGCGCAGCACCGGGAGGGAGCCAAACGGTCTGCCGACTTCGAGCGTGCCGATCTGAGCGCTCTCGATCTCGCCGACCCAGTGCGCCCACGGCCTACGACCGAGGATCGCGGCCAGGACGTTCGGAGTGAAAATGATTCGACGGCTCGTAACGTGTATCACGCCACCAACCAACGAGATCCATCGATCG
The DNA here is from genome assembly GCA_963851245.1 of uncultured Acidimicrobiaceae bacterium. GTDB lineage: Bacteria > Actinomycetota > Acidimicrobiia > Acidimicrobiales > Palsa-688 > CAWKOH01. Next base: position 287,851 of record CAWKOH010000009.1, on the reverse strand, counting down.
CGGGGCGCCCAGCTGCATCGGTGGGTGAAGATGACCTCCTCGCCATCTTCGATTTGAGGCTTTCGTCGGTACCAAGGAAGGCTCGCCACTCAAGGCTCCGGCGCTTCCATGACGATTTCGACCTCCCGGTTACCGGCGGCCGAGCTGGAGGCAGTAGGGCTCATGCGGCCAGTCCCAAAGCAACGCCGGCTGCGGCGGCCGCCAACCCGACGACGACGCTGGCGGCGATGTTGAGGGCGGCTTGGAGCAGTTCGCCGTCTTCGACGAGTCGGAGCGTCTCGTAGGTGAAGGTGGAAAAGGTGGTGTAGGCGCCACAGAAGCCGGTGCCGAGCAGCGCCTTGGGGACGGAACTGAGGCGGTGGCCGAGTACCAGCCCGGTAAGGAATCCGAGAAGGAGTGACCCGGTCACGTTGATGAGGAAGGTCCCCCATGGCAGCTCGGAGTCGGTGCGCCGGGTGACGGCGCGGTCAAGCAGATAGCGGCTGGGGGCGCCGACGAATCCGCCGGTGGCGATGGCGAGGAAGAGGATCGAGTTCATCGTTCGTGTGAAGCCCGCAGTTTCGGGGCTAGGTCTCGATCACCTCGACATCGGCGACGAGCACGAACGCCTCGGCGATGAGGTCGCCGATCTCTTCCAGGAAGGAGTCGATCCGCTCGGGGCGGTCGACCATCACGATCGACAGGGGTGCGTCGTCGATGAGGAGGTGGCGGGTGTGATGCAGCCTTCCCGACAGGCCGTAGCCGACGTCGCCTTGGAAGACGGTCATACCGGCGAGCTTGGCGCGTCGGGCTCGTTTGAGGATCTTGAAGTAGATCGGTCGGTGGCGCGCGCGATCGGCGTACTCGACGAAGACGGTGAGACGCTTAGCCGGGTGGCTGCCGTGCTGGGAGTGGAAGGGTTCTGGGGTCATCCCTCGGGCTCCACGGCTTCGGAGAGCCTGCGCGCTGACAGCCGGCCGGCGCTTATCCCGAGTAGCCCGGCGCCGAGCCCAAGGACAATGCTGAGCCCCACGTAGGCGACCGCGGTGGGGACCTGTCCGGCCCGGGCCAGGAGTACGGCTTCGACGGTGAAGGTGGAGAACGTGGTGTAGGCGCCGATGAGCCCCGTCCCAAGGAGTGGTCGCGCCAGGCGCCGATCGGCAAAGCGCTCGTTGAGGACAACAAGAAGGAAGCCGAGGAGGGCGCTGCCCGACACGTTGACCATGAAGGTACCTGTGGGGAAGCGCCCGGGTCGGCTGGGAAGCGCCAGCTGGACGAGGTAGCGACAGATGGCGCCGACCACACCGCCGCAGCCGACCGTGAGCAGCACCGCCATCGGGACGCGTCCGTCCGGTGCCTGGCCTGGTGCCGACGCACGGCGCGTGGGGTGGGGTCGACGGCGGCTTCGGGGTCGTGAGGACGTGCCGTCGGTTCTCGTCGTATGCAGCCATTGGGTTCTCCTCCATCGCCCGATCATGCTGGGCGACCATACGTAGGAGCCATCAGCCTTTGGCGGCATTCTCGGCGAGCTCCATCGCCAGCACGGCAATCTACCAGGCACCGATGGCCAAGTCTGAGGCGCCGGAGCGGGGTCGGCGTGCTCGGGTCGGGCGTCGTGTATCGTGAGAAGCCCTGCTGAAGGATCGGAGGTCGTGGTGGCTGTCGACGTGCTCGGGCCACGCGCCTCATGGTGTTCTTGAGCGAGGACGACCGCGTCCGGCCATCGGGCCTCCACGAGGACGCTCTCTGGAGCGGCCCGGGAGGACGGGATGGCCGGGGCCACGGTGTGGCGTGGCATCGAAGGGTTTCGGCTCCTCGGGGCGGCTCCGCACCGACCCGATTTCCCGATATGGCTGACTGGGTTGCCGCTGGCGGTCGAGGTGATCGACACGCCCGAGCGCGTAGAGGCGTTTCGTGTCGGTGGTGAAGCACTTGGCGCCCGGCTCGCTCTTGTTACCCGAGAGTCGGTGCACATGTCGCGCCACGAGCCCCGGGCGTCCGCCGCCCTCGACGACCTCGGGCCGCACGAGCGTCGGGCGTCACCGCTAGCGCTCGGCCTGTCCGGCCATCACGCCTAGCACCACCGCATCGGGGTCCGACGTGGGCGCCGACCGTGGGGTCGATAGGCACGACGAAGTCGGGTGGGTGACCGAACGACTCACTCAACAGGTCGGTGACGTCATCGAGATCGGAGGCGTCGCCGTGGCCGAGGGACCACGTGGCGACGTTCGAATCGGTGCTGAGCCGGGCGTGGCGCACGATCTGTCGAAGTGCCTTGGCCCGGTCTTTGGGTTGGTCCAGCAGGATGGCCCGACCTCGAACAGCCAGGACCAAAGGTCTCCCTCGGGCCACGTGATCCTTGGGCAACAGGCCGGCGCGCCCGCTGCGACGCAACGGCTCGGGGTCCTGGACGAGAACGAAGGTGTGGAGCTGGTCGGGGAGTACCGTGACCAGGTCGACTATCGACTCGTCGGCCAGAGGGTCGAGGGCAGCCCGGTCGGCGGCGGCCGCGAGGAGGCCGGCGCCGACACTGAGTGAGCGGGTGTCGACGACCACGATGCCCGACCCAGCCCGCTGGGCGGCCTCGCGTGCCCGGTTGATCGTCGCGCTCAGTTCGGCCGAGACATGGAGAGCCACTACGAGGTCGTGGTGGCGGTACGCCTCGGCGATGGCATTCACCGTCGGCGGGGTGGTGGATGGGAAGGTGCCCTGGCGAAGCGTGCGCCAGAACTCGGCGCGATCGCCGGTGAACGGCTCGTCTCCCACCCAGACTTCGCCGGGCACGACACGCACCCGGCCGGAGAGCTCGAGGATGGGCGGCAGATCAACGGCTCCGTCCGTGACGATCAGCACTCCTTCAACCCTCCCTGGGCCCGAGGCGTGCCAGCGGCTACTCGCCATCGGGGTTCCCGTCGCCGATCAGAAGCACCGGGCATCTCGCCCTTTCGGCGAGGTCCCGCGCGATACGTCCGAGTCCCCTGTGAGCTGCGCGTTCTCGGCCGTGGCGGCCCACGACCAGGAGATCGAATCCCCGCTCATCGACGTAAGACGAGAGCACGTCGGCCGGACGGTCACCGGCGACGACGTGGGCGGAGCCGGTGGCGTCGCTTCGGATCGCCGCCTGCAGGTCATGTTCGGCGGAGGCGCGCAGCGGCGCCGACTCAGCATCGAAGGCCGCCCTGCGGTCCTCCTCGGTCTCCCCGTGGCTGGCCGAGACGACGATCAGGACTGCGACTTCGCCTTGGGCAGCCGATGCCATGGCGATCCCCGTCCGCAATGCCTCGCGGGCGTCCCTGGAGCCATCGAAGCCCACCAGGATCCGTCTGAACACATCTACCACCTCCCCTGGGGCCGAACCCTCAGTCAGAGCACCAATGGCCTATTTCATCGCAGCGACGATGGCAAGCAGCACCAGCAGGGCGATAAGCATGTATGCGACGTAGGCGTCGAGACGGCCCGACTGCAGCCGCTTGGCTCCCCGTGCCATCCACAACCACACTGCCCGAGCGGGCCGGTACAGGTACGTCTCGACCGGTTCGACCACGTCCGTGCGCACCTCGATGTGGGCGTGGTCGCTGTCGCCCGCCACCGGACCGGCGTCGGTCGGAGGGTCGGCGGCTGTGGACGAGCGCTGGGAGCCGAGGACATTGGCGAGCACGTGGCGCAGCACGTTGGCGTAGCCGAACGGACTGTAGCTGTCGGGACCGGCTACCCCAGGCGTGGCCGAACGCCAGGCGGGCACGCGCCGGACCCGCAGCAGGCTCCCCCTCGACAAGACCACCGTGGCCAAGCCGACGGTCGCGAGCCCGATCGGCAGGACGATGAACAGCCACGACGGCGAGAGGATCGAGAAGTCAGAGAACACCGGTTGGAGCACCCACGGTTCCTTGAGGGCGCCGATCGTGGACGCATGGGGCACCACCGGGGCAAGACCGTCGGCGATGAACCGGATTACCCACGGAGCCGCCGCCGCCAGCGCCAGGCATGAGAGCCCCAAGATCGCAAGCCCGCCTCGCCCGACCGAGCCACCGTCGACCACCGCTTCGGCCAGCGGTGTGCGAGCGGACCGGCCGAGAACCACGAAACCGACGAGACGGATGAAGCACAGCAGGGCCACGCCCACGGTCAGGGCGACGAGGGCACCAGCCAGGGCCATGGCCAGGCGGAGGGCGAGCACGTGGATTCGAAACTCCTGGAGCAGCGCTTCGAGGATGAACCACTCCGAGACGAAGCCGATGGTGGGGGGGAGTCCGGCCAAGGTGATCGACCCGAGCCCGAAGGTGGCGGCACTCCATCGGTCGCGTCGCCCTACGCCGCGCAGCGAATCGAGTTCGTCGGTGCCGAAGTCGGACTCGAAGAAGGCAGAGGAGGCGAACAGCGATGATTTGGCCACCGCGTGGGCGAGCACTTGCAGGCTGGCCGCCACCAAGCCGATCGCCATCACCCCGGTGTTATGCGTGGCCGCGCCGGCCAACCCGACGCCGTAGCCGACCACGATGATTCCGGCGTTCTCGATGCTCGAGTAGGCGATGACCCGGTTGAGCCCCGATTGGACGGCGGCGAAGACGATCCCGAGCAACGCGGTGACCCCGCCGACGATTAGCACGGCTGCGGCCAGCCAGATCGGCGGGCGGCCAAGGATGCCGAGGAAACGCCAAAGGCCGTAGAAGCCGACGTTGACCGCCAACCCTGCCATGGCGGCCCGGATCGGCCCGGGGGCGGCGGGGTAGCCGATGGGCAGCCACACCTGTAAGGGGACCAGACCGGCCTTGGCGCCGAACCCGATGATGATCAGCGCGAAGGCGGTGTCGCGCAGCGCCCCGCCTGGCAGCAGCCCCCAGGCCGAAAATGTGTAGCTGTGGGCTCGACCGGCCAGGAGCAAGAACCCGAAAAGGAGCGCGGCGCCGCTGAGCTTGCCGACCCCGAGGGTGACCCAACTGGCTCGGGCTTCCGCCGCGTCGCGGCGATGGATGCCGGCGAGGACGTAGAAGGAGACGGTGAGCGCCTCCCAGGCGAAGAGAAACGTGAACGCGTCGGCGGCGACCAGGATGACCACGACCGCGCCCAGCAGGAGGAGATACCCGGCTCCGGTGCCGTGTCCCCGGACGCGTCCCTCGGGTGTCGCCCAGCTGACCAGGCAGGCCGAGACCACGACGCCGAGGCCACCCACGAGTGTGAGGAACAACCCGGCCAAAGCGTCGAGCCGCAGCGTGGTCTCGCCGACACCGAGGGTCGAGCCCAGGTGGACGGTGCTTGTCGAGCCCAGCGTCATGCGTACCCCGGCCGCGGTCACGAAACCACTCCCGACGACGCCGGCGACGAACGGGGTCAACCTGGCCCAACGTCGCTCCGCGCCGACGGTGAGGTCCACGGCGGCCCCGGCCGCCCAGACGATGAGCGCAGTGAGGAGCAGCGGAGCCGTCATGCTGTGGTGCCGGTTCGGGGGAGAAGGCCGACGCCGAGCAGGATGCCGTGGAGGAGGCTGAAGGGACTCGGCGGGGAGCCGGGGACCCAGACGTCGACGGGGACGATCGATCCCACGCCGGGTCCGGACGCGTATGTGGGGTGGACCAGCCCACCGCTGGTGGCGTCGCTGCCCGCGGCCACGACCACCCTGGGCTCGGGCATGGCGTCGAAGGTCTGGCGGAGTGGTCCGGCCATGCCGGCGGTGCCGACCCCGGTCACGAGCAGGACGTCGGCGTGGCGGGGGGAGGCGGTGAAGTAAACCCCGAGGCGTTGCACGTCGTAGACGGGGTTCATGAGCGCCACGACTTCCCACTCCTCTGCGCCGTCGGACCCGGCGTCGACGTGGCGGATGTGTATGGAGCGGCGCAGCGCTTTCACCCGTCGGTGAAGCTCGCTTCGGAGGCGGTCGAGGCCGGCGTCGTCGTCGCCGAAGTTCGGCACGACCAACGCCGGTCGGGCGAGGGCGGCAGGCTCAACCGAGGGCGAGAAGGCGAATCGGTCTGGGCGAGCCTCGACGCAACGACCGCAGAGGATGCATCGACCGCGGTCGACCCGGACCACTGCATCGCCCGCCGCGCCGGCGCCTGACCCGGCGGCACCTGTTTCGACGACATCGGTCTGGATGGCTCCGGTCGGGCACAGATCGCCGAGCGTGTGGTCGTTGCCAGAGCCTGGCCGCCCCCCGTCTTCTGACCCGGCTGGATCCGGTAGGACGGTGATGACGCCGCGAAACCCGGGACCATAGTCGTCCGGGCGTCGCGGGTAGGGCGTGGTGACGATGCCGTCGCGCAAGCCCCGCAGGATCCACGCCATCAGCCCGCCACCCCGGCGATCGAGAGTCCGAAGCTGGCCTCGATGAACACGAAGTCGGTGAAGATGTCGCCCCGGAAGGCCTGGGGGAACAGGGCCAGGTTGTGGAACGAGGCGCAGCGGGCTTTGACCCGCACGAGTCGGTCGCCGGCGAACTCGACGAGGTAGAGCAGCTCACCTTGGGGGGCTTCGACCGAAGAGACCGCAATTCCGCCCACCGCGGGTACGGGCTGCTGCCAGGGTTCGGGACCGGCTTCAGACAGCTCGTCGAGGGCCTGGCGGACCAGATGGAACGCTTGGTGGATCTCGACCAGACGGACGTGCTGGCGAGCGAGGGCATCCCCTTCGTCGAAACCGGCGGCCGGCTCGAACCCGAGGTGGCGGTAGGCGCTGTAGGGGCGCTCGACCCGCACGTCATCGACCAGCCCTGATCCCCTGGCCACCGGCCCGAGCGCCCCGTGGGCGGCGACGACCTGGGGCGGCAAGGGACCGGTGCCGCGCAGCCGGTCGAGGAACGACGGCGTCGCCATCAGGGCCCGGGCGTCATCGGCGATGGCCGCTTGCAGGCGGCCTACCTCGGCCAAGGCGGCGCTCGGGTCCAAGCGGAGAGCACCGGTCACACCGCCGGGCACCACGACCCCGCGGCCGAAGCGGTGCCCGCACAGCTTGGCGCGCAGGCGGAGCACCTCTTCTTTGTGGCGGCTCATCCGGGCGTAGCCGACCGCCTGGCCTGCACCTTCGGTGTGGCGGACCACCGAGTCCAGGTGGGCGGCGATCCTCTCCAACTCGGCGTGCACGACGCGGACCAGCTCGGCCGGTCGGGAGGGCTCGACACCGCCGAGGGATTCGAGCGCCTGGCAGAAGGCGAGCGCATGGGCCACCGAGTTGGTGCCCTCCACCCGTTCGGCCAGGAGCACGGCGTCGTCGACGTCCAAGTCATCGAAGCGGCGGTCGAGGCCGCGGTGCTTGTGGTACACCCGGGTGCGCAGGTGGGGTATCTCCTCGCCGGACGTCTCGACCAGATATTCCACGCTCTCGAACACCCCGGAGCGCACTGGACCGTAGGGGATGGTGAACACTCCCTCGCCGCTCACGTGGCCCGGCAGCGCGCTCGACGTCGAGCTCGACCCGCGGCGGCGCCCAGACACTGCCGGGCCGGGGAGGGTCTGAGCCCGGGCGGAGCGGGAGCACGAGTGGGTCGAGGCGAAGATGACCGTCGGGTTCGATGCCGAAGAGGTCATGTATCTCGCGCTCGTACCAGGCCGCGGCGGGCACGAGCGGGGTGAGAGCGGGGTAGCGCGTCTGGCCCGGGGCCAGCACGGTCTCGGTCACCTCCAGCCTGCCGGTGCTCGCTACCAGGGCGTACAGCACGGTGGACCCGTCGGTCCGGGCGGTGGCGACCAGTCCGGCGAAGCGTCCTCCGGCTCCGACCTGTGCGGCCACCGACTCGGCCAGGCGGTCCGCGTCGATCCGCGTGGCAGTGGTCGGCGGTCGTCACGATCCCGTCCCGAGTTCGTGGGCGGCGCGGGTGAGCAGGTCTGACAGCTGGCCGGGCGGGTGAACGCCGAGGACGGTGAGGGCCACCAAACCGACGAGCATGGCGCCCACGATCCACCCGCTGGTCTCGCCTCGCACGACGCCGTCGGGGGTCGCGCTCAACATGGTCTGGGACCCGAACCAGCTCAGCCCCAGCGTGGCCAGCGTCACGAGCACCACCAGGACCGCGGCCACCGCGTCGCGGGGGTCGTTCAATCCCCCCGAGACGATGAGGAACTCGCTGCGGAAAATCCCAAACGGCGGCAGGGCACACAGGCCCAACACGGCCAACACCAGCATAGGTCCGCTCCAGGGGAGCGCGCCGATCCCGCCGTGGATGCGGTCCATGTCCTTGGTACCGAATTTGCGCACGACGCTGCCGGCGCCGAAGAACGCCGTGCCCTTGGCGGCGGCGTGGGCCAGGACGTGGAGCAGCACGCCCACCACCGCGATCGGCGCCGAGAAGCTCATGCCGATGGCGAGAATGCCCATGTGCTCGACGCTCGAATAGGCGAAGAGGCGTTTCATGTCCCGCTGACTGGCCAGGTACAGGGCGGCGAGCCCGAGTGAGGCCAGCCCGAAGGCGAGCAGCACGTTGCGGGGAAAGGCGGGTCCGATGGCTCGCACCGTCACCTGGTAGAAGCGCAAGATGGCGTAGAAGCTGACCGCCAACAGTGACCCGGACAGGAGCGCCGATATGGGGGTGGGGGCCTCTGAGTGCGCGTCGGGGAGCCAGGTGTGCACCGGGACCAGCCCCATCTTCGTGCCGTAGCCGAGCACGGCGAGAACGAAGGAGAGCCGGACCACCTCGGCGGGGAAGTGCCCAGCCCCGCTGAGAAGCTTGGGATAGAACAACTCGTAGGCGTTACCGAAGACCGAGCTCCCCGCGTAGTACATGACGATCGTGGCCAGCAACGCGAGGCCCAGTCCCATTGACGCGATGAGCAGGTACTTCCAGGCCGCCTCGGTGGCGCCGTCGGTGTCGTCGATGGCCACCAACAGCGCCGAGATGACGGTGGTGACCTCGATCGCCACCCACAACAGAGCCAGCCCGTTGACCAGGGGGGCCATGGCCATCGACCACGCGAAGAGATTGAGGCCGGCGAAGAACCGGCGGCTGTAGCGCGCCGCCGCGTCGGCGTCGCCTGCCGGCTGCACGTAGCCGACGGCGAAGATCGCGGTGGCGGCATAGAGGAACGCCACCGCCATCAGGAACACCACCGACAACGCGTCGACTCGCAGCCACCCCGCCGCCGCCGTGGCGGTGCTCGTCGGTACGAGCAAGACGGCCAAGACGAAGGTGAGCACCCCGCTGGCCACCGTGAGCAGGCGGCCGACCTGCACCGGCGCCCACCAGCAGACGACACTGACCGCGAACGGGACGATAAGGATGACGAGGAGATCCCAGCCCATGTCTATCCCCGCAGCCTGTCCAGCACGTCGGTGGAGAGGGTCTGGGTGCGCCCGTGATGGACCCGCATCAACACCCCGAAGACGACCACCGCCACCAGCAGGTCGAAGAGGAACGCCACCTCGACGATGAGCGGGAGGCCGGCCGCCACCACCAGGCTGGCCACTGAGACCCCGTTCTCCAGCGAGAAGAACCCCACCGCCTGGGACACGACATCGGAGCGCAGGATCACCAGCAGGAAGGCCACCAGGATGACTGCCGCGGCCATGCCGAGCGCGGGGGTGGGGAGCGAGCGGGAATGGACGGGGAGGCTGCCCACCACGAAGAAGCCGAAGACCGAGATGGCGATGGCGAGCAGCACCATGGTGGCCACGCCGAGACGGTTGCTGGCGGCCACGTCCACACGGGCGTCGCGCAGCAGCCGCAGCACGATGGCCGGCACCAGCACGACCTTGAGCACGAACGACAAGCCGGCGAGCACGTAGAGCTGGGGCACGTGCTGGCTCGCCGCTACGAACACCGCCAGTGAGCTGACGGCCAGCGATTGGAAGGCGTAGAGGCGGACCTGTGAGCGCGACAGCGGCGCACGCAGCATGGCGAACTCGGTGAGCAGCACCACCAAGGCGATGGCCTCGGCGCCACCGGAAAAGGTGGAGGGGACCGGCGGTGCCGTGGAGGCGATGACGATGGGCATGTCAACCCCCTCCCAGGTAGAGCACGAGCACGGCCAGGATGGCGAGCAAGAAGGCGGCCGCCATGAACTCGGTGATCTTGAACAACCGCAGCTTCGAGAAGCTGTTGTCGATAACGGCGAAGATCGCCCCCACGCCGAAGGCCTTGGCCAACAAGATGGGGATGGCGAGCAATACCGCGCCTAGGGCCCGCGAACCGGCCAGCCCCCAGGGTGCGACGAAGACGTTCACCAAGAGGACGTAGAGGATCAGCTGCTTCATCGCCGACCCCCACTTCAACAGGGCGAACAACGGCCCCGAGTGCTCGAGGGTGCGGGCCTCGTCGATCATGCCGAACTCGAGGGTGCTGGCGTGGGTCTCCACCGGGATGCGTCCGGTGTCGTTCAATACCACCAAGAAGAAGGCCAGGGCGGCGAGCAGGTGGGCGGGGCGGACCGCCTGGTTGAGCGACGCACGGGCGGCGGCCGCCTCGAAGTACGGGAGGTCGGTGGTGGTGATCAGCGCCACGGTGAAGGTGATGAACAGGATGGACGGCTCGATGAGCGCCCCGAAGGTCATGGCCCGGCTGCTGCCCAGCTGGGCGTAGGGGCCGCCGGTCTCGGCGGCGGCCACGGCCACGGAGAAGCCGGCCAGCCCCAGGATGAACCCGCCGCCCAGGATGTCGCCCATGTAGCCCAGCGGCAAGGGATAGCTGGTCAGCACCGGGATGAGGAGGGGGACGACCAGGTAGCAGGTGAAGGCCAGCATCGGACCCAGCACGAACACCCAGCCGGCGTCTTCGGGGATCAGGGTCTCCTTGCGGAACAGCTTGGCCAGGTCGTAGTAGGGCTGGAGGATCCGCGGGCCGCGCCGGCCCTGAAGCCGGGCTTCGAGGTGGGCGATCCCGCCGCTCACGAAGGGCGCGAAGACCACGATGGTAAGGACCTGGAGGACCTGGATCTGTGCCGGCGCTAAGTTGACTGCGGCCACCTCACCTCCACGTCACGTCAGAACTACCCCGTGCGTAGAGGCCATCAGCCCGTGTGGCGGTTCGGGCGCCCGGTGCCGGATCACCCACCGGAGCCTCATCCGGCGCGCCGCCCACCTTACCCCCTGGTGAGCGGGGTTGCCCGGTCAGCTCGAAGCCAGCGTCGTTCGCCTCAAGGACCTGCGTAAGATCGCCGACGAACACGGAGTCCAATTTCACTCCGCTGGCCTGACGACGCTTTTCGCACCCTCCAGCGTGAACTGGACGACGAGTACTTCGAAACCATCGGCTACCACCTGAAGCAGCTTCGCTTCCGCGACGGCGAATTGATCAGCGCCGAGCTGGGCCGAGACAACAGCGGGATCGGCTTTGTGCTGCGCTCGCCAGGCGACGGCAGGCCCAAGTGGAGAGAACGGTTCGGAATCGGCCCGCGGTCGTCGCACTCCTTTACCATCCCGCCGCGCGACGATGCAGGTGCGCAAGCGTTGTCGGACCTCACCAGTCGGGGGATCAACCTGGTGGCCAACGCAGCCGCGCAGTCCGCCGACCACATCTTGAGCTACTTCACAATGCTCCGAACCGAGTTGGGCTTCTATATGAGCTGCCTGAACCTCCGGGACCGCCTCGTGGCCAAGGGAGAGCCGATCTCGTTCCCCGAACCCTCGCCCTGGCAACCCCTCACGCTCACCTGCGCCGGACTGTATGACGTCTGCCTGGCCCTCGGGCGGAGCGCCGGGTCCTTGGTAACGATGTCGATGCCGACGGGAAGACCTTGATCATCATCACTGGTGCGAACTCCAGCGGAAAGTTGACATTCCTGCGCAGTGTCGGCCTGGCTCAGCTCATGATGCAGTGCGGCATGTTCGTCACGGCGGAGACCTATCGGGCCAGCGTGGGTGAAGGGGTCTTCACGCACTTCATCCGGGAGGAGGACGCCACCATGACGAGCGGGCGCCTCGACGAAGAGCTGAGCGGCATGAGCGCGATCGCTGACCAGATCCGTCCTCACTGCCTCATGCTCTTTAACGAGTCCTTCGCCGCCACCAACGAGCGGGAGGGTCCGAGATCCGGCGCCAGGTCGTTGGTGCGCTACTGGAGGCAGAGATCAAGGTGCTCTTCGTGACCCACCAGTTCGACTTCGCCGACAGCTTCCACAAGCGTCATGGAGACACGACTCTCTTCCTACGAGCGGAGCGGCAACCCGACGGACGACGAAACTACACGCTCGCAGTCGCAGAGCCACTCCCTACCAGCTTCGGCGCAGATATCTACTACCGGCTGGGCGGGTGGCTGGACGACGACGACTGTTCGCTCGGTTCGGTGGCGACGAGCGAGCCCTAGACCGGTGCCGGCCACGAACGGGGTTTACGACCTTGCCCGCCAACGCCCCGCGTCGCCATACCGAATGAGTGACCCGATGCGACGGCTACCCAGTCGCTAGCCCGAAGGGCAGGGGTTGTGCGGCTTCGATCTCGATGAGCCGGTTGTATTTCGCGACCCGCTCACCGCGCGCCGGCGCGCCGCTCTTGAGCTGCCCGCATCCTGAACCGACGGCAAGATCGGCGATGAAGGTATCGTCGGTCTCGCCTGAGCGGTGTGACACCATCTGCGCCCATCCCGCTCCCCGGCACACCGCCATCGCCGCCAGCGTCTCGGTCACGGTCCCGATCTGATTGACCTTGATCAGCGCCGCGTTGCCAGCTCGCCGGCCGATGGCCTCAGCGATGATGGCCGGGTTGGTGACGAGGTTGTCGTCGCCCACCAGCTGGATCCGATCCCCGAGCCTTTCGGTGAGGCGCACCCAGCCATCCCAGTCCGACTCGGCGAGACCGTCCTCCAAGCTCCACACCGGGAAGTCCGCCACCATGCGTTCATAGCGGTCGATCATGTCCTCGCTCGACAACCGCTCCCCGGCAACGTCGTATTGGCCGTCGTGCCAGAAACTGCTGGCGGCCGGATCCAGCGCGATCGCAACTCCGTCGGAGCCAGGCCGGTAGCCGGCGTCGTCGATGGCTTCGACGAGCACTCCGAGGACGTCTTCGGGTCGAGCGATCTGGGGCGCGAATCCCCCCTCGTCGCCGAGGCCTGTGGCGTGACCCAGTCTGGCCAGGCGGTCTCGAAGCTTGGCATAGACCTCTGCGCCAGCTCTGATCGCCTCGGCGACGTTTGGCGCCCCGACTGGAGCGACCATGAATTCCTGGAAATCGAGGTCGTTGGGTGCATGCATGCCGCCGTTGACGACGTTGAAGTGCGGAACGGGAAGCCTCGGCGACGTGTCGGGGGAGAGAAGGCGCCACAACGGCTGACCATTGGCGGTGGCAACGGCGCGAGCGGCGGCCATCGATACGCCGACGATGGCGTTGGCGCCGAGCCGCGACTTGTTCTCAGTCCCGTCCAGATCGATGAGCATCCGGTCCAGTTCGGCGAGATCCGCGAACGCCCTGGACTTGAGCTCGCCGGAGATCTCACCGTTCACGTGGGCCACGGCCTGCAACACTCCCTTGCCGCCAAAGCGGGCGGGGTCGCCGTCTCGGAGTTCGACCGCCTCGTTCGAGCCGGTCGAGGCGCCCGACGGGACGCCTGCCCGGGCAAGGGTCCCGTTGGCGAGCGTGAGGGTCACAGCTAGCGTCGGCCGGCCTCGGGAGTCGAGGATCTCGACGGCGTACAGATCTGCCACATTGATGTCCATCAAAGTCATCTCCTTGTTCCCTTGGCGCTATTCAGTCTGGCCAAGCGTGTCACCACGGCATCCTCACTGGTGCTCCGGGCTCGGTGCGGTCACTCTTGTCGCCCGTCGGACCATCATGATGATGGGAATTGCAGCAAGTTCTGCGGTGACGCAGAACGCCACGACCGCGCCGAGCGAGACGTTGAACAGGGCGCCGATGGCCACGCTGCCGAGGAACCAGGCGATCCCGTAGGCGCCGGTGAAGAGCCCCGAGTAGTAGACCGCCGTGCGCTGCGACTCGTCCAGACCCCGCTGCTCGGCCAAGCGGAGGGCCACGAGACAGGACCGCACCATGTGCTCCATCGGTTGGCCCAGACCGAGATCGGTACCCAGCGACAAGAGCGACCAGCTCGGCAAGGCCCAACTCACGACCCTTCCCCGATGCCACACGCGAATCGTAGATCTGATACCTCTCGACCATGAGATAGCGGTGGGGAGTTGGGCGAAGCCCGTCACGACGGGCTCTCCCCGCAGGCGTCCAAACCGTAGGTGGCGAGGGTGTGGCGCAGCTGGAGATCGGTCACGTGCCCGATCCGACCACCTCGACCGGCGTAGTGACCGCTAGGCCGAGCGATCCCTGCCGAGGTCTCCTAGCGGCAGTCCGCGGGACCACCCTGGACGGCATCCGCGCAGCCTCGGAGCCGCGTCTTCAAAGTGCGCCCCGAATCCGGGGCGGCGTAAGCCACTGATCGCCGGATCGCGGCCGGTATTCTTTTGTGAGAGTCCGCTGCAGGCCTTAGGGGACCGAGCCTCGGCGACCCGCGTCGGGCCGAGTAGGGCGCGGTGGTGCCGACTTGGGATGGGTTGGCTTGAGAGAACCTCAAGTAGAAACTTCGGTGCCAGGGTGGTCCCGTGCTGCCAGTCGCGTAGAGCCACCGGAGGCAGCACCGACCGACATATCGTGGTCCAGGAACAGGCTCGGGGGCGAATGCTCTGCAGAGAAGCAGGAGGGACCTACTCACCATGATCGGTATCTACATCGTCACCAAGAACATGACCATCGAGCAACACACGAAAGGACGTGCTCGCCTACAAAAGGCTGGCGCACCGGAAGGCTCGATGAAGCTTCACTCTTGCTTCGGCGAAGACGGTCAGCTTCAGGTGTTCGATATCTGGGAGAGCCAGGAGGCTTTCGACGAGTTCCTGAAATACCTTGGGCCGGTCATGGAAGAACTCGGCATAGAGCTGGCACAGCCTCCGACGATCATGCCGATCGTCGACCTTGTCCAACAGTAGGCATTCCCCGCTGACCGGCCAACGGATCAGTAGGCGGACGCCGCTCCCGCCTCCCCGGCGGAGACTTGGGAAGGCGCGCTCCACAACCTGTCGGCTATTCCAATCTTTGCGGGCATACCGGTGGCCGGCCTGGCCGCCGCGGTCGCGGCCGTACGGGCTCGCGACTATCGGTGGGCGTGCTACTCGGCCAGTCGAGTCTGGCCATGGTTGGTAGCTTCGTGCTGTTCGGCTCTGCCTTCGGCGGCAAGCGGAACCTGGCGGGAAGCGGCGGGATCTTTCAGCGGGTCTCCATCGCGGCTGGTTTCGGATGGGTGACCGTGCTCTCTTGTCGCGCATCGCGCGCCCTTCAGCAGCGGTAGTTGTCCTCACCAGCCTTACCTGGCCCGGATCCTGCCGGCCCGGGGCCCGGCCGGCCTGCTCCCCTTGGCTGACCGCCTCCGTGTTCCATTCGTGGCAGTTGGTCGTTGCCCATGCCCCCCCCGAAAGAGCAGGTTGACTGCTGAACTAGCAACCAGGGCCACGCTGCCAACCCCGATGCCAGCCAGAACACGTCGCCGGGTCACTCCCCCTACGTAACCACGTGGAATCTAAGTGCTGGGGGCCTATCCCGAGAGCGGACGACGGGATTCGAAGCCGCGACCCCAACCTTGGCAAGGCCATGAACGGCCTCCGGCCGACACCCTCCAAGCCGCTGACGTGCTGTTTTCTCCATCGTGTTGTCCACCGAGTGGCTCCGTTTCCACCGTGTTGTAGACCGGTCTACTGGTATTTTGTCGCCAGCGGCACCAGCCGTAATCAACCATCGGCGAGCGGGTCGCCTGACGCGAGCACGCGAGTCTCATCGACGAACTCACCCAGCTTCGACTCATAGGTCGATATCGTGCTGGTTCGACGGTTCCTGCAGAGAAGTCGGTGACGTCGCGGGCGCCGGCGGCCAGCTGCCACTGATGGGCAACCTGGCGCAGACGCGCTCGGTACTGGCGGTTGAGCTTCGCCTCCCCGGCGAGAAAGACGAACGCCTTGCCAACCAGCGTCGTCAACTGGTCAGGGACACGCGTCGAGGCGGCCTTGATCACCGCCGGCGCGCCCGGAGACGCCGAGTGCAGCTCGTGGCGATTTTTTCGCCTCGGGAGGCTGTCGGGGCGATCCAGCAAGGCGGCCAGCATGGTGGCGACATGAGCCGGGACATTGAGCAAGCGTCGGCCTTCAACCCTCTCCGCGTAGGGGCGGAGCCTGATGCCTGGCTCAGCCGGTACGGGCGAGTTACTCCACTGGCCCAGGCCTAGGCCGAGTTGTTTTCGATGCCAGGTTGGCAGGCGGCCCGTTTTGTCGAGTTTCTTGATCACTCGGCGGTGGCTGGGCGTGACGAACCCGTTCTACTCGTCTGAACAGACCGAGCAGTCGAAGGCGGTCCTCGACGACCTGCTTGCCGCGGTGCCCGACGCCATCTTGATCGGCGGGTCGGGTACCTGGGCTCGGGTTGGCGGGGCGATGAGCCACGACGTAGATCTCATCGTCACCAGACCAGAGCTGGCACAGATCGGGCGGACGGTGGACGAGATCTCGGAGTCCCGCCACTTGGCGGGCACCAGGTGGTGGGGTACCTGGCGAGGCATTCACCTCGATCTCTACGCCCCCCACCAGTCTCGCCTGGGAGCAAATCTGCAGCTTCGGGTCGAGGCGCTGGTCCCCCCACACCTCAGTCCACTCCGCTTCCGGCCCAGCCGGGAGTCGAGACAATTTCGGGGCAGCTCCTAGGCTAGCCAGAACGTTCTGGCCGCACATTCTGAGCGATATCCTGAGCAAGGCTAAGTAAAATAACCGTCGATCGGATCGCCCTGGGGGCCGACGCCAGCGATGTTCTGCGCCCGCGTTCGGGGCGCCCCTGAACGGCATCTTCGGGGTCGCTCTGGGCGGCCGGGTGCTGGAGTGGTTGGGGGGCAGGTTCCTTACGGGGTAGTGCCCGTCGTTTCTGACCGGCGGTTCGAGTTCCTGCCGGCTGAGCGCTGTGAGACTGATCGGGTGGTGCCGGCCATCGCCGTGACCGTCGCCTAGGCGCTTGTCGTCGGTGGGCCCGGCTCGGTTGGGAACGGTTAGCGTTCATGTATGTTCGAGGGCGTCCGGCGTGGCTCGGGGCTGACCAAGAAGGCGTGGGCGGTCATCCGCTCGGACCCGGGTCTCGCCAAACTTCCGCTGACCGGTGGCGCCCTCGCCCTCGTCGCCTTTGTCGTGCTCGGCGTCCCCGGCGGGCTGCTGGTCGACGGCGACAGCACCGGGGCCGTCATCGGCGGCAGCGTGCTGCTAGCGATGGCGGCGTACCTGGCGGCGTTTCAGTGTTCCTCTTCAACGTCACCCTCGCCGCCGCCGCAGATCAGGCCATGCGGGGCGCGGAACCGGACCTGGCCGCGGCCAGGGGCGTCGCTGGTGGCCGCGTCGGGAAGATCGCCGCGTGGGCGCTGGTGTCGGTCGGGGTGAGGGTGGTGCTCAATGCGCTGCGCAGCCGGGGCGGCCGCGCCGGCCACTTCGCGGCCGACGTCGGTGCGGACATCTGGAGGCTGGTCACGTTCCTCGTCGTGCCGGTCCTGGCTTTCGAGGGCATAGGGCCGTTCCCGGCCCTGAAACGCTCGGCGGTGCTGTTCCGCCAGCGCTGGGGTGAGCAGGTGACCGGCACCTTGGTCATCGGCGGCGTGTCCGGATTGATCGTGGTGGCGGGGATCGTCATCGTCGTCGGCGGGGTGGTTGTGCTGGTTGAGAGCGGCGCCGGCGCCGAGGTGGTCGCCGGCGGCCTGCTCATTCTGGTCGGGGCGGCCGTCGCCGTCGGCGGTGCGGTGTTCGGCGGCGCCACTCGCGGCGTGTTCGGCGTGGCCCTGTACCGCTACGTCGCCGAGGACCGCACGCTCGGGCCGTTCACGACGGCGGATCTCAACGCTGCCGTGCGCACCCAGTAACGCATAGGCCATCTCTGCCACCGGTGCGCTTCAGACGCTGCCAGAATAAGAGGACACGCGTGACAGTTCCGAAACTGCATCTTGGCGCGCCATCGGCCACGATCTTCGGTGGTCTGCGAGGTGCTCCGTGGGCACGGTATTGGCATTTCGGTGAGCCGAAAGGCTCGACTGCAGTTCGTGCGGGTCACTACTACGCTTGCGCGTCATGGGAACCGACCCGCCCAGGCACCCTCGGGTATCGCCGAGGGTCAAGCGATGGCTCAATTGGGTGTTGACCGGCATCTGGCTGGTCGGCGGCGCCGTGGTGCTGGAGTTCCTGCATATCAGTCTGTGGGCGGAGATCGCCCTAGTGGCGGTGCTGCTGGGTGTCGTGTTACTGGTCGAGCTCGTGTTCTTCCGCTGGAACGAAGGCCGTTGGCCAGCCGTAGAGACGGCAGGCAATCGGGACGAGTCGAACGCCGGGCCTCGCCGAACTGCGGACTATCGCTGGCCAGCGCTAACGCACTTGCTGCCGGTTTTTGCGCACCGGGCGCTGGCCGACGGATCGCACCCGCAATGCAGGCGCACATAACGACGTCCATCGCGGCCCCGGGAAGTCCGCGCGAATCGGCGATCTGGAACATGAACAAGGGATACCCTCACCAGCCGTGGCACCTGGTCCCTCCTCGAGCGACGAAGACGACCTCGTCGAGCGTTTGCGCAGGAGTCGGCGGCTTCTCGGACCACGTCCGAAGCGGGCGTCACGGGGGCGACCGGTGGCCCAAGAGATACGGGTTGCCGACTCTGACACCGCTGAGGGACAACGCCAAGGCCACAAGGTGGACGCCGCTGGAGTCTGTAACAACGAGGGTTGGGTTCACCGAGGCTTCACCGGGGGCGGAGGGCGTGGCTATGGAGGCGACTGGCCGGTAAGCGTGTGGTGTTCTCGCCCTGCTGGTCACAGCGGTCACCATGAGGCTCGGATCGGTCGGTCGCTTCTACACCGACATGAGATTGAGGTGGCGCGCTGGACGACGAGCGAGCGCACATAACGGCAACGCCATCGGCGCCTTGGCGGGCAGGCGGGGCGCGAGATTCGGCGTTGTCCCGACGTCGGCACAATCGGCGTTCTGCGTGCCCAGCCTCGTCGGGCAAGGAGAGCGGCCGGTGGAAACGGGCCTCCGATGGGCCTCCCACATGCAATGCTCGTAGCGGCATGTTTGACCGTGGAGAAGAACGTGACCCGACCGGGGCGGTGCGGGTGTTCGTGGTCAGCCGGTGGAGGGTTGGTTCTGCCTTTGCGGCTGGCATTGGCAGTTCGACGATATAGGGGTGAAGGACTGGTGCCGGGCCAGCGATTCTCCGGAAAGAGCAAGGATCTGTTGAATCGGGGCCTAGTCGGTACGCACGTAGTTGGGCAAGAGGACTGGTGGGTTAGCGGCGTCACTCTTGACCCTCGGCCACAGGTGACCCGTCAGCTTGAGATCCCAATCCGGCGCCGACCCGTACAGATCGCTCCGTATTGCGCTCTCCTGACGGCCTGGAGTGGGCCTCTTCGAGCGCACGTGATTCGGCGATCTGGTCGGCCCGGTGACCGGTACGCTTCTGCCAGTGCCTGAGGATCAGTCTCCTGAAGGGCTCGACGAACTCTTCACTACGACTTGCGGCGGATGGCGAGTTTGCCAACTCCGAAGACCACCATCCAAGGACGGCCCATAGCTAGGGCGACGCGGGTTGGCGAGTCCGATACGGCCGAGGCTCAAAGGCAGGGAGCGAAAGTCGACGGCCCGGAACTCTGCAGCAACGAGGGGTGGGTCCTACGCGGCCTTACCGATGCCGAGGGTCACGGCGAAGGATGCGATTTGCCCGTGCCCATCAGCGTCTGGTGCTCCCGGCCGACTGGCCACCAAGGGGACCACGAGGCTCGGATCGGTCGCAACCTCGTTGACCCCCACGAACTAGATGTGGCCCGCTGGACTCACTCTCCGTAACCCTGCAGCAGAATATTCGGTATTGCGATCACCCGGGGGCCGGCGTAGGCGTCAGCAAGGCGCTCGATACTCGGCGTTCTGGAGCCCTGACCTGGGCAGGCCGGGATTAGGCGCTCCGGCGGACGTGGAAGACTCCGCCAATGCCGATGAGATGGTCGAGGGAATGCGAGTTCGGGTTGTTTCTGGCCCAGAAGGAAGCCTTGCACCGCTCCTTGACCACCAGGGTGCAGGAGGGACTAGAGGTCGAGTTCACTCCTGAGTTGCTTCTGTTCGGCTTGCTTGGAGAGCTCACCTCGTCGCCATCAACGGATCGGCTGGGATCTGAGGCGGGGATTGACCTGGCTGCGTTGCGGCAGCAGGTCGAGGCGAGCCTGCCGGGACGGTGGGGAGTGATTGAGCGATCAGGGTACGGTCAAGAGTCTCTGTACGCTCGACGTACACCCGAGCTTCAGCGGGCGGTGACCCTGGCTGAGGAAGAGGCAACCAACGCCGGGCGGGATGAGATTGAGGCAGTCGATCTAGTCATTGGCATTCTCCGTGAGGGAGGATCGCAGGCCGCGAGCTTGCTTCAGTGTGCTGGTGTCAGCATCCGTCAGCTACGCGGGCAAGACACAACTAGCGGCGCATAACGACAGTCAACCTCCGCCGCTCGCGGGGCGGCCCGGCCACTGGAGAGAGCGAATATTCGGCGGTATGGGCGGCTGGGCCGTCCGGCGAGCAGGTCCCCGGTGCCTGACCGCCCACTCCCGTCCTTCGGAGCGGCTTCCGGTTTTGCGTGAAGCCCCCGGCCAGGCGCTCAGATCAGCCAATATGTGTACGTGGCGGGAGAGTCGACACCGAGTGATGCCCAGCTACAACCAGGGGTCGCAGAGGCCCTCGACTCCCGAACGGTGGCGACCTCGTTCACGATGAAGCCTAGAAGGCGGGAGGCCATCTTGCGTGTCTGCGGGGTGATCGACCTGTGTGCTGGCGTCGTCCTGTTCGTCCTGGGAGCGGCGCTCACGGCGGTTGGAACCTAGGGGCAGGAGGAGTCGTAGCCTTCTTGGGATCTCTTCTGGCGCTTTGGGCGGGCACGATAATGACGTGGAGTCGGGTCTATGCCACATCGCGGCGCATCCTTGTCATGAGTAATCGCCCTCACCGTGCGAATCGGAGCAACATAGCGGCGATTGACATCTGCCGGAGTGACTTGGGACACGTCAAGCAGGTAGTTCCTATCGTGAGGCTGAAGACGCGGCGCTTCGTTCAAGCTGCTTCCGCTCTGTCTGTCCTCTGGGGAGAGGATTGCTCCTCAGTTTGAGCAGCAACGTCGTGAGATGCTTGCTCGGCAGCAGACCTTGGTAGACGAACTCCGCTCTGTACTCGGTGTAGGAGGCTCTCACTACGGCGGAGAGTGAGAAGCTCCTACTGGGCTCTCCACGGGTTCGCCAGTGCAGTTAGCCTCTACCTCCGTCACGTTGGTGAGCAGAACATTCGGTCGGGAG
The DNA here is from genome assembly GCA_963851245.1 of uncultured Acidimicrobiaceae bacterium. Classification (GTDB taxonomy): domain Bacteria; phylum Actinomycetota; class Acidimicrobiia; order Acidimicrobiales; family Palsa-688; genus CAWKOH01. The sequence goes on along the minus strand of CAWKOH010000009.1, from coordinate 266,624 downwards.
CGGCGTTTGGTACGGTCCGCCTCTTCCCGATACGCCCGTGATTCGGCGTTCGGTACCCCATCGTCCGCTAGCTCAACTGTTCCCGGGCGTATGGTGCCTCCGTGCGCTTCCGACTTCGACCGGGGTACTCCTGGGGAGACCTCGTAACCGCCGTCGTCGTGCGTGAAGACGGCCTTTGGACCGTTTCTTCATGGATCGACGCTCGCCTCGATGCCGGAGGGGACTTTCGGACGTTGGACGAGCTTGTCCAGGTCGCCGACGCCTTGGTTCGAGACAACTATCCACCAGGACCGCGAGGTACGACGGCAGAGTTGCAGTACGCGATCTATCCCTGGGCGTTCAAGGGTCAGCCGGACGCGATCTTCGACGTGATTGGCGACCCTGGCAACCTCGTGGCATCCGACACCAATGCCACTGGGGCGGAAGTCCGTGGGAAGACAGCCGAGGAGTTGGTCACCCAAGCGGCTTTGCTTCTGGGCGAGCAGCCCCGAGCAATGCTGAGGTGGGTCAAGAAGGTCGCCGACCTGACGAACGCAGAATGATCTGACCGCGCCTTGCCGGGCGGATCATCGCGTCTCGCCGCCCGCTCGGGAATCGGCGATCGGCGCTCAAGGAGGGCGAGCGACCCGGTCGAGACATCCTGACAGGATGGGAAGCGTGACCTTGATCGGAGTCCGACAGCGATTGGGTATCGCTCTGATGGTCGTGGCTGTCGGCGTGGCCGCGTGGAAGGCGCTCGACGGGGAGTGGCTCGCTGTGGTTTTCGCATTGGCGGCACTCGCCCCGGCCAGCCTCTACCAGCAGTTCGAGCGCTATCTACCCGAGACGCGGAGGCCGGTCCCCCGGTTTTCGCTGGCCTTGGTCGCCGCCATCCTCGTGATTCTCGCTGCGGCAGCCGCCTAGAGCTGACCCACAGCAACTTCGTCCTCCGGACACCGAACGTTCGATATTGCGTGGCTCGACGATCAGACGTTCGGCCCGATGGGCCGCCGAGGAACGGCGATCTGGGCGGCTAGCAGCCTTCCGAGAGGTGCACCGCCCTCGGTGATGGGCGGGGAGCCGTCGTTCGGAGCCGGCTTCGGGTTCTTCGCTGTGTCTGTGGTCGTGCGGCATCGGCGGTCCAGATCAGTAGATATGTGTCGCGGCCTATCGCCCCTCCCATTCGGCGAAATTTTCAACGTGGCCTCGGTGGCCGGGTGCTCTGAGCCAAGCACACGGACTTGGTCCTGGCTGACCTGTCTCAGCAAGTCCAGTGCTTCATCGCGATCACCAGTTTCGTCCATGAGCTGGGCGATGGTGGCCCGTGTGATCAGGGTATTGGCGTGGTCGGGTCCCAAGATCTGTTCCTCGTCGGCCAGCAGGTCTCGCAGCGCGCTGAGTGCCGGCGAAGGGCGCCCGGCATAGGCGGTCCACACCGCCGCTCGGTAGCAATTGGACATCAACGCTGGAGATTGGTGGCCCACCGCGGCCAGTTGATCGACCAGGAGCTGCTCGTATATGCGAGCAGCCTCTTCTGAGTTACCCGATTTGCCTACTGACTCCGCGAGTTGGGCGCGGGCAGCAAAGGTCAGACGGTTTTTCTTCCCGAAGGCGCGCTGCCGATTGGCCACCAGCTGTTCCGCCTCTGCCACGGACAGGTCGTCGTCGTGGCGGGCGTGATCGCCATGGTCGGTCTCGTGATCCTCGACGGCGGCCGGTAGCCCTTCGTGGAGAACCTCCATCGGATCGGTGACTCCGGCCTCCAACAGCCGGAAAGCGGCCTCGTCTGCGTTAATCGCTCGTCTGCGACGACAGCGGCGGCATTTGGTGAAGTACAGGGGTAGATCACGGCCGAAATAGTCGAAGCGCCGCCAGATCGTTGCGGCTGGAGCATCGCATCGGGGGCAACGTACCTTGACCAGCGCGGAGCCGCTCTGCCGGGATAATCGTGCCCACCGAGAGGCCCCTCCCCGTCGTGGTCGTGACCTGGCGACCGGTCATCACATACGTGAGCCGCTTCTGCCACCCGGGCCTCATCGAGGTGCTCTCCGGCGATCCCATCGACTCCAGCATCGCGCCCGAACGTTCCGTCTTGCGCTCCTTCTCGCACAGGGCCCGAGAGCGGACAGGACGCCCCATTTGATGGCGATCGGTGCGCACGTAGCGGCGGGAGCACGACTGAGTCATACTTGCCTCCGTGGAGGAGATCAGAACCCGGACCCTGGTTCTGCCGGACATCCGAGGTGAGGATCGCGTCCTACGAATCACCTGGCACCCAGCCAGTTCCACAGTCGTGTTTAGCCATTGGACCGGCTCTGTGTGTACCGCTTCGACGCCGGTAAGCCTGTCCGAGGCGTCGCGACTGATCGACCTCCTAGTAGGCGCTCTGCGGGACGTTGTCAGTTCACCCCGGGAGACCGAGCTAAATACCAGCGCCGAGGTGACTCGCACCTCTTCGCTTCTCGATCGTTTCCGACCGCCAAGGGCGTCGATCGTCGAAGTGCGCCGGAGGGTCCAAGAGGAGTGGCGGCGGCGGGTAGCTCGCTAAGTACAGAACGTTCCATCGGGAGCGTCACCTGGCGGGTCTGCCCGGTTCCCGATCCGCCCGATACTCGGCGATCGGGAGTAGTCAGGTGTCTCCTTGGGCCAGGAACTCATCAAGGGCGTCGAATAGGGCGCGGACGCATTTCGCACTGACCTCGGGAGATAGCCGATTGACCATGTCGGACTCTACGGGCTCACCGTCTCCGCGCTCGGTGATACGCCGCTCAATCTGCCCCCACCACGACATGCGGACTGTTTCCGACCCGCGAGCCATTGGCGAAACCCGTTTAGCAGTTCACCGCCGGACGCTATATCGAGACCATCGAGGAAACTCACGAACGCCGCGTAGTGCTCGCTTGGAATCCACATCCTCGGCTGTCGCCGCAGACGGGGCAGGAGGTTGCTGAACTCGGTCCGATCCACTGCGAGAGAGGCTACCGATAGCGGGAAGCGCATATTGTTCTGTAACGAGCGGACGGAAGGCCGGTCGGGGAACGGCAGGGGCGCTCGATACTCGGCGATATCGAGCACTTTTCTGCCGGGGCGAACACCCAGGCTGCCGAGGGGCGCTCCGGTGGCGTTGATAGGGCACGTCAGGGTTGGCTGGGCGACTCTTACGCCGCCGGCACCCCAGACGTGTTTGTTCTGTCGTGATCCACCTGCAGGGCCGGTGGAGCGTCATACCCTGTTGCCGAGTTGACATGAAGAGCACATTCAATGCCACCCGATTGATCGCTTCGTCGCCAGAAAAGCTGTTTGGGAAGCTGAATCGTCCCCATCCGGCGGGCGAGGGAGACCCTGGCCGACCGACTGATACCCCTTGGTTGATCCGGTGGATGGATGTCTACTCCGTCAACAGGGAAATCCTCGTGGACGACGTTCCTCGCGAGTTCTCATGGCGAACCCGGGACCGCTTCTTCCATCGGACAGACACGTACACCATTCGGATGACGCCGGAGTCTGACGGCCAGAACACGCGTGGACATAGAGGTTTCAGTGACGACCACGCCGCTCATGGTCGGAAGCATGCGCTATAGCACCAAGAAAGGCGCCGAGGAGATGCGCCGGACTCTCGAGGGACTCCTCGATTACCTGGGAGGCGAGGAGAAGCGCTGAAGCCATCCTCGCACCTGGCCTCGCTTTCACCGGCCCGTCGCCACGGATGGGTGCGGAGCCAGTCGGCCTGGTGAACCCTGCCTAACGGCTTGAGCCTGCACGCAGAACGTTCGGTATTGCGCTCCCCGGTCCAGCCGAAGGACGTCCTCGGGGGCGAGCAGATTCGGCACAGAGGATGTAGGTGGAGCTGTTCGGGCATCCACCAGCTGATGGTTGGTTGGGGGTTACGTTCAGCTCGCCTGGGTTTGGTCTGACTCGAGAACCGGCTGACGGTCAGCTGGCTTGTCTTGAGAACGATTCGTCGGCCAGGTCCCAGGTGGTGGTGCCGCCGGTTGAGTGTGGCGGATCGCCCTGCGCCAACAGGACGATCCACCGTGCCGCACGAAAGCGGCTGTGCCACCCCGAACCGAACAATGAAAGGCAGGGATGGCGTTGACAATCGTAGATACCTCGCGCCCGGTGACTGGTGGCGTGGACACTCATCTGGATGTGAACGTGGCCGCCGCGCTGGACGGCATCGGCGGCCTGTTGGGGGTGGAGCAGTTCCCGACCACCCCGGCGGGCAACAAGGCGCTGCTGGTGTGGTTGAAGAGCTTCGGGACCATCGTCAGGGTGGGCGTGGAGGGCACCGGCTCGTATGGGGCGCCGCTGGCCCGCTACCTGCGCCGGGCCGGGTGTGGCGGTGGTCGAGGTGGACCGGCCCGAACCGCCAGGAGCGGCGCCGCAAGGGCAAGACCGACGTGGTCGACGCCATCGAAGCGGCCCGAGCCGCCCAGGGCCAACGTCAGCTGGGAGCGGCCAAGACCCGGGACGGGAACGTGGAAGCGATCCGGGCGCTGGTGGTGGCCAAGCGCTCGGCGAAGTCCACCAAGATCAAGACCCTCAACCAGATCCGCCATCTCGGTTTCACCGCCCCAGAAGAGATCCGCCAGTCCCTGCAAGGCCTCACCAGCCGGATGGTGGCCAAGCAGGCGGCCGGCATGCGCCCCCGGGCCGGCAGCGACCCGGTCATCTACGCCACCAAGACCGCCCTGCGGGCTCTGGGACGGCGGGTGCTGGCCCTCGACGCCGAGACCGCCGGGATCGACCGGCTGCTCACCCAGCTGCTGCGAGACGGCCACGAGGACCTGCTGTCGCTGTACGGGGTCGGCATCGACACCGCCGCCGCCCTGCTCGTCGCCGCCGGCGACAACCCCGACCGGCTGCGCTCCGAGCCTTCCTGGGCCCGGCTATGCGGGGTCGCCCCCATCGAGGCGTCCTCGGGCAAGGTCGTCCGCTACCGACTCAACCCCGGCGGTGACCGCCAAGCCAACGCGGCGCTGTGGCACATCGTGATCACCCGCATGAGCTCCGACCCCCGCACCCGCCTCTACGTCGAGCGGCGAAGCAAAGAAGGCCTATCCAAGAAAGAGATCATCCGCGTGCTCAAGCGCTACGTCGCCCGCGAGGTCTACTACTACCTCAAGCCGCTCTGAGCACCCCCGCATGGCTGGCGGGCCTGACCCGAGAATCGGCTGACACCCCAGATCACCGGGGTTGTCCTGAGAACGATCCGTCGACCCGCCGCCACCCCCAACCCATGATCTCGTCGGCGAGGGCCCCGCTGGCCTACTAAGAGCTTGCCGCCCAGTGGCCCATCTGTGTCCTGCCGCAACCCCCGCCGTCGACAACACCGACCGGAAAGGCCCACTCCATGACCACCATCACCCTCGACGTACTCGACGCTGTCGAGCTCGCCGAAACCCTCGAGTACCTCCTCGAGCGGATCTGCTACCTAACCACCACCATCGAGAACCCCCTCTGCTGCGGATTTTTGAAATCCCGCACTGTCGATCACCGAAATCCCGCAGTTGGTTGAGCGGGATCGGTGGGGTTTTGGGGTTGAGTTTAGGTGTTGGTCAGGTGGTCACCTCCTGGGCGAGCAGTTCGGTCACGGCGACTGCGTCGCCGCAGCTGGGGCACTCGCCGCCGAGGCCGATCTTGCGCATGAAGGTGGAGCAGTCGGGGCATCTCTGCTCGCCGAGGGCCCGGTTGCCGCAACCGTCGCACTCGTAGACGGTGATGGGTCGGCGGGGCTGGGCTTTGGGGACGGTGAGCGCGGGCCGGTTGGCGTCGCGCCGGCGGCGGTAGGCGGCGGCCCGGCAGGCGTCGGAGCAGAACTTTTGACGGCCGACGGGGGTGAAGCGGTGCTGGCAGACCGAGCAGGTCATCGTGACGGCATCGTGACACGACGAGGCTGCGGTGTGGTGGATCTCGAAGTAGGCAAGGTGGCAAGCGGCCGAGCACAGCCAGGGTTCCTCTCCCGCCCATCGGGGCGGTCGGGCTGTTCCGCACATCGGGCAGGCGTCGGCCGGGTCGAAGCAGTTCACGAGCTGGCCACCGCCTTGCGGGCGGCTTCGGCTCTGGCCCGATGGGAGCGCATGCGGTAGGAGTCGCCGTCGATGTTGATGACGACCGAGCGGTGCAAGAGGCGGTCCAACATGGCTCCGGCGGCCATGACGTCATCGCCGAATACCTTGCCCCACGAGGCGATCCCCAAATTGGTAGTCAGCACGATGCTGCCTTTGAGGTATCTCTGGCTGACAACTTGGAACAGGGCGGACGCGGCCTCGGCGGGAAGGGGCAGGTAGCCGACCTCGTCGACGATGAGGACCCGAGGTCCGGCGTAGAAGCGCATGGTGGTGGCCCACCGGCCTTCGAGGGCGGCGCGGTGGCAGCGGGCCGCCAGCTCGGTGGCGGTGGTGTAGTAGACGCGCATCCCCGCGGCCACCGCGGCGTGGCCGAGGCCGACGGCGAGCATGGTCTTGCCCACGCCGGGCGGGCCGATGAACAAGATGTTGGTGGCGTCCTCCACGAAGCGCAGCGTGGCCAGCTCGGCGATCAGTTTCGGGTCGACGGTTGGCTGGGCGGAGAAGTCGAAGTCGGCCAGGGTGAACGGGGAGGGCAGCGACGCGAAGCGGGCCAGGCTGGCCTTGCGGCGCTCCTCGACAGCGTCGACCTCGACTGCGAGTAGTCGCTCCAAGAAGGCGGAATGGCTGAGCTTGGTCTTCGCCGCCTCGTCGAGGACTCCTGGCAGTGCTTCGGCGGCGGCGGCCATACGCAAAAACGCCAGATGGGCCCGCAGCTTCTGGTAGTCAGACGACGCGCTCACGCGGTCACCTCCCCGACCTCTGTGCTGCCAGGGAACGCGAGGCGGATGATCTCCGCCATGCCTTCGAGGTCGACGCTGGGTTCGACGCCTTCAGCGCCGAGCAGGCGGGCCCGCTCGGCCAGCGCGGCGGCCCCCGGAGGCCGGTTGGCCTTGCGGTCACAGGGTCGAGCCGAGGTGAACTGGCCGAGCACCACCTTCTCCAAAGCGGCGGCATGCTCGGCGGTGCGCACCATCGCTCCCGCCCCCGGTGGGGCCAGACGGTGCGACACCAGCAGCGCTCCGGCGGGGCTGAAGATCTCCACGGTGGCGGTGCCGAGACGGTGGCGCAAGCAGAGCTGTATGCCGCCCATGCCCGGGTTGACCGAGTAGCGGTTCCCGCGAAACGCCACGCTGGCCCGGTCATCGACGGGCCGGGTCACCTCGACCGTGGCCGGGAACGGTGCCGCCGGCAACGCCATCAACACTTCCGCGTCGGCCAGCTCACCCACCGTCGGCCAGGCCGGCCGCACCCCCTCGACCAAGGTGCCGGGCTCGGCGTAACGGCCCGGCGGGCGCAGACGGGCGTCGCCGGTGGTGGCCCAGAACCGGTCCAAACTCACCTGGGCGTCCTCGGGCGTGGTGGCCGTCATGGTCCGCCACCACCGGCCGCACATGAACTTCACCCCGCACTCCACCGTCCCCTTGCGGTTCCCCCGCCGCGGCGGACAGGCCGCCACGATCGCCCCGTAATGCTTGGCCACCGGGGCGAAGCTGGCCTGCACGTCGGCGGAGCCGGGCACGATCACCGTGGCCAGGCGGTCGGTGCGCCACACCCGGGCCGTTCCGCCCAGCCGGCGCAGCACCCCGTCCATGGCCTCGATCAGATGCGGCTGGTCCATGGACTCGGCCAGCACCTCACGGGTGCGTCCCGAATGCGACAGGGTCCCCAACAACCCATAACAGGTCCCGCCCCACGGGGCCCGGCGGCGTTCCGCCCAGTCCCATTGGATTTCCTCGCCGGCCGGGTGGGCGATGTCAGTGGTCTCGCGGCCCTTCACCCCCGAACACGCCTCGCAATGGGGGCGCAGCCCGGCCATACGCACCTGGCGGACGAAGCTCGGATACGAACCGCCGTAGCCGAGGGGGACGACCTCGTCGAACAGCGCCGAGGCCCACACGTGCGGGTCGTCCACGAACCGGGCCTTCACATAGGCCACGAACGGCGCCAGCGGATCCGGGGCGCTCGAACGGCGGACACCCGGCTGGCTCTTGCCCGACAGATAGTTGGCGATCGTCCCCCGGTCACGGCCGAGGTGACGAGCGATCGCGGAGACCTTCCATCCCCGCTTGAACAATGCATCAGCTTCCACGTCTTCTCCAGTTGAGAGCATGGGGTCGGGGCTCCTTCGATCTGCGGCTTGGACACCGACAGCGTCGAGGGAGCCCCCACCCAGGTGGTGGACCATCAGGCCCACCCACCCCGCTCAGAACTGCTGGATTTCAGTGATCGAGTCTGCGGGACCTTCCGTGATCCTCACCACCTCCTCCAACCCGCAGGCCTACACGGCATCGAAGACCTACGCTCCGACATCCGTCGTCTAATCCAGCGCTTACGACAATCGAAACAATCCCCTTGACAACCCTAGGAGCATCGTTCGGCTCGCTTCAACCGTCTAGCCGTGTCTCAACATGGCTCGATCGTAGATACTGGTGCATGAATGTTCGGGGCGCCTTTGCAGTAGCTGCAGTGCTGCTTGGTCTGGGCGCCTTTCTGTTTGGCGCAGCACTTGTTTGGATCAGCCTTATCTGGGCTTATGTACCCGGTCTGTTTGCGGGGTTCGTCGCCCTTATCGTCGGAACTGCTGGGGTCTGGGTCGGAGGAGTCCAGCTATGGCGTCGCCGCCGATCCGAACTCAGCTCCAGTTCGTAGGTGCAGAACGGTTCAATATTGCGCCGCCGGGAGTGACTGATCGGACTCCGTGCGGCCGCTCAGACTCGGTGCTATGAGCGCCTCGTGGCTCAGTGGTTACTCATCCAGGGCAGCTTGCTCCTGGTCGATGTGACGCTCACTCCATGTCCGGCGAGTTCACCAAGGATCGCCTTATCCGAGTACGTCCAGAACACGAGCGGCCGGTCGTCGTGATGGAGGCGGAGACGGACGCCCCGACTCCCGAAGAACGGGCCTTTGACCAAGTCGGCTGTCCCGAGGTCCGAGTATCGAGCCTCCCAAGTAGGGACGAGCGCTCGAAGAAAGCCCACGCTGGGCGCAACCCTCACCCCCCAATCGAACAACTCAAGCCTTGCCAGAGGCATGGTGGCGTTACCTACGCCGCCTTGGCCCTCCCACCGCAGTCCGCCAAGGTAACGAGAGCCAGCATGAGTGCCGGTCGTCAGATCTGGCAGGCGCCGGTGAGCGGGACGGTTATACCAGCGAAAGCCTGCGACGACGGCCCCCACTACGAGCAGCATCCAGACAACCCAGACGAGTGCGAACCAGCCAGACACGCCGCCCATACTGCTCGATGCGACACCTCGGCTCGCGAGATGGGCGGCATAACTTCTGATATTGCGCCTCTGACCAGACAGCTCCAACCCCCGAGGTGGCGCGAGATTCGGCGATCGGCTCACCCGACCCTCCCTCCAGCTCCCGGTCAGGGGCACCCAGAATGACACTCCACGGCGGATTCAGATGACCTGGCCTTGTATTTGGGGGGTGGGGCTGCGCCGGGACGGGGCGCTCGGTCGTGGTCCTAGGATCCCTGCTCGTGAGTGAGACCGGCCACGAAGCGGAACATCGAGCCACCGGACTTCGCGCCAAATCGGTCCCCCGGCCAGCCCGAGCGGCGCAGTTGGACACCAGCCGGTATGGCTATCCGATCATGGCTGCGGTGGATCGCCTCGATGGGCGGGCCCAGTTCGGAACTGTCTCGACATCACGTCTGGTAACCCTGGCCACGTTCGATCTGTGCGGCCTGTGCGGCCTTCCGTTCGGAGAGGAGCTGCGCTGGCAGGTCTCCACCCACATCGACGCCGTAGAAGACCCCGCCGACTACCGCAACTCCTTCTCCGAGCCCCCTCTGCACAAGATCTGCCTCATGTACTCGGCTCTGGTCTGCCCGTTTCTGCGCTCACCCCCAGCACGGGCCCGAGACCCCGAGGGTCGAGTCGACGCCGACTTGGGAAGCGCGCTGCTCGCCTATGGCCTCGCCGACACCGTGGACGTTGTCCTCGACCCAGCGAACTCGGACTACCAGGTGAGATTCCTTCAGGCAGGGCTGGCCGATACAGACCGGTGGGGCACCCTCGAAGAGCTCGAAGCGCGATACCGCGACGCTCTGGTCGGCGAGGAGCCCCTCTCGGTCGAAGCGAACCTTGCGGTCATCGCAGGCGCCTTGAACCGCTGCGACGCCGGAGAGATCGCTGACCCCGGTGCCCAGGTGTTCATGGCAGCCCTGGTGTGCGGCGCAGCCCTGGTCCCCGAGGTGCGCGAACTAGCGGAAACTCAGGCAATCTTCGATGACGACGGCTATAGATACCTGCGCGACATGGCGATCTCGTGGGCTAGCGGCGAGAAGGAGGCGATACCACTGGGCCCGAACGCTTCCCCGGTCCTGGCCGCGGCTTTGGCCTGGCTCCGCTCAAGCGATCCTCTTCCCGCAGTGCTGGCAGGCTGGAGAGCTGCAGCGCGACGGTCGGACGCCGTATAACTGATGTCATGAAGAAGCGCTGCGCTGCTTTCGCGTGACCGGGACCGGTGGTGGGTTAGGGGCGCCGAGGGTGGAAGAGGTCGTTGTGGCCAGGTCGGTTGTGGACCGCCAGAGCTCCTCCCGTCGACGGGAACCGAGTGTGCAAGGCAAACTCGGGGTTCCCACACCAACCCGTAAACGACGGAAGGAGACCCTGGTGGAACATGAACAACAGTATGTCGGTATCGATCTGCATCGCCGCCGGTCGGTGATCGTTCGGATGAACGACGCCGGCGAGGTGCGTGGCGTGTCACCAAGATCGACAACGATCCGGTGGCTTTGGCGATGGCAGTGGCTGAGGCGGGCCCCGACCCCGAGGTGGCGTTGGAAGCGTGTTACGGATGGTATTGGGCGGCCGATCTGCTCCAGGCGGAGGGAGCCCGGGTGCATCTGGTGCATCCTCTGGGGTTGCACTGGGACAGCCGTCGAGTGAAAAACGATGTCAAGGATGCCACCGAGCTGGCCAACCGGTTGCGCCGCAATGATCTTCCCGAGGCTTGGGTGGCCCCGCCGGAGGTTCGCGAACTGCGAGAGCTCGTGAGGTATCGGGCCAAGCTGACCGCGCTGCGGACCTCGGCCAAGGCGCAGATCCATGCGGTGATGGCCAAGCTGGGGATCCTGCCTACCTTTGCCAGACATGTTCACCATGCAGGGCCAGAGAGCTCTCGACGAGATGGACTTCCCCGGACCTTATGGGCTGCGGGTCGAGTCGCTGCGGGACCTGCTCGAGATCTACGACCGGGAGCTGGCCATGGTCGAGCGCCAGCTGCACCGCGAGCTCAAGGACCATCACGGTTACCGGGCGATCCAAGCCATCTACGGTGTCGGGCCGATCACCGCGGCGATCTTCGTGGCTGAGATCGGAGACGTAACCCGTTTCCCCACCGCCCGCCATCTGTGCTCGTGGGCGGGGATGACCCCCAAGCTGCGACGAGTCCGACACCCACTCCTACAAGGGCCGGATCACCAAGCAGGGATCGACCATCGTGAGATGGGCGGCGCTGGAATGCGTGGTCCGCTACCACGGCGGGGCGCCGATCGCCCCCGCCTATCGTCGTATCGCCGAGCGGCGCGGGAACCACATCGCCCGGGTCGCGGCGGCGAGAAAACTGCTCACCCTGGTCTTCTACGGGCTGCGAGACGGCGAGATCCGCTGCCTGAACCGGGAGGCCGCTTGAGCAAGCTCGGACACAGCCAAGGCGCGAGCTCGACTAACGCCGTGGCCCCCCACTGTGGCGTGGCCGTCGTAGCTGAATGAGCCCGTCTGGCTGTGGCCGTATACACACCATGCGAAAACGCGAAGGAATGGCCGGTCGCCGAGCATCTCGGTCGCCCAGCTCAGCACGAGCAATGGTGAGGTCCGCTGTGTCCAACCATCACGGAGCAACCAGGACCGCCTGCCGGCGGTCCTCATCCCATGATGGCTGGCGACAACTAAACCCCGGGGCCCTCAAGGCTCCCCCTACGGGCGGCCCTCACGGGCCGGCCTTGACCGCCCCTCCCACCCGCAGCGCAATAACCGCCGGGTGCATTCAACGCGGCCCCGCAACACTTCACCCCCACCGAGCTCACGAAAAACCAGCCCTTCTGGCCGCAATCCCCTCTTGACAACGAACGCTTCTTCAGGAACGGCGTTATGTCGTGGTCGGGGGGCGGTTTACTGGGACGGCATGGGAGTTGGTTAGGGGGTGCGTGACCGTGCCTGACTCGCCGGGATCAACAGCTCAGAAGCGGTTCGAGACCGTCTTCGGTGGGATCGTTCCTCGGCCGGCGTCGGCGGACCCTCAGCAGCGATGCCTGTCCACTCGACGTGACCGTACGGCGCTCCTCCCTCGGTGTAGCCAACGACGAACATGCGACCGCTGCAGTAGTCGACCCAAGCGTCCATCCCGCCATCAGTGCAGAGCGCCGACGGCAGCATCTGCTCATGCCGACCACGTTTCCCGGCGCGCCGACGCCTGCTCACGGGTCGGTCACCCCGGTTTCGGATCGGGCAACCGCCAGGGGCTGGAACATCAGCGAAGCAGTGACGCCAGACCCCGAGTGGCGGCGAAGCTGGCCGCGTCGAAGGCTTCCGGGTCGAACTCCCCACCTACCCACTCCAGCATCGACTCGTGCTCAGGGTGATCGGCGTCCGATATAGCCGCCAGGAACTCCTCGTATCCCCATACGCCGCCGCAGTCCTCCGGTGGGCAGGCCCGCTTGCCGGCGATGCAACACGGATAGCTCACCCTCGGATCGGCCTGGAGCACCTTCTCCACGACCACTCGGTGGACCCAGTCATCGCCGAAGTCATAGACGTACCTGATCGCCGTACCCTGCCTGGCGACCGTCCCCAGGCGGGCGCGACGCTCGCTCTTGGGCGGCGGCCCCCACCCCTCTCCGTCATCGGTGCCATAACGCACACCGTCGATCTCGAACTCGTGGAGATGACAGTCGTACCAGCCGAACGCGCCCTGCAGCACCTCGTGCAGGTCGAGCAAGGAAGCAGACTCGGCCACCAGCACCCGCCGCCACACCGGCGGTTTGGTGCCGACAATCGTCGCCTTGAGTTGAAAAACGCGGCCAGCCATCTATCCCTCCTCCGGTCGAACCTGGAGTAACCATAAGCCGGCGCCGGCCCCGGCTGGTGGACCCGCGATCCGACCCGGTCGACTGTGCGTTCTTCGCTGCGATTCGCCGTTAGTCACCGCGCCGGCACTGTCGGGGCGGGTTATGCAACTAGGCCTGAAACAAGCGTAGATCGGCACTGTTGAGGGCTCGTGGCGGCTGGGGAGCCTTATTCTGCCCGGTTTTTGCGGATGTGCGGTTGGGCTGCGGTTTGGGTTTGAGGTGAAGAGATCCGGGCGTTGGGCGGTCCGCGAAGATGCCCTCCTGGTATGGGAGGATTTGGTTGCTAAAGACAAACCGAACCCATACCGGGGAGGGCATTTCTGGATGAAGGGTAGCTCATCGAGTGGCGGTCGTGGCGGAGGGGATCGAGCGGCTAGGCACCGGGTGCGACGCAAGCTGGTCAGAGAGGCGCGTCGGCTCGAGCGGCGCCTGGAGGCGGCGGTCGTGCCGAATGTTTCGGGTCCGGTGCTGGGCCGGGCGAAGGTGGTCTACGAGCTGGCGGAGCGTTCCCGGGGGACAGCGCATGGCGGGATGGGCCTTGATCGCTGGTGTGGCGGACTCGTTGGGTTTGGCCGCCGAGATCGACTCTTCAATCCAGCTTACTGCGCCTGCATAAGCCGTACTACGAGTCCGATCATGTGCTGAACATCGCCTACAACGCTCTATGTGGCGGCAAACGGCTCGACGACATCGAGCAGCGCCGCCAAGACCGGGTGTTCCTCGACGCCCTGGGCGCGGCGGCTCTGCCCGATCCGACCACGGCCGGGGATTTCTGCCGGCGTTTCGATCCGGCTTCGGTGATGGCGTTGCAGGAGGCGTTCAACCGGGCCCGGCTGCGGGTGTGGGCCCGCCAGGACGCCTCGTTCTTCGCCCAGACCGCCCGCATCGACGCGGACGCCACCATCGTGGGTACCGACGGCGAGACCAAACAGGGCATGGACATCGCCTACAACGGCATCTGGGGCTACTCGGCGCTGTTGGTGAACCTGGCCAACACCGGCCGAGCCGCTGTTGCTGGCCCTGCACGGCGCCAACCGGCCGTCGCATGAAGGGGTGGTACCCCTCTATGACCGGGCCGTCTGCTTGTGCCGCCAGGCCGGTTTCACCGACATCCTGCTGCGCGGTGACACCGACTTCTCCTTGACCACCGAGTTCGACCGCTGGGACGGCGACGGGGTGCGTTTCGTGTTCGGATACGACGCCCGAGCCAACCTGATCGAGACCGGCCGAAGACGCCCCCGACGACCTCTACCGCCAGCTGGCCGCCACCGCCGAGCGCGAGATAGCCACCAACGCCCCGGGCCCGGCCCGCCAATGTCAAAGAGGCCATCGTGCGAGCCCGCGGCTATAAGACCATCCGCCCCACCACAGAAGAAGTGGTCGAGTTCTCCTACCGGCCGGTCAAATGCCGCAAGGATTATCGCGTGGTCGCCCTGCGCAAGAACCTGTCGGTGGAGCGGGGCGACAACGTCGCTGTTCGAGGAGTACCGCTTCTTCTTCTACATCACCAACGACTGGAACCTCACCGCCGACGAGGTGGTCGCCGAGGCCCGCTCCCGCTGCAACCAGGAGAACCTCATCGCCCAACTCAAATCGGGCGTGCGAGCCCTGCACGCCCCGGTCAACACTCTCGTGGCCAACTGGGCCTACATGACCATGGCGTCGCTGGCCTGGAGCCTCAAAGCCTGGTGCGCCCTGCTCCTGCCAGTCAGTCCCCGCTGGGCCGAACACCACCACGCCCAACGCCGGCGCCTGCTGCGCATGGAGTTCCGCACCTTCCTACAAGCCTTCATCGAGATCCCCTGCCAGATCATCCAAGACGGCCGGCAGATCCGCTGGCGCATCCAGGCCTGGAACCCCTGGCTCGCGGCCTTCTTCCGACTCCTCGACGCCCTCTGACCCCGACACACCCACGCTCGTGTTCTCCGAAGCCGACATCGGCTCTACACAAGCCCGCCCAACTACCACCCCTGCTAAGGCCGACCAGCCCTTCGCACTCATAACCGCCAGCCAAACACGCCAATAACAGCAATATGTGTTATATATGTCAGCTCTTCTGACCGTGGCAGTGCTTGTACTTGCGGCCGCTGCCGCAGAAGCAGGGGTCGTTACGCCCGAGCCGACCACTGCGAGGCCGTTTGCCGCTAACAGCGGGGCCGGCCAGGCGGATGGTGGTCGTCGGTCCCGGAGCACGGCCCAGTTCTGCCAGGCGGTTGAAGACATCGGAGCGCAGCTCGAAGTCGTCGGCGTCTTCGGCCATCCCCAGGGCGGCGAGGAAGTGGGCTTCGGCCCCGTCGGCATCGCCCAGCTCTTGCAACGCGTCGCCGGCGTGGACCCGAACCCAGGGCTCCTCAGGCCAGCGCGCCAGGTTCGCCTCGATCCGGGCCCGCGCCGCTGAGGCGTCTCCCGCTTCGGCCAACGCGCAGCCCAGGTCGGCGGCGTAGGTGGACTCGTTGTCCGGGTCGATGCGGATCAGGGCGTCGGCCGCTTCTGTCGCCTCCGCGGCCAGCCCGGCCCGGCCCAGATCGAGCACCAAGTTCTCCATCCACTCCGGCAGCCAGGGCATGTCCTCCTCGGCACCAAGAGCCACGGCCAGGTCGTCCGCCCGGCCACCGAACCAGCCGGCCGCCTCCACCAAGTCGGAGACCAGCGCAACAAGTTCGCCGGGCTCCCGCAGCTCGAACACGAGGTCCTCGGCACCGGCCATCCTGGTGGCCAGCCCGTTGGGCAAGTGGGGCAACTCCAAGCGCCGGCAAGCGTCGAGCACCGCTGTCCACCCACCGGGGTTCGAGAGACGGGCCCGCTCGAAGCGCTCGGTCGAAACCCGATCGGCCTCGCCCCGATGCGCCGGGCACATGGCCGGGCCCGACTCGCCCAGCTCCCCGGGGAACCCGAAGCGCCGGCCCTGACAGGCCGGGCAACCCGGGGCCGGCTCCGTCGACGCGGCCAGCTCCACCGGTGAGCGGTCCAGGTCCACCCCTCCGAGCGCGTCCTGCACGACGTCGCTGATCGCCCCCAGACCGATCGGCTCCCACCCCTCAGATACCAGGGTCACCTCGGGCGCCCCCAGCCCGGCCCCGGCCTGACCCTGGTCCAGCAAGTGAGGAACCGAACCCTTACCGGCCAGGGCGGGATAGCGACCGCTGACCACGGCCTCCTCCTCACTCGCCGCCACCACAACAGCCGAGCCGGCCAACTCGCCCACCACCTCGGCCACCCCCTCGCCCCGGCCCGCCGCGGCCATAAGCACCCACACCGGTACGTAGACCTCGACCTCCAAGCCCGGCGGACCAGCGTCGACGGTGGCGAAAGCCACCGGACGCGGGACGTCATGCTCAAGGGGATCCCACGTCACCAGGAACACCCGCAGCGCCTCGGCCATCCGGGCCCGGGTGCCGCTGAGGTCGGGCCAGGCCACCTGAAGCTCGGCCAGCACCTTCTCCTGGACCGGCGCGGAGGTCACCACCTCGACCACATCAGCCGGAAGGCCCCCGAAGGAACCTGTGCTGATCCGTGCTCACCCATGCAACGGTATCCCCCACCCTCACATAACGGACGTGTCGCGCCCGCCGTGTGCCAGTTGCCAGGCACGAGAAACAGCGGCCGCCAGTGTCGGGGCGACACCACCGATGCCGGACTCGGGCGCGATAGTTGACTCCGCAACGTAACGCGTTCACCACGTGTTTTGCGTCCCGACCCCGGCCCTAGTCTGATCGACGTGGAGTACCGGGACTACGTGCACGCTCACCATGACGAAGACGGCGACAGATGCTCGGCTTCAACGGTCCTGGATATCTCCCATGAGGCCCAGCTCCGCGTGATCTGCAATCTGGTCTCGGAACACCCCGGCAAGCATCGCGGTACGTCGTGCCCCTCGGCAAGGACGGAGCCACGCCTTTCGGATTCGTGACGACCTTCGAGTGGGTGCGATAGGGGCGCGGAACGCCGATTCCCGCGTCGTTAGCGGCCGATGGCCAGCGGCGGACGCGGGCGCAAGGGAATAATCTGCGCCCGCCACACCGTCATACTTGCCTCGGCCCAACCAGATCCTCGGGGGGTGGGAAGGTTGGCGGGGGCGATTCCCCTGTCCACACGTACTCCAAGGAATCGAGCACTGCTCCCTCACGGAGGAACAGCAGGATCGGGTCGTGGGTGTCTCGGACCCCAGTGTCGGCGACGATACCTATGCCATGTCCCTTCCGGTCGGCCTTGAAGTAGATGGTGGAGCAGCCACAGCCGCAAGTGCCAACCACTCGTAGCTGAGGAAGCTCCATCCGAATACGGGCCGCCTCCGGGAACCCCGTGCCGAGGAGGATCTCCAATATCTGTCGCTCTGGATCCGTCAGCGGGCGCTCGTCCACGCCGACAGTCTGCCTTGCCTGGGTGGGCGCATAGCGCCGAATCGGGCGCGAGGCACGGCGGCGTCTGCTTAAGCCCATTCCGCTCGGGAGTGAATGTTCTGGGCGGCACCGGGGGGTCGGGTGGCCGATGCCGAAGGGTCTCTGCGACTTCCCTTAGAAGGACTCGAGATGCTGACGGCTTGGCGGGTTGAAGCTCTTGTGAACTATCTCCAGGTGATTGCCGTCGAAGTCACCGACGTTGGCTGCGTAATAGCTCGGGCCGAAATACGATCGAATCGCCGGTTCGCCCTCGGTCGTCCCGCCCGCCTCAATCGCCGCCGCATACGCGGCGTTGACTTCGGCCTCATCGTCAGCAACGAACCCGACATACAATCCGGTCTCACCGGACTGGCGGCGGCGCAGCCAGATACTGCAGCCGACTGCGACGCCTGATCCATAGGCCTCGTCCCCCAAACCGTACAGGTCCAGACTCCACTGGGTCCTGTGGAGGAGTCGTAGGTCCCGAGTTCTCTCCACCCTAGAGGCGCTAAGGCTGCCGAATAGAATGCCAGGGAGCGCGGCACGTCGCTTACCGAGATGTAGATGTGGTCAAGCACTGGCCGAGCATATCGACGGGTCACCGGCGAACAGATCGATGCCGAGTACGCGCTGCTAAGGCGACCGTCGTCCCGAGCCGTCCCGAGCGCAAGACAGATCGTTATGTGACAGTTTCGTAGTACGATTCCTTCGTGTGGACGTACTGCCATCGGCTCGACGCCACGGCATTGAAGATGGGGACATCGATCACGCCATCCGTCATGCCACGGTGGTCGAGGAGGTCGCAGACGACCCCGTCCGCTTCCTGGTCATCGGGCCAGATCGATCCGCGAACCTGCTCGAACTAATCGTCATGGATCGGCCACAGGGTCCAGCTGTCATCCATGCGATGGCTATGAGAGCCCAGTATCGCCGGCTGCTGCCGCCAGGAGAATGACTATGCCAAACGATCACGGACGTAAGAAGAACGGAAGACCCATCACCGACGAGATGGTCGAGGCTCTGGCCGACGAGGCCGAAGCAGGCTACGACGCTGACGGCATCATCCGTCGACGAGGAGGCCGCCCCTCGATGGGTTCCGCGGCTGCCTCTGTCGAATCAGTTCGGCTCGATCCCGACCTCAAGCGACAGTTGCTTCTGCGTGCCGCCGAAGAGCACATCAGCGTCTCGGAGGCCATCCGCCGCGCCGTTCGGCAGTACCTCCACGCTAGCTGACCCCTCCGCGTTGGGAGTCTGCGCATCCGCGATCGACTGCCACCGCTTCGCCGACGAGAGGACACACGCGAGATCGAATATTTGCTCCGGCGGTCGCCGAACTGACCCAAGGTCGAGATCCAAGTGCCCTGCAGTTATGCGCTGGAGCTTGACCCGTACCCCTCGCCGGGAAACACGACCGAGCTGATCGGCCGATACCCCGTGATGATCTCGCTGGCGGAGGCGATCTGGGCTGCAAGATCCGCGCCCCCACTGGCGTGGGTCTCGGGAAACTCCCGAATCGGGTCTTGGCCGTCTGCATGGCTACGCATCACGTTGGCGTCGATGGTCCACTCACCGTCCCTGAAGTAGACCCACAGGGTCCAGAGAACCGATTCGCCACTCACCAGCTGAGCGTCGGCGTATAGATCGACGGCAGGGCCAGGGCCGAATGTGGCCGACCTTTCAACCTGCGCCACATCGGCTCGCTCCCGTAGAAACCGAGCCAGATCGTTCAACTGACGATCGCAGGTCGCCAGGGCACTCATCCGAAGGACTTCCGGCGCAGCACTTGGTTCGTCCACTTCAGGAGGCATGGGACCAGATTGCCCGACGCCCGCTGTGGACGGCGGAACGCCGATTACCGCGGTGTGCGCAATGTGAGGCTCTGTACGCTCCGGACGGCAGATATGTGCGCAGATGTTCTAAGGCACCCGGCCGTTCTCGATTGGCCGAAGGGTAACGAAGTCGTCTACGTCGACAAGCTTGAGGATCCGTCGCGCAGGGATTGGGACGAGATGGCGGGTTGGATCACGAAAGCGTTCTGGCTCAGCAAGATCAATCCTGCGTCGGCGAGTTCGGATGACGCACCCGCCCGCTGCAAGCTCGTTCTTCACCCACTCGCTGTCGCCGTAGGTCAGTGCGAAGAGGTAACGCCCCTGTGCTCTGAACACGTTGACAGGCGTTTCGTATAGGAGGCCGGAATGACGGCCTACGTGCTCGAGGAGAGCGAAGCCAGGTGCCCAGCTGGCAATGTGGCGCGTGACATGATTCGTGAAGCGCTGGTTGAACTTTGCCATTCGCCGTGAGAGGGGCATTGGGTCGGTACCTCCAGTCGTCGACATAATGTCCGATCTGCGCTCGTTTCGAGTGGGATCACGAAAAACCGGAAGCCGCCACGAACGACGGATCTAGTAGTTAGCCTTGCTCACGGTCAGGCTATGGAACTAGCCCACATCGTTCAACTGAGGTAACCCATAAACCCAGAGCCAGACCATAACGCCAGGTATGCCGGACGTTCTCGGTGGACGGATGGTGGACACTGCTTACTATCGCGAGCACCGAGAGGACCGCCCTGATCGTGATTCCCCCGCCTTGTCTATCCCGCGCTGCTACAGGCTGAGTTCGGGTCCCCGCCGCTCAGGAGAGTTGTGGATGCCGAGGCTCCAAGTCGTCTGAGGAAATGGTGACATCCGCTGCCTTTGCGCTCTTTGGGCTGCGAAGTGCTGGTGTGCGGCCTCTCGGACACCGGCCGCCTGGTCGGCGAGCTTGGCCCACTCCACCGGGTCGGATGGATAGTCCCTGGTTTCCAGTAGCCGGTCGGCGATGGTGATCTCCTGGCGGGCCCGCTCGTTGGACCGGCTCGATCCGGTCCCAGCCGGGGTGGTGCCGTCGTTGCGGTCGAGGAAGGCTTCGATACGCAGGGCGTGGTGACACCACACGGCTTGGCCGGCGGGTGAGCTTGGCGGCGGGCCGAGCTGGCGGGCGAGATTAGACGGTGGGTCCTCGGTGAGGCCGCGGACGCGCTTGGGGCGAGTGTGGTCCATGGCTGCGTCGACCTGGCCGAGCGTGGTCTCGAGTTCTTTTCGCTGCGGTGCGCTGTCGACGAGCGCCCGATGCCGTTGCTCCTGGTGCCGGGAGAGGGAGGCGAGTCGTTCCCTTACGGCGGCCTCAGTTGCGACCGCTTGTTCGAGTCGTTGCTGAGCCAGGCGATTTCGAAGCCTTGGCCGTCACGGTGTCGACTCCAACCACGCTGCCACGGCTGCGACGATGTGGTCGTGGTGCGCGGTGGGGCCCTCGACAGAGACCTTCTCCGAGTCGATGCGACCCGGTACTTCTCGATCTACGGCACATACTGAGTCTCCGTCTTCGCCGCAAGACAGGTCACCGTCGACGAGCTAGCGCAAGAACCCCCGCTGGTGCGGTTCGAGGTGCTTACGCTCATTCGGGTAGGCAACCTCCGCGTCTTCAAACCTGAGGTTGGAACCGACGGGTCGCAATCAGCGGCACTTCACCCTCGCCTGGGACAGTCTCGAGGAGGGCGTGGCGCTGCTCTTGATATGTGAGCACAAGACCTGGCGCAACCCTTACTATGAAGGCTGATATGGACGACCAGATCGATCTCGTGGCGGACCTGAACGCTCAGGACGACGACGGTCTCGGATGGTCGGTGCTAACCGACGCCCGGGATCCAGGTGGGGTACGCCCGGATGCCATCCTGGTAGCCGGGAATAGCTCCGGTCTGGCTGTCGTGCGAGTGGTTGCCGTTGACGAAGACGGACAGGTCCACTTCTCCATCCTCCCCGGATCGATCGCCAAGAACCGCCACTTACTAGCCGAACGGTCGCTTAGCCCGCAGGCTCTACGTCCGGGTGGCGGGCTAGATCTGCCCGGCCCCCTCGTCGCCGTTCCGCAACTCGCACAAGCCGCGGTCTCGCGGATAAAGCGACCTCGAATCTCGCACAGCTCTAGACAAAATCAACCCGGTGGCCAACTTCGACTCACCAGTCAGCTGCCACGACCCGACGGCGATCCGAGCTCGAGTGCAGAGATCGCCTTCCGCTTGCCGACGTCGGTGCGGCCGTCGTAATGGAGCCGCAGGGTGGACTCACTGTTGCCGAGGATGTCGGCGACCGTACGGTAGGACTCCCCAGCGTCGAGCATCGCGGTCGCCGCATAATGGCGGAGATCCTGGAGCTTGAGCTCCGAAGCTCCTCGCGTGCTGCAACCCAGCGATTGCTCAACGCATCCGGTCGCATCGGCACCGATCCCGTCGATACCAGCGGGAAGACGTACTCTGACCCCGCCGGCTCTACGCCGCTCAACTCTCGCCGCCGAGCCGCTTGACGCCGGAGAGCATCGACCGCCGAGACGTGAGCGGTACATCCCGCCAATGTCCCGATCGACTTGCGTACACCACGCCAACTCCCCTCCCACCGTCCGAGATCGCAGCCGAGATATGTATCTCTGCCCCGTCCAAGTCGACGTCTCCCCAGCGGATGGCGAGCAACTCGCCCTTACGGCACACCGCTGCTCGCCAGGAGCACGGCCGCATCGGAGGCTTCAGCATCTCGCTCAGCTGCCAGCCGCCAGGAGTTCCCGTACCTCTACTAGCCCGTTGGCGCAAAGGGCTTGCACCGCACGGTACGAGGTCGGGCCGCATCCTTGGACGGATTAACGTCGATCAAACCCCGCTTCCGGGCCAGTTCCGAGAGCGCGCCAGCACGGTCGGCACACCGGCAACCCAGGCCGACCGTCGGACTCGGCTCGCCGCCGAAGCGCAGTGGCCAAGCTTGATGGAACGCGATCGCAAAGGTTTCTCCTGCTGGCGGAACACCAGGCCGAAGATCCGCCAGAACTTGCTCCGCTTCCCACCGGGTGCCTCGGACGGTCCGCGAGAGCGGGCGCCGAGATTCGCCAGGAGTGCGGGGCATCTCGATGTCAACCCGCCATGTCCCCTGGTCGATCTGGATCAATCCGCCCGTGCCACGGGCCCGTCGTCTGGTCATTCGATCACCTGCCTGGTGGTGGCGCGTTGCCCCACTAGGCCTGATGGTATAGCTACGTGGTATAGCTTGGTGGATGATCCCACAGATGACCCTAGCGGCAAGTAGCCTCTGACCAGCTATTTTCTGGAGCGGACGACGGGATTCGAACCCGCGACCCCAACCTTGGCAAGGTTGTGCTCTACCAGCTGAGCCACGTCCGCAGAGCGCTACCAACCTAGCAGAAGGTCCCTTCGTGGAGACCTAGCCTCCGGGGTGAATCGTCTGTATGCACTCGATGTGCGGATATTTGACCCCGTTGACGAGAAGCTCCACCCCTACCGTCCCGGAGGGACAAAGCGGGCTGCCGGGCGTGCTCGGGATCACCCGGACCACCTTCACGGCGGCATCGGCCGAGTCGCACGGGACAGCGGTCGCCGAGTACCTCGGATGGCCGCCCACCGTCCCGTGCTGGGCCAGGCACTTCCCGAGCATGGCCTGCGCCGCCTTGGCCTCATTGGCCACCTGGTGGCCGGACGGGTGCAGGACCTGAACGATGGCGATGGCCACCGCCGCTGCGACCAGGACCAGAGGAATGACTCTCCAGCGCTGTCCACCGGCCCGGGCGGGCGGCTCGGGCCGGTTCCCATCCGGGGGTCGGGGCGGAGCGTCCACCCCGGAGCGCCAAACAACCCAGCGCTCTCCCCCGGAGTCGTAGAAGCTGATCCCGCCATCGGGATCGCGACGCCACCGAATCCCCCGGTAGGTCGTCTCGACCTGGTCCCCCACGCCGGTCACTTCAGAAGCCGCGACATGCGCCGGTCGGCGAGGGGACGGCCCCCCGTCTGGCACATCGGGCAATACTGCAACGACTTCGTCGCGAACGACACCTCCCGGATGGTGTCGCCGCAGGCGGGG
The DNA here is from genome assembly GCA_963851245.1 of uncultured Acidimicrobiaceae bacterium. Lineage (GTDB taxonomy): Bacteria > Actinomycetota > Acidimicrobiia > Acidimicrobiales > Palsa-688 > CAWKOH01. Next base: position 243,223 of record CAWKOH010000009.1, on the reverse strand, counting down.
CAGGGCAGGCCGGTCCGCCCGTGCACCGCCAGGCCGCTCTTCTTCTCGGACTTGAGGCCACCCGCCGCCAGTCCTACAGAACGCTGGACGGCGTCGCTCAGGACTCGAAGCAAGGCGGCATGGAGAGCTGCTACTTCCTGGGCGGTGAGCTTGCCGGCGCCTTTGAAGGGTGAGAGCTTGGCGGCATGGAGAGCCTCGTCGGAGTAGGCGTTGCCGACGCCGGCGATTACGGACTGGTCTGTGAGCACCGTCTTGATGTTCCCCGTCCGCCCGGACAGCAGCCCGGCCAGCTCGAGCACGCCGAAGCCGGGATCAAGAGGGTCCGGACCCAGGCGGGCGACACCCTCCACTTCCAGGGGCTCTCTGACGATCCACAAAGCCAGACGCTTCTCGGTTCCCTGCTCGGTTACGTCGAACCCGGAGCCCCCGGACAGCCCGATACGGAGGGCGAGTGGCCCGCGCCCGGGCCGGCCCCGCGCCGGAGGAAGTTTTTCCCGCCAGTGCACCCAGCCGCCCCGCGCCAGGTGGATGACAAGCCATCTGTCGGCGGTCCCGATCGTGAGGTACTTGCCCATCCGCCCGACGGCCTTGATCGTGCGGCCCTTCAGCGACTCGACGGGGGGGTCGTAGGTCTTGAGCGCGGAAAGGGCGGCCACCTCGACGCGCTCGATCACCCGGCCCACGCACTCCTCGCGCAGGAAGACGGCAAGTGCCTCCACTTCGGGTAGCTCCGGCATCGACCCCTACCTACCTGTGTGGCCGAACCCGCCCAGTCCCCGCTCCGACCCGGGCACTTCAGCCACGGAAACGAACCGGGCTTCTTCCACCCGCTGTATCACCAGCTGCGCGATCCGATCGCCACGGTGAATCTCGAAGTCGGCGCTCGGGTCAGTGTTGATCACAATCACCGCCAGCTCGTCGCGGTAACCGGAGTCGATCAGGCCCGGGCTGTTGGCCAGCGTGATCCCGTGACGCCAGGCCAGCCCGCTGCGGGGTTGAACGAAACCGGCATATCCCTCGGGTATCGCCAGCCGGATACCTGTCGGAACGAGCGCCCGCCCACCGCCGGCTTTCACCACGGCACCCGAGCGGGCCACCAGGTCCGCGCCGGCATCGCCGGCCCGGGCGTAAGAGGGCAACGGAAGATCGGGGTCCAGGGCGACGACTGGTATGTCCAGCACCACTCCAAGGTAGCTCCCGTTCCGCCGTTCGCTATCTTCGCCGGGGTGCTCGCCTGGATGGACCTCGAGATGACCGGGCTCGACCCGGCCCGCCACGTGATCGTGGAGATCGCCACGCTCATAACAGATGACGACCTCCACCTCGTAGCCGAGGGACCCGACCTGGTAATCGGAGCGCCGGCGTCCGCCCTGGCGGAGATGGACGACGTGGTGCGATCGATGCACACCAGCAGCGGACTGCTGGCCGAGGTGGAAGCCTCGAAGCTGACTCTGGAGGAGGCGGGTCGGGCCACGCTCCAGTTCTTGCAGAGCCATATCCCCGAGCCGGCGACGGTGCCCCTGTGCGGCAACTCCATCGGGACCGACCGTCGTTTTCTCGCCGCCCAGCTGCCCCAAGTCGAGACCTACCTCCACTACCGGTCCATCGACGTGTCGACCGTGAAGGAGCTGGTGCGCCGATGGTACCCGGCGGCCTTCGCGAACGCCCCCAAGAAGGTCGGCACCCACCGGGCCCTGGGCGACATCATGGAGAGCGTCAAGGAGCTTCAGTACTACCGGGAAACGGTCTTTCGCGACAACTGGTAAAAGTCTGCTGAAACTGACGAAGGACCCTGGTCAAACCCACCGGGTGCATGGCACCATGGCTCAACTGAGTACAGCCGACGGCAGCAACAGCTGCCGCCAGAGCAGCAGGGAGGTCTCGTGAGCGATCAGCGGGCGAGCGACCCAGACATTCGGGCCAGAGACGACATCGTCGAGGATGCCCCCGACCACCGCAGACGCACGTCCAGGCAGGTCAGGCACACGGCCCGGACCCGACTGCACGTCCTGGTCGGTGACGAAGACCTGTTGGAGGACGCCGATCTTATGTGCCCACAGACGCGCCACGACCTGGGCCGTAAGACTTCCTCCCCGCCGCCCAAGCAGCCCAAGCCGGGCCGCCGATCGGGCTTCAAGGTCTGGAAGACGCCCTTCTGGAAGCGCCGTCGCAGCCTCTGGGCAGCTCAGAACGCGGCCACCCGCCGCATCGCCGAGGCCGAGTAGGGCCTCAACCCTCCACCGGCTGGAACTCGAGGGCCAGCGAGTTCATACAGTAGCGCTGACCCGTCGGCGCCGGGCCGTCATCGAACACGTGACCGAGGTGACCACCGCAGCTACGACAGCGCACCTCGGTCCTCAGCATGCCGTGGCTGCGATCTTCGATGAGCTCCACCGCCTCGGCGACGGCCGGCTCGTAGAAGCTCGGCCAGCCGCTACCCGACTCGAACTTGGTGCCAGAGTCGAACAGGACAGCACCGCACCCGGCGCAACGGTAGGTCCCGTCGTCGTGGTTGTGGACGTACTTGCCCGACCAGGGGGGTTCGGTGCCGGCCTGGCGCAGCACCTGGTACTGCTCCGGGCTCAGCTGGTCCTTCCACTCCCCCTCCGACTTCGCTACTTCATGTGCCATGAGACCCAGGGTAGGTCTACCAGGTATCTACGCACGGCCTCTTCTTGCCGTGACGCGCCGCCGGCGGCGGGGCCGCTCGCAAGACGGCCAGGATGCGAGCCCTGGTCTCAGCCGGGTCGATGACGTCGTCTATCTCGAAGTGCGTGGCCGCGTTGAGAGCCTTGCCGTTGCGATAGGCCGCCGAGACCAGACGGTCGTACAGGGCTTGTCGGGCGGCGGGGTCGGCCTCGGCCTCCAACTCCTTGCGAAAACCGAGCTGAACGGCACCTTCCAGGCCCATGCCCCCGATCTCCCCCGTCGGCCAGGCCACGGTGAGGGCGGGGACACGAAAGCTGCCGGCGGCCATGGCCTGGGCGCCCAAACCGTAGCCCTTGCGCAAGATGATCGTCACGACCGGGATGGTCAGGCTGGCCCCGACCACGAACATCCGGGCAAAATGCCGGACCTGCGCCGATCGCTCCGCCTCCGGTCCGACCATGAATCCAGGGGTGTCGCACAGAAAGGCGACCGGAATGTCGAAGGCGTCGCACAACTGCAAAAAGCGGGCTGCTTTGTCCGCCCCGTCCGAGTCGATGGCCCCACCGAGGTGGCCGGGATTGTTGGCGACGATGCCGATGGGCCGGCCCTCCAACCGCCCGAAGGCGGTGATAATCCCGGGAGCCCAACCGGCGCGCAGCTCGAGCAACGAGCCGGTGTCCAGCAGGCCGCGGATGACGGCGCGTACGTCATACACCCGCAGCCGGTCCTCGGGAACCGCCCCCCGGAGCGTTAGCTGGTCGGCGCACTCCCAGTCGCCCGTGTGGCCCTGGAAGATCCCCAGATACTGGCGAGCCGCCGCCACCGCCGCCCCCTCGTCGTCCACGAGCACGTCGATGACCCCGTTGCTGGACTGCACTGAGACCGGCCCGACCTCGTCGGGATGAAACCGACCGAGTCCGCCGCCTTCGATCATGGCGGGGCCGGCCATCCCGATGCTCGCATCACGGGTGGCGATGATCACGTCGCAACAGCCCAGAAGAGCCGCGTTGCCGGCGAAGCACCGCCCGGAGACCACACCAACAAGCGGCACCAGGCCGCTCAGCCCACCGAACAGGGCGAAGGCCATCACCTCCAGCCCGGAAACCTGGGGCGAGGCGGTGTCGCCCGGGCGCCCACCTCCGCCTTCGGCGAAGAGAACGACGGGAAGCCGAAGCCGCTCGGCCAGCTCGAACAGCCGGTCCTTCTTGCGATGCCCCTGAAATCCCTGGGTGCCGGCAAGAACCATGTAGTCGTATGACATGACCACGCAACGGGCCGCCTCCTCGCCGAACGAGGCGCCGTTGACACATGCCAGGCCGCCGATAAGGCCGTCGGCTGCAGTGTTCTGAACCAGATCCTCAACAGTGCGCCGGTCGCGCTGCGCGGCGATGGCCAAGCCACCGTATTCAGTGAAGCTTCCCGGGTCGCAGAGGTCGGCCAGGTTCTCGCGAGCGGTGCGATGCCCATGGGAATGACGGCGATGCACCGCCTGCGGACGGGCCTGGTCCGACTTCATAGCCTGCCGATCCAAAACCTCGGCCAGGTCGGCGCGGACAGCGGTGGGATCGACGTCCTCCTCGTGGTGATGACCGGCGTCGTGCACGTCCCCGTCCTCGACGACCAGGAGCTCGTCGCCGGCGGCCACCGTGTCGCCCAACTCGATCCCCACCGAATGGACCCGGCCAGTAACCGGCGCCAGCACCTCGTGCTCCATCTTCATGGACTCGAGGATCACCACGGGACGGCCCTGGCGAACCGTGTCGCCCGGGCGCACGAGTACGGCCGCTACCGTCCCGGTCATAGGTGAAACGGTGCCGGTCCGAGCCGGGACGCCCGGCATCGGATAGCTAGCTGAGAGCCGGGGAGGACACCCCGACCCCACCGCGGGTCGACCCGCCGTAACGAGCTTTTTCCGCTTCCAGATCAAGAGGTTTGGTCATCTGATCCACCTCGACCGGCAGGCGATCGGCCGGCACCAACCAGCACACCTCGAACTCCAGGCCGTCGGGGTCGTGGGCGTACAGCGCCTTCGTCGTCCCGTGGTCCGACGCACCCACCAGGCTGCCCACGTCTTGCAGCTTGTGGGCCAGGCGATCCAGCTCGTCGAGGGTGTCCACTTCCCAGGCGATGTGATACAGCCCGACCATGCCCCGCCCGGCCTTGGAGGGGCGAGCGTCGGCTCCGATCTGGAAGATGCCGAGGTCATGGTCGTTACGGCTGGCCGGGGCCTGAAGGAAGACGGCCTGACCGGGGATCTGGTGCTGGATCCTGAAGTCGAGGACGTCGGTGTAGAAGGCGGTGGTGCGTGCGACATCGCGCACGTACAGGACAGCATGGTTCATCCGGGTGACAGGCATCGGAGCCAGGATACGGCCCGACGGCAGATCCAGGGCGGCCCTCCCTGCTAGACCGGGCATCATGGCCGCTCTCATCTATCCCCCGGCACGACGCTCTGACGTCGTCGACGATCATTTCGGAGAGAAGGTTCCCGATCCTTATCGCGGGCTGGAAGACCCCGACGATCCCGATACCGAGGCCTGGATCGAAGCCGAGAACGCCCTGACCGAGACGGTCCTGACCAGGGCCCCCAGTCGGGCAGAGATACGAGCCCGGATCGCCCAGTTGTGGGATTATCCGAAGTTGGGCGTGCCCTTCGAGCGGGGTGGCCGGTGGTTCCAGTCCCGCAACTCCGGTCTCCAAAGCCAACCCGTGCTCTATGTGGGCGACGCGGGCGGCGACGAAGGTCGCATCCTCCTCGATCCCAACCGGATGTCCGCCGAAGGGACCGCGGCCCTGATCGGGCTCGAGGTCAGCTGCGATGGCAATCTGGCCGCCTATGCCCTGAGCGAATCCGGGTCGGACTGGATGACCTGGCATGTCCGCCACGTCCGAACCGGACAGGACCTGACCGACCAGATCGAATGGTCGAAATTCTCGGGGGCGGCATGGACTGCCGATGGGGGCGGCTTCTATTACTCGGCTCTCGACAAGCCGGTCGCCGGAGGCGAGTATCGCGACGAGAGCCGTGGGTTGTCGGTCCGCCTGCATGAGTTGGGGACGCCGCAGACCGACGACCGGGTCGTGTTCTCCGTTCCTGACCAGCCTGATTGGCTGCCTCGGGCCGAGGTCAGCGACGACGGCCGGTATCTGATCGTCACCATCAATCGAGGGACCGCACCGGAGAACGACCTGCTGGTAGCTGATCTGGAGGGCGACCAGCTCGAAATGATCGGGATATCGGTCGGATTCAAGGCCAAGTCGGTGTTCGTCCACAATGACGGAACCCGCCTGTTCCTGCTCACCGATCTGGGCGCGGAACGGGGGCGCCTCGTCGCAGCTGATCTCGAGCATCCCGAATCGGCTTGGGAGGAGATCATCCCCGAGAGCCCGGACACCCTCCTGGATGTGCAGCCCTGCGGCGGCAAGTTCGTGTGCCACTACCTCCACCACGCCCACTCGGTCCTGCGCATACACGAGCTGGACGGCTATCTCGTTCGAGAGGTCTCCCCGCCGGGCTTTGTCTCCATCGTCGGCGATCCGATCGGGCACGGGTCGGTGGAGGGGCGCCCCGACCGCGACGTCTTCTATTTCCGGGCCGTCTCCTTCGTCGAGTCGGGCGCCATCTGGTCACACGACATTGCCGGCGGCGAAACCACCCTCGTGAACGACTCGGCGTCGCTTGTGGATCCTCAACAGTTCGTGACCGAGCAAGTCTTCGCGCCGTCGGGCGACGGGACGCAGGTGCCGATGTTTCTGACCCGGAGGCGCGACTTGCGGGCCGACGGCAAGCAGAAGGTCCTGCTCTACGGGTACGGCGGCTTCAACGTCCCCTTGTCCCCTTCCTTCGGTGTCACGTTCGCGACCTGGCTGGATCGCGGTGGCGTCTTGGCCGTCGCCAACCTCCGGGGCGGCGGTGAGTACGGGAGAGCCTGGCACGATTCCGGCCGCTTGGCCCAGAAGCAGAATGTGTTCGACGACTTCTGCGCTTGTGCCCGCTGGCTCGCCCGTTCCTGGTCCCGACCGGACAGGATCGGCATCTCGGGTGGATCGAACGGAGGGTTGCTGGTCGGTGCTTGCATCACCCAGCAGCCGCACTTGTTCGGAGCGGCCGTCGCCGACGTCGGCGTCTTGGACATGCTCCGCTTCCACAAGTTCACTATCGGTTGGGCATGGAAATCCGACTACGGCGACCCGGACGATCCGCAGCAGTACGCCTGGCTCCGGGCCTACTCCCCGCTGCACAACATCAGGGAAGGTGTGTGCTATCCACCCACCATGATCCTCACCGGAGATCACGATGACCGGGTCGTGCCCGGCCACTCGCTGAAATTCGCGGCCACCCTGCAGTCCGCCCAGGCCTGCAACGCGCCGATACTGCTTAGGGTCGAGACCTCTGCCGGGCACGGACTGGGCAAGCCCACCGGGAAGCTCATCGACGAGGCCACGGACCGGGTGACCTTCTTAGAGCGATTTCTTACGGAAAGAAGCGCCGAACAAGGAAATATGCGACTCAGGTAGCTGCCCGGATCTGCCGATGCCTCTGCCATGACCGCTGGCAGAAGTCGCGCCCATATTGCGTTGACGGCTGGCCAGGCGGGTTAGGGGCGAGAAATGCGTGCACGGATCATCAGAAGGCTTCGGAGGCGGCGGCCTGAGAGCGGCTTCACCCTGATCGAGCTGGTGATCGCCCTGCTTCTACTGGCCATCATTATGTCGGCTTCCCTCTACGCCATCCTCCAGGGCCTGGGTCTCTCGAGGGACAGCCAGGAGCGGGTGGTGGCCAGCGACGTGGTCACCCAGGTACTGGAGCAACTTCGGGACACCGCGAACAGTTCGACGGGGTTCGCCACTATCCCGATCACGACCGAATCGCTGCCTTCCCAGACCATTCAGGGAACGACCTTCAAACTCACGCAGGACGCCGAGTGGGTCAACCGGGGTGTCAGCAGCTCCGTCTGCAACAGCGGGACCAACAGCTCTCTCATCCTCCGGGCAACCGTGACCGCGACCTGGGGCTTCGCCGGCGAGTCGGTCAGCGATTCGGCGCTGTTCGCCCCACCCAACGGTAGTTTCAGCTCCGGAGACGGCGCCCTCCCGGTCCAGGTGGACTCTTCAACAGGAACGGGATACACGGGCGCGACTGTCACCGCCACTCCGGTTAATGGCACACCCGGTAGCGCCACGTCCATCACGACCGGTAGCGATGGGTGCGCCTTCTTCGCCCAGCTGCCTATCGGCACCTACGACGTTTCGGTGTCCGGGCCCGGTGGCGTTGACTCGTCCGAGCACGCGGTTCACGATGCAGGCGACACAGGAGTCAGCGCCACTGAGAACAGCAACTTCGTGCTCGCAGGGGCCCTGAGCTACGACACGGGCGGGACCGTGAACTGGACGTTCATCCCGACCTCGCCCACGCCTGCGGCGGGTATGCCGATCTCCGTGCATCCCGTGTCCGCGCTAAGCCTCACCGACAACATGTACAGCTATCCCAATACCAGCACGACTGGTGGCGGAATCAATCCTTTGTTCCCGGACGGGTACGAGCTCTTCGCGGGCGGATGCACCGATGCCGACCCGATCGGTCAGTCGGCCTATCAGCCTTTCTATCCAACCCAGACCGCCAACAACGTTCAGGTCAGTCCTGGTGGAACTACCACCTACACCGTCCCTCTCTACCCCCTCAATCTGAATGTGACGACGACCGTAGCCGGTGTTACAGCCCCACTGAATTCGGCAGCGGGGGCCAACCCGACCGCGACAGAGGACCCGTCCGGGCTTTCCTCCGGCGGCGCCTGTCCCTACTACGCGCAGGGAACGACACCGGTCTACACCCTGAACCCGGTCACCAGCGGGAGCAGCGCCACGGGCGTGGGACTGGGCCTGATGCAGATCAGCGTGGCCATTCCGGTGGTTGAAACCGGCGGTGTGCACGCCACCCTCCACGGGTCGGTCAACCTCTGGGTCCAGCCTGACGGGGTCTACGCCGTGAACTCGAGTGGGACGCCGACGACTGAGTACTACAGCTTCGCTTCACCCGGCTCGGTACCGGTAGCGGTCTCATGAGCCGGCTGATCAGGTCACATCGAGCCAGGGAATCCAGAGGAGACCGCGGCGTCAGCCTGGTCGAGATAGCGGTGGTATGTCTGATCCTAGCCATCTTCGTCCCGCTCATCGTCGGGGTCTTGACATCCGTTCAGAAGCAGGAGGTCAATGTCTCGAGCCGGGACTTCGCCAGCGGTGAAGCTCAAGCCATCAGCGACGTCCTCAGCCGCCAGATCCACGCCGCCACGGTTCCCACCGGCCAGGCGGCAGCCCTCACCATCGCTCAAGCCAATGTGCTCCAGTTCTATTCCGCTCTCGGCTATATCAATGGACCGACGCAGATCAAGCTCTACACGACGCTATCTTGCACGACCTGCACTACCTACACTCTGTACGAGACGGTCACCCAGCCGGGAGCAAGCGTCGGCAACGGGCCCGTCTACACCGGCGGTACCGCAACAGTGACGACTCGAGTAGTCGGGACCGGAGTGGTGCTACCGACACCCTCGCCGACCAATGGCTGTCCGCCGGGTAGCGGATCCTTCACGCCCGGAATCTTCGAGTACTTCAACTCACCAACCACTGGCGGGTCGTGCCTGACGCTGAACACCAGTGCATCGCCCCCGGCGCTCACTTCTACCCAGCTCGGGCAAGTGGAGCATCTTACTGTCACGATCACGACGATCGATCCGACCCGGGCCAAGACAACGCCCACCACCACCTACACCCTGCAGATCACCCTGCCCAACGTGGATTATTACAATGGAACCTAGACCACGACCCGAACGATTCCCGCGCCGCCGCCCTTCTCCATTCAAGTGGCAGAAAGCCGACGACGGCATGGCATTGGTGATAACGATGCTGATCCTGTTCATCGTCGTCGTCCTCATCACTGTAATAGCCAGCGACGGCATCGCCGCTCTCCCCGTCGCCCGAACCTCACAGAACTATCAGGCTGCCCTGCAAGCGGCCGACTCCGGTGTCGAGGATTTCATCAACCGCCTGGACAACAACACCACCTACTACGCCACTACAAGTGACCCGACCAACCCGGCGCTCGAAAACGGGAGTAGCTGGACAACGTGGGCGACGGTGCCCGGTACGTCGTCCAACGAGTGGTACCGCTATGTGATCAACGCCAGCACCACGGCGCAAACGGGAGTCGTCAACCTGACCGTAACCGGAGCCGCAGGTCAGTACCCGACAGCCGGAAACAAGTTCTCACTCCGCACCATCAGAGTAGCCGTCATGCTCCAGGGCTTCACCAGCTTCCTCTACTACACGAACTACGAGATCGAGTCCCCCAACATCTCGGGATTGCCAACGAGCTGCATCTTCCATGCCTGGGAGGCCAACGGAGCAGGGGGATACGGTCCGCCCAGTAGCTGCTCGAGCGAGATCATCTACTTCGTTGGTAATGCGAACGAGACGGACGGCTTGAACGGACCGGTTTTCTCCAACGACGCCTTGCACATATGCGGCAACCCGGCCTTCCCGCAGGGCGCCACTTCGGTTTATGACCAGGCCACTACGGCAAATGTGGCCGGCGTTTCCAGGTATGGGGGACAGGGCTCCTATATTCCGGACGCCTCGTGCACGAATGCTCCGACCTGGTATGGAGTCACCGATCCCACCACCCTGAGCCCGCCTAAGCCCAAACAGCCGGTCGGCTCGACCAAATCGAACTTCCCGACCACCAACGTGGGCTTGGCCAACGAGACTACCTCGTCCTACAACGGCGGCGGATGCCTCTACACGGGGGCAATCTCGGTCACCTTCTCCAGCACCAGTACGACGAGCACCATGACGGTTAGCACGAAGGTTCCAGCAGCAGATGGAGGCGGGGCCACGGGGCCGACCGGTGTCCAGTGCACGGGCACCAACATATCGTTGCCTCCGAACGGGCTGCTCTACGACCAGAGCATCACGTCTAGTACCTGTTCCAGGAGCAGTTACAGCAGCTACTGCGCCGCCAACGCGTCGGTCCAGGGACAGGTGAACAGTCAGGTCACCTTGGGCTCGGACAACAACATCACTGTCACCGGCAACCTCACTGACTACTCGACCAGCGGCACCGACATAATCGGTTTGTCGGCCATGCAGGACATCATCCTGAATCCCAGCCTCAGCCCCGGCCAAAGCCTGACGATAGATGCGGCCATGGTGGCGGTGAACGACTCCATCTATCTCAGCAACTGGGCCAGTGTAGCCAAGTATGGAAACCTCAATATCCTTGGCAGCATGGCCCAGGACTTTCGCGGACCGGTAGGTACCTTCAACTCGAATGGAATCGTGAGCGGGTTCACCAAGAACTACAACTACGACTCCCGGCTCAAGTACCTCCAGCCCCCATACTTCACCACGCCCACCCTCCCGAACTGGAGCAAGTCGGCTTTCACGGAGTGCACCGCAACCGCCACGCCCGCAACCACCACCTGCTAACGCGGCAGACTGCTCTGGACGGGCTCGAAGTCCCGCCCGTAGTGGGACTGATAACCGGACACGTACTGAAGCATTAACGCGCCGAGGAACAACCCGACGACGAGGCTGGCCGCCAGCGCCCACCGCCGGACCCCGGCATGGTCGACATCGTGACGGGTGCGGCGAACCCAGTCGCGGGGGGCCAAGCGTGCTGTTTCAACGATGTGGCCGAGGACGTGGATCGTCATGGCCCCGAACCACAGGATGAAGCTGGCCTTGTGCAAGAACAAGAGGGTTTGGCGGCTCGAACGCGGGCCCACCAGGAGCGCGATCCCGCTGGCGAAGAGGATCACCGTCAGCAAAAGCACGGCAGGGCCGAGCAGACGCAGCAGCAACGGCGGTGGACCTTTGCGCCGGTAGGCAGCTGAACCGCGGTAGTAGCGAACGAATCGCCAGCCCGTCGACCCGATCTTCAGCACCACGGGCGGTACAAGAAGCATGCCGATGAAGACGTGGGGCGTGAGAAGCGAGTGCACCCTGAGCACGGTGACGCCCTCCGCCGCCAGCAGCACCAGCAGTACCGCCGCGGTCGAGCCGGTGAGCCGGGCGTTGGCCTCCACGCCTGCATCTGTATCGGACTGGGTCAGTCCGCCAGTCTTGAAGTGCGCCCCTGATCTGACGGTCATCTTGTGGGCAGGGTAGATGTCGGGTGCTGCCGGCATGGGCGCGTGGCGGCCAGATTTTGCCTGTTCTTAGCCTTTAGCGGACAGTCGCCTAATCCTGGCCGCTCGATGACCCTGGATCTCGTCCGTTGGCCCGAACGCCACCGCCGCATCTATGCCGCTGGGGTTCGCCTGGCGCAGCTCCACCGTGGCCGCGTTGCGGGCCGCCAGCTGGCGGACGATGGCCAAACCCAGCCCGCTGTGGCCGTCACGGGTCCCGGGGCCCTGCCAGAAGCGGTCGAAAGCCCGGCTGCGGTCGGCGGCCGTCATACCGGGCCCACTGTCGATCACGTGGAGTTCCAGCCAACCGGATTCGTCACGGCACAACGTGACCCTGATGCTGGTTCGATCCGGGCTGGCGTCTACCGCATTCGCCAGCAGATTGTCGAGAATCTGGTCGATATCGCCCTGCACCCAGCTGACTGTGGCTGCGGCTTTCCCTGTCTCGGGCAAGAGAGCGACGTGGCGCTCGTCAGCCAGTGCCGACCACGCCGCGCACCGCTCCTCTATGACCTCACCGATGTCGACGGCCTCACGTCGCGGACCCTCGCCTCCGGTCCGGCTCAAGGTGAGTAGTCCATCGACGATCCGCGAGAGTCTTTGGACCTCACGCCCCGCAGCGGCTATGCCATCTGCTGAGGCACCGACCGAATCGGCCTCGAGATTCTCCAAGCGAAGCCTAAGGGCCGTCAAGGGCGACCGGAGCTGGTGCGAAGCGTCCGCTACGAAACGGCTCTGAGCCTCGAGCAGGTCGGTCATGCGCCGAGCCATGTCGTTGAACTGTCTGGCCAGTGACCTGATCTCGGGTGGCCCGTCGTCAGCCCGCGCCCGTACATCCAGATGACCACCGGCGAAGTGCGCCACCGTGTCGCCTAGGCGGCCGAGAGGCCGGGTCAGCGAACGGGCCAGGAGGACTCCGACCAGGGCCGTCAATGCGATGAGGCCCACACCGAAGCCGGCCAGGGCCAGCCAGATGTCGTGGATCCGGTTCTCGGTGCTCATCGCCGGCACGCCGAGCATGACCACGCCGGCGGTCTGCCCCTGGTCGTTGATGATCGGGACGGCGGCGTGGGCCCACGGCCGGGCGTCGTCGTCCCCGTAGGCGGTTGCCGATCGGCCCGAAAGAGCCGCCTGGATCAGCTTGCTTTGATCGACGAGTACATCGGGATCGGCCCTCTGGTCGGATCGGGCGACAAGCTGGTTGCCCGCGTTGACCACCTCCACCACGCCACCGGTCTCGACCTGATACTGCCGCACGGTGCTGGCCAGATTCCCGGCCCCTCCCGGCTCCATGTCCCCCGCCGCCACGACGGCCAGTCCGGTCGCCAGCCGTTCCGCCTGGGCGACCGTGAGGTCTCGCTCGTGGCGGGCGGCCAGCACAGCCAGGGGGATTTCGAGGAACAGGAGAAGGAACACCGCCAGTCCCACATAGGACAGGACCAGGCGCCGAGTCACGTCACCGGTTCGGACGATATGGATCCCAGCCGGAGCCCGACCCGCCTGACCGTCTCGATCCACTCCGGGTGCCCGAGCTTCCGGCGCAGCGACGCCACGTGCACATCTACGGTCTTGGTCGGACCGTACCAGTGGGGATCCCAGACCTCTTCGAGGATGGTTTGCCTGGTCACTACCGCACCCGGATCCTCGGCCAAGAGCGCGAGCAACTCGAACTCCTTGGGCGACAGGACCACCTCCGAGCCCGCCACCAGAACCCGTCGAGCCCGCCGGTCAACGGTCAGATCGCCCAGCACCTGGACCTGGGCGGTCGACGGTGTGTCGCCGATACGCCTGAGTACGGCCCGGATGCCGCGCCACCACCTCACGGAAGCCGAACGGCTTGACGATGTAATCGTCCGCGCCCAGCTCCAGGCCGATCACCCGGTCCATCTCGGCGCCCCTCGCGGTGACCACGAGGATCGGAACACTCGAGCGTGAGCGCAACTGACGGCAGACGGCGTAGCCCTCCATGTCCGGCAACCCGAGGTCGAGGAGTATCACATCGGGAGTCGGGGCGTCGAGGGCTTCACGTCCGGTTGCAGCCCGACTGACCTCGAATCCCTCGCGGTGCAAGCCCTCGGCGAGCGGTTCTGCGATCCCGTCGTCGTCTTCTACCACCAGGACGCGCATCACAACAGGATGACACTCCAGCCGGGCCCGGGGGCGGCACCGGCTGCTTGTCAGCCGACTGTCGGCTTCGGACGGGCGTCCATTATCGTCGGGCTGTTGTATCGAGCTGGTTTTGAAAGGTAGGCGGCTGTGTCGGGCATGGGTAGTGGTCTCAGCACCAACGACCCCACCATCGTCGCCGCCTTCCACAAGGCCCTGTTCCAGCAGGGGTTTGCCATCTTCCTCATCCTCACCCTGGTGGCGGTGGCCTGGAGCGTCCTGCGATCCGTGCAGCTGAGGCGAGCCGCCATGACCGCCGCAGCCACGGGCGAAGCCTCCGAGCCCGGCGATTCCGGCCGCCTCGCGACCGGGCATGACGCCGGTGTCACGACCGGCGATCCGGAGCCCGTGGCCCGGCGCTTTCTCCGGATCTCGTTCGGGCTGCTGTGGATCTTCGACGGGATCCTGCAGGGCCAGGCTTCTATGCCGCTCGGGCTGATACCACAAGGAATTCAGCCGGCGGCGTCGGCCTCACCCCACTGGGTTCAGCACCTGGTCAGCAGCGGCACGAACGTCTGGACCTACCACCCGGTCTCGGCCGCCGCCGCCTCCGTGTGGATCCAGATCGGGATCGGGCTGTGGCTCCTGGCCGCGCCCCGGGGCAACTGGTCAAGGCTGGGCGGGCTGGCCAGCGTCGGGCTGGGGGGCGTTGGTCTGGATATTCGGCGAGTCCTTCGGGGGGATTTTTGCCCCTGGGGCCAGCTGGCTCTTCGGGGTTCCCGGCGCGGTGGTCTTCTACTGCATCGCCGGCGGTCTCATCGCCCTGCCGGACAGCTCATGGAAGCCGCCTCGCCTCGGTCGAGGGATCGTTGGCCGCCTTCGGGCTGTTCTTCATCGGCATGGCCGTCCTGCAGGCCTGGCCGGGGCGAGGGTTCTGGCAGGGCCAGGCGACGCCCGCCCGGACCGCCGGGGGCCTGACCGCCATGGTGCAGCAGATGGCACAGACGCCTCAGCCGCATCTGATCTCGTCACTCGTGACCCAGTTCGCGATCATTCGACGCCGCCCACGGCTGGGCCGTCAACCTCTTCGTGGTGGCCTCCCTGACCGCCATCGGCCTCGCTCTCCTCACCGGCCGACCGCGGATCGTCCGCGGGGTGTGATCGCCGGAGCCGTGCTCTGCGGGGCGGACTGGGTGCTGGTCCAGGATTTCGGCTTCTTCGGGGGTGTGGGAACCGACCCGAACAGCATGGTCCCGATGGCGTTGGTATTCGTGGCCGGATACCTCGCCATCCCGGTTAGGGCGCCGGCCCCGGCTCCCTCTACGGCCACCGAATCGGTTCCGCTTCGGTGGCGGCAGCACCTGTCGCTGACCCGGCGTACACGTTCCGGTCCGTCGCAGCCCTGGCAGCCATAGGCGTCACCCTGGTCGGCGCCGCCCCCATGGCCTTCGCCACGGCCAACCCCAACGCCGACCCGATCCTGACCCAGGCCGTGGACGGCCCCCCGACGAGCACGAACATCCCCGCTCCGGCCTTCGACCTCGTGGACCAGAACGGCCGGCAGGTGTCGCTGACCGCCCTCCGAGGTAAGGCTCTGGCCGTGACGTTCCTGGACCCGGTCTGCACGTCCGACTGCCCGATAATCGCTCAGGAGTTCCGATCGGCTGGAAAGATGCTCGGGGCGGACTCGCAGCAGGTGGAGCTGATAGCCATAGACGCCAACCCGCGTTACACCGGCCGCAGCTATCTCAGCGCCTTCGACCGGCAGGAAGGCCTCGAGAGCGTCCCCAACTGGGAGTACCTCACCGGCTCGCTGCCGGCCCTGGAGCATGTATGGGCATCCTTTGCCGTAGAGGTGGCATACGAGAGCGGGGGGGCCATGATCGACCACAGCGACGTCGTGTACATCATCGACCCGACCGGACACACCCGGGAGGTGCTGAACTCGGACCCGGGACCGGCCACGGGCGCAACCGGTTCCGCCTTTGCCCAGACGCTCGCCCGTGGGCTGACGAGCGCGTTGCACTCCGAGTGAGCCCGTTTGGCCGCCGCCGGAGGGCGGCCTGGGTCGTGGCGGGCAGCCTGACAGCGGCCTGCCTGGCGTCGTGCTCCAGTGCGGTATCGACCAGCGGAGGGTCGGGCGGGAGCACTAGCGGGTCCGGCCCTGCTCCACTGGCCACAACAGTGAACACGGCGGATGGCACCTGGGCGACGGTCGCCATGGGCCACCTGGACGACCCCACCAACACGTTCTGGCAGCTGCTTCACCGGGCCACTGCAGCCGGACCTTGGACCGACGAGGTCCAGGCCACCGCGGTAGCCACGAACGGTGGCCTGGTCATGGCGTCGCCGCAGGGAGGCTCTCTAGTCGTCGGCGTGCTTCCCTTCGATTTCCTGACCTTCTCCCCCCTTATCGCCACGGCCAACGGCGGGCGCTCCTGGACTAACGGCCTCCTGCCCGGCGGCCTGGTGACCGCAGCGAACGCCTTGGCCGCCAATGCGAACGGACAGGCCCTGGCCATCACCGGCAAGGACCAGTCCGCAAGCTCCCAGGTGGTGCTGACGTCGGTCTCCCTCGCCAACTGGCAGCCGGTCGCCTCCGCCAGCGCCTTGGGCACCTCGGCCGGCGGGGAGCAGTGCGGCATCGCCGCGTTGAGCGCAGTCGCCTTCGACGGTCCCGACCCGGTGATCGGGGCCCGCTGCAGCCATCCCGGCGTGATCGGTCTGTTCGAGAAGAAGGGATCAGGCTGGACACTGGTCGGTCCCCGCCCGCCGGCAGGAACCAGCCAGGACGGGTTCGCGGTCAACGCCGTTCAGGCCGACGGCCAGGGGTTCTCCTGCCTTTTGAGCGCCTCGGGCCCCGGGGGAACCAGCGTGATGATGGTCTCGACGGACGACGCAGGGCAAACCTGGCAGTTATCGCAACCGCTTCCACTGACCACGTCGGAGCGGATCGCCTCAGTGGGGCCGAGCGGAGCCGGTGGCTTTTTCGTGCTCCTCGGCAGCCCGAGCGGAGCCGGGCGAGCCGCCGTACTGGCGAGCCCGCGGACAGCTTGGAAGGTGCTGCCTGCCCCGCCTCCGGGCACCGCCACTCTCGCGTTCGGTCCTGGTACTACCGTCGAAGCGTTGGCAGTTGACACGGCAACCCTGACCGTGTGGACGCTCGGGGCTTCGGGCAGCTGGCACGAAGGACAAGTGATGACGGTTTCAATCGATTACGGCTCCTCCAGCTGATGGCGCTCATCGCAGTCGCCGGGCCGGCCATGAACGGCATGGGAGGGATGAGGAGGGTTGATTTCTCCCTTCACTCCGCCTTGACGGCCTGGCAGAACGGGCCCTTCGCGCTACTCGTGCTGGCCGGCGTGATCATGGCGGCCTACCTGTACCTGCGAGCCGACTGGCTGCTCTCGGCTCGGGGCCGCCGCTGGCCCTGGACCCGGACGGCGGCGTTCCTCGCCGGCCTGGTGGCGGTGGACCTGGCCCTGCAGTCTCCCGTGGCCACCTTCACCGGCACCTATTTCCAAGCCCACGTGGTACAGCACCTCCTGCTCATGGTGGTAGCCCCGCCTCTCCTGGCCCTGGGAGCCCCCTCGACCCTTCTCCTGCAGACAGCCCGCCGCAGGACCAAGGAACGGTGGCTGGCGATACTGCGGTCTCCGGCCGCGGCCGTCATCACTCATCCCATCACGGTGTGGTGCCTGTACTTCGGAATCATGTTTGCCTTCTTCCTCAGTTCGCTCATCAACGTCGCCATGCATCACATGGCCCTGATGGACCTCCTGAACCTGCTCTTCCTCTTCGGCGGCACCCTCTACTGGTGGCCCATGGTGGGCCTCGACCCGATCGTGCACTGGAGAATGGGCCACGGGGCCCGGATGGTCAACATCCTGCTGGGCGGACCCCCGGAGGTGATCCTCGGTCTGGCCATCCTCTCCCTACGAGTACCCATCGCATCCATGTACAGCCTGTCGAGCACCCACGCCGGCGGCGCCCTGCTCTGGATATCAACCGAGTTCGTAGTCATCGCTGCCTTCATGCCCATCTTCTGGCAGTGGATGCGTTCCGATGAGCGGGCCGCAGCCCGCCTGGACGCCCGGGCGACCCAGCCCGTTGCGGCGGAAAAAGCCCCGTCGCCCTCCCCATCGGTCCCGGGCGGCAGCCCTGAATCGGACCCGACGCCCGTCGCTCGCCCGACGCCTGGGCGGGCTCCGGCGCGGGTTCCGGCTCCGAATGGGTTGACGCTGTGGGAAGCGGCCTGGCTGGCCCGCACCGGACGGATCCCGACTGCGAGCGCGAACTGGCAGCCGGCCGACCGGCCGGCCCCGAAAAACGACGACTAGCGAGCGGGCGCCAGCTCCTTGTCGCCACCAGGAGGTTCGGCACTCGGCTCGGCGGCGTCGACATGAACGGTCGGCAGCAGGCGGTCGAGCCAGCCCGGTAACCACCAGTTCGCCTTGCCGATGAGGTGCATGACCGAAGGCACCAGAACGGTGCGTATTACGAAGGCGTCGACGAAGATGGCCGCCGCGAAGCCAAGACCGAACTCCTTGATGACGAGCTGGCCGCCGAAGATGAACGACACGAAGACCAGGATCATGATCAGAGCGGCGGCGGTGATGACCCGACCGGTCTCGGCCAGGCCCAGAGTCACGGCCTGGTCGTTGTCACCCGTGTTGATCCACTCCTCATGGATCCGGCTGACAAGGAACACTTCGTAGTCCATGGACAGGCCGAACAAGATGGCGAACAGCATCACCGGGAGGAACACCTCGATGGGGCCGTTCTTGGTGTAGCCGAGCAGCGATTTTCCCCACCCCCACTGGAAGGCGGCAGTCAGGACACCCAGGGCGGCGCCAATGGACAGGAGGTTCATCAGGGACGCCACCAAGGGCACCAGGATGCTCCTGAACACCACCATGAGGAGGAGGAAGGCCAGGATCACCACCACCGCCACGAACTGGGGCAGCTTGGCGGTGAGGACGTGGGCAAAATCCTCGCCTGCTGCGGTCGGGCCGCCGACGTGAATCGCCAGGCTGGTGCCGGCTTCGGCCGCGGGGATGGCGCCGCGTACGCGGTGCAACAGACTGCTCGTCTGGGCCGCCTGAGGCGCGGTGCTCGGATAGAGGATCGCCACCGCGGCCTTGCCGTTCGGGCTGGTCCGGATGGGCTGCACAAACGCCACGTCCGGCTGGCCTTTCAGAGACTGCACGAACCCGGCGAAGCGAGCACTGTCAGCGGGGCTGTTTATCTCCGCAACTACCTCGAGCGGGCCGTTATAACCGGGGCCGAACCCCTTGGCCAGCAGGTCGTAGGCCTGACGCGAGGTGGACGCGACGGGGTCGTTGCCGGCGTCGGCGAGGCCCTGGCGCATGCTGAAGAACGGAAGGGCAATGACCGCTATCAGGAGCAGAGCCAGAACGCTGGTATAGCGGGCCTTGCCCTCGATCGCCTGCGACCACCGCAGCCAGAAGCCCTGCAGATCCTCGCCGTGAGGATGCTCAGCCAGCTGCCGGCGCTCGCTCCGCCGCAGCGCCTTGAGGCCGAAGAACCCGAGCATGGCCGGGAGTAGCGTCAGCGACGCCAGCATGGTCAGAGCCACGACGAAAGCCGCCGACAGGGCCACTCCGTAGAGGAAGCTCACCTGGAGGGCAAACATGCCCAGGAGGGCGATGCACACGGTGAGACCGGCGAACAGCACGGCCCGACCCGAGGTGTTGAGGGCGGTGACGGCCGCTTGCTCCGGCGTGGCCCCCGAGAGAAGCTCGCTGCGGTGCCGGCTCACGATGAACAGGGCGTAGTCGACTCCGACGCCAAGGGAGACGAGGGTGGCCAGGATGGGGCCGAACTGCGGGATGGCAAAGACGTGGGTCAGGAGCCCGATAATGGACGTTCCGACGCCTATTGCGACCAGAGCCGATATGAGGGGGAGCAAGGCGCAGAGAAACGATCGCCTGAAGGCGAAGAACAGCACGACGAGAGACAGGAGAATGCCGATGCCTTCGCTGGCTGATTGCCCCGTCCGCTCGTTGTTCTCGACGGCGTTGCCGCCCAGCTGAACGTTGAGGGTGCTGCTGTCAGCGGATTGAGCGGTCTCGATGATCCTGCTGACGGCCGATTTCGGAACGTTCTGCGCCTGAGCGCTGAGGTTGACGCTCGCCAGTCCGATGGTGCGGTCCCGGCTTATCACGCCTGTCTCGAATGGGCTCCGGACCTGACGTACGTAAGGCAGGTCAGCCACCTTGGTCAGCATGGACTCGACCGCCTGCCGGGTAGCCGGGTCGTCGAGGGTCCCGGACTTGGCCTGGACGACGATCTGGTCGAGATCACCCGCCTGGGTCGGGAAATTCTTCTCCAGCACGTCCAGAGCCCTGCTCGAGTCGGTCGCGGGGAAGGAGAAGTTGTTGGCGTATGTCGACCCGGCCGACCGAGCGATGCCACCGATGAGGATCAGGGCGAGAAGCCAGCCGGCGAGGACGACGCGACGGTGGCCGAAGCACCAGCGAGCAAGCGATACCAAGGGGTCCTCCGGGGGGTAGGGCTCCGGTCAACAACTCTGGTTGGCCGGAACCGCCCCGGTCAACTCACATCACCCTAATGGCGGCCGAACACCGACCCAAGCCACCTAACTGCCGAAGCCACTAATTGGCTGCCGAAGCCACGAATTGTCAGCGGCTTCTCGTCGCCATGCCTTGCAGGCCGGCGACGTCGTAGGTCATGCCCGGCCTTGCTACCAGACCGGCCCGGGCCGGAGCATCCAAAATGTGGAGGGACCTAAACCTCGAGTAGAGGTTGAGGTCTGGGAACGGGCCTTAACCGTTCCTCAGGAGCACCCGCTGGTGGTCCCGCAGGAGGGGCAGGCGTGGCAGCTGCCGGCCCTCTGCATCTGCACTCCGCACTGAAAGCAGTAGGGGGCGTCGGACTCGATCAGGGCCGGGGTGGCGGCGGCTGGTCGAGAGACTCCCGGGATCGCCTCTTCCGGCGCTGGTCCGGCGTCCAGGAGCGAGTTGCGGGTGGCCGCTTCGTCCACGCCCGGGAGGGTCGGCTGCGTGCGTTCGGCGGTGGTCAGGACACCCAGCTCCAGCCTTTCCTCGTAGGTGAGGTAGTCGACGGCCAGGCGGCGGAAGATGTAGTCCACCAACGATTGGGCTATGCGCAGGTCGGGGTCGTCGGTCATGCCGGCCGGCTCGAAGCGCATGTTGGTGTACTTCCGGACGTAGGTCGCCAGGGGCACGCCGTGCTGCAGGCCCAGGCTCACCGCGATGGCGAAGGCGTCCATGATCCCGGCCAGGGTCGAACCCTGCTTGGAGACCTTCATGAAGACCTCGCCAGGGCGGCCGTCGTCGTACTCCCCGACCGTCACGTACCCCTCGCAGTCGGCCACGCGAAAGGCGAAGGTGCTCGAGTTGCGCCGGCGGGGTAGGCGCTCCCGGATCGGCTGCTTGACAACCACGGTGGTCTGGTGCTCGAGCGCCTTCTCGAGCTCCGCCACCTTGATGGCCAGCTCGGCATCGTGCACCTCTGCCGGCGAGGCGCTCGGGTCGGCCACTGTCTTCTTGGCCGTCGCCAATGGCTGGGCCACCTTGCAGTTGTCGCGGTAAATGGCGACCGCCTTCAGACCCAGCTGCCAGGCTTCGATATGCAGCTGCTCGACGTCTTCGACCGTGACCTCCTCGGGCACGTTCACGGTCTTGCTGATGGCCCCGCTGATGAACGGTTGGACGGAGCCCATCATGCGGATGTGGCCCCGGTAGTGGATGGCGTTGTCCCCCATGGAGCAGGCGAACACGGCGAGGTGATCTGCGCTCAGGTGAGGGGCTCCGACGATCGACTTGTGCTCGTCGATGTAGGCCACCATGTCGCCGACCTGGGATGCGTCGTAGCCGAGTCGGGCCAGAGCCTTCGGCACCGTCTGGTTGACGATGGACATGGTGCCCCCGCCGACCAGCTTCTTCATCTTCACCAAGCCGAGGTCGGGCTCGATACCCGTTGTGTCACAGTCCATGAGCAAGCCAATAGTTCCCGTCGGGGCCAACACTGAAGATTGAGCGTTACGGACGCCGTGCTGCTCGGCGATCTCCACGGCGTTGTCCCAGGACTCCTGAGCCGCCGACAGCAGTTCCGGCGGGACCATCTCTTCGTCTATCTCGGCAGCGGCATCGCGGTGCATGCGCAGCACGTTGAGCATGGCGTCTCGGTTGTCCTGGAACCCGGCGAACGGGCCCATGCGGGACGCGGTGCGGGCTGACGTGGCATAGGAATGCCCCGTCAGCAAGGCGGTGATGGCGGCGGCCCAGGCCCGGCCGGCGTCGGAATCGTAGGGAAGACCCTGCGCCATCAGCAGGGCGCCGAGATTGGCGTATCCGATGCCCAGTTGGCGGAACCGGCGCGAGTTCTCGGCGATTTTCTCGGTAGGATAGTCGGCGTTGCCGACGATGATCTCCTGCGCGGTTAAGACGACCTCGGTGGCGGCCCGGAAGCCGGCGACGTCGAAGGCCCCGTCCCCGCCCAGATAGGTCAACAGGTTGAGGCTCGCCAGATTGCAGGCTGAGTTGTCGATGTGCATGTACTCCGAGCAGTTGCGGACCACGAGGCCGTTGACGATGTAGGAGTGGTTCCTGGGCTCGGTGAGGTTGTAGGTGAGCTCGTAGCCGTCACCGACCCTCTCGGCAAGACGGGCAGTCTTGTCGGTCGAGTAGAAGCCGCGTACCCGCGCCCCGATCAGGGCGGCGAGGGTGGAGGACTTCGATGAGAGACTGAAGCCGATTCGCGCCGCGAACCCGCGGGATCGAGGTTGACGAGATGCGGAGATCGAACATCGGGCTGCCCTGATATTCGGTCGTCGACCCGTCCTTCCGGACATACGGAAAGGAGGACTTCGCGGTGCCACGGCCTCTATAGATGGTGGAGCTGATACCGAAGGTGGTGAGCAGGCGCTGCACGTCGACGAGGAGCATCCTCGACGCCGAGCCCAACCCGACATAGCTGCCCTTAGCATCGTCTCGCCGGGCACATCCGTCGGCGTCGAAGAGACCCTGCAGGAATGAGGCGACCACCGGCTCCGGGGCCTGGAACACCGACGACGGGACCCGCTTGTCCGGGCCCCTGACCGCGTGCAGGCCAAGGGCGCCAAGGAATCGGGTCAGGGCGCGGCGGCTGAGTCGCTGCTGCACCGTCCCGTTCGCTTGTTGGCTGGGCTTCGGGGTCACTCCCCCGTTGAGCTCTGTCGCCAGAAGGCTGTGGCGAGGCAGCACCTCGTTCTGATCCTCGGGCGAGCCGTAGATGGCGCTGATGGTCCCACCGGCGGCTACCGAACCGTCGCCCACCAACCAACCGAGATAGTGACCAAGTTCGGGGCTCCACTTCTCAGGCAGATGGACAGCCCGCCGGTGATCTCCTTTGCTCCAGTAGCTCTCGACCTGCGCTGGAACGGGGAGCCGCCACTCGGCGGTTACCGCCGGAGCGGGCAGGTCGAGAACCTTGACGCGATCCTCAGCCGTCAAGTGCTGAGCCTCCACATAACCGCGGTTGGTCGTGAAGACCTTGTGGCCGGGCGTGCAGCGCAGCTCCATGCCGTTGTCGAAGCGCAGGCGAACGATTTCGTTGAGACCGGTGATCATGAGGGCTTCCGGCCGGGTCAGCTCGAGCCTTTCCGCGGGCGCGTCCGGGTTGGTGGCGTCGTGGGTGTAGATGGCAAAGGCTTCACCCTCGTTGGCCCGGGCGAACAGCTCCCGGAAGGCGATCAAGCCCTTGTCGGTGTGGACCAGGGAGTCACCCGTGAAGCAGGGGTTGCTGGCGTTGATCCGAGCCGTGTTCGGCGCCGTGTGCCACCGGTTGATGGTGGTGTCGAACTGCATCCCCGGGTCGGCGCACTCCCAAGCCGCCTTGGCGATCTGGCGGAACAGGTCGCGGGCCGGGAGGGTGTCGATGACCTCCCCGGTCGTGATGGCCTTGAGCTCCCAGTCGCGGCCGTCGATGACCGCCTCCATGAACTCGTCGGTGACCCGGACCGAGTTGTTGGCGTTCTGGTACTGGATGGAGTGGCTGTCCTTGCCGTCGAGGTCCATGTCGAAGCCGGCATCGCGCAAGGCCCGGGCCTTACGCTCCTCGATGGCTTTGCACCAGATGAAGTCCTGAATATCGGGATGGTCGACGTCGAGGATGACCATCTTGGCCGCCCGGCGGGTCTTGCCACCGCTCTTGATGGTGCCCGCGGAGGCATCCGCCCCGCGCATGAAGCTGACCGGACCCGATGCGGTGCCACCGCCGCGCAGCCCCTCCCTCGATGACCGGATCTTCGACAGGTTCACGCCCGCCCCGGAACCGCCCTTGAAGATGATCCCCTCTTCCTTGTACCAGTTGAGGATGCTGTCCATCGAGTCCTCGACGGCCAGGATGAAGCACGCCGATCCCTGGGCCGGTACTCCCTTGACACCGATGTTGAACCACACGGGTGAGTTGAACGCGGCCTTCTGGTGGATGATCAGGTACTTCAGCTCGTCGCTGAAGATGGCGGCCTCCTCGTCGTCGACGAAGTAGCCGTCCTTGCGCCCCCAAGCGGTGATGGTGTCCACCACCCGGTCGGCCACCTGCTTCAGGGACCACTCCCGGTCCGGGCCGCCGAGGGTGCCGCGGAAGTACTTTTGGGCCAGGATGTTGGTGGCGTTGAGGCTCCAATGGCTCGGCACCTCCACCCCGAGTTGCTCGAAGGCCACCGCCCCGGTCGAGTAGTGGACGATGCGGGCGTCGCGGCGCTCCCAGAGCACCGTGTCGTAGGGGTGCTGCCCGGCCTTGGTGAACTGCCGGTGAATTCCGATCCCCACACGCTCCGGCGCAATAGCCATTGACCCGCGACCTCCTCTAGTTCCAGTCACACCCTCTACCCACACACAACCTGTTGTGGTCAAAGGTCGGCATGGACCTCTGAACCCACAAGATGAGGAGTGAATTACATCACCGTAGTTTCACTCATGTCAACAGTACCGCGAACATAAAAGTGCTGGTCGGGACGCGCTCGCGAAGATTTGCACTCCGCCAGGCGCTCCGGGGTCAGCTCGTCCGCCCTGCACCGTAGAGGGGCCGTCCTGTGGACCGGTAGAGCGGATTACCTGTGTAAACCTTGCGGACAACGGCCGAGTTTCTCCACAGGGCAGGCTGAATAAGTTCAGTTCGAGCAGAAAAAAAACCGGCCCAGGGGGTGTTGATACCCAATCGCAGGGGTACAGTTTATTTACAGCCGCCGAAGCTGCCCCCTCGGCGGTCCACACCCTGGCGCCGGCCCTCTCGTCCCCGCCCCTTCGACAGGGGGCCGCGCCGGGGAACCATTAGGCTGTCGTTGTCATGGCCGTGGTCATCGCCGTAGACGCGGGCACGACGGGGGTCAGAGCCATGGCGGTGGGTCAGGGGGCCAGGGTCGTCGGTTCCCGCTATCGCGAGTTCCCCCAACACTTCCCGCGGCCGGGATGGGTGGAGCACGACCCCGAAGAGATCTGGGAGGCGGTAGCCACCACCCTGGCCGACCTCCTCGGCTCGATCTCCGAGCCGGTGGCTGCCATCGGCCTCACCAACCAGCGGGAGACGACTGTGGCGTGGGACCGCAGATCGGGCCGTCCGCTGCACCGGGCCATCGTGTGGCAGGACCGCCGTACCGCGGGGATGTGCGAGGCGCTCGAGGCCGCCGGTCATCTCGACTTGATCCGGGCCCGGACCGGATTGGTTCTGGATCCGTATTTCTCGGCTACCAAGATGGCGTGGCTGCTCGACGAGGGCGGCCTCGGCGCCGTCCCTGATCTGGCCTTCGGCACGATCGACAGCTGGCTCATCTGGCGGCTGACGCAGGGCGCGGCGCACCTGACGGACGCCACCAACGCCTCACGAACACTCCTCTTCGACATCAACACCCTGAACTGGGACGGCGAGCTGGCCGACCTGTTCGGCATCCCGTTGACGGCTCTACCTGAAGTAGGTCCGTCGAGTGGGCGCCTGGCCGTGACGGTGGCCGGCGTGGTTCCCGGTCTTCCGGCCGGAATACCGATCAGCGGGGTCGCCGGGGATCAGCAAGCCGCCCTCTTCGGTCAGGGATGCTTTTCCCCGGGCATGACGAAGAACACCTACGGGACGGGATCCTTCGTGCTCATGAACGTCGGCGAGGCCTGCCCCGATCCGGTCGACGGTCTGCTGACGACGGTGGCCTGGTCACTAGAGGATCCCGGTCGAATCGACTATGCGCTCGAGGGAGCCATATTCATCACGGGCGCCGCCGTCCAATGGTTGCGCGACGGTCTGGGTCTCATCGCCGACTCCTCCGCCGTTGGCCCTCTCGCCGAGTCCGTGAGCGACAGCGGCGGGGCCTACATGGTGCCCGCTCTCACGGGCCTGGGCAGCCCGTGGTGGGATCCTCACGCCCGGGGCACGATCGTGGGTCTCACCAGGGGCGTGACCGGCGCCCATCTGGCCCGCGCCGTGGTGGAGTCCATGGCCTACCAGACCCGAGACGTCGTGGACAGCATGACCGCGGCCCGCGTCCCAGCCCCTCACCGAGCTGCGGGTCGACGGTGGAGCCTCGGTCATGGCCCTCCTGCTCCAGATCCAATCCGATCTGCTCGGAGTGCCCGTCGTGCGTTCGACCGTGAAGGAGACGACAGCACTGGGGGCGGCCTTCCTGGCCGGGCTGGCCGAAGGGATGTGGGCCGGCCTCGAGGACATCACCGCCGCCTGGAGCTACGACGCCAGAGCAGAACCGGCCCGGGACCGAGCCGTCCAAGAGGCGGCCTACGACGGCTGGCGCCGCGCCGTCGAGCGGGCCCGTAGCTGGACGGTGGAATAATCCGGCGGGTACGGACCGGCAGGGCCGCATCGAATTGGTTGTCAGAGCGAGGCGCTCGGATGGAACATCCGGCCGGCCCGGGCGGTGAGCTCGGCCCACCGGGAATCGACGATGCGGGCCAGGGCGGTGAGCTGGCGGCGCTCCCGGACCCGGAACGGACGCCCCTGACGGCCGAGGATCAGGACCAGGCCGGCCGCATCCATGTCCGCCCAGGCCACGTCGTCGGGTGCCGCCTCCCCCTGTCGAGGCGTCACCGAGGCCCGGCTGCCGGTCAAGAAGGCCTGCAGCCACTCCCCTGGTGGGACGGGGCCAACTGAGACCACGTGGTCCGGAAGGTCCGGTTCCACGATGCCGGCCCAGTCGCTCTGGAAGTCGCGGACGCTGCTCCGGGCCAGCGACTTCAACAGCGGCTCGATTGCGCTCTGAGACACCAGGTTGGCGGCCGTCTCGAGGGCGTCGAGCCGGGGGTCGGCCAAAGCGTCGTTCGCCCGGCGGACGTCCTCCACGTCCACGCCGTCGACCTGGGAGACTTCGGAGATCAGAAGCTGCACCAGCGACTCGGACGGAAGGTCGACTACCAGCTCGTCGATGGCCCGACCGGCGCCGCGCTCCAGGATGTCGATCCCGACCAGATCGCCCCGGACCGCTCCTATCCTGCTGGCCACCGCGCCCAGCGCTCCGGGCCGGTCCGGAACCCAAACCCGCACGATGTAGAGGGCCACGGAACCGACGGTACCAGGGTCATGTGAACCGTTTGTTTCCGAACGTGCTCGGGCCCGTTACGAACTGGCCGGGACCGGCTCCGCCTCGGATCCGGGCGCCGACAACAGGCCCTTGTCCCGCTTGGCGTACACATCCACGTGGTCCTGCCCCGAGAGTTGCTGGATGGCTCTCATGATCTCGTCGGTGAACTCCCTCTGATCGGTTGCCAACGGGGTCCCACCGTCGGTTGCGCTTCCGTCCCAGCGCAAGGGCCGGCCCATCTTCACCTTCACGGGACGAAAGAGCTTCGGCCGCATGGCACCGATCGGTTGGACGGCGGCGGTGCCGAGCTGGGCGACGGGGATCACCGGCGCCCGACACTGAATGGACAACCGGGCCACCCCGGTGTGCCCTCGGTATAGACGGCCGTCAGGCGATCGGGTCCCTTCCGGATAGATGCCGAGGACTCCCCCGCTACTCAGCACCTCGGCGGCCGCAACCAGTGCCCGCTGGGAGGCCGAGCCGCCCTCCCTTTTCAACGGGATCATCCCCACGGCTCGGAAAAACCAGGCGGTCTTCCAGCTTTCGAAATACTCGGCCTTGGCGACGAAGGTCACCCGCCTCCGCACCACCAACGGCAAGAAGATACTGTCGATAAAGGATTGGTGGTTGGACGCCAGGATGGCCGGGCCTCTCCGGGGCAGGTTCGACGTTCCTTCGGCACGGACCCTGAAGATGACCCATAGAAACGGAGTCATAACGATCTTCAGGGCCCAGTAAGCCATGGTGCGCTAACCCAACTTGGTGAGGACTCTTCGCATGTTGCGCACCGCCTGCTGGATGCGCTGCTCGTTTTCTATCAAGGCGAAGCGTACGAAGCCCTCACCGCCCTTGCCGAACCCCACACCTGGTGAGGTCGCCACCTCCGCGTCGGTCACGAGGTACTTGGCGAACTCGAGCGACCCCATCTCGAGGTAGGGCTCGGGAATGGGAGCCCACACGAACATCGTTCCCTTCGGAGGTTCGAGTTGCCAACCAATCCGGTTGAGCCCGTCACAGAGGACGTTACGGCGCGACTGGTAGATCTCGTTGACTTCCTTCGGGTAGTCCGGCGCCTCGTTCAGCGCCACGATCGAAGCGATCTGAATGGGCTGAAAGGTCCCGTAGTCGAGGTAGCTCTTCAGCTTGGTGAGGGCGGCGACGATCTCGGGGTTGCCGACCATGAAGCCGATCCGCCAGCCGGCCATCGAGAAACTCTTGGTTAGTGTGTAGAGCTCGACCGCCACCTCTTTGGCCCCGGGTACCTGGAGGAGGGAGGGCGGCTGGTAGCCGTCGAACGCCGTGTCTGAGTAGGCGAAGTCGTGCACCAGGGTGACGTCCCTCTCGCGGGCGAAATCGACGATCCGCTCCATCCAGGCCAGGTCCACGCACTCGGTGGTCGGGTTGTGAGGAAAGGAAAAGACGATGACTCGTGGCCTCGGCCAGGTGGATTCCCAGCTTTCGATCAAGTTGGCGAAAAAGTCCTGGTCCGGGCCGAGCCGGACTTGCTGGACGTCCGCCCCGGCGAAAAGAGGGGCGTAGATGTGAATCGGATAACTGGGCGTCGGCACCAGGGCGGTGTCTCCCGGGCCGACCAGGGTCCACATGAGGTGCGACAGACCTTCCTTGGCTCCGATGGTCGTCACCACTTCCGTGTCGGGGTCGAGCTCGACTCCAAAGCGGCGCAGGTACAGGTTGGAGATCGCCAGCCGCAGCTTTGGGATGCCCCTGGATGCCGAGTACCTGTGGTTGCGCGGATTCCGGGCCGCTTCGGCCAGTTTCTCGACCGCTACGTCGGGACTCGGGATATCCGGGTTCCCGAAGCCCATGTCGATGACGTCGCGTCCGGCCCGGCGGGCGGCGTCGCGTAATTCGTTGATGATGGCAAAGACGTAGGGCGGCAGCCCATTGATCCGGCGGAACTCCACGACGCGAGGTTAGTGCGGCTCGTCGAGGCCTCCCCTCGCATTACCTCCTGCGACCGGCACGAAGGGCCGCACCTATTGCTCCCGCTTGAAAACCCAGGGTGGCCGGCACGATTCGCATCTGGTGTCTGAGCTCGGGCGCCTCGACCAGTTCGGCGAAGGCCCGCCGGGTCGGTTCCAGCAGTACATCGCCGGCAGAAACCAAGCCGCCGCCCAACACGATCACATCGGGATCAAGGGCGTTGGTCAGGTTGGCCAGGCCCAGCGCGACCCACCATGCGAACCTGGCCATGACCTCGGTGGCGGGCCCGTCCCCCTCGCGGGCGGCGGTCGTCACGTGCTCGCCCCGCACCGCTTCCGGATCCCCTGCCAGCTCGACGATCCTGGGCGCCTCTCCGGCGATAGCCATTTCGCGGCCAAGGAATCCCAAGCCGGCACCTGAGGCGAACCTTTCCCAGCAACCCCGCTTGCCACAGGGGCACTTCGGCCCGTTCGGGTCCACCACCATGTGCCCGAACTCCCCCGCGTAGCGGTTGGAGCCTTCCAGGATTTCCCCTCGGGACACGATTCCCCCTCCGACTCCCGTTCCGAGGGTGACCATGATCATGTCGGCGTGACCGGATCCAGCTCCGATCTGATGCTCGGCCCAGCATGCCGCGGTGGCGTCGTTGCCTATCCACACCGGCACGCCCGGCAGGACCTCACGCAGCTGGTCTCCGAGGGAGGTTCCGTTCACCCCCTGGAGATTGGGTGCGAAGCGCACGGTGTCGGTCGAGTCGACCAGTCCGGGAATTCCTACGCCCAGGGCACCGGGAGGCCCTCCGGAGAGGCGCTCAGCCGCAGCGAGGACCTCCTCCAGCAACTCGGGACCGGATTTCGGGCTGGCCTGGACGGTGTCGGGCACGACGGAGCCGTCGTCCTGCACCCGCACGGCCAGCAGCTTGGTCCCGCCGATGTCGATGCCAACGGAGGGCCTGGACACGACCCTCTACCTTGCCACCCGGGCCAGAAGACGCCGCATTCCAGACAACCAGGCGTCCCGGTCGCCGACCTTGAACTTCTCGTAGTCACGGACCTCGGCGTGGGGCAGGATGAGGAAGCGGTTCTGCCGGACCGCCCCGACGACCGAATCGGCGACCTCGGCCGGTTCGAGGATGCGGCCGCTGGCGGCGACCTCCGCTTCTCCCCGCGGATCACCCGAAACCATTGGCGTGCGTACTCCCTGAGGGCAGAGGCAATGGAACTGAACCCCCGAACCTCCGTAGTTCACTGCCAGCCATTCCGCGATCGCCACGGACGCGTGCTTTGTGGCGGTGTACGGCGCCGACTGCATCATCATGAGCAGACCGGCCGCCGACGCCGTGACGACCACCGCCCCTGCGCCCCGGGCGACCATCCCCGGGACCACGAACCGGCCGGCGTACACGTGGGCCATGGCGTGCACGCGCCAGCTGCGCTCCCAGGCTCGGTCCTCGCCCAGACCCTCTCCGCTCGCCACTCCGGCGTTGGAGCAATACACGTCGATAGGCCCCAGCCGTCGCTGGACCTCGTCGACCATGGCCGCGACAGCCGCCGGGTCGCCGACGTCTGCTGAGACACCTATGGCCCCCTCGAACCTGGAAGCGGTTGCCTCGGCGGCGTCGAGGTCGAGGTCGACCACCGCGACCCGCGATCCTTCCCCTGTCAACCGGGCCGCCAGGGCCTGTCCGATACCACCCGCACCGCCGGTTACGACAGCGACCGCCCCCTCGAACGTGAAGCCGGCCATCAGCTCGGATGAGGACTGGTCGGCCGTTCCACCCAGGCTTTCAACTCTCTGAGAGCGGTTCCCATTATCCGTCCCTCGGCCCGCCTCTTCACGAAGCCGGGCAGCGGGACCTTGAGGTCGACAACGAGGTGATAGAGGATCTCGGTGCTGTCGTCCCCGGACGGGATCAGCTGATAGGACCCATCCAGACGGCGAGTCAGGTCACCCTTCACCTGTATCCATGACAGCTCCGACGGCGCCGACCCGTAGTCGTAATGGAGGGTGTAGGACGTGCTCCGTCCGAATGCCGCGGCCCGGAACGTGACCTCGGAGGCGCGACCCTGGTCGTCGCGCTGATCGACGGTCACCGACTTGATATCGGCGGCCCACTCCGGATATCGCTCGAATGCGACGAGTGCCTGGTAGCAGTCCTCGGGGGAACCGCGGATGATCATCCGCTCGGTGACTTGTTCCTCCACCTCCCGCGACCTCCTGTCGACGCTGATGTCCGCCCCAGGACCGTAGTCGGCTCGTGACCGCTTTTTAGTCACCGGTCCACCAGCCAGAGGCGCTACACCCGGGCCATGTTGTCGATGGCGCCGGCCAGCCGGGCGGCGAGGACGTCATAGGAGAAGTCCACCTCGGCCCGGTGGCGAGCCGCCTGGCCTTGGCGACTGGCCAGGGCGGGGTCGTATATGAGCCGCTCGATCGCCGCGGCCACCGTGTCCACATCAGAGGGATCTCGCATCACGAACCCAGTCTCGCCGTCCACCACCGCTTCCGCCGAGCCGCCACTCTCCCCCGCCACAGATGGCACGCCGGCGGCGGCGGCCTCGAGGAAGACGATGCCAAAGCCTTCTTGCTCCAACCCCGCCCATCTCGACCGGCAGCACAGCACGAACAGGTCCACGCAGGCGAAGAGATCGGGGAGATCCACGTTCGGGACCCGGCCGAGCAGCCGGACCGGGGCCCCGGACCGGCGGATGAGGTGCTCGAGCCGGCGCTTGTCACGCCCGTGGCCGGCGATGACGACGTGCAGATCGTTATGGCGGCCCGGCCCGGCCAGCTGGGCCGCCGCCTTGATCAACACGTCCATTCCTTTGCGCGGTACCAGCCGGCTGACGCTCAGGACCAGCGGGCCGGCCGGTGGCAACCCGAGCCGGGCCCGGGCGCTGGCTCGTTCGATGGGCGCCAAGGGAACGAACCTGGTCGTGTCCACCCCAGGCGGTACCTGAACTATGGGCGGAGGGTTGCGCACCGCCCGTTCAGCCTCGGCCGCCGGGTAACCGCCCGCCGAGATCAGCAACGAGGCCGAACCCAGGACCCGGCCGAGCAGCTGCTTGGTGCCCGGCAATCTACCCGGCACCGTCACCTCGGACCCGTGGAGCACGGCCGCGTACGGCAAGCCGAGATGGGGACCGATGAGTCCCAACGGCACGGCGGGATCGAGAACCACGGCTTCGGCCCCTACCGCGGCCGCCAGGTCTCGCACCCGGCGGGTCAGAATGGGGTTCGGCAGGAGTACCGGCTCCCGGGTCCGCTCAATCCGGAAGGGCTGCGCACTGTCGAAGGTGGCCGAGTCGGCGTACGGACTGGTCAGCACGGTCACGTCTTCAGGGGGCAGACGGCGCCACAGCTCCCACAGGTAGGACTGAATCCCTCCTATCTTCGGCGGGAAGTCGTTGGTGACGAGTAGGTGCCTCATCCGCCCCGCCCAGGCGCGGCCGACACCATCGGCAGATTGGCGATCTCGTCGCATACCAGCGGATCGGAGTCGGCCTCGAGACCCTGAACCAGGTCCGCTCGACCCAGCCGGCCGGCTGCCCAAACGGCGTGAGCGCGCACGATCGGGTCCGGGTCGGCGAGGGCCCTCTCGAGGGCGGCGGCGACGCCGGGAGCGGCCCGATCAGCGGTGTTTCCGAGGACGATGAGGGCGTTACGGCGAACGTAGCGAGCCTGCCTGTGAGGTATGTACCAGCGTCCCACCTGGTCCATGAGGGTGGCGTCATCGGCGCTCAGCAGGCTCAGGATGTCCACCGAGGGCTGAGATCCAGGCTCGGGATCAGGAGGAGGCTGGGTCTTCCCAAAGCGCCGGTTGATCGGGCAGATGTCCTGGCAGTCGTCACAACCGTATAGTCGATCTCCAAGCGCTTCTCTGTACTGGCGTGGGAACAGGCCCGGGGCCTGCACCAGCCAGGCCAGGCACTTGCGGGCGTCCAAGCGACCCGGATCGACCAGGGCGCCGGTAGGGCACGCCGCCATGCAGCGGTAGCAGGACCCACACCCGTCGGCAACAGGTGCCGGCGGGGTAAGCGGGGCGATGGGAGCGTCTGTGATCACCGATCCGATCACGAACCAGGATCCCGCCCCTTCGACCAGAACGTTGCTGTTCTTCCCGTACCAGCCGATCCCGGCGCGTACCGCCGCGGCTCGGTCGACCAGGGCGTTGTCGTCCACGGCAACGCGGGCCTGCCACCCCTCTTCGATCAGTCTGGTCGCGACCAGTCCGAGGGCGCCCCGCAAGGGACGGTAGTGGTCGACCCACGAGTAGCGAGCCACCCGTCCCGACGGACTTCCTCCTGTACGGGCGGGGGGATCCCGGCGGAGATACCGGCGGACGCCCACGAACAGCGATCGGGCCCCGGGCAGAGTTGCCTGAGGATCTGTAGATCGAACCGGGTTCCGGTATGTGAACTGCATGCCCGCCGACAGCCCGAGCTGCTTGCGTTCTACGATCGCATTCCGGGTGTCGGAGAATGGAGCGGCGTCGCAAATCCCGACGGCATCCAGTCCGCCTTGCCGCCCGATCCGGCGCAACTCATCGGCCAGCCTGCCATGACTGGTTCGTTGACCCACCGGCGAGAGATGCTCGAGCCCCACCCGACCCGAGGGTAATGCCCGGCGCCGGCTACGTGCTGCAGCATGAGGTCACCCGCACCCACCTATCCGAATGCCAGGCCCCGCCGGTGCCGAAGTGGTGGTACCAGGCCCGACCGGCCCAATAGGCGCAGGGCTCGTTCTTCTGCCACGTCGATCACGATGGCGTCATCCGGGTCCCGGTCGCAGATGAATGTGACGACACAGCCGTCGCAAGCCGACGTGTCCCGCATGGTGCAGTCGTCACAGCTGATCGTGAACGTGCTCATGCCGGCATGATTGCAGGGGGGTGTGACGCTGAACCGGTCCAGTCAGCCGGCGGGGTCCGGAAAGCGTCGGAGCACCGAGAGGAGCTGCTCGACCGAGATCAGGTTGGCGCCGCGGCGAGCCACCTCAGTGCGCACTCGTCCATCATTGGTCGCAACGGTGACCGGCCGGGCCTCACCAAGGGCCTCCACCAAAGCGATTATCTTGTCGTCGGCCTCGACGGTGGAGGGTGAGAACTCGACGCTCATGCGCCTCCGAGCCACCGCGGGCGGCTGGAGACGGCCACCCGATTCCACCCCATCGAAGAAGAGCCGCACCGTCACCTCGAAGCGGGTCACCAGTTCGGCCAGAGCGTCGACGAGGCGCCACCGCTGCTCAGGAAGATCGCGGTCGGGCCAGGACGAGATCGAGACGTTGTAGCCGTCCACGACCAGGGTCATGCCCTTCACCCGCACGAGGTAGTCGGCTGCGCCGGGTTCATCGTCGAACACACCGGGTGGTAGTCGCACCGGCACCCGCCGGGGTCGCGGAGGGGCGGCTGGGGGCGGTCGGACCGTGGATCGTCGATCGCTACGAGGTTCGAGTTCGGCGGGGGGTTCCGGGCCCAGGCTGAACCCGAGGGAGGCGGCGGCCTCACGAAGCGAGTCCTGTAGCTGGCGCCCCGCAGACGCGACTTCGGACAGCGTCTCGGCGGTCGACTGCCGCTCCGATTCGATTTCAGCGCGCAGAGCGGATAGCTCGGATCTGACAATGGCGAGCTCTTCCTCGAGCCGGGATTCCTCTGCCTGGGCGGCGTCGCGTTCATTCGATACCGCGGTCTGGACACCTTGGGAGTCCTCGAGTCGTTCGGCTAGCTCAGCGATGCGACCTTCGAGTTCCTCTCTCTGGCGGGTCAGGGATCGGTTCGTGTGCTGGAGTGAGTCGACGGACTCGCTGAGCTTCCGCCGACCGGCTT
The DNA here is from genome assembly GCA_963851245.1 of uncultured Acidimicrobiaceae bacterium. Lineage (GTDB taxonomy): Bacteria > Actinomycetota > Acidimicrobiia > Acidimicrobiales > Palsa-688 > CAWKOH01. Next base: position 207,948 of record CAWKOH010000009.1, on the reverse strand, counting down.
CGGCCCGCCGGGTGGCTTGCCGCTCCGCCTCGATCAGGGCGGCCGCTTCCGTACTGGACTTCCTGAGCACCTGGAGTTCGGCTTGGGCTTTCTCCAACTCTTGCTCCAGAGCCGTGATGCGCTCCTGAGCAAGGCGGGCATCTCTTTCTCCGTCGAGCCGGCGTCTGTCGCCCTCGAGTTTCTCGAGCAGCCCGGTCAGCTCCTCCTGCCAGCCGTCGGGTCTCGTCAACCACACCTGGGCCAGCCGGCCGAGCAGCTCACCGTCGGCGACCTCTGCCACCTGCTGGCGGAAGTCGGCGTCGTCTTCGAGCACCTGCCGGATGGTCGAGAGCATCCGTTCCGGTAGCCGGGCGGCGTTGATTAGAGGCCGGAGTCGACCTGGTACGGGCAGCGGCGGGCGGGCCTGATTGCGAGCCCGGGCCACGGCCCAGGCCAGGGTGAGCGCCGGCCGCAACTGGGCGGTCGACGGCTGCGGGGGGCTCGCCGGTTGCGCCGAGGCCATCGGGGCGATCGTACCGGCGGAGTCCCCCGTGGGTTCGGCGGGGGTCCGGCGGTGGGTTGGGCGCGGGGTACGGCGTGCGGTTCGGCGTGGCTTCGGCGTTCGAGCGACCAGATACCGTTGGACGGCATGGTGCACGCCTTTGTCCTCATCGACGGTGAACCAGCGCGCGTCGCCGCGTTGGCCATCGAGCTGGCCGAGGTCGATGGGGTCAGCGAGGTGTACTCCGTTGCCGGCCACGCCGACATCGTCGCCGTAGTCCGGGTCCGCCATCACGAGGAACTGGCCGAGGTGGTCACCCGGCGGATGATGCAACTGCCGGGCATAACTGATACTCGCACTCTCATCGCCTTCCAGGCCTATAGCCAGCACGATCTCGAGGCGATCTGGGACCTGGGGGCGGAGTAGGCCTGGCCGGTCGTCTGGGCGGGGTCGGCGTCAGTTTTGTGACGGGTACAAAACTCCAGAGATTGCGCCGGCGACCGCGGCCGGCTTGCCACCGCAGATCATTTCATGCGCTCGGGTGAGCCAACCCCCTCATCTGCGTTTGTGTTCAGTTGCGCGCGCCGATATGGCGCGCTGCTGAGCACAATCATGGGTTTTCATGTCCCGACGGCGCAGTGGCGACCGCCTCCTGAGACACCACGATCAGGCGCTCCAGGCACGTCGCGGCCCGACCCTCGTCGATCACCGAGGCACCGTCACGATCCCCTCGGCCAGAGAGGAGACCGCTCCACCGACCAGCAGGCCGGCGGCCGCATTCAGCAGGACAATGTCGCGGTGAGGTCCCTTGTCACCGTCCAGCACCCGGCGGGCCAGGTCGGCGTTGGTGGCGGCGTCACCCCCGAGCAGGTCTGACAACCGGGCCGGAGCCAACCCGAGAGCTAGCGGGTCGACCGGCACCGCACAAACATCGGCGCTAGGCCAGGACCCCCTCGCGACGCCGATCCCGGCATCCGACGCGAGCGCGACTCCGCCGTCGCCTCGCCCGACCCTCCCGCTCGGTACTCGTACATCGTTGATGGTCCGGTGGTGGACAGCTCGTCCAGACCGTCTTCGCCGTGCACCACCAGCACATGCGTCGCACCGCCCGCCGCCAGCACCCGGGCCATCTTCTCGGCCATGGCCGGGTCGCCGACCCCTACTACCTGGCGCCGAACCCCGGCGGGGTTGGCCAGCGGGCCCAGGAAGTTGAAGGCGGTCGGCACGCCCAGCTCGCGCCTGACCGGCACCGCATGACGCATCGCCGGGTGGTACCGAGGCGCGAAACAGAAGCCGATCCCGGCCTCGGAAATGCACCTCGACACTCCGGCTGGACCCAGGTCGATAACAACGCCCAGGGCTTCGAGCACGTCGGCCGATCCGGCCTTCGAAGAGGCGGCCCGGCCACCGTGCTTGCACACCGGTATGCCGGCTCCGGCCACCACTAGAGCGGCAATGGTGGAAACGTTGATCGTACCGCTTCGGTCCCCGCCGGTGCCGCACGTATCCACCAACCGGTTTGCCACAGGCTCAGGAACGACGACCCGTTCTGCCGCGCCCAACATCGCCGCGACTAAACCGGTCATTTCCTCGATCGTTTCGCCTTTGCAGCGCAGGCCGAAGACGAAGGCGGCGATCTGCGCCGGAGTGGCATTGCCGAGGAGGACCTCCGACAGGGCCAACCGGGCCCCAACCGAACCGAGATCCTGCCCGGACGCGAGCCGCCCGAGGATTGCCGGCCACCCGCCGGACTCTTCGAAACCGCCGGGGCCGGCCGGCTCGGCGCTCGAGCTCACAGCGACGGTGTCAGGCCGACCGTCGCCGCCGGCGGATAATCCGCCGGCGTTCACGCTCGGTCGCCCCGCCCCATACACCGTCGCGCTCGCGATTGGCCAAGGCCCACTCCAGGCAGGCTTGCTTCACAGGGCAGATGGCGCATATAGCTTTGGCGTCCAGCGCGTCCTCATCTGACACCGGATAGAAGATGTCGGGATCGACGCCGCGACAAGCCGCTCGCTGCCTCCACGCCAGAGCCTTCGCGTCCTTCACTTCCATCACCGAGTTCCCGTCAAAGTGTCATCTCAAGATACCCACGCCCGGCGGCAGCTAACTGTCACTCCGGAGCCGTAGTTTGGTCGACCCCGACCGGCCTGTCTAGCCCAAAACATGCTGAACGAGGCACAGGTACCGAAGTCCGGCCGGATGCCCTGATCAAGGGACGTCGGGGAGGCAGCTGGCGAACCTCTCGGCGTGGCTCTTCTCGGCCTTGGCCAGCGTTTCGAACCACTCAGCGACGTTGTCGAGGCCTTCCTCGCGCGCCGTTCGGGCGAATCCGGGGTACATCTCGGTGTACTCGTAGGTCTCTCCCGCGATCGCCGACTTCAGGTTCTCCTCGGTATCCCCGACCGCCATGCCGGTAACCGGATCCCCGACTTCGGCCAAGAAGTCGAAGTGCCCGAATGCGTGACCCGTCTCTCCGTCGGCCACGGAACGGAATAGGGCGGCGACGTCCGGGTAGCCCTCGATGTCGGCCTTCTGGGCGAAATACAAGTAGCGACGGCTCGCCTGGCTCTCGCCGGCGAATGCCCTCTTTAGGTTCTCGTAGGTTCTGGTGCCCTTGAGTTCCGGCATCAAAGCGCTCCTCGGTGAGGAAACTAGTTCCCAACACTCCTCGCTGATAAATCGGCCCAAGCGCGGGTTCCACCTAGTCGGGCTCAGACCGGTCAGTAGGTACGGTGGTCGGTGGTGCCGTCACCAGCTTTCGACCGGAAGGCCGCCCTGCAGCGATTGAGGGCCGAGAGTTTCGACGTGCTCGTGATCGGTGGAGGTGCAACGGGGTGTGGGGTCGCTCTCGACGCCGCCGCTCGAGGCCTGCGCACCGCGTTGGTCGAGGGGCGGGATTTCGCGTCCGGCACCTCCTCCAAGTCGTCCAAACTCATCCACGGGGGCCTCCGATACCTGCAGCAGCACGACTACCTCCTGGTGTACGAAGCCCTGCACGAGAGGCAGCGGTTGATTCGCAACGCGCCCCACCTCGTCCACCCCCTCCCCTTCCTGATCCCGTTGTTCGGGCGAAACGGTGTCGTCGCCAAAGGCGTGGCGAATGCTTATTCCGTGGCCTTGTGGACCTACGACCTCACGGGAGGGGTGCGCATAGGACATCGCCACCGCCGAATCGACGCCGCCGAGGCGCTCGAGCACCTTCCGGGCCTGCAAACAGATCGGCTGGTCGCCTCGTTTCTCTACTGGGACGCCCAGGCCGACGATGCCCGCCTGACACTGGCACTGGCCCGAACGGCGGCCCGCCGGGGAGCGGTTCTGGCCAACTACTCACCGATGGTGACCTTGTTGGAAAAGGGCGGCCGGGTATGCGGGGCCCGCCTGGTGGACGGCACCGAGATCGGTGCCCACGTGGTCGTCAACGCCACCGGTGTCTGGTCAGACCAGGTCGCAACGATGTCAGCGCCCGAACCGGCACAAGGGAGGACCATGCCCCCGGTCTCTCTCCGGCCGGCCAAGGGCGTCCACCTGGCGGTACCGGCGGAGAAGCTGCCCTGCGACTACGCCACCGTCCTCATGGTGCCAGGAGACAAGCGCTCGATCTTCGTGGTTCCGTGGGCGGCGGACCAGGCAGGCGCTGCCCCCGGCCCCGACCGCTACACCTACGTGGGCACCACCGATACCGACTACTCGGGCCCGCTCGACGATCCGCAGTGCACCGCGGACGACGTGGCCTACCTGCTGGCCGCCGTTAACGCCTGGACCACGGCGGATCTAGCACCGAGCGACGTGACCGGAACTTGGGCCGGCCTTCGACCGCTCATCAGTGACGCCCGCAGCGCCCGCACGGCTGACCTGTCCCGGCGCCATCGCGTCATCACCTCCCCGAACGGGCTGGTGACGGTGACGGGAGGCAAGCTCACGACCTACCGGCGGATGGCGGCCGACACGGTCGACCGAGTGGCTGATCAGCTGGCCGGCCCGGGCCGGGGCCGCTTCCGGCGGGGCGCCAGGCGCGCCGTTTGGTTTGACCGGACCCGGAGTCTGGTGCTCATCGGTGGCGACAATGGCGGCCGACCGGCACTCGGTGTCAACGAAAAGGCGACGAGGGCCGGATTGTCGTCCAATGCACTGGCCCACCTGACCGGACGCCACGGAAGTGAAACCGGCGAGGTGGTGTCGCTGTGTGAGGCTGACCCGACGCTGGCGCAGCCGCTGGTGCCGGGACTCCCGTACATCAAAGCGGAAGCGGTTTACTCAGCCCGCCACGAGATGGCCATAACCCTGGCGGACGTGCTGACCCGGAGGACGCGAGCCCTTATCCTGAACCGGGCGGCCTCGATTCAGGCCGCGCCGGAAGTGGCCGCCCTGGTCGGGGCGGAGTTGGGTTGGGATGCAGCCGAACGTGACCGTCAGGTCAGCCGGATGAGAGCCAAAGCCGAGGCCGAACTGGCTGCGCTGGCGGCCCCGGTACCGGGGTGAGGTCACCCCTACCCGCTCCACTGGGAGCGGCCGCAGCCGGCCGTCCCTCCCGCTTCGCGGCTGAGACGGCCACTGATCGCGAGTTCCTGAGCCGCCTGGCGGACGCCTGCGAGGACGTCTCGGTCGCCGATCAGGTCCGTGTAGACGCCGGCCGCGACTGGTGGCCCCTCTCGGCGGTATGGGCCGTCGATGGCACCGCCCCCGCCCTTCCGGCAGCCGTGGCCCGGCCCGTGGACGCGAGCGGGGTGGCGGTGGTGCTCGAGACCTGCCATCGAGCCGGCGTGCCCGTCACACCCTTCGCCGGGGCGAGTGGGGTGTGCGGGGGCAGCATCCCGATCTTCGGGGGGGTTTCGCTCGACCTCACGCGCTTGAACGGGATCCTGGAAGTCGATGACGCCTCACTACTAGTCGACGTCAAGGCGGGCACTTTCGGGCAGCCGTTCGAGGACACGCTCCGGTCGGAGCACAGCCTGACCCTGGGGCACTGGCCCCAGTCGATGGCGCTGTCCACAGTGGGCGGCTGGATCGCCTGCCGGAGTGCAGGCCAGTACTCGACCAGGTACGGCAAGGTTGAGGACATGGTCGTGGGCCTGGAGGTGGCGCTGGCCGACGGCCGGCTCATCCGCACCGGCGGGACCGCTCCCAGGGCGGCCACCGGCCCGGACTTGACCCAGCTGTTCGTCGGGAGCGAAGGCACCTTAGGGGTCATCACCGCGGCCAGGCTGCGCGCCCATCCGATGCCACCAGCCGAACGCCAGGCCGCCTACGGCTTCCAGGAGTTCGAGTTGGGACTGGACGTCTGCCGTCGCATCCTGCGCCGCGGGGCCACCCCGGCCGTCCTCCGGCTGTACGACCACTCCGAATCCGCTCGCAACTTCGAGGTAGAGACCAAAGCCGCTTTGATCGTGATCGACGAAGGCGACCCCGCTCTGATCGACGCCGTCATGACGGTGGTGGCCGACGAGTGCCGGGACGCGGAAAACCTACCCGGCGACGCTGCCCCAGCGATGGCTCGAGCACCGGAACCAGGTGCCGCCCCTGGAGTCACTCGTGCGGGCCGGCATCGTCGCCGACACCGTCGAGGTCGCAGCTTCGTGGAGGTCCCTGCCGTCCCTCTATAGCAGCGTCGTAGCCCGTCTCAACGACATCGACGGGACGATGGCGGCCTCGGCCCATCAGTCTCACGCCTACACCGACGGCGGGTGCCTCTACTTCACATTCGCCGGGCGGCCCGGTGGCGGCAGAGATGAGGCCGAGGCCTACTACCGTCGCGCCTTCGACGCGGTCATGTCGGCGACGACCGAATTCGGCGGCGCCATCTCCCACCACCACGGCATCGGCCTCAATCGCGCTCGTTACCTGCGGGAATACCTGGGGCCCGCTTTTGATGTCCTAGCCGCCACAAAGCAGGCGCTGGACCAGCGTGGGATCCTCAACCCGGGCAAACTCGGCCTACCGACCGCCTTCGGAACGGTTTGGGAAGGGTAGGGAGAAGCCTTGGCCATCCTGGTGATCGACGTCGGGACCAGCAGCGTGCGAGCCGGGATCGTCGCCCCCGACGCCACTGTCGAGCACTTTCACCGCTGCGCCCTCCCTCCCAGGGTGCCCATGCCGGGTCTAGTCGAGTTCGATCCCGCCGCGATGGCGCGAGCAGCAGTCGACATGGCAGCAGCATCGCTCGCTGACGACGTCGGAACCGGTAGAAGCGGTCGGCGTAACCGCCCAGAGGGCCTCGGCCGTAGCCTGGGACGGTCGGACCGGAGAACCGGTCGGACCGGGCCTGGGTTGGCAGGACCTACGAACGGTGGGTACCTGCCTGGAGTTGCAGGGAGAGGGCATCCGATTGTCGCCAAGCGAGTCGGCGACCAAGTTCGCCTGGCTCATGGACCAGGTCGACCCGGCCGAACGCAAGAACGTCAAGGTGGGAACGGTCGACACCTGGATCGCCTGGCACCTGACACAGGGAAAGCTTCACGTCACCGACCCGAGCAACGCCGGTGTCACCGGTCTGTTCAGATCCGACGGCAGCGGGTGGGACGAGGCTCATCTGGACCGGTTGAATCTCACGCCCGACTCTCTGCCGAAGGTGGTCGACTCGTCGGGGCTGCTCGGCCCGGCCGACGCCCTGCCGGGGTCTCCACCGCTGGGCGCCCTCGTCGGCGATCAGCAGGCATCTCTACTAGGGCAAGCCTGCACCCGGAGAGGACTGGCCAAAGCGACATTCGGGACCGGTGGCGTCCTGGACGTGTGCCTGGGCGACCAGCGGGCGCCGTTCACCGCCCGCGGCCCGTCCGGTTGCTTTCCCATCATCTCCTGGCAGCGCAATGGAGTGATCACCTGGGGCGCCGAGGGCATCATGCTGGCCGCCGGCACCGCCGTCGACTGGTTGGTCGAAGACCTCGGGCTCATAACCTCCGCAGCCGAGTCTGAAGTGGTCGCGGCCCTGTGCGATGACACAGAAGGCGTGGTGGCCGTGCCCGCCCTCCTCGGCCTCGGTACGCCGCAATGGGACTTCGGCGCCCGCGGCGCCATCTTCGGCCTCACCAGAGGGTCGAGCCGCGCTCACATCGTGCGGGCCGTACTGGAGGGCGTGGCCCACTCAGGGGCCGACCTGCTCGAGGCGGCCGAGCGCGACACCGGCCTGCGCATCGACCATCTCAGAGTGGACGGCGGCATGACCGCCAACTCGGTCTTCGTACAGGCGCTGGCCGACGCCTGCGAACGACCCATACAGGTCTCTCCCGAACTGGAAGCGACCACCCTGGGCGCGGGGTTCCTCGCCGGACTGGCCGTGGGCACATGGTCAGACATAGAGGAGGTGGGCCGGACCTGGTCCCCTCGGGCCGTGATCGACCCGAGCGGGAAGCCGAACTACCGGGACCGCTGGCGCCAGGCCGTCGAGCGGGCCGGCCGTTGGTACCCGGAGTTGAGCGCCATCAGCTTCTGACCACCCGCGCTGACGACCGGAGCGGCGTCAGGCCGAGTTCTTGGCTCGGGCCAGGCTGGCCTCCAGAGCGGCCATCAGGTCCACGACCGGGGCCGCCACCTCCGGCGCGGCGGGCGCCGGATGATCTCGCCCTGCGCCTTCGCCTCTATGAGGGCCAGTACCTTCTCCCGGTAATCGTCGTGATACTTCTCGGGCTCGAAAGGCGACGACAGCGATTCCACCAACTGTGCCGCCATGTCCAGCTCGCGCTCGGTCGGAGCCGTGTCGGAGACAGTCGGAACCTCCATCTCCTCGGGGGCGATGACCTCGTCGGCGTAGAGCATCGTGGCGAGGACCAGAACGCCTTCGCGCACCCGAAGGGTGGCCAGGTACTGCTTCGTCCTGAGTACAAAACGACCGACGGCGACCTTCCCGGTCCGGGTCATGGTTTCGACCAGCAAGGCATATGGCTTCTCGGCCCTACCGTCGGGCACCAGGTAGTAGGACTTCTCGAAGTAGACCGGGTCGATGTCTGTCAGGTCTACGAATTCTTCGATGTCGATCGTGCGGGTGGCTTCTACGTCAATCCCTTCGAGCTCTTCCGGCTCGACCACTACATAGCGCCCGCCGCCCAGGTCGTACCCCTTGACGATGTGCTGGTACTCGACCTCCTCTCCGTCGATAGAGCACACGCGCTTCTGGCTTATGCGCCCGTTGTCGGCGTCGTGCAACTGATGGAACCGGACATCCTTGGGCGAGGTCGCCGTCATCAGCTTGACTGGGACGTTGACCAAGCCGAAGCTCACGGATCCACTCCAAATGGCCCTCGGCATGAGAACATTCTTCCCCATGCCGGACGATTCGCACGGGGAGGGGTCCATAGCGGCTACCGCGGCCCGGCTTGCCGCCCTCCTCGTCGACGGCGGCGGGGGCCTCCGCGATCCGACGGGAGGAGACCTGCTCTTCGAAGAGTCACTCCGCATCCGACCCTTGGCGCGGGTCGAGTCGCCGCGGGACGTCTGGGCTGTTGACGGCGGTCAGGCCCTCGTAGCCGACGCCCGCTGCCTCCAGGTCTACGTCACCCGGGCGGCGCGTGTCCGATGGTCGGATGGGCGCACCGTGCTGGAAGATGAAGGCCGTCTTCGTGCTTACCTCCTCGGACTAGGTCAGGAGCGGCTGGCGCTGGCCGCTCTGGGCGCTCCGGTGCCGCCGGACTGCCCGCTCGACGTGAACCTTCTACGCGACTGGGCCGAGTGGGAGGCGGCCTCCCGCTGCGTTGACGAGGCCGAAGCGGGGGCTTTCGTTCTCCTGGACGGAGACCTGCAGCCGGACTGGCGCATCCCCTCATCCTGGCTGGCCGGCCTCCTCGCCACCGCCTCCTCCCGGCGAGTCACCTTGGTCGGGGTCACCAAGCACACCGGCCTGTCGTGGGGCGGGGCTCCCCTTCTCGGCGTGCTGGAGCGGCGAGCGCCCGCCGAGGTAGGCGACCGCAGCCGCTGGTGGGCGCCGGTGGCACGAACCCGGCCCGACGTAGGCGCCGGCATTCAAGTGGTCATCGCCAGGCTCGATCCCGACTCCCGCTTCTCTTTCCGCGTCGACCTACCCGCCGAGGTGGACCCGGTCCCGACCCTCGGTGCACTAGCCGCCCTCTGCGACGATGCCGCCTTCCCCGGCTACCCGTACCCCTTGAGCGTGGCCGATCGGCTGGCGGCCTGCCCGCGCTGGGTCCGCGAGGAGGTGTGGGACCAGATAGATGAGGTATTCGACTCCAAGCAGGTGCCTCTGGAGGTCCGGGAGCGGGCCTTCGTGGACCGGCACAGCATGATGGAGCGCTACTGATGTCCGGTCCGGGCTCGCCGCGAGGCCGTCTCTACGGACGCAATGTGCTCGAAGGGACCTTTCGGGCCGCTCCCGATGAGGATCTGTTCATCGGCGAGCTCCTCGTGGCCGTCGACGCCACCACGGATCGGCGCTACCTGTTCCGGGTGGTCGACGTCACCTACGGGACTGAGCACCGCGAGCCTGGTTGGGCTGAGCGGGTGGCCGGGACTCTTCTCGCCGATGACGAACGGGGCGAAACCGGCCTGCACCCTTTGCACGAGCAGGAGCGCCGGACCTATCGGATCGCGGAGTGCCGATGCCTCGGCTACCTGGCGCCGGCCGAACCCGGAGCGGGCGGGTTGCGATCGGTGTTCCGCAAGCCGAAGAGCCTGCCCAGCCAGTTCTCGGCCGTCGTGGCACCCACCTCGGAGGACTTCGCCTTCCTCGCCGAGCGCATGGGTGACCTACCGGTCGGCTGGCTGAGGAGCGGGGAAACAGTCGTCGATTTCAGTGTCGGCATCCCCGGCGCCAGCCTGGCCACCCACGTCGGCATCTTCGCCACCACCGGCATGGGCAAGTCCAACTTGATGCAGGTCCTCGCCGCCGGCGTGATGAGGGCCAACGGCCGCTACGCCATGCTGTTGATAGACCCTCACGGCGAATACCGCAGCGCTCTCAGCCGTCATCCGTGGGCGCCCGATGCCCTCCGGGTGTACGCCAACCGATCGCTGCCCGCCACCTCCTCGCTCAAGATCAGCCTCGCCGAGCTGACCGTCGACGACCTGCGCACGGCGTACGAGTGGACTCGTCCCCAGGAGGAGGCGCTCTACGAGCTGGAACGCTTCTACGGGAGTGAAGGTCTGGCCTGGTTGAGCGACTTCGCCCGCCTGGACGAACTGGCCACATTCAGAGAAGTCGACCTGAACGGCCGGGTGGCGCTGAACACGCTCCAGGTCGTACACCGCCGGGCCAGACGCATCGTGAGCCTGCGCTGCGTCGCCACCGACCCCGGTTTGTCGGTCGGTGGCCGCATTGTGGAGGAGCTCCTGGCCGGACGGGTGGTGCTTGTCGACGTGAGCGGCCTGGGTTCCACCGAGGAGGTGCTGGTTGCCTCCTTCATGGCCCGCCGAGTCCTGGAGACATGGCAGTCGGCGTACCTGGAAGATCCCGATCGACACGCCCGCATGCCGGTGGTGTCCATGGCGCTCGAGGAAGCTCAGCGGGTGCTCGGAGGCAACAAGGATCGCGAGTCGAACGTGTTCCCGCGGCTGGCCCGCGAAGGGCGGAAGTTCGGGGTCGGGCTCTGCGCCGTCACTCAGCAGCCGAAGCTGCTGGACGACGAACTGCTCAGCCAGTTCAACACGTTCTTCATCCTGGGTCTGGCCGACGAGAAGGACCGCAACATGCTGCGGAGCGCGGCCAAGCAGGACATCAGCGCTCAGGGGGCCGAGATCCAGACGTTGATGCCGGGCGAGGCGCTGATCGTCAACTTGGCCGCCCCGTTCGCGGTGCCGGCCCACGTGCACCTGTACGCCGATCTGGTGGCCCTGACCCACCCGCCCCCGACGGCCCGGCCGGCAGCGGCCGCCAACGTGTCGGCGTTGGTCGACTGACGGCGGGGACGCGCCGAGACGTCGCTGACCCGAAGCGGCCGGTCGTCGAGCCCGAGACCCGGCCGGGCCGCCGGCGGCGATCACTCGAAGTCGCCGGCGGAGCGTCGGAGGTCTTTCAAGACCTCCACCAGCGTGGTGACGTCGGCGCCGGGGAGGCCGGGGTCAGCGAAGACCGCGGTGTTGATGGCAGCGGTGGCCTGCAGAGCCAGCTGCCGGCCCTCATCGGTTATCTCGGCGAGGGTGGTGCGCCCGTCCGTCGGGTGCGGAACGCGCCGCAGCAGGTTCTGTCCGACCAGGCGATCGACGGCGTTGGTGATGCTGGTGGGATGGACCTGGAGCCGGGCGCCCATCTTATTGAGGGGCAGGGATCCGGCCCGGCTGAACACGAGCAACATCAACACTTCGTAACGGGCAAAGGTGAGCCCGAGCGGCCGGAGAACCTGGTCCACCCGGGCCAGGTAGATCTGCTGGGCCCGGATGATCGAGGTCACCGCGGCCATTCCGTCGGCCGCATCGTTCCACCCGTGAGCGGCCCATTGCCGGCGGGCCTCCAGGATCGGGTCGAAAGCGAGGGGTCGCTGGCCGGACACGGTCGCTGAGGTTACCGGCGGTCCTAGACGTCGATCTCGACCCGCCAGCCCGACGGGTCCATGACCAGCCTGCGCCGCGGCCCCGGCCGCTCGGTGTCGCCGTCCTCGTAGCCGGCGTCACCGGCCCATAACGAGGCCACGACGCGCCGGTCCGGCCCGGTGGCGATGTGGGTGTGAAAATGTTCGGGCGGCCCCGACGCCGCGGCTGACAGGGCGCCGGCCGTGCTGTCAAAGTGAGCCAGCCACCAGAGCGTGGTGAAGGTCGGTGGAGCTAGTTCGATATCGCCGCCGTTGCGGGCCTCCATGGCCGCCTCGGGACTCAGCCAGCGGTGATCCCGGATCTCGACCCGGTCGACTTCGACGCCGCCGGACGGGGGCACCGATGCCAGAAAGAACCATGTCGCGAAGCGGCGAGGGGCCTCGGGCGGGGGCAGCCAGAAGGAAAGGGGCACCAGCGAGGCCTCGTCGAGATCGAGACCGGCCTCCTCCTCGGCCTCTCGAACCGCAGCCCGCCGGGCCCCGTCCATCTCGTCGCCTCCCATCGCCAGGTCGCTTGCATCAACCTGGCCCCCGGGGAAAACCCACATGCCCCCGAAAGGCCCACGGGAGTTGCGGCGCAGGAGCAGGACCTCGAGCCCGGGCTCACCGTCTCGGACGGGCACGACCGTGGATGCCGGCGTCGGTGGCGCCGCCTCGGGAGAGACAGGCGGGTCAGCCACGGAGGCTCCGTCCTTTGCCCGCCGGTTCAACCCGGAAGGCCGCGGATGGCAGCAGTTCGAGCGCCTCTCCCGCGAGGCTCGCCACCTGCCTGCGACTCAGCTGCCGGCGGCCACGGCGCAAAGTCTTCACAAGGGCGCCAGGGGGGACCACCCGGACCCGACCGACCCGACCCCCTCTTGGACCCAGGCCTCCAGCGTGCATGACGATCAACGGCCGGACGGGCACCCCGAGCAGTTCCGACACCATGCCGGCCTCCCAGCGGGTCGGACCGGCGTCCACCTTGCGCCGCCCCATCCGGACGGAGCGCCAGCTTGTCCGCACATCAGCCACGGTGGTCTTAGTGTCGACGACCCAGACCCCGCTGGGGCCGATAACGAGGTGGTCGATGTTGGCCCGGTGACCCCGAAGCGGGAGATCGTGCATCACCACCCATTTTCGTTCTGGAAGCCGCTCGAGCACGGCAGCGGTGGCGCGCTCCCCTGCCGCCCCCCGAAGCCAACGCTCGGGGTCCGGTTTCGGCCGGGTCGCCATCATCGTGACCAGCAACGTCACGCCGGCCAGAGCCGCCAGCCATCTCACGGGGCCCGGGTGGTGCAGAGCGACCCAGCCGCACACCGCTCCCAGCGCGACCAGCAACCCGCACCGGGCCAACCCCCGACGGCGGCCGGCCCGGGCCACCCGATAGCCCTCCATCGCCGATCCACCGGGAACGGTGCTCACCCGTGCGAGGATAAACCACATCGTTGGTATTCGTCTCACCCCTCTGGTTTCCTAGAGCCCATGCGACTGGCCGCGATCGGCGATGCCCACCTGGGGCGGTCCTACCTCCCCTTCACGACCGAGGGCGGGGTCAACCAGCGCGAGGCCGATTTCGAGCAGTCGTTCGAGCGTGCCGTAGATCTGGCCCTGGACCAGCAGCCCGATCTGATCGTGTGGCTGGGAGACATCTTCGACCATCCGCGGCCCAGCTATCGGTCCTACCGGGTGGTGCAGAGGGCCTTGTCTCGCATCCGTGACCACGACCTCAAGGCGGTCGTGATCTCGGGCAACCACGACACCCCCCGGCTGCCGGGCAAGGGCAGCCCTTATACAACTCTGGCCGACACCTTCCCCGAGATGTACTTCGCCCACCGATTGGCGTACGAACGCTTCGAGCTGCCGGGCTTGGTCGTTCATGCCGTGCCCCAGATGATGACCGTCGAGGCGGCTCTCGATGCCCTCGACGAAGCGGCCCGCAGCCGGGTGGCCGGCAGCACCAATCTCCTCCTGACTCATCCCCGGCTGACCCAGCTCCAGCCGAAGTACGCGGACATCAACGAGATCGAGGTAGATGCCGGCCGCCTCCAGTCGGACCTGGTACTTCTCGGCCACTACCACAACTTCGCCCGGGTCGCAGAGGGCACCTGGTACGCCGGGTCGACCGATTCCTTCACCTTCGCCGACGACCCCGACCAGCCCAAAGGCATCGTCGTGCTCGATACCGACAGGGGCCAGTGCACCCATGTTCCTCTCGGCTACCGGCGTCAGTTGGTGACGCTCGAATCGGTCTACGCTCTCGGCCTGTCCCCGCGGGAGCTGCAGGACACGGTGCTCGAACGGGCGGCCTCCATCCCTGCCGGCGCCGTTGCCCGCTTGTACGTCGAGAGCGTCGATCCGGATATATGGCATCTCCTCGACCTGAATGCCGTTCGCGACGCAGCCAGGGCCGGACTCCATCTCAAGCTCGAACCCCTATTCGTGGCGACCACCATGCGGACCGAGCTTCCCACCACCACGAGTCTGCAGTCGCAATGGGATGGCTACGTGAGCGGCCAGGACCTGACCGGGCTGGACCGCGCCAAGGTCCAGGCCTTGGGACACGGCTACCTCGAGCGGGCGATCGTGGGCCCGGACGGAGGCAGCCAATGCTGATCAAGCGCTTGTACTTGAGGAATTTCCGGGTGTACGAGGACGAACTCAATCTGGAATTGCCGCCCGGGCTGGTCGGCATCTACGGGCCCAATGGGGCGGGCAAGTCCACGCTGCTCGAAGCCATCCTTTTCACGCTCTGGGGGAAGGCTCGCACGACCAAGGAGCAGATACGTTCCTCGGGCGTCGGGGCCGAGTGCGTGACGGAAGTGGAGTTCGAGCACGAGGGTCACCTCTATCTGGTGCGGCGACTGCTCAAGGGCATCAACTCCGCGGTGTCGGTGGAAGCCCTCTGCGACAACCTTCTGATGTCGACCGGTACCCGCGACGTCGAGCGCTACGTGGAGTCGGTCTTAGGCATGGACGACGCCGCCTTTCGGGCCTCGGTCTTCACCGAGCAAAAGCAGCTGGCCGCCTTCTCCAATCAGTCACCCGGCGATCGCCGAAAGCTGGTGCTGCAGCTGCTCGGGATCACCCCACTCGATGGCGCCCGGGATGCAGCCCGCAAGGATGCCCGCCAGCTCGCTGCCGATCACGAAAGACTCCGGGGCTTGCTGGTGGATCTGGTCGGCCTGGAGACGGAGGTGGCCGACGCCGAGGCCAAGGCTGACGCGGCCGAGGTGGCCGCCGCCGACGAACGGCGGGCGGCAGAAGCCTCCGAGGCCCGGCTGGCGGCGGCAACCGAAGCCTTCGGCACCCTCGACCGGCAGCGACAAGAGCACGAAGCGCTCGTCGCCGACGGCAGGGCAGCCAGGAAGCAGCTGGAAGGTTTCAAAGAGGACGCCGAGCGCCAGCAGGCCGAACTGGCCGAGCTGGACGCCGTGGCAGCCGGCCTGTCCGATCTGGAAGCCACGGCCACGGGGCTGCAGAAAGCGGAGGAGCGCCTGCCCTTGATGGCCGCGGCCGCCCGGGCAGTGGCATCGGTGGAGGGCCTGGCCGTACCCGACGAGCCACCCGAGCCCGACGAAGGCGCGCTCGAGGAGGCCAGGCGCACCGCCGGGGCGACCCGGGAGACGGTGGCCGGCCTCCACGCGCTGGCGGCGGCCGCGTCCGAGCGACTGGTCCTGGCTGGCGCGGCCGCCGACCGCTCCGCCTCCTTGTCAGGGGAAGCGGACTGCCCGATGTGCGGCCAGGCACTGGGTGAGGCCTTGGAGGCGGTCCAGGCCCACCGGGCCCAAGAGGTGAAAGAGGCCGAGGAGCGGGTCAGACAGCTCGAAGCCGAGCGGTCCGTCGCCACTGGCCAGGCGAAGGCAGCCGAGGCCGGGCTCGCCGCCGCCAAGACCGAGGTGGAGGGGGCCCGCCAGCTGCGTGCGGCCTGGGAGCAGGCCGACCGTCAGCGCCGAGATGCGGAGGCGGCCAAGCGGGCGGCCTGGGACGCCGTCGCAGGGGCCGCCCCCGACTGGCGCCGGCCGGACGGTTCCGTCCCGAGCGGCGCCGAGCTGGCCCGGGCCGTGTCGGAAATACAAGGGGAGGTCGCGTCGAAGCGGACCGCCGCGGCCGAAGTGGCCCGGATCCGCGGCCGGCTGGAGCGCCGTCCCGCCCTTGAGCAGTCGATGGCGGTCGGGGCGGAGAGAGTCGCCGCCGTTGAGGCGCAGATGCAGGCGCTGCGAGAGAAAGTGCGAGCCCTGGCCTTCGACCGGGATGCTCTCGACGTGGCGGCGGAGGCCAGGGAGAAGGTGGCGGCAGCCTCACGAGCCGCTACGGCAGCCGCAGTCGAAGTGGCCCTGGTGGCGGCGCGGGACCGAGAGCGGGCCAAGGGCGCGGCCGAGCGACTGGCTCAAGCCCGCTACCAACACGGTCAGCTGGCCGAGCTGGAGACCGATGCCCGCCACATAGCCCGAGTGGCAGAACTCTTGGCGGACTTCCGAAACACCGTCGTGGGCTCGGTCGGACCCCGGCTCGCCTCCCAGGCGGCTGAGCTCTTTGCCGAGCTGACCGACCACGAGTACGACAGCCTGGATGTGGATCCGGACACCTACCAACTCCAGATCAGCGACGCCGGGCGGCTCTACGGGTTGGACCGCTTCTCCGGCTCAGAGGTCGACCTGGCCAACCTGGCCCTGCGGGTGGCGATAAGCGAGCACATCCACTTCCAGTCGGGCGGATCGGTGGGCCTCCTGGTACTGGACGAGGTGTTCGGCCCCCTCGACGAGGACCGTAAGTCCCGGATGCTCCTGGCTCTCGAGCGACTCCGCGGCCGTTTCCGCCAGATCCTCGTGGTCACCCACGACTCCGACATCAAGGAGCAGCTGCCCAGCGCCATCGAGGTGGTGAAGCTCCCCGGCCGCCGGGCCACCGCCCACCCCGCGGGCGAGTAGCGGCAGGCAGCCGCGGCGACGGGTCCGCTACGATGCCCGGCACCAAGTGCGAGCATTCCGGACGCACGGCTGCAGGGAGGGTCTTCGATCGCCAAAGGTGGGCAGCAGAGCGCCACTCACTTCCCCTGTTTCGACGGGCTGCGGGCGCTAGCCGCCCTCCTGGTCATCGGAGTCCACACCAGCTTCGTGTCAGGCTTCACGACCCGTGAGTACCTGGGGATCTACACGTCGCGACTCGAGATTGGCGTGTCGGTCTTCTTCGTCGTGTCCGGCTTCCTGCTCTACCGGCCCTTCGCCGCCGCTCATTTCGGTCTGCAATCCCAGGTAGCCACCCGGAAGTTCTGGGCCCGCCGGTTGAAGAGGATCATTCCGGCCTACTGGCTGGCTTTCATCGTCATCAGTTACATCCTGCACGCGGACACGATCAGGGGCGGATGGGGTTCGCCGCCCATCTATCTGGGCTTCGCCCAGATCTACTTCCCCTCCCACGTCCTGACCGGCTTGTCGCAGGCCTGGTCGCTGTGCACAGAGATGACCTTCTATCTGCTGCTTCCGGCCTGGGCGGTCTTCATGGGAACCCGCTCACGCTCGCACCGGGACCAGATCCGCACGGAGCTAGTCGGCCTGGCTGGTCTGGCGGCCTTCAGCTTCGTATTCCGGATCGTGGTGATGAGCTTCCCCGACGGCTATTCGGCCAAGATCATGCCCAACTGGTTGCCGGCGTACGCCGATTTGTTCGCGCTCGGCATGCTGCTGGCGGTGGTCAGTTCGTGGCTGGCCGCCGAGGACCGTCGCCCGGCCCTCCTCTGGCACCCGGCAGTTCCGTGGGTGTCCTGGGGCCTCGCCGCGGTGTTCTTTGTGGCCGTGTCCAACCTGGGGCTGCCCATCCTGCCCGATCACGCCTCACCGATACCTCAGAGCCTGGCCCGCCAGACGCTCTACGGGCTGTTCGCCTTCTTCGTGGTGCTCCCGGCCGTGTTCGGCCCCCAAGAAAGGGGTCTGGTCCGCCGGTCCCTGCAACTGCGTCCGATCGCGCTCATAGGCGTGGTTTCCTACGGCGTGTACCTCTGGCACGAGGCGTGGATCGAGGAATTCATAAGTTGGAACGGAGGCCCTCATCACCTGTTCCGCATGTCGCTGCCTCTCATGATCCTTACCGTCACCGCCCTGGCGGTGGCGGCTGCCGCTCTTAGCTACGCCTGCGCGGAGCGACCCGTGCGCCTCCTGGGATGGCGCCAGCTGAGTATCGGTTACTCCCGTGTCAGGGATCCCATCCGCGTTCTCGCCCGCCGCGGCCCCAGCACCGTTTCGAGTCCTGAGACGGCCAAGCCGCCGGCAGTGCCGGCGACCGATCCGGTGGGCGTACAGGCATGAACGACGAGGTCATGGGCGGGGCCGCTGCCCTGGAACCATCGAGCCGGCCGGCGCCCAGAAATGAGGCCGATCCCAGCTCGAAGTTGGGTGATGTCGCGGCTCTGGCCGGACTTCAGCGAATCGAGATGGTGGCCTGGCGCGACCTAGACCACCCGGAGGCGGGGGGTTCGGAGATCCACGCGGCCAGGATCGCTGAGCGCTGGGCCGCGGCGGGAATCGACGTAAAGCTGGTGGCATCGCGGGCGCCCGGAGCCGAGCGGACCGTCACCCGAGACGGCTACCGCGTGAGCCGGCCGGCGGGCCGCTACTCGGTGTTCCCGGTCGTGGGAGCCTCGGCCCTGTCCCGGCGCCGCGGCCGTCCGGATGGCACCGTCGAAGTGTGGAACGGGATGCCTTTCTTTTCGCCGGTGTGGGCGCCGCACCCCCGAGCCGTGTTCCTCCACCACGTCCATGACGGCATGTGGGACCTGGTCCTGCCCACCCCTCTGGCCAAGGTCGGAAAGCTCATAGAACGCCGCTTGGCGCCCTCGCTTTATCGCGGCACTCCCGTCGTGACCCTGTCGGAGTCCTCCCGCCAGGGCATCCTCGACCTTCTCCGCCTCGACCCCGACCAGGTGACAGTGGTCCAACCCGGGGTCGACGAGCGCTTCACGGCGGGTGGCAAGCGAGACACTGAGCCCCTGTTGGTGGCAGTGGGCCGCTTGGTGCCCTACAAGCGATTCGACCTGCTCATCGAGATTCTGCTCAGGGTGAAGCAACGTCATCCCGACCTGCAGGCCGTGATCGCAGGGGAAGGGTCCGAGCGGACCGCGCTGGAACGCTTGATAACCGCCCATCAGGCCCAGGACTGGCTCCGCTTACCCGGTCGCGTCGATGACGAGGCCCTGCTGGACCTGTACCGGCGGGCATGGGCGTTGCTGTCCACCTCGGCCTACGAGGGCTGGGGACTCACCATCAGCGAAGCGGCGGCGTGCGGTACACCCGCCGTCGTCAGCCCCATCGCCGGCCACATCGACGCCATTCAGGACGGCGTCAGCGGGTTCCTCGCCGAACCAGGACCGGCAATGGAGGAAGCGGTCCACACCGTCCTGAGCAACCAGATAGTCAGGCGCCGCCTGGAGCGTGGAGCCCTCAAGCGCTCCCGGCGACTCACCTGGGACCTGACCGCACTGCAAACCCTTCAGGTGCTGGCAGGCGACGCGGCGCCGGAGCCGATTGGACCGCTAGGGCGCTACCGCTTCCTCGGGCGCCGGCTGGCGCTCGACAGCAAGAACGCCGACCGCGGTAGCTACGGCGGCGAGACCGACCAGGCGGGCCAGGGACGACCAGCCTCGAGGCAGTAGCAACTCGCCGAAGACCACCGAAGCTCCCACCAGGGCGCAGACACTGGCGGTGACATTGCTGAACGTCGCCATGAGTGACGCGGGGTGGCGCTGCAGGCCGATCTGGAACACCAGCATGCCGACCACGGTGGCGGCCACGAACAGCCACGGGTAGACGGTGGCGAGCGATTTCACCGATCCCGCCACCAACCCGCTCGCCACCATGTTGGTGGCGACCGCCTTCTCGGATACGGCTCCCAACCCGTACATCAGCCCGGCCCCGACCGCCACCCATACCAGCTCCAGTTGACCGGAACGAAGCCGCCTGGTGACGCCGATCCAGGACGCCAGAAGGCCCAGAACGGTGACGGGCAGGGCCAGCTTGGCAAACGCGTGCCCGGGAACGCGCTGGGCCACGGCCCCGCCGCTGCTGGCCGATACCGCGATAGTCACCACCGCCCCCAGGACCAGTAGAAGCGCCGCCCTCTGCCGCCATCCCAGCCGCTCTTCGAGCACGGCGCTTCCGATGACCACCAACCCGATCAGACCGCCGGCCAGGACCGGTTGGACAACCGAAACCGGTGCCATGGTCAAGGCCACCAGCTGGAAGACCAGGCCGGCCAGCATGGCCAAGAATCCCAGTAGCCAGCGGGGGGAACCGGCCACCGTCCGGAGGAGGGAGACGAGATGGAACCGAACCGCCGGGAGCTCCCCCAGGGCTTGCTTCTCGAGCACGTAGCCGAGGTTGTAAAGCGCAGCGGAGAAGACGGCGACCACGACCCCCGCCACCTCACGGCTACCCCCGGCATTCGACGCCAGCGCGATCAGATGCAGACTCAACTCCTCAGGTCGTCCTTCCCCCGAGCGTAGACGTTCGGTTCAGGCGGTACCGGGCGAAGCCAGCGACGAGGTCCGCTCCGACCAGGGCCAACGCCAACCAGGCCAGGTCGTTGGCGGAGCCCAGATTCCCCGGCCAGTTGATGTCAGGCCAGTAATGATGGCGCCACTGCTGATCGACGGCGTAGCCGCCCACGGCCACCAGGACGCCTACGGCAGCCACCCGGATACCGAAACGACCCCGCGACCACCAGCAACCGGCCGCCACCGCGATCGCCGCCACCAGCCCGATGGCCGGCCGGCTCACGACCAAGGTGATGACTCCCCACGCCGCGCTGGTGAGGGCGGTTGCCACCGCGGTCGGTCGTGTCCCACCCGTGGCCATGACTGCTCGCCATGACGTCGGTGACGGGGAAGACCCGCGCGGGGCCAGGTCGCGCCGCCGGGGCTTCTCTCGGCGCCGCGCCCCTCTGCGCCGGCGCCGCCAGAAATCCCAGCGCTCAGGCCACACCGCCACCAAGGTCGAAACGAGCAGGGCGGCGGCCGAGACGGTGATGGCCGCCCAGACCACCCGCTGCGGTGTCCACGTCATGGTTATCACCGTCGGTCCCTTGACCTGGCCTGCCGGGACGTACCATCCACTGGCGTAGCCGTCTACCAGCCGCACCGGCCCGAGCGTGTGCCCACCCGGCAAGGTGGCGCTCCAGCCGCTGCTGTAGCTCTGGCCCAGCACCAGCCAGAAGGGTTGGCCGTTGCCGTTCACGGTCACCCGCCAGGTCGTCCGGTTCTGACTGTCCAACTGCAGGCGGGGGGGCTGGTCGGCGGTGGTGGCAGTCGTGGTCGTGGTGGCGCTTGGCGCGACCGCCGCACCTGTCAGCGACGGGTCGGCACCGCCGCCCTGGTCCCCCGGGCCGTTCGCGCCGGGGGCAGCTGGGCCTCCACCGGCGGCCGACTCGAGCCACAGCTGGTCTATCGACCATCCTGAAGGCAGGCGAGGGCTGGTCTGGATGACGTGGGTTCCGGCGCTCAGGGTTAAGCCGTTGACGGAGTTTCCACATGGGCTGACGGCGAGCGGGGCGCCGTCCAGTGCATCGGCCGTCGTTCCTGTTATCTCGACATCCACCGGTTGGCCGTCGATGGTGAGCAGACCTGAATTGCAATTCGCCGGCAGATTGGCAGGAGCGGTCGGTTCGTCCACTCCCGGAATGCCCAGCTCGGCGATCCCGACCGGCAGTATGTCGGTCGTACCGGCGAAAGTGGAGTAGTAGTCCAGAGCCTTGACCTGCTGGACTGAGTCGATCGTGAACCTGATGCTGGTACCGGTGAGCGATGGGAAGGAGAGCGGAATGGTGCTGGTCGATCCTTGAGGTCTAGCGGTGCCGACAGCGGGTGGGGTCACCGATACCGTCCGGGTCTGAGAGCCGCTACTGATGGTGATCCGGGTCGGTAAGGAGTGGCGGCCGTCGTTGACCACCTGGAGATCGACGTGGTCCAGGGTGACCGGCTTGTTGAACGTGTAGCTCAACCACTCCCCGTTCTGCGGGCCGGTCTCCGCGATCCAGGCCGTTTTCGTGTTGCCGTCCAGAGCTGCGTTGGCGCGGGCGTTGCGATCGCCGTCGAGGCGTGTGGACGAGTTGGCGGCGACGAGGGTGGCGGCTCCGGGGCTGGCGGGCTTCGATGCGGGCAAGGCGCCTGGAGGTGTCAGACCGATTAACTGATTGATGAGGTAGTCCGAATCCCCGGCATTTATCTCGGCTGCGCCGCCCAAGGAGAAGGTCCTCGAGGTCGGCAGGGTCAGCGTCCTGCTCATCTCCTGCTCCGGGTCTTGTCGGGGTGGCCCCGAGACCCGGTTGCGTTGCATGAGGATGTCGAGGGGATGGCCCAGAGAGGAGGCGCCGGCCTGGGACAGGAGGTCGGTGGGCAACCGCAAAGACTCCGAGGCGTTGGACACGCCCGGGATGTCAATCTCGGCGAAGCCGACGGAGGAAAGTCCGTCGTACTTCTTGTCGGCACCGCCAGTCGCTCCGTTGACCACCACCTCGAGCTGGGAGAAGGTGTGAGCCGGGAACGTCACCTCCTGCCCCGGTGCTTTGTACGACGAGCGATTCATCGGCACGGTGACCGGGTCTTTACCGTCGAAGAGGAGGGTCACAGAGGTGATGCGGCGGTTGGGACGGGCCAACTGGGCCTGAGTCAACGTGACATGATCCGTGGTAACGGGCTGGTCCAGGTCGACGGCGAGACGGACATCGTGGACCGGTACGCGAGCTCCAAACGTCCACGCTGTCGACAAATTCCCGTCGAGGGCGTTGATGGGCCGGTTCTCGGGAGTAAAAGAAAGCGAGCTGCCGTACTGGCTGGCCGCCACGGACTTGATGCCGGTGACCTCAGCGACTGTTTGATCGGCGCTGGTTTCACCGGGGAAGACCGGCAGGGCATAGGTGGAGGGGTCCGACGTCAGGCTTCCCACACCCGGCTGCTCAACCTCGCCGACGTTGTCTCGAAGAGCCCCCCAGCGGTCTGTCGCCAAAGGGTTGGTATCGGTAACTATCAGAGTGGCGCCAGCAGCCATGGCCTCTTGGAACTGGGCCGGATTCTGGGCCAAAGAGGCCGCGTAGAGGATGGTGTTGTTGCCGTTGAGAAGCTCGGCTCCGGCCGCTTCCACCAGCCCGCTTCCGTCGCCGGCCAGTATGACGGGTTGATCGCTGGACTCGGCCCGGACCAGCGCCCTCGGGTCGGAGACGTTGAAGACCGCCAAAGCAGGAGGCTGCGGGGCCCCGGTTGGCAGCCCCAGGCGGCTCTCGCTGTCGAGCGGGTACCGGATAGTCGGGGCCGGGTTGGGGGCTCCGAAGGGCGTCGGCTGGCCGAGCTCCGACTGAGGAGAATTCAACTGCTCCCACAACGCCTGGGGAAGGGGCAGGTTGTACCGCTCGTATTGCAGGTCGGACTGAAGGAGTATCTGCCCCACACTCATGATCCGGGCCACTGGCGCCAGGGCGGACATGTCCAGCGTTCCCTCCTGCAGCGGCTCATCGAGCGCCTGCAGCAGGTTGGCCGAAGCGGGCGTGCCCTGCGGAACGACCTGACGCCCCACATAAGGGCGGTCGAGGAGGCCGGGGGCGATCGAGTCGTCAGTGACGCCCCACGAATAGGCGGCGAAGTCCTCCCCCGGCAGGCCGAGGACGCGGCTCGATGAGCCCTGGGCGTTCAGATAAGACGTGGCGTCGGTCCAGTAGCTGGGGATGCTGGAGGGTCGCGAGAGGTTTGAGGCGATCATGCCGCCGGTCCACAGTGGTGGCAGGTCGGCCGCGATGATCGCGACTGAGGCCAGGGCCGCCACCGTGCCGAGGCGGGG
Source organism: uncultured Acidimicrobiaceae bacterium (assembly GCA_963851245.1). Taxonomy (GTDB): domain Bacteria; phylum Actinomycetota; class Acidimicrobiia; order Acidimicrobiales; family Palsa-688; genus CAWKOH01. Next base: position 184,201 of record CAWKOH010000009.1, on the reverse strand, counting down.
CCACCGCAGCCCGACCGCGGTTATGCCCGCCCCAAGGAGCAGTGAAAGCCCCAACAACACGACCGGCACTATCCGGTCCACCGATCGCATGGCCAGCGCCAGCGTCGATCCGGTCGATGTGCCCTTGACCAAGGCGCCGAAAAGGGAGGGATGAGAATATGGGAAGGCGCCGACGGCTACGGCGGTTCCCAGTCCGACCATCATGAGGGCCAGGCTTCGGTAGCGCCACCGGGTTAAAAATCCGAAGGCGATGCAGAGCGCCGGGACGCCGAGGCTCACACCGACGAGCCAGAGGGACTGCGTGTACTGGACAGACGGGAGGGTCCAGGGTTGAACCTTGTCCCATCCGTAGAAGTACCAGTAACCCAGCCCCCGCAGGACCTCCGAAGCTGACGACGTGCTCGACACGGTCGGGATCGTCTCGGTCACGCGCAGGACGTTGATTCCGTACATCCCTTCGGCCCAGAGACCGGCTAACCACCACAGAGAAACAAGGACGCACAGCCCGCCTATGCGCGCGGCGGTAGCCAGGGCCCGCCGGAGGGTCACCTCATGGGTGACCCAGACCCCGTGGATCAACCAGAGCGCCGGCGCAGCCAGGACCAGCAGGATCGATGTGGCGTTGACGCCACCCACCAACGCCACGATTACTGCGAAGATCGCGGGATAGCGCCAACGCCCGGTCCTGGCCGCAGCAGCCGTGAGTCCGACCATCCAACCGAGGGCGGCCCAGGGCATGAGGATGGCCGAGATCCGGTCGAGGTAGTCGATGGTGTAAGGGGTCAGCATGTAGGCCAGGGCGGCCACCGCCCGTCCGGGTCCTTCGAGGCCCAATCGCCGGGCGCAGTACGCGACACCGAGTCCGGCAAAGAACAGCAAGGATCCCATCCAGATCCGCTGCCCGACCCACACGGGGATACCCAGCCAATCCACCACCGTGTAATAGGGACCCATCGGGAAGAGGTAGCCGATGTTCTGGTGGGTAACCGTGCCCATGCCGGTGTTGGGATCCCACATCGAGGCCGCCCCCACAGTGAGTTTGGCGGGATCCAGGTACAGGTACTGTTTGGTGTCCGCCGCGACCCAGCCCGGCTTGGTCAAGAAAAGCGGGATGTAACTGACCGCCGCGAGCAAGCCGGCGAGCACCCAATCTGCACGACGGCTACGCACTCGTGCCAATCCTAGATGGCAGGTATGGGCCGACCCAAGCCAGGGCCGGCCCGGGTGAACAGTGCCTGCACCCGGCTAGGACGCTTGCTCTGCCAGACTGAGAGGCGACGGTGAGTTGGCCGGGTGGTCGCGGCCGGGCTTGACCCGGTCGAGGAAGGTCGGGACTCCGCAGGGCAGGGGTGCTGGCTAACGGCCAGTCGAGGTGACTCGAAGGACAGTGCAACAGAAAGCAGACCGCCGATGGGCCTCCCGTGGGAGTGTCACAGGCAAGGGTGCAACGGTGCGGTAAGAGCGCACCAGCGTCCGGGGCGACCCGGGCGGCTATGTAAACCCCACCCGGAGCAAGGTCAAGCGTGGGACGGCCGGCCCGGCCTATGTCCCCAGGTAGACCGCTTAGATGGATGGCCACCTATCCCTACCGGATAACAGAATCCCGCCTATAGGCCGACTCACCGTCTTTCAACCCTGCTGACCTGCACTTATGCTCGACGTCGAGTCACCACGAGACCCGCTCGGGGCGCAAACGGGGCACAACGCAAAATTTCATAAGCCGGCCGCCTCGGCATCGGCTTCGCCGGCGAGAATGCGGTCGAGGACTTCGGCGGGTATGTCCGCGGTCGTCGCGCAGCCAGTGGGCGTAGGTCCGTTGCACCGTTTCCACTGTGTCGCCTAGGTGGCCGGCGACGGCCGTTATCGGCGCGCCCTCGGCCAGCATCGATGACGCCGCGAAGTGGCGCAGCGAATGGAAGACGAATCGGTCCGCCTCGAGGCCCGCGCCGATGAGCGCCGGCCGCCAGGCCCGACGCGTCAGAACGTAGTCCCGGCGCATCAGCGCTGCCCCGGCTGCCTCGGAACAAGACCCCGCCGCCCTGGTGGTCGCGGAAGTGCCGACGCAGTTCGAGGACCACGGCGCCGGGCAAGGCCACGGTCCGGACCTTCTCGGCCTTCGGGCCCGTGAACACGGTCTCGTCGCCGATGCGCTGCAGTTGCGCGGTCGACCAAGAGGCGCCGGCGCTCGAGATCGAGCCGATCGGCTGACACGGCCAGCACCTCGCCGATGCGAAGGCCAGTGACCCCGAGCGCCACGGCGCCACGGAAGCGGGCCGGCGCGGCCTCGAGTATCGCGATCACCTCGGCTCGGGTGGGAACGTCTTCGGGACGGACCCGGCCGTCCGGCTGCCCGGCGCGGACCTTGGGCATCGCGAGGCCGAGAGTCGGGTCTCGCCCGATCCGCCCCGTCACGTAAGCGGCTTTCAAGACTGACTTCGTTTGGCTCATGGTCAGCTCGACGGTCCGCCGCGCGTAGCGCTGCAGCAGCTCGGTCTGCAGCGCCTCGAGACAGATCCGGTCGATCGCCAGCAACGGCAGGCCTCCGAGGCGCAGCTCGACGTGGCGGGTAAACATTCGGCCAGCTCTGGCGACTAGTGGCTTTCCAGTCGCGGCCGGCGGCCCACTTCTCGGCGAAAGATCCGAAGGTCTCGCGGCCGTCGACGGGATCCACGTACATGCCTCGCCGGACGTCAGCGTTCACCTTCGACAGTCGGTCGCGCGCCTCGCGGCGCAGTGGGAAGGTCTCTTTTCGCTGCGCGCCCGACGGGTCGCGGGAACGAACCTGCCAGCGCCCCGACGGGAGCTGGCGGACGGGGGTCGAGTGGCGGGGCATCAGTTCTTCCTCTCTTGGCTGGCTGGTGGCAGGTAGCCCTTCTGGCGGGCGCGACGGACGCGCTGCTGGCGGCCGTGTAGCTGATCCGCAGATCCTCGGCCACGGCCTTAGTCGGGGGGATGCCGAGGGATCGGGAGATCGCGTAGGTGAAGGCGACTCGCTCGTTTATGTCGCGGGGCACCTCCGGGGGTGGGCCCTCGACCAGACGGCGCAACGCCCATCGCAGAACGCCGGCGTAGCGGAATCGGCGGACCAGCTCGACGTCGAGCTGGCCGTCGGGCGCGCTGGTGGCCTCGAGTCGAGTCAAGACGTACCGGTCATCATCGAGCCGGAACTCGAGCCGCAGTAACCCGCAAGGAGGCATCGTGCCCGGCCGGGACTTCGGCGACGGAGGCGAGATAAGACCACCGTCGAGAGCGAACGTCACGCTGCAGCGGTCCGGGAATCGCAGCCGACTAGCGGCGCCGAGCGTGGGGATTCGCCTGCAACTACATTCGGGGACGCCCGTTTGCATCTGCTTTGGTGTCCAGGATTGTTCCACGCATGTCAGCGTAGGTCTCCGAATGTCCTGCTGTCAATATTCCCTGAGTACCCCTACACCTCCGTTCAGTCCGGGAGCGTCCCCATCTTGTGCATGCCTCCCCGGTCCCGCATGACTGCTACGACGTCCAGAGACGCACTTGACGGAGCTGACCGACGCGGGAGCGTCCCAGGAATCCGTGATCGCCCGCCGACCGTGGACGCGATGCGTCAACTCCGGGTGAAGGGCCGAGGCCCTCGGTTCCGCAAGGTAGACGGCCGACTCATGTGTCGAGCCGAAGACTGCAGGCCTGGCTGCGAGGCGAAGACCCCGCCGGCGCTCGAGCCGCTTCGTGATCGGCGCCCGTCCCCTCAGCGGGGGATCGGGCGCCGGATGCGGACTGCGACGATCTGCCGCCGTCAGCCTACCGGCCCGCACCGTCGCCGCCCCGGATCCGTCGTGAGTGTCGATAGCTACCTCCGCGCCTTCGAGTGGCGCGACGGGACGTCGATTCAGCTCCACGTCTTGCTCGCCATCGGCTGCACGCAAGAGCGGGATTCCAACCTGGCGAAGATCACTCTCGAATCGCTCGCCGATCTGACCGGCTACTGCCGGGCGACCGTGGCGAAAGTCGTTCGCCACTGGATCGAAGTCGAGGCCCTCGAGCGGCGCGGCACCCGTGGAAGGAACGCTAATGAGTACCGGTACTCGGCGGGCCGGGACGGACTCGCAACCGTCCACCTTGGCGAGACGTTTGCAGGCTGCTCAACCGTCTACGAACCGTCTACGAACCGTCTACGAACCGTCTACGCTGAGCAGCACTTTTCCGGCCCTTTAGGGGGTAGGGGTAAGGGGGTGCAAATTCCCCCTTACCCCCCAAGCGCCCCCCGAACCGTCTGCGCCGTCGTGCTCCCGGGGACGGCGCCTGTCGGCGCCGGAAAGACGGCCCTCGCGGAAGCCGAGACTTCGCCCCGCTGATCGCCGAGGTGAGCGCGAGGCGCCCGGAGAGACCGCTCAGCCGACAGCAGGCCGTGCTGGCGCAGAAGCTCGCCCGGGAATTTTCCGTCCGCTCGCGCTGAGCACGTGATCGAAGTGCTGGCCGCGTGCGACACGTTCAGCACTCGAGGCTTCGCTACACGGAGGCCACCCTTCGCAGCGGGCGAGCTGGCACGGCCTGGCTCAACTCCGCGGAACGCTCGGCCGAGGTGATGCGCCTGGTTATCACCGGTGAGGACGGCAAGTCGTGACCCGGGCCCTTGTGGCGCGTGGTCGGTCTGGTCTACCTGGCGAGAGGCCTGGCTCTCACCGAGCTGATCGTGGACGTGTGGCAGATCGTGCTCGCCGATCTGGCCGACAGCGACGACGTGCTCGAAGTCGTCACGTGCCTATTGCGCGAGGCCGCCCGGCGTGACGCCCGCCGGCCGTACCCGGACGCCTCGGACGTGCACGCGGCGATCAGCGCGAGCGGGCCCTCGGGCGCCGGGCCGGCCGAGCTGGCGCCGCCACCGCTCACGGTCGAGCAGCGGGCCCACGCCGGGAGCACTCGCCGATTCGGGCCCGTCACTTCCCCGCTCCGGGAGGCGCGGAGCCATGCCCCGACGGCGCGGCCGGTCGTGGTCGAGCTGTCCTGGGCGCGAGATGGCGATGGGCGCGAACGCCGGCGTGGCCCGACGGCTTCACGATCTCCACCGTGGCTCGTCACGACCGTCACGGCGCCCCCTCGATCGACCAGGATGGCAGATGGACGTGCAAGGCACGCTCGCCGAGCTGGCCGTGGCGAAGGCTCGGCCTCTACTGGCCGCGCCGGCACCGCTACGGCGCGGCCGCCGCTGCAAGTGCGCTCCACGTCACGGCCGGGGGGATGCCTGATCGTGCATCCCTCCGATTCCACGCCGCCGCCTTCGTGCTGGTAACCGGCGTCGGCCCCGCTTCGTCATCCCGGGATGGCTGCACGGCCACGACACGAAGGCCAAGCGCTACTGGCGGACCGACATACGTGACCCCGCCTTCCTAGTCCCGCAGCTCGAGCTGCAGCCCTTCGAGACACTCGACCCCGGCCGACCCTTCTAACCGACCGCGCCCGTGGTCCAATCGAGAAAGGAAGTAATCCAGATGGCTGCTCCGCAATACGTCACCGTTCCGACGGGGAAGCTCCCCGTGTTCCCCGGTGATGATCTACCTCGAGCGCATCCCCGACGTCGGCGAGATCCCCGACGGCTTCGTGGTCGTTCACAACAACGTGAAGACCGCGCCGCCGGCTCGGATGGATGGGGTTTCGGGCCTGGCTGCAGGCCTCACGGTCCCGGCTCGAGATCTGCGAGTGCGGGTGGGCGCCCGAGTCGGGAACCCACTACCGGGTGCGACGGCTCGAGGCGATCCATGCCTGAGACCGTCACCGTCGCACGGGAAGATCATGCCGTGAGAGATCTTCGAGCGCTGGTCCCCGACCGGGATCCCCGACGTCGACCGGGCAGTCTCCACGTGGCGGCCGGCCTCGATGGTCCCCGCGCAGTTCAAGGACAGGCAGGGAAGCTGTTCGCCTCGAGGATCTCGCCCTCGCCACCATGTGGCTGCACGTGATCGACGTCCCCCCGCTGCCGAACCTCCCCGACGTGTACGTGATCTCCGGGCGCGTCGGTCTCATGGCCGCCCTTCAGCGGGCCCTGGCGCAGCGGGCCGGGTACGACCTCGAGCTAGTGACCACGACCGCCGAGCGGGCCGTGGTCGTGGTCACGTTCCCCGACGGCCGGCGAAAGCCGCCCGTAGAGGTGACGATCCAGCAAGCGGAGCGGGCCGGCTGGACGAAGCGCAGCCGCTCGAACCCCGATCAGCCCTCGAACTATGAGCTGATCCCCGATCGGATGCTCGCCGCCCGGGCCTGCACGAAAGCGCTCGACCTGTACGCGCCCGGCGTCCGACGGGGCATCGCAGCCGCGGGAGCGCCCGTCGCCCCCCTCGAGGCCGACAGTCCCGGCGAAAGCGCCCTCTCAGGTGGCCCAGGATCCCCGCAAACAGCCGGCCCGCCACCTACCCCCCGGCCGTCCGGCTGCGAAACGGCGCTCGACCAGCCGGCCGCCGCTGCGACCCCGCTGGACACGTTCACCCTCGAGGATCTCTCCGACCGGATCGCCGGCCTTCCCGAGCCGGCCCGGGCGGATCTGCGGGCCCGCTGGATGGAGCTGGAAATCCCGAAGCTGCGATCTGAGGCCTTCGCCCGGGCCCATCTGGCGCTAGTCGAGCGGCTGATCGAGGACGTGCTCGAGGCCGTCCCGCCCGAAGTGATCGACGCCACCCCCGAGGCCGAGGGGATCGATGTCGAGCACGTCTACCGTTACGACCCGGCCGACGCGGAGCCCTTCGAGTGAGTCTCGCCGGCCGCCTCGAGCAGCTCCGCTCGCAGCTCCCCCCCGATCCGCCCGCCATCCCCGGGACACGCGCCTTCAGCCTGGCCGATGTCGGGCCGGGCTGGAAGATCTTCAGCGTCTCGAGGTTCGTCGCCGGCGACCCCGACTACCCCGAGCCGCTCGGCGGCCTCTGCCTCGAGGTGCTCCACGTCTCGAGCGCTGATCCCGAGACCGGCGAGATCCTCGAGCAGACCGCCTACCGCTGCCTCGCCACGTGGCGGCCGGCGCCATTCCAGTACCCGACCCTCGCCGCCGGCGAGATCGATCTCGGCCAGCTCGCCGGATCAAGCCGTCACTCGATCGAGCTGGCCGTCCGCTGGCTCTGCCGGCCCGTCGCCGGCGGGCGGGGATGGCTCAGCGGGCGCGAGTCGCAAGCTATTACCGACGCGTGGCGGCTGGTCGCCGCCGCGAACCTTCGACCAACCAACCAGGAGGAAAGCACCGATGCCCAACACTGACACCCGAAATTCGGCCGCCGGCCGACTACCACCCGAGCGGCCGTACCGAATGGGTCACCGACCCTGAGGACGTGTTCTACACGCCGGCCGATGAGCGGCCGTGGATCGCCGATCCGAAGGCGCCGCCGGCGCGGGCCGATATGGCGAAGCTTTACGACGGCCGGGTGACCCTGAATCGGGTGATCCTCGAGGGGAAGCGTTACGTGTTCGCCCCGTCGATCGCCAACAGCGGGCCGGTCGCGCAGCTTCGCCCCACCTCGCCCGACACGATCAAGGTGGACCCCCAAGACGTGCTCCACGTGGCCGCCTGGCGTCACTTCGAGCGCCGAAGGTGGGCCCAGGCCCAGATCCGCACCGAGGAGGACCGGCGCCGCCTCGAGGCCGCTCAGCCCCGCTGTGAGATCTGCGGCGACGTGCTCATCAACGGCGGCGCGAACACGATCGGGTCGGGGACGAAGGGCCGAGGCCGCCTCTGCCCGCCGGACACGGACGCGATCAACTTCGAGGCCGCCCGGCGCCGCCTCGAGACCCACCGCGCCGCCGTCGAAGCCTGGCTCGACTGAGTGCGGGAACTCATTCCCATGAAGTGCCCGTGCGCTACGTGCACCTAGCACACGATCCCCCCGGGTAGCGCGCAGCCGATCCGGGCGATCCGGGGAGAAACGCAGCGCTGGCAAGGCTTTTCGGCTGTCGCCGGCTGGATCGGCCGTTTCAGGCCGTGCGGGGGGGGAACCAGGCGACACGATATGGCCGGCCCTGTATCCGCTGAAAAGAAACGGGGCCTCCCATTTTTCGCCCGGTAGCCGCCGGCCGTCGCCGAAGAGGTGTGACGCCGGCCGAGCCGAAGACGAATCGATCACCACACTGATCGCACGTCGGCCGAGACAGCCGTTGGTCCCGTCGCCTCGCCGCAGGTTGCACGACCGGCAAGCGGCGCGCAGATTGCCGAGTGTGTTGGTCCCGCCGAAGCGGATCGGGAGCACGTGATCGACGTGGGTCGCCCGGCCCTGGCATCCCGGGTACTCGAGTTGGCACTCATACCGATCCCGCTCGAGGACTACCGCCCGGATCTTGCGCCAGGCCCGGGTATGGATATTCGCCCCGGCCCGGGTAGATCCGGCCCGGGTACCTGATCCGACCCGGGCGGGGGATCCCGACCCGGGTGGGTGATCCGACCCGGGCGGGATTGTTACCAGCGGGAAACTTGGTCACTCCCCATAGTGGCGCCCGGTGCCATCATGGGCCCGTGACATCGGAGGCCCGCCGGCGAGTCGAGATCCACCGCCGGGCCGAAGCCATATATCGAGGCCGCCGGGTAGTGCTCGAGCACCAGGCCCGCCATGCGCCGGCGCCGGCGAAGCGGGGACAAAGCGTCCCCGGTTTTGGGCCCGGTGCCGGTCTGGTCCGCCACGACGGAGGCCGGATCGTCGGGGCCCGTGAGGATCTGTTTCTCGGGCTGGCCGCGCCGTGGAACCGTGTGGCCAGGATCGAGCGCCACCTCTCCACCTTCGATGAGGTGCTCATGCCGGGATGCTTCACCGGTTCGATTCGGGCCCGGCCCGTCCTGCCGATCTTGCTCGAGCACAAGATCGGCCTAGTGATCGGCGAGACCGTGGATCTGACCGAGGCGGCCGACGGTCTGCGCGTCGCTTTCAGGGTCGATGAGGAGTCGATCGCCGGGCGGCTGAGAGACCTTCGGGACGGTTGGCGCGTGGGTCTGTCGATCGGCTTCGAGCCATGCCGCCACCGCTTCACGCCGGGAGCGAAGCGCAGCTCGGGCCGTGACCTGATCGAGCGCCTCGCCGTAGACCTGTACGAGATTTCCGTCTGTCGCCGGCCCGCCTACCAGGCCGCCGGCCTCGCCGCGGCGTAGCCGGTTGTGGCCGGCCGGACTCGAGCGCTTAGCGACTGTCGATCTGTTCCCCGAGGCCGCCTGTCGGGCGCCGGGGGTCGATCCGAGGATCTTCTACCCGGACCACCGGCGACACGGCCGCCTATGAGACCGCTCGGAAGGTCTGCGCCGGCTGCGCGCACCAGATCGACTGTCTCGAGGCCGGCCTCGGCGAGCAGTACGGGATATGGGGAGGCCTCACCGAGACCGAGCGCACGGCCGAGCGTAGGCTTCGCCGGATGGCCGTGATCGAGGAGCCGGGCCTCGAGAGCGTTCACAGTGATGCGAGCGTGGAACTATCGCATCACTCGGCGAACGGGAACGGAGCGGAGCCAGATGTCCAGCGACTGGAGCCGCTGGACGCACAAACGGCTCCCTCAGATGGCCAGCATCAACCTCCTGGCCACACGCCGGCCCGGCGCTGTTCCGTGTGCGGAGGCTCGATTCCCGCCGGGCGACGCGCCACGTGCTCGGCCACGTCCGCGCAGCGGCGCGACCGTCGACGGATGCCCCGCACGACGGGCGCGGCCGCGGTGGAGATCTCGAGCAGCTCCCCGCCGGATCTGGCGGCCGCCGTGGCGGCCCTGGTCGGCGCGCTCGGCCCGGAGATCGATCGGCTGACCGTAGAGACCGGCGGCCGGGTACTGATCGTCACCCGGGCCGGTCTGTAGCAGGCCCTCGAGACCGAGGATGGGGCGCAAACGGGGCACAACCGGGGCACAAAACAGCGACATTCGGGGAACACCCGAGGAATAGCGAGAACACTGTTTTGGCTGGTCAGGCCCCTAATCGGCCGTAAAGCGGCTGGTCACGAACGTCCGTCTGCAGAATCCCGCCTATAGGCCGACTCACCGTCTCACCCTGTCTGACCGGCGCTTATGTGCTGACGCCACCAGCGATGGACCCCAAATGGACCCGAAGTCCGCCCAGAACATCGTCCACAGCGGCCCTGGTGGTGTCGTCGTTCTCGGGCCACATGTGACCGTAAATGTCGAGGGTCATCTGGGCGCTGGTGTGGCCCAGACGGTCCTGGATCACTTTCACGCTCTCGCCGCGCTCTATTAACACCGAGGCGTAGAAGTGGCGCAGGAGGTGGAAGCCCTCACTTTTCGGAATCCCGACGGGACCCGCAGCCCTTTGCCAGACATCCGAGAAGGTCGTGTGCCGGACCGGCAGTCCCTTCTCGTTACTAAACAGGAGACCGCCGGGAACGGTGCCGAAGACCCTGACGTGCTCCACAAGAGCCTCCACGACGATCTGAGGTAGCGGAATGCCTCTAGGCCGGTTCTTCCGATCCTTAACTGGTGCGAACACTGGGTCATCCCTGGGAGCCCGGGAAAGCTGCCGGTCTATGGTCACATATCTCCGGAGCCAGTTGACCCGGTCCTGGGTAAGACCGAGGGCCTCGGATATGCGGAGGCCGGTCCCGGCTCCCAGGACGATGAGAGACTTGTACCGCGGCGGCATGGCCTCGAAAAGGTCCTCCACCTGCTGCGCTCGGAGGGGAACAACCTTGGGCCTCTCTACCACGGGGAGCTTCAGGTAGAGGAGGCCATCGGACTGATCGACGGGATGACGACGGTACTACTCCCACACGCCCGAAGCCTTCGAGATCCTGTTCCGAGAACATCAACCCATCGCCGCCCGCCGAGGACGGCTCGAGCACGAGGCTGACGTGGCCATTCTCAGTATCGGTTTCGTGGACCTCACGGGTTCTACCAGCTGGGCCGAGCACGTTCCCCTGGCCGAGCACACTGCCGCTCTGACCAGGTTCGAGGAGGCGGCCCGGTCGGCGGCGTCACGCAGCGATGCCCGAGTGGTGAAGATGATCGGTGAGGAAGCCATGCTCATGGCTACTGACCCACGACAGGTGGTGAAGGCGGTGGCCGCGATCTGTGCCACGGTCGGCTCCGACAATGTCTTGGCGCCGGCACGTGGTGCCATTGGGTACGGTCACGTGCACGCCCGAAGCGGGGACTATTTCGGTCCCCTCGTCAACCTCGTCGCCCACGCGGTGAAAGTCGCGCAACCCGGACACCTCACTGTGACTGCCGAAGTGGCAGCGACCTTGGCCGGATCCGGGTACGGCCTGGGCGCCTCAAGACAACACACGCTCCGGGGCGTAGATCACCGGTCGTCCTGATACCCGTATCGCAGCCCAGCCCGTCGCGTACCGACGACCCGAGCAAGGCTCTGAGCCGACCGGACCGCCCGGACCATTCCGAAGATACCGTTGACGTTGCAGACACGATCCCCAGCGTGTCCGATCAAGCGCGCCCAGAACACTCTTCGTTGAGGTCTGTAGAAACGCCAGATCAGGACTGGGCCTCGGGGGTGCTACCACGCGCTGTGGTCCAAATTCCGCCATCGTCCCAGCCACGTCCATCCCATGCCAAGTGGGCGTCGGTCGGTCGAGCCCGTTGGGACCCGGTGGTAAGCGCGGGACGGAACGTTCGGCGCGGTCTTCCGCCTGTCAGACATGCTGTACGTTTGGTCGATCGCCCAACGGCCTTGAGCAGTGTTGGGTTGAAGGCACTCGTGGCATCGATCGCTTCAAGCGCAACGTTTCCTTCGAGAAGGACGGCACCGTGTCCCCTCATACACCCGACTTGTGGACGCCCCTCGATGGAGGCGCGGACCGGTGAAACGCTTCCGCTCCCATGCCGTGGTCCTCGGCGTTATCGCCGTAGCCGTGGTGGTCATCCTGCTCAGCCACTCCATCCGGGTCCGGCTGGAGTGGGGTACCGGGGGATTCGTCCTCGGTCTCATAGCCGGGGCGCTGGTGGCCGTTGATGTCCGCCACCACCGCAAGCGAGCAGCAACCTGACCGTCCCGGGATCCAGTCGCAGGAGGCAACTGGTGCACACTGAAGCGGCCGACCTCGTCATCCAAGGTCGAGGCCGTACAAAGATGCCGCGTTGCTCGACGAGAACATTTCACGTTCCTCATCGGAAGAGAAGTGCTCTAGGAAGGAGCTGATGTCGTCTCGGGTCGGCTGCTGGAAAGGGTAATCAGTCGAGAAGATCAATCGGCTGACGGAGGTCACCGACAGGGCGTGCTGCAGGAGCGCCGGGTTGAGCATGCCGGAGGTGGTGATGAAGAAGTTCGACCGCATGTAGTCCGACACTGATCGTTGTAGTCCGGCGATGCGAGAAAGACTGTTGGCCCGGTCCAGCCAGAACAGCAGCATCTCGCCCCAGTGGCCGAGCACGATCTGGAGATCGGGATGCCGGTCGAAGGTGCCTCGAAGGATCAGCCGCAGCGCCGCTAGTCCGGCGTCGAGGTGCCACCCCCACCCGAACGTGGCCAGGGCGAGGTCGGTCGTCGGATCGAATCCCCGATACGACGCGTCACGAGCGGCAGCCGATGGCAGCTGTGGATGGATGAACACCGGTTGACGGAGTCGCGATGCGGCAGCGAAGAAGTCCTCGTAGACGGGGTCATCGAGGAAGAGGCCGCCCGATCGGCCGTAGACCATGGTGCCGACGTGGCCGATGTCCGCCGCTCGTTCAAGCTCGCCGGCCACGTCCGGTGGTGACGACATGGGCAGCGTCGACAACGACCGAAATCGGGACGGTCTACTGCTGACAGTCGCCGCAGCAAGGTCGTTCGCTGCACGGCTCAAGCGCACAGCGTCCACAGGCGGCAGCGGCTGCGTTCCGGGCGGCGTCAGGGCGAGGATCGACACGTCGATGCCCTGAGCGTCCATGGTCGCGACTCGGCCTGCACCCAGGTCTTCGAGTCGCCGCTGATGGTCGCCCATCTCGTTGAAGGCGAGGCTCTCGTCGGGAATGGGCATCGCACGGAGGGCGGCCGTCAACTCCTGCATGATCCAGTGTTCTTCGATTGCGATGAGCGTCACCGTCGTCGTCCTCCTGTCGCGGGAGCGGTGGGTCTGACGAGCCTCGCGTCGTCCCTATCCTGACCGGGCAGATGCGGCCCCGTGAGTCGGTTGCCCGAAATCGGCAATCGCGCACCCGGCCAGTCTGCAACATGACCGTACATCCAACCGAGGGCTGCCGGTCATGGCTGACGATGGTCGCGGAGGTTCAATTTCCAGGCGCTCCGCCGGGTAGCCCATAAGGCTCCCCGTCTCGATCTGACGGGTAGCCCCGAGGTGCCGCTACTCGGGTGATCCGCCGGTGCTGAGCTGTGGTTATCCAATCAGTCCTGACGGCCTGTGTCTAGGGGTCAGGCGGGGTTGGTGTCGATGACCCGGACGAGTTCGTCGTAGAGCTTGGTGCGAGCCGCGTCGGCGTGCGAGGTGGCGTCGTCTCGTTGTCGGCGGAGGATGTCGACAAACTCGACGTCGGTCTCGTAGAACCCGCATCTCTCACAGATGGTCTGGAAGCGGCAGTCCAACTCGAGCTGCCGGGTGCAGTGCCCGTTGGCGAGAAGCCGGCGAGAGATGCCGGCTGGGTCGCCGTCTGTGGCCGTTGCTGCTGTTGCGGCGTCGGCTTCGACGGCTTGGGTGGCTTTGAAGTACTGATCGGCGACGTTGGTGTCGGAGATCCGGGCGTAGACCAAGGTCGCGGCGAGCGATGCCCGAGCAGGGCGGCGATGGCTTCGAGGCTCATGCCGCGGTTGAGGCACTGGGTGGCCAGGGTGTGGCGGAGCTGGTGAGGATGCACTGGCCCCACCCCGGCCCGCTTGGCGACGCGTTCGACGTAGCGGTGGATGGTGCGCCGGTCGAAGGGGTGGCCGTCCTCTCGTTCGAGGAGATATCCGTTGCGTGACGGTCCCCGCCAGGCTTGGTAGTCGCTGATCAGCCCGACCAGCAGTGGGTGCAGGGGGACGTTGCGGTCGTTGCGCAGTTTCCCGACGTTCATCCTGACCTGGAATCCGATCCGACCAAGTGGTTCTCGTGGGGACCTCACTTCTGCCTGGGGCACCATCTTCGACTAACTGATCATTGGTCCCATCCGCTTGCGCCTCACGGCCCACTATGACGCGCCATATCTTGCTGCGGATTTTTGAAATCCCGCACTGTCGATCACCGAAATCCCGCAGTTGGTTGAGCGGGATCGGTGGGGTTTTGGGGTTGAGTTTAGGTGTTGGTCAGGTGGTCACCTCCTGGGCGAGCAGTTCGGTCACGGCGACTGCGTCGCCGCAGCTGGGGCACTCGCCGCCGAGGCCGATCTTGCGCATGAAGGTGGAGCAGTCGGGGCATCTCTGCTCGCCGAGGGCCCGGTTGCCGCAACCGTCGCACTCGTAGACGGTGATGGGTCGGCGGGGCTGGGCTTTGGGGACGGTGAGCGCGGGCCGGTTGGCGTCGCGCCGGCGGCGGTAGGCGGCGGCCCGGCAGGCGTCGGAGCAGAACTTTTGACGGCCGACGGGGGTGAAGCGGTGCTGGCAGACCGAGCAGGTCATCGTGACGGCATCGTGACACGACGAGGCTGCGGTGTGGTGGATCTCGAAATAGGCAAGGTGGCAAGCGGCCGAGCACAGCCAGGGTTCCTCTCCCGCCCATCGGGGCGGTCGGGCTGTTCCGCACATCGGGCAGGCGTCGGCCGGGTCGAAGCAGTTCACGAGCTGGCCACCGCCTTGCGGGCGGCTTCGGCTCTGGCCCGATGGGAGCGCATGCGGTAGGAGTCGCCGTCGATGTTGATGACGACCGAGCGGTGCAAGAGGCGGTCCAACATGGCTCCGGCGGCCATGACGTCATCGCCGAATACCTTGCCCCACGAGGCGATCCCCAAATTGGTAGTCAGCACGATGCTGCCTTTGAGGTATCTCTGGCTGACAACTTGGAACAGGGCGGACGCGGCCTCGGCGGGAAGGGGCAGGTAGCCGACCTCGTCGACGATGAGGACCCGAGGTCCGGCGTAGAAGCGCATGGTGGTGGCCCACCGGCCTTCGAGGGCGGCGCGGTGGCAGCGGGCCGCCAGCTCGGTGGCGGTGGTGTAGTAGACGCGCATCCCCGCGGCCACCGCGGCGTGGCCGAGGCCGACGGCGAGCATGGTCTTGCCCACGCCGGGCGGGCCGATGAACAAGATGTTGGTGGCGTCCTCCACGAAGCGCAGCGTGGCCAGCTCGGCGATCAGTTTCGGGTCGACGGTTGGCTGGGCGGAGAAGTCGAAGTCGGCCAGGGTGAACGGGGAGGGCAGCGACGCGAAGCGGGCCAGGCTGGCCTTGCGGCGCTCCTCGACAGCGTCGACCTCGACTGCGAGTAGTCGCTCCAAGAAGGCGGAATGGCTGAGCTTGGTCTTCGCCGCCTCGTCGAGGACTCCTGGCAGTGCTTCGGCGGCGGCGGCCATACGCAAAAACGCCAGATGGGCCCGCAGCTTCTGGTAGTCAGACGACGCGCTCGACGCGGTCACCTCCCCGACCTCTGTGCTGCCAGGGAACGCGAGGCGGATGATCTCCGCCATGCCTTCGAGGTCGACGCTGGGTTCGACGCCTTCAGCGCCGAGCAGGCGGGCCCGCTCGGCCAGCGCGGCGGCCCCCGGAGGCCGGTTGGCCTTGCGGTCACAGGGTCGAGCCGAGGTGAACTGGCCGAGCACCACCTTCTCCAAAGCGGCGGCATGCTCGGCGGTGCGCACCATCGCTCCCGCCCCCGGTGGGGCCAGACGGTGCGACACCAGCAGCGCTCCGGCGGGGCTGAAGATCTCCACGGTGGCGGTGCCGAGACGGTGGCGCAAGCAGAGCTGTATGCCGCCCATGCCCGGGTTGACCGAGTAGCGGTTCCCGCGAAACGCCACGCTGGCCCGGTCATCGACGGGCCGGGTCACCTCGACCGTGGCCGGGAACGGTGCCGCCGGCAACGCCATCAACACTTCCGCGTCGGCCAGCTCACCCACCGTCGGCCAGGCCGGCCGCACCCCCTCGACCAAGGTGCCGGGCTCGGCGTAACGGCCCGGCGGGCGCAGACGGGCGTCGCCGGTGGTGGCCCAGAACCGGTCCAAACTCACCTGGGCGTCCTCGGGCGTGGTGGCCGTCATGGTCCGCCACCACCGGCCGCACATGAACTTCACCCCGCACTCCACCGTCCCCTTGCGGTTCCCCCGCCGCGGCGGACAGGCCGCCACGATCGCCCCGTAATGCTTGGCCACCGGGGCGAAGCTGGCCTGCACGTCGGCGGAGCCGGGCACGATCACCGTGGCCAGGCGGTCGGTGCGCCACACCCGGGCCGTTCCGCCCAGCCGGCGCAGCACCCCGTCCATGGCCTCGATCAGATGCGGCTGGTCCATGGACTCGGCCAGCACCTCACGGGTGCGTCCCGAATGCGACAGGGTCCCCAACAACCCATAACAGGTCCCGCCCCACGGGGCCCGGCGGCGTTCCGCCCAGTCCCATTGGATTTCCTCGCCGGCCGGGTGGGCGATGTCAGTGGTCTCGCGGCCCTTCACCCCCGAACACGCCTCGCAATGGGGGCGCAGCCCGGCCATACGCACCTGGCGGACGAAGCTCGGATACGAACCGCCGTAGCCGAGGGGGACGACCTCGTCGAACAGCGCCGAGGCCCACACGTGCGGGTCGTCCACGAACCGGGCCTTCACATAGGCCACGAACGGCGCCAGCGGATCCGGGGCGCTCGAACGGCGGACACCCGGCTGGCTCTTGCCCGACAGATAGTTGGCGATCGTCCCCCGGTCACGGCCGAGGTGACGAGCGATCGCGGAGACCTTCCATCCCCGCTTGAACAATGCATCAGCTTCCACGTCTTCTCCAGTTGAGAGCATGGGGTCGGGGCTCCTTCGATCTGCGGCTTGGACACCGACAGCGTCGAGGGAGCCCCCACCCAGGTGGTGGACCATCAGGCCCACCCACCCCGCTCAGAACTGCTGGATTTCAGTGATCGAGTCTGCGGGACCTTCCGTGATCCTCACCAATCTACCCATCGGCGTCTCTCACGGGCTGTGGGTTCCGGTTCAGAGTGAACTCACCGGAGTCTTGCCGGAGCGAGTTCACGCTGATGACGCACCCAGGCCAGAAGACCGGGTGCGGTTGGGCGGGCTCCAGAGGTGACTAGGGCATGACCTTGTACAGGTCGATGGGTGTCTCCCGGGGGGTTGTCGGGAATCCGCCGACGATGCCCTTTGCATTTGGGGCAGCAAGATGGTGTCACGGAAGTGTTCCCATCGCCCCCTTTTGGATTCCGGCCTTGGGCTGGATCTCCGGGGGCCGCTCGCGATTCGGTCTGCGTCGTTTGTCCGATCCAGATAGCGGGCCACGCCATAACGCCGCCCAGTGCCGGCGTTGTGGGCGGCCCCTGACTGATAGAACAGGTTGACGTTTAGGGCTGCTCCCCAGGTGACGGATCCGCCATGAGTAGCAGTCGGTTCGTCGTCTGTCGTGCGGGCGAGCCCATCGATAGCTCCTTTGTCGAGTCGATTGGTCCCTTGTGTTCCCGGCCACCACCGGGCTTTCTGTAGGGGTCGGGGGCGTAGACCAGACTGTTGTCATGCCAAACGATGAGATGGTCGAGTTCTGGAATACCCGAGGGGGAAACCAGTGGGTGCGCGAGCAGGTCCGCTACGACGCCATGCTCGAGCCGTGCGGGGCCCGGTTGCTGGCGGCCGCAACACTGGCGGGGGGCGAAGCCGTCCTCGACGTGGGGTGCGGCAACGGGACCACCACTCTCGCGGCCACCCGCCTCGTGGGCCCAACCGGGCGGGTCCTAGGCGTCGACCTGTCAGCACCCATGTTGGACCTGGCCAGACAGAGGGCGGCGGCGGAACACTCGCCAGCCAGGTTCATGCAAGCCGACGCCCAGAGCGTCAACTTCGACGAGCCCTTCGACACCATCATCAGCCGGTTCGGGGTGATGTTCTTCGACGACCCGACCGCCGCTTTCACCAATCTGGGCCGGGCCCTGCGCGCCGGCGGCCGCATGTGCTTCGTGTGCTGGAAGGACATGTTCAGCAACGAGTGGCTCTGCGTGCCGGTAATGGCAGCGGTGGCGCACGTCGGCATGCCCGAGCCTGAGACGCCGGGCGCGCCCGGACCGTTCGCCCTGGCCGACCCGGACCGCATCCGTGAGCTGCTGGGATCCTCGGGCTTCTCGGAGATATCGGTGCAGGACGCCACCGACAGCTTGTGGATGGGGATCGACGCGGACGACGTGACATCGTTTATGGCCGCGGACGCGCTGGGCCGGCGGCTGCTCGAAGGTAAGGAGGAGGCAAAGGTGGCCGCCGCCCTCGATGCGGTTCGTGAGTCCCTGCAAACCCACGCCGGCGCCGACGGGGTCAGGCTCAACGGGCAGTACTGGGTCGTGACCGCCCACAAAACATGAGCTCGATCACTGGTGCGTGACGGCGTCGCTTTAACCCGCGACTATCTCACCCGGCGGGGCGGGATGCTCCGACAGGAAGTCGAATCGTATTGCGGTCGCAGCAAACTGCCTACGCCAGGCTGATCGCCAGACCGGGTGACGACGGGAGCCCTCAGACCTGGCGGTCTGGATGACTCGGCCTGCGTGGTTCTGGGCCGCGAATATGGGCCACACCGCCGCGTCCGTCCGTGCTGCGGGAACCGTCGATCGGAGTGGAAAGCGATTCGAATGGCACCGGATTCTGGGCGCGTGTTCTGCTTCGGAGCGGTCGCCGACTTGTGCTGTCCGGGCCGTGGAGTCGGCGGCTTAGGAGTGTCCGGCCTCGTACACCTCGGTAAACAGGTCGCCTTGGCCCGCGCCCGAGCCGGATCTGCCGCCACCGGGGCCTCGCAGGACGTAGGCGATGACGACGGCCAGGGCGGCACCGGCGATCGGGCCGGCCACATACACCCAGTAGCCGGTGAAGGTCTTGCCGACCAGGTCGGGTCCGAAGGTGCGGGCCGGGTTCATGGACGCCCCCGAGATGGGGCTGCCCCACAGTCCGGCCAGGGCGATGTAGCCGCCGACGCCGAAAGCGCCGAAGATGCCGACGTTCTGGGCCCCCGAGGCGGTGCCCAGGATCACGCTGACCAGGCCCATGGTCAAGATGAGTTCCATCCAGAAGGCGGCCAGGTTGGAGTAGCCGTGGGCGGGATAGTTGGACCCGTACTTGGCCGAAACGTTGATCACGGCCCGCAAGAACAGGGCGGCCAGGGTGGCTCCGGCCAGCTGGGCCACGATGTAGCCGGGGACGCGCCGCCACTGGAAGTCCCGCCGCAGAGCGAAGGCGATGCTGACCGCGGGGTTGAGGTGGGCGCCGGAGATTTTGCCCATGAACAGAATGATGGCCATGACCATCAGCGCCGGGGCGACTACGGCGGCGGTGCGGCTGATCGTGTTCGGGAAGGCTTGGCCCATCATGCCCCCACCGGCGGCCACCAGCACCAGGAAGAAGGTGCCGAGGACTTCGGAGAACAGTCGCCGCCATTCCTGGCGGGGGTCGTTGAAGTCGGTGATGCGGTCGATGACGTTCTGCTCGTAGCGGGCCAGGGGGCCCAGCGGGCTCGGTGTGGGGATCGCCTGCTCGGGTGACATAACCGATTTGACCTTTCTCTAGACGGCTTTCAGATGCCTCGATAGTGGCTTTGCCTCACTGCACGCTCAGCCGGCATCTCCTGACGCGCTCGGAGGCCAGGGCGGGGAAGACGTGCAGGCAGATTTCCCTCAGGAACTGGATGAGGAGTTCAGGGGTGAACTGGGGGCTGGGACCATCAAGCTGGGGCGGCAGCTTGATGCCCATCTTCTTGGCTGCCTCGATCAGGCCGGGGCCGATGGCCGTGCCCAGTGTGCTCAGTGCTGCCCCGGCGGCCTGAAGGTCCAGCGTCCAGGCGGGCACCGGCTGTGCTCGGACGCTGACCCAGCTGTTGGGGTCTCGGGGCGTATCTCGGGCGAAGACATGGTCGAAGGTGCGCGCCGAGGCGTCACGGCCGGTGAGCGGCTCGCCCAGGCCCCACGTCTTGCGGAGGGTGGCGATCAGCGACGTGTGCCGGAACTCCTCGTTGTACACCGAGCCCCGTTCGACCCAGGGCGACACGATGATGGCGGGGACCCGGTAGCCCGAACGATCGAACCGGAACCCCATTTCCCCTGGCGGGGCACCAGCCTCGGGGGAGGGGACGGGGCCGGGGGGGACGTGATCGTAGGTGCCGCCCGGCTCGTCCCAACCGATCAGCAGGGCGGTGTTCCAGACGTTGATGCCCGAAACCGCGGTCATGGACCGATAGGCGTCGTAGATGCGCTGCAGGAATGCCTCTCCACCTAACATCGACGACGGCGGGTCGAACCCGATGTCCAGGTTCCCACCGATGAACGACCGTCCGTAGGCGGGGTGGTAGTCGTTATGGCCCGATGCCAAGTCCGGCTCGATCAACGAGAAATCGGGCAGGGTCCCCGCGGCGGCGTCCTTCTCGAACTCGGCGAAGGGGACGAAGTGGGTAGCCAGGCGGTCGTGGAGGCGGGGGAAGTGAATGAGTCCGGTGACCGACAGCGGCATGGGCTCGGCCACGTACACCTTCCAGGTCTTGCCGTGACCCTCCAGGCGCTCGAACACGGTCTGGGCCGTGTTCTGGGTCAGCCACTTCGCCGCCGGGCTGTTCACCACCAACCCTGACGAGGTGGCCGCCGTCCAGAACGAGCGGTTCATGAACGTCTGCGATGGCACCTCGCAGAACCAGTGATCGAACACCCCGAAGTCCCGGGCGACGGAGCTGAGCACCGGGAGCTGCTGCGGCGTGTAGCCCGTCATGATCTGGGCGTACTCGTCATAGCTGGGCTGACGGCCGACCTCGGCGGTGAAGGTACTGATGTAGTCGGCCACGAACCCGTCCATGGTCGGCGTCGCCCCGCTAGCCGGCGCATTCCACGGCTGGGTCACGCCTTCGCCGATCTTGAACCGGTTGTGATCGTCCATCGTGTTGTAAAGCTGGGTGTTGGTGTGGAAGTACTCCTCGCCCGAGTCCGGATTGGGCGAGTCCATATCCGCGGTGATCCCATAAGGGACCACCTTGCGCTCGCCACCATGTTCGGCCCACTCGGGAATCGGGTTCGAGAGGTCCTTGCCGATCACCCCCTCGAAAGTCTTGCCATCCTCGGGTCCATACAGGCGGCCCAGGACATTGTCGAAGGATCGGTTCTCGAAGAGCACCACCACCACGTGATCCATGGCATGGCTTCGATCTGCGGGCATTCGAACCCTCCCTCCGCGAACCCTCGACTGCGCGACCTTAGTGTTCGCTTTTCCGCAATCTGCCGCCTCACCCCCTTTGGGCGATGCCGGGCCGGGGCCGCTCGAACATAACGGCGCCAGACCGGACGGCACCCAGGCGCAGAGAGCTTGCGACGGCTTCCGCTCGGCCGCGGGTGACCAGCGTAAGGCTGGGCACCATGTTCGGTCTACGCCGGACCTTTCGCCCCTGCCCGTTGGCCATGGGTACGTCCAGCCCACGGAAGTTGGCGTCTGGCTAACTGCCACTTGCCCGCCAACCTGACGTCCCGACGAGCACCGACTTGAAGGTATGCCCTGCCCGACCCGCACGCTTAACGATCTCGGCTCGTAGCCGGTAGCGTACTGATGTCAATACTAGTTAAAATAGCCTAAATAGATGCCAGTCAGGCTGCACATATTGCTACGGTTGTCAGACCTCGTGTTTGAGCCGTGATCCGGCTCGACGGTTAGCACAAGATCAAGCGCTGTGGTATCCGCAATAAAAAGGTAGGGATCGTCCGCACCGCTCCCCAGCCCCGGTGAGAGGGCTGGAGGCGCTGATGGCGATTAGGACTTATGGACAATGGGAACCTCGGTGCCCAGATGATCCTTGCCCAGCAGCAGGCTCCAGGCCAGCCCGATGCCACCCATGAGCATTACCAGCCCGATCACCCCTTCAGGGTGGGTGCAGAACACCACCGCGAACCCGGCGTCGGGGATGACTGCGGCCACCCGACCGGCCACCTGGGCCTGGGTCACGTACCCGAAGTCATCAGTAGGGTTGGCGTCCCCTTTGGTTTGGATCCCGGCCGGGGTGATGGCCGCCACCCGGTGGGTGACGTATTGACCGGTAGCTTTGGCAAAGGTGATGACCTGACCGACATGGACCGGTCCGGCCGGTCGGTCGATGACCAGGTCACCGGAGTCGATGTGCGGGGTCATGGAGCCGGTGTGGACGGGTTGATTGGTGACGGATGGTCCCCACCGCTGTAGTCATTGTCGGCAAGAAGGTGGTCGCAACTTTTGACCTTTGGCGACAGACTCTCCCCACCCGGCGACAGGTTCGGAGGTCTGAACACATGACCGCCATGGTCCAAGCCCAATCGCTGCGCGGCTACCGGGAACTGGTCACCGACTTGGGCGGCAACCCTTTCGGCTGTTACGAAAAGTCGGGTATCGAACCGACAGCCCTCAACCGACTCTCGGCCTTCATCAGCTTCGAAAGCCTGATCGACCTGCTGGAGCGCTCCGCCAACGACCTGGGCTGCCCCGACTTCGGGCTGCGCGGTGCCTAGCGGACCGCCAAGACTTCGGCGTCCTGGGCACCCTGGCGATGGCCATGCGGTACTCGACCACGATGGGCGAGGCCAAGGGCTGCGCCTCCAAGTACCTCCACGTCTACAACGACGCTCTCAGGACGGGGCGCTATTAGTCGACCCCAGTATGGTCCGTCCGCTTAGTTGGATCCGGAACCATTACATCAGCGCGAACCCGGCCTGGCCAGGAGGAGGCTCGGCGTCACCTTTCAGCCGCGGTGGTCCGATCGTCGTAGTGGGCCAGCAGACCGTAGATGACCAGAACGGACAAACCGATGTAGATCAGCGACCAGACCGGATAGTAGGCAAGCCAACTCACAGCCGTAATGGCCATGATGCCAGCCGCAACTACTCCGACCCAACGGGCAAGGACGGACCCCAGCGTCTGCTCGCCCATAACGAGAAGGCCAGCAATGATCAGGATCGCTCCCACTATGGTCCAGATCCAGGCGTAGGTCGTCAAGGAGTCACCGAAGATGGCCTGATGAAGGTTGTCCACAACGGTTCCCTTGTACCGGAAGGCCCATATCCCATCGAGAACCCTCATGATCCCGGCGATGATCATGATCACCGCCGAGAAGGTCAACCATCCTGAGCGTTTCACTAGATCCTCCCGTGCGTAAGGAAGCCAGAACCGAATAGAAGGGTAGGGTTCGCTACGGGCAGTTGGGGGGATGGTCGGCGACTAGCTCTGTGTAGAGCAGGACGCTCTAGCTCAGCAAAACGGCGTCCTCCTCCGACGACGGGGCGGTGGCGAACCTGGCGGCATCGAAATCGGAGCGGGCGCCAGGACCGCCGGGAGCGCTCCCCTTCATGACCGCGAGCAACATGAACGCCCCCAGCACCACGTACCTGGTCCACCCGGGGCCGACCCTAACGCGTCGAATAGCGATGGCCACGCCCGCGAAGGCCAACGTGACCGCCCAACCTTCAAGTGAGACGGGCTCGAGGCCCCATCCCAGACGCCGCGGGCCGAACCACGCCTTCTTTCCGACTACAGGAGAAGTTCGCACGAGCCCCATTATCCTCGCTCCGCTCCGCTGTGCCGGTTGGGTCTATATGACCGGACACTCCGCCCGTACCCCTATTCCCCGAGGCCTAAGGTGACGCCTCCGTACCGACGACTCCTTCGGACTCGCGTTCGATCCTCCTGAGCGTCGTGTCCAGCATGGCGGCTGTGGGCCAGCCGACATATTGCGCTAGCTGGAGCACCCACTCGTTCAACTCGTCCAAGGTGATGTCGCCGCTCTTCAACGCCCCGCGCATATGCGCTTCGACCGGAAGAAGCGAGCCAGAGGTAGCCGCGCAGGTGAGACTGATCCACCGGCGCTCCTTGCGGGTGAGGCCCGGACGAGTCCATATTTCTCCGAACACATGGGGCAGCATCGACGCCTCGAAAGCGGGCGACCCTACCGGTGGCTCCAAGCCCGTTACCTCTCGGAACACCCGCCTGCCGTTATCCAGTCGTTGTTCGAGATCATCGGTGGTCATGTGAACGGATGGTAACTGAGGATTACGGGTGGGCTGGCCACCCTTTCTGGGTCCCGAATCTCCTTCCGGGACTACTTGTACTGCTCCCAGCGGTATAACGCGTCCCGAAAGGCGATTCGGGGCCCACCTGGCGCCGGCCAGGCCCGGCGGCGCCGGCGGGGTGGCCCCCTATCCTCGTCGGCGAGCCGCTCGCTGCGACCGGGTCGCGTGTGAGCGATGCGGTCAGGGTCCGCCGCTCACAAACAGATACGGCTGGATGGCACTTGCGCCCGGTGACCTTTGGCGACATTCTCTAACCATCTGGCGACAGATCGAGGGAGGTCGAAATGACTGCCATGGTTCGGGCGCAGTCCCTTCGGGGTTACCGCGAGCTGGTCAACGACCTGGGCGGCAACCCCAACCGCCTGTTGCGCAAGGCGGGCATCGAACCCGACGCGCCCGACCACCTCACTGACTTCATCAGCTTCGAGAGCCTTCATCGACCTGCTCGAGCGCTCTGCGATTGATCTCGAGTGCCCGGACTTTGGCCTACGCCTGGCCGAGCGTCAGGACATCGGGATCCTCGGCACATTGGCCGTGGCCATGCGCTACTCACCCACAGTCGGCGAAGCGATGCGCTGCGCCTCGAAGTACCTGCACGTCTACAACGCAGCGGTCGCCTTCACCATCACCACCGGAGAGCGACGGGGACAAGCCCGCCTGGCGTTCGGCGTCCTGGTTCATCACGCCCCTCGATGGGCCCAGACCGCAGAACATGGAATCGGATTGGCTTGGCGCATCATGAGCCTGCTCTCGGAAGGGCGGTGCCACGTGCAGGAGGTGTGGCTCCCCCATCGTCCCGTGGCAACCGAGAAGATGTACCGCTCCCGCTTCGAAGTGCCCATCACCTTCCGAGCCGACCGTCTTGGTCTGGCGTACCAGGCGAGGGACCTCGACCTGGCCATCAGCGAACAGAACCGCGAACTGCACGACCTGGCCACCAGCTATCTGGACAGCCAGCTACCACGCGGCCGAACCCCGTTCACCATTCAAGTGCGGCAGGCCATCGAGGCATTGCTGGGCACCGGAACCTGCGGCCATCGCCAGGTGGCCCACGCCCTTTACATGCACCCGCGGACCCTTCAACGGCGCCTCAGGGAAGAGGGCACCACCTTCGAGGAGATCAAGGACGAAACGCGGCGGGACCTGGCTCAGCGTTACCTCGCCCAGCCAGACCTGCCGCTCACCCAGATAACCGCTCTGCTCGATTACAGCGAGCAATCGGCGTTGGGGCGCAGTTGCCGGCGCTGGTTCGACACCACACCGCGAGAGTTCCGGAGCCGCCTGTTACCGGCCGAATCCATGGCCTGAGCCATCAGGCGTCGCGACGCGCTGGGGAGGGGATGAATGCCGGCCCGCGGGCAGCGGCTCGAGGACCAGTGGGCCACGCTGACAGCACGCCCTTGGAGTGGGTGGATGGCCGGCCGCCCAAGGCGGCCGGAGCCGCCGTATGGCTGCTCACGGAGCTAGACACTACCAGCGCGATCATGAAGGCCACCGCAACAACCACAGTCCAGTTCCAGGAACGGATGGCGCTCTTACAGGCCGACGCCACCCGGCTCTTCTTCGTTGGACCGTACACGATCACCCGGCGTCTCCCCGTGCCGATCGCCTTATAGGTCGCATCGCCGGCGTTCCACTCACCATTCATCCGCAGCGCCTCCGTGACCACCACGGGCATTTGTCCCCAAAAGTTGCCGACTCCATCTCGACAATTGGCGACATACTTTCGACATCCGGCGGCACACGACGACCCTGCCTCCTGACGCGAGAGAGCGCCCGCGGCGGAAACGCGGGCGCTCTCTGCAGGCGGGTCTCCGAAAAAGGACAGGCGCCGGGGGCACCCTGACATACCCCGGGTGGCACCTGCGGACCCGCCCGGCCTTGAGACTTCTCAGATGCCGCCGGCAGGGGGTCAGAAGGCGATATCGCTTCCCATTATCGGGGAGGCCGCCGCATTGGGTATCGGCTCCTGGCGACAGGGTTTGGACACTTGACGACAGCCGGGTCATGGGGGCGAACGGCGGGCATCCCTGCCCGCTCCCCGACCGGGCTCCGTACCGGTGATGGACGTGCTCGTCGCGGCGCGCCCGCTGACCATAAGGCGGCTGGCAGCTCTCCCCTTCTAGTGTTGGGCGATGGCTGAAGCAGTCGAGAACCGGAGCAGCGCGACAGGGATCGTCCTTCTGACCCTGGCGGCCGGCCAGTTCCTCATGACCCTCGACAGTTCGGTCATGAACGTGTCCATCGCGACGGTGGCGAAGGACGTCGGAACCACCGTGACGGGCATCCAGACCGCCATAACGCTCTACACCCTGGTCATGGCGACGTTAATGATCACCGGCGGAAAGTTGGGCCAGATCATGGGCCGCAAACGAGCCTTCGCGATCGGCTGCGTGATCTACGGCACCGGCTCGCTGGTAACGGCCGTATCTCCAACTCTCGTGGTGCTGATCCTGGGATGGTCGTTTCTCGAAGGGATCGGCGCCGCCCTCATTCTCCCGGCCATCGTGGCGCTTATAGCGTCTAACTTCGGTACGGACGAGAGGCCCCGGGCGTACGGACTGGTGGCCTCGGCAGGCGCCATCGCCGTGGCGGCCGGGCCACTGATCGGTGGCCTCTTCACCACCTACGCCTCCTGGCGTTGGGTGTTCGCAGGAGAGGTGATCATTGTCCTGGTCATACTCGTGCTCACCCGGCGGATGGCCGACGTTCCCCCAGAAGCTCGGGTGCGGCTGGACCTGGTGGGCACCGCACTCTCGGCCCTTGGCCTGGCCATGATCGTGATCGGTGTGCTCAAAGGAGGCGAGTGGGGGTTTGTTAAGCCGAAGCCGTCCGCCCCTACCTGGGTGGGGCTGTCACCATCGATCTGGCTGATCCTGGGCGGGGGGGCAGTGGTCATGGTGTTCCTCCTATGGGAGAGCCACCGGATAGCTCAGGGCGCCGAACCGCTTGTCAATCCCGCCATCCTCCGGGTTCAGACCCTGCAAGGCGGGTTGATCGCCTTCTTCCTCCAGTACCTACTCCAGGCCGGGTTGTTCTTCACGATCCCGCTCTTCTTGTCGGTGGCGCTGGGATTGTCCGCGATCGACACTGGAGTCCGACTCCTCCCCCTGTCGATCACCTTGCTCCTGGCCGCCGTCGGGATCCCCAAGCTGCGCCCCAACGCCTCACCGCGACGGGTGGTGCGGTTCGGCTTCGTGTGCATGTGGGCCGGCATCGTCGTCTTCATTGCCGCGCTCGAAGCCGGCGCCGGTCCCGAGATAGTGACCTGGCCCATGCTCCTCATCGGTCTGGGGATCGGCGCCCTGGCGTCGCAACTGGGGAGTGTCACCGTCTCCTCCGTACCCGACGAGCAGGCCGGCGAGATCGGCGGGCTCCAGAACACCATTACCAACCTCGGGGCGTCTTTGGGAACCGCTTTGGCCGGAGCCGTGCTCATCTCGGCGCTGACGACCTCATTCTTCAGCGGGATCGAGAGCAACCCGGCCGTCCCCGAATCGGTTAAGGCCGAAGCCAGCGTGAAGCTCGCCTCCGGGGTGCCCTTCGTCTCCGACGCCCAGCTCCACGCGGCCCTCAAAGACGCCGGCGTACCTCCCGCCGCGGCCGACGCCATCGTCCACGAGAACAGCCAGGCTCGTCTCGACGGCCTCCGCGCCGCACTGGCCGTGCTGGCAATCATCGGCCTGACCGGTTGGATCAGCCGGAGGATCCCAGTGCTCCAACCCGGAGTTGCCGGCTCGGGCGATGACGAACCCGGGACTTCTTAGCCCGGGACTATCTGCCGGCGAACCAGCTTCCAACCGGCGGGCGTCCGCCGGAAGGTGTCGTGATAGCGCCCGACTCCCCGCAAGC
Organism: uncultured Acidimicrobiaceae bacterium; assembly: GCA_963851245.1. Taxonomy (GTDB): domain Bacteria; phylum Actinomycetota; class Acidimicrobiia; order Acidimicrobiales; family Palsa-688; genus CAWKOH01. The sequence continues at coordinate 156,314 of CAWKOH010000009.1, read as the reverse complement.
GGGGCTCGCCCGTATCGGTGTCGCCGATGAAAAGCCAGTACGACTCTGCCGTGGCCGTATCGGACCCGTCCACCTTCACCGCCAGAGTGGTGTTCAAGTGGCGGGTGTTCGTGCCCGGACCCTGGAAGCCTGATGCCCGGCGCTGGCGCCGATCGGTGAGGATCTCGCCGTGTCCAGTCACGGTGGCCACGGTTGCGGCCGAGTCGCCGCTCCCGGGGAACACCCACTCTGCGTCCTCAACGAAGAGGGGAAGGTATTCACTCTCCAGGTCGCCCATGTCGGCCATGTGAGCCAGGCGGGCGACCAGATTCCTTATCTCGAGCTCATCCGCCACGCGCCGGATCATGTCTTCGGTCACTGAGCTTTCCCAATCGAATGGTTCGCCGGGACGGCGTGAACGTCATCAGATCCCGGGTTGTCAGGGTTGATGTCACCTTCGGGGGGTCGCAGCTCTTCGAGACCGTTGCGCAACAAGGCCACCTCTTCAGCCAGCAGACGGGTCCTGTCCTCCATGCGGCCGAGCTCCCAGCTGAGGTAAACACACACGACCAGGAGGAAAAGGGCGGCCAGGACGGTCAGTAGGTCCGGCGGACTGATGACCCCCATGGCGTGGGCCGCGTGATTGAACAGACCGGGCGCGATGGCGATGACCGCCACCACGACACAGACGCCCAGCCACACGACGGCGTACTTCTCGCGCAACTGGCGGCGCCGGGAAAGCTCCACGATGACGCTCAAGGTGGCCAGGGCGCTGATCAGGGCGATTACGTGTACTCCGCTCATGGAAGTGCCTCCGTGGTATCGGGTCGGGCCGAGTGACGGCGAAAGACGGCCAGGGCCAGCATGAGCGTGACCCTGACGAGATAGGCGGTGGCGCGGAAGCTTGACTGACTCGGGGATCCCCCGGTGCGCAACCGCATCGACACCGGGACCTGGGTCACGGCGCCTCCGGCCTCGATGGCGATCACAAGCGATTCCACCGTGTCAGCCAAGTAGTCGGCCGGGTAGGTCTTGGCGAACAGCTCTATGGCCGCCCGATTGTGCGCCCGGAAGCCTGAAGTGACGTCCGTGAGATGGACGTGCGTTATTCGCGAGAGATACCAGGCCAGTAGGCGCATCGCCCACCGGCGCGCTCTCGGTGCGTCGTACCCACCTCGGCCGGCGAAGCGAGCCCCGATCGCCACCATCGGGTTGGGCCGATCGTCTAAGGGGCCCAGCAGACGCTCGAGGTCGTGCGGGTCGTGCTGGCCGTCCCCATCGACCTGGACCAAGGCTCTATAGCCCTTGGCGGCGGCGTAGCGGAATCCCACCCGCATCGCCCCGCCCACACCGAGATTGAAGACGTTGGTGACCACCTCGGCCCCGGCCTTTCGGCCCACGGTCGCGGTCTCATCGGTCGAGGCGTCGTCAACCACGAGGATGTGAACCTTCGGGGCCGACTCGAATACCTCCGACACGACGGCCCTCAACGAATCAGCCTCGTTGTAAGCCGGGATTACGACCAGCACGTCGGTATCGAGCTCCATCAACCCCGCCCTCTATCCCGACGGGGTGGACAGACCGGCCGGGGCCGGCACACCCGCATCGGACGCCTCGCTTTCATCCCGACCGGCGAACGGTGCTGGAGCCGGCGCCGGGTCGGCTGCCTCGCCCGAATCGTCCTTGCTGTGCCGGCCCCGGTCCCAGATCCAATCGAGCGTTACCGCGGTCAGAAGCGCCAACGAGACTTCGAACGGAGTGCGATAGCGCGTATTGCCGAATGACAGGGTCACCGCCACGATCACCTCGAGACCCACTGCGAGCAGGGGCAGCACCGGAATGCGCCGGCGCCGAAGGATCACGATTCCCCCTAATGAAAGTGCGACCATCGCGTAGTACATCCCCAAACCGACCAAGGCCCAATGATAGGGCCGTGTCTCGATACCCGCGTCGAGGTGAATCTGCTGACCCGGACGGAAGAAGCCGAACGCCCGACCCAATCGGGCCCCCTCAACCGTCACGAACCGGCCCTCGTGCGACTTGATGTACTTCGTGGCGTACCGCTGAGCTTGCGAAGCCTGAACGGACTCGTCTGCATTGAGGTCGATGGGCGCCCTTGAGGCGCAGTTGAAGTCCCAGTACCCTTCCAGGGCGCCGTAATAGGTGGCGTTGCAGTTCGCCGACGCGAGCGTGACACCCAGGCCCGAACTGATGAAGACGGGGTTCTTGAAGCGGCTGAAGTTGTAACCGACCCAGGGGGCAACGACCAACAGCCCGACCAGGCCACCGACGACCACCAAAGCCAGCCGGCGCCGCCACGTGAGCGCCTTGGCCATGAGCACCATCGGGACCAGGATGAACAGGCCCAGCAAGGCCAGTTCGTCACGAGCCAGGGCTGCCACCCCGATGGATAGTCCGAACCACACCACCGTGCGCAGCCCTGGCCGCTTCCAGAAGCGGTATGCCATGAGGAGTACCAGAGCGACCAGAAGGGGTGAGAGGGCCTCTGACAGGGCCAGTTCGTCGCTCATCCAGACGTTGGGGTACACCGCAATCAAGGCGGCCGCGATCAGACCCACCCTCCGGCCCGCTATCTCGCGGCCTGTGAGCCCACACAGAGTGATGGCGGCGGCGCCGATGATGCAGCACCAGATCCGCTGGGCAAAGTAGCTCTTGAACCCGATGAGGGCGACGGCCGCGAGGACAAACACGAACCCCGGCGGGAACGATGCCGTCTGCACCGTCTGATGGTGCCCATAGTAGAGAAAGGGGTTGATGAAACCTTTGCCCCCCACGAGCAGGTTGGCGGCATTGTGGTAGTAGTACGCATCCCCGCCGGCTACCCGATGCGGCCGGCCGAAGACAGTTCCGAGGCGGATTCCGAGGCCCAGGGCGGTCCAGAAGGCGAGCCACAGCCACCAGCGCCATCTGGCATGCCAGGGCTGTGGGTGCCCGCCGGCCTGCCTCCCCGCTTGTATCACAGGAGGCCACTCTAGGCGGTGTCGTTACGCACGCTCATTTGGGTACCCTGGGAGGTCCGCCCAGCCTGAGCCGTACCGAGGGGAGAAACTTCTGAGCAGTAGCGAGCCATCCCTCGCAGAAGGGGGGCCAGCCCCGGTCGTCGGCCGGACCGGTGCGCGCCTCGTTCCCGGCCTGGACGGCGTCCGCGCCATTGCTGTTCTGGCCGTAATGCTCTTCCATGCCGGAGTTCAGGCCGTCGGCGGCGGGCTGCTGGGGGTCGACGTCTTCTTCGTCCTGTCCGGATACCTGGTCACATCGCTGCTCCTGGGTGAACACGCCCGGACCGGCACCATCAGACTGCGCCAGTTCTGGGCCCGTCGAGCCCGGCGACTCTTACCGGGCCTCTTCGTGCTTCTCGCCGGCGTTTGCGCCTATGCCCGCTGGGTCGGCACGGGTATCTCCCCGGCCGTGCTTCGCGGCGACGCTCTGTCCACCCTCGGCTATGTGGCCAACTGGCACTACATCACGGCGGGTCAGAACTACTTCAACCGGTACGCTCCGCCCTCCCCACTGCTCCACACCTGGTCCCTCGCCGTCGAGGAGCAGTTCTACCTGGTATGGCCGATAGTGGTGCTGCTGGTCCTCAGGCGGTTCGGACGCCGCGGCCTGGGCTGGACCGCCGGGCTCCTGGCAGCTGGCTCGGCCGCGGTGTGCGCGGCGCTGTACCTGGGCGGTGCGTCCGTGAACCGTCTGTACTACGGCACGGACACCCGGGCCCAATCGATCATGGTCGGGGCCGCCCTCGCCCTCCTGGTACCGATGGCCAAGGATGCCGGCTGGTCGCGCCAGCCGAGCCGCCTGATCGGTGCGCTCGGCATCGCAGGGGCGGCGGGCCTGGCGTTTTGCCTTCACGCCGTGCAAGGAACGGGACCCTTCTTGTACGAAGGCGGGTTCCTCCTGGTCGGGCTCTCCACCGCCGCCGTCGTCGCCGTGACAGTCGTCCGTCCTCGCGATCTACTGAGCCGGCTTCTGTCGTGGGGCCCGCTGCGCTACACCGGCCGCATCTCCTATGGGCTCTACCTCTACCACTGGCCCGTGTTCCTCCTACTGACCTACCCCAGAACCGGGTTGAGCCACCTCCCCCTTCTCGTCGTTCGCTTCGCCGTCACCTTCGCCGTGGCTGACCTTTCCTACCGGTTCATCGAGACACCGATTCGAACCCGGCAGCCGCTTGTCCTGCGCTGGCGATCAAGCAGGCGGCCTTCGCCGGCGCTGGTGGGGCTGGCAGCCGCGGGAGTCCCTGTCGTCCTCGTCGTGGCCCTATTGGCCGTGACCGTCACCCCCAGCGCTACGGCCTCGGTGTCGTTGCCACCTTCACATCAACCGCCAGCGGCCAACCACACCTCGACCGCAGCGGACGCCGCTAATCCCGAGCGAGCCGTCCTCATCGGCGACTCGATGGCGCTGACCCTCGGCAAAGGATTGGGCGTGGAGGCGGCCGACTGGGGCATCTCCATCAACAATGCGGCCTCGGTGGGATGCGACCTCGACCCGGAGACCACAGTCAACGTGATGGGAGTGGTGTCCAAAGCGTCTCAGGGTTGCCCAGAGTGGCAGACCAGCTGGGCTCGGCTGGTCACCCAGACTGACCCCGACGTCGTGGCGGTGCTACTCGGCCGCTGGGAGAGTATCGACCGCCTCTACGACGGCCACTGGACCCACGTCGGGGAGCCCGACTTCGACGCCCACCTTCAGAGTGAGCTGAGCCAGATCATCAGCATCGCATCGTTACACGGCGCCCGCGTCGCTTTCCTGACCCTGCCTTACATAGCTGAAACGACGGTGCAGCCGAATGGATCACCGTGGGACATGAACCTTCCCAGCCGGACCGACGCCTACAACTCCGTTGTTCGCGCCGCCGTGGCCGAACACCCCGGTCAGGCTTCAGTGATCGACCTGAACAAGATGCTCGACCCCAACGGGCACTACGTTTCGTCCATCGGCGGAGTCAGGGTCCGCGACACCGACGACGAACATCTCTCCACACTGGGAGGAGAATGGCTGAGGCCGTTCCTACTGCCTCAACTCGTTGGGCTAGGAAGCGCCCACTACGAAAGCCGTGTTCAGCAGAGCTCCAGCTAGTTACGGGTCGCTTCGGCCCCCACCTCGTTGGATAGCCCGTAGATAACCAGGATGGCGGTTCCTATATAGATGAGCGACCAGACGGGGTAGTACGGCATCCAGGTGACGGCCGTGATTGCTTCGATGGCAGCGGCAAATACGCCTATCCAACGGGCCACCTCGGCACTGATAGTCGCGGTCGGACTCAGCAATAGGAATCCGGAAGCTATCAGAATGATGCCGACTATCAACCAGAGCCATCCGTAGCCGGTGAGGCTGCTACCGAACAAGGCGTTGTGCAAGTCATCCACGGGCGTGCCGCTATAGCGGAAGGCCCAGATAGCGTCGAAGATGCGCATAATGCCGGCGATGATCAACACCACGGCGGAGAAAACCAACCATCCTGTGCGGTTCAAAACAGCGGTGATCCTTTCTGTGAGACCGACCTGACCCATAGGTCAAACGGCACGATAATTGCCAAGCTCCAATAAAGTATCTCGGCCCGGTAGTTCGAGTCAACGATGCCAGACTTCGTCCGGTCTTTATGGATCGGATGCCGCAACCGTTGGTAAGCGGGTTGAACGGGCGTTCTCTTCCGAGAAATGCGGTGGCGGTCTGATAGTCATACTGGAAGCGTGCCAACGTTGCGACTGTCCACCACCGAGGTGATCAACCGGCTCCGAGCGGCCGGATGCGTGGCCGCCGAGGAAGAAGCCGATCAGCTGATCGGGACGGCTCCTGATGGTGACACCCTCCAGGAATGGGTGGCGCGGCGAGAGCAGGGGGAGCCATTGGCCTGGATCACAGGCACCACCTGGTTCTGCGGCCACACCTTGAGAGTCGATCGCGGCATCTACGTTCCCCGCGGCCAGAGCGAGCAGCTGGCCCGGCGGGCCGCTGCCCTCCTACCAGCCCAGGGTGGCCGGGTGGCCGACCTCTGCACCGGATCCGGGGCGATAGCCGTGTACCTTTCCGCCGAAGTGCCGGCGTCAACGGTCGTCGGCGTAGACAACGACGGGCGGGCCGTGGCCTGCGCTCGTCGCAACGGCGTCGCGGCCTGCATCGGCGACTTGCATCGTCCCCTTCGCCCCGCCATCTTCGACGTAGTGACGGCGGTGGCGCCCTACGTGCCTACCGGGGACCTGCGCTTTCTACCCGCCGACGTCCAGCGATACGAGCCTCGGTCGGCTCTGGACGGTGGCCCGGACGGACTCTCGGTACTGCGCCGTGTCGTCGACGCGGCCGCGCACCTCCTCCGCGCCGGTGGCTGGCTGCTGACAGAGCTAGGTGGTGACGAGGACGAAGAGTTGATACCCGTCCTGGCGGACACTGGTTTCGACTCGATCGGCACCTGGTTGGACGAGGACGGGGACCTCCGGGGATTGGCGGCCCGCTGGACCAGATCTAACCGGGAAGTTGGGCGTGGGTGACGCGTCCGCCGTGGACATCGAAGCGGCACGCGGAGCCCCTGCCGGTCGAGCCTCGCACACGTACCTCCCACCGGCCCCGCTCCAGCGATTCGAACACCACGGCGTAGAACTCGCCGGCGGCGAGATGACGAGCCCGCACCGAGGCGTGACGGCCCTCCCAGGGCTCGCCCACGCGGTGAATCTCGACTTCGCGGCCAGCCAGATTGGCCGGGGTGCGCACAATGGCTGCGCCTATGTCCGCGCCCAGGTCGAGGACGACCGTGCCGGTCCCGCGGGGCGAAGTCGCGCGTTCCATGGTCTCAAGGAACCACGGACACGGGGGTGGCCGAAGGATTCGAGAAGCCGGCGTACGGTGTGCCCAGATACGGGAACGAAGCCAGGTAGTGCTCGGTATGGGAGGCCGTCAGATCGCTGTCCCCGCTCGTAAGTCCGAAGCTGAGCAGGCCGGCGGCGGCGTCAGGCGTGAAGCTGGGCACGACCAATGGCAGCGTGGCTCCGGCGACGGCGCGCAGCTCTATGGTGGCCACGTCGTCGAAGACCCGCCGGCCGTTCGGGAAGCCGGCGACGTCGCCGCCCAGCAGACCCAGGTTGTTCGGGTTGGCTGGCGGCGGTACGGCGGTGTTCAAGCGCAGCTGGTCCGCCTTCACTCCTGTTCCGTTGTAGTTGGTGAAGCCCGGGATCAAACCCGTCGGGATGCCGGTCAGCAGGATGGCCTCTAGGTCGGGGCGGGTGTTGGCCGACCCGGCGTTGTAGGCCGCCAGATGCGGGAACACCCCCGGGTACAGCGAGGGCAGCAGGGTAGCCAGAAGCGGTCGGGCGAAATAGTGGAAGAACTCCGAGCCATCCGTCACGGGCGGCTCGTGGTTCCACCGGTTCTTGTCGCCGATCCCGATGATCAGCTCGTTGACGAGCGGGTTTCCGAGGCGCGAGGCCTGGTTCCAAGGGCCGACATGAACGCGGTTGTCGCTGTCATAGGAATCCACTCGGACCCGCTGGCGGCTGGCGGTCGTCCACACCCCGATGACGGCGGCCGGATCGCTCGGTCCCGACGCACGGGTCCGGGTGAGCTGCTCGATGGGGACTTGCAAGGCCAGCGAGTGGACATTGACGTCCGCGGTCGAGTTCACTCCGGGCATGCCGTTCATCAGCCCAGCGGCGGCGCCGCCGGCGTGATCTCCGGCGAAGAGGCGCAGGTCACCGAGATCGAAGACGGCGCCGAGATCTACATAGAAGCCCTCGGCCCGCTGCCCGGCGAAGACCTTCGCCGAGTACGGCCCGGCCGACACGTCGTGAACGGCGGCAGAGGCCAAGGCTTGGTAGTTGGGCGTGGAAAGAGGCCCGATGTTGCATGGAGGGCTCAGCAAACCGGAGCCGAGCAGGGCCGACGATGGTCGTCCGCTGCGGCGGCCGTAGTCGACGCAGGTGAGGCTGTAGGTCTGCTGGCGATTCCAGGTCGACGCCGGGGACGGCGGCGTCAGAGCGGTTATCGGTCCATCGTTGTAGAGGAACGACGAGGGGATGTTGTTTACCGTTGTGAAGCGGAACTGGAAGGTGACGTCCGCCGATCCGTCCCCGTCATTGTCGACATGGATCTCGTAGAGGACCTCGTCACCGAACTCGTAGAAGTTGGGACCACCGTCAGGTGCCTCGAGCGGGATGTAGTTGGCGATCATGGTCACCGTGCCGGCCACGTCCGGGCTGACAAATGCGTACAGATCGGTGCTGTCCGCCACAGGATCCTTGCTGATTTCAGGCGCTTCGCGATGAGAGGACATGACTTCCTTTCTGAAAACTGCAGAGAGGAGCGGGGGCTTTAGGGTCGGGCGGCGGAGAACAGGCGATTGGCGACCGCGGTGTCGCGGATGATCACTTCGCGCTCGCCCTGGAAGACACTGATCTCTCCGGTACTGAGATCCTTGACCTGGGCGAACAAGGGTTGGCTGACCGCCCCCATCTCCCCGTCGACCTGGGTGGCATCCTCCTGCGCGGCGGGAGTTGTGGCCATGCCGCTGGTCAACAGCCCCGACCAGCCGGGAACGCTGGTGACCACGCCAACGGCCGCGGCAGTCAATGTGCCCCGGTGAATGAACCTCCGGCGGCTCAAGCCGGCGTGACCGGGATCGTCGTCGCTGGAATCCATGAAACCCCCTTGTGTTCGATCTCCCGGATCCTCCGGCGCCGGGCCCCCGCCCGGATGACGACATCAAAAAAAATGCGCCGGCGGGCAGCCCCGGACCCTTGACGCCCGGGCCTCGGCGGTGAAAAGTCGGAACGTGATAGAGCGGCTGGAGTTCGGACGGACGGGGCATGACAGCACCCGGGTGATATTCGGAGCCGCGGCCTTGTCCCGCATGTCGCAGGACCGGGCCGACGAGGTGCTGGCAACCGTGGTCGACTTCGGGGTCAACCACATCGACACCGCGGCCAGCTACGGGGATTCGGAGCTCAGGTTGGCACCCTGGCTGAGCAGGCACCGTGGTTCGGTGTTCTTGGCGTCCAAGACGGGCGAGCGGGTTGGCATCGCAGCCCGGGCCCAGCTGGAGCGCTCGCTCGACCGGCTCGGAGTCGAGCAGCTCGACCTGATCCAGCTGCACAATCTGGTGGAGGAAGACGAGTGGGACAAGGCCCACTCCACAGGCGGGGCGGTCGAGGCCCTGGCCCAGGCCCGTGACGAGGGCCTGGTCCGCTTCATCGGGGTCACGGGCCATGGACTGAGGATCGCCCGTATGCACCTGCGCAGCCTGGAGCGGTTCGACTTCGACTCCGTGCTGCTCCCCTACAACTTCGCCCTGCTCCGGGAGAGGGGCTACCGGGCCGACGTGGAACGCCTGCTGGACTTATGCTCCCGACGGCGGGTCGCGGTGCAGACGATCAAGTCGCTGGCCCGCCGGCGTTGGGGTGACGGCGAAGGCCCCCGGTTCAGCTGGTATGAGCCCGTGGCCGACGGCCCCGCCCTGGACCGGGCGGTGCGGTGGGTGCTGGCCCGCCCTGGCCTCTTTCTGAACAGCTCGAGCGACGCCCGCCTGCTCCGTCCCACCCTGGAAGCGGCACAAGCATCGGCACCACCTCCGACCGACGCTGAGATGCAGGCCGACGCGGCTGCCCTGAACATCGAACCCCTCTTCGACGGAGATCGCCTGGAGCGGATCTAGCAGTCGCAGGTTCGGGAAACACAACGAGCCCGGACCAGGGGCGGCGGGTAACTCCTGGGGTCCGGGCTCGCCATCTGCGGCTCAAAGTTTGTTGTGACTACGCGCCGCTGAGCATCAAGATACCGCTTTGGCGCGCTTATGGGCCATCGGTTTTCCCGAATTGCAGGCTTTCGTTCAACGCGCTTTTCCGGCTTCGGAAGGACGCGCTCTAGATTGGCTCGGTGGTCCGATCTATCTCCCCGTACGGAACCTGGGCATCGCCTGTGACGGCGGCTTCGTTGGTGGAGCAGTCGGTGCGGCTGAGCACGGTGAAGGTATCCGGCGACCGCGTCTACTGGGTGGAGGGACGACCGGCCGAAGCCGGGCGCGAGGTTCTGGTATGTCAGGCCCGAGGCGGACGGCCGGCCGACATGATCCCGCCCGAGTTATCGGTGCGGACGCAGGTCCATGAGTACGGCGGCCGGTGCTATGACGTCCATGGGCTGCCCAGTGCGCACGACCTGGTTGTGTTCTCCAATTGGGGCGATCAGCGCCTCTGGGTGCTGGAGCCGGGCGGGGCGCCCAGACCCCTTACGCCCGAACCGGACCGGCCGAAGTCCGAGCGCTATGCCGACCCGGTGATCAGTCCTGATGGGGGATGGATCGTTTGCGTGCACGAAAGCCACCTGCCTGACGGCCGGGTCGACAACGACCTGGTCGTCGTCGACCTCGATCCAGCAGCCGCCGATCAGCAGCCGGCGCGGGTGGCGTCGGGGCATGACTTCTACTCGTCCCCTCGCCTTTCCCCCGACGGGAACCGGCTGGCCTGGGTCACGTGGGACCACCCGGATATGCCATGGGACGGCTCCGAGCTCTGGGTCGCAGACGTCCGACCCGACCGGTCCATCAGCGCGGCCACCAAAGTCGCCGGGGGCCGGGGCGAGTCGATCACCCAGCCCCGCTGGTCACCCGCCGGCAACCTTCACTACGTGTCGGACCGAAGCGGCTGGTGGAACCTCTATGACGAGCCGGGCACTCCGCTTTGCCCCGCGGCAGCCGAGTTCGGCCAGCCCGACTGGGTTTTCGGCAACGCCACCTACGGCTTCTTCCCCGATGGCCGGCTGGTAGCCGCCTGGACGGCCGAGGGCGGCGACCACATCGGCGTCGTCCAGGATGGGCGGGTCGAGCGCGCCGCCTTTCCTTTTACCGCCTACGCCTCCTTGGCGCCGGTGGAGGAAGGTGTCATAGCCATCGCCGCATCCCCGGTCGATCCCCCCGCGGTCGTCCGCCTTGATTTGTCCCAGGGGCGGTTCGAGACGATCCGGGCCAGCCGCCACGTGCCGATCGACCGGGACGCCCTGTCCCGCCCCGAGGCCGTCCAGTTTCCCACCGCAGGAGAGGCGTCGGCCCACGCCCTGTTTTATCCGCCGGCCAGCGCCGACTACGAGGGCCCACCCGGCCAGAAGCCGCCCGTGATCGTGATGATCCACGGCGGACCTACGAGCGCGGCCTCGGCCGTGCTGAACCTGGCCATCCAGTTCTGGACCAGCCGGGGCTTCGCCGTGGCCGATGTGAACTACAGGGGAAGTTCCGGGTACGGGCGGGCCTACCGCCGGCTCTTGGATGGCGAGTGGGGGATCGCCGACGTGGAGGACTGCGCCGCGGTGGTCCGGTGGTTGGACCGGACCGGCCGGGTCGACGGCCGGCGGGCCTTGATCAGGGGTGGGAGCGCCGGCGGCTTCACGACTCTGGCCGCCCTGGCCTTCACCGACGCCTTCGCCGCCGGAGCCAGCTACTACGGGGTGGCCGACCTGGAACTCCTGGCTCGCGACACCCACAAGTTCGAGTCTCGCTACCTGGACGGACTGGTCGGTCCCTGGCCGGAAACGGCCGAAGAGTACCGGCGCCGCTCCCCCATCCACCACGTCGATCAAATCAAGAAACCGCTCATCCTGTTCCAGGGGCTCGAGGACAAGGTCGTCCCGCCGGCGCAAGCCGAGCTCATGTACGCCGCGCTCCGCGACAGCGGTGTACCGGTTGCGTATCTAGGCTTTGAGGGAGAGCAGCACGGTTTTCGCCAGGCCGGGACGATCATCGCCGTGACCGAGAGCGAGCTGGCGTTCTACGGGAGGGTCCTCGGCTTCGAGCCCGATTTCGCGGGTGGCAACCCCGTGCTCGACATCGCCAACGAAGAAGCGCTCGGCATCACCGGCTGACGACGGACAGGTTCAGTCTTCGAGCGTGATGGCCTGTTTCGGACAGCGCTGAACCGCCAGCTCCACCTTGGCCCGCAGCTCCTCGGGCGGGTTGTCCTGCAACACGTACAGGAAGTCGTCGTCGCGAACCTCGAAGACCTCGGGGGCCGCTGCCATGCACAGGGCGTTGCTCTCACACAGGTCGTAATCGACCACGACTCGCATCAGTTACCTCCGGTAGGCGTACAGCCTGCCACCCTAGCCCTGCGTGCCGTACGGTGACAGCATGGAACAGCCCCGCTTTGCCCTCGAACCCATCGGCCTGTGGACGGGAGCCCTCGACGCCGTCCCGGCGGCCCAGGCCGGAGAACTGGCCGCGGAGCTCGAGTCGCTCGGTTACGGGGCCATCTGGCTCCCGGAGATCGCGGGGCGCGACGTCATGGCCCACCTGTCCTTCCTGCTGTCGGCGACGACCAAGATGGTGGGCGCCACCGGAATCGCCAACATCTGGGCCAGGGACGCGGTGACCATGACAGGAGGGGTCAAGGCGCTCACCGAGGCCTTTCCCGAGCGGGTCCTGCTCGGCCTGGGGGTCAGCCACCAAACACTGGTGGAGGACCTCCGCGGCCATCGGTACGAGAAGCCGCTCACGGCCATGCGCACCTACCTGGACGCCATGGACCGCTCCCCGTACACCGCCTTCCGGCCGACCACCCCGGTGCGGCGCGTTCTCGCCGCCCTCCGGCCCAAGATGCTCCAGCTGGCGGCGGAGAAGACCGAGGGTGCTCACACCTACCTGGTCCCACCGGAGCACACCGCCGAAGCTCGGCAGATCCTCGGGCCCGACGCGCTGCTCTGCGTCGAGCAGGCGGTCCTGCTCGAGACCGACCCGACCACCGCTCGACAGGTGGGGCGCGCCCACACCTCGATCTACGTGCGATTGCCGAACTACCAATCGAACCTGCTGCGCTACGGCTTCGGGGCCGACGACTTCGCCGAAGGCGGTACCGACCGCCTGGTCGACGCCATCGTGGCGTGGGGAGACGAACAGGCCGTCCTGGATCGGGTGAAGGCCCAGTTCGACGCCGGCGCCAACCACGTGTGTGTGCAGGCCATCACGGCGGGGCCGCGGCGACGTGCCGGTCGAGCAGTGGCGGGCGCTGGCTCCGGCGCTGAAGCAGCTGCGTTAGACGGTCGACGAGATCGCGTCGGACAGGACGTCGAGCGCCTCCTCGAGCAACCCGCCGTCGATGGTGAGCGGGGGCAGGAGGCGAATGACGTTACTCCAGGTCCCGCACGTCAGGACGACGACCCCGGCCGAATGACACTTGGCGGCCACAGCTGAGGCAACCGCGGGAGCAGCGCTCGTGGTGCCGGGCTCCACGAACTCGATCGCCTGCATGGCGCCCCGGCCCCTCACGTCTCCGATGGTCGGATGGTCCTTGTGGAGGGCTTGGAGACGGTCCGAGATCACTGCTCCGATGCGTCGGGCGGCGTCCCGCAGGTGCAGTTCGGTCATGGTTTGAATGGCGGCCAGGGCGGCAGCGCACGCCACCGGGTTGCCGGAGTAAGTGCCGCCCAGGCCGCCCGGGTGGACCCGGCCCATCAGCTCGGCGCGACCGGTGACCGCCGCCAGCGGCATGCCGCCGGCAATCCCCTTGGCGGTGGCGACCAGGTCGGGAACCACCCCTTCGTCGTCGCAGGCGAACCAGTCACCGGTGCGACAGAAGCCCGTCTGTACCTCGTCGGCCACGAGAAGGACGTCATGAGCGTGGCACCAGGCCGCCAGTCCGGTGAGGAAGCCGGAAGCCGGCACTACGAACCCGCCCTCCCCCTGTATCGGCTCGATCAGTACGCAGGCCACGTTGCTCGCCCCAACCTGCTTTTCGATGACCTCCGCGGCGCGGCCGGCCGCTTCACTCCCGGTCATGCCGTCCGGATCCCGAAACGGATAGGACATCGGTACCCGGTAGACCTCTGGAGCGAAGGGACCGAACCGATCCTTGTAGGGCATGTTCTTGGCGGTGAGGGCCATCGTGAGGTTGGTGCGGCCGTGGTAGGCGTGGTCGAAGACGACCACCGCTGGGTGGCCAGTAGCGTGGCGCGCCACCTTGACGGCGTTCTCGACCGCCTCCGCCCCTGAGTTCAGGAGAACCGTGGACTTGGGGTGATCGCCGGGCGTCAGCTGGTTGAGCTTCTCGCACACCGCCACGTAGCCCTCGTACGGACCGACCATGAAGCAGGTGTGGGCGAAGCGCGCCATCTGCGCCTGCACTGCCTCGACCACAACCGGCACGGCGTGACCGATCGAGGTGACGGCAATGCCGGACCCCAGATCAATGAACGAATTGCCGTCCACGTCGACGAGGACGGCACCCTCGGCCCGATCTATGTAGACCGGCAGGGTCGAGCTCACCCCGGGTGCAACCGCGGCCGCCCGCCGCTCGGCCAGATGGCGGGATCTCGGGCCGGGTACTTCTGTAACGAGACGCCTTACCTGCGGGATGCCAGACGAAGCGTTCGCCATGGTCGCGAAAGTACTAGCCCTGCTCCTAAGAGGATGGCCGGAGATGGGTCTCGTTGAAGCTCCGCAGTGTGGGGCCGCGGCCGCCGGGGCCGATACAACTGATGGAAGCGACGTCCACGAACATGCGCCAGCAGACCTCGTCTCCGACGCCGAGGGCCCAGGCCACGGCCGCCTTCAAGGGAGATACGTGGGTCACCACGACGACATCATTTCTCGTCGCCTCCTCCCAGAGATCGGCGCAAGCCTCCCGGACCCGTTCCCCGACGGCCAGGAGCGACTCGCCACCCGGTGGTTTGTAGCCGAGGTCGGCCGTCCACCCCTCCCAGAGGTCGGGGACGCTCCCGAGGTCCGCTCCGTCGTAGACGCCGTAGTCGATCTCGGTCCATCGGCTGTCCACGGTGACGGATGGGCCCAGAGCCGCCGCAGTAAGGCGGGCCCGCTCGAGAGGGCTCGACACCACGCGTGCGCTGTCGCGCAGAAATCCGACCCGGCCCAAGGCCTCCGCTTGGCGAACTCCCAGCTCGTCAAGGGGAACGTCGAGCCGGCCGAGAAGTTTGCGCGTAGCGTTGTGAGACGTTCGGCCGTGGCGGACCAGGTACAGCACGAGGCCGGACCCTACTCGGCGCGGCCCCCTACGGTTGCCAGCTCTGCGGTCCGGGCGTCTGCACCAACCGTGTTGATGTCGACCTCGGCGTGCCGCCGCTTCAGGGTCGTCCAGCCATAGAGGGCGGCGCCCAGGGCGGCCGCCCCCCCGATGCCCAGCCCGTAGCGGGCGCCGAGGTGTCCACCGACGAAGCCGACCAGCGGACCCCCGATGGGGGTTGAGCCGAGGAAGGCCACCGACCAGAGCGACATCACCCGGCCGCGCATGGACGGCTCCGCCTCGAGCTGAAGCGTCGAGTTGCCCAGGGCCAGGAAGCTCACCGAGCAGGCGCCGACCAGGAAGAGGACGGCCTCCTCGGTCGGAAGCGAGGGGGCGAGGGCCGCCGCCAACACGGCGACGCCGAAGACGGCCGCGGTGATGACGAGCCGGTGCGGGCCGCCTCGCTTCCTGCCGGCGGCGATCAGGCCGCCCACGACCGCTCCGACCCCCATGCACGCGGTCAGGTACCCGTACGCCCGGGAGTCACCGTGGAACGTGCTGCCGGTCATCAGAGGCAAGGTGGTCTGGAACTCGTAGGTGAGGCAGCCGATCAGCGCCATCATGATCAGGACGTCGCGGAGGGCGGGCGTCCCGGCCACGTAGCGAAATCCTTCTCTGAGCTGCCCCCGCAACCGGGGCGCCCTCGGGGCGGGCGTCAGCTCTTCGGTTCGTATGGCTCGCAACGAGGCCAGCACGAAGCCGAACGACAGCCCGTTTATCAGGAAGCACCAACCGGTGCCCACCGTCGCGATCAGCACCCCCGCCACGGCCGGGCCCACGGCCCGAGCCACGTTTACCATCACAGAGTTGAGCGTCACTGCGTTCGGCAGCTGATCGCGGCCGACCATCTCGACGATGAAGGTCTGGCGGGTGGGATTGTCGATCATGTTGATGAAGCCCAGGGCCACCGCGGCCAGGTACAGCTGCCAGATCTGCAGATGGCCGGTGAGATCGAGGACCGCGATCACCAGGGCCTGAACCCCCGAAAAGGCCTGGGTGTAGAACAGCATCCGGTACTTGCCGAACCGGTCGGCCAGCGTCCCCCCGAGAGGCCCGAAGAGCAGGATCGGCAGCGTCTGCAAGGCGACCAGAAGGCCCACCTTGAAACCCGAATGCGTCCAGCTCCAGACCAGCCAGGACTGGGCGATGCTCTGCATCCAGGTGCCGATCATGGACAGGCTCTGGCCGGCGAAGTAGTAGCGGTAGTTGCGAACCCGCAACGAGGAGAAGGTGCGGCCGATCAGGGAGTCTCCCCCGCCGTCGTGCTCGGGGATGGTGCTCTTGGACGTCGATTCGCTGGGTCCGGCTCCACTGCCATCAGAGCCGGGCCGAAGCTCGCCCGTCTCATCAGCGTCCTCGATCCTGTCCACCTTCCCCGGCATCTGCTGTGGCTCGCCTCCTCGTAGCCTCCCGGTCAGCCCTCCGACCGTGCTCTTAGCTCTGCTAACAAACTATATCAGCAGACTGTTCTTACCGGGTAGTGAAGGCATCTATTGAGGGACAAGGATCCGCGAGCACTGCTCGCAGGTGATCACCTGGCCCGGAGCAAGCCGGCGGATCCGGTCCAGCTCGACCGCCGGCAGGGCCAGGTGACACCCGCCACAGCGGTTGCCGATCAGGCGGGCGGCCCCGGTCCCCCCCAGCCGGGTCCGGAGGCGCTCATAGGTTGCGAGAAGGTCAGCCGGCACCAACGAAACGGCGTTCTGACGGTCCTTTTCGAGCTCGGAGATCTCCTCGTCGATCACGGCCTCGGCCCCGGCGACCGTCGCGGCTACGTCCTTCCGGCGTGAGTCCAGCTCCGACAGCTGTGATTCCAGCTCGCCCAGCCTGTTGTCAAGCGGTTCCCGCTCCTCGAGCAGGACCAGGCCCTGGTCCTCGAGCTCGGACGCCCGGGCCTTCAGGTTCTCGACGTCAGCCGCCATGGCTTGCAGCTCCCGCGACGCCGAGACCTCGCCCCCGTAGAGGCGCCGGCTCACCGCGGCCGCCCGATGCTCGGTTGCTGCCAGCTCAGCTTCGAGTTCGGCCTCGCGTTCAGCCACGGCGTCTCGCTGCTCACCGAGCCGGCCGGCCTCGGACGCGACCAACTGCGCCTCGGCCTCGAGAGCAGCCAGTTGCTCCCGCTCGGGGAGGGTGCGCCGGCGATGCCGGTGCTGGTCTATGGAGGTATCGAGATCCTGTACGGCGAGCAGGGCAGCCAGTTCGGACGCGCTCACCTCTTACCCAGACGTCGGGGTCGTAGAGCGGCGGTGTGGGCCCCCGTTGCCCGGAGGAGCCGGGGCCGTAGACGGCGGGGTGCTCGCCGGTGGCGAAGAATGAGGCGCGGTCGTGGGGCTAACCGGCTTGGTGTTGGTCCCGGAGCCGGTTCCGTTGTTCGCGTTCGCATGCCCACCGAAGTTGTGGTCGAGAACATCGTCGGCGACGAGAGAGGCGGAGGTAATGAAGTGGCTGGGAGGAAGCAGGGCATTGTCGAGGGGGGCAAAGGACAGCGCCGGCTGATTCGCCAGTGCGGAAGCCATGAAGTCGTGCCAGGTGATGGCGGGGAATGTACCTCCGTACACCTCTCCAACACCGCCCACGCCGTACATCGGAACCTCTCCAGCCAGATTCCCCATCCAGACCGTCGTCTCGAGCTGCGGGGTGAAGCCGTTGAACCAGGCGTCCACGGAAGAACTGGTGGTGCCGGTCTTACCGGCCACCGGACGGTTGTACAGCGCCGCCGCGCTACCCGTACCGTGCTGGACGACGGCTTGGAACGCCACGGTGGCTTCGGCTGCAATCGACGCCGGGATCACCCGCTTACCCGGGGCCTCGCCGGAGGAGATGGTCGCGCCGGAGCGGTCCACGATGTGATCGATGAAGGTGGGGGTGTGATAGACGCCGTTGTCGGCGACGGTGGCGTAGGCCGCAGCCATTTCGATGGGAGGCACCGCCACTGACCCGATCACCATCGAGGGCGGGTAGACGCCGGGACCGAGCGCCAGGTTCGTGGTGATCCCCAACGCGCTGGCCATGCTGGCCACGTTCGGCAATCCGACTTCGTGCGCCAAGCGAATGTAAGCGCAGTTCGTCGACTGGGCGGTGGCGTTGAGCAAAGTGAGTACCCCGCCGCCGTTACCCTCGTCGTTGTTGATCGGGTGGCTGACCAGGTCGTCGTCGCCAGGGAACTTGACGGCGCAGGGCGACTGACCGTCAAGCGTGTCGTAAATCGAATATCCCTGTTCCAGGGCGGCCAGAAGGGTGAAGATCTTGAACCCCGAACCGGGCTGACGACTGCCCTCGGTGATGATGTTGAAGTGACTCCCGGCCGCCTTGCTGAAGCCACTTCCTCCGACCATGGCCCGCACCTTGCCTGTAGTGGGATCGATGCTGACCATGGCCTCCTGGAAGCCGCGGTTGTTGGCGGGCGTGTCATTGGCGATGGTCTGCTCGGCCAGCGCCTGAAGCCGGGGGTCGAGATTGGTGTAGATCCTCAAACCACCCTCGAACAGAGCGTCGTACCGCTCTGTATATGTGCTGCCCAGCGGGCTCCCGGTTCCCAGCAGCTGGGTGACGACCTCCTGCACGTAATAGTCGGTTATCTCATCACCGGAGACGGTAGGCGCGACAACCGCGGTGGGAAGCGGCACGGCATTGGCGGCAGTGGCTTCGGTCTCGGTGATGTCTCCGTAGTGGACCATGCGGGCCAGCACCTCGGCCCTCCGGTCTCGCGCCCCGATCGGGTTGGCAATCGGGTCGTATCCACTCGGGTTCTGGATGAGTCCGGCCAGGAGGGCCGACTGGGCCAGGTTCAACTGGGAGGCATGTTCACCGAAATAGACGTTGGCCGCAGCCTCGATGCCATAGGCACCGTTGCCGAGGTAGATGGTATTGAGGTAGGCCTGCAGGATCTGATCCTTGGTGTACTGCCGCTCGAGCCGGTCGGCAATGACTGCCTCTTTGATCTTGCGGCTGAGCGTCCGCTGTGAGGTCAGGTAGAGCTGCTTTACGAGTTGCTGGGTGATGGTCGACCCGCCCTGGATCCCGCTGCCAGAAGAGTCTGCTGCGAGAGCCCGTACGGTCGACGGTAGGTCGAACCCACCGTGAAGATAGAAGCGGTGGTCCTCGGTGTCGAGAACCGCAGTGATAGCCGTCTTGGACACGGTGGATAGAGCTACCGGTTTGCGGTACTGGGAGGCCTGGAGCACGGCCAGCACGGTGTGGCCGTCGTCGGCATATACAGTCGAGCCCTCCAGCGTGGTGCTCCCGAGCGGCGGCAGCGGCATCTCCTGGGCGCTGGCCGCGCTGTGAAACAGATGACTGCCCATCGTGGACAGCGCCACGAGGGTACCGGTGAGCAGCAACGCGCCGGCCGCGATCACAGCGACGAGGCGGACAAATTTCGTCACGTTGGCGTTCAGCCTACTGGTAGGTGTGCCGGGTTTCGGGTGCGGCTGGGTCAGGACGCCTCTCACCCGATAGCTTGACAGCGTGGCTAGCGCTCCTACCCCCACTGATACAACGGGCCTGGATGACGAGCAGATCGTGCTTCGCCGACTCGACGAGCTGGTGGAATCTCAGCCTCCCAAGACGACCCCGGCAGTCGTTTTCCTCGGCGCCCAGTTCGACGCCGGCCTGGCCTTCGTTCACTTTCCGCCCGGTTACGGCGGCCTGGGTCTGTCCCGCAAGCTGCAACCTTTGATCAGGGACCGCTTGAACGCGGAAGGGGCTCCCAACTACGGGGCCCGTAACGCCATCGGCTATGGCATGGCCGCCCCGACCATCCTCACCATGGGATCCGAGGCCCAGAAGAAGCGGTATCTCCGCCCGCTCTTCACGTGCGAGGAGATCTGGTGCCAGCTGTTCTCCGAGCCGGGTGCCGGATCCGACGTGGCCAGCCTGGGGACCAGAGCGGTGAAGGACGGCGACGAGTGGGTGATCAACGGTCAGAAGGTTTGGACGACGCTGGCCCATACCTCGCGCTTCGGCATGGTGCTGGCCCGCACCAACCCCGAGGCCGAGAAGCACAAAGGTCTCACCTACTTCGTGGTCGACATGCACGCCCCGGGCGTCGAAGTCCGCCCCCTGCGTCAAATGACAGGCGACGCTGAGTTCAACGAGGTCTACTTCACAGATGTTCGCGTGCCCGACGCCGAACGCCTCAGCGAGGTGGGCGAAGGCTGGAGGGGCGCCATCGTCACGCTCATGAACGAGCGGGTCTCGATCGGTGGAGCGATAGGCCCCCGCGGTTCGGGACCCATCGGGACGGCTGTCAGGCTGTGGCTGCGCCGGCCACCGGACCAGAGGGATCCGGTGACGAGGGACCGCCTCATGCGCGTCTGGATCGAAGCGGAAACGCAGCGGCTCACCAACATCCGGGCCGCCGCCGCCTCCCTCGCCGGCACACCCGGGCCGGAGGGTTCGACGTCCAAGCTGGCCTTCGCCGAGCTGAACAAGAGGGTTTACGAGCTGTGCGACGACCTGCTCGGCCCGGAGGGCATGCTGTACGACAACTACGAGATGCGCCGCCCGGACGGAGCGATGGAGGCGGGGACGCCGCAGCGTATGTTCCTCAGGTCACGCGCCAACTCGATCGAGGGTGGCACATCGGAAGTGATGCGCAACATCCTCGGCGAGAGAGTGCTCGGCCTGCCCGGGGACGTTCGGGTGGATAAGGGAGTGCCGTGGTCGGAGGTACCCCGTAACTAGACCGGCTGGCTCTGCAGCGGAAGCTCGAGCTGAGCGTCCACGACGTCGAGCCGGCACCCGAAAACCCGCTCGAACAGCTCGCGCTTGCGCCTCAGACCCCACAGTTCGAGGTCGATGTCGTCGTGTGCTTCCACGACCACCTCCACCAGGCCGGGGCGGGCGAAAACTTCCACGTCCCGGACCGGACCACCATGGCTACGGTCCAGACCGTCAGCCACCTGCAAGAGGGCGACCAGCTGCGCCACCCTGTGCTGATCGCTGCTGCGGAACCGGGCGTAAGGCTGGAACGAGGTCTTCGGGTTCCCTCGTTTATGGAATCGCCCGAGGCAAGCCAGGACGTCTACCTCGTCCGGGCGGAAGCCTCGTAACCGCCCGTTCTCGATGAGGTAGGCCGTGTGACGTTCGTGGCCGTCCTTGCTCACGTGCTCTCCGATGTCGTGGAGGAGGGCGCCAAGCTCGAGCAACTCCCGGTCGACCGTGGTCAGGTGATGCAGCGCCGCCATCCCATCGAAGAGCTCAACAGCCAGCCGAGCCACCTTGGTGGAGTGCTCCTCGTTCCACCCACACCTCCGGCACAGCCCCAGCACCGATTCCCGGCGGATCACCTTAGGATCGCCGTCCCATTCGGCCCGGGTGTGATGGCCGATGGCCTCGAGGACCATACCTTCCCGGAGGGCCCAGTCCGAACCGACCACCTCGTTCTGCCCGGTCAGATCCAGCACTGTGGTCAGAAGGACAGCGCCGGCCGGCAGCAGGTCGGCTCTTCGCGAGTCGATCCCCGGCAACTGGGCCCGCTCGGCGGACGTCATGTCGAGCAGATAGGCGGTAAGAGCCTCCACATCTCGGGCCGAGACAGCCAGCTGGTTCACCGACACGGGGAGGGTTCCGCCCCGGCGCGCCGCGGGCCAGGCGGATCAGCGTGCAGAGGGTACCGCTGCTCGCTATCGCCATCTTGGGACCCAGCCGGGAGATCTCGGGCAGGACCCGGTTGACGGTCTTGGTCACCGCGCTCGTGAGTCTTCGCACGTCCCCCCCGGTCGGCGGGTCGCTACGGACCAGGTCGGCAGTCAGGCGGGCCACGCCCAACTTCAGGCTGGTCGCCCAGGCCAGCCCCCGGGGATCGCCCGCCATGAGCTCCAGGCTCCCGCCGCCCAGGTCCATAGCCAGGGCCGGGCTGGGGTCGATGACGACGCTGGTGCGGATGGCCCCATATATGAGGCGGGCTTCCTCCCGTCCGCTGATCACCCGGACCTTGACGCCGGCCTCGTTTTCGATCCGATCCACCACTGCCAGCGAATCTCTCGCCTCCCGAAAAGCCGCCGTGGCGCACACGACCAGCTCATCGGCCTCCTGAGATTCGGCCAGAGCCCGGAACTTCTTCACTACTTCGACCGCAGCGTCGGCCCGATCCGGACCGATCTCTCCGGTTGCCGCCACGGCGCTACCAACCCGCAACATCTCCTTCTCGCGAACGACCTCCTCGAAGGTCCCATCGCGGTGGGCGTCGGCGACCAGCAGGTGGAAAGAGTTGCTGCCCAGGTCGAACGCGGCGATCCGCACGGACTCCGACCGTACCTCTACGCGAACCCGCCGACGGTGACATCCGTGCGGCGTTTATCGTGGATAGCACCGTGAGGATGATCAAGCTCCTGCGCAAGGTAGCTTTCTGGGAGGCGACCTTCTTCGTCGTTTTGTGCGCCGCATGGCTGGCGACCGTGGCCGGCTACAAGTTCACGGGGGCCTGGCACGCCGCCCTCGTGATAGTCGGTTTCAGTCACGGCTGCGTTTTCACCGCCTACCTGTTCCTCGTGCTTCTGGTCCGGGCCCGCATGCGATGGAGCATCTTCACCACCCTCACCATCCTGGTGGCCGGACTTATACCCGGTGGCGGATACGTGGTGGAGATGAAGGCGCTGAGCGAGGCCCGGGTGGAGTCCCTCGCCGACGTGCTGTAGGCGAGGGGCTGGCCGAGAGGCACGGGGTCCGTGTTGGCGCCGAGCCGCCATGACCGCTAGGAGGACTCCCGTATCCACAGGGATACCAGGGTGCGGTCGTCGTGACAGCCCTGGCGAGAGAAGTCCACCAGCCGGGCCAGCTCCAGGGGGCCCGGGTAGCCAGCAAGGGCCCGGGCCAGGGCCGGAGCGACCGTAGTTGGGCCGTCCCGCCAGGGATCAGCCACCCCGTCGGTGACCAGCACCAGGACGTCGGAGGGCTGCAGGCAGATCCGGACGCTCTCCCAGGCGAGGGTGGCGCTGGGCAGGGCGTCGGTCTCGGTCCCCACCTGATCGTCGGCGCCGGCGGGTTGTTCGAACAGCTCCGTCCAGGCGTGACCGCCATCGGTGACGAAGAATGCGGTGCTGTCACCGACGCGAGCGGCGTCGACGGTCCCGTCCTCGGCCAGGAGAGCCAGCACCAGCGTCGTCGCCCCACGGCCCGCCGCGGCCTGGTTGGCGGCCTCGATGCCGGGGCCAACGTCTCCCGCCCTCGCAGCCGCTTCCGCTGCGGCCCGGGCCGCCCGGCGAGCTGCGACCTCGGAGCCCGAGACGGCTCCGAGCCCGTCAGAAACGGCCACCGCCAGGTGGGAGCCGGAAGAGGACCAGGCGAAGCTGTCTTCACCTGCCTGTCCCGCCAGCCGGTGCCGTACTCCCGTCACCGAGACTGCCCGCAGGGCGAAGCGAGCGCTGCTGGCCCCTTCGATGCGGTAGCAGGAGTCGGCCGCCTGGCCGGCCTCTCTCAGCAGAGGCTCCGCGGCCGCCGCCACCGAGTGCCGGCCCAGGACCGGCGACTCACCCGACGGTACAGGGTCAGTCGAGGCGGTCAACCGGTATGGCGGTCATGCTGGGCAATTCGGGCGGTATGAGCTGGGCCTCACCCGTGTAGACACTGGCCGACGAGCTGACGATCGATTGGATCAGACCTGACATCAGCTCAGGGACGACCTTGCTGGGCTCGGCGCCCTCGGCCGCGATGAAAGCCCGGTTGGGCTTGGATTCGGTGACCACCCGCAAGACGGCCGGATCCGCATCCCCGAAACCGAACGACAAGATGTTGGGCCGGCGCTTCCATCCCGGATCGGTGAGGCGCTGGTGGGCGCCCTTCCACCTTTCGGTGTCGTCGGTGGGCCGCCCGTCGGAGATGAAGAGAACGGCGGGCCGGTACCAGCGATCCCCCTGAGCCCGGCTCTTCTGGTAATCGGCTTCGATCACCTGTCGCAGGTGATCGAACGCGGCCGCGTAGGACGTGCGGCCCTGCACGCTCAGCTCCGGCACCGCCTCCACCAGGCTCAGGTCGCATAGAGGCAGCACGCTGTGGGCCACGTCGCTGAAGGTGATGATCCCTAGGCGGATCACTTCGGCGATGGCCGGGTCCTCTCCGACGCTGGCCCTGAGCAGGGGTAGCTGCTGGTTGACGCTGTCGATGGGCCCGCCGGCCATGGAAGCGGAGACGTCCAGGCACAGATAGAAAGGGAAGACCGCGTATCGCTCCTCGACGCTCACATTGGCGCTGCTCATGCCGGCCTCACGCTATCGGTCAGATGCCCAGGACCGGCGAAACGAGCATGGCCACGAGGAAGAGGCCCACCACTGCAAAGAGGATGTCCACGGCGGCGCAGAGCAGGATCGAGCGGGCTCCATCCAGCCGACTGCCGGCCCCTATCAGCGCCCGGACCGTCTGGCGGTGAAGCATGGCCCACCAGGCCAGGCCGCGCCGCACGTGGGCCATGGCGATGGGGAGAAGCGGGGTCGACCCGGTGCTCGGCAAGGCGGACCCGGAGCCCGGACCGGCGGCACCTGGCGGCGCCCCTGGCATGGGCAATCCGGTGGTGGTCGGGACTCCAGCGGTCGTCGGGACTCCAGTGGTGGTCGGGACTCCGGTGGTGGTCGGGACTCCGGTGGTGGTCGGGACTCCGGTGGTCGTCGGGACGGACCCAGGACGGTGCCACGGGAGCATGGCGGGAGTGGTGGAGGCGGCCACCATGGTCCACCGGGGCGCCGGACGGGGCGGCCCCAAGAGCGGGCTGATGACGACGTCCTCGGGGCGCTCCCACGAGATGGGACGGGGTATGGACGGACCTCCGCCCTGGGCGAGCCAGACGGACTCCAGGATCGGATGGGCGCCCACCCGGTTCAACAGCTCCTCTAGAGCGACCACCCATGCCGACGCCGGCGGGCGAGCGCCAGGCGACGCCACGCTCAGACCGGCCGCGGACAGCCCCCAGATCGGGGCGTCGCTGTCTGTCAGGACCGTCGCCACCGGCCCCGGCGCCATGGCGAACTCGACTGTTATACAGCCGTCCTGGCGCTGGCGAGCCTGGATCGGGAAGTTGGCGGCCCCGACGACCCGGAGGAAGATGAGCGCCAGCGAGTATCGGTCCGACGCCAGGGTCGGATTGCCGCCCCCGGGGACCACCGGGTCGTCCCAGTTGGGAGTCATGGCCCGGCGCCGCCCGACGTCGCCCAGCGGGTGACCATCGGCGTCGAACCGCTCACAGTTGTCGCAGTCGATGACGAACATCTCCGGTCCCCGCTGCAGGGACCACAGGACGTTCTTGGTCGAAAGGTCCCCGTGACCCACTCGCGGTGTGCCGAGCTCGAACGCCTCCAGGAGGCGGGCGAGGGCATAGACGAGGCCCAGTCGCTCCGGGCTGGTGTCGGGAGGAAGCAACAACCCGTAGGCCATCTCCCGGTGAGCCGGATCAGCGGTCAGGTAGCTGAGGGAAGCCAGCCGGGTCGTGCCGTCCCGGTGGCGCAGGGCGAAACGCCTGGGTGCTCGAGGCATCAAGAGACCGGTGGCACCCCCGGAGCCATCGATCACGACCGACGCCGGCCAGGCCGCCGCGGCATGGACTCGGGCAGGCAGATCGGTGCCGGCAGGCAGATCGGTGTGAGCAGACGACTCCGGCCAGGCGACCAGGTCGTCGAGGAATCCCCGCGACGCCGGGCGCCGGTACGACTTGAGCACCAGATGAGGTTGCAGAGGGAGGGTGAAGACCCGTCCTTCACCGCCCTCGGCGAGCGGCTCCCCGATGCGCAGGTCCTCGATCCGGACGGTCCGGGCGACGGCTTGCAGCGGCGCGGTCACGTGGACGACACACCGAAGAGGGATCCGACCGCATAGGTCACTCCGGCCGCGACCGCCGCCACCACCAGCTGCCGAACCGCCGTCCTGGTCACGCTTCTCCCACTAAACAGACCTATCACTGCCCCGAGAAGCAGGGCGGCAACCGCTCCAATGACAATGGACGCCACTACGGCCGCGGTACCGGTCGTGAAGAACCACGGGAACAGCGGGAGCATGGCCCCGATGGCGAACGACAAGAAGGAAAGGACGCTGGCCTTTCTGGCCGCGCCAGCGGCTTCGGGATCGATGCCGAGCTCCAAACGTGCGTGGGTGTCGAGGGCGACCCGGTCGTTGGCCGACAAGATACGGGCCACCGTTTCGGCGTCGGCGGCGGGCACGCCTCGGGCCCGGTACATGGCGGCCAGCTCACGCCGCTCGGCCTCCGGCTCCTCCGCCAGCTCCTGGCGCTCTACCTGGAGCTCCCGCTCGGCCAGCTCCTGTTGGGCACGCACCGAGACCAATTCTCCCGCCGCCATCGAGAAGGCCCCCGCCAGCAAGCCGGCCGTCCCCGCCAGCCTCACCGTCGAAGCGTTGGCCGTTGCCCCCGCCACGCCCAGCACCAGCGAAACGTTGGTGATCAGCCCATCGCCGGCTCCGAGGACAGCGGCACGCAAGCCTCCACCGCTGACGTCGCGATGCCGGGTGGTGCTGTTCGGGTCCCGACCGGTCAGCCAGGCCCGAACCGTGCTCACGCGATTGAGCCGGCGAAGGCTCGTATCCATGGAGTCAGCGTAGAACCACCGTCAAACGATAGACGTCTGGTGTCCGGCCCAGTACTGGTCGCGAAGGAGACGCTTGTACAGCTTGCCGGTCGGCAGCCGCGGGAGCTCGTCCACAAAGTCGACCGTCCGCGGGCACTTGAAGTGAGCCAGATGGTCGCGGCAGAAGACGATCAGCTCATCCGCCAACTCGGGACCGGCGCTCGCCGGGTCGGCCGGCTGCACCACCGCCTTGACCTCCTCCCCGAGGTCTTCATTCGGGACCCCGATGACGGCCACGTCGAGTACAGCGGGATGGGTAGCAAGAAGGTTCTCGGTCTCCTGCGGGTAGATGTTCACCCCACCTGAGATGATCATGTAGCTCTTTCGGTCGGTCAGGTATAGATACCCGTCCTCGTCGACATGGCCCACATCGCCAACGGTGCTGGTGCTCCCGTCCGCGGTTCTGTTCTCTGCGGTCTTGGCCGGGTCTTCGAAGTACTCGAACGCGGTCGCCCCCTTGAACCAGATGATGCCATCCGTCCCCGTCAGGCACGGCCGGCCCTCCTCGTCCAGGATCAGCAGTTCACCCAGGATGCACCGGCCTACCGTCCCGGGGTGGGCCTCCCACTCGGCCGAGCTACAGAGGGTAAAACCGTTGCCCTCGGTGGCGCCGTAGTACTCGGTGATGATGGGCCCGAGCCATTCGATCATGGCTTGTTTGACAGGGACCGGGCAGGGGGCGGCCGCATGGATGATCCTTTCCAGGGAGGAGAGGTCGTAGCGACGACGGACTTCCTCGGGCAGCCTGAGGAGGCGACTGAACATGGTCGGCACCATCTGGCAATGGGTGGCCCCGTACTGCTCTACGAGTTGCAGCCACCTCTCAGCGTCGAAGTGCTCCATCACCACGGTGGTGGCCCCCATGCGCAGAGAGGCCGCCACGCTCGCCTGGGGGGCAGAGTGGTATAGCGGGGCCGGGTTCAGGTAGACCATTCCCTCCCGCATCCCGAACAGGACCTTGACGAAGTCCATCACCGGAAGGGCTTCGGCCGGCCGGAGCGACGGCAGCGGACGAAGGACGCCTTTGGGCCGGCCGGTCGTGCCCGACGAGTAGAGCATGGCCGCCCCCAGCTCTTCGTCGGGAACGGGATCCGATGGCCAGCCGGCCGCGGCCTCTTGGTACGGCTCCCAGCGGCCCGCGGGGGTCTCGAGGCCCACCATGAGGAGTCTCTCCAGGTCAGGACAAAGCTCGGCGGCGGGCTCGGCCACCTCTCGCTTGGCCATGGAGCTGAAGAACAGGCGCGACCTCGAATTCGTGACGATGTAGGCGACCTCCTCCGGGGCCAGATAGGCGTTGATCAGCGTGTAGTACAGCCCCACCCGTTCGGCGCCGCCCTCGATCACGAGCATGGTGGCGCTGTTCTCCATGAAGATCGAGATGTGATCGCCCCGGCGTAGGCCGGCGGCCCGCAGAAGGTGCGCCACCTGGTTGCTCCGGCGCTCGTACTCGGCGAAGGTCACCGTCTCGCCGTCGGCCGCCATCACGACGGCGGGTTTGTCGGGATTCTCGGCGGCGTGGCGACCTGGATACACAACTTCCCCCGTTTCGCTCTGCAGGCGCGCCCACGGTAGCGGGTCCTCGCCGGCGGGTTATTCTGGCCGGCGGGCGGGTCATGGCCGGCGGGCGGGTCATGGCCGGCGGGCGGGTCATGGCCGGCGGGCGGTTGCGGGGTCGGCAGCAGGTCGGGTGATCAGCTCTCGGTGCCAAACGCGAGTCTCGGTGTCAATAGGCATCATAAAGCACCTACATTGGCACCGAGATCACGAAATGGCACCGAGAGGAATGATCGGGTCAGGGCCCGTCTTCATTGCCCCCCGCCAGAACGCCGGCCCGGCACTGCGGCAGGGACCTCAGCTGTCAGGCGTCCGTGGGTGCGCCGCCGCCGGCAAGGGCGTCAGTAAGGCGCCGCAGGGCCGGCAAAGACGACGATATGGCCGACCGATCACCGGGGCTCAGCGTGCCGAGGGCACCTTGAATCCACTGAACGTGGGCAGCCTCCCAGGCCCGCAACTGATCCTCGCCGGCCGCCGTGAGCGTCACTACAGCGGCCCGGCGGTCGGAGCTGTCGATGTCGCGGCGGACCAGGCCGGCGGTCATCATCTGGCCGATGAGGCCACTGACGGTGCTCTGGGCCAGGTGGAGGCGCTGAGCCATGTCATTGACTCTCGCCGGCGCGCTATCGGCCAAGGACTGCAGAATCTCCACCTGAGCCATCGGTAGCGATTCCCAGGAAATGTCGGTCCGGATGCCGGCCCTGAGCACCCGCCGGAGCCGAGTAACGGCGTCCGTCAGCTCACGGGCGTCCGTCAGCTCACGGGCGTCGGTCAGCTCCCGGGCGTCGGTCAGCTCCCCGGCGTCGGTCAGCTCCCCGGCCTCAGTCCCGTCCCCGCCGCCGGCCACCCTCCCGCCGCCGGCCACCCTCCCGCCGCCGGCCACCCTCCCGCCGCCGGCCACCCTCCCGCCGCCGGCCAGCCCACCGCCCCCTCTGGTCGCAGGCTCCCCGCCGGTCTCGGCCATGCCTGGCATTCTACCGGGGCCCTAGCCGCAACTCATCGGTATCCAAGTAGATTGGTGACAGTTATAATCGGACAGTGATGTTTCTGGCCACCGAGCGCGCCCGTCCGGACTGGATCAGGACGAGTCCACAGGCGTGGAAGCTCGCCGTGGCGACGGTTTGCTTCGGTGCCTTCATGGGCCAACTCGACGCCAGCATCGTCACCCTCACCTATCGTCCGCTGGAACGGGCCTTCGGCACGAATCCTGCTGGCGTCCAGTGGGTCTCCCTCTCCTACCTGATCACCCTCGTGGCCCTTCTGGCCCCCGTCGGTCGACGATCAGATCAAAGGGGCCGCAAGCTGTCCTATCTCCACGGCTTCTTGGTCTTCTCGGCCGGTTCGGTCCTGTGCGGGGTGGCACCCGGTCTGGGCTTCCTGATCGGCGCCCGGGTCGTCCAGGGTGTCGGGGCCGCCTTCCTCCAGGCCAACAGCGTGGCCCTGGTCACCAGTTCCGCTCCTAAGGGCCGGCTGCGGTCAGCGCTCGGCATCCAGGCGGCGGCCCAGGCCTTGGGCCTCGCTCTTGGACCGACCGTCGGAGGGCTCATCGTGAGCACGCTCGGCTGGCGTTGGGTGTTCGTCATCAACCTGCCCGTCGGGATAGTCGCCGTCGTCGCCGGGGTGCTCTTCCTGCCGCGCACCACCGCCCGGGCCGAGCCGGGGCCGTCCAACATCGTTGGTTCTGTCCTCATCGGTGGCTGCGCAACCGCCTTCCTGCTCGCCCTGTCCTCGATGAGCGGGTGGCACCTGCCCATGTGGGTGCCCGCACTTCTGATGGCGGCCGCGCTGGCCTTCGCCTGGGGCCTGGTCAGCAACGAGAGGACCGCGGCCCGTCCCCTGCTTCTTCCCCTCCTGTCGATTCGGGGGATGCCAGGAGGACTGCTGGCCGCCATGTGCGGCTACATGGTCCTCTTCGGCCCGCTCGTTCTGGTCCCCGGAGTCCTCGAAGCGCAGGGACTCTCCTCATGGCAGGCCGGGCTGGCGCTGACGGCCCTCCCGGCCGGTTTTGCGTTGGCCGCCACCGTCGCCGGCGGTGTCTTCCCGGCGCGGTGGGGGGACCGGCGCCGAGCCGTCGCCGGTGCGTCCTTGGCCGCGACATTCCTCGGCGCCGCCCTCCTCTTGCCGTTGAGCCCCGGATGGGTGGCGATGGCTCTGGCCGGGGTCGGCTTCGGGCTCGGAGCTTTCGCCCCCGCGAACAACGCCTCGATCATGAAGTCGGTGCCAGCCAGTGACACGGCGATCGCGGGTGGTGTGATCAACATGGCGAGGGGCCTGGGCACGGCGGTCGGAATCTCACTGGTCACGCTGACATCACACGTCGGTGGGAGCCGCCTGTCCATAGGCGGACTGCTCGCTGTCGCCGTGCTTTGCTCGGCGGCCCTCGGAGCGTCTGCTCCGTAAAGGCCTTCCCCTAGCATCCGGAGAGTGCAGGTAGGAATGCCCTCACCGGAACGCGAGTTCCCGGTGCTACGTAGCGCAGCCGATCCGGCATCGGAGACCTTCCGGCGTAACGAGGACTTTCACCGGCGGCTGGTCAGCGAGCTTCAGGAGCGCATCAGGGCTACAGCGGTCGGCGGCCCCGAGGCGTCCAGGCGCCGCCACAAGGCCAGGGGCAAGCTCCTGCCACGAGACCGGGTTGACCATTTGCTCGACCCGGGCTCACCATTTCTGGAACTGTCGCCCCTGGCGGCCAACGGCATGTACGACGACGAGAGTCCCGGCGCCGGGATCATCACCGGCGTGGGGCTGGTGTCGGGCCGGCGCTGTGTGATTGTGGCCAACGACGCCACCGTCAAGGGAGGCACCTACTACCCGATCACGGTCAAGAAACACCTCAGGGCCCAAGAGGTGGCGCAGGACAACCATCTTCCATGCATCTACCTCGTCGACTCCGGAGGCGCCTACCTACCGGCTCAGGAAGAGGTCTTCCCGGACCGCAATCATTTCGGCCGGATCTTTTACAACCAGGCCAATCTCTCGGCGCGAGGCATTCCCCAGATCGCCGCCGTCCTCGGTTCGTGCACGGCGGGCGGCGCCTACGTTCCGGCTATGAGCGACGAAGCGGTGATCGTCGCCAATCAGGGGACGATCTTCCTGGGTGGTCCACCCCTGGTGAAGGCCGCGACGGGTGAGGTGGTGACAGCTGAGGAGTTGGGCGGTGGCGAGCTGCACGCCCACCGTTCCGGAGTCACCGATCACCTCGCCGGCGACGACCGCCAGGCCCTGGCCATGGTCCGGGCCATCGTGGCCACCCTCGGTGCTGCACCACCTCCACCCTGGGACACCATCCCGACCGACGAACCAAAGCTCGATCCGGCCCAGCTCTACGGCGTAGTGTCGGCCGACGCTCGCACCACCTATGACGTGAGAGAGGTCATCGCCCGGGTAGTGGATGGCAGCCGCTTCTTCGAGTTCAAAGCCGAGTACGGATCAACCCTGGTGACCGGTTTCGCCCACATCTACGGTCATCCGGTGGGGATCGTGGGTAATAACGGTGTGCTGTTCAGCGAATCGGCGCTGAAGGGAAGCCATTTCATCGAGTTGTGCGACCAGCGTCGGATTCCCTTGGTCTTCTTGCAGAACATCACGGGTTTCATGGTGGGGAAGGACTACGAGGCGGGGGGAATAGCCAAACACGGGGCCAAGATGGTCACGGCCGTGGCTTGTGCGCGGGTCCCCAAACTGACGGTCATCCTCGGTGGGAGCTTCGGAGCCGGGAACTACGCCATGTGCGGCCGGGCCTACTCGCCCCGGTTCCTGTGGATGTGGCCGAACGCCCGTATCTCGGTCATGGGCGGAGAGCAGGCGGCGTCGGTTCTGGCGACAGTGGCCGACCCCGACGAGACCTGGACCCCCGATGAGACCGACGCTTTCAAGGCCCCCATCCGAGACCAGTACGAGGCCCAGGGCAGCCCGTACTTCGCTACCGCCCGCATCTGGGACGACGGAGTGATCGACCCAGCCGACACCAGGCGGGTCCTAGGGCTGGCGCTGGCGGCAGCCGGCGACGCCCCGATTGGGCCGGTGCGCTACGGCGTTTTCAGGATGTGAGGCCGATGTTCGACACGGTGCTGGTGGCCAACCGGGGGGAGATCGCGGTACGGATCATCCGCACCCTACGCCACCTGGGCATCCGCAGTGCCGCCATCTACACCGACGTCGACCGGGGTGCCACGCATGCCGAGCTTGCCGACGATGCCCTGTACATAGGGCCTGCCGGGGCTTACCTGGATGTCGAAGCGGTGACCGACGGCGCCCGGCGGGCCGGAGCCGACGCCCTCCACCCCGGTTACGGTTTTCTGTCCGAGAACCCGGCCCTGGCCCGGGCGTGCGTCGAGGCTGGTATCACCTTCGTGGGCCCGCCTCCCTCGGCGATCGAGGCCATGGGCGACAAGATCAAGGCCAAACGTATGGTGGCCGCGGCCGGCGTGCCGGTCGTCCCCGGCCGGGACGAAGCCGGCCTCGATGACGATGAGCTCGCGGAAGCCGCTCGCCAGATAGGGCTACCGGTCCTCCTCAAGCCTTCAGCAGGCGGAGGTGGCAAGGGGATGCATCTGGTCGCCTCGGAGGACGAACTGCCCACCGCCATCGGGCAAGCCCGCCGGGAGGCGGTCGCCGCCTTCGGAGACGGCACTCTCCTGGTGGAGCGGTTCGTGCCCCGTCCGAGACATATCGAGGTTCAGGTCTTCGGAGACGCCCGAGGGACGGTGGTGTCGCTCGGGGAGCGGGAGTGCAGCCTGCAACGGCGGCACCAGAAGATCGTCGAGGAGGCGCCGTCACCCCTGCTCGACGACAGGACCCGGGCGGCCATGTCATCCAGTGCGGTCGCCGCCGCCGTCGCCTGCGGGTATCAGGGGGCCGGCACGGTCGAGTTCATCGTCCCGGGCGAGCACGCCTTCGAATACTTTTTCATGGAAATGAATACCCGGCTGCAGGTGGAGCACCCCGTCACCGAAGCCGTCCTCGGTCTGGACCTGGTCGAGCTCCAGCTGCGGGTGGCCGCCGGGGAACCCCTGCCGTGGGCGGAGCAGTCCCAGGTGCCTACCCCGAGGGGGCACGCCATCGAGGCCCGGATATACGCCGAGGACCCGCGTCGCGGCTTTCTGCCGGCCTCGGGAAAGATCCGATCCCTGCACGAGCCCACGCGCTGGCCGGGGATCAGAGTGGACTCCGCCTTGCGGGCCGGGACCGTCGTCGGCACCAGCTACGACCCGATGCTGGCCAAGGTGGTGGCCTGGGGTGCCGATCGGGGCGAGGCGTTGCGGCGGCTCCATCAGGCCCTCGGCTCGACAACGATCATCGGGGTCACTACCAATACCGGCTTCCTGCGTCGCCTGACCGATCATCCCGCGGTTCGGGCCGCCGAAATGGACACCGGCCTGGTGGAGCGGATCGCCTCGGGCCTCCTCGACGACCCGGCCCCGGCGCCGGTACTGGCAGCGGCCGCCTTGCTCGACGGCATGGCCGGGGGCTCGCCCGGCGACGGGGCCGACCCGTGGTTCGCAGGTGACAGCTGGCGTCTCAGCGGCCCGGCCCCGAGACGCAGCACTTGGCAAGTCGACGGCCAGGAAATCGAGGTGGTCGTCGGAAACGGGACGGTGCAGGTCGAAGATGCCGTCCCGGTGGCCGCATCGGCCCGCCTCGGACGACGGAACCGGCTTCACACCGAGGTCGACGGCTGGACGGTGGCGTACACCTGGTTCGACGACGGTGAAGCGGTCTGGCTGGCTCGGCGGGGAGATGTGTGGAGCTTGCGCCGCCGGCGCGAAACGATCGACCGGGCTGGCAGGGCCGCCTCGGGAGCCGGACCAGTGACCAGCCCGATGCCCGGTACCGTCCTTCAAGTGCACGCCAAACCGGGTGACATCGTCATATCCGGGCAGGCCCTGGTATCAGTCGGGGCCATGAAAATGGAGCATGTGGTGACAGCGACAATCGACGGCCAGGTCGAAGCGGTGCTGGTGCAAAGGGGCGATCCCGTCGCCGTAGACCAGGTCCTGGCCGTCATTGAGCCCGCCACTGCCCGGGACAGCACGCTCGAACGGGACGCCCAACCCGACGGTGAGGAGTCGTGACGGTACGCACGCCGAGCGTGCACAGTCGCCGGGGCCTGCCCGGTCGCGTGCTCGGTGTACGAGGTCGGTCCCCGCGACGGGCTGCAAAACGAACAGGCGTTGGTGCCAGTCGATGTGAAGCTCGAGTTCATCGAACGCCTGGTCTCGGCCGGGCTGCAAACCATCGAAGCCACCAGCTTCGTGTCCCCCAAATGGGTTCCCCAGCTCGGGGACGCAGAGGAACTCTTCCCGAGACTCCCCCAGGTGGCCTCTCTCCGCTTCCCGGTACTGGTTCCCAACCTGGCCGGACTCGACCGGGCCCGGGCCGCGGGTGCCCGCCACATCGCCGTTTTCGCGGCGGCCACCGAGGCCTTCTCGAAGCGCAATCTCAATCGCTCTCTCGACGAGGCTCTGGGAATGTTTGCGCCGGTGGTGGCCCGGGCCCGGGCCGAGGACATGTGGGTCCGCAGCTATCTCTCGATGTGCTTCGGCGACCCGTGGGAAGGCGTGGTCGCCATCAATCAGGTCGTCGAGGTGGCCCGGCGTTTAGTGGAGCAGGGCTGCGACGAGCTCTGTGTCGCCGACACCATCGGGGTCGCCACTCCCGGCCACGTCCTGGACCTGCTGGGTGCGCTGGCCGAAGCCGGCATGCCCGCAGACTCGCTGGCCGTGCATTTCCACGACACCTACGGTCAGGCACTCTCGAACACCGTGGCCGCCCTGGAAGCGGGCGTCAGCACCGTCGACTCCTCCGCGGGCGGCCTCGGCGGCTGCCCGTATGCCGAAAGCGCCACCGGGAACCTGGCCACCGAGGACCTGGTCTGGCTCCTCCATGGGCTCGGTATCGAGACCGGGGTGGACCTCGAAACTCTGGTGTCTACTAGCGCCTGGATGGCAACCCGGCTGGGGCGGCCCAGTCCCTCCAGGGTGGTCAGGGCCCTTGAACGGGGCGCATTGGAGGACGGCGACTCGTGAGCGTAGGCCTCTCGACCGAGCACGAGGAGCTGCGGGCCACGGTAGAGCGCTTCGCCCGCTCCGAAGTGGCGCCGGTGATCGGCGAGCTGTACGAGCGGGAGCAGTTCCCGTACCAGATAGTGGCGGCTATGGGCGCCATGGGTCTGTTCGGGCTGCCGTTCCCGGAGGAGTACGGCGGCATGGGAGGCGACTACCTGGCTCTCTGCCTGGCCCTGGAAGAGCTGGCCCGGGTGGACTCCTCGGTGGCCATCACCCTCGAGGCGGGGGTCGGGCTGGGGGCCATGCCCATTTACCGGTACGGAACGGAGGCCCAAAGGCAGGAGTGGCTGCCCCGGCTGTGCCGGGGCGAGGCGCTGGGCGCTTTCGGTCTGACCGAGCCGGGCGGTGGGTCCGATGCCGGCGCTACCCGCACCACCGCCCGGATCGACGGCGAGGACTGGGTTATCAATGGGACCAAGTCGTTCATCACCAACTCCGGCACCGACATCACAGCCCTGGTAACCGTGACCGCGGTGACGGGCCGTAGCCCAGGGGGCCGGCCGGAGATCTCCACCATTATCGTGCCGGCGGGCACACCCGGCCTCACCGTGTCGGAGAAGTACTCCAAGGTGGGCTGGCTGGCCTCCGACACCCGCGAGCTGTCCTTCGACGAGTGCCGGGTTCCCCGGGCCAACCTGCTCGGGGAACGGGGCCGCGGCTACGCCCAGTTCCTACGTATCCTCGACGAGGGGCGGATCGCCATCGCGGCCTTGTCCGTGGGGTTGGCCCAGGGCTGCATCGACGAGTGCCTGCGCTACGTGGACCAGCGCGAGGCCTTCGGGCACAAGATCGGCGAATACCAGGTGCTGCAGTTCAAGCTGGCGGACATGGAGGCCCGCACCCACACGGCTCGCCTCGCCTATCGGGACGCCGGCGCCCGCCTGGCCGAGGGCTTACCGTTCAAAAAGGAGGCCGCCATCGCCAAGCTGGTCTCCTCCGACGCGGCCATGGTCAACGCCCGGGAGGCAACCCAGATCTTCGGCGGTTATGGGTTCATGAACGAGACTCCCGTCGGCCGCTTCTACCGAGACGCCAAGATCCTCGAGATCGGCGAGGGCACCTCCGAGGTTCAGCGCATGCTTATCGCCAGAGAGCTCGGCCTACCGGCCCGAACCTGACCGAGCAATCAGTCCACGATGGCCGGATAGACGAGCGCCTTCAACTGGCCCCGGAAGTTGAAGGTCCCCGAGGGCAGGATCTGAGTCATGAAGACCACGATCAGGTCCTCGGCCGGATCAACCCAGAAAATGGTCGAGGCGGCGCCGCCCCACGAGTACTCGCCCTTTGACCCGATCACTCCTGACGCTACCGGCCCTGCGTTGACGGCCATCGTCAGACCGAAGCCCATACCGTCGAAACCGACCTCGCCGTAACTGCCGGGTAAGGCGAAGTCCGCCATTTCTCCTCCGCCGGGCAGATGGTTCAGGGTCATGAGCTCGACCGTCTTGGGACCGAGGATCCTCCGGCCATCGAGCTCGCCGCCGCCCAGCATCATCTGGCAGAACCGGAGATAGTCCGAGGTTGTGGACACCAGGCCGCCCCCGCCCGAGAGGAACGTGGGCGGGGCCAGGTAAGAGCTGGTCGCCGGATCGTCGACCAAGACCAGTTCCTTACGCGAGTTGCGGGCGTAGCTGGCCGCCAAACGACCGGCGTGGGCTTCGGGTACGTGGAACCCGGTGTCGTCCATGGCCAGAGGCCCGAATATCTCCGACGACAGAAACTCGTCGAAGCGACGGCCCGACAAGATCTCCACCAGGCGTCCGCACACATCGATCCCGAGCGAGTACAGCCAATGGGTGCCCGGGTGGAAGCGGAGCGGCGTAGACGCCAGGCGCGAGACCAGGGTCTCGAGGTCGTCGTCCGGTCGCGAAGGGGCCCGGTTGCGACCGCCTATGAGTTCCGGGTTGAGATCGGCGTTCCCGGGCCCGTAGCCGAGCCCGGACGTGTGCATCATGAGGTCGCGAACCTCCATCGGGCGAACGGGATCCGCCACGTCGGTAGGTCCACCCTCGCCTGGCTCCGCCACCTTCAGACCGGTCCACTCGGGGATGAACCGGGACACGGGATCGGTCAGCTGGAAGTGGCCGCGCTCGTAGAGAGTCATGAGAGCCACGCCGGTGATCGGCTTCGTCATCGAATAAATGCGCCAGACGGTGTCGTCCCGCACCGGCACCTGCTGTTCGCGGTCCGCGTAGCCGAGCGAGGAGAAGTGGGCCAACGATCCTCGCCGGATCACCGCCACCTGACAGCCGGCGATCTTCCCCGGTTCCACATAGCGGCCGCGGAGGTGCTCGTCGATACGGGTCAAGCGGTCCGGATCCATCCCGGCGGCGTCGGCATCGACTTTCATTTCTTTCCCCCGGACGTCGGACGATCTGAGACCAAGGTAGCGCGCTCCCCTTTCCTCCAGAGCCTGCCGGGTTGGGTCCGGTGCCTATCGTGGCCGGCGTGACGGTGCCCGACGTCCCCGATATCGTCTCCCCGGGGTTGCGCGTTCTGTTCTGCGGCATCAACCCCGGCTCTGTCTCGGGCCAGCTCGGCCAGCACTTCGCCCGCCCGGGGAATCGATTCTGGAAGGCCCTGCACGGAGCGGGATTCACCG
The DNA here is from genome assembly GCA_963851245.1 of uncultured Acidimicrobiaceae bacterium. Taxonomy (GTDB): domain Bacteria; phylum Actinomycetota; class Acidimicrobiia; order Acidimicrobiales; family Palsa-688; genus CAWKOH01. Next base: position 118,537 of record CAWKOH010000009.1, on the reverse strand, counting down.
ACCGTCTCCTGTCTCCGGCGGAGCAGCGGACCCTCCTCGACTACCGGCTCGGCATCACCAACCTGGTCGACCGTACCTCTCGGGCGGCGTCAGACATACGGTCCGACGAGCTCCGAGAAGGCGCCGTTCTCCTGGAGAAAAAGGCGGAGCGCTGGAAGCCGTCGTGGGTTGCCGTGCTGGGCGTTCAGGCGTACCGGACAGCCTTCAGACGCCCGGGATCGACGATCGGTCGCCAGTCGCACGAACTGGCCGGGTCCGGGTTGTGGGTGCTCCCCAATCCGAGCGGCCTGCAGGCCCGCTACCAGTTACCTGAGATGGTCTCGCTGTTCGCCGAGTTACGAGAGGCCGCCTTTCGCCCGTCGTAGACGGCTCGCGCCGGCCGTGGCGTTTTCGCTACCGTCGGGCCGTGATCCCTCCCGTGGTCCAGTGGTCGTGGGTTACCGGGCGGTCGGTGCAGGTGGTCCTCGCCGATGTGCGCTGGTATCTGGACGGCCGTTCGGGTCGCGACGCCTACGACGAAGGTCATATCCCGGGCGCTGTGTTCGTCGATCTGGACCGCTGGCTCGCCGGTCCGGCCAGCCCGGCAGGCGGCCGCCATCCCCTTCCCGACCCGGCCACCTTCGCCGACGGCATGTCCGGTCTGGGTATCGGCGACGACACCATCGTGGTGGCCTACGACGACCAGGGCGGCGTCATCGCCGCCCGCTTGGTCTGGATGCTCCGCGTGACCGGCCACGACGCAGCCCTGCTCGACGGGGGGATCCAGTCGTACCAGGGCCCCCTGGAGGTGACATCCGCAGGAGGCGGGGCCGGCCTTGCGACCGGGTCCGGTGCCGCCTTCACCGTCGTTCCCTGGCCGGCGGAACGCCTGGCGGCCATCGATGAGGCCTCGGACCCCTACAACGTCGTCATCGACGCCCGGGCCCCGGAACGCTTCACGGGCCAGGAGGAGCCCGTCGACCCCCGGGCCGGGCACATTCCCGGAGCCCGCAATCTGCCGTGCCGGTCCAACCTGGATGCGGAAGGCCGGTTCCTCCCGGCGGACATATTGCGAAGGCACTTCGAGTCCGTGGGTGTGGCGGCCGGCCCGGCGGGCGCGTCCATGATCTCGTACTGCGGCTCCGGTGTGACCGCCTGTCACAACCTGATAGCCCTCGAGTTGGCAGGTCTGGGTGCGGGTCGGCTTTACCCCGGCTCGTGGTCGCAGTACAGCCATGATCGGGCCCGGCCCGTCGAGACCGGTACAGGTCCGGACCAGGCGGGCTGAGGGCGTCCTCTCAGGAGACCAGGTCGAAGGCCCACCATTGGATGGTGTTGGTCAGGCCTCTGGTGGCGTCGTAGAAGGATGCCGCTCGGTCGAAGGAGACCCCGCCCACGGATCGAACCCTATTCGAACCCTATGATCGCCCCGTGCTGCTGAGTCCGGAAGAGGGGCGGGTGGTCGGTTCGCTGATCGAGAAGCAGTTGACCACACCCCAGCAGTATCCGCTGACGATGAACTCCCTGCTCTTGGCGTGCAATCAGTCGTCGAATCGCGACCCCGTCGTCGATTTCGACGAGCGGACCGTGGATGGAGCGTTGGCCTCCCTCAAGACCGCCGGCATCGTGAGGTTCGTCCACCCTTCGCACGGGCGCAGTGTCACCAGGTACCGGCAAGTGCTGGAAGAGCGGCTGGGCCTGGATAGCACCGAGCTGGCCCTGGTAGGAGTGCTTCTCCTCCGCGGCCCGCAGACGGCGGGAGAACTGAGATCGCGGACCGAGCGCATGGCCGACTTCGACGGGATCGCGGTGGTCGACGCCGAGTTGGACCGGCTGGCCGGGCGGCCAGAGCCCCTCGCTCGCAAGCTACCCCGGCGACCCGGTCAGAAAGAGGAGCGCTGGGTTCAGTTGCTAGCCGGCGCCGGCGCTGTAGCCGGCGCTGTCGCCGGCGACGAGCCGCGGTCGGTAAGCGAGCGCGAGGATAAGAGCGATATGACTCGGGTCTCGGCTTTGTCGATCAGACGGGCTCTGAGAGGCCGCCCTCGGGACGGTTGGCGGCTCTCGAGGACGAGGTCTCTGAGTTGCGCTCCGAGGTCCAACGGTTGCGAGCTGATCTCGATGATCTCAGGACGCAGCTAGGTAGCTGAGCTCGGGTGGCTAGGTTGGGGGCGTGCCCACGCTGGAAAGAGACGCTGCGTCCATCTATTACGAGGTCCACGGGAGCGGGTATCCGCTCGTTCTTTTCGCTCCGGGGGGCATGAACTCCGTCGCCCAGATGTGGCGCGAGTCGCCTGCCGCCCCCGGACAGCCGATGCCCTGGATCGATCCCCGGGATGTCCTGGCGGATCGGTTCACCGTCGTCGCCATGGATCAACGCAACGCCGGTTCGTCGACCGCCCCCGTCGGCCCGGCCGACGGTTGGCCCACTTTCGCGGCTGATCATGTGGCTCTCCTAGATCACCTGGGCTTCGACCGGGTTCACGCCATGGGCGGTTGCATCGGTTCGTCCTACGTGCTCGGCCTCTGCCAGGCGGCCCCGGAACGGATCACCGCCGGCGTTCTACAGAACCCCATCGGTCTCACCGCCGACAATCGGGACAAGTTCGTCGCCATGTTCGATGGCTGGGCCAAAGAACTGGCGGCACGACGGGACGACATCGAAGACCAATCTTTGGCGAGCTTTCGCCAGAACATGTTCGGCGGCGACTTCGTGTTCAGCGTCGACCGCTCATACGTACGGTCCTGCCCGGTGCCTTTCCTGGTCCTGTCCGGTCACGACGAGTTCCATCCCCCGGCTGTGGCGGAAGAGATCGCCGACATCGCCCCGGACGCCAAGCTGGTAGCGGAATGGGCGGGTGTCGACCGGTACCAATCCACCGGGAAGCTGGTACGCGACTTCCTGATCGAGCACACGCCGTAGGTCCGCGACCCAAGGAGATCTCATGCCGGACATGAACGACTTCAACACCCAGATCATCACTGAGTTCCGGGCCAACGGTGGCAAGGTGGGAGGAGGATTCGCGGGCGCCACCCTGCTGTTGCTCCATCACCAGGGCGCCAAGACCGGCAAGACCCGGGTGAGCCCGCTCGCCTACCTGCCCGTGGGCGACGCTTACGCCGTATTCGGGTCCAAGGGGGGCTCCCCGAGCCATCCTCATTGGTACCTGAACCTCATGGCCCACCCCGATGCGGAGGTCGAGGTCGGTGCCGACACGATCAAGGTGGCCGCCCGCGAAGTCAAGGGTAAGGAAAGGGACGAGATCTTTGGCCGCCAGAAGGCCGCCATGCCCGGATTCGCCGAATACGAGGACAAGACCAAAGGGATTCGCGAAATTCCCGTCATCCTGCTCGAGCCGAGGTCATAGCGGGCCGGAGGGGCTGGATGAGGCGAAGCGTTCGGGCCTCCCGCCAACAGTCCGGGCCGGACAGATCCACACAACGCAACATAGGTCGTGGAAAAAAGCCGACCATCGTTGCGATCCTGCGAAATATCGCACCTAACGCAACAGAGGTCGCCTTTCAGAACTGGCTGCTGTTGCATTAGGTGAATCCGCCGGGGCCGGGCTCACAGCCGACTGTGGAGCCTGGGAACTCCAGGACCCAGTGACCACGCCGGCGTCGTTACGATCTCGACGTGGTGCGCCGTCACGTCTGGGTGTCGGGTCGGGTGCAGGGGGTTTGGTTCCGGCAGTCCTGTGCCGATGCCGCCAGGTCGGCCGGGGTGGCCGGCTGGGTGCGCAACACCGCTGATGACCGGGTCGAGGCGGTCTTCGAAGGCGAAGAGCCGGCGGTGGCCACGCTGGTCTCCTGGTGCCGTCAGGGCCCGGTTCGAGCCGTGGTCACGGGTGTGGAGGTGGTCACGGAGGAGCCGGAAGGCTTCACCGCCTTCGCCATCAAGGGTTGGAGCTAGACGGCGCCGGCGATAGCCGCCAGGAGCTGGTCGGCCAGGTCCGCTCGGCAGATGAGCAAGTCGGGAAGATAGGGGTGAGGCTGGTTGTAGAGCAGCGGCGACCCATCGATGCGCGAGGCGTGGAGGCCGGCGGCGGTCACCACCGCGACCGGGGCCGCCGAGTCCCACTCCCATTGACCGCCGGCGTGCAAATAGGCGTCGGCGTCGCCCCGCAGGACGGCCATGGCCTTGGCTCCGGCCGAACCCATGGTGGCTAAATCGGCGCCCACCGAGTTCGCCACCTCGGCCGCGAAGGCCGGGGGGCGGCTGTCGCTCACGAGGATGGTCGGCTTCCGGCGGGCGCCCGCCGCGCCGCCGGCACGCGACCCGCCAACCCCATCGCTGGCATGGATCACGCCCAGGGCCGGCTGGGCTACCGCTCCCGCGGTCAAGCCGGAGCCGGCTTGCCACAAGGCCACATGGACCGCCCAATCGGATCGGCCCGCCATGGAGAACTCGCGCGTCCCGTCCAGAGGGTCGATTATCCAGACCCGGGGCGCGGTGAGCCGCTGCCGGGCTATCCGCGGATTCCTCGGACAGCACGGCGTCAGCGGGGCGGGCCTCGGCCAGGGAGGCGAGGATGAGCGCATTGGACTGTTGATCCCCGATACGGCCGAGCTCACTCCCCCACTCTTCACCCCGGATCCGCAACAAGAGCTCGCCGGCTTTCCCGGCCAGGTCCGCCGCCAGGCGGGCGTCGGTGAGAGACGTCACCTGTCGATATGAGCCATCACCCAATCGGCCATGGCCGACGGGCTGCCGTGGCCGGGCCGCAGTACTAGCTCCGGATTGGGCGGCACTTCGTACGGATCGTCGATCCCAGTGAAACCGCGAATCTCTCCTGCCCTGGCCTTGGCGTACAGACCTTTCGGGTCGCGAGCCTCGCACACGTCAAGAGGGGTGTCCACGTAAACCTCGACGAATTCGAGACCGGCTTCCTCGTGGGCGGCCCTGACCCGGTCCCGATCACTCTGGTACGGGCTGACCAGAGAGACAACGGCGACCACGCCGGCGTCAGCGAACAGTTTGGCCACCTCACCGACGCGCCTCACGTTCTCGGCTCGGTCGCCGGCGCCGAAACCCAGGTCGGCGTTGAGGCCGTGACGCAGGTTGTCTCCGTCAAGCAGGTACGCCGGCCGGCCGGCCGCCACCAGCCGGCGCTCGACCTCGACCGCCACCGTGGACTTCCCCGAACCCGACAGGCCGGTGAACCAAACCGTCAGGCCCTTCGTCCTACGCTCGCTGCGCTCCACCGCGTTGGCGTGCCACACCACGTTGGTTACGTTGGCCTGCTCGGCTCCGAGCACCATGCCCGCGGCGACCGTGTTGTTGCTGTCAGGGTCGATCAGGATGAAGCTCCCGGTCGAGCGGTTGCGGCGATAGGTATCGAACATTAGAGGGGCCTGTGTGTGCAAACGCACCCGGCCGATCTCGTTCAGTGACAGTCGTTCGGCGTCTTCGTCACGATGAAGGGTGTTGACGTCCAGCCGGTAGTCCAGCAGCTCAATGCGGCCCGTAACGGTGCGGGTCGTTTGCCGAACCCGATAACGCGATCCGGGGGTGAGTGACGCCTTCTCCGAGAACCAGCAAACCATGGCGTCGAGGTCCTGGCCGACCGACGGGCGGTTGTGGGGACGGCAGATCATGTCACCGCGGCTGATGTCGATATCGTGCTTCAGCCGGACGGTGACGGCCTGGGACGCGAAGGCCTCCTGAAGCACTTCGCCGCCCGGTCCTCTCACCTCCGCGACCTCGGACGTGAAGCCCGACGGAAGCACCACCACCTCGTCGCCCGGCTTGAACACACCGCCGGCGACGGTGCCGGCGTAGCCCCGATAGTCGTGCAGCTCGTGGTCGTCGCCCTGCTGGGGCCGGATGACGTACTGCACTGGCAGCCGGGCGTCGATCAGGTTGCGGTCGGACGCCACGTAGACGTTCTCGAGGTGGTGCAAGAGCGGGGTGCCTTCGTACCACGGCATGTTGTCGCTTCGCACCACCACGTTGTCCCCGTACAGGGCCGACATCGGCACGAAGGCGACGTCGTGCACCTCGAGCTTCATGGCGAAGCGACGGAAGTCGTCCCGTACCTCCTCGAACCGCTCCTGAGACCAGCCGACCAGATCCATCTTGTTCACACACACGACCAGGTGCGGGATCCCCAGCAGGCTGGCTACGAACGCGTGCCGGCGGGACTGCTCCAAGACCCCGTTCCGGGCGTCAACGAGCACGATGGCCAGGTCCGCGGTGGACGCACCGGTGACCATGTTGCGGGTGTACTGAACGTGGCCCGGCGTGTCGGCGATGATGAACTTACGCTTCGAGGTGGCGAAGTAGCGATAGGCCACGTCAATGGTGATGCCCTGTTCACGTTCCGCCCGAAGGCCGTCGGTGAGCAACGCCAGGTTGGTGTAGCCATCGCCCCTCTCGCGGCTGGTCCGCTCGACCGCTTCGAGCTGGTCGGAGAAGATGGCCTTCGAGTCATAGAGGAGTCTCCCGATGAGCGTGGACTTGCCGTCGTCGACGCTCCCGGCCGTGGCCAGCCGGAGCAGTTCAGACATGAGCAAGCCCGGTCACACGAGCAAGCCCGGTCACATGAGCAAGCCCGGTCACACGAGCCAGCCCGGTCACACGAGCCAGCCCAGTCATCAGAAGTAGCCCTCCTTCTTGCGGTCCTCCATGCCGGCCTCCGAGATCCGATCGTCGGCGCGCGTGGCCCCTCGTTCGGTCAGCCGGGAAGCAGCCACCTCCGCCACGACCTGCTCGGCAGTGTACGCGGTGGACTCGACGCAACCGGTGCAGGTGGCATCGCCGATGGTACGGAACCGCACGGTCGCGTCGATCACCTCCTCATTGTCGAGAACGGTGACGAAGGGAGAAACGGCGAGCAGCATCCCGTCCCGTTCGAAGACTGGGCGGCGATGGGCGTAGTACAGGGGTGGCAGCTCGATGCCCTCGTCCAGGATGTACTGCCAGATGTCCAGCTCGGTCCAGTTCGACAGCGGGAACACCCGGATGTGCTCGCCTTTGCGGTGCGCCCCGTTGTACAGGTTCCAGAGCTCCGGCCGCTGGTTCTTCGGGTCCCACTGACCGAACTCGTCCCGGAAGCTGAACACCCGCTCCTTGGCCCGGGCCTTCTCCTCGTCCCGGCGGGCGCCGCCGAAGACGGCGTCGAATCGGTGCTCCCGAATGGCGCGCAGGAGGGTGACGGTCTGCAGGCGGTTGCGGCTGGCCCGCGGCCCTTCCTCCTCGACGACCCGGCCGGCGTCGATGTCTTCCTGGACGCTGGCCACGACCAACCTGATCCCGAGCCGCTCCACCACCCGGTCCCGGAACTCGATGACCTCAGGCAGGTTGTGACCGGTGTCGACATGCATGACGGGGAAGGGAAGGGGGGCCGGCCAGAAGGCCCTGGCGGCCGCATGCAGCATCACGACCGAGTCCTTGCCTCCCGAGAACAGCAACACCGGTCGCTCGAACGTAGCCGCCACCTCGCGCAGGATGTAAACCGCCTCTGCTTCCAGGGCCCGGAGGTGGGACATCTCGTAGGTGACGGTCATCGGGTCATTTTCCCAGATGGGTCCCATTCTTTACCAGTTGAGTCGGGATTACGGTCCCGGCCGGATACGGCCGCCACTAAATGTGGCCGCCCCTAAACGTTGCGACGGTATCGGCCGCCCACCTCGAAGAGGGCGTCTGTAATCTCCCCCAGGCTGCAGCACCGAACCGCGTCCATCAGCACCTCGAAGACGTTGCCGCCCCCGAGGGTGATGTCCCGCAGCCTGGCCAGGGCCTGGGGCCTCTCGTCGGCGTGGAGGGAGTGGAAGGCCGCCAGCCGGCTGAGCTGGCTCTGCTTCTCGGCCTCGGTGGAGCGAGCCAGCTCCAGGTGATCGGGGACGGCATCACCGTCGGGGTTCCGGAAGGTGTTGACCCCGATGATGGGCAGGGTTCCGTCGTGCTTACGCGACTCATAGAGCATCGACTCGTCCTGGATCCGACCTCTCTGGTAACCCGTCTCCATGGCCCCGAGCACACCACCGCGGTCGCTGATGCGCTCGAGCTCGGACAGGACAGCTTCCTCGACCAGGTCCGTGAGCTCCTCGACGATGAAACTGCCCTGAAGCGGGTTCTCGTTGAGGGCGAGACCCCACTCGTGGTTGATGATCATCTGGATGGCGAGGGCCCGGCGCACTGATTCCTGGGTGGGCGTGGTCACCGCTTCGTCGTAGGCGTTGGTGTGGAGGCTGTTGGCGTTGTCGTAGATGGCGCACAGGGCTTGCAGCGTGGTGCGTATGTCGTTGAATGACATCTCCTGCGCGTGCAGTGACCGACCCGACGTCTGGACGTGGTACTTGAGCCTCTGGGACCGAGCGTTGGCGCCGTAACGATCCCTCATGGCCACGGCCCATATCCGTCGGGCCACCCTACCTATGACCGTGTACTCGGGATCCATGCCGTTTGAGAAGAAGAACGAGAAGTTGGGGGCGAAGTCGTCGACGTTCATGCCCCGGGCCAGGTAGGCCTCGAGGTAGGTGAAGCCGTTGGCCAGGGTGAACGCCAGCTGGCTGATGGGGTTGGCTCCTGCTTCGGCGATGTGATAGCCGGAGATCGAGACGGAGTAGAAGTTCCGCGACCTCGTGGGCGATGAACCACTCCTGCATGTCGGCCATCACCCTCAACGAGAACTCCGTCGAGAAGATGCACGTGTTCTGGCCCTGGTCCTCTTTGAGGATGTCGGCCTGCACCGTGCCCCGGACCTGCCCCAGCGTCCCGGCCACCACTTCGGTCCGTTCGACGCCGGAGGCGGGCCGCCCCTTGCTCCCGCTCGAAGCGAGCGAGCTGGTCGTCGATGGCGGCGTTGAAGAACATGGCCAGGATGGTCGGGGCCGGCCCGTTTATCGTCATCGACACGGACGTAGCCGGATCACACAGGTTGAAGCCGTCGTAGAGCGCTCTCATATCGTCGAGCGTGGCTATCGAGACACCGGAGTTACCGACCTTGCCGTAGATATCGGGCCTCACTGCCGGATCGAACCCGTAGAGGGTCACCGAGTCGAACGCGGTCGACAGGCGGGTGGCCGACTGTCCCTCTGCCAGCAGATGGAAGCGCCGATTGGTCCGGAAGGCATCGCCCTCGCCGGCGAACATGCGGGCCGGGTCCTCGCCCTCCCGCTTGAAGGGGAATACCCCGGCCGTATAGGGGAACTCGCCGGGGACGTTCTCCGGCTCGGATCCAGCGGAGAAGCTCGCCCTCATCCCGGAATCGGGGCACCGAAACCCGTGGCACCGCCGTCCCGGACAGTGATGACCGGTGCAGTCTCAGCGGACCGGTATTCCGCGACCCTGCCGGGCCAGGCGGCCAGCGCCGCCCGGCTGCTTTCGGACAGGTCCGATTCGGCGCGCTCGGACAGATCGGCGAGGTCGGCCCCCGACCGTCCCTCGGAGTCGAGAAGAGCGGCCACCTCTTTCAGCTGCTGACGGCGGCGGGCGGCATCCACCTGGCGGGCTGTCTCGGCGTGATAGGTCCTGACCGTCTCGGCGACATCGGCCAGGTAGCGGCTGCGAGCCGGGGGGGACCAGGGCCTGACCGCGGGTCGAGGCGTGGCCGGGCACGTCAGGCAGGAGGCCGGTCGTCACCTCCAGCCCCAAGCCGGCCAGGCGGTCCCGCGAGGTACTGATACAGGGCAGTCACCCCGTCGTCTGCGAATCTGGAAGCGACGGTGCCGAACACGGGCAGCTCATCGAGGGCCACTCCGGGATGCTCACCGGTCCGGGCCAGCTGGCGGCGGACGTCTCGCAGGGCGTCCTCGCCCCCGCGTCGCTCGAACTTGTTGATGGCGACGGCGCCGGCGAAGTCGAACATGTCGATCTTCTCGAGCTGCGATGCCGCCCCGAACTCGGGGGTCATCACGTACAGGGAGAAGTCGACGTGGGGCACGACGGCCGAATCGCCCTGCCCGATACCCGGTGTCTCCACGATGACCAGGTCGAAACCGGCGGCGCGACAGGCGGCACCGCGTCGTCGAGGCAATCCGGCAGCTCGCTGGCCGAGCCGCGGGTGGCAAAGGACCGGAAGAAGACCCGCTGCGTCCCGCCACGCCGTCGGTGTCGATCGAGTTCATCCGGATGCGGTCGCCGAGCAGAGCACCGCCGCCCTTGCGGCGGGTGGGATCGATGGCGAGCACGGCGACCCGGAACTTGTCCTGCTGGTCGAGCCGGAACCGGCGGACGAGCTCGTCCGTCAGCGAAGACTTCCCCGAGCCGCCGGTCCCGGTGATGCCCAGCACCGGAGCACGGTTGGCCGCGCCGCCGTCCCGATGGCCGCCGCGGCGGACCCTGCCCAGCGGCCCGCTTCGGCAGTGCTGAGCGCCCGGGCCAGCGCCTCTGGTCACCCGCGATCAGGGCCTCGAGTCGCCGGCTTCGGTCAGGGCTGGCAACTCCGATCGCATTCGGCGATCAGGTGTTGACCATGGCCGCCAAGCCCGAGCGTCTGCCCGTCCTGGGGCGAGAAGATGCGGGCCACCCCGTAGTCCTGGAGATGCGGCGATCTCCGCCGGGATGATGGTCCCGCCCCCACCGCCGTAGACCCTGATGTCGCCGCGTCCCTCGGCCCGCAGGCGGTCCACCAGGTACTTGAAGTACTCGACGTGACCGCCCTGATAGGAGCTGACGGCCACGCCCTGGACGTCCTCCTGCACTGCCGCCGTCACTACCTCGTCGACAGAACGGTTGTGGCCCAGGTGGATGACCTCGGCGCCCTGGGACTGCAGCAGCCGGCGCATGATGTTGATAGCAGCGTCGTGCCCGTCGAACAGGCTGGCCGCGGTGACGAAACGAACCGGGTGCCGGGGGTCTATGAGGCAGACTCAGATCCGGATAGCAACAGACCAACCTAGGACGTCCATAGTGGTCCGACGCGCATGGGGACACCCGCAGCCATCCGACCGGCATGACTAAGGACGTCCAACTTTCCCATTCAATGGCGCGCGTAGGACGTCTCGTTAAGCCTCGGTTTGCCCGCTGGCGTACCCCGCCCACGGCGCGACCGCCGAAGCCCGGACGCCCCGCTCCTCGGCACCATCCGAGCGTAAACGCGCCCCGCTGCATGCGGCGAAGGCCTCCTCGTCGCCGATCTCGATGGTCTCGCTCACGAAACCGTCCAGGTCGAGCTTGCCGGACAGGTACAGGTCGATCAGCATCGGGAAGTCCCGGGACGGCAGGCAGTCGCCGTACCACGACGACTTGAGGGCGCCGCCCCGCCCGAACAGCTCGATCATGGGCAGCTCGATGGTCATCGACGGGTCCGGGACGCCGACCTGCACCAGCGTGCCGGCCTGGTCCCGGGCGAAGAACGCCTGGCGGTAGGTCTCGGGCCGGCCCACCGCCTCGATCACCACGTCCGCCCCGAAACCGCCGGTCAGCGCCCTGATCGCTTCGACCGGGTCCTCGCTCGGCGGAGTTCACCACGTGGGTGGCCCCGAACCGGCGGGCCCACTCGAGCTTGCGGTCGTCCACGTCGACGGCGACCACCATCCGGGCCCCGGCGAGGGCCGACGCCGCGATGGCGGCGTCGCCGACGCCGCCGCACCCGATCACCGCGACCGATGTCGCCCCGGCTGACCCCGCCGGTGTTCACCGCGGCGCCGAAGCCGGCCATGACGCCGCAGCCGATCAGGCCCGCCGCCTCGGGCCGGGCCGCCGGATCCACCTTGACCGCCTGGCCGGCGGCGACCAGCGTCTTCTCGGCGAAGGCGCCGATCCCGAGCGCCGGCGACAGGGGCGTGCCGTCGGCCAGGGTCATCGGCTGGGTGGCGTTCCGGCTGTCGAAGCAGTACCAGGGCCGGCCGCGCAGGCACGAGCGGCACGTACCCGCACGGCGCCCGCCAGGCCATGACCACGTAGTCGCCGGGCGCCACGTTGGTCACCCCCTCCCCGACCGCTTCGACCATGCCGGCCGCCTCGTGGCCGAGCAGGAAGGGAAAGTCGTCGTTGATCGCCCCCTCGCGGTAGTGGAGGTCGGTGTGGCAGACCCCGCACGGCCTGCGACGGCCGACCAGTACCTCGCCCGGGCCCGGGTCCGGGCACCATGATCGTCTCGACGTGCCGACGGGGGCGCCCTCCTGCCAGGGCAACCACCCCGCGGACTTCCGAGGGCCATGTCAGTACTCCAGCAGCCCGTCTCGCGCGGCCGCCGCCACGATGTCGTCCACCTGCGGCAGGATCGCTCGCTCCAGGGTCGGCTCGTAGGCGACGTGGGTATCGGTGGCGCCGACCCGGCTGACGGGGGCGTCCAGATCGCCGAAGCAGTGCTCGGCCGTCCAGGCCGCCACCTCGGCACCGAAGCCGACGGTGAGGATGTCCTCGTGAACGACCAGGAGGCGGCCGGTCCGGGCCACCTGTTCGGCCACCAGGCTCTTGTCCCAGGGCATTATCGAACGCAGGTCGATCGACCTGGACCGACACCCCTTCTTCGCCGCTTCGAGGGCGGCCGCCGCCTGCCGGACTTCTCGACAGTCGCGCCCCATGTGACGATGGTGAGCTCGTCCCCGTCGACCGACGACACGACCCTTGCCGAATGGTACCTGGAAGTCCCGGGACGGGAACGGGGTCTCTGGTGTACGGCTGGCGCAGGAGGTGCTTGTGCTCGAGGAAGAGCACCGGGTCCTCCGCCTGCAGGGCCGTCCGCAGCAGGCCCGACGGCGTCGGCGGCCCTGGAGGGCATGACGACGGTGAGGCCGGGGACGTGGGCGAAGATCGACTCGCCGCGACTGGGAGTGCCAGATGCGCCCCGCCCGCCAGGTAGCCGCCGATCGGCACCCGCAGCACCAAGGGGCAGTTGAACGCCCCGTTCGAGCGCCACCGGATGGTGGCCGCCTCGGTCTTGATCTGCTGCATGGCGGTCCAGATGTAGTCGAAGAACTGCACCTCGGGCACCGGCTTGAGCCCCCGGATGGCCTGGCCCACGGCTCGGCCGACGATGTTGGCCTCGGCGAGCGGAGTGTTGTAGCAGCGGGCCAAGCCGAAGCGGCGCTGCAGACCGTGGGTGGTGCCGAAGACGCCCCCTTTGCCTTCTACGTCGGCCAGCACCGCCTCCCGGGCGTCGGCCACGTCCTCGCCGAACACCCGGATGCGCTCGTCCTCCTCCATCTGCTCGTGGAGGGTGCGCCGGATGGCTTCTCCGAGGGCGACCACCTCGCCGGCGCCGTCATCCGCGAGCTCGCGCCTCGGGCGGGACGCTGGGCAGGTTGACCACGTGGTCGGGTCACCGAGGCCGGATCCGGTCGGGGCGCGGCCAGGGCCGCCCGGGCCGCCTCGACGACGATCTGGCGGGCCTCCTCCTTGATCTCGCTCGACTCGTTCGGGGCTGTACAAGCCACCGTCGACGCAGAGCCTGCTCCATCAGCACGAGCGGGTCGCGGGCCGACTCCAGCGGCCAGCTCACCGGCCGAGCGGTACTTGCTCTGGGTGTCGGCCGACGAGTGCGAGTAGGGCCGGGTCACCGGGCGTGGATGATCGCCGGACCTACGCCCGGCCCGGACCTCGGCCACGATGTCCTGAGCCCGCTCCCGCACCTCGAAGTAGTCGCAGCCGTCCAGGACGTGCACGTGGAGACCGCGGAAGCCCCGAACCAGCTCGGAAACCGGAGCCGGGGCCTGGTCGCTCGACGGGACCGATATGGCGTAGCCGTTGTCCGCCACGACGTACAGGACCGGTAGATGGAGGGTGCACGCGGAGTTCAGGCTCTCCCAGAACTCGCCTTCCGAGGTGGCACCCTCGCCGAGCGATACGTAGGTCAGCTCGTCGCCGTAGGCGACGCACCCGGGCAGCTGACGCCGGGAGATGTAACGGGCCGCTTCCGCGCAGCCGACCGCGGGAAGGCACTGACTGCCGGTCGCAGACGATTCGGTCACCACGTTGAGCCGGGCGTTTCCCCAGTGGCAGGGCATCTGCCGGCCTCCCGAAGCGGGGTCCTCGGCTGAGCCCACCGCCTGCGAGGAGGATCTCGGTCGGCGTGACGCCCAGCGAGAGCATGAGGGCGCGGTCCCTGTAGTAGGGGAAGAACCAGTCGTAACCGGGGCGGAGATAGCGGCCCAGCCCGAGCAACAGAGCCTCGTGCCCGGCGCCGGAAATCTGGAAAAAGACCCGGCTCTGCTTCTGAAGAGCTATCTCCCGGTCATCCAGGAAACGCGATACCCAGGCCAGGCGAAAGTCGTCACGGACCTCCTCAACGGGTAGGCCACGAAAGCTCTCGCCAGGAGGGCTGCCCTGTCTTGCCGCGAGGTCCGGATCCTCTGTTGCCGTGGTGGTCGGGATGGAAGCAACCATATCTCCGCGGCATGGTACGGCCGGTCATGCTGGTTGCGTGACCATGAGAGCCAGGGCGAGCACAAAGAGGACGTCGGAGGCGGCAGCCGCCCACATCAAGCGAGCTCCCGAGCTGTGAACGCTGTGGTCCGACTTGCCGGCGCGGATCCGGTTCTCCGCCGGGCGGACCACTCCCAACAGAAGACCTGCGGCGAGGGCCCACAACGACCAATCCGCCGATCACCCACAGGTCGCCGAAGTCCGCTCCGTCAGGGCGGAAGCCGATGGCGGCGACGCCGAAAACGGGTACAGCCAGGACCAACAACTCCGGCCATCCGCGTGATTGAAAATAGCGGGCCGTCTCTTCGGAGTCATCCGCCTCTTCCGTCCGGCGCATCCAGGCTCCGTAGACGCCGCTGATCGCCACCGATCCGAAGCCGACGAGAGCGCACAGGACGTGCAGGCCGACCAGCACGTCGAAGACGCCCTGGTGGCCGGGCGTGGCCGCGAGTACCACGGACCCGAGACGGTAGTCGGGACGCACCGGAGCGCGTCCTTCGGGATGCGCCCCGATAAAGCCATCCACCGGTAAGGATGAGCGCCGTGTCGATACGCTCCTCGCACGTCCTGCGGGATCTGTGCCTGGTTCTCGTACTCGGGGCGATCACCACCGCTTGCTCTACCGGTAGTGGCGCGGTGGGCCCCGCGGCAACGACGTCCTCTCCCCGCACATCCCTGGCAGGGACCACTACGGCACCCTCCAGCGCCCCGACGACGAGCACCACGCTGCTACCTTCGGCTCCGCGGCAGACGCCCGATCAGGCTGCGGACCAGCTGGTCGCGTCCTGGGCCGCGGATGACCGGGCCGGCGCCAGCGCGGTGGCCACTCCCTCGGCCGTGGACCAGCTGTTCGCGGCGCCCTATCCTGGGCCCGGCCTGGCGATCCCGCGAGGCTGCAGCGCGGCGTTCCCTCCCATCGTGTGCACATACGGTCCCCCGGGCGGCGCTTCACCGAGCGACTCGATCTACCAGCTCTATGTGTCCACCTCTCCCAAGGGCTGGTACGTCAGCTCGGTTTCGACCCTCCCTTGACCGCATCGGCGGCAAATTCCCGCCAGCGGCGGTAGTCGACCTTGCCGTTCGGTGACCGCCCGATGGTGGTCACACCGATGAGGCGGCGGGGCGCCTTGTAGGCGGCCAAGCGGGCCTTGACCCATTCGGCCAGCGCGGCGTCGGCGATCCCGCCCGAGCCCGGCGTGTACTCGACCAGAGCGGTCACCGCCTCGCCGAAACGAGCGTCCGGCACCCCGACCACAACGGCGTCAGCGACAGCTGGGTGAAGCTTGAGGGCTTCCTCCACCTCTTCCGGGAAGACCTTCTCTCCCCCGGTATTTATGCAGCCCGAACCACGCCCGAGCAGCTGGACCGTGCCGTCGGACCCAACCGTGGCGAAGTCGCCCGGAATAGTCCATCGCTCACCGTCGAGCATCACGAAGGTGTTGGCGGATTTCTCGGGATCCTTGTAGTAACCGATCGGGCCCCGACCTCGAATGGCCACCCGGCCGGCCTGGCCAGAACCCGGTACCACGTCCACTCCGTCGTCGCCGATGACTCTCGCACCCGGTCCAAGCTCGAAACCAGCCGTGGAGGACGTGCTACCGAGCTTGGAGGTGGAGCGGGCCATCCCCACTGCCTCGGACGATCCGAGGCTGTCGACCATCATGAGTCGAGGATTGTGCTTCAACAATCCGGCCTTGACGTCGGCGGACCAGATGACGCCGGAGCTCACGATGAGCCACAGCGAAGAGATATCCCATCGGTCCGGCTCGGCGTCCAACGCCGCCAGAAGAGGCTTGGCGAACGCGTCGCCGACAATCGACAGCTGGGTGATGCGCTCTCGCTGGATGGTGTCGAGAAGTCCATGGGGGTCGAAGTGACGAGATTCGAGCATTAGCACCGAACCGGCGCTGCTCAGGACCGACATGGCCGTGAAGAGCCCCGTGCCGTGCATGAGCGGGGGTCCCGGGAGCAGCCGGGCCGGGGGGTGCTTCGCCGGTGATGCGAGGGTCTCCCGGACTCCAGACAATCCACCCTCCTCCGGGTACCTGAGCTCGCCCATCCGGTTCAGCACGGCAAACAGGTCGTCCTGGCGCCACATAACGCCTTTGGGCAAGCCCGTGGTTCCCCCCGTGTACACGAACAACAAGTCGTCCCCGCTGCGCCCCCAGCGAGCCCGAAAGCGGCCCGGCACAGGGGCGGCGGCGAAGCTCTCGTACGGAGAAGCCCAGTCGGGACAGGGAGCCGTGCCGTCGTCGACCCACCACCACTGCTTCACGGCCGGAAGGCGACGGCGCGCAGCTGCGGCCCGGTCGGAGAACGACCCGTGGAAGACGACGGCCTCCGCGTCCGCGTTGTCCCAGAGGTAGACGAGTTCGTCCTCGGTGTAGCGGTAGTTGGTGTTCACCGGCACCAAACCGGCCTTGAACACCCCGAAGAGGGTCTCCATGTACTCCGGGCAGTTGTACAAATACTCGGCCACCTTGGCCTGCCGGCCGAGACCGCCGGCGAGCAATCCGGCCGCCACCCCGTCGGCCCGCCGGTCGAAGGCCTGCCACACCACCCGCTTGGGACCCTGGCCGAGAGCAGCGGCGTCGGGATGGGCCGCGGCGACCAGCTCCCAGACCTCGGCGAAGTTCCAATCGGACACAGAAGCGATGGTACCGGTCAGGTCTGACTGCCCAACCAGCCCCGCTTGTAGAACATGGCCAGGAGGGCCGTGACAGCTACGACTTCGGTGCCCAGTCCGAGAACTATGAAGGCCCAGAAGCTTCCGAGCTCCCTTACCAGCCAGGCAAAGTTCTGCCCGAAGAAACCGGTCAGGAAGGACAGGGGCAGGAAGATAGTGGCGATGATCGTGAGCTGCTTCATCACCAGGTTCAGCTGGTTGGAGACCACCGACAGGTAGGCGTCGGTCGTCCCCGACAGCAGGTCACGGTAGCTGTCCACCAGGTCTGATAGCCGGATAAGATGGTCGTACACGTCGCGGAAGTAGCGCTGGGCCTCGGCATCAAGGCCCGGGAGGGACGTTACCCCGCTGGCCAGGCTGGCGAAGAGGTCCCGCTGCGGAGCTATGACCCGGCGGAGGGTTATCAAGGCGCTCCGGTAAGCGAGGAGCTGGGCCAGTTGATCGTTGGTCGGCCGGCCCATAATCGCGGCCTGAAGGGCGTCGATGCCGTCGTCGAGGTCCGAGAGCACCGGAAAGAAGCTGTCGACCAGGGTGTCGGCCATCCGGTAGAAGAGGCGCCTCGGCCCCTCGCCGATCACCGAATGCACTTGCAGCCGCTTTAGAAGGCCCCGAAAGGCGGGACAGTTACCGCGGTGGACGGTGACCAGGTACTTGGCGGAAACGAAACAGTGGACTTCGCTCACCGACTCCACTTCGTCCGGCGAGCAGCCAGCGCCGGGTGTGTCGAGCGAGTCGTCACCGGACGAGGCTTCGGCTCCCGAGCCGTACAGGATGAGGACGACGTAGCCGTCGTACTCGTCGAGCTTCGGCCGCTGACGAAAGTGCTCGGCGTCCTCGATGGCGAGGGGATGGAAGTGGAACAGGTCCCGCAACCAGGCCAGCTCCTCGTCGCCAACCGCCGGTAGATCGAGCCAGAAGAACGCGCCGGACTCGAGCCGGTTCTCGATGTCCTCACGTCCGACCCCACTGATCACCGAACCGGTGGCGTCTACCAGAGTCCGGACCAACCGGGGCCCTCCGGCCTGCACCGGAGCGGTCGCCATCAGGCTCGTTTAGCGGCGTCCACGATGCGCCAGTGCGAGGGCTCCCCGACCTCCTCTTCGAGCACGCCCCGAAGCTCCAGGTATTGAAGGTGAGCCAGCGTCTCGCCCACCGCAGCCCGGCGCATCCACCCCTGGATCTCCTCCCAGGGGCGGTTCCACGTCATGCGGCCGGCGATTTGCCAGGCCGTGGTTTCACCGTCGCGAACCGCCGCCAGCACCTCGTCGAATCGGGCTTGATGGTGACCCTTCAGCTCATTAACGCGAGCGCCGAGGTCGTCGAACCGGTACTCGTGAGCGGGCAGGACCCCCTCGGTGTCGTAGGCCGCCACCTTGTCGAGCGAAGACAGGAAGTCTCCCAATGGATCGGGTCCGGCCTGCGGATGGAACGAAATGTTCGGGGTGATCCGAGGCAGGACGTGGTCACCGGAAAGCATGAGGCGGTTCTTGGGCTCGTAGAAGCAGAGGTGCCCCGGAGAATGTCCCGGCGTCCAGATGGCGGTCAGATCCCAGCCGGGCACCTGAGGCCGGTCACCGTCTTCGATGAGGATGTCTGGCGTAGCTGCGTAGACCCATCCCCTGACCGGCATCGACGCGTTACGAAGGGTGTCGATTTCGGCGGCAGGTGCTCCGTCGCGCCTGAGCATGGCGCCCATCTTCTCCAGCAGATCGTCGGGCTCGTCGTAGCGGGCCGTGATCAGATCGGCATCGGCCGGATGGAGGGCGACCCAGGCTCCCGAGGCTTCCCGGATCCGACCGGCTAGCCCGTAATGATCGGGGTGAATGTGGGTGACCATCACGCCTTGCACGTCGGATGCCACGAAGCCCGCTTCGCTGAGTCCGGCCACGAGAGTGTTCCAGGCGTCGTCGGTGTTCCAACCGGCGTCTATCAGGTAGGGGCCCCCCTCGGACTCGAAGGCGTAGACCAGGACGTACCGGAGGGGGTTGTTCGGGATGGGAACCGGAATACTCCAAAGACCCGGACGTACCCGTTCGACGGGGGGAAGCGGCAAGTCGCCATTGCTGGTATCTGGCATCGGAGATAGCTTGCCAGCCCGAGCGGTCCGAAACACAACTGCGCAGTCGGGTACGGTCGCCCGGATGTCTGCGATCGAGATACGGCGCGTCGGCGGGCTACTCGGCCGCCGAGCGTTCGTGGATGTGCCGTTCCGTATCCACGGGGGCGACCCCGACTGGATCCCGCCCCTCCGGTTTAGCGTGCACGACCGGCTGTCACCTAGACATCCAGCGATGGCCCACCAGGACGTGGCCCTCTGGATCGCCTTCCGCCACCGCCGGCCCGTCGGCCGGGTGGGCGCCTGTGTCGACTCGCTCTTCGACGAGTACCAGGGGGTGAAGTGGGGCTGGGTCGGCTTTTTCGACGCCTTCGACGACCCGGCTGTGGCCGGGGCGCTGTTCGAGGCGGCTTGGGAGTGGTGCCGGCACAGGGGCGCCCGAACCTGTGTCGGACCCGCCTGCTTCACCACCAACGATGAGCTCGGCCTTCTGGTCGAGGGCTTCGACGACCCTCCGGCCCTACTCACGCTGCAGAATCCGCGCTATTACGAGAACTTATGGTTGGAGCAGGGCTGGGAACCGGCCATGGATCTGTGGGCGTGGCGGTTCGAGTCGATCAACACCGAGCTGTCGGAGCGCCAACGCCGGACCTTGGACCGGATCCAAACGCGGTCGAAGGTGGTGGTGCGACAGATCCGAATGGACGACTACGACGCCGAGGTGGGTCGCTTCTTCGAGGTCTACAACGCAGCCTGGAGCGACAACTGGGGCTTCGCCCCTATGCCCCAGGCGGAGGTCCGGCATCTCGCCGGGCAGTTGAAGCAGATCATCGAGCCTCACTGGGCCTTCGGCCTCGAGGCCGAGGACGGGAAGGTGGTGGCCGTCTGCCTGGCCCTGCCCGACGTGAACCTCTTGATGCGCGGGGTGCGATCCGGGCGGCTGTTCCCGACAGGGTGGTACCCGCTACTGACGGGACGCAAGAAGCCGAAACGAGTCCGGGTCTGGGCGCTGGGTGTCCGACCCGACTATCAGCACCTGGCGCTGGGACCGCTCCTCTACCGGGAGATCGTGGACCGGCTGAGGGCGGACGGCATCGCTCTCGCCGAGGCGTCGTGGACCCTGGCTAGCAACCATCGGATCAACACCCAGATGGAGGCCATGGGCGCTCATCGCTCCAAGGTCTGGCGCCTCTACCAGCGGGAACTGTCCGGTTAAACCCGTGCCCGGCTGAACCCCTCCAAGGCCCGGTCGATATCAGCGTCGGTGTGGGTGGCCATGACCGACGTTCGCAGAAGGGCCATGGGCACTGCGGGCGGGATGGCGCAGTTGGTGTAGACCCCGTTATCCAGGAGGGCCTTCCATAGCCGCCCCGCCTCCCAATTATCGCCGACGTGGACTGGAACGATGGCGCTCTCCACCTCCTCACCGACCCGGTAGCCCAGTTCCCTGAGCCCGGCTCGCAGCCGTTCGGCCCGGCTCGAGATCGCTTCCCGCCGCCAGTCCTCGACTCGAGCGATCCGAGCGGCCTCCAGCGCCGCCGCCAGTGCCGCTGGCGTCCCCGCGGCGGTGAACATCAGCGGCCGACAGGTGATCTTCAAGTATTCGATTACCGACCTAGGGCCCCCGACGAAGCCGCCACAGCTCGCCAGCGACTTGGAGAAGGTCCCCATGATCAGGTCTGGCCGCACGTCTGCTTCGGCCGCCATGCCGGCTCCCCCCGGCCCGACGACCCCGAGGGCGTGGGCCTCGTCGACGAGCAGACGGGCACCGAACTCGGTGCATAACTCGGCGACCTGGGGGAGCGGAGCCCGATCGCCCTCCATGGAATAGATCCCGTCGACGGCGACCAGGACCCCTCCCGCCGCCGGCTGCTCCCGCCACGACCGCAAGGCCCGGCGCAGGCTGTTGGGGCGGTTGTGCCGAAAGGCCCGGAGGGTCCCCTCGGAAAACCTGGCCCCGTCCACCAGACTGGCGTGAGCAGCCGAATCCACCAGCGCGGCGTCGCCGGCGCCTACAAGGGCGCCGATCAGGCCCAGGTTGGCGGCGTAGCCGGTAGTGAAGACCAGCGCTGCTTCGGTCCCGACCCAGTCCGCCAGCAGCTCCTCGAGCTGGGTGTGGAGAGGCAGAGTCCCATTCAGGAGCCGGCTGCCGGTCACCCCCGTCCCATAACGCCGGATCGCCGCCACGGCTGCCCGCCGCACCCGCGGGTCAGTGGTCAGGCCGAGGTAGTTATTGGAGCCCAGCATCACCATCGGACGGCCCTGGAACCTCGAAGTCGGCCCCACCTCGCCATCGAGCTCGCGATAGAACGGGATCAGGTCGAGCGCTTCGGCGAAACGCCACTCCTCGAGCCGCGGGTCGTCGACCTTGGCGAAGACGTCACCGCTGAGTTTCGGCGGGGTGTCGGTCATCTGGCTGGTCCCGATCGCAACGCCTCGAAGCGCTGCTCCCAGGCTTCATGGCGGTTGCGGGCGTCTCGTATGTAAGGGGACCGGCCGATGATCCAGATCAGGGCTCGGTTGATCTGATCCGCCGGTTGTCTCAACGGCCGGATTACGTCGACGAAAAGCACAACCCGGACGCCACCGGTGTCATTCCAAGCGAAGTGCTCGTAGCCGTCGTCGAAGAGGAGGCTATGCCCCTCCTCCCAATGCTCGACCTGGCCGCCGACCGAAATGCCCGCTGATTGGGCCGGCTCCGGAACCTTGAGGGCCAGGTGGTACCTGAGCACCCCTCGCCATGGCCCGCGGTGCTCGCCGATGTGCTTGCCGGGAGACAGAATCGAGAAGAAGGCGGTGGTCAGACCGGGAATCGCATCCAGAAGGGCGGCCGTCCCCGGGCACCGCGCGCAGTTGGCGTCGGCGCGGAAGCCGTATCCGAAGAAAAAGTAGGTCTTCCAACCGTCGTCGTCGGTTATGGACGCCTGGTCAACCGAGATGTCCTGAAAGTTGGGCAGGTCGTTCCGGAAGCTGAGGACGTCGTCGAGCTCGGCCCGGATCGTCGACCAGTGCTCCTCGAGCTCCGGTATCCAGCTGAAGGTGTCGGGTGGCAGAAAGGGCGTGGTGGGCACCGTAGAGGCGCGCAGGACGAATCGCTCCGTCAGATGAAGCAATCGGGCCCCAGTCTCGTTGGCCATGGCGAGCACCCGGTCCCGGGTGGTCGTGGACATGGCCCAAGAGGCTACCGGGCGGCGCTACCGGACTGGCTCGCGAGCTGGCCCACCATCAGATCGACCAGCACCTGGACCTCGGTGGTCACCACGAACTCGTCGTGCTTGGTCAGCCATTCGTACACCCGCAGATGGAGCTCGTTCTCCTTGTCGAAGCGGTTGAGGTACACGACCACGGGCAAGGGTGACAGGACCTCGTGGCACAGGCGCAGCGAGTTGATCGCTCCCACATCGGCCCGAGAAACCACGACGGCGAGGTCGGCACCAAGGGCCCGGGCCAACTCGGCGATGTCGCCGTTCGACGCCAGGGGCGACGCCACACCGCCGGAGCTGCCGATCAGGCCCAGGTCGACAGGCCTCAGAGGCCACCCCGATCCGACCTCCCGTTCGAGGTCGGCCAGCATTATGGGCGGCAGGCCCAGGACCTCGGCCGCCATCGGGGGGGCCATGGGCACGCCGTACCACCTGGTCGGCGGGCACACCTCGGTCGCGGTCTCATGGGTAGCCTCGGCGAGGATGTCGGCATCTGTGGCCACATCGTCACGCAGGTATGTCAGCGCCGGAAGCCGGGCCGAAACCGACCATCCCAGACCCGAGACTCGACGGAGCAACTCCGCGCTGAGCCAGGTCTTGCCCACCCCCGTGTCGGTTCCGGTGACCAGCGCGAGGAGTCTCGGTCTCATGGCCAATCAACACCGGGAAGCCGGCTCGTGTCCGCGAAGCAACCACTGTCGCCGGCGCGTTCGACTGCTCGTAGACAGGTCCGGTGCATGGAGGACATCTCGGCTGCAAGCGGTGCCAACTTGAGGAAGGCCGCCGCCTCGCTCCCCCCGGCCGGTGGCGCTTACGATGACTCACCGTGCTCCCCCAAGCCATGACCAGCCGCATCGCCGCGGCCCGCCAAAGCCTGATCGAGGACCGGCAGCCGTTGGGCCCCGGCCTGCTGGCCGAACTGGCCGCGGCGCCCGACTCCCTCGTCCCTTCCCTGGCCGCTCTGGCGCACGAAGTGCGCCTCGAATGGTGCGGTGAGACGGTCGAGATCGAAGGGATCCTCTCGGCCAAGACCGGGGGCTGCCCGGAGGACTGCCACTTCTGCGCGCAGTCCGCCCGCTTCGACACCCCCGTTCTGGCTACGCCGTTCCTGGATACGGACCAGGTCCTGGCCGCCGCCCGGGAGACGGCCGCTCTAGGTGCGACCGAGTTCTGCATCGTACTGGCCGTGCGCGGCCCCGACGAGAGGACACTGCGCCGCCTGCTGGACCTGGTCCCGCAGGTGCAGGACCAGACCGGGTTGAACGTGGCGATCTCCGCCGGGATCCTCGACCGAGACCAAGCCCGCCGTCTCGCCACCGGCGGGGTTCATCGCTACAACCACAACCTGGAGACGGCCCGGTCTTTTTTCCCTGAGATCGTGACGACTCACACCTGGGACGAGCGCTTCGATACCTGCCGGCTGGTCAAGGAAGTGGGGATGGAACTTTGCTGCGGGGTGCTGCTCGGCATGGGTGAGACCGATGGGCAGCGCCTGGAGCTCATAGGCCAGCTAGCCGAGCTGGGGCCGGCCGAGGTCCCCGTGAACTTTCTCGATCCGCGACCCGGGACGCCTCTAAGGATCCGCCGCCCGGTTCAGGCGCTGGACGCCATCCGCTGGATCGCCTTGTTCCGGCTGGGCCTGCCAGGAGTCATCCTTCGATATGCGGGCGGCCGTGAGATAACCCTCGGCGAGTTGCAGGCGATGGGCATGACGGCCGGCATAAACGCTCTGATAGTCGGCAACTACCTCACGACACTCGGCCGTAGCCCGCAAGAGGATCTGGACATGCTCCGGGAACTCCGGCTGCCGATCGGAGCCCTGTCGAAGGTCTTATGAATCCACTGCACTGCGAGGGCTGCGGCCGGATCCTCGCCGAGTGCCCATCCGGGGGTGGCTGCCGGGGCCGATTCGAGCCCCCCCGCTATTGCCCGGCCTGCGGACGCCGCCTCCGCGTCGTCGTGACCCCCACGGGGTGGTCGGCAATCTGCCGGGACCACGGACGGGTGAGCGACAGGGACGGGTGAGCCGGCTGAGACAAGTGACGGGTACGGCCATGGGGGCTAGCGTCGCCTGCGCGTCCGGAGTTGCCGACACAGGAGGTCGAGCGATGAAGCGGATCATTTCGGTGGTAGCGGTGCTGGCGACGGTTGGATTGGGCTGGGCCGCCTGCGGCTCGTCATCGAAGAGCTCCTCGGCGGGCACCCCGCAACGGGCGGCACCCTGAACATGCTGGGCACCGGCGACGTCGACTACATGGACCCGAACGTGTCGTATTACACGACCGGCTATCTGGCCCTGCGCATGGGGAGCCGGCAGTTGCTCACCAACCCGGCTACCCAGGGCCAGACCACGACGGTCGTGCCGGACCTGGCCACATCTATACCGACGACAGCCAACGGAGGCGTGAGCTCGTCTGGCCTGACCTACCGGCTCACGATCCGCCAGGGAGCCATGTGGAACACCAACCCACCCCGGCAGGTGACCGCGGCCGACGCTGTGCGGGGCCTGATGCGCACCTGCAACCCGGTCCAGCCCTTCGGCGGCCTCCCGGACTTCGAGGATCTGATCGTCGGGTTCAAGACTTTCTGCGACGGTTTCGCCAACGTCGCTCACACCACCACTGCGATCGCCGCCTACATGAACTCGCACAGCGTTCCGGGTGCGTCGGTCGACCCGAGCAACCCGCTCACTGTCGTCTACAAGCTCACGCAACCAGCCACCTATTTTCCCAACCAGTTGGCCATGCCGGCCTTCTCACCCGCTCCGGTGGAGTTCAACAACTACCTGCCAGTAAGCAACGCCCTGGCCCAGCACACCATCTCCGACGGGCCCTACGAGATCCAGAGCTATACGCCGACCAGGTCCCTCGTGTTCGTGCGCAACCCCAACTGGAATGCATCGACCGACCCCGTCCGCAAGGCATACGTGAACTCCATCAACGTGTCCATGACGGGCAATCAGACCCAGATCCAGCAGGAGCTCGAGACCAACTCTCCCGCCGCCGACATGGGGTGGGACGCTCCCGTCCCGACAGCTGACATCCCGTCTCTGCTGGCCGCCCACGACCCGAAGCTGACTCTCGGGCAGACCTACGGTACCGACCCCTACGTCCTCTTCAACACGATCTCACCCAACAACAGTGGTGCTCTGAAGAACACGAAAGTCCGACAGGCCCTCGAGTTCGCGATCAACCGGACCAACCTGGTCCAGGACGATGGCGGCCCGCAGGTGTCGCCACCGCTCACTCACGTTCTCCCCGCCGGCATCCTCGGCTCCAAGCAATTCGATCTGTATCCCTACAACGTCCAGACGGCCAAGCAGATGCTTTCGACGGCTATACCCGGTCAGCACCTCCACTTGATCGTTCTCTACCAGAGTGCGTTCGACTTCGAGGTCAAGATGTTTGAGACGCTGCAAGCCGACTTGGCCAAGGTAGGCGTGTCGGTTACCGGCCTGGGCGTGCCGTCCGCCGATTTCTACGCCAAGTACCTGGAAGTCCCGCACGTGGCCCAATCAGGGGTGTGGGACCTGGCCTTGGCCCAGTGGTTCCCGGACTGGTACGGGAACGCGGCCCTGTCCTTCTTCAATCCCCTCTTCTCCGGCGCCAACGCCTATCCGCCGGCGGGCAGCAACTTCGGCTTCTACAACAATCCGACGGCCAACCAGCTCATACAGCAGGCGTCGGTCGCCACCTCCACGTCCGACGCCGAGGGGTTGTGGGCGCAAGCGGACCAGCAGGTGATGTCTGACGCCGCCATCTTCCCGATCACCTCCCCGACCCAGCCGGTCTACCACGCCGGTCTGGTCCACAACGCGGTGTTTATCCCGGCCCTCCTGCAGTTCGATCCCACCAACGTCTGGCTCTCCAACGCCTAACGCACGGAGAGGGCGACAACAGCCAGGCCATCGCGCTTTCGATCGGCGGTAGGGGGGGAAATGGAACTGAGCCAGCGCGGGGACGGGACGGGTGGGTACCCGTCCTGGCGGGTGGCGAGATCCTCGGGCGCCTCGGCGAGAAGAACGGCGACCTCATCCTGGCGTCCGCCGGGCACCATCCTCCCCTGGTTCTCACGCCGGGCGGCGGTCATTTTCTCCCCGTGCTCCCCTGCGCCCCGCCCGGCGCGCCCGCCACAGTCGCGGTGAACTGGCGGCGGGCAACCTCCGTCGGTTAGGGCACCGTGCGTTCGGAGGTCCACGACAGCAGCTGATCCAGCTCCCAACTGTTGACGACCCGCTCGGCTGGAACCGAACCGGCGGCTGCCTGCTCGCAGCCCAGGCCCAGCCATTCGAGCTGGCCCGGAGCGTGGGCATCGGTGTCGATACTTATCAAGCATTCATAGGCGACGGCCAGGTCCAGAAGCTCCGGCGGCGGATCCCGTCGTTCGGGGCGGGAGTTGATCTCGACGGCAGTGCCGGTTGCCGCACAAGCCCGGAAGACCTTATCGGCATCGAATGCCGAAGGCTTCCGGCCCCGGCCGACCAGCTTTCGGCCGGTGCAGTGCCCAAGGATGTCGGTGTGCGGGTTCTCGATGGCAGCCAGCATGCGCCGGGTCATTGACTGCGACTCCATGCTCAACTTGGAGTGGACACTCGCGACGACGACTTCGAGCTCGGCCAGGAGTCCTTCGTCCTGGTCGAGAGAGCCGTCTTCGAGTATGTCGACCTCGATGCCGGTGAGAATACGGAAGGGCGCCAGTTCTTCGTTGAGCCGCCCGACGACCTGCAGTTGCTGCCGGAGCCGTCCGGCGTCCAGGCCGTGGGCGACCGTGAGACGGGGGCTATGGTCGGTAAGCACCACATAGTCGTGCCCGAGGGACAGGGCCGCCTCCGCCATGTCTCTGATGCTGCTGCCGCCGTCTGACCAGTCCGAGTGGCTATGACAGTCGCCCCGAAGGATCCGGCGGTAGCCGGCGGCGGCCGGGCTGAGAACCGGCTCTGGGGCCTGCTCGAGGTCCTGCAGGTACTCGGGTGTTCGACCGAGCAAGGCTTCTGCCACCACTTGCGCCGACGTGTCCCCCACCCCCGGAAGCTGGCGCAGGCGGCCAGCAGCCGCCAGCTGGGCCAGCTCCCCGTCGTCCAGACCGGCGACCGCGTCGGCGGCCCGCCTGAAGGCCCGGACCCGATACGAGTCAGCCTGCTGGCGCTCTAGCAGGTAGGCGATCCTCTGGAGAGCTTCGACCGGTTGGATGCCCGACAGGCTAACGAGCCAGATCGGGGTAGTTTCGCTGGAAGACACCGAAACCCACGGGAGGGGATACGTGTGCCCGAAGGATGCACTCACCTCGACGACATCGTCACGAGAGAAGCCAGCGGCAATGGATGCGTGGAGTGCCTCGCGTCCGGGGGGCGGTGGGTCCACCTGCGGCGGTGCCCCCAGTGCGCGCACGTCGGCTGCTGCGACAGCTCACCGAACCGCCACGCCACGGCCCACTTCCACCAGACGGGGCATCCGCTGGTCCAGTCGTTCGAGCCTGGCGAGGACTGGTACTGGTGCTACATCGACGAAGTTCCATTCGAGATCGACGGCGAAGGCCCCAGTCCCTCCCATACCTGACCACGACCGTGTTCCAGGTCAGGGCCGAGCGACCGCCCCAGCCGTGACGGCTGAGGGCTTTCCGTCCACCACCGCTCGACGGGTGGCCGCCCACCGCTTGGGCTTCGATCGGCCGGCCACTCCGTACGGTGAACCGGCAGCCGACGACCGGATGGCCGCGGATGTCGCCGGCTCGGCGGCGGTTGACCTGAACGAATCGATGAACAGGCGTGAGCTGAGGGCGCTGGCCGCCCTCAGCACCCAACTCGCCATGTCAGCGGCCACGACCGCCTCATCGAGAGATCGCGTCGCCCGGCGCCGTAGGTTCCAGCGTGCTGTAGCGGCCGTAGGCGAGCCGGTCCGCAACTCACTGACGGGGGAGCAGATGACCCGGCTCCTCGGCGCCACCGGCTGGCGTGTGCGGCCGGGGTCGGATCGGGCCCGGCAGGGCGGGTTGCTCTCGGCCGAACCCGCTTAAATGAGCGCCCGGGGAGGCTCGCTAACGGCGACTAGAGAGCGTCCTCTTGAGCCAATGAGAGCTCAAGGTAACGTCGGTTTATCGGCGGTAACGCCGGGGTCATAATCGTGTTCCTGGTAGTTGTCCCGATCGGAGCCGGCTCCTACATCCTGTCTAGCCGGACCAAGGTGACACCGGATAACGTGACCGCAGAGTGGGCCGGCACGTGGTGCCGCCTTCATCTCGGCGATGAAGGCTGGTAACCGCTCGATGGCTCAGCCGGCGCCCATCAACTGGGCCGCTCGCTCGGCCATGGCGATGGTCGTCAGGTTGATCGGCGACCGGACGATCTTCGGCATGATCGAGGCGTCGACCACCCGCAGCCGATCCACCCCGTGCACTTTCAAGTCGTCGCAAACCACCGTGTCAACGCCGACAGGGCCCATCTGGCAGGTACCGACCGGGTGGTACCAGGGCGCCACCACAGCCCGGACGTAACCCGCGACAGCCGCGTCGTCGTCGAGGTCGCCGTCGAACAGCAGACGCTCTCCGACGAAGTCGGCCATGGCATCTTGGCCTGCCACCGCCGCACACCGGCGCACCCCTTCGACCAACCGGTCGACGTCCTGTTGCTCGGACAGCAAGTTCAGGTGGACCGCCGGCGGCACAGTGGGGTCGGGCGAGGTCAGGGCCACCTCACCCCGGGACTCGGGCTTGTGTACTCCGCAGGTCAGCACCACCACTGAGTCCATCCCGAGGAGTGCCTGGAAGTCCGGGGAGCCGCTCAGATCCCAGTAGCTCATCATCGACAGGAACATGTCATTGGCGGTCCTGGACCCGGCCGAGTCGTAGCGTGCGCCCAGCTGGTACTGCGGCTCGGTGAAGGGACTGCATCGACGGCCAGGAGACAGGAAGTAGAACACCCCGGGGTGGTCGTGCAGGTTGGCCCCAACAGCCGGCAGGTTCACCACAGGACGGATGCCGAGCGCCGCCAGCCGGTCGGCGGGGCCGACTCCCGACCGCCACAGCAGGGCCGGGCTCTGTAGGGAACCCGCGCTCAGCACTACTTCTCCGGCGGTGACCGTCTCCACTACCCCGTCCCGCTCTACTGTCACCCCCAGAGCCCGCCCCCGGTCGATCTCTACCCGCATGACCCGGGCCCTGGGCCACAGCTGCAGGTTGGCCCGGCCGCGAGCCGAGGCCAGGTAGGTCACCGCGGTCGACATCCTCTGGTTCCCCATTCGGTTCATCGGCAGGGAGCCAACCCCCGTCGACGAGGGTGAGTTGTGGTCATCAGTCCACGGCAGCCCCTCGGCCAGGCAACTCTCCCGGAACGCCAGCTGGATATCGGTCAGCTCGTCGCTCGCCCAGCGGACGACCGGCACCGGTCCTTCGGCGCCGTGCACCGGCGACGCTGCCCCGTAGTCGACGTCGTTCTCCAGCCGGCAGAACGGCCCCAACATCTGTTCCCACCCCCACGACGGACAGCCCGAAGTCTTCCAGCTCTCGAAGTCCTCAGGGGCCCCGCGGAAGGCCAGGGCGCCGTTGACAGACGAGCCCCCACCCACGCACTTGCCCTGCGGGTAATCGAGCGTTCGATCGCCTGTCACCACGGCTCGGAGACCCCAGTCGGTGTCGGTAAGCGCGAAGCTCACCGTAGACAGGTAGTTAGCAGGGTCGTCGGGCGCTAGATCCGGCCCGGCTTCGAGCATGAGCACCGAACAGGCCGGCTCTTCGCTCAGCCGGCTCGCCAGGGTCACCCCGGCTGATCCGGCACCCACGATCACCACGTCGAAGTTCATGCCGCTCTCTTTCCGGTGGCCGCTCTCCGGCCAACCCTATCTCCGGGTCCACCTGGTCCCCCGGAGGATCTAAGTCTCCACGCACCCCGAGAGGGGCGACACCCTTCTGACCCGCGCCAACCCGCACGCGCCACCCGGGTTGGGACAGCAGATGGGCGAGGATCACTCAGGGCAGGGAACGCTTCAGGCCGCCGATCCCAAGCGAGTCAGCCGAGCCTGACGAGCCGCCATCGATTGGCGAACCAGCCGACAGGCTGGAGCGGGCGGCCGCTTCCTGCTGCCGCAGGTACTCCTGCGGGTCCTTGTCCACCGGCCGCACGCCAGCGAAGTTGCGCGCTTCGAAGGTCACGAACCCGAGGGCCAGTTCATGGCGCTGGGGCAGGCTGACCCGGTGGCGGAAGTCGGTCAGGCCCTGGCGCTCCTCCTCCGCCATGTGATCGCCGTTCGCGACGTTGACCGCGGCGATGGCCTCGCGCCAGTCGGGGCTGCCCACCCGGTGCGGCCGAACGGCCGCGATCGCGTCCCGTATTTCGTTGTGGTCGTAAATCGCGTCGAGCGTCTCCGGCTCGGCGCGGGCGAGCGGCAGCGGGCCGAGCGCCAGCTTCAGAAGTTCCGGGTAGAAGATCTCTTCTTCGGCCGCGGCGTGGACTTCAAGGAACACAGCCAACCGGGCCCATACCTCGTACAGCGCCGCGACGCTGGCGGAATCCATCTGCTCCAACAGCGCGAAACGACGACGCTGCTCGTGATGGTCGTCCAGGATCAGCTGCGTGATGTCCATGGTGACTCCTGGCGTGCGCGCTTTCAGCGTCGCACACTACCCCGTAACGCAGGCTCCAGGGTCAGCCGACCGCCTCGCGTAAACGTGGCGACGCTGTCCGGGACCGCCGCAAAAAGTCCTAAGTGCTCCTGGTCATGATGGGGGGTCAGGCAGAGTGTTCACCAGAGCCTCGAGGGCGACAGTCCAGCTCTCCCAGTAGGGACGGTCTGGCTCCTCAGCGATCGCCGTGATCAACTGCCGCCGGAATGGTTCCCGGTCGCCACCCAGCGCGTGTTCGATAACCGCGCCGGCCAATGCAAACACGGTGCTCTGCCACGGTGCATCGAAGGCCAGTTCACCGTTACGGCGAGGGATGTCCAGCTCGGCCAGGCTTAGCCCCGTGGTCACAAGCGGGCCACCCCAATCATCGAGTCCCGCGTGACGAGGCCCCACAGCTCCGACTCAGTCATCAGGTCGGTGCCTGGCGGGCGCTGAGGCAGGACGAGATAGCGGACCTCCGCCGAAGAGTCCCACACCCGGACCTCGATCTCCTCGGATAGTTCGCAGCCCATCTCGCTCAACAGTGCCCGGGGTTCGCGAACCATCCGAGCACGGTAGGGCGGGTCTTTATACCAGGCCGGTGGCAGACCCAGAACCGGCCACGGATAGCAGGAGCACAGGGTGCAAACGATCACGTTGTGAACGGTGTCAGTGTTCTCGACGACAACCATGTGATCGCCCTCCGGTCCCCCAAAGCCAAGCTCGGCGATCGCGGCTGTGCCGTCCGCTAACAGGCGTTCCTTATAACCCCGATCCATCCACGCCCTGGCTACCACCTTGGCGCCATTCATCGGCCCGATCTCCGCCTCATAACGGCGCGTGATCTCCTCGATGAACCCCTCCGGGACCAGCCCCCGCCCGGTCAACAACTCCTCTAGCGCCGCCACGCGCTGCTCTATCGGGGACAAGTCGGTCGAGTGGTGGGCGGTGGGGTTCATGAAGGCTCTAAGTAACTGTCCCAAAGGTCGACATGCACAAATACTCCCGCGCTGCCCGTCGCGCCACAGGCCATCGGCGTCGAAGCGGACCGAATAGGTCGGCTCGTAGCGGCGGGCCCGGCTGTGAGCCTCCACGTCAGGCACCGAGTACACCCCGTCCACCCGCACTACCGTGCCGGTCTGGCCACGCACATATCCTGGGCAGCGGGTGTGACCGGACGGATGCCATTCGCGCACCCGTACAC
This sequence comes from uncultured Acidimicrobiaceae bacterium, assembly GCA_963851245.1. GTDB lineage: Bacteria > Actinomycetota > Acidimicrobiia > Acidimicrobiales > Palsa-688 > CAWKOH01. The sequence goes on along the minus strand of CAWKOH010000009.1, from coordinate 86,506 downwards.
TCTCTCCGATGCTAAAGCGCGGCTGATCCACATCCGGACCTAAGTCAGCGACCGCAGCGGCCCGGATCGGGCCGCTCAGCGGGAACCGCCCACCGGCCTGAGCCTCCAACTCAGCCAGGTCTACCAAACCATGCTCTATCGCCAATGTGGCTGCTGCCGTAAGCCAGTGTTCGTAATAGCTCGAGGTCAGATAATGGCCCGGCGCCATCCGCTCGATCGAGTGCCGGAACTCGCCGCTGCTGGCTTCCACGGCGCCGGCGACAACGAACACCAGAGCCCGCGCCACCGCCTCCCACCGATCGTGAAACACGGGCTCGGCCGCTGAGGCAACCACCGCCCCAAACCCCTCTTTGCCACCCAGGTCATGGATACCATCCACCCACCGGATCTTAACGGCCAGGCGACGTCGGCAGCTATGCCCGCTTTCCGAAGTGTCGGGCGAAGTGGTCGAGCATCCGCGCCCAGGCGTCAGTGGCAGCCTCGGCGACGTAGTCCTCTGATCCGTCCCGCATGAACCCGTGGCCGGCTTCGGGGTACACGATGGTGTTGGCATGGGTGGCCGCGACCGTCTCAATGTCGGCACTCGGTATGTATGCATCGTTTCCACCGAACAACAGCATGGTCGGGCACCCGGTCGGGCCCAAATCGGTCGCGATCCCCGAGCCGTAGAAGCCGACGGCGGCGTCAAAGCCTCCGCCATGGCGGACCGCGTGCCACGTGAACCGGCCCCCCATACAGAACCCGGTGACTCCGAGTCGCGTAGCATCGAGCGAGCGCAGCACACCGGCGGCCACCCCGAGGTCGCTAAGCATCTCATCCATATTCACAGCGCCGAATTGCTCGCGGTAGTCCTCCTTGGCCGCAGGACCGCCCGTGCGGAAGAACAAATCTGGCGCAGCGACCGCGTATCCCTCGGCGGCAAGACGTTCGCAGATACGCAACAACTGGACGCTCATGCCGTTGCCCTCATGGATTACGACGATGCCAGCAGTTACGGCGTTCTTCGGACGGGCCAACCAATAGGGAGTTTCTAGTTCGGGCGCCAGGTCAGACTAACGGACGGTAGGTACCGCCTCGCCGAGCGCTGAGAATCAGCGCGTCGTTCCGTCTGCATTGACATGAAGCTCACGGTTCAGACTTTCTTGACCCTCGACGGCGTGATGCAGGCCCCCGGAGGGCCTGAGGAAGATCCCAGCGACGCCTTCACCCATGGCGGCTGGCAGGCCCCCTTTCCCGACCCCGCCGTCGGGGAGTTCGTCACCCAGCTGAACAGCCACGCCAGCGGGTTCCTGCTCGGTCGCAGAACGTTCGACATCTTCCGCGGTCACTGGCCTGATCAGACCGACCCCGCCAACCCCATTGCCACCGCGATCAACTCGTTGCCCAAGTACGTCGTGTCCAACTCGCTCAGCGAGGCCGAAGCCATGTGGCGAGGCGAGCACCCTGACAGCGCTCGCCTCGTGAACGGCGACGTCATCGCCGCGGTACAGGCGCTGAAGGACGAACCTGGCGACGAGCTGCAGATCTGGGGAAGCGGGAGACTGCTCCAGACGCTGTTGCGGCACCAGCTCGTCGACCGCTTCCGTCTGATGACGTATCCGGTGGTGCTCGGGTCCGGACGGCGCTTGTTCAACGACGGAATCCTCCCGGCGACGATGCGCCCTATCGGCCTCACAACGACCGATCTCGGCCTCGTCATAGGCACCTACGAACCTGCCGGTCCGGTTCGCCACAACCAGATCTAACCCGCTGGGGATGGCCGTCTTGGGCCGTCAAACGGGGTCACCGGTCCGGATACCGATTCGAGAGGTTGCCGAATCAGCACGTTCGTCGGGTGATCCACCAGTAGCAGGCGATACCAGCTGCAAGGGCCAAGGCGATGAAGATCCCCAGTTCGCTCCATTGAAACATCCAGTACCGGCTGGGCGGCTGGTAGCTGACCGCTATCCGGAAAAGACGTTCGGCTTGAGTCTGGCAGGTGTTCAAGGTGGTCGGGTTTCCAGATCCCCGCAGCGGGCCGCCCGCGCCTCCCGAGGCGGGCTGAACAGGTTGCGCGATTGGCAGGCAGTACTGCTTGATGAATGCCGTTTTCTGGGCCAGGGTTGGAGCGTGGCCGCCGTTGGTGACCATCTTGACGGATTGCACCCACGCGTTTGGCAGGTCCGGAGCCTGGACGGTCACGCCGGTGAGTACCGGCCCCTCATTAGTGCCCCGGATCTCGAACGATGGTGCAGAAGTCAGAGCGACGAGGGCATGGATCGGGGTGATCAAGTGTGGTCGTACCCACGCAGTTACCGCCAGGCGCACTGCGACGAATCCCGCGAGCGAAAGGGCCATGGCCGGCAAGACTCGCCGGACAATGGCACCGGCCAGGGCCCCTAGGGTAAACGCGAACGCGGCGTACCCGATTGGTGCGATATCGCGCTCGTCGAAGTTGGCGTACTGGTTGGCGTTGAGGATGTCGAAGCCGCGAGACCACCACGTGACCGCGAGGCTCAGGATCCCCGCGACGACGACGGTGGCCGCCAGTCCCATTGCCAGTTTGGTGATAAGCCACCTCTGCCGCGAGACACTCTGGGTCCACGCCAAACGAAAGGTTCCGGTCTCGAACTCACGCGCACACAGAGGGGCTCCCCAGAAGATTCCGAGCAAGGCTGGAGCGACCCGCAGCAAGAAGGGGAGGGCGTTCTGGAGGAAGTGTTGCTGGGATGCATACCGAGCTGTCGCCGCCGGGCAATCCCCGACGGTCCGACAATGGACCACCAGGCTGCTGTAGAGGTGGGACACCTCCAGGCCGGTGATGACGGCGATCACGACGACGCCGGTCACCGCGGCGGCTCCAGTGAGGGTCTGGGCGCGCGCTTGCAGCCAGGCGAACCGGATCATCGAGAGCTCTCGAGGCGGGGTCGGGCAGGGGTATGGCGTGCTTGGCGCATGTATGCCAGGACGACGTCGTCGAGGGTCACCGGCGTGACAGTCCAAGCCGGATCCAGGATCGGCTCCTCGCTGTGCACCAACAGCGTGCTCTGCCGGTCCACATGGCTCGACTCGACGATCTTCTGGGTAGCCGGCAGGGTGCCCTCGTCCCGGCGGGGCCCGGTGAGATGACGATGGGAGGACAGGAGCTCGTCGATTTCACCGCTCAGGGCCACCCGGCCCGACACCAGAACAATCAGAAAGTCGCACACCCGCTCGATATCGCCGATCAAATGCGACGACAGCAGCACCGTTACACCCCGAGCAGCAACGACCTCCATCAGGGTCTGGAGGAACTCCCTTCGTGCGAGCGGATCGAGGCTGGCGACGGGCTCGTCGAGGACGAGCAGCTCGGGACACTTGGCCAAGGCCATCGTCAGTGAAAGCTGGACGCGCTGGCCACCCGACAGAGTTCCGGCGTGCTGGCGGGCGTCCAGCCCGAGCTCTCCGATCCGATCCGCTGCGAAGTCGCGGTCCCAGCTCGGGTTCAACAAATCACCCATTCGAAGGTGCTGCTCGACTGTCAAATGCGGGTAGACGGGCAGATCCTGGGCCAAGAACCCGACGCGCGGCAAGGCCCGCGCGGGAGGGTCACCTAACACCACCATGGCGCCGGAGCTCGGCTCGAGGAGGCCGAGGACCAGGTGAAGAAGAGTAGTCTTCCCGGCGCCATTGGGCCCCACCAGCCCGACAACTCTTCCGCTCGGAATGGAAAGGGTGCAGTCGAGAAGCGCCCACCGCTTCCCATAACGCCGGCCGAGATCCTCCGCCTCGATCGCGGAATTCACGCCGCGCCCTCGGCGAACAGGTTGCGAAAGGCGTTGCGGTAGATCGCCTCGATCTCATCGGGTGTCAGGCCCGAATCGCGCGCCTGGCGCAACCATGCATTCATCGACCGCCGAAACCGGGCTTGTGCCTCGGGATTGGTCCGCGGGAGGGCACCCACCACAAAGGTGCCCAGGCCCGGCCGCGCCCGCACGAGACCCTCTCGCTCGAGGTCGCGATATGCCTTCAAGACCGTGTTGGGGTTGATCGCCAGCGCGCCGACCACCTGCTGTGCGGTCGGGAGGCGGTCTCCCACTTCCAACAGCCCGAGCCGAAGAGCCTCGTGCACCTGATGTACCAGCTGAAGATAGGTAGCGACCCCCGACGAGGAGTCCAGGTGAAACTCAATCACACCGAACTACGCTTTCACTAATCCCTTAGTGTAAGATTGATTCTCCTCCGTGTATTTGTCAAGGGGGAAAGGAGCCGACCACAACAAGCACGCCGAATACCCCGAGGGCGTTGACCAGAGCCCCGTCCTTGGCCCTCGTTGTCCGGTGGTGGATACGCTGCATATCCCGGCTGATACCCCGGACCTCCGACCGCAATGGCCGGGACCCGAGGGATCGCCGGCGCCGCCAGATACCGATCCGCGGATCTACGGCGAAGGAGCTCACATGAGCACGACCCCGATAGCCGACTATGCGCTCCTTTCGGATCGGCATAGCGCGGCGCTGGTGAGCCGGGGCGGGTCGGTGGACTGGTTGTGCTTCCCGCGTTTCGACAGCGCTGCGATCTTCGGTCGCCTCGTCGGTGACGAAGCTGGCCACTGGTCGATCCGGGCCATGAACGCCACGCAAGTGACTCGCCGTTACCTGGATCGAACCATGGTGTTGGAGACCACCTTCCGTACGCCGACCGGTACGATGACGATCACCGACGCCCTCGCCATGGGGAACGGCAACCGGGGTCATCAACTCGGCAAAGATGCGCCGCATCTTCTGCTGCGGCGTGCGACGTGCCTGGAGGGAGAGGTCGACTTGCACCTGGAGTACGAACCCCGCCCCGAGTTCGGGCTGGTGCATCCTTTGCTCGAGGTCGTCGACGGCGGACTGGCCGCGTTCGGGGGTCCCGACGTTCTGGTCCTGTCTTGTCCAGTACCTCTGACCGTCGACGAGTCGTCCGTCTCAGGCCAGTTACACCTCCGCGGCGGCGAGAGCGCTGGCTTCGCCCTGCATCACAGAAGGCGGGCAGAGACCGGCTCAGCCAAGGTCTGGAGCCAATCCGAGATAGGCGCACGGCTCGACGACACCGTGTCGGCGTGGGAGTCATGGTCGGAGCTCCATCAGGCCTACGTGGGTCCGTGGCGAGACCTGGTGCACCACAGCGGACGGGTGCTCCAGGCGCTCTCCTTTGCCCCGACAGGTGCCATCTGCGCGGCAGCGACGACGTCGCTGCCCGAGACAGTGGGCGGAAGCCGAAACTGGGACTACCGCTACGCCTGGGTGCGTGACGCTTCCTTCACCATCGAGGCCCTGTGGGTGGCGGCCTGCCCTGATGAGGCCAATGAGTTCTTCGAGTACGTGACCACTTCGGCGGCCGGCTCGCTCGACCGGGGCGGCGACCTGCAGATCATGTTTGGCATTGGCGGCGAACGGGACCTGACCGAGCGGGAGCTGCCGCACTTGGAGGGCTGGCGACACTCAGGCCCGGTCCGCGTCGGGAACGGTGCCTGGAGTCAGCGCCAGCTTGACGTCTACGGCGAACTGCTCGGGGCCGTGTACCGCCTCTCCGACCACCTCTTCGACAGCGCCTCTCGACGGGTGGGGCCAATGACCGCCGCCGGCAAGTGGGCGCGCCCCCGATCTGGCACCAGCCACACGACGGTTCTTCGTCGAACTGGCCGACACCGCCTCCCGGCGCTGGCGGGAAAAGGACCAGGGGATCTGGGAGGTTCGAGGGGAACCTCGCGACTTCTTGTACTCGAAGTTGATGTGCTGGGTAGCCCTGGATCGGGCAGTGGCCTTAGCGGACCGTCTCGACGCTTCCGACCGGGTCGAGGCGTGGAAGCAGACCCAGGACCAGATCCGTGAGGCGATCCTGACCAGAGGCTGGAGCAACCGGGCCAACGCCTTCACCCAGTCTTTCGGTTCGGACGAGCTTGACGCGTCCAGCCTGATGCTGCCACTGGTGGGGTTCCTTCCAGCCGACGATCCCAGAGTCCTGTCCACCATCAACGCGACCGAAGAGCGTCTTGTCGATCGGCGCGGACTCGTGTACCGCTATCGGTCTCACGACGGGCTCGATGGCGATGAAGGGGCGTTCCTTCTGTGCACCTTCTGGCTGGCCCAAGCTCTGGCCAAGGCCGGACGGACGGCTCGGGCCCGAACCGTCTTCGAACGGGCCGCCGCCTTTGTCAACGACGTCGGCCTGCTAGCCGAGGAGGTCGATCCCGTGAGCGGAGAGCTCTTGGGCAACTTCCCCCAAGCCTTCAGCCACATCGGGCTCGTCAATGCGGCCTGGGCCATTTCTGAAACCGAGCTCCGCCAGAAACCACCTGCTGAGAATGCCCTCGGCACGTAGGGTCCGTCGGCTCTTGAGACCCCTCGAACTCACTCATCCCCCGCCAGCCTCCTCCGATAGCGATCCCTGGACTTCGACAGCCAACGGCGCGACCATGTGCTTGGACCGCGCTCCCGTGGATGGGCAGTGGCTATCGGGCCCGATGGAGAGGAGCTGCGGCCGTGGACCTGAAGCTCGAAGTTGTCGTGGTGCCGGTGTCCGACGTCGACCGGGCCAAGGCTTTCTACGTAGGGCTGGGGTGGCGCCTGGATGCCGACTTCTCTGGTGAAGGCGGCTTCCGTGTCGTGCAGCTGACGCCTCCGGGTTCGGCGTGCTCGATCATCTTCGGGAGTCGGATCACATCGGCCGCGCCGGGGTCAGCCGACGGCCTTCACCTCGTTGTCACCGATGTCGAGGCGGCCAGGTCCGAACTGGTGGACCGCGGCGTCGAGGTAAGCGACGTGTTCCATGACAGCGGGGGGGTATTCCACCACGCCGGCACTGAGAGCCGCGCTCCGGGCCCTGCTCCGGGACACAAGAGCTACGGTTCGTTCGCCTCGTTCAGCGACCCCGACGGCAACGGCTGGTTTCTCCAGGAGATCACGACGCGACTTCCGGGGCGGTGACCACGGAGGGCTGTCACGCGCCGGGTCGGCCCACCCAAGATCATCGGGTACTATCACGTTGCCAGCAACCTCCGATTCCGCTAGTACGACGTCATCCACCCAGAGGTCTGATCCATTTGTCTTGCGCTCCTGGCGGGCCGGATCAGGTAGGTACTCGACTTTATGGATGCCTACGGGTCATTGTTTTCACAAGTCCCACCTCTCGGGGATCCCGTCTGCCACAGGCGGTCGGGTCATCGAGCAACCCCATCGACTGCGACCATCGCGGCGTCAGAAGGGCGACTCGGGCGCCGGCGGCCCACGCCAGATGAAGGTCTTCCGGGGCGGGGCTCGCCGCGCTCGTCGATGCGGATCTTGTTGAACTTGGCGAACTGGTGGTTGTCACGGGCCATCATTGCGTAGTTCAATGTCTTCTCGGGTTGTCGACCGGGGGGTGGCTAGCCGCATACTGAGCAGTCCACTCGCCGGCAACCTGGCCAGTTATGACATTGAGCCGGTTGAAGGTGTTGATCAGGGCGATGGTCAGCACGAGGGCAACACACCCCGGCTCTTCGTATTGCTTGGTCGCCATGTTCCATACATCGTCGGGCACAGCGTCGGACCGATCGGCTAGTCGGGTGCCCGCCTCTGCTAGCGCCAGAGCCGCCCGTTGCGGCTCATCGAAATAGGGCGAGTCGCGCCAAGCCGCCAGCGTGTTGAGCTGCTGGTCGGTAACCCCATGCTTCTTGGCGGCACGGGTGTGCATGTCGAGGCACACGGCGCACCCATTGATCTGGCTGGCGCGTGTTTCAACCAGATCAATCGTTGACGGTGGCACGCCTGCTTGGGCGGCTGCGTCACTGGCGACCTTTGCGAACGAAAGCAAGGCATCCATCGCTCCCGGCGCTGCCTGGGCAGGATTCTGAATTCTCGCTTGCATAGGTTCTCCTCCTTTTTGTTCCATCAATATGACTCCGGAGCCGGCCGATTTGTGACAGCAGGTCAATTAATCAATCGCCTCCTTCCCAGATGGATTGCGGGGATGTCGCTCAGCTACCTCCCCCACCCGGGGAACGCAATGGGGCCGGACCTCCTGACGGACGCCGTCGTCACGGCGTCTGGCCGGCGCCCCAAGGCACCAACGGGCGTGGATCGAACAGGGCCCGCACTGCGGTGATCTTGCCGTCGCGCACCTTGTACCATCCAACGTGGGGATGGTGGACCGACCTGGCCACCCGGGCTCTTAATCCTCCGACTAGTCAGGCATCTCCATCGGGAGTTAGCGAGCTTCCCCTCCATCTGTTCGGCATCCACGCCTGATTTCGGCCGGCGCGAGGTCAGCGCGGATGAGACAGACTGTAGGTCCTTTTCAGCTTGACCGCCGGTGGTTGTCCAGGAACCGCAAGACCGATTGCATAAGGTCCATGTCCTCGGGTGTGCCACCGCCGAAGCCGCCGTGCGGCATGGCCTCGAACACATGTAGCTCTGCTTCAACGCCTGCGGATAGAAGCCTTCGGTGCATCCGAACGGTGTTTGAGAGGAACAGGTCTCGGGTGCCGCTCTGTAAGAAGGTGGGCGGGAACCCGGATAGGTCACCAAAGAGCGGGGACAGGTACGGGTCGGTTAGGTCGGCGCCGTTGGCGTAGAGGAGGTTCGTACTGGCCAGGGGCTGTAGCACATTGTCGATGCCATTGAGAGTGCGGAAGGTGTCCCCTGACTCGGTCAGGTCCACCTCGGGGGTCAGCAACACCAACCCCGCCGGCATGGGAAGACCCTCATCTTTGGCTCTCAGCAGGAGCGCCGGGGCCAGGTTCCCCCCCGCTGACGCGCCTCCGACGAAAATATCGTGCGGTTGTCGCTCGGCCAGCAGGTGTCTGTAGACGGCCAGGCAGTCGTCCAGAGCAGCTGGGTAAGGGTGCCTTGGCGGCATGCGGTAGTCCAGCGACCAGGTGATCATGGGCCGGATCACGGAGCCGCCCCGGCCCATGAGGCGACACACGTCCCCGCCTCCGAGAACAAGACCGCCACCGTGGATATCCAGGTAGATCGGCGTCTCAGGACCGTCTTCGACATGGTTAGGCCGGAAGCGATAAGTCGTCACACCATCGATCTGAAACGACGACTCGGTGAGGGGAAGGTCGGGGGGCAGACGGCTTCCCATCACGCCCGCCAGCAGGGCGTCTCTACCCATGATGTATCTCTCCCACGTCAAGTTGTCGTGTGGATCGGTCGGAGCGGGGTCGCCGGCGAACTCTGATGGAGCATCCAGGTACTGCGCTGCTTGCTGGCTTACACTGCTCGGCGCCGGCGGACGTACACGCGGCTCTAGGTCGGTCATCCGCAATGGCCTCCTGTCAATAGCATCGTCGAAGATCATGCCATCTCTGCTGAGACTCCAGCCTCGCAGCGTGGGAACTCTCCGGAGGCGGATGTGATCCTGGGGGTAGGAGCATCTATGTGGGTAGTGTCCTGGTATGCCGTTGAAGAAGCAGCGGCGCCCCTTGACCCATCTTGAGGTATCTCGATCTTTTGAGGCCAGTATCGACGCAGCGGGGGCGGCCCGACGTTTCGTAGTTGAAACCCCGGATCAGGCAGGCGTGGCAGAGGGGATAGACGATGCCAAGTTGGTGGTGACCGAACTGGCCACCAACTCGGTTTTGCACGCAGGCTCCGACTTCACCGTCTCGGTCAGTGTGACCGACAGTGATCTTTGCATCCCGGTCAGCGACGAGTCTCCGGACCTGCCAACACAAACAGAGCAGCCAAGCGAAGAGGGAGCAGGCCGGGACTGGCGATCGTTGCCCAGTTGGCCGCTAGCTGGCCGGCTGCCCGCTATACTTCCCGGGCAGAATACTGTTATTCTGCGGAGGTTCTGGGACGTGGCAGCCGTTGCGCCACGTTTCCAGCCTTTGGACTGTCGCGACGAGGTTCCAATGTCCGTATTCCGGGGGACGAACCCATTCCCTCGCCACAACCAGGCTTGGTCGCCCAGCTCCTCGGTGTTGTCGAGGACAGCTGAGTTCGGCGAAGCCGCAGCGGCGTCGCAGAGGCCAACCACTGACGGAGGTGTGTGATGAAGTTCGCCATGTCGATGTCCGGTTTGGGCGCCCGGCACTACCCAGAGGTGGCGGAGGCCGCCGAGGCCAATGGCTTCGACTCGATCTGGATGCCCGAGCACCTGATCTTCCCGGTCGAGATGACCCCCAACTATTCGTACACGCCGGACGGGTATCCGCCGATGCACTCAGACACGCCCGCGTTCGATCCGTGGGTCGTGCTGGGTGGGGTGGCCACCCGCACGACGAACATCAAGCTGGCGACCGGCGTCTTCATCCTGCCGCTCCGGCACCCGATCTCGGTGGCTCGGTCGATCATCACGCTGGATCGTTTGTCGGGGGGACGAGTGATCGCCGGCATCGGAGTGGGCTGGCTTCCCGACGAGTTCGAAATCGTCGGCGAGGACTTCCACAACCGTGGTCCGCGTACCGACGAGATGATCGAGATCATGCGCAAGCTGTGGAGCGAGGAGACCATCGAGTTCCACGGCCGGTTCTACGACATCCCCCCGGTCAAGTTCCTGCCCAAACCCGTCAACAAGCCGCAGGGCATCCCCATCGTCGTGGGCGGCACCTCTCCCGGGGCCCTGCGCCGAGCGGGCCGGCTCGGTGATGGGTGGATCCACCATGCCCAGATTCGCGCTTCGCTCTACTCAGGAGAATCCAACCCAGGCATCAACGACGACGACTTCGCCGAACTAGGGGAACACGTCAAGGTCATAGACCGCCACCGGCACGAAGCCGGCCGCGACGGGCTACCGTTCGACATAGTGGCCGGGATGGGCCCGACCCTGGATGCGGTCCGCCGCAGCGTCGACCTTGGCGTCACGACCTATTCAGCTGGTCCGAGCACTGCCGGCCTCAAGGGAACCAAGGAGGACTTCGTCGACTGGGTCAAGCGATTCGCCGACGAGGTTGTCTCCAACGCCTAGAGAGGGGGAGTATCGCTATGACGGTCCATTGGCTGATCTCCGTGGACGACCACATGATCGAGTCCCCGAATGTGTGGATCGACAGGGCTCCTTCCAGGTACCGGGTCGCGGCCCCCCACGTGGTGCGCGAGGACGGCAGGGAGGTGTCGGTCGACGAAGACACCCGGGGGGTAACCGGGAGCGCCCTCAACGTCATGGTCGAGGTGGAGTACCCGCACAGCGACACCACTTGGCCCGATTCCATCAAGCTGATGCGCGAGCGTGTCGCCGAGCTGACATCGCCCCAGCAGTACAAGGTTTTGCGAGGGAACGCCGAGCGGCTGTTCCGCTTCACCCCGGCCGATCCCGCTGCCCTCGGCGGCTGAGCGGTGGAGTCCCATCGTGGACCGCATCAGGTCCAGCGCGTCGACGACGTTTCGATGCAGACCCGGGACGGTACCAACCTGGTCGCAGACGTCTATAGGCCCGACGGTGGCGGCTCCTGGCCGGTCCTGGTACGGCGCACGCCCTACGGCAAGCGGCTGAACGATCTGGCGGCCGATTTCAACGAGGCTCACTTCTTCGCCTCCCACGGATATCTGGTGATAGTGCAGGACACCCGGGGCCGATTCGGCTCCGAAGGCGAGTGGTACCCGTTGATATACGAGGGGCTCGACGGCTACGACACGGTCGAGTGGGCAGCCGAACTCGACGGCGCCGCCGGCCCGGTGGGAACAATCGGGCTAGAGCAGGATCTGGAGATTACCGGCCCGGTCACCGCCGAACTGTTCGTGTCGACCTCTGCGGTCGACACCGACTTCGTGGTCTGGCTGTCCGACGTCCACCCCGACGGCTACTGCCAGAACCTTGTAGAGACCATTGTCCGGGGCCGATTCCACCGTTCGTACACCTCGCCGGATCAGCTCGAGCCGGGCCGGGTGTACAGGCTAGAGGTCGACATGTGGAACGTGAGTCACCTGATGCGGGTCGACCATCGTCTTAGAGTGCATGTCACCTCCAGTGATTTCCCCCGCTGGGAGCGCAACTTGAACACGGGATCCCGTCTCGGTTACGGCGCAGAGCTGCAGGTGGCCACGCAAACTCTTCATCACGATTCGGAGCACCCCTCGAGCATCCTGCTCCCGGTCACCCCAGGAAAGACCCAGGAGGCCGATGCGACCGGGGCTGGATCAGGATTTCGCTTGCTTGCGGGCCGTCGGCCGTCTGGTTGATGCCGAAGCGGTGTTCTCCAGAGAACTCAGAAAGCGAACGATGATCTGCGATCGGTCCCGGCCCAACAGTGACGGCCTTCGACGCCCTACCCGGGTGGGTCGTTCCACTTGGAGCGCCTCCAGGACTCCGGTCCCCAGCTCTATGGCCCACAGCATCTTCAAGAGGGCACCCATATCGAGCGCGGGGTCAACGTGGGCGGACACCTGCCAATCTTCGTAATCTCGGGTCCACGAATCCAGGCGCTCTCGATGAGAAGTACCCAGCCTTTCCCTCAGGGTCGGATCGGTACGACTAGCCGCAGCGGCCTCGAGGAACAGGGCGCGGCTTTCGACTCGTTGCGGTTCTGTAGCCACGACCGCACCGACGTATTCGGGCAGACGCCTTATGCCGAAGTCCTCGAGCTCGCGATGCAGACGGTCGTTGATGATGGCCAGCATGAGGTCGGCTTTATTGCGGAAGTTGGCGTAGATGGCACCGGTGGTGAGCCCCAGGCGGTCGGCCAGCTGCCTCATGGACACGCCGGCGTAGCCACGCTCGGCAAACAACTCAGCTCCCAGTTGGAGCAGAAGTTCACTGGTGTTCTGAGGCGCCACCTTCGGTTGCCGCTGAGCGGGCACAGCCCACTGTACACGCCGCCAACGAAGGACTCTCTATAGATTGGAGTCATGGGGGAACCGTCCTCGGACGAAGACACACGGTCCGCGGCGGACCAGACCGACGGAAGTTCGATCGAGCGCTTCTTAGAAGTGGCCTCCCAGCGTTTCTTGCACCCCGGCTACGCGGCCACAACGGTGCGGGATTTGGCCCGCGAGGCCGGAGTCACTGTTCATTTCGTGTACAAGACATTCAGGGACAAGGCCGGCGTCTTGAGCGCGGTGGTCCAGTGGAGATTCGACCGAGACACCCCCGCACCACAGGCGGGTGGGACCCTGGCCGGCTATATTCAGGCACTGGCGGCCTCCTTCTCCCAGCGGGCCCGGGTGCGGGCCCTGGTGGTCGAGTTCGCCTCCGCCGCCCGCCGAGACACCGGAGCTCGTGAGGCCATGGCCGACTGGCGAGGGCAGGCCATGGCCCAGATCCTGGACTTCTACCGGACGTGTCAGGCCCGGGGCGAGATCGACCAATCAATCGATCCCTATGATCTGATTTCTCTGCTGTGGGCGGCCGAGTTCGGATACGGGGTCCTGGAGACCATCGGTATCGAACCCGGCGACCCCAATCAGATCTCGCGGCTGCTGGAACTATTCGTCGAATCGGTGCGCTAACACCTCCGCAGCGAAAGGCGGACGCTCGGACTGCTCCTGTACTTCAGGATAACGTCATCTTGACATACCGTTATTCTGACCTTAGACTCCTGGAATGACTGGGGCTAGGTTCTACCCTGACGCGCTTGCGGTCCTGGACAAAATGGCAGCAGCGCGGTCGCCGTCCCTGCGAGCTGGGCTTCGACGGAGCCCGGAAACTGATGGAGAACACCCCCCGCCCGCCCGGACCACCGATGGTACGGGTGCGAGAACTACGGTATGCGGCTCCGGGGCGCGGGCGTTCAGACCGCCCTGCTGCGCTACCCCGGCGTCTATCACGGATTCTTCTCGCAGGCTCACCTGCTGCGACGGGCCAGGGTGCCCATGACGGAGGTGGCGGCCCTGATGAAGGCCAAGTTCGAGTTGAACCCAAGCGATGACCAGGCTCCGCAGCCAAGAGCAGCTAAGAGAATCCGCCGGAAGGAGATAAGGCTATGACAATCGCTCCCATTGTCGCGGATCCGGCCGACCCCGACCGCGACGAGCAACTAGAGCTGCTCGAAGCGGCCGATCCGGCGATCCTGGTCAACTGCCTCATCGACATCACGGGCGATCCGGGGCTGCTGGACACCTACAGGGGCGACTTCGAACCCCTCACCTTCCGGACTGCTCACAAGTCTCACCAGGTCGACCCGAACGCAGCCAGAGAGATCAGGAGTCGGCTGGCCACCTGCCTGGCCGACGGTTTCGCGGCGCCGGTCCCAGAGCGGCTCGGGGAGCTCTTCCGAAAGATGGCCGGGTTCGCGGTGGGCGAACCGGTGGGCGAAGAGTTCGTTCCTCTACTCCTCGAACAAGCCGGGTTCGAACCGGGCCGACGGCATGTACCGGTCACCCGTCGGCCGCCTAAGGACTTCCAGGTGATCGTGATCGGCGCCGGGATGGTGGGCATCAACGCCGGCGTCAAGCTCGGCGAAGCCGGCTTCGGGTACACCATCTTTGAGCAACGTCACGAGCCGGGCGGCACCTGGTCAGTAAATACCTATCCCGGGGCGGCGGTCGACACCCCCAGCCACTACTACTCGTTCTCCTTCGAGTTGAACCCCGAGTGGAGCCACTACTACCCCTTCGGGCCGGAATACTTCGAGTACCTGAACCGAGTGGCAGCCAAATACGGCGTCAACGAGCACATACGCTTCGACACCTCGGTAATCAGCTGCGTTTGGGACAGTGACAGCTCTGAATGGGTCGTCACCACAGAGTCGGGCGGTCAGCGGCAAGAGCATCGAGCCAATGCGGTCATCACTGCGGTCGGCTTCCTGAACCGGCCATCGGTCCCCGACATCGCCGGACGGGATCACTTCAGCGGGGTGGTCATGCACTCGGCCGGCTGGGACCACCAGGTCGACTTGACGGGCAAACGCATAGTGATGCTCGGCACCGGGTGCACCGCCGTGCAAATCGCCGCCGCCGTGGCCGAAGAAGTCGAATATCTCACGGTCATACAGCGCCAGCCGCATTGGATCAGCCCGGCCAAGGATGTTCTGGAGATGGTGCCGATGGGGGTGCGCTGGGCCATGTCCAACGTCCCCTTCTACCAGCAGTGGTTCCGGCTCAAGACCTACTGGTACGCGTCGGACAACCTTTACGACATCCCGCGAATCGACCCCGAATGGCAGAAAACACATATCTCGTCGTCACCCGCCAACGACGCCCTCATGCAGACCTGCCTCGCCTACCTCGATCGCAAGCTGGCCGACCGACCGGACCTGAAGGACAAATTGACCCCCGACTTTCCGCCGTTCGCCAAGCGCATAGTGAAGGACCCCGGTTACTTCGACGCCCTGAAGCGAGACAACGTCGAACTTCTCACCGGGACCATCGAGGGTTTCCGGGCCGAAGGCGTGACGGTGTCGGGCGGAGTCGATGTGGACTGCGACGTGGTGGTGTATGCGACCGGTTTCACTCTGGACTTCCTCTCTGCGATCGACATCACGGGGCGGGGCGGCCTTCAGCTGAATGACGCCTGGCAGTCCGGGCTCGATCCCCGCGCCTACCTCGGGGTGACCATATCGGGATTCCCGAATTTCTTCACCACCGCCGGGCCCAACAGCGCCCCCAATCACGGCGGGGGTCACAACCTCGCCAGCGAGGAGCAGGTCCACTACATCGTCGAGTGCCTCCAGCTTCTGGTCGAACACGATGCCGCCGCCATGGAACCCACCGCCAACGCGACCGACGCCTACAACGCCCGAGTCGATGTCGAAATAGACCGCACGGTCTGGAAGCACGGGGGCAGCGCCCACGGCTACTACCGCAACGGGGCCGGTCGAGCGGTGGTCGCCTGCCCGTGGCGGATGGTCGACTACTGGACCGCGCTGCGCCAGCCTGATCCAAGCCACTACCGGCTCACACCCCGGCAGTCCTGAGCTACAAACGGGGCGGTCACCCTCACATGCGAGGGTGGCCCAAGACCTCTTCGGTGTGCTCGCCCAGCAGGGGAGCGCGGGTGACGGGCTCGACCGGCGTGCGGGAGAAACGGACCGGTAAGCGAGCGGTCTTGACCCGACCCACCAGCGGGTGGTCATCGGTTTGGAACAGCCCGATCGCCAGAGCCTGCTCCGCCGATACGGGGAACTGCTGCGGCTGTATCCGCTCGGCCCCTGGGGCGGGTCGTACACCAGGCCACCTTGTTGTTCCAGCAGCAAGAAAGAGACCATCGATTCGTACACAGGAACCTCGATCTCCTGGCCGAGCCTTGAACGCTCCCTCTCATACCGGGCGGCCAGGACGGCCCCCAAGACGAGGGCGCCGGTCAGCTTGTCGGCTACGACGCTGCGGACGTAGGCGGGATCACCCGCCCGCGATTGGACCGACGCCAAACCGCAGGCGGCCTGTATGGCATCGTCGCAAGCAGGCCGATCGGCATATGGCTCCTCCGAGGCGTATCCGACCGACGCGCAGTACACCAACCGCCGGTTCAGTCTTTCGAGGGTGGCGTAGTCGATGCCGAGCCGGCGCGCCGCCGCAGGCCGGCGGTTGTGCAGGAAGACGTCAGGCAGATACCAGGCCAGTGAAGACGTCGTAGTCGTCATTGTGGCGCAGGTCCAAGACGACGCTCTTCTTGCCACGATTGACGTTGAGAAACACTGGACCTGAGCCGGTTCCCGTCACGTCACAGATAAGCCGTGTGATGTTGCCAGCGGGAAGCTCGACTTTGATGACCTCCGCCCCCATCTGGGCCAGAAGAAGGCTTGCCTATGGGCCCATGAAAGTGTCGGACAGATCAACGACCCGAACCCCGCCCAACGGCCCGGCAACGACCTGGCCAGAAGGCGGCTCTCGGTCAGCGAATCGGACTGATCTGTCAAGACGTGTCCCCCCGTAACATCGTCCCGGCAGGCTCCCACCCGGGCCTTGAAATAACGTTATCACGGGACTAACATAGGTGGCTCGAGAGAGAGGGGATCACATGTCCGTAATCGACATAGATGCCCACTTCGAGCCCACCGAGGACTGGCTCGACGAATTCCCGGCCCTGAAAGCCAAGCTCCCCGACCGGTTCCCCACCGACGACCCCCGATTCA
Organism: uncultured Acidimicrobiaceae bacterium; assembly: GCA_963851245.1. GTDB lineage: Bacteria > Actinomycetota > Acidimicrobiia > Acidimicrobiales > Palsa-688 > CAWKOH01. Next base: position 69,570 of record CAWKOH010000009.1, on the reverse strand, counting down.
TCATGAAGTCCCCGGAGATGTTCGCGTACTTCGTCAGCGACGATCTCCTTCGGGCGGTACCGGCCGAGAAGCGGATGCCAATGGACCAGCTGGTCACCCCAGGGATGGTCGAGAAGTACGACCCCGGCCGCGGTCCAGAAGCGGGCTACCCGGGCTCGGACCAGCATCAGGAAATGCGGGACGTACCGGCCCGCGTCTCCTGGCTGGACGCCCAGGGGATCGGGTTGCAGAACGTCATCAGCGGCACCGGCTACACCCTGGCCCGAGCTATCAAAGAGCCCGGCCTGGGTATGGAGGCTCTCGAAGCCATCAACACCTGGATGGGCGGACGGGCCTCCGAGGGCAGGGGGCGGCTCATGGCCGCGGCAACCTTGCGCTACGAAGATCTCGACTGGGCCATCGGCGAGTTGACCCGAGTGCGCGAGATGGGCAGCCGTACGTTCCTGTTTTGCTCGGAGCCAGCCGCGGACGTGCCTCCCAACCACCCCGATTACGACCGCTTCTGGTCCGCTGTGACCGATCTGGGCATGATCCCGATCGTCCATGTCGGCCTCAGCCCCGCCGTCTACCACCCGGCGTGGGCCAACACCGACGACCCCGCGTTGATCAGAGTCATCTCGGTGCTACAGCCTTACCAGCAGGCCCTCGTGTTCCTCAACGCCATGGTGCTTGGCGGCGTCTTCGAACGCCACCCGACCCTCACGGTGGTTTTCGCCGAGCACGGCATCGACTGGATCGTTCCGGCCACGTTACGGATGGACGCCCTGGCCACGCCCGGCCTCAGTCCCCTATTGCTGGGTGAGTACCGGCTGCCGATGACTCCCAGCGAGTATGTGCGGCGTAACATCCGGGTGACTCCTCTTCCTGTAGCCCATGAATCCCCTCTGAAAACGTTCGAGGTACTGCCAGAGGTGCCCATCTTCTCCTCCGACTACCCGCATTTCGAGGGATCGGGCGACCCCACCGGGCACTACGCCGATACGCTGGCCGCCCTATCCGATCAGGTGCGCGGCTCTTTCCTCGGCGAGAACCTGGCCAGCTGCTTCGAGCGCATGGGAGAACCGCTCACCATCCCCCACTCTCAGTCGATCCCCGAGGAGGTCTCGGCATGATGGAAGTCGGCACGCCCCTGACACGGTCCATGGGGCATCTGGCGCTGTACTACCTGCCCGGCCATGAGCTGGCGGCCCGGACCCTGCTCACCGACATTGGGTGCGGGCTGGTCGACAACGGGTGGGCGCCCGGTCAGGACGGGTTCTGCACGGCGCTGCTCGACGAGCCGACCGCCACTCACAGCGACAACCTTGTCTACCTCTCCAAGATGCACGACGAGCAGGTCCGCATCGAGAAGGCTCTCGGTCAGACCCTGGACGAGCTGGGGATGGGTGAATCGTGGCGGGATGTCTCGGAGTGGCCCGAGGTCAGGCCGCATTTCGGTATCCGCTTCCACACCATGGAGGCCCTGGAGGGGAGTCTTCTCGCCCTGGAGCGGGACGCCTCAGCGGGCGGCCCGCTTGACGGGTGCGTAAAGATCCTCAAGTTCCGTGCCCGGCCCGGGCTCGATGCCGCCACCGATGCCCGTATGGCGGCATCCCCGGTATTCACCGGGGACGAAAGGCCGGGTTTCGCCGACTATCTGGTGCAGTGCTTCATCCGGACCGACCTGTTCGGGAACCTGACATCGGCCGGTCTGATCGAGTTGGACTACGCCTTCCCGCCCTTCTTCCGGCGGATTCCAACATTCGGGTAGGGCCAGGCGACGTGGCGGCCACCGAACAAGAGCGGACAGCTTTCACCGGCGGTGTGGCGGTCATCACCGGTGCCGGCGCCGGCATCGGCGCAGGACTGGCCCGCTACGCCGCCACCCAGCTGGAAATGACAGTGGTACTGGCCGACATCGACACCGCCGCGATCGACAAACTGGCCGAGGAACTGAACGCTCGAGGCGGTCGCACTCACGCCGTCACCACAGACGTTCGCGACGCCGCGTCGGTTGACCGCCTGGCGGCCCGCACGCACGACGAATTCGGCGATGTACGCCTGTTGGTCAACAACGCCGGCGTGGAGCAGTTCGGCTACCTGTGGGACACCCCGGTCGCGAACTGGGACCGCCTGGTCGAGATCAACATCAACGGCGTCTTCCACGGGATCCGGTCGTTCGTGGCCCGCATGCTGGGCCGCCGGGACGGCCCGGCCAGCTACGTGCTGAACCTGTCGTCGGTGGGCGGGGTGGGAGCCGTTCCGCTACAGGCCCCCTACATCATGAGCAAACATGCCGTGCTGTCCATCACGGAGTGCCTGCGTCTCGAGATCCTCATGGTGGGCGGCAACGTGCGGGTCGCGGCCGTCTTGCCCGGGATCGTCGCGTCCGACATTTTCCAGTCCGCCCTTTCCGTCACCGACGGCGACGTCGATGCAGCAGAGGGCCATCGCCGGTCCATGCTCACCATCAGGGAGCAGCGGGGCATCACATCCCTCGAAGCGGCGGAGACGATATTCGAGCAGGCGGCCCGAGGCGAGTTCTACATCGTCACTCAACCCGACTTCGTGCTAACGGCGATGGCCGCACGGGCCGAGCAGCTGCGAACTCGAAAGCCGCCCGAGTACCGCCCAACATTGGACGCGCCACGAGCGTAGGGCCAGTTCACGCCCCGCTTCAAGGGGAGCCGAGACCAGGAGGTCGTTGTGCCGGTTGATCGTGTCTTGTACGCCCAGGCTTCGCATGGGGAGGCGGAAATCGAGGCGGTGATGAAGGTGCTGCGGGGCGGCCCGCAGGCGTTGCGGATCGGCCCGAATGTGGCCGAGATGGAGCGCCGGGTGGCGGCTCTTTTCGGCAAGTCGCACGGGCTGATGTGCAACTCGGGGTCCTCGGCGTTGATGCTGGCCTTCGCCCTGCTGGATCTACCCCGAGGGTCGGAGGTGATCACCTCACCACTTACGTTCTCCACCGATATCGGTTCCCTGTACCACCTGGGCCTGACCCCGGTGTTCGTAGACGTGGAGGCCGACACGTTCAACGCCGATGTGAGCCGGATCGAGGAGATGGTGACCGCTCGGACTCGGGCCATTTTCCTACCCAACCTGGCCGGCAACGCCCCCGACTGGGACGTAGTCCGCCAGGTCGCCGACCGCCACGGCCTGCTGGTGGTGGAGGACTCCTGCGACGCCCTGGGCGCCACCCTGCGGGGCACCCCCACCGGCACCCGCGCTGATATCAGCGCCACCAGTTTTGCCATGTCGCACATCATCACCTGCGCCGGCAACGGCGGGATGGTGCTCCTCGACGACGAGGCCCTACGGGACCGGGGGCTCATGTTGCGCCGCTGGGGGCGGCGCTCCGAACCGCATCTGTTCGGCTCCCAAGCGGCCCAGACCGGGCGGGTGTTCCGCGAAGACCTGGACGGCATTCCCTACGACAACGACTTCATCTTCGACGTGCAGCCCTGGAACCTGGAGCCGTCGGAGCTGGGTGCGGCCTACGGGCTGGTCCAACTGGACCGCCTGACCGAGTTCAGCGAACGTCGGCGCAAGAACTTCGACGTGTACAGCGCCTATTTGCGCCAACACCCCGCGGTCTTCGTCCCGCCCCGCCAACTGGAAAGCCTGGAGACGGCCTGGCTTTGCTACGGGCTGCTGGTAGCCGACGACGCCGGGTTCGGCCGGCCCGACCTGCAGGAATACCTGGACTCCGTGAAGATCGACACCAGGACCATCTGGAGTGGCAACATCACCCGCCACCCCATGATGCAAGGCGTCGAATACCGCGTCCCCGACGCCGGGCTGCCCAATGCCGACCGAGTCATGCGCCAAGGCATGATCCTGCCATGCAGCCACGGCCTGACCGACGAGGAACTCGAATACGTCTGCAACCGCATCCAGGACTTCCTGGTTGAGCGAGGAGCGGCCTGACCGGGGCCGGCCGGATCGCCCACCCCTATCGAACGCGCGTAGCAGCCATGCCCGGGATCCGAGTCGTGTGACGGTCACGTTCAGCTTCCGACACCCAGCACCTTTGAGATCAAGGCACTCCGTGACTGGCGGCCTCGCTGAAGAGTCGAGAGTCGGTGAAATCGAGCACCACCCGCAGGTCTGCCAGGCGGAGCAACCCGTCTTCGCAGCGCACCGAACCCAGGCACAATCCGCTCGCCAACGGGGCGACAGAACCGGCAACGACCTGGGTCACGAAGATATACGAACGGAACGTCGCCCCTTGGTCGTCGCCTTCGGTCAGGTGAACGTTGGTTCCGTTGTGGCGCAAAGGGTAAGGGCTGTTGCTGCGGTGGTCGATCTGCCAGGCGACCACCTCGTCACGCCCACTGACATCAGCGCTCACGAACTCTTCGAAGGCGGTCTGGCCAGAGTCGCTCCGGCACGAAAAGTGAGCGTCGGCCGTGAAGTAGCTGGGGAAAGTGTCGAAGTTTCCCTGGTCATAGTCAAACCACCAACTGGCGATGATGTTCTGGACGTCGTCAAGCGATATCACTCTTGGCTCCATGTCCCCTCTGGTTGTCACCCTGTTCAGATCGTCCCTGCCGGCGACTGTTGCACAGGGGGCTTCGGCCAGGCTGGTCGTCCGGGTGATGAGTAGCGTGAAGTTAACACGCATACATCGCTAGCGGAGTGGGGTGAGTCATGACAAGGTCAGCATGGCATGAGGAGCGGGGAGTGGCGGATGCGATCATCGAGGCGCTGGCGCAAGGCGGCGTGCGCTTCGTCTTGGGCATGCCCGGTGGGCTTACCGGCTCGCTTTGGAGATCGTTGTACGGCCATCCAACTATCCGGGCGATTCAGGTGCGGGAGGAGGCCATCGGCTCGCACATGGCCGAGGCCTTCGGCCGATTCACTGGCGAGCCCGTTGTGGTCATGGGCCAGGGAGAGTGGATCGTCGGCAACGCCGCGCAGGGCTACCTCGAGGCCCTGCTGGGCAGCTCCCCTATGGTCGTGCTTACAGAGATGTCCGACGGTGGATCTTTGTCCCATCACGCCCCCTACCAGAGCGGCAGCGGGGACTACGGGACATGGGACACCCGAACGGCGTTGGCAGGCGTGACCAAGCGGGTGATGGTGAGCTATCACCCGGCCCAGGCGGTTCAGCAGACCCAGCTGGCGCTTAAGCACGCCCTCACCGGCGACCCTGGGCCGGTGGCGGTCGTGTACCACAGCAGCGCCCTCCAGGGCGTGGTCGGTCCCGCCTCGACCCCGCGCATTTACGACACGTCCGCATATCTACCGGCCCGGAATGAGGCAGTTGACCGGGCCGCGATCGAGCGGGCCGGCGGCGCCTTGGCGGCTGCTCTGCGGCCTGCCATCATCGCCGGGAACGGGATCAGGTTGGCGAAGGGACAAGTCAGCCTGGCCCGCCTGGCCCAGGTGGTAGGCGCCCCTGTCGCGACGACAGCCAGCGGCAAGGGGGTTTTCCCTGAGTCCGATCCCTTTTCGGCCGGCGTTATCGGCCCGTTTGGGTGGGCCGCGGCGAACGCGGTCATCAAGGACGCGGACGTCGTCTTGGCCGTGGGCACCAGGCTCGGCCCAAGTGACACGTTGAATGAGAGCACGTCGTTGCTCGACCCGTCCCGCCAGACGATGATCCAGGTCGACGTGGAGCCGCTGAACGCGGCGTGGACGTTCCCGGTCGATCATCCGCTGATCGGCGACGCGGCGGTGATCATGGATGAGCTGTACGGCGTGCTGGCCCCCCAGCAGCGACCCGACCGTGCTTTGGGCGGCCGGGAGCGGGCGTCGTCCGCGAGGCAGCAGTTCGACCAGTTCGACGACCCACTCGCCCATTCGGACGAGGTTCCGATCAGCCCGCAACGCATCATCTCGCTCCTCGAGGAGGCCTACCCCGACGACGGGGTAATCACCTGCGACGCCGGCGAGAACCGGTTGTTCATGATGCAGTGGTACCGGTGCAAGAACCGGGGGGAGTACCTGCAGCCGGCCGCCGGCGGCGGCATGGGTTACGCGGTTCCCGCCGCCTTGGCCGTCAAGCTGGCGTCGCCAGAACGGACTGCCCTGGCCGTATGCGGCGACGGCGGATTCGCCATGTCGATCCACGCCCTCATGACCGCGGTGCAGGAGAACCTCCCGATCGGGGTGCTGGTATTCAACAACGAGGCGCTTGGCTGGGTGCTTCATGGGATGGGTGAAAAGGCGGTGGCGGCTCACTTTGCTCAATTCGACCACGCCGCCGTAGCCCGCTCCATCAACTGCGACGGGGTGCGGGTGGCCACCGTCGACGACCTCCGGGACGCCCTGAAACGGCTGGCCGACCTGACCAGGCCACTAGTCATCGATGTGCCCACCTCGTTGGCCACATCCTTCCGCGACGTCGCTCAGGAGTAGCGCCGCGCCGCCTATGCCCTGTGACCTGCGGCTTTCTCGTCGCAGCCCCAACGGGATTCGAACCCGTGTTCCCACCTTGAGAGGGTGATGTCCTAGGCCGCTAGACGATGGGGCCGTGTAGCGCAGCGAACAACTTTAGCCGAGACCCCCGCTGGCCATTCCTCGGCACCAGGCCGGGCTCAAGGGGATCCAGTCCATGTCCGACCTAACAGCGTGTCTTCACGCGTGGAAGTCAAGCGAGAGATCGACTGGCTCTGGGTGCTGTTCTGCGCCGGGCGCCGGACCGCCCGGCTGGCCGCTGTGCTCGGCAGGTCGATGGCTCGCCGTCCGGCACCCTCGGTCCGGGTCGGGCCGACCTGGACCCCGGCCCCGTCCACGAGCCACCGTAAGGCGCCCATCACATGAGCTGGAGCTACCACTTCGAGCTGGTCAGCGGTATGGGAGCCAACCCGTCCGAGTGGACCACTAAGTTCAACGAAGTCGGGAAGGACGGCTGGGAGTTCATCCGTATGGAGCGCCTGGTGGTCGCCGGCCGGGGCGAACTTCAGTACGCCATCTTCAAAAAGGCCGCCGGCTGACAGGAGCACCTCTCATGCCATGGCCCGGTTCGCGTCGAGGATGAAATATGCGAATCGTGGCGCGATTCGGGAAAGGACCATCGGCGTTGAGGCCCCGTTGGGGCCAGGTTGGCTTAGCGGTGAGAGGCTTTATTTGCGAGGTCGGGTGGTTCTGAAGGGGCGGGCCACCTGACCTCGCCTATTCCATCCCAGCCGAAAAGCCGGTGCCACTATTAGGATTCTCTGCAGTGGTGGTTCCCTGACAACCGCCCCTTGTCAGGGGATCCACCACGTCAGGGCCTCGATTCGCGAAGCCATCCTTCTAGGCGCCTGCCTCCGAGCCCGGTGGGGCGTCGCCTGATCGCGTTGAGTAATTTTTTCGCCCGTGCGGGTCAGCGTGCCCGGGCCGGGCTCCGGGGGGGATGGAGTCGACGGCGACCGGGACGCTGCCCGCCCCCGCTCGTCCGGTCCGGACGAGCGGTGCCCGGGGCCCTTTCAGAGATACCACAAACCAGCAGGATTAGTCGAAACTGGACTACTGAATGCGCGGTTCCGCTCCTACGGCGTCGACGTGGGGATGGGCGCCTGCGGCGATCGCACCGGTCGGGACCTATTCTGGCTGCTCGAGGTGATCGACGATGCGAAGGATCGGTATCACGCTCTGGCTGGTCGCAATCGTTTTCGCCGCCAGCCTGAGCGCAGTTCTCTTGCGCACAAACCTCCTGACCGGCCCCCAGGCGCGATCAAGCGACCCCGTCTCGAACGGCAACCTCGGGAGCTCAACCCCCCCGGCGAAGGCGACCGCTCCTGCCTCGGGGCCCGCTTCGGCGCCAGCACCAGCGGCGACACCGACCGTCCCGCCAACTTCCCCCGCCCTCACACCCCCGACCACCGCCGCCGGTCCGGACGACTTCTACCAAGCGCTGCAGCAGATCGCTCAACAGCTGGAGGGCCCGGACGGCAGCGGCCGAGGCGGCGGATCGGGCTTCCTGGCCTGGTACCAGCAACTCGAGGCGGCCAGCGGCCGGACCGCTTCCGGCGACACCGCTTCTGCCTGGTTCCGGCAGTTCTTCCCTGACCGTGTCCATGGCGAGGACGCCAATCGCACCGACGCCCTCACCTGCGGGCCATCGACCTTCTCTCTTCGAACGTGCGCTGGAGGCTCCGGAAGCCAGGGATGACGGGGCGGAGCAAATATGCTCCGAAGATCGAGGTATTCCAAGGGGGCAACCGCATGAGCCGGGTCGAGCCGGACAACGACACCCCGCCGCTGGCGGGTTGGTATACCGATACCCGTAACCCCGAGGCGATGCTCTGATGGGACGGGGTCAGGTGGAAGGACGCCGACCGACCTCCTCTTCCGCCTTCGTTCAACTGGTTCTCGCACTTCCTGCTGTTCCTCTTGGCGGTGGCCGTCCTCTACGTGGGCATCTCATTCGTCGTGGGTCTCTTCGCCCTGCCGTTCGCGCTGCGATCCACCGGCCGGCGAGCAAGGGACCTTCTCATGCTTCTGATCCCGCTCTGGGGGACCGTCGTGCTGATCCAGACGGTCTGGCGGATCACCGACCGCCGGATCTCCTGGCTACCGCGCCCGGATCTTCCGAGCAGCCCGCTCTTCGGGCCGGCGATCCTGCCGAAAAGCGTCCTGCCCGTGGACGTTCGCGCTGCCGTAGAAACTGGTCACGCTCGCTTCGATGGGCCAGTGAGGCAACAAAGGGACGCCGACTAGATGTCAAGGCGCCTTTGCACACCGACGCGGGGCGCGAGCCATCCCAACCCGACGGCTCTCGGACCGACTACGGACGCCACGCCCCGGGAGGTCCGCCGGGCGGCTCCCAGGGCATGTCGTCCGCACGTCCCTTCGGTCGGGGGGAAGACCGACGGGGGCGGTTCGACACCGTCATCAGCGCCGACGTTTCACCCTAAGGCGGAGGCCGCCACATTGGCGTGCAAGTGCGGTGACGACGGTGTGAAGAGGGGAGAACTACGAATCGTCCAGCGCTTTGAGAACCGTGCGAAGCTCGGCAACCGCTTGGCGGTAGCGCGCCGTCTCCGAACGGGCGTTCGCCACCTCCTCGACGAGGTGCATGGCAGCCTCCCGGGTGAGGGCGCCGGCTGAGTGCCCAGGGGCAACATGGCGATTGACCGGCGCAAACGTTCGAGTTCGTGTGCCTCCATGGTCAGAGATTAACGAACACCTGTTCGATTAACCAGCGGACGCCGGGCGGCCCGCCCGGCGGCTCTTCGACCCGCTTCCCCTGTACTTCTGGCCAAGTTTCTTAGAAAGTGTCGAACATACGTATCAGGTCACTGGCCGGGCACCACTATTCAGCAAGTCTTCAACACGGAGTGATGAAGGATGCAAGCCGGAAACATCAGTCAGTTCCTCAGGTGGGGTTACAGTTCGACCGGGGCGAATCACGAAGTCACGGGCGAGGATCCGGCCCACGGCTGGATTCCGTCCCGGGATGAGCTTTACCTCGTCGAAGAGAGCGAGATCCCCGCAGAGCCGGGTTCCCAATAGCACCGGGCGAGGAGCGGATGACTCGCTGGCTGGGCCGAAGCGCGACCTCGGCATAGCTTCGCTATCGTTGCTAAGTCCGTCAGTCGGTGCGCCCGGTGTCGGCTCGCGAGGGGGAGAGTCCGGCGGAGCAACCGGGCGCCCGACTGCGCTCACCAAGCTGAGCCTGTCTGGCCGCACTCGAAAGGTCAGCGCGCCCGGGGCCGGACTCCGAGGGGGAATGGAGTCTACGGCGTCCGGGACGCTGACCGCCCATGCCACCCCCTGTAGGACGAGCGCAGCTGGGCTGTTCGACCGATATTACAACCCTGACGCTTACGTTAAAACCGCGCCCACTGAAAAGCGGCCTCACCCAGAGCGGGTCCGGGTAGATCCTTCCGGTTGGTCGGTCAGCGGGCCGCGCCCCGAGGGGCAGTTCCAGGGGCCGGACACGCTCACCGCTCGCTTTGCTTCTGTGGGTTAATCGGCGCCGCGTCCCCGAATGGGCACGATAAGAGGTCCAGGCGCGAAGAAGGGCGCCGACGGTGGTAGCGGCACCAGCGACGCCCCTCTTTCATTTCGACGCCCCAGGAGTCCCTCCGAGGAGCGAAGCTACCGACGATAGCCGCCGCGGGTGGCGGCCGCCACTTTCTCTGCACCTACCAGAGGGACCGCCTCGGCCCGAACCCGCACGCTGGTGCTGCGAGCACGGAGAGGGCCATTAGCGGAGCGGACGCCGCCTGCAGATTGCGGCACATGGCTAGCTCAGTTACAAATATTTAACCTTTGTGTGGCGAGTTTTCGCTTCGGAACATGCATAGCAACAGCCGATGACGTGAAGCGTGGAATGGCGCGGGCGGATCGGCCCCGACGATGAGGTGACACTCGGCGAGGCAGCCGAGCTTCTGCACCTGCCCCACCAACTCGTGGAGGACCTTGTCGAAGCCGGCGTGCTCCCTGCTCGCACCAACTCTTCGGTGATACGAATCTCCCTCGGCGACATCGAGGTATATCGCAGGCGTTTCGACTCGCCGCTGGTCAGTCGGGGATCATCACGGCGCGACAGCTGACGCTCGGAGATCGCTGCTACTTCGCTGCAAACTCAAGTGGGCGTAGGTCACCGCAGCCAACCGCGGCCGTCAACGACCGGTGATGTCGTGATACGACTACCCGGCGCCACGTTTGGTCAGCGGCGTGACCGACTCCGGGTCCTCGGCGGCTCGCATGGCGTCATCTAGAGAGCCGTACAGGGAAGTGCTTCCAGTGGCTTCGAGCAGGTAGTGGGCGTGATCCGTTCCATACCCGGGCCATGGGCCGACCTCGATGATTTCCGCTAGAGGTACACCCTCGTGGTTGGCTTCGCGTGTCAACCATTGACGCCACCCGCTGCGATGGTGTGTCAACTGCTGCCATGTGAAGCCAGTTTCATCGACAAGCAGTTCGCTCAGCCCGGCGATTTCGAACACCCGTCGGACTGTCGGTCTGGCGCCGACGACACGCAGCTCCGCTGGGAGTCGCTTCCAGGCCGAGGCGATCGCGTCTATGGCAGTCGAATCCACGAACGTGAGCCGATTCGTGTCGACGATCACGTTGTCCGAGCCGTGCTGGGCTTCCAGAAGAGCCTCCCGTAACTGCTGCCCGGCGGTCACGCCCATTTCGCCCGCGATGAAAACGATGGCGCATCCGTTCCGGTTGGCGACCGTGATCTCGCAGTTGACGCTCGGCGTCCGGGATGAACCTTCCATCGGGACCTCCTTGCTGAAGCTTGGAAACCCTGAACCGGTTAGTTCGACCTCCTTCTTGCGAAGGCGATTTCAACGCTACCACCACAGGCGAGGGCGACGAAACGGAGCTGTCCCCCGACCGCGCGGGCGCAAACAGCAGCTTCCCCGTAGTGGGCCAGCGTGCCCGAACCCCTCAGGGGCAATCGACGGGCCGGGCATCGCTGGACCACTGGCAACCCGGTCGGGGGGGCTAGTTCCCGGCCGAGGCTGCGACCGACACAGGATTTGCGCTGGGTGATGGTCGTGCCGGCCGAAAAAACTGTACGCGGCGGCATCTCGGCAGGGGTGGATACACCGATAGCTGGTGAGGCCAGGTGGTCGCCCCGCCCCGAAACGGACCACCCGACCTCAGGATGGCACGATGACCCAGCGATAGCAACCGGGGCACAACGACCGGTCAATCATGCTTGCTCCTTCGCCGATGGCAGCCCGATTCCGGCGTTTCTTTCCGCTCGTGGACCGGTTGACCAGGCCGCCGCCGCTCTTGCTCGGCTCCACTAAGACGGCGACCGCGTAGACGGTGTGCAAGCCGAACCATGACGGCGTGTCGTTAGCCGCTGTTACATAGCGCCGCTACTCCCCCACCCTCGTGTACTACCTTGACGGTCTCGCGGGTCGGCGTGCCCGGGATACAGACTCCACAGGGGGAGCGGAGTCCTGTGCCGCCCCCCGGGCACGCCGCCCGCCCCACCGGCGGGTGGGAGGGCGGTCCAGTCCGACGAGCCGGCCGGCTGGACCGTTCTCAGTAATACCACAGGATCGACGGCCACCAGCGTCGCCGTGATGGATCCCTTCACCAGAGGCGAAGGTCATGAGCAATAGTGCGCAGCGTCGCGGTGCCACCACGGATTGGTGTTGTCCCGCCGTTCATCAGGGGCAACGGTCGTCTCGCTCAAATTCGGAAGTAGCGTCAGGACACCACTGGAGCGGAAAGAAGTTGCGGCCATCCTCAAGAGAGCCCCATTGCCAGATATCGCGGCCAAAGCCGAGGCGGACCCACCAGGAGCAGGGCGGCCATTTCCCTAGGAGGAATCGCTTAGTCTCAGCCCGGGCATCGCCGGTTAGCTTCTTCTTCGCGTGGCAACAGCTCCTGCCGTACCCGACGCTGGTTTGACGAGCCGCACGTTTGCTCGCACCAGTACCTACGCGTCACACGGGGATCTTGACGACCGCGGCGATCGCGGTGGTGGCGTTGGTGGGTTTGCTCCTTCGGCTGTGGATCCTCGGACGTCAACCAATGACTTCTTCGACCGAGATCCCGGGACTGATGGCGCACCAGATCCTACGGGGCCACTTTTTTGCGTTCTACTGGGGTCAGAACTATGGCGGCGTGGAACCCTACGTGGTGGCGGCGGTCTTCGCCCTGTTTGGTCAGTCCTCCTTTACGCTAGGTCTAACTCCAATTCTCTTGGATGTTGTGGCCGTTGTGCTGGTGTGGAGGATAGGCCTCCGCTTGTTTGGACCCCAGATCGCTTTGGGCGCGGCGCTGTTGTTCTGGATTTGGCCCGAGGTTTACATCTTCGACTCGACGTTGGAGTATGGGTTCCGCTTTGTCACTCTCGTGTGTGGCCTGGCCGTGATGCTGCTCGCACTACGCATCTCCCAGCGCGAGGAGCCTTATCTAAGTGCTCGGCCCGACAGCTTCAGAGCAGTTCGATCGCCGAGCAAGTCCTCGGTGGCGCGGCTGATCTGGATTGGTTGGCGCTTGGCTTCTTTGCCGGTGTCGGGTGGTGGGGATCGCCCGAGATCTGCTACTACCTCGTGCCCTCAGCGGTCTTCCTGCTCTGGAGGCACCTAAAGGGCAGAATCGAGTTCCGTCCCGAGCTTGTCCTACTGAGCATCGCGGGCGTCGTGGTCGGAGCGCTTCCGTGGCTATGGAATAATTTCCACAGCCACCTCGGATCGCTACGTAAGGTGCCGCCCCAACCTGACGACTCCTACGTCGCCCACCTCTCGACCTTCTTCAAGCACACCCTGCCAATAGTCCTGGGCCTTCGTCTCAGAGCAAACTACGTCCTAGACCAACTGGCTTGGGTTCCCGGGTCAGGGCGGTTCCTCGTCAGTCCCTCCGGACCCAGGTGGGTGACGGTGATCGGCGTGATCGCCTATGCCGCGGTTTTGGTCGGGATTCTCGTCTGGATCGTTGTGCTGATTCGACAGAGGCGGGCCTTGGTTCTGGTAGGGGCAGCACTGCTATACCCCTTTGTGTTCGCCCTTTCCCCCTTCGGTTGGGATTGGCACGATGGCCGCTACGGGCTGTTCCTCGCCCCGGTTTTGTGTTTGCTGGTTGCATCCGGCTTGGTCACAGCCTTTAGTCGTATAGGCAAGGCGCGCCTGGCGCTGCCGTTAGCGACCGCGGCTGCGCTTGGATTGACACTCATTGCCGTAATGCAGCTCCACCCGTATACTCCCATCCAGGGAAGCCCGAGCCTAAGCGGTTGGTTCACCTGGGACGCTAACCCCAACCCGGGTGCTGTCTATCTAACCAAGTCGCTTGAGTCCGCACACGTCGATAATGTCTGGGCGGGATATTCCATTTCCTGGCTTATCGACTGGCAGTCGGGAGGCCAAGTCACGGCCAGCGACGTGCGTTACGGGAACCAGGACTATTACAACACAGTTGCCAGCGCCAAGAATCCTGCCTGGCTATTCGTCGATCCCGGAAAAGCTGATTCCGCCGCGGCCATGCTCGACATCGACCCCCGGGTCCAAAATCCGGCCTGCCTGATCAGCAATCAAAGCCTCTGCTTAGATCCTGCAACGTTGGAGACCTTCCTCGCCCAGCACAGAATCGGTTACCGAACATTGCCCATCGGTCCGATGGTCGCGATAGTGCCCTCAAAGACCGTGCCAACGGAAGTGCTCGCAGCCTTGCAGCGCCCAATCCCTAGCAACGAAGCCCTGAATGCTCTATCCGTTCGCCTGCCTTAAAGGAAACCCAGCCTGGCTCGCCCATTACGAGCCGAACATCGGGAATAAACAGTAAAGCCGGTTGCGGGAAGTCCCGATCGCCGGCGGATCAACTGGCGCCGGCCAGGACCTTGTCACTGTCTTCAGCGCTCATGGGAGGCCCGACTGGTCTGAGGTCGTGGGACGCCGCGATGCGCGCCAGTTCGTCCATGGGCGGGAACGTTGGGTGGCTCGGCACGACACGCGCTGTAGCTGGAGTGCCTAGGTCGCGGATGAGATCACGGAAGCTGGCGTTGTCGTGCACGAGCAAGATCCGGGCCTCGCCCTCACCGACCACTCGGAACGTGTGCGGCACTCCGCGGGGCATGGAAACCCAGTGCCCGGCTCCGACCAGTAGCTCCTCGTCGCCACAGCGCACGACCATCTGGCCCTCGAGGATGTACCAGGTGTCGTCGAGGTCGTCATGGACGTGCAGCGGGGGCGCGGAGCCAACCGGCAAGGTCATCTCGAGCACGACCGTGTCCATTTCGGGGGCGCCGCGGTGCTCAACGACCAAGGTGTCGAGGAACCACCACGCCAGCCCTTGTCCGTCCTCGGGGGAGTCAACAATCGCCGTCGTCACTTCGGCCACCTCCTAGTTGAAACCCGTCCCAGATGAAGTAGTCAGGTTTCCTTACGATTTGTCATATGGTAAGGTAACCTTACGATTATGTCAAGCGCTTTCTCCAACCACCCCAAGGGCGAGCGAAGCCCGTACGTCGGCGCCATGCTGGGTGTCGTTTGGCAGTGGGTGCGTGACCAGTTGTATGCGGGCGTCGTTGCGGCGGGATACGACGATCTGAACGCAGCTCACGTCGGGCTCTGGCGCTACCCGGGCCTCGAGGGACGACGTCCAAGCCAGCTTGCGGACCGGGTGGGGATCACGAAACAGTCGGTCAACGACCTGCTCGCGCACCTGGAACGACACGGGTACCTGCTGCGCGTGCCCGATTCGGCCGACGGAAGGGCTCGCGTGATCCGCCTCACTTCCAAGGGACGGAGGCTCGAGCAGACGATCTACGCCGAGGCTGGGGCGGCCCAGCTGCGGATCGCAGAGATCCTGGGGCCGCGGCGCTTCGCCCAGTTGCACAGCTCCCTCGAATTACTGACCGAGCAGCTAGCGGGTCCACAGGCCGTCCCCTGACGCCGGTGCGCAGGTGTGGGTAACGACGTCCTACGCGACACTCGCGAGAGTACGCCCAATTGTTCGGTACTCCGTCACCATGACGAAGGGCGCCATACCGGTACTTGAGTACCACCCTGGGCTCAGCGCGTAAGTGGTCTCGAGGCCTCCCTCTGCCGCAGTTGGTTCCTCAACTTGCCCTAGCCGCAATACCGTTCAGTTAAGGTTTCCCTACGTGAGCGCGACCCGGTCGACGCAGTTGGAATCGGCCGTGTAGTTGCCGGCTGTCTGCCAGGGATGGTCTGCGGCGAGGCTGATCTGTTCGATCTCGTCGACGAAGAGGGAACGCCAGCGCTGCTGGGGGAGTGGGTTGGGTCCGGCGCTGGTTGTCCCGTCGCTTTGGTAGGCGAGCAGCTTGGGGCGTCCGTGTTTCCAGCCGAGGAGGTGGGGGCAGAGGACGCGGTCGTGTCCGTGGTAGCGGGCTCGCACCGCTCGTCGTTGGGTGAGGGCGTCGGCGAGGACGGTCCAGGCGGTGCTGATCTGGGTGGGTGAGGCTGTCGTCACGCGGGGTTCCCGAGGATCGTGATGGCCGGCGGCTCGGTCAGGATCATGCTGTGGTGATCGGCCCGTTTGAGGTGGTAGTTGCTCATCTTGCGTTTCACAACCCGTTCCGCTTTACGCCGGCGGCGTTGGGGGAGCAGCTCGTGGCCAATCTCGGTGATGGCGCAGCGCAGCGCTTCGGTGAGGTTCTTGGCGCTGGTGCCCACACCGGAACGGATGCTGCGGCGCGTGGCGTGAAGGCTGCGGGTGAAGCTCACCTGGTCCGGGTCGATGCCGTGGTCGTCGGCGACAGTGGCCATGAGCGCCCGGATGGCATAGTGGGTGCAGAAGAACCCGTACGCTTCCTGGCGCACCCCGTCGGGGTTCTTCGAGCGCAACACCACCTGGGGTCCGCGCTGATGGGACTTGAGCTCGTCCAAGGTGGTCTCGAACTCCCAGCGTTGCCGATACAGGCCGGCCAGCTCCTCGGCTGGGCCACCTCGGGGTCGACGATGGTGGTGATCAGCCGATAGGTGGTGTCCTCGGCCTGGGAGCGGCCGGGATCGTCGAGGGTGTATTCGATCACCCTCACGGCGACCCGGTTCTTCCCCCTGCATCGTCGCGGGCCTGGATGTGACTGAGATAAAGCCGTCGGACAAGCGTCGATCCACTGCCAAGTTGTGGTTCGCCTTGGTCCGCCACAGCAAATCCGCCCCGCTGGCCGCGGCCTGGTTCCACAGATCGAACCCGAAGTAGTAGCGGTCCGCCAAAAGCAGCATCCCCTCAGACAGGCAAGAGCAGGTCCCGGGCCAGGGTCTTCTCGCCCGTGGCACACGCACCGATGGCCACCCCGAACAGGGCGTGGGTGCCGCACTCGGCCACGCCAACGACGCGCAACTGAGGGAACGCCGCCTTGCCCTCGCCACGCCCCGAGCCCGGCCGGCCGAACGCCGCCTCGTTCTCGGGGGTGTCGGCCACATCGAGCGTGGTGCCGTCCACACTCACCAGCCGCCACCGCCGGTAGAACCCACCAGGAGCCGACGGTTGAGCCAGCGGCACACAGGCCCGGTCGAAACCGCGCACCGGCTCGACGCCAAGCCGGGAACGGGCCTGGAAAATCGCCGACTTGGACGGCACCTGCCAGCTCCTGCGCCACCCCGACTGCCACGACAGCCCCTCCACCAACTGCGCATCACCTCCTCGTAGCCGCATAAGAGAACACGTCATGGCCAGCACGTAGTACACCACCAGCCTCGCCGGCAGCAGACGCTGCCTCCGATGTTGGCCCCGTATCAACCAGCACCTCGTCGACCAGCGCCACGGGAACATCCGAGTCAGCACCCCCAACGCCACGTGATCCGCTAAGTGCTGATCATCCGGGGCTTCACCCATCCGGCCCTCGGCACGCACCCGAGAATAACACACATGTAGTCTTAACTGAACGTATTGCCCTAGCCGGAGATGAACACGAGGCCCGCCATGCCACCACCGATAGCAGCCAACGCCACGACCATGACGAACCAGTCGCACCGGTACACGGCCCTGAATGCCCGTCTGGGCCACGCCGGCCCTTCTTCAGCCACGAGGAACATGCCCCTACGAGCCCGACCCGGATCGCCAGATACCACCCAAGGAGACCGCTCTCCGATTTTTCGGACGAATCCGATTTTTCGGAACCACCCGAGTTCCGCCAGTGGCCGGCGCCGGTAAGTATCCGGGTAGACGTGATCAGGGGTTTGTCTCAGGTGACCACGCTCGACGCGCCGATACCTCGAGTGTGCCCAGGTGGAATGGACAGATCAGACCCACGGGCGGCCTCGCCGTCGGCATGGCACCGCGGCCGGTGGACGCCGGCCCCCGGGTGGTTCCCGACCTCATTGGTGGACGCCGGGAAGTGCTCACACCCCGAAGGCAGCTTCCTTTAGCCCTGCTGCTCCTCGAGTCAGCGTTGCGCCGCATCCGCCACCGACGTACGCCGATGAGGCTGTGACGCGAACTGCACGTCGTGATATCTCAGACCAGGGCCACAGCATCTTGACCTGCCGTTCTCCGAGGAGGTTGTTGCTCGGGGGGAGGACTCGAACTCTTGTCATGCCTCTCTTCCTCCATCCTGGCGAATCATGAATGGCTGCTCAGGACCGATTTCCGCCCAGCGGCTATTCCGGGCAGGAACGGGTTTGTACCGACCGGTCCTAGAGCGTTTGTGATCATTTTGTGATCACGCGAGGACGCGTTCAGATGTCGATGGACCATTCGGGAGCGGACGCCGGCGCGACGTTGCTGGACGGCCCTGGCCCGGCGTCCAGTTTCCATTGGGTCGCCATCTGGCGGAGACGGTTGCGGGCCTGACGGTTGAGGCTCGGGTCTCCGGCCAGAAACACAAAGGCTGCGTCGATGAGCTCGACGATCTGCTCGGGTGTGCGTGCCGATGCGGCCTTGATAACCCCTGCTGCGCCGGTTGCGCCCGGTAACGCGAGCAGATTGTGCAGCTCCTCGCGGTCCTTGCGACCTGGGAGGCTGTCGGGCCGATCCAAAAGAGCCGCAACCTTGGTGGCGACATGAGCTGGCACGCGCAGTAGCCGCCTACCTTCGACTGTCTCCGCGTAGCGGGCGAGCGACTCGACTTTCAGCCGCAGGTTGGCCCCCAAACGGGACTGGTGGGGCGCGTAGAGGTCGATGTAGATGCCCCGCCAGGAACCCCTCCACTTCGTTCCGGCCAGCCGATGCGACTGGCAGACCTCGTCGACCAGGCGACCGATCTGAGCTCGCTCAGCTCGGGTAACGACCAGATC
Source organism: uncultured Acidimicrobiaceae bacterium (assembly GCA_963851245.1). Taxonomy (GTDB): domain Bacteria; phylum Actinomycetota; class Acidimicrobiia; order Acidimicrobiales; family Palsa-688; genus CAWKOH01. The sequence goes on along the minus strand of CAWKOH010000009.1, from coordinate 50,980 downwards.
CACGTCATGGCTCATCGCCCCTCCCACCCGAGCCCACGTGCCCCACCCTCCGATCAGGATGGCGTCAGGAACCGCGGCCAGGAGATCATCGAGGACCGCCTTGGAGGCCTCAGTCTGCTCAGACGAGTAAAACGGGTTCGTCACTGGCAGCCACCGTCTCGGGATGGAGACGCTCGACGAACCGGGCCGCCTGCCAGCCCGGCATGGAAAACAAATCCGCGTAGGCGTGAGCCAGCGGCGTTACCCGGCCGTAGCGGGCGAGCCAGGCGTCGGGCTCGGCCACCCAGATCTCCGTCCCCTCCCCCTCTGGAGCAGCAGGAATGGTGGACAGCTCGGGATCTCCATAGAACAGCACCCGGGTGTAATCAGCGATCCGGTTCACCCCCAGATGTGCGACCACCGCTCCGAACCCACCAAGCACCACCGCGCCACTGCTAGCAACCTCCTCTACCTCAGCCACTGGGGCTGCCACCCACCACCGTCGTACAACGTCGCGCTGAACATGGCGATGAGCGGCCAGAAGGATGAGCAAGCGGGTGGGGTCAAGTACCTGCAGACCATCGATAGAGCCGACCTCTACCGCGCCGATTTGCAGGGGGTGCGCAAGAGACCGGTGGGTGGTCGAAACAGCCAGCCCCAAGTCGTCCGCCAGCGCGGTGACCGATGGCCACCTGCGACGGCCTTCCCGGGAGTTCACCAACAAGTGACGCCATACCACCTCGACCGCCGGCATCATGAACCCAGGTTACCGCATTTCCACTATTTTCGGGAAACAGCGACGGGGCAAGAACCATCGACAACCTGATCCTTACGATCGCTGAAGGCATCGCTTCTCGACCTATTGCTGAACTTGGCTGCGCCTTGATGTCACCTCTGGCACGACTATGGGGCCCGATGCGGTGGGACATTGAGGCAGCCGGCCAGCCGCACTAGCTCTCGGCGCCACGCAGTAAACCCAGCGGAACGCTGGCACTCTCTGATACGGACTCTGCTGAATTAGGGAAGTGCGGGGGCGTAATAACCGTCGATCTGGGCGGTGGTCAGCCGGCGGTCCGTGCCGTTATGCGCTTCGATTCTGGACGTCTGAATCGGAACCTTGGCGCCGCAACGGACGCCATGGGCCAGTCGTCGGGGGTTCAGAGGCTTTGGGTGAGACCACCGTCGATTATGTAGTCGACACCGGTGATGTTGCCGCTTCGGTCGCTTGCTAGAAAGACGATTAGGTCGGCTACTTCTTGTGGCGTGGTGAACCTCCGGGTGGCGGTGTCGCGTACTGCGTTTTGTTGGTAGTCGGTGGGGTTTCCTCAGGGTGTTTGACAATGTCGAGGCGACGCCTTGGTTGCCGAGCCATAGGTCTGTTGCTACGGGACCGGGACTTACGGTGTTGACTCGTATCCCGTGGGACCCGACTTCTTTTGAGAGTGCTTTGGAGAAGTTGACGAGTGCGGCCTTCGCGGCGCTGTAGTCGATAACGAGCGGGTCGGGCAGCGAGGCGTTTACTGAGGCGGTGTTCACTATCGAACCTCGCCCGGCTTGGATCATGTGGGGCAGAGCCTCGCGGGGGTCCGAACGGCAGCCATGAGTGTCAGGTTCAGTGAGAAGGCCCATTGTTTGTCGGTCACTGATCCCGATCCGCCGGTCCGGGGTGTTACCGCACCGGCGTTGTTGATGAGGATGTCGATCGGTCCTCCATCGAGGGCGGTCTGGATAGCTGGGACGGGCCGGTATCAGATGCCAGGTGTACTTGAACATCTGATGCTTGCCCCGAAGCGACCAGTTCCTTTAGCTCCTCGGAGGTTTCGCGAATCCAGCGACGATGTAGACGCGTTCGGCTGCGAGCGTACGTGCCACTGTCAGGCCGATTCCTTTGCTCGCGCCGGTCACTACGGCTCGCTTCCCGGCCAGCCCTAGATCCATGGTGGTGCTCCCTTCAGTGATCTGCTAGCTCAGAGCCTATTGTTGCCGAGCCATTCGAGAACCGCCGCAGCAATTGAGTCCCATGCGGCCCGGCCCCGCAACAGCCGGACGCCCCCGCCCCGAAGTTCGTCACCCAGCGTGGCCCTACTCCTTCGACATGCCGCCAGAGCTGACGCCGGATACGGCGATCGGCTCGTCGCCGCACCGCCGAAGGTGGTGCTTGTTCTTCGACCAGATCGGATGTTCGGGAGGCGTCGAGGTGAGGATCGAAGATTGCGTCGTCATCGAGACGTCACCAAGGCCCGAATCTAACAGCTTGGCAGCCAGCTTCGACCCGGTAGCCCTGGGCTCTCCGGCAGTTGCACGTCTTGCAGCGTGCGGATCAACTCGCAACCACGCGGTTCGCGCCGAGTCACCGCCCCTCTGGTTCGCCGGCGGCTGGCCCCTAGCAGCAAAGCTTTCGACGGCGGTGACGCCAGGGGCTGGATTCCATGCGCCGGCCGAGCAGCGCGCCGCAGCCTAGACCTCTGGGTTCTCGCCGTCTTGGTCGTCGAAGATCAGCCTGCGGAGCTTGACGATGGCGGCGTCGGCCTCTTCTATAGCGGCTTCGAGTCTGCCGCGGAGTTCGGGATCTTCGGTGAGTTGTTCCATAGCGCTGAGGCGAAGGCCGAGCGAGAACAAGTGGTGCACGGCCACGTCAGCCGCGGTCACGGTGATCGTCTCTCGCTCTGACAGGCGCCCTCGGCACTCCGCCAGGAGCTGTCGAACTCGGGACGTCTCATCGTCAAAGTCGCGGTCGTGGGCCACCCAGCTCCAGATGGTAACCCAGCCAGAACCGCCACCGGCGATAGGCCTACCAGAAGATTCGTTCGCCTGTGAGGCGGGTCAGGGGCAGACGCAAGAAACTGTCACCCGGCGCCGAAGCGTGCCAGGAAGGCAACGGGAGTTCCCTTAGCACTTCGATCTCCGCGGGATGAATGACCTCTCGGCAGAGTCCTTGGGCCTGGACGCTCCAGCCGATGCCGATATCCTCGCCATGGTGGTCGGCTTGAAACACGACAACGGCGTCTGCGGCGGCCGCCCGAAGCTGGGAGCTGGGCGCAGCCCGAAACACGACATCGCCCGCCGCCAGGGCGAAGCGGACTGGCCGGATTACTGGCAGCGCCCCGACGCTCAGGCCGACCCGCCCCATCCTCGCCCCGGCCAGATAGTCCAGGCACTCTGACCGCGTCATGCTCTCGACGTAGGGATCACCGTTCATCGGAGCCATGGAGGCCATCCTCGCTTACGCGCCCGAACCATCAGCGGCTGGTAGTCATGCCGCATGTCGCGCTGGCAGGTCCGCCCCCGGCCCGGTAACGCCTCGTCGTCGCAGGAGCACTCGGTCGGAAGCTCGAGATTGATCGGGGTCTATCTCCCAGCCTTGGTCGCGCAGCGACTCGAGCACTGCTCTCAACCCGGCGTCTAGGTCGCAGTGAGGCAACCGAGACGCGCCGTTGATGACGAGGCGACCGCGCTCCACGGTCACTGTTAAATGATCCGGCGACGACTCCATAACGTCCCATTTAAGCGATGAGGTGAATCTCCAGTCAGAGGCGAAGTACCCTAAACGACTCTCATGCGCATTTTTAGGGGCTCGCTCCCTTCGGCCGGGCGAGCTGAGACCGTCTGTGGGGCCTGCCCCCCGCCCCGCAAGTCTGTCGAGGGGGCTTGGCGATGAGGCCCGCTCTAAGCCCATAATCGCGCTCTATCATCCTGACAGCGCAACCAGGCAGGACGCCGGATTCGGCGTTCCCGCGCTACCTGTCGGGTCGGTTCGACCCGGCGAGCAAGACGCGGAACGCTCGGTCCCGCCAGCGAGCTCCTTGGCGAGAGGGCGCGGCCTGTGGGTCAGCGAGTCGGCGGCCCTAGGGGTGCTCGCGACGCCATGTGTCGTGGAAGGCGAACTCCCCATCGACGTTGCGGCGTACGTCTCCCTTGGCTGCCCAGTCGGCGATGCGAGCGCCCACGATCGGTATCTTGACTTCGACACGGAGGGTGATGTCGTGGACCGTCTGACCGTCCAAGGGAGCGAGATTCATCGTGCCGAAGATGTGGATGGGCGCGCCCTGGACCTCGACGTCGAACGTGCCCTCCCACGAGCCGTCACCGCGACGTCTCCATTGGTCGGTCTGGCGCATGGTGTTCGACGGCTTGAGCACCCTTGTCGCGAAACTCGGCAGGTCGACGTCCACGACCCGGGTGGAGACGACACGTAGGCTGTCGCTGTGCGCCTCGCACTCGAGAACCTTCACGTCTCGGTAACTCATGCTCTCGTACTTGGCGACGGTGACTTGGCGGTCGCTGAGCATGCCAATCACTGCCTCGACCGGAGCACCGTAGCTACCCGACCCTTTGATATCCATCGTGCACCCTCCGCTACACGCAGGCCGACCGCTCTGCCGGCCCGCATGACTCGCCATCCATGATCGGACTCCGCCACCCCATCCGGTAGGGGCAAACGACCCTCGTCACAGGCGCCCCATGACGAACCCAGCGATCCTTGAAGGCGACAGACGTTCCAGCGCCATAACAATCCTGGCTCGTGGTCGGGTACCCGCCCCGGGCGCAGGCCGCGAGCGCGGATTCGGCACTCTCTGCTCGCCCGCTCCGCTCGCCACTCGTCGGCTCGGACACTCGCACAACTGAGCAACGACTCTTGGGACGTGGCCTTCCGGCGTAGGTAGACACCGCACGCGTCCCAGATCCGCGGTGGCCAAGCGGAGCCCGGACTGCCCACAACCGCCCGATAGGTAGGACGTTACAAAGCCTAGCGTTCTCTCGGCGTTGCGTACCTTGTCAAGCGTCCCCCTCCAGAGTTCGCTCAGGAGCACACACGCGTACGTGCCGTTCTGCGTGGTTTCGCTAACCGGGCCGACCGGGTTATGGCGTGCTAGTTCTGTATCGCCTGCTACCGGCACATCGAGGCTTGCGCCAGCGCGCGAGAGTGTGTTGATGCGAAGGGCTCCCGAGCGTATCGCCGAGGAAGCTATTCGCGACGTTGTGGTCGACCATTGGGCCATAGAGGTCGGCGAGCTCTGTTTCGTCCCGGAGGGCGGCGGGGCATACCACTGGATCGTGGTCACAGACGATGCGAGGCGCTGGTTCGTGACATGCGACGACCTCGAAACCAAGCCTTGGCTCGGGGACGACCCCAACACAGTGTTCGTCGGCCTGCGTGCTGGTTATCAAGCGGCGATGGATCTCCGCGCGTCGGGACTCACGTTCGTCATCGCGCCAGTCGGAAGCGTCTCGGGGGCCGCGGCCGAGCGCGTCGACGATCACCACAGCCTGTCGGTCTTCGAGTACGTCGAGGGTGAAGCGGGCCGCTGGGGTCACCCGCTGACACCTGACGTGGTGGGCGACGTGGTCCCGATTCTGGCTGAGTTGCATGCAAGTACCCCCGTTGTGCACCACCTTGTCCGACGCGGTCTCGACGTGACTGGTCGCGGCGGCCTCGAGCAAGCATGCGCCGAACTCGATCGTCGGTGGTATGGCGGGCCGCTCTCCGAGCCGGCCCGACTCGAGCTGGCAGATCACGTCGATCTGGTCGCGGAGTGGCTGACGCAACTCGATCGCTTGACCCTCGCTGAGGGCCCAGCCGTCGTCACCCATGGCGAGCCCCACCCGGGCAACTTCGTCCGGTCCGACACCGGTTTGGTGCTGGTCGATTGGGATACCGTCGCTGTGGCGCGGCCGGAACGGGACCTTTGGATGATCGTTGACGGAAATCAAGACGCGGTCACTGCCTACAGTGACCTGACCGGGATCTCACTCGACCAGGCTGCGCTGGCCGCTTATCAGCTCCAGTGGGCGCTCGCCGATGTAGCCGCGTTTATCGCCCAGCTCCGCCGGCACCACCACGACGACGTCGACGCCGACAAAGCGATCGCCGCGCTCCGCAGCATCCTTAGCGCCCACGAGCCGTCCCCATACCCAACCCCACACCCCTAGGGCGGAGAACCCCCTGAACGGCGCGTAAGCGTGAGAGCGCCCGAGGTGCCGTTCGGTGCTCACGGAGCCCTGGTGCTGACTGGGATTCTTGCGTACACGTTATGTACCGAGCCCAGGCGGGACGGCGCCAGGGGGTAGCGGCCCGGTCAATTGCCGTCTGGCAGCCCTTCTCGTAAAAGCGGGGAGGAATAGTCCCAAGAGCCTCAGCCGTTGTATTGGATATGACAGCAGGCCACACCATTTCCATCGCTGCAAGTGACGCCCATGTAGAAGTCCGTCTGGCTGGTCAGGTGCTGGCAGCTACAGACCACGCCGTTGTGCTCCGCGAGACCGGTCTTCCGGCTCGCTTCTACTTGCCCCGAGACGACGTGCGGATGGACCTGCTACGACCCACCTCGTTCCACACCACTTGCCCGTTCAAGGGTGAGGCCTCCTACTGGTCGCTAGATATCGAGGGCCAAACCCACGATGGCATCGTCTGGAGTTACGAATCGCCACTTCCTGCCGCTGTTGAGATCACCAGCATGATGTCCTTCTATCCCGACCGCGCCCAGGTGAGCGTCGATGATAAGGCCATCAGCGCCTAGTCGACGCCTTCAATCATGGCCACCAAGGCTCCTCGGGCATCCGGCCGCTACTCCCACATAGCTTCCCGGCCGGTCGGTCATCGCTGGCATGTAGGCGACGTTTCGCAGGCCGGAGGACTGAGCCGGTCGAACCTGCTGCCTCGGCTCGGCGGCTCCATCGCGAGCAACCCGAGGTGCCGATCTGCGCTTGTCTCCCTTACAACCAGGTGGGATAACGGAGCGCATGTTCTGCTCGAGTGGTGCAGCAGGCAAGCGGTCGAGAGGACACATTCTCGACTCGGAGTCATCAGCATGCGACGGCAGTCCCTCACAGTCCGGAGCAGTAGTAGCAGCCGGGCCCCGGAATATCGACCGACTTACGGACAATGCCGACATCCGCCCTGTAGGTGAGCTGAGCCGAGGATTCACGAAGGCCTGTCACCAAGACCATGAACTCGGTGACGGCGAGAGACGCGACCACGGCATTAATCGACACCACCGAAGGTCCAGTTCCCCGGAGCGCCGCTCGATCAACCCCGTAAATTCGGCGATCGGCCAGCCGATGCTCGTCACCGAGCCCGTCGAAACCCAGTTGGCCCTGATCCAATAGATCGGGGAGGCACACCAAGCAACTCGTGCCGTCGCAGAACACGACGCGACCCCCGTAGATCTCATTCTGCTTGCCGGACCTGGTTTTCGGAAGGGCGGCCACCACGTCGATCTGGCGGAGACTGGCCACCGCCCCCAGCTGGGACCGGACGCGTTCCACCAACTCGGCGCTGATCTGGGCAAGGTCGCGATCCACGCCGGCTTTGAGGACTACCAGACCGCGGGGTACCTGTCCCTTGAGAGCGTCAGCCACGCCGATCACGGCGCATTCCGCTATATCGGGGTGGGCCGCGATGATCCGTTACGCGGAATTCCGCGTAACGGATCAGCGCAGATACTGGCCTGGGCTGCTCGGGCCTTGGTCACCTTGGCATAGGCGCCGTGAAGGTCCATCGACGCCGCCTGCAAGCGGCAGGCCCGTTGGGGTCCTAGGGCATCAAAGAACTGTTCCAGGGTGGCACCGGACTTGCCCTCTCCGACCCAGATGACCGCTCCCTCGCGATCGTGGTCGGCCACCACTGTCAGATAGCGATGCCCTCTGCGGTAGCTGACCTCGTCGACCCCGATCCGGTACACCTCGTTGAGCCGTGCGTCGTCGATGTGGTCGCCCACCACGGCCACCACGATTCGGGCCACGGCCTCCCACGAGACCCCCACCAGACGCGACACCGAGGTCTTGTCCATTCGCTGAGCCAGCCAGGCGACCACGTCTTGGAGATCCTTGGAGTGACGAGCCCCGGGCCGAGCCCAAGGAACCACCTCGGTGCGCACCCGGCCACAGCGACGGCACTCCAACCGGCGAATCTCGGCCTCAAGAAAACAACGGCTCGTACCCAGATCGAGATGGCGCCAGCGTCGAACCGAGCGGTCATAGACCGCCCCGGTGCGCCAACCGCAGGGACAGGTCAGCCTCCTGCGCCGACAGCGCAACGACACGATCACCCCGTCGGGACCGAAGCTCACTGCGGCCACACTCGCCCCGGGGACGCCCAGCATCTTGTTGAATGCGGTACAGACGCGCACGAACCTCGCCTCCTTGCAGTCGATGACTTCGCAACCACCGACGGTAGGGGTGGGGTCGTCCGCGTCGCCCAGAAACGCTCCCAGGCCCAGACTCCGTTTGGGCCTATCCCAGGATGGCTGGCGTCAGCCAAACCACGGCCGGCGTCAAGGCTCCGCTAGCGCCGGCCGCAGGCCGGCCTTGACCCCGACCTCCCACGCGAATATCGACGAATCAGTCCACGGAAACCCGAGGAGTCCCACATATGAGACGGATGGGGTCGGCTGAGGTGGAGTACCACAAGCAGACGATCTTGGAAAGAGACGACGATCATCCTGGGCTAGCCCTCGAATATTACGGATCGAGAGGCGAAACGCCCCTGCGGTGGGGCGGCACCGGCGAATCCCGACTCGGCCTCTCAGGTGCGGTGACCGAGGACAGCTACGAGAGCCTGTACGGCCCAGGCGGGGCCCGCCATCCCGAGTCCGGGGCGCGGCTGGTGACGACGGCCCGACCCGGGATGGAGCTGGTCATGTCGGCTCAGAAGTCCGTCGCCGAGCTCGGCGTGATCGGCCGGGCCGACGACATGCACGCCATCATGGACGCCGAACGCGACGCCACCCTGGCCTACCTGGAGAGACTTACCAGGGCGGCCGGCGGCCGGCGCGGGCGGGCCGTCACGCCGGCCATGACGGGCGGGCTGATCTACTGCCACACCCGCCACGCCACCACCCGGGCCGGCGATCCCGGCCCGCACGATCATGTGCTGCTAGTCAACCTGGTGCGCATGTTCGACGAGAGGGGCGGGTGGAAGGCGGCGTACATGTCGCTGTGGCGGGATCATCTGCATGCCGCCACCCAGTACGGGCTCGTCGCCTCAGCGGCCAAGGCGGTGGAGTTGGGCTACGCCATTGAACGGGATCGGGGTCCGTCGGGTCGACTCCGGTCCTGGCAGATCACCGGCGTTCCCCGCGCCGTGCAGGAGCTGCATTCGAAGCGGTCGCAGGCGATCGAGGCAGAGATCCGCCGCACCGGCTGGGCCGGCTATCGGGCTCGGAACGTGGCGGCCCGGTCGACTAGGACGACCAAACGGTACGACAGCCCGGAGGAGTTGATGCCCCGCTGGCAGGCCGAGATCGAGGCGGCCGGCTGGACCGCCGACCGCATCCTGCCGAGGTGACCGAGGCGGGCCGCCGGTTCCGGCTGGCCCCGGTCGACGTGGACGGCGCGCTCAAAGAGGTGTTGAGCGCGGACGGGGAGCTAGCCCGCATGAAAGTGTTCGATACCCGACATGTCGCCATCGAGGTGTCACCTCACGTCTTCGGCCACCAGCCCGCGGCCTTCGAGCGGCTCATTAGTCGGGCTATCAGGGACCCGGAGACGGTGCCGTTGGTTCTGGTCGAAGGGGCGCGCCAACAGCCTTACAGCCTGGCGACTGTCATAGCGAGAGAAACGGCCATCGCTGCCACTGTGGAACGACTCGCCCTCCGGGAGAGCAGCCCGGTGGCGTCGGTCGTCCAAGCTCTAGCCTCGGTCGAGGCTCAGCGAGGGCATCCGCTTTCGGACGCCCAGCGTCGAGCGGCCGAGTTGATCGTGACGTCGGGGCGAGGCGCCGACATTGTGATTGGCGTCGCCGGGTCGGGCAAGACAACGATGCTCGAGGTGGTTGCTGCGGCCTACGAAAAGGCTGGGTGCCAGGTGATCGGTACCGCCACGTCCGGCCAGGCGGCCCGCAATCTTGGCGACGAGGCTGACATCGAAAATTCGCGCACCCTGGCCTCGCTAGTGTGGCGCCTCGACCACGACCGGGCCCGCCTCGACGCCCGCACTGTGGTAATCCTCGACGAGGCCGGCATGACCGATGACCTCGATCTTCTGCGCCTGATCGCCAAGATCGAGGAGGCCCAGGCAAAGCTCGTGATGGTCGGCGATGACCGCCAACTCGGGCCGGTCGGCCCGGGCGGGGCCATGCGAGCCCTGATGGAACGCCACCCCGCCATGCTTCACACCCTCGACGAGAACCGCCGCCAGGTCGACATTAGGGAGCGGGCCGCGCTCGAACAGCTGCGCTCCGGCAACCTTGGCGTCGCGGTCGGCTGGTACCACGCCACTGGCCGGATCCATACGGAGCCCGATCGGGATTGGACGCTGCGGCGGTCTGTTGAAGGATGGGCCGCTGATATCGACGCCGGCCGTGACGCCGCTCTCTTTGCCTATCAGCGAAGCAACGTCGCCGAGTTGAACCGGTTGGCCCGGGAGGTGATGGTTGACTCGGGCCGCGTTTCAGGCCCCGAGGTGCATGGCCTGGCGGTAGGTGACAGGGTGATCTCTACCGCGCCGATCCCCGATGTAGGCATGGTGAACTCGCAGCGGGCCACCGTGATCGCGGTCAACGAGGCGTGGCAGATGATCGACCTACGAGCCGAAGACGGCCACCTGCTGCCTGGCATCCGGGGCGACGAGCTCGAGCGTCTCGCCCTCGGCTATGCCACCACCGTCCACCGCTCGCAAGGCGCCACTGTCGACAACGCGCATGTGCTGGCCGACGGCGGCGGCCGCGAACTGGCCTACGTCGCCATGTCTAGGGCCCGTCAAGCCACTCAGATCTACACGACCGCCGACGACACGGCCGTGGCCGTCGCCGACCTCACAGCCGACTGGCAGCAGGAGCGCCGACCCCGGTGGGCGATCGACACCGGCCTACCAGCCACCTCCGACGCCCGGGCACAGGAGCACGACCTTGACCAGCGGCAACGGGCCAACGTGCTCGCCATCGCCGCGCACGAGAGAACCGGGCCCGACAGCGAAGGAACACGGGCAGTCATCGCCGCCGAACTCGACCGCTACCGGGCCCGCCTCGAGCCGGTCGACCCGCCGCAGGTCCGTCGCGGGCCGGCATGGCCGGAACCGGAGTGGCGTCAGCCCGTCCGTGACAGGGGCATGGAAATGGGCATGTAAACGGCGAGGCGGTCCCACCCGCCACCTAACCTTGCCATCGATGAGAGGGACGGGGAGGCAGCTGGGCTCCGGTGGGCCGATCGGCCTCGATGACATGCTCTTTCGTGCGGTTCCGGACCGATGCCCAGGCGAGGAGGCGGCGCTGTGACCCTGGCTGGAGGAGTTGACGAAAGGGGCGTTGGTCCGGGGTGTCCTGGCTGACCGGGGTGTTCCGGGCTGTCGACGTTGCGTGGCACGGGTCGAACGCCATCACCCTGACGTACCTGGACGAGCCCGCCGGGAAAGGTTGAAGCGTCGCGTCCGCCTGACGATCGAGGGATCACCGGCGGTCGCCAGCGTCCCCTGGCGAGACCATCCCCTCGCCGGTCCCTGCAGGTTCGGCCAAGCGGCGACGATGGGCGACGGGGACCGTACCCTGATCCTCATTGGTTCTGGCACGACGAACTCGGTCCGCCGCTACGGCGCGGGAAGTCACGCGGTCCTGGTCACGTCGCTGTCGGGCCCGCTGGCCAGATTCGGGAGGTCGGGAGGGGTCGCCCTCGGCCTGTGGGCCGAGCGCGCCGGGGTGGCCTTGGAGGTCATTGACGCCTACCCGTCGGCTGCTGCCGCGATCGCGGCCGCCGAGAGCGCTCGGCCCGATGTGGTGTTCGGACCCTACGGGTCGGGGCCAGCGGTGACGGCCGCAGCGGCCAGCATCGGGGTCGTCTGGAACCACGGAGGCGCCACCGCCCGCCTGGCCCGGCCCGCCTATCCGCGGGTCGTCAACTTGCCCTCTCCGGCGACCTCGTACCTGGCGGCGGTACTCGACGCGCTCGTCGCGGACGGTCTCCCGGCGGGATCTGAGATTGTCATTTTCCACAGCGACACCGGCTTCGGCCGGGAAGTGGCCGAAGGCAGCGCAGTGGCGGCGCGGAGGCTCGGTCTTGTCCTTCACCCCGTGAGCTTCCGGCCCGGCCAGGGGCAAGCCGCCTTTGAGGGGGCTCCGGCGGGCGACGTCCTTTTGTCGGCCGGCTCGTTCGAGGACGATATCGTCATCGCAGGCCTTGGACGCCAGCGTCGGTGGCGGGGCATGGGGCTCGTGGCGGCGGGAGTGGAGGAGCTGTACCACGCCATCGGCGAGCGGGTCGAGGGCCTGTACGGTCCGTGCCAATGGTTCGGCGACGCCGCTGTCGAACCCGCCGAGGGGCCCGGGTCCGACTGGTTCGCCGGGCGCTACCGCGACGCGACCGGCACGAACCCGCCGTACCCGGCCGCGGCCGCGTTCGCTGCGGGGATCGTCTGGCAGCGTTGCAGCCACGACGCCCAAACCGTCGATCCTTTGCGGGTGCTGGCCGAGTCATCGAACCTTGATACCACCACCCTCTTTGGCCGGTTCCGTGTAGATCCGCTCACCGGCGTGCAACTCGGCCATCAGATCCGGGTCGTCCAGTGGCAACACGGACGGCGCGTCCTGGTCGAACACATGCCTCGCCCCTCCTGACCCTCCGGAACAGCTTGGCCCGCGGGTGGGATGGACCACTGATGACCTCGGCGAGCCTTTTCGGGGCGGCACCCTTGCTGAATTGCGGGACCTCCCGGCTGCGGCGGTCAGCGCGACAAGACCGGGGCCTGGTCGGCGTTGATGAGGCGCACGGGCCTGCCTGTGACGGACCTGCGATCGGGGTTGAGGGATTGCTCCCAGATACTGGCTGGCCTGGCGTTGCCGTCGTTGTTCCAGATCAGGGCCAGATGCCCCGGTATGGGCACCACCACGTTGGGGTCGACGTCCCGCCGAAGTGAGCCTGGCCGCCCGGCGGTGCGGACGAGGTGTGGGTGAAGGGACCGGACGGGGCTGGTGGAGGAGGCCGCCACGAGGCGCTGCCCTCGTGGCGGCGTCCTCGGTGCTGTAGTAAACGACCCAACCGCCGGCCACCTGGTGCACCGTGGGCCCCCATGTCATGGTCGACACCCCGGCCGGGGCGGACCAGTTCGCGGGCGGCCGCGCCACGAGCGCCTGCGAGGGCATAGTGGGGAGGGAATCGGGCACTCGGCGCCCGTTGGCATCTACCACTGTCGGGCAAGCGAGATGGAGGAGCGATCTGAGCGGTTGTCCGGCGGCCATGGGCGGCCAGCAAGACGGTACGAACTGCGCTGTTGGGCGGTCATAGGCTTCGGGGATCGCTCGGCCTCCGTCGACGCCGGGCGTATAAGATCGAAGCGTCGGGCGGCCACGTCGAACGACAGCAGCGACTTGGCCTCGGCGGCCGCCTCCAACGCGTAGCTGAACGCCGGCGCGGCATTGCCCAGCGGCGCCGCACGCCCGAAGTGATGGGCGAGCGCAGCCGCATCGACTGGCATGCCCCGCTGCCGCCGAGCCTCCAGCTCGTGTCCCACCCGGTCGTGGAGTCGAGCTCGGGTCGCCGACGATAGCGACTCGTACACCGCAGCCCGAAACAACGCATGGCGATACGACGCAGCGTTCATTTTCAGTTCCGTGAGCCCGGCTGTGCCCGCCTCGTCGACCAGGTCGAGCACCCCTTCGGTCGGACGATCGCAGACCGCGGCCAGAAACCCGAGCTCCGCCTGATCGCCGACGACGCTAAGCACATCCAAGACGGCCTGACACCCCTCGCCGAGACAGGAACGGCGGTCGGCGACCAGAGCGCGCAAGGTCGCGGGGATCGCAAGCTCGCTGACATCGATGGCCCGGTCCAAAGCAGACGCGGGTAGCGCCCGAGCCAGCTCCCTGGTGAACAGCGGATTACCGCCGGTGATCTCCCACACCGAGTGTGCCGCCGCGCCGGGCACGGGCTGCCCCCGCACGGCCGCGACCAGCGCGGCCGTACCATCGACATCGAGACCACGCAGCTCGAGCACCAAACCGTGGTGCTGCAGCTCGGCGATCAACTCCGACCGAGGGAGGGCACCGGCCGCGTCAACGGGACGATGGGCTGCGACCACGACGATCGGCATGCTCGCCAACACCGAGGCCACCTGGGTCAGCACCGACAGCGTCGCCGCGTCGGCCCAGTGCAGGTCATCGACCACTAGCAGCAGCGGGGCGTCGGCACGCTCCCGCAGCCACTGCACCACCCGGGCGGCCTGCTCGACCCGTCCACTGTCGCGATCGCCGCCTCGGATCGCTAGGTCCGGCCAGGTGACACCGGGCCGCGCCAGCTGGCCGACCAGCTCTGTCCACGGCTGCAGCGGCGGCACCGCCGCCGTCTGCCAACACGCTGCCCAACCAACCGAGAACCCGCGTTGCCGGGCCGCCACGCTGGCGTGTTCAGCCAAAGCAGTCTTGCCGAGGCCAGGCTCACCAACCAAAACGACGAGTCCCCCGACGCCACGCTGCGCCAACGACAACCGCGCCTCGATCTCGCGCTCCTCACCTCCTCGCCCGACCAGCATCGGCGACACATCCATCACACGTACATTGTGGCCGGACGAATCTCCACAAAGTGCTCCACATCCGTTGCGAGCGGCTGCGACCCCAAGCGAGGCGGCATTCTGTCAGGAGCCGGAGCTGGTCAGGGCAGGAACTTAGCCAGGCGATCCAGGTACCACTGGGGAAATCCATTCTCCAGGGCAGGGGGCGAGGATCCGCTCCACATAGGCCGAGTCGGCTGGACGAGACTTCATGTGGGGGCAGATGTAACAGAGGGCCGGCCGCCATTTGCCGCCGAGTGTTTCGGCGAGCACGGGCTCTGGCAGATACAGCGCACCCAGCACGTCCTTGGCGTGGGCGTAAAGGCGCGTCAGCTCCTCGTGCGTGGCGGTCGCTGCGATGCCGTAGACCATGTCGGCGTCAGACCGGACGAGGTTGGCCCTGGGCTCGATGCGGATGTCGAAACCACCGAGACGCGCCACCTCCCAGCTCTGGGGCACCATATCGACTTCCTTCAGCACGTCGAAGTTGATGTAGGACCCGTAGAAGAAGGTCCACACCGCCGCCGGCCGCGGGCGTGCCGACCCGGGAGGATTCGGCCGGCTCACGAGAGTCCGATGGGTGTGGGGGTGGGCCCTGCCCCGCTCAGCGTGGCGGGTCGGTCGATCACGGCCATGCCCTTGTCACGAAGAGCCGGGGCAATCCGTTCGAGGGTGAGCAGATCCTCGGGATCAAAGACGCCGGGGCGGACGGTGGGGGTGGTGTCGTCGAGGAGCGCGTGGGCGAAGACGACGGTGCTCTGCGCGGCGCAGTGGTAGTCGCCGCGGCATTCGAGGGTTCGGGCGGCGATGCGGTGACCGTCTTTCAGCACGGCGATCCAATGGGCTATGGGCTCCTGGCTGGCGTCGCCAGGGTTGGGGCTGGTGGCCCGGGAACCGAACGCGGCGCGCGGCAGCCGGGACAGAAGACCGGCCTTGTTCAAGGCGAGCATGGCGCGGTGGGTGGTCCGCTCGGCGATACAAACGTATGGGCTGACCGTCCGATCGACTGCGACGCGGCCGAGCCAGCCGGCATCTGCTTCGGCGAAGCCGAGGCAGCGGCGCTGGCCGAAGGGTTGGGGCAGAGGGATGACCGTTGTGCGGTGGCGGCCGACACCGCCCAGGTTGCGGTGGGCGAAGTCTGCCCCTGCGGGACCGCTCGTGGATTTGATCGAGACGGTGAAGGCGAGTTCGACTTCGTCGGCCTCGGGGTGGGCCGCCAGGAGGTCTGCGGCGACGAGGTTGGTGAGCCCGGGGGCGATACCCGCGCCCATGACCACGGTCCCTTTCGCTGTCGTGGTCTCCCGCCGGAGGTGACGGCCGGGCTCGACGGGCATGGCCGAGACGTTGATGAGCATCCCCCCTTGGTCGAGCACCATGTTCTCTGCGGTGAGGCCGCTGTCGGGGACGGTGTTGATGACCACGTCGGTGTCTGCGATGGCTGCCGCCACTGTCTCTGGTTCGTTGAGGTCGAGGTGACGGAAGTCGGGGCGCTCGTCGGGGCGGCGGCCGCCTCGCAAGACGGCCCACCCGGTGGCTGTGAAGGCGTCGACGAGAAGCGATCCCAAGACGCCCTGCGAGCCGATGATCAGGACTCGGCGTCCTTCTGTCGGTGAGGATGGTTGTGACATCTGTGTTCTCCTTTGACGGGTTCTTTCGACGTGAGGGTTAGTTAGTTAGGGACACATCGAAACCGACGTCGTGCATCCTTTCGGGCCAGCGTCGGTCTTGGAGGTCGACCAAACGGGTGACGCGACGGCAGACCGGCCTGGCACCCGCGCTGTCGAGGGCGGTTTGCTTCGCCTCGAGACCCAACCGCGTTCCCGGCGGATCAACCGTTTGTTCTCCCCCAAGTAACGCCTCGTAGTCTGTGCGTGCTTGCAGTTGATCGTCTTCCACCGCGGCCGGCGCTGCCAGCGACAGGCTCACTGATGGCCTCCTAATACACGTGTAGCCGTCGTAGGGCCGCTAGTGCTCGCTCGTCCCCGCTGGCCGTCACGCCGAGTTGTTCCCACGAGCCGCGCTCGAGTAACCCAGCGGATGAACGCAGGCCCGTCACTGGTCACTGTGGCCACGGTTGGCCCCGAGCCGACCTCGATCACCTGACCGGCTTGGCCCACGACGTGAAGAGCGGCGGCCCCGGCCTCGTCGAGAGCCTCTCGCACCAGCGGGTTCTGCTGCGGTAGGGCGGCGGCTATCCAGTCGATGGCCGGTGCCAGGCGCAACTCGTCGGAGTCGGGTGGGGTGGCGCCAAGTGGGCCGCGCGGGGCAAACAGATCAGCCCGGATGTGTGTGTAGTGGTCGAACGCGAAGGCGTTGGGGAGCAGCCAGGCAGGGTAGGTACCGAGATCACCGAGCGGCACCTCGAAGTCCTGCGTCTGCAACTCGACCAGCTGACCAATGGCATCACCGCTGACGGTCCGGTAGTCCTCCACCACCTGCTGAGCGCTCCAGGCCCGCCGGGCCTCGACATAGACCTCGTTAGCCTGCTCGGTCGGCCGGTCGCCCGCGGCGGGCAGGGTCGACGGGTCGACCAACATCCAGAACAGGGCACCCATGTGCGCCACCACGTCCTGGACCGACCAGCCCGGGCAACCGCTGTCCGCCTTCCACTCGGAGTCGCCCAGTTTGGCGCAGATGTCGAGGAGCGCCTCTCGGTCGGCCTGCAAAGCCTCCATTGCGGTACCCATGTCGCTGTCTCCTTTGTGTGGCTGTTGGCAATCCCAGCGTGAGCGACCGCCACCGCCGTGTCGTCCCCGATTCCGGTGAGATCAGAGAGGCGTGTCGGGAACCGGCATAGAAACCTGAAGCATGGAGCGAGGTCTACGGTGAGACCTCAGCCTCCCTCGATCGATTGAGTAAGCCCGGGCGTATAGGCGCGGCCATCGCGGAGCGGGAGAGCCCCTCGTTGGGACCGGAGCTGCTCGAGGCACAGGCCGATTGCGCAAACAGGCCCCCCTTCTCGTCTGCATTGGCCAACGTCGGCCTAAGGTCCTCTCGGCCACGAAGCTGGCTGATGCTAGGTCATCGTCTCGCGGTCCGCCCAGGTCGTTGGGGCGGGCCTGCGCTGGCATGTGGGTCGGGCGCGTTCTCTGCCCACCCAGACGCTCACCCGGCATGATGAGGGTGTCCCGCATACGAGAGGAGTTCCATGATGCAGCGGATTGACGTGAACGTGGCCACGCCCGATGGCCTGTGCCCCTCCGTGGTGATCGCACCCGACGGCGAGGGCTCTTGGCCGGCGGTGATCATGTTTATGGACGCCGGGGGTGTGCGCCAGGGAATGGTCGAGATGGCGGAGCAACTGGCCGGTCTGGGCTACGTCGCCTTCCTGCCCGAGATGTACTACCGACACGGGCGATACGAGCCCTTTCGGCTCGACACCGTATTCACCGATGCCAAGGAGCGCGCCCGGCTGATGGCGATGGCCGGTAGTCTCACGAAGGCGATGGCGGCGAGTGATGCCGGTGCGTTCCTCAAGTTCCTCTCGCAGCGGCCGGAGGTGACGGGAACGAAGGTTGGGACGACGGGCTACTGCATGGGCGGCGGGCTGTCGCTCACGGCCGCCGCCTACCATCCCGACCGCATCGCCGCCGCGGCATCGTTCCACGGTGGCCACCTTGCCAGCGAGGCGCCAGACAGCCCCCACCGAATCGTCGGGCGGATCACCGGTCGGGTGTATGTGGCTGCGGCCGAGAACGACGAATCGTTCCCGCCCGAGCAGGCGAAGCTCCTCGAAGACGCCCTAACCGACGCCGGTGTCGATCACATGATCGAGACCTATCGTGCCCTCCACGGATTCGCGGTGCCCGACAATCCGACCTACGACCCCGACGCGGCGACCCGCCATTGGCGGGCGCTCGCCGACCTATTCAGCGCCACGCTTTCAAGCTGACCGCCGCGCCCGTTCACGATCGTTCAGGGGGACGGCCCGGCGGCTGCCATGACCTCGTTGACCAACCTTCCGGTGACGTCGTGGTGGCCGCTAGCTCGGCCGGAGTGCTTCCCGAGTTAGCCATAATGCCCGCGCTCGCTGGGAGGTGCACATTCCGATCGGGCCGTACCGTGGGGTTGTGACGATCGCCCTGGTACGCCGGCCGATCGGGCCTACGGTCAACGGCTGGCGGTTACGTCGCCGCCGCAGCCAGATGGACCTGGCCTCGGATGTGGGGGTGTCGCCTCGCCATCTGAACTTCGTGGAATCGGGCCGGTCCAGGCCAGCCCCGAGCGGCTTCTGGTATTGGCCGATCGGCTGGAGGTGCGCTTGCGAGAACGCAACACCCTCTTGCTGTCAGCGGGGTACGCGCCTCGCTACCCACCGACGTCGCTTGGCGATCCGGCGAGGATCCTGTTGTCCTCTCCGACCGGCGCGGAACCGGCGGTGACGAGGATCCTCCGGCAAAATGGGTTTGGGTCGAAGGGGACAGGTGACGCTCTTTGAGGCGTCGGCTTCGGACGACACTTCGGCCAGCGGTGTCATCACTGGCCTTTTCGGGTTGTTGGCCCGCCGGCAAGCTGGCGTTGTGGTGGTGGCGGGGTGTCGTCGGTGTCTGGACTCTTGCCCACGGCGCTGAGCTGTAAGTGGGATCCCAGGAGGACGACTCTCGTGCCGTGGCTGTCGCTGATGGAGAGCCACCAGAACTGTCCGTACCGGCCCGCACCTGATAGTCGTAGCCGGTGCGCGTTCGCCGCTGCTTCCAGGGCGATCTGCGGTTTGAGGGCAACGCCGGCTATGAGGATCTGCCAATTGGGAAAAGTTAGGCGGACGATCGTTGAGTGCGCTGCCTCCGGTTTGGATGTGGCCTGGAGGGGAAGTTGGAGTGTGGCCAGTTGACGGAGCCGGCTGGCCACGACGTTCCGATGTTCGGCGACTATGTGTTGCTCGGACCGGCGCCATGCCCGTCGGGCCCGCCGGGTGAGTGTCTCGATCGGGTCCTTCGAAACCGAGCTGTCAGTGCCTCTCATGTCTTGCTCCTCGGCGCCGCGTGTGGGCGAGGTCGGGCGGGCGACGGGTGTGGGACCGGTGGGCGTGGCGGGCCAATCGGAGGAAGCCCTCGTTCCGCCTGGTCGGGCGGTGTCGGCGGCGCGGGTGTCGGAGGTCGGAGGTCGGAGATCGTGGTTGTTTCTCCGGGGGCCACCTGGGCAAGGAGCTTGCTGGTTTCTGCTGTGTTGATCGCGGATGATTCGTTCTGGCCTTGGGGTGCGATAAACAGTTCCTGGGGGTCTGGTGTGGATGGCTGACGGGCACCCTGGGCTAAGCCGGTGACGGCTGCCCGACGCCTTTTCCTGGGTGGATGATCCGACCGAGATGCGACCCTCATGGGGACCCTCGTTCCGGGCCGGCGATGGTCGCCTGGCTGTCGACGAGGATCCGGGCTCGCTCGGCCGGCGTTGTGCCGCCCCACGTGGCGTAGCTTTCGTGGTGGGCCAAGGCAGATGCCAGGCACCATTGGCACGACTCGCAGCTGGCGAACAGGCGGCGGGCCAGGTCGGAGACGCCGGGGTGGTCGGCGACGACACAAGATTTCTCGCCGGCGGGGAAGAACAGTTCGGGAGTGCGGGTCTGGCACGGCCTACGGATCCCGAGGCTGGCCCGCGGAAAAGTCCTACGTCGAAAGCGGCTGTCGACCATGTCGCTGTGTCCTTTGTCGTGCTTGTTGACCAGGACCAGCGTGAGCGACCGGCGCCGGCGTGTCGTCCCCGATTCCGGTGAGATCAGAGAGGGCGTTGAAAACTGGGCTCAGAAGCGGGTGGCATGGACGTAGGTTTGCGGTGAGACTTGGCCGGCCCTGGATCGACAGAACAGGACGGAGCGCATGAACACGGCCATCGCGGAGCGGGAAAGCCCCATGGCGGCGGTGCGCGGCGTCCTCGAAGCCGCGGTGGCTGGTCGGGGTGGGGCCCTGTTCTTGGTGGGAGATGCCGGGCTGGGCAAGACGAGCCTGCTCGACCACGCCGTTCTGGTGGCCGGCGGGCGTTTGGAGGTCGGCGTCGGGCGGGCCGACGTAGCCGAGGCGGCCTTGCCGTTTGGGCTGCTCGGCCAGGCCCTGGAACCTCTCCTGGGCCCCGAGGTGCTCATCGGCGGCGGCGAGCGGGGCGCATATGTGACGGTTGCTAGCCGGCTGTACGCCATCTTGGAGCGGCTGCGCGAGGTGGCGGTGCGCCCGTTGTTGATCGCCCTGGACGACGCCCATTGGGCCGACCCCGACTCCCTCACCCTGCTGCGAGTGCTCTGTCGTCGCCTGAGCCGCCTGCCCGTCGCCCTGGTCGTCACGGCCCGACCCTGGCCGCCGGAGATGGCCCAGGCCGCCGACGAGCTGTCCCACGAGGGTTTGGCCCGGCGCGAACGTCTGGTCCCGTTGAGCGCAGAGGGGTCGATGGCCATTCTGGCGGCGCGGGTCGGCCACGTCGCCTCGCCGGAGGAGATTCAGTCGGCCGTGGCGGCCTGCGCCGGCAACCCGCTGCTGTTGGACCACGTGGCCTCCGACCTGCTCGCCGGCCGGGCCCTGCCCTCGGGCGGCGAGGGGAGCGGGTCGTGGGCCCGGCGTCTCCTGCTGTCCCGTTTCACCGGGGTGAGTGGGGCCGGCAGCGCCTATTTGCGGGCCGCCAGCGTGCTGGGCGGGCGGTTCCGCCCCGAGGTGGCGGCCGAGATCGCCGGCCTGGAGCCGGCCGAGGCGGCGCTGGCGCTTGACGCTTTGGCCGGTGCCGGCCTCGTCGTGGATGCCGGGGACGGGTGGGCCCGGTTCAGTCACCATTTGGTCCGCATGGCCGTTTACGACCAGGCGGCGCCGGTGCGAGCCCACCTTCATGAGGCCGCGTTCCGGGTCCTCCTGGCCCGCAAAGCGCCCCCGGCTGAGGCGGCCGAGCACGCCGTGCTGGCTCGACTGGCCGACCCGACGGCCCTGGCCACCCTGGCCGAGGCGGGCAGAGAAGCTCTGCGCCATGGCGCACCGGGCACGGCCGTTCGACACCTGCAGGCCGCGGTGGGTCTGGGTGGACCGGCTATCCCTGTCGAGGTGTTGCTGGACCTGGCCCAAGCGTTGCGGGCGACGGGAAATAACCAGGAGGCAGCGGCGGTGTGTGAGGCGCTGCTGGTGCGGCCCGGGCTGTCGGTGTCCATGCGCGTGGCGGGCCTGACCGAGCTCTCCCAGGCGGAGTTCCGGGCCGGGCACGTCGACGCCGCGGCGGCCCGGCTAGAGCAAGCCGTGACCCTGATAGAACCCGAGCCTCCGGAGCTGGCCGCGGTGGTGCTGGTCGACCAGGCCCACCTGCGACTGCTGCGTTCCGGACCGAGCAGCGCGTTCCCTCTCGCTACCAGGGCCCGGGCGGTGGCGGCCCAGGTCGGTGGCCCGATCCGGTTTCTCGCTGAGGCAGCCTGGGGTCAGTGTGCCTACCTGGGTGGCGACCCGGCCGGGCTGGAGGTGGCCGAAGGCGCGGCCAGAGCGGCCCGCCTGGCCCCCCGCGACACACCGGAGGTGGCGCAGTGGTCGGATCCTCAGGTCCTCTACGCCGAGTTGGCCACCTGGTCGGAGCGTTTCGTCGAGGCCGAAGACCTCCTTACCCGAGTGATAGCCGAGGCAGCGCGGAAGCGCTATCCCATGACCCTCATCGAGAGCCAGTACTCCCTGGTGGAAGTCTTTTGTCGCACCGGCCGGCTCGACCAGGCCCTCGTCGCGGCAGACGAGCTGCTGGAGTCGGCCGAGCTTATGGACGTTGCCCTGCCCCTTGCCATCTCGCAGAAGGCGCTCGTGCTGACGGAGTTGGGCGATCTGGAGGAGGCTGGTCGGTGGTGCCATCGCCTGGACGACACGAGCGCAGGTACGGATTGGCTGGGTCGGTTATGGAGCGTGGGCCACTGCCGCCGCGGTGTGCTGGCCCTGCGCCGGGGCCAGGTGGAGGAGGCGGCGGCTATCTTCGGCCGTATGGAGCGGTCGGCGGTCCGGTGGGGGCTGCTCGAACCGTGCATCTACCCGTGGGCGGCGCCGGCCATCTCCGCCTACTTGACCTGCGGCCGAGACGATGACGCGGCCAGGGTGGTCGACTGGTTGGAGCCGAGAGCGGCTGCCCTGCCGGCTCGCTGGCCCAAGGCGGTGGCGGCCGCCGGGCGAGCGGCTCTGGCCGAACGCCAGGGCGACCTCGACGGTGCCGCCGAGGGGTTCGCCCGGGCCGTCTCGCTCCACCACCCGGCCATGCCCCTGGCCAGGAGCGACACCCTTACCGACTACGGCTCGTTCCTGCTCCGACACGGCCGGGCGGGACAGGCGCGGCCGGTGCTGGCCGAAGCGCTGGCCCTGGCCGAGGGGTGCGGGGCGGGCTGGCACGCCCGACAGGCCCGGGTGGCGTGGCGTCGGGCCGGCGGCCGGTCGGGCACGACCCCGTCGGGTGCCCTCACGCCCCAAGAGAAGGCGGTCGCCGACCTGGCCCGGGCCGGGCGTACCAACCGGGAGATCGCCGCCCAGCTGTACCTTTCGGTCAACACGGTCCAGACCCACCTGGCCCACGTGTACCGCAAGCTGGGTATCAACGGTCGCTGGCAGCTGATCGCCGGCCCCGAGCCGGCTCGAGACTGAACCGACCCGGACGGGCGCGGGCTCCGCCGACCGTTCAGCGACCACGAGCCCGGTTTTCGACGTCTGACATGCTGGTGACCTGGTCGCATTCTTCGTCTGTCAGCTTGTTGATCAGCGCCCGGGCGGCCTGAGCCTGGGCGCTCGTGGGCACGGTCCCGGCGAGCAGGAGAGGGAGGAGCAGTTCGTAGCCGACCCGGGCGTGGGCTGAGTACCTGCTTCGGGTCCGAGCGACCACGCACGCGACGCGCAGGGCGTGCTCGGTGCCGGCCTGAACGTGCGGCCGGTCGAGCTCACCGGCGGCGAAGCGCAGGCCGTGGTAGTAGGTGCAGGTCCGGCAGCTGACCGGACCGGTGGTGAGCTGGCAGTCGCAGTCCGGGCACGAGAGCCGGTCAAGGGCGGCGTCGACCACCCGCCAGTCACGCTCGGCGGGGTGGTCGGCGACCAGCCAAGCCAGGTCCTTCTCCTGCGCGGATCCCGGCTGGACGGCCCTTTCCTCGAGGAGGGTTGCCCACGCCTGGTCCATCCCGGCTTCGATCTCCTCGACCGCCCGGGCCAGAGCCTCGCTGCGCCAGCGGCGCGGCGGACGTGACGCCGCTTTCACCGGTCGATTGTGCCTGTAGTTGACAGCACCGGGGTCGGGCGGGCCTCGGCCCGGGCCAGGCGGCGGGGCCACCAGATGGGTGAGCCGATGTCGACGGTGAGGGCCGGCACGATCACGGAACGAACCAGCAGGGTGTCCAGCAGCACGCCGAAGGCCACCGCGAAGCCGATCTCGGTGAACGTGGTGAGGGGCAGCAGGGCCAGGACGGCGAAGGTGGCCGCCAGCACTGCGCCGGCCGAGGTGATCACCCCGCCGGTCGCGGCCAGCGCTTTGAGCGCGGCGGCCCGGGTACCGATCCGGGGGGTCTCCTCCCGGACCCTGGTCATCAGGAAGATGTTGTAGTCGATGCCGAGCGCCACCAAAAAGATGAACACCAGTAGGGGCGTGCCCGGATCGACTCCGGCGAAGCCGAAGACGTGGCGGATCGCTTTCAGGTCGTCGATGGCCTTGTTGCCGTTGCCATTGGCCGGCACCTCGAGGTTCACCAGCACGGCCTGGCCGTCTCCCGACTCCGTTAACTTCGGACCCGGCGATTGGGAGCCGAGCACGTCAATGTCGATCTTGCGGGTGTCGGCGGCGATCTTGGCCCGGTCCGCGCCGGTGATCCCCGTCGTCCGCTGATAGGTGATCGAGGTAGGGATGCTGTCGCCTATGAAGGGCTTGGTCTCGTTGAACACCTTGGTCGACTCGGCCGAGGACGGAAGGTACTGGACGGCGTCGTTCTTCTGGGCGCCGGCCAGCTTGGAGGAAAACGGGGACAGCCCGACGAGCGCGACTATTCACAAACCCGGACCAGCCACTTGGTGCGCCGGCCGGCGATGAACCCCACCAGGCGATTCGGCGCCGACTGGCCTGACGCGGTCCGACTCCCTTGGGGGGCGCGGGTCTCAATCATGCGGCGACCTTTCGTTCGCGGATTCCTGTGACAGCTACCCGGGACCAGCGTGAACCAGGCGGTCGCCGCGGTCATCACTCATCCCGGTGAGATCAACGCCCCCGATCCGAGACCGATGCGACCGGGGGAGCACGCCAGGCGGGAGGGAGCACACCGGGTAGGTTGCCAGCGCGGTGAGCAGTGGAACGCCGGATGGTCAGTCCCGGCTAGCGGTTCCTGACCGGCATCGAATCGCTGGCTGGTCTGGGCCGTTCAGGTCACAACGGGCGGAGGCCCGGTTACGAAAACAGCGGGGACGAGATCGAAGCCCGCTGGATGTCGACGGCTTGCCGCCTGCCGCCTCGTTCACGGCCAGCCCGATCCCGTTGATAATGAGGTCCCCCCGGGGTGGGACGCCGCCTCGGTGAAGTCGATGGCGTCGGGGACCAGTATCGCTGAGGCGGCGGAGATTGCGTTAACGGCGTCGGCGTTTCGGAGCTGAGGAGGCGAGTTCGACTCGCGTCGCTCGCTCTCGTCTCAGAGATGGTCCTGATCGGAAGGACTGCTAGGCAGCGCGGCCGATCACGAATTCGAACTAGTCCAGATCTCACCGCGATCGGTGACGACAGCGTGGCCGCGTGACTTCACACTGGCTGCATGTCCCAGACCCGTACCGACCTGCCGACGGAGTTGACCAAGACCGCCGTCCCCGCCAATCACCAACCATGGCGACCACACCGAATCGCTCGAAGTCGCGCTGTCTCCGAAACTCAAGCTGGCCCAGGCGTACTGCCGGGGGTGCCGCGCGGCCAGCCCTGGCTCGCGGGCGCGCTCGAGCGTGCCCAGCCGTGTCAACGGACAACTTGATCTTCGTGTGGGCGGACGGGTTTTCTCCTTGCTGGCGGACAGCGGATTTCCAGGTGGACGGACGGTGGATCTCCGGGTGTGGCACCGGGCTGGGGGCCGACGTCGATGTTGGGTGAGGGGCGGGGGGTTGAAGGGATGGGACGGTTGGACGGATGGGACGGTGACGTCGGTCCCCGGTGTCGGGGTGGCGCCGAGGGGGATGGAGGGGCGGAGCTCGGGCCCGGCGCCCGGGGTGGCTTGGGGTGTCGGTGCGTGTCTGGCTGGATGGAGATGGCGTAGTCCCGGCGCTGATGGTTGTGGCGGTTGTGTCGGGGGCGATCAGCGCGACGAGGAAGGCCAGCAGGGCGACGCCGGTCATGGCCTGGTGCTGAGGGCCATGACTCCGGCGCCGGCGAGGGCTTCTTCGAGGCGCACTGAGGGTCCTTCGGTGGCCACCAGATGGGCGTGGTGCAATAGGCGGTCGACGGCGGCGGTGGCGATGGACTTGGGCATGATGGTGTCGAAGCCTGAGGGGTGGATGTTGGAGGTGACTGCCACGGAGCGCCGCTCGTAGGCGGCGTCGATGACCCGGTAGAACGCTTCGGCGGCGTCTTGGCCGGCGGGGAGCATCCCGATGTCGTCGATCACGATGAGCTCGGCCCGGCAGATCTTGGTGACGACCCGGTTGATGGAGGCGTCGACCTTGGCCCGGGCCATGGTGGCGGTGAGGGTTTCGAGGCTGAACCAGCTGACGCGGCATGCCGGCGTCGATCACGGCGTGGGCGATCGCCTCACAGAAGTGGGACTTGCCGGTGCCGGAGGGACCGCAGATGGCCAGGTTCTCGGCTCGGCCGACCCATTCCAAGGTTCGCAGGGCGGCTTGGGTGGGGGCGGGGATGGAGGACTTGTGCTCGCTCCAGGTCTCGAAGGTCTTGCCCGCGGGCAGTCCTGCTGCTCTTCGGCGGGTAGCCCGGGTGGCGCGGTCGCGTCCAGCGACCTCTTGGGCGAGCAGCACCCGTAGTACCTCGGCGGGGTCCCAGCGTTGTGCTTTGGCGGTGGCGATGACCTCGGGTGCAGCGGCGCGCAGGTAGGGCAGGCGCATGCGCCGCAGCAGGGCGGTCAGCTCGTCGGGCAGCGGCGGCGGCTCGGGGGCCTTCACCGCTGTGGCGCCTTGATGTGGGCCAGACGTGCCGCCCAGGCGGGGATGCGGATGCGCAGATGTCCGGGAACGGCCTGGTCGTCGGCGATCCAGGTGTCGATGTCGTCGAGCAGATCGGCCAGCTCCGCCAGCTCATGGTCGTGAAGGGGGCCGTGGGTGAACGTCGGGGGGTGGATCATCGTCCGAAGCCCTCCCATGCGCTCGTGCCGGCCTGGGCGGAGTAGGCCTCGTCGGCTCTGACCACCTCGCCGACGGCGTCTGAGCGTTCGAGGTGGTCCACGATGGAGGCCAGGTCGCTCTCGGCGAAGCGCCCGGCCAGGGCGGCCATCCCCAGGGCCCGGTCCACCGGTTCGGAGCCCACCAACGCGGCGAGCTCCACCGCGGCGGCCATCTTGGCCCGGATGCGGGCCACCCCGGTGGCGCAGGCCTCACGCAGCCAGCGTTCCGCCCCGTCGCCTAGGACCAGGAACGTTCGCTCCGCGTCGTCTTTGGGGCGCAGCGGCCGGATGCGGGGTTCGTTGCCGCCGGGATGGTCGGGGTAATGCTCGTCGAGCACCACGGGATGGCCGGGGGTGGACAGCCGGTGACGCCACACCTCGACCAGGCAGCCCTCCGCCCGGCCGACCACGACTAGCTCCTCGCCGGCCACCCGGCACCACACCTGCTGTCCCACCCAGGCCTTGGGCAGCGAGTAGCGCACACTGCCGAAGCGGATGGTCTGATCGTCGCGCACCACCCGGGGTTCGCCCAGCGCGGCCACGAACGGCTCGGCGGGAAGCACGTGCATGCGGGCCCGCTCCTCGACCAGCATGTCCGCCGGCGGCCGGCGGGTCTCGGCGTGGGGGCGGGCGTTGACCATGGCCTCGAAACCAGCGCACGCCGCGGCCAGCTCCTCGAAGTCGCCGTAGTCGTCGAGCAGATTGGCGGTCGTGGGGACCAGGTCGGCCTTGGCCACACGGACCGACGCCTCCGAACCGCCCTTGGACTGGGGATCGTAAGGGACGCAAGTCTCGACCACGCACCCGTAATGTCGCCCGGCGGCAACCATCAGTGGGTGGCGCACCGCTAAGCCGGCCACCCGGTCGGCCGTCACCGTGCGCTCGTTGTCGGTCAACAGGTACGTCGGCGCCGCCCCAAACCGGCGCAGCATGGTGTCGATACAGGCCAGCAGGCTGGCCAAGGTCTTATCCCAGGTGGGAATCACCACCCGGAACCGGCTCCACGCCAGCCAGGCGCAAAACAAACAAGTCGGCCGCCCGGCGATGGTCGGACCGGCACCCCAGTCGAATTGCGCCCACATCCCCGGCTCGGGCACCCAAGGCCTATAAGTACGCCGATGCCCGGCCCGATAGCGCCCTTTGGCCTCAGCCACCGCCCGCCGGGTAGTGCGCTCGTCGCCGTCGAAGCCCATCGGCACCACATGCAGCCGGTGGACGACATCGGCGCGGACCTCGCCCCGGGAACGCTCCACCAGCTCCTCGATCTTCTCCAGGTACGCGTCGATGATCCGGGGTCGAACAGCCCGCACGAACGGACTACCGCCGGAGTCGCGGATAGCCACATAGCGGGCCACCGTGTGCGGGTCGGCGCCGGCCAGGCGGCCCGCCGAATGGGCACAGCCGGTCAAATCGAACGCTTCAAGAATCTCCATGATCTCCCTGTCATGCTTGGTCATCGGTCCTCCGGTTGGTCTTGTTCGTGGACGTGCAAGGACCACGAACCAAGACCCCGGAGGGCCACTACTGGTGGATGATGCGGACAACTGCTGTCCGCCGGCATGGAGATCTCGTGTCCGTCAGCGAGGACTTCGTTGTCCGGCTACATGGAGTATGAGCTGTCCGCTCTCAAGCCGAACGGTGTCTGGGGCGGCGAGATCTTCGGGCATGGCCGGATCATCGAGACCAAAAGACGGCGCGGCCGGCCGCACCAAGCAACCTTTGGAGGCGATCAGGAATGATGCACCCCGCCATGTTGCAACAGGTCGCCGCCGAACACGTCAAGGACATGATCGCCACGGCCGACAAGGCGAGACGGGCGCAGCACGTTCGGCGCGCCCGCCGATGGCGGACTTCGGCGAGCGGAGCGGCCCGACTTGCTGCCCACCGCGTTCAGATTCGAACGACCGTCAGCACAAAAGCCGACAGCGGCCGACCCGACAGCTTCACGCACATCTCTGCGGTTGACGCCGAGCAACCTCAGAAACCGGCCCTGGCCGCCCACCGGCACGCACCGACCAGTTCAGTCCAGTGATGAGGCAGACCCTCGGGCCGACCAGGCCCTCGCCGACCACACGAGAAGGAGCAATCCAATGAGCCGCGCCCCGGTCGCACCAGGCCACCCGGCGATGACATGCCGGCCAGGGCCCACTGGTTCTCGTGAATGGGTCAACTGCAATAGACATCCGAATCGAGTCGGGACCGGCCCGGCTCGTCCGGCGACTGATCCACAGTCTGGTGCGAGGATGGCACGACAGCGTCTACCTGCACCAGCGACTACTCGAAGCCCAGCGTCCCTGGGAACAAGAAGGACCCCTCCACTGGCGACGCGAACTGGGCGGTTGGAGGGTCGTCGGTTCCCGCCTCCCACCGCAAGACTGACCACGCCTCGCGTTCGATGATCGCTATGAAGATTCAACGTAGCAAGTCCGTTTGGAGCGACGACGGACGGATTATCCGCCATTTACCGTTCTCGGCTGACCGCCGACCTGCATGAGCGGCACGGCGACGGCCGGCGCCCGCCCGGCAGGGCGTAACTCTCGATGATCAGCAAACCGAATCCAGAGAGAGATATAGAGAGATGTCCACACCACGATCAGGGACCACCGTGACCACAAGCCCAGGGACCAGAACCTCGAACCCAAAGGGAAGGGCGCCAGCCGCCGTCCGCTCGTGCCAGGCGAGGAGCAGCACCACCAGCCGAACCGAGGTGGAAAGCTACGGCCTCGCCCCTCGGATGCCACTGGCCCAACGATCCGCCATGGTGGGGAAGGTGGCGAGCCTGGAAGGCCGGCTCTTTGACGGGGAGGGCCACCTGCGCCAAAGCCTAAGACACGAACTGGCGGACACTCTGCTGAGCGAGATAAACGATCTTCGCCACGACCTCGGTTGGCTCAGCCTCGATCTGGACCACCACCAGATATGGCCGGCACAGATAGCCTCGTAGCAGGCACCGATGCGAATTAGCCCCCTTCGGGAAGTCCGAGCGGAAGTCGCCAGCTAGCTGGTACCGATAGAACCACCGATCGACGCCGACAGTCCAAGGCCCGCCCCTTGGTGGCCAGATAGCGGTCGGCCTGTACCGACTGGGAGGCCACCCAGCTGGTCGGTTGCTGGGCCAGGCTCGACTCAGCATTGACCAGGGGGTTCGTCACACGAGCGCTCGGCGGGCGGCTTGGGCGTCGGCCCTGATTGTGCCGGTGTGGGTTTCCCACGCTTTCTGGCATGCGGGTGGTGGCGCGGCCGAGAAAGGCTTGGACTTCCGCCAGAGTGGCGCCTGTGTCCGCAGTGCGGTCGTGCTGGGCGCAGGGGGGTCGTTGCCGCTGTCGTTGCGATGTTTTCGGGCCGGCCCGGCCGACGCTGAACAGAGAACGCTCATGGCTCCTTTTCATCGTGAAGTTGAAGGTGCCCGCTTTTGTGGGTGCGGCGAGGATGATGTCGGCGCCGGGGTGGAAGTGCAGCTGATAGAGGTTGGGAGAGCGGAAGGCGAGGCCGACGGGGACGGCTCCGGTGGCGACGGATCCAGGTGTAGGGAGTCTGGCCGCGGGTCGCGCTGAAGGGTATGTAGGGGTAGGCGGTGCCGACGGTCCCCGCCGAGCAGCAGGGGCCGTTCCCGCTGATCTTTAGCGGCGGTCTGGGGTCGATGGTGATGCCGACTTGGCCGCTGGCGTGTCACCGAGGGTGTCGGTCACTTGAATGGTGAAGACGTAGGTACCGGCGGTGGTGGGCGTGCCTGCCAGTTCGTTGTCGGTCTCTGCTGAGGCGGCGGATGAGGTCAGGGCGCGTCTGGGGGAAACTGCCCCGAGACTTGCGACCAAGTGTATGGCGCTTCACCGCCGCCCAGAGTTAAGCCTGCCCCGCAGGCTGTGCCCACGGTTCCCGCCGCCGGTGGGTAGTTCTCCGTGGTGTCGGTCAGGGGCGGCGAGCCCGGTCCGCTCTGCCCAGGCGGCAGAGTTCGGTCGCGCCGGCGATCGCCAGTTTTCCATCCTCCGAGTCCGGACGGCAGGCGCCTCCTAGCTGCATGCCCTCTGCGCCGTTTGACGAGATGTAGGCCCGGGCGGGCGGGGCAATTGTCTCGAGATCCGGGGCGTTGATCTCACAGGGATCGGTGACGACAGGCAGGCAGGCGTCGTTCCACACTGCCCGGACAGCCCCTCCGCGGACCGGCCAACGAAAGGCGAAAGGCAGCAGCATGTTTGAGACCCGTGAACCGCCATCGCAGGGTCCGTGGCCTGGTATCGGACCCGACCGAGCATCAAGTGACCGCCCGACCGGCCCCGCCGCCGCCTTTCCACGACCGCTACCGACCAAGGACGCCCAGTGACGACACCTGTTGTCCCCGACTTCGCGGCCACGCCCGGCCCGATGATGCCCGCGCCGCCGGAGGCCAAGGCGTCGGGGTTGACCGAACGTCTGGCCGCCGCTTGCGCCGCCCGCCCCCGCCGCACGCTGGCGGCCTGGGGGATGATCGTCGGGCTGTCTCTGGTTCTGGCCGGCACCGCCCTGCACGGGCTGACCACCAGCGCCCATGTGGTCGGCTCCACCCAGTCCAGTCGCGCCGAGACCCTCTACGACCAGACCGTCGGCGCCGCCGCCGGCCAGGCGCCGACCGATGTGATCGTGGTCAGTTCCAAGACCTCCACCGTCGGCGACGCCAACTTCACGTCGTTCGTGGACCGCCTAGCCTCCCAGGTGCGCACCGCGCCCGGGGTCACCAGCGTCACCAGCGATCTGGCCTCGACCAGCCCGCTGGTGTCCACCGACAGGCACGCGGCGCTGATCGACCTGCGCGCCGCGACCGACTCGGACATCAAACCGGTAGTCACCGCCGTTGAGGCCGCCAACGGCAGCGGCGGGTTCTCCGTGGCCGTCACCGGCGAGCACACCGTCGGCAACGACTTCGACACCCTGTCGGCCAGTGACCTCAAACACGGAGAGCTGGACTTCGGCCTGCCCATCGCCATCGTCATCTTGATGCTGGTCTTCGGCGCGGTCGTCGCCGGGCTGATGCCGGTGCTCATGGCACTCCTGTCGATCCTGGTCGGCCTGGGCATCGCCACCCTGGTGGCCCAGGAGTTCAGCCTGTCGGTCTTCATTGTCAACATGATGACCGGCATGGGCCTGGCGTTGGGTATCGACTACTCCCTGCTGGTCATCTCCCGCTTCCGGGAGGAACGCGGCCGAGGACTCGACAAACAGGCGGCCATCCGCATGACCGGCGCGACTGCCAGTAGGGCCGTGCTCTTCAGCGGCACCACCTTCGTCATCGCCCTGCTGGGCCTGTTCCTGGTCCCCACCAACATCCTGCGCAGCCTGGCCGCCGGGGCGGTGATCGTCGGCATCGTGTCGGTTGCCGCCGCCCTAACCCTGCTGCCGGCCATGCTCAGCCTCATCGGCGACCGGATCAACTCGCTGCGCATCCCCATTGTCGGCAGGCGCCTCGGGCGTCCCGACGCCACCGAGGCCCCCATCTGGCGGGCGGTGATCACCAAAGTCATGCGCCGCCCCCTCATCAGCCTGGTCGCCGCCGGCGGTTTCATGATCCTTTTGGCCATACCCGTGCTCGGCCTGCACGTCGGCCAAAGCGGCGTGGCCACCCTGCCCGACAACCTCCCCTCCAAACAGGGCTACGTGGCCGTCGCCGCCAACTTCCCCAACCAGGACCCCTACCCGGTGGAAATCGTGGCCGTCGGCGGCGGCACCACCGCCCGCGCCGACATGTCCAAGCTCCAAGCCGTCCTGGCCGGCGACGCCCCCTTCGGGCCCGGACAGATACAAACCGCCCCCCACGGCACCACCGTGGCCCTCACCGTCCCCATCCGGGGTGACGCGGTGTCGCGAAGCGACGTCAACGCGGTCACCGACCTGCGCCAACAGCTGATCCCGGCCGCCTTCGCCAGCTCGGGCGCCAAGGTCTACGTCGGGGGCAAGACCGCCGAGACCGCCGACTACTTCCACGCCGTCACCACCCCCACCCCCTACGTGCTGATCTTCGTGCTCGGCCTCAGCTTCTTACTGCTCCTGCTGGCCTTCCGGTCGCTCGTCATCGCCGCGCTGTCCATCGTGTTGAACCTTCTTTCCGTCGGGGCCGCCTACGGGCTGCTCACCCTGGTGTTCATCCACGGAGTCGGCGCCAGTTTCTTCGGGTTCGAGAAAGTCACCGCCAT
This sequence comes from uncultured Acidimicrobiaceae bacterium, assembly GCA_963851245.1. Taxonomy (GTDB): domain Bacteria; phylum Actinomycetota; class Acidimicrobiia; order Acidimicrobiales; family Palsa-688; genus CAWKOH01. The sequence goes on along the minus strand of CAWKOH010000009.1, from coordinate 18,100 downwards.
CGACGCCTGGGTCCCGCTGTTCCTGTTCTCGGTCCTGTTCGCCCTGTCCATGGACTACCAGGTCTTTCTGATGAGCCGCATCAAGGAACGCTACGACCAGACCGGCTCCACCCGCGAAGCCGTCGCCGGCGGCGTGGCCGCCACCGCCCGGATCATCACCGGCGCCGCCCTGATCATCATCGTCGTGTTCAGCGGCTTCGCCCGAGGACAGCTGGTCATGTTCCAACAGATGGGCTTCGGCGTCGCCGTGGCCCTGCTGCTCGACGCCACCCTCGTCCGCATCGTCATCCTGCCCTCTGCGCTCAGCCTCCTCGACCGCCGCAGCTGGTACCTGCCCGCCTGGCTGAACTGGCTACCCCGGCACCAAACGGACCTGCCCGTCATCGACCTGACCGCTACCGAAACCCCCGCCGCCGACCTGTCACCCACAGCCCCCTGACCGGCTTCGCCGAGTTCTTCAAACCGGCCATCGGGGAGCGGATCCGATACACCGCCACCGCCGAAACCACCAACGGCGAGCTGGCCGCTTCGAGTGGTACAGCGTCCCGGCGGCGTTATCACCGAACACGTCCCTCGCCCGACCGACCAGTCCGAGCAGGTGCAGGCGACCGACGTCGATTCCACGACAGTGCCCGCCAGAGCGCCATCCCTAGCCGGCAGTTACCCCTCTGCGACGGTCGAAGTTGCCACCCTCGCAGGTCTCACCGACATCGCAATCCACGAACCACTAACTAACAGCCACTTGAGCTGAGAGGAACAATCCAATGACCACCTCAGAGCCCGACCGGGCCGGAACCCAGCGTTCAGTCAACCATCCCGACGGCACCTTGCACGTCGTCGATTACCCCGGACAGGAACCGCCCATCGTGCTGATGCACGGTTTTCCCGACGATCACCGGATCTACGACAAACTCTCGCCGCAACTGTCACCGAGGCGAGCCGTCGCCTTCGACTTCCTCCGATACGGTCGGTCCGATCGCTCGGACGCCGCCGGATTCTCTCCTGAGGAACATGGGTCCCAACTGGCGGCCGTGCTCGACGAACTCGGCATCACCCGCGCCGTGGTTGTCGGTCACGACGCGTCCGGGCCCGATGCCGTTGCGTTCGCGGTCGCCCACCCCAACGGGTGGCCCATTTGGTTCTGCTCAACACCGTCTTCGGACACCAGTCTTCGTTGAAGCTTCCCGAGATGATCCGGCTGCTCGCCGATCCGGCATTCACCCCGCTCGCCGATGCCATGGTCAACGACGACGGCCAGCGTCTCTGGCTGTTGCAGCACACCGCTGACCAATGGGGGTTGGACGCCCTTGATCCCGACGGTATCGCCATACAGTCGATCCTGCCGCAGTTCTTCGGCGACGCCGACCAGCCTGATGCCCTCACAGCCATCCGCGCTTGGACCGCGGGTCTCTTCGACGCTTTAGACCAACAGGACGCCCTCATCGACGGTGGAGTACTCCGACACCTCGAGGTCCCGGTCTCGATCATCTTTGGCGAATCGGATCGTTATCTGAACCCGTCCCTTGCCGCCGAGATAGCCGCAATGTTCCAGGATGCGTCGCTTCACCTGGTGCAAGACGCCTCACACTGGCCACAAAATGACCAGCCTGTGGTGGTCGCCGAGCGGCCCTGTTGCATTGGCCGACCGGGCTGGCTGGCGTGAGGCTGGTGGGATGAGACTCCGTGGCCACCGCCTCCCTGTCGAGCCCGGAAGGCCGGCTTTCGCTGGGTATCGGTTCCCTCCCGAGGTGATCTTGTTGGCGGTCCGCTGGTATCTGCGCTTCGGCCTGTCTTACCGGGATCTCGAGGAGCTCCTGGCCGAGCGTGGCGTCGTGGTGGATCACGTCACGCTGTATCGGTGGGTACAGCACTTCACCCATCTGGCAGTTGAACAGCCAGCCCGTGCCGCCACGCCCCCGGCAACCGCTGGTTCGTCGACGAGACCTACGTGAAAGTCGCCGCCATCTGGCGCTACGTATACCGGGCCGTCGACGATCACGGCCAGGTGATCGACGTCCTCGTCTCTGCACGCCGCGACGTCGCAGCAGCACGGAGGTTCTTCACCACGATGTTGGCGTTCCATGAAGAGCCCGAGGAGGTCACGACCGACCGGGCCCCGGCTTTAGCGGCGGCCATCGCCGAGCTGCTGCCAGCCGCAGTTCACGAGACTGAGCGGTATGCGAACAACCGGGTCGAGGCTGACCATGGCAGGCTCAAGGCCCGGCTTCGGCCGATGCGCGGCTTGAAGACGCTGCGCTCGGCCCGGACCATCGTGGCCGGTCATGCCTTCATTCAGAACGTACGGCGCGGCCACTACGAACTAGGCGTCGAAGCCCAACGTCACCAGCTTCGCGTCGCCGGAGCCTTCGACGAAATCAACCGAGCGATCTGATCACCTGGCGCTACCGGACGCTTCAAGCCGCCCCCAATCCCCCAACGCAACAGCGCCCCTTGGAGCATCCCAAGACATCGGCACCGTGGGAGAACCCACGCGTTTCCGCCTATCCCGCAGTGCCCGGCGTCTTGAGCGCGCCAAGACGGCCGACGCCCAAACCTAGACGACGATCTCTTGATCAGCTGGCCGGGGTTGTGTACTCGGGGCTGATAGGCGCGGTTTACGGGCCCTGAGCAGAATGAACGTGACCCAGCCCACCAGAAGCACGAGCCACAGACTGATCAACCGATAGATGAGCACAGCGACGGCAGCGCCGGCTGCCGGTACCTTGAACCCGACGAGAGCACTTACGAGGGTCACCTCGACTACTCCTAGCCCCCCAGGGGTGAGCCCAAAGCTTCCCGCCGCCGAACCTGCCGACCAGACGAGAAGCAAATCGCGTATCGGTAGGTGCACTCTGGTTGCCTTGATGGACAGCAACAGGCACGCGGCGTCAGCGAGCCAGTTCACGAAGGCCAGCGAGGCGGCGATGACCCAGTCGCGCCGGCGCAGATGCAGGCTCAAGTGTTGTCGTCGGGCGCTCGCTACCACCACCTCGGGTGACTGACCAGGCTTACGCCTGGCGCTCTGAACGAGTCGTAAGGTCCAGACCGCGGCTCGGTGGATCAGGCGGCGAAACGCGGGTATCCGTGGGGCGAGGAGGACTGCGGTGATGCCCACTGCGATCGCGGCCGCCCCGAGAAGTCCCAAGGCGCCCGCAACCGTCTCACCTGAGACCAGGGCTCCGACGGCGACGATGACCGTGAAGGAGACTGTCGAGAGGATCCCCGAGACCATCGGGACGAAGGTCGCCGCCGCTCGGCTCACGTCGCGCCGCACGAACTCGCGGTAAGTGAAGGCGGCACCAAGTCCGGGACCGGCGATCGGCACCGAGACCGAGAGGGCGTTCCCAGCGAAGGTGATTGCGATGATCGACTTGATAGTCAGGCGCAGGTTCCCTGCGCGAAGCAGCCGCCGTTGCACCCGGACGAAGGCGAGCATCGACATCCACTCCAGCCCGACGGCCCCCAGTATCGCCTTCGGTTTGGCGCGTGAGACCTCCGATAACGACCGTGCGATCTGGTGGTGGTGAGCGACGACCAGAGCGGCCAACGCTCCCATGGACGTCACACCGATCACGAGGTTCGGCAGGGAAATATTGAATCTGTGAGGCGCGCTTCGCCTCGCGTCACGATGGATGTCGCTAGCCCTGGCCCGCGGAGTCGACACGGCGCTCACCCGGGCAGCTGGATGGCTCCGTTGAACCACTCGCAGCAACCATGCCGCCCATTTCGCTCAAGCTGATGACGCTCTCGTACCTGCGTCGTTGGGCTGGGAACAACGCAGTAACGGTGCAACCCGGGCACTAGATCCATTTCCGCTCGTGATCGCCACTGCCACGCATCGGTTGATGTTCCGAAAATGAAACACGTCACGGTCGCGTTGTCAGCGATCTCGCTACAGGGCGGTGCCGCCGACAACCGTAGGACTTGGTCAAGCCCTCGCTTTGATCTCCGCCAGGTCTGAAGTACTTCGGTCCATGAGAACCAGGTCGGTGATGATCGGCTCTGGCGGCCACTCGCCGACGTAGCGTTCGCGGCGGGCGACGTGCGGAACGCGGCTCGTTGATCGCCAGCCGGGTTGTCAGCTGGCGACTAGGGCGCGGTGCTGCGATCTTCTCCCCGGGCATCAAGCGCCTGATGCATCCGGAGCAGCGCTTGATGCACCACGTTCTTGCCCTCGGAGAGGCTCGCCACCATCCGGCAGGCGATCGCGTGACCGGCCGCAGCTCGTCAAGCAGTCGCTCGCGATCGGTCATGCCACTCCGAACCCCGGCCGCCAGCTCGGGTGCGCCGGGTGCCACCTGAGTTCGCGTTTGGCTTTGGCGTTGGAGGCGCCCCGGAGCTCGGTCATCATCACCACACCGGCCTCCCTTGCGAACAGCCGCCCGATGAACCGCGGCACACGCACGGGCTTCTTGGCGCCCAGCGTCTGAGCTAGCGCCGGTAACCACTCGGCGACCCTGGCTGGGTCATCGTCGACAACGTTGTAGATCCCGCGACTGCCGTGCTCGACCGCTGCCACCGTCGCTTCCGCTGCGTCGGCGATGTGGATGAACGACCACACGCCGCCGCCGCCGCCGACCAGCGGGAACTTGTGCTTGCGGACCAGCTCGACCTGCTCCGCGCCGGGCGCCATCGATGTACCCGGCCCGTAGAAACCGCCGTAGCGCAGCACGATTCCCTCGGTCCAGCGCGCACCGAGGACCGCCTCCTCGAGGTGACGGATGGCCGCAAACGACTCTCGCATCTGGCGTGCGGGCGCGAGGTCGAGTGGATCCTCCTCGCTCTTCACGGGCCCACCGGTACGTGCGTACGGGAGCGCACCATTGCTCTGCGCCACGAACCGCCGCACCCCCACCGCCTGCCCAGCACAAAGCAGGTAGTCCGTCCCCGCTGTCCGCAGTCGGCTGGTCGAGCGCGAAGTCCCGATCGAAGTGGCGCAGGTCCAACTTCGCCGGAATCGCGGTCAGCTGATGGACGATCACGTCCGGCCTCGCCCTGCCCACGGCCTCCACGACCTGATTGCGATCAAGCCCGTCCGCGACCACGGGCACAGCACCCAGCTCATCGAGCATCACCTTCTTTGACTCGCGACGCGTCATGCCGTGAACCTCATGACCCGCGGCGACCAGCCGCGGCACCAACTGCTTACCGATCGCTCCCGTTGCTCCAGCGATGAACACTCTCATCTTCATTTCCTTTCGTCGAGAATTTCCTGCGTGCTACTCGACAAGACGGCAGTCCCGGCTGTCATTCCTCCGAGCGCCCGAGCGCGACAGCAGTGGGACCTCTTCTCAGGCGGTGACCTGAGCGACGCCTTGGATGGCTCGGAGCCGCCCGCTCGAGAGACCTCGGGTGAGGTTGTTGGCTTTGTCGGCGAAGTTGTCGATGAACGTGTGTAGTCCGAGCGGGGCGCGGGGAGCAGACAAAAAAGAGTCCATAAGTGTTGCTGCCTGCTCGGTGAGATCGTTCCAATGGACCAGCCTGAAGCCGGCCGTCTCGATGACGGAGCGCAAGTCGTCTGCCGAGGCTAGGTGGCTCAGTTCGGGCTGGTCGGCCCATGGGAGCGGGTAGTCGAGCTCGCCTGTCGTGCCGACCGTGATGTCCCAGACCGCGAGGCGTCCCCCGGTGACGAGCACCCGGCGTGTTTGTTGGTAGAGGCGTGTCTTGTCCACCACGTTCATCTGGACGTGCTGGCTCAGGACCACGGTGAAGCTGGCCTGGGCGAAGGGCAGATCCGTGACGTCTCCTTGGCCTACGGAGATCCGGTCGTCCAAGCCGACGAGTTGATTGAGCCAACGGGCTGTTTCGCAGTACTCCTCGGTGAGGTCGATGGCGGTGACGCTGCAACGGTACCGGTTGGCCAGGAAGCGGGCGGTTCCGCCGATCCCGCTACCGGCGTCAAGTACCTCGTCGCAGCTGTTGATTTCGGCCAGCTCGGCCAGCTGGCGGGTGGCGCTTCGACCCAACGTGTGGAAGTCCTCGAGTACGCCGAGGTCAGCGGGCCGTAGGTGCTTGAGGTCCTTGCCGGTGGCGGTCAAGGCCTGTTCGATGTTGTGTCGGGACAGGCCGGTCGAGTACTGGCGGTCGATCCGAAGAGTCTTCATCTCCGATCCTTTCGATAGTGGGTCTAGCTGGGTCCGGCCCCAGTCAAGGAACTGGTCTGGGACTTGGCTCTCGCAGTTCGAAGTTCTTCCGAACGGCTGCGGCGAGGGGATGGCTGTCTTGATCGTCCTCTATGAGGAAGCGACAAGCTCGGATTCTCTTTCTTCGACGAGGGCGACCTCTGGTGTCTCTTGCATGCCGAACCGATGGTGGAAGCGTCGCAGGGGGCGCGGGGCCCACCAGATGCGTTCTCCGACCAGCCGCATCACCGCAGGAACGAGTACACCGCGAACGATGGTGGCGTCTACGAGGATGGCGACCCCGGTGCCGATCCCGAAGAACTGGATGAAGCTGATCTTCGACAGACCGAACGCGAAGAACGTAACCGAGAGTAGCGCTGCTGCCGTGCTTACGATGCGGCCGGACCGAGCTAGACCACCCGTTACTGCCTCGGTGTTCGTTGCGCCTTGGTCGTGGAGCTCCTTGATGCGGCTCATTAGGAACACCTCGTAGTCCATGGACATGGCGAAGGCGATCACGAAGAGAAGGGGGGGCATCGTTGTCGAGGTCGGGGTCGGGGTGAAACCGAGGAACCCCGACAGGTGCCCTTCCTGGAAGATCCACACCATCAGCCCGAGGACAGCGAACAGGGTCAAAGCGTTCAGGATGATCGCCTTGAGCGGGATAAGGACGCTGCCCGTGAAGAGGAACAACATCAAGAACGTCGCTAACACCATGATGGCGATGGCAATCGGCAGACTGGAACCAATCGAGTGCTTTTGATCGACGATGTCGGCCGCTGTGCCTCCTACGTCGATCGTCTGGCCCGCCGGGGCTGCAAGCGCTCTGACGTGGCGGACGAGGTCCTGGGCTGGCCCACTCGACGAGACGAGGTGGTTCTGTATCTGCCAGTAGCTCACATCTCCGGTTTGATGGAGCTGCCCCCCGGCATCGGAGACGGGAAGACCAGCCACGTAGGTACCAGTCGGTCCCTCTACCGAAGTCACGCCACCCTGCATCGACAACCGCGTGGCATAGGCGGCGTCAGCGCCTCTTGACGCGTGTCCGGTGCCGACCGCGATAAGGGTCGACGACGCATCGGTGGAGAAGCCGGTACGCAGCTCGTTGCCGACCTGCCGCGCGGAGGCACTTGTCGGAAGCACACGGTCATCAGGGGTCGAGAAATGAACGTGCAGAAACGGTGAGCCGATGATGAGCAATACGGCCATCACGGGAAAGGCGCTGAGCACGGGCCGGCTGGTGACCGCCGAGGCTAGACGTCTCCAGAATCGGCTCTCTCCCTTGTTGGTCGTCGATTTGGCAGTCTTCTTGGCTTTGCGGGCAAGACGGTTCGAAAAGACGTCGAGCAGCGCCGGCATGACGAAGAGGGCGCCGAGCACCGCGAAAGCCACGACAGCTATTCCAGCGTATGCGAATGACCGCAGGAAGTAGAGAGGAAAGACAAGCAGAGCGGTGAGGGCTAGTGCGACGGTGAGACCCGAGAACACGATTGTCCGGCCGGCGGTCTCCACAGCCCGGGCGATCGCCGCTCGGGAGCCCCTACCGCGCCCCACCTCTTCGCGGTAACGATTGATGAGCAAGAGCGAGTAGTCCATGGCAAGCCCGAGACTGAGGGCAATGGTGAGGTCGACGGCGTAGGTACTAACCGAGGTGAACGCGGCCAAGACGCGGAGTTCGGCGAACGTGCCCATGATCGCCAACATGGCGACGACAAGAGGAAGTAGTGCCGCGAGCAGGCTGGCAAAGGCGAAGTAGAGCAGCAGTGTGGTGATAGGGACAGCCACCACCGATACCAGCAGAAGGTCCTTCTTGACCTGTGTTGTGATCTCCGAACCGGTTGCCGACGACCCGCCACCTTGGACAGTCGCAGCAGCTCCACCGTAGGCCGTGAGTTTCGGCAACAACGCCTTGGTGCGGCTGTCGACCTGGTCGTCACTTCCTTTCACATGCGCCAGGATCAATGCCGCCTTCCCGTTGCCACTTCGCAACGATGCTGCCGGAGTTGTCCAATACGAGGTCACATTCGAGATGTCCGAGTTCGACTCGAGGGTCGCCGTGACCTTTTTACCCACCGCGACGACTGCCGGTGACGACACAGATCCGTCGCGCGCCGATATCACGATGACCAAGCCCTGTTCACCACCGAAATGCGAAGCGACAAGCGCCTCGGCCTGAGAGGAGGAGGCAGAAGCACTGACCTGTCCGCCCGACTGCAGCCGCTTGAATGCCCCCATCCCAAGAATGGTCACGACCACGAACAACAAAGCCGACGCAATCAGAACTGCCCGGTGATATCGAGCTGCAAAGACACCCAGTCTATTCAGCATCAGGACTCCTTCGGTTCAATTCAGCGGCGACAGGTGGACGCGTGCGAATAATCGAGGAGAGCCCACGGCGTCTGTTCGTCAGTGGACCGTTCTTGCGCAAAGTGGGCGAGAAACAGGGGAAACTGGTGGCGACGCCCAATGGCGGTCGACTGTGGAAAACGCCCGCGTCCGCGGTCATCTCGTCGTCCTCGCAACCTTCAGAAGATCGGCGACCACCTCGGGCCGGTCATATTGCGGCCAGTGCGAGGCGTCTTGCACCAGATGAATCGACCGGTCCTTGAACAGTCCGGCCATCTCGGCCTCAAAGGAGGGGTTCAGATGGCGATCCGCTTCGCCAAAGATGACCGAGACCGGGACCTCGAGGTGTCCGAGCGCTCCACTGTCGATGAGGGGGTCCTGTTCGTCCAATGAGTCGAACAGGCCGGCGGTCCAGGCGCGGATGGCTGCGATGGCATGAGGCTGGTCGGCGTCGCCGAACAACTGCGGCAGGATCGACTGTATGGCGAGCCCATCGGTCTGCTTACCGGCCTTGGCAAGGGCTTTGTCGAGGTTGGAGAGAGTGAGGCCCGTGGCGTAGGGCAGGTTCTTCGTGGATTTCATGCGATGGTCTCCTGGGTTCGTGGTAGCGGCGGTTTATGGCGGCCGAGCTCTGTCGGCGGGTGAGATGTGCTGCAGCTCGAGGGCTTCGTCAGGGTTTCGGGCGCGCGGAGTTCGTCATTTGCTGATGCCATCCGCCGGCCTCCATCACCGACGGACCATCGGGCGGGTCTGGGGGGCCGAGCAGGGGATCGTTCCCGGGCGGATCGCCAGGCCCGAGGATCGACGTCGAGGGAATCGGATCCGAACGTCCCATCACTGACGGCCCGTCGGGTGGGTCTGTGGGGTGGGTCCGTGGGGGCCGAGTATGTGCACGGGTCCAAACGGATGTGGACCACCGAGGATCGATGTAGAGGGCGCTTGACCCTCCGGTCGGCGGTGGCCGGCGGCCGCGACCCACCGCGGCCAGATGGGACATGATGTTGTCATCGTTCAGCCGGCCTGTATGGCGTCGACGTTGACCATGACCTTCGCCATCGTCTTGTCGAGTTCATGGGTGGGGCTGAACTCGATCAGCCGGGTGCCGGCCTTGAACAGCGGCAGATGGCCGGGGGGCGCGTAGTAGGCCTCGCCGGCCTCGATGACGTCTTCGCTGTTGTCGGTGTAGCGGATCACCAGAGTGCCTTCGAGCACGACGCCCCAGTGGCGAGCCTGGCAGGCGTTGTCGGACAGCCCGGTGAACAGGGGCGCCGGGTCTTCGTCGTGGGCGGAAAACTCGAAGCCGACGGTATAGGCGTCGAGGGTGCCGTAGTGGGCTTCGATGCCGTCGAGGTCGAGGTGCTTGCTGCTCGTCTGCGAGCTGATCTTGCCCATCGGGTTCTCCTTGGCAGTCGGTTCACCCAGTAGGCGTGAGATCGCGTCACACAGCGTGCGGCGCCTCCCCGGCGGTCCAGTCGACAGGCGGCTCGGGCTGGTATACGCAGTAGCTGCCAGTCCGGACGGAATGCGCGAGGTGGCGACCGAGCACGGGGTGAGCGACCTCGATGCGCTGCACGGCGTCATGGATGCGGCTGCGGACCGCGGTGCGGGCGCGCTCCGCCGACGCGCCAGCTCGGCGAGGGCGACCCCCGAGCCCGTAGGCGCCGCGCAGCTCGGCGATCAGCGCCTCCTGCTCGGCCGCTAAGCCGGCTGACCGCTCGCGGTCTCCCGCAGCGTCGGCCTTGTCGAGCTCGGCGGCGATCTCGAGCAGCCGCGCTCGGTACGCGGCTCGGGCCTCGTCGTCGATCACCGGGCCGCCACCGGCATCGATGACCGTGCCCCCGGTGGCCATCAGGTCTTGGGCGCCGATCTCGCGTCCCGGCTCCGCGAGGAGGCGAGCGAGGTCACGCAGGCCCTTGCGGTCGGTGACCGCACACGTGTCTCCATTGAAGGTGATCGACCACACGTCGCCGTCCCGGACGAACCGGTTGCCGGGATCGGCCGGCGCCACCCACCGTGGTGTCGGCGACCTGGTCAGCGCCTCGATCTGCGCCAGCCGACCGGTCGCACCCACCCGACGCCACACTTCCGCGGCCCGGTTGAGGCGGGTGCGGTCGCCGAGCGCCCGTCCGGCCTGGTGGTCGACGACGGCAGCCACCAGGACGGCACCCGCCCGTAACGCTGCGTCGTGGGCGACGGCGAAGTGGGAGTTGGCGGCGTCCAGATCGCCGTCGAGGGCGGCGAGCTGGCCCAGCGAGCGATCGAGCGGTCCGCGGATGGCCGCGCCGATTCCTGTCACCACCCATACCGCGCCGTACGGCTCGATGGCGCGGCTCACGGCGTAAGCCGCGGGGTGCCCGCCAACGGCAACGATCAGCTCGGCCAGGTTCATCATCAAGGACGGCCACGCCGAGTCGAGTTCGGCCGCCAGTGCGGCGTCGGCGCATCGGTCTAGAGACCCACGGGCCTCGTCGAGGTCACCGGTGAAGGCGCGCACCAGGGTGGCGATCACCTCGACCTGTACGTCTTGAACTGCCTCCATGACCCTGACCTCGCGCAGGCTCTCGCCTGCCAAGTTCGGGTCGGCCAGCTCCAGGGCCATCATGCCCTGCTGCAATCCAGCGAGCAAGACGGCGTTCGTGCCGCGAACCTCACCGACCATTGACTCGAGCTGAGCGCGAGCGCGTGCCCGCGCCTGCATCTGGCCTCGGGCGAGCGCCAACGAAGCGCGCCACAGCGGCGGATACCACCGGTACTCGGAGCGACCGAGACGGGCAGAGGCACGCTCGAAGCGAGACACCTCGACCTCCGCGTGCCGCAGGTCACCTGCCTCGAATAGGGCCTGGACTAGTAGCCGACGTCCGAGGGCCTCGACGCCGACGTCGCCGATGTCCACGGCACGCTCGATGATCTCGCCTGCCGCCTCACGACGCTCGGCTAGGTGGTCGGGGCCGGCCACGACGTCGCACCACGCCGCCAGGGTCTCGGCGATGACCGACGGGTCACCCCCCGCCACGGCGCGGGCGCGTGCCCGCGATGCCAGCTCGGTCCGCTGCGCGAGCGTGGCGCTATGCGATAGCGCGACCGAAAGACGGGCCGCGAGGCGGGCGCCCAGCACGTCGTCGTCCTGTAACGCTTCGACCGCACGGTCGAGGAGCTGGCACACCTCGGCGTCGCTGATCACCACCTCTATGGCGGTCGTGCCGCCGCTGAAGCCGAGCGCCGCCCGGCCCAGCGCCCGCCGGTCGCCGACCCGTGCCGCTTCCTCCGCCACCTCGCGGAACGTCTGCCGCGCTCTGGTGCTGTCACCCGCCGCCACCAGGGCATCGCCCAGCGCGAGCTTCACGTCAAGGCGGTCGCCCAGCCCCGGATCGATGGCGAGCATGGCGAGCGCCTGCTCGAAGCGTCGGGCGGCCACGTCGAACGACAGCAGCGACTTGGCCTCGGCGGCCGCCTCCAACGCGTAGCTGAACGCCGGCGCGGCATTGCCCAGCGGCGCCGCACGCCCGAAGTGATGGGCGAGCGCAGCCGCATCGACTGGCATGCCCCGCTGCCGCCGAGCCTCCAGCTCGTGTCCCACCCGGTCGTGGAGTCGAGCTCGGGTCGCCGACGATAGCGACTCGTACACCGCAGCCCGAAACAACGCATGGCGATACGACGCAGCGTTCATTTTCAGTTCCGTGAGCCCGGCTGTGCCCGCCTCGTCGACCAGGTCGAGCACCCCTTCGGTCGGACGATCGCAGACCGCGGCCAGAAACCCGAGCTCCGCCTGATCGCCGACGACGCTAAGCACATCCAAGACGGCCTGACACCCCTCGCCGAGACAGGAACGGCGGTCGGCGACCAGAGCGCGCAAGGTCGCGGGGATCGCAAGCTCGCTGACATCGATGGCCCGGTCCAAAGCAGACGCGGGTAGCGCCCGAGCCAGCTCCCTGGTGAACAGCGGATTACCGCCGGTGATCTCCCACACCGAGTGTGCCGCCGCGCCGGGCACGGGCTGCCCCCGCACGGCCGCGACCAGCGCGGCCGTACCATCGACATCGAGACCACGCAGCTCGAGCACCAAACCGTGGTGCTGCAGCTCGGCGATCAACTCCGACCGAGGGAGGGCACCGGCCGCGTCAACGGGACGATGGGCTGCGACCACGACGATCGGCATGCTCGCCAACACCGAGGCCACCTGGGTCAGCACCGACAGCGTCGCCGCGTCGGCCCAGTGCAGGTCATCGACCACTAGCAGCAGCGGGGCGTCGGCACGCTCCCGCAGCCACTGCACCACCCGGGCGGCCTGCTCGACCCGTCCACTGTCGCGATCGCCGCCTCGGATCGCTAGGTCCGGCCAGGTGACACCGGGCCGCGCCAGCTGGCCGACCAGCTCTGTCCACGGCTGCAGCGGCGGCACCGCCGCCGTCTGCCAACACGCTGCCCAACCAACCGAGAACCCGCGTTGCCGGGCCGCCACGCTGGCGTGTTCAGCCAAAGCAGTCTTGCCGAGGCCAGGCTCACCAACCAAAACGACGAGTCCCCCGACGCCACGCTGCGCCAACGACAACCGCGCCTCGATCTCGCGCTCCTCACCTCCTCGCCCGACCAGCATCGGCGACACATCCATCACACGTACATTGTGGCCGGACGAATCTCCACAAAGTGCTCCACATCCGTTGCGAGCGGCTGCGACCCCAAGCGAGGCTGGCGTCAGCGACGACTCGACCGATACTCTCGACCGGTGGTGGGCTGTCCGGCGACTCGCCCCGATTTCCCATGGAGACAGGCACCGACACCAATCCCGAGGTGTTGGTAGGGGAGTAGGCAAAAAGGCGCACGTCGTCTAAGCCAACGTACGTGAGGTTTTCGTCGCAGTGAGGAGGGACTGCGAATTTCGTTGACATTCGCTCCGGCAATCGACTGTGTCGCTCAATATCCCGGGCGAAGTTGGGCTCGGACCCGTCCGATAAGTGCCGATCATGGCGTAGGCCGTCCGCCGTGGTCGCCGACCGCCTGGAACATGGGAGGACATGAAGTTTTGTTAGCCGCTTCTCCGTGTCGGGCGGGGCCGGTCAGGTCAGCCCGGCCCCCGGTGGCCCGGCTGATTGAGGAACGTCCGCGGTGGGCTGTGATCAGGTAGTCGCCCTGGTGATCATCCTTGTCCAAGCGTCTACGAAATTGATCCTCGGATACACCTCCTGGGGTGTCATGCATCAGATGTTTGAGGAGTTGGAAGAACGCCAGGGAGCTCAACGCCACAGCGGCGACAGCTTGGCTGTCGTCGAGCACCATTCGTCCCAAGTCAGCTTGACGACGAAGCCACCACGAAAAGTCGTCGAACGTGGCGCGGATCCGGTCCGAACGCACCTTCTCCTGCAGGTCAGGAAAGCTCTCAAGGTCACGCCAGGCAATGCGCAGGGCATCCTTTTCCCGATCAAATGCCGACATCGCAAGCCGACCGATAGCATTGAGGGCATCGACCAACGGTTCCTCGTCGAGTGCAGTCAGCACTCGACGTTCGGTCCGAGCAGCCTCGACGAAGCGCTCGATACCGGCCGCCAGTACGGCCTCCTTGGTCGGGAAGTGCTTGTAGAGCGCACCTGAACCGAAGGTCAGGCCCGCCGCCTCCTGTATCTCTCCGACCGCTGTCCGTTCGTAGCCCTTCTCGGCGAAGAGCCGCATTGCCGCACTGAGGATGCGCTCGGCGGCTGGGGTGAGGTTGCTTTCCGTCATGGAGAGAGATTACTCTCTCTCTAGGAGAGTGAACACTCTCGCGGAGAGGAGATCTGCCGTGCGCCCGTCAGCAACGACCCTGGAATCGCTCGACCGCTCATGGACGGTGCTCCTGACCACCTTCAAGCGAGACGGAACCCCTGTCCCCACCCCGGTCAATCTGGCGATCGAGGATCAACACGGCTACTTCCGCACGTACAGCAAGGCTTGGAAGACGAAGCGAATCCGCAAGAACCCCGACGTGGAGATTGCTCCATCAACCTTTCGCGGCAAGCCCACCGGACCGTCGATCAAAGCAACTGCCCGACTGCTCGCCGGCGATGAGGACGCCCACGCCCGAGCCGCCATTGGACACAGACACCCGGTATTCCAGCGCTTTCTGGTCCCCGGCCTGCACAAACTCTCTCGGTACAAGACGTTGCACTACGAAGTTCGATTCACCGGCACATGAGTGACTACGAGACCATTGGCTACCAGCGCCATGGGGACATCGGCACCCTAACCCTCGCCCGTCCCAACAAGCGCAACGCACAGAACCCGTTGATGTGGAAGGAGCTGGCCCTGCTCGGCATCAAGTTGCTCTCCGACGACACCCTCCGATGCCTGGTGGTGACCGGGGAGGGGTCGACCTTCTCGGCTGGCATCGACCTGGTCGAGGGCATGGTTGGCATGGTGGCCAGCTGGACCGAGCGGCCGGACGACGAGCGGACAGTGGCTGAGGGCAGAGCCGCCGCAAACACGTTCAGCTGGATTCCCGAACTGGGCTGCGCCAGCGTGGCAGCCGTGCGCGGCCACGCGTACGGCGCCGGCCTGCAGTTGGCTCTAGCCTGCGACTTCCGCATCTTCGCCGAAGACACACAGGTGGGTCTCTTGGAGACCCGGTACGGGATTATGCCCGACATGGGCGCCACCGTCCGGCTGCCGCGAATCGTCGGTGAGAGCCGGGCCAGGGAGCTGATACTGCTCGGCGAGGTCATCGACGCCGCCGAGGCCTTTCGGATCGGCCTGGCAAATCGGGTGGTCGCAGACGGTGAACTCGAGGCGGCCGCAGCCGGATTGGCCGCCCGCCTGGCCGCCCAGCCACCGATCGCGGTGCGGGGGGCCAGGCGGGCGATCGATGTTGCCTGGTACCACAGTCCCGGGGAGAGCCTCAGCTTGGCCGTGGACGAGCAAATCCGCTGTCTCATGTCCGAAGACTTCAAAGAGGGCTGCGAGGCGATGGTTGAAGGCAGGAGCCCCCGGTGGAGGGGGCGATAGTCGTGGGAACGAAGCGTGACACCACGACGATCAGCGCCTCACGCTGTTCCGCTGGTTGACCCCGAGAGGAGCGTACCCCCACCGTCGACAGCTCGCCGTGGATACGGCGATACCCCACGATGGACTCTCCCCCGCCATGCGTAAAACCAGCGACACCGTCCCGGCCGCCACAGTGGGCGGCCGGCACGGCCGTGGCGGTAGGTCCAGCGTCGACGGACCAGGTCTTGACGCCAGCGCAGAAGCGTCTCGGGCGGTACGAAGAGCGACGACAGTCGCCGAGCCGGCAGTAGGCGGCTGAACGCGGTCAGGATCGCCCGGTCCGCCGGCCTGCAAGCCGGTCGGGTCACCCACCGGCCCAGCACCGCAACCTCGTTGGCGCAAGACCACCACCTCCACAGCAAGCTGGTCGCGGTCCCCCCACCTCAACCGAACCATCTCAAGCATGCGAACGAACGCCACGTACAGAAAGGACAAGGCCACAACCAATCCTCATCCACCGATGACCGTCCGCGAAAGTCCTGGTCGGAGGCGTCGGATGACATTCTCGGC
Source organism: uncultured Acidimicrobiaceae bacterium (assembly GCA_963851245.1). Classification (GTDB taxonomy): domain Bacteria; phylum Actinomycetota; class Acidimicrobiia; order Acidimicrobiales; family Palsa-688; genus CAWKOH01. The sequence goes on along the minus strand of CAWKOH010000009.1, from coordinate 2,111 downwards.
ACCCACAGGACTCTGTCCAGTCTTCCGCACCAGCGTCCCACGTCTCAACCATGTCGCGGAACGCCGATTCCAGGACGTCAAAGGCCGGCGAGCAAAGGAGCGCGAACACCCCACACCGTTAGCCGAAGCCCGGCGAGTAGCCCGCGAGGCGCGCGCCGTGGCAGAAGGCCGGACCCGGGCCGGTGTGTCAGCCAGATAACTGTCGGTGTGTCATCCAGGTGACTGACCGCAGCCTTCCGATTCGGCACATTCTCTTCAACAGACGAGAGGAGACAGTGCAAAGTCTCAGCGTATCAGCGCCTGGCGTCCGCCTCCTTGGCGATGGCCGTAACTCTGGTGGTCGCGGCCTGCGGGTCCACGTCCACGCCCACGTTCACCGCCACGGCGAAGCCTTCGAGCGGCCCCACATCGGCCCCCATCACGAGCCCTAAGTCGGATCGCTCCAGCAGCCCCACGTCCGCTGCGCCAACCACCTCCTCGTCGGACCCCTCCAGCAGCACCACGTCCGCCCCCACCACCGACCCGAAGCCAGAGACTTCCAGCAGCCCCACGCCGCCGGTGAACAGCGCCTTTCCCTACAAGCCCGGAGGCGTCACCTACTACGGCGAAGGGGGCGCGGTGGCGGAGTTCAGCATTCCGGCGGCCACCTACAGCCTCAACCAACAGGCCTCGTACGACCCGGCCAACGACTCCGACGGCACGGGTGTGTGCCTCTTCGGCGGCGAGCTGGACTACCTATCGGGCAGCGGCGGTACGATCCCCCTCGGCGACAACGGCGTCCCGATCTCGGCCCAGTTGCCCATAAACGGCCCTCCCAGCACCGCGCCCTACCCGGCCGGGGACTACCGGCTCTACATCTACCCCCCCACCACCTGCTCCTGGCAAGTCGAGCTGTGGCCGGATAATTCGAGCTCGCCGGTGGGGTTGCAGAAGTCGGTCATGGCCGTTGACCAGGGAGTTCGCCGTGCCCTGCCGCGCTACGGTGCCCAGTCCTCGTCGGCGGTTGTGGGAGAACGTTTGTGGTCTGGTCCTTCGTGTACCTGGCGCGGCGGCGCATGATCGAGCTGGTGCTGCTGTGCTCTCGGTCCGGCGACGCCAAGGAGGTTGAGATCCTGGTGCTGCGCCACGAACTGGACGTTCTTCGCCGCCAGCAGCCGCGTCCTTGACTAGAGCCCACGGATCGGGCGTGGTTGTCGTTGCTCAGCCGGTGCCTGCCGCGCCAGCGGTGGTCGGTGTTCGTGGTGAGACCCGAGACGTTTCTCGCCTGGCATCGCCGTATGGTCCGTCGTCACTGGACCTACCCCTCGAAGGCGACGGGACGCCCACCGCTGCCCGACGAGGTCCAGGCTTTGATCGTGCGGCTAGCGGTCGAGAACCCGCGCTGGGGCTACCAGCGGATCAAGGGCGAGCTGGCCGGGTTGGGCTATAGGGTGTCGGCCTCCTCCATCCGACGGGTGCTTCGGACCCACGGCCTCGACCCTGCGCCGCCGAACGGCGACCACCTGGCGATCTTTCCTCCAACAGCAAGCGTCGGGCATCGTGGCGACGGACTTCTTCACGGTGGACACCCTGTGGCTGACCCGCTACTACGTCCTGGTCCTGATCGAGATCGAGTACCGGCGGGTCCAGCTCGGTGGCATCACCACCAACCCCACCGGAGGCCTGGGTCACCCAGCAGGCCCGCAACCTGGCCGCCAAGCTGGAGGAGGGCGGGCGTGTGGTCGGCTACTTGATCCGCGACCGCGACGCCAAGTTCACCCGGTCCTTCGATGAGGTGTGGCGCTCCATCGGCGCCCAGGTCATCCGCGCTCCGGTTCGGGCGCCAAACGCGAATGCTCACTGCGAGCGTTGGATCGGCACCGTCCGTCGCGAATGCCTCGATCACCTCTTGATCGTCGGTCCCCGGCAGCTGGCCCGCGTGCTCGCCGTCTACATCGAGCACTACAGCACCCACCGGCCTCACCGGGCGCTCAGCCTGCTCCCACCACTGCCACGATCGGATCGCCCGGCGAGCGTTCCACCGTCGCCCGACCAGATAGTCCGACGTGATGTGCTCGGAGGTCTTATCCACGAATACGACCTGGTCGCGTGAGGTGATCGAGTTCTGGCAC
>CAWKOH010000008.1:0-48541 GCA_963851245.1 uncultured Acidimicrobiaceae bacterium | reverse complement strand
GCACGTGGCAGAGGTCGCGTAAGGACAGCACACCAACCAGACCGTCCTGATCGAGGACCAGGGCTTCTTCGTCCACCCCCAGCCGCACCATAGCCTCGGCGACGTCGTCCACCTCATCGGCGCCGTGTATGTACGGACGCTCGATGAGGTCGATTTGACCTACCGTGAGCCGGTCGGGATCGGCCCCCGCGGCGATGGCGGCGGTGACGTCTCGGAGCGAGATGACCTGGATGGGTTCGCCGGGGTCGTCGACGAGGAGGGCACCCGACGGCTCATTGGCCAGCTGCTCCGACAATTGCCGCAAGGTGCTGTCTCGACCGATGGTAGGGACCCGGTGGGCTACGCCCGCCGCCAGCAGCGGGCCTTCGTCATAGCCCACCGGTCCGACGCCGGGCATCGTGCTCACTGCCTCGATACGAAGACCTTGAGTGCGCCCGTGTCGCCGGCATGGGCGAACATGTCATAGGCCTTCTCGAAATCGTCCAGGTTGAATCGGTGGGTCACGAAGCGGTCGGCGTCCAGCTGATGGCCCTGCAGCAGCCGCAAGAAGGTCGGTGTCGAGTAGGTGTCTACCAGGCCGGTCGTGATCGTGACGTCCTTGATCCACAGGTCCTCCAGGTGGAGAGTCGCCGGCTGACCGTGCACACCGATGTTGGCCACGTGGCCGCCCGGCCGGACCAGGGCGGCGGCGAGCTCGAAGGTGGCGGGAACGCCGACCGCCTCTATCGTCACATCCGCTCCCAGTCCGCCGGTCAGAGCCCGGATAGCCTCCAGCGGATCCTCGATCCCGTTGTTCACCGTCACATCGGCGCCGAACTGCTTGGCCGCCTCCAGGCGGGAATCGGCCAGGTCGATGGCGACGATGTGGGACGGGCTGTAGAGGCGGCTGCCCATGATGGCGGACAGCCCGATCGGCCCCGCTCCTACCACGGCAACCACGTCACCGGGCCGGACACTCCCGTTGAGGACACCGACCTCGTATCCGGTCGGGAGTATGTCAGCGACCATCAGCAGAGCCTCGTCGCTCACGCCGGTCGGAGCCGGATAGGTCGAGGTGTCGGCAAAAGGCACCCGCAGGTACTCGGCCTGGGTGCCATCGATCAGGTGCCCAAGGATCCATCCTCCGCCGCCGAGGCACTGGCCGTACCGTCCTTCGCGGCAGTAACGGCAGGTTCCACACGACGTTATGCATGACACGAGTACCCGGTCCCCGGGCTTTACCGACCGCACGCCGGAACCGACCGACTCGACCGTGCCCACCGCTTCGTGGCCGAGGATACGGCCCGGCGTTACCGCGGGTACGTCGCCCTTGAGAATGTGAAGGTCGGTGCCACAGATCGTGACGGCGTCGACGCGCACGATCGCGTCAGTATCCGCGTATAGCTCGGGCATCGGCACCTCTTCCCAGGCCTTCGCTCCCGGACCGTGATAGACGATCGCCTTCATGATGGTTACCTCCAAATTTCGAAGTCTTCCTGCGTCGACGGTAGGGATCTCACCTGGAGGGCGTCAGAGTCCAAAGTCCCTACTTCGCCGTTGCATCTCTCGCGGACCGGTCACCGGGTGAGGAGCTTTGTCGACTCCCGCAGCGCCTGAAGGCCGGGCAGGTCGCCGTACTCGACAAACTCCAGCGTCGCTCCGCCGCCCGTCGAGATGTGGTCGATTCGCCCGGACAGCCCGAGCTGGGCCAGGGCGGCGATGGTGTCGCCCCCACCGACCACGGTGAAGGCGGGCGACGACGCCACGGCCGATGCCACCGCCTTGGTTCCGGAGGCAAAGCGGTCGTCTTCGAACTGGCCTAGAGGGCCGTTCCAAAGGATCGTGCCGGCATTAGCGATGATCTCGGCAAAGGCCTTCGAGGTCCCTGAACCGATATCGAGCCCGCGCCAGCCGTCCGGCACCGACTGCCCAACCTCCTTCACGGATTCTGGGTCATCGGTTCTGGCTACCACCAGATCGACGGGAAGGACGAGCCTAGGATCGGTTAGGAGGGCCCGACAGGGATCTACTTGAGCCGGGTCGACCAGGGAGTCGCCAGTGGCGTGTCCGGCCGCGGCCAGAAAGGAGAACGCCATCGCCCCGCCCACGAGTACTTTGTCCGCTTTCTGGAGCAGAGCCTCGACCACCCCGAGCTTGTCCGACACCTTGGCGCCGCCGAGGACGGCCACGAAGGGACGGCGGGGGCTGTCCAGCAGACCGGAGAGAATCTCGACCTCGTGCACGAGGAGACGGCCTGCCGCGGAAGGCAGACGGGCGGGTGGGCCGACGATGGAACCATGGGCTCGATGGGCACAAGCGAAGGCATCGTCGACATAGAGCTCCTGACCGGCGACGAGCCGGTCGACGAACGCGGGGTCGTTGCCCTCTTCGCCGGGATCGAAGCGAAGGTTGTCGAGCAGCCTCACTGCAGGCTCCAGCTGGAGCAGTCGCTGCTTGACCGGTCTCAGATCGAAGGCGGGGTCCGGCCGGCCCTTGGGCCGGCCCAGGTGGGAGCACGCCGTGACCACGGCACCCCGCTCAGCTAGCCACCGCAGCGTGGGCAGGGCAGCCCGGATGCGCGTGTCGTCCGCGATGCGGCCGTCGGAAAGCGGGACGTTGAAGTCGCAGCGAACCAGAACGTGTCGACCCGCCGAATCGGGCAGGTCCTCGAGTGTCGGCAGTCTCATGCCCCTACCTTGACGCCTGAAAGGGGGCAGTTCGCCAGGGCCATTGGTCCCGACCCCGGTCGAACCCGGCGACGGGTCGCCAGGGCATTCCGGCTCTACCATACTGATGGCAATAGGCCGACCATGGGGGTGCCGCCAAACCGATTGGGATTTCGTCGGACCTTGACGGCAACACTCATTCGAACAAGGAGTGCAGCGATGTCAGACACGCCGCAAGATCAGTATCGGATAGTCGTAGGCTTCGACGAATCCGAGGGAGCCAAGCGGGCGTTGACCTGGGCCGCGGACGAGGCCCGGGCCCACGGTGGACGCGTACGGGCGGTGTACGCCTGGAGGCCCGGCGAGTTCGGCTCCGAGGAGGAGCAGGTCGCCATCGCCAAGAAGCGGGTCGACGAGGGAGTCGCCGAGGTGCTGGGCGAAAACTCCGGGGTCAACGTCGAGACGGTCTCCGAGCCGGGTCACGCAGCCAAGGTTCTCCTGGATAACGCCGGCGATGCGCAAATGCTAGTAGTCGGGTCGCGTGGCCACGGAGGCTTCACCGGGCTCCTCCTCGGCTCCGTCAGCCAGCACGTGGCCACCCACAGCGAGACACCTGTCGTCGTCATCGTCCGTCCCTAGGCCGGTGTTGACCCACCACGGGCGCCTTGGAACGCAGGCCGTCACCTAAACCCGTCCCGGGGGCCACCAGGTAGTCATAAGTGATCCCGTACCGCTGGCCCGAGCCGAGAACCTGAGGACGGCAAGCGCGCCACCGCGTGAGCGACCGCCTGTGAGCCTTCGATCTGGTCAAGCATGGTAAGCCGCCTCTCGTTCAGCGCGGACAAAGGCGGCTGCCTTGCTGGCCGCGGTGGCGTTGGCATCAGCCAGTTCACCAATGAAGCGGCGGCGGATGGCAGCCAGCAACGCGGTCAGCGGAACCACGTCCGTCATTGCGACCAGCCCCCCGAGAAGCGCGGTGTTGGGAACCGGGCGGCCGATGCACTGTCGGGCCAGCTCGGTGGCCGGAACGGTGAGCAGCCGGTCCAGCCGCATTCCTTCGCCGATGTCCTTGACACCTAGGTCCCCGAAGGTGCGCTCGCTGTTGATGAGGACATAGCTGTCGGAGTGCAGACCCGAGAAGAGGTCAACCTCGTGCAACAAGGTCGGATCCTGAATGACGAGGCAGTCGACGTCAGATACCGGATCGTGAGTCCGGATCGGATCGCTGTCTATTCGGCAGTAGGCCACCACCGGCGCTCCCATTCGTTCGGACCCGAAACTGGGAAAAGCCTGGGCGTGGCGCCCGTGCAGGAAGGCGGCAACCGACAGCATCTCGGCTGCGGTCACCACTCCCTGTCCGCCTCGACCGTGAATGCGAACCTGGAACATGATGAGCTCCTATCGAAGATCAAAGACCAGCCGAGCGTCCACCATGCCATCTTCGACCTCTTCGATGGACTCGTTCACCTGCTCCAGCTTGCGGGCCTCGCGCACCACATGGGTGCGCCCTTCGGCATGCAGCTGGAAGGTCTCGGCCAGATCGAGCCGGGTCCCGACGATCGACCCCACGACCGTGATCCCCTGCAGGACGGTCTCGAAGATCGGGAGCTGCATGTAGTTGCTGGCTGGAAGGGCGACGAAGACGAGTGTGCCGCCCCGCTTGAGGCTCTTGAAGGCCTGCTCGAAGGCCAGCGGTGACACGGCCACGGCTATAGCCACGTCTGCACCCCCCAGGGCCTGGATGGCATCGACGGGGTCTTCCTGCTTGGCATTGAACGCGTACTCCGCGCCCAACTTTCGGGCCAGCATCAGCTTGCTGTCGATCAGATCGACGGCGGCAACTGAGGCGCCGGCGATGCGAGCATATTGGAGAGCGAGATGGCCAAGCCCGCCGATCCCGTAAACCGCGACAAGATCGGAGGGACCGGCACCGGAGACTTTCACGGCCTTGTAGGTCGTGACTCCAGCGCAGGTGAGCGGAGCGGCGTCGAGAAGATCCAGGCCGTCGGGTACATGACCCACGAATGCGGCATTAGCCTTGACGTACTCACCCCAGCTTCCGTTGACGGTGTAACCCGTCATCTGCTGGTTGGGGCAGAGGGTCTCGCGTCCCGACACGCAGTACTCGCAGGCGCCGCAGGCGTAGCCGAGCCAGGGGATGGCAACGCAGTCCCCTTCCCGCACTCCTCGCACCTCAGGGCCCAGCCGCTCGACTATCCCGACGCCTTCGTGGCCGGGGATGAACGGCGGTGTCGGCTTGACCGGCCAGTCGCCGTAGGCGGCGTGAATGTCGGTATGGCACAGACCACTCGTCTCTACCTTGATGACGACTTCGCCGATACCTGGTTCGGGGACTGGAACCTCTTCGATCCGTAGCGGCTTGCCGAATTGACGGACGACTGCTGCCTGCATGACCGGGTTCTCCTTGTGGTCGCTGTTGTAGGCGCGCAGACTTACCGGACGGCGGGTGTCGGGCTGTCGTGATGACCTAAGACCATCTCCGCCGTGACCGGCCGGCTCAGCTCGTTCAGGTCATTGGCCAGATCGACGAGCAGATCGTCGACGGTGATCATGCCGACAAACCTGTCGTCTCTGATCACGGCCAGGCGCCGGATACCGTGCGTGCTCAATAACGAGAAGGCGTAGTGGAGATCGGCTTCGGCGTCGATGGTCACAACCGGGGTGGTCATGACGCTGTCCACGCGGGCGTCGGGCGCGAGGCCCTTGGCCATACCTCTCCGCACCAGGTCGCGGTCGGTCACGATTCCGACCAGCTGGTCAGCGTCCACGATCGCCAAGGCACCGACTCCGGCGCTGTCCATGATCGCTGCCGCCTCCCGAATGGTCCGATCGGGTGAAATGCCGACGGCGGACCGCCTCAACCTCTCATAGGTACGCATGGTGCTTCTCCTTTCGTTCCGAGGAGCGGGCCGCCGCGCTGATCAGTGGGCGGCGTGCTCGAAGTGGTGGACCATGGCGTCCGGCCCTGGATAGAGCAACGCCTCATGGCCGGTGTCCGCCCAGCGGACGAGGTACGGCGACGTCCCGTCCGCGCCCCGAACCTCCAGCACCTCGCAATCGCGATCAGGTTCTCCTACCCGGTGCCCTCGGATGATGATGCGATCTCCGACGCTTGCCTGCATGGGATGTCTCCTTTCCTTTCCTTTTCCTACCTGCCCTCACCAGCCCCGACGGGGGATTCCGGCGCCTGTGAGAGATGGTTGTCGTCCTCCCAGCTCTGAACCGCGGTGCCTACCACGACCACCGGGCAGCGGGCGTGGCGCAGGCAACCCTGGCTGACCGACCCCACCAGGGCCCGGCTCACGCCCCGGTGCCCGTGGGCTCCCACCACCAGCATGGCCGCACCCGCCGCGACTTCAGCCAGAGCGCTGGCCCGAGAGCCTTCGACCAAACGGGTGATCGCAGTCACCTCGTGGGTCTTGGCCCGAGCCGCCGCCGCGTGCAGCAGGCGGTGTCCGGCCTTGCGGCTGTCCGGCGCCCCGACCAGAGACATCGGGCTCCCGATGACATCCGAGGTCCAATGCCAGACGTTGACCAGCAACAGCCAACGATTGCTCCTTTTCGCCTCCGCGAGTGCCCACGTCAGGGCGTGATGGCTGCACTCCGAGCCATCTATCCCTACCACGATGGTGTTTTCATCGACCTGAGGCACCTTCCACCTCCCCGACTGTCCTTCACTTCCTAGGGTCACAGGTTCGGTCGCCGGGCGGTACGGCCGAAAGTCCCGTGTTGGGACAATTCCTCGGTCACGTCACGGGGGCCTGGCCGGCTGGAGGGTGGGCCCGGACGCGTCTCGACTCGGAGGGTTCTCCCTATCTGCCGGCCGCCGCGGCTGGAACAGGGGCCCTCAGGACCGGAGAATGGCCATCTGGGGCGCGGCAGCCCAGCTCTTCTGGACTGAGGTAGGCGGCGAGGAGGGATGGCGCAGGCAGCATTCCACCAACCGTCGGGCCTCCCGACAGGCTTCGCTGACCGAGGCGCCCGCGGCATAGCTGGTCAGAGCCTTGGCGACCGCGGCCTCAGCCAGCATGCGTTCGCCGGGCGCCACCCGCTCGACCCAGGATTGCACCTGCTCGGCCAGGACCAGCTCAGCCGACATCGTTCCTGCCTCCCTCATAGGCGACTTCGTCCCACCGTCTCACACCCGGCGCCAGTCGGACCAGGGACCTTCGGCCCCATTTCCAGCCCGCGGTGGAACCTGCACCAGCAGCGCCCGATTCGGGTCGACGTTGGGGACCTTAGGCTCTAGGCGGCCGGAGTCGCCGGGGAGATCATGGAGATGTCACATAGGCAACAGAAAGGAGACCGGTATGGCACTTGTGAAAAGGGCCGAAGGACCGGTCGACATCTTCGACCGCTTCTTCGGGGACTGGCCGGACTTGCTCCACAGGCCGTTCATGGTTTTCACCCCGCCGCCCTGGGGCAACATGCTCCGGGTCGACGAGTACGAGGACGACGGCACGCGTGTGATCAAGGCCGAGCTTCCCGGTATCGATCCTGACCACGATGTCGAAGTGACCACGGACAATGGTGTTCTCCACATCGCGGCCGAGCACCGCCAGGAGGAGAAGGTCGACGGCAAGGACTACTACCGCCGTGAGTTGCGGTACGGATCCTTCCGCCGGGATCTGCCTCTCCCGGATGGTGTCACCGATGCCGACGTGAAGGCCACCTACAAGGACGGGATACTCGAGATCAGGGTACCTCTGCCGAAGGAGGCCGACACCAAGTCCCCTGCGACCAAGGTTCCGGTTACCACCGCGTGACGGGAGCGCCCGTCGCAGCCTGTATGTGAAAGGTGGCTCCGCTATTACAGCGGAGCCACCTTTTATCGTGGAAGGATTTTCCTGGCTCGCGCCAGGGAATCAGGAGGCGCCGACCAAAGCCGCCAGTTCACCCAGCCGGTTGGCGTAGCCCCACTCGTTGTCGTACCACCCGAACACCTTTACCAACCGGCCCGACGCCATGGTCAGGGCCGAGTCGAACACGCATGAGGCACTCGTGCCGATGATGTCCGAGGAGACGAGCGGCTCATCGTGGCTGTATTCGATGATCCCGTTCAGAGAACCGGACGCGGCGGCATCGAACGCCTGGTTAACGTCCTCGACTGACACTTCCCGGTTTAGCAGAGCCACGAGATCGGTAATCGAGCCGTCAGGGACAGGCACACGCAGCGCGGCGCCGTCCAGGCGCCCCTGCATCGAGGCGATGACGAGGCCGGCCGCTCGAGCCGCACCGGTGGAGGTCGGCACGATGTTCACGGCGGCAGCCCGAGCCCGGCGGAGATCCTTGTGTGGACCGTCCACCAGCATTTGATCTCCGGTGTAGGCGTGCACGGTGGATATGAATCCCTGTTCCACGCCGAAGTGGTCGTCCAGCACCTTGATCATCGGCGCCAGGCAGTTAGTGGTGCACGAGGCATTGGAAATCACCTGGTGCCGCGCCGGGTCGAAGTCGGCGGTATTGACACCGAGCACGATGGTGGCGTCCGCCCCCTTGCACGGCGCCGATACCACGACCCGCCGCACCCCGCCACCCAGGTGAGCGGCAGCCGCTTCCCGGGTCCGGAACCGGCCGGTCGCCTCCACCACGACCTCCACGTCGGCCTCCGCCCAGGGCAGGGCCACCGGGTCCTTCTCGGTGAAGCAACGCACGAAGCCGCCTTCGATGATGAAGCCGTCCTCGGCCACCTTTAGGTCACGGTTCAGCCGTCCGTAGACCGAATCCCGGGCCAGCAGATTGGCCATCGTCGATGAGGGGATCAGGTCGTTGACCGCGACCACCTCGATCCCCAGCTCCCGGGTCAGCGATGCTCGCAGGAGAGCCCGACCCATCCGCCCAAATCCGTTGACTCCAACTCGTACAGCCATAATTTCCCTCCATTGACAAAAGAGCTTCTGTCAGGCTGCCGAAGGTTGCCGGTGGCCAACAGGGCCGAAAGTCCCGAGGGAGGGGCCGTTTGGCTCTATCGGCAAGCAGGGACAATTCGAAAATATTGAAGGAGACCCTGCGAGTTGGCGCAGGAGTGAAGAACGGAGGATGAGGTGGCCATGGAAGACAAGCGTGTATCCCCGGTGGTCGAGGTTGGCCCTGCGGTGCAGCCGGCCCCCTTCCTGCCGGTCCTGGTTCGAGACGTAATGACCCGGGATCCCATCACGGTAGGACCCGCCGCCACAGTCAAGGACATTGCTCACCTCCTGCTCGAGCGAGACATTCGTTGCGTTCCGGTCATCGACGTCGGCGACATCCTGATAGGTGTTGTCAGCGAGTCCGACCTGATCAGCCGCGCCGGGTATCCGACCGTGCGAAGCCACCATCTGGCCGACCTCGTCGAGGGGACCTTGGACGAGCACCGCCATCATTGGTCGGCGCGGGCCGAGGGCGTGACTGCGGGCGAGATCATGACGTCGGACCTCATAGCCTGCCGACCCGACGAACCGGTTGCTATCGTGACCCGGCGCATGTTGCGGATGGGCGTCCGTACGCTGCCCGTCGTGGACGACGATCGATTGGTAGGTGTGGTCTCGAGGCATGACCTTCTACGGCTCTTCGACCGTCCCGACAGCGAGATTCGGAACCGGATCGAGCAGCTGTTGGCCGATCCGTTGTGGGCCCCCGACGAGCACTCGGCCGAGTTCTCCGTCCGCGACGGGGTGGTAACCCTCACCGGTACAGTCCGCCGCGAGAGTGATGTCAGCGTTCTGGCGGCGGTGGTTCGTCAGGTCCCGGGAGTGATCGAGGTCTTCAACCGGATGTCGGCGCGGGGAGCAGCCCCGAGGTCGAGGGACCTTCGCCCTACCGACTGGCACTGATCGCTGGGCCAAGCGGTATCGGGAGCCGAGTCGTCGCCGGCTCCTGCTTGGCGTTCCGCCTCGCCGAGCAGTGACGGTGGGCGACTGGTGCCGACGGCCGGTCTCGCTGGCGCTCGACCCGGAGACTGGTGCCGACCGCCGGTCTCGCTGGCGCTCGACCCGGACCGCCGATCAAGGACTGACCGGCGGGCAGAGGACTGCCGCTCAGGACCGGCTCACCGCCTCACACTCGAGCGGTTCCTCGTCGACCGGGAAGCGGTGACCGCACTTAGGGCAGGTCGTGGTGCCATTGTCCGACGGTGGTGGCGTCGGATCGTCGGCCAAGCAGTTGGGACACTTCATGACGGGCTCCTTCCCGTGATCAATCGGTTGCTAGGTCTCTTTGGAACACGTCGTGGCCGATGACTGTCGACTTCCAGTCGTCCTGGGGATCAGTCTCGGTTGCCATGACCCAGGTCGTGCGGATGACTTCCTCTTCCGGAAAGTAGTGGCCGACCCAGGCGGTGGCGCCGTGAACTTCTCGCCAATCGACCACGAAGCCGAGTGCCATAGGAAAGGCAGTGGGCCGGGGGTCACAAGAACCGTGCAGCTGGTAGGCGTTGCCGGCGAGTGGTCCCGTGCCGCTGCGGTACTGACCCCTGAGCGTCCCCGATTCGTCCACTTCCAGGTACAGCCGGGAGCCGAGCTGATTGCACCAATTCCCCTGGACCACATCGGGAGAGATGGTGTGCCGAGTTCGTGTGTATGTCATGCAACCCATGAAACGCATCCCTGTGCGGGCTCGACCAGGGCCGAAAGTCACGCCAGACCCTCGACGGGACCGTGAGCCCGCCTCGGGCTTCACGTTCTGCCGCCCTGATCTCGTCGACGATCGTCCCCATGGCGGGCGCCTTCGGATGATGATGTGACCTTCGGCCCCTAGCGGCTCCGGCCGGGGTGGGGCAGCCTTGAACCACAACGGTTCACCCCTTGGAAGGAGACCAGTGATGCCTAGCGGACCAGATGACCTGCTAGAGCGCCTGATGCATCGAGACGTGGTGTCCGCCGACCCAGGCGCCAGCCTTCGGGAGCTCGCTGAGATCATGTACGGCGAGGAGGTGGGTTCGGTTGTCATCACTGAGGCCGGACAGGTAGTCGGGATCGTGACGCAACGGGACATCGTCGTCGCCCTGGCCAACGGTGAAGACCCCGACGGCATCTGCGCCGTGGATGTCATGTCCGAGGAACCCATGTGCGCCGATGTCGCCGATTCCGTTCGGTTCACGGCGGAGCGACTGGCCCAGGCCGGGGTACTCCATGTGCCGGTACTGCAGGACGGCCGTCCAGTTGGGATGGTGTCGGGGCGGGATCTGCTGATGGCCCTCACCGGACCATCGTGATTGGTCCGGACCGGTATGACATCCCGACTCTGACGAATCCGCGTCCGAAGGGTGCCGAATGCCTCTGGTTTCCCCATCCGGCTTGGAGCGACGATGCAGGAGGAGAAGGAGGTGAGTTGTCATGCTTACAGAGGATCCGCCTGAGATCCGCACTCCGGTATCGGAGCGGACTTCCTGGGTGGCGAGGATCCTGGTCCGCGAGATGTGGGGCGCAGCATCCATCGCCATCATGTGGCTGGCCGTCCTGTTCGTCGGCGTATTCGGACCGAGCATCGTGGTGAACGACTCGTCGGGCTACCACAATGTGCCCGTTGTCGTGGTGGTGGCATTCTTTGCCCTGCTCGGCACGATACCTATCGCCTGGCGAGCGTTTCGCCCGGGGCGTGATTAGAAGCTCTCCGTGATTAGAAGCCCTCGGAGTCCCCCCTGCTAGATACCCCGATAAGACGACATCGAGTCTTGGACCCCGATGAGGAGGGACTTTCGTGAGGTCAGAACATCCACCCCAGGTGATCGAGGTCTTTGCCGACATCTGGTGTCCGTTTACGCACATCGGTCTGAAGGCGGTAGCTGATCAGCTTCGGACCAGTGGTCGGCAGGATGTGCGGATTTGGGTGCGGGCGTGGCCGTTGGAGTGGGTGAACGGCCGAGCGATGGACCCGATGGCCGCCCTCAACCATGCCCAAGAGCTTCGGGAGCAGGTATCGCCCGAGCTGTTCAGCAGGTTTGATACCTCGAGGTTCCCCCGTTCGACCATTCCACTTCTGGCTGCCGCAGCCCAGGCCTACCGGCTCGGACTGGATATTGGGGAGTTGTTCAGTTTTGAGGTGAGGGACTCGTTATTCGAGCAAGGCGAAGATGTCAGTGATCCGGACGTGCTGCGAAGGATTGCGAAGGACTTCGGTTTGGCCGACCCTGATCCAGACGACTACGCGACAGTCGTGGCCGAATGGAAGGAGGGGCGTGACCGAGGCGTCCTGGGATCGCCCCACTTCTTCTGTGCCGGCTCGAGCCTTTTCTGCCCGTCTCTGAATATATCCAAGACGGCCACGGGTGAGGGAAAGGTGATACAGAGAAACGTGAACCGCCTCGGTGCTTTCCTTCACGAATGCTTGACGGAAGAACCGCTGGTCGCACGGTCCAAGGATGCGATCAAATAGCTCAGGGCCTCGAAGCCACCATCTCCTACTATGTGCATCAATGCCGGTTTGTCGGGGGGGAGTGAAACCTTATGAGTGCAACTTCGGCTTCTGGACCAATCGTCGTCGGCGTGGACGGATCTCCCCAAGGAGACCGAGCCCTGGCCGTGGCAATCGAGGAGGCGCGCGGCTCGTGGCGCCAAGCTCCGGGTCATCTATGCCTTTGCCACCATGGCGTCGCCGTTCGTGGTCAGGTCCCACGAGTACCTGCCCCAGTTCCAGGAGGAAGCCCGGGGTGAACTCGAGGACATCCTGGCGCGGGCTCCCGCCACAGATGGCATCGAGGTGGATACCTCGGTGGTACCGGGGCTACCAGCCGAGGTCCTGATCGATGCCAGCAAGGGGGCCGGCCTGCTGGTGGTCGGGAGCCGAGGTAAAGGCGGATTCGAAGGCCTGATCCTCGGATCCGTGTCGGCCAAATGCACTCAGCACGCGGACTGTTCGGTGCTGGTTGCGCGATAGAGGCAGATAGCGGCGATCCGCCTTGGATGTGGCTTTAGACCCTACTGAACGGGGCCGGGGCCGCACATGCTGGGCCCATGTCGTTCCCACGGAAGAAGAAGCACTCCCGGGACAAAGGCGGTAAGCGGCCGGGTTCAAGCGCCGTGGACGACGCGTGGGGCGAGATCGCGGGTCGGGTGGCGCAGCCGCCGCCGCAGAGCGACCCCTGCTTGGCTGTTCACCGGGCCGTCGACGAACTGAGAGACTCGATCGACAGTTACGTGCTGCCAGCCGGGCTGGTAATCGATCGCCTCATCGACATCTGGACCTTGGCCTGCCGGATAGGCCCCGCTGCCACCAGGCCGGTGGAAACGGTCTTGTCCGCCGTCGCCGGCCGGGACGCCATCAGCGCCGACGAGATTTACGCCGCCTGCGACCAGATCGACGCGGCTATCGCCGGAGCCGGCCGGGCCCATGTCAGCTCATAGTTGGAGCGCCCCCGATCCGGTCATCGAGGTCGAAGGGGTGGCCAAACGGTTTGGACAGACCCAGGCGCTGGCCGGAGTCGACTTGGCGGCAGAAGCAGGCACGGTTTTGGGCCTCCTCGGTCCCAACGGTTCCGGAAAGACGACAATGGTTCGGGTACTGACCACCCTCATCGAACCTGATTCCGGTCGGGCCCGGGTCGCCGGCTACGACGTGGTCCACGACGCATCCCGCTTGCGGGCGAAGATCGGCTTGGCCGGTCAGTACGCGGCCGTCGACGAGCTTCTCACCGGGCGGGAGAACCTCGAGCTGGTCGGCTTGTGGTACCACCTCTCCAAGCGGGAACGCCGGGACCGAGCGCAGGACATCCTGGACCGCTTCGGCCTCACCGATGCCGGCGACCGGATGGTCAAGACGTACTCCGGCGGGATGCGGCGGCGGCTGGATATCGGCGCCAGTCTCATAGCTCGACCACCCGTGCTGTTCCTCGACGAGCCCACCACCGGTCTCGATCCACGGACCCGGAACGATCTGTGGCAGTTCGTCGAGGAGCTGGTCGCCGCCGGCACGACGGTCCTGCTCACCACACAGTACATGGAGGAAGCGGAGCGGCTCGCTCACCGCATAGTTGTGCTCGATCACGGACAGGTCATCGCCCGGGGATCCGCCGACGACCTGAAGGACCAGGTTGGGGGCAGCACCCTGGAAGTGCGGGTCAGCCGAGCCGAGGACGTGAGCCGAGCCGCCCACCTGGTGGCCAGCCTGGATCACGGAACGCCCCGCACCGACACCGACCGCCGGCTCGTAAGCGTACCGACGCAAGGGGGCACAGTGTTTCTGATCGCAGCCGGACGGCTGCTCGAGGAAGCAGCGATCCCACTCGATGACCTGGGCATCCGGCGCCCGTCCCTGGACGACGTGTTTCTAACCCTCACGGGATCGGCCGGACAGGCGTCCGATCGGCCGGAGGCAGGTAAGGAGGCGGTGACGGTATGACCAGCGTCCTCATAGACCGAGCCGGATCACAGGCCGCGTACAGGGCCCTGTTGCTCGGGCTTGGCGACACCGCTGGTGTCGCCAAGCGCAACCTGCTCCGCATCTGGCGCACACCCAGGCTGCTGGTCATCGGCACGCTGCAGCCCGCGATGCTCCTCTTGCTGTTCCGCTATGTCCTTGGTGGTGCGATCAGGATCCCAGGCGGCAGTTACGTCGACTACGTCGTACCGGCCATATTCGTCGAGGCCGTTCTGATCGGATGCATGACCACCTCCATCGGGCTGGCCCAGGACCTACAGAGCGGAATTATCGATCGGTTCCGAAGCCTGCCCATGGCTCGCCCCGCCGTGCTCGCCGGCCGTACTCTCGCTGATCTGGCTCGCAGCGCCTTGGCGCTGGTCATCATGGTCGCCCTGGGGCTGGCGGTTGGGTTTCGCTTCCATAACTCTCTACCGGCCATCATGGCCGGCTTCGTGGTGATCCTCATGTTCGGGTATTCCTTCTCGTGGGTATACGCCACCATCGGGCTCGCCACCAAGGACCCCGAAACCGCCCAGGTAGCGGGCATTCTGCCCTTTTTCATCCTGATGTTCGCCAGCAACGCCATCGTCCCCCTCGCCACCATGCCCGGTTGGCTCCAGCCCTTCGCCCGTAACCAGCCGCTGAGCCTGGCCGTAACGAGCGTTCGCGCTCTACTCGACGGGGGGCCCGCAGCCCACTGGGTCTGGCAGACTATGGCCTGGTCTATAGCTATATTCACGGTCTTCTTCTTCATCTCTCTGCGCTTGTACCACCGTGCCAATTCTTGAAATATTGGGTGCGTTCCCGGCGTTGAATTAGATGTACTCGGAAGGCTCGAGTCAGGACAGTAGAGAAGAGGTGAGGAGTCCGGGTGATGGGTTGGAGTACCTCCGCCGATAACCTTGTGCCGGAAGGGCTGGGTGTTCGGGTCGCTCGGCGGCTCCCGGTCAACAAGAGGGGTGCGTCTGGTCGTACAGGAGACGCCCCGAGGTAGAGTCCCAAAGGTCTCTGAGGAGTGGCTTCTCGGCACTGGGTAGGTCCGGAGGAATTCGGATGGGACGCCCGACCTCGCCACCGATGGCTGAGGCGGGCGTCTTGTCACTTAACGCACTACCAGGACCGGGCAATCAGATAAGTGGAGCACCTTGTAGGCGTTGCTTCCGAGGAGGAGGTGGCCGATGGCGCCCCGACCCCTGCTTCCCATCACGATGAGATCAGCCGGAAGCTCCCGAGAGGCGGCGATGATTTCTGAACCGACGTGGCCCACGAAGGCGTCGCGGACATTGACCGTGAACGGCACTCCCACATCGATGAAAGCGGCGGAATCGAGCTTCAGGAGGTCCTCCACCACCCCGGGCTCCTCTATCTCGAGGGACGCCCCTCCCGTGCCACCGATCACTTCACGCTCTCTCACATGCAGCAGGTGCACGGTGCCGCCCGACAGCCTGGCCAAATCCCGGGCGGTGGCCACAGCCCGATCGGACTGCTCCGAGCCGTCGACAGCCACCAGAATGTTGTCGAACACAGGTAGGCCTCTCAGCCAGTACCGTCACACCACGGGAAGACGTCAGTTTGCAAGGAAGCTATCCAGGGCGATCATGGCACGGTGAAGTCCTTGGCTTGCTTCCCCGATTTCGAGAACCCGGCCCTCACCTGGCTTGTTCAGAGCGCCTTCCCAGAGCGTATCGACAACGCTGCTGAGCTCGCGAAGACGATCGATCAGATCGTCCGACGGCTGTAGCGCTACCGGGTTAGGGACGCAAGAATCGGTTCGGGGGCCTGCGCCGCTGGACAAGAGAAATCCCCCTCCTAGGACCGTGAGACCTCACCCACCGGCTCCACGTCGTCCCAGTGGAGCCGGTATGGCGGTTTTGTGTTGTGACTGGGATGAGACTAGATGGGAGGGCGGCCTACTACTAGAGCCGAAAGACCCTGATCGTTCCGCCGTGAAACCCTCGCGATCAGAGCCTCGCGATCGTCAGGGCCTGTCGGCTCTGGTCTGGGCTCGGCAGGGAGCGCATGCTTAGGGCAAGAAAGTGGGTGATGAGAGATGCCGTTTCTCGACAGATCCGATGCCGGTCGGCGGCTGGCTCAACGACTGATGTATCTGCACGGGGCTGACCCGGTAGTGCTGGGTCTGCCCAGAGGCGGGGTCCCCGTGGCGTTCGAGGTGGCGCGGGCCCTCCAGTGCCCTCTCGACGTGATTGTCGTTCGGAAACTGGGCGTGCCCTTCGAACCCGAGTTGGCTATGGGCGCCATAGGCGAGGATGGGATCAGAGTCATGGATGACCAAGTGGTCCGCGTGGCCGGAGTAGCACCGGCGGACGTCACCGCAGTGGAGCAGGCGGAGCGCAGGGAGATGGAACGGCGGGTTCAGTACTATCGCCGCGGCCGGCCTGGTATCGAGTTGGCCGGCCGTACGGTCATAGTCGTCGACGATGGGATCGCGACCGGATCGACGGCGCGGGCTGCTTGCCGGGTAGCCTTGGCCCGTGGCGCGGACCGAGTGGTCCTAGCTGCTCCCATCGCACCCCCGAGCGTCATCGTAGATCTCGGCCTCGAAGTCGAAATGGTGTGCGTCGAGACTTCTTCGCATATGAACGCGGTCGGAGAGTGGTACGAGGACTTCGCCCAGATCACGGACGAGGAAGTGGTACACCTTTTGGACAGAGTTGCAATGGATCCAACCCGTACCCCTGCAGCCGTCACAGCCCCCGCAACCGGTTCGTCGCCGAAGCCTTGAACCGCTCCGGTTTGGCTACCTTGCTGTTCGACCTGCTCACGCCCAGCGAGGAGACCGACAGAGGCAAAGTCTTCGACATAGGGCTGCTCGCGGATCGCCTTACAGTGGCGACCGAGTGGCTGCGGACCCAGCCGGACTGCGAGCGACCTCTCCCCGTCGGGTACTTCGGCGCCAGTACCGGAGCGGGGGCGGCGCTGTGGGCTGCCGCCGATCCCGACTGTGACGTGGCCGCCATCGTGTCCCTTGGCGGCCGACCGGATCTGGCCGACGCACGGCTGAGGCAGGTGCGTGCCCCCACCTTGCTCATCGTTGGCGAATGCGATACCGCCGTTCTCGACCTCAACCGAAGAGCGCAAGCCCAAATGTTGTGCGAGAACCGCCTCGAGACGATTCCCGGGGCAACCCACCTCTTCGCCGAGCCGGGCACCTTGCAAGCAGTCGCTGACCGCGCTCGAATGTGGCTGACGGAGCACTTTGTCCCGTTCGCGGAGTCTGCTCGTCGACTCTGACGGATGGAGTGGACCTTTGGCCCTAGGACATGGGGGTCCCTTACAGCCAGGATCCAAGCATGAGAGGGCTAGGAGGGAACCATGTGGCGCCGGGGGACTGATAAACAAGAATCTCGGGACACCCTCGGCGGCTCGGGCCGGATGTGGCGGGCCAGGCCGCGGTCGGCCGCCGCGGTAGTGGCTGAGGCGACCGCCATCATCGAGGGCACTGTCGCCGATGTAGCTGCGGACACCTGGTCGCCGCCGCCCTGGACGTGGATCAATCGGCTCGCCCACGGTAGCTGGGAGGACATCAGCAGTCTGGCCCAAGGGCGCTGGCGAGCGATGCGGGTATGGGAAGGGGCCACAACGTTCCTCGCCGGCGAGATTCGTACCTGCGCCCGCACGCCCGAGGGCCTGCTACGGGTTCAGCGCAGCGCGCTTATCCCGCTGGAACTCGATGTGCTGGACGGCCAGGTGGCAGCTCCTAACACCCCGCTCGAGCTCGTAAGCATGGTGCGGGGCGAGCTGGACCGGATACGGCGCGCTGACGATCACTGGTGCGAAGGGCCCTGTTGACGGGACAGTGAAACCGTCACCGGCCGTCTCGTATCACCAGCACCGGGCAGCGGGCGTTGGTGACGCAGTGCTCACTCACCGATCCGAGCAGCATGCCGGCGAACTCCCCGTGGCCGCGACTGCCCACGACCAGCAACTCCGCGCCTTCGGACTCCTTTACCAGTACGGGTGCGGGGTGGCCCTCGATGATCGTGGGGCGGATCGTCACCCCGGGATGAGCGTCGGCTACCGGCTCGATCGCTTCGTCGAGCACCTTCTGGGCGTCTTCGGTGGGACTCCATCCTTCAGGGATGACGAGACCCCATCCGTAGCTGGTCGGCCACTCCCACGTGGTGACGACCTCGAGAACCGCCCCGGTGAGCTGCGCTTGCTGAGCAGCCCAGGTTAGCGCCCGGACCGACGATTCCGAGCCGTCGACACCGACCACGATCCGGCGTTCCTGCGGGGACACCATTCGCACCACTCCTCCCTGCGGGTCTCTCTCCCCCACGATGATGTGTCAAGGACTCTCCCGTTCGCCAGTTCCGTTCGACTGGCTTCGGAATAGGCGGAAAGGCCAGGTGAAGATGAGCCTCGGGAAGGGCTTTCGCCTCTATCACGGCAAACCGAGGTGGGGGATCCTGCCGGTATGGCTTCTACCTCATACATCCGGAAGTTTGAAGAAATCGGTATAGACGACGTGCCGCTGGTTGGCGGCAAGAATGCATCGCTCGGCGAGATGTACCGAAACCTGTCTGCTGACGGGGTCCGCGTCACCAATGGCTTTGCCGTGACCGCCGATGCCTACCGTCACGTGATGGACGCGGCCGACGCGTGGGGGCCCCTCCATAGCACTCTCGACGGGCTCAATGTGGACGACGTCAGGGACCTGAGTAGCCGCGGCCTGCGCGCCCGTGAGATCGTGTACGGAGCCGGCCTCCCGGACGACTTGTCGGCCCAGATCATCGCCGGCTACCGGGCACTGCAGGAGCAGTACGGCGAGGACGTCAGTCTGGCCGTGCGAAGCTCGGCCACGTCCGAGGATCTCCCGACCGCCAGCTTCGCCGGCCAGCACGAGAGCTACCTGAACATCCGTGGCGACGCCAACCTGCTCGAGGCCTGCCGGCGTTGCTTCGCCAGCTTGTTCCTCGATCGAGCTATCCATTATCGGGTGGACCAGGGCTTCGACCACTTCAAGACGGCGTTGTCGATAGGCGTCATGAAGATGGTCCGCTCGGACCTGGCCTCATCTGGCGTCATGTTCTCGGTCGACACCGAGTCGGGGTTCGCCGATGTCGTTTTCATCACCGGTTCCTATGGTCTCGGAGAGAACGTGGTCCAAGGGGCCGTAGACCCGGACGAGTTCTATGTGCACAAGCCGACCTACCAGTCGGGTTACCGGGCCGTTCTGCGTCGGCGCCTGGGTGACAAGGCGGTGAAAATGGTTTTCGTCGGCGGTGAGTCGAAGCACACGACCCGCAACATTCCCACTCCCAAGGCGGATCGGAGCCGCTTCTGCTTGAGCGATTCCGAAGTACTCGAGTTGGCCGGCTATGCCTGCGCCATCGAGCGCCATTACGACCGTCCGATGGATATGGAATGGGCCAAAGACGGCTTGGACGGCAAGCTCTATCTGGTTCAGGCCAGGCCGGAGACCAGCGTCTCCCAGCGCAACGCCACCGTGCTCGAGCATTACGTCCTCGAGCAGGGTGGCCGGGTCCTGGTCGAAGGCCGGGCCGTCGGAGAGCGGGTGGCTTCCGGAACGGCGAGGCGTATCGACAACATGGCCCAGCTGGCCGAGTTCAAGGCCGGCGAGGTGTTGGTGGCGGATACCACTACACCCGACTGGGAGCCGGTCATGAAGGTGGCGGCGGCCATCGTGACCAACCGTGGCGGACGCACCTGCCATGCTGCGATCGTGGCCCGGGAGCTTGGCATCCCGGCGGTGGTGGGAACCGGCAGCGGGACCAGCCTGGTACCGAACGGCGAGGTCGCCACCGTATCCTGCGCCGAAGGGGAGACGGGGCGTGTCTACCAGGGAGTGCTCGGCTTCAAGGTCGAGGTAACCAAGGTGGACGAGCTACCCCGACCGACGACCAAGATCATGCTGAACCTCGGTAATCCGGAGCTCGCCTTCGCGACCGCTTCATTGCCCAACGACGGCGTGGGGTTGGCGCGCATGGAATTCATCATCAGCGAATCCATCAAAGCTCACCCGCTCGCCCTGCTGCATCCAGACCGGGTCGGGGACCCGGGGGCCCGCCAGCAGCTGACCCAGCTGCTCCAGGGGTACGAGAGCGGCGAGCAGTTCTTCGTAGAACGGCTGTCGGAGGGAATCGCCACCATCGCCGCCGCTTTCTGGCCCAAGCCGGTGGTGGTGCGCATGTCCGATTTCAAGACCAACGAGTACGCTAGCTTGATCGGCGGCCGGGACTTCGAGCCGTACGAGGACAACCCAATGCTCGGGTTTCGCGGTGCCTCACGATACGCACACCCCGCCTACGAGGAGGGGTTTGCCCTCGAGTGCACAGCTATGAAGCGGGTGCGAGACGAGATGGGATTCACCAACGTGATACTGATGCTCCCCTTCGTCCGCCGGGTCGAGGAGGCGAAACGGGTTTTGGACCGCATGAGCAAGCTGGGCCTTGAACGAGGGGGAAACGGACTGCAGGTCTATGCCATGTGTGAGATCCCGAACAATGTGATCCTCATCGACCAGTTCGCCAAGCTGTTCGATGGCTTCTCTATAGGGTCCAACGACCTCACTCAGCTCACACTCGGCGTCGACCGCGACAGTGACCTGGTCGCCTTCGACTACGACGAGCGCGACGACGGTGTCAAGGAGATGATCCGGCTATCAGTCGAAGGCTGCCGCCGAAACGGGATCCACTCCGGCCTGTGTGGTCAAGCCCCGTCTGACTACCCGGACATGGCCGAATACCTGGTCGAGATCGGCATTGACTCGATGAGCCTCAACGCCGACACGCTGGTGGCCACGACCAGGTCGGTGCTCGAAGTAGAGCAGCGCCTCGGTCGCCGACCGGAGACGGGACGGTGCGACTCTCGCAGAGTTCTCAACCGTCCCGTGGAGCTGGAGCGGGAGCTATCCCACCCCGGTGACTAGCGGAGTAAAGGGGGACGCTACGAGGTAGGGCAAAGGTTGGGTAATCGTGGGCTCCGCCTCATCGCCACTCCGTGAGCGGTTCGAGCGCACGTCGACTGCTCTCGCGCCGAACGCAAGTCGACGACCAGTGTTGGCCTGGCGTCCTCGATTGAGGCTTATGGCCCTGTCCGAGTCGATGCTCGCTGCACGAGAATGTTTGTACAGTCCAGAGAAAGGACGAGGGTCGGTGGTTGCAGCTACAACCGAGCCTCCCGGTTCGTCCATATTGGTGATCGTTGATGATGCTAGTTCGGCCGAAGCCGTGCTGGGCTGGGCGGTACATCAAGCGGGTCGTCGTCACAGCCGTGTCAACGTCCTGTACGTGCCGGCTTTCCCTTGGACGGGCGAGGGTTGGATGCTCGACCCCCAGATAATTGAGCAAGGCCAGAAGGACCTAGCCGCCAGCCTGGACTATCTCGGCGCCGGGTCGCAGGCCAGCCTGGATGTCGGAGACCCCGAGGAGTCGACGACCGAAGGGATACGCGCCAAGGCTCTGAAGGACCCTCATGGCCTCGTGATCGTCGGCCCACTTGACACCAACTCCCTTGTCAGCCTGGTATTCGGGTCAAACCACGACGTCGCCGGGCCAGAGCTGCCGGTAGTGGTGGTTCCTCGCAGCGCGTGGTCGACGCCGCTTCCGCTCTCAAGGCCCGCGACGCTGACCGTAGGTTTCCATGGCAGCGACCCAGCAACTGACGCGCTCGCCTGGGCAGTCTCCGAAGCCCACCGCCGGAACGGAGTCGTTCGAGCAGTAATGGCATGGTATGAGGGTGACTACGGGGGACTGGGCGGACCGGTTGCTATCACGGCTCGCCCCTCGTCTCTGGTAGGTCGATCTGCGGTCAAGCTAGCCGCCGATTCGCTGTCCAGGTGCGGCGTACCGACCGATCGAGTCAGCGCAATCGCCCGCCGGGGGATGCCGGCTTCCATCCTGGTACAAGAAGCCACGGGCTCGGACCTGCTCGCTATTAGTGCCGGCCAGTCAACTGTCTTCGGGCATCGAACCCTGGGCGCCGTCACCTTGGCGTGCGTTAAGCGAAGCCCGGTTCCGGTCGTCATTGTTCCAAGTCACGCCGGGGACGACACCCCGAGATGCCGGCCGGATACAGAAACCGCGGAAACGGCGTCGGCCTGATTGGGCCTTCTTCTCAGTGCTTGTGATCCTTGACCGGGATCCGCTTCTCGCGCGTCGCCACCAAGTGTCGGCCATCTGTTGGTAACGCGGAATAATGCTGCGCCGTCCGTTGTGCGGCGGCATTCTCGAATCGGATAGCTCGACATACGTCTTCCCGGCGGACGAAATGCCGCCCACACATTCACTGACCGACAACGATGATGTAGCGACATGTCAACCTCCCATCCCCTCTTCTCTGCGACGCTCCGGCCTCTCTAGACTCGAAACTCACAGGGATAATTCGCCCCCAGAGGAGTGAGGGGTGGCTTAGGGCTGCACGGCTCCCAACCGATCACTCCTCTCCCCTGCGCCGCACTAGCAGGTCACCAACCTCACAGGACACGTCGCCCATCTCGGCCCATTCGTCGATAACCAGCCAAGCCTGCTCCATCGAGTCACATTGCTCCCGGTGCAGAAGGTCGCCGTGCCGGTAGACCCGAACCTCGAACGTCATGCCCTTGTCGGCCGGGTAGAAAGCTGGGTTGGACACTTGGTACTTCTCTTTCGTCCGAACCATGGATTTATTGTCTGCGCGTGGTCGCAAAGCACGCAGAGGCAAAAGTCCCTGATTGGATCGATCGGCCGACAGAACGACCCGAAAGAGATCGACGCCAGACGTCGATCTCTATTCGGTCGTCACAGCGCGGGGCGATCCGTCACCTGTCAGGCTAGCGTCGCTACCACACCTAGAATCGACGATTGGCAGCCGGGTGGGGGAAGGACCGAAAATCCACGCTTTGCTGTAGCTATAGCTAAACCCGGCCGGGGCCGGAAAGGACTTTTGCCTCTGGCTAGTTCTGCATCGATTCGTAGGCTTGAACTCAGATCTATGGCTACTACAGACACCATCATCGCGACGATTGACGGCCGCCCTCCGGGAACGGTGAAGCGACAGGTGGTCGAAGAGCTCGGGGTGCCGGCTCTTCTGCTTCCCTCTCTCCTCACGCGAGGGTTGGAGGCGAACGACCGGGCCAAGTACCTCCTCAGTTTGCTGCAGTCGGCCCGGGCCCACGCTGATGATCCTTCCCAGCCTTGGCTGTCACTACGCGAGGAGAGGATGACAGCCGGGCTGAGCGATTCTGGGCTGGACTCGGTGGTGGAGCGCTCCCGGCGAGAAGGTCCGGACCTCTACCTGGTTCCCGGCGCCGCCCGGGTCCATCAGCTGCTGGTGGAGGCGGTGAAAGAGATGCTGGCCCCATTCGACACCGCTGACTTCCACCTCGAGGACTGGTGGTTGGACACCGGCCGGCTGGGCCTCCTGCTGGTCGAGGCTCCCCAGCTGACCGGCGACCGGTTGCCGGGCAGATACATCGACGAGCTGACGTCGGCCCGGCGGGACCGAGGCGACTCGATGCACCTGTTGGTGATGGACGCCCATCGTGGTCTGCTCAGGTTTCAGGCCAAGATCGCGGCCCGGTCCATCGACGGGGCCGCGGTGTACGAGCTGGCTGGTGATGACCCGGATTTGGTAACAGCCTTCATGGCGGGTGTGCACGAAACATCGCCATTGCGGTTCGACCATCCGGGCCTGGGAACCTCGGCCACTCGTAGCGGTTCCCGGTTACTGATCCAGAACGACCTGGGAACCACCAACGCCCACGTGGTGGTCGTAGCGGTCGAAGACCTGGTGGTAACGATCACCTACAGCGACGTTCACGCCCGCCGGTTGCAGTTCTTTGCTTCCCAGTTCGACCGGTTCGAGATGCGCTGGTCACACACCGAGGGCGCGTTCGGCGCCCCTATCGCTTGGTGAATATAAGGTCACGACCGGCTCCTATGGGGCGCCTGACCGGGAGGCTCTCAAGACCTTCCTTCGTCGTGTTGGGTCACGGCTGGTGTTCGTCCTGGACTGGAACCGGGCCCGCAAACGGCTCTGCACGTTCCTGCCCACCAAGGAGGCCATCGAGGTGCTGCGGTGGGCCGCCGATGCCAATGTGGGGCACATGGCGTGGCTGGAGTTGGGGGGGAGCGCCTCATATACGACGCGGTCGAGCTGGCGGCCAAGGTCCCGGCTCGCTACGGGGAACCGCTGATCGAGGTCCTCGGCCGCGACCAGACCCTGGCGGTGACCCGGTTCGCCCTGCGATCGGCTGCTGAGGGAATGCTGACCGGCAAGTCCCCTCTGCTGATCCGCGACGAACTGCGAGTAGAGGTTCTCCGTCATGTCCAGGCATCGCAGCGCCGGCTGCTCGATGCCAGCGCCGAGCATGCCTCCTTGGTCGTGGAATGCGCCCAGGCTCTACACTCCGCCCTGGTCAGGCTCGCCGGATCTGACGGCGCCGCCTTCCTGGGCCGGGCCGCCCAGCGCGCGGCCAGCTTGGAACACCGAGCCGACGAAATCCTCACTGGACAGCGCCAGGCCGGACGCCGAGTGGAGGGAAGCGACGGTGTCACCGGCCTGACCGCCATGGCCGACGACGCCATCGACGCCCTGGAGGAGGCGGTATTCCTCCTCAGCCTGTTGCCGCCTGCCGCGGTGGAGGTTGTTCGGCCCATCTTGGAGCCGGTCGCCGCGTCTGCGGTGATGACCGCCCGCGAGCATTTCAAGGCCGTCGAGATCGCCCGGCGGATATTCGACGGGTTTGCCCCCGAGGATCTCGAGGACTTCCTGGTGGCTGTCGACCGGGTCGCCACCTTGGAACATCAGGCCGACCGGGCCGACCGCGTTGCCCGGGCCGCGGTGGTCACTGAGGTCCCCGATTTCCGCAGCCTGTATCTGGCCGACGGCGTCTCCCGGGGTGCCGAGGACGCTACCGACGCCCTGCTGCGCTCCACCCTGGGTCTGCGAGACCACGTCCTGAACGTCCTCTCCGAGCGATGAGCACCCCGGATCGGTCGGTAGTTGACAGACGGCTCATCTTCCTCCACGCCAGAGCGCGGGATCCCCTAGACCCGTCCGTCGTGGGGTCAAAGGCCGCCAATCTGATCCGGCTGGCCGAGGCCGGCCTCCCCGTGCCGCCCGGTTTCGTCCTGAGCACCGAGGTTTGCGCCCACTACCACCATTGTCACAAGCTCGATCCGGAGGTGCCCGAGCTGATCGCCGCCGGAGTAGCCAGACTCGAGCGGGACACCGGTCGGCAGTTCGGCGCCAGCCGGCGGCCGCTGTTGGTAGCGGTCCGCTCAGGCGCTCCAGTGTCCATGCCGGGCATGCTCGACACGATCCTGGACGTGGGACTGTGCGATGTCAGCCTCGGCGGTCTCCTGACGGCCAGTGGCGACCCGGCCTTCGTGTGGGACTCCTATCGAAGACTCGTCCAGTCCTACGCAGAGGTCGTGGAAGGCTGCCCGCCTGAGCCGTTCCGGGCCGAGGTCGATGTCGCCCTGGCCAAATCCGCCGTACCGGACATCTCCGAACTCGATGTGGCATCCCTGCGCGAACTGGTCGGCCGGCTGCAGCTCGTCTACCGCTCTCTCACCGGCCGGCCGTTTCCGCAGGACCCACAAGAACAGCTGTTCGGCGCCGTGGAAGCGGTGCTGCGATCGTGGAACTCCGAACGCGCCGTCGAATACCGCCGGCTGGAAGGACTGTCCGGCCTTCCCGGCACTGCGGTCACCGTGCAAACCATGGTCTTCGGCAACCTGGGGTTGAGATCAGGATCGGGCGTCGCCTTCACCCGCGATCCTGCGACGGGCCGCAACGAGATGTACCTTGACTTTCTCCCCAACGCCCAAGGCGAAGACGTCGTGGCCGGCCGTAACGCAGCCGCCGGAACTGGGCCGCTCATCGCCGCCATACCCGGCATGGCCCGCCAACTCGAGTCGGTCCGCCGGACGCTCGAAGAGCTCTTCTCTGACGCCCAGGACTTCGAGTTCACCGTCGAAGACGGCAAGCTGTGGCTGTTGCAAACCAGAACAGCTAAGCGCACCGCCCTGGCCGCCCTTCGGATCGCCTGCGATCTGGTAGATGAAGGCATCATTGACCCGGCTATCGCCCGGCAACGGCTGGACCGCTATGACCTCGACCAGATCAAAATGCTGCAGCTCGAACGCGACCCCGAAATCGAACCGGCCGGATCCGCCACTCCCGCCAGCACCGGAGTGGCCGCCGGCGTCGTCGCCCTCGACGTCGAGACGGCCCTCCGCTTCGCCGCCCAATCCCAACCTGTGATCCTCGTCCGTGAGCACGCATCTACGGCGGACATCGCTGCCCTCGCCGTATGCCGCGGCCTGCTCACCGTTACCGGATCGCGCACCTCACACGCTGCGGTCGTCGCTCGCCAACTGGGGGTGGTATGCCTCGGCAACTGCGCCGATCTGTCCATCAGCCCAGGCGGCCGTCACCTCCGGATCGGGAACCTCGACCTGCAAGAAGAGGACCCCATCACCATCGACGGCTCGACCGGGCTCATCTACCCCGGCTTGCTGCGGGTAACCGATCAACGGCCAACTGACCTGCTGGACCGCGTCCGAGCCTGGCAGACCACACTGACCGCGACTCCGGGACATCCGCATGGCTGATTCCCCCCAACGAGCCGGACCCGGCCGTAGTAGTTACCTGCTCGACCCCGAGCCGATCGACATGTTCGGACCTATTGACCGGCCCTTTGAGCGGTTGTTCGGCAACTGGGGTGGCTCAACGGGCACCGATGGGACAAGGCCCGACTAAGGGCGCGCACCTGAGTCTCGACATCGTAGGAACCATCCGGCATGTGGGGGTCGCGATCAGGATGGCCGGTCCCGGGCCCGCGCTCGCCGTGACGCTCCCGGCAACGCCTCGACCGTCTCAGAACAATACGGCGAAGTCCCGGGGAAGTACCGACATAAGGTGCTCGATGGTGCCCTCCCCCAGTTCATCCCAGCAGACGGCCAACACGGCCCGGGTGGCGTCCTCGGCTTCGCTAGTGCCCTTAAGCCCCGCTTCCTTCTCCACGCGTGTCAAAAGATCTGTCACGGACATGCGCTGTGGTGTCTTCGCGGGGGCCCATCCCTCGAAGAAAATGCCACGGACAAGGAGTGGCAGCTGCGCCGCCAAATGTGCAGCCACATCCGGGGTCAGCCGATCGCGCAACGCCTGGAGGACCGCCCGAAGCACCTGGTAGGCGCGGTGCAGGTCCTGGAGGTCTCCTTCGCCGGCAACGCGGCGTAGCCATTCGTAGGTCTTGGCAACTGTTCGATCAATCACTTCCAGTTCGTGCTCCATCGTCATAGTGTCTGCAGCGGCTCGGGGCGACCGCCAGAGGCAAAGGTCCCATCGGGAGTTCCGCACACTCCGAATCCGCGGCCAACCGTGCGTTCTTGTCTTCCTTGTACACACCTGGTGAGACCTTGCGTCGGCACAGCGATGATGTAGTAGCTGGGCTGACCAGCCAAAGAGTTCCGGGTTCAAACAGCGGTTCGGATCCCTGCACCCAACTATGGGCCAGATGGCCCTATTGGCTGAGGAACGAAGCAACCAAACCCGCTCCAGGGAGGAGACCCCATGTATCAGTGTGCGAAGAGACTGCTGCGGCGACAGCGCACGAAGGATCCGTACCAACTGTCGTGGTGGAAACCAGTTCCCCCCGGGCCAGTGGTATTCGATCCGTCGTTGCGGACTGCGGCAGAACTTACCGCGTCGGACCCGCCCGACGGTCACCGCACATCGTGGCCATCTGCAGCCTGACGCCCTGGCGACGAGCGCTTTCACAACTGAGCCATACTGGCGAAGCCTTGACCCGTCCGGTTGGCGAAACCCGGCTCAAGGTGGTCCCATGTCGCTTGAGAGCGACACCGCGGGGGGTGCCAGTTTTGACGGGACCAGAAGCGCCTCCAGGCCAACGTTCCGGTCGATATTTTTGAGGACGGTTCCGTCGAGTGAGACACACCTCGTCGTGGGAGAGATCGGGAGCGCTCCTCGCCAACGGCGGCTACTACAACTGGGGCTATAACGCCGCCGGGCAGCTCGGCAACGGCACCACTGTCAACAGCCCCAGGAACCGGCGAGTTCGAGCGGATGTGACCTTGGTCCCTTCCCAGGGAGGTGTTCTTTCATCCACGCTCTACTCATGCCCGGTGCGCTGCTGACCGACTTCTACGAGCTGAATATGGCGGCCAGCTACCTCCGTCGGGGCATGACCGCGCATGCCACCTTCAGCCTATTCGTCCGCCAGCTCCCCCCCAGCCGTGGCTTTCTCGTCGCCGCCGGCGTCAGTGACTGCTTGAACTGGCTGGAGCAGTTCAGTTTCGAACCGGCCGATCTGAACTATCTTGCCGGCCAGGGCTTCGACTACGACACCCTTGACGCTTTCGCCGGCCTGCGCTTCACCGGCGATGTCGAAGCGGTACCCGAGGGCAGGATCGTGGTGGCCAACGAGCCCATCTTGGAGGTCACCGCCCCTATAGCCCAAGCCCAGCTGGTCGAGACCTACCTGCTCAACCAGGTCACCTTCCAGACCACCCTGGCCAGCAAAGCGGCCCGGTGCCGGATCGCCGCGGCGGGAAAGATGGACCTGGTCGACTTCGGCTTCCGGCGCGCCCAAGGCATCGAAGCGGGCCTGGCCGCGGCCCGCCTGTCGGCCATGGTCGGCTTCTCGGCTACCAGCAACGTAGAGGCCGCCCACCGCTACCGGCTCCACCCGGCCGGCACCATGGCCCACTCCTACATCGAGGCGTTCCCCACCGAACTGGAAGCCTTCACCGCCTTCGCCCAGGACCTGCCGGCGCGCACCACCTTCCTGGTGGACACCTACGACACCCTCAAAGGCGTCCGCCACGCCATCGAGGTGATCCGCCGGCTCGGCCTCGAACACCGCGCCGGGGTCCGCCTCGACAGCGGGGACCTGGCCCAGCTGGCCTTCGACACCCGCCGCCTGCTCGACCAAGCCGGCCTGTGCGAAGTGCGGATCTTCGCCTCCGGCGGCCTGGACGAGCACGACTTGGCCCGCTTCGTCGCCCAAGGCGCCCCCATCGACGCGGCCGGCGTCGGAACCCGCATGGCAGTATCCGCCGACGTCCCCTACCTTGACAGCGCCTACAAGCTCGTCGCCTACAACGGGCGGCCCGTCGCCAAGCTCTCCACCGCCAAGGCCACCCTACCCGGCCCCAAGCAGGTATTCAGAAGCCACGGGGTTACCGACTGGATCGGTCTGCGAGACGAACCAGGTCCCCCCGACGCCGAAAGGCTCCTCCAACCAGCCATCCGCGGCGGCCACCGAGTCCGCCTGACCGAGCCGTTAGGTGCCGCCCGGGCCCGATTCGAAGCCGACCTTGATCAGCTCCCCCGCTCGGCCCAGGACCTCGACCATCCTTCTGGCCCCGCCGCGAGGATCACCCGGCGCTGCAGACGCTCACGACACAGGTTCAAGCCGGCGCCCGGCGTCGACAGGATCGAGCAACTCCGGTGGCGCGGTATCCAGCCAGGGTGACCGACGCGCAGCTGACAACTTGATGCCTGAACACTGGCCGGGGACAGGCGGTGCGGCAGTTCCGAAGCGGCCTTCGGGATACGACCGACGTTTGGGTCCATGAAATTCACACGAATTGGCGCCGAGCGAAGATCGAGGAGAAATGACTCCAGACAGACGGTTCAGATATCAGCTGGTGCCCGATGCGCGACTCGCCCGACGCTCACCAACCCCTCCCCCGCCTTCCCACGGAATGCAGGATGAATACCATTGGCGGGCAACCCTTGGGAGGGGTCTAGGTGACAGCACATAGCAACGAATGGCTGTGGGACTACGGAAGGTGTCGATCCGGCCATGGAGGGACAGCGGGAGGCGCTGTGCACGCTGGGCAACGGATACTTCGCGACGCGGGGGCGGCCCCCAAGCCGTTGCCGACGGAGTCCATTACCCGGCCACCTATGTAGCCGGGGGTGTATAACCGCCTGAGGGCGGAGGTGGCGGATTGGGACCGTATCGCAACACCTACGGTGACATCACCCGCCTCGATCGCATCCTGGAGGCCGGGACAACCCGGTTCGCTACAAGCTCGCCAAGCAAGCCGACGTGGTCATGCTGTTCTACCTCCTGTCGGCCGAAGAGCTCGCCGAGCTGCTGGAGCGGCTCGGCTACGACTACGACAAGGAGTTGGTCCAGCGCAATTTTGAGTACTACGGGCTGCGGACTGCCCACGGCTCGTCGCTCAGCCGGGTGGTCCACGCCTGGGTGGCGGCCCGGCGGGACCGGGAAGTGTCGTGGGACTGAACCTAAGAATGGGACCTTCGTCCCTTCTCCCGGCGACGTTCGTGCGTCAAGCTGTTCCCCGGGCCGGAATCGGAGTTGAATCGATGGCAAACTTCCTTATAGTCGCCTTGGCCGTCATCATCGCTCTGAGCGGATTGGTCGCAATTGCCGAGGGTGTGATCAACGAGCGTGGGTTGCGCCGCTCACCCCATAGCCCGCCTATAGACCAAGCCCGAACATTGGCAGACGAGATCCGAGAATGGCTGAAGGACCAGAAATGAAGATTCAGTCACCGGCTTGGCGGCCGAATCTCCCGTCGTCATAAATACAGGTGAATCCTCGTAATAACATTAGGGGCCGTGACCCAGTAAGAAGCCACGGGGTAAGGTGAATTGCTGCGTTGTGCGGGTTGTGCAGAGCCGGTTTCTGAGTTTGCAGCGCGGTGTCCCGCGTGTCACCACGGTATCGAGGACGCGGAAGAGATTCCTGAGTCATCGTGGGATGAGGAGACGGACGAGGCCTGGACCTCTCCGCGAGAACGGGCTCGGTATGACCCCGAGGACGCGGACGAACCACGAGTCGAAGCACCGGGCGGCCAGACCGGCCGCAGAAGAAGGTTGATCGGACCGGCAACCTTGCTGGCGGCAGCAGTGGTAGTTGCCGTGGCACTGACGATTGCCTTCTTGTTGTCCTCCACCGGGGAAGGTGCGGTGTCGGCGCCCTTCAAGGCGTTGACCGGCCGGGTGCTCGCCTTGTCACCAATGGGGGGGTTGGTCTCAGTCGATCCTGACAGCGGACAGGTAGAGAAGATTGCCGTTCCATCAAGTGGAGGCCCGTTCGTTCCGGTGTCCGTCTCCCCCGACGGGCAGCGGTTGCTCGATGACGCCGGCACTGTGTTCGTTGTGACGGCTGATGGATCGGTTACCACGTCGAGCGCGGTATCGAGAATCCTGGGCGGGTCGACCTCGCCGGCCCAGTCGATGCCCTTCGCTGACGACGATCAAGCGGTCCTCGCCCTAACTCGCCCGGCTGTGGGGCCGGCTACCTCGATCATGGTGAGCCTGACTGACGGTCATGAGTTCGATCTCGGCGTCGTGGACAGCGCCGGCGGCGACGTACTGAGCATGGGTGCGTTCGTGTCCGTGCCGTCCGGGCCAGGCCCAGCTGACCTCGCTCACTCTGTCAGCGCTGATGTCGCGGTCGAACTTCGATCGGTGGGCGAACCGTCGTTACTACTGAGCACTGCTTCCGAGCTCAATGAGGACGTCGGGTCATTGCCGACAAGACCAGTAAGGCTCACCGTTTACCCGAGTCCTACGGGAGACGCCGTCGCAGTGGTACTCACCCCTCTAGACCCTTCCGCGGGAAACGTCGCCATGGTGGTGCTCAATCGTCAAGGACGCCTTCTGGGTAGTTTTCCGAAGCGCCTCGGTCCCATCGATGGAAGCCAGGTTGCGTGGTCGCCGGGGGGACACCAACTCGCCTATCCGACCTACACGAACACTGGACCGGCACTGGCTGTCGCGACTGAGACTGGCGCGGTATACACCGTTGTGCCCCCTGCACCCGATACCATCTTCGGCACTTGCGTCTGGTCCCCAGGCTCGACGGACTTGGTGTGCCGCAGCCAAACTGCCCACCGCCACGATCAGTGGCTGTACGCCACTCAGACCACCGAGAAGCTGCTCCCGGCACCCTCTCCGGGGTATCCACTGGCCTGGATCAGCCCCGTTCCCTGAACCCATCTGGAGGCTGACGTGCTTCCACCTGGCGAGTCGTCAAGGTGCGGCGAGCATGGGGAGCCGAGGGTCCGGGCTCTGGGTCGCCCACGATTCTCGGATCCAGTGATGAGCTGGGTCGTCGCAGAAGGCCATCGTGCGACCCGGCGCCGGCCCCGCCAGCACATTCAGGTAGTACAGGTCGTAGCCCGGGGCCGTGACCGAGGGACCGTGGTAACCCCGGGGAATCAGGACTACGTCCCCCTGCCTGACCTCCTCGCACAGGTCGATCTCCCCGTTCTTCGTGTAGAGCCGGTGCATGGCGAAACCTTGGCCCGCTCGTCGCGGGAGCGATGCGTTTGCCGGAGCGACCTCGAAGTAGTAGATCTCCTCGAGCACTGCCTCTTCGGGTCCGGCCGTGTCGTGCTTGTGCGGAGGCCAGCTCGACCAGTTACCGGCCGGGGTAATGCATTCCACCGCGATCAGCTTGGCCGCGGGGAAGGTTTCCGGGGCACAGAAATTGTTGAGCTGGCGGGTGGCCGCTCCCGCCCCCCGAATCTCCACCGGCACATGATCGACTGCACCATAGGAGGGCGGAAGAGACTGCTGAGCGCGGGCGCTGGGTAGGGCAAATCGGGCTCCGGAGCGACTCGATATCGTGGCGTCGGCGGAGATCGGAAGATAGGCGAAGTCGGTCGGTCCACTGAAGACGTCGGGCCGGCCCGCCAACTCGAACGTCTTGCCGCCGCAAGCCACTGTGACGGATCCGGCGAGGGGTAGGACCAGCACCTCGTCCGGCCCGGTGTTCAGGGTGCGGGATCCGCCCCGCGGAAGCTCGACGACCCTCAATCCGCAGAAGGCCCACCCCGCCGACTCCGGCGTGACTACGACTCGGTCCAACTGGTCAGCACTCGTACCATGGGGGAGATGAAGAGGATGGCTCACGGCCCAGACCCTATCGACGTCGGGCGCCGATGAACTCAACCGGCGGAACCGCCAACTTCGACTTCTCGGGCCGGGTGGCGGTCGTGACCGGCGGCACTGGTGTACTTGGCCGCGCCATCGCCCGCGGATTCCGGCGCTCGGCAGCTCGCGTCGCCATCCTGGCCCGCAACCCGGCAATGGTGAACGAGACCGTGGCCGGGCTGGGCACCGAGGACGAGGTAATCGGCGTGGCGGCGGACGTACTAGACGAGGAGCAGCTGCGGGCGGCCCTGGAAACCATCCTCGACCGGTGGGGCGGTCTCGACGTGCTGGTGAACGCGGCGGGTGGCAACCGTGCCGACGCGACCGTGGCACCCGGCGGATCGTTCTTCGATGTGAGCCCCGATGCCATCCGCCACGTAGTCGACCTCAACCTCATGGGCACCCTGCTGCCCATACAGATCTTCGGCCGAGCCATCGCCGACGCCGGCACGGGGGTCATCGTCAACGTTTCCTCGATGGCGGCGACCCGGCCCCTCTCGGGCGTGGTCGGCTACGGGGCGGCCAAGGCTGCCGTGGACAACGCGACCCGCTGGTTGGCCGACCACACCGCCCGCCTGATCGGCCCGGGCGTGCGCGTGAACGCGGTGGCCCCCGGGTTCTTTCTGAGCAGTCAGAATCGAAACCTGCTTGTGAATACCAGCGGCGAACTGACCGCTCGAGGCCGGCGGATCGTCGACGCCACCCCCATGGGCCGGCTGGGCGACCCGGACGACGTGGTTGGGCCGGTGCTATGGCTGGCGTCGGAAGCCAGCCGCTTCGTCACCGGAGCGGTGATACCAGTCGATGGCGGCTTCTCCGCGGCGAGCGTCATATGACGTTGACGGACGGCGAGATTCGCCAGGTCGTGTTCCCGGCGCTAGAGCCCGAGGTGGTGGGCGAGCGGGTCCTGATCCTCGTGCCCGACCATACCCGAGTACTGCCGCTCGATCGGGTCCTGCCGGCAACGGTGGAGGCTCTGCACCGAGCCGCCTCCTTGGAGGTGATGGTGGCACTGGGCACACACCCCCCTGACGGGGCCGACTATGTGGACTGGGTCGCATCGCTGGCGGCGTCCACCGGAAGGCGCGTTCCGGTGATCAATCACGAATGGCGCAATGAGGAAAGGCTGACCTCTCTGGGCGTCATCGACGCTGACTCAATCCGCCGTATCGCCGGGAGAGTCTGGCATCGCAGCCTTGACGGGCCCTTGGAAGTAAGAATCAACCGAGCCGTCATCGGAGCCGACCGGGTGATCATCGTCGGACCGACCCTGCCTCATGAGGTGGCCGGCTTCTCGGGCGGCACAAAGTACCTTTTCCCGGGCGTCAGTGGACCGGAGATGATCGACGTGATGCACTGGTTGGGTGCGCTGTCGGGGGTGATGGCGACCATCGGGCTCCGGGGCACTCCAGTCCGGGAACTGATAGACACGGCCACCGCGATGCTGGCCACCCCGGTGACTCTGGTCGCAGCGGTGACGGACGGGGATGGCTTGGCCGGCTTGTTCGTCGGGGCGCCGGGTGAGGCCTGGCCGGCGTCCGTGGATCTGTCGAGCCAACTTCACATCACCTGGCTCGATAGGCCATACCGACGGGTGGTGTCTCAACCGCTGCCCATATACGACGAGCTGTGGACGGCGGCCAAGTCTGTTTACAAGCTGGAGGGGGCAGTGGCCGATGGCGGCGAACTGATCGTGTACGCACCGTGGCTGGCCGAAGTGAGCAGCACCCATGGCCGGTCGATATTCGAGGTCGGCTATCACGTGCTCGACTACTTCCTGGAGCAGTGGGAGAAGTTCGATACCGTGCCGTTAGCCGTGTTGGCTCACAGCAGCCATGTAAAAGGGGCCGGTTCGTTCGCCGGCGACCGCGAAGTATCCCGTATATCGGTGCAGTTAGCCACGGCGATTAACCCCGCCGACTGTGAACATCTCAATCTCGGTTACGTCGATCCGGGTACGATCGACCTGGACCAGACGGCCGACCCCGACACGTTCGTGGTGCGCAACGCGGGCGAACATCTCTGGAAAGTCAAGTAACGCCGTCATCCTCCGAGGGCATGATCGACCATCCTCCGAGGGCATGATCGACGTACGGGCGTTTCGTCGGTCACCCCATAGCTCGCCTATCGACCAAAACAAAACATTGGCGGACGAGATACAAGAATGGTTAAAGCGCCAGAGATGAAGATTCAGCTACCGGTTTGGCGCCGCATCTCCCGTTCAATGTCGGCCTCCGTAACCGGCTTCCGGCCGTAGACAAACCAGGCGCGTGAAGCCATGATCAGGCCCCATCCTACGATCGGATAGACGATCCACGAGTTCCACACGTCGTGGATTCCGGAGCTCTGGCTGAACCCCTGAGAGGGCCAGCCCCCTGCGTTGTGATACTCGGTGGCAGCCCAGATGGTCACCAGCAGTATCATGCCGATCGCGGACGCAATGAACTCGATGCGAAAGTGTCGTCTCCGCTCGATTTGCTTGATCGCTTCTTGACGATCGAGCGTTTGGCGGCCGGCTGGACCGTTCGGCTCCAACCCTGGCAATCGCTGGTCCTCAAACGTTTCAGCCATTCCGGCACCCCCTTTCCTGTGAGGATGCTTCTCCCGATGGGGCATTCGACCCATCGCCTGCAGCATGGGCGATCGAGGTCGGACCCGACAGAGTCGGAAGTCACCCCATGGCTGCGCCGGCCCGATGGGCACTCACACCCGCTTGACTACCGCGTACCAGATCCGGTCGGCGACCTGCTCGATCCCGTCTCCCATTCGCGCGTACCGGCGATAAAGCTCGCGCCTCCCCATAACCTCACGGATGTCGCTCGCTCGGAGCAGCTCCCAGCATCCGACTACGGCACCTGGAGCGCCCAGGCCGTCGACGCCGTTGGGCCCGGGCCGAGCGAGCGCGACCACCAAAGGCGACCCGGACCCAGCCACAAAGCTACGAACGACGATCCCGCTCCTCGTATTGCTTGGTCTCGGCTCGGATCATCGACTGTCCGAGCCGACGGCCCAGGGCGGCCCGCCTGGCCACCTCCGCCGCGGCAAGGAGCGGAATCAGCCCGCCAATGGTGACGGTGATCAAACTCATTTATGGCTCCCTTCGAACCTGTGCCCTGGCCCAGCAGGCCCCCCCGCTGACCACGCCCGACATCCTCACCGTCCCAGAGTCGCAGCTGCCGTCAGCAGTGACCAGGGACGAAAGTCCTGAAGCTGGTTGGGACCAGCACAAGGCATCGCAGCGTTGGGCCATAATGCGACTCACAGGGAAAGCTGTTGCCCAATGTGAGCGGGACGGCGGAGCGCTCAACCACGCCGGGCCCTCGGGACGGTCCAGGGGTCGACGTTGAGGCGCTGCCCGGTCCTCTTGTCGATGACGATGACCTGCGGGCGGATGAACCCTTCCTCACCCCAGTTGTCTAGGCGCGACCGGTGCAGCGGTCCGGCTCGGCCGCCCGGGGCGAGCATCTGGACCGGCATCTGGTGCTGCTGATCCCAGCCGCGGCCTGGCCGCGGCAGCCATGGAGCGCCTCCTACCCACCGCCTCGGTGGACCCACGGTCGATCGTGGGACGGTTCGAGGCTGGGCTCGTGATATCGGGACTCAGGTGCGGACCCGGCGATCGTGCCGGGACGGCCGAGAGTCTCCTCCGGCGGCAAGTGCGAGCGGCACGCCCGGCACCGACCCTGCCGAACGTCGCAGTCACTCCCGCACCGGGAGCAAGACTTCATAGACCGGTGTCGCGATTTCCACCAAGGTGCCATGATCATCTCCTCTCCTCTGATGCCATGCTGGCTCCAGGTCCCACCGCCGCGGCAGGGCCTAAGGTCATTTGATGCACGTAGAGTCGCTATCGACCACTATTTAGGGCTACCACCACGGGAGGATCAGGTGGAATTGCTGACCGTCGCCATTGACAAGCCGGACGACCTGAACGTGATCGTAGGCCAGGCCCACTTCATCAAGACCGTCGAAGACCTCCATGAAGCCCTGGCCGGCTCCAGCCCGAACTTGCGCTTCGGGGTGGCCTTCTGCGAGGCGTCGGGACCCTGCTTGGTTCGTCGCTCGGGCAACGATGACGAGCTGGTGGACCTGGCGACTCGGAACGCCCAGGCGATCGGAGCCGGCCACTCCTTCGTGGTCTTCCTGCGCAATGGGTTCCCGGTGAACGTGTTGAACCAGCTGAAGGCCGTGCCTGAGGTCTGCTACATCTTCTGCGCCACGGCCAATCCGGTGGAAGTAGTTGTCGCCGCCAGCGACATGGGCCGAGGAGTCCTCGGGGTCATCGACGGATCGGTCCCCGCCGGAGTCGAAACCGACGCCGACGTAGCCGACCGCAAGCAGCTGCTGAGAACCATCGGCTACAAACTCTGACGCATCCCGGAATGGCCCATTGCGTGGCGGTGATGCTCGGCGGTCAGGCGGCCGAAGCAGTCAGGACGCTCTGGTCGGGTCTACGGTCGCGCTGGGGACTCGAGCTGTCCCACCCCGACGCTGCACCTCACCTTACGTTGGTGGTCGTCGAGCGACTTCGCCGGCCCGAGCAGCTTCAGACCGGTCTGCCCGCCCTGGCGGCCGAGTGGGCGCCTTTCACGGCGGGCGGAGCAGGCTACGGATTGTTCGTCGGTCACGGGCACGATTCGGCGGTAGTACACCTGGCCTTGACTAGAACGCCGCAGCTATCCGCCTTGCAAGGTGCAGCCGTTGCCGCCGTTACCAACTCGGGCGGGCGCGTTCAAGGTCAGAGCGAACCGCGATACTGGCGGCCGCATGTCACACTGGCTGACAGCGAGTTGACTCCTAACCGGGTGGGCGAGGTCATGGCCTACCTGGCTGAGAAAGGCCCGAAGCACTGGACCGTCAAGGTCGACAACATCTCGGTGGTGGCTCCCGACGGCTCGGTGGCCTGCCGGTTACCCTTCGATCAGGTTGCCTAAGCGAACTCAGGAAGATTCGGTGGCCCACCCTGTGTCAACCCATCCGTGCACCAGGCTGGGGTACATCTCGAGCACCGTCTCGCTCCCTGGTGAACCCTGCAAGCGGCCCACCACTCCGACGGCGCACACCGACCAGGCGTCCTGGGGTCCGTCCGCACCCGTGGCACCGCTCTCCAAGGCCACCACGTGCCCGGTGAGCTTGCCGGCCAAGGCGGCCGAGCCGACGTCGAAGATTATGGTCTCACCGATGAGGGAGTAGCGGACCACTTCGATCCGTGGTAGCGCGCCCTCCGTCCGGGCCAGGCGGGCGACTGTGCCCAGACGGAGGCGTCCAATGCACTCCTCACGAGACAGAGGTCGGCGCCGGAGACCGCCTGCGGTGCCCGGGATGGCCGGCGCCTGGTCCTCCTTCGCAACACCGGAGCAGGTCATGGATGCCCGTTCCTCGCCCCGACCATGGAACTTCGCCCGGCCGGGGGTACCACTACGACCGGGCACGAGGCGTAGTGCAGGCAGGAGCTGCTGACCGAGCCGAGGATGACCGCCGCGATCCCGCTACGACCGTGTGATCCGACAACGAGCAGGTCGGCTTCGGCCGCCGCCCGGACCAGACTCGGCACCGGTCGGCCCTCGACAAGTCGTGGGTGAACTTCGACTCCTTCGGTGTCTATATCGGTCAAAGACTGGGCCAAGACGGTGCGGGCGTTCGCCGCCGGGTCCGGCGACATCGTGTCGCTCGCCATAAGTTCCCAGGCGTGAACCGCCTCGAGGACGGCGCCGCGCTTTCGGGCCTCCTCAACCGCCCAGGCCAGGGCGCGCTGGCCGTCGTCGCTGCCGTCAATCCCCACCACGATAGTTTCACCCATGGCTCTTCCTTCCCGAGATCAAGCTGTCCCTTACAGGATCGCCGACGGTCTGTCGTGAACCCAGAGCCGAAGGTCACCGATTTCCTTCCGTCCCCGGCGGTCATAGGGACTTTCGGCCCTACGCCAGCAGCATCATCTCTCGTATGTTCAAGAGACCGGAACACGCGAGACCCAAGAGCCTTGGTTCCTCCCCCAGGCCGAGGCTTGGAGGGACCGGTTATTCCGAGGGGGGAGCATATGATCGGGGACCGAACTCGAGTCGGTCCCTGATCACCCCCATCGCCTGAACACCCCCATCCAGCTCAGAGAGGGCGTGGAGCTGGATCGACGATCACTCCGATCAGCTCTCATGGACCCGGGCTAATCGCAGGCGGTAGGCCAATCGAGCGGCGAGAGCGGCGGATGTGGCGTCTAGCTTTCGTACGGCGCTCGGCTCCGGTTCCACCCCGAGCGAGTTGAGAGTCATAGCCAGCATCTCGTAGTGCCCCACTACGAAGCACAGCTCCATGCATTGCTCAACCGTTAGATGCTCCGAGAGCCTCTGCCAAGCCCGCTCATTCACGACCCGGGCGGCGTGCAGCTCGTCGGTGGCCTCCAGCAGGAGGCGCTGCCGGGATGTCCACTCCGTGTGAGCGGGGCCTTCCGCAACGGCAGCGATTCTCGTTGAGGAGAGGCCGGCCTTGGACGCCAGGGGCACGTGTTGCACCCATTCGTACCAAGCGCCGCAGTTCCAGGCGGTTCTGAGAATCAGCAGTTCGGTGTCGGCACGAGCGAGCCGGCCTCCCCGGAGAAGGCTGCCGGCAAACGGTAGCCACCATCTGAACAGCCGGCGGTGCCGGCCGATCGTGCTGAACACTCGCAAGGGGTCGTTGCCGGTCGCCATACCGCTGAGCCGGGCCACCAGCCGCGCTAACGGTGACGGCGCAGGAAGCGTCGCGGCTCGGCCGGGCGATGTCAACTCTGTCATCCTTCGAGTCTGGACCAGAGCCGTCCGCGTCGCCAGTGACGTTCGGTTCGTGCGGGGCGCGGAGTCGGGGCCGTTCGCCTCCAGTGGAAGGCTCCGTTGCCGGGCACGCTGTAAGCGGTGTCAACAGCTGAACGCCATCAGTGGCGTTCTCCTCACCGCCGACAAGGAACTGGTAGGCAGCTATGGCAACCACGATTGAGGGCATTTCTGCTGTTGAGGCTGGCGAACTCGCCATAACGCCTCGCGGCTGGCCGTTGCGTGCAGCGTCCTCGTCGTGTGCGGGGCGTCCGGGCTGACTGGCGGCGCCGCCTTGTACCGACCATGAAGAGACGGGCGGGACCAATAACGGGGAATCAGTTCGGACTGCGGTGAAGCATGTCGGCGATCGCCCGGGATCCTCGCCGCCCGTCGAGCAGCATGGCCTCCGGACTCATCCTCCAACCGAAGGCGAGGGGTGAGAGGGATCTACCTGGCCTTGGCCGTCAAATAGGAAACAAGACCCTCTGGGGTTGTCAACTGCGGGTAATCGCGCTCGGGTATGTCGATGCCCGTCTTCTCGCTGAGACCGATCACGAGGTTCAAGAAGTCGATGGAATCCATGTCCAGGGCTTCCTGGATGGTCTCGTCCGGGCCGACATCCTCGATTTCGGCCTCCGGGGCGATCTGGTGAAGCACCGCCTTGATCAGCTCCAGTGCGTCGTCTCTCGTCATAGCTCCTCCGGGTTGTGCAACAGACGTTCGATCTCAGCGAGGAAGCGGCCACCTCGGTGGCCGTCGCTCGCCCGGTGATCGGCAGACAGCGTGGCCGTAAGGCATGGTCGCACTCCTAGCAGGCCGTCCTGCGCCCAGGGCCGATCCGTGACCCTGCCAAAGCCGACGAGCGCGACCTGGGGCGGGTAGATCACTCCGAACACCGACTCCACACCCAGGTCACCCAGATTGGTGACTGTAATGGTGGGATCGCTCATCTCCGAGCTGCGCAGCGATCCTGAGCGCGCCCGCCCGACCAGATCCCTCAGTGCCTTCATGAGCTCGGACAAGGGCAACTGATCCACGTCGTGAATGGCAGGAGCGATGACTCCACCCTGACGCAGCGAGATGGCTACTCCGACGTGCACTGCCGGGCTGGGCACGAAGGAGTCGTCGATCATGAATCCATTCATCTCGGGCACGGCGGCCACCGCCCGGCCGACCGCTTTGATCAGCAGAACCGGGAGCACGAGTCGCGCTGCGACGGACCGGTCCAGATTGGTGCGTTCGATCCATCCCGCCGCGGCACTCATATCGATGGTCGTGGACAAGTAGTAGTGCGGGATCTCGCGCTTCGAGCGGGCCATGAGGTTCCCGATGGCCCGTCTCATCGCCGCTTGGCGATCGCGGGACTCACGCCCACCGGCAGGCTCTTCTTCCGGTGCTGGCCGCGATCGAGGCACCCCTTCGCCTCTGGTCGATGGCTCCGGCTTACTGAGGTCGGCTGCGACGACGGCCCCACGCGGACCGGATCCCCTGACGGCGGACAGGTCGACACCCTTCTCGGCGGCGACCCGCCGCGCGAGGGGGGACGCACGGGACCAGGAGGGCCGGGCCGCCCTGCTCGCTTCGGGGGGCCTGGCGGAAGCTGAACGCCTGCGGAGGGCCGCGCCGGTCTCGGCGACCTGGGGCTCGGCCTTCGAGATCTCGAGCTCGGGCTCGGCGATTTCCGGCTCGGCCTCGGCAACCTCGGGCTCAGCCTCGAGCAGCCGGGCGGCTTGTTCTACGTCCGCCCTCGTCACCTTCCCGCCGGCTCCGCTTCCGGCCACGGTCGCCAGGTCCACTCCGAGCTTCTCGGCCAGGCGCCGCACCACAGGCGAAGTAACCGGAGACCGTCGTGCGGTTGCGACCTGCGGTCGCCGGGGGGCCTCGGTTCGAGCCGTCGATGTCCCGTTCGTGGAGATCTGAGCGAGTGGGGTCCCCACCGCCACCTCCTCGCCCTCGGCAACGAGGACGGAATCGACCACACCGCTTTCGAATATCTCCACCTCGATGGTCGACTTCTCGGTGTCCACCACCGCCACGATGTCGCCCCGGTGGACCCTGTCCCCGGGCTTGATGAGCCAGTGGGTCACGGTACCGACGTCCATGTCGGCGCCGAGCGACGGCATCCGGAAGGCGCCCACTCAAGCTCCTAGGGCCCGTACGGCCTCGACCACATCGGACGGCTGTGGCAGGGCGGCATCTTCCAGGTGCTTGGCATAGGGCATCGGCACCTCCTCAC
The DNA here is from genome assembly GCA_963851245.1 of uncultured Acidimicrobiaceae bacterium. GTDB lineage: Bacteria > Actinomycetota > Acidimicrobiia > Acidimicrobiales > Palsa-688 > CAWKOH01. The sequence continues at coordinate 6,608 of CAWKOH010000008.1, read as the reverse complement.
TGCACACTCGACGAACGGGTGCGTCGAGGTCGTAGAAAGCCTCCTCCGCGATGCGGCTGCACACCTCGGCGGCCAGGCTCCCCGTGCACCACCCCTCGTCCACGACCACGGCCCGATGGGTTCTCACCACCGACGAGACAAACGTGGCCGTGTCGAGGGGGCGAAGCGACCGAAGGTCTATGACCTCGGAGCTGATCCCCTCCTCGGCAAGAGTCCCGGCGGCCTCGGTCGCCGTCCGGACGGTTCCCCCGTAGGCGATGATGGTCACATCGTCCCCGGAGCGACGTACGGCGGCGCTGGTTATGTCCCCGGTTGTATCTGCCAGGTCCCCCTGCATGTTGTATAGCGACGCATGCTCGAAGATGAGCACCGGATCGGGATCCTCGACGGCCGGCCACAGCATCCCGCGGGCGTCTTCGAGGGTTGCCGGCGCCAGAACCCGGATGCCCGGCACGTGGGCATACCAGCCCTCCAGGCTGTGAGAGTGCTGAGCCGCGACCTGGCGCCCGCCCCCGGTGCTCATCCGAATCACCAGTGGGACGTTGAACTGCCCGCCCGACATGTACAGCAACGCAGCAGCATTGTTGACGATCTGATCCAGTGCCAACAGGCTGAAGTTGACCGTCATGACCTCGACGATGGGGCGCATTCCACCCAGCGCGGCCCCGATCCCGGCACCGACGAAGGCTGACTCTGATAGCGGCGTGTCCCGAATCCGGTCCGGTCCGAACTCCTCGAGCAGGCCCAGCGTCACCGCGAAGCAACCGCCGTAACGGCCGATGTCCTCCCCCATCAGAAAGACCCTGTCGTCCCGATTCAGGGCTTCGCGCAACGCCTCACGCATGGCCTCCCGGTAGGACAGCTTGGTCATGGCGTCGCTCCGCCGGTCGCGGATTCGGACATGACGAATCTGTACAGATCGGACACCGGCTCGAGAGAGCCCGCCTCGGCAAAGGTGACCGCGTCCTCCACCTCGGCTTGTATCTCGGATTCCATCCTGTCGAGATCTTCTTCGCTGAGGTGCCCGTCGGCGCTGAGCCGGTCGGACAGCGCGCCGATCGGGTCCCGCTGCTTCCAGCGCTCGATCTCCTCCTTGTCGCGGTAGCGATCGGGGTCGTACATGGAGTGGGCTCGGAACCGGTAAGTGCGCAGCTCCAGAAAGTGCGGTCCGCCTCCGCCTCGGACGCTCTCCGCGGCGGTCCGGGCCGCCTGCTCGACGGCGACCACGTCCATCCCGTCGACCTCCCACGACGGCACGCGGTAGCTGGCGGCCTTGAGCGAAAGATCGGTCTCCGACTCGGAGCGATCGAGCGCGGTCCCCATGGCGTAGAGGTTGTTCTCGCAACAGAACAAGACGGGCAGGCCCCAGATGGCTGCCAGATTCATGGACTCGTGGAACTCGCCCTCGGCGACCGCCCCGTCGCCGAAGAAGCAAGCGGTCACGACGGGCCGCTTGGCGAGATGGTCCGCCAGCGCCAGCCCGACCGCGACGGGCAGACCTCCTCCGACGATCGCGTTGCCGCCGTAGAAGCGGGTCGGAGCATCGAAGAGATGCATCGACCCTCCGCGCCCTCGGCTGCAGCCTTCGACCTTTCCTTCGAGCTCGGCCATGACGGTTCGCATCGACATGCCACGCGCCAGTGCATGTCCGTGCTCCCGGTAGGTAGAGACGACCGCATCCTCGGGCGTGAGCGCCTCCATGACCCCGACCGCGCAGGCTTCCTCTCCGATGTCCAGATGCAGAAAGCCTCGTATGCGCATCTCGCTGTAGAGCTGGACTGTTCGTTCCTCGAAGCGGCGTATACGGAGCATCTGCCGAAGTAGTTGGATCGCATGCTCCTGCCTGCCATCGACGTCGGTCCCAGACGGCGGGATGCCCTTGGATCGGAGCTCGGTCACTGCGCACCCCCCGCTATCGACGGCTGGCCATCGTGACTGGCGAGCTCGCGGGCCTTCAGCAGGCGACGCACGATCTTCCCGCTCTCGGTGTGCGGCAGGTGCTGCTCGAACTCGATCTCGCGGGGCGCCACCGTCGCACCTAGGCGGCGACGGGCGAACCCGAGCAGGTCCAGCCGCAACTCCTCGCTCGGCTCGTATCCAGGGCAGAGGGTCACGAACGCCTTGACCACCTCTCCGGCGATCGGATCCGGCTTGCCGATGACCCCGACCTCCCCGACTGCTTCGTGCTCGAGCAGTACCGACTCCACTTCGAACGGACCGATCAGGTGGCCAGCCGACTTGATCACATCGTCACCGCGGCCCACGAACCAGAAGTAGCCGTCCTCGTCCCGCCGGACGAGGTCACCGGTCAGGTACCAGCCGCCTAGAAATGCGGCACGGTAGCGATCCTCTTCATCGAGGTAGCCGCGGAACATCGACGGCCACCCGGGTCGCAGGGCCAGCTCCCCCTCCTGGCCGACAGCCACCTCTACGGCCGCCCCCGACGCGTCGACCACCACCCGATCGTCCTCGTCGCGCGCCAGTACGGTCGCTTCCACGCCGGGGAGCGGACGCCCCATCGACCCTGGGCGAATATCCATGGAGGCGTAGTTGGCGATCATGATCCCGCCGGTCTCGGTCTGCCACCAGTTGTCGTGAACCGGGAGCCCGAGATGGTCCCTGGCCCACACGACGACTTCGGGGTTGAGCGGTTCCCCGACGCTGGCGATGAACCGGAGGCCGCTCAGGTCGTGCTCCTTGGCCAGCCCCGGCCCGGCCTGCATGAGCATCCGGAGGGCAGTCGGGGAGGTGTACCAGACAGTGACTCCTTGGGCCTCGAGCAGGCCGTACCAGCGGTCGGCATCGAAGTCGCCCTCGTCCACGACGCTGGTTACTCCGAGGGCGAGGGGTGCGATGATCCCGTACGAGGTGCCGGTGACCCAGCCCGGATCCGCCGTGCACCAGTACACGTCCTCCGGGTGCAGGTCGAGAGCGATCCGGCCGGTGGCGTGATGGGCGACAACAGCCTGATGTACGTGCAAGGCCCCTTTGGGTTTCCCGGTGGTCCCACTCGTGAAATGGAGCAGAGCGAGGTCCTCCGGGTCGGTAGCAGGGAGATCGAACTCCGGTGACGCCTCCGCCAGGGCCCGGTCAAGGTGGACGATGCCATGGGTCGATGGCCGAAATGCGGGCGGCTCGCCACCGATCAGGATCACATGCCGAAGGTGGGGCAGCCGATCGATGATCGGCTCGACCTTGCGGCGGTACAAGGTCGGAGTCGTAACGAGGACCCGTCCGGCACCCAGTTCGAGTCGCTGACGGATGGGCTCCGGTCCGAACGCGGCGAAGAGGGGGGACAAGACGGCTCGGCGCTTGAGCGTGCCGAGCACCGCCACGTAGACGTCGGCGGTGCGAGGAGCCATGATGAACACCCTTTGGCCGCTCTCCACCCCGAGCGTGCCGAGGACATTCGCGAAGCGATCGGAACGCTCAGCCAGGTCCAGGTAGGTGATGCTGGTCTCCTGGCCACCTCGCGCGACGCAACGGAGGGCGACCTTCGAGCCCGCCGGCCCGGAGGCGTGCCGGTCCACGCACTCGTAGGCGATGTTGAGCCCGGCCCCGCCTGGCAGGCCGTCAAGTTCTCGGCGCGCCGCCTCCCAGGTGAAGGACCGGCGCGCCTGCTCGTAGTCGGCCATGTTGGGAGTCTGACCCACTGCTGGTGACCACTTGTGGATCGTTTGCCAGCGCACCCCGGCCCTCCTGACACTCGAACGCGTCTACCCCGCACGGTAAGGATCCCGGTGGGGCTCCTCTAGGGCCCAATGTCACTTTCGGCCTCGCTCCCGGACTGGTCCGAATGGCACCCCTCCTCCGACTGACCCCGAGCGATCAGCCTCTCTAGGAACTCGACCATCGCCGAGCCGTCCGGACCGGTGGGCAGGCAGGGCAGGTCACCGCTGCTCCCGGCCGGCTGGGCTCGACCCAGAGCGCAGATCGACACTTTGGGATGCAGCCTCCGATGTGCATCGACAAGCTCGCTTCCGGCTTCTGTCGAGGTGGGGAGGCCCACGACGACAGCATCCGCTCCGGCCGCCAGCGGGCAGGGCTGGCCATCCAGGGCCGGGCAGCGCCCCCCGAAGGCGGCCGGTCCGGCGCAGGCGACCACCTGAAACCCGCCCGCCTGTAGCGCCTTGGTTCCGTACCAGGTTCCGCCGGGGACCTCGAGGAGGATGCGGGGCCGGTCGTGGCGACCCGGCCACGACGGAATCCGCTGGGCCGCGCCTATCGCAACCCTCATCGTCGCCGGGCCATCGTAGAAGTCGAGCGTCACCATCCCCCGCGAGCGCAGCACGGCCAGCATCCGGCGGTTGGCCATCAGCACCTCCGCCTGAAGGTTCCGCAGCCCCCTAGACCTGGCCTGTTCGACCAGGACATCGAGCAGATAGGGACCCAACCACCCACGGGCGAAGCTCTCGACGGTTATACCTAGCTCGCCATCGCCGTCGGGCTGGAGCTCATAGCTGGCCTCGCCGACTATCCGCTCGACCCCCGGACGCTCCGAAAGCACGGCCACCAAGCCCACCCCGCCACGGTCATACACTTTGGTCATCCGCTCGATGAAGGGGTCAGGCGGCCGCCTGGCGCTGAAGAACCGGCAGTACCGGTCGTCCTCTGCCAGCCGGTCGTACAGCGCCGCGAGCGCGCCGGCGTCGGCGGGGGTCTCCCGGCGTATCAGCAGGGTTCTCCCCCCGGGGAGTTCGATCCGACGGATCACCGTCCCGTCGACCGGGCCCACGGCGGCGACCCCGGTCTCTGGGCTCGACGGAAGGCCGTTCACAGCCAATGCCACTCCTTTCGGCCGTCGTCACAAGCATCGACCACGAACACACCATGGGTATAGGGCTCTTCGTCACGTCTTGACCTCGCCCGGTACCCGAGGGAGGCGGCCGTATGCGCCGGGCCAGGCCTACCGGGCGCTCAGCCGACAAATGCGTCCCGAAGGCCCCGATTTATGACATTCGGCCCTGGGGCCTTCGGGTCCCCTCCTCTAGGGTCACGCCCGTGAGTGCAGTCGCCGAGATACTGCATCGGATCCGCCGTTTCGGTGTGCCCGGAGCACCGCAAGCGGCGGCTGTGCCCACAGACCTCGTGGCTCAGGCCGAAGCCGAACTGGCTCCAGTGTTCTCACTGCTCGAGCCCTACGAGCGACAGGCTCGAGCGCTGGTCGAAGACGCCGCCCGGCTGGCCGACCTGACCCGGGACGACGCCCGAGAAGAGGTCCGCCGGCTGAAAGCAGAGACGAGGCAGCGGGCGGGTGCAGCACGAGCGGAAGCATCTGCTGCTCGCCTGGTCGAGGTCGACCGCGAGGTGGATCAGGTCCTGGCGGACGGCAGACGCGAAGCCGAACGGATCACAATGCTGATGGCCGAGCGGCTACCGCTACTCACCGAGCAGGTGGTGCAGCGGGCCCTGTCCATGGCGACCCGCGCTGGAGAGGAACCGGGTCGAGCATGAGTGCCGGGTGGGTGGCGGTGGGCGTGAGAGCCAAGGCGCTTTCCCGCCGGCGCATTGGCCCCGAACGGGCCACAGCCGTCGCGGCATCAGGATCGCTCCCGGATGCCGTCGGGCCTGGCGGGAACCCCTTACGGTCGAGGGCTCCACGCCGCCGCGACCGTGGCTGAGGCACAACGGGCGGTGGATAACACCCTCCTGTGGCATTTGCGGATCCTCGCCGGGTGGTGCCCGCCGCTGGGGTCAGCCGCCCTACGTGTCCTCGCCGCCGGCTTCGAGATCCGTAATGTCGTCGATCACCTCCTTCGCCTGAAGGGGCGCCCCGTGCCGGCCCCGTTCGTTCTCGGATCGCTGACGACGGCGTGGCCGTCCGTCGCCCGGGCCCGGACACCTTCAGAGGTGCGCCGAGCCCTCTCCCGGTCCGCCTGGGCGATCCGCAGTCAGACGATCCGGCCGCCGTTCGCGTGGCCATGAACTTCGCCTGGGCGGTCGGTCGACGACCAGGTACCCGAAGCGGCGGGATGGGCGAAGGGGGCGGCCGGTATCTTCGTCGAGCGGGCCCGCCGAGCTTCCGCCGAGTCGCTGCTCTCGGAGGAGACCCGCCGCCAGGTTGCCCACCTGCTGGGGCCGTGGTGGGAGACGACCACCAGCAGTGAGGTCGACGTCGGGCAACGGGAGCTCGACTGGTGGCGGTTGGTCGAGGCCGAAAGTGCCTCCCTTCGGCCCGCCCTCCCCAAGGGGCGGCGATCGTGGTCGGCGTGACCGGTCTCCTCGCCGTGGATGCTCGACTGACCCTCGTGCGCTGGCGGTGGCCGCCGGGGCCGGCGACCTGGCGGTGGTTATCGATGCGGTGGCCGAGACTCCGGCTCCGACCCGGACGCACCGTTCGTGGCGGTAGCTCCTGACCAGCGGCCCGGTGACGTGCTGGTTCTGGTGGCTGATGAGGGGCTCTGCGACATCGACGAGTTGCGGCAGAACCCACCCAGCCCGGCTGCCGACGCCCTGCAGCGAGCGCTCCGCCACCAACCGGAGCGCTCGACGAGGCCGGCGCCACACCGGCATCGATCATCCCCGTGCTGGCGCTCGATGCTCCGGATATCGGCGCCCTGGAAAACAACGCCCGGTACCGGGAGCTGGCCGGGGAAGCGGAGATGGAC
>CAWKOH010000007.1:0-408364 GCA_963851245.1 uncultured Acidimicrobiaceae bacterium | reverse complement strand
ATCCTCGGCCCGGGCCGTGGCAACAGCTACCTTTCCTTCCGCTTCCGTGGCAGCAAGAATCGAGTCAGCCCGGCGGCGGTGGGCCGATAGCAGAGAGGAGACGACAGGAGCGAGGGAGTCTTCTGCAGTCATGGCATCACAGTGGTAAGTGGACGAGTGCCGGGCTCGAGATCGCACGAAGGGCCGCGGGCGGCCCGGGCCGTGAGCACGACCACCTCGGCCGTTTCGGGCAAATCACGCCAGGACTGTCGTACTTCTTCGGGTTCCTCGGCAATCACGACCACTGCGCCGGCAAGCTCGAACCCCCTAACCTCCGCCGCTTCGCCCAACACCACGACGCACCCCATGGATCCACCTTGGCATCAAGAGGATCGCGATAACCAGACCGTATATGGCGATCCCTTCGGCCAACCCCACTACGACCATCGCCCGCCCGAACAGTTCGGGTCTCTCGCTCATGGCCGCCAAGGCGGCGGAGCCGGTGTAGGCAACGGCGATCCCGGCCCCAAGTGAGGATCCGGCCACCGCGACAGCCGCTCCGATGAGGGCTTGACCGCTGTAGGGCTTGGCGACGGATGAGGCGGCGGCAAAGCTCGGGTCGGCGGTCGCAATCAGGGCGGCAGCGATGGCGGCGGCAACCAGGAGGACGGCGTTCACGATCCTGATCACCTTGATACCCCGTCGTGGGTTGCGGCGGATCAGGACCGTCGCTCCGGCTGCCGCGGCAGCGAGGATAGGGAGGCCGATCATCCAGGTAAGCATTCATCCTCCTTCAGGGTGGCTGTCGGAATCCGCCATGGCCGGTAGCGCCGGCCCTCGCGGACAAAGATCCGGGAAAACATCTCGTAGTACTCCAAGCGGAGGGCCTGAACAGCGGCAACCAGACCCTCCAGAGCAAACGCCGCCGCGTTGCCAGCTATGAAGATCAGTACAGCCGGCACCCAGAACGGGACGCCTTGATGCCAGAGGGCCGAGGTTCCCTTCCAAATGATGTAACCGAGGGCCGCGTGGGTGAGGCCGAACGCCGCCAGGCGGGCGAAGGAGATGGTGTTGGAGCCGATCGCACCGTTGCATCGAAGGTTTCGATGGTCGCCTGTACGGCACCGACAGCCCGGCCGCCGGCCTTGGACAAGCAACCGAGGAATCCCAGCGCCAGACCACCCAGCGCCAGCGCGGCGCCGAGAACTTCCACCCCGGCCACGTGGATGTAAAGGCCCAGCGCGGTCACTGCCAGCCCCAGGTAGAGCCCCGCACCGGCGATGCCGGACAGGGCTAGTGCCGCACCCGCCGCTCCCTCCTCTCTCCAGCGGTTCGTGATGCCGAACGTGTAGGAGATGGCGAGAAGCGCCCCGCCGATTGCTATGGCTACGGCCAGCAGCGTCGTCGGGTGATCGAGCGGCTTGAGCCACAGGGCGGGGACGACCCCGGTAGGGCCGAACGCCTCTCCGTAGGCGAGGCCGAAAGCGGCGCTGGCGGCGCCGGCGGCCACCAGGAAGGGAGCCAACTGCGACAGACGGCTCAGGGCTCGAGGGTGGCCGGCGCGCAGGAGGAGGCCCGCGGCCACCAGGAGCAGCCCGTGGCCCAGGTCCCCGAACATCATTCCGAACATCACCGCGTAGGCCACGCCGGCCAGGACCGACGGGTTGACGTCTCTGTAAGGCACCGTTCCGTAGGTATCGACGAGGGGCTGGAACGCGCCTGACGCCCCCGTGTGGGGCAGCGAGGTGGGTGGTGCCGATCCGGGTGGGTCGGGCAGGGGGACCACTGCGCCGCCGACCGGCCTGAGGCGATCGGTCAAACCTTCTATGGCGGAGCTCGGACACCAGCCCGTGACCGCGGCGACACTCTGGCGGCTCACAGCTTGCCCACGGATGCGGTCCATCTCCGCTTCCCCGGCCAGCTCCCGGTACCGGGCGTTGTTCTCCAGGGCGCCGATATCCGGAGCATCGAGTGTCAGCACGGGGACGATCGATGCCGGTGTGGCGCCCGTGGCCGTCGAGCGCTCCGGCTGGTGGCTCAGCGCTCGCTGCAGGGCGTCGGCAGCCGGGCTGGGTGGGCTCTGCCGCAACTCGTCGATGTCGCACACCCCCTCGTCTGCCACCAGAACCAGCACGTCACGGAGCAGGTCGTCACGAGCTACCACCGCGACGCGGTGCATCCGGGTCGGAGCCAGAGTCTCAGGCCACCGCATCGATAACCACCGCCATGTCGCCGCCCCCGGCGGCGACCGCCAGCGCAGCGCGGGTCAGTCGAGCATCCGCGGCGAGGAGACCGGTCACGCCGACCACGATCGCCGCCCCCTGGGGAGGGCGGGCCGCAAGGGGGGCACTCTCGGCCTCGACCAACCGCCACCAGTCGAGCTCCCGTTGCCCAACGTCGACCTCGCTGCTGTCGGTCCTCTCCCACCGTGGCCCCAGCAGGTGGGCAACCTGGCGGCGGGTCTCGGCCGAGAGCAGCGACTCGGCGGAAGCTCGGCGGGCCCGCTCGACGAAGATACCGGCCGCCCCCTTCGCCCATCCCGCCGCTTCGGGTACCTGGTCGTAGACGCGAGCCGCCCAGGCGAAGTTCATGGCCACGCGAACGGCGGCCGGATCGTCTGACTGCGGATCGCCCCAGGCGGACCGGGACAGGGCTCGGCGCACCTCTGAAGGTGTCCGGGCCCGGGCGACGGACGGCCAGGCCGTCGTCAGCGATCCGAGCACGAACGGGGCCGGCACGGGGCGCCCCTTCAGGCCAAGGAGGTGATCGACGACATTACGGATCTCGAAGCCGGCGGCGAGGACGCGTAGGGCGGCTGACCCCAGCGGCGGGCACCACCCGGCGAGGATCCGCAAATGCCACAGGAGGGTGCTATCCACCGCCCGTTGTGCCTCAGCCACGGTCGCGGCGGCGTGGAGCCCTCGACCGTAAGGGGTTCCCGCCAGGCCCGAGACGGCATCCGGGAGCGATCCTGATGCCGCGACGGCTCTGGCCCGTTCCGGGCCAATGCGCCGGCGGGAAAGCGCCTTGGCTCTCACGCCCACCGCCACCCACCCGGCACTCATGCTCGACCCGGTTCCTCTCCAGCGCGGGTCGCCATGGACAGGGCCCGCTGCACCACCTGCTCGGTGAGTAGCGGTAGCCGCTCGGCCATCAGCATTGTGATCCGTTCGGCTTCGCGTCTGCCGTCCGCCAGGACCTGGCCCACCTCGCGGTCGACCTCGACCAGGCGAGCAGCAGACGCTTCCGCTCGTGCTGCACCCGCCCGCTGCCTCGTCTCTGCTTTCAGCCGGCGGACCTCTTCTCGGGCGTCGTCCCGGGTCAGGTCAGCCAGCCGGGCGGCGTCTTCCACCAGCGCTCGAGCCTGTCGCTCGGAGGGCTCGAGCAGTGAGAACACTGGAGCCAGTTCAGCTTCGGCCTGAGCCACCAGGTCTGCGGGCACAGCCGCTGCTTGCGGTGCGCCGGGCACACCGAAACGGCGGATCCGATGCAGTATCTCGGCGACTGCACTCACGGGCGTGACCCTAGAGGAGGGGACGCGAAGGCCCCAGGGCCTAATGTCATAAATGGCGGCTATCGGGACGCATTTGTCGGCTGAACGCCCGGTAGGCCTGGCCCGGCGCATACGGCCGCCTCCCTCGGGTCCCGGGCGAGGTCAAGACGTGACGAAGAGCCCTATACCCATGGTGTGTTCGTGGTCGATGCTTGTGAGGACGGCCGAAAGGAGTGGGATTGGCTGTGAACGGCCTTCCGTCGAGCCCAGACACCGGGGTCGCCGCCGCGGGCCGGGTCGACGGAACGGTGATCCGTCGGATCGAACTCCCAGGGGGGAGAACCCTGCTGATACGCCGGCAGACCCCCGCCGATGCCGGCGCGCTCGCGGCGCTGTACGACCGGCTGGCAGAGGACGACCGGTACTGCCGGTTCTTCAGCGCCAGGCGGCCGCCTGACCCGTTCATCGAGCGGATGACCAAAGTGTATGACCGTGGCGGGGTGGGCTTGGTGGCCGTGCTTTCGGAGCGTCCGGGGGTCGAGCGGATAGTCGGCGAGGCCAGCTATGAGCTCCAGCCCGACGGCGATGGCGAGCTCGGTATAACCGTGGAGAGCTTCGCCCGTGGGTGGTTAGGTCCCTATCTGCTCGATGTCCTGGTCGAACAGGCCCGGTCCAGGGGGCTGCGGAACCTCCAGGCGGAGGTGCTGATGGCCAACCGCCGGATGCTGGCCGTGCTGCGCTCGCGGGGGATGGTGACGCTCGACTTCTACGATGGCCCGGCGACCATGAGGGTTGCGATAGGCGCGGCCCAGCGGATTCCGTCGTGGCCGGGTCGCCACGACCGGCCCCGCATCCTCCTCGAGGTCCCCGGCGGAACCTGGCACGGAACCAAGGCGCTACAGGCGGGCGGGTTTCAGGTGGTCGCCTGCGCCGGACCGGCCGCCTTCGGGGGGCGCTGCCCGGCCCTGGATGGCCAGCCCTGCCCGCTGGCGGCCGGAGCGGATGCTGTCGTCGTGGGCCTCCCCACCTCGACAGAAGCCGGAAGCGCGCTTGTCGATGCACATCGGCGGCTGCATCCCAAAGTGTCGATCTGCGCTCTGGGTCGAGGTGAGCCGGCCGGGAGGAGCGGTGACCTGCCCTCTCTGCCGGCCGGTCCCGATGGCTCGGCGATGGTCGAGTTCTTAGAGAAGCTGATCGCCCGGGGTCAGTCGGAGGAGAGGTTCCATTCGGACCAGTCCGGGAGCGAAGCCGAAAGTGACATTGGCCCCTAGAGGAGCCCCCTCGGGATCCTTACGGTGCGGGGTAGATGTGTTCGAGTGTCAGGAGGGCCGGGGTGCGCTGGCAAACGATCCACAAGCGGTCACCAGCAGAGGGTCAGACTCCCAACATGGCCGACTACGAGCAGGCGCGCCGGTCCTTCACCTGGGAGGCGGCGCGCCGAGAACTTGACGGCCTGCCGGGCGGGGCCGGGCTCAACATCGCCTACGAGTGCGTGGACCGGCACGCCTCCGGGGAGGCGGGCTCGAAGGTCGCCCTCCGTTGCGTCGGGCGAGGTGGCCGGGAGACCAGCATGACGTACCTGGACCTGGCCGAGCGATCCGATCGCTTCGCCAATGCCCTGGGGACCCTCGGGGTGGAGAGCGGCCAAAGGGTGTTCATCATGGCTCCTCGCACCGCCGACGTCTACGTGGCGGTGCTCGGCGCGCTGAAGCGACGAGCCGTCCTGTCCCCCCTCTTCGCCGCGTTCGGACCGGAGCCCATCCGTCAGCGACTCGAACTGGGTGCGGGACGGGTCCTCGTTACGACTCCGACCTTGTACCGCCGCAAGGTCGAGCCGATCATCAATCGGCTGCCCGAACTTCGGCACGTGATCCTGATCGGTGGCGAGCCGCCCGCATCTCAGCCATCAACCCATGGCATGGTCCACCTTGACCGGGCCCTGGCGGAGGCGTCACCGGAGTTCGATCTCCCGGCTACCGACCCGGAGGACCTCGCCCTGCTCCATTTCACGAGTGGGACCACCGGGAAGCCCAAAGGGGTCTTGCACGTACATCAGGCTGTTGTCGCCCATCACGCCACGGGCCGGATCGCTCTCGACCTGCACCCGGAGGACGTGTACTGGTGCACGGCGGATCCGGGCTGGGTCACCGGCACCTCGTACGGGATCATCGCACCCCTCGCCCTTGGAGTTACCAGCGTCGTGGACGAGGGCGACTTCGACGCCGACCGCTGGTACGGCCTGCTCGAGGCCCAAGGAGTCACGGTCTGGTACACCTCCCCGACTGCCCTCCGGATGCTGATGCAGGCCGGGCCGGCGCTGGCCAAGGAGCACGACCTTAGCGGCCTCCGCTTCATCGCCAGCGTCGGCGAACCGCTCAACCCCGAAGTCGTGGTGTGGGCCAGGGACCATCTTGGGCTCCCGGTTCACGACAACTGGTGGCAGACCGAGACCGGCGGGATCATGATCGCCAACTACGCCTCCATGCATATCCGCCCAGGGTCGATGGGGCGTCCGCTCCCCGGCGTGGAAGCGACCGTACTGGCGCGCGACGAGGACGATCGGGTGGTGGTCGACGCGTCGGGGGCGGCCGTAGAGGTGGCTGTCGGCCTGGAGGGGGAGCTGGCCCTGCGACCCGGGTGGCCGTCGATGTTCCGCGGCTACCTCGATGAAGAGGATCGCTACCGTGCCGCATTTCTAGGCGGCTGGTACCTGACCGGTGACCTCGTCCGGCGGGACAAGGACGGCTACTTCTGGTTCGTGGGCCGCGGTGACGATGTGATCAAATCGGCTGGCCACCTGATCGGTCCGTTCGAAGTGGAGTCGGTACTGCTCGAGCACGAAGCAGTCGGGGAGGTCGGGGTCATCGGCAAGCCGGATCCGATCGCCGGAGAGGTGGTCAAGGCGTTCGTGACCCTCTGCCCTGGATACGAGCCGAGCGAGGAGTTGCGGCTGGACCTGCTCGGGTTCGCCCGTCGCCGCCTCGGTGCGACGGTGGCGCCCCGCGAGATCGAGTTCGAGCAGCACCTGCCGCACACCGAGAGCGGGAAGATCGTGCGTCGCCTGCTGAAGGCCCGCGAGCTCGCCAGTCACGATGGCCAGCCGTCGATAGCGGGGGGTGCGCAGTGACCGAGCTCCGATCCAAGGGCATCCCGCCGTCTGGGACAGACGTCGATGGCACGCAGGAGCATGCGATCCACCTGCTTCGGCAGATGCTCCGTATACGCCGCTTCGAGGAACGAACAGTCCAGCTCTACAGCGAGATGCGCATACGAGGCTTTCTGCATCTGGACATCGGAGAGGAAGCCTGCGCGGTCGGGGTCATGGAGGCGCTCATGCCCGAGGATGCGGTCGTCTCTACCTACCGGGAGCACGGACATGCACTGGCGCGTGGCATGTCGATGCGAGCCGTCATGGCCGAGCTCGAAGGAAAGGTCGAAGGCTGCAGCCGAGGGCGCGGAGGGTCGATGCATCTCTTCGATGCTCCGACCCGCTTCTACGGCGGCAACGCGATCGTCGGAGGAGGTCTGCCCCTCGCGGTCGGGCTGGCGCTGGCGGACCATCTCGCCAAGCGGCCCGTCGTGACCGCTTGCTTCTTCGGCGACGGGGCGGTCGCGGAGGGCGAGTTCCACGAGTCCATGAATCTGGCAGCCATCTGGGGCCTGCCCGTCTTGTTCTGTTGCGAGAACAACCTCTACGCCATGGGGACCGCGCTCGATCGCTCCGAGTCGGAGACCGATCTTTCGCTCAAGGCTGCCAGCTACCGCGTGCCGGCGTGGGAGGTCGACGGGATGGACGTGGTCGCCGTCGAGCAGGCGGCCCGGACCGCCGCGGAGAGCGTCCGAGGCGGAGGCGGACCACACTTTCTGGAGCTGCGCACTTACCGGTTCCGAGCCCACTCCATGTACGACCCCGATCGCTACCGTAACAAGGAGGAGATCGAGCGCTGGAAGGAGCGGGACCCTATCGGCGCGCTGTCCGACCGGCTCAGCGCCGACGGGCACCTCAGCGAAGAAGATCTCGACAGGATGGAATCCGAGATACAAGCCGAGGTGGACGACGCGGTCACCTTTGCCGAGGCGGGCTCTCTCGAGCCGGTGTCCGATCTGTACAGATTCGTCATGTCCGAATCCGCGACCGGCGGCGCGTCGCCATGATCAAGCTGTCCTACCGGGATGCCATGCGTGAGGCGTTGCGCGAAGCCCTGAATCGGGACGACAGGGTGTTTCTGATGGGGGAGGACATCGGCCGTTACGGGGGTTGCTTCGCGGTGACGCTGGGTCTGCTCGAGGAGTTCGGACCGGACCGGATTCGGGACACGCCGCTATCAGAGTCAGCCTTCGTCGGGGCCGGGATCGGGGCCGCGCTGGGTGGAATGCGCCCTATCGTCGAGGTCATGACGGTCAACTTCAGCCTGTTGGCGCTGGATCAGATCGTCAACAATGCTGCTGCGTTGCTGTACATGTCGGGCGGGCAGTTCAACATCCCACTGGTGATTCGGATGAGCACCGGGGGCGGGCGCCAGGTCGCGGCTCAGCACTCTCACAGCCTGGAGGGCTGGTATGCCCACGTGCCGGGCATCCGGGTTCTGGCGCCGGCAACCCTCGAAGACGCCCGCGGGATGCTGTGGCCGGCCGTCGAGGATCCCGATCCGGTGCTCATCTTCGAGCATGCGTCGCTATACAACATGCAGGGGGACCTGGCAGATACAACCGGGGACATAACCAGCGCCGCCGTACGTCGCTCCGGGGACGATGTGACCATCATCGCCTACGGGGGAACCGTCCGGACCGCGACCGAGGCCGCCGGGACTCTTGCCGAGGAGGGGATCAGCTCGGAGGTCATAGACCTTCGGTCGCTTCGCCCTCTCGACACGGCCACGTTTGTCTCGTCGGTGGTGAGAACCCATCGGGCCGTGGTCGTGGACGAGGGGTGGTGCACGGGGAGCCTGGCTGCCGAGGTGTGCAGCCGCATCGCGGAGGAGGCTTTCTATGACCTCGACGCACCCGTTCGTCGAGTGTGCAGTGCGGAGGTGCCGATGCCCTATGCCAAGCACCTGGAAGATGCCGCCCTACCACAGCCGTCCGATGTAGTCGGGGCGGTGCGGGCCCTGGGAGCTTGAGTGGGCGCCTTCCGGATGCCGTCGCTCGGCGCCGACATGGACGTCGGTACCGTGACCCACTGGCTCATCAAGCCCGGGGACAGGGTCCAGCGTGGCGACATCGTGGCGGTGGTGGACACCGAGAAGTCGACCATCGAGGTGGAGATATTCGAAAGCGGTGTGGTCGATTCCATCCTCGTTGGCGAGGGCGAGGAGGTGGCGGTGGGGACCCCACTCGCTCAGATCTCCACGAACGGGAAATCGACGGCCCGAACGGAGGCCCCCCGCCGACCGCAGGTCGCAATTGCGCGACGGTCTCCGGTTACTTCGCCTGTGGTGCGGCGCCTGGCCGAGAAGCTCGGAGTGGACCTGGCGACCGTGGCCGGAAGCGGGGCCGGCGGGAAGGTGACGAGGGCGGACGTAGAACGAGCGACCCGGCTGCTCGAGGCTGAGCCGGAGGTTGCCGAGGCCGCGCTCAAGATCTCGAAGGCCGAGCCCCAGGTCGCCGAGACCGGCGCGGCCCTCCGCAGGCTTTCAGCTTCCGCCAGGCCGCCCGAAGCGAGCAGGGCGGCCCGGCCCTGCTGGTCCCGTGCGTCCCCCCTCGCGCGGCGGATCGCCGCCGAGAAGGGTGTCGACCTGTCCACCGTCAGGGGATCCGGTCCGCGTGGGGCCG
Source organism: uncultured Acidimicrobiaceae bacterium (assembly GCA_963851245.1). GTDB lineage: Bacteria > Actinomycetota > Acidimicrobiia > Acidimicrobiales > Palsa-688 > CAWKOH01. Next base: position 399,120 of record CAWKOH010000007.1, on the reverse strand, counting down.
TCGTCGCAGCCGACCTCAGTAAGTCGGAGCCATCGACCAGAGGCGCAGGGGTGCCTCGATCGCGGCCAGCACCGGAAGAAGAGCCTGCCGGTGGGCGTGAGTCCCGCGACCGCCAAGCGGCGATGAGACGGGCCATCGGGAACCTCATGGCCCGCTCGAAGCGCGAGATCCCGCACTACTACTTATCCACGACCATCGATATGAGTGCCGCGGCGGGATGGATCGAACGCACCAATCTGGACCGGTCCGTCGCAGAGCGACTCGTGCTCCCGGTTCTGCTGATCAAAGCGGTCGGCCGGGCGGTGGCCGCCGTGCCCGAGATGAATGGATTCATGATCGACGACTCCTTCGTGCCCAGCCCGGCAGTGCACGTCGGAGTAGCCATCTCGCTGCGTCAGGGTGGAGTCATCGCTCCTGCCATTCACGACGTGGACCAGTTGCCCTTGTCCGAGCTCATGAAGGCACTGAGGGATCTGGTCGGGCGGGCGCGCTCAGGGTCGCTGCGCAGCTCGGAGATGAGCGATCCCACCATTACAGTCACCAATCTGGGTGACCTGGGTGTGGAGTCGGTATTCGGCGTGATCTACCCGCCCCAGGTCGCGCTCGTCGGCTTTGGCAGGGTCACGGATCGGCCCTGGGCACAGGACGGCCTGCTAGGAGTGCGACCCTGCCTTACGGCCACGCTGTCTGCCGATCACCGGGCGAGCGACGGCCACCGAGGTGGCCGCTTCCTCGCTGAGATCGAACGTCTGTTGCACAACCCGGAGGAGCTATGACGAGAGACGACGCAGTGGAGCTGATCAAGGCGGTACTTCACCAGATCGCCCCGGAGGCCGAAATCGAGGAGGTTGGTCCGGACGACACCATCCAGGAAGCTCTGGACATGGATTCCATCGACTTCTTGAACCTCGTGATCGGTCTCAGCGAGAAGACGGGTATCGACATACCCGAGCGCGATTACCCGCAGTTGACAACCCCAGAGGGTCTTGTTTCCTATTTGACGGCCAAGGCCAGGTAGATCCCTCTAACCCGCCTTGGCCGGCGAGCTCACCGGGCAGTGGTGGCCTTGGAGAGCGGTGCCACGGGTGCCGACGTACCCCCAGGACGCCTGGTCGGTGTGCGCCGTCGGAGCGATGGGCCGCTTGCAGGGTTCACCAGGGAGCAAGACGGTGCACGAGATGTACCCCAGCCTGGTGCACGGATGGGTTGACACAGGGTGGGCCACCGAATCTTCCTGAGCTCGCTTAGGCAACCTGATCGAAGGGTACCCGCTGGTGGCCATTTGGGCTGCCACCGAGTATCACAACGCAGGGGGCTGGCCCTCTCAAGGGTTCAGCCAGAGCTCCGGAATCCACGACGTGTGGAACTCGTGGATCGTCTATCCGATCGGTAGGATGGGGCCTGATCATGGCTTCACGCGCCTGGTTTGTCTACGGCCGGAAGCCCGTTACCGAGGCCGACATTGAACGGGAGATGCGGCGCCAAGCCGGTAGCTGAATCTTCATCTCTCTGGCGCTTTCACCATTCTTCGTCGTAGCCCCACAGCCATTCATTGCCATGTGCGGTCACCTGTACCCCTCCCAGGTCGCCCGCCAATCGTATTCATCCCACCCTCCGTGCGTCAGACCGGCGAGAGTCCGGCGGGTTGCGCGTCGGCCCACCATTTGATCTCCGATTGGCTCGGAGTCGTCTCTCCTCGATCTTCTCCCGGCGCCAACCAGGGACCCAAACCTCGGTTGCATCCCGAAGGCCGCTTCGGAACTACCGCACGGCCTGTCCCAGGCCAGTGTTCAGGCATCGGCCCGGGCTCGTCAGCTGGGCGTCGGTCACCCTGGTCCGTGCCACCAGAGTTGCCCGATCCTGTCGACGCCGGGCTCCGCTTTGGAACTGTGTCGTGAGTGTTTGAAGCGCCGGGGTGATTCTGGCGACCGGGGTGGTAGGACGAACAAGGTCTTGGACGGCGAGGGGCAGTTGATCCAGGTCGGCTTCGAATCGGGCCTGGGCGGCGCCTAACGGTTCGGTCAGGCGGACTCGATGGCCGCCGCGCATGGCCGGTTGCAGGAGCACTTCGGCGCCAGGGGGAATCGGTTCGTTTCGCAGACCGATCCAGTCGATAACCCCGTGGGTTCGGAATACCTGTTTGGGGCCGGGCAGGGTGGCTTTAGCGGTGGAGAGCTTGGCGACGGGTCGGCCCTGGTAGGCGACTAGTTTGTAGGCGCTGTCGAGGTAGGGGGCGTCGGCGGATACTCCCATGCGGGTTCCCACGCCGGCGGCGTCGATCGGGGCGCCTTGGGCGACGAAGCGGGCCAGGTCGTGCTCGTCCAGTCCGCCGGAGGCGAAGATCCGCACCTCTGTCAGGCCGGCTTGGTCGAGCAGGCGGCGGGTGTCGAAGGCCAGCTCGGCGAGGTCTCCGCTATCGAGGCGGACTCCGGCGCGGTGTTCGAGGCCCAGCCGGCGGATCACCTCGATGGCATGACGGACGCCTTTGAGAGTGTCGTAGGTGTCGACCAGGAAGGTCGTGCGCGCCGGCAGGTCCTGGGCGAAGGCAGCGAAGGCGTCGAGTTCGGTGGGGAACGCCTCGATGTAGGAGTGGGCCATGGTGCCGGCCGGGTGGAGCCGGTAGCGGTGGGCGGCTTCCACGTTGCTGGTAGCCGAGAAGCCGACCATGGCCGACAGACGCGCCGCCGCCAGGCCCGCTTCGATGCCCTGGGTGCGGCGGAAGCCGAAGTCGACCAGGTCCATCTTTCCGGCCGCCGCGATCCGACACCGGGCCGCTTTGGTGGCCAGAGTGGTCTGAAAGGTCGCTTGGTTGAGCAGGTAGGTCTCGACCAGCTGGGCTTCGGCGATCGGGGCGGTGACCTCGACGATGGGCTCGTTGGCGAACACGATCCTGCCCTCTTCCACTGCTTCGACATCGCCGGTGAAGCGCAGGGCCGCGAACGCATCGAGGGTGTCATAGTCGAAGCCTTGGCTGGCGAGATAGTTGAGATCCGCCGCTTCGAAACTGAACTGCTCCAGCCAGTTCAGGCAGTCATTGATGCCGGCGGCGACGAGAAAGCCGCGGCTGGGGGGAAGCTGGCGGACGAACAGACTAAAGGTGGCGTCCGCGATCATGTCCCGGCGGAGATAGCTGGCCGCCATGTTCAACTCGTAGAGGTCGGTCAGCAACGCACCGGGCATGAGTAGAGCATGGATGAACAACACCTCCCTGGGAAGGGACCAAGGTCACATCCGCTCAAACTCGCCGGTTCCTGGACTCAGGCTCTCCTACCGAAGAGCCGCAGCGCGTTGAGCCGCAAGAGTGAGCGCGGGACACGCCTCACGTTGCCGTCTATTCCCGGGATCCAGCTGCTCATGATCGGCGTCCTAGCCGGGATGGCCGGCCTGGTTGTCGCCGCCCGGCCCGGAGGTCGGGCGGCGAAGATCAACATTCCCGCGCCGTGACCAACGAATAAGGATCGACGTCTGGCATCGATCGTTCCGGGTCGTTCCGTCGGCCGATCGATTCAATCAGGGACCTTTGCCTCTGCGGGCCTTGCGACCACGCGCCGAGAATACTTCCATGGTTCAGACGGGAGAGGAGTAGCAAGTGTCCCACCGAACTGTGTACCGGGCCGACAAGGGCATTGGTGTCGAGGTTCGGGTCTACCGGCACGGCGACCTCCTGCACCGGGAGCAATGTGACTCGATGGAGCAGGCTTGGCTGGTTATCGACGACTGGGCCGAGATGGGCGACGTGTCCTGTGAGGTTGGCGACCTGGTAGTGCGGCGCAGGGGAGAGAAGTGATCGGTTGGGGGCCGAACAGCCCTAGCTAAGCCACTCCTCACTCCTCTCGGACGAACTGTGCCTGTGACCTTCCTGCAGGATCGATCAGTACCTCCCTGCTATCGCTAGCAGTGCGCAACCTGCTCGACGAAGCCGAAACCGTCGTACCTGCCGAGCTGCTCTACGAGCTCCACCGGGTTCACCGTGCTTTCGGTGGCACACACACCGAGACCGAAAGAGACCTCCATGTCGCCTTTACAGCGCTCGAAGCCTAGATCGAAGAGCTCGTCGCCCAGTGCGAGATGAAGGTAGTGCCACCCCGGGTGGTCACATGAAGGGACAGCCGGCGGCGTGACTTGGAATTATGACGACCGGAACCGGGCTTCGCTTAACGCACCCCAAGGTGACCGCGCCCAGCGTTCGATGCCCGAAGACAGTTGACTGGCCGGCACTAATAGCCAGCAGGTCCGATCCCGTGGCTTCTCAAAGGGCTCGTCCGATATTGGGAAATTCACGATGATCAAAGACCCTGATCACGGCACCGCCGGCGAGCACAGTTATAAGCGTGGCGCCGACAATCAGCCAGGCCGCGATTCGAATAGACGCCAGATCTGCCAGGAATCGGTCGATTGTTCGACGAACGGGACGTACAGATGCCATGCGTCGAGTTTGCCACTGCCCTAGCGCCGGCCCTTAAGGCTTGCACCCCCAGAATCCGCCCCAGGCGTTAACAGGCTAAACGGGTGCTGGGCGCTGAGGTGTCCGGTTTCAACAGATCCCGGATCCCTGTCGCGAGACATCCCGGACATGACCATGAAAGGCCATGCGGATGGACCACTCCGGTTATGTCATCAATGCAGTGCTGGTCAAGGCAGAAACGTCAAGGAGGTCTGCGAAGCCCACGACATCTCCCGCAGCTGGCTGTATGAGCTGATCGCCCGCTACCGCCAGGGCGCAGCCATCGGGTACTCCATAGTGCCCAGCTCCTCTCTGAACGCCAAGGGCAACGCCGTCTCGGCCCAGCTCGCCGGCGTCAAGGTCGGCTACCTCAACTCGCAGCTCCCTTTCGGATCCACCAACGTCGGCCCCGGGGTCATCGCCGTGAAGAACGGCGGTGTCGACAGCCTGGTGGCCTCGGTCGAACAAAGCACGTCCCTGGCACTCATCACCGGCCTGCGCACCGCCGGGGCACTACTGGTCGCTCCCATGTTGACCGCCGGATACGGAAGCCTATTACCCAGGGGCCCGCCACTCAGTCCGCCGCCAAGGGCTCCTACATCCCCTACAGCTTCGAGCCGGTCGAACTGAGCACACCCGCCACACAGCAACTAGTCAACGCCATGAAGACCTACGCCGGAGTCCCCGAGAACCAAATCGACGAAAACGCCTACCTCAGCTATGCGTCGGTGGACTCCTTTGTCGCCGGCCTCAAGCAAGCTGGCACCAACCCGACCCAGCAGCAATTCATCAACGCCATGCTCTCCATTCGAAGCTACAACGCCGCCCGTCTCTACGGCTCTCACACCATCGGATTGCCATGGACCAGCGAGGCCATGGCAGCGCCGGCGCCGACAACTGCGCCTGGGTGATCCATTGGGACGGATCGTCCTTCAAACTCGTCAACAGCATGCAGCCATTGTGCGGCACGATCGTCGCCGGCAAATCCATCTCGTAAGAGGACCGCCGGATAGATGTGGGCGAGGCCCGGCAGGTCTTCTGCGATCCCGGGGCCCACGCCGATGAGCCGCGGTTCTACCAGGCCTGTGCCGTATTGCGCACGCAGGATCCGGTGCATCAGGTCGAAACGAGGGCTTCAACCCGTTCTGGGTGACCACCAAGCACCAGGACCTGCTCGACATCGAGCGCAACACCTTCGAGTGGCTCGCCGTGCCCCGGCCAGCGCTTGGCCCGAGGTCCCACGATTCGGCCACGGAATCCATCCCCATCCCACCCTGGTTCAGATCGATCGGCGCGATCCCGCCCACTACCGGCCGATCGGCTCAAGTCAGCCGCTCTCTTTCCCCAAGAAGCCTAAATCTCGGCAAATCTATCGCTTGGACCGGCCCCTGATTGCCGATCACGTACACCCAGATCAGCCGCACAGAACGCCCGCTGACGCTCGGCTTCCCGTTTTGCGTCGCAAGTGCACCCGGCAACGCGCAGATGAGTAGATGTGCCGGTGATCCCTGTTGCTTTTTGTGGCCTGCCAGGAGGGGTGGGCCGTGAGGCTCAAGGAATCGCTGAGTGTCTTATCGCAAGCAGGGATCGGGGCCGCTGGAGGACCCGGTGGTTGTCCGCGCTGCCAGCCGGCCACTCGGCCGGCGCCCTCACCCCAGAAACCGCCATGGCGCTCATCGAAGAGATAGCCACCCCCCGGTCATGGACGGCCAAGTACGGCAGGCGGTCGCCGAGGCGACGCCCGAAAGGTAGGTTTTAGCTTGATGAGCGAACCATCGGGCCAAGACCATCTGTCGACGCTCATGAACGTCGCCTCCGCCATGGTCGCCACAGCAGCCGAAGGACCCCCAGGTGACAAGCAGGCCGCCAAAGCGGTCGGACGGTTCTGGCGCAAAGCCGACCAGATGAACCGGCGAGACGAAGTGTGCGCCGCCATCACAACTATCGCCGCCGCGGCGATCCGAGACATTTGCGCCAGGACCGGCGAGACCCCGTTGAATGCCATCGGCCGCACCAACGGCTTCACGGTTAACAACCCGGACGGGAAGGTGATACCGCTGGTTCCTGACAACCCCGCCGAAACGCTCCGGGACGCGCAGGAGCCCCCGACCGATGCCGGGGGCTCCTCGGGGGCGGATTCTGGCGGTGGCTTTACAGCGTGGCGACCTCCGCCGCGACCTCCTCCACTTGGCGGTGTAGGTCCCGTATGGCCGCCTCAAGCCTGACGCCTGCCTCCAGTCAGCGCCAATATTGCCGCGTCGGCGCGAGTCAGCGTCGATCCCTCAAAAGTTAATGCTGTACTGCCATCTAGGCTCTGACCTGGGGTCTTCTGTCCCTGAAGTCCTGTCGTGACATAGGAACACGTGGCTTGGCCAGTCAGTGATCGCGGGCCGCTTCCAACTCCCACCCCAGGTCTCGAAGATGGCCTTCGACCCGCTGCACATCTTCACCCAGAGCGGGCGACTTGGTCACTTCTTCTATCGCGGCTCGCACGTCCGCGGCCGTCGTCTGGTGCGGCTCTCACTCTAGGGCTGCCTCGTAATTTCGACCGGAACATATTCAGGGTCTGATTCGTCACGCATGGACAGCCGCCATCGGCAGCAGACGTGGTCCTTGCTGATCCGCGGCGGGATCGCCAGAATCTCGACTTTCATGTTCGGGTTGTACATCTTGGCAGTCTCGATGATCGAGGCGGGACAGGTCACGTGAGCGGACTTCTCCGCGATGTCGGGGCGACCCATCGATTCCCATTGGTCGACCTGAATGCACTTGTTGAACGTCATGATGCCGACGTCCGGTTCCGGCATCTCGAACGTAAGGTCGAAGGCCTTGCCTGGGAACGACGAGGCGTCGATCTGGATGTCTTTCATGAAGGCCTCAACGGTGCCGTCTCCGACCTTCATCCATCGTGCCTTGAGGTCGCGTACCGCGGGCAGCACCTTTTCACTCCAGAGGTCCCACTGGATCTCGAACATCGCGTCGAGCCCGTAGCGGATCACGATGTCCCCGGCCCACCCCTCGATCGCTGTGAGCAGGTATTCGTGGCTGCCCAGTGCCCATTTGACGAGCTTCTCCTTTGGGAAGGTCGACGTCGGTCATCTCGGCCCGGAACGGGTTGATGGTCACGACACCACCCTCCTCCTGCCGAGCCGTAATCTCGTCGGCTACCTCCGCGACCAACGCCTCGGCTCCGTCGGCCGGGATCTCCATCCACTCCTCGAGCATCTGGTGTAGCTGCGGCAGGACGATGGTCTGCCACGCTTCCGCTTGGATCTCTGCCATCAGGTCGTGGCCGTAGCGCTTGGCGACCTCGCCGGCCCACGCTTCTACGCACACTCGGTAGTACTCGTCGCTCATGGCAATCATGTTGACGAGAGCCTGGTTCGAGAAGTCCGAGAACCGAAGGTCGGCCTTGAACGGTCCGCTGTAATCGGGGAGCTCGGCGCTGGAATCGACTCTGATCTGCGCTCGTGTATCGGGGCCTGTCGGCTTGTGCATGCCGGGCGGATCGACCACCGGGAATTTCTTGAAGTTGTGGAGGTCGACTGGGATGTCCAAGCGGACCTGCCTGCTGGTGCTCCTCGTAGTCCGCGCCGACCTTCCGGACGTCGAGGACCTTCTGAATGGTCTTCGTCGGGCTCGGTCATCACAGAACTCCTTGGCAACGGTTAGATCTTCGAGGCTGGCGTGCGCAACGGCTGGGAAACACCCGGCCCGCGAAATGAGGGTTGGCCCTTGAGCCGAGACTAGCCGTTCGACTAGGCTTCGGCTCAAGCGCTTGTAGACTGCGGTTTCGTGGACCGAGGGTGCCGAGCAAGTCGCGATCGGCCAACCGGACATGCGGCCTCTAAGTGCCGCTCAGTCCCGCATCGTCGCCGCCTCCCTCGAACTATTCGCTCAGCAGGGAGTGGGCGGCACCTCCCTCCAGATGATCGCCGACGCGATCGGAGTGACCAAGGCAGCCGATCTACTTCCAGTTCAGGACCAAGGACGAGATCGTGTTGGCGCTGCGGAGGACGAGCTGGCCATTTCGCGAACCTCGAACGCGAGTTCTGCTTGGCCTTATTTGACGGGTCCCAGCAATGCTTTGCCGAGCAGGACGCGGGAGCCGACGTCGAGCTTCCGGTACACCTTGCGGAGGTGGTAGTCGACCGTCGCGGCGCTGATGAACAGTTGCGACGCGATCTCGCTGTTCGACAGACCGTCGGCCGCGAGTTCGGCGACGCGCCGCTCCTGGGGAGTGAGACTCCCTCCGCTCTGGACGGACCGGGGTCGGGCTCGCTCTCCGGTTGCCAGGAGCTCAATCTCCGCCCTCTTGGCGAAGCCCATGGCCCCGATCTCGGCGAAGAAGTCATGTGCCATGCGCAGCTGAGTCCGGGCGTCTACACGCCTCTTTTCCCGACGCAACCATTCTCCGTATAGGAGCCGGGTACGGGCGACGTCGGTGGCAACCGAGGTTCGCTGGAGGAGGTCGATGGCCTCCTGGAAGTGCTTCTCGGCTTCAGGGGAGTCGGCGAGCAGGGCCTTGCAGCGGGCTACTAGCCCGAGGGCCCACGGGGTGCCGCTCGGTCCGGCTCTGGACTCGAGGTCGGCCAGGGCGTGCTGTGCCTTTTCGATTCTGACCTGATCTGACCGCGGCCTCGACTGCGATTGGGAGAGCCTGAGCTGGCCAACAAATCATGTTTTGAGCGCGGATGAAGTCGGTTTCCGCTAGCGCGTCCTGGTACCGTGCCGCGCCGATGTGAAGGATCGCGAGCGCCAAGTGCGCCCCGATAGCGACCGCTTCTATGCCAACTGCGGTGTTGGCCTCTATCGAGCGCGGCAGTCGCCGCGAGAGTGCCCTCCTCATCGCCTGCCCAGGCCAGGACGATGTAATCCATTCGGGGGTATAGCTGGGAGAGCGATCCAATCGCGGCTGCGACATTGAGGGATTCGACGTGACGGCCCGCCGCGGCACGTAGGCGGCCGGCGCGAAGGTCAGATTGCATCTGGGCGAAGAAGTTGAACAGCAGGACGAAGAGGGCACCGTTTCGGCGAGCATAGGAGTCGGCCCGTGACACCCAGAAGTCGTATGCCGAGTCGTCGAAGATTTCTTCCATCACCCAGCAGGCGAAATTGGCCCACTTGGCGATCTGTTCGTCGGTGACGTCTCCGGCGCGAAGGAGGTCTAAGGCTCTGCGGTAGTGCTCGTACGCCTCGGATCGGCTCCGGCCGAAGAAGGCCGTTGTGCCGTCCAGCAGGTGGTCCTGCAGCGTGAGCGACTCAGCCGTCGCGCTGGTCTGCTCGGACACGGACGCGATGTCGTAGGGTGAGATCTCTGAGGTGAATCGTCCCGAAATGGTGTACGCCTCGAACGCTTCCAATAGGAGTTCGCGGGCTCTGCTCATGTTCAATGGCAGGAACGAGCGCGCCGCGGCCAATAGCAACGCCGGCGCTTTGGGTGGCCCATGGAGAGGGATGGCAAGCCGTCCACGGAGGTGTTGAGCTTCGGCGATGGCGGCTGGCTCCGAAAGATGTGCTTCGGCCTGATCGAGGAGCTCCGCCGCGTAGCGGTGCGCCCCTGCCGTGAGCGCGGCGGCCGCGGCGGCGAGGAGGCGTTCCGATCGGGTCTCCAAGGACTCGCTCAGGTTGGCGGCTTGGACCAGCAGGGTTGCCTGCGCCGAGTATCCGCCACGCGCCTGTGCTACTTGCGACATGGCCTCGAGCTCGCCCGCTAACTGCTCACTGGGACCCGCCGCACCTAATGCGACGTGGCCAGCCCAACGATCCGGGTGAGCGCTTTTCCCCGTGGCCTGAGCTAGCGTCTGATGCACCGCCCGGCGCTGCTCCGGATCCGCCCGGGCATACACCGCCGAGCGGATCAAGGGATGCCGGAACCGTATCTCTGCACCCGGCAACAAGATCCGCTGCTGCTCCGCGTCCTTGTGGGCGTCGACACCAACCCCGAGATCGCGGGCCACCTTCGAAACCAACCCCCGATCTCCCGAGCTGTCCGCCGCCGCGATGAGCAGCAGCAGCTGCGTATCTGATGGAAGACCCACAATCTGCTGGGAGAAGTGGTCCTCCAGTCGATGACTGAGTGCGAGGGGCTCCATGGGCGGCCCAAGGTCGGTCGTATGTGTTTCGGCCAGCTCCTTGCCGAGCTCCCAAAGCGCCAAAGGACATCCACCTGTCTCACCGATAACTCGCTGCGCCACCCGGCGGGGCATCGAGCGTGCCGCCGTGTGCGCCAACAGATCCACGGCGGCCTCGTAGGGCAGGCCGCTGACTTCCAACGTCGGTATCCCGGCCAGGGCCGACGGCAGGTCCAGGTGGGTGCGAAGACCGAAGAGAAGAGCGACACCCTCGGCCCAAATTCGCCGCCCGATGAAGGCCAGCGTCTGCAGTGACTCCACGTCGATCCATTGCGCGTCATCGACGACACAAAGCATCCCGGACTGTGAGGCTTCGGCCGCCAGCACGCTCAACGCCGCCAAGCCGACCATGAACCGATCAGGAGGGCCGTTCTGCCGCAGCCCAAACGCCGTCTCCAATGCTATCCGTTGCGGCGACGGCAGCACCTCCACTTGACGCATAAATGGGACGAAGAGGCGATGCAAGGCGGCGAAACCAAACGCCTGCTCCGCCTCGACCCCCGAAATACGAGCAACCGACAGATCTGTCAGAGAAACCGCCAGGTCCAGCAGCGCCGTCTTGCCCATCCCTGCTTCACCGAAAACGACCAGCGCCCCACTCTCCCCTAGCCGAGCGGACCCGACCAGGCCTTCCAAGATTTTCTTCTCCTCGACACGATCCACGAACACTGGTTCCGCTGGCATCTTCCGTCCAGGGCAGCCTTCGGCGATGTTATCTACGGTCTAAAGAGAATCCCAAAGCGCATCACTTCCAACAAGAGGCTCCGAATCCGGCTCCAGCCCGACTGATTAAGGGGTCCGCCGCACTGTCGAAGGCGATTCAAAGGCGATTCTGTTGGGTGACGTTCGGGTCACGCCTGATCCCCCGCCACTGCCTCGGCTATGTAGGAATAACCCCGATGAGCGGGATTTTTTCCCGCGTGGGCGCTGAGGGACTCGAACCCCCGACCACCGCGTTGTAAGTGCGGTCAGGTCCTCCAAAGTGGGACGGCTCAAAGGGCAATTGGCCCGTCTACCTGCACTTATGTCCGAGCGAGGCAAAACGGGACCAAGGGGCACCCAATGATTTGTAGTCCAAAAAGTAGTCCAAAAACTGACCTACGGGTCTGGATCACGCCAGGCACCCCAGCGCAGGATCCCTACGGATCATCGACGAGACGGTGTCTGCCCGCATGATCGAAAACAAGTGAAGACAAGTAGAGAGACGGCGTTCTAGGGGCCGGTTGGCGTCCCCAAGGGAGAGGACGAGCGTGGGGCAGATTTCGGTCCCCGACAGTTGTTGATATCGTGCTCGACCGCCAGGAGGGTCTATGCCCGACGTGCTGATCCGCGATCTACCCGATGACGTCCTGGCCGCAATCGACGCCAAGGCTCGTCGGATCGGCTTGTCGCGCACCGAGTACATCCGCCGGACGCTCTCCCAGAAAGTGGTGACGCCACTGAAGACGTCAGCGTGAGAGACCTAGTCGCTTTCGCCGACACCTTCGCCGACCTCGCCGACGCCGACATGATGCGACAAGCCTGGAAGTGACCAAGTGGCTAATCGACAAGTCAGCCCTGGTTCGCCTCGCCCGCAGCCCCGTCGCTGAGGAATGGGCCGGAAGGATCGAGCGCGGCCTGGTCCGAATGTGCACGGTCACGCGACTCGAGGTGGGTTTCTCCGCCCGGTCCGGCAAGGAAATCTAACTCTTCAGGACACCGGATCCAGCTCCGGTAGCGCACACCGCACAAGCGTTCGACCTCGGAGGTGGGAAGCACATGGAGAAGGTGGTCTTCGTGGCCTTCACGACCGGCGACGCACCGCGATTGGACCATGGTGTCATTCGCACGTTCATCGACGGCCCACTAGGTAGTCTCGATCCCGGCCGCTACCCCGGTGTCGCCTTCCAGGTCGAGGACCTTGCCGCGAATCAGCGGTGGCGCGGGAGTCGTCCCCCGAGCGGCGGCCGCCTGATCGCGACGGTCTCTGTATGGACGGATTGTGCCGACGACGTTGCCGACGTGGATGATGCCGTCGCCGGGTTATCGACCCATCACAGCGGCTACGTCCCCGCCGGCGAGTCCACGACCGCGTGCCGCTGCAGAATCCTACCCCTGATCACCCCAATCGGTGGTTCACCCGGTCGAGCGGGCGAGGTCGGCGAGGAACGTTACCGTACGGTTGAAGGTATCTTCGTCGCCGAAGCAGATGCCGTAGGTCTCGTCGACACCGACATCGACGAGCTCCCGGACCCGTGCGGCGACCGCCTCCTCGTCACCGATCGCCGCGAGATCGCCGGGCCGCGGGATGTCCTGCTCCCGAGCAAGGACCTTCTCGTACACGGGCAGGGACGTGAAGCCGCCCAGGCGGCGGTTCACGAGGTCGACTTGGGCCGCCGTGTCGGACGCGGCGCACACTGCGAGGGGCAGGCCGGCGATGACCTTCGGTCGGGGCCGGCCCGAGTCGTCGGCGGCCTCATACAACGTCGGTATGAGCTGGTCTTGCAGGGTCCGGGCTCCGACCAGCCAGGTGACCACACCGTCCGCCAACTCGCCTGCCACGCGGAGGGAGAGGGGGAACATGGTGCCGACGTAGATCGGCGGAGGCTCCGCGCCTGGTACCCGTGCGGGACCGAACACTGTCGTGGTGTCGACGTGGAGGAACTGGCCCCGGTGTTCGAACCGCTCGCCGGCGAGCAGACGGCGCAACACAGCGATGTACTCCCGCAGATAAGCAGCCGGACGCTCGTAGTCGAGTCCCAGCGCGTTCTCGACCAGAGCCCGGTGCGACGAGCCGACACCGAGTATGAGACGGCCGTCGGTTGCCGCCTGCGTCGTTAGCGCACTCGAGGCCAGGACCACGGGATGGCGCGAGTACGTCGGGATGACGCTGGTTCCAAACGTGATACGGCTCGTCATCGTGCCTGCCACGGCGTAGAGCGTTAGCGCATCCACACCGAACAGCTGCCCACACCACGCCGTGTCCAATCCGGCAATCTCGAGGACCGAGATGGCCTCCAGACAGGACGAGAACGACCGCACCCCACCGCCAAGCGACATACCGAACCGCATTCACCCACCTTTGGCCATCAACGTGCGAACACACAACCACGTTGCCGCCGAACGCCGTCCGCCGACGCCCCCAGCGTACATCGTCACCAGACTGTCGAGCCTCCGTCGACGGTGTGCTCGACTCCGGAGATGTACGACGACTGCTCCGAGAGCAGGAACGTGACCAGCGCGGAAACCTCGTCGATACGTCCGTAGCGGCCCAACGGCACGCCGAGCACCCGCTCGGTCCCTACCTCCGACGCACGAAGGGAACATGCCCGTATCCAGGATCCCGCCCGGGTGGATCGAGTTCACACGGATCCCGAACCGTCCGAGATCCTGCGCCGCGTACTTGGTGAACCCCCGCACCGCCCACTTCGACGTGCCGTACGCCGTCAGCCGGGGAATCCCAAACTGACCGGCGGTGGAAGAGACGTTCACGATCGACCCGCCGCCGGCCGCGCGGAACGGTTCGATCACGGCCTTGGTGCCGTGCCACACACCCATGAGGTTGACGTGAAGGACCCGTTCGAATGTTTCCGTATCGAGCTCGTCGAGGGGGGTAGGCTCCGGGTAGATCGCGGCGTTGTTGACCAGCCCGTCGAGACGCCCCCAACGTGCGACGGCAGCATTGACGACCCGGGCCCAATCATCGGGCTGCACGACGTCCTGCTGTACGAACTCAAGATCGACACCGATGTGATCCGCAAGCTCGTCCGGGAACTCATCGCCGATGTCGGTGGCCACGACTCGGGCGCCCTCGGCGAGGCAACGCTGGACGTGGCCGAACCCCATACCCTGCGCCGCTCCCGTAACTATCACGACCTTGTCGGCCAACGAACTCATAGTCCTACCCCTCTTCGGCCAGCTATCCGGATCAAGCTCGGAGGTCGCCAGTCGAAATCGCGACGCCAGTACTCGAGCAGCGATTTGAATGGGGTGGCAGCTCCGTTGAAGTGACGCTCCTTCGACGCTGATTTCATCGGTCAACCCTCAAGGGTCCCGGGCATCCACCACTTCTGATCAGGCGCATGGTCTTATCTGTCTGTAGCGATTACTCGATACAGACAGGAGGTACGATGCCTTGCATCCCCCGCCGCCGTGTCGAATTGGTGCTCCACGGGAGCCTGACCACGTTCCGTCGCCGGTGCGGCAAGCCCACCTGCCACTGCGCCACCGGCGAACCCCACGAGACGCCCGCTCTGGTCTACACCGAGGCCGGCCGGTCCAAGACGATGACCCTGCGTCCGAGCGAAGTGGCCGAAGTGAGCGAGGCCTTGGCCCGCTATGAGCAGGCCAAGGACCAGCTCGAGTCGGCTGCCGCCGCCGAATCGCCGCTCTTAAGGCCCGCCGGAGCCCGTCGTGAGTGACACCGACTGTTTCGCTTCGGCCCGGGACGCTTTCGACGACGTCGTGGGCTGGCTGGAGGGTGCCGAGGCAGCCGGATTGAACCACGCTGAGGTTGAAGACGAGCTTTGCACCCGGGGCCGGGAGGTGATGCGCCGGCTGTTCCAGGACCACCTGGACCTGCGTTGTGAGCGGGAGACCCGCACCGATGTGATCGACGCCGACGGCGTCACCCACGGCTCGGTGGAGCCCGACCACCGGCGAGGGCTGGGCTCCCTCTTCGGTCCAGTCACGGTGAGCCGCCTCGCCTGCTGCCATACGGGCCATCCCAACCTTCATCCCGCCGACGCGAGCCTCAACCTGCCGGTGGAATACCACAGCCACGGCGTGCGTCGCCTGGCCGCCGTCGAGTCGACGAGGGGCTCCTTCGACGACGCCCGGACCGCGATCGCGTCGGTGACCGGGTCCGCTATCGGCAAGCGTCAGGTGGAAGCTCTGACCAGAACAGCAGCGGCCGACGTGGAGGCGTTCTACCTATCGGCCACGGCGCCCGCCACACGAAGGGCGACGTGGTGGTCATCTCGGTCGACGGCAAGGGCATCGTCATGCGCCCCGACGCTCTTCGCCCGGCCACCGCCCGGGCCACGGCGGAGGCGACAACCAAGTTGCGCACCCGGCTTTCCCAAGGGAGAAGTCCAACCGCAAGCGCATGGCCACCGTCGGTGCTGTCTATGACGTCACGCCCGTGCCCGCAGGCCCGAAGACGTCCTCGCCTCCAATTCGGCCACACCGCCAACGCCGGCACCCCAAGCGGCGAACAAGTGGCTTACGGCCAGCGTGGCTATCGACGCCGCCGCGGTCGTGACGTCGGTCTTCGACGAGGCAGCCCGCCGTGACCGACGGCGACGCCGACCCTGGATCGCGCTGGTGGACGGCAACAACCACCAAATCGACCTCATCACCTCCGAGGCCGGCCGCCGAGGGGTGGACCTGACCGTCCTTGTCGACTTCGTCCACGTACTCGAATACCTCTGGGCCGCGGCGTGGTCGTTCTTCGCAGAGGGCGACCCTGCCGCCGAAGGCTGGGTGAAGGACCGGGCCTTGGCCGTTCTCGACGGCAGAGCCCGAAGCGTCGCCGCCGGCATCCGTCGTCGGGCCACCGCCGAGGGCCTGGCCAACACCAAACGCAAGAAAGCCGACGACGCCGCTCGCTACCTCACCAACAAAGCCGGCTACCTCGACTACCCGACCGCGCTGGCCGCCGGGTGGCCCATAGCCACCGGCGTCATCGAAGGCACCTGTCGCCACCTCGTGAAGGACCGGATGGACATCACCGGAGCCCGCTGGAGCGTCGAAGGCGCCGAGGCCGTGCTCAAGCTACGAGCCGTTCGCTGCAACGGCGACATGGACACCTACTGGCAGTTCCATCTATCCGAAGAACTGCCCTCTGCGATTCCCTGGTCCCAGCCGACTCCCTCGATCCCGTTCGGCAGGCGCGCCCGGTCCAGACGATTGCGCAGGTCGCTCAGGACTGCGTTGGAGATTTCAACCCGGAATGGCCGGACCACCTCTACCTTCATTGGTGACATCCCTAAGCCCCTCGGACAGGTTCGCGCTCCTCGGCGTGGACATCGCCCAAGACCGATACCCGAGATTCAGTTTCCGAAAGGATCTAGATTGCTGCCCACGGCCCACATGCTGAAGTACTGGGCGGCTGCGCCGTAGGCCTGTCCTACCGCCACCCGGGCTCCGTCGACCTGGTGTTCGCCGGCCATCCCCCTGACTTGCAGGGCCGCTTCGGCGAAGCGCAGCAGGCCCGATGCCCCGATGGGGTTGGAGGACAGTACGCCGCCGGACATGTTGACAGGAAAGGAGCCGTTCAGCGCGGTGGCCCCGCTTTCGACCATCTTCCAGCCGTCGGCCGGAGCGGCTAGGTGGTGGGCTTCGAGCCACATCGGCTCGTACCAGGAGAAGGGAACGTAGAGCTCGGCGCAGTCGATCTGCTCCATGGGCCGGGTGATCCCCGCCTGTCGGTAGACGTCCTCGGCGCAGTCGGCTGCGGCTCGGGGTGTGACGGGGTCGCGGCCGGCGAAGACGAATGGTTCGGAGCGTACAGCCGAGCCGAGTACCCACGCCGGGGGACGTCCGGCAGCAGCGGCCGAGTCACCGGCCTCCTGGTCGGCGAGGACGACCGCGCAGGCGCCGTCAGAGGAGGGGCAGGATTCGAGGTAGTGGACCGGGTCCCACATCATCGGCGAAGCCTTGACGCTGTCGACTGTGATGTCCGGGAGCTTGAGGTGGGCAAAGGGATTCTTCAGCGCGTTGCGCCGGTCCTTCACCGCAACCATGGGGCCCACATCGAGGGGGGCGCCCGATCGGTGGATATAGGAGCGCATGTAGGGGGCGAAGGTGCCACCCGCTCCGAGAGAAGCGCCTCGGCCCGACCCGAGAGCGAACTGGGCGTTTCCCTCTGACTGCTTCTGGTAGGCCACAGCGAGTACCCGCTGGTGACGGCCCGCCTCTACCAAGTGGCTGGCCACGATAGCGGTGGTTCCGCCGACCGACCCGGCGGTGTGAACGCGGAACATAGGCTTGCCGTGGGCTCCGAGGGCGTCAGTCAGATAGAGCTCGGGTTTCATGACCCCCTCGAACAGGTCGGGGGCCTTGCCGAGCACGACGGCGTCGACGTCGACCCAGTCCAGCTGTGCGTCCTCGAGAGCCCGCGATGCCGCCTCCCGGACCAGGCCGCCCAGTGAGACGTCCCAACGGCGGGACTTGTGATGAGTCTGGCCCACCCCGATAACGGCGCACGGTCGATGGGCCATCAGGCACCACCTTCCAGGACACAGACCAGGTTCTGCTGGAGACACGGCCCCGAAGTCGAGTGACCGACGGCCCGGCGGGCCCCGCCGTCGCGAACCTGTCGGGCTGCCTCGGCGATGCGGACCAGCCCGGTGGCCATGATCGGATTGGCGGCCAGCGGGCCTCCCGACGGGTTGATCGAAGTGCGCGGCCCGAGTCCGAGCGCCTCGGCCAGCAGGGGCTCTTCGTGGGTGAACGCGGCCTGCAGCTCGGCGACGTCGATGGGTCCCTCGTGGACCCCGGCGGCCAAGGCAGCGCGGCCAGCCGACTCGGATATGAGAAGGTTACGCATCCCGGGATAGTGCAACTCGGCGCAATGGGCGAACCCCGTGATCCATATCGGCTGCTGGCAGAGCTCCCGGGCCTTGGCCGCCCTTGCTATCACCACCGCGCAGGCCCCGTCGGTAATCGGGGGGAGGTCGTGGCGGCGCAGAGGGAACCGGACCGGCTCCTCCGCCAGCAAGGCCTCTACGTCGAAGTCGCCGCATACCTGGGCGTGCGGATTACCCATGGCGTCGCGCCGGCATCGAGCGGCGATCTCGGCCATCTGCCGCTCGCTGACCAGACCGGCGGCGATCATCGCCTGGGCCTGCATCGCGGCCAGGCTGACGGCGTCAGTACCGAGTGGTGCCAGGTAGAACGGGTCCATCTCCATCGGGTATATCTGGGCCGGATCGGCGGTAGATGACCGTCCCGATCCCATAGCCAGAGCGACGTCGATGTCGCCCAGGAGCAGGCGCACGTACGCCTCGTACAGCGCCCAGGCTCCGTCCATCTCGACGTGGGAGTCCCGCTTGGGAGGCCACGCGCCTATGGCATCGATGTTCTGCACGAAAGAGAACGCCTGTCCGGCCACGTAGTCACAGCTGCCGGCGCATGTGAAATCGACATCGGCCCTCGTGATCCCTGCGTCCTCTACCGCCGTGGATATGACCTCGAGCAGCATCTGAGCCTCGGTCTTGTCGGTTCGCCGTTCCATGGATGAGATGCCCCAGCCCACGATCGCGATGTCGTCGGGGTCCTGACCGTAAGCCATCAGCAGATCCGGTTGACCAGGTCAGGGTCTTCGAGGTCATCGGCGCCGGTGGGCATCCAGCCGATGAGGCCACGCTCCTGGCTCGCCCCCGCGGCGTCGTGGCGCTCCGCGTCGGAGGCCCACACCGCGGCCAGCCGCATCCCGATGCGAATCTCGTCGTTGGGCACGTCGATGAGCGGCTGGTAGCCGAGCACCACGTCGGTGCCGTCGAGCCACACGTGCACCCGGGCGAACGGTTCCGTCTCAGTCTGGCCCGGATATTGCACAGGGGTGACAACCGTGTAGTTGGTCAGCACGCCGGTCTGAGGCAGATCGACCTCGAACTCGGAGGTCAGGGCGATCGAATCGACCGGGCAGTAACCCCGACCGCCCGTGTATGTCCGTGCACACTTCGGGCAGCGCAACCCCAGGAATCGTCCTTCGCTCAAGGCTTGCTCGGAGCGGATGGTATTCACCGTGACAGGTGTGTGATATTCGATCGACGCCTGATATTCCATCATGGTCACAGGCTCGGACGGTAGGCCGCCGCCACCACTTTGAGCCTGCTCCCCGGGTGTGAAGGCCTCGATGTCGGTGATATGCCCTCGTCGTTCGTTACGCCACCTCGGGGCCACGCGCATCCCAATGGCCATGGCGTCTTGGCTGACGGCATCGACGACGTGCAGCAGGCTGGTATCGGCGCCGTCCAACCGAATGGCGGCGAACGCGAACGGTCGGTCCAGAGGATGTTGTGAGGTCGGTGTGTCAACCCAACACCAGGTCTCGACCCACCCTGCCGGCCCCACCTCGACCAGATCAGCGGGCAACTCGGCTCCAGTGAGCGGATCCCACTCCAAGGGCGGGCACAGAACCCGGTTCCCGCACCGGGCGCCGAGGATCCGCTCACCGGCTAGCGCGGTGAGGAACTGCCCGATCACCGGACCGAGAGACCGCTTGTAGGGGAACGTGATCAGGCTCACCGCGGTTCGGGGCCCGGGGACCGCCTGATCGGTCACCATCGGCTCGCTCCTCTCTTCATCGGAATAGGCGTACGGCCGCAATCGACTGGACAGTCCACCCCTGAAGCGGGACACTGGCATTCGTTGCGTCGCCTGAGGCCTGGTTGGCCGAGTGGACACGGCATCTGTCGGCTACCTCCAGTATTCGCCTGCGAGCATTCGCTCCAGGCCGTTCCGGTTGATCAACAGCTCGTCGGGGTCGTCGGGCAAGGCCCGCTCGCCGAAGTGAGCCATGCGGGCTCGTGTCCTCATCGTGACGATGCCCCATTGGACAGCGCTATACAGCGCATAGAAGTCCAAATCCTGCAGAGTGCGACCGGTGAGGGACTCGTATGTACTGGCCACGTCTTCACGGCAGAGGAAGCCGGGCATGCCTGTCGAACCGATGGCAGTGGCCATCTCCTGGAAGAAGCAGTGGGCGTACAACAGCCAGGACACGTCGAGTTCTCGTGGGCCCAGCCCGGCCATCTCCCAGTCGAACACCCCTACCTGTTCGAAGCCCCGGTACATGACGTTGCCGATGCGGGCGTCGCCCCAGCTGCGGACCGGCGGTCCCTCGTGTACAGGCCAGTGCTCCTCGAGCCAAGCGAATACTCGCTCGATCAACCGTGACCTGCCCACACCAACAGTGGCGAACTCGTACCACTCGTAGGTGTGCGCAACGTGGCGGCGCAGCGGGGTATCACCCGCCGAGGGGAACTCCAGGAACGCGAACCGTTCTTCAACCGACCCGATGGCGTGGATCTCCCCCAGCACCCCGATGGTGCTGTCCTGGAGGTGTCGCTGCTCGTCATCCGACGCCGCGAACAGCCAGTTGTCACCGAAATTGTATGGTGGCACATCGCGTGGCCCACGGATGGTCTCGGGGTCCCGACTCGATCGCTGGAAACCGGTCGGAGGCTGCGAACTGGCTCTACCGGTCACCGGCGGGGCCCCCCAGAGACTGCTCGCCGCGAATCAGACGACCGGGAGTCGATCCTGTCGGCTCGTCCCGTTCGATAGTGACCTCGCCGGCCACGATGGTGGCCTGATACCCGGTCGCTCGCTGCATCACCCGGCGACCGCCGGCGGGGAGGTCGCGGATTAGCTCTGGGGGCAGAACTCGCACCGACGCCTGGTCGATCACGTTGAGGTCGGCGCGGTAACCCGGCGCGATTACGCCGCGATCACGCAGCCCGTACAGCGCCGCGGTCTCCTTCGTCATCATGCTGACGGCTACCGGCAGAGAGATCCGCGGTCCACGAGTGCGCTCTCTGGCCCAGTGCTCGAGCATCAGGGTCGGGCTGCTGCCATCGCAGGCGATCCCGCAGTGCGCGCCGGCGTCACCAAGACCGAAGACCGAGCTCGGGTGGGTGAGCATCTCGTAGACCGCGTCGAGGTTTCCGTACGAGTAGTTGGTATAGGGGAACATGATCAGGTTCTGGCCGTCGCCGGCGCTGAAGGTGTCATAGAGGAGCTCCTGCGGTTCGCGTCCTGCCCGTCGCGCCCGTGGCCCGATCGCTTCTTCGGCCTTCGGCTCCCAGTCGATCGGGTCACCGATCTCGAACATCCGGTCATAGGTCTCGTGCAGGAAGAGGGCGAAACCTTGATCGGCCGCCCAGTCGTTGGACTCCGCCAGGATTCGCGCCTTCATCTCCGGATCTCGCATGCGTGCGGCCCGCTCGGCAGGGGGCATATGTGCGATCGTTCGGTAGCTGGGCCGTGTCGAGAATGCGTGGTGCCGGCTTTCCAAGCCGATCAGGATGCCGGTCGTCCGATTGGCCACCTGCGGGAAGATCGCTACCCCTTGGGCTCTTAGCTTCCCGGACCGCTCGAGCTGCAGACGGTATCGGTCTATCTCTGTATGTGTCTGGACCAGAGAGAAGGTTACCGGGCGACCGATCGAGCGGGCGAGTTCGGCCATCAAGCCCAGCTCGGCGTGCGCTTCGGGGGAGATCTCGCCGTCCATGCCGCGAGGCACGATCTCGAACACACCGGTCCCAAGCTCGGCCAGGACGCCACCTAGGGCGGCCAGTTCCCGCGCGGTCGGCGAAAGTTCCGGGAACGTCGCCTCGCCTGCTCGTCCGATGGGCCAGAAGCCGCGTAGTGGAGATCCCCAGCGCACCGGCGCGGATACCGTCGTGTGCCAAGTCGACCATCTGCGCAAGGTCGTCGTCAGTCGGTTCCCCGGTGGCGGCGCGCTCGCCCATCACGTAGGCACGTAGCGCCGCATGGGGGACCTGGGTGGCGACATCCAGCATCCAATGCCGCTCCTCCAGTGCGTCGAGGTATTCCCCGAATGTCTCCCACCGCCAGTCGATGCCCTCGGCGAGCGTGGTGCCCGGGATGTCTTCGACGCCCTCCATCAGCTCGATGAGCTCGGCCTCGCGTCCGGGACGCAGCGGTGCAAACCCGACCCCACAGTTGCCCATCACGATCGTGGTGACACCATGGAATGACGACGGCGCGAGCGCCGAATCCCAGGTGGCCTGGCCGTCGAAGTGCGTGTGGATGTCGACGAACCCAGGCGTCACCGCTAAGCCGTCGGCATCTATCTTCTGCCGGGCCGGTCCCGACGCCCGCCCCACTTCGACGATCCGACCATCCACGACGGCAACGTCCGCGGTGAGCGCTGGGCCGCCGGTACCGTCCACGACCGTTCCGCCCGTGATTAACAAATCGTACATATCGCGTCCTTTCGACACCGGTCCACTATCCGCCGCAAGCTTGGCGGGGCGGTATCACCGATCCACCGGCAGAGAAGAGGAATGGACCTTCTACGTCGACGGGATGCTCGGCGTCGATCTGCGATCTCCACCGGCATCGAGCCGTCTACTGCTCCCATGTCCATGGGTCAGCTCGCCGAAGGCTGGCCTAGACGCACCCGGAGCGTCTCGTAGCCGGTCACGAAGTTCGCCGGTCGGTACCTCGGCTCCTTCTGCTCGATGAGCTCCATGTCGGGAAATCTGGCTACCATCTCCTCGAACACCACGCGCAGCTCCAGTCGGGCCAGGCTCGATCCGAGGCAGAAGTGGGTTCCGAATCCGAACGCGATGTGGTCATTCGGTGACCGGCGCAGGTCGAACTCGTTCGGATTGGAAAAGACCGTCTCGTCACGGTTGGCCGATGGGTACACCAGGAGCAGCTTCTCTCCCGCCGGGATCATCTGGCCGCCGAGCTCGATATCTGTCGTCGCCTGGCGGGCCATGTTCTTCACGGGGCTGACCCAGCGGAGCATCTCTTCGATCGCACCTGGCAGCAAGGAGGTGTCTTGGGCCAAGGCGTGCCATCTTTGCGGTTCGGCCAGCAGCTGGTAGGTGCCCCCGCTGATCACGTGGCGTGTGGTCTCGTCGCCGCCTATCAGGATGAGCAGGGATTCGGCGATGATCTCATGGTCTTCGAAGCGATCGCCGTCCACCTCTGCATGCACCAGGACGCTCATCAGGTCCTCGGTTGGACTGTCCTTGCGGTCCGCGATCACTTGTGACGCGTATTCGTAGAATCCGGCCCACGCTTTCATAGCCGTTTCCAGGGCGTCGGGATCCTTCGAGCCGAGCATACCCATGAGGTCGTCGCTCCACCTGAGCAGTTGCTCCCGGTCAGGCGGTTCCACCCCTAGGGCATCACCGATGACTATGAGTGGCAGCCAGGCCGCGATATCCCATACCAAGTCACACTCCTCCCGGCCCGCTACTGCGTCCAGTAAGACACGGACGGTCCGGCGAATGGCCGCTTCCTGCTCGCGAACCCGCTTGGGAGTAAAGCCTCTGTTGACCAGCTTCCGGCGCTTCCAGTGCTCAGGGTCGTCCATGTCGACCATGTTCGGGGCCGGGTCTTGGTCGGGTCGGATCCCGCCGGCATTGCTGAAGCATCCCGGCAGGCTGGATACCTGCTTCACCAGCTCGTACGTCGACACCGCCCATACCCCGTGGCGAGGGTCACGCCACACCGGAGCGTGTTGGCGCAACCAGGCGAACTCCTCGTGGGGATTGCGAGCCCAGAACTCGGCGTCCACCAAGTCGATTCTTTCTTCCACGACGCTCTAACTCCTCGAGGTTTCGCTTGGAATGCCGACGACAAAGTGGTCGGCCGTGCTGCTGTGGGCTCGGGTAATCGCCGGTTCGCGCCTAGTCACCGGTCAGTGGACCAACCGGTCGGTGCCCGTCCAGTAGCGGGCCCGCAACGCCTTCTTATCCGGCTTACCCAGGGGACTCACTGGTATCGACTCCACGATCTCCACGGACTTAGGCGCACAGTGCGAACCTTTGCGCTCCTTGACGAGAGCGACGAGTTCGTCGATATCAACCGTGGCTCCCGTCCGGGGAACGACGACCGCGGTGACCGCCTCGCCCCACTTCTCGTCGGGGACGCCGACAACAGCCACCGCGGCGACGCCCGGGTGGGTGGAGATGACATCCTCAATCTCGCGGGGAAATATGTTGAACCCGCCCGACACGATCATGTCCTTCTTTCGATCAACGATGGTGAGGAACCCGCCCTCATCCTCTCGTGCTACATCGCCCGTGTGCAGCCAGCCCCCTTCCAGCGCCACCGCCGTCTCTTCCGGCTTGTTCCAGTACCCCTTCATCACGAGCGGTCCACGCACGCACAGCTCGCCCGGCTGCCCCTTCGCCACCTCAACGCCGTCGTCGTCGAGCAGGGCGACACGGACCCATGGCGCCGGCCGTCCGCACGACGCCAAACGGCCCAGATCCTCGGGATCATGCTCTTCCTTGCGGAGGGCGCACACCGTCATCGGCCCCTCGGTCTGGCCGTAGAACTGGAAGAATATTGGTCCGAGCTTGCGGATCGCCTCCTGCAGCCGCACCGGTGACATCGGCGACGCGCCGTAGAAGATGGTCTGCAGACTCGACAGGTCCGTCCGGGCGAATCGCGGATGATCCAGCAGGGCATAAATCATCGACGGCACCAGCATCGTCGTGGTGATCCGGTGCCGCTCGATCGCTTCGAGCACCGCCCCCGCCTCGAAAGCCGGCAACACCACCATCGAACCGCCCTGCAGAAGGAGCGGGACGAACAGCGAAGAGCCCGCATGACTCAGCGGCGTGCACACCAGGTGACGAACTTCTTCCGGCCACTGCCAGTCCGAGACCATCATCTGGGCCATGGCTGCGCTACCGCGGAAGGTGTTCATCACTCCCTTGGGCTTGCCCGTTGTGCCCCCCGTGTATGCCAGCGCAGAAAGGTCCTCTGGATCCACCGGTGGCCCGATGAGCCGCTGCGGTTGGAACCTGGCGGCCAGGACCACCAAGTCCTCACCGACGAAGGCGTCCCCGTATGACAGCAAGCGCTTCAGCGCAGGAACCCGCTCCCGCAGTTGACCAGCTCGCTCCGCGAAACCGGGATCGAAGATCAACGTATCGATCTCGGCGTCCTCCAATACGTACGCCTGATCGTCAAGAGAACCGAGAGGATGCAGGGGGGTGTTCCTGCACCCCGCGACCATCACAGCCCCCATCGAGTACAGCACCTCAGGCCGATTCTTCGACAGAGTCGCCACGCCCTGGCCCTGGATCACGCCCTGGGCGTGGAAGGCTTGCGCGTAACAGCTGATCCGATCCTTCATCTGCGCCGCAGTGACCACAGCACCGTCGAGGTAGAGACAGGGCCGGTCCCCGTTGCGACCCAGGGCAGAAATGAGCAGATCGGGCAGGAGCTGCGGACGATAGAGGTCACTCATTAGGACGCCGCTTCCTCCGATGCTTACCATACACGCTGCGCTCTATCTGTATGATAAGCGGTGGGCGTAGGTCGAGGCAAGCGCAGCGTCACGGCAGGCAGAATGGAGAGATGTGAGGCGTCACGGATGGGCGGGGTCGCCACCGGCAGACGAGCATGAGGCGAGGATGCGCATCATCGATGCTGCCATTCGCTGCGTTGACCGTAACGGCCCCGCGCGCAGCACCCTCTCAGACGTCGCCGCCGACCTCGGCGTGACCCGCCAAACGGTGTACCGGTACTTCCCGGGCACCGACCGGCTCTTCTCCGCCGTCGCCCGAGCGGCCAACGAGGCCTTCTTGGACGAACTCACCCGTCACCTCGAGGGCATCACGGGACCGACCGATTGGGTCGTCGAGGCGGTGGCAACAGCCGTCGAACGTCTGCCCACCAGGTCCCATCTCACGTTGCTGCTCGCCGCCGGTCGCTCCGACAGCTTTGCGCACGACGTCACCTCCTCCCTGTCTGTGACGCTCAGCAGACGCCTCTTCGAGCGCGCGCCCATCGACTGGGTTGCAGCCGGCTACCACGACCAAGAGCTAGACGAGCTCGTCGGATTCCTGCTGCGTATCATCCAGTCGATGATCATCGATCCACCTGAGCCCCTAAAGACGGGAGCCGAACTGCGACGCTACCTGCACCGCTGGGTCGGCCCGGCGGTCACGACGACACTTCCCGTCGCCCTACAACAGGGGTGACTACGGCCTGCCCTCCATGAGCGCCGCGAGGACGCCGAACGTGTCGTGGGCTTCGATGCCTGCGACACGGCGCTCGACGCCAGCCTTCCGAGATGGCGGCTCGGTAGGGCGTCCAGAGCCGATCGACGGACACCCCGATGCCATGCGAGGGTCATCGTCGATGATGTACACCGCGTGGAAGGAAGCAGGACCGCCGCTGGGCGCGCGACATCGCTGCGGGCTAAACTAAGGTCCGCAGGCTGTCAGAGTGGGTTTCTCGTTCGCTTCCCCGCTCCGATCCCCTCGGCGATCTGCCGGTGAATGTGTGGCAGCCGATGCCGTTACGTCCCAGTACGACGGATTCGTGGACCCGCATCGGCAATGCCTTCACTGGAAGATGTGATGATCGGGCCTCGGATCCAGTGCGGGTCGCCCGTCATGTGGACCAGCGAGCACAAAAGGGCCGGGACGCTGACGTCTTGCAGGGCAGCGGCTATGGCGCCGTCGCCTCGTCGAATGGCTCACCGGCGTGGGGGTTGCGGGACGTCATCGGTTCGGTCCTTTGGTCACTGTGTTGGGTGCCAGTAGAGCGTGTCGTCTTGCTTTCGGGTGATCCCTGATGACCCGACCGGCTCGATCCGGCCGTCGGTCAGGAAGGCAATGGTCCTGTCGTCGTCTGGTGCGACCTTGGCGGCCACCCGGGTCTTGTCCGGCGCCATCGATATGACCACCGCGGAGGCGGGGTCTCCGGCACGGTCGTAGGCCACCGCGTAGGTCTCGACGGTGACCGGACCCTCGTAGTCATCGCCGATCGGTGGCAGGGTGCCCCGCGCCGCATCGGCCTCGGCCTGGTGGTGGTAGTCCTGGCCCAGCAGGCCGGGTATGGGCGGGGTGCGGCTTATCACTATGGCGTGGTTGTGGGTGCAGTGACCGCCGTTGGCATAGAGCAGGCCGTTGCGGCCACCCTTGCGCAGAGCCTGGACCATGGCAACCACGGCGTGACTCATATAGTTGCCTATGGGCCCGCCTCCGAAGGTCAGGCCGCCGTGGACGGTCGCCGGCCGATCGGCGGGCCAGCCCAGCACACGTCTGGACATCTTGGGCACGCACGGGAAGCAGGAGTACAACTCCACGTAGTCGAGGTCGCTGACAGCGACGCGGTTGGCTTGGAGCACCCGTTCGAGCGTTACCCGCATACCTTCTGGCGGTCTGTCCCACGCGGCCCGTTCCAGGGGTTCTTCCGACTCGTGGGCCGACGCACCGGCCCAGACGTATACGAGCCTGTCTTCTGGCACGCCCGCGGCTCGGGCTGCGGCCACGCTACAGACTATGAACGCGGCGCCTTGATTGACTGAAGAGTTGGCGACCATCAATTTGTTGTAGGGGAAGGCGATCGGCCGGTTCTCGTCGTTGGGCTCGACGATCTCGGCAGGGGTTCGCACCGATTTGATCCAGCCGCCTTCGGATTCGGCCGCCACCTCGGACATGAGCGACCAGATCAGGCCGGTCTCGGCCTGGCCCTCGGCCAGGGTTTGGCCCCACGCCGGGCGCGTGGCGTTCTCGTAGAGGGGATAGATGTCAACCGGGTGGATCAGGCCGTAGCGGCGACGGATATCGGAGGCGGTGGCGGCCGCCCGGAAGGCACCACCTCCCGCACCCGAGGTCTGATTGCGCCGAGACGCCGTTCGCAGCGCTTCGCCGCCGACCACCAGGCAGATGTTGGCCTGACCGCTGGCGATGGCGTTGGCCGCGTCGTTCAGATGACGGATGGGCGTATCGCCGGACGCCATCTCTGTGTGCTCGAGATAGGGCGAGATGCCCAAGGCGGCGGGGACCAGGACTTCCGGATCGAGGCCCCGGAACGAAATCTGCGGCACAACGGCCAGCCGGTCGCAGGCCGCGATGAATCCGCCCCCGGCGTCTTCGTCCGCGGCGTGTGCCGCCGCGACCATCAGCTCGACGGAGTCCATTCCGCCGTGATCATCGACGGGGCAGTCGTTGACCTGGCCCACGCCCACAATGACCGGAACACGATCGGTTTCAGCGTCCATTCGCGTGCCTATTTCCCGACTCGTATCCGCACCCAACCCTTACCTTCTACCGTCCGGTCCAGACTGGCGAGCGCTTTTCTACGAAGGCTCGGGGCCCTTCCTTGAAGTCGTCGCTACCCCGAATTTCCTCGAGGGCGGCCTCGACCAGCTGGCCGGCCTCCGCGTCGGGCAGGATCTGGGCCGCCTTGGCCACCCGAATCGCGCCGTAGACGGCCAGCGGAGCGTTGGCGGCGATGTCGGTCGCCAACCCGACGGCCGCGTCCATCAACTGCCCGGAGGGCACCACTCGGTTGACCAAGCCGATCTCATAGGCCCGCCTGGCATCGATGGAACGGCCGGTGGCGATCATCTCCAGCGCCACGGCCCGCGGGACCGCCTTCGCCAGGCGGGTGACGCCACCGGCACCGGCGATGAGGCCCCGCTTGACCTCCGGAAGGCCAATCTGCGATCCCTCGGCCACCACTATCAGATCGCAAGCCAGGCAGAGCTCCAACCCCCCCGCCACGATGCTCCCCCGCGCCGCCGCGATCCACGGCTTACGCCGGTCTTGGTCGACAAAGCCGGCGAATCCGCCGTCCGGGGTGTACAGCCGGCTGCGGGCGTCTCCTGCCGCGACTTCGGCCAGGTCGGCTCCGGCGCAGAACACCTTCTCGTGCGACGAGGTCAGAATGACTGCCCTAATGTTGGTGTCCGCCTCCGCCCGTTTCACCGCCGCATCCAACCCTTTGGCCACCGCCTCGTTCACCGCGTTGCGCTTCTCGGGACGGTTCAGAGTCACCAAGGCGACGTGTTCAACAATCTCCTCATACGAGACCACCTGCTCACCCATATCAGCCACCCCACACTCCCATCCGGACCGGTTCGCTAGACCTATCGGCCGAAGTTAACGCGGTGAGAACCAACGACAGACCCGGATACCGATCGGCAGCGCGTTGACACCCGATCGGTGGTCCCGGCCGTGCAGCACTGTGCCGCACTTACCGTCCAGCCCTTCCGACGCTGACCTGAGCGATCCCTCCGGGTGACGCTGTCCATAATCGGGATGAGCAGCCGCAGATCGAATCCGGGATTTAGTATGGGTGCGGTGAGTCAGCTGATCGGAGAGGTGCCGGCGCCCCGCCACTGGGGGCAGCAGCGGGCCGTTCTTGACGACCAGGAGGCTCGTCGTCTCTTGCTGGCGGCGGCCGAACGATGCATCGTTAGGCGGGGAAGCGCAGAGATACGTATGGGCGAGGTGGCCGCCGAGGCGGGGGTAGCGCGTTCCACCCTTTACCGGTACTTTCCGTCTCGGTCCGAGCTCATAATCGGGCTGCTGCTGGGACGGGCTGACCTGGGATTGAAGACCCTCGTGCACTCGCTGCCCGATCCGACGGATCCGGCTCGGGCCCTCCCGGACCTGGTTCTGGGGGCCCTCGACCTCGTCCAAAAAGACGCTCTGAATAAGGCTCTCTATTTGAGTGGGCCGGCCATGCTGCTCTCGGCTGTCGAGCTCAACTCGGAGCCGCTCCTTGACGTGTGCGTTGTTCATGTCGGGCCGCTTCTGAACGGATGGAGGGCGGCCGGGCTGATGCACCCTGATATTGACACTAGAGAGGCCGTCCGCTGGCTCAACACCGTTGCTCTAGCCATGCTTTCGCTGCCGTGGAGGCAGCGCACCAAGTCGTCGAAACGCCACCATCTCGAGCAGTTCGTGGCACGAGCATTCGTGGTGGACCACCCGGCGCTCGGACAGCTAGGGCGCCCATAGGACAATAATCCTAGCTTGTCCGACCGTCGGACGTCTAGCTATGATTGTGCATTGGCGGTTATGTCTCTGGCGTCCGCCTCGCCGACGTTGCCCTTGACGTTGCGCGACATCTGCTGAGGCTGGCCGTTCTCGCTCCGCCCGACGTAGACCCGGAGTCTCCATGGGCCCGGTGCCCACTCCTGCTTGGTCCCCCTCATACTGTTTGTAGTCCAACTTGTAGTCCAAACGCCATGCCTACATACTAAAATGTCTTGTGGGCGCTGAGGTGTGGGCGCTGAGGGACTCGAACCCCCGACCACCGCGTTGTAAGCGCGGTGCTCTAACCAACTGAGCTAAGCGCCCGAGTCGCTCGGACCGGGTCATTGAGCTTAGTCGGCGAGCCCCGAGCGGAGCCGCCGCTCCCGGTGGGCAACATGCGAGGTCAGGACCGGCCGGGTCCGAGATCCTCCTCCGAAACGACTTCGACGCCGGCCCGCCGCAACGCCGCCGCGGTGACGCCTTCCCCCTGGATGAGCACCCCTGTATGGGTTCCGTCGTAGATTTCCCGGCTGCCGCAGGAAGGCGACCGCGCCTTCAACACAGCCCGCGAAATCCCCTCCCGCCGGGCCAGCGTTACGGCGTGCTCGGCTCCCCTCTCGTAGGAGTCGGTGACATCATCTCCAGCCGCCGTGCGCACCCGACCGTCCGGACCCAGTTCGGCGGACGGTCGCGGTATAGGCAGACCTCCGGCTACCTCGGGACAGACGGGTATAAGGCGGGCGACAGCGGAGAGCCGCTGCACCGCTTCGTTGGTCTTACTCTCGCCCCGGTGGGTGCACGCCACGCCGAGCAGGCAGGCCGATACGAGGATCGGCGGCTTCCCTGCCTGACCCGACGTGGGTGCGCTCTCCACGGCGCGAGACGTTATCTCGCCGCCTCTTCCTGACCGGAGCCGGGCGGGGGCCGGCCCGGTAGCGAGGCCTTAGGCGGTGAGTTGGATCCCGGCCGGTCGGTTCTTGGGCGGCCGGCCCCGCTTCCGCTTCTGAGCAAGGATCTTCCCGTTGAAGAAGAGCTGCCCGCCCCAGACCCCCCACGGTTCGCGGCGATCGAGAGCGCCCTCGAGGCACGGGTCGATCAGGGGGCAGGTGGCGCAGATCTCCTTGGCCCTGATTATGTCGGGAATCTGATCCGAAAAGAACAACTCTGTCAGGCTCCCTGTCTCGTCGCGGCAGCTGGCGTCAGCCCACTCATCGGTGGGTTCGCTGATGTCGATCAGCTCCTGGCGTAGCTCGAAGGCGAACATGTCGCCGTTCCTTTCTCGTGGTCCCTGCAAGTGCTTGTCTCTGAAACCTGGAAATCCTGGAAAACAAAAGGCCACCGGGGTTTCCCGGCGGCCTCTGAGCCCTTCTTCAGAACTGGTGTTTGTCCTATCCTGACGACCAGTCCTTAGGGCTCAGCGGCCACACCTTGGCATTGATGTCGGCCATTGCGAATCGGTCATGGGTGCCGTATCCCGCCGTCACGCCTGTGCCGAAAGCCAGGGCGGAGACAGACGGGTACCCCGAAGCCCGGAGCGACGGTGCCGTTGTCCGTACCTCCGGAGTCGTGGTGAGGGAGGCGCGGAGGGAGCAAGCGCGGCTGGCGAGCGCTGAGTCGAGGTTTCTCGTCACCGACGTACTCCTTCCATTAGTGCAAGCCTCCCGGCCGTGCGTCCGATGCCGGACGCCAGGGACCTTCCCTGCCGTTTAGATCTCATCACGATCCCGTATGGCGAGTCAAACCATTTATTCCGTCTTGTTTCCTCGCTGAAACAGACGGAGACATATCGCCGCTGCTCAGCGGGGGTGCGTTAACCCCCTGGCGACACCACGGACAGCCATAATTCACCGTTTGGCAGGGATGAGTACCGGGGCGGCGGCCCGCGCCAATCCGGCCCATGGACGTGCGACACACATAGGACTACGACTGAAGCATCGGCAGGGATTGCGGCCCCGAACCGACGCCGAGGGAGGCCGGAGGGGGTTCGGAGAACGTCACAAGCTCCGCCGAGCAGCCACCACCTCGCCCAGCAGCTCGGGCGTCGCGGCCGCCACAGGGACCCGACGGCCGGCTTCGTGGGTGAGCACCAGATCGGCTCCGAAGGCCTCGGTCACCTGGGCGCCCGCTTCCTGGCAGATCAGCATGCCGCCCAGGTAGTCCCAGGGGGCCAAGGACGTCGAGGCGCAGTCGATGAAGGCGTCCACCTGACCGCATGCGACCGCACAAAGGTCAAGGGCGGCGGCGCCGAGTGACCGGAACTGTGACCACCCCAACCAGTGCCGGGGGTAGCCGGAGATGGCCACGATCGACTGCCTCAGGGAGGTGCTGGCGGTGGGCCGGATCGCAATGCCGTCGCGCCGGGCCCCCCCGTCGCGGG
Source organism: uncultured Acidimicrobiaceae bacterium (assembly GCA_963851245.1). Classification (GTDB taxonomy): domain Bacteria; phylum Actinomycetota; class Acidimicrobiia; order Acidimicrobiales; family Palsa-688; genus CAWKOH01. The sequence goes on along the minus strand of CAWKOH010000007.1, from coordinate 366,681 downwards.
TGGCCTCGAACCGGGTGCCGGTGGCCTGGTTCACGACCACGGCCGCCAGGGGTCCGAATGGTCGACGGCGCAGGCGCTCGTAGCCCACCAGGGGATGCCCCGGGAGGCGTTCGTCGAACCGTCGACCGGGTCGAGAACCACGATGATCCTCCGATCGCCGTCATGCAGGCCAGACTCCTCGGACAGCGTCCCCATCCCGGCCTCACTTATCACCTCCAGGGCGGCCCGGTCGGCAACCAGGTCGCTGCGATACTGCCCGTCTCTGGTGCCGGCGAGCCCCCAGTCGTCGAGTTCGGCCAGGCTGGTGGCGACGGCGTTCGCCACCGCGTGAAGGACTTCGAGGACCTCTTGGGCAGACGTATCGGGCACGGTGGCCGACGGTATCCCAAGGTGTTGTCTCACCTGGGCCGGTAGGGTTACTCGAATGGCGGTAATCGACGTCGCCGGATACGTAGCCGAGCTCAAGGATCATGCTGTGGACCACGGTTTTCACGTGCATGACGAGCGGCACTTTGTCGAGACCTACTCACTGCGCCAGGCCTGGGAGGTCGACCTCCATCCGGAAGACGCATGTAACGGTCCTCTAGATCTCCACCTGGCCCTAGAAGTCGATCCGCGGGTGCTGCTCGCCTTCGAAGACGTAGTCGTGGACCTTCCCGACGGCGATGACCCCCCCGACGACTTCCGCTTCCCGTTGACCTTCACGTGGGCCCTCCCGCCGTTGCCCCACGGGCCCGATCTGCTCCGCCTGGCCATCGACCTGGCCGGCATCGGCGGGATCGAACTGCCCCTCGAATCGTCTGCCATAGACAGCTACGCGTCGGCGACCGACCCGGCCGAGCGCCGGATCACGATCGTCGCCCGTCAGCAGGTGTCGCTGGCCCGGGTTCTAGCCGGCGAGGAATTGCTCTGCGAAACCTTCGACAAGGCGTTGGCGGTCAGCCAGTACCTGCTGGAGCGGGCCCCCGCCTGGCTGGGCACCTAGGGCTGGGTACCTGGGGATGGGCTCCTCGTCGCTTCAGCGACGTCCGGACCGGGACCGCCGGTAGAAGAAGAACGACACGGCGAACACGCTCGCCACCGCCACGGCCAGCAGGATCACGGCCAGAGCCACCACGGGCGTCGCCGACACGGGATGCGTTGCCGCTGTCGCGACCATCACGGGAGACCGGGATCCGTCCGGGTTCGGGCGCCGGATGGAGGGCGGTCCCCCTCGAGACTTGGAGGCCGGTGTTTGCGCATGGATCTAGGCCGTCATGGTACCAACGCCCGCCCTGCAGTCCAGGCACCATCGGCCGGGCAGCCGATCCGCCGCCGGTCAGCCCGCGCCGGTCAGCCCGCCGGCCCTCACCTCCAGGCGGTCAACTCTTATTGGCGAGGGTCTGGGCTTCGGACACCAGGCTCTCGGCCTGGTTGATCTCGGTCTGGTACTGGGCCAGGTTGCCCGCCTTGAGCGCGGTGTTGGCCGCCGTAAAGTCCGACTGGGCCTGAGCGAGCAGCGATTGCACCGTCAGGCCCGCAGGCGGCGGACCCGATCCCGCCGGCGCCGTCGTGCTGGGCGTTGTCGTGGTGGTCGTCGAGCCTGATGCCGTCCCTGTCGAAGGCGCTGTCCCCGTCGGGCTCGGGACCTGGCTGGTCGCGGCGGGGGTGCCGCAGTAACTGGAGAAGGGTTGGGAACCGTCCGGGTTGGTTACCTGGCACAGGGCGTTGTCGAGAGAGGCGTTGCCGCTGTGAAAGGCGCTGCCGTTATAAACCACGACCACGTCCCGCAGCTGCGGGACCTGCAGAGTGGACGACTCCACGTACACGCTCTGCACGTACAGAAGGGTGTTGTCGATCGGCACAATGTCCACTTCGCCCAACTCCACGCTGGATCCCTTCTGGTCGTAGAGGGTCAACTCCTGGGATATCTGCGTGTTGGACCGGATGGCGTTCGACACCAGGCCGGGTCCGTCCACGGTCGATCCGGGCGGCGTCTCGTAGACGCGCAACTGCCCGTACGTAAGTGGATCCGACGAGGCGGTCATGAAACCGGTCAGGTTCTGCTGATTGGTGGTGGCAGCGATGGGCACAAACGGCGTCAAGAGGATGAACGACTGCTGAGTGCTGCCGGGCAGGGCGGCGAGGATGTACTGAGGTTGGAGCCGCTGAACCGACGGCGGAACGAGCTGGCCGTTGGCGCCTATCGACGCCGTTGGAGCCGACGTGATGTTGGACAGCGGGCCGCTACCCGGATCCGGCGACACAGCCCAGGCCTGGGCCTGCGAGTAGAAGCCCGAAGGGTTCGACAGACGGTAGCGGCCGTACATGTTGGTCTGGATCCGGAAAATGTCCTCCGGATAGCGGAAGTGGGCCGTGATGCCGGGGAAGAGCTGATTGGCTTTGCTCTCCGGCGTGAACAGGTCGGGGAACGCTTTCTCGTAGACCTTGATGATCGGATCGCTCGAATCGACCACGAAGAACTTCATGTCCCCGTTGTATGCGCTGATGACCACCTTCACCGAGTTGCGCACGTAGTCGAAGGTGGAGTTCAGGCCGCTGTTGGGTGGGAGCCGATCGGTGTTGGCGTTCTGGGAGTAGGGGTAATTGTCGGTGGTCGTGTATGCGTCGATGACCCAGTACACGTTTCCGTTGAGCACTACGGCGTAGGGGTCGGAGTCGAACTTGAGGAAGGGCGCCGACTTCTCTGCCCGCGACACGATGTTGCGGATGTACATGACCTTGGACGACTTCGTTATCTGCGACGAGAGGATGAAGTTGGGGTCCCCGAAACGCAGGGCGAAGGCCGCTCGGGTCAGCAGGTTGCCGGCCTTGACCCCGCCGGTGCCCGCGTACTTGGTGACGACCTCGTTGCCGGCGCTGTTCTCATAATCAAGCTCCGGCTGCTTGGTGTCGGCGATCACGAACCCGCCCATGTCCGGCCCCTCGCCGTAATAGACCTGCGATCCGGTCTCGGAGAGCTGAAGGTCGTTTTCGGTGCTCGCCGGGGGCAGGTTCGACAAGGAGAAGTTGGGTGTGCCGTCGGCGTTCACCCCGGCCTGACCGATCGGCGCCACCACCGCGCCGTAGCCGTGGGTGTAGGTCAGGTGCTGATTGACGAAGCCGCCCGGGACAGCTGAGTTGAGCTCCCGCACTGATGCGATGGTCGCCGTCATCTGAGGCGAACCGTTGGCGTCGAGCGTGTAGCGGTCCAGGTCCAGGTCGTTGAACTGGTAGTACTGGCGCAGGGCCTGGTACTTGTTGAACGTGTTGACGAGCTGGACGGCCGGGTCGAGAAGCCGGACGTTGGCAAGGGTCTGCTGGGCCGCGAGGGAAGAGGGCGAGGAGCCCTGCAGCTCGGACTTGGTCACCGTCGTCGAGTACTGGTAGCAGTTCGCCTGAGATCCCGACGTCGAGCAGGAGGGCTCGACCTGCACGTTCTGCAGGCCGTAGGCGGACAGAGTGGCGTTGATGTTCCGCTGAATGTACGGCTTTTCCCGGGTGAACTCGGAGGGGTTGACACGGAGCGACTGATAGAGCGCCGGGTAGACCAGGCCGACGAGGATGTACACGAGCGCCCACAGGCCGACGCCGACCGCAGGAAGGATCCAGCCTTTCTGGCGGATGTTGTAGAGGAAGAGGATGGCGGCGATGATCGCAATAGCGATGAGAAGGGTTTTCGCCGGCTTATCGGCGTGAACGCTGGTCGCGGTGGCCCCGTTGACCACGTGGGAGCGGGACAGCACCAACTCCAGGCGCTCGTAGTAGTAGTCGACCGCTTTGATCAGGGCCAGGATTCCGAGCAGCACCGAGATGTGGGTCTTCACCGCCCCGCTTACGCCGCGCTGGCCTGACTGGAGGCGTATACCACCGTTGAGATAATGGGCCACGCAGGTGACTATCAGCACCACCACGAATGCTTCGAAGAACCAGCCCAGGAGGAAGTTGATGAACGGGAGCTGGAAGACGTAGAAGCCGATATCCCGGTGATACTCAGGGTCGGTGGCGCCGAAACTGGTGTGGTAACGGAAGAGGTCCCAGTTGTTCCATTCCCGGTCGGCCCCGGTACCGGCCAGCAAGGCGAAGACGGCACTCACCGCGATCCGCACGGTCCGGCCCCGCGGCGACACCGATTCGCGGTAGCGCACGACCAGCTCGTCGTTCTCGGCCGGGTCGATCTCCTCCGGCGCCACCCGATCGGCAATCGTCAGGTTCACGAACATCAACAAGAAGAAGATGGCGATGAAGACGATCGACAGCAGGACCTTGGTCAAGAGCACGCCGCGGAAGACAGACGTGAACCCGACCGACTCGAACCACAGGTAGTCCGTGTAGAACCCGGCCAGCCCCCGAAGGGACGCGATCAGCACAATCAGAACGACGATGCCGATCAACAAACCGATCCGGAACCGCCGCGACGACGTCGGCAATCGGCGAGGCAGGTCCTGAGGGGTACGCATGTGCACGGGGAGCCTAATGGGGCGCCGCCGCCGAGCGTAGGCAGCCCCCCGCTCTCAGGAGACCCTCAGGAGCGGGCCATAACGGCGTCACTCACCGGTCGAAGACGGCCTGTCAGCAGGGATCAGCAGGCTTATGACCGGTTCGCGGCCTGGATGGGGACCAGGAGACAGCGACACCCGCTGTGGGCCGGCGGATAATGCTGACCGGTAGGGAATAGCTCACTTCGCGGCAGGACCCCGGCCAGCGCATCGTCATCGCAATCCGGGCACGGGCCATCCACGTCCTCGACAATCCACCTCATGGAAGCGCCGTCGGGCATGGCGTTCCAGGTACCGCGCGAGAAGGCCGCCGCCAGGGCGTCGCCGGATATGCGCTCGATGCGCTGGCTCTTCCATTCGCGATAGGCCGCGCCCACCGATTCGACCAGCACGGACTGATCCTCACCGGCATGGGTGGAGATGACGTCCTCCAGCCGGCGGCGGAGGGGATCCACGATGCTCCGGGCGGCCTCGTTGGCGACCTCGGCGATAGAGGCGGAGCCGCGGTTGGCAGGCTTGACCGCGAGGACGTCGGCTGCGAATGCCGATCCGGCCGCGGCCGCCTTGACCAACAATGGCGAGGCGGAGTCGGCATAGCTGGCGACCTGGTCGTCGTGCTCAGGCAACAGCGCCGACGCCCTCGGCTCGCCCCGCAGACTCCTCAACCGGTCGAGCAGGTCATTCTGCTCGTCCTGCAGGGCCCGCTTGAGCTTGCGGGTCAGGGTCACCTCGAGGTCGACGATGGCTGATTCGCGCTTCTGCATCAAGGCCTCGTCGCCGTCGGAGAGGCGGCCTTCATCGCCCGCAGCCGGAGATTGGCGCTCCCCTGTCCCCTCGGCTCCGGCCGCGGTGGCCTGCGGGGCCGACGCTGTCGTCGCAACCGGCTCGGCCCCCATCGCTTCGTCCCCCGCCGCCGGCTCCTCGCCGGTTGACGACTCTGCGGTGCCGCCCTCCGTGCGACCAGCCCGTATGCGGGCGAACAGCTCGTCCACTGCAGTCCCGGCCGCAGGCGGCTCGTCAGGAACCAGCCGGAGATGGGGCCCGGTTGCAGCGCTCTGACGTCTGTCCATGAACTGACTCCGCCGTATCGGGGTCGTGCATTGCGCTCGACATGGCGGCCGGATGCTCGGCCGTCGCTGCCACCGCGTTAGAGCCCCGTCCGCGCCCGAACGGGCCGCGGCGCCGCCCGACCCCCGGGGTGGGGCCGGGCGCCGGAGAGGCTTGTGCCTTCGGCGGGGGGGTGCCGGCCTGGCTGCTCGCGGGCTGGCTGCCGCGGGCTGCGAGACCTCCTCCGGCTGACCTCTCTCCCCCGACCCGGGTGCGGACGCGCCCTCTACCGCCGGTATGGCAACGGTGGCCGGCCCGGCCTCGCCCGGCCCCTCCGGGCTGCCGGCCGGCCCGGCACCGGCCTCGCCCGGGGCTGGTGTGTCGACCAGCGCCGAAGCGGTAGCCGCCTCGGTCTCGAGGTCGTGGCCATCGTCAGGGCGCAGGTCTTGCTCCCGCCGCAGCCGCCGGCCCACCTCGTCAGCGGCGGCGCGGGCTTCTGCATCGGCCCGGCCCAGCTCCTGCTGGGCTTCCTCCAGGGTGCGGCGCACGACTGCATAGCTCTCGATGAGCCGCTCCCGGCCGGCTCGCAGCTGCTCGATCTGGACCGTGGCCACCCGGCGCCGTCTCGACAGGTCCTCCAGGATGCGGTCACGGGTGGAATTGGCACCCTCGACGGTGAGGCCCCGCTCCTGCTCCGCCTTGGCGCGAATGGCATCGGCCTCGATCCTGGCTCTCTCCAGCACCCCGGCCGCCTCGGAGCGGGCTCCCTCCACGATGCGGGCCGCCGCCTCATCGGCAGCTTTGGTCTGGCGGGCCAGAACGCCCTGAGCCTCCTCGTTTACCTCCTCGGCTCGGGCGTTGGCGTCGGTCAGCGTCTTTTCGGCTTCCTCGGCGGCCTTGGTCTTGAGGTCGGCCGCCGCCGCCCTGGCCGTGCGCAGGATGGCGGCCGTCTCCTCACCGACCGCAGACATCAGCGTGTCCTCGTCGAGGACAGGCGGGCGAGCCGCCCGCTCCTCGGCCGAGTGCCAGGCCGACTCGAGGTTCGTGTTGCGCTCGCGCAAGGTTCTGACTTCGGCCGCGACGCGGGTGAGGAAGGTCCTCACCTCGTTCTGGTCAAAACCACGGAAGCCGGCAGTGAAGGACTGGGCCTGTATCAGCTCAGGGGTAAGAGAAGGGTCGGGACCCATGCCTTTGAGCCTAGGACCGGGGGCGGGGTTGAGTGGTTGATGTCGCCGTCTCACTACCGCTGGTAGGCGGCGGAATCTGTCCTCCCATGGACTCCAGGACACTCAGGGCCTGCTCAATGCTCGAGACGGCGTAGACCTTCATCGACCCGGCCTCACTCTCGGCATCCTTGAGGTTGGCCGGAGGAACCAGAAACACCTTGGCCCCGGCCCGGCGAACCGCCACAGCCTTCTGGGCCGCGCCTCCGATCGGGCCGACCTCGCCGTTCAGGCTCATGGTCCCGGTGGCCGCCACAGCATGGCCGCCTGTGAGCTTTCCGTTCGACAGCACGTCCAGCAGGCCGAGGGTCAGGGCCAGACCGGCGGAGGGACCACCGATCTCCCCGACGTCGATGGTGACGTTGAAGGGAAAGGTGAAAGTGGTGCGGGTCTCGACCGCCACACCGAGATATGCCTTGGTGGGCTGGGCCGGCTGGCCCCCTTCCGCCGGGGTGCCGGTCAGATGGGCGTTCACGTGGACCACCGTGGTCTTACCGTCGGACCCGGTACGCGACATGGTGAGCGGCAGCTCGTCCCCTGGTTTCAGAGAGTGGATCTCGTTCACCAGTTCTGCGTCGGTGTGAATAGCGACCCCGTTGGCGGCGACGACCAGGTCGTTGCACATGATCCCGGCCGCAACAGCCGGGGAACCAGGCTGCACCTGGTCCACCTGGGCGCCCATGTCGTTTTCCACGACCATGTAGCCCAGACGGCGCAGGGCTACCACCGACGCCGACGAAGTGGCGGAGGTCATGGCTTGGTCGCTCTGGCAGTTGAGCTGCGCCGCCGGGGTCGAGCCGAGTACCGCTCCCGCCGGTATGAGTGTCGCTCCCTCGTCGAACACGTGCAGCAGGCCGAGTTTGGAGAGCGCGTACTGGGCGGGCGTGGCCCGACCCTCCAGGACGTCCACCATGAACAGCGATCCGTCTATGACGTGGACCTGGCTGGCGGGCACCTCCAGGCGAACACAGGGTTTGCCCGAGGGCAAGCGCAGGTTTCCACCGCCCGTCGTCTTGCACAGGGGGCTGGCAGAGATCGACGGAGCCGAGCCGGGGGAGAGGACGAAGTAGTTACGCGCCCCGGTGACGGAGGCGACGGTCCCGCCGGCGATGAGCAGAATCAGGACGACCAACGCAACCACGATTATCCGCTTGCGGGTGCGGCTTTGAAGGCGTCCCATTTCAGCGGACCCGGTCTTGTAGCATGTTTGTGGTTGTGGTCACACGCCTGACTTTCGTATACGCCTTGCTCCAGGCGGTCGAAGCTGCCCCGAGAGCGAGGGACAGCCTGCCATGCGGGACGCTGGCGCGAGGGGCGGCCTGAGTGACACCTGAGAGAGACACACCTGGGCGAGAGCGGCACTCGGTGTGGGGCGACCCCGCTCCCGTCTACGAAAGCGGGGTCCCGTCCCCCGACGAGAGTGCCGGGCCGAACCGCGACGAGAACCCCGACCCGATGGGGGACGTAAACGCCGCTCTGGCCGGGTATAACAACGCAGACTTGAGTGGCTACGAGAACACCGGCTCAACTGGCGATGTGACCGCTCATGAGATCACCGGCGCGAGCATGACCTCGACCCGCCAACCGCTCTCGCCGAACGGCTCCCGTGCGGCCGGCGATGGCCGAGCGTTTGCTCAGGCCTGGCCGCTCGGAGGCGGCCACGCCACCGTGACCAAGCGCGAGCACCGCATACTGCGCGGGGTGCGATCAGGGCTGGTGTTGGCAGTCATTGCCCTCGCCCTGGGTGTGGCCACCGCCGCCAGTCTGGGCGTGATCGTATGGCTCATCGCGACGGCCATACATCATGCCGCCTCCAACTAACCCTCCCCGCAGTAACCCTCGCCGGGCCGTGGCCTTGGCGGGTCACGTGGGCGACGAGGCGACCGCCCGGGCCGGGTTGGACGATCCTCAAGCATCTGTGAGGGCGACCGCCCTGGGGGCGCTGGCCCGGCTGCATGCCCTCACCTTCGACGACCTGTCCCGGGCCGCCGTGGACCCGGACGGCGCCGTGCGGGCCCGAGCGGCCGAGCTAGCCGTCAACCATGGCAGCCGGTCCCTGCCGCTCTTGATCGCCTCGCTGTCAGATCGCGAGCCCCGGGTGGCGGAGTCAGGATGCTTCGCGCTGGGTGAGATCGGGGCCGAGGCATCGCCGGCGGTGCCAGACCTGGCCGCAGTGGTCCGGGGCCACCCGGACCCTCTCTGCCGGGAAGCGGCCGTCGCCGCCCTGGGCGCCATCGGTGCCGAAGAAGGCCTGCCGGCGGTCTTGGCCGCCACCGCGGACAAACCCGCCGTCCGCCGGCGGGCCATCTTGGCTCTGGCTCCCTTCAGCGGTCCTGATGTCGACGCCGCACTGGAGCGGGCCCTGACCGACCGGGACTGGCAAGTGCGCCAGGCGGCCGAGGACTTGACCGGCCGCCACGGTTGACCGCGCCCGACACGGCCGACGGCGGCCAAAACCGCCGTCTACTTCATGAAGAGGTCCCGGACGGCGTCGAGCTCCTCCAGGCACTTGCCGGCGCCGAGCACCACGCACTCCAGCGGGGCGTCCACCAGATGCACCGGCAGCGACGTCTCGGCCGCCAGGCGCTGATCCAGTCCGCTCAACAGACCACCGCCGCCGACCAGATTGATGCCCTGACTGATGAGATCCTGAGCCAGCTCGGGGGCGAATTTCCGAGGCATTTGACCACTGAATCCACGATGGCGCCGACCTGTTCCTCGATGGCCTCGCGAACTTCCTCCGGGGCCAGGATCACCGTCTTGGGCAGGCCGGTCATGAGGTCCCGTCCGCGGACCTCGGCCTTTATGGTGTCGTCGGTCGGCCAGGCCGAGCCTATGGCGAGCTTTATCTCCTCGGCCGTTCGCTCGCCCACCGCGATCCCGTATTCGCGGCGGACGTAGGTCTGGATAGAGGCGTCGATGTCGAAACTCCCGACCCGTATCGCTTCGAGGGCCACGATGCCGCCCAGAGAGATGACCGCGGTCTCAGTGGTGCCGCCCCCCACATCGACGACCATGTTGCCGAGCGGCTCGTGGATCGGAAGGCCGGCCCCGATGGCGGCCGCCATCGGCTGCTCGATGAGGAACGCTCCATTGGCACCCGCGCCCCGGGCGGCCTCCTCCACTGCTCGGCGTTCGACCTCGGTGATCGCCGACGGCACGCAGATGATCACGCGCGGGCGGTTGAAACGCGAGACGCCTGCCCTTTGGAGGAGGAGGCGGATCATGCGTTGGGTGATGTCGAAGTCAGTAATGGCACCTTTGCGCAAAGGGCGCACGGCCACGATGTAGCCAGGTGTCCGCCCGATCATCTGCCACGCCTCGTGGCCCATGGCCAGAACGTCCTGAGTGCGCGAGTTGAGGGCGATGACAGTCGGTTCGTTCAGGACGATGCCCCGTCCGCGGGCGTAGACGAGCGTGTTGGCCGTACCCAGGTCGATGGCGAGGTCCCTAGCCAGTGCCGCCACCACCTTCCGCGGGCATGTCCACCCCCGGAACCTCACCCGTAACGTCATCATTCCCGGCCTTGGCCGGGCGAGAGTTGGTCCGCTCTACCCGCACGTGGGTCAGTGCCATCGGTGGCTGCTGGATGTGGAAACCCTGCTCCGGTCGGGTCGCCCCGTTCTGGCCGGGGCGCACATCAGGTGCCAGCGCGTTCAAGCCCCGCCGGAACGATGCCATGTTGGCATCCACCGACTTCGGCTGGCGGTGGTGAAGCCAGACAGCCACGCCCCCGATGACCGCCAGCACGACGGCGCCGATCAGGTAGGCCAGGTTGCTGAGCACGGTGCTCGACGACGCCATCATGGCCCCACCTCCGCTACCTCGTGGGCATCCAGACCCCAGTCGTCTCCCCCGGCCCAGCGTTCGCGCTTCCAGATCGGCACCGTGCGCTTCAAGGTGTCGATGCAGTAGCGAGCGGCGTCGAAAGCGTCACCTCGATGCCTGGCCGACGCCGCTACCACCACCGAGCACTCGGTCACGGCCAGGACCCCGGCACGGTGCCACAGGACCAGGCGGCCGACATCAGGCCAACGCTTGCGAGCCTCGGTGGCCACCGCCGCCAGACGCGGCTCCACCTGCGACCCGTAGGCCTCGTACTCGAGTTCGCTCACCCCGGGGCGTCCCTCGGCGTGATCGTGTACGGTACCGGCGAAGACCACCACGGCGCCGCAATCGGGTCGGGTGACCCAGGTCGCGGCTTCCTCGAGGGAGAGGACCTCGGTCGTCAAAGCGACCCAGTCATCCTCGCCGGTCGGCGCGGCTTTGAACACATCCACGTCCTCATGCTACGACCGTCACGAGGGACCATGTGCGGCGGGGAACTTCGGGCACCCGCAAGGGGGCGATGACCAAGTGACGAATTCGCTCGGTAGGCTCGAATGCCGTGGGTTCCGACTTCGGCCTGGAAGACGAAGGGCCGTTTTTCGCTTGGCTCCCGCCTGAGGACCGCCTATGGCGCCATCCGTCCGAAGCCGCAGAGAGCCAACCGTCGGGCACCCAGACCGGGAGTGACAGGGGATCAGGCTCGGGAATGGTCACGAACTGGTTCCATGCTGCTACGTCCGGCCCGGGGCGTATCTGGACCGTCGCCATCGTGGCCGGTGTGATCGGAGCCATGGCGGCTTCGGGCGTCGGTATGGTGACCGGAGCATTCGAACACCCCAACACCATTGTCAGATCCGTGCTGTCGACGAGTCCGGCGGTGACGCTGGCTACTGCCGGAGGGCCCGGCGTGGACTGGACCGAGGTCGACAAGGCGGTGGCCCCCTCTGTCGTCGCCATCAACGTTTCCACCGCCGACGGGCCGGCTACGGGATCGGGGCTCCTCCTGATCAACGGCAGCGATCATGCCTATGTCGTCACCGACCGCTCGCTCATCGGCGCGGCCACCGACGCCGACGACCGCGGGCCTATCCAGGTGACCTTCATCTCAGGTAAGCAGGCGAGGGGACGGTTGGTCGGTCAAGACCCCATCAGCGGGTTGGCCGTAATTGCTGTCCCGAACACTCAGGACACCTATCCCACACTCGGATCGGTCGCAGAGCTGTCCGTGGCCAATCCCGTCCTGGCCATCGGCGCCCAGAGCCTTCAGGGCGGGTCGGTGTTCGCCGGGTCGGTCACGGCGGAGAACCGGGAGGTCGACGTGGCCGACGGCGGCAATGTGGAGAACATGATCGCCATCAGCGGCACCCCGGTTCCGGCCCCTGTAGCCGGCGGTCCTCTCGTGGACCAGTTCGGCCGGGTGGTGGGCCTGACCGTTGACCTTGATCCCACCGACGCGTCCGACCAGAACCTGACCTTCGCGGTGCCGGTGGACGAGGTGGAGCACGTGGCGTTGCAGCTGGTGGCGGGTGTGAAGGTCACCCATCCCTGGTTGGGCCTGTACGACTCGGTTGACCTGTCCTCGGGTGTCGCCCATCAGGACGGACTGCTGGGTGGAGCGCTGGCCGTGGGCGTCACAGCGAACAGCCCCGCCAGTCACATAGGTCTGGGCCCAACCGACATAATCACCTCTCTCAACGGCCAGCCGGTCACCTCGGCGGGGACCCTGACGGCGCTCCTGAACAGTTGCCAGCCGAACGACCGGGCCACCATTTCGTTCATCCGGGACGGCAAGACCATGCACGCCACGGTGGTCGTCTCCAACCAGCCCGCCGGCAGCTAACCCCGTCGCGCCCGCAGCCCAGCCCTCCGGGAGCTGACCGCCCGACGACTAGCCTCCCGGCCGCTGTGACCGGCCGCGCCGCGGCCCTCAGGGCGGCCAGGGCCGTCGCCACGCCGGCCGCCCCGAGCATGACCGTGACCAGTACCAGGATCAGGTTGTAGTTCTGGCGCCGACCCGGTGGGAGGTCATCCCAGTGGGGTCGGGCATCGGTGGCGACCAGCGCCTCTTCGCTCGAGTATTGGGGCGTCCAGCCGGTCGCTTTCAGGCGGTCCGGGGCCACCACCCAGGGGTGGGTGGCGTAGGCCCTGGCCTCGACTGGAATTCCCCGCCGAAAGAGCTGCCAGCCCCAGGCCGACACCGCCTGGGCGACCCGGCCCGGGAGCGTCACCTTGGCCACCCCGCCGGCCAGAGCCCGGGCCTCTTCTTCCCGGATCCCGGTATCGGGAGCCACGTTGTAGACACCGGTGAGGCGCTGCTCCCAGGCGGTCACCACCGCACTGGACAGGTCGTCGACGTGCAGGTACTGGACCGGTCGCCCACCGTCGCCGGAGCGGGGCGACCTCGTAACGCCCAGAGCCAGGTACAGCGGACGCTCGTCGAACCCGACGGTAACGGCCGGCCGGAGGACGGCGACTGCGACGTCGGGATGGTCCTCGGCCCACTGCGCCACCACCCGCTCGGCCTCTGCTTTTGAAACCGCGAAGGACAGCTCGGGGTTGGGTCGCAACCGGGCGTCTTCAGTGAGCGGAATCTTGTTGTCGGGCCACGCTCCGTAGACGGTGGCGCTGGACAGATGGACGACCGTCGGGATGCCGGCCTGGCCGCACGCCTCGAGCACGTGACGAAGAGCCCGCAGGTTGGCGGACGCCGCGCTTGCGTCATCGCCGGGAAGGGTGCCCAGGGCGTCGGGCGTCCTCCAGGCCAGGTGAATCAGGCCGGCCGCCCCCTCCAGGGCCGTTTCCAGGCCACCGACCCCTGGGCCGGCATCGAAGGCCAGGTCGACGAGTCGCATGTCCAGCTTGGGATCGGTCCACGCCGAAGGGACCACGTCCAGCCCGACAATCCGGTCCAGGTCGGGTCGCGCCGCCAAGCGGGCCGCCACTCGCTGGCCGAGTGATCCGGCCACCCCGGTAACGACAACGGTCCGCACCGCCCTACCATGCCCCAATGGTCATCTTGCAGGCGAGCCCCCGGAGAGGCCGGTGAGCTCTCCCGAAGCTTTCGGGGGCGGGCCGTTCGGCGGGGGACCCCTCGGCGATCTGATGCGCAACCTGGCGCGCCTGTTCACCACCCAGGGACCGCTGAACTGGGAGATCGCCCGCCAGATGGCCCAGTGGACCGCCACCGGTGGCGAACCGGAGCCGAACCCGGACCCGTCGTCGCGGGTCCGCCTGGAGGAGCTCATCCGGGTAGCAGAACTTCACGTGACGGAGGCTACCGGCCTGTCAGTGTCAGCAAGCGGCCTGCTCACAGTCCGAGCCGTGAGCCCGAGCGAATGGGCCCTTCGGACCCTCGATGCCTGGCGCCCTTTGCTCGAAAAGCTGGCGTCCAAGATGTCCGCGTCCCTACCCGACCCGGGCGAGGACGACTCGGAGACCGGGGCCGAGGCGGGCGGCGCCGGGCTCGGGGGAGAGTCGGACCCGATGGCCAAGCTGTTCGCCAATCTCCCGCAGATGCTCGGTCCGTTCCTGTTCGGGCTGCAGTCGGGATCCATGGTCGGCCAGCTGGCCAGCCGGGCCATGGGTCAGTACGAGCTTCCGATGCCACGACCTTCGGGCGACGAGCTACTCATGGTGACCTCCACCATCGACCGCTTCGCGTCCGACTGGAGCCTGGAGCCCGACGAGGTGCGCTTGTGGATCTGCCTGCGCGAAGCTACCAACCACGCCGTGCTCGGGCGCCCGCACGTCCGGGAAAGGCTCGATGGGCTCATAGCCCAGTACGTAGACGCCTTCGACCCGAGCCCCGATGCCATCGAAACCCGCCTGAGTGGCATCGACCCTACCGACATGGCCGGGTTGCAGCAGGCCTTCGGCGATCCCGAGAGCCTTCTGGGTGAACTGCAGAACGACGCCCAGCGGCAGATCCAGGTCCCGTTGCAATCCCTTCTGGCCGCGGTGGCCGGGTACGTGGATCACGTAATGGACAATGTCGGCCGCCGGCTCATCGCCTCCTACGGACCTCTGACCGAGGCCCTGCGCCGGCGCCGGCTAGAGGAGAGCGCCGGTACCAGAGTCCTCGGGCAGCTCTTCGGCGTGGCCCTGGACGGAACTCGCTACGAGCAAGGACAGGCCTTCGTGCGGGGCATCGTCGAGCGGGCGGGCGAAGCGGGCCTGCTGCGCTTGTGGAAGTCAGGTCGCGAGCTTCCCACCCCGCCCGAGCTGACCGCCCCCGGTCTCTGGCTGGCCCGCATCGACCTGGAAGACGAGGGCTGAGGGCTCTCAGGAGTCGGGGGTAGGAGCTGGGGCCGGCCACATGGGCGGGTCCGGGGGGGACGGAGCCGGCGGCGGTTCCGTTCCTGTGTCGGCCCGGGCCGGATCCGGGTGGTAACGGGCCATCCCGACTACGAACACAGCCGACGTCCCGATTACCGTGATCGCCACGATCACGAAACCGGCCAGCAACGGTATGTCGAACAGGGTCGGGAGGAGGGCTCCCACCACCCACACCAGCTGGAAGATCGATTCGAACCGGGCGAAGAGACGGCTCCGGTCGGCATCGGGGGCAACCCGTTGCACGGTGGCGTCGAACGCGGTCTTGGCCACGCTGGCCCCGAGGCCCACCACAGTGGCCAGTATCAGGGCGGCGGGGCGGCGGTGCAGGTTCGCTATCTGGGTGGTGGCGATGGCCGTGGCGGCGATCACGATGGCGGCGCTCGCCATCAGGCGCCTTTCGGACACCCGGTCGCGGAGGGTCGGGGCCAGGAGAGCGCCTCCGAAGTTGCCGCCGACGCTGGCCACCGCCACCAGGCCGTACCAGATCACAGGGGCGTGCTCGGCCCGGAAGTCGAACACCACCAGAGCCGTCAGGAACCCCGCCACCGACCGCATTCCCGCCATGGCCACCTGGGCCAGCGCCAGTTCGTGCGGGATCGGCGGTCTCGGACCACCCCTTATGGAGTGCACCACTCCGCCGAAAGTCCGCCGCAACCTCCTGGAAGTCGGGGACTGACTCACCTCTTCCGCCAGCAGGGGCCCCTGATAACCCGGTCTGGGCTGCTCGCGCACCCCGCTCAAGAGGTGCAGGGACAACCCGGCCGTGGCGGCGAAGACAAGGACGTCGAAGTCGAGGAGCACGTGAGAGTTGAAGAGCTTGTAGACGATGCCCCCGAACGCGGCTGCGATGGACGTGAAGATCGAGGAGCCGACGGCCAGCCGCGAGTTGGCCCGTACCAGGTCCTTGTCGCTGTCCACTGCGCCGGGCACCAGGGAGGCTTTGGTGACCGCGTAGGTCTTCGAACAGACCAGGCTCAAGAAGGCGGCCGGAAAGAGGAGCAGACTGTGGATCCAGGCGCTCATCATCAGGCACGCCGCCATGCGGCCAATGGCAGAAAGGAACACGATGAACCGGCGGCCGCCGCGAACCCGGTCGATGACCGGCCCGATGAAAGGGCCAACAACCGCGAAGGGGAGAACGGTGCAGATCAGCCCGATGGCGGTGCGGCCACGGGCAGCGCTCAGCGAGACGCTCACGAAAACCGAACCCGCCAGGGCGACTACAACCAGGGCGTCACCCGCAGACGAGAGAGCGTGCACGATCGCCAGCCCCCCGAAGGGCGTGGACGTGGCGTTGGGGCCCGGCGGCCCCAGCCGGAACGGGTAGCTGGCCAGAGCCCGGAGGCGGGACGACCAGGACGGCGCCGCGGGCTGTACTTCCATCTCGGATCCAGAGTAGAGGCTGGTCGGTGCTAGCCCCTCCTCATACTGATCCCGCGCTCAAGGGGGCGGGCGGGGCGCCCGATAGTGAGCACATGGCAGATGAGTGGACCCGGCCGGACGACGACGGAAGCACGGAGGGGGGAGCCTCCATGCGCCCCTTTGACCGCCAGGCGCTCCAGGCCACCCTGGCCGACGCCCTGCGCACCGCCTCCGACACCGATGTCATGGACAACCCACCGAACAAGCCCCTTCGGGGCCCCACGCCAGGGGGGCCGGTCATCGCCGGGCCGTCCGAGGCCGAGCCCGTCGTTCCGCCCCGGCCGCAACCAGGTCGGTCGGTGAACCCGTTCAGTCGCGGCGGCTCCGCCCCCGAGGCGGCGCCTTCCGCCGCCGCCCCCCCGGCCCCCGCCGGCAGGCGGGCGCCGAGCCTCCTCGGCGGCGGCGCGCCCACATCGGTGGGAGGAAGTTCAGGAGCCGGGCTGAGCGGGACCGGCAGCCTCGGCGCCGGAAACGCGGTGTCGGGCAGCAGCCTGTCCGGCAGCAGCCTGGGTGCGCCCGGCGGTGCTGGTCAGAGCGGGCTGCGCAGCCCCAGCCCGGCAAAGCTGGGACCCCTCAACCTCAGCGGCGACAGCCGGGTGGGGGGGGATCTGGCGGCCGGGCGGTCGACATCGGCTCTGGCGCCCGCTCCCGCGGCGGCGGAGCAACCGACCATCGCGCTGCGTCGCCGCCAGCCGGCCCAACCGGCCCCCTCCGCTCGCGCCGCGGAACCCAGTGCGCCGGCCTCGCCGGCTCAGACGGCCCAGGCGGCGCCTCCGCCCCGGACGATCTCGATCGAGGGCTGGACCCCGGGTGACGACGACATCCTGCCCAGGCGGGTGTTGAAGCGGTCCTTCCGGCGGCGCTGACAGCTTTCTGTTCGGGCGGGGGCTCGCTCGGCCGGGCTAGCCCTGGCGGCGGCTAGCCCGGCCGGAGCAAATCAATTGCTTCCGCCGGCGAACACGACCGCACCTAGACCGGGGGACGGAGGTACTTGGCCCTCACGAAGCGACCCTTTCGCGCCTCAAGGACCCACACCGACCCCTTCTCCTGCCGGGGAGCGCGGCCCAGGTCGAGTCCGTCGCCGTCGGCCAGAGCAGTGAGGACCTCCGGGATGATGTCGCCATGACTGCACAGGAGGACGTCCTGGCGGACCAGAGCGCGAACCATTTCGACCGCGGCCCGGCCATCACCCTCGGCCAGCGCCTCCACCGCTTCCACCTCCACCCCGATGGCCTCCGAGAGCGGCGCCACCGTCTCGACGCACCTCAGGTAGGGGCTGGAGAACACTCGCCGGGGTTTGAAATCACTCAGGAGTGGAACCAGAGCCTGCGCCTGTTTCCGGCCCCGCGCCGAGAGGACACGGGCGCGATCGTCTCCCTTCCAGGTGGACCGGGGCAGAGCTTGCGCGTGGCGAACCAACAGCACAGGCATGGCCTCAGTGTGCCATCCGGCGCCGGCCGGCCGAGGTATGAGGACATTGGTGGCGACGCCTGACCTGGTACCCGATCCGCATAACCTAGACGCCATGACCTCACCGACACACGAGGTCGCTTCTCCTCCCCCCGAACCCGGAGAAACACCCGAAGGATCATCCGCCCAAGCGAAGCGACGATTCGCTCGGAGGGCTCACTCGGGGCCGAAGAGCGACCCGCTCGGGCCGCTGCGGCGCGGCGTCAGGGAACTGGGGCTGGCCTTGATCACGATCGGCGTGATCATCCTGTTGTTCGTCCTGTACCAACTGTACGGCACTGGCCTGGCAGAGGCCCACAGCCAGGCCAAGCTGGCCAAGCAGTTCAACGCAGCCGTGTCCGTCGCCACCACCGGCTCGAAAACGACTCCCGCGTCATCGGACAACCCCACCCTCGGATCCGGATCCCAGTCGAGCCGGAACCAGACGGAACCATCGGTCCCCCCCGGAGGGGCCATCGACCACCTGGTCATCCCGAAGATTGGTGTGAACAAGTTCGTGGTGCAAGGCGTCCAGGTGACCGATCTGATGAAGGGGCCGGGCCACTACCCGGAGACGGTCATGCCCGGCCAGGCCGGCAATGCCGCTATTGCCGGTCACCGCACCACCTACGGGGCCCCGTTCTACGACCTCAACGAGCTCTCCGTCGGCGATCCCATCATCATCACCGACCTGGCCGGCCGGACCTTCACCTACCGGGTGTCGCAACCGCCGAGGTCGGTGAGTCCTGATGACATATCGGTTCTCGACCCCACCCCCTACGCCCAGCTGACGCTTACGACCTGCAATCCGAGGTTCGAAGCCACATCGAGGCTCGTGGTGGTGGCCCGGCTCTCAGGCCAGCAACCGCTCCCCGTCGTCCCGGCCGCCGGGGCTCCGGCAGCCGGGGCCCCGGTGGCCTCCAGCCCGGCAGCGGCGACTTCGCTGACCGCGGGGGAATCGGGGGCGTGGCCAGCCGCCATCGGCTATGGCGCCATCCTGGTGCTTCTGTGGATCGGGGTGCGCCTCTGCATCAATCGGACCCGACGGTGGAGCCGGGTCACCGCCTACGTGGTCGGGATCGCCATCTGCCTGGTGCCGCTGTGGTTCTTCTTCGAGAACGTCATCCGCCTGCTTCCCCCGAGCATCTAAGAGGGCACGGTCAACCTTCGATGGCTCGGGCCAGAGCCCCGAGGACGTCCACATCGCGGCTGTAGGTGAGACGCCTGACCGCCTCCTCCACCGGCAACCACACGGCGGCGTCGACCTCGTTGCAGGCGGCGGGCGAACCGTCGAGGACGGTCATGGCCCAGTACCTGACCCTTTTGTGCTTGCCGCTCCGGTCCAGGTAGGTGGTGGTGGGAAGCTCGGGCCCGAGCACCGCCCGCAGGGTGGTCTCCTCTTGCACCTCGCGCAACGCCGCCTGTTCGTCGGTTTCGCCCGGGTCCAGCTTGCCCTTAGGCAAGCTCCAATCGTCGTATCGAGGCCGGTGCACGAGCACCACCTCGAACACTCCCCCGGCTCCGCGTCGCCATACAACGCCGCCTGCGGCCAGGACCACCTCGGGCGCGGTCGATCCCGAGCTCACTCAGGACTCATTTGCCCGGGCTCATTTATTTGATGGCCCCGGCGTGGAGGACCTCGGTGTCCCGCCAGCGCTTCGAACGGGCGACGGCGAGCTCCTGCAACCGCTGCTGGGCGTGCAGGCGTCCCTGCACGCGAACCTTGGACCAGCTGCCGTCGGACTGCAGCTCCCAGGACCGGACGTCATCGGACAGCTCGACCTCGAGGATCTCCCGTAGCCGGCCCTGCAGCTCGGGAGCGGTGACGGGAACGACGGCCTCAACCCGACGGTCCAGGTTGCGGTCCATCATGTCGGCCGAGCCGAGGTAGTACTCGCCGCCCGCAACCGCCAAGTCGCCCGAGCCGGCGCCGAAGTAATAGATGCGGGAATGCTCCAGCCAGCGGCCCACGATGCTGCGTACCCGGATGTTCTCCGACAGGCCGGGCACCCCTGGCCGCAGGCAACAGATGGCCCGGACCATGAGATCGATCCTCACCCCGGCCTGCGAGGCGCGGTAGAGGGCGTCGACGATCCCGGGATCGACCACGTTGTTGAGCTTCCAGACGATCCGGCCCGCCTCGCCGAGGTCGGCCTCGCGGCCGATCAGCTCCATCATCCGGGGCCGGAGCGTGGCCGGCGCCACCAGGAGGCGGCGGTATTCCATGCGACGGCTGTAGCCGGTGAGGAAGTTGAACAGGTCGGTCAGATCGGCCCCGATATGTGGTTCGCAGGTCAGGATGCCGATGTCCTCGTAAAGCCTCGCCGTGCTGGCGTTGTAGTTCCCGGTCCCGATGTGGCAGTAGCGCCGGATGCCGTCCCCTTCCTGGCGCACCACGAGGGCGATCTTCGAGTGGGTCTTCAGGCCGACCAGCCCGTAGACCACGTGCACTCCGGCCTGCTCCAGGGCCCGGGCGAACCCGATGTTGGCGGCCTCGTCGCCCCTCGCCTTGAGCTCGACCAGAGCCGCCACCTGCTTGCCCCTCTCGGCGGCCCGGATGAGGGAACGCACGATGGCGCTGTCCCCAGAGGTGCGGTACAGCGTCTGCTTGATGGCCAGCACGTGGGGGTCGCGCGAGGCCTGGGCGATGAACTCCTCGACCGACTCGGAGAAGCTCTCGTAGGGATGCTGGACCAGGACGTCGCCCCGGCGGATGACGGAGAAGATGTCGATAGCGTCGCCGTCGTTGCTTATCATCCGGCCCGGGGTGACCGGCGCGAAGGGCTCCTCCTTCAGCTCGGGCCGGTCGAGGCCATAGACGATCCAGAGGGCGGTGAGGTCGAGCGGGCCGGGGACGTCATAGACGTCCCCGGGCTGCAGGTCCAGCTCCCGGGCCAGCAGGGTACGCACCTCTTTGGACATGGATGCGTCGACCTCGACCCGGACCGCCCGGCCGAAGCGGCGCCGGCGAAGCTCCATCTCCACCGCTTCCAGCAGGTCGTCGGCCTCCTCCTCTTCCAGGGTCAGGTCGGCATTGCGGGTTACCCGGAACGGGTGATGGGCCTCGATCTCCATGCCCGGGAACAGCGCTTCGAGATGGGCGGCGATGACCTGCTCGAGGGCGATGAAACGCTCGCCGTCGGGCATGGCCAGCAGGCCCGGGAGGAGAGGAGGCACCTTGACCCGGGCGAAGCGGCGCTCGCCCTGGATGGGGTCGCGGACGATGACGGCCAGGTTCAGCGAGAGGTTGGATATGTAGGGAAAAGGGTGGCCGGGATCCACGGCCAGCGGGGTGAGAACCGGAAAGATCCGGTCGAAGAAGACCGAACCCACCCAGGCCCGGTCCCCGTCTTCAAGGGAATCCCAGTCGGCCAGGCGGATGCCGTGCTCCCCCAGCTTCGGAATCACCTGCTCGAGGAACGCCACCCGGCGGCGCTCGAAGAGGGCTTCCACATCGCCCCGTATGGCCTTCAGCTGCTCGGATACCGACAACCCGTCGGGAGCGGTCCCGATTCCGGCCGCCTGCTGGTCCTTCAAGCCGGCCACCCGCACCTGGAAGAACTCGTCCATGTTGGTGCTGAAGATGGCCAGGAACTTCACCCGCTCCAGCAGCGGGAGGTCGTCCTGCTCCGCCAGGGCCAGCACCCGGCTGTTGAAGTCCAGGGTGGACAGCTCCCGGTTGAGGTAGCGGAGCTCGCCTTCGGTTCCGCTGGGCCTGGCGTCGGCGGGCGACCTCGAGCCGGTCAGGTTGGCTGGTTGATCCAAGCGAGGGGCCACCATGTCATTCCAGGCTACAGGCGGAATGATCGCCGCTAGCTCTCGACCAGGTCCACCAGGTGCATCATCAGGTGGAGCGAAATCAGCCGGCGCAGCTCCTGATCGACGCGATGCTCGATGGTGGTGCGTTTGCTCCAGCGGCGCCCGTCCGCGGCGTTGGACGTGATGCCCAGCGCCCCCGTGTGCAACCCGGGCCGCTCCAGCCAGGCGTCGATATGGCCACGCGGTGTCTCGATCCGGCAGCTGCCGTTCCTCAGTAGCTCGTCCACGCCGGTGTAGGCCCATTCGACCACCCAGCTCTCCACCCGGCTCACACGGTCGTCCGGCCCGGCCGGGAACACTTCCAGGTCCTGGTGGCCCACCAGCTCGGCGATCATCGGAGCCGGGCCGCCCACATAGGTCCAGGGCAGATCGATGGCGCTGGCCACGCACCAGGCCCGGTCCGACGGCCACCACAGGTTGGGCGTGAAGGCGGCGGCGTCGTCGATGGCCGCGGCGGCCTCCACCGGGCCGCTGAACAGCACGTAATCACGGCGCGGGAGCGACACCCGGGGGCCGTTGAGGGTCTCAACGGGGATGGGGTCTGACTTCACGCCCTGCCAGGCATAGCCCTCCCAGAGGCAGAACCAGCAGGAATCGGCGGTGCTGGTGTGGGACCGGAGCCAACCGGCCAGAGCGGAGCAGTCCGCGGCCGTGAGGCTCCCTTTGCGGGGGGCACAGCAGGCGGCCAGGTCGGCCGAGACCGGCCCCCGGGGTGGCAGGGCGACGGAGTGGAACTGGGCGTTGGCTCGCAACTCCAGGCCGCTCCAGGCCGCCACCTGAGCCCATCGGGCCGGCGCTTCGTTGGCCCCGCCCGTCACAACCGCCGGGTGCAGGACGCGGGCGTAGGCCTCGAAGCCACCGGGGACTATGGACGTGACGGTTGAACCGACCGGAGTAACCAGGCGGTCCCTGATCCAGTCGGCTTCCGCGACCAATTCGCTCCAGGCGATCTCCGCGACGGAGCCCATCTATCAATAATCGCTCGTCGGGGACCTCTCCCTTAGCAACTTCGAGATCCGGCGGCCCATCCCAGCCCGAAAAGTCCGTTTTGTCAGGGGAGGGCTGAGGGGTTCCCGGACTGGGGATCCCCGGTCAGGCCTCGGCCGCGGGCTCGACCTCTTCCACTTCGGGCTCGCCCAGATCCCAGTCGAGCAGGAGGTTCTCCCGCTCGGCATCCCGGATGATGCGCTCCCGGTTGCGCCGGAACTGGGGATCGTGGGGCGGCAGGAGCAGAAGGCGGGCCAGGGCCCGCTGGCGGAACTCCTCGATGACGGTCCGGTCGCCGAAGTCGGAATCGACCCGCCAGTGGGGGGCAACCGGGCCGAGGTATACGACGCGAACGTGGCCCCGCGGCGGGGCCTGCTCTTCGGGCGGACTGAATCGACATGGAGGACCAGTTTACGGGACCGGACCGGCGGCTCGAGCCCCGAAGCCGGTTGGCGGCGCTTATGACGGCCGCGAGCGAGGCATCGAGGATGCTGGAGTGGATCCCGACTCCCCAGACTTGCTCGCCGCCGCTGCCGGTGACCTGGACGTAGGCGCGCCGCGCTGGCCTCGCTGCCGGCCGTCAGGGCGTGCTCGTGGTAGTCCTCGACCGAGATCTCGATACCCAGCTCCGATCGGATGCCGTGGACGATGGCGTCTACCGGGCCGTTGCCATGGCCCGACAGCGTCCGGTGCTGGCCGTCGACGAGGACCTGAGCCACGACCGAGGTCCCTTTTTCCCCCGAGGACACCTCCGACGAGATGAGCCGGATCCCGGCGTCGTCGGGCAGGTAGCTGCGGGCGAAAGCGTCCCACAGCTCCCCGGGCTTGATCTCGGTCCCGCTGGCCTCGGTGATGGCCTGGACCTGCTTGGAGAACTCGACCTGCAGGGAGCCGGGGCAGGTCCAGCCCGTGCTCGGTGTCCATGATGTAGGCGACCCCGCCCTTGCCCGACTGGCTGTTGACCCGGATGATGGCCTCGTAGGTGCGCCCTACATGCTTGGGGTCGATCGGCAGGTAGGGGACCTCCCACGCCTCGTAGTCGCCGGGAATGGCGTCCATGCCCTTCTTGATGGCGTCCTGGTGCGAGCCCGAGAAGGCGGTGTACACCAGGTCCCCGGCGTAGGGGTGGCGGGGGTGGACCGGCAGGCGGTTGCAGTACTCGGCCACCCGGCGGAGGTGCATCGATGTCGTGCAGGTCGAGCCTCGGGGTCGACCCCCTGGGAGAAAAGGTTGAGCGCCAGGGTCACCACGTCCACGTTGCCGGTCCGCTCACCGTTGCCGAAAAGGGTGCCCTCCACCCGGTCGGCGCCCGGCCAGCTGGGCCAGCTCGGCGGCGGCCACGGCGGTGCCCCGGTCGTTGTGCGGGTGGACGCTCAGGACGACCGAGTCCCGGTTGCGGACGTTGCGGTGAGAAGTACTCGATCACATCGGCGTAGGTGTTGGGACCGTACATCTCCACCGTGTTCGGCAGGTTGAGATCATCTTGCCGTCCGGCGAGGGTTCGATGACGTCCATGACGGCCTCGCAGATCTCGACCGCAAAGTCGGGCTCGGTGCCGGTGAAGCTCTCCGGCGAGTACTCGTAGCTCACCTTGGTCTCGCGGGATGGTGTCGGCGTACTTGCGTGACCAGACGGGCGGCGGTGGTGGCGATGTCGATGATGCCGCCCTTGTCCGAGGCCGAACACCACCCGCCGCTGCAGCACCGAGGTCGAGTTGTAGAAGTGCACGATGGCGTGGGGTGCGCCGGCGATGGACTCGAAGGTGCGCTCGATCAGCTCGGGCCGGCACTGCACGAGCACCTGTATGACCACGTCGTCCGGTATCCGGTCCTCCTCGATGATCTGGCGGACGAACTCGAAGTCGGGCTGGGATGCCGCCGGGAAACCGACCTCGATCTCCTTGAACCCCATCCCGATGAGGGTCTCGAAGAACTTCAGCTTCCGAGTCGGGATCCATGGGGTCGATGAGGGCCTGATTGCCGTCGCGGAGGTCCACGCTGCACCAGGTCGGGGCCACGGTCAGCTCCCGGTCGGGCCAGGTGCGGCCCGACCACGAGAGATTCGCCACCTCGAAGGGGCGGAAGGGCCGGTACTTATCGAACGGCATGTCACAGGGCGTCGGGTAGGCGTAGGCGGCCATGGGAACCTCTCGGGTGACGGGCGGTATCGGGCGGTATCGGGCAAAGAAAAAACCTCCCGGCCCGGAGGCGCAGGAGGCTTCGGCGAGCACCTATGTGGTGCTCGCCTACATCAGAAGGAGGAGGCCGGTGGTCGGGGCGGAATGCATTACGACGCCGACCTTACCACCTATCATGGTGGCCGGCGAGTGGTTGGAGATGGCGCTCGCTGGCCTCCTCCCGCTCGAAAACCGACTGCATGGCCACCCGGCCGGGGCCCCACATCCGCAGCCAGACCTGCCGGTAGCTGTAGTTACGGTTGAAGCCCCACTGCATCATCCCCTGGTTGGGGTACTCGAGGTGCAGTTGCATGCCGACGCTGGGGTCCTTGTAGAGCAGGGCGGTGGGCTGGATGCAGATGGTCTCGTTGGGTGCCAGATCGCGGATGAACGTGTTACCCGGAGAGTGGAGCAGCAACAGGCCGGGACCGCCGTCGGCGTGGAAGATGTCGACGAACATCCCGAGCGGGAAATGGGTCTTGCTGTCGTCTCCGGTCCCGGTCGTGAACCAGACGCCCGGTTGCTGCCAGTTGTAGGCCACGTTGCCGGTGGCGGCCAGGAAGCGGTGCTCCCGGACCCACACGGCCTGGCCGTGCTGGAGGGGGATGGCCACGATCTCGCCGGGAGCGTCGTCGGAGAGGGCCAGGTGGCCCGGCCCATGGGCCTGCAGCATGACCAGTGGCAGCCCGGCCCGCATCCGGTTCCACCCGCCGGCCATCGGCATCGGTGTCATCTGCACGGCAGGCTCGCACCACAGAACGGTGTGGTGCGAGAAGTACACCCACTCCTCACCCCGGAGGTTGAAGTCGGCAGTGGGGACGTAGGTCCCTTCTATCTGGCAGGTGGACTGGCCGAACTGGATACGGGCCATGTCCTTGATCGCCGGCTGCTCCTGCCAGCCCGAGTCGCTCACGGCGGCGCGCGACATTGACGGGAGCGCCGCAGTTGGGACAGCTGGTCCCGGTGGCCTCACTGGGCAACCGGCAGAAGCGGCACATGTAGGTGGCTGATTCGGTGGTGGACACGGTGCGGTTCGATCCTGGCGCTATCCGGTGTGATGGTGCACGTACATGGACTGGATCCCGACCCGGCCCGGGCCGGTCATCTCGGCCAGGTACATGCCGTGGCGCATGAGACCCGTCTTCACGTTCTGCTGCACGGTGTTCATCTGGACGGAAGAGTCCTTGTAGAGGAAACCGCCCGGCTCCACCAGGATCCTCTCGCCCGCCCCCAGGGTCCGCTCGAACACGTTTCCGTAGCCGTGCAGGAGGAGAATCCCCTGCTCGCCACTGGTCACGAAGCGGTCCAGGTACATCCCTTCGCCGTGGAGCACGTTGGTCATGCCTTTGATGCGCTCGAAGGAGTAGCTGATGGAGTGCGAGGCGACCAGGAAGGCATGTTCCCGGACGTCGAGCTCCATGCTCGGATGGAGAGGGAGCACCACCACCTCACCCGATGCGTCCCGGGAGAAGGCCACCCGCCCCGGGCCGTGGGCGACCGAGATCACCATGGGCATCCCGCCGAGCAGGCGCTTCATGCTCCCGGCCGTGGGCAGCGCTGACAAGGGAGTGCCCTCGTCCTTCCAGAGCAGGACATGGTGCTCGAAGAAGACCGAGTCCCCCTCGGCCAGGTTGACCTCGGCCACCGGCACCAGCTCCCCCTCCACCTGGCAGGTGCTGCTGGAGAAGCGGAACTCGGTCATGTCCTTGAGCCGCGGGGCTTCCCGCCACCCCGAGTCGCTGACCAGGTTGCGGACGTCGAGTGGCGCCCCACACGTGGTGCAACTCTTCTCTCCCGGCTCGTTCTGGGCCTTGCACCACTGACACTCGATGCGATCCATGGCGCCGGACCGTACCACTCGAGTCCGGCCACAGACGTGCTGAAGTGGGTTTTCGGCCAGCTTGCCACGAATCCGAGATCCCCGGGATCTGCCAGCCGGTCCGGTAGACTCGCTTTTTCGTCGGCAACCCCCCGGTCGATTCGAACCCCCTCCCCTCTCCAACAAAGTTCGGGAATTTTCTCGAGCAACCCTTCGCCGGGCGCCGACGTATTAAGCGTGGGAGAACTCACCCACATTTCAGTTCTTTCTTACTTGGCCGTACGAAGATGGATGAGACGTTGTTAACGGGCGGAAGGACCACGGAGGTCGACTGGATGGACACCACCTGGATGGCTGAGGGCAAGTGCAGGGAACTGCCGCCCGAGACCTTCTTCCCGAGCGACGGAGTGGGAGTCGAGGTAGCGCGCCGGATCTGCGCGGACTGCCCGGTCAAAGCGCCTTGCCTCGAGTACGCCCTTTACAACCGGATCGAGCACGGGGTCTGGGGCGGGGCGTCCGAACGCGAACGGCGCCGTATCGCCCGCTCGCGCCGCAGCTTTCAGCAGCTCACGGCCAGCTGATTCCTTAGTTCGAGCTCCCCGGAGCCTCGCCTCTGACCTGCTCCTCGCGTGCCTTTAGCAGGGCGTCCAGCTGAGCCGGGGTCAGGGTGATGGAAGCGTCGCCGGCGGCGCCGGCCGGGGCCGCCTCGGCTGTAGCGGCGAGCGGCGGGCTGGCGGCGACAGGAGGAGCCGTGACGGGAGAGGCCGTCACAGGAGGGGCGGGCAGCGGCTGCGGCGGCGGGGGCTGAGGAGCGGCCGCAGTGGCCTGGCCGGCGGCCTTGGCCTGCTTCTGGCGGTTGGCATCCTCGTCGGCTTCCTCCTGAGCCTTCCGGAATTCCTTGCCGGCGATCCCCACGTTGCGGGCGATCTTGGGCAACTGGCTGCCGCCGAGCAGCACGACGATGGCTATGACCAAGACGATCAAGCCGTCGCCACCCATCAGGTTCGCGATCATGTCGTCAAGCTACTCCTTGTCTCGCACGTTGTTATCGCACGTGTTGTCGCACGGCCCAAGCCGGCCGCTTTATCCGGTGCGGGTGGAGTACGTGGATGACCTTACCCCGATACCGTCGCGGCTCATGACCGGGGCCGGACCGAGTCTCCTCGAGTGCGTCATGAACGTCAGCGAGGGACAGGACAAACAGGTCATATCCGCCCTGGCGGCGGCGGCCGGTCCCTGCCTGCTCGACGTTCACTCCGATCCGGACCACCACCGCTCGGTGCTTACCCTGGCCGGGCCGGTCGAGGACGTGGAGGCCGGCGCCCGGGCGGTGGCGACAGCCGCGGTCGCGAGGGTAGACATCCGGGAGCACGCCGGCGTCCACCCCCGGATCGGGGCCCTGGACGTGGTTCCCTTCGTCGACCTGGTGGGCGAGGGGCGGGCTGGACGCCTGACCGACGGTCGACTGGAGCGGGCCGTGGAACACCGTAACGCCTTCGCCCGATGGGCGGCCCGGGAGCTCCAGCTGCCCTGCTTCCTGTACGGACCGGAGAGGACGCTGCCGGAATTGCGCCGGGCGGCGTGGTCCACCCTCTCCCCTGACCTGGGCCCCAGCACACCCCATCGCAGCGCCGGTGCCGCCGCTATAGGGGCCCGCCCGGTTCTCGTCGCCTACAACCTCTGGCTGGCTGAAGCCGACCTTGACCGGGCTCGCATGGTGGCCCGGTCCATCCGCTCGAGGGAGGTGAGGGCCCTGGGGCTGGCGACGGGAAGGTCGGTCCAGGTGTCCTGCAACCTCATCGGACCGTGGCGGGTTGGCCCCGGGGCTGTCTTCGATTTCGTCGCCAGTCAGGCCTCCGTGGACAGGGCCGAACTGGTCGGGCTGGTACCGCTGTCCGTGCTGGAGGCCGAGCCCCGCCACCGTTGGAGCGAGCTCGGACTCTCGCCATCAGCAACGATCGAGGCCCGCCTCGAGCGGGCGGGCCTCAACGGGGGAAGATTTCGGGGTCAACGGGCGTAGCCGGCTACCACCTGGATGCGGGCGGTTGCCTGCGTCCCCACCTAGCTGGCAGCTGCGGCGCCGGCCGCCCGGCGCTCGAGGGCCCGCCGGCGGCGGATCTTGCGCCTCTCCCGCTCGCTCAAACCACCCCATATACCGAACTTCTCACCGTTGGCCAGCGCGTACTCGAGGCAGTCTTCGCGGACCACGCAGCCCCGGCAGACCTCCTTGGCCTCCCGGGTGGAGGCGCCCCGCTCGGGGAAGAAGAGGTCGGGGTCGACCCCCATGCAGTTGGCCTGGCGCTGCCAGCTTCGATCGGGTGTCTCCAGGATCAGGTCCATCAACTCGCTCACCGCTTACTCCCCTCAGTCGGTGACTGGCTCGGTAACACGTCTCGGCAACACCGGTGAGTGCCACCTTTGTAACTACATTGATGTGATATTCGCCCCTTCTTCGCTCGGAATCAAGAGGAAATCCCGCATTTCTTGGTTCAGACCTGCTAATTCCGGCGGGTGGGGGCCGGCGGGCCGGACTGAGGGCGGGTCGAGGGCGGGTCGAGGGCGGGTCGAGGCGGCGATCGGGATTCCTGCGCAGCCGGCCTGTTTCCGTGCGCGTTCGTCGCTTTCGTGTGAAGAAATCGTCAGTAATTCGACGATTTCCACGCTCGCGGCGGCGAGCACACACGACCGAGTCGGGAAGACGGCCACACCGACGCCGGCCGGACCGGCGCCGGGGCTTCAGCCGACCAGGATGGCCCGCACGGCGTCCTCGGCGTCCTCGGTCACGAGGGCGATCACCTCGTCGCCGGCCTGGAGGGTGGTGTCGCCTCTGGGCACGACCACCCGGCGATCCCGCACCACGGCGACGACGCTGGCGTCCCGGGGCATGCCCAGGTCGGAGATCCTGCGCCCATCGGCCGGGCTCTCCTCGGCCAGGGTGACCTCGACCAAGCCGGCCTTGCCCTCGGCGAAGTGCAGCAGCCGCACCAGGGTCCCGACCGACACCGCCTCCTCCACCAATGCGGTCAGGAGGTGGGGTACGGACACAGAAACGTCGACTCCCCAGGACTCGTTGAACAGCCAGCGATTCTTGGGATGGTTGACCCGGGCGATCACCCTCGGCACCGCGAACTCCTGCTTGGACAGGAGGGATACCACCAGGTTGTCCTCGTCGTCGCCAGTGGCGGCGACGACGACGTCGGCATCCCCGAAACCGGCCCGGTGCAGGGTGCTGACCTCACAAGCGTCTCCGGCGAACCAGGTGCAGTTCGGGAGCGCCTCCTGACGGGCGAAGACGGCGGGGTCGCTCTCCACGAGGAGCACCGTGTGGCCATTGGCCACGAGGTCCCGGGCGATGAACTGCCCGACCACGCCGGCGCCAGCGATGGAGACTTTCATGCCTGGTGCCCCCCGGTCGGCGCCCGTTGCGGCTCGGACGTGCCTAGCAGGGCGTTCAGATCCGAAAGTGCCTCGGTGCGCACCGCGAAGTGGACGACGTCGCCCTCCTGGCCGACCATGTGGCCCCCCGCCAACCTGGCCTGGCCGGCCCGTGTGACCATCAGCGGACGGTACCGGTCGGCGTCGGCCAGCTCGACCAGGCCCCGGCCGCACAGCGAGTCGGGCAGCGGATACTCGACCACGCTGATCTCCCCGGTCGGATCGGTCCATGACACCGCCACCTCGCCGGGAAGCAGGCGCCGGGCGACCTGGTCCACCGTCCAGCTCACCGTGGCCACCGTGGCGATGCCCAGTTTCTGGTAGATGAGCGCCCGCCGGGGGTCGTAGATCCGGGCCACCACGTTCGGCACCTCGAAGTTCTCACGGGCGATGCGGGCGGTCAGGATGTTGCTGTTGTCCCCGCTGGTCACGGCGGCGACGGCGCCGGCCCCCTCGATATCGGCCTCGAGCAGGTGATCGCGATCGAACCCGAATCCGACCACCGTTTGGCCGCCCCAGTCCTCGGGCAGGCGTCGGAAGGCGTTGGCGTTCTTATCGATGATGGCAACCGAGTGACCATCGCGACGCAGGCGGCCGGCGAGCTCGCTACCGACCCGGCCGCAGCCGACGACTATCACGTGCATACCGAGAACCCTTGCACAACTGAGCAGGTGACGACGTGAGCGGGGTGGAGCAGAGTGACCGCGGCCCGAGTGGCCTCAGGCCGACCGGCGCCGGGCTCGCTTCTGGTCCAGAAAATCTACGAGCACATAGTCGCCCAGCGTCTCGGGCGTGGTGAAGAAGGCCCGGCCCCGGTTGAGGCGGGTGATCTTCTCCACGAAGTTGCGGAGGTATTCGCGGGAGTCGAGCATGAACGTGTTGATCCGGATGCCCTCCCGGGTGGCCCGGACCACCTCGTTGAGGGTGACCTGGATGGTCTCGGGCGCGGGCGGGTAGCTGAAAAACGGCTCCCCGTCGGGGAGGATGTGAGCCGTCGGCTCGCCGTCGGTGATCATGATGACCTGCTTGGTCCCGCTCTGGCGGGCGAGCATCCGGCGGGCCAGCAGCAGGGCATGCTGCATGTTGGTGCCGTAGGTGTAGTCGAACGAAACCTCCGGCAACTGCTCGGCCCGCAGCTCGCGGGCCAGCTCCCCGAAGCCGACCAGGCCGAGATAGTCCCTCGGGAACTGACTCGTGATGAGGGAGTGCAGGGCCATGGCCACCTTCTTGGCGGCCAGGAAGTTGTCCTGCATCGGCATCGACAGCGACAGGTCGAGGGCCAGCACGGTGGCAGTCGAGGTGAGGCTCTCGGTCCGGTCGATCTCGAAGTCCTCGGCTGACAACCGCACCGGCGTGCCCGCGCCGGTTCGGCCCAGGGCGTTGCGGATGGTCCGCTCGATCGACAGGTTGAAGGGGTCGCCCCACTCGTAGGGCTTGGTCTCGAACGTGCGCTCGTGGCCGATGCCTTCCCGGTCGGCGACGTGGCGCCCCATCCGGTCCTTGATCAGCCTGGAGAAAAGGTCGGACAGGGCGTTCTGCCCGATCCTGCGCAAACCTCTGGGCGTGAGCTCCAATCGGCCTTCTTTTACGTCCATGAGGCCGGCGTCGATGAGCTGACGGGCCAACTTGGCCAGTTGCTCGAGGGACTTGGAGGCGTCCTCGCCGAGCAGCTGTCCGGCGCGGTCGAGATCCACCTCGGCCAGCGCGCCCGGGTTCGGAGAGGACGACATCATCTGCTCGAGGCGATCGAGGTCCCCGAGCTGGTTCATCACTGCCGCCGCTTCGGCGAACCCGAGCGGATCCTGGCCGCTGAAGTCGTACCCTCGCTCCCACCCCATCTGGGGGAAGGCCTGGCGCAGGTTGCCGCCCAAGCGCTCCACCTGCCAGCGCAGGTCCATGTCTTCGAGAAGGGCGTCCGCGAGCTGCTGAAGCTGGGCCCGCTGTTCTGGGCTCATCGAGTTCAGCAGCTGCTGCATGGCGGCCATCTGCTGCGCCATCTGCTCCAGGAGCTCGTCCAGGGACTGGGGGTTGCCGGGGAACATGTCTCCGAAGCGGTCCATGAACTCCTGGAACATGC
Organism: uncultured Acidimicrobiaceae bacterium; assembly: GCA_963851245.1. Taxonomy (GTDB): domain Bacteria; phylum Actinomycetota; class Acidimicrobiia; order Acidimicrobiales; family Palsa-688; genus CAWKOH01. The sequence continues at coordinate 334,586 of CAWKOH010000007.1, read as the reverse complement.
GGTCCGTGTCTCCGCCGGCGGCGCGGGTTTCGAGCATGCGGTTCAGCTCGTTGAACATGTCTTTGATGCGCTGCAGGGACTCCGGCGACATGTCAGACATAGCCGAGGACATCTGGTTGAAGTAGCTCTCCATCAGCTGCGAGCGCAGTTCGTCCATCAGTTGGTCGAAGGCCTCCCTGGCCTCGCTGCTGGTCCACTCGTATTCCTGCAGAGACTGCACCTGGCCGGCCAGGTCGGGGGGCAGCAGATCGAGCGCCATGCGCCGCTCTGAAGCGACCTCGTCAGTGATCTCGGCCCGGCGCTGGTCGCCGGACTCCCGGGCCCGGTCGACCAGGTCGTCGATGGCTGCCCTCTCCTGCTCGACTATTTCCCGCAAGCGCTCGGCCATGTCCTCGAACGGGCCGCCCAGCTCGTGGCGGTCGAGCAGCTCCCGGCGCCGCTGGCGCACCCGCTCGAGCATCTCCCGCATACCCGCGATGCGCTCGCCGTTGCGGTCCTGAAAGCCGCGTTGGAGCAGCCGCTGAAGGGCCTGATTGAGGTCGCCATGGAAGAGCAGGTCATCGGTCAGCTCGGCGAAGACGTCATCGGCGTCGAAGTCGAACCCGACCTGCGTACCGTCCCACCTGGAGTACCGGAAGCGGCTCACGGCTACGATCTCCGACCGCTAACGAGCCCGGTAGGTCGCCCGGGCTCCGGACGCATCCTTGTTGAGTCGCTTGGCGAGGTGAAGACCCTCGAGCACGAACTCGGTGGCGCTGGCCACCGCACCGGGCGATTCGCCCCCGGCTCCGGGCACCGCACCGACCAGCTCCCTCAAGGCCGGGAACTTGGCCAGGGCGTCGACGAACTGACCCGAGGGGACGTCGTCACCGGTGTGGATCACGTCGCCTCCGTCGAAGTCAGCGGTGGCGGCGCGCAGTTGCTCGGTGGGCACGGTCGACTTGAACACGGTCAGCACGGACTGCTGGATGAGGCGCTCCACCACGTGCCCATCCCTGTGCTCGTCGATCGTCTCGATTTCCACCTTGCCCGAAGTGGACGCCGCCAGTGAATCAAGGTCGCTGACCCGGGGAACGGCCTCGGTCTCCCCGAGGCGAAGAGCCCGGCGGATGGCACTGGCGACCATGGTCTCGTTGTTGGCCACGCTGAGGCGGACCGAGACACCGGAGCGCTGGTTGATGTGCGGGCTCTGGCGGGCCAGCTGAGAGAGGGTGGCCACGATCTCGGCCATGTAATCGGGCACCGCCACCCGAAGCCCCTCCGCCTCGGCCAGCACCGACTCCTGGCGCATCACCTCGATCTCGGTGTCCACATCCAGAGGGTAGTGGGTGCGGATCTGGGCCCCGAACCGGTCCTTCAGCGGGGTAATGATCCGGCCCCGGTTGGTGTAGTCCTCGGGGTTGGCGGAGGCGACCAGCATCACGTCCAGCGGCAGCCGGATCTTGTAGCCGCGCACCTGGATGTCCCGCTCCTCGAGCACGTTCAGGAGGCCGACCTGAATCCGCTCGGCCAGATCCGGCAGCTCGTTGATGGCGAAGATGCCCCGGTTGGTCCGCGGCACCAGCCCGTAGTGGAGGGTGAGCTCGTCGGCGAGGTACCGGCCCTCCGCCACCTTGATGGGGTCGACCTCCCCGATCAGGTCGGCAATGGAGGTGTCCGGCGTGGCCAGCTTCTCGCCGAAGCGGTCGTGGCGGTGAACCCACGAGATCTGGGTGTCGTCACCGTCGTGGGCGATCAGATCTCGCGGGCGTAACGCGACACCGGGTAATAGGGATCGTCGAGGATCTCGGAACCGGCAACGATCGGGATCCACTCGTCGAGAAGGTTCGTGAGGCTGCGGATGATGCGGGTCTTGGCCTGGCCCCGCTCGCCCAGGAAGATGATGTCGTGGCCGGCGACTAGAGCATTCTCGAGCTGTGGCAGGACGGTGTCCTCGTAACCGAGGACTCGATCGACGATGGGAGCCCCTGACGCGATACGCCGGATGGCGTTGCGACGGACCTCCTCCTTGACGGGGACGGATTCCCACCCTGATTCCTTCAGCTGACCGAGGGTGGCCGGACGTGAACTCATGTGCCCACGCTACCGCCCCACCTGAACCTCTGAGCACCGTGCCGGGGTGGGGACTACCCTGCCCGTGTGGACCTGGGAGGAACTTGGCGGGCGGAGAACTCCGACGACGAGCTCCGCCGGCTGATGGCCGAACCGGGCCTGGACGACTCCGGCTGGCCGTTCGTCACCATCCCGGGACACTGGCGGTCCCATCCCTACTTCGCCGACTCCGAGGGACCGGTGCTCTACCGGCGCCGCTTCGAAGCCAGTCCACCGGGCGCTGACGAGCGCACCTTCCTGACCTTTGACGGCATCTTCTACCAAGGGGACATCTGGCTCGACGGCGAGTACCTCGGGGACACCGAGGGGTACTTCTTTGCCCATACCTTCGAGGTCACGGAGGCTCTGAAGGTAGCAACGGAACACGTCCTCGCCGTCGAGGTCGCCTGTACTCCTCCGTCCGACCTCAAGGCCAAGCGCAACCTCACGGGCGTGTTCCAGCATTGGGACTGCATAGATCCTCAGTGGAACCCCGGCGGGATCTGGGCTCCCGTCCGCTTGCACAGCACCGGACCGGTCCGGATCAGCTCTCTCAAGGTCCTCTGCCGCGAGGCCAACTCGGATCGAGCCACCCTGGAACTGGAGGCCGAGCTCGATACGGCCGGTCCGGCCGAAGTGGCGGTCGACACGACTATCCGGCGGACGAACGAGGATGAGGTGGTCCTGCTCCTGCACGAGGAGCAGGCCCTGGCGACGGGCGCCAACCAGGTTCGCTGGCGGGTCCTGGTCGAGCGACCCCATCTGTGGTGGCCCTGGGCCCTCGGCGGGCAGCCCTTGTACGACGTGAACGTCGAGGTCCGCCTCGGGGATCGGGTGAGCGACCAGAGGGTGGTCACGACGGGGCTACGGCAGGTGCAGGTGAGCAACTTCATCGCCACCGTCAACGGTGAACGCCTGTTCCTCAAAGGCGCCAACTGCGGCCCGACCAGCCGGGCCCTGGCCGAGGTCGGCCCTGACCAACTGGCCCGCGACGTATGCCTGGCCCGGGAGGCCGGGCTGGATCTGATCAGGGTCCACGCCCACATAACCCGGGCCGAGTGGTACGAGACGGCCGACCGGCTGGGCATGCTCATCTGGCAGGATCTGCCGCTCCAGTGGGGCTACGGACAGGTGCGCCGCCAGGCCGGCCAGCAAGCCCGGCAGGCGGTGCTCCAGCTGGGCCATCACCCTTCGATCGCATTGTGGTGCGGCCACAACGAGCCGGTGGCCCTCGACGTGGCGCCGGGCCGGGCCAACGTCGCCGCGGCAACTCGGCCAGGATGCTGGCGGGCCAGGTGCTGCCCAGCTGGAACAAGACGGCGCTGGACCGGACCATCCGCCGGGCCCTCGAGCGCGCCGACGGGTCGCGGGAGGTGGTTGCCCACTCCGGGGTGGTTCCACACCCCGCGTGGGGCACCGACAGCCACTTCTATTACGGCTGGTACCACGGTGACGAGCGGGATTTTCCGGCCATGATGAGCCGCTTCCCCGTCCTGGCCCGCTTCGTGAGCGAGTTCGGGGCGCAGGCGGTACCCAACTCCGACGACTTCATCGAGCCCGAGCGCTGGCCGGACCTGGACTGGGAAGCCCTGGAGGCCCACCATGCCTTTCAGCCGGAGGTGTTCGAGGAGCGGGTCCCGCCGGGCGCCTTCCCGACTTTTGCGGCCTGGAGGCAGGCGACTCAGGACTACCAGGCCCGGCTGCTGCGCCACCACATCGAGGCCCTGCGTCGACTGAAGTACCACCCGACGGGCGGATTCTGCATGTTCCTGCTGGCCGACGCCCAGCCGGCCATCAGCTGGTCGGTGCTGGACCACGAGCGTTCCCCCAAGTCCGGCTTCGCCGCAGTGAAGGCGGCTTGCGCGCCGGTCATCATCACGGCGGACCGGCCGGCGGAATCCTATCGGGCGGGAGACCGGGTCGAGGCCGACGTTCACGTAGTGAGCGATCTGCGGTCCGCTCTGCCCGAAGCCGAGGCGACCGCCGCGCTTCGTTGGCCCGGGGGGGAGAGGCGATGGCGCTTCGCCGGAGAGGTGCCCGCCGACAGCTGCAGCCGGATCGGCCGGATCAGTCACACCCTGCCGCCCGAGACGGGCGCGGGGCCGATCGTCCTGGAGCTGGCCGTGCGTTGGGCCGAGGGCGGGACCACCAACACCTACGAAAGCCGGGTCTCCTGAGTCATGGCCCGGTTTTTGTCCGCGGCTTGGTTCGACGAAATCGAGTCGGCCAGCATCCCCGGGTCTTGCGACGCGGACCCCGACGAGCGCCTGGTGATGGAGCAGGTCGTGACCGGAACCCCGGACGGCGAGGTCAGTTACCTCGTGGTGGTCGAGGGAAAGCGCGCCCACGTCGTGCGGCCGTCGCCCGACGACAACACAGCCGAGGTCGAGCTCACCGTCACCTGCGACTGGCCGACGGCCACAGCTATCGCGCAGGGGCGCCTATCCACCCAAAGAGCGCTCATGCAAGGCCGCCTCCGAGTCCGGGGCAGCCCCACGGCCCTGCTGCGGCGGGGCGCCCAGCTCGCCGGCCTGGACCCGATACCCGCCGCAATTCGGAAGAACACGACTTACTGACCGCCTAACGGATCCGGGGCTACCCACAGCGGCCTGCCGGGCGGTAGCCTCACCGGAACACAACCTGGGGAGGTTCGGCACGTGACGCTGTCGGAAGTGATCGACGACGGATTCCTCGCTCGTTACCGAGCATTGCTCGACGCCGAGGACGCGGCCTTCGACGAGCTCGAGCACGCCTTCGAGGACGGCGATCGAGTACATTTCGACAAGGATCTGACGCTTTGGCGTCAGGCCGTAGAGCGCAAGCTCAGTTACCTCCACCGCCTCGGCGTGGTGATGCCGCCGACGATCAAGTGCTGAGCCGCTAACTCCACTTCGCAGGGGCTTGGCCTTCCGGGCCGGACGCCGCGTAACGTCTTCGGCGGTGGTTCGGCCGCGCCGCGGCTGCCGATCGGAGGCCCAACAGAATGTCCGCTAACCCAGTTCGCGTCGCTGTCACTGGAGCAGCCGGTCAGATCGGCTACAGCCTGTTGTTCCGCATCGCCAGCGGCGCCCTCTTGGGACCCGACCAACCGCTCATCCTTCAGCTGCTGGAGATCACGCCGGCACTTGGGGCCTTGCGGGGAGTCGTCATGGAGCTGGACGACTGCGCCTTCCCACTGGTCACCGAGGTGACCACCTCGGACAAGCCCGACGAGGCCTTCGGCGACGCCAACATCGCCCTGCTGGTGGGGTCCCGGCCCCGGACCAAGGGTATGGAGCGCAAGGACCTGCTCGAGGCCAACGGAGCCATTTTCACCGTCCAGGGTAAGGCCCTCTCCGACAACGCGGCGCCGGACATCAAGGTGCTGGTGGTCGGCAATCCGGCCAATACAAACGCTCTGATAGCTATGAACAACGCCCCCCGCGATCCCGCACGAGCGGTTCACGGCCATGACCCGCCTGGACCAGAACCGGGCCATGGGCCTCCTGGCCAAGAAGTCCGGCCGCCCCGTGGCCGAGGTGACGAACATGACGATCTGGGGGAACCACTCGGCCACCCAGTACCCCGACGTTTACCGGGCCCGGATCGGAGGGGGCCCGGCAGCAGGTGTCATCGGAGACGACGCCTGGGTTGAAAAGGACTTCATCCCGGCTGTGCAACAGCGGGGCGCGGCCATCATCGAGGCCCGCGGCGCGTCGAGCGCCGCCTCCGCCGCCAACGCCGCCATCGACCACATGCACGACTGGATCTTCGGGACCAAGCCGGGCGACTGGGTCTCGATGGCCATCCCGTCGGACGGCTCCTACGGCGTCCCGGAAGGCCTCATGTCGTCCTTCCCGGTGACCATCGGGGCTGGTTCATACCAGATCGTCCCCGGCCTGGATCTGGAGGAGTTCTCGCGGAACCGAATCGATGCTTCGGTGGCTGAGCTGGGTGAGGAGCGCCAAGCGGTGCGGGAGCTCGGTCTCATCCGCTGAGCGGAGCCTCCTCTTCATTCACTTCGCGCACGAGCTCCATCAGCTGGAGACGTCGTCGATGCGCGACCTCCGGTCACCCGACGGCTTCATCTGGATGGTGCCGATGCCGGCGTCACGGTAAAGGCGCAGCCGCTCCTTGACCATGGCCGGTGTCCCGAGCAGGTTGGTCCGGCGCCCCGGCTCGACCGGGACCCCGTCCTCGGCCTCCTCCCGGCACCCGGCCAGCCATAGCTCCTGGACCTGCCTCACCGCTTCGCCGAAACCCTGGCGTTCGAACGCCGCGCTGTAGAAGTTCTGGCTTCTGGAGCCCATGGCCCCGATGGTGAAGGCATACCCGCGGGCATGCCGCTTGGCGGCCTCGTCGACGTCGTCGGTGAACTCGACTGCTACGGGCATGACCAGCTCGAGCTCTGACAAAGGGCGCCCAGCAGTCCGGGCTCCAGCCGAAAGCCTGCGGGGGATCAGGGGCCTGCTCGAGAAGCCTTAGAGCCGCTCGACGATGGCGGCCGCGAACTCCGATGTCTTCACCTCGGTCGCCCCCTCCATCTGGCGGGCGAAGTCGTAGGTGACGATCTTGTCGGCGATGGTCGCCTGCATGGCGGCGACGATCTCGTCCGCGGCCTCCTGCCATCCGAGGTGCTCGAACATCATCACCCCTGACAGGAGTACCGACCCCGGGTTGACCTTGTCCAGCCCGGCGTACTTGGGGGCGGTTCCGTGGGTGGCCTCGAAGATGCCGTGGCCGCTCACGTAGTTGATGTTGGCCCCGGGGGCGATGCCGATCCCGCCCACCTGAGCGGCGAGGGCGTCGGAGAGATAGTCCCCGTTCAGGTTGGTGGTGGCGATGACGTCGAACTCGTCAGGCCGGGTGAGGACCTGCTGCAGCGTTATGTCAGCAATGTTGTCCTTGACCAGGATGCGGTCCCCCGGCTTCCCGTCGCAGTCGTCCCAGCCCACCGCCACATCGGCGAACTCGTCCTTGACCAGCTCGTAGCCCCAACTGCGGAACGCGCCCTCCGTGAACTTCTGAATGTTGCCCTTGTGCACCAACGTGACCGACTTGCGACCACGCTTGACCGCGTAATTGATGGCGGCCCGGATCAGCCGCTTCGAGCCGGTTTCGGACACCGGCTTGATCCCGACGCCGCTGTCGGGCCGGATGTCCCAGCCGAACTCGTCGTGGAGTAGCTCGATCAGCCGCTTGGCTTCGGCAGTCCCCTCCTGGACCTCGAGACCGGCGTAGATGTCTTCCGTGTTCTCCCGGAAGATCACCATGTCGACCAGATCCGGCCGCTTCACCGGGGAGGGAACGCCCTCGAACCACCGGATGGGGCGGAGACAAACGTAGAGGTCCAGGATCTGGCGTAAGGCCACGTTGAGCGAGCGGAAGCCGCCACCGACCGGGGTGGTCAGGGGCCCCTTGATCCCGATCAGGTACTCCCTGAAGACCTCGATGGTCTCATCGGGGAGCCAGTTGCCGGTCTGGTTGAAGGCCTTCTCCCCCGCCAGCACCTCTCGCCACGCGATCGACTTGCCATGCTTGGCCGCGGCGGCATCGAGCACCAGCTTGGCGGCCGGCCAGATGTCGACGCCGGTTCCATCGCCCTCGATGAACGGGATAATCGGTGCGTCGGGGACGTTCAGCGTTCCGTCCGCCTGCATAGTGATCTTCTCGGCCATGTTCTCAGGTTATCGGGGATCCGATTACCCCTACCGGCGGGCTTTCAGACACGCGATAATGCTCTCCGTGGGTGAGTGGGCGGCCCACCATGTGGGTCTGGTGGGCAGGGAGGCAGAGTTGGAGGCGGCCGGAGTGGCCCTCGGGACCGGGGGCGGTGGCGTGCTGCTCGTCGGGGAACCAGGGGTCGGCAAGACCCGGCTGGCCCGTGCCCTCCTGGCTCAGTACCGCCAGCGGCCCGACTACGAGATCCTTTGGGTGGTGGCGTCCGCCTCAGGCCCATCCATTCCCTTCGGCGCCTTCGCCCCGCTGGTGCCCGACGTGGGCGGCAAGCCGGGCCAGCAGCCGGGGCCGTTCACCCTGCTGCAGACCATCCGGCGGGCTGTCATGGACCGGGCCGGGGGCCGGCAACTCCTGATCGGCGTCGACGACGCCCATCGCATCGACGGCCAGTCGGCCACCCTGCTCTTCCAACTGGTGGCCTCAGAGGGGGCCAAGGCGGTCGTGGTCATGCGATCGGGTCACACCCAGGTCGAAGCGGTGCGGGCTCTCTGGAAGGAGGGCTTGGTCGAGCGAATCGACATCGAGCCGCTGGGGAACGGTGACACACTCGAACTGGCCTCGCGGCTACTGGCCACAGAGTTGGCCGGGAGCGATGGGAGCGGCCAGACGGACGGCCCCGAACAGTTCCGCACCCGGGATGCTGACGGCAGAGGCCACCATGACGGCCAGAGCAATGGCACCGGCCAGAGCAATCACACCGGCCAGAGCAATGGCAACGGCCAGACCAACGGCCGGCAAGACCCCGACGCCTCACACCCTGAGCATCCGCAACTGGGTGCGGACCTGGCCGACGCCTTGTGGAGGATCAGCGGCGGCAACCCTCTCTACCTGCGCGAACTGGTGACGGAAGGGCGCACTCTGGGCCGGATCGTCCTCGACCATGGCCGCTGGAGGCTCCGGGGCGACCTGCAGATGGGTCCCCGGCTCAGCGAGCTGATCCAGGAGCGTCTGGGCCGCATCGAGGACAAGGAGATGTCCGCCCTGGAGGTGGTGGCCTTCGCCGATCCGGTCCCGCTCACGGTGCTTACGCGGCTGGTGTCGCTCGAGCAAGTCTCGGGGCTTCATCGCAAAGGTCTGCTCCGGATCGAGCGCTCGCACGGCGAACAGCAGGTGCGCACCTGCCATCCCATCTACTCCGAATCCATCCGGGCCGACATCCCGGCCACCCGCGCTTCGGACCTGGGACTGAAGCTCGCGGAGGCCTTCGAGGCGGACGGAAGAATGGACCACCACATCCTCAGGATCGTGTCCTGGCGGCTCGAGGCCGGAGCGCAGCTGGACGCCGATGTCCTCATCGATGCCAGCAACCGAGCCGCCGAGCGCAACGACTGGGAGATGTCGCGGCGCCTGGCCGAGGCCGCGGTCTCGGCGGAGGGCGGATCAGAAGCGGCCTGCGCCCTGGCTGACGCCTTGAGGGCGCAGGGCCGGTATTCCGAGGCCCTGGACGTCCTCGGGAATCACCAGGGCCAAGGCGACGATCAGGTGGCCCGGATGGCCGTTCTTCGAGCCTTCATCCTCTCGTCCGGTTTGGGCCGCTACGGCGAGGCCGACACCGCCCTGGCTCGAGCCGAGGCCCGCGTACGCGACCTGTCCCTGCGGACCTGGGTGGAGGCCATTCGGGCCGGGTTGCTCACTTTCTCGGGCCGCCCTCTCGAGACGGTTTCCCGAGCGGAACGGCTGCTGGATAGGCACGGTCTGCGGCCCCGCTCGGCTGTGGCGATCCGGGCCGCACTCGCTACCGGGCTGTCGTGGTGCGGACGGGTTGACCAAGCCGTGGCGGCGGCCGACTCGTGCCAGAACGACTCAGCCGCCGGCGAACGACTGTCGATGTCCTGGTGCCAGACGGCCCTGTCCGTCTCGTACCTCCAGGCCGGTCGGATCCCCGAGATGGAGCAGCGGGCCCGGGCCCAGCATCAGCTGGCGGTGCAGCTCAACGATCGGTATGGCCAGGGGACGGCGGCGGCAGCCCTTGGTTGGGTGGCCCTGCCGCGTGGCCGGCTGACCACGGCTATATCGCGATTCAGAGAATCGATCTCCGCCCTCGAGAGCGCCGACCCGCTGGGCCCAAGGATGCACGCCCTATGCGGACTCATCGAGGCGCTGGCCACATCGGGCGACCCGGTGGCGGCAACCGCCGTGCTGGCCGAAGCCCAGCGGGTGGCCGGCAACGACGGTTGGGGCGAACTGCGCCTCGCCGTCCCGGCGGCCTGGGTAGCTGCCGCGGAGGGCGATGTCGGTCGATCCCTCCAGGAGCTTCGGGTCGCCGGTGAACAAGCTCGCTCGAAAGATCTGCTCTCCTTCGAGCTGAAGGCCTGGGAATCATCAGTTCGGCTGGGCTCGACGGATTTGGCGGCGGAGGCCGCCGACCTGGCCCAACGGATGGAAGGTCCCCTGGCGTGCGTCGTAGCGGCCCATGCGGCGGCCCTCGCCGGCGGGGCAGCGGGTTCGGGGGAGGCCCTCGACGAGGTGGCGGAACGCTACGACTCCTTGACCCTCCACTTGAACGCGGCGGAGTGTTCGGCCCAGGCCAGCCGAGCCCACGCCCGTGCGGGTTTGCCCCGCCGCGCCGCCGCATCGGCCGCCCGGTCCCACGATTTCCTGCGCGGGTACGGCGGTCCGCGCCCTCTCGGCATGGCCCTGGCTCTGGCTCCCCCCGATTTGACCCGGCGAGAGCGGGAGGTGGCGATGCTGGCCGTGAACGGCCGGTCGAGCCGGGCCATCGCCAGCCAGCTGTGCCTCTCCGTGCGCACCGTCGAGAGTCATCTGGCCCGGGTGTACTCGAAGATGGGCATCACCGGACGAAGCGACCTGGCCAAGGCCCTGGCCGCGGTGCCGGAGGGGGCCGAGGCGAGCTGACGTCGAGCGGGCGCAGGGCTTCGAGAAAGCCATCCTCCGGCCCGCAGGCCCTCCGATATCGTCGCCCCGGTGAGCGACGTCCGGCGCAGCTATGACGCCATCGCCGAGCGCTACGCGGCAGAAGTCGGCTCAGAGTTAGCGGGCAAGCCACTGGACCGGGCACTCCTGAGAGTCGTGGCTGATGCGGCCGGCGCTTACCCGGTCGCCGATATCGGCTGCGGCCCGGGCCACGTGACCGCCTACCTGGCGGGGCTGGGGGTTTCCGCTATCGGATTGGACCTCTCCCTCCGGATGTGCGCTTTGACGCACCGCGACGCCGGGGTTCCGGCCATGGCCGGGGACATGCGCCGCTTGCCTTTGGCGTCCACCAGTCTCGGGGCAGCCGTGTCCTTCTACAGCGTGATCCATCTCGATGAGGAGTCGCGGGCCGCGGCCTACGCCGAGCTGTTACGGGTCCTCCGGCCGCAAGGGCACGCTCTGATCGCCTTTCACGTGTTCGACGACGACGTGGCAGCAGGGGGCTCCATGACGCGGAGCGAGTGGTGGGACCACCAGGTCGACCTTACGTTTCGGTTCCTCGATCCCGACGAAGAGCTGACGGCCTTGATCGATACGGGCTTTCAGTTCGGGGCGCGGATCGACCGGGCGCCGTACAGAGGGGTAGAGCACCCGAGTCACCGTTGCTACCTGCTTGTGACGCGACCGCCCTGATCGGCCGGGCAGCTCACCTCTGACCGAGGGCGATGCGACCGGGGCTCGGCATACCTACTCGTAGTGGTCGAAAGCGGCAGCTCCGGAAGCTGGAAAGCGCCTGGGATACGCCAACCGGCAAAGTCGGGTGCGGTACGCTAAACAGGCTGGCTGGGTAGCGAGCGCGGGCGGTTGTTAAGGAGGCTCTACAGCATGGTGCGGTGCGCCCGCGTATCAATGCTTCGCCGAATCATTGTGCTGGCAGCAGCGGCGCTAATGCTGACACTGATTGCGCCGGTCGCGGCTGGCGCAGCCACCTCTCCGAATCGGGTCGTCACCCGGTTGTCCGGGATGCAACCGGCTCCGCTCAGCCGCTCCGGCGCCCGCTTGGAGAAGGCCGCCGCGGCGGCCACCGTGCTGCACCTCCGGCTCTACTTCGCATCTCCCGACGCGACGGCCCTGAAGGCGGCCGCACAGGCGATCGCGAGCCCTTCTTCTCCCGACTACCGGCATTATCTGTCCGTCAGCCAGTTCAGGGCCCTCTACGCCCCGCCGGCGGCCACCACTGACCCGGTCAACAGCTACCTGACGAGCCTCAGGCTCACGGTCGGGCCGCTCGATCCGAACGGCATGTCGGAGCCGGTATCGGGAACGGTCAAGGAGCTCAACGCCGCGTTGCACACCACCATGGACCAGGTTCAGACCGCGGCGGGCGCCCAGGTGGTTGGCGCCACCGAGGCGCCGGGGCTGCCGGCCAACCTGGCCTCGTCCATCAGCTACATCGACGGCCTGACGCCCTGGGTTCGGGTGCACGACAACATCGTTCGGGCTCGCACATTCAGGGGCCGCCAGAATCGCTGTCGCCAGAAGTTGCGCCCGCTCTCACGAAGCCTGGCGATCACCGCAACGCAGGAGTGCTCGACGAGCTGAGCGGCATAGGTGCTGGATCGAGTCCTGTTGCGATGGATCCGGCGGACCTGGCATCGGCATACAAGCTCTCGGGGTTCTATTCGAAGAGTGACACGGGGCAGAACGAGACCATAGGGCTCATCGAGTATGACTCCTTCGACCAGCAGGCGGTCACGATGTGGGCGCAATGCTTGGGTTCTCGCCGACGGTCTATGTTCAATACGGACCCACGACGTCTCCGCCGCCTGCCGCTCCGGAAACCATTGAAGCGACCTCCGACATCGAGACGGTGATGGGCCTCGCGCCCGCAGCCAATATCGCCGTGTACGAAACCGCCAATGCCAACGGGGTAGATCTCGATCCATGGACCGCGGCCATCATAGGCGGTATATCCGGAATTCCGCTTCCCAGCGGTCATCTCGTCGTCGTGGGGTCTCTGCGAATCCGAAGCAACAAGCCAGACCGGCGGGAGTGGGCTGTACGCGTCGGAGATCCACTCTTTTCTCCGAGGCCCTGAGTGCAGGGTCAGACGATCCTCGTCGCCTCGGCGACACCAGGATCTGAAGCCTGCTATGTCGATCTCACGGCCGTAGACCAGAGCAGTCAGTTAGCAGTAAATGATCCGGCGTCGAATCCCCTGGTGACAGCTGTCGGTGGCACCGACACGACCACTGTTCACTGGGTCTCAATACGTCTGGAACACGCCTCAAGCAACGGCTGACAGTCTTGCCTGTGCATCGAACCCGGCGGATTGCGTCGATCGGGGCTTCGTGGCGGCGGAGCTGAGCGGCGCATGGGACCAGCCCACGTACCAGACCCTCGAACACGACTCTTCAGGCTGGTTGTGTCTCGGGAGGCGGCTCAGACGGGCCATACGGGGGCACGACACTGGCGTTGTCGAGAAGTCCCGGATGTTTCAGCGTTGGCGGGATATTCTTACATTGAGGCGTTTGCACCGACGCACCGGAGCGGACCATGCGATCTAGGCGGAACCGGTTCGGTGCAGCAATGGTATCCAATTCGGCGTTCCGGTGCGGGCACCAGCCTGGCAGCCCCATCGTGGGCCGCAGATTGGCACTGGACCAATGTCGAATGCGAGGCCAATGTCGGGTTTCATCAACCCACTGATCTATGAAGCCGCTCGAGTAACGGCGATCTCGTCGTCGGCAAGGTCACGCAGCGGCAACAACGACTTCACCGAGACTAACGCGAGCAATATGCGGCCTCTAGAACGGCGGACAGAACCTCGCAACCGGCCTCGGCTATCTCGGCGGAGTCGATCTGATCCTCCGCCTCTTGTGCCATGCCCAGCCGCCCCGACAGGTCAGTTACCGAGCAACGGCCGGTAATGGATCTGTCACAGCTGTCGTGGCATGCGCCCACCTATCACGGGGGACGCCGAGCATAGGATACAACGTCCACCGTTACGGATCACCCGGGGTGCACGTCCACGTCGCTGCGACCTCCTGCACGGTGTCTGGGCTGACAAACGGAACCCCTTACCGCTTCTTCAGCGTCACGGCCACCGAACAGCCAGGGCACCGGCCCGGCTTCTCAGCCCAATCGGGATGGTTCACTCCAGTGCCTAATGTCAGCTTCCCGGGCTTCTCCCACGTCTCGGGCGCGGCCACCGCCATCAGCGAAGGGGCGGATGGAGTCGTGTGGGTGGTAGGAAACGGCACCACTCCCGGTGGCCATCCGCTATACGAACGCGTCGGGTCCGGCTGGCTGGTCAGGCCAGGCGGGGCGACGGGAATAGCGGTTGGCCCTAACGGCAACCCGTGGGTCGTGAACAATGTCGGCCAGATCTTCCAGTGGAACGGCGCCGGTTGGATCCACATGCCGGGCGCCGCCGTTGCGGTCAGCATCGGCGCCAATGGTTCGGTCTGGGTGCTGGGGAACAGGGTCGTTTCCGGAGGCCATCCCATCTATAGATGGACGGGCAGCACGTGGGTCCAGGAGCCCGGCGCAGCCAGCGCCATAGCCGTAGGTCCTACCGGCAATCCCTGGGTCACAAACACCAGTGGCAACATTTTCCAGTGGAACGGCTCTGGCTGGAACCTCCAATCGGGTTCGGCTGTAGCGATTGCTGAAGGAAGCGATGGGGCCGTCTGGGTGCTCGGCAGCGGAGCGGCATCGGGGGGTCACCCCATCTTCACGTGGACCGTCTCTGGTTGGGCCCAGCGCGCGGGCGGCGCGACCGGCGTCACGGTCGGGCCCACGGGTGATCCTTGGGTTGTCAACAACGCCGCCGCCATCTACTCGAGCTAACCGGCACTAGCAGCTGTCAGCTATAACCGCCATGGCCGCGTTGCGACCGTTGACCGCGATCACGCTCCCCCCTGGATGGGTGGCGGCGCCGCAGAGGTAGACCCCCGGGATCTCGGTGCGAGGCGAGAAACGCCGGTCCCACATCTGATCGGGAAGACACTCCCCTTGGAATATGTGCCCTCCGGTGAGCCCGATCCGGTCCTCGATGTCCGGCGGTCCGAGAACCTGCCGGTGCAGGATGCAATCGGCAATATCGGGGGCGAACCGGGCTATGGAGGCGATGGCCTGGTCGCCGATCTCCTCACGCCGGTGTTGCCAATCGCCGTGATCCAGTTCGTAGGGAACATACTGGGCGAACACGCTCATAGCATGGCGCCCGGCGGGAGCGACGGACGGGTCGTAGGCCGTGTGGAAATACAGTTCGCACCAGGCCGGAGAGGGCCGGCCCCGACGGCTCGCTTCGAAGGCGGCCTGAGTGTCATCGATCCCGGTCGATATGGTCACCATGGCCCGATGGGGCTCGACGCCGGGATGCTTCTGGGCGAAGGTCGGGAGGCGGACCAGGCCGCAGTTGATCTTGAGCACCGGGCTCTCCGTGCGCCAGTTCTCGATCCGGTTCCGGAACGAGGTTGGAACTCCGTCCTCGCAGAGGACCAGGGTGCGCTTCGGGTCCGCGTTCGACACCACGACCGGGGCCCGGATGAACTCTCCGCCTTCGAGGACAACCCCCTCACCGGGGCGGATGGCGGCCACCGGGACACCTGCGGCCAACAGGGCTCCGGCATCGATAGCCGCGTCCGCCAGTAGAAACGACACCCGGCCCATGCCTCCCTCGACGTAACCCCACGCCCCCGGTACGCCCTCCAGGGTCCCGGAGGCGTGCAGAAGGTGGATGGATGCCGTTCCCGGATCGCGAGGGCCGGCGTAAGTCCCGATGAGACCCTGACCGTGGAGCGCCGTCCGCAAGCGTTCGTCGCGCACGTAACGTTCGACCACGTCGGCGATGGAAGCCTCGAACACCACCTCGGTGGCTTCCGGGTCGCCGGCCAGGAGCTCCTCGATCTGGGCCCGGTCAGGGGCGTCGCCGACCCACAGGTCCCGTGTCCCTTCCCGCAGGATCCGCCGGATCCGGCCGAACAGTTCTCCGTAGCGGCGATAGCCCTCCGCGTCGGCCGGCGATAGCTCGGCCACTGCCGCCGCGCTGCGCACCGGGTCCTCCCAAAGGGCGATGGACGTCCCGTCTGTGAACGGACACCACAGATGGGGGTCCACCACCTCCACCCGGTACCCACGTCCGCGCAGGCCCAGTTCCTCCACCACGAGAGGGTGAAGGAGCCCGACGAGGTAGGCGCATGGGCTGACCCGCCAACCCTCCTCCAGGAACGGCTCCTCGAGGGTGCACGCCCCGCCCAGGTGGTCGCGCCGCTCCAGGACCAGGACGCGATAGCCAGATCGGGCCAGATAAGCGGCGGCGGTCAGCCCGTTGTGTCCGCCGCCGACGACGACGACGTCCCAGTCCCGCCTGGCCAGGTCGGCCACAGGCATCGGCAGCCCTACCCGCCCCAAACTGTCCTGAGTGGCCACGGCGCCGCCGCCGGCTAGGTCGGTTTACGGTCGACGGTCAGTCCCAGGTTCTCGTATATCTCCCTCGTCGCCGATGAACGGTTGAGCGTGTAGAAGTGCAACCCCGGGGCGCCCTTTTCGAGCAGGACCTGGCACAGCCGGGTGGACTGTTCGATGCCCACCCGCCGCACCGATTCACGGTCGCCCGCCCGCTCCAGCTCGGCCACGAGGTCCGGCGGAACGGCAGCCCCCATCTGGGCCCGGCGGGGAATGGCGTCCAGGCTGGTGACCGGCATGATCCCCGGGACCACGGGTTTGTCCACGCCCCGGGCAACCAGGTCGTCAACCAGCGAGAGATACTCCTCGGGCTTGAAGAAGAACTGAGTCACGGCGAAGTCGGCCAATCGCATCTTCTCGGCCAGGAAATCCCGGTCCGACTTGAGATCCGGCGACTTCGGATGGCCGGCGGGGTGGGCGGCCACCCCGATGCAGAAACCCCCGATGGCTCGGGCCAGCTCCACCAGCTCGACAGCGTGGATCAACTCTCCCTCGGCCGCGTCGGGATCGGTCGGGGGGTCGCCCCCCAGCGCCATGAGGTTCTGTATCCCGGCCTTGCGGAAGTCCACCAGGATCTCGGCCAGCTCGAGGCGGGTGTGGGCGGCGCAGATCAGATGGGCCATCGGAGTCAACGTGGTGGTGCGCAGCATCCCGACAACCAGATCGTGGGTCCGCTGTCGCGAGGAACGACCGCCCCGGTAGGTGACCGACACGAAGGAGGGCCGGAGCGGCTGCAGCTCCATGAGCGTTTCGACCAAGCGGGCGTGCTCGGCGTCGTCTTTGGGAGGGAAGAACTCGAACGAGTAGGTGCGCCCTAAAGCGAGCACCTCGGCTATCGGGGCCATCGCTGCAGGTTACGGCCTTTGGGCTAGCGTCATCTTGTGATTGCGGATCCACCTCGCCTGGGTGTTCTGGCGTCGGGCACCGGAACCATCCTGGGCGCCATGCTGGACGCCGGCCTCACCGTCGCGGCGGTGATACTCGACCGGACCTGCCCGGCCGCAGAGCTGGCCGGCGGCGCCGGTGTGACGACAGAGGTGGTCGAGCGGGAGAGTTACGGCCTGGAGTTCGACCGGGTCGCCTACACCCACCGGGTAGTGGAAGCGTTGAAAAGGCACCAGATCGACGTGGTCGCCATGGCCGGTTTCGGAACGGTCCTGGCCCCCCCGATCTTCGACGTCTATGCCGGAAGATTCTCAACACCCATCCGGCCCTCTTGCCGGCCTTCAAGGGCTGGCACGCTGTGCGTGACGCCATTGAACTGGGCGTGAAGGTGACCGGCACGACAGTGCACATAGCGACCGAGGAGGTCGACGCCGGACCCATCCTGGCTCAGGAACCGGTGCGGGTAGAACCGGGCGACACCGAGGAGACTCTGCACGAGAGGATCAAAGTGGTCGAGCGGCGGCTGTACCCGGAGACGATCCGTCTTTTTATGGAGCATTTACAAGAAAGAGGAGCGACAGCATGAGGGTCCTATTGTCGGTGTACGACAAGACCGGATTGGAGGAGTTCGCCCGCGGCCTGGTCGAACTGGGCCACGAACTGATCGCCAGTGGCGGCACCGCCGCCGCCCTGAACCAGGCGGGCATACCTCACGCCACCGTCGAATCGGTCACCGAAGCGCCCGAGATGCTCGGCGGCCGGGTCAAGACTCTGCACCCCAAGCTGCACGGCGGAGTGCTGGCGGACCTCTCGAACCCCGAGCACCTGGCCGATCTGTCCGGCCAGGGGATCGAGCCGATCGGGATGGTGGTGTGCAACCTCTACCCGTTCCGGAGCCAGCCCTCGATCGAGCTCATCGACGTAGGAGGCCCGACGATGGTGCGGGCCGCAGCCAAGAACTGGGCCCACGTAGGCTCGGTCGTGAACCCCGACGAGTACCCGGCTGTGCTCGACGAGCTGCGGCGAGACGGCGCCCTGTCGGGCGAACTGCGCTTGCGCCTGGCCGCGGCCGCCTTCGCCCACACCGCCGCCTACGACGCCGCCATCGCCAACTGGTTCACCGAGCAGACCGGCAAAGAAGGGCTGCCCGCGACCCTCCACCTGTCGCTCGAAGAGGCCCAGACCCTCCGCTACGGCGAGAACCCCCACCAGCGGGGCGCCCGCTACCGGGAGGTGGGCCGGCTGAGCTGGTGGGACGAGGTCGTCCAGTACGGGGGAATGGAGCTTTCGTATCTCAATCTGTACGACGCCGACGCGGCCTGGCGGCTGGTCCACCAGCTGGCCTCGCTGGGCCCGGCGGCAGCGGTCGTGGTCAAGCACGCCAACCCTTGCGGGGCGGCCGTGTCCGACAACGTGCTCGCCGCCTACGACCGGGCCTTCGAGTGCGACCCCATGTCCGCATTCGGAGGGATCGTGGCCCTGAACGCCCCGGTCACCGAATCGGTGGCGGCGGAGATAGTCGCCAACGCCAAAGCCGACGTCCTCGTCTCGCCGGGCTACGACGACGGCGCCCTGGAGCTGTTCGCCGCCAAGCGAAAAAACATGAGAGTGCTGGCTGCCCCGCCGCCCAGTGAAGACCGCTGGCACCTGCGCCAGATCAGCGGGGGGTGGCTGGTGCAAGACCCCTACGTGTTCGCCAGCAAGCGAGACCAATGGAGGGTGGTGACCAAGGCCCAACCCACAGACGAGAACTGGCGGGACATGGAACTGGCCTGGCGGGTGTGCGCCTGGGTCAAGTCCAACGCCATCGTCATGGCCGCCGGCGGCATGGCGGTCGGGATCGGCGGCGGCCAGCAGAACCGGGTCACCCCGGGAGAGATCGCCACGGCCCGGGCCGACGGCCGGGCCAAGGGCGGAGCAGCGGCCAGCGACGCGTACTTCCCGTTCCGGGACGGTCTGGACGCCTGCGCGGCGGCCGGCGTGGCGGCCGTAATACAGCCAGGGGGTTCGGTGAACGACCCCAAAGTCATCGACGCCGCCGACGAGCACGGGCTGGTCATGGTGTTCACGGGAGAGAGGCAGTTCCAGCATTGAGCGCCATCCTGATGCCCGGAGCACCTGTCGCCGACGCAGTGATCCTCGACGTGACCGAGCGGGTGGCCAAGCTGGCCGCCGCCGGCAAGTCGGTCGGACTGGCCACCATCCTGGTAGGCGACGACCCCGCCAGCGCCGGCTATGTCCGGAAGAAACATGAGGCCTGCGAGCAGGTGGGCATGGTGTCGATCGACATCCGGATCTCAGCCGGCTCCACCCAGGGTGACCTGCTGGCGGCGGTCTCCCAGCTCAACGCCGACCCCGCAGTCGACGGGTATCTGATCCAGCACCCGGTACCTCCCGGATTCGACTTCAACGAGGCCGTGGGCGCCATCGACCCCGCCAAGGACTCCGACGGGCTTCACCCCACCAACCTGGGCCTGCTCGCCCTCGGCGATCCCGCTTCGCCCCGCCCTTGCACGCCCCTCGGGATCAAGTCCATGCTCGCCCACTACGAGGTGCCGGTCGCCGGTCGCCATGTGGTGATAGTCGGACGGGGACCGACGCTGGGCCGGCCTTTGTCGATGTTGCTGTCGCTCAAGGAGCCGGGCGCCAACGCCGCGGTGACCAGCGTCCACACCGGCGTGCCCAACTGGGCCGACTACACCCGGCAGGCCGACATCGTCGTCGGGGCGGCCGGGTCCCCGAACATGATCACCCCCGACGTGATCAGGTCCGGCGCCTGTGTCGTCGGGGGTGGGCTTACCTGGGAAGGGCGCAAGGCCCTCTCCGATGTGGACGAGTCCTGCGCTGAGGTAGCCGGGTGGATCACGCCTCGCCTCGGGGGGGTCGGAGTCACGACCATTGCCATGCTGCTGCGCAACACGGTGGCGGCGGCGGAGCGGCGGTTGTAGTCAGTTCCGCCCGGATCCGTCGGTAGGGGCCCTCCCCTGGCAGCCTAATCCTATTAAAGGCTATCTTTGTGCTCGGTAGTTCACCATATATGATGAACTACCGAGCACAAAGCACGCAGGGCGCTTCTCCGGGCCGGCTGAGTGCGGCCGCGCCGAGCGGTTCAGCTGCTCCGTGAGCGCCTGAGGAGCGTGATCACGCCGGCGACGATGAGCACACCCAACCCGATAACGATGGTGCGGCCGCTAAGCATGGAGCTATTTCTAGTCGCCGGCCGGGCCCCGGTGTACCAGCTATATATCGTTGACGATCTCCGCCATCTTGATGCCGGCCTCGGTGGGGTTGTTGACCACATGCACGCCGGCCGCGGCCAGCGCCTCCATCTTGGCCTGAGCCGTACCCTTGGTCCCGGAGATGATGGCGCCGGCGTGGCCCATCTTCTTGCCGGGCGGGGCGGTGACGCCGGCGATGTAGGCCACCACCGGCTTGTCCACCTCCTTGCCGATGAACTCGGCTGCCTTCTCCTCCTCCGAGCCGCCGATCTCACCGAACATGGCGATGGCCTTGGTGTCGGGGTCGGCCTGGAAAGCGGCCAGGCAGTCGACGAAGTTCGTTCCCGGCACGGGGTCGCCGCCGATACCGACGCAGGTCGTGACGCCGACGCCCAGCTGCTTCAGCTCGTAGAGGGCCTGATAGGTGAGCGTCCCGGACCGGCTGACGATGCCCACCGGGCCGCCCGGAAGGGCGATCTCGCCGGCAGTGATGCCGATGTTGCATTTGCCCGGGCTGATGATGCCGGGGCAGTTCGGGCCGAGCAGGCGGGTGCCGGGATACTTGTCGACCAGCGTGTTGTAAACCCGAGCTTCGTCGTGGGCCGGGATGCCCTCCGTGATGCAAACGATGAACGGGATGCCTGCCGACGCCGCCTCGAGGATGGCGGCGGCCGCCCCCTTCGGCGGGACGGAGACGAAACTGGCGTTGGCCCCGGTGGCGGCTACCGCTTCGGCCACCGTGTCGTACACCGGCATGCCCTCGACGTCCTGGCCGCCCTTGCCCGGCGTGACCCCGGCCACGACCTTGGTCCCGTACGCCTTGTTGCGCATGCCGTGGAAGCGGCCCTGGCCTCCGGTGAGACCTTGAACCACGACCTTGGTGCTCTCGTCCACGAACATCGCTCACTTGCCTGCTCCTCCCGGGCCAGCTCCACGGCTTTGCGGGCCGCGTCCAACATGGTCGGCGACGAGATAACCCGGTCCGACTCGACTGTCTTCAGGATCTCTCGCCCCTCCTCGGCGTTGGTGCCGTCGAGGCGGATTACCATCGGCGCTCCGATCTCGACCCGCTCGAGCGCCTGTGACGATGCCGTTGGCCACTTCCTCGCCACGGGTGATGCCGCCGAAGATGTTGATGAAGATGGCCCGCACGTTCGGGTCGGAGTTGATGACCTCGAGGGCGTTGGCCATCACTTCGGCGTTGGCGCCGCCGCCGATGTCGAGGAAGTTGGCGGGCTTGCCGCCCACCTGGTTGACCACGTCGCACGTGCTCATGGCCAGGCCGGCGCCGTTGGCGATGATGCCCACGTATCCGTCGAGGCCGACGTACTGGAGGCCCTTGCTGCGAGCGAGGCGCTCTCGTTCGTCGAACTCGTCGATGTCGCGGAACTCGTCCCACTCGGGATGGCGGAACGACGGCGTTGTCGTCGAGCGTGACTTTGGCGTCGAGAGCGTGCACTTTGCCTTCCGGGGTCAGGATCAACGGGTTGATCTCGACCAGGTCGGCGTCTCCCTCCACGTAGCAGCGGTATAGCTTCATCAGGATGTCGACTGCTCCGTCGCGGGCCTCGCGATCGAGCCCGGCCCCATCGACCAGCCCGCGTGCGTCAGCCTCGGTGAAACCGACCGACGGGTCGATGTGCAGCCGGGCGATGGCCTCGGGGTCCTCCTCGGCCACGGCTTCGATCTCGACGCCGCCCTTGGCCGAGACCATGGCCAGGTACTTCTTGGCCGCCCGGTCCAGCGTGAAGCTGGCGTAGTACTCCTTGGCGATGTCGGATGCGTGCTCCACCCAGAGGCGGCGCACCACGTGGCCTTTGATGTCGAGGCCGAGGATGTTGCCGGCGTGCAGCCGAACCTCCTCGGCGTTCGTCGGCCAGCTTGACCCCGCCCGCCTTGCCCCGCCCGCCCACCTGGACCTGGGCCTTGACCACAACCGGGTAGCCGGCCTTGTCCGCCTCGGCCACTGCCTCGTCGACGGTGTCGGCCACGCCTCCGGCGGATACCGGAATGCCGAACCGGGCGAAGTACTGCTTGCCCTGATACTCGAAGAGGTCCACGCTCGCTCCTGCTTGCTCTTGTTCTAAGGGGGTAAAAGAAGGCCGCCTCGTCAGCCGACGCCCGCGGCCTCCCTGCGGTCCAGTGCCTGCTCCAACCAGGAGGTGATGTCGCCGAGCGGAGCACCGGGAGTGAAGATCTCCGCCACGCCCGCCTCCTTGAGCTCCGCGTATATCGGCCTCGGGAATGATGCCCGCCCGCGAACACCAGCACGTCCCCGGCCTGCCTGACCTTGAGCTCCTCGATGATGCGGGGGAACAGGGTCATGTGGGCACCGGAGAGGATCGACAGCCCGACCGCGTCGGCATCCTCCTGGATGACGGTCTCGGCTATCTGCTCCGGCGTCTGGTGCAACCCGGTGTAGATCACCTCGAAGCCCGACTCACGGAGTGCCCTGGCGATGACCCTGGCCCCACGATCGTGACCGTCGAGGCCGGGTTTGGCCACTACCACCCTGTAGGTGCGCTCCATTCGACTCCGATTTTCGCAGGTCGGGCGGGGCGAGGGCCAACCGGGACGGCCGGGCGTCGGTTCGCTAGGCCCGCTTGAGGGGGGCCAGGGACAGGGCCAGGTGCTTCTCGCCCACGGACGGGAATCGCACTCTGGCCTCGGCCCGATCGCCTTCCCCCCCCACGTCGATGACCACCCCCTCACCCCATTTGGCGTGAACCACGGTCTCGCCTACCCGGAGCCCCAGAAGCTCGGCACCGGTGCCGTGCACCGGACCGGTCTTGGCCCCGCGCAGGGCGGACTCGACGATGCGATCCCTGCCCCGCACGTCGAGGCGGCCCACGGAGGCGCGCCTGCCCGCCTCGACCGTGCGTATGAGCCCCTCGGGGATCTCGCTCAGGAATCGGCTCGGAGGGTTGTACTGGGTCTGGCCCCAAAGGCTCCGGCACCAGGCGTTCGAAAGGTACAGGCGCTCCCTGGCCCTGGTGATGCCGACATAGGCGAGCCGGCGCTCCTCCTCCATCTCCTCGGGTTCCCCGAGGGACCGGAGGTGAGGAAACACACCCTCCTCCATGCCGATGATGAACACCACCGGGTACTCCAGACCCTTGGCCGTGTGCAAAGTCATCAGGGTCACCTTCGACGGGTCTCCGTCCACTTCGTCCACGTCAGCGACGAGGCTGACCTGCTCGAGGAAGGCGTCGAGATCCTCGGCCTCGCGAGCAGCCCCGATGAGCTCCTCTATGTTTTCGAGCCGGCCGGCCGCTTCGACCGTGTGCTCCGCCATGAGTTCGGCTGCGTACCCTGTCCGCTCCGCCACCGCCTCGAGCAGGCCCGCCGGCCCCATGTCCTGGCTCTCCGTCCTCAGCTCGGTCAGCAGCCCGTCGAGGTCGCGCAGGCCGCCGAGCGCCTTGCCCGTCACCCCCGCCGCTTCGGCCGCGGCGACGGCTTGGGCAAAGGAACCGTTGTGGTCGCGAGCCCACTTGTCCAACCGGGCCAGGGAGGTATCGCCCACGCCCCGCTTGGGCACGTTGACGATGCGCTTCAGGGACACCTCGTCCTCCGGATTGGCCACCGCGCGCAGGTAGGCGAGCATGTCCTTGATCTCTCGGCGGTCGTAGAACCGGGCTCCTCCGACCACCTTGTAGGGGATGTCCCTGCGAACCAGCTCCTCCTCCACCGCCCGCGACTGGGCGTTGGCTCGGTAGAAGACCGCGACGTCACCCCACTCGTACCTCTCGCCGTTGTCCCGGCCGGCGCCGTCGGCCCGGTGCAGCTTCACGACCTCGGACGCCAGCCACGACCCTTCGTCGTGTTCGTCCTCGGCGTAATAGCGCACCACCGGATGGCCGCCGCGCTGCTCGGTCCACAGCGCTTTCGGTTTGCGCATGGCGTTGTTGGCGATCACAGCGTTGGCGGCGTCGAGCACTACCTGCGTGGACCGGTAGTTCTGTTCGAGAACCACGACCGTGGCGTCCGGGTAGGCCTCCTCGAACTGCAAGATGTTTCGGATGTCGGCCCCCCGCCAGCCGTACACCGACTGGTCGCTGTCGCCGACCACCGACACCTGCCGGTGGAGACCTCCCAGCAGGAGCACCAACTCGTTCTGAGCCCGGTTGGTGTCCTGGTACTCGTCGACCAGGACGTGACGGAACCGGTTCCGGTAATGCTCCAGCACGTCCGGGCAGGCCTGCAAAAGATTGACCGTGACCAGCAGGAGATCGTCGAAATCCATGGCGTTAGCGCCAACCAGGCGCTGCTGGTAGTCGCGGTAGATCTCTCCTACCCGCCGCTCCATGATGGTGCGGGCCCGGCCGGAGTAGGTCTCGAAGTCGACCAGCTCGTTCTTGGCAGCCGAGATGTAGGCGTGCATGGACCGGGGCGGGAACTTCTTGAGGTCGAGGCCGTGGTCGCGCACCACGTACCCGGTCAGGCGAACGGCGTCGGCCTGGTCGTAGATGGTGAAGTTGGGCTTGTAGCCGAGCCGGTTGGCGTCGCGCCGGAGTATCCGCACGCACGCCGAGTGGAAAGTGCTGACCCACATGCGGGAGGCCACCGGGCCAACCAGGGCCGCCACCCGATCACGCATCTCCTGGGCCGCCTTGTTCGTAAAAGTGATGGCGAGGATTTCGAACGGGGAGATGCCCTGCTCGGCGATGAGCCAGGCGATCCGGTGGGTGAGGACCCGGGTCTTACCCGAACCGGCGCCGGCGACTATGAGGAGGGGGCCACCCGGGTGCGTCACCGCGGCCCGCTGCGCCTCGTTCAGCCCCTCGAGCAGGTCGGCCTCGCCGGAGAACGGGTCGAGTGGATCGTCGGTTGCGGGCTCCAGCGGCATGGCCAGATCCACGGTACCGCCTGGCTGAGACCCCCTCGCGGTTGCCGCCGCCGCGTGCCCGACCCGGCCCGATCCAGATGGGCAAGGGAAGGGCGGCTGGTGGCAGAGTGTCTGTGACAAGGATCGAGCCCACGAGGGGAAACACAGAGAATGAGCGGAATCTGCGAGGGCCGGGTAGTGCTGATCACGGGCGCCGCCAGGGGAATCGGCCGGGGCTACGCCCTCGAGTTCGCCCGCCAGGGCGCCAGGGTCGTGGTCAACGACCTGGGAGGCGAGATGGACGGGACCGGTAGCTCGACCGGGCCGGCCGGTGAGGTCGTTGACGAGATAAGGGCTATGGGCGGTGAGGCCATAGCCAACGGCGAGGATGTGTCCGACTTCGACGGTGCTACCAAGATGGTGAGGTCGGCCATCGACGCTTTCGGGCGACTGGATGTACTAGTCAACAACGCTGGCATCCTCCGCGACCGCATGCTCGTGAACATGTCCCCCGAGGAGTGGGACGCCGTGGTCCGCGTCCACCTGCGCGGCACCTACGCGCCCAGCCGGGCGGCCCTCGAGTACTGGCGCGACCAGTCGAAGGCCGGTGAAACCAACGTGGCTCGCATCATCAACACGACGTCCCCATCGGGTATCTACGGCAACGTGGGACAGACCAACTACGGAGCCGCCAAGGCCGGGATTGCCTCCTTTACCGTGATCGCGGCCATGGAGGTGGGCCGCTATGGGGTGACTGTGAACGCCATCGCTCCAGCCGCGCTTACCCGTATGACCGAGAGCCTCTCGATGGGCCAGCGGGCCGCCGAGCGGCCGCCTGATGAGTGGAACGCTCTCGCGCCGGAAAACATCGCCCCCCTCGTGGTCTGGCTCGGCAGCGAGCAATCGAGCGGCGTCACCGGCCGGGTGTTCAACGTGGTGGGCGGCCACATCAGCGTCGCCGAGGGCTGGGTCGAAGGCCCGGTAGTGGACAAGGATGGACGGTGGGATCCGGCCGAACTGGGTGAGGTCATCCCCGACCTGGTGGCCCGCGCGGCACCCAACGCCGACATGCGGGGCCGGCGGGATTGAGCGCTTTTAAGGGCCTCACCGTCGATCGAACTGTTCCGTTCGTACATAATTCCAGCACTCTTTCTCAGTCTTGACGTAGCGTCATGCTGCTATCGGAGCTATAGGGACTTTCGGCTCTAGGGGGGAATAAGGCGAGACATCACGATGAGCAAACCGTCCGGACCTCCGGACGGAACGGAACAAGGACCATCGCCAGAAGGCGACGAACGCCAGAGGCGCCGAGAACGAGGAGATACCGACGTGCCTAAGCGAAGAATCGATACAGATGGAGAGACGACGTGCTGAACAGAAGATTGCGTACGGGAGGCATAGCACTGGTCGTAACGCTGACCCTGGTCGGGGCGGCGTGTTCTTCCTCTTCGAAGAAGACGACATCCAACACGACGACAGCACCGTCATCGAGCACGACGGCAGCTCCCGCGACCGTTCCACCCGGTCTGAGCACTTCGTCGTTCAACAGCAGCTTCTCCGAGATGAGCCAGTTCACCGGGCTAACCGCAGCCGGGAAGGGAATGGTAGGGGTCATCCTGCCTGATACGACTTCGTCCACGCGGTATGTCGACTTCGACGCCCCGTACTTCAAGAAGGCATTCCAGGCGGCCGGGTACACCTCGTCCCAATACAAGATCGACAACGCCCAAGGGGTTGACGCCACTGAGCTCTCCCTCGCCCAGGCCGACATCACCTCGGGAGCCACAATACTGGTCTTCGATCCGCTCGACAGCACGGTCGGCTCCCAGATCCAGGCCTACGCC
This sequence comes from uncultured Acidimicrobiaceae bacterium, assembly GCA_963851245.1. Classification (GTDB taxonomy): domain Bacteria; phylum Actinomycetota; class Acidimicrobiia; order Acidimicrobiales; family Palsa-688; genus CAWKOH01. The sequence continues at coordinate 307,659 of CAWKOH010000007.1, read as the reverse complement.
GCGTCCCACGGGGTCAAGGTCATCAGCTACGACCGGGCCACCTTCACGGGCACGGATACCTACTACGTCAGCTTCAACAACCTGACGGTGGGCCAGCTCATAGGGTCCGGCTTCGAGTCGTGCGTAGCCGCCTGGAATGTGGCCCATCCGGAGGTCTTCGAGCTCTCAGGCGGTGAGGACACCGACCCGAACGCCGTCTCGTTCGCCGATGGCTACAACTCCGTCATCTGGGGGAAGCAGTCGACGCCGCTGCCGGCTGGAACGACAAACAGCAAGGGTTGGGTGCTGGTCGGCGAGCAGATCACTCCCGGTTGGACGAACTCCACCGGTGCCACGATCTTCCAGCAGCAGTACACCGCTCACCCCAATATCAACGCCACCGTCGAGGCCAATGACGGCCTGTCCAACGTGGTTATCCAATACCTGAAGACCAAGGGGGTCGGTCCGAAGAAGGTGCCCACCACCGGCCAGGATGCAACCCTTCAGGGCATGGAGTACATCCTCCAGGGCTACCAGTGCGGATCGGTGTACAAGCCGATATATCTGGAGACCCAGGACACGGTCGCTCTGGCTACGATCCTTCGGGCCGGCCAGACACCGCCGGCGGGATTGGTCAACAGCACAACGGTGCCACCGAAGAACGTGTCCGGTCAGACGCAGCCCGCGTCCCTGCTGACCCCGACCTGGGTGACTGAGGCGAACATGAACGCCACCGTGATCAAGGACCAGTTCATCTCGGCCACGGCGTTGTGTCAGGCCGTCGGCACCGGTCTCTGCACCGCCGCCGGCATCACCCCGTAGTCTCTCCTGCGCCGACGCCAGCCGGACCGTCGCTGCCTAATGGGGCGGCGGTCCGGCGTCGCGTACGGGCTATGACGTAGAGTCACGAAACCACGAAGGTGACGAGATGCCCGAGACGAACGGGGCCGAGCCCCTCCTCAAAGTTCAAGGTGTTTACAAGAGCTTCGGAGCCGTCCAGGCCCTGACCGACGTCAACCTGGATCTGCCGGCCGGAGAAGTCACCGCGTTGTGCGGCGACAATGGCGCCGGCAAGTCGGTGCTGATCAAGTGCATCTCGGGCATCTACGTGGCGGACCGGGGCCGGTTCTTCTGGGACGGGCGACCGGTCCATATCCGCAACGCCCGCGACGCGTCAGCTTTGGGCATCGAGACCGTCTACCAGGACCTGGCCCTGGCCGACAACCTGGACATCGTCCAGAACATGTTCCTGGGCCGGGAGCGGCTCCGCCACCGCCTGCTGGACGAGAACGACATGGAGCGGGCGGCCGCTGAGACCCTCGCCGGCTTGCGCGTGACCACGGTGAGGTCCATCCGCCAGCCGGTCGGGTCGCTGTCGGGAGGCCAGCGGCAGTCGGTGGCCGTCGCCAAGGCAGTCATGTGGAATTCCAAGCTGGTGATCATGGACGAGCCGACGGCCGCCCTGGGTGTCACCCAAACCGCGCAGGTGCTGGACCTGATCGGTCGCCTCCGCGAACACGGCCTGGCCGTCTTGATGATCTCCCACAACCTCAACGACGTCTTCGAAGTAGCCGACCGGATAGCGGTGCTGCACCTGGGCAGGATGGTGGTGGAGGACAAAACGTCATCGTTCGACCGTCAGAGCGTCGTCGAGTACATGACCACCGGGGGCCTGGGTGTCACCGGAGTGGGACGACCGAGTGCCGATGGAGGGATCGAACGTGGCGCAGACTGAACCCGATCGCGGTCTAACCAGCACATCAGCGCCAGAGGCCGAGCCCCTACCGGACTTGACCGCGGCGTCCGAGGGCCGTGCCGCCGCCCTGGTTCCCGCCGAAGTTGTCGCCCAGACGCTTCCCGAATATCTGAAAGCCCTGTGGCTGCGCATCAAGAGCGGCGAGAGCGGCATGCTCCCGGTCCTCTTCGCGTTGATCGCCATAGTCATCGTCTTCCAGGCGATCAGCCCCCACCATGTCTTCCTCTCGGCCGGGAATCTAGTCAACCTTTTTCAGCAAAGCGCCGTCTTCATGGTCCTCGCCATGGCCGAGGTATTCGCCCTCTTGTTGGGTGAGATCGACCTGTCGATCGGTTACGTCGGTCCGCTCGGCGGCGCCATCGCGGTGCAACTCGTGCAGCCAGTCACCACAGACTGGCCGTGGTGGGCGGCCATCTTCGCCGCTCTCCTCGCGTGTGCGATCATCGGATTCGCACAGGGATCGCTGATAACGCGCCTACGGCTGCCTTCGTTCATCGTCACCCTCGCCGGCCTACTCATCTGGAACGGTGTCCTGCTCATCGTTTTGGCCTACGGGCCGTTCTCCGGATACCCCAGCCTCAACGGCCGATCGTCCAACCTGCGGATCCTCTACGACCTCATGAACGGACATATCACACCCCTCGCGGGATGGATCTCCATGGTGGTCATTGTCGGATCGCTCGGCCTACTCATCTACCTTCGCGATGACCGCCGGCGCCGGAGCGGGCTGGTCGCACCGCCGCTGAGCCTGACCCTCATCAAGATCGTCTTCATCGCCGCTATCGGTGTGGTGGTGGTGTACATATGCAACCTGAACCGGGCCCGCATCGGCACGCTGGAAGGTGTCCCGTGGGTGGTTGGCATCGTCCTCGGGGTGCTGGCGGCGTGGACGTTCCTGCTCCAGCGAACCCGCTACGGACGGTACGTGTACGCCATCGGGGGTAACCCCGAGGCGGCCCGCCGAGCGGGTGTCAACGTCACCATGGTCCGTACGTGGGCATTCGCTCTGTGCGCCTTGACAGCCGGCATCGGCGGACTGCTGTACGCCTCCCTGCTGGGCGGGATGTCGAACAATGTCAACGGCGGACAGTACGTCCTGTACGCGGTCGCGGCCGCCGTCATCGGCGGCACTTCACTGTTTGGAGGCCGGGGAAAGCCCGCCCACGGAGTGCTCGGGGGCCTCGTGATCGGCGGCATCTACAACGGCATGTACCTTCTCGGGCTGGCGGTTCAATGGGAGTTCATCGTCACCGGCGGCGTCCTGCTCTTTGCGGTTACGGTCGACGCCATCTCCCGGCGGGGGTCGACCTCAGGTAGCCTGACCCGGGCGTAGCCCGGCCTCACTGCCGAAATAGCCCCCGGGCTACTCCATTCGATGGTGCCGATCACTCCCATTCGATGGTGCTGATCACTCCCATTCGATGGTGCCGGGGGGCTTGGAGGTGATGTCGAAGGCGACGCGGTTCACGCCGGGCACCTCGTTGATTATCCGGCTCGACAGTCGCTCTAGCACCTCGTAGGGCAGGCGAGCCCAGTCGGCCGTCATGGCGTCGTCCGAAGTGACGGCCCGGATGATGATCGGGTGGGCGTAGGTCCGCTCGTCGCCCATCACACCCACGGTGCGTACAACCGGCAGGACGGCGAAACTCTGCCACAACTCCCGGTAGAGGCCGGCCCGGCGGATCTCCTCGGTCACGATGGCGTCGGCAGCCTGAAGGATGCCAACCCGCTCGGTCGTCACAGTCCCGACGATGCGCACGGCCAGGCCCGGACCGGGGAAGGGCTGACGCCAGACGATCTCCTCCGGGAGCCCCAGCTCCTCGCCCACCGCCCGTACCTCGTCCTTGAAGAGGTTGCGAAGAGGCTCGACCAGTTCGAACTGCATCTCGTCCGGAAGCCCGCCCACGTTGTGATGCGACTTGATCTTGGCCGCGTCCTTCGTACCGGACTCGATGATGTCAGGGTAGAGGGTGCCCTGCACCAGAAAGCGGGCGTCGCCCAGGTCGGAGGCGGCCTCTTCGAAGACCCGGATGAACGTCTCGCCGATGATCTTTCGCTTTCGCTCGGGGTCGACGATGTCGTCGAGAGCGCCCAGAAATCGGTCGGCGGCTTTGACGTGAACCAGATCGATGTTGAACTGCTCTCGGAAGGTGGCCTCGACTTGGTCGGCCTCCCCGGCCCGGAGCAGTCCTGTGTCGACGAAGACGCAGGTGAGCTGAGACCCGACGGCTTTGTGGACGAGGGCGGCCGCCACGGCTGAGTCCACGCCGCCGGAGAGGCCGCAGATGACCCGCTCCGACCCGACCTGCTTGCGGATGGCAGTCACAGACGCTTCGATAACCGAGGTCATCGTCCACGCCGGCCGGCAACCGCACACGTCGTACAGAAAGGCCTTGAGGATGTCCTGACCGCCGTGGGTGTGGGCCACCTCGGGATGGAACTGGACGCCATAGATAGCCCGGGCCGGATCCTCCAGGGCGGCGACCGGCGCGTCTGCAGTCGACGCCGTGGCCCGAAAGCCGCGAGGAGCCTCGGAGATGGCGTCGAAATGGCTCATCCACACGTCGAACGACGGCGGCACGGCCGCGAAGAGCACCGACGGAGCTGGACCGGCCGAGGTCAACGACAGACTGGTGCGGCCGTATTCACCCCGCCCGCCGCCGTCCACGACCCCGCCGAACTGACGGGCGATCAGCTGGGCCCCGTAGCAGATACCCAGCAACGGAACCCCGATCTCGTACACCGCGGGATCGAGCACGGGCGCGCCGGGGACGTTGACCGACTTGGGCCCACCGGAGAGGATGATCCCCGCCGGTGTGCGCGCCGCCAATTCAGCCGCGGTGATGGAGTGAGGCACGATCTCGCTGTAGACGTGGGCCTCTCGCACCCGCCGGGCGATCAGCTGGGCATACTGGGCGCCGAAGTCGACGACCAGGATCGGATTGGATGTGCTGTCGGGGGAGGTCAACGCGTGGGCCGATCGGCGTGGGGCTGAGTGGCGCAGGGCCTAATGGCCCATCCCGATGCCCTGTGACCTCTGAAGGTTCTTGCCCTCGGTCTGCAGGGCGGGGGCCACCATCACTTCTGCCTTCTGGAACTCCTTGACCGACTCGTATCCGCAAGTTGCCATCGAGGTCCGCAAGGCGCCGAAAAGGTTGAGCCGACCATCGTTTTCGTGGGCCGGGCCGACCAGGATCTCGCGCAGAGTGCCGCGGGTGGCCGTCTTCACCCGGGCACCCCTGGGCAGGGTCGGGTGGAAGGTCGCCATGCCCCAGTGATGGCCCCTGCCGGGCGCTTCGACCGCGGCGGCGAGCGGCGAGCCGATCATTACGGCGTCGGCTCCACACACGACCGCCTTGGCGATGTCGCCGCCGGTGCCCATACCGCCGTCGGCGATGACCTGCACGTAGACACCTGTCTCGTCGAGGTGTTGGGCCCGAGCTGCCCTGGCGTCCGCGATCGCCGTCGCTTGCGGGACGCCGATTCCGAGGACGCCACGGGTGGTGCAGGCGTGGCCGGGGCCGACCCCCACGAGTACGCCCACGGCACCGGTCCGCATGAGGTGCAAAGCCGCCTGGTAGGAGGCGCAGCCGCCCACGATCACCGGGATGTCAAACTCGCGGATGAAGCGCTTCAGGTTCAGCGGCTCGCTCGTCTTGGACACGTGCTCGGCCGACACGACCGTCCCCTGGATCACGAACAGGTCCAGCTCGGCGTCGACCAGGGCCTGCGCGAACTGCTCCGTGCGCTGAGGGGTGAGCGAGGCGCAGGACACCACGCCGACGTCCTTGATCTCGCGTATGCGCTGGGTGACCAGTTCCGGCTTGATCGGTTCCATGTAGATCTGTTGCATGCGGGCGGTCGCCTTGTCGACGTCCAGGTGCGCGATCTCGTCGAGCAAAGGCTCGGGATCGTCGTAACGGGTCCAGACGCCTTCGAGGTTGAGCACTCCGACTCCCCCAAGCCGCCCGATCTCTATGGCTGTCGACGGGCTGACGACTCCGTCCATCGCCGATGCCATGAGCGGAAGATCGAAGCGGAAGGCATCAATCTCCCAGGAGATGTCGACGTCCTCAGGGTCTCGCGTCCGCCGGCTCGGAACAATGGCGATGTCGTCGAATCCATAAGCCCGCCGTCCCGACTTTCCTCTCCCGATCTCTACCTCAGCCACCTGATCTCCCTCGCTCGCATCGTCGTCGTCGGTATCGATACAGCGTAGTGTCCGGGGGGACGGTAACGATGAACCGCGCAGGCAGCTGCGAGCCCTGCTTCAGGTCAGGCGGGACGGCGCTACGGGCCGGACGCGACGGCTCAGGTGTGTACGCCAGTGAGGCCGACGACCACTGCGATCACGGTGAAGGCCACCAGGGTGGCCAGGCACCAGGTGCGGGCCAGATGGCTGGCTTTCGCCGCCCCTGACACATCTCCGGATTGAGACCTCCGGGTCACGAGGATCGAGTACGCCACCGCCACCAGGCCCATCGGGAAGAACAGCAACGTGCAGGCCAGCGAGAGCCAAAAGTAGGTCGGAGGGCCGGTAGTCGAATACGGGGCGTACGGGGAGCCGGGATAGTCGGCCTGGCGGCTGCGCCAAGTGGGGCGAATCCATCCCGTCGGCTGGGGGGCGGGATACTCGCCACCGGCGGGGGCGGAGCCCATCCGGGTTGTCCGCCTGTCCCGGCCGGGGGAGCCCAGGTCGGGGGCGGAGGGGCGGCGGCCGCCGGGGATGTCCCGGGGGCGGGGCTGGGGCCGGCCGATGGGGACGAGGCCGCCGGGGAGGTCGGCGAGGCGGCGGGCCGCGCAACCGGGGCCGGCGATACGGGGGCCGGCGACGCGGGGGGCTGCGATACGGGAGGCTGAAGAGCCGGGGGCTGCGGGACCGTGGCCTGCGGCCCCGCCAGCGGGCTGGCCGTGGGAGGAGCCCAAGCCCCGGCGGGGGCCGGCTCCCACGTGGCCGGCGGCGGGGGCCAGTTCGGATCGGGCGGGCTGGTAAGCCCGGGCGCAGGGGCTGCGCCAGTGCCGGTCACCGGGCCAGTTGTCGCGCCGGATGTTGCCCCGGCTGTTCCGACCGGGACGGCGGGCGGAGTCGGGGGAGTCGCGACAGGCGAGCCGATCACCGGCGCCGGCGACTCGGATCCAGTATTCGGGAGGCCGGTGGGCGCCGCGGGCTTGAGAGGCGCGGGTCGGGGCCGGGCCAGCACGGTGGGAACGATCCCCGATTCCTGCTGGGCCAGCTCACCTCTCCGGGTCGGCGCTCGCGGGACCGGCGGCTCGGGGCCCGGTTGGGTGGCAGGCGGCGCGAGGAAACCGCCACAACGGGCGCAGCTGGCTACCTGACCAGCCGGTACCGTGCCACAGCGAGGGCAAATCATCCCTACATACGGTACCGGGTGTCCGGGTGGGCGCGGTATCGGTACTCCTTTCGGGCATGGACCCTAGGATCTCGCCGTGCGGATACCGGCGCCGAACGCAGGCCACCCGAGGTTCCGCCTCACAACCGCCAGAAGGCTCACGGTGAGCCTGATCGCCATGCTCATCGTGCTGGTCGGGGGCACGGCCGGTTACATGGCGTTCGGCTTCGGTTTCTATGACGCCGCCTTCGAGACCGTCACCACCGTCACGACCGTCGGATATGGCGAGCTCCACCGCTTCACACATGGTGAGCAGGTTTTCACCATCATTCTCATTCTTCTGGGAGTAGGTACCGCTGCATACACCTTGAGCGTCCTGATCGAGTCCTTTATCGAGGGCTACTTAGGGGGCACATTTCGGAGGCGCAGGATGGAGCAACAGATCAGAGGTATGCACGAGCACGTGATCGTGTGCGGCTGGGGGCGGGTCGGCAGGGCCATCGCCCACAACCTCGAGGCCGCCCAGGCCGACGTGGTCGTGGTCGACTCGGCCGCCGACCGCATCGCTACGGTGATCGGCCCCTCGGTCCACGGTGACGCGACCGACGAGGAAGTCCTGCGGGCCGCAGGTATCGATCGGGCCCGGGTCCTAATCACGGCCCTCAACGCGGACGCTGACAACCTTTACGTCACTCTCACGGGGCGGTCGATGCGGCCGGATCTGTTCATCGTTTCCCGGGCGGCCAGCGAGCAGGCGGTGTCCAAGCTTCACCAGGCCGGCGCCGACCGGGTGGTGAACCCGCAGGACCTCGGAGGAGCCGCGTATGGCGGCTCTGGCCGTGCAACCGCACGTGGCCGAGTTCCTCGATGTCGTCATGCACGATGGAAGTCTGGAGTTCCGCCTGGAGCAGGTCCGGGTCAGTGAGGCCTCCCCGCTGGCCGGCGAAACCCTTCGAAGTGCCCGTGTGCACGATCTGACCGGCACTCTGGTGCTGGCCATGCGAGAGCCAGGGGGCACGTTCCGTACCAACCCGCCGCCGACCGCTGAGATCGTCGCCGGCGAGGTGCTGATAGTGATCGGCGACTCGGGCCAGGTCGCCGCCCTGCGGTCCCTGGCCCTAGGTCAGCACCAGGTCCAGTAGCTCTGTGAGCATGCGCGCCGTGGCGCCCCAGACCGTGTCGCCTATCAGCTCGTAGAACTCCATCGGCCGGTCCTCCCCGTCTGGGAAGGTCCAGATCTCCTGCCGGTACACGTCCGGCCCGCTCAGCTCCATCAGAGGCACGGTATAAGCCCGCTCGACCTCAGCCGGGTTCGGCCGCAAGTCCGGTCGGGCCGGCAGGACGGCAACGAACGGGGTGATCGGAGCGGGGTTGAGGGCGGTGCGCAGCTTCGCCAAGCGCCCGACGACCTCGACCCCGGAAGGATCCATTCCCACTTCCTCCTTGGCCTCCCGCAGAGCCGCCGCGAGCGGGTCCTCGCCCCGGTCGAGCCTCCCTCCGGGAAAGGAGACCTGGTGGGTGTGCGAGCGCAAGCGGGAAGACCGCCTGGTCAGGACGACGTGCGCCTGGCCCTCCTCGTCGAAGAGGGCGCACAGCACCGCGGCCGGCCGTCGTGATGCCCCCGGCAGGGCCACCCGCGGTACCTCTGCCGGGGGGCGGTCATCCGGGTCACCTCGGGCGAAGAGGGCGACGCGCACATCGGCCACCAGGATTCGGGGCGGAAGCTCATAACCCTGACGGCTCCACGCCGCCCCGGGACCGGGGCGCCAGGCGCTCGGTCTGGGGATGACCTGCGGGCCACCGCGTGTCGGCGCGGCCTCGACCGGGTCAGACAACCGGCTTCCAGGACTCCGCCGAAGGATGGCCGGCGTCGATCGCGGATGCGACCGGCTGATGCGGGGCGGCGACGGTAACCAGCCCTTCGAGAACCTCGCGCAAACCACCGGTCTTGAGGTTGGACATCACCCGACCCGGCGGAGTCTCGCCCCGCTCCCATTCCATCCAGACGTCGAGCAGCTTGGCCGGGTCGGGCGGCGGGCGGTCCATGCCTCCCAATTTACGAGGTAGGAGGAAGGCTCCGGCGACGAAGCGCGGTGGGCGCATCAGCGTGCAGCGTGTGCGTCTCTCGTTTCCGTGTAAAGAAATCGACGCCTCGCGTCAATAAATGCGCTCGCGATCAAGAATTCCACACGCAGCCGGCCGCCCCGGTACGGCGAAAGGCTCCGTCCCCTGGACGGAGCCTTTCGGTTGGTACTGAGGGCGCTTGTTGGCCGGAAGGGGCTTAGAAGCCCATCCCTCCCATGCCACCCATGCCGCCCATGCCTCCGGCACCGGCGCCGGCGGGCATCGGCGAAGCCTTCTCGGGCTTGTCGGCCACGATCGCCTCGGTCGTGAGGAGCAGACCAGCGATAGAGGCCGCGTTCTGGAGCGCCGAGCGGGTCACCTTGGCCGGGTCGATGACGCCGGCCTTCACCAGGTCGACGTACTCACCCGTGAGGGCGTTGAGGCCGACGTTGCCGCTCTCGCGCTCGGCCGCCTCGACCGCCACGCCGCCTTCGAGGCCGGCGTTGATGGCAATCCACTTGATCGGCTCCTCCAGGGCCCGCATGACGATGCGGGCACCGGTGGCTTCGTCGCCGGACAGCTTTGACACCAGGTCGTCGACGGCGGGGCGGCTGCGCAGTAGGGCGGTGCCACCGCCGGCCACGATGCCCTCCTCGATGGCGGCCCGGGTGGCCGAGAGGGCGTCCTCGATGCGATGCTTCTTCTCCTTGAGCTCCACCTCGGTGGCGGCGCCGACCTTGACCACGGCCACACCGCCGGAGAGCTTGGCCAGCCGCTCCTGCAGCTTCTCGCGATCCCAGTCGGAGTCGGTATCTTCGATCTCGCGCTTGATCTGAGCGATGCGACCCTTGACGTCGGCCTCGTCGCCGGCGCCCTCGACAATGGTCGTGTTGTCCTTGTCGACGATCACCTTCCGAGCCCGGCCGAGCAGGTCCAGGGTGGTGTTCTCGAGCTTGAGGCCGACCTCCTCGGAGATGACCTGGCCGCCGGTGAGGGTGGCCATGTCGGCCAGCATCGACTTACGCCGGTCGCCGAAACCGGGGGCCTTCACCGCGACGGAGGTGAAGGTGCCACGGATCTTGTTGACGACCAGGGTGGCCAGAGCCTCCCCTTCGACGTCCTCGGCGATGATCAGCAAAGGCTTGGTCGACTGCATGACCCGCTCGAGCACGGGGACCAGATCGTGAACGGCGCTGATCTTGGAGTTGGCGATCAGGATGTAGGGGTCCTCGAGGACCGACTCCTGGCGCTCGGGATCAGTGACGAAGTAGGGCGACAGGTAACCCTTGTCGAACTGCATGCCCTCGGTGAACTCGAGCTCCAACCCGAAGGTGTTGGACTCCTCCACGGTGACCACGCCGTCCTTGCCGACCTTGTCGATGGCGTCGGCGAGGACCTCGCCGATGGAGGTGTCGGCGGCCGAGATGGAAGCCACCTGGGCGATCTCGGTCTTGTCGTCGATCTCCTTCGCCTGGCTCTTGATGGCCTCGACCGCCACGGCTACGGCCTTCTCGATGCCCTTCTTGAGAGACATCGGGTTCGCTCCGGCCGCAACGTTGCGCAGGCCCTCGCGGATGAGAGCCTGGGCCAGGACCGTGGCAGTGGTCGTCCCGTCACCAGCGACGTCGTTGGTCTTGGTGGCGACTTCCTTCACCAGCTGGGCGCCCATGTTCTCGAACGGGTCCTCCAGCTCAACCTCCCGGGCGATCGTGACGCCGTCGTTGGTGATCGTCGGCGCGCCGAACTTCTTGTCGATGACCACGTTGCGACCCTTGGGCCCCAGGGTGACCTTGACCGTGTCGGCCAGCTTGTTGACCCCGGCCTCGAGGCCCCGGCGGGCGTTCTCGTCAAACTTGAGCTGCTTGGCCACTTACTTGACCTTCGCGAGCACGTCGCGGCTGGTGAGGATGAGAAGGTCCTCACCGTCGATGGTGATCTCGGTCCCGCCGTACTTCGAGTAGACGACCTTGTCGCCGACGGCGATGTCGAGGGGGATCAACTCGCCGGTGTTCTCGGCCCTACGGCCGGGTCCTACCGAGATGACCTCGCCCTGCTGGGGCTTCTCTTTGGCGGTGTCGGGGATGACCAGACCCGAAGCGGTCTTCTCCTCGGCCTCGCTGGGTCGTACGACGATCCGATCGTCGAGCGGCTGCAGACTCATATCAGTGCGCCTCCGTTGGCTGTTAGCACTCTCACCTTGCGAGTGCTAACGATAGCGGCCCCCACGCGCTACTTTCAAACGAAGTTCTCAGGCGTCGAGCGGAAGACGCAGATTGGGGTCGGCGGAGGCGTCCAGAGGGGTCGGCCCGTCCAGCCGCAACCGGTACCAGGCGGTCGCCCCCACCATGGCGGCATTGTCGGTGCACATGGCCCGGCTGGGGATGAAGGCCTGCAGTCCGTCCTTGCCGGCGGCGTTGACGATTCGCTCGCGCAAGGTCGAGTTGGCGGCCACGCCTCCACCGATGCACACGGACCGGGCCTGGACGTGAGCGGCGGCCAGCCCGGTCTTTTCGACCAAGATGTCCACGACCGCCTCCTGGAACGAAGCGGCCACGTCGGCCGTGGACACATCCGGGTGATTGCGGACGTAGTTGATCACGCTGGTCTTGAGCCCGCTGAAGGAGAAGTCGAGCCCCTCGCCTCGTAGGCCCCGGGGGAAGGCGACGGCTTGTGGGTCGCCCTCCGTGGACAGCCGGTCGATGGCCGGACCGCCCGGGTAGCCCAGGCCCAGGAAGCGGGCCACCTTGTCGAAGGCCTCGCCGGCGGCGTCGTCGATCGTCTGGCCCAGCAGTCGGTACCGGCCGCCGGCCTCCATCTCGATCAACATGGTGTGCCCGCCCGACACGAGCAGGACCACGGCGGGAAGGGCCATGTCGGGTTCCTCGAGGAAGGCGGCGTGCAGGTGCCCCTCGAGGTGGTTCACGCCGACGAAGGGCACGCCCCAGGCCAGCGAGTAGGCCTTGGCGGCGCTGACACCAACGAGCAGCGATCCGATCAACCCGGGGCCAAGGGTGGCGGCCACGGCGTCCAGGTCGCCCCCTGTGACGCTCGCTTGGCGCATGGCTTCGGTCACGACGGGCGTGAGCAGGTCCACGTGAGCCCGGCCGGCCACTTCGGGTACCACTCCCCCGTAGGGAGCGTGGGTGTCGACCTGGCTGCTCACCACCGAGCTTCGGACCAGGCGGCCGTCCTCCACCACCGCGGCAGCGGTCTCGTCGCAGGACGTCTCGATGGCCAGGATTACCGTCACTATCGGGACCTGCGGGCGGCCACGCTCGTCTCATCGACCGTTACCCCGCGAACGCCGGCGCCGATGGCAGCCAGACGGTCGGCGTACTCCGCTGTATCCACCCCGCGGGCCCACATGATGAGGGCGTCCTCGTGGCTCTCGGCGTAGTAGTTCTTGCGTACCCCTTCCACCTCGAAACCGAACCTCCGGTACATGGCCTGGGCCGGCCCGTTCGAGAGGCGGACTTCCAGCGTCAGGTTGCGGGCGCCGTGGGCCACGGCGCCCTGGGCCAGGTTGGTGAGGAGGCGGGTCCCGATCTGGTGCCGCTGCCAGGCCGGGTCGACGGCGATGTTCGTCACGTGGGCCTCGTCGCCGCTGAACATGACGCCGGCGTAGCCCGCTACCAGCCCGCCCACCCGGGCCGCCACATAGTGGCGGGTGTTCCGCAGGTTGAGCTCGCTCATGAACAGCGCGAAAGACCAGGGCGTCGGGTACACCTGGCTCTCGATCTTCAACACCGACCGGAGGTGGCGCCGGCGCAGAGGCACCAGGTGAACCTCCAGACCCTGCTCGCCGGACCGAGCCTGCGGCCTGGTCACCTCACCCATCGCGCCGCACCCATCCGATCCGGACGTCGGCGCCGCGCAGGTAGGTCGGCGTGACCTTCTCAGCCGGCAAGGCCGGGCGGGTGCCCAACAAGGCCAGGAGCACCGACGCCCGGGGGTGGTCGAACTCCGGCCCGGCAAGGCTCAGCCCGGGTACCTGGGTCATCTGGGCGGCGTAGCGGCGGGCGCCGTCGCCGGCGACGACGACGTGGTCGGCGGCGTAGGGCAGCGAGGCGGCGACGTCATCCGGGTCCGCCACGGCAGGGTCCGTGACCTGAACCACGGCACTGCCCCCGAGGGCGGGCTGGTACAACGCCCAGAACACCTGGCCGCGCCGGGCATCCACTACCGCCGCGACGAGAGCACCCGAGCCCCGGTGCGGGTGGGCCAGCAGGTCTAGGGACGTGCAGGGCACCACCGGCACGTCGAGCGCCGACGCCAGGGCTTTGGCGGTGGCCACGCCGACCCTAAGCCCGGTGAAGAGCCCCGGGCCGGTGTCCACTCCGATCCGTTCGACTTGATCGAGCCGGGCACCGGACAAGCGCAGCAAGGACTCGATAGCTGGAGCCAGCACCTCCCCGTGCCGGCGGCCGGGCCGCAGGTTGACCTCACCGACCACGCCGTCTGGACCTCCCAGAGCCACACTGACCTGCGGAGTGGCGGTGTCGATGGCGAGGGTGAAGCTCATGCGGTTGCGGCCTGTCCGGTGACGGCGCCGACCGCGACCGCCACGGCGTCGAGTCTCGACCCCCAGCCGGGACCGGTAGCTTCGAAGGTCAGCCGCCGGTCGGCGTCGCTATCGGTCATGTCGATGCGAATCTGCAGGTGGTCGGGAGCCAGGGCGGCGGCGGCCCGTGCGCCCCATTCGATCACGGCGACGGCGCCGTCGTCGAGATACTCGGGCAAGCCGAGATCGACGACCTCGGAGAGGAGATCGAGGCGGTAAACGTCCACGTGAAGAAGTTCCAATCCGCCTCCGGCGCGGTAGCTGCGGACGAGGGTGAAGGTTGGGCTCGTCACCGCCTCGGTGACGCCCATGGCCCGAGCCAGGCCCTGGGTGAAAGTGGTCTTGCCGGCGCCCAGATCGCCGTCGAGGAGTACGACGTCGCCTGGCTCCAGCAGCGGCGCCACGGCCGCGGCTACGGACTGTGTCTGGGCCGGGCTCGAGCAGACGACTTCGACGGGCGGTCTCATGTGGGCTCGGGCCGGAGTTCGGGTGTCGTTTCGACGGCTCTGGCGTCGTCGAGCGCCTGCCGGGCCCTGACTATGTCGGCCCGCATCCTGGCCACGACCTCCCCTCCTCCCCGCAAGGCGGCCGCCGGGTGGAAGGTGGGCACCAGGACGGCTCCTGGTTCGAAGGGATAGGTGCGGCCCCGCAGCCGGCTGATCCCCTCGTTCGTGCCGAGCAGGGCCCGGGTGGCGAAGTTGCCGAGGGTGAGCACCACACGCGGCCTGATCAGCTCGATTTGCTGGTCGAGATAAGGGCGGCACGAGGCAATCTCGTCAGGAAGGGGATCCCGGTTGCCCGGCGGGCGGCACTTCACGACGTTGGCGATGTAGACCTGGCGACGGGCCAACCCTGCTTCTTCTTGCAGGAGCTTGTCGAGTAGCTGCCCGGACCGGCCCACGAAGGGCCGGCCCTGCAAGTCCTCTTCCCGGCCCGGGCCCTCGCCGACGACCATCAGCCCCGCATAAGGGTCACCTTCGCCGAAAACGACCGTGGTGCGGCCCTGCGAGAGAGCGCAGAGGGTGCACGCCAGCGCCACGCGCTCGACGTCGGCTAGCCCAGGCACGATTGCCAATCTACCGACCGCCCTGGGCCCTTCACGCCGCTTGAAACAGGGCAGTTGATACCGTTGAACGCGAACAGCCGTTCGGATCTCGGGCGGACAGAATCGAGGAGACGTGAGCACCACACCACCTCCGGATCCCTGGCACGATCCATCCGGGGGCAGTCCGGATCCTCCCCAGGGTGGAAGCTACCCGCCCCAGCCACCGGCCGGGGGCTCTTACCCGCCACCGCGTCCAGCGGCTCCCCCCAGTAACGGCTACCCGCCCTATCCGCAGCAAGGTGGCGGGTATCCCCCGCCGCCTCCGGGTGGCGATTCGTACCCGCCTCCCCCTCCGGGCGGGGGTTACCCGCCGTATCCGGGCGGGAACGCCTACCCCCCGCCGCCTCCGGGGGGCGGCTATGCGCCTTACTCCCAGCCCGGCGGCAACTGGCAGGCGCAGCCCGAAGTGACGGGCGGCTACCTGGCCGGCTGGTGGACCCGAGTGGGAGCGACCATCATCGACGCGCTCATCGTCGGGGTAGTGGCGGCGATCCTCCTCGTCGCCCTATCGGGGGTCCGGGGTAGAGGCATCTCATTCGGCGAAGAGGGGTTGATGTTCATCTACGCCGCCATCCTGCTCGGGGTACCTCGAGCCCAAACGGTCGGCATGATGGCTCTAGGCACGCGGGTGGTCGATGCCAACACCGGAGGCGTCATCGGGTTCGGCCGGTCCATCGGCAGGGCGGCGGTGTATCTCATCCTGGCCATAACGATCATCGGAGGGGTGATCGACATTCTCTGGCCCTTATGGGACTCGCGGAACCAGACCTTGCACGACAAGGCCATCGGGAGCGTGCTGATACACATCCGCTAGCCCCGGCCGCCGTCAACCCCGGCCCGCTTGGCCAGCGCCAGTATCGCGTCGTCCAGGTCCGCCGGCCGTTCGAGCATCACCATGTGGCCGCACCGTCGCAGGATGATCAGCTCCGCTCCCGATATTCCGGCGGCGAGGGCCTCCGACTGATCCGGGGGCGTGATCACGTCGAGGTCTCCCACAATCACCGTCGTAGGCAGCCGGATCGAGCCGAGCACGTCCCTGGCGTCGAAAGCGACGATGTCGGCCAGCAGCTCCGCCGACACCCGGACCGGGGCGGACCCGGTCATAGCGCCGGTGAAAAACACCTGCCGGGGCGAGGGCTGCTCCCCGAAGGTGACCCGGGCCAGGGCGTAGACGGCGTCCACCGCCGGCAGCGTCGGCCCGGGGAGCCGGGCGACCAGGCCGGCGCCGCTGGAGACGACCGGTCGGGCCGCGGACAGCAACGCCATCAACCCGCGGCGACCGGCCGGATGGGCGGCCGAGGACACCAGGGCCAGAGCCGAAACGCGGCCCTTACCAGCCGCCAGCCCGGGATGGCGCGCCGCCATCAACAGGGCCACCATTCCCCCCATCGAGTGTCCCACCAGGACCGCGTTCTGGAGGTCGAGCGCGACCATCACCTCTTCCACGTCGGCGGCCAGGCGATCGAGCGTCAGGGGCGACGGCTTCGGGGCCTTGCCGGCGACCTCCGGATCAACCCCCGCCCCGGACTCGCTCGCGTCGGTGGAGCCCCCGTGTCCCCTCAGGTCGATGGCCACGACCCGATGGCCCGAGTCGGCCAGAGCCCGAAGCTGGTAGGGCCAGATGGCCGCCCCCAGTGTGATCCCGTGCAGGAGGACGATGGGCGGCCGCCCGCCCACCGTCTCCCCCCGCACCCACAGTCTTATTCGGCCCCCGTCTGACATCCGGATTACGTGTTCGACGGCGTCTCCGGGAATTTCCAACTCCTCGGGCGGGACGGTCTCGGGTACCCGCTGTAGCCGGCGGGCGGCCGCCACGCTCGCGACCGCGGCGGCCGCGGCCCCGCTCACCAGGGCCGCACCCGCGAGGCCGGCCCCTTTGGCCCACCGGGAAGCCACCGCTCAGACTCCCGTGTATGAGCGGGGCACTCGACCGCTTATCCCGCAAACCACCTCGTAGGCGATGCTGCCGGTCCGGCCGGCCCACTCCCACGCCGTGATCTCTTCGTCCCCCTGGCGGCCCAGGAGCACGACCTCGTCACCGGCGGCCACCGAGGAGCCCGGCCCGCAGTCCACGAGTATCTGATCCATGGTCACGGTCCCGGCGATGGGGCGGCGCTGCCCTGCCACCAGCACCATGCCTCGGGTCTCGGACAGACGACCGCGTGACGCCGTCGGCGTACCCGAGGGGGACGGTCGCGATCACGCTGTCCTGCCTCAGCCGGTAGCGAAGACCGTAGGAGAGGCGTTCGCCCGCCGGCACCGACTTCACGAACGACACCCGGGCCTTCAAGGACATGGCCGGCCGCAGAAGCGGCACGGGATGCCGTTCTATCCCGTCCGCGCCCGGGGCGAGGCCGTAAAGGGCGATGCCGCAGCGCACCATGTCGAAGCGGCTGCCGGGATGCCAAAGGGCGCCGCCGGAGTTGGCCGCGTGCCGCAGGTCCGGCGCCACCCCGGCGTCGGCCAGCGCGTCCAGAGCCCGCTGGAATCGCCGGACCTGTTCGGCCGTGTACGGGTCGTCGATCTCGTCTGACACGGCGAAGTGGGTCCAGAAGCCCCCCAGGCCGAGTTGTGGGCTGGCCGAGACCTGCAGGGCGAGCGAAACGGCGTCGCTCGCGGGCGCCCCGACCCGGTGCATTCCGGTGTCGACCTTGATATGGACAGAAAAGGGGCGGCCGCCGCGGTAGCCCCCACTGCCGACTGAAGCGCGTCGAGGCCGACGGCCGTGTACAGCGTCGGCGTAAGCGAGTACTCAACCACCTCCTGCATAGCTGACGGAGCGGGCTCGGACAGGACGAGGACGGGGGCGTCGATCCCGGCGGCGCGGAGTTCTCTGCCTTCCTCCACCAGCGCCACCGCCAGCCATTCGGCCCCTCCCTCCAGAGCGGCGCGCGCCACCTCGGGCGCCCCGTGCCCGTAGCCGGCGGCCTTCACCACCGCGCACAGGCGAGCCGGGCGCACTTCGGCGGCTAGCACCGCGGCGTTGTGGCGGATGGCACCCAGGTCGACTTCGGCCCAAGCGGGCCTCAGCTGGCCGTCCAGGGGAGCAAACCGGGTGACCGACTGCATCACGGGCGGACCTCGGACAGCCACCGTGAGACCAAATCGGGGAGGTCTGACGCGACGAGGCCTTCCGAATGGCCCAGTCCCGCCGCCCGCCCGTGACAGTGAGCCGCCAGGGCCGCGGCTTCGAGCCCGGGGAGGCCGCGAGCAAGAAACGCCGCGATGATCCCCGACAGGACATCACCGGTGCCGGCCGTGGCCAAGCGGCTAGAACCGGAGTTGACGACCAGAACCCGCCCGCCCGGCTCGGCCACGATCGTCGTCGAGCCCTTGAGTAGCACCACCGCTCCAGTCTCGCTTGCGACGCTCCGCACATCGGTGATGCGATCGTCCGCCGGCGGGCGACCGACCAAGCGGGCGAACTCGCCCTCGTGCGGCGTGATGACGGTGTCCCTGGACCGTTCGCCGGCCAGCTTGGCCAGGTTGGAAAGGTCCCCCAGCGCGGTCAGCCCGTCCGCGTCGACAACGACAGGCAGTTCAGTGGCCGCGAGGAAATGGGCGACCGGTGTGGCCGCTCCGGTTTCACCGCCGGGACCCAGGGCGACGGGACCGAGGCCGGGACCGACGACCACGGCTTTGGCCCGGTTGACGGATTCGGCCGCAACAGAGCCCCAGTCCGAAGCAGGCAAGCTCCGCCCTACGTACTCACTGGGCGGCAAGCCCCCGCCGGGAGGCGATCCCGGAACTGCGACTATGGCGTAGCCGGCCCCGGCTCTCATGGCTCCATGGGCGCAAAGGATCGGTGCCCCCGGCATCCCGGGCGATCCCCCGACCACACCGACCGCAGTGACCCATTTGTGAGTCCGGCGGGATCGCTCCGGTAGGAGTCGGGTCAGGTCGTGGTCAGTAACCAGCCAGGTCTGGGCCACCTCGCCGACCAGGTGGCCGAGACCTATGTCGACCACGTCGACTTGACCGGAGAGATCAGGGCCGTCGCCGATCAGGAGGCCCGGCTTGAACGCGGCGAAGGTTACGGTGCGATCGGCCCGGACCGCCCCGCCTTCGCCGTGGTCGCCGACGGGCCGCCCGGTCAGGCCGGAAAGGCCAGAGGGGATGTCCACTGCAAGTACCCGGGCCGGGCCGGGGTCGGGAGGTGTGTACGGCCGGCTCAGGCCCGTGCCGTAGGCAGCATCGATCACCAGGTCCGCCTCTGGCAAGGCCGCGCCAGTACCGACCGAAGCGGCGTCGAGAATCTTTACGGATGCGCCCCGGTGGGCCAGGACGGTGGCGGCGGCCCGACCGTCCGCGCCGTTGTTACCCCGGCCGGCGACGACCACGACCCGTTTGCCGTAGGAACCTCCCAGCAGACCCGCCGCGGCCCGGGCTACGCCGAAACCGGCCCGCTCGATCAGCGCTTCCACGGGCTCCCGAGCCGCCCGGTCCACCCCTGCCATTTCGGCGGGCGTGACTATCGGAATCACGAAACGGCGACCACGATCGCAGAAGCGGTCGTCTCGGTGTGGGTGATCGAGACGTGCCAGCGCCCGACACCCAGGGCCGATGCCAGCTCGGCGGCTCGGCCGCTGACGTGCAGGGCCGGCGCCCCGCCCGGGCGCCGTTTCACCTCGACGTCGTCCCAGCTGAACGACCCGAGGCCGACGCCGAGGGCCTTCATGGTTGCTTCCTTCGCAGCAAAGCGGGCCGCCAGGCTGGGTGCCGGGTTGGCCAGGCCGCCGGCATAGGACCGCTCGCCCGCGGTGAAGAGTCGGGTCAGCACGGTGGGGCGGCGACCCATGATCCGGGCGAAGCGTGCGATGTCGACGGAGTCGAGTCCGATGCCGAGCAGGGCCCCGCTCAACGGGGATCGCCCCGCCACCGCTTGGCCAGCTCGTACACGGGTTCGGTGAGAAGCTCGACGATCGGCTCGTGGCCGAGCCGGGCGTCGTCAAAGTGCGGCTCGGTCTCGGTGACGGCATCGGCCAGGGCGGAGTAGCGGGTCCTGTAGCCGCGCAGCACCGCCTTGGCCCGGTCCGCGGGCAGGAATTCCTCGAAGCGCAGGTGCAGCAACGTCATCCCCGTCACCTGGTGACCTTTGGCTTCGGGGACGAGCACGACGGTCCGCCCGTCGCTGACGCCGCGCGCCACGGTCGACCTCGCGCTCCTCCGAGGCCCGGTGTTTTGTTCCCCGCAGGCGGGGGTCACGCTCGGTTCGGGACGGGATGTCCCGCGCCGATACCGCCCTGGTCCACGACAGCTGCCGTCGGGCCGCCTTCGCCGAGCATGTCGATCCGGTAGCGGGTGTACCCCAGCACCTCCGCCACCGCGTCGTCCAGGGCGCCGAGAGTTCGAAGCGCTCGGTACCCGAGAGTGTCGGGGGCGGCGCCGGCGGCCAGGGTGGCCTTGACGAGTGGCACACCGAACAACTCGTCCTCGCTGCGCGAGATCCCGACGGTCACGGTCTTGGCCTGATGCTTGATGGCGTCGACAGGACGGGTGAGCTCGTCGATGCCCGCATTCAGCGCACCGAGCAGATCCGACAGAAGAGACTCCGGGGTGCCGATCTTGCCGGTCTCGGACTCGTAACCCTCCAGAGGCAGGGCCCCGGTCGCGTATCGGAGTAGTGACACCAGATGGACGGCGGTGGCGGCTTCGAGATTGCCGTTATAACTCCCGTCACGGAGGCCGCTGAGGAAAGGCGCCGCCGCCCCTTCGAGGTCGAAGCGCAGCCTGTCCAGCACGTCGTGGTTGCCGCCGCTGACCGCCTTCTCGATGGCGGCCCGGGCGGCCCTCAGGGGCCGGGCCTGGGCGTCTATCGACAGGGCCGCCTCATATCCGAACAAGTGCCCGACCATGGCCGACAGGACAAAGCCGAGGGCCGGGTCGGTGTCGGGGACCGTGATGACATCGCGGGCGGTGCCCCGGAAGCGGTCGGCCTCGGACTCCGCGGCGATCACAACCGGCACCGCCTTGTGGGCCTTGTAAATCGCCACTTCCTTAGCCACGTCGTCGGCGGTGGCCCCGCGCAAACCCGAACCGCAAAGGAGGATGAGCGGCTCGCACGACAGGTCGATGTGCTTCTTGTCCTCGGTCGCATCCGAAGAGATGGACCGGTAGCACAGCTCCGACAGCTTGATCCGGACCTCGGAGGCCGCGATCTTGTCCGGTCCCCCACCGACCACGGCCCAGTAGCGCCGCGGCGGTGCCACGGCTGCGGCGATGCGCCCGATGTGCTCGCGGCCGGTGAGTACCTGCTCCATTGCCTGGGGCATGTCGCGAAGCGCGGCCAGGATGCGATCGAGCTCAACCGGATCGGCCCCGCTCGAGCCCGGTCCGCCCAGCTGCGCCAAGGCCCCGGCCAGAAGCCAACCCGCCGCGACCTGGGAGTAGAAGGCCTTCGTGGAAGCGACGCTCATCTCCACATCACGGCCGTCCGACGTGTGAAGGACGCCGTGGGCCTTGGCGGCCAAGTCGCTGTTGCGCCGGTTGACGACGGCGAGGATGTAGGCGCCCCTGGTGCGAGCCAGATCGACAGTACGGTTCGTATCGGTGGTCGTGCCGGACTGGCTTATGGCCACGACGAGCGTGTCGCTCATATCGTCGGTCAGGCCGAATCCGGACAGCTCGGTGGCGAGGGTCGCGTTCACCGAGAACCCCGGGAGGCACCAAGCAATGGCCGCGGCGACCGCCTGGCCTGCCACCGCGGCGGTGCCCTGCCCTATCACGATGACCCGGTTGACCCGCCCTGCGGTCAGGGCCTCGGCCAGGTCACTCGGGAGGCTGTCGTCCCCCAGGCGCACCGTGTGGCGCCCGTCCGCGTCGGCGATGATGCGGCCCCGAAGGGTCTTGCGGAACGACGCCGGCGCCTCGGTGAGCTCTTTGAGAAGGAAATGGTCGAACCCGCGCCGGTCCACGTCCCTCGTGGTAATGGCGGCGGTGACCACGTCGATCTGCTCTAACGGAAGGGGGTCTCCGCTGTAGCGAGAGCGGGCCATGCCTGACAGGGAGCCCGCTTCGCTGCGGTTCAAGGTCACGATCTGGCCTTGGGTGGCCTCGCCGTCCATGCGCACGTAGCGGTCGGTTTCCTCCACCAGTCCGTACGGTTCGCTCGCCACCACGTAGGCGTCCTCGGCGAGGCCGATGTAGAGGGACTGGCCCGACCCGCACAGCGCCAGCTCGAGTTGATCGGGATGCGCCCCCGAGGATGCCGCTATGGCTACCGACCCGTCGAAGCGCGACACGGTGGAGCGGAACGCGTCCTCCAAAGCGGCTCCCTCGGCCAGACGGCGAGACACCATGGCCGGAATGACCTTGGCGTCGGTTGTGATCTCCGGTTCGAATGCCAGCCCTTCGGCGGCCCGCAGCTCGAGGTGGTTGTCGACGTCGCCATTGAGCGCGGCGGCCACGTAGGGCAGGCCGGCCCGCCCGATCTCCTCCGAGTTCAGGGGATGGGCGTTCGGCTCCGAGATGATGCCAACGCTGGCCCAGCGGGTATGGCCCAGCACGGTGACCCGGGCGTCGGGAGACTCCAGGGCCCGGGCCAGGAGCCGGTCGGCGCGCAGGGCCTGGCGCAGCGCCTTCACGTTGTCACCCAGCTCGCCAATCTCCGCGGCAGCCTTGTACACCAGGCTCAAGCAACCGTCAGGGGTCCGGACCGACCCGTTCCCGAAGAGGGGGTCGCGGACACGTTCACCGATCAGGCCCGACACGTCGGGTGAGCCGAGGTCCAGCCCGTGGCCGGCGATGAGCAGGTGGATGCCGGCGGAATCGCGACCCCGCACCTCCAGGCGGTCCAGGGAAGCAAGCGCCACCTGGATGGACCACCAGGTGTCCAGGTTCGGCTGCTTGCCGGGCACCAGGGGGGAGATCAGATCGGCGACAGACCGCGCCGTCCCGAGGCGGTCCCGGGCGATCGCCCACCAGGCGTCCTTCAGTCTGATCAGCCCGGCATTGACTTCCTCCTGGCGCAGCGGTGTCAACTCGGCCGAATCACGGTCCAGGCCCGCTTCCAGGCCTTCGATCTGGATCCCGATGTGACGGAGAACCGTCTCTACCATCTCCATCGACGCCGGGGAGGCCAGGAGGCAGCCGAGCCCCGCCGGCCCCCTCAGGCTGCGATCTACCCCCGCCAGGGCTTCGGTGGCCGGTTCGAGGACCGCTACCCGGCGGAACAGCCCGTCGCCACCGGACAGATCCTCGTGGACCCGGTCGAGGGCGGCCACGATTTCGGCCAGGTCGGGCGCGGGTCGACTGGAAGGCCTCCGAAGGACGGCGACGATCCCGCACATGAGCCCCAAGGGTACCGGTCGGGAGCCGGGCCGGATCGCCGCTGGCCGGGGTTCGTGGGCCCCGCTCATGGGACAGAGGGGGCCGGCACCGGAAATCTCACAGTGCCAGTGCCAAAAATCTGCCGACCCAGAAAATTGCACAGTGTGCTTTTTTGCACAGTGTGCAGTTTTTTCCATGTACCATCGTTGGCGTGTCCGTGGTGCTGGCTCCTTCGCTGCGCGAGCGCAAGAAGCAGGCCACCAGGCAGGCGATCCACGAGGCGGCATTCACCATGGTGGATGAGCACGGCCTATCGGGCGTGACCGTGGAGGCCATCAGCGACCGGGCCGGGGTCGCTCCCCGAACGTTCTGGTGCTACTTCTCGTCGAAGGAGGATGCCGTTCTGGACCGGGATCCGGCCCGGCCCGAAGCCCTCCGAGCGGCGCTGCTGGCCCGACCGGCCGAGGAGGACATCCTGACCGCACTCCGCCGGGTGCTCGACGAAGACCTAGCCTACAGGGTGGTCGACCGGGTCCGGGCTCTCCGCCGGGGTGTTCTCGTCCGGAGGGAGCCCCAGCTCATGGCGGCGGTGGCGGCGACATTTGACGATATCGAGCAGGCCCTCGTTCACGCGGTGGCCGAGCGCATGGACCTGGATCCCGAGGCCGACATCTTCCCCGGCCTCATCGTCAGCGCCGTCTGCGGCGCCTACCGGATCGCCCAATTGCACTGGAGCGATCGCAAGGGACGGCCTTCTCTCCCGGATCTCGTAGACGAGGCGTTTCGCCATCTGGCCCGGGGACTGGCTACCAGCCCGCTCGAAGGGAGCGCCGGGTGAGCACCACCCAGGAGGCCCCTGCGACCGCGGCCGGCTCGCCCGCGACGGCCTACTCGCACCGGCAGATCCTGCTGATCATGTCGGGGCTGATGATGGGCATGCTGCTGGCCGCCCTCGATCAGACCATCGTCTCCACCGCGCTCACGAGAATCTCCGAGGACTTCCACCGGTTGGATCTCTACGGCTGGGTGGTGACGTCCTACCTGCTCACCTCGACGGCGAGCACCCCGCTGTACGGCAAGATCAGCGACCAGTTCGGCCGGAAGCGGATCTTCCAATTCGCGATCGTCGTCTTCCTGATCGGCAGCGTCCTGTCGGGCGCCTCCCAGAACATGTACCAGCTGATCATCTTCCGCGGGGTGCAAGGCATCGGAGCCGGCGGTTTGATGACGCTGGCCATGGCCATCATGGGCGACATCATCCCGCCTCGCCAGCGTGGTCGCTACCAGGGCTACTTCGGCGCCGTGTTCGCGTTCGCCAGCATTATCGGTCCCCTTCTCGGTGGCTTCTTGGTGGATCAGGCGTCGTGGCGGTGGGTCTTCTACGTGAACATCCCGGTAGGCGCCGTCGCCCTGGTGGTCGTAAACCGGGTCCTGCGCCTCGAGGACACCCGCCGGCAGTCCAAGATCGACATCGTCGGTTCGGTGCTCGTGGTGAGCGGTGTCTCTCTCTTCCTGGTGGGGGTCCAGATGGCCGGCGGCGCAGCCAAGCTCACGCCCACCGCCTATGCCTACTCCCTCGCCGGACTGGTCTTGGTCGTGCTCTTCATATGGTGGGAGAAGCGGGCGCCCGAGCCGATAATCCCGTTGTTCCTTTTCAACAACAGGGTGTTCGTCGTGACCAACATCCTTGGTTTCATCACCGGCACGGTGATGTTCGGCGCCCTCATCTTCTTGCCGTTGTACTTCCAAACGGTCCGGCATCTGACCCCGACCCAGTCCGGGTTGCGGCTCCTACCGATGCTGGCGGGCATGCTTCTGGCCTCGATCAGCTCGGGCCGGATCATCTCCCGTATCGGGCGATACAAGGGCTTCGTAGTTGCCGGCACGACGATCCTCGCCGTCGCCCTCGCCCTCATGACGAGCATCTCGACCTCCAGCAGCGTGTGGACCATCTCCGGGATGCTGTTCCTGGTCGGCTTGGGCATGGGCTGCTTCATGCAGACGCTCGTCCTCGCCGTCCAGAACGCCATCCCCCGCAAGTTCATGGGGGTCGGCACGGCTTCGGTTACGTTCTTCCGGACTCTGGGGGGAGCGATTGGCGCAGCCGTCCTGGGGGCCATTCTCGTCCTGCTCGAGAGGCACGACGGGCCCCACTACGTGGCTCTGTACGGGCCGGTGCGGGGGGCGGCGGAGTCCTTCACCCACGCCATGGACATGGCCTTCCTCTTCGCCCTGCCGCTGGCGGTGGTATCGGTCGCACTCTCGTTCCTGCTACCGGAGGTCCATTTGCGGAGCGGCCCGGCGCAGGCCAGCCCAGCGGAAGAGGTCGGGTTCGTACCGGAGCTCTGACGCGGCGTGTCGGCCAGTGGCCTGGGCGTCAATCCGGGGTGGGACTTCCGAGAGCGGCCCTGACCGCGGCCACCAGACGGTCCGCCGCCGAGGCCGCCTGGGCCTGGGTGGGAGCCTCGACCATCACCCTGACCATCCGCTCGGTACCGCTCGGGCGCAGGACCACTCGCCCGCCGCCGCCCAGGTCCCGCTCGACCGCCCGGACCTCAGCCCAGACCGTTTCGGCACCGTCCAGGCTGGTGCGAGCACCGACGTTCACGTTGCGGAGGACCTGCGGCAGGCGCACCATGGCGGCGGAGGCCATAGCCGCTAGCGACTCGCCGTGGCGGATCAGCAGGTCCACGAGAAGCAGGCCGGACAGCACTCCGTCACCGGTGGTGGCCAGGTCCCGGAAGATGAGGTGGCCCGACTGCTCTCCTCCCAGCGACCACCCATTGGCATCGAGGGCTTCGAGCACGTAGCGGTCTCCGACGGGGGTCTGGTGCACGGCGATCCCGGCGGCAGCCATAGCCTGGTGGAAGCCAAGGTTGGTCATAACCGTCACCACCACCGTGTCGTCAGCCAGCAAGCCCCGGGCGTGCAGGTCAGCCGCAAACAGGGCGAGCAGGCGGTCCCCGTCGACCACGTGCCCGTCGTTGTCCACGGCGATCACCCGGTCGGCGTCCCCGTCGAAGGCCAAGCCGACGTCGGCCTTCTTGGTCACCACCGACCGGGCCAGAGCAGAAGGATCGGTGGATCCACAGCCGGCGTTGATGTTGGTTCCGTCGGGCGCGGCGGCGAGGACCTCGACCAGGTCCACACCGGCGTCTTCCAGGATTGTCACCGCGGTGGTGGTCGCGGCTCCGTGGGCGCAGTCGATCGCCACTCTGATCCCGCCGGCCGAGCGTCCCCCCAGGCTCGCCACGACCTGCCGGCAATACCAGTCCCGCACCGCGGGATCAGAGCTCAGGCGACCCAGTCGGTCGCCGCTCCGAGACGTCATGCGGTCGGAGGCCTCGCCCCGCCTGGCCAGAAGGGATTCCATCTCGGATTCGACGGTCCCCTCTTCTTCGTCGGTGAGCTTGCGGCCGCCGGCGGCCAGGAGCTTGATCCCGTTGTCCTCGAACGGGTTGTGAGAGGCCGATATGACCGCGGCCGGGGCACTCCGGGCGGCAGCCGCCGCGGCGACTCCTGGGGTCGCGAGGACGCCCAGGTCCACCACGTCCACGCCCTCGGCCGCCAGCCCAGCCGAAAAGGCCGCCTGCAACATGGGCCCCGACCACCGGGTGTCTCGCCCGACCAGACAGGAGGGACGGATGGCGCCGTCGGGCCTGGTCAGAACCCGAGCGGCGGCCCGGCCCAGGGCCAGGGCCAAATCGGCGGTCAACTCGGTGCCCGCCTCACCGCGGACACCATCTGTGCCGAACCGCAGCGACACGACCGCCGATCGCCGGTGACTAGCGCTTGGAGTACTGCGGCGCTTTGCGGGCCTTCTTGAGGCCGTACTTCTTGGACTCTTTCTCCCGGGCGTCGCGGGTGAGGAACCCGGCCCGCTTCAGGGGTACTCGCAGCTCTGGGTCCAGGTCCGCCAGCGCCCGGGCGATGCCCAGGCGGAGGGCCCCGGCCTGCCCGGACACCCCGCCCCCGTCGAGGGTCGAATCGACGTCATACTCCTCGGCCTTCTCGACCAGGCGCATGGGCTCGGTTATGAGCATCCGATGGGTGGCCGAGGGGAAGTAGTCGTCCAGGGGCCGTTTGTTGACCGTCACCGCCCCGGATCCGGGACGAAGGCGGACGCGGGCGACTGCGGCCTTGCGCCGACCGGTGGACTGGACGAGGGGTTTGGGCAACGGGACGTACTTCCTCAGGAGGCCCGATAGGTGCGGGGATCGATGGACAGGGGCTTGGGGCTCTGGGCCGAGTGCGGATGGGTGGGGCCGGCGTACACCTTGAGCTTGCGCAGCATCTGGCGCCCGAGAGGACCCTTCGGGAGCATCCCGCGCACCGCCCGGCGCAACGTATCCTCCGGATCCTTCGCCAGCAATTCGCTGTAGGAGCGGGCGGTGAGGCCGCCCGGGTACCCGGAGTGCCGGTAGTAGAGCTTCTTGTCGGCCTTGCCTGCGGTCATCTGGACCTTGCCCGCGTTGACCACGATCACGTGGTCACCCGTATCGAGGTGGGGGGCGAATATGGGCTTGTGCTTGCCCCTGAGGACCCGGGCCACCTCGCTCGCCAGGCGGCCCAGGACAGCGCCGTCCGCGTCGACCACGTACCAGACGCGCTGGATGTCGGCGGGTTTGGGCGTGAAGGTGCGCAACGAAGTCGTCCTCTGGCTACAAAGGGGAAAAGGCCGGGCCGGGCGCGCCAAAGCGCGACAGGCCGGTCAACCAGGATAGATGCTCACGAGGCTGCGTGGCAATCGGGCCCTCATTGCCCGGTTGGGCTCGGGTTGGTGCGGGTGCGGCGGTCTGTTTATTGTGGGGGCCAGTGAAGGCACTGGCGACACAACTGCTGGGCACCGACCTCGGTTCTCCCCATGGTGTGACCAAGCAGTCCAAGTGGGTCCACCAGCTGTGGCACATCACCTACTGGTTCGCCGTCCCCATCGGTCTGCTGGTGTTGGGGCTGATCATCTGGTGCGTCTTCCGCTACCGCGTCAAACCCGGTTCGGACCGCCGGCCGGAGCAGTTCCAGTACCACATCCCGATCGAGGCGGCCTACACGATCATCCCCCTGATCATCGTGGCCATCGTGTTCGGCTTCATGTACAACGCCGAGAACCACGTCAACGCGGTGTCGAAGAACCCGGACATCAAGATCACCGTCGAGGGCTTCCAATGGGGCTGGCGTTTCGACTACCCCAACGGCCACACGCAGGTCGGCACGGTCGCCAACGAGCTGGACATCAACTCAGAGAATGACCTTCCGGTCCTGGTCATCCCGACCGACAAGACCGTGCAGCTCCACGTCGTCTCGCTCGACGTCGTGCACACCTTCTACGTGCCGGAGTTCCTCTTCCAGCGCGACATGATCCCCGGCGTCAACAACACCTTTGATATCAACGTCACCACACCGGGTGTCTACCCGGGTCAGTGCAATAACATCTGCGGTGAGTACCACGCCTACATGCGGTTCCTGGTGGATGCCATGTCTCCTTCAGAGTTCAACACCTGGTATTCCCAGCAGGCCCCTGGCTCGATCACGACTGCGGGAGAACCGTCGAAGTCATGACCCTCATCGAAGAGCGACCTCCTGAGCACCCAGCACCGGCTGAGCCGGTGCTGATGGAGATCGTCCCGGGCCCCCGGCCCCACGGGTTGGTCAAGTACATCACCAGTACCGATCACAAGCAGATCGGGCTCAACTACCTGGTCACGTCGTTCATCGGGTTCCTCTTCGCCGGGGCCATGGCCGAGGGCATCCGCACCCAGCTCATCGTGCCGAACAACCACTTCGTGACCGAGAACGTGTACAACCAGCTGTTCACGATGCACGGCACGATCATGCTTTTCGTGTTCCTCGGGCCGTTCGCTTTCGCCGGCCTGGGCAACTACCTCGTGCCGTTGATGATCGGGGCGCCCGACATGGCCTTCCCGCGCTTCAACAACCTCTCCTACTGGCTCTACCTCGGCGGCTTCCTACTCATGTCGGCCGGCTTCCTGACCAACAACGGCGCCGCCAACTTCGGGTGGTTCGGTTACGCCCCTCTCACGGAGGCCATCCACTCCCCCGGTCCGGGCGCCGACCTGTGGATCGCGGGTGTAGCCCTGACCGGCTTCTCGGGCATCTTCACGGCCGTCAACATCATCACCACCATCTTCACCCTCCGAGCTCCGGGCATGGTCATGTTCCGGATGCCGATCTTCGTCTGGAACCAGATGGTGACCATGTTCCTGATCCTCCTGGCCTTCCCGGTCCTCACCTCGGCCTTCGCCCTGCTGTGGATCGACCGCCACCTCGGGGGGCAGTTCTTCAACTACAACAAAGGCGGCCAGCCCATCCTGTGGCAGAACCTCTTCTGGTTCTTCGGCCATCCCGAGGTGTACATCCTCGCCCTTCCCTACTTCGGCATCGTGACCGAGGTGCTGGCGACCATGTCCAAGAAGCCGGTGTTCGGCTACAAGGGCATGATCGGCGCCACCCTGTCGATCGGCGCCCTTTCGATGGGCGTGTGGGCCCACCACATGTACACGACCGGCGCCGTCCTGCTGCCGTTCTTCGCCGCCCTGTCGCTACTCATCGCGGTCCCTACCGGGATCAAGTTCTTCAACTGGATCGGCACCATGTGGCGGGGCACCATCACCCTCAACACCGCCACTCTGTACTGCCTCGGGTTCCTCGTGATGTTCCTGTTCGGGGGCATCACCGGCGTGATCCTGGCCCAGCCCGTCCTGGACTTCCAGCTTCACAACACCTACTTCGTGGTAGCCCACTTCCACTACGTCATGTTCGGCGGGTCGGCCTTCGCCGCCTTCGCCGGGATCTACTACTGGTATCCCAAGATGACCGGGCGGATGCTGAGCGAGTTCTGGGGCAAGCTCAGCTTCACGCTCATGTTCATTGGCTTCAACCTGTGCTTCTTCCCGCAGCACGACCTGGGCCTGCGGGGCATGCCGCGCCGGATCGAGACCTACAGCTCCCACATGGGCTGGAACTTCCTGAACATGCTCTCCAGCATCGGCGCCTACATCGCCGGCGTGGGCGTGCTCATCACCGTCTGGAACCTGTACACCTCCTACCGTAAGGGCGCCATCGCCGGCGACAACCCGTGGGACGGGCAGACGCTGGAGTGGGCCTGCTCCTCGCCGCCGCCGGAGCACAACTTCGAATCATTGCCGCCGATCCGCTCCGAGCGGCCCCTCTGGGACGCCAACCACCCGGATCGGCTGACGAGGGTAGGACACTAGTCATGAAGGTCGAGTCGAGGACCATCCTGGGAGCTGTGCTCTTCCTGGGGGCCACCGCCGCCCTCTACTGGGTGCTGGTCTACGCCCACGGTCACGACAGCGAAGCAGCCGGGATCGCCATGCTGATCTTCAGTTGCGCCGCCTACTCCATCCTCTTCGGCTACCTGCTGCTGCAGTACATCCGCCGGCAGGGGCACCCCCGCCCCGAGGACAGCTTCGATGCCACCATGGCCGACGGCGAGGGCGAGATCGCCTATTTCCCGGCCGCCTCGATCTGGCCCGCCGGCGTGGGGCTGGGGCTGGTTCTGGTTGCCTGCGCCGCGGTATGGGGCCTCTGGTACCTGATCGTCGGCGCCATCCTGTTCTTCGGTGCCGCTATCGGCTGGGTGGTCGAGTCGGACGTTCCCGAGGACGACCCCAACCTCCAGGCGCCTCACTAAGGGCGGGCCGGCGGGGGCCGGCGGGTGGCCGTCCGGTAGGGATCCCTTCCCGCACGTCCTCGGTGCTTCGCGGCGGGCGGCGGGCTGCGGGCGGCGGGCGGCGGGCGGCGGGCGGCGGGCGGCGGGCGGCGGGCCATCTTCCCCGCCGGCCACCCGGCACTCCGCCATCTTGGAGCCCCTCCCCCTGATCTGGCCAATCTCTCGGTGCCAGTTCGCACTCTCGGTGTCATTTCAGCCCATTTCAGGTCTATTCTGGCACCGGGACCCCCGTTTGGCACCGAGACATGTACGGCGCACCCGCCGGCCCGGCCCGGCCCGAAAAAACGCCGGCTCAGTCGGAGGAAGCAGCGGGCTCACCGGCTGAGCCCTCACCGACCGTGGCCGGCTCGGCCGCCCCCGCCCCGGCCGCCGCCGGTTCTTCCACCTCGGGCTCGTCCACCACGTGCCCGTTGTGGCCATCGCCATCGCCGACGTGGTGGTCTCCGAGGGTGTGGTAGGCGCCGTCCGCGGTGCGGATGATGATGCCACCGACGGGCGTCTTGATCGGGTGGGCGTTGGTGCGGGCCAGAGCCTTACAGGTCTTGTAAGCGATGAAGAATCCGACGATGGGGCCGACGAGCGCAGCGATCTGCAGGATCTCGATCAGCCGTTCGAAGGCTATGTGCAGGTTGTTGGCCAGCAGGTCGGTGGCGCAGGCCAGGGTCTCCACCGTGAAGAAGATGATCCCGGCCACCCCGACCCCGGTCCGGAACGGCTTGTCACGCGGCCGGTCGAGGAGGTTGTGGGGGCCGTAGTCGTTGTAGATCTTCTTGTCGATCCAGGGCCAGGCGTACATGAGCGTGAAGACCGCACCCGGGATCAGTAGGCCGGGGAAGAAGGGGTTGGCGATCTCGTGACCGAAGGAGCGGAACTCCCAGTGCGGCCACAGACGTACCGATCCGTCCAGGAAGCCGAGATACCAGTCCGGCTGCGCTCCCGCCGAGACCGTCCACGGGTTGTAGGGGCCGTATATCCACACCGGGTTGATCTGAACCAGGCCGGCGAGCAGGAAGGTGACGGCGCCAATGATCATCATGAGCCCGCCGGCCTTGAGGGCGTACTGCGGCCAGATCCGGCTCCCCCGGATGTTGGTCTCGGTCTTCCCCGGTCCGGGGAAGTCCGTGTGTTTCTGGTGCCACAGGATCATCAGGTGAGCCGACAGCAACCCGATTATGAGAGCCGGGAACACGAACTCGTGAATGATGAACAGACGGGTGATGAACGGGCCGCCAGGGAATCGGCCCCCCCACAGGTTGTAGGAGAGCCAGGGCCCTACGAGGGGGATGCTCTGGATGATCGAGTTGATCACCCGGATGCCGGTGCCCGAAAGGAGATCGTCTGGCAGCGAGTAGCCCGTGAACCCCTCGAGCATCACGACCATCCACAACGTGAGTCCGATGATCCAGTTGATCTCGCGGGGCTTGCGGAACGCACCGGTGAAGAAGATCCGGCACATGTGGAAGATGACGGCGGCGAGGAATATCAGGGCGGCCCAGTGGTGGGCCTGTCTCATGATCAACCCGAAGCGGACGTTGAAGGAGATGTCGATGACGGACTGGTAGGCCTCGGACATGTGCTGGCCGACCAGGGGGGCGTAGACGTGGCCGCTCGTCGGGGCGTAGACCACATCGGTCCCTGACGGGACGAAAAAGAAGGTCAGATAGACCCCGGTGGCGATCAGGATGATCAGCGAGTCCATGGCGATCTCGCCGACCATGAACGACCAGTGGTCCGGGAAGATCTTGTCCACGACAGAGGTGAGGAACTTGGAGGAACCGAAGCGCTCGTCGATCGTGTCCAGCACGGACTTGTTGATCGAGAAGCGCTTCTGGGCGGCGGCGCGTTCCTTGGTCGTGCTCATGACCGGTTCCAGAATCCGGGTCCGACGGGCTCCTGGTAGGCCTCAGTGGCTATCACGTACCCCTCGGCGTTGGTGCCGATGGGCAGTTGGGGAAGCGAGCGCGAGGCCGGCCCGAACACCGGCTTGCAGTCCAGAAGCACGTCGAAGGTGGACTGGTGGCACGGGCAAATCAGCTGATGGGTCTCGACGTTGTACAGGCTGGCCGGGCAGCCGGCGTGAGTGCAGATCTTGGAGAAGGCCACCAGGCCGCCAATGTTCCACCCCACGCGATCCTTCTGGATTTCGAATGGCGCGTTGCCCAGGTTTATGAGCAGGGTTGGGCTGAGGGCGTCCGTCGACGGCTGGCCGTCCACCTCGGGGAAAACGGTGAGGATGCCGTTCACGTTGACGTCGCTCGGCCGGATCGGGCGGCCGTCCTCCGTCAGTGCCCGGGTGCCCGCCTTCCAGTCGGTCTTGTAGAGGTCCTTGTGGGGACGGGGACCGAGCGAGGCGAAGGGGAACAACAGGGCCAGCCCGAACACACCGCCGACCACGACGAGCATCCGGAAGAGGAAGGGACGGCGGGCCATGGGCTCCGTGCCCCGGCCCAGTGACTCAACCGCAGCGATCCGGTCGGCTTCGGCAGAAACGTGATGGTGACCCCGACTGGCGGTCACCTCGTGCGCCGGCAACAGGTCCCGGGCCCACAGGATGAACCCGACTCCCAAACCCAAGAAGGCCAGGCCCCAGCAGATCCCCGCCGCCTGAGTGTTGCCGCCGTCGATGTAGACGATAGCCAGGGCGATCGAGGCCAGCAGCGTCACGGTCCAGCAGGCCGCCACCGTCAACTCGGCTCTGCGGGCCCTCCTCGGATCGTTATCGAACCGCCAGTGGGTCTCGTCCTGGTCTTTGGGCACGTCGTCCGGCCAGGGCTCGCCAGGATCGATGCCGAAGTGCCTCGGATTGCGCCCGAAAGGTATCCGCTCCGCCCCGCCAGCATGGGCGCCGTCGCCGGCGACTTCCTCCTCTTCCACCTGAGGGGCATCGGGCATCTCGTCGGTGGTTGTCATCCTCGGGTTCCAATCATGCGCACGCCGAACCAGAGCACCCCGAATCCTATGATCACGCCCACGAAACCTTCGGCCACCGGCCCGAAGTGCGATATCCCCAACCCACCCGGACTGGTCGGTTTGTGCAGGTACTGGACGTATTGGGCCACGGCTGACATCTGCTGCTGGTTCATGATTCCGGGGCCGAAGGTGGGCATAGGTAGCGGCCCCACCCGCATGGCCTCCGCCACCTGGGTGACGTTGGCGTTGCGAAGGGTGGGGACCACGTTGCCCTTGGACAGCATGCCGCCGGCCCCAGCTGCCTGGTGGCACTGGGCGCAGTTGATGGTGAACAGTTGCTGGCCCTCGGACAGGGTTACGCACCCGTTGGGGTTCGGCTCGGGCGCGGTGACCTCAGAGCAGAGCGGGTTGACAGTGGGGATGCTGGGCCCGTGCACGTCGGTGCCGTTGATCTCCGGCAGGGCGTTGACATAGGCGACCAGCTGCCTGATTTGAGCTTCAGTGAAGTCGGGCCGGTGCTGGAGGGGGGCGTTGGCCGGATTGTTGAGCGGCATCCGCCCCGTGCTCAGGTAGAAGTCGGCGGCCGCGGCCCCGGCACTCACGAGGGGAGGTGCCCCGTTCTCCCCGCCGCGCCCCTGATAGCCGTGGCAGCTCTGGCAGTGCGCCTGGTACAGGAGCTCGCCGGCCGCGATATCGGCCGGATTGGTGCTCACCAGGGGTTCCTGGCTGTGAGCGGACCCACCGGTGAAGAAGAGCACCGAGCCGACGACCAGGGCCAGCGCTATCAGCGCCAGGGGGCCGGCCACGGTGCGGCGGGAGCGGAGGGCGGAGATCACTCTCATGGTTACTTCAGCACGAATATGGCGAGGAAGAGGGCGATCCAGACGATGTCTACGAAGTGCCAATAGTAGGAGAGGAACTCGATGGCGGGGACGGTCCGGTGCCCGAACCTCCGAGTCTTCATGGCTCGGGCCCCGATGAAGATCATGCCGACCAGGCCCCCGAGCACGTGGAGGAAGTGGAACCCGGTCAGGGTGTAAAAGGCCGACCCGTAGGCGCTGCTGTCGATGGCGAAGTTGCGGTTGATGTAGTCGGAAATCTGCAGCCCCTCGAACAGGGCTCCCAGGATGAACGTCATGACGAGCCAGCCCATGAAGCCGGCCCGCGAACCCCTGATCGAGCGGCGCACCCCGAGTTGCATCGTGAACGACGACAGCACCAGGAGTATGGTCGCCACCGTGACGGGCGGT
This sequence comes from uncultured Acidimicrobiaceae bacterium, assembly GCA_963851245.1. GTDB lineage: Bacteria > Actinomycetota > Acidimicrobiia > Acidimicrobiales > Palsa-688 > CAWKOH01. Next base: position 272,701 of record CAWKOH010000007.1, on the reverse strand, counting down.
ACGTCCAGGATGTACCCCTTGGGCGGCCAGACCGGGGTGGAGGCCCGTAGGGTGAAGTAGGCGGCGAAGAGCCCGGAGAAGAACATCAGCTCCGAGGCCAGCCACACGATGACCCCCACCTGGACAAGGGCGGGTCTGTAGTTGGCCGGATCGATCCGCCGTCCCGCCGACGCCGTGGCCGGAACGGCGCCGCTAGTAGAGATCGCTGTCACTGGGACATATTTCTACACAACTGGCCGGTCGGATCCCAAACTGGCGTCGATCGGCGCCCGGGCTCCCCCGGGGGTATCGTCGGAATGCGATGTTGCCTGGATCGAGGCCGCTGCGGTCATGACTCCGATCGACGTGTTCACCAAGGTCACCTTCGCCCCGGTATCGATAGGAATCATCGCGGTGAGCACCGCTCTATACCTCTACGGGGTCAGGCGGATGGCGGCGAAGGCCCGGACGTGGCCGGCGTACCGGACCTGGCTGCTGCTGACGGGCGAGTTGGCCCTGGCCTTCGGACTGCTGTCGGGCATTGACGCCAAGGACCACCTTTTCAGCGTCTACGCCATCCAGCACATCCTCATCGGGATAGTGGCGCCGCTTTGCTTCGCCCTGTCGGCGCCCCTGACCCTCCTAGTGAGGGCGGGCAGCGACCGGGTCCGCGAAACCACCCTGGCAGCCCTCGACAGCCGGGCCGCGAGGGTGATCTTCAACCCCTTCTTCACCTGGGCGTTCTTCGCGGCGTCGGTGATGACCCTGTACCTGACCGGGCTCTACGCCCTCTCGATGCGCAACGACCTGGCCAACAACCTGGTCCACGTGGACCTCATCCTGGCCGGGTGCCTCTACTGGTGGCCGCTGATCGCGGCCGATCCGATTCCGACGCGCCTGGGCTCCTGGGCGAAGATCCTGTATCTCATCCTTGCCATGCCCTTTTTCACCATCCTCGGCATGTCGCTCGAGAGCGAGAGCAAGGGGATCGCTCCAGGTATGTCGTTGACCGAGGTCCACACTGGTGGAGGTCTTTTGTGGTGTGCTGGTGAGGTCATGGGTCTCCTCGGTGCCATCGCCTTCTTCGTCCTCTGGCTACGGGCCGACGAGCAGGCAGCCAAGCGGAGCGACGAGTACGGCGAGGAGGCCGCGGCCCGGCAGCTGGCCCACTGGCGGGCAACCCGCGAGGCGCGGCGGCGCGCGCCGCATCCAGTTGAGCCAGCTGATAACCCTGGACGACCTCCTCGCGGCCCGGTGCCGGGTGAGGCCGGTGCTCCGCGCCACCCCGGTCGATCTTTCGGACTCCTTGTCCCGCCTGGCGGGGCGCCCTGTGCTCTTGAAACCGGAGCAACAGCAGCGCACCGGCTCGTTCAAGGTCCGAGGTGCTTACAACCGGATCGCCCAGCTGCCCGAAGGGGTCGATGTCGTCGCCGCCTCGGCGGGCAACCACGCCCAGGGAGTAGCTCTGGCCGCCACCCTCACGGGCCGCCAGGCGACGATCTTCATGCCTACGGGGGCAGCGCTACCAAAGGTCGAAGCGACGCGCTCCTACGGGGCCACGGTGCGCCTCGAGGGGGAACTGGTCGACGATTCGCTGTTGCTGGCGCAGGCCTTCGCGGCTGACACCGGCTCGGTCTTCGTGCCGCCCTTCGACGATCTCGACGTGATCGCTGGCCAGGGCACCATCGGCCTCGAACTGGCCGAGGAGGCGCCCGACGTAGAGGCGATCGTCGTCCCGGTCGGTGGAGGTGGCCTGCTCGCCGGGGTGTCCGCTTCGGCCGCCCTCCAGCCTCCAGGCCGGCCCCGCCCCAAAGTGATCGGCGTCGAAGCCGCCGGAGCCCCGACCCTCACCCGGGCCCTCAAGGCCGGTCACCCGGTGACCTTGGAGCGCCTGGCCACGATGGCTGACGGCATAGCCGTGGCTCGCTGTAGCGAGCTCACTCTGGCGCACGCCCAGGCCTTCGCGGACCAGGTGATCACCATCGATGAGGAAGCCATCAGCCAGGCCATGCTCCTTCTGATGGAGCGGGCCAAGGCGGTGGTCGAGCCATCCGGAGCGGTTTCACTCGCCGCCATACTCTCGGGACGCATCCCGGGGACGGGACCGGTGGTGGCGGTGGTGTCGGGGGGCAACGTCGATCCCCTGCTGCTGACCAAGCTCACCGAGCACGGACTATCGGCGGCGGGCCGCTACCTGACGTTGCGGGTGGTAATGCAGGACCGGGTGGGCGCCTTGGCCGCGCTCACCGGTGAGCTCGCCGACCTCGGTCTCAACGTCCTCGATGTCGAGCATCACCGCAGCGGCCGGCCGCTCGCCGTAGCCGAGGTCGAGGTCCAGGTAACCGTCGAAACCCGCGACGTGGAACACCACTACGAGATCGTCGAAGCGCTCACCTCCGCCGGCTACCGGGCCGGCCCCCTCGACTAACGGGCGGAGCTCAGTAGCTCACTTCCCACAGGCACAGCCCGTGAGCCGGGGCCATGGAGCCGGCGGCGGCGCGTGATCGGGACCGGATTACTGCGCTCATCTCCCCGGCCTTGCGCTTGCCCAGACCAACCTCGACCATGGTGCCGACGATCGAACGCACCATCTGGTGGCAGAAGGACGAAGCCTCGATCTCGAAACGCAGCACCCCCTCGCCGGCGTCGACCCAACGGACGTCCCGGACAATGCGGACGAGCGACACTCCGGGCGCAGGGGGCCGCCGGCAGAAAGATGAGAAGTCGTGCTCGCCGTGAAAGGGATCGCATGCCAGCCGCATGGAAGTCAGGTCGAGCGGTGCGGCCACGTGCCAGGCCGTCCCGGCGAGGAAGGGGTCCGGGACGGGAGCATTCAGGACCGTGTACCGGTACCGGCGGCCCGTGGCGGCCCGCCGCGCGTCGAAGCCGGCGGGGGCTACCTCGGCGGCCCGGACGACGACAGAGGGCTTCAGGGCCCGGTTGAGGGCTCTTTGCAGGGCGACAGGGTCCACGTCGGCCCGAGCGTCGAAGGTAACGACCTGGCCCCACGCGTGGACGCCGGTATCGGTCCGCCCGGCGCAGGTGACCTCGACCGTGTGGCGCAGGTACCGCTCGAGGGCGGCCGCCAGGATCCCACCCACAGTGCGCACTCCGGGCTGCAGGGCGAAGCCGTGGAAGCCGCCGCCGTCGTAGGCGAGCAGGAGCTTCACCCGCTTGGTTGACCCGGTCGTGACCGAAGCCGGGGCCTCGGCGCCGGCTTCTTCGCTAAAAAGGGTCAGCGGGACGCGCCCCCCGATTTCGGCTTATACGAACTCGATGCGCGCCATAGGCGCGTTGTCGCCGTGGCGCGGGCCGAGCTTCAGGATGCGGGTGTACCCGCCGGCCCGGTCGGCGTAGCGGGGGCCGATCTCGCTGAAGAGCTTGTTGGCCTGCTCCCTGTCGCGGATCAAGGCCACGACCTGCCGTTGAAGGTGCACCGCCTGGTCCTCGTGGAGTTGGGCCTTCTTCGCTTTCGTCACGCACTTCTCCACGATGGGGCGGAGGTACTTGGCTTTCGCTTCGGTCGTGACGATCGCCTCGGCCGCGATCAGAGACGCCACCAGGTTGCCGACCATGGCCTTCTGATGCTCGGCGTCGCCGCCGAAACGGGCGCCCTTCCTCGGCCGGCCGGGGAGGGTGGACACGTCAGCCCTCCTTGGTGCGCAGGGCCAGACCGCGCTCGTCCAGCTTCTGAAGAACCTCGTCGAGCGACTTCTGCCCGAAGTTGGTGATGGCCAGGAGGTCGTCCTCGGTCTTCTGGACCAGCTCGCCGACGGTGTTCACCTGGGCCCGCTTGAGGCAGTTGCGAGGCCGTTCCGACAGGTCGAGATCCTCGATCGGCAGGTCCAGATCGGGAGAGCCGGTGTTGGCGATGCCCACCTCACCCATCTCCAGGCCCTGCGGGCTGTCGCTCATCTCGGCGACCAGGCCGACCAGGTTGCGAAGGGTGTCGCCCGCGGACGCAAGCGCTTCGCGGGGCGAGATCGAACCGTCGGTCGTGATGTCGAGCACGAGCCGGTCGTAGTTGGTCGACTGCTCGACCCGGGTCGGCTCGACGGTGAAAGCGGTGACCCGGATCGGCGAGAAGATCGAGTCGACGGGGATGACGCCGATCGTCGACGAGCGCTTGTTGCGGTCAGCCGAGGCGTAGCCCCGGCCCTGCTCGACAGTGATGTCGGCGGCCAGGCGACCCTTGGCGTTGACGGTGGCCAGAACCAGCTCTGGGTTCAGGACCTCCACGTCACTGGTCAGCTGGATGTCACCGGCCGTCACGGTGGCCGGACCGCGCACGTCGAGGCGCAGCGTAACCGGCTCGGACGTGTAGACGGACAGGACGATGTCCTTGAGGTTGAGGATTAGGTCGGTGACGTCCTCCTTGACACCCGGGAGCGTCGTGAACTCGTGCAGGGCCTCGTCGAAGCGGACCTGGGTGACGGCAGCGCCCGGAATGGACGACAGAAGGGTGCGCCGGAGAGCCACCCCGAGGGTATGGCCGTAGCCCGGCTCCAGAGGGCCGATAGCGAAGCGCTGCCGGTTGCCCTGCTCCTCGCCAAGGGGCTCGACGGTGGGACGTTGGATGATGAGCATGCGGGATTCCTACTTGGAGTAAAGCTCGACGATGAGTGACTCGCGTACGGGCACGTCGATGTGCTCGCGCATCGGCTGGTCGAGGACGGTCACCTCGAACCTTTCCGAGCCGGTCTCGAGCCAGGGGGGGACTAGACGATCAAGGGTATCGAGGTTGTGGCGGATGACGATCATGTCGCGGGCCTTGCCCTTCAGCGAGATGACGTCACCTTTGCGCACCCGGTAGCTGGGGATCGTCACCCGCTTACCGTTGACGAGGACATGTCCGTGACGGACCAACTGGCGGGCCTGGGCCCGGCTGGCTCCCCAGCCGGCTCGGAACACCACGTTGTCCGCCCGTAGCTCGAGCATGCGCAGAAGGTTCTCACCGGTGATTCCCTGCTGGCGATTCGCTTCCTCGTAGAGGTTGTGGAACTGCTTCTCGAGCACACCGTAGATACGGCGAGCCTTCTGCTTCTCGCGGAGCTGGGTCAGATACTCCGATCCCTGTCGCATCCGGTCCCGGCCGTGCTCCCCGGGAGGGTACGGCCGCCGCTCGATCGGGCACTTCATCGAGTCGCACTTGGGACCCTTCAGGAAGAGCTTCATTTTTTCCCGGCGGCAGAGGCGGCACACCGGGCCTGTGTATCTAGCCATGACTGCGTGTACTCCGGATGCGCCTAGACCCGGCGCCGCTTCTTGGGGCGGCAGCCGTTGTGGGGAATGGGGGTGACGTCCTTGATGCCGGCGACCTCGATGCCCGTGTTCATCAGTGAACGGATGGCCGTCTCGCGGCCCGAACCGGGCCCCTTGACCAGGACTTCCACCTTGCGGACGCCGTGCTCCATGGCCCGGCGGGCGCAGGCCTCAGCGGCCAGCTGAGCGGCGAAGGGCGTCGACTTGCGCGAGCCCTTGAATCCGACGTTGCCGGCCGACGCCCAGGCCAGCACGTTGCCCTCGGGGTCGCTGATCGACACGATCGTGTTGTTGAAGGAACTCTTTATGTGGGCCACCCCGTAGGTGACGTTCTTCCGTTCTCTTCGGCGGGGGCGGCGACCGCCCGGCTTCGGCTTGGCCATGTTGGTGTCAGTGCTGCTCTCTCATCAGTGCTTGCGGACCTTCTTCTTGCCGGCAACGGTCTTCTTGGGACCCTTGCGGGTCCGGGCATTGGTGTGGGTGCGCTGGCCGTGCACGGGCAGGCCCCGACGGTGACGGATTCCCTGATAGGAGCCGATCTCCATCTTGCGCTTGATGTCCTGTGAGACGTCCCTCCGCAGGTCCCCCTCGACCTTGACATTGGCGTCGATCCAGTTGCGCAGCCGGGTGACTTCTTCGTCGGTCAGATCTCGGACCCGGGTGGCGGCGTCAATGCCGGTCGCATCGCACACCTGCTCGGCGGTGGTGTGCCCGACGCCGTATATGTAGGTGAGAGACGTACCCAAGCGCTTCTCTCGGGGGATGTCGACCCCGGCTATACGAGCCATTTATCGCTTCCCTCTCAGCCCTGGCGTTGCTTGTGGCGCGGATTTGTACATATGACCATGACCCGCCCGTGACGGCGGATGACCTTGCAGTGCTCACAGATGGGTTTGACGCTGGGACGAACTTTCACGGTGACTCCATCGAAAGGATGCATCAAGCCGCGCGAGAGCGCGGCGAGCCGGAGGAACATGTTACTACGCCCGTGGAGTTAGCGTCCACCAGGCCCCCCTGAGCTCACTTCGGCCCTCAGGAGGGGACGGTCAGGACCTCCGGCCCGTTGTCCGTGACGACGATCGTGTGCTCAAAATGGGCCGACAGGCTGCCGTCCGCCGTGACGACTCCCCACCCGTCGTCGAGGGTTCGGGTCTCGGGGCCGCCCACGTTGACCATCGGCTCCACCGCAAAGACCATGCCGGGCTTGAGGACCGGTCCGGGCCGCCCGGGCCAGTAGTTCGGCACCTGAGGATCCTCGTGCATGGCCGTCCCGATTCCGTGACCGACGTACTCCCTCACCACCGAGAATCCCGCCTTCTCGGCTACCTCCTGGACGGCCCGCCCTATGGCGTGGAGCCGGTGGCCTGACTCCATCTCGGCGATCCCGGCCCAGAGGCTTTGCTCCGTCACCCGCATGAGTTGATCGGCTACCGGGGCCACCTCACCGATACCCATGGTAAAGGCGGCATCGCCGTGGTAGCCCTCGACGATGGCACCACAGTCGATCGAGACGATGTCGCCATCCTTCAGCCGGTAGTCACCGGGTATCCCGTGCACGATCATGTTGTTGGGCGAGGTGCACACAACAGCCGGGAATCCGTGGTAGCCGAGGAAATTCGACTTGGCACCCCGCCGCTCCAGGACCTCCCGGGCCGCTCGGTCGAGGTCTGCGGTGGTAGCTCCCGGCCTGGCCACCGCCTTGGTGGCCGCGTGCATTTCGGCTACCACCTGGCCGGCCTTGCGCATCTTGGAGATCTCCGAACGACTGCGAACCACGCTTCCAGTGTGCCATCGAAGCGGGCGAATCCGGGCGAGGACGGATCAGCCGACCAGTGCGAAGGCGGCGACCTGGTGCTCGAAGCCCTTCAACGTCTTGGCCGGCAGCGGATCGAAGGAAAAGGCATCCCGGGCCGCGTCGTGGACACCCTCGGACACCACCACCTGCGACGCGTCAGCCGTCTCGACGAGGCGAGCGGCGAGGTTGACCGTGAGCCCGAAGAAGTCCCCGCCCAGAGAGACCACCTCTCCGGCCGCCAGCCCGACACGCATCGGGGGCAAGCCGGCCCGAGCGAACTCCTTCGCCAGATCGAGGGCGATCCGGCAGGCGTCGCCGGCGTCCTCGGTGACGAACATCGCTTCATCGCCGATCGTCTTGATGACCTGGCCGTTCCCCCGGTAGACGACGTCGGCCGTTCTCTCGTCGAACTGGACCAGGATCCTGGTGAGTTCGCGAATGGACATGGCGGCTGAGGCGGAGGTGTAGCCGACCAGATCTGCGAACCCGACGGTCCGCAGCAGGGTGACGGCGGCTCGATCCTCGTCAGTCGACCACATCTGACTGGCGAAAGCGATGAGATGCCGCCGCAGGAGCGCATCGAGGGCCAACGTGAATTCGGGAAGGCTGTCCCGGGCTAGCTCGGCGTACTCCCGCACCCTCTCCGCCGGCCGCACTCCCGCCAGCTGACGGGGCAACTCGAAGTTCACCCGGAACGTGCTCACCAGGGCCTCGGCCAAGCGCGCCATGGTCGATACGGTGACGCGAGCCAGGTGCATAGTGGGGTCCTTCCCCAGCAGGTCGTTGGTGCTGACCGCCAGCAACCTGATGGCCGTGATCTCCCCGTCGGTCAGCCTCTCGTCGACCTGGGCCATTTGCCCCGGAGAGCTCAGGAGGCGGCGGGCCCGGTCCAGGTCGGCGCCGGCACCCTCCACCACCTCGGCCAGGGTCGCCTGCCCGGGATGGCGGATCAGGTGCCCGAGGGCCACGGCCCCGAGGTCGGGGGCCTTTCTTATCTCCTCCAGGGTGGCCCCATTCTCCAATAGGTAGTTGATCAGTTCGAGCCGGTCACCGCGGTCGGGAGCAAGGCGGTCGTAGAGACCCAGGCGTTCAAGTTCGTCGAGGGATGGCACTTGAACCGGGTCCACGCCACCAGTCTGCCCCCTGGGCCGAGCCCCGATCGGGGCGGAGACCCCGTACATTCGTGGTAATGGCACACGGCGGGCTACACCGGGGCGGCAGACACCGGAGCTGGCGGCTGGTGCTAGCCATCGGAGTGGTCGCCGGCGCCGCCGTAGCTGCGATCGTGGCCGTGATCGCATCCCAGCCTTCGGCCCACCATTCCTCCGCAGGGGCGCCGCCTTCGCACGGCACGGCCCCACCGACCACTTCGGAACAGGGCATCCTGGCCGCCGCTGTCGTGCCCGATCCCGCCGACGGGGCAACCAATGTGACGCCGGACAGCACGGTGGAGGTCAAGACCAGCCAGGGCCACTTCACCTCCGTGACGGTATCGACCTCAGGCGGCCGGGCTCTGACGGGATCTCTGAACCCGGGCGCGACCCAGTGGACATCGTCGGGACCGTTGAGTCCCTCCTCGCACTACGCCATCACGGCGGTCGTGACCAACCAGTCGGGGACCATGGCCACGACGGAATCGACCTTCACGACTGTCAGCCCCACCGCGTTAGTCGGGGCAACCGTATGGCCGGACAGCGGGTTGACGGTTGGGGTCGGGCAACCCATCGTCCTCACCTTCACGCAGCCGATCATCACCCCGTCAGCGCGCACCGGCTTGATGTCCCACCTGCACCTGTCGCTTTCGAAGCCCGTTCCGGTCGGCGCCTACTGGTTCTCCGACACCGAGCTCCATCTCCGCCCGCAGACCTACTGGTCCTCGGGCGAGCAGATCTCGTTCTCCGACGATCTGGCCGGATGGAACGCCGGTTCCGGCGAATGGGGCCAGGGCTCGACATCAGTAAGGTTCGCCGTCGGCGACGCCCGCATTTCCACCGCCAACCTGGCCACCCACGAGATGACGGTCACCCTCAACGGCAAGGCCATCGCCACCTACCCCATCAGCGCCGGCCGGACCCAGTACCCGACCATGGACGGAGTGCACATCGTCCTGGACCGGGAGAGCAAGGTGCAGATGATCTCGTCCTCGGTGGGCATCCCGGTCAACTCCCCCAATGGTTACAACGAGACGGTCCTCTGGGACGTCCACATCTCCGACAGCGGCGAGTACGTGCATTCAGCACCCTGGTCGGTGGCGGACCAGGGAAGCATCAACGTGTCGCATGGCTGCATCAACCTCAGCCCCGCCAACGCCGAACAGTTCTTCCAGTTCAGCCGGGTGGGTGACGTCGTCAACGTGATAGGGGGTCCGCGGGCGCCGCTACCGACCGACGGTGGCGTCGAAGACTGGTCGAGCGTGCCGTGGTCGGCGTTCACGCCGGTTCCGGTCTCCGCCCTGTAACCGTGCTTGCCTTTGTGAAGGATCAGGCCCGTATTCCGAAGGGATCAAACCCGGAGTAGCTGACCCGGATGGGAGTTGAGCCCCTCGACGACCGACTCCCCGTCAGCCCGGATCGGGACACCGTTGACGAGCACGTGGGTGATGCCCTGGGGAGCGTCGGCCGTCAGTCTTTCCCCGCCGGCAGGAAAGTCGCGCAACCGGCGGACCGGTCCCGGGGCGACGGTATCGGGATCGAAAACGCAGATGTCGGCCGCCCGGCCTTCCTTGATCGTGCCTCTGTCGGTCAAGCCGTAAACCGCGGCGGGCTCACCCGTCAGCTTGTGGATGGCGCGCTCCAGCGGCATCACCCCGCGGTCCCGGACCCATCCCCCGAGCAGGTCGGTCGCGAAGCATGCGTCGCACAGCTGGGAGACGTGGGCACCGGAATCCGCCAGACCAAACAAGACGTGGTCCCGGGGCAGGAGCCAGGCGATGCCGTCCGGATCGTTGTTGGCCAGGACCGACCAGAAGCGGGTGTGAAGATCATCCGCCAGGGAAAGATCGAGGATCACATCCAGGGGCGTGCCGCCCTGCTGGTCAGCCAGATCCAGGACCCCCCGACCAACCAGGTCCGGCCGCGATTCCGACTCGGCCACGGAGACGGATTTCCAATTGAAGGGGATCTTGTCGTTGAGGTCCTCCCACGCGGCAGCCCGCCAGGAGGAGTCCCGATAGGCGGCTAGCCGCTCTTCCTTCGACTTGGCCATGAGCGCGGAGAACGAAGGCCGGTTGTTCAGGGTGAAGGGCTCGGCCAAGTTCATCTGGAAAACCAGTGGCCGGCACGAGACCTGGGGCCAGACCTCGGCGCCGCCCGCCCACGCCTCCTCGTGCTCCGCTATCACCTGCTGGTGGTACGGACGGCCTTCGATCGTCAGCAGGGCGGTCCAGGTGAAGGGTCGACCGATGCGCTTCTGCAGGGAGAACACCTCGGAGTTCTTGATCACCCCGCCCGGCAGGAGGGCCACGACTCCCTTGCCCGAATCTCGCACCGGCTCGAGCAGGGCGCTCAGCTCGTGCAGGTCGCCGACGCGCGAGGGCACCGGGCGGCCCTTGTCGCCGTTATGAAGGGGATTGGCGCTGCTGGCGAAGCCGATGGCGCCGGCGGCCATGGCGTCCCCCACAACCGCCTGCATGGCCTGCAGCTCCTGATCGGTCGCGGCCCGCTCATAGGCGTCGTCGCCCATCACGTAGAGCCTGACGGCCGTGTGGCCCACGTAGCAGCCGTAGTTGAGCGCCACCCCGTGGCGGCCGACCGCGTCCAGGTACTGAGGGAAGGTCTCGAACTCGCTCCACGGGACGCCGGCGGCCAGGGTGTCGAAGCTCATGTCCTCGACGTGCTGGAGGGTGCGAGCCATGAGGGGAACGCCGTCCGGTACCACAGGGGCGATCGAGAAGCCACAGTTACCGGCGACGACCGAGGTGACGCCGTGGAACGCTGACGGGGTCAGCCACGGGTCCCAGAACACCTGAGCGTCGTAATGGGTGTGGATGTCGATGAAGCCGGGGCTCACGACCTGGCCGGCGGCATCGAGCTCGCGATCCCCGGTCAGCCGGTCGCCAACGGCGACGATCCTCCCGTCCGCCACGGCCACGTCCGCCCGGCGGGCGGGCGCTCCGGTCCCGTCGACGACCGTGCCTCCACGTATGACGATCTCTCCGTCAGCCACTACTCCCCCGATCCTCGGGCACCGGTGTCAGACTACCCTTCGCTCCCCGACGCCGGCCTCCGCCGCGCACCTACCCGGGCAGCAAGCGGGCCTTGCGCCGGTCCACCTCGGCGACCAGCCGGTCTGTCACCTCGTCGGGCGATCCGGTTCCCTCGAGGGACACGAGCAGCCCCAGGCCCTCGAACCATTCGATAAGCGGAGCCGTCTCCCTCTCGTACAGCTCGAGCCGGCGCCGGATGGCCGCCTCGGTGTCGTCGTCGCGCTGAACCACCTCGCCGCCGCACACGTCGCAGATCCCACGGATCCGGGGCGGATTATCAAAGACGCTGTAGTTGGCCCCGCAGTCGGCGCATACGCGGCGACTGGCCAGGCGGCGCAACACCTGGGCGGTGTCTATCTCGAGGTTGATGGCCACGTCCAGGCCATTGGGTTCCAGGAAGTCCATCAGGTCCTGCGCCTGGCGGACAGTGCGGGGGAAGCCGTCGAGAATGAAACCCCGATGGGTGGTGTCGTCCCTGGTCAGCCTTTCGCGGACCATTCCGATCACGATCTCGTCGGGAACCAGCTCGCCGGAGTCGAGATAGCTCCGGGCCTTTTCTCCGAACTCCGACCCCGAGCGGACAGCGGCGCGGAACGTGTCCCCGGTGGACACATGGGGCACCACGTAGTGGCGCGACAATCTGACCGCCTGAGTCCCCTTACCTGCTCCCTGCTTGCCGAGGACGACAACGCGGGCGCCGGGGTTCACCTATCGGCTCTCCGCCTCGCAAGCGGCACTACTTGAGGAAACCCTCGTAGTTCCGGAGCATCAGCTGACTGTCTACCTGCTTCATGGTCTCGAGGGCCACACCGACGGCAATGAGCAGGGTCGTACCCGCGAACGGGTAGTTCTGGATGTTCCACAGCGCCAGCATGATCGAGGGCAAGAGAGCGATGGCCGCCAGCCACAGTGCTCCTGGGAGGGTGATGCGGTTGAGGATGTTCTGCAGGTGGCGTTCCGTGGGCGGCCCGGGTCGGATGCCGGGAATGTAGCCACCTTGCTTGCGGATCACGTCGGCCTGCTGATGGGGATCGAAAGTGACCATGGCGTAGAAATACGCGAACCCGATGATCAGGATGCCGTACAGGAAGATGTACCAGAGATTGTTCGGCTGGGCCAGGTGCACGCTGATCCAGTCCTGCACCTGCTGCCAGAAGCCGTGGCTGGGCAGCACGTTCGAGATCAGGATCGGGAAGTAGAGAACCGAGCTGGCGAAAATGATGGGCACAACCCCGCCCGTGTTGACCTTCATGGGTATGTACGTGCTCTGGCCCCCGTACATGCGCCGGCCCACCACCCGCTTGGCGAAGGTAACGGGAATCCGCCTCTGACCCTGCTCGATGAACACGATGGCCACCAGCAGAGCAAGGGAAATGATGATAATGGTGATGAACTTCCCCAGCCCCGCTTCGGAGAGAACCGCAGACCCGCCGGAAGGCATGGTAGCCACGACGTTGGTGAAGATCAGGACCGACATGCCCTGGCCGATGCCGCGCTGGGTGATGCACTCCCCGAGCCACATGACCACCACGGTGCCGGTAGTCATGGTCAGAACGATGAGAAGGATACGGGGGATCGTGAAGTCCGGTATGAGGTCGATATTGAGGCCCGAGCCGTTGCCGAGCAGGCCGCCTCCGCCGTTGTGGAAGAGGTAGGCCAGGCCGGTTGACTGCATGACGGCCAAGGCGATAGTCAGGTACCGGGTGACCTGGGTCAGCTTCTTCTGGCCCACTGCCCCCTCGTCGCGCCATTGCTCGAACTTGGGGATCACCACGATCAACAACTGGATGATGATCGATGCCGTGATGTAGGGCATGATCCCGAGCCCGAAGATGGCGAACTTGGTCAGGGCCCCGCCGGAAAACAGGTTCAGCAGAGCCAGCGCCCCGCCCTTGCTCGTGGAGGAGACCAGAGACTGGACTGCGCTGAAGTCGATACCCGGACAGGGAATGTTGGCGCCAAACCGGTAGACGGTGATGATGAGCAAGGTGAACAGGACCTTGTTGCGCAGATCCGGGACCCGAAACATATTCGCCAAGTTGGTGAAAGTGCTGCGCATCAGATCCTCTCTTCTGCCCTATCAGGCCCTAGCAGGCTACCCTTCCGGGACCACCACGACCCATCGCCACCGGCCATAACTAGCGGTTGGTTAGAGCGTTTCCTTTGGCGGGTGGGCGGCCATGGCCGAATGGGAGCGGGAGGGTCTCGGTGCGGCCGCCGGCCCCCTCAATCGCGGCCGTGGCTGAACGAGAAAAGGCGTGAGCGGACACGTGGAGCCGGCGGGACAGCTCACCCCGGCCCAGGACCTTGACCAGGCCGTGCTTGTGTACGAGGCCCTTGGCCCGCAAGGTGTCGGGATTCACGACGTCACCGTCGAAGGCCTCCAACGTATCCAGATTGATGACGTTGTACTCCACGCGAAACGGGTTCTTGAAACCCTTGAGCTTCGGGATTCTCTGCTTGAGGGGCAGCTGGCCGCCCTCGAAGCCGGGCTTCACGTTGTCGCGGGCGCCCTGACCCTTGGTTCCCCGCCCGGCCGTCTTACCACCCTTGCCGGCGATGCCGCGGCCGACGCGGCGCCGGTCCCGGGTCGAACCGGGTGCCGGCTTCAAGTCATGGACCTTCATCTGGACTCCTCTTCCTCGACCTTCACGAGGTGGGGGACGCGGGCGATCATGCCCCGGATCTCGGGCCGGTCGGGCAGAGTGTTGCTACTGCCGATCCCGTGCAGGCCGAGGGCTCTGAGGGTGCCCCGGTGCTTGGGTTTGGTGCCTATCCCCGACTTCACCTGGGTGACGATCAGTTCAGCCATCACGCCACCTCGTCCGGTACGTGTGCCCCCCGCTGCGTGTCTCTGTAGGCACGCCATACGCCGGCAGGGACGACCTCCTCGGGGGACTTGCCCCGCAGACGAGCCACCTCGTCGGGCCGCTTGAGAGCCCGCAACCCGGCGACCGTCGCCTGAGCCACGTTGATGCTGTTCGACGACCCCAAGGACTTGGCCAGGATGTCGTGGATGCCGGCCATTTCGAGAATCGCACGGGCCGCCCCGCCGGCTATCACACCGGTACCGGGTGCGGCCGGCTTCAGGAGGACGCGGCCGGCGCCCGCTTCGCCCAACACCGGGTGGGTGATGGTGGAGCCGGCCAGGGGCACGGTGAACAGGTTCTTTTTGGCCTCCTCGATGCCCTTCTGAACGGCCAGTCCGGCCTCTTTCGCTTTCCCGTATCCCAAGCCGACGGTTCCCTGACCGTCGCCGATAACCATCAGGGCCGCGAACGAGAACCGCCGGCCGCCTTTGACGACCTTGGCGACCCGGTTCACCTTGATGGTTCGGTCTTCGAATTGCTGCTCAGCCATATGATCTAGAACTCCAGTCCGGCCTCGCGGGCCGCGTCGGCGACAGCGGCCACCCGGCCGTGATACAGGAACCCGCCCCGGTCGAAGACGACACTGCTCACCCCGGCGGCCTTGGCCCGCTCGGCGACCATACGGCCGACCGTCGAGGCGGCCGTCTTGTTGCTGGTCGTGCCGGTTTGGCGCAGATCCTTCTCCACCGTCGAGGCGGCGGCCACGGTGCGCCCACTGCGATCGTCGATCACCTGGGCGGAGATGTGCTTGTTGGAGCGGAAGACGGCCAGCCGGGGACGCTCGGCGGTACCTGTGACCTTCTTCCGGACCCGGTGGTGACGCCGGGCCCTTGCGGTCTGCTTGTCTTTGCTGGAAGTGCTCATGGCGTGCTGATCTGCCTTACTTGGCGGCCTTGCCGGCCTTGCGTATGACCCGCTCTCCCGCGTAGCGGACACCCTTGCCCTTGTAGGGCTCGGGCTTGCGGATCTTGCGGATGTTGGCGGCCACCTGGCCTACGAGTTCCTTGTCGATGCCTTTGACGCTGATGCGCGTCGGCTGGGGGACCTCGAAGGTCACTCCGTTCGGGGCGTCAACGACGACCGGGTGGCTGAACCCGAGGGCCAGCTCGAGCTGATCCGGGCCCTTGGCGGTGGCCCGGTAGCCCACTCCCACGATCTCGAGGTCCTTGGTGAAACCGTCGGTAACCCCGACGACCATGTTGTTGACGAGCGACCTGGTCAAGCCGTGCAGGGCCCGGCTTTCTCGTTCGTCGTCGGGACGCTCCACGAACAAGGTGGAGTCCTCCTGGCGGATCGTGATGGGCCCGGGGACCGACCTGGCCAGGGTGCCCTTGGGGCCCTTGACGGTGACCTGGCGGTCGGAGAGGTTTACCTCGACGCCCGACGGCACAGGGATGGGGGATCGTCCAATTCGAGACATCGGTTACCTCACCACACGTAGCAGAGGATCTCGCCACCGACGCGGCGCTGGCGCGCCTCCCGGTCGGTCATGAGCCCCTGACTGGTCGAAAGGACCGCCACGCCGAGACCCCCGAGTACTCTCGGGAGCTTGTCGGCTGCGGTGTAGACCCGCAGACCGGGCTTGGAGATCCGGCGAACACCGGAGATGGTCCGGCTCCGCTCCTTGGTGTACTTCATCGTTATCTCCAGCGTGCGCCCGGGCCGCTCCGTCGCCTCCGAGACCTCGAAGCCCTCGATGTACCCCTCCTTGGCCAGCACGGCGGCGAGGGACTCCTTGAGCTTCGACGAGGGCATGCGGACCGTGTCGTGCATAGCCACGTTGGCATTGCGGATCCGGGTCAGCATGTCGGCGATGGGATCGGTCATTGTCATATCGCGCCCTCCCCTACCAGCTCGCCTTCGTCACGCCCGGCACCTCACCGGCGTGAACCAGTTCACGCAGGCAGATGCGGCACATGCCGAACTTGCGGAACACCGAATGCGGCCGCCCGCAGCGACGGCAACGGGTGTAGGCCCGGACCTTGTACTTGGGCTTGCGCTGAGACTTGATGATTAGCGCCTTCTTGGCCATCTCTAGTTGCCTTCCTTGCGGAACGGGAAACCGAACGCGTCGAGCAGGGCCCGGCCCTCCTCGTTGGTGCGGGCGGTGGTGACGATTGTGATGTCCATCCCCCGGGGAGCGTCGATCTTGTCGTAGTCGATCTCCGGGAAGATCAGCTGTTCCGTCACCCCGAACGTGTAGTTGCCCCGACCGTCGAAGCCCCGAGGGGGCAGGCCCCGGAAGTCCCGGATGCGGGGTATGGCCAAGCTGATGAGCCGGTCGAAGAACTCCCACATGCGGTCGCCGCGAAGAGTGACCTTGGCCCCGATCGTGTTGCCCTCCCGAAGCTTGAAGCCGGCGATGGACTTCTTGGCTTTCGTCACCAACGGCTTCTGGCCGGAGATGGTGGTCAGGTCCCGGACAGCCCCCTCGAGGAGGGACGCTTGCTGAGTCGCCTTACCGACGCCCATGTTGATGACGATCTTCTCGAGGCGGGGGACCATCATGACGTTGGCCAAGCCCAGCTCGTCCTTGAGTCGAGTGCGGATCTCGGAGTCGTAGCGAACCTTCAGGCGCGGGCGCTCGGTGGTGGTGCTGGCGGTGGCGGTTGCCATCAGAGCTCCCTCCCACATCGCTTGCAGATCCTCACCTTGGTGCCGTCTTCCTTGATCTGATAGCCAACTCGAACGGCGCCGTCCTTGCTGCAGACCAACGCAACCGCCGACGCATGGATGGGCATGTCCTTGTCGATGATGCCGCCCTTGACGCGAGCCTTCGTCTGGCGCTGGTGCTTCTTGGCGACGTTGACGCCCTCGACTATGACCCTGTTGTCCTTGGGCAGGACCTTCATGATGGTCCCGCGCTTGGAGCGGTCCTTGCCGGACAGCACCTCGACTTGATCACCCTTGCGAAGCTTCATTTACAGCACCTCCGGTGCCAGCGAGATGATCCGCATGAACCGTTTGTCGCGCAACTCCCGACCGACCGGGCCGAAGATCCGGGTCCCCCTCGGTTGTTGCTGGTCGTTGATCAGCACCGCTGCGTTCTCGTCGAAGCGGATGTAGCTCCCGTCGGGGCGCCGCTTCTCTTTCTTGGTACGCACGACGACGCACTTCACGACGTCGCCTTTCTTCACGTTGGCGCCCGGGATGGCGTCTTTGACCGTGGCCACGAAAACGTCCCCGATCGAGGCGTAGCGGCGCTTGGATCCGCCGAGGACCTTGATGCAGAGGACCTCCTTGGCGCCAGAGTTGTCAGCCACCCGAAGCCGGCTTTCCTGCTGGATCATGGCCTCTCCTACTTCGCCCGCTCGAGGACTTCGACCACTCGCCAGCGCTTGAGCTTCGACAGAGGTCGAGTCTCGGCCACGCGTACTCGATCGCCGACACGCAGGTCGTTCTCCGTGTCGTGGGCGTACAGCCTCTTGGTGCGCTGGACGGTCTTGGCGTAGCGGGGGTGACGAACCCGCTCGACCACGCCGACGACAGCGGTCTTGTCCATCTTGATCGACACGACCAGGCCCTCGCGAACCTTGCGGCGGTTGGGCCGGCCCTCGTCCGAACTGCCGGCGCCCGCCTGGCTGCTGCTAATACTGGCCCGGGACGCCGGCGGGGCAGCAGTGGTCACAGCCGCCGGGGCAGCTTCGGTTTCGGGTTCGGGCGCGGGCACCACCTGGTCCTCGCTCGCGTCGGTCTCGGCCGCCTGCTCGGGCGTCTGCTCCGGCGTCTCGGCGTCCTCGGTCACTTCGTCGTCGGCCATCAGCCGTTCACCTCCGCCGCTTCGGCGGCCTCGATCTCGCGCTCGCGGATGATGGTGGCGATCCGGGCGACATCTCTGCGAACCTGCCCCAAGCGGGCGGCGTTGTCCTGCTTACCGGTGGCCATCTGGAAGCGAAGGTTGAACAGCTCGTGCTTGGACTCCACCAGCTTTCGGTCCAGCTCCACATCAGTCAGTTCGCGCAGGTCCTTGGTCTTCGTCATCCGACCTCGACCTCCTCCTGATGGGCTCGCACCACCACACGGGCTCGAATCGGAAGCTTCTGAATTGCCCGTTCGAGGGCGGCCCGACCCAACGCCTCGTTGACACCACCGAGCTCGAACAGGATGCGTCCCGGCTTGACGACCGCCACCCAGAACTCCGGGTTGCCCTTGCCGGACCCCATGCGGGTCTCGGCCGGCTTGGCCGTGACAGGCTTGTCCGGGAAGACCCGGATCCACACCTTGCCGCCACGCTTGACGTGACGGGTCATGGCGATTCGGGCGGCCTCTATCTGCCGGGCGGTGATCCAGCCCGGCTCGAGCGCCTGGATGCCGTAGTCACCGAAGTTGACCGTCGTACCGCCCTTGGCCTGACCGGTTAGGCGCCCCCGCTGCTGTTTGCGGTGCTTGACCTTGCGAGGCATCAACATCTTCTAGACGTCCTTAGGAAAATGGGGTGTCTCGTGATGGTCGCCCCGGGTTCGGCGCTCGATGTCCTCTTCCTCGGCAAGGAGGCGCTCGAGCTCGGGATCGACCTCAACGATGGGGCGGTCTTCGTCTATGGCAGGTTCAGTTGACTCAGTTGACTCAGTTGACTCAGTTGACTCCGGTACCAGCGCGGTCCCAGCGGTGGAACCGGGTTCCCCCAGATCGGGACGGCGGCGGCCGCCGCCGGCGGAGATCACCCGGCGAGGCCGGCTCTGACCGCTCGTCTCGCCGACGGCCATGGCGGCCTCCCGGCTGATCTTGTCCTCGGCCGAGGTCTTGTAGGGCAGGATGTCGCCCTTGTAGATCCAGACCTTGACCCCGATGCGGCCGTAGGTCGTGCGAGCTTCGCGGAACCCGTAATCGATGTCGGCACGCAGCGTGTGCAACGGCACCCGCCCCTCGCGATAGAACTCTCGGCGCGACATCTCGGCCCCGCCGAGCCGGCCGGCGCACTGAACCCGGATGCCAAGCGCACCAGCCTTCTGCACCGTCTGCACGGTCCGCTTCATAGCCCGCCGGAAGCTGACCCGGCCGGCCAGCTGATCGGCGATTCCCTGAGCCATGAGCGCGGCGTCGAGCTCGGGCTGCTTGATCTCCTGAATGTTGAGCTGAACCTTGGGGTTCTTGGTGATTTCGGCCAGTTTCGTCCGCAGCCGGTCGGCCTCGGCGCCGCGGCGGCCGATGACGATCCCGGGGCGGGCGGTATGGACGTCGATGCGCAGACGGTCACGGGTGCGCTCGATCTCGATCCGGCTCACCGCCGCCCGTTCCAGCTGGCTCATCAGGTAGTCGCGGATCTTCCAGTCCTCGACCAGATAATCCTGGTAGTCCCGGTCGTTGAACCAACGCGACTTCCAGTCGGTGGTAACTCCGAGGCGGAACCCGTAAGGGTTGACCTTTTGGCCCATCAGTCCTCGTCCTTCTCGTCCTCGGCGTCAGTCTCGGGCGCGTCGGTGGTCTCGTCGGTTGCGTCGGTTGGGTCGGCCGTGTCCGTCTCCGCCTCTTGCGGTTCCGTCTCAGGCTCGGTGGTGACGCTCGCATCCGCGTCGGCGGCGTCGCTGGCCTCGTCCTCGACGGTCGCGGCGTCAGGTGCTCCCGCCTCGGTGACGTCAGCCACCTCGGTCCCGGGCGCCTCGGCCTCAGATGTCTCGTCCTCGGGCGCCTCTGCGGTCTCGGGCGCCTCGCCCTCCTCGTGGTCGTGTTCGTGGTCGTGCTCCTCCTCCGCCTGGGCCTCTTCCCAGCTGACGCCATGGCGGCGGTCGGCCCGGCTGCGGGTGTCGCCCTCGGCCCGGCGGGCTCCGGCGACCCGGCGAGCCCGCTGGGCGAGCTGCTCAGCCCGGCGCCGCTGCTGCAGCCGCTGCAACTCATTCTCGGGCAGCCGGCTGACGATCACGGTGATGTGGCTGGTCCGCTTGCGGATGCGCGTCGCCCGGCCGCGAGCCCTCGGGCGCCACCGCTTGATGGTGGTGCCCTCATCCGCGAAGCAGGCCGAGACGTAGAGCTCCTCCGGGTCCCGCTCGTCATTGTTCTCAGCGTTTGCGACCGCAGAGTGCAGAACCTTGCCCACCACGATGGCCGCGTCCCGCTCCGAGAAGCGGAGGATGTCCTCGGCCTCGTGTACCGGCTTGCCCCGGATCAGGTCCAGGACCTCGCGAACCTTGTACGGCGACAATCGGGCGTAGCGGAGGACGGCCCGGGTGCCCTCCCGCTCGTTGGTCTTGAGTCCCGGCATCATCGCCTCCCTTGCCGCTCTTGTCCGGCGTGGTAGCGGAAGGTGCGGGTGGGGGCGAACTCGCCGAGCTTGTGCCCGACCATCGATTCGGTGATGTACACGGGGACGTGCTTGCGTCCGTCGTGGACGGCGACGGTGTGCCCGACCATGTCGGGGATGATGGTCGAGCGGCGGGACCAGGTCTTGATGACCCGCTTCTCGTTGCGGGAGTTGAGGTCGTCCACCTTCTTGAGCAGGTGGTCGTCCACAAACGGACCCTTCTTCAGGCTGCGCGGCATTCCCTTTTACCTCCGGGCGCCGCGGGTACGCCGGCGGCGGACGATGAGCTTCTCTGACGGCTTGGTTCGGTCACGGGTGCGTCCCTCGGGCTTGCCCCAAGGGGATACCGGGTGGCGGCCACCCGAGCTCTTGCCCTCGCCGCCGCCCAAGGGATGGTCCACGGGGTTCATGGCGACGCCCCGGGTCTGCGGGCGGACGCCCTTCCAACGGTTACGCCCGGCCTTGCCGATGCTGACCAGCTCCGCCTCGGCGTTACCCACTTCTCCAAGGGTGGCCCTGCAGTCGATGGGCACCCGCCTCATCTCAGTTGACGGCAGCCGCAGGGTGGCGTAGTCGCCCTCCTTGGCCACCAGCTGCACGCTCATGCCGGCGCCTCGGGCGATCTTCCCACCCCCGCCTGGCTTGAGCTCCACGTTGTGAACAACTGAGCCGACCGGGATGAAGCGCATAGGGAGGGCGTTGCCCGGGCGGATGTCCGAACCCTGGCCGCTCCTCAACACGTCGCCGACAGCCACCTTGGCCGGCGCCAGGATGTAGCGCTTCTCACCGTCGTGGTAGTGCAGCAGTGCAATGCGGGCGTTCCGGTTGGGGTCGTACTCGATAGAGGCGACCGTGGCGGGCACGCCGTCCTTGTTGCGCTTGAAATCGACGATCCGGTATTGCTGTTTGTGACCGCCGCCGCGGTGACGGGCGGTCTTGCGACCGTAGGAGTTGCGCCCACCTGTAGCGGGTTTGGGCGCCAGAAGGCTCTTCTCGGGACGGGTCTTGGTGATCTCGGCGAAGTCCGAGACGGTTTGGAAGCGGCGTCCGGCGCTGGTCGGCTTGCGCTTGCGAAGAGGCATCTCAGTTACCCTCGAAGATCGGGATGTTCTGGCCGGTGGCCAGGGTAACGATCGCCCGCTTGGTGTCGGGACGCTTGCCGAACGTGGACCGACCACGGTTGCGCTTGCGCTTGCCAGGCCGGTTGACCGTGTTGACTTTGACCACGTTGACACCGAAGATCGCTTCCACCGCATGGCGGATCTCGATCTTGTTGGCATCCGGGGCCACGATGAATGTGTAGACACCCTGGTCCAGCAGGGCATAGGACTTCTCCGACACAACCGGCCGGATGATCACGTCGCGGGGGTCACTCATCGCCGTCCTCCGGGCTCTCGTCGGCCTCATCCGGTTCGTCGACTGCCACTACCTCGCCGGGGTTGTCTTCCACGGCCTCGTCTTCTACGGCCTCGTCGGCCGGGCTCGAGCCCTCGGCCGTTTCATCGAGCTCATACTCGGTAGCGCCCGGCAAGGTCTCGGTCGTGAAGACGATCCAGTCGTTGCACAGGATGTCGTAGGCGTTCAGCTCGCCGTCCAGCAGGAGCTGGACGTCAGGAAGGTTACGGAAAGACTTGTACGCCTCCTCGTCCTGGCGGGAAAGCACGACGAGGACCTTGCCGTCGAGTCCCAACGCGGACAAGGCATCTTTGGCGTCCTTGGTGCTCGGGATCTCCCAGGGCCACGAGCCGACCACGACGACCTTGCCATCGGCGGCCCGGTCGGACAACGCCGAACGCAGCGCCAGCTGAATCATCTTCCGCGGTGTGCGCTGCTTGTAGCTACGGGGCTTGGGGCCGAGCGCCACGCCGCCGCCGGCGAACTGCGGAGCGCGCTCCGAGCCCTGACGGGCCCGCCCGGTTCCCTTCTGCTTGAAGGGCTTCCTGCCTCCACCCGCGACCTCGGCCCGGGTCTTGGTGCTCTGAGTGCCGGCCCGGGCGGCGGCCAGCTGGGCGGTCACAACCTGGTGCAGAACGGGCACGTTCGGCTGGATCCCGAAAAGGCTCTCGTCGAGGCTCACCGAGCCCGTCGTCTCACCGGTCACGTCGCGAACTTCGAGGGACAGAGCCATCAGTTCCCTCCCTTCACCGCGTCGCGGATGAGAACCAGACCGCCTCGGGGGCCCGGTACTGAGCCCTTTATGAGCAGCAGGTTGCGTTCGGCGTCCGCCTTGACCACCTCGAGGTTCAGGGTCGTAACCCGAGCCGACCCGTACTGACCCGCCATGCGCGTCCCCTTGAACACCCGCGCCGGCGTGGCGCAGGCCCCGACCGATCCCGGCGCCCGGTGGTGCTTGTGGTTGCCGTGACTGGCGCCTTGGCCGCTGAAGTTGTGTCGCTTCATGCCACCGGCGAATCCCTTCCCCTTGCTGATGGCGGTCACGTCGACCTTGTCCCCGGCGCTCAACAGATCCACGGTCAGTTCGTCGCCGATGTTGTACTCGGTGGTATCGGTGACCCGCAGCTCCACGAGGCGCTTGCCCGGGTCCACGTTGGCCGCCTCGAAATGTCCGGCCTCAGGCTTGTTCAGGGTGCGGGCCTGGCGGTTCCCGTAGGTGACCTGTACGGCCGAGTACCCGTCGCGGTCCTGGGTCTTGAGCTGCACGACTCGTACCGGGGTGACCCGGACGATCGTGACCGCGACAGCTCGGTTCTGGTCATCCCAGACCTGGCTCATGCCGACTTTCTCGCCGACTATCGCTTTCGATGGCACAGCTGACTCTTTCCTGGGGGCTCGTGGCGGAGGGGATCCACTCAGCCGGGGTGGCAGGTCGAACGCCTCACACGCGGACGCTCCGCCCGGTTGCCCGAGCGGAGCGCTCGATAGGTTCTGCCACGGGGTCTCCTTCGGGTCCTATCTGGGACCGTCCGGACACCCGCGGACATCGGTTCTACGACGGCGGGACAGTATAGCCGCTACACCGCGGGCGGCTCACGAGCAGGGCGGGGGCGGGGCCGGCGGCCGGCGGAGGTGAGGGTCAGATCGGTGAGCCGGCCGCCTTTCTGGGTCCAGAAACGCTATTTGGGACGACTTTTACCGGGCGGAGCAGTACAACTCGTCGCGAAAAGCGATTTGGGGCCCACCTTGGGTCCCTGTGACCCGCCGCGACAACCCGCCGCCGGCCCGCCGCCGACAACTGCCGGATCCCACCCTCTCCCGGATCGTACAGACTGGCTGGGTGCCCCGATCCCTTGCCCCTCCGCCCACGTCGGCCGGCAACCGCCGCGTAGTGGCGCCGAGCATCGAACGCGTACAGGCCAAGCTCCGTTTCGACGTGGCGGCGAGGGAGGCTTCTGGCGAGGCGGTCGTGGAGTTCGCCGGGGGAACCGTGGACGGCTACCCGGCCCTGGACCTGCGCCAGGAGGTGGAGTGGGCCCGCCTGGACGGTAAGGAGCTCAAACCCGACGACTTCTCCCCAACCGACCTCGGCGGGGGCGCCGGCGCTTCCATGAGGGTCGTCGATGTCGAGATCGAGAGCGGCAGCCGGCACCGTCTGGAGGTCGGATACGCCGTAGATACCCCCGAGGCCGAGGGGGCCCAACCGCTCGACTGGGCGGAAGGTGGGTTGCGGTTCGACTTCTGGATGTCCGATTTGCACCCTGGTCGCTATGCCGAAATGTGGATCCCGTCGCCCCTGATCCACGACCGTTTCACCCTCAACCTGGACCTCGAGCTCCTCAACACCGATCGCAGCCACACGATCGTGACCAACACCGCCGGCGTGGACGCCGCGCCCGGGGGCCTGCGTTGGTCGCTTTGCTACCCGGCTCATTTCACGGCTCTGTCGCCGATGCTGGTGATCTCCCCATCGGACCTGATCGAGATGCGGCGGAGCGCCGTCGCCCTGCCCGGCCAGGAGCGATCGCTCGGGCTGGTCTGCGCCCGCCAGGGCGACGCTGAGGCGGATTTGGGCGCCTGCGAGGCGGATATCAGGTCGTGGTTGACCTATCTCTCCTCCAGGTACGAGCCATGGGTCCACGGTGACACCTTCTGGGCGGTGATATGGGAGCACAGCCGCGGGATGGAGTACGACGGGGCTGCGACCACATCAGTCGGGGCGTTGGAACATGAGGTGTTTCACAGCTGGTTCGGCCGGGGCGTGAAGCCGGCTCGGGCCGGCGACGGATGGATCGACGAGGCCTGGACCAGCTGGTGCACGTCGTCACGGCGATCCGAGGTCGCCCGATTCGATTCCGCCGAGCTCGGACTCGACGAGCCGCCTGTCGAGCTGTATCCCAGTCACCCCTGGGCCCGATACACACCGACGGAGGCATACCGGGAGGGCGCCCGGCTCTTCGCCGGACTGGCATTCCTCTTCGGGGGCGCCTACCAGCTGCGCGCCGCCATGGCCGACTGGTACCGGGCCAACGCGGGCGGCCTGGTGACAACCGATGGGCTGGCTGCTCACTTCAAGGCCTGGTCCGGTGTCGATATCGGGCCGTGGTGGGCCCGTTATGTCCACGGACGGGGCTGAACGAACCTCTAGATTGGTCGACAGCTGGGACCATCGCCGATGCAGATCCTCTTCACGATCAAGGATGACTGGGGGCGTGATCAGCGCGACGTCTGGCTCGAAGGCGACCCGTCGACGCCGTTCTCGGCAGTGGCGGAGCGGATCGACGAGGAGGCCGAGCGTGAGATCCACGAGCCCTGGTGGGATGGCGACCGCCTCCTCGAAGCCGAAGGAGGCATAGGCAGCGAGATCCTCGAGGGGTCGATTCTTTCGAGGCGGGCGCCGGATGGGATGGCCTCGTCCAGCACCTCGGCTGCAGGTGAACTGCGGGCGGTGAGCGGCCCCCACGCCGGGGCGACGTGGTCACTGCCACCCGGCCGCCATCTGATCGGGCGGTCCGATCAGGCGTCTGTCAACCTGGTGCGCGATCCGCTGGTGTCGCGGCGCCATGCCGTTCTGGACGTGACTCCAACCCTGCTGACGGTCCACGACGAGGGGTCGGCCCACGGCTTGAGTCTCGAGGGGGAGTTCGTCACTGCATCCGACCTGCGGGACGGTGCTCTGCTCCAGGTCGGGGGCTCAGTCCTGGTTTGGGCTTCGAACGACGTCGACCCCGCCGTATTGGTCCCCGACGGCGAAGGGGGCCTGGTGTTCAACCGGCCGCCGCGCATGCTCAATGCTCCATCCCCGGTCACGGTCCGTTTCCCGGGGCCGCCTCCGGTCCAGCACGGGGTCAACTTTCCGCTGCTGGCTTCCGTAGTCCCCGTCATCCTGGGCGTCCTCCTCGCGGTGGTTCTGAACCAGCCGCAGTTCCTGCTGTTCATCCTGCTGACCCCGATCATGGCGGTTTCGGGGTACGTGACCCAGCGCAGAGGCGGCAGCAGATCGCACCGGGAACGCATGATCGCCCACGAACAGGCCCGGTCGCAGGCCGAGGCCGAACTGGCCGATGCCCTGTCGACAGAGACAACCAGGCGCCGGGAAGCATCGCCCGATCCGGCCGCGTTGGCCGCTACCGCGGGCGGCCCGGAGCGCTCGCTCTGGGAGCGCCGTCGCCGCGACGAGGACTTCCTGGTGCTCCGGATCGGGCTGGCCGATGTGCCCGCGTCGGTGACAGTGGAAGGAGCGGCACCGGAAACGGACGAAGGGAATCAGCACCCTACGCTCCATCAGGTCCCGGCTGTCGTGGCCCTGCAACAGGACGGCGTGCTGGGCCTGGCGGGAGACCGGGGCGCTTGCGAGCGCCTGGCCAACTCCCTACTGATGCAAGCGGCGGTGTTGCACGCGCCTGACGACCTGGTCATCACGGTCCTCACCGGGCCTAACCAACAGGAAAAGTGGTCCTGGTGCCGGTGGCTGCCTCATGCCCGCGATCGTGACGGACGAGCCATCGCCAGGATCGGAACGATCGAGGCAGGAGTCGTCCGCTTGGCGGGAGAACTCTCTTCTCTGATCGATGAGCGCACGTCAGCCCGAGGCGCTGGGGCCACCGAACTGCCCCCCGCCCACCTCGTGATCGTCGACGGTTCCTACCGACTGGGTTCGCTTCCCGTCGTCACAAAGATCCTGCGGCGGGGACCCGAAGCGGGCATTACGTGCATCTGCCTGGATGACACCGAGCGGCTGCTGCCGGAGGAGTGCCAGGCCCTGGCGGTCTTCGACCCGGAACGGCCCGGCCGGCTCAACCTGCGCACTGGTCGCGCCACCAGGGCGACTGAAGTAATCCCCGACCTCCTCGAGCACGACGCGGCTGAGAAGGTCGCCAGGAGCCTGGCGCCCATCCGCCTCAACCGGCGAGCGCTCACCGGTGCGACCATCCCGAACAGTGTCCGCCTGCTCGAAGAGCTCGGCCTCGAGCCTCCCACCCCGGCCCAGATCGCCGACGGCTGGAAGCGCTCGGAGCGGTCCACGGTCGCGGTGATCGGAGAGTGCGAGAGGGGTCCACTCGTGGTCGACCTGGCCAAGGACGGCCCCCACGGGCTGGTGGCGGGCACGACCGGGTCGGGCAAGAGCGAGCTGCTCCAGACCCTCATCGCCAGCCTGGCCGTGGCCAACCGCCCCGATTGCCTGAGCTTCGTCCTGGTGGACTACAAGGGAGGCAGCGCCTTCAAGGAGTGCGCGCAGTTGCCCCACACCGTCGGGATGGTGACCGACCTCGACGGCCACCTCACCGAGCGGGCCCTGGCTTCGCTGGGGGCCGAGTTGAGGCGCCGGGAGACGCTGCTGGCGAAGCGAGGCGCGAAGGACATCGAGGCGTTCTGGAGGTCGGCGGGAGAAAACCGGCCGGAGCTGGGCCGGTTGCTTATCGTCATTGACGAGTTCGCGGCCCTGGCCGAGGAGCTCCCAGGCTTCGTGGACGGCCTGGTGGACCTGGCCCGCCGCGGCAGATCGCTCGGCATACATCTCGTACTGGCCACCCAGCGACCCTCGGGCGTGGTGTCGGCCGCCATCAAGACCAACGCCAACCTGCGCATAGCTATGCGCGTCACGGATGCCGCCGACAGCACCGACATCATCGATTCCCCGCTGGCCGCCCGCATATCCAAGGCGGTCCCGGGTCGGGGCTATGTGAGGGTGGGTCACGAGGAACTGACCGAATTCCAGACGGCCCGGGTTGGCGGGCGCCGGGCCCTTGGCGGGGATTCGGAGATCCAGCTGCAGTTCGTGGAATGGGACCAGCTCGGACTGCCCCTGCCCAACCCGGAACGCCCGTCCCTGGCCCGGACCGCGACCGACTTGTCGGAGCTGGTAAAGGCGATCGGGGCCGCCAGTGAACGACTAGGGGGGGCCACACCGGCAAGCCCCTGGTTGGACCCCCTGCCGGAGCGACTGGTGCTGTCCGCCGCCGCGTTGGCCCCGGCCCTGGAAGCCGGAGCCGGCGGACCGGTCCTCGGTGCCCCGTACGGGATGCAGGACTACCCGAGCGAGCAGGCTCGCCGGCCCGCCTACTTCGATCTGGATCGCGACGGGCACCTGCTGATCGTCGGCGACCCGGGTTCGGGGCGGTCGACCGCGCTGCGGACCATAGCCGGGGCTCTTTGCGCCCGGGTCAGCACCTGGGACCTACATCTGTACGGCATCGACTGCGGCAACGGCGCCCTCCAGCCCATCAGCGAACTGCCGCAATGCGGGGCGGTGGTCACCAGGCGGCAACCCGACCGGGTGGACCGGCTCCTGACCAAGCTCACCGAAGAGACGACCCGCCGTCAACAGATCTGGGCCCAAGGCGGCTTCTCCTCGATCTCCGACCAGCGCGGCGCCGTCCGGCCGGACCAGCGCCTCCCCTACCTCGTCGTCCTGCTCGATCGCTGGGAGGGCTTCGCCGCCGAGTTCGACGCCCTCGACGGCGGACGGCTCGTATCGGCCATGCAGCATCTGATGCGGGAGGGACCGGGTATTGGGTTACGGGTGGTGGTTACAGGAGACCGCAGCGCCGCCTCACCCCGCTTCGCTTCGCTGGTGGAGCGCATGATCATGCTCCGTCTCAACGACCGCACCACTTACTCGATGGCTGGCCTCAACCCTCGACACCTGCCGGACAAGATCCCCACCGGCCGGGGATTCGACGCTCGGAGCGGTATCGAGATGCAGTTCGCACTGCTCGACGGCGACCCTTCGGGTCCGGCTCAGGTGGCGGCGCTGCACCGGATCGCACTGAAAGCCGATGACCGCGATCGGGGCGTCACCGATGGGTCCCGTCCGGAACCCATCGCCATCCTCCCCGCCCACGTGTCGATGTCGTCGGTGGCCAAGGACGCCGCCGCCGCCTCAGAGCCGGGACGTGCCATCGCGTTGGTGGGCGTCGGAGGTGACCGCCTTACGCCTCAACTGATCGACTTCGCCAAGACCGGACCGGGCTTCCTCGTGGCCGGGCCGCCGCGGTCGGGCCGGAGCAACGCCCTGGTCGTCATGGCCCTGACCCTCGCAAGTCAGGGATGCTCGGTGGTGGCGATCACCGCTCGCCGGTCTCCACTGACTGATCTGGCCGATGAGCCTGGGGTCGCCGCGGTCCTGGACGGGCGGACGACGACGCCAGCCGACCTCGAGGCTCTGCTGGCAACGCTCCGCGAGGCCCCCATTGCCATCGTGGTAGACGATGCCGAGCTCCTGTCTGACAGCCCGATCGGCGAGACTCTCGCCGCGTTCGGGCGGGCGGCACGGGACAGACAGAATGCCCTGATCATCGGGGGGACCACCGGCGACCTTGGGGCCTTCCGGGGCTTCATACCGGAGGTCCGCAAATCGCGGGCCGGCCTGCTTCTGTGCCCAGGCTCACCGAGCGACGCCGACCTCCTCGGCGTCCGATTACCGCGCACCGCCGTCTTCAACGGCCCTCCCGGGCGGGGGGCGCTCATCGTCGAGTGGGACATGCAGGTCGTGCAGGTGCCCCTCGACGACCGATCCAGGTGAGATCCGCTACGATCCGCACTCAACGGGCGGCTACGGCCTACCAGACCAACGAGCAGGGAATCGCGGCCAGCTTCCGCGTCTAACCACTCAGGGTCGTCTCAGCCGTAGAACCGCGAAGCATCGCCGAGAGCATCTTCTCCGCCTTGGCCGGTGAACCGGGGGCGGCGGTCCGGATGGTCGCCGAGCCGCGGCGAGTCCCCAGCAAGAACCAGTATCCGTCGACGCATGACACGACCGACATGCGTTGTTGGACCAGGGGCACCTCTGGTCTCTCGACGTTTGCCGCATCGACCCTGACCACGACCGTTCCCTCGGACAGCATCCTCTCCACCCGAACCCAGGCGGGGTCGGCCTCGGTGACGGCCCGGCCCTCGACGGACGCCGCCAGGCGCAGGGCAGCCAAGCCCAGATAGCCGGCGAGCGATGAAGCCGATCGCCGGGTATCGGTCAGCCGGGCCCGAAACACCCCTCCCGCCGGCTCGAGGTCGAGCACCCGGTCGGTGTCGCCGAGACGCCCGAAGGCCAGCCGCGGCAGGGGGCGCCCGGACCCCGCTTCGGCGTTGATCATGGAACGCGCCGCCGCGACCGCGTCGAGTATCCGGGCGAAGCGCCCGATCGGGACCCAGTTCAGGCCCTGGCGCAGGAGTAGACCCCTGTCTGCGAGACCGTACGAAACGCGGCGCCCCTCGGCGACAGGATCGACGCCCTTGGGCGCGGGCAGGATGGGTTGGAGGAAGCCCCGCCCGTTGATACCGCCGGCGCGCAACTCGGCCGCGCTGAAAATGCCGAGCTCCTCGACCCCTCCGACCGTGACCGACTCGTCATCCACGATCGGACCGTCGCTTACCGGGGGTTGAGCCAGGAAGGGAGCTGCTCTCCGTGGTGGAACGCTCCGGCAGCCGGGCTCCCCACAAAGTGGGCGGCGTCCGTCTTGGCGCAAGCCAGGTCGCCGATAGCCACAATCAAGGACCTTTCAGGCGTGAGGACCCGGGCGGCGATGGTGGCCGTCAAAAACGCCAAACTCAGTGGAGCTACCCCGATTCGCACCCGAACTACCTACCCGCAGACTAAGTCAAGGAACCAGAGGCCAAAAGCTACTCGACGCGTCCGCTTGCCCGGGGTCCGAGCGTCAGACCCGGGACCGCGCCCGGAACTCGGCCTCCCCTAGTTGGTCTGGATCTTGATCTCGATATCCACGCCCGCGGGCAGCTCGATCCGCTGAAGGGAGTCGACCGTCTTCGATGAGTGCTCGACAATGTCGAGCAACCGCTTGTGGACCCGCATCTCGAAGTGCTCCCGGCTGTCCTTGTACTTGTGAGGGGACCGGATGACCGTGAACCGGTTGCGCTCGGTCGGCAGGGGCACCGGGCCGCGCACCTTGGCCTGCGTGCGTAGAACCGTCTCCACGATCTTCTTCGTGGACTGGTCGAGAATCTCGTGGTCGTAGGCCTTGAGGCGGATGCGAATGCGCTGCTTGTTGCCGTCAGCCACGGCTGATCTCCATTTCGATGCGGGTTTTCAAAGGACGGTAAAAGGGGGAACCAGTGCGAGGCCGCCCCGGGTCCCCCCTTTTTACAACTGTTGGTTATCCGAGATTACTTGATGATCTTGACGACCCGGCCGGCACCGACCGTCCGGCCACCCTCACGGATGGCGAAGCGCAGGCCTTCGTCCATGGCAATGGGCTTCTGGAGCTCCACGGTCATGGTGGTGTTGTCCCCCGGCATGACCATCTCGGTCCCCTCGGCCAGGAAGATCGAGCCGGTGACGTCGGTAGTGCGGAAGTAGAACTGCGGGCGGTAGTTGTTGAAGAACGGCTTGTGGCGGCCGCCCTCCTCCTTGGTCAACACGTAGACGCTGGCCTCGAAGTTGGTGTGCGGCGTGATGGAACCGGGCCGGCAGAGGACCTGGCCCCGCTCGACCTCTTCCTTCTTGGTACCCCGCAGGAGAGCACCGATGTTGTCGCCGGCCTGGCCCTGGTCGAGCAACTTGTTGAACATCTCCACGCCGGTGCACACCGTCTTTGCCGTGGGGCGCAGGCCCACGATCTCGACGTCGTCGCCGACCTTGACGATGCCCTGCTCCACCTTGCCGGTCACGACGGTGCCGCGCCCGGAGATGGTGAACACGTCCTCGATCGGCATAAGGAAGGGCTTCTCGGTGTCGCGCACGGGCTCGGGGACGAACTCGTCGACCGCTTCCATCAGCTCGACGATCTTGTCCTCCCACTCCTTGTCGCCCTCGAGGGCCTTCAAGGCCGAGACGCGGACCACCGGGGTGTCATCGCCGGGGAACTCGTACTCGTTGAGCAGCTCCCGCACCTCGAGCTCGACCAGGTCGAGGAGCTCCTCGTCGTCGACCATGTCGGCCTTGTTCAGCGCGACCACGATGGAGGGCACGCCCACCTGGCGGGCCAGCAGCACGTGCTCACGGGTCTGCGGCATGGGGCCGTCGGCCGCCGACACGACCAGGATGGCGCCGTCGACCTGGGCGGCCCCGGTGATCATGTTCTTGATGTAGTCGGCGTGGCCCGGCATGTCTACGTGGGCGTAGTGCCGGTTGGGCGTCTGGTATTCGACGTGGGCGATGTTGATCGTGATGCCGCGCTGCTTCTCTTCAGGGGCCTTGTCGATCTCGTCGAACGCCTTGAACTTGGTGCCGCTCGGGTCGCGCTCCGATAGGACCTTGGTGATCGCCGCGGTCAAGGTGGTCTTGCCGTGGTCGATGTGGCCCATCGTGCCGATGTTCAGGTGGGGCTTGGTGCGCTCGAACTTCTGCTTGGACATGGAAGGGGTTGCTCCTCATGCGAATCCGGCCATGGCCGGGGTCTAGACGCGGTGTTAAACGTTAGTGGGTCTGCGGTGAGCCCGCGCAGCCGACGCTGCCGGCTGCTGCTATTCGCCCCGGACCCGGGCCACGATCTCCTTGGAGACCGACTCGGGGACTTCCTGGTACGAGTTGAACTGCATGCTGTAGGTCGCCCGTCCCTGGGTGCGTGACCTGAGGTCTGTAGCGTACCCGAACATCTCGGCCAAGGGGACCTGAGCCCGGATTACCTGCGAGTTGCCTCGCTGCTCCATACCTTCGACCTTGCCCCGCCGGGACGACAGGTTGCCGATGACGTCTCCCATGTAGTCCTCCGGGGTCACGACCTCGACGGACATGATGGGCTCGAGCAGCACGGGATGGGCCTTGCGGCAGGCCTCCTTGAAGCACATGGAGCCGGCGATCTTGAACGCCATTTCCGAGCTGTCGACGTCGTGGTAGGACCCGTAGACCAGGGTGGCCCGGATGTCGACCACGGGGTAGCCGGCCAGCACGCCCGACTGCATGGCGTCCTGGATTCCGGCGTCGACCGAAGGTATGTATTCCTTCGGGATGATGCCGCCGGTGATCTTGTCCACGAATTCGTAGCCGCCGCCGGGGCCGGTCGGCTCGAGGTCGAGCACCACGTGGCCGTACTGGCCTCGGCCGCCGGTCTGGCGGACGTAGCGAGTCTCGACCTTCTGGACCGACGACTTGATGGTTTCGCGGTAGGCGACCTGAGGCTTGCCGACGTTGGCATCGACCTTGAACTCGCGGAGCATGCGGTCAACCAGGACCTCGAGGTGCAGCTCGCCCATGCCGCCGATCACGGTCTGGCCCGTCTCCTCGTCGGAATGGACCTGGAAGGTCGGGTCTTCCTCCGAGAGAGCCTGAAGAGCGCGGGATAGCTTGTCCTGGTCGTTCTTGGTCTTGGGCTCGACCGCCACGTGGATCACGGGCTCGGGGAAGTCGAGTGACTCGAGCACGATCGGCGCGTTGGCGTCACAGAGGGTGTCGCCCGTCGTGGTCTGCTTCAGCCCGACCAGGGCCACGATGTCGCCGGCGAAGGCGGCGTCGCGGTCCTCGCGGTGATTGGCGTGCATCTGGAGGATGCGCCCCACCCGTTCCTTGCGGTCCTTGGTCGAGTTGATGACCTGGCTCCCTTGCGCCAGCTTGCCCGAGTAGACCCGGGCGTAGGTGAGCTTGCCCAGGTGGGGGTCGGTCATGATCTTGAACGCCAGGGCTGCAAAGGGCTCCGAATCGTCGGCCCGACGCTCGAGCTCCTCGATGCCCTTGACGTCGGTGCCGCGCGTCGGCGGGATGTCGATGGGCGACGGCAGGTAGGCGACCACAGCATCAAGCATGGGCTGGACACCCTTGTTCTTGAAGGCAGAGCCGCAAAGCACCGGCACGATCTGGCTGGCGATGGTGGCGGCGCGGAGGGCCCGGGTCAGGTCGGCGGCGGTGATCTCCTCCTCGCCCAGGTACTTCTCGGTGATGTCGTCGTCGAAGTTCGACAGCGTGTCGAGGAGTGCGTGGCGGTACGTCTCGGCCTCGTCCACCAGGTGGGCGGGGACGTCGACGACGTCGTACCTCTCGCCCTTGGCCGTCTCGTCGTTCCAGACCAGCGCCTTCATCTGCAATAGATCGACGACGCCTCGGAACTCGCTCTCGGCCCCGATCGGTAGCTGCACCACGGCGACGGTGGCATCGAGGCGGTCCTTGATCATGTCGACACACCGGTAGAAGTCGGCGCCGATGCGGTCCATCTTGTTGACGAAGCACATGCGGGGAACGCCGTACTTGTCAGCCTGGCGCCACACGGTCTCAGTCTGGGGCTCCACGCCGGCTACGGCGTCGAACACAGCCACAGCGCCGTCCAGGACGCGTAGAGACCGCTCGACCTCGACGGTGAAGTCGACGTGACCGGGGGTGTCGATGATGTTGATCCGGGTGCCGTCCCACTCGCAGGTGGTGGCTGCCGAAGTGATGGTGATGCCGCGCTCCTGCTCCTGGGGCATCCAGTCCATGGTGGCGGCGCCTTCGTGCACCTCACCGATCTTGTAGTTGATACCCGTATAGAAAAGGATCCGCTCGGTCGTGGTGGTCTTGCCCGCGTCGATATGGGCCATGATCCCGATGTTGCGGACCTTGGCCAGGGGCTTGGCGCGGGTTGCTGTGGATTCAGCCATTGCTCGCTCTCAGTGCTGCGTAAATCTCGTGCTGTGCGGTGGGTGTCGTGTGGTGCGGTTGAGTTGTGCGGATGCGGGTGGTGCGGTGAGCAGGCCCGGCTGCCGGCTACCAGCGGTAGTGGGCGAAGGCCTTGTTGGATTCGGCCATCTTGTGCATGTCCTCGCGGCGCTTCACGGCCGCCCCGACTCCGTTCGACGCATCGAGCAGTTCAGCGGCCAGCTTCTGGGCCATGGTCTTCTCACGTCGCTGGCGGGCGTAGCCCACCAGCCAGCGGATGGAAAGAGTGTTGGCCCGGCGGGCCCGGACCTCGACCGGGACCTGATAGGTGGCGCCGCCAACCCGTCGGCTCTTCACCTCCAGCTGGGGCTTGGTGTTCTCGACGGCTCGCTTGACAACAGCCAGGGCGTCGCCATCGGTTCGGTCCTTGATGAGGTCGAGGGCGTCGTAGACGATCCGCTCGGCCAGGCTGCGCTTGCCGCGCTCGAGGATCTTGTTGACGATCTGGGTGATGAGCACCGACCGATAGATCGGATCGGGGAGAAGATCACGGCGAGGTGCGGGTCCTTTGCGAGGCATGTCTCTAGCCCTTCTTCGCCCCGTAGCGGCTACGGGCCTGCTTGCGATCGCGGACGCCGGAGGTGTCGAGGGTGCCGCGAATGATCTTGTAACGAACCCCGGGAAGATCCTTCACCCGGCCGCCGCGGACCAGGACGATGGAGTGCTCCTGGAGGTTGTGCCCCTCACCGGGGATGTAGGCGGTGACCTCGACGCCGCTTGTCAGGCGGACTCGGGCCACCTTGCGCAGAGCCGAGTTCGGCTTCTTCGGCGTGGTGGTGTACACGCGCGTGCAAACCCCGCGGCGCTGCGGTGCTCCGCGCAGGGCCGGGGTCTTGGTCTTGACCGACTTTTGTTCGCGGCCCTTCCGGACCAATTGCGCGATGGTGGGCAACCTAACCTCTCGATGCTGAAAGAACTTCGTCCGCCGGTTCCATCGGCAAGCGGTGCGCGCGCCGACGGGCCGGGTGGCCGCCGCCCATGGTAGCGCGTTGGGGCACCCTTCAGGTGCGGAAAGGCACTCCCTTTGAGCACTTTGTGCAGGCGAGCGAACGCGATCGGGCTTCCGCGTTTGTCAATCGTCGCTGAGCGAACATTTGACACACGAATATATGAAATACGCACAAACGGCGGACAGTCGTGGCCTCCGGGGTGGGGAAGTTGCGCCGGCTAGAGCTTCGCTATGAAGCCGACGACGGCGCCGGCGACCTCTTCCGGGTGGGACAAATGCGGGCAACACCTCCAGGGCCTCGTCCTGCATGTACTGGACGCGGCGGGTTCGACCGACGACATCCGAGCCGCCGTATCCGTGCCGTGACCATGTGATCGTCCTTAGCCCGGTGCGGGCGGCGACAGTTTCGGGAAAGGAACGCCACAGGCCAACCGATCCCAGCCCTTCGTGCAGGAATACCAGCACCGGTCCGGCCTCCCGGCCGGGCCGGGCCGGCAGGTCGGCGTACTCGACTTCGCCGCCGCCGACATCGAGTCGCTTCAACGGCCAGTTTCAGCGGGGACGGCGCCGGCTCCGACCTGCTCTCGCAAGGCGAATCGCTGGATCTTGCCCGTGGCCGTCTTGGGCAGGCCGTCGACCACGATGATCTGCCGGGGTCGCTTGAACCCCGCCATCCGGGCCCGACAATGCGAGGCTACGGCCGCGACGTCGATGGTGCGGCCGGCCCGGGGCACGACGAAGGCCACCACCACCTCGAGGCCGCCCGAGTCCCGCCCGCCTACGACGGCTGCCTCCAGTACGTCGTCAGGCTCGATGAGCACGCTCTCCACCTCTGCGGGTGAGACCCAGATGCCGCCAGCTTTGATCATGTCGCTGTTGCGCCCGACGAAGCGCCAGTAGCCGTCTGCCGAGCGCGAATAGAAGTCGCCCGTTCGCAGCCAACCGTTGACGAAGGTGGCGGCGGTCACGTCCGGGCGGCGCCAGTACCCGGCCGCCACCGACGCACCCCGCACCCACAAGGCCCCCGGCTGGTCTGGCTCTTCGATCACAGCTCCGTCCTCGGCGCGCAGCTGCAGCGAGTATCCGGACACGGGCCGGCCGGAGGTGCCGGCCCTGACCTGACCGGGGTGGTTGGAGCAGAAGATGTGGAGCGCCTCGGTCGAGCCGATGCCGTCCAGCATCTCGGTTCCGAACCGGTCGGTGAAACGCCGCATCACCTCCGGGGGCAGACTCTCGCCGGCGGTGACTGTGCACCGCACCGACGAGAGGACGTAGGCCGGCAGGCCGGCGTCCACCATGGCGGCGCAAAAGCCGGGAGGAGCGAAGAAAAGGGTCGGCCGGTGGAGGCTCAGCAACTCCCCTGCCCGGGCCGGGTTCGGCGGGTTCGGATCTATGACGGCGCGACCGCCGACCGACAAAGGGAAGATCAGAGAGTTGCCAAGCCCGAACGCGAAGAACAGTTTGGCGACCGAGTAACACGAATCGTCGGGCCCTATCCCTAGCACGCTGCGGCCGTAGGTTTCGGCCACGAACTTGATGTCACCGTGGCGGTGGATGGCCCCCTTGGGCAGCCCGGTCGTTCCCGATGTGTAAAGCCAGAAACCGGCTGTATCGGCGGCCGTCGAGGGCGGCGCCGGCTCCGTGGCGTCGGCGAAGTCCGCCCAGGCGTAAAGCTCCACATAGGGTGAAACGGTCGTCGTGGCCGAGCCGATCACGATAGCGGCTCGCAAACTGGGCGCGGCCGCCGCCACTTCAGGAAGGAAGCCCGCATAGCGCTCCGACACCACGATGGCCTTCGCCTCCGAATCCGCGGCCAGAGCGGCCACCTCGGGCGGGCGAAGCATGGTCGAAACCGGGATCGGAATGGCACCCACGCGGAGGCCGCCCAGGAAGGCGGCGGGGAACGCCTCCTCGTCGGCAACCAGCATGACGACGCGGTCGCCTGCCTCTATTCCGACCGATTTCAGCCCGTTGGCGGCCGCCCAGGTAGCCTCCTGCAGGGCCCGGTAGGTGAGGGACCGATCCTCGCAAAGGAAGGCGACCCGCTCTCCCCGCCCGGCTGCCACGTGCCTGTCGACGAGCCAGACCGCGGCGTTGAACGGGTCAGGCATCAGAGCCGGACGTATTCGAAGTCCGCCGGCTTGGCGTGTATGCCGTTGGCGGGCGGCGCCAGCCACCCCGCCACCCGGCCGGCTTCGGTCACGGGACCCATGAGCGCGGCCACGTGCGCCCGGTCCTCGTCGTTTGGCAGCCAACGGTCGTGCCCGGCCGACCATTCCTCGGCCGTGATGGGGAAGCCCTCGGGAGTGAGCTCGTGGCCGGAGAAGACGCCCACGGCGCGGTGAAACCCGACGTGGGGCAGGCGCAAAGTGACTCCCACCGGCGCCAACGTGCGGTTCCAACGGTCAACGCCGTTCTGACAGTCCTCTATGTAGTCGTTCCTAAGAGTGTTGTTGAGCGCGGAAAGGGCCGGCACCGATCGCTCCCTCGCGGCGCCGGCCTCGACCACGGGCACATTGACTGACGAGTGGTGCAGGCGGTGGTCGTCGGATCGGCTGCCCTCGCGGTAGCGACCCTTGAGTCCGGCGGCGAAGTAGTTGGCGGCGTTGGTCGAGGTCTCGGCTCCGA
Source organism: uncultured Acidimicrobiaceae bacterium (assembly GCA_963851245.1). Classification (GTDB taxonomy): domain Bacteria; phylum Actinomycetota; class Acidimicrobiia; order Acidimicrobiales; family Palsa-688; genus CAWKOH01. Next base: position 234,801 of record CAWKOH010000007.1, on the reverse strand, counting down.
AGAGGTCCAGCGACACGCTGTAATGAAGGTTGACGTAGCGCTGCAGAGTCTCGATGTTGATACCCCCGAAGGGAGCCACGTCGTCGGTGTCGTGTTCGCGCATGAGCTCGGCCGTGCGCTGCACCACGCGGCCTACTCCGCCTGCACCGACGAACATGTGATGGGCCTCCTCTTTCAACATGAACTGGCAGGTGCGGGCGAGCGGGTCGAAACCGCTCTCGGCAAGCGACGCCAGCTGGAACTTCCCGTCGCGGTCGGTGAAGTAGGTGAACATGAAGAAGCTCAACCAGTCAGGCGTCGGCTCGTTGAAGGCCCCCAGGATGCGGGGTTTGTCGACGTCACCGGAATGGCGGACGAGAAGTTCGTCGGCCTCTTCTCGTCCGTCCCGGCCGAAGAAACGGTGAAGCAGGTAGACCATCGCCCAAAGGTGCCGGCCCTCCTCGACGTTCACCTGGAACAGGTTGCGCAGGTCATAGAGGCTCGGGGCGGTGCCGCACAGGTGACGTTGCTGTTCGACCGACGCCGGTTCGGTATCACCTTGCACGACGATGAGGCGGCGTAGATCCGCTCGCATCTCGCCTGGTACCTCCTGCCACACCGGTTGCCCCATACGATCCCCGAAGCTCACCGTTCGCCCGGGCTCGGCCTCGGCCACGAAGATCCCCCACCGGTAGTCGGGCATCTTGACGTAATCGAAATGGGCCCAACCCTCCTGCCCCACGGAAACCGCCGTGCGCAGGTAGATGTCCCGGTCCTGGTACGAGATCGGTCCGGCCTCTTGCCACCAATCGAGGAACCGGGGCTGCCACCCCTCCAGGGCTCGTTGCAGACGGCGGTCCTCGGAGAGATTGACGTTGTTCGGAATCCGCTCGTCAAGCTCCACCGCCACATTTTACACAGTCGTCACGGACTGCAAAGAAGATGTCGAGTGTTTGGTTCCGGCGGACGCTGGCCGCAGGGGGCGCGGCGGCGTAGCGTGAACCACATGTCCGATACCTGGAATGCCGTCGACGACTACATAAGCGGGTTGGTCGTGAAACCCGACTCGGCGCTTGACGCCGCCCTTAGCTCCACGGCGGCGGCAGGCATGCCTCCTATCGCGGTATCGGCCGCCCAGGGCAAGCTTCTCCACCTGATCACCCGCATGCTCGGAGCCGAGCGGATCCTCGAAGTCGGCACTCTCGGCGGCTACAGCACGATCTGGATGGCGCGGGCCCTGCCGGTGGGCGGACGCATCATCAGCCTCGAGATAGACCCCCGCCATGCCGAAGTAGCCCGGGCCAACCTGGCCCGGGCCGGGGTGGATGGCGTGGCCGAGGTCCGGATCGGGGCCGCCCTCGACTCTCTGCCGAAGCTGGCGGAGGAAGAGGTCGGACCATTCGACCTGGTGTTCATAGACGCCGACAAGGCCAACATCCCCGAGTACTTCAGATGGGGAGTCAAGCTGACCCGGCCCGGTGGCGTGATCATCGTCGACAACGTGATACGTAACGGGGCCGTGCTCGATGACAGCGGGCGGGACGCCGCAGTAGAGGGGGTGCGCCGGCTCAATGACCTATTGGCCACTCTGACGGAGGTCACGGCCACCACGATCCAGACGGTGGGGGCCAAGGGCTACGACGGCTTCACCCTGGCTATGGTCGAATAATTGGACAGGACCCTGTTACACGCCGCCACCTGACTCGGTGACCTTCTGCTCGATGCGCTCCAGCGTGGCGGTCATGTTCTGCTCCGTCTTGGAGCGGGCGAAGCGCACGATGGGCTTGGTGAAGGCCGACTCCTGGGAGATGTCCCACGTCTCGCGCACCTTCGTAGCCCCGTCGACCTCCTCGAGCTCGTAGCGCCATACCCGCCCGCCCACGTGACGGCCAAAGCGAGTGGGGCCAGTTGTCTGCCAGGCGATCAGCTTCGGTTCGTCGAACTCGATCACCCGGCTTTCCATGGCGTAGGGGACGCCCATCTTCATCGACATTCCGAAACTGCTGCCCAGCTGGAGGCGATCCACCGCGCCACGGGGGTCTCGGACGGCCCCGGAACCGTCGATCTCCCGGTGCCGGCTCGGATCGGCCAGAAGATCGAAGATCGCCTGCGGCGAAGCCGGAATGAGCCTCTCTACCGTGACCACGTCCTGGTTGTCTGACATGGCGGGAAGAGTAGACGCCGGCTCACGACTGGTGCTCAGGTTGTGACTATCTGTTCAAGCGTCCAGTCAGGGTGGTCCGCCGCCACCCGGGCCAGCCAGAAGGGGCTCTGGAAGACGGCCAGCAAGGCGCCGTCGCCCCGGTGCAGCACCTCGACCCCGCTCAGCTTCGACAGCTCGGCCGCGGTGGCCGCGTCGGTTCGACGCACCGTCCGCTCGTGAGGACCGGTCAGAGAGACCGCAGCCCCGAATTCGTGCTCCATCCGGTGGCTCAGCACATCGAACTGCATCGCTCCCACCGCAGCCAGGACAGGAGTGGGGTCATCCCCGCTCCGCCGCAGAATCTGAACCACACCCTCCTGCTCGAGCTGAGACAGGCCCCTCTTGAACTGCTTGGATCGGGACAGGTCTCTTGGGTGGGCGGTGGCTATCAACTCCGGCGGGAACGCCGGGATCGCAGGGTAGACCACCTCCGATACTTCGTAGAGGGTGTCACCGACCCTCAAGCCGCTGGCGTTCACCAGACCTATCACATCGCCCGGCCAAGCCTCGTCGATCGTTTCGCGCTCCGATCCGAACACAGAGGCGGCGTACTTGGTCGCAAAGGGCTTGCCCGTGGGCCCATGGGTCAGGATCATGCCCCGCTCGAAATGACCCGAGCAGACTCTGACGAAGGCCACGTGATCCCGGTGCGCCGGGTTCATATTGGCCTGGACCTTGAACACGAAGCCTGAAAACGGCGAGTCCAGGTCTCTCGGCGCACCGCTCGCATCTTCGAACGGAGACGGCCCGGGAGCCAGATCGATGACGGCGTCGAGGAGATGACGGACCCCGAAGTTCGTCAATGCCGAGCCTACGAACAAAGGGCTGGTGCGCCCGGCCAGAAAGCTGCCGACATCCAACCGGGCCCCGACCTCGTCCAGAAGGGCGACCTCCTCTACGGCCTGCCCCCAGTCCGCACCCAAGGAGCCGTAGGCCTGATCCGGGTCCAGACGAAACTCCTCGGCTTCGGCCGCGCCCCCCCGTCCGGTCCTGGTGAAACCGACGAAGCCACCGTCGCGGCGGTCGATGACGCCGTGGAACGCGCCGGGCTCGCCGACCGGCCACGTGACCGGGGTCGCCACCAAGCCGATCTGCTCTTCGATCTGGTCGAGTAATTCCAGGGGGGAGCGACCGGGACGGTCGCACTTGTTGAGGAACGTGATGACCGGGAGGCGACGGGCGTGGCAGACCTCGAACAGCTTCAATGTCTGCGGCTCGATGCCCTTGGCGACGTCGAGGACCATCACGGCAGCGTCCGCTGCGGTCAAAACGCGGTAGGTGTCCTCAGAGAAATCGCGGTGGCCAGGAGTATCCAGCAGGTTGACCGTGCATCCCCGGTAAGCGAACTGAAGGACTGTGGAGCTGATCGAAATGCCCCGCTCCTGTTCGAGAGCCATCCAATCCGAGGTGGCCCGGCGTCGACCCGCCCGGGCCTTAACTGCACCGGCCTCCTGGACCGCCCCCGCATACAGCAGGAACTTCTCTGTGAGCGTGGTCTTGCCGGCGTCGGGATGGCTGATGATGGCAAAGGTCCGCCGGCGCGCCGCTTCGAGCGAGGGCCGCGTCGAGGCGCGTTCAGGAATAGTGGTTATCGAGGTCATTTAGCGGGGGGTGAGGTGACGGCGGCTAGCCGAGGGACCTCTCATCCTACCGCCGGTGCCGGTGCGAGCTGAATCAAGGCTCCAGGTTCGGCCCTCCGGCGCGGCGGGGGATCCCCCATGGGTATCCATAGCAAAAGAAGAGACGGCCCCGGGCTCCGCGGGCGTAGCCTGGAGCCCGGGGCCACGCTGCCACACCCAGTTCACCATGAAATACGGTCCGTCCATCGTGGCCGCCCTCGGAGCGGCGATCAGCTTTGCGTTCGCCGCGGTCTTCCAACAGGAGTCGACTCAATCGGTGTCGGAGGACAAATCCCTGACGGTCGGCCTGTTGGCGGAGCTGCTCCGCCGACGGCAGTGGTTGCTCGGTGGAGCCTGCCTGCTGCTGGGCTTTGGGCTTCAAGCGGTGGCCCTGGCTTACGGCCCGGTGGCACTGGTCCAGCCGATCGTGGTCACGGAGCTGGCGTTCGCCATTCCCCTCGGCATCATCCGACGCCACCGACGGGCCGGGCGGCAGGAATGGGCCGGGATCGCCTGCGTAATGGTCGGCGTGTCCATCTTCGAGCTGGCGGCGTCGCCCGGGGGCGGCATCCAGGAGCCCTCGGGCGCCGATTGGCTGGCTTCACTCGTGCCGGTCGGGGCGGTTGCGGCCGTGGCGGTGGCGCTGGGTGCGGCCCGGAAAGGTCCGAAGCGGGCCATGTTCCTCGGCGCGGCGGCAGGGCTCTCCTTCGGGGTGCTGTCCGTTCTGACCAAGGCAGTGACTCACCTGCTGAGCAGCGACGTGGCCCGGGCCTTCGTCACCTGGCAGGTGTACGCCGCTATCGGTGTGGGCATCGCTGCTCTGGTGGTGTCCCAGAGTGCCTACCAGGCCGGACCCCTGGCCTATTCGATGCCATTCGTGGGGGTGCTCGAGCCTTTGGTGGCGGTCGTCATCGGAGACACGGTCCTGGGTGAGCAGGTGCGTCTCTCACCGGGTCTGTTCGTGCTCGAGATCCTGGCGGCCGCCATCGCCTGCATCGGGATCGTCTTCCTCACCACCTCCCCCACCGTGCTGAGCATCTACGAGGAGAATGCGGGCATGGAGCACAGCCTCGCTGTCTAGTACGCAAAGCCGCTCAGGGGTCCCTTCGCCGTCCCAGCTGGCCAGAAATTGAGAAATTAATTCCGTTTATCCGGTTATGAAGCCTGTACTTCGACGCCGAAGCCCGGCCTGGCGTTACAGGTAAAAAGAGGAGAGGACCGCCCCGAAGGGCGGCCCTCTCTAGGCCTTCAGATCGGAAGGTGGCCTGTCAGGAGACGCTCTCCTCGCCGCCGGCGGAATCGAACCCGCCGGACGCCGGGGCGGCCCCGGAGTCGAGGTCTGCCACGTCGAAGCCGGAAGCAACGCTTGGCGTGCCGGCAAGGCCGGCGTCGTCATTGTCGGCCGACCAGCCATCGCCGCCATCGGTGGAGCCAATGGACGCCAGCCAGGCGGCCAGGTCCTCGGTGCCGGCCTCGTCGTCGGCGGAGGTCCAGAACGTCATGCGTTCTGCTTCCGGAGCCTGGAGTTCGAGCTCCCGGTACCGGGGCATGCCGGTCCCGGCCGGGATGAGCTTGCCGATGATGATGTTCTCCTTGAGCCCGAACAAATGGTCGGATCGGCCTTCGATGGCGGCCTCGGTGAGCACCCGGGTGGTCTCCTGGAAGGAGGCAGCCGACAGCCAGCTGTCGGTAGCCAAGGAGGCCTTGGTGATGCCCATGAGCTCGGGCCGGCCCTCGGCCGGACGCTTCCCCTCGGTGACCAGACCCCGGTTGACCTCGGCGTAGGTACGGGAATCGACCCGCTCACCAGGCAGGAAGGGGCTCTCGCCCTGATCGGCAACCAGCACCCGGCGGAGCATCTGGCGGACGATCAACTCGATGTGCTTGTCGTGGATCGACACGCCCTGGTCGCGATACACCTGCTGGACCTCGTTGACGAGGTATTGCTGGGTCTCCCTGATGCCCTTGATCTCGAGCAGCTGCTTGGGATCCTTGGGGCCGTCGACGATCGGGTCACCGGCCGCGATCTCGGCTCCGTCGTGGACGCCGTCGGCCAACTTGGCGCGGACGCTGACGTTGTAGACATCCTCGGTGCCCTCGTCGGAGACAACGACAATGCGCCGTCCGGTGTCCTCCTCGTCGATGCGGACCAAGCCTGACACTCGGGCCAGGACAGCCGCTCCCTTCGGGGTGCGAGCTTCGAACAGCTCCACCACGCGAGGCAGACCGTGGGTGATGTCCTCCCCGGCGATACCGCCCTGGTGGAAGGTTCGCATGGTCAGCTGAGTACCGGGCTCGCCGATCGACTGGGCCGCTATCACACCTACCGCCTCACCGAGCTCGATGGGGCGGTTGGTGGCCAGCGAGCGGCCGTAGCAGAGACCGCACACCCCGTGCTCGGCCTCACAGGTGAGAACCGAACGGCAGGTGATCTCAGTCACCGCCGGGTCCTCCCTGAGCTGGACCATGATCTGTGGGGAGATCATGGTGCCGGCCGGCATAACGGCGCCGTCTGACAGATCAACGTCGCGAGCCAGCACCCGACCGTCGATGCGGGTCTCGAGGTAGGCCCGGATCTTCTCGTCGTCGGGGCGGATGTCACCGATGCGGACGCCACGCGTGGTGCCGCAATCCTCGGTCCGGACGATCAGCTCTTGGGCCACGTCCACCAGACGGCGGGTCAGGTATCCCGAGTCGGCGGTACGCAGGGCCGTGTCGGCCAGACCCTTCCTGGCTCCGTGAGTCGAGATGAAGTACTCGAGCACCGACAGGCCCTCCCGGAAGGAGGACCGGATGGGCCGGGGGATCATCTCGCCCCGGGGGTTGGACACCAGGCCCTTCATGCCGGCGATCTGGCGCACCTGCTGCGGGTTACCGCGGGCGCCGGAGTCGACCATCATGCCAAGCGGATTGAAACGGTTGTCCCGGAGCGTCTCCTCCATGGCCCGGCCGATCTCGTAGTTGGCCGAGGTCCAGATCTCGATCTCCTTCTGGCGCCGCTCGTCGTCGGTGATGATGCCCCGCTTGAACTGGGTCTCGGCCTTCTGGGCCTCGGACTCATGGCGGGCGATGATGGCCGCCTTGGTCGGCGGCGTCTTGACGTCGTCGATGGATATGGTCAACCCGGACCGGGCCGCGTACGTGAAGCACAGGTCCTTGATGCGGTCCAGGCTGGCCGCTACCTCGACCCGGCGGTACCGCTCGGCGAGCACCTCCACGATGGAGCCGATGGTGCGACCCTGCTTGCCGACCACCTCGTTGACGAACTCGAAGTCATCGGGCAGGGCGTTGTTGAATATGATCCGGCCGGCGGTTGTCTCGACCTCCTCCGATGGGGCGCCCTCTTCTAACGCGGCGCCCTCTTCGAGTCCAGGCGGCTCGGAGACGGCGCCGTCCACCGAAGCGCCGTCCTCGAAAGCGTGGAAAGGAGCCGAGCCGTTGGCGCTCACCGGCCGCCGCCACTTGATCTTGGCGTGGATGTCGATGTCGCCGGCGTCATAGGCCCGCTCCACCTCGTACAGGTGACGGAAGACCTGGCCCTCGCCCTTGGCTCCCTCCTTCACCAGGGTCAGGTAGTAGGCGCCGAACACCATGTCCTGGGTCGGGGTCACGATGGGGCGCCCGGTGGCCGGGGAGAGGATGTTGTTGGCCGAGAGCATGAGGATGCGGGCCTCGGCCTGGGCCTCGGCCGACAGGGGAAGGTGCACGGCCATCTGGTCGCCGTCGAAGTCGGCGTTGAAGGCAGTGCATACCAGAGGGTGGATCTGGATGGCCTTGCCCTCGACCAGAACCGGTTCGAAAGCCTGAATGCCGAGGCGGTGGAGGGTCGGCGCGCGGTTGAGCAGAACAGGGTGCTCTTTGATCACTTCTTCGAGCACATCCCACACCTGCGACCGACGCCGTTCGACCATGCGCTTGGCCGACTTGATGTTCTGAGCCAGCTCCAGATCGACCAACCGCTTCATGACGAAGGGCTTGAACAGCTCCAGGGCCATCTGCTTCGGGAGGCCGCACTGGTGCAGCTTCAGAGTCGGTCCCACCACGATGACCGACCGGCCGGAGTAGTCGACCCGCTTACCGAGCAGGTTCTGGCGGAAGCGGCCCTGCTTGCCCTTGAGCATGTCCGAGAGCGACTTGAGCGGCCGGTTGCCCGGCCCGGTGACCGGACGGCCCCGGCGCCCATTGTCGAACAGGGCGTCGACGGCCTCCTGGAGCATGCGCTTCTCGTTGTTGACGATGATCTCGGGGGCACCCAGGTCGAGCAGCCTCTTGAGCCGGTTGTTGCGGTTGATCACCCGGCGGTAGAGATCGTTGAGATCCGAGGTGGCGAAGCGGCCACCGTCGAGCTGCACCATAGGCCGCAGCTCGGGCGGGATCACCGGGACGGCGTCGAGGATCATCGCCCGGGGGTCGTTGGCCCGCCGGCCGTGCTCGTCGCGGCGGTTGAAGGCCGAGACGATCTTCAGCCGCTTGATGGCCTTCTGGCGGCGCTGCACCGACAACGGGCGCCGCCCGTCCGTCGGATCGATGGCGTCGCGGAGCTTGATCTCCTCCTCGTCGAAGTCGATCTCGTTGATCAACGACGCGATGGCCTCGGCGCCCATCCCACCACGGAAGTAGTCGCGAGTAGCGGTCCCGCAGCTCTCGCCACAGGGTCTCGTCCTCGAGGATCTTGCGGGAGTGCAGGTTGCGGAACTCGTCGAAGGTGCGCTTGACCAGGTCCATCTCGGCATCGGCCCGCTCGCGAATGGCGGCCAGCTCCTTGTCGACCTGGCGCTGGCGGGCCTTGATCTCGGAGTCCTTCGCGCCCTCGGCCTCCATCTTGGCGAGCTCATCCTCGAGCGCCTTGAACCGCCGGTCGAGGTCGAGGTCGCGGGCCCGCTCGATCTCGCCTCAGCTCCTCGGCCGAGCTCGGCTTCGAGGCTGGGCAGGTCGACGTGACGCTTCTCCTCGTCGACCCAGGTGACCAGATTGGCGGCGAAGTAGATAACCTTCTCGAGCTGCTTGGCCTTGAGCTCCTCACGAGCCTCGGTGCCCATGAGTAGATACGCCAGCCAGCTGCGGGTACCGCGGAGGTACCAGATGTGCACGACTGGGGCGGCCAGCTCGATATGGCCCATACGCTCGCGGCGAACCTTCGAGCGGGTGACCTCGACGCCGCAACGCTCGCAGATGATGCCGCGGAAGCGGACCCGCTTGTACTTCCCGCAGTAGCACTCCCAGTCCTTGGTGGGCCCGAAGATCTTCTCGCAGAACAGGCCGTCCTTCTCAGGGCGCAGGGTGCGGTAGTTGATCGTCTCGGGCTTCTTGACTTCGCCGTTCGACCAGGTGCGAATGGCATCGGCGGTGGCGAGGCCGATCCTCAGTTGTTCGAAGTTGTTTACATCCAGCACTTAGCAATCACCCCGCAGGCAATGTCCGCCGCCGATCCGGCTTCGCCGGTCGGCGGCAATGTGAGCGCCGGCGAAGCCGGCACGATTCAGTTCAACGAGCAAGCTTTGCTTGCGAGTTGACATCTAGAAACCTCTCTCGCTGGCTCGACGGGCGTCTTCTTCATCCGAGCCCCGCTCGGGCCGGCTGATATCGATGCCCAGCTCCTCAGCGGTGCGGAACACGTCCTCGTCGAGCTCCCTCATCTCGATCTCCTCGCCGGTGTAGGAGAGGACCTCGACGTTGAGGCACAAACTCTGCATTTCCTTGATCAGGACCTTGAAGCTCTCGGGGATGCCAGGCTCGGGGATGTTTTCGCCCTTGACGATGGCTTCGTACACTTTGACCCGGCCGAGAACGTCGTCGGACTTGATCGTGAGCAGCTCCTGCAAGGCGAAGGCGGCACCGTAGGCCTCGAGGGCCCACACCTCCATCTCCCCGAAGCGCTGGCCGCCGAACTGGGCCTTACCGCCCAGGGGCTGCTGGGTGATCATCGAGTAGGGACCCGTCGAACGGGCGTGGATCTTGTCGTCGACCAGGTGGGCCAGCTTCAGGATGTACACGTAGCCGACGCTGATGGGGTTGTCGTAGGGCTGGCCGGTACGCCCGTTGTACAGGGTGGCCTTGCCGTCCGTGCCGATGAGCCGGCCGTCGCTGCCGTAGTCGGTGCCCGGGGCCTCGGGCCGCAGCGTCTCGAAGACCTTCTGGATGGTGGGATGGCGACCGGCCTCTTCCTCCTCGTCCCAGTGAGCCCCGTCGAACACCGGCGTGGCGATGTGGACGGCGGGCTCGGTGATCGGCCGGGTCTTGCGCTCGGTGCCGGTGACGGGATCTCCGGCCAGTTCGTTGCCGTCCCAACCCCAGCGGGCAGCCCAGCCGAGATGGCTCTCCAGGACCTGCCCCACATTCATGCGGCTCGGAACGCCGAGCGGGTTGAGGATGATGTCGACGGGCGTCCCGTCGGCCAGGAAGGGCATGTCCTCCACCGGCAGGATCTTGGAGATGACGCCCTTGTTGCCGTGGCGGCCGGCGAGCTTGTCACCTTCGGAGATCTTGCGCCTCTGGGCCACGTACACCCGCACAAGCTGGTTGACACCGGGGGGCAGCTCGTGGGCGTCCTCGCGGGAGAACACCCGCACGTCGATGACCTTGCCCGACTCGCCGTGGGGCACCTTCAGCGACGTGTCCCGGACCTCACGGGCCTTCTCACCGAAGATGGCCCGCAGGAGCCGCTCTTCGGGGGTCAGCTCGGTCTCGCCCTTCGGCGTGACCTTGCCGACCAGGACGTCACCGGGGCCGACCTCGGCGCCGATCCGGATGATGCCGCGCTCGTCCAGATCCTTGAGGATCTCCTCGGAGAGGTTGGGAATGTCCCTGGTGATCTCCTCCGCCCCGAGCTTGGTGTCCCGGGCGTCCACCTCGTGTTCCTCGATGTGGATGGAGGTCAGCACGTCGTCGCGCACCAGGCGCTCTGAGAGGATGATGGCGTCCTCGTAGTTGTAGCCCTCCCACGGCATGAACGCCACGAGCAGGTTCTTGCCCAGGCCCAGCTCGCCCGCTTCGGTGGAGGGGCCGTCGGCGAGCACGTCGCCCTTGGCCACGCCGCGCACCCTCCTCCACCACGATGCGCTGGTTCAGGCAGGTGTTCTGGTTCGACCGGCGGAATTTGGCCAGGCGATAGACCTTGCGCCCGAGCGGGGTTCCGGCCCAGTCGGTCTGGCCCGGTTCGTAATCGACGGTGATCAGCTCCCCGGACGCGTCGGTGACCACGCCGTTGCCTTCGGCCAGAAGCACATCTCCCGCGTCCCGGGCGGCCCGGGACTCCACGCCCGTGCCGATGAAAGGGGCCTCGGGGCGGACCAGGGGTACGGCCTGCTTCTGCATGTTGGCGCCCATGAGGGCCCGGTTGGCGTCGTCGTGCTCGATGAAGGGGATGAGGGCCGTGGAGATGGACACGATCTGCTTCGGCGACACGTCCATCAGGTCCACTTCGGCCGGCGGTACGAAGTCGACCTCGGAGGTGGTCCCGTAGCTGGTTCCCGTCGCCCCGACCCGGACACCCGGGCCCTGCGGGGCGCGGCGAACCAGGACCCGATCCTCGGTGAGGGTGCCGTCATCGGCCAGCTTGGCGTTGGCCTGGGCGATGACGTACTCCTCTTCCTCGTCGGCGGCCAGGTAGGTGATCTCGTCCGTCACCCGGCCGTCCACCACCTTGCGGTACGGGGTCTCGATGAACCCGTAGCTGTTGATCCGGCCGTATGAAGCCAGGTGGCCGATCAGGCCGATGTTCGGGCCCTCAGGGGTCTCGATCGGGCACATGCGACCGTAGTGCGAGGTGTGCACGTCCCGGACCTCGAAGCCGGCGCGCTCCCGCGAGAGCCCACCGGGACCCATGGCCGAGAGGCGGCGCTTGTGGGTGAGGCCAGAGAGGGGGTTGGTCTGGTCCATGAACTGCGACAGCTGGGAGGTCCCGAAGAACTCCTTGATGGCCGCCACCACGGGCCGGATGTTGATCAGGGTCTGAGGCGTGATGGCCTCGACATCCTGGGTGGTCATGCGCTCCCGCACGACCCGCTCCATACGGGAGAGGCCCACCCGGACCTGGTTCTGGATGAGCTCGCCGACCGAGCGGATACGCCGGTTGGCAAAGTGATCCTGATCGTCCAGGCGGTAGCCGGTCTCGCCCTTGGCCAGATGCAGTAGATACGAGCAGGCGGCCAGGATCTCGGCCCGGGACAAAACGCCCTGGCCATCGGTCGGCCGCTCGAGGTCGATGCCGAACAACTCTTCGACCCGTAGCACCTCCGGACCCAACTTGCGGTCGAGTTTGTAACGCCCCACGCGCGTCAGGTCGTATCGCTTCGGATTGAAGAAGGCGTTCTCGAAGTACACCCGGGCCGATTCGGTCGAGGGCGGCTCACCGGGTCGGGCCCGCTTGTAGATCTCCAGGAGAGCCTCCTCCTGGGTGGGCGCCAGCTCCCGCTCCTTTTCCCACTGGCCCTCGAGGAAGTCGAAGTAACGCACGAAGCGCTCCAGGAAAGCCTCGTCGGTGTAGCCGAGGGCGCGCAGCAGCACGAACAGGCTCAGCCGCCGCTTGCGGGCGACCCGTGATCCGGCCGTGATCTCCTTGCCTGGCTTGGCTTCGACGTCGAACTCGATCCACTCGCCCCGGTAGGGATGGATGGTGCCGGTCACCACGGTCTTGGCATCACGACCGGGTTGGAAGATAACCCCGGGCGAACGCACCAGTTGCGATACCACCACACGCTCGGTGCCGTTGATGATGAAGGTGCCCTTGTCCGTCATCATGGGGAAGTCCCCCATGAACACGGTCTGCTCCTTGATCTCGCCGGTGTTGGCGTTCTGGAACTGGGCCCGCACGAAGATGGGGGCCGCGTAAGTCATGTCCTTTTCCTTGCACTCCTCCACCGAGAACTTCGGAGGCGGGCGCAGGTCCTGATCGGTCGGGTCGAACTCGAGGATCAGCTTGAGTGAGCCCGAAAAGTCCTCTATCGGGCTTATATCGCGAAACGTATCAGCGAGGCCCTCTTCGAGGAACCACCTGAACGAATCACGCTGTATAGAGATGAGGTCGGGAAGCGGCAAGACCTCATCGAGGTTGGCGAAGGAGAAACGCTCCCGGGACGCGGAACGGGTCGGCAAGGCCTACTCCTGGGGGAGAACGGGTTGATAGATCGCCGTGAAGACGCGCCAAACCCGCGACAAACATCCGGGGGACGCAAACGGGGAGACCACGGCGCGGCCCAGTCTAGGCGGACGGGCAGGCTAACGCAAGAGTTCTTGCCGAGATGCCTTGGTTTCGAGCAAGGGTAAGGCACAGGGTCCCGTCCGGTCAAGGTTTTCGGCGCTAAAAACACAGACGCGGGCGGCTGCCAGTCGGATTTTCGGGCGATCGACCGTGTCCCCGGACCGGGAACCGGGGCTCCGGAAGGGCCGCCATTTGCTAGGCGCGATAACGTGCCTCAGAGAGCCGGCTCGGCTACATTCTCGAGTCAGCAAGGGGCGTCTTTCAGAAGGGGAACGGGGCAGAAATGGAACAGTCGGGGCACCCTGGCCAGTCACACCTCCGCGGCTACGTTCACGTCCTGAGCCGGCGGCGGTTCCTTATAGCTGTGACGGCCCTCGTCGGCGCCGGACTGGCCCTCGCCTGGTCCTTCGCCACCACGCGAAGCTATTCCGCCAGCGCCGTCGTGCTGATCCCGGCGCCGGCAGCGGGCTCACCTCAACGGACTCTGGCCGACGAGCTGCAGATGGCCCGGGGAGATGCCGTCCGGAGCGCGGCGATCTCCGCCCTCGGATACCACGCCGGGGCCGGTGTCACCGCCTCCTCCAAAGCCGACGTACTGACCTTCACGGCCCATAGCCAGGATGGGGCCCGTGCCGCCGCCGTTGCCAACGCCTACGCCACCGCCTTCATCGCCCAGCGGCAGGCCCAGACGAGCGCCGCTGGCAGCCCAGCGACCATCGTGAAGGCCGCGATCACGCCCGCCTCCGATCGGGTGCGGACGCTGGTCAGTGACGGCATCGTCGGCCTCCTGGCCGGCCTTGTCGCCGGTGTCGGGTTGGCCTTCCTCGCCGACCACCTCGACGAGGACATCGCGTCACGCCGGGTGGCCGAGGATGCCTGCGGTGGGCTGCCTGTAGTCGGGGTCATCCCCAACGTAAGGCCCTGGCGGCGCCGGGGCACTCACCTGGCCCTGGCCGAGGACGCCGGTTCCGGAGTGGCCGAGGCCTACCGGACGCTGGGAACCGCCGTTCAGCTCCTCGGCTCGGCCGGACGCAACCGGGTGGTCGCGGTGACGAGTGCCGGGCCCGGCGAGGGCAAGACGACCGCCGTCGCCAACCTGGCCGTCTGCTTCGCTCGCGCCGGAAGGCGGGTCATCGTGCTGTCCGGCGATCTACGCCGGCCCAGGGTCCACGAGTTCTTCGGGCTCGCCAACGACACCGGGCTGACATCTCTCTATAGCGGCGACGCCGGGCTCGGAGATGTCCTGCTCCCGGTGCCCGCCGAGCCCCGGCTGCGGGTCATCCCTTCTGGGCCGATCCCGGATAACCCGGCCGAGATCCTCGCGGTCGACGGCATGCGGCAACTTTGCGGCACGCTGCGCGAGAACGCCGACCTGGTCCTGATCGACAGCCCACCGGTGCTGCCGGTGACAGACGCCCTCCTCCTCTCCCAGCTGGCCGACGGGGTGCTGTTAGTGGCTTCGGTCACCTCCGGATCGCGGACGGATCTGGATCGGGCCTACCGGATGCTCGAACTCGTTCACGCCCCGGTGCTGGGAACGATGCTCAATCGGGTACCCACCCGGGGGCCCCGTGCTCGCGCATACGGATACACCCTCACCGGCGGCCATGCCGGCCCACCGCCAACTCCGAAGTCGGCTTCGGCTGCGGCTACCCCCCCACCGGACAAGAGTCGACCCCGCCAGCCCACTGTCGACCTGACCGCACCTCAGCCTCCGGCCATCCCTCCGACCCGACCCAAAGCCGCTCATTCGGGCGGCCGCCGGCTCGACTACAGCCACGAGTTCGCCCCTTCTAGAGCCCGCAGGAAGTGACCCGAGGAGGGGCCTTCCGGAATGGGTCAACAGGGGGATCCTTGCGCGCCGGGCACCGATAGGCGATCATGGCGGCTGGGGAACGGGCTCTATCAAGAGTCGGCGGGCGGCACTTATCTGTGCGTCGCGTCAAATGAGGGAGTCCCGTTGGAAACCAAGACCCACAGCCCGTCCTTTACGGTGAGCCTCCGAGGCTACGACCGGGAGGAGGTCGACCACTACATCGACTCCCTCGCCGAAGCTCTCGAACAGGTGGACGACTCGTCTGAGCAGAACCACCGCTTGCAGGCCCACATAAACCAGCTCAACGCCCGGATAAGGGAGCTGGAGGGCCGCATCAACGCTGAGCCGCCCCGCTCGGGAGCAATCGTCGGCGAGCGGATAGGGATCCTCCTCCGCGAAGCCGAGGAAGCGGCCTCTGAAACAGTGGGCCGAGCCGAGACGAGGGCGGCGGCGATCCTGTCGTCCGCCGACGCCAAGGAGCAGGAGGCTGACGAGATCGTGCGGGCGGCCCTGGCTCGGGGCGAGGACCAGTCCCGCCGGATCGAATCCGCGGCTCGAGCGGAAGCGGCCGAGATCGTGGCCGAAGCAGAGGCGCGAGCCACCGCCCGGACGAGACAGATCGAGCAGTGGGCCGAGCAGGTGATCTCGCATACCCGGGCCGAAGAAGCTCGCATGCTGCGCGAACAGCAAGAGCAGAAGAGGGCGGCCAAGGCGGAGCTCCAGTTCCTGCGAGACCAGCAGGACGAGGCGACGCAGGTGCTGACGGCATTGCGGGATTCTCTCGGACAGGCCCTGGGCTTGATCGAGCCCGCCGTGTCGTCCCGGCAGGAGGCCGCCCCTGAAACGTCGGCCGACACGACAGCCGCAACGGTGAACGACCGCGAGGCCGAGCACCCGGTGGTGGATCTCGTCGACGAGCAGTCCGACGACGCCGTAACCGGGGAGGTTCCCGTAGTCACGCAGTCCTCCGCCGGCGTCCTGCAGCCGGAAGCCGGCGAGGAGTCCGAACTCGAGACCGAGGCGGGACCGGAGGTCCAGCCCGGGTCGGTCGACCAGTTCGAGACCAAGCTGGAAAGCTGGGTGAGCAGCTCGGAGCCGCAAAGGCGCTGGTGAAGGGTCCCTGTGGCTGACCCTGGGAGCTTTCGCCGGTGCGGGTGTCGGCGCCGGCCATCCGTTTTACTTGGCCGGCGCCGGTCGGTCCCTATCCGACACTGCGGAAAGGCGCGTCGGTAGCGATTCGGGCACCCGATCAGCCAAACCCGGGTGGACGGGTGCGCCAAAACGGGCGCGGCCGGATTCCGGGTGGCAGCGCCTGGTTGACTGTCGCACCCTGGGCCAGACCCTATATATGATGGGATTCGTCAGTTTTACCTCGCCACCGAGTGGAGGGTCACTTTGAGCGCCACCGACGATCTCGTCGCCAACAACGCCACCTATGCATCCGGGTTCGCGAAAGCAGACCTTCCTGTCCCGCCGGCCAAGAAGGTCGCAGTCCTGGCCTGCATGGACGCCCGGCTCGACCCGGCCAAAGCCCTGGGCCTCCAGGAGGGTGACGCCCACGTGATACGCAACGCCGGGGGTGTAGCCTCTGAGGACGCCGTGCGCAGCCTGGTCATATCGCAGCGGCTGCTCGGGACAGAAGAGATCATCCTGATCCACCACACCGGCTGCGGCATGGAGACCTTCACCGACGACGAGGTGAAGGATCAGATCCTGGCGGACACCGGCTTGCGACCGTCGTTCGCCCTCGAAGCGTTCCCCAAGGCAGAGGACGACGTGAAGCAGACCGCGGCACGGATCAGGGCCAACCCGTTCGTGCCCCGCAAGAACATCCGAGGCTTCGTGTACGAAGTCGAGACCGGGAAGCTGCGAGAGGTCCCACTCGACTGAGCGCCCGGCCCTCCAGCCAAGGCCGGGCGAATCCTAGAGGTCTGCTGCTGCTTCGAGCTACTTGAGCTCGACGGACGCGCCGGCGCCCTCCAGCTGAGCCTTCGCCTTCTCGGCGTCCTCCTTGCTGGCCTTTTCGAGCACCGCCTTCGGGGCGGCGTCGACCAGGTCCTTGGCCTCTTTGAGGCCGAGGCTGGTGAGGGCCCGCACCTCCTTGATGACCTGGATCTTCTTGTCGCCGGCGGAGGTGAGGATGACGTCGAACTCGTCCTGCTCCTCGGCCGCGGGGGCCTCGGCCCCGCCACCACCAGCAACAGGGGCGGCGG
The DNA here is from genome assembly GCA_963851245.1 of uncultured Acidimicrobiaceae bacterium. Lineage (GTDB taxonomy): Bacteria > Actinomycetota > Acidimicrobiia > Acidimicrobiales > Palsa-688 > CAWKOH01. The sequence continues at coordinate 217,772 of CAWKOH010000007.1, read as the reverse complement.
CTATGGCGACGGGTGCGGCGGCGGTTACGCCAAACCGCTCCTCGAAGTCCTTCAAAAGCTCGGAGAGCTCGAGGACCGTCAGGGCGGCGATGCTGTCGAGGATTTCTTCCTTGGTTGCCATGGTTGTGTACTCCTGGGGTTTACTCAGCGGTTGGGTTGGACTCGGGTTCGGCGGATTCAGAGGCAGCGGCAGCGTCAGCCGGTTCCTCACCTGAGGCGGCCTCTTCCACGCCGGCCCCGGCCGGTTCGGTCCCGGCCTCGGCCGGTTCGGTCCCGGCCCCGGCGGGCTCGGTCCCGGCCTGGTGGTCGGTCGCGGCCTCGGCGGGTTCTGGCACCGGCGCTTCGGTGGGCTCGGACGGGGCGGCGGCATCGGCCGAACCACCCTCGGCCTCCTTCTTGTCCCGCAGGGCAGCCAGCCCGTAAGCCAGGTTCTGGGGGAGGGCCTTGAGCAGGGCCGCGAACTGCTGCATGGGAGCGGCGATGGCGCCGGCCAGCTGGGAGAGCAACACCTCCCGCGACGGCAGCTCGGCCAGGGCGGTGGTTTCCTGGGGACCGATGATCTTCTCGCCCAGTACACCGCCCTTGATAAGCAGGAGCGGGTTGGTCCGCGAGTAGTCGCGCAGGACCTTCGCCACTGCGGCGGCATCGCCTTCGATGAAGGTGATCCCGGTAGGACCGACGAGCATGTCCTCGAGGGCCCCCAGACCGGATTCCCGGGCCGCCAAACGGACCAGGGTGTTCTTGTAGATCTTGTATTCGCCGCCGCTCGAGCGCAGTGAACGGCGCAGGCCGGCCAGGTCCTTGACCTTGAGACCCCGGTACTCGGTGAGAATGGCTGCGCTCGACTGCTCGAAGTGCTGGCGCACTTCGTCTACGACAGCAACCTTCTCCGGTCTCGGGTTGTCCATTGGTCACCTCCTCCTTGCGTGTGCTCGCCGACGCGCGGGCGGCACCACTGCGGAAGGGCACCCCTCGCCTCGTCGGGCTGGGCCGGCTGGCCCACTTAAGTGCCCCGAAGGGCACACCAGATTTCTTCGGCTTCGGTATCTGAGATCGGACTTGCGCCCGGCCGTGACCGGGACCCGGACAACTCTAGCCGCTCCGCGGCGGGACCGGGGTACGGCCGCGGACCACCGGCCTAGACTTTCGACCTTGATGTCAGCGACCCCCACAGGATCGACACCGGACGAAGCCGGCTACATCCGCGGAGGCGGCGGGGTCGAGATCAACACGGGCCGGCTGGTGCGGCTGCTGGCCACTTTGAGCGCCGCCGTTCTGATCGCCCTCACGGTCGGTACGGCAGTTTCGACCGCCGATCAGAACTCGCGCGCCGACAAGTTCCGCACCCAGGGAATCCCGGTGGACGTAACCGTAACCGGATGCACCGGGATCAGCTCCGGGATCGCCCAGGCCGTTCAGTACTACCAGTGCCGCGGGACTTACACGCTCGATGGGCAGCACTACGACGAAGTGATCGGAGGAGTTCGATCCCAGCTCCCCGAAGGCCAGACGATTCACGCCGTCACGGCCCAGGGAGATCCGGCGTTGGTGAGCACGGCCGGGGCGGCGCAGAAGGGCTCGTACGCCACCTCGATCGTCCTGGGCGCCCTGGCTGTACTGCTCATCGTCGGACTGTTGCTCTGGCCCAGGCGAAGAGCTCCCTCAGAATCGGCCTGAGGACCTCATCCCCCCGGCTCAGTCGAACGGGAGGCCGACGGGTCGGCCGTGACCTGACGGGTGACCCAGCGCTCGACGATGAAGGCTACGAAGGGCACCCACCCGGCCGACACCATGGCCCCTACGGTCAACAAACCGAGGCGGCGCTCGATCCACAGTTGCAGGACCGTGAACAGGTACACGATGTACAGGGCGCCGTGGATGGGTCCCAGCACGGCATCGATCGAGTTGATGGCGGGGATGAGGCAGATGAAGACCGCGATCAGCATCACCCCGACCACGTTGGCCATAATCCGGTAGCGCCCCAGAGCGGTCGAAAAGGTCACTAGACGCCTCGTGGGTTGCGCCAGGTCTTGGCCCGGCCCCGCACCGCGAGCAAGGCCAGGTAGCGGTTGTACTCGGTCATGTCGTCGGTGTCCCCGCCTTCCGGCTCGAGCAGGTGGCCCTCGACGTCAGCGGTCTCGCGCCGAACCTCCAGCGGACCGCCGGCCCGTATGAGCGCAGCTTCGGCTGCCCGGTCCCTGCCCGGGCCGCCCACTCCGAGCGCAGCCGCCGCCGTCTCCGCCGCCCCAAGGGCGTGAGAGTTGTCAACCGTTTCGGACCCGACCGTGATGGCCAGGGCGGACCGGGGCAGGGTCCGGGCCACCACTTCCCTGCTCGCCTGTCTCATCTTGGCGTGATGGGCCTTGCGCTTGGCGATGTCCTCGGGGGTGTCGTGGAACATCTGCCACCACCCGATCCCGGCCACGACCGCGAAGGCCGGCCACTCGATCGAGTACAGGTAGCTGAGGGTGTTGCCTTGCATGGCCCGGTGGACCTGCCACCAGCCGGCGATGAGGCAACCGCTGGCGATCACGAGGAAGGCGGCGTGGAGCATCAATGACCGGGGTGTCACCCACTGGCGCACGCCCGCGATGCTAGGACGAGGCCCGGTCTTAGCTGGCGTCGGCCAGGTCCTCCTCGGTGATGCGCAAGGTGGCGGTGTCGACATCCACGCCCGGTCCCATGGTCGAGCTGACCGCGACCGACTTTATGTAGCGACCCTTGGCCGCAGCCGGTTTGGCCCGCTGGACCTCCTCTATCACGGCCCGGAAGTTGGCCAGGAGCTTCGGACGGTCGAAGCTGACCTTGCCGATGGGCACCTGGACCACTCCCCGAGACCGGGTGTCGGCCCGGTACTCGACCCGCCCGCCTTTGAAGTCGGCGACGGCTTTGCCGACGTCGGTGGTGACGGTGCCGGTCTTGGGGTTGGGCATCAGGCCTCGGGGGCCGAGCTTGCGGCCCAGGCGGCCGACCTGGCCCATGAGGTCGGGGGTGGCGATGGCCACGTCGAAATCCATGAAGCCGCCGTCGACCCGGGCGACCAGGTCGTCGGACCCAACCACGTCCGCCCCCGCTGTCCGGGCCTCCTCGGCAGCCGGACCAGCTGCGAACACCGCCACCCGGACGGGCTTCCCGGTGCCCGAGGGCAGAGACACGGTGCCGCGCACCACCTGGTCGGCCTTGCGGGGGTCTATACCGAGCCGGACCGCCATCTCAACGGTCTCGTCGAAGCCGGCGTGAGCCAGGCTCCGCACCAGCTCGATGGCCTCCGAAGGCGAGTAGACCCGCGTCCGGTCAAAACGCTTGGCCGCGTCTACATACTTCTTGCCCTTGCTCGACATTGCTGTCTCCCTCTCTTGCTGAACGGGCGGGGTGAGGTCATCCCCGGCCTCGTTGGGTGGGTGTTACCTTACGGCGATGCCCATGGACCGGGCCGTCCCGGCCACCTGGGCCTTGGCCGCCTCGAGGTCGTTGGCATTCAGATCGGGCATCTTTATCTGAGCGATCTCGGCCAACTGCTCGTCGGTCACCGTGCCGACGGTGTCGCGGCCACTGGAGCTGGCGCCCTTCTCGATCCCGGCCGCCTGGCGCAGTAGCACCGGCGTCGGCGGGGTCTTCAAGACGAAGCTGAACGTGCGGTCCTCGAAGATGGTGATCTCGACGGGGATGACCTGCCCGGCCTTGTCCTCGGTGGCGGCGTTGTACTGCTTGACGAACTCCATGGTCTGCACGCCGTGAGGCCCGAGAGCCGTGCCGACGGGAGGCGCCGGAGTGGCCTTGCCGGCCGGCAGCTGGATTTTGACGATTGCGGTTACGCGCCGCTTGGCCATTCTGGGCTTTGCTCCTCTTACAGCTTCGCCACCTGGGCGAAGTCCAGCTCGACGGGGGTTTCCCGTCCGAAAATATTGACCAGCACCTTGAGCTTGAGCTGGTCCTCGTTGATCTCGGCGATCGTGCCGCTGAAGTCGGCGAAGGGACCTTCCTTCACCCGCACCGATTCGCCGAGCTCGTACTCGAGGCGCGGCCGGCTCTTGCGGGGGCCAGGGGACTCCCCGTCCTCCACCTTGACCTGGAGGATCCCTTCGACTTCCTTGCGTGAAAGCGGCGTGGGACGGGCGCCGAGACCGACGAAGCCGGTCACGCCGGGAGTGTTGCGCACGACGTACCAGGAATCGTCGTCCAGCTCCAGGCGGACCATGAGGTACCCGGGAAAGACCTTCTTCGAGACGACCTGCTTCTTGCCGTTCTTGATCTCGATGACGTCTTCCATGGGTATGACCACCTCGAAGATGCGCTCCTCCATGTTCATGGACGCAATGCGGCTCTCGAGGTTGGACTTCACCTTGTTCTCGTAGCCCGCGTAGCTGTGGATCACGAACCACCGGCCGGGACGGTCGTAGGCGCTTTCGGGCGGGGCCGGGGTCTCCTCCAGCTCGTCGTCTGCGGTGTCGGCAGTCTCGCCGCCCTCATGCTCGAGAGCCGCGGCCGCCTCCTGCTCGGTGAGCTCGGCGCTGGTGGGCGCGCCCGGCTGGGCGGCAGGGGAATCCTCGCCGATGGACTCAGCGGTGAGCGCGTCTTGATCAGAAAGGGAAAGGTCTTCAGTCATATCTGCTACTTGAAAAGGAAGATGGCGAACTTGGAAAAGGCCAGATCCAGCACAAAGATCAACGCCATCAGCACGGAGACGGTGATGAACACGACCATCGCGTAGTTGGCGGTCTCGGCCCGGGTCGGCCAGACCACCTTGCGCATCTCGACGTTGACCTCATGAAGGAACTGTCTGGGGGAGGTCCGCTTCGGCGCGCCCGGTACCGGCCGGCTCCGGGGCGGCGGGGCCTCCCGGCGCGTCTGAGTGGCCGGCTGACCATCCTCGGTCATCTGGCCTTGACGCTGCATCAGCCGCCTCTGTTGTCGGTTCATGCTCACGGGTCTGATCTTCCTGCAGGGGATCGGGAGCAGGGCAGGAGGGACTCGAACCCCCAACCGCCGGTTTTGGAGACCGGTGCTCTGCCAAATTGAGCTACTGCCCTTTGCAGATGGTCTGCGGGGTAGTTCCTTCGCCGAACGAGGATAGCACCAGGTTAGAACTGACAGCCGGGCAGGTGGTCGGGGCGAACGGTCAGAAAGCCACCCCGGCCAGGGGTCCGCAAGGAGCGGGTGCGAGGGTCTGCATGCCGCCCCGATCGGGCAGCAGGGTCAGGCGGTCGACCAGCAGGACCAGCGGCTCGGTCGCCAGCTTGAAGGTCAGCACCCAGTAAGGGCCGTACCGGCTGGCACTGGCCAGGGGGACGTTGGCGATGTTCGTCAGCGCCTCGCGGAGGGCCGCCAGGGCCGGCCGGTAGGCCCGCCAGGCCCTCAAGCGGCGTCCGTCGATGATCATCTCCACCGGGGTGCAGAACCCAAAGGTGGAGTCGCCCGTGATCATGCCGGTCACCTGGCTGCCGGTCTCAGCCAACCCCTGAAGGGCGGCCAGCTGCTCGGCTTCGTGCTCGCGCTGGGCCCTGCGGGCGGCGGCGCGCCACTCCCGCCGGTCGGATCGCGACAATCGGTTCAGGGGGTCCAAGGTGGGGTTGGACTTCATGGACGGCTCCTTCGTGACCCCTGGGCTCCTAAGTCTTCGGTTCTCCCATTGGCGTGCTTTACCATCCAAGCCACCGATACTTCAGACTGTCAAACGTTTAATGCCTCAAGGGTATGTAACATGCGTCACATGCCTACCGCCGAGTTGGCCCCCAGTCGAGAAGACATGCAACTGGCCGCCGCGGCCATCCGCTTCATGGACCTGATCAAGCAAGCCATTCGAGCGGTGGGCGACGACCTGGGACTGTCGGTCGCGCAGCTCGACGTCCTTCGTCAACTCCATGCTCACGGCCCCACCCCCATGCGGCGCCTGGCCGCCACCATGCACTGCGAGGCCTCGAACCTGACCGGCCTGGTCGACAAGCTCGAGCGGCGGGGCTTGGTCCAGCGCCAGGACCATCCGGCCGATCGCCGGGTCCGGGTCCTGGCCCTGACCGACGAAGGGACAGCGGTGAGCTTTCAGATGTGGGCGGCGGTGACCAGCGGGTGTCCCTTCATGAACCTGTCCGCGGAGGATCGGGCCCAGCTTGACGGGCTGCTTCGCCAGTCGATCAGTAACAACTGATCTCGCACCAGGAGGGACGAATCGGGATGACGCTCAGGCGCCCCGGCGGCCCCTTGTGCAACTTAAGAACCAGTCAGCCGGTCTGGGCCCAGCCCGTGCGCCGGCGGCTCATCCACACCATCACTCCAGCGGCTCCCGCGGCCGCAGTTGCCACGGTGATGCCCCCGACATAGGCAGCCCGGACAGCCCAGGTGGTCGAATGGACACTCTGCTCGGCGGCGGCAACTTCTATGGCCGCCAGGATGGCGGACAGGCTTCCGGCTGGAGGGACCACACCTTCTTGGCGCATGGACCTCAGATGGCGCAACAGCCGGCGGTAGGCAGCCACTTCAGCCTGACAGCGGATGCACTCGGTCACATGGGCGCAAGCCCTCGGGTCGACGCCGGCGTCCTCCGCCGCGATCTGAGGGATGGTCTCCGCGACGGTGCGGCACTCACCAGTGCGCAACCGCACGATGTCAGCTAGCGCGGCACGGTCCCGCTCCTCGAAGTCCGCGGCCAGCAGCTCCCTCAGCCGCCGCCGCGCCCGGTGGAGGCGGACCTTGGCGGCCGCCTCGCTGATCCCAAGCTCACTGGCGATCCACCCGTGTGGAAGGTCGTAAATGTCACGCAACACGATCACCTGGCGCAGGCGCCAGGGAAGAGTGGCCAGGGCACCCGCCACCCGAGCCCTCTCGTCCTCACCGGCCATGCGCTGCTCGGGGTCGTGGTCAGGCCGGCTGTCCACGACCGTCTCCTCCTCCGGCAGCACTTCGGTGCGATTGCGGGCCCGCTTGGCCAGCAGGTTGAATGAACAGTTGGCGGTGATCCGGTAGAGCCAGGTCGTGAACTGGGAGTCGCCGCGGAACCGGCGCAACCCTCGGTAGGCGCGCAAATAAGCGTCCTGAACCACGTCGCGGGCGTCGTCCTCGTTCCCGGTCAACCGGAAAGCCAGTGTGTAGGTCCCGGTATACGTGGCCCGAACCAGGTCATCGAACGCAGACCGGTCACCTTTCCTCGCCGCGTCGACCAGGCGCTTCAGATCGGACGGGGGCAGAGCTATGACCGCGGCGCCCGAGGACGGTTCGGCGACCGCGGGGCGAACACGCCGTGAGCGGCGGCCGGGGGCCCGGTCGCCGGATCCCTCAGGGTCTACCGCCTCGAGCCCGGCGGCCGAGACGTCTTCGCCGGCCTGGACGGCCGCCGCCCGGCTCGTGACTACCTCGTCTCCTTGTGGAGGGTGTGCTGGCGATCCCAGCGGCAGTACTTCTTCATCTCGATCCGCTCGCGATCGTTCTGCTTGTTCTTCATGGTGATGTAGTTGCGGCGCTTGCAAACATCACAGGCGAGGGTGACCTTGACCCTCTTCTCGTTCTTTGGCACGGCCTCTGGGACCTCTCTGATCTACTTGCGTCTCTGGGTCTACTTGCGTCGGGGACAGCTACCAGTTTGGCAGCTTTGGTAGCGGCGGTCGGACTTGAACCGACGACAACTCGATTATGAGCCGAGTGCTCTGACCAACTGAGCTACGCCGCCGAGCCCCCTGTCGGAATCGAACCGACGACACCAGCCTTACCATGGCTGTGCTCTGCCGACTGAGCTAAGGGGGCCTGTACTGATCTTGGATTGCTGCATCCCGGCGGACGCGCCGGTGGAGGAGTAGCCGCTCCATGCTACCCGTAGGGCCGGCGAGGAGCCAGGAGCGTGCTCGTCAGGGTGGCCCCGTCCAGGTACGCTCCCCTGCCCATGATCTACCGCCTGGCCCGGGATGATGACTCCGAGGCGATCCGCGCCATATATAACCGAGAGGTTCTCGGCTCGACGGTGACGTTCGACCTGGTGGCGCGCACGCCGGAGGATCAGGTTGCCTGGATGGACGAGCACAGCGGGGCTCACCCGGCGGTGGTGGCCGTCTCCGACAAGGGGCAGGTGTGCGGCTTCGGTTCCCTGTCCCCGTGGCGCCCCCGACCTGCCTACCGCACCTCCGTGGAGGACTCGGTGTACGTCGACCCGGCGTTCCAGGGCCTGGGGGTGGGCAAGGGCCTTCTCAGCGAATTGCTGCGCTTGGCGGAGTCGCACGGCTTCCATGCCGTGCTGGCCCGGATCGTCGGCGGCCACGAGGCGTCCATCGGCCTGCACAAGGCGTGCGGCTTCGAGGTGGTCGGGGTCGAGAAAGAGGTGGGCCGGAAGTTCGGCCGCTGGCTCGACGTGGTCCTGATGGAGCTGTTGATCGACAGGAGCTAGAACGGCTCGGGACTGCTGCTACGCGGTACGGTCCTGGCATGAACATTGGAGACCGTGCCCCCGATTTCGAACTCGAGGACGAAACCGGAACGCCCCGCAAGCTCGCCGACATGCTGGCCAGCGGGCCGGTGGTCCTGTACTTCTATCCGGCCGCGATGACCCCCGGCTGCACCAAGGAGAGCTGCCACTTCCGGGATCTGAGCGCCGAGTTCACCGAGCTCGGCGCCCAACGAGTCGGTATCTCTGCCGACAAGGTCGAAAAGCAGCAGCGATTCGCCAGCAAGTACAACTTTGACTTCCCGCTCCTCTCTGATCCCGACAAGTCAGTAGCCCGGGCTTACGGGGTGCGCAGGGGACCGGGCATCATCCCCAACAAGCGCACCACCTTCGTCATCGGACCGGACGGCGTGATCAAGGAGATCGTCGGCTCCGAGCTGAACATGGACGTCCACGCCGACAAGGCGCTGGCCGCCCTCAAGGCTCAAACGGCCGCCTCGTAGGTTTTCAGACCCCGGGCACGGCCAGCGGGCAGGGCTTAGGCGCCCGGCCGGCCAGTTGGGCCAGAACCTCGTCCCGGTACCACGACTGGTAGGCGAGCACCTCGGCGCTGGGAAGCCCGGTGAGGAAGTGCCGCCGGAAAAGCGAAGACCGGAGTCGCTGCACCAGGCTCGTCACCCGCTCGACCAGGTCTGCCGCGTCCAGAGGGCACCTCGAACTCATAGTCGAGGCGCTCATCGCCGCGAGCAGCGGCGGCCGCAACCAACCCACGGTCGGCGCGCCGCCAAGGATCGACCCGGGCCGAGATCTGGCGGCCGACGGCGAAGACGCCCTTCAGCTCTTCCGGTCCGTTGCGATCCATGGCCATGACCCGGATCTCCCTCTCCAGGTCGGCGAAGTGGCGAGCCGATTCGACCACCAGCTGAACGGGCACACCGATGAGCTGCACCTTGCGGCCGCCCCCGGTGACCGCCACCGCCGATGTCACTCCGGCGGCGCGCGCCGTGAGAGGGAGCTTCAGCAGTTTCGGGTCGGGCGGAAAGGCCGGCGGGGGCTCCGACGCCACCAGCCGCCTCCCGGTTCCCAGCTCGGCCCACGTGACCTTGCCCCCTCCCGGGAGGGGATCAGCACCCCACCGATCGGCGGTGGCCGCGACCATGGCCAAACCGCGACCCGTCATCGACCGGTTGGCCAGCAGCTCCTCCGGCCGTTCGGCGTCCACCACTGGCAAGTGGTCGTTGGCGTCGCTGACTTCGATCCGCAGCCCCTTGCCCAGACGGCGGACACACACCGACAGGGAGCTGCCGGCGTGCAGCACGGCATTGGTCGTCAACTCGGAGACGGTGAGGGCGCCGTCGCTGCGGACGGTGTCGTCTATCTCCCACGACCGGGCCGCGGCCTCGACCATGTGCCGGGCCGCGACCACGCTCTCCAGCTCCGCCGGGAACTGGGCGGTAAAGGAGTTCAGCGGGTCAGGGACGTCCACCACGAGATTTGTACCCGAATTCAAGAATAAAGCGCGCGCTACCAGGGCGGCAGGCCATACAGGGGATGTGCCCTTTGAGTCATCGGCCTGGATGGGCCTGATCTGAAGGCGAGGCGGGGCCGGGGCCGGGGCCGGCGGAGGCCGGGGCCGGGGCCGGCGGAGGCCGGGGCCGGCGGAGTCGCTCTCGATGTGTGCCGCCCCAGGCGTTCTCCACATCTGCCGGCCCTGGGCCTTCTCCCACGTCTGCGCGCCCTAGGCGTCCACCACGAGGCGGTCGTCGCCGTAGATCGCCCGGCTCCAGATCGAGAGGACGCAGTCGAGCACCTGCTCCTCGCCGATCGCCGGATCCCATCTCGAGAGGGAGGCAAGGACGGTTCGCTCGGCCATCGAGTTGAGAGCAATGGCGAGGTCACGCGCCGGGGGTCCAGGAAGCGCGGCACCGTGAGCACGTTCGGACTCGATGGCAGCGGCGGTGTCGTCCACGAACCCGTCCATCAGGCCCAACCAGAGCTTGCGGACCTCAGCGTTGTCGGCGCACAGACGGGTCGCCGTCCTACTCAACGCCAGGTGGGACCGGAAGGCGTCGTGTATGGCCCCCAACTCCTGCCGCGACATCTCCTGGGCGTCGCCGGCAGCCCGTTCGAGCGCGCCATCGCGGGCCGATCGAGCCTCCAGCGCCATCCGGTCAAGAAGGCTGAGCACCACAGCCTCCTTCGACGGAAAATAGAAGTAGAACGTCGGCCGGGAGATGCCGGCGCCCCGGGCCAGATCGTCGACGGATATCTCCTGCAGCGACCGCTCGGCCAGCAGGCCCTCGGCCGTGTTCAGAATGGCTCGCTCCCTGTCATCTCCTGACGGTCTCCGGGGCCGGCGGCCTCGTGACGACAACGGGGGGCCGGTCAACTCCGCATCGCCCTTCGGCCGGCGCGCACGAACAAGCCCATGTAGCGGGCTCCCAGCAGACGCGGGATAGCAGCTATGAGGTAGGCGTCGGTCCCGACCAGGATTCGGGGAGAATCGCGGTCCACGCCGGCGAGAATCTTTCGGGCTGCGGCGCCTGGGCTGGTCCGCGCCACCCGGTCAAAGCGCTGGGCCGGATCCGGACCGAGAGGATTCGGGCCCCCGGCATAGCGGGCCCGGCGGGCGATGTTGGTCTTGACACCGCCCGGATGGACGCAGTGCACGCGCACCGGATGACCGCTGATCAGCATCTCCTGTCGCAGCGATTCGGTGAAGCCGCGCACCGCGAACTTGGCCGTGCAGTAGGCGCTCTGGTAGGCGGGGGCGACGAGCCCGAAGACGCTGGAGACGTTCACCAGATGGCCGTCGCCTGACCGGATCAGGCCGGGGAGGAAGGCCTTGCTGCCGTTGATCACGCCCATCAGGTTGATACCGAGCAACCAATCGAGATCGTCGAAGCTGGTGTCCTCCACGCTGCCAACCACGGCGACGCCGGCGTTGTTGATCAGGAGGTTCACGGCTCCGAAGGCCGCCTCGACCTCCTCGGCATGGGCCAAGACGGCCCGGCGATCGGACACGTCGAGCTCGAAAGCCCGGACCTTCCCGCCGGCGGGCTGGCATCGCCGAACCGTCTGCTCAAGAGCGGTGCCGTCGACATCGGACAGCGCCAGATGCGCCCCTCGCGCCGCCAGTTCCAGGGCCAGCGCCCTTCCAAGGCCCGACCCTGCACCGGTGACCACGGCAGCGCTCCCTCGATACTCCATGGCGCCTCTCCCCTCCTCCGCCCGGACCGGTTGAAGATTATCGACTAACCGTTGATTAAGTCAACAGAGAGTTTAGAACGTAAGGTCGCAGTGTATGGAGGGGGTGCGATGACCGCTGACCATTTCGACATGCTTATCGTCGGTGCCGGGCCTGTCCGGGATCGGCGCAGCCGGCGCGGGCTGAGCCGAGGCCAGTGAGGACCCCTGAAGCAGCCGGTTGATCCGAGGACTACTCGCCGCAGGTCTGGGGGATCTGACCCGGCTCCAGCCCTGGTGGGATGTAGACGCCGTTGTAGACCGACGAAGAGTCCGGGTTGACCGTCTGAGTCCCTCCATAGGCCGGGCTGACGGCCGTTGTCGTGCTGGTGGTAGTGCTGTTGGACCTAGGGACGGTCGACCCGACCACGCCGTTGTAGCTGCTCCCCGTGATCACCATGAGGTTGTACGGGGTAGGCGTGAGAGCACGGTCTTCGACCAGGGTGGCCCCTCCGGCCAGCTGGCTCTGCACCTGCTTGGCCGCCGCGACCGAATCTGGCGCGTACTCGATCTCGGTGGTGGCTAGCCCGAAGTTGGGAGCGTCGCCCGAGACGGTGGTCTTGTAGCCCACGCTGGCGAGATCCTGACCGGCCTGAGCCGCCTGCCCACCAACTCCGCTCCCATTTTCAATCTGAATACTCACTGACGACGGGTTCACGGTTATCACTGGCTTGGCGGCGGGGGCTTGCGGGCTGGACACCTTCGGCGCGGGCTGGCCGACGGCGAGCCACTGCTGAATGACCGCCTGTCCCTGCTGGGTCTGAGGATCAAGCGCGCCCGGAACCGCAGTCGAGTTAACGGTCGGATAGGTGTACGACGGGATGGTCGTCAGGTTGGCCGACCGAAAGTCCTGGGCGAGCGACAGCAGCTCGGAATTGCTGAAGGAGTTGTCGAGCGTGAGGTTCTTTGTGATGCCTGCGATGATGCCGTTTAGAGCAATCGGGTTGGTCGGAGCCACCCTCTTGGCCTTCCTGGCCAGAGACTTGAAAAAGGCCTGCTGGCGCTGGATACGAGCCAGATCGCTCTCGGGGTACAGCTGGTAGTGCCATTCCCCGTTCAGGTAGTACTCGTACTCCCGGGAGCGTACGAAGGCCAGGGCCTCGTCGCCGCTGAGATTCACGCAACCGGCCTGGGGGATGTTAAGCGTGGCATTTATGTCCCGGGCGGGCGTGGGGAAGTACTGCTCCACCCCACCGACCGCATCGGCCAGAGCGCGGAAGGTGTCAAAATTGAACACGGCCACGTGGTTGACCTGTATCCCGAAGTCCTGATCGAGCACGGTCACCAGCAGAGAAGGCGTGCCTGCATTGAAGGCGGTGTTGATCCGCGTCGTCCCGTATCCCGGAATCGATACCAGGGTGTCCCTCGGAATGGACATCAGGGCGAGTGATCGGGTCTTCGGCACGACCCGCACCAGGATGATGCTGTCGGAACGCTGGCCCTCAACGCTGGTGTTGCTACCGAACGCACCCGACCCGCCGGCCCCCAGGTTGCGGGTGTCAGACCCGATCACGAGCATGGTGAAAGGCGGTGCGGACGAACCCGTGCTCGCGCTCTGGCTGCTCTTTCCCTCTGTGTGAAGGCCGAAGACGCTGATGTGCTTGATCTGGCCCAGCCGCCACTGGACGTACCCGTAAGCTCCGCCCGCCCCCAGCAGGGCCAGCACGGTGGCGACATTGACGGCGATCAACGTCCGTCGTGGCCACCGCCTGAAGTTCCGGTAACGGCGGTGCACACCCCGACGCGGCCGGCTCGGGCCCGGCTGGCCCGACGGGTCGGGCTCGCCGGATGAGGCGACAGGCTGCGGCCGTCGCAACTCCTTACCGAGGCGGCGGAGGCCGGCCAGGCTATCCCTCGTGCTTCGGGAACGGGTCCCGGATACCTCAGTCACGGGTGCGCCGGCGACCCGGTGCAGCCAGGCCAGGGGTTGATCTGCTTCTGCGCGGCTCGACCCATTCCTAAAAGATAAACGGCCGAGGGCCGAAATTAGCGTCAGGCGCCAGGATCCTGCTCGTCGAGGACGGCCCGGATGCGGGCCAGACGAGCATCGAGATCCTCCAGGAAAGCGGTCAGGGCGACCTGCTTCGCCTCCACGGTGGCCCGCAACTCCAGCACCATGGCAAGACTCTCCGTAGCTATGTCCCGGCGTTCTTTGGCGCTGGTCTTTTCGTCCAGGAAGACGGCCTTGAGCTCCGTGGACCGGTCCTCGTTGTGGAGCACCGCCGCGATTTCATCAAGGTTCAGGCCGAGGAGGGTCTGCAGCTCCCTTATACGGGCCACCCGGGCCAGGTCGGCGTCGGAGTAACGCCGCATGCCACCCGGGGTGCATCCCGAAGGCGTGAGGAGTCCGAGCTCCTGGTAGTAGCGCAGCGCCCTCTCGGACACCCCGGCCCGGAGGGCGGCGGCGCCGATACCCAGCAGCTGCTCCTGCTCCTCCGCGGAGTCGGCGCCGGATTCGGGCGCCAGCCGGGGGTCAGCCGTGCCCGAGGCGGGCATCAAGGTCACCCTTTGCGTCGCTGCTCATATGCCTTGACATCATGGCATCAGAAGCCGGCGGATGAACGGCAACCGGCTCCAGGTCGGGCACCGGGCCGGACATGGCGGCCCCCTCGGCCAGCTCATCGAGCAACGGCTTGGGTTCGTGAACGTAGCGGGGACCCCGGAGCAGCGACGCCACCGCGCCCACAGCCATGGCGGCGGCACCGAAGTCGAAAGCGAGGTGCAGACCGTCTGCAAAGGCCTGCTCGATCAGCTTCGGGAAGAACGACCGACCCGTGATGTAGGCGACCTGGTGAGCCGGCATGTGCTGCAGAGCACCGGTCGGGCCGAGCAGTTGCTGCACCGGGTTGAAGCCCAGGAAGGCGGAGAAGAGGCTGGCGATAGGCGGCTCATTCGCAACCTGACGGGCAGAGGAAGGGTCGACGCCGGCCGCAGTAAGACCGTGGAACAGCTGGGTGGGCAGGTTGGCGGCGAGACCAAGGGTGACGATGGTGAAGAACAAGCCCATGGAGAGCACGCTGGCCGAGTTCATGAAGGTGGCCATCATTCCGCCACCGGCGCCGCGCTGGTCCGGGGGCAGGCTGTTCATCACGGCTGCCTGGTTGGGCGAGAAGAAGAGGCCCTGCCCCACGGTGAACAGCAGTATCAGTACTGCGAACTCGGCATAGTTGAAGTTCATGGGGAGCTGATTCAGCAGCAGGAAGCTCACCATGGAAACCAGCAAGCCGGCGGTGGCAAATCGACGCGCCCCGTAACGATCGGACAGAATTCCGGCGAGGGGGCCGACGATCAGGAACCCAACTGTGAGCGGAATCATGTAGATCCCCGCCCACAACGGAGTCCGGCTGAAGCTGTATCCGTGCTGCGGCAGCCAGATGCCCTGCAACCAGATGATGAGCAGGAACTGCAAACCACCGCGGCCGAGGGCCGACATCAGGCCGGCGATGTTGCCGGTTGTGAAGGCACGGATCTTGAACAGGTCCATGCGGAACATCGGATTTTCGACCCGCAGCTCGATCCAGACGAACAGCCCGAGAACTGCGAGTCCGCCGAACACCCCGGCCAGCACCCACGGATTGGTCCAGCCGGTGGGGTGCCCCCCATAGGGCAGGAGCGAGTAAACGATCCCGGTCAGCAAGGCGATGAGCCCGATGGCGAAGGTGACATTGCCGAGCCAATCGATCTTGGCCTTGACGCGCACACCGTTGTCCTTGAGCATCAGGTAGGCCCACACGGTCCCGAACAAGCCGAAGGGCACCGAGACCAGGAACACCAGGTGCCATTCCACCGGAGCGAGAACGCCACCAAGGATGAGGCCCAGGAAAGAGCCCGTCACCAGGGCAATGCCATTGATGCCCATGGCTTTGCCCCTCTCGTCCTCGGGGAAGGCATCGGTGATGATGGCGGAGGAGTTGGCGAACAGGCAGGCGCCTCCCACGCCCTGGAAGATCCTCATGACGATGATCCACATGGCCCCGGCGGGTCCGGTGAGCCACGTCACCGACAGGAGGATCGAGAACAGAGTGAACACGGCGAAGCCCAGGTTGTATATGCGCACCCGGCCGTATATGTCTCCGACCCTCCCCAGGCTGACGACGAGCACCGCCGTGGCCAGAGTGAAGCCCATGAACACCCAGAGGAAGTAGGACGTGTTCCCGGGTGTGAGCGGGTTGAGCTGGATCCCGCGGAAGATGTCCGGAAGGGAGATCAGCAGAATCGACTGGTTGATCGTCACCATCACAATGGCGAGAGTCGTATTGGAGAGGGCGATCCACTTGTAGTGGACTTCTCGCCGGCCGGGCGCTGGATGGGCCGCGGCGTTCCTCGTCGCCATCACCACGGTTCGACCATATCAGACTTTAACGTCAACGAGAGATTCGGCTGCCTGGACACCCCAAGTACACTTCAGCGATGATCAGATGGGCTGAATGCAAGGGGTGAGGGGCGGCGAATCGTGAACATAGCGATGCTGCTAGAGATGGCGGCCGAGGGCGCGCCCGACCGCGTCCTGGTCGGCTCCAAGCGGGGCGGGATGACCGCGTCACAGCTGCTCAGCTCGTCGCGTCGGGCGGCCGAACTGTTCGCCAGCGGGTCCGTGCGTCACGTGGGCATGGTCGACCTCAACTCCGATGCGGTACCGGTAGCCCTGTTCGGGGCCGCCATCGCCGGCATACCGTTCGCACCGCTCAACTACCGGCTCCCGGACGAACAGCTGCAAGCCGTGGTGGCCCGGCTGGCGCCCGGGATCGTGATCGTCGGCCCTTCGATGGTCGAGCGAATCGGGTCAGTCGAGGGCGTTCAAGTCATCACAACCGATGAATTCCTGGAGGAGGCCAGATCAGAGGGGTCCGGCTACGAGCCGCCCTTCGTGGATACCGAGGAAATCGGCATCCTTCTCTTTACCAGTGGTACGACCGGCGAGCCGAAGGCAGCCGTCCTGCGGCACCGCCACCTGGCCTCCTACATCATCGGTACCGTCGAGTACCTCTCGGCGGACGAGGACGACGCCCAGCTCATTAGCGTTCCCTCCTACCACATCGCGGGCGTCTCAGCGGTACTCAGCAACGTCTACAGCGGGCGCCGCGTCGTCTACCTCTCGGTCTTCGAGCCCGAAACGTGGATCGAGACCGCGTCCGCCGAGGAGATCACACAGGCCATGGTGGTCCCGACCATGCTGGGACGGATCTTGAGCACTTTGGAGGAAGGGTCCGTCTCCTTGCCGTCGCTGCGCCACCTCTCCTACGGCGGCGGGCGCATGCCCCTGGAACTGATCGAGCGGGCTATGTCGACTCTTCCGAACGTCAGCTACGTGAATGCCTACGGGCTGACTGAGACCAGCTCGACGATCGCGGTGTTGACTCCTGAGGATCACCGTACCGCCATGGCCAGCTCGGATCCGGATGTGCACCGGCGGCTGGTGTCGGTCGGTCGGCCACTCCCAAGCATCGAGTTGGAAATACGAGGTCCGGATGGCGAGGCACTCGCAACCGGTGTGCGAGGAGAGATCTACGTCCGCGGCGAGCAGGTAGCCGGCGAGTACATGGGCCGGAGTGTGCTCACAGAGGACGGGTGGTTCCCGACCAACGACGCCGGCTACCTGGACGAAGAGGGCTTCCTGTACCTTGACGGCCGCCTGGACGACGTGATCGTACGCGGGGCCGAGAACCTCTCCCCCGGTGAGATCGAGGACACCTTGATCGAGCATCCCTCCGTCGCCGAGGCAGCCGTAGTCGGGATCCCCGACCAGGAATGGGGAGAAGCGGTGGCGGCCGCAGTCGTCTTGAAGGCCGAGACCCAGGCCACCGAAGAAGAACTTCAGACCTTCGTCCGGGAACGGCTGCGCTCGACGAAGACTCCGCAATTCATACAGTTCCGCTCGGATATGCCTTACAACGAAACAGGGAAGCTACTACGCCGGGTTTTGCGGGACGAGCTCAGCCGGTTGGCGCCGGCAAACGGCACCTAGCCGGCACCCGGCCTCTACATGATGCGCTTGCTGTCGCTCGAGTGATCCTTGCCGTCCCCGAAACCGCGGACCAGGTTGTCCTGTGAATAGGTGGCGACCAGACGGCCGTCCTGGGTCCAAACGTTGCACCGGCCATGCGAGCGGCCTCGCCCGGCCCAGATGCTTTCGTTGGCCAGGAGGAGCCATTCGTCCACCCGGAATCGTTCGTGAAAGTTGACGGTATGGCTCACGACACCGGTCGAGATGGTGCGGTGGGCGTGACTCTCGTTGTAGCCCTCATGCGGGAGCATGGCCGTCCCGATCAGGTAGCCGTCGGTGCCCCACGAGAGGATGGCCTGATTGGCCACCGGGAAGTAGTCGTGGTCGTATCGAGTCCAGACGTTCTGTAGCGGGGGACGCAACGGCTCGTCATCGCTCCATGTGTTGATCCCGTCGACAACGCGACCGACTCCCCCAGGGAAAACCCTGTTGTCGGCGAGAAGGTTGGGATCGTCGGGACCGGCGACCGCCGGCATGTGGACATGGGCGGTGTGGCGGATCAGGTCGGGTTCGTCCTTGCTCCACAGGATCAGCCCGCGCGACATGATCTTGCCGTCCTGGGAGAAGGTGACCGAATCGCTACCGAGGGCGCGGCCGTCGTGCATCCGGTCGACGGCATACCGGATCGGCTTGCAGTAGTCACCGGCCCGGGCGAAGATGGCGTGAATCGACTTGACTTCCTTGGCGTCATCACGGTCCTGGTTGCGGTCGAGATGAGCGGCCATGATCATCTGGGCGAGTATCTGCCCTCCGAACACCACGTTGCGCCGGATGTGCTCCTCGCTGTCCTCGTACTCCGGCTTTCCCTCGTAGGTGTGCTCGTCCACCTGATGCAGTTGCAGCATCGGAGGCAGCGCGCTGACGTCGATCGGCATGTCCTGTGGTCCCATCTCCAGTCGAAGGCGGTCGGCCCGGGGGAGGTTACAACCGGCACCCTCCGAGCCCCCAACCGTCCCGGCACCAGGTGGCGCCCCACTGAGGAGGCCGGTAGGGTCCGGTCATGGCAGAACGCATCGACTACGACGAGTTCGGGCTGTTCCATGAGAACGCGTCCGAGTTCGGTCTGCCCTATGACGGTCCCCCGACCGTTCGCCGCCAGTTCGTCGAGATCGAACCAGGCCGTCGCTTGAGCGCCTTGATATGGGGCTCTGCTGCACCCGAGCTGGTTCTGCTCCATGGCGGATCTCAGAATGCCCACACCTGGGACACCGTGGCCATGGCCCTCGACCGCCCTCTGGTGGCGATCGATCTTCCCGGCCACGGGCACTCGGACGGTCCTGGGGAGCGTCCGGAGGGACAACTGTCGGCCCAGGGAAACGCCGAGGATGTGGCGGTCGCGATCCGGGCGCTGGCTCCGGACGCCCGGGCCGTGGTCGGCATGTCACTGGGCGGAATCACGACAATCGCCCTCACCGACGTGGCGCCTGAGCTCGTCCGCAAGGTTGTGCTGGTTGATGTCACCCCTGGAGTCAGTGCGTCCCGGTCCAAGCAGATCACAGACTTTGTCAATGGTCCGCCTAGCTTCTCGAGCTTCGACGAGCTCCTCGAGCGAACTGTCCAGTTCAACCCGACCCGCAGCGTGTCCTCGCTGCGACGGGGAATTCTGCACAACGCGGTTCAGCGCGAGGACGGTACGTGGGTGTGGCGCTGGGCCCGCTGGCGGGAGGGAATGGGCGGCGGACAATCCTCCGCATCAGCCGGTCAGGTGCAGCAATCCCAGCCGGCGGCCCCCTCGATGTTCTCCTCACTGTGGGAGACCGTCAACCGCATAAAGGTGCCGGTCCTGCTCGCCCGAGGCATGCTGCCCCAGTCCGTAGTCGGAGACGAAGACGAAGCCGAGCTCTTGAGGCGGCTGCCGCCGACCGAGGTGATTCACTTCGAAAACGCCGGTCACAGCGTTCAGGGCGACATGCCCGTGGAACTGGCCCGCGAGATCGATCGTTTCGTGTTCTCCTGAGGCCGTATCGTGGCGGGTAGCACGAGATGGGTTGGAGAAGGAGTTCGCCCGTGAGCACGAATCCGCCGGCGACGATCGGACCGGCCACCACGACGATCGCGCGGCGTCCGATTTCAGTTCGCCGGACCAGCCATGTCGACATGGTGCTTAATAGCGACGGCATCGCCGGACCCCTCCAGTTGCTCGGTTGGGCGCGGGACCTCTATACCGACGGCACTGGCATTGGGACTGTGATCGGTGAGGCCCAGGTAGACGCAAGACTCGACGGCGAGAGGCGCCTGCGCACCCTGCGGACGGCGCCGCAGATACCGGGGACCGAGGTGCTGAAGGGCCTGGTGGTAGGGCCCGGGTTTCGCTCTGCGCTGAGCCAGGCGGCGGGACGAGAGGCCGCCGCCCGGTCGCCCCTGTACCTGCTCCTTGACGACCTGCCAGTTGCAGCTCTCATATCGGGTTACGCCGCCCTCTACCGGAGCGCTCCGGGCGGGTCCGGCCCCGGTCTGGCCTCCCTCGGCGAGGGATCCGGACCAGATCGCACGCGAATGCTCCGGGCGGACATCTGCTCGGGCTGGCGCAGCGACGGAACGATGATGGTCGCATTGCGGTCGGGCCAAAGCATGCCCGTGTCGGTCGGGCCCAAGGCGCCCCGGATGGAAGATCAGGGCGACCCGCTTGGATGGCACCACCTCGGGGAGATGAGAGATGGGTCGATGCGCCGGCAGCGCCTGATCGACGTCGCAGGCGACGACCCGCTCATCGTGCATGCCATGTTCAGAGACAGCCACAAAGCCGTCGACGGACTGGAAACGGTCCTGCACGAGTACAGCGTTGAAGCGATAGTGAACCCCGAGAACATGCGGGTCGAGTCCTGCAAAGCCGCTCCCCATTCTCTCCCCTGGCCTGAGTGTCCCGAAGCTGCCGGCAGCGCCCTCAGGCTGATCGGGGAGGAGGTGCACAATCTGAGGGAGTTCGTCCGGGCCAACCTCAGCGGCGTCGGCACCTGCACACATCTGAACGATCTATTGCGCTCGTTGGCAGATGTGACAGTGCTGGCCCGCTCGTTGCCTGGCACGTACCGCGAGGCACCCCTACCATAGCTTTCGACAGAAAAGGAGCAAGGCGTGGCCGTTGAGCGCTTTCCGGTCGAGGAGGGGGCCATCCTCCTATTCGCCCGAGCAGTAGGGGATCCGAACCCGATCTACTCCGACGCCGCCTACGCGGCGACGACCGAGGTCGGTGGACTGATCGGCCCCCCGACGTTCATCCAGTCGAGCGCCCACTTCGACCCGGACTATCCTCTCCGGCCCAAGTTCGGCGAGCCCTGGTTCGGATCGGGTCGCACCCCGACCGGCCGGCCTGCGGGTGGCAAAAGCGCGAGCAGCGCCGGCGCGAGGCGCGGCACCGGGCTTCACGCCGAGCAGGAATACGAATACCACCGGCCCGTACGCCCAGGCGACGTCCTCACATCAGAAACCAGCCAGGGAAAGAGGTGGGAAAAGCAAGGCCGGTCCGGCCAGCTCGTCTTCTCCGAGACCGTCACCGAATATCGGGATCAGAAGGGCGAGCTCGTAGTGACGGCACGAAGCGTCGGCGTGGTAACCGAAGCCCCCGTCAGTCAGGAGAGCCGCTGATGGTGTTGCGAGCAGGAACCGTCGCCGTCGGCGATCACCAGGAGATGACCGTTGTCGATGGCCTGACCCGGACGCAGATAGTCCAATACGCCGGTGCGTCGGGAGATTTCAATCCGCTGCACACCGACGAGGTCTTCGCGACACAGGTGGCCGGCTACCCGACCGTCTTCGCCCACGGCATGCTCACCATGGGCATGTCCGGCCGGGTTCTGACCGACTGGGTCGGAGACGGCCGCCTTCTGCGCTACGGCGTTCGCTTCCTCAAGCAGGTCTGGCCCGGCGACTCGCTGACGGCCCGGGCCGAGATCACGGCATTGAGAGAGGTCGATGGCCAACCGATGGCTGACTTCGACGTGGTCACCCGCAATCAAGCCGGCGAGACGGTCCTGACCGGCACCGCCACGGCCCGACTGGACCCTTGATCGGCCGATAGAGGTCGGCCGGGAGATGGGACGAGGGGCAACTCTACTGAGATGACTCCTCGCGATCGGGGATGAAGACCGGGACCCACACGTCGCCGTGCTGCTCAAACCTGACGGTCACGGGCAGACCGATTCTCAACTCCTCCGGGCCACAGCCGAGCACATTGGTCGTGAAGCGCAGGCCTTCCTGCTCCGGAAGTTCGACGATGGCGATTAGGACAGGTACCGGAGCGTCCGGATTGAAGGGATGCCAGTTCACGGTGTAGGTGAACACTGTCGCCTTGCCGCTCGCCGGTTCAGGAACCAGTTCGGCCCCACCGCAGGCAGGGCAGGGTGAGGTGGGTGGGTGCACCCAATGCCGGCACGCTTGGCAGCGAAGGATCAGCAGTTCGCCCCGAGCCCCCCCGGTCCAGAACGGACGGTTCAAGTCGTTCAGAGGCGGCAGAATCCGCGCCGACACTGCGGGAAAGGTCATCTCGGTCATCGGGAGGACTCTAAAGGCGCAGCCCACCTAGAGTAAATCGCCGTGACCGACATGCCCGAACGACGGGCCGTCATCTCGGGGATCGGAATCTCCCGGATCGGCCGCAAGACCGGGATTCCGGGACTGGTTCTCACGGAGGAGGCGTGCCGGGCGGCGATCGCCGATGCCGGCCTCGAGCCGGGGATGGTGGACGGCTTGGCCAGCATGGGCGACACGCCCATCGAGGACGCGGCGGTCGTGCTCGGTATCGAGCCGGCGTGGTCTAGCTCGGCGGCCTACGGCGCGGGAGGACTACTGGCGCCGGTGATGTCGGCCGCTCTGGCAGTGGCCGAGCGGGCCGCCCGTCACGTCGTCGTCTACCGAACGGTTCAGATGGTAGGAGGGGCGATCGGACCGGCAGCCAACGGCCCCAGAGCCAGCTCTCCCCCGCCCGACTCGGAAAGGCCCCGGGCCACGGGTGACATGGCTTCGTTACTCACCTACCACGCTTACTCCGCGGCGAACTGGTTGGCCATGCACTGTCGCCGCCACATGTACCTGTACGGAACGACCAAGGAACAGCTGGGTCACCTGGCCATAAGCAGCCGTAGGTATGCTGCCCTCAATCCCCTCGCCGCCTACCGCGATCCGATCACAATGGACGACTACCTGAACGCCCGTCCCATCTCGGAGCCGTTCGGCCTGTTGGACTGCGACGTACCCGTCGACGGGTCCATAGCAGTCGTCGTCTCCACCGCCGAGTACTCGAGTGACGGCCCGAACCCAGCCATTCGGATCGAAGCACTGGGCCGCGCACCGCTGTTCGGCGGATGGGATCAGCGACCCGACTACCCGAAGATGGCGTCCATCGAAGCGGCAGCGGACATGTGGAGCCGGACCGAGCTGAAGCCGGCGGACGTGGACCTGGCCGAGTTGTACGACGGGTTCACCTTTTTGACTCTCGCCTGGCTAGAAGCGCTCGGGTTCTGTGGGGAAGGTGAGTCCGGACCTTTCGTCGAAGGTGGTGACCGGATCGCGTTGGATGGCGCGCTTCCCCTCAACACATACGGCGGGCAGCTGTCCGCCGGAAGGATGCACGGCTACTGGGTCCTGCACGAAGCCTGCCTCCAGCTCCGGCGGCAGGCCGACCCCCGCCAGGTGAATGGCGCCGAGGTGGCGGTCGTTTCCAACGGCGGCGGCCCGCTCGCCGGTTGCATGCTCCTGACCCGCTCCTAGAGAGTTACAGAGCTATGCCGACGACCTTTTGGTCGAGGTACTCGAGCAATCCCTCGCGCGCCCCTCCCGGCCAAGACCGCTCTCCTTGATACCGCCGAACGGCACCGATGCCGACGTCGGGTTGATGTCATTCACCCCGATGATGCCGAAGTCGAGGGCCTCCGCGACCGTGACGGCCCGCCGCAGGTCGCTGGTGTAGAGATAGGAAGCCAGCCCGTAGGTGGTGTCGTTGGCCATCGAGATCACTTCGTCGTCGTTCTCGAAGACCACCACCGGGGCGATTGGCCCGAACGTCTCCTCGCGGTATATGCGCATGTCGGCGGTCACGTCGGTCAGAACCGTAGGAGCGTAGAAGGTGCCCGCATCGAACGGGGGATCGGAAAGGCGGTGACCACCGAGGGAGACCGACGCCCCCCTGGAGGTGGCGTCCGCCACCTGCGCCTCCATCTTCTGGACCGCCGGCCCGTCGATGAGAGGCCCCACCGTCACCCCGTCGTCAAGCCCGTTACCGGGCTGGAGCTTCCCCACCCGGGCCGATAGCTCGGCGATGAACCGGTCGGCGATGGATGCGTGCACGAACAGGCGATTGGGACAGATGCAGGCCTGCCCGGTGTTGAGGAACTTCACCAGGGCAGCGCCCCGGGCGGCATGCACCGGATCGGCGTCGCTGAACACGATGAACGGAGCGTGGCCTCCGAGTTCCAGCGAGACCCGTTTGAGCTGTCGGGCGGCCTGCTCGGCTATGCCTTTACCAACCTCAGTCGACCCCGTGAAGGTGATCTTGCGGACGGCCGGGTTGGTCAGGAACTCGCCGGCCACCGGTACCGGCTCACTGGTGGTGACCAGGTTCACCACCCCCTCGGGAAGGCCGGCGTCGTGCAAGACCTTGACCGTTTCCATGGCGCAGAGCGGCGTCTGCTCGGCCGGCTTGACCACGATGGTGCAGCCCGCCGCCAGAGCGGGAGCTATCTTCCTGGTGAGCATGGAAACGGGGTAGTTCCACGGGGTGATGGCGGCGGCTACGCCGACCGGCTGGTACATGGTGAGGAACCGCTGATCCGGGCGAGACGATGGAATGCTCGATCCGTACACTCGCTTCGCCTCCTCGGCGAACCAGAGGAGGAAATCGGCGGCGTAGCCGACCTCGTTGCGGGCCATTCGCAGCGGCTTACCCTGTTCTTCGGTCATGAGCCGGGCCAGCTCTTCCCGACGCTCAGTCATCAGGCGCCAGGCGTCGTACAAGTAGGCCGATCGCTGGTGGGCAGTGAGTTTCGCCCAATCACGAAAGGCCGCGGCAGCTGATTCGACCGCGGCCTGGGCGTCCTCCGCCCCACCGTCGGCAGCCCGGCCGAGCACCTCCCCGGTCGCCGGATTGCGCGATTCGAACCACCTGCCCGACCTGGCCGGCACCCAGGTTCCGTCGATGAACAGCACTGTCATACCTCCCGGTCGTAACTAGCAATGACCCTAGGCACCACTCCGGCCCCTCGGGTCGCCGGGTATGTCACGTTCGGTGAAGCACCAAACGGCTCCAAAGCAGTCGGTTGGCTCGAGGGTCAGCGAGTCAGAGCGGCGCTCAGCTACTCCGATCCCGATCCTCTCGATGTGCGCCTCGGCCGCCGCCAGGTCGGCCACCTTCAGTGTCGCGGAGTGGGGCAGCTCGCCGTGAGCAGCCAGATCGGCGGCCAAACCGGAGCCCTCACTGAGCGGCTGAGCCAGCTCGATCACGGTGTCGAAGCCGACCAGGACGTAGGCGCTTCTAGCCGTCGCGGATGCTTCTTCCAGGAACGCATTGGCCCCGAGAGTCTCCTCGTAGAAACGCCGGGCTCGATCCAGGTTCTGGACGACCGTGGTCATGTGGGAGAGCCGCTCGATGCCAAGCGGGCCCTGGCGCCACGGGGCCGGGGTCCACCCGGGCTGGAAACGAGGGTCGCGCCCGCGCCAATGGTCCCCCTTGCCTTCGAACTCGAGCTGGCCGAACGTGTCCTTCGGGTGGGTGTAAACGGTGTTGCCTGGATGGACGTCTCCTCCGGCAAGCAGACCTCCGCCCGGCTTTGCCACCCGGACGCCCGAAGCCCTCAACCACTCGGAGATCGACCGGACGTCAGCCGGATCGACGTACCAGGCGAAGGAGTGGAAGTGCTGGCCGAACCGGCGCCGGAACTTGGCCAGCGGGCTATTGACATCCGCCTCCGAAGTGCTGGGCTCGATCACCTCGAGCATCAGGTCACTTACCATCGAGAGGGACGCCCACCTCTTCTCCCCGTCGGACCAGTGCTTTGGGAAGAACCGGTCCGGGGCGAACAGCCGGTCGTAGAATCGGTCGACTTCGTCCTCGTCGTTCACGACGTGTATCAGGTGGAAGAACTCCTGGATCTGCACGCTGCCAACCTACTGGGCCTACCAACCCGCTCACCCATTCGGAGAAGGGCAGCATCGGTCGGACCATGTCACCCGCTTCCGCGCCCGAATCGATCCTTCAGCGCCAGCTTGTCCGGCTTACCCGAAGCTAACCACGGGACGTTGCTCTCCTCGGGGATGATCTCGATTCGGGTCGGGACCTTGTAGGACGACAGCTCGCGCCGGGCCCGAGATCGGACCGACTCCGGGTCGAGGGCGACGCCCGGCGCCGGCACGATGACTGCCACTACCTCCTCCTCTATGTCCGGGTGAGGCAGCCCAAAGACAAGAGCATGGGCCACGTCTGGAAGGGCTTCCAGAACCAGTTCCACCTCTCTGGGCGAGACGTTAGCTCCCCTCGTCTTGATCATCTCGTAGAAGCGGCCGACGAAGAAGGGGAGGTTGTCGATGACGAAACACCTATCCCCCGTATGCAGCCAACCGTCGGCGTCGAACACCTCCTCGCGCTCCTTCTTGTAATAGCCCTGCGTCACGCCGTACCCGCGGATCAGGAGCTCGCCTTCCTCCCCCTCGGGCAGCTGTGAGCCCGTCTCCGGATCGACGATCTTGCGTTCGACGCCGTCCCAATTCCCTACCGTCTCGCTCATGCCCCGGTGCCGGGGGATACCCGGTGCGGGAGTGTTGGTAAGGGCGATGTCGGATGGCCCCGACACGAGCATCGGGCAGTGCTGGAGGTTCCGACTCGGGAAAGTCGGATGGGTGCGCATGGACTGGATCAGCGACGGCCACGCCGCCACTAGCCCGCAGGCCTCCTTCTCGACCATGTCAAGCGCCGCCTCCGGTTCGAACCGCTCGAGGCAACAGACGGTGAACCCACCGTTGAGGGCGCCGCCGAGCACCAAGAAGCCACCGATCCAGAAAAACGGAAACGCGCAGAAGACGGCGCTCTGCTCCAATCTGCGCATCTCGGCAAACGAGGCAGTGGTGCGCACGATGGATCCATGCGTGTGCACCACTCCCTTCGGCAGGGCGCTGGAGCCGGAGGTGTAGACGACCGTGGCGAGATCAGCCGGAACGACATCGTCTTCGACGGCGGCCAGGAGCTCGTCCGACACCACGCGGCCTTCAGGAGCGCCGGCTTCGAAGGAGACGGGCCGAGCCCAGGGGCGACTGCTTTCCCCGGTCATCCAGATCGACCGAAGATAGGGCAGCCCGGTCAGGAACAGATCAGGGGTCGAGGCGTCCCGCAGATCGGGAACGGCCTCCTCGAGAAACGACGCTGTGTCACGACCGAGCATGGTCGGTCCGAGAACCAGGGTGGACACGTCTCCGAGCCGGAGCACCGTTCGCAGCTCCCTGGGCGCGTAGATGGTCGAGAAGGGCATCACCAGAGCCCCGATCCGGCTGGCGGCGAGCCAGGAGAGGAGCCACTCGACACTGTAGGTGTAGAACAGCCCGACACGAGTGCCTTTGCCGATCCCTCGGGCCAACATCTGCTTCGCCATCGCGGCAGAGGCGCGGTCGGCTTCGCCGAAGGTGATCCGGCGGTCCGGGAGGACCAGGAAATCGCGTTCGCCGTAGAGCCGGGCCGCCCTCTTGATGGACTCGGCCAGAGTCGCCGGGTATCCCACGTCCGGTACGGGCACGGCTGGCACGCTCACCTCCTCGCGGGACCGATGCTATGGACCTGGTCAAAATAGCGGGTCAGCGGCGCCGGCCAAGGCTCGGGACGTTCGATTCCGCGCGCTGAACGAGTGGTAGGTACGATAACCCTCGTTCTGTAGTCGAACCAGGTTTAGAGGGAGCGGGAGGAGACGGGCGGAGAATGTTCGAGCGGAATGCCGATCAGGAGCTATTCGAGGAGACGACCCGGAAATTCCTCGCGTCCCGCTGCCCCTTGACCAAGCTTCGAGACCTGGCCGGCACCAAGGCCGGTTATGAGCCCGACTACTGGCGTCAGGGAGCCGAACTCGGATGGACATCACTGGTCGTACCGGAAGAGGCGGGTGGCGGCAGCGTCAGCGGGAGCGGCGTCCTGGACCTGGTACTGGTCGCCTACGAGTTCGGCCTCCACGCCGCGCCGGGCCCACTCGGGCCGACCAACGTAGTCGCCGCCGCACTCGGCCGGTGGGGCGGCGACGAGCAGCGCTCCGGGCCTTTGGCGGCGTTACTCGGCGGCCAAGCCGTGGGGGCCTGGGCGCTGGCCGAGCCACCGCCGCACGATCGCTTGGGCACCGTCGAGCTCTCAGCCCGGACCGATGGTGACGGCATTGTCCTGTCGGGTACGAAGGCACCGGTCGAAGCAGGCCTTGAAGCCGATTACCTTCTGGTCACAGCCCGGCACGATTCCGGTCTCAGCCAGTTCCTCGTCCCGGGAGACACGGCTGGGCTCACGGTCACCCACCTTCAGGGCCTCGACATGACCCGGCGCTTCGCCCGCGTCGAGTTCGATCAGGCTCGCGTTCCGACGAGCACCCTGGTGGGTAACGCGAACGGAGCGGGAGAAGCGGTCGAATGGCTGACGGATCTGGCCATCGTGATCCAGCTGGCCGAGAGTGTGGGGGCGATGCAGTGGGCGTTTGACACCACGCTCGAATGGGCTCTCAACCGCTACTCCTTCGGCCGCCCACTCGCTTCCTACCAGGAGATCAAGCACCGATTCGCGGATCTGAAGATGTGGCTGGAAGCCAGCTACGCCATCACTGCGGAGGCCGCCGAGGCGGTGGCGAACGACGCTGCCAATCGGGCGGAGCTGGTGAGCGCCGGGAAGTTCTACGTTGGGCGCCACGGTGGCGAGCTGATGCAGGACTGTGTGCAGCTACACGGCGGCATCGGGGTGACCTTCGACCACGACCTACACCTCTTCCTTCGGCGGGTCACCACAAACGTTCCAACCTACGGCAGTCCCAGCGAGCACGCGACCCGCTTGGCCGACCTTCTCGAGACACAGGGAGAGCGGTGATGAGCACCCCTGACATCGAACCCCGCGACGAGTTCGCCCAACGAGCCAGGACTTGGCTGGCCGCCAACATGCCTCCGCTGCCGGCCGGCCAGGGCCGGACCCTGGGCCGGGTTCGCCCCGACGACGAGGAGCTGGCCCGAATCAGTCGCTGCCGAGAGCTGCAACGGATGCTCTTCGACGGGGGGTTGGCCGGGATATGCGTTCCCCGAGAGTACGGAGGCCAGGGTCTGACCATGGCTCATCAGGAAGCGCTCAACAGGGAGATCGTCGGCTACGACTACCCGGCTGAAACGCAGATCCCGACCTTCACGCCGTGCATGGCGGTGATCCTCGAATTCGGGACCGATGAGCAGAAGAAGCGCTATGTACCCCCGATCCTCAAGGGGGATGCCTTCTGGATGCAGTTCCTTTCGGAACCGAGCGGTGGATCCGACGTCGCCGGCGCCCAGACGACTGCCATGAGGGACGGCGAGGAGTGGGTGCTCAACGGCTCGAAGATTTGGACGACCGGTGCCTGGTGGGCGGATTACGGGTTGTGCCTGGCCCGGACCAATTGGGACGTCCCCAAGCATCGCGGACTCACGGTGTTCATGCTCCCCATTCATCATCCCGGGATCGAGATTCATCGCATCGAGATGCTCAACGGGTCCCGGGAGTTCTGCCAAGAGTTCATGACCGACGTCCGGATTCCCGACTCGGACCGGGTCGGCGAAGTCGATCAGGGATGGACCGTCGGCGTGCGGTGGATGTACCACGAGCGCACCGTCAGTGGCGGGTCCCCGTATGTCACCAGGCCGGAGGGCCAGCGCAACGCCCGCGGTCCGGCGGGAGGAATCGGTGGGCTCATGAGGCGGATGCGCGGTATCGGCCGGGGCGATGACGCCCGGACCCGTGAGTTGATCGGCGAGGCCCAAGCGCTGGAGTTGGTCGGGCACGCCCTCACCCGGCGCGTCACCGACGGCATTCGGACCGGTCGGACCACAGATCAGTCGGCCGCCATCACGCGGCTCTACGGCGGGGCCACGTCGGTGCGTAACTCCACGATCGCTTTCGATCTGACGGGACAAACAGCGGTGGCATGGTCGGACGAGCAGGACGATCTCGGTCAGGCCGGAATCGGCTACCTGATGCGACAGGCCGCATGTATCGGTGGCGGGACGACCGAGATGAGCCGGAACGTGATCAGCGAGCGGGTGCTCGGTATGCCCCGCGAGAAGACGATCGACCGGGATATACCTTTCCGCGACGTGCCGCGCAGCGCGTCGAGCCGTTAGGGCAACTGGTCGCGGTTCACCAGCCATGCGCTTCGGTATACATCTGCCCCAGTTCGGCCGAGCCATTGCTACTGGCGGGATCGAGCGGGCCGCCATCCAGGCCGAAGAGCTTGGCTTCGACGACGTTTGGGTCAGTGACCACCTTATCGTTCCGGCCGATCAGCCCTACCCCTCACCCTACCTGTACGACCCTCTGATGGCCCTGGCCTTCGCGGCCGCGGCCACCAACCGCGTGGGCATCGGGACCAGCGTGCTGGTCGTAACCCAGTACACGAGTCCCCTGGCCCTGGCCAACACTCTGGCCAGCCTCGACCATCTGAGCGGGGGCCGCTTGATCGTTGGCACCGGCATCGGTTGGTCCCGGGCCGAGTACGAGGCCCTCGGGGCGCCATTTGATCACAGGAGCCGGCGGCTCGAGGAGATCCTCGCCTTGTGGCAGACGGCCTGGCACGACGATCCTGCGAGCCACAGCGGCGACTACTACCCGTTCGACCAGATTAGGCTCCTCCCCAAGCCGGCGCACGAGATCCCGCTGTGGCTCGGGGGCACGAGCGAAGCCGCCGTGCAAAGGGCGATCCGGCTGGGCGACGGCTACCACGGCATCGGCCTGGAGCCGCCCGGCGCGGCGTCCCTCGTGGAGCGAATCCGGAAAGATCGGCCAGACGAGGACTTCACCGTTTCCTTGCGAATCCCATGGGATGCGCGAACGGAGGACGAATCCGTGCGCGCCGCGGTTGCGAGTTATGCGTCAGCCGGCATCCAGCACCTTCTCTTCACTCCCGATCGCGGTGATCTGGAATCATGGTTGGCGGGCATGGCCCAGCTGGCCCGCCAGCTCGATCTGCCCGCCTGAGGGCTGCAGACGAAGCGTCGGTTTTGTGAGCACTAAGCGCTAACGAGAGCCCCTGTCAGGGACCGGCTGTCTCGGCTCGCATCACCTCGAACACGATCCCGCCCACCTCGGCGAAGAAGAAGCGGATCCCGCCATCTCCCCACGCCGTGAGCGCCGGCTCGGTGCAGGGGATCCCGCGTGCCACGCACCTCTCGTGGGCGCGCTCGAGATGGCGGGTACCGATGGCCACACCCCAGACATGGGCTTTCTCGCCCTGGAGTATCTGGAACTGACGGCTTTCGGTCGAACCCGTGATCAGGCCCCCGAGCCCCCCGGCGCCGCGGAAGGCGCTCACCGTCTCCATCGTGAACGCGCCGTCCGGGCCGCGGGCAGGAGAAGAAGCCGGATCAGTCGCGGGAACCGTCTCCCCCAGCTTCCATCCTTCCGGTATCTCCAGGACCTCTCGCAGGAACGAATCGATCGCCTCGGGGTCGGGCGTGACGATCTTTACGTGGTTCAGCCGGTCCACCGCTTCCCCTTTCGTGACGGGCGGCACACACCCCATACCGGAACTGGATAGCACATCGACGAGCCGGCTTCCGCGCCAAAGGGGAGGGTCCCCCGGATTAGCGCCCCAAGTCTGACCTTCCTATGATGCGACCAACAGTCTCGGGCCCGGAGGACCTGGGTACCGCTGATCTCACACGCGATCCAGAAGGAGGTCCACGGTGGTCGGGAAGTACATCGAATACGAGGTGGTGGACGAGGGCAAGATCGCCCGCATAACCCTGAACCGGGTCGGGTCGCGGAACGCCCAGAACCGAGGTCTGCTGGTCGAGCTGGATGAGGCGTTCGTCCAGGCCGAGATGGACGATCAGGTCCGGGTGGTGATCCTCTCGGGAGCAGGGCCCATGTTCTCCTCGGGCCACGACCTCGGTTCGAAAGAGGCCGTCGCGGAGCGGACCCCGGGTCCCGACCTCCATCCCACCTTCCAAGGTAATGGCGCCACCCGCAAAGGGTCCGAGAACCTGATGCTTCAAGAGTGGCACTACTTCTTCCAGAACACGCTGCGCTGGCGCAACCTGCGCAAGATCACCATCGCCCAGGTCCACGGCAACGTGTATGCGGCGGGGCTCATGCTCATGTGGGCCTGTGATCTCATCGTGGCGGCGGAGAACACCCGATTCGCCGACGTTGTGGGCACCCGCCTCGGTATGTGTGGGGTGGAATACTTCGCCCACCCCTGGGAGTTCGGCCCCCGCAAGACGAAGGAGCTGCTCCTGACCGGTGACGCCATCGAGGTCGAGGAAGCCCACTCGCTGGGCATGGTGTCGAAGATCTTCCCTAGCGACGAGCTGGGGGAACGTACGCTCGAGTTCGCTCGCCGGATCGCAGAGCTGCCCACCATGACGGCTCTGCTAATCAAGGAGTCGGTGAACCAGACCGTCGACAACATGGGCTTCTACAACAGCCTGCAAGCTTGCTTCACTCTGCATGAACTGAACCATTCGCACTGGGCGTGGGTCCACAACGGAGGGATGCCGGCCGGCCTGCCCGAGGACGGAACCGTGAGCTGGCGCGAGGCCCCGCCAGTAGTTCCCGCCGTCAAGGACATGGTCCGAGCCCCGGCCCCTGCCAAGTAGCGGACACTGCCGGTCCATGATCGGGGAAGGCCCGTGATCGGAGTAGATGAATTTCGGAGCCAGGCCCGGGTCTGGTTGGCCGAGAACGCCCCGCGGTTCGAGGGTTACGACCCTGCCGATTTGGCCGCCGGCCGAGCCTTCCGGATGGAGTTGTGGGACGCCGGGCTGCTCGGCCTGACACTGGATCCAGCCTATGGAGGGAAGGGCCTAACCCCCGAGCACCAGAAGGCCTTCTCGGAGGAGGCGGCCCGGTATCAGCTGCCTCCGATCGGTGAGGCGGTCACCACTGGTATCTGCGCCCCCACCCTTCTCGACTTCGGTTCCGAGGAACAGAAGAAACGCCACCTGGCCAAGATGATCAGGGGTGAAGAGGTTTGGACCCAGCTGCTATCGGAGCCGGGAGCCGGCTCCGATCTGGCCGGGCTGCAGACCCGGGCCGTGCGGGACGGCGACGAGTACGTCATCTCCGGCCAGAAGGTCTGGACCTCCGGTGCCCAGCAGTCGAACTACGCCCTGTGTGTAGCCAGGACCAACCCAGACGTCCCGAAACACGCAGGCCTGTCGATGTTCATCGTCGACCTGAAGGCGCCAGGCGTCACCATCCGGCCGCTGCGTCAAATGACCGGTGACTCCCACTTCAGCGAGGTGTTCCTCGACGACGTTCGGGTTGGCCCCGGCAGCCTGGTCGGCCGCCAGGACGATGGCTGGCGAGCCCTGACCGCCATGCTGACCCATGAGAGGCTGGCCCTGGGCGCCGGCACGGGAGCCGGCGGCAGCGGCCAGGGCTGGGCCAGCCCCTCTTCCACCCGCCACATCGAGACGGCCCGCAAGAGGGGCTTGAGCGGCGACCTCAGGCTCCGTCAGGAGCTGGCCCAGCTATACGTGGCTGAGAAGGTGCTGGCCTACATGGGCCAGAAGATGCGAGACGAGATCGCCGCAGGCATCCCGGTCGGCTCCAAGGGCTCGGTCGCCAAGCTGGCGACGGCGCTCCTCGCCCGGCAGTCCGCGAACCTCGGGATGATGATCTCGGGCGCCAGCTCTCAGGCGTGGGCGCCAGAGGACCCGGACGGCCCGGTGCTAGCCGGTGATCTCTGCTTTGCTCCCATGAGGGCGATCGCCGGGGGCACGAGTGAGATCCAGCGCAACACCATCGGCGAGCGGGTTTTGGGACTACCAAAGGAGCCCCAGGTCGACCGAGACGTACCGTTCCGGGACATTCTCCAGAACCCGACGCGGTCCTAGCCCAGGGCCGACGCGACAGTCGGGTCGGCCGGCGCCGAACGGCTGGCTTAGCTCCAGGGCGTGGATAGGATGGGCCGACTGACGATCTCCGGTTCCAGGACCTGGTAGGGGGGACGATGACTGACTCGGCGCCCGATGTAAGGCCGCTTCCGCAGCCTGAGCCGGACAACCAAGCGGGCATGGCCGCCCTGTTCGACCTCTCGTCGCCACAGCCCCGCTACAGGGACCTTCTCGCCCGGGGCGGCTTCCTGCAGCCGATGGACCAGGTTGCGCTCAGCTTCGACCGCGGGATTACCGAGCACGTGCTGCGGCACCACGAACTCTTCTCCTCGCGTGTCGAGATGAAGCTCGGGAACGTACGACCTCTCATCCCGTTGAATGTGGATCCCCCGCAGCACTCCAAGTACCGGAAGCTCCTTGACCCGCTCTTCGCTCCGAAGCGGATGGACGAGCAGGAAGAAGACATCACCCGCAGGGTGAACAGATTCATCGACGAGTTCATCGACCGGGGCGAGTGCAACTTCACCGAGGATTTCGCAGACCTGTTCCCATCCTCGGTGTTCCTCGGACTCATGGGCCTCCCGGAGGAGGAACTGCGGATGTTCCTGCGGTTGCGTGACGGGATCCTGCACCCCGAGAAGCACGACCCCGACGCCCTGCTCGACATGGACAGCCGGCAGGCCGTCATGAACGCCACAGGGCAGGAGATCTATGAGTACTTCGGCGGTCTCATCGACAAGCGGACAACGAACCCGGCGAATGACATCGTCACCCGATTCATGGCCGCTGAGATCGACGGGGAGAAACTTTCCCGCGAAGACATCCTGGACATCCTCTACCTCTTCCTCATCGCCGGGTTGGATACCGTCAGCGATTCGCTCACTTGCTTCTACGCTTTCCTGGCCACTCACCCAGACCACCGCCGTCAGATTGTTGAAAACCCCTCCATCATCCCCTCGGCCGTCGAGGAGCTGATGCGCTGGGAGTCACCTGTACCGAGCAGCGTCCCTCGAGTGGCGACGGAGGATACCGAGCTGCCCAACGGGCAGAAGGTGAAAGAGGGCACGGCCATGCTCATCAGCTACGGGGCCGCCAACGTGGATCCCCGCATTTATCCCGACGCCTTCGAGGTGCGTTTCGACCGGGCCGAGAACCCTCACATCGCGTTCGGGGGTGGTGTGCACCGATGCCTGGGCAGCCACCTGGCCCGGCGGGAGCTAAGGGTCACCCTCCGGGAGTGGCACCGCCGGATCCCCGACTACTGGATAAAGCCAGGTCACGAGAAGCTGGAGTACCCGCCCGGGCTGCGGCACGTGAAGGACCTGATGCTCTCCTGGGCTTAGCGGTGCAGAACAGGCAGTCACACCGGTCTGGTGAATCGAGCCCGCTCTGACTCGGCAAGCGGGCGAAATGAGCAATCTGCCACGTGGTCATTGACCACCCCGAGGGCCTGCATGGCGGCATAGACAGTGGTGGGGCCAACAAAGCTGAAGCCGAGCCGGCGCAACTCGGATGACAGGGCTTTTGACTCCGGCGTCGTCGCGGGAACCGATCCGGCCGCCGACCAGGGACGCTCGGATGGTTCGTGACGCCAGACAACGGCAGCGAGCGATAGACCCTGCTCGCGCAGGCGCATGGTGGCGCGGGCGTTGCCGATGGCAGCCTGAATCTTGGCCCGATGCCTGACGATCGACGGGTCAGACAGCAGTCGCTCGACGTCCGCGTCAGCGAAGGTGGCAACCACTTCGGGATTGAAGGCGGCGAACGCTCGCCGAAAGCCTTCCCGCTTGCGCAGGATCGTCAGCCACGAGAGCCCGCTCTGGAAGCCCTCTAGGCAGAGCTTCTCGTAGATCCGATCAACGTCTCCTACAGGCCGGCCCCACTCCTGATCGTGATAGAGGCGATACTCCGGAGGGTTCAACCCCCACGGACAGCGAGCCAACCCATCGTCCCCGGGAACAAGAGCATCACTCATGCCCGAGCGTATGCCACCGGGCGAGAGCCGAATTCGCTCCCGAGTCGACCCGGCTGAGACAGTCTCGGCGCCACCTCAGATCTAGGCCTCGGCCGCGGCTCAGCCGTTTGCAGCCCCATCTCCGGGTAGGAAAGCTCACGCTCGGGCGTGAGCGTGCGTCCGAGCCGATGGCTGGATCCGTGTCCGGGCCAGCCGAAATGGAGGCATCAGAGATGTCAATGCCACGAGAAGAGCGAGTAGTTCGAGCGCGGCTGGTCCCAACGGCGCAGCGGTATGGGCACCCGCCAGCGCGTCTGAAAAGAACCCGAACGAATTCGGATCGTGGCTCAGGCGGGCCGACCTACAATCAGCTCCACAATGAAGCGAAGCAACGTGGCGTCAGGGGTCGTTCTCGGATGAACAAGAGCGAGCTGGCCCACGCCCTCGGCCGGTAGCAGGTCCCCTTGGTGCTGGGGCTGCCCGACTCTGTCCGGGGATGCCTCTTCGACATGGACGGGGTGCTGACGCGAACGGCGACTGTGCACGAGGCCGCTTGGAAGCAGATGTTCGACGAGTTCCTCGGCGACTGGTCCCAAAGGACCGGTTCGCCGGTCGCCCCTTTTAGCGCTGCTGACTACGAGCGCTTTGTCGACGGCAAATCGAGGGCTGATGGCACTCGATCCTTCCTGGCATCCCGGGGTATAAGGCTCCCAGAAGGGAACCCGGGAGACTCGCCCGGTGTAGATACGGTGGAGGGGCTGAGCAACCGAAAGAACGAAATCCTCCTCGACGTCTTGGCGACCAGGGGGGTCGACGTGTTCGACGACGCGGTCGAGTATGTTCGCGCCGTCAAGGCCGGTGGGTTTCTCAGCGCCGTTGTGTCCGCCAGCGCCAACGCGGCGCAGGTACTCGATGCCGCGCACATCAGCGACCTCTTCGACCGCCGCATAGATGGCCTCGTCGCCGCCGAGAAGCATTTGGCCGGCAAGCCGGCGCCGGACATGTACCTGGCCGGAGCCGACGCACTCGGCCTGCATCCGGCGCAAGCGGCCGTCTTCGAGGATGCCTTGGCCGGGGTGGAAGCGGGGCGAGCGGGCCGCTTCGCGTCAGTAATTGGCGTAGACCGAATCGGCCATGCCGCCGACCTATTGGCGCATGGGGCCGACCTGGTGGTAACCGATCTGAGGCAACTCCTGAAACGGGCATGATCGATCACCCCGCCTTCACCATCGATCCCTGGACAGTTCGGGAATCGCACCTCGACCTTGACATCCTGGCCCAGTCCGAATCAATATTCGCCCTTTCCAACGGGCACATCGGCCTGCGCGGAAACCTGGACGAAGGCGAGCCCAACGGCATCCCGGGCACTTACCTGAACTCCGTATACGAGGAGCGCCCCCTTCCCTACGCCGAGGCCGGATACGGCTATCCCCTTTCGGGCCAGACCGTCATCAACGTGACCAATGGCAAACTGATCAGGCTACTCGTCGACGACGAACCTTTCGACGTCCGGTACGGAACGCTCCACGGACACGAGCGGGTGCTCGACATGCGAGCCGGAACCCTGATCCGGTCCGTCCATTGGACGTCCCCGGCGGGACGAACCATCCGGGTGACCTCCACCCGCCTGGTGTCGATGACTCACCGATCAGTGGTGGGCATCAACTATACGGTGGAAGCGACCGACGGTCCCGTTCGAGTCGTGGTGCAGTCCGAGCTGATGGCCAACGAGTCGCTGCCGGGCTCCGGCCTCGACCCCCGTTCGGCTGCCGCTCTGGCCTCCCCGCTCGCGGTCGAAGAGAACATTGTCTACGACCACTCTGCTGTCATGGTGCATCGGACCAAGGTGAGCGGACTGCGGGTTGCGGCGGCAATGACCAATCAGGTCGACTGCTCGACAGAGACGCTCGTCGATGCCGAGGGCATGGAGGATGTGACCCGCATGACCGTAGCGGCCAGGCTCGAACCTGGCGCCCCGCTTCGCATCGTGAAGCTGGTTGCTTACGGTTGGTCAGGCGAGCGCAGTAGGGTTGCGCTGCACGACCAGGTGGTGGCGGCGCTGGCGGACGCCCGTCAAACCGGGTGGGATGGCTTGTTGACGGAGCAGCGAGCGTTCCTTGATGACTTCTGGGCGGGCGCCGACATCGAGGTCGATGGTGATGCCGAAGTCCAGCAAGCGGTGCGCTTCGGACTGTTCCACGTTCTTCAGGCCGGAGCCCGCACGGAGCGCCGGCCGATCCCGGCCAAAGGGCTTACCGGACCTGGCTATGACGGCCATACCTTCTGGGACGCTGAGATCTTTGTGCTGCCCGTCCTCACTTACACTCGCCCGCAAGCTGCCGCCGACGCCCTGGCCTGGCGCCGTGACACCCTCGACGTCGCCCAGGAGCATGCCCGGAGCCTCGGGCTGACCGGCGCGGCCTTCGCCTGGCGCACCATCACCGGCGAAGAATGCTCGGGGTACTGGCCGGCGGGAACAGCAGCCTTCCATGTCAACGCGGACATCGCAGACGCCGCCGTCCGATATGTGGACGCCACCGAAGACCTCGAGTTCGAACGGACCACCGCCCTGCCTCTTCTGGTGAGCACCGCTCGGCTGTGGCGCAGCCTGGGCCAGCACGATATCGATGGGCGCTTTCGCATCGACGGTGTTACGGGGCCGGACGAGTACAGCGCCCTGGCTGACAACAACCTGTACACCAACCTCATGGCTCAACAAAACCTTCGAGTGGCGGCCGACCGTGTCGGCATTTACCCAGAGGCGTCCTCTGCGTTCGAGGTAACCTTGGAGGAGGCGGCTTCTTGGCGCGACGCTGCAGACGCGATCGTGATCCCGTTCGACGAGCGACTCGGAGTCCACAGCCAGAGCGAGGGATTCACAGACCACGATCGTTGGGATTTCAGTTCTACTCGGCCCGAGCACTACCCGCTGCTCCTCCATTACCCCTACTTCCAGCTGTACCGGAAGCAAGTCGTCAAACAGGCCGATCTAGTCCTCGCCATGCACCTGCGTGGCGATGCCTTTACGGCGGAGCAGAAGTCCCGTAACTTCGCCTATTACGAAGCTCTGACCGTTCGGGATTCCTCCCTCTCTGCGTGCACCCAATCGGTCATGGCCGCCGAGGTAGGGCAGGTCGAGTTGGCGCATGACTACCTGGGTGAGACAGCACTGATGGATCTCTCTGATCTGGAGCACAACACGCGAGATGGACTGCACATCGCGTCTTTGGCGGGCACCTGGATCGCCCTGGTGATGGGCTTCGGTGGACTGAGAGCATCGGATGGAAGGCTCACATTCGCCCCTCGGCTGCCGGGTGGGATCAGCACCCTCACGTTCCGCTTGCGGTACCGGGGTCGACGCTTACGCGTCCATATCCAAGCCGAGAAAGCAACCTATGAGATCCTCGAAGGCACTCCGCTCGAGGTCTGGCATCATGGCGAAAGCGTTCAGATCGACACGGGACCGATGGTGCGATCAATCCCGGCCCTGAGGCCGAGTCCGCCGCCAACCCAGCCGCCCGGACGACAGCCGGTCGTGCGCCACGCCGGCGGCTGAACGCGGAGGGACTCGCGATGCCGGTCCTCATCGGGACGTCCGGCTGGCACTACTCGGACTGGCGAGACTCCGTCTACCCGGCGGGACTGCCCCAACGCCAATGGCTGGCGCACCTCTCCCGGGAGTTCGCGACCGTAGAACTGAACAACAGCTTCTACCGATTGCCGGATCGATCGACCTTCGAGGGTTGGGCGACACAGGTTCCAGAGGGCTTCGTATTCGCCGTCAAAGTAAGCCGCTACCTGACACACATTCGCCGGCTGAGGGACCCCGCCGAACCTGTCAGCCGACTCCTCAGGCAGGCGGAAGGCTTGGGATCGGCGTGCGGACCATTTCTCCTCCAGTTGCCCCCCGATCTCAAGTCAGATGCCGATGCACTCGACCAGACCCTTCACGC
This sequence comes from uncultured Acidimicrobiaceae bacterium, assembly GCA_963851245.1. Classification (GTDB taxonomy): domain Bacteria; phylum Actinomycetota; class Acidimicrobiia; order Acidimicrobiales; family Palsa-688; genus CAWKOH01. The sequence continues at coordinate 178,230 of CAWKOH010000007.1, read as the reverse complement.
CTTCGGGCCCAACCGGCGCGTGACGGCAGAGCTTCGCCATCCATCGTGGAACAGTGACGACGTCCGGAGAGTCCTCGAGAAACGTCACGCCGCGTGCTGCTGGGCTGATAGAAAGGGACGCTTGCAGCCCCGCTGGAAGACCACCGATTGGGGGTACGTCCGCATGCACGAAGGAGGCGCCAGCCCCCATCCGTGTTACGGCCAGGCGGCGCTGAAGACATTGGCTGCCGAGCTGTCCGGGGCGTTCTCTCAGGGCGAAGAGGTATTCGTGTATTTCAACAACGATCCCGGTGGCTGCGCGGTGCGAAATGCACGGACTTTGCGCAAGTTGTTACCAGAACGGGCCTGCTGACTGACTATCTGCGAACCGGTGCCCGGTTTAGAAATGCACTGCCGCGGGTAGATACGACTGTGGCCCCCGAGGGCGGGAACCGTGGATGAGGGGCTCTTACGCAGGGAGAGATTCGTGGTTATATCCGCATCTGCACCGACTTTGCTACGCGAGTGGGAGTTGTTGCAGAGCGACGTCATCCCACCGCTGCTGGCGAATTCAGGTCAGATTCCGACGGCGTGGGCGATGGGTTCCATAGACGACGCCGTCGCTTTGGCGGTCGCCTTCCAACACGCCCAGCACTCCGATGGATGCGACGCCATCGACGTGTACGCCTCGGAGACATCTCCAGGAGCAACGGAGACCGGATTCGCTCTCGCAGATGTCCGGGGCGTGCCGGCCGTGCGTCAGTCAGGTTGCCTCATTCGCCTGGACCGGCGCTGGGTAGCCGACGACGGACTGGCGGAGCATGTCTATCTTGCCGATCCAAGCGATCCTGTCGACCTGGTGACCGTCCGAGCCAACCACGCTCAGGGCGACCACGTTCAGGGCGACGCCCGCTTCGATGAAGCAGTCGAGCAGTTACGTCCCGGAGGTCAGCTCCTGGTAATCACGGCGGAACCCGGTCACGACGTGCCGATGCCAGCAGGCCTGAAAGCTGTCGGCGCCAACGGCACCGGGCGCGTGTACCGTAAGTGTGGAAGAGCGGGACCGGGCAGTCGTTCGCGTTGCCACTCCAGGGCTAAGACGTTTCCCGAGACCCTGGCCCACCGTCGGGCTCAGCTCGAACTGGTCCAAGGTCACGTAAGACTGGCTCGCTCTCTCGCCCGCAGGTTCGCTCATCATGGCGAACCTACCGACGACCTCGAGCAAGTAGCGATGCTGGCGCTAGTCAAGGCGGCCAAGCGCTTCGACCCGGAGCGCAACACGCGGTTCGCAACGTATGCCACATCAAGCATCCTCGGCGAGCTCAAGCGACACTTCCGCGACAAGACATGGATGCTTCGGGTACCGCGTCCAGTTCAGGAACTGTATCTCTCCGTCAAGCAAACCCGGGACGAATTGACTCACGAGCTCTGCACGACCCCGACGAACGCCCAGATAGCCGAGCGGCTGGGTGTGAGTGAGGAAGCCGTCTTGGGTGCCATCGGCGCCGGCGACAACTTCTGGCCGGCCTCTTTGGACGGCCGAGCAGGCGACGAGTCAGGGATCGAAGTTCCGGTCCACGATCAGTCCTTCGATCAGTGTCTGGACCGGCTTCATGTTCAAAGTTCACTGCCGGGGCTAGATGGCCGAGAACGCCTCGTACTGAAGCGAGTGTATTTCGATGATTGGACGCAGCGGGAGGTCGCGGCCGAACTGGGCGTGAGCCAAATGCAGGTGTCGCGACTCCTGGCCCAGGCCGTCAACAAACTTCGAGCCTGACCCGCACGCGACCGGCGGTGGTCAGGAAGCCAGCGTGAGCCGCACCTGGGTGCCGCCTGGGCCGGAGCGAATCTCTACGAGATCGCACAGCTGGTTGACCAACCACAGGCCCGTGACATCGAGGTCAGGCCCCGGCGCGTGCCGCCCGGCAAGAGGGTCTGTGATGTAACCGGCATCACGGATCTCGCAGACCACAGCGCCCTCGTCGTCGCACCAGAGACTCAGGTCACCTCGACCACCGCCATGGCGAACCGAGTTGCCCGCCACTTCGCTTACAGCCAGGACGAGATCATCCACACGGTCCACTGGCAGGCCGGACCTCCACCCAAAATGCTGGACCCACACCCGCAAGTCCGAGAGGTCGGTGTCGGAGTGAAACGACCGGACCTCCACGCCTGGAGGCCGATGCGACAAGGGCCAAGCTTCGTCGGCGTACACCGAGCTCGGATCCCTGTAAGCCCGACTCAGCTCGGACAGACCGGCACATAGCACTTCGGGATGAGTTCGCCACAGTCCATCGAGCACGCCGGAGGGCAAAGCGTCCCCATCGTAGGGACACAGGATTGTCACCGGACGATCGGCGAAAGCCACATTCATCAACGCCTCGTGACGGGTGGCCTCGGCGATCTCGCCCGCGCGGCGGCCTAACCATATCGGCTCACCGACGAACCGGGCCGGCTGGCCCTGGTGTTGCTGCAGAAACTCCTGGACGGCGGGAATGATGCGGCCCGGATTGCGGCCCAACTCGGCCATGTCCACGAAGTACGTTCCTTCATGCTGCATCCGATCGTGGACCGCATCCCCCTTCGGCCCGGGCACCGCTGACCATGACCGATTCCCCGGCTTGCAATCCCTCGTCAACGAAGGCGGCCAGGGCGTCGAGATACTCGGGTGCGCCGCGATACAACAGACCCCGGTGACACAAGCGACGGGGGGCCGAGCGCTCCGTCGTCATGCAGTAGTCGACACGGTAGAACTCGAAAAGGACATCAGCCTCCTGGTGGAACCGGTCGGCCCGTTGAACGCCGCTCGGATGGTACCCGCAGTTGGGACGGTTGAACCTTTTCTTGATCCCTTTCATCCCAAAGAGGCCGGCATCAGGACGCTCCGGGGGGCCGTTCCTCCTCTGTTGAGGAACCGCTCACAGGTTCGGCGGGCGCCGCAGTAGCGGGATCGGCGCCACCCATCTCAGAGCGGCTGTGGAGCGTTCCTGTGGGGCTTTCGTAGGTGCGGGTCGGATCATCGACAGCAGCGGCTCGCTGGCCGGCCGCGCCGGCTCGCTGGCCGGCCGCGCCGGCTGGCTGGTCGACGGCGCCGGCGGGTTGTCGACGGCGCCGGCAGGGTTGTCGACGGCGCCGGCAGGGTTGTCGACGGCGCCGGCAGGGGCCCGATAAACGCGGCCCGGTTCATCGACAGCGCCGACGGCAGGGGCGTCGTAGGCGGGAGCGGGCCGGCTGACCCCGATCGCCTGGTAGATCATGCCGCCCAGCAGGACCAATAGCAGCCCGGGACCCAGGTTGGCCCCGATCTGGTTCGTGAACGAGGTTTGGGCGGTGGCGGCCGGACCATACGGGGAGCCTGACTCGAACACCGGCCATAGCGCCGGACCGATCACCAACCAGGCCCCGGCCGCGATGATCGCAAGAGCCGCCAACCGGAGCATGCTGCGAGCCGACAGGGTGGACGCCCTGGCCAGGAACATGACACACAGGCCGGCCACGAAGGCGACGGCGCCCGGCACCAGATGGAGCAGCCAGTTAGCGGTTGTCCACTGCCACGAGGAGTTGTTCGTGGCCTGATACCCGAACTCGGGCCCTACGAAGGCCACAATCGCCGCCCAAGCGCCCAGCAATGCCGCCAGCGCTCCCATGCCGGCTACGCCGAAGGGGCGGTAGACCCTGACCCGAGCGGCGGTCCCGGCCGTGGTTGCCGTGCGCCCACTGTGACGCCACATGCTCCGGCGACCTGGATGGTCGACTGTCCATGTCATGACAGAACCTCCTTGTCCACGGGGGTGTTCTTCCCAGGAAAGCACCTGTTGAACCCTGAGCGGTGTATTTGCGCTCCTGGACCTTCCCTAAGGACCGGCGCCCCGGGCGGGGATCGATCCGAGCATGACGGCCGATACCAGCAGGCGGGCGTGCATAAACGCTTGCGGAAGGTTGCGCGCATCTAACGCTCCGTCGCGTCGAACTCCTCCGAGTAGGGGACGCCGGGCCCGCACCGTCTCTTCATTCATCGCATCCCCAGGTCGATCAACACCAGTCCTGCCGCCAGTGCGGCCGCCTTCAGGGCAGTGCTCCTGTCTCGGGGATCGACCCCCGCGAGACAGAGCATGGTGGCCCCGTGAACAGCTTCAATCCCTGTGCCGGCCGCGAGCACAGTGTTCGTGGGCTTCTGAGCCAGCCAGCATCCCTGACAGAGCATCCGGGCGCCGAGAAGTCGCACCACCCAGGTCGGGACACGACGGCCCTGTCCCGCCGCGGCGGCGGCGATGAACCGAGGCGCAAGCAGAAGCACAACGGCGATGATCGCCTGAACGGCGCCGAAGATTCGGCGAATACTCATCCGCGGTTCGACCGAGATTGCGGCAACAGACCGGCCGCCTCTCCCCTGCTCACACCCTCTCACTGCAATCAACTTCGATGACACCAAGTCAGCGCCCCTCTCGAGCTTGGGCCCTGCCCGGACAACTACCCAGATTTCTGAACCAGGACCGGCTCTGCCCTCCAAGTGTCAGGAGGGCGAACCTGCTTGACTGAGGACATGGCCAAGCGCTCCAAAGCGCAGCTTTGGGTGTCGCGGTGGCGAACGGCCCGTTCCCAGGCGCGGCTGTTGGTCGTCCTGGGCCTGGGGATCGCAGTCGCAGTGGTGACCGGCCTCTTCGGAGAGTGGAAGTACTCCGCTCTAGTGGGATGGGACGCAATGGCCACCCTCTTCTCCGTCGCGACCTGGTTATCAGTTAGAAACATGAACGCCGCTGACACCGCAACCCACGCCAGTCGCGAGGACCCGAGTCAACCGATCAGCGACATCTTGCTGATCGCCGCCAGTGTGGCCAGCCTGGTCGCGGTCGCCGTCGTCCTGGTCGCCGCCAACTCGGCCCACGGGTCGCGGAGATGGCTGTTGGCCGGGTTGGCGGCGGCGAGCGTGGCGTTGTCGTGGCTCCTCATCCACACCCTGTTCACGCTGGCGTATGCCCGCCTTTACCACCGTGGGGACACCGGCATCAGCTTCAATCAGCACGATCCCCCGAGATATACGGACTTTGCCTACCTGGCCTTTACGATCGGGATGACCTTCCAGGTCTCGGATACCGCCATCGGGTCCAGCGCCATTCGGGCAGCCGCGCTACGGCACGCCCTCCTCTCCTACCTTTTCGGGGCTGTGATTCTCGCTACGACCGTGAACTTCGTGGTGAGCCTGTCCAGCAGCACCCACTAGTCAACGCTCGTTGGCTGTGCCCGAATCGAAGAGTTCCCGCCAGTCGCGCTCCGATACATCCACGTCGAACCGACGGGCCGCGGTCATGATCCGGTCCCATGCTCGGTCTCGCTCCGTGTCGCTTACGCCCTCCACCTGGTTGAAGCGGGCAATGGCGTTCCGCACGTGGGCAGCATCATTCAAGGGTTCCTTGCGCTCGTCCACGAATGCGAACTCGCTATCCGGCATGCGATCCTTCTCAGCGGTGCTCATTCTTTGGCTGGTCCGTGGGACGTTCTTCCCGCGGGCACGTTCACTCTGCGCCTGCCGGGCCTTGACCAGGTTGCGGCGGGCTGCTTCCTTCTGTCGCGCTGTTGCCATTCCGAATGCCTACCCGGGCCGGCTCGTACCGAAACTGTCGGCGGCGGTTTGCAGCGGCCCGCAGGGCGCGCTTGACTCGGGTCGTGTCGCAGTCGCGATCCCTGCCTCGGGCGACCGACCCGCTGGAGACCTACCGAAGCAAACGGGACTTCTCGCGCACCAAAGAGCCGGCCGGAGGGGTCCCCATGCCCGGAGCCTCTCCGGACGGCCAGCGCCGGTTCGTCGTCCAGCGGCATCGAGCCCGCAGACTTCACTACGACCTGCGACTCGAAATCGACGGTGTGCTGGTGAGTTGGGCTGTACCGAAGGGACCGACGCTGGATCCGAGCGTGCGCCGAGCGGCCTTCCACGTGGAGGACCACCCTTTGGAGTACTTCGACTTCGAAGGCGTCATCCCGGCTGGAGAGTACGGTGGTGGAGACGTCATCGTCTGGGACGTGGGCACCTGGAAACCCGGGGACGAGGAGGCTGAGGATCCGAAAAAGGCCGTCTCCGGCGGCGAGATTCACGTGGACATGTATGGCGAGAAGCTGCGGGGTCGATTCGTTCTGGTGCGGACCAAGCGAGGCCGGTCCGACCGAGAGGAATGGCTACTGCTGCACAAGCATGACGAGTTCTCGGTCGACGGTTGGGACCCTGAGGATCATCCGCGATCGGTCCTCAGCGGTCGCACCAATGACGAAGTGAAGGCCGATCCGGATCGTCTGTGGCGCTCGGATAAGCCCGCCTCCGAAGCCTCGATCGCCCTCAAGGCTCCTGCCTTCGACGGGCCCAGCCCGGACGACTTGAGCGACCTCGAGGCAATGGGATCATCCGGTACGTGGACGGTCTTCGGGCGGGAGCTGCGAGTGACGAACCTCGACAAGGTCCTCTTTCCGCCACGCGAGGGGGACGAGGCGGTGACCAAACGCGATCTGCTTCGCTACGCGGCGCAGGTCGCACCGATCCTGATGCCATACCTGACTCACCGCGCGTTGAACATGCATCGCTTCCCAAACGGGTCCGGCTCCGAGGGCTTCTGGCACAAGGAGTTGCCCAGCCACGCTCCTGAATGGCTGCCACGCTGGGAAAATCCGGAAGCGGGCCGCGGTGAAACCCGTACCTACCTCGTCGTGGACGAACCGGCCGCGCTCGTATGGGCGGCCAACTTCGGGGCGCTCGAGTGGCACGCCTGGACTTCGCTGATCGATGACCCCTATAAGCCTACTTACGCCCTGATCGACCTCGACCCCGGGGATGTCACAGACTGGAATGACCTGCTGGTGCTCGCCCGGCTCCACCGTACCGCCCTCGACCATCTGGGCGTCCAGGCCCGGGCCAAGGTAACCGGTCGCCGGGGAATTCAGATCTGGGTACCGGTCGAGCGCGGGCCTGATTTCAACGAGACCAGGACCTGGGTCGAGAGCCTGTCCAGGGCAGTTGGCGCCGTCGTGCCCGAGCTGGTCAGCTGGAAGTGGCAGGTGAACGAGCGCCGCGGCCTCGCTCGACTCGACTACACGCAGAACGCCATCAACAAGACTCTCGTGGCGCCCTACAGCCCCCGCCCGGCGGCCGGCGCACCGGTCTCCACCCCGATCGAGTGGGACGAACTCGACGATCCGGGCCTTTCCCCGGACGGGTTCACTATCCGGTCTGTCATACCTCGCATCGCCCAGAAGGGCGATCTCTTCCGTGACGTGCTGAAGCAAGGCCAGCGACTTCCTCGAATTCAATAGCGTCATCACATAGCCACGGCTTCCTCTCCGGGAAAGTCCGGTCCCTCGTCAGCTCTGGCCACCTCCCGGTAGGTGAGGGGCTTTAGATACCCGCCGGGGCAGGCACGACAAGGCTCCCGCTCCAGTCAGGGAGAGAGGACTCGGAGCGGGAGCCCGCCGTTGTGACCACGATTGCCGTGGCCTTGTCGGGCCTACCCCTGGGCGCGATATCGAAACTGTGAACGAGGCAAAGACCCGACGCCCTCGGGCTACTTGACGATCAGTGTCCCCGACCCGGGAGCGTGTTGGAGTAGGTCGCGCACCCCAGGCAGCGGGGAATGCAGTACAAGCTTGGACCTCCGGGAGCGGGCTTTTTGGTCGGCCTGGGCCAGCATCCCTATGGCGGCCACGTCCATGTACGGGACGGCATTCAACCAGACGTGGACTTTCCTCACGCCACGATCGAAGGCCTCGTCCAGGGCTTGCGAGAGCACCGGGGCGGTCAACTCGTCGAGCGCACCCTCAGGCCTGATCCAGGCACAGGCCCAATCGGCCTGGACAGATATGACGAACTCGGTACCTTCACTCGTTTGCATTGATTACTCGACCTGCTCGCGCACCCGTTGACTTCTGCTACTTCTGCGGCATTCGGGTTGTAGCCGATGGAGGCTGCCGCTAACCGCCGTCATCTCGTGTCCCTTGATCCCCTCGCGGGACTCATCGCACCTCGGACGAGCGTATAGGGCAACCCAGTTAGGCCGGGTGGATGGTGCCTGCTCAGGCCGGCAGCCGCTCCAACAGTTGCCGGACGTAGGCGGCTTGACCGACATGCTGCAGACCGTCGTTGATGACGCTGACCAGGAGGACAAGGGCGTGCTGTCGTAGACCGCTTCGTGATATCCGCTGGAAGAGATCCGCTGACTCGACTCGTACCGCCGCCACTTCGGTAGGCCGGTGGCCGTTACCCCGTCGCCCGGTGACGGTCAGTGATCGCTTTTGCCAGCGGAGATAGAAGAAGGGGAACCTGCGTTTGATCCGCGGGCGCCGGGGAATATTCAGTTTCGCAGTAGCAACATTGCCCATCAACCGGAGGTTTGCGTGGCTCTCATCTTGCTCGTCCTACTACTAGCACTCCTGTTCTTCGGCCTCGGCTTCGCTTTGCATGTGTTGTGGATTGTCGCGGTGATCCTCTTTGTGGCTTGGATCATCGGTTGGGCCTTCGCGAGGGGGGAATCGTCGGGATCACGCCGGCAGTGGTACGGGCGCTGGTAGCCACTGAGGCTTCTTACTCCGGCCTGCGGTAGCCGGTGGTCCCGCTGCCGCAGGCCGGATCGCACGTATTGGGGAGGATGCCATGACAACGATTGAGCAAGGAATAGATCCCAGTTCGTCAGGCGCTGAGGTCAGCCTGGTTCCAGCCCGAATCGACCGTCTTCGCTGGTCTCGCTTTCACACCCGGTTGGTTATTGCTCTAGGGGTGGCCTGGATTCTCGATGGCCTCGAGATCACCATCGCCAGCAACGCCACCGCCATCATCTCCAGTAAGTCGGCGCTGAACCTTTCGTCGGCTTCGGTCGCGTTCTCAGTAGGAACGATCTACCTCTTGGGAGAGGTGGCCGGAGCCCTGTTCTTCGGGCGTCTGTCAGACAAGTGGGGCCGCCGCAACCTGTTCATGATCACCCTGGGCGTGTACCTCGTCGGTGGAGCTCTGACGGCTTGCACGGCCGGCCATACGCAAGGCTGGGTGTACTGGCTCGACGTAACCCGGTTCATCGCCGGTATGGGTATCGGCGGTGAGTATGCCGCCATCAACTCCGCCATAGACGAGCTCATCCCGGCCCGATACCGCGGGCGCGTCGACGTCGCGGTCAACGGGACCTACTGGGGCGGCGCCCTCGTGGCCTCGGTTCTGTTCATTCTCGTCGTCAAGCATCTGCCCGGCGCCTACTCGTGGCGGATCGCCTTCCTGTTCGGGCCGGCCCTGGGCTTCGTGATCCTTTTCGTGCGGCGCAACCTCCCCGAAAGCCCCAGATGGCTACTCATGCACGGCCGGGTGGAGGAGGCCGAGAAAGCAGTGGCGGAGATCGAGCGACACGTCAAGGAAACCGGTGGCACGCTCGACCCGGTGGACGAATCAAGGGCCCTGGAGATCCGGCCGCAGAAGAGCATCGGCTTCATCGTGCTGGCGAAGACGCTCTTCGAGACCTACCCGAGACGAGCAATCCTGGGCGCGGCGCTCATGATCACGCAGTCCTTCCTGTACAACGCCATCTTCTTCACTTACTCACTCGTCCTCACCAAGATTTACGGTGTCAACGCCAGCTCGACGGCGTATTACTTCATGTTCTTCGCGGCCGGCAACCTGCTGGGTCCCCTCCTGCTCGGGCGGCTCTTCGACACCATCGGCCGCAGGGCGATGATCGCCGGCACCTACTTCACTTCTGGATTCTTGCTGGCTTTGTCGGCGTTCCTGTTCAAGGCCGGGGTTCTGAACGCGGTAACCCAGACCCTCTGCTGGTGCGTGATCTTCTTCTTCGCCTCTGCCGGCGCCAGCGCGGCCTACTTGACGGTTAGCGAGATATTTCCCGTCGAGGTGCGAGCCAAGGCCATCGCCGTCTTCTTCGCCATCGCCCAAACCTTCGGTGCTCTCGGTCCGTGGCTGTACGGCAAACTCATCGGTAACGGAACCGACCACTTCCAGCTGTTCCTCGGGTACCTCCTCGGCGCCGCCGTCATGATCGTCGGAGCGATAGTCGAAGTAGTGCTCGGAGTCGACGCCGAGGGCCGGTCCCTGGAGGACATCGCCAGGCCGTTGGGATCGGGCCCGGTGCCGTCGTCCCACCTGTCCCATGTCACCGGTGCTCCCCGGCCGCCGGCCGCCCGCACCGTATTGGAGCTCGCGTCGTCGTCACCCTATGCGGAGCGGCCGCAAACCTAGAGGGTGGTCCGTGAGCAAGGGGTCAGGTCCGACACCGGTGACCTGACCGCTTTCGTCCTCGGCGGTGAAGGCATACTCGGCGCCGCCGAGGTCGGCATGCTGCGTTCTCTGCTGGAGAGGAGGCTCACCCCTGACCTCGTCATCGGTTCGAGCGTCGGGGCGCTCCGAGAGTGTGGCGCTGGAAATGCCGCCTGGGAAGTGAGGTTCTGGACAGGTCGCGGGATCGGCGCGGCGTTGCCTCTCCTACCCGCTCGGACCGAACCGCTCTATCCGCACCATCTCGACCGGCACCCCGGCGGCCGTGACCAGGTCGGTGGCGTGGTCGACAAACCCGGTCGAGCCGCAAATGTAGGCAACCGTGCCCGCCGGCGGTCTCGTCGGAAGGTCGGTGGCGGCCAGACGAGCGGCCGCACGGGAATCGCCCGGCGGGGCCAGGCGGGTATACACGACCGTGGTGTCCGGCCCGTCCAGCTCCCCCGGGTAGTACAGGTCACCAGGCGAACGCACTGACACCACCAGGTGAACATCCCGCTGGACACCCGTGCGGCGAGCCAGGCGCAGCATCGCCATAAGGGGCACCACACCAGAGCCACCGCCGATCAGCAGGGCCGGGACATCGCCTCGCCACACGAACCATCCCCCGATCGGGCCACGAACCTCCAGCTCGTCCCCCGGAACAACCTCGTCGTGGAGAAAGGTGGACACCTCTCCGCCCGGAAGCCTTTCGATAGTCAGCTCGATGGTCGGGCCACCGTCGGGAGCAGACGCCACCGAGTACGACCGCTGGGCCCGGTAGCCATCCGGGGCAGTCAGGCGGACGATGTAGTGCTGCCCGGCCAGATACTGGGCCGGCCGCCCGAGGTCGAGGACAAACGTCTTCGCCGTCGCCGTCTCGGCCCGAACAGCCGAAACGGTGGCGCTCAGCCATGGATTCACCTGACCCGGTCCGATGACCAACCGTCAGTCGCCCTGATAACGCTGCTCTAGCCAGGGGTCGCCACGGTCGTGATAGCCGTTCTGTTCCCAGAAACCGGGCTCGTCGTGGTCGAGGACCCGAAGCCCGGCGATCCATTTGGCGCTCTTCCAGAAGTACAGGTGCGGCACCAGCAAGCGAGCCGGGCCACCGTGCTCGCGGGGAAGGGGTTGCCCGTCCACGTTCCACACCACCCAGGCCCGGCCCCCCGTTACGTCCGGGAGGGGCAGATTGGTGGTGTACCCCGTGTGCGAGAAGGCCAGGATGTGGGTGGCCTGGTCCGAGGGCATTGCCGCAGACAGGAGGTCATCGACCGACACCCCCTGGAAGCTGATACCGAGCTTCGACCACGTGGTCACGCAATGAATATCTCCGTCGTAGGCGGAGGCCGGCACTCCGTGGATCTGGTCCCAGGTCCAGGTCGTAGGCTGCGCCACCAGACCTTCGACCCGGAACGTCCATGCTGCAGTCTCCAGGTTGGGAGTCGGTTCAGCAGTCAGAACCGGCCAATCGCGACCCACGTCATACTGGCCGGGCGGAAGCCGGGGATCCCTGGCCCCGGCCGTGCCTCGGCCCAGAAAGCCCCTGGTGAATTTGGCCACCCTCATCCTCCTACGCGTGGTCCGGCGGTGGAGATCTCAACCATCTGCCTTTTGCGCCCAGAAGAGCACAATACAGGCAGCCCCAGTGAACAGAAAGGGGTTGGCGCCGGCCGATAAAAGCTCGGAGCAGAAGCGCTATTTTGTGTTGAGTAGCGCGCCATATAAGCGCGCGTACTGAACACAAAGTTCTGGCCCCGAACGGGGAATCGAAACGTGACCGATCGAGCAACCGACTGGCGCAACCACGGTATCCATGTCGTGCCCCATGACCGGCTGGATTCGAACACACCTCAAACGCCGGGCATGCACCGCCAGTCGGCCGTGAGTGGAACGACCGGCGCCAAATCGATCTGGGCCGGCACTGTGACGGTGGAGCCGGGCGCGCTTACGGGCCCGCATCACCACGGCGAACTCGAAAGCGTCATCTACGTCCTGGAGGGCAGGGCCCGCATGCGTTGGGGCGATCACCTGGAATACCTTGCCGACGCCGGCCCCGGAGACTTCATATTCGTCCCGCCCTATGTGCCCCATCAGGAGATCAACGCCGATCCGTTGGCCCCACTTCGCTGCGTCCTTGCTCGCAGCGGCCAAGAACCCATCGTGGTCAACCTGGATATCGAACCGGTGGAGTGGCCCGAGCGGGTACCGCCAGCCTAGGAGGGGGGGACCGAAACCGCCCGGACCGGCGCAACCGCAGGCCGGGGCCGCGCTACCGGGCGGCGCCGGCTAGACCCGGCTCCCGACCCCTTTGAGCAGGGCCTCGTTCGGCTCGTCGGGAAGCCGGTCGAGCGCGACCTCTAGCTCTTCCACAGTCGGCCCGTGGGCCGCTGCGAGCGGGGCCAGCTTCTCCAGATCGAAGTCGTACAGCTCGGCCACGTTCTCGGCCAGGATCTTCTGCATCTCGGCCGGCCCGGTGCCATGGAAGATCTGGCGCAGGTGCTCGCGGGTGTAGGGGTAAGTGCCCTCGTCGTGCGGGTAGTCGGAGCCCCACATGAAGCGGTCCAGCCCGATCTGGTAGCGGGCGGCGGCGTCGGCCGGACCGGGCTGGCTGACCCCCATCCACACGTTCTGGGCAAAGTACTCGCTGGCCAGCTGGTTGAGCTTGTCGTCCTCGCCGTAGCGGATCTCGCCGGTCTGGCCCGTTTTGCGAATCTTGTCGATCGTGTCGTCGAGACGCTTCAAGAGAGGGGGCACCCAGGCGCAACCGGCCTCGGTGATGACGAACTTCAAGCGCGGGAAGCGTTCGAAGATCCCGCCCAGGATGAAGGACACCAGCGGGCGTTGGGAGTAGAAGCCCACCTCGTTGATATAGAAGAGCATCGAGAAGGGGTAGTTCCCGTAGTCAGGAGCGCCGGTGCCGCCATGGACGTTGATCGGCACCTCCAGGTCCTGAATCACCTCCCACAGGCGGTCGTACTCGGGGTCGTAGACGGGCTTGACCCACTTCACGTCGGGCGGGATGTTGGGCAGCAGCAACCCGCCCCGCAGGTTGTGCTCCTTGATCCACTTGACGTCATCGATGGCATCGTCGATGTCATTGAGGAAGATCTGGCCGATACCGGCCCGCTGCTCAGGGAACTCCCCGCAGAAATCGACCAACCAGCGGTTGTGGGCCCGGATCCCGGCCAGGCGATGCTCGTAGTCCTCCGGCTTGGGAGGCGGAGCGAAGAGGACGAAGCTGGGGAAGAACGGTGGAACGGTGTTCGGGAAGATCACCTCCCCGACGATCCCGTCCGCTTCCTGCTGGCCGTTGCGCATCTCGTTGTCCCAGTTGCGGTACCGGCGCTGATCGCCAAGGTCCTTGAAGGGGTTGCGGTACTTGTTCCGCCAGGCGTCGAAGTCCTCCAAGTACGCCGGATCCAGGTAGTCGCGATACGAGGCGTGGCTCCCGCCGGCGTGGCTGTCGGCGGTGATGATGGTGTAGTGCCCGTCGGCTCGATCGATCGTGGCGTTACCCGTAGTCATGTTACCAAGTTATGGAGTCTGATTCTATTTGTCAAGGCGAGACACAAACCGGGCGATATCGGAGAGCTATCCGCCAGCCCCGGCCCGGAACCGAAATCGCATTCCAGAAACGCCTTTACTCCTCCACGAAATCGCTCTCGGCCGGGGACCTTCCGATGAGATGCTTGACCACCTTGCCGGTGGCGTTGTGAGGTAGCTCGGCGATGAACTCGACCTGAGCCGGAACCTTGAAGGGGGCAAGCGCCGCCGCACACCACTCCTTGACCTCTTCGGTGCTCAACTCGCCGGCGTCCCGCACCACCACGTAGGCCTTTACCTCCTGGCCCAGGGTGGGGTGGTCCACTCCGACCACGGCGACCTCGGCGACGGCAGGGTTCTCCACGAGACGGTTCTCGATCTCGACGGGATAGATGTTCTCTCCACCTCTGATAATGAGGTCGCTCCGGCGGCCCTCCAGGTAGATGAAGCCCTCTTTGACATGGCCGTAGTCCCCGGTGTGGTACCAGCGGTCGGGGTCGAACGCCTCGGCTGTGGCCTCGGGGTTGTCCCAATAGCCGAGGAAGTTGCCTGCGCTGCGAAAAGCGATCTCGCCGACCTCACCGTCGGGACAGGGCTGGCGGGTCACCGGTTCGCGGATTTCGAGCTGCATGGTCGGTGCCACCTGCCCTATCGAGTCGGGATGGATGTAGCTCGCCGCGGTCGAGAGGGTGGTACCGAAGCCGCTGGTCTCCGTCATCCCGAAGCCGAGGCTCAGCCCGGGCCGGACCCAGGGCAGCTTCTTCTCGAGCCGCTGGAGCAACTCCGGCGGCCACACCGCGCTGCCCCCCGCAACCCGGCGAAGGGACGACAGGTCGTATTTGTCGAGGTCCGGCCAGTCCAGTAAGCGCCACAGCTGGGTGGGAACGAGAGACCACGCGGACGCTTGATGCTCCTCCGTGAGGCGCAGGTGGGTCTCCTCCGTCCAGCGACCGGGGGGCGGGTAGATCATGGTGACGCCGGTGCGCGGACACATCGCCAGCGTGCAGGTGAGGCCGCCGACATGAAACATCGGGGCCGTGGCGATGGAACGAGAGTGGCTGGACGCCGCCGGCGGTGCTCCCGCAGCCGCCGCCACCGCCTGCATCTCCGCCGCCCTGAGCTCGGTGGAGAGCCCGAACTGGACGTTGCCGCGGTGCGAGAGGACCGCGCCCTTGGGACGGCCTGTGGTCCCGCTGGTGAAGAGGATTACGTAGGGGTCATCCTCGTCGATGTCGGCTTCGGGCCATTCTGCTCCGGATCCCGACGCTTCCAACGCCGAGAAGCCGTCCTCGATGACGACCACCGGAAGGCCGCGCAGGTCGAGCCCGGAGAGCCGGTCCAGCCGGCGGTGGTCTCCGATCAACAATTTGGGCTGCGTCAGCTCCAGGGCGTAGGCCATCTCGGGACCGGTCCACCAACCGTTGAGGGCGACCGTGACCGCTCCCAACGCCGTAACCGCCCAGTACGTCAGGACGTACTCGACCCGGTTGGCGGAGACGATCGCCACCCGATCGCCCTTCTCGACTCCGTACTTGTGGCGCAGGCCGTGCGCGACCGCGGCCACCGGGCCGATGACCGACTCGAAGGTCAGGGTCCGGTCCGGAAAGACGACGTAGGGGCGGTCCCCGAAGCGCTCGACGCCGCCGAGAAGGACCTGCCCCATGCTCCGCGGCCGGTAGTGGAACACCTGGAGCCGAGCACCCAGGACGTCCTCCTCGACCAGCTCGTAGGGCGCCCCCGGACCCACGAGCGCGAGTCGGATCTCCTCCGGTAGACCCGGATCCGGCCACGTCAGCACGCCGGCCTCTACTTGTCGATACCGAGAACCCGTAAAGCGTTGCCCCTCAGGAACTTCGGCCAGACGTCGTCCCGGAACGGGACGTTCTCCATCTCGGTCATGATCCGCTGCAGGGAGAGGCCCATCGGAAAGTAGCCGCCGTAGATCACCTTGTCGGCGCCCCTCGAGTTGGCGTAGTCGATCACGGCCTTGGGGTAGTAACGGGGCGCGAATGCGCTGGTGGAGAAGTGGAGACCCGGCCACTTCAGCATGAGCTTGACGGCCAGGTCGGCCCACGGCTCGCACCCGTGCCGGGTGACGAACACCAGGTCGGGGAAGTCGTACATAACCTCGTCAATCAGCTCCACCCGCTGAGGCTCGAACTTGAGGCGGGGCCCGGGCACGCCGGCGGTGCAGAAGATGGGTATGCCGAGCTCCACGCACTTGGCATAGACCGGGTACATCTTCTTGTCGTTGATGGCGACCTGGGGAAAGGTCCCCGCCGGGAAGGCACCGACGGCCCGAATGCCGTAGGTCTCGTAGAGGCGCACCAGCTTGCGGATCCCCTCCATGCCGTCATTCGGTTCGCAGGAGGCGGACGGGATGAAGCGGTCGGGGTAGCGCTTGAGGGCCTCTTCACCACTCCCGCCTTCACCACCGACCCCGATCAGAGCCAACTCGATGCCCCATCGGTCCATTTCGCTCAGAGTCACCCCGACCGGATCGGCGCTGTCAACCAGGTCTTTGTCGGGCACCTGCTTGAACATGTACTCGACCGGGAACTCGAACTCTTCGGTCGACTGGCGATCCTTGGTCTGCTTGGTGATGAAGGCGTAGGTCTGCTTCATGTCACCATGAGGGAAGCCGATCATGGTGTCGACTATCCCGATGCCCGCAGGGAAACCCACTTTGGTGCTCGCTCCTCTCGTGCCGGCTCAGGCGGCCCGGCGACGGGAAAGGAAAAGGCCGTTGGTCCGCATCACCAGCTCACAGTCGTCGTCGGGATAGTTGAAGTTGCGCAGATCCTTGATGTAGGAAACCGGATCGGCCAGCCCTTCGGCGTGGGGATAGTCGGAGCCCATCAGGAGATGATCGGCGCCGAGCATCTCCCGGAGCCGGCCCAGCTGATCCTCGTAGAAGGGCGACACCCACACGTGGCGTTTGAAAGTCTCACGGGGATCCTCGGGGTACAGGTGAGGTGTCTGGCCGTAGGACTTGGTGAGCTTCTCGAACAGGTGGAACACCCAGTCCGAACCGGTCTCGATCGACGCCAATCGCAGGTTGGTGAAGCGATGGAACAAACCGTGGGCGAGAAGATTGGCGAAGGTGTCCTGGGTTCCGTTGGCGGAGTTGATGGACCGGAAGGGGTTCTGCCGAAAGGCTTCGCTTTCGGTTGGTTCGCCCCAATCTGAGAGGTAGCTCGAGTAGAAGCTGTCACCGCCGTGATAGCAGGCCGTGATCCCCGACTCGTTGACCAACGACCAGAACGGATCGAACACGGGATCGGCGGGCGAGCGGCCCACGCCATTGGCCACTACCGGTCCCGGTACCATCACGACGAAACGGGCGTCACGCTCAAGCACCCACTCGAGCTCCCGAACGGCATTGTCAGGATCCACGAGGGTCATGTAGGGCGCCGCGAATATGCGCTCCTTGTAAGCGAAGCCCCAGTCTTCGTCCATCCAGCGGTTGAAGGCGTGAAAGGCGGCCATCAGAGCAGGAACGTCGCGGCGAAGCGATTGCTCCATGCCGACGCCGAGGGTGGGCAGGAAGATGGCGCCCTCCAGCCCCTGCTTGTCCATCAGCGCCAGCCGGGCGTCGCGGTCCTGATACTCGGGATGGTCGGCCAGCGGGTCGAGGTCACCGAAAAGCTCCCTCGTCCCGGCCCCCTTGGGGTTGCGGCCGCGGAAGTACTCGTCCAGGGCGCCGGGCTTGGAGATCGGGTCCCAGAGCGGATTGGGGATGAAGCGGTTGACCTTGCCGCCGACTAGAAGCCGCTTCTTGCCGTCGATCAAGCCCCATTGCATGCCCCGCTTTCTGAACTCGGGATCCATGTAGCGGGTAAAGGCGTCTTCTGCCTCGTAGTAATGGTTGTCGCAATCGAAAGCTCTGAACCCCAGATCGCCCATGGCTACTCACACCTCCAGTTGGGTCCCAATATTTTGGAGTCTGACTCTAGTTTTGTCAAGGAAGGTCAGACCGGCCCGGCCGCCAGAAAGGCGGCGGTTGAGCCCCCCACCTGCATCTTCGCCATCCCGAGCTTCCGGTGATCCCACGATCGGGTCCGCTCGGGTTCGACCACAACCACAACTCGCTTGTTCATCATGGTCTCGACGAACGGCCGCATCTCGTCGGTGTAGGGCCCGGTGTACCGCTCGAACAGGCTGACCCCGGCCGCCCAGTAGCTGTCGCTCTCGAGGTCATCGATAATGGTCGCCCTCCCCTCGATGGAGACCCCGCGCAGTTCGTCGTAGGTCTGGCCCCCTTCGACCATGCACGCGATGCGGGGGTCCCGGCGGAGATTCTGTACCTTCTGGGATTTGGTCTTCGTCTCGAAGCAGACCCTCCCGTCGAGTAGGCCGTACCACATGGCCACGAGATGCGGGAAACCACCCGGTCCGGTGGTCGCCATGGTGGCCGTCCGGCTGTGCTCCAGGAAGGACCTCACCTCGTCGTCGGTCATGCGGATCATGGCGCGTTGATTCGTACCCATGGCCGACACGATATCGGGGCGGCGAACATGCGACCTCCCCGGGGACAGGTGAGCGAACCGAGGTGTCGCTAGAGTGCGCGTCAATCGCTGACGCCTTTATCTGGAAGGGACACCATGGCAGCACTCTCGACCGAAGCCCTGGAACGCCTGCAAATGCACGGGCAGGACATCCCCTGGCTCCTCGATCAGTGGGCCGCCCGACGGCCCGACCATCCGGCCCTGGTGTGGGATCCCCCGTCTGGCACCCGGGGCCAGTGGACATACCGGCAGCTGCGGGACGATGTCTGGCGCCTGGCCGCGGGACTGAGCAAGCGCGGGGTGGCAAGAGGTGACAAGGTCCTGCTGCACGCCGACAACTGCCCGGAACTGGTAGTGGCCTGGCTGGCCTGCGCCACTGTGGGAGCCGTGGGGGTCACCACCAACACCAAATCGGTGACGGCCGAGATCGCGTTCTTCGTCGACAAGGCCCAGTGCGTGGCCGCTATAACCCAGCCGCAGTACGCGACCATGGTCGCCGAGGCAGGGCCGGCCCTGAAGTGGATCGCGGTCACGGAGGACAACAGCGGCGACCCCGCCGACGCCGGGCAGCTTGAGCACGGCCTGGATACGTTCGGATCGCTCTCCGACGGTGGCGAGGAATGGGCCGGACGCGAGATAGAGCCGATGCTGCCGTTCGGCATCATGTTCACCTCCGGTACCACCAGCAAGCCGAAAGCCGTGGTACACACCCATGCCAACGCCATGTGGGCGGCCCGGACGGGGCCACGCAATATCGATCTGGGACCCGATGACCGGTATCTGATATTCCTGCCTTTTTTTCACACCAACGCTCAGAGCTGGTCGTTCTTCTCTGTGCTCGGTGTTGGAGCCACCGCGGTCCTGATGCCGAAGTGGTCGACCAGCCGGTTCTGGGAGGTGGTGGCCCGCAATCGGGTCACGCACATCTCGTTCATGCCGTTCTGCATTCCGGCGTTCATGGCGCCCGACCGCCCCGAAACGCCGCTTCGCGTCGGGGTCTTCGGAGCCATCATGCCGGACTGGGACAAGCAGTTCTCCATCCAGGTGTACGCCGCCTATGGCATGACCGAAACCGTCACCCACGCCATCAGCGGCAAGCCGTCCGAACCGCTCGCCCGGGGATCGATGGGCCGGGTGACGCCTGGTTACGACATCGCCGTCGTGGACAAGGAGACCGGTCGTCTGTGCGGCGAGGGCGAGACCGGCGAGCTTTGGGTCCGGGGAACCAGAGGGGTGCAGCTTTTTCTCGAGTACTTCGACAACGCGGAAGCCAACGAGAAGTCATTCCAGGACGGATGGTTCAAGACCGGCGACATGGTCCGCCAGGGGCCGGGCGGCAACGTCTTCTACCAGGAGCGCGACAAGGACCTTCTGAAGGTCGGGGGGAGAACGTGTCGGCCCGCGAGGTGGAGGACGCGGTCATGGCCGTCCCAGGCGTGGCCAGAGTCGCGGTCGTGGGTAAGAAGCACGACTTTCTCAGCGAGGTGGTCGTGGCGTTCGTCGTCAAAGCGGCGGAGGCCCCGGATGACGACGTCCTCGAAACATCCATCCAGGAGAGTTGCAGAACGCGGCTGGCCGACTTCAAAGTGCCGCGAGCCGTCTACTTCGTGGACGACTTCCCGACAGGGACCTTGGACAAGATTCTCAAGATCAAGCTCCGGGAGATGGCAGACGAGCGACCGCCCGTCTGATGCGACGCGTCTCAGATCGCGGCGCCCTCGGCTGACCGCTCCAGCAGGAACGGATCGGCCCGCAACTCCTGTCTAACCATGGCCTCCCAGAAGCCGATGAAATTCTCGCCGTTGCTGGCCATCATCTTCGCCAGCCACGACTCCGGAAGCCGGCTTTCGAGGGTGCCGCCGGCGGCGCGCACACACCAGGCGTGCTGGCACCGCTGCTCCAGGGCCGTGGCTCGCTGATGGATGGCCCGCGCCGAACCGCCGAGCACGAACACCCCGTGGCCGGCCAGGAGGGCCATATCGGCGTCACCAAACTTGGCGATGGCGGACCGGGCCGCATCCATGCTGCTGACCCCGCCCTCGTACTCGTCGACCAGCACCAGGTTTCCGCCGCCCAGGGAAGAGCTCTGGTCCAGCGGAGGCGGAACGATCCCCATATCCGCCATCACCGTTCCGTAGAGAGGGTGGTTGTGCATGGCCCAGGCCACGCCCGGACGAGCCTCGTGCAAGGCCAGGTGGAGCGGTATTCCAAGAGGAGCGGGCCATTCGCCCTCCACGACGTTGCCAGCCAGGTCGATTCTGATCACCTGGCTCGGGCGCAGTTCGTCCCATGTGATCAACCACGGGTTGCAAAGGAGGGTGCCGTCACCGAGGTTGTAGGTGATGTGCCCGGCCAGGTGGTCGTTGTAACCCTCTCGCCACAGGCAACGGGCCAGGAGCACGAGCTCCTCCCGGGGTGATAGGTCGGGAATCAGCTTCTCGGGCGTCGGTACGAACGTCACTTCAACCTCCGGTCAGCGGGATGCAGCGGCGACAAGCAGCGGCATTGGCGGTGCCACGGCCAAGGTACTACCGCCCTCGTCCCTGGCAAGCTTTCTGAAGTTCGGATGCACATATCCTGCCAGGTATCCGCACTCGGCGCGTCCCGTCAGGGCGGGACCAGGTGCCGGAGAGATCAGGCCCGGCGCCGACAAACGGACGGCCGGGATGCCCTCCCTCCCCTGCCACATTGGAGTCTAAGTCTATTTACGCGTCGCACCCGATACCTCCGGGCGGAGGCGCCCATCAGGTATCCTCCGGTGAGCAAGCACCAACGGATGTTTGCCTGGCCAGGCTTCCCGCTCCGTCAGGCCCCGAGCCGAGAGAGTCCGAGTTGGCTGATGCCTCACTAGAACAGACCACAACCGAGCCACCTGCCAGACCACACCCGGGCGGCGACCAGGCTCCGCCGCATCCGGCCACCATGACGCCTCGTCAGCGCGCCCGGCGCGACCGTCTGATCGAGGCCGCTTTAGCCCTGCTGGAGGAGGATGACTACGAGCGGGTCCAGGTGAAGGACGTAGCCGACCGGGCCGGCGTATCGCTGGGAACGCTCTACAACTACTTCTCCTCGAAGGAAAGACTGTTCGCTGAAGTCCTGGTCCGTTGGGCCGACAGCCTCCCGACCAACGTACGGAGCCGCCCGCTCGAGCAGGCCCGGCCGGCCGGCCGGCTGATGGAGGTGGTGCACCGGGCCCTGCGGGCCTTCGAACGCCGGCCCCAGATGGCACGGCTGGTGAACGTGATCGTCATGTCCACCGATCCGCTTGCGACCGACCATCTGGCCCGTATGAACCGGGCTACCACGGACGCCTACATGCAGGCGCTCTCCACCATGGATCCGGTCCGGGCCCGGCGGACGGTCGACGTGGTCAACGCAGTTTTCGGCGTGGCCGTGCGAGAGTGGTCACAGGGACGGATCACAATCGGTGAGGTCCACGACCGGCTCGACTCGACCATCGTCCTCCTGCTCGAACGTCAGTAGCGCCTGGACCTGGAACCCTGACCGCTCGGGGAGCCGGAAAATCCAACCGGCGGCGAGAATGCGCTCGATGCAATCAGGCGCCGGCTCCCTCAGTATGAGATCTGGAACCCATTCGGAACAGACCCTCTCCATCGCGGGCAACATGGCCCGCGCGGCCAGGCGGCCGAACAGCTCGCGGTTGCCCAGGACCAACGCCTCGGTGGCCGGGAGAATGGGAAGCTGCTCCCTGATGGGGGCGGCCACATCATCCTCGGAGGGTTCACCTCCCGGCCAGGAGAGAAAACCGGTCGGGCCCACCAACTCCGCAAAAGCCGGAGGACCCACGACCGGGGTCTCTTGGCTCAGATCCCTCGCTGCCATGAGGTATGTGAGCAGTGGATTCAGGTGGCCGGCGCCACCCAGAGAGCACGCGGCCAGGACCCGCATGCGGGCAGATTGGATCGATCGGAATGTCGCGCCTCTAGGATCCGGACATGTCGTATGACCAGGACCTCGCCGATCGGATCAGAGAGCTGGTCGGCCTGGAACGCGGCCTGAGTGAGAAGAAGATGTTCGGCGGTCTGGCCTTCCTGATAGGTGGCAACATGGCCGTGGCCGCGAGCGGGCAGGGCGGCATTCTTGTGCGGGTCGATCCGGACCAGTCCGACGATCTGGTGGCATCGTCCGACGCCGTCGTGGCGGTAATGCGGGGCCGCCCGATGGCCGGGTGGCTTCGGGTCGCGCCCGAACACCTGCGGACCAAGCGCCAGCTCGATAAATGGGTCCGTCTCGGCACCGGCTACGCCCGCACTCTCCCGGTCAAGCGCTCGCGCTGACCCGGCGCTCCAGCTGCTCGGCCACCTTCGCCCAGCCTCGGTCGTAGCTTTCGATTTCAGGCTCCGGCAGCTGGGTGTGGTGGATGGTCATGAGGGTTTGGTCGGCTCCGTGTGGCTCGATGATCACCGTGACCACGCTGTCAGGCGATGCTGGTCCCACGCGTTGACATTCCACGTGAACTGGATCCGGTTGGGGCGGTCGAGGACCAGGTAGTGGCCCGTTATCGTCATTTTGACTCCTTCGTCCAGGAGCTCGATGCTCACGCTGCCGCCGACGCGAGCGTCGAGGTGGATCCCGGTCGGCTGTACCGGGCGGGGGCACATCCATTCCATCATCCCTTCGGCGTCGAGCCACTCGCTGTATACCGTGTCCGGTGGCGCCGAAAGAACCCGCCGGACCACGACGAACGTGGGCCGGGGCTGGGGGCTCCCGCTCACGAAGTTCGCTTCCGGCGCTCCAGGCGGGCGGCCAGTGCATCGGCCCGGCGGGACCAGAACTCGGTCTGGTCAATAATCCAACGATTGGCCGCCATGAGCCCGTCGGGATCAAGCGACAGCCAGTGCTCTCGACCTCTGATCTCGCGCCGGATCAAGCCGGCCGACTCGAGAACACCTACATGGCGAGACACGGCTGCATAGGAGATCGGCAGCGGCTCGGCCAGGTCCGTGATCC
Organism: uncultured Acidimicrobiaceae bacterium; assembly: GCA_963851245.1. Classification (GTDB taxonomy): domain Bacteria; phylum Actinomycetota; class Acidimicrobiia; order Acidimicrobiales; family Palsa-688; genus CAWKOH01. The sequence goes on along the minus strand of CAWKOH010000007.1, from coordinate 155,001 downwards.
TGGCGTCTCCTGTCCTCAGCGCTTCGAGCAGAGCTCGGCGCGTCGGGTCGGCCAATGCACCGTAGGTGCGGTCCAACCGATCATCTTCAACCAACTTGTTGACCATTGCGCAACCCAAGGTTATTTCTACCGAATTGTTGAACGTCGAGGCTCTGACTGGACGAGTCGGGCGCCGGCCTTACGACGGACAAGGAGGTAGCAGGATGAGTCAGCAGGATGTGGTAGGCCACGACGTCGTGCGCCACGACGTCGTGCGCCACGATGTCGTGGGCCACGACGAGTGGGTCGAGGCCCGAAAGGCGCTGTTAGGCCGGGAAAAGGATCTCACCAAGCTGCGGGAAGAGCTCGCCGAGCGACGGCGAGCGTTGCCATGGGAGAGGGTGACCAAGGAGTACGTCTTCGAAGGACCCGGTGGTAGGGCCACGCTGGTCGATCTCTTCCTCCGCAGCAGCCAGCTGGTCGTGTACCACTTCATGTTCGACCCGGCCTGGGATGAGGGTTGCCCGAGTTGCTCGTTCTGGGCGGACAGCTTCGATGGTGCGCTGGTCCATCTCCGCGCCCGGGACGTCAGCTTGGTGGCCTATCGCGCGCCCCCTATGAGGTGATCGCCGCCTACAAGCAGCGAATGGCTTGGACGTTCCCGTGGGTGTCGTCGTTTGGGACCGAGTTCAACTACGACTACAACGTCTCGTTCACACCCGAGTCGCTCGCCAACCAAGCTGCTAGCTACAACTACGGGTCCACCGACGCCGGCTTCCCGGACCGCGAGGGCATAAGCATCTTCCTCAAGACTGCAGCCGGCGAGGTCTTTCATACCTACTCTGCCTACGCCCGCGGTATAGACATGGTCAACGGCACATACCAGTTCCTGGACCTGGTGCCGAAGGGTCGCGACGAATCCGCCGACGCCTTCAAACAGTACTGGGTACGCCGACATGACGAATACGACAGCTGAATGGGCGGCCACCGGACGGCTTTCGCACCTCCAAATCCCCGTAGAGGGGGTTGCGGACGCAAAGTCTCGGTGCCATCTTGGAGTCTCGGTGTCAAAAGGCGCTGAAAATGAAGCGGAATGACACCGAGATCACGAAATGGCACCGAGAACGGATCGCCCAGGTGGCCTGGCGGCCAGCACCAACCGCCTAGCCGCCGGCGCCGACCCACGCGAGCCGCCGGCGCCGACCCACGACAGCCGCCAAGGCTCGCCGGACCCTACGAAACCCGGTCCGGCGCCGGCGCCACCGAATCCCTCCGTAGCATCTCGTCATGGCAGAGGGAGCTAAGGAAGGCATCGCCGCGCTGCGCCGCCTCCACGACGAACTGGTCGACTACACGAGCGGTCTCGACGGAGCCGCCCTCCGAACTCAGTCGGGATGTTCAGAGTGGACGGTGGCCGACGTCCTCGGCCATCTGGGAAGCGCGGCGGAGATCGGTCTGAACACCGTTACCGAAGGCAAGGCCGACATGGACGCCGCCCCGCCGGTATGGGAGCGCTGGAATGCCATGACCCCGGAAGAGAAGGCCTCCAACTTCGTCACTTCGGGGGAGCGACTGCTCGAGGCGCTCGAAGCGCTCGACGACGACGAGCTGGCCACCAAGAGGATTGACCTCGTCTTCCTTCCCGAGCCGGTCGGCATCGACTTCCTCGTTGGCATGCGACTGGGCGAGGTCGCGCTTCACCGTTGGGATGTCGAAGTTGCCTTCGATCCCGAGGCCACCTTGGCCGCCTACGTGGTGCCGTTTTCTCTGGCGCGGCTCCCGATGTTCGCCGGCTTCTTCGCCAAGCCGATCGGCACGACCGGCGAGGTACAGGTCGAGATCACCGAGCCCACGCGTGGTTACGTGCTGGAGCTGACCGCGGAGGGAGCCAAGCTCACCGGAGGCCAGGCAATCGATCCGCACTCACGGCTGTCGCTTCCGGCTGAGGCTTTCGTGAGGCTGACGAGTGGGCGGTTGAAGGCCGATCACACGCCGGAGACCGTGGAAGCCGAGGGCGAAATTTCCCTCGACGACCTCCGCCGGGCTTTCCCCGGCTACTGAAAGTCCGGGCTACTTAACAAGTCTGAGCTACCGAGCGCCCGCAGATCCTCCAGGCCGGACCTCAGGGTCACGTCGATGACGGCGCGAACCGGCTTCCCCAGCCCTGTCACCTGCTGGAGGGCGATGGCGGCGGGGCTGCCGGCGGCGGGAAGACCGGTGGTGAGGAGCACAAGTGGAGCAGCCCCCACCTGCTGCAGGACAGCGGCTCGGCCCAGCGCCTTCCAAAGCACGTCGGACCGCTGCAACCCGGGCCGGTGACTGGTGAAGCCCCCTGTCACCTCAAAGAACCAGATCCGTCCGCCGCAATCACGAGCGCCGAAGGCGACCTCGACCCCACCGGGCTGCCGTTGATTCTTTCGGACGTCGGTGAATCCGGCGGCTTCGATCGCTGAACGGGCCAGCTCAAGGGTCGCCCTCCCCTCCCGGATCGCAGCCGAGTGGACGTCGCCGGCGGTACCCACCCGGGCACGAGCGTTCACGGCCGCCGATCTCTGCCGCTCATCAGAGATTCTCGCCTCGGCCAGCCGAATATAAGACTCGTCGAGGTCGTAGCCGGCGTAATGGCGGCCGCACCGGACCGCCGCCACCGCAGTCGTTCCGGCGCCGGCGAAGGGATCGAGGACGAGATCGCCTCGGTACGTGTACAGATCGATCAGCCGGGATGGCAGCTCGACTGGAAAGGGGGCGGGGTGGCCGACCCGCGTGGCGCTCTCCGCCGGGATCTCCCACACGTCGAGGGTGTCCTCCATGAAGTCCTCACGGGTCATCGACGATTCATAAGGCAAGCCGGCCCGGGCCCGTTCTTTCGAACCGATCGCCCGGTCGAACCGGCCCTTGCTGGCCACCACGATCCGCTCGGTCAGATCTCGCAGCACCGGGTTGGCCGCCTTCTGGAAGCTCCCCCACGCGCACGAGCCGGACGAGCCCCGCTGCTTCATCCAGACGATCTCTCCCCGGAGCAACAGCCGGAGATCGTCTTGGAGGATGCCGATCACGTCGGCCGACAAGGATCGGTACGGCCGGCGGCCGAGGTTCGCCACGTTTACCGCTATTCGGCCGCCCGGTTCGAGCTTGCGGGCACACTCCGCGAACACGTCCCGAAGCAGCTGCAAATAGTCGAAGTAGGTGCCGGGAACGCCTTCTTCGCCCAGGGCAGCTTCGTACTCTTTGCCGGCGAAATAGGGCGGGGAGGTGACTACCAGAGCGACAGAGGAATCCGGAACTTCGGGCATGTGCCGGGCGTCGCCGACGATCAGCTTGTCGAGCTCCTTGTCGGCGCTGACCGAGCGGTCTGAGGACAGAACCGGTGGCGTGAAGCGGGCGTAGAACCCACTGGCGTCGTGACTCTCCCGCTTTGACACCCCGAACGGCGAAGTGGCGGTCGACCGTCGGGCCATCGGCGCCGATCCTATGTGCCGCCGGCCGGGCCGGGTGCGACCCTGATCACGGACGACCATCCGGGACCACGGACGACCATACCGGACCACGGACGGGTCGGCCGAAGCACGGACGACCATACCGGACCACCGACGGGCCGACCGGACCCCGAACAAGACAACGCGGCAACCTCGGTCCGCCGCGATCAGATCATTCGGCAGGATGAGGGAATGGATATCGACCTCGCCAGACAGAGAGTCCGGGCGGCCCGGGTCGGCCGCCTCGGCACCGTCACGAAAAACGGGCGAGCACATGTCGTACCATGCTGCTTCGTGCTGGACGGCGATGTCGTGTACACCGCTGTAGACGCCAAACCCAAGTCAACGCTGGCCCTCCGCCGCATTGACAACATCGTGGCCCGCCGTTCCGCCTGCCTGCTCATCGACCACTACGAGGAGGACTGGTCGGCTCTCTGGTGGGTGCGCCTGGATGGGGCCGGCCGCCTGCTCAGTTCCGCCGACGAAATCGAATCAGCCAAGCGGGCGCTGGCAGACAAGTACCCCCAATATCGGGATCTGGCCATTCCAGGACCGGTGATCGGCCTGGATGTCGAAACCTGGAGGTCGTGGCCCTGATCGCTCGGCCCGAGGCGCGGGCACTCAGAGGCTGGTGATCTCGCCGCTGGGACCCATGACGATCGCCGCCGCATCGGCCGGGTTGAGCCAGCGCAACAACTGGTCGAGATCGCCGAGCGGGACGCTCACACAGCCGGCTGTGGGCCCGCCGGTGCTGGCATGCACGAAGATGGCCGAACCGGCGCCGGGGATGACCGGGTCGGTGTTGTAGTCGACCACAGCGAAGCTGGGGTAGGGGGCCGTCTCTGTCCACAGAGCTTCGCTGTCGCCGCCGAAGGGGTTTTGGCCGCAGGGGACATGCTGAAAGGTGTTGTACTCCGACGACGCCGGGTTCTCGTCCCACCAGTCCCCGCACACGAGCAGGTGGTAGGAGTAACGGACTCCCGGGTTGGCGGCATTTCCGTACATCACTTGTCCGATGCCATAGATGCCCGTCGGCGTAGTCCCGTCTCCCTCTCGCTTGTGACCGGAGAAGCCGTTGTAGCCGATGAAACCGGACCACGGGCCGGCCACTGCTTGCCAGCAGGAGCCGGTCCGCTGCCAGAGCTCGACCGCGGCCTCAGTGCTGGCTGCACTGGGCGCCTCAACAGTGATCAACTGACGGGCTCCGGCCGTCGACGTCAGGCCCGCGGCCAGGTTCCGGGGGCAAGCAGCTGTGACGACCGCCGTTGCCGGCGGCTTCGTGGTCGCGGCGGTCACGGGTGCGGCTGTCGTAGGAGGAACGGTCCGCGTCGTGGACGTAACCGGCGCGATGGTGGTCGAAGTCGGCACCGTCGCGGGAGCCGGGGCGAGAGTCGTGGCCGCGGCGGGTGGCGCAGTAGTGCTGGCCGCGACAGTGTGTCGCGCCGGGCTGTCACAGGCGGTGGCGGAAAAGGCCAAGAGGGCCGCCAGTCCAGCGACAATTGCCCAACGAGCCTCTCGCCTAGTATCTCCAGTCAACCGGTCATGCACGAGGGCCATCCACGCAAATCTCCCGTCCGCCGGCGCCCACGCTACTGGCTGCGACCCGCGGTCTCGATTTCACTCCCGCTGTTGACGCTGACCGGGTGTAGCGGAACCACCCACACGAGCGGCCGCTCGCAGGCACCTGCTCCGGCCGCATCGGCGCCCAGCTCATCGGGCCCGGACTCGACGACACCGGCGTCCACCGCTGCGCCGCCGACCACGAGCCCTCCGTCCACCACTTCGACAACCACGACATCGACGACGAGGGTCCCGGCTACGACGGCAGCCTCCTCCGCGCCGGTGCGGGCCGCCACCTTCACGGCGGGCGTAAGTGCCGTCAGCGCCGCCAATCTGCCCTATACCTGGCGACCCGGGTGCCCGGTCGGCCCATCCCAACTGCGCCTGCTGACCATGACCTACTGGGGTTTCGACAGCCGGTCCCACACGGGCACCATGGTGGTGAACGCGAGCGTGGCCAACGAAGTGATCGGAGTTTTTCGCACCCTCTACCAGGAGCGGTTCCCCATCGCTGAGATGGTCCCCGAGGATGCCTACCGGGGAAACGACAACGCCGCGGCCGCCGCTGACGACACCTCCGGGTTCAACTGCCGGTATGCAGTCGCACCTGGTCCGCCTCAGTGGTCGGTGCACGCCTACGGGGAAGCCATCGACGTCAACGACGTGCAGAACCCCTACCTGGAGGGCTCGACCATCATCCCGCCGGCGGGGGCCGCCTACCTCGACCGGGCTGATGTCCGGCCCGGGATGGCCGTTCCCGGGGGGGAGCTGGTAGAGGCCTTTGCATCAGCGGGCTGGTACTGGGGCGGCCGCTGGACCGGGTCGCCCGATTATCAGCATTTTTCCCTGACAGGTGGCTGAGCGCCGGTCAACCGAAAGTGAAGTCATACGCTTGCACGCCCGGTGAAAAGGAGATCGAGAGGACGCCGCTCTCCAGCGACGGGTGCGAGAAAAGGGTGTAGAGACCCGGCACGCCGCTGACCGCCACGCTCGTCACCGGGCGGCCGTCCAAGGAGACCTGAACCATGCCCTGCCCGCCCATGACCAGGTAGACATTGTTGGCCGTGAAGCTGAGGTCGATAGAGGCATCCGGACCTGATGTCGCCTCCTGGACGCTGTCGGTCCACGTCCCGTTGAAAGCGAAGGATCCCGGTGGCATCGGGTTGGGCCCCCGGTAGACAGCGGCTTGATTTGGGACGACCGGGGTGCCAACGTCGTACTGCATCTCGCCATAACCCAGGTAGCTTTCGGGCGATAGCTGCTGGGTCGGAGTCTTATTGGCCACTTCGGTGGACGACGGGAGCTCCTGAACCCCGTTCGCGTGAAGCAATGACCGAATGTCGGCCTCCATCATCGAGTAGTCGCCTTCACCGAAGTCGTACGCGCGCACTTCCCCGGTCGGATCGATCAGGTACTCGGCCGGCCAGTACTCGTTGCCGTAGGCGTTCCAGGTCCCGTAGTTGCTGTCGATGGCGATGGGATAGTCGACCTTCAGGCTCTTGGCCGCCGATTCCACGTTTGAAACGACGTGCTCGAACGCGAATTCGGGCGTGTGAACCCCGACTACGACCAGACCGTCGCTCCTGTAGTCGTTGTACCACGCCTCCACGTGGGGCAGGGATCGCTGGCAGTTGATGCAAGAGTAAGTCCAGAAATCGACCAGCACGACCTTTCCCCGTAAGCCTGGCAGCGTCAGCGGCTGGTCGCCGGGAGTGTTCAGCCACTTCACGATTCCGGTGAAATCCGGAGCCCGACCGAGCTCGGGCAGCGTGACCATGTTGGTGGCGGTGGCAGGCTTTTTCGCCGCCTTGGCCTTCGCGGCCGCCTGCGCGTACTCGTTGGGCTTTTCACCGTCGAGGGCCCTCAACTGCTTCGACACCGAACTGCCGCTCTCGATGTGGTCCTCGAGGGCGGAGGTGTATCCGGGCACGGCCCGCTGCAACGGGTTCAGGAACCCGAAGGCGATCGCCAGCGTGGTAACCGCCAGCAGGGCGCCGGCAGTTCGGCGGACGACTGTCACGTGAGGGCGCAAGCGGCGCCAGCCGGTGGTCGTCCGCTGGGCCAGCACGCCCAGGATGAGAAGAGGGATAGTGGCACCGAGGGCGTAGGCCAGCGTGACCGAGATGGAGGATACGCCGATGTGGTGGTTGGCGGCCGCGACCGAGATGGCCGCGAGCACCGGGCCGGCGCAAGGAATGAAGACGAGTCCGAGGCTCAGTCCCAGCACGAACCCCCCGCCCGAGGTGGCGTATCGCGACCCACCCAAGCGGTTGAATGGGAGCTCGATCCAGTGGCCAAGGGCGGGCAAGAGGAGGCCGGCGGCGAGGATCAGGAGGAGGGAGATCCCGAGCCAGAACAGGAAGTTCTGCGGCAGTCCGATGGCGCTCAGGACCGTGCTGCCGATCAGCTCCGTGAAGCTGAAGCTGACGACCAGGCCGGCGATGATCAAAAAGGGCCGGGCCCGGTTGGTGGCCGTCGACCCGCCCGCCACGACCACGGGGAGGACCGGAACTATGCAGGGCGACAGGCCCGTTATCAACCCACCCAGGAAGGCGATCGGCAGCAGCTCAGCCACTTCGCCCGAACCTACCGGCTGGCGCCGTTAGGCGCTTGTCAGGCCGTCGGGCGATATGCTTAGCTCCGCGAAGTATTTTGGGGCCGTAGCAGGGCGTAACTGGAGGCGAGCGAACTGTCCGCCTAGCACCGCTACGGCGTCCTATATGGGTCTGACCGGCCGTATAGCTTGACTGGAGTGACCCCGGTCGTCTCGGCTGTTGACGTCACCAAACGATGGGCGACGACGCAGGCTCTCTCCGGAGCGACCTTCGCCGTAGGCCGGGGCGTCACCGGCCTTCTGGGTGCCAACGGCGCCGGCAAAACCACGCTGTTGGGTTTGATCCTGGGCCTGCACCGCCCCGAAAGCGGCGAGATTTCGGTGTTCGGCCAGGACCCCTGGCTGGCCGGGGCGGCCGTCAGAGCCCGGCTCGGCTATGCCCCCGAGCACGACGCTTTCCCACCCGACGTCGCCGCTCACGACGTGGTCCGGCACCTGGCCGAGTTGCACGGACTGCCGCGCCGGCAAGCAACAGCAAGGGCGAGCGACGCTCTCTGGGAAGTCGGTTTGGGGGAAGAGCGCTTCCGCCCGGTCGGGACCATGAGCACCGGCCAGCGCCAGCGGGTGAAACTGGCTCAGGCTATAGCTCATGATCCGGAACTCCTGCTGCTCGATGAGCCGACGAACGGGCTCGACCCCTCCCAACGCGAGGACATGCTCGGATTGATCGCCCATGTCGGGACGGATCTCGGGATGAACGTCATCCTCTCCTCACACCTCCTGGACGAGGTCGAGCGGGTGAGCGGCGCCGTGGTGATACTCGAGAGCGGAAGGGTCGTGGCCGAAGGCAGTCTGGCGGAGCTGCGACGCACCGATCCGGAGCTGATCGTGGAGCTGGATCAGATCGACGGCTCCGATCCCGCCGCGGCGCTTGTCTCGGCGCTGCGCGTGTCCGGATTGGACGCCACCGCTGATGGATCCCGGCGCGTAGTTGTGACCATAACCACCGAATCGGTCTTCGACACGGTCCGCGACGCCCTGGCCGACGGAGGCTTCTCGGTCAGGAGGCTGGAGCGCCGGACGGTCAGCCTGGAGGACGTCTATCTGGCCAGCGCCGGGCATGCGTGATGAGCGGCGATCCGGAGATGGACGTCGTAGCCTCCGACGAAGAGGCGCGCATCTTCGAATCGGGCTACCGGCCGTATCGAGGCGTTCGACTGGGAGTCTCCCATTCGGTCTGGACGCTGGCCCGGCACACGACTGAGCGGATCATGGGAATCAAGCGGCCGGCCCGCTACAAGGTGCTGCCCTTCGCCTGTGTCGCCATCGCCTATCTGCCCGCGATCGCGTTCATAGGCATCGTAGCCCTGATCCCGAACGGGGTGAACCGGGTGATCCGGGTCATTCCGGCGCCGGGCCGTTACTACTCCTTCATCACCGCCGCCATTCTCCTCTTCGCCGTGCTGGCCGCGCCCGAGGCCCTGTGCCCCGACAAGAGATCCCGCTTTCTGGGTGTGTATTTGGCCTCTCCCCTCAACCGCTCCACCTACCTGCTGTCAAAGGCGATAGCTGTGGTGGGAGTGCTGTTGCTCGTCACCCTGGGGCCACCTCTGCTGTTGCTGGTCGGCCTGTCACTGCAGAACGACGGCCCGCGGGGCTTCGGGGGCTTCGTCGGGACGTCGGCACAGATCATCGTGGCCGGAGTCGTCCTCTCGCTGATGTTCGGGGCCATATCGCTGGCGATACCGAGCCTTACTGACCGCCGCGCTTTCGCGTCCGCGGGGACCCTTCTGCTCATCATCGGCTCCGGGGCGATAACCAGCGTCCTTGTATTCGGCCTCGGCGCTCCGAACTATCTGCTGGCCCTGGCCCTCGATCGCCTTCCTTTCGATCTGGCGTTGCGTATCTTCACCCTGCAGGGCCTGCCGACCCGTACCGGTCCACCTCTTGCGAACGCGGCGGTGATCGCTGCGGCCGTGCTCGTAACGGTCATCGCAGCCGCAGTGGCCTGGTGGCGCATCGTGCTGACTGAGGTAACGAGGTGATCTACTGAACGAGCCCACCATCTCTGTGCGCCAGCTGTCCAAGTGGTTCGGTTCGGTCGTGGCAATCTCCGAAATCACTTTCGACGTGCAACCCGGCGTGACGGCTTTGCTGGGCCCAAACGGCGCCGGCAAGTCGACGCTCTTCCGTGTCATCTGCGGGCTGGCCAACCCCTCGCAGGGAACAGTTCGGATCTTCGGTGAGGACCCCCGCGCCAACCCGGAGCTGACCCGGCGGATCGGCATCGCGCCCCAACAAGAGCGGCTGTTCGAGCGGCAAACGGTAGCCGAGTTCGTGGAGGTGGCGGCGATCCTGCACAAGCTTGCCCGGCCAGGCGATGCCGCCACCCACGCCATCGAAGCGGTCGAGCTCGACCCGCGCGATCCTCGTCCGTTGGGTGCCTATTCCAAGGGCATGAGGCAGAGAGTGAAGCTGGCGCAGGCGCTGGTCAACGACCCGGATCTGGTGGTTCTGGACGAACCCCTGGAAGGGCTGGACCCTCGTCAGCGGCTGCGATCTATCGACCTGTTCAGACGGCTCGCGGATGCCGGCAAGACGGTTGTTATCTCGAGCCACGTCTTGGACGAGGTCGAGCGTTTTGGTTCCCGCATCCTGGTCATAGCCCAGGGCCGGTTGCTGGCCGAAGGCCCCTTCACTTCCATTCGTGATCTCATGGACGACAGGCCCCACCATCTCAGGGTCGGCACTCCGCAGCCTCGCACCCTCGCCGCCGGCATCCTGACCGGTGGACTGGCCACCAGTGCTCGTGTCAACGACGGCTGGATCGAGATCGAGACCAGCGACGTGGCCAGTTTTCGACGCTCGGTGGCATCGGTGGCCAGGCAGTGCGAAGCATCGCTCACCGAACTCCGTTCGCTGGACGATGATCTGGAGAGCGTTTTCGCCTACCTGGTGCGGCGCCGATGAGAACGAAATCGGCGCCATCGACGTTCGCGACCGTGTGGCGCGTCCTTCTGAGATCCGTGGCGACGCGCGGCCGGGTTGTTGGCATGAGCGTGCTCGGCTTCATCGCCGTGGCGCTCGGGATCGCGGTGCACGTGGCGAATTCGGCCAACCGGCCCGGAGCCTCGTGGTCGCTGGTCGACTCGTACGGGCTGTCGCTGCTCGTCCCCGTGGTGGCGCTCGTCTTCGCATCGGCCACGCTCGGCGACCTGGCCGAGGACGGCACCCTGGTCTACCTCTGGTTGCGGCCTGTCCCCCGCTGGCAGCTGGCGGTGGGCGCAGTGGTCGCGACAGTCACCGTCGTCGTTCCCGTCGCTGTACTCCCTCTAGTAGTGGGTGCCGCGTTGACCGGGGACGGAGGGCGGTTGGTCGCCGGCGCAGCGGCCGGGGGGTTGCTGGCGACACTCGCCTACTCGGCCGTGTTCTGCGGACTGGGATTGCGGGTACGGCGAGCGCTCGTCTGGGGGGTGGCGTACCTCCTGATATGGGAGCAAGCCGTGGCCCGCGTTTCTCACGGGGCGGCCCGGATCTCGCTGTTCATCAGCACCCGCTCCGTAGCGGCGCGCCTGGCCAACCAGTCGCCGCCGCGTAACGCGGTGGCCTGGACGACCGGATTGATTTTTCCTCTCGCCGTGGCGGCTGTAGCGATATTCCTGACGGCTCGATCACTCGACCGCGGCGAAATCACCTGACCTCGGTCCCCCTTCCGCCCCTTTCAACGCCTAGGCAGGGTTCGAGTAGATCCGGTCTGGGCTCACCAGGACCGCCGCTCGGCGATCCTCTCGCATGACCCGGTCGTAGGTCTCCCAGTCGTCATGGCTGCCCCCGGCGGCCTGAAACACAGCGCGCAGCAGGGATGGCAGACCTTCGGGATCAAAACCCGGTGACGGATCGTCGGGCCCGATGATCGTGCACCGCCCCTCGACCGCGGCCCAGCGCCACCCCGATCGGAACACGAGGGTTGCCTGCGGCCGACGGCGCAGGTTGGCCAGCTTGGCCTTGCCGTAGGTAACGAAGCCCACTACCTGCTGGGTAGATACGGGGTGGGCCATGATCCCGGCGTTCACTACCGAGGCCTGCACTGTGCCGTCCTCCCGGGTGGTGGCTACGACGGCCAGATACCGGTCCTCGGCCGCCAGGCCGGCTAACTCGCTGAGCTCCATGCCTACGACTATCTCATGGCCCGGGCCCTATCCTCCCGTTCCACCCGGAGCGGAGATGTCGGCGAGCAGAGCCGGCGTGTCGAGCCGGGCCGCCTCGTCCTCGCTGGTCCCGGGTGAGAGTTCGGCGAGAGGAATCGACCGATGGGTCAATCGTCATTCGTAACAGCCGTTACGCCGCCCTCGTACGTACTAACCACTACGTTGCGTTGCCGGACCAGGTTGTCGAACTCCCCCATGGTCATTCAGCCTTGAAAGGAGAACCCAAATGGACGAAGCACGGGCTCGGGAGCTGCTCTCCGCCGAGCGGGCGCGGTTGATCCAGCTCCTCGGTGACACCGACCGCGCCGCCACGGAAGATCGGGAATCAGCCGACGAGGTCGTGGCTCTCGACGACGGGGCGGAACCGTTGACGGCGGAGGCCGCGGATGACCTCATCGGTGCGACCATCAGAGATCGCCTGGCCGCGCTGGACCGGGCTCAGGAGAGGTTGGCGTCCGGGACGTACGGACTCTCGGTTCGTAGTGGACGGCCTATCCCGGACGAGCGGCTGGAGGCCGACCCGGCCGCCGAGCTCACCGTCGAAGAAGCGGCGGGGGGCTGACCAGACGGTTGAATCGCGGTCGCTTGACGCTGAAGTCGCCTAGTATGCACAAACAGGTTCTGCGGACGCCTGGGGTTGGCGCACCGCACTCATCGGATACCGAAATGTCAGCGAGCGCTCCAACACGGGTGGCGCTGGTCGGACGGGGCGCCCACCTAAGCCAGCTCGAATCTGAACTCGGCGAGGCGACAGCTCGACGCGCCCGCGTCGTGCTCCTGACCGGCGAGGCCGGGGCCGGCAAGACCAGATTGGCTTCGGAGTTCGTGTCCCTTCATCGCCAAGGGGTGATCGCACTGGTCGGCAAGTCGGCCCTCGGCATCCTGGGCGAGGAACCCCGCTGGTAGGCCGATCCCGGCTCTAAGCTCCACCGCGTCGGCCTGGTACAGAAAGGCGGGTTCCGAGTGGACGCTGACCAACTCCGGAGCATCCAGTCACCTCTCAAGGACCGCTACCGGAGCCAGCCGGAGGCAGCCGTCGTCACGCTGCGGGCCGAAGGATCGCTCGCGGACTCCGAAGTGGCGTGCTCGGTTAACACCGGGCGGGAGCTGGTCAAAGCGGGCCTGCACCCGGCGACGGGCGGCGACGGCACCCTCGCCTGCTCGGGCGACATGCTGCTGGAGGCGCTCGTCGCCTGCGCCGGCGTCACCCTGCGCGCCGTCGCCACGGCCCGCCGGATCCCCGTCGAGGGCACCGTCTGGGCCGAAGGCGACCTCGACTTCAGGGGCACGCTCGGCGTCGACCGCGACGCGCCAGTCGGATTCCGGGAGATACGGCTGAACTTCGACCTGCACTCCGATGCCCCCGCTGATCAGCTGGACCAACTCGTCGCGACCACGGAGAGATGCTGCGTGGTCTTCCAGACGCTCGCCGAGGGACCGAAGCTGTCCACGACGCGAGCCTGACCGGCCCCACAGGTGGTCCTGTCAGGAGGCGGCCCGCCCGGGGGGCCTATGCGGGTGATGGTCCTCGCCGATACCCACCTGCGGGGGACCTCCCTCCCGCAAGGTCGTCGAGCGCGACTGCTCGACGCCCTCTGGTCCCGGCTGGCGGGGGCCGACGCCATCCTCCACGCCGGCGACGTCCTGGACGCCGGTGTTCTGGAGCTGCTGGAGGCAACGGCACCTGTTCATGCCGTCCTCGGCAACAATGACCGCGACCTGTCGGGGCTGCTGCCGCTGACGCGGCTGGTCGACATCGGCGGAGTTCCGATCGGGATGATCCACGACAGCGGGCCGGCCGAAGGCCGGGCCCGGCGCATGCGACGCCGTTTCCCCGAATGCGACGTTGTGGTGTTCGGTCACAGCCATGCCCCGGTGAACGAGATGGGCGAGGAGGGACAGCTCTTGTTCAATCCGGGCTCACCCACCCAGCGGCGGGCGCAGCCGGTGCACACCCTTGGCGAGCTTCGGATCGCCGACCGGACCGTAATAAGCCACCGGATCATCGCTCTGGACGAAGCGGGATCCAGCTGAAGCGGTCGATTCTGGAGGTGGCACCTGGTGCGAGGCGATGGCCGAGTGGCGGCTGGAAGACGGTCCGGCTTCCGCCGCAGCCGCGGCCATCGTTGCCGACCCGAACGCCGCCTGGCGCCAGCTGACGGGAGCGAAGGTAGAGGACCGGTGTGTAACCGCTACGGGACCCGCCGTGCAGAGCGGCCCTCTCCTCGAGGTCCGGGGCATCATCGTCTGATCATGAGAGCGGTGCTGCCCCGCTGGCGGGAACACCCCGGGCTGCAAGGTTGTTCGGATGACCAACGCGAGTAAGGAGCATCACATTGACGAACGCGTCTGAGACGGCGATTCTGGCCGGAGGCTGCTTCTGGGGGATGCAGGATCTCATCCGCAGGATGCCCGGGGTCATATCGACCAGGGTTGGCTACACCGGTGGTGACATACCGAACGCCACCTACCGCAACCATGGCAGCCATGCCGAGGCCATAGAGATCGTCTTCGACCCACAGTTGCTCTCCTACCGGGATCTACTGGAGTTCTTCTTCCAGATCCACGATCCCACCACCAGGAACCGTCAGGGCAACGACATCGGGACCAGCTACAGATCGGCCATCTTCTACACCAGCGACGCCCAGAAGCACATCGCCGAGGAGGCAGTGGCCGCCGTCGATGCGTCCGGCTTGTGGCCGGGCCTCGTAGTTACCGAGATCGAGCCGGCCGGCCCCTTCTGGGAGGCTGAGCCGGAGCACCAGGATTACCTGGAGCGGTATCCAAATGGGTACACCTGCCATTTCGTGCGCCCGGGCTGGAAGCTCCCGTCCGCCCCGGCGCCGTCGAGCGCCGGCTGAGGTATCCGTCAGGATCGGAGGAAACGCCGGGCCCGGGCCTCAGACGGGCTTCACAGACCATTCGCAACCTGGAGTGGTTCGAGGTAACCCAGATCAGAGGGACCGTCGCCGAGGGGGAGGTCGGCTGGTTCCAGGTATCGATGAAGGTCGGCTTCCGGGTCGAGGATTGATTGGGACACAACCAGCCAGGCCGGGCGCGGTGAGCCGTCGGTAGCGGATCAACTCCGGTCAAGACGCGGTCAGCCCGACCGGGTGTCCTCCAACCATCCGGGCAGGTCGATCTCCGGGTTGGGTAGCTGAGTGGCGCCCTTCTGCTCGAGCAATCGGTGCCATCCGTCGGGATCCGCGGGGAACGAACGAGGGTCGCCCATCATGACCTCGAACAGGACGACTCCTTCGGGCCCGGCCACAAATGGCCCGAAGGTGTCTCCCTGATCCAGGGCGATGTGGGTCCCCGGGGTGCAACGTACGTCCCCGCAGGTCATCTCGCCCTCCAGAACGAAGACCACGTTGTCGGAGAGGTGACCGTGGGCGTGCACCATCATGCCCGGGTCCCACCGCGCCCACAGCGAGAGATAGCGCGGCGAGAAGTCGAGCCACTTCTCGAACACCGAAGCGGTGGCACCCTCACCCGTGCCGATGCGGCGAACCTCCTGGGCGGGCGTCGAATCGAGAGTCGAGAAGCGGGGGCCGCCCATGTCAGGCTCCTTTCGCCGGTGATGGTTCGCCGGGGCCGAAGGGGCGGTCCCCCGCGATGGTGACCCGCCGCATGACCCGACGCTGTCGGTAATCGGGAACTGCGTAGTGTTGGACGGCACGGTTGTCCCACATGGCGACCGAGCCTTCGGCCCAACGGAAGCGGACCTGGAACTCTGGCGACTGCAGGTGACGATAGAGGAACTGCAGAAGCGCGTCACTCTCCGGGGGGCTGAGCTCCACGATGTGGGAGGTCCAGTTGGCGTTGACGTTCAGCAGCTTCTCACCGGTCTCGGGGTGTACCCGGACCACCGGGTGGACCACTGGTGGCCACTTGCCGACCTCCTCGCGGAGCGATGCGTTGCCCACGTGCCGGGTCCGGTCCGCCATGATGGCCAGCGAATGCTCGGCGTGAAGGCCGTCCAGAAAACCTTGCAGCGCGGGCGAAAGGGCCTCGTAGGCCGCTGGCATGCTGGCGAAGCAGGTATCGCCGCCAACCTCGGGCAGATGTAGAGCCATGAGGATGGAGGCCATGGGCGGGGCGGGCATGTACGTGTTGTCGGCATGCCAGCTGTCGGCCCCCTCCCCCTTGGGCGCCACCTGATCGAGGACGAGCACTTCGGGAGACCCCGACGACGTCGTCCGGAAGAGCGGTATGTCGATCTCACCGAAGCAGCGGGCGAAGCGCACCTGATCCTCTTCGCTCATGGCCTGGTTCGGGAAGAACAGCACCTTATGGGCGAGTAGCAGGCCCCGCAAGGCCTTGATGGTCTCCTCCGACGGCCCGGCGGACAGGTCCACCCCGTTGACCTCGGCTCCGATAACCGAAGTGGACTGGCGCACGCTCAACGCGGTTGTCGTCATCTCCAAACCCCGATCGGCAGCGTATCGGGACCCCACCCGAAACTCAAACGATTGACAGAGTAAGGCTCTTCAGGCGTACGATCGCAGGAGACTCGCCGGGAATGGGGGCCTTCGTGATGCCGCGCAGTGCAAATCACTACGACTTGATCGTGCGAGGTGGGATGGTCGTCGACGGCACCGGGCTGCCCCGCCGCCGCGTCGACGTCGGGGTGCGCGACGGGCGGGTGGCCGCACTGGGGCGTCTCGATGACGCCGGCTCCGATGAAGAGCTCGACGCCGCCGACCAGATCGTGGCCCCGGGGATCGTCGACATCCACACCCACTACGACCCCCAGATAACCTTCGACCCCTTTGCCACCATGTCTTGCTACCACGGGGTGACCACCGTGCTGGCCGGTAACTGCGGCTTCTCGGCCGCGCCGGTGAAGCCGGAGGACCGTTCCTTCTTGGGCGGGATCTTCGCCCAGGTGGAGAACATGGACCCGGTGGCGCTCAGCGCCGTGACCTGGGACGAGTGGGTGACGTTCTCCGAGTTCCTCGCCAGCCGCCAAGGGAAGCTGGGCGTCAACTTCGCCTGCTACGTCGGCCATTCCAACCTGCGACGGTGGGTGATGGGGGAAGCAGCCACGACGCGCCCGGCCACCGATGACGAGGTCACGGCGATGTGTGAGATGGCGGCCGAAGCCATGGCGTCGGGCGCGGCCGGCCTGTCGTCGTCTGCCGCCCCGACCCATTTCGACATCGATAATCGACCGGTCCCTTCGCGCTTGAGCGACCGGAGGGAGCTGCTGGCCCTGGCCGAGGCAGTAGGCCGTTTCGGAGCGGGCTCCATCGCCTTCTTGCCGGCCAGCTCCATCGGCGGACTCGACGAAGACGACAAACAGCTGCTGATAGACCTCGGCCGGATCAGCGGGCTGCCAGTGATCATTCAAGGACTCGGGGGACGCAACAAGGTCGACGCACCTACGGCCACGTGGGACGCATCGGTCGAGTTCCTCGACCGGGCGACCGCGCAGGGCGCCCCCGTGTTCTCGATGCTCATTGCCCGCCCCTTCGACCGGGCTCTGACCGTCGGCCCCGAGAACCTTCACTTCCTGTCGGTCCCCTCCTGGATGCGCATGCTGAACCTGCCGATCATGGACCGGGCGGCGGCCTTGGGGGATCCGGCGGTGCGCGACGAGTTGCGTTATGCCGTCGAGAACTACAACCGCGACCCGGCCAAGGGAACGACTGTCCCGCCACCGCTGTGGAGCGCGGTGTACGTGGACCGGGTGTCCGCCGCAGAACATGCCTCTCTGCAATCGCGCTCCATCCAGGACATCGCCACAGAACGCGGGATGGCACCGGCGGACGTGCTTTTGGACTTGGCACTCGAGGAGAACTTCGAGACGGAGTTCCGCTGGCGCACCGAGAGCCCTGAGTGGTCCGAGGCGGTGCGCCGCGCGCAGCTCGATCCTCGCATGGTCGTTGGCGTGTCCGACGGCGGTGCCCACCTGGCCCGCGACGACGGCGCCGATTGGAGCTCGTACTACCTGCGAACGTGGGTCCTTGACCGCAAGGTCTGGACGCTGGAGGAAGGGATCCGTCAGATCAGCCGGGTTCCCGCCGCCCTGGCGGGGATAGCAGACCGCGGCATCCTGCGCCCTGGCAGCTGGGCCGACATGATGGTCTTCGACCCGGAAGCTATAGGCCCGTGGAAAAAGGAGTTCATACGCGATCTGCCGGGAGGCGCGGGAAGGTTCCGGGCCTGGGGCCAGGGGGTGAACGCCACGATCGTGAACGGGCAACCCATCGTCCTCAAAGGGCAGCTGACCGACCGCCTCCCCGGCCAGGTCGTGGTGCCTTCCTAGAGCTGGTCACCGCTCGGCGCGGGCCCGGCCGCGGCCAGCATCCAGCTCAAATGGGCCACCGCTCGCCGGCAAGCTGCTTCGTAGCCTTCCGCTTCGATGCGCGGCCCGAGCAGCTCCAGCTCGAACGGACCGTGGTAACCGTTCGCAGATACCCGGCGGATTATGCGTTCAAGGGGGATGACCCCGTCGCCTGGAACAGCGCGGTCGGGCACGACGGTGCTCGGTGGCACGAGGTCACTGAGCTGTACCAGCCCCAGCAAGGGACCGGCTTCTGACAGGCTGTCGCTCAGACCGCGTTCGGCGAAGGCGTAGTTGGCCTCCAGCACCGCCACCGCTCCGAGCCGCCGGGCCAGCACGACGGTCTCAGCAAAGCTGTGTACAAAGCCGACTTCGGGGCGGATCGGCAGCGTCTGCTCCAGCGCCACTCGCAGACTGCGCCTGGAGGCCGCCTCCACGACGGGGCCGAGCGCTTCTTCACAGGCGCCGGCGGCTTCCTCCCACTCCAGTGGCCCGGCCGGCCCGGTTGTGACGGTCAGGATCGGGGCTCCCAGCGCCGAGGCCAGGTCGACGGCCTCGAGGAGGCGTCGTCGCTCACGCGGCCACGCCGCCGAGTCCGCCAGGGCGATCCCCCGGGAGAACACGTGGTCGACGTGCAGGCCGGCGGCGTGCACCAGTCCCACCGCTTTGTCGGCGCCCTCCGCCTCCAGCTTGTCGACGAAGAGTCCGGCCCTGCTCACCCCGAGGCGGTCGTAGAGCGCCAGGTCCTGTGAGAGGGTCCAGCTTGCGGTAGAGAGGCTGTTGAGGCCGATGCGTGGATCCGCCATGCCGCTCAGTCCGCCGGATCAACCGCCGCCCGAGCGGCAGCGGCCAGCGTGTTGGCGTCCGGCTCCGACCGCCATCCGCCATCCTCCATCCGCCGTGTCCCATCCGACAGAAGCCTCACCACTGAAGTGGGCATCAGGGGGCGCCCAGGGCGCCCGCGATGAAATCGATCAGGTCCTCCCGGATGTGGTCTACCGCTGGGTGGTGGTGGCGCTCGATCCATGTGCGCAGGCCGCGAGCCGGCTCGGACACCGAGTTGAGGACCAGGTGGAGGGCGAAGCACACGCGGTTCACGGCCGAGGTCTTGGTCAGGTCAGGACGGGCCCGCTGGAGAACCTCGAAGTAGGCGTCGTACTGGTCAGAGAAATAGCACTCCAGAGCGGGCACCATCGACGGCTCGTCGAGAAGTGCGGCCAGAAAGCCGACGTATGCGGTGTCGGTCTCCCCTTCCTGGCCCGACACAAGTTCGAAAGTCGGGTTGACCATGGCCTCGGCGACCTCCCGCACGGTTGGCTGGTGATCATCCAGCCTCCGGAGGTGCGCCTGGCGACGTTCCCGGATGCGGGCGGCTCGATCCTCCATGAGGGCGTGCACCAAACCCTCCTTGGACTGGAAGTGGTAGTGGATAGACGCGGAGTTGGTGTCCGCAGCGGCTGTGATGTCGCGTACCGATACTCCGTCGATCCCCCGTTCGGCGATCAGCCGCTCCGCCGCCTGCATTAGTCGCAGGCGGGTGGCCTCACCGACGACGGTGGTTCGCAACCGGACGTCAGCTGCCATCGTCCTGGCGGAGGACCACGTTGCGCCAGCGGTCCAGTTCGACGTGGCAGCCCGGTGGCGCGACCACGGTGGTATCGGCTCCCTCGACGATGCAAGGGCTGGGAAGGCGCATCCCCGGTTCCAGATCGGCCCAGCGGTATACGGGGCATCGGGGGACGTGGCCGCCGCTGAAGAGGACCCGACGCTCGCCGGAGGGGACCGCACCCCGCCCCGTGGGGGCCCCGTCGTGGGGCCGCAGCGAGAGCTTTTCCACCGTTCGCGTCACCCGCACCCGGAAATTGACCATCTCGGTCGGAGCATCGAGGGCGATCCCGTAAGTGGCCCGGTAGTGCTCGGTGAAGGCGCGGCCAATGGCGTCGATGGTCGACTCATTGATGGGGTCCTCCGGCGCCGGCACGGTCAGCTGGTGCGCCTGCCCCCGGTACCGGACGTCAACGGATCGGTCGACGCGCCCGGCCCCTTCTTTTCCATCTTCGGGTGGCAGCTCGGCCCGGGCGAGGGCCTCGACTTCTGAGTAACAGGCGGCCACGGCGGGCGCGCTGGCGGGGTCGAGGGGCAGCAGGTGCGTGCGTACCCGGTCGACGGTCAGATCGGAAGCGATGAGCCCGAGGGCGGACGCCACCCCGGCCGAATGAGGCACCACCACTGTCGGCACGAGAAAAGTGCCGGCGAGCTCGGCTGCGTGCATGGGGCCCGCCCCGCCAAACGCGACCATCACGAACTCGCGAGGGTCGATGCCGCGCTGCACCGTGACCATGCGGATGGCGGCGGCCATGGTGGCGTTGGCGATGTCGTGGATGGCCCGGGCGGCCGTGAGCACGTCGAGCGCGAGAGGTCCGGCGATCGCCACCTCTATCGCCTTCTCGCTCGACGCCGGGTCGAGGGAGATGCCGCCGGAGAGAGGCCCGGGCCGCAGGTAGCCGAGGAGAAGGTTGGCGTCGGTGACCGTTGGTTCGGTGCCGCCACGGCCGTAGCACGCCGGCCCGGGGACGGAACCCGCCGAGCGGGGACCGACACGGAGGGCGCCGCCAGAGTCGACCGACGCGATGCTCCCGCCGCCGGAGCCCACCTCGGCCATGTCGATCACCGGGATCTTCACCGGGTAAGTGGAGCGGGCACGGGAGCCGCCGGCGCCGGAGCCGCCCACGTGGAAGTCGTGGGTGATGTCGGGGCGGCCCCGGCGGGCCACGCCTGCCTTGGCGGTCGTACCGCCGATGTCGAGGGACAGGACCTGGCCCGCGCCGATGAGGCCGCCCAGGAACCCGGCCGCGATGACTCCGGCCGCCCCACCGGACTCGACCGTGTAAATCGGGCGGCGGGCCGCGAGCGAGGCCGACATGACTCCGCCGCTCGATTCCATGATCTCGATCGGGCACCGGACTCCGAGGTCGGCCAACCGGCCTTCGAGGCCGGCCAGGTAGACGGTCATCACCGGACCCACGTAGGCACACATGACGGTGGTCATGGCTCGCTCGTACTCCCGCAACTCGGGCCACACCTCCGACGAGGTGACCACGAAGACGTCGGGCCCGAGCGCGGCCCGGCAGGCCGCCCCGACCTTCTGCTCGTGCCCGGGCGCCTGGTAGGAGTGGAGCAGGCAGATGGCCACTGCTCGAACCCCGGTGGCAGCCAGCGCTGTGGTCAGCTCGGCCAGCTCGCCGTCGTCGAGGGGAGTAAGGACCGTCCCGCGAGCGTCGACCCGCGCCCGGATCTCGAAGGTGCGGTGACGGGGGACCGGAGAGGGCGGCACCTGAAAGAACAGATCGAACCGTTCGTCTTCCTGGCGGAACTCACGGCCGAGGCGGAGCAGGTCGCCGAAGCCGGCCGAGGTGACGAAGGCGATATCGCTTCCGGCCTGCTCCTGGATCACGTTGGTGGCCAGGGTGGTGCCGTGCACCAGACGGGTGACGGCGCCGGGGTCGACGCCCTCGGTCTGGAGCAGGTCCGCCACTCCCCGGGCGACCCCTTCGCGGGGATCCTCGCTGGTGGTGGTCACCTTGGTGACGGCGACTCCTCCGGACGAGTCGCCCAGGACCACGTCGGTGAACGTGCCGCCCACGTCGACGCCCAGGAAATAGCGGGCGGCGCCGGGCCCCACCGCACCGCTCATTGCGACACTCGCGCGCTCCGCGGGGTCGCTCACGAGTAGCCCCCGCCGACAAGGGAGTCCAGCAGCTGATAGACGGCTCGGGCCGCCTCCGGCGACACCTTTCCCTCCCGGACGTCCTGACGCACGGCGGCCCGGTCGCGTTGGGCGGGGGACCCGAGGCCGCCCCCGCCCGAGGTGCGCAGCCAGAACACGTCGCCAGGGTGCAGGTCGACATCCTGCTCCCTCGAAGCGAGCTGCTGGTAGGTGCCGTCGACCCGGGCCACCGCGAAGCTCCCCGCCCGGCCCGGCTGCCCGCCCTCGGTCCCCGGCGGTGGGAGTCCGATGCGGTCCCCGCGCACCGTCAGCTGGGCCGGACCGGTCATCCGAAGCGCCATCTCTACCCCGAGACCGCCGCGCCATTGCCCCGCCCCGCCGGAGTCGGGCATCGAGCGCGCAGCGCTCGACCACGAACGGCAGTTGGTGCTCCAGCGGCTCGATCTGGGGGATTACTGACCTGCCGCCGAGGAAGTACGGGCCGGTGGCGTCGGGGCCGTCCGACCCGCGTCGCCCGCCGATCCCGCCGAATTCGTAGCCCAGGGTGAGCCAACGCTCGCCGTCGTCACGCAGGCCGGTCATCGAGTAGACCTGGATGAGAGCGCTGGGCGCGACGGCGTGGTCGGGGCAGGCGTGCGCCAGGGCGGCCAGAATCGCCTCGAGCGCCGCCGTCACTGTGACCACCCGCCCTCCACAGGCCGCCGGCGGGGTGGGGTTCACCAGTGAACCTTCCGGCAACACCGTGTGGATCGAGCGGAAGCAACCTTCGTTCATCGGGATCGATGGGTCGATGAAGCAGCGGATGGCGTAGACCACCCCCGAGAGGGTCTGCGAGTACGAAGAGTTGATCGAGCCTCGGGACTGTTCAGCGGTGCCCGTAAAATCGACGGTCACGTGACCGTCACCGACAGCGACTGCGACCACCACGTCGAAGGTGCGGCCAGCGCTTAGCCCGTCTGTGTCTATGGTGAAGCTGCCGCGGTAGGTGCCGGCCGGGATCCGTTTGATCTCCTCCCTGAAGCGCCGCGCCGCGTAGTCGAGGAACGAATCGATCTGCCGGCTCAAGGCGTCGGCGCCGTAGCGCTCGACCAGCTCGTCCATCCGCCGGGCGACCACGTTGACCCCGGCGATCAGGCCATGCACGTCGCCCATGACCTTGCTGGGTGTCCGGCTGTTGCGCTCGATGATGCCGAGGACGTCGCGGTTGGCCTCCCCGGCGCGGTAGAGGCGCACCGGGGGCAGCAATACGCCCTCGGCGTAGGTATCGGACGCCAAAGCTCCCAGTCCCGCCACTGCCGAACCGCCCATGTCGGCTACATGGATCAGTGTCCCGGCAAACCAGCGCAACGAGCCTTCGGCGAAGATGGGCCGCAACACCATGATGTCGTTGGCGTGGATGCCACCCCGGTACGGATCGTTGCACGCAAAGACGTCACCCGGAACCATCTCGTTCACGGGGATCTCTTTCAGCAACGATTGCAGCCCGCACCGCAGGCTGGCGCTGTGCATGACGCTGGTCGCGGTGGACTGGGCCACCAGCTGGCCGGCCGCGTCGAGGAGCGCTCCCGCCGCGTCAGCACCTTCCTGGATGTTGATGCTGTGCGAAGAACGCACCACGACCACGCTGGCCTCCTCGACGGCGACCGCCAGCGCGTTGCGTACCACCTGGGCGGTAATGGCCGCTTCGACCTCGGTCATCAGCTCAGGTCTCAGTGCTGGGAGGCGCGGTCCCCTCGTGGAACTCGGACGGCAGGTAGCCGTCGGGGAAGCGGTAGAAGTCGACGGGGTTGTCCCAGAGGATCTTCCGCTTGCTCTCGTCGCTGATCCGGTCGGGGTCGAGGCGGACGAACTTCTCACTGGTATATGGAAACTTCGAATCGGGATGCGGGAAGTCCGACTCGAAGAGGATGTGGCCGTCTCCCATCCACCGGATCACGTCAGCGACGAAAGGATCGTCACATTCGGTAGTGATCCAGCAGTTGCGCTTGAAGTACTCCGAGGCCGGCATGGTCAACTCGGGGAATTCCGCCCCGCCGATCTCGAGGTGCTCGTCGATGCGGTGCAGCCAGCTGGGCAGCCAGCCGCAGCCGGCCTCCAGGTAGGCCGCACGCAACCGCGGGAAACGCTCGTACACCCCGTGGCAGATCATCGACACGATCGCCCCCATGGCCTCGAAGGGGTGCACGACCACGTGCCATTCGTTGTAACCACGGAAACGGTGCGACCCGAACGAATTGCCCCGCAGCCCCATGAACTCGTGGGTGCAGAACGGAACGTCGAGGTCCTGCAGCAGCTCCCAGATGGGGTCGTAGTACCGGTCGCCCAGCGTGCGCCGGTTGAACTCGTCGGGGCGGGCCCAGAAAGCCCGGATCCCCAGCTCGTCGTACGCGTACTCGATCTCGGCTACCGCCCTGGTCACGTCGCCAAGCGGAATCGGGCCGGCCGTGTGGACCCTCCCACCGGAGGTCTCGCGCATTTCCGCCCCCCACCGGTTGTAGGCGCGCACCATGGCCGCCTGCATCTCGGGGTCGATCCCTTCGTACCACAGGTCGTACTCGGGGCCGTAGATCACCGACAGGTCGATACCGTCGTGCGCCAAGGCCCTGGCGACGCGGTCACCGGTGAAGCCGCCGGTCACCAGATCCTCGCCGTACTTGGCGATCATGTCATCCTTGGTCCAGTCGATGTAGCGCTGGAACTGGCCGTACAGGATGGTGTCGTGCTGCGTCCACCGGCCGTCCACAGTCACGGGGTTGTAGGTCTCGAAGCCCGGGACCGGCTGTTTGGTCCCCACCCGACTCGAATGGCGCTTGTCCAAGAAGCGGGGCCAGAGGTCCACCGGGTAGATGACATGGGCGTCTGCGTCGAAGACCTTGAAGCCGTCTCTCATGGCGCACCCCTCCCCTCCGCCGGGTGCCGGCTGGCCGGTCCAGGTGCCGACTGGGCGGTCCAGGTGTCGAGCCGGCGCCGGTCGCTTGCTCTAACGATTGACTTAGTTTACGGTAGCGCACGATCCGCCGGTGTGGCGCCGGGGAAGCACGGCGCCGGGGAGGAGTGGGGTTGTCCCAGGGGATTCGGCGTCCATGGCAAGCAGTGGACTACGAGGCGCTCACCAGCCTGTACCAGCCCGCCCCGGAGTACTTCGAGACGGGATGGTACGAAGACCCGGAACGGATCGCCCGCCGGCAGCTGACCCGGCTGAGGGAGCGGGCCTGGCAGGCGTACCGGGTCCCGTTCTTCCGGCGCCGCTTCGACGAGGCCGGTTTTCACCCCTCCGACCTGCGCACACTCGACGATCTTTGGCGCGCCCCCTTCTACACGGTCGATGACATCCGCATCAGCATCGACGAGCATCCGCCCTGGGGCGACTACCAGGGCGTCGAACCGTTCGAGGCCGTCCGGGAGCCGATGCGGGTCTTCATGTCCGGCGGGACGACCGGCAAGTCTCGCCCGACCTTCTACACCGCCTGGGACCGCGAGGTGGGCGGACTGCTGATGGCCCGGCAGTTCTACATGCAGGGGTTGCGCCCCGGCGACGTGGTGCTCAACTCGTGGGCCTACGGTTTGCACAACGGCGCCTTCGCTTACGACGAGGCCTTGCACCGATGGCTCAACTGCGTCGTGCTCGACCACCTGCACCGGCAATGTGACCCCCACCGAGCCGCCAGGTCGAGCTGGCGATCGCCTACCAGGCCGCCGCCATCATGACGACCGGCGACTACCTGCTGCGCCTGGCCGACGTGGCCCGCGACATGGGTTACGACCCCCGCAACGGATCTCGGGTTGCGCGCCATCCCCAACATCGGCGACCGGGAGTTGCTGGAGGAGACCTTCGGGCTCGAGTACTTCGCCAGCTACGGCTTCCACGAGGTCCAGTCGGTAGCCGGTGAGTGCCCCGCCCACGACGGCCTGCACATCTTCGAGGACGCCTTCATCGTCCAGGTCGTCGATCCCGAGACCGGCGAGCCCCTGCCCGGACGGCGAGCTCGGCGCGCTGTGCATCACCGAGCTGTACAAGACCGGCAGCCCGCAGTTCCGCTACAACATCATGGATCTCTCCGTACGCTGTATCCCGCCGGGCAGTGCGCGTGCGGCAGCTGGCTGCGGCGGATGGGCCCGTTCGCCGGCCGGGGCGACAACATGGTCAAGCTGCGCGGCATCAACGTGTGGCCGGAGGCCCTCGGCGAGCTGGCCCTCGGCGTCGACGGGATCACCAACGACTACTTCGTCCGGGCGGTACGGCAGGCCAACCGCGACGAGCTGATCCTGGCGGTGGTGAGCGAGCCGATCCCGATGGGCAGTACCCCGCCATCGCCGACGCCGTCGCCGAAAGGCTGCACGACCCAGCTCGGGCGTGAAAATCCAGGTCGAGGTAGTAGCCCCCGGCGCCCTCGATGGCTTAACCGAGGCCGGTACCGCGGCCAAGCTGATTCGCTTCCGCGACGAGCGCAAGGACGCCGTGAGTGGTGCCGGCAGGGAAGCATCGACGCCCTCTGTCAATGCCTTCTGGCCCGACCGGCGCCGGTGTGGGACGGCGGCGATAGCCGGTCAACGGATTCCCCTCAAGGTGCGCAACGAGGCCAATGACACCTTCGCCGAGCGGGCCGACATGGTGGCCCGGATGGACGAGCTCGGGATCGCCACGGTCCTGCTGGTGACGAGCGACGTGCACCGCCACGGGACCCGGACTTCGATGTCTCCAGCATCACGGCCCGGTGGGAGGAGATCGGAGTCGCTCGCCCAGCGTTACCCGGGCCGTTTCGCGGCCCTCTGGGGAACTCGAACCACCTGGGGATGGCCGGCGTGCGAGCGGGCGGAGGAGGCGCTGCGCCAGCCGTGGGTGGTCGGGCGCCTACCTCCACACCCACAGCTTCGACCGCCCGTTCGACCACGCCGACTACTACCCGTACTACGCCCTGTGCCGACCGCAGGCCGTACCGGTGGTGATGCAGGCCGGCACCTCCGGCGGCCTGATGCCGAGCGTTGCGGCCATCCCATGGGCATCGACCGCCCGGCCATCTACTTCCCCGACGCGCCGTTCGTGCTCTCCCACACCGGCTGGCCGTGGGTCGATGAGGCGGTCGCGATGGCCCTGAAGTTCCCCAACGTGTACCTGGGCACCGCGTCCTACCCGCCGCGGCACTGGCCGGCCCGCTGGTGGACTTCCTCCGCCGGCCCGGCCGGCGCAAGGTGCATCTTCGGCACCAACTTCCCGACCGTCGGCCACCGCCATGCCCTCGACCCAGCTCGCCGAGCTGGACCTCGAACGAGACGTCCGGCAGGTCTGCTGGGCGACAATGCACGCAGCGTGCTTCGCCGCGTCTCCCTGACCCACGTCCCCTGAGGAGGCACCATGATCGGCAAGGTCTACGCCATCCCGCCGCAGCCACCTGTCGCGGAAAACACCCGCTACTTCGCCGGCCGGCAACGTCGCCATCGGGATCGAGTACCGCGAGCTCGACCCCGAAGGTCTGGCGAGAACCTACCGAGACGACCCGGCCCAGCTGGCCGAGCTCGAGCGCAGTCCCGGAGGGGGCTTCATCGATGAGGGCGTGTCCTTGCACGTCTGCGGCGCCGAGGACGGCCACGAATACCTGCGCTTCGACGTGTTCCTGTCGACGACCCCCACTACCACTACAACCACCGGGGCGCAGAGATCGTCAACAACGTATCGAGTTCGACGTAGCCGCCGACGGTGACATGCTGCCGTGGGCGCTCGGCTGCATCAGGTCCCGTCTCGGCGACCATGCTGCCCGAAGCCGGCGGCGGTCACCTGGTCGACGGCCTCGACGCTGGCGCCATCGCAGCCGCAGTAGAACAGATCGAGCCGCTCGCCGCCCAGGCCCAGGCCGCGGCCCGGGCTCGGAACGCCATGGATGGTGGGCCGGGACGGATTTGAACCGCCGTAGGCGTACGCCGGCAGATTTACAGTGAGCCCATTGAAGCTCCACAGAATGCTCCGTAGGGCTCCTACATGGGGCTTTGTCGCCGCTATCACTGCTAGAACATACCCTGCAACACCCTGAAGGGCTACCGCCGCCGGTCGGACCGTCGAGCAAGCCCGCCAAGCCCGAGAGCAAGCCCGTGTCGCCGACCGCAAGGCCATCGAGCAGACCCGCAAAGCCGCCGTCACCCTGACCGGCCGGGGGATCAGCATGCGTGACGTCGCCGCCATACTCGGCATCTCCCACCAGCGGGTTCATCAACTCCTCACGGCCGAGACACCACGTCGCAAAGCGGGCTGAGCTGGCACACCGGTTCCCAGGCGACGGTCACGCACGAATAGTCCTCCGAATGGTGGAGGTGGATCGGTATCCTCCGGCCCACTGGCGGTGGCTGTGTACGTCCGCCAGTACCGAATATACGTCTTCCGGGGCGGACGTTGACTTGGTCGTCACGGTTAGTTGCATCGAGCTCATTTGGTGTCCTCTCTTGGCGTAGTGCTGTGGGTCAGGGTGTTCGTCACCGCTGTTCGCTGCGAGTCACCGTGCAACCGTGACGGGCAGGAACGTGCCGGGAATGGAGGTGGCGGCGTTGCCCGGGATGGCGTTCTGCTCGTTGAAGAGTTCGTCCAATTCCCCTTGCAGGTGGGTCTCGCGGCCATTGGCGGCGGCGGCTTCGAACACGTTCCATCGTCGGGCCGTAGTACGTCCTGAACTCGGCAAGCAGCTCCGACGGCGTACCCGGGGAAGTTGAAGGTGTAGATGTCTCTCTGGAACGAGATCTTCTCTTCGGGTACTTCCGCGGCGGCGAACCGCTCGATCGCGGTGTCCTCCACCACTCACGTCATCGGGCTGATGAACTCTTCTGAGGCGCCGGCGAGTACGCTGAACTTGTCTTCGAGATGGCCACAGCGTTGGCCACGCTCTGCGTGTCGTCGAGATCGACAGACGACGAGGGCCGGGTCGGAGGCCACGGCCGCCGCAAGAAAGGCGGCTTCGTAGCCGGATGTGGGCGGCAATCCGGCCCTCTGCCAGACGATCTGCAGCGCTGCGAGTTGCCGAGTGCTTAGGCTCGTCAACCGAGCAGATGGCGTTTCGAGATGAAGTGTCATACCTCGGAGGCGGTCAGCTTGACGTCCTTTGTGAGCTTGGCTTCAGGGAAGGTTCAAACCCACTGCCAGCCGTGTCGACATGTAGTGGCTCGTCGGGAGAGTGATGGCCGCGGTTGATGAGGCAGGTGTTGCCCAGGTCGTGGCGGTGTTGGGTTGGTTGTGGTGGTCATGGGTTCATCCTTTGTGGGCGTGGTTGTCATGGAGTTTCCTTTTGGTTGTGCAGTGGCGTAGATCCCGAAGGGCGCAAGGCTCAGCCTCGGACAACCGGCTGCTGGTTGTCATGCTGGTTCTGGTAGTGGATTGGCGGCCGGCGTGGACCGTTTCGTCGGTTCGGTGGCTTTGGTGTCGCTGGGCTGATCCCCTTCGGGCACAGGCGGTGACGGAACCACGTTGTGCCGGCGCCGAGTGGAATACGGCCGGAAACGGCGAGTACTCGGGCGGTGCGGCCGCAGAAGGCGCCAAGCCATACGCGCCTGACGGTTTTGGAGGGCGGGCGGGATCCGGCCTTCGCGTCGTGTGCCTGGCGGTACCGCTCTGCTTGTCGTAGTAGGTCTGCGCGGCGCTCCTGGGCGAGCATGGCGGTCAGGCTGGAGTTGTTCATGCAGATCGTCGAAAGCGAATCGGGTGGTAGCGGCAGCGGCAGCGACCGCCTCATGCACCGTTTGGACGGGAAGGGTCGCACCGGGCGTTGTGACTGATGGGGTCTGGGCGGGTGCGGATCCGGGCCGGATGTCGATCAGCGCGGTGTAGCTGCCGGGAGCCGACCGTGTTCGCAGCGGTCCGACTCTGGCCAGTGTTTGGAGGACGAACTGGTTTTCGGCCAGCAGGTCAGCTCGTAGGAAGTCCGTTCGATGTTGCCGGGCTCGGCGCACGAGCGCTGCCACCAGGGCGCTGCCCACGCCTCGCCGCTGCCAGCCGTCTTCCACCAGCACACCGATCTCGGCTGTGTCCTCACAGACGTGCAGGTTGCCGATGCCGACGCAGCGGTCGCCGTTCCACGCGGCGTAGGAATCGTGATCGGCGGCATCGGCCAACAACTGTTGGGCGTAGCGGACGCCGTCAGTGACGCCGTGGAAACGACGGTAAAGGGTCGTCGCCGAGCAGCGTCCTGCCATGTCGAGCAGAGCGTCGGAGTCGGCTTGCTCGAGGACCGTCACTCGAATCCGGTCGGACCTCACCGATCTGGCGGCGGCCCGCTGGTGGGCATGGCGTTCGACCGGGACCTGTCGAGTGTCCCTGGGTGCGGTGGGCCGGTTGTGCATGGTGGACTCCTTCTCGTGGCACCTGTGTGCTCTGATCCGAAGCTACGAACTCGACCTTCCGGAAACCTTCCCTACTGCTGCTGATCCGGTGGCGGCAGAACCGTTGGCGGGGAAGGCCGCGGGAAGGGCTGGCCTCTACGGTTCGTGTTGTCCATGGCGCCCCTGTAGCGGACCTCCTTCCGTAATGGGCGCCGTGGGCGCCTCTGAGCAACAGAAGTCCCCTCACATCCATGATCGGTTTGTCTGCTTGTAACGGCGTCGGCGCCGCAGCAGTTCCGACGTCGTCAACGTGGTCAAGGACCAGCGCCATTTGGCTCGACTCGGGGTCGTGGCCATCGAAGCCCCGTTTCAGCAGGGGAAGCCGCGGCTCGATCGGCGACTTATGCGGCGTCGTCTGAGCGCTTGTGCCGCCGGGGCCATCGGGGTTTCCCCCGAGAGAGAGCACCCGGCCCGGCGCCTACGCCCCCGGCGTCGCGCCTGACCTTGGCAAGACACGACCATGGACTTTTGCGCTCTTAGCCGGCAGGCTGACCTGGACTATGACGTGGTGGTGGTGGTCGGCGGCTGCTGCGCAGCACCGGCGGCTGCTGCGCAGCACCGGCGACCGCCACGCTGCTGGCTCGTGCCGGCCTGCGGGTCGCGCTCGTCGCCCGGCCGGTGGGGAGAAGCGACACCGTATTCCCGCGCGCTTTGCTACGAGCCGGTGTGATCCAGTTGCACCAGTGGGGGTTGCTCGACCAGGTAATTGCTGCCGGTACGCCAGCGGTGCGCCATACGTCGTTTCGCTGTGGCGAGGCCACCACCGGGGTGACCCTCAAGCGGGTTGCGGGCGTCGATGCGCTGTACCGCGCCGCTGTCCAGCGTGCTCGATCCGACCCTGGTGCAGGCGGCGGTTGCGGCCGGCGCCGTGGCTGCCACTGTGGAGCGTTGCGCGACGCCCAGCTGCTCGCCGATGCCACTGCCGCCTTCCTCGGCGGCGAGCTCACCGAGGCGGCGGCTATGGGCGAATACCACCGGGCCCGCGACCGTCTGTCGCTTCGACTGTCCGAGGTGATCGACATTCTTGCCTCCTACCGGCGGGATACTCGCTCGGTCGAGGCCCACCTGCGCTGCCTCAGCGCCGCCATGGTCGACGAGGTCGACTATCTCCTGACATGCGGATCCCGCGCTCCGAGCCGCCAGGCGGCTGGCCGAGGGGCGTCGGCACATGGCCGGGAGGCGCTAACGTCGGGGGTCTACGGGGCGAGCGAGGATCAGCGGTGACAATCGAGATCAGGCTCCTGGGGACATTCGAGGTGCGCCGCGACGGTGAGGCCGTCCCGGCTGTGGCCTGGAACCGCCGCCAGGCAGCCTCCCTGGTCAAGTTGCTGGCCCTGACCCCGGGGCGACGGCTGCATCGAGAGCAGGTGATCGACGCGCTGTGGCCCGACCTGGCCGTGGACGAGGCCGCGCCACGGCTGCACAAGGCCGCCTATTTCGTCCGCAAAGCGGCGGGGGACGACGCCGTTGTTTTGCGCGGCGAGTCGGTCGCCCTGTTTCCCGACCAGTCCGTCGCAGTAGACGTAGCCCTGTTCGAGGCTGCCGCCGATGAGGCCCTGCGGACCGGAGATGAGGACCTGCTGCGAGCCGCGTGCGACCGCGGCAGAGGCGATCTGTTACCCGAGGATCCCTACGAGGAGTGGGCGAACGGGCCTCGACAGCGTCTCAGCCAGCTACGCACCGATCTGCTGCGACGACTTGGTCGTTGGGACGACCTCGTGCAGCTCGACGGGACCGACGAAGAGGCCCACCTGGAGCTTATGCGGGCCCTGTCGGCGCGAGGTGATCGGCACGGGGCGCTACGCCAGTTCGAGCGGCTCGATCGGGCGTTAGCCGGCGAGCTGGGTGTGGCGCCGAGCAAGGAGGCGGTCGCGTTACGCGACGCCCTCCTGGACGCCGGGGCGGCCGAGCCCGCACCCGCTATCGAGGATGAACTAATAGGCCGGGACGACGAGCGTGCCCTGATCAGCTCGCTGCTAGGGGCGGTCGCTGACAGCAAAGGCGGACACACGCTGCTGTTGGCCGGTGTCGCCGGCATAGGCAAGTCGGCGGTGTTGGCCTGGGCCCGAGACACAGCCGAATCACGGGGGTGGCGGACCGGCCACGGCGTGGCCGCTGCCATCGAGGGCGCCTGGGCGTACGCGCCGATCCTGGAAGCGGTCGCCGATCTCGGCCGACGCCATCCCGCCTTGCTCGACGGTCTCGATGACAATTACCGGGCCGAGATCGAGCGGGCCCTGGCCGGTGCAGACTTGCACTGGAGCGGCGAGGGCGGACACCAGAGGCTCTTCGTGGCCGTCGCCGAGCTGTTGCGGCTGGCCGCCGCCCACCATGGCGCCATGCTCGTGCTTGACGACCTCCACGAGGCCGATGAGGCCAGCCTGCGCCTTACGCATTATCTGGCCCGCTGCGCCACGACCGAGCGCATCGCGCTACTGATCGGCTACCGGCCGATGCCGGTCACGAGCCGCGTTCGAACAGTTCCGTGCCAGCCTGACGACCCGGGCTGGCGCCGTCGTCCATGAACTCGGCCCGCTCACCGCCCCGCAGGCAGAGCAGCTGGCCCGCCGCCACGGGCGGAACGCCGCCGCCGACACGGTGGCCCGCATTGTAGAAGTGGCGGCGGGATCGCCATTCGCGGTCGTGGAGCTGGCCTGTCGGGCCGGGACGTCCCCGTCGTGGGAGCAGTCCGCCGATTCGGTTGCGCTGTCCGGTCTGAGCCCGAAGACTCGGGACGTCCTGCAGCGGGTGGCCGTGCTGGGCACGACCTTCGACACCGACGAGTTTGTCTCGCTGGCCGACCTGCCCGACGACGACGCCTTCGCCCACCTCGACGCCGCCCTCGACGCCCGTGTCATCGCTCATACGGGCACGCACTACCGGTTCGGCCACAGTCTGGTGCGTGAAGCTCTCACGGCCGATGTCGCCCCCCATCGGCGGCGCCGCATCCACCGCGACGCCGCCTCCCGGCTGGAGGCTCTGGGCGCCTCCCCCGCCCGCGTCGGCCACCACCTAGTAGAGGCCGGCGACCCCGCCGCCGCCGGCCCCCACCTGGTCCGAGCGGCCGAGCGCGAGGCCGCCATCGGCGCCTACCGCGACGCGTTCGAACTCGTCGAGCGGGTCCAAGCCCATGTCGAGGGGCCTCTTCGCGCCCGTACCCTGGCATTGCGGGCCGACCTGCTGTTCGCGCTGGGCGACCCATCGGCCACCGTCGCCTACCGGCACGCCATCGAGCTGGCTGACGGCGACGCGGGCCGGCTCCTCCGCGCCCGCCTGGCCCGCGCCGCGATGTTCGCCGGCGATGTGGACACCGCGGCTGCCGCCCTCGAAAACGTCGAGCCGAACGGAGGATCGGCCGATGGCGACATCCTGCTCGCCCGCGGCCAAGTCGCTTATTTCACCGGCGACACGGACGCGGCTTGGGCGCTGGCCGAGGAGGCCCGCCGCAGGGTCCTCGGTGGCGACAAGAGCTGGCAGGTGATCGATCTCGTAGCCTTGGAGGGCTTGCTCGCCCACGCCCGGGGCGAGTGGTTCGACCGTATGCGCGTCGAGCTGCAGCGCATCTCCCAGAATCCGGAGCTGGCGCTGGTCATCTTCGACGGCTATCTCTGCCCGGCCGAGTTCCTGCTCTACGGGCCGACCCCTTACGGCGAGGTGATCGAGCTCGCCCACGGCCTGCGTGACACCGCCCGGCGCTCGGGTGTGCTGCGGGCGGCGGCGTTCGCGGTTACCCTCGCCGGTGAAGCTGCGCTCCTGAGCGGTGATCTGCCGGCGGCACAGCTCGAGCTAGAAGAGGCGGTGGACCTCCACCACGTCATCGGCGCCGCAGCCGGCGAGGCCGCGGCCCTGCAACGTTTGGCCGAAGTACATCTAGCCAAAGGCGACCCCGGGGAGGTGAGCCGCCTGCTGCAGCGCGCCCTGCCGCTGGCCCGCTGGTCTGCCCTGTCCCTCCACCTGCTGCAGCGGATCTTCGGGACAATGATCCGTGCCGCCCCCGACCGTGACGCCGCCCGGGCGGTCGTCGATCGGGCCGAATCGACGCTTGGCACCGAGGATCTCTGCCCGTTCTGCGACATCATGCTGGCCGTTCCCGCCGTCATCGCCTGCGCCGATGTCGGAGACCTGGACCGGGCCCGGCACCACCTGCAAGTGGCCGAGAAGTCAGCGCCGCTCTGGGAAGGGACCTCCTGGCAGGCCGCCGTGCTCGAGGCTCGCGCCCACCTCGCCGACGCTGATGGCGACACATCTAGCGCGGAGGGTCTACACGCCCAGGCGGCTGCCCTGTTCGACGGCGCCGGGCAGCCCCTCGACGCCGCCCGCTGCCGTACCGCAGCAGTCTCTTAGGCCTTCATCCCAGTCGCGCTCGGAGGGGATCCCACTCCGTTGGCGCCTGCGGCTACGACCGCGGTCCACCCACCAACCGGATCGCCGACTCAGACTTTTGTTCCTCTTCGAATTGCGGTCATCGCGCGAGCAGCCCGATGACCAGGTGCGTGCTGAAGTAGACCCCTCCTCCAGACACCACCAAGCGCAACATGGAGGCCCCCCGTACGGCCAGAACGACCCCGGCGGCCACCCCCAGTACCGTAGGGATCACAGCGGTCCCGGTGGCGCTGCTCTTGGTTGACACGACGATTAGAGCGGTGATTGCGGCGATTCCGGCATGACGAATCACTCCGTCGGCCCGCGGGGTCAGCGATAGCCGTTGGAGCAGGAGTAGGGGGCCGAGGCGGAACGCGAAGCTGCCGGCACCGACGGCGAGGACCACCACCCAGGTCACGAGTGGTTCCTCTTGTCGGCCGCTAGCCCGGTCGCGCATCCGGCGACGATCGCCGCCAGCAGTCCGGTGCCGTCCGGCCAGCTCGCGGTGAGTAGCGCCACTGCAGCCGCCACGACCACGACTGCTCGTGCGCTGGCGGCCCGAAGCCCGGCGCCGACGAGCCCGAGCAGACACAACGGGATGAAGATCTGCAGATCGAGCCACCCGAGGCGAGGCCCCATCAGGGCGCCCACGGCCATCGCGCCTGACCATCCGGCTCCCAGGGTGAGGCCGGCGGCCAGGAAATAGCGCCGCTGCCGGCCGAGATCGCTGCACTCCCCGGCGTGCCGCTCGGCTGCGGCCCAGGTGGGGTCGATGATCAGACCGGCGGCGACGATGCGGAACCAGCGGGGCTGGCCTGACCATCGGCGCGCCAGGGAGGTGCTGTAGACCAGGAGGCGAGCGTTGACCAGCACTCCGGTGAGAATGGCCGCCTGCGGGCCGGCCTGGTCGAGGGTCCGCATGGCGGCCAGGTGGGCGCTGCCCCCGAAGATGAGAAAGCTTCCCGCCCATCCCGCCAGAGCTGCGCCGCGGTCGGCGGCGTTCGAGCCGATGACAAGAGCGAACGGAATGTAGGAGGCCAGCAGTGGCAACATCGCCAGCGCGCCGCTGCCAGCCGCGGAAGCGACCCCGGTGTCGGTCGTCGCCGAGGGGGTCGACGTCGCAGAGGGGGTGGTCATGAGTCGCCATGGTCGTCGTGGCGCCTTCCTCCCACCTTCCCCCGAGATCGGCCGGGCAGGGAAGGAAAGCGGAAGGCCCCCTCCGTACGGTCCTCCTGTCTCGTCGGATCCGGCGAGACGACCACACCAAGGAGAACCCAACATGTCCACCACCGCAGCCACACCGACTCGTAACGGCGTCGACACCGCCGCCCTGTTCGCCACCCTCGATGCCGTCAAGGGTAATAACGAGATCGCCAAATTCCAGTTCCGGGCCACCAACAAGTGGATCAGCGGCACCCACAACCAGTCGACCATTCACGGCTTCCACGGAGCGATGCAGGAGATGCAACACACCCACGAGCATGTCTTCGACGCCGATCATCCGGCCGTGCTCGTCGGCGCCGACAACGCCCCCACCGCGGCGGAGTACGTGTTGCACGCCTTAGCTGCGTGCCTCACGTCCGGTATTGCCAACATCGCCGCGGCCCGCAAGGTGAACCTAACCGAGGTCGAGTCCACCGTCGAGGGCGATATCGATCTGCTCGGCATCCTCGGCCTCGGGGCTGGAGTCCGCAACGGGTACCAGCAGATCAAGGTCAGCTTCAAGCTTAAGGGAGACGACCCCGCCAAGCTGCGCGAGGTCGTCGAACAGTCCAAAGCCCGCTCTGCCGTCTACGACGTCGTCACCAACGGCGTGCCCGTGGCGATCGACATCGACGTCGCCTGATCACCCCGCTCAATCCAGACGGAATGGGTGCTGGCCGGCAGCAAGAGCCCGGCCAGCACCGTCCGCCCGCCCCCCCCGATAGGACCCGAAAATGCGTACCACCGACACCCTCATCCTCGGCGGCGGCCAGGCCGGTCTCGCCATCAGCCGCTGCCTCACCGCGCTCGGCTGTGACCACCTGATCGTCGAAAGAGGACGCATCGCCGAGCGCTGGAACAGTCAACGATGGAACTCCCTGCGCTTGCTCACCCCCAACTGGATGACCCGCCTGCCCGGCTGGGCCTATGACGGGCCCGACCCCGACGGGTTCATGACCGCACCTGAGGTCGCCTCGTTCTTCGCCCGCTACGCCGCCTCGTTCGCTGCCCCGGTCCAACTGCACACGACCGTGCAGCACGTCACCCGCGACGAGAAGGGATTCGTCGTCACCACCAGCAACGGCGAGTTCCGTTCCGCCAATGTGGTCATCGCTACCGGCTGGTGCGACCACCCGGCCATACCCGCCGCCGCACGTCACCTATCCAGGCGTATCCACCAGGTCGTCCCCGCGGAGTACCGCAGCCCCGAAGATGTCGCCAACGGCGGTGTGCTCGTTGTGGGGGCGTCCGCCACCGGCGTGCAACTCGCCGACGAACTGCACCGCAGCGGCCGCCCCGTGACCGTCGCGGTCGGCAGCCACAGCCGGATACCACGCCGATATCGGGGCCTGGACATCTTCCGGTGGCTGGACATGATCGGGGCGTTCGACAAGACCATCGACGACGTCGGCGATGTGGCCGCGGCTCGAGGCGAACCGTCGCTGCAACTCGTGGGCCGCGAAGATCACCGCTCCCTCGACCTCGCCACCTTGCAGGTCGACGGCGTCCGCCTCGTCGGCCGCCTGAACGCCGTCGATGGAACCCGAGTCAAACTGGCCGCCAACCTGCGAGGTGTCATCGACGCCGCCGACGGCCAGATGGCCCGTGTGCTCGGGCGTATTGACGCCGCCATCGAACGATGCGGTTTGACCGGCGAGGTGTTCGACGCCGAGCCGATCCCTCCGGTGACTCCCGTGAGCGTCCCCGACTCGCTCGATCTCTCCGCGGCCGGGATCAGCACCATCGTCTGGGCCACCGGCCATCGGCGCACCTACCCGTGGCTCAACCTTCCCATCCTCGACGGTCGGGGTGAGATTGGCCAGTACCGGGGGACCACGCCCGTACCCGGCGCCTACGTGCTCGGCCAGCGCTTCCAGCACTACCGCAACTCGAACTTCATCGACGGCGTCGGCCGCGACGCCCACTACATCGCCGAGCACATCTCCGGCACCCGCCGTCCCCTCACCGCCTTCCAGAGCGCGCCGCTCCTGACGCAGAAATGAGCCCCAACATGAATACCTCCGACCAAGCATCCACGCTCCGCCCCGGCACCCGGTACGACGTCATCGTGGTTGGCGCCCGCGCCGCTGGCGCCGCCACCGCCATGCTGCTCGCCCGCTACTCTCTGCGAGTTCTGCTCCTCGACCGCAGCCCGCTAGGGTCAGACACCCTCTCCACCCATGCACTGATGCGCGGCGGGGTGCTCCAACTGTCACGCTGGGGCCTGCTCGACCAGATCATCGCTGCCGGCACCCCGCCGGTGACCCGCACGGCGTTCCGCTACGGTGGCGAGAGCGCCGTCATCACCATCAAACCTTCACACGGGGTCGACGCCCTGTACGCACCACGGCGCACCCTCCTCGACCCTCTGCTCGTTCAGGCCGCCGTCGACGCTGGCGTCGAGGTGCACCACTCCACCTCGGTGACCGACCTGACCCGACGCCACGATCGGGTGGCAGGAGTGCACGCCACCATCTCCGACGGACGGTCCGTTGAGCTCGCCGCCCCGCTGGTGATCGGCGCCGACGGCATCCGCTCAATAGTCGCAAAGCATGTTGACGCGCCGTACTCCAGAGTGGGTCAGCACGCCACCGCCACCACCTACGGATACTGGAGCGATTTCGCCATCGACGGCTACGAGTGGAACTTCCGGCCGAACGCCTGCTCGGGAGTCATCCCCACCAACGACGGCAAGGCCTGTGTGTTCGCCAGCGCCTCCCCGAAACGCATCGCCAAAGGCGGCGTGGCGGTCCTCAGCGACATCATCGCCGAAGGGGCACCCCAGCTCGCCGAACGACTCCGCCGGGCGTCGCCCCCGGCTGGCACCCGGACCTGGCCCGGACAGCCCGGCTACATCCGCCGCGGCCACGGTCCGGGGTGGGTGCTCGTCGGCGACGCCGGCTACTTCAAGGACCCCCTCAGCGCCCACGGGCTGACCGACGCCCTCCGCGACGCCGAGCTGTTGGCTCGTGCCGTCGCCGGCGGGCTCGGCGACGAATCGTCGTTAGACGATGCGCTCGAGCACTACCAGACCACCCGCGACCGACTCAGCATCCCCCTCTTCGACGTCGTCGATCGCATCGCCAGCCAGCAGTGGGACGACACAGAAATCGCCCGCTACCTGCTGGAACTCAGCTCCGCCATGACCGACGAGATCGAAACCCTCGCCGCCCTCACACCCGAACCAGTTTCATGAGCCGCCGCACACTACTCGGCGTGTGGGCCCACCCCGACGACGAGGCCTACACCTCCGCCGGCCTGATGGCCTCCTTCCGACGCCGCGGCGACCGCGTCGTCGTCGTCACCGCCACCCTCGGCGAGCACGGCACCAGCGACCCCGGAACCTGGCCACCGGGCCGGCTCGCAGGCCTGCGCCGCACCGAGCTCCGCAACAGCCTCGCCGTCCTCGACGTCGACGAACTGCACCTGCTCGGCTACCAAGACGGTCACTGCCACCTCGGCGACGGCACCCTCGCCATCGCCCGCCACATCGCCAACGTCCACCCCGACGTCATCGTCACCTTCGGGCCCGACGGCATGACCGGACACCCCGACCACCGGGCCATCAGCCACTGGACCACCGACGCCTGGGCCACCACCCGCCCCAACGCCGACCTGCTATACGCCACAGTCACCGCCGACTTCCACCGAAGGTGGACACCGGTAAACGACCAGATCGGGTTGTGGGCCGATCAGCCCGACCCACCCTGCACCGCCGCCGGCGACCTAGCCCTCAGTACGAGGTTGTCCGACAACCTGCTCGATCTCAAGGTCGCAGCCCTCGAGGCCCACGCCTCACAGACGCGACCCCTCATCGAGCTCCTCGGCCTACCCACGTACCGCGAGTGGTGGCGCACCGAGTCATTCCGACGGCCCCACGCCGGCGTCCCCGAGCGCCCTCCCACCCCACCACGACAGGACACGAACGCAAGAACAGCTACCACAAGACCGCAGCACGATCGCACGGACAGCGAACCAACCCGCCCGACCCCGGGGCTTGTCGCCGACCAGCTTCAAAATGCAGCGGACTGACCGGCCCCGGGCCGCTCCGCTCAGCTGACACGTCGCGGTCCACCACATCCTCTAAGCCGACGAGCCCGCGTTCGCCGCGTTCACCGAAGCGGTTGAGCACTTCGTCGCCAGCTGATCAGATCGGCTAGGACCACCGGCAGACTGAAGGCCGGCGCGGTCCCTTTGTGGGGGTCTAAGGACAGGAACTGACACTCTGGGTGCCCAGATGGTGCCCAGAGCGATGGTGAGCAGTCACCCCGACGCCGCCGGTAGCTGCTGTTTTGCGCGTATTCGCTGGTAAGAGATTTGGTGGGCCGGGACGGATTCGAACCGCCGTAGGCGTACGCCGGCAGATTTACAGTCTGCTCCCTTTGGCCACTCGGGCACCGACCCAGGGACCAGAAACCATACCCGCTCAGGTCGGTTCGGTCATAAGCAGCTTCTTCTGCACCTTGCCCATGGCGTTGCGGGGTAGGTCATCCACCAGCTCGACCCGCCGCGGTCGTTTGTGCACCGAGAGGGTCCGGGCCACGAACTGGCACAGCTCGTCGCCGGTGACGTCCGAGGCCACGACGAAGGCCACCACGACCTGACCGAGGTCGTCGTCGGGCACACCTATGACGGCGGCCTCCCGGACGGCGGGGTGGGCCAGCAGGGCCTGCTCGACCTCCCCGGCCCCGATCCGAAAGCCGCCGCTCTTGATGAGATCGGTCGATTGACGCCCGACAATACGGTGCCAGCCGTCGCGGTCCACACAGGCGGCGTCACCGGTGCGGATCCAGCCATCAGCCGTGAAAAGGCCGGCCGTCTCGTGCGGCCGGTTCAGGTAGCCGGACATGGCGGTGGGCGTCAGGACCTCGAGCTCGCCCACGCTCGCGCCGTCTTCGGGCACCGGAGCGCCGCCCTCCTCCACCAGCCTGGTCAGGACACCCGGCAGGGGCCGGCCCACCCAGCCCGCTCTCCGTTCGCCCGTGGCCTCCCCGCTGACTGTGATGAGCGTCTCGGTCATGCCGTAGCGCTCGACGGGCCCCTGCCCGGCCATCGACTCCAGAGCTTCGAAGACCGGCACCGGCAAACCGGCACTGCCGGACACCAGCAGCCGAGCCCGCCGGAGGGCGGCCGCCGCTTGAACGTCGGCAGCCACCCTCGACCACACCGTCGGCACACCGAAGAAGAGGCTGCCCCGGTGCTGTTCGGCCGCCGCCGCATAGGCGTCGGGCGCCGGGCGCCCGGTGTGGACCACCGGGCTCCCGACCCGAAGGGCACCGATGACGCCCAGCACCAGCCCGTGCACGTGAAAGAGCGGGAGCCCGTGCACGAGCACGTCGCCCGCCGTCCACGCCCAGGCCTGGGCCAGCAGATCCAGGTCTTTGGCGATGGCCGAGGCGCTGAGCATCACGCCCTTCGGCAGGCCCGTGGTGCCGCTGGTGTAGAGGATCATGGCCACCCGGTCGCCTGCCAGCGCCGCACTCCCGGGCCCCGCCACACCGCCCTCTCGCACATCCACGGTTATACGCGGAGGCTCGTCCTCCCGGCCCGACCCGGGTTGGCCCAGCACAGCCGGCGCCCCGCAGTCGCGAAAGATGTGGCCGCGCTCGAGGGGGCCGGCGTCAGGAGGAACCGGCACCACCGGAACCCCTGCCATCAACGCTCCCAACACGGCCACCACGGTCTCCAGGCTGGCGGTGGCATCGACGGCCACGGCCGGCATGCCGGCGACTCTGGACGCCACTGCAGCCGCCGCCGAGGCCAGGCCGGCCAGATCGAGGGCCCGGCCGTCGACGGTGACAGCGGGAAGGCCCGCGTCACCCGAGACGGCGCCCTGGAGGCTGGGAATGAGGTCCACGCACACGGCAAGGTAGGCGGCGCCGCTACCGTGGCGCCATGCCTACGTTTGACATCGTGTCCCAGGTCGATATGCAGGAGGTTCGCAACGCCGTCGACCAGGCCCAGCGCGAGCTGGCGACCCGGTTCGACTTCAAAGGGACCGAATCCACCGTGGATCTGAGCGACATGGAGCTCCGGCTCCACTCCGCGACCGAGGACCGGCTGCGCGCCGTGGTGCAGGTCGTGGAGGAGAAGCTGGTCAAGCGCAAGGTGTCGCTGAAGGCGCTCGACTATGGCAAAGCGGAAGAAGCAGCCAAGGGAACCATGCGCCAAACCATCACCCTGAAGGCCGGCATCTCGTCCGATAACTCCAGGGCCATCAATCGCTGGATCAAGGAATCCAACGGGAAAAAGGTCAGTTCGACCACTCAGGGCGACTCGATCCGGGTGAGCGGGAAGAAGCGGGACGACCTGCAGACGGTGATCGCCGGCCTTCGGGAGCAGGACTTCGGCATCCCGCTCCAGTTCGAGAACTTCAGGGACTGATTCAACCCCGCCAACAAGCGCCGGCGGCTCCAAGCAGGCCTACTTGGCCCACTCCATCGACCGCAGCCGGGCGATACGGTCAGCTGTCGGGGGGTGATCGGAGAACAGGCTCTTGTACGAGACGTTCATGCCGGCAAGCGGGCTGACGATGTACATGGGGGCCATCTCCCGGCGGGCCTGGGGCATCGGAATCTGAATAGACGCCTGCTCCAGCTTGGCGAGGGCGCGGGCCAGCGGTTCGCCGTCCCCGATCAGACGGGCGCCGGAGCGGTCTGCTTCATACTCCCGGCTGCGGGAAAGGGCCAGCTGCAGAAGCGTCGCCGCCATGGGGGCCAGGATGACCAAAGCCAGGATCTCCAGGATGTTGCCGCCGTCCCGGTCGTCCCGTCCGCCCATGAACAGCGCCCCGCCCCAGGCGGCGAACTGAGCCAGCAGGGTGATCGCCATCGCTACCGTCGCCGCCACTGACGCGATCAGAATGTCGCGGTTGCCCACGTGGGACATCTCGTGAGCCAGCACACCCCGCAACTCGTCCCACGTGCAGATCTCGAGGATCCCCTGGGTGACGGCGACGGCGGCGTGCTCAGGGTTGCGTCCGGTGGCGAAGGCGTTGGGTTGGCGGTCCGGCGTTACATAGAGCCGCGGCATCGGCAGGTTGGCCCGGGTGCAGAGATCCCGGACCACGGCGTAGTAATCGGGCATCTGAGCCTCGGATACGGGAGCGGCGCGAGCAGCCT
The DNA here is from genome assembly GCA_963851245.1 of uncultured Acidimicrobiaceae bacterium. GTDB lineage: Bacteria > Actinomycetota > Acidimicrobiia > Acidimicrobiales > Palsa-688 > CAWKOH01. The sequence goes on along the minus strand of CAWKOH010000007.1, from coordinate 112,167 downwards.
TGATGGCGATGCGGTCCGAGAACCAGTACGAGCCGCCGGTCAGCAGCACGGCGACTACCAAGCCGATGATGATCCCGCCCTTGCCGAAGATGGCGCCGACGCCCACACAGAGGGCGGCCAGGAGGGTCAACAGGAAGGTCGTCTTAAACGTGTTGCGACTCATAACACCATCATGGTGCCGGATTTACCTTAAGAAAGGCCAAGAACCGCGAAAACGCCCGCGAAGCGTTGAGGTTTCGGCCTTCACCGGTTCGAGGCCAGCACCGCTTCGACCACCGACGGTCCGGGCGTGCGGAGCGCCCGGCCGAGCTGCTCCGCCATCTCTTCGGCGGTAACGGCCCGGGTGGCGGGCACTCCCATGCCTCGAGCGATGGCCACGAAGTCCAGGTCGGGGTGGGAGAGGTCGAGCATGGCCTTGGCCCTGGGCCCCTCGGCCTGCGCCCCGACCCGGTGCAGCTCGATGTTCAGGATGGCGTACGACCGGTTCGAGAAGATCACAGTCGTGACATCGAGCCCCTGGCGCGCCATGGTCCACCAGGCCTGATTGGTATACATGGCGGACCCGTCCGCCTCCAGCGCGAGCACCCTTCGGCCCGGACAGGCCACCGCTGCTCCAACCGCCAGTGGCAGGCCCATGCCGATGGCCCCGCCGGTCAATTGCAGCCAATCGTGGGGCGGGGCGGCAGCGGTGGCGCCGGCCACGAACAGACCGCTGGTGTTGGCCTCGTCGGACACCACCGCCCCTTCCGGCAGCAACGCCCCGATCACGGCCGCCACCGCCGGCGCCGTCAACGCTCCAGTGGGCAACTCCGGCCGCACCACCGACGTTACCCCGACCCGTCCGTTGCCATTCGAACCGGTGGGCCCGCCGCCGATCTCCGATGCCAGCCCTTCGATGGCGGCCGCTACGTCATCCCCGGCGCCGGCGAGGGGGTGCACCACGCAGCCCTCGGGAACAAGTTCGCTCGGCTGACCCGGGTAAGCAAAGAAGGAGATCGGGGGACGGGCGTCCAGCAAGATGAGGTGAGACAGCCCCTGCAGCTGGGCCGCAGCCATCTCCCCCAGGTAGGCCAGCCGTTCCGGAGCGAACACCCCGGCGCCCCGGGGCATCCGGGTGACGAACGTCTCAGAGAACAGTTTGGCGCCGGTCGCCGAGGCCACCTGTCCAATGGCAGCCAGCGGTTCGGCCAGGCAGGCTCGCCCACCTATAAGGATCCCTACTGGCTGGCCGCTGCGCAGGGCGGAGGCGGCGGCCTTCACCTTGGAGGCGTCAGGCTTTGGTGGCGCCGGCCGTCCCGGTAGGGACATGACCGGCACACCCCCGTCGGACCAGGAGACGTCGGCCGGAAGGATGAGGGTTGCCACCTGCCCGGGCGGTCCTATGGAGGCGGCCACCGCTTCAGCGGCGTCAACGGCCAGCTCGTCGGTCTTGTTCGAGCGGCGCACGAAGGTGGACACGTTGTGGGCGACGGTCTCGATGTCGGACTCGAGCGGGGTGTCGTACTGCTTGTGGTAGGTGGCGTGGTCGCCGACGATGACGACGACCGGCACGTGTCCTTTGCGGGCGTTGTGGAGGTTGGCCAGCCCGTTACCGAGACCGGGGCCGAGGTGAAGTAGAGCCGCGGCCGGCCGGCCCGCCATGCGGGCGTACCCGTCGCAAGCGCCGGTGGCCACCCCCTCAAAGAGGGCCAGCACGCTCGTCATCTCCGGCACCGCGTCGAGGGCGGCGACGAAGTGCATCTCGGACGTGCCCGGATTCATGAAACAGGTGTCGACTCCACAGTCCACCAGGGTGCGTAGAAGGGACTGGGCGCCATTCATGGCTGGACCTCCGGTTCAGGATCGAAGACGGTGCCGGGGTTGAGGATGCCATGCGGGTCGAAGGCCCGCTTTATGCGGCGCCACAGGGCCACCTTGTAAGGAGATTCGAGCATCTCGACGTGCACCTTTTTGCCAACTCCTATGCCGTGCTCGCCAGAGATTGCTCCTCCGAGCTTGACGGCCGCGGCCAGGATGTCGTGTACGAGCCCGTGACGGACCGACCGGTCGGCCTGGAACACGGAGAGGTGCACGTTCCCATCGCCGGCGTGGCCACAGCCGGCCACCAAGGAACCCGAGGCGCGAGCCAGTTCGGCCACCTCTTCCATGTAGGCGGCAATGGACGCCCGCGGCACGACCGCGTCGATGATGTCGTCGGCCCCGGCCGCCTTCGCCAGCCAGAAGGCTCTCTCCCTCGCTTCGATCAACTGGGTCCCCGACTGCGGGGGCAACACGTACACGTCGATCGCCCCGAGGTCGCCGATAAGCCTGGCCAGCTCCTCGACGTCCTCTCCGAGCCGGTCGTCCCGGCGGTTCTCCACGACGATGACGAGAACCAGGTCTACTTCCCCCGCGGCCCGATCCAGCTGTTCCAGGCTGACCCCGGGTTGGACGACGGCCACGTGGTTCTCCACATCCAGCTCGATGATGCGGTTCATCCGCTCGAACGAAACGACCACCCCGCCGGCCACCGGCGTGCAGGCACCGGACAGACCGGTCCCCGACCCGCGCCCGGTCAAGGCGACGCCGCCTGAGCAGGCCAGGGCGACGATAGCGGCCACTTCGGCGGTGCAGGCCGGCCGGACGACCGCGGCCGGGCTGACAGGAGGTAAGCCCAACGCCTCGTCGTGGCAGTAATCGTCGGCGATCTGATCGCCGCGTAAGACGTTCGCCTCACCTACGATCTCTGCCAGCATTCCCCCGAGGTCATCCATAGGCACAGACTTGCATAGGGCCGGGTGGAGGGCGCCGGCGGCAGGGCCCGGGCGACGTGGTTGGGCGTGGGGGGCGGCTCTTCGTGTTCACTACTTAACCGCCACCATATTTGGTTAAGTCGTGCGCAATATATATAAAGGGATATAGGTCGGGCTTACAATAGCGTTAAAGGCAACAGCCGGATCAGTCGTAATAGCCGGAATGTATATAGACCGTGGGGACACCCTCTTCGTGGAACATGGCCACATTGCGCCGGTCGTCCTCGAAGGAGACCATGAGCTCGAAAGCGGCGCCCTTCAGCTCCCGGACCGACCGCCGCTTGAACTCCCGAGCGGCGCCATAGTCGCCCCGGTCCCGCATGACAAGCAGATCCCACCGCAGCCGGTACCGGTGCAACCAGGCCAGGGTTTGCGGCTGAACCCATGACGGGCGGGCCGTCAGCAGAACGATTATGAGCGAGGAGTCGAGGAGGTCGAGCAGACGGGCCACCTCCTCGATGAGAGGGTCGTCTCCGCATGAGTCGAAGAAGGCATCCCAGTCCCGCCACGGTCCCTCGAGGTAGTGCTGCCGGCTGGCTGCGTCGGAGAGCACGCCGTCCAGGTCGAACACGACGGCGCGCCCCGGACCGACGGGACCGTCCCGCCACCGCCAGTTCTGGAACGTGGTTGCCATGGCCCCGTCAACCTAGGCGCCAAGAGGCCACCGACAAGCCTTCGAACAGCTCGCGGGGCAATGGTTCCAGAGGCCGGCGAAGGGGCATGAACTGGTCGAGAGCCAGGGCCGGCCGCCCATCCCCTCCGATCGGTTCGGTTATCGAGGTCCAGGAGTCGACGATCGCCAGAACCCCCGACTCGGCCACCCGCAGGGCATCAGAGACCCAATCGGAGGCCGCCGCCAGGACGGCGTAACGCGCCCCCTCGGACCTGGCGGCGGGAACGGCGCGGCGCCACACGTCACCACGGGAACCACCCAGATCCCCGTCCACCAGCGGCACCGCCATCTCGGCCAACCCGGTGCCGGCCGCCGCCACCCGTATCTCCCACCAGCGGCCGTCCCGCCACTCGACCCGGTCCGACGGCAATCGGCTGAGCCAACCGATTGCTATCACAACGCCGTCGCCCCGAAGGGCGGGCAACTCCTCGAGGGACGTCACGAGGGGGCCGATACCGGTGGCGGCGGGAACGCGCCCGCCGCCCTCCGGCCCGAAGTCGTCGGGGTCCTCCGAGCCACCGGGAAAGAGGAAAGCCGGGGACTCGATCGGGAGATGGCTCGCCTGGCCGTCGCGAAAACCCCGGTCGACGAGGACGTACCGCAGGGCGTTCAAGCACTCGGGGCCCATCCCGAGGACCTGGCTGGCGCGACTGCCGTCTCCGGCGCCCACCTCCACCACCTTGTAGGGATCAGGGCGGCCCAGGGCGTCCCACCAATCGTCGATCGCGGCCGCCATCCACGCGGCCAGCCTCGGCGACTCCGTCGAGAGCGACCGGACCGTCGCGGCCGGCGGTCCCCCGCCCAGAGCCGAGTACGGTAGCGGGCCCAACCGTCGGGCCCGCTCGAGGACCGCCGGGTCGGTCCACCCCAGCCCGCCGGCGGCCTCGGGATCCCGATCCATGAGATCGACCGTAGTAGCGTTCCCTGCCGCGTTGACTGCCCTGATGGACATCCCGGATCTGATCGACGTCGACGTTCCAGTCGGTGGCCGAGTGCTGGTCTTAGCTGATCTCCATCTGAACCAGCAGCCCAACGCCGGCCAGCAGGCCGCCACCAGCGAGCTAGCCGGCGCCGTCACCGCGGCCACTGGCCCCGGGGCCATCGTGATCGCCGGCAACCTCTTCGATTCGAGCGCCGATCCGGCCGAAGCGCTGAGGGCGCACCCAGCGCTGGTTTCAGCCGTGGCCGCCTTCGCCCGCGGTCCCGGCCGGAGGGTTGTCGTCCTGCCCGGCGACCGGGACGCCCGGCTGGCCTGGTCAGGTCCTTGCGCCGAGTCCGTCTCCCTTGCCCTCGGGGCCGAGCTGGCCTTCGGCGTCGACCTCGAGGTCCACACCGGGTCGGGGACGAGAAAGGTCCGGGTCGAGCCGGGCTACGCCCTCGACGCCCTGGCTCGGCTCGAAGACCCGCGCAACCCGCGCGAGAGCCCCTTCGCCCAGCACATCCGCGACGAGCTGCTCCCATCGGTGAGAGCCCGGCAGGGCCGGGCCGGCACCGGCTGGCTCACCGGGATGGAGCAACTCGACGAGCCGGCGGCGCTCTCCCGTTTCATCGCGTCGCGCCTGGTCTACCGGCGGCTGGTTCATTCCGCCTGGCTCCTGCTGCTTCCGGTGGTAGCCGCTCTGGTGCTGCGGGTACCCACGACGGTCCTCCGCTCGGCCCGACATGGCGCCTTGACCACGAGAGTGGGGTTGTTCGTACTGGCGACGTTCGTCGAGTTGCTGTTCCTGGTGGCCCTGGCCCTGGTGGCGGTGCGCCGCACAAACCGGGCCTTGTCAGCCCTGGCTCTGGACGAACAGGGCCGTGATCCGAACGAGGCTCCCCGGGCCGAGGCCAGGACCTTGGTCACCTCCGGCTATACGGGACTCATCACGGGTTACACCTGCCGCCCGGAGCTCGCTCATCTCGGTGACGGCTTCTACGCCAATGCCGGCGCCGGGACCGATGTGGTCACTGAGTACCCGAATCGGGTGCCCGGGATCGGTCTGCCGTCGGTGTTCCTGGGGCACCGGATCCTGGCTTGGGTCGAGCTCGAAGCCGGCAACGACCTGCACGTCCGTCTATTACACGCCCGCCAGGACCTGCCCGGCTCGAGCTTGCTCGAGCGGGTGCTGGCCAAGCGAGAGCCCCTATCGGGCCCAAACGATCTGCGGGCCGATGTGGTCGCGGCGTTCCCTCAGGGCGAGGCTTGGCCCCGGCCCCAATCGCGCGAGCGCCACGACCGGAGAGTCCGCCGACTGGCAGCCGCCGTGATCATCGGGGTCGGGTTCCTCTCGCTCGTGTCGGCCATGTCCGACCCCATTCGCGACCGGCTCGACGACCTGCGGGAGATATTCCCGCTAGTTGTTCCGCAAGCAGCGGCGGCCCTGGCCGCGATCGGCGGGGTCGCGCTCATCGTTCTGGCCCGAGGCATTCGCAGGGGGCAAAGAAGAGCCTGGGTGGTCTGCCTGGTCCTTCTGCTCACCGTGGCCGTACTCCACCTCATCAAAGGGGTGGACGTCGAGGAAACGGTCATCGCCCTGGCGGGCGCGGCGTTCCTCTGGATAAACCGGGCTTCCTTCCAGGCCAAGACCGACGTGCAGCAGGTCCGCAAGGGTGTCGGCACCGTCATGGCGGCCGCGGTGTTGACGGTCCTGGCGGGCGGGCTGGCCGTCGAGCTGAGCCAGGCCATCAACCACACCCGCCCCGAGCACCGCCTGTCCTGGGCTCAGTCGTTCCAGGCCTCAGCTGAACGGATGGTCGGCATCACCAACGTGGCGCTGCCCCACCGGATCGACGAGTTCTTCGCCCCCACCATGACGACGGCGACCGTTGGCCTGGCACTGGCCTTGCTCGTGGTGCTGTTCCGGCCGGTTGTCGCCCGCCGTCACAGGGAGGCGGTGCGGGCCGGAGGTCTTCCGGGCTCGCCGGCCGGCCCGCTGCCCACAATCAACGCGACCTCGAGCGAGGGCGTCGCCTGCGGCGGAGACGTCGGCCTGACGAGGGCCCGGGCCATCTTGGCCCGCCACGGCCGCGGGACGCTCGACTACTTCGCCCTGCGTCCGGACAAAGACTTCTTCTTCTGGGGTGACACGGTCGTGGCCTTCGCCGTCTACGGCGGGGTTTGCCTGGTCTCGCCCGATCCCATCGGACCCGTCGCCGAGCGGGAGGAGGCGTGGCGGGCATTCCGGCGCCATGTGGACGGTCACGGCTGGGCTCTGGGTGGCCTGGGTGTGGGCGAGGAGTGGCTGCCGATCTACCGCTCCACCGGAATGCACGACTTGTATGTCGGCGACGAGGCGGTGGTCAGGGTGAAGCGGTTCACCCTCGAAGGCGGGAAGTTCAAGGGGCTGCGCCAAGCCGTGAACCGTATCGCCAAATACGGCTATCGGGTCAGCTTCCACGATCCAGCCACGCTCGACCCGGCCATGCGAGAAGCGCTCAAGGACGTCATGACCAAGAGCCGCCGGGGCGATGTGGAGCGCGGATTCTCTATGACGCTGGGACGGGCCTTCGATCCGGAAGACGCCGGCCTGCTTCTGACGGTGGTCCACGGGCCGGCGGATGCAGGCCAGCCGGAAGGAACCCTCGGTGCGCCGGTGGCGTTCTGCCAGTACGTGCCGGCCCCCGGCATCGGCGGTTACTCGCTGGACCTGATGCGGCGCGACGACGGCGAGCACCCCAACGGCCTGATCGACTTCGCAGTGGTGGAGACGATCAAGGAGCTGCGGGCGCGGGGAGGCGAGAGTCTGGGTCTGAACTTCGCAACCATGCGAGCGGTACTGGCGGGCGAAGCGGGCGAGGGCCTGACTCAACGGGTGCAGGCCTGGGCCCTCAAGAGGATGGGCGACTCCATGCAGATCGAGTCTCTCTGGAAGTTCAACGCCAAGTTCGACCCGGACTGGCAGCCGCGCTATGCGATCTACGACGCGCCGGAGAACATGCTGGCCGTGGCCATCGCAGTAGCGCGGGCGGAGTCGTTCTGGGAGCTGCCGGTCATCGGGCGCTTCCTGGTGCCGTCGACCGAACGGGTCGGAGGTGAGGCCTCGGTCGGTTAACGGGAGCCGGTCTAGCCGACACCCGTCACGGCACCATGGTCGTTAAGGCCGCGTCAACGGTCGTGATCAGCCGGGCCCGGATCAGAGGCTCGAAGTGCTCGAGCGGTTCGCTTCTGTAGCCGGCGTCGAACGCGGTCTGGTCATACTTGGCGCAGAACTCCTCGGTGTAATCGAAGTACGGGGAGTCCCGGAACTGGTCCCGGGTGTTTGGATCCAGCCCTATGTGCTGCCAGAAGTAGTAGCCCTGGAAGATCCCGTGGTGGGCGACCATCCAGTGGTTGGCTTCAGATACGAACGGCTTGAGGATGGCCGCCCCGATGGCCGGGTGGTCGAACGGCGACAAGGTGTCCCCGATGTCGTGGATCAGCGCGCACAGCACGTACTCCTCGTCCCGGCCGTCGCGCTCGGCCCGGGTGGCCGTCTGAAGCACGTGCTCGAGCCGGTCGACGGGGAACCCGCCGTGGTCGCTCTTCATGGCTCTGAGGAGATCGATCACCCGTTCCGGAACTAAGCTCTGGGTGACGTTCAGCTGGGGGGCGATCAGAGCCCAGTCCTCCGCGGTGGACTCTTCGAAGGTCGAAAACACGGCCCGTCCGTTGACAATCGTCATGACTTCAAGCGTACCCCCAAGGGATCAGAGCCCGGCCAGCGCGAGGCCGGCGGCCGCAGCCAGTCCGCCGGCCACCAAGCTGACGGCGACATTGATCAGAGCCTGCTGGAGCTCGGCGTCCTCGAGCAGCTGCATCGTCTCCAGGCTGAACGTGGAGAAAGTGGTGTAGGCGCCGACCAGGCCCGAGCCGACGATCTCCCTGGAGGACTTGGGCAGGCCGTGATACATGGCCAGACCGGTGATGAGGCCGAGCACAAATGCCCCGGAAACGTTCACGACCATCGTTCCCAGCGGGAAGGCGCCGGCGCTCCGTTCGGAGACCAAGACGTCGACGACGTAGCGCAGCGGCGCTCCGACCGCCCCCGCCACACCGACGAGGGACCACACCCACCAGGTCAATTCTCGTCTCGAGGATGCCGGCTGTAGCGCAGCACCTCGACGTCCTCTACGGTGACGACGCCGCCTTCAATCAGGCCCGCCACCTCGTCCGCGAAACGCCAGATGGCGTCGTCGGAGTCGATTATCACGATGCAGACCGGCAGGTCCTCGGACAGGGAGAGGATCCGTGTGGTGTGGATGTGATTGGACCTCCCGTAGCCCTCGATCCCCCTGAACACCGACACTCCCGCCAGCCCGGCGGCGTGAGCCCGCTTGACGATCTCGGTCGCGAGGGAGTGATGCCCGAAGTGGTCCCGCTCACCGATGTAGACGGTGAGACGCTTGGCTGGCCCGTCGAGCTCCACTACCGCCCTTCCTCCATCAGCAGGCCTCTTCCACTAGGACGCCTCTGAGCTCCACGCGGCCCGGGCGAGGAGCATTCCGATCCGCACCGCGACCACGCCCCCGATCACCGACACAACCACATACACGGCTGCGACACCTACCCGGCCGGCCTTGACGAGCAGATCGGTTTCTACGGCGAAGGTCGAAAAGGTGGTCAGCCCCCCGCAGAGACCGGTGCCGAGGAGGGGCCGGAAGTAGCGAGACGGGGCCACCCGTTCGAGCGCGGTCACCACGACCAGGCCGACCGCCAGCGATCCGATCAGGTTCACAGTGAGAGTGGCCCAGGGAAAGGCGTGGCTGGGCGCCGGGAGGGCGTTGGCCACGGCAGCCCGGGCCAGTGTCCCGGCGGCTCCGCCCAGTGCGATCACCGCCAGCACACCGGGAAGAAACCGCGCCCTCATCGAGACCAAACTAATCGGGGGCGGGGGTCGATCTTTGCTTGGAGGCCGGCGGTCCTGGGCTGGGGGCGCGTCTCAGGCTGGAGGGGGGTCGATCGGCCACCCAGCGGCCAAGTTCTCGGTGCCACTTCGCACTCTGGGCGGCAACGCGGGCCCGTTCGGCCTCCAAATGACTCCGAGACCCGCATCTGGCACCGAGAGTCGAGGCGACCACCCCGGGCACCCCCCCCCGAACCCTAAACCTCTACTAAAGCTCGACCCGCACGGGCCTGCGCCGGCCCACCGAAACCGCTTACCCGCCGCAGCATTAGGGTGGCCGACGTGACCGAACTGAGGGGCTCCCGGGCTCTGGTGACCGGTGCCTATGGGGGCCTGGGCCGGGCCATAGCCAACGCGCTCAAGGCGCACGGGTGCGAGGTCGTAGTCACGGGCCGGCGGGTCGAGCCCCTTGACCAGGTGGCTCAAGAGGTCGGCGCCCGGGCCATCGCCGGCGACCTGTCGGTGCGCGCCGACCTGCACCGCATAGTGGACCAGGCCGGCCAGCTGGACATCCTGGTGGCCAACGCCGCCCTCCCCGGGACTGGCCTGCTACCCGACTGGGAGGAGGAACAGATCGATCGGATCCTCGAGGTGAACCTGGCCGATCCGATCGTGATGACGCGCGCCCTCCTGCCCGGCTTCCTCGAACGGCGCAAGGGGCACTTCGTCTACGTGTCATCCCTGTCGGGCAAGGTGGCATCCAGAGGTGGCGCCATGTACTCGGCAACCAAGTTCGGCTTGCGCGGCTTCGCCGGTGGGTTGAGGTGTGATCTCCAGGAAACCGGGATTGGGTGCTCGGTGATCTTCCCAGGGTTCGTTCGCGAGGCAGGTATGTTCGCCGACTCTGGCGCCACCCTCCCTTTCGGCGTGGGCACCGTCAGCCCCAGGCAGGTGGCCGCGGCAGTGGTGAAGGCCATCGCCGCCAACCGGGCCGAGATCACCGTGGCCCCTATGGTGCTGCGCGCCGGTGCTGCACTTGGAGGCCTGGTGCCCGGTTTGTCGGCGCCCGTCCAAGCCAAACTGGACCGTGGGCTCAGCGACCGCTTTATTGCAGCTCAGAAGGAAAAGCGGTAACGTCAAAACGGGAATAACCCGTATGTAGGGGCAAGCGACGTTAATCTCACGTTCGCAGTGGATTTACTAAAACGCGAGAGGGGTAGGTACGGCTCATGAGGCCGTGGGGGCGAAGGGGCGTATTGGCGGCGGCCTTGGGTCTGCTCGCCACGGCCCTGTCCGCCGTCCCGGTCGCGGCCGAAAACCCAGTGTCAGCAGCAGGTACGGCGGCTGCACCGGTGCCGGCCACGGTGGCAATCCAGCCCGCGATCAAGGACCTCCTGGGCTCGCGCAGTGGGCCGATCGATACCGCGCAGTGCGAGGCCATGTTCGGCGTGGCTTGTTACGAGCCGGCGCAGATCCAGACCGCGTACGACGAAGGGCCCCTGCTCGGGCGGGGTGTCACAGGACGAGGTCAGACCATCGCCGTCATCGACGCTTTCGGTTCGCCCACCATCGCGGCCGACCTGGCCACCTTCGACAAATCCTTCGGACTGCCCGCGCCTCCGTCGCTCCGGATCATCCAGCCTGCCGGCGCCGTCCCCGCCTTTCAGTCCACCAACTCGACCATGATCGCCTGGGCCAGTGAGACCACCGTCGACGTGGAATGGGCCCACGTGATGGCTCCCGGCGCGAGCATCCTGCTGGTCGAGACCCCCGTCGCCGAGACCGAGGGTACGACGGGGTTCGCCCAGATAGTGCAGGCCGAGAACTACGTCATAAACCACCACCTGGCGAGCATCATCAGCCAGAGCTTCAGCGCAACCGAACAGACCCTGCCGCAGGGGCTCCGTTCCGTGACCCCCCTCCGTAGCTCGTTCATCAACGCCTTCTACCGGGATGTCACCGTACTGGCCTCTTCCGGCGACGATGGGTCCACCGAGCCGCTGAACAGCGCCGGCACCCAGCTATCCAGCACGCCGGTCACTACCTGGCCGGCCAGCGACCCTCTCGTCACCGGGGTGGGAGGAACGCAGCTGCACTTGAGCGGCACGACCGGGGCCCGGACGGCCCCCGACAGTGTGTGGAACGACGGCAACAACACCAAGCTGGATCAAGAGTTCTTCGGCAACAGCGGACCCGATGCCGCCGCCAGCGGCGGCGGTCTGTCTGTCGACTTCCCGCGACCCACGTACCAGTCGGGGGTCAGAAGCGTCGTGGGCGGGGCTCGCGGAGTCCCCGACGTGTCCATGAGCGCAGCTTGTAACGGCGCGGTCGACGTCTACGAGAGCTTCCCCGGGGTCGGGCAGGGTTGGTACCTCAGCTGCGGGACGAGCGAGTCCACTCCCCTCTTCGCCGGAATAGTCGCCCTCGCCGATCAGGTGGCCCACCGCCCGCTCGGTTTGATCAACCCGGCTATGTACAAGCTCTCGGCCGAACGCGCGCCAGGGATCTCGGACGTCACCACAGGCAACAACAGCGTCTCGTTCTCTAACGGCAAGGCTGTGGTGTCGGTTCCGGGCCACGCCGCGAAACCCGGCTACGACCTGGCGTCCGGGGTCGGCACCGTCGACGCCGCCCGCTTCGTACCCGAGCTGGCCCGAGCGACGACCAACCGCCCGCCCGATCATGACCGGTCCTGCTCGGCTGATGCTGGAGACCAGCATGACGCCGCCATGGCCTACGACTATGACCGAGACTGCTGTCCGGCCGTCAACGGGCACGCCAACAGCGAGCACTGCTGTCCTGGAAACAACGGAAACGACCGAGGCCAGCAGTGCTGCCCCGATCCCAGCTGGAACCCCAACGAAGCCGACATCGTGAATCCGGACGGCAACGGGAGCAGTGACGGCCACGACCGGTGCACCGATAGCACGGGGAGCAGCGGCTCGCCGCCTCCCGGGGCCCCGGGCCAGGGGTCGGGCCCGGGTACGACACAGCATCCCGGCCCGACGGAGCCGCCCTGTCCGGGAGGCTCGACGACAACCGCCCATGGTGCGCTGAGCGGCGCCTCCACCGGCCAGGCCACGTCTACTAGCCGCCAGGTGGCGACGACCGCCCCCGCCTCCTCAACGACCACCACGGGCCCATCAACGACCACCACGGGCCCATCGACGACCACCACCGCCGGCGCTCCCTCGACCCCCACCGCTGGGAGCCAGACAACCGGGACCGCGGGCCGGAGCACGGCCTCGTCTGCGACGGCCCAGCCGGCCAGTGATACTCAGGCTCAGACCGCAGGCGGTCCGGTACAACCCTCAACCTCAACCTCAACCTCACTGATCGAGGGATCCGGTGGTAGTTCATCCCGGGCCAGCGTGTCGCCGGTGGTTCCCGGTGGTGTGATTCTCGGGTCGCCGGCCACGGTCACCCCGGTGCTCAGGGAATAGCCACTACCCGACCATCCGGGTACGACCCTCCCAGTAGGGCGCCCGCAGGTCCTTCTTCAGGACCTTGCCGCTCGGGTTGCGGGGCAGTTGCGGGGTCCAGTCCACGCTCTTCGGGCACTTGAAGCCGGCGAGACGTTCCCGGCAATAGGCGAGCAGGGCGTCCTCGGTCAGGCCGCTGCCAGGCGCCCGCACCACCACCGCTTTGGGGGTCTCGCCCCAGGTGTCGGAAGGGACACCGATGACCGCCACGTCCGCCACTTCGGGGTGGGACATGATCACGTTCTCGACCTCCGCTGGGTAGACGTTCTCACCGCCGGAGACGATCATGTCCTTGACCCGGTCGTGCACGTAGATGTAGGAGTCGGCGTCGCGGTAGCCGGCGTCACCGGATCTCAGCCATCCGTCGGAGTCGATGGTGGCCGCGGTGGCTTCGGGCAGGTTCCAGTAACCCTTCATGACCGTCGGGCCTTTGATCCAGATCTCCCCCACCTCGCCCTGCTTGGCGTCCCGCCCCGAGACGGGATCCACGATCCGAATCTCGGTCCCGGGTGTGGGCAGGCCGACCGAACGCAACCGGTGCCGGTTCGGGCCCCGGGGGTCGTGGTCCGCCTCCGGCAGGCACGCCACCGTCCCTGTCGACTCCGTCAAACCGTAGGCCTGAACGAAGCCGCATTTGAACGTCTCGATCGATGTGGCCAGGACCTTCTCGGATATGGGTGACGCCCCGTAGAGGAAGTTCCGGAGGCTGGAGAAGTCCCGGTCGGCCACACCTGGCACGGCCAGCATGAACTGGAGCACGGCCGGAACCAAGAAGGCGTGGGTGATGCGTTCGGCCGGTATCAGGTCCACCAGCTCCGAGGGGACCGCGTCGCGGACCAGAACGTTGGTAGCTCCGACCGCGTGGCCGGCCAGCACCCACCCGCCGCCACCGATGTGGTACAGCGGCATGGCGACCATGACCACTGCATCCGGGCCCAGACCGAGCAGGCCCGGGTAGAGAGACAAGGCGGCCGCGAGGTTGGCCTGGGTGATCTGCACGCCCTTGGGCTGCCCGGTGGTGCCCGACGAATAGAGCTGGTAGGCGACGTCATCGGGTGCCTGAGCCACCCGGGGGTCATCGGCGGGGTGGGCGTCGCGCCAATCGGCAAAGGATCGGCGACCGTGGGCATCGCCGATTGCGACGATCTTGGTTCCGGGCAGCTCGCCGGCCACCTTCTCGACTGATGCAAGGAACTCGGCCCCGACTGCGAACACCTTCGCCCCACTGTCGGCGACGATGACCGCGATCTCGGGACCGGCCAGGCGGAAGTTGACCGGGCAGGGGACGGCGTTCAGTTTCGCCGCACCGAAGTAGAGCTCCACCTGCTCGGGACTGTTCTTGTCCAGAAAGGCCACCCTGTCACCCGGGCCCACTCCGTCCGCGGCCAGAGCACCCGCCACCCGGTTCGACCGCTCGTCGAGCTGCCCGTAGGTCAACTGTTGATCGCCCCACCGGAGCGCCGGCTGCTCGGGCGTCTCCCGCGCCCAGTGGCGGACGAAGTCGGCGGTACGGAGCGGCGCGTGTGGCATCGGGGCCAAGGGTATGCCCGTGTAAACGCCGGTGCCCGGCTGACCGTCGCTCTCCGCGGTGTCGTTAAGATCCGGTGAATGAGCGGAGCCGTCACCAGCGTCACTTTCGAGCGGAACGACCGCCGGCACGCCGTCATCCGGTGGACAGTTACAGGCGCCTGTGACCAGGTGGACATCGCCTGGATAAGTGCGCCTGATGCCGGCGACCTACGCCACGCCGTGACCGTCAGGGCGGAAGCCGGGACCGTAGTCATTGACGACGTTCCCCCCGGATTGAACTACGTATCAGTAGGGCCTGCAGGCGGCGGCGTCAGCGTCATCGCCGGGGAGCGCAACCTCGGGCTGCTCGGTCCCTGCAACTTCAGAGACCTCGGCGGCTATCGGGGCGCGGGCGAGGCTCGCATCCGCTGGGGGATGGTATTCCGGTCTGACACGCTGTCGCTCCAGGACGCCGACCTCGAAGTCTTCGCCGCTCTCGGCGTCCGCGCCGTGTATGACCTCCGCTCGGACCGCGAGCGGGAGACGATGCCCAACCGACTTCCCGACGGCGCTGACCTGGTGGAGCTGGTGGCGCTCATCAGCGAGGACTCCGCTCCCCCGTCCCTCGAAGCATTGCAAGCCGACGGCGAAAGCTTCCTTGCTGTCATCTACAAGCACATGCTCGAGCGGTCCGCGGTCGGCTTCGGTCGCATTCTGTCCGGTCTGGCCGACAGCTCCCGCTTGCCCGCGGTGTTCCACTGCGCCGCGGGCAAGGATCGGACCGGCATGGTCGCCGCTCTCTTGCTTTCCGTGCTCGGGGTCGACGAGAACGAGATCCTCGATGACTACGAGCTCACGTCGCTATATCGCAAAACAGAACGGATCGCCGCCACCAAGGCCCGGCTGGAGAACGACTACTCCGTCCCGGCCGAGGTGGTGGCAGGGATCCTTCGCACTCCCCGGTGGGCCATGCAGTCGGCCTTGGCCGAGCTACGCGATCGTTACGGAGGCGTCGAGAGCTATCTGACGGGCCCGGCCCAAGTCGATGCATCCGTACCCGAAAGGCTGCGCCAACTCCTGCTCAGATAGTGAAGGGCAGGCTGTCGACGATGCGCGCCGCGAAGTTGGTGTCGCCGCCGAGTGTGACTCCACCGAAAGCTCCGTCCCGCACAGAGGGCGCGTCGATTCGGCCGCAAGCGAGCCTGGTGAACGCCGTCGACGAGAGCGCCAGCGTGGCGGTAGGAGATCCGTCGATCTCCCCCACGGCCCGGGCCCGGCCGTCCACGACTGCGACGTCGATACGGCGCTCGACCGGACCGGTGAGCGCTATGCGGACCGACGATCCGGGAGCCGCCCCGGCCTTCTTGCCGATGATGTACCCGATCGCCCGGATGACCTCGTCGACGGACTGCTCGGCCACCGGACCATCGTCATGACCGGGACGGTCGATCGCGTCGCGGACGTCCTGCTCGTGAACCCAGCAGTCGAACACCCTTATCTGCATGAAGCGCCGGTAGTCGGCCGGCCCGATCGGGGTCCACGAGTCGGCCGCGAACTCGTCCTCGCCCATGGCGGCCAATGCCTCTCTCCGTGCCGAGGTGACTTCCGCGAAACGGGCCAGTACTGACTGCCGGGACTCGGCGGCCATCGCAAGGACCCACGCTTCGTTGAAGCCGCCGATGTCGTTGCGCACGTGATCGGGTCGGACGGGAGCGACTTCAGGACCCGGCCGGCCCAACAGCATCGACTCCGTGCCGATGACGTGGGCGTACTGGGCCGACACCGGCCAGCCGGGGCACGAAGTCGGTGCGTCCCATTCGGCATCGCTGAGACCGGCCCCGAGCGTGGCCAGCGAAGCCCACACCTCGTCCAGCTGGCCCTTGAGGGCCGACGCCGAGCTGTCTGCCGCGATGCCCGGGGGGTTCGTGCTCATGTCAGCTCACCGGCCTTTCGATGGTTCGCCAGTCTCTGGCGTTGAAATACGGCGCGAAGCTGCCGGCGATGTGGACCCAGTCGGCCTGAGTCTTGGGCCGGCGCAACTCGTAGAGATTCGGGAACTCCGACCAGGCCGCCACCGCGTCCCACAGCCGCCCGGCGGCGGGGCCGGTCGGGGCCGGAGTCACAACCGGGCCGAACAACGGGGTGGCTCCGTCGAGGACCAGCGTCGGGACGCCGAAACCGCCGAGGGCGACGAGCCGATCGTGATCAGCCCGCACGTCATCGTGGGTTGTCTGGTCCGCCATGGCCGCCTCCAGCAGGCCTGGATCGAGACCGATCTCGGCCAGCACTCCGGACACACCCTCGGGAGTGTGAACCTTGACGCCGTCCTCGTGGAGGCTCCGGCCGGCGGCGGCGTAGAAACGGTCGACAGTCTCGTTGCCATCTGGCCCGCGCCGCATAAGCGCGGCGACGCGAAGCATGGACCACCCGTACGACCACGGCCGTTCCCATGGGTGCTTCTTTCCTTCTTCCCGATTGATCTCCTCGAGGGAAAAGAAACGCCACCGGACAGTCACGTCCCGCTGCCACGTGACCTCCCGGATCCATTTGCTGGTCTGGTAGGCCCACGGGCACATCACATCGAAGTGGAAGTCGACTTCGGTCACGTCGGGACCCTCCACCGCCGGCCTATTTGCCGGTCCAGACCGGAGGCCGCTTCTCGATGAACGCCATCAGCCCTTCCTTGTTGTCGGCGCTGCGCATGGCCTTGGCGAACCCCTCGTTCGACAGGCGCCACCCGGTCGCCTCGTCCTCGGTCATGGAAGCCAGGATCACCCGCCGCGACTCCCGCACCGCGACGGGCGCGTTGGCTTCGATACGGCGGGCCAGCTCCCGGGCGGCGTCGAGCGCTTGACCGGACTCGACGAGCTGGTTGACCAACCCGAAATGGTAGGCCCGGCTGGCGTCGATGGGGTCACCGGTGAGCGCCAGCTCCATGGCGATGTTGAACGGGATCTTGCGCGGCAACCGGAACAGCCCCCCGCCGGCCGCGACCAGGCAGCGCTTGACCTCGGGGATGCCGAAGGTGGCGGTTGTCGACGCCACGATCAGATCGCAGGCCAGCGCGATCTCGGTCCCGCCGGCCAAGGCCGGTCCGTCCACGGCGGCGATGATGGGCTTGGTCCGGTCGCGGGCGGTGATGCCGCCGAAACCTCCTCGCTTGGTGTTCAGATCCGCGGCCTGGCCGGCATTGATCTCCTTCAGGTCGGCACCGGCCGAGAACACGGGTGGCACCCCGGTGAGGATCCCGATCCAGAGGGCGTCGTCACGCCTCGAGCCGGTCGATGGCCTCCTCTATACCGCTGGCCACTTCGCCGTTCACGGCGTTGCGCGCTTCTGGTCGGTTGATGGTGATGGTGGCCACGTGGCCTTCGGTGGTGTATTCGATCGTCGCCATTTGCCCTACTTGGGCTGGAGGCGCGCCGCGCCGTCGATGCGGATGGTCTCGCCGTTCATGTAGCTGTTCGTCAACAGCTCGAGGGTCAGGCTGGCGAACTCGTCGGCCGTGCCCAGCCGGTCAGGAAATACGACGTCCTTCTTGAGGCCGGCCTTGAACGCCTCCGAGCGCTCGCCGGTTCCGTAGATAGGCGTGTCGATGAGGCCGGGCGCAATCGTGTTCACCCGGATCCCGACAACAGCCAGGTCGCGGGCGATCGGCAGGGTCATGCCGACCACACCACCCTTGGAAGCGGAGTAGGCAGCCTGACCGATCTGCCCGTCGAAGGCGGCAAGCGACGCCGTGTTCACGATGGCACCCCGTTCGTTGTCAGCCATCGGCTCGGTAAGGCTCATGGCGGTAGCGGCCAGGCGGATGCAGTTGAAGGTTCCGATCAGATTGATCGCTACCACCTTGGTGAAGTAGTCGAGGTTGAAGGCCGACTCGTAAGTGCCGTCCTTGCCGATGGTGCGGCTAGCGGCCCCGATGCCGGCGCAGTTGACGAGTGACCGGAGCGGGCCCAGCTCCTTGGCCGCTTCGACGGCGGCGATGACGTCGTCGGAGTTAGTGACGTCCGCGTGCACGAATACCCCACCAACTTCCTTGGCCAGGACCTCGCCCTTGTCGTCGTTCATGTCCAGCACCACAACCCGAGCGCCCCGCTGGGTGAGCAGGCGCACCGTCGCCTCACCGAGGCCGGAAGCGCCTCCGGTGACTATTGCCGATGATCCACTTATGTCCATGACGCGAGGCTAGGCCAGTTACCCGGGCTGGTAACAAGCCCGGAGGGCAACGCCATCGCTACCGGATCCGCAGCCCGCTCCTAATCCTTCCAGGGGATCTCCTCGACCGACACCGTCACCTCCGCCAAACGGCCGGGGTCAGGCCGGACGCCCAGTCCCGGGCCGGTAGGAACCCTGATATAGCCGTCCTCGAGCACGAACGGCGCAGTCAGGTCCTGGTGCCAGTACCTGTCTGAAGCGGACGTGTCGCCGGGCAAGGTGAAGTTCGGGGAGAGCAGCCAGGGCCAGGTTGGCGGCCCGACCGAGGCCGGTCTCGAGCATGCCGCCGCACCAGACAGGGACACCGAGACCGGCGCACACGTCGTGTACCCGCTTGGCCTCGAGATACCCCCCTACCCGCGCCGGCTTTGATGTTGACGATGGAACAGGCACCCCGGTGGATGGCATCGGCCGCGGCCGAAGCGGAGGTGATGGATTCGTCGAGGCAGACCGGAGTGCGGATCCGGCCGGCCAGGGCGGCGTGGCCGGCAATGTCGTCCTCGGCCAGGGGCTGTTCGATCAGCAGCAGCCCGAACGGATCCAGCCGGGCCAGAGCGGCGCGCGTCGGAGAGTGAATACGCGGTGTTGGCGTCAACCTGCAGAGCGATCTCGTCTCCGAAGCGCTCACGTACCGCGCGCACCGGCTCGAAGTCCCATCCCGGCTCGATCTTGAGCTTGATGCGCACGTAACCCTGCTCCAGGTAGCACCCGACCGCATCGAGCAGCTCAGGTATCGAAGCCATGATTCCGACCGACACCCCGGAGGGCACGGACAGTGTGGACCGCGCCCAGGTGGGCGGCCAGCGACCGGCCCCGCTAGAGAGCTCGGCATCCAGCACCGCCATCTCGACCGCGGCCTTGGCCATGGGATGACCCTTCACGGCGCGCAGGGCCGGCCCCACCTCCCTCCGCCTGTGGGCTGGCGCCAAGGGACCGGAGCCGGGGAAGGAGGTGATCCCTGGTGACGGCGTGGGCACCCTCCACGTACTCCGACGAATAGAGCGGCTCGGTCATGGCGACGCACTCACCCCAGCCATCGGGACCGGTACCTCTGACTCGGACCAGGAGTATGTCGCGTGCCGTCTCGGTGCCGAAGGAGGTCCGAAAGGGAACCACTAGCGGTAACTGAATCCTCCGCAACTCCACCGTCTCGATCTTCACGGAGCGCTCCACTCCAGCAGGTAACCGCCGTCCGTGGTCATGCCGGTAGCCACGTAACCGGCCTCCATGGCTCGCCCCATGGTGCCGCGCAGCGCCAGCCTCCACTGGGCCGCTAATCCCGGCTGGAGGCGCCGCATAGCCACGATGTCGTCCGGTACCTGGCAAAGCAGCGAGCCATGAGGCGGAGCCGGCCCATCCGTTTCGACAACCGGCGATCCGTCCGCCCCGACCGACAACAGGCGAACCGGCCGATGATCCTCCCTCGCAACCGTGGTCTCGCGAAGGATGTCCCAGGAGATCAGGCCACGGTCGGTCTCGTCCGAGCCGTTCAACTCGTCTTCCATGATCCCGTAGAAGTTGGGGTAGTAGGCCACGGCCCGGGCGCCCAGCTTCACCAGATTGAACCACCCGTTGCGCCGGACCAGCGGGTCATAGGTCCACTCCACCCGCCTGATCCCCCGGGCCGCCGCCCAGGCCCGCTGATGCAGCTTCAGGGCAAAGCCGATCCCGCTTCCCTGCAGCCCCCTGCTCACGCCGGCCACGTGAGAATGCAGCTCGGCCACTCCGTCCCGTTCCCCCAGGAAGGCCACGGTGGCACCGACCAGGTGGTCACCCCGCCAGGCCCCGGCCACGTAGCTTCCCGAGTGGGTCAGGGCCCGCAGCAGGTTGACCGGCATGGCTACCTGCTGGCCCGCGGAGCCCCAGATAGAGGCGAAGAGGGCGTCGACCCGGCTCAGGTCTTCGAGCGAGTCGAGCGTGCGCACGGTTACCCCAGCAGACGCTGCCGCGTCTGCCCAGGCCCGGGCGTACGCTCCGGGCCGGCCGGCGGTGTCCACAGCGGTCATGTGACCTACTGTGTCACGCCGGCCGGCCCGATGAGGTCAGGACCTCTTGCGGCGGCTGCGGCGGCTGGCCAGGACCAGCAGCGCCCCGCCGGCGAGCACCACGGCACCGGCTTCGAGGCCTCTGATGGTGTTGCCACCGGTGAAGGCCAGGCCGACGGGATCGGTGGTCGAGGTGGTGGCCTGGTCAGTGGTTGCAGCGGTGGTCGGCGTCGTCGTCTGGGTGGGGACGACCGGCGTGCCGTTATCCGTGCTGGTCGGTGGCGTGGTCGGTGGCACCGAGGTGGTCGTGCTGCTCACCACCACCACGTGAACCGTCTGGTTGGAAGCGGCCGACCAGCCGGGAGTGGCCCCCGTGCAGTCGGGCGTCGTGGTGACGGTGGGCTGGCTGCCGGGCGTGCTGGCAACCTGGGCCTCGTTCAGGACATGAAATCCGTCCTGATCGGCGTGGTCCACCGTGACCTGGAAGGTGAGAGTGCCGGTGGTGCCGGCAGCCATGTCGACGCCCGTCCACGTCAGGGTCCCGGGATGGAGCGTGCCACCACCGCTGGCGGAACCGTTGACATAGGTGGCGCCGGTCAGGACGGTGTCGGTCACCGTGGCTGCGGTGGCATCGGCATCACCGGTGTTGCTCCAATGGATGGTGTAGGTGATGAGCTCACCAGGAGAGACGTGTCCGCCGGTTCCCTGCGAGGTCATCGGCAGCGGTACGGCCGTCAAGCTCAAATGGAGCGAGGGGTAAACCGTAGACAGCGTGACCTGGTTGGTGCCCTGCCCGTCAACGTCGGCCTGGTTGTCGATAGCGGTGCACTCCCCGGGGGAGGAGTTGACTGCAACCTGGAAGGTGACCGCGGCGGTGGCGGGTACCACGGCGCCCTGGTCGACTGTCGCCGCCGGCATCGACAGCACCCAGGTGATCTGGGTGGCGCCTCCGCTCGCCGGCGCAGTGCTGACAGTGCAGGTGATAGCAGTCGGGCACTGGGCCGAGCTCGGGACGTAGGTGGTACCGGCCGGGGTGGTGTCGGTCACGGTGACCGAGTTGTCGGCCGCCAGGCCGGAGTTGGTAACGGTGACGGTGTAGGTGATGGGCTGGCCGGGCTGAACGTAGCTGCCAGAAGCGGGATCAGAGGTCTTCGCCGCGCTTATCTCGGGCACCGCGGGAAGGACGCTGAAGGCTTCTCCACAACCATCGCTGGACGGCTTGTTGTTGGCGTCGCCCGAATACGACACGTGGTAGCAGTAAGGTCCGGCCAAGAGCGGGCCGCTCGGCGCCGAGTCCGGCACCGTCCCATCCGGATTCAAGTTCACGGTCTGCGGCTGACCGTACGGCGTACCCGACGTGCAGGATCCCGAGTACAGCTCGTAGGTGACGGTGCCTGTCGGCGTCGTTCCCGAACGGGTGGTGATCGTGGTGGTGTCGTAGGTCGACGCCCCGGCCACTTCCTGCCCCGACCAGGCCGCCTTGGTAGAGGCGTCGTAGACGACGGTCTGGGTCGAAGTGTGGGGGTTAGTTGGCGGCGTCGGCAAGACGGTGAATTGCCCGGCGCACTCGCTCGTGCTCGACGAGCGGTGGTTGCTGTCGCCGGAGTAGAAGGTCTGGTACTCGTAAGTCCCGGCCTGAAGCGGACCAGCGATCGACGACGCAGGAACAGAACCGTCCGGGTTGATGGTAACGGTCTGGGTGCTGACGACAGGGCCCTCGCACGTGTTGGCATCAGGAAGGGACATCAGCTTGTAGGTCACGGTCCCGGTTGGGGTGAAACCCGGCACCGAGTTGATGGCAGCCGTTTCGTAGACCGACGCACCGGTCGCCTCGAAGCCGCTCCAGGGATTGTGGGTTTGTGCGTCCCGGACGACCACGTCGATGGAGTCATAGGCGGCCGCGACGGAGAACGACTCACACGAGCCGGTGGACGCGGCGTAGGTGTCATCGCCCGAGTAGCCGGCCAGGTAGCTGTAGTCGCCCGCGCCGAGCGGCGAAGTCGGTGTCGACGCCGGGACGCTCCCGTCGGCTTTCAGGTTGACCGTTTGGGACGACGTGGCCGTTCCGGCGCAGTTGCCTCCATTGAAGAACTGGTAGGTGACGGTGCCGGTAGGGGCGGTCGTGCCGCTGCCCGCCACAGTGGCGGTATCGAAGGCCGCGTCGCCGGTGACCTCGGCTCCAGTCCAGGTCCCGGCGGTGCCGGCGTCGTAGACCGCGGAGGTCACTGCGCTCGAATCCGTCCCGGTGGTGGCGCCGGCCGGACCGGCGACCAACAAGCCGGCTGTGACCGTCGCCATGCTGGCTAGGCAGGAAGCTGCCGCCACGCGCCAGAGAGTCGAGGCCCAGCCTCGACGGCCCCCGCTTGGGTGTGCGCTCATGTCCGGCCGCCCGCTGGCGGCACGCCCCTTCTGGCTCATCGCGTCCCTTCCTGTGTTCCTGCCCGAACTGACAA
Source organism: uncultured Acidimicrobiaceae bacterium (assembly GCA_963851245.1). Taxonomy (GTDB): domain Bacteria; phylum Actinomycetota; class Acidimicrobiia; order Acidimicrobiales; family Palsa-688; genus CAWKOH01. The sequence goes on along the minus strand of CAWKOH010000007.1, from coordinate 89,251 downwards.
ACAAGAGCAGACGGTTTCGCCACTGGCTCCCCGTGCACGAAGGCGACCAAATACCGTGCCCGGTTCACTGCCCAATGCCCCGCGGCACGATATCAACCGCGCTTGCCGCAGCTTTGGGAAGTTCGCGGGGATATGCGGGCTTTAGGGGGATTTGCCCGGGGTCAGGGCGCAATCATTTGACCCTCACTTGGGAGGGCGTTGGGGAAAATGCCGGTTATCGGGGCAGCAAATCCCGGTCGAGCAGCGCCTCGGCAATCTGGACGGCGTTAAGGGCAGCCCCTTTGCGCAGGTTGTCGCCGACCACGAACACGGTCAGCCCGCGCCCGCTGGGATCGCTGTGATCGGGCCGGACCCGACCCACCAGGCAGGTGTCGCCGCCCGCCGACAACAGGGGCGTCGGCACGTTGACGACCTCGACCCCGGGCGCGCCGTGCAGCACCTCCAGGGCCCGCTCGGGCCCGATGCAATCGCGAAAGGTCAGGTTCAAGGCGAGTGAGTGGCCGGTATAGACAGGGATCCTCACGCAGGTCACAGATACGGCAAGGTCGGCGATGTCGAGGATCTTGCGGCTCTCGTTGCGGAACTTGATCTCTTCGTTCGTCTCGTCCCCGTCGAAGCTGCCGGCATGGGGAAGCACGTTGAAGGCGATGGGGGCTGCGAAGGTCTTGCTGGGGGGGAACTGCAGAGATGCTCCGTCAAAGGTGAGCGCAGTCGCCTTGTCCCCGACGGCCCGGACCTGTTCGTCCAGCTCGGCAGTGCCGGCCAGGCCGGCGCCTGACACCGCCTGGTAGGTCGAAGCGACCACCCGCTGAAGTCCCGCTTCGGCGTGCAAAGGGCCGAGCACAGGCATGCAGACCATGGTGGTGCAGTTGGGGTTGGCCACGATCCCCTTCGGCATGTGGGCCAGGGCGTCGGCGTTGACCTCCGGCACGACTAGAGGGCATTCGGGGTCCATGCGCCAGGCCGAAGAGTTGTCGATGACGATGGCACCCGCGGCGGCCACTTTTTGAGCGAATTCCCATGAAGCGGAGGCACCCATGGAAAAAAGGGCCACGTCCACGCCTCGATGATCGGCGATGGCCACATCCTCCACTGCGACCCCATCCAGAACCCGGCCCGCCGAGCGCGAGCTGGCGAACAGGCGCAGGCGGCCGTGCGGGAAACGGCGGGACTCCAGGACGCTCCTCATCACCGACCCGACCTGGCCGGTGGCCCCATAGATCCCGACAGTGGTTGTCATTCCCCCTCCAGCTTGAACGCTCGGTGCAAGGCCACCACGGCCTTGTCGACGAGCTCGGCGCGCACCACGCACGTGAGCCGAATGGACGAGGTAGAGATCATCTCGATGTTGATGCCCTCCTTGGCGAGGGTCTCGAACATGGTCGCCGAAATACCCGGGTGGGTCTTCATGCCTGCTCCCACGATCGAGACGGTTGCCACATCGGGATCGGCCAGGACCTCGTGAGCGGCGATCTCGGGCTGGAGGTTCCGGCTGATCTCCTCGGCCGTCCCCAGGTCGTCGTGCGGGACCGTGAACGAGATGTCCGTGGTGCCCGCCAGGGAGATGTTCTGCTGGATCATGTCGACGTTGATGGACCGATCGGCCAAGGCCCGGAACAACCGGGCGGCGATGCCGGGATGGTCGGGAACGCCGGTAACGGTGACTTTGGCCTCGGACGTGTCCGACGTCACGGCCGAGACGATCGCCTGCTCCACTTCGGGGTCTTCCTCCTCGATCCAGGTGCCCGGTTCCCAGGTGAAGGCCGAACGCACGTGCAGCCGGACCCGATGGTTGCGGGCGAACTCCACCGAACGCATGGCCGGCTTGGGGCAGCCGGACGCGCACATCTCCAACATCTCCTCGAAGCTGACCCGCCTGAGTCGCCTGGCTTCGGGGACGACGCGCGGGTCGGCGGTGAAGACGCCCGAAACGTCGGTGTATATCTCGCAGGCATCCGCGCCCAGCGCCTGGGCCAGGGCCACGGCGGTGGTGTCCGTCCCGCCCCGCCCGAGAAACGTCACGTCCCGATCGGTCGACACGCCCTGGGCGCCGCCGACCACTGGAACCTTGCCTTGAGCCAGAGCCTCGCCCAGCCGGTTGGCACGAACATCGACGATCTTGGCCTTGGTGTGCTCGGTATCGGTGATGATGCCGGCCTGGCTGCCCGTGAAACTGTCCGACGGGATTCCGAGATCGTGCAGGGCCATGCACAGCAGCGCCATCGCTTTGCGCTCACCAGCGGTGATCAGCATGTCCATCTCACGGCCGGGCTGAGTGGCTGAGACCTGACCGGCCAGGTGCAGCAGCTCGTCGGTCTCCTTGCCCATGGCCGACACCGCCACCACGGCCTGGTTACCCCGCCGAACGGTACGAGCGACGTAATCGGCGACGGCGCGCATCCGCTCGGCGTCCGCGACGGACGTTCCGCCGAACTTCATCACAACCAAGGCCACGACTTCTCAGGGTACCAGTGGGGCCTGCCCGGGCCTGGGCGGATTACTCCTGGGACGGCTCCGGCGGCCGGAGGCGGCCCCAACCCTCGATCCCGGGCCACTAGCTTGTTCGGCCGTGCCATCCGAGAAACGAGCTCGCCAGGACGCCAATCGCCAGGCGCGTATGGCCGAGTTGAAGCAAGCTCAGCAGAAGCGCCGGCGCAACACGCGGACCATTCCCATCATCGTCGTCGTATTGATACTCGCCATCGGTGGGGCCTATCTGAGCACGCGTGGAGGGAAAAGCAAGAAGACCAGCAGTGCCACGACGACGGCACCCGCTACTACCACTCCCGGGCCCTCCACAACCCTTCAGGCCACTGCCGACTCGGCGGCCGTGGGACCGGGGCTGGTGGCCCGGGCAGCACCGGCGGTGAGCACCACGTGCACCACGCCGGCCTCGGGCGCGGCCGGTACGGGCGCGACCCCCGCCTCGGGGAAAGCGGTGTCGATCGTCCCCGCGCCCGCCCACGTGCCCTTCCCGAACCTGAACGGCACCTCACCCCGCTACACGAAGTTCTCCTCGGCGCCGCCCTTCTGTATCGATGCAGCGAAGACCTACACCGCGTCCGTGCAAACGGATATCGGCACCTTCACAGTCGAACTGCTCCCGAAGTACGCGCCGGTGACAGTGAACAACTTCGTCTTCCTCGCCGGTTACCACTACTACGACGGGACCGTGTTCTACCGGGTCATACCGGGCTTCATGAACCAGGGCGGTGACCCCACCGCGACGGGCGACGGTGGACCCGGCTACCAGTTCAAGGACGAGCTGCCGTCGGCGTCATCGGCGTACGGAACCGGCGCCCTCGCCATGGCCAACTCCGGGGCCAACACCAACGGCAGCCAGTTTTTCGTTGTGGTGCCGGGCGGCGGGTCCCAGCTGAGCCCGAGTTACAGTGTCTTCGGCCAGGTGACCTCGGGCATGAACATCGTGGAGAAGATCAACTCCGACGGCACCTCGGCTGGAACCCCCAACGTGTACCACAAGATCGTCAAGGTGACCGTGACGGAGTCATAGGCCGGCTCCTGACCGGACTCACTGCATCTCCGCCACCGTCCCCCCGAGGAGGCCCCCCATGCCCACCCCCTGCCCCGCCGTCGACGGCTCGAGCGCCAAAAAGCAGGAGTTCGACGGCCCCCCGCCGATCTGTATCGACCCTGACAAGCGCTACTCGGCCGAGATGGTGACGTCGAAAGGCACCCTGAACATCGCACTCGACCCGATCGCGGCGCCGATGACGGTGAACAACTTCGTGTTCCTGGCCCGCTATCACTATTTCGATGATGTGGTGTTTCACCGCATCATCCCCGGCTTCGTGCTGCAGGGTGGTGACCCGACCGCCACCGGCCGCGGTGGTCCCGGCTACCGCTTCGCCGACGAGCTGCCACCTGCCGGACGTTACGAGCTGGGTTCGCTGGCGATGGCCAACGCCGGCCCGGACACGAATGGCAGCCAGTTCTTCGTCATAAGCGGGCCGTCGGGCATCCGCCTGCCACCTCAGTACTCGCTCTTCGGCAAAGTGGTCAAAGGGCTCGACGTGGTCGCCGCGATCGACGCCATCGGAACGCAGTCCGGGAATCCCAAGGAAACCGTCACCATCCAATCGGTGACGATCACCGAAGCCGACTGACCGCTCTGATATCCGCCGCCACGGCACTCGATAGGCGATGGCTGGAGACCGCCCGCTCATTGAACAGTGGACGCCGCTACTGCCGTCCGGACGAGAAGCTGACCGCGCTCGGCGACGACCTCCTGGCCCGCTGGGGCGAGCCGCATCGCCGCTATCACAACCTCGACCACCTGCGAGCCGTTCTCGCCCATCTCGACCGGCATGGCCCGGCCTCGCAGGTGACCCGGCTCGGAGCCTGGTACCACGACGCCGTCTATCAGCCGGGCCACCTCGACAACGAAGAGAACAGCGCCGCACTGGCTCACTCCGGCCTCGGGGCGATAGGCGTGGAGGCAGGCGTCGTGGAACAGGTGGTCCGTCTGGTCCACCTGACGGCGTCCCACCGGGCCGATGCCGGCGACACCGACGGGGCGCAGCTGTGCGACGCCGACCTGGCCATTCTCGGTTCGGCTCCGCCCGCTTACGACGCCTACCGCCGGGCAGTCCGGGAGGAGTATGCCGCCATGGACGAACAGGCCTGGCGGTTCGGGCGCCGCGCTGTACTCGAGGAGCTCCTGGACCGCGACCGCATCTTCGCCACCCCGGGCGGACGCCGGCTCTGGGAGGCGCCGGCGAGGGCCAACATGATCCGCGAGCTGAACGACCTCCGGGCCTAAGGCCCCGATCCGGCCCGGCGGGCGGTCGGCGCGAGCCGCAGCCCGGCGGCACGTAGCCGGGAAAGCAGCTCCCGACTGGTCACTCCGACCGCGCCGAGATCGAGGGCCCGCTGCCGGTAGTCCGCGGGCACGTCGTAGTGATCCCCCTGGAAGGAACGCCGCGGCACCCCCAGCCGGGAGGCAAAGAGGTGCAGCTCCTCGTAGCTCTCGTCGCTCACCAGGTGGGCCCACCGCCGGCCCTGCCATGACCACCGGGCCTCATCGACCAGGATCATCGGTGCCGGTCGAACCCTGGCTAGCGTTCCGCCAGCCGGTCCAGACCGGTCGGCTTTCCGTCGACGTAGACGGTGACATCCCCTGCTCCAGCTATCCGCCACGAGCTCCGGCCGTCGCGGATTAGCGCAGTGCGCTCGTCGATCGCGGCGATCCGCAGATGCCCGGTGGCCAGTTGGACGGTGCGGTGAGCCTTCTCCTCCGACCAGGTGTCGTAGTGAGGCAGAACCGCCACCCGGTTGATCAGACCGAGACCCAGGGTCAGGGCTCCTCCGCGGGGGTCGACCATGGGATCACAGAGGACCATGGCGCCGGCCGAGGAGCCGGCGACCACGGCCCCGTCTTTCCAGGCCTGCTCCAGGCCCTGCCAGGCCGGCGTGTCCTTCAGGACCGACCGGAGGTGCATCGGTGAACCCCCGCTCAGGTAGAGGAACCGGGCCTTGCAGACCTCACGAAGGATGCTTTCGTCGTACGCGTCGCGGCGGGTGAGCAGCATCAAGCCGCGCACCTTGGCTCCGAAGCCGGCGAACCAGTGCGTGGCTGTGTCCACCGCTTTCTGAGGGTGCTCGTACGCGGCGGCCGTGGGCAGCACTACCACTTCAGGCCGGCCGGCTTCCTCCCACAGCGCCTGATCGAAGGAGCACCCCTCGGTCCACTCCGCACCACCCACCAGCACCAGGGGCCCCGCGTCTGAGCTCATCAGGCGCTAACCGTAGTGGGTGCAAGCGAAAGGCCTGGTGGTACGGAATCAGGGCTCGACGGGTGCTCCGGATGCCCGGGCACCCGTCTCTTTCGCCCCAGGGTGAAGTTCCCCTTCTCCGTGTGGCCGCCATGGTAGCGGGCCGGCGCCGGCTCTTGTCGAGGCCGGTTCGGACCCGAAGTGGGACAATGGCTCCTCATGCCCGACCGCCCGCGCCTGGAGGCTCCCGACCCGCCCTGGGTGATGCGCACCTATTCGGGCCACTCGACGGCACGGGCGTCCAACCAGCTGTATCGCGCCAATCTGGCCAAAGGGCAGACCGGCCTGTCCATCGCCTTCGACCTGCCCACTCAGACTGGTTATGACCCCGACGCCCCCGAGGCTCGGGGCGAGGTCGGCAAGGTGGGCGTACCCGTCGTCCACGCCGGCCACATGGCCGAGCTGCTGGACGGTATACCGCTCGACCGGATGAACACCTCCATGACGATCAACGCCACTGCGGCCTGGTTGCTGGCCCTCTACGTGGCCCGAGCCGACGACACGGGCGCAGGCCGCGCCGGCCTGCAAGGGACGACCCAGAACGACATCGTCAAGGAGTACCTGTCGCGGGGCACCTACATCTTCCCCCCAGACCCCAGCCGCCGCCTAACCGTCGACACCATCGCCTGGACGGTCCGCCACGTCCCCAAGTGGAACCCTATCAACGTGTGCAGCTACCACCTCCAAGAGGCGGGGGCCACGCCGGCACAAGAGCTGGCCTACGCGCTGGCCACCGCCATCGGCGTGGTCGATGCCGTAAGGGACTCGGGGCAGTTGGGCGACGACGAGCTGCCGGCGGTAGTGGGCCGGATCTCCTTCTTCTGCAACGCCGGCATCCGCTTCGTCGAGGAGACCTGCAAGATGCGGGCCTTCACCGCCATGTGGGACCGGATATGCGCTGAGCGATGGAAGGTCGAGGACCCGAAGCTGCGCCGTTTCCGCTACGGGGTCCAGGTCAACTCTCTCGGCCTCACCGAGCAGCAGCCGGAAAACAATGTGCCCCGCATCGTGCTGGAGGCCCTCGGCGTGACCCTGTCGCGCCAGGCCCGGGCCCGGGCCCTCCAGCTGCCGGCGTGGAACGAAGCACTGGGCCTGCCGCACCCCTGGGACCAGCAATGGTCCCTTCGGATCCAGCAGATCCTGGCCTACGAGACGGACCTGCTCGAGTACGGCGACCTGTTCGAAGGGTCCCTGGTGGTGGAGGCCCGCACGTCCGAGCTGGTGGACGCGGCGGGAGCCGAGCTCGACGAGATCCTTGACCGGGGCGGCGCCTTCGAGGCCATCGACACCATGAAGTCGCGTCTGGTGGCCAGCCAGTCCGAGCGCACCCGCAGGATCGAATCCGGGGACCTGCCCGTCGTCGGTGTCAACCGGTTCACCACCAGCGAATCGTCGCCGCTCGGAGGCGACGAGTCGGTCCTTCAGGTCGATCCGCAGGTCGAGGCGGAGATGATCAGCGACGTCGAACGATGGCGGGGCCGGCGGGATGAGCGCCGGGTCGGCAGGGCTCTCGACGAACTGCGCCGGGCGGCAGAGTCCGGTGACGTCAACCTGATGCCGGCGACCATAAGCCTGGCCCACGCCGGCGGAACGACCGGCGAGTGGGCCCAGGCCTTGCGCCAGGTCTGGGGGGAATACCGGGCGCCGACCGGAGTGGGCCGGGCTGCCGCCGCCTCCTCGAGGATCCAGCTGCAAGGCGCCCGCCGGCAGGTGGCCCGCATCACGGCCGCCCGGGGTGGTCCGCCCCGCCTGCTGGTGGCCAAGCCAGGCCTGGACGGCCACAGCAATGGCGCCGAACAGATCGCTGTGGCGGCTCGCGACACCGGCTTCGAGGTGGTGTACCAGGGCATCCGGCAGACGCCCGAGCAGATCGCGGCGGTCGCTCGCGACGAGGATGTGGACCTGATCGGCTTGTCGATCCTCTCGGGCAGCCACATGGACCTGGTTCGGGACGTGATGGGCCGGCTGGCGGCTGCCGGGGTGGCCGTCCCCGTGGTCGTGGGCGGGATCATCCCGCCGGCGGACGAAAGCCGGCTCCGGGCCGAAGGCGTGGCCGGCGTCTACACACCGAAGGATTACGAGCTGGGACGGATCATGGCGGACCTGGCCGATCTGGCCGATGAGCAGGAGAGGCCGGGGCGAACGGGTCCGCACGAGCCCAGCTGATCCTCCGGGGGCGGTTGATCCGACGCATGGGATCCGACCGATTTGGCGTGCCGGCGGATCAGCCGGCCGGGCAATCCGGCCCGCCGTCCCAAGAGCCTCTCAGGTCGCGCCGGGCCTCCTCGAGGTGCTTGCGGACGGTGCCGTCCGCGATCCCCAGGGACTCGCCGGCCTCGTGCACCGACATGCCGATCACCATGCACATCACCGCGCAGGCGCGCCGCCTCGGCGGCATGGCGGCCAGAGCGGCCTCGAAGTCGACGGCCGCGGCGGCACTGTCCGCCCCGGGCGCCACCGCCTCGGCGGGCGGGGCGGGCTCACGGGCGGACCGGCGCAGAGAGCGCTGCAACAATCTGAACCCGGTGCGGTACACGTAGCCGGGCGGGTTCGGCCCCTTGCCCACCCTGCGCCACCGGGCCAAGGCCCGGGCAAACGCCTCCTGAGCCAGGTCCTCCGCCGTCGCCGCGTCGGCACCGCCGAGCCGGAGGGCTCGGACCACCCGGCGATAGTGCATCAGGTAGCACTCGACGAAGTCGTTCGTGCTCTGTTGCGCATCGACGACGCCATCGGGGGGAACGGGCGGGTGGACCTCCACCGCCTCCATGGTGGCAGTCCCCGGCCCCGCTACCCAGCCGCCTTGTTGCCGGCCCCGGCGTTGGCCGGTCCGTCGTGCGCGGCGCAGGTGAGCGAGGACCCGCCGTAACCCACGTTGGGCTGGGCCCCGCCCCCGGCACCGCCGGCCGCACCGGGCGAGGCAACGGGGAGAACCGTCGCCGGCGGGCATGTCACCGGGAGGGTGCCCGTGCTCTTACCCGTCCCCGAGGTGCCGGTACCGGTCCCGGAGGTGCCCGTCCCGGAGGTGCCGCCCATGCACACCGCGGCCGCTCCGTTGGTGGCCTGGGCGGCGCCTGAGGAGAGTGGAAGGGGAGCGCCCGTGGCCGAGGTGGGAACGCTGACCGTCTGGGACGAGAGCACCTGACCGGATGCGTTCAGCGCCGTGATCGTCCCTACTTTCACAGGCGAGGCAATCGACGCCGACGACGCTGTGGTCGGCCCCGCCAGGGCCACCCATCCACTTACCGGGACCATGGTGTCGGTCGCGCCGCCGGAGAAGCCGGTCACTCTGACTTCGGCCACCCCGCTGCCGGAGTATGCCGTGACGACCAGCGTCGGATCTCCCTCGGCCACCCCGAGGATGGTGCCAGTGACGTCGGTCAAGGCCTTGGTGGGATCAGGCGTCAGGAAACCTGCCGTCGCAGTACCGACCATCTTCGGGGTCGAAACCTCGGCCTCGAAGCGGGGCCCGTAGATCGCGCAGGAGGGTGTGGCGTACCCCTGTGGGAGCTCGATGGTCGAGGTCACGAGGAAGCCCCGGATGTCCACCGACCCCGCCGTGCGGGTGAAGAGCGGTTGCAGACGTTCGGGGAACATCGCCGGGACGTACGCCGAACCCGAGGAGGATGAGCCCGACCCGCCGGCGGCGGCCGAGCCGGGGGTCTGCCCCGACGGCGCGGTCTGGTTCGCTTTCGAACCGGACGCCGCCGCAGTCGTTACCGATTGGCCACCTGAGTGATGGTTGGACACGGCGTAGCCGACCCCGCCGCCGATAAGAAGGGCGGCAGTCAGGCCACCGACGCCGACCCGCCAGCGGCGTCGCTGGGCCCGGGCCAGGATGGCCCGCAACTCCTCCGCGCCGCCCTTGGGTTCAGCGTCGGCGGCGCCCAGTAGATCTTCGGGTTCCATACCAGTACAAACCCCGCAGCGGGGCTATTCGCGTAGTCGCGGCGTCGCGGCTCGAGGAAATTCAGGAAGTCCGGTCGACCCAGGGCCGGTTGCGCTGCACGGCGCTGGGCTTGGACCACCACCGGCCCGAGAAGCGCCACGGCCCTGGACGCGCCGGCCCGGCCGCCACGTCGAGGATGACGGGCCGGGGCCAGGCGACCTCGACAGCGGCGACGATGGCGGCCAGCTCGGCCGGTGTCGGGCCCGACTGGACGGCGCCGGGCTCGCTCACAGCGGGACGTTCCCGTGTTTGCGCTTCGGGAGTTCCTCCCGCTTAGTGCGTAACAGGTCCAGGCTGCGAGCCAGCACCTTGCGGGTATCGGCCGGATCGATCACGTCGTCCACGTAACCGCGCTCGGCTGCCAGGTAGGGGTTGGCGAATTTCTCGGTGTACTCGTCGACCAACTGGGCTCGCCGAGCGGCGGCGTCCGACGAGGTGGCCAGCTCCCGCCGGTACACGATGTCCACTGCTCCTTGAGGGCCCATTACGGCCAGCTCGGCCGAGGGCCAGGCGAAGGACAGATCGGCGCCGATGGACTTGGAGTTCATGACCACATAGGCCCCGCCGTAGGCCTTGCGGGTGATGATCTGGATCCGGGGGACAGTGGATTCGCAGTAGGCGTAGAGCAGTTTCGCTCCGTGGCGGATGATGCCCCCGTATTCCTGATCGGTTCCCGGCATGAAGCCGGGGACGTCCACGAACGTCACCAGTGGGATGTTGAAGGAGTCGCAGGTGCGCACGAAACGAGCCCCTTTTTCCGAGCTTTCGATGTCGAGCACCCCGGCCAGGTTCTGGGGCTGGTTGCCGACGATTCCCACCACGTGGCCGTCGATGCGGGCGAAGCCGCACACCAGGTTCATGGCCCACAGGGCGTGGTACTCGATGAAGTCGCCGTCGTCGACCACGGCGGCGATGACCTTCTTCATGTCGTAGGGCTGGTTGGGGCTCGGGGGTATCAGCTGCTGCAACTCAGGGGTGGCCCGTTCGGGGTCGTCGCCGGTGTCTACCCGGGGCGGCTCCTCCATGTTGTTGGACGGGAGGAAGCTCAGCAGGTAGCGCACCTCGTCGAGGCAGCTCTTCTCGTCGGCGGTCACGAAGGCGGCCACCCCCGACTTGGTGGCGTGGGTGAGAGCGCCGCCCAACTGTTCCAGGGTCACCTCCTCACCGGTGACGGTCTTCACCACATCAGGACCGGTGATGAACATCTGCGAGGTGTCGCGCACCATGAAGATGAAATCCGTCATAGCCGGGCTGTACACGGCCCCGCCGGCGCATGAGCCCATGATCACGCTGATCTGGGGGATCACGCCGGACGCGTCGACATTGCGCTTGAAGATGCCGCCGAAGTAGTGCAGGCCGACGACGCCTTCCTGGACCCGGGCCCCGCCGCCGTCGTTGATACCGATCATGGGCACCCCCAGGGAAGTGGCCAGATCCATGATCTTGTGGACCTTCTCCCCGAATACCTCGCCGAGCGATCCGCCGTTGACGGTGAAGTCCTGGGAGAAGATGCAGACCTTGCGGCCGTCGACGGTTCCGAAGCCCGTGATAACCCCGTCGGTGTAGGGGCGCTTCTCCTCGGGCAAGCCGGGCGCCCGGGTCCGGGCGAGCATGTCCAGCTCCTGGAAAGAGCCCTCGTCCAGCAGGTAGTCGATGCGCTCCCGGGCGGTCATCTTGCCCTTGGAGTGCTGGCGCTCCACCGCGTGAGGCGAGCCGGCGTGAAGGGCGGCCTCCCGGCGCTGGGCCAGTTCTGCGAGGCGTTCGGTCATGGGATGCTCTGACATCGGGTTAACAGGGTAGTTGGCCCGGCCGGCCGACAGTCCGGGGCGGGGGCCAGATCGGGGTTACCGCGGTGCGCTCCGGTCCATCTCAGGGCTGTTGGGGCAGACTTGGAGCGTGAGCATGCCGGCTCGGCCCTACCTGAGCACGGCGGCGGCGGTCGTGACCGCGGTGGAGCCGCCGCCCACCCGCTGGGTGTTTCCTCTGGGGGCGGAGGCGCAGGCCGCCGCGGCCGGCGACCAGGAGGTCGTGGGGGTGGGCGCCGACCTGGAGCCCGGGACCTTGCTGGCGGCCTACCGGGCCGGCATCTTCCCCATGCCGGCCCGACGCGGGTTGATGGCGTGGTGGTCGCCCGATCCCCGGGGAGTGATCCCCCTCGAACGGGGTGGACTGCGGGTGTCGCGGTCATTGCGCAAATCCTGCGCCCACTTCGAGATTCGCATCGACACCGCCTTCGCCGAGGTCATCGATGCCTGCGCCGACCGGCGCCGGCGAGGAGGCTGGATAGACCGCGATGTCAAGGCCGCGTATTCCCGGCTGCACCGGCTGGGCTGGGTCCACAGCGTGGAGGCCTGGGACGGCCGGGGCCGGCTGGTCGGAGGCCTTTACGGGGTGGCCATCGGGGGGTTCTTCGCCGGCGAGTCCATGTTCCACCGCCAGACCGACGCCTCCAAGGTGGCCCTCGTCGCCCTGGTGGAGGTGCTCAGGAACGCCGGTGCACTACTGCTCGATGTCCAGTGGGCCACGCCGCACATGAAGTCTCTCGGCGCGGTAGAGATGAGCCGGTTCCGCTACCAGGAGCTGCTGGCGGAGGCGTTGCTCCGCCCTCAGCCGGCGTTGTTGGGGGGTTGAGGGGCGCTTCAGCCGGCCCGCTCCTTGGCCAGGCGATAGGCCCGCACGGAGAGCTGAGGCGACTCCAGCACCTCGTCGCAGAAATCGAGAAAGCCGTGTTCGGGGCGGCTCCAGCGCAGATCCTCGGCATCCTTGATCACCGGCGGCTGGGATCGCAGAGTGGCGAGGTCACGGAACAACAGGGCCAGATCGCTTCTGTGCCTTCAAAGTGGCGGCGAGAGTGCCGGCGTTGCGAACGCCGACGTCCCACTGGCCGGCTGCATCGGGAATGGCCTCCAGGTGCTCGTAGCGGGCCAGCACGGTGGCGGCGCTCTTCGCCCCCCAACCGGACAGGCCCGGGAAGCCGTCCGCGCTGTCGCCGACCAGGGCCAGATAGTCAGGAATCGACGCCGGACCGACCCCGAACTTGGCCCGAACGCCGTCCTCGTCGATCACGGCCTTCTTGCGCCGGTCGAGCTGTACCACCCGGCCGCCGGTCACGCACTGGCCCAGGTCCTTGTCCGGCGTGCATATGACCACCTGGTCGATCACCGGGTCGGCCGCGGCCACCGCGGCGGCAGAAGCGAGGGCGTCATCCGCCTCGAGCTCGACCATGGGCCAGACGACCACCCCCATGGCGGCCAGGGCCTCTTCGAGCAATCCGAACTGGCCCAGGAGGACCGGATCCACCCCCGCTCCGGTCTTGTACCCCGGCCACATGTCGTTGCGGAAGGATTCGATCACGTGGTCAGTGGCCACCCCGACATGGGTCGCCCCCTCCTCCATCAGGCCGAGCACAGAGGAAAGGACGCCCCGTACGGCGCTGACTTCGCGGCCGGCTTTGTTGACGTGGGGCGGGGCGCCGAAGAAATGGCGGAACAGCTCGTAGGTCCCGTCGACCAGGTGAACTCTCATCGCTCGATCATCCTTGCCGACCGGCGGGCCGGCGGCGGGCCGGCGGCGGGCCGGCTCACCCGGATACACGAGATCTCTCATACCACTTCGATCCGCCACCGCCGACACGGCCCGCATCTTTGTGCTGACTAGTACATCATATATGGTGTAATACTCAGCACAAAGAATATATATCGTGACGTCTGAGTGTGCTCAGTGCGTAACCGGCTCTCAATCAGCGGTCACTCAGTGCACGATCACCCGCAAGACCAGGACGGACAACCCGATCAAGGCTGACACCGCCACCTGCAAGACGATCTCGGCCGGCCGGAGCGCGCTGCGCAAGCCGACCAGCAGCTCCAGCACTACCAGGAGCACGGCGGCGCTGATCAGAGCGGCCGTCTCGGCCGTGACCAGGTTGGCCCCGCAGGCGCCGGCCAGCAGTAGCACGAACAGCGGGACGAAAGCCCCGCGGCAGGAGGGCCAGTTCGTGGAGCATCCCCCGGAACAGGTTGTGCAGGGGTCGGCCCTCGCCCGAGTGCATCCGGGCCGCCACCCCGGTGGCGTAGGCGTGGGCGAACCACACGACGATCAGGGCCAGAGCCACCGATCCACCGACCTGCCAGAACGTCTCGTGGCGGTCGGCCTCCGCGGCCAGCAGGGCGCCGGCGGTGATGGTGCCGTAGATCTGGGTTTCGGGGTTCTCCGGCATCTCGATGGCGTCGGCCACCCGCGCCCATCGGCTGCGGGCCGGCCGGCTGCGACCGTCGACTACCGGAGCGGCCGGGCCACGGTCCACCGATGCTGCTGATTCCGCCTCCGGCGCAACGGCTGGCGGCCCCGACGTGGAAGCCGGCGCACCCCCCGCCGGCATCCCCATCTCAGGGGAGGTCACGGCTCGGGTGTGAGAACTTCGGCGCCGTCCTCGGTCACCAGGACGGTGTGCTCGAACTGGGCGGACCGCTTCCCGTCGGTCGTGACGGCGGTCCACCCGTTGTCCCACATCTTCTCTCGCCACGTGCCGATGGTGATCATGGGCTCGATGGTGAAGGTCATCCCTGGCGCCATGACGGTCGACGCCTCCGGCACGTAGTAGTGGGGCACGGAAGGCGAGATGTGGAACTGCTGCCCTATCCCGTGGCCGACGAACATCCGCACAACGCCGAGTCGGTGGGCGCGGGCTTCGGACTCAATGGCCTGCCCGATGTCGGAGATAGGCCGGCCGGGCCGCACGACTTCGATGCCCAGATCCCGACACCGGCGGGTCACCTCGACCAGCGAGCGCGACTCCGGGTCCACCTGGCCCACGTAGAAGGTCGCGCTGCAGTCGCCGTGGACTCCGTCTATGTAGGCGGTCACGTCGACGTTGACGATGTCGCCTTCGGCTAGCGGCCGATCGTCAGGTATCCCGTGGCAGATGACCTCGTTGACGGAAGTGCAGATCGACTTCGGATATCCGTGGTAGTTCAGGGTGGAAGGGAAGGCGCCACGTTCGATGTAGGCGTCGTGGGCGATGACGTCGAGGTCCTCGGTGGTGACGCCGGGGGCGACAGCCGCGCCTGTGACAGCCAGAACTTCGGCGGCGATCCGGCCCGCCACCCTCATACGAGAGATCACGTCGGGTGACTTCACCATGGGCTCGTCCCACTGCTCGGGCTCGCCGCTTCGGAAGTAGTCGGTCGGCGGGATCGAGGCAGGAACGTCGCGCATCGGGCTGACATGGCCGGGCCGGACGTACCCCTCTGTCGACTTGTGGCACCGCTTGTACTTGCGCCCGCTGCCGCACCAACAGAGATCGTTGGATTTCAGCGAGCGAACGGCGACTTCCGGGCTCACTCTTGCACCAGCTCGATCAAGGTCCCGAAGGCGGTCTTCGGGTGCAGGAAAGCCACTGTCGTGCCCCGCGACCCGGGGCGCGGCTCGGCGTCGATGGCCCGCGCTCCGGCCGCCACCGCCTGGCGCAGCGCCGCACCACAATCGGCCACCCGATAGCCGACGTGGTGGATCCCCTCCCCCTTGGACTCGAGAAATTTGGCGACTGGCGAGTTATCCCGGATCGGGGTGAGCAGCTGGATGTAGGAATCAGCCACCGCCAGCAGGGCTTCCTCCACGCCATCGCGCTCGACGAACTCCCTGTGGGCCACCGTGGAGCCAAAGGTCTCCTGGTACCACGCCACGGCCGCGTCGAGATCCCGGACGGCTATAGCCACGTGGTCGACTTCGGTGAGCGCCATCTGCTCAGGGTACCGCCGGCCGTAGAGTGGAGCCCGTCGAGCAGAGGAGGAATCAATGCCCGGTTCGGTGATCGTCGCCGGCGCCCGCACCCCCATAGGAAAGCTTTCTGGAGCCTTCAGCACACTGTCTGCCGCCCAACTCGGAGCGGTGGCGATACGGGCCGCGTTGGAGCGCGCCAGCGACCAGTCCCGACGAGGTCGACTACGTGCTCATGGGGCAGGTCCTGCTGGCAGGCACGGGTCAGTTGCCCGCTCGCCAAGCCGCCATCGGCGCCGGCGTTCCCATGACCACCCCGGCGGCCATCGTCAACAAGGTGTGTCTCTCCGGCCTCAACTCCATCTACCAGGCGGACCTGATGATCCAGGCCGGAGACGCCGAGGTCGTGGTCGCCGGCGGGATGGAGTCGATGACGGCCGCCCCCCACCTGCTGCTCGGCGCCCGGCAGGGGTATCGGCTTGGAGACGCCACCCTCCACGACGCCATGATGTATGACGGCCTGGAGGACGCCCGCAGCCACGAGGCCATGGGCCTGGACAGCGAGCACTATCTGCCCCAATTCCCTGGCGTGACTCGCCGGCGGCAGGACGAGTTCGCAGCCGCTTCCCACGAAAGGGCGGCCCGTGCCACCAAGGACGGGTTCTTCGCCGACGAGATCGTGCCCGTGGAGATACCGCAACGAAAAGGTGACCCGCTCGTCGTGTCGACCGACGAAGGGGTCCGTCCCGGAACCACCAGTGAGTCTCTGGCTTCCCTGCGTCCGGCTTTCGCCAAGGACGGGTCCATCACGGCGGGCAACGCTTCTCAGATATCCGACGGCGCGTCAGCCGTCGTGGTGATGTCGGAGGCCGCAGCCGCCCGTCACGGGGTCGAGCCCCTGGGCCGGGTCGTCAACTACGGGATGGTGGCCGGCCCGGACACTTGCCTCATGACCCAGCCATCACGATCCGCATCGAAGGCTCTCGATCGAGCGGGTCTGGCGGTGAAAGACGTGGCCGTCTTCGAGTTCAACGAGGCCTTTGCCGCCGTCGCTCTGGCCTCGATCGACGACCTGGGCCTCTCCTCGGACATCGTCAACCCGAACGGCGGCGCGGTGGCTCTCGGCCACCCCATTGGAGCATCCGGCAACCGTCTAGCCCTCACCCTCCTTCACGAGCTGCGCCGCCGGGGTGGCGGAATCGGGGTGGCCGCTCTTTGTGGTGGCGGCGGCCAGGGCGACGCCCTCGTGGTGCGGGCCGGCTGAGAATTCCGAGTTCCGCCTCGCGTCTGCAAGGACGGCACACATCAGCCCGACTCCGCAGGGGATAGTTAGTCCCTACTCCGTCACAGCCGAGATCGGCGGACGGAGCCGGCCTCGGGGTCTAGCTCTGCTGCTCATCCAGCCAGCGTTGCGCCTCATCAGCCACCGAACCCCGGCAGTAGGGCTGCCAGCGCTCGAGCAGCGTTCGACAAGGTCGCAGCTGGCGCCGGCGCCACGCCTCTGTGACCAGAGTGGAGACACCCGCAACCACTACCGACAAGGCAATCCCGCCGATCACGACCACGGCCCACAGGATGCCACCGAAGGCCGGATGCTCGCATCCGCCTGAGAGGTACCGCCCCCATGGGCCGTGTAACGCTTGGTCGCCTGCGACCAATACATGACATGGGTTCGAGCGACGGCGAGGGGGTGGTCAAGCACGGATGACTGGTATGGACCGTGAGACCTTTGCCGCTCTCTATCGAGATCACGTCGACCGGGTTACCGGTTTTGCTGCCCGGAGGTTGTCGAGCCCCGGTGAGGTGGCCGATCTGGTGGCTGCCACCTTCTTGGCTGCGTTGGAGCATTCCGACTCCTACGATCCAGCGAAGGGTGACCCTGCCGCCTGGCTCTTTGGGATCGCCGCCAACCTGCTGGCGAATCAACGTCGCCGTGCGGTCCGCGAGCAGCTCGCCCGAGCCCGCCTAGACGCTCGAGCACTTCTCAGACCCGACGACTTCGAAACCCTGCTCGCCCGCATGGACGCCTCCATGGAGGCGGCCCGGCTTCGTGCCGCCATGGACTCCCTGCCCGAGCGGTACCGGCAGGTACTGCTTCTGGCCGGTGAATCCTCGCTTCGCCCGGCCGCAGCGGCGGAAGCTGCAGGTATCAGCCCCGCAGCATTCCGGGTGCGCCTGTCCCGGGCCCGCAGGGCCCTGCGCCGAGCGATGCAGTCCCAGCCTGGCGGCCCCGCTGTGGGAGAAGGCGACACAACCATGAAGGAGGTTCTGATATGACCGCCACCGCCGACACCTTTGAGGACCGGCTACTCGACGCTCTCCTAGACCGCTTCGACACGCTCACTTTCCAGCCACCGGCGGTCATGGCGCCCTCCCCGCGACGGGCCCGCACCCGACGCTACGCGATTCCGCTGGCAGGATTGGCTGCCGCTGCCACGGCCGCGTCACTGACTCTCATCGAGGTGGGTGGCTCGACGCCGGCCACGCCGGTGAAATCATCGACGGCTGCGTACGCGCTGGCCAGCTGGACCGCCCGGCCCACCTCAGCCGACCCAGCCCAGATCTCGGCGGCTGAGGCCCTGTGCTCGCCCCGCTTCGACCAGGCCGCCGCGACCCAGCCAGCAGCCGGTGAGAAGCAGGGTCCACTGCAGTATGGAGGCCCGTGGAGCCCGGTGCTGGTTGACACCAGGGGGGACCTCACCCTGACCCTCTACAGCAACGGGACCGACACGATGGCCTGTCTCGCCAGCCCCTCGGTGATCTCGCTCAGCCCGGTCGACACCACCGGTGAGCCACCGGTGACGGCTAACACCGCCAGCCTGGACAAGGTGACGACCCGGACGCCGGCCGGCGACCTCTACACGGTCGCCGTAGGTCGGACCGGCTCCTCCGTAACCGCTATTGGGCTACTGCTCGTAGACGGTTCAGACGTGACCGCGACTGTCGGCAACGGCCACTTCATAGCTTGGTGGCCGGAAGGCAGCGGGGTCGAGGGTCTTTCGGTCACGACCAACACCGGAACTCAGGACTACCCGGTCGACCCGCGCTTCGCCCGGTCAGGCCCCCAGCCGGCTAACAAGACAACCAAGCTAACCGGCCCGTCCTCGGACCAGCCGAACAGCAAGTCCAGCTGACCCCACCTAGCCCCTCAGCCAACCGAGCCCTCCTCCACTTCGAATTGGCAGTACCGCCGGTCGGTCGGCTGTCCACCGGTAGCGTGAGGCCATGCGGGTCGCGGTCATCGGAGCGGGAGCCATAGGCGCGGTCGTCGCCGCCGCCGCGGTGGACTCGGGTCACGACGTGACGGTTTGCGTCCGCACACCGATCGAGAGCCTCATTCTTGAGCACGAGGGCCAAGAACGGCCCCTCCCCGTGAAAATCGAGGCTGACCCGTCCGGCTTCGCCGCGGGCGAAGCCGATGTGGTTTTCCTGACGGTGAAGGCGACCGACACGGCTCACACCGGCCCCTGGCTGGCCCGGCTTTGTCGGCCCGGAACTGTGGTTGCCTCGGCTCAAAACGGTCTCGACCATGAGGCTCGCATCGCTCCCTATCTTCCAGCCGGCCGGGTGGCAGCAGCCCTCGCCTACATCGCGGCGGAGCGCTTGGGCCCCGGACGCGTCCTCTTCCTGGCCGGCGATCGGATAGTGGTGCCCGTGGAGTTCGAACCCCTCGTCACCGAATCGGTCTCAGGAGGAGGATTGAGAGTACGGGGGGTCGCCGACATGCGGACGGCCACCTGGCAGAAGCTGCTGGGGAACCTGGTCGCCAACCCCCTCACGGCTCTGACCATGCGTCGCATCGGGGTCATGCGCGAGCCGGGCATAGCCGACCTGGCACGCGGCTTGCTTCTCGAAGCTCTGCAGGTGGGTCGGGCCGAGGGAGCGCGGTTGCGGGACGAGGACATCGAGTCGGTCCTGGCCGGAACTGGTCGGTATGGCGATCGAACCGGCAGTTCGATGCTGTACGACCGATTGGCCGGGCGACCGCTGGAACACCAGTTCCTGACAGGTGAGGTAGTGCGCCGAGGCTCCCACCACGGGATACCCGTCCCGCTCAATGCAGCCGTTCTGGCCCTGCTCGACGCGGTGGATCCGGGCCGAGTGGACAGCTAGCACTCAGTCGCTCACCTCCCGACGGCCCTCGAGGGCCCGGCCCAGCGTGAGCTCATCGGCGTATTCGAGGTCGCCTCCCACTGGTAGGCCGCTGGCGATACGGGTCACCTTCATCGGGAGGTCCTTGAGCAGGGAAGCCAGGTACAAGGCGGTGGCGTCGCCTTCGATATTGGGGTTGGTGCAGAGGATCACCTCTTTAACCCCTTCGGGATCGAGGCGGGCGAGCAACTCCCGGACCCGCAGGCGGTCCGGTCCGATCCCGTCGATGGGACTGATCGCTCCTTGCAGAACGTGGTAACGGCCCCGGAACTCGCGTGTCTTCTCGATGGCGACCAGATCACGTGGTTCCTCCACCACGCATAAGACTGAGGTGTCCCGCCTCGGGTCGAGGCAGATGCCGCACTCGGGCTCGGCAGGCGGGCCGTCCGTGCCGACCGGGGCTTCGGCGATGTTGAAGCAGCGCCGGCACCAGGACACTCTCTCTTTGACCACGGTTATGGACCGGGCCAAGCGCATGGCATCCTCAGGGGACAGCTTCAGCAGGTGGAAAGCAATCCGTTGGGCCGACTTCGGTCCGATGCCGGGCAGCCGGCCCAGTTCGTCGATCAAATCTTGGACGGCGGCGGCATACATCGGGTTTCCGAGACTACCCGCCGAGCCGGCTCGGAACGGTTATGGCCCGAGCAGGCCGCCCAGCGCGCCGCCCAGGTCGATACCCCTGCCCGCACCACCGAGACCGGCCTGACCGAGAGCGCTGGAGGTGAGGGCCAAGGCCTGCTCCATGGCGTCTCGCACGGCCACCAGGATCAGGTCCTGGAGCATCTCCACATCATCGGGGTCGACCACGGAGCGGTCGATCACCACCTCCTGGAACTCGAGGCCACCGGTGACACGAACCTTGACTGCGCCCCCGCCGGCGGTGCCCTCTACCACCTCGGCCGCCGCCGCCTCTTGGGCCTGCTGCAGGTTCTGCTGCACCTGGCCGAGCTGGGAGAGCAGGCCGCCCAAGTCGAACTCAGGCTCCTGGTCGCTGGTCAGAGCTACACCTCCTCGGCGCCCGGAAACGCCTCCATAAGACGTTGCTCAGGCGAGGTTACTCCGGCGGGGGCGTCTTCCAGGTCAGCCAGGTGATAGTCGGCCGGGTCCTCCCGGTCGGCTGCCGGCGGCGCCGGATCCCCTGTCGCCGGTCCGCTCAGACTCCCCTCGTCGAGGACCAGCTCGAACGGGATCGGTCGCCCGAAGTGCGCCGTCAGGGCCGCTTCCACCTCGGCCCGGCCGGCTTGGGCCCGGGCCAGGAGGCCCCGGTCGGGGACGGCGTAGACGGCGGTATCGCCGACGGAAGTGAAACGGCCCGACGCCACATAGACCTTGACGGCCGGACGCAACCCCGGGAGGATCCGGTCCCCCCAGGCCAGTGTCAGTTCATCCCGGGAGGGCAGGGCCTCCTTCGTCCCGGTCTGAGGCGCCGGCGATGGTCCGGACGACGCTTGCCGCGCCGGCGTGGCTCCCGATGAGGATCGTGTGGCTTCGGACGGGCCTGGCGCAGCTTCGGACGGTTCGGGCTGGGACGGCCGGTCCGGCCCCTCTGAAGCGACTGAGCCGGACCGCCTGTGAGCACCTAGGGCCGCCTTGGCAGTCGGAAGAGGCCCGGAAGGGGTGGCCGCCGGCATCGGCGGCGGCGGACCGACCGATTGGCCGGCCTCGATCGGAACGGTCGCCGTAGTTCTCGCCTGAGGGCTCTGCTCCGATACAGCCGCAGGGGTGCGAATCGGGCCGCTGGCCGGGAGAGTGCCGGGCCGGGCGCCCATCGCTTGCTCCAGACGCTCGATGCGAGCCAGCAAAGCGGCGTTGCTATCGTCGACCTCGGGATCGGCGAGGCGGATGAGCGCCACCTCCAGAGTGGTGCGGGGATCGGCTGCTTCCCGCATGTCTATGAGGGCCTGACCGACCGTCTCCATGGCACGCACCAGGACCGCCGGACCCATGCGACGGGCCTGGGCTTCGGCTTCGGCCGCGGCGTCGTCGGGCAGCATCACCAGAGAACGGGCCCGAGTGGCCAGAAACCCGTTGCGGAGATGCTCGAGCAGGTCGGTGCCGAGTCGCCGGGGATCGACCCCGGCCTTCGACGCGTCGGCGACCTGGACGAGCGCTCGAGCGGGGTCTTGATCGGCGAGCGCGTCGACCAGATCCACCACCACGGCCGCCTCGTCCTCGGCGCCTCCGGCGGCTGCGACCTGATCGAGGGCCGAGAGAGCGTCGCGAGCCGACCCGTGACCCCGGCGCACGACCATGTCGATGGCTTCGTGTGGCAGGCCCAGTGAAGCCCTGTCGTTGACCTCCTCCAGCAGGGTCGTCAGCACGTCCGGACCGAGCAGCCGGAACTCGAAATGCTGCGTCCTGCTGCGGATCGTAGGCAGGACCTTCTGCGGATCGGTCGTAGCCAGCACGAAAACCACGTGACGGGGCGGCTCCTCGAGGGTCTTCAGCAGTGCGCTGGACGCCGCCGATGTCATCTGGTGAACCTCGTCAATGATGTACACCTTCCAGCGGCCTGGCGTCCCGAGTGCCACACGGCTCAGGAGGTCGCGCATCTCATCGATGCCCCGGTTGGTAGCCGAGTCGAGCTCCTGCACGTCCATAGAGGAGCCCTGCCGGATAGCCACGCATGAGGCGCAGGTGCCGTCCGGTTCGCCGTCCTCGGGATGCTCACAGTTCAGCCCCATGGCCAGAATGCGAGCTGTGCTGGTTTTGCCGGTACCGCGTGGCCCGCTGAAGAGGTAGGCGTGAGCGACCTTCCCGTCCCTCACAGCAGCCCGAAGGGCCCTGGTCACGTGTTCCTGCCCGACCACGTCGGAAAAGCGCTGGGGGCGGAAACGCCGGTACAGGGCCTGGTACGGAACAGGGGGCTCGTCGGGCACGAGGACCAGCCTATGGCCTGCATGTGACCCCGGATCCAGGGTGCCCGGGCTTGGCAACGACGTGGCGCCCGGCGCGACGGTCAGGCGATCTGCGGCACACGGAGCGATCCGCTGAGAGCTGCTGCCGTCAGGCCCTGACTCGGTTCACGGTGCTCTGTTGCGCAGGACCCGACCGCCGCGCCCGGCGCCAAGTCTTGGTTGAACAGGATAGCCTAGGACGCTCAGCATCAAGCTAGGAGGGGTGCGAGAGCGGCCGAATCGGCACGATTGGAAATCGTGTGTCCTTCACGGGACCGTGGGTTCAAATCCCACCCTCTCCGCTCGGAAGAGTCCCTGGTCAGCTGGGGGAGGGCCTCCCTGCTGCCCGGCGGAAGCAGCCGACGGCCACGTGGCCATCGCGGCGGTGCGCGCTCGGAAACGCTCGGACACGCGCTCGGAGCGAGCATTGCCGCGAGTGAGCCAACCCGCCGTTAATGGGGATCCCATGATCTGCCGATAGGCAACCTCGTGGTCTTCCCGTCCAAGGAGGTGAGCGGGGTCCGGCGAAAATGGGGCATAGCTGCGGTCTCCACTGTTGGGGCCGTGACAGCTTTGGTCGCCATAGGCGAAGCGCTGGTCCTCATTTATCACCCCCATCAGTGCCCCTCGGGGTGGACACAGCTCGATTTCGACACCCCGGTCGGCACGGCCTCCCTGATCGCAACCGTGCCATTGCTTATCGTCAGCCTCCTCTCAGCCCTGGTGGCTTTCGGCATCGGGCCCGGAGCGATTCGGCGCGTTCTCCAGCGGGGTGCTGTCTCCTCGCTCCCCATCGCCATCATCCTGATGACGGCGTCAGCTGGGATCGCCCTGGCGCTCTGTTGGGGCGTGATCTCCAACCTGAGCTCGTCGACGAGTGGGTGCCTGACCTTCTGATGAACGCATCCGCGTACGATGCGACCCGCATGACCCCGACGAGGGAGCGGGGTACTCAGCCGGGGAAGGTCACTCCGCCCTGTCAACCCTGACTGGCGAGCGACCACCGATGAGATTGGCTCGTCGACATCAGTCCAGGTGCCCATATCTCAAGGAGACCACCATGCATCCCGTGCTGACCGAACTACACGCCACCGCTCGTCGCCACGAGCTGCTCGCCAACGCTGATCGGCATCGCCGGCATCACGTCTCACTTGGCACCATTAGCGGTCCGCCGACCGGCGCGCCTCGGTGCCATTCCGTCATCTCGGTGCTATTTCGGCCGATCTTTCGCCCTGATTGACTCCCGGAGTGCCAAGTGGCACCGAGACAGCTGCCGCCCCGTCCGACCCAGCCACCCGTACCAAGCTCAGGGAGCCTGGCTGACGGTCACCCCCGGTATGGTCTGTCCGCAGAGCGGGTCCTGGTTGGGCACCAGGTGGAAGGTGGTGCCCTGGAACTGGGTGATGTAGAAACAGTTGTCCGCTCCTTCGTACAGGCCCCGCTGGTTCATGGCCCAACCGATGGAGTGATCTCCGTACAGACCGGCGGCGTTGTAGGAGGTGATTCCGAGCATGGCGTTGATGAGCGCCTGTTGAGTCGGGTTCTTGCCCGCGGCCTTCAACCCCTGCACAAGAGCATCGACGGTGACGTAGCCGATGTACTCGGCGAAGGTCGGGTCGCCGCTCACGCCGGCGTAGGTCTTCAGGGCGCTCTGGAGGCGCTGTGTCGCCGGTGTGTTCATCTCGACCGGCTCGTAACCGGACAGGAAGTACACCCCCTGCGCCGCTTGCGCGGCGCCCGGGCCACCGGTTGTGAGATCGCCGCCGTAGCCGGTCGGCGGGAGCGCCGCTTTGAGATTCACGCCCTGCTGCTTGAGGGATTCCATGATGGCGAAGGTGCTGTTGGTCAGGATGCCCGTGGCCAGGCCGTCGACCCCGTTGTCCTTCATGGCCAGGGCGATGGGCTCCACATTGGTGCTACCGAGCGGGAAGTTGGTGTTGATATATCCGACCTTGATGCCCTCGTGCTCGGCTGAAAGCGCGGCGTTCTTGGCTGTGTCAGCAGAGCTGGGCTCGATGCCGTAGCCCACGGCGCCGAGGTTGGTGACCCCGTGGTCCTTGAAGAACTCGCCGTAGGTGGTCTGCACCTTGTTGTAGTCCTGGGTTCCGATGACCGAGAACATGTTGCGATCGGAGATCCATTCGGTTCCGTCGCAGGCGCAGCCGATGACCGGTATGCCGTGCGAGGCCAGGTAGGGGGCGGCGCCGAAGCCCACCACCGAGGTGAGCAGGACGGCGAAGACGTGGTCCTCCTCCACCAGCCTCTGCGCCGCGGTCAAGATCCCGGTCGGTGAGGTCGTGCTGTCCGCCTCCACCGTCTTGATGTGGTACCCCTCCTGGGCGGCAAGCCCCAGGCCCGCCTTGATGCCGAGCGGAAAGCTCCCGGCCGTGTTCGAACCGGCCCCGGTGAGGTCGGTGAGCACCCCTACCGTGATGGTGTTACCGGCCTTGGAACCGGCACTGGGAAGATCCGGCGGCCGAGCCCGCGGTTCCGCTCGACGACTTGGACGAGCTGCTGCAGCCGGCGGCTAGAAGCACAACGGCCGCCGCGGCGGCCAGCACTTTGGTTCTTGGACGTAGCAACGTGTCCCCCTGGAGCGTGCCAAGTAGTTGATATGAAGTGGGTACTTATTTAGCAGGTCAGCAGCACCCGTGTCACTTCCCGCTCGATGAAGCGTGGTGGCCGCCGGGGCATGGTAGCGACGCCCGGAAGCCCGACCCTGGGCCCGGCCCGGCTGCGTCCGGGAAACTGGCATGCTCGGGTAGTGCCCGAACCGTCGCCCGACGACGCCGCCATGCGCAGGGACATCCGGCGAGTGGTGGGACTGCTGGGCGACGCCCTGGTCCGCATCGAGGGCCGCGAGGTTCTCGACCTGGTAGAGCGGGTCAGATCGGGCAGCCGGGAAGACCGGACGGCGACGGCGTCGCTCCTAGACAGCCTGGATGTCGCCGACGCCACCCGCCTGGTCCGGGCCTTCGTCGCCTACTTCCATCTGGCGAATGTCACCGAGCAGGTCCACCGCAGCCGGGCCTTGCGGGCCGCCCGCGTCGAAGGCGGGTGGATGACCCGGGCCACCCAGGCCATCCAGCAAGCCGGCCTCAGCCGCGACGAACTGGAGGACGTGGTGCGGCGGATGTCGGTTCGCCCTGTGTTCACCGCCCACCCGACCGAGGCGGCCCGGCGCACCACCCTGACCCATCTGCGCGCCGTGGCCGCCTTGCTCGAGCAGGAGCCGGGGTGGCGGGCCGACAAGCGCCTGGCCGAGGCCGTCGAACTGCTGTGGCTGACCGACGACCTGCGGGTGGCCCAGCCCGACCCGCTCGACGAGGCCCGCAACGCCGTCTACTACTTCGATGAACTGCACCGTCATGTCGTCAGCGACGTCCTCGACGAATGGAGCGATGCCTTGGCTCGAGCCGGTATCAGGGTCGAGCCGGAGAACACCCCCCTGACCTTCGGCAGCTGGATAGGCGGCGATCGCGACGGCAACCCGAACGTCACCGCAGCCGTGACCCTCGAGGTCATCCGGCTCCAACACGACCACGGAATTCGCGACGTCTTCATCCTGGTGGACCGGCTCCGCCAGGGGCTGTCCCAGTCCAACCGGCTCACGGCCGTCTCAGCCGAGCTCACCCGGTCACTGGAGGCTGACCTGGCCGCCCTACCGGAGGTCGAGGAGCGCTACCTCCGGTTGAATGCCGAGGAGCCCTACCGGCTGAAGGGGATCTGTATCCGCCAGAAGCTGATCGCCACCCAGCGACGGGTTCGACGGGGCGAGCCCCACATCCCGGGACGGGACTACCTGGACGGAGACGAACTGCTGGCCGACCTCGTCGTGATGCGAAAGTCGCTGCTCGCCAATCGGGGCGAGCTGATCGCCGACGGCCTCGTGGCGGAGGCGGTGAGCACCGTCGCCTGTTGGGGGCTGCACCTGGCGACTCTGGACGTCCGCGAGCACGCCGACGCCCACCACAAGGTCCTGACGGAGCTCTTCTCGCGAATCGACCGGCCCTATCCCACTCTTTCGAGCCGGGAGCGCCTCGCCACCCTGGCCGAGGAGCTGGCCGGGCGCCGGCCGCTGGCACCCACCCCGCCCCCGCTGTCGGGGCCGGCCCGGCGGACCTACGAGGCATTCGAAGCCATCCGCCGGGCCCAGGACGAGTTCGGCCCCAAGGTGGCGCAGACCTACATCATCTCCATGACCCGGGGCGCCGACGACGTTCTGGCTGCAGCTGTCATCGCCCGGGAAGCGGGCCTGGTGGACGCCGGGTCCGGGCTGGCGCGCGTGGGTTTCGTTCCCCTGCTCGAGACGGTGTCCGAGTTACGGACCGCAGCCAGGGTGATCGACGACCTTCTGGCCGCGCCGGCCTACCGGAAGATAGTGGCGGCCCGGGGCGACGTGCAGGAGGTGATGCTCGGCTACAGCGACTCCAACAAGGAGGCCGGCATCACCACCTCGCAGTGGGAAATCCAGCAGGCCCAGAGGCGCCTGCTCGAGGTGGCGAGGAGGTACGGGGTCAGGGTGGTCTTCTTCCACGGCCGGGGCGGGACGGTGGGGCGGGGAGGTGGCCCCTCCCATGACGCCATCCTGGCCTTGCCGGCCGGGACCCTGGACGGCGCCATAAAGCTGACCGAGCAGGGCGAGGTGATCAGCGACAAGTACGGGATCCCCGCCCTGGCCCGCGAGAACCTGGACCTCACGCTGGCATCGGCACTGGAAGCCACCGCTCTTCACACCGCCCCGGCCCTCCGGCCTGAGGACCGCGACCGGTGGTTCGGCGCCATGGCGGTCGTCTCCGACGCCGCCTTCGCCAGCTACCGGCAACTGGTGCAGGACCCTTCCCTGCCCGAATACTTCACGACCTCCACCCCGGTGGACCAGCTATCGGCCCTGCACCTGGGTTCCCGACCGTCGAGACGGCCCGAGGGCGCCGCCGGGATCGACGGCCTGCGGGCCATACCGTGGGTGTTCGGTTGGACCCAGTCGCGACAGATCATTCCCGGTTGGTTCGGGGTGGGCACAGGGATCGAGGCCGCTCGGGGCGCGGGGCTGGAAGGGGATCTGCGGAACATGTGGCGCGGCTGGCGCTTCTTTTCCAACTTCCTCTCGAACGTCGAGATGACCCTGGTGAAGACCGATCTGGCCATCGGCCGGCGCTACGTCGATGTTCTCGTCCCCGCCCCGCTCCGGCCCGTCCTGGGCCTTATCGAGGAAGAGTACGAGCGGACGGTCGAGCAGCTTCTGTGGGTCACCGGCCAGCGGGCCCTGCTCGAGCGGGCCGGGGTGCTCCGCCAGACCCTGGCGGTACGGGACTCTTACCTGGCGCCCATCCACGACCTCCAGGTGTCACTGTTGAAGCGGGTGCGGGCGGCCACTACGCCGCCCGGCGTGGAACTGCACAGGGCCCTGCTCCTCACCATCAACGGCATCGCCGCCGGCCTGCGCAACACCGGTTAAATCCGATCCCACCGACAGTGGCGGTGACATAGGATGCTTGTGTTAGCACTGCTATCTCCAGGGGGAAGGCGGTGACGAAATGGCCCACAAGGTCCAGATAGACGCCGAAAAGTGCCAGGGCCACGGCCGGTGCTACAGCCTGGCTCCGGAACTGTTCGACGCGGACGATCTCGGCGCCGGGTTCGTCCTCGGCGACGGCAGCGTCCCGGACGAGCTGCTCGAAGTGGCGCGCCGGGCTGTCGCCAACTGCCCGGAGTACGCGATCACACTGATGGAGGCACATTGACGGAGGCACATTGACGGAGGTGCAAACATGACGACCCGCCACGCCCCGGTCAGCGACTGGGCCCGCGACTTCGACCACGCCGACCCGGCCTGGGTGGCCGATCCGTACCCCATCTGGAAAGAGCTGCGCCAGTCCTGTCCGGTAGCCCACAGTGAGCGCTATGGGGGCGCCTGGCTGCCGGTAACGCACGAGTACGTTTCGGAGGTCGCCTACGACACCGAGCACTTCACCTCGAGGGCGGTGGTGGTCAACGAGCTGCGGCCCGGCCCGGAGGACCTTCCCGCCCCCATCGGCACGGCGCCGCCCATCACGTCCGATCCCCCCTTCCACGGCGTAGCCCGGCGCATGCTCCTGCCGGCCTTCGGACCCAAGCCCATCGCGGCGCTCGAACCCTTTACCCGCAGCCTCTGCAAGCAGCTCCTGGATCAGACCGCCGGCAAGAAGCAGTTCGACGCCGCCCTCGAGTACGCCCAGCACATACCGGTCCGGGTGATCGTGCAGATGCTGGGGTTCCCGCAGGAGGACGCCGACATCTTCCGGCGCTTCATACATCAGGTCATGGAGGACATCGACCTGACGCCGGAGGAGCGACTGGCGGTGATCGAGAAGGGCGAGATGGAGGAGTACATGAACGCCCAGATCGAGGATCACCGGGCCCATCCACGTGACGACCTCACGTCCTTCCTGCTCGAGGCCGAGATCGACGGGAACAAGCTGGTCCTCGACCACATCCGGGGCACCATGGTCCTGCTGATGATCGCCGGGATCGACACCACCTGGTCCGCCATCGGGGCCTCCCTGTGGCACCTGGCCCAGCATCCCCAGGACCGGCGCCGGATGGCGACCGAGCCGGATCTCATGGAGACCGCCGTGGAGGAGCTATTGCGGGCCTATGCGCCGGTGACGATGGCCCGCCTGGTCGCCCAGGACTACGACTTCCATGGGTCCAAGCTGAAAGAGGGGGACTGGTTGTTACTCCCGTTCCCTTCCGCCAATCGGGACCCCGATGCTTTCACCGACCCTGACGTCGTGAAGCTGGACCGTCAAAACAACCGTCACGCCGCTTTCGGCTTGGGCATCCATCGCTGCCTCGGGTCCAATCTGGCCCGCATGGAGCTGCAGGTGGCCCTCGAGGAGTGGCTGGCCAGGTACCCGGAATTCGAGCTCGCCGACCCGGCCGCCGTAACCTGGTCGGCCGGCCAGGTAAGGGGGCCGCGTACGCTCCCCGTGCGGGTCACTTAAGCGAATCGGCCCAAGTGCCGATTCGTCAGCGATGGCTAGCGACGATGCACCCTGCCCCGGATGCGGTGCCCACCTGGCCCGTAACGCCGACCACGGCATCCGGTATCAATGCCCGCAGTGCGGCGGCCGCCTCATGGGCCTCAGCCCGTTCGAGCAGCTCCTGCAGGACGGCGTGGGCGCCAAGCTGTGGGTGGCGTCGGAGGACGGCGCCGGGACCGGGCCGTGCCCCTTCTGCCATCAGCCGATGCGCCTGCCGGCCGGCGTTGACGGGCCGGAGGGTCTGGCCCTGTGCCACATCTGCCAGCAGGTCTGGATCCCAGCCGGAGCCTCGGACTGGCTGGCCTCTCACGCCCGCGCCGGAGCAGGCGGGGCGGCGCCGGCGGCCACCTTGCCGGAACGGTGCGACAACTGCGGGGCGCCTCTTCAGGTCGATCCGGCGGGCCGCTGCATCTACTGCCATACGCAGCTGATGGCACCCGAACCGGTGACGGTCAACTTCGAAACCGGACCGGCCACGACCGGCAGCCGCCTCCTCGACGCAGTCGTGGCATTCATGGGCCGGCCGGTTTCCGCCGACTAGCTATAGCTAGGCGCTGCGGGCGACCAGGTTCAGCTCGTGCAAGCCCGCGTGGGCCAGCAGTGACCGCTCATCCAGCTTGCTGGAGGGGGTGAGCGGCAGACTCTCGACGATCTGGATCCGGTTCGGCAACATGGTCTCCGGCAAGACGGCGCGGGCGGCCTTCTGGAGTTGGAACGAGGTGACGCCCGAATCGACTACCACGAAGGCAGCGATGCCGATCTCGCCGCCGTCGTCAAAGGCCAAACAGGCCGCGGCCGATACTCCGGCCAGCTTGGAGAGCGACTCCCCCATCTCGATGAGAGAGATCCGCACTCCACTCCGCTTGATGACCCGATCGGCGCGGTCCACATAGACGAAGTCGCCGGTGAGGTCGCGATAAACCAGATCGCCGGTCTTGTACAGCGTCTCCCCCGGGACGATGTCAGTGCGCAGCACCCCACTCGTCAGCTCCGGCGCACCCCAGTACCCGGTCATCAGCTGCGACCCTCCGATGTAGAGCTCGCCGACCCGGCCGACCTCATCGACCAGCTGGCCGCGATCGTCCACGAGGTAGAAGTCGACACCGGGGTGGGGCCGTCCGATGGGGACGGTGCCGTCCTCGATCAACTCCGGGGTCACCTCGATGTGGGTGACGGCGATGGTGGTTTCCGTCGGCCCGTACCGGTTGTAGACCCTGACCTGCGGGGCCGCTGCCCACAGGGCGCGAATGTCGGCGGCCGAGCTGGCTTCGCCCCCGAGGGCGACCAGCAGTCTCACTGACGACAGCTTGTTCACCTGCGGGCTCGACAGCAGCAGCCGAAGGTACGTCGGTGAGAAGCCGGTGTAAGTGACTGCTTCCTGAGCCACCGCGTTGAAGAAGGTCCGCGGGTAGAGGAGCGACTCCCGAGGCCGGATGACGACCGCCCCGCCGGCGAACAAGGTCGGGAAAAGGGTGCCGAACGAGCCGTCGAAATGGAACGGTGACACGCACAGAGTGCGGGTCTTGCGGCTCAGGCCGAGGGCCCCGACGGTGGCCTGAACCGCGGCGGAGAAGGCCCCGCTGCCGATCATCACACCTTTGGGGGAACCGGTGGTGCCCGATGTATAAATGGCATAGGCCACCCGTTCGGCGTCGTCGACCGGTTCGGGCGGCTGGACCTCCGCCGACAACAATTCGGGCATGGTGGCCCAGGGGAAGCGGGCGAGAGCAGGCGCCAACAGGACGCCGTCCTCACCGTTCGCAGAGGTCAGGGCCAGCGCCGGTTTGCAGTCGTCGAGGATCATCGCCAGCCGGGCGGCGGGGTCGGTGACCGACAACGGCACGAAGGTGGCCCCGACCCACAGGCAAGCCAAGGCGGCCACCGCGAAGTCGACCGAGTTCGGCAGATGCAGCACGACCCGGTCACCGTCGCCGACACCACGAGCGACAAGCCCGGCGGCCAGCCGGCGGGCTTCGTCGCAGAGCTCGACGTAGCTGAGGTCGCGTTGCAGATCCTTGACCGCGGCTCGATCGGGCTCGTAACACCCGTGCCCGAGAATGGCCGTGTGAACGGCGGTCGAGGAGATCACGCAGGTCATCTCGTCACCCCGACAGCGCCCACCGCCGCAACTTCTTGCGGGCATCGGTCAGTTCCTGGAACTGGTCGTCAGTGAGCGCTATGCCGGCGGCCGCGCAGTTTTCCTCCAGGTGGCTTATGGAGGACGTGCCGGGTATCGGAAGCATGACCGACGACCGCCGCAGAAGCCAGGCCAGGCATACCTGCGACACCGTCGCCCGGACCTCGTCTGCTACCCGTTCGAGGGGTCCGCCCGGACGTGACAGCTTTCCGCTCGCCAGCGGGAAGGAAGGAATGAAGCCCAGTTGATGCTCCTCGCAGTAGGCGAGCAGGGCATCGGGCTCACGGTGGGCGATGTTGTAGCGGTTCTGCACACTCACCACGGGCACCACCTGACGGGCCGCTTCCACCTCGTCGACTTTGACTTCCGACAGGCCGACTTCGGCGACCTTCCCTTCGTCCCGCAGTTCCTTGAGCGTCCCGAACTGGTCGTCGGCCGGCACTCCGGGGTCTATCCGGTGCAGTTGGAACAGGTCGATGCGCTCGACGCCCAGCCGGCTCAGGCTGCTCTCGCATTGCGCCCGGAGGTACTCGGGCCGGCCACACACCATCCACTCATCCGGTCCCGGACGCGTGAGGCCGGCCTTGGTGGCAATTTTCAAGCCATCGCCGTAGGGATGGAGCGCCTCGCGTATCAGCGTCTCGGCCACGTCGGGGCCATACGAATCGGCCGTGTCTATGAGGTCTATACCTAGCTCCACGGCCCGCCGGAGCACCGTGATAGCCCCGTCACGATCCTTCGGGGGGCCCCACACGCCGGGACCGGGCAGCTGCATGGTCCCGAACCCGAGACGGTGAACCGTCAGTGTGCCAAGTCGAAAAGTTCCGGAGTCTTCTACCAAATCTCTAGCTTCCTTTCTGGCCCTTGCTCGGCGCTTCCATTCCGCCGGTCGCCTTGGTGAGGGCTTGATCAATGTCCTCGATGAGGTCGTCCACGTGCTCCAGTCCGATCGACAGCCTGATGGTCTCGGGCCGGATCTGGGCCGCCAAGAGCTCGGCGTCGGTCAGCTGGCGGTGAGTGGTCGATGCCGGATGGATCACCAGGGACTTGGCGTCACCCAGATTCAGCAGCCGCTGGAACAGCTGCACGGAGTCGAAGAACGCCAACCCGGCGGCCCGTCCGCCGGACACCCCGAAGGTGATGATCGAAGGCACATGGCCACCCAGGTAGCGCTTGACCAGATGGCTGTGGGGGTGGTCCGGGAATCCGGCGTAGCTGACCCAGTCGACGCGCGCGTCGGACGCCAGGTATTCCGCAATCGCCCGCGGATTGGACTCGTGGCGCTCGAGGCGCACGGCCAGGGTCTCGAGCCCTTGAAGCAGCAGGAAGGAGTTGAAAGGTGAAAGCGTGGCACCCGTGTTCCGCATGTGCACCGAGCGGGCCCGCGTCACGAAAGGCTTGTCGGGAAAGTCCCGGGCGAACACCACGTTGTGGAATGCCGGCTCGGGCTCGGTCATCATCGGGAACCGGGCGGCGTGCTCGGTCCAGGGGAAGGTGCCACCGTCGATAATGGCTCCACCAAGGGTCGTTCCATGGCCACCCACGAACTTGGTCAGTGAGTGGACCACGACGTCGGCGCCGTGGTGGAACGGCTTGAGGAACAGCGGAGTCGCCACCGTGTTGTCGGCGATCAAAGGCACCCCGGCCCGGTGGCACACATCGGCGACATTCTCGAGGTCGACGACGTTGCCGGCCGGGTTGCCGATGGTCTCGCAGAACACCGCACAGGTCTTGTCGTCGATCAGGGGCTCGATGGACGCCACCTCGTCGTCGGCGGCGAAGCGCGCCTCTATGCCCAGCGTTGGCAGCACGTGGGCGAAGTAGGTGAAGGTGGCGCCGTACAGCTGGGGGGCGACGACCACGTTCGATCCGGCTCGTGCCACGGTGAGGATGGCGTAGCTGACCGCCGCCATCCCCGACGCCAGCACCAGGGCGGCGGTGCCGTCTTCGAGGGCGGCCATGCGCTTCTCGAGGACTTCGTTGGTGGGGTTGTTGAGCCGGTTGTAGTGGAAGCCGGGGGTTTCGAGGTCGAGAATGGCGCCGGCGTGATCGGCGTCGGCGAAGTTGTTGGCGATGGTCTGGTAGATGGGCACAGCCACGGCCCGAGTAGAGTCCGGCGTGTACCCGAAATGGATAGCGATGGTCTCGTCGTGCATTTCCTGTGCGCTACTCCTGTTCGGGAACCCGGCCAACCAATTCTGAGGGGAGCCTGGCACGCGTGATACATCCCGGGCACTCTCGGTGACCGACGGCGAGCGCCGCCCGTGTCGGATTTTTCCGGGTGCGTACTCAATGTCCGACCCGACGCTCCTGTCCAGGAGGCTACCGTGCCCGCCGTGGACGACGACGAGGCCATGATCCTGGCCCTGCGCGAGGCCCGGGCGGCCGGCAATTGGGGGGACGTTCCCATCGGCGCCGTGGTCATCATGGGCGCTCACGTCATCGGCGCGGCCGGCAACGAACGGGAGGCGAGGGCCGATCCGACCGCCCACGCCGAGATCCTGGCCTTGCGGAGGGCAGCGGAGGCGGTGGGTTCCTGGCGTCTCTCCGATGCCACCCTCTACGTCACCCTGGAGCCCTGCCCGATGTGCGCCGGGGCCCTGGTGGCGGCCCGGCTCGGACGACTGGTTTTCGGCGCGCCGGATCCCAAGGCGGGGGCATGCGGATCTCTCTACAACCTCTGTTCCGATCCCCGGCTCAACCACGAACTCCCCGTCACCCCGGGGGTCCGGGCGGCCGAAGCCTCGGACCTGCTCAGCGGCTGGTTCGCGAGCCGCCGGGGCGGCGACGGGTCGCCCGCCACAGGCTGAGCGGCAGGAACACCCCGATGGCGGCCGGCAACACCCACCAGGCGGGGACAGCCGTCTGGCTCAGGGCGTAAGTCAAGGCCAGGCCCACGACCACCGCCAGGGCCACCCGCCAGTCGTCCCCGACCACGAAATCATACCAAAAGGCAAGAAAGCCCCGGACCCTGGCCCTCACGATGCGCCCACCGCCTCGACAGGGACGTTGCGACGGAGGACAGCAGCCGTGCCCAGGCCGAGCAGGGCGATGGCGGCGACGACGAACGGTAGGGCGGCGTCCGATCCGGGCCATTTGGCCCCGGCCCCTTCGGCCCCCCAGAACGTTCCGAAGGCCGTGAGCATGACCCCGACCACGAACTTCATGGTGTTCTCCGGCACCCGAGAGAGCGGGGCTCGAACGGCTACCCCGGCCACGGCCACCACGACCACGGCGCTGACCGCCGCCAGCGCGGCAAGGGGGACGTTGTGCTGGTTGCTCCCGAAGGTCAGGGCGATGAACACCACTTCGAGGCCTTCGAGCACCACACCCTTGAACGAAAGGGTGAAGCCGTACCAGTCGTCAACCACACCATGTCGCTCAGCCGCCGAAGCCTCGGCCGCGGCCAGCTCATCCCGGAAGATCCGACTCTCGTCGTGGAGGGCTTTGTGCCCGCTGGCCCGGAGGATGGCCTTGCGCAGCCATTGCAAACCGAAGATCAGAAGCAAACCGCCCACGACCAACCGGAGCGTGCGCAGTGGAAGGGCGGTAACGGCCGGCCCCAGGATGGCGATCACGACTGCCAGCACGGCCAGCCCGGCACCCACCCCGAGCAGGGCCGAGCGCCACCTGTCGCGGGCGGTGCCGGCGGCCAGCACGATGGTTGTCGCCTCCACGGCCTCTACGGCACAGGCGAGGAAGACGGCGACAAACAGCGCTCCGCCCTTCATTCACACCTCCTTGACTTCCCATCATAAAGAGCGGGAGGATGCCTGCTGGGACCGCGTCGACCGACTCCGGATCGCCACGAGGGCGTCAAATCGATTTTTCTCCCATCGGGACACGCTCGGTCTTGCCACCCCGAACATGACGTTCAGACCCGCCGTCGACCAGGAGGCACGAAGATGAATCCAGAGGAAGTCCAGCGTGCCTTCCAGATCAAGCGGGGGCCGTTCATCGCGGCCGAAGATCTCGGCTGACCCTGCCGCCGGCGATCCATTCTCCCCGGAGATGGTCGAGCGGGCCAGATCGAGGGTTGCAGGCGAGTGCGGTCGATCAGACTCGAGCCCTGGGAGAGCCTGGTTAAAGCGTCCGGACGTTGGTCTATAGTTCGGGCGGTTTCGATCGGAGAGGGAACGCGATGGCGTGGCACGGATATCGGGTAGCCGATAGCGATATGCACGTCATGGAGCCCCCAGACCTCTGGCAGCGTTATATGGACCCGAGCTGGGGCCCGCTCAGACCAATCGGCCTGGACGACCTCGATCCCGATATGCGGGTGATAGTGAAAAACGTGATTCAGCCCGAACGAGGTGCTGTGACCGTGAGCGGCTTTCCCTACAACCCGGTGCAGGAGTCGGCAACTCGCATCGCTGAGGAACGAGGCTGGGACGCGAAATCACAGGTCATGGCCATGGACACCGAGCACCTCGACTCGACGGTGTTGTTCCCAAGCCGGGGGCTCTTCGTCATCTCCCTGCCGAGTAGCCACCACATCGGCAGCCGAGGCCTCGAGCCCGAGCTCGCCACAGCGATGGCGCGGGCTTACAACGATTGGTTGGCGGACTTCGTGGTTGACTGCGGGCGTCCGGGCCGCGGTGTTTGGAGCCGCCATGCTCGCTCCCCACGACGTAGATGCGGCCGTCGACGAGTTCGCGCGCAACGTTGAACGCGGCTTCAAAGCTGCGTTTGTAAGCCCGGGACTGGTGGATAGCCGGCCTTGGCACAACCCCATATACGACCCTCTTTGGCGCGAAGCCTGCCGCTTGGGCGTCCCGATCTGTTTCCACGGCGGCGGTGTCACCCGCCCAGATTTTTCCTTTGGTGAGCACTTCGACAAGATGATGCTCTGGCATGCATTCAACCAACCTCTCGGGATCATGTTCGTCGCTGCCTGCCTGACATCGGGTGGAATCCTCGAGCGCTTTCCCGACTTGCGAGTGGGTTTACTCGAGGGGAACTGTTCGTGGGCCCCATTCATGATGTACCGCCTCGACGAGCATTGGGAGTGGTCAGGCAAGTACGAAGCTCCTGACTTGCAGATGGCGCCTTCGGAGTACCTCCGGCGCAACTGCTTCCTGTCCTGCGAGGCCGACGAGGTTCCGGCGCGGCATTATTTCGACGAGTTTGGTGATGACAACATCGTCTACTCGACCGATTACCCCCATGGAGATTCGAAGTTTCCAAATGCGACGGAGACGTTCTGGTCATTGCCCTTCGCGGAGGAGACCAAACGAAAGGTGCTTTGGGACAACTACGCGAAGCTCTACAACATCAACGACGGGGAGACCTAACGGCTCTGACGCGTCGCCGCGACAGTAGGCTCTGGCGGGCGCCAGAACGATAGGGGGACCGGGCGATGACAACACCTCGCACGAAGCCGAGTCGAGGTAAGCCCGGCGACGTGGCGCCCGAGGCGCTGCTCCAGGCGGTGGTCGAGACTTCCGACGACGCCATCCTCACCATCGAACCCGCAGGGAGGATCACGACCTGGGGCCCGACAGCCGAGCGTCTGTTCGGACGCCCGGCCAGCCAGCTTCTTGAAGAAAGCCTCACGGTCCTCTTTCCTGAACACCTGCAGGACGAGGTCGTGGCCGTCGTGGCCCGGGTCGCCGCCGGCGAGCGGGTCCGCCATTACGAGACCGAGGTGCTGCGCCCCGATGGCATGCCGATGCCGACATCCGTGTCGATGTCTCGGGTCGTTGACGCCGTCGACCAGCCCGTCGCTCTAGTGGTCGTGGTCAGGGACGTCACCGAGCAACGCCTGGCCCAGGCCACGCTGGCCGAGGTCGAAGGCCGGCTGGAGGAAGGCGAGGCCCTGGCCCACGTGGGCAGCTGGCTGTGGGACGTCCGCACCGGCGCCGTGCAGTGGAGCAACGAGTTCCATCGCATCCACGGAGTCGACCCACTCGACTTCGACGGAACGTTCGAGTCGCACGTCGACGTAATCCACCCCGAGGACCGCGAACGGGTGCGGGCCGAGATGGAGGGGTCGGTGGCATCGAGCGGCCGGCAATTTCACCGATACCTACCGGGTCGTCCGCCCCGACGGAGAAGTCCGGGTGGTCCGGGTGCGAGCCCAGCCCGCCCTCGGGTCGGCCGGCACGGTGGTGGGCCTGCGCGGGATCGGCCAGGACGTCACCGAGCGCGCCGACGGCGACGTCAATCGCGACCGACCAGGTGCCTGACCCGCGCCACCAGATCGCCGCCGGAGGCGTCCGGTAGCTGGCCGCCGTCGACGATGGACGCCAGCTCCCGCAGCGTGCTGCCCAGCTGGGCGCGCGCCGCCGACACCACGTCGGCGAACTCGTCGGTGTCGCAGAGCGCCTTGAGCGACCGGCCGAGCTGGTCGAGGTCCTTGCCGCCCGTCTTGGCGCCCACGATGTAGCCGACCGCCAGGGCCACCAGGATCTTCATCGTGTGTCCTCCAGTTCGGCTTCGGCTTGGAGCCGTACCCGCACGTCCGGGTAGATGCGCAGCATGAGCACGGTCGGCGACGGGATGGCGAAGTCACGGATGTCGAAGGCCTGCTCGCCGGTGATCAGCAAGAGGCGGTCGGCGACGGCTTCGACGCTGACCGTGCCCTGCACGGGTCTCGTCACGCCGTGGAAGGTGAGCGCGCCTTCCAGGTGGTAGCGGGAGCTCACCCCGCTCGGGTGCGCAGTCTGCGCAGCTCGACGGTGGCGGTCGGGAAGCGGCGGGCGTCGATGCGGCGAAGGAGCTCGGCGTCGTATAGCCCGTTGCCCGACCGAAGTCCGGCCACGTCGACGGCGATGCGGCCCGACGGCTGGGCGCCCAGCGTCGGACCACCCCGTCGGTGATCGCCGCCTCGACGCATCCGGTAACGCCGATGGCGCCGAAGCTGAGTGGTCCAACGGTCGAGCGGACCTCGATCAGCACCACCGAGCGCTCGGGGACCAGCCGGTAACCGCCTTGGCGTCGGCCTTCGGGCCCGGTGCGGCCCCACCGGCTGCCGCTCGGCGCCGAGGCGACCGGCTCGACCTCGTCGCCAGTCACTGACGGTGACCAAGGGCACGACCGGCGGCGGCCGGCCGACGTCGCCGACACCGGCGACCACCCCGACCCGAGCGCGGTCGCCCAGCCCCCTTCGACCTCGGCCAGGACGGCGTCGGTCGTCCCGGTGGCCTGATAGCGGCGCAGGACCTCGCCGAGGTAGTCGTGCTCCTCCTTGATCACGCCCATCCACACCCGCAGGACCCGCTCGCCCAGGGCCGTGATCCGGTACACCCGCCTGGCCGTGCCCGCCGTCGGGTTCTCCGGCCGACGCCTCGACCAGACCGTCGCGCTCCAGCTGGGCCAGGGCCCGGTAGACCGCCGGGCGGTCGACGTGGCCGAAGCGGAACTCCTGCAGACGCGGCACCAGGCCGTAGCCGTAGCCGGGCCGCTCCGAGAGCAGCAGGAGGATGGCGGGCAGCACGAACCGGCGGGGCGGCGCCAACTCGAAACGCGACATCCCGTCCGGGCCCGTCGCGCAGCCGGTCGCGTGCCGTCTTCCATGTCTGTGCGTCCTTCATAGCCCCACCTACCTGCAGTGTCAACGGGCCTGTGCCATGCACCCGGCCGGGCGACGGTGCAAAAGACACTCATTTACGACGCCGGGCTGCCCGGGGTATCACTACATGCGAGCCGCACGACACGCGACGCGGCTTCACGATGAGGGGAGGACCTGCTGTGACGGCAACCGAGGCGCCGCCGGACGAGACCGTCGTCCACGTCCTATGGATCAACGCCGGGCTCAGCTGCGACGGGGACTCGGTCGCCCTGACCGCCGCCACCCAGCCGAGCATCGAGGAGATCGCCCTGGGCGCCCTGCCCGGGCTGCCGAAGATCGCGGTCCACTGGCCGCTTGATCGACTTCGAGTGCGGGCCGGTCGGCGGGGCGGACGACTTCATCGAGTGGTTCTTCAAGGCCGACCGGGGCGAGCTCGAGCCGTTCGTCCTCGTCGTCGAGGGGTCGATCCCCAACGAGGCCATCAAGCGCGAGGGCTACTGGTGCGGGTTCGGCAACAACCCCGACACCGACCAGCCGATGACGACGAGCGAGTGGCTCGACCGCCTGGCGCCCAAGGCCCTGGTCGTGCTGGCCGCGGGCACCTGCGCCTGCTACGGCGGCATCCACGCCATGGCCGGCAACCCGACCGGGGCCATGGGCGTGCCCGACTACCTGGGTTGGGGCTGGAAGTCGAAGGCGGGCATCCCGATCGTGTGCGTGCCGGGCTGCCCGACCCACCCCGACAACCTGTCCGAGACCATCCTCTACCT
Organism: uncultured Acidimicrobiaceae bacterium; assembly: GCA_963851245.1. Taxonomy (GTDB): domain Bacteria; phylum Actinomycetota; class Acidimicrobiia; order Acidimicrobiales; family Palsa-688; genus CAWKOH01. The sequence goes on along the minus strand of CAWKOH010000007.1, from coordinate 49,301 downwards.
GCTCTACCAGGCGACCGGGCAGGCTCCGATGATCCCGCTCGACGACGCCCTGCGGCCGCAGTGGCTGTTCGGCGCCACCGTGCACGAGGGCTGCGACCGGGCCGGCTACTACGAGCAGGGTGACTTCGCCAGCGAGTACGGGTCGCCGAAGTGCATCGTCAAGCTCGGCTGCTGGGGCCCGGTCGTCAAGTGCAACGTGCCCAAGCGGGGCTGGGTCAACGGCGTCGGGCGGCTGCCCGAACGTCGGCGGCATCTGCATCGGCTGCACCATGCCGGGCTTCCCGGACAAGTTCATGCCGTTCATGGACGAGCCGCCCGGCGCCCGGGTCTCGACCATGGCCAGCGGGCTGCTGGGCGGCGCCATCCGGGGGCTGCGCAAGATCACCACCAAGACCGTCGACGAGGAGCCCAAGTGGCGCACGCCGGGCCGCGAGCTGCTCACCGGCTACAAGGGAACCTGGAGGTAGGGACGATGGCCACCACAGACGAACGACAGACGCCAACGGCCTGGTGGAGATGGCCTGGGACCCGATCACCCGGATCGTGGGCAGCCTCGGCATCTACACCAAGATCGACTTCGGCAACGGGCAGGGTGGCCGAGTGCCACAGCACCTCGTCGATCTTCCGGGGCTACAGCATCTTCATGAAGGGCAAGGATCCCCGCGACGCCCACTTCATCACCAGCCGCATCTGCGGCATCTGCGGCGACAACCACGCCACCTGCTCCTGCTACGCCCAGAACATGGCGTACGGCGTGCACCCGCCGGCCCTCGGCGAGCAGATCGTCAACCTGGGCGAGGCGGCCGAGTACATGTTCGACCACAACATCTTCCAGGAGAACCTGGTCGGGGTGGACTTCTGCGAGAAGATGGTCGCCGAGACCAATCCGGGGGTGCTCGAGCAGGCCAACCGGACCGAGGCGCCCCACGCCGGCGACCACGGCTACAAGACCATCGGCGACATCATGCGGTCGCTCAACCCGTTCTCCGGCGAGTTCTACCGGGAGGCGCTGCAGGTCAGCCGGTACACCCGGGAGATGTTCTGCCTGATGGAGGGCCGGCACGTGCACCCGTCGACGCTGTACCCGGGCGGGGTGGGCACCACGGCGACCATCCAGCTGTTCACCGACTACTACACCCGGCTCATGCGCTACGTGGAGTTCATGAAGCGGGTCGTGCCCATGCACGACGACCTGTTCGACTTCTTCTACCAGGCGCTGCCGGGCTACGAGGAGGTCGGCCGGCGGCGGGTGCTGCTCGGGTGCTGGGGCGCCTTCCAGGACCCGGCGGTGTGCAACTTCAACTACCGGGACATGACCGAGTGGGGCCGGGCCATGGGCGTGACGCCCGGCGTGGTCGTCGACGGCAAGCTGGTCACCAACGACCTGGTCGAGATCAACCTCGGCATCCGGATCCTGCTCGGGCACTCGTTCTACGACGACTGGGAAGACCAGGAGATGTTCGTGACCCACGACCCCCTGGGCAACCCGGTCGACCGGCGCCACCCGTGGAACCAGCACACCAACCCCCAGCCGCAGAAGCGCGACTTCGACGGGAACTACAGCTGGGTCATGTCGCCCCGCTGGTTCGACGGCACCGACCACCTGGCCCTCGACACCGGCGGCGGTCCGCTGGCCCGCCTGTGGTCGACCGCGCTGTCCGGCCTGGTCAACACCGACCACCTCAAGGCCACCGGCGACAGCGTGGTGATCCACCTCCCGAAGACCGCGCTCAAGCCTGAGGTCACCCTGGAGTGGAAGATCCCGCAGTGGTCCAACACCATCGAGCGCGACCGGGCCCGGACCTACTTCCAGGCCTACGCGGCCGCGGCCGCCCTCGACTTCATCGAGAAGGCGCTGGCCGACGTGCGGGCCGGCAAGACCAAGACGTGGGAGCCGTTCGACGTCCCCGACGAGGCCATCGGCTGCGGGTTCACCGAAGCGGTGCGGGGCGTGCTCTCCCACCACATGGTGATCAAGGGCGGCAAGATCGCCAACTACCACCCGTACCCGCCGACGCCGTGGAACGCCAACCCCCGCGACAGCTACGGCACCCCGGGCCCCTACGAGGACGCGGTGATGGACACGCCGATCTTCGAGGAGAACGACCAGGAGCACTTCAAGGGCATCGACATCATGCGGTCGGTGCGCAGCTTCGACCCGTGCCTGCCGTGCGGGGTGCACATGTACCTCGGCAAGGGGAAGGTGCTGAAGAAGCTGCACTCGCCGACCCAGGTCGCCAATCCCGAGCTGGCCTGCTGAGCGCCGGTGTCATGATGCCGGCACCACAGAACCTCCGGGCCACGGGCGACCGGATCGAGCAGACTGCTCGACGAGCTGCGAGGCCACCGCCGATCCGAGTACCTACGACCGGGCCGAGGAGCTCCTGCGGCTGGTTGCCGAGCTTGTACGGCGCCGGCCTGGCCCGGATCGTGGAGCTGGCCGCGAGCACGCTGCCGGAGTCTGATCGACGCCCTGGTCGAGCCGACGACCTGGTGGCCAGCCTGCTGCTGGTGCACGGGCTCCACCCGGAGTCTCTGGCCCGCCGGGTCGAGGGGGCGCTGGCCCAGGTCCGCCCGCTCTGGCGGCCCACGCGCGGCGACGTGGAGCTGCTCGGCGATCGACGAGGACGCGGGCGCGGTGCAGCTCCGCCTGCTCGGCAGCTGCGACGGCTGCCCGTCCTCGTCGGTCACCCTGCAGCTGGCGGTCGAGCGGGCCATCGTGGAGGCGGCCCCCGAGATCGTCCGCATCGACGTCGACCAGCCGCTCCCGGCCGCCGACCGGGGGTGCCGGTGGCCCTCGGCGACCAAGCCGGTGTACGAGGAGTGCCCGGCGGAGATGGCGGCCACGTGATCGAGCGTGCGGCACGGACGATCCCCTGGCCGTGCTGCAGCGCATCCGGCAGTCCCGGCCCCGCCGGACGGTGCCGGCCGGGGAGCGGTGCGAGCTGTGCGCGCGAGCCGATCTCCGGACGAGCACGGCCACCTCGTCGACCTCCAGGCCCGCAATCTGCTGTGCGCCTGCCGCGGCTGCTACCTGCTCTTCACCTCCGAGGGCGCGGGAGGCGGCGCACTACCGGGCCGTGCCCGACCGGTACCTGGCCTTTCCCGACTTCCAGCTGTCCGCCGGCGCAGTGGGACTCCCTGCAGATCCCGGTCGGCGTGGCCTTCTTCTTCCTCAACTCCGCGCTCGACCGGGTGGCGGCCTTCTACCCCGGCCCGGCCGGCGCCACCGAGTCGGAGCTGGCCCTCGACACCTGGGAGGAGGTGGTCGCCGCCAACCCGGTGCTGTCGACCCTGCAGCCCGACGTCGAGGCCTTCCTGGTCCGGCTCGACGCATCGACCACGGCGGAGCGGAGTGCTTCATCGTGCCGATCGACGCCTGCTACGAGCTGGTCGGCCAGTCTGCGCCGGCTGTGGCGCGGCTTCGACGGCGGCCGCGAGGCCCACGACGCCATGGACGCGTTCTTCGAGCGGGTCCGGGCCGAAGGCCCGATGACGAGCCTGGCGTTCGAGGTGATCGACGCCCGGGCCGAAGCCGCACGCCGCGGTGCCGACGATCATGCTGCGGGTGCGGGTCACCGAGACCGACGGGGGCACCGTGCACGCCCTGGCCCTGCGGTGCCAGATCCGCATCGAGCCGCAACGCCGGCGCTACCAGCCGGAGGAGGAGGACCGCCTGTACGAGCTGTTCGGCGAAACCCCCCGGTGGGGGGACTCGCTGCGGCCCGTTTCTGTGGACCCACGTGTCGACCACGATCTCCGGATTCACGCGGCTCGACGGAGTTCGACCTGCCGATCGAATGCACCTACGACTTCGAGGTGGCCGCCGCCAAGTACCTGCACGCCCTGACGGGCGGCGAGATCCCGCTGATCCTGCTGTTCTCCGGCACGGTGTTCACCCGGGGGGACCGGGGCTTCGCGGCCGAGCCCGTCTCGTGGAGCCTCGGAAGCGTCCTACCGGCTGCCGGTCGCCGTGTGGCGCGGAGTCATGGACCTGTACTTCCCGAACAGCGGCTGGCTGCGGGTCGGCCGGGACACCCTCGACCGGCTGCAGCACTTCAAGGCGTCGCAGGCCGTGCCCACCTGGGACCAGGCCTTCGAGCTGCTGCTCAAACAGGCAGGCGAGGACGGCCCGTGACCGAGCCCGCCATCACGGACCGCTTCGCCACGGCCCGGGCCGTCGCCGACGCCGTGCTGTACGAGGGGTACGTCCTGTATCCCGTACCGGGCGTCGGCGCGCAAGAACCAGCTGCGGTGGCAGTTCGGGGTCCTTGCCCCGCGGGCGTTCAGCGAGGCCGACGGCTCCGAGCGATGGGCCACGCGCACCGAATGCCTGCATCGATGGCGGGTTCGGACCCGCGGGTCTCGGTGCGGGTCCGCTGCCTGCAGGTGCAGCACCGCGCCGTAGAAGTGGCGACGGGCAGACGGCGAGTTCGTCGCCGTCGACAGACTCGAGGTCGACGGCGCAGGTGTACGTCGCCTGGGACGAGGCCGTCGACCAGGTGGTCGACCTGCCGCCCCTCCGTCTCTGCGGTCTGGGGACCGGCGGGTACGAGGAGGTCTTCCGGTTCGACGGCGGGTCGGAGACCGACTTGATCGAGACAGACGCCGGAGTCGTGGCCGCCCGAGTGATCAGACGTCGCGACCGGTCGAGGGTCGCGTGCGGGTCGAGGCCGCCGCCCCGACCGGCGGAGGGCCCCTGGTCAAAGTGGCCGTGACGGTGGAGAACGACACTGACTGGACGGGCACCGCCACCCGGCGGGACGACGTGATGGGCCACTCCCTGGTCGCGGTGCACACCATGCTGGCGGTCGACGACGGCTCCTTCGTCTCGCTGCTGGACCCCCCCGACGTGGCACGCCAGGCCGTTGCGGATTGCCACAACGACGGCGCCTTTCCGGTGCTGATCGGCGCCGGCGATGTGGTGCTGTCATCGCCGATCATCCTCTACGACCACCCGGAGGTGGCGCCCGAAAGCCCTGGCGACCTCTATGACGCGACCGAGATCGACGAGATCCTGGCCTTGCGGGTGCTTGACCCTGACCGACGCCGAGAAGTCCGAGGCCCGCGGCACGGATCCGCGGGCCGCGGCCATCATCGACCGCTGCGACGACATGCCGCCGGAGGTGTGGGAGCGGCTGCACGGCGCCGTCCGCGCCCTGGGGCCCGCCGCGGAGCCGGAGCCCGAGCTGGACGGAGCCGTTCCGTGGTGGGACCCGGCGGCCGACGCGTCGGTCGACCCGTGGACCGACTCGGTGATGATCAGCGGGGTCGACGTCGGCAAGGGGACGTTGGTGCGGCTGCGGCCGTCGCATCGGTCCGACGCCCAGGACCTGTTCCTGGAGGGCATGACGGCCACTGTGGCGGGCGTGTTCCAGGACGTCGACGGCACCACCCATGTCGCGGTCACCGTCGACGACGACCCGGCGACGACGGAGCTGGCCTGGCAGGGCCGGTACCTGTTCTTCCACCCCGACGAGGTGACGCCACTTCCGGACCGGGACCCAACACGATGAGCCCGAGCATCCTGGTCGCCGGCATCGGCAACATCTTCCTGTTCGGACGACGGATTCGGGGTCGAGGTCGCCAACCGCCTGGCCGCCGGGCCCCTGCCAGCCGGAGTGCGGGTCGCCGACTTCGGTATCCGCGGTGTCCATCTCGCTTACGAGTTGCTGGACGGCTACGACGGTCTGGTCCTGATCGACGCCGTGCCGATGGGCGAGGCGCCCGGTACGGTCGCCGTCATCGAGCCTTATGCCGACCCGGACCTGGCGCCGGACGAGGAGGTGCCGGTAGTCGACGCCCACAGCATGAGCCCAGAGGTCGTGCTGGCCACGCTGGACCACCTCGGCGGGAGCGTGCCCCGGGTCTACGTGGTCGGATGCCAGCCAGCCAGCCTCGAGGAGGACATGGGTCTGTCGCCGCCCGTGGCCGCCGCCATCGAGGGCGCGGTGGAGCTGTGCCGAGGGCTCATCAACGAGTTCGTGCAACCCGCCGGAAAGGGAATATGAGAAAGATGCTCGTCCGTTTCGTGGTGTCGCTGGCGCTGGCGCTTGTCGCCGGCCTGGTCGTGAAGTCTTTGCCGGACATCGCCAGGTACCTCAAGATCAGGGAGATGTGAGATGAGCCGGCCCCACAACGGGTCGCGACGTCCTCGCATCCCGGGTCTCGGTCTCTTCTCCGATCTGGCCCGGTACCTCAGGATGCGCAGGATGTAGCCCAGGTGGTGCGCTACCGGATCGACCCTGAGCGTTCGACCGTATCGATCGACGCGCGATCGAGCCTGCACCCCATCCATTCGACGACCAACGGGCTGGAGGGGTTCGTCGATCTGGAACTTGATCCTGACGGTGCGGTGGACCTGACGGCGAAGCCGGCCGCCCAACTCTCACTGCCGGTGACCCGGCTCTCGTCCGGCAATCCGCATAGAGGACCGCGAGCTGCAGAAGCGGATCGACGCCCGGCGGTATCCGACGATCAGTGGGGTGTTGGAGCACATGGAACGCGGCGGCAGCAACGGCAGCTACCGGATGGCGGGTGAGGTCACCTTCCGCGGCGTGTCGCGGCCGCACGAGGACGAGATGACGATCCACGCCGTCGACGACCACGCCATCGAGCTCGCGGGCACGTCCCGCTTCGATATCAGGGAGTTCGGCATGGAGCCGCCTCGCATCCTCATGTTGAAGGTCGAGCCCGAGGTCGACGTCAGGGTCGACATCGTCGCCATCAAGGAGGCCTGAGAACCATGCACGAACTCGGCCTGTGCACCTCCATCGTCGGACGCCATCGAGCGAAGGGCCGGCGACCGCCCGGTAACCCAGGTCAGGGTTCGAGTGGGCAAGCTCCATCACGTCCATCCAGAGGCTTTCGACCAGTCGTTCGCCGTGGCTGCCATGGGCACTGTTGCCGAGGACGCGGTCGCCGAACTGGTGCTGCTGCCGGTCCGGGCCCGCTGCGCCACATGCACCCATATCTGGGACTGCGACGAAATCCCGGTGGCCTGCAGCGGGTGCGGGTCCGTGCAGATCGAACTGGTCGGCGGTGACGAGTTGGTGCTCGAGTCGATCGAGTACCGAGGTTAGAAAGGGAGCGCAGCGTGTGTCTCGGGATACCCGGCCAGCTGGTCGAGTTCGTGGATGCGAACGAGCAGCTGGCCCGAGTAGACGTGTCCGGAGTGACCCGGATCATCAACATCGGTCTGCTCGAAGATGAAAGGCTCCAGCCAGGCGACTGGGTGCTCATCCACGTCGGGTTCGCCATGTCCAAGATCGACGAGGAGGAGGCCAACCTGGCCCTGGCCTCGCTGCAGCTGATGGGACAGGCCTATGGAGACGAGCTGGACGCCCTCTGGTCGTCCAGGATCGCCGGCGAAACAACAGGAGGTTGAGATGGGAGTCATTATCGGAGTCGTCGTCGGCTACGCCCTCGGCACCCGCGCGGGCGAGGAAGGATGGACCGAATTCAAGGCCGCGTGGAAGGTGATCAGCACCTCCGACGAGGTCAGAGACCTGATTTCGGCCGGGTTCTCAGTTTCCCGTGACCTGCTCGGGCGGGGCAGCGAGCTCCTGGCCGGCGCCGTGGGAACCTCGGGCTCGGGCGCCACCCTGCACCGGGTCGCGTAGGAGAGCCCGTGCGCTTCGTCGACGAATACCGAGACCCGTCAGCAGCCCGGGCGCTGGTGGGCGCGGATCACCGAGCTGGCCGGCGACGACGAGTTCAAGTTCATGGAGGTATGCGGCGGCCACACCCACACCATCTACCGGCACGGAATCGAGCACATCCTGCCGGAGTCGGTGGAACTGGTCCACGGGCCCGGATGCCCGGTCTGCGTGATCCCCATGGGACGGGTCGACGACGCCATCGCCGTCGCCAAGGAGCCGGGAGTCATCTTCACCTCGTTCGGCGACATGATGCGAGTGCCCGGAAGCGGCGGCAACCTGCTCAAGGCCAAGGCCGAGGGGGCGGACGTACGGTTCGTGTACTCACCGCTCGACGCCTTGCGCATCGCCGAGTCGAGAATCCCGAACGCGAGGTCGTCTTCTTCGCGGTCGGCTTCGAGACCACCGCCCCGTCCACCGCGATCACCCTGCTGCAGGCCCGGGCGCGTCAGGTTCGCAACTTCAGCGTGTTCTCGCAATCACGTCACCATCGTCCCCCCGATCAAGGCCATCCTGGAATCGCCGGATCTGCGTCTCGACGGCTTCCTCGGCCCGGGGCACGTGTCGACCGTCGTCGGCCAGCGGCCCTACCGGTTCGTGCCGGCCCAATACGGCAAGCCCTTGGTCACGGCCGGTTTCGAGCCCCTCGACATCCTGCACGCCATCGCCATGCTGCTGACCCAGATCCGCGAAGGTCGGTGCGAGGTCGAGAACCAGTACTCACGGGTGGTCCGCGAGGAGGGCAATCCCCGAGCGCTGGCCATCCTGGCCGAAGTGTTCGAGCTGCGTCCCCACTTCGAGTGGCGAGGACTGGGCTTCATCTCGCAGAGCGCCCTGAAGCTGCGGCCCGAGTTCGAGCAGTTCGACGCCGAGCGGCGCTATCACATCCCCGGGGTGCGGGTTGCCGACCCGAAGGCCTGCCAGTGCGGAGAGGTGCTCAAAGGGGTGATCAAACCGTGGGAGTGCAAGGTGTTCGGCACGGCCTGCACCCCCGAGACGCCCATTGGCACGTGCATGGTCTCGTCGGAAGGGGCGTGCGCGGCCTACTACAACTTCGGCCGGATGCACCGCGAGGCCGCGGTCACGCTGGGCCGCAAAGGCGCGTAGAAGGCATGACCACAACGGCCGTCTCGCCTACCCGGGTACGACACCGGATACGGGTGGGCGGCGTGGTCCAGGGCGTGGGGTTCCGCCCGTTCGTGCATCGTCTGGCCGGCGAGCTCGGTCTCACCGGGGTGGTGGGCAACGACACGGAGGGCGTGTTCGTCGAGATCGAGGGCAGAGCCCACGACGTGGCGCGCTTCGAGCATCGTCTCGGTCGCGACGCACCGCCGCTGGCGCGCATAACCGAAGTGGCATCTACCGCCGTGGCGACCATCGGCGACGCCGGGTTTCGGATCATCGGCAGCCGAAACGACGGTGCGCCGCGGACGTTCGTGTCCCCGGACGTCGCCGTGTGCGACGACTGTTTGGCGGAGCTGTCTGATCCCGGCGACCGCCGCTACCGCTATCCGTTTATCAACTGCACCAACTGCGGACCTCGGTTCACGATCACCATTCGGCTTCCGTACGACCGACCCAACACCACCATGGCCGGGTTCTCGCTCTGCCCCCATTGCGCCGCCGACTACCACGATCCCGCCAACCGCCGCTTTCACGCCCAGCCGGTGGCGTGCGCCCGATGCGGTCCCCGGGTGTGGTTCGAGTCAGCCGGGGGCAGAACGGTCGACTCCAGTGACGGGGCGATCGCGGCCGCGCAGCGGGCGCTCGGACGAGGCGCGATCGTGGCCGTCAAGGGACTGGGCGGCTACCACCTGGCGTGTGACGCCACGTCGACCGAGGCCGTCGAGGAGCTGCGGCGCCGCAAGCGCCGCGTGGAGAAGCCGTTCGCGGTCATGGTCGCCGACCTGGCTGCCGCGGGCACGCTGGCGGCGTTGGATCAGCGCGAGGCCGAGGTGCTGGCCAGTCCCCAGCGACCCATCGTCCTGCTGCGGCGACTGCCGGGCGGGCCAGTGGCGCCGGGGGTTGCCCCAGGCAACCCGTACATCGGCGTGCTCCTGCCGTACACCCCGCTCCATCACCTCCTGTTCCGGGCGGTCCCGGGCGACGAGGTGGCGATCCCCCGCGTGCTGGTCATGACCAGCGGCAACCTGACGGACGAGCCGATCTGTCACGACGACGACGACGCCAGACGGCGATTGCACGGGATCGCCGATTCGTGGCTCCTCCATGACCGTCCCATCCACGTTCCTTGCGACGACTCGGTGGTCCGCGTCGACGACGGCGAGGAACTGCCGATCCGCCGCTCCCGTGGCTACGCCCCCCTTCCGGTGCGACTCCCGGTCGAGGTCACCCCCACGCTGGCGACGGGGGGCGAGCTCAAGAACGCCTTTTGCCTGGCGGCGGGCCGGAACGCCTGGATGAGCCAGCACATCGGCGACATGGGCAGCCTCGAGACGCTAACCGCCTTCGAGCGCTCCACCCGCCAGTTCGCCGACATCTACCAGATCCAGACGGACCAAGTCGCCACCGATGCCCACCCCGGCTACCAGGTCCGGCGATGGGCCGAGGACCGAGCCGGTGACCGTCAACTGGCGCTGGTCCAACACCATCATGCCCACGTGGCGGCGGTCATGGTCGAACACGGTGTGCCGTCCGGCGAGCAAGTAATCGGCTTCGCCTTCGACGGCACCGGCTATGGAACGGACGGCGCCATCTGGGGTGGCGAGGTTCTGGTGGCCGGCTACGACGGGTTCGAGCGGGCCGCCCACCTGCGGTATGTCCCGCTGCCCGGCGGCGACGCAACTATCCGCAAACCGTACCGGGCCGCACTCGCCCATCTGTGGGCGGCGGGTATCGGCTGGGCGCCCGACCTGGAGCCGGTCCGGGCCGCCCCCGCGGCGGAGCTCACGGCGCTGGAACGGCAACTGGCGCGCCAGGTCTTATGCGTGCCGACGTCGAGCATGGGTCGGCTGTTCGACGCCGTCAGTTCGCTTCTCGGGGTGCGCCACACTGTTTCGTATGAGGCCCAGGCGGCGATCGAGCTCGAGACGGTGGCCGACGGCGAGGGGTCCGGAGGCCCACGTGACTACCGGTTTGCCGTCCTGCACGACCAGATCGACCCTGCCCCGGTACTGGTCGACATCGTCCGCGACCTTCGCGACGGCCGTTCCGTCGCCGCTATCGCCGCCGGGTTCCATTTGGCGGTCGCCCGTCTCATCGGGGAGGTGGCCGACGAGCAGCGCCGGGTGACCGGAATCGACCGGGTGGCGCTGGCCGGAGGGGTGTTCCAGAACGTCCTTATCGTCCGCCTGGCCCGAGCCGAGTTGTCTCGACGTCGTCTCCGGGTCCTCACCCATGGCGTCGTGCCAGCAAATGACGGCGGGTTGGCCCTGGGTCAGATCGCGATCGCGGGAGCGACCAGAGTGCCCGCCCCGGAGGCATGATGGCAGCCGTCGACGTCCTGTTGCCCGCCGAGGAGACCGGTCCGGCCGAGGATCTGGCCGTCGCCTCAGTGGCGCTGGCCCGGCGCTTCGCGGCCGGCGCCACCATGTGGTGCCTGTCGACCGAGTGGCCGGCCCACGGGCGCCACGTAGCCGTCGAGTTCGTGCATCCTGTCATCGTCGGCAAGCGGGCGCTGCCGGCCGTGCACCTCGACGGCACCGTGCCGGCGACCACCTTGCGACTGCTCGCTCGGCCGGGCGACGTCCTCTTGGCCGTCAGCACGGAAGACGATCCCGTGACCATCGACCTGCTGAGGCGCGCCGAGGCTTGGGGTCTGACTCGCATCTGGCTGGGTGCAGGCCCGCGGCGGCCGTCAGGTCGCGCCGAGCATGTGGCATGGGTGAACCGGGCCGATCCGGGGCTGGCGGCCCGCTCCGGCGACGTGGTACTCCTGTACCACCTGCTGTGGGAGCTGACCCACGTGGTGTTCGAACACCCCGGCCTCCTCGCCGCCGAGCCGGACTCTACCGACGAGGTGTGCATCACCTGCTCGGACGAGGGCCAGGTGGCCGAAATTCAGGCCATCCACTGCGGGGCTGTCGCGACCGTCCTGACGCGGGGACGGCCCCAGACCGTCGACGTCAGCCTGGTCGACCTAGTGGCGCCCGGCGACCTGGTGCTGGTGCACGCCGGAGTGGCCCTCACCGCGATCGAGGACCAGCCGTCATGAGCGGCGAAACGACCAGCTTCCTCTATCCCTTCATCGAATCGGAGGAACGAGACGCGGCGGCCCTGGTGGCCGATCTGGCCGCCTCGGCGCGGGCCAAGATGGCGGTCAGCTGGGCCCTGTGCGCCGAGACGCTCGAGCAGTGCCGGGAAACACTGTTGGACGTGGCGGAGGCGATGGCGAACCGGTTCCGGACCGGCGGACGCTTGTTTTCCTTCGGCAACGGCGGCAGCGCCACCGACGCCGAGGGCGCGGTAGCGCTATTCCGGGACCCCCCGAGCGGCCGGCCCCTGCCGGCCATGTCGCTGGTGGACGACCGCGCCGTCCTGACGGCCCTGGCCAACGATGTTGGCTTCGACCTGGTGTTTTCCCGGCAACTCATCGCCCTCGCCCGCCCTGGCGACATCGCGGTCGGGTTCTCCACCAGCGGCGATTCCGTCAACGTGTTAGGCGCCCTGCAGGAGGCGTCGGGCCGCGGCCTGCTGACGGTCGGGATGTGCGGCTATGCGGGCGGGGCCATGGCGACCAGCGACGCGGTAGACCATTGTCTCGTCGTCCGTTCGGACAGCGTGCACCGCATTCAAGAAGCACAGGACACACTTACCTTGCAGCTGTGGTCGGGTGTGCAGCGCCGGCTTGACGACGGGAGTGGGTCATGACCGATCTGGCCCGGCAGACCGGGGTCACCGGCAGGGAGGCCGCCGTGTTCGCCCGCATCGAGGCCTTCCGCCGGCGCAGACCGCGCCTGATCGACGAGGTGGTTACCCTGGCCCACGGCGCTGGGGGCAAGGCGTCGGCGGCGCTCCTGGAGGCGGTGTTCCTGCCCGCCTTCGCCAACGACACTCTGGGCGCCCAGACGGACGCCGCGGTGCTGACCCTCCCGTCAGGAGACAGGCTCGCTTTCAGCACCGACTCGTTCGTGGTCAAGCCTCTGCGCTTCTCCGGGGGGTCGGCCGGTCATCTGGCCGTGCACGGCACCATCAACGACCTGGCCATGGTGGGGGCCCGCCCCATCGCCCTGTCGGCTGCCTTTGTCCTGGAAGAAGGTTTCCCCATCGAGTCGCTCAAGGAGATCGTCGCGGACATGGCCGAGGCGGCCGCCGGGGTCGCCGTCGCAATCGTCACTGGCGACACCAAAGTCGTCGACCACGGCGCGGCAGACGGTATGTACATCTCAACCGCCGGCGTCGGGGTGATACCGGCGGGGCGCGATCTCCGCGCCGCCCGGGTGGCCGACGGTGATGTGGTGATCGTGTCCGGCACCATCGGCGATCACGGCACTGCCGTCATGCTGGCCCGGGGCGACCTGGCCCTCGAGGCCGAGATCGTCTCGGACACCGCACCGCTGCACGACCTCGTGGAGTACCTCCTGGCGGCTGCGCCCTCGACCCGGTGGCTGCGCGACGCCACCCGGGGCGGGGTCGGAACGGTGTGCAACGAGCTGGCCCGGGACAGCAACCTGACCGTGGTGCTGGATGAAGCGAACTTGCCGGTCCGGCCAGCCGTAGGCGCGGCTTGCGAGCTGCTCGGCATCGATCCTCTGTACGTCGCCAACGAAGGGAAGTTCGTAGCAGTCGTGCCGGCCGACGAGGCCGACGCCGCGATCGCCGCCCTGCGCGGTCATCCCATTGGCCGGGACGCCGTGGCGATCGGCCACATCCGGTCGGAGCCGCCCGGCATTGTGGTGCTCGTCACCGCGTTCGGAGGGACCCGGATCGTCGACATGCTCGTCGGCGATCCGCTGCCGCGGATCTGTTGACGAACTAAAGATGCCAGTGATCCGAATCGTCTATGCCGTTGGGTGACGGACCTACGATCCATCTGCAACTCCCCTGAGGCCGTCTTGGCGACGCACCGGCAGCGGCCGCTTCGGATCGGGGAATCCTGCAAATGGGCGTCCAGCGGGTCCAGGGCGGCCTGGGCGGCCTGGGCGGTAAGAGGCGGGATCCTGAGCAATCGGTTCACGTAAGGAGCAGAAGACCCCTCCCGCCCGGTCCCGTCGTAGCTCAAACGACAACCTCCGACTGGCGGGCCGATCCAGGGTCCGGTGCGTTTAGTGGAGAGGTACGCTCTCCCCGGAACCCCCGTAATCGGTCGGTTGGCGTAGAAATCCGATACCGGCTGTAGTCACCCAACCAGATGGCCTAGCGTTTGGGGGCACCTGCTGCAATTCACCCGTCACCTCGAACCTTGCGTCCCAGGAGATGAGAGACGCGATTGAGTTGGCGGTAGGGGTCTCGTCGGCTGGCTTCGAGTTCGACTGCGGCTGTCGCCGCAACTTGCATCGAGTCACTTGGGTCCAGCTTGATCCCACTGAACTTGGGCCAGCGGCCAAAGAGCCCCATACCGGCCCAGTGGCTCTACACCTCCGCTCCGTGTGAGCTCGCTGACTTCCTCGACCTGAGATTGGCACACGACTGTTCATCAGCCCCCGCACGATGCAGCACCACCTGCACGAGGTCTTCACCAAGCTCTACATCATCTCGGGCAACCAGCTCACCCGCGTTCCGCCAAGCCACCTCAGCACGTAGCAGATCGGCGATTGAGGCGTTGATCGACGGCGGTTGTACCAGCGCAGAAACCCTGACAGGCTCCACCAATGCTGCAGACGAGTTTGCGAGGTGGGGTTGCGGGCGCGGCCTATCGCACCCCTGTTCACGGACGGGCGAACCTGTCCTCGTACCCCGTCGTGCCAAGCACGGCGCCGTAGCTAGGCATGACTGAGGGCTCGCCGAGTCTGGGCGATCGAGTTGATCTACTTGGAGAAGTCGAACACCACCGCTGCGTTCACGCTCTGGTCGGCCGAGGCCGTACTGCAACCCCGGGCCAGCACGGGCCTACTCCCTCGCCACGCCGACGACGTGCTGGCGGGGTTGGACGTGTGTCGCAGGTTCCGGGCGCCCATACAGATCGCGGTCGAGAAACGCACCTCGCCGTCCAAGGCATTGCCCAGACGATCCTCGCGGTCACAATCTCTGCCATTCTCATGTCTGCGGCCGGGCGGCCGGGCCCTGTCAAGGTCCTTCTTGACCAGTCGTATGCGGCACATCGCCAGGCTGGGTGCCCCGCAGGCGTCGCGGAAGGAAACGGCGGCGAGGAGGAAAGAGATCGGCATCGGCGACGTGGACGACACCGCTCCGGGTGATGCGTCCTCGACGAGGCCCTAGAAACTGGCGTCGGTTACGTCGAAGGCAGGCCGAATCGGGACTAGAGATAACTGCTGGGCGGACCGCCCTGACCGCGCCGGCGTCGAAGTCTTCCGCGCCGGTGATGTTGGCGGCTATCGCCCGCCACCATGATCTTCCGCCGACGGAGAGACCATGGCCAGCAGTTCGGCCTGTAGGGCCGGGTCGCCGCCGACGCAGGAGGGAGAACCAGTGTCCGCCAGGATTGAGAACTATGCGATCATCGGTGACACGACCCACGGCCGCGCTGGTGGATCGCCAGGCGTCCATTGATTGGTGATGCGCGCCGCGAATCGACATCGTTGCCCCAACCGCTCCAGCAGACCTTTGGGGGCATGGACTGGCTGCATCGCTGACCCCCTGGTGGGCTCGGACTACGCCGATCTGCTGCACCGAGCCGACTTCGAACAGATCAGCGGCGAAGCCACCCACACCTACGACAGCGCCGACATCACCCGCGTGGCCGGAGAACCGGAGACGGTTTCGCCGAGCTCGCCCCAAGCTATCGCCAGGCGACACTCGCCGAACTCGATGGCGCCGCCATGAGCGCATTCATCCGAGTACGCAAACCTGCGTCCCCAACCACTACCTAAGGCCGGGTCCTGTCGTGGGTGCGGCGGGTCCGGCGAGTCGACCCTAAGTTTGCTTGCAGGCCGGGAGCGAGTGAACGGACCAGACAGGTCAAGATCGTCAACGCCAACTGGTCGCCCGGGGCCGACGGGAAGGACGGTCGATTCGACGTGATGTTCGTCACCGACGACGATGTGAGACACCTTGTTGCGCCGAGCTCGGCCGCCGTGACCGCCCTCGTGGCCATGATCCAGGCACCGATGGATCCATCCTTCTGTGGGACCCCGAAGATCGGACTTTGATCGCGGCCAACCTCGTGGGACGGATGCCTTGGACCCACCGATTCGAGCGGCCGCCGAGCTGAGCGGCAACATCTATCGTGGACTAGCGACATTTCAGACTGCGCGGTTCTGGCGGCATCCTGACTATGCCGTGGGACGTAGTATCGTGCTACGAACTACGACTGGGAGGTGAAGGTGCCGCGTCGCGTGGAGGACCCGAACTGGACCGACCCTGGCCTGTTGGTGATGGCCAGCTTGGCCGAAGGCTCCAGGCATGGTTATGCCATCATCGGCGACGTAGAGGCGACCACCGGCGTGAGGATGGGACCGGGCACCTTGTACGGGGCGCTGTCCCGGCTCGAACAGCGTGGGCTGATCGAACCGCTCGACAGTGGCGACCCCCGCCGCAGGCCCTACCGGCTGACCTCGCACGGCTCAGCCGTGCTGGCCGAGCGGCTGGAGAACATGCGACGTTTCGCGGCCATGGGACGCAAGCGACTGGCGGCCTCACCGACTCTGGGACTGGCATGAGCACCTCCCGCCTTAACCGGCTCATCCTGGCTGCCTACCCGCCCCGCTTCCGCGACCGCTACGGCGACGAACTGGCCGCCCTGGCGGCTGACTGCGGGGGTGGGTGGCGAGTCACCTCCGACCTGGCCGTATCGGCCGTCAAGGCCCGTCTGAACGCCGACCCGATCGCCGCCGGCTCCGACGGGCGACGACTGAGGCTGGAGACCACCACGGCCACCGTGTTCGCCCTGTGGGTATGGAGCACCGTGGCGGTGGCGTTGTTCGCCCGAGCGGTGGACGACCAGCCGGTGCCCGGCCTCCGCTCGTGGGGATGGGGCGCGTACGCGGTGGGCAACGTCATCTTCTCGCTGTCCGCCGCTGCCATCCTCATCGCCGGTTTCTTGTACTGGCTGGGGGTTGTGGTGCCGGCGATCCGCACCCGGAACCGCCCGATCCTGATGCCGGCGGGCCTACCGGTGGTCGTGGTGGCGCTGTGGCTGGCCGGGACCGGGGTGCTTGCCGTCGCCACCAACCACATCCGGCCCGGCAACTACCGTCACATCACGGCCCAGGGCCCCCATACTGGCGGCGGCTGGGCTCTGCTGGCCATCTACGCCCTCTTCAGCGTGGTTTGCGTGACCGTGTGCACGACCAGCATTCGCCGGGCTCTGAGAAAGGCGGCGCTGACCCCGCCCATACTCGCCGTCTCGTCGCTGGTGGCCGTCACCGCCAGTGTCGCCCTCGCAGCCCTCACCGCCTGCGCGGTCATCTGCGTTACTCGAGTCTTGATGATCGGAGGCATCGGCGTCCGTGACGAGATGACCGCTATCGGACCGGTGTGCTTCCTGCTCCTAGCCAGCGCCGCCGCGGTCACCTCGTCAGTCCGAGGCCTACACGCCATCAGAACCCGACCAGGCGCATAGCGCAGCGGGCCACACCCGCCCTGCAGGTTGAAGGCGGCAAAGATCAGACCGCCGACCATCACCGCCAGTCGCCGCTACGACGCTCCCGACCCGTCCCGCGAACCGGCTGTTGCGGGGGTGAGCCAGCCGTTCGACGTTCACCTTCTGGGTTACCTACCAGGTACGCCGGGTGCCAGCGGGCGAGCACAGCGAAGTGCATCCCAGCGTTGGTCAAGCTCAGCGACGAGGAGCTCGCGCGTACAGTCAGATCATGCCGCTGGATGCTGCAGGTTCCCGCCGCTTCTACGATCGCTTCGGTCGCTTCCAGGACACACAGCACTTCTACGAGGACCCCGCCGTCCGCCGGCTGGCCGAACTAGCGGGCTTCGAGGGAAGCGAGTCCGTCTTCGAGCTGGGCTGCGGGACCGGCCGCTGGGCCGCCAACCTTTTGACCTCGACCCTCGCCCCCTCAGTCGAGTACCTCGGGGTTGATGTCAGCCCGACCATGGTCGAGCTGGCAGCAACCCGGCTCGCCCCGTGGTCGCAGCGAGCGAAGGTCGAGCTGTTGGAGCCTCCGGCTACTGAGCTGCCCGGAGACGACGGAGCCTTCGACCGTTTCCTGGCGACCTACGTCTTCGACCTTCTCTCCTCCGACGACGCTCATGCTCTCATCGCCGAGGCAGCACGACTCCTCGCCACCGGCGGGCTGCTCGCCCTGGTCTCGTTGACCCACGGCACAACACCGGCGAGCCGGATCATTGCCTCTGGCTGGAATGCGCTCGCCACTCGCTGGCCCGCTTTGGTCGGTGGTTGCCGACCGGTGGAGCTACGCAATCTGATCACCGGAACCCAGTGGCACCTCGAGCACGTCGAGGTGATCGTGGCCTACGGGGTCCCATCCGAGGTCGTCGTGGCGCGACGTGAAGAGAACGCAAACAGCTGAAGCAAGAACGTCTCCCCCTGCCCGGGGAGAATGGGACAGGGCCCTACTCCGATTTTTGACGTCCTTCTGAAAGGGGACAAACTGCGGGGGTGGGCTTCTACCAGGATCAGGTCCTACCTCGCTTCATCGACGTCGCGGTAGGAGGTCGCGACTTCGCCCGCATCCGCCAGCGCGTTACAGCGGGTCTGAGCGGCGAGGTACTCGAGGTCGGATTCGGTTCGGGTCTCAACGTCCCGCACTATCCGGTGGCGGTAACCCGCGTCCAAGCTGTAGACCCGGCCACCGTCGGCCGAAAGCTGGCTGCCCAACGGGTTGCCGCCAGCCCCGTGTCCGTCGAATACGTCGGATTGGACGGACAAGCCCTCCCACTCAACCCCGCCAGCATTGATCACGTACTGGTCACCTGGACACTGTGCACAATCCCTGACGCCCAGCTTGCTCTGGGCGAGATCCGCAGGGTGCTTCGACCGGGCGGAGAGTTGCATTTTGTCGAACACGGCCGGTCACCCGAACCTCACGTGGCGCGATGGCAGGACCGCCTCACACCGCTGCAACGGCGCGTGTTCGGCGGTTGTCATCTCAACCGGCCGATCGACGCGCTAATAGCAGGCGCCGGCTTCGAATTCAGGCACACCGAGAACTACTACATCCGTGGCCCCAAGGCACTCGGGTACATGTTCGAAGGCATCGCCACCAAGACGTGACCCGAACCCCGAGGGGTCTCTCTGCCGTCGTTGGAGGGCACTCCAGTCACAATCTCTGGGGACGGTGGTGGGTGACGTTAGGAGGCGGTCAATCTGAGTCTCCCCCGCGCCGATCGCAGGGCAGGGAGGAGTCCGGCGGTGGTGCCAATGGCGAGGGCGGCACCTCGGCCGCCCTCGCACTCGAGGATGGGGACGACAATGTCCCAGTGTCGCTTGGTGGCGTAGATCGCCGGAGCGACATGCCAGCAAGGGAGGCCTCTCTTCCTACCAACTGCGCATCGTCGACGTCGCGGACCTGGCGACCCGCTTCTGTCCGGGGTGACGGCGACAGCTATAGTTCCTTGCGGCGAGTCGGGAAGTCTGGTCGGCACTCGATGCTGCGTGCCCGATCCCGGAGTGCCCGATGACCGACACCGAAACGTTTGGAGCGCTAGTCCTGCTCACCGCGGCGGTCGGCCTGGCCGCGGTGGTGTCGAGCCGGGCCACCGAGCGCTTAAGGATCCCGCTGCCCGCTCTGGTCCTGATCGCCGCGGCGCTGGCCGTCGAGGTCGTTCCGGTGGTGCACGCCCCCGACCACAGGACCGTCAACCGGGTGGTCACCGTGGCACTGGTATGCGTGCTCTTCGACGGCGGCATGCGTATCGGCTGGAGTCGCTTCCGCACCGCCCTGGCACCCATCGCGATCGTCGGGGTGGCCGGCACCTTCCTGACCGCCATCGCCGGAGCCGCGCTGCTGCACGCAGCCTTCGGATTCAACTGGTACGTCTCGCTGCTGGTGGCCACCGCGCTGGCGCCAACCGACCCGACCGTGGTCTTCTCCGTGCTGGGCAGACGCCAGGTTGAAGGGCGCAGCGGCACTATCCTCGAAGGCGAGTCCGGCGCCAACGACCCGGTCGGCATCGCTTTGATGGCCAGCCTGATCGCGGCGGGAGGTCTCACCCCGACCGGAGTGGCCCACGCCACGGGCACCTTCGCCCTACAGATGCTTGTCGGCGCCGCCGTCGGCGTGGTGGGGGGTCGGGCCCTGCTGTGGTTCATGCGCCGTGTGCCCCTGCCCAGCGAGGGTCTCTACCCGCTGCGGACCCTGGCCGCCGCCCTGGTGCTGTTCGGGGCTGCCACCGTGGCCCACGGATCGGGGTTCCTGGCCGTCTTCGTGGCCGGCATCGCCCTGGGCGACGAACGGGCCCCCTACAAGGCGCGAGATCGAGCGGTTCCACGGCGCCCTGGCCAGTCTGGGCGAGATCGTGGCCTTCGCCGTGCTCGGTCTCACCGTCGATCTGGGTGTGCTGGCCCGCACCGACGTGTGGGTTCCCGGCCTGCTCTACGCCATCGCCCTGGCCGTGGTCATCAGGCCGGTGCTGGTCGGCTTGTGCCTGATCCCCGCCCGCCTGCGATCCAACGAGCGTAGCTTCGTTCTCTTCGCCGGGCTCAAAGGGGCCGTTCCCATCCTGCTGGGGGGCTACCTGCTGACCACCTCTATCCCCGATGTGGCCCGCCTGTACGAGATCGTGATCGTCGTGGTCGTGTTCTCCGTGGTGGTGCAAGGCAGCCTGGTGCCGACGGTGGCCCGGCGGCTGGGCCTACCGGTGCACCTGGTGGATCCCGAACCGTGGGCGCTCGGGGTGAGGCTGCGCGACGAGCCCGACAACGTTCATCAGCTGACCGTGGCGGCCGGCTCACCTGCCGATGCCAGCACCGTGGCCGGCCTGGACGGCCTGCCCGCGGATGCCTGGGTCACCCTGCTGGTGCGCGACGGCCAGCTGGTGGCGGTGCGGGGCGACACCCAGCTTCACGCCGGTGACACTCTCACCGTTATCGCCGACGCCCGCCACGCACCACAACTCGCCCGGACCTTCCAGCACGCAAGCCCCCCGAGAACTCACCGTTGATCCACACCTGCCTCCAGGCCGCCCAATGCGTTCGTACCTACCTGCACCGGCGGCCGGCATGGGGAGCGAGAAGAACCTGGGGGCATGCAGGCGACCGGCCGTCGATCTGGTTCAGGGGCTCCGTTGTGCCGGAGCTGTGACAGGGTCGTAAGCGATGCGCCTGCGTCGAAGGGTCCCCGCCGGCCCCTGAGGCCTGGATTCCCTCGCTGTTGCGACGATGGCGGGAGGTAGTTTTTAGTCAGGCGGCGGTTCGGATGTCGGCGATCGCCGCGGGGACGAAGGCTCCATCGACGGTTCGACACCGTCTTCGCCCAACAGGTCAAAACGGGCGTTGCCGGCTGGAGCCGTCGCTTAGGGCATGACCCGGACGGAGAGGACGGTCAGGTCGGTCTCTGGTCTGCCTTGAGGTATACGGTGGCGCCGGCTTGTTGGAACTCGGCGGATTTCTCGGCCGTCCCGACCGCCAGGGTGTTCTCGGGCTGGAGGCCCTTGGCGGCCGCGTAAGTCCGGACGTCGTGGCTGATGCGCATGCTGCAGAACTTCGGTCCGCACATGGAGCAGAAGTGGGCGGTCTTGGCCGGTGCCGCCGGAAGAGTTTTCATCGTGAAGGAGCGGGCCGTCTCGGGGTCCTAGGGCCAGGTTGAACTGGTCCTCCCAGCGGAACTCGAAGCGGGCCTTAGAGAGGGCGTCGTCCCAGGCTTGGGCTCCGGGGTGGCCCTTTGGCCACATCGGCGGCGTGGGCCGCGATCTTGTAAGCGATCATCCCCTGTTTGACGTCGTCGCGGTCGGGCAGGCCCAGATGTTCTTTGGGGGTGACGTAGCACAGCATGGCGGTGCCGTGCAGGGCGATCACCGCCGCCCCGATGGCGGAGGTGATGTGGTCGTAGCCGGGGGCGATGTCGGTGGTGAGCGGATCCAGGGTGTAGAAGGGCGCTTGGTGGCAGACCTGCCTGCTGGCGGGCCACGTTCTCGGCGATCTTGTGCAGCGGGACGTGGCCGGGGCCTTCGATCATCACCTGCACGTCGTGGCGCCAGGCGATCTCGGTCAGCTCTCCCAAGGTGCGCAGCTCGGCGAACTGGGCCTCGTCGTTGGCGTCCGCGACCGAGCCGGGGCGCAGACCGTCGCCCCAGCGAGAAGGCCACGTCGTAGGCGGCCAGGATCTCGCACAGCTCCTCGAAGTGGGTGTACAGGAAGTTCTCCTGGTGGTGGGCCAGTCACCAGGCGGCCAGGATGGACCCGCCCCGGCTCACGATCCCGGTCACCCGGGCGGCGGTCAGCGGGATATAGGCCAGGCGGACCCCGGCGTGCACGGTCATGTAGTCCACGCCCTGCTCGGCCTGCTCGATGACGGTGTCGCGGTACAGCTCCCAGGTCAGCTCCTCCGGTCGACCGTCGGTCTTCTCCAGGGACTGGTAGATGGGCACGGTGCCGATCGGCACCGGCGAGTTGCGGATAATCCACTCCCGGGTGGTGTGAATGTCGGGCCCGGTGGACAGATCCATCACCGTGTCCGCCCCCCAGCGGGTGGCCCAGGTCAGCTTGTCCACCTCCTCGGCCACCGAGGAGGTCACCGACGAGTTGCCGATGTTGGCGTTGACCTTCACCAAGAAGCGGCGGCCGATGACCATCGGTTCGCTCTCGGGATGGTTGACATTGGCGGGCAGGATGGCCCGCCCGGTCGCGATCTCGTCATGCACCACCTCCGCTTCGACGCCCTCCCGTACGGCGACAAAGCGCATCTCCGGAGTGATCTCACCCCGCCGGGCGTAGTGCAACTGGGTGACCGTCCCGCCCCGGCCGCCCGAACGCGTCGCCCGCAGCGGCTGCCGCCCGGCACCAGGAACCCGGCCGGCCCGGCCGGCCCACCGGTCCGCGCCGGACCGCGGCCCGCCCATCGTCACGACGGTCACCCGGCGGCCCTCGGACTCCTCCACATCGCCGCGTCCGACGATCCAGTCCCGGCGCAACGCCGGCAGCCCCGCCGCCGGATCGCCACCCGGCCCCGAAGTGTCATACAACCGCACCGGGGGATTCGACGCCGGCCCAGCGCGGCCCGGCGAGTCGCCCAGCGCCACCTCCCAGAACGGCACCCCGATACCGGACCCGATCTGGTCGTAGATCTTGCGTCCCTTTGGGCGCTGCGGCACCACGTCGGTCACATTCACCATGGTGACTCCTTCCCTCCGCCGGCATTACCCGGAACAGGTTCGACGGTCGGCGCCCGTAGACACCCTCTCAGCCCGGTCCGCAGTTCCCGTGAGAATCAGTCTCGCACGTCCGCGCCTGCCGGCGCACCCGGCATCCACACGCCGGCCATCCTCGCAGCGCACTCCCGCTGCATACGACCGCCCTGGTTTGCTGGGTGACTTCTGCGGTCGAACATCATCAAGTGCCGCACCGCGTGCGGCATCTCCAGCGAGCACCCACCGTCAGGGATAAGTGCCTTCCGGCCGGCGTGTGGGGGCAGTGTCTGGGCCTCGACGGCTGGAACGATATGGGCACCCAGCTCTCAGAGATCGGACGGGCGAACCTGCGCGAGGCCCGACAGTATGAGCGGGTGTCGAGGCGCACGAGGCTTTGGCGCTGCCCGACCAGTGAGGAACGGGAGGATGAGGACGGCGACCGTGGTCGTCCGCGGCTGGAACCTTGGTCGAGGGCGACCCGGACGCGTTCCACCCGGCCTCTCTCGTCAAGCAGGTCGTAAGACATCTAGCCTTGACGTGCTGCCCGATCTGGATAAGCCCTCTGGAACAGGATCACCGTCCGTCACGCCCTCTGGCAGACGACTGGCTTGCCCAACTGGCGCCCTGAAGGCCAGGAGCTCGTTGTCGTGGCCGGCCGGTTTGTGCACCGCCGCCGCGGCCAGGGCCGCTCCGATGCGGACTCGCTGAGCCACGAACTGCTGTTGCCCGCGCCGTAGATTCGGCATGGACGGTGATCCTGAATCAACTCTGCCCAAACCACCCCCCGATGTCGCGGCGTTCGGGACGCGATCCGGTGACATCCACGCGACAAGCCACTTGTAACCGGACTGCCACCTCGACGTGACTCAGGCGCGGGCCTGTGTGGTCTCTCGCCGCCGGTGCCTTCAGTTGGCAGTTCGCGGCGGTGACCGGCCTATTCCCAACATGTTCGCGGGCCGTGACCATGGTTTAATTAATGGCCGCGTTCAGGGAGGACGGTGCTAGCCGATCGTGGCGGCAGGAGCGATTGTTGTGATCCCAGCGTTATCGATCACCGCCAGCTCACCGGAGCGAGTTCGGGGCAGCACAGGTCGTCGCCGCGCTCTCCTTGGCAACCGATCTGGCCTTGGGGACGGACTTAGAGCACGGGCTGGGCGCCACATTGGCGGCCCGACTGGCCGATCGCCTCAGCGTCGACGCCACGACCGCGCAGGAGGCATACGACCTTTCTCTCCTCTTCTCTGTCGGCTGCACGGCCGACGCCGAGGACGCGGCTGAGATATTCCCGACCGGCTCGGCGTTGCTTGACGATGTGACAGCGGTGATATACGGGTCGCCACGAGACTCGATGACCGGATTGCTGCAGCGCTCGCACCGCCAGAAGGGCCCCTTCCCCGCCGTGCCGTCGATCTGGCCCACCGGCTGCCCTGCGCATACACGCGCCGCATCAGCGGGCGATCTGCGAGGTGGCCGAGATGCTCAGCCGTCGCCGGGGGATTCCCCCGTCATTGAGTCGGATGAACGGTCGGACGGCGCACGTACTGGGCGGGATTGGACGCGATCCGCCCGTCGATGTGGGCGAATCGGTAGAACCCGCAAGCGGTCGACGGGCGCCGGTCGATGGTGGAGGCGGCCAGCCCGCGCTCCTCCATCGAGGTTCGATACAACTCGAAGTGGGCTCTGGTGGCTTCTAGCACGGCAATGCGACGATCGGCGGCCCACTGGAACAGGCCGCGCAGGTCGTGTCGGTAGGCGTCGAGTGTCCGCCCGCTGTAGCGGGCCAAGAACGTCACCGCCGCCAACTCGGCCTCGTCAGGCCTAGTCGGCTACTCAAGGCGTGCCATCACCTGGGTGGTTGGGTCCACGATGATCATGTCTGTACTCCTCGTTCGGTTCGGAAGACCCCAGGCAACACCGACGAGTCATCCGAAGGCTGGGTCAACACCATCAGCCAATCTCGCCGGCCGTCGTACTTCGTAGTACACTCGCCTGGTCGGAGACGTGGACTGGTCCTTCCGGGCCGAGTACATGCGTGAACGTCATGGAATTGAGGTGGAGTCGGCAAATGAGGCACTGGAGGATCCCGATGCGCTTCGCATCGGGCCCGACCCGGCCAGCAGGTCCGGGCGCTCAGTGAGGACCATCGGTTTCTCGACCAAGGCCGGGTGCCTCGTCACGTCATCACCGTGGAGGAGGCGGGCGTGACCTACGGCGTGAACGGTTGGAAGTCCAGCGAGATCGAAATCCGCCGTTATGGAAAGGAACGACCATGAGCGATATCGAGAGGATCATCGAGAAAGAGACCGAGGCTTCCGAGGCCAACCGGGACGCGCCGATCGCCGAGGGTGCCAGGGTCACCCGGCCCAACCGGGGACGATCGACCGTCTACTCGATCCGGCTGAACCCCGACGAGGTGGCCGCTCTCCAATCCATCGCGGACGCGGCCGGTGTCCCAGGGTCCACCCTCGCTCGCTCCTGGATCGTCGAACGAATCCAGGAAGAAGAGGCCGGTCTCAACGATGCGGAAGCCGAACTGCGCGCTGCCCAACGACACCTCACTCACCTACAGCGCCACCTACGCCACCAGGCGTCCTAGAGTCACCGGCTCGGATAACGCTCGCTCATCCGGCGTTTACGGACATAGGGCCGACGGCCTTCGGCGACCCGATGTGGGGTGTTATCTCTGGGCGAGCTTTCTGCAGCCAGATCGTGAGCATGGCTAAGTTCCCGAGCCGTCTGACGCGTCTGTACTCTGATCCGTCGGTGACCCGGCCGAGGCCTCCCCCACCGCCAGGGGCGCAGGCCCGCCGGGGCGCCTTCCGCCCGGAGGCCTGGCGGCCACGCTGATCGTCGGCATAATCGCCCCCTTGACACACCCGGCTCCCGTAGCGCCTTTTGAACGGCTTGCGTATTATCACCCCTCAGCGACCGCCCTTCCCCGAGACTGCGCCAGGGATCGGGGGGTGAGCGGTCGCCTTTAGTGCCGCCGGGAGCCGGCCCGTGCTGCTATGGCTACATCTTGCTTTCGTCGGATCCGCTCCCCAGCAGACTGGCTTTGTTCGCATTGAACTCGTCTTCGGTGAGCAGACCCTGCTGCTTCAGCGCTTGCAGCCGGGTCAACTTTTTGGCAACGAGCATGCGTTCCACCTCAGCTTCGAGGCGAGTTCGCTGCGGTTTCTGGGCAAGGTTCCTGCCTTTGTGAGTCGACCTCATTGAGACCCTGCCACTGTTCTAGCTTCAATGCCTGATTGTCAGTGGCCTCGGTGCGCTCCCTGTTAGAGCCAATGATCGTCAACTTGCGTAAGAATCCCATCGGTCAGGTCCTGTCTCTTTCCGAACGTCCTTCCTCGCCCATGCCGAACCGGTGCCCTCCTCATCTCATACGCACCGCTTCGCATTCCCGAGAGAGTCTGCCATATCGCAGCCCCACGTTGTAGGATCACCTACCACGTCATAGTTCCACCCACTACCGTGCACAAGGATCATCGTCGTCGCCTTCGTTCGGCGGCGATGGCCCGAGCGTCCACAGTGAGTCTCGGCAGGCTTGGCGGCTTCAGTTTCTGATCGAGGCTTGTGACAGCCCGAGCGAAAGCCTCGACCAGAGCAGCAGCAGTTACCCCTTCTTTGTCGCAATAGTCCTGAAGGGCATCGTAAGTCTCCTCGTCGAGCGCCACGTTCAGGACCGGTCGCTGGGTTGGCATGTCGCTATGGTAGTTGTGCGTACAACGTTCTACTTCGTCAGCGTTATTGCTGATTGAAGGTTGTACGTAGTAGTAGGTGCTGCCACCTTGTCATGGGATAACATAGGAGGTGGTGCGAGGTAACTTACCCTTGGTAACCGACCCTGTATCGCCGATCTCTAATCTATGTCGGCGTCAACCAGCATCCACCCCCTTCTTGAACCTTGCTCGGGATGTCTGTGGGTGTGGATGGCAGGGAGGTCCTCTCCTGGCCTTTCATCTGCCAGCGCCGGATTGCGCTCGGCCCGGCCGAGGCATTTCAGCTTTGCGTCTGACCCAGCTGAGCCACTATCTCACCGTCGGAGCTAACTGAGTGGAAGCCGCCAATAACCCTGTCATGCCGTGGCATGGACGGATTGGTCCCTCGGACGAGGTGACACTCGGCGAGGCCGCCGAGATGCTCGGACTCCGGCCGAGTCGGGTGCAAGAACTCGTCGACGCCGACATGCTCCCCGCCCGCACGAACTCCTCTGTGATTCGCATATCGCTGGCCGACATCGAGATATTCCTACACAGCCGCCATTCTCAGTGAGGGTTCCTTCTCGTCGCAACGGTCCTGGGCCCTTCGAGGAGATAGCTCTCCTCCAGCAGGAGACGGCACGCTATCGGGGCGCTGTGACGGAACTGGCGCCGGGTGCTGGCAGCGCTCGACGTGGAGCCAGCGGGGCGCCTCTGTTGACGTGCCTGGCTGAGCTAGGCGCCGCCGGACCTTCGGCGGGGTCAGCCTTGGGACGCATCCCGGATGCCGAAGGGTTCGAGGATCGCCCGCCATCGCTCAACGTCGTCGGGCTACTCCGTCACCGCTGTCCAAGATGTGACCTTCCGGCAGGCCTCAGCCCGTGGCCTCTGTGTGAGCCTGTCACCCAGCGACCCGGAGAGGTTGGCCCCATTGCTGCCCTGCTCCTAGGGCGGCCACCGGGTCGCCCCGGTCGACGCCCTCAGACGTCGGTGCCTCAGCTGAAGCTGATACAAGCGTCTTCGGCGTTGAGCAGATCCGGCTCGGTCAGCCCTGGCAGCGACTTCGGCGGGCCAGCCACGAGCGCCCCGATGGTCCTCGCAGCTGCCCCGCTGCGCTCGTCCAAGACGCCGGCGTAGATCCGTAGGGTGGTGCTGGCGTCAGCGTGGCCCAGACGATCCGCCACCGTCCGGGCGTCGATACCGGCGCCGATCAGCTGGGTGGCCGTGAAGTGCCGAAGGTCGTGGAAGGTCAGGGTCAGCCCCAGCTTCTTCCGAAGACGGCGGAATCCTTCGGTCAGGCTGTCCGGCCTCATGGGCTGGTGTCCGCCCGGCAGCGGGCTCAAGATGTAGCCGTCATCGGCGACCTCGATACCGGCCCCGTGCGCCCACCCTTCGACTCTGGCTCGATGAGCGGCGAGGATCTGAAGGCTGGCCGTGTCGAGTGTGATGCGCCGGGCCCTGCCGGTCTTGGTCGGGCCGATCTCCAACACACGCTTATCTATGCCGTGGCGGACGGCCTGGCGGAGATGGATGACGCCGGTCTCGACGTCCACGTCCGACCAGCGGAGCCCACATAGCTCGCCTCGCCTGGCGGCGGTGATTGCGGCGAGAGCGATAGCGGCTGCCAGAATCGGCTGCTCGTCAGCCTCAGCGGCCGAGACAAGCTGGCGTATTTCAGTGGGGTCGCTCTTCGGCGTCTCGTGCTGGGTCACCTTCGGCGGCGTGGCGTTTAGAGCGATATTGGAAGGCAACTCGCCCCACTTCCTCGCCTACTCCAGCGCCGTCGCCATGACTCGGTGGTTGTGCTTCACGGTCTGCGGCGATAGACCCTCTGCGAGCCATTCCCGGAAGGCCTCGTCAAGATGGCGAGCGGCCAGCCTAGATAGCTTGATCTCGCCGAGCTTGTCCTTCAGCCTCTTGACGATGGTCTCATAGCCTCGAATGGTGGTCGGCTGGCGCAATGGCGTGACGTAGGTCAGCCAGCGGTCTAGGTAGGCGCCCACGGTCTCGTTGCCGGTCTTGGCTGCCTTGGCTTCCTGGCCGCACTCGGCCACGAACTGAGTCAGCGCCGACGACGCCGCTCGCTTGGTGCCGTGGAAGGTCTTGTACTTCTGGATGGGTCGACCCTTCAGGTCCCGGCCGACGTAGGCCCTGAGCATCCACTTGCCAGAGCCTTCTGGCCGCTCGGTCATCGACCCTCGTCCCCGTGCTGCCACTACTGTTGTCCCTTGCACTACTCGGTTGGTTGATACTTCCATAGTTGTGCAGAAGTAGTGCAAGTGGAAAAAACCCAGGAGGGATGCAGGAGTCTGGTTGATCTGGACGGTCTCGAAAAGGGTGAACACCTGTTTGGGGGCAAGGCGGTCGTTGGTCGCCGTAAGCTGTGACCTGCAGTTTCGTGAGCTGCCGTTGGATGGCGTGAGTCGCTTTTGGTCGCCGTGAGCTGCAAATTTTGGGATGGATTTTGGGATGAGCAATCGGACGGTCTCGCGCGCAGCCCCAGCCTGACTGTCCCCCGATCAGACGGTCTCGGGCGCGTCGGATTCCGCGCTAGCGGTTTCGCTTGAAGCGATTGCGCTCGTAAGCGGTGACCGCCTTCCAGGTGCTGCGCCACACGCCGTCGGAGCCCTGTTTGGCCCCCAGGCGGCCTCTATGGGCGGCCTGGCGCAGTGCCTCGTACGACAGCCGCTCGGTGGCCAGCGCCGGGAGCGGGACCAGCCTGGCGGGACCCGCGATGTTCGGCACGACGAACCGGGTGGAGGTTGTCGATCACCGAGCGGGCGATCAGCTCGGCCAGCAGCCCGGGGTCGCCTTTGTCGGCCCGGTCGAGGGCATCCAGGTACGTGTCGCGTTGGCGCTTGTAGATGATCGCCGGTGGGAAGCCGAGCCGGACCAGCACCAGGTTCAGCAGCAGCCGGCCAGCCCGGCCGTTGCCGTCCAGGAACGGGTGGATGCGTTCGAACTGGCCGTGGACGGTAGCCAGCCCCACGGGAACGTCGTGGGGGTTGACTTTTCCTGCCGTACCTGGCCGTCTCTGACCGGGCGGTGGGCTATCGCTTTGATGAGCGCCGTGGCGGCTTCTCTGGTAGGGCGCCGGCCGAGTGACCGGGCGGGAGCATGGCGATCGACCGCCGTATGCGCTCGATCTCGTGGGCATCCACGGCGCTGAATGTAGCGAACAAGTGTTCCCCTATCGAAAGCCCTTCAACACGAGGACCGCCAGGACGGCCACCGCTGCCAGCCATGCGATCACGGTGACAACCAGGGCTACTTCCATGTCGGGTTCTCCGTCGGTTTGCCTCGGTGGACGTCGCGCCCCCAAGAAAGCATCCCCGCCCTGATCCCCAAGGGGGCACGACATACACCCATCGCCGAGCCCAACGTGACAGAGATGGGCCAAGCGGCAGAACCGAAGATTACGGCCAGAGCCGTGAGCCGGAATGTGGCCCCGGTGGAGACCAGGTGAAGATCATGACTATTACAGCCCGACGATGCCAGGACGGAATTGCGTAGTACCGGGGCCGGCTTCGTGGGGTCAGCGTGCCCGGGCCGGACCCCACAGGGGGATGCGAAGTCGACGGCAACCGGGACGCTGACCGCAAACGTCGTCCTAACCGGACGCCTATGTGCGAGGATCCGTCCGAGGGGGTATTACATCAGTCAGTGGGCCGTCTGGTGCCACTCCGCGGGTGCGCCAGCCCGTCGGACGTTGTCTGCGGCCCGCCGCCGGGAGCCCTCAGGAGGGCCCGGGGGGCTCTCGGCACCCGGAACACTACAACGCTGACACCCGAGAACCGCGCAGAAAGTGACCGGCGTTGCGCTCTCAGCGGGTGTAGGTTCCGGGTTGGTGGGTCAGCGTGCCCTGGCCGCAGAAATGAGGAGAAACCGAGGCCGGGCACGCTGACCGCTCGCTGAACCCAGGCGGTGGCGGGTTCCGCCCGAATTAGCGTCTCGACTTGAGGCCTCGCCATCTTTGGCCCACCCCAAGCCGATCAAGGGCGACAGTAGGTGACCTGCCGTCACATCCACCAGTTAACGGCGCTAACCCTGCGCCGGCTCTTCTTCCGACTCCTCGACGTGACATTCGCAGTCGCAAAGCACGATCGGCCGCTCCCGACATAGATCGTGCTCGCCGACCCGACAGGCGGTCGATACACAGCCAACTCCCACCCGCTTACCATCGGCCCGAAGATCAATCGGCACCAGGGCCGAAAGGCAGTTCTGCTACCCCCCCGAGAGTCTCGGGGTCCGCTCCCTTCCGGAAGGGTGGCCGTCGAGCTGCGGGACGGTCTCGGAGGGCCCACCTTTACTCATTGTTTGCCTGTGGAGACGAACTTTCCCTTGGTGACGAGCAAGACAATCGCCGAAACTCGTAACCATGGAAGCTGCGCACAGAGCCTTCTGCCCGTCACGACCTCCAAGTGCTGCGTCTTGCGGTTACTTCGCAACCTGAAGGACAAGGACGGCTCGAGAATCCGAAGCACGCAGATGAGACCCTCGCTGATACCGTCCCGCGCAGCGATCTTGCGGGCCAGATCCACCTCGACTTCGTACCCGGCCCCGGTGAAGTAGAAGTAGGGGTGGGTCAGCTCAGCCCACCAGAATCCGACGGGCCAGCCCGTGGTGGTGGACGTGGCTGGCGGTGTTGCTCGGCTTGGCCGGGAGACGGCGCCCTTACGAACCGCGCGACGGGAGTCGGTGCTCGTGCTGCTCGGCGCGGCCGCCGTGCTCGGGAGCGGCCTTTGGCGCCTCGCTACTCCAGGGGGCCTTTGCCACCCAAGACGTTGACGACGTCGTGGCATTCGGGGTGGCGTCGGGTTTGGGGTAGACCGTTTTGGTGGCCTCGGCGGTACGCGGCGAGTGCCGCCGAACATAAGCGGATCGAGGCGGACGAGCGGAACCGACTCGCCGTCCAAGACGAGCGGGCGCGCATCGCTCGCGAGTGGCACGACGGGGTGGCGCACCCCTTGGCGGTCATCACGGTCCAGGCGGGCGCAACGCGACGGCTGATGGCGAAGAGCCCCCAAGACGTGGCTGCGGCGCTCGCCTCGATCGAGATAGCCGGGCGGTCCGGAAGGGGGAACCCGCCGCGGCCCGCGACAGTGCCTGCGTAAGAGTTCGGCCGGTGCAGGCTGTAGCAGCGGTGGTGCTCACTGCCCCTGAAGTGATGAAGCTGATTCTGGGCCCTCCGGGGCTGCCGACCAGCAGCGCGGTGGGCGTGCTGGGAGGCGGCCTGGGCGGTCCTCCTCGTCCGCTCATGGGGGCCAGACGCACGGTCCGAACTAACCGAAGTCTGCTTCGCGATTCGTCGGGGTTGGTCGCAGTCACTCGGGGAAGACTGTCCCGGTCTCGGCGACCTTGCGGGCGGCTTGGTGGGGGAAGATGTTCTTGACGAGGAACAGGTCAGTGGCGAACTGCCATTGGGGCGCTAACCCCTTGATGTAGCGTTCAATGTAGAGGAGTTGCTTGGCGAAGAGGACGAGTTGTCTGGGTGCGGTCATGCCGTACTGCTTCATCATGTCCAGAGCGGACATAATAAAGTCGCCCAGGCTCATGGTGCTGCTCGCCCCCAGCATCGGAGCGATGACGAGTTGCATCCGCTGCCCGACTTCCTCGTCGGTGCCCGTCTCCTCCCCGATCAGCCCGAGGCGCTTGTAGCCGCGGGCGATACGCGAGAAGTCTCGATCGAACATGAACGTGTAGAACAGGTCCTTGAGGAGCTGCCGGTAGTCGCTGGGCAGCTCACCCATCATCCCGAAATCCAGGTAGCAAGTTCGGCCGTCGTCGAGAACCCACAGGTTCCCGGCGTGCAGGTCCGCGTGGAAGGGGCCGTGCACGATCACCGCTTCCAGCCAGGACTTGGCGCCCCGCCTCAGGATCAGCTCGCCGTCGAAGCCGAGGTGGCGGATAGCGTCGAACTCGTCCATGGGGATCCCGGTCATACGCTCCATGCAGATCGTATGCGGCCCGCAGTAATCCCAGTAGATCTCCGGCGCCGTCACCCAGCCGTTGTCGCCGAAGGCGCCGATCTTGTCGCGGAACCGATGCTGGTTCCACGCTTCGAGCGCGGGATTGAGCTCACCGAAGGTGACCAGGTGCATCTCCTCGATCAACGCCACCGCGTTGGCGTTGCGAGCAAAGCCGAATCGGCGTTCCATGGTCCTGGCCAGACGATAGGAGATCCGCAGATCAGTTGTCATCTGCTCGCGGATGTTGGGACGCTGAACCTTCACGACCGCCTCACGGCCGTCTGGGAGCACGCAGGCGTGGACCTGACCGATCGACGCAGCCGACAGCGGTGTCTCGTCGAACTCCTTGAACATGGCCCCCGGCAAGTGGCCCAGATCCCTGCGGATCATCTCGCGAGCAGCCTGGGTGTCGAAGGGTGTCATGGCGTCCAGACAACGCTGAGCCGCCACCGCGAGCGGGGCGGGGAACAACCCTGGAGAGGACGCCATGATCTGCCCCAGCTTGACAAACGTCGGCCCCAGTCGCTCGAAGGCGTCGATGGCCCCCGTCGAGGCCGCCACCCAAATGTCGCCGACACACCCCCGGGCGAGCCACATCGCGACCGCCCCCCCAATGCGGGTGGCCAGCACCACGTACACGACCACCAGACGCTGCAGCTCCCTGAACCCGAACTTGTCGATCCGAGGAACCACGACCTCAAGGTCCCGGGCCGGAGGCCCCCCGGCATACGGCCCCCGAAAGCCGCTGCGGAGCCCAGCGTCTCCGAAGTTGCTCGCCAGCGGTGGTGGCACAGGTTCAGGCAAATCAGCCAAGGTCTTTTCACCCATCCTCGCACACCCCGCGATATCACGTCCTGGCAGGCCGAGGCCCCGCCGAAGCCGAGACAACCCCCTGGGCTGGGACGCTTCAGTGCATCACTTCGAGCACACCGGGCGTTGAACCGCGGCCAAGACGCGAGCAAAGCGGGTTGCCGACACCCGCCGCTCGGGCAGCCCGACCTGCGACTTGAACTTCGGATGACCCTCCCCTTCTCCGTAGCATGGCTCGCCGCTCGTTTGCGGTGGAACCGCCGACCTGCCCACCTGGCCGTCTGGACCGGGCGCGTCACCACGGCGATCAGAGGGACCGTACCCCGATCTTCCGACCTGGATCCCCCGGTCATCGCGTCGGGCCCGGCTGGCGGTCGGCGGCTGGTTCCCGCTGGTAGTGACTTTTTGGCCCTCGCCCGAGCGCCGAGGTACTGACCACGATGTTCAAAGCGGGGAGGGGAGGCGAAGGTGATGTGGCGTCGAGGACGGTACCGGGACAAGATCCACATGGAGCAGGTCATCGAGGAGGCCGAGAACCTTCTGAGCGGCCGGACGCTCGACATGCACAACCTGCGAGGACCTCGGGGGTGGAGTTTGCTCTCCGCCGTGGCGCGTGGGGACCGAGATCAGCTGCGAGTCCTCAGCGATATCCAGATCTTCTCTCACCCAGGCAGCTTCGACGCCACGCTCGCCTACCTCGCCCGGGAGCTCCTGGCCATGGCGCGAAGCGGGCCTGAGTTGCTGCAGGTCCAGCGCCAAGTCCTCATACCTCTGGAGCTACAGCTTCTCGGAGACGACGTCCAAGCACCATCGACGCCGGCCCAACTCGTCATGTTGGTTATGGGAGCCCTCGACCGCTATCACATCTACCCTGACGGGTGATTGATCGACCCGAGAATCCCGGCGGCTGTTGTGAAGACTGGTGGCCGTGGCAGGGCATCGCGTTTGAAGCGTTCGGCGACGCCGCGCCGTCGGTGGGCTCTGGCCGTTCTGGTAGGGACCGCTGACCAGTCTGTCTGCGGCGACCGGCACCCGGTTCGGGCGTCCGGCGAGGTCATCACGCCGCGTGCGCGGCTGGATCGGCATCGCTGTGAGGGGCAGAGCTTCTCGACGCGGAGCTGGACCGCTCCGCCATCAACTCGGCCGCGGTCCGCAACGACGGGTCGAAACGAAGCGGACCGCACCGCGGCTGACCACACAAGAACGACGGCTCCTGGCGACGGCGCCGACCCAGCCTCTCACGCAACATTGCAGCCATACCGTCAGAGCATCAAAACTCGGGAACCGCTCCCAGCGGCGAAAGTCCCGACCGGCCGGCCATAACGCTATCCCGCTCAAGAAGCCACGGGTACCTCAGCTTCGACTGATATACATCGGCTTCAGCGTGAGCGGCGGCCCTGGAGCGCCGCGATAGGGCGCTGCATGGGACTCGGGACTTTTGGCCCTACCAGGACGCGATGGTGGGCGGTGTAGTCGAGGCGGATCGTTCACTATCAGACGACACCGCACGATCGACGGAAGTTGGAAGGGATCCATGGGTACGAAGTCCAAGCGACCTACAAAGCCTGGCGACTCCACGGGGTCGGACGGGTCCTTGCCGGCGCTGAGCGTCGCCGAGGGCGACGAGGCGTCCGGCCCTGGGGCCAAGATGAAGGCGAAGGAGTACGAGAAGGAGATGCGCCGCCTTCAGGGTGAGTTGGTGGCCATGCAGGAGTGGGTCAAGGCCTCCGGGGCGAAGGTGTGCATCGTGTTCGAGGGTTTGGACTCGGCGGGCAAGGGTGGCACTATCCGGCGGATCACCGAGCGGACAAGTCCCAGGGTGTTCAAGCACATCGCCTTACCCACCCCGACTGAGCGTGAGAAGTCGCAGATGTACATCCAGCGTTACATCGCCCATTTCCCAGCGGCCGGCGAGGTCGCCATATTCGACCGTAGCTGGTACAACCGTGCCGGAGTCGAGCCGGTCATGGGCTACTGCACCCCGGCTCAGAGCACCAAGTTCCTGGAACAGGTGCCCGCGGTCGAGAAGGCGATGGTCGACAACGGGATCATCTTGATCAAGTACTGGCTCAACGTCAGCGTCGACGAGCAGACCCGCCGGCTCGAGAGCCGGATCGAAGACCCGCGCAAGATCTGGAAGCTTTCCCCCACCGATCTCAAGTCCTACAGCCGCCACTACGAGTACTGCCGGGCCCGCGACGCCATGTTCGCCGCGACCGACACCGGGTGGGCACCGTGGAACGTCGTGGACAACGATGACAAGAAGCGCGGCCGGCTCAACATCATCTCCCACCTGCTGAGCCAGATTCCCTACGATCCGCTCCCGCCCCAAGACGCCAAGATGCCCGGGAAGCCGCACCCTCGGGGATACTCGCAGCCGGACCTGCCCCTGCGCCGCGTCCCGACCATCTTCTAGAAATGCGCGGACGGCACAAGTCGATGTTCACCGAGAAGAAAGACCGACCATGACGGACAGCGCAGTGATGCCAAGCACAGGTGAGGCACCGGCCACCATGAGTGGCGGGGCCGAGAAGTGGTACGCCCTGTCACCTGATGATGTCACCAGGAAGCTCGGCATCGACCCGGCTGGCGGTCTCGCCGAAACCCAGGCCGCAGAGTTGCTGAACACGAACGGTCCTAACGCTCTCCCCGCCGAGAAGCCGCCGCCTGGGTGGAAGTTGTTCCTGGCCCAGTACCGGTCCTACATGCAGATCATCCTCCTGGGGGCGGCCATCGCGTCGATCCTGATCGGCCAGATCACAACCGGTGTGGCGGTGCTGGCGATCACGGCCCTCAACGCGCTGGGGGGTTTGCGCCAACAGGGCAAAGCAGAGAGCGCCATGAACGCCCTCCAGTCGATGCTCAAAACGACGGCCCGGGTCCGTCGTGACCACACCGAGGTTCAGGTCCCGGCCGACCAGGTAGTCGTGGGCGACGTGGTCCTGCTGGCGGCAGGCGACGACGTGTGCGCCGATGGGCGGATCATAGAGGCCACCTCGCTGCAGATCGATGAGTCCGCGCTGACCGGCGAGAGTGTTCCTGCCTCCAAAAGCGCCGAGGCCATCACCGATGAGAATCCGGTGCTGGGAGACCAGTCGAACATGGCGTTCATGAACACGCCGGTGACCCACGGCAGCGGCGTGATGATCGTGACCGGGACGGGCGCCGAGACCGCGGTGGGCAACATCTCCGGGATGCTGAAATCGGCACCGAACCTGAAGACCCCCTTGACCAAGCAGCTCGACACCTTGACGTTGTGGATCGCGGGCGCCGTGGGACTGACCATCGCCATCATGCTTGGGCTTGGGATCTCCCGTGGGGACTCAACCCAGACCATCTTCACGACGGCCATCGCCTTAGCCCTGGCGGCCGTGCCCATGGCCATGCCGACCGTCCTGCAGGTCATCCTGTCCAGCGGGTCCAGAGATCTCGCTGCCCACGGCGCCGTGGTCAAAAGCCTCGACTCGGTGGAGACCTTGGGCTCCACGTCAGCGATCAACTCCGACAAGACCGGCACACTCACGATGAACCAGGTCACAGTCGTCGAGGTCATCGATCCCACCGACCGCTATGCGGTCACCGGGATCGGCTACGGCCTCGCCGGCGAGATCCAGCACACCGCGGGCAACACCAACACCATCGAGGCGGCCATCCTGCCGTTCCTCATCGCCAACGACGCCAAGCTCGTCGACGGCAAAGTCGTGGGAGACCCCACCGAGGGGGCGCTCCTGGTCCTGGGGCACAAGGCGAAACTGGATATCGAAGGCACCCAGCAGGCCTACCCCCGACTCGCGACCTTGCCGTTTGATCCCACCTACAAGCTCATGGCCGCATTCTGCGAGACGACCGACCAGTCCGGGAAGGCCGTAGTTCGAATCTTCGTCAAAGGCGCGGCGCCGGCAGTCATCGGGCGGGCCTCCTCCGCCCTGGCCAAGAATCAGACTGTCCCCTGGAGCGACGAACTGAACACACGGGCCGGTCAGGAGATGGACCGCCTGGGCGGTAAGGGCCTGCGCATCATGGCTTCGGCTATGAAAGATATCGATCCTCAAGGCTTCGATCCTGACGGGGACCTGCTGTCGTTGGTTCAGGACCTGCAGATGACGGCCCTGGTCGGGATGATCGACCCCCCCAGACCCGAGTCCCTCGACGCGGTCCGATCCGCCCAGGACGCTCACATCCGCGTACGGATGGTCACCGGAGACGACGTGGTCACAGGCGCGGCTGTCGCCAAACAGTTGGGCATCCCCGGGGAGGCCATACTCGGCACCGACCTGGCGGCCATGTCAGAGGCCGAGCGCCTTGACCGGATCGACAGCATCGGCGTGGTCGGACGAGTGGCCCCCGAGCACAAGGTGCTGATGGTCGAGACCCTACGCCACAAGGGCGATGTCGTGGCCATGACCGGCGACGGTGTCAACGACGCGCCGGCTATCAAGACCGCCGACATCGGTATTGCCATGGGCACAGGCACCCAGGTGGCCAAGAACGCCGGCCGCATGATCCTCACCGACGACAACTTCGCCACCATCGTGCGGGCCGTTTCCGAGGGCCGCAAACTCTACGACAACATGTTGAAATACATCCGCTTCATGCTGGTCGCGCTGGTCACCTATGTAGTGACGTTCCTGATGGCGAGCGTGTTCAACATCGCCGGCGGACAACCCTTCTCGGCCGTTCAGATCCTGTGGATCAACTTCCTGATCACTGCTCCT
This sequence comes from uncultured Acidimicrobiaceae bacterium, assembly GCA_963851245.1. Lineage (GTDB taxonomy): Bacteria > Actinomycetota > Acidimicrobiia > Acidimicrobiales > Palsa-688 > CAWKOH01. The sequence continues at coordinate 11,112 of CAWKOH010000007.1, read as the reverse complement.
GTCGGTATCGCGCTCGGATTGGACAAAGCAACGCCGGGGCTCATGAACCGCCAACCGCGACCGTGCGCGGCCTCCATCATGACCCCGGCCGTCCTCGCGACCGTCGCTCTGGCCGGAATGTTCATGTCCGTGGCGATCAACCTGCTGATCATCTTGGGAAAGGACCATTACGGCACGACTCAGATCGGCAGCACCATGGGCCTGGTCGCGTTCTCCCTGATGCTCGTCGTCGCGGCCTTCGAAAGCCGCGACGAGAAGGCCTCAATCCTGCACTTGGAGACCTTTGACAACAAGACCGTCAACCTCACGGCCGTGGTGGAGATTGTCTTGGCCGTCCTGATCGCCAGGGGGGCCTTCCTGCCATCCCTGCTCGCAACCGTCACCCTTAGCGGCCGGCAATGGTTGATCGGCGCCGCCCCCGCCCTAGTGCTGTTCATAGCCTGGGAACTCGCCAAATCGATCGCACGGCACCAGAAGAGCAGCACTCAAGCGACGGCGCCCACACCCGCGATCCCGGCAGACCCCGGCGTGTGAAAGCCGTCCCCTGCGATCCGCAGAGCTAACGAGTCGTAACCGAAAGGCATCTGACGGAGCCGACGCCGTCGGGACCCGAGGATGACCACAGGGCTGGTGAGTACTTGGTATCGACACCCGTCGCTCAACTCGAGGACCAACCCCGTGTACGGAGTGTCCGAGTTAGGCGTGAACACCAACTGCTGCGGTGTGCCCTCCAGAATCCCGAACACCTTGTTCGGCACCATCCCAGCATCCAGGTTGCCCTTCCACGTCGCCATGATCGACACCGTCGGATAGAAGAACCGATACGCCGACACCGCCCGGTTCAGATCGGCGTCGTCAAAGGCCTGCCGGATCGTGTCCGAGGTCGGATAGCCACCCTCGAACACGTAAGCGGACGGATCAGTGACCGAAGGTTCCTCCAGATCGCGACATCGCCCAAACCGTACCCTCCCGCGCCAAGTCGAGACCGCCCCCAACCGGGTCCAGGTGCGCACGCAGAATGACGCCTCTGGCCTTCCGAGAGCGGGTGGCGCCATAGTCGGCAGGGAGCATCGATATCGAGCACCCCGGTTCGGCTGGCCACGGCTCTGACGCGGCGAGCAGCGGTGATCGAACGGTGAGGAAATCGAGGTCTCGGGCGGCCCCGAATACGCGCTGGGCGTCAGCGTCTCGGCTGAACGGGCGTAGCGGGTCTCAGGGGCGTCGGTCACCGACCGTACAGTCTGGCGAAATCTCCGAGCGGCCGCCCAAACCTCCCCGTCAACTCCCAAGGCCGATTAAGACACGACATCGCTCCCCACTCATAGCGACAGAACAACCCATCTCCCGCTCCGGGGAGTCCACGCACGGCCACGCAGGCTCGCTCGATACTCGGCAGGGGATGTAGGTAGAGCTGTTAGGGCATCCACCAGCTGGTTGGGGGTGGAGGTTACGGTCATCGGCAAGATTCTTGGCGTGCCGGTCACGATTCTGGTGCTCGTCCTCGTGGTCGCGATCTTCTTCGTGCTGATGCGCTACACCATCACCGGCCGCAACATCTACGCGATCGGCGGCAATCCGGTCGTCGCGCGTCTCGCGGGCCTCAACGTGCGCGCCTATCAGATCGGCATCTACACATTGAGCGGCGCGACAGCGGGCCTCGCCGGAATGCTGCTCGCCGCCCGGACCGGATCGGGACAGCCGATTTCCGGGTCGGAGGGCCTTGAACTGGAGGCCATCACCGCGGCGGTGCTCGGGGGATGCGCGCTGACTGGCGGCAAGGGGACCATCATCGGCGGATTGCTCGGCGTCCTCATCATCGGCGTCCTGGACAATGGCCTGATCCTGACCAGCGTGCCCACGTTCTTTCAGATGGTGGCGAAGGGCGTGCTGTTGATCGCGGCGGTGATCATCGCCGAGCAGCAGGCGCGACGATACGGGTAGGGGCGAGCGCCTGCGGCGCCGTCGCGGCGGGGGGTTCGGGTTGAAGATCACTAGCATTCGCTCAGTCATCGTGCATGCGGAGATGCGCAACTGGATTTTCGTCCGCGTCGAGACCGATCAGGATGGCTTGTTCGGATGGGGCGAAGCGACGCTCGAGTGGAAAACGCGGGCGGTCGCAGGCGCGATCGAGGATCTCGCGCCGCTCGTGATCGGACGCGACCCGCGCGACATCGAGAAGCTCGTCAAGATCATGAAGAAGCACAGCTTCTGGCGCCTCGGCGTCATCGGCATGAGCGCCATCTCCGGAATCGAGATCGCGCTCTGGGACATTCTGGGCAAGTCGCTTTCGGTTCCGGTGTGGAGGCTGCTCGGGGGCCGTGTGCGCGACCGCGTGCGGGTCTATACCCACCTCGGGCTCGGCGACATGCGGGCGGTCTATGAAACCGAGTCGGCGAACCAGCTCACCGAACGCGCGCATGACGTTCTCGCGCGCGGCTATCGCGCGATGAAGGTCGTCATCATTCCCTACACCCACTATAGCGCCCTCCTCCCGCAGGTGGACCGGACCGCGCGCATGATGGCCGCGTTGCGCGACGCGGTCGGGCCGGACATCGAGATCATGGTCGACTTCCACGGACGGCCCGCTTCCGCCAGCGCGGCGCTCGCCTATATCGACGCGATCGAGCCGGCGCGGCCGATGTTCGTCGAGGAGGTGCTGCCGCCTGGCGATTCTCTGGGCTTACGCGAAGTCGCCTCGAAAACGAACGTTCCGATCGCCACCGGCGAACGTCTCATCGATCTTGCCGAATTCGACGAATTGTTTCGCAGCCGCGCGGTCAGCATCGCGCAGCCCGATATCTGCCATTGCGGGGGCTTGTGGGAGACCAAGAAGATCGCCGGCATGGCCGAGGCCGCGGGCATCGGCGTCGCTCCGCACAATCCGATCGGCCCGATCGCCGGCGTCGCTGCGCTCCACTTCGCCGTATCGACGTCAAACCATGTCATCCAGGAGGAAATGGTCGGCGCCGTTCCCTGGTATTTCGATGTCGTGCACGGGCCGATCGAGATGGTCGACGGCTTCTGGCAGGTTCCGACCAAGCCGGAACTCGGGATCGAAGTGGATATGAAGGAATGCGCGCGCCATCCGTTCGCGCCGGAAACGCCGCATACGGTCAACGCCGTCCTCGACGACGGCACGATCGCGGACTGGTAGCGGCATGGCGGCGGCGACGTAAGAGCCAATCGCGCGTCCAAAGGGAAAATGGTCGCGGCGAAGCTCAGCGTCATGGGCGACGCGGCGAGGTCTCACGAGGGCAAAATCCATGGCTCCGTCGTCGACGCGATCGGACGATGGATCCTGGGCGGAACATACGCTCCCAACGACCTGCTGCCTCGGGAGGACGATCTCGCGGTTGAGCTCGGCGTCAGCCGCACCTCCATTCGCGAAGCCGTCAAAGTGCTGTCGGCGAAGGGGCTCTTGCAAGCGAGGCGGCGCGTCGGCGTGCGGGTCCGCGACCGGGACGACTGGAATCTGCTCGATCCTCAAGTGCTCTCCTGGCATCCCGACGTGGGGCGCGACGAAACGTTGATCACGAGCCTGATCGAGGCGCGGCGGATCATCGAGCCTGCGGCCGCTGCGCTGGCCGCCAAACGCGCGACCGCTGCGGATCTCGCGCATATCGAGCAGGCCTATCTGGGAATGGAGCGCAATCTTCGAACCAACCTGGAAGCGTGCTGCGAGGCGGATCTCAAATTCCACGTCAGTGTCGTCGCCGCCAGTCACAACGTCGTCCTCAAGGGCTTGACCGGGACGATCGAGGCTGCGCTGCGGGCGACCTTCGCCATCACCAACCGGCGGCTGGCCTCCGCCCAGTCTCGCGCGCTCTCGGCGCATCGGGCGGTGCTCGAGTGCGTCCGGATGCGCGACGCCGATGGCGCCCGCGCGGCGACCGTCGCGTTGCTCGAAATCGCGGCGCGTGATCTGGACGCCAAACTGACCGGCGCGCATGTCAGCGCGCCAGGTCCGGCGAGAAGCCGAAAGGTTCGGGCCGACCGGATGGTGGCCGCCGCTCGCGGCGCGCGCCCTCCCCGACTGAGCCATTGCCCTTCCGCCGCGCGCTTGTCGTGAAAATTCTTGCACTATTCAGAAATCAAGGATACACTTTCCTATTGGTCGGAAAAGCCGGACGCGTGAAGAGGCGACAGACATGGAAAAGCCGCCTGAGACGGACTGCAAAGGAGCGCCTGAGACATTTCGCGCACAAGCTTGAGACGCGGCCCAAAATTTTTTATTTGAAATCGCTTGTAACTCATTGAAAAGTCACAATTCGAAAAAATAAACGCTAGTAAATTGGAGTCAATTTACTAGCGTTTACTGAGCGTTTACGGGCCTTTATTGGCGTTTGTTTGAATGCAGCTCGCGCTCTGGTTGTATCCGGGGCGCTGGCCGGGACTGGGTCGCGCGGGAGGGGCCTCGGGCAAAATCGACAGGCCGCCGACAGGGTTTCCTGCGGCGCCAGTATGGTCAAGCCATTGGCCTCCGGGCCGCCGGGCAGGTTATGGGCGTCCACGGGATGGGTGACCGGCTCGAAACAGAAGAAGTCGGCCTTATCGGAGGGCGAATAGAGGATGTAGGTCGAGAGCGGCGGATCGGCTTCAACCTCAAGCTCGAGGCTCCGGTCGGACCACAGAACGGTCGCGCGACCGTCCCAGCCGAGGAAGGCGTTGTTGATCCAGCCGGACGGAAGCGCGCGCGGGGCGGCGAAGTCCCACTCGGCGCGGGAGGCAGCCGGCGCTTCGCCAGCGGGCAGATGATCGTGCGTCTCCATGACGACCCGCCCGGCCCTGGCCTTGAGCAGCGTTGCCGCGCTCCGCACGATCCAGGGGTGAAAGCCGAGGCCGAAAGGCAGCGGCTCGGGCGCGAGATTGCGAACGGAGAGCCGCATGGCGAGGGCGCCCGCGTTGAGGGAATAGCTCGCGCGAGCTTCGTACCGGAACGGGCCTGGGCCGTTGGAGCGGAGCGACAGGTCGGCGCTATCCGCCGTTGCGCGCCCGACCAGCCATCGGCTCGAAAAGCCGTTGCCGTGGATCGGGAACGGCTCACCCTGCAGGTTCGGAGCGAGCGGGTGGAAGTGGCCGTTGAAATGGAAGCCACCGCCGGAAATGCGGTTCGACCATGGGACCAGCAGGTTCAAGGCGAGATCAAACGGTCCGCCGCGCGACGGATCGCGGCGGGGGCGGAACAAAGGCGCGCGCCCCGACGCGCCGACAAGGTCATAGGAGGCGAGACCCGCGCCAAGCTCCGGAACGATGATGGCTTCGGCGACGCCGTCGCTGATTGTGAGCGCGTTGGCGACCGTCACGCCGTCAATCCCCGTCGATACGGATCGCCCTGCCCGGCGATCGCGTCGGAAGGCGCTGGCGACTCCGGCAGGGCTCGAACCTGCGACCTGCCGCTTAGAAGGCGGCTGCTCTATCCAGCTGAGCTACGGAGCCGAACTCAATGGGCCAACCGGGCCTCATGTCGCCCTTCAATGCGACCAGGGAACGATCCGGTTCGGCGCGAAATTGTCGGAATAGGACAGGATCTTGCGCGTCTCCGGCTTCGGCTCTTCAACCCGGTAGGCGATCCCGTTGCGCTCGGCGTAGGCGATCGCCTCCTCCTTGGTGTCGAAGCGCAGCTTCACTTGCGAGCGCATGTCGGACGAACTCGTCCAGCCCATCAAAGGCTCGATCTCGCGCGGCTTTTCGGGCTCGTATTCGAGCAGCCAATCGCCCTTCGACTGCACCGACTGCATGGCGCTGCGGGTGGGCTGGTAGATGCGAGCGGTCATGACGGCCCCTAGTCTTCCCAAATCGATGGTGGTCGGGGCAGCAGGATTTGAACCTGCGACCTGAAGTACCCAAAACTTCCGCGCTACCAGGCTGCGCTATACCCCGAAATTCGCTCGTGTGGCTATCATGCGAAGCCATTGCGGACAAGGGAGCGTCGGCTGCGCGGCGCCCTCACTTCTCCGGCGCCACGACCCGGATATGGAGCTCGCGCAATTGCTTCGGCGTCGCCGGCGAGGGCGCGCCCATGAGCAGGTCCTCGGCGCGCTGGTTCATCGGGAAAAGCGCCACCTCGCGCAGGTTCTGCTCGCCCGCGAGCAGCATCACGATGCGGTCCACGCCCGCCGCCATGCCTCCATGCGGCGGGGCGCCGTAGTGGAACGCGCGGTACATGCCGCCGAACCGCTCGACCACCGTCTCTTCGCCGTAGCCCGCGATCTCGAACGCCTTCAGCATGGCCTCGGGACGATGGTTGCGGATGCCGCCCGAGGCGAGTTCGTAGCCGTTGCAGGCGATGTCGTACTGGAACGCCTTGATCGCGAGCGGATCCTTGCCGAGGAGCGCTTCGAGGCCGCCCTGCGGCATCGAGAAGGGGTTGTGCGAGAACTCGACCTTCTTCTCCTCCTCGTCCCATTCGTACATCGGGAAGTCGACGACCCAGGCGAATTCGAACCGATCCTCGTCGACGAGCTTGAGCTCCTGGCCGACCTTCGTGCGCGCGAGCCCCGCGAATTTGGCGAATTTGTCCGGATCGCCGGCGACGAAGAACGCGGCGTCGCCCGCCTTGAGGCCGAGCGCAAGGCGGATCGCCTCGACGCGCTCCGGGCCGATGTTATTGGCGAGCGGCCCGCGCCCGCCCACGCCGGCGGCCTTCGGGTCGGCGGCAAGCGAGGTCTCGTCCTTCGCGCGATCGAAGAAGAGCATGTATCCGAGCCCCGGCTGGCCCTCGCCCTGCGCCCAGGCGTTCATCCGGTCGGCGAAAGTGCGCTGGCCGCCGCCGGGCGCGGGGATCGCCCAGACTTCGTTTTTCTCGACCTCGAGCAGCCGCGCGAAGACCTTGAAACCCGAGCCGCGGAAATGCTCCGAGACGTTCTGCATGACGAGCGGATTGCGCAGATCGGGCTTGTCGGAGCCATATTTGCGCATCGCCTCGGCATAGGGAATGCGCGGCCAGGGCGAGGGCGTGACCGGCTTGCCGCGGGCGAATTCCTCGAACGCGCCCCGTATGACCGGCTCCATCGCGCGAAAACGTCCTCCTGCTCGACGAAGCTCATTTCGATGTCGAGCTGGTAGAACTCGCCCGGCAGGCGGTCGGCGCGCGGGTCCTCGTCGCGAAAACAGGGCGCGATCTGGAAATAGCGGTCGAAGCCCGCCATCATCAGGAGCTGCTTGTACTGCTGCGGCGCCTGCGGCAGCGCGTAGAATTTGCCCGGATGGAGGCGCGACGGCACGAGGAAGTCGCGCGCGCCTTCAGGGCTCGAGGCGGTGAGGATCGGCGTCTGGAACTCGAAGAACCCCTGCCCCTTCATGCGCCTGCGAAGCGAATCAATGACTTGCCCGCGCAGCATGATATTCTGGTGCAGTTTCTCGCGCCGGAGATCGAGGAAACGGTATCTGAGCCGCGTGTCCTCCGGATAAGGCTGGTCGCCGAACACCGGCAGCGGCAAATCGCCGGCAGGCCCCAGCACTTCGATCTCCTGCACGTAGACCTCGACGAGGCCGGTCGGCATTTCTGGATTTTCGGTGCCCGCCGGGCGCTTGCGCACCTTGCCGTCGATCCGGATGACGAATTCCGAGCGCAGCTTCTCCGCTTCGCGCGAAGGCGGGCGAATCCGGATCGACCACGCATTGGGTCAGGCCGTAGTGGTCGCGCAGATCGATGAACAACAAGCCGCCGTGGTCGCGGATGCGATGGCACCAGCCGGAAAGCCGGACGTCGGCGCCGTCCTCGGCGAGGGTCAAGGCGCCGCAGGTATGGGTGCGGTAGCGATGCATGATTATCGGTCTTTTTCGCTTCAGGCGGCGTTGCGCCGCTGCCTAAACGAAAACGGACGGGGGGGAAAGCGCGAAGTCGGCGGGAGCCGCCGCCCGAAGCCAGGCGCGCCCGCTTCGAATGCTGAGCCAGCAGGTCCCGGGTCTCCAGCGAGCGGAAGCGCGATGCCGGAGTATTTTTACCTAACCTGTAAAATTCTTGATGACAAGCTGACGAAAAAGGGTATAACGATGTGATTTGGCAAAACGTGGGGAAGGCACCATGACAATCGAAGCGGAAAAGTCGGACCCGGGGTGCAGCGCACCCGCCGCAACATCATTAAGATGGGCGCGATTGCGGTTCCCGCGACGTTCGGGACGGTTCATTCGGCTTCCGCTGGTCGGCTACGACCTGGCCCCGGTCCTCGGCCTGCATCCCGGTCCTGGCCGGGTCGGCTCCGCGGCGGCATGGGCGGCGGGGTTAGTAGCAATTGTTTCCTGAAGGGCACGAAGATTCGAACGGCCGAGGGCGAGCGCAAGATCGAGGACCTCGCGATCGGCGACTTGCTGCCAACGATGTTTGGCGGATTGCGTCCCATTCAGTGGATCGGCCGCTATACAGTCAAGAAAAGCGACCCGTCCAAACCCTGGGTGGAGGACGCGCTGCCGGTCCGCATCGCACGGTCCGCTCTTGCTCCCAATGTGCCGCATGCCGATCTCTATGTGACGGCGGGCCATTGCCTGCTGATCGACGGCGTTCTGGTTCCAGCGGAGGCGCTGATCAATGGCACGACCATCACTCGCCATGAGCCCGAAGGCGACGAGATGGAGTTCTTCCACATCAAGCTCGAGAGCCACGACGTGGTTTACGCCGAAGGCGTTCCGGCCGAGACGCTGCTCCATGTCGATGAGTCGTTCGTCAATTTCGCCGACTATCTCCGCCAATACGGAGCGCCCGCGGACGAGGCTCGCTGCGCTCCCTATGTCCATGTTCACGGCGGACGTGAGGAATTGATATCGAGGCTCCGGAGCGCGCTCTCGCCCTGGATCGATCTCAGGAATCAGGCCGACATGGTTCGCGACCGGTTCGAGGAAGGCGCGATCGTCTAGCCGCCGCAAGACCGGTTGGCATTTGCAAGGCCGCCTTCGGGCGGCCTTTTTTGCCAATTTGGCCCCGGCTTGCGGCGGACATCATTGGCCAGCCTGTCCGATGGGCGCCGCGCCGGCTCCATTTACTGTCCTGGCCGTCGCGACTAGGGTTGCAGCGCGCGAGCCGCTGCTCTCCCGCCGGAACGAGAACAGCCATGACCGCTTCGTCCCCTCTCGCCGCGTCGTCCGAGCTCTTCAGACGCGACGACGACCACGGCGTCGTCACCCTGACCTTGAACACGCCGCATAACCTCAATGCGCTGAGCCTCGCCATGATCGAGGCGCTCATCGCCGAACTCGACGCGATCGCCAATGACGAGCGGCGCGCGTCGTTGTGCTCACAGGCGCAGGACCGGCGCTCAGCGCCGGCCATGACCTCAAGGAAATGCAGGCGCACCGCAACGACTGCGACCGGGGCCGCGCCTATTATGTGGAGCTGTTCGCGCGCTGCTCGGCGCTCATGCAGGCCATCGTCGCGCTGCCGAAGCCGGTCATCGCCGCGATCGAGGGCGTCGCCACCGCGGCCGGCTGCCAGCTCGTCGCGGCCTGCGATCTTGCGGTCGCGGGCGAGAAAGCGCCGCTTCGGCCTCTCCGGGGTCAACTTTGGCCTCTTCTGCACGACCCCGCTGGTGGCGGTCGGCCGCGTCCATCTCGCGCAAGCGGGCGATGGAGATGGCGATGACCGGCCGGCTCTATAGCGCGGCGGAAGCCGAGCATTTCGGTCTCGTCAACCGCGTCGTTCCCGAGGGCCGCGCGCTCGAGGAAGCCCAGGCGCTGGCCAAGGCCATCGCGCAGCAATCGCCCCGACGCTGGCGATCGGCAAGCGCGCCTTCTACGACCAGATTGAGCGCCCGCTCGACGAGGCCTATTCGGTCGCCTCGCTGGCGATGATCGACAATCTCGCCGAGCCCGATTGGGTCGAGGGCATGGGCGCGTTTCTCGAAAAGCGCCGCCCGGAGTGGGGCGCCGGCGAGCCCGGTCCTTGAGACGGGCACAAGCGCCGCGGCGCCTGACTGACCCCGACCCAAGCGCTTGGCGCCGCGATGACGCGCATCGCGCGGGCCTAGCGGAGTTTTACCGGCGCGCCCTCATGTTTTCAGTGGGTTAGGACCCCGTTTAGTTCCGCGCTCAAGATTGAGAGCATTTACGCGGGGCGTAAAACAATTAGCATATTTGTTATGTGAAACAGCGCCCGAAGCCGCAAAGCCGCGGCTCAATCACTCTCAACACCCTCGCTGGGCGCGCCCGCCATCCACACTTGCCACACGTCACACGGAACGACAGAATTAAGCCGCGTCGACGGCGGGGGAGATGCGCAAACGTCAGGAGATCCTCATGGCTCGAAAGCTGGTCGCCTCAGGCTCGCCCCTCGAGCCCGCGATCGGATTCTCGCGCGCGGTCCGTTCCGGCCCCTGTCTCGCCGTCGCCGGAACCGCCCCGATCGGGCCTGACGGCCGCGCCGTCCATCGAGGCGACGTCTACGAGCAGACGAAGGCGTGCCTCACGATCGCCCCGCACGGCGATCGAGGAGGCGGGCGGGCGGCTCGCAGATACAGTTCGAACCCGCGTGATGCTGATCGACATCGGCCGCTGGCGGGAGGCGGCGCGCGCGCATGGCGAGTTTTTTGGCGACATTCGCCCCGCCTGCACTTTCGTCGGCGTTGCGCAATTCATCGATCCGGAATGGCTGGTCGAAGTCGAGATCGACTGCTTTCGCGCCGACGGATGAGCCCTCTCCCAGGCCCTGCCCGTCGGGCCCGCCGGGCGAGATCGGACACCCCGGCGGGCGACGTCGCCGCCCGCACTTGCCTGGTGTCGCACGGAAGGACAAAATCCGCACGCATCGATTTAGGAGGGCGAATCGGAAAATGAAGAAACCGGGATTGGACGGGCGCCATCGCGACAAGGACGGCGAAATTCAGCGTAAGCGCGGCGACACGCTGGACGAAAATCTGTCGAAGCCCATCCCCCACAGACTGTGCGGAAAGTCGGACGTGAGCGGATTCCTTCAAATCGGCGCGCGGGCTAGAATCGCGCATAAAACTCACATTGCCGGATTTCGAGCGCGATCAGCTGCTGTTGCTGCCCGAGGCGGTGGACGATTACGTCGGCGCTGAAAATCCGGTTCGGTTCATTGACGCGTTCGTCGACGGGCTGGATCTCGCGGCGGCAGGGTCCGCGCGAGTGACGGCGAGGGCGACGGGGCATCCCGGGGTATGC
>CAWKOH010000006.1:0-12642 GCA_963851245.1 uncultured Acidimicrobiaceae bacterium | reverse complement strand
GTCGAAGTGGATCAGCTCGACGCGGTCCTGCCCCCGCCCGCCTGATCGTCTCAGCTGAGGCTGCGAGGGCGTCCTCGTGACGGCCGGCCAGTGCCACGCTGGCCCGACGGGCCCCGACCAGCCGGGAGGCGATGGCAACGCCGATCTCAGAGCTGCCGCCTACCACGGCGACGGTCTGGACTGCCCCCAGCGCATCCTTCACGACCTCGCCTCCCTCTCGTCGCACAGTGTCCACACCCGCCTGGCCAGGTCTGAGCGCAGACGGCCCTCGGGATCGAGCCGGCGCCGGACGGATTGCCAGCGCGCAGGTCGGGATACATATACGGGAGGAGGTCGGGCCGGAGGCGGGAGTCCTTGGACAGGTACACCCGGCCACCGACGGCGGCGACCGCTTCGTCGAGCCGGTCGAGCAGTGGGCCCACGCCGCGCCGGGCGCGGGCGGGCAGGTCCACGGCCAGCGTCCACCCGGGTCGGGGGAACGACAGGGGGCCGGGGTTGGCAGCCCCGAAGCGTTTCAGGACGCCGAGAAAGCTGCCACAAGGATGGTGCGACAAGCGCTCGATCGCTTGACGCACTACTCCGGCCGCCTCGTCAGGTACCACGAACTGGTACTGCAGAAGGCCGCTCGGGCCGTAGACGCGGTTCCAATCCGCCACGAAGTCGAGCGGATGGAAGAATGACCCGAGGGGTATAACGTGGGTCTGGGCCCGGCGCCGCGTCTTTCTATACCGGGCCTCGTTGAAAGCGGCCATGCTGGATCGGTTCAGAACTATCGAGGGCAGCCACGAAGGGGCCGTCATCCGCGGTTGGGGTTGAAAGCCAGCACACGGCTGGCACGTCGGAGACGCCCGGGCAGGTCGTCGGAACCGGCATGTTCGGCCCATTCCAGTATAGACCGACCAAGGGATCGCCCCTGAGCCAGGCAGTCCACCCAGGCCACCGAGTAGCGATAGGAGTCGTCACCTTCAGTCATACGGGCCATCAGCGAGTCGAGATCGGGGTGGCGTTCAGTCGTCACCTTCATGTAGGAGGTTTCGACCCGGATCAGCTTCAGGGTGCCTTCCATGACCAGTCCCGTCAGTCCCATTCCCCCGGCGGTGGCCCAGAACACGTCGGAGGTGTCCGTGGGGGAGGCTACGAGGGTGCCGCAGGCCGGAGTGGCGATCACGAACGAAACGACATTGGCGGCGAAAGTGCCGTCCCGGTGATGGTTCTTTCCGTGCACATCCGACGCGATGGCTCCGCCCACCGTGACCTGTCTGGTTCCCGGTGTCACCGCTGGCCACAATCCCAGCGGCAGTGTCGCTTTCATGACTCGATCGAGACTGACTCCGGCCTCGACTCGGGCCGTAGCGCGGTCCTGGTCGATTTCGAGGATCCGGTCCAAGCCACTGGTGCAGATAACGGTGCCGCCGGCGTTCTGCGCCGCATCACCGTATGAACGTCCGAGCCCCCGGGGAATGACACCACGAGCTGGCGCCGATGCGAGTAGCGCCCGGGCCTGCTCGCCGCTCCCCGGCCGGGCCACCCAGGCGCCGGTGGAGGCCGTACGACCCCAGCCGCTCAGGAGTTGCAAGTCGTAATTCAAGCGGCGTAAACACCCAGCCCGAACAGCGTCAGCCAGGCCAGGCCCACCACGAGCAGGCTCCGGTCGGACAAGATCACGTCTTCGGGTATACCACCATGGCCGGTGTCGACCGTGTAGATGTAGCGAAGAATGGCGAGCACGAAGGGCACGATCGACAATTCGAAAAGGATGCCGTGCGGGTGGTGCTGGATCTGGGCCTGTCGCTCGAACGCCCAGAGGCAGTAGGCAGTGGTGGCGATGGCCGCCGATGTCTGCATGAGCCCCCTGAGGAAATCAGGGCTGTAGGCGCAGAGCGACGGGCGGTGCAAACCGCGTCGCTTACCGAGCTCATTGTGTTCGGCGAAGCGTTTGCCGCTGACGATGAGCATGGCGCCGAAGGAGGCCACGATGAGGAACCACTGCGATATCGCCAAACCGGTGGCCACCCCTCCAGCGATGGCTCGCAGCACGAAACCGGAGGCCACACACGCCAGGTCGAAGACTGGTTCGTGCTTGAGCCTGAAGCAGTAGGCCAATTGCAACCCGATGTAGACCGCAGCTACCAACAGCATCCGCCAGCCCAGGCTCGAGGCCCCGCCCAGGGCGGCGACGTAGAGGAACACCGCGACGCTGGTGGCAATGGGCACAGGGAGCAGGCCGGCGGCTACCGGCCGCCGGCATTTGGTCGGGTGCTGGCGGTCCGCAGCAGCGTCGATGACGTCGTTGACGAGGTAGGTTCCTGAGGCCAGGGCACAGAAGACCGCGAACGCGGCGGCAGCGCGGTAAAGGACGTCGCGGTGGTTAAGGACGCCGGCCGCGAATGGGGCGGCGAATACGAGTACGTTCTTGGACCACTGCTTGGGACGGACGGCTTCGAGGAGGGCCTTGGTGAACCGCAGTGGTGGCACCTGGGCCGAAACGGGGATAGCCTTCCTCCGCAGGACCTGGCTCATCTGCCGGTCGAGACCATAAGGAAGTCGCGGGATTCCTGGGTGGGGCCGAGGTAACGGTCGGCGGGCCGCTGCATCTGCGGATAGAGCTTGCTGGGCTGCACCAACGAGGGGTTGGAGGCGTCGGGGTGGCTGTAGAAGTTCAGGGTCACCCACTCCGGGTTGATGTCCAGGGTCATAGCTCGCACCGCCCCGGCCCGCTGGAGGGCCTCGGCCAGGGTGCGGGCTGTCAAGGCCGGTCCGGCCACGTACACCAGAGCGCCATCGGCGGTCACGCCGATACCCGATCGGGCCACGACGATCGAAGCGCCAAGCGTGGAGCCCCAGACGCTGGTGTCGTTGTAGGTCGCCGAGGTGGCGACCTGGCCGCCGTCGACCATGAGAACGAGGTTCTGCAGTACGGCGACGACGTCTGGATTGAGGGTCACCTGAGTCCCCCAGCTGCCGATGTTGACGGATCCGTTGTTGTAGATGACAAGAGAGGCCGCGCCAGCCCTGAGCGGGACCGCGGTCCGCCCATCCAGATAGAAGCCGCCCTTGGCATCCTGGAAGCGAAATCCGCCGTTGAATGCGGCCGCCACGGTCGCAAGCTCGGCCGGCGTGATGTAAGGGGGATGGAGCCAGGTGCCGCCGGGCTCGGTAAGTCCAGGAACAAGGCCAACCTTCATGAGCCGGGTGTCGATCCACACCGCACTGGTGATCTCGCTCGTGTAGACGGTGTCGGCCCGGAACTGAGCTTCGTACATTCCGGGCTGACCGTGTACGAGCGATCCGACCGGCTGCCACCGCCCTTCGGCCGGGAGGGCCGGCGAGACGACAAGGGGAACGGGCGCCGGCGCCGGCAGAGCGACCGGGCCGGTCGCCTCGCTGGTCGCCCTTGTGGCCGGGGGTCGGGGTAGAGGATTGAGCGCCTTGGGTTGGCCGCCCTTGGGTGGGGCGTGGTGACTGTAGTAGTAGGCCTCGATGTCGTTGACCAGAGGCGCGGCGTGATGGGAGCGCCACCAGTCCGCCCATTTGGCCGAAAAACTTTCGTTGCCTGGCGCGTAGTAGGCCCCGACCATCGACCACGACATCACGGCGACGACAAGGAGCGGAATCGCGGCCAGGACCCAGGGCCGTCGCCGCCGGCGGCGACGGAGCTGGTGCGTTTCGCTCTCCCCGTCCGGGTGCCCAGGCTCGGGTTGGCCGACGGAGACCGGTGGGGCGGGGCCCTCGCCAGTCGGGGCCGGCCCGGCACCGTCCTCGCCCACGTCACCCTCGCCCCGGAGACGTCCTTTCCGGGCGGAATCATAAGCGGGCGGCGCCACTCCTTCGGCGGGCATCAGAACAACCTGCCGTCGGTTGTCGTCACCTGGCCAGTCTGAAGATGGGGCGCTGAAAGCGTGCTGAAAGCGGTTCGGGTTCGGACCGTTACGAGCCGTCGGGACCGGGTACAACGCATGGCCCCCGGGATCTGAATCATGGCTTCCCGCGTTGGTCATCGCCGGGGCCAGCCGAAACTGATGCCGAAACAGCGTGGGCGTCGATGCTGCCCACCACGGAACCCGTAGATGGATCGATCCTGAGGAGGACCCCGAGATCCATTGGTGGTCCCACCGGCGATCGGAGCGACGCCACCAGTTGATCGCCGTCGAGCAACATGACTTCTCCGTGGTATTCGCCGGGCCGGGCAGTAGGACCGAAGCTGATCGCGCTGCTTTCGAGAGACACCCCGCTGCCAGCCGCCAATCCGCGGAGCACGATGACCAGCGAGCCGACCATCGGGCCAGAGACCTTGGTGTCGATCGTGATGGTGATGTGTCCAGAGGGATCCGGGCTGGTCTGGCTGAGGCCACCGTAGAGGGCAGCAGTGAAGGGCAGGCTCGGCACCTTGCTCGTTACTGCTGGCACCCGGGCCGTAGGGACGACCGGGGACCGGGCGGGGTTGGAGCCCGGGAGGTGGCCAGCAGGTTGGTCGGTGTACCCGATCGACGGGCCCAACCGGGCTCGAGCGGCCCGGTGTAGGCCCAGGCCACGACCCCGACCAGGATGGCAGCGAACCCGATGCCGGCAGTGACGTGAAGCTTGGCGCGGCCAGGCCGGTCTGTGATTAGCCGCCAAGCGACCGCGGCGAGAACAACGGCCAAGCAGGTGACATCCATTAGCTGTGCCCACCCGAGACGGGCGTCGGTTCCCGTACCCAGGCCGTGGACTAGCGCCAGCGGCCACGCCGCGTAGGCAGTCCAGTGGACCGCCCTCCAGACCCGCAGGCCCAGCTGCACTCGAAACAGACTGGTGAGGGTTACGGCTAGCAGCAGGTCGAAAGCCAGCGTTCCGAGCCCGAGCCAGACCGGTCGGTACGCAGAAGCGAAAGGAAAGGCCACAGCGAGCCACCCCACCGGAGCGAACGTGTCGAGCTCGGCGGTCGTGATATGAAGGGCGAGAAATGCGACGGCCAGCAGTGAGACGTTCCGGTGGAGCTGCGCGGTGGCGAACCGCGGCCACCTGGACGTGTGCCAGCCGCTGACGTTCATCACCCCGAGGGCAACTGAACTGGTGAGAAGGATCAGCGCCATCAGACCGGCGCCCCGGGTCAGGTACCAGAGCGAGCTCGATCCGATACCGGCGGCCAGACCCGCTCCCATGTCACGACCCTCCGGACGCCACCTGTGGGGGCGCAACCGATGTGGCCACGGGCGGCTGAGATGGAGGTGCGGGACCCACTCCGGGCGCCCCTGTCCCCGTGGTGGCGGCAGAAGTAGCCCCGGGGGGAGCGGGGTGTCCGGCCGCGTGACCGGGCCGGGCGTGGGCCATTACGGAGCTGAATACACCCGCGAGTGCAACCGACGCCGCCGTTATCCAGCGGGTTGCCGCCGAAAGGCGATGAAGTCCCGCTTCTCGCGCTAACGCAACGTCTCGCCGGCGTGTATCTCCTTGGCCTGGATTTGATACGACGTGCTTCATGACCGGTGTCCTCGGCTTCGCCCGATAGCCAGCCATCGCCCGTCACTGTGGCATCTCCTCGCTGAGTGGCCGCTGAGGATGCCGTCCCATCCCGAGGCCGCTCTCAGCTGACCCTAAGCGGGCTTTCAGCTTGGGAGTGGCAGATTCGTAAGGGTAGAGCCGCGTGGCTCATCGTCGCTAGGAGAACCGTGCGCATACTGGCGGTAGAGGACCAGAGAAGGCTGGCGACCGCTATCAAACGAGGCTTGGAGAACGAGGGCTTCGCCGTCGATATCGCCCCTGACGGCGAGGAAGGTCTGTGGCTGGCCAGGGAGCAGCCTTACGACGCCATCGTGCTGGACATCTTGTTGCCGAAACTGAACGGCTACAAGGTTTGCGCCACCCTGCGGGACGAAGGGAATTGGACTCCCATTTTGATGCTCAGCGCCAAATCCGGCGAGTGGGACGAGGCCGAGGCTCTGGACACCGGTGCGGATGACTTCTTGGCCAAGCCATTCTCCTACGTCGTCCTTGTTGCCCATCTGAGGGCGCTGCTGCGGCGGGGGGCCCGCGCTCGCCCCACCGTCTTGACCGCCGGGGATCTCACCCTCGATCCAGCCGCTCACAGCTGCCTCCGAGGCGACAAGGAGATCTCACTGAGTCCACGGGAGTTCGCATTGCTGGAGTTCATGATGCGCCGGTCCGGTCAGATGGTCTCCAAGCCGGAGATACTCGATCACGTGTGGGATTTCGACTTCGACGGAGACGACAACATCGTGGAGGTCTACGTTCGCTATCTCCGCCGCAAGATCGACATCCCATTTGGACGGCAGACCATCGAAACCATCCGGGGCGCCGGCTACCGCCTGGCCGGAGACGGTGGCTGAAGCCCCTAGACCCCAACTGACCCGGATTAGCCCGGTGTTCGCCTCGGTCAGGGCCCGGACCACGCTGGTCGGAGTCATTGTGGTCGCCGCCGCCCTGGCCATAGGTGCCATCGGACTCCTGAGCCTGCTAAAGACCTCCATGACCGAGGGCGTGGAAACCACAGCACGGACTCAGCTGAACGACGTAGCTTCGATGCTACATCTGGGTCAACTGCCGGCGCAGCTGCCTTCTGGTCGCGGCGACACCTTCACTCAGGTGGTCGGCTCCGACGGGAAGGTGCTTGCCACCAGCGCCACTCTCCTGACCAGCACGCCCATCAGCCGGCTGCACCCAGGAGAGGAAGGGGTGGTCATCAAGACGATCCCGACCTTGAGCGGTCTGGGCCCGGAGGGCGCAGGTGATGCCGACGGGCCGTATCTCCTACTGGCCCAGTCCATTTCGCCTCAACCGGGCACCGTGACAGGCGGGCCGGTGACTGTCTATGTGGCGTCGAACCTGCACCCTGTCGTTGCCGCCACCCGGACGGTGTCGCTGGCGCTGGTGGCGGGTTTGCCGGTCCTGGTGCTGCTGGTGGGAGCGCTCATCTGGATCTTCGGTGGTCGGGCGCTACGGCCGGTGGAGGCCATACGGACGGAAGTGGCCGACATATCCGATCGGGATCTGCACCGGCGTGTCCCTGAGCCGGCCACTAAGGACGAGGTGGCCTTGCTGGCTCGGACCATGAACGAAATGCTCGACCGCCTGGAAGCCTCGGCGTCGGCGCAGCGCCGGTTCGTTGCCGATGCTTCCCACGAGCTGAGAAGCCCCCTAGCCGCCCTTCGGGCCACACTGGAGGTGGCCGCGGCTGAATCCAGCGACGCGTCGTGGCGGGCTGCCGTGACCGACGCCCTGGATGAAGCCGGCCGGCTGCAGCGACTGGTGGAAGACCTCCTCGCCTTGGCCAGCATCCCTGAATCCCAGGCGGGGCACCGCCACGAGGAAGTCGACCTCGATGAGATCATCATGTGGGAGGCTCGCAACGCCAGGGCCAGCAGCAGGGTGACACTCGATCTCAGCAAGGTATCGGCAGGCCGGGTTATCGGCGATCCCGACAAGCTGACCCGGGCCGTCTACAACCTCATGGACAACGCCCGGCGCCACGCCAACAGCCGGGCCACGGTAGAACTGTCCACGCAAGGCGAGAACGTCGTGCTCGCAGTCGAGGACGACGGATCGGGGATACCGCCCGGCGAACGGGAGCGGATCTTCGAGCGCTTTGCCCGCCTCGACGAGGCCCGAGATGGAGACGCGGGAGGAACCGGTCTCGGATTGGCGATCACCAGGGAGATCGTGACCGCTCATGGCGGAACTATCGCTGTCGCGGACAGCCCGAATGGAGCAGCGGTTCGAGATCCGACTTCCGGCGGCCGACCCTTTGGGGCCGAATGGAGACGGTGAGCACTTCGAGAATGCGCACCCCGGTGGGATCGCCCCGCCGGCGCCACGGCAGCTTCACCCGTCGGGGGTCAACGCCGGCCCGATCTCACCTCAAAAGGAGGCGTACTGACTGGTCAAGGCGCTGGAGGTCACACGTCCCCGCCCGCTATTCGGACCTGGCGGTCTGGTCCAGCCTGTGGATCGGCTGAAAGCTCTACCCTTTCGGGCTCCCGGACGGGTAGGTCAGTCTCCAATAGATTTGATGGCGGGCACCGGACTGCCACTGGACCCCTGCGACACGCTCAGGGGCTAGCCCTGGGCTAGCCCCCTTGTACCCGGTCGGCGTACGAGTAGGGGGGTAGCGGGTCAAGGCCGTCTGGGTTGTTCAGGTAGCCGGCGGCGTCGCCGGGGGTGCCGTCGTGGCCGTACTGCCAGACGATCTGGCTGGTGGTGGGGTCGATGACGATGACCCGGTGGTTGTAGTCGTCGTTGAGAAGGATGTCGCCGTTGGGTAGGCCCATGGCCAAGGACGGGTGGTTCAGCTCCCCGGGCCCGGACGTGGGATCGTAGCGCCACATGGTTTGGCCGGCTTGGTTGAAGATGACTGCCTGGCCAGGGGAGGAGTAGTCGACGGTGAGGTACCGGTCGGGTCCGACCTGGTTGGAATCGGAGGGATAGCCCACGCCCGGCGGGTTGGTCGTCCAGTAGACGTGTCCGGCGGGGTCGATCTCGTCGACCCAGTCCCCGTTTATCTCGGTGACCAGGAAGTGCCCGTCGGGCATGGGAAAGACGCCATTAGGGCTGCCATATTGTGCCGGGGGGTTGTGAGTGCAGGAGCCGATCGTTCCTTGCTGCCAGGAGACGGCTACTCCAGCGGGGGGGATCTGGATGAGCCGGCAGTTTTTGATGTCGGCTGAGATGACAGTCCCGGCGGGCAGGATCATGGCGTCGTCGGGGTTCCAGACATAGCCGGGCGCTGATCCGGGCACGCCGGGATGTCCGTAGCGCCAGACGATCTTGCGGGTGGCGATGTCGATGACGGTGATCACATAGTCGTCTTCCTGGGTGGCGATGATGTAGCGGCCGTCGGGGGAGAAGAAGGCGTCGTCGGGGATGAGGAAGGTCTGACCGGCGGCCAGGTCGCCGGGTTGGGGCCACGCCCAGCGGATGCGTCCCTGGGGATCGACCACGATCAGGCGGTTGTTGAGCTTGTCGGCGATGAGGATCGGCCCGGGTAGCACGGCGGGGTTCGATCCTGGGGCCAAATAGCTAGGTGTCCCGGAATGTGGAGGACCGAGAAACGACGCCGGGAGGCTCGGCGGTGCCGGGTGGGCGCCCGGGTGCGGCGCGGCGGTGCGGGCTGGAGGAAGCCGGCCAGAGGCTGGCGACTGCGCGGCGGGGTTTGCGTCGCCGGCACCCGACAGGGCTACGCCGATCAGTACTGCCACCGTTACCAGTCCGAGGACGAGTAGGCGGCGGCGGTGGTAGACCTGCGAGGGCTGCCGACGGGGACGATTCGCCCCTGATGTCACGCGGTCATCACCTGAGCTGCGGTGACCTCAACCGCGATGATGTGGGCAGCAGGTTCGACACGACGATGGCAAGGTTAACGGGCAGGCGCACGACGGCGGGTCATGTCGAGAATCGGGACCGGGTGGTGTGCATCGACCCGCGAATGCACCATCGGGCCGTGCGTCACACTCACTCGGACACTCGAGGTCTGTCGCGTTAACGGTGTAACCGGTCCTCGCTTACTTGGGGATTTGAATCACCGCGGTTATGCGAAGGGTGGCCCGTCCCGGTCAGCACTACGAAGCCTTGAGCCTCCCATCCTGCTGTGGGTGCCGGTGAGGGAGCTCCGGACGCCCTAGCTGGTGGCCGAGATCAAGGCGAGCCCGTCGGGTTTGTTGAGGTATCCGGGTGCGTTTCCTGGTACTCCGTCATGGCCGTACTGCCAGACAATTGCGTTCGTCGAGGGGCTGATGATCACGACCCGGTGATGCCAATCGTCGGTGACGGCGATGTCGCCATCGGGAAGCTGCACCGCGAGGGAAGGCTGGTCCAGCTCTCCTGGTCCTGAGGACGGACCGTAGGTCCATAGGACGCGGCCCGCTGAGGTGAGGATGTCGACCCGTCCCGGAACGTTGAAGCCGGCGACAAGGACGTTCCCGTTTGTCAGCAGCTGCGCGTCGGACGGATAAGTCGTCGGCGTGCGGATCGAGTAGAGCAGCTGGCCGGATGCGTTGAACCGATCCACCCAACCGCCGATCTCGGTGACCAGGACGCCACCATCGGGTAGCGGCGTGTCCCCGTTGGGCTCTGACAACGAGTACGGCGGGTCGTGCGTGCAGTCACCGGGGCGACCCAGCGACCGCACGACTTGCCCGGCTTGGTTGATCCACACGACCCGGCAGTTGATGATGTCTGCCGCGCTGACGAAGCCGTCAGGCAACAGGTAGGCGTCGTCGGGGTGAGCCAGATAGCCAGACGAGCTTCCCCGCTGGTCGAAATGCCCGTACTCCCAGGTCACATGCGGGTGCGGGGCCAAAGCAATCAGGGCGATGGTGTCGGAGAACTCCTCGTTGGTGATGAAGCCGGTGCCATTCGGGGTGAGAAAGGCGTCATCTGGCCCCGCGAACTGCTGGTTGGCAAGCTCGCCCGCTTGGGGGAACTGCCATACGACGCGGCCCTGTGCGTCCACGACGATGAGGCGGTTGTTGTCCCGGTCGGCGATGAGCAGATATCCGGGCAAAGGAGATCCGGCCTGCGCAGGTGGGAGCCCGAGCAAGCCCAGCGTGCCGGTCACCGCTGCTGTCGTCGACGGCATTGGCGGCGCTGACGAATGAGCCGGGACAGTGGCCGGATTCGGCGGTGATAATGCGCTCGACCGGTGCGCCGCCCCGCCAGTACAGCCCGCCACCACCGTGGCCACAGCGGCTGCCACCATCAACACTCGCGGTTTGGTTGTCACCTCCACAGTCTGACGGGTGTTCGAGAACAGCGCTCAATACCACTGACCCTGCCGGGGTCACGGCAGGCAGCGAGTCGGCCCTGTCATGCCAGCAAGGCGGCGTCGACCAGTCTCCCGCCCTCTAAGCCAAGGCTAATGAACGGTAAAGCATGGTCCTCACCGCTGGCCGCAAAGGGCTCATCCGCACCAGCACCATCGAAGAGCTCTGGCCGTGCCCTCGAAACTCCGAGTAAGCGGCCCTCACTCGCTTAAAGGGCGCTGAATGCGCGTTCAGGTCGAACCCATTTCTGTCGCTGATAGTCAGCGAGCTGGTCCCGGCCTCTGTGCTCGAGTTCGCCCCCCAGGCCAGCCGGATGATTAAGGCCGCGGCCTTGGCCTACGGTGTGGAGCAGGTAGTGGTGGCCGGCCTGTCGGTCGCGATGTTCTCAAGGCCCTAGTTCCGGTCCTGGCGTGAGTGCTCCGCCCGATGCGACTGATCCACGACCTGCCCGGGCGCGCCGCTTCCGACGCGCACCTCGCGGACAGCACCTGCGTCAGCCTCCCAGGCGCAGGCGACGCCGGCGCGTCTTGATCGCGTTGATCGCGTCGCCCTTCCTCGTTGTGCTGTTGTGGGCGAGTGTTTCGTACACGACCTGGATGTTGCGGCCCACGAGCATGTCGTGGAGCGTGGACAGCGTCGAATGGGTGAGATACAAGGTCCCCTACGGCAACTGGCTGGCCGACCACATCGAGCAGGCCTACTACAGCCATAACACGCCGAAGAAGGGTGGACCCCAGCTGAAGAGCCTGCCGGCGGTCGGGCTGATTCCGCCGCGAATCTCCCCCCAGAGCGCTGTGGCACCCCCGACGACATTGCCCGCTCCTTGGCCGCCGTCGATCACTCCGGTCTTTCCGACTCCGCTTCCCGGTGAAGGGGTCTGGAGGCCCACCGGCCCGTCGGTCAACGGTGGCCCACCGATGCTGGTGACGACCTACCGCCCAGAACTCGACTACCCGCGCCTTGTCGCCTATGTCGCCTGGTTCGATCACACGCGCACCAACCTGGCGTACTATCCGGGCCGCTACGAGCCGCCGCACGCGGCCGTACGCGGGCCGACGATGGTTCCCTCCAGCCAGCGCCCGCGGCTGCTGGCGACCTTCAACGGCGGATTCACCTACACAGACGGAGATAACGGCTCGACCGACAACGGCCTGATGAACGAGCCCCTCAAGGACGGCAACGCCACCCTCGTTGGCTATAGCGACGGTCGCGTCGACATCGTGAACTGGAGCGGCGGCACCACCACGGGACCGGGCATCGCGTGGGCCCGCCAGAGCCTGGCTCCGATCATCTGGAACGGACAGCTGAATCCCGCGTTGGACGATAACCCGAACGGCCCCCAGTGGGGGTACACGCTCGGTGGCCGCACCCGCGTCTGGCGCACCGGCGTCGGCATCGACGCTCGCGGCAACCTCATCTACGCCGCCGCCGACGGTCAGACCGTGATCACCCTCGCGAAGATCCTCCAGCACGCCGCCGCGGTGCGGGCGATGGTGTTCGACATCAACCCCTACTGGCACACGCTCATCACCTACACCCACAACCCCGGTCTCGTCCCGACCATGGTGGGGCCCAACCCCAATCAGTCGGCCGACCGCTACCTCGTCCCCGACGACCGCGACTTCTTTGCCGTCTACTTACTCCTGCCCGGCCCGGTGACCGTCCCCTTCGGGTAGGCCGCGGTGTCCCTGTAGTTACACTCCCTCCCTTGTCATCCCGGGGCTGGAGCGCCAAAGGGCGTGCTTCTCATGGCCCGTTGTTGAAAGCAGGTGCACCGTCGTTGTCGCTGTTGGTTCCACGAGGGTAGGTCGTGTTCGACCAGGGTGTTGGTCGCCGCCATGGAAGTATTGAAAGGGACACCGGTCCCGGTCAGGTTGGCACCAGTCAG
>CAWKOH010000005.1:0-438234 GCA_963851245.1 uncultured Acidimicrobiaceae bacterium | reverse complement strand
CGTCACCGCGGCACATCGAACTGTCGTCGCTCGCGATGACACCGTCCTCCAAGCCGGGGACCGGCTTCATGTGCTGCTTCCAGCCCCTGCCGAGGCCCCCGCAGAGACCGAGCAGGAGGACACCGAAGCCGGGGGACCGGGGTGACCAAACACGCCCGCATCCATCCGCTCCTCCGGTGGCTGGTCCTCCGTCTCCCCGTCCACCTCTACGACTGGAACGCGGGCTGGCTGCTGGGGGAAGCTATCCGTGGATCGGGGTCGGGTAGGCGACGGGCGTCGAGCAGCGCGGGCACGGCGGCAGCCGTTCTTATGTCGGGCGGCGGGACGTGGCGGTGATGAGGGTGTCGAGCGCGACGCCGTTGGCGGTGCGCCGCTCGACGGTGCCCGCCTTGGTTGCGTGGAGACCGGCTTCGGCCACGATGTCGGTCAGCTGTTGGGGGGTGTAGAGCACGGCCGGGTCCTGTGGGCCGCCTGTCCCTCCGTCGAGGTTGGCGACATCATGGCCGACGATCACGATGGTCCCTCGGGCGGCGAGGCCGGCGGCGGCGTGGCTGACAGCCGCCCGCGAGGTCGTCGGCGGGGAGGTGGAGGTAGGCGATGACGACCAGGTCGTAACTGTCGGGTGGTGGGGTCCAGGTGACGACGTCGGCTCGGATCCATTCCAGCCTGTCGGCCACGTCGAGGCTTTCGGCGAGGCGGCGACCTTTGTCGAGGGCTACCTGGGAGAAGTCGACGGCGGTCACGTTCCAGCCGCGCTGCGCCAGCCAGACGGCGTTGCGGCCTTCGCCGGCGGCCAGGTCCAGGGCCCGTCCGGGCGGCAGGTGCTCGGTTTCGGCGGCGACGAACTGGTTTGCTTCGGCGGTCCAGATCAATTCGGTGGTCGAATACCGCTCGTCCCAATCGGTGGCGTCCACGGCCTTCAACCTCCTTGGTGGGCGAGGGTGGGCGGCCGTAGTGGTTGTCGGGCTGGTGCGGTCATGAGGGTGTGTGCTCCTCGGTCAGTGGGCGAAGCGGACGTGGGGGATGACCCGGTTGAGCCAGGTCGGGCGGTGCCAGGCTTTGTGGCCGCCGAGGCGGAGGATGACGGGGAGGAGGACCATGCGCACGATGAGGGCGTCGAGGGCGACGGCCACGGCGAGGATGACGCCCATTTCTTTGGGGGCGAGCGGCCCGGAGAGGGCGAAGGTCAAGAACACGGCGATCATGACCGCGGCGGCGGAGATGACGACCCGGCCGGAGGTGCCGACCGATCCGGTCATGGCGTGTTCGGGGTCGGGGTGGGTTTCGTAGCGTTCTTTGGCGGCGGAGAGCAGGAACAGGGTGTAGTCCATGGCGACGCCGAAGACCATGGCCCCGAAGAACAGCGGCCCCCAGGCGTCGACGAAGCCTTGCGGGGTGAAGTTCAGGATGCCGGAGAGGTGGCCGTCTTGGAAGATGAGCCGGGCGATCCCGAAGGCCCCGGCGACCGACAGGGCGGTCACGGCGACCCCGGCGGCGGCGATGAGCGGCGCGCCGAGCGCGACGAGCAGCAGCAGGAAGCCCATGGCGGCCAGGATGCCGAAGACCAGCGGCGTTCTGGAGGCCAGGGCGTGTTGGAGGTCGAAGTTCTCCGCGGCCGCGCCGCCGACCAGGCTGCCGGCGGGCAGGGTGTGGCGGATGCGGTCGATGGTGGCTCCGGTGGCGGCAGCGGATGGTCCGGTGGTCGGCACGACCTGGTCGAGGGTGTAGCCGGCGTGGGTAGGCCCGGGGACCACTGCGGCGATACCGGTGGTGTGGGCCAAGGCGGTGAGGGCGGCGGGCTGGTCGGCGGCGGGCACGACGACTTGGAGGGTGCCGGGGGCGCCGGGGCCGAAGGCGTTGGTGACCTGGTAGTAGCCGACGCGGGCGTTGGCCGAGGCGGGGATGATGGTGATGGACGGCATCGACGTGCGCAGCCCGATGACCGGCGCGGCGGCGAGCCCGAGGACGATGAGGCCGCCGGTCGCCGCGAGGTAGGGGTGGCGCCACATGGTGCGACCCCAGGCGTGGAGGCGCTGCTCGAGGCGATGCCCGTGGGGGTGCTGGCGGGGGGTCGCGCTGCGGTGGAGGCGGATTCGTCCGGAGTCGATCTTGGTGCCGAGCTTGCCGAGCACGGCGGGCAGCAGGGTGAGGGTGGCGGCCAGGACGGCCACGACCGAGAGCATGATGCCCAGCGCCATGGACCGGAACGCCGGGGAGGGCACGAGCAGGATGGCGGCCAGGGAGGCGAGCACGGTGACGGCGGAGAAGGCGACGGCCTTGCCGGCGGTGGCGACGGTCTCGGCGACGGCGTCGACGGCCGCGGCCCGGTCGCCGGGGGCGGCGCCTCGGCGGTGCAGGGCCGCCCGGAAGCGGACCACCAGGAACAGGGCGTAGTCGATGCCCAGCGCCAGGGCGAACATGAGCGCGAAGTTGAGGGCCCAGATCGACACCGGGGCCACCTTGTCGGCCAGGACCAAGGCGCCGGCGGCGACGAGCAGGCCGGCCATGGTCAACATGAGCGGTAGGCCGGCGGCGACCAGGCTGCCGAAGGCGATGGCCAGGATGGCCAGGGTGACCGGCCACGACAGCAGCTCGGAGCGCATCATGGCCGCGTGGTTGGCGCTGTTGAAGTTGGCCCACAGGGCGCTGTCGCCGGTCAGGGTCACCGAGATCGACGAGGTTCCCAGACGCTGCAGGGGTCCTGACAGATGCTCGGCGGCGACGACCATGGCGTTGGTGTCCGCGGCGGCGCCGGCGGTGACGATCCCGGTCCGCCCGTCAGCCGACAGGGAGACCCCGGGCTGGGGAGCGACGACGGTGGAGACCCGCTTGTCGGCCCGCAGCATCGCGGTGACCTTGGCCAGCACCGCCTTGGCCGGCCGGGTCGGTGGTCAGCGGGGCGTTGTGGTCGACGACTACCACCTGTAGGGCGCTGGAGCCGAGACCGGCGAAGTCACGCTGGATCAGGTTGCGGGCCGCGACGGACTGGCTGGTGGAGTCCTCCCATCCGGCGCCGGCCAGGGAGGACTGGACCTTGGTGGCGAAAATCCCGAACAGGACCAGGACCGCCAGCCAGATGAGCAGAACCGCCCGCAGGTGCGAGGCGGCCCAGGCGCCGAGGCGGCCCATACCCCGATGCGCCGGGGGTGTGGCCGCAGAGCCGTCGCCGGTGGTGGTGCTGGGCTGGTCGCGATCATTTGGTGCGGGCCTCCCACCCGGACGCCACGGCTGGCGAGTATCTCGGCTGCATGGCAGCGTGTGGACTTCACTATATACCCTACGGGGTATGGGATACAGAGGGTAATGTGTGGCCGGGAGGGCGAGGAGCCGATGGTGGAGTTACCAGAAGACGTTGTTGACGATGTGCGGAGACGGTTGCGGCGCATCGCCGGTCAGGTAAGGGCATCGAGCGCATGTCGGCGGAGGGGCGCGAATGCCGCGAGGTCGTGACGCAGCTGACAGCGGTCTCGAAGGCGGTTGGACAGAGCGGAGTCGAACCGGTCGCCGGGGGTTTGGCCTACTGCCGCTCCATCCAGAAGAAGCCGAGGCCGCTCGGGTACCCGCTGCCGGCCCTCGAGAACATGTTCATGGACCTGGCCTGACCACGTGATCACTACTCCAGGCAGGGCCGAAGGACCCTATCCACCCCGCTATCCCGCTGATACCCTCGGGGGTATGATGCAAGTTGTTGGAGGTCGCTCGGTTCGTGATCCGATCCGAGCCGGGCCGGCGTCGATCGTCTCGGGCGGGCCGACAGGTTCGAGATCAGATGTCAGCGGGCCGGCCGGCGGCCAGAGGGAGACCGTCCGATGGCTCGCGTCGTAGTTCTCGGTGCCGGGATCTCCGGCCACACCGCCGCGCTGCATCTCCGCCGCCGCCTCGCTCGCTCGCACGAGGTGGTCGTCGTGTCGCCGAACGCCAACTGGAACTGGATACCGTCCAACATCTGGGTCGGGGTCGGCCGCATGAACACCGCCCAGGTCACCTTCCCGCTGCGGCCTGTCTACCGCCGCCAGAAGATCGAGTTCCGCCAGGCGAAAGCGGTCGCCATCCACCCCGAAGGCGACTCGGAGCGGGCATCGGGATTCGTGGACATCGTCTACACCGATCCGCAGCGCGCCGGCGAAGAGCGAGCAGCTGACCTACGACTACCTGATCAACGCCACCGGCCCGAAGCTGAACTTCGCCGCCACCCCCGGACTCGGACCGGACGGCAACTCCCTTTCGGTGTGCACCGCCGGGCACGCCGAGCAGGCCGCCGCCGCGCTCGACAAGGTCGTCGACACCCTCAGGCGAGGGGAACGCCAAACGTTGGTCATCGGAGTCGGCCACGGCACGTGCACCTGCGAGGGCGCAGCGTTCGAGTACACCTTCAACGTCGAACACGAACTCCGTGAACGCGGCGTCCGGGACTTGGCCGACATCGTCTACCTGAGCAACGAATACGACCTCGGCGACTTCGGTGTCGGGGGCATGTCCTTCGCCCAGAACGGCTTCATCACCACCAGCAAGATGTGGACCGAGTCACTCTTCCGTGAACGCGGCGTGCGGGCCATCCTGCGAGCCCATGTCGAGCGGGTCGACCCGGGCGTCATCCACTACGAACAACTCGACGGCGAGAAGGGCACCTTGGCCTTCGACTTCGCCATGCTCCTCCCCCCGTTTCGCGGCGCCGACCTGAAAGCGTACGACCGCCAAGGCGGGGACATCACCGCAGAGCTGTTCGCCCCCAACGGCTTCCTCCGAGTCGACGCCGACTACACCGCCAAGCCGTACGAGGAATGGACCGCCGCCGACTGGCCGAAGACCTACCAGAGCCCCCGCTACCAAAACCTGTTCGGGGTCGGCATCGCCTTCGCCCCGCCCCACCCGATCTCCCGGCCGCGCACCACACCCACGGGCACGGTCATCTCCCCAGCCCCGCCACGCACCGGCATGCCATCCGGCGTCATGGGCCGAGTGGTGGCCGAATCGATCGCCGAGCGCATCCACAAAGGCGACCAAACCCCGCTGCGCTCGGCGTCGATGGCATCCATGGGCGCGGCGTGCATCGCCTCAGCCGGCGCCGGGATGCGCACCGGCACGGCCGCAGCCATGACCATGTACCCCATCGTGCCTGACTACTCCCGCTTCCCCGAGGCGGGCCGCAGCCTCACCGAGACCTCCGGCGAGATCGGCCTCGGCGCCCACTGGACCAAACTGCTGCTCCACTACCTCTTCCTCTACAAAGCCAAAGCC
Organism: uncultured Acidimicrobiaceae bacterium; assembly: GCA_963851245.1. Lineage (GTDB taxonomy): Bacteria > Actinomycetota > Acidimicrobiia > Acidimicrobiales > Palsa-688 > CAWKOH01. The sequence continues at coordinate 432,996 of CAWKOH010000005.1, read as the reverse complement.
CGACCCGGCTGGCACCTGATCCCCGAATAGACGACCCGACAATCCGCACCCCGAAAGGCTGAGATGCTCATGGACGACGCCAACCAACGGATCGCCGACGCCCCCTTGCCAACGAAAGCCACGTTGCGAGCCCGGTCCAGCCTGCCCTACCAGGTCGTCCGGTTTGTGGCGTTCAACCTTCGGATGCTGCGCATGGTCCGCAAAGGCCACCATCGATGACCCGCCACCAGGCCGGGTCAGACCACGGCCGTGTCGGTCCGGGGCAGAGCCGGCTCGAGCCCCCCGGCGTTCGGTGGGGCGAATCGGGGGTTAGCGATGTCGGCGGGTGATCAGGCTTCCTCGAGGATCGTGGCGTGCGATAACTGCGGGAAACGCAATCGCGTGCCCGACGCCGCCACCGGGGATGCCGACCTGCGCGTCGTGTCACCAGCCGCTGCCCTGGGAGGTCGACGCCACCGACGGCAGCTTCGCCGCGGCGGTAGACACCAAGATGGCGGTGCTGGTCGATCTGTGGGCGCCGTGGTGCGGTCCATGCCGAGCGGTCAGTCCCGCCGTCGAAGACATCGGCCGGCGCCTCGCCGGCCGCCTCAAGACCGTCAAGGTCAACGTCGACGAAGCCCCCGCGGTCGCACGCCGGCTCGGTGTCCAGGGGATCCCCACCCTGGTCGTGTGGCGCGACGGCCGCGAGGTCGCCCGCCAGGTCGGCGCGCTGCCCGCGGCGCAACTCGAACGATGGGTCGCCGACCACATCGACACCCACACGCACGACGGATCGTCGGCCATGACCGAGCCGCCCGAGGGCGCTCGGGTCCCGGTCGCCTTGGTCGGCGACGGGGTCGCCGTCCCCTGCATCACCGGCGAAACACGGCCGTATATCAACCTCGACGCCGCCGCCTCCACCGCCGCCCTGCCCGACGGTCGCAGCCCGGGTGAACGACTTTCTCCCGTGGTACTCCAGCGTTCATCGCGGCGCGGGATACAAGTCTCGGCTGTCGACCAACGAGTACGAAGCGGCCCGGGCCGCCGCCCTGGCCTTCGCCGGCCGGGCTACAGACAGCGCCGAGGTGGCCATCTTCTGTCGCAACACCACCGAGGCCATCAACCATCTGGTCTACCGGCTCCCTCTCTGCCCTGACGACGTCGTGGTCACCACCGTGGTCGAGCACCACGCCAACCTGCTGCCCTGGGCGAGAGTGTGCCAGCGGCGCTTCGTCGAGTGCGGAGCCGACGGGACCTTCACCGTCGACGATCGTCATCGCACAACTCGACGCCACACCACGGCCCCGACTGTTCGCCGTCACCGCCGGGTCCAACGTCACCGGCTGGCTGCCCCCCATCGACGAGCTCATCGACGCCGCCCACGCCCGTGACATCCCGGTCCTCGTCGACGCCGCCCAGCTCGCCGCCCACCGCCCCCTGCCCCGGCGGGCGGACTACCTGGCCTGGAGCGGCCACAAGATGTACGCCCCCTTCGGTGGCGGAGTCCTCATCGGCCCACGGGACACCTTCGCCGAGGGCGACCCGTTCCTGGCCGGCGGCGGCGCCGTGGACCTCGTCGATCTCGACGAAGTGGTCTGGACCGACCCTCCCGATCGGGAAGAGGCCGGCTCCCCCAACGTCATCGGCGCCGTCGCCCTTCACGCCGCCATCGACGCGCTCACCTCCATCGGCTGGCCCGACATCATCGCCCACGACGACCACCTCGCCGGGCGGCTGCGTCAAGGCCTGGCCAGCATCGACGGAGTGCGCCTGCTCGGCCCCGACCACCGCGTGCCCACCCTCCCCATCGCCACGTTCGTCGTCGAAGGAGTCCCCCACGCGCTGGTCGCGGCACGCCTCAGCGCCGAATACGCCATCGGCGTCCGCCACGGCTGCTTCTGCGCCCACCCCTACCTCACCCGCCTCCTCGGGCTCAGCGCCGACTCCGTCGCCGCCTACCAGCAGGCCCTCCGAGCCGGCGACCGCACCCAGATACCCGGCGCGGTGCGAGCCAGCTGCGCGATCAACACCCGGCCCGGCGACATCGACCGGCTCCTCGAAGCCGTCGCCGAGATCGCCCACACCGCACCGCCGGTCCCCTACCTCCAGGACCCGACCACCGGGGACTACTGGCCCCAAACCGACGTGCCCGGATGGTCGGTAGCAGATTCGAGCCCAGGTGCGCCGTGCTCGCGAGGATGATCCCGACGGCAAAAACGGCGCCGCCCGGCGAGACTCGACAAGGAGAGCAGCCGACGACAGACCCCTTCGCCGTCCCCACGATCCACGGTCCTGTCCGGTGACGGTCATCGAGGTCTACGCCGATATCTGGTGCCCGTTCGCCCACGTTGGGCTGCGATCGGTCATCCAGCGACGCAACACGTTCGGCCGCGATGACGTGGCCTTGCGGGTGCACGCCTGGCCGCTCGAGCTGATCAACAACGGACCGCTCGACCCAAAAACCACCGCCAGCCACATCGAGGACCTCCGCTCCCAAGTCGCCCCAGACCTCTTCGCCGGCTTCGATGAGCGCCGATTCCCGCGAACGACCTTGCCTGCGCTGGCTTTGGCGGCCGCCGCCTACCGGATCGACGATCGGACCGGCGAGGCCGCCAGCCTGGCGCTGCGCGACGCCCTCTTCGAGCATGGCGAGGACATCTCCGCTCCGCAGGTGCTGGCCCGGATCGCCGAGGCGCACGGAATCGCCGGCGCCGGCCCCGACGATGATCGGCAAGTACTGACCGACTGGGACGACGGGCGTTCCCGCGGCGTGAAGGGATCACCGCATTTCTTTTGCGGAGACCTGGAAAGCTTCTGCCCCGCTCTCAGCATGGCCAGGGACGAGTCCGGTCACCTCCACATCCATCGCGACGCCGAAGCGCTCGACGCCTACCTCGCCAAGTGCTTCACCCGTTGACCGGCCACCCATTGCTGCCCAGGGGCATCCAGTTCCCCCGCGAGTTCCACCGCGGTGGAGTCATGGCCGCACGGGATGCCCCGTGTTGCTCCCCCAGCTGACCGGTTGGGCCCGACCCACGATCACATGGCGAAGGCAATCTCGCGTTCGAGAAACACTTCCTGTCGAGCAACCGCCACGGCCATGTGAGCCGGCCCGCCTGGCCCTCCCGGCTGTGAACTAGGCCAACGAGAGGAAGGCACGCTCCATGCGGGCGATATCGGTGTCGGAAAGGCTGCCGTCGGACTTGGCGTCCAAGCATTGGCGCATCCCCGATGCGACCAGTTTGAACCCGACACGGTCCAGGGCTTTGCTCGCCGCCGCCAGCTGGGTCACCACGTCTTCGCAGTCGCGGGCGTCTTCGATCATCCGGGCGATGCCGCCGATCTGACCCTCGATACGATGCAAGCGTTTGACGACATCGTCCATCGTCGCTGGTTCGATCTTCACAGCCCCCACGCTACCATACCCCCAGGGGTACACGGTGTGTTCGGCCGGGGGCTGGTCAGGACGCCGGTGGCGGCAGAACCTGGGGTCCGCCTCTGTGATCTGGCCCATGCGGTCCAGGTCTGGTATCCGCCGTCGAGATTGCGGGCCGCGATACCCAGCTCGTGCATCAAGGCGGTGGCGGTGTGGCCTCGCTGGCCCACCTGGCAATACACGACGAGGCGACGGTCGCCGAGGTGGTCGAGGTGGTCGCGAAGCGAGTCGACGGGGATATTCACCGAGCCCGGGATGGCCCCGGCGGCGTGCTCGGCCTGGGAGCGCACGTCGATGAGGGTCCAACCGTCACCGATCAGGCCGTCGAGCTCGCCGGGGGCCACGATGTCGCAGTCGCCGCTCAGGACATTCTCGGCCATGTATCCGAGCATGTTGACCGGATCCTTGGCCGACGAGAACGGAGGCGCATAGGCAAGCTCCAGGTCCGCGAGCCCTTCCGCTGAGAGACCTCCCGCCATGGCGGTGGCGATGACGTCGATGCGCTTGTCGACGCCGTTGCGGCCGACGATCTGGGCTCCGAGAATGGTCCCGTCGAGGGGATCGAAGATGAGCTTGGCCGCCATCCGAGTCGCGCCCGGGTAATAGGTGGCGTGATCGAAGGGGTGGGAGTGGATCGACCGGTACGGGTGTCCAGCCGCCTGTAGGCGCCGCTCGCTCCAACCCACCGTCGCCGCCACCAGGTCGAACACCTTCACGATGGCGGTGCCCAGTGAGTCCACCGGATGCGAGGCCCTGCCCGGCGATATGGTCAGCCACCCGCCGGCCCTGGCGGTTGGCGACGTTGGCCAAGGCGATCAGCGAGGTGGCATGGGAGACGGCGTCCGGCTTCTCGACCGCGTCGCCCACCGCGTAGATGTCGGCATCGCTGGTCTGGTTCACCTCGTTGACGGCCAGGCCGCCGCTCGGGCCGAGGTCGAGACCGGCCGCTGAGGCCAGCTCGACATCGGGGCGGACGCCGATGGCGCCGACGACCAGATCGGCGGGAAGAACTCGGCCGTCGGCGAGAGTGACCGTGTCGGCCCCGACTGCTTCGACGGTCACGCCGGTCTCGACGGTCACGCCATGAGCCACCAGCTCGTCGGCGACCAGGACCGCCATCTCCGGATCGAGCGGCGGCAGCACCTGAGGGGTGGCTTCGACGATGGTCACCGAGAGGCCCTTGGCGGCAAGGTTCTCGGCCATCTCCAAGCCGATGAACCCGGCGCCGATCACCACCGCCGTCTTCGGCGCGGCGCCGACATCGGAGGCCAGCAGCGCGGCGTCCTCGACCGTGCGAAGGGTGCGGACCCGTTCGTAGCCGGGGATCGGGGGGCGCACCGGTGCCGCGCCCATGCTCAACACCAGCTTGTCGTAGCTGACGGCAGTCTCGGCGCCGCCGAGCGTGGAGCGCATCGTGACGGAATGAGCAGCCGGGTCGATGGCGACGACCTCGCTGTTGACCCGGACGTCCAAGCGGAAGCGGTCGAAGAGCTGCTCGGGGGTCTGCAAGGTCAGATCCTCCTCCTCTTCGATCAACCCGCCCACGAAGTACGGCAACCCGCAGTTCGCGAACGAGACATGCCCGGAGCGTTCCAGCACCGTGATACTCGCCGCCGCGTCCAGGCGGCGCAGGCGCGTCGCTGTCGACATCCCTCCGGCGACCCCGCCGATGATCACGACCCGCTTCGCCACCTGTGCCGCCCCGGCGGTGTTGTCGCCGGACGTCATCGTCTGAACCATGACTTACGCCGGATGACAGGTTTCGTCGGTCTTGCACTGGCAGCGCTCGCTGACTGGGACGGGGCCGAGCACCTGCTCCACGTGCTGCCCACATCCCGCCCAGCCCGCCAGACCGCACTTCCGGCACACCACCACACTGCACATACCCCCCAGGGTACCACGAGGTGGTGGTCCGAACCGGACGTTCCCGTGGCCTGGCCCGACCCGCACCATTCGGGGGCTGGTCGGGAGAAGGGTGTCGAGGCGCATCTCCGGTCGTATTCGACGGTGCCAGCAACTCACTGGCGACCTGTAGAACGCGAAGATGCGAGCTTTGGACGACCCCAAGGTGGCGGTAACCCCTAAATCAGTATCGATTCGCCGAGTTTCTCGGCCTACGCGTCCCGGATCGGCCTAGTGATACCCCTTGGGCCGTACCCGGGTGATGCCACCGTCTGCTGGTCGACGGCGACGATCCGTGCTGGCCAGGTGGACGGTGACAAATGGGTGCTGCCTGGTGGTCGGCTCGTCGGTGACGGTGAGAGCGCGATGGAGGGCGTCGGACTCGCCCTGGGTGGGTGGTAGCTGGCCGCCGCCATCGTGGTCGTAGGGCGCAGCCGCCGGGGTCGTCAACGTCGGGCTTGGAGCTGCCCTGTTTCACAAGCCGATCAGAGCAGACGATGTCGACCACGCCGGCCGTGCGGATCGACCCCTTTAGGCTGTCATCGTGCGCGCCGGCCACGTCCTCGCCTATCTACCCAGCCCGCCCAGTAACGGGATAAGCCTGGGGGCGTTCCGGCTGCACGTCTATGGGCTGCTGATCGCGGCCGGGGTCGTCGCTGCGGTCTGGCTGGCTGCAACGTAGGTGGGAGGCTCGAGGCGGCGAGTCGGGAGCGATGGCACGACTGGCGCTATGGGCCGTTCCGGCCGGCCTCGTGGGCGCCCGCCTCTACAGCGTGGTGACCAGCTGGCAGGCCGACACCGGCGGGCGCTGGTACCGGGCCTTCGAGATCTGGCAGGGCGGCCTCGGCATCTGGGGAGGCGTAGCCGCCGGAGTCGCCGTCGGCCTCATCGCCGCCCGCCACTACCGCCTTGACTGGCGGACCGCCATCGACAGCGCCGCCCCGGCCCTGGCCCTAGCCCAAGCCATCGGCCGGTGGGGCAACTACTTCAACCAAGAACTCTACGGAAGCCCCAGCCGGCTGCCGTGGGCGGTCAAGATCGACCACCCCGTCCATTGCAGCTCCGTCACCGCCTGCGCTGCCTACCCGCCCGGGATCACCACCTTCCAGCCCACGTTCCTCTACGAGTCCCTGTGGGACCTGGCCTGCGTGGGGCTGATCATCCTGGCCGAACGACACCTACCGATCCGCAAGGGCTACCTGTTTTTCGTCTACGCCGCCCTCTACAGCGTGGGCCGGTTCTTCACCGAACACCTCCGCGTCGATGAAGCCCACCGCTACCTCGGCCTGCGACTCAACGACTGGACCAGCATCGCGGTTTTCGCCGCGGCGGTCGTTATCCTCCTGGCCAGAGGCCGGGCTGGCCCGGGCGTGCCGACCACCCGATCTCCTGTGCAGGCGACCTCCCAACCGAGCCAGCCCGCCGCAGGAGACCACTAGCTCGGCAGCCTGTCGGGAGTCGGAACGGCCGTGCTGGCGGCGCGGACCCACCCGAACTCACCCGAACAGGCGGTAGCCCTGGTCGCTGACCCGAGCGCCGACTCGTCGCGGCAGACAAATCCGGGGCGTTCCGCCATGCTGGCAAAAGCGTCGAGCGCAGCAGGCCGCAGAACAACCGTCGCCATCGGGTCAGTGCTAGCCGGGCATCGAATCGATATCGTGTCCCTGTCCTAACCGGAGGCCGTTCACTCTGGTTCGGCGCCGAACATCGGTCCCGGTGCCGTCGCTGGAGGGCACTTGCGTCAGAATCTTTGGGGACGCTCTTGCGGCTTGTTATGGGCGCTCGTTCGGGATACCCCGGCCACGGGTCATGGGTGAATGCATCGTGTCGTGTCGGGCGTCGATGGACTGCTCGTGGTGGTTGTCGTGGTTCTGATCTGGGCTGCCTCCCATCATCCGCAACATGGGTATCCCGCCGGTGGTTACGAATCGATAGAGCAGCCCGGCAGCTAACGCCAGAAAGACGATGTTGAGGATGGTGGTGTAGTTCCAGGTGATGGACTCCTCCACCACCTTGGCGTTCCGGGTGGTCGGGATTAGCCCGAGGCCGCCGAAAAGGAACTCCACTATGTAGCCGGCTACGACCATGGTCACGTAGAAGGTGCCGGCGTCGCCGGGCGAAGGGTTTTCCCCTCCTCAATCCGCCGTGACGACCACGAGCAGGCACGAAGGTGACCGAATCAGCTGCTCTGTTGTGCGCGGCCTCAAATCAGGTATCCGGGACGGCCCCCCAGCGCGCCTCGACGATATAAGCGTTCCCGCGAAAGAGGCTGCGCCGCAGCTCCACCGGCCGGGTTTCGCTGTACGCCACGCGCTCGACCTCGAGAACGCCTTCACCCCGGCCGAGCTGCAGGAGTGATCGGTCGTTGGCGCTGCAAGTGACGGCGCGCGCCTGCTCGGTGGCCCCGGTGACGGTGATGTCGCAGCGTGAGGCGAGCAGCTCGTAAAGGGAACCGTGTCCGAGGTCGGCGCCGAGCACCTGGCGGCGGCACCGCTCTTCCAGGCGAAGAGCGGAACGATCGAGGGCGAGCGGCTCCCCGCCGGCTACCCGGAGGCGCTCCAACCACACGATCGGCTCGCCCGACGCCAAACCGAGCGCCGCGGCCACCTCGGCGGTCGCCGGCAGCTCGGCGGCCTCGAGGACGCGGCTCTCCTCCTCCAGCCCGGCCGCCACGATGGCCCGGGCCAGCCCGGGCGCCCCGATGACGGGCTCGTCCAGCTGGCGGCGTACGACGAAGGTCCCGCTGCCGCGCCGGGCGTCGAGCAGACCCTCGTCCCGGAGACGCCGGATGGCCTCCCGGACCGTGGCCCGGCTGACCTCGAACTCGGCCGTCAAGTCGGCCTCGGTCGGGAAGCGCTCGGAGTACGCTCCCGCCAGCAGCCGCTCACGAAGCAGACTGGTGAGCTGAGCCCACAGTGGCAGCGCCTGTCGCGGGTCGAGGCGCGTCGGTGACATGCGCTCCGCGACGCTACTCAGTCGTCCTGTGGGCACCGAGGTGGTTGGATTCCTCACGCGCCGATGACGGCGAGCGCGCACGTCAGGCCGAGCACGGCGATCACCGCGGCACCCACCCCGGCCATCTTCCAGTCACCCTGGCGACGCCAGGCGATCACCGCCGCGGCGACAGCCGCGATCGGTGTGCACACGAGGAGCACAAGGCCGGCCTCGACCGCAGCCCGGCCGGAACCCCTCGCCAGGCCGTGGAGCACCTGGGCGAGCGCCGTGGGGGAACGTTCCGCCCGACAGCGTCTTGCGCGCCCTCCCCGCGGGCGAGGTCTCCTCGATCACCACGCCGGCGGCGATCAGCACCAGGCTGGCCACCAGACCAATCCGAAGCACCCGGGCCACGAGGTGCTGGAGCGTCACGCGCCGACCGCCTTGATCAGCATCTGGACGGCCACCACCGCAAGCACGGCCAGGAACGTCCAGCGGATGATCGAGGGGGCCAACTTCGTGAACAGGTGGCCGCCGAGCCACGCGCCCGCCAGCACCCCGAGCGCCACCGGCCCGGCCAGATACGGGTCGACGCTGCCCCTGGCCAGATAGACAATCGCACCGGCCGATGCCGTCACGCCGATCAGCAGGTTGCTCGTCGCCGTCGACACCTTGAACGGGAGCCGCATCGCCACATCCATGGCCGGCACCTTGAGCACGCCGGCCCCGATGCCCAGCAGGCCGCTCACCGTCCCCGCCACGTACATGAGCGACAGCCCCAGCACCGGGCGCTGCACCACATAACCCCGTTCCTCGTCGGAACCCGGGTCGCGATAGCTGCCGCGCAGGCCGAGGCTGCTCGAAAGCGTCGAAGGCTCAGGCTCGGCCGCCGGCCGACGGGACCGGGAGCGGTGCTGCACAAGCATCTGGACGCCTGAGACCACCAGCACCGTGCCGAACAACCCGTACAGCAGCCGAGGGGCGACGATCCCGGAGACGAACGCACCGGTCAGCCCGCCCAGAGTGGTCGCCACGGCGAGGAAGATCCCGAGGCGAACATTCGAGAAGCCGCTAGTGAGCGTTCGCGGCGCGGCCGCCACCGAGGAGGCCACCACCGCCACGATCGAGGTGGCGATGGCGAGACGGATGTCCACGTGAAAGCCGAGCGTCAGGACCGGCACGAGCAAGACTCCCCCGCCGAGACCAACCAGAGAACCGATCAGGCCCGCCCCGGCCGCCAGCACCAGCAAAAGGCCAGTCAGGTCAAGCGGGGTCACCGTACCCATCCTACCAAGTTGTTCGGACAACCGGACAACTGAGGTCAGGATGGTCCGCGGACATGCCAGCACGTCGCAGTCTCAGGCCCATCGTCAACAGACCCCCGAATCCGACTCGGCGTCACCGCAGGTGCGTGGTGGCTTTGCCACGTGTTGGGCGATCCCGGCCACACGACGCGGGCACTCCAAAAGGGCCCATTCATGCTGGTCAGCTACCGGCCCCGGGGCGGCGTGAGCATCATGCACGCTGCGTCCCCGACACTGCCTCCTCCCGCCGGTCCGGGCCGGCCTGGTGAGGGGATACAGTCGCTGGTGGCGTGCCGGGAAGTCTGGTCGGCGACAGTTCGTCGACGGATGGGAGGCCCGGCAGGCCATGCCAAACAGTTCCGGGGCCGAAAAGCCCGCCAGGGTGGGGCGTGATGATCCGGGGGCGTCGCCCGACCCACCGGACGCCTCCTCGAGCAGTGGGCGCACGGCGTGGCTTGGCCGGGACACCCCGCTCCGCCGCTTCTTGCGCACCGAGACCGGCAGCGGCGCGGTTCTGCTAGGCGCGGCGGTGGCCGGGCTGATATGGGCCAACCTCGACTACGGGTCCTACCAGCGGGTGTGGAACACGCTGGTGTCGGTGCGGGTCGGGCAGTGGGATCTGTCCCTGACCCTGCGACAGTGGATCAACAGCGGTCTGATGGCCTTCTTCTTCTTGGTGGTCGGCCTCGAAGCCCGCCGCGAGTTCGATGTCGGCGAGTTCCGCGAGCGCCCCCGCATCGTCCTGCCGGTAGTGGCGGGCCTGGGAGGGATGCTGGGCGCCATAGGCATCTACCTGGCGGTCAACGCCGGGCGGTCCTCGATCCACGGGTGGGGAGTGTCGATGTCAACCGACACGGCGTTCGCCTTGGGGGTGTTCGCCCTGCTCGGCAGCCGGGTGCCGAACCGATTGCGGGGCCTCATCCTGACAGTAACGGTCGTCGATGACATCGTGGGGCTGGCCGTGATCGCCACCGTGTACTCCCATCACCTCAGCGTGGCGCACCTGCTGGTCGCGGCGGGCGCGTTCGCCATGGCCGTCGTCGCCGCGTGGCGGCGCGTTCCCTTCGGGCTGGTCTACTTCGCGCTGGCCGCCATCAGCTGGGTGGCCCTGGCCAAATCCGGCGTGGACCCCATCATCGTCGGACTGGCAGCCGGGCTGATCGCCTACGCCGCCCCGGCCAACCGTCCTGATCTCGAGCGGGCCACCAGCCTGGTCCGTGACTTTCGCGAACAGCCCACACCCGGTCGGGCCCAACTGGCCAGAGCCGGGCTCGCCACCGCCATATCACCCAACGACCGGCTGGCCCAGATCTATCACCCCTGGACCAGCTACGTCATCGTCCCCCTGTTCGGTCTCGCCAACGCCGGGATACCCATCGACCCCAAGTTCCTGTCCAGCGCCTACCGCTCCCCCGTCACCCTCGGCATCATCCTCGGCTACGTCATCGGTAAACCGCTCGGAGTGACCCTCGCTTCGGCCCTGGTGACAAAAGCCAGCCGGGGTCGGCTGCGCCCACCGGTGGGATGGGCGGCCGTCATAGGAGGGGGCGCCACCGCGGGCACAGGATTCACCGTTTCACTATTGATCGCCTCGATCGCCTTTCGCGGCAGCGCCCTCAAGGAGGCCACCCTCGGTATCCTCACCGCCGCGGTGCTCTCCGCCGTGCTGGCCTGGCTGGTCTTCGCCGCCACCGACCAGCTCGCGCCCGCCCTGCGGGCCAGAGCACTCTTGGGGCGCTCAGAGGTCATCGTCGATCTCGTCGATCCCGTCGACGCCGATCGCGACCACTTGCGCGGCCCGCCCGACGCCCCGATCACCCTGGTCGAATACGGCGACTTCGAATGCCCCCACTGCGCACAGGCCGAACCCACCATTCGGGAACTCCTGGCCGACTTCGCCGACCTGCGCTACGCGTGGCGGCACCTACCACTCAACGACGTACACCCCCAAGCCCAACTGGCCGCCGAAGCCTCCGAGGCGGCCGCGACCCAAGGGGCGTTCTGGCCGATGCACGACCTCCTCCTGGAACACCAAGACCAGCTCGCATACGACCATCTGATCGATTACGCCCGGCGGCTAGGACTCGACATCGATCGATTCGCCACCGACCTGCAAACCCACCGCTGGAGCGACCGGGTCGCCGCCGACGTGGAAAGCGCCGACCTCAGCGGCGTCTCTGGCACACCCACCTTCTTCATCAACGGCCAACGCCAACCGGCACCCTACGACACAGTCACCCTCAGCCGAGCCGTCCGAAGCGTACGCAGCCCAGCCCCGGTGAGGTGAAACCGGTCATCCACTAGCCCGATATCCCGAAGCCCGCTCGCCCCCTCCCATCTCATAAGTGCCGCGCTGGGTCACCCTCGGGTTACGCGTGAAACCGCCCCAATAGGCCGACACTGACGGGAGGGCTCAGAGGGTCGGTCCGTTGCTCCGTTCGGTGGCTGGCGCCTCTATGGGAGTCGAGGATGGCTGTGTCGCCAAGGGGTGTTTCGATGAATCGAGGCGCTGGTCGAGGAGCTGGATGTGACGGTCGAGGCCGGCCACCTGGCGCCGCACAGCCGGGTCGGGCTGGTCGGATGCTCCGGCTGCTCAGCGCGGCCCGTTCGGCCTTGAGCCGGGCCCGGCCGAGCACGGCTCGCAGCTTCCCAGGGGCTTGTTTGTCGGCTTCTATCTCGAGGGGATGGCGCCCTTGAGTTTCGGGTGTGCCGGTGTCGATGGCCCAGGCTTGTCGCTTCTCGCGGCTCCAGTCCCAGGTGAGGTCTTCGACGGCCTGGTAGACGTTGTCGGCGACCGCGTGAACGTGGGCGGTGTCTCGGGCTCGGCTCATGGCGACGTATCCGAGCTCTCGCCCGCCGCCGTCGGCGAAGAGATGGGCGGTGTCGAAGGTGGCGCCTTGGCTTCGATGGACGGTCGTGGCATACCCCAGGGCGAGACTTGTCGGGGCCGATCTGGTCGGGCCCCAGGGAGTGGGTCCGGCCGTCGTCCATCCGCACCGTCAGGCTGCCGGCATCGGGGTCGACGCCGACCACGTGGCCTCGCTGCGAGGTGACCAGCTGTCCATGGGCGGAGGGAGCGAGGGTGATGATGCGGTCCCCAGCCTGGTAGATGTTGCCGGCCACCTGCAGCTCCGGTCCGGTCAGCCGGCCGGCCTGGCGCATGGCTTGTTCGGGCCCGGGTGTTGAGGGCGGCGACGTTGGCCCGCCGCCACGCCATCATGGTCGGCCTGCTTGCCGTCTGCGACGTCTTTGGCCCAGGCGGCGACGGTCTGCTCGAGCGCCTGATCCCGGCCGGCAGCGGTGTCTATCCGCCCGTGGTCGGCGTACCAGTTGACCGCTTGCTCGACGTTCCCGGCGCGCAGGTGGGCCAGCATGGTCCGTTCTTCGGGGTCGGCTTGGCGGACGTTCTCGCGCAGGGCGTGGACGCTGCCGGTGTGCCGGTCGACGAGGGCCTCGAGGCTCCCGCCGGGGCCGACCGCGCCGAGTTGGCGGTGGTCTCCGACGATCATCAGCTTGGACCCGGCTGCCTCGGTGGCGGCGAGCAGGCGCAGCATGTCGGGGTCGTCGGTCATGCCCGCCTCGTCACAAACGACCACGGTGCGGTCGTCTAGGCGGAGCCGTCGGTGGTCGAACCGCCACAGCAGGGAGGCGATGGTGCGGGACTCGTCGATGCCGGCTTCGGCGCCCAGGGTGCGGGCGGCCTGGCCAGAGATGGAGGTGCCCACGACCCGGTAGCCGGCTGTCCTCGAACGCCTGGCGGGCGGCGTCCAGGGCGGTCGTCTTGCCCGATCCGGCCACCCCCACGATCAGCTCCACCGGACGCCCGGAGGTGACCACCGATCGGATCATGGCTGTCTGCCCGTCGGTGAGCGGCCGGCCGCCCAGCTGGTCCTCCTTGGCTGTGATCGCCTTCTCGGCCGCCTCGACGCCGACGGCGGGCGCACCGGTGCGGTCGGCTTGGAGGGCGACCTTCAAGGCGATGGCGGCCTCGGTGGCGATCACACAGGCCGGGGCATAGGCCTGCTCCCGGGCGGTCTTGACGCCCAGCAGCGCCACCGCGTCGGGGTGGCCGCAGACCGCCTCGACGGCCCGCAGCAGCTCCCGGGGTGCGAACCCGAACAGCAGCGGCCCGAGCGCGACGGCCACGTCGGATCGGGTGAACACCTTCTGCTGGGCCAAACGCCCGGACGGGCCGAGGGCGTAGACGGCCAGAGCCTCCAGCTGCCGGGCTGACAGCACCTGCGGTCGATGACGGCGGTTGACCTCGCCGGCTTCGATGATGTCGTCGAGCATCCCTTCGGGGGTGTAGCCCGCCGCGGACAGCTCGTAGGATCCAGCCGTCCATCAGATCGGCCGGCGGGGTGTGCCGCTTGGTCTTGCGGGTGTCCCGGGCGGCGGTCTGGCGGGCCTGGTAGGTGTCGAAGCCCTTGGATTCGACCGCGGCGGTGATCTCCGCCGAGCGCTTGGAGAACAGCTGGCACGCCCCCTCGGGCATGCCGGCGATACGCCAATGGCCCAGCCTCCCGGACGGCCCGTCGTCGGCCTCGATGGCGTAGCCGAGCTCGATGGCTTTGGCCGCCGACGCCACCCGACCGAACGCTGTCGCGGCGTGCAGGATGTCGCGCAGGGCGGCGGTATCGACGGCCTTCCAGCCCCCTTTGCCGTCGGCCATGTGGCACACATTGGCGATCAGACACGTGATCGTGAGGTTCAGGATCGCCGGCACGCGATGTGGCGTGGCGGGTACGCGCCCAGATCAAACCGTGCGTCGGGCCGCGGGTCTGGCGAGCGTCCGCGCCGGCCTCCCCGCACCATCATCCAGGTGTCGAGATAGGCCAAGGTGGCGTCGGTCTCGGCGTCCAAGATGGCGTGCATGTCCTCGGCCCGGCCGATCAAACCCAGCAGCGCCACCGACTTCTGGGCGGCCACCACCAGCTCCATCCCTGGCCGTTTCGCGGCCACCAAACGGGCCCCGTCGGACGGTCGGCGGGCGCCGCCCGGACCGAAGATGGCGTCGTATTCGGCCTCGCTGACCGGCCCTTCCAGGCCGAGTTCTGGGGCGCCGGAGCCGCCCCAAACCAGCGGTGTCTCACCCCGGGACGCGTAGTACTCCAGGGCCGCTCGGGGGTGATCGTCGGCTCGTTCCATCACCGTTTCGCGGTGATAATTGACCGAGTCGACGCCCATCATTCGCATCCACGCCAAGGCGTCACCTCCGCTCGTCAGGCCCGCCGCGACGGGCTCCAGCAAGGGGCAACCGACTCGGTTGCAATCGTGTTCGGGAATTTGGGGTTGACGGAGAAGGGGTGGATAGTTGGGGAGAGGATGGAGGGATGGGGGCTGGGATTTTGGGGGGAGGTTGGTCGTGAGGGATGCTTGGGTTGGGGGAGTGGGAGAACGGAGTTAGTAGCGGGGGTGACGGACGATCGGTAGGGAGGGATGACCGGACTGTTGTCTCCTGTCTCCCTCCCCTTCCGCCCAGTTGGATGGCGAGAAGTCCGATCGGCGAACCTCGCGCTTGGCGCTCCACCGTTCGCGCCATCCCGAGGCGCCGTCCACGCCCGGCCCACCACCACCGTCACATCCTCCCGCTATGTTCAACCACAAGTGCACATCATACCCGTTGTATGTGATACTGTTGTGAAGCACCACTACCAGCGATAGAGAGTGCGATCGTGAGAGCCCGCAAGAAGACCGATCCCATCAAGGCGCCCCGCCCCATCGGGGCCGACACCGGCATCGACGTCAACGCCGTGGTCTCCTACAACCTCAAAGCCATCCGGGAACGCAAAGGCTGGACCCAGCAAGAAGTCGCCGACAACCTGGGCCGGCTCACCGGCCACGTCCTGCCCCAGGCGTCCATCTCGGCCATGGAGCGCGGCTTCGACGGGGAACGCCGCCGGCGTTTCGACGCCCACGAGCTCTACCTGCTCTCCGTGCTCTTCGACGTCCCGATCGCCTACTTCTTCGTCCCGCCCCCCGGCAGCGAGCGCACCCACCTGGCCGACACCGGCGACTGGCTCTCGACCCTGTACGCCGCGGTGCTCGGCCAGGAGCGCCAGCTCGCCCCCCTCGA
Source organism: uncultured Acidimicrobiaceae bacterium (assembly GCA_963851245.1). Classification (GTDB taxonomy): domain Bacteria; phylum Actinomycetota; class Acidimicrobiia; order Acidimicrobiales; family Palsa-688; genus CAWKOH01. The sequence goes on along the minus strand of CAWKOH010000005.1, from coordinate 417,365 downwards.
CGAGCGCCTGGCCGAGATCGGCATCAAGAACCCCGAAGAAGCCGACCAGGCCATGGTGGCTGTGCTCGGCCCGAAGACCGCCACCGGGGCCTGGCATGACCACTTCCGGGTCTGGCGCAAACGGCGGCTACGCCAGCTCGAACGCCAATACGGCGACCGCCTCGACGAGGTCGCCGACTTCCTCGCCGAGTTCGCCGCCCAGGTCAAAGCCGTGGGCCCCAAGACCTACCTCGAATCGGTGGCCTACAACGAACGAGACGCCAAACGAGACAAACAACGAGAGCTCGACAAGCTCTCCCCAGATCGCCGTTCCTGACGGCCTCCACGTACCGCAGCTGCAACGGGAGGACAAGCCCGATGAAGACATCAAGTTCTATGCAGGACTGGTCAGGACCGAGACTCGTCGGCGTCGGTGAGCGCGTCGACCCGGACCGGAGCGTATTGGCACTGGCGGACTACCCGGACGTCGGTCGCGTCGAAGAGGTCGCCGCGGTCCTCCGGTGCTCCAAGTGGTGCGTCTACGACCTGATCAACACCGGCGCTCTGAAGTCGATCCGGCTGGGTCGAGCAATACGAGTGACTCGCCGAGCCCTCGAGGATTTCCTCGCTGTATGAGGACCTGACTCAGCCGGCCTCGCCTCTCATGAGCTCGCCAAGTAGTTGGGCCGCGGCCTGGTCTCGTGCGGGGATCACGTGGCTGTAGATGCGAAGCAGGACCGACGCGTCGTGGCCCAGTCGGCCGGCGATCAGACGAGGATCGATCCCGGCGGCGACCAGTTGCGTAGCCGAGAAGTGCCGAAGGTCGTTGAGGCAGATGTGGCGCAGCCCTTCACGGTTGCGAAGCGCGGTGAACGCACCCGACACCCGGTCCGGCCGCCACGGCTCGCCGTGATCGGTCGACTGGGACCAAACAAAGGCATCCGAGGCGAGGTCCACACCGAGAGCCGCGCATCGCTCTTCGGCACGAGCCTTCTGCTCCATCAGGACAGCGAGGGTGATCGGGTCGAGCGCAAAGCGACGTCTCTTCTTGTTCTTGGTCGCCGACAACATGACCACCCCGTTAGGGAAGGCCTTGAGCACGGTCCCCCTTCCCGCCAACGCGGCCGTCTGATCCTTGGGCAGGTCCGAGCAGCGCCACCAGATCACCGCCGCGCCTGCCTCGGCGTCAATGTCGCAGAACCGCAGCCCGCAGACCTCCCCGCGGCGCATCCCGGTAGTCGCGTCAACGAAGATCAATGCGGCCAGATCCGGATTCTCCTTACTGACCGCCAGCGCCAGACGTCGTGCCTCCTCTGGCGTCGGAGGCACCCGCTCGTCAGGTGCAAGCGCCGGGGCTTGCGCCTCGCTCGCCGGGTTAGGCAGCGACAGCCACCGCCAGCGAATGGCTTGGTTGAGCGCGGCGCGGATCAGCGAGTGGAAGTGATGCCGGGTGGTCGAGTGCATGCCCTTCCCCGACCGACCGCCGGCCGAGGCCAGGCGGGCGTAGAACTCGTCCAGATCCCGGCCGGTAAGCCGCCTCACGTCCTTGGCCCCGATCAGATCCGACTTGATCCGGTCCGCCCGGCGGCGGGCCTCCAGCATGGTCTTCGGAGCCCGGCCCCGCGCCTCCTGGTGTCGGAGGTACTCGTCGAGCAGATCACCGAGCGTATGGTGGCCCGCCTGGTAGCGGCCGCCTTCGACCTCGGCCATGAGCTTGGCGGCTTCGGTCTCGACCACCTTGGGGAAACCCTTGGCGCCCGGCCGCCGGGGCGGCCCCTTGACCGTACGGGACACCTGTCCGTACTTCCCCGTCGCCGGGTCCCGCCGCCCCGTGGACGCCGTGATCTCGTAAACGCCCGGAGCCCGCTCTCGTATCCTGGGCACGTGGCCAACGTTATGCGCACCCAGCAACAGTTTGGGATAGAGTTTGGGATGACCTAAGCTCGCAGCACATAGTGGCTGCTGGAGGGATGCGAGAGCGGCCGAATCGGACGGTCTCGAAAACCGTTGTGTCCTTTGGGCACCGTGGGTTCAAATCCCACTCCCTCCGCCACCGCCTTCCGGGCCCTCCCTCACCGGAATCGAGTCATCCGGGGAGGGACGGCTCTGGCAGGTCCCCCCGGCGCCTGTACAAACCAAACCGTTGGCGGGCACATGAGCATCGTGGACAAGGCCAAGGGTCTGTACGACTCTCACAAGGACCAGATCCAGGACGGGATCAACAAGGGCAAGGACCTGGTCAATAACGCCATGGGTGGCCGTCACGCAGCCCAGACGTCAGCTCCGGCGCAGGGCGCGCAGGGGCCAGTTGCGGACGCCGGCGTCTCTTCTCCTGGCGCCGCTCCTCCGGGGAGCGCTTCTTCGGGTGCCCCTTCTGCGGGTGCGGCTTCTCCCGGCCGCGCCTCTCCCGGCGGGGGCCCGACCGAGGTCGGCACCGAACCGCCGGCAGCGCCGACGACCGAGGCCTAGCCGCCTCAGCCGGGTTTGCTCAGGCGGCCTCGCATATCACGACGGGAATGTCCCGTTCGGTTCGCGTCTGGTAGCCGGCGTAACCCTTGTGTTTGGCCACGATCTGCGGCCACAGTTCAGCCTTCTCGTCAGGTGAGGCCACGCGGGCCTTCATGGGTCGGGTCTCGCCGTCAATCGTGAGCTCGACATCAGGATTGGCCTGGAGGTTCAGGAACCAAGCCGGGTTGCGGTCGTCTCCACCCTTGGAAGCCACCAGGACCACTCGCTGGTCATCGATGATGGGAGCGGTCAGCATGGTCACCCGGGGCCGGCCGCTCTTGCGACCGGTCGTGTGAAGCTGGACAACGGGCATTCCGTAGGCGCGGTTGAGCAACCGGCCCCCGCTGACGTTGACGATGGTCCGATGGGCCAGCGTCGACAACTTGAAACCGAGGTCCTTGACGTCGTTCATGCCTGCCATGGGCGCCAGGGTACGGCAAGCCGCCTGGCGTCGCTACGTTGGGGCCAGGCGCGCCCGTTTTCGGCGCCGGCGGATGTGGGTCAGCCTTAGACGACGGGCCCGCGGCGTGACGGTTCTTGAGATGGCGAGCCGGCGCGGTCTCGGTGCCACTTGGTGTTCTCGGTGCCAAAGCACGGCCAAACTGCGCTGGATTGACACCGAGAGTCCGAAGTGGCACCGAGACGGTGGCCAACCGGCCCCGGTCCGCCTAAAGCCCGGCAACGCCCGCCGGCGCCCGCATCCCCGCCGTCGCCCCGCCAGCCCCGCCGGCGCCCGCATCCCGCCGGCACACGGCGCCCGCCCCCGCCGGCGCCCACCCCGCCGGTCGGCCCCCTCACCCCAGCTCGAGCTCGTAATGCAAGAAGTCCGGATCCCGCCCGACGGGCTGCATACCCACCGCCGCCATGACCTTCTGTGACGCCACGTTGTCCTCCCCCACCCGGCCGCAAGCCCGGCGCACGCCGTCGAGCCCCGCCGCCAACTCCAGCAGCCGGCGCAGCGCCTCTGTCGCCACGCCCTGCCGGCGGTAGTCCGGCACCACCCCGTAGCCGACCTCGACCAGGCCGTCCCGGGGCGGTCCGTGGAAACCGATGCCGCCGACCACGAAGCCGTCGACGACGATCTGGTAGTAGCCAAACGGGTTGGAGGACGTGCCCGGCGCGATCTGGTTGATGAACGCGGCGCAGGCCCGGGTGTCACCATCCAGCGGGTAGTCCTTGGCCCAGGGCAGATCCCGCTGGGCGTCACGACCTCGGGGACCGCGCATCACCCGCTCGGCCCCTCCTCGATCCAAGAGGCGAATCTCCAACTTCACCGTGGGCACCGTAGCGCCCGACGGGAACAAAACGGGGGCTCCGTTCCGTTACCACCGCTGAAAAATGAATTCTCTCCAAGAGACAAAGTAACGGGTTATGAGCGCATACAGACGCGGCTCGCGCCGCGTGACCTGGCCGAGCTGAAGGCGGCCAATATCACCAAAGGGACCAACCGGCGCATCTGGCGCTTCCTCCGGCCCTACCGGCTGCGGCTGATCGTGTACCTGCTGGTCATCGTGGCCGCGGCGGTGGTCGGCTCCATTCCGCCGCTCGTGGTGAAGGCCCTGATCGACAACGGGATCATGGCCAAGAACCTTCATGTGGTCGATGTGCTGGCGGCCGCCATGGTCGGCCTGGCGCTGGCCACTACGGCGCTGTCTCTCGTGAGCAGGTGGTTCGGCTCGGTGATCGGCGAGGGCATCATCTTCGACCTGCGGTCGAAGCTGTACGACCATGTCCAGCGCATGCCGGTGGCCTTCTTCACCCGGACCCAGACCGGCTCGCTCATGTCCCGCCTCACAAGTGACGTCCTCGACGCCCAGAACTCGGTGAGCACCGCGGCCTCGGTCCTCTCCGACATATTCACTCTGGTCGCCACGCTGGTCCCGATGTTCATACTGAGCCCGGCCATCACCGGCTTCGCGCTGCTCGTGCTGCCGCCCTTCATCATCCTGGACCGGGTCATGGCCGGCCGTATCAGCCGGCTGTCGCGCCACCAGATGCAGCTCAACGCCGACATGAGCGTGAACATGACCGAGAAGTTCAACGTCTCGGGCGCCCTGCTGGTCAAGCTGTTCGGCCGACCCGATGCCGAGTCCAAAGAGTTCGCCCAACGAGCCGGAGCAGTCCGCGACTCCGGGATCCGCCTGGCCCTCCTCAGCCGCTACCTCTTCGCCGCCCTCTCGCTAGTGGGCGCAGTGGGGACGGCCGCGGTCTACTGGCTGGGCGGGCGCCAAGCGGTCATGGGGCATCTAGCCGTAGGCACCGTGGTGGCCCTCGCCGCTTACGTGACCCGGCTGTACTCCCCCCTCACCGACCTGGCCAGCACCCGGGTCGACGTGCTCGGTGCCATCGTCAGCTTCGACCGGGTCTTCGAGGTGCTCGACACCCCGCCCTCGGTGGCGGACAAGCCCGACGCGGTGCCGCTGGAATCGGTAGAGGGCCGGATCGAGGCTCGGGACATCTGGTTCCGCTACCCGGCTGCCGCCGACGTTTCGGTCGCTTCACTGGAGGCGTCGGCCGAGACGGTAAGCGAAGGACTTTCGACTCAGCCCGGCGAGTGGGTCCTCCGTGACGTCTCTTTCGTGGCCGAGCCGGGGAGCATGACCGCCCTGGTCGGGCCGTCCGGCGCCGGCAAGACCACGCTCTCCAGCCTGGTCCCCCGTCTCTATGACGTGGTACAGGGTTCGCTGTCGATCGACGGCCAGGACGTCCGGGACGTAACCCTCGCCTCGCTCTCGGCTGCGGTCGGCGTCGTGACGCAGGACGCCCACCTTTTTCACGACAGCATCGCCGCCAACCTCCGCTATGCCCGGCCCGAAGCGACCGACGCCCAGATCGTGGAGGCCTGCCGGGCGGCCCGCATCCACGACCTGATCGTGTCGTTGCCGGAGGGTTACCAGACCGTCGTAGGTGAGCGCGGCTACCGGTTGTCGGGCGGGGAAAAGCAGCGCCTGGCGATCGCCAGGGTCCTGCTCAAAGATCCGGCCATCGTGATCCTCGACGAGGCGACGGCGCACCTCGACTCGGAAACGGAGCTACTGGTCCAGCAGGCTCTCGCCGCCGCCCTCTCGGGTCGCACATCGATAGTGATCGCCCACCGGTTGTCGACCATCCAGGCGGCCGACCAGATCCTGGTCGTCGAGGACGGCCAGGTCGTGGCCCGGGGTACCCACGCCTCGCTCATCGCCGATGGCGGCCTCTACGCCGACCTGTACCAGACCCAGTACCTGCGAGGCCAGGAGGACCTGGTAGCCACCGTCTAGTGCGGGTGGCCGTGGGCGTCGCCTTTGGTGGTCTCCAGCCAGCGGCGCAGACCGGCGGCGTTGGAGTGGATGCCGTTGAGCGTCTCCAGCTTCTTGCGGTTCTCCGGGTCGATACCTTCGAGGGCGCCGGAGAACTCCGCCGTCAGGGCGCCGACGATGTCGCCGTCGCCCCGCCAGGCCTTCTCCGCCACCTCGGCCCAGCGGCGCAGGGTCTCCTCCGCCTCCTCCAGGTTGTCCATGGGCTCGGGCAGGAGGCCGTAGTGGGCCAGGGCCACGCCGGCCGGTTGGCGGTCCCGAAACTTCCGGAGTGACGTGACGGCCTGATCCAGGTCGAAGTCGGCCGGAGGGGTGGCGGGGCGCAGCACACCGGCGTCGGGCAGCCGGACTCCTACGGCGTCGCCGGCGAAGAGGATGCCGCTCTCGCTGTCGTGCAGAGCCAGGTGATGCTTGGCGTGACCGGGCGAGTAGATGGTAGCCAGACTGCGCCCGCCACCGACCTCGATGGCCTCGCCGTCCTCGAGTACGTGCACCCGCTCGGACGGCGTGGGGCTGAGCCGGCCGTAGAGAGAGTCGAGCAGGTCCCCGTAGACCATGGCCGCGGAGCGAACCAGGCGCTCAGGGTCGATCAGATGGCGGGCCCCCTTCTCGTGCACGTAGATGGTGGCGTTCGGGAAGGCGGCGGCCACGTCGCCGACCCCGCCGGCGTGGTCGAGATGGATGTGGGTCACGGCCACCCCGGCCAGGTCGGTGGGCGCCACCCCGTGCTGCTCCAGCGCCTGGAGCAGAGCCGGCACCGAAGACTGGCTGCCCGTCTCCACCAGCACCGGCGCCGGCCCCTCGATGAGATAGCCGGCGGTGAGGCGGTTCCAGCCTCCGAGCAGCGTGTCGATCTCCAGAACTCCCGGTCCGATGTACGTTCCCATGCCAGCCGACTGTATTGGCCCCGAGCCGCCTATCCGTTAGGCCAACGCCACCAGATCCAGCATGTCGTCGCTCCAGCGATCCTCGACGCCCTCCGGCATCATCAGGACGCGGTCGGGCTCCAGTTCGGTTACGAACCCGATGTCGTGGCTGACGATGATCATGGCTCCGGGCCAGGCGGCCAGGGCCCGGCCGATAGCCTCACGCGAGGGTGGGTCCAGGTTGTTGGTCGGCTCGTCGAGCAGGAGCAGGTTGTGACGGCCGGCGACGAGTTGAGCCAACGCCAGCTTGGTCTTCTCCCCGCCGGAGAGGGTGCCGGCATCCTGGAAGGCGATCTCGCCGACCAGCCCGAACATCCCCAACAAGCCTCGCAGCTCCGTCTCGGGCGCATCGGAGGCTTCCCGCATGTGGCCTATGACCGGGACGCCGGGCCGGATGCCCTCGTGCTCCTGGGCGTAATAGCCGGGAGTGACACCGAAGCCGGTTCGGAATTCGCCCGCTTTCGGATCGCTCTGGCCGGCCAGGATGCGCAGGAGACTGGTCTTGCCGGCGCCGTTCAGGCCCATGACGAGCAGCCGCTCACCGCGCTCGACCGCGAAGCTGACGTCCTCGAATACGAACGGACCACCGTAGGCCTGACCCAGGTCGGCGGCTTCGAGGACGACCCGTCCGGGGCGGGGCGGGTCAGGGAAATTGACCTTGTAACGGCGGTCGCCTTTGCCGGGCCCCGCAGCGGCGTTCGAACGGAGCCGGTCCACCCGCTTGTCAAGGGACTTGGCGATGCGAGCCCGTTTGGCGGTCTGGTGGCGCATCGAGTCGGCCAGGGTCGAGAGCCGTCTGATCTCCGCCTGCTGGCGGGTTACCAGCTTGCGCCGGCGCTCCTCGTCGGCAAGGCGCGCCTCGCGGTACTGCGAGTAGGTGCCCTTGTACTCCACCAGCTCCCCGTCGTCGAGGTGAAGGACGCGCGTGATGGCCTCGTCGAGGAGCTCGATGTCGTGGCTGACCACGAGCAGGGCGCCGCGGAAGTCACGCAGGAAACCCATCAGCCACGTCTTGGCGTCGTTGTCCAGGTGGTTGGTGGGCTCGTCGAGCATCAGGACATCGATCCCGGCGAAGAGAATGCGAGCCAGCTCCACGCGTCGGCGTTCGCCGCCGGAAAGGACGCCGAGGGGGAGGTCGATGCGGTCGGCGGAGAGCCCGAGCCCGGCGACCAGCTGGCGAACCTGCGACTCGGCCGCGTAGCCACCGAGGGCGGCGAAGTGGTCTTCGGCCTTGGAAAACCGCTCTACCGCTCGCTCGGAAGGCTGCTTCTCCATGGCCCTGCGCAGGGTCTCGAGCCGTTCGGCCGCCTCGTCGAGGCCCCGGCCTGACAGCACGTGCGCCAGGCCCGTGGCGGCGGTCGCTTGCCGCAGCGCCCGCGGGTCCTGAGTGAGGAAACCGAGCCGTCCGTGCACCGCGGCCTTGCCGCCCGCCGGCTCGCTCTCGCCGGCCAGGACCTTGAGCAGGCTGGTCTTGCCCACCCCGTTGCGGCCCACCAACCCGACCTTCTCGCCGGCGCGAACCACGAAGGTGGCGTCGCGCAACGTGACGCGACCACCCACTTCCACCGTCAGATCGCGGGCCTCGAGCACCCATCCATGATGCCGGAGAACGCCTTCGGGCCGGAATCGGTTTAACCCGCCCGGACCCGATAGGGCGCTCAGCCGGCGATTCCCCCGGCCCCACCGTCTCCCGAGGGGTCGGTGGGCCCCTCGTCGAAGAGGCGGTGGGCCTGTTCCTCGGCCCGGCGGGCCACCTCCCGCACCGGGATGCGCAAGAGGCGGGCCACGCGGGCGGCGTCGTCGTGCTCCGCCTTTATGCGTCGTGGCCCCTTCTTGACCCGGACCGGATAGCCACCGACCTCGACCTCGGCGAACTGCCGTTCCGCTGGCCACCGCTGCCACGACTGGGCCCGGATGCCCAGGGTGCCGGTCTCGTCGGCCAGCACCTGGCGCAACCGGCCCACGTTGGCCGGGTCGGCCAGAACGCTAACGACGTGAGCGGGCCGGCCCTTCTTCCCGGTGACCGGCGTGACCCAGGCGTCGAAGGCGTCGGCTGCGATCAAGGCGGCGACCGTGGTGCCGAGGATCTCGCCGGTGACGTCGTCCACGTTGGCCTCGAGGACCACCACCGGCTGGCCGTGTTCCGGATCCGAGGCGGACCGGTCCACGGCGGTGCCGATCACGACCTGGACGGCGTTGGGGAGGCTGTCCAGTTCCCGGGAGCCGGCCCCGTATCCGCTGGCGGTGATCTGCATGGCCGGCATCGGTCCCCACCCGGCGGACAGGGCGGCGAGCAGGGCGGCGCCGGTCGGGGTGCACAGCTCCGCTGTTATCGAGGTGCCGTAGGTGGGGGCGCCGCGCAGCAGTTCCACCACTGCCGGAGCCGGGACCGGCAGGGTGCCGTGGGCGGTGTGGACCATTCCGGTCCCCTGGGCCACCGGGCTGGCCCTCACTTCGTCGACCCCGAGAAGTTCCAGCGCTACGCAGGTGCCGACTATGTCGATGACGGCGTCGGTTGATCCGACCTCGTGGAAGTGGACCTGGGCCGTCGGCCGGCGGTGGAGCTTGCCCTCGGCGTCGGCCAGCCGGGCGAAGGTGGCAAGGGCCCGCTGGCGGGCCCGGTCGGGCAGGCGGGCTTCGGTGATAAGGCCCACGATGTGGCTGTAGGTGCGGACGACCTGGCTGGACCGAGCCGACACCTTCACCTGGGTGCAAGCCAGGCCGGCCCGGAGAACGGGCGTCGCTTCCAGGGTCCAGCCGCCTACGGGCAGGGCAACCAGTTCACGTTCGACGAGGGACAGGTCGGCGCCGGCGTCGACCAGGCTGCCGAGGGCCATGTCTCCGGCTATGCCGGCGAAACAGTGCCACCAGGCGACGGTCGTCACGGCGCGCCCCGTCGCCCGAGGATGCGCCACACCGCGAAGGCGGCGCCGAAGCCGTTGTCGATGCCGACCACGGCCAGCCCGGACGCGCACGAGCTCAACATGGCCAGCAGCGCGGTCACTCCCTCCAGCGACGCCCCGTAGCCCACACTGGTGGGGACGGCCACCACCGGCGCGGCGGTGAGGCCACCGACAACGCTGGCCAGCGCCCCCTCCATCCCGGCCACTGTCACCACGGCCTCGGCCTCCTGCACCAACTCGACGCGAGAGAGCAACCGGTGCACGCCCGCCACCCCCACGTCCGAGATGAGACCGGCCTGGAACCCGAACGCTTCGAGCACGGCGTGGCACTCCTCGGCCACGGGCAGGTCGGCGGTGCCACCCGTGAGGACCACGACCCGTTCGGATCGGGCCGGCGCCGGCCTCCACACGACGGTCGAGGCCGAGGCCCGTCCGCCCGGGCAGGCGGCCATGGCCGCGGTCATCTGCTCGGCGCTGGCCCGGCTGAGCACCACCGGGCCCCCACGCCCGGGTTCGGCGCCACCGCCCGAGAGGAGCTCGGAGACGATGCCCACGCATTGGGCGGCTGTTTTGCCAGGTCCATAGACCGCTTCGGGCACCCCATGCCTGAGCTGCCGGTGGTGGTCCACGTTGGCGTATCCGAGGTCGGCGAAAGGCAGCAGGCGCAGGCGGCGCACCACCTCGTCGGCATCGACCTGCCCGGCCTTCAGCTGGTCAAGCAGGTTTCGAACGGCGGCCTCATCCATAACCGCTCTATCCTGCCCGCCCATGACCGGAGTTGTCTCACCGAAGGCCACCATCGGTTTCCTGGGCCCGTCCGGAACCTTCACGGAGGAGGCGTTGCGGAGCGAACCGGGACTGGCCGCGGCCGAGCGGCGCCCGCTCCCATCCTTCGTGCACGTGTTGAGTGCGGTGGGCGAGGGCAAGGTCGACTACGGATTCGTGGCCATCGAGAACTCCATCGAGGGCACGGTCTCCATTGCCCTCGACCAGCTGGTCTTCGAGCGGGATCTGCTCATCGTGGGCGAGGCGATCCTGCCGGTGACCCAGAACCTGCTGGCCCAGCCGGGCATGACGGTGGCGGACATCAAACGGATCGTGTCGTTTCCTCACGCCACGGGGCAGTGCCGGGCCTGGCTGACCGAGCACCTGCCCGACGTCGAGGAGGTGGCGGCCACCTCGACGGCCGAGGCCGTGCGCCAGGTGGGGGCGGCAGTCCAGGAGGGAACGGCGGACGGGCACACGGCCGCCATCGGAACAGCCCTGGCAGGTGAGCTTTACGGGCTCGAGGTGGTAGCACCCCGAATCGAGGACTACCTCGGCAACTCCACTCGCTTCGTGCTCGTCGCTCCCCATGACACCGGGATACCGGCGCCGACCGGACACGACAAGACGAGCGTGGTCTGTTTCCAGTCCTCGGACCACCCGGGCAGCCTGCACGGGATCCTCGGCCAGTTCTCGGCTCGCGACTTGAACCTGGTGAAACTGGAGTCACGGCCGACCAAACAGGGCCTGGGCGAGTACTGCTTCATCATCGACTTCGAAGGTCACATCGCCGACGCGGTGGTCGCCGACTGCCTCCGGGACCTGCATGCCGGCTTGCGAGGACTCAAGTTCCTGGGGTCTTACCCGGCTGCCGGCGAGCACGGGCCGGCGCGGCGCCGGCAAGCCGACAAGGCCTGGCGGGCCGCCGACAAGTGGATCCACGAGATGCGCTCGAGGGTTCAGACCACCCAGACCGAGTAGACAAAGGGCACCATGACTATCGACACCGCGGTAACCGACCATCTCCTGTCCACCACTCGGGCCGTGCGCAGGCGCCTTGACCTCGACCGCCCGGTCGAGAGGTCCGTGATCCTGGACTGCCTCCGCCTGGCCATACAGGCGCCCACGGCCAGCAACGCTCAGGACTGGCGCTGGGTGGTGGTGACCGATCCCGACAAGAAGGCGGAGCTGGCCCGGATGTACGCGGAAGGGGGGGCGCGCGTACCTGAAGACGGCCGCGGCGACGGCCACCGAGCCGCAAACCAGGCGGGTCTACGAGAGCGCCCTGTACCTGACCGAGGTCCTGGGCCGGGTCCCGGTTCACGTGATCCCGTGTATCCAGGGGCGCGTCGACAATGCTCCCAACCCTATGGCCGCCTCTCGTTACGGCTCGATCATCCCGGCTGCCTGGAGCTTCATGCTGGCGTTGCGGAGCCGGGGACTCGGGTCAGCATGGACGACACTGCATTTATTCAAGGAAAAGGAAGCCGCCGAGCTGCTCGGCATCCCCGATGACATAACCCAGGTGGCGTTGATCCCGGTCGGCTACACAACTGGCGGCGACCTCAAACCGGCCGAGCGGCCGCCCGTGGAAGGGATCACCTACTGGGACGCGTGGGGCGCCTCTTAATAAGGCGTGGGCGCCGGCGGTAGTGAAGCTCAAGCTCGACCTCCACGACGTCTACAACCGGGGCTCGGCGATCGATGCCGCTCTGCGCCAGGTAATGGAGGAGGCGGTGGCCAAGAAGGCGTCGGTCATCGAGATCATTCCCGGCAAAGGAAGCGGGCAACTCAAGAAGCGGGTCCTGCGGTTCCTCGACCAGCCAGACATCAAGCCGCTCTATCACCGGGTGGAGAAGGACTCCCGTAACTTCGGTCGGGTCTTCGTTCATTTCCGCTGGAAATGAAACGCCACGACTCGGACCAGCATCTCCGCGGCCGAAAGGTGCCTTGAGCAGCCATTTCCCTGTCCAGGGTCGACCACCGTTGACAGCGATTTACCGACGTGCTGAGGAGCTGCTGAGGACTAGACGGGACCCGCGATCTAGGCTCCGAGTCAGACGAGAACGGAGGTCCCCGAGGATGGGTATCTTTTCCAGGCGACGCGGCGCGAAAAAACAAGCGCAGATCGAAGCTGATCCAGAGAACACCATCGGGACACAATCTCCTGATGCTGAGCCAGCACCAAGCGGGGGCGTTCCGACCGTCGAGGATTCTGGCTCCGAAAACCAGTCGGAGTAATTAAGGAGCGTCGAGCGCTTCGGGTACTCACCTTGGTTCGGCAATCGCTTCCGGTACTTGGCGGTGAGCTGGTCGAGGTGGGATATGTCCTCGATCTGTGCCATGGCCGCTCCTCGGGTGGGCGCCGGCCGAGTGCCCGGGTGGGAGCATGACGATGGAGCGGCGGATGCGCTCCTGCTCGTGGGAGTCGACGGCTGCGTCGCGGCCGACGTCGGATCCACCTGTCCATAAACAAGGTGTCGCACCAGACGGTGAACCAATGCGGTCAGGTCTGCTTCGCGCTCGGCGTCATGTTCGGAAGCCACAGTTGTCGCCTTTGACCCCCGCTTCATGGGTCAGCGCGCCAGCCCGCAAAGAGGGGCAGTCCGTGGGGGCTGGGCACGCTGGATCGCTAACCCTGACAGGGGTAGGTGCATCGGGGCTAGCGGTTCGGCGCGAGCGCTTAGGAATGTCGACTGCTTCCCGCACCGATCAGTTCGACACTACGTCATCTTGTAAAGAACCGATAGGGGCTAGCGGGAAAGTTGTGATCGAGAGCGGCCGGCATCGCCATCAAATGAGATGCGCAGAACACCTCTTACTCTTCGACGACCGCCAGGCCGCCGAAGAGATCGCCTTCGAGGTTCGACGACGCGGCCACCCAGTGGTCGTCCGCTCCCACCCGGAACCTCCCACCGACGACAAGCCTCGCCAGGTTCAGCTTCTTCGGCTACTGGGGAGCCGAACCTCCGGCGGTGAGGTCCTTTAAACGATCTAATGGTCATCCGCCACCGACATGCGTATTGCAATAGTCTAAGCCCGACTACCACGGATAGGCCTATTAGTCGGAGATCGACTAGCCGAATTAGGGGCGTCCAGCGTCAGCGTGCCCGATCCCCTTAGGCAGTTGAAGGGCCGGGCACGCTGGCCGCTGCGTAGAACCCGGCCTGTGGTCCGTTCGGTCCGGATTCAGCAAATCGGCTCGGGCATCGGCCCTCTCATGCTCCCCCCAAGCCGATTGCCTTTGACTATAGACGTTGGGCGCTCATTTAGGTCCCTGGTTTGGTGACTAGGACAAATAGCCCTTCCTCGGCCATCCAGGCCCGCACGGTCGCCCGGGCATCACGAAGGTCCTGCCACCGGGGGGAGTTGACTTCTTCGGGCTGGAACTGGTCGGCCAAACCCTGTTCCACGTAGCGGCCCAACTCGCGTTTGGGGTCAAACGGCGCTGGCGCGCCGAACCCGATTCGAACCGCGGGGTAGCTGGCCGCATACGCTTACGCACCTGCCTCGCTGGTCGGCGGCTCGGCGGTTTCCATTTCCGCTGGAAATGATGGCTGGATAGGATCGCATGCTCCGGAGGGATGGCAGAGCGGCCGAATGCGAAGCTCTTGAAAAGCTTTGGGATGCGAGTCCCCGTGGGTTCAAATCCCACTCCCTCCGCCAACTTTTGGTCGTCGGCGGGCTGGCGGCCATAAATGCGGCCATAATTTCTCAGGCTGCTAGGGCTCCTCACACTTCGATAGGCGAGACCTCCTGTCGACTCGGTTGGTCTTTCACGTATCGGCCGACGCTGACACCACTTTTCGCTCGAGTGGGGACACCTGAGTCGGCTGCACTCGGCCTGACTTGACATCTGTCGCTCGCCAGCGTGATGGGGCCACCGGTTCGCCTCGAGGTGGCCCCATGATGCTGGCGAAACCACTCGGCGCCCTCTCCCAGTGGCCCCATGCTGCTGGCGAGCGACAACATCTCCCTCCGATCGGCTGACCGTACCGTTCTCACATCTATAGGGCGACGCTGACACCACACCCGTTCGGGCACCCGGGTCCGGCCCGTTGGATACGCACGTGCCGCGCCGGGAGGACTAGATAGATGCTCGTAGGTGCCGTACGCGCTGTCATCATGCACTGTTATCGATCTGCAGATCGGCGCTAGGCAAGCCTCGGATTGAACCAGCGAGACCGGCCGTGATCGCGTCCCCGTGTCGAGGGCGTAGGTGACCTCGTGCGGTCTCGGGAAGCTGATTGTCAGGTTCGGGTGCTGCGGGTATCACTAGCTCGCTGGTGGCGTCGGCGAGCCAGGATCGAACTGTCCGCTGGCCGTCTCGCTAAGCCTCGGTTGGCACGGCGCCGTTGCCGCTGGTGTGTTCGACTGTTCCGGTGCGGATTCCGGCACGGAGCGTGTCGAGGACAGCGATGGACTGGCCGACCAGGCCCGACACAGTCTGGTTGTATCCCTCCGCTCCATTTAGAACGGTAATGTTGGCCCTCGCTAGCCCCTCGCTGGTGCCCCTAATCACTTCGGGAAGCATGGCGATCAGTTGCTGGTCGAGGGCAACCCGATCGTTAGCGGCCGCAGCTTCGGCGCGCACCCGCGTGGCCCCGGCATCCGCGGTAGCGAGGACCTTGATCCTCTCCGCCTCGGCCTCTGCCGGGCGGACCACCTCAGCAAGGAGCTGCTGGCGGCGAAGCTCGGCGTTACGTTCGGCCACCTTGGCTTGCTCGGCGAGGACGTCTTGCTGCGCCCGGGCAGCAGCCAGGGGACCTGCCTGAGCTGCCTTCGCTTGGGCGGCCTCTACTTCAGCGTCGTACTGCGCCCTGGCGACAGAAGTCTGGCGGGCGTACTCCGCTTGGTTGCGGTCCGACTCCTGACGGGCCTGAGCCGCAGCCTGATCGGCAGCCGACTGAGCGATGGCCGCGGTCTGGTTGACCGCCGCAACATGGGGCTGGCTCAAAGCCTTGATATACCCGGAGCCCTGATCGTCGATCGATTCGATCTGAAGGGAGTCAACTACCAGACCCAGCCTTGCCATCTCTGGCTTCGACTGATCGAGGACTTCTGCGGCGAGCTTCTGTCGTTCACGGATGAGATCCTCGACGGTCATCGACCCGACGATGGACCGAAGATGACCGGCAAAAATTCGCCCAGTCAGACGGGTCATCTGATCCTCGTCGGCGAGAAAACGAGTCGCCGCGTTCGTGATCGACTCGTAATCGTTGCCAACCTTGAACGCGATCACCGCCTTCACAGCCAGCGTGATCCCCTGCTGGGTCACACACGGTTCCAGGACCTCCGCCTCCTGCATCGACAAGGTCAGAAACGAGGCCTTGGACCGAGGCGGGAAAACAAAGGCTCCGTGGCCTTTCACGATCTTGAACGGCGCGGCACCATCCCCGCGGCCCTTAGCCCCACTGATCAACATCGCCTCGTCCGGCGAAGGGATACGCCAACCAAACATAGAAGACGCTCCCTCAGCCAAACCAGATATCAAAGTACAGCAATGCTGTTGGAGTTCCCATTGGAACCCCCAATCTGCCCTCGAAGAAGCGAGGGCGCTACGTCCAAACCGGACTGATTACTACTCTACCCGCTCCGCGCTGTTACCAGGTCGCGAGCGAGCCGCCTCGAATGTGTGCAGTGACTGACGCCCCAGCGCCGGTGACGAGGTCAGCGTCGACGCGACGGCTATCGGGCCGACCGGCTTGCAGGCCGCATGCGACGGGCCCAGCGAGCCGGGGGACCCATCACCGTCCGCGTGCGGTTCGCACAGCTGAGGTCGGTCACGCGCTCATCCTGGCTGCCGTGATCCTTTCAGATGTTGGCCGACGCAGGCCTGAGCGACTCTCCCAGCCCATCGCCGGCTCTCGTTCCACAGTGGGCCGCACGCGCCACCACATTCGCCCGACTCCATCCTGACCTCGACAGCTTCCCCGCCCATTTCCCCAAGCCCACAAGACTTTCTCCGACGGTCCCGACGGCTGTTCTCGGGGGAAGTACCTAGTCAATGTTCCCGAGGGCTCGGGCCCGGCTGACCGCCCCCGGCTCGGTTGTGAATCCCGAGTTTCTTGTAGGCGCGCTCGGCTCGGTCCTTGGCCGCCGACCGGGGGGATCCCCAGCTTGTCGGCGATGACCGCGAACGACGACCGGGTGGGCAAGTATCGCAGTACCCCCGCCTCAGCCAGGGTGACCGACGCGGCCCTGACCGGGGCGGCGGCTTCCGCGACCGCCGCGGCGGCCTCGTGGGCGACGGTCACCTCACCGGCGTCCTCCATCGCAGCCTGCGCAGCCACTTGGTCTGTGGCGGCGACGATCAAGCCGGCGGCGCGCACCGCCTCCACGGCCTCGTGGGCGGATCGCTTCGGAGGTTGCGATCGCCTCCGCGGCTCGAGCCTCAGCGGCCATGGCCAGCGGCGTCGCGTTGGCTTCGGCGGCTTGCGCGGCCGCAATCACCCGAGCGGCGGGCGCATTGGTCGGTTAGTCCTTCGTCCAGTAGAAGCAACGGGAGAAGTGCGGATCGAGGAGTCTGTTCGGTCGCTGATCAATGAGAATCGCTCCTCAGTCGGCCAGTTCTGGTGGTGGGAGGAGCCGCCGACAACGCTGTATATTTATTGGCCCGCATTTGATCATCGGCCGTAACGAGCCGGGGGGGGAGGCACACGGTGGGGTACGAAACGCTCGAGAGTGTCGCCGCCTTGCGGGACATGCATGCTGCGATCGGCCAGCAGCTCGACGTACTGTTGGAGGACGCCCGGAACCCGGAGGAGGCATCGCAGGGCGCCATGTTCCTGCTGCGGGTCTTGGCGATGTCCACGGAGGTGGTCGCCGACAGCAACCCCCGCGCCCCACACTTCGCCCGGATGGACACGCCAGGTCGCAACGTCGGCGGTGACAACCCCGACGCCGAGTACGACTCGGTGCGGCTCGACGGTCGGCACCGCTACCGCATCACGGGCAACGCCGGAAGGGTGGCTCACTTCAGCATGACGTTCAACGGTGGCGGCTCCGGGCGCCGTCACACCTTCGACTACCGGAACGAGCGCACGATCGGCCTCGACAAGCAGGGTAACTACACGCTCGTCCTCTCGGCGACAGAGCCCACCGAGCCCGGCACCTGGATCCAGACGCCCGATGGGATCTACTCGATCCTCGTGCGCCAGTTTATCGGCGACCGCGAGCGCGAAACCCTCGCGACGTACGAGATCGAAGTGCTCGACGACAACGCGATAGCACTCGCGCGCCAGGCGTACACCGATGACGAGATCGCCGAGCGGATCCGCGCGGCGACGAGTGGGTTCCAGATCATGACCACGCTGCACCGGCTGGTCCACCCGGAGCTCTTCGACGACCCGCACGTTTTCGTGTCGAACAACTCCGACGACTTCGGCGCCGATATCAGCGGCACCGACAACCTGTACATGTTCGCGACCTACGACCTCGCCGACGACGAGGCACTGATCGTCGACCTGCAACCGCTCGAAGTAAGCTATTGGAACATCGCCGTAATGACGCGCTTCCACGAGACGGTCGACTACCTCACCCGACGCATGAGCCGAACTATGGCGAACGTGGCGGCCGAACCCGACGGCTCGATCCGCCTGGTGCTTACGCACGGCCGCGAGGTGCACCCAAACTGGCTCGACACCGCAGGCCACCGCCACGGCGTCCTCATCTTCCGCTGGGTGGGCCCGCGAGACGCGGTCACCGACATGCCGACGACCCGTGTCATCAAGGTCGCGGAACTGGAAGCGTGACCACCGCGCTGCACACCCGCCCCGACTGGGTCCGGCGACTAATCGCGTGCGGTGATGCAGCGGGCGGGCCCGAGCACCTAGTGCCGTTCGATGTCGACGAGATGTGCGAGTCGGCGGCCGCATCGACCCGGCTCGACGACTTCGGCGACGTCGACGGTGACTGGCTTGGCCGTCTGCGCAGCCTCGCCGCCGCTGTGGACGACACCGCGCGCATGCACGCACCGGGTCGGTTCGTGACCAAGACCGAGTTCCTGCGCTGCCTGCGCACCCGGCTTTGGCTCGCCGAGGACACCCGGCACCGCCCCGGAATCGTCGACGAGGTGATCACAGCGCCGCTCGTTGTCACCGGGCCCGCTCGCTCGGGCACCACACTGCTGCTAGAGCTGCTCGACCTTGACCCGTCACTGCGCGGCGCACGCGGTTGGGAGATCGGCCACCCCGGCCCGGCATCGGAGCGCGACGAGGCGGATGCGCTGCGCCTCGCCGAAACCGAATACGAGCTGTGGACCGACCTCCACCCGGAGTTCCGCACCGTGCATGACATGCGCGCCGCGTACCCGCAGGAGTGCATCCACCTGCAGATGCCGTCGTTCTCGGGTGCGTACTGGCCGATGGTCGCCGACATCCCGGGGTGGACGCCCGACGTCCTCGCCGCCATGCAATTCCACCGGCGGGTACTGCAGTCGCTGCAACACGACGCCGCCGACCGAACCTGGGTGCTCAAGACCCCCGTCTACCTGGCAATCCTGCAACTCGTGTTCGCGTTCTATCCCGACGCCTGGGTGGTGCACACGCACCGCGACCCGGTGAAGACCGCAGCCTCGAGCGCGAGCACGCTCGCGAACGTGCGCTGGATCCGCAGCGACCATGTCGAGATCAGGAACATCGCTGGTGACGACGGCATGGGCTCGATCCTGCTGCATCTCATGGAACAGCGACAGGGGGCGCGCTGCCCGAGCGGATCGTCGATGTCCACTTTGCCGCGCTCATGGACGACCCCGTCGAAACGGTGGCGAGCACCTACGCCACAATGGGCCGCGATCTCAGCGGCGAGCACGCCGACGCCATCCGTCGTTACGTGACGAACCGGCCGAAGGGTGCGCTTGGGAGGCACGCCTACTCGGCCGACGAGTATGGCATCGACGACGCAGCCGTACGCGAACGCATGCGGCCGTACACCGATCACTACGGCATCGTGCTCGAGTAGCGGGCGAGCCGTCCGAAAAGCCGAACCGACTCCGGCCATGGCGTCGCAAGCAAGGATCCGACAGTCCGCATGCTCCTCTCACGCGCCCCGTAACCGATATGTGGCGACCAACCACGGGCCTCGATGTCGTGGTGTTAACCCGCTTTTGTGGACTCCAGGCTTCGGTGTCGGATTCTCGATCTCGCATTCTGTATCCTTCTAGATTTGGCTCGGACGGTCGGGGGCGTGCTCTGTCGCTGGGGTAGAGTGGACCTCGCGGGAGGGCCTCGCAATCGCACGAACCGTCAGGACGCCGGGTGCTTGGGCGAGAACGAGATCGTGCGTTCCCGCTGAAGGGAGACCGCGATGGCGTAATGGAAGTCCGGGTGGGTGTCATTGAAGAACGCGTGTTGGGTAACCGGATAGGTATAGATCTCGACGTTGTCCATGGCCTCGGACCATTTGGGGATCTGGTCGGGCGAGGCAGGCGGGTTGTGCTCCACGTCCCTCAGACCGGCACCAGATCTCGGCTAAATTCCGCTCCCGCGCTCGACCGCGAATGAGAGGATGTTCGGGTGGTGCGCCCTACTGAGTTCTTCGAGGCCGACCTCGTATGGGGTCACCCGTCGCCGAAGCTGCGTCTCCTGCGCCGGCTCGAGGTTGTTGCGATCTTCGGTCCCCTTATCCTCCTGGCGATCATCCTGGCCGCGGCATTCGGTGACATGGAGCCGGGCGCTATAGCTGCGGTGGTCTTGCTCCTGGCCGGTCTCGTGGTGGACCGGATGCTCGGTCGGCGGGTCCGTGCGTGGGCTTTCACCGAACGGGCCGACGACCTGATCGTGAGGCGGGGCATTATGTTCCGTCGGATTTCGGTGGTGCCATACGGGCGCATGCAGTTCGTGGACGTGACCGCCGGTCCGCTCGAGCGCATATTCGGCCTGGCGACGGTCCGCCTGCACACCGCAGCGGCAGCCAGCGATGCACGCATCCCTGGCCTCGCTGCGGAGGACGCCGCTCGCTTGCGGAACCAGTTGGCAAGTCTAGGAGAGAGTCGATTGGCGGGGCTGTGAGCGATCACCCGCCTCTACCGTCATCCCCGCCACCACCACCGCCGCCTTCCTCGTCGCAGCCGCCAGCACCCCAGCTGCCGCCGCACCCGCCGCCCATGCACCCACCACCGGTCGGGAGGCCTTGGACAACCCCTCCTCCCGCTCTAGAAGGCCAGTGGCAGCGGCTTCATCCCGCATCACCGGTCGTTCGACTCGGTCCGGCATTGATCGTGATCGCCCTCATCGTGCTGGGAGGAATCAACCGGAGCAACCAAACAGCGGACTTTATCCGCAGCGGAGTCGTGGTCTTCTTCCTACTGCTGGGGGTTGTTTCGTGGCTGGTAACCCGGTGGCGCCTCGCCGAGGATGCACTGCAGATGGAAACCGGCCTCCTGCGCCGCCAGTCTCTGCGATTCCCGATCTCCCAGATCCAGGCCATCGACATCGTGAGCCCCGGGTTGGCACGCATATTCGGGTTGGCCGAACTGCGGATCCGCATGGCATCAGGGAGTCGCTCGACCGGACGCCTCGCCTACATGCCCGCCGCTTATGCGGAGGCTGTTCGCGCCGAGGTGTTGCAACAGCGGGCCTCCGCCGCCGAGGCCGCTGATAGATCCCGAACGCCTCAACAGCCGGCCGCCCCCGTCACGTTCACACCTCTCTTCACGGTCGACCCCCGCCGGTTGGTTGGCTCATCCTCACCAGCAGTTCTGCATTCTTCGTTTACCTGATCGTCCTCGTCCTGGTGGCCGTCGCCGTCGGCGCTCCTTCTGCCGCCGGTGGCCTCTTCGGCTCATCTATAGGCGTCTACTGATCGCATTCGTGGCTGCAACTTGGACGCGCTTTAACGGCGAGTACCGACTGAGCCTCGGCTCCGGACCCGACGGACTGCACGTCGGCTCCGGCCTGATCCAAACCCAAGTGGAAACCATCCCATGGGGCCGCGTCCAAGCTCTGCGGACAATCCAGCCGATCCTGTGGCGTCCCCTCGGCTGGGCCCGGATCGAAGCCGACGTCGCCGGCCGCAACGTCTCGGGACGGCAGAACCGGGCGGCACGCCAAGCCGGGAAGGCTCTCATCCCCGTCGGCACGATCCAGCAAGCCCACTGGGTGGAGCAACTCATCATGCCCGGCACGCCCACGACGCCCGTCCCGCCCCCCGGACGGGCACGCTGGAAGGCTCCCCTCCGCTTCCGCAACCTTTCCTTCGCCGCCAACAACGATTATGTCGTCACCACCAGCGGCCGGCTGCGTCGTGTCACCGACAGGGTGCCACTCGCCAAGGTTCAGAGCGTCCGCTGGACTGAGGGGCCGGTGCAGCGGCGCCTCCGGTTGGCGAGCATCCACCTCGACACCGCCGGGCGCAGCGTCTTCTGCGTCGCCCGCGATCGCGACGCCGAGGAGGCGCGAGACCTCCTCACCAAGCTCCCGGACCTGTGCCGCCAGGCACGCTCGCACCCCGCTGCCCGACGCTAATCGCTGCCCTTCAAGTGACCCGACGGGCCATGAACACAGCACTCCCGCGGGAGGCTGAACGCTTGCCCCGAATTCGGCTGCTGACACCTGACGAGGGGCGTACCGCTCAATGCACAGGCTTATTCGGATTATCGCGCATTCTGGGACCGCTTTCGAACAAATCCAAGGGAATCGGTCGAGAGCTCCGGACCGGCGCCCCCATCGCGGCGGCCACCATCCTGGCCACCTCGGCCCCGTCTGCCACCGGCGCCAGCTCGACCAGCCAGCACCCATCAGCGAACCCCGCCGCCACGACCGCTGCCACGCCCAACGCCAAGCGGGTCTTACCCACCCCGCCTACGCCGGTCAGGGTGACCAGCCGGAACCGCTCCACCACCGCCGCTAGCCCCGACACCTCCTCGGACCGTCCGATCAGCTCGGTGCGCACAGTCGGCAGGTTGGTTGGCGCGGCGTCCACCGAGCGCAGCGGAGCGAAAACGCTGGCGCCGATCTGGAATAGGCGCTGCGGAGTGGACAGGTCCCGCAGGCGGTGCTGGCCCAGATCCACCAGCTGGAATCCTGTCAGCAACTCGGCGGTCGCCGACGAGCACACGATCTGCCCGCCGTTGACAACTGCCGTGAGCCGAGCCGCCCGGTTGACCGCGGCGCCGAAATAGTCACCATCGCGTTCGTCGACCTCCCCGGTGTGCAATCCCATCCGAACCCGCAGTGCCGCCCCGTCGGGCCAACCCTCCCCCGCCAGTCCGGCCTGGGCGGCCAGCGCCGCCGCCACGCCATCGGCAGCACGAGAGAAGGCCGCGGCAAAGCCGTCCCCGCCCGTTCCGAACACATAGCCGCCGTAGCCCTCGATCGCTTGGCGCACAATCGTGTCATGCCTGGCTAGAGCAGACCCCATCCCCTCTGGCGACGACTCCCACAGACGCGTCGAGCCCTCGATATCGCTGAACAGGAACGTGACCGTCCCCGAAGGCGGCCCCACAACACCAGCGTAGCGCGGCAGACCACCCGATCCCCTAAGGGCTAGATATCCCTCCCGCTGGTGCATCCAACTCGCGACGTCCTGCAGTCAAATCGCGGCCTCGACCAAACCGGGTCCCAACCCCTCGCAACTGCGACTGATAAGGCAAACGCCAAACGTGCCGTTCGGCGCTAGCCGTCGATGATGGTCAACGGGCTATCGATCGCGTATTCTGTGTCCTCAATCGCTGTCGTCACCAGTTCGTCAGGCAGGCGTGGCTTCCCGATATTTTTGAGGCCGACTCCATCGGCCTATTGACTCCTGGTCAGGGACGCCGGGACCGCCCTGGGATGACGATCATCAAGCCACGATGATTACGTCCGGCGTCGCGGCCGACCATCAGCTATGGGCGCGGTGGCAAGATGACGCGGTGGAACGAATTGACGACTTGATCGCCGAGCAGCGCCGGATCGACTCCATCCTTGGCCACCTCGATGATCGGGACTGGGCCTCCCCGTCGCTTGCGCCGGCTGGGACATCTGCGATGTGGTGCTGCACTTGGCCCAGACCGACGAAGCTGCGGCGTCCAGCGTCAGCCGACCCGTACTGGAGTTCTCTCGAGCGGAAGAGCCCCGCGGCGTGGATGACGCGGCCGGGCGGGCGGTCGAGGCCGAACGGGACGTACCTGCGGTGGTTTTCGAGCGGTGGCGGCGAGCGTGCGTCGCCTTCGTGGCGGCGTTCCGGCGCGCCGATCCGGACGCTGTAGTGCAGTGGGTGGGTGGCACGTTGAAACCGACAACCTTGGCCACCACGCGCCTGGCGGAGCACTGGGCCCATGGCCTGGATATAGCCACTCCTCTGGGGGCCGACTTCCCCGACACTAACCGGCTCCGTCACGTCGCTTGGCTTGGCCACCGGACGCTCCCCTATGCCTTTATGATTTCCGGCCAAACGCCGCAGGCGGTGCATTGCGAGCAATACGCGCCGGAGGGAGGCGAACCCTGGGCTTTTGGCCCCCTGGGTGCGCCGTCATCCATCCGAGGCGCCGGGGGCGCATTCTGCCGGGTCGGCGCCCAGCGCCTAAATCCAGTCGAGTCGGGCCTGATTACTGCGGGCCCCTACGCCGACGCCGCCCTCGCTGTCCTCCGCAACTACGCCGCTTGAACAACCCTTATACGTCCGGCCGGGCTCGGTCGAGAACGTAGTAACGACTTGGGTCGGTGGGACACGCGTAGGTGCCGATCTCGCCGCGCCGAGTGAGGTCGTGCCACGCATGTCCGGGCGCGCACTTATCTTCTCGCCTGGCCCCTGACAGGTCCTAGGTCCGATTTGTCAGTTGCGGGTGGAAGCGCGGGTCGCGTCGGGTTGCCCGATTGCGGCCGCCGTGGCTGATTCCGAGCGGGGCTGGCACGGCCGTGAGAGGATTAGGACCGTGGAGCCGCCTTCGGGCACGGTGACCTTCCTGTTCACGGATATCGAGGGATCAACCGCGCTTTGGGAGCAGGCAACGGAGGCGATGCGGGGGGCGCTTGCCCGCCACGACGGGATCATCCGGGCGGCGATCGAGGGCCGTGGCGGCTATGTGTTCGCCACTGGTGGGGACGGGTTCGCGGCTGCCTTCGCCCGGCCGGGCGACGCGGTCCTGGCCGCGGAGGCGGCGCAGGCGGCGCTGAACACCGAGGAGTGGTCCGCAGAGGCGGCGGTGCAGGTGCGAATGGGTTTGCACACCGGTGTGGTGGAGGAACGGGACGGCAACTACTTCGGTCCCGCGGTCAACAGGGCGGCCCGGATCACCGGGGCGGCGCACGGGGGCCAGGTGCTGGTGTCGGCGGCTACAGCCGGCCTCCTCGATGGTGCCGCCCTCGCTGATCTGGGAGAGCATCTCTTCACCGGTATTTCAACGCCCGAGCGCGTATACCAGCTCGGAGGAGAAACGTTTCCCCCGCTGCGCTCCGTCACCGCCGTGCCCTCCAATCTGCCGGTGGAACGCTCGTTGTTCGTGGGACGTGAGCGCGAGCTGGCCATCATCGCCGGACTGATGCGCTCGTCGCGGGTGGTGACGCTGACGGGGGTCGGCGGGGTCGGAAAGACACGCCTAGCGGTTCAGGCTGCCGCCGGGCTGACCGGCGAGTTCCCCGACGGTGTGTGGCTGACCGAACTGGCCCCTCTGATCGACGCCGGGCTGGTGGCTTCGGCGGTCGCGGCAGCGATTGAGGCGCCGACCTTACGCGAGGTTGACATAGAGGGGCTGGTGTGCCGAGTCCTGACGCACAAGCGGGCACTGCTCGTTATTGACAACTGCGAGCACGTCATAGACGCGGCCGCCAAGCTCATCGACCGCATCGTGGCTGCCGCGCCCCGCGTGCGGGTGCTCGCCACCAGCCGAGAGCCGCTTGAGGTGCCGGGCGAGACCGTGTGGCGGGTGCCGTCATTGTCGGTGGAGGCGCCTGAGGGGGGCACCGGCGACGCTGTAGCTTTGTTCGCGGCTCGGGCTGCACAGGTATCGAGCTTGTTCGAGTTCGATGGCGCTGCACGCCACGCAGCCGTGCAGGTCTGTCGGAGGCTCGATGGGATCCCGCTTGCGATCGAACTCGCCGCGGCACGGACCACGGCGATGTCGATCGAACAGATCGCCGCCCGCCTCGATGAACGGTTCCGCCTTCTAACCAGGAGCGGACGCATCGCCGTGCCGCGCCAGCAAACCCTCCAAGGGGCCATCGACTGGTCCTACGAGCTGCTCGCGCCCCCGAACGCGAGCTGTTTGATCTCCTTGGGGTGTTCGCCGGAGATTTCGGCCTCAGCGCGGTTGCGGCCCTGGGCGGTGTCGAGGATCTCGAAGCTCTGGACCTGCTCAAGGGGCTCTGCGACAGGTCCATGGTCGAGGCGGACCCGGCCCGAGACCGCTATCGCCTCCTCGAGACGCTGCGCCAATACGCTTGGGACCGGTTGGCCGAGACCGGTCGGCTGGCCGAGGCCCGCGACGCGCACGCCTCGCATTTCTTCGCGTTCACCGGCGAGGAGGGCGTACTGATGGCCGCTCCCGGCGGCCAGCTCAGCGCCCTCGACCGGCTCGAGGCCGACTACGACAACGTGCGAGCGGCGCTCGCCCGTCTGATTGAACGACGCGACGCCAAGAGAGCGGCGAGCATGGTCCGGCGCCTTGTCGGCTTGTTCAACATCCGTCACCCACGCGAGGGCCTCGCTTGGTTCGAGGAGGTCATCGCCATCTCTGGGGAACTGCCTGCCAAGTCCCGATCCCGCCTCCTTGGTGACGCAGCATCGGCCGCCATGAACGCCGGCAGCAGTGACGCTCAGGGTCGATACGCAGCATTGTCGATCGAGCTGGGCGGCGACGACGCCCCCGCCATGGCGCACACGGAACTGTCCATGTGGCACCTAGCCCAGGGCGAGACCACGGGGGCTCTCGACAGTGCACGCAAAGCAGTGACCGCCGCGACTCGCACCGACAACGTCGCCACCCAGGTGCAGGCAAGGATCGCGCTCGTCGTCGCCCTCGGCGCGGCCGACACCGAAGCCGGCGTCCGCTCGGAGACCCCAGTTCTGCTGGATCTGGCCGAAACACTGGCAAGCCCGACGCTATGGGTGGCTGCATTCTTCGCCAGCGGCGAGGCGTACGAACTCGTCGGAGATAGGGATGAAGCGCTCGCCCTCTTCCGGGCCGGGTTGGCCATCTCCGATTCAGCTGGCCCGGAGATGCGGGCGCAGGCCCGGCTGTTTTGCGCCCTCCTGATCGACGACCTCGACGAGACGTCGGAGCTGCTACGCCAGGCGCTCGCCATTGGCCGCAACGAGCTTTCCTACGCTACGCAGGCCACCGCCCTCGTCTCGGCCGCCAAATACGCTCTCGACACCGGCGCGGCCATCGACGCAGCTCAGCTCGTCGGGGCCTGGCAGCACCACGCGCGCCTCTACGGAGGGTTCGCGCAACCACTCCGGTGGCGGTGGCGCCAACGGCTAATCGAACAGCTTGCCCGTACGCTCGGCTCTACAGCACTCGACGAGGAAGTCGCGCGGGGTGCCAAACTATCCGTGGAAGCAGCGCTCGAGCTCGCATCGAACGTCGCCACACGTACCGTCAGATAACCCGACCAAGTACCCACACCCTAAGCCGTCGACAAGCGAACGCGTCGACCCTCCGTGGAATCCCAGTCCCCATCGCACGGCCTTACTCCAGAGCTTGCCCACTCCACGTCGCTCCGAGGCCTCTTCCTAAAGATCCCGTCCCGCCTCGAGACTGACGCTATACCGAGGGGTGGGGGCGCGCGAAGTGCCGTTCGCTTTGCCCTCTCCCGTCTACGAGCTTGGATTCGCGAGCGCCAGTTATGCACCAGAGGTGGCTTACGACTTAGCGGACCTTATAGTCCCGACCGTTTACGCTCGCCTCACCCCTCGAGGCCGCTCGGGCTGGCAGGCACGTCCACGGCATGCTCGCGGAGCGCGGAGAGGGGAACGATCTGCAGCGCCAACTCATTGGTCGACGCAAGCACCACGTGCGCTGCGGCTCCGTCATTGTGGGCGCGCAACCAGTTCGCGGCAGTCACACACCAGCGATCCCCCGGTACCAGGCCGGGAAAACCATACCGAGGCATGGGCGTCATGAGGTCGTTGCCAATGCGGCGCTGATGCTCGAGGAATTCGGCAGTTACCACAGCACAGATCGTGTGGCTGCCGTAGTCCTCGGGCCCGCTGGTGCAGCACCCGTCTCGATAAAAGCCGGTAAGGGGGTCCCTGCCACAGGGCTCCAGTTCCCCTCCGAGCACGTTGCGGTCAACCATCCCTGCAGTATCGCCTATCGGCACGATCCAAGACAGCCGGTTCCGGGGGCGCCACGATGTGCCGTTCGACGCTCATCGCCGGAACCCAACCTGGCACTGTGGCACCACATAGGCTTTCTCTCCAAGCGGTGCTCTCTTACACACTACGAACAGGCGCATACTGGGCAAATCGGAGCGGCTGAGGAGACTCGGGAGCCGTCGCGACGCTCGGTGATGAGCTCGGGTGCCCACTTCCACCGCTCGCGCTGTCCCTGGGGTCAACCGGTAGCGGTGGTTCGTGGTCGGCGGTGGCGACCCGGTTTCATACTCCTACGATGGCCTGGAGCCGGCCGGACTTGATGGACGCGGAGAAGGCCAGGTAGTCCCGTTCGTTTTGGTCGGCGTAGCGCTGGGAGAAGTCGGTGATGGACTTGTCGAATTTGTCGCTCTTGCCGAGGTATTCGGCGATGGCGATGGCGTCACCGGAGCGGGCGTGGGCCCGGGCCAGGGTCCAGCCGCACAGGCCGGCATAGAAGCGCAGGGTGACCGGGGCCATCGCTTCTACGATGGCCGAGCCTTTCATGTCGCGCAGCTGACGCCAGTACAGCCAGCGGTCGGCCTCGGCGCCTTTGGTCCACCCCAGATAGATGTCGCTGGCCGCCTGCATCAACCGCTGCCCCTGCACCACCCGCTCGCCGGGCTGCTTGAACCGGCTCTTGGGCAGGTGGTCCTCCAGGACCGAGGCGGTGGCCTCCTTGACCTGCAAGAACAGCGGGTCGTGCTCGTCGCGGCCTTGCAGCAACACGATGAAAGCCCGGGTGCCCACACTGCCCACGCCGACCACCTTGCGGGCCACGTCGACGATCTCGAAGCGCTCAAGCAGATGGCGGCGATCCTCCTGCAAGGTGAGGCGGTAGGCCCGGAACACTTGGTGGACCATGTCCTGGAGCTGCTCGGCCGAGTAGCCATACATGGCCTCCAGGTCGCGGGCGGGGATGACCACCGGTGGTTGGCTCACGATCCGGTAACGGCCGTCGACCATCTCGCCCAGTTTGGACAGGGCCTGCAGGCTGTCGCGGGTACGCGCCTTCTCGACGTTCTTGCGGGCGAACTTCTCGGCGTCCTTGGCCTGGGCTGCCTCCTTCTTGTTGCGCGCTCCGCCCGCCAAGAAGGAACTCATGGCTTGCATGATCTCCGGCTCAGAGCGGTGGGCGTACCAGATCTCCATGTTGCCCATCACCGCGAAGCCGGCCATGGCCTCCCGGTAGGCCGCCACCGCGGCCAGGGTCACCTCTCGAACGTCGCCGGCGCTGAAGCCGTTATTGCGGGCCGCAATCGTAAAGCTGGCCGCCATGCGCTTGACGTCGTACTCGAACGGTCCCGGCAAGGTCTCGTCAAAGTCGTTCAGATCGAACACCAAGGCCCGCTCCGGCGACGCGAACCCGCCGAAGTTCGACAGGTGGGCGTCCCCGCACAGCTGCACCTTCAACCCCGCAGTCGCTGTGTCTTTCAAGTCGGCGGCCATGATCTTGGCCGCGCCCCGATAGAACGTGAACGGCGAAGCCCACATCCGGCCATGGCGAACCGGGACCAGATCGGGTTCGCGGGTCAGGTTCTGCGCCTCGAGCAGACCCACCGGGTCGGGACGGTCACCGGCGGGCACCCATCCGGCGTGCCCCGACAGCGGCGACCGTTCCCGCGCCGCTTTACCCTGGGCCCGGCGCTCCTCGACGCTGGGGTGGGCCACCTTGGCTAAAACCATGTCCTCGTCTCCCTTCGATGAGTCATCCTGATGACACCGCCGTCCGTCGTGTTCGCCCACAAGCCCAGCAGGCACGAGATGTGGTGGTGCCGTTCTGATCCGGCCGGCGTGAATTCGCCGCAATCCCTGGATCCTGCACGATCAGACGGCGTTTTGCCAGGGCCAAAAGGCCTTAACATGGGGAAGGGTAGCTCCCCCCTTCTCAGAAGCCCAGCGCCTGCCGCGGCGGCACATTGGGGAAGAACCCGGGGCGGCGATGGCGGTGCGCGTTGGGGGGAGCTTCGCCGCCGCCGTGAGCCGTCTGTGAATGGGGACCCGAAGCGCGATCTGATCTCACAATCGCGAGCACAAGCCGACGCGAGCCGCCTCCCAGAAACACAGAACGTCTGGCCAGGGGGTGCCGGATGGTGACAACGGACTGGACCCTTTCCCGAGCACCTCCCCTGGCTCCTCCTCGTCGGCCAGTTTCTGCTCGACTTCTATCTCATGGTCGAGCACTGGGCGGACTGGGCGAGCTGCATTGTCGAAACGTGGCCCGACGATCTCGCGGCAGCACAGCCAGACCGGCAGACCCTCCAGACGCACGCGACGATCACCAGCACGCACGCCCGAAAGGGCCTGATCCGCTACACCAACGGACCCTTGGACGCTTCCCGCACGACTACGGCGAGTTCAGCAGGTCCGGCACGTCCAGAACCGTCACCCAGAACATCAACTCTTCAGGCATAGTCCGGCTAGACGCCCATCAGACGGCTCGGCGCCCGCCCGTCACCAGCTCGATATCGCCGCGTCTGATCGGCTACTTCGGCGAGGCCAAGTGGTCGAGATCGGCGCGTGGTGGACCGTTCGGCGTCCGGTCCGAGCCTTGTGAGCTGCGCGAGATCGAGAGCGACCAGCCAGCGATAGAGACCTTGTCCGTTTGTCCAAGCTTCGAGCTGCACGGACACTAGCGCTGCTAATGCTTGTACAAGGCGACCGAAGGAGGACAAATAGTGCACGTTCGAATCACTATCGTCAACGAAGCAACCAACATCGACGGCGGAATCGAGTACATGAAGAATGATGTCATTCCAGGGTTGCGCCAGCAGAAGGGATACCGCGGGATAAGCATCAGCGGCGATCGGGCCAGCGGCGTCATAAACGTCCTGGCCCAGTGGGAAACGCAGGCTGATATGGATGCCAGCGAGAGCGCGGTTGATAAGACGCGCCAGGAGGCCGTCAACGTAATCGGCGGCAAGTTCACCGTCGAGCGCTACGAGCAGTTGGTGTCCGAAACGCAGCCGCCCGGGCCGAGCGTGGGATCGAGGCTGCATATTCGTGAGATCAAGATGGATCCCGCCAAGATTGATGAGAACGTGGAGTTCTTCAAGCAGGTGATCGTTCCGGAGTTCAAGACCAGCGAGGGCTTCTTGGCGGTGCGGAACCTGATGAACCGCACCACGGGCGAGGGCCGTGTCGGCACCATCTGGGCGGACGAAGGGTCACTGAAGGCCCAACTGGCACAGACCGAACAGCGCCGGGCGAGGGCGGTCGAACGGGGAGTGCAGTTCGGTCGCGACCGGCTAGCCGAGGTTCTCTTCTTGGCAGTCGACTAACTCACGCCGAACGCCGAGTGTGGCGCGAATCCGGAAGAGGTGGACGCCCCCAGGCGCCGCTCCCGACGGAACAATGTGTTCCGTCTCTGTGAGAGCAACGCAGCGGCTCTGGGTCGGGCGATCGAAGTGACCGGTTGGCGAGGATCGGCCGGACCCGAGTGCCGACGTGGACAGCAACGGGCTGCAAGCGGGAGTCGGCGAGACTTGCCCCATCTGCAGACACACGATCGAACGTGGCCAGTTCGTCCGCAAGCGCGTAAGACGGCGCATACCAGCACGAAGACTGGCAGGGTCGATAACCCGCTTCGATCCGACTCGGTCGCGATAGTTGACGTCACAACCGAACGAGGGGCCCGTGTTCAGGTCGTCTTGATGTGCAGAAGGCGGGTCCTCGCCCGTCACTAAGCACGGAGGCAACGAATGGTTCCGTTCCGCGATCCTCCGTCGCGGCTTGCAGGCCTGCCCGGATGGCTTCGGCCTCTTGCCCTTGGCATGATTTACCCGTGGACAGCGACTGGGAGCGCTTCATCTCGCGCTGCCAGGACGCATTGGGCGACCTGGTGGAAGGACGACCGGAACCATTTAAGGAGCTGTGGTCACACGCCGACGACGTGGTAATCATGGGCGCGTTCGGGGGTCACGAGCGAGGCTGGGAACAGGTCAGCGACCGGCTTGATTACCGCTTGACCCTCTGGGACTTCCGGTCGGTAGTGCAGCAGAACGGGGCGATCAGCTGGGAGCTGCTCCAGTCCCTGGCGAAGAGGGTGCGGGCCGCTCAGGCGGAGTGATGATCTGGCCGACCGGGACGATGTCACCTTCCCGGGCCGGTGTAACGGCGAACGGCATCTCGGAGCGGCCCCAGATCGGATCGAACAGCGCATCGAGCTTCGAGTCGTCGTGGTGGGGGTCGTGGTGAAAGGGGATCAGATGGTGAACGCCGGCCGCGCCGGCGAAGGCATAGGCGTGATCCACCGAGCTGTGACCCCAACCGACCCGGGTGGCGTACTCGAGGTCGTCGTATTGGGCGTCGTGGATCAAGACGTCGACCCCCGCGGCAAGATCGTGGCCGGACGTCCAGCGCGGGTGATCGGGGAACGCCCGGACACCGAGCGCCGGTTCGTGGTCGGGGACATACGCCAGCGATCCGTGCCGGTCCTCGAACCGGTAACCGACGGTCGGGCCCGGATGGCACACAAGCGCCGACCGAACGGCGAACCCAGGTATTTCGAATCGGCCGAGCGGCACATCGTGGAGGCTCAGCCGGCATGGCAGATCCCGGAGCCGCACCGGGAACAACGGCGGTGAAAGGTACCTGCTCAGTCGGTCGCGAAGGGACTGCGTGGGCGAAGCCGGGCCCCAGATGTGGACTTCGAGCCCGGTCTGGAACAGGGCGCTGAAGAATCCCAGTCCCAGGATGTGGTCCATGTGGAGGTGGCTGAGGAGGACATCGACACGCGACACGGTCGGGTCCCAAGCGTCGCCCAGAGCGCAGATGCCGGTGCCGGCGTCGAGCACCACGAGGTGGGTGGGGTCGTCACCGCAGACCTCGACGCACGAGGTGTTGCCCCCATAGCCCACGGTCCCCGGCCTCGGGGACGGGATAGACCCGCGCGTGCCCCACAGGCGGATCTTCATCCGACCGCGGCCTCCCAGAATAGAGCCACCGACCCCAGGCGGCGACTGTGCTGACCGACCATTGGGAACGAGGTGACCGAGATGTGGCGGGGGGCCTCGTCCAATCCACGGATCCAGAACTCACCGTGGTCGGCCAGCCCATGCTGCACGGTCTTGGACAACGGCAGGGCCTCCGGCGGGATCACCTCTCCCGCCTCGTCCGTCGGCACGAAGATCGTCGCCCACTCTTCGAGCGGCATCTCTCCAGTCTCGTCATAACGGCGCCCGAGAATCTTCTCGGCCGCTTCGTTGTAGTAGAGAAGGGCACCGGCCGGATCGACGAGGAAGATGGGCGTCGACAGGTAACTGGCGACCAGCTTCATGAGGATCATCTCGATCTCGTGCTGAGCCACACCCCTCGATCCTAGGTGCGACGAGGCGGTCGCGGTCTGAATGAGATACTGATTGAAGTACGAGGCGCCGGGGCCACGTCGGAATCGCGGAAATCGACTCCAGGAGGTGAGGGTTAAGGATGTCTGCGAAAGGGTAGGCTCCTTTCGCGCCGCCTTGCCTCCGGACCCTGGGCTGGTCAACGGTTTTCTCTAGCCGGCAGGCGCTCGAGTACAAGAGCTAGAGGGAGGCCTCTGACGTGACCCAGGAGCTGACTGGACGGGACGACATGGTCGCGAGCGTCCGGCTGCCTCCCGAGCCGGCCAGCGTGGCCGTGGCCCGGGGGATTGTAGAAGCGGCCTTATCTGAGATCGCCAGACCAGCAGCCATCGATATCGTCGTGCTATTGACCAGTGAGTTGGTGACCAACGCCGTCGTGCATGCCGGCACCCCGATCGACTTGCTTGTCCACGACCTCCACGGCCGGGTTCAGATCGAGGTCTTCGACGCCGGGCAGCAGGTTCCGGTGGTCGCTGACGGGGTCCGTCCATCCGAGTCGGGCCGAGGTCTCCGGATCGTGGCGGCCCTCTCGGAGGCTTGGGGTACTAACCCTGGGCCAGCTGGCAAGACCGTCTGGTTTCGGTGCGAAGCCTGACAGCCCCCTTACCTTGTTCGTATCCCATGCGCCGCAGGATGGCGAGCAGGCGGCAGAAGCCTTGGTACAGGAAGAAGCCTTGGTACAGGAAGCTGAGTGCCATGCAGCGGGGATCTTGCTGCCCACCGACGTGGATGTGAAAGTCCAGCTCACGCCATGGATCGACTTTCTGGCATCCACAGGTCGTAGAAGCGGAATCCGTCCAAGACGATTTCACTGGATGGAAACAGCCACTCCAAACATCGAACTAGGTGGCGAGGGGCCCGGGGGGCGCGGCTGTTATGTGGTCCCGTGTTACTCGGTCGACGGTGGTGAGGGCATGACGGAGTCCATACGCCCGTCGGCGGGCGGTCACCGTAGGCGGCCTGTGGCTCTCCGTGAGCGCTGGAAGCCATCGCGTCACGATCGATCTCGGTGTTGCCTGGTAGGAGAGGCGGGACGAACGCTAATTGCGGGCAGCGGGTCAATCCTTTCGCAGGTGATCACCGCGCCCGAGTTTGAATCTCGGGCGCGGCTTCCAACGGGTCAGCGTCTACCAGAGGGATTCGGCGATGGAACCACCGTGCAGCGTCTGCGTGTTGCAGCTTGCGAGCATATCCACCATCGCGCCGAAGTCACTCCAAGACTCCTGGGATTGGCGCCAGTGATTCTCGATCCCCGCTGCGGAGTCGTAGACTTCGCTAAGGACATAGCGAGTGTTGCCAGTGCTCTTGGAACTTGGGTCGAGCGGGTTCTCCAACTCGGGGCCCTTGGAGAGGTCGTAACTCAACAGCGCGTTCGTACCCTTGCGATCATGGGTCTTGGCCATGAACGAGCCATGACTCTCAACCAGTCGGTCCATCTGTGACACCTTGTCGGGACTGGCCACCCACGTTATGAGTAGTTGCGTCTTGTCCTTCTTTGTCATGATGTGCTTCTCCTTGTTCGGTTGGTATTCGGTCTAGCGGGGGAAGTGCTCGTGGACCTCGAACTCGTGCACCTCCGGTGTACCCGTCGCCCCGATCGCGGCCATGCCGGGCGCGATCCGATCGGCCGCGAATCGGTCGAAATGCCGGCGAGACGTCCAGAAGTCGATTACCCCGAAACCGCCCTCTACCGGTCCGGAGGCATGAAAGATGAGCCCGTCGGGCGGGTTTCCGTCGGGGTCGATCGCCGCGTTGAGTTTGTCCACCTGCTCGGCGGTCGCGCCAGCCAGCTTGAGTCGGATTCCTACAGCCATTACTGCTCCTTTTATAGGCCAGGAAGAAGAGCTCGCTCCGCTTGGGCGGACGAGCTTGCGCTCTCGCTGCCTGGTTTCAGCGAGAGGTGATTCTGAAGGGGCAACGGCCTCATTTCGGGCCTCGGTGCGGTGCTGGCGTCGCCTTTGCGGCACGCGGGCGCACACCGGGCGGCTCTATATGCGGTGGTGTTCTGGGCTTGGGTTCCGGAACCCTGGTGGCGTTCCGGGCAGAAACGTTGTTACGGGCTCTCGGGTTCGCACTATGGCCCTTTCGTGCCCCGAGACTGCAGCGCTCAAGTTGAGCAACCTTCACCCTACAACCTTTCCCCCACTACACAGACGGCCCCGGTCCTGTTCGCCGAATAACCTGGGCGACCATTTTCGAATCGTTGGTTGTTGATCCCGGCCCCTCAGAGGTAGTCACGTCCCGAAGGTGCAGCGGAGGGATCTAATACGAGAGCCCTGACGGGTTGAGCCGGGCTCGTCCATCGACGCAGGACGTAGAAGCGCTCATCAGAGGAGTCGACGGTTTCGCTACCTACTACCTCGTCAGGACGGCTAACGGCGGAGCGAGCCTCAGCGTGTTACCTCCCGAGTCGGGTGGGACTCGAGGGGCCCGAGCCCACGGTTGAGAACCTCGACGCTAAGTGCCCTCCCCGAACCCGTCTGAACGTTCTGTGCGGGCGACCAAGCGGCCAGAAGCCAGCCGCGCACGGCGCGGGATTGCCGATTTTGGCGTGGCGTGGTGGCAGGTGCTCGTCGTGATTCTCCGCGCTCTCGACCCGGTTTATCCGACCCGCGGTCCGGCGAGGGTGTACCGTCAAGTCAGGCCCTCATCGAACTGGGCCGCCGTTGACGGTTCCGACTCCAGACCTCGGTCGCCGGCGCCACGGGACGTTACAGACCGATCAGGCGTCCAAGTCCACGCCGCTGAGTTACGCCGGACTGTCAACCAAATATGGAGAAAAGGAAATGGGAACAGCACGCACGTGCCTGATCCGCGGCCAAGGGCGGGCCCGTCTCGCCCAAAGTCCCGACCGCCCCCGCCGCCATGAGCAGGCTTGCCCCCTTCAGGGTGGGGACCCATGAGTAAGGACCCGCTCCATGTCGTCTTCGGCACCGGACAGGTCGGGCTCACCCTCGCCGCCCGACTGTCCGAGCTCGGTATCCCGGTGCCGCACCGTGTCGCGCCACCGGCCCTCCACGCTCGCCGACGGCATCGACTGGCGGGCCGCGGACGTCACCGACCCCGAAGCTGCAGACGACGCGGCCAAAGGCGCATCCGTCGTCTACCAGTGTCTCAACGCCCCGTACACCAGTGGCCGCAACTGTTCCCGCCGCTGCAGCGGCGCGTTCTGGCCGCGGCCGAACACGCCGATGCGCTGCTGGTGACCCTGGAGAACGTCTACGGCTACGGCCCCACCGGCGGCAAACCGATGACCGAGGACCTCCCGCTCGCCGCCACCACTATCCAAGGGCCGGACCCGAGCAGCCATGACCGCACGAGTTGCTGGCCGCCCACAGAGCCGGTCGGGTCCGGATCGCCATCGGACGGGCGTCGGACTTCTTCGGCGCCGGTGTCACCGAGTCGACCCTCGGCGCACGGGTCTTCGCCAACGCCGTGGCCGGCAAGCGGGCCGACTTCATCGGCAACCCCGATCTTCCCCACACCTACAGCTACGTGCCCGACATCGCCGCCGGCCTGGCCACGCCTCGGCACCGACGAGCGGGCCGTCGGCGAGGTGTGGCACCTGCCCGGCCCCGAGACCGTCACCACCCGGGCGCTTCTCGATCTGATCGCCGGCGAGGTCGGCCATCCCGTCGAGGTCCGCATCGTGCCGAAGCTGGTTGTTGCGTGCCCTCGGCCTGGTCAGCCCGCTGATGCGGGGGCTGGCCGAGATGGCCTACGAGTTCGAGGAGCCGTTCATCCTCGACACCACCAAGTACGAGTCGACCTTCGGCCCGGCCGGCACCCCGCTGGGCGTCGCGATCACACGAGACCGTCACCTGGTACCGCAGCCAACGAGTGCGACGTGACCGTGCCGGAGACGCCCGACGGCCGGACTGAGCTCAGCGCGACCGCGGCGTGGTCCAGACGGGTCCGGCGCATCGGCGGCTTCATCCAGCTGGCCTTCGCTGCCTTCTGGCTGGTGCGCGGCGCCCTCAACATCAACGGCGCAGGCCCGGAGTCGCGCTGGCGGTGGCTTTCGTCGTCGTCGTCAGCTTGATCGTCTGGTCTACGGCATTCGGGTCACCGCCGGCACCGGCCCGCGGCCGACCAGTCCCGAAGCGAAACGCATCGAGCGATCCGTGACCATCGCGACCGTGATCGAGCTGGTCGCATCCTTCGTCGCTACCGGTTATCGTCATCGCCGCCGGCCACAGCGACTGGGTACTGCCATCCATCGCGATCACCATCGGGCCGCTGCTGCTCTGGCTCGACCATCTCGTCCACATCCCCCGTTATCGCCCGGTCGGCTGGGTGCTGACCGTCGGTCCGGTCACTCCTCGTCGCCACCATGTCGGGCTCCGTCCCTTGCCGCGACGACCGGCATCGCCGCCGGCGTCCTGCTCCTCGCCACCGCTGCCGCCGGATTCCACGACCTCGCCGGCCTCCGGCCTGCTCGCTCTTCGAGTCAAGATCAGCTCGGCCCGCGAACCCCGTGACCGTGCCCGCCGCCGATGGTCGGCCGAGCAGATTCCGCCCGTTCTTCAACCCGGCCACCGGCGAGCGGATCGAGTTCACGGCCGTCGCCGAGGACAACGACGGAGCACTCGTACGTTTCAACTGGACCAGCGTGCCGGGCGGTGTCATCACCGAGCACATCCATCCCCACCAGGAGGAGCGCTTCACGATCATTTCGGGGGAAGCCCACTTCACGCTCGCCGGTAGCGTCCACGTTGCCGGACCCGGGGAGACGGTAGTCGTACCTGCCCGAGTACCCCACTCGGAGGGGAACAGAGGCTCGGTCGACATCGCGGGCGTCGTCGAGCTGCG
Source organism: uncultured Acidimicrobiaceae bacterium (assembly GCA_963851245.1). Taxonomy (GTDB): domain Bacteria; phylum Actinomycetota; class Acidimicrobiia; order Acidimicrobiales; family Palsa-688; genus CAWKOH01. Next base: position 379,557 of record CAWKOH010000005.1, on the reverse strand, counting down.
GCCGGCGCTGCAGAGCAAGGAGTTCCACGAGGCCATCGCAGGTCTGGTAGCCGACGGCAAGACCGACCCGAGAGGCGCCCCGAAAAACCCACTGCAGCTTGGCGCTACCTTCTGGCATTTCCGCCACGAAAGCAGGGTCACCTCACCGCCCATCTGGATGCAGAACCTCCTCCTTGCACCCCTGTGGGCTCTGGCGAAGGTAGTCGGTGTCCGCCCCTACTACACCCGTTGGGACAGCCAGTCTTCATGCCAGTGATCTGACTATGACGTGCACCGCTTCGCGGCGTGACCCGCCCCCAATGTCCGTTCGTTCAGAAACGCTCAGAATTGCCCTGCAGAACACCGCCGCCTACCTGTCCAGCGACGAGCCCGATCGACGGATCCCGAGTCGGCGCCCCGATCTGGTCAAGGCGGCGAAGATGAACGCTTAACGTCGGACTCCAGCCATGCCGACCGCCGAGCGCAGAATGTCAGTCTGCAGTGCCTCGGAGGTCTGAGAACAAGGTGCGCCGCGGTTATGCGCTGGCCTTCTCGTCCGAGCCTCTGATATCGAGGAAACGGGGTTCACTCGGATTGCCCGCTGGGGTTGGGCAGTGGCCAGTCGGCGGGCCACCAATCTCCCTGTGGGTCGGTGGTTTGCCCGACCTCGATGATGTAACCGTCGGGATCTCGGATGTAGCAACGGGTCTCGTACTGGTGCTGCTTGGGCGGCGTCAGGAACTGCGCACCCCGGGCGCTCCATTCGGCGTAAGCGGCGTGGATATCTGTGACCCGGATATTGAGGAAGCTGCTGACCCGGTCGGGGTCGCTTGGCGTCTCAAGGGTGACCGTGGGCTTGTCGTCGGTGGGGCCTCCGCCGGCGTTGATGACGATGAAGCTGTTGGCGAGTGCGATATTGGTCGGCACTGGGCCGAAGACCACCGTGCCGCCGAGTACCTCGGTATAGAAGCGCCGGGAGCGCTCGACGTCGTCGGAGACGATGAAGTAGGCCACTATCATCCGCTGCGCCGGATGTGTGGGTTCGGCCACTGGCACCTCCACTCGTTGGGGCTCATCCCCAGCTTACGACGGGGTCTGAAGTCTTCAGTGAACCAGGTCGGATCCCGATAGGCCAGCGCTGAGCCATCGGAAAGACCCCCAGTCCCGGTTGCGAACAGGCACGCAAACAGTGCTGGCACCCGGCCGGGTAGCGGGCCCGAAAAACGGCCCCGGACGCCCTGCCAGGCCGGGGGTCCCTGAGCGCCCGGTCGTGCCGACTCTGCGTTCCTTGACGAGATGGTTCGGTCTGCCGACTGTGCGCCCGCGAAGCGGCGTTCTGGGGCAGTTGACCTGCATTTCCAAAGCTGGTATTTCAAAGGGGATCTACTAGTTAATGTCGAGGTGCCACTTGGGAACGATCACCACTTCAGACGGGACGGAAATCTTCTACAAGGACTGGGGGTCGGGCCAACCGATCGTGTTCAGCCATGGTTGGCCGCTGTCGGCTGACGATTGGGACACCCAGATGCTCTTCTTCTTGCACCACGGCTACCGGGTGATTGCCCACGACCGGCGTGGGCACGGCCGCTCCTCGCAAACCAGCGACGGTCACGACATGGACCACTACGCCGATGACCTGGCCGCTCTGACCGCACATCTGGATCTCCACAACGCCGTTCATGTGGGGCACTCGACCGGTGGCGGCGAGGTCGCCCGCTATATCGGCCGGCACAGGGAGACCCGCGTCGCCAAAGCAGTGCTCATCAGTTCGGTACCGCCGATCATGGTGCAGACCGACGCCAACCCCGGCGGCCTTCCCAAGAGCGTGTTCGACGATCTCCAGGCCCAGCTGGCCGCCAACCGATCCGAGTTCTATCGGGCCTTGCCGTCGGGACCCTTCTACGGCTTCAACCGGCCCGGCGTCGAACCCTCGGAAGCGATCATCGAGAACTGGTGGCGGCAGGGGATGATGGGAGGAGCAAAAGCGCACTACGACGGCATAGTTGCCTTCTCTCAGACCGATTTCACCGAGGACCTCAAGAAAGTATCTGTGCCTGTGCTGGTGATGCACGGAGACGACGACCAGATCGTCCCCTATGCCGACTCTGGCCCGCTGTCCGCAAAGCTTGTGCAGAACGGAACGCTGAAGACCTACCCGGGCTACCCGCACGGCATGCCGACCACCCAGGCCCAGACGATCAACGCCGATCTGCTGGCCTTCATCCAGTCCTGACGGCGTTCATCCCCGCTCCCGCGATTCGGTCAAGCGGTCTCCAAGCCCCGGGCCAGCACGGTGCCCCGGTCGTGCCCCAGGGTGGCACCCCCAAAGCCCCGTGTGCGATGTGTGACAAGCTCGGTGTGCGAAAGCCCGGTACCTGTTTGACACTGGTCGAGTTCGGGAGCCACTCGGCGGCCGGTGGCGCTGCTCGTCACGATAATCGGGCGGCCGGTGCAAGACCCTTGGCTATACCGTAAACCGTTCTAGACCTTCTTGGAGTAGGAGCGCACCGCGAGCGGGACGAAGATCGCGATGACGACTCCGCATCCGAGAAGTGCCCAACCGACTTGTGCCGTTACCTCGCCGTGGTTCATGAGGTCGCGAAGCGCGGACACCACGTGGGAGACAGGGTTGGCGTTAACGACGGCGCGCAGCCACCCAGGCAACGTGTCGACCGGAACGAATGCGTTCGAGAGGAACACCAGCGGAAACAGAATCATCACCGACATGCCCTGCACCGACTGGGCGGTCCTGGCGATGATTCCGATCCACGTGAATATCCATGCGAGTGACCAACCGGTAATGATGGCAAGGAGCAATCCCGCTGCGATCCCGAGTGGCCCACCGCCCGGGTTATAACCCATTAGGAGCCCGACCACGACGACCAACCCGCCCGCTAGGAAGTCGCACGTCAGGTCGGCTAGCGCTGGTCCGGCTAGTGGAGCGAGCCACGCGATTGGCAGGGATCGGAACCGGTCGAACACGCCCTTCTCCATGTCTTCGCGGAGCTGGATACCCGCGGCCATGCATGCGGTGAGTGCGCTCCAGGCGATCATTCCGGGAATCAAAGTTGGCAGATAGGCCGACACGCCCCCGGACACAGCGCCGCCGAAGATGAAGCCGAATAGCACGGTGAGCATTACCGGCATCAGCGTGACGTCGAGGAGTTGCTCGGGATTCCGACGCATCTTGAGCACGGCTCGCCACGCCAACACCCTCGTCTGCGAAAGGATGTCGCCGATCGGCACGGAGTTGCGGATCGTTCGGCTCGCAACGCTCGCCGTGCGCGCCGACATTTCAGTGGCGGTCGTCATGCTTCGCTGGCTTGGTCAGCGGAGTGTTGTTGGCCGGTCAGGGCCAGGAACACTTCGTCGAGGCTCGGTTGGTCGACGGTCGCGCTGGCGATCGCGATGCCTTCGTCCCGAAGTGCGATGAGGACGTCGGCTGCTTGATTGGCGTCGGGCAACGCGACGCTGAAACCCGAGCCGGTTGTATCCGACGCTGGCGTTTCTGCGGCGATCCGTGCGGCGACGGCAACCGCCTTGTTGTGTGCGTCGGGTCTGCGACCTGTAGCCGCAACGTTGATTCGCCGACACGAGCCTTCAGCTCGGCGGGCGTCCCTTGGGCCACCTTGGTGCCACGATCGATGACTGCAATTCGGTCTGCGAGTTCGTCCGCTTCGTCCAAGTATTGCGTTGTGAGCAGGATCGTGGCGCCACCCGTAACGAGATCACGGATCGTGTCCCACATCTGGCCACGGGTGCGTGGGTCGAGCCCGGTCGTGGGTTCGTCGAGGAAGATCAGCGCGGGTTGCGTGATCAGGCTCGCGGCGAGATCGAGGCGTCGACGCATGCCACCCGAAAATTCCGATATCGGCCGATCAGCGGCTTCTGTAAGTTCGAACTTCGCGAGGAGGTCGTTGGCGGTCCCTCGTGCCTCTTTTCGCGTGAGTCCCTGCAGACGGCCGAAAAGCCAGAGGTTCTCGCGACCCGTGAGGTTTTCGTCCACCGAGGCGTACTGGCCCGTGACGCCGATCAGTTGCCGCACCGCATGCGGCTGCGTCCGCACATCGAAGCCGAACACGCGGGCTTCGCCCTGGTCGATCGGCAACAGCGTGGCGAGCATCTGGAGCATGGTGGTCTTGCCGGCGCCGTTCGGTCCCAGCACACCGAAGATCTCGCCCGGCTCGACCGTGAGGTCGATACCGTCCACTCGCGCGGTTCTTTCCAAACGACTTCGCCAGCCCGCGGGCCGCGACCGCCGGAACTGGCGGTCCTCCAGAACTGGTTGGCTCAGGCGCGATGGCAGCACGACGCGCTGGCGCCTGCTGAGGGGGCTCTCGCCTCATCATTGCTCCAATATCTTGGGTGACTCAAAGAATAGGGTTACTCTATCGTTGTGTCTAGACTGAGACACGTGGTGGCCACCAGATCGGACCCTGCGGCGATCCTTGAGGTGCTTCGCGCCATTCGGGATCACGCCGAGCTGGACTCAAGTCTTGGTCTTCGCGAGCGCAAGAAGCTCCGTGTGCGTCAGCAAATCTCCGACACGGCGACCGCGCTGTTCCTCTCTCACGGTTTCGAGAACGTGACGGTCCTGCAGATCGCGGCGGCGTGCGAGGTCTCCGAACAGACCGTTTTCAACTACTTCTCGACCAAGGAGTCGATGTTCTACGATCGTGCCGAGCCCGCGGCCGAGCAGATGGCTGCCGCACTGCGCGAGCGCGATGGTCGCTCGTTGAGCGCTGTCGTCGTAAGTGCGTTGCTCGACGACGATCCGCTCGATGGACTGCAACGCTGGCCAGACCTCGATGAGGCGGAGACGCTGCGCCTCTTCCGACTCTTCTGCCAGACCGCGGACGAGTCGCCGGCGCTTGTCGCCGCGCAAGGCAGCGAGTTCATGCGCCTCGGCGCGATCGTCGCCGGAGCGCTGGCCGAGCGGGCCGGGGCCGACCCCGACGATCCTGAGGTGCAGATCGTCGCGGGCCTCGTCCTCAGCCTTTCGCGTGCGAAAGTCCGCGCTGCCTTCCGTCACGCCCGGGAAGCCTCCTCTGTTGCTGCGCTTGCATCGGCAGTACAAGGCGACTTCGAGCGCGCCGTCCGCCTTGTTGCGCCGACGTTCGATGCGTTCGACGACCGTCGGAGGACAGGGTCTAACTACCCCGAGACAACGGTCGCACCACGCCCCCGTTCAAGAAAAGCGACCCAGCGAAGGCGTCGCGGCCCGACGAACAACTCTGTGTTCGGGCTCGACCATCCTCTCGACTCACCCGGGCCATGGCCGTTCGCCGGTGAGTGAGCCCATATCCCATATACGCGGTCCCATAACTCCGCGGCCAACCTGTCCCGGATCGCCGGCTGTCGGGCTACCCACCTAACGCCTTGGGTCCGCGACTGGCCTCCTCGTCACCTGGCGCGGGGCGGCGCCTTCGGGGCCAGGAAGACGGTATCGAGGGCGGGGCAGTCGAAGCCTTCGCCGATGAGCCCTGACGGGTTCGAGATGTTCGGTCCAGCGAGTAAGGACCAGGCTGTTGCGTCCTCGGCTGCTGCCGCTACAACATCGAATCATATGGACGCGGTTCGCCCCACGTCGCCACCAGGGATCGAAGGATCTCTTGGTAGTGCTCCCCTGGAATCGCCACCCGCCATCGCCCCGTCAGCACATTCGTTATTCCTTGTCGGAGTTACCCGTCATCGGTGTTCCTGCTTCCTGTCCGATCAGATCGTCACAACCTGAAGGGTTGGATCGAGAGCCCGAAGATCATCCGGATCGGACGTGACGGCCTGTTGACCGGCACGGCGAGCGCAGATCACAACGTGAGCATCCACAACATCGGACGTGCCACTCGCAGCAAGTAGCCGTCCGACGCTGGTGGCATCAACCCTGTCGAGAGGTACGACGTCGGTCGTCGGCTGCCGAAGGAGCCGGGCCAGACGTGCCTGCCGTTCCGGATGGCGGACAGCCTGAGCGAGAGCACTCGCCGGAACCGTGACCCAGGACCCGGTTTCGTGGGCGCGGGCCAGCAGCACCAGGACTCGGCGATCGTTCCGGTCAACCCCGATCAGCGCCCCGGCATCCATGGTCATGCCGGCCACTATGCCGCCGGACTCTTGGCCCGTCCCTTGATGCCGAGCACCTCGTCAGCCCACCGTCTTTCCTGGCGCGACAACTCCCCACCGGTATCTGCGAGGGCATCGGCGAGCATGGCACCCCAACCAGCAACATCGTCGAGGGCGACACCGACGGCGTGCTGCACGAATCCCGACACGCTCGAGGCGGTACCGGCTTCGACCAGGGCCCGAATGCGCTCGACCTGATCCTCGTCGAGCGTGATCGTCACCTTCCTCGTTGCCATACCAGTGACCATACCAGGAATAGGTGACTGGGCGGCCCCAAGCGTCCCCGAACGTTCCACCGCCATGACCCCTAAACGCCGCTGGCTATCGGTCTCAGAACACCGGTTCGTGGGATGGGGAGTGTGGTAGCAGCTATCGAGGGTGATTCTAGCGCTCTGAACTTCGCCGGTTCTGCTCCGCTTTGGAGCGTCGGTGTGGCTCGAGGGGCTATTTGGTTGGTGCGGCTCTGATGGAGCGCAGACCGAAATGTGGCTCAATCCGGTGGACGACGCGCTCGCCGGCCAGGGGCAGCGAGCACTCCATGAAGATGTTGAAGGCTCCGTCCTTGCCGACGTGCTCCCTCACGGCGATCACTCGCCTGGCCCCAGGCACGAGATCCGGTCGCTCTCCCCATATCATTGATCATGTTGCCCGGAACATCCCCGGCGAAGTCGCTGGCTGTGGGCTGACGCGCCGAGTGCCACCAGCGGCTCCCTCTCAGTGAGCTCATGGACGATATTCGCACCCTAGGGATAGTCTTGCATCCCCTCCGCGACTCAACCGAAGCGGTCAAGACCATCCTCGGCTGGGCGGCGGACCGAAACGTCACCGTCCTCGGCCTCGCCGATGAGGTCGGTCGCCTCAACTGCACGGCGATCGCTGTCACTGCCGCGGCCATGGCGTCTCGAGCCGACTTGCTCGTCGGGCTCGGCGGCGACGGCACCGTACTGCGCACCATGCGGCTGTCAAGCCATCATCCGCCCCCCGTCCAGGCGTCTCGCGGTCGAAGTCGACGGCCAGATCGCCACCTACGTGACGCCCGGCGAAAACGTCGAGGTCACCGCCCGACCCAACGCAGCCAGAGTCGTTCGGCTGGGCCGGACAACCTTCTACCAACGGACCCAGCGCAAGCTCGGCGTCACCAGCCCCGCAGAACTCAACCTGTCAACACGATCCCCACCACGACTCTGAACCCGTCCGACTGATGTCGACCCCCGAGACATGAGCGCTCAGGACAGTAAGCGCAGATGTCCGCACGCACATCTCACAATCGACGATCGGATCTGAAGGGGTCTTCAACTCCACGTTCGAAGCCCTCGAAGGGGTCGCAGGGGTTAGGTATCGCCCGATACCCGTAGCGCTGGAGTCCAGCCACCATCCCATAGCCCACCGCGTCGCTGGCAGCGTCGACTTCGCCCGACACTGCCGGTCGTATGAGTCGATACAGGGCATCGCTGTCCCACCACACCGCTCCGGGCTGGGTGATCAACGCCAAGTCTCGAAAGGCGCCGTATCCGAATGGGCCTTACGCGTGGTGCCCGCGAAATCGCCGTCGGGGAAAGGACCCGCCCTCCCCGTCAGGCCGGCCCGTTATGACCGACTGGTTGGGTACTGCTCGTGCTGGTGGGGTGGGGCAGCGACTGGGCCAGTGAGGCGGTCATTCCGCCGAGTAGCCCGGATAGTTCCATCGGCACCACGAATTTCGTGGACGGCGAGGCGCCCAGCTCTTTGAGCGTGTCGAAGTACTGGAGGGTCATGGTGTTGGCGTCGAGACCGCGGGCCGCCATGTAGATCTGCTTGAGGGCCAGGGCGTACCCTTCGGCCTGCAGGATGGCGGCCTGGCGCTCCCCTTCGGCGGACAGGATGGCCGACTGCTTCTGACCCTCGGCCACAGTGATGGCGGCCTGCTTGGTGCCGTCCGCCTCGGTGACCACCGCCCGCCGGGTCCGCTCCGCCGACATCTGACGGGTCATGGCATCGAGCACGGCCGGGGGCGGGTTGATCTCCCGCACCTCCACGTTGGTCACCTTGACACCCCAGCGCTCGGTCACGTCGTCCAACTTGTGGCGCAGAGTGCTGTTCATGTCCTCCCGCTTGGACAGCACCTCGTCCAGGCTCATGTCGCCCACCACCGAACGTAAGGTGGTGGCCGCCACGTTGAGGGCGGCGTTGCGGAAGTCCCTTACCGCCAGCACGCCCATGACGGGGTCGAACACCTTAAAAAAGATGATGAAGTCGATGGCGATCGAGGCGTTGTCCTTGGTTATGGCCACCTGGTGGGGTATCTCCAGGAACTGCTCGCGCAGGTCGACCCGGGTGACCCGGTCGGTGAGGGGGTTGATCAATACCAGACCTGGCCCGCGGGAACCCGCCGACCGGCCCAGTCGGAACAGGACCACCCGCTGGTACTCCCTTACTATGTTGACCCCAGCCGCCAGCCCGGCCAGTAGGGCCACGACGATGACGGCGACGGCGATGATGACGACGATCACGGCTGATCCTCCTTGATATCGATCGCACTGGCTCCCGGTACGGTGCCCACCTCGGACCACACCTCGAGGCGGACACCCCGGACGCTCAGCACGTGCACCGGGACACCGGCAGGTAGTGTCCCGCTTACGGACTCGGCGCTCCACGTCTCGCCCCCTACCTGCACGACCCCCACCGGCGACAACGCGGTCACTGCCACTCCGCTAGCACCCCGCACTGGCGTGCGGACCACCGAGGACGGCCGAAACCGTTGGCGCAAGGCGGTACCGGCGATGACCACCGCACCCGCACAAGCGACGGCGCTGAGTGTCACCAGCCACCAACCGGCCACCGGCGACCGGGCCGACGCGGTGAACGCCCACAGCGCCGCCAGCGCGAAGGCGGGCAGGGCCACGAACCAGGCGTGACCGCCGGCATGGGCACAAAAAAGCAAGGTGGCGGCCAGCAACACCAGAAGGATCGCCCCTGTCCCCCAGCGCACCGTGACCGGATCGGCGACCGCTGCCACCGCCAACGCTACGCCCCCCGCGGTTGCCAGCACCGCGATCGTCAGCACCAGGCGGCCCACCCACTTGGCTCGAGCAATGGACACTCGGTCACCACTGTCCGGGGGGAGGACCCCCCGGGCTGGCCCCTGCCCGCGGTTTCGACCCGGGCACGCCGGTCGAAGCTGTCACCGGTCTCGATCACAGTTCGACCGGGTTCACTTCGATACTCCGCGTTGGGGGTTACGATCGAGGATCTCGCTGACATCGAGGTCGACGCCGGCGGTCTCGGACAGCGTTTGTCGAGAGCGTGTTGACCAACCACCTTTGTGAGCCTGGTCTGAGCGATCCGGTCGATAGCAGCATCGATTCTCGGTGGTAACGACCGCGCTCATGGCGTCGACCATCCGGAAATGACCCGACCACTGAGGCGTCCACGCCCAAGGTGTCGCACACGATGTTGCCCTGGACTGGATCGGCACACTCACGATCCGCGGCCAGACTCGGGAGAGGTTGTTGACGAAGGGGATAGTCAACCGCAGCCCGCGCCGGCGTGAGGTCCGCACCCCGCCCAATCGGAACGGCACGTTCTGGTCGAACTGGTTGACGATCTTCGCTCCCGATGCCATGCCGAGCAAAGCAACCACGGCGACAACCACAACAGCGCGAACGACTGTCACGGCCCCACGCGCACCATTGGGGCGGGCGGCCCGTAGGCCGACCGGAAGATCAGGGCGGCGGTCCTGTACAGCGGCCGATGACTGACGTAAACGAGGCGGACGATACCCGCCGATGGGGTGGATACTCCGAGAGCCATTCGGTACTCCCCTAGTCGGTAAACGCACTTGCTTGCTGCGCTACCAGGGTCTGGAGCAACGCTCCCGGGAGGGTGCCGGTATCGAGGGCAGGATCCCACACGGTGGGGGTACGCGTCCGTGTCAAACCTCAGGTTACCACCGCGTGACACGAGAGCGGCCACGACCCTCTGCGGGCGTTTTCTCGGGCTGGACCGACCCGGTCGCGGCTGGGTGTCCGCCAGGAGGTCCAGGGCTTCGCCGACACTCCACACCCCCGGCCGATCGTGTTCTCTAAGGGCACCTGCGCCTCGAGCCCGACTGCCGCATGGAATCGGCCTGCGAAACCTGCCTACTTCCAGACCAGCGTCGAGTTCCGGTATCCTTCATGTGAAATGAAAAACAAGCTTCCCAGCACCGCTAACGGATGGAGTTCCGCCGAGGTGCGCACATGGGCCCAAGAGCGGGGACTGCCCGTCGGTGACCGAGGCCGAATCCCCGAGCCGGTAATCGAGCTCTACCTAGCGCAGGCACCAATCGTTAGGCAATGGGCCACCAAGCAGGGCATAGCCGTAAGCGACCGCGGCCGGATTCCAGCTGACGTCGTCGACCGCTACCTGGCGCGCCCCTCAGTCGTTCGAGCTTGGGCGCATCGCCAGGGCATAGAACTCAATGAACGCGGTCGTCTGCCAGCAGAGGTCGTCGATCTGTTCTTGGAGAGATACCGCCAGTTGGAGCGTTCGGTCGCCTAGCGGCACCAATGCATCCAAAAGGCGTCGATACCTTCTCGAAACGAGCGGCGCTGCGCCGGAGATGGACATGGTCGGGAGATGCCCGAACGGCTGATGGATCGGCAGGTCCGAGCGTTCACGCCAGGCTCAGTGCAGGATGCCTACCCCGACGAGAGCGGCTGAGAGCCGCCTCGGGGCTGAGAGCCGCCTCGGGGCCGAGTGCCGCGCTGCTGCGATGTCGCGAACGTAGGTCCAGTTAGTCGGATCGAGGCTGTGAGCCTGCCGAAAGTGGGGGCCGGCCCTCTCCGGCGACCCGTTGCGGTAGAGGTACAGGGCCAGCTCGAAGTGGGCTGTCGCCTCCGCGTGCTCGACCGGACGGGCACGCGACCGCTTGACGACCTCCGCCGAAGTCAGTACGTATCGGCTCCGCTTCCCCTTCGCCACCCAATCGCGCACCGCGCTGGCATAGGCGCCCGGGTCACCGATGGACTTCGTCATCCCCTCAACGACCTTACGGCGGCGGTCGGGCAGCCGGACAATGCCCAGTTCCCCGGGTAGGTGGGGCACGCCCTAGGTGCCGACCTGCATCTCGTGGACTGCACGCCTCTTTGGATTACCGAGCCCGAATTCTGCAGCGACCATCGTCGGCGCCTGGCTATTTCTTACAAACGGGCCTTCCGACTACACGCTTCTGGGTCGTTGGGCGGGGAATGTGATGGGTTCTCCGGACCCAGCCAGGCCCCCCCTGAGGTGAGAGCCTGGTGGGATGAGCCACCCTCCGGTCGATCCTCGCGACTTTCCTGACCCGTTCATATTGAACACCGGCGGCGGCTTCTACGCCTACGCCACCAACGGTGGCGGCTCGAATGTGCAGGTGTTGACCTCGCCAGACCTGCTGACCTGGCGTGGCGCCCCCGACGCCCTGCCAACGCTGGCAGCCTGGGCCCAAGAAGGCAATACGTGGGCGCCATGCGTCCTGCCACGGAACGGGGCCTACGTCTTGTTCTACACCTGCCGGGAACCCAAAGCCGGCCGGCAGGCCATCTCGGTGGCTACCTCGGCCCGCCCGGGCGGCCCCTTCACCGATACCAGCAGCGGGCCGCTCGTGTACCAGCTTGCCCTGGGCGGGTCGATTGATCCAAGCCCATTCGTCGACGCCGACGGCAGGGCCCACTTGGTCTGGAAAGCCGATTCCAACGCCATCAACCAGCCGTCGAGCATCTGGCTCCAGCCGATCGGCGCAGACGGCACCAGCCTAACGGGCGCCCCAACCCAGCTCCTTCGCTACGGCGCTTGGTGGGAAAACCCGCTCATCGAGGCCCCCTCTATCGTCCTGGCTGGCAACACCTATTTTCTGTTCTACTCGGCGAACTGGTGGAACACCAACCATTACTCGATCGGTTACGCCACCGCCCCAGCCGTGGGCGGCCCCTACACCAAGATCACCACTGCGAAAGCCTGGTTCGCATCCGACGCCGAGGTGGCCGGACCCGGCGGGCAGGAGTGGTTCACCGACTCAACCGGTCAACTCCGGATGGCCTACCACGGATGGACGCCAGGACAAATCGGCTATCCAGGTGGTGCCCGCAGCCTGCGCCTAGCCACTGTCAACCTTACCGGTCCGGCGCCAATGGCCTCATAGACGGTTGGGGTCACCGCACAAACAACGCACACGCGCCTTTGTGGGCACTCCCGACGTGCCGATCCGCGCTACTGGATGCTCGCCTCGTGGCGGACTAAGGCGACGCCGGGACGACGGAGGTCATGGAGGCCGAGGTTGGCAGTCATGCGACCCCCCGGTCGATCGCCACGCCGGCACTGGGGCCCGGCCAACACCTTCTCGAGCTCGACCTACAGAGCGACGATGATCGCGGGGCACTACACCTATCGGTTGCTTATCGATGATAAGTTGCCTTGGGAATGGAGATCTGTCTCGACCTCAATTCACAACCCGGTCCCGGAAGGCATTCATGTTTCAAGATTGGCGCAACTGTTACTGCGACCCTCCGGGTTGCCAATACGTCAATTTTGACCAAGATGAAGTGGTGCCCGATTGTAAGAGCCTCGCTCCTGTGGCCCGCCGCCAGAACCCGATGACGGACCCTGCGCATCCCGGTCCCCCTCCCCCCGCCGACGCTTGGAATGAGCGGAGCATCGATGACGCGGCCGACCACGCTCGACGGGAGGCACTCATGCGCTCCGTGCGCTCATCCTGACCTCAAAGGCGCGGTGTGCCGGGGCGAGGTTCTGTTCACAATTCAGGTGGTTCGCACATTGACCTTGATCGAGGCGACAGCTGAACGGACTTAACCAGGTGAAGCCCGTTCGACCCGCGGCCCACTGAAATTACGTCCCCCGGATCACAAATGCCGCGTTCGTCGCTGGACTAATTGCATGAAATCTGAACACAGCCTCTTTGCGATCTCCGGCCCGTGATTAGCTAACCGGCGCCTTCAAATCCCCTACGCCCGCGGAGACGACCAGAGCTCGACTAACGCTCGTAATTCCCTCTATACCGAATCACTCAATCGGTCCTAGAGCAACAGAGGCCCCCGGCCGCTGAGGCAGCAGGATTTGAGCGCAGGCCGGGCACAACGCCCAGTCCGCCTGAGAAAACAACGTCTGGTCGCCATCGAATTCCGTTCGGCACCGTCCACATCGACGTGCGGGCACGGGCACCTCAGGATCGAGAGCTGGCGTCTCGCCGCCAAACTGGCTTTCCATTAGAACACCCGATCGTCCCCCGGATGGCAGGGGCGCATTCACTCATTTGAGCTATTGGGCACTCTACCACGATTTGCTCATTATCCCAGTAGACCGTCTTGCCCGGCAACAAATACCGACAGTTCGAGGTCCGTCAGCTCGAGGACTAGAGTCACTGTAGTCCTACCAGGACTCAGCGCTCCCGCTCCTCGGGAGAAGATCGGGGGTTCCCGTGGGAACTCCAACCTCAGCCACCTCGCCGACCACCCCAGCCCTCGCCGGTGAGGACCCACTAACGGAAATAGACACTATCTCGTCGAGCCGGACGTCAGGCGCCGAGTGTCGGCTGAGCGTCGCGGCCGTGAAGTCGATAAGCAAAGGGATTTTCCAGGCCGACCTCGAGGCGATGCGCCAGCAAGCGACGTCCGTCTGGCCATCGAGGCGGTCATGGAGCGACTCCACCCTAACGCCGTTGGGGGCACGATCGAGGAGCATCCAGGCGGAGACCCAGGCATCTCAACCCCGTCCTAAACCCTGGCCAGCCTCGGACGTCGTGGAGGAAGGAGAAACGCCATGACTGCTACAGACGAGTGCCGCGTAAACGACTGTCATAGATGGGCCGCTGCGTCAATCGTCCGCGATCATCTTCCTGGTCCGCTCCGCCTCTGTGCAACCCACACTGAGGCGTTCCGCCAGGACAACGCGGGTTGGGACGTCGTCTGGGAGCGCACATCGGCGGAGCCGACCTCAGTCACAGCCCCCACCGCGGCTTCGGTTGGGCGGACCACAGCGGTATCGGCTGAGGTGTTGCAGTCGCCCCATGTAGCGGCGAAACGGGTCAGGTCTTGGTTGGCACTGCGGCCGAAGGAACGCCCGTAGACGACGGCGGAACCCTGTATGGTCGCCGAGTTGCGGCCTCCCCGAGGCTCCTGGCTCGCCGAAGGCTTTTTGGCATGGGCTTGGGGTTGGCGTCGGATTCAGTCCGCGGAGAGGCGCCTCCTGCTGCCGCGCCACCCGACGGTGTTTGCGCGCTAGCCTGGCGCGTCAGGGACAGGCGAATGACTGCCTCTGGGCGGTTAGACCCCGGCAAGGCTTACCTCCGAAACTCTCAGTGGAAGGCCGAGTTCGTGTCTGGTAACCGCATCGCCGGCGCCTTCAGCCGGGACATGGCCTTGGATCTTGGAACAGCCAACACCCTGGTGTATGTGGGCGGTAGTGGCATCTTGCTCGACGAGCCGTCGGTCGTTGCCGTCGATACCAGAGACAACCGCCTATTGGCCGTGGGCTCGGAAGCCAAGAGCATGATCGGTCGCACACCCAGCCACATTCGCGCCATCCGGCCCCTGCGAGACGGAGTGATAGCCGATTTCGACCTGTGCGCGAAGATGCTGGCTTACTTCATGGGCCGGGTAACCGGCTCCCGGCGTTTGGTCAGGCCCCGGATGGTCATCTGCGTCCCCTCCGGGATCACCGGAGTAGAGCAGCGGGCCGTGCAGGACGCCGCAGAATCGACCGGGGCCCGCAAGCCCGTCTTCATCATCGAGGAGCCTGTGGCCGCCGCCATCGGCGTCGGATTACCTGTCCACGAGCCGACCGGGAACATGGTCGTCGACGTCGGTGGTGGAACCACCGAGGTGGCGGTCATCTCGTTGGGGGGTATCGTCACCAGCACGTCGGTACGCATCGGGGGCGACAAGATGGATGAGGCCATCATCCAGTTCGTCAAGAAGGAATACAGCCTGGCCGTCGGCGAAAGCACCGCGGAACAGATCAAACTGGCGTTGGGTTCCGCGTCCCTCTTGAGGAGGAGCTGCACGGCGAAATCCGCGGTCGGGACCTCACCACCGGGCTCCCCAAGACCATCGTCACGAGCACCGAGGAGATCCGCGAGGCCATCGAAGAGCAGGTCGCAGCCGTGGTCGACGCGGTCAGGTCCACTCTCGACCAGACGCCGCCCGAGCTGGCCGCCGACATGATGGTGCAGGGCCTGGTCCTAACCGGCGGTGGCGCTCTCCTCAGTGGGCTCGACGTCCGCTTGGCGGCCGAAACGGGCATGTCTGTGCAGATCCCGGACAATCCCCTCCAGTCTGTGGTAATCGGTGGCGGCCGGTGCCTCGAGGAGTTCGACGCGCTCAGCGGCGTCCTGATCTCCTCGATGAGCTGTTGACAATGTCGGCCGTTTCGGGCTTGCTAGCTCTTGGGTGGGACGACGGATGGGTGGCAGCATTGGCAGAGTTGCGTGACCCGACCGTGTGGCCAGCACGCGTGTCGCGCGTCGACCGCGCTATGTGCACCGTCATGACTGGGACTACCGAGCTTCGGATCGCAACTGAGCGGGGTGTCGAGGTCGCGGTCGGCGATTGGGTCGGTGTCAGACCCGGTCCCACCGGCGATGGGAGGGCGCGAATTGTGGCCGTCCTTCCGCGTCGTGCCACGTTCCGGCGAGCGGCCGCGGCGAGGGGTGCGGCACCGCAGATCGTGGCCGCCAATATCGACACTGTGTTTTTGTGCGATGCGCTCGACGGAAACCTCAGCCTTCGCCACCTCGAGCGGTTCCTGGCTCTGGCGTGGCAAAGCGGCGCGACCCCTGTGGTGCTGATAACCAAGGCCGACGCCATCCCGCCATCAGTCGTAACCGACGCGGTCACGGCCGTCAAGTCGGTCGCTGGCCGGGTTTGTGTCGTCGTCGTCAGCTCGATGACCTCTGAGGGCATCAAGGACGTGGCGCCCTATTTGGTCCAAGGGCGGACCGTCGCGCTGCTGGGGTTGTCAGGAGCGGGAAAATCGACGCTAGTGAACCTTTTGGCGGGTGCGGAGATCTTGGCGACGGGGGCGGTACGTAGAGACGGGAGCGGACGGCATACAACATCACACCGCGAGCTGGTCCCGATTCCCGGAGGTGGCCTGTTGATCGACACTCCGGGAATGCGGGGACTGTCAGTGGTCGGCGCCCGTGACGGCGTGGAGGAGGCCTTCCATGATCTGGAAGTACTCGCCGACAGCTGCACGTACGCCGATTGCACCCATGCCGGCGAGCAAGGATGCGCCCTCACCGCGGCGCTCTCCGACGGGCGCCTCGAGCGCAGGCGCGTAGAGAATTGGGTGCGGTTGAGAGCCGAGCCGGCGTCCTCGGAACTTGAGCTAGCGAGGTCCCAGGTAGCGGAGCGTAAGCGGCGCAAGGCGGCGAAGATCGCTGACCGTCGAGCCGCACGGACGTAACCTTCGCCGACCAAACAAACCGGTCAGTCCTGAGGGTCGGTTGCGTTGGTCGCTAGCTCCGTTAGCGGCGAAGTTGTCGGTAACCGACCTGCCCTAAGCATGGCACGACTCATGTGAGCCCCAGAAACTGTGGTCTTGGCGCGGATCCCTAAAGATAAGTCCGTGTTCCCCGTCGCTAATCCGTATCTCGTCCAATGCGACCGATCCACTAATAACTCAAAAGTCAGCTACTGGCATCCGACAGGAAGTGGTAAGGTAAAGAGCACAGAGAGGAGGGCGATGTGAATACACAGAGCTCATCCGTTGAGGTAGGCCCGCCTGACTGAGTAGGACCTTGGAGGTCACCACGCTATGTGATCAAGCTCCGGGGTCCTCTCACCAGATCGTCATCACTACCAGTTCGTGGACTAGAACCGGCCCAATGTCTAGGCTGCGTAACGGCGTACGCCTCCGACGGGGCGGTCCCCTCCTTGCCATCGGAACTGGCGTGATGACGGGCACCAAGATGCGCTAACGGGAAAAGGCGACCCTTTGAGGGGGCCTTTTTTTGCCGTCCAGGAGCGAGTTCTATCGAGAGTTGCGATGCGGGTCTCTGGAAGCAGGCGTATCCGATATTGAGTGAACGGGGGGCGTTCAAACCATGGATACCATGAAACTTTCTGGGATTGCATTGGACTTTTCCGGGTTGTGGCGGTGGAGGTGTTAGGGTGGTGATGTTGTCCATCTCGGACGACGGCGCCTCGGTTTGGGAGGCAGATCGGCGGTTCCCGTGAGAACCCTATTGACGAGGTCGGCCCCCCAGCCAGACTCCGGTGTGAGGCCAGGTCTCGACTTCGAGGTGCGAGTGGTAGTAATAGACGGGCGCCACGATCGTCGTCAGCTTATGAGTTACGTCGTCGAGCAAGCCGACCACGTGACGGTGGTCGGATACGCGGACGGCCCAGTCAGCGCACTTGAGGCCGTTCACCGACTGGGAGCGAACGCAGTGGTCCTTGAGATTCAACTCCCCGTTGCTCAAGGGCTAGACACCATCAGCGCTCTCAGGGACGACTTCCCGGCCCTGGCCATCATCGTCTGCTCATTCCACGCCGATGCGACAACCAAA
The DNA here is from genome assembly GCA_963851245.1 of uncultured Acidimicrobiaceae bacterium. Taxonomy (GTDB): domain Bacteria; phylum Actinomycetota; class Acidimicrobiia; order Acidimicrobiales; family Palsa-688; genus CAWKOH01. Next base: position 361,937 of record CAWKOH010000005.1, on the reverse strand, counting down.
CGGGACGCCCTTGCCCGCGGCGCGGACGCCTACCTCGTGAAGCCTCTCAGCCTGGGAGACTTCCGCGCCGTCCTCCGATCGGCTCCCGCCAACCGATCCGGTCAAGTGTGTTCGTGACACCGCCACATCCCCCCCCGGTTGGGGCGTCTGGCCACCCCTCGTCGCGTTCGGCATCGGGCATCGAACTGCGCCGGCGCAGCCCCCCGATCACGTGCGCCTCCTGCCGGGTGACCTATCTCGCTCCCGCCCCTTTACCGACCGCCATGCCAGCCGAACACTGGATATGCAACCTGTGCCTGTGTGACCTGCTCGGCGCCGACCTCGAGCCGCGACCAGACACGGAGGCCGCCCGAACCAAATCTACGCCCGGCGAGCACCCGCTCACTGGCTTCTTTCCCAGGTGAGAGTCCACAGCACCAGCGTTGGGTAGGGTTCTTGTCGGAGTCGGCTACCGGATAGGTCGACCAGTTAGCTGGGTAAAGCGATCGAGGCAATCGGGTTCTCGGCGGACGCGCAAATCTCTTTTTCGGGGCCACCGGGCACACTAACCGGAGTGACCCTGAACAACACTCTTACTACATTGTCTAGGCTGGTCATACCGAGTATTTAGCCTCAGCGGCCAGGTGTCCCGAGAAATAATTCCACTAGCCCGATTCCGGGGCGACCTGGATAAAGGTGTAGACTGAACTCAGTCCACTCAGGACCAAGCGCCCCGCTCATCGGAGGCAGATCGGGGGTTCCCATGGGAACTCCGAACACATCCACCAAGACACAAGAGTCCCCTGGTCTTGGATCCGTACACCCGCAAGACGCAACAGTCGCGAGCGCCGGTGATCCCCTTGTCGAGATCGAGACGATCCTGGCCGCCCTGAACCGAAACGATCAGCTCACGGCGGAGAGCGCATCCCGATTGCTCGAAGTCCGCCAGGACTTCCTTGACGAGTTCCAGGCCGTTTGCCGGACGGAGGTTCGACCTGCGATGCAAGCGGTGCTTGACCGACTCCAACAGTACGGTGGGGACGGGGTCATCGAGGAGCATCCGGGCGGCGAAGCCAGGGTTTCCACCCCGAGGTTGACCCTCTGGATGTCGTTACAGGGTGAGATCAGCGGCGCGCCGCGCCTGGATCGCCACCCCTATCTGCAGCTCGACGCCGACGTGGATGACCGTACGATACGCCTCACCGAAGGCGACAACTGGCAGGGTCGCGGAACTAGCCATGGCGGTTCTGCGGGAAGCTGGAAGCCTGCAGATGTGACCAGGGCACTCGTGACCAAGGAGTTGCTCGCCATCGTGCGCCGTTCCGCGCACATCCCGCCGGCCTAGAGGCCGACTCCGCACACGGTATCTGGTCGAGAGGTCAATATCATCAGATCAGCGTGCCAGGTGCCCGGAGAAAACCGACGCAAGTTGGCAGTTCCGGCGCCGATGATCGGTCAATCCTCCAGCACTCAAATCCTGGCAATGGCGTTAGGAGCAATCCCCTCGCCTTAGCTTCCATCAGAAAATGGGCACGACGATGAAAAGCAAAAGGACGTCCCGCCGACCCGCTTGGCGCGCCGGAATCCGGCCCGCAGGACGGGCGGGCGAGGGATTTGCATGGCTGATCCTTGACGCTGGCGACGACCTGTTCCGGTATCAGTGTGACGATCACATGATCGAGCGGGCCCGGATGGCCACGGATGCGGAGGCCGTGGACTGGGCACCGGCGCGGATCCCGCGGGCCCGCATCCGCATGCCCGACCACCGCGCCTACTCGGCCAGTTCCGCCCCGTGCCCGAACGGCTTCGCCCGCACCGGGCGGGGTTCGATAGGGACGTCCAACGCGACCCCCGTCTCGGTGCTGGTCTGAGCCGCTGGCAGACCTCCTAGTCGGCCTCCACGTCGATGATCGAGTGCCGGGGCCCATGCGAGCGCGCACGGATGTCGATTCTTAGCCATCCCTTCGCTTCCGCCTACCGTCGATCGCCCACTATCCGCCATAAGAGTTGGAAAGAGGAACAGTCCCATTCGAATCGTCATCATTGCCCCGCCCTGGGTGGCCGTCCCGCCTCGCGCCTATGGAGGCACCGAATCGGTCCTCGACACGCTCGCCCGCGGCCTGCACAACGCCGGCCATGACGTGCTGCTCTTCACGTCCGGTGACAGCACCTGCCCGGTGCCGAGAGCGTCAGTGCTGCCCCAGGCCATCGGAGTCGGGGGCGGAGGATCGGCCACCGAGATGCGCCACGTAATCCACGCCTACCAGACCGCCGCCGACGCCGACATTGTCCACGACCACACCCTCATCGGCCCGGTATTCGCTGACCGCTTCGCCGGCCTACCGGTGGTCACCACCAACCATGGACCCTTCCAAAGCGAGCTGGGTGACTATTACCGGGCCATAGGTGACCGCACTCCGGTGATCGCCATCTCGCGACATCAGGCGTCCACGGCCGAGGGGATCCCGATTGCCGCGGTCATTCACCACGGGGTCGACCTCGAGCGCTTTCCCCTCGGTTCCGGAGACGGCGACTACGCCGTGTTCCTGGGACGGATGTGCCCGGAGAAGGGCGTCGACGCCGCCATCCGGGTGGCCCGACGGGCCGGGATGCCTTTGCGCATCGCGGCCAAGATGAGCGAGGCGGCCGAGCAGCTGTATTTCGAGCAGCGTGTCCGGCCCCTGTTGGGCGGCGACATCGAGTACATCGGCGAAGTTGGCGGAGCCGACAAGACCGACCTGCTCGGAGGCGCTACCTGCCTGCTCAACCCGATCTGCTGGCCCGAGCCGTTCGGGATGGTAATGGTCGAGGCCCTAGCGTGCGGCACTCCTGTTGTGGCCACCCCCATGGGGGCGGTGCCCGAAATCGTCGACCACGGCGTAACCGGCTTCGTCTGCTCGAGCGAACCGGCCCTGGCTGGTGCGCTGACGGCGGTCGCCGGCCTGCGGCGTGAGGCGTGCCGCGAAGCCGTGGCCGCCCGGTTCTCCGCTGAGCGGATGGTCAACGAGCATGTGCTGCTCTACGAAGCGCTTAGCAATGGTCGTCGCCTCCCCCGGGCCGCCTGATGAATCCCGCTCCCCGGGCGGACCTGAGCCCCTGGGGTTTCGCCGACGAGAGCCCGGCCATACCGGCCACGTCGCTCACCCTCACTGAAGGCACCAGCTTCGTCATCTGCGGCGGTGCCGGCGACATCGGCGACGCTGCCCTCGATGGGGTGTTTGTCGGTGACACCCGGATATGCGACCGCCTGGTCCTCACTATCGACGACGAGCGGATCGAAGCCCTCGCCACCACCCAGACCTCGCCGTTCCACGCCGTCATGGTCGGTCGTACCCGGACTCCGGCCCTGCTCGTCTTCCGGGAGCACTGGGTGGGATCAGGGCTGCGAGCCGACGTCCGGCTGCGCAACGTAGGGCCCTCGGACCGCCACGTGACCGTCACCTACCTAGTTGGCTCGGACCTGGCCGGCCTCTTCGAGGTCAAAGACGCGCACCCGCCGTCCAGACGGGCCAGCGCCTCGGTCGGCGATGGGTTCCTCGGTCTCGGCGTGCCGGACGGCCCTCTGTCCGCGACGGTACGGCCGTCGCCGCCGGCCGTTCTCGATCCCGAGGGCACCGTCACTTGGCACGCCACCGTACCCAGCCGCGGCGATTGGAGCGCCTGCCTGGAAGTCGCAGCCGTCCGAGCCGGCGAGGCATTACAGCTCAGCTACCGGTGCGGCACCTCCCCCGAGCAAGCCACCCCATCATCCCGCCAGGCTCGCTGGCAAGCCAGCCTGCCGCGACTGACCGCCGAGCTTCCAGGCCTGGCCGATGCCGTGGCCCGGGGAAGCTACGAGCTCGGCGCCCTGCGAATATTCGACCGCGACCATCCCCAGGACCCCGTGCTGGCCGCAGGCGCACCGTGGTTCATGACACTGTTCGGCAGGGACGCACTGATTGCCTCGTGGATGGCGCTAGTAGTCGATCCCCAACTCGCTCTCGCCACGGTACGCACCCTGGCCAGGCTTCAGGGCACCCGGACCGTCGCCGTCACCGATGAGCAACCAGGGCGCATCCTGCACGAGGTCCGCCTTGGCGGGTCGCCGTCGCTAGCACTTCGCGACGGCGACATCTACTACGGCACCGCCGACGCCACCCCGCTGTTCGTGATGCTCGTCGCCGAGCTCCACCGCTGGGGCACTCCCCTGGTTGATCTGAAGCCCCTCTTGCCTGCGGTCGACGCCGCCCTCGGGTGGATAGCCGGCCCCGGCGACCCTGACCGCGACGGATACGTCGAGTGCCAGCGGTCCAGCCCCCGGGGTCTGATCAACCAGGGCTGGAAGGACTCCTGGGACGCCATCGCCTTCGCCGACGGACGCCTCGCCGACGGCCCCATCGCGCTGGCCGAGGTCCAGGCCTATACCTACGCGGCATGGCAGGCCGGCGCCGAACTGGCCGCTGCCGTCGGAGACCACGCGGTGGCGAGTGCTCGCCGCCAGCGGGCCGAGAAGCTACGGGAGCGGTTCGACCAGGACTTCTGGATGGCCAATCGGGACGGCTACGCCCTAGCCCTCGACGGCGACAAGCGCCAGGTGGACGCCATCGCCTCCAACATGGGCCACTGCTTGTGGGCCGGGATCGTCGCCCCGAACCGGGTCGACGCGGTCAGTCGCTGGCTGCTCTCCCCCGAGCTGTTTAGCGGCTGGGGCCTGCGCACCCTGGGGACGTCCATGGCTCGATACGACCCGCTGAGCTACCACAACGGGTCGGTCTGGCCCCACGACACGGCCATCGCGATAGCCGGACTGCGTCGCGGCGGACGGCCGGTCGAGGCCGTGCGTCTGGCTCAAGGCCTGCTCGCCGCGGCGTCAGCCACCGGCGGTGAGATGCCGGAGCTCTTCTCGGGCATCGGCCGAGACGAGGCCCCCGTACCGGTCGGCTATCCGGCTTCGTGCCGACCCCAGGCTTGGGCGTCAGGGGCGCCCCTGCTCATCCTGCGCAGCCTGCTCGGTCTCGACCCCGACATACCCGCGGGCCGAGTCACCCTTGACCCGGTCCTCCCCGTGGGCCAGGCGAGGCTGAGTCTGAGCTCGCTCCCGCTCGCCGGCGGCTCGGTAGACATCGAGCTCGACCGCGACGCCTTGGCCGTGCACGGCCTCCCTTCCAACGTCATCGTCTTGCGCCCGGCCGGCCGACCGACGGCCGGTCCCAGCTTGCTCCGAGAGCAGAAGCACTGAACAGGCCGGAAGTCGATAGGGATGACCTGAGGACCGACCACATATCCCGGTGACCACACCAAGGCCATATACCAGGACGGTGCACTCAGCCTCTCCACCCCGTAGCCGAGCAGGCAAACCCCACCAAGATCGAGGTCCTCCACATGGGAAGCGTGGCGCCGGCCGTCGAGGAGCGGCACCGTCACCGCCCGAGCACCGCTTCTCACCTTGACGATACGATCCGGTGCCAGGTCGTCTGGTCGAGAGGTAAATGCCCTGTCGGGGGGGGTGTGGTAGCGTCGCACTTTGACACGGGCCGTTCTCCCGACCGTGTTGGACTCTGCCGTCAGATAGCGGCACCCTCCGGGAGCGTTGCTCCGGACCCCGGTAGCGCATCGATGCTTGCGTTGTGCCGACCAGGAGGTTCGCGATGACACTGACGAGGTTTGCTAGGTTCCGCGACCTCGCTCCCGGTCTAAAGGTGTCATTCCACATCGAGGGCCCTTCGACTGTCGTTGTGGCGCAAGGCGAAGCCGATGTTGCTTCAGTGCCCGATCTGGTCGACATGCTGGCATGGGTTTTCGGCAAGTTCGACGGCCCGATTGTCGTCGACCTGGCCGAAACGGAATTCATCGACACCGCGGCTATGCGCGTCCTAGCTCGAGCCCGTCAGTTTCTGGGAAACTACGGCCGGCCGCTAACACTCCGGTCGCCCCCAAGACAGGCCGCCGGACTCCTCAGGTTGGTTGGTCTCTCCGATCTGGTCACGCTCACCCGGCTGGTCGAGCGCGACCAGCGCCCATCGGATCGAGTGGAAGATCCTAGCGGGCCGGCCCGTGATCGGCTGCGTGTCCAGGTCGCCCGTTCAGCTCATCCGTCATCGGCCGCTGCAACACCCAATGGCCGACCGAGTTCATGGAACCCGCACGAGGTGCTCTCTCGGGCCGCACATACCTCATCACCCAAGGTCGGCCGCTGCAGCTGAGCGACCGCCACGGCCGCGACTTCGGCGTGGGATTGTCGCCGTCGGCCGCTCTTCTTGACCGACCTGAAGCCTGCGGCAAATGTCGGGCACCAGACGCCCGGACAGCCGGCCGTCACACGGGACCATCATGTGACCCGGTCACTGCTGAGGTACAGTGGCGCGGTTCGACGGGAGCGGCCCAGCTCCCGGCGTTGTTCCAGTCCCCGGTGACGCACTAACCGCGATTTCACCCGGAGGGAGCCATGCATCTACCCATCGCCACCGGGTTGCGCAACGACCGCGGTCTGCTCGCGGATCGAATCCGCGACGCGCCCTGGCTGCGCCGCCGGCAACCCTATTTACGTCACGGCGACGGCCCTTACCGCGGACCAGTCACCCTGCGTTCCCTCGGTGGCTCTGGAGCTCGTCACCTCTGGCCGCACCACTTTGCGTGAGATCGCGCCGTTCGTAGCGAGAATGAGCGATCAAGCGGGAGTTTGATGCTGGCGATGCGATCAGAGAACCGCCCGAGCGAGAGTCAACACCCTGCGGACCAGGGCGCGCACTGTAGGCCAGACACTCGCAGCGCTGGAATCGACGATGGTCGAGCGGGGGGCGATGGCCCGTTCGCGCCGCAGCGCTGTCCCCGGGGACGCGTCGCAGTTCTACCTAGAAACCGGCTGGTCGTTGTGTTGGTCGCAGCTGCCCTAGGCGCCTACTGCTGGTTCTCCGCCGACCTGCGCCCCTTTACCATTCCCATCGGCGCCGCCGTCGCTGTACCTGCGGTGGTCGTGGCCATCCTGGCCTGGGCCCGGTCAGATTCCAGAACCTCGATAGCGGCTGAGCAAAAGGCAGCGAGACGACCAGCCGCCCTGTGGGCTGTGCTCTTCGCCTTGCTCACAGGCTTCGAAGTCGCGGCCTATCTCTCCTCTCCCCGTCGAGACCACCCGACGCTGAGTTCGATGGCTGACGCCCTAATGAATACCCACCCGGGACGGGCGGCGGTGTTCGCGCTCTGGCTCCTGCTCGGCTGGGCCCTGCTACTACGACGGGCCTCCACGTGAGCGCTCGCGACTTGACCTTCTCCGCCTATGCTCTGATCGCTGTCGCCTTGGTTACCCTCCAGGCGCTGACCTGGCGTCGCGGCTCGCTCACGCTGGGCCAGTTGACCGACCGCTTGCTGCACAGGCGATCAGTTCGGCTCCTGTTCCTAATAGCGTGGGCCTGGCTGGGATGGCACCTATTCGCCCGTGGCAGCGCCACCTTTCTTCGCTGATCGATTCATCCGCCCTCTTCTTGGGCGCGCCATAGATGGCTCGGGACTCTTTCTGCGGGTTACCGGTCCTGGGGTCGTAACCGATTACCACCCGCAGTCGCCAGAATCCGTGCCAAACCCCTGTTTTGCTGCGCCGGTCGCACTGGGCCGCCGCGTATTCTGGATGGTGTGAGTGTTGCATTCCCACGGACTGTCATCCTCGGCGGCCACTTCGCACGCGAACTAACGGAGATGGCCCTGCCCTGGCAGGCAGAGGAGGTTTCCGACCCGCGTCTGCTCGTGTTCAACGAGCCGCTGGCGACCGACTTGGGCCTCGACCCCGCCTGGCTGCGGGGCTTCGATGGCCTGCGCCTGCTGGTCGGTAACCGAGTACCCAGCAGCGCCACTCCGGTGGCGCAGGCCTACGCCGGACACCAGTTCGGCCAGTTCGCCCCGCGTCTCGGCGACGGGCGCGCCCTTCTGCTGGGAGAGGTCCTCGACGCCGACGGCCGCCTTCGCGATGTCCACCTCAAGGGCTCGGGACGCACACCGTTCGCGCGAGGAGGCGACGGCCTGGCCGCGGTCGGTCCGATGCTGCGCGAGTACGTCGTGAGCGAGGCAATGCACGCGCTGGGCATTCCCACGACCCGCTCCCTGGCCGTGGTGGCGACAGGGCGCCCCGTGCGCCGCGAGACGGTGTTACCGGGAGCTGTGCTGACCCGTGTCGCGAGCAGCCATCTGCGGGTGGGCAGCTTCGAGTACGCCCGGGCCACGGGCAATGTCAACCTCCTTCGCCGCCTTGCCGACCACGCCATCTCCCGCCACTACCCTGCCGCCGCGGAGGCGGCGCACCCCTATTTAGCTCTGTTCGAGGCGGTGATCGCCGCCCAGGCGTCGCTGGTAGCTCAGTGGATGCTGGTGGGGTTCGTCCACGGGGTCATGAACACCGACAACATGACGATCTCCGGCGAGACCATCGACTACGGGCCGTGCGCTTTCATGGAGGCATTCGACCCGGCCACGGTCTACAGCTCGATAGACACGGGCGGTCGCTACGCCTACGGCAACCAGCCGGTCGTGGCCGAGTGGAACCTCGCCCGGCTCGCCGAGGCCCTCCTGCCCCTCTTGCACGACGATCAGGAGCAGGCGGTCGCCATCGCGGTGAACTCACTCGGTGCGTTCCGCCAGCAGTACAGCACCGCCTGGTCGGCCGGCATGCGAGCCAAGCTCGGGCTGTCCGACAGCCTCGAAGTTGCGGTGACGGTGCCGCTGGTCGAAGGGCTGCTCACTTTGCTCCGGGAGAGCGATGTCGATCACACGTCGTTCTTCCGTGCCCTCGGGGCGACCGCCCGCGGCGCCGCCGGGCTCACACCCGGCCTGTCCGTCGACTCCGCGGCGTTCGATGCCTGGGCGAAGCGCTGGCGGGCGTTGGGCCCGAACGCCGGATTGATGGACCGGGTCAACCCCCTCTACGTCCCCCGCAACCACCTCGTCGAGGAGGCTCTCGCCGCCGCCACCGAGGGCGACCTGCATCCGCTCGATCAGCTCCTGGACGCGGTGACTGCCCCCTACGAGGAGCGACCTGGCCTGCAGCGTTACGCCACTCCGGCCCCAAAGGACTTCGGCCCTTACCGGACCTTCTGCGGGACCTGATGTTCGGGTTCGGAGACTGACCAGGCGGCGCTTGGGCACCCTGCCTCGTCGGGCGAGGTGTTCTCGCGCCACGTTCGCCAACGTAGACTTATAGGTCAGCGGCCGATTGTCGACGTGGGTGGGCCAGCAAGGATCGAGATACTGGCGATCTGTCCGTCCCCGTCGATTCCGATCTGAACCTGCGTCGCTCCTCTTTGGTAGGTGAGACCGATCTCGTAGGTGGCCATGGCTGGGGATGAGCCGATCAGCGATACCTCACCGATTCGATCGAGATGGCCGAGCCCGTCGGTTACCGATGTGGACTGCTGCCTGAGGGTGAGGCTGGACCAGTTCTTCGCCGCAAGCGCCGAGAAGTACTTGGCGACCCGGTTGAAGGGCCCACCAATAGCGGCGACCCGATCCGGACCAGCGGCCCATAGGCTGACTCCACCGTGGTCCATTCCGAACGGATGACCTCTGCCGAAGGGCGGAACACAGCAGAGGGGTCGATCTCTCCAGCGACGGTCACGAATCTGCCATCAGCCAGCTGGTGGGCCACCAAGATGACCGCCTCAGTCGGCTTGATTCCCCCAGCCGCCTTTCGATGACTCCCGGACATGAGAACGAGTGGTAACGCAACCGCCAGTGCCACCACCGTTAGCGCCACGAGCACAGCAACATAGCGACGCCGAACGCCCTTAAGACGTCGACCATTTCCCCCCTCTTGTCCTACGTGGTAGTGCGGGCGTTCTGTCTCGTAAGGATTCTGCAAATCCGTCGTCACTCGGTCGGAGCCGTGTCCTACGACGAAGAGCTTGTCACGCCGTACTCCACTTGGGGCGTCTACCTAAACGTAGGTAGATCGGATCCGGCCCGTGCAGTCGAACGGGGCCTTCGACGGCCGCCCAGCGCCATCCGTCTTTGAACACGATCGTCGCCTGTCCCGCCCGGCGCAGTTAGTCGACCTTCTTGGTCGAGCCGACGACGACCACGTACGTCGTGGCGTATCCGGGTGTCCAGCCCCACCCTGGGCTCGTCGAGAAACATCACTCCGGGACTGGACAAGATGGCCCGGATGATCTCTGTGCGGCGGCGAATTCGTCCCCTTTATATCGGGGGTCCCATCGGTTCGCCAGGTCAACGATCCTGATCTTGGTCGGGCTTTGGCTGAGCGCGAACAAGGGACGGGCACGAGCTCTCACCCGCCGGATCACCCCACTTTGGTCCGCCGCGACCGAGATCGACCTCGGATTTAAAGAGGTAGGACCACAACTATGAGGATGGCGGGCGCCGGGCTTCGACCAGCGCCGCAGCTGCCCGAGCTCCTCGCGCCGGGCTTGGGTACCATGGCAATCGGAGGCGGGTCAAGGCGGCCACGCTCGCCGGCCCGGGTGTCGTGTAGGAGTAGACGAGGATGGGTTTGGTGGTCGATGCCACCACGCGCTGGATGTCGTTCTCCTCTCGTTCGAGCATTAGGGGCCCGGCGAGCGAGGCAATCCACACCACCATGTCGATCTGCGGTGAGGAAAGCACGAGCTCAAGCGGCTTGACGGCTCCAGCCCGGTTGACGATCTCGGCTGTCACATCCACCGGATTGCGAGGCGAACCGTAGCTGGGCATCAAGAGGCGAAGCTCGGCCTGGAGGGCGGCGTCCAGTTCGGGCACTTCCAGGCCCGCCACGTCGCAAGCGTCCGCCAGCCATACCCCGGCGCCCCCAGACGTGGTCACGATGCCGACGTTTCGCCCGGCCGGCCGCTGCGGCCGCGACAGGGCCAGGCAGGCGTCCAGGAGGTCCTCTTGGTCGTAAACCTGGACCACTCCTAGCTGGGTGAACGCCCTCCGGTACTCCTCATCGTCACCGGCGTCATGGGCGGTGTGCGCTGCCGCGGCTTCGACGCCGACCCTGGAGCGACCCAGCTTGGCGACCACGATCGTCTTGCCAAGCTCCCGGGCCCGCTTTGCCACCGGCCCCGGGTCCTCCCCACGGCGGAACCCCTCGACGAGAAGGGCTACGACATCGGTGGCCGGATCCTCAAGCAGGTAGGCGGCCACCTCGAGGGCGCCGAGGTCGGCTTCGTTGCCGGTGCTGACCACATGGCTAGCCCCGAGCCCGACGGCCTGGCCGCCATTAAACAGGGCGAAGCCGAGCCCCCCACTCTGCGACACGACAGCGACGTTGCCCGCCACCAAACTGCTCAGCCCACGTTCGTAGTCGACGGTCGGGCTGAACGTTAAAGGGATGCGGTCTGTCAGATTGAGAAACCCCTCGGCGTTAGGGCCCAGAACCCGCATCCCGGATCTGCGGGCGATCTCCCCGATCTGCTCCTCGGCCAAGCGGCCTTCTTCCCCCTGCTCGGCAAACCCCGAACTGAACACCACGGCCGAGCGGACCCCCGCGACGGCGCACTGGCGGAGGACCTCGACCACCAGTCTGGCGGGCACGATGACCGCGGCCACGTCGACCGGCCCCGGTGCGGCGCTGATGGTCGGATAGGCGGGCAAGCCTCCGACCGTGTCGTGCCGCGGGTTAATCGGGTAGATCGAACCGGGATAGCCGTGCTGGAGCAGGATTTGCAAGGGGCGGCCGCCGAGGCGGGACGGATTGGAAGACGCGCCGATGATGGCGATGCTCTTAGGAGCCAGCAGCGGCCCTAGATCGGCGAAATTGGCCCTCGCGGTCGTCACGACGTCTCCACGGTAGGGGACACGGGCTCACGCTACCGACCGACATCGGCGCGGACATCCGTGAACCCAACTCGGTGCTCACCTAGCGCCGCCGAATTCAGTCCTGGGTAAAACGTTCGACCTGATCCCGGGAGCCGATCCACTGTGTGGGTCGCTCGTCCGCGGGAAGACCGTCTCGTAGATCGGCAGGACAAGCCGCAGCTTCGAACTCGACGAGCGGCTTCTCGGGCCGTAGCTTCGACGGCGACCCAAGCTATGACTAAAGATGAGATGACCCGATGACCTCCCGTCTGAAGATTCCGAAGCTCGGCATGTCGGTCGAATCGGCCACCATCTCCGAGTGGCTGGTGGAAGACGGCCAGCGGGTGGAGGTTGGCGACGTGCTATACGTGCTCGAGACTGACAAGGCAGACAACGAAATCCCTTCCCCCGTCGCCGGCACCATTCGCATTATTGGAGAGGCAGGCGCCAGATACGACGTCGGCACTGTGATTGCTGAAGTGACCTGAACCCACGCGCAAGATGGCTATAGGAGCAAGCGAACATGTCTACTGACACAGAGTCGGGCGCCCATCTGGAGGGCGTCGACACGGACCAGGTACTCGAGATCTACCGGCGGATGGCCCTCATCCGGAGGAGCGACGAACGGATCCGCATGGGGATGGCCGGCGGAGAGTTCGGCTTCGCCTACTGGCCGGTGGAAGGCCAGGAGGCCATGTCGGCGGGAGCCGCCCTCGCTCTCCGGTCCGGCGACCAGCTCATCACTACATACCGGGGCTGCGGAGACTCCGTCGCCATGGGGGTCCCGCTCGGCCCCTACTTCGCCGAGCTGATGGGCAAGGCGACGGGCCTGTCGAAGGGCAAGGCCGGCGCCATGGGCGTGTGCGCCCCCGAGATCGGTCTGGCGTGGGCGACGGGCATCGTGGGCGAGGGGCCTCCGATCGCCAACGGTTTCGCCCTGGCCGCCAAGCTGCGAGGTGACGGCTCGATTGCGCTCGTCAGTTTCGGTGATGGCGCCACCAGCATCGGCTTCGTCCACGAGGCCATGAACATGGCGGCCGCCTGGGACCTTCCGGTCGTGTTCTTCTGTCAGAACAACGGTTATGCAGAGTGCACCCCGGTCGTGGAATACACCCGGACCGAGCACTTCGCAGATCGTGCGGGCGGTTACGGGATGCCGGGCGTCACTGTCGACGGCACCGATCCGATCGCGGTGTACGGGGCCGTGTCGGAAGCGGCGAGCCGCGCCAGGGAAGGGCAGGGCCCGACACTGGTAGAGGCCGTCGCCTTCCGGCTACAGGGCCACTATTTCGGGGACCCCATGGTCTATGTGGACAAGGACCGGCTGGCGGAGGCACGCGGCCGCGATCCGGTTACCACCTTCCGGAACCGGATCGTCGCCGCCGGCGTGGCCGCCGGACCGGACCTCGAACAGCTGGAGGCCGCGGTCCAGAAAGAGGTGGAAGAGGCCATCTCGTTCGCGGTCGACAGTCCCGCCCCCGACCCGGCCATCGAGCTGTACACGGACGTCTACGCCGGCTCCCGAGCCGACTCATCCCTCTCCACCGGGCCGTCCGCCAGCCCCGAGCCGGCGCCATCCGGCGAGACGGAGCCCATGGGCCTGGCCCAGGCCATCACCCACACCCTTGACCGAGCCATGGCCCGCGACCAGTCCATCGTGCTTCTGGGGGAAGACATCTCCGACCCCGCCGGGGGCATCTTCCGGATAACCGCCGGCCTGTCCACCAAGTACGGGTCCGAACGGGTCCGCTCGACCCCGATTGCCGAGTCGGCGATCGTCGGCTGCGCCCTCGGGCTGTCGATGGCCGGGTTCCGGGCCATCCCCGAGATCATGTTCTTAGACTTCCTCGGCGTCTGTCTCGACCAGCTCGCCAATCACGTGGCCAAGGTCCGCTACATGTCCGGCGGGCGCCGCTCGGCCCCCCTGACGATGCGAGTCGCCCTCGGCGCCGCCTCGGGAGCCCAGCATTCGCAGTCGCTCGAGGCCTGGCTGATGCATGTTCCGGGCCTGAAGGTGGCGTTCCCGAGCGATCCGGCTGACGCGGCCGGCCTGCTCAACGCATGCATCGCCGACGACGATCCGTGTGTCTTCATCGAGGCCCGGACACTGTGCATGAACGGCTCCAAAGCACCGGTGCCCACGGGGGACTGGACGGTCCCGTTGGGCCGGGCGGCAGTGAAGCGAGCCGGTTCGGGACGCGACCGTCGTCGCCTACGGGCCGGCCGTTGCCCTGGCCCTGGCCGCGGCCGAGCAGCTGGCCTCCGATCACATCGAGGTCGAAGTCATCGATCTGCGGTCACTGGTTCCTCTGGACCTCCCGACCGTCCTCGAATCGGTGGCCCGCACCGGCCGCCTCGTCGTGTCCCATGTCTCCGCCACGTTCTGCGGACCCGGCGCGGAGATCATCGCGGCCGTTCAGCGCGAGCTTCACGACGACCTCCAAGCACCGATCGAGCGGGTGGCCGCTTCCTTCACCCCGGTGCCGTTCGCCCGCACATTGGAACTGGCGTCCCTACCGTCGGTGGACCGGATCGCCGACTCCGTCCGGCAGTCGCTGGCCCGCTGAGGAGATGCGGACTCCGGATCGGAACCAGTCAGAGCCCTAGCACCCCGTATGAGGGATCATCCCGGGCCCGCCGCCCGAGACCGGGCTGCGAGGCCGGGAAGACGCCCTCGGACGGCAGGAGCTGCGTGTACTCGACGATCACCAGCCGGTCGGCGATCCTCCACTCGCCGGCTCGCTTCTCGAACCGGTCGACGTAACGGCCGATGGCGAGCAGCATGCGCTCGGCTCCCTCGTACTCCATGCCCTGCCACGCCGTGAAATAGGTCTCGGCGGCCGCCGCCTTGGGGCCCTGGAGCTGGATGAACTGGTTGGTGATCTGGTGCAGGCTGACATTGGACTTTCCGACCAGTTCGAGGATGCCGGGGGCGATGGCTGCCCCTTCGAACGGCGTAGCCCCGTGATGGTCCACGGCGTCGCCGTGGTACGCCGAAGCGAGCAACTCCTCGTCGGCTCGGTCCACGCCCCGGCAGTATCTGAGCACGGCCTGTCGGATCGCTTCCTTATCCAGCAACTCCTGAACGGCGTCGTCGTTCATCGGGCGTCCTTCTCCGACACGAAGTAGTTGTTCAAGATCCCGACCTCCTCGACCTGGCACGCCACGTGGTCTCCGGCCGCCGCTTCGGGCGCCGGGTAAGGCGTGCCGAGGGCGACCACGTCGCCAGGGAAGAGGGTTATCCGGTGGCTGACGTGGGACAGGACCTCGCTGGGGCGGAACTTGAATGTCTTGGTGTTCCCGGCCTGGGCCTCCTCACCGTTCACCCGGGCGGTGATGGCCAGGCCGTCCATCACCCGCTCCTCGGTCAGGTCGGTCCGGATCCAGGGCCCCCACGCCGCGAACCCGTCGATCGACTTGCCCACCGCCCAGAAGCCCATGTTGCCGTACTCGGGGGCGGTGACGTCGTTGAAGACGGTCCAGCCGAAGACCGACTCCCGCGCCTCGTCATCTGAGGCCTTCCTCAGGGTCCGCCCCACCACCACGGCTAGCTCCGATTCGATCTGCACCGGCCCGGTCAGGACGGCTGGGATCTCGATCTCGTCCCCCTCGGCCTTCGGGAAGTTGGTGGCCTTGGGGAGCCACATTGGGGGGAGATCCTCGAAGCCGGGGCGGTCGGCCATGCGGAAGCCGCCCATGACGTTGATGAACCGGCAGCTCTCGATCGGTGTCCCCAGCTTCATGTCGGAGAGAGCCAGCGCCGGCCCGGCCCGCCGGGGTCCGCCGAAGATGTCTCCGGAGACGACGTGGAAGCGACCATCCTCGATCTCGCCGTGGCACGAGGTGTCACCGAGGAGCGTCCGGCCGATGAGCTTCATATGCTGTCCCCCTTAACGGTCTGGAATTCAGAGGATCGCCTTGGCGTCCTTCAGCTGTCCGATGTCCTTCCATCCCAAACCGAGCTCTAGCAGGACGGCCTCCGTGTCCTCACCCAGCTCCGGCGCCCGGCGCGGCTGGTTCCGGGGACCGCCGAACTGCACCGGGGGGGCGACGACCGGGACGCGGACGCCGTCCATCTCGATGTGCTCGATATACCCGTTCGCCTCGACCTGCGGGTCGTGCACCAGCTCGGATGGGTGCACGGTCGGGACCCACTCGCCGGCGAAGCCAGTGAGAATCTTCTTCCACTCCTCCAACGAGCGCCGTTCGAAGATGGACTCGAGCCATTCGATGCACGCCCGGCTGTTCTGTCGGCGGGCGCCCATGTCGGTGAAGCGCTCGTCGGTGGCCATCTCTGGCTCCCCGAGGACGGCGCACAACTCGGGCCAGAACCGGTCGGGGGACAGCAACTGAAGGTTCATGATGCGCCCGTCCGAGGTTCGATAGGCCATCATCAGCGGATTGGGAAACTGGTAGCGCGAGGGAGGGATGCGTGGCGCCTGGTCTTCGGATATGGACGCACTAAGGATGTCCATCTGGACCTGCCACATGCCGGCCGCCAGCAGGGACACATCCACCACCGGCGGCTCCCCAGTGACCGAACGCTGGTACAGGGCGGTGCTGATGGCGCCGGCGATGGTCAGTCCCCCGACGACGTCGCCGAACGCCGGTCTGGGCGTGGCCGGCCACTCCGCGTCCGGTGCGGTGAAGATCTGCTGCATGCCGGTCCGGGCCCAGTAGGCGCCGGAGTCGTAGCCCCCCCGCCCCGCTTCGGGGCCCTCCGGCCCGAACGCGCTGCCCCGGACATAGATGGCCCGCGGATTGTCGGCGCGGACGTCATCCACGTCGATCCGCAACCGCCGGCGGGCATCGCCGCGCAGGTTGGTCACGAACACGTCGCACTCGCCGATAAGGCGCGACAGCAGCTTCCGCCCTTCCTCGTGCTTGAGGTCGATGGCAACCGAGCGCTTGCCCCGGTTGGTGGCCTGGAAGTGGACGTCGACCCCGTGGTACAGCTTGTGCAGGCCGGCCGTAACCAGGCCCCGGTAGGGGTCGCCGCCGTCAGGGGGCTCGACCTTGATCACCTCGGCCCCCCACTCGGTGAGCACCGCGCCCGACATGGGCACGAACACGTGGGTGGCCACCTCGACGACACGGATCCCGGCCAGCGGGCCGGGCATCAGACCCGGGCCGCCGGGGCCGCCTGGGCTGCGAACTCGCCGAGAGTCATTATGCGGTGCTCCTTCACGCCCCGTGCCACGAGCGAGACGTCGTGCCCCTCGGCTTTGCGCCGCAGCGCGCCCACCGTGCACTCCTCTCGGGGCATCACAGAGAAGGGGTCGTATGAGAACAACCGTATGGCGTTCTCGTGGGTGATCTGGTCGATCACTTCCTTGTCGAGGCCGTCTACCGCGTCCCAAACCAGCTCGGGGGACTTGGGCCAGGTGCTGTCGGAGTGGGGGTAGTCGCACTCCCAGCACACCATGTCGACGTTCATGTCACCCAGGTTGCGCACCCCGAAGTCGTCGGCGATGAAGCAGGTGATGATGTGCTCGCGGAAGATCTCGGAGGGCAGGCGGCCGCCCAGGTTGGGGCGGGTCCAGGCCTTGTGGTGCTCATAGGTGTAATCGACCCGCTCCAGGAAGTAGGGGATCCAGCCGATGCCGCCTTCGGCCAGGGCGATGCGGAGGCGCGGGAACTTCTGGAACACCGGGGACCAGACGAGGTCGGCGGCCGTCGGGTAGATGTTGATCCCCGAGCAGGTGATACGCACGTTCATGGGAGCGTCGGGCGAGGTCGTCACTTCGCCGGCCATTCCTGAGCCGATGTGCATGGTGACGACCGTATCTGTGTCCTGGCAGGCGGCCCAGAACGGGTCCCAGTGGTCGGTGTGCAGCGACGGGAAACCCAGGGCGTGGGGGTTCATGGAGAAGCTCACGCAGTGGGAACCCTTGGCGGCCGTGCGCTCGATCTCGGCGGCCATAAGGCTCGGATCCCATACCGGCGGGATGGTGCACGGGATGAAACGGCCCGGATGGGCCCCGCACCACCCTTCCAGGTGCCAGTCGTTGTACGCCTGGAGCACTGCCAGGGCGAGGTCGGCGTCCTGACCGGCCCGACTGGCAAAGAACTGGCCGCAGAAGCGGGCCATGGACGGGAAGTTGAGGGAGCCGAGGACCCCGTTGGCGTCCATGTCCTTGACCCGCTCGTCGACGTCGAAGCAGCCGACCCGGATCTCATCGAATGTGGCCGGCTCGAGTCCGTACTCCTCAGGGGGGCGGCCGGCGACGGCGTTCAGCCCGGCGTTGCGGGCCTCACCTTTCCCGAACACCCACTTGTCGCTCACCTCGTCGCTGACCACCCGGGGCGCCTCGGCCGCGAACTTGGCCGGCAACCGACCCTCGAACATGTCCGGGGGCTCGACCACGTGGTCGTCCACGCTGACCAGGATCAGGCCGTCCATTTCCATCACTTTGCTCCCCTCGAAAGGATCCGCCAGGCTTCGGGCGGGTCGACGATGTTATACAGGCGGGCGGCGTTCTCCCAGAGGATCTTCCGGCGCGCGTCGTCGCCGACGTGACCGAGGCCCGATTGGATGGTCTCCTGGATGTTGCCGAACAGGCAGGTGGTGTGCGGGAAGTCGGTCTCGAAGAGCACGTTGTCGATCGGTACCACGTCCAGGAAGTGCTTGGGCGCCACCGACTCGAACCAGTAGGTGACGAACACGCTCTGGCGGAACAGCTCCGACGGCAGGACGTCGTCGGCCGTCCGTTGCCGCCCGGGCCGGAAGGCGCCGAGCCAGCTGTAGTCGGTGGCCTCAAGCATGAAGGGCAACCATCCGATCCCGCTCTCCACCGACACGAACTTCAGCTCCGGGTATCGGTTGAGGACTCCCGAGGTGATCAGGTCCGAGCACTGCACAGCGTTTTTCAAGAACAGGGACACTGCCGTGTAGGCCTGAGCGGCGGGTATCCCGTGCTGGGCGTACCGCTCGGGGGAGGCGTCCTCCAACGTCGAGCCGGCGTTGCCGATGTGAAAATGGATAGGCAGTCCGGTGTCCCGGGCGATCTCCCACAGCGGGTCCCAGTGCTGGGCCCCGATGATCGGAAGGCCGTAGCGCTGGGGCTCGCCGGTGAAGAGGATGCCGCGGGCGCCCAGGCCGGCGCAGCGCTCGATCTCCTTGACCGTGGCTTCCACGTCCCAGTACGGGGTGGCCACCACGGCCAGGAGCCGCTCGAGATCGGCCGCCGCCCATTCCAGGAGGAAGTCGTTGTAAGCGGTGACGCACAGCAGCTTCAGCTCCTCGTCCTTCAGCTTGAGGAAGTTCTGGCTGCCGAAGCCGCCCACATTGGGGTAGAGAACCTGCGCCCATATGCCAGCCTCGTCCATGTAGTCGAGCCGGGCTTTGGCGTCATATGCGCCGGGATGACAGTCCGCGTAGGTCGGGGGATACTCCGGCGGGAAGGTCGGCCAGCCGGCCGGAGCGGTGACCCCGACCGGGGTCAGGCTGTCCTCGCCGAGAACCCAGGTGTCGGCCGTCCCCCGGCGGACGACATGGGGGACCTCCTCGCGGTACCGGGACGGCACGCGGGAGGTCCATACATCGGGCGGCTCCGTGATGTGGCTGTCGGCATCGATGATGAGCTCCGCGGACATGAGCCGATGATGTACCGTCCTGGCATGGCGGTCACTGCGCGATCGGCCAAGTCCTTGACCGGAGCGGCCAACCCTGGGTCGGGAGGCACGCCGGTGCGAGCCGGCACCTACTCCGTCGAGCTGGGCGACGAGGTGGTCACCGGCTGGCACTCCCACGAGTTTCACCAGGTCGAGTACGCCTTCGAGGGCATCGCCGAGGTGCAGACCGAGACGGCCCGCTTTTTGCTGCCCCCTCAGCAGGCCGTGTGGATCCCGGCCGGGGTTGAGCACTGCAGCACCCTGACCCGGGTGAAGACGGTGTCCGTCTTTTTCGATCCGGCCATGGACCTGCCGGCCGGAGACCGGGTCCGGATCCTGGCCGCAGCGCCGGTTATACGGGAGATGATCCTCTACGCCCGGCGCTGGCCCGTCAGCCGGCCGCGGTCCGACGCCATGGCCGACGCCTTTTTCGCCGCTCTGGCGTACCTGGTAGCCGAGTGGCTCGACCATGAGACGCCGCTGTGCCTGCCGACGGCCACCGACCCGCTCGTCGCCGCGGCCATGGACTACGCCGGCGACCATCTGGCCCAGGCCACGATGAGCGAGCTGTGCCGGGAGGTCGGCGCATCGGAGCGGTCTCTGCGGCGGGCCTTCGTCGCCGACACCGGCATGTCGTGGCGCCAGTATCTGCAGGAGAGCCGGCTGCTGAAGGCGATGGCCCTTCTGGCCGAGAGCGATCTGAGCCTGCTCGACATCTCCCTCGCCGTTGGATTCGACAGCGCCAGTGCGTTCACCCGGTCGTTCCGCCGGTACGCGGGGGAATCGCCCAGCGAGTACCGCCGGCGGGTGAGGACGCCTCAGCCGGCCCCGGCGTCCTTCTCACCGACCAGCAGCGAGGAGGCCGGAGAGGTGATCCGGAGCTGGTCCCACGTGGGTCGGTCGAGGGGGGCCGACCGCACCCTGGTTATGTGATCGGTTTCGCCAGGGCACTGACGACGCCGGTTCATGGCGGCCGCCGCTGACACCCCGGGCTGTGGCTCAGCCCTCCTGACCGCCTCCGGCTTGGGCCTGATCGCCGACGTGGCGGGCCGCGATGTAGCCGAACACGGCCGTGTTGGCGATGCTGGCGCCGGCACCGAGGTAGTAGCGGCCCATGACGGTCGCGGTCATATTGCCGGTGGCGTACAGCCCCGGGATGGGCTGGTCGGCTTCGTCGATAACCCGGGCGTGCTCGTCGGTGACCACCCCTCCGGCGGTACCGACGTCGCCGGCGTAGATCTCGGTAGCGTAGTAAGGCGGCGCGTTGATCGGGCCCACGGCCGGGTTCGCCTTGTCGCCCGGGTCGCCGAGCGCCCGGTTGTACTGCGACTCGCCGCGGTGGAACTCGGGATCCTGACCCGTGACCGCATGCTGGTTGAACTCCCGCACGGTGGCCCCCAGCTTGACGGGGTCAATGCCGAGTTGGGCGGCGAGGTCCCCGATGGTGTCGGCCTTCTTGATCCAGCCGTTGCGGACGAACTCCTCGGGCATACGACCGGGTAGCACCGACTTCAAGTTCCGCAGCTCCGGCATACCCCGGGCCCAGACCCGGCGGCGGCGAAACTTGTCGTCGAATATCAACCAGGACGGCACGGCGTCGTTGGCGTACATGGCCCGGGTCACCTCGACGTACGAGTTCGACTCGTTGCAGAACCGCCGGCCCTGCTTGTTGACGAAGATGCTGCGGGCGTACTGCCGGGCCACGCCCAGGCCGGACCCCAGCTCCCAGCGGGGCGTCGGGAGCCACACGGCCTCGTCCATGTAGTCCACCTTGGCACCCAGAGCGATAGCGGCCGCCAGCACCTCGCCGGTGTTGCCCATGTTGGCCATCGTCCACGTGCCGTCGCTGGGTTGCGTGGCGGCGCTGTACTTCATGCGCATCTCGCCATTGCGCTCGAAACCGCCCGCTGAGAGCAGCACCCCCCTCGCCCCGCGAACCGCCACGGAGACGCCGTTGCGTTGGCACCGCACCCCGACCACCCGGCCGTCCTCGACCACCAGTTCCTCCACGGCGGTGTCCAGCCATAGGGGTATACGGGCGTCGACCACGAGTCGCGTCAACTGCCCCATGAGCGACATGCCGTTGGTGAAGAGGTCCTGGCCCCGGCGCCGGGACGACACGGTCCGGGCCGCCACCCGCATGGTCGTCCGGAACGAGATCACGGAGCGGTTCCACACCGGCAGGTGGCGCACCTCGTTGGTCAGAACGGCCATCCCGAGCCCCCTACCCATGCCCGGATTGATCTTGTCGTACCAGGCCCCGAGCTGGTGACCGTCCCACGGAACGCCTTCGACCGACCGGCCTCTGGCGTTGCCACCCGGGCGGTCGTCGTAGTAGTCGCTGTAGCCCTCGCATCTGACGAGCTGGACGCCCTTGCGCTGAATGAAGGTCAGCATCTCGGGCCCTTCCCGAAGAAACGACTGCCGGCGTTCGAGCGACGAGCCGGCGTCCGGTGGGCCCACCACCGAGTCGAAGTACCTCAGGCCGTCCTCGAACGAGTCGGAGATTCCTTCCGCCTGCATCAGCGGATTGTTCGGGATCCAGAGGATCCCGCCGGACATGGCCGTCGAGCCGCCGACGACTGACTGCTTCTCGATGATGACCGGCTTCAGCCCCATTTCGGCCGCCACCAGCGCGGCGACGAGGCCCCCTCCCCCGCTGCCGACGATGACGAAATCAAACGACTCATCTTCCGAGACCACGTACTCCCCCGATCTTTCGGGCCGCGGTGGCGGGCCGAAGACATCCTGCCAGATCCCCCGGCCCGCGCCGGGCGGAGGACGGCGGATGGCCGGAAGCGTCAAGTTGTTGGCCGATCGTGCACTGACGCTCGCTGCCGGCGCCGACAAAGATGGCACGAGGAGGGATCGTCATGACGATGACCGAAAAACGCCCGAGCGGTACGACCCAGGTGCCGTTCGCCATGAGCAGCCGCCTGCACGTACCCAGGGAGCGGTATTTCGACCGCGGCTTCTTCGAGCTCGAGAAGGAGCGGCTGTGGCCTCGCGTGTGGCAGATGGCGTGCCGGCTGGAGGAGATCCCCGACCCGGGCGACTTCGTCGAGTATGAGATTTGCGACGAGTCGATCCTCGTCATACGCCAGGCCGACATGTCGGTCAAGGCCTTCTACAACGCCTGCCGCCACCGGGCCACCCAACTTTGCAAGGGCTCGGGCCGGCTACCCGGCGGGCAGATCGCCTGCCCGTTCCACGGCTGGCGGTGGAACTCCGACGGATCTCCCTCGTTCCTCTACGGCCGGGAGGGCTTTGCCGAGGAATGCCTGCAGCCCGACGACATCAAGCTCCAGGAGTGCCGGGTGGAGCTGTGGGGGGCCTGCGCCTGGATCAACATGGACCCGAGCGCCCGCCCCCTCCGGGAGGCCCTATCCCCCGCGGCCAAGTTCCTCGAGGACTTCGGAGTCGACGATCTCCGGGTGTACTGGTGGAAGGAGGTCATCATCCCGGCCAACTGGAAGCTGGCCCAGGAGGCGTTCCACGAGGGCTGGCACGTGATGGCGACCCATCCCCAGCTCACCATGGGCGCCGGGGAGAGCTACCGGCCGGATACGGCCGAGGTCACCGGCTTCGAGAACGGCCATTCCCGCTTCCAGGGCCGGAAGGAACCAGGCGCCGTAGCCGTGAGCCGGGGTCGGGGGCAGGACGCCTTCCTCGAATCGATGCGGCTCCTGTGGGAAGGCCAGGACGCCATGGTGCTGCGGCGCGACATCGACGTATTCGAGGGCGTCCGGGCCAAGGTCGGGCCTGACGGTGACTACGCGACGGCGGCCATCACCGCTCTGATCGAGTATGCCGCCGGCGCCGGCGTCCCGCTGCGGGCGACCCCGGAGAGCATGCAGCTGTGGGGGGGTGAGATCTTCCTGTTCCCCAACTTCTTCTATCTGCCCATGTACAGCAACTCCTTGTCGTACCGGTTTCGGCCCTACAACGACGACCCGGAGATGTGCCGCTTCGAGGTGTGGTCCCTCACCATGCCGGCGGCTGACCAGAAAGTCCCGAAGGCCCGGTTGTCCGGCCGGTTCGAGCCGACCGACACCGAGAACTGGGGGCGCATCCCCCGCCAGGACTTCAGCAACCTGGCCCGCCAGCAACGGGGACTTCACTCGCGCAGCTACCAGCAGCATCGCCTCGCCACCGAATGGGAACGGGCGATCAGCAACATGCACGAAGAACTGGACCGATACCTGGCCGGCTGAGACTTTTTCGTCGAGTACCTGAAAGTGATCCGGCCGTTGAGCGACCCGGTGGCGCAGGGCGGCAGGGCCGAGGACCTTCGACTGGCGCAGTTCGTTGCTGCCTTAACCGATCGCATCCTGAAAATGCTCAGACGATGAAGGTCGTCGTATTCGGTGCTACCGGAGTGGTGGGCGGCTCGGCGGCGAGGCACTTCGTCACCCTCGACAACACCTCCGTGGTGGGGGTATCGCGCCGGCCTCCTCGCGTCACCGGCCTCCTTCACGTCCCCATCGACCTGTCGGACCGGCAGGAATGTGCGGAGATTTTGGGTTCCGAAGCGTTTTCCGGTACTACGCACATCATCTATGCCGCTTTGCAGGAAGCCAACGACCTCACCACAGGGTGGCGGGACCATGACTTGATGCAATACAACCTGCGTCTCCTCGAGAACAGTCTGGAGCCACTGATTGCGGCGCACCGTTCCAGCCTGCGGCACGTGAGCCTGCTTCAGGGGGCGAAGGCGTATGGATTCCACCTGGGGCGTACGCCTATTCCCGCGAAAGAGAGAGGTCGGCGAGATGAGCACGATAACTTCTACTTCCTCCAAGAGGATGCTTTGCGGCGGATGGCGAAATCGGGGGATTGGTCCTGGACGATCCTGCGCCCACAAGTTGTTTACGGAGATTCGATCGGGAGCCCTATGAACCTCCTGCCGGCGATCGGTGTTTACGCGTCGATCGAACGGGAGCGGGGACGACCGCTTTCCTTTCCAGGCGGGGAGCCGTCAGCCCTAGAAGCGGTAGACGCCCGCTTGTTGGCCAAGACCCTCGCCTGGGCGGCGGCGAGCCCCGAGGCTCGCAACGAGACGTTCAACGTCACCAACGGCGATGTCTTCTGCTGGCAGGACGTGTGGCCAGCGATAGCTGAAGTGCTCGGAATGGAGGTGGGCGAGCCGCGACCGGCTCGGCTCAGTGACGTGATGCCCGGGCGAGCCGGGGAGTGGGCCGCCGTGGTAAATCGTTATGGGCTCGAAGCACCGGCGGACATGGCCGCCTTCGTTGGTGGTTCGTGGGCATACGCCGACATACTCTTCGGTGGGCGAGGCGATCGCCCTGCGGCGGCGCTTCTGAGCACCATCAAGCTCCGTCAAGCTGGGTTCGGCGAATGTATCGATACCGAGGACATGTTCCGGCAGTGGTTCGCCGAACTGCAGGCCCAGCGGCTCCTCCCGGGACGTCGACGGTGAGAGCCGGGCCAGGACCGGCAGACGGATCTCGTGGGTCCGAGCACCGGTGTTCCCCGTGTCTTGTAGGTGCGCGAATATGTTGACATGGATGTCAGAACGGCGGGAATGGTCTTCTGTGACCCGTCCGCCTACGCCGACGAGGACCGGTTCTACGAGGCTTGCGCTATCGTCCGCCAGGAAGATCCCGTGCACCGCGTGGAGGCCGACGGGTTCAACCCTTTCTGGGCCATAACCAAACATGAGGACCTGCTCAACATCGAGCGCGACAACGTCGGTTGGCTGGCCGCGCCCAGGCCCGCGCTGGGCCCCGCGTCTCAGGACGCGGGCCGTGAGGACATCCCTATCCGGACCCTGGTGCAGATGGATCCCCCTGACCACACCCAGTACCGGCAGATCGGATCGGGCTGGTTCCGACCGGGGAAGCTGCGAGAGCTCGAGCCCCGCGTCCGGGAGCTCGCCCGCCGCTGGGTCGACCGGATGGCCCAGCTCGGCAACGAGTGTGACTTCGTCACCGATGTGGCCCTGCACTTCCCGCTCTACGTGATCATGTCCGTCCTCGGGCTCCCCGAGAACGATTATCCCCGCATGCTCAAGCTGACCCAAGAGATGTTCGGGACCAGCGACCCGGAACTGGGCCGGGAGCAGTCCGACGTGGCGGCCATCCTCCTGGATTTCTTCAACTACTTCCAGGGCGTCACTACCGGCCGAAGGTCGGATCCGACAGGAGATCTGGCTTCAGCCATTGCCAACGCCCAGATCGACGGCGCACTCATGGGAGACCTCGAAGCCATCGGCTACTACGTGATTGTCGCCACCGCCGGCCACGACACGACGAGCGCAACCATAGCGGGAGGGCTGCACGCGCTAATCGAGTTTCCTGACCAACTCGAACGGCTCAGATCGGACCCTGCGCTAGTACCATCCGCGGTAGAGGAGATGATCCGATGGGTCTCGCCGGTCAAGCAATTCATGAGAACTGCAGCGGTCGATCACGAGGTCAGAGGGGTGCGGATCCCTGAGGGGGACTCGGTGCTGCTCTCCTTCCCGGCCGCCAACCGCGACGAGGAGGTGTTCGACCAGCCCGAGACGTTCGACGTCGGGCGCGATCCGAATCGGCACCTGGCGTTTGGCTTCGGCGGGCACTTTTGTCTCGGCGCCCAATTGGCCCGGCTGGAAGGCAAGGCGCTATTCGAAGAACTGATCCCCCGGCTCAAGTCGATCGAGCTAGCCGGACCGCCCATGTACATGCAGACGCTGTTCGTCGGAGGTCCCAAACACCTCCCCATTCGCTTCGAACTCTTCTAGAGGGCGGCTTGACTGTTCCCCCTGCTGGTCCCAACCTGAACCGGATCCGGCGCACATGACAACGCCTCATCCAACATCCGGGCAGCGCCCTCGGCGTTATCGCGGCCGCTCTCCAACCCGCGGCCGGCTGATCCGCCGGGCTCACCCCACCATGTTCGCCTCGGTGCAGAGCGTGATCGCCGGCGGTGATTAGACCCAACCCGTTCGCAGGCGACTCTGCCTTGCAGATTCTTAAGCGGTGGATAATGATGCGACGGTGCACCATGATGGTGGTGGCGAAGTCGGTGTCGTCGTCTCGCGTCGGTGGCGGCACCTCCCACCACCAGTGAAAGTAGCGGTGATCACCGGGCGAGAAGTGCCGTGAACCTGTTCCAGATAGCGGTGCTCGATGATCCTTATCCGGCTTACGCCCAACTTCGGGAGGCAGGTCCTCTCCATTACGGTGACGACGGCATCTGGTACGTCACCCGGTACCGGGATATACAGTCTCTGTTGCGGGACAAGAGACTGGTGGCGGGCACGGGCGTCGCCAGTTCGTTCGGATTGTCTGAAGGCCCGGTTTACGACGCCATGACGGC
Organism: uncultured Acidimicrobiaceae bacterium; assembly: GCA_963851245.1. Lineage (GTDB taxonomy): Bacteria > Actinomycetota > Acidimicrobiia > Acidimicrobiales > Palsa-688 > CAWKOH01. The sequence continues at coordinate 335,267 of CAWKOH010000005.1, read as the reverse complement.
ATGGTTGATGGCTCTCGATGGTGCAGAGCATGCCCGCACTAGACGCCTGGTTAGCTCCGCATTCGGCCCGACGGCAGTCCAAGCTATGCGCCAGGACATTCTTGCCATCATCGACACGGCGCTCGACGCGATGGATGCCGCTGCTAACCGTGAAGGTAGCGCAGACTTCGTGAGCACGGTCGCTTCCACGGTCACCCTACAGGTGATGCGTCTGCTCTTCGGCGTCGATCAGCAGGAGTGGGATCACGCAATCACACGAAAGTTCACCACGATCGCGAACCCGATCGCATTGATGCAATCGCTAATTGAGTATCTCTCAGGATTGGTGAATCGCCGACGGGGCGCACCCGGATCGGACCTGTTCTCCGCGATGTTCCGCACGGGCGAACGGGGGGACCGACTTACTGACGCAGAGCTTGTTGCGAACGGCTTGCTTTTGATTACTGCGGGCATTGAGACGACCATGAGCCTTATCGGCAACGCGATGGCGGTCGTGTTCTCGCGGCCGGCGGTGGTCCAGCGCTTGCAGAGCGATCCTCGACTCGTTGCAAACGCCGTCGAGGAGGTGCTGCGCTACGAAACGCCTGCGTTGACTACCAGCCGTAGAACGACCGAAGAGATCATGGTCGGTGGTGCGCAGATACCGCGTGACGCAGATGTGCTCTTCGCACTGGCGGCCGCCAATCGAGATCCGCGGCAATATGCGGAGCCCAATCAGTTCGACCTGGGGCGGACCGATATACATCCGCTCAGCTTCGGTGGCGGTGGGCACGCGTGCCTGGGCGCTGGCCTGGCCCGGCTAGAGGCGCAGCTCGTCCTGACCAAGGTCTTGGAGCGTCACCCCGAACTGGAGGTTGACGTGGCCGCTATGAGATGGCGTAAGGACAGCCCCACCGTCCGCGGTCCGGCCATGATGCCGGTGCGGATAAATGGCATGGGACGGAAGGACGACCCAGCCCTTCAGTGACCCGAGGAGCACCGGTCGGCAGTTCGCGAGAGGAGAATACCTATGAGCGATTCGTACCAGGAGATCGCACGGCTGATCTTCCTTTGCGATCAGAGGAACGACAACGGTGACTTCGACGGTGTAGGCGAGCTGTTCTTCGACGGCGTTGTCGAGGTAGAGGGGATGCCCGATGGCGTGGTGAAGGGAGCCACAGAGGTCGCCGACCAATTCCGCCGGGCAACACGCGTCTACCAGGTTGGCGGTGCCCGCACCCACCACATGTCCTCCAACCTGATCATCGATCTTGACGAGGAGGCCGGAACGGCTACGTGCCAGAGCCATTACGTCATGTTCCAGGCGACTGAGGGTCTTCCCCTTCAGCCGATCAACACGGGACGCAATATGGACCACTTCGAGCGGGTGGATGGCGTTTGGCGCTGGAAGAAGCGGTTCATTAAGGCCCTCCTATTCGGCGACATGACCCATCACCTCCAGGCTCACACCACGCCGTTCACCTGATCGACGGCGACAATCTGATTCCGGCGCGGTACCCGCGCCTTCGCGCTCGCTTGTTCCGAATGGGAGGAGAAAGGAGGAAGAAGTGTCAGCTCCGCTGCTCGAGGGAAAAATCGCGGTGGTCTCCGGAGTGGGAGGCGGGCTCGGTCGTGCCATTTGTCTGGCGCTGGCCGGCCACGGCGCACGGATCGTCGCGGCGGACATCGCGGACGATTCTGTGGAAGCAACCGTTGCGGCGGTGCGTGAGGCAGGAGGTGAAGCCACGGGTTTGCCCACCGACATCCGTGAACCTGCCTCCTGCGCGGTCCTGGTCGATCACGCTAGCGCGACCTTCGGCGGCATCGACATTCTTGTCAACGACGCCTACGACGGTGGCGACTACCAGCTGTTCGAGTCCGCCGATCTGGCCCGCTGGAAGGCGACCGCTGAGGTGAACCTCTGGGGCAGCTTGCAGATGACCCAAGCGGCTCTCGAGCATCTCAAGCGATCAGTGAGCGGGCGAGTGGTGATGATCTGCACCCACGGAGTTGATCTGATCCAGCCGACGTTCGGTGCCTACACGTCGTCCAAGGCCGCTCTTGCGCACATGACCAAGTTGCTCGCCAGCGAGCTCGGGAGATACCGCATACGAGTCAACGGGGTCTTTCCCGGCCCGATATTCGGGCCGGCGCTGAAGGGCTACTTCGAGAGCATCGCCGAGGCGGAATCGCGCTCGGTCGAGGAGGTGCAGCGCGCTTTCGCAGCGAAGAACGCGCTCGGATGTCTCGTGCCGCCTGATGAGATCGCAGGATCGGTCGTCTTTCTCGCCTCGGACCTATCCCTGCCCATTACCGGGCAGGCGCTGTACGCCAATGCCGGGGAGGTCTTTCACTAGGTTTCTCCGCTTCCGGCGTCGTCTCGGCTGAACTACGGAGGTGAGAGCAATGGCTGCTAGAACCGCCAGCACTGGCTCGACTGGAGCGCGAAATCGCACGGAACCCCAGGTGGCGGCGGCGGTGATTGTGACAGCAGCGATCTGCGCTACGAGCGGCAACACATTTCTCCGTGTACGGATGAGGAGGGCCATTCCAACTGCTGCGAGAGGGGCCACAACGAAGTAGCTCCATAGGGATAGAAGAACCGCCCAGTGAGGGCGTCCGTCGTCGCGGTTGTTGTTGGCGTCGACCAGCGGCTGGTATAGCTCCCACGTACGGCCAACGCGAGCCGCGACCACTGTTGGTAGCCGGGTCAGATGGTGTCGCAGAAAGGTAATACCTGCATGTTCAGCGTCGGCGCTAGCTACGGACTCATCGGTGTTAGCTGGGACGCCGATCGAGCCATAACAGGTTTTGTACCATAACCCGATGCCCGATCCGTAGTAGGCGCCGGGGCAGTTGGCGCCCAGGAGCCCCCCATTAGCGGTCGAGATGATGACCGTCCGGTCGAAGGTCACGAGATTGCGAATGACCCAGGGGCTGACGACGACTCCGGCAGCGACGAAGATGGCGACCAGGCGGAGGAGCCGAGGTCGGATGCCGATCGTCGGTCCGGTCAGGACAAGCGGGAGAGCTAGAACGAGGAGGAGGAGAGCAGCGGCGTCTCGGGTCAGCACTCCGAGCCCGATCGTTATGCCGAGAATGATGGCAGCCCGAACTGAGCGGGTGCGGCAGTAGTGGTAGGCGGCGACGGTTACCGCCGTAGTGAGCAGTGCAAACAAGACCTCTGACATGATCCCGCCATCCGTGACCCAGAGACCGGGGTAGAGGGCCGCCACGGCCATGGCGGCAAGACCGGCCCTGTCACCACCTAGCTGGTCACCGATCAGTCCGCAGCCGACCACTGTCGCTGTGCCGGCCACGCAACCCATCAGCTGGTGGGCCATGACTGATTTGGCTCCCAGAGTTGAACCCGATGCGAGGAACAGGGCGTATAGCGGTGGGTGCGCGGCCGTCGGGCGGACCTGGTGTTCCAATGCCAGGAGCAAGGGGTTAACGAATCCACGTCCGCTGGCTAAGAAGTTCGCCTGGAGCTGATACCCAAGTGCATCGCTGAAGGGAAGCTTCCTGGGAGCGCCCGCCACCACATAGACGATCCGCAGAGCGAGACCCAGGAGGGCCAGACAAGCCACCGCCCGAGGCCGCCGCCTAAGCAGAGCAAAAGAGCCGGCTGCTACACCAGCTCGGTCGGGTTGGTCGACCTGTCCCTGAGAATGCACCGGTTAGAAAGCTAAAGGGTGAGCGGATCGGCTGCTACGCGAGATCAGAAAGCCAGGTCAACCCCGGTATGTAGCTCGCGGCGATGCTCGGCGGGCGGCCCGCTGGCGATCGGCGCCCCTCGTGTCCTGATCTCCACTCCCGACGCTCAGCCGGCGGCCGCCTCCGTGGGAGCGGAGATCGACGTCAGGTACGAACTCCGATTGCCGCAGTCGCCGGCACGGCCGGCCGGCATTGGCTTCACAGTGTCCGTCCGCTGTGCCAGCATCTACCGTGTGGAACCGGGCCCGATTACGACGCAGATCCGGGAATGGCGTATCGCCGGCTCATACTTCGAGGGCTGCAACTGTGAGGCCATCTGCCCCTGCCGCAGCATCCGCGGAGTGCCGGGAGGGGCATCGACCTTCGGCGAGTGCTTCGGTGCGCTGTCGTGGCACATTCACGACGGCCACGCCGGCGAGATCGACCTGTCCGATCTGCGGGCGGTGATGTCCATCCGATATGTGGACCGAGTGCAACCAAGCACGCCGTGGCAGGTCGTGCTGTACGTCGACGACAGGGCGGACGAGGAGCAGTCGGCCGTTCTGGCCGAGATTCTGCTGGGGAAGGCGGGCGGCACGGTCGCCAAGCAGTACGGCCCCGCGATAGGTGATGTGCGCCAGGTCCGCCGGGCGAGGATCACCTTGGAGCACATCGAGCCACGCAAGCGCATAGACGTGGTCGGGTACCTGAGGGTAGAGGCCGAGAGGGAGGCGTCGGACACAGCGGACGACGTGAGGTGTGGCATTCCGGGGCTGGACCGCCCGGGGACCGAGATGTTCGGCGATGTCCTGCAGTCAACTGACCCCGCCTTGCGGTGGGAGGTGGTCGGGCGGCGCCACGCTGCTTTCGCGAGCGACTTCGACTACCGCTCGGACTGAAAGGGACAGCCCTAAAGAAGAGAGCCGGACACCGCCGGCAAATACATGGCCGTTGACATTTCTTGATCGACCCGTGTGTATCTGTTCTTCTGCCCGTGAGAGTGCGAACATTCGGGGGATGCGTCGGTGGCCATCTTCACGGAAAGGCATTCGAGCGGGCACTCGCCAAACAACCAACGATGTCTTAGCGAAGCTCTATCCCGTGAATCTGCCGGCGACGGCGGATTCCCCCGCCGAGTCAGATAATCCGCTTATCTGGCACCCGAGGTGCAATCGCGGATGTAGCATTCGAGCAGCGGGTTCATGGAAGGGGATGTTGTGATGCTCATGGGCCGACTGCAGCTTCTCGTTCGCGGGGCGGCGTACTCGTGACCCGGTGGCAGAAGGCCGCGGCTGCGGCCGCGGTTCTGGCGTTGATCGGAGGTGGGTCGGCTCTCGCCGCGACGCTAAGCGGCGGCACCCGCTCCACGTCGGCAGAGGACCTGACCACCACCACGTTGCCGACCAGCACGACCACCGTGGCCCCCATCGCGACGTCGGCGGCTCCGGCGACCACCGTGGCGCCAACGACTACCACGACGGCTAGGACCGTCCCGGCCAGCACGGCCACCGCCAGGGTCCCGGCCTCGGGCACCTGCGCTCATCCGATCTTCTCGACTGCCGCCGCCAGCGGAGCGATCAACGTCGACCCCTCCCCGGCCCCTCAGAACTGGTGGGTCAACAACGATGAGTGGAACGGGTCGCACGGTCCGCAGACGCTAACCGTGTGCAACCAGTCCAGCTGGTACGCCGTCTCCGACCAGCCGAACAACGCTGGCGCGGTGGAGACCTACCCTGACACCGAGTACGACGTGGGCGGCCGTAACACCCAGTCGACCGAGCCCATCAGCCAGTTCCACACGATCACGTCGACCTTCTCCGAGGCCTACCCGTCCGGAGGTTCCTGGGACGCCTCATACGACCTGTGGTTGAACAACTGGTCTATCGAGGTCATGATCTGGAACCAGTGGGCGGGCGCCCAGGCGTATTGGCCTGGTGTCGCCACTCAGACCCTGACGCTCGACGGGGTCCCCTACCGCTTTTACAATAACGGCGGCGAACTGATGTTCTTTCGTGGCTCGCAAACCACTTCCGGGTCGGTGGACATCCTTGCCGCGTTCCAATGGCTCGTGTCAAAGGGGTACGTGTCGTCGGCAGACGTTCCGACGCAGCTGGAGTACGGCGTCGAGATCGCCTCGACCAGCGGATCGGAGGCATTCCCCCTGACTGGCCTCAGCTTCAACCTAGGGTGAGTCACCGCCAGCGGTCAATCACCAATCGGCGCGGTTCGAGCTTGATGCCCGTCTCCCGCTCGGAAACCTCCCAGAGGTTGGCGATGGCATGGTTCAGCCCCGCCCGCCGCAAGATCGGCTTACGCACCGGCGGCCCGTTGTTGACAAACAAAGGCCCGTAGAACTCGCCGCCTTTCGCATTGGGGTCGGTCGCCGCACGCAGCTGCGACAGCGCCCCCTGCGCCGGGGTCATGCCCGTGCGCCGGGCGAGCATGTGAAAAAAGCGCTGGCTGACACCGCCACCGGTCTCGCGGACGCTGACAGCCTGCAGGTCGGTGTTGGACAGCCCCGGATGGGCGACGAGGCTCGAGGTAGTCGAGCCCGCCCGGGCAAGGTCGCGCTGCAATCCCAGGCCGAAATGGAAGTTGGCCAGCTTGGCCTGACCGTAGGCGCGCCACGGCCGGTATCGTCCGGCCAGGTGCGGGTTCGCCGGGTTCACGGCGTGACCTATATGGTGTGCCGTGCTGGTCACCGTTACGATTCGCGCACCTGGGACGGCCAGCATCGCCGGCAAGAGCAGCGCGGTGAGCGTCCAGTGTCCCAGATGGTCAACCCCGAACTGCATCTCATAGCCGTCAACGGTCTTGTATTCGGGGATTCCCATTACGCCGGCGTTGTTGACGAGCAAGTCGATGCGCTCGTGACCACGCCTAATCTCTTCGGCCGCGTCGCTCACCGAGGCCTGCGATGCCAGGTCCAATGACACGAGCTCCAGCGAGGCATCAGGGACACTCGCCCGGAGGTCACTCATAGCCTCCTGTGCCTTCTGCTGGTTGCGCGCCATCATCACGACGTGGGCACCCTTGCGAGCTAGCTCCCGCGCCGTCTCCAGCCCCAGCCCGCCATTAGCGCCGGTCACCACCGCCGTGCGACCGCTCTGATCGGGGATGTCCGCTGCGCTCCAACTCACGATGGGCCTCCTGACCTCTCCGGGCGCCCCGCAATCCGGTCCTCCCGAGGCAGACCGATTCGGCCTAAGGACTCGACGGGAGGCTTCGACCGGGTCATTGCCGGCGGTAGACGTCCGCGACGACCCGCTCGACAGCTTCCTCGCCTGGGGTACCAAACCACCAAGAGTGGTGCAGATGATCGACCTCCGGCATCGAGACCACAACCTTCATCGGGTACGCAGCAACTTCGCTCCCTAGCTCGAACACGCCCGGCTCGGTCTCTCGCAGGATGGCAAGTGACGCTGCGTGCATGTCGCTTATCACCATCACGGATGGCCCCTCGTGGCTGCGTCCAATCATCGTGCGTTCCACGTGTCCCAGCAGCCGCTCGGGACTCGAAGGATTGAAGATCTCGTAATCCAATGTCACTCCAGCCTGTCCGGGCAACGGCGTGACGACGATCCGGGCTGCCCCCACACGGTCTGCGTTCACCACATGGTCGACACCCAGATAGAGCCCGGGACAAGCAAGCAAGTCATCGACGATCCCCATGGTCAGATGATGGCTTGCAATCGGCAACTGTTCAAGCAGAACCCGGTCAGGATGCGGCACCCGGCAGACAGCGTCGCTCGTTGTGCACCGCAACCAGCTGCGAGCGAGCATCGGCCCGTCTACCGTCAACCCCAGTTCTAAGCTCGGCGTCCAGCGGCAACATCCAACCGAATCGCCTGGATCATGTCCCAACTCATACCCACGCGACGCACACCCATCGCCTCCACACTTCTGATCGCCGGAGCGTTTGCGTTGGCCGCCTGTAGCCCAGGAGACCCGACCCAGCATGCCCAAACTCCGGTGACCTCGACTGACACCATTACCACACCCCGGCAGCCCAGCCACACGACCCATCGCCATAACTACCCCGACAACGCCGAGCCGAGCGCCGGTCACTACCCCGGTGGTCCCCCATCCATCGCCATCGACCACCGCGGCACCACCCACCAGCGCGGTCCGGAGCAAGCCGCTGGCCGGAAAGACCATCGCCGTGGACCCCGGCCACAACGGCGGGAACGCGGCGGCTTCGGCAGTCATCAACCAGATCATCTGGAACGGGCGAGAGAACGAGAGCTGCGACACCACGGGTACCGAAACCGATGGCGGCTACACCGAGGCCCAGTTCAACTTCAACGTGGCTGAATACCTCGCCGGAGACCTAGAGGCAGAAGGTGCGACCGTGGTGCTGACCCGCACCTCCAACACGGGTGTGGGGCCGTGCGTCACCGAGCGGGCCGTTATCGGCAACAATGCCCGCGCCAACGCCGCCATCAGCATCCACGCCGACGGCGGACCACCCACGGGCAGAGGCTTCGCCATCCTCGAACCGGTTGCCGACGGTCCTAACGACGGCATCATCGCCGCATCACAGGCTCTCGCCCTTGACGTGCGAACCGCCTTTCTGTCCGGCACCGACGAACCAGTCAGCACCTATGACGGCACCAACGGACTCCAACCTCGCAACGACCTAGCCGGCCTGAACCTGTCCACTGTTCCCAAGGTTCTCATCGAGTGCGCCAACATGCGCAATACCACGGACGCCGCACTCCTCACGACCGCGCAGTGGCAGCAGAGCGCCGCCGGGGGCTCTTTCTGAGTGAACTCGGTTACTTCGTTGCGGTTATTATACGATCTGGGAACGCGATTGTAAAGGCATTCAGAGCCGGCTTCCAGCGATTCGTCCAGCGTTGCCGGCCTCTTCCGGTCGGGTCTAGGCTCATGATGGCCAGGTATACGCACTTGAGCGCCGCGTCGCTGTTCGGGAAATGACCTCTCGCCTTGACCGCCTTTCGGATCCGCGAGTTGACGCTCTCGATGGCGTTGGTGGTGTAAATGATGGTGCGGATCTCCTGGTCGAAGCTCAAGAACGGGACGAACTCTGCCCAGGCGTTCTCCCACAGGCGGACGATGGCCGGGTAGCGGGCCTCCCAGCGCTCGGAGAACTCGGCGAAGCGGTCCAGGGCGGCCGCCTCGGTCGCGGCGGTGTAGATGGGCTTGAGGTCCTTGGCGATGGCCGGCCAGTCCCGACGCGACGCGTAACGGAACGAGTTGCGCAGAAGGTGGACCACACACGTCTGGACCACCGCCTGGGGCCACACTCCGCCCACCGCGTCGGGCAGGCCGGTGAGGCCGTCGCAGACCACCATGCACACGTCCGCGCAGCCTCGGTTCTTGATCTCGGTCAACACGTGGGCCCAGTACTTGGCTCCCTCGCCGCCGTCGCCGGCCCAGATGCCCAGAATGTCGCGCTCGCCGTCCACGGTGACGGCCACGGCCACGTAGATCGGCCGGTTCGCCACCTGGCCGTCGCGGATCTTCACGTGGATGCAGTCGATGAAGACCACCGGGTAGACCCGGTCGAGGGGACGGTTCTGCCACTCGACCATGTGCTCGATCACCGCGTCGGTGATCCGGGTGATCGTCTCCTTGGACACCTTGGCCCCGTAGATCTCCTCCAGGTGAGCGCAGATCTCCCCATGGGTGAGCCCCTTGGCCGACAGCGACAGAACCATCTGATCCACACCGCCCAGGCGCCGCTTGCGTTTGGGCACCACGATCGGAGCGAAGCTGCTGTTGCGATCCCGCGGCACCTCGATCTTGATCGGGCCGATCTCGGTCAAGATCGTCTTGGGCCGGGTGCCGTTGCGGGAGTTCCCCGAGTTGTGCCCCTCCGGGTCATGGGCCTCATATCCCACATGCTCGGTCATCTCTGCCTCCAGCATCGACTCGAGCACCCGCTTGGTCAGCCCGGCCAGCATCCCGTCAGGGCCGACCAAGCTCACCCCATCAGCCCTGGCCCGTTCCATCAGCTCATCAGCGAGCTCCTCAGTCGAAATCTTGGCGGCCAGCGCCCGGCCCGGGGCAGGCTCCATCAACACTGCAGTCGTCGCTGCAGCTGCAGCCGAATCGGTTGTATCGGTCATCACTACCTCTCTGTCTTGGCCGAGCCTGGACCCGGCATGTTAGGTTGGTAGTTACACCGTTGTTGTTATGCCGCTGGCAGAGGGGCTGACAGCTTTCCTGACGCCATAAAGGGCGGCGGTCATACGAGGTGGGTCAATCCCGCCCGTAGTTGAGTTAGCAGAAGGAGCTCGTTCTACTGCTGCCGCTGGGCGATCTGGACACCGATCCCATCGAGAACGCAGCGAAGGCCGTACTCGAAACGTTCGTCCCGGGTTCCGGGCCGTCCGGCTCTATCGACGCGAGGCACTGCATTGAGCACGAAGGGAGCCTTCGAGGCTCCACACTCGCGGATCTGACCACCCGATAGGCCGTAGAGTCACGGGCGTGTCCGCGCCTTCACCTTCGGGAACGGTGACGTTCCTGTTCACCGACATCGTGGACTCGACGCGTCTATGGGAATCGAATCCGACGGACATGGCCGAGGCCGTGCAGGCGCATGACGCCATCGTCCGCTCGGCGATTGAGCGCCATGGTGGCCACGTGTTCGCCACTGGTGGCGACGGTTTCTGTGCCGCGTTCTCGTCCGCTGTGGACGCGGTGTCGGCCGCTGTCGAGTCTCAGCTGGAGCTGGTTGGCGTCGACTCCATGCCGCTCGCCGTTCGAATGGCTCTGCACACCGGCGAGGCGGCGGAGCGCGACAGTAACTACTACGGCACAGAGGTGAACCGAGCAGGGCGGTTGATGGCCCTCGCCCACGGCGGTCAGGTCCTGGTGTCCGACGCAGCCGAGGTCCTGGTGCGCAGCCGGGTCGCTCTGCGTCCCCTGGGTGACCACCTCCTGCGCGGGCTCCGGGGCAGGATCGCGGTGTACCAGGTGATGGCCGACGGCCTCCGCTCGGAGTTCCCTGTGTTGGGCAGTCCGGACGGCTTCCCGGGGAACCTCCCCCGGCAGGTCAGCTCCCTCGTCGGGCGCGACGCGGAGGTCGACGAGATCAGCGAGCTGGTGCGAGGGCAGCGTCTGGTCACGCTGACCGGCGTCGGCGGTGTCGGCAAGACCCGCTTGGCCGTCGAGATCGGTGCCGAGCTCTCGGGGGAGTTCGACGACGGGGTCTGGATAGTCGAGCTGGCCGGGGTGGGGGACCCGGGCGCATTGCCCGCGGCCCTGGCCGCGGTGCTGGGCGTTACGCCGCAGGGCGACGTGCCATTGATCGACACCGTCGCCGACACGCTCGCCGGACGGCAGATGCTGCTCGTCGTCGACAATTGCGAGCACCTTCGGAATTCGGCTGCTGCTGCCATCGCGGCGATTCTCGGCCGAGCCGGGCACACGAAGGTACTGGCGACCTCGCGCGAGGCCGTCGGCGTGCCCGGCGAGTCGGTCACTACGGTATCGCCACTTGCGACCGAAGGCGGAGTGACCTCCGATGCCGTCACTCTGTTCCTCCAGCGGGCCCGTTCCGCCCGCCACGACTTTGAGCTCCAGGACCCGCAGACCGCGGCGGCAGTGACGGAAATCTGCGAGGCGGTCGACGGGTTACCGCTCGGCATCGAACTCGCGGCGGCGCGGATGTCTGCGATGAGTGCGATCGAGGTCAGGGACAGGCTTGCCGACCGGTTCCGCCTGTTGCAGGGCGGAGAAAGGGGTCCGGAGCGTCATCTCACGCTACGTCATGCCGTCGAGTGGTCCTACGATCTGCTGACCGATGAGGAGCGGGCGCTGCTGCGCACCGCCTCGGTGTTCGCCGGCGGCTTCGACCTGTCGAGCATCTGTGCCATCGTCGTCAGTGCCGACGAGATCGAGGTACTGCGGCACCTCGATTCCCTCGTCCGCAAGTCGCTCGTCGTGGCTGATCATTCCGCCGCGACGACGCGCTACGGCCTGTACGAGACGATTCGGCAGTTCGTGGAGGATCGACTGGCAGATGCCGGCGAGCGTGAGGGAGCGCGAGACGCCCACGCCGCGCACTTCGGGTGCCGGGCTGTCAAGGAGTGGGAGGGATGGAACGGGCCCGGATGGCGCGACGCGGTCGAGTGGGTGGAGCTCGAACTCGACAATCTCCGGGCCGGGTATCGGTGGAGCGCCCAGCGCGGCGAGGTTGAGGTGGCTACCGACATCGCGGCCCACGCCGCGCTCATGGGCTTTTCGGCGCAGCTCTTCGAGACCGTAGCCTGGGCCGAGGACCTGCTCGACGCAGCGGCGTCCGCCGACGTCCCCCGACTTCCCCGCCTGTACACAGCCGCCGGCTATGCCTGCTTCGCCGGGCGGCCCGACGCGGCCCGTCGGAACGCCCACCGGGCCACGGAACTGGAGGCCGTCGATCGGTACGACCCGTGCGAGCCGGGGTACTCCATGTTTATAGAAGCGCTCGGTCAAGTGTACTGCGGTGACCTCGACCGCTACATGGAGCTCACAGGGGAGGTGGCGCAGCGGTACGGGGCCGAGCGCGGGTACGGCCTGGCGTCCTACGTCGACGGTCTTCAGTCGGCGGGCCGGGTCGAGGAAGCGCTCGCGCTAACCGAGCAGTCGGTTGCCGCGGCTCGTAAGCTCGGCAACCCGTACTGGATCGCGTACGCCCTGTGGATCGCGGGCATGGCCTTCTCGAGATCCGACTCGAGACGGGCGCTGGCCGCGTGGGACGAGGGCATCGCCTTTGTCCGCGAGCAGCGCGTGAACTTCTTCGAGGGCTTCCTCGCCCGCGACGCAGCACGCCTGCACACCTCCGACGGCGAGCCTGAGGCTGCCCTGGTGCTGTTCAGTGACGCCATCGCGTCCTTCCAACGAGCCGGAAACGTCCCGCAGCTGATCATCACACTCGCGAGCGTTCCCGCACTGTTCGAACGGCTCGAGCGGTTCGAGGCGGCCGCCACACTCCTGGGCGCGATGTCACGGCATGAGTCGAGCTTCCACCACGTCCCCGAGCTGGCCGAACTCGAAGGTACCCTCGCCACGAAGCTCGAGGCCAAGCGGATGAGGGAACTCGTTGGCGAAGGGTCCGCCTTCGATCTCGACGCCGCCGCCCTATACGCCCGCCAGCAGATCGATGCCGCCCGGCGTGACCCGAGACCACGGGTCCGGGAGCAGCGCCCCGGTGGCCTAAGCCGGCGGGAGCTCGAGGTGCTCCGCCTCCTCACGGCGGGCCGAACGTCGGCTGAGATCGCCAGCGAGCTGTTCATCTCGACCCGCACGGCCGAGCATCACATCCAGAACATCTACACCAAGATCGGCGTCTCCAACCGGGCCTCGGCCACCCGCTGGGCCGTCACCCACCACATCGTCACCGGCTGAGGGCGACCGCCCGATCTCCAGCTCCGGACCGCTCCCACTACCCACCGGAAATGGGTAGATCTGCCGATGCGGCCGCCAGCGACCTCTTCCACAATATGTCCCACGCCCGCCAACTGGCAGGCGACCGGTGGATCCCAGGTGATCCGTGACGAGAAGGAGATTGTGATGATCCTGGCAACAACGACGGTCGAGGACGTCGACCGATTCCTGGAAGTGTTCGCCAACAAGGGCGCCGACAAGCGGGCGCGGCACGGTTCGAAGGGCTCTACCGTGTTCCGTGACCCGACCGAGGCGAACCGCGTTTGGGCGCTGTTCGAGTGGGACGAGCAGGGCTGGGCCGCCTTCGTGTCCGACCCCGAGGTCCCGCCGATCCTGAAGGAAGCCGGCCACCTCGGCAAGCCCCAATCGGCGGCGTTCCTAGGTCAGTACGAGGCGTAGGGGCGACAATGACCATCACCATCGATCGCCCGGCACGGGTCGGGGTCATCACCGACCAGACCGGCGCCTTGTCGTTCATGGGCATCGCCAACGTCAACGTGGCCCGGATGGTCGTAGATGACATCAATTCGCAGGGCGGCCTGCTCGGCCGTCCCGTCGAGCTGTTCATCGAGGACAGCGCCACCGATGACGGCGTGGCGCAGGCCGCCGCGGTCCGGCTCGTCCAGGCCGACGTCGACGTCGTCGTGGGCGGCATCTACAGCTCCACCCGGCAGGCCATCAAGGTGCCCGTGGTCGACGAGGCCGGGAAGCTCTACCTGTATCCGGAGCAGTACGAGGGACAGGAGTGCCACCCGCTTATCTTCTGCACCGGGCCGGTTCCCGCCCAGCAGATCGAGCCTTTCTTCCCCTGGCTGATGCGGAAGACCGGGGCTACGACCTTCTACATGCCCTCGGCCGACTACATTTGGCCCCACACGCTGAACAAGAAGGTCCGCGAGGTCGTGACCGACAGGGGCGGCCAGATCGTCGGTGAGGAGTACTTCCCGCTCGACCACGTCGACTACAAGGCCGTGGTGGCCGACATCATGACAACGGGAGCCGATGTCGTGTTCAACACGATCGTGCCGCCCGGTCTCACACCGTTCCTGGCCCAGCTACACGAAGCCGGGTTCATGGCGCGAGGAGGGCAGCTCGTGTGCACGTACTTCGACGAGAACTTCCTGAACCTAGTGCCCGTCGAGCACGTCGAGGGACTCTACGGCTGCCTCGACTACTACCGGGACGTGCCAGATCCGTTCAGCATCGAGCTCCTAAACCGGTACGAGGCACGTTACCCGGGCAGCGCGATATTCACCGCCGGCTCAGCGTGCACCGGCACCTACCGGGCACTGAAGATGTGGGAGTCCGCGGTGAACGAAGCGGGCTCGCTCAAGCAGCACGATGTCGTCGCGGCCCTTGACCACGCCCGAATCCCGCAGGGTCCGGGAGGTCCCGCCGAGATGGTGCCCGGCCAGCACCATGTGCGTATGAACATGTACATCGCCCGGTCCGAAAACGGCACGTTCAAGGTGGTCGAAAACCTGGGCCACATCGATCCCAAGGAGTGCGAGGTCCCGCTGAGCTGACACGGTCGGGCAGGCCCAACGTACTTCTGGCAGCCGCAGCGCCGGTGCCGGCACAAGCCGGTGCCGGCGTTGCTGTGCCTGAGTAAGGTGGGCATCCTAAGGGAGGTCGTGATGGACCAGATGGCAACCCCGGAATGTTGCTTGGCCGCAGCGACCATGTACCTCTGATCAACGACCTTGACTGGTAAGCGCGACGCATACTGGATCAGGCGTCACCCATGTGGACGCCTGGGACTAGTCAATCTTTCTCCAGGACTGCTACATAGGAATCGCTGGGGAGCCCTCCAAGAATCCTGGTCTGGTGCCAACCTGTGTCCTTCAATAGCAACCGCATCTCATTGCGCGAAACAAAGAGCCAATCGGACCATTCACCGACGCAGCCTCGGTATTGGGTCCGTAGACGTATCTGTCCTGCCATGAGGCCCTTTTGCTTGTTCCTTTCACAATAAGCCCGATCAAACGCCGGAGCTCTGCCGCCATATGGATTCGTGCTCTGGGCCAGGATGCGCGCACCGGGGCTAGTCCTACGGGCCCAGGCGCCCAACATTCGCCGTACACGTTCGGGACTGCCAAAAATCCCAAAGTTGTTTCCAAGCAGCACAATGGTGTCAAACGATTCGATCTTTTCGGATAGGTCGTCGATCGACATACACCATGCCTTCTTCAGGCCCCGCAACCGGGCCGACCGGATCGCAAGGCGTGAAGCATCCACGCCGACGACATCGAATCCCCGCTGCTGGAGGTGCAAGGCGACCCTTCCCGCGCCACACCCCACGTCGATGATGCGACCTCGGGCATAGCGCATGGACCGCCGCTCCGAGGAATCCCATTCCTCGAATCTCGCAACATACAGTTCGTGTCCTGCGCCCATGTCGGTGAAACCATCGTCACGCTCGATGACCTCAGGAGCACTCCCGCCCCGCGCCCAGTCCATCAACGCTCGCCCAAATACATCGGTTCCCTTTCGCATAGACCCGGTTGCGCCCTTGAGATCCACCCCCTCGGCCAAGCGCCGACGGGCAACAATGTGCGCACAATACCTGGCATGAACGAGCCGCCGGAGCTGCAGCACAACAGCCACTGGAGGATGGCAGTCTGGGCCCTCCGTGTCGGGTACCTCGCGCTGGCGGTCGCTATCGCAGGCCTCATCGTGATGTCCTTAGGATCCACGCCGTGGGTCCTGGCTGTCGGGGTGATCATCTGGGTTGCCGCCGCCGCCGTCACGTTGACCGGGGTCGTCCGGGCCCGGCACGAGTTACCCGAGCCGCGACCCGGGTATTGGCCGATGCGGTTCATGCTCATCCACGACTCCGTCCACCGGTCGTCGGTCCGCCGGTCCTGACCGCGGCCGCCGCCACCCCTGCGTTCGCCGCCGACCGATCGCCGATTGGCATCTGCGGGTGGCTTCGACTGAGGTCGCCTCAGCGGCTCGCTCTGTCCGGGAGTCCGGCGGTCAGCAGAGCTTGCGCGGCCCAGTGGGTGACAGCGATGGCTTCGTCAGGTTCGAGCTGACATACGTCGCGGAGGACGGTGTACGCCCCGCCGCCGGTGACGAGGCAGAGGGCTGTTTCCAGGCGCCGCAGTTCGGCTTCGGGCAGCTCGTCTTGCAGCGGTGCCAGCGTGGCTGAGATCCAGCGCAGGCAACGCCCTTCTCGCACCTGAAGGGTGTGGTCCGGCCGGCGCGTTCGGCCGCCAGCCAGGTGTCGAGGTAGTGGCGCTGCGCGATGCGGTACAGTTTCTCGTTGGCGGCGACGTAGCGCATGAGCTCGTCGATGACCTCGAGCAGGCGTGTCTGGGGTGTCGCGCCGTCGAGAGGTCTGGCGAGCAGCTCGGCGAAGGCCTCGTCCATACCCAGGCTGCTGGACAGCTCCACGAGCAATGACTCCTGGTTGGGGAAGTACCGGTAGACGGTGGTGCGGGTCATCTGCGCCTCCTCTGCGACCTGCGCCACCGTGGGGGTTTCGCCCCGATCCAGGATTGATCGGGCGGCGGCAACGATCGCGGCACGGGTCCGGCGCTTCTGGTTAACCCGGCCCGGAGGATTCCACAGAAAGGCCTTGACTTTGGGCGGCCATGCGGTCATATATTACATAAGTCATATAAACGAACAAGCGACACATAAACGGGCGGCGGGCATGAAGGGATCAAGCCGAATGTCCAACCCGCTCGTCGTCTCAGCCGACCAGGCCCCGCGCCCTTAAAGGTGGTCGGCGAATAGATCACCGTGCTCGCCTCGGGCGAGCAGACCCGCAGCTACGAGATCTTCCGCCAGACCGGACCCGAGGGCAGTGGGCCTCCGCCACACAGCCGACCAACCCCGATTTCGGAGCGCTGAGCGGCATCGCCGCCCACGGACTCGACGTCCCGTTCCCGCCGCCTGAACGGAAAGGACCAGCCAGGCCCGACGTCGCCATGATCAACCACGTACGGGTCACCATGACCGACAGCGGAGCGTAGCGTGGTCATGTGCGCGTCCTCTTCGCCCTTGGCGCCATATTCCTGGCGGTCGGCGTGATCTGGCTCGGCCAGGGGGTCGGCCTCATCGGCGGTTCCTTCATGACCGGGGAGGCGGCGTGGGCGGTAATCGGCGGTCTCTGTATCGTCATTGGTGCCTTCCTTGTCCGAGCCGGGTTTCGCTGGCGAAGGTTGGCTTCTGTTGACGACGAGGAGTAGCTCAACACTGCTGGCATCGGCTTAGCGAACCAAGACCCACCGTCAACAGAGAGTGGAATATCAGAACCGGGATGCGAGTTGGACCGCGGGTGACTGGTTTGACAACCCAAGCGGTTCGCTTCGATCGGTACGGGGATATCGAGGTTCTCGAGGTGGTGGAGGTGCCGCGTCCCCATGCCGGACCGGGCCGGGTGGTAGTTGACGTGGTGGCGGCGGCGATCAACCCGGGTGAAGCCTCAATCCGCAAGGGACTGCTGCACGATCGCTTCCCGGCGACATTCCCCTCCGGGGAGGGCAGCGATCTCGCCGGGGTGGTAGCCGAGCTCGGGGCGGGGGTGGCTGGCGTTGCTGTCGGTGACGAGGTCATCGGTTGGAGTGACGAGAGGTCGAGTCACGCCGAAGCGGTGAGCCTGCCGGCCGACCAGGTCGTGCCGAAGCCGCCGGGGGTGCCATGGGAGGCGGCCGGCTCCCTGTATGTGGCCGGGACTACGGCGTGGGCAACCGTGAAGTCCGTCGGGCTGAGATCCGGCGAGGTCATCGCCATCTCAGGAGCGGCGGGCGGGGTGGGGTCGATCGCCGTTCAGCTCGCCCGCAAGCTGGGGGCCACTGTCATTGGCATCGCCGGAACGGGGAACTCAGACTGGCTGAGGTCTATGGGGGCCACACCGGTCGCATATGGCGCAGGTCTGGCAGATCGCCTTCGCGCGAGCTGCGAGCGGCCGGATCGACGCCTTCATCGACTGCTTCGGCGGTGGCTATGTCGACCTCGCTATAAACGAACTCGGCCTGAAGCCGGGTCGAGTGGACACGATCATCGACTGGGAGGCCGGAGCTCGACAGGGAGCTCACGTAGACGGAATGGCAACGGTCGGCGACGTCGGTTCGGTCATATCACAGCTCGCGTCCCTGATCGACCACGGACGGCTGGCAGTTCCGGTCGCAGCCACTTTTGCTCTAAGAGATGTACGCCAGGCTTACGAGTTGCTTGAACAACGGCACACCCGAGGGAAGATCGTTCTCATCGCCGCGCAGAGGTAGGGCTACCTCTCGGATATCATGACGGCCAGCTTGAACGATCGGGGGGATGTGAGAGCATGCGGAGCGATGCGAAGTTCACACTGTTCGTGGACGTGGCCGGTACGGCCTTGAGAGGGAGACGTCGGTCCCGGATCCGGGCTGCGGCGGCGATCGTCGTGGCCGCCGCCTTCATAGCGGCGGGCTGCAGTAGCAGTTCGAAATCGGCCAGTTCGTCGTCGACCACAGCGGCGCCGGCGGGGTCGTCACCCGCGTCGAGTGCGGCCGGATCGGCCCCGGCCAGTCCAGGCGGGGGGACCACCGGCATCACGGCCAACTCGGTGACCATCGGTCAGCTGGCTGATGTGTCGGGCCCGGTGCCCGGGCTGTTCCAGGGGGCGGAGAACGGGCTGGCCGCCTGGGCCGCCTATGTCAACTCCACGGGCGGGATCAACGGCCGCAAGGTGAACGTCAAGTTCGTCGACTCCGGTCTCAACTGCACCAACTACACGAACGGCATCAAGAGCCTGGCGGGCGACTCGTTCGCCCTGGTGGGCACCTTCAGCCTGGTCGACGCCTGCGGCGAACAGACCCTGAAGGCCAACCCCGGGCTGCCCGACATCGAGGCCGCCATCCTCAACCCGGCACTGGACCCCTATCCGAACGTATGGTCACCGCTTCCCAGCACGCCCGGTGCTTCTACGAGCGTCTACCAGTACGTGAAGGACAAGTACGGGCTCTCAGCCGTGCAGCACACCGCTTCATTGTGGGGTTCGCCGGATCAGTTCACCTTCGCCGAGCAATCCAACGCCATGAAGGCCATCGGCTACAAGATCATCTACAACCGGGGGTTCTCGCCCCTGGAAACCAACTACACGGCGGACATCCTGCGCATGAAGAACGAGGGCGTCCAGGTCGTCGACGAGACCAACGACGCCGTGGGCAATATCGCCGACTTCTTGAACCAGGCCGCCCAGCAGAACTTCCACCCCAAGGCGGTGATCAATGGGACCGCTTACGACACGTCATTCTTCAAGCTGCTCGGCAACCCGTCCTACGCCAGCAACCTGGTAATCGACCTCGAGGGCGCCATGTACCTGGGTCAAGACGACAGCCAGGTTCCCGAGATCGGGACCATGACTCAGTGGCTGCAGAAGGCCAAACCGGGCGCCACCATGAACCTCTTCGTGGTGGACGGCTGGGCCGCCGGCCTGCTTTTCCAGCAGGCTCTGGAGAAGGCGGGCAGCAACCCGACCCAGGCCAGCCTTACGTCGGCTCTTAAGGGCATCACCGGCTTCACCGCCAACGGGCTGCTGCCCACGGAGAACATCGGCCAGCACAAGATCTCCGTTTGCACCGTGATCGTCTCTGTGAAGGGCACGAGCTTCGTCCGGACCGATCCGGCCACTTCGGGTTTCGAGTGCAACGGGACCTGGGTCCCCTACACGGGCTCAGGTTCATGATGCAACCAGCGGCTTCCTAGGGGGGCCATCTCAGGGGATCTTGCGGGCATGGCGGGACGTCGGCAAGATTGAGCATGGTGAGCGCCATCGGTGAGAGTGAGGCTCGAGAAGGAGCCGCCGCTTTCATCTCCACAGAGCTTGACGCCCTCGCCGAGTTCACCGGCCGCGCCCTGGCCTTCTTGGAACAGCACGCACCGCGCCGAGCCGCAGAACAAGTGAGTGCCGGTCTGGATTTCCTCGACCGGCCAGTGTCACTGTTCAGCAGCCGGGCGTCAGAGCAGGACAGGATTGCGAGAGCCAAGGCGTGGCGGGCTACGAAGTACGACGCCGGGTTCGGTTGGCTCAGCGGACCGATCGAGTACGGAGGAGCTGGATTACCGGCACTGTTTGAAGCGACATACGACCAGTTGGAGTCCCTGTTCGATTGCCCGGAGGACGATCCGTTTACCCCCGGCCTGGAGTTTGTCGGTCCAGCCATCCTTCAGTACGGGTCGGACCGAGCTCGCGTTGACCTGCTCCCTGCCATCTATCGGGGCGAGAAGATCTGCTGCCAGCTCTTCAGCGAGCCGAATGCCGGATCGGATCTGGCAGCAATCCGAACCCGGGCCACCAGGTCGGATGGACAGTGGGTCATAAGTGGCGAGAAGGTGTGGACCTCGAGGGCCCACGTCGCCGATTTCGGCTTGCTCCTGGCCCGCACCGGCACGGAGGAGTCGCGCCATAGGGGAATCACGGCTTTCGTCCTCGACATCCACGCTCCGGGCGTGACGGTGAGACCCCTACGTCAGATGAATGGGGAGGAGCCCTTCAACGAGGTATTTCTCGATGACGTGGGTATCTCCGACAGCTTCCGTCTGGGGCAGATCGGACAGGGTTGGGAGGTCGCGATGTCGACACTGACCCGTGAGAGATCCGCCATTTCCCAAAGCCAACGTTACCGGGCCGGGGGTCTTGCGGAGATCGCCGGCCCCGATCGGATGCGAGCCCTGGCGGGGCTGGCGGGCCGGACCTCTGATCCGGTGATTCGACAAGAACTAGCTGACTGCTACTCCAGGCATATGGCGATTAGGTGGACAATGAGTCGATTGAGAACTGTGCCTGGGTCCGACCCCTCTGCTGTCGCGGCACCCGGGATCGGGAAGTTGTTGGTCGCCCGTCATCTCACCGCGTCGGCCAACCTGGTCGCCTGCCTTCTCGGCCCTCGAATGACCGCACAGACCGGTACGAAATGGGCGGACAACTGGCTGCCCTTCGTTCTTGGTGCACCTGGTCCCCACATTGGGGGCGGTACCGACGAGGTGGTGCTCAACTCCATCGCGGAGCGAGCGCTCGGACTGCCGCGGGAGCCGCGACCTGTGGCCAAGTGAGGAATGCTCTTCTGACGGCCGCCGTTTCACGAGAGGACTCATCATGGCGTCGAGCAACAGGCCGCTGACTGTCGGACGACACGCGGCGGTACACCCTGACAAGCCGGCGGTGATCATCGAGCCCGCCGGCCAAGGCATCACCTACTTCGAACTCGAACGCAGATCCCGACAAGCTGCCCGTCTCATCCAGGATGTGAAGGGCGGCGTGGCCCTTTTCATGGGAAATCACCTGCGATTTGCGGAGATCTGCTGGGCCGCATTCCGTAGCGGCGTCTACTTCACGCCCGTTAACGTCCAACTCAAGGTCGGCGAGGCTGCCTTCGTCATCAATGACAGCGGGGCGCGAGTCGTATTCACCACGCCCCGGCAGCAGGACGTGGCCAGCCTGCTTAGACCTGAATGCCCAAATGTGGCCCGTTGGATCATGGTCGATGGAGTGGCGCCCGGCTTCGAATCCTATGACGATGCACTCCGGGCATTCTCAGACGGGCCTCTATGCGGGGAGGAGGAGGGCAGTGCGATGATCTACTCCTCTGGCACCACGGGTCGCCCGAAAGGCATCCAGCGGCCACTGACCCACCTGCCCTCGGGATCCACGCTGTTCGGCGTTTCTCCGACCGTAGCTGATGCCTACGGGTTGACCGGCGAGAGCGTGGCGCTCATCACGGCCCCGCTGTATCACTCCTCGGGGTTGACCCGCCTGATGATGTGCCTGGGGCTGGGGGCCAGCGTCGTGGTCATGGAACGGTTCGAGGCGCAGAGCGCTCTCGACGCCATCGAGCGCTACCGGATCACACACAGCCTGTGGGTTCCCACCATGTTCATCCGGCTTCTGCGCCTGCCCGAGCACCAGCGGAAGGGAACGGACATCGGGTCGATGATCGGGGCCACCCTCGGCTCGGGACCGTGCTCGGCATCGGTCAAAGAAGCGATGATCAAATGGTGGGGGCCAATCATCACCGAGACCTACGGCGGGACAGAAGGAAACGGGATGACCAGCATCAGTTCTGCGGAGGCCCTGGGCCATCCTGGGTCGGTCGGACGTCCGGTCTTCGGCGAGATTCACGTTCTTGACGACGACGGGAAGGAGGTCGCTACGGGTGAGTCTGGAACTGTGTACTTCTCGGGGGGTCGTCCGTTCGAATACCACAACGATCCGGTCAAAACGGCGAGCGCCTACATCAATGACGGCTGGAGCACGCTCGGTGATGTGGGCTACCTCGATGCCGAGGGTTATCTGTATCTGACTGACCGGGTCGCCGACGTGATTGTTTCGGGCGGAGTAAACATTTATCCACGCGAAGTCGAGGAGGCGCTCAGCCAGCATCCCGCGGTGGATGACGTGGCGGTCATCGGCGTGCCGAACGAAGAGTTCAGTGAGGAGGTCAAAGCGATCGTTGTACCTACCGGGGGCTGGCCGCCAGATGACCTTCCCCAGCAACTGATCGAGTTCTGCAGAGAACGAATCGCGCACTACAAGTGCCCCCGCTCGGTAGACCTCGTCGACGCCCTGCCCCGCCACCGGACCGGAAAGTTGCTCAAACGAGAACTTCGCGCCCGATATCAGGAGATGGCGACTCCGGCGGCTGCAGAGTGATCGCAGGGGAGATGAAAGGAGATTCATGTGACCGCAGTACCCACGGAAGCAGAAGTCCTCGATTACTTCGAGTCACTCTCTAACTGGGGTCGATGGGGACCCGACGACGTGTTAGGCACCCTTAATTTCATAACCGACGCCAAGCGGGTGGAAGCCGCCCAACTTGTTCGCACCGGCCGGGTGGTGTCTTGCTCGTGGGATATCGACACTGCCCTCCAGGACGATGACGTTGTTTGGCCCCCCCAGCGTTACATGATCACAACTGGCCAGGGTCTCAAGGATGAGCACCGCTTGCTGCCACAAGGCATCCTCCCGACCGACCGGCAGGCGGGGGTCTCCGAGTTCCTCGGCATGGTCTACCACGGGTTCCGGATCACCCATCTCGACGCCCTCTCGCACATCTTCTGGGATTCCAGGATGTACAACGACTTACCCGCGGAGCTGGTCTCATCCAGCTTTGGGGCCACCGCGCACGCCGTAACCAACGCCCGGGAGGGGATCATCACCAGAGGAGTGCTACTGGATGTAGCGCGTCATCGGGGAGTCGAATGGCTCGACCCGGGCGAATACGTGACACCCGACGAGGTCGAAACCATCCTGGATGAGACCGGCACTGAGGTTCGCCCGGGCGACGCCCTATTGCTCCGGACCGGGTACGGGGCCAGACGGCTCGCGAACGGCCCGGACAAGGTCCACCACGTCGGGCGTGCCGGTTGGCACGCCTCGTGTTTGCCCTGGTTCCACCGACGCGACATATCCTTGATCAGTGCGGACACTGCCACGGATGTGATCCCGTCCGGTTACGACCGGGTGCGGATACCGATCCACGCGGTCGGGATAGCCGCCATGGGCCTGTGGCTCCTCGACAATTGCAACCTGGAGAGCCTGGCCTCGACGTGTGCCGAGCTTGGGACCAACGAATTCCAGTATGTGGTTGCGCCACTTCCATTCGTCGGCGCGACCGGGTCTCCTGTCAATCCGCTGGCCGTCTTCTGAGCGACTGGTAGAAGCGCCATGACCATGCCGGAGGGAGTCGGAGTGATCGACCTGATGATGGGTATTCCGCTCGACGACCGTACTCAGTGGGTCAGAACCTACTCCGCCCTCCTAAAAGATGAGGAGAGCAAGGGATCATTCCGTCACGGTGCCGGTTATATGTACAAGAACCCGCCCGAGATCACGACGGCCGGATTCGACGCGGTAGCCGTCGAGGAGATGGATCGCTTCGGGGTCGAACGCGGAATGGTCCCGGTCACGTTCGACGAGCCTGTGGGCCGAGGCCTGGTAGAGGCGTACCCCGATCGCTTTTTCGGGAGCTGGCATGTCGATCCCAACCTGGGCGCGCCGGGAGTTCGGCTCCTTGAGAAAGCGGTACGGGAACTCGGCGTCGTGGCAGCAACTGCCTTTCCTGCCGGCTACTCCCCGCAGGTTCCAATCGACGACGCGAAGATGTACCCCTTCTATGCCAAGTGCGTCGAACTGGACATCCCCATCTGTGTCAACGCCGGCGTACCTGGCCCCCGCTTCCCTCTGGATTGCCAGCGGGTCGAGCGGCTGGACACGGTCTGCTACGACTTTCCGGAGCTCCGGCTCGTGACCCGCCACGGCTGCGAGCCGTGGGTAGACCTGGCCGTCAAGCTTCTTCTCAAGTGGCCCAACCTCTACTACTCGACCAGCGCATTCGCTCCCCGCTACTACCCCAGGGCCGTAGTCGACTACGCCAATACCCGAGGCGCAGACAAGGTCATGTACGCGGGCTACTTTCCGTCGGGCCTCTCGCTGGAACGGATCTTCACCGAGATGCCGCAGGTCCCGTTCCGGGATCACGTCTGGTCAAAGTTCCTCCGTGAGAACGCTATGAGAGTCTTCAAACTCGAGCCCAGAAGCGCAAGGGAGCACATCAGGTGACAACCGATATCAGCGCCATCCCCATCATCGATGCCGACACGCACATCATCGAACCACCCGACCTCTGGACGTCCCGGGTATCAGTAGAGAGATGGGGCGATCGGGTTCCCCACGTCAAGTGGGACGAGGAGTCACAAGAGGAGCTCTGGTATTTCGGCGACACCCGGCTCTACGCGGCCGGGCTTGCCTCAGGGGCCCGATGGCATGAGCATCCCCCCGACCATCCGCACCGACTGGCTGACTCCGATCCACGTAACTTCGACCCCGTCAGGCGCGTCGAGCACCTGGACGAGTTTGGGATCTGGGCGCAGGTGCTCTACCCCAACATCGGGATCTTCGCCGTAAACCAGTACCTCAACACGATGGGTGACCCGGAACTGGTCCTCTCTTGTGTGAGGGCGTACAACGACTTTCTCATCGACTGGCAGATGGCGGCGCCAGAACGCTATGTGCCGCTGATGACGTTGCCCTTCTGGGATCTCGATGCCACGCTGCTCGAGATGTCCCGATCCGCGAACGCCGGCCACAAGGGCATCGTCTTCCCGGCCCGGATGGCCGACTTCGACCTACCGAACCTCGATGACTCACACTGGGATCCCTTTTGGGCTACCGCCCAGGACATGGAGCTCTCCGTCAATTTCCACATCGGATCGGGCAACATTCCCCTGTTCGGCACGCAGAACTCCGGTAAGCACCTCAGCTACGCCTGGACCAGCTCGATGCTGTTTACCCTCAATGCCAGCGCCATTGCGATGCTGATCTTCGGAGGCGTCTGCCAACGGTTTCCCCGGCTCAACTTCGTCTCGGTGGAGAGCGGAGTGGGGTGGATCCCATTCCTTCTCGAGACCATGGATTGGCAATGGCATAACACAGGGGTGCCCAAGGAGCATCCTGAGCTCGACATGTTGCCGAGCGAGTATTTTGCCCGGCAGATCTATGCCTGCTTTTGGTACGAGCAATCTTCGGCGCGGTCGGCCATCGAGCAGGTTGGCGCAGACCACATACTGTTCGAAACCGACTTCCCTCACCCGACCGGGCTGACACCGGGTCCCGCCAGCGCCGCATTGGCGCCTCGCGACCACATCAGGAGAGGATTCGCAGACCTGCCCGAGGCAGACGTCCGCAAGGTGATGTACGAGAACGCCGCTCGCCTCTACCACCTCGACTGCCCCGTGTAGATCGGTGGTATGCCAGATCCGACGCCGCCGGATCGGGTAGGAGGAGACCGAGGCCAAAGGAGCCTCGCCGGTACGCCGCGGGACTGCATTCTCGCCCCGGTATTAGAGTGCGTCGGCGTGGCAGGAAAGGTCGACACCGGCACAGGCAGCCGGGACTTCATCCGGGAAATCGTCGAGGAAGACCTCCGCACAGGCCGTCACGGCGGACGCGTGGTAACCCGCTTTCCTCCCGAGCCCAACGGCTACCTGCACATTGGTCACGCCAAGTCGATCTGCCTCAACTTCGGCCTGGCCGAGGAATACGGAGGCCAGTGCTACCTTCGCTTCGACGACACCAACCCGCTCACCGAAGCGGTGGAGTATGTCGAATCGATTATCCGTGACGTCACCTGGCTGGGGTTCTCCTTCGGAGACCAGCCCCTCTACGCGTCCGACTATTTCGAAGAGATGTATGGACTGGCCGAGGCCCTCGTGCTGGCCGGCGAGGCCTATGTCGACCATCTCAGCGAGGATGAGATCAGAGCCTACCGCGGGAGTCTGACCGAGCCCGGCCGGCCCTCGCCGTACCGGAAGCGATCGGTCGAGGAGAACTCGGAGCTGCTTCAGCAGATGCGGGCGGGAGACCTGGCTGACGGCAGCTGCGTTCTGAGAGCCAAGATTGACCTGGGCGCGGCCAACATGAAGATGCGCGACCCGCTCCTGTACCGGATCCGCCACGCTCACCACCACCGTACCGGCGACGCCTGGCCGATCTACCCGATGTACGACTGGGCGCATCCGATCTCCGACGCCATCGAGGGCGTCACCCACTCCCTGTGCACACTCGAGTTCGAGAACAACCGCGAGCTCTACGATTGGGTCATCGAGCACACAGGTGTCGCGAGACGGCACGGTTTCGAGCGCCCCCAGCAGTATGAGTTTGCTCGCCTCAACCTCGAATACACGGTCCTGAGCAAACGGCGGCTCCTGGCACTAGTGGAGGAAGGCCACGTCGACGGGTGGGACGATCCGAGGATGCCGACGATCGCCGCCATTCGGCGCCGTGGCATCAGTCCTCAAGCGGTGCGGGCATTCGCCGACCTGGTGGGCGTGGCCAAGGTCAACTCTACGGTCGACATCGACAAGCTGGACTTCTGCGTACGGGACGACCTCAACTGGACCGCCCCGCGAGTACTCGGAGTTCTCCGCCCGCTCCCTGTAACCATCACGTCATGGCCCGAAGGCACCATCGAGCATATGACCGGCCCGTACTTCCCGCCCGACGTTGGCAAGCCCGGCCAACGCACCATCCCCTTCGAGCGACAGATCCTCATCGAACGGGATGACTTCTCTCTCGACCCTCCCGCCGGCTATCAGCGCCTGGCCCCGGGGCGAACCGTCCGGTTGCGGCACGGCCCATGCATCACCTACGACGAGATCGTCACGGAGGGAGAGGACGTCGTCGAGCTCCGCTGCCACCACGTCGCCGACTCGGTGGGCAAGAACCCTCCTGGTGTGAAGGTCTGGGGCGTCATCCACTGGGTCCCGGCCGACAAGTCGATCCCGGCCGAGGTGCGCCTGTACGACCGCCTGTATCTGGCCGCTCAGCCCGAGGATGGCGTCGGGCGAGGAGCTCAACCCCCACTCGGTTGAGGTCGTGGGTGCCGCCCGCCTCGAGCCGAGCTTGTCCGCGGCCGAACCGGGAAGCCGGTGGCAGCTGGAACGCGTCGGCTATTTCGTCTTCGACATTGTGGAATCCAAGCCTGATTCAGCGGTCATGAACCGCATCGTCACCCTGCGGGATTTATGGCATCCGACGTCGTCTCTCTCCATGCAACAAACTCCGGCCACGCCAGACCGTACCGCCCAGAAATCCAGCACCCGCCCTCCAAAGAAGAGCCGCATCGAGTTCCGGGCAGAAGCTCGGGTACGGGACCCGTTGCTGGCCGATCGCTACGCCGCTTGGCCCGCGACGTACGGCCTGACAGTAGACGAGGTTGACCTCTTGACCTCCGACCGGCCAACGGGCGACCTCTTCGAGGAGACGGTCGGCGCCGGTGCCCCGGCCGACGTCACGGCCCGCTGGGTCATCAATGAACTGCCCCGCGAGCTCGGCGACCGTCCTATCGACCGGACGCCGCTGACCGGTGCCGGGCTCGCCACCCTCCTGCAGGCCGTCACCTCGGGCGATATCACCGGAGTGGCGGCCAAAGAGGTCTTTGCCGAGATGGTGCGAGATGGCGGAGACCCGCGGGTGATCATCGCCGACCGGGGTCTGGCTCAGATCAGTGACGAGGACGCCATCGCCGGCATCGTCGACGAAGTCCTGACCTCCAACCCGGACAAGGTGAACCAGTACCGGGCCGGAAAGACCGGTCTGCTCGGATTCTTCATCGGCCAGGTCATGAGGTCGTCCGCAGGCAAGGCCAACCCCCAGGTCGTACAGCAGCTCCTTGAAGCCCGCCTCGGCAACGGGAGATAACGCCCGGGAGAGCAAGAGAAACTCACCCTGTGGCCGCCATTTAGCCCCTCCAATGAGACCCTGTCAGGGTCGGCGGTATCATCGCCAAGTGCTGACGCGACAACCACTCCGGCCCGTTACGCAGGCCGAGGTCGAGACGTTCTGGCGCGATGGCGTCGTCTGCCTACGTCAGGTCATCGGCTCCGAGTGGCTGGAGCGGATGGACGTTCCGGTCGAGGAGACCTTGGCCACGGCCGCCACGACCGACCTCTCGGCCATGGGAGACGAACTGGAGCGAGCGGGCGCGGTGCGAACGGTCGACGAGGCGGTGCGCAGGGCAGGCACGGCCCGCGGCCATTTCCTGGCGGGCGCGCCGCCGAGCTATCAGCGTCCGCTTCGCCGGCGACGACACCGTGTACGCCCCCGTGGCCAATGCCTTTCCCAAACCCCACCACGCCTCCATGCGGCCCTGCCAACCACTTGACAACACGGCCTGCCCGTTGAGGTGGCCTCGCTAACGACGGAGAGGATGTCTGAGTTGTCGTCATCACCCCTTGACCTCTTGGACCTAACCGGTCACGGCGCACTGGTAACCGGAGCCGGCCAGGTCGGGCGGGCCATCGCCACAACGCTTGCGGCTCATGGCGCCACGCCTATTGTCGTGGTCGACATAGCCGGCCCGGTCGCCGAGGAACTAGCTGCCCACCTGCAAGCCGCGGGAACCGAGGCGGTGTCCGTGACCGCGGACATCACAGACCCCGGTGGTATCGCCGTCCTGAGTGAAGCGGTGCGGCGACTCCAACAGCCGATACAGATTTTGGTCAACAATGCTGGGCTCCCCCCTGGGTCCCTGTCAGGATCGTTCGGTCGCATGCCATTCGCGGAGACCGAGCCAGAGGAGTGGGAGGCGGTGATCCAGCTCAACCTCTACGGCGTACTGCGAGTCACGCGAGCATTGCTGCCGTCGATGATCGACTCCCGGTGGGGTCGGGTGATAACCATCGTCTCGGACGCGGGCCGGACCGGGGACCCAAACGTGGCCGCTTACGCCGCCGCTAAAGCCGGTGCCGCCGGTTTCATGCGCTCCCTGGCCAGCGAGGTAGGGAAGTACCGGGTAACTGCGAACTCCATATCCCTGGGCACGCTCTGGCGCCCCGAGAACGACTCAGCGCCCAGCCCCGAGTACCTGCAGCGCCTCTCCCGCCGCTATCCGGCGGGACGCCCCGGCTACCCCCAGGACGTGGCGAACCTCGTGCTGTACCTGGCATCCGATGCGGCAGAGTGGATCACGGGCCAGGTCTACCCGCTCAACGGTGGGTACTCCTACGCCCTCTGACCGGCGGGAGGCAGCTACCGGTTGCACATACCGAAATCGACTGGAATCTGGGCACCGGTCAAATAGCGGGCGTCGTCGCTGGCCAGCCAGGCGACAGTCGCGGATATGTCCTCGGGACCCATCGATTCGTGGGGCAGCGTGTTCATGAAGATCGGACCCAGAGTCTCTGCCTTCTCCGCGATCATCTGCATAAGGCCCGGGACGTCCATCATCGCCGTTCGTACGCCCGCGGGGTGGACACTGTTGACCCGGATGTCGTACTCGCCCAACTCGTTTGCGAGGCCACGGCATATTCCGACAACTCCATGTTTTGCGGCCGTGTAGTGCAAGGTGAAGGGCTGGCCTTTGAGCCCGGCGCTGGAGCTGATGAGGACGATCGATCCACCTTGTCGCTGTTCGATCAGGTGCGGGACCGTGGCCTGGATCGTGTGAAAGACCCCTGTGAGGTTCACATCAATCACCGTCTGCCACTCGTCGGCGGGGATCTCCCAGGCATGGCCCCAGGCGAGAACGCCTGCATTTGCCACCACGACGTCCAAACGCCCTAGCTCGGACATTGCGTCAGCTGCGAGCCTTTGCAAAGCCGGGAGATCTCGTACGTCGACCTCACGACTCAGTACCCGCTGCCCGGTCTTTTCGACCAGTTGGGCTGTCGTCTCGAGGTCCTCAGGAGTTGCCGCAGTCACCATGTTGCCGGCGACCGGTGCGCAGATGTCGCTGGCGACGATATCGGCTCCCTCCTCCGCAAGGCGAACCGCGTGGGCCCGGCCCTGACCTCGGGCCGCCCCCGTGATGAAAGCTACCTTTCCCGATAAACGCCCCATGGCTCCTCTCTTCCAGCCTTTATGGACGAATCCAGTGACTAGCTCTGGGGAAGGGCACTTCCAGCCGATCAGGCTGAAGGTGACTCAGCCCGTCAGGCTAATCGACGGATAAGGTGTCGCGGTACCGAGCTGGACGGGAGCGGGGGAGTTACTGGTGGCTTGCAGCGGTTCGCTATCGAGGGCAGGGCCATCGCAATCAAGGCGGCCTGGCGCAGCCCACAACTACGTGATCGGGCGCCACGACCCCGGTCCCCTAATAAGCCGGAGCGACGAGTACGTCAATCCCGCCCCCGAGGCCCACCTTGGCCTGGGCGGCTGAAGGCCGCCATGGCGGTCCGGGATCGCGATGTTGTGGTCATCGGGGCGGGATCTTCCGGCGCAGTGGTGGCCGCCCGTCTCTCTGAGAATCCGGCCCTCAGGGTGCTCCTCCTCGAGGCGGGACCCGATCGCCGCGCCGCAGAAGCTCCGCCCGAGATGCAGCGCGGCCACTACACCAGCATCCTCGACCTGGCCCGCTTTCCCCAGTATCAGTGGACCGGGCTCACCGCCCGTCGCACGCCCAGCCGTCAGCCTGAGCACTACTGGCGGGGTCGCGGAATGGGCGGCAGCTCGTCGATCAATGGCCAGGTAGCGCCGCGGCCACCACTCAGCGACTTTGATGCCTGGGCGGAGCACGGGGGCTCGACCTGGGCCTTCGAGGACGTGCTGGCTGCGTTCGTTCAACTCGAGGACGACGACATGTTCGGCGACGACCCGGCCCATGGCCGGGGCGGCCCGATCCCGATAGCCAGGGCTCCCCTCGATCAATGGGGCGACATCGACATCGCGCTCCGCGAGGCGACCATGGCGGCCGGTATACCTTGGATGGCCGACGGCAATGCTCCGGGCAGCACCGGCGTGTCCATTCTGGCCTACACGGCTCGCAACGAAGTGCGGGTTGGGACCAATGAGGCCTATCTGGAGCCGACCCGGGGACGGCCCAATCTGGAGCTTCGCGGAGGTACGCTCGCCGACCGCATCATCTTCGACGGCAACCGGGCCGTGGGTGTTGATTTTGTCACCGAGGGTCGACGTCACACGGTATTCGCTGATCAGGTGGTTGTGGCCGCCGGGGCGGTGCATTCGCCGGCGCTGCTGATGAGATCAGGTATCGGTCCAGCCGACCATCTCATGTCCCTTGGAATCCCCGTGGTGATCGACCTTCCGGTCGGCGACGGCTTCCAGGAGCACCCGAATGTGTACTTCGCGTTCCCCCTCAGGGACGACCTTCGGCCGCCGGTCAACGGGCGTCATACCAATGCCGGACTGCGCTGGACGAGCGGTCTTCGAGGAGCGGGGCCCGACGACATGATGGGCATGATCCTCGGGCCCGCCCCCAACGCCCCCGGGCTCGGGGGGCTCGGCCTCGCCGTCAACCGGCCCTATGGGCGCGGTCGGGTGCGCCTGTGCTCCCCAGATCCCGACGTCGACCCTTCCATCGAGATGGATCTCCTGTCCGATGGACGCGACCGGGAGCGCTTACGGGAGTGTGTCGCGGTCGCCCGCGATCTGCTCGGTCACCGTGCGTTCGTGCCGATCATCGGCGGCGAGGTCACCGGCCTTGACGGTACGACGCTGCGCCAACTGGTCCGCGGCGAAGGACTGGACGACTGGATCGACCGCACCGTCGATGGGTCGGCTCACGCCTCGTGCACCTGCCCCATGGGTCCCGCGGGCGACGCCGTGGTCGATGGCCAAGGACGCGTGCACGGCACGGAGGGCCTCCGCGTCATCGACATGTCGATCACACCGGAGGTACCCCGAGCGAACACGAATCTGACGGCCATCATGCTCGCTGAGCGTCTGGCTCGTCTCCTGGCCAGCGAGGTCGGCACCGCCGTCACGCGCCAGGGGTAGTCCTCATATCGGACGGCTGAGGCGTCGACGGGCTGCCGATGGCACCATGGGCAGGAGACGACCGACCAGGCGGGATCGGTCTGAGGCTCAGTAGTCATTCTTGAAAGCGAAGTAGGAACCGCGAATGGTTCCCGCCAGCTTCGACTTCTGCCTGGCGAACTTGAACCGCGAGGCGAGTTCCGCGGGGACTTCCATCCCCTCGGAGAGCTTGAACCCGACCGCGCGCTTGCTGGGACCGCCGATGGTGTACATCACATTGATCGACAGACCGCTTTCATAGAAGACGTAAGCCATTCGGATGCCCTCGACCTGGAAGGCCGTAGCCTCGAGAGGGCGAGACGAGATGACTATGTCGCGTTCTTCCTTGAGGATCCGGTGCACCCAGTCGACGGCTGCAGTGGCCTCGCTCGCGGGTTCCACTGTGAAGACGTGGTCGTATTTGTTCTTGAAGTAGCGGGCCTCGTTCGCCCGCAGACCAGCCAGCGCACCCGCGACGGGCGAGGAGTCCAGACCCACGGTCGAGACAGAGTTGAAATCCACGATGTAGGGCATGTCGCACTCCCCTCGCCACGGGATGTCCGTCAAGGTCGGTCCGACGCTACCTCACCGAGCGTGCCTTCGACCGCGCGCAAGCCGCTTCGGCCAGGAGTATCACTGCAGGGCACCGGACACGAGGAGTCCAGTGATCCGATCCTGGTCGTGTCGGAGTATCTCCTCCAGTACTGGTAGCGCATGCCGACCGAGTGTCGGCGCCGGGCCGATCTGGGCGGGAGTGGAACAGAGACCCCCGAAGGGGCTTGGGGGTCTCTGTTCCTGCGTCGCCGGCGGGGCAGAACCACCGGCTCGTCGTCTTGTCGCGCGGTCGAGGAAGCCCATGTGTCCCCCTTTCCAGACTCTTCCTACCCCCTTCGCGACTCCGCCGACCGTTTTTCCCGTGGTGGGGACTGTCGGCAACTTGTATCAAATCACACTCGCTTCGAACTTCCAGTGGATGAACCTGGGGAATTTCGCGGGGGAATGGTGGGGAAAAGCCCGTGGCGTACTGCTGAGTGGGAACACGCCTGGCGCGGAGGGGACATTTCCGTACGGAACTGACTGCAGCAATCCTTTCGGGTTCGGCAGGCGAATCGCTCTGTTGCCAACACTGGGTCGTGCGAGCCGGGTATGTGTACGCGCTGGACCCTCGGAGCGGCGGCCCTCGCCCGGCCTCATGCTCCATTCTGTATCCTGTCTCCTGGTGGAGGTCATCTTCGTAGGTGTGGCGTTCGTGGCTGTGATCGGTGTCCTGTTGCTTGTCAGCGGCCTCAGCCGGCAGCCGAAGCGGCGTGACCTGACATGGCGACGGCGTCGGTTCCATCCATCGGTAGCCGACGAGGCGCGACGCTGGTTGGAGGAGCAGCAGAGATAAGGAAACCGGTCGCATCTATCTGCTGAGTGGCGATCACCACTCGGTGGTATCGGGTGGGGCATCCACCATTGCGTCGGAGCGCCACTCGCCCGTCTCGAGCTGGTCTGCGCACTTGACGCCGTTCTGGACCGCTTCCCGAGCATGGAGCTGGCCCCAGGCTTCGAGGGGATGCCGGCAACCCGAGCTGGGCCAGTCCGAGCGGAGCTCCGGACGATTGGCGCGAGACATTGCATATCCACCATCGCGGTGCTTTACCCCTCTACGCTTTGACCGGCCGTGAAC
This sequence comes from uncultured Acidimicrobiaceae bacterium, assembly GCA_963851245.1. Taxonomy (GTDB): domain Bacteria; phylum Actinomycetota; class Acidimicrobiia; order Acidimicrobiales; family Palsa-688; genus CAWKOH01. The sequence goes on along the minus strand of CAWKOH010000005.1, from coordinate 301,281 downwards.
AGGTAGGCGTCAGTCGCATGCGAGACGGTGAAGGGGTTCGATGGGCGATACCGGTGCGCTCTACTGCGTCAGGGTCCGGCTGAGAGGCCGGACCAGGCCGACGACTACCAGTCTTCGGTGGACATCAACGGAGAAGGGGCGACTCTCCTGACAACAAAGTCAAGTGCGGGTTCGACAAGAACCTGTCCCATGTTCCCGGCTGGCTGGCCAAGTTGAACGCCGAACTCCACCTACCCCTGCTCGGAGGAGCCGCATGACCCGTCCCCGTTACGCTGCCGCGCTCGCGCTTGTCGGCGTGCTCATCATGGTCGGAGGTGGCTCGGCCTGGGCGTGCCACACGACGAGCCCGCCGAGCGACTGCGTCTACCAAGGGCACCACCAGGAGCAGTGCCAGACCTCTGCCACTTCCTCGAGCACGACGTCGACGACGATTTCGCCGAGCGCTCCATCACCGACTACCGCGCCACCAACGACTACCACGCCGCCCCCGCCGACCGTGCCTCCTCCCACGAGGGTCCCACCACCGACCTCCGTCGCACCTACTACAACAGTCCCATCGACCACGGTGCCGCCGATCAGGACACTCACCCCCGCAACCACGGTCCCCCCGGTCGCTACCACCACACCTTCGGGCGACTGTATCTATCAGGGCCACCACCAACAGGTCTGTCCGACCGCCACGATCGCCGACTCGCCGGGCACCGCAAGTAGCACCCAGGCTGCAGTACCAGCTCTGGTGGGGGTCTCCGTCGTTCCTACCGCCGACGCCGTCACTGACGGCACGGGCCAGCTGGCCTTCACCGGCAGCGACGTAGGCATGTGGGTGTGCCTTGCCGGCGCCCTCATCATCCTCGGCGTCGCCCTTGTCACCGTCCCCGCCGAGATCGCCAAGAGACGACGGTAGACGAAGTCCCAGGGAGCTAGCCGCCAGCTGGGGCTAGCTCTCCGTCGTTCTCTACCTTGGGGGAGCGCCCGAGCGCTGGTCCAGGGAATCAGAACGTGTTCTACGATTTGGCCATGGATGAGTTGGACCACCCGGTCTGGGACGGCGACAACCACTACTACGAGGCGGTCGACGCCTTCACCCGCCACCTGGACCCCAAGGACGGCCCTCGGTGCGTGCAGTGGGCCACCATCAAGGGCCGGCCGATACCACGTGCTCGGCGGCAAGGTCAGCCATGCCGTGGCCAACGCGACGTTCAACCCGGTCTCCAAGCCGGGCTGCCTGAGCGAGTACTTCCGCGGCAACCAGGACAAGGTCAACCCGCTGGACGTTGCATCAGGGACTCCGAGCCGATCCGGCCCGCCTACCGCGACCCGGGCGGCCGAGGTGAGACCCTCGATCAACAGGGCCTCGAGGGCTGCTTCCTCTTCCCGACCCTCGGCATGATCTACGAGGAGCCGCTCAAGGACGACCCGGTAGCGGTCTGTAAGACGTTCCGAGCCTTCAACCGCTGGCTTGCTGAGGACTGGACGTTCGACTACCAGGGCCGCGTGATCTACGCCGCGCCGTACCTCGCGCTGGCCGATCGGGACTGGGCCGTCGAGGAGCTCGAGTGGGCGATCGACCAACGGGCGCCAGATGATCGTCATGCGGACCGGCTGCGCCCACCACTCCGACCGGGCGGATGAGCCCGTTCGACCGCCACTTCGACCCTTCTGGGCCCGGCTTAACGAGGCAGGCATCACGCTCGTCGTCCATGCCGGCGACAGCGGGCCGTCGCTCGGACGGGTACGCCGTCGACGGTTTCACCGCCAACTTCTACGGCGGTGGCTTTGCGCCCACCATCAAGAACTTCGCGATCGAAAAGTCGGTCCACGACTACCTGCTCTCGATCGTCCTGGCCAACCAGTTCGCCAAGTTCCCCAACCTGCGCGTCGCATCCGTCGAGAACGGCGCCGAGTTCATCCCCGACCTGTTCCGCAAGCTGCAGTCCTCAGGAAGAAGATGCCGGGCTGGTTCAAGGACGACCCGGTCGAGATATTCCGTCGGCACGTCTGGATCAACCCGTTCTGGGAGGACGACCTCGACGCGGTCGTCGAGTGGGTGGGTGCCGATCGGGTCATCTTCGGCTCGGACTGGCCCCATATCGAGGCGCTGCCGCAGCCCCTGGACTACCTGCCGGAGACAAAGGCCTCTCCCCCGAGGACCGCCGGCTGGTACTCCACGACAACGCCGTCGACCTTGCCACCCTGCTTCGCGCCTAGCCCGGGGACGTAGCTCTAGCCCCGCCACGCGATCCCGAGCGCAGGCGATGTTGTCTGTGCGCGTCACGTCAGCGCACCGAGAGGCCCCGAAGGATCACCCGCCTGCGGGCCCCGAAGGACGCCGCTCGTAGCGCAACATGACAACCCCGTTGCCGAAGGTTTGGGTCTCGATCAGCTGCAAGGAAACCTTGGCCTCCGACGGCCGGAGCATCGGCGTGCCCCGCCCGATCACGACAGGGTGGACGTAGAGCCGGTACTCGTCGATCAGGTCGTGGCGGGCGAACTCCGCCGCCAGGTCTGAGCCGCCGACGACGAGGTCTCGACCCGGCAGTGCCTTGAGGGCGAGCACCTCGGCCGGCACGACGTCGTGGACGACTGTCGCGTTCCAGTCGGCCCGCTCCAGGGTGCGCGAGTAGACGACCTTGGGCATGTCCCGCCAGATCTGCGCGAACTCGACGACTGTCGGCGTGGCGGCCGGGTCCTGGTCGGCGGTCGGCCAGAACTCCGCCATCAGCTCGTAGGTGACCCGCCCTTCGAGGAAGCCGCCGGCGCCGGCCAGCCAGCCGTTCATGTGGCGATGGAGCTCCTCGTCGACCATGTGCCAGTCGATTTCGCGGCTTCGGCCCTTCCATGTAGCCGTCGACCGACACCGAGATCGTGAAGATGATCTTGCGCACCGGTCAGTCCGCGACGTCGCAGGTCATCTCGATCTCGACTGCGGTCTCGAACGGCAGGTCGGCCATCGCACCAGATTAGGTCGCCAGCCAAGCCCGCCTCGGCGCCAGAGCGCCGAGGCGGGCTCGATCCGGTCCGAGCACCGACAAACGATCACGGAACGTCGCCCTCGCCGTTGCGCCTGCTGCCGTTCGGCTCGGTCAGTCTGCCTCGGGAAAGTCGACCCGGGCCAGGGGGCTGCCCTCCACCCATTCATCGAGGACGGCGCGGGCCAGCCGCTATCCGGCAACCCGCTCGGCTCCTTCAGTACGAGCGTGGAAGGCCGAGGAGCTGCTCTCCTAGCCTGTTCCGAACCATCTCGTTGGTGAGAGGACTGAAGCTCCACAGACGCCCGTCGCGGAAGTAGCGTTGCATGGGCACTTCCCGGGTATATCCAGCTCCTCCCATTACCTGCATTCCTTTGGCTGCGATCTCGACGGCGGCCTCGGAAGCTACGAGCTTTGCCATCGCCGCGAGAGAATCGGATCGACCACCCTTGGATTCAATGATCGCGGCCCGGTTCATCAGGCTCCTGGCCGCTTCGATGGACACGGCAGCGTCCACCATCCAATGCTGGGGAACCTGAAAGCTGGCGATCGGCTTGTCGAAGACCTCCCGGTTGCTCGCATACTCAACCGTCAGATCCAGGGCCCCGCGGGCAACGCCGATCGAGGCGGCGGCGGCGTTCAGCCCTTCTCGATTGATGGTCGCGAACACCTGCCTAAGGCCCTTGTCGACGTCACCGAGCACGGCGTCGGGTGACACCACCACGTCCCTGAGAAACACTTCGCAGGTCGACATCCCGCGAATGCCGAACGTGCGAACTTCTCGAACCTCCAGGCCGGCGGCCTCTTTGGGGACAAGGAATGCGGTAATCCCGGATATCGGTGATTCCTTGATCTCGGATGTGCGAGCCAAGACAATGACGGCGTCGGCCATAGTTGCACCCGAGGTCCACATCTTTTGGCCGTTGATATGCCAACCGTCGTCTACCGGGAGCGCACGCGTCTTCAGGACACGAGCCACGTCGGTTGCGCTAGCTGGCTCGGACAAGGCGAAGGAAACCTTCTTGCGGCCGGCGACGAGGTCGTGCAGGAGAAGTCGCTGGTCATCGGTGCTCGCAGTCGAAGCCATCACCTTGACGACTGCGTACTGGGAAATCAAGAACGCCGCCATTGAGGTCGGGCCAGCCGCGAGTTCCTCGATGGCGATGAGCTGATCGCGCACGTCTCCAGATCCGCCTGCCCACACGGGGGCGTCGAGGCCGAGCACGCCCATCTCACCCAACAGTGAGTGAAGACGGTCGTCGAATCTTTCGGCCTCGTCCAACTCGGCCACATGTGCCGGAGGTGACTCTCGCTCGACTAGGGCCCGGATGGTCTTCCGAAACTCACCCCCTTCGGCCGTGTCGCCAAGGGGATCGTTCGGATCGAACACTTCGCGTCGCATCTATCTGCTCGTTTCGACGGCCGTCTGGTGTACGACGAACAATAACGAAGGCCCGGTCGTGGGTGGCGACTCACCCCGTCGAGCCGGTCGGGATCGGTGGCCGCTGCCCGTGTACCCTCGGATGCATGCCGCCCGAGGACCGCTACGCCAAACCATTGCACTACGAACCCGGCCGGTTGATCTGGTCTATCGACGAGCCGATTCGGGTCGGCTCCATGCTCTGGGTGTTCACGGATCCCCACCGGGGGTACGAGTTTGCCTATAACCGCTGGTACGAGCGCGACCATTACTACGCCGGCTGCATGGTCGGGCCCAACACCCTGGCCGGGAGCCGCTGGGCTGCCACCGCTCGCCACAAGCGGGCCCGGATGCCCGAGACGACCACGATGTCCTTTGACCGCCTCGACGGTTCGTACGCCTGCCTCTATTTCATCCTCGACGGCCACCATGACGAATGGCTCGACTGGTCCACCCCTGCCCTCCACGAGCTCTATGCCGCCGACCGGGGCTTTCAGCACCGAACCCACTACAACACCGGGGTATACAGGGCCCGCTGGCGGGCGTATCGAGACCCCGACCCAATCCCTCTGGAACTGGCTCTTGACCACCGGTACCCCGGGATGGTCGCTTTCTTCGTAGAGCCGACGGCGGGGCAGGAGACGGTGGACGAGTGGTTCGACGCCAACCTCCCGGCCTGGTTGACCGGATCACCTGTTGCCGGCGCGTCGGCGTGGACACCGACCCCGCTGCTCGACACGAAACCCGACTTCGTGCCCGTCGATCCCAAGGGAGCAGACCGGATCCTGCACGTGCATTTCGTCGAAGGCGACCCGCTCGACAGCTGGGACCAATACCGGCAGCTCGTCGAGAAGCTGGAGGCCTCGGGCACGGGCCGGGTCGTGTTCGCGGCTCCGTTCATCCAGACCGTCTTGGGAACCGACCGCTACGTGAACGAGCTGTGGTTGTGATCGGCATCAGCACCGGGCCCGGTCGTAGCCACCAACGCCTGGCCGCCCGCCTCAGCTGATCGCGGCTGGGCGAAGCCGGCGATCGGTTCCTACCCCGTGGACATGCGGTTATGCTTCGCATTCGTGCCACGGTGGCGGGCGATAGAGCAGGCCGAACCGGAGTTCGCCAACCGGGTGCGGCGGCTGTTCAACGCCGGCCGTCACAAGACAATCGCCACGCTGCGCACCGACGGCTCTCCGCGCATCTCAGGCATCGAGTGTGAGTTCACGGATGGCGATCTGCGCTTCGGTTCGATGACCGGCGCAATGAAGGGGGCGGACCTCAGACGGGATCCTCGCTTTGCTCTGCACGGCCCGACTTTCCACCCAGAGGAGGGCAAGGAGAGCGACTGGCCGGGAGAGGCCAAGATCGCCGGTCGGGCCATCCCCGCCGGCCCGGTAGCCACGGACGCGGGAGACTCGCAGGCTGACGGCGAAATGTTCTCCGCCGACATAACGGCGGTGGTCATAACCGGGCTCAACGCCGAGGCGACCAAACTCGTCGTCGAATCGTGGACGCCCTACCGAGGACTGCGAAGGGTCGAGCGGGACTGACCATCGGGCCGTCGATCGTGTGGCGGACTGAGCCCGGCTGTAGATTCTGGGCGTGGCCGACCGCATGGCAATATCGGCGTGGGCCGGTTCGGACCTGAAGTCGGTCGAGGACGTCGTCATTTCGGTGAAGGCGGCGGCCGACGCCGGGTTCGATACCGTCTGGCTGCCCCAGACCCTCAGCGTCGACGCGCTCACCGCTCTCGCCGTCGCCGCCCACGCCGTCTCCGGCATCCGGATCGGGACAGCGGTCGTGCCCATCCAGGGGCGCCATCCCATCCCGCTGGCCCAGCAGGCGCTCACCGTGGCCCAGGTCGCGGGCCCGGGTCGGTTCACTCTTGGGATCGGCGTGACCCACCCTCTGGTGTCGGAGGGCTGGTACGGGATCCCCTACCGCCAAGTGGTTGACCTGTGCCGGGAGGAGCTGGAGGCCTTGGGCGGCCTGCTCGGGGCTGACCGCCGCAGTGCGGTGGAGGGTACTCACCTCACGGCCCGAACTTCGTTGATGATCGAGGGCCCGGCGCCGAGCCTGGTGGTGGCCGCTCTCGGCCCGCGGATGCTCGAACTAGCCGGGACGCTGGCTGACGGTACCGTGACCTGGATGACGGGCCCGGCGACGCTGCGAACCAAGGTGGGCCCGGTCATACGGGAGGCAGCAGCCCGAGCGGGACGGCCAGAGCCACGGGTCGTCGCCGGCCTCCCCGTCTCGGTCACCGATGACCCGGCGGCGGCCCGGGACCGGATCCGGCCCCGAATCGAGGGCGCAGGCCGGATGCCCTCGTATCGCCGGCAGCTGGCCCTGGAGGGTCTCGACGACCTCGCCGACCTGGCGCTCATCGGTGACGCCGACGAGGTGGCCGGTCAGGTGGCGGCCCTCGCTGAGCTAGGTGTCACCGAGCTGATGGCCGACGTGTTCGGCACGCCAGATGAGAAGGAGGCGACAGTCTCGGTGTTGACAGGCTTGGCCAAGTCGTGACCACAACCAAACCCCTTCTGTACACGGCAGCGCCAGCCGTTGTAGCTTCGTCTCGATCGTAAGGAGGCGCCCGATGCTTGACCCCAAGCACCACTTCCAAATCGAGTTCTGCGTTCCCTGAAACTACGTCCCGCGCGCCGTCGGTCTGGCGGACGAGCTACTGACTGGGTGGGCTCCTGTAATCGCGGACGTTGTCCTCCTGCCTTCCTCGAAGGGGCGATTCGAGGTCTCGCTCAACGGGGAGGAGATCTTCTCTAAGGCGAAGCTCGGGAGGCACGCCAAGGCGGGCGAGATCACTCACCTCGTACGTGAGCGAATCGGGCCGGAAAAGACTCGCGGTTGAAGCCCGGATAGGCGTGCCCACCGGAGGAAAGACTCGCTCCCGCGGGGGCGTGGGACGGAAGCAGGATGACTCCCTCTTCAGGGTCCCCGAGACAGGTCCACTGACCCTCCAACGCCAGCAGCCCGGTCAGTGCCGCCAGCGCGGCGTCCACTCGGTCGATGCCAGGCAAGGGCCCGTCGTCAACTCCGAGTGCCCGCAACACCTGCCGTCGGAACTGCACCTTCGACTCCTCCTTGGTCCTGGCTCGCCCGGCCAGAAACTGCGCCGACGCGTTCGGAAAGACCTCCGCGGCTCGGCCGGAAGGGTCGCCCCCGCGGAACAGCGGATAACGTACAGCTACGCCCTCGAAGACAGCGAAGCCGACCCGCATCCACCTGTAGAAGCTGTGATCACCGGGATCGGCACCGGTGGCGTATGACGATATCCGCAGCCGAGCCAGTTCCCGCTCCCCTGCCCGGCTGCGCCCGGATCGGGACCATCCAGACGGCGAGTCGATACAGACGATGTCAGGAACCAGCTCGTCGAGGATGAGCCCAAGGACCTGCTCGACGGTCAAGTGTCCGTGGCTGGTCACCACCTGACGGTCCAAGTCGAGCGCCACCAGGTCCAAACCTTTCTTCGTTTCGGCGACGTCCACCCCGACTGCGATCACTTCGGGGACACTAGGCCAATTGTGCTGCGCCGAGCGCCCCAGACTAGCCAGTCGGTGCTTGGATGGAGGCATGACCGGCGAAAGGGAAAGCGAGCGCGTCGTGAGCGCAACCCGCGAAATCGCGGCTCCGGCCGCGCGCGTCTTTGAGCTCATTGCCGACCCCGAGCAACAGCCCCGCTGGGACGGCAACAACAACCTGGCCGCGGCCGGCGGCGGCCAGCGGGTTCGATCTGTCGGTGCGGTATTCACAACCACTCTCACCATGGGCGGCGTTCGCGAGAACCACGTCGTCGAGTTCGATGAGCCGCGGCGGATCGCCTGGAAACCCGCCGAACCGGGTCAAGATCCGCCAGGACACCTCTGGGCCTGGACATTGGAGCCGATCGACTCGGCCCGCACCCGGGTCACCCACACGTATGACTGGAGCCAGTTGACCGACCCGAACCGTGTTACTCGGGCGCGGGCCACCACAGCCGACAGGCTCCAGGCATCGCTCGACCGGCTCGCGGCGCTGGCGGAGGACGGCTGACTAGAGGGGCCAATCGCCTCACCTGAGCATTCCCCGTCTGAGTGAATCCATACCGCGCATGGACGCCGTCACTGTCCAAGTCGATCGGGAGCACGGCCGGTGACGATTTACACAATGCAACAGGTGTTGGATCTGACGAGCGACCTTTGCTGCGTTGGGTTCGATATTTGGCCCTAAGGCCACAATGGTCGGCTTTTCAGGACGACCCGTGTTGCGTTCTGTTGATCGGGCGCGGTCGGCGCTCGTGGCGGAGAATACCGCCTCGCCGGCCGACCGCCGAGCCGGCGACCCCTGATGTCGAAGCCGTAGCTGCCGTCCGACCTGACCAGATCCTCCTGCCACCCTGAGGACACCGGGGTAGGGTGGGGTCATGGATCCCCAGGTCAAGAAGGTGGCTCTTCGGGCCATCAACTACGGGTTGTACGTGCTGACCGCTATCGACGGCGAAGATGTGGGAGCCGCGGGAGTGAACTGGCTAACCCAGGTATCCTTCGAACCGCCGTTGATCGCGGCGGCCGTCAAGACTGACAACGACACGCACCGGCTGATCGAGCGCACAGGCAAGTTCGCCGTGAACGTGCTGGCTGAGGACCAGCTCGACATCGGCAAGGCCTATTTCCGCAGCGCCACTCTGGAGGGGGACCAGATCAACGGTCACCGCTTTGAGCCGGGGCCGGAGACGGGCGCGCCGCTGCTGGTGGAGTTGCCGTACTGGTTCGAGGCGACCGTCACCGACACCGTTGAGCGCGGCGATCACGCGGTGTTCGTGGCTGAGGTGGTCAACGCGGGCGTGAGAGACGAGAAAGCCACGCCGATGTTGCTGCGCTCGACCGGCATGAACTACGGGGGCTGAGAAATCGCGAGATCTGCTTGATGGCCGCGATCCCCGCGGCTCTGCTCGCCCGAAGGGAGAGAATGCGGATATGACCGCGGCCGATGCCCGCGACTGGGATGGCTCCTATTCGGGCCCATCGCCGCCATGGGACATCGGCCGCCCGCAGCCTGCCTTCGTCCGCCTGGCCGACACCGGCGCGCTCACCGGCGCAGTTCTCGACGCTGGCTGCGGCACCGGCGAGCACACGATCCTCGCCGCCCGCCACGGCGCCCGGGCGCTAGGCATCGACATCGCCGCCCGCGCCATCGAACTCGCCCGTCGCAAGGCCTCCGAACGAGGAGTCGACGCAAGGTTCCAGGTGCTCGACGCCCTGAGCCTCGGCACCCTGGGCGAGGACTTCAACACGGTTGTCGACAGTGGACTGTTTCACGTCTTTGACGACGCGGCCCGGGCTCGGTACGTCACGGTGCTGCATGGCGTCCTCCGCCCAGGCGGCCACCTGCATCTCATGTCCTTCAGCGACCGCCAGCCGGGCGACTGGGGTCCCCGGCGCGTCACCGAAGCCGAGTTACGCGCCGCGTTCGGCTCCGGCTGGAGAATCGACTCGCTCGGGCCCGACCGCTTCGAGATCAACCCGGTCTTCGGCTCTGCGAGCGCCGAAGCCTGGCTCGCCGACCTCGTCCGGCTATCGCCCCTTTAGGTGTACGTCGTGGGCCAGCTTGACTAGCTGATGGACGTCCGCAGGTTGAACAAGGCTCCAGCCGGATCGCCGGCCGACGCGAGGATCCCGTAGGGCGTCTCGTCCGGGCCGCGATGGGCGGCACCACCCAGCTCCTCGACCCGGCGCAAGGTGGAAGCGACGTCATCGACTTCCCAGTAGACGATCCAGCGGGCGGTTTCGGCCGGGGCCAGGAGGCCGGCGTCTTGCATGATGCCGGCTACGTCCTGGTCGGTTCCGATGGGGCGCACAAGGCTGTAGCGGAACTCGTCGGTGTCCGACACGGGTAGGACCTCCACGCCCAGGACGTCCGAGTAGAAGGCGACGGCCTTGGCGTGGTCGCGGACGTGGAGCTCGAACCAGCTCGGGGCGCCATGTTCGTTGAGCACCGTGAAACCGGAGAAGGTGCCGGGCTGCCAGAAGCCGAGGTGCGCTCCGGTCGGGTCGTCGAGTACCGCCTGTATGCCCAGGTCGTCCACGGGCATGGCGGGTACGGCGATGGCGCCTCCAAGGTTGGCGGCCACGTCGACCGTTTTGGTGATGTCGTCGGTGGCGAAGTACGGCGTCCACGAGTTGGTCGGTTCGGGTCCGTCACCCGTGGGGCCCATGCCGCCCGCCACCGGCAGGCCCCCACGGGTGAACATGAAGTACCCGTCGTGGCTGGGGTCAGGCTCCTGAGCCTCCCACCCAAACAGTTCGGAGTAGAACCGGCGGGCACCCTCGACATCGGAGGTCCACAGGTCCGTCCAACACGGCGCGCCCTTGGGGGCGGTTTCCCTGATCGTCATTTCGGAACTCCTTTTGAAGTGATGGGAGCTCTAAGCTCCAACGGTATTGACGGTCCCGGCCGGCCGAACTCATCGCGATGAATCGTGTCGACTACCTCCGTCGAACTGACTGATGGAATGGTGCCGTCTCTCGATCATCGACGACGCAGGCACCCTCCCAGACATCTCGATCGTCGACCAGATCGCCCGCCTGGCGCTCACGGTGCGGCGAGCCGGAGGGCGGCTGGTCCTGGAGGCGATGTGCGACGAACTGGCGGAGCTGTTCGAGCTCGCCGGTTTAGGAGTCGAGGTGCAGGGGCAGGCCGAACGAGGGGAACAGCCGCTCCGGATCGAGGGGGGAAAGGAAGATCGCCAGCTCGGAGATCTTCCCTCCTGAGATCTCTAAAAGCTGTATCCCCCAGGGTTCCAGGCCGCCGGCCGGATCAGGCTTGTACTGCGCGAACGCCGGGCAGCCGTTGACCTCTCCCAACGCGATGAGCCTCGAACCCCGGCAGCCGGAGGGACCGGGCTGCACCATCCACGACGTTATGTTGTCCGCTCCCTGAATCCACATGGCGAACGGTGGCATCGACTGGCAGGCGTCGTGGTGCAGCAGCTTGACCAGGGCCTCCATGTCGTAGCGCTCGAAGGCATCGATGTACCGCTCGAGGATCTCGGCCGTCTCGTGGTCGAGGGGTCGCGGTTTGAAGTCGCCGGGCAACCGCGCCAGCGTGGCTCTGGCCCGCTGCAAGGCGCTGTTGATTCCCGCTAGCGTTGTATCGAGCAACTCGGCGGCGTCGGCTGCCGACCAACTCAGCACCTCGCACAGAACCAGGGCCGCCCGCTGGCGAGCCGGCAGATGCTGCAGGGCAGCCACAAAGGCGAGACGAACGGACTCCTTCTGCATGGCCATCTCGGCCGGATCGCCGGCCGGGTCGATCACCTTCCCGTCGGCTATCGGGCTCACCCACGGCACCTCAGGGCGCAACGGTCCAAGGAACGATTCATCTGGCGGGGATGCCGGGCCCAGCTCCATCGGCCGGGCCCGGCGTTGAACCTGGCGAGTCATGTCAATGCAGACGTTCGTGGCTATGCGGTAGAGCCACGAACGCACGCTGGATCGACCCTCGAATCCCGACGCGCCTCGGAGCGCCTTGATCATCGTCTCCTGTACTGCGTCCTCGGCCTCGAAGCCGGAACCGAGCATCCGGTAGCAGTAGCCCGTCAGTTCCCGCCGGTAAGGTTCGAGGTCGGCCAGCTCCAGTTGAGCAGTAGTGACCACAGTCGGCGACCCTACCAATGTCATGATCAGTTAGACGGAGCGCGGCCGGGGAAATCATCGGCGAGCAGCGACGTTCGGGCGGATTCAGTTGCGGTCCGGACGCCGACTCCTTGCGATTTGGCGCCCCGACATCAACTCCTATGCTGTCTCGGTCGCGACGTGTCAGGGGCGTCTTCGGGACAGAGTGTCGTTGATGCCCTGGGCTTCAATATCGAGCCGGCGAAGCACGCCCGGGACGATCTTGCGCTCGGCCCGAGAGCCTATGAGCGGGACAGCCACAACAAGCTCGCCCGACAGCCGGCGGACACAACCACCGTCGGCTGCTTGGAGCTCGAAATGAGCGGATCCGTGGAGTCGCTTCGGATCGGCTTCGGCATTGAAGCTGAGGTCACCCGAGTCGGTGGAACGCTCGACTTCCACCTGCTGGATCCAGGCCAGTCGTTGTGTGCCTACAAGTCGGCGGGCCATCGCATCCAGGTCTCCGATGAACTCGTAACGGAGGCGTACTATCGATCGCTGGTCGTCTCCACCGCTCTCAAGGACTTCCGGTTTCCTCACATCCGGCAGAGTCAGCTTCTCGTAGAACTGAGGATCGGTCAGCACGGCGGCCACCTGGTCCGGAGAGCCATTGAATCGGTGTTCGGTCTGAAAACGCATCTCCGCCAAGTCTGACACGGGAAACGCCAGATCCCAGTGGGCACGAAGCGCACTTGCCGCTGCTCGAGAGAACCGAACTACACTGATGTAACTCTGGAGGAGAGCAGAAGGAAGCGACCCAGCCAAAGGAGGACGTCATGGAGAATGCCCTAAATAAGGTCCTCGTACGCACGATCCTGGAGCACGCCGAGGACTATTCGTGGACGATGCAGGAGATCGGGCTCCTCGGTCTGCGCCTGGATGACCGCCGGGAATACCGTCTGCACGTATGGGATCCCGGCTACTCCCACGGCGAGCCACCTGTCCATGACCATCCCTTCGACTTCACTTCTAACGTCATCGTCGGAGCGATGACCAACACTCGCTATGAGGAGAGCGACTCCGGTGTCGAGTACATCCGCATCCGGTACTCCCGGGTGGACGAAGACAGCCGCCGGACCGACTCGGTCAGGCTGACTGCCATGACTTCGACATTCGCCGAGGGCGACCACTACTCGCAGCGGGCTGACGAGCTGCACGACAGCAGGCAGGTCCCCGGCACGGTGACGATTATTCGCTGCGCGTTCAGGGACGTGGCCGAGCTGACGGTTTGTCGCCGCAACGAGTCAGCCTGGATCTCGGGCCGGTCACGTCCGGCTACCGGCGACGAGGTCAAGGCGATCACCAACAGGGCACTGGAGCTGTTCTAGCGGCAAGGCGCTCCGAGGCCCCGGCTCCATCGAAATTCGCTGGCCAGCGGGAGGGGAACGTGCAACCCTCTCCCCGATGACCAAAGTCATACGCTCGTCGCAGGTGGACGACGGTCCGGCCATTCTGTCGGTGGTCAGAAGGGCCTTCAGCGGCCTCACCCGCGATGGCCACGAGGAGACTGAAATCGTCACCGAGACCTGGCGTCGGGGAGCCTCGCCTATGGGTCTCGAGTTGGTCGCCGAGGACGAGAGCACCATCGTCGGCCACGTCCTTGCCGGCGTTGGGAGTCTGGGTGGCATGCCGACGATCGGCATCGCTCCGCTTTCCGTTTTGCCCGAGCGCCAACGCCAAGGTGTTGGTACGGCGCTGATCTCCGCTCTCCTGGCCAGGGTCGAGGCGGACGGCTGGCCCATGGCCGTGCTTCTTGGCGATCCCGGCTACTACAGCCGTTTCGGATTTCAACCCTCGGCTCGGTACGGAATCACTTACCGGCCGGCCGGTGCCAACAACCCTCACTTCATGGTCCACGCCTTCTCGGCGGTGCCGGTCGATCTGGACCTGGATTACACCTACTGCTGGGAAGAAGCCGACGCCCTGACACAGCGTCGCCCTTGGACCACTAGCCTGACCCTGTGAATGGTCCGAACGTGCCCGGTGGAGTGGTGCACAAGCTTCCCGTAGACCTGCGCCAGGCGCTGATCGCCAACCGGACGGCACTCGACGCCTGGTACGACATCACGCCCTTGGCGCGCAACGAGTTCATCTGTTGGGTCGAGGATGCCAAGCAGGAGAAGACCCGGGAACGCCGCATTCGGCGGACGCAGGAGGAACTCGAGGAAGGCCAGCGCCGGCCCTGCTGCTGGCCGGGCTGCAGGCACCGCGAGCGCACCGGCAAATAAACGAACTCCACGCCAGTCCTCTAGGATCGAACCGATGCGAGGCTGTGCTCAAAGATGACATATCCGCTGTCGATCCTGGACTTGGCGACGGTCGGCGAGCATCAGACGGTTCGGGAGAGCTTGGAAGCGACCGTCGTCCTGGCCAAGCGCGCCGAGCAGGCGGGGTTCCACCGGGTCTGGTACGCCGAGCATCACAATATGTCGTCGATTGCCTCATCGGCGACGAGCGTCCTCATCGCCCATGTCGCCGCCCACACGGAGCGCATCCGGCTCGGGGCGGGCGGAATCATGTTGCCAAACCACTCCCCACTGACCGTCGCAGAGCAGTTCGGGACGCTGGCCGAGTTGCACGTGGGCCGGATCGACCTTGGACTGGGCCGGGCCCCGGGGAGCGACCAGCTCACCCAGCGGGCCTTGCGGCGGGACCCGATGGCCGCTGAGAACTTTCCGCAGGACGTGATCGAGCTCCAGGGCTATCTCAGTGGGACCAGCCGGGTGCCCGGGGTAGAAGCTATACCCGGCAAGGACACCGGAGTACCTCTGTACATCCTGGGTTCTTCGTTATTCGGGGCGTCCCTGGCCGCGGCACTCGGGCTCCCGTTCGCCTTCGCCTCTCACTTCGCGCCCGATGCCCTCGAGCAAGCGATCCCGTTGTACCGCGAGCGCTTCCGCCCATCGGAACAACTCGACCGTCCCTACGTGATCGCGGGGGTCAACGTCGTCGTGGCCGACACGACCGCGCAGGCGCAGGCCCATCTGCTCTATGCCCAACGGCACCGGGTCGCCCGCTTCCTAGGTCGCGGCCATCAGGTAAGCGATGAGCAAGCTGACGAGCTCATGGAATCACGGGCGGGCCGGCAGGTCCTGCAGATGATGGAGTACACCACAGCCGGTGATCCTCCCGCCGTCCGCCGTTATCTCGACGGTTTCTCACAGCACGCCGGCGCCGACGAGCTCATCGTCACTCTCATGTCGCCGGGATTGGAAAACCGCTTGCACGCCGCCACCCTCCTGGCGGAAGTGGCCGAGTTGCCGGCGGCCTGAAACCAGGCGCAGGCGGGTAACAGGAAGAAGCTTGACCTCTGTGGCCGGGCGGGTCTTCGACCGACCCGCCCGAGGGGTGGGGATCACTGAGAGGGAGGTCGAAGTCCTTCGCCTGACCGCAGCGGGCCGGGACCAACAAGGAATCGCCTCAATGCTCTACATCAGCCCGAAGACCGCGGGGGCCACGTATCGAACATCGTGGCCAAGTTTGGGGTCGAGCGCCGGGCGGCCGCCGCCACCCCTGGCTCAACGGCTCGGCCTCGACGCGTCCCAGCCTGCACGGTACAGCTGAGGATCCTGATGCTCTAACTGCTCGCCTCCCCGTAACGCATGCGGTCGCTCCGCCACACATCAGGTTCAGTATCGAAGTGCGGCATTACCTCCTCGGCGAACAGCTGGTACGACTCCCGCTGCACTTCGAACGGGATGCCGTTGGGGCCCCCGAAAACCAACTGATCGATGCCGATGTACTGGAAGGCTTCGAGTTGCTCGCGGACCTCACGCGGATCCCCGCACAGGACCATGCCTGAGTCGATCATCTGCTCGACGCCGTCGAGGCCGGGCTCGGGTAGCGGGGTGGGCCAGCGGACCGCGCCCTCCGGCACCGGGAAGGTGTCGTGGTAAAGGTAGAGAAGGGTGGAGAAGTACGAGAAGTGGCTGTCGGCGAGGACCTGCCGGGCTCGGCGGCCGTCCTCCAGGCACACCATCATGCTGCTGATCATCACGTTGTCGTTGACGTATTGGCCAACGGGGGTCGGGTCCTTGATGGCAGCCTTGTAGGCGTCGACCCGGTCCTTCATGGCATGGGCCGTCTCGACGTTGAAGCCGAGCACGCCGAGGCCGTGACGGGCCGCCTTCTCGAAGGTTGGAGGGTTGCCGGCGGCCACCCACATCGCTGGGTGTGTGCGGCCTCCGCCGTATGGCTTGGGCAGGACGTTGCGGCCGGGCACCTTGAAGAACTCGCCGTCGAAGGAGTAGTCGCGCGTCTCCCACATCTTCTTGAACTCCCAGATGACCTCGTCCCACACTGCCTTGGTTTCCGACGTCTTCAGGCCGAAGGTGCCAACCTCCCACGAGCCGGCGCCGCGGCCGGTCCCGAATTCGAAGCGGCCCTCCGAAAGATGATCGAGCATGGCAACCCGCTCCGCCACCCGCACTGGATGGTTGACGACCGGATTGGTATTGAAGATGCCCGACCCAACGTGGATTCGATCAGTGAGGGCCAGGGCGTAGGCAATGAAGGACTCATTGGCGGAGAGGTGCGAATACTCGGGGAGACAGTGATGTTCGGTCACCCAGACGTACTTCCAACCAGTGCGATCGGCAAGACGGATGGTTTCGAGCTCCTCCTTCAGCGTGGCGTGCTCCACGGCGGGGTCGTGCGCTCGCTCCCCCAAGATGTCCATCATCACGAAGATGCCGAACTCCATGGTCCCCTCCTTCTTTGCTGGTCAGAGGCACCACAGTAGTCACGTCACCGACGGGGATCCTGAGGCCAGACTCAAGTCGAGCCTGCAGAATCGGATCGCGGTCAGGTCGGATCAGGGAGCGGGTTTTGCCTTATCAGTCTCACTACCCGGAAAGACCGCGCCATTCTCGTCACCTCATCCGTGGATTGCTCGGGATCCGCCATCTCGACCGCGCCTTTCCTGCCCCCCGGCCCGCCCGCTCCCCTGAGGTCGATGAGCGGGTCCGACGTCGAGAGCTCCCTCTCACATTCGGCGATCAACTCCTCGGGCACCTCGTTCAGGTACCACCCGCCGGCGCTCTTCGACAGCCGGAAAGCCGGGGCCGGTGTCGGCTCACCCTCCTCTGTATCCTCTTTGTCGTCTTTGATGTCGTCGAGGAGCTGCCCTTGGACCGGAGCATCGACAAGGGCCGGAACCTCGACAAGGGCCGGAACCTCGACGGGCCGGAACCTCGACAAGGGCCGGAACCTCGACGGCGGCCGGAACCTCGACAATGACAGGCGACTCTTGCGCCCACCCGGCCGCCTGGTCGAGCTTCGACCAGTCCCAGTAAGCGATGCTGCGCAGTATCCGCTGCGCAGCGGCAGGACTGAGTTGCGGGTCGGTAAGTTGACTCATGCCCGTGAATGGTCGATGAGCCTCCTCAACAGGGCCTTGAGCTTCGCCCAACATCGGCCCAACGCCGCCGTTTGTGCACTCTGACCAGCGCCTCTCCGCCTTCGATGGCCGCAGAATGATCGGAAGGCCGCCACAATTCCAGAAAGCCCAGGTCTCGCCCTTACAATCGGTGCTGTTCTCGGTGTCACTTCAGCTTCTCGGCGTCGAATTCGCCCCGTTTGGTGCGCGATTGACTCCGAGAACACGAAGTGGCACCGAGATGTGATGCCCCGGGCGGACCACATTGGGCTTGCAACCTCTCATAGCCTGGCTCCTATCGACGGAACGACAGAGCGCCTTCGCGGACGCGTTCAGCCCGCCGCCCGCTCAGGCACGATATTGAGCAATCCGAGGAGGGGACGGTACGGTGGCCGTGATGGTGGAAATAGAGCTCGCCGAGTTGTGATCTTGCTCGCTTACGGCGCGGCTCCCGGCCCCTCGGCGGCTTAGGTGGACGCCAACCACTGGATCATCGTGATCGGCGGGGCACTGCTGATCGTGGCCCTCGTCGAGACCCAGTTCCGGACGCGGCGAGAGCGGTCGGTACGCGCCGAACTCGCATCCCGGCCCATCATCCACCGGGAACGGGTAGTAGCGAAGTTCGTGCTGCCCTCGGGTCGTTGGCCGAACCGGATGTCGAGGGGCATGGAGATTGTGGTCCAAGACGGCATCGTCGCTCTCGTCTTCGCAAACCGCCTGGCACGGACTCTGCTACGCACGGAGCGGTATTTCAATGCGTCAGAGGCGATGGCCGAGCTTTCAGTGGCTCCCTCAGTTGGCTATCTCCGTCGTAGATGGGTAGTGCTGACGACCGAGAGCGGTGAGCCCCGACCAGTTGCCGTCGCAACCAGGGGTGATCCGCAGAGACTTGTCTCAGCGCTTCAAGCTGCCGGCATCCGCGTGCAGCTGCCGCCGTAAGGCGTGGTCTCCGAAGACGTCGGGCAGGGTCTGCACTTCTTCCCTTGATGAGATCAAGGGAAGAAGTGCACTGCAAGCCACGACGTACCCGGACGAGATTCGATTAACCGGTGAGCGACGTTCGCAGGTAAAAGCACCCAGTCACCGCGGCTGAGGTCGAGGCGGTCGTCACCGACTTCCAGAACCGCCGCACCTTCCAGGACCAAGACCCATTCGTCGTGTGACTGGTTGTAATCGACAGGCGCCGATAGAGCGCCGCTAAGTATGTGCTCGACGACCACATTCCTAAGCCTGATGAGCTCCTCGCTGTTCTCACCGAGGTCAGGCGCCCGAGTCGATGGCGAGAGTCTGCCTCGGAGCGCCCCGCTCATCAGACCAACTCGTCCCAACCGCGGTGCAGGCACATAGGGTGCACCAGATGCTGTCGTCGGGGCCAAGCGCAGTCGACCTGCTGATGAGACGAGCCTTCATCGTGGCTCCGGCGGAGGAGAGCCAGTCCTGACACTCAATCCTCAGCTCCAAAACCGAAGACATCCAATTCACGGGAGCCGGTTCTCGCCGCCGAACGGTAGCTCCGAGCCTCGAACCACCACTCATCGCCCTGCCTGACGAATGTGTCCCGATACAGCCCGAAAGCATTCGTACGCCGGCCGCTGTCCCTTGAATGGCGAAGCTCCGCCATGTACATGCGGGCCGTCGCCCGTCGCGAGTCAGGGGAGCCAAGATCCACGACTGAGTTCAAGATCACGAACTCGAAGAAATCGAATTGCTCGATACTGGTGCGAATGAAGTCGCCAATGGCCTCAGGCGACCGTAGAACCAAGGGCGTGCCGTCGCGCTTGTCCACCTGAAGGGTGACATCGGCCAGAAAGATCTGCTTCAGCTCGTCCCATGCCCGCCTCGTCACGATATCGGCATAGCTGGCTTGTAGCCGCTGTATGGCTAGGAAGTCCGCCATCTGATTCTGATCGTAGGTACGCATACCTGGCCTCTCCTGGTCCTGGTAGTGAGGGCAAACTTACGGCATCGGCATCGCCATCGCGAACCAGTGACCAGGGGCGGGTGCCCTCAGGACTTGACAGGAACCTGAGTGTTCTCCGGCTGGTTTCCGTAGGCGGTCCAGATTCCGTTAAGGCTGATCTGGTAGTACAGGCTGTAGGTCGAGAAGACGAACATAAGTAGCAGACCGATTATGGGTAGGACGTTGGGCGGGATCCCGGCTGCCTGCTGCATCGAACGGATGCGTTTTCCTGTCCGGTACACGGTGACGAACGGCGGGACGATGATCAGCCCGCCGGGAAACAGGGCGAGAAGGGACAGCAGCGGGTTCACGTCGAGCGAACGGTCGAGGCGTCGCGCCTCGTCGTTGATCTTGTACCACCAGTAGAGGTGGTAGATGCCCAGGGTAATGAGCGGCCAGACCAGCCAGACGAGGACGGGGTTGCGGTGCTTGCCGGTGAGTCCCTGTCCGGACATCGCACTGTTAGGTGTTGACTCCATCTCGGGCTCCTCTCTGCTCGGATACTCGACCGGAGCGTAGTAGCTCGATTCAGATTCGCCTGTGGGGGCATTGAGCGATCCCCGCCATCGGGCACCACATCGACCCGGTAGATGAAGCTCGACTGGGCTACGAGATCTTCTTCGAGACCGCGTCGGACCGGAATGACGTATCGGAGAAACCTTATGCAGCCCGGCCAGAAGTGCGTGAGTATCTGGCCATGGAGATGCGTATCGTCCGCCTGAGCGACAAAGCGGTGGTGCCGTTGCTCGCCGGCTTGACCCACGAGTACGACACCCGTTACGGCGCCAACATCGAAATGACTCTAGCCACAGACGACGAGTTCGACCCTCCATCCGGGCTGTTCCTGGTGGTGATGGACGGGCCGGTGACTGCTGCCGGGGGCGGCTTCCGCCGATACGACACGAATACGTGTGAGGTCAAGCGGATGTGGACAAACCCGGACTACCGTCGACGTGGTCTGGCCGTCCGCGTCCTGGCGGCCCTCGAAGACGCTGCTATTGAAGCGGGTTATGCTCGATTGGTCCTGGAGACCGGTCCCCGCCAGCCGGAGGCCGAGGCGCTCTACGTGAGACGGGGATACAGCCGCATCGACTTCTACGGTCACTACCCCGAGGCGAGAGAGTTCAGCATCGACCTTAGTCCCAACTGAGGACCGCCTCCGCACGATTTCGCTATCTGGTCCGGGGCCGGGTCGGCTACGGTGGAGCCGGGAGGGAGCAGGCACATGGGTGACCCGACGGTGTCGTGCGGCCGGCAGTTCCAAAACGTCATCGGGGAGGACTTGCAGTCCGCCGCCTCGGGCGCCGTGCTGGAGAGCATCGACCCCTCGAACGGTCGGGTCTGGGCCGGCGTGCCGCGGAGCGGAGAAACAGACGTGGCCAGGGCGGTGGACGCCGCCGCCAGCGGGTTCGAGAAGCGGTGGCGAACCTTGCCCGCACTGGCCCGGGCCGGGCACCTGCGCCGGTTGGCCCACGTGATCGCCGACCACGCCGGTGAGCTGGCCGAGCTGGAGGGCCGGGACAACGGGCGCATCATCTCGGAGACGACCACGTTCGACCTGCCGGCGTGTGTGGAGATGCTCCACTACTTCGCCGGTGCCGCCGACAAGATCGCTGGCGACACCGTCGATATCAGCCCGACCAGCTTCAACTTCACCCTGCGCGAGCCGATCGGTGTGGTGGGCCTGATCGTCCCCTGGAACGCCCCCTTGTCCATTACGTGCGCCAAGCTGGGGGCAGCCCTCGCCGCCGGTAACGCCGTCGTGGTCAAGCCGGCCGAACAGGCCTCGTGCTCGGTTCTACGCCTGGGGGAGCTGGCCCTCGAGGCCGGATTGCCGGCAGGAGTGATGAACGTGGTGGCAGGCTTCGGCGAAGAGGCGGGCGACGCCCTGGTGCGTCATCCCGGAGTGGGGCGTATCAGCTTCACCGGTTCCACCGATACGGCCCGGGTCATCGCAGGCCGGTCCGCCCCGATGCTGCGGCCACTCCACTTCGAGCTGGGGGGCAAGTCCCCCAACATCGTGTTCTCTGACGCCGACCTGGGCCTGGCCAGCGTCGGGGTCAGCACCATGTCGATCTTCACCGGCAATGCCGGCCAGACATGCATCGCCGGGTCGCGCATCCTGGCTCACGAGTCCATCGCCGACGAGCTGGTCGAGCGGATCCGCGCCATTGCGGGCGCCATTGAGCTGGGTCCGCCCCTCGATCCGGCTACGACCATGGGGCCCATCGTCTCTACCGAGCAGTTCGAGCGGGTGCGCTCGTATCTGGCCCTTGGCTTGAGCGAGGACGCTGAGCTGGTGTTCGGCGGAGGCAGCGGCGCGGCAGCTCTTCCCCTCCGGGAGCACCCTCGGCGGGGGGTACTACGTGGCCCCGACCCTTTTCCGCTCAGAACGCAACGACCTGCGCATCTGCCAGGAGGAGATCTTCGGCCCGGTCACTGTCGTTATTCCCTTCCGCGATGACGACCACGCCCTCGAGCTCGCCAACGCCACCCGCTATGGCCTGGCGGCCGGCGTGTGGACCAATGATCTCTCCCGGGCCCACCGGTTCGTGCGGGCGCTGCGGGTGGGATCAGTGTGGGTCAACACGTATCGCAAGATCCACTGGGCCATGCCTTTCGGCGGTGTGAAGGACAGCGGCTTTGGCCGCGACTCCGGATGGGAGAGCGTCCTGGAGAACACCCAGCTAAAGACGGCCTGGGTCGACCTGCCGTGAATGGCCCCCCGCCCGGTGGCTCCCGCCAGAGCGGCACAATGCGCCAGATCCCCCGCGTCATCTCCGTGGATGACCACGTCATCGAACCTCCCCACCTGTGGCAGACATGGCTTCCCGCCTCTCTGCGAGACCGCGGACCTCGGGTCGTGCGCGACACGTACAGCGTCGAGTGGGTACAGGGCAACCAGATGTTCCGCAGGGGGGGCGAGGGACCGGAGACGGACTGGTGGGTGTACGAGGATCTGGCGTGGTGCCATCAGATGCTGAACGTGTGCGCGGGTTACGACGAATCGGACTGGTGGATGGGTCCCATCGCTTTCGACCAGATGCGGCCGGGGTGTTACGACCCGGTGGCACGAATGGCCGACATGGACCTCAACCATGTCGAGGCCTCGTTGTGCTTCCCAACCTATCCGCGGTTCTGCGGTCAGCTGTTCGCCGAGCGCTCTGATAAGGAGTTGGCTTTGGCCTGCGTGCGGGCGTTCAACGACTGGATGGTCGAGGAGTGGGCGGGCGACTCGAACGGTCGCCTGGTCCCGCTCGCCATCGTTCCCCTGTGGGATCCACTGCTGGCCGCAGCTGAAGTGCGTCGCAATGCGGACCGCGGTGTGCACGCCGTCGCCTTCTCGGAGCTGCCCGGAAAACTCGGTCTCCCGACCATCCACGACCCGAGCGATCACTGGGGACCGTTCTTCGCCGCATGCGACGACACCGGCACCGCCATCTTTATGCACATCGGCTCCTCGTCCACCTGGTTGACCTCATCGCCAGACGTGCCGCCGGCGGTGACAGCGACGCTGGTGTTCCTCACTTCTACCATGGCCCTCACCGATTGGCTCTTCTCCGGCGTGCTCGCCCGTCACCCCAACCTGCGCATCTGCTTCGCAGAAGGCCAGATCGGATGGATTCCGTACGTGCTGGACCGCGCTGACACCCTCTGGGCCAAGGAGATCTGGGCCAAGGGCAACCACCGCTTGCCGGAGTCGCCAAGTCATTACATGACCCAGGTCTACGGATGCTTCTACGACGACATGACGGGTTTGGCGGCGCGTCACGTCATCGGGATCGAACAGATCACCTTCGAGACCGATTACCCGCACCAGGATTCCACGTGGCCGCACACCCTCGACACGGTCAGGGGTTTTGCCGATGAGCTCGATGACGATGAGTTGCAGAAGATTCTGCGGGGTAACGCCGCCACTCTTCTCGGACTGGGAACCACGCCTGTTGCTCAGAGCACCACGGCGTCGGCGACATAGCTGACGCCGCCCCGCTCGGGTGGCGGCTCAGGGGATGAGGACGCTACGGGCCACCTCGCCCGCTTCGGTCTCACCGACGGCGCCGGCGAAGTCGGCCAGCGGCCGGCGACTGGTGACGAGAGTCTCGAGGTCGAGGAGGCCCCGGCGGTAGAGGGAGGCGATGCGGGGGATGTCTCGGGACGGTATGTTGCTGCCGCCCAAGCAACCGAGCAGGCGCCGCTCCGCGAAAAGTGCCCGCCCGTCGATCGGGATGGTGCTGCCCGGCGGCGGCGACCCGACCATCACGCAGGTACCTCCGGGCCGGGTGGCGGTGAAGGTCTCCGCCACCAGTGCGGGCGAGCCGACCACCTCGAACGCGACGTCGACGCCGCCGGGGAAGATCTCAGTGACCGCCGCGTGGACGCCGGCGCTCGGGATGACGGTGTGCGTGGCGCCGAGCCGGCCCGCCAGTTCCAGCTTGCGAGGGTTCGTGTCGAGGGCCAGGATCGCAGCCGCCCCGGCGATCCGGGCTCCTTGCACGACGTTGAGGCCGACGCCGCCACAGCCGACGACGGCCACGGTGGCGCCAGGCCGAACGTCGGCGATGTTGAGCACCGCCCCTAGCCCGGTCGTCACCCCACACCCGGCCAGGCAGATCAACTCGAGCGGGATGTCCCGGTCGACCTTGACTACCTGAGACTCCCGCACTACGACGTAGCCGGCCATCGTCCCCAGCCCGCAGAACGGGTAGAGAGCCTCGCCCTTCTTGGTCCGGACCCGAGTGGTGCCGTCCGCCATCTTGCCGGCGATGGCGGCCACCCGGGCCGGTCCGTCACACCGGTTGAGAGTCCCGGCCCGGCAGTTCGCACAGCTCCCGCAGGGCCCGTAGAGGGCGCACACCACGTGGTCACCCGGTCCCACGCCGACCACTCCCTCGCCGACCTCATCGATGACGCCGGCGCCCTCGTGGCCGAGCACCATAGGAAAGGTCCCTACCGACGCCCGGCCGTGCAGCACGTGGAGGTCCGAGCCGCACACGCCCGACGCTGCCACCTTGACCCGCACCTCCCCTGCCTGGGGCGCGTCGACCTCGACCTCCTCCAACCGGGCCGTCGTGTCCCACACGCACACTGCGCTCGTTTCGACCGAGGTCACGCTTGTTCAGGGTAGTGACTACTAGATACCCTGGCCGCCACTGGGCGGACCGATCCTGCCACCATCGGCCTGGACGGGACAGTCAACGTCTACGCCTGAGGCGAGGCGTGGCGCAGGCGGGACGCCAGCCAGGCTACGTCGATGTTGGCGCCCTCGATGCGGCCGACGCCGTCGGGGTTGGCATCCCCCACGATGGTCACTGCCACGCCCGCCTCCCGCAGCTGGCCGGCCATCGCCGGGTCGGGTGTGAGGCGGGTGGTGTCGATAATAGTGTCCGCGTCGAGTGCCGGCTCGGTCACCAGGGACACGCCGGCGTCCTCAAGGTCGGGTACGAGCCGCCATCTTCCGGGAAGCCCGAGAGATTGGCCGAAGACACCGGACGGCTCGACCAGCTCCACCGTCTTGCCCTGCGCGGCCATGAAACCGGCGATCCGCACGCCCGGGGTGTCACCACCACGGACGGAGACCCGTTCGCCGGCGGCGTCGAGGTCGACGGCCGGTGTAGCCCCGCCTGTGGCCACGACCACCTCGTCGAAGGCGGCAGTGGCGATGTCGGACGCGGTCGCCCGCCGGCCGGTGACGACCGTCGCCCCGCTGGCGGCCAACCGCCGGCGCAGCCAGCGGAGGTACCGATCGAGCTGCCCGTCCGTGCGGGCCGCAACCCTCAGCACTCCACCCAGTTCGGTGTTCTCCTCCCAAAGCGTCACGTCATGGCCATCGGCAGCAAGGACGTGGGCGGCCTCCATCCCAGCGGCGCCACCTCCGATCACCAGTACCCGTCGCGGTGCCCTCGCCCGGCCCTCACCGAGCTCGGCCTCCCGGCCGGTGCGGGCGTTGCTCACACACGTGAGGTGCTCGTTGATGAAGATGGCGCCGATGCAGCGGTACTGGTAGATGCACGGTCGGATGTCCTCCGGCGCACCCTCGGCCAGCCGCCGGGGCAGGTCGGGCTCGGCCAGTAGCTTGCGGCCCATGGCGATGAAGTCGGCGTCCCCCTCGGCCAGCACCTCCTCGGCCTCCTCCGGCTCGTAGCGGCCGTAGGTGATGACCGGGACGTCGACCCGTTCCTTCACCGCCCGGGCGTAGCCCCGCAAAGGGTGCGGGGTGGTATGGGGTACGTAGGAATCAGTGGGACCGGTGGCGACGTCGGTGCTGGCATAGGCGGTGACGTGCACGGCGTCGATGCCCTCCGCCCGGCACAGGTCGATCACCTCCAGCTGCTCGTCGAACCGCTCACCCCCGGGCTTGTGGTGCTCAACGGCGTTGATGCGGATCCACAGCGGGACTTCCGGCCCGATCCGGGCCCGGATCGCTCTCAGGCACTCACGCAGCAGCCTCGAGCGGCCCTCGATACCACCGCCCCACCCATCGCTACGGGTATTCAAGGCCGGCGAGAGGAACTCGTCGAGCAAATAGCCGTGACCGGCGTGCAACTCGATGGCGTCGAACCCCGCTTTCACGCACCGCTCAGCCGCCTCGGTGAATTGGCTGACGACCGTAGCGATGTCGTTCTCGGTCGCCACGTGGAACTCCACCTTGGAGGTCGGCTGGGTGAAGGGCTTGGCCATCCCGGCTTGCTCGGCGGGCGTGAGCATGCCCGAGAAGCGGTCCGGTTTGGGCTCCGGCGGGACCGCGGGAACCAGCATCGGCAGGCCGTTGGCGACATCGAGCAGACTCATCAAGCCGTTGTGGACCAGCTGGGCGGCGATGCGGGCCCCGTGGCGGTGGGCCGCGTCGGTCAGGGCCAGCAGACCGGGGAGGTAACGGTCGTCCGAAGCCGCCACCTGGTGCGGTCCGAAGCTGGCCCGCGGGTAGGCGATGGACACGGAGCCGACGAGCAGCAGCGCGGCCCCGCCCCGTGCCCGGGCCTCGAAATAGGCCCGCTGGCGGTCCCCCACCGTTCCGTCGGGCTCCGACAGGTCGTCTCCCATCGGGCACATCAAGATACGGTTGCGCAGCTCCAACGTCCCGATCCGACCCGGTGCCAGCATGTGCTCGAACGCCATCTGCAGAGTTTGCCGCGCGAGCAGCCGTCGGTAGTGAAATCTGCTCGGACTTCCCATACTCTGACGCCCAGCGCGCTATACCGGTACGAAAACGCGGCCGCCGTTATGCCGAGAAATCAGCCAGATCGGATTGTGGCGAGACCGGGCACGTTCGAGTTCTTCATGATGGCGCTTGTCGGTCCGCTCTTGGCCAAATAGGCGTTCAGGAAGGCGACGATGGTCCTGTTCAGGGTCGTTTCCCATGGCGGCACGTAGTCGACGTGCGGGCCACCAACCATGATGGCCTGATACTTCGTGGACGGGTAATCCGCGAAGAGCTGATTCGTGTCCGAGACGGTGGCCAGTGGGTCTTTGCTGCCGCTTATCGACAGCATGGGGGGGTAGTAGCCTCCCTTCGGGAAGTACTTCCCGCCGGGGATGGGAAAGTGATACCCGGACATGATGACGGCGGCCTTTATCTGGGGATCGGCGTCACGGCAGCAGGTATTGGCGACCAGTCCCAAGGTCGTGACCGCCCCAAGCGAGTGGCCGGCGACGGCTACTCCGGAGGTGGTCAGCAGACTCGAGACCGGGTCGCCACTCTGCTCGTTCAGCTTCAGCAGCTGGCTGATCACGAACTTCACGTCGCCGGGCTGGTTCGCGATGTCGTTGAGCGTGGCCCCTCCGGGGGAGAGGCGGGTGCTCAGCGGGAACTGCACTCCCGCGACTACGTACCCGGCCGACGCCCACGCTTCTTCCACGGCGTCGTAGTCAGCGGGTATCGCAGTGAAGCCCGGCGAGAAAACGACGAGAGGAAACCTGAGCTGGCTCCCTCCGGAGCGCTCCGGAATGTACAGAACGACCTTCAGGGTCCGCGCCGGACTGCCCGGATAGGCACCATTGGGCGGGGTCCGCCGCGAACTGTCCACGAAGGTCTGGTCGATTTGGGCCACCTGATAAACACCGAGCTGGTGCGAAGGCGCTGACGATGTGGTGCTGCTGCATCCGCTCGACACCAAGGCCGCCAGTACCAATACCGCGCTGACGGCGATGTGCCGCACTCCCATGTCCCCCTCGACTTTCCCTGGTTGAAGCTGCGACCGTATTGGGTCGCAGGGCGGATTCGCAACGTGACGCTGCAAACCAGACAGAAGACTCGGCGTGGAGTCCTCAGCTCGGGGTACCCGGGTTGATCGGGTTCGTGAGCAGCCGCCCCCCGTCGCACACCACGACCTGACCGGTGCAGAAGCTCATAAGTCCCGACGCGAAGGCCACGATGGCCCCCGCCACGTCCTCGGCGCGGGTGACGCGCCCCATAGGAACCACCCGGCGCGCCAGGGCGTTCTGCTCCTCGGGGCTACCACCCCACGACATCCTCGGATTGGGCACGAACGCCGGTACCACCACGTTGCAGCGAATCCCGTGCGGCCCGAGCTCCACCGCCAGAGTCCAGGTGAAGTTGATAAGCGCCGCCTTGGACGCACCGTACGCGGCCATTCCCGGAGCGGCCCGTAGGCCGGCCGGCGACGCCACATTGACGATGGATCCGGCGACCGCGCCGGAGATCATGGCTTTGGCGTAGGCCCGGCAGCAGCGGATGGCGCTGTAGAGGTTGTGCTCGATGCCTGACTGCCACTCCTCGTCCGAGGTCTCGAGGATCGTCCGCCCATTGACTCCCCCGCCGCCCACCACGTTAACGCCGATGTCGATCCGGCCCCACCGGTCCATGGCCCCGGCGACCATGGCTTCCACCTCGTCGGCGCGCGTGACATCGGCCCGCCAGGCGACAGCACCGCCCAACTCAGACGCCACCGCCAAAGCCCGCTCACCGTCGTGGTCGGCCACCATCACCTCGGCGCCGAGCGCCGCCAGGGCCCGCACGGTCGCCGAGCCGATGTTGCCGGCGCCACCTGTCACGATCGCGGTCCGACCCTCGAGGCCGCAAAGCTCTGCCAACTGAAGCCGTCTCCCCTCTCGCCCGCGGCCGGCCCGCCGGTGCGACCACGTTATAGGGTCGCGATGTGCCCAATGCCCAGCCTGCGGTCCTGCTGGTCTTCGTGGAGATAGCGGAGGAGGACGTCGACGAGCTCAACCGCTGGTACAAAGAGGAGCACGGCCCCGAGAAGCTGGCCACGCCCGGACATCTGGGACTGCGCCGCTTCCGGGCCGCCGACGGCTCAGCCCGCTTCCTCGCCATATACGAGTTGAGCGACCCCGACGCGGCTGCGGCGCCCACCGCGCCGTCGGCCCAGTCCTCACAGCGGATGGAAGAGATCATGAGCCGCTGGAAGCGATGGGAGCGCAGCATCTGGGTCGAGCTCGGGCCCAACCCCAATTCCGCGGGTCAGCGGCCCGCGCCAAGAGTTGGCGTGCCGCTCTGGATGATCACATCCCGGCGGGCGATGTACCACGACCCGTTGACTCGCACGAGTTGATCGACGTAACGGCCGGCGGTTCCGACGAGGAAGCCCACTCCCCCTGTCGCCGGATCAAGCTTGGCGAAATCGCTGCTCACGAAGGCCCGGTCGCCGTCGACGTCTATGACGCTGTTTATGCACAAATGCTTGCCCTCGTCGCGCGCGAGCAGCGATGCCACGTGCTCCCGGATCGCCGGGCGGCCCTCCAACCTGACGGTGCCGTAGGTGAATACGGCGTCATCACTGAATAGCTCCGACCAGGCTTCGAACTGCTTGTCGTCCCGGAGCTGTATGAACCGGGCCAGGAGCCGGCGTATGGCCTCTTCGTCCGTCAACCTTTAGTCCCTCCCGTCTACGCGGGCGCAGAGAGTATTCCACCCTTGTCAGTGGCTATGCGGGCCGGTGGGGTACTACGACATTCATGACCCTGACCTGCCTGCTACCCCTTGGCCGGCCCTCGGGCCGGGACCGCTTCCGGTACGACTCGAGCACGCGCGATCTACGCCATCGCTGGACTCCTCGGCGTCGCCGTCGCGGCTGCTATCGGCGTGTTCTGCTCCGCCCAGGCGACCGTCCCTGGCCGGCTCATTCTCCCTCAGTCCGAAGCGGGCTGATCAAGATGAAGCCAGCTCGCCGAGGTGGACGAGCGAGTTGCTCAGATGCTCCCCAGGGAAGGGCGGGAATCCAACGTGCTCTCGGACGGAATCCGGGACTTCTGACCAGTCATAGGAGAGAGTTACCGTGGTGTGCGAGGGACCAGCCGGAGTGAGGTCATAGCGCCAGATCCAGCCGCCGAAGTGCAGCGTACCGTCGCCGGTGTCCTGGCCTGGCTCCCAGGAGATGGCGCTCGGCGGGTCGCACACCTGGACCCGGTTGGCAATCTGGTAGTTACCATCCGGGTGGTTCGGGTGGTACATCGCCATCCGGAAAATCTGCCCCGTCGGCGGTCAACGGCCTGCCGTCGAGACTCTCGCGGACCCAGCCGGTGCCATCGATTGCGGCGTGCGTTGCTGGATCGGCGAGGACTGCAAAGATGACTTCCGCCGGCGCGTCGATGACCGTGGTCGCGCTGACAGTATCGTCGGCCATGGAGCTACCTCCTTATGAGCTGAGCTTGTCACGGGTTCTGACGTTCATCAGGTCCGTAACTAATCGCTGGGCGTAGCCCTTGGAAGACATCGCCTCAGCAAGCGAATGTCTGGTCGCCCGAGGGCGTGTTGTTGCTCAGTCGAACAACCACTGTCGCCGGCCCGTGCCGGCCAGAAGGCGACCGAACCGCAGGTCCTGGAAGTGGGTCGCCGCGACCGGAATGTCCGTCCCCTCGATTTCGCGGGCCAACGCTTCGCGGGTGCGCGCCGCCAGCTTGGGGTCGACGTCGCCGATGGCATCCCAGTCGTTCTCCAACAACTCGACCGGACAGTGCACTACGTCACCCAGCAGCAGGGCCCGCTCGGATCCGGACGAGATCGTGAGGACGGTACTTCCCGGGGTGTGACCGGGGGCGCTCCTGACGTCGATGCCCGGCATGAGCGTGGCATCTCCACTCCAAGGTTCGATCCTGTCGGCGATGGCCGGTAGTACCTCGATGGCCGGCCGGCCGCCGAGGAACTGCACGCCTAGCGATTCGTCTAGGGGGTCGGGCCCGAGGAAGAAGTCCCAGTCAGCCCGATGGCAGCGGTAGGTGGCGTTCGGGAAGAAGGGCTTCGCTCCGTCCGACGCCCACCCGACGTGGTCGAAGTGAAGGTGGGTGAGAGCGACGTCTGTTACATCTTCGGGCTTCACACCCAGCTGATCGAGGCTCTGCAAGAAGATTCCCGTGCGTTCCGGGTTGGAGTTGGGACCGATGCCCACGTCGATCAGCACGACCCTTTCGCCGCTGCGAACCAAGAACCCGCCCATGCTCATGGTTATGTTCCCAGCCGCGTCCAGAAACTGCTCGTGCGGGATCCAGTCCTCCATTGGACGGCGGAAGATGGCGCTGGCGGGCGCCAGGACGTAGCCGTCAGAGACGGCGTCGACGATGATGTCCCCAACCTTCATGGCCCCAATACTGCCAGGGTCGGGTGGAGACTTCTCGATCGACCTCTGTGGACGCGGATCGTGCCTGGTCGACGGTTTTTAGGAACCGGCCGACTCCTGGCCGCTCCACCCGGGCAGCAGCCCAAGGTCGGCGCAGAGCCTTGGGGCGTAGACAGATTTGCCCAGGAACTTAGTCGGCCTGATCGTTCGACGCCAGCCAGGCGATGACCTGGCCCGTCGCCTCCGCGGGGGCCGCCCCGAACCTGTCCTGGTAGGGGTCGTCGGGACGCTGGGCCTTCCGCTTCTCGGTGATGACGTTGCCCGGGTCGACGTTGTACGCCACCACACCCCTCGCCGAGAACTCGGCGTTGATCCCCCCGGCCACGCGGGCGAATGCCGCCTTCGATGCCGAGTAGGCGATGCCCCAGCCGCCCTCACCCGGTGGAGCAGGCGGGTCGAGCCGGGCCGACCCAGAGACCATGTTGATGACGCGGCCCGAACCCCGCTCGAGCATGTGCGGAAGTACAACTTGGGTGAGCAACACCTGATGCACGTAGTTGCCGAGCACGAGCTTGGTCATGTTGTCGGCGGTCAGGTCGAGCACCCGGTCCATGGTTCCCAGGCCCTGGTAAATGGCGTTGTTGACGAGCACGTCGATCCGTCCCCACTGGTCCAGCACGTGGCGAGGAGCGGCCAGAAGGGCGCCGACATCGAGAAGGTCCATCGGCACGATCAGCGCTCGCCGGCCCAGACCTTCGACTTCGGCGGCGGTTGTCTGCAGGCTTCCCGGCACCGCCAGGGTGCGCTCTTCGTCCCGGACCGACCCTGCCTCGGTCTGGCCTTCTCCCTCGTTGACGGTTCGAGAACTTAGGGCAACGTCGAACCCGACCTCAGCCAGCGCGAGTGCAGCGGTGCGCCCGATGCCCCGACTGGCGCCTGTCACGAATGCCACCCTCTCTTCGGCCATTGGCTAACAATAAACCGCGACAGCCAGGGCTCTCTCCCCCGGCTCACACTCCACCGTCGACGAGCTCACTGCTGCGCCGATCCCGAGACGGGTTTGGAGGTCGCCACAACAGAGGCTTAGGGCCCCGAGCGCTCCTCGGAGTCCAGGTGCACGACATCGGTGACGAGGAGCTCGTTGTCTTGTCCTGGGTCTCGCCCCCATTTGGTTATTGCCAGGTTGATCGTCACGACCTAATCGTTGATTCCGTCTGCTGCAAATCATTGCACGGAGAGTGGACTGGGCCAGTTCATGCCCGTAGCATGCCAGCAGACATTGTTATCGCTACCTGACCGGATCAGGATTGCCGCCCCGGCAGGTGACCGCGAAAATGCGCACGATCGGAGGCCGGCAGACATGGCTCGTTACACAAGGTTGACCCAGCCTCTCGTCCGCCGGAACGGGGACCTGGGCCCTGCCACTTGGGAGGAGGCTCTGAATGTGGCCGCCGCCGGTTTCGAGAGGGCGCGCACGGAGGATGCCTTCGGCATGTTCAGCTGCTCCAAGGCCACCAACGAGGTGAACTTCCTCGCCCAAAAGTTCGCCCGGGCCGTCATGGGGACCAACAATATTGACAGCTGCAACCGCACTTGACACGCACCTAGTGTCGTCGGTCTGGCGACAGTGTTCGGTGCGGGTGGCGGAACGAGCTCCTACAAGGAGATTGAGGAGACTGACGTCATCGTCTTGTGGGGTTCGAACGCGCGCGAGGCGCACCCGATCTTCTACCACCACCTCTTAAAGGGTGTGCGAAACGGGGCGAAGCTCTATGTCGTCGATCCCCGACGGACGTCTTCGGCCAAATGGGCTGATGTTTGGCTCGGCATCGACGTCGGGACGGACATCGCACTCGCCAACGCCGTTGCCCGAGAGATCATCCACGCCGGCCTCGTGAACACGGAGTTCCTGCGGAGAGCGACGGAGGGTTTCGCAGACTTCAAAGCGTCGGTGGAGCCGTGGACGCTGGCAGAGGGTGAGCGAATCACCGGGGTCCCGGCGGACGTGATCGGCGAGCTGGCACACTCTTACGCGAGGGCGGACCGGGCCCAGATTTGCTGGACGCTCGGGATCACCGAGCACCACACCGCCGTCGACAACGTTCTCGCCCTGATTAACCTCGCCCTCCTGACCGGCCACGTCGGTCGCTACGGGTCAGGTCTCTGCCCTCTGCGGGGTCAGAACAACGTGCAGGGCGGGGGCGACATGGGGGCCATTCCGAACAAGTTTCCTGGCTTCCAGGACCTCGGCGTGGCCGGTAAGAAGTTCGAGGAGCGCTGGCGGACCCCGATCAAGCCTGAGCCGGGCTTGCACCTCACAGAGATGTTCGACGCGATGGAGGAAGGTGAGCTGCGCACGCTGTATGTCATCGGGGAGAACCCGGCGCAGTCCGAGGCTGACCAGAATCGCGCCCTTCGCCTCTTGGGCGGGCTTGATCACCTTGTTGTGCAGGATATCTTCTTGACGCGGACGGCCGACCTGGCCAAGGTGGTGCTTCCCGCGACGGCCAGCTGGGCCGAGTCTGAGGGCACGGTTACCTCGAGCGAGCGTCGCGTGCAGCGCGTTCGCAAGGCTCTTGACCCGCCGGGGGAAGCACGCCAGGATCTGGACATCCTCTCCAGCCTCGCGGCCCGCCTCGGCGCCGACTGGGGTCACCCGACGGCCGAGGAGGTATGGGACGAGTGCCGGAGCCTTTCCCCCATGCACGCGGGCATGAGCTACCGGCGCCTCGAGGAGCTGGGCGGGATCCAGTGGCCCTGCTACCACGAGGGCCATCCGGGTGAGCTGTTCCTCCATTCTCGCCTATGGGCTGAACCGCGCCAAGGTCCCGCCGCCCCATTGTCCCCTGTCGAGTACTCGCCCCCGATCGACGAGCTCTCGGTGGAGTTCCCTCTCCGCCTGACAACCGGACGGAGGCTCGAGTCCTTCAACACTGGCGTGCAGACAGGCGGATATACGTCGCCCCTTCGCCGCCCCGAGGAACTCGAGATGTCGCCGGAGGATGTCGCCGAAATGGGGCTGAAAGACGGCGAGGTCGTGCGAATTTCCTCGCGGCGAGGGTCCGTCGAGGCTCCGGTGCGAACCGACCCCGGGCTCAGGCCAGGCCTGGCCTTCATGACCCTCCATTTCCCGGACCAGGTCGGGACGAATATCCTTACCATCGACGCCTGGGATAAAAAATCGGGCACAGCCGAGTTCAAGGCGACGGCCATACGGGTCGAGCGCCTGGAGGGCAACGGACACGACGCCAACGGGAGAGCTGCAGATCCGAGCGGGGCGGGAATCCCGGCCGCGGGAGACTGATGGACCTTCGTACGACCAGCCCACCGCCCAGCGAACTCGAGGCCGAAGCTGTGGATGCCGTCCTGGGGCCGCTTCCCACGGGTTGGGTGGGGGGTGAGCGCCACGCCCTCAACGGGCACGTCGCCTTCGGCGGCACGCGGCGCCGGGAGGCAACCCGCCACCTGCTCCTCCCGGTCCTCCACTCCCTGCAGGACCGGGTCGGACATGTGAGCCATCCGGCGCTCGACTACGTCTGCACGCGTCTCGACGTTGCTCCAGCGGACGCATTCGGGGTGGTCAGCGCCTACGCCCTCCTGTCACTCGAGGAAGGAGCGGCTCTGACCCTGCACGTCTGCGATGACATCGCCTGCCACGCTGCCAGTGGGGGAGACCCCTGCGTTGGCGTGCTCGAGGCCCTCGGCCCAGCCGGAGAAGTCGGGGGTGGCCTGGTCTGGGAGCGAAGCCCTTGCCTCGGCCATTGCGAGCACGGCTCGGCAGCCATGGTGCAGCAGTCCGGCGTCAACTGGGGACGCGCTTCGATGGCGCCTGTGACCGCGGGTGAGCTCAGCGAGCTGGGAGCGCCCGTCGACCTCGGGTCGCTCCCCCTCGCTGAGGTCCTCGTCCCCCAGATGGCAACGAGTTCGGCCTCGCTCCGCCTGCTTAAACGAGTGGGGCGGGTCGATCCCGCCTCGATCGACTCGTACCGTGCCATGGGGGGTTACGAGGCTCTGCGCGTGGCGCTCCGCCTTGGCCCGGCAGGCGTCATCTCCGAGGTGAAGGACGCCAAGCTCCTCGGGCGGGGCGGCGCTGCCTTCCCAACTGGCACGAAGTGGGAGGCCGTGGCCAGGAACCCGTCACGTCCCCACCACTTCGTCGTCAACGCTGACGAGTCCGAGCCGGGGACCTTCAAGGATAGGGTGCTCATCGAGAACGACCCGTTCGCCATCGTTGAGGCGGCGACCATCGCTGGACTGGCCACGGGGTCGGAGACGGGTTTCGTCTACCTGCGGGGCGAGTACCCCCTCGCCGAGGCCCGCCTCGCTGAGGCGATAGCCCAGGCGAGGGCGCGCGGCTACCTGGGCACTGATATCGGAGGCTCGGGGGCGACCTTCGATCTCGAGATTCGCCGAGGCGCGGGTGCTTACATCGCAGGTGAGGAGACGGCCCTATTCAATTCGCTCGAGGGACGACGACCGGAGCCACGCAACAAGCCCCCCTACCCGACTGACCTTGGACTTTTCGGCAAGCCCACGGGGGTCAACAACGTAGAGACGCTCCTCAATGTGCTTGAGATCCTCGTCTCCGGGGCGCAGGCTTACGCCGCCACGGGGACACCTTCCTCGACCGGCACGAGGCTCTTCTGCGTCTCCGGCGCCGTCGAGCGCCCGGGGCTGTATGAGCTGCCCATGGGAATCTCCCTCCGCCACCTCATCGACCTGTCCGGCGGAGTGCGGGAGGGACGGTCTCTGGCAGCCGTCCTCCTCGGTGGAGCGGCGGGGAGCTTCGTCACACCGCGGGATCTCGACCTTCCGCTCTCCTTCGAGGGCGCTCGCGAGGCAGGAACGACCCTCGGCTCAGGTGTCGTCCTCGTCATCGACGACTCCGTCGACCTCAGGGCGGTTCTCAGGAGGATCGCCCGGTTCTTTCGCGACGAGTCGTGTGGGCAGTGCGTCCCGTGCAGGGTGGGTACGGTGCGTCAGGAAGAGCTTGTCGCCCGGATGGGCGACGGGGCGTCTGAGACGGCGGTCGACCTGGCCCTGCTTGCCGACCTCGGCACGGTGATGCGGGACAGCTCAATCTGCGGGCTCGGTCAGACCGCTTCGAGCGCAATCGAGTCGGCGCTTCGCCTCGGCCTGGTCCCGAACGGACGCGAGTCGTCATGACAGCGGCAGTGCGGGTGACCCTGCGCCGTAGGGTCGAACTCAGCGTCGATGGCGAGACGGTCACCGCGCTGGAGGGCGACACGATCCTCGATGTTCTTCGTGCCAGCGGCGTCAAGACACCGACACTCTGCTATCTGGAGACTCTCGCACCCGTCAACGTCTGCAGGGTCTGTGTCGTCGAGCTCGAGGGATCCCGCACCCTCGTACCGTCCTGCTCCCGCAAGGTAGAGGCAGGGATGACGGTGCTGACCGACTCGGAGCGAGTGAGAACGAGCCGCCGGATGGTGCTCGAGCTCCTCGCCTCCTCCGTCGACCTTTCCCTCGCCGGGGAAGACGTGACCGGCTGGATCGCGAGCTACGGTGCTCGCCCCGAGCGCCACGGTCACCCGGCACCCCCTCTGGCAGCCGGGGAACGTGACCACGCCCACGCCGGGAGGCATAAAGTGGGTGACGGCCGCGAAGCGGCCACGGTCGCCCAGCCGCCGAAGCACGACAACCCCCTCTACTTGAGGGACTACGGCCGCTGCATCCTCTGCTACAAGTGCGTCGAGGCGTGCGGCCCGGAGGCGCAAAACACCTTTGCTATCGCCGTAGCAGGCCGAGGCTTCGAGGCGCGGATCTCAACCGAGTATGACGTCGGCTTGCCCGACTCGGCCTGCGTGTACTGCGGGAACTGCATCGCCGTGTGCCCGACGGGCGCCCTTATGTTCGAGAGCGAGCACACCATGCGCCGAGACGGCACCTGGGACGAGAGCCGACAGGAGGTGACCCGGACCATCTGCCCGTACTGCGGGGTGGGCTGCAACCTCGATCTCCATGTCCAGGACAACAGGATCGTCAAGGTGACCTCGCCGCTCGACCATGACGTCACGATGGGGAACCTCTGCGTGAAGGGACGTTTTGGTTTCGAGTTCGTCCAGGCGCGCCAAACTGGCGGAGAAAACGACGCCTCGACGGCCGAGAGCTGAGGCAGGAAAGGCGACCACCTCACCGATGGGCCCTGGCGGTCCGGAATCGCTCCTATACGCCGCAGCGAGAGAGCTTCCGGTTCGGGGCGTGCGCGGCGGGCGCCGAATTATTTAGGATGGCGAAGAAGTAAGGAGGGCCAGCTGTGTCTGAGCGTCATTACCAGGTCATTTCAGCCGATGGGCACGTCGAGACCCCGCCCGACCCGTGGGTGAAGTACGTCCCCGAAAAGTGGAAGGACCGGGCGCCCCGCCTGGTCGACCTGTCCGGCGGGGGTGAGGGTTGGATCGTCGAGGGCCAGCCCCTGCTGAAGAACGGGCAGAACATCACCGGCCGCGGTTCGATCAGCTTCAGCGCCGCCTCGTACTTTCGGCCCGACGGTTCGCCCAACGATGGGGCTGGGCCCGCCTCCCAGAGGCTCCGGGAACAGGACGAGGACGGGATCGACGCCGAGGTCCTGTTCCCGCCCGTGTTCGCGACCCGCTTCTTAGAGGGCATCTCTGATCGTGACGTGTACAGGTCGATGAT
Organism: uncultured Acidimicrobiaceae bacterium; assembly: GCA_963851245.1. Lineage (GTDB taxonomy): Bacteria > Actinomycetota > Acidimicrobiia > Acidimicrobiales > Palsa-688 > CAWKOH01. The sequence goes on along the minus strand of CAWKOH010000005.1, from coordinate 263,703 downwards.
CCGGGCGTACAACACCTGGCTCGCCCATGACTACTGCGCCGTTGCCCCGGACCGGCTCATCGGCAACTCCGTCACCCCGGTCTCGAACCTCGGCGACGCTGTCGAAGAGGTACGCTTCGCTCACCAGGCCGGTTTGCGCAGCGTGGCCTTCTACATGTTCCCGAATGGTTCCGGCTTCGCCGCACCAGAGGACGACCGCTTCTGGGAGACCTGCCTGGAGCTCGGGATGGCGATCGCCCCTCACTTTGGCTTCGGTGAGATCCGGGCTCCGGCAATAAGCCCCGGCACCGGGACCGCCGGTCAGCCGTACGCGTCGGCGCTGTGCCAGCGGGCGGGTTCCCACTCCCCGGTATATTGCATGGCCCAGCTCATGGCGTCGGGCGTATTCGACCGGTTCCCCGATATCAAGCTCTACTTCGCCGAGACCAATGCCAGCTGGCTGCCTTCCACCATGTACTTCATGGACGACAACCACGAGATCTTCTCCACTGCGTTCGACGGGCGGCGCATGTCGCTCACGCCGAGCGAGTACATCAAGAAGCACTGCTTCTTCTCGATGATCAGGGATCCCCGGGCCGTGGATATGGCCGGACTGATCCCGTGGGAGAACATCATGTGGGGTACGGACTTCCCCCACTCCGTTGGATCGTTCCCGAACTCGCAGAGCTACCTGGACAAGGCCTTCGACGGCAAGCCGGAGCTACTGCGCAAGGTCACCCTGGAGAACCCCGCCGCTTACTTCGGCCTGGACCTCAACGCCCCGATCACCCCGACCCCGGCCGAATAGATCCGGCTCGGGCTGCCACCGGGGCCGGGCCGGGGGCCACAAGGACGAGGGCTCTCAACCCGGCTCGGTGGAGAGGATCGCCGTGGCGGCCGCTTGGAACATGCCGCCGATGGCGTGCGCCAAGGATGTCGTCAGCCCTGCGACCTGGGCGGAAGCCTCGCCTCTGAGCTGGCGTACCGACTCCTGAAGGGCGTACATGCCGTACATGCCGCTGTGCGTGTAGTTGAGCCCACCGCCATTGGTATTGACTGGCAACCGCCCCCCGACGGCGGTATTGCCCTCAGCCACGAACCCGCCGGATTCGCCGCGCCCCACGAACCGGAGGTCCTCGAGCGCCATCAGGGGGAGGATCGCGATGGCGTCGTAGAGCATGGCGTGATCGATGTCCGAGGGGTTAACCCCGGCATCACCGAACGCGGCGGCGCCAGCGCGCTTGAATGCGTCCGATGAGGTGAGGTCAGGCATCTGGCTCGCCATCGCCGCGCCTGTCGCCTCGCCCGAGCCGAGCACGTAGACCGGCGAGCGGGCCAGGTCACGGGCCCGCTCCGCTGAGGTGACCACGAGCGCGCCCCCGGCGTCGGTCGTCACGCAGCACATCGGGCGGGTGAAAGGGTAGGCAACCAGGGGGGCCTCGAGCACTTCGGGGACGGTGATCGGGTCACGGCGCAAGGCCCGAGGATTACGAGCCGCCCAGTCCCGTTGGGCCACGACGACCTCGGCCAGGGCGCGGCGGTCGAGATCTCGGTCGCGAAGGAACCGAAGGGCACCGAGCGTGAGCAGGGTCATGGGTCCGACCGTCCCGAACGGCAACTCGAACTGTCCCTGCCAGGAATCGGGCGTGGGCCGGTAGGCGGCGCCTCCGATATGAGAACGGCCACTCTCACCATGGGCGATCAGGACGACCTCGCACTGGCCGGCGCGAATGGCGGCGACGGCGTGGCGGAGGTGCACCACGTTCGAGCAGCCACCGACCATCGTGGCGTCGACCCAGGCCGCCTCGATCCCCAATGAGTGGGCCAGCAGCGTAGGGAGGTACGGGTTCAGACCGCTCATCGCCACCCCGTCGACGTCGGCCGGTGTCAACCCACAGTCGGCGAGGGCGCGACGGGCCGCGCCCGCCGCCAGCCCGAGTGACGACTGGCGGACAGTGCCGATCTCAGCGGACTCCGCCGCACCGACGATCGCGGCCGTCGAGGCGCCCGTCACGACGGTCGCGGCCTGAAGAGGGGCAACGCGACCTCGCCTACGATGTGAAATACGGCTTCGAGGGGGAGGTCAAGAGGCAAGTGATCAGGCTCCGGCGGCACTTCGATGATGTTGCTCAGCAGCCGCGGGCCCTCTTCCAACTCGACGACACCGATTACGTATGGAGCGTCGAACCCGGGGGCGGCCAGGTGGCTGATGACGTAGCTGTACAAGGACCCGCGGCCCGAGGCGCAGACCACTTCGATCTCGTCGCCGGCGCATCGAGGGCAATACGGCTGCGGTGGGAAGTAGACAGACCTGCAAGCCCGGCATCGCTGGAGGCGTAGCTCACCAAGCGCCGTGCCATCCCAGAAGTGCTTGGTCTCGGGCGTAGGAACCGGCCTGGGCCGGGGAGTTGCCGAGGATCCCGGGTCCGGCATCACGAATCGTATTCATCGTGGCGACGGAACCACTGCCCGATCTCGTTGCGCCCGAGGGGTGCCCGGTCCAGCCATTGGTACATACCCCAGAGACCGTCCAGGCCTCGGGCGTACGCCGAGTAGGTGTGATAGACGACGCCGTCCTCCAATGCGAACGCGCTCACGCCGGGGCGTTCCCGGCTGTAGGTAGCCCAGTCCGTCCCGACGGGTGACATCTCGTGGATGGTGCCGGGGTCGGGCCGCATGTCCGTAACCCGGAAGTTGTACTCGACAGCTCCGGACTGCTGCTCCTCCTCGGTCATCGCCGCCTGAAAGTCGTAGTTAAAGTCACTGCCGAACGACGATGCCCAGGGAAAACTCCAACCCATCCGCCTCTTGAACCTCAACAGTTGGGCGAGGGGCGCCCGCGACACCGCACCGAGCGTGACATCGTGATTGGCCAGGTGGACGACGAAACCGTCGAAGCCGTCGGCGATGGCCGAGCAGGCGGGGCAACCGGCCTCGAATTCGGGCCCGAACATGAAGTGGTAGACGAGCAGCTGCGAGCGACCCCCAAAGAGGTCGGACAGCGACGCCGGCCCTTCCTCGGTCTCGAAACGGTACTCCTCGTCGATCCGGACCCAGGGCAGGTCCTGCCGCATCCTGGTCAGCTCGTCGCCGCGACGCGTATGAGCTTTCTCGGCCTCGAGAAGGCTCACCCGGGCCGCGAGCCACTCTGCACGTGTTCCGACCTTGTGATCAGTCATCTGTTGTCTCCCGTCTCGAGTGGGACCGGTGGCCGACATGACTCCCCGGTGCTGTTGGGGAAACCGCGAGGATCATGCACACTGGCCAATCGACTATTGCCACTGGACCACGGCTCTCAGCTCGGGCATCATGCTCTGGCGGAATAGAGGGAAGCTACAGCCTTCGACGAAGGGCAGCCTGTACCGCGCCAGGGAGGGGAAAAGGGAATGACTTCACAAGGTGGCCTGACCTTCTCCCGGGGCCAACATCGCCCTGCTGGACTCGCCCAAGCACATGACCCCTGATACCGCCCAGGCACTGAACTTCATAGCGTCTGACATCGGTGCCGCGGCCATCGTTATAGGGGTGTCGATCACCATGTGGGCGGCAGGGTTCATCATCCTGAAGACCAAAGTCCTGCCGGTCTGGATGGCCTGGGTCAGCTTCGTCCTGGCGGTGGTCGGATTGGCCGGTCCGGTCGGCTTCTTCGCCTTCCTGGCCACCGGCATCTGGATCCTGATCGTGGCCTACTTCATGTGGCGGTTCGAACAAAGCCTGCCAGGGGAGGACGCGGTCGAAGACCGCGCCGCGGTTATCTCGGGCGGGACCCCAGCCTGAGTCAGTCGGGACGGGAAGGTAGCCATTCCACCGTCACCGCGGTACGATCCCGCTGTTTGGCAAGTCGCCGCATGAGCAACAGGGGGCGTCATGGAAGATCTGTTATATCCAGGCTGCACCCGGGTGTTGTACGAGAGCGAGATCCTGGGAGAGAAATTGTTCCTCGCTCTCGTTGACCAATCGAGAGACGACCGGGATCGTTATCACTTCTCCACACTGCTCCAGTTGGAGTCGGAGACGAAGGTAAGGCTGCGTCCCTTGCTATACAAGCATGGTGTCTCGCTGGATGAGACCGTTGATCCGTCTCTCATCGAGTTGGCGATCGGGGCTTATCGCGACAGTTCATGGAAGGAATTCATGGCTCTCAACGTCCCCGTCATCGAGGACTTCTTGGCTCAGTTCGAGGTTATCGCCGAGATCGGGGATGAATCCGACAAGGAGGTGCTTGTGTCCATGGTCCGACACGAATCATCCATCCTCAAGTGGGCGACGATGGAGCGGGACGGCAATGCTAAGGGTTCGCTGGACGATGTGATTGCCCAACTGGCGTATCCGATGCCCGCACCGGCCACGCTACGGCTGGTCCGCTAGCAGTCTTCGCCCTGTCTCAGACCCTGAGGCGGTACAACACGTGCCGTCGCAAGGGATGACCCACTTGAACATTGGGGTGCTCGAAGTCCTCTTCGGGGGCGTGGGTCATTCCCAACCTCTCCATGACCTTCCGCGATCGTTCATTGATCGCGGCAGTGAACGACACGATTTCGCTCAGACCCAGCCTCTCGAAGCCGTCGTCAACCGCCACCCGAGCTGCCTCGGTGGCATATCCGTAACCCCAGTACGATCTCGCCAGCCGCCAACCGACCTCAATCGCTGGTGGGAACGGTGCCGGAAAGCGAGCGGGCCACAGCCCGACGTAGCCAGCGAAGGGAATGACACCAGTGACCTCGACCGCCCAAAGTCCCAGGTGATCAGCGGCGAATGTCTCCTCGATCTGATCGATCATGGCGTCGCTCTCGACAGCGGTTAGGGTCGAGGGGTAATACTCCATTACCAGCGGGTCGGCGTTCAAGGCTGCGAAAGGCGCCCGGTCAGATGCCTGCCAGCGTCGCAGAACCAGCCGCTCGGCACGGAGCTCAGTGGGGGCGATCACAGCAGAATCGTAGGCGGGCCGCGTTCGGACCGAGTTGCCAATTCCACCATGGCCTTATCAACTGGCGTGAGAGCAGCCTGGGGCTAGGTACCCTTCGACCGGCGACTCCGCTTGCGACACTGTTGGCAGCGTCCTGGTACGGCGAAGTGGTAGGGGTGGATCTCGAAGCCATAGCGGGACTCGGCCGTTTGGGCCAGGCCTGTGAACACATCGCCGGGGGTTTCGATGGTGGCCCCGCACTCCTCGCAAACCAGGTGACCGTGGGCGAGGGCGGCCAGATGGTAGGTGGCGGGGCCGTGGGCCAGGTGAGCATGCACTATTACGCCCAGTCGTTCCAGTTCGTCCAGGTTGCGGTAGATGGTGGAGAGGTTGACGTCCGGGTTGTCAGCTTGGACCTCAGCGGCGATCTCTTCTGCGGTGCGGTCCCGGGGAACGTCGAAAAGGGCGTGCAGCAGGAGCCGGCGGGAGCTGGTCACCCGGCCCCCTCGGGCCCTGTAGATAGCCAGCACGTCCTCGACCGTGCCGACCGCCCCGGTGGTCTGAGCTGGTTTTGCCGCTTTTGTCACCGTAACCGTCCGAGCTTCAATCAGCAGTGGACAAGAGCCCTCACAGAAATGTATCGACCTCGACCCCCTGCCGGGATGGCACGGTAGCGCGCTCAGTTCCCTCTTGCAAGCTGGACGCAACTTCTCTAAGGTGCGGGCCGTCACCGTCGCGGAGGGGTGCACCTGATGGCCGACCCAAGAGCCAGATTCGTGAAGATCCGGGACGGGCTGACACCCAACGAATGGCTGCGGGTGGGGGGCATGGCCCTGACCATCGTCGGGCTCAATGTGCTCGGTTGGCTGATGCTCGCCGCCGCCGTCAGCGGGCACTACCACCTGTCGGGCACGGGACCCAAGATCTTCGGGTTCGGGACCGGTGTTCTGGCCTACACCCTCGGCATCCGCCACGCCTTTGACGCCGACCACATCGCCGCTATCGATAACACCACCCGGAAACTGATCCAGGACGGCAAGCGCCCGTCGAGCGTCGGCTACTTCTTCTCGCTGGGCCACTCCACCATCGTGTTCCTGCTGGCCGTGCTGTTGAACTTCGGTATCCGAGCCCTCAACAGCCAGGTCAAGGACGACAACTCCGGGCTGCACCACTGGACCGGCATCGTCGGCACGCTTGTTTCGGGCACCTTCCTGTACCTGATCGCCCTGTTGAACCTCGTGGTGCTGGCTCGATCATCAAGGTGTCCCGGGAGATGCGCCAGGGTAAATACGACGACGCCGAACTGGAGCGCCAGCTCGATAACCGGGGCCTGATGAACCGGTTCCTGGGCGGCTACGCCAAGCGCATCGACACCCCCTGGAAGATGTACCCCGTCGGGGTGCTCTTCGGGCTGGGCTTCGACACCGCCACCGAAGTGGCCCTGCTGGTCCTGGCGGGCTCCGCCGTGGTCGGCGGCCTTCCCTTCTACGCCGTGCTGTCCCTGCCCATCCTCTTCGCCGCGGGCATGTGCCTCTTCGACACCATCGACGGCTGCTTCATGAACTTCGCCTACGACTGGGCCTTCGCCAAACCCATCCGCAAGATCTACTACAACCTGACCATCACCGGACTCTCGGTCTTCGTGGCCCTCTTCATCGGCACCATCGAAATCCTCGGCCTCGTCGCCAGCGAGTACAACCTTACCGGCGGGTTCTGGGACTACCTGCAGAACTTCAACATCAATCGAGCCGGGTTCATCATCGTGGGCGTATTCGTAGTCACCTGGATCGTCGCCCTGGCCATCTGGCACTTCGGACAGATCGAACGCAAATGGGAACTACAAGCAGCTGAAGCCCGAGCCCGAGGCGACGCGAGGACCGGCTGACCAAACGACTGGCTCAAAGGTCAGTGACCGGCGAATGCCTCTAGCCGGCGCGAAAACGGGGGATGACTTCCTTCCCCATCAACTCGATCGTCTGCATCACCGCCTCGTGCGGAACCTTGTAGGGGTTCACCAGGCACAGGAGCAGGTCGACGCCCGCGCCCTCGTAGCGCTTGCAGGCCTCGTAGCACTCCTCGGGCGTCCCGAGGACGCACGCACCGGTCGACGTCAGATAATCGATCGTGAGGTGCTCCAGCATCCCCTGCTCGGCGTGCTCGTGCATGCTGCCGGCATAGGCGTAGTTGCCCAGGTCCTCGTTGCGTTCGGCCATCCAGCCGGCCAACTCACCGATGATCGTGGCGCCTTTCCGGGGGTACCACTCGAACGACTCCGCCGCGGCGTCGAGGGCCTGTTGCCGATCTGGAGCACATGCCGTCATCGTGAAGGTAGCTGCCCGATTGTTGACAAACTTGCCGATCGGCTTGCTGCACCCGGCGACCGCGGCCCGGTAGATGTCGATCTTCTCCTTGACGGTCTCGGGCGGAATGCCGACGGCGAACGAGCACAGGCCCAGTCCCAACGCCCCGATCTGCCGGTGTCCGTCGTCGCTGCTCGTAGCCCCCCACAAGGGTGGATGCGGGCGCTGGAGTGGCTTGGGCAGCACCCGTCGCTTGACAGGCAACGACCAGTAGCGACCGGTGAAGGAATACTCGTCGTTCGTCCAGCAACCGACGACGTGCTCGATGGCCTCCTGCCACATCTGGCGGGTCTCGTGCGGATCGATGTCGAACCCCTCGATCTCGAGCCTCGTAGATGAGCGCCCGGTGCCGAACTCCACCCTTCCGTTGGAGATCAGGTCCAGGACGGCGACGGACTCGGCGGTTCTCACCGGGTGGTTGTACGGCTTGGGCATGAGCCGCACGCCGTAACCAATCCGGATGCGCTCCGTGAGCGCGGCGATCGCACCGTAGAGGACCTCAGGATTGGAGCAGTGTGAGTACTCCTCCAGGAAGTGGTGCTCGACGGTCCAGAAGGCGTCCCACCCGAACCGCTCCCCCGCGACGGCTTGCTCGATCGTATTGGCGTACGCCTGCCGCTCCTTGTCCGGATCCCAAGGGCGGGCGACCGGGATCTCGTAGAAGAGGGCAAACTCCATGGGGACTCCTTTCGCTCGTCAGGGCAACGAGCCCGCACGAGGTAATCACAGATGAAGGCGCGACGGATACGCAGCACCTTCTATCATCCTGTTCAGTCGGGGACAACAGCGGGAGGATCGATGGGCCGGTTCGACGGAAGAACGGTAGTGGTGACCGGTGCGGCCTCCGGAATCGGTAAAGCGTGTGCCAGCCGGCTTCTTACTGAGGGCGCCACCGTGGTCGGCGTGGACCTGGTACCTCCTGATGCCGAGCCCCCGGCCTCTGGCGGCCGGTGGGAACCGGTCGGGGCCGACGTCCGAGACGAGGCTGCAGTGGCCTCGGCCATGGACCGCGCTGTGGAGCTCGGTGGCCGGTTGGACGGGGTTTTCAATGCGGCCGGAGTCGCTGGCGGCGGCCCGGTACACCTCCTCAGTGCCGATGACTGGGCCCGAGTGATCGACGTAAACCTGACCGGCACGTTCTACGTGGCCAAGCACGCGGTGACCCGCATGCTGCGACAGGAGCCGGTCGACGCCCAGCGGGGGTCGGTCGTCACAGTCGCCAGCGTGGAGGGCCTTGAGGGCACCGCGGGGGGCTCCGCCTACAACGCTTCTAAGGGGGGCGTCGTGCTCCTCACGAAGAACATGGCGATCGACTACGGGCCGGTGGGCATCCGGGCCAACGCCATTTGCCCCGGGTTCATCGACACCCCGATGGCGAGCGAGGTCTTCGGAAACGCCGCCATGGCAGATGTGGTGCGGGAGATCACCCACGAGCATGCTCTCCGACGCTTCGGCCGGGCTGAGGAGATTGCCGCGGTAGCGGCATTCCTCCTGTCCCCCGAGGCGTCGTTCGTCACTGGTCAGGCGATCGCGGTCGACGGCGGCTACACGGCCGGCCGCGACCACGGCGTGACCGAACGTCTGGGACTCAGCTCTCCGCTCTGATCGCGACCAGCGCCCGCATCCGACCCATGCGGTCTCTAGTCGTCAGGCCAGCGACTCCTCAGCGTCGGTGCGATGGCTTCGGGCCTCCGCCGCGACCTTCAGTCGCTCGAGGGTGGTGCGCATGTTCTCGAGCAGCTCCTTGTGACGATTCAGCGGGACGTCGATGACGCGGGCCCACACGGGTATCCAGCGCACTTCGTACGACTCGGTAACTCGGGTCCCGCCCCTCTCGGCTTCGAAGCGGTACCGCCACACGGTCGACTCGCGCCCGCCCTCATCGGTCACGAAGGCGAACTCCCGACCAGCCTCCGCGGTCAGGACCCGGCCATGCCGCGAGTACCGGATCCGGCGGCCCGGCCCGACGGCATTGTGGCCGACGAACGTCGATCCTTCGACCGGGACGGTGACCTCGCCTTCCCAGTCGACAGCCTCGCATTCAGGGCTCCACTCTCCGATGCGGGGAAGATCCGAAATCATCTCGTATAACAAGCCGGCATCAGCGTCGATGACCATCTCGACGTGATCCTCGGTCAACCACCAGCGTTGGTTCGTCGGCCGCATGGCCCCTCCTCCTGTTCGGACTGTGTGACGTTAGGCTACGACCTATAGCTAACGCTGTCAAGTCACAAACATGCTAATGTGACGAGCATGAGCGATCCCCAGCCGGAATGGGAAAGGCCCCGACCTGACCGCCGGGCGCGCCGGCGGCAAGAGACCATCGAGGAAATCTTGGACATCGCCCAGGAGATCATGGCCGAGGAGGGAGTGAACGGCCTTACTTTCTCCGAAGTCGCCCGGCGTCTCGGCGTCCAGCCACCGTCGCTCTACAAGTACTTCGACTCATTGGTGACCCTCTACGACGGCCTATTCCGGCGCGGCCAGGCCGCCCACCTCGAGGCGATGCGGGCCGCCATGAACGAAGCCGAACCCGGCCTCGAAGCTCTCCGGGCCGCTCTCGAGGCGAGCGGTCGTTGGTGCCTGTCGAACGCCCCGCTCGCCCAGCTGCTGTTCTGGCGGCCGGTGCCTCGCTTCGAGCCAAGTGCAGAGTCGATGACTCCCAGCTCCGAGATGGTGCAGTTGCAACGCCAGGCGCTGGCGGACGCCGTCGCCGCGGGTCAGCTCGGCCGAGGGGCCGATTCGGAGGAAGCCGTGTTCTTTGTGTCGGTCTTCATCAGCGGTGTGATAGGGCAAACCATCGCCAACGAGCCCGACCTGGCATGGGGCCATGGGCGCTTCAGCCCCCTGCTTCCTAAACTGTTCGATGCCCTCCCCGCCCTCTACCCACCCGCTGTCATAAGAAGGCGATAGCGGCACTTAGCGGGATCGGCCGTGGGGTCACCGACGGATCGTAGCGGCGGAGCCATCCCTATTAGGGTGAAGTGATCGCCTGACACGGATCTCAGCAACAGGAGGGGCCGCATGCGAGAGCCCACGAACGAGGTCGATCTGGAGCGGGACGTCAAGGTCACGGTCTCGGACGGGACCGTCTTGCTGGCCGATATCTACCACCCCGTCGGCGTCGATGACGCCCCGACAATCCTCGAGCGCACGCCCTACGGCAGAGCCAACTTCGCCTCAGCAGTGGGGCCCGAATTCGCGGCCCGGGGCTACCGCTACATGCTGCAGGCGTGCCGGGGCACGGACGGATCCGGCGGGAGTCACAGCTACTTCGCCGAGGCGCGGGACGGGCGGGATACCGCCGACTGGATCGCCGACCGCCCCTGGTTCAATGGCGCTCTGGGCACCTACGGGGCCAGCTACATGGGCTTTACCCAGTGGGCCTTGGCGTCCACCCAGCCGCCCTACCTCAAGGCCATGGCCGTGGCCCTTTCGACGTCGGTGCGGTCCTACTCGTGGTACCCGGGTGGTTCGCTGGCGCTGGAAGTCATCATTCCCTGGGATATGGGGGCTACCCAGTTCAACAAGCAGGTGTCCACCACGACCGATATCTCGCCCGAAGGCATCGAACGTCGCATGGCCGAACTGCGAGCCGGATTCGACCACCTCCCCCTCGGGGAGGTCATCGAGAAACTCACCGGCGTGGACCTGGCGCTGTACCGCGACCAACTCGAGCACAGCGGAGTCGACGACCCCTTCTGGGAGCCAGTGAGCTTCCGGCACCTCCTGGCCGAGTGGACAGTGCCCACCTTGCTGGTCGACGGCTGGCACGACTACCCGCTGCCTGGTGTGATCGAGGACTATGGGGTACTCAAGGGGTCGCCCGCCCCGGTCCATCTGCGCATTGGCGCCGGCGGCCACCTGGGTGGCGGAGGCGAGGGCGGCATGACCGACGCCCCTATCGACTGGTTCGACACGTGGCTGCTGGGCCAAGAGGGGCTGCTCGAGCCCAAAGGGGTGACGGTCCATGTCCAGGGCGATGGCGGCACCTGGCGTGACCTCGGCGATTGGCCCCCGCCTTCGGAACCCACGCCGTGGTACTTGCACCCCGGCGGCCGGCTCGGGGTCGTTCCGCCGGACTCTCCGAGTGATCCCGACCGGTATCGATACGACCCCGCCGATCCCACGCCTTCACTGGGTGGGATCGGGATGCTCACCGGCGGCGCCGTCGACAACCGCGACCTGGAGCGCCGTCCCGACGTGCTCGTCTACACCTCGGATGCGTTGAGCCAGCCCCTCGAGCTCATCGGTCCGGTCCGGGCCGACCTGTGCGTGGGATCCAGCCTTGATCACACGGACTTCTTCGTTCGCCTGTGTGATGTCCACCCTGACGGTCGGTCGGTAAACGTGTGCGACGGTCTCCAGCGCTTCGAGCCGTCATCTATCCGACGAAGCGAGGATGGCACCTTCAGGGCAGAGGTGGCGATGTGGCCCGTGGGGCACCGTTTCGCTTCCGGACACCGACTGCGCATACAGGTCTCCAGCGGCTCCCATCCCGTCTACGCTCGCAACCTCGGCACGGGGGAGGCCGCCCCCGTCGCCAAGGCGATGCGCACCGCCGACCAGTCTCTCTACCACCAGCCGGGACACCTGTCCTCGGTGGTACTCCCGCATTTCCACCCCTGAGGCCAACATGACCACCGTCTCGCGCTCGCCTTAGTATCTGATTGGCGGTGACGACGGACTTGCTGGCGTCGCCGCTTAGATTCTCGAAGGGGGTGCGTGACCGTTCTCAGCCTCATCCAGTCCGCCGGCGTACGCAGCATTGGACGACGTCTGCTGATAGTCGCCCTTCTGGTCCCGTTGGTCGGGGCGTGCACCTCGGGCGGCGAGGGGGCTCATAGGTCCTCTCCAACCAGCGCACCCACGAGCAGCTCGACTCTGCCATCGGGACAGGCGAGCGTTAAACGCACCGTTCTGAGCCCGATCGGGCTGAATGTACGGGCTGAACCGAGCACTTCATCCAAGGTGCTCGGAACGGCGGCCCAAGGAACGGTGTTGACGAGCCTGGGACACGTCGATACCGACGGTGGGTGGTACCAGGTGAGAGGGGCGACCGTGACTGGCTGGATCAGCGCCGATCCGACCCTCAGCGCAGCTGGCGAGTTCCGCACCTACACGTCGGGCCTCTTCAGCGCCCTCTACCCATCCACGTGGGCGACAACCGAGTCGCCACCGGCGACCGTCGTGTTCCGCTCCGACGCGGGTCAGGAAAACATAGTCGTCACTGGCGGGCCGAGTGTGGCCAAGCTCCCGCGGGGCCGAGATGGGTACGGCCAGAGCGGATCCATGCAGATCGTCGTGTGCGGGGTGACGTCTGATCTGGTCACCTATCAGCAGGCCGGGTCTTCCGCAACGACAGCGTCAACCACGTCAGCGGCCACATTGCCCTACCTGGCGGAGATCCGCCTGACCGTCGATGCCCAACACGCTCTCGGCCTCTACGGCAACCTCTCGGACCTCGGACCGCAGCTCCAGACCTTCCGCGCCTTCGCCGATTCGCTGGTCTTCCCGTCCAAGCAGTGCACCGGATGAGGTGATCCACAAAGCCATCTGGTGATTTGGGGGCGCGCCCCGCTTGCCCGCCTCGGGAGATGTAAGGTCTTGGCTACCGGCGTCCAGACGCGATACGCCGCTCACAGGGGGGATCCGTGAAGCACAGAAGTCCGACGTTCATCGCATCAGCGGTATTGATAGCGCTGGCCCTCATCGCATCGGCCTGCAGCAGCAGCCGGCACACGTCGTCCTCCTCGAGCGCCACGGCCGCCCCTGCGGGTGGGTCGTCCGGCTCCCCTACGCAGACGTTCGGCACCCTGGCTTCGCCGTGCGGGCCGGGTAATGCCAAGGGCAACACCGGTCAGGGGGTGACCGATACGAGCATCCGCATCGGTTATGGCGACGACCGGGGCTTCACGGGTTCGCCCGGCCTGGACGAGGAGATGGGCGATGCGGTCACGGCCATGATCAAGTGGTGCAACTCCCAGGGTGGGATCAACGGCCGCAAGATTGTCGGTGACGACTGGGACGCCGCGGTCACGAACGTGACGACGGTGATGCAGCAGGCCTGCAAGCAGGACTTCATGCTGGTGGGCGAGGGCTTCGCCCTGGACGAGGCCGCCGAGGCCACCCGGCTGGGCTGCAACCTGGCCGCGACACCGGGCTATACGGTGGGGCCTGACGTGGCCAACGCCCCGGAGGTATACGACGCTCTACCCAATCCGGTCGACTACCTGCCGGCGTCAATCTTCTACGAGGGGACCAAGTTCTTCCCCCAGCAGGTGAAGGCCTACGACTTCTTGCACACCACCTTGTCCTCGGCTACCGAGGTCGGCTACACCAAGGCTGAGCCGGCGGCGGCAGCAGCGGGCTGGAACAACCTCAACTGCGGGGTGACCATCAACTACAACGGTGAGCCCAACTACACGCCTTTCGCCCAGAAGTTCAAGAACTGCGGGGTGCAGGCGATCTATAACAACCTGCCTGCCAGCCCCCAGCTCTTCGGCATGATGACAGCCATCAACCAGGTGGGACTCCATCCCATCTGGCTCTCGGCAGCCGACGACTACTCCGCCGAGATGGCCCAGTGGAACACGGCCGGTCTCGCCAACAACATGTATGTCCAGACCTCGTTCGTCCCGCTCGAGGAGGCCAACATCGACCCCGCGGTGCAGAAGTACGAGAGCCTGGTGACCGCCGATGGCGGCAAGGTCAGCCTGCTTGGCGAGCAAGCCACCTCCTCGTTCCTGTTGTGGGCCACCGAGGCCAAGGCCTGCGGGTCGGACTTGACCCGTCAATGCATGGTCAACCACCTGTCCCAGGTGCATTCGTGGACCGGCGGCGGGCTGCACGCCCCTTCGAACCCTGGCAGCAACGAGCCCGCCACCTGCGGGATGCTACTGAAACTGACGAACACCACGTGGACCCAGTTCTACCCCAAGACCCCAGGCCAGTTCGACTGCTCCACCCAGTACCTGTTCAAGGAACCGTCTTCGGCCTGGGGCACCACGCTGAACTCTCAGAGGCTGTCCACCAAGTTCGAGCCGAAGAACGTGATCTTGCCGCAGTCGTAGCCCAAGATAGCCGGGGAGGAGTCGCGTCTCCCCGGCTATTTGGCCGTGAAACCGGCGTCGACGGGAAGGGTCACGCCGGTGATGTAGCGAGAGAGATCCGAGGCCAGGAACAGAACGGCATCGCTGATGTCTCGAGGCTGCAGCAGCTCTACTGGCAGCAGGTTCGTAATGCTGGATGCCGCGTCGGGGAACGCACCCAGGAAGCTCTCCATCGCCTCGTTGCGGATCATCATCGTGTCGACGCCCGTGGGATGAACGCTGTTCACCCGGATCTGGTCCTGGGAAAACTCAACGGCGAATTGCCGCATCAGACCCACGACACCGTGCTTGGCGGCACCGTATGCTTCGTTGCCGAAGGAACCGGGGGCGCTCAAACCTTTCAAACCGGCGGTGGACGACGTGAGGACGATCGATCCTCCCGCACCTCGGTCCCTCATGGGGCTAATACACGCTCGAACCGTGTTCCACACCCCGGTCAGATTGACGGCTATGACCGCTTGCCAGGCCGCCTCGCGCTCGTCCTCGGACAGGTCGACGCCCATCGTCGCGATGCCGGCGTTGGCAAGGACAATGTCGATGTGCCCGAACTCGGCGATCCCAGCCGCGACGGCGTCCTTCAGCTCGGAGAACTTCCGCACATCGGCCCGGCAGACCAGAGCCCGACGACCTAGCTTCTCTACCAGCCTCGCCGTTTCCTCCAGCTCGTCCTCGGTGGCAAGGGGATACGGAGTCTCGGCGATGTCGGCGCAGATGTCGACGCCGATGATATCGGCGCCCTCCTCAGCTAGGCGAAGCGCATGCGCCCGTCCTTGCCCGCGGGCCACCCCGGTAATGAATGCGACCTTGTCGTCAACCAGTGCCATGACAGCAGCATAAGCCCCTGCGCTCACCGCCGCCGCCGGGAGCCGGCTAAAGGCCCTCCTGCGCGAGCTCACCGCCCGGCGTGAGACGATCGCCCGGTACGGGTGTCCTATGGGCACCCTCTGCTCCGAGCTGGACAAGCGGGACGAGGGCTCAGGTCTGATCGCAGCTGAGCTGATGCGGCTTCCGATCGAATGGGCTGCAGAGCAGTTCCGGTCACTCGGCCGCCGTGACGCGTCCGACCTGGCCCTCGAACTGCTAGCCGCCTACGAAGGCAGCGCCCTTCTAGCCAACACCCTCCGTGATCCCAACATCCTGTCGAGGGCGGGCCGCCGCCTCGACCACTGGACCGACATGCTCTGACTGAGCACCCGCAAGACTTCTGCTCAAGTCGGGCCACAGTCATGCCGACAGCACTGGAGGGAAAGTATCGGGCGGAGTCACAGCCCCGCTCAACCCTCGATTGGGAGTCTCACGAGAGATGAGAGATTCGTTACCGACGACGCTCAGTTCGGTCGGCGAGAACGCCGGATTCACCCTTGTCGAGGATGATGACGTCGCCTTTAGCCTGGCTCTGTGCCGAGAGATCCGCCTGATCTATGACGATTACCAAGACGGTGTCTTGACCGCCAACGACTCCTTGCGGAGTGGCCTGAACCTGACCATTGAGATGTTCGGCATGCTGCGGGGCACTGTTACGAACGGGATGCCCGCCCTGAGGCTGGAGGTCGGCGCCGCTCAAGCCAAAGAGATGTTGCTGACCATGTTCGACCCCGACGTGGCGTGGCCGGGGTCCTCGGCGGCATTGGACGGGCCACCCGGACTCACTGTCGCGCCGCTCATCGCTTCTTCAGAACCCCGTTCCCGCCGGTGGACCGCGTCGTGGGACAAGCAGCCGCTGTTCGTCAAGGTTCTGGCAACTCTGCTGGCTATTGCTCTGGTGCCCGTCTTCATCGACGCCCCCTTTGCGATCCTCGCCCTCTTCCCGAACTATCTGTACCCCCTCAGCGCCGCCTTCATCGCGTTGGCCCTCGCCGCCAAGCCAGTGAGTCGTGCGATCCGCACAAGATGGTGGTCCTCGGCCTGAACGGGAGCCACCTCCGGGTGTCACACGTGGCGGCCAAATCGAAGGTGCCACCACCAAGTGGCACACGGGCATCACCTTTGCAAGCGCCCTCGGGCTTGATGGACCAGCCCGTGCCACGCTCGAACTCCGCTGCCGTCAGCTGAACTCTTTCAAGAGCATCGCCCCAAGTATAGGGACCTTCCCTCTGGACAGGCGGGCGTGGAATGATCGAGCCGCATCGTGGGAATTCCCCTGGGTGCGAGCCGTCGAGTGAGAGGTTCGATCGTTGCATTTCGGCATAACGATGTTTCCCACTGATCGAGCGCTACTTCCGACCCGGTTGGGAACCCTCGTCGAAGACATGGGCTTCGAGTCGGTCTTTCTCCCGGAACACAGCCACGTGCCTGTCGATCGATCCAGCCCTTACCCGAGCGGCGGAGACCTACCCGAAGACTTCTACCGGTTTCACGACCCGATCGACTCGCTGGCCGCGATCGCCGCGGTTACGACCCGTATCCGGCTCGGCACGAGCACACTGGTTGTACCGGACCACGATCCGATCATGCTCGCGAAGAGGATCTCGACCCTCGATCACCTGTCCAACGGTCGAGTCGTGCTCGGCGTAGGCGCCGGCTGGAACCTACAGGAAATCGAGAACCACGGCGTCGATCCGCAGGACCGATGGACGGTCTTCCGGGAGCGCGTGGAAGCTATGAAGGCGATCTGGACCGAAGAGGTGGCCAGCTACGACGGAACACGCGTACGGGTCCGGCCCATGAAGCAGTGGCCCAAGCCGGTTCAAGTACCGCATCCCCTGGTCCTCCTGGGCGGGAGCGGTCCTAACACTGCTCGCCGGGTCCTTCGCTTCGGTGACGGCTGGATCGCAAGCGGACGCCATCTCGACGGAGCGCAACTCGCCAGCCGTGTCTCGGACCTCCAACTCATGGCGGCCGAGGCCGGACGCGGCCCGATGCCGGTGATGTTGCAGCAGGCCACCCCGTCCAGAAGTGCCATAGACGAGTACCTCGCCATGGGACTTACACGGGTCACCTTCCGTGTCGAACCGGGTGACGAGGGCTTCGTCACACCCCAACTGGAGCGGCTGGCAGAGCTGATCGCTCCCTTCCGGCGGGCCCGAATGAAGGGCTACGTGCCGGGGTCAGGGCCGGCCCTACCCAATCGCCCCCATGACCTGCACGACGCCACCGTCGGCGTCGACTACCGATGAACCCGGGCACCCCAGGTGCGCAGCCAGGTAGTTCTGGTGACCCTTCGGGCTCACCCCATCGTCGGCTTCCGGCGTCCCGAACCAGGCCACGGCCTCCCCGAGCTCACTGCAGGTCCGCAGGGGAGGTGCGTACCGCTCGGTCCACATGATCGACGCCGGTGCCAGGGCTCCCCAACGGGCAGGGACCCGGATGCGGCCGATTCGGCTACCACCGACCTCCGCCCGCCACCAGCATCCCCCGTCAGCTCCCAGCACCAGGCGTTCGGGCCGGCCGGGCACCCACGGGTAGCGGATCCGCACCGTCATACCGGTGCCCTCGCCGCTGAAGGGGGCGGCGTACTCCGGACCCTCGGCGTCGACAGCCCCCCACACCGAGAAGATGGCGATCTTGCCGGTGGGCTCGGAGCCCTCGGTCTGCAGACCCAGGTAGGCGCCCTCGCCGCGGACGAACCCGACCTGGTGGCTCCAGAAGTAGCCCACAGGTGATGGGTCCGAGCGCGGCTCCAACATCCATCGCATCTCGTTATAGCCCCAGCCGGTTGGCGGCCACCACCACTGCGTGTACGTACCGACCGGCACGGGTTGCCGGTGTCGCGCCCAGAGCGAAGGCCATTTCACCCCCTGAAGTCTGGCGCGGGCCCGACGGACACCGTGCCGCTCCCATCCTGAATCCGGTCGCCCGGCCTCGACGCCAGGCGTTCCGGCACGGCGTTCGGGCGTATCCCGCCGCCGGGCTACGCTGGGCAACGCCGTTCCAGCAACCGTGGCGCCAGGACCAACGGTTGAGAAAGGGGCAGTCATGGGGAACAAGACGACCGTGGCCGGCGTGGACCTTCTCGATATGGACCGCTTCCAGCGGGGCGAGCACCACGAGATGTTCCGCCGCCTCCGGATGGAGGCACCGGTGGCCTGGCATGACAGCCCGGCCGGCCAGGGCTTCTGGAACCTGGTGAAGTACGCGGACGTGGTCGAGGTCAACAGGGACACCCACCGCTTCTCATCGGAGGCGGGCGGGGTGAACATCTTCGATTTCGGTGAGCTGTCTAACGCCCGAGCCGGTTTTGACCCCCGCGGGGTGATGATGCTGTACATGGATCCCCCCAAGCACACCCGTTATCGGCTGCTGGTGAACAAGGGGTTCACGCCGCGCATGATCGGGCTGCTGGAACAGTATCTACGCCACCGTTCTGTTCTCATCGTCGACAACATCATCGAGCGAGGATCGTGCGACTTCGTCGAGGATCTTGCGGCCGAACTCCCTCTACAGGCGATTGCAGAGATCATGGGCGTGCCTCAAGAGGACCGCAGGCTGCTCTTCTCCTGGTCGAACAAGATGATCGGCACCGACGACCCGGAGTACGGCGGTAACGACGAGTCGATTGCGGCCTCAGCCGAGCTCTATGCCTACGTCAACGACCTGGCCAAGCAGCGGCGCAGCGACCCTCGCGACGACATCGTGACCAAGCTCATCAACGCCGAGATCGAAGGAGACAAACTCTCGGAGCTCGAGTTCGACATGTTCATGCTCCTGCTGACCGTGGCGGGCAACGAGACGACGCGTAACACGACGGCCTGGGGCATGTACGCCCTGATGCAGCACCCGGACTCCTACTCCGAGATGCGGGAGAACCTCGACGACCCGAAGCGGTTCAACACGGCGATCGAGGAGATCCTTCGCTGGGCCTCGCCGGTCCTCTACTTCCGCCGCACGGCGACCGAAGACGCCGTCGTGCACGGGCAACCGATCGCCAAGGGCGACAAGGTCGTCATGTGGTACGCGTCGGCGAACCGAGACGAGGACGTCTTCAATGATCCGTACACCTTCGACATTCAGCGCGACCCAAACGAACACGTCGCTTTCGGCGCCGGCGGCGCCCACTTCTGTCTCGGCGCCAACCTGGCGCGTATGGAGCTACGCATCATCTTCGAAGAGATCCTCAAGCGCTTTCCGGACATGCAGCTGGCCGGCAGGCCGGAAATGCTGCGCTCCAACTTCATCGGGGGGATTAAACACCTGCCGGTGACCTATTCGGCCGGTACCCGGGTGAACCCCGCCCCGTTGACAGCGGCGCACTCCTGAGTCGACCCGCCCTGCGCGCGGCTGCCGCCGCGCCGGCGAGCGGCTCCGCTAGAGCCGCGTCGGGGTAGGCCCGCTGCACGGCCAAGGCCTGGACGGCGCCACCCGGGGCTCGGTCGAGCAAGTCCCGATAGCCGGGCTCCGCATAGTCCCTCCAGACGCGGTCGGGCTCCACCACGTGCCCGTCCGAGTCAATAACCTCCGGGCCGGTCGGCTACCTCGGGCATGGCGCCTCCTCCCCCTCCAGTGACTTCTCAGGGGCACAATTCTAGTAAGAAGGAGACCGGTGAAGATCGGCGTCGGACTACCCATGAAGGCCCTGACCCGGGTCGAGCTGTTGGCGTTCGTGAACCGGGTGGAAGCCGGACCATTCGACAGCGTTAGCCTCGGGCAGCGCCTCACTTTCGCCACCAATGATCCCATGCTGGCCCTCACCTTCGTGGCCGCGGTCACTGAACGAGTTCGGCTGTTGACCTCGGTTCTTTGTCTCCCCTACCACAAGGAGGGCGTCCTGGCCCAGCAGGCCGCCACCCTGGACCGCCTGTCGGAGGGTCGCTTCAGCTTCGGTCTGGGCCTCGGAGGCCGCCAGAGCGACTTTGCCGTCGCCCCTGAAGTCTGGGCCCGGCGGGGCGAGCGCTTCGAGCGCCAGTTGATCGCCATGAAGAGGTGCTGGCAGGGAGTGGCGCCCTTCGAGGGCACCGAGCCAGTGGGACCCCCGCCTTACACGCCTGGGGGACCGGAGGTCATCATCGGCGGGATGACGCCGAAGTCGCTCGAACGTGCTGGGCGGCTGGCGGACGGCATCCGAAGCTTCAGCTTCTCAACCGGCCTCACCGATCACCTCGAACGCTACGCCATCACCTTCGACGCTTGGCAGGCGGCCGGTCGAGAAGGAAGACCGAAGTTGATAGCCGCCACCCACTTCGCTCTCGGGCCCGGTGCCCGTGACATCTACGAGGCCCACGTCTCGAAGTACTACGGCTACGACCAGTCGTTGGTGGCCACCGCCTTGGCCGGGGACTCCCCTACAACCCCGGCCGCCATTATCTCTACGATCGACCGCTTCGCTGATGCCGGGATCGACGAACTGGTCTTCACTGCCACCACCGCTGACAGTGTCGAATCGCTGGACCGTCTGGCAGAGGTGGTCGGTAGTCGTTGACAACCCGGCCTCCGACCTGAGCGACGTCGAGTATCTTCAGGTCAGAAAGAAGGCAAGGTGGTTATGACCATTACGCTGCCAGCAGTGCTCGACGACGACCGGGACTATGCCGTCGAGGACATGCCCGATCTCCATCAGCGGCTAGCCGCTCTCCGGAAGCAAGCGCCGGCGGCCTGGGTGAGATGCTTCGGCCGGCCAGCCGTGATGTTTACCAGCTATGAACTGGTGAATGCCGCGTTCAAGGACGAGGTGACCTTCCCGTCGAAGGCCTTCTACGCCGACGTGGTAACTGATGTTCTCGGCTACAACATTCAGTGCATGTACGGCGAGGAGCACCGCCGTAACCGGGCGCTGGCGTCACCAACATTCCGTCAGCGGATCGTGCAGGAGATCATCACCCCGCTGCTCGAACCCGTGGCCCACGAGCTGATCGATCGGTTCGAACCGCGCCGCGAGGCTGACCTGGTCGGCCAGTACACCAAGCTCTACCCGTTCAAGATCATACTGAGGATGCTCGGGCTGCCCGCAGCGTCCGAGGATGTCGTGGCCCGCTGGGCGCTCGGAATGCTCGATATCCAACAGAACTACGAGCACGCCGTTCAGTGCTCACGCGAGTTCACCGCCTTCGTCGCTCCGATCCTGGCCGAACGCCGCACCGATCCCGCCAACGACCTGATCTCGAGGCTCGCGACCGAGGAGCTCGATGGAGAGCGCCTGACGGACGAGGAAATAATGAACTTCCTCAAACTCCTTTTCCCGGCCGGTAGCGACACGACTTACCTGGGCCTCGGCAACACCCTTTACGCCTTGCTGACCCATCCTGACCAGCTGGATCTGGTTCTTTCCGACCCCGCTGGCGAGGCCCGATGGGCAACCGAAGAGGGCCTGCGCTGGGAGGCACCGGTGGCCCTGCTTCCCCGGCACAACCCACGCGACGCGCTGTGGAACGACATTGCTATCCCCGCGGACACGCCCCTCATTTTCGCCATAGTGGCCGCCAACCGCGACCCGTCCCAGTTCGACGATCCCGACCTCTTCGAGGTACGGCGCCGGCCGGCAGGCACCCTGACCTTCGGCTTCGGGCAGCACTTCTGCCTGGGAGCCCACCTGGCCCGGGCCGAGATCGACATTTCCCTGAAGGTGCTGCTGTCGCGATTGCCCAACCTCCGGATGGCGGTCGATCCGGAGGTGCGGGTCGGCGCCACGTTCGTGCAGTTGCTCCGAGGCCCGAACCGGCTCCCCGTGCAGTTCTCCTAGCGGCGGAGAGAGAGGCATCCCCCTGTCCATGGGTATGCGGGATGCCGGGCCACTGAAGTCACCGTCTCGATCTCGGGCCCAGAAGTCTTCGGAAGCCCCGTCCGCCCCGAGGCGACGCCGGCGCAAGATCGAGTGGGAGCTCATCTCCTGCGCCTTTCAAGGCCACGCCCTGGTCGGCACTGATGCGGCCGACGTCGGCCCCGAGGATTACGCCCTGGTTCGAGAGGCTTCAGGTCTGCGCTGGCACCGCTGTCTGCGGTGCGACGCCTGGATCCCGCTGGGGCCTCCCATGCAACCAGTGCGTCCTGCGGTGCCCCCACTCGACGAGGTGACGATCCCGTTGCGGGGACGCCCGCTGAGGGATCGCTACGTACTGCGCTTGATCGCGGTCGAACGTGCCTTTCACGTGCTCGTGTTCGCTCTCCTCGCCGTCGCCATCTTCATCTTCATACCGCACCGCGACGAACTCCACAGCGACTACACCCACTTTCTTCAGAACCTCCGCAACGGCATCGTTGGTCCTAACTCCGGGCGGGGTGGCTTCTGGACCCTGATCAACCGCTTGTTCTCTATCAGCGAAACGGACCTGATCCTTATCGGCGTGGCGCTGGTGCTCTATTGCCTGCTGCTGAGCGTCGAGATCGTCGGGCTCTGGCGGGCCCGGAGGTGGGCGGAGTACCTGACCTTCGTCGAAAGCTGCGTTCTCCTGCCGTACGAGTTCTACGAGTTGACCAAGAGCGTCACGGTCCTCAAGGTCGCCGGTCTGATACTGAATCTGGCGATCCTTCTTTACCTGGCGATCGTCCATCGTCTTTTCGGCATTCGTGGTGGTCATCGGGCGATTCAGGCCGACTACGAAGCGCACGGAGGGCGGCAGGCCTTCGACCGAGCCACCCCCGCTCCGCCGGGATGAAGGTAGGCATCCATCTGCCTCAGTACGGCCGGGCAGCCGGGCCCGACGCCATCGTCCGAGCCGCCCGGCGGGCGGAGGATCTCGGCTTCTCGGACCTGTGGGTCAGTGACCACGTGGTTCAACCAGCCGCCCAGAACTACCCCTCCCCCTACCTCTTTGATCCGCTTCTCACTCTGACCTGGGCGGCGGCGGTCACTTCACGGATCCGACTCGGCACGAGCGTCCTCGTAGTGCCGGCCCACGAGCCGGTCGGGCTGGCCAACCAGTTGGCCAGCCTGGATGCCCTCTCCAAGGGAAGGCTGACGATCGCGGTGGGCTCCGGCTGGTCGGAAGGCGAGTTTCGTGCCTTGGGCGCGGGATTCTCTGACAGAGGACGGCGGCTCGATGAGGCGCTGGACCTCTTCCGGTGCCTTTGGCGCGACGACCCAGCGTCCTTCCACGGCACCTTCCGGTCGTTCGACGACATCCGCCTTCTGCCCAAACCCGTGGGGAACATCCCTATCTGGGTCGGGGGACGGAGCGAGCCTGCCTACCGCCGGGCCATCGCTAAGGGAGACGGCTTCCAGCTGATCGGCCTCAGTCCGGAGGAAGCAGCCCCGCTGGTAGCCCGATTGCGCGCCGAGAGGCCGGAGCCTTCCTTCACCATTTCCCTGAGAACGGGATGGGACCCCCTCGGCATGGAGCAGCAGAGGATCACTGAGGAAAAGGTGGCGTTCGCCGAAAGCGGCATCCAGCACGTCGTAGCGGCACCCTGGCGCCGCGACATCGACGCCTGGGAACGGTCCATGGACACCCTCGCCGCGCTCGTCCTCAGTTGAAAAGAATCGGAGTCGTCCGCGGGTTTCTCGGTCGGGATGATCGGACCGGGACAGACGCTCAAGCCGATCCGCCTGGGGGCCGACAATACGCCCCGAGGAGGTGGCAGATGCCGCAAGACGAGAACACCGGCGAGGGCCCGGCCAAGAGTCGCGACGGCCTCACGGCCGTAGAGGACCACGAACTACGCCAGCTCACCTGGTTTTCCTCGGTTGGAGACCTCTCGGACAGGGCCGTAAACAGGCTCTGGCAACTCATTCGGCGAGATCGGCGGGGCGAGGTTCGCGATCCGCGACCGAACCCGAGCGCGCCGGAAGACGATGAGATGCCAACACGGCTGCCCCCACTGGAAATGGACCGGACTGCCTCGTCGACCTGCCCCAACTGCGGCGCCCTCCTGCGCGACGAGGACCGAGCCGGAGACCAATAGCGGTCGACACGTCAGGCCTGGAGGTATGCATCCAGGGTGGCGTGGTAGTGACGGATCCGGCTCTCCTGATACCGGGCCAGCGTGATGCCAGGTTTCCCGCCGGCCTTCAGACCCTTCTGGATGAGGGCGAAGTTGTCATCGTCCTGGTCGAGGATGAGGCCGGTGGAACCCAGCTCGCGCACCGACGACCAGGGCTCATCCGGGTCGAGCCACCGAAGCCGGGCTGCCGGCGGGTAACCCTTGCTCCCGAAGGGGTAGAGCATCATCACTTCCATGATCGAGGAATTGGGGTCGTTCCCGTTGGGCCGGAACCGGTAGCACAGGTCGCCCGAAAACCCGAAAGGCCCCACCCATGGCATCAGATTCGGGAACAGGAAGTACTCCCAGTAGATATTCACCTCGCTGTCGCTTATATGCGAAACGTCGTCTCCAGTCACCTCCGCCAGCCCGTCTCTATAGCCCCTGGCGGCAGCGAGAATGACACGGCGCTCTTCGGGGTCGGTGATCTCATCGAAGCAGGACCAAGGGTCCGCGGGCGTGGACTTCAGGGCCCACCGGGCCCGGTTGTCGATGTCCTTGTCGCGGATCGCCTGGACGCGACCGCCAGACAACTCCGGGCTGGCCGGAGCCTCGGGATGGCGGCCGAAGGCAGCCCGGCTGAAATGAGGCTGCCCGTCCCACAGGTCGTACTGACCGCTCGAGTTGTGCATGCCGCCGAAACCGTGAGTCATCGGCACGTGGTAGGCCTCGATGAAGGCCTCCATGCCGGCCTTCCAGTTGATGGGGATGACCTTGGCCACGTGCACGGCCTTGTAGCGCCGCTCCCAGGGGTGGGCGAACGCCTCGTTGTGACGCGCCAGGTCGCCGACGTAGTCGGCCAGGGCTGGAGCCGCCTGGTCGAAGTTCACGAACACGAAACCGGCCCACGTATCGACCTTCACCTCGGGCAGAGCAAACGAGCGGGCATCCACATGCGGAAAGTCCCACCGGCACGGCATCTGGGCGAGGGTTCCGTCAAGTTTCCAGCACATGCCATGAAAGGGACAGCGGATCTCCTCGACCCGCTCGTCGCCGGCGAACAGCGCCGTGCCGCGGTGAAGACACGAGTTGTAGAACGCCTTGATGGTGTTTCGATCGACCCGGACCACGCCGACCGACAGATCAGCCAGGTCGTAGACGACGGTGTCGCCGGGATCGGGAATGTCCTCGACCCGGCAGGCCATCTGCCAGACGCGCTTCCACATCCGCTCCACTTCGAGGTCGTGGAACTCTCGCGAGAAATAGCGCTCCTTGGCCAAGTCCTCGGAACCGAGATCCACGAACGACTCCTCCGTGAACGGCCACCCGGCTCGGCGGTCCTGGCGGACCCAGTCGTTCAGCGTCGGCCGCGGCACCCGCGGTTTCTCCGACGCCAGGCCGTCGGGGCTTATTGTCATCAGGCATCGCCTCCTCGTTTTGCCCAGCCTGCGTTTCTCTGAGTTTGGGATCATCGCTGCAACGAGCGCCTCGAGTGCACGCCTCAGCCCTCATATCTTGATGCCGAAGGCTTCCCGGTCCCAGGTCATGGCGGTCACGCCGCGATCGCGGATCTCGTGCTTGCGGACGCGCATGGACGTCTCGTTGCGGGGGAGGTCTTCGACCGCCTCGACATACCGCGGGACCATGTAAGAAGGCATCCGGGGGCTCAGGAAGCTGATGAGCGTGGCCGGGTTGAAGGTTCGTGGATCCGTCGCCACGACCTGGACAAGCACTTCGTCATCCCCAAGCTCGGTCCGAACACCGACGGCGGCGCAGTCAGCCACACCGGGATGTTCGATGACGAAGTTCTCCACCTCGAAGCTCGATATGTTCTCGCCCCTTCGCCGGATCGAATCCTTCATCCGGTCCACGAAGTAGTAATAGCCGTCCTCGTCCACCCGGAAGGCGTCACCTGTATGGAACCACCCGTTCCGCCACGCCTCTGCCGTCTTGTCCGGCATCTTGTAGTAGCCCATGTTGAGCGCCCAAGGTTCCGGCGACCGCACGATGAGCTCTCCCACCGTGCCCGCCGGGACCGGCTCGTCGTTGCTGTCCACGATGCGGGTCTCCGTCCACGGATAGTCGGTGCGCGGGCGGCCACATGTGGCCCACGGCCCGTGGTCCCAACCGATCGCCAGCGGTGCACCGATCTCCGTCTGCCCGTAGCAGGTGGCGACCCGTACACCGAAGCGCTCCTCGAACTGCTCTATCTCAGGAATCATCGGGCCCAGGAGAATGCTCCGCAGCGGGTTGTCGGCCTCTTCGGTGCGGACCGGCTGCGACCAGAGGAGAGCGGTCATCGGCCCGACCAGGGACGCTCGGCAAAGGTCATCCGCGGACCGTCGACGTGCTCCACGGCAATCCCGTCGGGATCCCGCTCCGCCCAATGCGCCAGGGCGTGCGGCGCCAAGAAGGCCCGGTCCAGCACCGAGCGGACGGTAGCACAGGAGCCCGAGCGCGACCGCGGTGGTACTTTGAGGAGAGTAGGGACCCGCGGAAAAGAGGGAGGGCACCTTGCCTGAAAAGTGGGTGATCCTTTCGCCGGTGGCTGCGCCACCGGAACAGTCACCGGCGCTAGTCGAGCAGGGTCCGCGGCGTCTGGGCCGGCCCATCAAGGGCGTTCGGGTCGGACTGGAGGTCGACTACGCCTGGATCAGTTATCACGCCGTTATACAAGAGTGGGAGACACTTCTGCGTGCCGACGGTGCGGAACCGCGAACGCTGTGGGTGGAACGCAGTCGGACCGAACCCCGCCGTGACGCCACCGAGGTCTTAGCCGCAGTGGAGGAGTGGTCGAAGCTGGTCGAATGCGGTGTCGTCGGACTCGGTAACTGAGGGTCGTGCACGGCGGGCAGTGTGCTCTCCACCGTCCGACTCGAAGAGCGAGGGTTGCCGGCCGTGGCCGTGGTGACGGGCTCGTTCGAGGATCTCGCCTATCGCATGCGCGAGCACAACAAGCACCCGGATCTCAACGTCCTCGTCCTGCCGTACCCCCTCGAGGACCAGTCTGACGCCTACGTGCGGAAGGTGGCACGCGGCGCCTACCCGCAGCTGCTTTCGATGCTGGGCGCGACCCTTGACTGAGATCCTGCGCAGCGACCGCATTGTCATCGAGGCCGACCCCTACGCCCTCTACGAACTGTCGCTGGAGGAGGGCTGGGGGGACGGCCTACCCCTGCTTCCTCCTACCGAAGAGCGGGTGCTGGAACTGCTCGAGGCCAGTCCCCACCCGGCCGAGCACACCATAACCCCGGAGATGCACCCGGCCGGAGGGCCGGCAACGATCGAGAAGATTGCGGTCAACGCGGCGATGGCGGGATGCCGGCCCGAGCACCTTCCCTTCGTCATCGCATCCATCGAGGCGATCTGCGAACCGGGTTACAACCTGTATGGAGTGGGCGCCACGACTGGCAGCGCCTTCCAGATGATCATGGTCAATGGGCCCTGTCGGGACCGGGTGGGTATTGATTACAGCTACGGCTGCATGGGAGGTGCCACGGGACGCGGCTCTCGCACCATCGGCAGAGCTGTAGCTCTGTGCCTCAGGAACATAGGCGGTCAGCGGGCGGGTACCACGACTAAGAGCTGCTTCGGGCAGCCGGCCCGGCTGGGCATGTGCTTCGGCGAGTGGGAAGAGCGTTCACCATGGCCCTCGCTAGCCGAGCAGCGAGGCTTCGATCGCGGCCAAGACGTGGTGCACGTCCACGCCGGCATGGGGACAATGCCGTTGTGCGACAACCGCCACGAAGCCGCCCGGGACCTCGCCTACTTGTTGGCCCGCAGTATCGCCTACCCCGCCAGCAACAAGATGCTCAGCAGTCTGATGATGGCCAAGAACGGATCCGTCGTCCTGGCCCTGAACCCGGATTGGGCCGCCCGGTTGGGCGGGGAGTTCGCTGACGTAGCTGATTTTCAGAGCTTCCTCTGGGAGCACGCCTACCAGCCGATCGAGCTGTGGCCCGAAGCGACCAGACCCCTCTTCGAGGAACGCGTCGACAGTCGCGGCTGGATACGCCTCAACGAGCGACCCGAGCAGTTCGTCATCATCGTATGTGGTGGTCCCGTCTCCCTCCACGCCGTGCTGCTGCCCAGCTGGGGCGAAAGCCTGATGCAGAGCCAGCCGGTGTCCTATGCCTCCTGAGCCACCCGACCCTCGAGGGGAGGGGCCCCTGGTCGGATTGCGGGTACTGGAGGTCGCTTCGCTCTTCGCGGCACCCCTCATCGGGGCCATGTTGGGCGACCTTGGCGCCGATGTCGTCAAGGTCGAACCGCCGGGTGGTGATCAGCTTCGCATTCTCGGAGGGGACCACCGACGTCCGGGCCCGTGGATGCTTCAGTCCCGCAACAAGAGGATGATCACGCTCGACCCGTCCGCTACAGAGGGTCGAGCGCTGCTCCACCGCCTCACCGCAGTCGCAGACGTGGTCACGCTCAACCACACGCCGGCACTGTTGCAAAAGATGGGATGCACCTACGAGGAAATCTCGGCCCGTAATCCTCGGGCGATAGTCGTCAACACAACTGCATTCGGCCCAACCGGCCCCTACGCGGGGCGCACGGGTAACGGGAGTATCGCCGAGGCCTTCGGCGGCCTGACCGACCTTTTGGCCGGTCGCGGTGACGATCGCGCCCTCACCCCGGTCCTGTTCGGCGATTACTTGACTGCTGCGGCAGGGGTGGCCGGCACACTCGCTGCGTGTTACTGGCGAGACGCAAAGGGCGGTCGGGGGCAGTACGTCGATCTGACAATGTACGAGGCCGTTCTGGCCCTCCTGGGCCCGCAGGTGATGGCTCTCAACTGGCCTTCGGACGAGAACGACCAGACCGCCGCCCCTGCGCCAAGAAGGACCGGGTTGCGAGGCTTGTTCAAGACCGGTGACGGCCGCTGGATTGTGGCAACCGCCTACAGCGAGGCCCAGATCCGTCGACTCCTCGAGGCTGTCGGCGTACCAGTGGATCCGGCCGGAGATGGGAGGGGGTCCCGCGACCTCGCCGCCCTGGCGACCGAGTGGATATCGACGCAAGACCGGGACGACGCGGTCGAGGCTCTGGTTTCGGCTCGCATCCAGGTGGCACCTGTCAACGACCTGGAAAGTCTGGCGGCCGATCTACAGGTGCACCACCGGGGAAGTCTCGTGCGCGTTGAGGGACCGGAGCCCGGTCCGATCAGCTTCCCTCGCCCGACCCCGACGCTGACGGCAACTCCAGGATCTCTTCGCTGGGTGGATCGCCCGATCGGTGCCGATCAAACGGAGGTGTTGCAAGACTGGCTGGGCGAGGATTAAGGACTTCCGGGCCCCCCGCTCGTCAGATCGTGTGGGTGAGGATGAGCGCAAGCAGCGCCGCGATGATCACTACCAGCAGCGCGGCTCCCATCGTCATCCAGAGGACGACCCGTCCTTGCCGTTCGATTTCGGGTCGATCAGGATTCTCCGCCGTTGACCAGCGTCGCCGTCCTGGCATGAGATCATCGTAGCGAAATCGGACACATCCTCGGCCGCTAGAGTTCGCCCGTGCCCGTGGGAACCGGTGGCGTCGTCCACGTCAACCTGAACTGCACCGATCTGAGCCGATCGATGGCGTTCTATCGCGACGAGATGGGCCTGAGGACCATCAGCCGAACCAGTCCTACGGAACCCCAGGACGGTGCGGCGTTCGGCCTTGCAGCGGCGCAATGGGACGCCTGGATGATGGGTGGCCCGGGCGGTTTCGCCGCTCCCGTCATCGACCTCCTCCAGTGGATCGTTCCCGCTCCCCTGCCCCGCCCCGGCCCAAGCACTGCCGGCTTTCGCAGTCTGCACATTGGTAGTCCCGAGGGATCAGTTCGAGAGATCACGGATCCCGATGGGACCCCCGTGGAGGTCAAGGCGGCGCCGGTCGGTTTGGTCGGGGTGACGATAGGCTGTGCCGACATCGCGCGATCCCACCGGTTCTACGAGGAGGTCGTCGACTTGGGGGAGTTCGTCACGTTGGTCGAGTCCCGAGGAGCCGCTCCACCATTGGCCAACACGGTTGGGATCTGGCGGATGGCCCTGGCCACGGAGGACATCGAGGCCGACGTCGATTGGCTGGTTCGCGCCGGTGTGCCATGCCGATCGGGACCGGTGGAGCTAGGGATGGGACCGGGACTGCCATCGGTGCGCTTCATGCTGTTCTCGGACCCCGATGGCACCACCCTGGAACTGATAGAGAGACCGGGCCGGTGACCAAGATAACTCCCGAAACCTCGAAAGCGAGCGACATCGATTTCCGAGAGGTCGTGCGATGGTCGACCGGTGGCAATAGATGGCTGATATGGCTCAGAAGCCGACCCGGAAAAGCACTCGACCGCGTCCTCGTGCGGTGGGTCGGGTGGTCACTCATCACCTGGGGTTACGCCAGGGCAGCAGGGAACTCGTATCAGCCGACGCTGCTGCTCCAGACCATCGGCCGCGCCAGCGGCCTCATCCGCACCTCTGTCTTGCCCTATTTCCGCGTGGATGACGATCTGATCGTGTGCGGGTCCAACGGCGGCGGCCCCAAGGATCCCATGTGGGTCCACAATGTACGCAGCGACGGCCACTGCTGGCTACGGGTCAAGCGGAAGCTGCTACCTGCCGATGCGCACGTCGCGGGAGGCGAGGAACGGGAAAGGTTGTTCCCGATTGTCTCGGGGCTTCATCCTGGCTTACAGCGCTATCAGGACCAGGCCGGCAGCTACGGCCGGGACGTTCCCCTCGTTGTCCTCACCCCGCGCCGATCGGGGCGGTAAGAGGCTCAGCGGCCGGGCGGCCGCGCTGCCAACCGGTCGCGAAACACTTTCCTAGGCGGCCCGGATCCTGTCCAGGATCCCAGAGTGGACAAGTTCGTCAGGAACCCTCTCCGGGCCGGCGAAGGCGCCGACCAACAGCGGGAAGAGCTCCGGATCCATGGTCGCCATCCTCTCGGCGAAAAAGGCCCGCCGGGCGGCCCGATTGTCGGCGTCTTCGGCCTGGGACACCGAGATGACATCCGCGATCAACCTCAGCCTGCGCATGCGCTCGAACCGTTCCGTCCCGTAGGGTGCGAAGTCCGACGCGCCGCGGGCGCCGTCGAGGATGAGGTCCCGGACGATGCGAGCGTCGCGGAGAGCGATGGACAGACCCTGCCCGACGACGGGGTCGTTGTGCCCGGCGGCGTCGCCGATCAGCACGACCCCTTCGGCAAACGGGGTGGAGGTCCAGGTGTCGTCACCCGGATAGGTCGCGCAAGGACCCGCAGGAAGGGCGTTGCCGACGATGCCGGACAACTCATAGCAGCGGGGATTCCACGCCTCGAGGAACCGTGCTGTGCTCTCACGCCCGGCGAACCGGTGTTGCCCCGACAGGCCGGTGCACGTGTACAGGCGAGCACGACCACCCCTTTGGTGGAACATCAGCATGAAGAGATCACCCTCGCTGACCATTACATCGTGATCGTCGGGGATCCCTTCGAGCCCATCGACGAGCAGGCCTGCTATGTAGTTGATCGGATCGTCGTGCTCGAGGGTGATACCGGTCTGGCGCCGCACGGTCGAGGAACGCCCGTCGGCCCCGACGATCAGCCGAGCACTCACCTCAGAGATGCCGTCGACGGCGTAGGTAACCGACGCCCTCTGGCCGGCGATCACTTTCACATCGTGTACACCCCGTACCACCCTGGCGCCGGCCGCAGTCGCGGCGTCAATCAGGGTCTGGCAGGCGTCAGGGTGCCGCATGTTGAGCGACCCGGGTATTCCCTCAACCATCATCGACATGGGGATGATCGCCGGCTCGCTCACCCCCTCGAGGTATTGCTTCCAGACCGGGGCGAAATGGGCACCGCCGTCGAGCAGGAATTGTTCGACACCCAGCGTCCGGGCCTCCTGGACGCCCCAGGGCTGCATGCTCTCACCGCGAACGTGGTCCGGGAATTCCGAGGCTCGACTCCAGGACAGTCACCCCTAACCCTTCTGACGCCAACGTGTACGCCAGTGACGCGCCCCCGACACCACCGCCGATGATCACCACGTCGGAAACGTCGCTCATGTCATCCCCTCGACCGGACCTGTTTGGACATGCAACCAGGACCTGTATATATCTGCCTGGATCTCTGTGCGAAGGGATATTCCGCGTGCTGACTGCAGGTTGGCCGGGCACCGCCGCCGCGATGGAACGGCACGGTCTTAGGCTTGGGTGAGGCCGGCGTGCCCGGGCCCGGGTGCCCCTTCAGGGTCGGGCACGCTGGCCCCCGGCTACCTGGGCGTCTCACGCCAGGCGATCCAACCAGGCCTTCTCCCGACCTGGTCCAGCCGTCCAGTCGCTATGTGGGTCAGTCGGAGGCGGTCGCGGTGCCGTCGTCGGGCAGGACCCCACGCTGGATCATCTCCCGTATCACCTCTTCGGCCGTGGCCCGGGCGTGGGCGAGACGGCGCTGGGACGCGCCTCGCTCATCACCCGCGAGGATGGCGTCGAGTACCAGGGCATGGGCCTGAACGGTCTCCTGATGGTTGAGCCCGGCGGTGTTCTGGGCGGCCCAGCTGAGGAACCCACCAAAACCTCGAAGCTCGGCTCGCAGGCGCGGCGTGGCTCCGGCGCGGTGCTCGAGCCGGAGGATTTCGGTGGCGACTTCGCGCCGGCGGGCGTCGGCCTCCGGTGGCGTCGCCTCGAGCTCTTGGAGCATCTGTTGCAGCTCGGCGATGACCGTCGGGTCGCGGTTCTTCGCCACCCGGGCCACCGCCACGCCGCTCAGCAGCCCCAGGACGTGGAAGTCGGCGCGCAGGGTTCGGGCGTCGAAGTGCTCGACGAAAGCGGCCCGATGAACCCGGCTGGAGATCACGCCATCCCGCTCGAGCAGAAGGAGGGCTTCCCTGACCGGAGTGGGACTCACGCCGAGAGTGGCGCTGATCAGCTCCACGTCAACCCGATCACCGGGCCGGAGCCGACCCTCGAATATCTCCCGCTGCACATATTCGACGACGGCCCGGCTGATCTTGGCGTGCTTCAACTCCGGTTGAGCCACATGGACATTCTGGCACCCGACCTCACGATTTTCAATTGTTAATTTTTGATTGGAAATGGATGATGGGTGCGGCTATCGTTGTAGCGAGCCAAGGGCCGAGACGCCGGAGGCGCCGATGTGACGAGGAGGGCACCTAGTGCTGAAGTTGGCCGAGGGATTGCGAGTTGTGGACGCCGACTCGCACATGACGGAACGCCACGACCTGTTCACCGAACGGGCGCCTAAGGGCTACGAGGACAAGGTGCCCCACGTCGAACGCATCGAGGGTCGGGAGATGTGGGTCATCGAGGGCAAGACCTTCGGCAAAGCCGGCTCGGGGGGCACCATCGACCACGAGGGGAACAAGCATCCCTTCCGCGATTCCCAGGGCGGGTCCTGGGGCATCGACGACGTGCACCCGGCGGCCTGGGACCCCAAGGAGCGCCTCTCCCTGATGGATGCTCTCGGCATCGACGCCCAGGTGCTCTACCCGAACTCCATTGGCATAGGCGGCCAGAATCTGTGGAACTCGATCGAGGACCCTGTGATCCTGCGGCTTTGCGTCGAGCTCTACAACGACGCCATGGCCGAGATCCAGGAGGAATCGGGTCATCGCTTGCTGCCGATGCCGATCATGCCTGCGTGGGACATCCAGGCCTGTGTGCGTGAGGCCGAGCGTTGCGCCGAAATGGGCTACCGGGGTGTCAATATGACGGCCGACCCGCAAGATTCGGGCTCTCCCGATCTGGGCCACCCCGCATGGGATCCGTTCTGGGAGGTCTGCGCGGACAGGAACCTGCCCGTGCACTTCCACATCGGTGCCAGCCAGACTGCTCTCACCTACTTCGGCACCACTTACTGGCCCAGCCAGGACGACTACGTCAAGCCGGCTATCGGCGGTGCGTCCCTCTTCCAGAACAACTCCCGGGTACTGCTTAACAGTGCTTACTCGGGGATGTTTGACCGTCACCCGAACCTCAAGATGGTCTCCGTCGAGAGCGGCATCGGATGGGTGCCGTTCATGCTCGAGGCCATGGACTACGAGCTCGAGGAGAATGCCCCGGAATGGTTCGAGAAACTGCAGAAGCTCCCCTCGGAGTACTTCAGGGATAACTGGTACGCCACCTTCTGGTTCGAGAAAGGCCGCGGCGACCTACAGCATCTCATCGACACGGTCGGCGAAGACAACGTCCTGTTCGAGACTGATTTCCCGCACCCGACCTGCCTGCACCCGAACCCCCTGGAAATGGTGCGCGAGAAGATCGCCTCACTGCGTCCGGAGACGCAACGCAAGGTGATGGGCGAGAACGCCGCCAAGCTTTACCGCGTCTAGCCCTTCGAGAGTGCCGGTCGGCGGCGGCGCCCGAGTGCGGCGTCCGGCGATCCTTCGCCAGGGAGGCCGATATGGAAGTGTGGATCGCCGGCAGCAACGTGCCCGGGACGGCAAAGGACGTGGCTCGCCGAGCGGAAGGCGAGGGGTTCGACGGATTGAGTTTCGGCGATACCCAGTGCATCAACGGCGATCCCTTCGTCGGCCTTACTGCGGCGGCGGCGGTAACAACCACCTTGAAGCTCGGAGTAGGTGTCACCAACCCCGTGACGCGTCATCCCGCCGCCACCGCCTGCGCCATCGCGAGTGTCCAGGTCGAGTCGGTGGGTCGGGCTGTGCTCGGCATCGGACGAGGGGATTCCGCCGTGTCGAGGCTGAACAGGCCGGCGGCCTCGGTGAAGACACTCGAGCAGTACGTGAAACAGTTGCAGGGTTATCTGGCGGCCGAAGCAGTCGACCTCGACGGCAAGGAGAGCCGCCTCGAGTGGCTGGGAGCGCTTTCCTTGCCGAAGGTTCCGGTCGACGTTGCCGCGACGGGGCCAGCGGTGATCGCGGTCGGGGCCCGGCTAGCCGAGAGAGTGACCTTCAATGTCGGCGCCGATGTGCCACGTCTCGCCCGCATCGTGGCGCTGGCCCGTGAGACTCGGCAGGCCGCCGGCCTCGACCCGGCCACGCTGTCGCTCGGCGCGTGGGTGCCGGTGGCGCCGCACCCTTCGGCCGCCGCGGGTCGCGATCTCGTGAAGGGGGTGACGGCGGTATACGCCCGCTTTCAGTCCATGCCTGGCCATCCGGCAGATGCCGTTCGGGGGGAGGACTCCGGCGTCATCAGGGCCTTGGGCGAGCACTACGACAATTCCCGTCACGGCCATGCCAACGCGGCCCACGTCGCTCTGCTCGATGACGATTTCATCGATCGGTTCGCAGTGGTCGGGCCGCCTGAACGGTGTATCGAGAAGCTCTCGAGAATGGTCGAGCTCGGCCTCGACCGGCTGCTGATCGTCGGGCCTAACCGCCTCGGTTCACCGAACGAAGCCGCCATCTCGAGACGGCTCCTCACTGATGTGGTGGTTCCGGAACTGCGCCGTTTGGAACGAGCTGGCTGAGCCTGGTCGCGGTGCTCGCCCGCGGCGACCTGCCATGCTCCTAAATGAGGAGGGACTCGGCAGCCGGCGCGGCGCCGTAGGTCACCCCGAGGTCGCCCCCCACGTCGTGGCGCTGAAGTTCCGGGAGCACCTCGGTGGCGAAAAGGTCGTAGCAGGCGCGCGCTTCGTCTGCGGGCATGCCGCCAAACACCAGTGGCAGCACCAGACCACCCGCGTCGGTCCGCTCGACGTAGCTGAGGAGCTTCTCGGTCACCTGCTCGGGCGTGCCCCAAACCTGAAGGTCGGCAAGGAAACCGTTGAACCGGTCCACACCGTGCTTGGCAATGTTGTTGGCCAGGGCACCGTAGTACTCGTAACCCTCGATGTCGGCGAAGCCGACGTTGTCGAATTCGTAATGATCCACGGTTGAGCGGGCCCATCGTTGGAGGTAGACGTGGCGCATCCGCTCGATTGTCGCCGGATCCTTGCTAACGCCGGCCACGAGGACGAGCAGGGGCTTGGGAGCTTCGACCCGGTTGAGCTCGAAGTACCGGCGGCGGTACTGCTCCAGCTCTGCCTCGGTCGTCTCCCACGGCTTCTGGGCAATGACCATGAGTCCAACCCCCATTCGGGCCATGATCTCCATCGATTCGGGCGACACCGCCGACGCGAAAGTGCGGCCCTTGAAGCTCGCCAGTGGCCGCGGCCGTATCTCGACCGCCGGCTGCTCGTAGAGCTCACCGTGGTACTCCATGACCCCGGTCTCGAGCGCCTCCAGAAGGGCTTCGCTGTACTCCTTGAAGCGTCGGCGCGACTCGCCCATGGCCACCCGGAAGCCGACGAACTCCTTCTGCCCCAATCCTCGGCCCAGACCTAATACGGCGCGCCCGCCGGAGAGGTGGTCGAGCACAGAGAAGGACTCTGCTACCCGCACCGGATCGTGCCACGGCAGGACCGTGACGAAGGTGCCCAGCTTGATCCGGGAGGTCTGCGCCGCCAACCACGACAGCAGCATCGACTGCTGCGACGTGAGCTGGTAATCCGAGAAGTGGTGCTCGGACACGAAGACCGAGTCGAAACCAGCGTCCTCGGCGCGCGCCGCTAGCCCGAGCTCGAGTTGGTAGACATCGGCGTCGCTGACTCTTCGGTCGAGATTCGCCATTTGGATACCGAGCCCGATGTGCATGAGTACTTACTTACCACATAGAGGCGTCCAGGGCAAGGCAGGCGGGGCGACGGGGGCCAACCGGCTGAGGGCGAACCGCCCGGAAGTTAGGCTCGGCGCGTGAGCCCCTCATCTGTCGCCACGGTGGAAGAAGAGAGCGCGGTCCCTCCGACGCCGGCCCAGGCGCGGGTCATCGCCGCCGCCCTTGACTTGTTTGGCCGCAACGGCGTCGGAGGCACCTCGCTTCAGATGATCGCGGATGAGATCGGCGTGACCAAGGCTGCGATCTATCACCAGTACAAGAGCAAGGACGAGATCATCCTGGCCGCGGCCGAGGCCGAGCTGGCCCACTTGCAGGCGGTGATCTCCGCCGCCGAGGCCGAGCGGTCAGCGAAGCGGAGGCGCGAGGCCCTGCTGGCGGGGATCGTGGACCTGGCCGTAGGGCGCCGGCGAACAGTTGGCACCATCCTGAACGATCCCGTTATCGGCGGGTTCTTTGCCGACCACGCCGCGTTCCGTGACGTGATGCATCGCCTGCGCCGCCTGCTGGCCGGCGAGGATACAGGGCCGGAGGCGCGCGTCCGGATCGCCATGTTGATCGCCGCCATCAGCGGGGCGGTCATTCACCCCTTCGTCGTCGACCTGGATGACGAGACGCTTCGTGCTCAACTCCTGAGCCTGGCCCGGCGTTTCCTCGGACTACCCGGCTGATCGTGAAGGCGCCCTCCTTCCTCGATCCCGAGGCTCTGGCCTAGCCGATCGGCTAGTCGCGAACGAGGCAGGCGTCCCTTTCTGGAAGTACCGTGTCGACATGCGGTTCAATCACATGGAGCTCACCTTCGCCCGGGGCACACTCACCGATCAGCTCCGGGACGAAATAGACGCCTTCTACGGATCGGTGTTCGGCTGGAAGGCGACCGACACTGAAGTGGTCGGCCAGCGCTGCCACCTGCTTCAGCCTGATCCTGACCAGTTCATCCTGCTGGCCGAAAGCGGGAAGCCGATTAGCTCGCCCGGCTATGACCACCTCGGGCTGCTTCAGGACACCCGTGAAGAGGTCGACGAGCTGCTTGCCGCCTGCAAGCGCTATCGGGAGAAAGACGAACGGGTCCAGATCAAGGAGTACGAGGACCTGGTGTATCCGGGTCTCACCGTCCACGCCTTCTACGTCAAGTACCTGCTACCGATCTACTTCGACGTTCAGTCGATGGAGCGAGCATAAGGTCCGGATCGATCGCCCAGCCGCCTCGACTGTGCCCTCGGATTCCGCAGACCGACGGCGATATGCTAGGCCCGGAGAGGGGAACCAACAGATAGGGGCTTTGAAATATGACGTCCGCACAGTCACGGATCGATCTTCTGTTCGACCCTCCCGGGCCCGGCACCTGGGAACTGGACACCGTTCACTTCCCCCGGCCGGCGACCCGCTATTGGGCCGAGATGCATCCGGAGCCCTTTGCACCGCGGTGTCTCCGAGTTCACCCGTTACTACGGGATGCTGCTCGGCTCCATGCACATGTCCTATGTGAACGGCTTCGCGTACAGGTCGATCACACCGGTCAGCGATGCCGAGATACCCGAGCGCTTCCAGCGGGCGGAAGAGGTGTTCCAGCAGAAGCTGTGGCGGGCTCAGCTGGAGGAATGGGACCAAACAGCCAAACCCGCCGCCGTGAAGACGCATCGCGAGTTGCAGTCCGTGGATCCGGAGGCTCTCTCCGATCAAGAACTGGTGGCCTACCTGACCCGGTGCCGCGATCACCACTCGCAGATGATCTACCAGCACATGCGCTTCACCGGTGCGGCCATGCTCTCGGTCGGCGACCTGCTCGCACACCTGTCGGACTGGACCGATGTGCCCCCATCCGAAGTACTTTCCATGATGCGGGGAGCAGCCCCGGTCTCAGCTGGGGCTTCGAACGAGCTCGACCGACTCATCGCCGCCTTCGCCGAGGATGCCTCGGCCCGTCAGCTCCTCGAGTCGGAGGGCGATCCGGCCGAGGTACTCGACAAGCTGCGCTCGCTCGGCAACGACGTCAGCCGGGAGCTGTCCGGGTATCTAGATCTGGTCGGGTACCGCCTGCTCGACGGCTTCGACATCTCTGGGCGCTATGCGCTCGAGCTGCCGGATGCGCTCCTGCGGGCGATCCGAACCTCGGTCCAAAAGAAAGGAGCTCCGGCAGCTGACGTCGACGCCCGCATCGCCGGCATCCGCGAGCAGGTGCCCGAGCAGCATCGGGCCGAGTTCGACGAGTTGCTCGGAGAAGCCCGGCTCATGTATCGGATCCGTGACGAGCGGGGGGTCTTCAGCGACATCTGGGCTTCCGGAATCACCCGTCGAGCGGTGCTCGGGGCCGGCCGCAGGTTGGCAGGCAGGGGCCGGATCGACGATCCCGAGCACTTCATCGATGCCGGCTTCGACGAGATGGTTTCGATGCTGTCCGGTCCCGGCGGTCCCTCTGCCGGCGACCTGGCGTCCCGCTTCGAGTACCGAACCTCCCACACGGCCAAGGAGGCCCCGCCGGTGTTAGGACCGACACCTGTGCCTCCCCCGGACCCGTCGGGCCTGCCGCCGGGGGTGGGACGCGTGATGCGAGCGACGGGAGTCGCGTTGGGGGAGCTATTCGGCAGCTCCCAGGCGCAACAGGAGGAGAAGCTCTTGCGGGGCTTGGCCGCCAGCGGTGGCATCTACCAGGGACCGGCCCGCCGGGTATCGGGTCCCTCCGAGTTCGACCGGATCGTGGAGGGAGACGTCCTCGTGACGGAGTCCACGACGGAGGCGTTCAACATCCTGCTGCCATTGCTGGGCGCCATCGTGACCGATAGCGGCGGCCTTCTCTCTCACTCGGCCATCGTGGCCCGGGAATACGGGATCCCCGGCGTGGTCGGTACGCCGCGAAGCAACCGACCGTATTCCCGACGGCGTCACCGTGAGAGTCGACGGCGACGCAGGCGAAGTGACGATCTTCGGGTGAACCTGGTCGTTCCGCTGGCAGACGCGCAGCACGAGGCCAGCTTCGGAGCGAAGGCGGTCGGCCTCGGGGCCGCCGCCCGCGCCGGACTGCCGGTCCCGCCCGGGGTGGCGTTGGCCGGTGAACTGACCGAGTCAATCGCGGCGGGGAAGGAGGCCGCCATCGCCGAAGTCCTGGAGGCGGTGGGTTTCCTTACCGGCCCGCTCGCCGTGCGCTCCTCTGCCGTGGACGAGGACGGCGCCGACGCCAGCTTCGCGGGGCAGCACCTCACCCTGCTCAACGTGCCATCGTCCGCGGACCTCAGCGCCGCGATCAGGCAGATCTGGTGGTCGGCGAACTCCGACTCGGTGATCACTTACCGCAAGCGCGTCGGCCTCTTCGACCGCCCGAGCGTTGGCGTCGTGGTCCAGGCGCTTCTCGATCCCGAGGTCGCCGGCGTGATGTTCACCCAGAATCCTGTAAACAAGAGCGACGAACGGGTCATAGAAGCCAGCTGGGGCCTCGGCGAGGCGGTGGTCGCGGCCCGGGTGATCCCTGACCACTTCCGTCTCGATCGTTCGGGCGAGATCCTCGAGCAGACGGCCGGGTTCAAGAAGGTGGCCATCCGCGCCGTGCCGGACGGCGGCACCGTCGAACAGGACGTGGACCCTGAGCTGGTCGAGAGCCTATGCCTGGACCAGCACCAGCTCGAGTTGCTCAATGCTCTCGCCACCCGCTGCGAGGAGGTGTACGGCCCCGCTCGGGACATCGAGTGGGCCTACGCCGACGACCAGATCTATCTACTCCAATGCCGAGCAGTTACCCACCGGGCGCCGTCACGTCCGAGCATTGCGATCCCCGGCGGCCCGGTCGACGTGATCGAGCAGGTACCTCTTTTCACCGGCCTGAGCGACCGCGAT
The DNA here is from genome assembly GCA_963851245.1 of uncultured Acidimicrobiaceae bacterium. Taxonomy (GTDB): domain Bacteria; phylum Actinomycetota; class Acidimicrobiia; order Acidimicrobiales; family Palsa-688; genus CAWKOH01. The sequence goes on along the minus strand of CAWKOH010000005.1, from coordinate 223,136 downwards.
GTCACCCAGATCGCCAGCATGTTCAAGGAGCGCAGGTTCTCTCAGGGCGAGACGATCACCAAGGAAGGGGTGGGCGCGGCTGCCTTTTTCGTCATCGAGTCAGGGGAAGCGTCGGTCTCGATCCGCGGCAAGCAGGTCCGCACGATGGGGCGGGGCGACTACTTCGGTGAGGTCGCGCTCATCGACGAGGGCGCCCGGTCCGCCACCGTCACCGCCTCCACGGACGTCGTCTGCCACGGTCTGACGTTCTGGGAATTCCGGCCCCTCGTGCAGACCAACGCCACTATTGCCTGGAACCTGCTGCAGACTCTCGCCAAGCGGCTGCGATCAGCCCAGGACGGCTAGCCACAGGCCCCGCAGGTTTCAAGAGACCACCTGCAGGTGCACCGGCGAGGGATCGGTCTTCCGAGGGCGGCCCCGCCCCCGCTTGTGACGGAGGATCCTCCCGTTGAGGAGCAGTTCTCCACCCCAAACGCCACACGGCTCTCGCCGGGCCAGGGCGATTGCTAGACATTCGCGCTTTAGGGGGCAACTCGAACAGATGGACTTGGCCCGGGCTATGTCCGCCACCTCCAGTGAGAAGAAGAGCTGGGTCAGCACTCCTGGCTCGCGCCGGCAGGCGGCCTCACTCCAGTCGGTATACGGGCGCAGCCGGAGCGCCGGCGCCGCGAGGTCACCTGCCAGCACCACTGCCCACCTCGGTCCGTCGACTATGTCCACTGCCTTCGATAAAAGACACCATCCGTCTGCTCCTCTCCCTAGTGTGCTGTCCGATCTCCTTCATGGCTTCACCGCCCGCAGAATGTCGGGCCAGGCCACAAAAGGGATCAGGTGGCCACCCTTGACCACAGTGAGATTGGCGTCCGGTAGGGCGCGCTCCCACCACTGGGCGTGGTCCAGACCGACCACGAAGTCGTCATCGCCATAGAACAATTCCGCCGGTGTGATCAGGTGCGACGGGGCGAAGCCCCAGGGGCGCAATCCGGCCACCGCGTCCGCGGCCAGACCGTGGCTTCCGGGGCGCAGGCCCTCCTGCCACATCTCGCGTAGCGCCCGGTCCACGTGGGGCTGGCTCCGGGTGGTGATGTCAGACGGGCTGTCCCACTGCTCCCCCGCTCGGTCCGCGGCCTTGACGAGCGGCTGTTCGATGTCGGCTACGGCCGCGGCCATGGCCCGCCCGGGGTCCGCCTTCGCCAAGCGGCCCACCTCCTTGCCAAAAGGCAACGACCATGGGACCTGATCATCGGGCGCCGGCGCCGCCACCAGGCCCAGGGCGCTCACCCGCTCTCCCATCAGGGCTGCACAGGCGGCGGCGTAGAGGCCGCCTCCTGACCATCCCACCACCGGGAACTGCCCCAGCCACAGGTGGTCGACCAGCCGGGCCAGGTCGACAGCAAATCCGGTGAGGGAGGGATCTCTGACTGGATCCGATCCGCCGTAGCCGGGCCGGTCGACCGTTATCAGGCGAACGCCCTTCACAGCGGTCAACTGCGCGTCGGGACAGAACAGTCTGGAGCCCGGACTGGGATGGAGGAAGAGCACGGGGGCACCACGAGGGTCACCCCACTCGGCCCAGGCCAGCAGGCGTCCGTCGGCCAGCCGCAAGACCTCGTCCGCGAGAGGGCCCATCAATCCCACCAGTCCCCCTCGCCGCGGCGAGCAGGCGCCAGGTGCAAGGACGGCGCGATCGAGCCCACAGTACGAAGACTGCCGATTCAGACCCTTGATGTCGTCCCGGCAACCGGTGAATTCAGGCTGGCAACCGGTGAACTCGGGCTGGCCCCGGACAACTCAGGCCGGCGGCCTTCGGGGCGGGCGCACCGCCACGGGCCTGCCGTCGGAGCTGCCGTCGTCCCCCGCGATGAGCTGCCAGCGGCCATTGATGCCCAGTTTGCGATACACGTGTGACAGGTGGGTCTCGACGGTGTTCACCGACAGATATAGCTGGGCAGCTATCTCCCGGTTGGTTCTTCCCGCTCGGGCCAGATCGGCTACGGCTCTCTCTTGCGGGCTCAGAGCCCCGGCCGGAGTGGCCCTGGCCCGGCCGCCTGCGCGACGCCACGCCACCCGGGCTCGATCGGCGTGCCACATGGCCCCACAGTCCTCGGCCAGTTGGACCGCCTCGGCCAGGACGGGCCGGGCTCGGGCCGGCTGGTTCCGGCGGATCAAGAAGGCACCGAAGTCGATCAGGGACTCGGTGCGGGCCAGGGGCATGGCCGGGTGCTGCATCGACACGGCGTGGGCGAATCCGGCATCAGCCTGCTCCACCTCTCCCCTCCGCTCCGCCACGGCCGCCCGGGACCCGGCCAGGACGGCCTTGGGCCAGCGGGCCGGCAGCGTCTGCGCTCTCGGTTCGAGCCAGTCGATCACTCGGGCCGCGTCATCGTCTTGTTCACAGGCGAGATAGGCGGCCACTGCCGGCGAAGCCCACGGATAGAGGCACGGCTCGAGCAGATCGACCCGCCGGGAGGATCGCTCCAGCAGCCCGGCCACCCGGGCCGCCTCCTGCACGTCACCCTGACGCCAAGCCAGCAGAGCCCGATCGAAATGAGAGAGGGTCCAGACCCGACCGAGACGAGCCTTGCCTGCGGTCATCTCGTCCAACCTTCGGCACCAGCTACTGGCCTCCTCGAGCTGACCCAGATCGAGAAGAACGAGGATCTTCTCGGCTAAGGCGAGCGGCAGGGCGAAGGGCATGAGCTCCGCCGACCCCATCAGCTGGTCGACGAGAAGGATCGCTTCGGTCAACTTCCCGGTCCGGCGAAGCAGCTCGGTCAGCAGGTACTGGCCTTCGAAGAGGTTCATGGGGTGGCGCTTCTGCTCGGCCTCGCGCACCGTTTCGATCAGGATCTCTTCGGCCTCGACGAACAGTTCGGCCGCCAGGGCGAGCTCGGCGTAAAGGACCCGGGGCTCGGACCATTGAGTCGCTTCGGGGGTGGGCGCCGGTACCAATCGCGCTTCTCTGGCGGCTCGCTCGGCTACTTCGAGGCCCATCGGATCGCCTGAGAGATACGCGCACTCGCCCCACACCGCGTCGGCCATGACCCGGATCTGACCACCCACCTCGGCGCCTACCAACCGGGCCTGGCGGGCCAACGGAAGGGCCGTCCTCGGGCCCAGGCGCATGACGGTGAGATGGGCTTGATGCAGGAGGGCGGTGGCGGCCAGCTCGGACGCGTCGGACCCGATCATGCGAACGGCCTGGTCCATCCTGGCCGTCGCCTCCTCGAGGTACCCCGCCCTGAACTCCGCCTGGGCCAGCTCCGTCAGTGCCGCCAGGCTCATGCGCACCGGTAGGTCGGCTCGGCCCAGCAGGTCCTCGCAGACCGCGGCCGCCTCGCCGTTGTCCCCTACCGCACGCAAGGCCTGAGCCAGGTCCAGCAGCGCCTCGGCCGGAGCGTCGTCGCCATTGAGCTCGACGAGGGCCCGCAGGTGGCGTATGGCTGTACCGGGCGCGCCCTGACGAAGCGCGTCCCGCCCGGCCAGCGCCAGAACTTCGAGGGTGTCCGGCTCGACCAGCCGGGCCGCCATCGCGTGCTCGGCAACTTCGCGCGGCCGGCGCCTTGCGGGCCAGCAACACGCGGAAGGCGGCCTCGTGCAGGTGAGCGTGCTGCGGCGCCACCTGGTCGTATACGGCCAGGCGGACCAGATGATGACTGAACATGGCCCAGCCATCCCCGGCGTCGACCACCAGCCCGGCCCCGACCAGCGCGGCCAGCGCCCCCGCCGCGTCGTTGGGCCTGAGCCCGGCCACCTCGGCCGCCACCTCCGGACGGAAGCGCCAGCCGAGCACGCTGGCGGCCTGAAGATAGGCCTCGCCGGCTGGGCCGACACCGGTGAAGCGTGACAGCAGGAGCCTGCTGGCCCAGGATCCGCCCGCCTGCCTCCCGTGATCGGGCAGAGGCCGGCCCGCCTCCAGCTCGGCGGCCACGTGCGTCAGGAGCAGCGGGTTGCCACCGCAGGACTCCACCGCCGCCTCGATGTCCTCGAGGCTGGCTCGGTTACCGACGCGTTGGCCGAGCAGAGCGGTCGCGGCGCCGGTGGTGAGGGGCAGGAGCCGTTCGAGATCCACCAGTCCGTCTCCAGCCAGCTCCTCGGCGGCGCGCGCCAATCCTGGGGGCCATGGCCTTCCCGTGACCACTACGGCCACGGGAAGACCGGACAGTCGCCGGCAGATGAGCCTGAGCAGAGTCAGCGAGTCCGGGTCGGCCCAGTGGGCATCATCGAGGGCTATCAGGAGAGGCCTGACCGCCACCTCGCGCAGCCGATGCAAGATGGCGTACAGGCGGTCGGCGGGCGCCCGTTGGCCGCCCCAGGGGCTCAGCACCTCGCCACCCAGGAGGGGTTCCAGCGCCTGTCCGACCAGCCCGAAGGGTAAGGCCGCCTCGGCCACATCCGCCCGACCGATCCCGACAGTCATACGCCCACCCGCCAGCTTGACGGCATGTTCGAGCAAGGTGGTCTTCCCGAGTCCGGCTTCTCCCAGAACGAACAGGGCTCTACCCCGCCCGGAAACGGCGCTCTCCAGAAGAGCCCGCACTCCCTCCAGCGCTTCCTCGCGCTCGGCCAGAGGTGCGCCCATCGATGTCATCATTCCATCTCGCCGCCGTCCATTGACATCGGTTTTCCGGAGATCTCCCGAGCGCCTCCGGCGGCCACGCCGGCCGGTCAGCTTTTCGACGTAGCCAGCGAGGCCAGCTGCACGTTCAACACGGCGCCGAGAAGTACTACGTAAACCGCCAGGTAAGTGCCGAACATGCCGATGACCGCTCCGGCAAAGACACCGTAAACAGCCGTGAAGTGCCTCGACCAGGCGACGTAGGCGCCGAAGCCGGCGACCACCCCGGCCACACCGACCGCGGAGGCCACCGCTCCCGGTAGCAAGGCCCGGACCGCCACCCCGCCTCCCACCGAGAAGCGGTACAACCCGGCCACCCCGCCCACTATGACCACGAACACAGCCGGGATGCCAAGGATGACAAGGGCGGGGGCGGGCGAGTGACCGGCGACGGCCGAGATCCCGAGCGCACTCACACCCAGCATCACCACGACGATCACGGCCCCGGCCAAGGCCCGGCCCCGCGCCTCCAGGTAGCGCTGGGGTGGCAGCCCGTAGGCGACGCGAATGGCCCGGTCCAGGTTGTAGACCCCGGCCGAGGCGCTCCAGACGGCGAGGAGCACCGAGAGGGCCAACCCCATCGACAGACCGGCGTGATCGCTGGCAGCCACCCGCCTCAGCTGGGTGGTCACCAGGGAACCGAGCGACGCCGGCGCTCCGTTCGCCAGTCTTCCGAGGTCGGTAGCGACCTGCTGGGGACTGACCACCAGGCCGAAGATGCTGACCACGGCGATGGCCGTCGGGAAGGCCGCGATGACCAGCCAGAAGGTTGCCCCCGAGGCGGCCAGGCCCACCCCCTCGACCGCCTGCTCCCGGAGCACGCCATCCGCGACGCTCAGCATCCTCGACAAGTGGCGATGCCGGTCGAGCGCCAGGCTGGCGGTGCCCTCGGCGGCCTCCTCCGCTGCCTCGAAGTCTCCGGATAGCTCATCGGCCAAGTTCTTCGGCTTTTGCTCAAAAGAGGGAGAGCTCATCGAGGGGTCACTCGATTCTGACAGCGATCACCTGTACGGCGTTGCCCCCGTACCCCAGCCGGTTCCAGCCCGGCTGCTCGGGTTGGGTCCGTCCGGCCAGATCGGTGGCTCGCGCTCGGACCGTCGTCTCTCCCGGCTGTCCGAGCCGTGTGAGCAGTTCCCACCACTGCCAGCTGTGCGTCTGGCGGTGGCCGGCCGCCTGCAGCACACTGGCCGCGATCGCAGAGCGGTAGCCGGTGGAGCAGTGCGTGACCACCGGGCTGTCCCGATCGAGCCCAGCCAGGGAATCGGCCAGGGTCGCCAGCGGGATCTCTCGGGCCCCCGGCAGCGTGCCTGCGGCTGTTTCGGCCGGGCTGCGAACGTCCACGATCTGGATGTCGTGCTCGAGGCCGCGCAGCTCGGCGAGCTGCTCGATGGTGAGCCGGGCGCTTGTCTCGATCAACTCCGGATGATCAGAGAGGACTCCGACCGGCAGCGCCGACTGGCCCAGGACCCGGTCGTAGCCAACCCGGGTCAGCCGGACCTTGGTCTCGAGGGCGGCTGCGCAGTCCCCCACCAGGACCACATCCTGATCAGGAGAAAGCACGTCGGCGGCCCACTCGGCGAAGCGGCCCCGCAATCCGACATTTACCGCTCCACGCAGATGGCCCTTGCCGAAATCCGCCGGCTCCCTGGTGTCCAGGAGTACGGCCCCAGCCGCGTGATGGGCAAGAACCTCTTCGAGGGCGAGCATGGGTGGTGCTTGCTGTTGGTCCAGCTCCGGCCGGAGCTGATCCGTGCGGCCGGCCTCGAACATCACCGCCACGGTAGGCCCGCGGCTCCGCTTGGATCCACCACCTCGGTTCCGAGCCCGCCTACCCTCGCCTTTCGCATGGCTGCCAGGTGGGACCAACCGGATCGCAGATACGAGCATGACGGTCATTGCGACTGCGTCGATTGCCGCACCAAGCGTGAGGCTCGCGCCGCTTGGCACCCTTCTCGGGGGACCGCCCGCTAGGGATCAGCTCCGGAGGTTGCTCACTCCTCCACTCGGATGGCTTGCTTCGGGCACGCCCGCACGGCCGCCTCCACCTTCGCTCGGAGCCGCTCGGAGGGTTCCTCTTCGAGCAGATAGAGGAGGTCATCGTCACGAACCTCGAACACTTCCGGAGCCGCCTGGACACAGAGGGCGTTGCTCTCGCACAGGCTGTAGTCGACGATGATGCGCACCGGACAACCCCTCGATCGCCGCTCTTTGCACCGTTGACAAACAAATATACCTTCTGTACTTTTCTTCGTGGGTAAGGCAATGGGGACATGGCCAACTTCTCAACCGCTGATTTCTTTACCGACGACTCCGTTCTGGAGGATCCGTACCCGTACTACGAGTTCCTGCGGGAGCAGGGACCGGTGTGGCTCGAGCCTCACCACGGCGCGTACATCGTCACCGGCTACGACGAGATCTCGGCCATATACCGGGATCCCGGCACCTTTTCCTCCTGCAGTGCCTTCGGAGGGCCCTTCACCAGCTTCCCCGAACCGGTGGAAGGCGACGACGTCAGTGCCCTGATCGAGAAGTACCGCCGCTCGTTCCCAGACGGCGAATCGTTCATCACCTGGGACCCGCCCGAGCACACCGCCCACCGCGGTTTGATGATGCGGCTTCTGACCCCCAAACGGCTGCAGGAGAACGAGCGGTTCATGGCCTCGCTGGCCGACCAGCAGATCGACGCCTTCATCGGCGGTGGGCACTGCGAGTTCATCGGCGACTACGCCAAGCCCTTGGCCCTACTCGTCATCGCCGATCTGCTTGGAATCCCGGAGGAGGATCACTACGCCATCCGGGCCGCTTTCGTCGCCCACGGCACACCCGGAGCGGTCGGCGAGGTTTCCGAGGAAACCGACTTCCTCGGGTTCCTGGAGGCGTGGTTCACGCGCTATATCGAGGACCGCCGTCGCTCACCTCGGAACGACGTCCTTACCCAGATGGCCCTGGCCCCCTTCCCGGACGGCACCGCGCCAGAGGTAGGCGACGTCATGCGGGTCGCCACCCTTCTCTTCGCCGGGGGGCAGGGCACGGCGGCCCGGTTCCTCGGCAACGCCATGAGTCTGGTGGCCGAGCGGTACGAGGTTCAGGACACTCTCCGTCGCCATCCCGACCGGATCCCTCGAAATTCACCGAGGAGATGCTGCGGATCAACAGCCCGGTCAAGGTGAACTTCCGTATGGCTCGCGTCTCAACCAGCCTTGGCGGTGTCCGGATCCCGGCCGGAAGCAATGTCGTCATGCTCCTGGGCGCGGCCGACCGCGACGAACGGCGCTTCGCCTGTCCGGCGGAATTCGATCTCGATCGTCCGAACGCCCGTGAGCACATCGCATTCGGCCGGGGGGTCCACTCCTGCCCGGGAGGCCCATTGGTGCGAGCCGAAGGGCGAATCACACTGGAACGGATGCTGGGCCGGCTCGATGACATCCACGTCGCCGAGGCCCACCACGGTCCCGCCGGCGCCCGGCGATTCGACTACACGCCCAGCTTCATCCTCCGCGGGGTGGAGGCGCTGCATCTGGAGTTCACCGCGGCGGGCTGAACGCCGTTGCAGACGCTCAATCCTGGTCCTTGCCGGCAGCCAGTTCGGATCGCCGAAGAAAGAGCAGGTCGAAGCGGAGCCTGGCGATGCGCCACTCACCATCGAGGCTCCGGAACTCCAGGTGGTAGTCGCCCACGAACTTCGGGTGGCGGGCCGGACCCGGCCTCTCGACCTGGTCCCCGGTGCCGTCGTGACGGTAGTTGACGAGATAGGCGGTGCCGCTCGCCTCATAGTCGCTGTGCACGTCGACGAGGACATTGGTGATTACGTGGCGGGATAGACGCCGGGTCAGCGCTTGGCGGGCTGAGAACGCCGCCCGGATTTGATCCTGACCGTCCATTGACCGTCCGTCCGCGCCGGTCCACACCCCGTCATCGGTGAAGAGGTCCACGATTCGAGCGGCCTCTCCGCTGTCAACGAAGTGGGCGTATTGATAGATCAGCCGGTCGCAGGCGCGTTCGGCGAGAAGCCTTTTTATGCCTTCCTCGGACATCACCCCATGATGGCCGATCCAGCTCCGGCCATTCGTTGAACCAGCCCTAAGTAGAACGCCGTTGCTGGTATAGCGGATACATGATATCCTCCTTCGCGCAGGTCGCATGTCCTCGGGGGCGGGAATTTGTTCTCGGCCGGCCCGGGGCGGAGCAGGCGGCGCAGGACGGGTACTTCACGGTCAGCTACGAGCCGATCGAGATGCACACGGCCGCCACGATGCGTCTCCAGAACGCCATGACGACCTACGCCGGGATCACCACCGACCCGACCTTGAACGAGTACCTGGGTTACGTGTCCGTGGACGCTTTCATCACCGGGCTAAAGGCGGCCGGGGCCCACCCGACCCAGGCGTTGTTCATCAACACCATGCTGGGAATCCGTTCCTACGACGCCGACGGCCTTTTCGGCAGCCACTCCATTGGCTTCGCCATGGACCAGCGGGGTCAAGTGGCCGGCGCCGACACTGCCTTTGGGTGACCCAGTTCGTCGGTACGTCATTCCGACTGGTCGCCGGGGCCGATCCGATCTGCGGATCGAACCTGGCCGGAAAGGCAGTTTCCTCGTCGTAACGGCGCAGGAGTCGACACCGTCCGCCCAAATCACCCACCGCTCTCAGTTGCCGGCGCGCACGGCGGGGAGCACCTCCTCGAAGACTCGGCGCACGATGGCGGCCGGGCTGCCTGTGCCGGCAGCCGGCGCGAAGATGAAGTGGCGAGCGCCGGCGTCGACGAACTCCTGGACCTTGGCCCGGACTTCCTCGGCGGTCCCGGCGGCGGCCACGTTGTCGACCATGGCCCGAAAGTCCTGGTTGTAGGTTCCGCCCATCGCCCTCGCCGCCTCCTCTCGGGCTCTTCCCCCGTCTGGGTCGACGTTGATGAAGACGAAGGCGTACCAGTCGAACCCGCTCAGGTCTCGCCCTGCCTCGGCAGCGATCTCCCGGACCCGGGCGACTGAAACGGCGTACCGGCGGGGCGAGTACAGGTAGGGCATCCAGCCGTCGCCGAGCAGAGCGGCCCGGCGCATCGCGGGTTCCTTGCGCCCGGCCACCACGATCGGCGGCCCACCGGCCTGGGCCGGGGCGGGATGGATCCTTACGTCCTTCATCGGGTAGTAGGGACCATCGTGGGAGATCTCCTCAGCCGTCCACAGGCGCCGCAGGAGCGGAATGGCTTCGTCTGTTCGCCGGCCTCTTTCCTCTATTGGCACGCCGCATGCCCGGAACTCCTGGGGGTACTCCCCGCCGATGCCGACCCCGAGGATCAGGCGTCCGCCGGTGGCCCGGTCGAGGTCGGCGATCTGCTTGGCGACTAGGGCCGGTGGGTACAGGGGCAGCAGGAGGATCGACGTTCCGATCTTCACCCGGGTGGTCGCGGCCGACAGGAGGGCCAACGCCATAAGGGCTTCGGGGGAGGGGTTCCGTGAGGCGACGTGTCCCCCGACCCACAGGGAGTCGATGGCCTGGCCCTCGAGAGCGGCGGCCTGTTCGGGGTCACCGCCCGAGACCACGCCGAACTTCAGGTGAGGAGGCGACACTTCCAAGGCGGTCAGCCCGACGCCTGGCGGGAGCTTCGACGGGGCCGGACCGGTCCTGCGTTCCCGCGGTCGAGGGCCTGGCCGCCGAGCGCGGACAGGCAGAAGGTCCAGAGCCGGCCGGCAACAAGTTCGCTGGGTTCGCCGAGCCCGGCACAGTCATAGTGATGAAAAACGGCCATGACCAGTTGAGTGATGAGCCAGGCCGAGTACTCCTGGTCGATCGGCTTCAGCAGTCCACTCGCCGTGGCCTCCCGGATCTCTTCCAGGATCAAGTACGTAAAGGGCTGCGTGGCCCGTGAGACCTCGTCGGGGTAGAGCGTCTGAAGCCGCCAGTGCTCGACGGTGATGAAACTGGGCCCCTTGCGGGCGCCCTCCAGACCGGCAACCGTGGCGGTGATATAGAACCGAAGGCGATCGACCGGGTTGCGAAACTTGCGCGCCCCGTCTTTGTAGCCCTTGCAGTTCTCGTCGATGATGTCCTCTATGACGGCCAGCAGAAGGTGGTCCTTGCCAGGAAAATAACGGTAGAACGTCTGCAGGGCTATGCCGGCTTCCCTCACGAGCTCCTGGGTCGTGAATGTCGGCCCCTTCACCTCTATGAGACGCCGGGCCGCTTGCACGATCGCCTTGGCCTGCTGCACTCCCCGGCTCCTCGACCGCTGCACGACCGGAGATCGATCCGCTGCACGCTCGGCCCAGGTCATCTGCGAACTGTAGCCTCGCGCATCGCGGCGTCCTCGTGACCACAGCCAGTCTCGGCCGCCCGGCTCAATCCGCTAGGCGCTGCACATCACGGCGCCGCCGAAATGGGGCGACGAACGACGAGCACGTTGATTCGCTCCGCCAGGTGGCTCAACGGGCTATGTACCCCCCGTCGACCGGGAGCAGGATGCCGGTGACGTTGGCGGCCCGGTCAGAGCAGAGGTAGACGGCGGCTTCGGCGCAGTCCTCCGCTGTGATCGGCCGGCCCAACGGGCGCATCGAACCGGTGTGCTTGGCGATCTCATGGATGTCCACAGTGGTGGTGTCCATACCGCCGGCCGACATGAAGTTCGTGAACGGCATGCCCGCCGGGCAGATGGCGTTTGACCCTGATGCCGAAGGGCGCGGCCTCCACTGCTACTGCCCGGGTCAGTTGGTGCACCGCCCCCTTGGTGGCGCCGTAGACCGTGCCGCCCCAACCCACCAAGCCGGCGACCGACCCGGTGTTCAGGATCACGCCCCCGCCGCCCTGCTTCTTGAACTGGATCACGGAATGCTTGCAGCCGAGGAACACGCCCCGGAAGTTGACCGATGTCAACCGTTCGAAGTCTTCGACGGTGTGATCCTCGAACGCCATGCCGAGACGGGGGGTGGGGATGCCCACGTTGTTGAACATGATGTCCAGCCGCCCAAAGCGGGCTACCGCCGTCCCAATGGTCGATGCCACATCGGCATCCTGCGAAACGTCGCTGCGATCGGCGACCGCGGTGCCTCCCGCCGCTTCCAACTGGGCGACGGTCCCCCTGGCCCGGTCGAGATCGACGTCAGCACAGACAACCGACGCCCCCTCCTCGGCGAAACGCAGGGCCGACGCCCGGCCGACGCCCGAGCCGGCGCCGGTTATCACTGCGACCTTCCCATCGAGCAGCATGTGTGTCCTCACGCTCCTTCTAAGTCGCAGGCCAACGTCTCGGCCGTGGTCACCTGGTTCGCCCGCCCCCAGCCCCGTAGAGCACAGTTCTACTGTTCCAGAGTACGAGCTATCCGTCAAGGGCCCGGTCGGCATCAGCCCTAGAATGCGAATGAATGCGCTTGTAGAATGATGTTTCCGGCCGCTTACTCGCGGCCCAGGCGCGAACGGGGGGCCGTTGACAAACCGGGAAGGCGCAGTAAGGGTTCCCGAAACCCTGGCGGAACTTCTGTCGCCGGAGTGGCTGAGCCGGGCCTTGCAGAGCCGCTACCCCGCAACAAGAGTCACGCACGTGATACCCGGACCGGTAATGACCCGGATCTCGACCAACGCCTTCTTCCGGATCGAGTGCGCCGAGACCCCGCCGGTGCCGCGGCATCGTCTACGGGTTGTTCTTGTGGTCGATCACTCAGCGGGTGAAGCCGGAGATCACCACCACCCTGCTCGGGCGGCTCGGGACCGCCGCCGCCGACCACGACGTCTTCCGAGTGGTTCGGCCCCCTTCCCCCTGAACCAGCCCCCAAGGGCCCGATGGGAGAATCAGGCTTCGATCGTCAGGTGCTGGCTCAGTCCGGCCAGAACCAATAATCGGTCCACCTGGCGGCTGGGGGCATGGACGATCAGCTGACAATCCTGCCTATCAGCTAGTGCGTGACAGCGGACGAGAACCGCTAACCCCGACGAGTCGATGAACGAAACGCGGTGCATATCGATATATAGCCGGCCCGGCTTGGAGGCAACTCCGTCGCTGATGGCCTTCTCCCATCGCGGTGACGTGGATATGTCGACTTCGCCCGCGGCTTCGACCCAGAGGTCGGGCCCTTCGGATCGAACCGACACTTGCAGGTCGCCCGGGTTACCGGGATCCGTCATTGTTCACTCCTATAGGCGCCTGAAGGTCGAGCGTGAAGAAGACGATCTTCCCCCCCGGGACGAGGCGACTTCCCCAGCCGTCAGCAAGGATATCCATGAACAGGAGCCCCTTCCCACCGAAGTCATCCCGCGGTCCGGCCTTGATGGGGAGCTCCCGGGAGTGATCCATGACCTCGACCACCAGTTCCGTTCCACCGACCTCTACCGACACCTCGAAGGGGCTGTGGGCGTGACGCAGGGAGTTGGTCGCCCGCTCGCTGACGAGCAGGCAGACCGTGTCCGCTCGGCTGCTCTGCCCGTTCTCGGCCAGCACACCGGAAACCCAGTGGCGGGCCCTGGCCACGCTCTCGACGTCGTCTGTGAACTCCGCTGAGTACCGCGTCACCGCTTCGGACGCCAGGGCTGCCGCCGCTGTGGCCGCGTCGGCTCCGGGCTCTACCACCCGCCGGATGGCCACCATCGCCACGTCATCCGTTGGCGGTCGGGAACCAAGGAAGGTACGCAGCAGGTCGCGGCAAGCCAGGTGGGGCGACTCGGGCTCAAAGTGGGTCCGGAGCCGCTCGAGACTCTCGTCCAGGGGCTCATCACGTCTCTCTATCAACCCGTCGGTATAGAGAAGCATGGCCGCACCGTCGGGGAGGTCGAAGGTTGCGGATGAGCGCCGGACACCAGGTCTGATACCGAGCGGCTCACCCAAGGGAAGTTCGACCAGCCACGCCGACCCGTCCGGTGCCGCGACCACAGGAGGTAGGTGACCGGCGGACGCGACCCTGAACGAGCGGTAGGGTGGCGCGCTCGTGGCGCATACGGCGGTGACCATGGTGCCCATCTCGAAATGCAGCACTTTGCGGTCCGTCAACTCCAGGGCAGCCTCGGGTGAATCAGACACGAGCGCGTAGGCACGCAGGGCGCTGCGGACGCGGCCCATGACAACCGCGGCCGGAAGACCGTGACCCGCCACATCGCCGGTCACAACCCAGAGATCACCGGAGGGCAGAACAAAGACGTCGTACCAGTCGCCGCCTACGCTGCGATCTTCGGGAGTCAGGTATCTCGCTGCCAACTCCAGACCGGGACAGCGAGGCAGCCGGCCCGGGAGCAGACTTCGCTCCAGGAGCGAGGCCGCGGCGCGCTCCACCGCGAGCAGCCGGGTCTGCGTCGCCCCGGCCACCCGCTCGGCCACGACGCGAAGAAGCTCGGTGTCGCCGGCGGTGAATGGGCGGTCGTCGAGCCGGCCCACGTGCAGCACTCCTAAGACCTGGTCTTCGGCCATCAGAGGCACGCCGAGCATAACCCGTATGCCCTTCTCCCACAGGATGGGGTTGCTCACCGTGGTCACATCAACTTTGCGGAGATTTACGGGCTGCCTCTGCTCCGCGATGCGGCCGGCAAAACCATGCCCGAAGGGTACCCGCACTCCCTGCCGGACCTCATCCTCGATGCCGCATGCCGCGGTAGCCACCAGCTCGTTTGATTCGCGGTCGAGCAAAAGAACAGCAGCCGTGTCTGCTTCGAGCACTTCACGTACCCGTATGAGCAGCTCTATCAGAAGGTCCTCGACCTTGAGCCCAGTGAGGGCCGAGTCGGTCACCGACAGCAATCCCTCGAGCAGATGCTCTATCGGGTCGGAGACGTTCCCCATCAGAAATCGCATGCTACCCCGTGCCCATCCCGGAGAGTGGATAGGCCGTAGGTGCGAAGCAGACCGCGGGAGACTCTCGAGACCCTGCTTTGACATCAGATTTCGATAGCTGTCTCTGGCACTTCAGCCCATATAGTCGTGCCCTCAGCCTCGCCCTGATCCCAACCCCAGGTCGTAGAGACCCGGCTGATGATGTCGAGGCCCCGACCTCCCGGGCGGTCGACGGGTATCTGACGACGAACGATCTGTTTCACCCCGCCCTGATCGTGAACCTCGAGACGAACACCCGAGCCTAGGCAGGTCAAGACAGCCTGGATGTCACCCGATCCGTGCACCACGGCGTTAGTGACCATCTCGTTGAACGCCAGCTCCGCGTCCGAGGAACCCATCCCCCAGGCGGCCAGCACTCGATGAGCCCAGCGGCGGCCTGCGGGCACGCTAGCCTCGCCCGGGGGGAAAACTCGGGAGTCGCATTGTCCGCCATTTTCGACCACCGGCTCTTTCCTACCCCGGAATGGTCGTGGACACGCTAAACGACCGCTCTAGTAGTTCAGCATTCCCACCCTGCATTCCGCGCCTGGCGCCGGAAATGGCGCGTCACTTCCGATCGCGCCTCAACAACATCCGTTCCGACGCCTCTTCCAGGGCTCCGGGTTCGTGCTCGCTGTCCATCCCGGCGGACGCCCCAACCTCTCTCTCCGGCTCTGCTTGATCATCCGAGCCGGCGTCTTCGCGCAGCGTCATGCGTCTCTCGGCCTCCAGCGATGCACGCTCATCGTGCTCCTCGTTCGCCATGTTCTTCGTCTGACCAGTCTTTTGATCCCTCTTCGCCATGCCTACGGCCTCCTTTTCATGGAGTTGGCAGCATTCGCCGCTGGACCAGGTCGCACTGGTCTCTAAACCCCCACACCCGTCAGCGCTTGTGCCGAATCAAAACGCCTTTCCACATCCGGCCAATTCACCAGGTTCCAGAAGGCGTCGATGTAGTCGGCCTTCACGTTCTTGTACTGCAGATAGAAGGCATGCTCCCAAATGTCGATCACCAGTAGCGGCACTGCTCCCTGACCGACGTTCCCCTGATGATCGTATATCTGCTCGGTAAGCAAACGACCGCCGAGTGGGTCCCATGCCAGTGCCCCCCAACCGGAGCCCTGAACGGTCTTCGTGACCTCGGTCAACTGGGTCCTCAAGGACTTGAATGATCTGAACTCGCTATCGATGGCGGCAGCCAAATCCCCTCCCGGTTTCCCGCCACCGTCCGGACTCATGTTCTGCCAGTAGGTGGAGTGCAAGACATGACCCGAGACATTGAAGGCCAATGTCTTTTCGAGCCCCACGATGGCCCCGAAATCGTCGGCGGCCCGGGCCGCCTCGAGTTTCTCGAGAGTGGCGTTGGCGTCCTGTACATAGGTCTTGTGGTGCTTATCGTGGTGCAACTCAATAATTTGCCCAGAAATATGGGGCTCCAGGGCCGAGTAGTCATACGGCAGATCCGGCAAGGTGTAAGGCACCGTCGACTCCTTTCTGAACTCGCAATACATCGAACGGGGCTCTTCTACCCCGGATCCCTTCGTCGAAACCCCCGAGCTGCCTGCGATCACGTCCCCGCGGTCGAACGCGAGACCGCCGAGTGATCAGCGGCCCTGGCGGCCAGGACCATGATCGTAAGAGCGGGATTGGCGCTCCCCTGGGTGGGGAAGACGCTGCCGCCACGATGTATCTCATGATGGACGAGCCCCAATCTGGACGCCAAGCCGAGGCGATCGCGATCGACGAGCAGCCGAAGCTGAAAGAGGCTGGGGTCGCCCAGGGAGGGCCGGCTAACTGAGGAAGACCGGTTAGTGTCAGCGAGCAGGGGGTAAAGATTAGGCACGGGTCAGTTGGCGCCGGTCGAGGTGGAGACCAACCCTTGACCGCTGTCTATACCCACGACGGAGGCCCCCGAATTCTTCGGGGGCCTCTGTGGTGAAAGCGCATTGATCGAAAGGAGCAGCCATGAGGCGCGACACGCCCGGCGACCTCGCCCCGACACCGCCCGACCCTGACCCCATGCCAGACCCCTGGCCCGATCCCGCTCCCGAACCCCCGATTCCCCCCGAACCCGCGCCGTTGCTTCTCCTCATGGCGGCTGCCTCGAAGGATAAAGACCAGGTTACGCCGCTGAGTTGAGAGGATTGGCGCCGTCGATCGGATCCGAAGCCAGAGTCGCGGCCTCAGGCTGGCTTCCAGGGATACCGTCGTCTAGATCCCCGTTCGCGTCAGAATCTTCCTGAAGCCCTTCATCGATCATCTTCATGATGGCGTCACATCGCTCACCCGGTGACATGGATGGCTCCCAAGCGTTCTCTCGTGTTCTCGCGGGTCTCGAGCTTTCGCTACCCGTTTAGTATCAGGTATGACATATCTGGCGCCCCCCGTCCCGGTCCGTGGTCGTAAGGTCGGTTGGGTCGGGTCCGGGGAGTCAGGGAGGATAAGCCAGGGCAGGCCGCTTTACACCTTGACCTGAGAGGTCGCGTTAGTACTTGGCCGCCCCAGCGACTGGCCCGACTGCGCTGCGAGCGCGAATCCGTTTCTGTCGTCCTCAGCCCGGCGAACTCCTTCAATCCAACTCGAGAGGAGAGAGAACACAGTGAGATCGATTGGCATGGATGTGCACCGCACGTTCGCTCAGATAGCCGTTGTCGAGAATGGCTTGTGCCGAGACGAGGGCCGTATTGGAGTCCGCCCCGAAGACCTGGGGGCGTGGGCGGCGACACTTCAGCGCAGCGACCAGGTCGCCTTGGAGGCGACGACCAACTCCGACGCCATCGCCACGCTGCTAGGACCGTTGGTGGCCAAGGTAGTGGTGTCCAACCCGCGCAAGACCCGGGCCATCGCCGAAGCGAAGGTCAAGACCGACAAGGTCGACGCCCGCATCCTGGCCCAGCTGTTGGCCGCCGATTTCCTGCCCGGAACCTGGGTGGCCGACGACCGGACCAGGATGCGACGCCGCCTGGTAATGCGACGCACCCACCTGGTGAAACAGCGGACCCGGGTCAAGAACCAGGTGCACGCCATTCTGGCCAGGAACCTGGCCCCGACCTGCCCGCACGCGGACCTGTTCTCCGGGGTGGGACGGCGATGGTTGGCCGCCCAGGCCCTGCCCGCCGATGAGCGGCGCAGCGTCGAAGCCCTGCTGCGCCAGCTCGACTTCCACAACGAGGAACAAGCCGCGGTCGAGCACGACATCGCTGTCGAAGCGATCGACGACCCGGTCATCGCCCGGCTGATGACCGTGCCGGGCATCGACGTCACCGTGGCCATGGCCGTGGTGGCCGCCGTCGGCGACTTCGCCCGCTTCGACACCCCCGACCAGCTGGTCTGCTATCTCGGGCTGAACCCCCGAGTGAAGCAATCCGGCAACAGCCCGGCCACGCACGGCCGGATCACCAAGGCCGGGCCGGCCCAAGCACGGGGGATGCTGGTCGAGGCCGCCTTCGCCGCGTCCAGGACCCCCGGACCGCTGCGAGCGTTCTATCGCCGAGTCAAGGACCGACGAGGGTTCCAGATCGCCACCGTAGCCGTCGCCCGCAAACTGGCAGTACTGTGCTGGCATCTGGTCATCCGCGGCGAGGACTACGCCTTCAGCCGGCCCAGTCTCACCGCCCACAAGCGTCGCAAACTCGAGCTCGCCGCCGGCGCCACACCCCACCCGGGACCGGTCGCCGGTCCCAGCCACGACTACTTCATCAAGCAGCTACGCGACCAAGAGAAGGAACTCGTCGCCCAAGCCGAACGGGCCTACGAAGTCGTGGTCGCCCACTGGCAACCAAAACGGCCTGCGACTGCTTGACAATGTCATCCGTGTGTTTGAGTGCTACCCGAACAGGGCAGCCGGCAAACCGCTCTACGGCAAACCGCTCTATTGGCGGCAACCTCGGACGCAACGTCCACGCCCTGAAGACGCGGTGCGTTGCGTTTGGCTCCTGATGGGTATTTAGAGATGCGAAGCCGGGTCCGTACCCGGTGGACATCTACCTAGGGAGCGTTAAATGCTTTTCGATATCCTGATCGCCGTATTGATAGTGGTGGTCGCCGCAGTCTTGGGGCTGGTGGTACATCCCATTCTTTGGGTGATAGTCATCGCCGCGGTGCTCTGGCTCGTTGGTCGCCGGCGGGTGCGGGTCTAGCCGGGTAGGTAAACCGGGAAGTCCATGTTTATACGCCTCTGTGCGGGGAAACATAAGGATGTATAGCAAGAGTCAAGGAGAGAGATCAGTGGGTGTCGGAACCAGTATTGTCGTATTTGCCATAGGTGCGATTCTTAGATTCGCTACCAGCGTCCAGTCGAGTAACTTCAATATTCATACGATCGGGGTGATCCTCATGGTCGTAGGAGTGGTTGGATTCGTCGTGTCACTGATCTTCTGGTCATCGTGGGGAGGCTTTGGCGGCAGTCGCCGGAGCCGTTCGACGTACCGGCAGCCGAATGGCACCGTCGTCGAGGAGCGTCACGAGTCAACGTTCTGACCGAAACAGTCTTTTGTACTTCAGCGGGCGCCCTGGCGCCCGCTGAACCGCGTTTGGGGATCCGTGTTTGGGGACCACGGTCAACAGATCGACCACGTGAGCACCGATTTTATGTGCTCCTTCAGAACCAGGTGAGATTCTCGGGCTTGACGCCGAGAGCGACGGAACTCCGGCTCCATCGGGGATCGGACTGGAGTGGGAGCCTGCCCTTGTTTCCTGATCATGCTCGTCCCCCTGCTTGCAAGCGGCTGATGGTGTTGCACCCGCGGGGAACCTACCTGCCAGATGTCGTGACGGCAGGAGAATCCGAGCGAGCCGGAACGCCGCAGCGGAGGGGCGGGCACCTGCCGGGAGAGCGGATACCCGGCTGGAGGCGTAGGGTGCTCATGCTATCAGTGTCCCGGGGATCAGTGTCCCGGGGGGTCGCTGGCGGGGAAGGAATCGGCGCCGGCTCGGTCCACCTTCTCGGAGTCGCCGTCTCTTTCGCCGTCCTCCTTTGGCCGGTTGTGGTCACCTACGTTGCCCTTGACGGGATCGGGTTCGCGGTCAGTCTGGTCGGCGGGGTTCGGTCCCGTCCGGCCGCCCTGGCCGCCCATCTGATCATCGGCGTCGGACATCCGCCGCCTCCTTCCAGTTCTGGCACGTCCTGCAGAGTCAGGAGCTGTTGCGCTACACCCGGCGTGTTCCGACCGGCACGACGACTGGGACGCCACCCCCTTTATCGGCTCTCAACCTGGATGTCTGACCGGCGCCGCTGAATCTTCAGAGTCGCCGGGAACGCCAGAGAGTTGCGGCAAGGACCACGCTGACCAACGAAACAACCAGCGAAATGATCCATCCGGCTACGTGACCGGTGGAGAGCAGGGCCCCGATCGCAGTGCCGATGCCAACCACCCCTGCTGTGGCGATCAGCCGGACAGCTACGGACTCGATACTGGCCCTGGGCGGTGAGGCGGGAAGAAAGCCGGCACTTTCCGGCGACACGCCAACCGGTCGAACACCCTCGTCCGACCTGTCTTCGCTTCCGGTAATGGGATCGCCCATGGCACCTGCTTCAAGATCAAAAGCCAAAACACAGCCGTGTTCTTGATTCTTCCCGCCCGGATCGACCCCAAACCTCTTTTCGCTCAGGCCCGACCCGTCGCCAGCGTCCCTCCCTTCGAAACGGAGTCGCCAGCTGACGAACACTTGTCGCCAAAGGTCAAGATTCGGAGCCAGGTGATCTGCTGGAGATGACCCTGGCGGCTCGCCACTACGAGCGGCTGGGCGATCACGCCGTCAACGTCGCCCACCGAATCGAGTACCTGGCCGGACCTGGGGTTACAGGCTGAAGGCCCCCACCGGTCGGTCTCAGCCGCAGTTCACGACCGTCGAGAGATCCTCGGATCACGCCCTCGGAGTAGCCTCCAGGATGTGAGCGAGCTCCGGGTGGTCTTCCACCAGCAGTTGCACACCATCGAGGACAAGGTCATCCAGCTTTTCGCCTTGGTCGCCGAGGACCTGGCCGTAGCCACGGAAGCCCTGCTCAGCGGTGACGTCGACGCGCTGAAGGTGGTGGTCGACCGGGAGGCGGTCATCGACGGGCTCTACCGAGAACTGGAGGTTCTCGTAAACAACGAGTTCGCGCTCCAGGCGCCGGTTGCCACAGATCTGCGTCTACTTCTTTCGGTTCTGAGGGTGGTTCCGGAGCTGGAGCGGTCCCACGATCTCGTGGTTCACATTGCCGAGCACGCCACGCACATCCTCAGTGACGATCTGTCGCCGCGCGGCCGCGGGCTGGTGCAGAGGATGGGTGAGACCGCTGGCGACATGTGGAGGCGAGCCAGTTCGGCGTGGCATGAGCGGGACAGAACCGCGGCGGACGACCTCGAGGAGCGCGATGACGGTTTGGACAGCCTCCACGCCGCTCTGATGGCTGAACTGGCTTCGGGCAAGATGAGCCTGCCCGTGGCCATGGACATGACCCTGGTTGCGCGTTACTACGAGCGGTTGGGGGACCATGCCGTGAACATCGCGCGCCGAGTGGCTTACCTGGCCGGGCCGGACCACGCGGACGCTTAGTGAGGGCCAGCAGCCCTCCCGCGGCCCGGAGCATCTGGGCGACTTCGCGGGTGAGTGCCGACATGGTCTGTTTCGCGACCATCTTCTCGGCCCAACTAGCGTTGCCTCATCACCGGGATGAGCACCTTTGATCACTACGACCGCGAGATAGCTGAGGCCATGATGGACAGCAGCCGTATCTCGGCCGGAACCGTCGGGGGCGGGCTGCCCGAATACCTGGGGATTGTGACCACGTCAGTGGAACCCGGCCGGCTGACATGCGAGTTGGCGGTTACCGAGGAGCTGTTGAACCCCTTCGGCGCGGCCCATGGAGGCGTGGTGTCGGCGCTGATAGACCATGCACTGGGAGCCGTCTGCTTCCCGGTGATCGAAAGAGGTTCCTGGCCGGCGACCCAGGAGTTCAAGCTGAATTTCGTCGCCCCCGCCCACCCGGGGCGCATGATCGCGGAGGCTTACATCGTCTCCATGTCGAAGCGGACCGTCATCGTACGAATTGACGTGACCAACAACGGCCGGATGGTCTGTGCCGCTCAGGGTACCGTCGCTGTCATGCCGCCTAAACCGGGGGTGGACAGCGGTCCCCTGTCTTCACGGACCTAAGTAGCGGACGCGGCCCCGGTCGCGGTCGCGGTCGCGGTCGACCCCACCATAATGACCCGTTCTGCGCAGTTTTCTCTCCTTGATGCACTGGCCCGTTGAGGTCGCTGGCGTAATGCAGCACACTATGGGTTCGTGGTCCAGAATCTCCGCCCCGGATCGCTTGACCCGTCGAACGTTGGCTCGGTCGGTTGGGCTGCTTTAGGCATTGGAATGATCACGGTCGTCGTGGGCGCCACCGAGCACGACATGCTCTGGGGCTTCGCGGCCGGATTGGTAGCAGTCTCCGTGCTCGCTGCCATTCGAGCAGTCAGGGGCAGGTACTCGTTGCCGAGCGCCCTGGATCTGATCCAGCACACCTCGAGAGCGGCCGCCCTGACCATCGCCGGCGTTCTGACGCCCATTTGGGTTATCGACGTCATCGTCGTCGGAGTAGTCCGAGCCGATGCCGGCTCGGACGCGCCAGTTGGTTTGATTCTGATCTACGCGGTGGCCGGGATCGTGGCGATCCTTTGGGTGGCCAGCGTTCTTGCTGTTTTGTGGACTTCGGTCGCGGTGACGAAGGTCATCGAGTGATCCGCCATTGGAGACCTCGAGGTGAACAAACCGGGACTCCGTAGTCTCAGTGCTAAGTACTGCTTAAGTGCGCCCTGAGTATGCCTGCAACGGCGGCAGGGTCGTCCGGGGTGATAGATGGCCGAGATGGCCCGCCAGCTGTTCGCGCTCGTCCAACCGCGCTTGGCCAATGCTCCGAAGCGGGGCCGTAAACGGCGGATTCTGGCCACGGTGGTTCTCCCGGGAGGATAGAGCGACTCGGAGGCGACTGGTCGAATATAGTCCAGGCGGTTTGACGCTTCGAGTTGCCTGGTTTGGCTGCGGACGCCGTGTTCTCAGACATAAAGGGCGCCGAAGTCAGCTATCCGAATTCTTGATTTGGGGCACAAGGGGCAAGTGGACGACTGGGCGGAAGTTGGTGGAGTACCGCAGCTGAACGAGTCTTTCGTGGCGGGAGCGAAGCACTGCGAGCCCTCGTACCGTGCGCGCCAACTTGAGGAGGAAAGGGCCAGGGCGAGAGAGCGCTCCCTCCTTTACCAGGCTGAACTCAACGAAGGGCAAGAAGAGGCGCGCCGCGCCCAGCGCGGGCGCCGGCGAGCCCAGCACCAAGGGCGACCAAGCTCGACGAGCCCAGGTCAGATCAGACGACGCACGATAGTCGGGGCCGTAATGACCGTCGCCGTCATCGCGGCCTCCGCTTACCTGCCGTCGCACCTGTCCAGCGAACACGCCCCGCTAGTCCCCCTTATCGCCAGCCCGATCACTACCTGCCCTGCGAAGCTGTATCCAGCCGGAGCCGAATACCGGTTCGAGCGGTGCGCAAACGGCCGGCCACTGGGGTGGCCGCGATGCTCAGCCCTCACCGTTTCGATCAACGCCACCGATGCTCCTGGGACGTGGCGAAGCGATACGTCCGCGGCCATCAACATGCTCTCAGCCGCTACCGGGCTGCGCATCCGAACTGTCACCGCCGGTGGAGCCAACATCGCCATCGCCTGGAGCTCGACTCTGACGCAATCAGGTACCTCTGGGGCGGACAAATTGGGCGTAACCCACTCCGAGTTTCAATCGTCTCCTGTCGGTTCGAGGATTCGGGCCGCGAATATTCAGATAGCGTCCCGGCTCAACGGGGGGGCTGGCCCCAACGGCGAGCTTCCAGTCCTGCTTCACGAATTGGGACATGCTGTCGGGCTCGGCCACTACGGCGGAACGGAGGTGATGAACCCCGTCGACCGGGGTTACTCCGCCTACCAACCCGGTGACTTGGCCGGACTCGACCAGCTCTACCAGCCCAGGAGCTGCGACCGATGAGGTAACAACCGGGATCTGGATCTGCGTCCGTAACGACTGTCGTATCGTCTGTTCATGGATCCGCTCGATCCGGCGGTGGTTCGCCACTACGAAACCATCCGGGAGGAGGACCGGATCTCCATTGGGCTCGGACAGCTCGAGCTACTGCGCGCACATGAGGTTCTGAGCCGGCACTTGCCGGCGCCCCCGGGCACGATCGTAGATATAGGTGGTGCCACCGGGATTCATGCTTCCTGGCTGGCCGATCTCGGATACCGAGTTCGGATCATCGACGTCACGCCTCGCCATGTGGCGAAGGCGAGGACCAGCCTGGCAATCAAGGGCGTCACGGCCGAGCTAGGCGACGCCAGACACCTGCCCCGGCGCCACGTTCGATGCGGCCTTGCTATTCGGGCCTCTGTACCACCTGACCGAAGAGGCCGATCGCATTCTGGCCCTCCGGGAGGCGGCCCGCGTGGTCAAACCGGGCGGGATGGTGGCGGTCGCCGCCGTCAGCCGGTTCGCCTCACTGTTCGACGGCCTCGGCCGCCAGTTTCTGTTCGACCCCGACTTCGTCACGATCGCTCGCAACGACTTGGCGAGCGGCCAGCACCGCAACCCGGATGATCGCCCCCACTGGTGGACCACCGCTTTCCTCCATCATCCCGACCAGCTGCGCTCCGAGGCCGAGAGAGCGGACCTGGCCGTGCGGGAGCTAGTCGGTATCGAGGGACTGGCCGCCTATCTGCCTCAACTGGCGCAACGGTGGGACGACCCAGGCGACCGGGACGTGATCCTATGGGCGGCGCGCGCGATCGAGGCGGAGCCCACGCTACTGGGGCTCAGTCCTCACCTGCTCCTGATCGCCGAGAGCCTGGGCGGGTAACGCTAGCCGCACGAGGATCGCGGGTTCGAACCGCACCTGGTGGGTCCCGAAAGGCCTTCTGGGACCCGTTGTACCGGCCAGAGCGGTTCAACGCGTCCCGGAAAACCGAATGGGACCCGGAACGACGCGCAGGTCGACAGTCAGGGGCGATCTGTTGCCACACGTGAGCCGGCGAGAATTCGACCTTTACCGAGTCGCGGCGGAAGCCCCGCACTGCGCTTCGCGCTGACGAGTGGTGGAATGCACCGGGTCAGTGTCGAAGCGAGGTATAACGTGCTTTCCGAACGTTTCGTACGACTGGCGTAGCGTCTCCATGTCGTAGTCGCACACGGTGGAGGCGAAGGTGAGCTGGTCGGCCCCCACGTCAATGAAGCGCTGGATGGTGCGGGAGATCTCATCGGGGTCCCCCACACAGCTCGCCGCTGCGTTGACCCCGGCCTTGAGCTCGTCGGTCGTCGGTTCCGGCGGCAGGTCGGGCCAGACCGGGAAGCCGTCCGGCCGGGGGAAGGAGTCGAGGTACCGGTAGACCAGGCCGGTGTGATAGTTGCTGCGGTTGCGGGCAAATCTGGAGCGAGCCTCGTCGCCGTTCTCCAGGCACATCATATCGCCCGTCACCATGATGTTGTTGTTCACGTAGCCGCCGACCGGCTCGGCCTTTTCGATGTTCTTCTTGTAGATCTCGATCAGAGGGGCCAACGTGTCGGGCGTTCCCAGCGTGAAGCAGAGTATGCCGATGCCCAGGCGGGCTGCCTTCTCGAAGGTGCCCGGCGAGCCCGCCGCCACCCACAGCGCCGGGTGCGGCTCGGTGTAGGGCTTGGGAAGGACCGGCCTCGAGGGCATCGAGAAACTCTTGCCCTCATAGGAGTATTCCTCGTCGCGCCACATACGTACGATTTGGGGCAAGGCCTCGTCGTAGAGATCCCGCGTTTTCTCCATACTGTCGATCCGGAAGCCGTAGACCTCCGTCGACGACGACCCGCGACCGGTACCGAACTCGAACCTTCCCTCGCCGAGGTGGTCAAGCATCGCTACTCGCTCGGCTATCCGGGCCGGGTGATTGACCGGCGGAGTGATGTTGAAGATCGCCGAGCCCACATGGATTCGCTCCGTCCTGGCCAGGGCGTAGGCCAGGAAGGTCTCAGAGTCCGACAGGTGCGAGTATTCGTCGAGGAAGTGGTGCTCCGCTGACCAGGCGTACTTGAATCCCACCCGGTCGGCGATGGTGATGTACTCGATCTCGTTCCTCAACGTTTCGTGCTCAGTGCGAACCCTCCCATCGCGCCAATGCTTCGGGTAGTACATATTCGTGAAGATGCCGAACTCCATCGCAATATCCCCTCCTAGGATGAGCGAGGAGCGTAACAGGCAAGGGCGACATGTGATGAATGTCGACCTAGCCACCGCCTCCAGTTGAATGCTCAGTAGCGGGATACCGCCCGCTATGCGGGGGGCCTCCCGGTCACAAGGTGAACGGGCGGATCTCGTCGAAATCGAGGCCCAGCGCCACCATCACCTTGTCGTTGCTGAAACCCATCAACTTGAGAGCGAGCTCGACGATCTGTGCGGGACTGAGCTGAGCCGCCACCTCGCTCCTCACCGACTCGCTCATCGCCGCCGGCGCGGCCAGGTAGGCGTCGGCCAACTTGAGAGCGGCCTTTTGGGCGGGCGTGAGATCGCTTTGCTCGTAGCGGTCGACACTGGCGAGCATCTGCTCATCGACCCCCTGCTCCAGCGCAACTGCGCTGCGAGCGCTCATTCAATAGTTGCAGTTCTGGAAGCGAGCGTTGCGGATTCGTACAAGCTCGGTCGTGACCGCGTCCACGCTCCGCATGCGGAAGGCGGTGCGGCGAAGCTGCCGGCGGGCGGCGGAGACGGCCGGTGCCATCCCCGAGGTGTCGGCCAGGCCGGATGCCATAACAGCGTCAGCGGGCAGCGGGATCTTTGGTTTCACCGGGTTACCTCCTCCGGGGTGACCTGATTGCGGCCCGCCCGCCTGATGATCTCGTCAATTCCCGGTTCGGTGCCGATACCGAGGACGAGGCACGCCCGTTGCAACGTCTCCAGCGCCGACAGGCTCTCGACGAACGCGTAGCAACCGGCCCCGCCGAGATGCTCGGTCACTTCAGCCACCTGGGCGTCGGTCACCCCGTCGGCGTCCAGAACGAACTGCTCGGTCAAGGCCAGGCAGGCCCGTTCGGTGGCCGTGAAGAGCGGCGACGTGGGCCACGCCGGCAGCTCGGCGACCTTGGTCTCGGTCAACCCCGCCTCCCGGGCCCGGGAGCTGCGCCGGGTGAGCTCCGGCCCGTTCTGGAGGAGGGTGGCGATCCGCAGCCGAGCCAGCTCGACCAGCACGGGGTCGCACTCATCCCAGGTGGCGGCGAAGAGGGCGGACAGTGCATCGAAGGCTTCCGGAAAGGCCGAAGCCAGCCGGTCCCAGTCGGTGTCGCCCTCGGGCAAACCCTCCAGCCAGGTCATAGATCGGTTCCCATCGAATGAACGCCGTCCCGGGGATCATACTCAACAACTCCAAAGGGCCCGTCCTGTGGCCCCCCTGCAGAACCTCGGGCCTTGCGGCCCATCCCCCGGGCTCAGCCGCTAGCTATAGCCAGCAAGGCGTCGGCCACCTTCTGCGGCTCGGTGATCATCAAGTCGTGCCCAGTGTCGATGTCCCATAGGCGTCCCGAGGCGCGGGCCTCTTCCATGAGCTCCGGATCGCGGGTGGCCAGGGTGGACGTGCAAACGACGTGGTACTGCGGGATCTTCGACCACGCGGCCTCGTCGAGCAGCTCCAGCTTCTGCTCGAAGCACTTCCAGGGGTGCCCGCTGAGGCGCGAGGCCATCCACGCCAGGTCGGCCGGATCGGTGACGCCGTACAACATGCCGGCGTCCGGCGAGGGAAGCAATACCAGCTCCACCCCGTTGACGACCTCACCGGAGGGTCGGGTCATCTCGATGATCGGGCCGGCCACGTCCACCAGTGACTGCCCATTCTTGGGGTTGGCGGCATCGAGGTACACCAGCTTTCCGACCCGGTTCGCGGCCCGGTCGGCGATCCCGGTGATCACCATTCCGCCGTAACTGTGCCCAACCAGGATCACGTCGTGCAGGTCCTCGTAGTGCAGCACAGCGACGACGTCCTGGATGTGAAGGTTCAGGTCCACATGGGGGCCGACCAGGTGGGAACGCTCGCCCAAACCGGTCAGAGTCGGGGCATACACCTCGTGGCCGGCGGGGCGAAGCAGCCGGCTGACCCGCTGGTAACACCAACCACCGTGGCCGCCCCCATGTACCAGGACGAAAGTCGCCATCTATATCCCTCTTCGACCCTCGCCGGCACCTGCCGGCGAGAAGGACTCGCGACAGGTACGTTACCGAGATGCGCGGCGTTGGTTTCGCCCCGCTGGACCGGGACTTCCTATCGGGCCGCCGGGGCGTAACGAGGGGGTGCGCTGAGAAGCCGTGCCAGAATCAGCGCATGCGGGAACTCCGGGAACGAGTCGGTGTGGTGACGGGTGCCGCGAGCGGGATCGGCTTGGCGATCGCTGAAGCGCTCGTCAGCGAGGGCATGCGTGTCGTGATGGCGGACCAGGATGAGGAAGGACTTGCCTCCCATGTCGGGCGCCTGACCGGGAGCGGCGCACGAGTGGTCGCGACCGTGGCGGACGTGCGCGACCCTGCCGCAGTGGAAAGCGTGGCCCAGGCTGCCGTCGATCAATTCGGTTCCTTGCATGTAGCGGTCAACAATGCCGGGGTGGTCTGCAGGGGATATTCATGGGAGTTGCCTTTGGCGGAGTGGCACCGGGTGATCGACGTGGATTTGTGGGGCGTCATCCATGGCGTCAGATCCTTCGTGCCTCTTATCCTCGCCACCGGCGATGAGGGTCACGTCGTGAACGTGGCGTCGATGGCCGCCGTCAAGCCTCTGGACCGCCTCGGTCCTTACGCGGTAGCGAAGCACGGCGTACTCGCATTGACCGACGTCCTCCGGGCTGAACTCTCGGCGATCGATGCGCCGGTAGGCGCCAGTGTGGTGATGCCCGGGATGATCAGGACCGCCATGAACCCGATCGGGACGGTAGAGCCGACGGCCGTGGCGGCCAACGTGGTCGACGCCATCCGCCGCAACCGCGCCTATGTCTTCACCGACGACCACAGCACTGGCGAAGTCGAACAGCGGCTGAACGCCATTCTCTCGGCCCGAGCCGACGTCTGCTGACCTGGGTGGCTACTGTCATATTGACTGACTCGGAGGAGGGGACCAGCGGTGAACAGCAACATCCTCGGGCTTGACGGCAAGTCCTCTCTCGTCGTAGGAGGAGGTTCGGGCATCGGTCGAGCCAGCGCACTGCTACTGGCTCAAGCCGGCGCCCAGGTGACCATCGCAGACATCGATGCGCAGAAGGCCGCCGCGGTGAGCGACGAGGTAAAGGCGCTCGGTGCGAGCACGTCGACCGTGACAGGTGACGTCACGGACCCCGCAGCGGCAGACGCGGCAGTGGCCGCCGCCGCCGACTTCGGAGGCGGGATCGACATCCTGGTCAATATCGTCGGCATGGCGGCGTGGACTCAGATTTTCGATCTCGAGGACGCAACCTGGGATCTGGAGATGGCCCGCAACCTCCGCCACCACCTGTACGTGGCCCGAGCGGCCGCCCGGCGGATGGTGGATCAGGGCCGCGGCGGCAGCATCGCCGTGGTCGCATCCGTAAGCGGGATCTATGGCGCTCCGAACCACGCTGCCTACGGGGCGGCGAAGGCGGCTCTGATGGCGCTCAGCCGTAGCATGGCGAACGAGTGGGGGCAGTTCGGCATCCGGGTTAACGCCATCGCCCCGGACGGGATCAACACCCCTCGGGTCCTGGCCATGCGGGAGTCCCGGGGCACCAACACGCCGGCCCATGCCGTGAACGAGCGACACTTGCTGGGCCGCTTCGGGACACCGGAAGAGATAGCGGGCCCATTGGTGTTCATGGTGTCGGATCTCTCCAGCTTCGTCACCGGGCAAACGCTGATCGTCGATGGAGGCCGTCGCAGCGCCTTCCCTCAGGCCTCCCCGAGCATGTGATCTGGGGGCGCCCGGCGAGGCTCCTCGAAGGCCCTCGTCTTAACTTAACCGATCCCGGCTACGAACAGGTGACGGTCGCTGATCGTGGCGACATTGAGCCGTCCCAAACCGGCGCGCGCCAACTGCTGCTCGACCTCGTCAGGGCGGTAGGCGGCGAGCAGGGAGTTGCGGAAGTCGGCTTGCAGGACCGGTGGCGCCCCGGCGGCATGCAGGGCTACCAAGCGGTCGACGTCGCTGACGCCGTGAGGGCGGAGCAGGTCCATCACAGCGATGAAACCGCCCGGTCTAACGCAGTCGGTGATGGTCTTCCAGAGCACCATTGGATCCGACAGGTGGTGCAGGAGGCTGTTGCTCACCACGCCGTCGAACCGCTGGGCGGCCAGGGACGGGTCCGGAAGTCGACGGTTCTCCAGCCGAATCCGGCTGGTGAGGCCGGCCTGTGCGACGCGTTCCTGGGCGAGCTCGAGCATGACCCGACCGGCGTCGACGGCGACGACCGTCACCGCGGGGTTGGCGAGCGCGAGCCGCACGGTGGGGTCCGCCGGGCCACACCCAAGGTCCAGCACCACACCCGACCGCGGTCCGAAACGGGTCGCGATTGCCACCACGAACTGGTCGTGAGACTCGCGAAAGTCTGCTTCTGCGTAGGCCCGGGCCTGCTCCGGCGCGTCCATGAGCTCCGGTTCGGGAACGCGGACGAGACCAGATCCGCCCAGCGGCCCCGTTGTTGGGACCGGCTCCGGGGACCCATCACTCACTCCCGCCATCCTTACAGACGGCCACGTCTCCAGGGCGCCGGCGCAGCGAGTTGTCCGTCGAGGCCGATCGGTGCTCGGCGTGGGAGACTCTGATCATGCGCTTCGGGATCTTCTACGAGCACCAGATGCCGCGGCCGTGGGTCGACGGCGCCGAAGAAAAGACCTTCCAGGATGCCCTGGACCAGGTCGAGCTGGCCGACCAGATCGGGATCCAGCACGTCTGGGAGGTGGAGCATCATTTCCTGGAGGAGTACTCGCACTCTTCCGCACCGGAAGTGTTCCTGGCCGCGGCCAGCCAGCGAACCAGGCGTATCCGCCTCGGCCACGGGATCGTCGCTCTCCCTCCGGCGTACAACCACCCCGCTCGGGTGGCGGAGCGCATCGCCACCCTGGACCTGGTGTCGAGCGGGCGGGTCGACTTCGGCACGGGCGAGACGAGCTCGCAATCGGAGCTCGGAGGATTCGGCGTTCCTCGCAACGCCAAGCGGGAACAGTGGGAGGAGTCGATTGACGCCGTAACCCGAATGTTCGTCGAGGAACCCTTCGCGGGGGTCGACGGCAAGTGGGTGAAAATGCCGCCCCGCAACGTGGTCCCCAAACCGGTACAGAAGCCGCACCCTCCGGTGTGGGTGGCCTGCAGCCGCCGGGACACGATCCTCATGGCTGCGCGTAAGGGCATCGGAGCCCTTTCCTTTTCCTTCGTTGAACCGGAGGACGCCAAACAGTGGGTGGACGAGTACTACCGGATCATCACGTCCGACGCATGTATTCCGGCCGGATTCGCCGTTAATCCCAACGTGGCGATTGTCGTCCCGTTCATGTGCCACGAGGACGAGCAGACCGCTATCGAGCGCGGCATCGACGGTGCGCACTTCTTCGGGTATTCCCTCGCCCACTACTACCTCTTCGGCGAGCACAGGCCGGCGCGGACGAACGTTTGGGAGGAGTTCCTGAAAAACCGGGCCACCCGCGGCTTCGCCCGCGAGGTGGTCACCGCTGATGACGGGCCGCTCGGGGTGAAGCTGCTCCAGCGGGGGCTGGGGTCGCTGCGGGGCGCTATCGGGACGCCGGAGCAGATTCGGGATCTGCTCCGCCGCTACGAGGCAGCCGGCGTGGATCAGGTGATCCTCGTATCTCAGTCCGGGCACAACAAGCACGAACACATAATGGAGTCGCTGGAACTGTTCGGGAAAACCGTATTGCCGTCCTTCGCCGATCGGGTCGAAGAGGTCGAGGCCGCCAAGGCGACCCGGCTGGCGCCCTACCTGTCAGAGGCGCTGGCCCGGCGACCGCCGCCGCGCTCCGCCCCGGCCGACTACGTGATCAGCGTTACCGGTGAGCCGGACGAAGCTCCGGCCTGGCGCCAAGGAGGGCAGGGCGCGCCGCAAACGTTGGCCGGCCGGGCCCGTCACGTCGGTCGAGTGGGAACCAGCCGGGCCCTACGGCGAGCCAGTCCCAAGCTCCTCGAACGGACTCTGGGCCGCGACGCGGGGCTGCGACTGGTGTTCAATGGAATGGCCCGGAGGTTCAACCCGGAATCGGCCCTGGGCTGGACCGGCGACATCCAGTATGTATTGGCAACCGACTCTGGCACTCGAGAGTGGTACCTGCATGTCGACAAAGACAAGGCGACGGCGTGCCAAGGTCGTAGCCGCGATGCAGAGTTGACGCTGCGAATGCCGTTTTCACTGTTCGTGGGGATAGGACGGGGCGAGGTCAGCATGAGCCGGCTGATGCTGGAGGAGTCCGGGCTGGAGGCCGAGGGCAATGTCGCCCTCATCGGCCGGATAACGGAGATGTTTGTGCCACCCGGTACTTTCTAGGTGCGGGTAGACCGACCTTCTGCTCCACTAGCGGGCCCGGGGCACTCCGGGGTGACCTGATTCGGGCCGGAAATGCGGCCATGCTGGTAGACCGTGGAAGCGAACGCCAGGCTGTCGATAACTGGTACACGGCCCGTCTTATGGCTGAAGAGCCGCCACGGCCGCCAAGATGCGGATACGGCCCGCGCCTCGGGCGATCGTGGCGCCGGCATTCACGATTTTCGGTCCGTCTCGACGGGATTGCTGGCAGTCGCCACCATCCTCTGCCTGTTTCTCGGCAACCTGGCCCTTTGGATGCGCCAGGACGTCTACTCGGCTCGAAACGTCGACCAGGAGGCCCAGCGAATAGTCGGGTCCCCCGATGTGCAGGGCGCCGTAACCAATCTGCTGACTACCAAGGTCGTCCAGCCCGTCCTGATCGATCCCACCCTTTCCGCGTCCGGCCTCGGCCCGCTGTCGGGGCTGGTCAAGGCTCCGATCACGACCGTCACTCACCGCCTCATCGAGCAGGTCATGGCGACGCAACCAGCCCAGCACGTAGCGGCCCGACTGGTCGATCAGGTGGTACCGGAGTTGGACCGGGGTTCCGGTCCGGTCTCGCTCTCGCCGGAGCAGTTGTTCTGGATCGCCTCCCCGAGCCTGGCCTCGAACCATCTTGTCGCGACCATTCTGAACTCTGCTGACCGCACTGGCTGCTGCCAGGTCGTGCTGGCTCAGCGGCAGAGCCTGTCCTTCGGCTGGCGCCACGTTGGGATGATCCGGACCGCCGGAGTGGTGCTGCCCGCCCTGTTCTTCACCTTTGCTGTTCTGGGGCTCTGCATCGCCAGGCGCCGGGCTCGACTGGCCGTAGTACTGGCGGGAGCCACCATATTGACGGGCTTGCTCACACTCGGATCTGTCCTGGCCGGTCCGCACTTCTGGGCCGGGCTCATGGCTGGATCCGGCTCGAGCGCCGGCGTCGTCCGGGCCATCGATGCCACGGCGTACGACGGCGCCACGGCTGCACTGCGCGGCCACAGTATTCTCATAGCGATTCTCGGCGCCGGTGTCCTCGCCGGCTTGGCCGTCGCCAGGTACGTGGGGCCCAGGTTGATGACCGCGCTTCGAGAACCGTCCGGGCGAGTGCCTCTTTAGCCGCGGAGTCCCCCAACGGCTTCGGCAAACCCGGCGATCGTCTCCTTCAGGGTGCGGTCGTAACCCTTCTCGTCGTTGTCGGGGCTCAGAACCTCGAGATCGTAGAAGCCCCTGTACCCGCCCTCCTCGAGAGCCTCGACCAGAGCCCGCACGGGCGCGATCCCCTGTCCGGGCACGGCCCGGTCGAGGGTGCGAAGAGTGACCGCCTTATGGTCGCTGGGCTGCACAGAAAGGACCCGGCGCGCGGTACGCCTCGCCACTTCGACGGCGCCGCGTTGCCACCAGAGATGCCAGAAGTCGTAGACGTAGCCGACCGATGCGTCGGGAATGCGGGCCAGCAGGGCTTCGATGTCCGTGGCCATGTTGACAAAGCTCAGATCCTGACGGATGGGATGGATCGGTTCCAGCGCCAGCCGTGCACCCCGCTCGTGAATGTGAGGTAGGAGGGCTTCCACTTGCGCCAGCAGCCTGTCGGCAGCGACCTCCCAGTCGAGGTCGGCGCGAGGCCCGCAACAGGCGTAGACACAGTCTGCACCCAGGGTGGCAGCCAGGTCGAGGAACGCCAGCATGCCGGGCAACTGGTCATCAAACCGGTCCGGACGGAGCACATCGAAAGGACCGAGGCCCTGAAGGTTGGCCACGTTGAGCCCAGACGCCAGAAGCACATCGACGGCCCGATCGACGCCTACCGCCTCGACGGCGTTGATGGTCACGCCGATCCCGGTCAGGCCGGCTCGCTGCCACCCATCAACGCACTCGGCGAGGTCCCAGCCGGGTGCCATCAACACGCAGGCCGACAGGCGGCCTCGTTCAATACTCATGGGCGCATCACGGTCGATCGTAGGCGATGACCCGCGGGCGGAGGCCATGGGCTAGGAGGGGGAAAGTCGTTCAAGGCTCCAGGATCCAGGTCCCGTAGCCGACCGCCACAGGCAAGGCTGGATCGGATTGCCAAGCGGTCACCTGGAGGTGGGCGAATCGGCGGCCCCGCCGCATGGGCTGGACCCGGGCGGTCGTATCGACCAGTTGGGCCGGGCGGAGAAACGCCGCTGTCATATCTGCAGTACGGGCCTTTGGCCCACCCGTCGCCCGGAGGTGCAGCACTCCACAGGCTTCCAGAAAGGCTGACAGGACCCCGCCATGGATCACGGCCCGGTCGCTGGCGTGGTGCTCGTCTGCCGGCAACACCACCGAACCGTCCGGGCCGGCTCGCAGGCCGAGAAACCGGTAGTAAGGCGTCTCGTCGATGAGCGTGCCGAGGGTGCTCATCCGGCCGTGGCCACGGTGCACACGGCGACAGCCAGGGGGCTGGCCGGATTCTCCGGATGGAACGCCGAACCCCGGACGAAAACGATCGCCGGCGCTTGGCTGAAGCATTCCGCGTGGGCATGGACCCGACGTCCGGGCTGGGCCGGCCCGAGGTAGTCGAGGTGGAGGCTCATCGTCGACCCGAACCGCGCCTCGTCATCAAGCGAGATCAGGGCGGCCAGTGAGCAGGCGTGGTCGAGCAAGGCGGCCAGAACACCCGGCGCCAATCCGCCGGCCGCTTCGGCCAGGTCCCTGCGCCAGGGCAGGGCGACGGTAGCGCCGTGCCGTTCGACGGCAAGTAGCTCGGTGCCCATGGCCTTGTGGGCGGCATTCGCCTCCGTGGCCACGGCGTGCACGTGGGCCAGGTCCAGGGTCGAGCCCGCCGGCGGGGTCAAGGGCGAGCCCCCTTCTGATCCCGGCGGCGTCATCGGATGTCCGGGGCGATGTCGGTCACGAAAAGCCTCCAATCGGGACACGGTAGAGGATACGGAGTGCCGCGCTGCCTGCCAGTGCCGGGAACCCGACCCCCTCTTGCCTCGCTGAGGGCTTTGGGTATCTTTATTAGGATGGCAAGTGGCCCCGGCGCGGTTAGTGCGGTGGACCCTCGATATCAACCCGAGACTGTTCCGCCCGGTTTGGGGCTACCGGTACCCGCCGGTTCGCCGCTGAGGTTCCACCGACCGCCCGATGCCCCGTTCGGCATCGAGGTGACAGGGGTGTCCTGGGCCCCCCCCGACGCCGACACGGTGCGTCTGCTCACTGCCGCGCTACGGTCTCACCTGCTTCTGATCCTGCGCGGCCAACCAAGCCCGAGCGAGGGGGAGCTAGACGGATTCCTCCGGGGTTTCGGCCGCCTGGTGCTCGACACCGAGGACGGTGCGGCTCACTACCGGGGCCACATCCACCAAGGCGGCCCCGCCAGTGATCTCACAAAGGAGATGCGCGCTTATCAGCATCGAGCCGACGACAACCGCGGTTCCACGTACTACGACCCCGAGGCGACCGGGGCCAGCGAGCTGGTTTGGCACAACGACCAGAGCCACCGGCCGATGATCAAGGTCCTCAGTGTGCTCGAGGCCCTGGACTTCGAGGAAGGCTCCGTGACGACCCAGTTCCGAGACACCTACGTCGCCTCTGAAACCCTGCCCCGCAGGCTGCGCGGTGAACTCGAGGACCGCCAGGTGATCTACTTCGACCCGCGCCTCCCGTCACCTGTCGAGCTACCGCGGTCTTGCGACGCCATGCACCCGGTGTTCGTCACCCACCCCCACACCGGAAGGCGGGCCCTGTATGTCAACGACTTCGCCGATCGCATCGCCGGCATGGACCGCGCCGAGAGCGACGAACTTCTGACGCAACTGCGCGTCCACCTGGATGCGGCGGCACCCGTCTACGAGCACGGCTGGCGGACGGGGGACATGGTCCTCTGGGACAATGTGGGCCTCCAGCACCGGCGAGATCCCGTGCCTGCCGGGCAGCGCCGTCGTTTGCGTCAGCACGGCGGGCTGGCGGAATAGCGCCGAAAATGGGAGAGGTCCGCTTCGACGATCGCGTCGTCCTGGTGACCGGGGCCGGACGAGGCATCGGTCGCAGCCACGCGCAACTGCTGGCCCGGCGGGGGGCCTGCGTGGTGGTAGCCGACGCAGGCACCGAACTGTTCGGCACAGGAAGTGATCCCACGGCAGCCACCGTCACGGTCGACGCTATACGGGACGAAGGCGGCCGCGCCGTCGCATACACGGCCGACCTGGCCACCGAGGAGGGGGCTCGGGGGGCGGTTCGGGTTGCCCTGGCCGAGGGGGGCCGCCTCGACGCCGTGGTCCACAACGCCGGCTTCACGTCTGGTGGCCGGCCTTTCGAGGAGGAGACCCTGGATCGCCTCGACGCCCAGCTGGCCATCAACGCCAGGGCCGCGTTCGCCCTCGCCCACGAAGCCTGGCCCACCATGCAGGCGCAGGGGTACGGGCGAGTGGTTTTCACATCGTCGAGCGCCCTGCACGGGTTGCCCGGATCGCTGCCGTATTCGACGGCCAAAGCCTCCCTGGTGGGCCTGACCCGTGGTCTGGCGGCGGAAGGGCGCCCCCAGGGGATCCTGGTCAACGCCGTCGAACCGGTAGGCGCCACCCGGATGGCGGAGAACCTGGCCGAATCGGAGTTCCGGACCTGGTTCCTGGCAACCATGCGTCCCGAGCAGGTGTCGCCTGTCGTGGCCGTTCTGGCCAGCGAGGCCTGCCCTCTGAACGGTGAGGTGCTCGTGGCCGGCGGCGGTCGGGTTGCCCGCACCACTTTCGGCGAGACCGTCGGCTGGGTCGACCCCGATCCCACACCGGAATCCCTGCTGGAGCATCTGGCTGACTTAACAGACAACGCCGGCCACGTCCTCATACGGGATGGGGTCCACGCGTCCGCGCACCACGCCGAGATCCTCGGCTTCCAGCCTCAAGAGCCCGTAACAGTGGCGGCCGGTAGAGCCCCACTGCTCCGAGCCGACGACCAGGAGCTGCCATGACGACCACGACCGCCGCCGTGCCGGCAGTGCTCGAGCCATACGCCGGGTCGATCCTCGACGCCGACAGCCACGAGTACACCCCCGTGAACCTCTGGGAGGACCAGTTCGGTTCCGTCGTGAGAGAGTTCGCGGCCGCATTCGAGGGCTCATCCATGCCCATCAAGCAGTTCGTGGCGGCCGACGACACCGAGATCACGCCGGAGACGGTGTGGCTTACCAAGTTCGCACGCGCCCCGGGCGCCTTCGATCTGGACCGGCGTCTGGAAGTCCTGGATCTGATGGGAGTGCGCCGGCAGATGATGTTCCCCGGCAGCATCGGGCTGTACGCCGTGAGCTTCTACTTCCGATGCGACCAGTTTCCCGACATGCTGCGTTCGATCACCGGCGACCGCAAAGGCTACGCCCGCCAGTTGATTCGGGCCTACAACGACTGGTGCGTTCGAACAGCCCGGGCGACGGATCGGATACGGGCCGTGGGGGTCGCTCTCTCGGACAGCGTCGACGACCTCCTCGCCGAGTGCAGGTGGATGGTCGACCATGGCGTGCGGGCCATCTGGATGCCGAGCGCGGCGCTGCCTGGCGGTGTCTCTCCGGCGCATCCCGACCTCGATCCGGTTTGGGACCTGCTGGCGGCGGCCGATGTCCCCGTGCTCGCTCACGTCGGTTCCGACGCCGACTTTCTCATGACGACCTCCTGGCGGCAGGCCCCAGCATTCGTGGGCTGGAAGGCCGGCGAGGAGTTCCAGATGGACCCGTGGACGCTGTCGACGCTGCACCTGCCCGTCCAGAACTTCCTGACAACCATGGTGTTCGGCGGTGTGTTCGAACGGCACCCGCGTCTGCGGTTCGGCTCCTGCGAGGTGCTCGGCCAGTGGGTCGGCCCGCTGGCCCAGCTCCTCGACTTCTGGCACGCCCACTCCCGCAAGTTCTCGCTCGGGAACATGGAGGGAGCGCTGCCGATCCGGTTGCAGCCGTCGGACTACATCCGGCGCAACGTCCGGGTATCGCTGTTCGACATCGAACCGGTCGACACCTATATCCAGCAGTTCGAGATGCCGGAGGTCTACTGCTACTCCAGCGACTACCCGCACCCTGAGGGTGGCCGCGACCCCATGGGCGATGTCAGCCGGAAGCTCCAACGATTTGAGCCCGAGGTTATGCGCAGGGTGTTCGTCGACAATGCCCGGTGGCTCCTGCCGGACTGACGGGGCACTGCCGGGACACTGCCGGGACACTGCCGGACTGACTGGGCACGACGATCGACCCACGCCCCACATCCGCGCCAGGGGGGAGCCCTGCGCCGGGCAACCGTTCGCTCGACGGATCTGTCGCCGTCGTCGTGGGAGCCAGTCGGGGCATCGGCAAGGGCGTCGCCATCGAACTCTCGCTGGCCGGAGCGTTTGTCTATGCGGCGGGCCGCACGCTCGACGTCGCCTCCGACCGCGCCGGGTCCCTCGCGGAGACCGTGAACACCATCACAGCTTTCGGGGGGAAGGCGACGGCTGCGCGGTGCGACGCCACCGACGACGGCGAGATAGCCGAGCTCTTCGGCCGGGTCCGCACCGAGGCCGGCCGGCTGGACATCCTCGTGAACGCGGCCTTCGACACGCCCGGGTTCCGGTCATCGATCGACATCCCATTCTGGGATCTGCCGCCGGCAATCTGGCGCGACGTCGTCGACCTCGGAACGCGTTCGGCCTACGTGGCGTGCGTGCACGCCGCCCCGCTCCTGCTCGACACCGGCCGTGGTCTCATCGTGAACGTCTCCGGCCGGGGCGCCGAGGCTTATCGCTACAACGTGTCCTACGGCGTCGGCAAAGCAGCCCTCGATCGCATGACCCGCGACATGGCTCACGAACTGCGCGACCGGGGCGTGGCCGTGATCTCAATCTGGCCGGGAACCACGCGAACCGAGCACATAGACGCCATGCTGGCTCGGGGCGATGCCTGGGCGCAGGAGCACCTCGGCGATATCGACAGCATGGAGACGCCCCGGTACCTGGGTCGGTGCGTCGTGGCCCTGGCCGCGGACGGTGATGTCATGGATCGCAGCGGGCGACGCTTCTGGACGGCGGAGCTGGCGTCCGCCTACGGCGTGACCGACGAGTGGGGCCGGCGCCACCGCGTGCCCGGTTCGTGACGTCCGCCGGCGGGTTCGTGACGTCCGCCGGCGAGGTTCGTGACGTCCGCCGGCGGCGGGTTTGTGACGTCCGCCGGCGGCGGGTTTGTGACGTCCGCCGGCGGGCGCCGGCGCGCCAACGCAACAAAGGTCGCCTGGAAAAGCCAACCATCGTTGCGTTACTGCGAAATATCGAACGCAACGCAACAAAGGTCGGGTGCGAAACCAAACCTCTGTTGCATTGTGTCGACAGCGAGACGCAGAGTTACAGAAGTAATACCGGCAGTTCTCCTATAGCCCTCTACATCTGCCTCGTTTCAGAGTCTGACGCCGGCCGACAGAGCGCCGGCGCTTTCTCGCCAGGAGGAAGTGAACGATGAACACGGATTCCGTTCTCGGTTAGAGCCGTCCGGCCATGCTCGGCGGTCCCGTCAACACTGACCCGGGCGCCCTGACCATCCGCTGGTACGGCACATCGAACTACGAACTGAACTTCTGCGACCGTGTGGTGCTGCTCGACACCTTCTACGACCGGGCCCGCGCATGCGAGAGCTCGGTTTCCGGCCGGATGAAGTCGAACGAGCCGACGCCGTGTTGATAGGTCATCCTCACTATGGCCACATCAGCGATGCTGCCCAGGTCGCCAGGCAAACAGGCGCTTCGGTCGTCGTTCACCCTCTCGGGGCCGACGTCCTCACTCGAGGCGGGCTCGACGTCGACCGAATCGTCGCCGTCACCGGGCAAGGAGACGGAGACGTCCTTGAGTTTCCCGAGTTCACCCTTCGTGTCATCCACGGTCCGCACGCCGATCTCACCCATCCAGAACAGAGCCTGAGCCTGGAAACCCTGATGAAAGCACGCCAGGTTTGGGAACGCGACGAGCCGCAGCTCAGCCCCGAGGAGGAGGCGTATTCCAAGTCCGTGCAGCAGCGGGGCAGTTGGGATCCCGCCGTCATGACAGGGGCACCATGTGCCTCATCATCGATGTCGACGGTTACCGCATCGTCTACAGGGACAGCGCCGGCCCGCTCAGCAAAGAGGAGCATTCGTACTTCGGGGCAGAACCCCGGCTGCGACCTTGGCATCGTCGGCTTCGTGGGCCGGCCCCTGGTCCGACGTCAGCTCAAAGAGGCCACCATGCCTCTGATCGAGGCCTACCAACCCAAGGTCGCCATTCCTTGCCACCATGACGATCTCTATCCCGTGTTCATCGACATGCCGACCGAGCCCCTCAAGATGAGGGTCCACGAACGCCTTCCGGCGGCATCGACCGTCCAGCCCGTCTATGTCGAGCCAGTCACGGTGAGCATGAAGTCCGGGGTGATAGCCGTCGGCGACCAATGATCCTGGACTTCTCGCCTCAGACGCTGGCAATGAGGATAATTGCGCTCGGCCGAGACAACACCTAGCCCGCCGCTGGCCCGGAGTCAAAGGTCGTGGTCTGCCGTGAATCAGCCGTGTAACCTCCGCGAAGACAAGTTCGGGAGGGGACAGAGCATGCGGATTGTGATCGCCGGCGGCGGATTGATCGGGCTGTGCGCCGGGATGCTGCTGGCGGACGACGGGCACGAGGTGACTGTCCTGGAGCGTGACACCGCTGCTCCGCCTGATCCAGCCGACGCTTGGGACACATGGGAGCGCCGCGGGGTCAACCAGTTCCGGCTGCCTCATTTCTTCCTGAGCCGCTTCAGAGCGACCGCCGAGTCGGAGCTGCCGCGGCTCACGGATGCTCTCCTCGCGGCCGGCGCCTGCCGCTACAGCGTCGTCGCCAACATCCCCGACGAGATGAAGGGCGGATCCCGGCCCGATGACAACAGGTTCGATGTCATCACGGGACGGCGCACGGTCGTCGAGTCCGTGACAGCCCGGGTGGCCGAGGAAACCCCACGGCTGACCGTTCGGCGTGGGACCGGCGTGGTAGGTCTGGTTACGGCCGGTTCGGCCCGTGATGGGATACCAGACGTCGTTGGCCTGCATCTGGAGAGCGGCGAACGGCTTGAAATGGACCTGGTGGTGGACGCGACCGGACGGCGATCGCCTCTACCGCGCTGGATCGCCGACGCCGGCGGCCCGCCGGTTCGGGAGGAGCTGGACGACTCGGGTTTCATCTACTACGGGCGCCACTTCCGTTCTGTTGACGGTTCCCTGCCGTTCATGATCGGGCCGCTGAAGCAGGATTACGGCAGCATCTCCGCCTTGACCCTTCCAGCCGACAATGGGACCTGGTCGGTCACCATTATCGGCAATGCCAAAGACGCCGCGCTCCGCAAGCTGACCGACCCGAAGAGGTGGGAGGCCGCGGTCAGGACCCTGCCTTTAGCGGCTCACTGGATAGACGCCGAACCGATCGGCGACGGCGTTTCGGTGATGGCCAAGATTGAAGATCGAATTCGCGACTTTTCGCCGAGCGGGAAGCCTGTGGCCACCGGGGTGTTGGCAGTCGGAGATTCGTGGTCCTGCACCAACCCGTCACTCGGCCGGGGAGCGAGCATCGGCCTGATGCACGCCGTCCTTCTGCGCGACACGCTGCGCGACGAGGTGGACGCGCCGCCCGCGAAGCTGGCGTCGGCATGGTACGAGCTGACGCGCACCCATATGGAACCCTGGTACCGGACGACCCTCAATTACGACCGCCACCGTCTCGCCGAGGTGCAAACCATCGTTGACGGCGAGGAGTTGACCAGCAACGACGAAGAGTGGAATGCCACCCGGTGGATCGAGGCAAACGCCATGGAGGATTCCGACCTGCTGCGCACCAATCTGGAGATCAACATGGTCTTCCGCCGAGCCGACGAGGTCATCGGCGACCCGGCGATCAAGGCGCTCCTGGACGGTCGCGAAGAGACGAGCAGGCCACCTCTAGGTCCGTCGAGAGCGGAACTCGTCGCCACAATCTCGTAGAGGAGGAAATGGTGGAGGTCGACAGTGGTGGCGTCAGGCTGAACGTGGAGCTTCACGGTTCCGAGGGAGGAAGGCCGGTACTGCTCCTTCATGGCTTCCCGGACACCGGCAGGTTGTGGACGAAGCAGACGGGGCCGCTGACCGCAGCAGGTTTCAGACCGATTGTCCCCGACCAGCGCGGCTACGGCCGCTCCGATAAGCCCGGTGACGTTGACGCGTACAATCTCATCCTTCTAGCGACCGACGCGGTGGCCGTCCTCGACCGGTTAGGCGTTGAGAAGGCCCATGTCGTGGGTCATGACTGGGGGGCGGCGGTCGCATGGGGCCTGGCTTCGTTCGCCCCGGAACGGGTCGACCGGCTGGTGGTCCTTTCGGTCGGGCACCCATTGGCGTTCCGGTCGGCCGGGTTCGAACAGCGAGAGAAGAGCTGGTACATGTTGCTGTTCCAGTTCGAGGGCATCGCCGAGCAGTGGTTGTCTGACAACGGATGGGCGAATTTCCGCGCCTGGGCCCGCCACCCGGATGCCGACGGCGTCATCGCCGAGCTGGAAGCCAACGGGTCTCTCACACCCGGGCTCAACTGGTACCGTGCCAATCTCAATCCGAGGACGCTGATTGAGCCACCGCTCGATCTGCCCAAGGTCACCGTTCCCACGATGGGAGTGTGGAGCACGGGCGACATCGCTCTGACTGAGCAGCAGATGGCCGGTTCCGCGGAGTTCGTGGCCGCGCCCTGGCGCTACGAGCGCCTCGACGGGCCTGGTCACTGGATGCAGTGGGAAGCCCCGGATCGAGTCAACGCCCTACTTCTCGACTTCCTGGCCGGCTGACCCGGCGACGGCGTCGGCCAGCTCATCACCTGTCGTGGTGACGTGGAACCGGTCCCTGGCCGCGAGCCAGTCCCGGTTGAGCCGGTGAAGTTCGGCGCCAGGATCGAAGCGGTTCAGATGAACGGTTATGCGCAGCGGCTGCAAAGCCAGACGAGACAGGCGAGCGGAGTTGATGATGCCGAGCACCGGCTCGCCGACCAGGACGGCTAGATCGGCCCCTATCTGCCGGGCCAGACCGGCAGTGTCCCCGTCCAGAGCGAGAGGGGAGGCCGCTCCCCCGGCTCCTTCGACCACGCCCACGTCGATGGCGCCGGCTGGCCAGCTGCGATGCAGTTCTTCGACCAGGTCGTCCATGGTGGGCACGGGCCGGCCCAGTGCCTCGGCGGCTAGCGGTGGTGCCAGCGGAACGGGATACGAGCGATGGACCGGGCAGACCTCGTCGCCCGCCTCCCCCGAGGAGCGGCTCAGAATCTCGGCGTCGGTCACCTCGCCCGGAGAATACGACTGCACCGGCTTTCGGGCGGCCACCCGGTAGCCGCGTCGCCGCAACTCCACCAGCAACCGACTCGCCACCCAGGTCTTGCCCACCCCTGTGCCGCTGCCTGTGACTACCACGAGCCGGCCCGGGCGGCTCACATCTCGGCCAGGGCCTTGGCCAGAGCGGAGACCTCGTCGTGGTGGTGGGCGGCGGATAGGGAGACCCGCAACCTGCTGGAACCCGGGGGGACGGTAGGCGGGCGGATGGCCGGGACCAAGAAGCCGGCAGCCAACAAGCGGTCGGCCGCTCTCACCGCCACCTCCTCGTCGCCCAGCACAACCGGAACGATCGGCGACGGGTGACCGATCCGAATGGTGTCGGTGTGAGCGCGAAGCACAGCCCGAAGCTTCTCGCCTTCAGGCGACCGGCATATGTCGATGGCGGCACGGGCCGCGGCGGCTGAGGCCGGCGCCAGCCCTGTGCTGAAGATGAACGAGCGGGCTCGGTTGACCAGAAGGTCGATCCACCGCCTGTCTCCCACCACGAAGCCCCCCTGCGAGCCCAGCGCCTTCGACATGGTGCCGACCCTCACGCACGGGACCGGGGCGGGAACCGGTGGTCGCTCGAAGACGGCATGGGCGTCATCCAGCACCAACAGAGCCCCGGTCCGATCGCACAACTCCGACAGCGTGGCCACATCGGCCCGGTCCCCGTCCATCGAAAAGACGGTGTCGGTCACCAGGAGGGCCCGGCCCGCCGCCCCATCCAGCAGATCCGCGGCGTGATCCAGGTCAGCGTGTTGGTATACAGCTACTTCGGAGCGGGCCAAGCGGGCGCCGTCGATGATGGAGGCGTGATTCAGCTCATCCGAAACGATCAGGGCCCCCGCGCCCAGAGTAGCGATGACCCCGACGTTGGCCTGGTAACCGCTGGCAAAGACCAGGGCCGCCTCGGTCCCGGTCCAGTCCGCGATCACCTCCTCCAGTTCGGAGTGAGCTCGCAGGCTTCCCACGATCAGGCGGGACGAGCCCGCCCCGGCGCCGGCGCCGGCCAGGCCGGCCGCGGCGGCGGCTCGCACGTGGGGATGCGTGCTGAGACCGAGGTAGTCGTTGGAGGCGAACGACACGACCGGGCGGCCATCGAGACGGAAGCGAGGACCGGAACCGTCCAGAACCCGGAGTCGACGCCACCGACCCTGTTCCCTGATCTCCTGCAGCTGGGCATCCGCCCACGCGTCCCAGTCCGTCATCAGTGCTCCAGACTGCCGATGGTGCACGGCCGCGCCATGTTCATTGGGTGCGGAAGGTTCCTCATCGACACTCGGCTCGGATCGCCGCCTCCAGCACGTCTGCTATCCGGTCTATCTCGGATTCGGTCGAGGTGAGAATCGGCATCACCACGACGACCTCGCCCAAGGGGCGCACCATCACGCCGGCCTCTACCGCCGCCGCACACACCCGCCGCCCCCAGCGCAGGCCGGCTCGGGGGGGAGCGAGCTCGACACCTGCCATGAGCCCACAAGTGCGCACTTCGGACACAGAGGCCGAGGAGGCCAACCT
Source organism: uncultured Acidimicrobiaceae bacterium (assembly GCA_963851245.1). Classification (GTDB taxonomy): domain Bacteria; phylum Actinomycetota; class Acidimicrobiia; order Acidimicrobiales; family Palsa-688; genus CAWKOH01. Next base: position 178,380 of record CAWKOH010000005.1, on the reverse strand, counting down.
GGTCAGCCGGGTGCGAAGCTGCTCGCCTCGGGCGGCCACGTTGACAAGGACATCCCACTCCCGCAGCAGCTGTAGATGGCGGCGGGCGACGGCGGCTGCCAGCGCGTTACCGCCGAAGCTGTGACCGTGGTAGAAGGTGGACGGCCCGAGGTCCTCGCCCAGGAAAGCGTCCGCGACCCGCCGGCTAGCTACGGTGGCGCTCATCGGCAGATAGCCGGCTGCCAAACCCTTACCGATCGCCATCACGTCCGGGCGGAGCCCGCACTGTTCGGACGCGAACAGGCTTCCGGTGCGGCCGAATCCGGTGGCCACCTCATCGCAGACCAATAAGACCCCGGCCTTCCGGCAGGCTCTGCCCAACTCGGCCACGTCGGCCGGATCGGCCACGTACATCCCGGCGGCGCCCTGCACTAGCGGCTCGATCACCACCGCCGCCAGCCGATCGGCCTGGGCCGCCAGCAGATCCTGCGCTCGGTCCAGCCAGCCGCTATCCCGGTAGCCGGGGGTACGCACCACCGACTGGAACCGCAGGGGATCGAACAGGTCGGTCCCAAAGCCGCCCGCCCCCAGCGACAGCGAGCCGACGGTGTCTCCGTGATAGGCGTCGCCCAACACGAGGTAACGGTCCCGACCCGTCACGCCCAGGTTGCGCCAGTACTGGAAGGCGACCTTGAGGGATTGCTCCACGGCCGCCGCACCGTCTGAAGCGAACAGGAACACCGGGTCCTCGACCGGTACGACGCGGGCCAGGTCCTCGGCCAGTTCCACCACCACGCGGTTCCCGTGGCCCAGGAGCGTCGAATGGGCCACCTGCTGCAACTGATCCGACAGGGCCACGTCGAGTTCCGGCACCCGGTGTCCAAGGGTCGTCACCCACAAACTCGAAATGGCGTCCAGATAACGGCGCCCGTTCACATCGATCAGTTCGCGCCCCTCGGCCGCAGCCACGATGACCGGGCGGTTGTCCGCATAGGTGGCCATCTGGGTAAACCCGTGCCACACCCGCCGGCGGTCGCGTTCCACCCAGCTGGCTGCCATGTTCCCGGCCATGGGAAGCACACCCTACCGGCCCCCGTCACCCGGGCGCCCCTTGGCGAACTGAGTGAGGACGGTCCCCACCTCTTCACCGGCCGGCGGTCGGCCGTTGCCGCCTCCGTCCATCGGGTCGGGACGGCCCGGTCTAGGACGTCGAGAGCTCGGTCAGCGACGGATCAGGCTCGACTCTGGGCTGGGCGGGCAGAAGGGGCCGGCGCCAGGGCTTGGTCTTGGCGAGCCAACCGGAGGCCACGGCCACCACCGCGGCCAGGGTGATCCAGCCCAGGATGTGCACATCGACACCGACGTACTTGAGGCCGGATGCGAAGATCACAAACCCGATAGCCGGCCGTAGATAAGCGTCGGGGACCCGGGACGAGAGCAGGGCGCCGATGAGCACGGCCGGCACGGCGCCGACAATTATCGAGGTTGTGACCGGGATTGCGACGTGGCCGAACGCCAGGGCGCCCAGCGCAGCCGCACCGGTCAGGGGAATGGCCTGAGCCAGGTCGGTGCCGACCAGCTGGTTGGCACCCAGCGTCGGGTACAAGAACATCAGCAGCACGATCATCAGCGATCCGGCGCCAACCGACGTGATGCCGACTACCAAGCCTCCGATGAGGCCTATAGCCACCGTTAGTAGGGGGCGGGGAATGACGGTGTCGATAGTGCCCTCCCGCATTTGGCCGCTTCGCCGGTCCAGCCCGTAACGGAGCGCCATGGCCGCGGTACCCAAGAGCAAGGCGGCGCCCAGGCCGTACTCAACGTTGGTCTGAGCCGACTTGCTCTGCCCGAGCAGGTGAAGCAGGTAGGCGCCGGCGATGGCGGCCGGAACCGCGCCCGCGGCGGTAAGTGCCACAAGCCGGAAGTTGATCGTACGGCGTTTATAGTGCACCGCCGCGCCCACCGGTCGCATGACCACGGCCGCGACCAGATCGGAGGAGATGGCCGTCGACGGCTTCACTGCGAACAGCAGGATCAGCATGGGAGTCATGAGAGCACCGCCACCGGCCCCGGTCATGCCGACCAGCAACCCTACGACGGCACTTCCCAGGACGATGTAGAGGTTCATTACCCCCTGCACAGCTAAAAGAGATGGAGTTAGTCGACTTTAGTCGCCTCGCGGGGGGACGCAACCGCTCGGCTTGAACGGTCGTATCCAGCCGTCGAGGGTTGTAAAGGGATGTAAAAGGAGGCGCCGTCGTGTTCGACCCTCGCCTCTGAGACAGGGCCGCCCTGGATTGGTGCGGGTGCCGGGTAGGTGAGCCGCTAGCCTCCAACCATGAGGGGGCGCAGCCTCGAGCGTGAGGACATCCTCGAGCGAGCGGTGGGGCTGACCGGCCTGGACGACTTCGGGGACATTCCCTTCCTGGAGCCCCTCGACGTCCTGGTCTACTCGCTCGCCCACGACGCCCGGCTCGAGGGACCGGCGCTCGATCGGGCGCGCGAAATGCTGACGGGCGTACTCGTCAAACGCTTACGACTGGTCGACGACCGCAAGAGCCACCCCGAGATCGAGAACGAGAAAGTGGTCCGTCCGATCTTCATTGTTGGACAGCCTCGTTCCGGGTCCACCCACTTGCACGCTCTTATGGCGTGTGTCGACGGCCTGCGAGCACCGCTGTTCTGGGAGATGTCGGCCCCGTCTCCACCTCCGGACCAGTCAACGTTCGAGGACGACGCGAGAATCGCGCTGGTCCAGAAGGCCATCGATGATCTGCCTGAGGGGCTCATGGTCCGGCATCCGATGTCCGCCAGCCGACCGGAACAGTGCAATCTCCTCAACGACTGGAGTTTCATCAACCAGGCGTGGACAGCATCGTTCCACATCCCAACCTATCGGGACTGGCTTCTCGACGCCGACTTCCGCCCGGCCTACGAGGCCCACATGCGCACTTTGCAGCATCTCCAGTGGAGGGTTCCCGGCCGGTGGGTTCTTAAGTACCCGAAGCACCTGCTCTCAATGCCGGCGCTGGTCGGGGAATACCCTGATGCCCTGTTCGTGTGGACGCACCGCGACCCGGCCGTCGTGATCCCCTCCGTCCTCAGCCTGACCGGGTTCATGCGCCAGTCGAATAGCCCGGAGTTCGACCCGGTTCGCTTCGGCCGTGAGTGGGTCGTAATGGAAGAGCTCGCCCTGTACCGGGGAATCGCGGCACGCGACCTCGGCGTGTACCCGGCGGATCGGAATACCGACGTTCACTTCGCAGCACTGATGAACGACCCGCTTTTCGCCGTCGAACAGGTCTGTGAGCACATCGGCGCCGGCTTCGACGCGGACTCGCGACGACGAGTAGTGGAGTGGACCGATTCGCACCCGAGAACGCAACACGGAGTGCATCGGTACAGCGCCGCGGACTTCGGGCTGGACATTGGGCGGCTTCGCGACCGTTTCGCCTTCTACATCAACCGCTTCTCCATCGCCGCGGAGCCGGATCTCCGGTGATCTCGGATGAGCGCATACTCGTCACCGGCGTGACCGGGACGATCGGGCAACAGCTGGCAATTCACCTGGCCAAAGACAACGAAGTGTGGGGACTCGCACGCTTCGGCGACCCGGCTACTCGGGAGCGGGAGACGTATCACGCCGTCGCCACTCCACCACCGTCCCGTTCCTTGGCCGGGCGCCAAGCTCTAGAAGCGGCCGGCGTAACGGTCCGGCGAGTTGACCTGGCCGAGGGCCGGTTCGAGGAGCTTCCCGGGCACTTCAGCTACGTGCTCCATCTGGCTTGGCTGCGCGCCGACCTGGCTCACCTCGAGTCGGCCATGCGGGCCAACGTGGAAGGGGCGGGACTGCTGCTACAGCACTGCCGTCGAGCCAAGGCCGGACTGGTGATGTCGGGCATGGGGGTCTATACCGGCAACGATGACCCCTGGTGGGCCTATAAGGAGACGGATCCGATCGGACGGGGCGCCACCGCTTACGCGCCGACCAGCCCGGCCTGCAAGCTCGGCGTGGAGAGCGTGGCCCGCTTTTGCGGGCGGGCCTTCGAACTGCCGCTGGTGATCTGCCGGCTGAACACATTGACCGGCCTTCCGGGCACTTTCCCGGCCATGCACATCGACGCCGTGATGGGTGGGCGTACCATGGTCGCCCCCTCGGATCCGACACCGCATTCACCGATCCACATAGAGGACATGAAGTGGATGTTGGAGCCCCTTCTCGACGCCGCGTCCACGACCGCCTGCATAACCAATTGGTGCGGGGACGACGTGACTACGGTGCAGCAGTGGGTGGGAGATACGGCCCGGTGGTCCGGGCGAGAGGGGCGCTTGGAGGTACGACCCGTTCCCGGCAGTCCGGCCGGAGCGCTGGCCGACCCCGCCCGGCGTCGCTCGATAACCGGGCCGTGCCGGCATCGATTCGACGAGTCCTTCCGGCAGCTGTTTTTCGACATGACAGGCATGGCACCGATCGGGGAACCGCAGTAGAGGCAATCCCTCACTGCCGGGATTCCACCAGGCCGCCCCAGGGGGGTAGGTCATCAAGGCCGGACTCAACGTTGCTGGCCAGCCGATCGAGGAGGCTCCGTAGCTGTCCCACCTCGCTCTCCGTCACGCCTCGACGCAGGCGCCGGTCGAACGTGAGCGCGGCGGCTCGGCACTCGCATCGGTGCCGGTCGACCCGGTGACGCACGACCTGGTGCTCTACATGGAGGACACCGCCAATCCCCACGAGGGGATGGTTCACGATTACATCGCCAGGGCCGGTGAGCAGTATGCCCCGAGCCTCCGTCGCCCGAACCCCCTTGTTCAGATGGTGGCGGCTTTCCAGCCGGCGTTCGGGACCGGACGCCGGCGCGAGATCGTCTTATGGCAGCGCGTCGCCGACCAGCAGGCCCTGCTGCGCCTTTTCACCAACGTTGTACCAGCCCAGCTCAAGGCGCCGGGCTCCTGGATGCACGACGCCCTCGGAGTCAGGGACCAATGGACGAGCCGGCTCCTGCGGACCACTGAATGGTCACCGCTGGCCTGAAAGTCGCAGGCCGCTGCGTGGACAAGGAGGTCCACCTAATTCGCCGTGCTCTGTCCTAGGTTCCTCGGAGTGGCGGACGACACCGAAAGAACACGGCCTTCGTGCATCCGATCGCCCCTCGGCACTTTCGCTGAATGTCCACACTGCGGCGGTCGCCTCCGGCCTGAGCACGCTCACTTCAGGTGCGAGTCCTGCGGTTGGCGCGACTCGTGTTGCGACTGACCCGCCTGACATCACACTGCAGCCCGCGAAGGGCCGCCATGGTAACCCGCTGACATAGTCATCAGTTCGGCGGTTGGCGGGGACGGGGCAGGAAAAGCGACTCGAGGTACGCGGCTCCTGGCCCGAGGTCTCCCCAGGATCGCCCGGTCGTGAGGGTGGCGAGCGCCCCCGTCGGAAACTTACGACGGAGTTGCTCCAGCGCCTGCGGCTCGCCGTCGCCGGCGAGCTGCTCGGTCAGCTCCTCCAGAGCGGGGTTGTGGCCTACAACGAGCACCGTACGAGTCTCCTCGTCCAGGCCTCGGAGGCGTCCCAGCAGATCGCCGGCGCCGGCCGCGTAGAGCTCCGGATCGATGCGAATGTCGAGCGGCTCGGCCAGGGCGGGGACTATAACCTCGAGGGTCTGGCGAGCTCGAGCGGCACTGGAACACAAGACCAGGTCCACGCTGATCCGTTGGCGGGCGATCTCCGAGGCGACCACCCGAGCGGCTTTCATACCGCGGGCTGACAGTGGGCGGTCGTGGTCGTCGAGCGCCGGGACATCCCAGCTGGACTTGGCGTGTCGGAGGAGGTAGAGAACTCTCACATGCGGTTCTAGGCGCGCCATAGCACCGAACTCTTGCGCACCGAGCGGCAAAAGGACAGAAGGGCTCCTCCCGGGTTGAAGGGGCTGCCCGAAAAGCCAGTAGGTGAACAGGAATCGCCCCGACGTCGGCCTATGCTCCGGCCTCGTGGGTTCCCAGGGGAGAGGGCATTCGACCGGCCGGTATCGGCCCATCGTCACCTTCGCCGCCATCCCGCTCGTCTTTCTCCTGCTCACCAGCGGCTTCTTCGTAACCGCCGGGCCGGCGCCCCGGACTGTGAGCCCCCGACTGGCCCGCGCCAAAGCCTGCCCGTGGGTGGCGGCCTCCCGATCCCATACCAAGTCGCCGGCCGCTCTGGCGGCGGAGGTCGTCAAGCGGATGACCCTGCGTCAGAAGGTCGACTTCGTCGTTCTCGCCGAAGAGCCACCCTACGAGAACATCAACTCGGGCATCCCGTCGCTATGTATCCCACCGCTGACGCTGACCGACGGTCCCAACGGGATCGCCGGCGGAGCGACCGGGGTTACTCAGCTGCCGGCCGCTATCGGTCTGGCCGCCAGTTTCAATCCCGCCGTCGCCTTCTCCACTGGACAGGTGGAAGGCGCCGAAGCGCGCACCAAGGGCCTCGACGTGGTTCAGGGTCCCGAGTTGAATTTGGCCCGAGTACCTCAGAGCGGCCGGACATTCGAAGCCTACGGCGAGGATCCGTACCTGACCGGGGTAATGGGCACAGCCAACATCAAAGGCATCCAGTCACAGGGCGTTATGGCTCAAGCGAAGCATTTCACGGCCTATACCCAGGAGACGGATCGGGTCCGGTTGAATCAGGACGTCTCCGAACGGGCCCTCGAGGAGATCTACGACGCTCCGTTCGCAGCGGCGGTCCAGCAGGGCCACGTGGCCTCCGTCATGTGCTCCTACGGGTCCGTTAATGGAATGAACACCTGCTCCGATCCGGCCCTTTCGGCCCAGTTGCGGGCCTGGGGCTTTGAGGGATTCCTGCGGTCCGACCTGGCCGCCGTGCCCAATGCTTCGGCCGCCTTCCAGTCCGGCCTTGATCTCCTGAAACCGGCGAGTGCTCCGACTCTCACGCGGCTGGTGAGCACCGGGGTTATTCCGATCGCCAATCTCGATTCCGCCGTTGCGTCCGTCTTGCAGGCCATGTTCGCCTACGGTCTCATCGCCCAGCCCCTGCCCACGACCATCCACGCCAAGGCCACGTCAGCCGGCCACAGCGCCGTGGCCCTTTCGGCAGCCGAAAGCTCGATGGTGCTTCTCAAGGACCGAGGCGGAATCCTCCCCTTGTCGTCTGACGTCCGATCAGTCGCGGTCATAGGGTCCGACGCCGGTGCCCAGGCGACGACCAGCGGCCGGGGCAGCTCCCAGGTTAGGGCCACCACGGTCAGCACCCCGATCAGTGCTCTGGAAGCCACGCTCGGACGCCGTGTTCAGGTGAGATACGTGCCCGCGGACTCGCCCCGATTGACGCTCCCGCCCATCCCGGCCCAGGACCTCATCAGTGGGGGGCCCCTACCCTCGCAGACTCCCCTCCCCAGCACACCGACCGCGGGCGGGGCCGGAGGAGGGAAGCGGGACCTGCGCCTGGCCCCCACCACCCCAGCGGCGGCCACGGCGTCCAGCCCGGGAACAGGGCCAGGCTGGGCAACGTGGTCCTCGGTTCTCAGAGTCCCTCGCACCGGCACCTACCAGTTGTCCATCGAGCAGAACGGAGACACCTGGCTGTACCTCGATGGGCGCCCCCTCATCTCCAGCCCCGGCACGCACGGACGCTCCCTGTGGTCCACCACCTTCACCCTCGTGGCTGGCCGGCACTACCGCCTGAACGTCCGATGGCTGATGGTGAGAGGCCAGCTTTCCCCGCAGCTGGGCTTCGCCGACGTATCGCGTGAGATAGCCGCCGCCGTTAGCGCGGCCCGGCGAGCCTCCGTGGCAGTGGTCTTCGCCGGCGTCTCCCAAACCGAGAGTGTCGATCGGCCCAGCCTCTCCCTGCCCGGGGACGCCGACGCGCTGATTTCGGCGGTGGCCGCCGCCAACCCGAGGACGGTAGTGGTGCTCAACACGGGGGGAGCCGTCCTCATGCCGTGGATCGACAGTGTCGCCGCCGTCCTGGAGGCCTGGTACCCCGGTCAGGAGGACGGCACCGCAACCGCCGCGGTGCTCGAAGGCCGAGTGGATCCTTCGGGTCATCTCCCGGTGACCTTTCCGGCCGTGTCGAACCCCAGCCCCGTCGGTACACCCGCCCAATTCCCGGGCGTCGATGGCACCGTGAACTACAGCGAAGGTCTCGAGATCGGCTACCGCTGGTACCAGGACCACGGAGTCACGCCTCTCTTCCCCTTCGGCTATGGGCTCAGCTACACCTCATTCAGCCTCTCCAACGCCACTGTCCACACGCAGCGACACGAGGCCGTCGTGGAGCTGACGGTCACCAACCCGGGCCGGCGCGTCGGCACCGCTGTCATCCAGGCGTACGTGCGTTACCCAGATGGTGCTGGGGAGCCTCCTGAGCAACTTCGCGCTTTCGACGCTGTTCCGCTGGCGCCGCAGCAGTCGAGCCGGGTCCAACTTGCCTTGCCCGCTTCCGCCTTCCAGGCGTACCTGAACGGGGGCTTCCGTACCGTCCCCGGGCTGTATTCCATCGACATCGGCCAGTCGTCAGCCAACCAGCCGATCCACCTGACGACCAAGGCCCCGTAATCCCTACCGAGGTGCGCCGCCGCGTCGTCGATCAGTAGCGCAGATCGGCGACAACGCCGTAGTGGTCTCTCATCCTGGGCTTTCTTCTGGGCGTCCGCTTCCATGCGGGGCCAGCCGGGGGGTTGGCCTTCATCCTGCGGGCGGCGCTGTGGAGCCTGGCCTTCGCCATTGTCGCTCTCGTGAGCATGACGCTCTGTTTCGCAGCCCTCCGGGGCCGGCTCAAGCAGGGCTAGTCAACCTGCCGCGAATCGCCCCAGCAGGGCGATTCCCCGGCCCGACCTGCGCAGGCCTAGGGTGATTACTCGTGCAGAAGGGATACTGGCGGGGGGCGGCCGAGGATGGAGCCATGCAAGACGAGCACAGCTTCCTGTGGCGAGCGATGATCGACACGATCGACGTCGATCTGGCCGGACGGCGGGTGCTTGATGCAGGATGCAACCAGGGCGGATTCCTTCGGATGCTCGTCGACCAGGCCGGGATCGCCGAGGGTTACGGATACGATCCCGCCTCCGACGCCATCGACGACGCCCGCCGGCTCGCCGGTGGCCGGCCGCTCATCTTCGAGACTGCGTCGGCCGTTTCCGCCAGCTGGGGGAAATTCGATGTGGCTTTCAGCCACGAGGTCCTTTACCTCCTGCCGGACCTGGCAGACCATGCCGCCACAATGTTCTCGGCTCTGAACGCGGGTGCGCCCTACTTTGCCGCCATGGGAGTGCACGCCGGGAGCCGGCTCATGACTTCGTGGTATCGCGCCAATGCCGGCGAACTGAAACTGCCACGGCTGTATGACCTTGACGAAGTGGCCCAAGCCTTCGAAAGCGCCGGCTTCGAGGTCTCCGTCGGCCGCCTGCAGCTACGGTTCGTCCCCGTCTCCGCCCACCGGCCCAGGCACGAGGACCAACACGACCTGCTCGACTGGCTCGACTACTACAGCCACGACAAGGTTCTCTTTCGCTTTGCGCGTCCGCCCGGAGGTTAGACGGGCCGTCGGCTGCCCGAGCACTAATGTGCCGTCATGGCCGGGCTTCTAGAGGCGCCGTCGGGGACCCGCCGTTTTACGGGAACTGCTCGCAGGCGAGGCGGTAGTGGTAGCCCCCGGCGCCTACGACGCACCCGCCGCTCTGACCAGACTGTCGGTCACGATCGAGGAAGGTGAGGTTTGTCGACCAGGTTCAAGGACAAGGTGGCTCTCATAACCGGAGCCGGTTCGGGCATCGGTCGCGCCGTCGCCCTCCGATTAGCCGCTCAGGGCGCGTCGGTGCTCGGAGTCGATATCGACAGGGACCGACTCGATGAGATACGGAGCCTGGCGGCTGGATCCATCCGGTTGCACGAAGCCGATCTGGGCGACCCCGACGCCTGCGGCGCGGCTGTCTCCCAATGCGTGGAAGAGTTGGGCCGCCTGGATATTCTGGGGAACGTCGCCGGGATCTATCTGGCCGAGCACACACCGAAGATGACCAGGGAGCAGTACCGCCGGGTCATGGCCGTCAATCTCGACGCCTACTTCTTCCTTGCCCAGGCCGCCATACCGCACCTCCTCCAGACCGGCGGGAACATCGTGAACATTGCTTCCAACGCAGGACTGCAAGGAGTGCCTTACTCGGCCGCATACTGCATGAGCAAAGGTGGCGTCATCCAGCTCACTCGATCCCTCGCCGTCGAGTTCCTCAAGACGTCCCTGCGGGTGAACGCCATCGCGCCGGCGGGGACGAACACGAATATCGCCACCTCAACGACCTTCCCCGGCGACATGGACGCAGACCTCGCCACCCGGATGGCCGGGCTGCGGGGATTGGCCGAACCGGATGAGATCGCCGCCTTGTTCGCGTTCCTGGCCTCAGAAGACGCCCGCTCGGTGACCGGTGCCATTTACACGCTCGACAACGGGTTGACCGCCAGCTGACCAGCTTGGCCCTTCTCGTTCTGCTGGGGAAAGCCAACCCTTGTAGTGTGCAGGAAATTGATGGATGAGGGAGCCTTGAAGGTGCAACTTATGTCGAAGACTCAGCCTGGGGGTCGACCCTGATGGCCGCCGACCCCGACCCGGACAGCGGGCCGCAGCCACTCCGACCTTTCGTGTTCGACGTGGCCTCCGTGCCAGGTCATACCAATGCCGACCTCTTGGGCCAGGCGGAGAACGCCGACTTCTACTTCGAGTTGCTCGGTCGGGACCTCGTTACCAAGGCCCTGGTCCAGACGCCGAAACTCAGCGTGTACCACGCCACCGCTCGACCGGGCGAGCGGGTCAAACCCCACCGTCACGGGACCTACCAGGTCAACTATGTGCTCCGGGGCGAGCTCATGTTCGGCAATCAACGGGTCACGGCCGGCATGGGCTACTTCACGCCCGACATGCTGTATTCCTGGCGGGCCGGCGCCGATGGTGCCGAGTGGATCGAGATCCACTCCGGAATCGGGGGAATCTTCACGGATCGCACTGATGGGACAGAGCCTGAATGACCGAACTTCCCCTCGAGGGGATCCGGGTCCTGGAGGCGGCGACCTATGTCACGGGTCCATACGCGGGACAGATGCTCGCTGACCTGGGTGCTGAGGTGATCAAAGTGGAGAGCCCAGCGGGAGGTGACGCGTTCCGGCGATTCGGACGGCCTGATGGTCCCTACAGCGCGGTATTCGCCAACACCAACCGGGGGAAACGCAGCCTCGTTCTCGACCTGAAGGACACGGGACCCCGATCAGAGCTGCTGGACCTGGTCGAGTCAGCGGACGTCTGGATAACGAACTGGAGACCTGGCGTAGCCGACCGGCTCGGTCTGGGAGATGAAGTCCTGGCCGACCGGAACCCGCGGCTGATACGGCTCTATATCAGCGGCTACGGTCGGGAAGGACCCAGGGCCGATGCGCCGGTATTCGACACGATCGTGCAGGCCACGAGTGGGCTCACAGATGCTCTGTCGAACGACGACCGACCCGCTCTGCTCCCTGGGTTTCAGGTCGACAAGCTTACGGCGGCGATGGCCACGCAGGCGGTTCTGGCTGCTCTGTTCGCCCGGGAGCGGAGAGGGCGCGGCGAGCGGATAGATCTCTCCATGCTGGCCGCGGCGGCCTACAGCGACTTCGTCGAACTCTTCTCGAACCGGACGTTTCTCGCTTTCGCTCCGAACGAGGCGCGGAACCTTCAGGCGACCGGATTGCGGGCGCTGCCTTCCAAAGACGGTTGGATGGTCACGGCTCCCGTGTCAGGATCCGCCATACGCAAGCTCTGTGAGGTTGTTGGTCATCCCGAATGGGCCGAAGAACTGCGCCGGTTGGACGATCAGACCCGAGTGGCAGATGAGCTCTTCACCAAACTCGAGCGGGTCCTCCCCGGCCGCACCACGGACGAATGGCTCGAGCTCTTCCGTGCCCACGACGTGCCCGCTGCCCGCTGCCTGACTATGGACGAGCACCTGTCAGATCCTCAGGCCATTAGCGAGGACCTGTACCGCATCGAGACCTGGGACGGAGTGGGCCCGGTGCGCACGGTGCGTTATCCAGCCGTGTTCGCATCGGCTGGCCGGCTGGGGGCGCCGGGACCGGCTCCCTTGCTCGGACAGGACCCCGCCCGAAGCGTTGCGAAAGAGGAACCTTCGACTACGGAGGTCTGAAGCGTCACCGCCTGACGTCCGCCGCCATACGGAACCGGCGGTTTACGTCCTGCCACCGGCCCGGTGAGTCGGGATCGTCGCCCCATTGTTCGATCACGGAATAGCAGACAATATCATCCGCCAGGCCTCCGAAACGGTCCAGCAGCCTCGCCGGCAACTCGTCCCACGTGGAGGTGATGGCGAAGGCGTCGACCATCTCGTCGGTAATCATCTGCCGCATCTCGTCGAGCTTCCCTTCTCTCTGCAACCGGTGCAGCTGCTCACCCACTCCTGGCCAGCCGGACTCGTCGAAAACCACGCCGTAACCTGGCGTCGATCCGTAGAACGCCAGCCTGGCGCGAATATTCGTCCGCTGGTTCTCACGAACCTTATCGTCGTCAGACACCGCCGTCATGACCGGGCAGACCATGGCGACATGGCCGGCTTCTCGACCCGCTTTGGCCTCCCCGCGCCTCACCGACGGGATGACAACCCGCTCCAGATACGGCAGGGTGCTGAGAGGGTGCACGAGCATCCCGTCCCCGACTTCTCCGATCATCTGGCACATCCATGGTCGCACGCCGGCTATGTATATGGGCGGGTCGGGGTAATCCATGGGGCCGGGGGACCAGGTTGGGGGCAGAAGCGAAAACGAGTAGTACTCTCCTTCGAACCTCAGAGGCTCGGTTCCCCGGAAGGCGGCGTAGATGGCCTTCATGGCCTGGACGTATTCGCGCATCCGCGGACCGGGGCTGGTGAAAACAGCGGAGTAGCGTCTTTCGACGTGGGCCCGCACCTGGGTACCCAGTCCCACCGTGAAGCGCCCTTCCGTCGCCTGGGCGAGCATCCAGGCCGCTTGGGCGGTGATCATCGGACTTCGGGGGAAGGCCACGGCGACGCTCGTTCCGAGGGCCAGATTGGCGGTGGCCAAAGCGGCGGCGGTGCACATCGAGAAGGCGGGTTGCGAGCCTTCGGGTAGCCACAGAGCATCAAACCCGGCTTCCTCCACGCTGCGGCTCAGATCATGAATCCCGCGCAGGGATCTGGCAGTACCGAAGGCAGATAGCGCGGGGGCCGGTGCCGGCCCCGTCCCGTCAGTCGGCATCAGTTGTCTCCTTTCCCTGCTCGGCCTTGTGCTATCCGGGCGTGAAACGGATTCGCACCCGGTCGTAAGCCCTTGCGAACGTCGCCGGCATGATCCTGGATTCGTCGGGGTCGATCAACTCCCAGTCGGGTATGCGCTGGAGCAATTCCTCGAACATTACCCGGATCTCGAGCCGGGCCAACCAGGCGCCCAGGCAGAAGTGGGTGCCGAACCCAAAGGCCACGTGACGATTGTTGGACCTCGTGACACACAGCGTCTCGGGGCCATCGAACGCGCGAGGGTCCCGGTTGGCTGACCCGTAGAGCAGTACCAGCTCGTCACCTTCATGAACATCCTGGCCCTGAAGGGTATGATCCGCCGTCGCGGTACGGCGCATGTTCGAGATTGGGGTCACCCAGCGAATGAACTCCTCCACCGCAGTGGTACCCAGGAGATCCGGTTGATCGAGCAGCAGCTGTCGCTGAGCAGGATGCGTAGCCAGGTCGTGGATCATCGAGCCGATTACCGTTCGCGTGGTTTCGGCGCCACCGTCGAGCAGCAGGATCGTCTCATCCAGAACCTGCTCGGTGTCCCAACCCTCCGTGTGGGTCCAGATCGAGATCAGATCGTCGCGGGGTTCGGCCCGTCGATCCTCGATCACCTCGGTGGTGACCTGGACATACTCCTGTATGACCGGAACCATGTCCGGATGGATCACGTGGGGGGGACCGTCCGGAGACGTCTGGCCGGAGAGATGCATGGTCTGTTCGGACCAATGCCTGACTTTTGGCCAAAGCGCGCGTGGGTATCCGAGCAGGTCCCCGATCATGAGGGCAGGAAGCCGCGAGGCGATCACTTCGATGGCCTCGCACTCACCGGCGGGGCCAACCTCGTCGAGGATCTCCGTCACGACCCTGCGTACGTGGTCTTCGTGAGTGCGCACCGACCGTGGACTGAACCGCGGCGCCACCAGCTTGCGCTGAGCCTGGTGGCCCGGATCATCCATGTTGATCATCGAACGGTCGGCTCGCTGGTCGGAGTGGGGCCGCGACCCGTAGAACGAGGAGTACTGCGTCGAATTCTTCTCGACCGCCATGACATCGTCATAACGTGAGATGGCCCACAGCTTCTGGACCGGATCCCAATAGACGGGTGCTTCGTCGCGGAGCCAGGTATAGCTCTCCCAGGGATCGACGTAGAAGAGCGGGTCGAGGACATTGATCGTGCGCGGCAACGCCGTCTGTTCGGCCATCTGACTCTCCTCGGTCGGTGTCGGCGGTAGATTCTACGTACACAGGAGCCGCCGTCCCGGACTGGACTTCTCTTGGAGAGGACGGTGGCGGTGCTGTAAGGATCGCCGGTGAAGCGGAGGGAAAGCGGCATAATCAAGCCGTAGGGCGTAGCGTCGACTGTCGCTCGCCGGCAGGGTTAGCGAGGAAGGAAGCGTTGGTGCCGAGGGGTCAGAGGGCTGACAGTGGGGCCAAGGGCAGTCCGCCGCGTACGCGCAAGGGCGAGCAGACTCGCGCCAAGCTCGTCAGGGCGGCCAAGCTGGTGTTCGAACGGGATGGCTTCCTCGACGCCCGCATATCGGACATCGCCAAGCGGGCTCGGGTCTCCTACGGGGCCTTCTACCACTACTTCGACTCGAAGGAGCAGATCTTCCGGGAGGTGGCAGAAGCCCAGGAAGAACTGCTAACCGCCCCGCCCGGCGGCGACGATACCGGACCGGCCGGCGACTCGCCGGAGGACCGGATCCACGAGGCCAACCGCCGCTACCTGGAGCGCTATCGAGACGAGGCCCGGATCATGGGCATCATCGAACAGGTGTCCCGGTACGACCCGCACGTCAACGCCGCTCGGATGGAGACCCAGAAGCACTTCGCGGAGCGGTCGGAGCGAGCTGTCCGCCGCCTGCAAGAGCAGGGGTTGGCGGATCCGCGGGTGAACCCCGCCATTGCAGCCGACGCCCTGGGATCCATGGTGGGCCGCTTCGCCGAGCTCTGGCTGACCCAGGGCTACCGGGAGTACGACTTCGGCGAGGCCGTCGACCAGCTCAGCCTGCTCTGGGCCAACGCCATAGGCCTCGGCGGCGCTGCCGCCCGTAGCAAAGCCAATCGCGTGGACGGCAACAAATCGAGGGTCACGTCACCGCGCCGTCGATCTTGAGCTTGATGATCTCGTCCTCGGTCCGTCCTAGCTCGCGAAGAATGTCGTCGGTCTGCTCGGCGAACTGAGGAGCTCGGGTGATGACGGGTGGCTTTTCGTCGAACTGAACCGGGCTGGCGACAAGCCGGCGCTCGTTGCCTTCAGCGTCGACCAGAGGCAGGATGTAACCATTGGCTTCCATCTGAGGGTCAGCGGCGATCTCCAGCGGGCTTTGGATGGGCGCCCACTGACCCTCCATCGTCTGAAGGTGCTCGACCCAGTATGAGAACGGCTTGGCGGCGATGGCTTCCGCCACGTATCTGGCCGGCGGCTCAGAGCGTTGGCCATGAGTTTCTCCGCGGTGTCGAACCGCTCGTCGTCGATGAGGTGATCGAGGCCGAGGTGGCGGCAGACGTCGGCGAAGTAACGGCCCGGCTGCAGCATCGTGAAGTTGATCCAGCGCCCGTCCGAGGTCTTGAACGTCCCGATGGTGGGATTGACGGCGAGGTTCATGGGCCGAGTCGAGGGGAGGCGGAGGATCCTCCTGCCCCGTCAGCGAGGGCGTTCCCGAGGGTGAGCCCGAAGGCCCATGCCCCCACGCTCATCAGCGACACGTCCACCACTGAGGTCTCACCCGTGCGTTCGCGGGCGAACAGGGCGGCGGCGATGCCGCCGGCGATCGTCATCCCGCCCATGGAGTCGCCGTAGGCGCCCCCCGGTTGGTTGATGATCACGGGGGCTCTCGGCAGGGGTCGTGGCCCAGGCACTGCCCATGCGGCACCAGAAGGTCGATCCGTCGTATCCACCCTTCTCGGCGTCCGGTCCCCGCTGGCCGTGGCCGCTGCCCCGCACGTAGATGATGTTCGGGTTGGCCTTACGGATGTCCTCGACCTCGATCCGCAGGCGGCGGCGGGCGTCCGGCAGGAAGTTGGTCAGGAAGACGTCGGCGTCCTTGCACAGGTCCAGCAGCACGGCATGGCCGTCCGGGTGATCCAGGGCCAGACCTATGCTGCGCTTGCCCCGGTTGGGGTGCTCCATCAGGGGCTGGAATGACCCGGACGCGACGCCGCCGGTCCCGATCCGCAGTCCCCGCTGGGCGTCGCCCATCACGGCGTGCTCGACCTTGATGACGTCGGCCCCCCAGTCGGCAAGGACGGCGCCAGCCGCCGGCGTGAAGGTGAACTGGGCGACCTCGACCATCTTGACGCCCTTCATCGGTTGATGCACTTGACGAAACCCTTTCTGGTTGCCGTGCCGCCTTCGGTTGGCGAATCGGCCCAACAACCTAGTTGTCCGGCCGATCTTTCACCCCGTCGGCTGTGATGAACTGGCATCTTCTCTTGCGGATCCGCCAACCCTCTGAGGTCCGCCGCAGCTCATCGGCGTAAAGGGTGCGCCGGAACTCACCACCACTTCGGTCGATGAAGAGCAGGTTCTGCTTGGTCAGGGCCCGGTCGCCGTCGACCAATTCCACCAGGGGAGGTCCGCCGAGGTGCAGCCCGCCGGGGGCGCTAAGCATCATCTTTCTTATCCGGTCCCGGCCGTCGAAGGACCGCCCGTACACCTCGAAGGAGCCGTCCTCGGTGAAGAGGGCCACGCAGCGGTCCACCTCATCGTGGTCCAGGGCCAGGCAATACTGGGCCAGCAAGTTCGCGATCGCGGTGTAGTCATCTGCACTGGTCGCCATTATCTGCTCCTGTTGAGGGGACTGGACGGGGCCTGTTCCGGGGGATAGGAACTCGCGGGCGGACCGCTCGTCCGCAGCCGGGTTACCGCCATCGAGCGCTTCGACGGGGCGTCCATGGTCAGTCGGGAACGGACCACTTTCCCCGAGGCGGTTCGAGGCAGAGCTTCGTCCCAGACGACCACCTCCTCTGGTAGCTTCCGGGTGGAGAGACCGCCGGCCCGCAAGTGGTCCAGCAGGTCACCGAGTGTCACGTCCACTCCGGTCTCGGGAACGACCGCCACCGCCAGGCGCTCGCCGGTCTCGCGGTCGGGGAGCCCGAAACTGGCCCACTCCTCCAGGCCGGGGTAACCGGCCAAGGCGGCATCGATCTCGTTGAGCGAGATCTTGAAACCGTTGCGGTTCACGATCTCCTTCAAGCGCCCGACGACAGTGACGCGGTCGCCGGTTACTTCGACGAGGTCTCCTGACCGGAACCACTCGCCCTCGTAAGCCTCGTCGTTGTCAGCGTCGTGAAGGTACCCGAGCATGACCCCGGGTCCCCGCAGCAGCCCCTCCTGCGGATGTGCTGCCGAGCCCACCCGAACCTCGGTACCTGGCATGAGAGCGCCGTCGTCCTCGAGCCGTCCTGCGGCGTCGTCCCCGGGCAGCCGGCCAGTAGCGTTTGGTGCCTCCGACGACCCATAAACGCGGATCACATCTATGCCGTACTGCTCCATGATCCGCTCGAGGAAAGCCCTCGGGAGCATGGTCCCCCCGAGGGCCAGCGTACGGAGGGCCACCTCCCGATCGCCCCGGGAATCGGCCACGGCTATGAGCCGCTCGACGATGACAGGCGCCCCGCCCAGGATGGTGGCACCGCACCGGTTGATCCGGTCAAGCGACCTCTCCGGTTCGAAGTCATCGTCGAGCACGAGCGTAGAGTGGCAATCGGCGGACAGGTGTATCTGCATCACGCCCGTGATGCTGGTCATCGGACTTACCAGGTAGATGACCGAGCTCTCGACGGCGCCCGTGGTGACGGCCATGTTGCGCGCCGCACTGGTGAGAGTGTTGAGCGAGTGGATTACACCCTTGGGCCGGCTCGTGGTACCCGATGTGAACAGCACCACCGCCGGCTGGTCACGCTCGGGTTCGCCCCATTTTGGCCCGGTCCCGCCGGGCCCGCCGTCAACAGCCAGATCTCCCAGCCGTACTCTTTGCGTTTCACCAAGCGCATCATCCAGCCGGTGCCGCTCGGTATCGGGTAGGAGAATCACCGGGGCGGACACCGAGGCGCGGGCCAGCCGCAAATCGGCCTCACCGCAGCGCCGATCGAGCAGGACCGCCGTCGCTCCCACCCGAAGCAGGCTGTGGTAGGCGACGACCCCCTCAACCGTATTGCCCGAGATGAGGATCACTGCGGTCCTCGGACCAACGCCGCTCTCGACCAGCCTCCTGGCTCCCCACGCCACCCGCGACGCCAACTCCCCCCAGGTCAAAGTGGCGGCGGAGTCGATCAGGGCCGTGTCGTCGGGCCGCTCCGAAGCTGCTGCCTCTATGCCGTCCCACAGGCGTCGATCGTCCCAGTAACCCTGCTTGACGTAGTCCCGGGATCGGGGAACCGGTACAGGTTTCGGCGCGACGACAGCGGCTCGCCGTAATTCTGGGCTATTCATGGAGGCAGGTGGTTCATCGATAGAAGGAATGGAAGGAACCGTAATGCGGCTAGGAGCAGTCTTCCCGCAGGCGGAGTTCACCCGGGTCGACGGGGATGAGCTCGTGGCCTTCACCCAGCGGCTGGAGGGCGCCGGCTACGACCACCTGCTCGTGTTCGATCATGTCCTGGGCGCCGACTCCAGCGTACGGCCGGGTTGGGATGGCCCATACGATCACCGGGATCCCTTCCTCGAACCGTTGGTCCTGTTCGCCTACCTGGCCCGGGCTTGCAACCTCGAACTGGTCACCGACATCCTCGTTCTCCCTCAGCGCCAAAGCGCGCTGGTCGGCAAGCAGGTGGCAACGCTTGAGCTTCTGGCCCCCGGCCGTCTCCGCTTGGGAGTGGGTATCGGCTGGAACGCCGTCGAGTACGACGCTCTCGGAATCGACTTCCATGGTCGGGCGAACCGCCTGGAGGAGCAGATCGCCCTTCTGCGGAGGCTCTGGAGGGAGCCCACCGTCGACCATGCCGGCATCCACGACACCGTCGACGCAGCCGGGATCGCTCCACTTCCGCGGCGCTGCGTTCCCATTTGGCTCGGCTCCGGTACGGACACCCGGGCCGTCCGGAGAGTAGGGCGGCTCGCCGACGGCTGGCTTCCGAT
Source organism: uncultured Acidimicrobiaceae bacterium (assembly GCA_963851245.1). Lineage (GTDB taxonomy): Bacteria > Actinomycetota > Acidimicrobiia > Acidimicrobiales > Palsa-688 > CAWKOH01. The sequence continues at coordinate 159,042 of CAWKOH010000005.1, read as the reverse complement.
GCCCCAGGTACAGCCCGGATTCGGACTTGAGGCCGCGTGGCAGGCGGTCCAGGCTGCCGCGGCCGATGCGGGTCGCGACCCGGGCCAAATAGGGCTCGAAGGTCACGTCCGTGTTCGGGTGGACGATCTCGACCGGGTCCGCGACCGGGCGGCCCGCTGGAGCGACGCGGGAGCTCAGGCACTGGCCATTAACCCACTGAGAGCTGGGGCCCAATGGCCAGGTGGTCATTTGGAGGTCTTGCTCCGCGCCGCCGAGCTGATGCGATGACCTTTCAAGAGTCGACAGCCTGTTCGACCTCCCGAACCCATTCTTTTCGGGGCAGCACCGGACCCGACTCCAATGCCTCCTCAACGGCGAGCTGTTGCAGCCCGAGTTGAGTCATGGGGTGCACCGCGTGCGCCATCTCGGCCAGCCGCAGATCGGTGCTGTGGCCGGCGTCGAAGAGCTGCCCGCCGACGAACATGATCACGGCCATCTTCAGTGCTTGGAAGGCCCGGTACCACTCCCGCCGTTGGGTCCTGATCCCGGTGAGCTGCTCCCATCGACCGACGAACTCATCCGCCGAAAGGGCGCCCGGGGCAGAAGTGGCGTAACCGGGCGAATCCCACAGGAGTTCCGCCCATCCGATATCGGCAAGCGGATCGCCGACGGTCGCCATCTCCCAGTCGAACACCGCCGTCACCTCCCCCTCGTCGAAAGCGAAGTTTCCCGGCTTGCAGTCCCCGTGCACCAGAGTCGGTTTCGGGCCCGACCGGGGTTTCTGGTCGTGAAGGACGGCGACCAGCCGCTCCAGGGCCGGGAGTGGGCCCTGCTGCCAGCGGACCATCTCGCCCGACCAGTGCTCCAGCTCCTGCTCGAGGTACCTCACACCGTCGCCAATTCGGTTTAGGCCGCTCGCCTCTAGATCGACGGTATGTATGGCCGCGATCTGCCCCACGAGGCTCTCGCACATCCGGTTTACCAGAGCCGGGTTGCGTCGGAGCTCGTCGGGAACTCCCCGTTCGTAGACAGTCCCGGCCATGCGCTCCATCACGTAGAACTCTCGGCCCAGCACCGCGCCGGTCGGCTCGAACCACAGAGCTCGTGGAGCTCGGACCGAGGTTGGGGCCAGAGCCGTGAGAATGTCGAACTGGCGCTTCAGGTCATACGGCTCGAGCAGGCCGGGCTCCTGTGGGCGGACCCGTAGCACCACGTCCCGCCTGCGATCCTCGTCGCCATCCCGCCACCCGAGGGCCACCTGGAGGGTCTCGGCCGAATGGCCGAACTGCACTCGACTCAGTCCCTCCATCCGTACCTGGCCCGCCCCGGGTAGCTGGCTGGCGAACCAGGATTCCAGCCGTTGCTCGATCTGCATCAGCTGGGAGTGAACCGGATGCGGATGCGATCGAAGGCCCGGGCAAAGGTCGCCGGCATGATCCTGGGCTCGGCCGCGTCGATGAGGTCCCAGTCCGGTATCCGTCTGAGCAACTCCTCGAACATAACCCGAATCTCTAAACGGGCCAGGTGCGCGCCAAGACAGAAATGGGTGCCGAACCCGAACGCCACGTGTCGGTTGTGAGCCCGCGTCACATCGAGAATCTCGGGATCGTCGAAAGCCCGGGGATCACGATTGGCGGACGGATACAGAAGAAGCAGCTGGTCGCCGGCGCGTATCTGCACCCCGTGTAGCTCGTGGTCACGTGTCGCGGTTCGGCGCATATTGAGCACCGGGGTGACCCAGCGGATGAACTCCTCTACTGCCGTGGAGGACAGCAGCTCGGGCTGGTCCAGAAGCAGCTGCCGCTGCGCCGGCTGCAGAGCCAGTTCTCGGATCATTGAACCGATGACCGTGCGGGTCGTCTCGGCTCCACCATCCAGCACGAGGATCGTTTCGTCCAGCACCCGCTTGGTATCCCAGCCCTCAGTGTGAACCCACAGCGAGATCAGGTCATCGCGAGGCTCCACTTCGCGTTGCCGGATGAGCGGGAGGGTCGCCTCCACCCAGTTTTCGATCACGGGTGGGATGTCGGGATGCGTTACGTGAGGAGGCCCTTCCGGTGACGACTGCCCGGCCAGCAACATCACCTGCTCGGACCAATGGCGCACTCTCTCCCACATGTCCGGTGGATATCCGAGCAGCTCGCCGATCATCATCGCCGGCAGGCGAGAAGCGATGGCCTCGATCGCCTCACACTCGCCCAGCGGGGTCACCGGGTCGAGGATCCCGGTTACGGTCAGGCGGACGCGTTCTTCGTGGTTTCGTACACCGCGAGGCGTGAACCGACGGGCCACCAGGTTGCGCTGTTGCTGATGAGCCGGGTCGTCAAGGTTGATCATCGACTCGTCACCCGTGAGGTCGATGTGCGGTCGCGATCCATAGAACGACGAGTACAACGCCCCGTCGCGCTCGATAGCCACGACGTCGTCGTAGCGCGATATCGCCCATAACCTCTGAACCGGGTCCCAGAACACCGGGGCCTTCTCGCGCAGCCAGGCGTACGCGTTCCAGGGATCCACGTAAAATTCGGGATCGAGCACGTTGATGGTGTTCTGCCCGGGCGACTTGTCCCCCGTGGCTATTGCCATGGGCGTGATTGTAGCCGATTCCAACTATCGCAGTCGATGTCGATATCGGGATTGGAGTGGTCGTTAGGAGTGAGACACGTTACGGTCCGACTCCGCCCCCAGCCCCAGCTCCGGCCACTCGCCCGTCACGATGCTCTCCATTATTCCGTAGCCTTCGGCGTCGCCCTCACGGACGCGGATCGGTGTGTCTCGAAACTGACCCAACCGGCTGAGTTGCTCGGGCGCCCAGCAGTCCGGGATGTACTCTCCGTCGAGGTACATGCTGCCCATCCAGGAGCCGTGGATGTGGCCGTTCCACGACCCGTATCCGGCCGTCTTCAGGAAGAACCCGGATTCTCCGAGCGCCTCGACCTCGATGACTCGTTCCTCCCCCGTTGCCAAAGTCAGGACCAGTTCTCCGCGACGGACGAAGCGGGTCGCAGGGTCGTACCGCATGTTCGGCCGGGCCGAACGCACGGCCACTTGCGTGCCATCACCGTCGTTGATGTACGCCGACGTGTAGTCCCAGCCGCCACCGGTGACGAAGACCGCCGTCTCGTAGTAGGAGCCGTCAGGACGCCGGAAGAACGACGGGGTCCACTTCATGATTCCTCTGGGTGCGCCGGCTCCACGGTCGATAGCCGCCGTGGCGCCGATGAGGTCACCAGGTGGGACCCCGACCCCCTGGCGGACGCCCCAGGAGTGGTCACGAAAACCAAAGGCAGTCTCGCCTTCGAGTTCGTGGGTCTCCCCGTCGACATGTATCGTGCCGCTCGCCCAGCCTCCCTGGTGGTACCGGATCACATTCACATCCACCCGGTTGGTGCGCCGGTTGCGCACCAGGTTGCGTTCTTCGAAGAATGGCGACGTGACCCCCCTTAGCAGGACGTCGAATGAGATCGGCTGCACATCATTCGGCTCCAGCCGTACCCGGATCGCCCCCAAGGGCTCTACCACCTCGTAGACGATCGGTCCGATTGACGTCTCCTCAGGCGTCGGCCTCAACTCCCTGCTGCCACGCACCGTCCACTGCTCCCGACCACGCGATACGCCACCGAAGCCATCAATCACCCCCCGGTTGTGGTATTTCCCCAGCCCGAGGTCGAGTTGCACCGAACCGTCGGTCCGAGCGATCGAGACCCAGATCTTCTCCGTCCATGAGTGGTCGGACTCAGACACGGTGGCAAAGGTGTCGACTATCTGGTGGCTCAGCATCTCGTCAGCCCCGAGAAGAGGGCCAATATCGCGAATCGCCATGGTTGAGGCCCCCTGGCCTTGGTTCGGGTGAGCCGAGCGCTCCTGACGGGTGCGACTGTAGTGCTCGTTAGATGCCGGATCCCCCACAGCGTCGAGAACGTCTCAGGCTATAGATTCGAGTTCGGCAGACGCCTCTTCTGGATTGGAGACCCGATGAAAAGCACCGCCGCAGTCTTGTGGGGTATCGGCGAGAAGTGGTCAATCGAAGAGATCGAGATCTCCCCACCTTCGACCGGCGAGGTCCTCGTCGAGTGGAAGGCAGCGGGACTGTGCCACTCCGAGGAGCATTTCGTCACCGGCGACTTCGTCCTCCCGGAGGAGCTGCGGGTTCAGGCCGGCCTGCCCAGCCCCTTCCCGATGATCGGCGGACACGAGGGCGCCGGGGTGGTGCGTCGAAATCGGTCCAGGCGTCCGGGACCTGGCGCCCGGCGACCAGGTGGCGGCGTCGTTCATGCCTTCCTGCGGCCGGTGCCGCTTCTGTGTCACGGGTCGCCAGAACCTGTGCCAGCAGGGCGCGCAGCTGATGCAGCCGGGTCAGATGAGCGACGGTGTGGTACGGCACTTCTGCCGCGGCGAGCCGCTCAACCTCTACTCCAAGACCGGCACCTTCGCCCGCCACACCCTGTTATCGGAGCAGTCCGTGATCAAGGTAGACGCTGATCTCCCGGCGCCTGTCGTGGCTCTGGTCTCGTGTGGCGTCGCCACCGGATGGGGCTCCGCCGTGCACCGGGCCGGAACCGTCGCCGGCGACGTCGTGGTAGTGGTGGGGTGCGGAGGGGTCGGCATGAACGCCGTGCAGGGAGCGGCCATGGCGGGGGCCAGGGTGGTGGTCGCGGTAGAGCCGGTGGGGTTCAAGCGGGAGGCGGCCCTTCAGTTCGGCGCCACCCACACCTGCGCCAGTATGACCGAGGCCATAGATCTCGTGCGGGAGATGACGTGGGGCCAGATGGCTGATCGGGTGATCATGGTTCCGGGAGTCATGTACGGGGACCTCATGGAAGAGGCGATGACCCTGACCGGCAAGGGCGGAACCTGCGTCGTGACCGGCGTGGCCCCGATGATGCAGGCCCAGGCGTCCATAAACCTGATGCAGCTGGCCATGCTGAACAAGGAGGTCAAGGGCACCATCTTCGGATCCGGAAACCCCCGCTTCGACATCCCCAACCTCCTGGCCATGTACCGGGCGGGGAAGTTGAAGCTGGACGAGTTGATAACCCGCACCTATGCCCTCGAGGACGTCAATCAGGGCTATGAGGACATGCGAGAGGGGCGCAACATCCGCGGCGTCATCATCTTCGACTGATCGCTCATCGGCAGAGCCACCCGGGCGAACCCGACGATTTAGCCGACCAGACCGCGCACCAGTGCCTCGTTCGGGTGTTCGGGCAGTTCTGTGAGTGGGACCTTGATCTCCTCCACCGTCGGTCCCCACTGGTCGGCCAGCGGCTGGAGAGCCCGAAGGTCATAGCTGTATACGTCGCTTGCCGTACCGCCCAGGAGCCGCCTCATGTCCCCTTCAGGCCAGGCGTGGAACAGCTGGCGCAAATGCTCGCGGGTGTAGGGGGCCGTTCCCTCGTCATGGGGATAATCCGAGCCCCACATGAACCGATCGATGCCCAGGGCTGTGATGGCCCCGACATCGGGAAGTTTCGGTTGGGATATGCCCACCCAACAGTTACGGTGGAAGTACTCGGTTGCGGTCATTGGAAGGATCGATTCCTCGCCGTACCGAAGCTCTCCGACGGCCCGGGACTCCCGGATCCGGATGATGGTCCGATCCAGGCGGGCCAACAGATCCGGTAGCCAATACGCCCCCATCTCGGTCATCACGAACTTGAGCCGTGGGTGGCGCTCGAACACGCCGGACAGGAGGAGATGGAGAAATGGCCGCTCAGAGTAGAACTGGAACTCGCCCATGAACAGCAGCCCGGCCGCGGGAACGTTGCCGAAGTCCGGCACGCCCGTCCCACCGTGGCTGTTCACTACGATGCCGGCCTCCTCACAGAGGGCCCAAAGTGGCTCCCAGTAGGGGTCGTACAGCTGATGTTCGATCCAGACCGCGTCTGGTGGGACATTCGGGATCAACAGCCCACCGCGCAGGCCGTGGTCGGCGATCCACCGGGCATCCTCGAGGGCATCTTCCAGGTTATTTGTGAAGACCTGCCCGATCCCTGCGCGCTGGTCGGGAAAGTCAGCGCAGAAATCGACCAGCCAGCGGTTGTGGGCACGGATGCCCGCCAGTCGGTGCTCGTAGTCGCCGGGCTTGGGGGGCGGGGCGGCCAGGACAAAGCTGGGAAAGAAGGGGGGAACCGTGTTGGGGAACATCACCTCGCCCACCACGCCATCGCGCAGCTGGGCGCCGCTGCGCATCTCGTTGTCCCAGTTGCGCAACCGGCGGTCGTCGCCGAGGTCCTTGAAGGGGTTGCGGTAGCGGCCTCTCCAGGCGTCGAAGTCCTCCAGGTACCTGCTCTCGAGGTACTCGCGATAGTGAGCGTGGCTGCCGCCGGCGTGGGTGTCGGCGGAGATGATCGTGTAGTGAGCCGGGAAAGTGGTCATCGAACGTTAAGTCCTAGCCCTGGCCCGGGCCACGTGCGCCGTACCAGTCGTCCCCGCGCCGGGTTTCAGTGCCGGACATATTCTCCCGGCGCCGCCACGATCCTCGGGTGCCGAGTGCTACCGAGCTTTCGGGGCCGGTTCCGCTCCTCGCCTGAACGGGGCAGAGTCCAGTCCGCCCAGTCCACCCACCAGCTGGACTGCTCGAGGTGGGCGCCGGCCAGCCACTCGGCCGGGTCCGCCGGGTTGGAGTCGCAGACGTAGAACGTCGCCTTGGGATTCTCAGGTGGGTTGACAAGAGCCTGAATGTGGCCGCTGTTGGACAGCACGAAACGGACGTCGCCACCGAGAACCTGCGTCGCGGCATAGGCGGACTGCCACGGCACCAGGTGGTCTGTTCGGGCCCCCACCACATAGGTGTCCTGCTTGACCCGAGCCAGATCGAGCGGCGTTTCGAGCACCTCGAAGGAACCCGACCGAAGGAACGAGTTCTCGGCCCAGATGCGCATGAAGTCAGCGTGCAGGGCGGCAGTGAGGTTGGTGGAGTCGGCGTTCCAGGCCAGGACATCGAAGGGTGGAGGAGTCCGACCCATGAGATAGTTCGAGACCCAGTAGTTCCACACCAGATCGTTGGGTCTGATCCAGGCGAAGGTTCGGGACAGCTGCCGCCCATCCAGCACCCCCTTGCGGCGCGACCGGGCCACCGCCGCTTTGACCGTCCGCTCGGTCGAGAAGGTCTCGAGGCTGCTGGACACCCCTGTGTCGACCAGCGTCACCGCCAGAGTGGCTCCGTGGACGAGGTCGCGCCCGGTGGCGGCCAGATGCGACAGCGTCGCCAGCTCGGTCATGCCCCCCGAACAGAAGCCGCATACGTTGACAGAGTCGGCCCCTGCGAGGTCGGTGGCCACTTCGAAGGCCTCGATGCAGGCACTGGCGTACCGGTCGATGTCCCAATCCCGGTGTTCAGGCGTCGGATTACGCCATGAGATGAGGAACACCTGGATCCCGCGGCTCAGCGCATACTGCACGAAGCTGCGACCCGGCGCCAGGTCCAGGAAATAGAACCGGTTGATCTGCGGGGGAACGACCACCGTGGGCCGGGTAGCCACCCTGGGGGTCGTCGGTTCGTATTGGATCAGTTCGAACAGCGGACTGCGGTGGATCACCTCGCCCCGGCTGACGGCGACGGTCTCACCGACCCGGAAGGGACGCGTGTCGACCTGGGAAGGCATACCCCCGTTGTGGCGGACGTCATGGGCGAAGTTCCGGCTCCCATTCAGTAGCGATCGCCCCCTGGTGCCGAAAGCCTGCTTCAGGGCGGCCGGGTTGCCGAGCAAGCTGTTGGTCGGAGAGGTGGCGGCTGTGACCTGGTCCAGTACGAAGTGGGCCCGTGACGCGCTCTTCTGCTCCAAACCGAACTTGTCGACAGACCCCTGCAGCGCCTGATCGGTGGCCAGATAGATCTGGGCCAATCGTTTCCACAGGGGATTGTCCCACCACGGATCCGAGAACCGGCGATCCTTGGGGTCGGGCTGCACCGCAGACGTACCCGCGAGGACCTTGGCCTCCTCCGACGCCCACTTCAGGACTTCCGACGCGGCCACAAGAGGGTGGCGGGAAGCCGCTCCGGCCCACCGGCCCGCGGCGCTGATCAAGTGCCGGGGGCTCATCCCTACGAAGGGGATCTCACCCTGGATCAAATCTAAGTTTGGAGAAGCGTCCTCGACGTGTACCACCACCTCGATCCTCTCTGATCCCCGCCGGGTACGACTCTATCAGCCCCGAGGACAGCCGGCTCGGGCCGGGCAGAACCGTAACGAGCCGTTCACACGCCTGTCATGGCATAGCCACGTCACCGTGGCACCATCTAGTACGAACGGTCGAGCCGAGGAGAGTTTCGATGCCGAAGGCCGTCCTCACAATCAACAGCCGCAACTATGGAGCCTGGTCGATGCGATGCTGGCTCCTCTGCCGCCTGTCCTCCCTGGAGTTCGAGGAACGCATCGTCAGCGCCGACGATGCGTCGACGCGTGCCGAGCTGCTCCAGCTTTCTCCGTCCTTCCTGGTGCCCTCGCTCGAGATCGGGGACGTCAAGGTATGGGACACGCTGGCGATAGCCGAGTTCCTGAACGAGACAGTGCCGGGCTGCGGCCTCCTCCCCGAAGACGGCCCCGCTCGGGCCCATTGCCGGTCCGTTAGCGCCGAGCTGCACAGCGGCTTCCACAACATGCGCTCGGCGATGCCCATGAACCTCAAGCGCCTGCACCCCGACTTCAAGCTCTGGTCCGGCGTCGAACCTGACATCGAACGGGTGACCGAGATCTGGCGGGGATGCCTTCAAGCATATGGAGGGCCCTGGCTGTTCGGCCTCCGACCGACCATGGCCGATGCCATGTACGCCCCCGAGTGCACCCGGTTCCGCACCTACGGGGTGCGGCTGGACAGCCCCGGCCGGCGGTACCGGGACACGGCACTCGGCTGGGCTGAGGTCCGGGAATGGATCCGGAAGGCGATGGCGGAACCGGACACCTTGATGGAGCTCGAAGGCGAGTTCTGATGTCTGCGGCCAGTGTTCAGGCACTGGCGAGGATGAACTCCCGGACCCTCGGGTAGGTCTCTTGCTGCCACCGTCGCCCGCTGAATACCCCGTAGTGGCCTACTCCCACTTGAAGGTGATGACGCTTGTTTCGCGGCGTCACTGATGTCATCAGGTCGTGGGCGGCCAGGGTCTGCCCCATGCCGCAGATGTCGTCCCGCTCGCCCTCTACCGTCATGAGGGCCGTGACCCTGATAGCACCGGGGTCGAGAGGCCGGCCTCTCCAGCTGAACCTCCCCTGGGCCAGCAGGTTGCGTTGGAAGACCCGGTCGACGGTGTCGAGGTAGTAGCCGGCGTCCATGTCGAGGACGGCGAAATACTCGTCGTAGAACTCCCGAATGGCGCGAGCTTCCTCCCGTTCGCCCCTCACCAGATTCCAGTACAGGTCGGTGTGGCGGTCCAGGTGACGTTCGATGTTCATGCTCAGGAAGCCGGCCAGCTGCAAAAAGCCGGGGTATACGAGCCGGCCGCAGCCAGGGTGCCCCGGGGGGACCGGCATGACTACGTGATCGGCGAACCACGACAGCGGCCGGTCCATGGCCAGCTGGTTGACGGCCGTCGGGCTCACCGACGTGTCGATCGGGCTCGCCATCAAAGTGAGGCTCCGGGGCTGGCATGTGCTACCCCGGGCAGCCAGGATGGCGGTTGCAGCCAGCGCGGCCGGACCCGGCTGGCACACCGCCATGACGTGCGTACCCGGTCCCATGGCCTCGAGGAAATCGACCACGTGGCCGATGTAGTCATCGAGACCGAAGGGCCCCGCCTCCAACGGCACCTCCCGAGCGTTGATCCATTCAGCCAGGTAGACCTCGTGGTCGGCGAGCATCGTCCGCACCGTCTCGCGCATGAGAGTCGAGAAATGACCCGACAAGGGAGCGACGATCAGAACCCTTGGCTCCTCTCCAGGGGTCTGCTTCGAGAAACGGATCAGCCGAGCAAAGGGGGTGGACAGAACCGGCTCCTCGAATATGGCTACAGGCCCGGCCCCTGTCGTCACCTTGTCGATACCGAAACTCGGCCGCGTGTGCGTGATGCGGGTGTGCATGATCATCTGGCACCAAGCCGACTGCAGGCGAACCAACCGATTGCCGGACCAGCGCTCCGGCAACCAGTCGATGGCAGCCGCCGTCAGGCCGGCGGACAAGCGCAACGGGGAAAGGGCGGCCTGCTGAGCTTCGTACAGTTGGTACAGCAAATGCCCCTCCTTTAAAACAGTTAACCCCCTGTTTACTCCCGGTCGGGTCCGTTCGGTGGCGATGGCGGGTTCTTGTCGCACACTACCGCCACCTCCCCGCGAAAAGCTTGTCCATGCCGGCCACCGTCGCGCCGCGCGGAAGGAAGGGTTACCGTGGGCCTGGCAAGTACCCGGATTGGGTTGGGCACTTCCCGAATGCGGCCAGCAAGCAGCGGCATTCATGTGGCGTGCGCAGGTCTTCGATGTCCCGAACCTCGAGTTTGTCGAAGTAGTCGACTGTGGCGTCGGGAGTGACAACGGGGGTCAAAGTGGTCACGGTCATGCTGCGTGCTCCCTGCTCTGACGGCTCAGAGTTTGGCCGTTCATGTCAGTATGACGGCCGCGGGGTGGATCGCTATCGGGCCGAGGCCTCATTAACGGGCGAGAAACACGCTCTTCACCGAAAGGAATCGACACGTGAGGCACGGGCCAGAACGAAACGACCACGATCGAAAGGTGCTCTCTCAGGGATATCACAGCCCGGGCCACTGGTCGTGCTTCGGCGTTATCCTCGCCGGGTGGAGTGGCCAGGGCTTCCGGGTCTCCTCTTGGCGGGTGAGGCAAGGGTGCCCTGGCCGCCCACCAAGGCTCCCGTGGGGACTACGTTCGGGACGTGCAACCCGTGATCGATCTGATCTCGTCTGAGGCCTTTGCCAATGGCCATCCCTGGGATCAGTACGCCTGGCTCAGAGAGCACGCCCCGGTGTACCGGCATCCCGACCCGGCCGGCCCCGACTTCTGGGCTGTCACCCGCTACGAGGACATTCGTACGATCAGCCGCCAACCCCAGCTCTTCAGCTCCTACGCACGGGGGGTAATGGTGGAGGAACCGGACGAGATGTCCTTGGCCGGTCAACGTCAGATGATGCTGTCCATGGACCCCCCGCAGCATGAGCGATTCCGCCGCCTGGTCAGTCGAGGGTTCACCCCGAGGCAGGCGGAGCGGATGCGGGAGAGGATCGTGTACCTGGCCCGCGAGATCGTGGGAGAAGTGGCCCCGCTTGGGTCCTGCGATCTGGTGACTGACGTCGCCGGCCGCCTGCCCTCGGGGCTGATCGCCGACCTGATGGGGATCCCCCGGTCGGACGGCGAGCGCTTGTACGAGTTGACCGAGCTCATGCACACGACCGATACGGCGGCCGTGTCGCCCGAGCAACGGACGGCCGCACTGGTGGAGATGCTCGACTATGCCGACGGCGTCGCCCGTGACAAGCGAACGCGTCCGGGCGAAGACATCGCGTCGGCCTTGGTGGCGGGAGAGGTCGACGGCGAGCGACTCACCGACGCCGAGTTTCAATGGTTCTTCTTGCTGTTGATCAACGCCGGCGGGGACACCACGCGCAACCTGGTGACCGCCGGCGTGCACCTGCTGTTCGAGCACCCGGACCAGCGGGCCCGCTTGCAGGACAACCTGCCGGTGCTGCTCCCGATCGCGGTTGAGGAGATGCTTCGCTACACCTCCCCGGTCGTGCATTTCCGCCGGACAGCGACGGCTAACACCGTGATAGGGGATCAGGACATCCTGATCGGTGACAAGGTGGTGATGTTCTACGGTTCAGGCAACCGCGACGGCGCCGTGTTCACCGACCCGGATAAGTTCGATGTGGGCAGGGACCCAAATCCCCATCTGGCCTTCGGGGGTGGAGGCGCCCATCTCTGCCTGGGCTTACATGTCGCCCGCATCGAGATTGCATGCTTGCTGAACGAGGTCCTGACTCGCCTGCCGGACCTGGCGCCGGACGGTGAACCGGAACGGCTCTCCTCGACTTTCATAGCCGGCTATCACCGAATGCCGGTGAGCTTTACGCCGGCGTAAGTACGGGGCGGCTCCGCCTTCACGACGGCTTGGAGGCCGTTCCCTGATAGGCGAAGCCGATCATTTCGGGACCGCCCATGTTGAAGGTCTTGACGCTGTTGAGGGTAAGCCCGGCTTCCTCGATCAGCCTGTCCGGAGGACGGTTCAGATGGCAACCGCCGAAGAGCTTGCCCCAGAGCGGTGTGATCCGGTCCTGCCATTTGGCCACCTGCGGCGTGGGCGACCGGCCGTGCTCTACGAAGTGAAGGGTGCCGCCCGGCCGAAGGACCCGCCGGGTTTCCTGCAGCGCCCGCTCCACGTCGGGGATGGTGCACAACGTCCACGTCGCCACCACGTGATCGACGGACTCGCCCTCGAGCGGGATGTCCTGGCCGTCCAGTCCTATCCACTCCACCGGAAAGGGGGCTTCGGCCACACGTTGGGCAGCCAGCTTTCGACAGACCAGCGTGGGCTCGACGGCAAGGTAGCGGCGAACCGCTTCGGGTGCGTGGGGGAGGTTGCGCCCGGACCCGAATCCGAGCTCGAGGACATCCCCGCTCAGGCCGGCCACGACCCCCGCTCTGGTCGTCTCCATCGGCTTCCCGAGGGCGAAGTCCGTGAAGCGCGGCAGGAACTGGTCGGTGTAGAAGCCCATCGAGGAACTACGGTACGCCTCCAGGATGGTCGGCTGCACGACCGACCTACCGGCCTGAGAGCACGATCGGTTGGGCGAGAGGGAGGACGGGCGTGGCAGAGGTCGTACGAGTGGGTGTCGTCGGCACCGGGTTCGGTGCTACGAATGTGGCGCCGGCTTTCGCGGCCGCGAAGGACTGCGAAGTGGTCGATGTCGTCACGCCGCGCGATGACGAGGCGGTATCTCGGTTGTGCGCCCGGGCTGATGTCGACCTGATCTCCATACATTCGCCGCCGTTCCTGCACGTCGAGCACGTCCGCAGAGCCATCGACGCCGGTCACGCCGTGTTGTGCGACAAGCCGTTCGGTAGGAATGCGGAGGACTCGGCGGCCATGCTCGAAATGGCCAGGGCGGCCGGCATTGTCAACCTTCTGAACTTCGAGCGCCGGTTCGATCCGGCCCGGGAGCGACTCCGTGCTCTCCTTCGGGAAGGGGTAGTCGGGAACCCGAACCACTTCCAATACTCGAGATTCATCGCCCTGCCCCAGCCCCGGCCGTACGGTTGGCTGAGCAGCAGGGCACTTGGTGGGGGTTGGTTGGGGGGTCAGGGTTCTCACCTCATCGACGCCTGTCGCTGGATGTTCGGGGAGATCGGAGAGGCAGCCGCAGTGATGCGGACCCCTGTTGCCGAGAGAGCGGATGCCGAGGGTCAGCAACATATATGCGACGCCGAGGACGGGTTCACGGCGGTGCTCCGGACGGAGAGCGGTGTCACCGGGGTGATCGACTGCGCCCTCGAATCGTCTGTGAGCACGCCCGAGAGAACGGCCGTCTTCGGCGCCACCGGGATGCTGGAAATCGTCGATCAGGGGGTGGTGCGGACCACGGCCGGTGGCGAGACCAACGTCTACGAGGTCGACCTTCAGGGGAAGACCCCTCTCGTCTACTCGATGGAGCGCTGGGCTTCAATCGTCTGCGATGCGGTCCGCAGCGGCGTCGTCGAACCGGGGTCGCCGACGTTCGAGGACGGCCTCGCCTGCGCCGTCGTGATGGATCGGATGGGGAGATGAGCGAGCTGGCCGGCCCGCGCAATCGGCTCTAGGTGGCGTACTTCCCGACTCTCATCGCCTTCTCGAGGGAGCCGCCCATGATCATGGCCTGCTGATCCAGCGGCAGGTCCTTGACCACCTCGGAGTAGGCCAGCGGGTCCGCCATCCCCTCGGGGTGGGGGAAGTCCGAGCCGAACATCACGTGATCGATTGGGATGCCCAGGTCGATGAGCCCCTTGGGGTCCGGCTCGTGGAAGGCGTGCACCCACACGTTGCGGTGGAACACCTCCACCGGGTCCTCGTCGAAGAGCACGGGGGCCGATTCGTAGATGCGCTGGAGCTTCTTGTAGAACGGCCGGATCCAGCGGCTGGAGAACTCCACGGGCATGAACTTGAGGCGCGGGAAGCGGGCGGCGAGGCCATGGCCGATGATTGAAGCCATGGCATCGACCAGGCTGTCCTTCTCCGAGGACAGGGCCACGAACGCCGGGTTGGCCTGCCTGGCCCCCTTGGCGATGCTCATCTCCGCGTCGCCGATCCCCTCCCACTCGTTGAGGTAACGGTGGTAGCCGGGGTCGCCCGAGTGCATCCCAACGACGATGTCGAGCTCCTGTACCCGGGCCCAGAAGGGATCGAACTCCGGCAAGGCGAAGGATTTGCGACCCTTCCAGGTCGGTACCGGCGCCACCCGGATAAGGAAGATCCTGGCCCCCCGCTCATGCACAAACTCCAGCTCCTCCAAGGCTCGGTCGGTGCCGGCGGCCAGGCTGATGATCGGCGTGGAGTACAAGGCATCGGAGTAGACGTAGCTCCAGTGTTCGTGCATCCATTCGTTCAATGCATGGATAACGGTAACCACTACGTCCGGGTCATCGGCGACCCGCTCCTCGAGGGCGCTGGCCAGCGTGGGCCACAGCAGGGTGCGGTCGATCCCCATCTCCTTCATCAACTCAAAGCGGGGCTCGGGATCGAAGAAGGCGTCGATACCAGGCATCACCACCATCTTCTGGCGGTGCAAGCCGACCGCTCTCGAACCGAACCCACTGCCGCCCTTGGTGATGTCCATGCCCGCCCCACCCGGCGCCGCCACCTTCACGAAGGTCGGGTTCGGGATGTAATCCGTGATTCGATCGCGGATCGCCAGCTTGGTCCGCCCGTTGATGTCCACGTACTTGATGACACCCTCGTACTCACGGGGCAGGAACTTCGTGAGCGCGTCACGGTTCTCGTACATGTGGTTGTCGGCGTCGAAGGTCGAATACGGGAGCTCTCGATGTGTGACCTGGATGTACTCGGTGTCGCTCACTGCGATCCCTCCTGTTTGTGGAGCCGGCTCCCTCGGGATGGGCCCTCCATTTTTCTACATCTGAACTCTCGGGCCGATTACACGGACAATGGGAGAAGGACTCGGCGAATCAGAACACACCGATTCCGGCGGCTTCATTGCGCTTGCGCCACTCCGCTTTCGGCATGCGGGTGACATCGACGTCCTTGGCGAGGGAGCGGAGAGCAGCGACGGTGGTCTGCTCCTTTGGAGTGTGCTTGAAGGGATCCCAGTCGAAGAACCGACAGGCGTTCTGCCAGGTGATGGCGTGAATCTCCTCTTCGGTGCAGCCCGCCTCCTCGAACTCCTTCCAGGCGAACTCCGGCGATTCCGGCCAGGTGGTATCCGTGTGGGGGTAGTCACATTCCCAGGCGATGATGTCGGTACCGATCCGGTCCCGAAGGAGCAGCCCCGAAGGGTCGGTGATGTAGCAAGCGAGGATGTGATCGCGGAAGACCTCGGACGGCAGCCGGCCACCGAAATCATCTTCGTGATGGAGCCAGGCCTGGTTCTGGTAGTGCCGGTCGATCCGATCGAAGTAGAAGGGGATCCAGCCGATTCCCCCCTCGGACAGGGCGACCTTCAGACTCGGGAACCGCCGCAGGGTAGGGCCGAACAACAGGTCCTGAGCGGTGATGGCGCTGATCTGGCAGGCCAGCACGATGAGGTGGTCGATGGGGGCCTCCGGTGCCTTCTGGATGACGTCGAATCCGGCTCCGATATGAAGCGACAGCACCATGTTCGAGTCCACTATGGCCTTCAGCATCGGGTCCCAGTAGCCGGAGAGGAAGCTCGGGAAGCCCTGGACGTGGGGAGTCTCGAGGAAGCTGATCGAACGGCAGCCCGTCTTGGCCAGGCGGTTGACCTCCTCGACCGCCAGGTCCACGTCCCACATCGGGACGATACCCAGCGGGATGAACCGACCGGGGTAGGCCCCGGCCCACTCGTCGATGGCCCAGTCGTTGTAGGCCTGGAGCATGACCAGGGCGATCTCCTTGTCGTGCGACTCGGTGAAGGTGCGAGCGTTGAAGCCGGCCATGGTCGGGAAGTTCATCGACGCCAGGACGCCATTGGCATTCATGTCCCGCACCCGTTGGTGGACGTCGAAGCAGCCGGGCCGGAGCTCGGAGTACGCGCCGGGATTGAAGCCCCACTCCTCCCGCGGCCAGCCGACGGTGGCCGCCATCCCGAATGGCGTCGAGGTCCTCTGACCCTGGAATACCCACTCATCGACTCCAACATCGTTACGGACGACCTTCGGCATCTCACCCGCCCACTTGGCCGGGACATGGTTCTTGTACATGTCGGGGGGCTCGATCATGTGGTCGTCGATGCTCACGAGAATCATGTCGTCGAGCTTCATTGCGTGCTCCTCCCGAACGGGTGAGTACCGGCTACGTCCCCGGCCCACCGACAGTGTGCGAATGTCTTCGTTGACGTCGAAATCTAGTCGCTTCTCCCGGACTCTGCCCGCGAGCCTGAACAGCAGCACGTGAAGGGATCGGTTAAGGCCCATCAGAGCAGGGTGAGCGGGTCCCGTCCGGAACCCTTCCACCGGGGGTGAGGGGGTCCTGTCCCGCTCGGAATCGCCCTAAGTCCGCCGGACTCCCGGCGCGAAATCTCACCTTAGGCCACAAATCACCATGAAAGATCGGTAATTCGGGCCGAGGTCACGAAAACTGGCCGAGAGTCTCCGGAGGCCGACCCACCGTGGACTCCGGCGGGTCAGTGCGCGCAGCCGCAGGCCCCGCCGCAGCAACCGCCGGCGGAGCCCGGAACGCCGACCGGTCCGGCTCCGGCCCCCGTGGCGGCGCCGACCGAGGCGAATACAGACAGCTTCCGTCGCACGTCGGTATGGCCGCTGGGGCAGGCCACCCTGAGATCGGCGTCTGCCATGGCTCGCCGCAACTCGAAGGAGGTGTCGCACTCGCGGCAGACGTACTCATACAGGGCCATGGACCAGATGATACGTGAGGCCGGCCACATCCAGCGCCGGAGACGACTGTCAGTTCCGGGCCGGCGACCGCCCTCCGTGGTTGCCCATCCTCCGTGGTTGCCCATCCTCGGTGGTTGCAGGGCAAGGCGGCCGCGGCTGGCCCAATCGTTTTGCTTCAGGTCGCCCACAGGCCGGCCGATATAACCAGCACGAGGCGGAGCTGGAGAGGCGCGACCCAGAAGTGTTTTTGAGATGGTGACCTGGCCCGGTCGCATCGGGCCGCTGGATGAGGTGACACTTGGTGAGGCGGCCGAGATGCTGGGCCTTAGTCCCGGCCGGGTCAGCAGCCTGGTCGAGGCGGGCGAGATCCCGGCCCGCACCAATGGTTCGGTCACGCGCATCTCACTCGGCGACATCGAGGTCTACCGCCGACGCCGGGGTTCCGGCGTCATCTGAGCAGCTCGGCCCAGGGCGGCCGCCGTCTCCACTGACCGGACCCGGCGGCGCACGGCCGTTCGCGGGCAGAATGCCCAGCTGTGGACGCACCCCTCGACGACCAGGCGGAATCTGGCCCAGCCCGGCTGCCGCCCACCATCGAGTGGCGGGACGGGAAGGTCCGCCTGATTGACCAGCGGCGTTTGCCGGCCGACCTCGTGTTCCTGGACGCCTCAACCGTCGACGAGCTGTGCGACGCCATCACCGGGCTGGCGATCAGGGGCGCGCCGGCTTTGGGGGTGGCCGGGGCCATGGGCGTAGCGCTGGCGGCTCATCGGGGCGAGAACCCGGAGCAGGCGGCGGCCCGCTTGATCGCCACCCGTCCGACGGCGGTGAACCTGAGATGGGGGGTGCAGCGGGCCCTGGCTGCAGACGATCCCGTGGGAGAGGCGATCGCCCTCGCGGCCGAAGACTCGGAGCGCAATCGAAGTTTGGGCCGGATCGGGGCCGACCTGCTCCCTTCCGGGTGCCGAGTACTGACCCATTGCAACGCCGGTTCCCTCGCGTGTGCCGAGTACGGAACCGCTCTGGGGATCATCAGGTCGGCTCATGAAGCAGGCAAGGACCCGAAAGTGTGGGTTGACGAGACCCGGCCGGTCATGCAGGGCAGCCGCCTCACCGCCTGGGAGCTGAGCCGGCTGGGCATACGAGCCACCGTCTTGGTCGACGGAGCGGCCGGATCGGTCATGGCGCGTGGCGAAGTGGACTGCGTCGTTGTCGGCGCCGACCGGATCGCCGCCAATGGGGACGTCGCCAACAAGATCGGCACCTACTCGCTCGCCGTTCTCGCTCGCCACCACCACATCCCGTTCTACGTGGCAGCTCCGCTCTCGACCGTCGACCTTGCCTGCCGCTCGGGCGCCGACATACCTGTCGAGCAGCGGGACGCCGACGAGGTGGCGACCATCGGCGACTACCGGGTCGTGCCATCGGGCGTGGGGATTGCCAATCCGGCTTTCGATGTCACTCCAGCCCGGTTCGTGACCGCCATAATCACCGACGCCGGGATCGCCGCCCGCCCCTACCGCTCGGCGCTCCGGCGTCTCCACTCCGACCCGCCCCGCAACCAGGTCGGATGACGAAGTTCACGCATCCCCTTTGGCATGATCCCAAGAAGCCAGCACGGGGTCGCCCACGCGATCCTGCGCCACTGCCAGCCATTCGTCGACCTGAGCCCATACTCCCAACGCCGTCTCCGCCGTGACCGGGCCCCTTACCCGGGTGTCGGCCAACCGCCTGAACTCGTCAGCGTCCATCCCTACGAAGAGGCCTCTGCGCTGGGCCGCCTCTAGCTGGCCAGGCCGGTCGGCCCAAGCGAGGAACCGCTCGGCCCGGCGCCGATTGTCCGCATCGTCGACCGCTCGGGTAGCCCACCGCTCGATCTGAGCGGTCAAATGGTCCCGCAAGGCGCGGCGTCAAGTTGGATTCGCCGTGCTCGGCAGCCAGCTCTCCCAGACGGCCGGCGAGGCGGGCACGAAGGTATCCGCCGGCCCGGTCGGCGGCAGCCGGGTCGATCATCACGGCAGCAGGATCGGAAGCGACCATTGATTCCATAAGGGTCATCTCCTCCCCAGGAATGTCGATGGCCTTGATGAGCAAGGTCGTGGCAACTGCTCGCAGCTGGGGCTCCGGCCAATCGACCAGATCGAGGAGGCGCTCGCTCAGTTCGCCCGGCCGGCCCGCTACCGTCTCCATCCGGCCCAGCACGCTACCGGCCAGCGAAGCGGATCGGAGCCGTTCCGGGCGGCGCTGGTGCGGAGGTACGCTCCGCGGGGAGGCCGCGGATGACTGATCACCGGGTGGGCACAAAGGACGAGTGGCTGGTTGCGCGCCAGGAGTTGCTGATCCAGGAGAAGGAGCTGACCCGGCGGAGCGACGACCTGGCGCGGGCCCGGCGTGAGGTCCCCTGGGTGCCGGTCGAGAAGGAGTACCGTTTCGACACCACCGAGGGAGTGAAGACCCTGCGGGATCTGTTCGGCGGCCGCTCCCAGCTGCTGATGTACCACTTCATGTTCGGTCCGCGCTACGAGGCTGGTTGCCCGGTCTGCAGCTCGAGCGCCGACAGCGTCAACGGGGTCGTCTCTCATCTCAACGCCCGGGACGTGACCATGGTGTACGTGTCACGGGCGCCACTCGCCCGGCTGCAGGCGTACAGAGAACGGATGGGCTGGGACTTCTCGTGGGTATCGGCGGCTGACAGCGACTTCAACTTTGACTTCGCGATGTCGCAGACCGAAGAGCAGGCGGGCCGGCTCGTCGAATCGATGGCCGCCGATGGAATACCCCCGGTCCTCAACCACATGGCCGACGCCACTGGCACCGATGTGGCCGGCTACCTGACGGAAGCTCCGGGCTTCAGCGCCTTCGCCCTGGAGGAAGAGGTCGTCTACCACACGTATTCGACCACCGCCCGCGGCTTGGAGTTCCTGATGGGCTACTACCAGATCCTGGACCGGGCTCCGAGGGGCCGCGACGAAGCGGACTCAACCCCGGTGTGGATCCGACGCCACGACGAATACGAGCATCCGCGTAGACCGGAGTAGCCCGGCGAAAACCGGAAAGAGTACGTCCTGTACACCCACCCGAGAGACCTGGAGTGCGGAATGACGACAAAGGAAGCGTTTTCGGCCGACGAGTGGAAGGTGGTGCTGGAAGGACCACCAAGCGCAGGCATGATCGTGATCACGGCTGCGCACGGAGGCACGTTCAGGGAGACCTTCGCCATGTCCAAGGCCTACGTCGAGGCACACGCCCAGCACGGCGAGGCGGAGCTCCTCGACGAGATTGTGGCCGCCAAACCCGAAATCGACCACACCCGATACCACTCGAACGAAGAGCGGAAGGAAAAGGGGCTCGAGCACGTCCGGGACGCGATCGCATTGCTTGAAGCCAAGGCGACGCCTGAGGAGGTGGAAGGCTTCCGCCGGTTCGTCATCACCCTGGCGGGGAAGGTCGCGGCCGCCCATAGAGAGGGCGGCCAGAGCGAGAGTCCCGCCGAGACCGAAGCCATCCAGGAGATCGCGGCCGCGCTCGGAGGGACAAGCTCCGCCTCATAGTCGCAGGTCGGAACACCATCAATCCTGGTTAGAGCCCCCGGTTCGGCCGTGTTTCCAGTAGCCGCGCACGGTGGCATGTTCGCGTGGAAAGCCACGACCCTCGCTCAGAAGGCGGCGGATCCGCTGCATAGCTGCCGCCTCTCCGGCCGCCCAGATCCGCACCCCGGGCCCCAGTTCCGCGTCTCCCACGGCCTCGACCAGCAGATCGCTGGGAAGGCCCTGGGCCGGCCGATCCAGCCAGCTCACGGCAGCCCCGCTCCAGGCCGGCAGCGGCAGCCGAGCGTCCGGGGTCGCGATCTCGATCCACGCTTGAACGGGTACAGCTGCCGGCAGGCTCTCCAGGAGCTGGCTCACAGCCGGTAAGGCCGTCTCGTCCGCGGCCAGGAGGAACCGCTCGCCCTCGGGATCGATGGTGTAGCCGCGCGCCGGACCCGATATGGCAGCCTGATCGCCCGGCCGCGCCCCGGCAGCCCACTCCGATGCGGCCCCCTCGCCATGAATCACAACTTCCACGTCGAGCTCGAGTCCGGTCGGATCGAAGCGCCTCGGAGTCAACGTCCGGATGTTCGGCCGGTCCCCGCCCGGGAGGACGAACTGGTTCCCCGTCCACTCCGGCAACACCAGCGCCGCATCACGTCCCATGGGCAGGAACACCCGTACGCTCGCCGCCGGCTGCGTGACGCTGAACCCTTCGAGCTCCGGGCCGCCCAGCGTGACGCGGCACATCCGGCCACTGAGACGCTCCGTGCGCGACACCTCGAGCCGCCGGAAGGGCGGAGGCGGGCGTCTGAGGCTGCCGGCCTCCATCGGTCTCATGTCTGATGGCTACCAGAAAGCGGCCTGTTTCGAGAAAAGCGAGGCGAACGGCGCAGTCGGCTAAACCCGATGGAGTATGCGTCCGAGCGCTGTAGTAACGGCTGGCGCAGGAGCGGCCGTTTCCAACCAGGAAGGCCCCCGGAAGTCTCCTCAGCCCGGGGGCCTTCTTGCGCGACGGGGGCGGGCGCCGCCGGCGTGTCCGAGGAGCAGGTGCGCGGCCAGCGGCCTTCGATTAGGGTTGGCGACCACCACGGGGCAGCCCCTCGTGGTGGTCGCCAGTTCAGCGAAGTCCGGTGAGATCCCGGCACTGTCCCGCAACGGTGATGCCTCCTCAGAGGGGACGAGCCCGGTCGCCTGGCCTGGTGTGCCAGCGAATGACGGTCCCTCGGATGAAGGGCGGTTCGTGCGACCCGGTCGCCGGGTGCGCAAGGGCTCTCTTCGTCCTCCGATGACAAGGAGGATGAGCACAATGGCGATCAGGCGGAAACTCAAAGGGGCGCTGACACCGGCTGAACGGGCTCGTTTCGGCGCTATGGGCGCGGCGATACTGGGTCTCAACCTGCTGGGTTGGGGCATCTTCGTGTTCGCCATCCAACCCCACCACTTCCGCTACAAGGGACTGGGCCTGGGTCTCGGAGTCGCTCTGACGGCGTGGACCTTGGGAGCCCGCCATGCCTTTGACGCCGACCACATCTCGGCCATAGACAACACCACCCGGAAGCTCATGTCGGACGGTAAGCGGCCGCTCGGAACCGGTTTCTTCTTCGCCCTGGGGCACTCCACGATCATCGTGGTAGTCGGGCTGGGTATATCGGTGGCGGCGAAAGCCGTCTTTGGCGCCGTGGTCGATCCGAGCTCCGGCTATGAGACCGTGGGCGGGGTGGTCGGCACATCCATGGCTGCCGGGTTCCTTTACCTGATAGCCCTGTTGAACCTGGTGGTGCTGGCCGGGATCTTCACCGTATTCCGATCCATGCGCCGCGGCGAGTACGACGAGGAGGAGCTGGAGCGTCAGCTGCAGGCTCGCGGCCTCATGTGGCGCTTCTTCGGCCGGTTCATGGGATCCATCACGAAGACCTGGCACATGTTCTTTGTCGGCCTGGTCTTCGGGATCGGCTTCGATACCGCCACAGAGGTGCTCCTGCTCGCGGCCACAGCCACCGCCGCCACCCAAGGCCTGCCGTGGTACGCGGTGGTGGCCCTGCCCCTGTTGTTCGCCGGAGGCATGACCCTCTTCGACACCCTCGACGGCTGCTTCATGAACTTCGCCTACGGGTGGGCTTTCGCGAACCCGGTCCGCAAGGTGTATTACAACCTGGTTATAACGGGCCTGTCCATCGCCGTGGCCTTCCTCATCGGCACTATCGAGATCGTGGGCCTGCTCTCCAGTGAGCTGCACCTCCACGGGCCCGTCTGGGACTTCTTGGCCGACTTCGACATCAACCGGGCCGGCTTCGTAGTGGCCGGCCTCTTCGTCCTTGTCTGGGCCGCCGCTGTCGCCTATTGGAAAATGGCCCGCCTCGAGCACCGCTGGGCGGCCAGCCCTAGCCCTGGCGGACGGTGATTCCATGTGGGCCCCCTGAGTAGGCTGGGGCTAATGGAGGAGGGGTTGAAGGTCGGTTCGAGTCACGGTGCCGCGACGGTTGTGCTCGTGCACGGAGCGTGGCACGGCGCCTGGTGCTGGGAGCGGGTCGTCGACCTGCTCAGAAGCGCTGGCATCAGCGTGGTCCCGGTCGATCTGCCCGGACACGGTGCCGATCCCGGTCCGCTCCTCGACCTGCACGGCGACGCGACTCGCGTACGGGAAATCCTGGATGCCCTCGAAGGTCCGGCCGTCCTCGTCGGGCACTCGTACGGCGGCGCTGTCATCACGGAGGCCGGCGCGCACCCGGCCGTTGCGCATCTCGTGTATGTGTGCGCTCTGGCGCTCGACACGGGAGAGACCTGCGTTAGCGCGGCCACGGGTGATCCCGCTGTGGCCGGCATCTCTCACGAAGGCCGGCCGAACCTCGGGGATGGTTTGATCGTCGACGATCACGGTGCGGTCACCCTCGACCCGACGGTGGCGGAGAGCTGCCTGTACAACGACTGCGCCCCTGAGACCGTGGCCTGGGCGCTGGATCGACTGGGGCCGCATCCGCTCGCCGCGCTTCAGCAGTCACCTGTCTCCATAGCCTGGCAGAGCAGGCCCTCCACCTATGTGGTGTGCAGCAAGGACATGGCGATCCACCCGGAACTGCAGAGAATCCTGTCCAAGCGTTGCACGGCGCGTGTCGAATGGGACAGCGGCCACTCACCGTTCCTTTCGCGCCCGACGCGCTAGCCGATCTGCTCGGAGAACTGTCGTCTGCTGGTTAGCGGAGTGCGGCCCAGAAACTACGCAGGGCGTCCGCTCCCCGCACCGGATCCTGCAACATCCACCAGTGCCCGAGCTGATCGAGGACCTCAACCTCGGCCTCGGCCCGAGCTGCAGAAACCCTGGCCCTGTCCTCTCCGCCCGTAAATGTGTCCTCGGTCGGTATGAGAACCAAGCCGGGTCGAGCCGCCGCCGCGGGGAGCTCTTCGCCCCAGCGAGCCATGGCCGGTTGAGAGGCCGAACGGTAGAGGCTAAGGATGCAGCGACTCATCTCGTCGTTGAAGGCGTTGGCGACAGCGCGGGCCACTTCTGGCGTCATGCCTAGCGATGCCAGTCCCGCCGCCCGGTCGGCCGGGGGCGAGGCCTGCCATTCGGCGAGTGCCTTCTCGCCCACGCCGGGGGTTTGCCAAGCCTGAGCGAGATCGTGCCACACATAGTCTGAATGATATGTCACGGGGAGCGCTGCCCCTCGCTCACGAAGAGGCCGGCGATCGGGCCCCGCTCAATCTTGCCCATGGCGTTGCGGGGGAAGGCATCCACGGTGATGACCTGCTCCGGGACCTTGTAGCGAGCCAGGCGCTCCCGGCAACGATCGATGACCGCCTGTGGGCTCACCGAGGACTCGGGATCAACCTCGATGGCGGCCACGACGCGCTGTCCCAGGCGGGGGTCGGGCAGCCCGAGGACGGCGCTGGCCCGAACGCCGGGAAGGCTCTCGATCGTCCGTTCCACCTCGGCGGGGTAGACGTTGGCCCCGCCGCGAAGTATGACCAGCTTCTTGCGATCCCGGACGAAGAGGTTCCCGCCCTCGTCGATGACGCCGATGTCGCCCGTATACAGACAGTCGCCATCGAACGGCTCGACCGCTCTATCTTTCCAGTAGCCCGTCATAGGCCGGTATTGACCGGCCCACGGTCCCTCGTGGACCGCACTGACCGCTATCTCACCGAGCTCGCCAGGAGAAAGACGGTTCCCGTGATCATCGCGAGTGTGGACGTCCAGATGCGGGAGCGCCACGCCGCTCGCCTCCTCGACGTGGCGACCGCCGGCGCGATCAATAGTGACGACGGTCGGGGCTTCGGTCAGTCCGTAGGACTGACGGACCGGCACCGCGAAACGGTCACTGAAGGCGGCCAGGAGCTCCTCGGGACAGGGTGCGCCGCCCGTCCAAACCTCTTTGATGCTCGTAAGTAGCCTCGGGTCGATCTCCGGGTCGTGAAGCATGCTGTACAGGAGAGCCGGCACCCCGTTCCAAACGGTCACCGCTTCCCGGTCGATCCATTCGGCTACGCCCCGGGCGTCCCGGCGGTCGGTCAGAATGCAGCATCCGCCGGCTGCAGAGGTCAGCAGCGTGGTGAGGACCTGAAGGTTCAGGATGGTGAGCGGGAGGCAGTCGCCTTTGCGAAGCGTCTCGTCGTACTGCCGGCTGGCAACGAGTGAGGCCGGCGGCAGGAGCAGGTTGCGTTGGGAGTGCACGATGCCCTTGGGCTGCCCCGTCGTGCCGCTGGTAAAGGCAATGGCAGCCGGCGCGAGGGGATCGGGGGGCGGCAGGCGGGCGGCGCCGGCACAGCCAGCCAGGGCCAGAGCCCAGCCCGCACCCGGGTCGGCTGGGTCGACCCGCACTACCGGCCAGCGCGAGTCGTGGCCGACCGCGGTGTCCGGATCGGCCAGGAAGACCTTGGGTTGGCAGGCCTCGAGAAGGACCTCCTTCTCCGGAGGGGCCAGGTTCCGGTTGATCCCGACCCAGATGGCCCCAACGCGCATGGCCCCGTGAAAGGCGACCGCTATATCCACGTCGTTAGGCAGACTGGCGGCGACCCGATCCCCGGGACCGGTTCCCAGCTGCCGCAGAGCGGCGGCCGCGGAATTGGCTCCGGTGTCGAGCGCCTCGTAGCTGAGCGATCTCGACGGTCCGACCAGGGCCAGGCGTCGCGGATCGACATCCAGGACATGATCGAGAACTTCGGTAATGGTTCGAGCGGGCAACATGACAGCGACACGAGCGGCGGGGCACCGGTGGATGCGATGGTAGCGGTGAAACGATCCACCCATGCCTGCCAGCAGGCGGGCGGCTGCGCGTTCATCTAGACAGGTATGGCTTCGGGCATCACGACGCCACTGGCGAAAGGAGAGGAACGCGGGATGGACGAGCTCCGGTTCGACGGGAGAGTGGTGGCCATCACCGGAGCACACCATGGTCTCGGTCGGGAGCACGCCGTGCTTCTTGCCCGGCGGGGCGCGAACATCGTCGTCAACGACCTGCAGGGCGCGGCCGAGACGGTTGCGGCCGTGAAGGCAGCCGGAGGCGGCGCGGTAGAGAACACCAGCGACATCACCGCAGCCGCGGGTACTGACGAAATCGTGAGAGACGCGCTGAACCGTTGGGGTCGCCTCGACGCCATCGTGAACAACGCAGCCGCCGGCGGTGGGACTCTTCCCGACGAGGGAATGGTCCAGGCCACCCTCGCCGTCCACTTCACCGGGACGGTGAACATGGTCCGGTCGGCTCTGCCGGTGTTCCGCGGTCAGAAATACGGCCGGATCATCAACACCGGTTCCGGTTCCATTCTCGGCATTCCTGGTACCGGCATATATGCCGCCAGCAAAGGTGCCGTCCTCGCCTTCAGCCGGGTGCTGGCAAATGAGCTCGGCGAGGAGGCCAGGACTGATTCGAGCCTTGACATCAAGGTGAACGTATTCATGCCGGCCGCTCTGACGCCGAACATGCCACGAGTCCCCGACCAGGCCTTTCAGGCGATGATGGACCGAGCCTTCGACCCCGCGAGGACGTCGCCCCTTGTCGCGGTGCTCGCCCACGAGTCCTGTCCGGTCTCCGGCGAGGCCATCCAAACCGGCGGAGGCCGCGTCTCCCGGTTCGTGCTCGCCACTACCGCCGGGTGGCAGGCGCCCGACGACGACGCCACTCCGGAGAACATCCTCGAGCATTGGGCGGACGTGATGGCCAACCAGGACCAGGCGGAGCCCGTCGGCAGCATGAGTGATCTGCTGGGCCGCCGGGGTCTTTACCCGTACTCGGTCTCCGAGTTGATCCAGTGGGTGAAGACGGGCCGAGACCCGGCGACCTCGCACTCCTCAGGCCCGCCAAGGTAGAGGTGAAGCGGTGGCCTAGCGGGCCCGCCGAATCAGCCCTTCGAGATCCAATATGCGGACCTCGCCCCGGCTCATAGTGATCAGGCCGGCGTCCTGCGCTTCTCGCAGCACCTTGTTGGCGCTCGGGCGGGTCGTCCCCGCTAGGCCGGCCAGATCCTCCTGAGTGAGCGCGATGAGCGTCGCCGGGGGGCCGTCCCCATAGGTCTCAGCCACCTCCAGCAGACGGCGCAGAATCCTTTTCCCAACGGGAAGGTAGAGGGCGTCTGACAGCAGGAGCGACATGCGGCGGATCTGTGTGGCCATGACGTCGAGCAGGAACCGGTCGATCGCGGGGTGCTCCCGACGGAGGACGTCGAGCTGGTCTCGGTGCAGGATCAGAGTCTCAGCAGCGTCCAGGGCCACTGCGCTTGCGTTGCGTCCTGACTGAGGCGAGAGAATGACCAACTCGCCGAAGAAGTCGCCAGGGCCCACAATCGCGAGCGTGACGACATCCCCCAGCGGTGTCGAGTTACGCAGAGCCACGTGCCCCTTGGCGATCAGGTGCAGCGATTCTCCGGGATCTCCCTCGTGGAAGATCACCTCTGCCCGCCGGTACCGTCGTCTCCGTGCCTGACTGATCACGATGCGCCGCTCGTCCGGAGTCAGAGCCCCCAGCAACTTCCAGTCCACGCCCCAAGTCTGCCCACATCGAGCGGGCCCCGATGGTCTCGACCGCATCAGTACTCACCTTCGCGGTGACCGATAAGACCCGAGTGTCACCCGGCCGAAAATTGAAAGCGCCCGGGGAAAACGAGAAGGGTCTTCCTCGGGCGCTGGCTAGGCGGGTCCGGCTCAGCCGGCGGCGTGTCCGAGCCGGCTGCTCGATCCCATCCGCACAACAAAGGCGGTAATCACAGCCGACAAGATGGCGGCGCCGACTGCAATAAGCGTGATCTGCCACCCGAGCATCCCGGAGTGCACGACAGTGGTAGTAGTGGTATCTCCCGCAGGTCCTCCGGGCGGCGGAACGAGGTTCATGGCGAAGGCCGACGGGGCGGCTGCCACGAAGCCCACTGCTCCGACCAGGAGGCTGGCGACGACACCAAACCAACGGCGCATTGGCCTGAGAGGCCTTGCGCTCCGATTAGACGTCGGTTCGGTGATGCTAATCGTCCTGTTCATGGCTGACTCCCCTTCTGTGCTCGGTTGATTGCCCACGAAATGAGTCTGCAGCTGATGGGGCGTCGGGTCTGTAACGCCGCTGACACTCCGAGGGTTAGGCAGCCGACACAACAGGGCACCCGAATAGGGTCTCTCGGGTGGACATCTCCTGCGCCTTCGCTACCAGCTTGAGCACTCCGGAGGACATTCGGGCGGCCGAATCGCTCGGGTACAGCCGGGCTTGGTCGTATGACTCGCCGGCGCTCTACCCAGACGTCTGGGTCGCCCTGTCCCAGGCCGCCGAGCGGACCGAGCGCATCGGATTGGGCCCGGCGGTCCTCGTGCCGAGCCTCCGGCACCCGATGACGAACGCGGCCGCCATCGCGGGCTTGTGTGCCATGGCACCAGGGCGGGTGGCGGTGGCAGTCGGGTCGGGTTTCACTGGTCGGTACACGCTCGGTCACAAACCTCTGCCTTGGGCGTACGTCGAGTCCTACGTACGGGCCCTGCGTGGTCTGCTTCGGGGGGAAACCGTCGAGTGGGACGGGGCCCAGATTCGGATGATGCACCCGGCCGGCTTTGGCGCGGCCCGCCCGATCAACGTGCCCATCCTGATCGGCGCCGACGGCCCGAAGGGGACCGCCGTGGCAAAGGCAGTTGGCGACGGAATGTTTTCCGCCGCCGTGCCGAACGCGGCCGCCGAGGGCTGGCACGCCCTGCTCCAGTTCGGGACCGTGCTTCAGAACGGCGAGGATGTACGCAGTCCGCGAGTACTCGAAGCCGCCGGGCACGGGCTGGCGGTCGCCTATCACGCCATGTTCGAGCGGGGCGGTGCAGATGCCGTCAAACGGTTCCCCGGCGGAGAGGCGTGGCTGGAGGAGATCGAGAAGCTGCCGGCTGCGGAACGGCATCTAGCCACCCACGAGGGCCACTTGGTGCACCTGAGTGACCGAGACCGGGCCGCCCTCGATCAGGGAGCCGATCTGCTCACCAGCTTCACGCTCACCGGGACCGCCGACGCGCTCCGAGACCGGGTGGCGCAATTCGAGTCTGCGGGCGTTACCGAAATCGTGTATCAGCCCGCCGGAGACGACATCCCCGGCGAGCTGGCCCGATTCATCAAGGCCGTAACCTAGTCAGTGCTTTGACGGCATTGGCCGGTCACTCCGTCACCGGGTCGGAAAGGCTCAGTTCAAGCGGCCTCGAAGCCCGGAAGCCTCGCTCAGGAGCCGGTCGCGCACAGGCAACCCTGGCGCCAGCCGAGCCGCTTCTTCGAGCACCTCGGCGGCGGCGACCAAACGTCCCAGGGTGGCCAGCCGGCCGGCCAGCTGCCTCCGGTCGCCAAGCGCGGCCGCGGGGACTTTTATCCGCATATCGCTCACCCACGCCAGGGCATCGGTGTCGTTCCGGCGCTCGAAACTTCGATCCAGATTCGCCAGCATGCGGGCCAGCGTCGCCCAAGCCCCTGATGTAGCCAGCATCTCGGGTGTCAGCTGGCCCGCGCCGCCGGTCACCTCTTGCAGCAAACGCTCGCAATCAGACTTGGTCAAGCGTCGCCCCTGGTCGAACGCGTCTGATCAGGTGCTCTGGTGCGGAAGGGTCGCGCACCAGGAAATGGCCCGGCATTCCGACCGCTTCGAGCGGGACACCGCAGCGCCGGCCGACCTCGATAAGCAGCACCGAGAGCGATATCGGAATGCCTCGCCGCCGGTCGAGGACCTGGTCGAGGTAGGAGTTGGCCGGGTCGTCATAGTGCTCCCGGTCGCCGCGCAGGCCGAGCTGCTCGAACAGCACTCGGCACAACCCCCCGGAATCGCCCCGATCTACCTGTGTCGCGAGGTGGTCCAGGCGGCGCAACTGTGAGCTGACGTCGAGCTCAGGATTGGCGTGGGCGCTGATGAGCAGGGCGGCCTCGTCGAGAGGAACGGCGTCCTCCGGAAATCCCATGAGCTCCGACCAGCGTGCCGAGGCATCCACAACTGAAGCCTAACGACCGATTCCTGAGCCGCTACTTCAAGACCCGGACCCTGATCCCCTGCGCCGTCTACTCCGTGGTCTTCGGGCTGGCGTCGGTCATCCGCGTCGGGGCGTTCTAGAACGCCGGCCGGCGGGAGCTGCCGCCGGCGGCGAGCGGCTGGCCCGGCTGGCCCCGCCGGCGGCGAGCGGGGGCTGGGCGCTGGGGGCTGGCCACGCCGGGGGCAACACAATGCAACAGTGGTCGCTGCAAAGAGCCGACCCTCGTTGCGTTTTGGTCGATAGTCGAAGCTAACGCCGCGAGGGTTCGCTCAAAAATCCGTCCACTGTTGCGTTGCGTTGATTTTCAGGCGGCGGGCCTCGAACCGCCGGCCTGCGGATGGCGGGGGTGGCGCTCGAGCCCCGGTTTCGGTTGGACCCCGCCGCTATGGGCCAGTAGCCACTCTCCTCGTCACACCCTCCTGCACGAACGATGCAACCAGTGCGCCCTTCTGGTCATGGATCGTGCCGCGTGTCAGGTATCGACCGCCGGACTGCGTAAGTGGGCCGGCATCGAACAGAAGCCAGTTGCTGGCTCGGAAGGGCCGATGAAACCACAGGCAATGCTCGAGGGTCAGGCTTCTCCAGCCGACCGCCTCGCGGGTCGCCGGGTCGAACGGCGAGAAGATAACCGCGAAGTCGGATTCGAAGGCCAGGGCGGCGCCGTTGATCAGTTGATCGTCACCGAGGTCTTGTCGGATTCGGGCCCAGTAGGGGTGGAGACGACCGGTCATAGCCCCGTCGACCGGTGTGAGAGGTCGGACTTCCATCACGTCCAGCCCGCTCGACCAGCTTCGACCGGGGCCCAGCTCGGTGGCATCGGGAACCCGCCCGGGAGCTACGTAGGTTCGGTCGGTGCCTTCCTCTGGTCGGTGAAAGGTCACGTCGGCCACGGCTATGCAACGCCCCTCCTGCTCGAGCCGGAGCCGGCGGCTGGAGAATGTACGGCTGGTGTTCAACCGGTCCACCGCCACCTCCATGGGGCCCCATTCGCCTGCACTCAAGAACGCCGTCCGGAGCGACATCGGGACGAGATCAGCCTCCACCGTACGACCAGCCACAGCGGTGGCAATGGCCATCGTCAGTCCACCGAAGAGGAATCCCCCACTATCGGGCGGTCCGGCGAGGAACCGGTCTTCACCACGCGAGGTGATAGGCAGCAGCGCCAACAGGCTGGCATTCACTGTTTAAGTCTCCTCGCTCGGAACCGGCTGTAGCAAAACCGAGTTCCGCAGCTGCCCGCCGTTCAGACGCTTGTCACGGGGCCAGGGTGGGGCCGAACCTGGAAGGTCAGAAGAGGACGCCGCGCTCGCGCAGGCCAGTGATCTCCGAGCCGGGAAGGCCGAGCTCGCGCATGACGTCGTCAGTGTCTCGGCCGTAACCGGGGGCAGCGGACAGGGATCCGATCGGAGTGCGGTCGAACTGGGCCGGCGACACCCCGGCGAGATAGTGCCGGCCGTCGGCCAGCGTGACGGGGGCGACGTAGGAGTTCTCGAGTGCCTGCGGATCCGCGATCACCTCGTCGGGACTCTTGAGCGGCGCCCACACCCCCTGCAACGTGGCCAGGACTGATTCCCATTCGGCCAGGGTTCGGCTCCCGAAGATCTGGTCCAGCTCCCCGATGAGAGCGAGGTGATTCTCAATTCTGGCCCGGGCATCGGAGTAACGGGGGTCCGAGATCCAGCGCTCGCGGTCGAGCTTGCGCGCCAGATCGGGCCACCATTCGTCGTAGAGAAAGCAGAGGACCAGCCAGCGGCCATCCTTGGTTCGATAGATGTTGTTCAGCGGATCGGCCGCATCCTCGCGGGTTGGCTGCTGGGGCCGTTCCCACCCCAAGCTGGCCCCGATCAGCGACTGGCTCATGATGTACACGCCGATCAGATACAGGGAATGCTCGATCACGGCGCCCCGTCCGGTCCTCTCGCGGCGGAACAAGGCGGCCGAGATGGCGCCGGCCAAGGTGGCCCCACCGGTCAGGTCTCCTACCGAGCCCGGCTGAATAGGTGGCGGCTGGCCATCGGAGCGAGTCTGGGCGTATCCGGAGCCCGACCGGCACCATGACGAGGGATAATCGAACCCACGGGTCCCGGCCAGGGGTCCCCGGGCGCCGTAGCCGCTGCCTATGGCGTAGATCAGGCGCGGGTTCCGCTCCATAAGCCGATCCACCTCGATCCCGAGTTTGGCCCGGGCGTCGTCTCGCATGTTGGTCATGAGTACGTCGGCCCTGTCGAGCAGCTGGTACAAGATCTCCCGCCCCTCCGGTCGGGTGAGATCCAGGCCGACGCTGCGTTTGCCCCTGTTGGCGGCTTCGAAGTACGGGTTGGCTTCGAGCCCGGGGGTCAGTGTGACGCGCATCGAACGGAATGCGTCCCCACCTGACCGTTCTACTTTGATCACGTCCGCGCCCCAGTCGGCAAGGATCATCGACCCAGCCGGCACGAAGGTGTGCTCGGCCACCTCCACTACACGGACACCCTCCATCAGGTCGTACACGTGTCCTCGCGCTCCCTCGATACGAAATGGACCTCGACAGCGGTCCAAAGCGTATCGGCGTGACCGGATGCGGCTCGAGTTCCCGAGACGGCGTATCGTCGGCAACCAGGCGTTCCATGACAGACGGGTGAGGTTCGAATGAGAGTCGGCAGCGTCGAAGGGTTCGCGGGTCAGATGGCTGCCGGCCGGCCACTGCAACTAATGTGAGCGCGTTGCTGAAGACGGAACGGCTCGGACCCGTGGTACTGATTACTATCGACCACCCGCCGTCGAATCTGGTCGATCGGGCGTTCCTGGTCGCCCTGGCCGGCCTGTTGGACTCGACCGACGCTGACAACTCGATCAAGTCGTTGGTGTTCCGGAGCGCCGATCCAGACTTTTTCCTGATGCACGGGGACGTCGAGTCGATTCTGCGCATGCCGACCGGTGTCCGCGCATCGGCGCCCATGCCGACACCGTCCGTTGCAGCCGTGAAGCGGGTGGTGAACACCTCCCTGGCCGGATTGAGCGATGCCTTGGTGACAGAAGCCGACGAACTGGGCCGGCTGATCGCGGAAGGCGGCCATCAGGAGCCGATGCGCCGGTTCCTGGCGGCGGGTGGCCAGACCCGGGAGTCTGAGACCCAGAGGATGGAGGAGATCATGAGGGCCACTATCGGCTGAGCAGGCAAGGGGACCACCGGCAGCCGTCACGTATTGTGGCCCCGTGACTATCCAGGACCTCAACCCCGACGTCGCGGCTGGAATCGCCGCCCTTGACCTGGCCGCCCTGAGCCTCGATACGCTGCCTCAGTTCCGCCAAACCCTCCCGGCCGTCCCGCTGACAGATGCGGTGGTCCGGAGCGATCACCTGGTCGCGGGCGATCCGCCCGTGCCGGTACGAGTCCATCGTGCTGCCGACGCCTTGGGGACCCTGCCCTGCGTGTACAGCATCCACGGCGGGGGCTATGTGATCGGCAGCTACGCCATGGACGATGTCCGGTTCGACAACTGGTGCCCGAAGCTCGGCATCGTGGGGGCTTCAGTCGAGTACCGGCTGGCGCCGGAGACGCCGTACCCCGGCCCACTGGAAGACTGCTACCAAGGATTGAAGTGGGTCTACGACAACGCGGAGAAGCTGGGGATCGACCGCAGCAGGATCGGCATCGGCGGCATAAGCGCCGGAGGGGGTCTGGCCGCGGCGCTGGCCCTGCTGGCGCGCGATCGCGGCGAAGTCCCGCTCGCTTTCCAGCTGCTCGACTGCCCGATGCTCGATGATCGCCAGCAGACCCCTTCGAGCCAGATGGACGGGCTGGCGGTCTGGTCGCGAGAGTCGAACACATTCGGCTGGCGTTGCTACCTGGGCGATCTTTTCGGCACCGACGACCTCCCCTACACGGCCGCCCCGGCCCGCTGCCAGGACCTGTCAGGCCTGCCGCCCGCCTACGTCTCGGTCGGCACCGTGGATGGATTCCGCGACGAGGACATCGACTACGCCCTGCGCCTGAACCAGGCCGGCGTGCCATGCGAGCTGCATGTCTACCCGGGGGCGTGCCACGGCTATCAGATAGCCGCCGACTCCGACGTCGTCCGCCGGTCGAACCGCGACGTCGCCGATTGGGTGGCCAGGGTGACCCAAGCCTGAACCCGGGCGACTCGGCTGAACGTCGCAGTTTCGGGGGAGGCCATTGAATGGCAAGCACACGGGAGGCGGCACCCTTGCCGCCTGGAACAGGCGGCTAGGCTGACCTCCAATCTGAAGCTCTAACGAGTGATACCGGAACGGGCCTGGCCGTAGCCCGGTTCGCGAAGATCGGGCGGCCGTGGAGGGAGCCATGCACGACTTGATTCTGCGAGCGGGGACGCTCGTCGACGGTACCGGGGCGCCTCCTATCACCGCTGATGTGGCCGTGGACGGGGACCGCATCACCGAAGTCGGCGACCTCCGGGGCGAGACAGCTCGCCGGGAGGTGGACGCCGACGGGCTGCTGGTCACCCCCGGCTTTGTCGACATCCACACCCACTACGACGGTCAGGCCACCTGGGATCCCCTGCTGTCGCCTTCCTGCTGGCACGGAGTGACGACGGTCGTGATGGGGAACTGCGGGGTGGGATTCGCCCCCGTTCACCCCGGCAAAGAGGAATGGCTGATCCAGCTCATGGAGGGCGTCGAGGACATTCCCGGCACGGCCCTGGCCGAAGGGATCACCTGGGGCTGGGAGACTTTCCCCGAGTACCTGGAGACCCTGGAGCGGCTGCCTCGGGCGCTTGACATCGGCACCCAGGTACCGCACGGGGCGGTTCGGGCCTACGTGATGGGGGAACGGGGCGCCCGCAACGAACCGGCCACCCCTGCCGATATCGAGGCCATGGCGAGGATCGTCCTCGAAGGGATTCAGGCGGGAGCGCTGGGCTTCTCGACCTCTCGCACGATCCTCCACCGGGCCGTCGACGGCGAACCGGTGCCGGGAACATTCGCGGCCGAAGACGAGCTGATGGGCATCGGCCGTGCCCTCGGTTCGGCTGGTCGTGGAGTGTTCGAGGTGGCCCCGGCGGGCGTCATGGGAGAGGATCTTCTAGCGCCCGCCAAGGAGGTGGACTGGATGCGCCGGCTGTCGGTGGAAAGCGGCCGGCCGGTGACCTTCGCGCTGGCTCAGCACAACCGGGCCCCGGAGCAGTGGCGGGAGCTGCTTCAGCTGGCCGAGTCCGCCACCGGGGAAGGGGCGGTCCTGCGGGCGCAGGTGATGGGCCGTCCCACGAGCCTGCTGGTGGGCTGGCAGACCCAGACTCACCCGTTCCGCTTCCGTCCGAGCTACAAGGCCATCGCCGATCTGCCACTCGAGGAGCGCGTCGAGCGCCTCCGCCGCCCAGAGGTGCGAGCCGCCATCCTGTCGGAGCGCAACCCCGACCACCCCTTGGCCGATGTGGTCTCCGCCGGCCTGGACCGGATCTTCCCCATGGGGGAGCCGCCGGACTATGAGCCCCCGCCGGAGTGTTCGGTGGCGGCCATCGCCGCGGCCGAGGGCCGGCCCGGAGAAGAGGTGCTTTACGACCTGATGATGGCTCGGGACGGCAAGGAGCTGCTCCTGTTGACGCTCCTGGGTTACAGCGACGGCAATCTGGACGCCATGCGGGAGATGCTTCTGCATCCGAATGCCGCCCTCGGGCTGTCGGATGGCGGCGCCCATTGCGGGGCGATATGCGATGCCAGCATGCCCACGTTCATGCTCAGCCATTGGGCCCGGGACAGGGATCGGGGCCCGACCCTCGACCTGGCTCTGGTCGTGCGCAAGATGACCAGCGAGACGGCCCGGACCTACGGCCTCAAGGATCGGGGCGTCGTCGCGGCCGGCGCCAAGGCCGACCTGAACCTGATCGACTTCGAGCGCCTGGATCTACGCCTGCCGAAGCTGGTGTTCGACTTGCCCGGAGGCGCCCGCAGGCTGGTCCAGGAGGCAGACGGCTACGTGGCCACGTTCGTCTCGGGGACCCAGACGATGGCCGCAGGGGAGGACACCGGCGCCCGGCCCGGGCGGCTGGTGCGAAGCAAATGACCGATGTCCGTACTCCCGGGACGATAGAACCGACCGCGCTCCCGGACGACATCGGGGATCTGGCCCCGCAACCCGCTTTCCTCGCCGACGCCCCGTACCGGATCCCGGCGGAGCGTTACACGTCTCTCGAGTTCGCCCGGGCCGAGAACGAGCGGTTGTGGCCAAAGGTGTGGCAGGTGGCGTGCAGTCTCGATCAGGTGGCGGCTCCCGGCGACGCCATCGAGTGCCGCCTCGGTCCGCTGTCGGCCGTCGTGGTGCGGGACCAGTCCGGTGAGCTGCGGGCCTTCCAGAATGTGTGCCGCCACCGCGGCAATACTCTCTGTCAGGGGGGCCACCGGGGGCTCACCGAACTGCGCTGCCCGTATCACCGTTGGGCATGGAACCTCGAAGGGTCGTTGAAGGAGGTCCCCTCGCGACGGGGGTTCGGCGCCCTCGACATGACAGAGCTCGGCCTGGTACCGGTAGCGGTGCAGTCGTGGGGACCGTTGGTCTTTGTCAACTTTGACCCGGAAGCAGAGCCCCTCCTCGACTTCCTCGAAGGCGTCCCGGGGGATGCGGCCTGGGCCGGCCTCGACGAGCTGCGGTGCGTGGCCACCGCCACCAGCCGTGTCCCCTGCAACTGGAAAGTTGTGGTGGACGGTTTCTCGGAGACCTATCACGTCCAGGGCATCCACAACGAGATGCTGGCGTCGATCGACGACGTGCACGCCCCGCAG
Source organism: uncultured Acidimicrobiaceae bacterium (assembly GCA_963851245.1). Lineage (GTDB taxonomy): Bacteria > Actinomycetota > Acidimicrobiia > Acidimicrobiales > Palsa-688 > CAWKOH01. The sequence goes on along the minus strand of CAWKOH010000005.1, from coordinate 122,391 downwards.
CAGATATGGGGCCGGCACTCCGCCAGCTACCAGGCCTACGGCGTACCCAGCCCCCGGCTCGGGCGGGAGGTGAGCCCGGACACGGTGTGGGCGTCGTTCTGCGAGGTGATGGGAGATCGGATGGGTCCCGGTCATGCCGCTGACGCCCCGCCGGCCGTCCCACCCGGGCAGACAATGCAGGACGTGATCGCCGACCGGATCCGCTCATCTCAGTCCGCTGCGGGCGTGGACATGAGCCGGTACTCGACCGACGCCATCCTCCGCTTGGCCCAGTACAACCTGTTCCCCAACGCCACCTTCCTCGTATGGGCCGACATGGTCAACCTTCTCATCGGGCGGCCCGGACCGACACCGGATGAGGCCGAGTTCAGCAGCTGGATCTTCACTCGAGCCGCGGATCCGAGCGCCCCCCGGCACCCTCCCGTCGATGTGGAACGTCCACCCGGCGCCGACATGGGCGTAGTCCTGAATGCCGATGTCGGGGTACTGATGACCATGCAACAGGGGTTGCGCCAACCGGGCTTCCGGGAGCTGGTCCTATCCGCTGAGGAGTGCCGGATCGTCAACTTCCATCGGAACCTGGAACGCCAGCTCGGACTCTGAGTGATCAGGGTGATCTACTCTCGATCCACCAGGCGGACCCGTGGGGGATTCCAATGAAGCTGGCGTACCGCCTGGAGCTCTACCGTTCCGCTCGTCTGGATGTGCCAGTGGAGGCGGTGCGGCGAGCCGAAGAGCTGGGCTACCACTCGGTGTGGAGCGCCGAAGCATACGGTACAGACGCATTGTCGCCGCTGGCCTATCTGGCCGCCCTGACCTCGCGGATCAAGCTTGGCACCGCGATCGCCCAGCTGGCGGCCCGGCCCCCCGCCACCCTCGCCATGCACGCCATGACAATCGACGGGCTTGCCGGCGGCGGGAGGGTCATCATCGGAGTCGGCGTCTCGGGCCCGCAAATCGTCGAGGGATGGTACGGCCAGCCGTGGGGTAGGCCGGTAGCACGGCTACGCGACTACATCGAGATCACACGCAAGGTGCTGGACCGGGAGCATCCGGTGAGCCACGAGGGCCAGGAGATCTCCCTGCCCTATCGCGGGCCGGGTGCCCTTGGTCAGGGAAAGGCGCTCAAGTCGATCCTCCACCCGGCCGGGCGGGTACCGATCTGGCTGGCGGCAGGAGGCCCGCTCAACACCGAGCTGGCCGCTGAGCTTTGCGATGGCTGGCTCCCGATGGGGCTCGGCCCGGCAGGCGCGGCCGCTTACGACGAGCCCTTGTCTCGGGGGTTTGCCAAAAGGAGCGCGTGCAGCCCGCCCGAGGAATTCGAGGTCTTCTCAGGCTGCAGCGTTCGCATCACCGACGACGTACAGGGCGCCCTCGACTCCATGCGGCCCCTCACCGCGATGTACGTGGGCGGCATGGGTAGCCAGACCCACAACTATCACCGCGAGAGCATGGCTCGACGCGGTTTCCCCGAAGCGGCAGAACGGATCGGAGAGCTGTGGCGGGCCGGTCGCAAGCAGGAGGCCATGGCGGCGGTACCCGACGAGTACCTGCAGATGAACACCCTCCTCGGCTCTCCACAACGAATACGCGATAGGTGGAAGGAAGTCCTCCTTCCCGGCGTCACCGGCATGATCATCGGAGCCGATCAGCTCGAAGCTCTCGAGTTGATAGCCGATTTGGCCGGGTCCCGGGACCAGGCCGATGCCGATGAGTGATACCGGCCTCGTTCTCGTTGATACGCCCGCCGAATTCGTCCGTCGCATCACCCTGAATCGCCCCGACAAGCGCAACGCTATCTCGACCGCCCTGCGGGTAGCTCTCCTGGACCGGCTACGAGAGCATGACCACGACGCCGATGTCCGGGTCACGATCATCCGCGGGGCAGGTCCGTGCTTCTCATCCGGCTACGACCTGTCGAGCGGCTCTCTGATGGAGGGTTCGCCTTTCTACTCGGCGCCGGGCGATGGGCAGTGGGCGCGACAGGCGAACGACACCTGGTTCAGCGTCTGGGACCTGGCCAAGCCCGTCATCGCGCAGATCCACGGTTACGCCATCGCCGGCGCCACCGAACTGGCGTCGGCGTGCGATCTGGTGTATGTGGCGGACGACGCCCGGATCAGCTACCCAATCGTGAGGGTGGCGTCACCGCCGGACTGGCAGTACCACACCGTGCTACTCGGTATGCGCCGGGCCATGGAGGTGATGCTCACTGGTCGACCGATCGACGGCATCGAAGCTGCTCGCATCGGCTTCGCCAACCGGTCCTTCCCACCGGACCGGCTGGAGGAAGAAGTACTCCTCGTGGCCACGGACATCGCCGGGATACCGAGCGACTTGGCCCAGATCAACAAGCGATCCGTTCATCGGGCCTTCGATGTTTGGGGCGCCCGGGCGGCCATCAGAGCGGGAACGGAACTGCAGGCGCTGGCAGGCCACACCGAAACGGCCCGCCGCTTCCGGGAGAACGCGTTGGAGATGGCGAAACAGGCTCAGCGCGATCCGCAGTGAGGGCCGGTCAGGTGCCGGGACGGCGACGGCCGATGAAGTCCAGCACGGCCGTTGGATAGGCGAAACGGTCGGGCCGGAACAGGTCGTGACCCGAACCCGGGATGACGGTGATCTCCACGTCGGGTATCGACTGCCGGTAAATCTCCTCGATCTGATCGGTCACGAGCCCGCCGGCACCGCCTCGCGCCATCAGCACCGGCACTCCAAGCGAAGCCACGTCGTCCCAGAGCAGCCGGTCCTGGCTCTCGCTCTGGATGCAGTCCAGTACGTGCCGGGCAACCCGCTCGGCTACGGGACGCCCCCGCCATCGGCTCCTCCACATCTGATCCACGAATGCCGTAGGCAGGGCAATCTCCGCCAGGCGGTAGTCCCCGATGGAAAGCGTTACCGGGCGGCTGCGGTCGGCCAGGGCCAAGTCCAGGGCGGCTGTAGTTCCCCTGGAGAAGGTCATGACGTGGAATCGGGTTAGCCGCTCGGCCGCAATGACCGACTCGAGGTCGCTCGCCTGGTCGGCTGCTGCGTAGCCCTTCTCGGGGGAGTCGCTCCCGCCGCGACCCCGCAACTCGACGACAAAAAGCCGGCGGTCGCCGAACAGTTCGAACATCTCCAGGTAATCGTCGCCCGAGTCCGTGATTCCCGGTACGAACACGACCGGCAGGAGCGCCGCCGACGAATCCCGTCCGCTGTCGAAGTAGCGAATCCGAACCCCGTCGTTCTGGACGGAGCGCTCCACGACGGGCACGGGCGGCCATGCTAGTCGCGTGCCCGCCTGACGCCCTGAGCGTCCGTAAACCGCTCCCCACAGCTGACAGCGACAGGGTGATCTCCATACCGTCTCCATCGGCGCGGCACCGCAGATCCACCGCGCCCAACTAGTACATCGGGTGTGGCCTGTGGGCCTAACGGGGGGAGGGGCCAGTGAGCGAGGTGGTTGAGGTGAGGGCCAATGACGGCGACTGCCGGGCCGATGGGCCTTCGTCGACGCCGAAGTCGACCTCGGCGTGGGACCGGATCGCAGAGACCGGTCATGTCACGCGTCGGATAAGCCGATCGCCCGGGACACCCGCCTACTTGTTGGGCCGGCCGGAAGGGGAATGGCAGAAGGCCATCAGAACGATCTCGGGCCGCCCGGGACGGCGCGAAATGCTGTACGAAGAGCAGCTAGCCGACTGAAAGCAGCCGGTTCGCGGTGCCTGCAGCTGACTCGCTGATTTCGGCCGCCTTCGAATCCCCGTCGGACCGGACCGCTCCAGTCGAACGAACCCTGGCCGCGATCGGCTCATCGCGGTTCAGCGTCCGCGGCTCGAGCACATCTACGGCAAGGCCCCGATCGTGGGCTTTGGCTATCAGGGCATCCACGAGATCATCGACCACTCCGGGCTCGGCCGGATCAGCCGTTATCTCAACTCCTTCGACGCCGGCGACGACTCGGCCGGGGCGAGCGAAGTCGTGCTCCACCCACAGGTGCTCCGCAGATTGATCCGCGACGGCTCGCCACGCGGCCGCGAGTCCCCAAGCCACCTGATCCTGACTGCTGGCATGCTGCAACTCCGTGACAGCGTGCTCATGCTCATCATGCTGCCATTCAGCGAAGGCCTGTTCGGCGAGGTCGGTCAACCGGGTTGAACGGGTTCTGGACCGGTGCGCTTCTGCAATGACCCCCGGGGCGTGGCGGGAGTGCTCTCGGAAAGCGACCCGGCGTGGCCGGTCGCCCACGATGAGCAGGGGCAGATGTCCATTCGCCCGAACGCACTCGTCCAGGAGCTGGTCGACATCCAAAAAACTCGTATCCCGTCGGAAGAAAGCAAAAGAGGGCCCGCGGCCCTCGAAGTAAGAAGTTTCCACTTCCGACATCGTCCGGCCACGGCCCTCGAAGATGCGCGGGTGATGACCGAGCATTACGGTCCGGTACATCGGGAACCGGCGCAGGGCGTATTCGAGGTCTCGGGTGGCGAAGGCCCGGTCGACGGCGACCCGGTCCCGAGGTTCGAAGGGCAGCGGGACCAGCGCCATCTGATCGCTACTCACCAGTATGGCGAGGCCGCGATCGGTTGGAGAGGCCTCGGCGGCCGCCACCACCCTGGACAACCGGTTCTCCACGACGTCGACAGAGGTGCCTGTGTGGGGTTCGGCCCGCAGGCGTCGACGGCTCCGGTCCGCTAGCTGGCGGAGGCGGGCGATATCGAGCACGGTCATGGACGACGCCGGGGTGGTGGCGAGTAAGAGCGAGACGGCGGGCCCGCGGACCGATGATCTCAGGACCGCCAGGCGATCCCAGCTGAGCTTTCCTGCACGGGCCAGCTCGGTTCGCAGGCTGGCCTCGTCCTCCGCGTGTGACCGGTGCTCTTCCCGAATGTGCCGTTCCACCTCGGTTCGGTGCTCGAAAATCAAAGGGCAGAGCGGGCAGTGATAGACGGTCATTTCGGTCCTCCGCACACGTCGTCTTGGGCTCGCAGAGCCAATTGACGTTCGCAGTGTGAGGCGGGAGTAGACGTGGCGTGGAGGTGGCGTGGAAGTATGCCGGGGCGCCGCGAACTCACCGCCCGATGCCCCGATACTGGGTGGAGGAGGTGGATTGTGGCGCAGACAGTCATGGTGGTGGAGGACGAGTACAAGCTGCGGGAGCTTCTCCGGAACTACCTGGAGCGGGAGGGCCTGGAGGTGTTTTCGACCGGATCGGGAGCGGAGGCCTTGAGCCACGCCTCTGACCGCACGCTCGACTTGGTAATCCTGGACCTGGGCCTGCCCGATGTGCCGGGTGAGGAGGTAGCCCGCGAGATCAAGGTCGGATCTGACACTCCCATCCTCATGCTGACGGCGAAGAGCGACGAGCGGGACCGAATCGCCGGCCTCGAACTGGGAGCCGACGACTATGTGACCAAGCCCTTCAGCCCCCGTGAGCTGGTACTCAGGGTCCAGGCCATATTGCGCCGCGGGCGAGGACCGGGCGCTCGAGGGGGGTCGGAGGCGCTCTCCCTCGGAGGTGGTGAGCTTGTCATCGATGAGGATTTCCGCAGGGTCCACGTGCGGGATATGCCTGTGGACCTGACCCCGACCGAATGGGGGTTGCTGCTCGCTCTGGCCCGGGTGCCCGGTCGGGTCTACTCCCGTTACGAGCTGATAAACCGGGTTCGGGGTTACGAGTTCGAAGGATACGAGCGGACCGTTGACTCCCATATCAAGAATCTCCGGCGCAAGATCGAGGTCGACTCCTCCAACCCGCAGATAGTCGAGACGGTGCTGAGCGCCGGATATCGCCTGGGTTTGAGCCGAGACGCTTGAATCGCAGCTTCGCCTCGGATTTGGGCGCTCGCAGACCGGTTCCGGGTTGCGACCAAGGCGGCGGGCAGGGCGGCGGCCGAAGGCGTTCTGGGTCCCGAAAAGCCATCCGCGACGCGTTGACCTGCATACAGCGGTAGAAGTCGTCCCGGAAGGCGAAGTTGGGTCCAGAAAGGCCAGCCCGGACCCAGAAAGGCCAGCCCGGACCCAGAAAGGCCAAACCGCTCCGGTCCCCGCCACCTCCATCCGGTATTCACAGCCCGTGCATGGCTCCGTTACCGCTACCCGCTTCGATACGGATTCGACGAACCCAACGAGACCGTTTGTGGAGTTAGGAGACGCATCATGACCGTGATCATCGGCACCGCTATCGAGTCCCTCCGGGAGGCCATCAGCGGCCGGGTGATCGACCCGTCCGACCGCGACTACGACGACGCACGTCGCGTGTGGAACGCCGGCATTGACGCCCGGCCGGCGGTGATCGCCCGTTGTTTGAGCACTTCGGATGTCCAAAAGGCGATCGAGTTCGCGCTCGACCATCGGTTGGAGATCGCGGTGCGGGGCGGGAGTCACAGTACGGCGGGAACCTCGGTCGTCGACGCCGGCCTGGTGATCGATCTGAGCTCGTGGCGCCGGGTGAGTGTCGACCCGGTCACCAGGCGGGCTCGCGCAACAGGCGGTGCGCTCCTCGCCGACCTTGATGCCGCCACGCAGCAACATGGCCTGGCTGTCCCCGCCGGGATGGTGAGCCACACGGGGATCGGCGGCCTGACACTGGGCGGCGGGATGGGCTGGCTCAGCCGGCTGGCCGGATTGAGCGTCGACAACCTCGTGACGGCCCAGGTCGTCACCGTCGAGGGCCAGATCGTCCGGCCCTCTCATGATGAGAACCCAGATCTGTTCTGGGCCCTGCGCGGAGGAGGAGGGAACTTCGGGGTCGTCACCCAGTTCGAGTTCCAGCTCCTCCCCGTCGGACCCACCGTACAGTTCGGACTGCTCTTCTGGAGCCTTGAGGATGGCCCGGAAGTCCTTCGCTTGGCCCGGGACACCCTGAGCGTCCTACCCCGGGAGATCAACATCGTCATCGCCGGCGTCAACGCCCCACCAGCCGACTTCGTGCCCGAAGAGCACCGCTTCCGCCCCGGTTACGCACTCCTGGTCGCCGGCTTCGGGGACCCTGCCGTGCATGATCGGGTCATGAAGCGGCTGGCGCTGACGTTGCCGCCGCTGTTTCACTTCGTCTCCCCTCTCCCCTACGTCGGCCTGCAGCAACTGCTGGACGAGGCCAACGCGTGGGGCTCATTCTGTTATGAGAAAGGCGCCTACATCGAGGATCTTTCGGATGGCGCCATCGAAGTGATAACCCGACGCATGCCAGAGAAGAACTCGCCCCTTTCCTTGCAGTTGATGTACCGGCTGGACGGGGCCTACAGCGAGGTGGACGACGACGCCACCGCCTTCGGAGGTGAACGTTCACCACGCTATGCGGTCTTCATCGTGGGCGTGTGCGCCTCACCCGAGCTGTTGCCGGCCGAACGCACCTGGGTTCGGGAGTTCTGGGACGACCTTCAACCTCACACGGCGGGTATCGGCGCCTACGTGAACACCATGAGTGAGCCGGACGTCGATCGGGTCCGGGCCACCTATGGCCCGGACAAGTATCGGCGGCTGGCCCGGGTCAAGGCCGCCTATGATCCCGACAACGTGTTTCACCGCAACGCCAACATCACACCAGCCGAGTCTTAACAGAACAGGATCGGAGGCCAGAGATGACCCGACTCGCCCTGACCGGAGCCCGGCTTCTCGACGGGAACCGGCCCGCCGTTGAGAATGCCACCGTTGTCGTCGATGGCGATCGCATCGCGGAGGTGGGTACCGGTGGTCCCGCCGGTCAGGTCGATCGGATGGTAGATCTCGGCGGCCGCACCCTGATGCCGGGGATGTTCACCTGCCACTTCCACGCCACCTACCACGAGCTCGGCTCGAAGCCGAACGTCCCCTACGGCGACGAGTACCCCCCGGCGTACCTGGCCTTGATCGCGGCCAAGAACTACCGAACGGCCCTGGAGCAGGGCTACACCGGCGTGGTCGGAGCGGGCGGGTCTCATCACATCGAGCCCGGGGTGAAGCGGGCCATCAGACGACGGACTGATTCCGGGACCGCGGGTCGTGGCCTTCGTCCCGCGAGCTGTCGACTACCGGGCACAGCAACGACGCCGTGCCCTGGCACTGGGGAATGCCGGCCCCGGGCGCGGTTCGGATCTGCGACAGTGCCGACGCCTTCCGTCTCGGCGTCCGGGAAGAGATCAAGCGAGGGGCGGCGGTGATCAAGCTGTTCGTGACCGGGGGGCACGGCACCACGTCGCCGAAGGATCGGATGGAGATGACGCGCGACGAGCTGGCCGCCGCCATCGACGCGGCCCATCAGCGGGGAGCGCTGATCCGAGGCCACCTGGTCAACAAGCCGGCCATCATGATGTCGCTCGAACTGGGTATCGACATCGTCGACCACTGCGACGAGATGGACGACGAAGTGATCGCCGCCCTGGTGGAGACCGGCGCGTCCGTGGTGCCTTCCCTGCACTTCCCCAAGCACTTCGTGGAGACGTTCGGATCAGGCCTCGGGTTTTCTGCCGACGCCATCCGGGCCGACCTCGAGCACATGTACGCCATCATCCCCAAGGCTCAGGCCGCCGGAGTGAGGTTCGTGTTGGGAGACGACTACGGCGCGGTCGGACTTTGCGCACGGCATGTACGGAGCCGAGCTCAGGCTCTACGTCGAGCACGCCGGGATCACTCCGCTGGATGTGATCGGCTGGGCCACCCGCAACGGTGCCCAACTGGTTGGGCGAAGCGACGACCTGGGCACCGTGGAGGCCGGCAAACTGGCCGATCTCCTCGTGGTGGACGGTGACCCGAGCTCCGATATCGGTGCCATCGCCGACCACCGCCCCCGTGCCGTGATCAAGGGCGGGGATGTCGTCGCCGGCACCCTCGATCTGTCGACCCGGGACGCAGGGTAATGACGCTCGACGAGCGGGAGGCAATGGTCGCCGTAGCCCACGCCCACGCGGCCGCAGAAGCTGAAGGTGACATCGAGCAGACGATGGCCACCCTCGATGATGATCCGGTCTACGAGCTACAGCCCATCGGGCTCAGCCTGCGCGGCCGGGCCGCCGCCAGGGAGTATTACGAGCACTTCTTCGCCGAGTGCATGCCTCGCGTGACCGGCTACGACCTCAGGTCGGAGTGGGTGACCGACGAAGGGTTGGGCCAGGAATACGTTCTTCACCTCGACGATGGAGAGGGCGGAGTCACGCACCACCCCATAATCGGCATCCTGACCTTCGGACGCGATGGGAAGCTGTCCGGGGAGCGGATCTACGCCAGTGACGAGCTTCTTCGAATCATGTTCGGTCCCCTCCTGGCCCAAGGCGTGGCGACCTGGTCCTGAAATCCAAGTGTAGAACGCAGTGGGCCCTTCATGGGTTGACGAGGCGGCCGATCCAATCCACCGCCTCATCCACGATCCCGTCCACCCGACCCAGAAAGTGGTCCACACCCGGGGCGATCGTGACGGTCGTAGAAGCCCACTCCGCCACCTCCCGCTCGGTCACCTCCGGGGGGAAAAACTGGTCGTTCTCCGGCACGACTATGGCCTTGGGCCGGGAGTCCGCGCCTATCACGGCTTGAGAGAGCACATCCGTTGGTGGTGCCAGCAGGTACCAGCCGCTGACCCGGTCGTCGTTGATGCCGACCGCGATTCCGGCGCCGAACGAATAGCCGACCAGCGCCAGGGGCAACCCTGGCCACAAGCCATAGGCGGCGTCGATCGCGGCCAGGACGTCTGCTCGCGCGCTGGTCTGGTCAGACGAAGTGAAGTCGATGCGGAACGCACTGATGGCCACCTCGGGCAAGCGATGGAACAGGCCGTCTATGAACGGATGAAATCGATTTCCACCGAAGTCGGGATGCGGATGCAAAAGCACTGCCGTCCCTCGGACCTCGTCCGGGGCGTTCATGTCAGGTATCACGGCTACATTCTCGTCTCTACCCCCACCGGCCGCGCACCAATCGACGGCGTCAGTCCGGTCCGAAGCGCTTCCTAGCCTCTTCAATGTTCAGTTGCAGGGCGGCGGCTATATCGTCCCAAGAGGTAGCCAGATGGCGCAGCCGCTGAACCCAGCGGTGCAGCTCTGCCTCCAGGTCAGCTGCCGTGCGGGCCAGCGCCGGAAGGGTGGCCAGTATCTCCACCGCGGACCGGTTCAGGAACTGTGCTCTCCTGTCCGTCGACGGGTCCCTGGTGGATTCCTGCTCGAGTATCTGATCGCAGAGGGCCACGCACTCGTTGCAGATGTACACGCCCGGACCGGCAATGAGCTTGTTCACCTGGCGGTCGCTCTTCCCGCAAAACGTGCAGGATGCCAGCACGGGTTCGCCGGCCACGTCAGTGTCGGACATTCGGACCTCCTGGGGATCGCGGCGGATGTTCTGGAGGGCGGTCGAGTAGGACTCACCGGTCGATGAGACGCGAGCCCGAACTCGCCGTTTGAGATGCTTCCTGGTGGTCATCCGGCCTCCTGCACTCCGATCAAATGCCCCCCAGCGGCTTGTTCGGGTACGGTGTCGGAACCGCGATCCGAGGACATTGATCCCCTTCGCCTCCGAAGTCGGCCGGCTGGGGAAGGCCACTGCTGGAGGAACGGCGTGGAACCCGCCGACCCCCATCATCGCCTTTTCACCTCAGCCGGTCAAGCATTGACCTACAGCCGATAGCCGTTCGACTCCATGTGCTCACCCAGAACCGACAGGGCAAGCGCGATCTGGCCCCGGGCTGCCGGATCGCTGAGCATTCCCGAGTCGTCGATCATCGCCTGTGTCACCGGAACGTCGACACAAGCACCTGCGACGACGTCGGCATGGGCGTACTGAAGGACCGTCCGCAACTCTTGGTGGGCTCCCTCGGCCCCTCGAGGTGAAACGTTGATCCACGCCACCGGCTTCTCATAGATCGAACCTGGCTGGTCATCTCCGATGGTCCAGTCCAGAAGATTCTTGAAGGAACCGGGGAGGGCTCCGGCGTACTCAGGCGTGGAGACAACGACGGCGCCGGCCAGGTGTATGGCGCGCCGGAGGTCCGACACCGCGGCGTCGAGCGGATCGACGTCGCGGTCGGGGTTGAAATGAGGTAGGGCTCCCAGGCCCCGGTAAAGGACTGGTTCCACACCTGCCGGGACCAATTGGCCCGCCGCCAGCAGAGCGGCAGAGCTGGTCGACGCCGTCCGCAGGCTGCCCGATATCAGCAAGAGTCTGTAGCGCACGGACCGGGCAACTCACCGGGCAGTCGAGGTATTCCGGTCGTCGAGGAGCCCCGCGACCAGGGATGGCCCTGCCGGTGAGCGCGTCGTAGCTGCTCGTCAGGCCGTGACTTCCTCGGCGGGACGCGGCTCGGGAAGGATGTCGCCGGTTTCCAGGAGTGTCTTCAGATTCGAGATTACGGCCGGCCAGCCCTGGCTTACGCTCTCCAGCACCGCGCTGCCTTGATCAAAATCGTCGTGGAGGACAGTGAGCTTCACTGCCTGGCCCAGATCCTCGATGTCGAAGGTGACTTTCGACCGGCGCTCGGCGGCGACCCGAGCCCGGAACTCCTCGCTTACGTCGTAGGCGCGCGCCCACTCCTCGGTAAAGGAATGCCAGGTATACGACAGACGCCGGTAGGGGTCGGACTCGATCACCAACTGCTGGGGATCGGTGACTTCGTAACCCTTGTCCCGATTGCGCAGCGTCATGGACGATCCCGTCTTCCAATCGGTGTCGAACTCGGTGCCCTGCCAGTAACGACGCGTGAAGGCGGGCTCGGTGAGGGCCTGCCACAACCGCTCTGGCGTGGTCCGAATGAAGGTCGTGTAGGTGAATGAGGGCGATGACACGTTCGTCTCCTCCAGCGCTCGTCTCAGATCGGCGAGAGATTCCACCCGGTGGCGGTGGTAGTGGCTGATCCAGCGGTCGGCAATGTCACCGATCGGGGCCGAGTTCAGGTAGTGCAGCTTCTCCCGGCCTCGCCGGACGGTGGTGATCAGTCCGGCTTGCTCGAGCACAGCCAGGTGCTTGCTGACCGATTGACGGGCCATGTCCATTCCCGTGCACATCTGGCGCAGGGTCTGGCCGCCGTGCTGATTCAAGTTGTCGAGCAGCTGACGGCGGCTTGAATCGGCGAGTGCCCGGAACACGTCCTCCATGGATCCCTCTCTACGAACAGGCAGCCATTTAGCTGCCTATGACCAGGATAAGCAGCTGTATGGCTGCATGTCAACCCGAGCCGCTGATGCGCCAGGGCGGATTCTTGCGATTCACGCCGGCGTGGTAGAGACAGAGGTGGTGCCCGTCGGGATCGCGCAGCCGCGCCTCCCGCCACAGCCACGGCATATCAACCGGTTCATGATCGAAAACGACGCCCGATTCGGCGAGTCGGGCATATTCGGCGTCGATCCGGTCGTTCTCGAAATAGATGGTGACGGCCTCTGCGGCCGTCACGCCCTCCACCAACTCAACCGAGAATGTGGACCCGCCCTCGGGACATTCGAAGCGGAGGTAGTGGTCGTCTCGGACGATCAGCCGCAGTCCCAGGGCGGCATAGAACCGCTCGGAACGAGTGAGGTCGGTGGAACCGATTGTTACCTGGTTGAGGTTCATCGACTCCAGTCGAGCAGACCGGCCCCGATTCGCGAGGCCGACCAGCAGGGAGGCCTACGATCGTCCCGGGCGACCAAAGGGGGCGCTGATTGACTTCGCCACAGAGCCTGACCATCGGGACCGAGGACGGGCGGCTGCTGGATGTCCTGGTCTCGGGTCCCGCGGACGGAAGGGTGCTGGTTTTCCACTCCGGCACCCCCATGGGCCTGGTAGCGCTTCCCCCGGACCTCGATCCCGCCACGATCGGCGTTCGCACCGTGCTGTACGCCCGGCCCGGGTATGGCCGCTCGACCCCCCAACGGGACCGCCGGGTGTCTGATGCCGCCACCGACACGGCCGCCATACTCGATGCCCTCGATGTCGAGCAGTTCATGAACGTCGGCTGGTCAGGAGGAGGTCCACACGCCCTGGCCTGCCACGCTCGGCTGCGGTCGCGTTGTCGGGCCACTGCGGTCGTGGCCGGCGTCGCTCCCTACACCGAGGCCGGTGCGACAGACCCGGTGCGGTCGTGGTACGAGTCCGACGAGGACAACCAGATGGCGTTACGTGGGGACCTCGACGGCTTCCGCCGCAGCTGCGAAGACTTCGGCGCCCTGCTCTCCCGGTCCCGCGCCGACAACGTGGCGGCCAACGCCCAAAGCGCCGCCGACCGGGACTATCTAACCCGCGGCCATGCCGAGTGGATTGCGTCCTGCTTCAGAGCGGCCTTCGTGTCGGGCAGCGATGGATGTGCCGACGACTACCTGGCCCAACTCCGCGACTGGGGTTTCAATCTGGACGACACCACCGGGGTGGACATCTGGCACGGCCGTGAGGACGCCAACGTCCCTTATTTTCACGGTCTATGGCTGGGCGATCACCTGCCCGGGGCCAGACTCCGGATCCTCGATAACGAAGGCCACGTGTCGATCATCGGCCACCTGTTCGAGATCATCAACGAACTCGATAGGGCCGGCCCCTGACGGGACCTGCCGCTCGATCGTGGGAGATCAGATGTTACGGGAGTCGGTTATCGATCCCGATGCCCCGATCAGGACCGACACCAGGATGCCGAGCGGGAACGTCCCCCAGTAGCTGAGGTGCTTGCCTAGGTTCCCGAGGAACAGCATGAGAAGGAACGTCGCAGGGAAGGTAAAGATTAGAAACAGGATGACACCGACGATGAGCGCTCTGATCATGCTGACCCCCTCCATTCTTTGTTCGGGCCAAGACCTACGGCCGGAACGATAACGGCGTCCCCGGCGTCAGAGGTGGATCCCCGCCTGGCGGTTCAACCGGCATGGGACAGGTTCCCTGGCCGATCGAACCAACGCTCGATCCGGCTGCCACCGAATTTGACCTTGTCTGCGGCGATCAGCTCCGACGGCTCTTCGAAGTCGCCTATCGGGGCCTGCCCGCTCAGGAAGGTGACGCTGACGCGGGCGACCTGATCGTGGCCATACTCCAGATAGCAGACGCCTGCCCCGCCATAACCGTCCGGTTTGGCGCCACCCCGGTGGCGCCAGAGGATCTGGGCGGCTACGGCCGAGGCCTGGCCCTCGGAGAACACCCCGGCCTTGGGGGTTCCCACACTCGTGACATCGCCCACGGCGTACACATCGGGGTAGGCCGTCTCGAGCGTCAGAGGATTGACGGGGATCCAACCGTCGACCGCCAGCCCCGACTCCTGTACAACGGCCGGAACCTTGTGGCGCGGCACCCCGAGGAAGAGGTCGAAGGGCATCTCCTCTCCACCTTTGAAGACCGCCATCCTGCGGTCGGGATCGAGCCGATCCACGACCCGCTCGGGATGCCAGGCGATCCCCCGCTCTTCGAAGGCCGCCAAGAGCGCCTTCGAGGCCGGGGGTGACGGTGGGATCGGCACGCCGAGAGGCATCACCAGCGAAATGGTCGAGTAGTCCCGAATCCCCCGCTCCGTCAAGTAATCGTGCATCAAGAGTGCGGTCTCGCTCGGCGCCGGCGGGCACTTGAACGGAGTCGACGTCACCCCCACGATGACTTTGCCGCCGGTGAAGGCGGCCAGCACGTCCCGGGCCACGAAGGCCCCTTCGTGGGTATAGAACTCGTGCCCGGCCTCTAACAGTCCGGGGGTCGCCAAAGGATCGAGGTCGGCGCCAAGAGCGACTACGAGGATGTCTCCTTCGAAGCGGCCTTCGTCCGTGTCTACCCGTCTGGCTTCGGGGTCGATCGAGGTGATCGTGGCGCGAACGAACCGGGCGCCCGGTTTGTTCAAGTGCTCGTACGGGTGAAACACCTCCGAGGGAAGCCGCTTGCCGAACATGACATCGAGCTTCGAGAACCCGAAGACGAAGCCGGGGGCCTGGTCGATGAGAACGATCTCGGCCGCATCGCCCAACTCTGCGGACAACGTCGATGTCAGTTCGAGGCCACCGAATCCCGCCCCGAGCACGATGACTCGCATCTGCGAGACGCTACCGGATCCGACCGTCAGGGGCGGCCGGGTGGATCAATGGGCGAGAATGGGCGGGTGGATGAGAACTCCAATCCCAACGCCCCGATCGGTGATCGCTGGCGCTACGAGGTGTCGGCCCGCTGCCGGGCGGCGCCGGCCGTGGTGTGGCCCCTGATCGGCGAGGCGGCCCGGTGGAAGGAATGGTCCTTCATGACCAGGACCTACCTGACCCGGGAGGGGGAGCCGGTCCCCGACGGGGTCGGTGCCGTCAGGAGATTTGGGGTTGGCCCCTTTGGGAGTTCCGAGGAGGTGGTGGAGTTCGAACCGCCCAACCATCTGGGCTATGTAGCCCACAAAGGGGTTCCGGCTCGTCGCTACAGAGGAGACATCTTCCTCCGCCCCGACGGTGAAGGCACAGCGATCACGTGGACAGGATCGATTGAACCCAGCCTGCCAGGGACGGGCGGGCTGGCTTTGGCATACACCAGGACATTTGCCCGGCTGTTCATCAAGCAGCTGGTCCGCTACGCCGACCGGCTGGCCGCCAGCCCACCGACCTGAGCCGAACCGGTCCCGCCGTGTTGAACCCAGCCGCGGCCGCTCCGCCAGGCCGGAGTGGTAGCGTCTGGCCGGTCGACGGACGGCAGTTCGAGCCAGGCTCTACCGGCGCTTGACCCGCGCTCTAGCCGGGCACCTGCATGGTTGTTCCTGTGTGCCGAGAACTCGACTTTGGCAGGAAGCGGCCGTTGACGGCGATCCGACGTGCTCGCCGGATCTGGTTGTCACGCCGGGCGATTGAGGTGAACTGATGTCGATGACCTATCCGCTGAACAGTGAAGTGGACCACGTCGAACAGGTGGCTCGATGGCGGCCACTGGTCAACTGGCTTCTGATAATCCCTGTTTACCTGTGGCTACAGATCCTTCAGTTCGGGGCGGGCGCGGTTTCGGTGGTGGGTTGGTTCGCCATTGTGATCAGCGGGCGTCTCCCCGAGAGCCTGGGCGACTACCTCGTGGCGGTCCTGCGCTACGAGTGGAGGGTGTACTCCTTCCTATTCGGCCTCACCGACAGGTACCCGGGCTTCACCGTGGTCGCCGGCTATGTCGACCCTGGCGAGTATCCGGCCGTTCTTTACAGCGCTCGGCCGGTGCAGCGGCGCCGGGTGACGGTGCTGTTTCGGCTGATCCTGGTCATTCCGCAGGCAGTCGTTCTGCTGTTCGCGAACCTGGTCGCCTTTGTCGTCCTGTTCATCGGATGGTTCGCTGTTCTCATCCTCGGCCGTTGGCCTCTGGCCTTGCTCAAGCTAGTAGTCGGCTGGATGCGCTGGGTGTTCCGAGTCGAGGGCTACTGGCACTTGATCATCGACGACTACCCGCCGTTCGGGTTCGATAAGTAGGAGTCTCCGGTGTCTGACGACGTACTGCCTTCAGAATCAACGCCTACCGACACGAGTTCGTGGGCGCCCCCGGACCCCTGGTCGTACTCTTCGCCTCCCGACATGAGCTCCTGGGCCCCTCCCGCGGCCCCTGGTGCGCCCGATCCGACCACCGTCACCGGACCACCCTGGCCTCGCCTGGTGGCCTCACCTGGAAGCGGCTACCGCCCGCCCCGGTTGATCCGGTGGCCGATCGTGGTGGGCGCCATCCTCTTCGCTGTCTCCATCGCCCAGAACGCCGTACGGCTCAGCTCCACCTCGAGCACGGCCAAATCCTCCCAGCCCTACGTCATGTCCGCCACGGACGCCGGCTTCACCGCCACCTTCCCCGGTAAGCCGCAACGGATCCAGAAGACGGCCCAGTCCGTGCCCATCGTTCTGTACATATCTTCCCTCGCCGACGAGGCGGTCGGGGTGGCCTATTTCCCCTTGTCGTCGCAGTCGACGTTCAGCCCGGAAGGCGCCGTCGACGGCGCCGCCGCCTCCGAGGCGGACGGCAAGGTGGTCTCCCATACGGCGGTCACCTATCAGGGACGGCCCGCCGAGGACGCGGTCATATCGTTCAGCGGTGGTGTCGGAAACGTCAGGGCCGTGCAAATCGGCTCAGCCGGGTACCTGTTCGAGGGGTTCGGAGCCTCGGCCTCGAGTTTCGCCAAGGACTACAACGAGCTGCTCGACAGCTTCACCCCGACTTCACCTGCCCGGCCCGCCACGAGCAGCCCGCCGACCACCGCGCCAGCGCCCCGGGCCACGACGGTGCCGCCCGCCGGCGCCGGGACCCTCGGAGCGAAGATCGTTCCGGCCCCGGCTGGCTTCGCCCTCTTCCAGCAATCCGGTGTCCAGAACGGTCCGCTCACAGCCGCCGGGTTCGACTCCTTCGTGGCGTCGACCGGAGCGGCAGCCCAGCTCCACTATGTGAACGGGTACCAGACCAACTACGGCGACCTCGGCAGCGGTGACGTGATAAACGTGAGCCTGTTCGAGTTTGCTTCGGCGCAAGACGCCGCCAACTTCGTGGCCGGCTTCAGCATCGGCGGCGTCAAGACGGCGGCCGACCGGGCCCTACCCGGAGCGCAAATCTACGATTCCACTTCGGCGACCGACGGCAGCTACGAGCACGGGGTCATCGCCACCAAGAACAACGTGGTGATGACCGTCGATTACGCGAGCGGCAGCGCGACCAGGCCGGCCCTGGTGGATACCCTCGCCTCGCAGCAGTATGCCCGGCTCGGATAGACCCAACGCTAGGCAAAGAGCTCGCCGTTGGCCCGCACCGCTCAGGGCAGACGGGGCGACAGCCGCCGCACGCGCTCCGCAAAGGGAGCGCGCACGAAGGTGATGACACGGTCCACCCCGACTCCGTGCAAACGGTCCAGCGCCGGTGGGGACAGGTCGGAGGAAACTGTGACTACGAACGAAGACGGGTTGCGCCCGGATGCGGCTCGCTCAGCCCGGGCGACCTCCAACAGTCGAGTGAGGCCTGGACCACCGGGAAGATTGACGCCGTCGGCGATCCGACCGGCCAACCCCGCCATCTTCGGCCCAAACCCGCCGAGGATGACCGGCGGCGCCGGCTCAGGCCTCAAGAAGCCACCGACTCCCCCTACCGTCCCTGACCACACCGCACGGAAGGTGGCCACAGCCGTCTCGACCGCCGCCCGCCTCTCAATATCACCGGGCACCCGACGCCCGAGCGCCCTCTGTTCCGCCTGATAGGGCGTGTCCCGGCCCCCGCCAGCACCCAAGCCGACTATCAGGCGGCCGTCGCTGACTTGCTGCAGGGTGGCCGCCATCACGGCCAGAGTTCCCGGATCCCGGTTGGCGACATTCAGGACCAGTGACCCGATGGAGATTCGAGTCACCACCGCGGCGATGGCCGTCAGGGTGGTCCAGCACTCCAGTACCCACCCTTGGCGATGGACCGATCCAGCCAGATGGTCGTAGAGCCACACACCGTCGAACCCTTCACCCTCGGCGACCGTCGCCCCTTCTCGGACGTCGCCCCAGGTCGCCTCGAAGGGGTCGAAGAGCAAATCGAATCGCACCCGATCATTCTCGCGGTTCGGCCGTACGGGCGGAGACGCGTCGAATGCTGATCGTGGTCCACGCCCCGATGTGGACCTGGTCGCCATCCTCGAGCCTGGTGATCCGGCTCAAGGGCAGGGTCTGATCGGCGTCGTTGAGGTAGATGCCGTTGGTGGAGCCCGGGTCGACGATGGACCAGCCCAAATCGGCGGCCGGGAAGGTGCTGAAACGCCAGTTGCGGGATCAGTACGGCGAGACGCCGAGTCCCTGGTGGCAGGGGCGTGAGCACGATCGACCGGCGAACTCCAAGAAGTATCGGTATTTTCCTGCTTAGGACGGCACCGCGAGAAGAAGGTTCGCTCAAGGACCCGACCTGGAAGCCGACCATCACTGAGATGTTGAACTTCGACTACTGGGTGGCCTCCGAAGGGCGCAAACGACTGGCGGATTCCGGCCTGCGTGGCGGCCGTATCTCGGGGCAGCCGGGCGGCGTGGTCCCGAGCGGCACCATGCACGCGGTAAGTGCCGAGACAGACGAAGTGGCGTGCGGGCGCCCCCTGAGCGGTTTGTTGAGCTTCAGCGATTTCAGCTGGGACTCGGCCGGCTTTGGGGACCGCTGCCAAAAGTGCCGCGGCCGCGATAGATGCTCGCCACTCACCATCGTCTCGTCAGGTGCCTGCTTAGGGAACCAAAAACTGGAGCACTCAGGCCGGCCCGCCGCCGGCCAGGTACTGGTGCTCGCCCAGATGGGGCGCCCGGCCCTCCACGCCGGCGGGGGTGGCGCTGAAGTGGTACGGAACCCCGGGATAGGTGAACGACCGGCCCAGCTCACGATGCTCGAGGCGAACGGGATAGCCCCGAGCCGCCACGTGAGGATCAGCGATCGCCTCATCCGGCGAGTAGACGATTCCCGCGGCCAGACCGCGTTCCTGCCACCCGGTGAAGGCTTCGTACGCGCTCAAGCGCGAACACAGAAAGGTGTAGGCCTCGCGCCCGCTCCCAGTATCTCGGCGAGGAGCGGGTCCCGGTCCAGGTTTCGTAGGTCGAACGATTCCATGTTGCCGCCCATCTCCAGGAGCTCGGCCAAAGGAAACTCGTCGCGCCAACCGCGCTCCTCGATCCACTTGAGGAGGGCGGCAAACTCTCCGGGAGTGCGGGGCAGGATGCCGGTGCACAGGTACTTTCCGTCCGCACATCTGATCTGGGTTGGCATCGTCCGCTGCGAGGCGGCGTGTCTTCCGGTCTGGCGCTCCACTTCCATTCCCGCCGCCAGGTAGCCATAAGTGGCGACTTCGGTCGTGACATTGGCGGCCGCGTGCATCGAGACGTCGATGAACTGACCCTCGCCAGTCGTGTCCCGTTCGAACAGCGCCACCAGGATGGCCTGGACAGCCCAGTGCGAGGCGATGTGGGAAGCCTGGTTGCCGCCGCCTCGGACCGGCGGGAGGGTGTGATCGTCGTAGCCGCAACTCCACACCGGCCCACCCGCGGCCAGGACGGTCAGATCCGTGAACGGCAGGTCCTTTGACGGAGACTTGCGCCCGTACGGGGTTATCGAGGCGTGTATTAGAGCCGGGTTTACCAAAGCCAGGTCGGCATGGTCGATCCCCAGCCGAGCCAGGTATCCCGGCGCTTGGGCGTCGATCAGGATGTCGGCGGACCGGACCAATTCGATGAAGCTCTTGTGATCGGCCGGCTTTTCGAGGTCGAGCACTATCGACCGCTTCCCGGTGTTGTAGTGCCACCACCAGAGGCTCCGCTCCGGCCCGGGCTGGTCGTCGAGCCATGGGCCGTAGCGACGCTGTTCGCTGCCACCGGGCGGCTCGACCACGAGTGTGGAGGCACCGAGATCGCCGAGGATCTTGCCGGCCCACGCGCACACCTCGTGGCTGATCTCCACCACGGTCAATCCTTCGAGCGGGCCCGGCATCAGATAACCCCTTCTTGGCGCAGGTCCGAGATCTCCGTCCCATCGAGGCCCAGCACCTCGGAGAAGACCCGGTCGTTGTCCTCGCCGAGGCAGCGGCCCGCCCCGCTCCAAGCACCAGTCGCTTCGAGTGAGGTGGACGGGCAGACCGTCCACCCTGACTGCTCCGTGCCGGGTATGTTGTACCGCCGGCCACAGCCCCCAGGCGGCGTTATCCGGGTCGGCGTCGCAGCGATAGGCGGGCCTAGCGACGACGGCGCACGGCACCCCGGCAGGCCGGATCATCCCGACCACATCCGCCGCCTGGCGCCGGCCCGTCCACGCGGCCAGCCTCTCGTCTATCGAGTCCTGGGCGCCCATTCGGCCGGGCAAGTCGAGCTCTCCGTCAGCCCACGCCTCCCCTATCACGGCTGATAGGGCCCGCCAGTCATCGTCGTGGCGGCAGGCGATGGCCACCCAATCGTCCTCCCCTGCGGCGGGGTAGATCCCGTGCGGCACCATGGCGGGCCACAGGCTGCGGTTGGAGTCGGCCGGTCGGTCGTCGCGAAGGCTGCGCCCGTTGATAGTGGCGTCGAGGAGAGCCGGCCCGGTCAAACCGATTCCCCCCTCGCTGCAGGACATATCGACCCACTGCCCATCGCCGGTGCGGCTCCGGTGCCACAGCGCGGCCAGCAAGGCGATCGCCATCTGGTAGGCGCCGGTGTGATCCATGTACGAATAGCCCCAGCCCGCCGGCTCCCTGTCGAGCAGCCCTGACGACCACGTCAGGCCGGACACGGCCTGGGCTATCGGCCCCCACGATTTGTATGAGGCATAGGGGCCGGACTGGCCGAACCCGCAGTTCGAGACGTACACGATGTCCGGCTTCAGATCTCTCAGCTGGTCGTAACCGAAGCCCAGCCGTCCCATGACCCCGGCCGAGAAGTTCTCGGTCACCGCGTCCGAGCAGCGAATCAGCCCCCGCAGCAGATCCTTGCCGCGTTCGGTTCGCAGGTTGATGGTGACGCCCAGCTTCTCGACGTTGTGGTTGTTGAAGCCGGCCGCCCCGTCGGGGCTGCGGTCGTCGTTGATGAACGGGCCCAGTTGCCGCACTATGTCCCACATCCCGCGCGTAACGGGATCCTCCACCCGGATCACCTGGGCGCCGAAGGCGGCCAGGACGCGGGTAGACCCCGCCCCGGCCAACTGGCCGGACAGATCACAGATGCGGATGTGTCTCAGGGGACCGGGATGGCGAGAGGCGTTGCCGTAGCCCGGCGCTACGTCCGGCTGGTTGACCACGACCGGGGACTGTAGCGGCCCGGCGGGGGCGGGCCAGAGTCACGGGACTATGGCGGGCTCGTCAGGACGCACTGTTCTCTCGATGGATATCTCGGTGTCATTTCGTTCACTCGGTGTCAATTTCGTCATTTTTTAGCCTTTTTTGGCACCGAGAACGCGAAGTGGCACCGAGAGCTGAACGGCGCAAGAGCTCCGCACCTGCCCTCTCACCAGGACTCCACCAGGACTCTCGACCAGGACTCTCACCAGAAATGACCACCGCCCCTCGCCGGGACGAGGCCCCATCCGGAACCCCTTAGCACTACTCAGAAAATCTATGTGCCTTTATATCAAGTTTGCTGTTACCATTAGTGGCGAGTCCGGTGTGTCGGATGGTATCTGAGAAAGGATGTTTGACCTAAATGTTGATGCGTTTTGACCCCTTCCGTGATTTCGATCGAGTGGCCCGGGGTGCGGCGAGCAGCCGCGGGACCGGATGGATATCGATGGACGCCTACCGGCAGGGCGATCAGGTGATCGTGAACCTCGATCTACCTGGTGTGGATCCGGCTTCGGTGGACGTGACGGTAGAGAAGGACACCCTCACGATCAAGGCTGAGCGACGCTGGGAAGTAGCCGAGGGCGACCGGGTGCTGGTCTCCGAGCGTCCCCAGGGCACCTTCACCCGTCGCCTCCTCCTGGGCGAGGCCCTCGATGGCGACCGGACCGAGGCCCGCTTCGAGAACGGGGTCCTGACCCTGACCGTCCCCGTGGCGGAGCAGGCCAAGCCCCGTAAGGTGGAGATCACCAGCGGCAACGGCCCCACGGTGATCGGTCAGGAGCCCGTCGCGGCCTAATCCGGCTGCGTCGGCAGGAATGGGGTGGCCGCCCCGAGTCGGCCACCCCGATCAGCCCGAGTCGGCCACCCCGATCAGCCCGAGTCGGCCACCCCGATCAGCCCGAGTCGGCCACCCCGATCAGTTGGAGAGTGACCCCGTTTGGAGTGCAGGAACTGCGGTTCCCCGCTCGACCCGCGGCGAGTCGAGCTGGGTTACGACTATTGCCTCAGAGAGGAGTGCCAGGAGCGATTCGTGAAACGCGTCCGGCTGGCGGCCCTCGGAGTGAACAAGGCGGCCGACTACTACGTCAGGGCGGATGAGGTCATGCCGCCCCCTGCCCCGGCGCCGGTGCCGCCCGGTCCCGACGAAGGAGATGAGCCGGGCGGAGACGGCGACGGCGCGTCCCCCGGGCCCAGGGCCGCCACATCGGAGCAGGGCCACTCGTCCGAGAAGCGGCCTCGATCGACTCTGCAGCGTCTGCGTGAGCGCGAAGCCGAACTGGACGAGGCACTTGGCCGTAGTTACGAACGATTTCGCCGGAACGAGATAACGGCCCGCGAGATGGAGGCCGAGCAACGCCGGCTGGTCGCCGAGTTCAACCAGCTGGTGATGAGCGAGAACATCCGGTACCGGTCGCTTCTGCGCCGGCGGCCGAGCTGACGACGCGGCCCGGCGGCCCCGCGGAGCCGCCGCTGCTCAGGCCAGCAACGCCACCGCCGCCTCCGCCGTAACCACCCGGAAGCTGAAGCTTTCCTCCAGATAGAGCCGGACCACGTTTTGGTCGTGGGAGTCGTAACCGACAGACAGGTCCTGCCCGGAGTCGAGTACGAAGTCTCCCCCCCGAAGACTGACCACGACCGCTCCCGTGACCCCGGGGGCCCAGACGATTGGGCCTTCGAGGATTTTGCGCAGGTGCTCGAGAAGCGGGTAACCGCCATGCTCGGAGGTCTCGATGACGCGGCGGTACGGCTCGGGTCCGAGCGCCAGGCCGTAAGGGCCCGAGATGCCACTGGAGAGCAGTAGCTCTATCGCGGCCGCCACCCGCCGCGGGTAACCGTCGGCGCCTTCGCCGAGCGATGTCGCTTCGTGGGGCGACGCTTCGGCGATCCCGTTGATGACTCCCTGCCACCCGTGGAACACGGCGATGTTCTCCGCCACAGAGATCTGGTGCGCCGCCTTGTCCAGCGCGCTCAGGTCGATGTCAGCGGCTCCCCGGTCGGCGTCGCGCAACTCGGCGCGTGACATTTCGAAGTCGGCCCGAAGCTCGACGAGTGGCAAGACCCGGCGCTGCAAGCCGGTAACCCCTTCGGCCAGCGCGCCACTCAAGCGATTGGCGCGCCCCAGGTTCGTCGCCGAATGCTCCCAGCCGTGGGGACCGGTGAAGTCCACGAGCTTGCGTGCCGCCAGCGCGACCACCGAACGCTCCGTGGCCTCCTCGTCGATGACCTTCCAACCGGCTTCGCTGATCGGGGCGTGGGAACGCAGGAGATGGCTCATTCCTGCACCCCCTTGAGGCTGCCGATGCCGAGCGATGCGTCATCAGTTGCGGCCGCCGGTCCAGAGGCCAAGCCCTCGGACCGTTCGGAGGCGGGATCGGGCGGGTCGTCCAGGAAATCGGAGCTGGGCACGAAGTAGAGACTACCGGTCACCGCTGTGGAGAAGTCCAGGATCCGGTCGTAGTTGCCAGGCGGATCCCCGATGAACATGTTGGTCAGCATGGTCTCGATGACCTCGGGATGACGGGCGTATCCGATGAAGTACGTCCCGAACTCGCCAGCGCCGATGCGACCGAACGGCATGTTGCGCCGCACGATCTGCCGTTGAACGCCGTTCTCATCGACGATCGTGTTGAGCGCCACGTGTGAGTTGGATGGCTTGACCTGGTCTGACAGCTCGATATCGGAGAGCTTGGTGCGGCCAATGGCCAGCTCCTGCGTCTCGACGGAGAGGGCGTCCCACGCGTCGAGGTCGTGGAGGTACTTCTGCACCACCACGTAGCTACCGCCGGCGAACTCGGGATCCTCGTCGCCGATGACGACGGCCTCGAACGCCGCTCGGCCCGCCGGATTCTCGGTGCCATCGACGAACCCGAGGAGGTCGCGTTCTTCGAAGAAGCGGAACCCGTGGACCTCGTCGACCACGTGAGCATGTCCCTGAAGGCGGCCCACCAGCCGAGCGGCCAGCTCGAAGCAGAGGTCGAGGCGGTGAGCGCGAAGGTGAACCAGCAGATCGCCTGGCGTGGCCACCGCAGTGTGCTCGGCGCCCTGCACCGGGCGAAGAGCATGAAGGTGGGCGGGCCGAGGAAAGCCGAACAGGCGATCCCAGACAGCGGAGCCAACTCCGACCACAGACGTCAATGCTCCCTCATGAACTCGAAAGCCGACCGACCTGGTGAGCGACGAGACGTCGGCGAGCACATCGCGAACCTCGTCCTCTGCTCCCGGCTCGACCGTCAGGATCAGGAAGACGGCCGCTTCGGTCAGCGGTGTCAGTATGGGTTGCGGCTCGGGCGTGGGCATCGCCTGATCGTAGACTGGCCCTAGCCAGTCATTTCGGGTGCCGCTTCGTGACCCGGGAGGTGGCCAATGGCGTATCCCCGGACCACGACGACGCCGCCGATGTGCGACCCCATCACTACGGAGCCTGCGGACCCCAGACCACCGCCCCCGCCGCCCGGTCGGGGGTGAACCGGACCTCCACCACATCGCCGGAGCGGAACTCGCCGATCACATAGCGGGGGAGCGATTGCACGACCTCCAGATCGAACGCTGGCTCCTCCGCGCTGGCCCTCACCTTCAGCTGGAAGCGCACCATAGGGCGCACGTCCAGGATGGAACCGAGCGTCCGGACCGAGACGATTTCCGCCTCCCCCCTCACTCCGCCGGCCAGGATCTCCGAGGTGAGCACCGGTCGAGGGCCGCGCGAGTTGCGCCACACCATGAACGGAACGAGCAGCGCCGCGACGACGAAGGGGAGCACCACGAAGATCAGGACCAGGCCGTCCGCCTGAGAGAATGCGAGCACGGGGGCAGCCAGGGCGAGCCAGTTGGGGGCGATGATGAAGAGCGTAGGCGGGTGGTGTTCCAACCGTCGTCGGCGTCCGGCCGCCACGACAGACTCACCGGGCCCGACCCGGATACCCCGACTCGACAGCCCTGCGGGAACGCGCCGCCGGTCACCCGACCTGCGGGACGACCTCCTCCATGAACAGGTCCAGGGTGTCCTTCCGGCGCCCGATCGGGCCGAGTGTGAAGTCAGGAATTATGAGCTCTCCGGCGCCGGCGTCCCGGTATCGGCCGACGATGTCGGCCACGGCGTTCGGCGTACCGACGATCACGGGCCGGCTCGGGTCGCGCTGGCGTTTGTCCGCCAACCACGCCTCGTCCTTCGAGAGAAACAGGAGGGCCTGCGTCGAGATACCGATCTCCGTGGGATCTCGCCCGGCTTCTTCAGAATGGGCGTGCAGCACCGCGACCTTGCGGACGAGCTCGTCGGGCGAGGTCCAGGAGTTCCACTCGTCCGCGTAACGAG
Organism: uncultured Acidimicrobiaceae bacterium; assembly: GCA_963851245.1. Lineage (GTDB taxonomy): Bacteria > Actinomycetota > Acidimicrobiia > Acidimicrobiales > Palsa-688 > CAWKOH01. The sequence continues at coordinate 96,478 of CAWKOH010000005.1, read as the reverse complement.
CCGCGATGCGCATGGTCCGGCGCTCACCTCTGCCGCCGATCAAAAGCGGCAGCCGGCTCTGGACCGGCGCCGGCTGATTGGGGGCATCGGTGACACGGAAGTAGCGGCCGGAGAACGTGGTACGACGCTCCCGCAACATCGAGACCAGGATGGCCACCGCCTCTTCGAACCGGTCCAGGCGTTGCTTGACGGTTCCCAGCTCGATGCCGTAGGAAGCGTGCTCGTTCTCTTGCCAGCCGGCGCCGATGCCCAGCGTGAGCCGCCCGCCGCTGATCTGGTCGACCGCGGCTGCGACCTTGGCCAGCACGGCCGGATGGCGGTAAGTGACACTGGTGACCAGCGGGGCCAGCCGCAATCGGGGGACCGCCGCGGCCAGGCCCGAGATCACCGACCAGCATTCGAGGGTGTCCCCGTCGAGGGCCGTCGTCCCGGGCCCGTTGGGCATGAAGTGGTCGGCGAAATAGATGCCGTCCCAGCCGGTCGCCTCACAGTGACGAGCCAGTTCGAGGATCTCCTCCCACGGATTGGTTGGAGAAGGCCAGACGCTGAAACGCATCCCGGCACCATATCCGGGGCCACCGGTCATCCCGACCCTCAAACCCGACTCCTCAGACCGAACCTCAGGGCACCGCGAGTTCCTCCCGTCGGCGCCCGTCGGGCTGGGAGCCGACCCCTCAGGCGCGCACGCCCGGGCGAGTCGAAGCCAGCCAACCGATCGAAGCCCGCGGCGACCGCCCCTCCGCCAGGTCGGCCAGCAGGGCGCCGAGCAGCGGACCGAACTTGAAACCGTGACCGGACGTGCCGGCCCCGATGGTGATGCGACCCACGCGGTCGATGACGAAATGCTCGTCGGGACTGTTGTCGTAGAAACACCGCTCCGATCGGACCGGTACCGGGTCGAAGGCGGGTAGCAGCCGGGCCACACTGGCCGCCAGACGACCGTCGCCGGCGGGGTCGGGAGCCAGGTCGGCGCCGTCTGGTGGAACGACCGGCCCCGAGTGGTGAAGACCCACTTTGAAGAGACGCCCGTCGGGCGTAGGCAGGCCGTACAGCATCGGCTCGGCCCGCTGGACGACGACGGGCATGGAAGTCGAGACCGGGCGGCTGCGCGGCGAAGTAAGCCACCTGCTCGAGGGAAACCGACAGGCGCAGGTCGATTCCGGCCGTAGCCAAGACCGGGCGGCTCCAGGGGCCGGCGCAACACACCACGCTTGACGCCGTCACGGTCCCCGCTGTAGTGGCCACCTTGACGGTCCCGCTCTCCTCCACCACCCCGGCGACCTCGACTCCCTCGTGGAGAGGGCCCTCGACAACCGAGCGCAACGTCTGCAGGCATCGCTCAGCGTTGATCACACCCGAAGCCGGCTCGAAAAGAACCGGACCGGGGACGGCAACATCAGGGAAGCGCGCCGTCGCGTCCGCGGCGGACCACAACTCCGATGGCGCTCCCGCCTCGGTCAGGCCGGCCTGCAGCAGATCGAGACCCGGACCGAAGGTGATCTGGCCGGTAGTTGTCAACAGTTCCGATCCCGTCTCGGCCTCCAGATCCCGCCAGAGGGGCAAGGCCCGCCTGGCCAGCTCGACGTAGCGGGGATCGTCGTAACCGAGGCGAAAGATGCGGCAAGCTCCATGCGAACCGGATCCCGGGTGCCCGACCCGGGCCCGCTCGAGGACCACCACCTCCCGACCCCGCTGGGCCAGGTGCCAGGCCGTGCTGAGCCCGAGCAGGCCGGCACCCACGACCACGAACTCCGCCTCCGAGGGCGGCGCCGGGTCTGGGTCCACCATCCCCACAAACTAAACCGGGCCGCCCCGGTCACGGGTCTGGGTGCTCGGCCAGCTCGCGAAACTCTTCAGGGACCCGGTCGGCGGTCGAGAACACCACGGTGGCGTATCCGATGGCGGCGCGCCCGAACCTGGCCCGGATGGCGTCGACCGAGCGGTCAACGCCCCATCGGGCCGACCCCACAGCTGAACCGGGGCGAATCCGGTCAGCGCCGATCTCGACGGGGAGCTCTAGCTGTAGCGGGGGCTCCTCTACCAGGTTGGACAAAGAAACCCCGAGCAGCGTTATCTGGCTTTCGGTCGGGTGGTCACCCAGGGCCTCGGAGGCCAGCTGCAGGGCCATCTCGGTCAGCGTCAGCGTGGCGGAGATGGGCGCGCCAACCGTGAGCGAGCGCGTCACCGACCGCAGGCCGCGGAACCGGACCCGGACCGTGACGGTGCGCGCCGCCCGGTGGCCGCCGCGCAGGCGGCCGCTCACCCGATCGATCAGGTAGCCGATGGTCTCAGCCAGCAGAGCCCGGGTCGCCGGCCGGGCGCCCAGCGCCGCTTGGGCACCGATCGACTTGGCGGCGTGGGGCGTATCGATCGCACGCGGGTCGATGTTGGCTGACAGCGAAGCCAGCTTGGTCCCGGACGCCGCGCCCAGTAGTTGCTGAAGGGTCGGACTCGAAACCCTGCTCAGGTCGCCGACGGTGCGGATGCCCCGGCCGGCCAGGCGGGCCTCGGTGACTGGCCCCACGCCCCAGATCAGGCCGACCGGGAGGGGGTCGAGGAACTCCCGCTCCTTCGCCGGGTCCACCTCCACCACGCCGTCCGGTTTGGCTACGCGGGACGCCACCTTGGCCAGGTGCTTGGTGCGCGCTACGCCCACCGACACGGGCAGCCCGGTTTCGGCCCGTACCCGCTTTCTGATCGCCGCCGCGATCCGGCTGGGGGGCCCGAAGAGGTGCACGGCCCCGGCCACGTCCAGGAAAGCCTCGTCTATCGAGATGCGTTCCACGAGTGGCGTGAAGTCGTAGAAGACCTGCATGACCTGATCGGCGAGTCGCTGGTACTCGCGGAAATGGCCGCCTACGAACTCGATGCTCGGGCACAGCCGTCTGGCCACCCAGCCGGCCATGCCCGACCGCACACCGCACTTACGGGCTTCATACGACGCGGCCAGCACCACGCCGCCGCCAACGGCTATCGGCCGTCCTCGCAGGGACGGGTCGAAGAGCTGCTCGACCGAGGCGTAGAAGGCGTCCAGGTCGGCATGAAGGATCGTCGCCGCTCCCTGCTGTTTCACCGCTCCCCACGTTACAGAACATATGTTCGATCAGCCAGGCCGCCGGAGCCGTCTCTGTCATCCCTCGAGCAGCTGCAGGCCCTCCGTCACGAACGCCACCCCTGCATCCAAGCGAGGATCGTTCAGCTGGCCCCTGGTCAGCACGGCGCCAAACGGGGCGTTCCAGTAGCTGGGATCGCGGGGTCGCTCGGGACCCCACGGTCCCACGTACAGGTACGGCTCGTCGACATAACCGTCGCCAGGGGATGCGCCGACTCCGACACGAGATCCGTTGGCCAAAGCGAAGTTCGTGGCGGCGTCGAAGTGCTCGGGCCAGAGCTGGATGACGTCGGGATGGGTGGGGGCGGACAGGGCTGAGAGCACTCTGTCGAGCACAGCCCAGCCGTACTGGTACCAGGCCGCCAGGACTTCGAGGGCATCCAGATCGAGGGCGAGCGGTTCGTCCAGGTCTCCGGTCGGAGGGGTGTCCGGGCCGCAGGAGAACTGGGCTTCGATGTCGGCCCCGGCGAATGCGGCCAGGTCACGCAGCGTCGTACCGGGGATCGTCTGGCAGCCGACCTGGCCGTCCTTTTCCCGCATCAAGACACCACCGGTGACCCGTAGGACTTCAGGACCGTCGCCAAACGCAGGAGTGGCGATGCCGCCGGGGCTGGCGCGCAGGCCGAACCGCCTGGAGACCTCGTACCGGCGCCGCCCCAGGATGTGGGCGGCGACGCGGTGCAGTGTGGACCGGGCGGAAGCGAACTGGGATGCGGCCAATGGGGGGTCCGGCTGCGCCATGCGGCCCTCCCCTCTACGACGGGCGCCGGCCTTCAGGTTAAGCCAGTTCGGTCGGGACCGCCTCTATCGTGAGCACGCGGTCACCCCGGAGAACCTTGAGCTGAAGGGTCCGACCGATGGCGTCGGTGCGCATGAGACGCTGCAGATCGCCGGCGTCCTCGGTCGGTGTGCCGTCCACGGCCAAGATGGTGTCCGTGGGCTGCAAGCCGGCTCGCTCGGCCGGGCTTCCTGCCGCGACCTCTATCACGCCGACACCGTGGCGCTGGCCCACCTCGTCGGCCCGCCGCGCCGCCAGCGGCCGGCCGCCCCCGACGACGCCCAGGTAGGCCCGGCGCACCCGTCCATCGCGCATGAGGGTGGCCACGATCTCGAGGGTGGTCGGGTTAACGGGAACCGCCAGCCCCAGCCCGATGCCGGCCAGGGCCGTGTTCACGCCCACCAACCGGGCTCGGGAATCGACCAGCGCCCCGCCCGAGTTCCCCGGGTTGAGAGCGGCGTCGGTCTGGATGACGTTCTCCACCAGGCGGCCCCCCGACGGCAGGGATCGTCCGAGGGCGCTCACTACGCCGGCGGTAACCGACCCGGCCAAGCCGTTTGGGTTGCCGACTGCGACCACCAGTTGACCCACCCGGAGGGCGTCGGCGCTGCCGATCTCGACCTGAGGGAGCCCGGTCGCGACCACCCTCACTACGGCCAGATCTGATAGCGGGTCCCGTCCGACCAGCTCGAACGTTGCCTCCCGCCCGTCCGCGAAGGACGCCGTCCCCCGCTCGGCGCCGGCCACCACGTGGGCAGATGTCAAGAGGTACCCATCGGAGCTGAGCACGACGGCGCTGCCTGCACCCTGCCGGCCCCTGGAACCGACGCGGAGAGCCGCGACGGACGGGACGACCCGTTCGGCCACCGTGACGACGATCTCTGAGTAGGCATCGAGGGCGTCGGTCTCGCGGTTGTCTGAATTTTCGCAGCAGATCTGTCATATCAGTGTCTGTCCTCCCTCCCGGGCTTGCTCGACCCCGACCAGGGCCTCGCGCAGATCGGCCAGCCACTCGGCCTGGTGGCGCCCCACCAACCTCACGCACCAGGCCAGGGCATCACTTCGGCTTCTAGCCACTCCGGCGTCGATGAGGGTGTCAAGGACGGTGCGTTCCGGAAGCCGTAGGCGGGTCATGACCGGCGTGCTCTGGGTTGTGAACATGGTGGTGACGCCGTCTCTCTTCACCCCCCACGAAACTTTCCTCCCGAAGCGCGACTCGGCTTCTTGGGCGATAGCCATGCGCTCGGCGCGGGTCCGTTCCCTGAACCCGTCGGCCCCTGCGCCGGGCGGGAGTACCCCCACGTAGTGGATTTCGTCGTCGTCCGACTCGATGACGGACGGACCGGCGAACCAGTCCTTCGGCACCTTGTCGTCGAAAAACCGCTGGATCTCCGGCGTCATGCTTACAAGATTACAACCACTTTCGGCTTACGCAGTGGGAGGGCAGCTCGCTTCTGACCACCGGCCCGATGGACGAGGCTCGCCGGGCCTAGCCTTCGGTCGTGTCCCCCATTCGGCATCATTCGAGTCCGGCTCGCTCCGGGCCCCCACCGGACCGCCGTCCGGCCCCGGCGCCGCCTCCTCCGCCCCGGTGGCGGGCCTGGCTGCTGCTGGTCGGTCTGATCATCACCGTGGCTCTCATCAGCGAGACGATGGTCTCGAAGTCTTCCTCAGTGCAGACGCTGAGCTATACCCAGTTCCAGACCGCCGTCACTTCGAACCAGGTGAAAACGGCGACGATCAGCAGCTCCGGCGCCGTCACGGGCACTCTGACCGACGGTAAGAAGTACAAGTCTCAGATACCGGTGGTGCCGCCGCAGAACGACCTGGCGGCGCTGCTGAGCGCGCACAACGTCGACGTCACCGCCACCACCTCCTCTTCGAGCGTTTCCATCGCGGCGATCATCCTCGACCTCCTGCCCTTTATCCTCTTCATAGCCTTCTTCGTCTGGATCGGGCGCCGGGCCCGCAAGTCTCTCGGCGCGCTCGGTGGCGGCGGCGGCGGGCTGGGCGGAATCATGGGTATCGGCAGCTCCCGGGCCAAGGTCTACGACGAGGACAAGCCTCAGACCCGCTTCTCCGATGTCGCCGGCTATGAGAGCGCCAAGAACGAGGTGCGAGAGGTGGTGGACTTTCTCCAGCACCCCGAGCGCTACGAACAGGCGGGGGCGGTCGGACCCAAAGGAGTACTGATGGTCGGTCCGCCGGGCACCGGGAAGACGCTGATCGCCCGGGCCGTAGCGGGCGAGGCGGGCGTTCCGTTCCTGGCTCTGACCGGGTCCAGCTTCGTCGAACTGTTCGTGGGCGTCGGGGCGTCACGGGTGCGGGACCTGTTTGCCGACGCTCGCAAACGGGCTCCGTCGATCATCTTCATCGACGAGATCGATGCCATCGGTGGCCGGCGCGGTACGGGTGGCTTTTCCTCCAACGACGAGCGCGAGCAGACCCTCAACCAGTTGCTGGCCGAGATGGACGGCTTCGACCCGGCCACCGGTGTGGTGGTGATGGCCGCCACCAACCGGCCGGAGAGCCTGGATGCGGCCCTTCTGCGACCCGGCCGTTTCGACCGGACGGTCGAGATCCCGCTCCCGAATCTGGCCGAACGCCGGGCCATCCTGGCTGTCCACGTGGAAGGGAAACACCTCGATCCGGACGTCGACCTGAACATCACAGCTCGGGGCACGCCCGGCTTCTCGGGTGCGGACCTGGCCAACCTGATAAACGAGGCGGCCATACACGCGGTGCGGGAGAACCGAACGGTAATAACCGCGGCCGACTTCGATATGGCCCGGGATCGCATCCTGCTCGGGCGCCGGGACAGCACCAACGCCCTGCTCCCAGAGGAGAAGTTCTCGGTAGCTGTGCACGAGACGGGGCATGCGCTGGTGGCCGCCCTCTCCAGTCACGCCGATCCCGTCGCCAAGGTTACGATCCTGCCCTCGGGTCAGGCCCTGGGCGTGACCGAGCAGCTGCCCGAGAACGAGCGTCATCTCTACCCCGAGAGCTACTTGAAGGACTCGCTGGCGGTTCGCCTCGGGGGGCGAGCGGCGGAGCTCCTGGTCCTGGGTGAGGCATCGACGGGGGCTTCGAACGATCTGGCCGGTGCCACCCAGCTGGCGGTCAGGATGGTTCGAGAGTGGGGGCTGTCGGACCGGGTGGGGCCAGTCGGTTACACGTCTAACGGGCCCGGCTACCTGGGCGACAACGGCCTCACCAGCCGGCCCTACGCCGAAACAACGCAGAGGGCTATCGACGAAGAGGTGGCCACGCTGCTCCGCGAAGCCCAGGAACGAGCCACCTCCCTGCTGTCCGCGCACCGACCCGAGCTCGACCGCGTCGTCACCTTGCTTTTGGAAAAGGAGACCATCGACGGCAGCGAGCTCCAGGCGGTCCTGCAGTCCGGTGCGGCTGTCGTCCCCTCGCCCAGCGCGCCGGCCGCTGGAACCTGAGCTCTCACCGATCGCGCCACAGGAACCCATGCCCCGCAACGGCGGACTACTCCTCTGGTAACCGCGCCTTCCGTCACCCCAAGCCGTGCTTATAAGCGTAGGCAGCCGCCTGGGTGCGGTCCCGGCTGTGGGTCTTGGCAAAAATCCGATTGATGTGAGTCTTCACCGTCGCTTCGGCCACGTAGAGCTGCCGGGCGATCTCGGCGTTGGAGAGCCCTCGGGCCAGCAGCGCCAGCACCTCGGCCTCCCGTTCGGTGAGCCCGTCCGGAAGCTCCCGGGGCGCCGCCGGGGGCGCCGGGCGTCCGGCGGAAGCGCCGCCTCTAGCGGCGTCAACCAATGCCGCCTGGGCGGCCGGGTCGAGCACGGACTGGCCGGCGGCGGCCGCCTCGAGCGCCCGGCGGATGTCCTCTCGCGTCGCATCCTTGGTCAGGTAGCCCACCGCGCCCGCGGATAACGCCGTGATTATGGACTCATCGTCGGCGAAGGTGGTCAGCACCACTACCTGGGTGCCGGCCTGCCGGGTGCGAATGGCTGCCGTCGCCTGGGCGCCGTCCATGACCGGCATCCGGAGATCCATGAGGACCACATCCGGCTGGTGCTCGGCGGCCATGGCCACCGCTTCCTCTCCATTAGCGGCCACCGCCACGACCTCCATTCCCGGCAGGCTCGACACGATCGTGGCCAGCCCCTCCCGCACGACCCGCTGGTCGTCCGCCACCAAGACCTTCAAGCCGGCACCTCGGCGTGGACGAGCCAGCCATCCGGGGTCGGGCCGACATCTACCCGGCCGCCGAGGAGGAGAACCCTTTCCCTTATCCCTTGCAAGCCGTAGCCTCCGCCGGAGTCCTTCAGTGGCGACCCGTTCGCGAACCCACTGCGAGGATTCGAGACCGACAGGCTGACCCGCTCATCGGCGAAGCCCAGCTCGATCTGGGCCAGCTGTCCCGGGGCATGCTTCACCACATTGGTCAGGGCTTCCTGGGCCACCCGGTAGAGGGTCAGGGTCACGTCCGGGGAAAGCTGACGGGGCTGGCCCGACACATGCATCCCGGCCCGCCGATCGCCCGCCAGCCGGGTCAACTGCTCTTCGAGGGGAGCGGCGTCCTCGCGGAGCGCCCGGACGGCGCCGCGGGCCTCCTCCAATCCTTCCCGGACGAGACGCTTTGTGCTGTCCAGCTGTTCCCGCACCGAGGCAGGGGGCGATCCGGTGCTGATCAGGACGTCGAGCGCTTCGAGTTGCAACGAAAGAGCCGAGAGGGTGTGGGCCAGCACGTCGTGCAGCTCCCGGGCCAAGTGGTTGCGGCCGTCCAGCAGCTCGGCCCGGGCCTGTTCCGCGTCGGCCCTGGCCTCGGTCACCTGCACCAGGGCGGCGTTGGCGGCGCGCTCGAGGGACTGCCGGCGGCTGACTCCGACCACCGTCCCGGTCAGAGCGGCAGCCACACCGGCGAACACCACTCCGAACGGATGGCCGGCCGCCGGAACCGCTATGAACATGGCGATCAACCCGGCGGCGATGATCCACGCCGCGGATCGGAGAGGCCAGGCGATGGTGGCGCCGACCGAGGCCACCCCGACGAATACAGCCGCGACGGGAGCGAAGGCCATCAGAGCGCCACCGGCCACAGCCATGACCGCAAGGCAGACGGCCGTCCAGTGGTCGACCGGCCGGAACCGGGCCCACACCCACCCGAGCCAGCCGGCGACAGCCACCACCATGAGTATCAGAGAGGCCAAATGGCCACCGCCGAGGCCCGGATGGGCCTCGGCGATGACTGCCGATAGAAGCAGGGCCAGGCCGGCCAGGTTGATCCAGACCTCCAGACGGCCAGGGCCCGAGATGGGATCGGAATCAGTGAGCGCGGTCACCGGCGCCAATCATGCTCGTCCGGGCGAAGAATTGCGATGGCGCCAAGGCGTAGCCCCGTAGCCCGAGTAGTGCTGTGCGGGCCACGGCCTCCCCCAAGGCCATGAGGATCAGTGCCGCCACCCAGGCCTCGCTTGAGGTGATGGAGTGGGCGGCTGAGAAACGCCCGATGGCGCCGGCGCCACCGTGGCTGGAGTACAGCTGAAAGGCGAACCTGGTGCCTACCCCGAGGACCCAGAGGGTTGCGGCCACGGCGCCGGCCTTGGCGAAGGCGTGCCCTTCCGCGTCCGGCCGCACCGAGGTGAACGCCCCGGCCAGGGCACCGAGTGTGATGCCGGTGGCGGCCCCGGCCACCACCAGGACCAGGTCGTTGCCGGCCGTCGGGATGCCGTGGAGATAGGTGGCGGCCGCCCAGCCGACCAGGGCAACGGGGAGGATCAAGGAGCGGGCCGTCAGGCGCCGCCCCCGGACCTGCAGGAAGACCAGGGCGATGAGAGCGATGTCGATGGCGTAATCGGAAGGAGTCATGTGGACAGTGTCGGCTCTGGCGCCTGTCCGGTCGTCCACCTCCGGGTGGGTCGCCGGGTTGATTCCGGGTGGAGATCTCCACCCGGAACATCAACCGGCCCGGCTTGGGCCACCATTGCCGAAACGGTCACTCTTTGGCTGCCGGCGGCGCCATCCCCGATACTGGTGGCGGAGGTAGACGTGGCCCAGGCCGTGATGGTGGTCGAGGACGAGTACAAGTTGCGGGAACTGCTTCGCAACTATCTCGAGCGCGCCGGACTGGAAGTGTATTCGGCCAGTTCGGGGGCGGAGGCGCTCGGTCAGGCGCACAGCCGGGCACTCGACCTGGTCATCCTCGATCTGGGCCTCCCTGATGTGCCGGGCGAAGAGGTAGCCCGGGAGATTCGATCCGCCTCGGATGTTCCCATATTGATGCTCACGGCCAAGAGCGAAGAGAGGGACCGCATCGCCGGTCTCGAATTGGGCGCCGACGACTATGTCACCAAGCCGTTCAGCCCTCGGGAGCTGGTTCTCAGAGTGCAAGCCATTCTGCGCCGGAGCCGGCCCTCCGAGGTCAATACCGGACCCGCCTCGTTCGGCCACGGGCAGCTTTTGATCGATGAGGAGCGCCGGCGGGTCGAGGCGTGCGGTCAAATCGCGGACCTGACCCCGACGGAATGGGGGCTGCTGATTGCGCTGTCCCGCGTACCAGGGAGGGTCTACTCGCGCTCCGAACTCATCAACCGGGTGCGGGGCTACGAGTTCGAGGGTTATGAGAGGACCATCGACTCTCACGTGAAGAACCTCCGGCGCAAGATCGAACCCGATCCCTCCAGTCCCAGGTTCATCGAAACCGTGCTGAACGCCGGCTACCGGCTCGGACTCGAGCGGGACGACGAGTAGGCCATGCCCGGCCGGCTAGGACCGCTCGGAATCAGATTCGCGGTCGCTTTTGTAGGAGTCGCTCTTCTGGCCATCGCCATATTCGCCCTGGCCGTGCTGATCGCGGATCAAGGAAACGTGGCCCGGCTAGCGGCGGGTGACCGCGACCGCACCACCGCTGCCCTGGCCGCGCTCGCGCAGAACTCGTACCGCTCCTCGGGAGGCTGGACGGGTAGCGATCTGCGACCGTTGACCGCCTTCGCTGACCAGTCCGGCGTTGGCTTTGACCTCCGGGATGAAAGTGGGTCCACCCTGTTGTCGGTCCCGGCGCCCGGCTCGCCCGCCCGGGGGAACACCGATGTCGAGCGGGACCGGATATCCGACGGGGTCAGGCCAATCGGAACCATGACAGTCGCCTTTCCCGGAGGCGGCCTGAACACCGGGGATCGCCATCTGCGAGCTGCGTTGCTCACCGCCGTGGGATGGAGCGCGGCTGCAGCCGTGCTGGGGGCCTTGATAGTGGGGGTCGGAATGGCCCGTGGCGTCGTCCAACCGATTCGGCGGCTGTCGACTGCGGTGAAGTCGCTCCGGCTCGGGGCCAGTTCGCTCCGGGTGGGCCCGAAGGCCGGTCCGGGCGAGCTGGGCGAACTGGGCCGAGCCTTCGACGACATGGCTGCCTCGCTCGAACGGGAGGACCAACTCCGCCGGGCTCTGGTAGCCGATGTGGCGCACGAGCTGCGCACGCCGATCGCCATCATGCAGGCCGAGACCGAGGCCCTGGCTGACGGCATGATCCCCGCCTCGCCGGCGGCGCTCAGCTCCCTCAACGAAGAAGCGGTCCGCCTGGCCCGCATGGTCGAAGACCTTCAGACCCTCGCCTCGGCCGAGGCGGCCGGCCTGGACCTTCAGCCCCGCCCGCTGGATCTCGGGCGGGTGGCGGCCGACGCCGCCGACTCGCTGTCCCGGCGGTTCCAGGCCAGCGGGGTCGAGTTGGAGCAGCAACTGCCGCCCACGCCGGCGCTGGGCGACCCCCGGCGTCTGCACCAGGTAGTCACCAACCTCCTGGACAACGCGGCCAAGTACACGCCGCCTGGGGGCAAGGTGACAGTACGGTCGGGCACAGAAGACGGGTCCGCCGTTCTGGAGGTCACCGACACCGGTCCCGGGATCCCACCCGACGAACGCTCCCTGGTCTGGGATCGCTTCTACCGCGGCCGCAGCGGGCGGTTCGCCGATGGAAGCGGAATCGGCCTGGCTGTTGTCAAGGAGCTGGTCGACGCCCACGACGGTCGCATAACCGTCGGGGAGGCGGCCAGTGGGGGGGCCCGCTTCACTGTGCGCCTGCCCCGCTTACCGGCGCCGGCCCCCACTGGCTGAACCCCGGGATCTGCACCCGATGTGGACCCGTTCGTGCACCGGTGACTCATGCGGTCACCTGCGTGCGTGTTTCTCGATCGCGTGCCGCGTTTCTCGTCGCAAAGCGTCGATTTTTACAAACGGAAGCAGTAACCGGGCCCGCAGGCGGAGAACAGCCGGCGCCTCCGGGGAGCGCCGCCACCCCGCACAGCCACCTGCCGATCTGACAGAGTGTCTGGTTTATGCAGGTGACCGGCATCCTCCTGGCTTTGCTCCACATGCCCGCCGACCTCGGCGAGGGCTACAACCGGTGGTACGACCTCGACCACATGCCCGAGCACGTGGCCAAGGACGACGTGCTCTACGGCCGCCGCTACGTGGCGACCGAGAGCCTGCAGCAGTCGGCAGGCGTCGAACCGGCCCCGCTCACCGGCGGCCATCCCAGCTACGCCACCATCTACTCGTTCGGCGGCCCGCTGGACTTCGCCGGCGAGGAGGCGGAGCGCGGCTGGCTGGACCTGGACCGGCAGATCACCAAGGCCGGTCGCTACTGGCGCCAGGGTTCCGTGGCCTTCGCCAGCCGGTTCAGGCTGGAAGCCGGCCGGGCCCGCGCCTCCGTGCTGGTCCAGGAAAGAGCCGTACCGCACCTGGCCCACCGGAGCATCATCGTGGCCCTGGGCCGGGTTTCACCAGACCAGGAAAGGTCGCGGGCAGCCGAATGGTGGGACCGCACCCGGCTGGTCGACCTGTTCGCTGTGCCGGGCGTCATGGCCGCCCTCCGTCTCTCCTCCGTCGACGCCGACAAGGCCGACCTCATGCTTCACGTCCTGTTGTGCGACGCCCCGGCCCAGCAGGTAATGGCAGGTGTCGCCCTGGCCCAAACCGGCTGGCGGGCCCTGGGACGCTGGCCGGCCTACGACGGCAGCTACGAGGAGGTGGCCTTCCTCCCCTACGACATCGTCGCTCCGCTCCAGTACGACTTCGACAGTGCGGGCTTCGACGGGCCCGGGCAACCGCCAGCGAGCGGGAGATAGCCCCGTTCAGAGCGTTCTGTAGGCTCCACCATCCACGAGAATCTGAGCCCCGTTCACGTAGCTCGACGCCTCGCTGGCCAGGAACACGCAAACCCCGACCATGTCCTCGGGCTCGCCGATGCGGCCCAACGGGTTCATCTCGGCGGCCCGCTCCTTCGTACCTGGAGCCCATGCCTTGGCGATGTCGGTGTCGTAGGCACCTGGAATCACCAGATTGGCGCGGACCTTGGGGCTCCAGGCGCCGGCGAGAGCCAGGGTCAAGGCGTTCAACCCGGCCTTCGCCATCGCATAGGGAAGCTCATGGGTGCCCGGGCGCAGCGAACCGGCCGTCGTGATGTTGATGATCGACCCCCCCTCGCCTTCACTCATGCGGGTGCCGAAAAGGACGGCCAGCCGGAAGGGCCCGCGGGCGTTCACACCGTGGACTTTCTCGTAGTACTCCTCGGTGACCGCCAGCAGGTCGGGGTATAAGGGCGACATCCCGGCGTTGTTGATCAGGACATCGCACCGCCCGAAGTGGTTGTACACCGTGTCCGCCAGGCGATCGCAGTCATCCCAGTGCCCCACATGGCAAGCGACCGCGAGGGCGTGGCGCCCAGTAGCCGATCGGACCTCGGCCGCCACCTCTTCACAGGCTTCAAGCTTCCGGCTGGCTACGACGACATTGGCGCCGGCCGCCGCCAGGCCCTCGATCAATGCTTTGCCGATGCCGCGACTGCCGCCGGTCACCACCGCCACCTTCCCGGTGAGGTCGAATCGCTCGGCCGGCGTCTTGAACATGCCACACCCTACCGTCAGCTGAAATTGGCATGTCCGTCCGGGCCGCTGCGGGCTGGGGCGGGAGGATCCGTCGTGGAGGGAACATCCCCCTCGGCCGGAGGCGCCTCAGGGACGCCTGGCTCGACGAGGTGGGCGGCCTCCAGCGGCATGGTCACCCGGGCCACGATCAGGTCGGTCCGGGCGCGCAGGGCGTTCGAGAGGACGTGGTCTATCTGGTTGTGCAACAGGCGGTATCGGAGTCGATCGGGGATCACGACCGGGATGAGTACGACGATCTGCTCGTCAGGATGGCTGGCCCTCAGGTCGTCGATGAAATCGGAGATCGGGTCCACCACCGACGCGAACTCGGTGTGCAACACGTATAGAGGTACTCCCGGGTGCCACCTTTCCCACTGGCGCTGCAGATCGCTGGTGTGGGCGGCGGCATGCTCGGGACCGTCGCCGGCGCCGACGTCCTCGAGGAGGACAGTCACGGCCATCACGTCTTGGCCGATCGACAGCGCCTCGGCGATGGCGTGCTTGGTGAGCCGGGACACCGCCGTCACCGGGACGACGACCAACGTTCGTTTCCCATGGGGGATATCGGGCAACGTGTTAAGCCCCAAAGCGACGGCGGCTCGCTCGTAATAGGCATGTATGCGCACGAAGAGCAGGATGAAGACCGGGATGGCTACGACGACCACCCAGGCCCCTTCGGTGAACTTGGTGAGGAGGAACACCAAGGTGGCGACCGCCGTTATCAAGGCGCCCAGGCCGTTTACCGCGGCCCGCCGGCGCCACCTGGCCGGGCGGGTCCGACGCCAGTGCACCACTAGCCCGGTTTGGGAGAGGGTGAACCCGGTGAACACCCCGATGGCGAAGAGCGGAATAAGGGTCAGGGTGTTGCCGCGCACGGCCACGATCAGCAATCCGGAAAGACCAGCCAGGGTCCAGATCCCGTTGGCGAACACCTGACGGTCGTCACGCAGGGCCAGCAGGTGCGGCAGGTAGTTGTCCTTGGCCAGCAGGCTGCCCAGCACCGGTAGGCCCCCGAACGAGGTGTTGGCGGCCAGGGCCAGGACGACGGTGATGGTGATCGACACGATGTAATACGCCCAGTGCCGGCCCACGGCCAGGCCCATGATCTGGCTGAGGCTGGTCTGACCGGACCGAGGGCCGATGTGCCAGCGGCGGGCCAGCACCGCCAGTCCGAGCAGCATGACCCCGAGGATCACCCCGAGCAGCATCTCGGTACGTTTGGCCCGGGTCGCTCTCGGCTCTTTGAAGAGGGGTACCCCGTTGGCGATGGCCTCGACGCCGGTGAGGGCGCTGCACCCGGCGGAGAAGGACTTGAGGATCAGCAGCACTCCGACGCTGACCAGCCCGGTCGTCGGGACCAAGGAGTGGCCCGGTTGCGGCTCGTTGAGCCCGAGAGGGTGGATCAACCCGACCGCGATGATGGCCAGGAGTCCGAAGATGAAGACCAGAGTGGGGAGGAGGAAGGCCCGAGCGGCCTCCCCGAGGCCACGGAGGTTGAGCACGGTGACCAGAGCCAGTATGCCCAGGCAGATGGGCACGGTTACCGAGTTCAGGTTCGGGAAAGCCGACGTGAGCGCTCCGACACCGGCGCAGATCGACACCGCCACGGTCAGCGTGTAGTCGACTATGAGCGCGGCTCCGGCTAGCAGGCTGGCGCGGGTGCCAAGGTTGCCGCGCGATACCGCGTAGGCCCCGCCGCCGGTCGGGTAGGCGTCGATCACCTGGCGGTACGAGAAGACCAGGATGGCCAGCAGCACGACGATGGCGACGGTGATGGGCAGGACCAGATGCAGGGCACCGGCGCCGGCAGCCGCCAGCACCACGATGATGGCCTCGGGGCCGTAGGCCACCGAGGTCAGGGCATCGAGCGATAGCGCCGACAGCCCTTCCACCGGCGTGATCCGCGACTTCGACGTCTCGGTGGCCCGCAGAGGCGGGCCAACCATCAGGCGCCAGACACTGGAGATCCGGCTCTTCTGGCCGGCCGGTTGCGTCTCTGCCACCTCCGCGTGCCCCTCTAAGGCTTCGCGGTGGCGGTCGGGAGCACGCCCCGATTATGCCCCGGGGAAACCGAAACTTACGGCTCAGCCCCTCCTGCGTCTACCCCGCGCCGGACGGCTCGTCTGCTGCTGGGAGAGACCCGAGAAGCTGGCGGTGCACCGGCAAGGGATTCGGCTGCACCAAGGCCCGCACCTCTGGCGGCAAGCTCAGATCGCCTCCGGTGTGCAGAACGCTGAACTCCCGCTCGGCTCGGCCCCGGCCGAGGAATGAGCGCGTCCATTTCATCAGGGTGGCGAGCCGGTTACCGAAACCGGTCAGAAAGGCCAGATGGATGAATGCCCACACGACCCAGCCGGGGAAACCGCTCAGGCGCAGGCCCTTGAAGTTGACTACCGACCGGAATCGCCCGATGGTGGCGGCGCTGCCGAGGTCGCGGTACTTGAACGGGACGGCCGCTTCTCCTTTCAGCCCGCGAAGGATGCTGTTAGCCGCGTGCAACCCGCCCTGCATGGCTACCTCGGCGACGCCGGGCAGATTGGCGAGAGCCATCATGTCGCCCACCACGAAGACCTCGGGATGGCCCGGAAGCGTCAGATCGGGTAGCACCGAGATGCGCCCTGCTCGGTCCTGTTCGGCCCCGGTTGCCTTGGCCAGCTCCGCGGCCAGTGGGGACGCTTCGACCCCCGCCGCCCACACAGCGATGTGGGTCTCCAACCGGGTACGGGCACCCTCGGCATCCACAATGTCGACCCCGTCGGCGTCGACCCCCACCACGCGAGCGCCCATGCGAAGCTCCACACCGAGTCGATCCAGTTCCTTGACCGCCTTGGCCGACAGCTGATCGCCGAAAGTGGCCAGAGGTTCCTTGCCTCCGTCCAGGAGGACAACCCGCACGGTCGCAGGGTCGAAGGTCCTGAATTCGCCCCGCAAGCTCCGGCAGGCCAGCTCCCGGACCTGGCCGGCCAGCTCCACTCCGGTGGGGCCGGCACCGATGATCGCCACCGTCAGCCAGCGTTGCTTTTCCGCGGGGTCCGCGGCCATTTCGGCCATCTCGAAGGCGCCGAAGAAGCGGCGGCGCAGCTCGTGGGCGTCGTCGATGGTCTTCATGCCGGGCGCGAACAATGCAAACTCGTCGTGCCCGAAGTAGGACTGGTTTACGCCCGCCGCCACGATCAGGCTGTCGTACGGTATCTCTCGCGCCTCGACACCGAGGATGCTGGCGTGCACCACGCGACGGTCCAGATCGAAGCCGGTGACCTCGGCCAGTTCCACCCGGACGTTCTTGTGCTTTCTGACCACGTGGCGTAACGCCGGCGCGATCTGGCCGGGTGGAATCAGCCCGGTGGCCACCTGATACAAGAGAGGCTGGAAGAGATGGTGGTTGCGCCGGTCGATGAGGGTGACCTCGACCCGATCGTGGACGCGTTTGCGAGCCAGCAGCCGCGTAGCGGGGAGACCGCCGAAGCCGCCCCCGACGATTACCACCCGGTGGCGGGCGCCCGGGTTGCCGACCGCGTTCACTTCAACCGCTCAGCCAGGTGTTCGCCCACCCGGATAGCGTTCGCTATAGCAGTCAAGGCCGGATTCACGGCTCCGATGCTCGGGAAGAAGCTGGTGTCCACCACATAGAGGTTGTCCAGCTCGTGGGCCTTGCAGTTGACGTCGAGTACCGAGGTGGTGGGATCGGTGCCGAACCGGCATGTCCCCGCTTGATGGGCCACGCCCGCGATCGGCACGTTCATGCACATGTAGAAGTTCTTGTCCAGGATGTGGTGCTGGGCCAGGCCCACGTGGTTGAGCACCGTCTTCAGCTCGTCGTACAGCCCCTCGGCCTCCTTGTCGTTGGTAGATGTGTAGGCAAGGTGGATGTTGCCGTCCGAGTCGACCGTGACCCGGTTTTCGGGTTTGGGCACGTCCTCCGTGGTGAGCCACCAGTCGACCGAGTGTTCGGCGACGTCCTGGAGGCTCCACCGGGGGGCGAGCACGGTCAGTTTGGGCTCTTCGCCCTTCATGGCGCCGGCATTGGACTTGCCGATCATCTGGATGTTGCCCAGCGGCCACGGCCGGTTTGGGCCGGCCAGGTAGAAGTCGTTGATCCCTAGGGTCTTCTGGAAGACGGTCTCGTTCGCTTCCTTGGCCAGGGCCGCCACCGCCTTGCAATTGTGGAACATGTAGTTGCGGCCGACCTGGTCCGAGCCGTTCGCCAGTCCGTGCGGGTGGCTGTCATTGGCCGAGCGCAACAGGATCTTGGCGCTGTTCGAGGCGCCGGCGCACACCGCCACCACGTCGGCCGAATAAACCTCGCGTTCGCCCTCGCGCTCGACCACCACGCCGGTCACGGACCGTCCCGTCGAGTCGGTCTCCAGCTTCACCACCTCGGCGTTGACCAGCAGTGACACGTTGGGGCGGTCCAGCACGGGACGCACACCGATGACTTCGGCGTCGGACTTGGCGTGCACCAGGCACGGGTAGCCGTCACACCAGGCGCAGCGGATGCATGCGCTACGAGCCCGGTCGGCCTCGTCCAGCATGATCCCCACCGGCGCCGAGAAGGGGTGGTAGCCCTTGCTCTTCAGGGCATCCACAATCTCCTGGAGGCGAGGTTCGTGGCTGACCGCGGGCCACGGGTAGGGCTTGGACCAGTGCCCCTCGGTGGGGTCCTCATCGCGAACTCCGTGCACCTGGTAGAGCCACTCCGCCCTGGTGTACCAGGGCTCGAAGTCGTCATAGCGCAACGGCCACGCCGGCGAGGGGCCGTCCATGTGTTGGATCTCCCCGAAGTCCTGAGGTCGGAGACGGTACAGCGCGGCCCCGTAGAGCTTCGTCGCCCCACCCACGAAATAGTGGACCTGGGGTTGAAAGGCCACCCCGTCCTTGTCGTACCAGGTGTCGGGCGAAATGTACTTGCCGTCGATGAACACGGCGTCGGGGTTCCAATTGTCCATCTCCCGGGGCAGGAAGTCACCTCGTTCCAGGAGAAGGATGCGCTTGCCGGACGGCGCCAGGGTGTGCGCCAGGGTGCCACCACCGGCACCGGTCCCGATGATGATGACGTCGTAGGCGTCTGGCACGTGACCTCCTATGGGAGCGAGAGCCTCTACAAGCCGGGGCTGGAGTGCATGAGGCCGCCGTCGGCGAAGACGGTCGTGCCGTTCAGGTAGGTGGCCCCGTCGCCGGCGAGGAAGGCCACCACGTTTCCGATCTCCTCGGGTTGGGCCATACGGCCGAGAGGGATGGCCTCGTCGAGTCTCTTCATCTTCTCGGGGTCGGCCATGGTGGACGTGTTGATCGGCGTGGCGACCGCCCCGGGGCCCACCCCGACCACCAGGATGTTGTGCGGCCCCAGCTCCTGGCCGGCCTGGCGGGTCAGCATCCGCATGCCGCCCTTAGAGAGGCAGTAGGGGGCGTTTCCGGGCATGGGCCAGTCTTCGTGCACGGAGCTGATGTTGATGATCCGTCCACCCGTGCCCTGGGCGATCATCTGCTTGGCCGCCAGCTGGGTCCCGAAAAAGGCGCTCTTCAGGTTGACCGCCAGCACCTTGTCGTATTGGGCTTCGGTCGTTTCGAGCACGGATGACCGGGTCTCGATGCCAGCGTTGTTGACCATGATGTCGAGCTGCCCCATCTCCTGGATGGTGCGGTCGATGAGCATCTGCACGTCGGACACTTTGCTCACGTCGGCGTCCACGCCGATCGCCTTGTCACCCAGGGCTGCGACCTGCTTTTCGAGTTCCTCCGTAGCCGTCTCGTCGGCTACGTAGTCGATCACCACGTTGATGCCGGCGTTCGCCAGCGCCAGCGTGATGGCCTTACCGATGCCGGAGTTCCCTCCGGTAACGATGGCCACCTTCTTCTTCGCCTTCTTCGACGGCATGCCGCCTCCTCTCCCGCTAGGACGCCCTATCTGCCACTCGGCCTGGCCCTACCCCTACGACTTAACCCTCTTCGGGAGGCGGCCTTTTCACCCCATCGGGGGGATTGGTGACCAATTCCGAGGGATGAGGATGACCTCGTGAAGGCAGTCGACATGAGGTTGCTCAGATGGGGCCGGCCCACCCGGACCTATCTGGCGCTGTCGGTCGCCCTCGGCACCGCCCGGGGGCTTCTCCTGATCGCTCAAGCCTGGCTGCTGGCCACCATCATCGCCGGGGCCTTCATTTCCAGGCAGAGCCTGGCCGACCTGCGGCTTCCGATCGAGCTGCTGCTGGTGGTCGTGCTCCTTCGGGCCGCCGTGTCGTGGGCGTCGGAATGGTCGGCCAACCGCTGTTCCGCCCAGGTGAAGTCGATGTTGAGGGCCGCCCTGGTGAAGAGAGCGAGCGTGCTGGGTACGAATGGACAGGCCGGTACGCCATCGGGCCAGCTGGCCACCCTGGCCACCCGCGGCCTGGATGCCCTGGACGGATACTTCGCCCGCTACCTGCCTCAACTGTTCCTATCCGTGATCGTGCCCTTGACCGTCCTCGTGGCCGTGGTCAGCGTGGACTGGGTGTCGGCCGCCATCATGGTTGTGACCCTCCCCCTGATCCCGGTCTTCATGGCCCTGATCGGGATGGCGACCCGGGCCCACACTGACCGACAGCTCCGGTCCCTTCAGCTGCTCTCGGGCCACTTCCTCGACGTGGTGAGCGGGCTGACGACCCTGAAGATCTTCGGTCGATCCCGGGCTCAAGTGGACGTCATCGACGAGGTCACCAACTCCTACCGCCGCCGGCTGATGGCCACGCTGCGGGTGACGTTCCTCTCCTCGCTCGTGCTCGAGCTTCTCGCCAGCGTTTCGGTAGCCCTGATCGCGGTGGCCATCGGCCTCCGGCTACTGAACGGGCACATGGATCTGCGCTCGGGTCTGTTCGTCCTGGTTCTGGCCCCCGAGGCTTACGCACCCCTGCGCCAGCTCGGCGCCGACTATCACGCCAGCGCCGAAGGGCTGTCGGCGGCCGATCAGGTCTTTGACGTCCTGGATCGCCCCTTGCCCGGGCACGGCAACCGGACGGACGTACCCGATCCCGCCCGCTGCCCGCTGGCGGTGCAGGCCGTTGACTTCACCTATCCGGGGCGAGACCGGCCCGCGCTCGAGGGAACCACGCTGCAGGTGGCACCCGGCGAGGTCGTGGCCCTCACCGGTCCGAGCGGGTGCGGCAAATCGACCCTGTTGGCGATCTTCCTCGGTCTGATCCAGCCCGATTACGGAACGGTTTCAGTGGGCGACGTGGATATCGCGTCCCTCGACCCCGACGCCTGGCGATCCCGGCTGGCCTGGGTCCCCCAACATCCGCACCTCTTCGCCGCCACCATTGCCGACAACGTCCGGCTGGGCAGAAGGGGGGCCGGTCCGGAGGACGTTGTGGAGGCCGTCAGCGCGGCCGGCTTGGCTGAACTGATAAGCCGGCTACCCGAAGGGCTCGACACCCCGATCGGTGAAGGCGGAGCCGGGCTATCGGCCGGCGAGCGCCAGCGGGTCGCCCTGGCCCGGGCCTTCCTGCGCGACGCACGGCTCCTTGTCCTCGACGAGCCCACCGCCAACCTCGACGGCGAAACCGAGGCAGAGATTGTTGAGGCGGTACGCCGACTGGGCTGCAACCGGACCGTGGTGATGGTCGCCCATCGCCCCGCCCTGATAGCCCTCGCCGATCGAGTGGTCGATCTGTCCAGAGCGGGCGTGCCGGTATGAGCGGATCCGGCCGGGCCCCGGCTGCGAATTCCCCGGACCATGGAGCCGGGGCACCGCTCCGGCGCACCTTGAGCCTGGTGAGCCCGGAACACCGGCGACTCTGGCTCACGACCCTCATCGGGGCCGGGACGGCCGCCTGCGGCATCGCCCTCCTGGCCACGTCGGCCTGGCTGATCTCGCGTGCCGCCGAGCGGCCGTCCGTCGTAGCCCTCGGAGTGGCCATCGTCGGGGTCCGGTTCTTCGCCGTCTCCCGGGCCATCTGCCGGTACGGGGAGCGGCTGTGCGGCCACAACACGGCGCTACGCGTGCTGTCTGATCTCCGGGTCCGGGTCTACGCCCGCCTCGAGCGGCTGGCCCCGACCGGGCTCCCCGCCTTCCGGCGAGGGGACCTGCTCGCCCGGCTGGTTCACGACGTCGACAGCCTGCAGGACCTGATGCTCCGCGTGATTCCTCCCTTTGGCATCGTCGTGCTGGTGGCCGTCCCGACCGTCGGCCTGGTCTGGTATTTCCTCCCCTCCGCCGGCCTGATTCTGGCGCTGGCCCTCATCCTGGCCGCCACCGCGGTTCCCTGGTCCTCTCTGCACCTGGCTCGAAAGGGGGAAGCCCGGCAGGCGTCGGCTCGGGGGGATCTGACAGCCCAGGTGGTGGATCTGGCCGAGGGAGCCCAGGAACTGGTGGCCTTCGGCGCAGTCGATGCGCAGCTGGAGCGGATATCGACCACCGACCGCGAGCTAACCGGGATCGCCACGTCCACGGCGCGCACTGCCGGGCTCGCTTCCGGGCTGATCACGTTGCTGACTGGCATCGCGGTTTGGGCCATTCTCCTGGTGGGCGTGCCCTCGGTGCACTCGGGCCGCCTGAACGGCCCCCTGCTCGCGGTCATTGCCCTCATACCGCTGGCTGCCTTCGATCTGGTAGCCGGACTGCCGAGCGCGGCCCAGAGCCTGGAGCGGGTTCGGCACTCGGCGGAGAGGGTGTTCCAGGTGATCGATGCCCAGCCAGCGATCGCCGACGCGGGTGCCCCCGATCCGCTTCCGGAGCCTCCCTACCACCTTCGGCTTCGAGATGTCCGCGCCAGATACGGCCCGGGTGCCCCGCCGGCTCTGGACGGCATCGACCTCGACCTGAGCCCTGGCCGTCGGGTCGGGATCGTCGGTCCGAGTGGGTCGGGTAAATCCACGCTGGCTCACGTACTGCTCCGCCTTCTGCCTTACGAGGCCGGCTCGGTGACCCTCAATGGCATCGAACTGAGCTCGCTTTCCGGCGACGAGGTCCGCCAGGTCGTCGGCCTGGCGGGACAGGACCCGCACATCTTCTCCAACACCTTGAGGGAGAACCTGATCCTGGCCAACCGTGAAGCCGGAGAGGCGGAGATAGGGATGGCCCTCGACGAATCCCGGCTGGCCACATGGGTCGATCAACTCCCGGCCGGGCTCGAGACAGAGGTCGGTGGCCAGGGCACCCGGATGTCCGGCGGCCAACGTCAGCGGGTCGGGATCGCCCGCGTTCTGCTGGCCGGTTTCCCGGTGCTGATCCTCGACGAACCGGGTGAACATCTCGACACCGAAACGGCGGACGCCATCGTCGCCGACCTGGTGGACATCACCCGCGACAAAACCACCGTGATGATCACCCACCGACTGTCCGGCCTGCGGGCCATGGACGAGATCCTGGTCCTCGATGCCGGCCGCGTGGTCGAACGCGGGACGCACGACCAACTGGCCCTGGCCGGCGGTCCCTACAGCCGACAGTGGAAGCGAGAGCGCGATCTCGAGCAAGGAGTGGGGGTCCTGACTGTGAACGTCGGCCTGGCTCGCATCCAGTTCGCATCCACCACCATCTACCACTTCTTCTTCGTACCGGTCACCATCGGACTGGCGTTCTTGGTGGCCATTCTGCAGACGGTGTGGTACCGCTCCGAAGATCCGGAGCAGAAGCGACTGGTCCGCTTTTTCGGCACTTTGCTGCTCATCAACGTGGCCATCGGAGTGGTGACCGGGCTGGTGCAGGAGTTCGAGTTCGGTATGAACTGGTCCGCCTACTCCCGTTTCGTCGGTGGCGTGTTCGGGGCCCCGCTGGCCATGGAGGGCCTGGCCGCCTTCTTCCTGGAATCGACCTTCTTGGGGTTGTGGATCTTCGGCTGGGACCGACTGTCCAAACGGATCCATCTGACCTGCATCTGGCTGGTGGCCGTGGGGTCCGCCCTCTCCGCCGCCTTCATCATGGCTGCCAACTCCTGGATGCAGCACCCGGTCGGCTACAAGCTCAACTCGGCCGGACAGCCCGAGTTGAACAACGTGGTGGCGGTGTTCACCAACCCGGTGTTCCTGTGGGGCTACACCCACGTCCTGCTGGCCTCCGCCGTGACCGGGTCGCTGATCATGCTGGCGGTCTCGGCCTGGCATCTGCGCCGGGACAGTGCGGTGGCGGGTTTCTCCAGGACGGCCCGCCTGTCGCTGGTGGTGCTGGTGCCGGCCATCATCCTGGCCATGTTCGTGGGCAGCGAACTGGGCGTCGTCGAGGACAAGTACCAGCCCATGAAGATCGCCGCCGCGGAGGCGCAGTGGACGAACTGTCAGCCCTGCTCGTTCTCCGTCATTCAGATCGGTGGAGGGAAGCAGGATGAGACCCCGACCCAGATACTCGAAATTCCCCACCTGCTCTCGCTGCTGGCCACTAACCACTGGAACGGCGCCGTCACCGGGCTCAACGAGGTCAACGCCCAGTATCAGCAGCAGTACGGACCCGGCAACTACGTGCCCAACGTGTTCATCCAGTACTGGTCCATGCGGGTCATGGCCTATATAGCCTCCCTGGTCCTGCTCTTGGCCCTGTGGGGCGGGTGGGCCATCTGGCGAAAACGCCTGGAGCGGTCCCGCTGGTTCTTGTTCTTTGCCACCTGGTTCGCCATCGCCCCCTTCTTGATGAACACCGCCGGCTGGCTTTTGACCGAGAATGGCCGCCAGCCCTGGATCGTGCAAGGGCTGATGCTGACCAAGACAGGGGTGTCCCCGGGTGTGAGCGCCACCTGGATATGGATCACCCTGATCCTGTTCATCCTGATGTACGGAGTCCTGGCGGCGGTGGACGGCTACCTGATGATCCGCTACGGCCGCAAGAGCCTGGCCGATGGCGAAGGCGGCGGGGAAGAAGAGGGCGCCGGCGACGAAACACCGGCCTTGACCTACTAGGAGGCGAGCATGGGACTGCAGATCTTCTGGTTCATCGTCATCGCCTTCTTCTGGACCGGCTTTTTCATCCTGGAGGGTTTCGACCTCGGAGTCGGCAGCCTGCACATGCTGGTGGGCAAGACCGACACCGAACGGCGGGTGGCGATCAACAGCATCGGCCCCTTCTGGGACGGCAACGAGGTGTGGCTCATTGTTGCCGGCGCCAGCATGTTCGCAGCCTTCCCGGCGTGGTACGCGTCCATGTTCTCGGCCCTCTACCTGGCCCTGATGCTGGTACTCGTCGCCCTCATCATCCGGGGCATCTCCTTCGAGTACCGCGGCAAGTCCACCGACCCCCGCTGGCGCTCCATCTGGGACTGGACCCTGACCATCGGCAGCCTCGCCCTCCCTCTGATCCTCGGTATCGGCTTGGGCGATCTCCTCGAAGGGCTACCCCTCAACAAGAGCGGCGTCTTCACCGGTTCCTTCTGGGACCTCTTCACCGGCTACGGAGTGTGGTTCGGCCTCACCCTGGTGTCACTCACCCTGGCCCATGGGGCCATGTACCTCAGCATCAAGACCACCGGAGCCGTGCAAGCCCGGGCCGAACGCCTGGCCGGCCCCTTCGCCGGGATTGCCGTCCTCTTCCTGGCCGGTTTCGCCATCTGGACCCACGTCGAATCCGGCCGCGGCGTCCTCCCGGCCCCGCTTCAGGTCCTGGCCTGGCTGCTCATCGTGGCCGCCGCCTGGTCGGTGCGAGACGGCCACACCGGCTGGGGCTTCGCGGCCACCACCGCCGCCATAGCCGCCACCCTGGCCTCCTTCTTTATCGCCCTCTACCCCAATGTCATGATCTCCACCACTGACAAGAGCTACAACCTGACCGTCGCCAACAGCGCGGCGGGCAACTACGCCCTGACTGTCATGACCGTGGTGGCGGTCATCTTCGCTCCGTTGGTCATCGCCTACCAGGCTTGGAGCTATCACGTGTTCCGGGGCCGGATAAAGGGTCCGCCCGTGGAGGTCACCGCGAGCGAGGAGCCCCCAGGGGGGCCGGGTCCGGCCGAGGCCGTAGCCGGCGAAGGGCCCAACCCCACCGCGTCGTCTGGAACCGGGGCCGCGCCGGTCCCGGACCCGCCGGCGTCCTGACCGAAGCCCGTTCCCGTACACCTCGAGCTGCGGCGGCGCGTCAGGATAACGAGTGACCTCCCCGCCGATGCCGGTGGCCCACTCCCGGGCCGAGATCGTGACCGTCTACGCCATCGGGCTATTCCAGGGGCTGAGCCTGGTCGCCTTCCCGGCGGCGGCCACCATCCTCACCTCGAGCTCGGGCTACGACCTGTCGAAGAGCCAGTACGGACTCCTGTTCGTCCCGCAGGTCGTCATGGCCATCGTGGGTTCCCTCTCTCTGCCCAACCTGGGGAGCCGCTTCTCCCTGAAGCGGGTGCTCCTCGTGGGCCTGGCGGCCGACACGGTGGCGATGGGGCTGCTGGCCGGGAGCGACGCCCTCGAGTCGCAGTCGTTCGCCTACCCCATGCTGCTAATAGCCACGGGCGCCCTTGGGCTGGGGTTCGGGCTGACGCTCGGTTCTATCAGCACCTACGCCGGGGCGTTCATGCCGGCCCGCCGGGACGTGGCGCTGACCGCTCTGAACGTCCTGCTCGGTCTGGGTACCGCCCTGTCCCCATTCCTCATCGCTCTCTTCACGACGGTTGGCCAGTGGTGGTACCTGCCATTGCTGGCCGGGGCCGGACTGGTCGCCCTCCTGGCCCTGACCGCGGTCCAGCCGATGGGGCTCCCCCCGTCAGAGCAGAAGGCGCCGGCAGCTACCCGCCCCGGAGAGCGGGCGGCTATCCCCACCCTCTTCTGGGTCTTCGCGGGGGCGCTGGTGATCTACGGGATCGGCGAGACCATGTTCGGCAACTGGGGCACCACCTTGCTCGTGGGCAAGGGAGTCAAGCCCACCTCGGCCAACAACGCCCTGGCGGTGTTCTGGGCCGCCGTCACGGTTGGCCGCCTGGCCATCGCGTTGGTGTCCACCCGGATCAGCTCCACCCACATATACGTGGTCTTGCCCTGGGCCATAGGCGCCGCCCTCCTGATCGCCCCTCTCGCGGACAGCGCCGGAGCCGGTATCGCCGTCTTCGCCTTCGCGGGGCTGGCCTGCTCGGGGTTCTTCCCCATGACGATCGGCTACGGCGAGGCGAGCTTCCCTGCCATCGTGGAGCTGGCCGCCGGCTGGCTCATAGCCGCCTACCAGCTCGGCTACGGCCTGGCCGCCTTCGGGAGCGGGGCCTTACAGCACCTGGTCTCACTCTCCACCGTCTTCCGCATCGCGGCGGCCGCCATGGTGGTGATGGCCGTACTGGCAATGGCGGTGGCCCGTCACCAGCAACCGGTGCCCTCACCAACCTCGGCGGGCCTAAAGCAGGCCGAGTGACGTGGCCCGCTTCACCGCAGCCGATCGCGACGTAACCCCCAGCTTCATGTAGGTGTGGCGAAGGTGGGTCTTTACGGTGTTCAAGGAGAGGTAGAGGTCAGCGGCCATATCCGCGTAGGTCAGCCGCTGGGGCAGCTTCTCCAGAACCCGTATCTCCGCCTCGGTCAGCGGATCGGGCAGGCTGCCGCCGGCATCGGACCCGGACTTGCTCAGCTTGCGGACTTCCACGCCGGCTGAGATCAACGCGGCCACATTGTCGGTCCGGGGGTAACCGCCGCCTTCGGAGATGAGGTGGTCGACCAGTTGGGGTGCGGTATCCAGGACGGTCTGGACGAATCCGTGTTGATCGACCGAGGCCAAAACCTCCCTGACCAACCGGGGCGCCTGGGACGAGCCCCGCAGGGTGGCGACGGTGGTGCGCAGGAGGGAGAGCTCCAAGCCGGCACGTATCGTCGCTCCCGCCGGCGGCGCGGCGCCGAGAGCGAGGGCAGCGGCGTCGCAATCGCCGGCCGCCAAGGCGATCATCGCCGACACTACGACCCGCCGGTCGAGAGGTAGCTCGTCGGCAACGCGCTGGGCGCCGGCATGATCGCCAAGGGCCAGCCGGTAGCGAGACTCGAGCTCATTCGCTCCAGCCAGCAGAACGGACCGCTCGCTCCGGAGGGCTGCTCGGGCCTGCGGAAGCGACGCCAAGGCTTCGTCCACGTTCCCGCTTACGCTCCAGATCCGGGCCCGGTCGAGCTGAGCCAGGAAGTCGAAGACGGGCCGCCCGGAAACCAGCCGGCTCAGGCTGAGCTCGGTAAGACCGGCGGCTTCGGTCAGATCGCGCCTCTCCAGGGCGAGGAGGGCCGAAGTCCGCGTGGCCGGGAACGCGAAGTAGTGACGGTCAAATCCCAACCGGTCCGCGGCGGTTAGGGCGGAGGAGGCGAGCACGCCCGCTTCGCCGAGATCCCCCTCGGCGTAGGCGGCCTGGCTCATCACCGCCGGGCACAACACCTGGGCCACCGCCGGTCCGGCCGCGGGGCTCGTCGCGACCAGATCCGCTAAGCGGCGGGCCTCGCTGAGCTCCCCCAGGTAGGTGTGGCAGTACATGGCCACGGCGTCCAGCGCCGCCAGCCAATCAGTCAGCCCGATCCCCAAATTTTCTTTCTCCCGGATCGCCTCGTAATGGGCCAGGGCTTCGTCGAGGTCGCCGGTAGCGAAGGCGTGGAAGGCGCTGACAACCGCCAGTCGGGCCAGGTCGGTCTGTGATCGGTCCGGCCCGGACAAGGCCTGTCGGGCCAGGGCGAAGGCGTGCGAACCTCGCTCCAATGCACCGCGAAGGAGCAGCTCGGCTGCCAGCGGCAACAGGATCTGGGGGACGCCGGCATACATCTCGGGCTCGACATCGGGCAGGTCGAGCGCGCTGCCGAGCACCGGATTCGAACCGAACTCCCGGATCAGCCTCTCGTTCAGGAGTTCAGCCGCAGCGGCCGGGTCGCCGGCGGCGATGAGATGCCGGGCCGCTCGTCCTACATCCCCCGTTTCGACGAGGTGAGCGGCCGCAGCCGCATGCAGCCCATGCTCCCTACGCGGATCGCGGGCATGCAGTTCGGCCTGCAGGACGTCCTTGATCAGATGGTGGTAACGGTAAGTCTGCGTCTCGTCGTCCACCATCGAGACGAACATGTGGGCGGCGCAGATCTGATCGAGCATCGCAGCCGAGCCGTCACCGGCCAGCGCGGAACATGAAGAGGGTGAAAGTTCGTCCAGGACCGACGTCGCCAGCATGAAGTCGGCGACTTCCGCCGGCTGCCGGTACAGAACTTCGTCCAGGAAATAGCCGGCCACGGTGTGAGCCTTCAGCTCCACCCGACCGGCTGCCCTTATCGGGTCGGGCGAGCTCTGGATGGCGATGGCGGCCATCTGGAGACCGGCCACCCACCCCTCACTGCGCTCGTGAAGGATGGCGAGCTCGGGCTCGTCCAGCGCCACGCCGAAGCCGGCCAGGAAAGCGCTCGTCTCCTCAGCGGACAGGTAGAGGTCACGGTCCCTCACCTCGAGCAGCTCGCCGTTGGCCCGCATCCGGTGCAGCCTGAGGGGCGGGTCCGCTCTGGTGGCGACCGCCACCTGAAGCGACGGTGGCTGGTATTCGAGCAACTGCCCGAGCGGGCCGGCCGCCTGAACTCCGGCCAGGTGAAAGTCGTTGACCACCAGCACCAGCGGGAAGCCGACGCTCTCCAGGTCGTCAGCGAGGGCTGCGATCACGTCGGCGGAAACCTCGCCGTCAGCGCTCAGCAACTGCCGGCCGTCCTCGCCCAGGTCAGGCCGCCCGTAGCCTCGCCGGGTTGCCTCGATCACGGCCGACACGAAGCGAACCGGATCGGCGTCGGCGACGTCACAGTTCAGCCAGGCTCCGGTGCGATTGGGGCGGTTGGCCAGCCAGTCGGCGAGAAGCATGGTCTTTCCTGCACCCGGCGAGCCCGCCACCAGGGTCAGCCGGCGATGCTCTCCCTGGTCGAGGTGCTCGAAGAGCCTCGGCCGGTGAACCATGTGGGATGGCACGTTCGGGGCGCGGAACTTGGATGCCGGCAACCGCGGGCTGCGTGGGTTGGGTCCGCCGGTCCACATCGTGGGTCGTCCTCCTGCACCGCTCACCCTCGCGCGGGTGACGACAGTCCGCTCGTCGCTCTGCATGCTGAGGCTACAGGAGTAAGAGAGTTGGATGGACAACGTTTGATGACCATACGTACCTATGAGATAACTTTTGCCGGTCAAGCCGTACCTGCCGTCGTGGACGCCTTCGACGACTTCGAGGTGACGGTGGACAAGACCAGCACCACCTTGCGAGGGGAGCTGGTCGATCAGGCTGCCCTTCACGGGGTCATCGACCGGGTGGGAGCCCTGGGCCTGGAGCTGCTCGAGGTCCGTGCCGCGGAGGTCCAGGCGCTGTGACACGGTGATGTGCCTGCCCGGATGGCGGCGGCGGAGAAGGGATCACCCGACCCCGGGTGACGAGGGCTATTGCGGGTGTCGTTAGCTTCAGGGATTGAGAGGAAAAAAGAGGTCGCAATGTCATTGTTCGAGCCCGAGGCAGGCTTGCGGCCGGCGCCTGAGCGCCGGGGGCAGGTCCCAATGTCAACCACATCCCGATGAGTGCCATCATCGACACCCCGCCCTGGGATGACTTCGGCTACCCCGCTTCATTCGCCAAGTTCGAGCCTCCGCCCCTGCCCCGCCATTGGATCAGGAGAGACCGACTCCACCGTCAGCTCTCTGCAGCCGCCCAGAACCGGCTGACCGTCGTAACCGCCCCGCCTGGCGCCGGGAAAACAGCGTTGCTCTCTGACTGGGCTCAGGGATGCACCGGCGTCGAGGTGGCCTGGTTCACCGCGGATGAGGACGACAACCATCCCGACTCGTTCTGGCGCCAGGTGGCGATGTCGCTCGGAATCGACGACGGCTTACTCCGGCGCCATGAGGACAGGACGCAGCGGTGCGCGCAATACGTCGACCTGGTGGCACGCGGGGTCGAGCTCAAGAGGTCTTGCGTGCTGGTCATAGACGACTTCCACCAGATAACTGACGGCGCCGTCGTCGACTCGGTCGCCTTGCTTGCTCGCCGGCTGCCGCGTCACGTCAGCCTTGTACTGGCGGGGGACTCTCTTCCCGCCTTCCCTTTCAGGTGGCTCTTGCTCAGCGGCCAGGCCGGGGCTATCACGGAATCCGATCTGCGTTTCAGTATGGAGGAATCGGCCGCCCTGGTAGCGCTGGTCGCCGCGAAGTTCCTGCAGGTGGATCAACTGACCTCGCTCACCGAACTCAGCGAGGGCTGGGCTACCGGCCTGCACATGGCCGCCCTCGCCATGACCGATGACGTGGATCCCTCGGATGCCATAAGGCGGTTCTCCGGCGCCTTCGGGCCGGTGGCCGAATACCTGGAGCACAAGTTGCTCCTGAGAGAGTCACCCGATGTCGTGCGGTTCTTGCTGCAGACATCGATCCTGGATCGGCTCACCCCGGATCTGTGCGAAGCGGTAACCGGTCGAAGCGACGCGGCCGAAGTCCTCGATAGCCTCTCGAGCCGGAATCTGTTCGTGATACCGATCGAGGCGGACCCTCGGTCCTACCGGTACCATCGCCTCTTCGCCGACTTTCTGAGCAGCCGGCTCCAGTTCGAGGACCCCTCACTGGCCCAGGAGGCCCACTTCAACGCCGCCTGCCGGTTCGAGGAGTGCGGCGATCACCGGGCCGCGGCCTATCAGTTCGCGCAAGCGCGGGTTTACGACCGGGCGCTGGTACTCGCCTTCTCCGATCTCTTGCATCCCATAGAAGGTAGTGGTCCGCCTACCGGCGGCTCCACCTTCCTGCCGGCTGGTCTGCCCGATACGGATTTCGACCGTGATCCCGACCGTACCTACTCAGTACGCGGCGGCTTTGCTGTGCTCCCAGCGGATCGGACAAGCCGCCCAACTGCTGCGCCGCCTTGACACCACCACCACCGATGACGCCGAACGCCGGCGGTGGCGGGTCCGGGTCGAGTTTCTCTGGGCCGTGCACGCGGAACGGCTGGCCGACGCCCCGAGCGTCCTGGATCACTGCCGATCCATGTCGGAGCTGATGGCGTGGGACCACCCGTCCGGCCATCCGGACCGGTTCGATCCGGACCGGGTAGACCCATATCTCGATGGAGCCTGGTCCGACAGCATCGACGCCGCCATAGCTGCCCATGTACCCATCCTGGCTGCTCGGGCTCATGTCTGGCTGGACCAGCCCGACCAGGCCCAAGCCATCCTGGTCAGACACTTCGGCACGGAAGAGGCAGCTAAAGCCAGTCAACCGGCCACCTTGGCCATGATGGCCTGCCGCCAGGGCCGGCTGCGGAACGCCTATGAGTTCGCCACTTCGGCGCTGCAGCGCGCTCAAGCGGGCGGGAAGGCCAACGACCTCGCCACCCTTGATGCCCGCCTCGCTCTGGCGGAGGTGCTCTTCGAGCAGAACGAGCTCGACGCCGCCGAAGCAGAGCTCGAGGCAGCCCGCCGGCTGTGCCGCTCAGCAGGCGGTACCGATTGGGAGTGGGCGGTCGAGGTCGACATGGTCCGGGTATTGATCGCCCGGCAGCACCCGGGCGATGCGCTCAACCGGCTGGGACACCTACGCCACCTCGAGGGCCGCCGGCCGCCGGCACACCACCTGCTCCAGAAGCTCAACTACGTCGAGATCCTGTGCCGGGTGGCGCTCGGTGATCTGGAAGGCACCTTGCTGGTCGCACGTTCCATGGCTCCCCCGGACATCGCCCGCGAGACCCTCGCCCGCATCGACCTCTTCTCCGGCCGCCCCGACCGGGTCCTCTCGCGATTGGCAGCGGGCCCGCTACCCAAGATCGGTGCCGAGATTCGCCGCCTCATCCTCCTGGCCTGCGCCGAGATGCAGAGAGGTCGGACTCAGCTGGCCGAGGAAGCCATAAGGCGAGCGGTCGACACGGGGCGCCCGGAGGGCTTCGTCAGACCATTCCTGGAGGAAGCTCCGCAGATCCTCTCCCTTCTCAGGGGAATCGTGTCGACCCGCACAGATCCGTATGTGGCGCATCTGCTTTGCCAGGCCGAACAAGTGGTGCCCGGCCAGCCCGTGGTTGCGCCGGCCCACATCCTCGAGCCCCTGACCGAGCGTGAGCGAGAGCTGCTGGGTTATCTCCCGTCGCACCTCCATCTGCGGGAGATCGCAGCTTCGATGTACGTCTCCCTGAACACAGTGAAGACCCACCTCAAGAACATCTACCGGAAGCTGGGGGCCGCCTCGCGAAGCGAGGCCGTGACCATGGCCCGCGCCCACGGGCTCCTCTGAACCTCCCCTTCTCGCCCCTGCCTCACTCGCTCGGTGTGAGGCCGGGGGCGTCGGGTCAGGTCGTCGTTATGGCCTGCAGGACATCCAGCCGGGCCGCCCGCCGGGCGGGGAATATCGCCGCGAAGAGGCCGAAGAGCACGGCCAGGACCACAACCACGATGATGGTGGACCACGGAATGGCGATGTGGGTAATACCGCTGCCCGACAGGGACCCGACGATGGCAGCGCCGAAAGCCACGCCGAGCACGACGCCGAGAACAGCTCCCAGGACCGAGACCACCACCGCCTCCCCCCGGATCATGCTCCTCACCTGGCGGCGCTGCATGCCGACAGCGCGCAGCAAGCCGATCTCATGGGTCCGCTCGAGCACCGACAGCAGGAGCGTGTTGATTACACCTATCAGCCCGATGATGATCGAAAACGCGAGGAGCACGTAGACGAAGCGGAGAAATCCCTGTACCTGCTGCTTCTGGTTGCTCACGAACTCTGCGGTCGTCTTGACGCTCAGTTGGGGGTAGCCTGCCAGTGCGTGGCTGATCCCGGCTTGAGTCTCGGGCGAGGGGTTCGCCGTCTTGACCAAAACGGCCTCATACTGAAGCTGGTTGGTGGCGGCTTCGGCCACGGCAACAGATGTGATGTAGTTGTCGAGTAGCTGGTTCGTCTTGTAGGTGCCGCCGACGGTGTAGGTGTGTGTACCGGTGGCGGAAAAGCCCATCGTGATGGGGCTGCCGACGGCGAGATGATCGTTCTTGGCCACCGTGTTGTTGACCAGCACCTCGCCCTTGGACAAAGACGCCGTCGAACCGGTAACCATGTCGATCTTGATCAACTGCGGGCCGGTGACCGGGTCGATCACCGACATGGCGTGGCTGGCGTTGCCGATGTGGAACTGAACCTCGGTGAAGGGGCTGACGGCAGTGACGCCTGGTGCGCCCTTCACTGCATCGGCGGCCGATCGCGAGAACGTGTTGCTGCTGGACGTGACCACGTAGTCCGACTTGAGCGTGCTGGTGAACAGATCGCCGAACGACGTTGTCGACGAGGTGGCCAGGG
Source organism: uncultured Acidimicrobiaceae bacterium (assembly GCA_963851245.1). Lineage (GTDB taxonomy): Bacteria > Actinomycetota > Acidimicrobiia > Acidimicrobiales > Palsa-688 > CAWKOH01. Next base: position 62,543 of record CAWKOH010000005.1, on the reverse strand, counting down.
TGGCGATGGCAGCTACGAGGGCCAGGCCGATCATGAGTGTGGTCGCCGTGGCCCCCGTGCGACGAGGGTTGCGGGCCGCGTTCTCCTGGCTGAGCCGGCCGGTGATACCGGTAACTGCCGCGATCGGGGCGGCGAAGGCCCGGGCCACCGGTGATGCCAGGAACGGGACCAGCATCGCTATGCCTATGAATGTCAGCGCCGCCCCCACTCCGACCAGCGCGATGCTGGAGCCGGCGAAGAGGCCGCCTAGGAGGGCGAGCAGCCCGATCCCGGTCACGGAGGAACCGATGATGGCCCGCCGGCGCAGCGAGGTCTCGACCGCCGCGGCGTCCTCGCGCATGGCCGCTACCGGGGGGACTCTCGACGCCCGCGCCGAGGGCCCCAGCGCCGCCACGACCGTGATCAAGGTCCCTACCAGAATGGACACGATGATGGTGCCGGGGGAGATGACCAGCCCGGTCGAGGACAGGCCGAGGTACGAGCGCAACAACCTGAGCAGCCCTGCCGCGAGAAGGATGCCCACCACGACGCCGGCGATCCCTCCGGCCAGACCCGTGAACATGGCCTCGAGGATGACGGAGGTTCTGACCTGGCGCCGGCTGGCGCCCAGGGCCCGGAGGAGCGCCAGCTCACGGGTGCGCTGACCCACCAGGATGCTGAAAGTGTTGAAGATGAGGAAGGCCCCGACGAACAGGGCGATGAAAGCGAAGGCCAGGAGAATGTCGTTGAAGATGCCAATGAATCCGTTGACCGTGTTGGCGTTCTCCTGGGCGACCGTGGCCGAGTTGACCGCTTCGAAACCGGAGGGCAGGCCTTTGGCCACATCGCTGATCAGGGTGTCGGTGTTGGTACCGGGGGTGGCGGCCACATCTATCTGGTCGAAGTAGCCGGGCGTACCGAAAAGCCCTTGGGCTACGGGCGCGTCGAAAGCCACGATGGTGGCTCCTGCGATGGTCCCGCTGTTCTCGAAGCCGAAAATCCCCACAACTGTGAATGGTTGAGGCTTCCCGATGCCGATGGCGCTCACTTGAGAACCGAGTGCCACGTGGTCCTTGCTAGCGGTGTCGGCATCGATGGCGAGCTGCCCCCCCGCCGTCGGAGCCCGGCCGGAGCGGAGCTTCAAGGCGGACATCTGAGGGTTCGGGATCCAGGCCAGACCTATCGTGGGTGCCCCCCCGTGGCCCTTGATGGCCTTGCCGTCGCTCGATACCAGAGCAACCTGGCCCTGCAGGCTGCCGACGGCGTCGGAGACGCCCTGGGTAGAGCGGATGGTCGGGATCAGAGACTCGGGTGTGAGCGGTCGCGAGTTGGCGGCGCCCCCGCTCCCACCCCCACCCCCGCTGAAGACACCAGAGGCGTTATAGGGGGTCGTGGCCCGTACGACCACGCTGTATCCGGACGTGGTCTGCCGGAACAGACCGTCGATGGTGTGCTTCAGGGTCCCGGTCAGCACGAGCGTTCCGGCCATGAACGCCACTCCCAGCACCACCGCCACGGCCGTGAGTGCCAGGCGCAACTTGTGGGCCGACAGGTTCTTCAGAGCTTGGTTCCACATGGCTTACTGGTCTTCGACCGCGGTGCTGGCCTCGAGGTCCCTCATGTGATCGATGATGGCGGCCGTGGTCGGCTCGCGCATCTTGTCGGTCACTCGCCCGTCCACCAGGAAGATCACGCTGTCGGCATAGCCGGCCGCCCCGGGGTCATGGGTAACCACGACCACGGTTTGGTCGAGTCGGTCGACGGCGTCACGGAGGAGATGGAGAACCTCCGCTCCGGCCCGAGTGTCAAGGTTGCCGGTCGGCTCGTCACCGAAGATGATCGCGGGCCGCGACACCAAGGCCCGGCCCACCGCTACCCGCTGCTGCTGGCCTCCGGAAAGTTCAGCCGGTTTGTGCTTGAGCCGGTCGCCTATCCCGAGGGTGTCGATAACCGATTTGAGCCAGTCGGGGTCCGGGCGGCGCCCGGCCAGATCCATCGGGAGGGTGATGTTCTCGATGGCGGTGAGGGTGGGCACCAGGTTGAAGGTCTGGAAGATGAATCCGACCCGGTCCCGTCTCAGAATGGTCAGGCCCCGGTCATCAAGGCTGTCGAGATCGGTGCCGCCGATGAACACCCGCCCGCTGGTGAGGCGGTCCAGACCGGCCAGGCAGTGCATGAGGGTGGACTTGCCTGAACCGGAGGGGCCCATGATGGCCGAGAACTCGCCGGCGGGGAAGCTGACGGTGATCCCGTCCAGCGCCCTCACGGTGGTGTCCCCGGTTCCATACACCTTGACCGCATCCTCAGCGGCCGCCGCCACGGATACAGGTACCGTCTTGGACGAAGAATCTGCCTGCATTGGCCAAGTTTCGCGCTCGCCGGGGTCGAAACCCCAAACGCTTTTATCGTCCAGCCGGTGCGCGGCTGTCTGAACACTGGCACAGGACGGCGGGCAGGTATGGGATCGGGGCCACCCCGGAGGGACTTCGAGCGTAGGGTTCGGGTGTGCTCACCCTGTACGGCGTGACCGTCTTGGCTTTCATAGTGGCGGTGCACCACTTGCCCCGTCGGCTGACCGGGAGTCGGGTGGCGTAGCCTTGCGCACCCAGGTCGGGATCATCGGGGCGGGTCCGGCCGGCTTGACGCTGGCCCTTTTGCTGCAACAGCAAGGCATCGAGTCGGTGGTGATCGAATGCCGCGACCGCGACTACGTGGAACGACGGGTGCGGGCCGGCCTGCTCGAGCACAACACGATGGATGTGTTGCACCAGGTAGGCGCCGGCGACCGCATGGACCGGGAAGGCATGCGGCACTCCGGGGTCTATCTGCGCCGGCCCGGGCACACCCAGCACATCGACATGCTGAAGTTGACCGGCCGCCACATCGCCATCTACGGGCAGCAGGAGGTGGTCAAGGATCTGATCGCGACATGGGTGGAGCGAGGCGGCGACCTCCGCTTCTCCGCCACCGTCGCCGGGATCGCGGGCATCGACTCGCTATCTCCGAGCATCGAGTTCACTCATGGCCGCCGGCGGGTCGACCTGCAATGCGACTTCGTGGCTGGATGCGATGGCTTCCACGGAGTCAGCCGGTGGTCCATGCCGGCCCGGTCGTTGAAGGAATACGACCTCGTGTACCCGTTCTCCTGGCTCGGAATTCTGGCCGAGGCGCCGCCGGCGACGGACGAGCTCATCTACTCGTGGCACGAGCGCGGTTTCTCGCTGTACTCGATGCGCTCCCCTTCGGTCAGCCGGCTCTACCTGCAGGTCGCCAATGACGAGGACCTCGGGACGTGGCCCGACGAGCGGATATGGGCGGAGCTTCAGATCCGCCACGCCAGCGAGGGGCGGAGGGTGTCGGAGGGCCCGATAATCGACAAGAGCCTCACGCCTATGCGTAGCTACGTGTGCGACCCGATGCGACACGGGCGCCTTTCCTTGCGGGCGACGCCGCTCACATCGTCCCACCTACCGGGGCCAAGGGCCTCAACCTGGCGGTCAACGACGTCCGGCTCCTCGCCGCCGCCCTGGCGGAGTGGTACGAGAGCGGCTCAGCCGCCGGCCTGGACCGGTACAGCGACTCGGCCTTGCGGCGAGTGTGGCGAGCGCAGGACTTCTCCAATTATATGACCCAGTTGCTGCACGACACCGGCGAGGGACCTTTCGCCCGCCGGTTGCAGCTAGCCCGGCTCGAGTACCTCGATCGGTCCGAAGCGGCGGCGCGCAGCTTCGCCGAGAACTACAGCGGGCTGCCCGCAACAGATGATTACTGAGCGCGCCCTCTTTGACCCTCTTTGACGCTCAGGCCCCGGAAAACCGACGGTGATAGTCAAGGGCCCGGTCGATCCACAGCTCCGAGACACCCAGGTAGCCCTCGGGGTCGAGCAATCGGTTCACCTCGGCCGGGCTCATGACGGCGCTCACGCCGGCATCGGCGAGCAACTCGGCCGCCATCGCCTCCCTCCTGCCGGACCCGGCCCGGCGGGCGGCGGCGACGACTGCGTCCCGGGCGCCGGCACGACCCAGGTGCGGGGCCAGGGCCAGGCTGACCCGCTCAGCCAGGAGGACGCCTGCAGCCTCCTCGACATGGGCCGCCATTTTGATCGAATCCACCTCCAGTTCGGAGACCGTGTCCGCCGTGATGGAGGCGGCTCCGCCGGCGAGGCGCAGCATTTCGCTCAAGCTGTGCAGTTCGGCGGGCCACGCCGAGAGCGACCTCTCGTGCTCCGCGGCCAGGCCACCGAAGAACACCGGGAGCAGGGCCACGGCCCGGCGGGCAGCGGAGCCGACCTCGGCCGCCGCCACCGGATTGCGCTTCTGGGGCAAGGTGGAGGAGCCGCCTCGGCTGGGACCCGCCGGCTCGGATGCCTCAGACACCTCCGCCTGCATGAGCAGGGCCACGTCTCCCGACACCTTGGCCGCGCTGCCCGCGATCATCGCCAGCGCCCCGGCCAGACGAGCCACCCGCTGGCGGGCCGTGTGCCAGGGGACGACCGGCTCAGGCAGACCCAACCGGCGGGCGTAGGCGCCCGCCACCACGGTCCCTTGATCCCCGAGTGCGGCCAGGGTTCCCGCCGCGCCCCCCAGCTGGGCCGCCAGCTGCGAGGTGGCGTGGCGCAACTCGTGGCGGCAGTCGGTGACACCGGCCAACCACCCGGCCGCCTTGAGGCCGAAGGTGATGGGAAGAGCGGGCTGAAGCAGGGTTCGGCCCGCCATCAGGGTGTGGCGATGCGATACGGCCAGGGCGGCGCACCCCTCCGCCAGCCGGGCCAAGTCGGCCGCGATCAACTCCACCGCTCGCCGGGCCACCAGCATGGCCGCGGTATCGAGGATGTCCTGGCTGGTCGCGCCCCAGTGCACCCACCGGCGGGCATCAGGGTCGACGATGGCAGTCAACGCCTGCACCATAGGGATCGCCGGATTGCCTCCGGCCCGGGCTGCCCGCCCCAGCTCCACCGGGTCGAACCTCTCCGCCCGGCAGCACTGCGAAATGGCGTCGGCCGCCTCACCCGGGACCACCCCCACCTCGGCCTCAGCCTGGGCGAGGGCGGCCTCCGAATCCAGCATCGCCTGCAGCCAGGCCCGGTCCCCGGTCGACTCGAGCAGCTCGTCGGTCGTGGTGATCGGGGCGAACAAAGAGTCAGAAGGCAAGGAACACCGTTTCGTGCGGGCCCTGCAGGCGGATGTCGAAATGCAGGACTGCTCCGTTGTGGGTCGCTTCCTCGGACGCGATGAGGGTATCCCGGCGGTCGGCGGGAACCTGGCGCAACAACGGGTCGCTCAGGTTGGCATCCAACTCGTCCGGGAAGTAGATGCGGGTGGCCAACCGTTGCAGCAGCCCGCGAGCGAACACCGATACGTCGATGTGGGGCGCCTGATCACCGGGCCCCACCGGCTTCGCCGTGACGAAGCGATAAGCGCCCTCGGCGTCGGTCAGGTAGCGGCCGAAACCGCTCCACCCGGGCGGGGGGTCGATGCAGGCGGACTGCCAGATCTCGACCACCGCATCCGGCACCGGTTGGTCATCGCCGTCGAGCACCCGCCCGCTCACGACCACGCCACCCGGGTGGCCGGCCGGCACCAGATCCCGCTCCGCCATCCAGTCGAGTGCGAAACGGAAGAACGGCCCGATGGTCTGGGAAGGAGTGGGACCGGGACGGCTCACGGCGCGGCCGGTTGGGGAGTCGCCAGGCGTCCGGCCACGACGATGTCGAAGCGGTATCCGAGGGCCCACTCCTCCTCGGTGCTGTCCCAGTCAAAGGAGGAGACGAGGCGGCGGCGGGCCGACTGATCCCTGACCGAGTTGAAGATCGGATCGTAGGGAAGTAGTGGATCGAAGGGGAAATACATCTGGGTGATGAGCCGCTCGGAGAAGGCCCGACCGAACACGGAGAAATGGATGTGGGCCGGGCGCCAGGCGTTGGGATGGTTGGCCCACGGGTAGGCCCCCGGTCTGATGGTGACGAAGCGGTAGGAGCCGTCGACTCCGGTCAGGCCGCGTCCGGCGCCGGTGAAGTTAGGATCAAGAGGAGCGGGGTGACGGTCGACGGGGTGGTCGTAGCGGCCGGCCGCGTTGCACTGCCAGATCTCGATCAACTGTCCCTGTATGGGCCTCCCGTCTGCTCCGAGCAGGCGGCCGCTCACGTTGATCCGTTCGCCCAACGGTTCACCGGCATGCTGGCGGGTGAGGTCCGCATCGGACGGGGCCACCGGGCTCTCACCGAAGGCCGGACCGTTTGGGTCCTTCAGAAGATCGGGCAGGAGTACGAGCGGCTGACGAGGCGCCCGCTTGGCGGTAGAGGTGTAGTCCGGTACGTCGTAAGGCGGATCGATGGTCAGGGACGGGGCGCCGGCCACTTCGGTCATCCGGTTGTCCCCGACGCTTTTCCGGAGGGTGTTGCCGCGGCTGGGCCCGAGGTCGGCGCCGGGGCGGTCTTCGACGCGGCTTCGAGGCGGCGCAATGCGCTCAGTTCGGCCTCGGTCGGCGGGTCGGTGACGGCGACATCGTCCGCCACGCGCAATTCCCAACCAGTGGACTGGCGCGCTTGCTCCACTGTCACCCCGGGGTGGACTTCGGTGAGGATCAGCTCGCACGTTTCGGGGTCGGGCCGCAGAATGCCCAGATCGGTGATCACGAGAGTCGGGCCGCGCCCCACCAGGCCGAGGCGCCGGCGGTCGCCGGCACCGTCCCCGAACCCGACCGAGGTGCGAAAGTCCACCGTCTCGACGAAGGTCCGCCGGCTCTGTCGCATCATCACGAAAACCTGCCGGCACGCGGCTGCGATCTCGGGAGCCCCGCCGGCCCCTGGCAACCTGACGGTCGGGTGCTGGTAGTCACCGATGACGGTGCTGTTGAGGTTGGCGAAGCGGTCCAGCTGGGCCGCGCTCAAGAAGCCGACGTCGATGCGCCCCGCCTGCAACCAGTAGCTGAAGATCTCCGGGACCGACACCACCGCATCGGCGGTGGCGGCCAGCTCGCTGTCACCGATGGACAGCGGCAGCCGGGTCGGCTTGGCGCCGATGCAGCCGGACTCGTAGATGAGCACGAGGTTGGGAGCGTGCGTGGCCCGAGCCAGGTTGGCGGCGGTGCTCGGGATGCCGATGCCGACGAAGCAGCTCAACCCATCCTGAAGGGCCCGGGCCGCCGCTACCGTCATCGATTCGGTCGGGGTGACCACGTCGAGCCCGGGCGTCACGAGCCCACCTTGGCCAGCACGTGGTCACGCATCCAGGCCTCGAACTGATCCCGGTCACGGCTTATGGCGTCCCACTCCTCGTAGAAGGCGTTGTCGCGCGTCGAGTACCCCGCCGTGTAGGACGGGTGGGCCCCACCAGGCACGTGGGCGACGGCAGTGATCACCCATGACGGGATGATCACCCCGCCCGGCCGGAGCTCGAGAGAGTCAACCATTTCCTCCACTGTCGCGAGCGACCGGCCTGAGGCCAGCACCGCCTCTTTCTGGACTCCGGTGATTCCCCACAACTGGACGTTCCCCGACCAATCAGCCTGCTGGGCGTGGATGATGCCGACATCGGGTGTCAGGGCCGGTACCGCCGCCAAGTTCTCGCCCGTGAACGGACAGGTGACGCTGGCGATGGTGGCCGTCCGTCCGGACAAACCGGTGCCGGCGTAACCGCGGAGCACGGCGAAAGGTAGACCAGAAGCCCCGGCTACATAGCGCGCCGTGAGCCCGGCGTGGCTGTGCTCCTCCAGTTCCAGAGGCGCCGGCCAGCCGCGCTCGATGGCGTCCCGGAAGCGGTGCAACGAGCCGACGCCCGGATTACCTCCCCAGGCGAAGATCAGCTTACGGGCGCATCCCATGCCGATCATCTGGTCGAATACGACGTCGGGGGTCAGGCGGACCAGGGTCAGGTCCCGCCGGCCCTGCCGGATTATCTCGTGCCCGGCCCCATGGGGGATCAGGTGGGTGAACCCTTCGAGGGCGACGGTGTCACCGTCGTGCACGAGGGCTTCGATCGCGGCTGCCAGGCTCATCACCTCTGCCATGTGAACAGGGACCTCCCGGCTCGTAGCCTCGCGGGTCGCTGGTAACCAGTCAAGAATCGTACGGCGAAAGGCGGCGCAGGTGCTCAGCCGTGTAGCGCACCCTAAGGTGGAGTAGGAACGTCATGTTCCAGCAAGGAGGGACGAAGTTGAACACACCGATCGCGCCGCTGTCCGCTCGGGAACTAGCCGAGGTCGAGCAGGCGAACCAGTCCGGCCGCCGGCCCGTCGTGTTTGTCCACGGCCTCTGGCTCCTGCCCAGCAGCTGGGACGCCTGGCGTTCGCTCTTCGAGGAGCGAGGGTATGCCACCCTGGCTCCGGACTGGCCCGACGACCCGGCCACGGTCGAAGAGGCCCGCGCCCATCCCGAGATCTTCGCGGGCAAGACCATCGACACCATCAACAACCACTTCGTCGAGGTGATCAAGCAGCTCAACACCAAGCCCGCCATAGTCGGTCACTCGTTCGGGGGATTGATCACGCAGAAGCTGGCCGGCCAGGGGTTGGCATCGGTGTCGGTGCCGATCGATCCGGCGCCCTTCCGCGGCGTGCTGCCGTTGCCGGTGTCGGCATTGAAGTCAGCTTGGCCGGTTTTGAGCAAACCGTCCAACCGCAAGAAGGCCATCATGCTCACCGAGGACCAGTTCCGCTTCGCGTTTGCCAATGCGGTGGACGAAGAGGAAGCCAAGCAGCTGTACGAGAAGTTTCCCGTACCGGGCTCGGGCGCCCCGCTGTTCGAGGCGGCCTTCGCCAACATCGATCCTCGTACCGACGCCAAAGTGGACTACAAGGCGGCCGACCGGGGCCCTATGAAGTTCATCTCGGGAGGTGACGACCACACCGTGCCGTGGGCGGTCACCAACGCCGCCTACAAGAAGCAGAAGGGGAACGCGGCCAAGACCGAGATCCAGGAGATCCACTCGCGTGGGCACTCTCTGGTCATCGATAGCGGTTGGCAGGAGGTCGCCGAGATAGCCCTCGACTTCATCGGGCGCCATTAGCTCAGAGTTGGGATGCGGACGTCGGGGTCGTGGCCGGCCCGGCGGTCAGCCGCCGTCAGGCGCCGTCCGTTCCTCAGCCGTCGACATCTGCCGTCAGGCGCCGTCAGCCCTGAAACCGGGCCCGCCAGGCCTCCTCGCACGGCCACTTCCGGGCCCAGGCGCCGGTGACGAACTTGTATTCGGTTGTGCTGCCTTCGGGTGGCCGGAGCTCGATGAGGTCCTCGATCACGAATCGGTTGGCCCGCAAGAGGCGGATCCAGTCGCCGGGGCTCAGGTGAAACTCGACCGTGGGGTCGTCCGGCCATTCGAAGCGGTGCATTCCGAACTGCGGTCGCACCAGGCGTTCTTCAGCGGCCACGCCGTCCTCGTCCGGCACGCAGAGCATCATCAGTGTGCTGTTGCCGAGGAACAGCAGCTCTCCTCCCGGCCGGAGCATTCGAGCGGCCTCGGGAATCCAGCGGTAGGGGTCGGCCCAGATGGCGGCGCCGTACTCGCTGATGGCCACATCGACGCAGTTGTCGCGCAACGGCACCTCTTCGGCGGCAGCGCGCATCAGCGGGAACGAAGGCCCCACCTCGGCCTGCAGCTGAGCGGCGATCGTCAGCTGCCCGGGCGTCGGATCGAGACCCAGCGGCCGGGCGCCCCGCCGGGCCAGCCAGGCCGACACATAAGCGGTACCGCAGCCGAGCTCGACGACGTCGAGTCCGTCCACAGTGGCGGGCAAGAGGTTCACGATCGACTCGGGTATCTGGAAACAGCCCCAGACCGGTTCCTTCGCCAACCACTTGTTGCGGGCCCACGCCCGCTGCTCGTCCTTCCACCTTTCCCAGGTGGCCACGTTGGCAGATACGTAGTCGAGCGGCTGGCGATCCACGCTCATCAGGCTACGGCCCGGCCCGCCTCGCCGGCGCGCTCAGTCAAGACCCGACGGCGGCGAGCCTGGCCGCCGCCGTTTGGTGGCTTACACAATGCAACAGTGGTTTCGATCTTTCGCCGACCTTCGTTGCGTTATGTACGTATATTCGACTTAACGCCGCAGTGGTTGGGTTTTCACGACAACCGTTGTTGCATTGTGTCGGCCCCGGTTTCGACGGCGCCCCCACCACCCGGCCTTGCCGCAGCCCGTGACGGCTGCGGCAAAGCCAGGGCTGCGAGGCGAGAACAGCCGGCTCAGACGGATTCGACCTGGGTCAGCTCGGCCAGCTCGGCGTCCACGAGGGCGTCGTGGGCCTCCTCATCGGCTCGGGCGGCCTTCGGACTCCAACGGCCCTTCATCAGGAACACAGTGGGGATCAGCAGGGCTTCGCATCCGAAGCAGATCCACCACCAGCGCTGCCACTCGCCGGGTGCGGTAGTGACCGCGCTCTGCACCTTCGGACCGTAGGTGGTGAGATAGGCCAGGTCGGCCTTTGGCACCTGGCCGGCCGCGATCAGCCGCTGGAGGGCTACCGCCGGCGTCACGTGGTCCTGCCGGACGATCTCGCCGACGGCGGTGGAGACGGCTGCCGCGTTGGTGGGGTTGGTTGTCAGCTTGGAGAGCGTGGCCGGGTCAATGGCCTTCAGGGTCGTCAGCTGGGGACCGTACTTGGCCGCCAGCGTCTGGACCGGGGTTCCGTGCTCGACAATCGGCGTCATGGTCGTGACGACGAAGGGCAGGATCAGGAACGACCCCGCCACCATCAGCCGCAACACCCAGCCCCAGATGGCCAGGCCGGTGGCCACCAGAGCCGGATTGCGGGCCTCGGCCGTCTCGGTGTACGCGGCCAGCCACGGGCTGAACACCATCCCGATGCCGAAGGCCAGCATGCTCAGGATCCACACAAACGTGTAGTAGCCGGTCCCGGCGTGGGTCGTGGTGATGGCAAAGAAGGCGGTGGCCACCATGGCCAGGGCCGCGCCGATCAACATGAAGGGCTTGCGCACCCGGACCTTGTCCGAGAGCACCCCGACGATCAGCAGGGCCACCGCATTGAAGGCCCAGATCCAGTTACCCAAAAGGTTGGCCCGTAGCTGGGTGTAACCGAATATGGAAGCCATGAACACCACAAGGAAGGCGATCAACGTGTAATAGATGATCAGGAAGACCCCGATCCCAATAGCCGGGGCCACCAGGTCCAGCTTGAACATCTGGCCGAACGGGTGCCTGAGGCTCTTCTCGATGTCGACGCCGGCGGCTCGGGCCTCGATGAGCATCCGCTCCCGGCTGCTCACCATGAGCTGGTCACGGAGTCTGGGCGACAGCTCCCGCAATCCCACGAAGGCGATAGCGAATACCACCAGTCCGACGATTCCGGCGATGATGAACTGGTCCTGCCAGGCGTGGAGGTGACCCAGGGTGTGGCTCGAAACCTCGGCCACCGTCAGACTGGCGATCACCGGGCCCATGGTCCAGAACGCCATCGCCGAGGCCCGGCCCAGCTGGGGTGAGAAATCCCGAATCAGCGCCGGCGTGGCGACCAGGATGACCCCTTCGACGAAGCCCAGGACCGCATACAGCACACCGTAAGCCCAGAGGTTCGGGGCATACGGCAAGCCGATAAGGGCGATCAGAGCGGTGATGATCAATCCGTAGGCCACCATGTTCGCTCTGCCCCATCTGTCGGCTAACCCGGCCAGGAGGGATGCGAAGGCACCAACGAGGTTGCCGATGACGAGCACGTAGACCAGGAACGGGAACGTCATACCGTAGTGAACCAGTATCGACGGTGTGACCGCCGCTTGGACGTAGAACTCGTAATACAAGACGATCGCCGCCAGTACCACGATTCCGAGATACATATAGCGGTGGGCGGTATCGGGATAACGATCGAGCTCCCGGTCCCACAGGCGTCGGAATGACACCGGCGTCTCGCGTCGGTGGCCTCCGCGCCAGTGGACCCCTATATGAGGCCCGGCACCGATCTGTCCAGCGGTATTGCTCATAATCGTTCCCCCTTTGGGGACCAAGTGAAGGCTGGCGCCTTCCTGCTGAATTCGTACTGTCGCGCCGACCGGATCTCGGACCCAGAGGATTAGGTCACATCGCTGGCAGGGACTCCTGTCCTCAGCGCCGGTTGCGACCCAGTCGCTCATGGCTGTCCACCCAGTCTCCGTGCAGCACGGCACCGGCCAGGGACACCTCGCCCGCCAGAACGACGGCGGCGCAGATCTCGGCCAGCTTCTCGACCTTGCCGGGGCCGTAACACCCCATCATCTCGAGGCACTCGCGCTGGGTGGCCAGACCGGTGCCACCGCCGTGAGTGGCCACGATGAGTGCGGGCAGCGTCACCGACCAGTAGTAGTCACCGCTGTCGAGCAACTGGCTGTAGGAGATCGACGCGTGAGACTCGGCCACGTTGGCGGCATCCTGCCCGGTGGCGATGAACATGGCCGCCAAGCCGTTGGCCGCGTGGGCCCCGTTGCTGGCCGAACCGGCCAAGAAGGACCCCACCATCTGGATCTGCCGGGACCAGAACAGGTGGTCCGTGTCGACGCCCATGATCGAGCGCAGCAATCCGCGATCGATGGTGGCCTCGGCGACGACCCGCTTCCCCCTCGTCTCGAGCATGTTCATCCGGGAGTGCTTCTTATCAGTGTCGATGTTGCCCGAGAGCAGGTAGCGCACCCGCTGCGCATAGTTGTCCTGAATCCACTGGCAGGCGGCCAGGGTGGCCCGACCGGTCATGTTTTGACCGGCCGCATCTCCGGTGGTGTAGTTGAACCGCAGGTACCGCAGTGGACCGACCGGGTACTGCCGGATGGAGATCAGGTGCCCGCTGTGGGTGGTGGCCTCGGCGGCGGCTCGTATCTCCTCGAAATGCTCGTCCACCCACGCGCCGAACGACAGGGCCTGGCGGGCGTCATCGAGGGCGAACACCGGCGCCCGCTGCATGGCGTCGTCCACCACCGTGGCCCTCACCCCGCCGTTCTCGGTCAGGAGGCGCATGCCCCGGTTGTAGCTGGCGACCAGCGTTCCCTCGGTGGTGGCGAGCGGTACGTAGAAGTCGCCGCTGGCGTGGTCACCGAGCACGCGTAGAGGCCCGGCGATGCCGATCGGGACCTGGGCCACCCCGGTGAAGTTCTCGATGTTCCCCGGCAGGGTGGCCGGATCGAGGGAGTAGCTGCCCACGTGATCCAGGACGACACCAGTCTGCTCCTTGACGAAGCTCCGGCGGCTGGCGGCCATCTGCTCGGTGTGATCACAATTCGGGTCGCGTGGGACGCGGGCCCGGATCGTAGGTGCCACCCCGGTGGTCATTACCGCCCTGCCCCGGTTATGGCCTGGGCTTTAGCCTCAGCCGCCAGGGACTCCTTGACTATCTTGCCCGTCGCGTTCTTAGGCAAGTCGGAACGGAACTCGATGCTCCGCGGGTACTTGTAGGCGGCCAGCCGCTCCTTGGTGAAAGCGATCAGCTCCGCTTCGCTGACTGACATCCCCGCCTTGAGCTCGACGAAGGCCTTCACGTCCTCGCCCACCAGCCTGTCGGGCACTCCCACGACGGCTGCCTCGGCCACGTACGGGTGGGAGTAGAGAACTTCCTCGACCTCCCGGGGGTACACGTTGTAGCCACCACGGATGATGAGGTCCTTCTTGCGATCGACTATGAAGAAGTAGCCCTCCTTATCGACGTATCCCAGGTCGCCGGTGTGGAACCAACCGCCCTCGAACGCCTCGGCGGTGCTCTCGGGATTGTTGTGATAGCACTTCATGGTGTTGACGCCCCGGACGACCAGCTCCCCCACGTGGTCTGACCCCGACGGCAGGCGCTGGTTATGGTCGTCCCAGATCTCGACCTCCACTCCCCAGATGGGCTTGCCCACGCTGTAGATCTTGCGCTCGACGGCGCTGACGTTGAAGGTGGTCGTGGAGGCGGTCTCCGACAGGCCGTACCCCTCCAGGATCACGATCCCGAACTTGCGCTCGAAGTCGTCGAGTACCTCGGCCGCGATGGCCGCACCACCGGAGATGCCCACCCGCAGAGACGAAACGTCGTACTGGTCGATCTGCGGGTGGTTGAGAAGAGATATGTACATGGTGGGAACACCCTCGAAGATCGTGATGCGCTCCCGCTGGATTACTTCGAGGACCTTGGTTGGATCGAAGCGCGGCATCAGGTACATGGTCACGCCGAACCGGACACACACGTTCAGCTGGCTGCTCAGGCCGAATACGTGGAATAGCGGCAGCACCACCAGAACCACGTCGTCCGGCTCGACGCCGAACAGCCGCCCCGGGGTATCGGCATTCATGAACAACTGGAAATGGGTGAGCTCCGCTCCTTTGGGCTTTCCGGTAGTGCCCGAGGTGTACACGATCGCCGCCGTCTCGCCGGGGTCGGTCTGCTCGAACGGGGCCGGTGCGCGGGCCGGCGCCAGCAAGTGCTCGAACGGCTCTCCCAGGGGAGGATCGATCTCGTCGAAAGGGTTGACGACGTAGATTCGATCCACGCCCGCGCCGGCCGCCCCTTTGCCCGCCTCGGCCAGAAATCCGGACCAGGTGATCAAGGCGCGCGCGCCGGAGTCGCTGAGGTGGTACTCGATCTCGGGCGCCTTGAGCAGGACGTTCAAGGGCACGACCACAGAGCCGTTCTTCAGAATGCCGAAGTAGGCGATCAGGAACTCGGGCAGGTTCGGGAGCTGCAGCGCGACCGCATCACCTCTACGCAATCCGGCCTTCCCCAGTCCGGATGCCAGGCGATCTGATAATGCGTCCAGTTCGGCATAGGACATGCGGCCGCCCTCGAAGAGGGCTGCCGGTTTGTCCGGGTACTCCATCGCCGCTTCCTTCAACATGGTGGCCAAGTTCAGGCCCATGGCCTCCCTCACTTCCCCCGTTCACCGCACCAGAGGAACGGCAACCGGCGATCACGTCTTTGCCTCGAAGGTAAGGACCGAACGCGTTTTCCAACAGAGCCACAAGTCCCAAGCCGCAATCGGGACGCCCCGATAGGGGACGTTCGGCCCTAGCTGGAGGGTTGGGTGCAGGCCTACCGTCCCATCAGGACGGACAGGACGGCTGTTCCGGCCGGGACCGCCGGCCGTCCCGCCGGTGCCGGCCGGCAGGAGGATTGACATGGACCGTTTGAGCCCTCTCGACGCCCAGTTCGTGGAGGCCGAAGCGGAGGACCGGCACGTCTCCATGGCGATTGGGTCGATCGCCGTGTTCGAGGGCCCCGCTCCCTCCCTCGACGAATTCGCGCAGGCCATCGAGTCTCGTTTGCCACTGGTACCCCGCTATCGGCAAAAGCTGCGGACCGTCCCGTTAAGGATCGGCCCACCGGTGTGGGTGGACGACTCGCATTTCGATATTCGCTTCCACATCCGCCAGACGGCCTTGCCCGAGCCCGGCGGTGATGCGGAGATGGCTCAACTGATGGGCAGGGTCATGGCCCAGAGGCTGGACCGTGATAGGCCACTTTGGGAGGACTGGATGGTGACCGGCTTGGCGGGTGATCACTGGGCCCTCATCTCGAAGGTGCATCACTCCATGGTGGACGGAGTATCGGGCACAGACCTGTACCGGGTGATGTTCGACAACGTCGGCGAAGACATCCCACGCCCGAAGCGGGCGGAGAGGGAACCGCTTTCTGTGGAGCTGGTTGCGCGAGCGGCAAGCGACTTGCTGCTCCTCCCGGCTAAGACCGCCGGCGCCGCCCTGACCGCCCTGAGCCGTCCGGTCCTGTCACTTCGGCAGATCATGGGCGCGGCTGAGGGTATGTGGACGCTGACCCCGATCCGGCCGGCCAAGCCGTCCTCTCTGAGCGGACCGATCGGGCAGCAGCGCCGGATCACCTGGGTCCGGGTCCCTCTCAATGACGTGCGCGCCATCAAGTCAGCCCTGGGCGGAACTGTCAACGACGCCGTTCTCGCCGTGATCACCGCCGGCTTCCGGTCCCTCCTTCTCTCCCGGTGCGAGAAGCCTCATCCTCGCATGGTCCCTTCGCTGGTACCGGTCTCGCTGCGGGCTCCGGGCGAGGAGAGCATCTACGAGAATCGGGTCTCGGCCTTGATCGTGCCGCTGCCCGTACACCTGTCTGACCCTGTCGATCAGCTGGCGGCGGTACGGAAGGAGTTGGCGGCGCTGAAGAACAGCAGGGAGGCTGCCGTCGGCCAGGCGTTCGCGGATCTGGCTGCTTACCTTCCTTACGGCATCGCCTCGTTGGCGAGATTCGAATTCAAGTACCCCCAGCGGGGGATCGTGACCGTAACCACCAACGTGCCGGGTCCCCGCCAGACGCTCTATTGCCTGGGACGTCCTTTGCTGGAGATCATTCCGTACGTCCCGATTGCCTCGTCGGTCCGAATCGCCATAGCCATCTTCAGCTACTGCGGCCAGATCACCTTCGGTGTCACGGGCGACTACGACACCACGCCCGACCTCGAGGTGCTCGCCCAGGGCATCACAGACGGGGTGGCGGCCCTGTTGAAGGTTGCGCAGGAGACTCCGGCGCAGGAAAGTGCCGATCCCTGAGCGACCGGGGCCGAGTCATCCAGGAAATGTCTAGGTACGCAGAGCGAGCACGTGGCAGATGTCACGCAGGGACAACAAGCCCACGAGACCGTCCAGGTCGAGCACCAGGGCTTCGTCGACGGCCAGGCGCACCATGGCCTCTGCGACGTCATCGACCTCGGCCGCGCTACTCATGTACGGGCGCTGAATCAGGTGGATATCGCCGACCGTGAGGCGGTCGGGGTCCGCCCCGGATGCGAGAGCGGCGGTGACATCCCGGAGGGAGATGACCTCGATGGGCTCGCCCGGGTCGTCCACGAGTAGAGCACCCGACGGCTCCCGAGCCAGCTGCTCGGAGACTTGCCGCAGGGTGCTCTCTCGCCCAATGCTCGGAACCCGGTGGGCCACGCCCGCCGCCAGCGGCGGGCTCTTACCATGGCCCCCCGGTCCGGCGCCGGACATCCGGTTCACTACCTCGATATGAAGACCTTGAGGGCGCCCGTGTCGCCGGCCCGGGCGAACACTCCGTAGGCCTTCTCGAAGTCGTCAAGCCGCGAACCGATGGGTGACGAACCGATCGGCATCGAGCTGGTGGCCTTGCAGAAGTCGCAAGAAGGTCGGGGTGGAGTAGGTGTCCACCAGCCCGGTCATGATCGTGACGTCCTTGATCCACAGGTCCTCGAGGTGGAGGGTCGCCGGTTTCCCATGCACGCCAATATTGGCCACATGGCCTCCCGGCCGGACCAGGGCGGCGGCCAGCTCGAACGTGGCCGGTACCCCGACCGCCTCGATGGTCACGTCGGCTCCGAGTCCGCCAGTCAGGCCTTTGATGGCCTCCATCGGGTCCTCAACTCCGTTGTTGACCGTGACGTCGGCCCCGAACTGCTTGGCCGCCTCTAGACGGGAGTCGGCCAGATCGATGGCGACGATGTGGGACGGGCTGTAGAGGCGGCTCCCCATGATGGCCGAGAGCCCGATCGGTCCCGCTCCGACGACAGCAACCACGTCACCGGGGCGAACGCACCCGTTGAGTACTCCCACCTCATACCCCGTCGGAAGGATATCGGCGACCATGAGGAGCGCCTCGTCACTCACGCCGGTGGGGGCCGGATAGGTCGATGTGTCGGCAAAAGGTACCCGCACGTACTCGGCCTGCGTTCCGTCGATCAGGTGGCCGAGGATCCAGCCTCCCCCGCCCAGGCACTGCCCATACCGACCTTCGCGGCAGTAGCGGCATGTAGCGCAGGAGGTTATGCAGGACACCAGGACCCGGTCCCCCGGCTTGACCGACCGGACACCGGAGCCTACCGACTCTACCGTGCCCACGGCCTCATGGCCGAGGATGCGGCCCGGAGTCACGGCGGGCACGTCGCCCTTCAGGATGTGCAGATCGGTGCCGCAGATCGTGACTGCGTCGACACGCACGACGGCGTCTGTGTCCGCAGAGATCTCCGGCTTCGGCACCTCTTCCCAGGCCTTGACTCCGGGACCGTGATACACGAGTGCCTTCATGATGGCCACCTCCAGTTGTCGAGAGCTTCTAGGTCGACCCTATGAGTCCAACGGGAAGGGCGTTAGGGTCCAAGGTCCCTACTGTGTCGCTCGGACCTGGCGCAGACCGGTCATCGTGTTAGGAGCTTGGGCGAGTCGCGCTTGTTTGAACCGACGGTTCTCTAGGGCATTTCGGCCCTACCATATTGATGGCAGTAGTCCGACCATGGGAGTGTCGCCAAGCCGATTGAGAATTCGTCGAATCACAAACGGCAGCACTCAGTCGGACAAAAGGAGTGCAGTGATGTCAGAGAGGGAGCAAGATAAGTACCCGATCGTCGTAGGCTTTGACGGCTCCGAGGGAGCCAAGCGAGCACTGACCTGGGCTGCGGACGAGGCTCGCGCCCACGGTGGTCGCATACGGGCGGTGTACGCCTGGAGGCCGGGCGAGTTCGGCTCCGAGGAGGAGCAGGTCGCCATCGCCGAGAAACGGATCGAGGAGGGAATCGCGGAGGTGCTGGGTGAGAACCCCGGGTTCGAGGTAGAGACAGTCTCCGAACCGGGCCACGCGGCCAAGATTCTTCTGGAGAATGCCGGCGACGCTCAGATGCTGGTAGTCGGCTCGCGTGGCCACGGTGGCTTCACCGGGCTTCTTCTCGGCTCTGTCGGCCAGCACGTGGCCACCCACGCCGAGACGCCTGTCGTCGTCATCGTCCGTCCCTAGACGTCATCGTCCCTAGACAAGGGTCCGACGAGGACGTTGTCGCGCTCACCTGGTGGGTGTCGCCGCCCTGGATCGTTCCCGCCCTAGATCGTTTCGGGCACCATCGTCATGGCCCCGCAAGGGCACTCGGCCACGCAGATCCCACAACCTTTGCAGTAGTCGTAGTCGATCGCGTACCTCTTACCTGGACCCAGCTTCAGGACCGCGTTGTCCGGGCACACGCCATAGCAATTGTCGCATTCCAAGCAATTGCCGCACGACAGGCAGCGGCGGGCTTCGAATAGTGCATTGGTCTCGTCGAGCCCCCCGACCACCTCGTCGAAGGTGGTGCTACGGCGGGCGGCGTCGAGCTCGGGGCGCACTTGGCGCGGGGCGTCGGCGTAGTACCAGGTGTTGAGGCGCTCGAAGGACGCCAGCTCCCTTTCGGGGTCCGGCTTCCAGCTTTCACCCCTGAGCCACCCGTCGATCCGCCGGGCTGCTTTCTTGCCGTGACCGACCGCGGTTGTCACCGAGCGCTCGCCAGGAACGGCGTCTCCGCCTGCAAAGATGCCCGCTCGGCCGGTCATGAGGTCGCCGGCAACTTCGACGCCGCCGTCCGCGATAGCGATGCCCGGGACGCTCTGCACGAGCGACAGATCAGTGTCCTGACCGACCGCGAGGACCAGGCTGTCTGCCTCGAGCTCCTCCAGCTCGCCAGTCGGCTGGGGAAAGCCGTCCTCGTCGAGGCGCATCTTCTCTATCATGAGCCGCCCTGCGTCGGCGTGCACGACTGTCGATAGCCACCGGACCCGGATGCCTTCGGCTTCGGCCTCTTCGAGTTCCACGTCATGAGCCGGCATGCGGTCCCTGTTGCGGCGGTACACGACGACGGCATCCGCGGCGCCGAGGCGCCTGGCTGTCCGGGCGGCGTCGAAGGCCGTGTCCCCGCCCCCGTAGACGGCTACCCGGCGGCCCACCTCGATGGGAGTCTCGTCTTCGACGCTGCGCAGCAGGCTCAGGGCGTCGATTATGCGGGCCGAGTCCCCGGCAGGTATCTCCACCCGGTGACCCAGCTGCGCCCCCACCGCCACCAGGGCGGCGTCGAACCCTCCCTCTTGCCGGGCCTGCTCCACGTCAGTGATCTGCTTGCCGAGCTCGACTTCGACACCGAGCTCGAGAATGCGGTCGACCTCGGCCGTGAGCACAGCCCGGGGGAGGCGATAGGCGGGGATCCCGGCCTGCATCATGCCTCCCGGCCGGCGGTCGGCATCGACCAGGTGCACGGCGTGACCGAGTCGGCGCAGGTGGTACGTAGCCGAGAGACCGCATGGTCCGGCTCCCACCACGAGGACCCGCTTTCCTGACTCGGTTAGGGGGCGATCGAAGCCCCAGCCTCGCCTCAGGGCCTCGTCACCAAGGAATCGCTCAACCGCGTTGATACCTACCGCCTGGTCGAGATGACCGCGATTGCAGGAGGTCTCACAGGGTCGGTAGCAGACCCGGCCCATAATGGCCGGTAGCGGGTTCTCCTCCACCAGGATCCGCCAGGCTCCTTCATAGTCACCTTCCTCGGCCCGATATAGCCAGCTCTGGATGTTCTCGCCGGCCGGGCAAGCCCGATTGCAGGGGGGCAGACGGTCTACATACACGGGTCGCTCTACTCGCCAGTTGCCAGTACGGTTGTCCAGGCTGGATCCGACATCGAGTGTGATGGCAAAAGGTTTGGTCATCAGTGCTATCCCTCCGCTTCTCCGTTCAAGCCGTACCGGGTGATATTGGCGTCGGCCATGGCCTGGATGTGCTCGATCACGTCACTGCGGCGCTCCGGCACAAAGAGATGCCGGTAACGCCCCTGCCGCTGCAGGTAATCCTCGACCGGGACCCGGCGTCTGATCGGCAACACATCGGTGACCTCCCCGTTGTGAGCAGTGAACACCGGGAAGAGCCCGGATTCTTTGGCCAGCCGGGCCAGAAGCACCGTCTCGGCAGGCGGCGCCACCCACCCCAAGGGGCACGGAACGAGGACGTGCAGGTATCTGGCTCCGTGGATGCTCATCCCTTGCGTCACCTTTGCTTCCAGATCATGCAGATCGGCCACGGTCGCGGTAGCTACATAGGGAATCTGATGGGCCATCGCTATCCGCGGTAGGTCCTTTCCCTGCCCGAATGAGTTACCGGGCGCCCCACCGACGGTGTCCGTCGTCGCCGTGCGGGCGGCCGGCGGTGTCGCACCCGACCGTTGCACCCCCGTGTTCATGTAGGCCTGGTTGTCGTAACAGACGTACATCACGTCGTCGTTGCGTTCGAACATCCCCGAAAGGCAGGCCAAGCCGATATCGACCGTCCCGCCGTCACCACCCTGGGCCAGCACTCTGATGTCGTCTCTCCCCTGCACGCGAAGGGAAGCTGCGACTCCCGTCGCCGCCGCGGCCGCATTGCCGAACAAGGAATGCAACCACGCGACTCGCCAGGAGCTCTGCGGGAAGGGAGTCGAGAAGA
Source organism: uncultured Acidimicrobiaceae bacterium (assembly GCA_963851245.1). GTDB lineage: Bacteria > Actinomycetota > Acidimicrobiia > Acidimicrobiales > Palsa-688 > CAWKOH01. The sequence continues at coordinate 41,437 of CAWKOH010000005.1, read as the reverse complement.
CCTCCAGGCAGCCCGTCGCGTTCACCGTGACCAATCGCCCGCCGGTCGCCCGCATGGCGGCGTCGAGGACATAGCGGGCGCCGAGCGCCTCACCGCAGCCTTGACAGGCTCGGTGGCCGGACGTCAAAGAGTTGTTCCGATCCTGCCCGGCCTGCACGCTGCGCAACTCCGGATCGACGAGCCGGTTCCCGGCCGCGAAGCTGCCGACTTGATAGAACTTCACGGGGGCACTGGTCACCCGCCCACCTCCTCCATTATTTCGGCATGCAGGTCCAGAAAGGTCATCGGCTCGAGCCCACCTACTGCCGCATCTCGGAGGCAGCGCCGGAGCGACGCCTGTGTCACTGGCCTCCCCCCGAGTCCGGCGACCACGTCATAACACGGCACGCCGGCGCCGACCACCGGTCGTACGTCGGAGGCGAGGAAGCCCCCTGATCCCGTCGCCAGAGCCCGGTCTATCACCACCACCTGGTCCGCCCCGGCGAGCGCCGACCGCACCGTCTCCAGCGGGAAGGGACGGTAAGTCGTGATCGCCAGGGCCCCGACGGAGAGGCCGTCGGCACGCAGGTCGTCGACCACCTGCTGGAGGGTACCGGCGACGGCGCCCTGGGCCACCACCACTATCCGTGCGTCGGCAGTCCGGTAGCGGTGCACCAATCCACCGCTTTGCCGGCCGAACTGACTCTCGAATTCAGCGGCCACAGCTGGTATCACCTGGAGGGCCTGGCACAGGTTCGTATGGGCCAGATAGCGGACCTCCGTGAAGGCCTCAGGACCGACCATGGCTCCGATCGTGAGGGGGGCGTCAGGGTCGAGTTGCTGGCGAGGAGAGAAGGCGGGAAGAAACCTGTCGACCGCGGCCTGCTCGGGAAGGTCCAGACGCTCGAAGGCGTGGGTGAGGATGAACCCGTCCACGCAGACCATGACGGGGACCGACAGCTCCTCGGCTATCCGGAACGCCTGGATGTGCAGGTCGATTGCCTCCTGGTTGTCGGAGGCGTACAGCTGAATCCAGCCCGCGTCCCTGAGGGCCATGGCGTCGCTGTGGTCGTTCCAGATGTTGATCGGGGCTCCAATGGCCCGGTTGGCGACGGTCATGACGATCGGCAAGCCGAGGCCGGCTGCGTTGAAGACCGCCTCGGTCATGTAGAGCAGGCCCTGGCTCGCCGTGGCGGTGTAGGCCCGGCTGCCGGCCGCGGACGCACCTATGGACACCGACAGGGCGGCGAACTCTGACTCGACGTTGATAAAGGCGCAGGGAGCGAGGGTGCCCTCCTGGACGCGCACCCCGAGCCCTTCGACTATGTGCGTCTGGGGGGTGATCGGGTAGGCGCAGATGACCTGAGGGCGGCAGGACGCCACCGCGTAAGCGACCGCCTGCGAGCCTTCGATCTGGTCAAGCATGTTAGGCCGCCTCTCTCTCGGCGCGCACGAAGGCGGCCGCCTTGCTGGCCGCGGTCGCATTTGCGCCCGCTAGTTCACCCTCGAACCGGCGACGGATGGCAGCCAGCAACGCGGTGAGCGGAACCGCGTCCGTCAGTGCGACCAGAGCGCCGAGAAGCGCCGTGTTTGGCACCGGGCGCCCGATGCACTGCAGGGCCAGCTCGGTGGCCGGTACCGTGACCAGCCGGTCGAGCCGCATGTCCCTGCCGATGTCCTTGAGGCCTAACTCGGAGAAGGTGCGCTCGCTGTTGATGAGCACGTAGCTCTCGCGGTGGAGACCCGAGAACAGGTCGGGCTCGTGTAGCAAGGTCGGGTCCTGAATCACCAGGCAGTCGACGTCGGCTACCGGATCGTGGCTCCGGATAGACGCGCTGTCTATCCGGCAGTACGCTACGATCGGCGCGCCCATCCGCTCCGACCCGAAACTGGGAAAAGCCTGGGCATGTCTGCCGTGCAGGAAGGCGGCGACCGACAGCATCTCGGCTGCGGTCACCACTCCCTGCCCACCGCGACCGTGAATGCGAACCTGAAACATGGTGACTCCTAGCCGTTCACGTGGAGGCCTACCGGACAGCAGGTGCGCGGCTGTCGTGATGTCCGAAGACGATCTCCGCCGTAACCGGCCGGCTCAGCTCGTTCAGGTCATTGGCCAGATCGACGAGCAGGTCGTCGACAGTGATCATGCCGACGAATCCGTCGTCCTTAACGACGGCCAGGCGCCGGATGCCGTGGGTGCTCAGGAGCGAGAAAGCGTGGTGAAGATCGGCTTCAGCGTCGATCGTCACCACCGGGGTGCTCATGACGCTGTCCACCCGGGCATCGGGCTCGAGGCCCTTGGCCAACCCTCTCCGTACCAGGTCGCGGTCGGTCACAATCCCGATCAGCTGGTCACCGTCAACGATCGCCAACGCTCCGACACCGGCGCTGTCCATGATCGCCGCTGCGTCCCGAATGGTCCGATCGGGTGAAACGCCGACAGCGGACCGCCTCAATCTCTCATAGGTACGCATGGTGCTCTCCTTTCCTGCGAGGTGTTGGCGGCACTGATCACTTGGCGGCGTGATCGAAGTGGTGGACCGTGGCGTCCGGCCCCGGATACAGCAAGGCCTCGTGGCCGGTGTCCTCCCAGCGGACCAGGTACGGCGCCGTCCCATCCGGGCCCCGGGCCTCCAGCACCTCGCAATCACGATCAGGTTCTCCTACGCGGTGCCCTCGGATGATGATGCGATCTCCGACACTTGCCTGCATGGCCTGTCTCCTTCCTTCTACCTGCCGGCGCCGGAGCCGACGGGGGCTTCGGACGCTTGTGACAAACGCTTCTCGTACTCCCAGCTCTGAACGGCCTGACCCACGACTACTACTGGGCAGCGCGCGTGGCGGAGGCAGCCCTGGCTGACCGACCCCACTAGTGCCCTGCTCACGCCCCGGTGCCCGTGGGCTCCCACGACCAGCATGGCCGCACCCTCGGCCACCTCAGACAGAGCGCCGGCCCGCGACCCTTCGACCAAACGTGTGATCGCAGTCACCCCGTGGGTCTTGGCCCGAGCCGACGCCGCCTGCAACAGGCGGTGCCCGGCCTTGCGGCTGTCCGGCACCCCGACGATGGACATCGGGCTGCCGATGACATCAGAGGTCCAATGCCAGACGTTGACCAGCAGCAGCCAGCGATTGCTCCGCTTCGCCTCGGCGAGTGCCCACGTCAGGGCGTGATGGCTGCACTCCGAGCCGTCTATCCCTACCACGATGGTGTTTTCATCGACCTGAGGCATCTTCCACCTCCGTAACTTCTCGCACTTCCAGAGTCACAGGTTCCGTCGCCTGGCGGTACGGCCGAAAGTCCCGTGTTTAGGACAATCCCGCGGTGACATCGCCTGCACGCATGAACGCCGGCCTTGACGCGTCTCGACCCGGAAGGCCGGTTTGGCCTTCCGGGTCGAGCAGGGAGGGAAACTTCCTGAATAGGCCGGACCGGGGGGTCACCCGGAGGGGTGGCCCGGCCCCAGGAGCCCGACATGCATAGCCGGGACCCCTCCGGGCCGCATCACCAGCGCCTAGGCGAGCACCGGCTGGGACGGCGCCGCCGGCTGGGCCTTGGCCGGGAACAGCTCCTGGGCCGCGTCGGTCCGGCGCAGATGCCAGAAACCCAACCCGCTCAGGATCAGCATGGCCGCTGCTCCCGCAAAGGCGCAGATGGCACCGACCAGCGCGATCTGACCCATCTGCCAGAACGCGTAGGCCTCCAGCAGAAGACCCCTGAGGGTGGTGCCGGTGAACACCGTCTGCACCTCGGCCTTCAACGCCGCGTTATTGGGATTGGCCATAGAGGCCTGGCTCACCGCGGCGTACACCCCGTGATAAGGCATCTCCGAGAGGTGTACGGCGATGAAATGATCGGCGTAAGCCTTGGCCTGCGGGCCGGTGGTCAACTGCTGACCTCCGTACTTGTACAGATACTGCTTCATGGCCGGGGTGATCTCAGTGCTGCCCTTAGGCGGGTTGGCCAACACCGCCTTGGACGGGAACGTGATCTGCTGAGCAGCCAGCTGGCTGTGCACATTCGAATTGGCGTAGTGATATCCCCACAACAGCAGTACACCAGCCGCCGCCAAGACGATGGCCAGCACCAAACCGCCAACAGTGGCAAGTAAGTCAAAAGTCCTGCGACGCATGATCGGGCTCCTTTTCCGAATCAACCTGTGATACGCCACTCATTCTCGAAAACCCCATCCCTCGCCAACAGGGACCAACGGCCCGAAACCAACCAGGACCAAAGACCCTAAAAATGCGTGCCGCGATTGATGGGACCATCGCCTCTGGCAGATCGCGGGTCAGACCGTGAGGTTGGCGCTATGCCCGACGACAGCGGATCGGCATCTCCGGCTCGGCGCAACCTGGCTGGCGCGGCAGGAACGTGGAGCGCTCGCCACAGGGGCGTCGTGATCTCGGCTTGGCTGCTGTTCGTGATCCCCGGCTACCTGGTCGGAGGGTTTATATAGGGCAACGGAACCTCACCGACACTCAGATGGGGAACGGCAACTCGGGACGGCGTACCAGTATCTCGGATTCTGGCCCTCAGAACCCAAGCCGTCACCGTCAAGACACCGCAGCCAAGCTCTTGGGGGCCGAGATGGGCGGCGAGGACGGGTGGCGCAGCCGGGATTCCACCAGCCGGCGAGCCTCTCGACATGCTTCGCTGACCGAGGCGCCGGAGGCGTAGCTCGTCAGAGCCTTGGCGACGGCGGCATCAGCCAGCAGCCGGTCCCCTGGAGCCACCCGCGCGACCCAGTACAGCACCTGCTCGGCCAGGATGAGTTCAGCTGACATGATCAAGCCTCGGCACCGACCTGGTCATCTCGACCCGAGATCCAGGCTCTGAATGGGCGTTGAGAGGTGGGGTCATGTCGGCCAGCACCTCGTCGATCAACCTGAGGAGCTCGTCACAACGCTTGCTTCCGCTCATCCGATTATCCCCGTGCTCAACGGCTTTCGATAACACAGTCGCACGCCCGCCGCCCGTTCGACCAGGGACCTTTGGCCCCATTTGGCTCCCCGTCGGAGCAGGCGGCGGAGCGCCGGTGGGTGGACGTTGGGGGTGGACGTTGGGGACCTAAGGCTCTATGCGCCGACAGGCGGCGGGGAGACTATGGACATGTCAGGTAGGCAACAGAAAGGAGGCCCGCATGGCGCTTGTGAGAAAGAGGGCCGAAGGACCGGTTGACATCTTTGACCGCTTCTTCGGGGACTGGCCGGACTTGCTGCACAGGCCGTTCATGCTCCTCAGCCCGTCGCCCGAGGGCAACCTGCTTCGGGTCGACGAGTACGAGGAGGACGGCACGCGTGTGATCAAGGCCGAGCTTCCCGGTATCGACCCTGACCATGATGTCGAAGTGACCATGGACAATGGTGTTCTCCACATCACGGCCGAGCATCGCCAGGAGGAGAAGGTGGACGGCAAGGACTACTACCGCCGCGAACTGCGGTACGGATCCTTCCGCCGGGATCTACTTCTCCCTGATGGGGTTACCGATGCCGATGTGAAGGCCACCTACAAGGACGGGATACTCGAAGTCAGGGTGCCTCTGCCCAAGGAGGCCGACACCAAGTCCACTGCGATCAAGGTTCCGGTCACCACTGGGTGACGGGAGCGCCGGTCGCATCCCGCATGAGACGTGGCTCCGCCGTTATGGCGGAGCCACTCTTTTTACTCTTGCGGTACGGTGTGATCATATGCCGGCGCAGCGCCCGGGAATCACCGGGAATCAGGAGGCGCCGGCGAGAGCGGCTAGTTCTGCGAGCCGGTTGGCGTAGCCCCACTCGTTGTCGTACCAACCGAACACCTTCGCCAACCGGCCAGACGCCATGGTCAGAGCCGAATCGAATACGCACGAGGCACTCGTGCCGATGATGTCCGAAGAGACGAGCGGCTCGTCGTGACTGTATTCGATGATCCCGCTCAGCGGACCGGCCGCGGCGGCATCGAACGCCTTATTCACCTCGGAAACTGAGACGTCCCGATTGACCAGAACTACGAGATCGGTGATCGAGCCGTCGGGAACCGGAACACGTAGCGCGGTGCCGTCCAGACGCCCCTGCATGCTGGCGAGGACCAGGCCGGTAGCGCGAGCTGCACCGGTGGAGGTTGGCACGATGTTTATCCCGGCCGCCCGGGCCCGGCGGAGATCCTTGTGGGGACCGTCCACCAGCATTTGATCTCCGGTGTAGGCGTGCACAGTGGATATGAAGCCCCGTTCCACACCGAAGTGGTCGTCCAGAACCTTGATCATCGGCGCCAGGCAGTTCGTCGTGCAGGAGGCATTGGAGATCACCTGGTGCCGGGCCGGATCGAAATCGCCGGTATTGACACCGAGGACGATGGTGGCGTCTGCGTCCTTGCACGGCGCCGACACCACGACCCGGCGCACCCCCCCGCCCAGATGGGCGGCGGCCGCTTCCCGGGTTCGGAAGCGGCCGGTCGCCTCTACCACAACCTCCACGTCGGCCTCCCCCCACGGTAGGGCGGCCGGGTCCTTCTCGGTGAAGCAGCGCACGAACCCGCCCTCGATCATGAAGCCATCCTCAGCCACCTTCAGGTCACGGTGCAGCCCTCCGTATACCGAGTCCCGGGCCAGCAGGCTGGCCATCGTGGATGAAGGGATCAGGTCGTTCACCGCGACCACCTCGATCCCTAGATCCCGGGTGAGTGATGCTCGCAGCAGCGCCCGGCCCATCCGCCCGAATCCATTGACTCCGACCCGTACAGTCATGATCTACCTCCATTAACGAAGAACCTTCTCTCAGGCTGCCCAAGGGTGCGGACGGCCGACAGGGCCGAAAGTCCCGAGCGGACGGAGGAGCCGTTCGGCCCTATCGGCAGGCAGAAACAACATGAAAGTATTGAAGGAGACTCTGCGAGTTTGGCACAGAGTGAGAACGGAGGACGTGGTGGTCATGGAAGATGAGCGCGTATCCCCGGTGATCGAATTGGCGCCGACGGTGCAGCCGGCCCATATCCTGCCGGTCCTGGTTCGAGACGTCATGACGCGAGATCCCATCACGGTGGAGCCAACTGCAACCGTCAAGGACATTGCTCACGTCCTTCTCGATCGAGACATTCGTTGCGTTCCGGTAGTCGACGTCGGCGACATCCTGATAGGTGTGGTCAGCGAGTCCGACCTGATCTGCCGCGGGGGTTATCCGACGGCGCGAAGCCACCACCTGGCTGACTTCGTCGACGGGCTGGCCGAGCACCGCCATCACTGGTCGGCACGCGCCGACGGCTTGACAGCGGGCGAGATCATGACTTCGGACTTCATTACCTGCCGGCCCGAGGAGCCGGTTGCCATCGTGACCAGAAGGATGCTGCGAATGGGCGTCCGTACATTGCCAGTGGTCGACGACGATCGATTGGTCGGTGTGGTCTCGAGGCATGATCTGCTACGGCTCTTCGATCGTCCCGACAGCGAGATTCGGGACCGAATCGAGCAGCTGCTGGCCGATCCCTTGTGGGTGCCCGACGAACACTCAGCGGAGTTCACCGTCCGCGACGGGGTGGTAATTCTCAGCGGTTCAGTTCGCCGGCCGAGTGATGCAAGCGTTCTGGCTGCGACTGTCCGTCAGGTCCCGGGAGTTATTGAGGTCGTGAACCGGCTTTCGGTACGGGGGCCGAACCCGAGGTCCAGGGACCTTCGCCCGACCGACTGGCCCTGAACCAGCTCTTCCAGCCTTCCCGGACAACCTTCCCGTCCAGCCTTCTGCCTTCCCAGGGCCCGCCTGCCCGGTCGGGTTGGTCAGCGAAGCGCAGTGTGTTGCGGGAGAAGTAATGGGAGCGCAGAGAAACGAACGCCTGACCTGTTGAAGGAAGCCCTATCGGTCTACCCGGGCAGGCCAGTCGAACGAGCTGAGCTCAGGCCCGGCTCAGCGCTTCAGACCCGAGCGGTTCCCCTTCGAACGGTTCCTCGTCGACCGGGAAGCGATGACCACACTTTGGGCAAGTCGTGGTGCCATTATCCGAAGGCGGTGGGGTCGGATCATCGGCCAGGCAGTTCGGGCACTTCATCACGCAGCTTCCTTCCGTTTATCAATGGATCGATCAGTCTCTGTGGAACACATCGTGTCCGATGACGGTCGACTTCCAGTCGTCCTGGGCATCAGTCTCCATCGCCATGATCCAGGTGGCACGGATCACTTCCTCCGCCGGGAAGTAGTGGCCGACCCATGCGGTGGCGCCGTGAACTTCTCGCCAGTCGACAACGAAGCCGAGCGCCATGGGCAAGGCCGTGGGCCGGGGATCACAGGAACCGTGCAACGGGTAGGCCCTGCCGGCAAGTGGTCCGGTGCCACTACGATATTGGCCGGTGAGGGTCCCCGATTCGTCTACTTCGAGAAACAGGCGTGAGCCAAGCTGATTGGACCAAGCCCCCCGGACAACATCTGGAGAGACGACCTCTCGAGTTCGTGTGTACGTCATAGAATCTATGAGAGTCTGCTTGTGGGAGCTAGGCCAGGGTCGAAAGTCACCGGTTCGGAGCGCATGCACGCAGACACAGAGTGTGATCTTCCGGGTCCCTCGAGGGTGTTCTAAAGGCATCGGCCCGACCCGGTTCCTCCACTTAGGATGTGACCTTCGGCCCCTAGCGATCCTGGCCGGGGCCGTGCAGCCTTGAAGCAAAAGCCTCACCTCTTGGAAGGAGACCAGTGATGCCTAGCGGACCAGATGACCTGCTAGAGCGCCTGATGCATCGAGACGTGGTATCCGCTGACCCAGGCGCCACCCTTCGGGAGGTCGCCGAGATCATGTACGGAGAAGAGGTGGGTTCGGTTGTTATCACAGAGGCCGGACGCGTAATCGGAATCGTGACGCAAAGGGACGTTGTCGTGGCTCTCGCCAACGGTGAAGACCCCGACAGCGTCTCTGCCGGGGAAGTCATGTCCGAAGAGCCCATGTGCGCCGATGTCGCCGACTCCGTTCGGTTCACGGCGGAGCGACTGGCCCAGGCCGGCGTGCTTCATGTGCCGGTATTGCAGGACGGCCGCCCGGTTGGCATGGTGTCAGGGCGCGATCTGCTGATGGCGTTAACCGGACCATCGTGATCTCGTCCGGTCCGGATGACGATCCTGGATATGGCTTTAGGCTCTAGTCGACGAGGCCGGAGTGTCACATGCTTGGCCCATGTGGTTCCCACGGAAGAAGAGGCACTTCCGGGACACCTACGGCAACAGTCCGGGCTCAGGCTCCCTGCACGACACCAGCGGTGAGATCGTGCGTCAAGTGGCGCAACCTCCGCCGGGGAGCGACCCGTGCTTGGCCCTCCACCGCGCCGTCGACGAATTGCGAAACTCCATCGACAGCCACGTTCTACAAGCCGGCCCGGTCATCGATCGCCTCATCGACATCTGGTCGTTGGCTTGCCAGATCGACCCCGCAGCGGCCAAACCGGCAGAAGTGGCTCTGTCCGGCGTTGCCGGGCGCGACTCCATCAGCGCAGTCGAAATCTATGCGACCTGCGAGCAGATCGAGACGGCTGTCGCCGGATCCGGCCGGGCCCATGCCAGCGCATAGTTGGATCCGGCCCGATCCGGTCATCGAGGCCGAAGGGGTGGCCAAACGGTTCGGTCAGACCCAGGCGCTGGCTGGAGTCGACCTGGCTGCAGAAGCAGGCACGGTCCTGGGCCTCCTCGGCCCCAACGGATCCGGAAAGACGACGATGGTTCGGATGCTTGCAACTCTTATAGAACCTGACTCCGGCCGGGCCCGGGTCGCAGGATACGACGTGGTCGGCGAAGCATCCCGGTTGCGGGCGAAGATCGGCTTGGCGGGTCAGTTCGCAGCCGTCGACGAGCTTCTCACCGGGCGGGAGAACCTGGAGCTGGTCGGCTTGTGGTACCACCTCTCCAAGCGGGAACGTCGGGACCGGGCGCAGGACATCCTGGATCGCTTCGGCCTCACCAGTGCCGCCAATCGGATGGTGAAGACCTACTCCGGCGGGATGCGGCGACGGCTGGATATTGGCGCCAGCCTCATAGCTCGACCGCCCGTGCTGTTCCTCGACGAGCCCACCACCGGGCTCGATCCGCGAACCCGGAACGATCTGTGGCAATTCGTCGAGGAGCTGGTCGCGGCCGGGACAACGGTCCTGCTCACCACCCAATACATGGAGGAAGCGGAGCGACTCGCTCACCGCATAGTTGTGCTCGATCACGGACGGGTCATCGCCCGAGGAACCGCCGACGAGCTGAAGGACCAGGTGGGAGGGAGCACCCTGGAGGTGCGGGTCAGCCGATCCGAGGACCTGAGCCGAGCCGCCGCCCTCGTAGCCAGGCTGGATCACGGGAAGCCCCGCATCGACGCCGACCGCCTCCTCGTGAGCCTGCCGACGCAAGGAGGGACGGTGGTTCTGATCGCAGCCGGACGGCTGCTCGAGGATGCGGCGATCCCGCTCGATGACCTGGGCATCCGGCGCCCGTCCCTCGACGACGTCTTTCTAACCCTGACGGGATCGACCGGACAAGCGTCCGATGGGACAGAGGCAGACAGGGAGGCGGTGGCGGTATGACCAGCGTCCTCATCGACCGAGATGGAGCGAAGGCGACCGGCAGGACCCTCGCGTTCGGTATTCGCGACACCGCTGGCGTCGCCAAGCGCAACCTCCTCCGTATCTGGCGCACACCCAGACTTCTGCTCATCGGGACCCTGCAGCCAGCGTTGCTCCTGTTGCTGTTCCGCTACGTCCTTGGTGGTGCCATCCGGATCCCGGGCGGAAGCTACGTCGACTACGTCGTACCGGCCATATTCGTAGAGGCCGTTCTGATCGGCGGCATGACCACGTCCATCGGACTGGCTCAGGACCTCCAAAGCGGGATAATCGATCGCTTCCGAAGCTTGCCGATGGCTCGCCCCGCCGTGCTTGCCGGCCGTACTCTTGCGGATTTGGCCCGGAGTGCGTTGTCGCTGGTAGTCATGATCGCCTTGGGAGTGGCAGTCGGCTTTCGCTTCCATAACTCCCTACCAGCCATCGTGGCCGGCATAGCAGTGATCCTGATGTTCGGGTACTCCTTTTCGTGGGTATACGCCACCATCGGGCTCGCCACCAAGGATCCCGAAACTGCCCAGGTAGCCGGCATTCTGCCCTTTTTCATCCTGATGTTCGCCAGCAACGCCATTGTCCCCCTGGCCACCATGCCCGGTTGGCTCCAGCCGTTCGCCCGCAATCAGCCCCTGAGCTTGGTCGTGACAAGTGTTCGAGCTCTGCTCGACGGGGGGCCCGCAGCCCACTGGGTCTGGCAGACGATCGCGTGGTCTGTAGCGATATTCGCAGTCTTCTTCTGTCTCGCTCTGCGCTTGTATCACCGCAGTAATTCTTGAAATGTTCGGCCGTTTCCTGGGGAAGAGGTCCGAGTCGGGAGTATTAGGTCTGGTAGTGCAAAAGAGTCTTCCGACGGAGCGGTTTCATTGGCACAGGTAGGTGCGGAGGAATAAGGAGAGGCAGCCCGACCTTGTCCTCGATGGCGAGGCGGGCGTCTTGTCATTCAGCCCAGATGAGGACTGGGCCAATGGGGCCTGTGTAATTAACGACCGCGTTGGGATGGCGGTACGTCTGCGAGGAGGCTATCCAGGGCGACCATGGCGCGATGAAGTCCCTGACTCGCTTCCCCGATTTCGAGAACCTGGCCCTCACCGGGCTTGTTCAAAGCGTCTTTCCAGAGAGTATCGACCGCCACGCTGAGCTCTCGAAGGCGAGCAACCAGATCGTCTGAGGTCGTCGGCGCTGCTGAGTCCGGGAAGGAACAATCGGTTCGGGTACCTGCACCGCTGGACAAGACGAATCCCCTCCATGGACCGTAAAACCCGACCCACCGGCTCCACGCTGTCCCGGTGGAGCCGGTGAGGCGGTTGTGTTGTGACTGTGACGAGACTAGAAGGGGGCACCGCCTAGCAATAGGGCCGAAAGACCCTGATGCTCCCGGCATGAAGTTCCACCTCGGCGCCTGCGGATGCGAGAAGGCCCTTGCGGGGTGGACACTGAAACGGTTACCGGCCGTCCCGTAGGACAAGTACGGGGCAGTGGGCGTTCGTGACGCAGTGCTCACTGACAGATCCGAGTAGCATCCCGGCGAACTCCCCGTGGCCGCGAGATCCCACCACGAGCAACTCGGCTCCCTCGGACTCCTTGACCAGCACCGGCGCAGGATGGCCCTCGATGACCGTGGGACGGATCTCCAGCCCGGGGTGAGCCTCGGCTACCGGCCCGATGGCTGCGTCGAGCACTTTCTGGGCGTCGTCGGTGGGACTCCATCCTTCCGGGATGACGAGCCCCCATCCGTAGCTGGTCGGCCACTCCCACGTCGTCACCACCTCGAGAATCGCCCCTGTCAACTGCGCTTGCTGAGCAGCCCAGGCCAGCGCCCGAACCGACGGTTGCGAGCCGTCGACACCGACCACGATTCGGCGTTCCTGCGGGAGCACCATCGCACCACTCCTCTCTGCGGATACCACTGTCCCATGATGATGGGTCAAGTACTTTCCCATCCGCCAGTTCCGTCCGCACGGCGTCGGGACAGGCGGCAAGCGAGTAGGAATCGCGAGGGGCTTTCGCCTCTACCACGGTGACCCAGTGCGGAGGATTCTGCTGGTATGGCTCCGATCTCATACATCCGGAAGTTTGAAGAAATCGGCATCGATGACGTACCGCTCGTTGGTGGCAAGAACGCATCGCTCGGCGAGATGTATCGAAACCTCTCTGCTGGCGGGGTCCGGGTGACGAACGGTTTTGCTGTGACCGCCGATGCGTACCGTCACATGATGGAAGGTGCCGACGCGTGGGGTCCCCTCCATGCCGTTCTCGACGGACTCGATGTGGATGATGTCAGGGACCTGAGTCGCCGCGGCATGCGCGCCCGTGAGATCGTGTACGGAGCCCGGCTCCCCGACGACTTGTCAGCCCAGATCATCGCCGGCTACCGGGCTCTGCAGGAGCAGTACGGCGAGGACGTTAGTCTGGCCGTGCGAAGCTCCGCCACTTCCGAGGATCTCCCGACCGCCAGCTTCGCTGGCCAGCACGAGAGCTACTTGAACATCCGCGGCGACGCCAATCTGCTCGAAGCCTGCCGACGTTGCTTCGCCAGCCTGTTTCTCGATCGAGCCATCCATTATCGGGTCGACCAGGGGTTCGACCACTTCAAGACAGCGCTGTCGATAGGAATCATGAAGATGGTCCGCTCGGACCTGGCGTCGTCTGGCGTCATGTTTTCGGTCGATACCGAGTCGGGATTCGCTGATGTCGTCTTCATCACTGGTTCCTACGGTCTCGGAGAGAACGTGGTCCAAGGGGCGGTGGACCCGGACGAGTTCTATGTGCACAAGCCGACCTATCAGTCCGGTTACCGGGCCGTCCTACGGCGACATCTCGGTGACAAGGCAGTCAAGATGGTTTTCGTCGGCGGCGAGTCGAAGCACACGACGCGCAACATTCCGACTCCCAAGGCGGACCGGAGCCGATTCTGCTTGAGCGATTCAGAACTGCTAGAGCTGGCTGGTTACGCCATCGCCATCGAGCATCACTACAGCCGTCCCATGGACATGGAGTGGGCCAAGGACGGTTTGGATGGCAAGCTCTATCTGGTTCAGGCCAGGCCGGAGACCAGTGTCTCTCAGCGCAGTGGCACCGTGCTCGAACATTACGTTCTCGAACAGGGCGGCCAGGTCCTGGTCGAAGGCCGGGCCGTCGGAGAGCGGGTGGCTTCCGGAGAGGCCCGGCGGGTCGACAACATGGCACAGCTGGCCGAGTTCAGGGCCGGCGAGGTGCTGGTGTCGGATATCACCACGCCGGACTGGGAGCCGGTTATGAAGACGGCTGCGGCCATAGTGACCAACCGCGGTGGGCGCACGTGCCATGCCGCTATCGTGGCCCGCGAGCTGGGCATCCCGGCGGTGGTGGGAACCGGTAATGGGACCACCCTCGTTCCGAACGGCGAGGCCGTCACCGTATCCTGCGCCGAGGGAGAGACGGGGCGCGTGTACGAAGGAGTGGTCGGGTTCCGGGTCGATGTGACCAAGGCCGATGAGCTATCCCGGCCGGCGACCAGGATCATGCTGAACCTCGGAAACCCGGAACTCGCCTTTACGACAGCCGCGCTGCCCAACGACGGCGTCGGGCTGGCCCGCATGGAGTTCATCATCAGCGAGTCCATCAAAGCCCACCCGCTCGCCCTGCTGCACCCAGACCGGGTCAGGGACCCTGAGGCCCGTCAGCGGCTGACGCAGCTGCTTCAGGGGTACGAGAGCGGCGAGCAGTTCTTCGTGGAACGGCTGTCGGAAGGAATCGCCACCATCGCCGCCGCTTTCTGGCCCAAGCCAGTGGTGGTGCGCATGTCCGACTTCAAGACCAACGAGTACGCCAGCCTGATCGGCGGCCGGGACTTCGAGCCGCACGAGGACAACCCGATGATCGGGTTCCGCGGTGCCTCACGATACGCACACCCCGCCTACGAGGAGGGGTTTGCCCTCGAGTGCGCAGCCATGAAGCGGGTGCGGGACCAGATGGGGTTCACCAACGTGATACTGATGCTCCCCTTCGTCCGCCGGGTGGAGGAGGCCACGCGAGTCCTGGATCGTATGGCGAAGCTGGGCCTCGAGCGAGGGCGAAACGGACTGCAGGTCTATGCCATGTGTGAGATCCCGAACAACGTGATCCTCATCGACCAGTTCGCCCAGCTGTTCGATGGCTTCTCCATAGGATCCAACGACCTCACCCAGCTCACACTCGGCGTCGACCGGGACAGTGATCTGGTTGCCTTCGACTATGACGAGCGCGATGACGGTGTCAAGGAAATGATCCGCCTATCAGTCGAGGGGTGCCGCCGAAACGGAATTCACTCGGGCTTGTGTGGTCAAGCCCCCTCGGATTACCCCGACATGGCCGAATACCTGGTGGAGATCGGCATTGACTCGATGAGCCTCAACGCCGACACACTGGTGGCAACGACAAGGGCGGTGCTCGAAGTAGAGCGCCGTCTCGGTCGCCAACTGGAGACCGGGCCGTGCGGCTCCGGTACCGGCCGCAGCCGCGCCGCAGCGCTGGAGCGTGAGCTATCGCACCCCGGCGACTAGCGGAGCTCGATTGGGTCGTATGGCCCTGTCCGACTGGAGTTGGCGACGCGAGAATGTATGTGCCGTCCAGAGCGAGGAGGGCGGTCCGTGCAGGCAGCTACAAATCAACCAGGTTGGCCCGTATTAGTCATCGTTGGTGATGCCAGTTCTGCCGAACCCGTGCTGGGCTGGGCTCTGCATCAAGCGGCTCGCCGTCACAGCCGTGTCAACGTCTTGTACCTACCGCTTTTCCCTGGTTCTGGCGACGGTCAGGCCCTCGACCCGGGGATGACAAAGCAAGGCCAGAAGGAGCTAACCGCGAGCCTGGAATATCTCGGCGCCGGTTCCCGGGCCAGTCTTCATGTCGGGAAGCCTGAGGAGTCGACGACCGAAGCTATACGGGCCATGGCTCTGGAGGACCCTCATGGGCTCGTCATGGTGGGGCCACTTGACATCAACACCCTTGTCGCGCTGGTCTTCGGGCCGAAGCCATACGACGCCCCCAAGCTCCCGGTGATGGTGGTTCCTCGCAGCGCGTGGTCGACAGCTCCCCCGCGCTCGACGCCGGCGACAGTGACGGTGGGTTTCCATGGCACTGATCCAGCCGTTGATGCGCTTACCTGGGCTGTCGCTGAAGCCAACCGACGCAACGGAGCCGTTCGAGCGGTGATGGCGTGGTGTGAGGGCGACTATGGCGGGCTGGGCGGACCGGTGGCGATAACAGTGCCCCCCTCGTGTCTGGTCGGTCGATCGGCGGACAAGCTGGCGGCAGACTCGCTGGCCGGGTGCGGCGTCCCGACCGATCGAGTCAGCGCAATCGCCCGGCGGGGAATGCCTTCGTCCATCTTGATACAAGAAGCAACGGGATCGGACCTTTTAGCCGTTAGTGCCGGCCAGGCATCTGTCCATGGGCACCGAACGCTGGGCGCCGTGACCTTGGCGTGCCTTGCCAGGAGCCCGGTTCCGGTTGTCCTCGTTCCCAGTTACGCCAGGCCCCAGGTGAAGCTGAAGTCAACGGCGGTCAAGTTCGGATCGGGACGGTGATCCGCTGCGTGAACCTCCCGGGTCGTCGGACCCTGGTCATACGTTGCAAGAAACCCGGTGACGCCGGCGCTTTGGCCGGCCGAGACCATGTTCCCGAGCGCCAGCCACGGCGGGGCGCTGGCTCGCCGGATACGCAGGAAGTGTCCGGTTCGTCAGCCTAGCGGAGCCCACCACCAGGACCCCGACCCAGCGTCCGGACTCCGTTTGGGGACCGCCGACTCGCGGCACCGTCAGCCCTTGTGACTTTCGACTCTGGGCCGAGCTCGGCGGTGGGGAAAGGATGGCAGGAGACCGGTTTGGAGGCAGGAATGTGGCTGCGATGGCGTGTCCGTAAACTGGGGTCTGGCCAAAAGAAGGCGATCAAGCCGGAGGTCGGCTGCCCCGAACAGCAAGATATGGCCGGCCAGGTGAACCGAGTGCTCAGCGAGGCCAGGGCCATCGTCGAAGGCACGGTAGTCAACAGGTGGGTTTGCGGCTGCCCGCAACCACCGGACGGGTGGCTCAACAAGCTGGCCCACGCCGACTGGGCCGAGATCTGCGCGCTGTCGAAGAAACGCTATCGGCCTATACGAGTGTGGGAGGGCGCCACCAGCTTCCTCGCCGCCGAGATGAGAGCCTTTGCTGACACCCCCGAAGCTCTTCTGGGACTTCAGCGAGGCGCACTGATACCTCTGGAACTGGAGGTCCTGGCCGGCCGAGCCGAGAAGCCGGAATCGCCCCTGGACCTCATCGAAATGGTGACGACCGAGACAGATAAGTTCCGATCGAGGATCCGCCGCAAGGGACCGAACTGATGCGAGCCTGACTCCGTCCACGCGTCGATAGGACTCAGCACCGGCTCGTGGCAGCAGACAATGCAGTCCGCAGTGTGCGGGACAATGCGATGCCCGGTCAGGAGGCTCATTGGACTGCCCCGGCCAGGGCTTCCAGGTGGGCGTGCAGCCAGTCCCGAGCCAGGTCGGCGGCGGCGACCAGGGTCCCGGGCTCCTCAAAGAGGTGAGTGGCGCCGGGTACCACCGCCAGGCGGTTCTCGCAACGCAGCTTGGCCTGGGCCTGACGGTTGAGATCCAGCACAACCTGGTCGCGGCCGCCGACGATCAGAAGGGTTGGAGCGCGGACCTCACCCAGGTGGGAGCCGGCCAGGTCGGGACGGCCGCCGCGTGAGACGACCGCCGCGACGTCGGCGCCGGGTTTGGCGGCGGCCCACAGGGCAGCGCCGGCCCCCGTGCTCGCCCCGAAATATCCAATCGGGAGCTGACCTAGGGTCGGCTGATCCCTGAGCCAGGCGGTCACCTCGCCCAGTCGACGGGCCAGGAGCTCGATGTCGAACACGTTGGCCCGGTCCAGCTCCTCGTCGCCCGTAAGCAGGTCGAACAGCAGGGTGGCCAGCCCGGCCCTATTGAGCACCTGCGCCACAAACTGGTTGCGGGGGCTATGCCGGCTGCTGCCGCTCCCGTGAGCGAAGACGACCAGCCCGGTCGGCTCCCCGGGCACGGCGAGCTGTCCGGCCAGGCGGACGCGCCCGGCGACCGCCTCGACCTCACCGGCTTGGATCGGCGGGTCGCCACCCGGGGGGTGGGCTGACACCGAGACTGGGCAGCGACGCGCCGACTCGTCCAGCAGTCTGGCCACCTCGTCGTCGGAGGTCTGGGTGAAATCCCGGTAGAACTGCCCTATGGCCGAAAGGTGACGGGGTGTCTCGACGCAAACCACGTGTGCGTCGCGGCCCAGGTCCCGCACCGTAGAACTCGGAGCCACCGGCACGGCCAGCACGACTAGGGCCGCTCCCTGCGCTCTGGCCACCTGGCAGGCGGCCCGGGCCGTGGAGCCAGTCGCGATCCCGTCGTCGACCACCAATGCGGTGCGCCCATCCAGCGGCACCCGAGGGCGGCTGCCCCGGTAGCACCGAGCCCTCCGGTCCAGTTCGGCCTGCTCCCGCTGCTCGACCTCGGCCATCTCGCTTGGCGACACCCCCGCCAACCGAAACACCTCGTCGTTGACCACTCGCACCCCGCCCTCGCCGATCGCGCCCATGGCCAGTTCCGGCTGGGAGGGAACTCCCAGCTTGCGCACCACAATCACGTCGAGGGGGGCTCCCAATGCCTGGGCCACCTCGAACGCCACGGGGACCCCGCCACGGGGCAGCCCCAATACCACAGCATCGTCGCCCCGCAAGAACATGAGCCGCTCCGCAAGTCGGCGACCCGCATCGCGTCGGTCCATAAAGGGCATCACACCTCCTATTTCCGAGCAGATGGTGACGCACTAACGGGCCCGCCGCCAGAGGCCAACGTCACGAAAATGGTCGAGGCTGCCTCGGAAAAAAGGGCCTTCGGCTCTGCCGGCTCAATCCCGGGCCCTGGCATACATTCGCACACACCTGCATACCGGAAAAGGTGTGATTTTCGGCTGAGGTGTAGCTGGCAGGCGGATAGACCCGGATGAGATCGACTGTTCCCGGCCCGCCCGCACGTCGCCCAGGCGCTCGGGGCGGAATGGCGCTGGCCCATTATCGGCTGCGGGGAGTGAGCTACGGCTTGGAAATGACCTTTGGCCTCTGGCTTATTCGATATCGGTTCGTAAGCTTGAACGCAGGATGACTACCACGGACACGAGCGTCGCGACGATTGTCGGCAACCCGCCGGGGATGGTGAAGCGCGAGGTCGTCGAAGAGCTTGGCGTGCCGGCTCTGCTCCTTCCCTCGCTTCTAAGGCGAGGGTTGGAGGCGAACGACCGGGCCAAGTACCTGCTCAGCTTGCTGCAGGCGGCCCGGGCCCATGGTGACGACCCTTCCCAGCCCTGGCTGTCGCTGCGTGAGGAGAGGCTGACGGCCGGGCTTGCTGAAACCGACCTGGACTGGGCAGTGGAGCGCTCCCGGAGAGAAGGTCCCGACCTCTACCTGGTTCCCGGCGCCGCCCGAAATTCACCAGCTTCTGGTGGAGTCGGTGAAAGAGATGCTGGCGCCATTCGACACCGCCGACTTTCAGCTCGAGGACTGGTGGGTGGACACCGGCAGGCTGAATCTCCTGCTGCGCCGGGCTCCGGAGCTGAGCGGGGACCGGTTGCCGGGCGCATATGTCGATGAGCTGACATCGGCCCGGAGGGACCAGGGCGACTCCATGCACCTCCTGGTGATGGACGCCCACCGTGGTCTGGTCAGGTTTCAGGCCAGGATCGCGGCTCAGTCCATCGACGGGGCTGCGGCGTACGAGTTGGGTGGTGATGACCCCGCGTTGGTGGCCGCCTTCATGGCGGGTGTGCACGAAACGTCGCCTCTGCGGTTCGACCATCCGGGCCTGGGGACGTCGGCCACCCGTGGCCGCTCCCGGCTGCTGATCCAGAACGACCTGGGCACCACCAACGCCCACGTGGTGGTCGTGGCGGTCGAAGAGCTGACGGTGACGATCACCTACAGCGACGTTCATGCCCGCCGGCTGCAGTTCTTCGCGTCACTGTTCGACCGCTTCGAGATGCGCTGGTCGCACACCGAGGCGCGTGCGGCGGCCCCGACTCTCGGCAAGTATCAGGTCACTACCGGTTCCTATGAGGCGTCCGACCGGGAGGATCTGAAGACCTTCCTGCACCATATGGGGTCACGGCTGGTCTTCGTCCTGGACTGGAACCGGGCCCGCAAGAGGCTCCGCACGTTCCTACCCACCAGGGACGCCATCGAGATCCTGCGGTGGGCCGCCGATGCCAATGTGGGTCACATGGCGTGGCTGGAGTTGGGCGGGGAGCGTCTCGTATACGACGCAGTCGAACTGGCAGCCAAGGTCCCGGCTCGCTACGGGGAGCCGCTGATCGAAGTCCTGGGCCGCGACCAGACCCTGGCGGTAACCAGATTCGCCCTACGATCGGCAGCTGAGGGGATGCTGGCCGGCAAGTCCCCCCTTCTCATCCGCGACGAACTGCGGGTAGAGGTTCTCCGCCACGTCCAGGTATCGCAGCGCCGGCTGCTCGATGCCAGCTCCGAGCACGCCACTCTGGTCGTGGAGTGCGCCCAGGCTCTACATTCCGGCCTGGTCAGGCTGGCCGGACCTGACGGCGCCGCGTTCCTGGCGCGGGCCGCAGAGCGCGCCGCCGGAATGGAGCACCGAGCCGATGAAATCCTCACCCGGCAGCGTCAAGCCGGACGCCGGCTGGAGGGCAGCGACGCCGTCACCGGTCTGACCGCGATGGCGGACGACGCCATAGACGCACTAGAGGAGGCGGTATTCCTCCTCACTCTTTTGCCACCCGCCGCGGTGGGGGTCGTCCGCCCCACCCTGGAGCCGGTCGCCGCCACCGCGGTGATGACCGCCCGCGAGCATTTCAAGGCCGTCGAGATCGCCCGGCGGATATTCGACGGGTTCGCCCCTGAGGATCTCGAGGACTTCCTGGTCGCTGTCGATCGGGTCGCCACTTTGGAACATCAGGCTGACAGGGCCGACCGCGTAGCCCGGGCCGCGCTTGTCACTGACGTCCCCGATTTTCGCAGCCTGTACTTGGCCGACGGCGTCTCCCGGGGAGCCGAAGACGCGACCGACGCCCTGCTGCGCTCCACCCTCGGTCTGCGAGACCACGTCCTCAACGTCCTGTCCGAGCGATGAGCACCGCGGAAGCTTCGGCTCTCGATAGACGGCTCACTTTCCTCCAAGCCAGAGGGCCAGATCCCATAGACCCCTACGTGGTGGGGTCAAAGGCCGCCAATCTGATCCGCCTGGCCGAGGCCGGCCTGCCCGTGCCGCCCGGGTTCGTCCTGAGCACCGAGGTCTGCACCGACTACCACCAGCGACACGAGCTCGATCACCAGGTGGCCGAGCTCGTCACCGTGGGAGTAGGCAGACTCGAGCGGGACACCGGCCGGCAGTTCGGCGCCGGCCGTCGCCCACTGTTGGTGGCAGTCCGGTCCGGTGCCCCGGTGTCTATGCCGGGCATGCTGGACACGATCCTCGACGTCGGACTGTGCGATATCAGCCTCGCCGGTCTCCTGACGGCCAGCGGCGACCCGGCCTTCGTGTGGGATTCTTATCGACGCCTCGTCCAGTGCTACGCCGAGGTCGCGGAAGGCTGCCCCCCCGAACCGTTCCAAGCCGAGATTGACGCTGCTCTGGCCAGATCCTCTGTACCGGACATTTCCGAGCTCGGCGTGGCCTCCCTGCGCGAACTGGTCGGCCGGCTGCAGCTCGTCTACCACTCCCTCACCGGCAGGCCGTTCCCGCAAGACCCACACGAACAGTTGCTCGGAGCCGTGGATGCGGTGCTGCGATCGTGGAACTCCGAACGGGCCGTCGAATACCGCCGCCTGCAAGGGCTGTCCGGCCTTCCCGGCACCGCGGTCACGGTGCAAACCATGGTCTTCGGGAACCTGGGCTTGAGATCAGGATCGGGCGTCGCCTTCACCCGAGATCCCGCTACGGGCCGTAACGAGATGTACCTCGACTTTCTGCCCAACGCTCAAGGCGAAGACGTCGTGGCCGGCCGGCACCAAGTGGCCGGATCCGGGATGCTCATTGCCTCCATACCCGGCATGGTCCGCCAACTCGAGTCCGTCCGCCGGACCCTTGAAGAGCTCTTCTCTGACGCCCAGGACTTCGAGTTCACGATCGAAGATGGCAAGCTGTGGCTGCTGCAGACCAGAACGGCTAAGCGCACCGCCCTGGCCGCCCTTCAGATCGCCTGCGACCAGGTAGACGAAGGCATCATTGAACCGGCCATCGCCTTGCAACGGCTGGACGGCTATGACCTCGACCAGATCAAACTCTTGCAACTCGAACACGACACCGGAATCGAGCCGGCCGGATGCGCCACCCCCGCCAGCACGGGAGTGGCTGCCGGTCACGTCGCCCTCGACGTCGACACCGCCCTCCGACTCGCCGGCCAGGATCTACCCGTGATCCTCGTCCGTGAGCACGCCTCCACAGCGGATATCGCTGCCCTCGCCGTATGTCGCGGCCTGCTCACCGCTACCGGATCGCGCACTTCCCATGCCGCCGTCGTCGCTCGCCAACTGGGCGCGGTATGCCTCGTGAACTGCGCCGATCTGTCTATCAGCCCGCGTGGCCGTCAGCTACAGATCGGTAACCACCACCTCCAAGAACAGGACCCCATCACCATCGACGGCTCGACCGGGCTCATCTACCGCGGCCTGCTGCGTGTGACCGAACAACGTCCAACTGACCTGTTGGACCGCGTCCAGGCCTGGCAAGACACACTGACCAAGACGCCGGCAGATCGCCATGGCTGATGAACACCCCGGGCGGTCACCTGAACCGGTTGCAGAGAGGGACCCCCGAAAGGGCGTCCCTTCTTCGTGGTTACGCTTCTTCCGCGTCGGGGGCCGTGCCAGTATGGAATCTGATCAGGATCCCATCCGGGTCGGGGACGTCCACGTACCAGCCGATGTGTCCCTCCGTCGGACCGCTGTGAGCGGTTCCAGCTTTGTCCAGCCGGTTACATAGCTGACGCAACTGGGTGTGCCCATCAACCGAAAGCCCCACGATTGCAAATCCGCGCAGACTGGCGGCGCGTTGCGGGTCCCGGTGGAGTCCTATCACAAAGCCTTCGGAGTGGCGCAGGACCACCCCCACCACCCCATTCTCATCCTCCTCGTCGAGCACAGGTACACACCCAAGGGTCGTCATGTACCAGTCCCGGCTCACCCACGGATCGGTGACCGGAATACGGATGTGGTGAAGGCCGATGACCAGATCCCCGGGTTCTCCGGAGCGAGGGTCTTGAGCAAGCGGATCAGTCACGGCCCTTAATCATCCCTGATCGAGCACGTCGGAGCGGGACCGATCTCTTCGAGACTCCATCAGTCACTACCACATGAGGATCACACTCCCCGTCAGTCGCGGAAGGGCAAAAAGTCCCAACTCATCCCAAAGCCCTCCTGCACCTCGGCCGACTGACGCACGGAGGGCGGGATGAATACGATTAGTGGCAAAACCTGGGAGGGGTGCAGGTGACCGCACATGGCAATGAATGGCTGTGGGGCTACGACGGCGAAGATCCCCCCATGGAAGGACAGCGGGAGGCGCTGTGCACGCTCGGCAACGGATACTTCGCGACGCGCGGGGCGGCCCCCGAAGCGGTCGCCGATGGAGTTCATTACCCGGCCACCTATGTTGCCGGGGTGTACAACCGCCTGGGCGCCGAGGTGTCCGGTCGGATCGTGGAGAACGAAAGCCTGGTCAATGCGCCCAACTGGTTGTGCCTCTCTGTTCGGCCTGAAGGTGGTCAGTGGTTGGGTGACGAGGGCAACGAGATCCTGTCGCACCATCAGCAGCTGGAGATGGACCGGGGTCTTCTGGTGCGCCGCACCAGATGGCGGGACAGTGATGGCCGGGTAAGCCGTCTCACCCAGCGCCGCTTCGTCAGCATGCGCGATCCCCACCTGGCCGCCCTGCAGACCACCGTTGTGCCTGAGAACTGGAGCGGGCTCATTGAGGTCAGGAGCGCCTTGGACGGCACGGTAACCAACGACGGCGTTGCTCGCTACCGCTCTCTGGGTTCGGTCCACTTGGCTCCCCTCGAAGCGGGAGGCAAAGACAACCTCATGTGGTTGGAGGTGGAGACCAACCAGTCCCATGTCCGCATCGCCACGGCGGCTCGGACGAAGCTTTTCCACAATGGCCAGCGTCTGGATCCACCGCCGGTCACCAGGACAGATGGTGGCTGCGTCGAGCAGCGCCTGGTGGCCCGTGTCGGGCCCGGAGACGAGGTGATCATCGAGAAGATCGCCGCCCTTTTCACCTCCCGGGACATGGCCATAAGTGAGCCGCTGTGGCAGGCGCGGGACTGGGCCGGGAACGTGGCCGGAAGTTTCGATGAACTTCTCGGCCGCCATGCCCGGGCATGGGGCAACCTGTGGAGCCGGAGCGCCATACGGCTCGGCGCTGACCACGACCTGGCCCAACTCACCAACCTTCACACCTTCCACATCCTCCAGACCGTCTCGGAAAACACCATCGGCCTCGACGTGGGCATCCCGGCCCGGGGCTTGCATGGAGAGGCCTACCGGGGTCACGTGTTCTGGGACGAGTTGTTCGTGTTTCCTTTTCTCATTCTGCGCTTCCCGGAACTGGCCCGGTCGCTCCTGCTCTACCGCTACCGCCGCCTCGACCAGGCCAGGCGGGCGGCCACCGCAGCCGGCTACGCCGGGGCGATGTTCCCCTGGCAGAGCGGCAGCGACGGCCGGGAGGAGACCCAGACCATGCATCTCAACCCACAGTCGGGCCGGTGGCGAGAGGATCCGTCCCGTCTGCAACGTCACGTCAACGCCGCCATCGTCGCTTCCGTCTGGTACTACTACCAGGCGACCGGTGACATCCAGTTCCTGCGCTTTTACGGCGCCGAGATGATCCTCGAAATCGCCCGCTTCTGGTCGAGCCTGTCAACCTACAACCACTCCCTGGACCGCTACGAGATCAAAAGGGTGATGGGGCCCGACGAGTTCCATGAACGCTACCCCGATCGCCACGAACCCGGTCTGGATAACAATGCCTACACCAACCTCATGGCCGTATGGTGCCTGCAGCGGGCCGCCGATGTGCTCGATGCGCTGCCGCCGGCCTTCGCCCGTGAGATCACCGACCGGCTGGGTATCCACCGCCCCGAGCTGGATCGATGGGAACGGATCGGCCGAAGGATGCGGGTCTGCTTCCATGAGGGTGTCATCAGCCAGTTTGAGGGCTACGAGCGTCTCGAAGAGCTGGATTGGGATCGTTATCGCAGCGCCTACGGTGATATCGCCCGCCTGGATCGCATCCTGGAGGCTGAAGGGGACAGCCCGGATCGCTACAAGCTGGCCAAGCAAGCCGACGTAGTCATGCTGTTCTACCTCCTGTCAGCCCAGGAGCTGGCAGGGCTGCTCGAGCGGCTCGGCTACGACCACGACGAGGAGTTGGTCGACCGCAACTTCGACTACTACAGGCGGCGTACCGGCCATGGCTCTTCCCTCAGTCGGGTCGTCCACGCCTGGGTAGCGGCCCAGCGGGACCGGGAGGCGTCATGGGAGTTCTTCGTTCGCGGCCTCCACGCAGACGTGGCGGGGGTGCGCGGCGGCACTACCGCCGAAGGCGTTCATCTGGGCGCCATGGCCGGTCTCATCGACCTTCTCCAACGCTGCTACACAGGCCTGGAACTGCGCCACGACATGCTTCTCTTCCATCCCGTCATCCCTCCCCAGCTGGGCTCGATAGAGTTCGATGTCCGCTACCGGGGGTATCTGCTGCACCTCCGGTTCACGACCGAGATGGCTTGCTTTCATCTGGATCCCGCCGCCGGGGCCCCCATCACCATTGATGTCAAAGGCCTGGCGAGCACCGTGCTGCCCGGCCAGACGCTCGAGGTGAAGATCTCCTAGCCAGGTCGGGCGTTTGCGAAGCGGGACCTTTGGCCCTTCCTCCGGCGGCGTCGGTGCGTCATGCTGTCCCCTGGACCGCGAACTCTGAGACGAACCGTTATGTCGACTCTGCTGATGACAGACCTGTATCCATGGCAAATCTCCTGATAATCGCGCTGGCCCTCCTCGTCGCTCTCGGCGGGGTGGCCGCAATTGCCGAGGGCGTGATCAACGAGCGGTCGTCACGCCGGTCGCCCCATAGCTGGTCCAAGGACGAGGTCGGCGATTTGGCAGACGAGATCCGAGAATGGCTGAAGGACCAGAGATGAGAGTGGGCTCACGGCCTGGGGCGGCGCCTCTCCCCTCGTCGTCACCCGACACGAGTCCGTTGCCATTGGCAGCTAAATTGCGAGCCGTAACCCGGTAGGAAGCCACGGAGTGCGCTGAATTGCTGCGTTGTGCCGGTTGTGGCCAGTCGGTGTCAGAGTTCGCCGCCCGCTGTCCGGCGTGCCACCACGCTACCGACTACGCCGAGGAGATTCCCGACTCATCGGTGGATGACGAGACCGACGAGCCGTGGCCCCCTCCGCGGGAGGGTGTTCGCGATGACCCCACGGACCCGGACGAGCCACGAGCCGATGCACTGGCCGGGCAGAGCGAACACAGAGGAAGGCTGATCGGCCCACCAGCTATGATTGCCGCCGCGCTGGTGGTTGTCGCCGCCCTGACGGTGGCCTTCCTGTTGCCGTCCGCCGGGAAAGGCGCAGTGTCGGCGCCGATCAAGACGCTCGCCGGTCGGGTGCTCGCCGTATCGCCAACGGGAGAGTTGGTATCGGTCGATCCGGTCAGCGGACAGGTCGAGAGGCTTACAGTGCCAGCGGGTGGATCTCCATTCCTTCCGGTGTCCGTCTCCCCGGACGGGCGACGGTTGCTCGACGAGGCCGGCAGTGTTTATTCCGTGACTTCTGACGGATCAGTGGCCAGGTCGAGCGCCGTGTCGAGAATCCTCGACGGGGCAACGTCGCCGGCTCCCTCGATGCCTTTCGCGGACAACGATCAAGCGGTGCTCGCCCTGACCCGCCCGGCCGTGGGGCCGTCCACCGCCATCCTGGTGAGGCTGACCGACGGTCATGAGTTCGACCTCGGAAAAGTAGACAGCGCCGGCGGAGACGTGCTGAGCCTGGGTGCGTTCGTATCCGTGCCGAACGGGTTGGGCCAGGCTGGCCTCGCTCACTCTGCCAGCGGAGATTCGGCTGTCGAACTTCGAACAGCGGGCCACCCGTCGCTCCTTCTGAGCACTGCTGCCGAGCTCAACATGGACGTCGGGTCATCGCCGACGAGACCGGTGCGGCTCAGCGTGTTCCCGGATTCCACGGGAGACGCCCTCGCGGTAGTACTCACCCCGCTGGAACCTTCGGCGGGGAACGTCGCCATGGTTGTGCTCAATGGCCAGGGACGCCTACTGGGTACCTTCCCGAAACGCCTCGGTCCCATCAACGGAAGCCAGGTTGTGTGGTCGCCGGGCGGCCACCAGCTCGCCTATCCCACCGGCCGCGACACCGGCGCGGCGCTGGCTGTCGGGACCGAGACCGGCGCGGTGTACACCGTCGTGCCCCCTGCACCCGAAACCACCTTCGGTGCTTGCGTCTGGTCCCCCGGCTCAACAGACCTGGTCTGCCAGAGTCAAGCTGCGAACCACCACGGTCAGTGGCTGTACGCGACCCAGACCACCCGGAAGCTGATCCCGGCCGGTTCACCGGGGTATCCACTGGCCTGGATCAGCGCCGTTCTCTGAACCCGTCCGGATCGCCCTGCCCTTTCAGCGATCGAGGGTCAGGGTGCGCCGTGCATCGGAAGCCGGGGGTCTGGCGTTTGGTTCGCCCAGGACTCTCGGATCCAGTGATGAGTCGGGTCGTCGCAGAATGCCATTGTGCGCTCCGGCGCCGGTCCCGCCAGCACATTCAGGTAGTACAGGTCATAACCCGGGGCCGTAGCGGACGGACCGTGGAAGCCGCGGGGGATCAGCACCACGTCACCGTGCCTGACCTCCTCGCACAGCTCGATCTCCCCATCCTTCGTGTACAGCCGGTGCATGGCAAAACCCTCGCCGACGCGTCGCGGGAAGGATCCGCCTGACGGCGCAACCTCGAAGTAGTAGATCTCCTCGAGCACTGCTTCATTGGGTCCGGCCGTGTCGTGCTTGTGCGGAGGCCAACTCGACCAGTTACCTGCCGGGGTGATGCATTCGACCGCGACCAGCTTGTCAGCGGGAAAGGAGTCCGGAGCGCAGAAGTTGTTGAGCTGGCGGGTGGCTGCCCCCGCCCCCCGGATCTCCACCGGCACATCCCGTGCAGGACTGTAGGCGGGCGGAAAGGAGTGGTCGGCACGGGCGCTGGGTAGAGCGAATCGGGCTCCGGAGCGGCTGGAGATCGTGGCTCCGGTGGAGATCGAGAGATAGGCGAAGTCGGTCGGTCCACTGAACACGTCGGGTCGGCCGGTCAATTCGAATGTCGTCCCGCCGCATGCCACCGTGACCGATCCGGCCAGGGGCAAAACCAGCACCTCGTCAGGTCCGGTGTCCAGGTGCCGGGATCCGCCTGGGGAAAGCTCGACGATCCTCAATCCGCAGAAGGCCCATCCAGCCGACTCCGGCGTGATCACGACCCGGTCCAGCCGGTCGGCACTCGTACCATAGGGGAGGTGAAGAGGATGGCTCACGGCAAAGACCCTATCGACGCCGGGCGGCGATGAGCTCTGCCGGCGGAACCGCCAATTTTGACTTCTCGGGCCGGGTGGTGGTGGTGACCGGCGGCACCGGTGTGCTCGGTCGCGCTCTAGCCCGCGGGTTCCTTCGCGCAGCTGCTCGGGTCGTCATCTTGGCCCGCAACCCGGCAATTGTGAATGATACGGCAGCCGGGCTGGGCAACGAAGGCGAGGTGATCGGAGTGGCGGCCGACGTCCTCGACCCGGATCAGCTGCGGTCCGCCCTGGACGCCATCCTCGGCCGGTGGGGCGGTCTCGACGTGCTGGTGAACGCGGCCGGCGGCAACCGGGCCGACGCGACAGTGGCCCCCGGCGGATCGTTCTTCGATGTGAGCCCCGACGCCATCCGCGGCGTGGTCGACCTCAACCTCATGGGAACTTTGCTGCCCATACAGATCTTCGGAAGCGTCATCTCCAGGGCCGGCACGGGAGCGATCGTCAACGTTTCCTCGATGGCGGCGGGCCGTCCCCTCTCGCGCGTGGTCGGCTACGGGGCGGCCAAGGCCGCCGTCGAAAACGCGACCCGCTGGTTGGCCGACCACACGGCCCGTGTGATCGGCCCGGGCGTGCGCGTGAACGCGGTGGCCCCCGGGTTCTTTCTGAGCAGCCAGAATCGAGATCTGCTGCTGAATGCCGGCGGCGAATTGACCGATCGAGGCCGGCGGATAGTCGACGCCACACCCATGGGCCGGTTGGGCGACGCTGAGGACGTGGTGGGTCCGGTGCTGTGGCTGGCCTCAGAGGCGAGCCGCTTCGTCACGGGGGCGGTTATACCGGTCGATGGCGGCTTCTCGGTGGCGAGCGTTCTATGACCCTGTCCGACAGCGAGATTCGTGAGGTCGTGTTCCCGGCGCTGGAGTCCGAGGTAGCGGGCGAGCGGATCCTGATCCTCGTGCCCGACCACACCCGGGTACTACCGCTCGAGCAGGTCCGGCCGGCACTCGTCGAAGCCCTGCACCGGGCCTCCTCCCTGGAAGTGATGGTGGCTTTGGGCACCCATCCCCCCGACGCGGTCAAGCACGTGCACTGGCTGACATCGCTGGCGGCGTCCACGGGAAGGCGCGTTGCGGTGCGCAATCACGAATGGCGCAACGAGGAGGAGCTGACCTCGCTCGGCGTCATCGAGGCAGAAACGATCCAGCGCATTGCCGGGAAGGTGTGGCATCGCAGCCTTGACGCGCCGCTGGAAGTCAGGATCAACCGGGCCGTCGTCGGAGCCGACAGAATCATCGTCGTCGGACCGACCCTGCCTCATGAGGTAGCCGGGTTCTCTGGAGGCATGAAGTACCTCTTCCCAGGCATAGGTGGACCGGAGATGATCGACGTGATGCACTGGCTGGGCGCGCTATCGGGGGTGATGGCTGGCCGGCGTCCGTGGATCTGTCGAGCCAACTCCACATCACCTGGCTCGATCAGCCGTACCGGCGGGTGGTGTCCGGACCGCTGCCCATATACGACGAGCTGTGGACGGCGGCCCGGAAGTCACCGGATAGCTACTCTCTCGGGATAGGCACTCATAGCGTCACAATCCAACACCGTTACGGATATGCGGCCACCACTAGGGGAGGACCAGGTGGAATTGCTGACCGTCCCGATTGACAAGCCGGACGACCTGAACGTAATCGT
Source organism: uncultured Acidimicrobiaceae bacterium (assembly GCA_963851245.1). Taxonomy (GTDB): domain Bacteria; phylum Actinomycetota; class Acidimicrobiia; order Acidimicrobiales; family Palsa-688; genus CAWKOH01. The sequence continues at coordinate 11,648 of CAWKOH010000005.1, read as the reverse complement.
AGGCCAGGCCCACTTCATCAAGACCGTCGAGGACCTGCATGAAGCCCTGGCCGGCTCGAGCCCGAGCTTGCGTTTCGGGGTGGCCTTCTGCGAGGCGTCGGGTCTCTGCCTGGTACGTCGCTCGGGCAACGACGACGAGTTGGTGGATCTGGCGACTCGGAACGCCCATACGATCGGAGCTGGCCACTCCTTTGTTGTATTCCTGCGCAATGGGTTTCCGGTGAACGTGTTGAACCAGCTGAAGGCCGTGCCCGAGGTCTGCCACATCTTCTGCGCCACCGCCAATCCGGTGGAAGTCGTTGTCGCCAGTAGCGAGATGGGCCGAGGGGTCCTCGGGGTAATCGACGGATCGCCTCCGGCCGGAGTCGAGACCGACGCCGACGTAGCCGACCGCAAGCAACTCCTGAGAAACATCGGCTACAAGCTCTGAAGCAATCTGGCATGGCCCATTGCGTGGCGGTGATGCTCAGCGGTCAGGCGGGCGCCCACCCCGTATCCACCCACCCATGCACCAGGCTCGGGTACATCTCGAGCACCGTCTCGCCCTCTAGGGTCTCCCGCGGGCACGCCACCGATCCGATAGCACAAACCGACCAAGCGTCCGCGGGTCCGTCCGCACCCGTAGCGCCGCTCTCCAACGCGACCACGTGCCCGTTGAGCTTTCTGGCCAAGGCCGCTGAGCCGGCGTCGAGGAGTATGGTCTCACCGATGAGGGAGTAGCGGACCAATTCGATCCGCGGTAGCGCGCCCTCGGTCCGGGCCAGGCGGGCGACCGTGCCCAAGCGGAGCCGTCCGAGGCACTCATCGCGAGACAGGGGTCGGCGCCGAAGGCCCCCTGCGTCGCCAGGGATGGCCGGGGCCCGCTCATCGCTCTCAACCCGAGCACAGGTCATGATTGTCCATTCCTCAACGCCACTACAGAGCTCCGCCGAGCCGGGGGCACCACCACGACCGGGCAGGTCGCGTAGTGAACGCAGGCGCTGCTGACCGAGCCGAGTATGACGGCAGCGATCCCGCTTCGACCGCGTGATCCGACGACGAGCAGATCGGCTTCGGCCGCGGCTCGGACCAGACTCGGCACAGGCCGACCCTGGACGAGGCGGGGGTGAACTTCGACTCCTTCGGTGTCTACCTCGGCCAGGGACCTGGTCAAGAGGCTGTTGGCGCTCCGGGCCGGGTCCGGCGCCATGGTGTCGCTCGCCATCAACTCCCAGGCGTGAACCACCTCGAGTACAGCGCCACGTTTTCGGGCCTCCTCGACCGCCCAGGCCAGGGCGCGCTGGCTGTCGTCGCTGCCGTCAATCCCCACCACGATGGTTTCGACCATGGCTCTTCCTTCCGAGATCAAGCTGTCCCTTACAGAGTCGGCGCCGGTCTGTGCTGAACCCAGAGTCAAAGGTCACCGATTTCCTTCCGTCCGGAGCGGTCGTAGGGACTTTCGGCTCATTCCCGGCCGTCACCCACCCGAGCTGATCGCAGGCGGTGGGCCAAGCGACCGGTGAGCGAGGCGGATACGACGTCGAGCTTTCGCACGGCGCTCGGCTCCGGTTCCACACCGAGGGAGTTGAGGGCCATCGCGAGCATCTCGTAGTGCCCCACCACGAAGCACAGCTCTATGCATTGCTCAGCTGTCAGATGCTGGGAGAGCATCTTCCATGTTTGCTCGTTCACCACCTGATTCCCATGGAGCTCGTCGGCGGCCTTCAGCAGAAGGCGCTCTCGGGATGTCCACTCCGTGTTAGCCGGACCTTCGGCTACGGCCGCGATTTTCGAAGCGGAGAGGCCCGCTCTCCACGCCAAGGGCACGTGTTGCACCCATTCGTACCATCCGCCGCTGTTCCACGCGGTTCTGAGAATCAGCAGTTCGGTGTCGGCACGACCGAGCTGGCCTCCCCAGAGAAGGCTGCCGGCGAAGGGCAGCCACCATCGAAACAGCCGGCGATGTCTGCCGAGAGTGCTGAATACCAGCAATGGGTCGTTGCCGGTTGCCACACCGCTGAGCCAGGCCACCAGCCGGGCCAGTGGCGACGGTGCGGGAAGCGTCACCTTTCGGCCGGACCATCTCAACTCTGCCATCCTTCGAGTGTGGACCAGAGCCGTGCTCGTCGCCACTGCTCGGTGCGGTCGAAGGGCCAGTAGGGGCCGTTCGACTCTGGTGGGCTCCGGCGTCCCGGCGCAGCATGTGAATAGTGTCAGCAGCTGAACGTCATCAGTGGCTTGTGGTCGAACCTGATAGCTCCGGGCCGGAGGCGTTGTATCGGGCCAGGGTGGCGGCCGCCGGGCGCTTCCTGCCACCCACCCACTTGTCGACGGCAGATCTCATGGCTTCGACGCGGCATCGCACCAATATCGACCTCGAACGGTTGACGGGTATCCATGAGCGCAGGGTGTCAAACGGGGGGGACGACTCGTTCACCCTGGCCGTGGGCGCGGCGCGAGACTGCCTGGCTCACAGCAAGCACGGCGCAGATGACCTCGACGCCGTGATCAGCTGCAGCATCACGAAGTTCCGCGATGGCGTCGTGCAACAGCTGGAACCCTCCATGAGCATCGCGGTGGCGAACGCCATCGGGTCGCCCGATGCCATCACGTTCGACGTATCGAATGCGTGCGCCGGCATGCTGACCGGGGTATTCATACTCAACAACTGGATACGCCATGGTCTCATCCGCCGGGGCATGGTGGTGAGCGGCGAGTACATCTCCCCGCTCGAGCGCAATGCTTCGGCTCACATCCACAGCATCCTGAGCAAGGAGTTGGCATCGCTCACTCTCGGCGATGCTGGAGCCGCACTGATCCTAGAACGGTCGGCCGATGACGCCAAGGGGATCGAGCTCATCGGATTCACCACGATTGCCGAGCACAGCCGGCTCTGCCTCGCCTACCCCGCCCGCCACGAACCAGGCGCCCGTATGTTCACCCGCTCGCAAGCGTTGCAAAAGGCCGCGATCAAGGACACGGTCCCCCTGCTGAGGGAGGTACTCGACGCAGCCGGTTTGGCGATCAGTGACATCGATCACGTGATCCCCCATCAGACCTCGGCCCGAGCCATCCGCAAAGGGATGGGTGAGGTGACCAGGGCGCTCGGGGGCGAGCCTCGCTGTCCGGCGGTGGTGACCGTGGACCACTTCGGGAACACCGCTTCAACCACCCATACCGTGGCGCTGATCGAGGAGATGGAAGCGAGGCGGGTGGTCGCCGGGGATCGGGTCGCGTTGATTGCACTCGCTTCCGGACTGGTGATCGGAGTCGTTCTCTTCACCGCCGACGAGGAACTGGTGGGCAGCTATGGGCACAACGATTGAGGGTATTTCTGTGGTTGAGGGCGGCTGGCGGACTCGCCATAGCGCCTTGCGGCTGGCCGTAGCAGCCACCGGGGCGGCCCTCGCGGATGCCTGCCTCAGGCCAGCCGCCGTGGACCTCCTGATCAACACCGGCGTCTATCACGACAGGAATCTCGGTGAACCGGCGCTGGCGCCGTTGATCCAGGCCGACTCTGGCATAAACGCCGGAGACCCGACTCCCGGAGGGACCGGCACCTTCTCCTTCGATATCGCCAACGGCGGGTGCGGGGTGCTTACCGCCTTGCAGATCGCCGATGGTTTCCTCCGGTCTCGTACCATCGCGACCGCGGTGATAGTGGCTGGCGACGCCGATCCCGGTTCCGGCCTCGCGGTGGACTTTCCATTCGCACCTGCCGCCGGGGCCGTCGTCTGCAGATGGGCAGAAACCCAATGCGGTTTGGCGTCGTTTCGCTGGCACAACCGTCCCGACAACGGCACCAACTTCCGCGCCAGCATCGGCCTGCAGCAGGGGCGCAACGTTCTATCTATACATGAGGGGCCGGGCTTCGCGGATCAGGTCGCCGAGGCCGCGGTAGTGCCCGCCCTTGAGCTTCTCACCGATCACCATCTCTGTGCCGATGACATCAACCTCTTGGTGTGCAGCCCGGCCGGCCCGGCCTTCGCGAAGAGGATCGCCGTGGAACTCGGGCTTCCCGACGACCGCGTTGTGACCACCGGGACAGATCTTCACACGGTGGCGTTCATTGCCTCGCTGCAGGCGGCACGGCAGCAGGGTCGTCTGTCCCAAGCGCACAACGTTCTCTTCGTGTGTGGGGCGTCCGGGCTTACTGCCGGCGCCGCCCTTTACCGGCCGTGAAGGTGACGCCAACATCAAGGCGAGGGATCAGTTGGGCTCGCTGTGAAGCATCTCGGCGATGGCCTGGATCCTGCGCCGCCGGTCGAGCAGACCGGCCCGGAAATGAGCGTTGTCCGTGGCGGCGATTTCGTGACTCATATCTCGAAGGGTCTCGGCCAGGATCTCTTCCAGGTCCGAAGCCTGCTCTCCAGTCAGCATCAGCTGCATCACAGCCCTCCGTGTTCACTCGGAGACCAACGTCTACCGTTCAGCTACAGGATCAGTCATCTGGAAGTCCTTTGGAAGTGCCGAAGGTCACCTCCGTACTCCAGGCAGTTGAACGACGAGCTCATGCGAGTGCAGTGACTCCCGCAGGAGATGTGGATGAAACATCCGCTATCACTGCGAGGAACGGAGAGGGCCCGCCGATACCGCTTCCATTCCGGCGTGCGGCGGAGGCGCTGCTCAGCTGCGTCTGGCACACCGCGGTAATGCTGGCGCGCCACCGAGTCCGTCAGCCATCGGGCAACAAAGCCTGCCGGATCTTCTTTGCCGACGGCAGCAGCGCTGTGGTGTACAGGGAGACCGCAGTAGATCGTCCGGCTCCAGTATCGCCTGCTGTTCTGGTCGTCTGCTTCCGACTCCGCCACGTTCACAGCGAGCGGCTTCACGCCTTGTTCCGCATCGAGAGCGAGCTCAACACGGTGTTGTTTGCCGGCTTCCCCGGCCTGGTATCCAAGTTGTGGTTGAGCCACGACCAGAATGACCTCTATCGAGGCTTCTACCAGTGGGACAATCCCGAATTGGCTCTGCTGTACGTACGGTCCCTGTGGTGGGTCCTCGCTCTGGTCAGTGAGCCCGGATCGATCAAGTACACCGTCCTGCCAGACTTCGACCGGGACGCGGTGCTGACTGAACCCGCCATCATCGACGACGGATTGGACGCGGCGCCGGCTGAATGGTGGCGTCCCGTCAGGACGGACATCGGCCAGTGTGACCGGTCAGACGCCGATAGCACCGCGAGAGAGCTGTGAGCGCCGGGTACAGCTTCCCACGAGTAGTTACCTTTGGCTCTACGCCGGCCTTTCCTTCCAGGCAAGGATAAGACCATGATCTCGCCATCGAAGAAGCCAAGAGGTGCCTGGTCCCGAGGCTGGCACCCGTCCAAGGTGGACAGGCCAGACCACGACCGCCTTCCCGGCTGCGAGAGCCTGCTACCCGCAGCCGAACGAGATGAATGGTCGATCGACTGCGACGACCAGACGATGGCTCGCCTGGATGAGGCCATCGTTACAGCATCCACCTACCTGACCGAGAAGTGGATCGCCACGACCTGTCTCATCAACCCCATGCTGGAAGTCTGGGAGGCCGCCAACGCCGTACACGCCGCGGTAGCCAGACCGGTTGAGGAGCTCCTGACCGTGTTGATCCACCGAACTACCGTCACGCCGGCCGAAGTCGAGGCCGTGGTGGACGAGGTCAGGGTGCTCGCCCTTCAGGCCAGCGTATTGGCCGGCGGGACCAAGGTTTCGTAGCGACCGCGGGGTGCCGCCGGGTTCGCCGCCGTTCTGACGATTGATCCCGGTTCAGCCGAGATGATCCCGGCTCAGCCGAGCATCCGGACGGTCGGATCGGCTTCTGGTCCTCCCGGGGCCAGCCGAACCTTGGCATCGACGGCAACTGCTCCGCCCGCCCAGACGATGACCGGGTTCAGATCCATCTCCGCGATCTCGGGGATGTCCTCGGCCAACCGGCCCACCCGGAGGAGCAAATCCTGCAGGGCGGCCACGTCCACCTCCTGCGAACCGCGGTAACCGAAGAGGAGAGGCGACCCTCGCACCGAGCGAACCAGCTCAGCTGCGTCGAGGTCCGTCAGCGGGAGGATCCGGAAGGACCGGTCACCGAAGAGCTCTACGGCCGTGCCACCCGTTCCGAACATCACGAGGGGCCCGAACGAAGGATCGTGTACGACACCAACGATGGTTTCCACTCCCGCCGGTGCCATGGCCTGGACGATCGCTCCGCCCATGCGCTCGCCCAGACGCGACTCCATCGAGAGGAAGGCTTCCCGGACGGCTCCAGGTGAGTCCAGCGAGAGAACCACTCCGCCTTCCTCGGTCTTGTGGACGAGCCGAGCGGACGCCGACTTCAGCGCCACCGGGTATCCGGCCTGCTCGGCCGCCGCCACCGCCTCCTCGGCGTCGTTGGCCCGCCTCGACTCGGCGACCTGAACCCCATAGGCCGAGAGCAGCGCTCCCACACTGACCGGATCGAGCCATCCGCCGGCGTTCTCCCTGTTCAGTGCCGTCTGCACCACCGCTCTGGCTGCCGGCACCTGCAGATCGGTAAACACGGGCGGACTGCCGTTCGGCCGGCTCAGCCATTCCCCGTACTGGCAGGCGTGCCCCAGCGCCCTGACGGCAGGCTCCGGGAAGCTGTAGGAAGGCACCCGCCCGGTAGACCGGGTGAGGGGGGCGGGCGCCTCTGTCATTCCGAGGAAGTTGGCTACGATCGGCTTCACCGCATTCTCGGCTGCAGCCGAGATGGACCGGGCCACGTCGTCGGGATCGGTGACCAGGGGAGGTATGAATATGGAGATGACGGCGTCGATACCGTCGTCGTCCAGTACCGCCCCGATGGCCTGCTCGTAGTTCGCCGGGCTGGCCGAGGCGACCATGTCGACCGGGTTGCGCACGCTGGCCGCTCCGTGGAGGAAGGACCGCAGGCGGTCCTGCGTCTTGGGCGACAGTTCCGGCACCTCGAGCCCGGCCGCTTCGCACGCGTCCGCGGCAAGGATCCCGGGGCCGCCGGCGTTACCCACTATGGCTACCCGCCTGCCGGCGGGTACTGGTTGGGTCGACAGCATCTGGGCCGCATCGAAGAGCTCCTCGAGGGTATCGACCCTGATCACACCGGTCTGGGCGAATAGGGCGTCCACCGCGGTGTCGGGGCTGGCCAGAGCGGCCGTGTGGGACGACGCCGCCCGGCTGCCGGCGACGGTCCGCCCCGCCTTCACCGCCACGATCGGTTTGGCCTTGGAAACCTGCCGGGCCACCCACGCGCGAACCGGCGCGGGTTCCCGAACGATTCGAGGTAGAGAAGAATCACGTCGGTACCGTCATCTTGCTGCCAGTACTGGAGCAGGTCGTTGCCACTCACGTCCGCCTTGTTCCCCACCGACACGAAGCTCGACAGCCCCACGCCGCGCCGGCGCGCCTCCTCCAGCACCGCGATACCCAGGCCTCCGGACTGGGAGGAGAATGCGACCCGGCCGGGCTCCGGTGGGACCGGAGCAAACGTGGCGTTGAGCGAGACGCCGGGAGCGGTGTTGATAAGGCCCATGCAGTTGGGCCCCACCACTCTCATCCCGGCGCCCCGGGCTCGGGCCACCAGCTCCCGCTGGGCGTTGCCTCCGTCCAAGCCGATCTCGGCGAAGCCGGCCGAGATGACGATGACCCCCTTGACACCCTTGGCGGCACACTCATCGATGACGTCGAGTACCTGGCCCGAGGACACCACCACGACAGCTAGGTCCACTTCGTCGGGAATCGCCAGGACGGTCGGGTAGGCGCGGACGCTGGCGACCGAACGGGCCGACGGGTGCACCGGATAGACCGGCCCGGTGAAACCGGATGACAGCAGGTTGCGCAGCAGCTCGTGGCCTATGGTGCCGGAGGTGCGGCTGGCGCCGATGACCGCAACCGACCGGGGGCACAGCAGCCGCTCGATCGAACGGGCGGCGGCGTTGCGCCATCTGGACTCGATGGCCTCCAATGTCGCTTCGGTCGGCTCGATGTCGAGCCATACGTTCACGACGCCCTGGTCGAAATGAGCGCTCTCGACGAACCCGGCCCGGCGGAACACTTCCTGCATGGGCTGATTGTGAGGAAGGGTATCGGCGTAGAACCTCTTGACGCCGCGGGTACGTGCGAAGGCGGCCAGGTGCTCCAGCAGGAGCGTCCCGATGCCGCGACCCTGGTGCTCGTCGGCGACCACGAAGGCCACCTCGGCCTCCTCCGAGCCCTCCTCGCTCCGGTCGTACCGGGCCACCCCGATGATCTGGCCTCGGAGGGTGGCGACCAGGGCCATGCGCTTGTCGTGGTCCACGTGGGTGAACCGCTGGACTTCTTCTTCGCTGAGTTTCGGGTGGACACCGAAGAACCGAAAGTAGATGGTCTCCCGGGACAGCCCGGCATGGAAGGCGACCAGGCCAGGGCCGTCCTCGGGGGTGATGGGACGTATGTGCACCGTCCCTCCGTCGGCGAGCACGGCGTCGCACATGCACCATCCGGGATCCGCGTAAGCAGGCACCCGGACACTCTTCCGTATCCAGCTGCCGTTTAACAGGGCCTATGGTCCCTATTCGGACCGTCCCCGGGCGGGTTTCACGTGCGGTAAGCGGGAACCCTGGCGTGGGGTATCACCGCGATGGGGACGGTGGCCCGGTGGCTGCACGCGTGGCTCACCGAACCGGAGACGGCTTCATGGGCTCGACCGAATCCTCTCGTCCCGACCACCAACATCTCGGTTTTGTCTGCCAGCCGGACCAGCGTCCGAGCGGCTGAACCCTCGACCACCGACAGCTCGAGCTGGGCGGCACCGGTGTCGACCCGGCTGACTGCACGTTCCAGCGCCTCGCGAATCCGCGAGTAGCGGTCGGGCTCTTCTGGTTGAAGTCCGTATGGGTGGTAGGCGGGAAGCACGGGTGACGGCCAGACCATCACCACCTCGAGTGGGCATCCCCGTACGACGGCTTCGTCGGCTGCCCACCGCAGGGCATCGTCCGCGGGTTTGGAACCGTCCACACCGACGACGATCCGCGGCCGTGCATCCGACCGGGGCATTGCCAACCAGTCCTTCGGCACGATGACGAGGGGTTTGGATGACGTGTGGGTCAGGGAGTGGCTGACCGATCCGAGCAAGAGACCGGCCATTCCGCCATGGCCCCGGGTCCCGACCACCAGCATGACGACATCAGGCTCATGAGTCGCCTTGGCGAGCACCTCGGCCGGATTACCTTCGTTGACTCTCAAGTAGACCTTGACGTCAGGCGATTCGGGTAGCGAGGACAGGGTATTGTCGAGCGCCCGCCGTCCCTGATCCTCCTTCTCGGTCTCCGACAGGGGAATGAAACCTGGAGCGGAGTAGGCGAGGCTCGGGGTTTGCCAGACGAACAGTGCCTCCACCGAGGCGTTACGGAGCGGGGCCTCGCGCACCGCCCAGCCAAGTGCGGACGCCGCTCCAGGAGAGCCGTCCAGGCCCACCATGATCTTCTGGCCGTAGCCTGCGGGATTCATGGCCCAACCTCCTACTCAAGGCTTCACACCCAGTGTGAGCGCGAGGTCCTTCCACGTGGCAGAGGCAAAAGACCCCTCTGGACAGTCCGAGCCTGCCTGCCTATCCCCTTCCGGCCAGATTGGTCGATACTGGATGGCGAGGAGGCCGAGCCCGATGACCACTTCCACGATCCGCGCCGAGGGACTGACCAAGCGCTACGGAGAGGTCACCGTCCTCGACCGTCTCGACCTGGAAGTCGCCAGGGGAGAGGTTCTCGGCTACCTGGGCCCTAACGGCGCCGGGAAGACGACCACCATCCGCCTGGTCCTGGGGTTGATCCGCCCGAGTGCCGGGCGGTCTTCGGTCTTCGGGCTGGACAGCCAGCACCAGACGGTGGATGCCCACCGCCGTCTGTCCTACGTGCCGGGCGAAGCCAACTTGTGGCCATCTTTGACGGGAGCGAGACCCTGCATCTGCTGGGCCGGGTCCAGGGCCGGGTTGACGACGCCTACCGGGACGAACTGATCATGCGCTTCGATCTCGACTCGACCAAGAAGGTCCGGGCCTACTCAAAGGGCAACCGCCAGAAGCTGGTCCTCATCGCCGGTCTGATGGCCCGGTCGGATCTCCTTATCCTCGACGAGCCGACCAGCGGACTGGATCCGTTGATGGAGCAGGCCTTCAGGGAGTGCATCCACGAGGCCAAGGACCGAGGCCAGACGGTGTTCCTGTCCTCTCACATACTCAGCGAAGTGGAGGCGCTCTGCGAGCGCGTGGCCATTTTACGAGCCGGCGTTCTGGTCGATGTGGGCACCCTGTCGGAGATGCGCCACCTGTCGGCGTCGACGGTTGAGGTGACCTTCGAAGGTCCGGTCCCCGAACTGGCCGCCGTTCCCGGAGTCAGCGGAGTCAGGGTCAGCGGTCAGGTCGTGCGGTGCCAGGTCCAGGGCCCGATGGAGCCGCTGCTCAAGGTATTGGCGGCGTCGAGCGTCCGCGAACTGCAGAGCCGCGAACCTTCGCTCGAGGAACTGTTCCTGTCCCACTACGGGGAGGGGACCGGGCCCGACCGCCTGACCCCGGTCGGTTGAAGCAGTATCAGCTGGTGCCCACCTCGGGCGGGACGATCCGACGTCCTGAGATCATTTCGGGGTGAATCCGGACCAGATGGGAGCGGTCGCCACCGGCCCAGGGGCTGACCCGGATCGGCCCGAAGCTGTCCCGTTCCGTTTCGGCTACCTCCCTGGCTACGCCGACGACGAGCACGCTCCACCCGTAGTCGAGGGCGTCATCGAGGCTGTCGACCTCGAAGCCCACGACGGTGTTCTCGAGGGCCGCCCGCAATTTCAGACCCGTCACCGGTCAAGAAGAGGATGTCGTCGTCAACTACCGCGTAGTTCACCGGGAGAATGACGGGCAGCGCCCCCACCGACACAGCAATACGGCCGACCGATTGGGTGCACAGCAAGGCCCGGCACTCGTCTTCGGGCGGCAATTCCAGGCCGTTGTCCACTAGCACGACACTCGATTTGCAACCCCGTCGCCACCTCCGAACAGAGACCTAAGTCCCATCCTCTGGTCTCGCCTGGCAAACTGGTCAGCCTGTGAGCGTGATCGTGGTGGGGGTCGACGGCTCCCCCAACAGCCAGGTGGCAGTCGAGTGGGCGGTCAAGCAAGCCCGCCAGACGGGGGCGGAGGTGGTAGCGGTCCACGCCCTGGGCCTGCTCGAGAAGATCGACCCGGAGTCCGCCGCCGTGCCTGCTCAGCCGCACCTTCATGAGATCCAGGAGATGTTCGAGACCGTGTGGTGTGCCCCCCTCGCCAGCGCCGGGGTCACCTACCGGACCGAGCTCAGGTACGGCTCCTCGGTGCCGGTGCTCCTCGAGATCGCCGACGCCGCCGACGCGGATCTGATCGTGGTGGGCAGCCGGGGTCTCGGAGCGACTCCGGAGCTACTTCTCGGGAGCACCAGCACCCAGGTGGCCCAGCACTCCCGCCGTCCGGTGACGATCGTCCCGAGCTGAGAAGGAGTCTTTCGCCCCTGACCGGGCGGTGGATCCTGGCGCACCATCGTCCCAACGAGCTGCCTATTCATCAATAAAAAGGAGATCGACATGAGCACCAGCGATCTCATCGCCTTCGAGCGCCGGCGATATCTGGCTTCCGCCCACACCCGGCTCGACTGGTTTCACTACATCTGCGCCGTCGAGCGCTTGCGCAGCCAGCCCGAGGAT
>CAWKOH010000004.1:0-623650 GCA_963851245.1 uncultured Acidimicrobiaceae bacterium | reverse complement strand
CTGTGGGTACGGCCCGGTTACCTGCTCTACCGCACCCTGGTGGCGCCGCCCGCTGGGGCAGGCCAGCGTGCCCATGAACCAGCGCGAGACGCAGCGGGGCATCCGCAGCCGGATCGACACGATCACGCTGCCCCGCGCCGATGACGGGGCCCCCACGGTCCGTGGCTGGATCCGGTCGTTCACCGACACTGATGAGCCGATCTACGTCGGCATCTACACCACCTACCGGCACGGCGGCCGCGGGTACGTCAGCGTGGGCTTCCCGGTGCCGCAGGCCAGCTTCACCGCGACCCTGCTGCCGCGGGCGCGCCCCGGCGGGGGGCTGATCCTGACCAGCCGCAGTGACCTGGACCAGCCGGGTCACTACCTGGCCTACATCGACCCTGCGGCCAGGACCTCACGGTGCTGGCGGTCCGTGGTTTCGCCGAGCAGCTCGACGTCTATGTGCAGGACGGCGGCCTGCGGGCCGACCACGCTTTTTCCGTCTTCGGATTCCCCTTCCTGGTCCTGCACTACCGGATGTACCGCAAGCCCGCCAGGGCCCGCGCCTGAACACGATCCCCCGCGGAGCGCTACCTCCACGGGCCTAGGAGAAGTCGCCGCCGCCGAAGTCCCCGCCGCCGTAATCACCGCGGTGGCCCCGGGGGGAGGGGGGGGGGGAGGGGGGGGGAGGGAGGGAGGGGGGGGGGAGGGGGGGGGGGGAGGGAGGGGGGGAGGGTAGGGGTCAGCCTGGCTGGCCGCCACCGCTCCGGGGCTGGCTGGTGGACGTCAGGGCGAACCGCCTGCTCGCCGAGCCCGGCTGACCGGTTCGTTATCCTGGTGCGGCGGGCTCAGCAGTGGCTTGGGCTGGCCCGCTCCCTAGCTGCGGGACGTCTGCGATGAGCGAGCTGACCTGCCGCCGGAAGCGCTGACCGGGCGGACCCGGGAACTCGGCTTCCTGCAGGGGTTCGCCCGCGAGACCGCGGCCAGCGGGGGCGCCCTCATCCTGTCCGGGGATCCCGGCATGGGGAAGACAGCGTTGCTGAACGCCCTGGCGGACTCCGCGGTCACGGCGGGAATGACGGTCCTGCGGGTGGCGGGCCTGGAGTTCGAGGGAGAGGTCAGCTTCGCGGCGCTCAACCAGGCGCTGTTGCCCCTGCTCGGTGACCTCGACGAGCTCGCTAGCGCGCACCGGGACGCCTTGCGCGTCGCCCTCGGTTTCGGGGCCGGGCCCCCGCCAGACCGGCTCCTGGTGTCCACCGCCACGCTGGTCCTGCTGCGGCGCGTGGCGGCCCGGGAACCGCTGCTGCTGATCGTGGACGACCTGCCCTGGATAGACCGGGCCAGCGCCGGAGTGCTGAGCTTCGTGGCCAGGAGGCTGGTCGGGAGCAGGGCGGGACTCCTGGGCGCCCGCCGGACCGGTGCGCAGACCTACTTCGAGCGGGCCGGGCTGCCGGAATACGAGCTGAAGCCCCTGGACGACCAGGCCGCTGCCCAGCTGGTGGCCGGCCGGTTTCCCGGCATTGATCCCCAGGTGAGAAACCGGGTGCTGCAGGCGGCGCAGGGGAATCCGCTGGCCCTGCTGGAGCTGCCGCAGGCGCTGACCGAGGCGCAGCGCTCGGGCAGCGAGCCGCTTCCCTCGGTGCTGCCCCTCGGCCAGCGCCTGCAGGAGCTGTTCACCACACGCGTCGCCCGGCTCCCTCCCCGGACCCGGGCGCTCCTCCTCGCGGCGGCCCTGGAAGGCACCGGGGACCTCCGTGTGCTGCACGCGGCCGGCGGCCGCCGCTACCAGCTCGATGATCTCGCTCCCGCCGAGCGCGACCACCTGGTGCGGGCCGGGGAGAACACCCACCGGGTCACGTTCCGGCATCCGCTGATCCGCTCCGCGGCGGTCGGGGCGTCAACCGCCGCGGAAGCGCCGGCGCACCCACCAGGCGCTGGCCGAGGCCCTCGCAGGCCAGCCCGAGCGCCGGGCATGGCACCTGGGCGAGGCCTCCGTCGGGCCCGATGAGCAGGTGGCCGCCTTGCTGGAGGATGCGGCGCGGCGCGTCGCCGACCGGGGAGACTACTCCGCGGCGGTAACCACGCTGACCCGTGCGGCCGACCTGAGCCCCGCTCCCGCGGAGCGCAGCCGCAGGCTGGCCCAGGCCGCCTATATCGGCGCTCAGGTCCTCGGGGAGATGAGGAGCACCTCCCAGCTGCTGGAAGGCACGCGCCAGGCCAGCCCGCACGTCGATGACCTGCTGAACTACGCGTCGGCGGCCGCGTTCGTGATGCTCAATGCGGACGGCCACATCGATACCGCCCACCGGCTGCTGGTGGGGGCCATCGCGGGCAGAGGCCGCCGCTGGGATGCGCGCGACACCGCGCTGATCAACGCGCTGTGGACGCTGGCGCTGCTCTGCTACTGCGGCGGGCGGCGTGAGCTGTGGGACCCGTTCTACGCCGCGCTGGCCCGGCTTTCCCCCGGGCCGCCGCCGGAGCTCGCGCTGACCATCGACATGTTCGCGGACCCGGCCCGCACCGGGGTAGCGGCGCTGCCCCGGCTCGGGGCCGCGCTGAAGACCGTGCACCACGAGGCCGCCCGGAATGCGGTCGAGAACGTCGCGGCGGCCGCGATCTACGCCGACCGCCTCGCGGAGGTCCGTGAGCCGCTGTGGCGGACCGTGCTCCGCGGGCGCGAAAACCGTCTGGGGAGAAAACACTTCGTGGCCCTGATGGACCTGTGCATCGACGACTTCCACCGGGGTGAATGGGGGGAAGCGGCGAACTCGCCGCCGAGGGGCTCAGCGTCTGCGAGGAGCGCGGCAGCCGGTTCTTCGGCTGGTACTTCCGCTACCACCAGGCGCTGCTGGCTGCCGTCCAGGGCCGGTTTGACACCAGCCGGGCGCTGGCCGACCAGATGATCGGCTGGGCCGGGCCGCGCGGGGCCCGCACCGCGCAGGTCTACGCCCGGCACGCCCTGGTGCTGGCCGATCTTGGCCAGGGTGACTTCGAGAGCGCCTACCACCACGCGACGGCGATCAGCCCGGCGGGGACCCTGGCTTCCCATGTCCCGCATGGCCTGTGGGTCGTCATGGATCTGGTCAACGCTGCCGTGCGCACCCACCGGCACGACGACGCGGACCGGCATGTGCGGGCCATGCGGGAAGCGGACCTCCCGGCGCTGTCCCCGAGGCTGGCCATCCTGGTGACGGCGTCCGCCGCCATCGCCGCCGACGACGAGCAGGCTCCCGCGCTGTTCCAGCGGGCACTGGGCCTTCCCACCGTGGAGCAGTGGCCGTTCGATGCCGCACGGGTGCGGCTCGCTTACGGCGAACGCCTGCGCCGGACCCGGGCCGCCACCGAATCCAGGATCCCTCTTCAGGCTGCCCTCACGGCCTTCCAGAAGCTGGGGGCCGCGCCCTGGGCCTCCCGCGCCGAGCTGGAATTGCGCGCGACCGGCGCGATCAGGGCGCCTTCCGGCGCCCGGGGGGCTGACTCCCTGACCCCGCAGGAACTGCAGATCGCCCGCCTCGCGGCGTCGGGGCTGACCAACAAGCAGATCGCGGAACGGCTCTACCTGTCCCCGCGGACCGTGGGCGGCCATCTCTACCAGATCTTCCCCAAGCTGGGCATCACGACGCGGGCTGCCCTCCGCGACGCGCTCGGCGCGCCGGACACCTCGTTACGGACGGTCGCCGGGGACGCCCCTCTCCGCCGCTGCTTTCAGCCCGCCAGCCCATCGGTCAAGCGTGCGCTGCGCGGCGGCGGGGTCGGTCTCCCGCAGCGCGATGGCGGCCGCACCTCTGGCCGCGAAGCCCGCGAGGGCGCGTGACCTGCTGACCTCGCCGGAGAGAACCCACGCGTGGTACGTGCTGATGTCGATTCCCTGGCCCGACCAGGCCAGCCGGCGGCCGGCGGCGAAGTCACTGACCTGTGCCGTAAGCCGGAGGCCGTCCATCTCGAATTCAAACGCGGTGTCCTCGGCCAGGTCCTCGTGCCCTCCGGTCAGGACGCGGACGTCCCGGAGGCCCGGGAAGTCCCGCTCCCACCGGCCAGCCGTGACCAGATGCGAGAACACCACCGCGGCCGGGGCAAGGATGATCACCTCGCTGCGGGCCCACACGTCCGAGCATCCAGGGGAAAAGCCAGCGGGCCAGCGGAGCGCGTGAACCGCGTCAGCCTCAGCCGGATCATCCGGGCCGAAGGGGCCGGCCATGTCCGCTCCTTCCTGTGAGCACCTGCGGGGGCAACAGGTCAGAGTCTTCGGCACCGGGCCGCGGCGAACACCGGTCATCTGACCGGTGCTGCGGGCGGGTGTCTCCCGGCAGGCTGATGACAAGTCCGGCAGCCGCGCCACCGTCGTTGCTCCGGCGCCGCAGCCGCGGTGGGCGGCTGCCCAGTTCCGTGCACGACAGGAGGAGAAAGCATGTCCACAGTGGTCGTCGGCCAGGAGAACACGGACGACATCGAGATCTACTACGAGGACCATGGCACCGGGCAGCCCGTGGTGCTGATCCACGGCTACCCGCTGAACGGGCATTCGTGGGAGAAGCAGGAGCGGGTCCTGCTCCAGGCGGGGTACCGGGTCATCAGCTATGACCGGCGCGGGTTCGGCCAGTCCAGCCAGCCAGCGATCGGCTACGACTACGACACGTTCGCGGCCGACCTGAACACGCTGCTGGGCCACCTGGAGCTGGACGACGTGGTCTTGTGCGGGTTCTCGATGGGCACCGGCGAGGTGACCCGCTATCTGGGCACCTACGGTTCGGGCCGGGTGCGCAAGGCGGTGCTGATGGGGGCCATCCCGCCCTACCTGCTCAAGACCGCCGGTAACCCCGAGGGCGTGGACCAATCCGTGTTCGACGGGATCAAGGCGGCCGTCGTCAAGGACCGGCCCGCCTACTTCAAGGACTTCCTGGACAACTTCTACAACGTCAACGTGCTGCGCCCGGAGCGGATCAGCGACCAGGCCTGGCAGGCCAGCTTCAACACGGTGGCGAACCGACCATCAGGCCCGACTTCTACGACCTGGTCGACTACTCCGTCTCGAGGGGGGTCGGCGTCAAGTTCTCGACCAACGGCTCGACCATCAACGCCGGACGGGCCGCCCGCCTGGCGGGGATGGACTACGTGGATGTCCAGATCTCGATAGATGGCGCCGACGCCGCGACCAACGATGCCGTGCGGGGCCGAGGCAGCTACGACACCGCTCGCCGGGCCATGGACCACCTGGCCGCCGCCGCCTTCGGGCCGTTCAAGATCAGCGTGGTCATGACGCGCTACAACATCGAACAGCTGGACGCTTTCGAAGCGCTGGCCGACGGATACGGCGCCCAGCTGCGCCTCACCCGTCTGCGCCCGAGCGGCCGGGGGGCCGACACATGGGGCCAGCTGCACCCGACCCAGGAGCAGCAGGTCACCCTCTATCGGTGGCTGATCGATCGACCGGGAGTGCTGACCGGGGACTCTTTCTTCCACTTGTCCGCCCTCGGTGAGCCCCTGCCGGGCCTCAACCTGTGCGGGGCAGGCCGGGTGGTTTGCCTGATCGATCCCGTCGGCGACGTCTACGCCTGCCCGTTCGTGCTCCATGCCGAGTTCCGGGCCGGCAGTGTGCGCGAGGGTGGCGGCTTCACCAGGGTCTGGCGCCGATCCGAACTCTTCACGGAGCTGCGCCGGCCCTCTTCGGCCGGGGCGTGCGCCACATGCGGGTCCTTCGACGCCTGCCAGGGTGGCTGCATGGCGGCCAAGTTCTTCACCGGGTTGCCCCTTGACGGGCCGGACCCCGAATGCGTGCAGGGTCACGGCGAGCGGATGCTTACGGACGTGGCGAGCGGGGCCGTCCCGTCACCGGGGCCGGGGCACTCGGTCCCGGTGACCTTGAGTGCCCGACGCCGATAACACGGGGGGCCGGGCCGGGCCGGGCCAGCTCAGCGCCATGACCTGGAAGGAGGTGGCCGCCCGCTGTCAGCCGACGGTCCTGGCCGTACCGGTGGGCTCGACCGAGCAGCACGGCCCCCACCTCCCGCTGTCCACCGACACCGACGTGGCGGTGGCCCTGTCGGGCCGGTTGGCCCTGGCGCGGGCCGACGTCGTGGTCGCCCCGGCCGTCGCCTACGGCTCGAGCGGTGAGCACGCCGCCTTTCCGGGCACGTTGTCGATCGGCCAGGAGGCCCTCGAACTGTTGCTGCTGGAGCTGGGCCGATCGGCCGACGCCTTCGCCGGCACCGTCTTCGTTTCCACCCACGGGGGCAACGTCGAGCCGGTCGACAGGGCCGTCCGCCGCCTCACCTACGAGGGGCGCCGGGTCCGGGCCTGGCAGCCGAGCGGAGCCGGCCGGTCAGGGCTGGACGCCCACGCCGGCTTCTCCGAGACGTCAGTCCTGATGGCTCTGTGCCCGGCTTCTGTGCGCGCGGGCTCGGCAGAGGCCGGCGGCATGGATCGGCCCACCACCGCCGGCGATCTGATGGCCCGCTTGCGCACCGGTGGCGTGAGGTCGGTATCACCGAACGGGGTGCTGGGCGACCCGACCAGCGCGTCAGCCGAAGCGGGGCGCCGGCTCGTGGACGCCTGGGTGAGGGATCTGCTGGCCAGCCTGGACGGGTGGCCGTGAGCGACCTCCGGGAGCGAACCAATGTGACAGATCGGCGCAGCGCCCCCCGGGTGGCCATCATCACGCGGCGCGGCGCGCGGGATCGGCGCGGATGACGGCCCGCCGGCTGGCGGCAGACGGATGGCGGCTGGTGCTGATCGACCGTTGCGAGGACGACCCCGATCTGAGTTATTCGCTTGCCACCCGCGAGGACCTCGACGCCACGATCGCAGCCTGCGGCGGGGCCGAATGGGCCGAGGGGGTAGTCGCCGACGTACGCGACCAGGCCGCCCTGGACGCCGCCACCAAACTTGCCGTGGAGCGCTTCGGCGGCCTGGATGCCGCCCTCGCCATCGCCGGCTGCATAGGTGGTGGTGTGTACGCATGGAAGACGCCGGACCCCCTGTGGTCCACCTTGATCGCCGTCAACCTGGAGGGGGCCTGGCGCTTGGCCAAGGCCACCGTCCCGGCTCTCCTGACGCGGCCCGAGCCCCGGCAGGGTCGCTTCGTGGCGGTTTCGTCGGCGAGCGGAACGGTGGGGATCTATATGCTGGCCGCTTACAGTGCGGCCAAGCACGGGGTTATCGGGCTCATTCGGAGCCTCGCCGCCGAGCTGGGGCCGTTCGGAGTGACGGCCAACGCGGTGGCACCCGGGTCGACCTCCACCGCCATGCTCGACGCCAGCACCGCCCTCTACGGCCTCGATGATCGGACCGAATTCGCCGCCCAGCATCTGCTGCCCCGCCTCTTACTCCCGGAAGAGCCGGCCGCCCTGATTGCCTGGCTGTGCGGACCCGACAGCAGTGGTATCACCGGGGCCGTCCTGCCCGTCGACGCGGGCATGACCGCCCGCTGACTGACGAAGAGGGAGGGCCGTTGGCGCTGCCCCCCGGCTTCGGGCTGGAGCTGGATCCCTCGGTGCGAAGGCCCCGGCAGGGCGTCCTGGTCGGCGGCAATCCGATCCGGGTCATCCGCCTCACACCGGCCGGGGCGGCCCTGGTCGAGTCCTGGAACGAAGGGCGGCCGGTCGGGACCGCTCCGGGCTCACAGGCTCTGGCCAGGCGCCTGCTCGACAGCGGGATCGCCCACCCGCGCCCAGGCCCCGCCGCGCATCCGGCTGTAAGCGATGTGACGGTCGTCATGCCGGTCCGGAACGACCCCGACGGCCTGGCCGCGTCACTCGAGGCCATAGGCGACGCCGGCGCCGTGATCGTCGTCGACGACGGCTCGGAGCCGGCGATCACGCCGGCCCAGGCCTCTTCCGCCCGCCTCATCCGGCGACCGGTTGCGGGCGGTCCGGCGGCGGCCCGCAACACCGGCTGGAGGCAGGCCACCACCGGCATCGTCGGCTTCCTGGACGCCGATTGCGTGCCGGTCAGCGATTGGTTGGAGCGTCTGCTCACCCATTTCGCCGATCCGGAGGTCGTGGCGGTGGCGCCCCGGATCCAGGCCCGGGCCGGGCCGGCTACCCCAACCTGGCTGGCCGGCTACGAAAGAAAGCGGTCGTCTCTCGACCTCGGCTCGAACGAAGCTCCGGTGCGGCCGGGCAGCCTCGTCTCGTACGTCCCGACGGCGGCGCTGCTGGTCCGCCGGCAAGCGCTCACCGAGGCCGGCGGTTTCGACGAGATCCTGCGCTTCGGCGAGGACGTGGACCTGGTCTGGAGGCTGGGAAAAAGGGGCGGCCGTATCCGTTACGAGCCGGCCGTGACGGTGACCCATCCGGCCCGCAAGTCGGCCACCGACTGGTTGCGGCAGCGCTTTCAATATGGGCGCTCGGCCGCCGCCCTCGAGTCCCGGCACGGCCGGGACGTCGCCCCTGCCGCCATGAACGCGTGGAGCGCAGGCGCCTGGGGCCTGGCCTTGACGGGCTACCCCGGGCCGGCGGCAGCGGTAGCTCTGTCAACGACGGCCGCCCTGGCCCGCCGGGCCGGTTCCGACCGAGCCACGGCCCGCGCTTTGGCCGCACTCGGCCTGTCGGGCCATCTCCGGGCCGGCCTCTCCCTGGCCGCGGCCGTGCGCCGGGCCTGGCTGCCGCCGGCATTAGTGGTCGCCTTCGGAGCGGGACGCGGCCGGCGTGGGTCGCGGGCCCGGGCCGCCCTGGTGGCGGCGCTGGTCGCGCCGGCGGCGGCCGAGTGGCTCTCTGAACCGGCTGACACCGGCCTGATTACGTGGGTCGGCCTCCGCCTGGCCGACGATCTGGCCTACCAGGCCGGGGCGTGGTCCGGGTGCTTCTCGGCCCGCTCTTTCCGAGCCTTGCTCCCGCGCCTATCCGGCCTGGTGCCGTGGTGACGCCGGCCGCATCGCCGCGCCTGCCCCGGCCGGGCTGGACGTCGCTGTCGGCGGAATCGTGTTATGGCTTCAGCGCCTCTTTCCTGCCCACCTGGACCAGAGCGGCCGCCAGCCCTACATAACCGGATGGCGTAAGGCGGAGGAGCCTGCCTTCATCTTCTTCGGGCAGGCCCAGGCTCAGCACGAACCGGCGGACGTCCTCGGCGGAGATGGCTTGACCGCGAGTCAGGTCCTTGAGCCGTTCGTAAGGATCGGGCAGTCCGTGTCTACGCATGACCGTCTGGATGGCTTCGGCCAGGACTTCCCACTGCCCTTCCAGCTCGGCTTGCATCACTTCCGGCGCGGGTGTGATCCGGCCGAGACCGCGCCGGGCACTAGCCAGAGCCAGTCCTGAATGACCAACGGCGACGCCGATATTGCGGATCGCTGACGAGTCCGAGAGATCCCTTTGCATCCGAGAGATCATCAACTTGGTCGCCAGGTGCTCCAGCAGCGCCGATGACACCCCGGCGTTGGCCTCGGCATTCTCGAAGTCGATCGGATTCACCTTGTGGGGCATGGTGGAAGAGCCCACCTCGCCCTCGACCGGCCGCTGGCGCAGGTAGGACCGGCTTATGTACTCCCACACGTCCCGGCAGAAGTCGATGAGAATGGCGTTGAACCGGATAACCCCGTGGAACACCTCGGCCAGGGCGTCGTGCGACTCGATCTGGGTGGTGAGGGGGTTCCACGTCAACTCGAAGCTCTCGACGAACCGGCGGGAGACGGCGATCCAGTCGACGTCGGGGTACGCCGCCGTGTGAGCACCGTACGTACCGACGGCGCCATTGAACTTGGCGAGCAACGGCACCGACCGGATACCTGTCAGCTGCCGCTGCCAGCGATAGGCGAAGACCGCCAGCTCCTTCCCGAGAGTCGTGGGAGAGGCGGGCTGGCCGTGGGTGTGGCTGGGCATGGGCACCTCGGCGTACGCCTCGGCCTGAGCCCACACCTCGTCTACCAGGGCGTCGGCGAGAGGTAGCCAGGCCTGGCTGAGGCCCTGCCTCAGCATCAGGGCGTGAGCGATGTTGTTGAGGTCCTCGGAGGTAGAGGCGAAGTGGACGAACTCGGCGCCCGGTCCGAAACCGATCGAGCCCAGCTTCTCCTTGAGGAGGTACTCGACCGCCTTCACATCGTGGTTTATGCGGCGCTCTATCTCTTTGATCCGGGCCACGTCCTCGGGCCCGAACCGGGCGACCCAGTCCCGGAGGGTGGAGGCCAGTCCCGGACCGATCGGCTTCAGCTCCGTGACACCGGGCTCCGTAGACAGGGCCAGCAGCCACTCGACCTCGACCGCGAACCGCTGGCGGAACAGGGCCGCTTCGGAGAAGGCGGCCGCGAACGACTCCATCTGCGGCGCGTACCGGCCGTCGAGAGGGGAAAGAGCGCCATCCGTCACGCGGTCGATGGTAGCGGCGAGCCCACGGATCGCCGCCAGCCACGGGCCTCGCGGGGCGCCGGGCAGGCAGGGTACTGGACCCGCGCTCGGGGCTGGGCAAGCATGGCCTGGTGGCCCGGTCCGGAGAGTTCTACGACCAGGACGATGATTCCGCCCGTCCGGGCGCCTGGAGCGGACCGGTCCACGCCGGCCACGGGATGCTGTACGACCAGGACGCCACCGTCGAACGGCCGCCCCGCGACCGGGCCGCCGAACTGAGGCGCAGGGAGGCCGAAGAACGCCAGCGCGATCGCGAGCTAGAGCTGCGGCGCGAGCGCGACCTGCTCCGGGAGCAGGACGCCCGCCGCAAGCGGGCCCGGGAAGCGGCCCGCGCCGACAACCAAGGACCGGTTCGCATCAGCTCCCGACCCGGCGCCACGTCCTCCAGGGCGGCCGCGGGGTCGCCCCCGGGAGCGACCCCTCCCCGGGTCCACATCACCTCCGCCGGGGACGGCGCCTCCAGCTGGGCCCCCGGAGGTCCCGACGGAAGCAGGGCTCCTCCTACCGGCCCGGCGCCGGCCGCGGACCGGGTTCAGGCCGATGGAGGTACCAGCCGGCCGCAGTCCACTCAGGAAGCGACGGCAGTACTGGCAGTCGGAACATTCGCATCTCGCCTCACCGGCTTCATACGAGTGCTCGCCATCGGTTACGTCCTCGGGGTCGGCTCGCTTTCAGACGCGTACAACTACGCGAACGGGATTCCGAACATCGTCTACGACCTGCTTCTGGGCGGCATCCTCTCAGCGACGCTGATCCCGGTATTCGTGGAACAGTTCAACCGGGAGGACCGGGAGGAAACCGTTCGCGCTATATCCGCGGTCGTGACGGCCATAGCGGCGGCGCTGGTCGTGATGACGGCCCTGCTGTGGTTGCTGGCGCCGTTTGTCATCAGGTTCTACCTGATCCTGAATTCCACCCCGAGCGGCCCCGACGAGAAGGTGCTGGCCACCAAGCTGCTCCACTACTTCTCCCCTCAGGTATTCCTGCTCGGCGCCATCATCGTGAGCACGGCCCTTCTTAACGCCCGCCACCGGTTCACCGCCGCCGCCCTCTCGCCGGTGCTCAACAACCTCATCGCCATCGCCGCCCTGCTGGCGACCAAGTTCGTGGCCGATGCGGTGCTGACGGCCCGCTCGACCAGCGCCACCACAACCCTGGCGCGGTTCTCCCACGATCAACGCGCCATCTTGATCCTCGGCCTGGGGACGACCGCGGGCTACCTGGCTCAGCTATTGGTCCAGCTGCCGGCAATGCACAGGGCCGGCATCCGCATCCGGCTGGTATGGGAGCTTCGCCACCCAGCCGTACGCCGGGTGGCCGCATTGTCGTCGTGGCTGATCGGGGTCGTGCTGGCCAACCAGATCTCTTTAGCCCTGGTGATGATCCTGGCCGGCCGGACCACGGGCGGGGTCACCGCTTACAACTTCTCGTACCAGTTCTTCCAGCTCCCGTACGCCCTGATAGCGGTGTCGATCGCGTCGGCCATCATGCCCAACCTGGCCCAGCGCTGGACCGACGACGACAAACCCGGTTTCGAGCGCCAGTTCGTGTCTGGCCTGCGGGTCACGCTGGCCCTGCTGATACCGGCCGGCCTGGTGTACGTGGCCATCGCCCAACCCTTTATCCAGCTGGCCATCCACCACGGCCGGGTGACCCAGTCCGGCGCCCATATGGTCAGCACCACTCTGGCCGTGTTCGCGGCCGGCCTGCCCGGATTCAGCGCCTTCTTCCTGCTCATACGGGCCTACCAGGCCATGCAGGCGGCTCGCATCATGTTCTGGATCTACACGGTAGAGAACGGAATCACATTGCTGGCCGCTCCGATCCTCGAGCCATTGCTCGGGGTGCCCGGCCTGGCCCTGGCCTGGGTGGGTCCCTACACGATCATGTCTTTCGTGGCCGCCGCCGATCTTCGCCGCCGGGTGGGGTCTCTCGGCGGCAGTGGCACCGCCCGGCTTCTGGTGCGTGTCGTCATAGCGAGCGCTATCACCTTGTTGGTGGTGGTTCTGATCGGTCTGGCTTTCCCGAGCTCGGCGAGTGATGCCGTCCTGATCGTGCGGCTGGTGGCCCAGGCCGGCGCCGGCGTGATCGTCTATGTCCTCCTGGCACGCGTCATGCGCATAGGCGAGATTCATGCCGTCACCCGGATGGCCAAGGGTCTGGCCGCCCGGCACTGACTAGTCGACCGGCCTGCGCACCGCGATCGTGTGGGTGAGGGCGGCGACCGATCGGTACGGATCGCGACGCCCGGCCTCCTCCTCGGCCGCCATCAGCTCGGAGAAGTCGTCGGGAGGGTCGGCTGGCTCCCAATGATCGGTGAACAGCCGAACTCCGTACCACGCCACCCGCTCGGCCCCGGCATCTTCAAGGGCCTGCCTCACTTCTTCCGGCTCGTCGGCTCGGACCCCCTCGATGCCCAACCGGTTCCGGTAGAGCCGGGCGTCGAAGCCGGCCCGGGCCAGCCGGATGGCCTGGGTACCTTGTCCGCAGCCCGCGTCGAGGACGGTTACTCGCCGGCCGGCAGGGGGCAGGTGCCCGGCCGTTTGACGGGCTACCAGTTCCTGGCGCACGGTGTCGCGTACCTTCCCCAGCCCCTGCTGCCATCTGCCGGCACCGGGCTCGAACGGGGACGCCCGACCGGCACCCGGCCTGCTGGGCAAGGACTCCCCCTGGCGTGAGCCCGGCGGGGGGCTCTGTCAACGCCGGTGCTTCGAGATGGTCTGGCCCTTCACAACGACCATGTGGCTGAGCTCCTCGTCGATCTTCCTCTGGCGCCGCTCGGCCAGCCGGCGCCGGGCCGCCGGGGTGCAGCGCGGCAATGGCCGCCAGGAGGATCGCCCCCGCGACCCAGAGCGAGCTGGCCAGCACCGGCCTGGTCACCTTCTTCAGCGTGAAGCCAGGCTCGACCTTCCGCAAAAGGTTGTACTCATTGGTGGCGATGGTGCTGGAGTCGGCCTGGGTGGCCGACGGCCCGACCACCTCCACTGCGCCGACGACCCGGCCGTACTGGAAGGTGACGATGGAGAGGTCGGCGCCGAGACCGCTCCCCTTCGACGTCGGGGAGTAGGTGCCACCGGCCGAACCCGGCACCGAGGCCACCGCGTAGGTAGCCCGGCGGGTCAGCCCCTCGGAAGTGTAGGAGCCGGCCGCGGCCTGCTGAGCCCGAACCTGCGGTAGGGCCGCCTCCGCCTGGGCCGTGCTCGGCAGGAGGAAGACGAGGACGCCGGCGCCGCTGGTCTGGGACGGGCTCCAGGAGATGGTGTAGGCACCGGTCTCGTTCGGGGACTTCGTCGCCGCCGACTCGACGGTGCTCAGTTGAGTGGTGGAGGCCGGTTGCTCGGCGGTCGCAGGCGACTTCACGTTGTACTTGGCCACCCCGGGTCGGGGCAGGACCAGGCGGTTCAGCCGGGCCCGGACCACATGCGTCTGGGGCACCACCAGCTGGTAGCCGACAGCGGCTACGACCACCACGACGAGGGCCCTGGACACGGCGAACACCGTTCGTCGCCGCGACGAAGGCGGCCGGCCACCTCCGGACTCTTCGGAACCCGCTTCCGGCGCCTCGGCGGCGGGGCTCTCAGCGGTCTCCTCGGCGGGGCCAGGGACCTCGGGCTCGGGCGACTCGCCCAGACTCAGTTCTGACGCCGTCTCGTCCATCACGATCTTCCAGTAAAGGTCATCAACCTGAGGACGAGCCTGAGTGCTGCAGAACGAAACTAGTTTCGTTGCGTAGCACTGAGTGCTGCGGGCCTGGCCGAGTCCTGTTCTATAACCACGCGGGCCAGCTTCTTAGGGGCGACCAAGGTGTAGGAAGTCCGGACCCACTCCTCGATCTCCCGCCACCGGGCCGCGCTGGTGCGCGTGGGAACGGTGATCGAAACCCAACCATGGCGGCCCAGGCCGTACCCCGTCGGCTCGGCGTGGCTGTCACTGGCGACGACGGCAACCGCCTCCTCGGGCGGCAACTTCACGGTGATCGAGGTGGCCTCCGGGCTACTGAAGACGAAGTTCTTGCCGCCCACCCGGAACGTCGGCTCGCCGCCCCAGGCTTCGATGTCCACCCGGGCCGCTTCGGGCAAGCGGGCCACGATCTCTTCGAGCATGTTCATGTTCCCCATCGGTCTCATGGTGCCAGAGATCACCGGGGCGGCCCCCAACCGCCACCACCGGGCGTGAGCAGGCAGATGGCATCACCGGCGGCCAGCTCGACTGTCACTTTGTCGGCCAGCGGCAGCCGGCGAGATTCGTCTCCGCCCGGCCACAGCCAATTCTCCCCGGTCGCGCCAGGTTCGCCCCCTGCCAGCCCCCATGGGTGGCTGACCCGCCGCTCCGTGATCATCGATACCGTCGCCGGCTCCAGCACCTGGATGACCCGCTCGATCCCGTCGCCGCCCGGCCAACGTCCAGCGCCGCCGCTCCTCTCCCGTAGCCGGTATCGGAGCACACGAAGTGGGTGGGCCCGCTCAAGCGCTTCGGTCGGGGTGTCGCGCGTATTGGTCATGGCGGTGTGAACCCCGCTCATCCCGGCCCGGCCGGGCCGGCCGCCCTGGCCGCCGCCGATCGTCTCGTAGTAGACCCAACCGGAACGGCCGCCGATGATCAGGTTGTTCATCGTTCCCTGGCCGGCGGCTCCCACCCGGTCAGGAGCAGCCTGGGCCAGAGCCAGCAGGCACACGTCGGCGACCCGCTGACTGACCTCCACGTTGCCGGCGCCCACCGCGGCCGGTGGCTGGGCCGCCACCACAGATCCGGCGGGAACAATCAGGCGGACCGGCCGCAGGGCGCCACCATTCGCGGGGATGGTCGGGTCGGTGGCGCTGCGAAGGGCCCAGGCCACGGCGCTGGCTGTCACCGCCTGGACGGCGTTGACGTTGCCGGGCTGCTGGCCGGCGGTGCCGGTGAAGTCGAACACCGCGTCCGGCCCTGAGATCGTCAGCCCCAATCTGATGGTCAAGGGGCCGCCGCCTCCCGCTCCCGTCGAGTCCAGCACATCCGATACCTCCCAGTGGCCGTCGGGGAGGCCGGCCAGAGCGGCGCGCATCCGGCGCTCCCCGTAGGCGAGGACCTCGTCGAAGGGCCCGGCCCACGACCCGTCGAGACGGCAGCACAGCTCGGCCAGGCGCTGTAGGCCAATGCGGTTGGCCCCGGCCTGAGCTTCGAGATCACCCCGCCGTTCGGTCGGGGTCCGCGAATTGGCCTCGATCACAGCGGCCAGGCCGGCGGTCAGGATCGTCGGCGGGATGCGCAGCCCCTCCTGGTAGACCTCGGTGGCGGCCGGGGGCATCGATCCCGGCACCATGCCGCCCAGGTCGGCGTGGTGGGCCCGGTTGGCAACCCACCCGGCGATGCGACCGTCGACGAAGCAGGGGGCCACCAGGGTGATGTCGTTCAGGTGGGTGCCGCCGGCGAAGGGATCATTGAGGATTATCTGCTCGCCGGGTTCCACACCGGAGCGCCGGCGATGGCCGCCGCCACCGACGCCGGCATGCTGCCCAGGTGCACCGGGATGTGCTCCGCCTGCACCAGCAGCTCCCCGGACGCGGTGAAGACCGCCGCCGAACAGTCCGCCCTCTCCTTGATGTTGGGCGAAAAGGACGCCCGCCTCAGCACCTCGCCCATCTCGGTGGCCACGCCGGTGAGCCGCGAGATCAGAATCTGCAGAGCGGCGGCGTCCATCCTCAACCGGCCCGTTCGAGGACCCAGGAGCCCCCCGGATGGACGCATGCGGTCCAGCCGGCAGCCACCCATACCGTGCAGTCGGCCTCGGCTATCACGGCCGGCCCGCGGACCGGTCCACGACGGGCCGGCGGTGGCAGCCTTCCGCTGTCGACCGGTGAGTCCACCTGGGCCGAAGCCCGCACGGCGATGACCTCGACCGAGGCCCCGTCGAGGGCGTAGCCCCGCCGCCTGGCGTGGTCCTCGGCAAAAGCGGCCGTGGACGGCACCGCGATCTCGTGACTCTGCCCCGCGTAACGGCAGTCGAAGGCGACGCTCACCCGATCGACGCGGCCCCGCAGCGGGCCTCCGCTTCGGCCGCCAAGGCAGCGGCGGCGGCAACGGCCCCCGCATGATCCGACGGATCGGGCCACGACCGGACCAGATCTACCTGGCGGGGCGCACCCAGGATCCCCACCGCCGACAGCACCCCGGCGCGGGGCGGCACCACGACGGCGGGCATACCCAGGGAATCCGCCAGGGCGCAGGCGTGTAGGGGGCCGGCTCCACCGAAGGCCACCAGGGCCAGTCCGGCTGGATCCACCCCCCGGGCGATCGAGACGGCCCGAACGGCCTGCGTCATGGCTTCGTCGACGACCGCGATGACGTCCTCGGCGGAAGCACCCAGGGTCTCCAGGGCCTGTTTGGCGGGGGCGACATCCAGCCGCCCCAGGCCCGGCAGCCCTTCGGTCGGGATCCGCCCGGCGACCAGGTCGGCGTCGGTAACGGTGGGTTGGTCACCACCCCGGCCGTAGCAACAGGGACCCGGATCGGCCCCGGCGCTGCCGGGGCCGACGAGCAGGGCCCCACCCGGGTCCACACGAGCGATCGACCCTCCGCCTGCGCCGATAGTCAGGACGTCCAGCGAGGGCACCCGCACCGGGAGCCCGGCCACGACCCGCTCGGCGGCTGGCTCGGGCCGGCCTCCGCGGATCAGGCACACATCGGTGCTCGTGCCGCCCATGTCCAGGGTTACGCAGTCGGCGTAACCGGCGGCCCCGGCCGCCGCGGACGCGGCCAGCACCCCGCCGGCCGGACCGGACAGGAGCAGCGATACGGGCCTGGTGGCCGCCTCCCGCACAGGAACCAGGCCGCCCGCCGAGGTCAGGACGAGGACCTCCGGCGCCAGCCGGCCGAGAGCGGTCAGATAACCGGCGCAGGGCCGGCGCAGGTAGGCGTCGATGACGGTGGTGGCCATCCTCTCGTACTCCCGGTACTCCGGGGAAACCGCCGACGACCGGATGACCACCGCCGGCGAGTTGAGCAGACTTTCGACCTGAAGTTCATGGTTAGCGTTGAGGTCGGAATGCAGCAGACACACTGCGACCGCGTCCAGGTCGGAGGGCAGATTCGGTAGAGGCCCCACGGGCTCGACCTCCCGGCCGGTGGGGTCGAGCCGGCCCGCTATCTCGAAGCGGAGCGGCCGCGGTACGAGGGGCGGGGTCCGATCCGCCCAGACGTCGTACAGGGACGGCCGGGCCTGACGGGCGATCTCGATGACGTCGCGCTCGTCCCTCCGTGGTGATGAGCGCCACCCGGCCACCGCTGCGCTCCAGCAAGGCGTTGGTGGCGACCGTCGTGCCGTGGGCGAGTGTGGCGGCACCGCCGGCCCGTCGTAGGCCCTCGGCGACGGCGCCGGCTGGGTCTGCCGGTCGGGACGGAAGCTTCACCACCTCCCCGGCCGCGGTGACGACGTCGGTGAAGGTGCCGCCGGTATCGACGCCGGCCCGGGCCGTCACCCGCGGGGGGGCGCCAACCGGATCCGGTCGGCGGGACCCGCGTCGGGGGGCCGCCCCTCGCCCTCCCGCCCGGTCTGGGTCAGGGCCGCTTCCACCGCCAGGCGGTCGACCAGGTCGTTCATCAGGTCGGTACCGTGGCCTTTCACCCACTGGAAGTGCAACCGACCGGGGTCTCGTCGGTAGAGGTCAATCAGCGGCTCCCAGAGGTCACGGTTGGCTACCGGCTTCTTCTGGCTGTTACGCCAGCCCCGGGCCAGCCACCCCTGCCACCACCCGTCCCGGAAGCAGTTGACGACGTAGGTGGAGTCGCTGCGGATCTCGAGGGGACCATCAAGGACCATGACCGCCTCGAGGGCGGCCTGGATCTCCATGCGCTGATTGGTCGTGAGGCTGGCCGCCCCGCTCTGGTACCGGCCTTCCGGCACGGCCCAGGCCCAACCGCCGGGGCCGGGATTACCGGAACAGGCCCCGTCGGTATACACGATCGTGGGGAGTCGGGTCACTTGACCACCATCCAGGGGACGGGGCACCAAGATCTCACATTGGTTCGCTCCACAAGGACGCTCACTCCTCCAGCATGCCCGCTCCCGGTGCGGTGCCCGCGGCCGCGGCGTCGGCCTCGTAGGACGGGATGGCGAGCAGCAGGGTTAGTGCGCCCACCCCCAGGGGGATCAGCATGACCAGGAAGGCGTCCCGGAGGGCCAGCCCGCTGGCCAGCTGACTCGAGCTGGTGGTGGTTTGGGTCCGGCGCCCGAACGCCGTCGCCACCAGGCCGAAGGTGACCGGTCCCAGGGCCGCGCTGAAGAGGGTGAGGATCCCCCGGGCCGCCTCCGCCCGGCCCCGGATGCCCGACGCCACGATGTCCACCCGGACGGCGTCGAGGCACGGCCCGGCGCCGCCGAGCACGGTGGCCGCGCAAAACAGCAGAAGGGCACCAACAACGATGGTCGGGCTCAGAAGGGCCAGGCCGAAGATCCCCGTCGCAATGAGCTGGCATACCGAGGCCACCACCAGCCGCCGGCTCCCCCCTCGTTCGCGGCGTCAGCCGGTCGCCCAGGCGCCCTCCGAACAGGATTCCGCCTATCACGCCGATCGCCAGCAGGGGCGCCAGGGCGTCGATCAGAGCGGTCGACATGGCGTAGCGCTCGCTTATGAACAGCACCGCGAAGGACGCCACCCCGGCGAAGAAGAAGTTGGCTATCGAATCGGCGACCACCACGATCACGTTGGTGCGGATGGTCATCAGCAGACGGAGGACCACTCCGATGGAAGGCCCGTGCTCGCGCACCGGAACGGGATCCTCGAGCCGGCGGGCGGCCACCGCCACCACGATGCCCAGGCCCGCCAGCCACCAGAAGAGCCAGCGCCAATCCAGCACGTGGAGGGCCAGGGCGCCGAGCAGGAAGCAGATAGCGGTTCCGATGGCTTGGCCGGCGTCGAGAAAGGCCAGGGCCCGGCCCCGGTAACTCGGGTCGTAGATGTCACCGGCCAGCGACACCGCCACCGGCCGGGCAATTGTCGCCACTCCGCTGCCGACGACCCGTCCGATGGCCAGCAGCAGCAGGCCCATCGCGAAGCCGACCAGGCCCAAGGCCGCGCTCCAGGCAATCAGAGCCACGATCGCCACCACCACCCGGTGGCGCCGGTCGACCAGGCTGCCCGCCGGCAGGGAACAAAGCGCCGCCGACAGGCTGCCGAGCGACGCCACCAGGCCCAGCTGAGCCGTCGTGATGTGCAGGTCGGACTTCAAGGCGGGCGCCACCACCCCGACCGCGGACGCATCCGCCTTCGACAATCCGACCACGGAGGCGATGATGACGCTGGTCTGCCAGGTAACTACTCTCATCTGTTTGTCATCCTTGCGTCACATCGTTGGCGGTGTTAGGTCCAGATGCAAACGAGTGTCACGGTGAGCGCCGGAACGGCGCGAGCATGGAGGGGTGATTTTCGATGGTTTTTCGCATCAGCTCCCCGACATCGACCCGGAGGAGACTTCCGAGTGGGTCGACTCCTTCGATGCCATAGTCGACAGCCGGGGCAAGACCAGGGCCCGGTTCCTTCTCATGAAACTGCTCGAGAGGGCCAGGGAGAACCAGGTCGGCTTCCCGGCCACGGTGTCGACCCCGTACGTCAACACGATCCCCCCTGATCAGGAGCCGTGGTTCCCCGGTGACGAGCACATCGAGCGGCGCATCCGGGCCTACGTCCGGTGGAACGCCGCCATCATGGTGGTGCGGGCCAACCACGCCGCCGAGGGTATCGGTGGCCACCTGGCCACCTTCGCCAGCTCGGCCAGCCTGTACGAGGTCGGTTTCAATCATTTCTTCCGGGGCAAGGCGAACGGCCAGGCCGGAGATCAGGTGTTCTTCCAGGGCCACGCCGCCCCGGGGATATACGCCCGGGCTTTCATGGAGGGCAGGCTCAGTGAGGAGCAGCTCTGGTTCTTCCGGCGGGAGCTGCAGGGGCGTCAAGCCGGTCCCGGCGCAGAGGTGGGCCCGGGTGGGCTTTCGTCGTATCCCCACCCCCGACTGATGCCGGACTTCTGGGAGTTCCCGACGGTGTCCATGGGGCTCGGACCGCTCAATGCCATCTATCAGGCCCACTTCAACCGGTACCTGCACAACCGGCGCATCACCGACACCTCCAACAGCCGTGTGTGGTGCTTCCTCGGTGACGGGGAGTGCGACGAGCCCGAGACGCTTGGCGCCCTGTCGCTGGCAGGTCGCGAGCAGCTCGACAACCTGATCTTCATCGTCAACTGCAACCTGCAGCGACTCGACGGCCCGGTCCGGGGCAACGGGAAGATCATCCAGGAGCTGGAGGCCACTTTCCGCGGCGCCGGGTGGAACGTCATCAAGGTGGTGTGGGGCTCGAAGTGGGACGAGTTGCTGGCCCGCGACGTGGACGGCGTGCTGTTGAACAAGATGAACACCACCGTCGACGGTGAGTTCCAGAAGTACGCGACCGAGGACGGCTCCTACATCCGCGAGCACTTCTTCGGGCCAGATCCGCGGCTGCGGGCGTTGGTGGAGCACCTCTCCGACGACGATCTCCGGAACCTGCCCCGCGGCGGCCACGATTACCGCAAGCTGTATGCGGCCTACAAGTCGGCTACGGAGACGACCGGCCAGCCGACGGTGATCCTGGCCAAGACCATCAAAGGCTGGACGCTCGGGCCGGAGATCGAGGCTCGCAACGCCACCCACCAGATCAAAAAGATGACCGCCCCACAGCTGAAGCTTCTCCGCGATCGGCTGTACCTCCAGGAGGAGATTCCCGACTCGGCGCTGGAGAAGGGCGAGCCGCCCTTCTTCTCCCCCTCGCCGGACTCGGTCGAGTACCAGTACATGGTCGAGCGGCGCCGAGCACTCAACGGTTCGCTCCCCCACCGTGTGGTGCGGGCCCGGCCCCTCCCCGCGCCGGCCGAGAAGACGCTGGCCGAGTTCGCGGCGGGGTCCGGGAAGCGGGCGGTGTCCACGACGATGGCGTTCGCGGTCATGCTCCGCAACCTGTTGCGAGACAAGGGGATAGGCCAGCGGATCGTTCCGATCATCCCCGACGAGGCCCGCACCTTCGGCATGGACGCCCTTTTCAACGAGGTGAAGATATACGCCCCGCTGGGCCAGCTCTACGAGCCGGTCGACTCGAAACTGATGCTTTCCTACTCCGAGGCCAGGGACGGGCAGATCCTTGAAGAGGGCATCACCGAAGCGGGTGGCATGGCCGACTTCACGGCGGCCGGTACGTCATATGCGACGTGGGGCCAGCCGATGATCCCGTTTTTCATCTTCTACTCGATGTTCGGGTTCCAGCGCATCGGTGACCTGGCCTGGGCCTTCGGGGACATGAGGGGCCGGGGTTTCATGCTTGGCGGCACGGCCGGGCGCACCACCCTGCTCGGCGAGGGTCTCCAGCACGACGACGGTCATTCGCTGGTGCTGGCTTCGACCTTCCCGAATCTGTGCGCCTACGACCCTGCGTTCGCCTACGAGGTGGCCGTCATAGTCGGCGACGGGATCCGGCGCATGTACGGGCCCGAGCCCGAGGACATCTTCTACTACCTGACCCTGTACAACGAGAACTACCAGATGCCGCCGAAGCCAGAAGATGTGGACGAAGGCATCCTCCGGGGCCTGTACCGGTTCTCACCCGCCCCCGAGGGCCCGAGCCGCCGGGCGACCATCCTGTTCTCGGGAACGGCGTCACAGGCCGCGCTGGCCGCCCAGACCTGGCTGGCCTCCGACCACGATGTCGCCGCCGAGCTTTGGTCGGCAACCAGTTACAAATCGCTGCGGGAGGATGCCCTCTCTGTCGAGCGGTGGAACCGCCTGCATCCGAGTCTGCAGCCGCGGACCCCGTACGTGACGGAGGCCCTGGAGACGGCGAGCGGCCCCATCGTTGCGGTGACGGACTTCATGAAGGCGGTGCCCGATCAGATCGCCCGCTGGGTGCCGAACCACTTCATCCCGCTCGGGACCGACGGTTTTGGCCGCTCTGACACCAGAGAAGCTCTACGCCGGCACTTCGAGACCGACGCCGCCCACCTGGTAGTCGCCGTCCTCGACGGCCTGCTGGCCAAGGGCGAGGCCAAGGCCAAGGAAGTCAACGAGGCCATAGTTCGCTACGGCATCAACCCCGACGCCCCCGACCCGCGGGTGAGCTAGATCTACGTGGCGCGGCGAAGATGCCTGGATGGCCCAACCCAAGCTCGCACTGTCGCAAGACCCAGCCGCCGACGAACTGCTGAGCCGAGATCCGCTCGCGCTGCTGATCGGGATGGTCCTCGACCAGCAGATCCCTCTCGAGCGGGCGTTCACCGCCCCTCTGGACCTGAAGACCCGCCTGGGTGGAGATCTGGACGCGGCCGAGATCGCGGCCATGGACCCCGAGAAGCTGGCCGCCATCTTCGCCGAGCGGCCGGCCCTGCACCGCTTCCCCTCCGCCAACGCCAAGCGGGTGCAGGAGCTGTGCCGGATCGTGGTCGACGAGTACGAAGGAGAAGCGGAACGCGTGTGGCTCGACGCCAAGGATGGGGCAGACCTGTACCAGCGGGTCAAGGCCCTCCCCGGATTCGGTGACCAGAAAGCCAGGATCTTCGTCGGACTGCTCGGCAAGCAGCTCGGGGTCCGGCCTCCGGGATGGGAGGCGGCGGCCGGGAAGTTCGGCCAGCCGGGCACGTTCATGTCGGTGGCCGACATAGTCGACCGGGATTCGCTCGGGCGGGTGCGCGCCTACAAACAGCAGCTGAAGGCCGCCGCCAAGGCCTCCGATTCTTGAGTCCACCGGCGAGGGTGCTTCGGGCTGGGTGGCGGGGGCCTTTCGGGCAGGGGCTGGGCGGCGGGGGGCGTTTCGGGCTTCGTGGCGAAAGGTGGGTCCCAAACTGCCTTCCGGGACGCGTTGAACCGCTCACAGCGGTAAAAGTCGTCCCGGAAAGCATTCCGGGACCCAGAAGATGGCCACACCTGGGCAAGTCGAGTGTGGGCGATCCAACGCGGTCGCGTCGCGGGGATGGCGAGGTGGGCGCGACAGGACGTGGGTGCGGGTAACGGAATGCGGGTGATCGCCAACGGGGACACCGTGGAGATCTACGACGGGGCGCGGTTGACAGACCTATTCCAGGTCCTCGGGGTGCAGGCCAAGTGGGTCGTGGCAGAGATCAACGGCGAGGCGGTGGACCGGGCCGACATGCCCGCCTTCGTTCTGGCAGACGGAGACCGGATCGAACTGGTCCGCGCTGTCGCCGGTGGGTGACCTCGGCTCGAGACGGCTCTACCTCTGCACCCCGGATCGCCCCGACCTGACGGCCTTCCTTTCTGCGTGCCTCCGCGGCGGGGTCGATGTGGTGCAGCTCCGGGACAAGGACCTGCCGGACCGCCAGATCATCCGCCGGGCTCGTGAAGCAGCCGCGGTGTGCGCCGATTTCGGCGCGCCCTTCATCCTCAACGACCGGCCCGATCTGGCTCTGGCCTGCGGAGCAGACGGCGTGCACGTGGGCCAGGACGACACGCCACCGGAAGTGGCAAGGACCATCGTGGGGCCCGACGCCATAATCGGCTTCTCGACCCACGCCCGGAGCGAGTGGGACGAGGCCGGGTCCGAGCCTGTCGACTACCTGTCCGCCGGGCCGGTCCACGCCACTCCCACCAAGCCGGGGCGGCCGGGAACCGGCGTGTCTTACCTCGCCTATGTCGCTTCCACGGAGCTGGGAGCGTCCGTTCCCTGGTTCGTAACCGGTGGCGTAACCCCCAGGACGATCCCGCCTATGGCGGCCGTTGGAGCACGCCGCTTCGTGGTGGTCCGCTACCTCACCGAATCCGGCGATCCCGAAGGAGCGGCCCGGTGCCTGCGCGACGCCATCGACGGTGCCCTGGGGTACGGACGGCCGCAGGGTCCGTAGGCCAAACATCGGGTGTCAGAGCTTCACCCCGACGACCAGGGCGTCGTCGAGACCCCGCCAGACCAGGCCCACCTGGCCGAAGCCGGCGGATACCAGAGCCTGGACGTGCCGGCCGACGTCCCGTTCGACTTGGGTACGAGTGCTGCCATCCCTCTCCCCCGCCTGACCCGCCGGCGGAGACGGGGCCGGAATCCTCAGCTCTGCTGGCGGTCGATCCACCCGATGAGCAGCGCTATGGCTCTCGGGTCATTGCGCAGACGGTGACCGGCGCTGGGCAGGATGCGCAGCTCCACCTCGTGGCCGGCGGCGTCAGCCAGGGCCCGAGCGTCGAGCACGGGGACCACCTCGTCGTTGGCTCCGTGCACGAGGAGGACCGGGCGGGGCGGGATCTTGCCGATCATCCTCAAAGGCCGGATATCCCTCAACTCGCGAGCCCAGGCATCAAGGTCGGAGGGGAAACCCGGGTCGCGGATGACCCCCGCCTCCCGGGCCTGGGTCACGAACCGCCGAGCATCCGCGGCCCGCTCGGCGAAGTCGGCCGGGGCCGAGAAGGCGGCGACTCCCCGCACTCTCGGATCCTCCCCGGCCGCGCACAGCGCCAGGGCGCCCCCCGCCGCGAACCCGCACAGCCACATGGCGTCCACGCCGCCGCGCCCGAGGAGCAGATCAATGGCCGCCTTGAGATCCTCCAGCCATCCGCCGAGGGAGAAGTTCCCCGAAGAGTCCGACGTGCCGCGAAAGTTGAAGGTGAGCACCATCCACCCGGTGTCCGCAGCCAGCCGGTCGGCCAGTTCCTGGTAGCCCCGGTTCGAAGCTCCCGGCAGTGTGGGGACTACCGGAAAGCCGTGGCAGAGAATCAGACCGTGACGCCCGCTGCGGCCGGCGGCTGAGGGAGCGGGCCGGGCCAGGTAAGCGGCCAGGGTGGCGTCGTCGGATGCGATCGAGAAGGGGCCACCCGTCTCCGGCAGCCGGTCCAGGGGGGTGATGGTCACCGCCCCACTCTCGCGCACGTAGGGGGGCCGCCCTTCAGGCGACCCCCCTACGACAGGTAATTCAGACTGGAATGGCAGGAAGTCCCGTTTGGTATGCCGGGTGGGACCAGCGTCCCGGCCGGTTCGTCCCTGGGTAACTGGCTTGGATTACCAGGTGGTCCAGCGGCCGCCTAGCGACCAGCCACCTCCGAGGTCCCAAAACGTCTACTGCTCAGTTGGACCACCTCCTTTCCTCGGTGCCATTGATGGTACCCATCCGCGGGGCCCAACCCAAGCATTTACGGGATCGAAGGTGGCCGGCCTTCCGTGCGGTGAGCGCGGCGGGCCCGTAGATCAGATGCCGATGCGCTGGGCGAGGAGCTCGCGGTGGTAGGTCGGATCGCCGAAGAGCAGCTCGGAGCTCTTGGCCCGCTTGAAATACAGGTGGGCCGGGTGCTCCCAGGTGAAGCCGATGCCGCCATGGATCTGGATGTTCTCGGCGGTGGCGTGGAAGTAGGCCTCCGAGCAGTAGGACTTGGCCAGGCTGGCCACCACCGGCAGCTCGTCGTTGTCCTCAGCTGCGGCCCAGCCGGCGTAATAGGCGGCCGACTTGGCCGACTCCACCTCCAAAAGCATGTCGGCACACTTGTGCTTGATGGCCTGGAAGCTACCGATGGGTCGCCCGAACTGCACCCGCACCTTGGCGTACTCCACCGCCATCTCCAGCACCTTCTGGGCCCCGCCCACCTGCTCAGCGGCCAGAGCCACGGCGGCCAGGTCCAGCATCTTCGACACCGCCGCCCAACCAGCCCCATCCGAGCCGACCAGGCGAGCCGGGGTGGACTCAAAGGTCAGCCGGGCCTGCTTGCGGGTCTGGTCCATGGTCGAAAGCGGCGTGGCGCTGAACCCCTGGGCCCCCTTCTCCACCGCGAAGACCGAGACCCCCGCGCCGGTCCGAGCCGCCACCAGCACGACATCGGCCGTATGGCCGTCCAGCACGTAGAGCTTCTCGCCGGTGAGAGTCCAACTGCCAGCCGAGCCCGTCGCCGGCAAGGTGACACCCTCCTCGTCCCAGCGGCCCGAGGCCTCGGCCAGAGCGACCGTGGCGATCGTCGAGCCGCCCGCGATACCCGGCAGGTAATCCTTCTTGGCTCCGTCATCGCCGGCCACCAGGAGCAGGTTGGCGGCCAGGGCCACGCTGGAGAAGTAGGGGGCGCACAACAGGGCCCGGCCCATTTCCTCCAACACCACGATCAGCTCCACGTAGGTGAAGCCCGAACCACCGAACTCCTCGGGGATGATCAGTCCCTGCAGGCCCAGCTGCTCAGCCATCTGGCTCCACACCGCCGGGTCGTAGCCGTCGGTGGTCTCCATCAGACGGCGCACCTCGGTCTCGGGTGACTTATCCTCCAGAAAGCGGCGAACCGCCTTCCGTAGCTCTTCCTGCTCTTCACTGAACGCAAAATTCACGCTTCGTCCCCCTCGGGCACGCGGAGTCTCTGGTGACACACTGGTTACTGAAAGCACTTTCTAGCCCATAGGCTGCGCACAATGCACTACGAGGACAGCCAGGCCGAGATCCACAAGCTCGTGGTCGGCCCCATGGACAACAACGTGTTCGTCCTTCGATGCAAGGAGACCGGAGAGGCGGTCCTGCTCGACGCCGCCAACGAGCACGAGAAGCTGCTGGAACTCTGCCGCCGGTTGAATGTCCGCCAGGTGCTCGAGACCCACGGCCACTGGGACCACATTCAGGCCGTGCCAGCGGTGCGAGACGCCGGTTACAACGTGGGCGTCACCGCTGCGGACGCAGAGATGTTGCCGTCCTACGACTTCGTCCTCGACGACGACGGAGTCATCCAGGTCGGCCGGCTGCGGCTGCACACCATCGCCACACCTGGACACACCCCCGGATCGATGTGCTTCCGGCTCGCAGGCTCGCCGGTCCTCTTCAGCGGGGACACGCTCTTCCCGGGCGGCCCCGGAGCCACCCAGTTCCCCGGTGGCGACTTCGCCGCGATCATCCGATCGATCGAGGACCGCCTGTTCGCCTCGCTTCCGGCCGACACGATCGTTCTTCCCGGGCACGGGGACGACACCAGCATCGGCACCGAGCGGCCTCATCTGCAGGAGTGGGTCGACCGCGGTTGGTAGCCGGCGGCTGAACGCCACTCGAGCTGGAGCGGGGGCGCCGGAGTCGCCGGAGTCGCCGGGTCCTGTCCGGGGTGACGGGCTCGCACCCATAACCTTTCTGCAGAATAGTTCACCGTATATGGTGAACTATTCTGCACAATACGTGCCTTTCATCTACTGACAGGTGGATCTGATACACGGAAAATCGGGTGGCGACCCTCCCGCCGCTCGCCGGACGGCTCCCCGCCTGCCCGCGGCCAAGAAGCTCAGGAACCGGTGAGGGGGTGCCGGGGGGCGTCCACCAGCTCCAGGTCGGCGGGCAGTCCCTCCACTGACACCGATCCGCCGTCGACTGTGACCGACACCCGGGCGCCGGCGAGGGGAATGCGCCCGACATGGAGGTGGCCGATCTGCTCGGGGAGAGCCGGCTGGAGCCATACCTTGCCCCGCGGGACCCAGGGGTCGAGGCGGAGCAGCGTGCGGAGCATCAGGAGCGGGGACGCGGCGGCCCACGCCTGGGGCGAGCAGGAAGTCGGGTATGAGACGACCAGCGGCAGTTCCATACGCTCCAGCCCGCTGTACAACTCGGGCAGCCGGCCGCCCTGGGCGACCGCGGCGTCGAGGACAGCCATGATCACCCGCTGGGCCTCGCGCACATAGCCGTAACGCATGAGTCCCACGGCCGCCACCGCGTTGTCGTGAGGCCAGACCGAGCCGCAGTGATAACTGATCGGGTTATAACCGTTCATGGACACGGCGAGTGTCCGTACTCCCCACCCGCTGAACAAGTCCGGGCTCACGAGTTTGCGGGCCACCAGGTCGGCCTTGTCAGCGTCCAGGATACCGGTCCACAAACAGTGACCCATGTTCGATGCCAGCGCGTCGATCGGCTTCTTGTCGCGATCGAGACCCATGGCCAACCAGCCCCGCTCCTCGAGCCAGAAGTCGCGGTTGAAGTTGGCTTTGAGCCCGGCGGCCCGGGCGCGCAGTTCGCTCGAGAGGGCGCTATCGCCCTGCTCGGCAGCGAAGAAGGCCCTGGCCAGATAGGCGCCGTAGGTGTATCCCTGCACTTCGGCCAGCGCTACCGGGGCCTCGGCGAGGCGGCCGTCGGCGAAACGGACGGCGTCCTTGGAGTCCTTCCAGCCCTGATTGCGAAGGCCCCGATCGGACGTCCGCTGGTATTCCACGTAGCCGTCGCCGTCGCGGTCACCGAACTTCTGGATCCATTCGATGGCGCGATCCGCGTGCGGCAGCAGCTCGTCCACCGCCTCGCGCGCCAGTCCCCACCGTCGCAGCTCACCGAGGAGCATGACGAAAAGGGGGGTGGCGTCGGCCGTTCCGTAGTAGATGGTGCCGCCGCCCAAGGACAGGGACGATGCCTCGCCGAATCGCATCTCGTGCAGGATCCGGCCCGGCTCCTCCTCGTTGTATGGGCGCACGTCGGTGCCCTGGAACCGGGCCAGGGTTTGCAGCGTCCCCAGGGCCAGTTCGGGGTCGACGATCAGGGCCATCCAGGCGCTCAGCAGGGAGTCCCGTCCGAACAGCGTCATGAACCAGGGCGCGCCGGCGGCGACAACCGTCCGCTCCGGGTAATCCGGATCGAAGATGCGCAAGGCTCCGAGGTCCTCGGCACTCTTCGCCACCACCCTGCGCAGGCCGTCGTGGTCGGTATCGACCACCGGGACGTTGCGCCGCCAGGCCGCCAGGCGCTCGGCCGGCTTGGCCCGGGCCACCGGCTGACCGCACAGCCACCGCGGTTCGATCTCGTCATTGTCGATCCCACACGAGAACTGCTGGCACAGCGTCCACACCCCCTTCTGAGGGATGATGACTTCCCAGCGGGCGACCGGACCGTCGAGAGAAGCCGGTTCGGAGAAGGAGACCCTGAGGCTGCGCCGGTGCTTGCCGTTCTTGCGGGCGAAGATGATGGATCCATTGACGTGCTCGGCCGGCTCCTCGGCCGGGGTACCAACCCGTCCCTCTTTGACCGCGAAGAGGTCGGCGAAGTCGGCTCCCAAGGCGATCTCGACGGCGCAGTAAGCGGGCTCCTCGCCGAAGTTCCGCACTATGAGGTCCTCACGCATGCCCCGCCCGACATACCGGCGTCGTTCGATCATAAGGTTGGAATCGGACCGACCCGGATGTAGCCGGGACCGGGACACGAAAGTGGCGGAGTAGGGGTCAGCTACCGAACGGGCCAGCGGCTCTGGGGTGTCCCCGTTGATCCTCAACACCCAGGCCGACAGGAAACGGGTGTCCCGGAAGAAGAATCCCTCCGCCGATTCGGGCGCAACCTCACCACCGGGAGCGGTGATCAGGAAGGCGGAGCCCTCGACCAGGGTCACCCTGTCGACGGGGCCGCCCGATGAGACGCTCGCCTGCGACGTCCACGGGTCCGGCATTGCGCGGCAGGCTAGTTGGAGAAAAAGGGGGCGCCACGCCACCACGCCCCCTATTTTTCCCTATGGGCGTAGTGGTAATAGAATTGGGCGCGTGGCTCCTCCGCTGTTCGAGGTCAACGACCTCCACGTCTCCGTTGAAGGCACCGAGATCCTTCGGGGTGTGGACCTGGTCGTGCGGGCCGGGGAAGTTCACGCCCTTATGGGCCCAAATGGTTCGGGCAAGTCAACCCTCGCCAACGCTTTGCTCGGCAACCCGTCCTACGACGTGACGGCCGGGCGGGTCCTTTTCAAGGGCGAGGACATCACTGAATGGCCGGCCGACGTCCGGGGCAAGGCCGGGATGTTTCTGGCCTTCCAGTACCCGGAGGAGATCCCTGGAGTGCCGGTGGCCCAGTTCCTGCGGCAGGCGCTGTCCGCTCGCCGGGGCATGGACCTGTCCGTCCTCGAGCTACGCGTCTCGATCATGGAATGGATGAAGAAGCTGGGGATGGACCCGGCCTTCGGGGACCGTTACCTCAACGAAGGGTTCTCGGGAGGCGAGAAAAAGCGCAATGAGATCCTCCAGCTGGCCATACTCGAGCCGGAGCTGGCCATTCTGGACGAGACCGACTCGGGGCTGGACATAGATGCCTTGGGGGTCGTTGCTCGCGGGGTCGAGGCCGTCCGCCACGCCCGCCCCGAGCTCGGCGTCCTGGTCGTCACCCACTATCAGCGCATCCTCGACCAGCTGAAGCCTGACGTGGTCCACCTGCTGGTGGACGGCCGGATCGTCACGAGTGGAGGTCCGGAGCTGGCCCTGGTCATCGAAGAAGAGGGGTATGAAGCATGGCGTTAGACCCACAGCTGATCAAGAAGGACTTCCCGATCCTGGATCAACTGGTTCACGGCAGGCGCCTGGTCTACCTCGACTCCGCGGCGTCCTCGCAGAAGCCGACCGCGGTCATCGAGGCCATGACCCGCTACTACGAGACGACTCATGCCAATGTCCACCGCGGTGTATACGCCATAGCGGAAGAGGCGACCAGGCTGTTCGAGGCGGGCCGGGCGTCGGTGGCCCGGTTCATCGGCGCTGGCGACGCCGGTGAGGTGGTGTTCACCAAGAACGTGACGGAGGCCATCAACCTGGTGGCCTACTCCTGGGGTCGAGCCAATCTGGCCCCCGGCGACGTCGTCGTGCTGACCGAGATGGAGCACCACTCGAACCTGGTCCCGTGGTTGCAGCTTCGTGCCGAGAGGGGTATCGAGCTGCGCTTCCTGCCCGTCAGTGATGACGGCCTGCTCGACCTGTCCGGGCTGGACGAGACCCTCGACGGCGCCAAGCTGCTCGGCGTCACCGCCGTCTCTAACGTGCTCGGGACGATCAACCCGGTGCGGGAGCTCGCCGACGCGGCCCACGGGGCGGGCGCCCTCATCCTCATCGACGGAGCCCAGCAAGCCCCGCACCTACCGACCGACGTGCGGGCGATGGATGTGGATTTCTTCGGTCTCACCGGACACAAGATGCTCGGGCCGACCGGTATCGGCGCCCTGTGGGCCCGGGCCGAGCTGCTGGAGGCCATGCCGCCGTTCCTGGGAGGAGGCGAGATGATCCGCGATGTCCGCCTCGACGGTTTCACGCCAAACGACGTCCCGTGGAAGTTCGAGGCCGGTACTCCTCCTATTGCAGAGGTGGTCGGCCTTGCCGCGGCTGTGGATTACCTCACCGCAATCGGCATGAGCTCTGTGCGCCAACACGAGCGGGATCTCACCGCCTACGCCCTCACCACTCTGCGGGAGCGATATCCGGATCTGGTCATTCACGGAACCGACGACGCCGATCGTCGAGGCGGGGTGATCTCGTTCAACTACAAGGACGTCCATCCCCACGACCTGTCACAGGTGCTCGACGAATCCGGGGTGTGTGTCCGGGCCGGCCACCATTGCGCCAAACCGTTGATGCGCCGATTCGGAGTAGG
Organism: uncultured Acidimicrobiaceae bacterium; assembly: GCA_963851245.1. Classification (GTDB taxonomy): domain Bacteria; phylum Actinomycetota; class Acidimicrobiia; order Acidimicrobiales; family Palsa-688; genus CAWKOH01. Next base: position 592,019 of record CAWKOH010000004.1, on the reverse strand, counting down.
GGCTACCGCTAGGGCATCCTTTTCGGTGTACAACGAGAGAGCCGATGTCGACGCACTCGCCGACGCTCTTGCGACCGCCGACCGCCTATTCGCCTAGACCAGGACTACAAGACAGCCAAATGCCCGGCCTCGAAGACCTCTACCGAGAAATCATCCTCGACCACTACCGCAACCCCCGTAACCGGGGCGAGCTGGCGGTCCCTCCGGCTTACTCCGAGACCGGCTTCAACCCGCTGTGCGGAGACGAGATAACTCTCTTCGTCCAGCTGGACGGTGATCGCGTGGAAGACATAAAGCTCACGGGACAGGGGTGTTCCATAAGCCAGTCATCAGCGTCGATGATGTCGACTGCTGTGAAGGGCAAAAGCCTGGCCGAAGCGCGGGCCACCATTCGCAAGTTCAAGGCCATGATGTCGATCCACGAGCAGCGCCTGGACGGAGCCGAAGACGGGAGCGAGGACACGTCCGGCTCCGACGGCGAGCCTGAAGTCTCTCTCGGGGACCTCGAAGCCCTGCAAGGAGTGGTGAAGTTCCCGGTGCGCATCAAGTCCGCGACCTTGTCGTGGAACACGCTGGCCCAGGCTCTGGACCACCTCTCCACCGTGGACCAGTAAGAGAACCTACGGATTCCGGCGGCTGCTCTCGGGGCCCCGTTCGCGCACGGTTTCGACCGCCTCGAAAGCGCGACGCAGATCGGAGATCCATTGCTGCTCGTTGGCGGCGACCAGCCGAACGCACCAGGCGAGGGCCTCGCTCCGGGTCCGGGCCACACCGGCATCGATCAATGTGTCGAGAAGCTGGCGCTCGGGCAGGCGCAAGCGCGTCATGACCGGCACGGAACTGGTCGTGAACAACAAGACCCGAGAGCCCGATTTCGCCCCCCACGAGACCTTCTTCCCGAAAGTTGCTTCAGCTGCTTGGGCCAGGTCCATGCGTTCATCCCTGCTGCGCTCGCGAAACAGCCGCAGGCCGACGGCGTCATCCGTGCCGTCCGGACTGTCGCCCAGATCCACGACGGCGACTATCTCGTCCTGGTCGCTGGCGACGTCCACGCCCCGGGCGCCCCACTCGGGCGGTATCCGGGTCGAGAACCACTCTTCGCATTTCACCGGCCCATGGTGTCACGGAGCCGGTAGGGTCTGCGGCCGTGCAACGCCGAGCGGTCGTGGTGGGGGGTTCGCTGGCAGGCTTGCGAGCAGCCGAGGCTCTTCGCCACGTCGGCCATGACGGTCCCTTGACCATCGTCGGAGCCGAGCCGCATCTGCCCTACGACCGGCCCCCCTTGTCAAAGCAGATCCTTACGGGCAAGTTCGGCCCGGACCAGATCCCGCTGCACGTCGAGGAAGGGTTCGAGGCCGAATGGCTTCTCGGGGTATCGGCCACCTCACTCGATCTCGAGCGGCGCCGCCTGATCCTGGACATCGGAGACGACCTGCCCTTCGACTGGCTGGTGATCGCCACCGGAGCCCATCCGCGCCTGTTGCCGGCCACCCCGGCGGGGCCCGGTGTTCACTATCTGCGTACCGTCGATGATGCCATCGGCTTGCGCGACGACCTGACCCGAGCCCGTCACCTGGTAGTCGTGGGCGCCGGATTCATCGGGCTTGAGGTGGCGTCCAGCGCCAGGGAGTTGGGCGTCTCGGTTGCGGTCGTCGAGGTGTTGCCTGTGCCACTCGAGCGCGCCATCGGAGACGAGATGGGGGCGGCGGTAGCTGCCTGGCATCGCAGCCGGGGCGTGGAGATCCATACCGGCGCCGGCATAGCCTCCGTGGTGGGTTCGGAGCGGCCGGAAGCGGTTCGCCTCACTGATGGACGGGTGCTGCCCGCCGACGTAGTCGTAGTCGGAGTCGGGGTGGCGCCGACGACCGGCTGGCTCGAGGGTTCCGGTGTCGAGCTCGAGAACGGCGTTCTGTGCGATGAGCGTTTGCGGGTGCGGAGCGGTGCCGGCGTGATACCGGGAGTCGTGGCGGCCGGCGACGTCGCCCGGTGGGCCCACCCGGGACACGAACAGCCGCTCCGGGTCGAGCACTGGACCAACGCTGCCGAGCAAGGAGAGGCGGCGGCCCACACACTGGCTCACGGCGATGCCGCGGCCGCTTATGAGCCCACCCCGTACTTCTGGTCGGACCAGCACGGGGTGAAGTTCCAATTCGTCGGCCATACCCAACCCGGCGACGAGGTGGCCATGATCGAAGGGTCCCTCGACGAGGACCGCTTCCTGGCCGCCTACGGCCGGCGGGGGCGCCTCGTCGCCGCTCTCGGCATGCGACGTCCGGCGCGGGTCATGGCCCTTCAGCGACTCATAGGCGAGGGCGCCCCCTTCCCACCCGACGTGACCCCTGGCGCCTGACGGGATGCCTAGAACGCAGGCACCCTCCAGCCGAAAGACTCGGCCACTTCCTTGCAAGTAGGGCAGAGGGGGTACCTCTTGGGATCGCGGTTCGGTACCCAGATCTTTCCGCACAGCGCTTTCACCGCCGTGCCGTTCACCAGGCCCTCGACCACCGAAGGGCCGGCCGGCACGAACTCGCCCTCTTCGGGACGCCAGCCCTCGAGCACAATGTGGGCCATGCGCTCGTGATCTCCGTCGAGAGTGGGATCGCTTCGTACCGGACTTACCGAGATATCCGACATCACCGTCAGGGTATCCCGAGCCGGCCATCCCGCGTAGCTTCGTTCTGCAGCACTAAGGCGCCTTCGTCGGGTACAACTAGTTTCAGATCAGAACCGCCCAGAGGCCGCCTCGCCGGCGCCTTTGCGCCTCGACCCTAGGAGGAACCATGCCCGAGGCCGTCATCGTCGCCACCGCCCGCAGCCCGATAGGCCGAGCTCACAAGGGATCGCTCGTCAGCCTCCGCCCCGATGACATGAGCGCTCAGATCGTGAAGGCTCTCATGGCCAAGTTGCCGCAGGTGGAGCCCGCCATGGTCGAGGATCTCATACTCGGCTGCGCCCAGCCGGCCGGCGAGGCGGGTTACAACCTGGCGCGCGTCGTCGCGCTCCTGGCGGATCTGCCGAACGTCCCCGGGACTACCGTCAACCGGTACTGCTCCTCGTCTCTGCAAACCATCAGGATGGCCGCCCACGCCATCAAAGCCGGCGAAGGGGATGTGTTCGTGGCGGCGGGCGTGGAGGCCGTGAGCCGGTTCGGCCACGGCATGAGCGACGGTATTCCCGGGACGCACAATGCTCAGTTTCACGACGCCGAGGAGCGCACGAGTCACCGCGCTTTGGGCGGCAGCGAGACGTGGTCACCAGCAGCCGGTCTGCCGGATATCTATGTCGCCATGGGACAGACAGCAGAGAACGTGCGCGAGCTGGAGAATGTGTCACGTCACGACATGGACGAGTTTGCCGCTTTGTCGCAGCAGCGGGCGGTGGCGTCGCAGGAGAATGGCTTCTTCGAGCTCGAGATCACACCGCTGGCCCTACCCGACGGGACCGAGGTTCGAATCGACGACGGACCGAGGCCGGGAACGACAGTCGAAAAGCTGTCCGAGTTGAAGCCGGTATTCCGCCCCGACGGCGAGGTCACGGCCGGCAACAGCTGCCCGCTGAACGACGGAGCCGCGGCCGTACTGGTAATGAGCGATACCAAGGCGAGGGAACTCGGGATCCAGCCTCTGGCCCGCGTCATAGCTTCAGCCGTCACTGCGCTCGATCCCGAGATCATGGGTCTGGGCCCGGTGGAAGCCTGCCGCCAAGCGCTGGGTCGGGCTGGGATGACGATCGACGATATTGATTTAGTAGAGATCAACGAAGCGTTCGCGGCGCAGGTTGTTCCGTCTGCCCGTCGACTGGGGATTCCGTACGACAAGCTGAATGTCCACGGCGGCGCTATCGCGTTGGGTCATCCCTTCGGAATGACCGGGGCGCGCATCATGACCACTCTGCTGAATGGTCTCCAGGCCGAGGACAAGACAGTCGGTCTCGAATCAATGTGTGTCGGAGGCGGGCAGGGAATGGCCATGATCGTGGAACGACTGACATGAGAGTCGGTTCTGTGCGGTAGCAGAGTCTGTTTCCGCGGTTTCTGGGCGGGGCAGAAAACTCAGCGATAGTCCGGATTTTCCTCGCTTAGCGAGCGTCGCTTCGCGGCTGATTTGCAGTTGGAAAAGCGCAATGGCTTGAACTGAGCCAGCCGTTCACCTAAGTTGTGATCCCGTTGTGACTACGTGCTCGTGGAGCTTCCGTCGGCACGCGGGTCGGGTTCTGGCAGTGACGGCTGCGGTCGCGCTCGACTTCCGGCCTCGTTATCCCCAGGGCATCCGCAGATTCGATCTCGGATCTCAGGGCCCAGGCCGCCGCGCTCGTATCCAGAATCAACTCGCTCGGCATGCAGGAAGATGCCCTCTCCGAGCAGTACGACGCCGCCCGGAACCAGGTGCAGACGCTCGACGCACAGGTGACGACGGCCGCCAAGCAACTGGCTTCCAGCGAGGCCACCACCAGCCGCGACCGGGTCGTCCTGCTCCAGGACGCGGTCCAGGCCTACGTCAACGGCGGCAACAGCCCGCAGGCGAGCGGTTCAACCGCCATGCAGAGCGCCAACAACGCCTTGCTGCGAGCCGAATACGTCGACACCCTCGCCACGGACCAGACCAACGCCATCGATCAGTACCACCTGGCGTCTTTACAGCAGCAAGCGGCCGAGAACACCCTCAAGAAGAAGGAGTCGGCCGCCAAGGCCCAGGTTCAGAAGGTGGCATCCGCCCAGCAGGCGGTGGCGAACCTAGCGGCCCAGCTGACCGCCCAGAAGAGTCAGATCACCGGTCAGATCGCCACCCTGGTAGCCCAGCAGGAAGCTGCGGCGGCGGCGGCCGCCCAGCGGGCGGCCCAACAGAGGCTGGCCTCTGAACAGGCCGCCGCCCAGGCCCAGGCCGCCGCCCGGGCCCAGCTCCAGTCTGAACCTCAAGTTGAGGGTCAGACCGCCGGCTCGGGGGCGGGTTCGATCTCAGGGCCGCCTCCCCCCGTCGGCAGCGGTGCGTCCGGCGCGGTGGCCGCGGCCGAGAGCCGGGTCGGTGACCCTTACGTCTACGGGGCCGCGGGACCGAACGCTTTCGACTGCTCCGGGCTGGTGATGTGGGCCTACGCCCAGGTCGGCATCTCCCTCCCCCACTTCAGCGGGGCTCAGTACGCCGACACCACCCACATCTCGATGTCCCAGCTGGAGCCAGGCGACCTCGTCTTCCCGGCCGACCCCGGCCAGCACGTGGCCATGTACGTGGGCGGGGGCATGATCGTCCAGGCGCCATACACGGGGGCGGACGTGCAAGTCATCCCACTGAGCTCGTTCTTCGTACTCGCCAGCCGGGTCGCGTAATCAAGCCAGGTCGGCCCGCCAACCCCGGTACGCTGCCCGGAGGATGATCCGATGCGGGTAGAGCGGTGCTTCGCGTTTGTTGACCTGAGCGGTTTTACCGCGTTCACAGAGCGCTTCGGCGACGAGCGCACGGTGGTTGTCTTAGCCAGCTTCAGGACCCGGGTCCGCGAGATCGCGGCGCGGAGAGGCGTGAGAGTGACCAAGTGGCTCGGCGACGGGGCCATGCTCAGTTCGAGCGACACTGAGGCGGTTGTCGCCATGGTGATAGAGCTGGCGGCCCGGGTCCCGGCGGGCGAGCCTCTCGAGATCCGGGCCGGCCTGGCCCAAGGCGCGGTGATCATGTTCGAGGGCGACGACTACATCGGCCGGGCCGCCAATGTGGCGTCGAGGCTGAGCGACGTGGCTGCGCCCAGCCAGGTGCTGGCCACCCGGGAAGTCGCCAGCCTGGCCCCACGCTGGGTCGAGCCGGGTGGTGTTCGCCCATATCCGGTACCCGGCTTCGATCGGCCCCTCGAGGCCTGCGAGCTGAGGGTGGGCCGAGATGACGTCATGGTCACCGACGCGTGCTGCGGTCTCGTGTTGCCTGCCATCGCGGGCCTGGACACCCGCTTCGGCCCGGACGGAACCGTGCACCGGTTCTGCTCGGCGGCGTGCGCCTGGTCCTGGGAGCAGCATCAGCGTGGCGAAGTAACCGTGATAGGAGTTCCCTGACCGGCGAGGGCGCCGCCGGCCCGGACCTGCGGCCACTGACGGCCCGGTCCGTGATCCTCTCCATCCTCCTGGGGACCCATCGCCCTTCTCTCCCGGTCCGGGTTCTGGTGCGCACCGTCGAGCTGTTCGGGATAAACGAGGGGACGACTCGGGTGGCGCTCTCCCGGCTGGCCTCCGACGGCGACGTCGTGGCGCACGACGGGGCCTACGGGCTCAGTCCGCGGTTGCTGAACCGTCAGTACCGCCAGGACGAGGGCCTCCACCCCGCGGTGCGCCCCTGGCGGGGTGGATGGGAACTGGCCGTGCTCAGGCCTGGTGCCCATGGGTCCAACCAGCGGGCGGCGGCCCGGGCCGAGCTGGCCGAGCTTCGCCTGGCCGAGCTCCGCGCCGGAGTCTGGACCCGCCCGAACAACCTCCTTCGCCCCTGGCCGGAGGGCCTCCAGGCCATGCTGTGGTGCTTCGATGCCAAGGCGACCTTCGAAACCGCCACGTCGGCCGATCTGGTCAGTTCACTCTGGAACCTCCCGGCGTGGGCGGACAAGGCCGAAGCCCTTCTCGAATCGCTCTCCGTTACCGCCGATCCGGCGCAGCGGTTCGCGCTCGGCCGCCGCCATGATTCGCCACATTCGGGACGACCCCGTCCTGCCCCCCGCCCTCCTACCCCGCCGGTGGCCGGGCCGGCGCCTTCGTGCGGCCTACGAATCGTATGGACGCGAGATGGGGGAGCTGATGAGGCGAGAACACGAGCGCCACGACAGCCGGCCCCGATCGCAGCCGGCTGGCTGACTGCAGCGCTATCCCGATGCCAGGGCCCGCCACAAGGCGGTGTAGCTCGGGTACTCCAGTTCGGGCGTTATCCAGCCCGAAGCAACCAGCTCGCGGTGCAGCACCGGCAGCCGCTGCCAGGGAATGCCACTGTCGACATGATGAGCGAGGTGGAACCCGGTGTTGTAGGGGACTATCCAGAATCGGGCGAGTGGCCGTTGGCGAACCACGTGGGTCGTCTTGCGCCGGTCGGCTGATCTCTCCATCCCGGCGTGCTCGGCTATCGCTCGCAGGCGGTTCAGCACCCGCCACACGGTCATCCATGGCGCCAGCCAAAGCAGGGGATACAGCCACCATCGGCCGCTGGCGGCCCAGAAGGCGGCCCAGATGAGAACCTGCACGGCGACGATCCGGACCGCCACCGGGCGGGACGACCGGCGGTAGGTCGCCACCATCAGTGGACGGAGGTTCTTCCACCCGGATACACCGATGGCGTCCCGGGTGAGCTTCCGCCGCATTGACGCCCGCTTGATGGGGTATCCGGAGTAGAGCCCCATGTCAGGCTCGTCCGGGCCCATCTCATCCTTGTGATGGGCCATATGGACCCGCCGGTAGACATCGAAGGGCGTGAAGGCCGGGTAGGCCAGGAGCCAGCGGCCGACGAAGTCGTTGATGCGCCGGTTGGAGAAAAGGAGCCGGTGGGCGGCTTCGTGGCCGAGGATGTTCAGCAGGGCGAAGGCCCGACCCATGAGGAAGAAGGCCAGCAGATACGCCCACCAGCGATCGAGGTAGGCGGCGATGGCAACCACCCCGAAGGACTGGACCCACGCCATGAGGACGGTCAGAGCGTTGCGCCCATCGGGCACGCGCCGCCACTCGGAGCGAAGCTCGGGAGCCGGCCGGCCGGAAACTGAGAGGCGCTCGGTTGGCAGCACGTCGGGCAGCAGCCGAGCCTCCGGCACCACGGTCGCGACCATCGAGATTTATGTTACACCTCTGGTGTATCGCTGTCCAATCTTGTAACAGGGCGATCCCCTCCTGGCGCCGCTACCCGGAGGAGCTCGTCCGCCAGGCACTGCAGGGCTTCAGCATCGGGTTCGAGCCGCCGGGGCTCGTCGGTCACCGGACCGAGCAGGCCGGCGTCGCGGAGAATGCGGACGTGGTTGGAGACTGTGGGCTGGGCTACTCCCATCTCCCCGGCCAGCTCTCCGACCGTCTTCGGATACCTGGCCGCCGACTCCAGGATGGCGAGCCGGGTGGGGTCCCCCAGGGCCTTGAAGCGACGGGCCCGGTTTCTCGTTTCGGCCGTCGGACCGACCCAGCCGGATGGAGCGGCGTGGCCCACCAGGAGACACTCGTCGAGCCCCATGACGAACGTCTTGCGGGCGAACCAGGACGCGACCATGACCACTGGTTTGCCCTCGCCCGAATACTCGCGGACGAGCCGGGGCAGCATCCCTTCCAGGTCGCATTGAAGAAGCGCCGCCAGGTCTGAATACGAATGGCAACGGGCGAACCTTCCTCGCAGGTCCCACTCGTAGGCCCCCACCGCCTGCCGCCCATCTCGGCCCCACTGCTCCGATACGGCCTCCCAGACATCCTTGACCAGCTCCAGCCAGGCCGAGCGGACGTCGTCGTCCTGGCGCAGACGATCGAGTCGCTCCTTGAAACGCTGACGGTCGGCGGCGGTCTCCGACGACATGGTCTCCGCGCCGGGTACGGCGGTGGCGCCCGCTTCCAGGGCGGCCCACAGGCGATCCACGTCGGACTCGTAGAGCACTCCCGCCCGTTCGGCCACGATGAACAGCTCCGTGAAGCAGGGGTCGCCGTCGCCCCAGAAGGCGGCAATACGTTGCTCCAGACCGGGCGCGGCCACGAACCGCTGGGCCCGGGCGGGGTACGTCCCGGGGTCAGGCTCACCTTCGTGGAGCATCAAGGCCCACACCAGCTCCATGACCAAGGAGGACCTGACGAGGTAGTGGACGGTCGGCTCCGCTGGCGCCGAAATGGTTTCATTGGCAACAGGCATAGCCATATAACTATATCTGAAAAAAGGCGTGCAGCAATGAGAATTTGCCGGTAGGTTTGGTTCGGCGCCATAAATCCCCGAGATTTGAATCCACGGAAAGGAGTCCCCGAAATGCACCCTTGGATGCTCCAGCAAGTCGCTGAGGAGCACCGGCGGGACCTCCTCGACCAGGCCGGTCGCTGGCGGCTCCTCCACCGCCATGCGTCCGCCTCCTCCAGGAGCGCTCAGGTGGCGTCAGGGAGCCGGTCCCGGTTCAAGCGCCGGAGCCAGCAAATCCCGAGCGTCGCCGCGGCTGTCCCCGCAGGGCCGTCGGCGTCCGCCACCTACGCCTGCTGACGGGAGCTACGAACCCGCCCCGGCCCGCCCGGTGTCATCCACCACGGTCCGGACGGGTTCTAAGCACTCGGCCGTCAATGACGTCAGGCAAAACGAGGTCGGGGAAACGAGATCAGGATCGGAAAGGATCGGCGAAAGGATCCGGACCCCCGAAAGGGTCTGATATCTCCGGCCGGGCCGGACGAGACGCCTCCTGGCGCTCCCCGGCTTCCTCGGTTGCCCATTCCGCATAGCCGGTGCTCTCCAGCTGCTCTGCCAGCTCCGGTCCCCCGCTGACCACGATCCGGCCGGCCGAGAGCACATGGGTGTGGTCCGGGCGCAGCTCGCCAAGGAGCCGGGTGTAGTGAGTGATGGCCAGCACGCCCAGCCCGATTTCGGTGGTGGCGGCCTCCACCCTCCGGGCGACGTCGCGCAGGGCGTCCACGTCGAGCCCGGAGTCGATCTCGTCCAGGACCGCGAACTTGGGGCCCAGCACGCCGAGCTGGACCGTCTCGTTGCGCTTGCGTTCTCCCCCAGACAGATCCACGTTCAGAGAGCGAACGAGGAAGCGCGCGTCGAAACCGACCCGAGCCGCTTCGGACGCCGACCAGGGCGGGCACGTCCATCGGGTCGCGCCCACCGGCCGCAAAGGACTCCGACAGTGCGTCTCGGAGGCTCACCCCGGGAACCTCGATGGGATACTGCATGGCAAGGAAAACACCCATCTGGGCCCGCCGCCAGGTGGGCAACGCCAGCAGGTCAGTGCCATCGAGGCTCACCCGGCCGCCGGTTACGACGTAGCCGGGCCGGCCGAGCAGCACATGGGACAGGGTGCTCTTGCCCGAGCCGTTCGGGCCCATGACGGCGTGAACCTCACCGGATCGGACGGTCAGGTTGATACCCCGCAAGATCTCGCGGCCCGCCACCTCGGCCCGAAGATCCTCGATGACCAGCTCGTGGGTTACCGCCGGGGCGGGCGTCCGGCTCACGGTTCGGCCACCACCACGTCGTCTCCGTCAATGTGCACCTGGTAGATCAGCACGGGCTGGGTGGCGGGCAAGGATTGAGGCTGCCCGTCCAGGAGCGAGAAGGTGCTCCCATGCTTCCAGCACTCGATCGAGCATTCCTCTTCGTCGACCTCCCCTTCCGACAGCAGCACCTGGGCGTGGCTGCAGCGGTCCGCGATGGCGTAGAACCGGTCGCCTATTCGGACCAGGCACACCCCCACTGGCCCGCCCTCGAGCCGAATCGCAGTCCCGGGCTCCACCTTGGCGGCCGCAATCCGGGCCAGCTCGTTCATGCCCCGGTCCCCTGCCGCGTCGACTCGATTACCTCCGCACCCGCCAGCTTCGCCGCCAGCGCCGCCCGCAGGGGGACGGTGACCGCCGGCAGCGGGACCTGGGTGAGGACCTCGTCGAGGAATCCCTGGGCGATCAATCGATCCGTCACCGAGGGAGGAACTCCCCTGCTCTCCAGGTAGAACCGCTGGTCCTCGTCGATAGGGCCCACGGCCGAAGCGTGGCTGCAGCGAACGTCGTTGTCTTCGATCTCGAGGTTGGGCACCGAGTCGGCGTGGGCCCCCTCGTGCAAGACCAGGTTCCTGTTGGTCTGGAAGGCGTTCGTTCCCCGAGCCCCCTTGTCTACCCGGATGAGACCGCTGTAGACGGATCGGGACCGGTTGGCCACGACACCCTTGTAGAGAAGCTCGGATCGGGTCTTGGGAGCCCGGTGATGCTGCACAGTGCGAAAGTCGTGCATCTGGGCGCCTGAACCGAAGTACAGCGCCAGGAGGCGCCCTGAAGCGCCGGGAGCCACCAGTGCGGAATCGGTACGCAGCCTGGCGTACTCGCCGCCCAGAGCGACCGCGGCCGACAACACCGAGGCGTCACGCCCGACGCGGCTGGCCTGAAGCCCAATCTGCCAGGCCTGCGGCCCGAGATCTTGGACTTGAAGGTAGGACAAGTGAGCGGCGTCACCGACCAGCAGCTCTGTCACGGGGACGACGAGAGCGGCACCCGGGCCGGCCACGACCTCCAGAACGGACACCTCGGCCTGCTCGCCGACCTCGAGCAGGAGCCGAGGGAAGACGGCGGAGCCATCCGTGTCGGCCCAGTGCACCACCACAATCGGTTTCGGCGCCGATCCGGCCGAGACCGTGATCCGGACCGGAGCGGGCGCGAACGCCCGGTTCAGCACGGCGAAGGCATCCGGTTCGCCCGCCAGGGCGCCGAGCTCGACCTCCTTGGCATCGGGAGCCGACAGCCGCTCTACTGTGACATCTCGATCCGACCCGTGGGACCCCGCGACCTGCCCGTCGTGAGTCTCGATCAGGGTCACGCCTGATCCGAGCTCGGAGACCAGGGCGTGCACCAAACCCGGCTCAGCCGCCGGCGGGGTCGCGGTCGCCAGTGCCGGCTGATAGCGGTCCAGGTCCAAGGCATCGATCTGGCTGTACCGCCACTCCTCCAGCTCGCTGGTGGGGAGCGCGCCGCCCTGAAAGCGTTCCGCCGCTGCCTTCCGTGCGGCGCGCAACCACCTCGGTCCGGGTAGCGCGACAGCAGATTCAACGGAGAAGCTCGGCAGGGGGTTTTTCCCTCCGGATGGGGGTTCGATCGGCTCCAGGCCGAATGATCAGTCTACGGGCTGCGCCCAGAAGAGTTCAGGTCTGAGGCAGATCGACCACCACTTTGCTGTGGTCGTCCTTGTCGTAACGCACGGCCACGGTTCCGCCCACCTTGACCTTGGATCGGGATTCGGGGGTGGCGAAGGTGACCCGCACGACCACCTCGAAGGCGGATTCGTCCTCGGGCTTGATCACCAGCGTCAGCCGGCTGCGCGTGACCGGCCCGGTCGTGCGCTCGTCCACCACCGACATCACCTTGGCCTCGGCCGGTACGCCCGATCTCAGCAACTCCGGGCCGCGTAGCTCCGGTTCTTTCTCCACGGCGGGGGCGGTGGGCGGAGGGAGGTCCGAGGGGGATGGTTTGCGGCTCCGGCGCCCTTCGGGGGATCGGGTCGGCCTGGGGATCCGGCTGGTGCGGGGTCCCGCCGGCGACTGCCCGGTGCGCTGGCTCTGCATAGCCATGCTGATGCCGCCAACGGCCACGACTAGCACGATGGCCAGTGCGATCGCTCCTGTCACATATCGATCCTACCCAGCGGCGGTGGGGCAGGCGGCTCGCCCCGAGCCGGCGGGCCCAAGCAACGCCAGTCGACAGAGTCATCAGCCGACAGAGTCATCAGCCGCCAGCGCCGTTAGCCGACAGCGCCGTTAGCCGACAGAGCCCTCCATCTGCAGCTCTATGAGACGGCTCCATTCGACGGCGTACTCCATGGGCAGGGTGCGGGTAACGGGCTCGATGAACCCGTTGACGATCATGCTCATCGCCTGCTGCTCGGACAGACCGCGGCTCATCAGGTAGAACAGCTGGTCCTCGCCCACCTTGGACACCGTGGCCTCGTGGCCGACCTGGGCGTCCTGCTCGCCGAACTCGATGTAGGGATAGGTATCGCTGCGGGAGACGTCATCGAGCAGGAGGGCGTCGCAGCGAACGAAACTCTTCGACTTGCGGGCCCCCTCGTCGAAGCGCACCAAGCCGCGGTAGGACGTCCGACCGGCGTCCTTGGATATCGACTTCGAGATGATCGTCGAGGATGTCTCGGGGGCGGCGTGGACCATCTTGGCTCCGGCGTCCTGATGCTGTCCGGCGCCGGCGTAGGCGACGGAGAGCACTTCGCCCGAGGCCTTCGGGCCCATCAGGTAGACGGCCGGGTACTTCATGGTCAGGCGCGACCCGATGTTGCCGTCGATCCATTCCATATGGGCCTCGGCGTCGCATCGAGCTCGCTTGGTGACGAGGTTGTAGACGTTGTTCGACCAGTTCTGAATGGTCGTGTAGGTGACCCGGCTGGACGGCTTGCAGATGATCTCGACCACGGCCGAATGGAGCGAATCGGTGCTGTAGACGGGAGCAGAGCAGCCTTCGATGTAGTGCACCTGAGCACCCTCGTCGGCGATGATCAGAGTGCGCTCGAACTGGCCCATGTTCTCAGCATTGATCCGGAAGTAGGCCTGCAGGGGCATCTCTACCTTCACCCCGGGCGGCACGTATATGAAGCTTCCACCCGACCACACCGAGGTGTTCAAGGCGGCGAACTTGTTGTCGTTGGGCGGGATGATCGTGCCGAAGTACTGCTTTACCAGGTCCGGATACTCTCGCAGGGCGGTGTCCATGTCGCAGAACAGGACGCCCTGGGCCTCCAGGTCCTCGCGGTTTTTGTGGTAGACGACCTCCGACTCGTACTGGGCTGTAACGCCAGCCAGATACTTGCGCTCGGCCTCAGGAATACCGAGCTTGTCGTAGGTGGCCTTCACCGATTCGGGCAGCTCATCCCAGGCGCTGACCTGCTGATCGATCGGCTTGATGTAGTAGAAGATGTTCGAGAAATCGATCCCGGACATGTCGCCGCCCCAGGACGGCATGGGCCGGCGCTCGAAATAGCGCAAGGCCTTCAGCCGGTTCTTGGTCATCCAGTCCGGCTCGCCCTTCATCCACGACATCTCGCGGACGATGTCCTCGGACAGGCCCTTCTTCGGCTTGAAGACGTAGAAGTCCTCGACGTCGCTCCAGCCCAGTTTGTAACGACCCAGATCCAGGTCCGAGGTTGTTGCCATACGGCGCCACCCTTTGCTTCGATCCACACGGAGGGATTTCTCCTACGTCGATAGTAACAACCTCCAAGGGTTACCCGGAAGCAGTGCTTGCCAACCGGCCGGATCAGGCGGAAGGGCGGCGCCTCAGGTCCGGTCTGGAAGCGGGGGGACCGGTCGGTGAAGAGGCGGCCCGGCTGAGCACGGACCCGACATGAACGCCCTCGGTAGTCGTATTCAGCCACTCGTGGATGCTCCGGGTGGTCGCCCTGGAGACCGGGCCGCGGCGGCGCGCATCCATAGGGTTGAGGCCCATAGCCATGATCACCCGCCGGCTGGGTTCGATGACCGCCACCTCGGTTTTGGTACGCCGCAAAGCAGCCAACTCGGCGTGCAGACGGGCGCGCAGGGCCAGGCGCCACAGGCTGTCCGCGGCGAAAGAGGGACGGCTCGACGCATCGGACATAGGCGCGCTCACCAGCACCAGATCCAGGTCCACTCCGGCCACCACATCGACATTCACCATCGAGTGGACCCCGCCGTCGACATACCGGTGGCCCTCGACGGTCACGGGCTGGAAGTATCCCGGGATGGCGGCCGATGCGGCTACCGCCGTACCGACCGGAACGGGTGGAGCACCCGGCCGGCCGAAGACCACCCTCTTCCCCTCCCGCAGGTTGACGGCACACACCCACAGGGGATCGGCGGGCCAGGCCCCGGCGAAGACGGTGTTGACGCCGGTCGATATGCGGTGGGTGGGGATGCCACCGGCCGGCATCACCGCGGCCACCAGGGCGCCGGCAGAGTGGCACAGCGGGTGGGTCAAGGCGTGGAGCACGGCGGCCGGGTCGGCCATGGGCCGGACTCGGAGGAAATCGCTGGGCTGGGGCCGGGGCCGCCGGGGCCTGCCGATCCTGGCGAAGTAGGCGCCCTCCTCCGACAGTGGTTTCCCCTCACTTATACGAGCCAGGTCCGCGGCCGGGACTCCGGCCCGCAACATGGCCGCGGTAATCGACCCGGCTGACGTTCCGACGATCACGGCCGCCGACCGGGGGTCCCAACCCGTCGCCTCCTCGACCGCGGCCACTACAGCACCGTGGTAGGCCACCCCGACGGACCCGCCGGCGCCTAGGACCATGCCTATTCGCACCACGTCAAACCTTAGCGAAGCTCAGGGCTCGCCCTGATGATAGAGATTGAACCAATCGGCGACAGCCGCCCCGATCCCGACCCGGAGGGAGGCTTTTGATGGGTTATGACCGGTTGAGCCCACAGGACGCCGGCTTCCTGCACATCGAGGACGCGGTCACTCACATGCACATCGGCTCGGTTTCGATCATGGAAGGCCCGCCTCCGCCGTACGAGAATCTGCGTGACATGGTGGCCGGCAAGCTACCCCTGGTACGGCGTTACCGGCAGGTGGTGCGGCAGGTTCCCTTCGACCTGGGCCGCCCGGTCTGGGTTGACGACCCCTTCTTCAATCTGGAGTACCATGTGCGCCACACCGCACTCCCCCGCCCCGGCAGTGAGGACGAGCTGCGCAACCTGGTGGGCCGGCTGATGGCCCAGAAGCTCGACCGAGCCAAACCTCTGTGGGAGATCTGGATGGTCGAGGGCCTCGAGTACGACCGCTGGGCGCTGATCTCGAAAGTCCACCACTGCATGGTCGACGGGGTCTCTGGCACCGACCTGCTCGGGCTGATCCTGGACGCCAGCCCCGATGCCATCCGAGGGGACCCGGGCGAGTGGATGCCCGGCCCGGAGCCGGCCGGCTGGGAGCTGGTGGCAGAGGCGCTGGCGGACCTCTTGACGAGCCCCTTCGAGATGGTTCGGGTGCTCCGGGCTCAGACCCGGGTACCGCGCCGGGCCACGGCCCAGCTGCTCGACTTCGCCGGCGGCCTGCGGGCCACAGCCAGCAACATGCGAGCTACTACCACCGCCACCCTGAACGGCCCGATCGGGCCGCACAGGCGGTGGGCCGCCACCTCGCTACCTGTTTCCGACATAAAGGCCGTGCGGCGCACGCTGGGCGGAGCATTCAACGACGTCGTTCTGGCGCTCATCACCAAGGGCTTCCGGGACCTGTTGGAATCCCGGGGTGAGGGCACCGATCGCCCCATACGCACTCTTGTGCCGGTCTCGGTCCGGCCCCGTGACGATCGGGGGCGGGCGACCGGGGATGGGACCCTGGCCAACAAGGTGTCGGCCATCTTCGCCGACCTACCGGTTGGCATCGCCGACCCGGTCGAACGGCTCAACAGCATTTCGGCGCAGATGTCAGGACTGAAGGAGTCCAGGCAGGCGCTGGCCGCCGAGAACCTGACGCACCTGGCCGGCTTCGCTCCCCCCATGCTCCTCTCCCTGGCCGGCCGGCTGGGCACCAAGGTGGCCCAGAACACGGTCAACACCGTCACCACCAACGTTCCGGGCCCTCAGACACCGCTTTACGCAGTGGGCCGGCGCATGCTCGAGACATTCCCCTACGTCCCGCTCGGCCTGCAGCTGCGTATCGGAGTGGCCATCTTCTCCTACGACGGCCAGGTCACGTTCGGCATTACCGGCGACTACGACAGCGCCCCTGACATCAAGATCTTGGCCGACGGGATCCACGGTGGTATGGCCGAACTTCTCTCCCGCGGAGCGATCCCAGTCGATCATCGACCTGCGTCCGCACCGGCGCGACGGAGCCTTGACCAGCAGCTGAGACGCAGTTCCTAGGCTTGTTCGGGCTGACCCTTCACAGGTCGCAGTCCGGCGAGAATCACGCCGATCGTCATGGCCACCCCGACCCCGAAGACGATCCATTTGGTCACCTCGGGCTCGACCCAGATGGCCCCGATTATCGGTGAGATCGCCATCAGGACGGCGAATAGCCATTCGCCGGGAGCTTCGAGAGCGATGGGTCGCATGCCGAGAGCATAGCTACCGCCTGCCGGCGACAGTCCAAGCGGCGCCGGCGCCAGATAGTGGCCCCGCCTAGCTCGCCCACGCAGACCATTGGTGCTGCAGATGAAGCAAACCTCGCAGACGTTTGTGTGCACTAGCGCGCCCATATGGCGCGATACTGAACACAATAAGGTAGTTCAATGGTATCTCATCCCGAATCCGGACGACGGGTCGGCCGGGCTGTGGGCTATCCGCGGCGCTGCAACCACGCCTGGTAGCCGCCGGCCAGATCGGTGGCCTTGGGCAAGCCGAGATCCTGTAACGAGGCGGCAGCCAGACTGGAGGCATACCCCTCGTCGCACACAAGGACCACGACCTGGTCGCGGTTGCGAACCTCGGGGATGCGAAAGGGGCAGGTGGGGTCGAGCCGCCACTCCAGGACGTTCCGGTCGATGACAACTGCTTCGGGCATCTCGCCGTCGCGCCGGCGCTGGAACTCCGGTCTGATATCGACTATCAGTCCCCCGCCCTCCGTCACCCGCGCCAGGTCTTCCGGCTCCACGCGGCGATCCGAGCTCGGGCCCGCTCCAGGAGGGCATCGATGGCGGAGGACTGATCTCGAGTCGTGACGCTCACCGTAGCTGCAGGGCTGCGGTCGTGGGACCTGGCCGGGGCGGACATGGCGACCAGTTTCGGGGTACGAACATGCGGCCGGCCGGCGCCCCTGGCGCACAATCCCGCCGCGGCTGCCAAGATGACGCCATGTCGATCATTCGGATCAACGCCATCGAGGTCAGCGCGGAGAGCGGCGACGAACTGGCGAAGCGGTTCGCCGCCCGCGCCGGGGCGGTGGACAACGCTGAGGGGTTCGAAGGCTTCGAGCTGCTCAAGCCGACCGACGGCCGCCACACCTGGCTCGTCGTCACGAGGTGGCGCGACCAGGCGTCGTTCGAGGCCTGGGTTTCGTCGCCGGCCTTTGCCCACGGCCACCGGGGCGCCGACGCGCCGAAGGACGGGGCGCCGGTCGCCACGCACAGCGAGCTGTGGTCCTACGAGGTGGTCGACCTCAGCTGATCAGCTCCTTCAGCTCTCCGATGAGGCCGGCCGCGGTTTGATCCTTGGTCGGAATCGGGATCACCTGCAGATGGGTCACACCTGCTTCCTCCATGGCCGCCGCCCGCTCGGCGACCCACCCCGGGGGCCCGACGAGGGAAGTCAGTTCGAGGACCTCAGCCGGTATGCGCTCGGTCGCCTCCTCCCTCTTCCCCGCCAGGTACAGGTCCTGGATCTCAGCCGCCTCCTCCTCGTATCCGTACCGGCGAGCCAGATCGTTGTAGAAGTTGCGCCCCTTGGCTCCCATCCCCCCGATGTAGAGGGCCAGTTGGGGCCGGGCCAGATCCCGGAGCTTCAGAACGTCCTCGCCCTCGCCGATGGCGAGGAGCCCGCCGCCGGCGATCATCAGCGGGCCCAGTTCGGGGTCCCGCCGGGCGGTTCCTTCGGCCAGCGCGCTCCCCCACACGTCCTTGGCCTTCTCGGGGATGAACATCATCGGGAGCCAGCCCTCGGCAATCTCCGCCGTCATGGCCACGTTCTTGTCCCCGAGCGACGCGATCCAGATGGGTATCCGCGGCCGCACCGGATGGGTGATGATCTTCAGCGCCTTGCCCAGTCCGGTCCCCTCGCCGTCCGGAAGGGGCAGGTGATAGTAGCGACCATCGTGGACCAGAGCGGCCTCCCTTTTCCACACCTGCCGGCAGATGTCCACGATCTCGCGCGTCCGGCCGAGCGGGGCGTCGTAGGCGACGCCGTGCCAGCCCTCGATCACCTGCGGACCCGATGCGCCCAGCCCGAGATGAAACCGACCCTCCGACAGGGCATCCACACCAGCTGCGGTCATGGCTAGCAGCGTCGGTGTCCGGGTGTAGATCGGAAGGATGCCGGAGCCGATCTCCACGCTCTCGGTAAGAGCCGCCAGGTAGCCCATCATGCTGGGGCCGTCGTAACCGTAAGCCTCGGCCACCCACACAAGGTCCAGCCCCGCCTTCTCCATCTCTCCCACCTGGCGGGCGGCGGCCTGAAATCCCCCCGAGTAACTCAGGGTCGTCGCGATCTTCATGTGCGGATGCTACGCCCAGAGCCACCGCGGCACTCATTTGAGACCGACTCCGGCTTGGGGTACACCTGGACCGTGGACAAGTTGGATGCTTTTCAACGGCGTTTCAAGGTGACAGCCTTCCTTTTCGCCGTAAACAAGAAGTTCGGGGACGACCGCGGCGGCTACCTGTCGGCCCTGGTCACCTACTACGGCTTCCTATCGATCTTCCCGCTGCTGCTCGCCGCCTTCACCGTGATGGCCTACGTCCTATCGGGTGACCAGGAGACGATCAGGACGATCGAGAAGCACGTCGGGAGCTACCCCATAATCGGCCCGGCCGCAACCGAGCTCGAGGGGAAGCACTTGCACGGGTCTCCGCTTGCGATCGTGGCCGGCGTGATAGGACTCGTCTGGGGCGCCATGGGCCTGGCCCAGGTCGCTCAACACACCATGAGGCAGGCCTGGAATGTGCCCGAGCGAGAACTGCCCCGGTTCGTGCCCCGGCTGATCCGCGGCCTGACCTGGTACTGCGTGTTCGGACTGGGAATGGTGGCGTCGACCTTCGTCACCTCGCTCGGCGCGGTGCTCAAATGGGCCGGGGGGCCGACCCTGTCCTCCTTACTGGCCCTGCTCCTGAACGTCGGGCTCTTCATCCTGTCGTTCCGCATTCTGTCCCCACCCGTGGCGTCGGTTCGGGACCTCCTGCCGGGAGCGATATTCGCCGGGGCGGTGTGGACATTCCTGACCGGTATCGGCATCGGACTGGCCCACAAGCTGGCGCATTCGAACACCCTGTACGGGTCCTTTGCGCCCATACTGGGCCTTCTGGCCTTCCTCTACCTGGCCGCCCGTCTGACCATCTACGGCATAGAGGCCAACGTCGTGAAAGCCGAGCACCTATGGCCGCGATCGCTCAACGACAAGAATCTCACGGCCGCCGACCGGACTCAGCTCGAGGGACTGGCCAAGAGGGAGGAACGGGTCGATCAACAGACCGTCGAGGTGGACTTCTAGGGCGAGCCGAACAGCTCCAGCGCCATCGCCCGGGCGGCGTCCCAGGAGCGCGGATCAGACACCGGCCCGACCAACACCGCCAGGCGGCCCGGGCCGGAAGGTCTGAGGCCCAGCACAGGCGCGTCCACATCGAGCAGAAGAACGACGTCCCGTCCCTCGGATACCAGACGGCTCGCCTCATCCGGGTCGTCGACAACCACGGCGCAGAACGGTACGCCGTTCGCGTGACAGGCTCTTGGCTTATGCCCAGCCGCCGTCCGCCTAGCGCCCCCCGCCGGCCCCACGAGATCGTTGCCCACGGACGACGTTCGCGTCGACGACTGGTACTGGATGGCAGACCGCGACGATCCGGCCGTGCTCGCCTATCTGGAAGCGGAGAACGTGTACACCCAGGACGTCCTGGCCCCGACCGAGGGACTGCAAGAGTTGCTATTCGAGGAGATCAAGGGCAGGGTCCAGGAGACCGATGCCGGACCTCCATCGCGCCACGGTCCCTGGTGGTACTTCTCGCGCACCGTCGAAGGGAAGCAGTACCCCATCATGTGCCGGCGGCCCGACCCGGCCAGAGCCCTGACCGCAGCCCAGGTGGCACACGAAGCCCGGACGCGGCCGGCGGATGACACCGGCGAACAGGTAATGCTGGACGAGAACCTGATCGGCGCGGGCCAGGACTACCTGGCGGTCGGGGTTTTCGACGTTAGCCCCGACCACGCCGTTCTCGCCTACGCCGTCGACCTGGACGGGTCCGAGTCGTACACGCTGCGATTTCGAGAGCTGTCGAGCGGCACCGACCTCCCTGATGTCGTCGAGGCCGTCTACTACGGCTCGGCGTGGGCTCTCGACAACAGAACCTTCTTCTACGTACGGCCCGACGAAGCCATGCGCCCGTGGCAGGTGTGGCGACACCAGCTGGGCCAGGGGCCCGAAAAGGACGTACTCGTCTTCCAGGAGGACGACGAGCGCTTCTTCGTCGGCATTGGTCTGTCCCGGTCCGAGAAACGGATTCTCATCGAGTCGGCCAGCAAGACCACATCGGAAGCCCACTGGGTCGACTCGAGCACTCCCACCGACAAGCCTCGGGTGGTCCTGGCCCGTCAAGCGGGCGTCGAGTACGACGTCGAGCACGACGGCGTGGCCTGGTTGATCAGGACCAACCGTCCCGCTCCCGACGGGCGCCCGGCGACCAACTTCGCCTTGTACCGCTTGCCCGATCAGAGCAGCGATCCGATCGGAGCTGGAAATACGTGATCGCGGCCCGAGCCGAGGTGAAGCTCGAGTCGGTTGACGCCTTCGCCGGCCACATCGTCATCGGCGAACGCTCCGAGGTCGACGGTCTCGAGCGGATTCGTATCTTCGACCGGGCCGGCGGGAGCGATCTGGTCATCGAACAACCCGAGGCCGCATACAGCCTGCTGGGTGAGCCGAACCCGGAATGGGAGACCGCCACTTATCGGTTCGGGTACACCTCGCTCGTGACTCCCCGCAGCTCGATCGAGTACGACGTGGCCAGCCACGATCGGACGACGGTATGGGCGCAAAAGGTGTTGGGTGAATACGACCCCGAGCAGTACCGGACCGAACGGCTGTGGGCCAAAGCCGACGATGGCACCCGAGTACCGGTTTCCGTGGTCGCCCGCCGAGATCAGCCGCTCGACGGCACCTCGCCCTGCCTTCTTTACGGCTACGGCGCCTACGAGATCACCGTCGACCCGTCCTTCTCCGCCCTGCGGCTGAACCTGCTCGAACGGGGTATCGCCTTCGCCATCGCCCACGTGCGGGGCGGAGGCGAGCTGGGCCGGACCTGGTACGAGCATGGGCCGCATGGAGCACAAAGCCAACACTTTTACCGACTTCATCGCCGCTGCCGACGCACCTCGTCGATACCGGGTGGGCGAGCCCGAGGGCCCTGGTGGCACGGGGCGGCAGCGCCGGCGGCCTGCTGATGGGGGCGGTCACCAACCTTCGGCCGGACCTATGGGCGGCCGTGGTCGCCGAGGTGCCATTCGTCGATGTGGTTACGACCATGTCGGACACCAGCCTCCCGCTCACCGTCACGGAGTGGGAGGAGTGGGGCGATCCGGTGCACGACCGGGACGCCTTCGAGCGGATGCTGGCCTACTCGCCGTACGACAACGTCCCGACCGATGCCATCGCAGCCGGAGATTCCCGGCCCTGTTCGTCACCGCCGGCCTGAACGATCCCAGGGTCGGATACTGGGAGCCGGCCAAGTGGGTGGCGAAGCTACGAGCGGCCGGTGCCGGTTCCGATCGCCGGCCGATCCTGCTCCGGACGGAACTGGGAGCCGGCCACCAGGGGCCGTCAGGTCGTTACGACGCCTGGCGGGACGAGGCCCGGGTCCAAGCCTTCATCCTGAGGCAGGTGGGACCGGGCCTGATACCCGGGGCCTCGGCCGGCGACTCCTCGCGGAGGTCGCACCACCCGGGCCTCCCACGCCGACTGAGCGCCGTTCGAGAACGCCGCCGATGTCGGCTCCGATCAGCTCCTCTTGCTCTAGCAGGGCGTCGCGAAGCGCCTCCACCAGGTAGGCGCGCTCGCTGAGGATCGACCGACATCGTCACGGGCCGTGATCCAGAATGGACTCGACCTTCTCCCGGGAGGTCTCGTCGGTCAGAACCTTGGCCACGATGTTGGCATCGCCGGCCCTCGACGGCGTCGAGCGAGATCAGCGATCCGGCCATGCCGAAGCTGCCGACCATCTGGGCGGCCGCCTCGGTGGCGGCCAGCAGGTCGCCGGACACACCGCTGCTGGTCTCCCCGAAGAAGATCTCCTCGGCGACCAGGCCGCCCATGGCGATGCGGATCAGGGCTTCGATCTCGGACCGCGTACGGGTCCATCGCTCCTCCGGTTCGGAGTGGGCCAGCAGTCCCAGCGCCGAGCTGCGCTTGATGATCGACAGGACCTCGAGGCTGCGCTCTGGTGCGACCAGCCAGGCGACCGTGGCGTGCCCGGCCTCGTGGGTGGCGATGGTGCGTGCGTTCGCTCTCGGCGTAGGTCGACCGGCTGGGCCAGTCCGAGCTCCGCGGTCATCTTCGCCTGCTGGATGTCGTCCCAGTTGAGCCGGTCGGCACCCCGGCGCAGGGCCCACACCAGCGCCTCGTCGAGCAGGTGCTCGAGCATCACCGGCGAATACCCGTACGTCGAAGCGGCCAGCGTCTCGCGGGCGGCCGGGTCGTTCAGTTCGGCGCGCGTGGGCCTTGCGGGCCAGGTAGTAGTCGAGGATCTCCCGGCGGCCGGCCCGGCTGGGCAGGTCGACTGTGATGGTGCCGGTCGAAGCGGCCGGGCCGGAGCAGCGCCGGGTCGAGGTCGCCGGCCCGGTTGGTGGCCCCGATGACCAGGATGTTGGCCGGGGTCGCGGTCGGCTTCCGAAGCCGCCTGCTCGGTCGGCAGCCACCGATTGACCATGTCGACGAAGGCACCCTGGATGCCGAACTGACGCCGGGGGGGTGTCGAAGGACTGCAGCTGGATCAGAAGCTCGTTGACCACACCGGCGATGCCCTCCCGGCCCGCCTCCTTGCCCGACCCCGGACCGAGTGGCGCCGATGGCGTCGATCTCCTCGATGAACCCGATGGCGCCGCCCTCTCGCCGGGCGTGGGCCCGCAGCGCCTTGAAATAGGAGCGAATCTTGCGGTTCGTCTGGCCGTAGTACATCGACTGGAACGCCGAGGAGGACACGAAGAGAAAGGGCACTGCTGCTTCGGCTGCCATGGCCTTGGCCAGGTAGGTCTTGCCCGTTCCCGGCGGACCTTCGAAAAGGACGGCCCGCCGCGGGCTTCCACCCATCCGATCCTTGAAGGTCTGGTAGGCCAGGAACAGGTTCAGGGTCTTGACGACCTCCTCCACCACTACCCCGGCCCCCTTGACGTCGGAGAGGCGGACGTCGATTTCCTCCGGGCGGTACATTACGTGCGGGGACCGGCCGGCGCCCAGCAGCGGCACGGCCAGCACCACGACGAGCAGCAGGATGAGCAGAACCGACGGGGCGAGCGTGGCTGCTCCGGCGCGGCAGGTGCGGGAGGGGCCAGCGGAAGGCGGAAGCGGCGCCGTTCAGATCGCCCCGGGCGTAACGGAGGCCGCCGACGACGGCCCGGATCACGAGCGGCAGGGCCACCAAGCCAAGGAGCAGAGCCAGATGCCGGAGCCGTCGCTGTCGCGCCCGCTCTCTGGCATCGGACACGTCGGCTGATCGGAGGACATCCGACCTCGCCAGCGTCAACGCTTCCATGGGCCCCTCCTGGTCGCAAAGCGGTATGCGGGATACGTACCCCTCAACCTACGTGGAGCGACCCAGTGCATCGAACCCGGCTCCGATATTTCGGGTTTTTCCGACGACGCGGTCAGAGGGTGATCCGCAACCCTTCGTAGGCCGCGATCACCTCAGGCCCCGTCGAGCCCACCAGGCCTTTGGCCTCCGCCAGCAGTTCGTCCAGGCGGTCGTCGGCGTGGGACGGGTCATGGTGGAACAGCACCACGGTTCCGACGCCCGCTTCTCGCGCCACAGTCACGGCGTAGTCGACGGTGCAGTGGCCCCAGTGGGACTTCTGCTCGAACTCGGACCTGGTGTACTGAGCGTCGTGAATCAGCACGTCGGCACCATCGGCCAGTTCGAGCACGCTGTCAGCCACCGAATCCAGCGTCAGGGGAGCCTGGTGGTCGCTGACGTAGGTGACGGTCCGGCCCCCGATAGTGACTCGATAGCCGACCGTGGCACCGCAATGGGGCACCGGTCGTACCGTCACCTCCGCCCCACCTACGGTGAATTCATCCTTCAGGACCTCGTGGAACCGGATATCACCCCGCAACTCTGAACAGGTCACCGGAAAGTAGGGCGGGCGCATAAACCCGTCGAACAGCTCGCTCAGCGACTCCGTGTCCTGCTGCGGGCCGTAGATGTCGAATCGGGCCCCGATTCGGTCGGCGGGCGGAAAGAAGGGAAGCCCCTGCACGTGATCCCAGTGGATGTGAGTCAGTAGCGCCGTGCCGGCGAACGTGCCGTCCTGGGGCTGTGTGTCTCCGAACGCCCTCAGGCCGGTGCCGAGGTCGAACACGATCGGTTCCTCTCCCGCCGCCGTCAGACCGACGCACGCGGTGTTGCCGCCGTAGCGACGGTTGGCTTCCGAAGGGCAGGGACACGATCCTCGGACCCCGTAAAACGTCACTTCCACTGGAGCATCCCCCATATGTCGTACGAGGTTATCTGCGCCCACACCCTGGCGTGCCGCATGTGACAGATTGCATAGGACTTATTCCCATCGGGTCGGATCATGAAAACCTTCAGTTCCACGCCTCGTCACCGTAGGGTCGCCGGCGTGCCGGGGCACCCTCTCGCTTCCACACCATGACCCGGCGGCGGAAGTAGCAGACCTCCTCGCCACGCTGGTTGAAGCCCTTGGTCTCCACGGTGACCACACCGCGGTCCGGTTTCGACGTGGACTCCTTCTTGGACAGGACCCTCGTCTCCGCGTAAATGGTGTCGCCGTGATAGGTCGGCAAGCGGTGCGTCAACTCCTCGACCTCGAGGTTGGCGATCGCCGATCCGCTGACATCGGGCACGCTCATCCCGAGAACCACGCTGTACACCAGGTTGCCCACCACGACATTGCGGCCCTGGACCGTCTCGTTCTCGGCGAACCAGGCGTTTGTGTGCAGGGGATGGTGGTTCATCGTGATCATGCAAAACAGGTGGTCGTCGTACTCCGTGATCGTCTTCCCAGGCCAGTGGCGGTAGACGTCCCCCGGCTCGAACTCCTCGAAGTAGCGTCCGAAGGGGCGGTCGTAGGTAGTCATCGCCGAAGCAAGTTAGGCGGTATCGAGGCCGGGCCGCCTCTCGCGGGGTCCTATCGTGCCAGGCGTGATCGAGTTGGAGCTTCGCAACGACGTTTACCGGCGACCCCTCGCCACCGCGCTCGACCGACTGGGGCTGCGGGAGGGCTGGCGGTGTGCCGATGTCGGGGCGGGCGGCGGAGACGTGACGGTGGCACTGGCCCGCATCGTCGGCCGCGACGGACGCGTCTACGCAGTCGACTCTGACCCGGCCCGCCGGGACGAAGTGGCAGCGGCGGCCGCCGAAGCGGCTCAGGCCCAGGTGGTAGCCCTGACCCAGCAAGGGGAGGAACTGACCTTGCCCGAACCGGTCGATCTGGCCTTCTGCCGCTTTGTGCTCTTACACGTGCACTCGCCGATCGCCGTACTGCGCCGCATGCTGGCGGCCACCCGCCCCGGGGGCTGGGTCGTGGCCCAGGAACCGGTGACGAGCGCCGGCCGGATCAGCGGCCGGCCGCTTTCGATGCCCGGGGCCAAGCACCCCGATGTGGGCGCCGTGCTTCCAGCGCTGGTCCGCCAGGCCGGACTGGACCTGGTGGACGCGTGGGCGGAGGCCCCGGCCTGGGCCGGGCCGGGACCGGTGGCTGATTATCTCGAGGCCATGACCGACGTCAGCCCCGGAGAGGAGGCGGTGCTGCTGCCCCCGCTCGTGACGGTGGTAGCCAGGCGGGTGACCGGATAGCGCTGACTAGTCTCGGCGCCGTGGCCGACGCACCTGACCTAGCAGCCGCCCGCGAGGCGGTTTCCACCGCTCGCACAGCCATAGATCAAGGGGCCGCCCATCTGGCCGCTCGCGGTCCGGGCGCAGTCGATGAGAACCAGGCCGTGGCCTACGACCTGGCCCACTCAGCGGCCGCTGTCGAAACGGCACGGGCGGCCCTCGAATACGGGGCCCGGGGGCCGCTAGAGGCGGCCCTGTCGACCGCCTTCGCCGCCGAGGCCGTATGGGACGTGGCCGCTCGCCTGCTCGGCCGCGAGGCGGCGTGGGGGGTGGACCCGGGGGCCCTGTCGGCCGCCCTGCCCTTCGCGGCCGCCCATCGCGATGCCGGCTGGCTCGCCGATCTGGCCGGCCAGTCGGGTCCGCGCCACCTCGATCCCGATTTCGAGATGGTGGCCGACACCTTCCGTCGCTTCGCCGAGGACAAGATCTCCCCGTCGGCCGAGTCGATCCATCGGGACAACCTGGACATCCCGGAGGAGATCATCTCGGGACTGGGCGAACTTGGGGCCTTCGGGCTGTCCATCCCCGAGGACTACGGCGGGTACGCCACAGGTGGCGAGCATGACTATCTGGGCATGGTGGTGGCGACCGAGGAACTGTCACGGGCATCGCTTGGGGCGGGCGGATCACTGATCACCCGGCCCGAGATCCTGGCCCGCGCCCTGCTACGCGGAGGTACGGAGAAACAAAAGCGCCAATGGCTACCGAAGCTCGCGTGCGGCGAGATCATGGCAGGTGTTTCGGTCACCGAGCCGGACTTCGGATCCGACGTCGCCGGGATCACCGTCGGCGCGACCAGAACGGGCGACGGCGATTGGGAGATCAGTGGCACCAAGACGTGGTCCACCTTCGCGGCTCGGGCCGATGTGCTGATGGTGCTCGCCCGCACCGACCCCGACCGCGGCCGGGCCCACCGGGGATTGTCGGTGTTCGTCGTGCCCAAGGCCCGAGCAGACGGCCACGGGTTCGTCCTAGCCCAACCGGGAGGGGGACGCCTGGAGGGCCGCCCTATCGACACCATTGGCTACCGGGGCATGCACTCGTACGAGCTCTCGTTCGATCGTTGGGCGGTTCCAGCCGATCATCTCATCGGAGAGGAGGGTGGGCTGGGTCGGGGCTTCTACCTGCAGATGGAGGGCTTCGAGAACGGCCGGCTGCAGACGGCCGCCCGCGCCGTGGGGGTGATGCAGGCTGCCTACGAAGCGGCGTGCGCCTACGCATCCGAGAGAGTGGTTTTTGGTCGCCCTATCGACGCCTACCAGCTGACGCGGGTCAAGCTGACCCGCATGGCGGCCATCATCCAGGCGTCGCGCCAGTACATGTACGTCGTCGCCCGGCTGATGGCCAACGGGACAGGCAGCCTCGAAGCGTCAATGATCAAGGCCTACGTGTGCCGGGCGGCCGAGTGGGTGGCGCGCGAAGCCATGCAGATCCACGGTGGAATGGGCTACGCAGAAGAGTTCGCCGTCAGCCGGTACTTCGTGGACGCGCGCGTCCTGTCGATATTCGAAGGCGCCGACGAGACCCTGGCTCTGAAGGTCGTCGCCCGCCGCCTGGTCGAGGGGGCGGCGCAGGCGGCCGGCTAGCGCGGGCTCCGCTTCATCCCGGCTCGCTCGCCGCGAGAGACGAGCGTGGCCGCCACCTTGCGCGATGCCTCGTCGATCATCTCGTCGCCGAACATCACGGCACCCTTGCGTTCTCCTTCGGTGGTCGCCTCGCGATAGCTGTCGAGGACGTCCAGAGCCTTGTCGAACTGTTCCTGCGTCGGAGAGAAGATCTCGTTCAGGATGGTGACCTGATCGGGGTGAAGGCTCCACTTGCCGTCGTAACCGAGAATCTGAGAACGGCGGGCATACTCACGGAAGCCGTCCGGGTCACGGACCTTGACGTATGGACCGTCTATGACCTGCAAACCGTTGGCCCGGCCGGCCATAAGTATCTTCATGAAGACGTAGTGGAAATAGTCCCCGGGATACTCCGGGATGAGAAGCCCGCCCGAGAGGGAGGGCATACCCATCGAAGCCGAGAAGTCGACAGGTCCCAGGATCACCGTCTCGGTGCGCGGTGACGCGGCACAGATCTCCTCCACGTTGATCAGGCCCCGGGCCGTCTCGATCTGGGCTTCGATGCCGATGTGGCCGGCAGGCAGTCCGTGGTTGACCTCGACTTGGGTGAGGAGCAGATCCAGGGCCGCCACCTCGGCCGCGCTTTGGACTTTGGGCAGCATGATTTCGTCCAACCGCGGGCCGGCCTGGCCGACGACTTCGATCACATCGCCGTAGGTCCACTTCGTGTCCCAGGCGTTGACCCGCACGCAGAGGACGGCGTCTCCCCACTCCTGTTCGCGCACGGCGGCCACCACCTTGGCCCGGGCTGCCTCCTTTTCCAACGGAGCCACCGCATCCTCCAGATCGAGGAAGAACATGTCCGCATCCAGCGATGGGGCCTTGGCAAGAAACCGCTCGCTCGAGCCGGGGACCGCGTGGCACGAACGTCGGGGCAGGTGTCTGGAGCGCTGGGACATAGCCGGATGCTACGGCGCTGCTTCGCTGGGAACCAGTTCCAAGCGGGTCGACCCGGCGGGTCAGGCCGCCACCAGTTGGGCCCGGCGGGTCAGGCCGCCACCAGTTGGGCCCGGCGGGTCAGGCCGCCACCAGTTGGGCCCGGCGGTCAGGCCGCCACCAGTTGGGCCCGGCGGTCAGGCCGCCACCAGTTGGGCCCGGCGGTCAGGCCGCCACCAGTTGTGAAGGAACCAACTGCTCGGTCACGAGGCGCTCGAAACGGGCCGGTACTCCCTTCACATACTCCCGGCACACGCGAAGCCCATCGATGTAGCAGAAGACGTACGCCCGCCAGGTGGGGTCGGTGGCGAACTGCATGGCCTTGCTGGCCCGAACCCTGGGGGCGAGGGCCCACCGCTCCACGTATGACGTCGCCTCGTCCACCGTGCGGCCACGATCGTGCAGGAGGATGGCGGCGTTCCCTCGAACGGCGCCCAGCGCCTCACTCGCTACCGACACCTCAGCGACGACGCCGGCGTCGTAGGGGATTCCCAACGGCCGAAAGTGCTCGGCCAGGAGTGGCTCGGGGCGCTCTCCTGCCACCATCTCCAGGCCCAGGTCCGCCAGCCCTTCGGCGATCAGGCACTGCGGCGTTCCCACCAGGAAGATCGACTCCTCGTCCTGGTGCTGGCGGCGGACCAGGCCGGCCTCCTTGCGGCAGTGCTCGGTGTGGTGGCCGGGATAGGACTCGTGGGCAACCAGGGTGCCGAGTCCCGGGGAAAGCACCGGCAGGTCCAGGTTTATAGCGACCCGGCTCCGGAGATCCCCCATGTAGTAGTTGAAGCCGGACCACGGTTTGCCGTCCACCATCTCGAACTCGACGTGTTCGCCCTCGGGCAGACCGAACAGGGTGCGAGTGCGATCCCGGAAGTCGCCGGCCAGGGACTGGACCGCCCGGCCGAGGATCTCGGGGCGAACCACTTGAGCCTCCCGCCAGGCGATGTAGCGATCGGCCAGGGGCCCGTCCCCGGGCAGGGCGCGGTCCAGGCGGTTGTGCGCTTCGGCGAACTCGTCCTCGGGCACGAAGCTGGGCCGCACGCCGTAGCAGGCTTCGATCTCGTCGATGTAGCCGATCGGCTCACCCGCCAGCTTCCGGGCCGACGTGTGCAAGCCGCGCACCTGGGCGGTGAGCCACTGTCGCCGTTCGGCGGCCAGGTCGCCGGTCGCCGCCAAATCGGCCAGGAGCCGCCGGGCTCGTTCCACCAGTTCGGCCGGCGCCAAGGGGGGCTGGGACGCGGCCCTCGCCGCCAGTTCGGGCGGCCCGTAGTAGGCATCGACGAATCCCTCGATGTGACGGCCGAGAGCCAGCCCGAGGAAGAGGTAGTCCTGGATGAGATCGCCGTCGGGCACGGCCGCCCAAACTACCCCGCCGGCTAGCCCGGCCGGGCTACCTGGCCGGGCTATTCGGTGGGGCTATCAGGCCGGGCTATCCGGCCGGTCGGAACAGCTCGGGCGCAGCCGGGCAGGTCGCCGCCGCCAGCCCGCACTCGGTATCGGATGCCCCATCCGGGCCTATCACCTGGCTGATCAGGTCGGCACCGACCATCTCGGCCGCACGTTCCCAGGGCTCGTGACCGGACTGGTCGAGTCGCGCCGCCATGGCTTCCCACAGTCGCGGCGGCAGAACCCGGCCCACACCCGTGACGGCCCAAACCGGGATCCGCGAGTGGGCGGCCACCGCGGCGGCGGCCAGGGAACCCGGAGCCGCCATCACGCCGGCGGGTGCGGCGACGAGGGCTTCGACGAGGACGAGATCCGACACCGCCGCCGCCGGCCCCACCCCGGAATCCGGCACCAGGCTGGCCTCGCTGCCCGCTGCGTCCAGACGCCTGACCAAGGGGCCTCCTTCGCCACCGGAGTCGACCACGAGTACTTCCGCATCGCCTCGGCTGCGCAGGGCCGCACTGCAGATGTCGGGCCAGCCGACCAGCAGCACCGTGGCACTGTCAGGAAGAGCCGAGGCGAGGTGTTGGTCGGTCTCATCGGCCGCCAGCTCCAACCTGACCGCCCGGGCGGTCTGAACCGGATCATCCGCTCCGAGGATGCGAGCCGACATCCACCACACCGGCCCGGAGACCACGTGGCGTTCTATCAACCGCCGGCACGCCGGTACCAGACCCGCCGGCTCGAGGCGGGCCATGTCGGCCAAGGCGGCGGCAGCCTCGCGAGCCACTACTGCGGGATCGGCCCCGGTCGCCCGGGCTACGTAGCGCAGGTGCTCGATGGGATGCATCGGCGGTTTCAGCCCCCCGGCTTGAAGACCATCAGGTACACGGCGGCAACGACGAGCAGGTTGAAAACACCCCAGCCCAGGCTGATCCGCCGCTCGAGATGCTTCAGTTGGGCCACTTCGACTTCCACCGGTCCCCCCTCCGCGCCGGCGGCGCCACTCTCGAGACGGGTCACGACGGACGAGTACTCGCGCTGGTAGCGCTTGATCCATCCGTGCAGGATGCCGACGTCGACCAGATAGACGGCGAAGGCGGCTGAGACCCAGGCGTCGCTGAACTTGATGGTCGAGCGACTGGCCGCCACGGCCCCGATCCCGAACAGCAAAGCGGCGTAGATCAGCAGCTCGGCGAAACCCGATACGAGGGTGTTGACGTCGATCACGGCGCCGGTCCCTCCTCCCGGCCGGCGTTGGGCGAGGCTCAGGTACAAGGCGTTGTAGGCGACGGCGCCGAAGCCCCCGATGACACAGAGGATGTGCAGGAGCACCAGAATCTTGAATCCGTTGCTCATCGGCCCACCACCCGGGTCCGCCGATCGAGCTCCGCAAGCACGCTCACAGGCGGCGACGGTAGCCGCCCGGCGGCCCTACGAGGAACCGATTGAGCCCGCCGCCCGGGATCGGGCGACCGCCTGCCCGTCCTGGCCCCCCGGTTCCGGCAGGGCGGTGAGCGGCGCGGCGGCCAGACCGCGCCGGGCGGTCAGGATCTCGTCGACGAGCCCGTAGGACACCGCCTCCGCGGCGCCGAGGATGTAGTCGCGGTCGGTGTCCCTGGCCACCTGCTCGATGGGCTGGCCGGTGTGGAAGGCCAGGATCTCGTCGATGCGCCGGCGCATGAAAGCCATCTCGCGGGCCTGGATCTCGATGTCCACCGCCTGCCCCTGGGCTCCTCCGTGGGGTTGATGGATGAGGACCCGCGAGTTGGGCAGCGCCATACGTTTGCCGGGCGCCCCGCCTGACAGCAGGACGGCCGCACCCGACGCCGCCATGCCCATGCAGATCGTGGACACCTGGGGCCGGATGATCTGCATGGTGTCGTAGATCCCCAGAGTGGCCGTGACCGAACCGCCGGGACTGTTGATGTAGAGCGAGATGTCCTGCTCATGATCCTCGGCCTCAAGGAAGAGCAGCTGAGCGGTGAGAAGGTTGGCGCTGGTGTCGTTGATCTCCGTGCCCAACACCACGATGCGATCCCGCAGGAGCCGGGAGTAGATGTCGTAGGCCCTCTCTCCGCGCGAGGTCTGCTCGATAACCGTAGGGACGAGATAGCTCATGAGGCACGCTCCAGGTCGTGATGTGCAACCGTACGGTTGCAGACTACGCCTATGGTGGACCGATGTGCAACTATGGAGTTGCAATTACCTATTTTCCCGGGGAGGCGGACGTGCTCCGACGCCAAGTGATTCTTCCGGTTGATCAGGACCGCCTCTGGGACGCGCTCACCGACCCGGATCAGGCCGACGGCTGGTTCGGCGGCCGGATCGACTGGGAGCTGCGGGAGGGCGCCCCCCTTCGTTTTCGCCCAGCCGACGGCAGCGCGGGTCGGGAAGGGCGAGTCGAGGCCGTGCGGCCAGGCCGGTACTTGCGCTACCGGTGGTGGACGGAAAGCGCGCCGGAGTCGGACGAGTCAGAGGTGACCTACCTGATCGAGCCCACGGAGGACGGGAGCCGGTTGACCATCCAGGAGCGTGAGGTGCACGAGGTCAGCCCGCCACCGCCCGGGGGCTGGTCGGGGTCGGCCGGGTCAGAGCGGGCGGGACTGAGAGCAGAGGACTCGTCCATTTCCTGGACCCGGTGGGACGATCGCGTCGCCGGAGCCTGGATCGAGCTGTCGGCGGCGGCCTGCGCTAGTGCCTCGGTCTGACGACCGGGCCGCTGCAGTGGATGGCGCCGGCGTCGGAGGGGCCGAGGCTGGAGTCGGCGAGAATGGCGGCGGGGGTGCCGGCGAGGCCGGCGGCGGTGCCGACCAGGTTTTCACCGCCCTGGCCGACCCCACCAGACGCCGGCTGCTCGATCAGCTCTCGACTCAGGGTCCTCTGAGCGCCACCGATCTGGCCAGCGGCTACTCGGTGTCGCGCCAGGCGGTGGTCAAGCACCTGGGGGCTCTGTCGGCGGCGGGTTTGTTGCGTTCGGAGCGGCACGGCCGCCAGGTTCTGTACGGCGTGGTCCCCGAACGGCTCCACCAAGCCACCGCCTGGTTGGCCGACGTGGGAGAGCGTTGGGACAATCGGCTGGCGGCCCTGACCGAGCACCTGCGCCAGGACCAGAGCTGACCGCGCCGGGAACCGGACGCTTGGGGTCGGTGGTCTCCGCCCGCGGGGCGGTATGCGCCGGCGAAGACAGCCCAGGCAGTCGTCCCCCGGTCCCCGGAGCGTCATTCTGGCCCCCAAAACGCTTTCTGGGACGACTTGTACCGCCCTGAGAGGTAAATGTAGTCCCAGAAAGAAGTTATGGACCCACTTGGATCACTGGTATAGCATGAAATAGCATGCTCTATAGTTCTTTGGCGGCGATATTCCGGGCCCAGCATGGACTGATCCACCGAGATCAGGCGCTGCGACTGGGCCTCTCTCGTGCCCAGATCGAGCGGAAGCTGGCTACTGGCGAATGGGAGATCGTGCACCGGGGCGTGTACCGGCTCCGGTCGGTTCCGCCGACGTTTGAGCAGTGCGCCCTGGGCGCCTGCCTGGCTGCCGGTCCCCAGGCTGTCGCATCTCACGAATCGGCGGCCTGGCTGTGGGATCTGACCGGACGGACCCCACCCCGGGTTCCGTGCGTGACCGTGCCGCGACCCGCCCACCCTCGACTGAGCAACGCGGTCGTGCACCGCTCGCGCGACCTCGATCCGGCCCGCACGGTGTTCCACCGCAACGTCCCGTGCACCGACCCGATCAGGACACTCGTCGACCTTGCGGCTGTAACGGGACCGGCGCTCATCACCGGCGCTGTTGATCGGGCCCTGGCCCGCGGCCTGCTTTCAACCGAAGCGATCACAGCCGAGATAGACCGCCGGGCATCAAAGGGTCGCGCCGGCATTCGCGCTCTCAGCCACATTCTCTCCGATCGGGGCCTCGTCGGAGTTCCGGAACCATCGGTGCTCGAAGCGGACGCTTTACGCCTCTTCGCCAAATGGGGAATAGCAGTCCAGTCGAGGGAGGTGCGGTCCGGGCCGGATGGGCGGTACCGGATCGACTTCGTCCTGACGCCACCGGTAGCCGTCGAAGTCGACGGCTACGCCTATCACTGGAGTCCCGAAGCCAAAGCCCGCGACGAGGCGAGACGCAATCAGTTGAGGCTGTCCGGGATCTTCTTGCTCGTCTACACCTGGCGTGACATCCGGTTCGAGCCGGCTCGGGTCGGCCGGGAGGTGACGGCAGCCCTCCGACGGCACGCGGCCTGACCCAGGGCCAATCAGCCGACGACTGCCCGCAGCGACGGCCGGCGACCCCGTCGGCCCCCCACGGCCCATCAGCCGACGATGCCTCCCCTTGTCATCGCCTCCACGTCGAGGGCTCTATCGACCTCCTCCTCGGTCAACAAACCGTGTTCGAGCACCACAGTGCGGAGATCCTTCCCTTCCGCGATCGATTCCTTGATGACCTTGGCTGCCGCTTCG
The DNA here is from genome assembly GCA_963851245.1 of uncultured Acidimicrobiaceae bacterium. Taxonomy (GTDB): domain Bacteria; phylum Actinomycetota; class Acidimicrobiia; order Acidimicrobiales; family Palsa-688; genus CAWKOH01. The sequence continues at coordinate 557,258 of CAWKOH010000004.1, read as the reverse complement.
TAACCGATGTACGGGTTCAAGGCGGTGCCGATCGACGGCGAAGACAGGGCGTAGGTGCGGCAGCGTTCCACGTCGGCTTCGATGCCGGCGATGCACTTGTCGGCGAACACCAGGCTTACCGAGGCGAGCAGCCGGATGGACTCGAGGAGATTCCGGGCGATGACCGGCAGCATGACGTTGAGCTCCAGATTTCCGGCCGCCCCTCCGAACGCGACCGCGGCGTCGTTGCCGATGATCTGGGCGACCACCTGGGACACCGCTTCGGGGATGACCGGGTTGACCTTGCCGGGCATGATCGACGAGCCGGGCTGCAGGTCCGGTATCCGGATCTCGGCCAGGCCGGTCCGCGGCCCGCTGCCCATCCAGCGCAGGTCGGTGGCGCACTTGTACAGGGACACCGAAATGGTCCTGAGGGCACCGGACGCCTCGACCAGGGCGTCCCGGGCACCCTGGGCCTCGAAGTGATCGTGCGCCTCGGTGAAAGGGATGCCTCGCTCGTCCGCCAGCCGCTTGATGACCCGGGACGCGAACACCCGGGGCGCGTTGATGCCGGTACCAACCGCCGTGCCTCCGAGGGGCAGCTCGGCCACCCGCGGCAGCGCCGCTTGGAGCCGCTCTATCCCCCGCTCGATGGCGGTGGCGTAGCCGCCGAACTCCTGGCCCAGGGTCACCGGCGTGGCATCCATCAGGTGGGTGCGGCCGGATTTGACCACCGATTTGAAGCTCCTGCTCTTCTTCCGCAGCGCCCGGGCCAGGTGTTCGAGAGAAGGTATGAGGCGGCCCTGGATCTCGGTGGCAGCGGCCACATGAATGGCCGAGGGAAAGACGTCGTTCGACGATTGCGAGGCGTTGACGTCGTCGTTGGGATGCACCGGGGCTCCCAGGCGCTCCGAGGCCAGGGTGGCGAGGACCTCGTTCATGTTCATGTTGGTCGAGGTGCCCGATCCGGTCTGGAAGACGTCGATGGGGAACTCCCGATCCCACTCCCCCGCTGCCACCTCCGCCGAAGCGGAGTAGATGGCCTCCGCCACCTTTTTTTCGATGATCTTGAGCCGCCCATTCTCGAGCGCAGCGGCGCCCTTGATCGCCGCCAGCGCGGAAATAAGAGAGCGCTCCACCGTGGTGCCTGAAATCGGGAAGTTATCCACAGCCCTTTGGGTCTGGGCCTGCCATTTCGCCGCTACCGGGACCCGCACTTCTCCCATGGAATCGTGCTCGACTCGGTACTCACCTTGGCTGTTGGGAGTCATGGGGGGACCGTAAGCAACGTTCCATGCAGGGGTCAAGGCGGGGCCCGGATTGGCCGATCTTCGCCATGTGGCCCAAGCGGCCCTGTTGACTGTGTGACTCCTGTGACTAAAGTTAAATGCCAACTGAAGCGCGCTCGCGTGCGCCTGGTCCTCTTATGACCTCTCCGAGCCCGACTCCTCGTCACTACTACAGGGTCGCCACGTCCGCCGCGCTGACGCTGGCGCTGTCGTTGGCGGGGCCAGGGATGGCGTGGGCGGCAGGCGCGGGAGGGGCGAACGGCGGGGGAGGGTCGGCGGGCGGCACAAGCGGCTCCGAGGCGTCGCTTCAGATCCAGGCTCAGGAGCTAACCGGCCAGATCGAGGCCAACGGGGTGCAGCTGGACCAGCTCGACGAGGAGTACAACGCCGCCGAGCTGCAGTACCTGCAGCTCGGATCGCAGGTGGCCGGCCTCGAGAAGGCGATGGCCCAGACCGACCGGACCGCCGCCGCCGCTAAGCAGGAGCTGAAGAACCAGGCTGTCCTCGACTACATCACCGGGGGGGCACCGGTCATTACCCACATACCGGTACTGCCGTCGAACCCCGACCTGGCCACCTCTTATGCCGAGATCATCGCCGGCAGCCAGGAGCGGGCTATCGAGGCCTACCACCAGGTAATGCTGGATCAGGCCCGCCAGGAGAAGCAGCTGACGAGCGCCCGGCAGCAGGCTGCGGTCACCTTGACCGCTATAGCGAGCGACCGGGCGGCAGCGACACAGACCCTGGCAGAACAAAAGTCGGCCCTCTCCCGGGTCAAAGGAAATCTGGCCGTCGCCGTGGCCCAGGTCGAGGCCCAGCAGCAGAAAGCCGAGCAGACCGCCGTCGAAACCAGCTTCTATGAGCAAGGTCAGCCCTCCCCCCGCTCGACGGGAGACCCCTCCGCCGGCGCCAGCCCCACCACGGCAACGACGGCGGCGCCACTGGGGCCGACCCAGCCGGTTGCCACCGTGCGGCCGGTGACAGCACCAACGACAGCGGCGCCGCCTCCTGCGGCGGCACCCGTGCCTCCCACCACGCCGCCGACGACCGCCCCGGCGCCGGTCCAGACCGCCTCCGGTAATAGCCCCGCACCCGGCTACCAGCTGGCGATCGCGTATGCCAGAGCCCAGATCGGGAAGCCCTACCTGTGGGGTGGCGCCGGGCCCAACGCCTTCGACTGCTCCGGGCTGGTCATGATGGCCTGGGCGCAAGCCGGCGTCCACTTCCCTCATCTGGCGCAGGACCAGTACGACATGACCGAGCGGATCCCTATCTCGAGTCTGCTCCCCGGTGATCTGGTCTTCTACGGGACCACCTCAGACGTCTACCACGTCGGCCTGTACATCGGCGGCGGAGACATGATCGACGGCGCCGGAGACGGGTGAGAACGTTCAGATCCAGTCGATCTACTGGTCGGGGCTTCTGGGCGGCGGACGGGTCCGAAGCTAGGCGGGAGGCGCACGGCCTACCATCCCGGTATGAGAATCGGGATCCACGTATCGGTAAGCGGCAGGGGCGACAACGCTGTAGACGAACTGGTTCAGGCGGCGCGAAACGCCCACGCGCATGGCCTTGATTTCTGGACCGCCCAGCTGTTCGACATCGATGCTCTAACGGCTTTGGCCGTAGTGGGGCGGGAGGTGCCCGGCCTCGGCATCGGAACCGCGGTCGTACCGACCTATCCCCGCCACCCGATGGTGATGGCTATGCAGGCGTTGACGGTGCAGGCCGCTTCGGGCGGACGATTGTCCCTCGGCATCGGCCTGTCCCATCAGATGGTGATCGAGGGGGCTTTCGGCCTGTCCTTCTCCACCCCGGTACGCCATATGCGGGAGTACCTCGAGATCCTGATGCCGCTGCTGCACACTGGCCAGGTCACCTTCGAGGGCGAGGAGTACACGGCCCGGACACTTGGCGCCCATGAAGCCGGCCGGGTCGACGCCACCTCCGGTGATCGTGGCCGCCCTAGGCTCCCAGATGCTGAAGCTGGCCGGGCGTCTCGCGGACGGCACGGCCCTTTGGATGGTCGGGCCCAAGACCCTCGCCGACCACATCGTCCCACCATCACCAAAGCGGCCGAGGCCGCCGGGCGTCCGGCGCCGCGAGATCGTGGTCGGGCCTGCCGGTCTGTGTGACAGCCGACGCCGACGCTGCCAGAGAGAAAGCGGCCGGGTCATTCGGGTTCTACAACAACCTTCCGTCCTACCGGGCCATGCTCGACAGGGAGGGGGCGGGCGGCCCCGCCGACGTGGCTGTCGTCGGCGACGAAGATCAGGTGGCGGCGGAGCTTCGGCGCCTGGGCGCACTGGGCGCCACCGAACTGAGCCTGCCCGTGTTCGGCTCGAGCGAAGAGAGGGACCGCACCATCGCCCTGCTGTCCGCGCTGGCCCACGATGGCGAATGGCTGCAGAAAGGGAGGAGCAGATGAGGGCGGTCTCTGTCTCTGGCGAGGCCGCTCGAGCTGCGCCGATCACCCCGATCCCGAACCGGGCCCCGGCCAGATCCTGGTCCGGGTCGCGCCGCCGGGCTCAACAGCGCCGACCTGATGCAGGCGCGGGGCCTCTACCCGGCGCCCCCGGGTCGCCGCCCGACATCCCGGGACTGGAGATGGCGGGCGAGGTGGTGGCGCACCGGGCCGGGCGCGACCCGCTTCTGCGCCGGCGATCCGGTCATGGCAGTGGTGGGTGGCGGCGGCCAGGCCGAGACTGGCGGTGGTCCACGAGCGCGAGGCCATGCCGTGCCGCACGAGCTCGGTTGGGCCGAAGGCCGGCGGTCTGCCCGAGGCGTTTACCACCGCCCACGACGCCCTTTTCACCCAGGCCGGCCTGCGACCCGGTGAGCGCTCTGCGTGTGAGCGGCGCAGCAGGAGGCGTGGGCACCGCCGCTGTCCAGCTCGGGCGTGTCGACCGGCGCCGCGGTGACGGCCACCGTTCGGCTCCCGAGCGGCGGGACCAGGTGGCCGCACCTGGGCGCCGAGGTAATCGACCCGGCGAGACCTGGAGCAAGCGGGTCCCTTCGACGTCATCCTCGAGCTCGTCGGGGCCCCTAACCTGGAGCGCCAACCTCAACTCCCTGGCCACCGGCGGACGGATCAGTGTCATCGGTATCGGGGCGGGAGCGGTCGGTGAGATCAACCTCAGCGCCCTGATGGCCAGGCGGGCCCGCATCCATGGCTCCACACTCCGGGCCCGTCCGTCTGGAGGGAAAGGCGGCGGCGGCCCGTCTGGTGGAGGCCCACGTGCTCCCGCTGTTCGAGAGCCGGCCGGCTCACCGTGCCAGTCGACTCCACCTTCGCTCTCGAGACGCCCCCGCGGCTTACGCCCACTTCGCCGCCGGCCACAAGTTCGGGAAGATCGTTCTCACCACCGGCTACCGGCTCGGATTCGGCCCTGCCGCGTTGCTCGGCGCTGGCCGGACCGCCGCCCCGGAGGCCGCCCAGCCGGCGACTGAAGCAGCCCGATGAACCACCCGACCAGCAAGACCGGGCCCACGCCCAGGAAGCCGCCAGTGCCAGCACCACGGCAGCCAGAACCATGACCACTGTCAGCCACGACCACGCGGTGGTCCCCAGGCGCTTCGACAGCGCCCTTCCTTTGGCGGCGTAGTTGCCGTCGTCGGAGGAGTCGGTCCCCGCACGATCCATTGCTGGCCAGCGTCGGGGACCCTCCGAAGGGGATGAGCCCGCCGAGGGCCTCATCCCGGCGGGATCGGCGATCCGCACGATGGGCAGGTCGGCGAGCAGCTCGTCCAACTCCGCCAGGGTCGTCGCCGTCAAGGCCCGTTCGAGTCGAAGCCGAGTACTCGTCCATGTCGATTCGACCGGCCCCGCAGTGCCGGCGCAGTTCATCGATCACCCTCTGTCTCTCTGCATCTGACACACGCATTGATGACTCGACTGTATAAGGCCCGGTGCCGATCGGGCGCTTCGACCCGGCCCGAGGCACCTGGCTAGGTGGTCACCGTTGGAGGGTGGGTCACCGTCCGGCGCCGTACGCGGGCCAGGGCCACGACACCGGCCGCCATCACAATCAGGGCCACCACCTCGACCGCGATCGACGACGGACCCGAGGCCAGGCTCTCGCCGAATGCGATGGCACCGATCACGATGCTGACGATGGGATCCGCGACCGGCATGGTCGGCAGTGACACGTCGAGCGCAACCGGCCTGGAAGGCGCTCTGGGCGAGAAGCATCCCCGCTATACCGAAGACCGCCAGCAGGTAGGGCTGCCAGTGAAGGAAAAGACGCAGCCAGCCCTCGTCGAGCAGATGGGAACTGGTCTTGGTCAGAGCCGCCCCGGCGCCATAGAGGACGCCGGCGCCGCCCGAAAGCAGAATGACCCGGAGACGGGGCCCGCTGTTCCTGCTCATGAGGACGAGCAACAGAGCGGTGGCGGCGCAGGTCGTCAGGAGCAGGACCCAGACCGCGCTGCTGACATCGTTGGTGCCCGAAGACGGGTTGGCGACGATCAGGAAGGCCGCCAGCCCGGCGCAGACCATGCCGGCAGCCACCCAGTCCGACGGCAGCAACTTTCTACCGGCCATCGCCGCCCCGATCGGAAGGGCGAACAGAAGCCCGCAGACCAGCAGTGGCTGGACCAGGACCAGGGGGCCGTGGCCGAGGGCCACGAACTGGAGGATGTAGCCGGCGACGTCACACCCAAGGCCGAGGACCCACCAAGGATCCCGGATGAGGCGGGCCAACAGGCCTAGACGCAGGGACTGGTCCTCGGGCTGGGCGGCCGCCCCGCGCTGCTGCAGAACCGACGCGAAGGCGTACAGCAGTGAACTCACCAGGGCGCAGAGCACCGCCAGCACCCCTAGAGGCTAACCAACGGCGCGCTCATAGCGCCTCCTAAAGACGGGTTGTTGGGCGTGCCAGACTGCGAACATGGGCGCGTGGTGGAATGGCAGACACAGCGGGCTTAAACCCTGCGGCCTCACGGCATGAGGGTTCGAATCCCTCCGCGCCCACCGTCAGGCCCCCCTGCCAAGCCCCAAAGACCGACCAGGTACAGCCTCGATCCGGCTTCGGCCTACTCAACGTCCGCTGAACTGCCGGCGCCGAAGGTGATGTTGGCGATTGGTCCGAATCCCTTGACCTGGTAGCCGCCGGTAGTTATGGTCCGACTAGCTGGTAGCGAGTAACTGATTCGGGCCGGGAGGGGGCAAACTACGGCACTCCGGCCCCGACACTGGCGGGGCCGGTTCCGGCGCACCCCTACGTTTTCCAGAGTTCCGTGGTCGACCACACGCCATTGGCCCGGTTCACGATTCTCTACTCCGCGTACTGGTCCACTAACAGCTCGTCAACCGGCACGACTGTCGCAACCGTGTCACCGATCTCGTGCGGCGGCAACTTCACAGCCACGATCGAACCCTGATCGAGGTCCAGGAAGTCGTGGGAGGGGCTGAGCCCTCACCCGCGTTTGTAAACGACCAAGCCCTGCCTTCCAGAAGGGCTACTTCTTGGTCTCCCAGAAGATCTTGTCGATCTCGGCGATCTGAGCCAGGAGGTTGTCGGCCACCGCCACGTCGTTGCGTCTTCTTGGCCTCACCGGCGGTCTTGGTGGCCTTCCAGAACAGCTCGTGAAGCTGGGGGTGAGCCTCGAGATGCTCGGGCCGTGAAGTAGTCGGTCCACAGCACCCAGAGATGGTGCTTGACCAGCTCGGCGCGCTGCTCCTTGATGATCACCGCCCGGGTCTTGAACACGTTGTCGTCCGACTCGTTGAACTTCTCCATGCACCCCTTCACCGACTCCGCCTCGATGCGGGCCTGGGCCGGGTCGTAGACCCCGCAAGGCAGATCGCAGTGGGCGTGGATGCTCCTCGGCTCCCTCAAAAGGTCGCCGATGCTGAACAGGTCGAGAAACAATCGTCATAGGGGCTCCTTGGTCATGGTTCGTGAACGCCCTCACCCTACCCAGAGACGGCCGCCGACCTGGAGGCCAGCCCGGCGGTTGCGGCGTCCTGGCGGCCCTGTTGCTCGGGCTGGGATTTCGGCGGCTCGGCCTTCGGCGGGTGGTAGTGACGGGCGAGAGCATGCTGCCCAAGTTCGAGCCGGGGGACCGGCTCCTGCTCGGCCGAACCGGGCGCTTGAGGCCCGGGCAAGTGGTCGGGTTGCCCGATCCCCGCAACGGGGAACGTTTGATGATCAAGCGGGTCCAGGCCCTGAGCCGGTCCACGGTGGAGGTGCGGGGGGACAATGAGGGGCCAGCACGGACAGCCGCCATTTCGGGCCCGTCACCGCGGGCCGGGTTGGCCGGACGGGTCCTCTACCGCTACGCGCCGCAGGGTCGCGCCGGCTGGATGCCGCGAGTAGCATCCCAGTCGCATGCCGACCGGCCGGGTCGGAGATCGACCCACGACATCGGGGCGCTGCTGCCGCTTCGCCAGCCGGCGCCGAGCCCGCCGGAAGAGCCGCGCTCGAGGACGTCGACGAGTGGGGCCGTTCCGAGCGGACCAGGGCCTCATCAGGCGCCTCTACGGACCCGATCTACCGGCACTGGTTCCGGGCGAGTGGGAGGGGCTGGAGAAGATCCCGGCGACAGGCGGGGCCCTGCTGGTGGCCAACCACGCCGGCGCCATCCCCGCCGACGCGCCCGTGATCATGCACGGCATCGAGGAAGAGCTTCGGCCGCCCGGTGTACGGCCTGGCCGACTACCTGTTCCGCTCGCTGCCTGTCATCGGGACGGCCTGGTCGCGCGGTGGCGGGGTGGCGGCCCACCCCGACAACGCCTACCGCCTGCTACGGGACCAGCAGCAGCTGGTGCTGGTGTTCCCCGAGGGCACCAAGGGCACCGGGAAGCTGTTCTCGGAGCGCTACCGGCTCCGCCGGTTCGGCCGGGGCGGCTTCGTCGAGATCGCCATGCGCGCCGGGGTTCCGGTGGTCCCGATCATCGTGGTCGGCAGCGAGGAGGCCATGCCGATCGATGGCCAAGTCCACTCGGCTGGGCAGGCTCATCGGGCTTGCCCTACGTCCCGCTCACCGCCAACATGCTCCTGCTCGGCCCACTCGGGTCTCGTCGCCTACTTCCCGGCCAAGTTCAAGCTTCGGGTCCTCGACCCCGTCACCTTCGACGTGGCGCCCGACCAGGAGCGCTACCCGCGCAGCCGGGTCTTCGAGGAGGCCGAGTCCATCCGCCAGCGCATGCAGACCAACCTGTACGACATGCTGCGCCAGCGGCGCAGCGTTTGGCGGGGCTAGCCGGCGGTGGGCAGGCGGATCCTGATCACCGGCCTGGCCTCCTTCTGGGGCGGTCGCCTGGCCCGGCTGTTCGAGCGAGGACCCGTCGGTCGACGTCATCGTCGGCATGGACACCGCCGACCCGGTGGTGGCGCTCGAGCGCACCGAGTTCGTGCGGACCGACGACAGCTACTCGATCCTGGCCCGGCTGGTGCGGGCCACCCAGGTCGACACCGTGGTACACGCCGGGCTGGTGGTCGACTCGGCCCTCGTGACCGGACCGGCGGCTGCACGAGAAGAACGTCATCGGGACCATGAACCTGCTCGCCGCCGCTGGGCGCCGAGGACAGCCGGGTGACGTCCCTGGTGGTCAAGTCGTCGACGCTGGTCTACGGTGCCGGCCGGCGGGACCCGACCTGGTTCCGGGAGGAATCTCGGCGCAGCAGCCCGGCCCGGACCCAGCGTCGAGCGCTCCCTTGTGGAGGTGGAGGGCTACCTGCGGTCGTTCGCCGAGGAGTACCCGCACATCAAAGTCGCCGTCCTGCGCTGCGCCAACGTGCTCGGCGAGGACCTGGTCACCCAGTTTTCGAGGGCCCTCTCCTTGCCGCTGACGCCGACCATCGCGGGCTTCGATCCCCAGCTGCAGTTCGTCGAGCAGAACGACGTGGTCCGGGCCATCGAGTTCGCCGTGACCACGGCAGCTCGAAGGGGTCTACAACGTCGCCGGTGACGGCCGGCTCCCCTGGTCCGAGATCCGCGCCATCGCCGGCCATCCACCCCTGCTCCTGAGCCCCGTCGCCACCGGGTTGGCGGCGGCGGCACTGAGCCGGCTAGGCGTCCTCAACCTGCCCCGCGAGGACCTCGACCTCCTTCGCTTCGGCCGAGGAGTAGACAACCGCAAGCTGAAGGCAGCCGGGTTCTCCTACCGGTACACCACAGCCGGGGCGGTGCGGCACTTCGTCGAAGCCCAGCGGCTGCGCCGGGTGGTCGGCGAGACCGACGCCGACGTACCGCTACCAGGGCGACGTCGAAGCCTTCTTCCGCCACTCTCCGGCGATCGTTCCGGAGCGCTAGCGCCGCCGACATCTCCTTTTACCGTTCTGTTCGTAGCTTCACGGACCTCCCTCCGGGAGGATCCAGTCCCGGAGATAGTCCTCGCGCCGATCTGCCCACTCCTCGGAGGTGATGGCGTAGCGGACGTGGTCCTCCCACCGCCCGTTGATCTCCAGGTACCGCACGGCGATTCCCTCGTCGCGCAGCCCCAGCTTCTCCGCCACCCGGTGGCTGGGGCCGTTGCGAGGGATGATAGACGCCTGCAGGCGATGCAGGGCCAGTTCCTCGAACGCGAACCGGCACAGCACCACGAAGGCCTCTGGGACATAGGAGTGGCCGGCTGCTGCCTCGTCGATCCAGTACCCGACGTAGGCGTTCTGGTACGGGCCCCGCTGGACCGACGACAGGTTGATCTCCCCGGCGAAGCGGCTTCGTTCCGGGCCCACGAAGATGCCGAAGCCGTAGCCGGAGCCGAGTTGCCGCTCTCGCTCGCCGCGCTCCGCAGCGGGCCGCGAATATCCGCCGGTCTTCGGTGGCGTCGGGCTGGCCGGGCATCGGGCGCGGCTCCCACTTGAGCAGCCAGTCCCGCGACCTGATCCTGACCTCACGCCAGGCCTCGAAGTCGGACACGACCAACGGTCGCAGCAGAACCCTCCTGCCCGTAAGCGAAAGACCGTTCGCTCGGGTGGGGTTGCTCCAGCTCACCGCCCCAGCAACTCGCCCAAAGCGGCCAGAAGCAGGGGCACGTTGCGAGGCCGGGCCGTGTGCCCCATGCAGCCGATACGCCAGATCTTGCCGGCCCACGGACCCACGCCGCCGCCTATCTCGATCCCGTAGCGCTGTAGGAGCAACCGTCTGACGGCGGCGTCGTCAACCCCGTCGGGAACCACAACCGTGGTCAGCTGCGGGAGGCGGTGGCCCTCCGGCACCCACAGCTGCAGGCCCATCTTCTCGAGCCCGTCTTGGAGCGACTTCCCGCATTCGGCGTGGCGGGCCCAAGCCGCGGCCAGTCCCTCGCTCAGTAACGCCCCGAGGGCGGCGTGGAGCGAGTTGATCATGGCGATCGGGGCGGTGTGGTGGTACTTGCGGGTCGCCCCGGAGGTGTAGTCGCCGATCATGCCCAGGTCCAGATACCAGCTCTGGGGCTTGGCTATACGCCGCTCCCATGCCCGGGCCCCGATGGTGAACGGCGCCAGGCCGGGCGAGACGCCAAGGCACTTCTGCGTCCCGCTGTAGGCGATGTCCACACCCCATTCGTCGATCGAAACCGGTATCCCACCGAGAGAGGTGACGCAGTCGGCCAATAGCAGGGCGTCGCCTTTCCCCGCCGCCACCGCGGCCACGTCGTTGCGCACGCCGGTGCTGGTCTCGGCGTGCACGAGCGCGATGACCTTCGGCGCCGGGTGCGCATCCAGGAGGGAGGCCGGATCGAGGGGCTGGCCCCATTCCCCGGCGACCCGAATGACCTCGGCCCCGCAGCGAGCGGCCACGTCGCACATCCGCTCGCCGAACATCCCGTTTACGCCGACCACAACGGCGTCGCCGGGTCCCACAGTATTCACGAACGCCGCTTCCATCCCCGCCGAGCCCGTGCCCGACACCGGCAGGGTGACGGCGTTGTCGGTCCCCCACAGGGTCCTCAGGCGGTCGCACGTCTCGTCCAGGATCCCGATGAACTCGGGGTCGAGGTGGCCGAGCATGGGCCGGTTCAACCCGGCCGTCGCCTCCGGGTAGGGATTGCACGGGCCGGGACCCATCAGGACTCGGTCGCTTATCACCATGGCCGAGATGGTAGACGCCTCGCGGGGACGCCGACGTTGGGCCGGTCTGCCATCAGGGGCTTCCAGTGCGGGCAGACGCCAGGCTCAGCACCAGGCCGTCGAGGATGTCGGCCTCCGATGTCAGGCATTCGCCGAAGTGGAAGTGGCGCATGATCTCGTCCAGCACGATGCTGCCGCCCACGATCACGTCCGCCCGGGCCGGCTCCACGCCCGGCACCAGGCGACGCTCTGCGGAGGTCAGGCCCGCCAGCCGGCGGAGCATCTGTTCGACCCGATCCAGGGTCAGCACGTAGTGGTGGACGCGATCCCGGTCGTACTCCTGGAGTCCCTGATCGGTGGCAGCCAGGCAGGCGACGGTGCCGGCCAGACCGACGAGGGTACGGCCCTGTGCCAACCGGGGTTCCTGCCGCACGGCCTCGGCGACGAGGGTGGCGACGAACTGTCGGGCGGCCTGAAGCTCGGCGCCGGAGGGCGGGTCCGAAGCGAGGAACCGCTCGGTGAGGCGAACGCAACCGACGTCCAGCGACGCCACCGCCAGGGGAGGACCGCCGCCTGCTCCCGGCCCGGCAACCAGCTCGGTCGAACCTCCGCCGATGTCGACAACCAGCCAGGGCCCGCTCCTCGGGTCGAGCTCAGAGGTGGCTCCCACGAACGACAGGCGGCCCTCCTCCACTCCGGACAGCAGCTCGGGCTGGATGCCGATGACTTCCTCGGCGGCGGCGAAGAACTCATCGCGGTTCTCGGCATCCCGCGCCGCCGAGGTTGCCGTCATGCGCACCTTCGCCACCCCGTGACGGTCCATGGCCCGGCGGTATTCCTCCAGCACCGTGACGGTGCGACGAACAGCGTCGGCTGCCAACCGTCCGGTTCGGTCCACCCCGGCTCCCAGCCGGGTGATCCGCTTGAGGCGCTCCACGGTTACACCACCGGGATGAGCAATGAGCAGGCGGGTCGAGTTGGTTCCGCAATCGATGGCCGCGAAGGGGGTCAGCTCTTGCGCCACCCAGCGCCCCACGGGGTCCTGGCCCCCGGCCAGATACCAGGCGTAGTGGGCGTGCAGGCACTTGACGCCCCTGCGGGTACCGCCCACGCCCCCCGTCGGGCGAGGGCCGGTCCACCCGGAGGGCAGGGCCGCCTCGCGCTCGGCCGCGTAGGTCTCGTGGGCGACCCGAAGCTCGCCCGGATCTACCGCCGCCTCGGCCGCCCGAACGCCGCCGGACGCCTCGAGTCGATCGACGGCGAGCCTGGCCTCCTTGCCCACCAACCAATAACGGGTGGGCATCGGGGTCCCGTCGTCGAGCAGGGGGCCGTTTCGGATGACAACTGGGTCTCCGGCGCCGTCCCGAACCACCACGACGAACTCGCCTCTCGGGACGCGGCCCAGCAGCTCCGCTACCCGGTCAAGGTCGGAGTGCCCGTCGGCCGTCAGATCAAGCCTGCGGTGCGGACGGGGCCGCGCCGTGGCCGCGCCGACGTGCCAGCAGGATGAGGATGAGCACCAGGGCCCCGACCACGGGCAGGAGGCGCTTGGCCGTCGAGGGACCGGCCACGGCCACCAGATCCACCGGTTGTGCTTCCGGGGAATCGATGCGCCGGGGCCCAGACGCCTCGGCTTTCTCCGCCCCCTCGGTCCCGACGGCGTCGGCGTTGTTCCTGCCGGCCTGAGGGTTGGACCCACCGGCCCCGTTTCCCGAGGAGGGGGCCTCTCCCGGCCCCTCGGATCCCGACGGATTACCTGAGGACCTGATGTCGGCTTCCAGGGCGTCGACGAACTGGCCCATGAGCTTGGCGCTCACCTCGGCCATGACGCCGCGGCCGAACTGGGCCACCTTTCCGGTCACGGTCAGATCGGTTACCACCGATACCCTGGTGCCCCCACCGTCCTCCGGGCTCATGGTGGCGGTGATCAGAGCGGTGGCATTGCCCTGACCACGGGTGTCCCGGCCCGATGCCTTCAAGACCACCCGGCCCGCTTCCTCGTCCCGCTCGACGAAAGTGGCCGCCCCCTTGTACTGGGCGGTGATCGGTCCCACCTTCACCTTGACGATGCCCCGGTACTCGTCTCCTTCGACCTCCTGAAGCTGAGCTCCGGGCAGCATCGGCGCGATCCGCTCCACGTCAGTGAGGACTTTCCACGCCTCGGGAACAGGAACGTCCACCCGGAAGTCGTTCGTCAGCTCCATGTCAGCAAGTCCTCTCTAGTGTCTATATCGGCCGGATCTCCCTGGCACGGTACCTCGCGCACGAGGTCTGGGCGGCCTCTGACCAATGACCTCGCACCCTGGTCCCCGTCCAACGGCAGCAGGTCCCAGACCTCCGCCGAGAGCCGGACCGGGTTCCGCCGCTCTCCGTCGTAGGTCGCGACCGCGATAGGAGCCGCCGCGCCGGCGACGGCCCGCCACGCTTCCGACGGCACGAGGGGCTGATCGGCCAGACCCACGACGATGGCATCAAGCTCCTCATGGCGGGCTCTGGAGACCGCGACCTGAAGCGACGTGGCCTGGCCTTCCGCCCAACGGGGGTTCGGCAGGATATCAACGCCGGGCGGCAGGACAGCCGACAGGTCAGCAGCTCCTGCTACGACCCAGGTCCGGTCCAAGCCGGCGCCCGCCGCGCTGGACACCGCCCACCAGACGAGAGGCCGCCCCCTCCAGGAGGCGAGCAGCTTATGAGTCCCGTCGAGCCCGGGTTCGAAGCGGCTGCCGCCTCCCGCGGCCAGCAGGACGGCCGCCGTACCGGTCAGGAGACTTCCCTCGATACCGCGAGATCCCGGTGTATCGGACCTTCCCGATCCCGGAGCGACGCGGTCTCGCGTCCGGTGCGCAACGAGATGATCTCGGCGCAGACGGCCACCGCGGTCTCCTCCGGCGTGCGGGCCCCGATGTCGATGCCGATCGGGGCCATGATCCTTCGCAGGCCGGCGCTATCCACGCCGGCTTCCCGCAGGCGCCTCTCTCGGTCCTCGGTGGTACGGCGCGACCCCATCGCCCCCAGGTAGCCGACGCCAGTCGCCAGCGCGCCGACCAGGGCGGGAACGTCGAACTTCGGATCGTGGGTGAGTACGCACACGGCGTCGCGCGGACCCAGGTCGGATCCCACTTCGGCCAGGTACTTGTCCGGCCAGGACACCACCACCTCATCGGCCATGGGGAAGCGAGCTCTGGTTGCGAACACCGGCCGGGCGTCGCATACCGTGACCCGGTAGCCCAGGATCTTGCCCACCTTGGCCAGGGCCGCGGTGAAGTCCACGGCGCCGAATATGAGCATCCGCGGGGGCGGAGCGAAGGACTCGATGAAGATCGACACATCCCTCTCGCGTGCCTCGCCGTGCAGCCCATAATGCCGGGTGGCGGTCAGCCCGGCGGCCAGCTCGCCCAAAACGTCGCGCCGCACCACCCGGTCCAGGTCGGGATCGCCGAAGCTGCCCAACACCTCCTCCGGCGGCCCGGGAAGCACGAGCATCTTCGACCCCAGCATCGACGGGGGCCCCTCGACGATCTCGGCCAGAGCCGCGGGCTGCTCGGCCCGAATGGCCGCCTTCAGCGCCTCGAAGATCTCGCTCACCAGTCGAGCGGCTCCACGAACACCCGGATGGTCCCGCCGCACGTCAGGCCTACCGCGAAGGCCTCGTCGTCGGAGTAGCCGAAGGTGCACAGCTTCGGGCCGCTACCGGAGAGCACGTCGAGCGCCTCGGTGACGACCGCGCCCTCCACACACCCCCCGGAAACCGAGCCGGCCACCTCACCGGCCTCGGAGACAGCCATGGTGGCGCCCGGCAGCCTGGGCCCCGACCCTTCCAGGGCCACCACCCGGGCCAGGGCTACGCGCTTTCCCTCGCCCTGCCACCGCTCGATGTCGGCCAGGACTTCTTTCATCTCACGACTTCCCTTCTCGCCGGACCGGCGATGACTGCGGCCAGGCGTTCGAGTGATGATACGGAATGGCCTTCCACGAACTGGTCAACAAAGGGGAGGGCGGCGGCCATCCCACGGGCCAGCGGTGCGTATCCGTCGGTGGCCTTGAGGGGGTTGACCCATACCACCCGCCAAGCCACGAGCGAGAGCCGGGCCATCTCCGACGCCACCAGAGCGGGATCGCCACGATCCCATCCATCCGAGCAAATGACGACCACGGCCCCCCGGGCCATTCCCCGCACTCCCCATTGATCGTTGAAGGCCTGGATGCTGGCCCCGATCCGGGTCCCGCCGGACCAGTCGGCGACCACGGCCGACGCGCTGGACAGGGCGGCGTCCGGATCCCTCCGGGCCATCTCCCGTGTTATTCGGGTCAGCCTGGTGCCCACCGTGAAAATCTCGACTCGCCCGGCACGTCTCGCGGACACGGCGGCGTGGGCGAAGCGGGCCAGGCCCCGGGCGTATGGCTCCATGCTGCCGGACACGTCGAGCAGGAACACCATGCGGCGGGCCTGGTCGACCGGGGCGCGCCACGAACGCCTCAGCGGTACCCCGCCGCTCGGGAGGCTGCGCCTCACCGTCCCTCGCAGGTCCGGGTGACCGCGCGTCTGGCGTTTCACCGGCCGGGTGCGGCGCGACGGCCGCACCTCGCTGGCGATCCGCAGGGATGAGATGAGCCTCTCGGCTTCGGCCCACTCGGCGGGGGTGAGGGCCGACATGTCGCGCTGGGCCAGCACCTCGACCGACGAGTAGCGCAAGGCCTGGACATCCGAGTCTGGCGACTGCTCCTGCGAATCGTCGGATTCAGGCCCATCCTCGTCGTCGATGAGAAGGGTCACCGACGGCGGCGGCGACTCGACCAGGGCACGGGACACGGCCTGGTCGAGCCAGTAGGAAGCGAACACCCGGTCGTAGGCGGGGAGATCCTCCGATCGGTGCACCAGGGTGGCTCGGCCGGTCCAGTAGACCCGGTCACGGCCGTCGAGACCCACGAGGGCCAGTCCCTGGGCGAAGAGGACGGCAGATCCCACCGGTACCGCGACGCCCGCCGACCGCAGGGCCCGGACGAACCCCACCACGATGCGATCGGCCCCGGTGACCGGGGTCTCCGGCGCTGCCGTCACGGGTTCACTCGGCCCTGAGCAGCGCGGCCCGGACCAGTTCCCCGATCCCGGCCGCCCTCACCCGGGCCTGGTCTTCCTGGTATTTCAGGACCGTGCCGAGGGTCAGGTCGACGGTGCGCTCGTCGATGTCAGTGCGACCGAGGGCAGCCAGGGCCGCCGTCCAATCGATGGATTCCGCCACCCCCGGCGGCTTGTACAGGTGCAGGTCCCGGAGGGTCTCGACAGCAGCGGCCACCTGCTTGGCCAGCCTCGGCACGGCCTCAGGCGCCCGCATCTGGATGATGGCGACTTCCCGCTCGAAGTCGGGGTGCTCGACCCAGTGGTACAGGCAGCGCCGCTTCAGGGCGTCGTGCACGTCGCGGGTCCGGTTGGACGTGATTATCACGAGCGGCGGCTCGAGGGCGCGGAAGGTCCTCAGCTCCGGGATGCTCACGGCATAGTCGGACAGGAACTCCAGCAGAAAGGCCTCGAACTCGTCGTCGGCCCGGTCGACCTCGTCGATGAGGAGTACCGGGGGCGGCCCCTCCGAATGGTCTATCGCCATCAGTAGCGGGCGGCGTACCAGGAAGCGCTCGCTGTAGACCTCGTCTTCAGCTGCAGCCGGTCCGGCCGCTTCGGCCGCCCGCAGGTGGAGCAGCTGCCGGGCGTAGTCCCATTCGTAGACGGCCTGGGACACGTCGATGCCCTCGTAACACTGGAGCCGCAGCAGCTCACCCCCGGTCCACGCCGAGAGCACCTTCGCCACCTCGGTCTTGCCCACGCCCGCCTCGCCTTCGAGCAGAAGCGGGCGATGCAGGGCCAGGGCCAGGAAGATGGACGTGGCCAAGCCTTCGCCGGCCAGGTAGCCATGGCCGGCCAGGGCGGCCGCCACTTCATCGACGGTCAGGTCGGTCCGGCTCGCAATGCTCACCCCGCCAGGTTAGGGCCCAGCGCCTCGATTACGCCGCTCCGGCCTCCTCCAGAGCCCGGCGCACCAGGACCTGGGCCAGGTGGCGGCGGTACTCGGCACTGGCGTTCAGATCCTCCGGGGGATCCAGCCCGTCGGCGGCGTGGGCGGCAGCCTCGGAAGCGGATGCGCCTCCGGCAAGAGCCTGTTCGACGGCGGTGGCCCGGAGAGGGGTGGCGCCCATGTTGACCAGTGCCACTCCGGGGCGGTCCCCCCGGACCGCGGCAACCCCCACGATGGCCCAGTCCTGGGCCCGCCGGTTGAACTTCTGGAACGACCAGCCCGCTCCCGTCGCCTTGGGCACGTTGATCCCGGTCAGCACCTCGTCCGGCTGCAACGCCGTTTCCAGGAACCCCTCGAAGAAGCTCTCGGCCGGGATCTGGCGCTCCCCGCCAGGGCCTACGACGTTGAACGTGGCGCCGAGGGCCAGGCAGGCCGCGGGCAGGTCGGAGGCCGGGTCGCCGTGGGATATGGAACCGCCGATGGTGCCGCGGTGGCGAACCTGCGGATCGCCCACCTGGCCGGCCACGTGGGCCAGGAGGGGCACGTGGGTGGCCAGGACGTCGCTCGTCTCCAGGTCCCGGTGCCGGGTCAGGGCGCCGATCTCGACCCCGTCGCCGTTCTCACGGACGTAGCTCAGCTCCCCGATCCGCCCGATGTCGACCAGCAGGCTGGGGGCGGCCAGCCGGAGCTTCATGAGCGGCAGCAGGGAGTGACCGCCCGCCAGCAGTTTGGCGTCGTCACCCTCCTCGGCCAGGATGCCGACGGCCTCGTCGACGCTCGAAGCCCGGCGGTACTCGAATGCTGCAGGGATCACTGCTGTACCTCCAGGCGTTCGGGCGACCGGTCTCCGGCCGACGTGATGGCCTGCCAGACCCGCTGGGGACTGGCCGGCATTGGGATGTCGTCGATGCCGTAGGGAGACAGAGCGTCGACGACGGCGTTGATGATGGCGGGCGTAGCCCCGATGGTGCCCGCTTCGCCTATCCCCTTCACCCCCATCGGATTCGACGGACTCGGGGTCACGGTGGATGCCATCTCGAAGCTCGGCACTTCTGCCGAAGAGGGAACGAGGTAGTCGGTGAGGCTGGCCGACAACAGGTTGCCCTCGTCGTCGTAGACGGCCTCCTCCCAGAGGGCCTGGGCCGCGCCCTGCACGATTCCGCCGTGTAGCTGGCCCTCGACGATCAGCGGGTTGATCTGGTTGCCGCAGTCATCGACCGCCACATAGCGCTCCAGCCTTACCCCGCCGGTCTCGGTGTCCACCTCCACCACGGCCAGGTGGGTCCCGAACGGGAAGGTGAAGTTCACCGGATCGAAGTGGCTGGAGGCTTCGAGATTGGGCTCCATGCCGTCGGGGAGGTTGTGGGCCGTGAACGCCTCGAAGGCGACTGCGGCCAGGGGCATGGCCTTGTCGGGTGACCCGCGGACCGTGAACTGGGCGCCTGCGAAGTCGACGTCGTCCTCCGCCGCCTCCATCTGGTGGGCGGCGATGCGGCGGGCCTTGTCGATCACGCGGTCGGTCGCCAGGAAGACGGCGGTGCCCCCCACGGCGAGCGACCTCGAACCGTAGGTGTCGAGCCCGTACGGTGCGACAGCCGTATCCGAGTGGAGGACCTCCACGTCGTCAGGGCTGACACCCAGCCGGTCGGCCACGATCATCGACCAGGCCGTCTCATGGCCCTGGCCGTGAGGGGAGGTTCCCGTCACGACCTGGACCTTGGCCGTGGGCAGGATACGAACGGTGGCCGCCTCCCAACCGCCGGCGCTGAAGTTCAGCGAGGCCAGCACCCGGCTCGGAGCCAGCCCGCACATCTCGAAGTACGAAGACAGCCCCAGGCCGAGCTGGCGGGTATCACCGGCCTGGCGCCGCCGCTCTTGCTCGGCTCGCAGCTCCGGGTAGCCGGCCAGGTCCAGGCACTTGTCCATGGCCCGCCGGTACTCGCCGCTGTCGTAGACAAGCCCGGCCGGCGAGTTGTACGGGAACTTGTCGGCGGAGATGAAGTTGCGGCGGCGGATCTCAGCCGGGTCCACGCCCACCTGGCGGGCGAGCAGGTCCATGGCCCTCTCGATGGCGTAGGTCGCCTCCGGCCGGCCGGCGCCGCGGTACGCATCCGTGGGTGTCTTATTGGTAAAAACCGAGGTGCAGGAGAACGAGTAGGCCCCCACGTCGTACAGGCCGGCGTACAAGAAGGCGCCCAGCAGCGGGATACCCGGAGTTAACAGCTGCAGGTAGGCGCCCATGTCGGCGAGCAGACGGGCCCGCACCGCCGTGACCTTGCCCTGCTCGTCGGCCGCCAGGTCGATGTTCTGGATCTGGGCTCGCCCCTGCACCGTCGACTGAGAATGTTCGGTGCGCTCCTCCACCCAGCGCACCGGCTGGCGCAGCCGTCGGGCCAAAACCAGGGCCAGGACCTCCTCGGCGTAGACGTTCAGCTTGCAGCCGAACCCGCCGCCTACAGAGGGAGCCACCACACGCAGCTTGGCCTCGGAGACGCCGCAAGTTAGGGCCAGCATCACCTTCAGGATGTGCGGTATCTGCGTGGCCGAGTACACCGTGAACTCGCCGTCGAAGGGCTGCGGCACCACGAGGACCCCGCGGGGCTCCATCGGCGAGGGGAGCAGCCGCTGTTGCACGAAGCGGGCCGACACCGTGTGGGCAGCCGACGAGAAGGCCCTCTCCACCGCGTCGGGATCGGGGTTCAGCTCCCAGGTGTAGCTCTTGTTGGTCCCCAGGTCGTCGTGGATCACGACCCGATCGGACGCGGCGTCCTCCATGTCGACCGCTACCGGGAGGGGGTCGTACTCGACGACGACGGCGTCGGCGGCGTCGTGGGCTTCGTACTCCGTCCGGGCCAGGACGACTGCGACGGCGTCTCCTACGTAGCAGACCTTGCCCACCGCGACTGGCAGGTGGGCGGGCGCCTTCATGTCCTCGGTGACGGGCCATGCGCACGGCAAAGGGCCGGCCCACTCGGATTCCAGGTCGCCACCGGCGAAGGCCGCCACCACGCCGGGCATGGCGAGAGCGGGGGACAGGTCGATCGACGCGATGCGGGCGTGGGCGACCGGGCTGCGCACCAGGGCGACGTGGAGGGCCCCCGGTACCTGGAGGTCGGCCACGAAACGGGATTCACCGGTCAGCAGGGCCGGGTCCTCGCGCCGCTTCATGCGGGTTCCGACCACCCCACCCGAGCCGGTGCCCGACGGGGTTTCGACCGCGGTCATGACGACGCTCCGGCTCGCTCTCGCGAGGCGGCCAGCACGGCTTGCACGATGTTGTGATAGCCGGTGCAGCGGCAAAGGTTGCCTTCGAGCCCTTCCCGAACCTGGGCCTCGTCCATCTCCCCGTTCTCTTCGATCAGCGAGACGGCGGCCATCACCATGCCCGGCGTGCAGTACCCGCACTGAAGGGCGTGGTACTCCCGGAAGGCTTCCTGCACGGGGTGCATCTGATCGCCCGTTGCCAGCCCTTCGATCGTGGTTATGTCGGCGCCGTCGGCCTGGGCGGCCAGGACGGTGCAGGACTTGACGGACTCGCCGCCCATCAGAACCGTGCACGCGCCGCACGATGAAGTGTCACAGCCAATGTTGGTGCCGGTAAGACCGACAACGTCTCGCAGGTAGTGCACCAGCAGGAGCCGCGGTTCGACATCGTGCTCCTGCGCATCGCCGTTCACCCGGATCGATACCTTCATGCGCTTCCCCCTTGTGTCCTGTGGGCGGTCTACCGATTGAGTGCCGCCCAGATCCGTTGGGGACTGGCCGGCATGTCCAGATGCCTCACCCCGAGATGGGATACGGCATCGACGACTGCACTCTGTACTGCTGGAGTTGATCCTATGGTCCCCGACTCCCCTATCCCCTTTGCTCCCAACCCGTTGACGGGTGTCGGCGTCTGCATGGCCACCAATTCGAAGCTCGGCAACTCGGTGGCCGAGATCATGGCGTAGTCGGCGAGATTGGAGGTGATCGGGTTCCCGTCCGGATCGTAGCGGACCTCTTCCAGCAAGGCCTGGGCCGCCCCTTGGGCCAGCCCCCCGTGGCGTTGGCCCTCCGCCAGCAAGGGGTTCAGGATGGTGCCGGCGTCGTCGACGGCGACCAGGCGCTGCAATCGGACCCCTCCGGTCTCGACGTCCACTTCGACGACGGCGACATGAGAGCCGAAGGGAAAGGTGGGAGCCGGCGGGCTCGACCGGTGCTCGACCCGCAGCCGGCCGTCGGACCCGGCTTCTTGGCCCAACTCCGCCCATGACCGGGCCACGGTGGGCGTTCCGGCCACGTGGAAGCGGCCGCCCACCTTGTCCAGCACCACGTCGGCGACGCTGGCCTCGAGCATGTCCGCCGCCAGCTGCCGGGCCTGCTCCACCAGCGAAACGGACGCCTCGTGAACGGCCACTCCGCCCGCCTGGAGCGACCGCGAACCGAAGGTCCCCCCACCGATGGGAACCAGGTCGGTGTCGTTCGCCACCACCTCGATGTCCTCTATAGGGATGCCGAGGTGTTCCGACGCAATCATCGACCAGGCCGTGACGTGGCCCTGTCCGTGAGGCGAACTGCCCGTGTACACCCGCGCTCGACCGGTCGGCAGCACCTCGACGGCGGCGAATTCACCGGTGTCACCGGCTCCATTTGTGATCTCGACGTAGGTGGACACCCCGATGCCGAGCTGGCGCGAGTCGCCCGATTGGCGGCGGCGGGCTTGTTCGGCGCGCAGGCGGTCGTAGCCCGATGCTTCGAGGGCCAGGTCCAGGGCCCTTTCGTAGTCGCCGACGTCGTAGGTGGCCCCGGTCACCGTCGTATGCGGGAAAGCGTCCCGGCCGACGAGGTTGCGCCGGCGGACTTCGGCGGGGTCCATCCCGATCTCGGCGGCGAAGAGATCCATGGCCCGCTCCACAGCCGCGGCGGCTTCGGGGCGGCCGGCGCCCCGGTAGGCGACCGTCGGTGTCGTGTTGGTAACGACACTGACCGCGGAGGCCTCGACCTTGGCTATGTCGTAGGTGCCTGGCGCCATCATGCCGGTGAGGAAAGGGAGCACGGCCCCGATGGCCGGATAGGCGCCCCCGTCCTGGACGATCTGAAGCCGGTAGGCCAGCACCCGGCCGTCGCGCCCGCCTCCCACCGTGACCGTCTGCACCTGTCCACGGCCGTGGCCCAGCGCCGTCATGCTCTCAGAACGGGTCTCCGTCCAACGAACCGGGCGGCCGGCCTGGCGCGCCAACCACGGGAGCAGGTACTCCTCCGGGTACAGGCCGATCTTGGCGCCGAAGCCGCCTCCGACGTCGGGCGCGATGACCCGGACGCGATCCTCCTCGAGTCCGTAGATGTCGCACAGAGCGGCCTTTACCCCGTGCGGGTGCTGTATCGAAGCCCACTGCGTGAGACGCCCGTCTTCGCCCCAACTGGCCAGGCCGGACCGAACCTCCATGGGGCAGGGAGCCACCCTCTGGTTGCCTACCCGCTGGCTCACCACGACCTCGCACCCGTCGAAGAGGGTCTCGTCGAGCGGCTTCCGGAAGTCGACGGCGACGTTCGTCTCGAGTTCGGGGAAGAGCAACGTGTCCCCGTTCAGGGCCGCCTCCGGATCCACAACGGCGGGAATCGGGTCGTACTCGACGAGCACCGACTCGGCCGCGTCCTCACCCTGATACCGCTCCTCGGTGAGAATGACGGCGACCGGTTCCCCGACAAATCGGACCACCCCGGTCGCCAGCATGGGTCGAGCCATGGCTTCGGGCAGCATCGGCATCGCCAGCGGGACGGGCGGAACGTCGATGTCCGCAGCGGTGTACACGGCGACGACTCCGGGCCGGGTTCGGGCCTCTTCGGTGTCCAGTCCCATGAGTTTCCCGTGGGCCACCGTCGAGCGCACATACGTCGCCCACAGCGCCCCGTCGCTAGCCACGTCGTCGACGTAGATCCCGCCTGTGGTCAGGAACTTAGGGTCCTCCCGCCGCAGCACACGGTTGCCAAGGATGCTCACGTCGGCTGAGGATAGGCGACGTTTATCTAAGGCTGGGAGCGGTGGGCGGCCTGCTTTTCGGGCAGGGTAGTCGTGGTCGTGGGGGCTGGAACCAGTATCCCGTAAGCCTTCTCGCCCGGCATCACCAAGCCGTACTCCTGCCGGGCGAGCTGCTCCACGTAGGCCGTGCTCTGAAGATCCGCAGCGCGCTTGGTGAGGGTCTCGTTCTCCTGAGAGAGAGCCGAAACCTGGCTCTGGGCCTTCGACATGGCCCGGCCCTGCTCCAGCCAAGTCCGGCCGGGGAGAACGAAGAGGAACACGATCCCGCCCACGACGACGGCGACCAGCAAGGCTCGAACGGCTCGTCTCATCGGGAGGGGAACGCCTTTCGCCCGGGGTACCTGGCAGAGTCACCCAGGCCGCCTTCGATACGAAGCAGCTGGTTGTACTTGGCCACTCTGTCGGACCGGGCCGGGGCCCCGGTCTTGATCTGCCCGCACCCGGTCGCCACGGCCAGGTCAGCGATGGTGGTGTCTTCCGTCTCGCCCGAGCGGTGGCTCATCACACAGGTGTAGGACGACCGAAAGGCCCGGGCAACGGTGTCCAGGGTTTCGGTCAAGGTTCCGATCTGATTGACCTTGATCAGGATCGAGTTCGCCACGCCCGACGCTATGCCACGCTCCAGCCTGGCCTCGCTGGTCACGAAGATGTCGTCCCCGACCAGCTGAAGTCGGTCACCGATCTCTCCGGTCAGGGCGGCCCAGCCGTCCCAGTCGTCCTCGGCCATGCCGTCCTCGATGGAGATGATGGGGTATCGGGCGCCGAGCTCCGATAGGTAGGCGACCAGTTCGCTGCTGTCCAGCGACCGGCCTTCGCCGTCGAGGCGGTAGACGCCGTCACGGTAGAACTCCGACGCCGCCGCATCGATAGCCACGGCCACCTCTCCGCCCGGGACCCGACCTGCCTGCTCTATCGCCTCGATGAGGACCTTGACCGCCTCCTCGTTGGAGGGCAGGCTCGGTGCGAAGCCGCCCTCATCCCCGACCGAGGTGGAGAGACCCCGGCTATGGAGGATGGCTTTCAAGGTGTGGTAGGTCTCAGCCCCCCACCGCAGTGCTTCGGCGAAGGACGCGGCGCCGACGGGGACGATCATGAACTCCTGCATGTCCACGTTGTTGTCGGCGTGCACGCCGCCGTTGAGGACGTTCATCATCGGGACCGGCAGAAGGTGGGCCGCGGTGCCTCCCACGTAACGGTAGAGAGGCAGGCCGGCCTCTTCCGAGGCGGCGTGGGCCACGGCCAGAGACACGCCGAGTATGGCGTTGGCTCCCAGGCGGGACTTGTTCGGCGTCCCATCGAGATCGACCAGCGCGGCGTCAACCGCTCGCTGATCGAGCCCCTCCAGCCCTTCCACCGCGGCAGCGATCTCGCCATTCACGTGCTCGACCGCCCGCAACACGCCCTTCCCCAGGTACCGGCTGCCACCGTCGCGCAACTCAACCGCCTCATGGCTCCCCGTCGACGCCCCGGACGGCACGGCCGCCCGGCCGGTCGCACCGGACTCCAGCAAGACCGCCACCTCGACGGTGGGGTTGCCTCTGGAGTCCAGTATCTCCCGGCCTATCAGCTGCTCGATGTCGCTCAAGGTCGTCGCCGTCCGCTGGTGCTGGTGTTGCTCCTGTGAGTTGTGTGAAAACGGTAGTCGCTCGTGAGGCGCCAGCAGTGGCACCGGGGCCAGGGCCCGGACGGGCCTCAGTCCTTATTCCGCTTCACCTCGTCCCAGAGGTCGTCGCTGACGGGCACCCCGCGGGCCGCGCCCAGCGCCTCCATGGCGTCGAAACGACGGCGGAACTTCGCCGCCGACTCCCGTAGGGCGGCTTCGGGGTCCACTCCGAGATGACGGGCCACATTGACCACGGAGAAGAGCACGTCGCCCAACTCCTCGTTGACGGCGGGACCGGCCGCCGCCTCCGACGCCCAGGCCTCTCGCAGCTCGTCGAGCTCCTCGGAGATCTTGACCCACGCGCCGGCCGCGTCTTTCCAATCGAAACCGGCCGCAGCCGCCTTGCTCTGCACCTTGAAGGCGTAGAGCAGAGAGGGCAGGTTCCCGGGAACTCCCTCCATGACGCTCGAGCGGCCTTTCTCAGCCTTCTTCAGCTGTTCCCAGTCCGGCACCGGCTCGCCGGGTGGCCCGAACACGTGGGGATGGCGCTCGACCAACTTGTCGTGGATGCCCCGCGCCACGTCGGCGAAGGTGAACTGTCCCTGCTCGGCGGCCAGGGTGGCGTGAAAGGCGACCTGGAACAAGAGGTCCCCCAGTTCCTCCTCCAGGTGGGCGTAGCCGGATGGGTGGTCCAGCTCGTCGATGGCCTCGAGAACCTCGTAGGTCTCCTCGATGAGGTGGCGGGTCAGACTGCGATGGGTCTGCTTGCGATCCCACGGGCAGCGGGCCCGCAGCGTGTGCACCAGCTCGTCGAAACGAACCAGCTCAGACGCCACCGGCTCGGCCAGAGACGGCACCCACACACAGGTGAGGTGATCGGGCCGAACCTGTCGGTCGAGCTCATCCCACGCCACCTCGAAGACCGCCTCATCGGGCAGGCCCAGGCGCTGCAGGACGGTGACCGGCGGCCCGCCTTCGACCGCCAGCTTCATGCCGGAGAGCACGAAGCTGCTGTCGCACTGGGCCACCAGGAACGGGCCGGCGTGACCGGCGGCTTCCGCCGCGAAACGGTGCCCGTCCACCAGACGTACGCCCGCCTGGACCGGATCGACACCCAGCCGGTCCCAGGCCACATCCAGGAAGGACAGGGCCGGGATGATGTCGACCTGAATCCGCTCGTCGGCGCGCAGGAGCTCGACCGTGCGCTCCGCCACCAGCGGCGACCCGGGCACGGCGTACAGGACCGTCCCATGGGACCGGGCCGCGCTCACAAGTGCATCGACCACTCCGTCGTACACGGCGCTGATCTCCCGGGCCGACTCATAGAGGTCGTCGAAGGAGGTCGCCGGAGCCACCAGCCCGACGCTCGGGTGCCGGGTGGTGCGCACGAAGTGCGTCGCAACCGATGCGATCGCCTCGGAAGCCGCCACGCTGACGAGTCGTGGATCGCCTGGCCCGAGACCGACGACCACGACCCGGGGCGTCACGATAAAGAGGCTCGCGACGTCACGAGGACGAGACTTGGGGCGGGTTGACGCCGCTGGTGGGCGACCACGTCCCGTAGGCCGGGTTGACCTTGACGTGGGCGCTCCCGATCAGTTTGGCGAGCGAGGTGTCGGTCGTGCCCTGGCTGTTAGCCAGAACGAGCGACAGGACCCGCTGAACGCCCGGATTGAACCCTTGCTCATGGCGGCTGACCACCTTCACCACCTGGTAGCCGAAGCCGGCCTGGATCGGCTGGGACACGCTCCCCACCTTCGTCTGCATGACCGCGTTCTTGAAGGCCACCGGGTAGCCCTCCAGCTGGGCCTGGTTGTAGCAGACCGGGGCGCCGTTGCTACCTCCGCTGGCGCTGATGGCCTGGGCCGCGGCCTTGGTGGTGGCGGTGGACTGGAGAACGCAGATCTGGACGAAGAAGTACTCGATGTACTGCTGATAGGCCTGCTGGAGGCTGGCGACCGGAATCGTTACCTGGCTGGCGGCGGCCTCGTCGGCCAGGCGCCCGGTCAGCACATCACGAAAGGCGGGAGAGAACTCCGTCCACTCCTGCCCGCTGGTCTCGTTCACGGATCGGGACGCGTTCACCATCTGCTGGTCCGGCAGTTTCCCGGTGGCGTTCAGGTGCTGGTGGATGATGCTCGCCTCGATCATGCCGCTCAGGATCATCGCCACCCACGGCAGGCTGTAGGTGCCCGCCGCGGCACCCACCACGCTTGTCCCTGACCCACCGTTCCCGGTCGAGTTGGCGGAGTCGTAGGAAGAGACATACGTGGGGTTGCCCGCCCAGGC
Source organism: uncultured Acidimicrobiaceae bacterium (assembly GCA_963851245.1). Taxonomy (GTDB): domain Bacteria; phylum Actinomycetota; class Acidimicrobiia; order Acidimicrobiales; family Palsa-688; genus CAWKOH01. The sequence goes on along the minus strand of CAWKOH010000004.1, from coordinate 530,073 downwards.
CCGGATCTCGGAGTTGAGCACCGTTTCCTTGATGACCTGGGAGTTGGCCTGAGCGGCGTACGGCGACGTGTCGCAGGCGGTCAGGCCCAGCGGGAGCGCAGCGAGGGCCACTACGCCGCCAAGGATTCGGAGGGATGGTTTCACGGCGCCGCCGATGCTACCGGGGGGGCCAGCTGCTCCAGCAAGGCGGCCAGGTCGCCGGCGGGGTCCGAGCCCCGCGGCAGCGGCATCACCAGCTGCCCGAGGTCCTCTTTGAACACGGCCTTCGGCGCCAGACGCCCCAATCGCACTTTCTGGCTGGCCTTGAGCTCGAGGGGGGACAGCCGGGCCGTGAAGCCACCGGTGCTCTGGCCGGCGCCGCCTGAGACCACAGCCACCTCGCGTATCCCGAGGCGGGCGCACTCGGCGCGCAGATGGCCGATGCGCAGCAAGGCCCGGGCGGGTTCGGGCAGCGGGCCATAACGGTCCAGCCACTCCGACTCGATGTCCTCCACTTCCGAGTGGGCCGTCACGGTGGCCAGGCGCCGGTAGGCCTCCAGCCTCAGGTCTTCCCTCGAGACGTAATCGGGTGGCAGGTTGGCGGTCAGTGGGAGGTCCAGCTTGATCTCCGCCGGCGCTCTCAGCTCCTCGCCTTTAAGCTCCGCCACCGCCTCCTGGATCATCTGCACGTAGAGGTCGTAGCCGACCGCGGCCATGTGTCCGGACTGGTCGCCGCCAAGGAGGTTCCCGGCCCCCCGGATCTCCAGGTCCCGCATGGCGATCTTGAAGCCCGAGCCCAGCTCGGTGTGCTCACCGATGGTGCGCAGCCGCTCGTAGGCCTCCTCCGAGAGGACCTGGTCGGGCGGGAACAATAGATAGGCGTAGGCCCGTTGCCCGGCCCGGCCGACCCGACCTCGAAGCTGGTGCAGCTGGCCCAGGCCCAACCGGTCGGCCCGGTCCACCACGAGCGTGTTGACCGTCGGCATGTCGATCCCGGACTCGATGATGGTCGTGCAGACGAGCACGTCGTACTGGCCCTCCCAGAACTCCAGCACCACCTTTTCCAGGGCTCCCTCGTCCATCTGCCCGTGGGCGACCGCCACTCTGGCCTCCGGCACCAGAGCCCGCAGCTCAGCCGCCACTTTCTCGATGTCCGCCACCCGGTTGTGGACGTAGAAGACCTGGCCTTCCCGGAGCAGCTCCCGGCGCACCGCTTCTGCCACCGCCCGCTCGTCGTACTCGCCCACGTAGGTGAGGATCGGTTGCCGGTCCGCAGGTGGGGTGTGCAGCAAGGTCAGGTCCCGGATCCCGGTCAGGCTCATCTCCAGGGTCCTGGGAATCGGCGTGGCCGTCAGCGTCAGCACGTCCACGTCGACGCTCAGCTTCTTGATCGCTTCCTTGTGGCTCACACCGAAGCGCTGTTCCTCGTCGACGACCAGCAGGCCGAGGTTCTTGAATATGACATCGGACGACAGCAGCCGGTGGGTGCCGATCACCACATCCACCGATCCGTCCCCCAGGCCGTCGCTGACAGCTTTGGCCTGACCGGGCGTCAGGAACCTGGAAAGCATCTCGACCCGGATCGGATAGCCGGCGAAGCGGTCCCCGAACGTCTGAAAGTGCTGCGATGCCAGGAGCGTGGTCGGTACCAGTACCGCGGCCTGCTTGCCGTCCTGGACCGCCTTGAACGCGGCCCTTATGGCCACCTCGGTCTTACCGAACCCCACGTCCCCGCAGACCAGACGATCCATCGGGGAGGCGGCCTCCATGTCCACCTTCACCTCTTCGATGGCCTTCATCTGGTCCGGTGTCTCGACGTAAGGGAAGGACTCCTCCATCTCCGCCTGCCAGGGTGTGTCCGGCGGGTAGGCGTGGCCCGGGGAGTGGACGCGTTTCTGGTACAGGACGACCAGCTCCTGGGCGATCTCCCGCACGGCCGAACGCACGCGGGACTTGGTCCGCTGCCATTCGCTCCCGTTCAGCCGGTTCAGGGACGGGCTGTCGCCGCCGAGGTAGGGCCGAAGCAGGTCCACCTGATCCGACGGCACGTACAGCCGGTCGCCCCCCTTGTACTCCAGGAGCAGGTAATCGCGCTCCACCCCCCCGATCGAACGGCGAACCATCCCCCCGAAGCGCCCGACGCCATGCTGGTAGTGGACGACGAAGGTCCCGGCGGATATGTCGTCGAAAAAGGTCTCAGCGTTGCGGGCGCGAGTCCGGGGGCGACGGTGAGCCCGGCGGCGCCCGGTCAGATCCGACTCGGCCAGCACGGCCAACTTCAAGGCCGGGTACACGAAGCCGCGATCGAGGGGCTGCACCACTATCCGGAGCCCGGGTGACGCGATCTCACCGGACCCGCCATCCAGGGTGACGGCTGCCAGGCCGTGGTCCCGGAACAGCTCGACCAGCCGCGCCGAGCTGCCTCGACCTTCGGCACATACCACCGTGCGGAACCCGTCCGCCTGCAGGCTGCGGATCTGGGCCATGAGTCGCTCCCCGTCACCCACCACGGGGTCCCAACCGGTGGCCGCCACCACCTCGGTTCCGGGGTTCTCCGGCGCCGCCGTCACCGTCCAGGCGGCGGCGTCGGTGTGAGCGAGGAGGCGATCGAACTGCAGGTGCAGCCGCGGGAATTCCTGGCCGCCGGCGCCCCAGGTCTGGGCCAGCGTCTCAGCCAGGGCGGCTTCCTCATCGAGGATCTCGGCGGCCCGGTCGCGCATCCGGCGAGGCTCGACCAGCAGCACCAGCGAGTCGGGCGGCAACAGATCCACCAGGAGGTGCTCCTCGGCCGTAAGCCAGGGCAGCCAGGACTCCATGCCGTCGAAGACCAGGCCCTCGGCCAGGCGCTCCCATTGGGCCCGCCCCCACGGCGCCTCGCCCACGAGCGATCGAGCCCGGGCCCGGACCTCCTCGGTGGGGGTCAGCTCGCGACAGCCGAACAGCTCCACCGTCTTGACGTCATCGGTCGAGCGCTGATCGCCTACCGAGAATTCGCTCAGCCGGTCGACCTCGTCACCCCAGAGGTCGATCCGCACCGGCACGTCGGCCGTTGACCCGAAGACGTCCACGATGGAGCCCCGGACCGACAGCTCGCCGCGGTGCTCGACCTGGTATTCGCGCCGGTACCCCATGGCTACCAGGCGAGCGATCAGATCGTCCGGATCGATCTGATCGCCCTTGGAGACCACCACCGGGCTGGCGTCCTCAACGTGAGGACCGAGACGCTGCAACAGGGACCGGACCGGAGCCACCAGCACCTTCGGCTGACGGGGCGGTGAAGGGGCGCCGGAAGGTCGGGCGCCGGCCCGGACGGGGCTGGTCAGTCTCCACATGGTTCGCAGCCTCCGGCCCATGGTCTCGACACTCGGGCTCACCCGCTCGAAGGGCAGCGTCTCCCAGGCCGGGCACACGTCGACCTGGTCGGCCCCCAGGTAGGCGGCCAGGTCGTGGGCGAGGCGCTCGGCCTCGCTGTTGGTCGGCACCGCCACAACCGTCGGGTGCCGCCCCGCCGCCTCGGCCAGGCCGGCGATGGCGAAGGCCCGGGCCGGCTCCGGGACGGCCACGACCACGCTGCGCAGATCCCTCAGGGACGTGAAGGCCTGATCGCTGCGCAGTAGCGGCAACAGCGGAGCCAGAACTCCCGAGGCGGCGGCGTTGGTCACCTCAGCCATTGAACCGGTTCTGAGCCGCAGCCACACCATCGAAAAGAATGGACTCGACCGCGTCGGCTGCCACTTCGATGCTGACGTCCAGCTCGGTGCGGTCCCGCCGGCCCGGGGGGTTCAGAACGTGGTCAGCCCCCTTCTCCTTGCCCCCGGGCGGCTTCCCGATCCCGATCCGTACGCGGCTGAAGGCGTCGGAGTGCACGTGGGCTTTGATGGACCGCAGACCATTGTGCCCTGCCAGGCCGCCGCCGGCTTTGACCCGAACTACCCCCAACGGCAAGTCCAGCTCGTCGTGCACGACGACCAGATGGGTCAGATCCTCGACACCGAACCGGCGCACCAGTGGCGCAACGGCGCGGCCCGAATCGTTCATGTAGGTCTGGGGGACGGCCAGGGCCAGGCGCTTTTCGCCTATGCGAACCTCTGCCACCAGCGCGTGGTCCTTCGAGCGCTTGAGCCTCTCGCCGTGACGTGCTGCGAGCAGAGCCACCGTGTCGGCTCCGGCGTTGTGGCGCGACCGGGAAATTCGTCCCCGGGATTCCCGAGGCCGACCGCAAGGAGATCGGAAGGGGTGCCGGACCGGGCCCGGCGGAGCAGCTAGCCCTCCTCGGAGCCGGCCGTCTCGCCCACTTGAGCGGAGGGGGCCTCGGCGGCCGGGGCCGCGCCCTCGGGGGGAGCGGCCTCCCCGCCCTCGGCCGCCTCGGCTTCGGCGGCCTCTTCCACGGCGGCGCGCGTGACCGACGCCATCACTACGGGGTCGTCCGGCGACACGTCGGTCGTGACGCCATCCGGCAGACGCAAATCGCCCACCCGGATGCCTTCCCCGACGGTGAGCGCGCTGATGTCGACCTCGATATTGCTGGGAATCCGGTCGGGGGTGGCGTTCACCGTTAGTGAGGTGAGCACCTGTTCGACGATCCCATTCTCCTGCTCGACGGCCTTGGCCTCGCCAGTGAGGAAAACCGGCACCTCGGCGGAAATCACCTCGTCGCGCCGCACGATCTGGAAGTCCACGTGCAGCACGGTGTGACGCACCGGGTGGCGTTGAAGCGAGCGAGCCATGGCAAGGTGGGTGTCGGATCCGACCTGGAGCGACAGCAGCTGGTTCAAGCCGGCATCCCCGGACAGGGCGTGGCGCAGCTCCCGTCCGTCGACCGAGACCGATATGCCGTCGATGCCATGGCCGTACACGACCGCCGGGATGCGGCCGGCGGCCCTGAGGCGGCGCGACTCGGACGAACCGGTGGCGCGCCCGGGTTCAGCAATAAGGGTGAACTCAGCCATCTACGCGCGCTCCTGCAGGGACCTGTATGACGAGGGGACCGAGCGAGTCTAGCGGTTGGCCGGGCCCTGGGGCGGGCGGCGCCGGCGGTCCGGGGTCAGGCCGTCCGGGGTCAGGTCTGGTTCTCCCCCCCGAATATCTGCGAGACGGAGCCGTCACTGAAGACGGCGTCGATGCAATCGGCTATCACTTTGGCGATCGAGACGACCTCTATCTTGTCGATCTCCTTCTCAGGCGGGAGCGCAAGGGTATCGGTGACGACGACCCGGGAGATCGGCGAGTTCTTGAGCCGGTCGGTAGCCGGATCGGAGAGCACGGGATGGGTACACATCGCCCAGACCTCGGTAGCCCCCTTGTCGAGCAATATCTCCGCCGCGGCGCAGATGGTGCCGGCGGTGTCGATCATGTCGTCGATCAGGACGCACATGCGGCCTTCCACATCGCCCATCACGTCCAGGGCCTGCACCTGATTGACAGCGTCCTTGGGGCGGCGCTTGTAGACAGCCGCCACGTCCACTTCCTCACCGGCGTGGCGAGCCGCCTGCTCGGCCACTTTGGTGCGGCCGGTGTCGGGGGCCACCATCACGAAGTCGCCGCTAGGGGCGTGCTCGCGCAGGTAATCGGTCAGCAACGGAACGGCAGTGAGATGGTCGACAGGACCGTTGAAGAAACCCTGGATCTGCCCGGAGTGCAGGTCCACCGACATGATGCGGTCGGCGCCGGCCGTGGTAAAGAAGTCGGACACCAGGCGGGCTGTGATGGGCTCCCGGCCCTTCGACTTCCGGTCCTGGCGGGCGTAGCCGTAATAGGGACAAACGGCCGTGATCCGCTTGGCCGAGGCCCTCTTGGCCGCGTCGATCATGATCCACTGCTCGAGCAGCGAGTCGTTCACCGATCGTCCGGGGCTGCGCCCGTGGGACTGGATGATGAACACGTCCGCGCCTCGCACCGATTCGGCGAACCGGGGCCGAACCTCGCCGTTGGCAAAGTCGACCAGGTTGGGCTCCCCCAGCTCCACCCCCAGGTTGGCGGAGATCTCGTGGGCCAACACCGGATGGGTCCGGCCGGTGAGAAGGTGCAGCTTTCGGGTCGGCGTGAGCTCCATCGGGCCAGACCGCCCGGCTGGACTGTCAGAGGTCATGACTCCTCCCGGTCGTCATGCCCTCCAGTGAAGCACGGACCGGTGACCTCCCCGGCGGCGATCTTCGATCCGGGCGGCAGGTAAGACCAGGGACCGACCTGGGCGTCGGACCCAATCTCGGCGTTGCGGGCGATGGTCGCCGTCACCACAGCATTGCTACCCACTCTGCAGTCCGCCAGTTGAGTGTTCGGGCCCAACTCGGCGCCGGAGTCGACGACGGTGTGGCCCTGCAGGTGGGTGCCCGGGTAGAGGACCACGTCGGGATTCAACTCGACCGTGGTATCCACGTACGTAGCTTCCGGGTCCACCATGGTGACCCCGCGGCGCATCCACCTCTCATTGATACGAGCCCGCAGCTCGGCCTCGGCAAGAGACAGCTGGTGGCGGTCGTTCACTCCCGCCGCCTCTATCGGATCGTCGACGACCATCGACACCACCGGGTAGCCGGCGTCGTGCAACACCGCAATGGTGTCGGTGAGGTAATACTCGCCCTGCGAGTTGTCGGGGGTCAGGCGACGCAGCGCGGGGGCCAGGACGGAGCGACGGAATACGTAAATGGATGTGTTGACTTCCTTGACAGCCAGCTCGTCCTCGGTTGCGTCGGATTGCTCGACGATGCGCGACACCCGATCGTTTTTGTCCCGGACGACACGACCGTATCCCCAGGGGTCTTCGAGCTCGGCGGTCAGAACGGTCGCCGCCGCCTCTGCCCGGCGGTGGGCGCGCACCAGCGCGGCCAGTGTCGGAGGTCGCAATAGCGGAGTGTCGCCGGGCAGCACCACGATGTCACCGTCGTCGATGTCGTCATCGGGAAAGGCGGTCAGCGCCACCAGCACGGCATCGCCAGTGCCCCGCTGCACCCGCTGCTCCACAAAATCGAGGTGCAAACCGGGGGGTGGCTGCTCTCCGACCACCTTGGTGACACGAGGCGCACCGTGGCCGACGACCACGACCGCCCGCTGGAGCGGTAACTCGGCCAGGGCGTGGAGGACGTGCACGACCATCGGACGGCCACAAAGACGGTGCAGAGGCTTGGGACGCTCTGATCGCATCCGGGTCCCCTCACCGGCTGCGAGCACTACCGCAGACAGCGTCGGATCGGTGGACATGGCTCTTTTCTATCAACCCGGCCGTGGTGTAACGCGCCATCATTTTGCGCGACGCTTGTGGCCGCCCTTCTCCAGGAAGGCCCGCGGTGGCGGGTAGTTCAATGGCAGAACGCCTGACTTTGGATCAGGAGGCTGAAGGTTCGAGTCCTTCCCCGCCAGCCACTAGCCCACGCCCCCCTACAGGCGTGGCTGGCGTTGGGCGCCCGAACCGCCGGGCCGGCGTCCCCGTCGGTGGCCGTGATCGCGGCGTCTCAGGCCGGCTCGAAGTGAACCTCGAGAGCAACCTCATCGGTGCCACGGATGACCCGGAGGGGTAGGGCTCCGCCGGGTCCGATCCGGTCGACAGCCGAGAGGAGGGCGTCGAAAGAGGCCACGTCCTCGCCGCCGGCAGACACGATGAGGTCACCGCGAAGCATCCCCGCAGCCGCGGCCGGACTGTTCTCCTCGACCGCCCTGACAAGCACTCCGTCCTGAGCCGGCAGGCCAACGGCGGCCCGCAGCCGGCGAGCCACGTGGGGAGGGGTGAGGGCCACGCCCAGCCGGCGCCGGACCGGCGCCTCCCCTCGAGCCAGGGCCTCGACGGTCTCCCTGACGGCCTGGGTCGCCGGCCGAGCCAAGTAGAGGCCGTCGCCGGGGCGATGGGTGTTCACTGCGAGCAAGCGGCCCTCGGCATCGACCAGAGGGCCGCCGCTGGACCCGCGACCCAGGGGGGCGGTGTGCTCAACGGCATCGGTGATGAGCCGGCCTCGCGGGCCTCGAAAGGCCCGGCCGATGGCTGAGACGGCCCCGAACGTCACCCGGACCCCGCCGGAGCCGGGCGGCAGGGCCAGGGCGAATACCGGAGTCCCGATCGCCAAGGAGCCGTCACCCGCAGCCCAGGTCAACGGCGCAACCGAGGCGGTGTCTACGGTCACGACGGCCAGATCGCCGTCGGAGTCGACACCCTGCACGGTGGCGATGGCGCTCCTCCCGTCGGCGAAGGTGACCGTGACCTCCTCCCCGCGCAGGTTGTGGGCGCTGGTGAGCACGATGTTGGGCGCCACCACGGTGCCGGTGCCACGCCCCTCGCGCCGGCCGATGCGGACTACGGCGCCCCCGGCCCGGTCCGCAACTCCGGCAGTGGCCTTCGCCAACTCCCCCATAAAAGCCATGTTGTCTCCTTCCAGGTGACTTGCAAGTCGCAAGTTACACCCCCTGAGATATAAATGGGACATGGATACCGCGCCGAGCGCACTTTCGGGAGCCCTGGACCGAGTCGGTGACAGGTGGTCTCTGCTGATCCTGGATGCGGTCATGGATCAACCTCGGCGCTTCGGCGACCTGCAGGCTGTCCTCCCCGGGATCGCCACCAACGTCCTGGCGCAACGGCTCCGGCGCCTCGAGGAGGACGGCCTCTTGATCGCCGTCCCCTATTCGAGACGCCCGGTCCGCTACACCTATGAGTTGACCGAGCCGGGCCGTGACCTCGGGGGTGCCATGCGGCTGCTGGCCCAATGGAGCGCCGACCATGGGGGCGGGGACGCCGACACCCCCAGCCACGCAGACTGCGGGACCCCTCTGGTCGCCCGTTGGTGGTGCCCGACTTGCGATCGCATAAGCGAAAGTGGCCCGTCCGAGGGCGTCTGGGTGTGAGAGCTCGTTGGGCGGCGCCGTGATTCGCCGTCGGCGGGATCGGCTTCGGCCGGCGACCTGGCCGGCGACCGCTCTCGGCAAGCCAACCGTGCTGGCCGCGGTTGGCGCGGACTAGCCTCCCCCGGGTGACTGCGACAGATACCCCGGCGGCCAAAGAACGCTGGCGAGCCCAGTGGGCCGAGCTCTTCTCCGAAGTCGTCACTAGCGGCCTGTGCACCGGATGCGCCGGATGCGTCGTGGCCTGTCCGCACGACGTCCTCGGATACGACGACCAGAACGGCGTATACAAGCCGTTCCACCTGGAGGATGAGCTCGGGCCCGGTGACTGCGGACACGGACTAAAGGGCTGCACCAGCTGCACCCGAGCCTGCCCGCGCTTTCGCAACTGGGAAACCGAGATCGACACCTACTTGTTCGGCCGAGAACGTGACGCCGACGAGATGGCCGGCGTGTCCAAGGACGTGTTCCTCGCCCGGGCGACCGATCCTGAGATCCTGCGCGAAGGCCAGGACGGAGGGCTGGTGTCCGCCATTCTGCTCTGGTGCTTGGACAACGACCGTATCGACGCCGCCCTGGTTTCGATGCTCGAAGGGGACGGCAGTACGTGGAAGGCGATCCCGGGCCTGGCGCGCACCCGGGAGGAGATCCTGGCCGCCGCCGGGTCGCGTTACACCTACTCCGCCAACACGCTGGCCTACATCACCGCAGTGGCGGAAGGGGCCGAGCGGCTAGCCCTGGTCGGGATGAGCTGCCAGTCGTCCATCCCCGGAGTCATGCGAGCCCGCAAAGCAGGAAAGCCTGGGCGTCGCCTGGCTCTGTCGATCGGGCTCCTGTGTTCGAAGACCTTCGATGACGCCATCTTCGAAGAGCTGTTGGAGGCCAAGTATGGCCTGCGCCGTGCGGACATCGCCAAGATGAACATCAAGGGCGTCCTTCAGGTGTGGATGCGCGACGGGTCCTACCACGAGGTGCCGCTGAAGGAGTGCCACGGGTGGACGCGCGAGGGCTGCAAGACCTGTCCGGACTTCGCCGCCGAGCACGCCGACATCTCGACCGGCGGCATAGGGGCGTTCAACGACTGGACCCTCACCATCGTGCGTACCGATGCGGGACGGGAGATCATCGACGGCATGATCGCCGACGGCTTGATCGAGACGCGGCCGGGCGACGATGACCCGGGCGCTATCGCCCTGCTGCGCAAACTGTCCGTGGTCTCGCGGCGACGCTGGCCGGAGACCGCGGTGGCGGCGCCGAGGATCGGCGTGCCGCCGCCCAAAGCCAAGGCGCAGTAGTAGTTCGCTACCCGTCTCCGCTCATCCGGCGGTCCTCGATCGCCTCGAAGGAAACGCCTGACTCTCGTAGGCGTTTCTGGGTCGGAAGCGGTACCGGTGGGTGCCGCCCGACTGTCACGCCCTGCCACAACTCCCCCTCACTGGACCACACGTGACAGGTGTCGCGCATGAATGGAGACGCCGATGCCGGTCCGTCCCGACGGCGACGCGGCCCGCGCATGGAAAACACGGATTGAAGAGCAACGGGAGCCATGGCCTGAAGCAGGGCGGTGGTGTGAGTGCACCCGCGCGGCCCTCCGAACAACTCCCGGACCTTGTGGGTGAAACCACGAGCAATCGACAGCCCGACCAGGCCTTGGTAGTCGGGCCCGATCGACGGACAGGCCGGCTGAGGGTGCACCTCGAAGACCACGTCAGCCTTTTGGATCACCATGTCCGGGAACCCCACGTGCAGATCCACGACCATGTGGTGTATGGGTAGAGGGCGCTGTGTGCCGGCGGCAACGCCGAACTCCCTGACGAGCTCCGTCACCACCTCACCGGGCCTGATGTCCATGACCGCGCCCCGTATGAGCACCGTCGATTCGTCCAGGGCCCAGGCCCGAACTTGATAGTCCCGCTGGTGCAGAGGCGGGAGGTCCGGGTCGGGAGGGAAGAGATCCGGGTAGTCGGACCACTGGGCCCTCGTCGGTTCTGTCTCATCGCGTCCATCCACCGCCACGAACTCAGCCTCCCACACGTCCCACGAATGGCTCCAACCTGTCTCAGCCACTAGGTTGGCGGTCCGCCATGGGATCGCTGATCAAAAAGCGCCGCAAGCGCATGCGCAAGAAGAAGCACAAGAAGATGCTCAAAGCGACGCGCTGGCAGCGCCGGGCGGGCCGGTAGGCATCTCATCGGCGCATCGCCGGCGTATCGCCGGCGTCCGAGTGGGCCTGGCAGGGGGCCAGTAGCCCTTCCAGCCTATCTTGATGTTCTTTGTGTTCACTAGCGCGCTTATATGGCGCACTACTGAACACTATAAAAGTCAATGGAAGACCACCACGGCGGGGCGGCGACGTGAACAACCAGCCGGCCATCCCCGGGAGAAGCCCCTGACACGAACCAGGTTCCCCCGCTGCCCGCAAGTCGGGGCGTCTCGCCTGTGGCATCACCCAAACGATCCCTCCAGGCGGCCAGCCCCGGCTCCACGGCCAAGGCGGCCGGCTCCAGATCGTTGCCCTGGTCGCCGGTGGGCCCCCCGAGCCGGTCCCACTCGTGATAGACCGCGGCCGTCGACACCTGAATAGGCGGAGTGAGCAGGGTATAGGCCTGTCCGTCCACGGCAGGGAACGGCAGCGGCGAGAGCACCTCACCGACGCCACACACCCGGGCCCGCCCGCCGAAGAGACAGAACGGGACATCGGCTCCCAGGCCCACCGCAACGTTCACGTCCAGGAGGCCCGCCCAGCGCAAGACGGCTGCGGCGTCGGCTGACCCCCCGCCGAGCCCGGCGCCGGCCGGGATGCCCTTGTAGAGGCGCACGGCGGCCCGCCGGCCGGCGACCCGGAGCGCTCGGCTCACCAGATTGTCGGCGCCCCCCGGCACCGAGCCCCCAGCTCCGCCGTCGATCACCAAGCCGTCGCCGGGAGCCAGCTCCAATCGGTCGACTAGATCGAGCGACACCATTTCGGCGTCGATGAGGTGGTAACCGTCGTCTCGAACGCCGGTGATTCGCAGCGACAAGGTCAACTTGGCGGGAGCCTCGAGGGTGGCCGGCAGCGAGCCGGCCGGCGCACCGCCGGCCCGCCCCTCACCCACCGCCGGACCTTCGCCCACCGCCGGGCACCTCAGGGGCCGGCCCGAGCCCCGCCGCGCTCGACATCGTCCCCGTGGCCGCCGCGGCCAGCCGGCCCCAAGCGAAAACATCCAGCTCTTCGGCCCGGCTCTCCGGCCTGATTCCGGCCGCTTCGAAATCCGCGGCAGAGACCAGGCCGGCGAGCGATCTTCGCAGCATCTTGCGGCGGGTTGCGAACCCGGCTCGCACGAGCTCGAACAGGGAATCGGCCGACACCAGCTCCGGATCTACCGCCGGCGCCGGGCGCCGGCGAATCTCGACCAGAGCCGACTCCACTTTCGGTTGAGGTATGAATACCGAAGGGGGGACCCGGCCAACCATGGTCGCTTCGGCCCAGTAGGCCACCTTGACAGAAACGGCACCGTACGCGTCCTGTCCCGCCGAGGCGACGAGCCGCTCGCCCACTTCTTTCTGGACCATGACCAGCATCCGATCGATAGCGCTCACAGAGTCGAGCAGCTGGGCGATCAAAGGGGTGGCGATGTTGTAGGGGAGATTGGCGACCAGAGCCCAACCGGGCCGCCCTCCCAGCAGATCCGACCAGTCGATGCTCATGGCGTCGCCAGCTACCGGGCGGACGTCCATCCCCGCGGTGACCGTCTCGAGGACGCCCATGAGCCTCCGGTCGGCCTCGATGGCAGTCACCGACGCCCCCGTCTCGGCCAGAGCCAGTGTCAACGACCCGAGGCCGGGTCCCACCTCCACGACCCGGTCGCCCGGCCCCACCGCGGCCAGCCGGGCGATGCGGCGCACCGTGTTGGGGTCGGCCACGAAGTTCTGGCCGAGGGCCCGGCTGGGATGAAGACCATTGACCTGGAGCAGGTCACCCACCTGACGCCTGGTCAGAGTCACCCGGTTAGCGAGCCCGGCAGCCGGAAAGCCCGTTCGGTGTTGCGCCAGGTGGCGCGCTCGATCTCATCGACCGGAACCCCCCGGGCCTTCGCCAGACCGGCCCCGACCAGAGGAACCCACGCCGGACGATTGGCCTTTCCCCTGTTCGGGACGGGGGCCAGGTAGGGGCTGTCGGTCTCGACCAGCAACCGGTCCGGTGGGCAGAGAGCGGCCGCCTGGCGCACCTCGTCCGCCTTTTTGAACGTGACAATGCCGCTGAACGACAGGTAGGCCCCGAGATCAAGGCCCCGCCTGGCTTCCGCGGGGCCGCCGCTGAAACAGTGCAGGATCCAGCGGTCCGGCACGCCCTCGGCGCCGAGAATGTCGAAGGTGTCATCCCACGCATCCCGGGTGTGGACCACCAGAGTCAGGTCGAGATCGAGAGCCAGGCCGATCTGCTCTGAAAAGGCGTCCCTCTGGGCCGGTCGGGGGGAATGCTGGTAGTAATAATCGAGCCCGCACTCCCCTACTCCGACTACCACCGGGTCCGGCGGGTCAAGCAGACGCCTGATGCTGTCCGCCCCATCTGACGCCTCGTGGGGGTGCAGCCCGACGGTCGCCCACACTCCTTCGTGTGCCTGGGCGGTGGCCACGGCTACCTCTGATAAAGAGGCATCAGTCCCGATCGTGATCATCCGCGTCACGCCGGCGGCGCGCGCGTCCTCGATGGCGGTGAGATCGATGCCGTCGTAGTCGAGGTGACAGTGACTGTCGGCCCACACGCTCCTGCTACTCCGTGATCCGGGGGAAGAGCGGGCCGGCTCGCTCAACCGGCAGCCCTCCGGGATAGCCGCCCCAGACGGCCGCCTCCGGGAGGCGCTGCTCGGATGGCTCGCCGGTCAGGCCGATACGGCGCCAGATCTCCCGCGACGCTCGAGTCAGCGCCGGGCTGGCCAGTACGGCCACAATGCGCAACACCTCGAGGGCGTCGCCGAGCACCGCGTCGACGGCGGGCCCCGGCTCCGCCTTCCAGGGTTCAGCGGCCTCGAGGGCGGCGTTGGTCTCACGGACGAGACGCCACGTCGCTTCGAGCGCCTCGCTCGGAGCGATGCGATCCCAAGCGGAAACCGCTTCGTCGTAGACGGAGGCAGCCACCGCGGCCAGCGGGCTGGTCGGGTCGGGCGCCGGCCCGATTCCGGCGCACTTGCGCTCCACCACCGTCGAGACCCGGGCCAGAAGGTTGCCCAGGTTGTTGGCCAGGTCCGCGTTGTAGCGGGCCACCATCCCCTCGTACGAGAAGTCCCCGTCGGGACCGAAGGCCTGGTCGCGAAGGAAGTGGTAGCGGAAACCGTCGACGCCGAAAGTCGGAACCAGATCCGCCGGGGCGATCTGGTTCAGCGCCGTCTTGGACATCTTCTCGCCGCCGACGAGCAAGAAGCCGTGCACGGCTATGCGGCCGGGCGGGGACAGGTCAGCTGCCATCAGCAAGGCGGGCCAGTAAACGCAGTGGAAGCGGAGGATGTCCTTGCCGATCAGATGATGGACAGCGGGCCACCATACTTCGAAGCGGGCCGGATCGGCGCCGTAGCCGACAGCCGTGGCGTAGTTGATGAGGGCGTCGTACCAGACGTAGAAAACGTGGCCCGGGTCCCACGGCACCGGAACGCCCCAGGTAATCGAAGTCCGCGAGATCGAGATGTCACGCAGGCCGCCTTTGATCAGACCGATGGCTTCGTTGCGTTTCGCCTCCGGGGTGACGGCACCAGGGTTCTGGTCGTACCATTCGAGCAGGCGGTCGGTGAACTGAGAGAGCTTGAAGAAATAGTTCTCTTCCCTCAGCAACTCGACCGGGGTGTGATGGATCGGGCAGAGGTTCCCGTCGACCAGCTCGCTCTCCGTGTAGTAGGCCTCGCACGACACGCAGTACAGGCCCTCGTAGGGCCGCAGTTCGATCCAGCCGTTGTCGTAGGCCGCCTGCATCAGCTCCTGGGTGGCCTGGTAGTGGCGCGGCTCGGTGGTGCGGATGAAGTCGTTGTAGGAGATATCGAGACTGGACCAGACCTGCCGGTAGCGCTCGCTCGTCCGGTCAGCATGGTCGCGGGGACTGAGCCCGTTCGCCTCGGCCGCCCGCTGCACTTTCAGACCGTGCTCGTCGGTTCCTGTGAGGAAGAAGACATCGTCACCGCGCAGTCGATGCCAGCGAGCCAGTGCGTCGGCCGTGACGGTCGTGTAGGCGTGGCCGATGTGGGGCGCGTCGTTGACGTAGTAGATGGGGGTGGTGACGTAGAAGCGGGCCACAGCAGTTGAGGGTAGGGCATCCGGCGGCTCAGCCGGTCGCCAATAAGGTCACCCAGCCGGGGCGGATAGGCCGATCGAGAGGTTGTACACCCGGCGTTTAGGGACCCGAAGAGAGGACGCCACTTCGGCCACCGCCTGGCGGCGATCCAGGCCTTCGCCCATCCGGGCCTGAACGGCTGCGACTATGTCGTCGTCATCGACAATCGCGCTAATACCTGCGCCGTCATCCCGAGACGTGGCACCGGCGGAGCCCGGCCGGCGTCCTCCGATCACGAGCACCCACTCACCTCTCGGTGACTCGGGCGCCGCTCGCAGCCGCTCGGCGCCCTCACCGAGCGAGCCGCGCCACACCTCCTCGTGCAACTTGGTGAGCTCGCGCACGAGAGCGACGGGCCGGTCCGGACCGCAGGCGTCGGCCAGATCGGAGAGGGTGCGGACCACCCGGTGAGGGGATTCGTAGACGACGGTCGTCATGTCGTCGCGTGCTATCGATTCCAGTTGGGCTGTTCGGTCGCGTCCCTTGCGGGCCAGGAAGCCTTCGAAGCGGAACCTCGATGCCGGCAGTCCGGAGAGGGCCAACGCCGCACTCACGGCGCTCGGCCCCGGAACCACCTCAACGCCGATTCCGGCCTGCGCGCAGGATCTGACCACGGCGGTGCCGGGGTCCGAGATGGTCGGCATCCCTGCGTCGCTGACGAGGACGGCCGCGGCGCCCGCCCGGATCGTGTCCGTGACCCGGTCGAGCAGATCGGATTCGTTGGTCTGGTCCAGGCGCACCAGACGGGGGGCGGGAATGGCGAGAGCGCTGAGCAGCTTCCGGGTGCGCCGGGTGTCCTCGCAGAAGATCACCTCAGCGCCGGCCAGAGCGGACTTGGCTCGCTCGGAGATGTCACCCAAATTGCCGATCGGCGTGCCGACCAGGACCAGGCGGCCGGTCATCCCCCTCGGACCTCGAGGCAATCACCGACCTGTAGGCGCCAGCGCTCGAAGGTGCCGCCCGGGGCGACGAGCAGTGCGCCGGCGCCGAGGTGGGGCCGGGCCATTCGCCTCGGCGCCAGCGCGGCGATGCGCCGCACCTGGAAGCCGGGGTCGCCCGTTCCGACGGTCGCCGGTCCGCACCAGGCCACATCCAGTTCGACCGCGTCGACCAGCGTGTGGACCACCGCTGGGCGCTGCAGCAGTACCGCCCCCTGCAGGTTGCGCTGCCATCCTTTGCGCGGATCCTCGATGGCGGCCAGAACGTCCCCGTCGCGCAAGAGCCACGGCATCGTCTTCAAACGTTGAAACGGATCTCGAGGACGTCCCCGTCTATCACTTCGTAATCCTTACCCTCGACGCGGAGCTTGCCGGTCTCCTTGGCCCGTTGCCACGATCCGAGCGATAGCAGTTCGTCCCAGTGGATGACCTCGGCCCGGATGAAGCCTCGCTGCAGGTCCGAGTGGATGACGCCGGCGCACTCCGGGGCCTTCGCTCCGGCCCGGAAGGTCCAGGCCCGGCTCTCTTTGTCGCCGGTGGTGAAGAAGGTGCGCCGCCCGAGCAGGTGGTAGGCGGCTCGGGCCACCCTGGGCAGGGCCCCTTCACCGAGGCCGAGCCCTTCAAGGAGCTCGGACCGCTCCTCGGCGGGGAGCTGCGCCGCCTCCGCTTCGAGCTCCACGCTCACGCCCAGGACGTCGCCATGGGACCCGAGTTCGTCGGCGACTGGTTTGATCATGGCGTCGGTCGCGCCAACCTGATCCTCGCCCAGGTTCACTACAGCCAGCACGGGCTTGTTCGTCAGCAGGAAGAACGGCCGCAGCAGAGCCGAGTCCTCGGCCGGCAGGCCCGAGCGGTAGATGGGGGTGCCGGCATCGAGCTCGGCTTTGGCCCGGCCCAGGGCATCGACCTCGGCGACGAGGGACTTGTCCGACTTGGCCGCCTTGCGCCTCTTCTCGATCTGGCTATCAACCGTCGCCGCGTCCGCCAATACCAGCTCGAGCTCGAGGACACCCAGATCCGACAAGGGATCGGTATCGCCTACGACGTTGTCATCCTGGAATGCACGCAGCACGAGGCAGAGGGCGTCGGCTTCTCTGATGCCCGCCAGGAAACGATTGCCCAGGCCCTCCCCTGTCGACGATCCTGCCACCAGGCCGGCGATGTCAACAAACTCGACGGTGGTGCGCACTACTTTGCGGCTGGCGCTCATGACCGCCAGCTGGTTCACTCGGCGGTCGGGAACCTGAGCTACGCCGACGGTCGTCTCGGTCGTAGAAAAGGGGTGGGCGGCCACGACCGCCGAGCCACCGGTCAGGGCATTGAAAAGGCTCGACTTGCCGGAGTTGGGTAGCCCCACGATGCCCAGACGTTCCATCGCCCGGAAGGCTACCTGGGCCGGGCGCCAGCGTCCGCTCCACCAGGCGGGACGCTGCCTGGCCACCGAGGCGACGGTGGCGTACCCTGGATCGATATGTCAAAGCGCACCGCCAAGGCCCGCGCCCGGGCTCGCCGCAAGAAGGCCAACCACGGCCAAAAGCCCAACCGGGGCCGCTGAGCCAGCTCGGACTAGCACCCAGGCCGCGTCCTAGGCGGTCACCCCGGCGGTGACAGCGAGGTCCGAGAGACGAGCCAGCGGGCGGGCGCCGAGATGGCCGACGATTTCGGCCGCGGCAAGAGCACCGAGGCGGGCACTTTTCTCCGGACCGGACTCTCGTACCATGCCGTAAAGGAACCCGGCGGCGTAGCTATCGCCCGCGCCGGTTGTGTCAACGACCTGCCTGACCGGCGCGGCGGGGACTGCCACCACACCAGAGCCGTCGGCCACGATCGAACCCTTGGCCCCGAGGGTCACAGCTACCGTCGGGCATCGTCGGCTCAGCATGCCGAGCGCCGATTCGACCGTGGCCGCGCCGGTCAACCCGCAAGCCTCCGCCTCGTTGGCGAAGAAAACGTCGACGCGGTCGAGCAGAGCGTCGAGTCTCGTTCGCATCAACTCCACCCAGGCGGGGTCCGAGCCCGAGAGCGCGACGAGTGTGCCCTGCTCGTGTGCGATCGCGACGGCCCGGTCCACAGCCGGGTCGGTCTCCGGCTTCCCACACAGATAGCCTTCGAGATACACGACCCTCGCCGTCGCGATGGCCTTTTCGTCGAGGTCATCGGGAGAGAGTAGGGCGCCGGCCCCAAGGTTCGTGCACATGGTCTTTTCGGCATCTGGGGTAACCATCACCAGGCACCTTCCGGTGCCCGGGCCGGAGACGGACGGGGGGACTTCGAAGCGGACTCCGGCGGCCCGAATGTCGTGCATGAAGACCTCACCCAACCCGTCGTTGCGCACCTTGCCCGTGAACTCCACCGCCGCCCCGAGTGAGGCCAGGCAGGCGGCGGTGTTGGCCGCCGATCCGCCAGACGCCTCGGTGGCTGGGCCGAGGGCGGCGTAAATCCTCTCCGCGTCGGCGTCATCGATCAGCGTCATCGTGCCCTTCTGCAGCCCGAAGCCGGCGACCAGGGAGTCTTCCGACGGGGCGAGCACGTCTACGATGGCGTGACCTACGGCGACAACATCAGGCGGAGGATTCATGTTGGTGACGGTAGTTGGAGTCCGCGTAGGGTCGGGGGCCGGGGCCGCCCGGAAGGAGGGACGTGGCTGTAACTGAGAGCTATCGGCTTCCGGCCGACGTAAGCCCGCGCCGTTACCAGATCGAGCTGCGTCCGGACCTGGCGTGCTCCTGCTTCGAAGGTTCCGTCACTGTGACGTTCGACGTGCTGGAGCCCACCAACCGGCTGGTCCTCAACGCCGCCGAGCTCGATCTGAGCGAGGCCGAAGTAGCGGCGCCCGACGGCGAGTCCTGGCCCGGCGAGATCTCCTTGAACGAGGTCGAGCAGCAAGCCAGCATCACGCTGGCACAGGTGATGCCGGCCCGAGCCGGGTACGCGCTCCATTTGCGATTCGCGGGTGAGCTGAACGATCAGCTTCAGGGTCTCTACCGCAGCACCTACCGGGATGACGAGGGCGTAGAGCGGCGCATCGCCACCACGCAGTTCGAGCCGACAGACGCCCGCCGGGCGTTCCCGTGCTGGGATGAACCGGCGTTCAAGGCCACTTTCGCCGTCAGCCTGGTCGTCGACGGCGACCTGGAAGCCATCTCGAACGCACCGGTCGCCTCAACCGAGGAAGTGGGCGATGGCCTGCGGCGGATCACTTTCGAAGAGACCATGATCATGTCGACATACCTGGTCGCGTTCGTCGTCGGACCCTTCGAGCTGACTCCGGTCCGACAGGTGGACGGAACTCCACTGCGTATAGCCGCCGTGCCCGGGCGGCTGCCCCTCACCCATTTCGCCCTGGATGCCGCCGAACACGCCCTGCGATTCCTGGCCGGCTATTTCGAGATCCCTTATCCCGGCCGCAAAATGGATCACGTCGCCATACCCGACTTCGCTTCCGGTGCGATGGAAAACCTGGGCTGCATCACCTACCGCGAGAACGCCCTGCTAGCCAACACGGCGACAGCCAGCCAGGTCGAGCTCCAGCGGGTCGCGACCGTCATCGCCCACGAGACCGCTCACATGTGGTTCGGCGACCTGGTGACGATGAAGTGGTGGGACGGGGTCTGGCTCAAGGAAGCCTTCGCCACCTTCATGGAACTCACCACGACCGAGGATCTCAACCCCGACTGGCAGGTGTGGACCGCCTTCGGGGCCGGGAAGTCGGCGGCGCTGGCAACCGACGGGCTCAGGGCCACCCGCCCTGTCGTCTACGAGGTCGGGCGGCCTGAAGAGGCCGAGGCCATGTTCGACGTGCTCACCTACCAGAAGGGTGGGGCGGTGCTGCGCATGCTGGAGCAGTACCTGGGCGCCGAGACGTTCCGAAAGGGCATAAGCCAGTATTTGAACGCCCACGCCTACGGAAACACCGAGACGCGGGATCTATGGGCCGCCCTGCAAGCAGCTTCCGGGGAACCGGTCGCGACGATCATGGATTCGTGGATCAGCCAGGGCGGGTTCCCGATCGTGTCGGTCGAGACCGGCCCCGGGCCATCGACCGTCGTGCTCAGTCAGAGGCGCTTTCTATACGACGGATCGGGATCCGCTCAACGCTGGTCCGTGCCCATAAACGTCCGGGTCCGGGTCAACGGGGAAGTGCAGCGCCACCGGGTTCTCCTCGACGAGGGAACGGCCGACCTGGCGGTGGCGGGACCGGTCGACTGGGTGGTCGTGAACGACGGAGCCTGGGGTTTCTACCGGGTCCGCTACTCGCAGGAGCTCTGGGGCCGTCTGCGCCAGGCCGGCGTCCAGGCGGTGATGGATCCGCTCGAGCGGTTGAGTCTGGTGTCCGACACCTGGGCCGCGGTCGTAGCGGGTCTGGCGGACCTTTCCGAGTGGGTCCCGATCGTGGAAGCGCTGGGTGAGGAGCACGACGCCGACGTATGGGGCGCCATCAACGGCGTCTTCACCTTCCTTGCCCTGTCCGCTGATCAGGGTGACCGCGAGCTCCTGCAGGAGTTCGTGCGCAGGACGGCCCGACCGGCGTGGGCTTATCTCGGGTGGGCTCCGTCCGCCGGCGAGTCGAGTCGCACGGCCACCGCCCGGGCCCGGGTACTGGAAAGCCTGGCCCTAATCGGATCCGATCCCGAGATCGGCGCCGAGGCGGTCGAGCGCTTCCGTTCGTTCGTGGCCGGCGGCAACGACCTGGCCCCGGACCTCGTGAGCTGCGCGGCCCGGGCCACCGTGGCCCGCCGGGGCGCCGGCGGGTGGCAAACCGTCCTCGACCAGTACAAGCGGGCCTCGGTCCCACAGGATCGCATGCGATACCTGTTCGCCCTCACTGAGTCACCGGATCCGGACACGTTGCGACGGACCCTCGATCTGGCCCTGACCGATGACGTTCGCGCCCAGGACGCACCCTTCCTGGTCCCCGCCGTGATGCGAAACCGCACCGGCACAGTCGTCGCCTGGGAGTGGCTCGAGCAGCACTGGTCCGAGCTCGGCTCACGTTTTCCGGAGAGTCAGCTGGCTCGGGCTTTCGAAGGGATCCCGTCGGTCGTGGAGCCTGGCCTCGCCGCCGCCGTAAGGCGTTTCTGCTCCACCCACGACGTGCCACAGGCCGGCCCCCGCCTGGACCAGCTTCTCGAACGCATGGACATCAATGTGGGCCTGGCCGGTCGCCTGCAGGGCAATTTGGCCGGGGTGCTCAGCAGTTAGATTCGGCCCGGCCGCACTGAGCCTCCCCGGTGGCGGGCGCCACGCCGGGTGGGCGACCGCCACCGCCCACTCAGCGTGGTACCCGCCACCATGTAGAGCGTTATGCCCCGGAGGACCAGCAACGAAACAACCTGGGCGCTCGCCCTCTCATCCACCCCGGCCCGCCTCAGAGGCCGGCTTGCGTCCGGGACGGCCCGACCCCCCGTGACCCGTTCTGGTGCTGGGCGGGGTTCGCCCCGAATGGAGCTATTCGCGGTGGACGACCGGTCGATCCAGGTCTCTTGGGCCACGCTGCCCTTCAGGGACGCGACCTTCGAAGTGGCAGGGCAGCAGTTTCACATCGATGCGGTCGCGCCGGAGTGGTACCGGCTTCGGGACGGGCGGCCGCTGGCGGCGGGGATGGGCGGTCCAGGCGCCCTGACGGTGGATGGCCTCGAGCCCGACAGCACCTATGAGGTGGTCATGTCAGGTGCGGGCCGGGCGCGGCAGGTCGTCCTTGCCGCTCGCACCACACCCAGGCCGCCCCTGGGGCGGGCTCTCTTTCGCTTCGCAACGGTCAGTGATATGCACGTCGGAGAGCGCTTCGTCGGGCCGACCCGTCGCCTTCACGATCCCCGGCCCCGGCCCGAGGACCTGGACCCGTATCCGCTCCGCTGCGCGAAGGCGGCCATAACCGAGGCCCAGGAGTGGGGGGCGGAGCTCTTGATCGCCAAGGGTGATCTCACTTATGCGTCCCGACCGGCCGAGACAGCCAGCATCGCCGATGCCCTGGCCTCCGCTCGAATCCCGGTCCAGGCGATTCTCGGCAACCACGACGTCGGTGGTCGAGCGGATGTCGCCGCGATTCTGGCTTCGCGCCGCATAGCGGTTCACCGCCATGCCCACAGCATGGACGTCCCAGGTGTGCGCATCGTGTTCGGGCACACTCCGGTACCGGGGCTGCACGGCGGCCGGCTGGCCGAGACACACGCCCGGGAGCTGGCTCAGCTGGCCGGCGAAGCCGCCGGTCCAGTGGTGCTCGTGGTGCACCACCCGCCGAGACGCACGCCGCTACAGACCTACTACCCGCCGTCGATCTCCTGGCGGGACTCGAACCTGCTTCTGCAAGGGGTGAGCGCCCGAAATCCGGCCACCCTCATGCTGGCCGGGCACACTCATCGGAACCGCCTGTATCGCAGCCGCGGCGTGACGGTGGCGGAAGTCGGCGCGACGAAGGACTACCCCGGCCAGTGGGCCGCCTACACCGTCTATGAGCGTGGCATCCGCCAGGTCGTCCGGCGCATCGCCCGGCCCGACGCCATCGTGTGGACGGAGATGACCAAGCGGGCCGTCTTCGGCCTATGGGGGTGGTGGAGTCCGGGCCGGTTGGGCGACAGGTGCTGGGTCCTGGAGTGGCCCGACCGAATCATTCGCACGTAGCGACGGCCGGCGCCACGGCCGTCGGAGCGGCCGCCCCGGCCCGCCGCGGGGAGCGCGCCCGGGCCCACGCGGGCGGCAACAGCAGGCTGATGGCGCCGGTGGCGATCGCCATGGCGCACGAGAAGACCCACAGGTGGCGGAAGTGAGGCAGGGCGGCTTGTGGCGTGGCCGGGTTGCCCAGGACGGCCACGAGGACGGCCACTCCGACCGCTCCCCCTACCTGACGGGCGGTCTGATTCACCGAACTTCCCACCGCGAAACGTGTCGCCGGCAGGCTCGAAACCGCGGCCGCGCTCAATATGGGGAAGGTCAGGCCGATGCCGAGCCCGACGATGAGCGTGCCCGGCAACCACTGGGACAGGTAGTGGGGCTCAGTGCCGACCACGGCCGCATACCAAGCCAGTCCGGCCGCGAAGAGAACGGATCCGGTGAATATGAGGGGGCGGAACCCGACCTTCGTGGCCAGCTTGCCGGCCGGCCCGGCCACACAGGCCACCACGATCGGCCCAGGCGTGACCGCCAGGCCGGCCCTCAGGATCGAGTAATGCCAGACGCCGGTGAGAAACAAGATGTTGCCCAGGAGCATGGCGAAAAATCCCATGGAGTAGACGAGCGCGGCGGCATTGGACACAGAGAAGGACCGGGCCTTGAACAGCTGCAGGTCCAGCACAGGCTCGGGGTGGCGGGCGCACCTCGACACGAAGGCGAAGCCGAGCAGAACCGATGCGGCTGCGGCGGCAACCACCCTCCAGTTCAGCCAGCCCCAGTCGGGCCCCTCCGAGATGGCCAGCACCAAGCCGGCCAGGGTGGCGCTGATCATGGCTACGCCGAGGTAGTCCGGACGGCCCGCGATGCTCCGGGGACGGTCCGAGGGCAGTACCCGCCGGCCCACGGCCCAGGCGATGAGGGCCACGGGAAGGTTGACGTAGAAGGCCAGGCGCCAGCCGCCGGCGCTGATCAGAGCGGCTCCGAGTGAGGGACCGGTCGCCACGGCCAGGGCTCCCACCCCGCCCCAGAGGGCAACCGTCTGCGAGCGCTTCTCGGCCGGGAAGGCCTCGAGTAGCAGCCCCAGCGACGAGGGCAGCAGCAGCGCCGCGCCCGCCCCTGCGCCACCCGCCCGGCGACCAGAAGACCGACCGACGGAGCCAGTCCACACAGAGCCGAGCCGGCGGAAAACACGAGGACGCCGGCGAAGAAGACCCGACGGCGGCCCAGCCGGTCAGCGCTGCGCCCGGCGGTGACCAGCAGCGCGGCGAACACGATGCCGTAGGCGGTGATGACCCAGGCCAGAGTGGGTCGAGACGCGTGGGTAAAGGAGCGCTCGAGGGCCGGAAAGGCCACGTTGACGATCGACAGGTCGAGCGAGGCCATAAACGCCCCGAGCGCCGTGACCACGAACACGAGCAGCGGCCGCCTCTCGGCGGGCCCCGATCGTGCTCCGACCCCATCGAACCTGTCGGGACCGTCCACTGAAGAAGGTTTCATCACGGAACGCACCCTAGCCTAGAGAGTTCTATCACGCAACTGATTTTGCGGAGGCGGAGATCTGAGAAGGGGTGGGAAAGGGCCCGCAGGGAGCGCGTCTCAGTGCTGCAGAACGAAACTACGTTTGGTGGCGCAGCACTCAGGCGGGCGTGGGCGGAGAACCCAGACGCTCGACACGCGATCGCACCCGGATCAGCCTCTCGGAGGCAAGCGCATGCAGGGCTTCAGCCCGCTCGAAGAGGTCGGCGGCGGCCTCGATACCCAGGTCGCCCGCCGCCAGCTTCTCGGTGATGGCCTCCAGATCGGCCATCAACTCTTCGAAGGTGCGGCTGTCCCCGGCCAGATCCCGGTGAGGGCCCTCCTGATGCTGGTTCGTCAACCGTCCCCATCCTCTGTCGTCGCGATTTCGGTTACCGCTGCGGACAGGGCCCCGGTCGCCAGCCGGATGCGCAGGGCGTCCCCCACAGCCAGGTCGCCGGCACGCCGGGCAATCCTGCCATCGGGACCGGTGACCACGGCATAACCCCGATCCAAGGTGCGCTGAGGCGAGAGGGCCTGGAGGTGCCGCTTCTCGGCGGCCAGACGGCCTTCGGCCCGACCCAGACCCTCCCACGTAGGTCGCCGCCACCCCACCGAGTCGAGGCGAGCCTGACAGACTTGCAGCCGCCCCCTCGGGTGGGAGCCGGCCAACCGCAGTCCGGCCCGCTCCAGTCGGGCGCCGGCACGATCCATGCCCACCACCAGGGCTCGCCTGGTGTCAACGCCTGCCAAGCGCCGCTCACCCGCTTCGATCGCCGTGCGGGCGGCGGCCTCCGCCGACGCCAGGCAGGCGTCCAGGCGAGCGACCAACCCGGCCAGATCCGGCAGCACGGCCGTAGCGGCCAGCGACGGAGTGCCGCAACGAAGATCGGCGACGTCGTCGCAAAGGGGCCGGTCGCCTTCATGGCCTATGGCCGACACCACCGGCACCGGGCAAGCCGCCACCGCCCGGCACACCTCCTCGCTACTCCACGGCAAAAGCGAAGGGGCGTCCCCCCCTCCCCGGGCCAGGATCACCACCTCGACGCCCGGACGCTGCGCGACTGCAAGGAGGGCGTCGACAATCGAGAGAGCGGCGCCGGGCCCGCTCACCGTCGTCTCCTCGAAATGAACGGGATAGCCGGGGCAGCGACTCGACACCACCGACTCGATGTCCTTGCGTACAGCTGCGTCCGAACCGCACACGACGCCTATCAGCGCGGGCACGAGGGGGATGGGCCGTCGAGGCCGGTCGAGCAGACCCTCGGTTTCGAGTCGCCGGCGGGTTTCGGCGATGAGCGCGGCAATGGCGCCGGCCCCGACCGGCGTCACCTCCTCAGCCGACAGGTGGACCTGGCCCCGGTCGTTGGCCCACTGGAGGCCGCCCACCACACAGACCCGCTCCCCCGCGACGACTCGGGAGTGGCGAGCGGCCGAGGATGGCACCTTGACCTCTATCTGCGCGGCCCGGTCCCTCAGGGTGAAAAAGACCCAGCCTCCCCTGGATGTCGTCGGCCGGTAGACTTCTCCTTCGACGGCCACCCGTCCGACACCTCCGAGCGAACGGGCGATCTCTCCTGACAGCCGCACCAGGGTCACCTGGCGCGGTGGCCTGGAAGCCCGGTCGTCGAACAGTGGGACTGTCATCGTCGTCCAGGGTAGCGAGGGCCCGTGACAGTCAAGCCACCAGGATCCGCCGAGGTTTCAACACAGGAGCACGCTTGAACAACACGGAGCCGGCGTCGTTTAGCGCCTTGGGCGTGGAGCCCGATCTGGTCGACGCATTGGAAACCCGAGGCATCACGGAACCCTTCCCGATACAAGCCCTCGCTATCCGCGACGCCCTGGCCGGACGCGACGTATGCGGCAAGGCCAAGACGGGCTCCGGCAAAACGCTGGCGTTCGGCCTTCCGGTGCTGCAAAGGCTGCGCCAGGGGTCACCAGGCGCCGGCATACGAGCACCCCGCGGCCTCGTGCTGGTACCGACCCGCGAGCTGGCCCGTCAGGTCACCGACGTCCTGACCCCGCTCGCCGATGCCAGCGGCCTGACCCTGGCCGCCTGCTACGGCGGAACGAGCATGGATTCGCAGATCAAGGCCATGCGAGCCGGGACCGATCTGGTGATCGCCACCCCCGGCCGGTTAATCGACCTGCGCCAACGGGGGGACGTCGACCTGGACCAGATCGAAATAGTGGTCCTGGACGAGGCCGACCGGATGGCCGATATGGGTTTCACCCCTCAGGTCGAATGGCTCTTGCGCCACCTCGTGAAACCGCACCAGACCATGCTCTTCTCCGCCACTCTCGACGGTGACGTTGACCGCCTGGTGCGACACGAGCTGCGCGACCCGGTTGAGCACGAGGTGGTCTCGGCTACCCCGACCGTCACCGAGATGGCTCACCGCTTTATCCGGGTCCACCAGATGGACAAGGTCAAGGTGGCAGCCAAGATCTGCGCCCACGCCCAGCGGTCCATCGTCTTCTCCCGGACCAAGCGCGGCGCCGACCGCCTGACCGACGCTTTACGGCGAGAGGGAGTGGAGGCCCGGGCCATCCATGGCGATCTACGCCAGCAAGTGCGCGAACGGGCTCTCCGCAGCTTCTCGACCGGCCGCCTGCCCGTCCTGGTGGCCACCGACGTGGCCGCCCGAGGCCTCGACGTTGATGACGTGGATGTCGTCGTCCACTTCGATCCGCCCGAGGACCACAAGGCTTACCTGCATCGCTCGGGTCGCACCGCCCGGGCGGGCAAGGACGGGCTAGTCGTCACTCTGGTGCTGTGGAACGAGCAGACGGACGTCGAGCGGATCCAGAAGCGCCTGGGCCTATCGGCGCCGATCGTCGAGATGTTCTCGAACGACCCGAGATTGACGCATCTCGACAGCTGGGAGCCCATCCCCTCGTCCGTGGCTTAGTCGGAGCCGAACCCCATGCAGGTGGCGCTGGACGTCGTGGCCCTGGTGGCAGGAGTCTTCCTGCTCCTGGTCACCATCCTGTCGGTGATCAGATCGACGGTTCTCCCACGTGCGGCTCCGAGCCGGGTCACCTACTTGACAGCGCGGACGACTCGAGCCGCGTTCAGGTTGAGGGCTAACCACGCCCGCACCTACGAGGACCGCGACCGCATCATGGCGATGCTGGGACCGGTGTCCCTTCTCGCCCTGCTGGTGGTGTGGATGATCCTGGTTATAACCGCGTACACGCTCATCTACCTGGCGATCACCCACGGTTCGTTGTCTGACTGCATCAAGCTCTCTGGGGCGTCCATCTTCACCCTCGGGTCCTCGTCCGACGGAAGGCTCGGACCGTCGCTTGTCACCTACTCGGAGGCGGCGCTCGGGCTCTTCATCGTCGCCCTGCTCATCACCTATCTCCCGAGCATCTACAACGCTTTCTCCCGCCGGGAAGCAGGCGTCTCCCTTCTGTCTGTCCGCGCCGGCACCCCACCGCAAGCACCCACCATGCTCATCCGCTACCACCGGATCGAGGAGCCGAGATACAGGTTGGGAGAGCTGTGGAGACAGTGGGAAGCCTGGTTCATCGACATCGAGGAGACCCATACCACCTTCCCGATCCTCGTATTCTTCCGATCGCCGAATAAGCACCGCTCGTGGATCACGGCGGCCGGCGCCCTCCTGGACGCCGCCAGCTTCTGGGCCGGATGCGTCGAACACCCCCTTGATCCCGACGTTCAGCTGTGCATCCGGGCCGGCTACCTCACCCTTCGCCGCATCGCCGATGCGTTCGACGTTCCATACGACAATGATCCCGCCCCGGGCGGTCCCATCACGATCTCCCGCCAGGAATGGGAAGCAGCCATGGACGAGATGGCCGTCGTGGGCGTCCCCCTTATTACCGATCGCGACCAAGCGTGGAGCGACTGGAGAGGCTGGCGGGTCAACTATGACGGGGTACTGCTGCGGCTAGCCCGCCTGGTGGAAGCGCCGATAACCCCGTGGGAGTCCGACCGCACGCCTATCGCGATCGTCGCGAGCCCGCAGCCCCGTGCCGCCCGAACACCCATCGGGCCAGGGCAATGGCGACGACGATGACGGCTAGGACAAGAATTATCCCGTAGAGGTCGGCCGGGTCGTTGTGCGAGCCAGGGATGTTGGCGGTGGCATTCGGTCCCCCGTTGATCGTTATGATCGAACCCCCCGGAAGGGTGGTGGACGGGCTGCCCGCTTGGAGGGTGAAACGCACGACTCACGTCTATCAGACCCTTTGCCGCACCTCCCAGCCGGGGGCCTGGGTCGCCGGGGGTGCTACCCCCACCCGGTAGCCTTGACTCCGTGTCGGACGAATGGTTGATCGAGCCTTCGGGTCCACTCCGAGGCGAGGTGGAGGTCCGGGGCTCCAAGAACGCGGTGACCAAGCACATGATCGCCGCCCTCCTGGGTCGGGGACCGAGCACGATCACCAACGTCCCCGAAGTCGGCGACGTCGAGATCACCAAAGGTATCCTCAGTGCCATCGGTGCCGGAGTGGAGCGGTCCGGCGACGCCATCACGGTCACGCCACCCACCGAGGTCAAGCCGTCCGTCCCCCTGTCCTTCAGCGGGCTCAACCGGATTCCGGTGCTCCTCCTCGGTCCGCTCCTGCACCTGGCCGGCGAAGCGTTCGTGCCCCGGGTAGGAGGGGACCAGCTGGGCGGCCGTCCGGTCGACTTCCATGTGGACGCCCTGAGAGCGCTCGGAGCGGAGGTGGAAGTCACCCCGGACGGCATCTCGGCCCGCTGCCGCCGCCTTCAGGGGGCCAGGATCGAGCTTCCCTACCCCAGCGTGGGCGCCACCGAGTCGGCTCTGCTTTCGGCGGCTCTGGCTGAGGGGCGGACCGTCATCCGCGGCGCGGCCACCGAGCCGGAGGTACTCGAGCTGGCCCTGTTCCTCCAGCGCATGGGAGCGAGAGTGGAACTGAGCCCGGACCGGCGCATCGTCATCGAAGGAGTGCCCAACCTGCACGGGGCCCGCACCCGCCTGCAGGGCGATCGCAACGAAGCCTTCAGCTATCTCGTCGCGGGCCTCCTGACGAAAGGGCAGGTGCGGGTCGTCGGATGTCAGCAGGACCGCCTGGTCACGGCTATCACGACGCTGATGCGGATGGGTGCGTCGGTAGAAGTCGACGACCACGGGATGACTGCGTCGGCCCCCGATGGCCTTCACGCGGCGGCGGTGCAGACCGACGTCCACCCCGGTTTCATGACCGACTGGCAGACGCCGTTGATGGTGCTGTTCACCCAGGCCGAAGGGATGTCCGTACTCCACGAAACCGTGTACGAGGACCGGTTCGTGTACGTCCCGGCCCTGCAGAAGATGGGCGGTGAGATCGAGCTGTTCTCGACCTGCCTTGGCGGTCCAGCCTGCCGCTTCCACGAGGCCAGTCACCTGCACTCCGCGGTCGTCAGGGGCATATCGAAGCTGCGCGGAGCAGAAGTGGAGATCCCGGACGTACGGGCCGGCTTCTCGAGCGTCATCGCAGCAGCAGCAGCGGAGGGATACTCCCGGCTGAGCGGGGTGCACCACCTGGAGCGCGGTTACCACCGACCGGCCGATCAGCTCCAGTCCCTCGGCCTCGACCTGAGGACCACGTAGCCACCAGCCGTGGGCCCCGCCCTGTACACGGTCTCCGAGGGCCGCTTCATTCCGAGTGACCTGACCGTCGGCCCCTGGTCCGACCAGGCCCAACACGGAGGCCCCGTCGCGGCGCTCCTCGCCCGCACGATCGAAAGCGTTCCCAGCGATATCCCGGTTCAGACAGTGCGACTCACTATCGAGTTGATGCGCCCGATCCCGCTCGCTCCCTTGACCACGGCCGCCACCGTTATGAGACCGGGCAAGAAGGTCCAGCTGATAGAGGCCACGCTGATGGCAGACGGCGCCGAGCTGGCCAGAGCCCGGGCTCTGCGCATCCGGTCGACCCCGATAGCCGTGCCCGAACAGGTCGCCAACCCGGCCAGCCCACCGCTGCCGGACACACCGGCGGACCTCGACAGAGCCGCCGGGGTGCGTCGCACCGCCTTCGCCGCGGCCGTTGATCTGCTCTTCGTGAAGGGTAGTTGGGACAGCATCGGGCCGGCGACGGTCTGGAGCAAGCTGGTCGTTCCTGTCGTCGATGGCGAGGAGCCGTCGCCCCTTCAGCGGGTAGCGGCCGTAGCCGATTTCGGCAACGGCATCAGCCGGGTGCTGGACTTCAACACGCACATCTTCATCAACCCCGACCTCACTGTCTCGCTCTCCCGCCTACCGGATGGAGAGTGGATCGGCTTCGACACGGTTTCCCGGGTGTCGGACCAAGGCTACGGCCAGGCCGAGAGCCTCATCTTCGACGGGCATGGCCCGATGGGGCGCGCCGTCCAATCCCTGTTCGTCGACCGGCGAGCCGGTCCGCCCATATAGACCGCGGGAGACCGCCTTCCGGTCCTATGCTCCCCGGTCGCAATGGCAGTAGTAGACCGGATCATGTCCCAGGCCGACCGGCTCACGGCAACGGAGCGCAAGATAGCCACTGTTCTGGCCGATGAGCCGCAGACCATCGCCTTCGGCACCGTTGCCCAAGTCGCCCAACGCGGTGGGAACCAGCGGTCCATCGGTCGTGCGACTGGCGGTAAAGCTGGGCTACGAGGGCTTCGTCGAACTCCAGGCCGAGGTTCAATCGGAACTGGCCGAGCAGCTAGGGCCGGCGTGGGATCGGATCCGTCAGCGACCCCCGACCGACTTGATCAGCCAGGCGCAGGGCGAAGAGCAGGACAACGTGGTGCGGACCCTGCAGGGCGTCGACCAGAGGACTCTGGACCGCACCGCGGCCCGGTTGGCCGACCAGCGTCACCAGGTCTGGATCTTTCCGGGCACGGTGACGACGCCGATCGGCACTGTGCTGGCGTTCCAGATAGGCCAGCTGCGCGACGGCGTGACGCTCCTTTCCGGGTCTGAGGTAACCGTGAGCGGCTCCCTGGCCGGCCTTAGGTCCGGGGACGCCCTCGTCGCCATCGATATCCACCGTTACGAGCGCTCGCTCGTTTCTATGGTGACCTGGGCCCGGGACCGGGGGGCCAACGTGACCGCCATCACCGACAGCCCCCTCTCGCCACTCGCGTCGGGCGCGGTCGAGACCTTCTTCATATCGGCGCGCGCCGTCGGGCCCTTCGACAGCATGATCGGCGGAATCGCACTGGCCAACCTGCTCGGGAGCGCCGTAGCGGCCCGGCTGCGCGACTCGGCCGGCGCCCGCCTGGATGCCATTGAGATGGCCTGGACCGATTCGCGCGCCCTGGTGGCTGAGCGGCCGGCGCCGGCGCCGGCATCGGCGCGAACGGCGAAGGGTCTGGTTTTGCCGGCGTCGGGGTAGGGCCGGCGGCGGCCGGCGGCGGCCGGCGACAGGGCCTAGGGGCGGCGCCCGGTGGGACGGGGCGGTCGGGTGGTCGGTTGGTCAAGGCATCCGGCTTCGGCCATCTCGGTGCCATCTCGTGTTCTAGGTGTCAATTTAGGCAATTTTCAGGGCTTTTTGACACCGAGACGCCGAAGTGGCACCGAGAACGCACCTGGATCCGTCGTTGCGGTCAGGTTCGACTCCGGGACAGAGTCCTAACGCAAGCGCCGCAACACCAACGCCGCCACCGTCATCGGTTCTGAGGTACCGCGATCGAGAGCGGTCAGCAGCTTCGACGCCCGCGCCAGTTGCAAGCTGTGGGATTCAATCCAGTCGGAGACGGCCGACGACGCCGGTGTAGCCAGCCCACCTCCCGGCCCACCACGCACCGCCCCCGCCGGCGCACCCACGCCCCGCAAAGCAGAGATGGTCGCCGACATGCGCCAAGCCGCGATGTCGTCGAGCAGCGCCCGGGCGTGCCAGAGGGTCAGGCGCGACGGCGGCGGAGGAGCCACCGCGGCCGCTCGGATGTCCGCGACCAGGCGGTCCAGCCCGGCCGCTTCCTCTATGAGCGACAAGGCTTCCACCACCTCGCTGACGGCCCGTCCGGTGGCCAGGGTGACCGGGCCGACCTCGGCCACCTTGGCCCTCGCTGTCGCGCTGGCAAAGTGAGCCGCCACCTCCCTGCTCACCCCGAGCGCAACGAGGACATCTTCTTCAGTCTTGGACACCGACGATTCGAGGGAGACGAGGGCGTCGGCCGCCTCCTCGTCAGTCGCGAGGATGGCCGGCATGTCAATCGTCCCGGGACGGGTCAGATAGGCGCGGGCCAGGTCGATCACAGCCCGGCTCACAGTCGCATGCAGAGCGGACTCGGCGTCCGCGGAGATCGTCGGCGACAGCTGCTCGAGTTCCGACCAGAGGTCGCCTGCCCTGGTGATCCGCCGCGTGAACCAGAACGCAGCGGCCACCTCGTCCAGGCCCCGGCCCAGCTCTGCCGACGTCTCGTGGGCCCAGATGACGCCGAGTTGATCGACGATCTCGCCGGCAACATCGGTTGCGACCAGCTGCGGGTATAGGCGGTGCCTGGGAACCAGATCGCCGAACGACTCCCTTATCGGCTTCGGAAAATAGGCGACGACGGCGTCGAGGAACGACGGATCCCCGACGGTTGGAGAGTTCTCGATCGCCCCGACCAGGTCTGACTTGGCGTACGCCAGGAGCACGGCCAGCTCGGGCCGGATAAGGCCGGCGCCCGCCTCTTGGCGCACCTGCATCTCGTCCCTGGACGGAAGGAACTCGACCTCGCGGTCCAGACGGCCATCCTGTTCGAGGCTTTCGATCAAGGCTTCGTAAGCTTGCAGTTCCTGGGCGCTGCCGGGCACCGCCCGGTTGAGGGCACCGACGCTGTGGTCCACCTGACGAAGAACGTCGGAGGCCACCTCATCTTCGGAGATGGTCAGGTACCGGTCACGATCGTCGGCCGCCAGGCGGCCTTGCTCTATGGCCAAAGCGAGGAGGATCTTGAGGTTCACCTCGCGGTCGGAAGTCGCCACGCCGGCGGCATTGTCGATGAAATCGGCGTTGATCCGGCCGCCCCGGCGGCTGTACCGGATCCGGGCTCGCTGGGTTATGCCCAGATTGGCTCCCTCGGCTATGACGCGTGCCCTGACCTCGTCGGACGTTATCCGGACGACGTCGTTGGCATGATCGCCGACATCGGCGTCCGATTCCCCGGGCGCTTTGATATAAGTGCCGATGCCGCCGAACCAAATGAGGTCGACGGGAGCCGCCAGCACCGCGGAGATGAGCTCGGGCGGGCTGAGCGATTCCCGCTCCACCCCCAATGCTCTCCTCGCGGCCGGAGCCAGCGGGACCGACTTGGCGTCGCGCGGCCACACTCCTCCACCCCGGGAGATCAACTCCGGTCGGTAATCGGCCCAGCCGGAGACGGGCAACCGGGCCAGTCGCGATCGCTCCTCGTACGAGCTTTCTGGGTCGGGGTCGGGATCGAGGAACACGTGGCGATGATCGAAGGCCGCGACCAGGCGGATGGCGCGGCTCTGCAACATGCCGTTTCCGAACACGTCACCGGACATGTCGCCTACCCCGACCACCCTGACGGGGTCGGACTGGACATCGATGCCCAACTGATGGAAGTGCCTTCGTACCGCCACCCAGGCTCCTCGGGCGGTGATGCCCATCGCCTTGTGGTCGTAGCCGCGTGAACCGCCCGAGGCGAACGCGTCGCCCAGCCAGAATCCGGCCTTCTCGCTGATCGAGTTGGCCAGGTCGGAAAACGTCGCGGTGCCCTTGTCCGCCGCCACGACCAGGTACGGATCAGGTCCGTCGATGGCGACCACACCCGGTGGATGTACCACCTGCCCGCTGCCGATGTTGTCGGTGATCTCGAGCAGAGCACCGACGAAGGCCTCGTAGGCCGCTTTCACTTGCGCCGGTCCAGGCTGGCTGGCGCCGGACCGGGCTCCGCTCAGCGGCGCACCTGCAGGTTGCGAAGGGCCGTTGCCGGCCGGTCCCCGGCAAACGAATCCTCCCTTGGCCCCGGTGGGAACAATGATGGCGTTCTTCTTGACCTGAGCGAAGGCGAGGTCCAGCACTTCCGTGCGGAAATCGTCGGGCCGGTCGCTGGACCGGATTCCTCCCCTGGCGATAAGTCCGGCTCGCAGGTGTATCGCCTCGACCAACGGCCCGTGCACGAACGTTTCGACCTTGGGCCGTGGCGCCGGCAGCTCCGGTACGGAGGCACTGTCGAGCTTGATGACGACGTGGGAGCGGGGCTCGCCCGATGCGTCGCGGTGAAAGAAGTTGGTCCGCAACGTGGAGTCGATGAGGCCCAGATAGCCGCGGAGGACGCGGTCCTGCTCGAGCCGGGGAACGAGGTCGAGTCCGGCCGTGCACCGAAAGCGCTCAGCTGCCGATAGACCCGGTTCGGGGCCGGCAGCTGTAGCCATCTCGGGGTCGAAACGGGCCTGGAAGTATCCGATAAGGGCCCGGGCTACATCAGGGAAATCAACGAGTGGATCCGACAGGTCCGCCCAGGAGAGGCCCCTGCCGGTCTGGAGCCAATAGCGCAGGTAGGTCCTCAGCACCATCACCTGCCGCCAGTCGAAGCCGGCCATGATGACGAGCCGGTTAAGAGAGTCGACGTCGGTCGCGCCCCGAGCCAGCGCCTCCAGGGCGTCGACCAAGCGAGGTCCATGGATTTCCGGGACGAATCGCAGCGCTTCGGGACCGTAAGGAGTCTCAGTGCGCACACCTATGTCGTCGATGTGAACGGCGGGTTCTCGGTCCGGGCCCGGCGCGATGAGATGCGGGATCGACTCGACGACCACCAGTCCGAAGCTTTCCAAGACGGGCAGGAAGGTCGTTAGCTCTATCCCGCCTTCTCCGAACCGGCGGATCCGAAAAGTGTAAGCATCGTCGCGCGCCGGGCGAACTACCAACCGGTGACGACCACCGAATGCGGCACCGGCCGGTTGGGCCTCGCCGGATTGTGTGGCCTCGAAAAGCTCGCCCAACTCCGCCAGGTCATGAGCGGCCTCCTCCGGGGGGGTCAGGTCGCGATAGCTCGCCGGAGCCCGGCTTTCCAAGGAGGCCGCGTCGGCATCGGGGGCCTGGCCGGGCAAGAGGGCCGCCAGCTGCGCCGCCCACTCGGACTGACCCGTCTGACTCACGGAGGCAGCTTCGCGCAGCCGGCGTCACTTGGTCCGGACCTAGGACCCGAGCCCAACATCGGCGACCGCAGGCAAGCTCGACGTCACCCCCCTCCGCCCCGATTCCACCACCACGCCGGTATGGGCCTTGGAACGGCCCACGTTCAGTTCCGGGAGACGGGTCCAAGCCAGGTCGAATCCGTCGCCAAGGACCCGCACTGATGTAAGCGGCCCGGTATCAGGGCGAGCGGAGTAAAGAGCCATGCCTCGACGGGCGGCCCCCTCTGTCAGGCCGGTCCCATACCCATTGAGCACGACCGTCGCGGCCTGGCGACCGGCATCGATCAGCTTGTTCAGGATTGACCCGGGACTCGGAGCCCGTCCTTCTCGTTCAGCCAGGGATAGCCACGATTTGACCTCGACGGCGACCCCGCACGCCTCCAGGTCGGCCATCCGACCGCGGCCGCGACCGTCAGGGAGCGAACGAACGTGGTGTCCCTCCGATGCCAGCCGGTCGGCCACCGCCATCTCCTCGTGGCTCAACCGCCGGGCCCGCTCATCGACTGCGCCCGGTTGGCGACCATGATCCTCTCCGCACAGCGGCGGGGACGCCAGGACCGGGCGCCAGTCGCGTTCACCAGGGATCTGACGGTAGTCGGCGGGTCTCACCCGCGGTCTCCGAGCGCCGGTGCGGCGTCACCCCCGACTGTGTCCACCTCATCCGACGCCGCGTCCACGTCACCTGTCGCCGCGTCTGCCACACCCGCCGGCCCGTCGGTCAACGGGACCGCCTCTGTAGCAGCTTCCGCCGGTTGGTCTCGGTACTGCAGGTCCATTACCAGCAGCACGGGCAGACCGAGCTGACGCTGGGTCAGATCGGCGATCCGCCGCAACAGGACTGTGGCTGGCGCGTCCTGAAGGCGAACCGTGTTCGCCACTCGAGCCGACAACGAGTATCTGAACCGCGTGAACGGCAGGTCTTCGTCGTCAGCAAAGGGGTGCTCAGTCAGGCTGGCCTGGACGTCGCCTCGGCGCAGCAGCCAGGCGCCGGTCGCGGAGTCCTTCTCCAGGGCTGAGCCCAAAACACGGCCGAGCGCGGCCGCCAGCTCGTCGGGCGGTTGATCGGCATCGATGAACAGGTCGATCGAACGGGACATGGAATCTCCTTATCGCTAGGCATGAAGGCCAGCGCGGCCGGCGAAGAGGCAACGCCCCGATCGGTTGCGACAAAGGAGGCCAAAGCTCCGGGAGGTTCCGGTGGAGACATCCTGGCGGGCGTAGCGCCGACCCGCAAGAGGAACATGTGGAGGTTTCGGTGGTCCGCCTCAGGCCTCTCCGCCGGCAGCCAATGAGACGGGCCCGATGCCGGCGGAGAGGCTGAAGTACGGGACGTCAGGACCCCGTGCTGGATGAGGAGCCCGAGCTGCTCCTACCTGACCCGGACGAACTCCCCGAGTGCGTGCACCCGTTTGCCATAGATGACGGCGGAGCGCCATTAGCCGGCGGGGACGTCGTCGACGAGCCCGACGACCCGGACGATCCCGACGCCCCGGACGAGCCCGTGGAGCCAGGCGATGTAGTCGAGGACCCCGAGGTCGACGACGACAGGACAGCGGTCGAGCCGGTAGTGGACGACTTCGTGCTCGTAGAAGCTCCCGCCATCGACATTCCGACCCCAAAGCTCAGCCCGAAGGCTCCGAGGGCCGCCCCGGCTGCGAGAACCGGTCTCTTGAGTTTCATGGTTGATCCTCCTTCGCAGGCCGATCTGACCCGCTGGAACCCATTCGAAACGCCTCACCTGGGATCAGCCTGGCAACTCACTGACGCCTGCCGTAGAAATGGCTCGCCACTTTCACAGCTGACTCACAGCGGTCATTCAGCGATCGCGAAGGATCCGGTGACATGCTCGGTGGTGGAGGTATCCAGATGTCCGTGCTTGACGGAAAGCGCAGAGTCCTGGTAGTCGACGACGAACCCTCGATCGTCGACGCCGTTGCCACGTCTCTCCGCTACGAGGGGTTCGAGGTCGATGAGGCAAGCACCGGGCGCACGGCTCTGGCATCCGCGGCAGGAGCGAGCTCCGGATTTGATCGTCCTCGACATCATGCTTCCCGACCTGGACGGGCTCGAAGTCACCCGCCGGCTGCGAGCCGACGGCATCCGGGTACCGATCCTCTTCCTGACCGCCCGTGACGGGGTGGAGGACAAGGTCGCGGGGCTGACCGTGGGCGGCGACGACTATGTGACCAAGCCCTTCTCACTCGCAGAAGTGGTGGCCCGGGTCCGGGCCATACTGCGACGGACCGGGTCGGTGGAGCCAGGCGACGGCCGGCTCCGCTTCGCCGATGTGGAGATGGACGAGGAATCCCACGAGGTCTGGCGATCTGGATCCCCGATTCAGCTGACTGCGACGGAGTTCTCCCTTCTTCGCTTCTTCCTGCTGAATCCCCGACGGGTGCTCTCCAAGGCGCAGATACTGGATCACGTCTGGCATTACGACTTCGGCGGGGACCCGAATGTGGTCGAAACCTACGTCAGCTATCTCCGCAAGAAGCTCGACACGACCGGACCACCCCTCATTCAGACCATCCGGTTGGTCGGCTACGCCTTGCGCGAGCCGCGCTAACAGGGGACGAGGTGTCATTACGGACACGGCTGCTTCTGGCCCTCGGAGCGGTCGCCCTGGTCGCTCTGGTAGCCGCCGACTTCGCCACATACTCGTCGCTGAAGTCGTTCTTGATCAACCGGGTGGACGAGCAGCTGGCAACCACACACGACGCCGTGCTCCAGGCCATGTACCACCCGTCCGGGCCGCCCGGCGGCCCTGGGCCCGGCGGCACGCAAACGGGCGGTTCGCAAGCGGCCGAGGGCTCGCAACCCGCGGCGTCGCCGGACGATGACTACCCGGACACGGGGTCGGCCGCCTCGAACTTCCAGCGCCTGGCGCCGGGCACCTTCGTCGCCTTGCTCCAGCAGAACGGGACGGTCGTCGCTCAACAGCCCTATGTCGAGGAGGGTGGAAAGCAGCTGGAGCCGAAGCTGCCCGCCCAATTGTCGTCGCTGAGCGGGTCCGCGGAGCGCACTCAGACCTCATCCAGGAATTTCAACGCCAGCGCCGTCCAGGCGGGTGATTCGTCGTTCCGGGTGAACGCATCGGTGATTCCGGGGGGAGACATCCTGGTCGTCGCCCTTCCCCTTTCCGGGGCGCAGCAGACCCTCGATCGCCTGCTCAATATCGAACTAGCGGTTACCGGTGGTGCGCTGATCCTCGCCGGGCTGATCGGTTGGTGGATGGTGCGAGTCGGGCTTCGGCCGCTGTCGGCAATCGAACGCACGGCCGCGGCCATCAGTCAAGGAGAGCTCGGCCGGCGAGTCCCCGGCGAGACGCCGAAGACCGAGGTGGGGAGGCTGGCCCGCGTCATCAACACCATGCTTGGACGCATCGAAGGAGCTTTCGCAGCCCGAGAGGCCACCCTTTCCGATCTGCGGCGATCGCAAGGCACGCTGCGGCGTTTCGTTTCCGACGCATCCCACGAGCTGCGCACGCCTCTGGCAGCCGTGTCCGCATACGCCGAGCTCTTCGAGCGAGGTGCCAACCAACGTCCGGAAGACCTGACCCGCGTCATCGCCGGAATCCGGTCCGAAACGGCGAGGATGGGCCACCTGGTCGACGACTTGTTGTTACTGGCCCGGATGGACGAAGGACGCCCGCTCGAGCGAGTGCCGGTGGAACTGGTCGGGCTGGCAGCGGAGGCTGTCCATGCGGCGGCCGCCGTCGGCCCGGAATGGGACTTCCAGCTGGAGGCTTCCGAGCCGGTCGAGGTCGTTGGTGACCCGGCCCGGCTGCGCCAGGTCATCGACAATCTGCTGGCCAACGTCCGAGCCCACACCCCGCCCGGCACCACGGCCAAGGTAAGAGTGGACCAGCTCGACGACCGCGTCGTGCTGAGGGTCGAGGACGATGGCCCCGGCATCCCACCGGAGGAGGCGGAGCGGCTGTTCGAGCGCTTCTATCGAGCCGACCAGTCCCGCTCCCGCTCGAGCGGAGGTTCGGGTCTGGGATTGTCTATCGCCTGGGCCATCGTTTCCGCGCACGGTGGGACGGTTTCGGCCTCGCCCGGAGATGGGGCGGGAAGCGTTTTCACGGTGACTCTGCCCCTTCCGCCGAGCAACGCCGGCGAGCGCATCATCGCCGAGGCCGCGGACCGTAAATAACCGCCCGAAGCTGTGCGGGTCGCCACAGGCCTTCCCCAGCGGGGACACAGCAACGCCGTTCACGCTGGGCGTCATGTCAACTGCAGAGCTTCAAGTTCCAGACGTGGCTCCAGCTGCCGTGGAAATCGTGATCCCGGTCTACAACGAAGAGCAGGACCTGGAGCAGAACGTCCGGCTCCTGCGCCGCTACCTCGACACCCGCTTCCCGCTGAAAACCGTGGTGACCATTGCGGACAACGCCAGCACTGACCGCACGTGGCTGCTGGCCCAGCGCCTGGCCACCGCCCTGCCAGGCGTTGTCGCCGTGCATTTCAAGGAAAAAGGGCGGGGCCTGGCTGTGAAGAACGTCTGGGCGCAGTCGGAGGCCCAGGTGGTGGCTTACATGGATGTCGACCTGTCGACCGGCCTCAACGCTCTCCTACCCCTGGTGGCGCCGCTGCTCTCCGGCCACGCCGAGATCGCTATCGGCACACGCTTGGCTGCAGGATCCAGAGTGGAACGAGGCGCCAAGCGCGAGATCATCTCCCGCGGGTACAACCTGATCCTCCGCGCCGCCCTCAGGAGCCAGTTCAGCGACGCCCAGTGCGGCTTCAAGGCCGTGCGGGCGGATGTGGCCAGAGAGCTGATGCCGCTGGTCGAAGACTCGAGTTGGTTCTTCGATACCGAGCTTCTGGTCCTGGCCCAAAGGGCCGGGCTGCGGATACACGAGGTCGCCGTCGATTGGGTGGACGACTCGGACTCACGCGTTGACATCGTGAGCACGGCGGCCGCCGACTTGCGCGGAGTATGGCGCCTCCTGCGAGCCGGTAACCGGCGCCACCGTCGGATGAGCCATCACGGCCCCTCTTATCTCGCCGCCGTGCCTCAACTCCACGGACCGGTTCGATGACGGCGACGGTCACCTCGCCTGCCCGGGAGTGTCGTCCGGACCAGGAAGTGCCGGCGCCGCACCGGAGGCGCCGCATCGCTTTGATATGGCGGGGCCGCTCTGACGATCCGGCGTGGGTCCGGCCCGCTCTGTTGTTGCTACTGGTTGGAACCGCGGTCATGTACATCTGGGGCCTGGACGCTTCAGGGTGGGCGAACAGCTTCTATGCCGCCGCCGTACAGGCCTCCACCAAGAGCTGGAAGGCCTTCTTCTTCGGGTCCTTCGACGCGTCCAACTTCATCACGGTGGACAAGTCGCCCGGTTCGCTCTGGGTCATGGACCTCTCCGCCCGGGTCTTTGGCCTGAGCTCATGGAGCCTCCTTGTGCCACAGGCCCTGGAAGGAGTGGCAACAGTGGGCGTCGTCTACCTCACGGTGCGGCGGTGGTTTCCGCCTGCCGCCGGGCTGGCGGCAGGCGTAGTGACGGCCCTTACTCCTGTCGCCGCCCTGATGTTCAGGTACGACAACCCGGACGCCTTCATGGTGCTGCTCATCACGCTGGCGGCGTATACGACGGTCCGGGCGGTGGAGGGCGGCCGGACGCGTTGGATCGTGATGACCGGGGCGCTGGTCGGCTTCGCCTTCCTGGCCAAGATGTTGCAGGCCTTCACCGTGGTCCCGGCGATCGCGCTCGGTCTACTTGGTTGCCGCCCCAGGTCCGCTCGGGCGGCGGATCAAGCAGTTGCTCTACGGCCTCCTGGCCCTGGTGGTCTCGGCCGGGTGGTGGGTAGCGGCGGTGCAGCTGACACCGGCGGCCGACCGTCCGTACATCGGAGGATCGCAGAACAACAGCTTGTGGAACCTCATCTTTGGGTACAACGGCTTCGGCCGTCTCACCGGCAACGAGACCGGGAGTGTGGGCGGCGGGGGCGGCCGGGGCGGGGTCTGGGGAGCAACCGGGCTGACCCGCCTGTTCGGCGCCGACATGGGAACGCAGATCTCTTGGCTGCTGCCTGCGGCCCTGATCCTGCTCGTGGTCGGCCTCTATGTGACGAGGCGGGCGCCGCGCCGGAACCGAACCCGGGCGGCCCTTCTCCTGTGGGGCGGATGGCTGGTCGTCACCGGACTGGTGTTCAGCCTGGGCCGGGGCATCATCCACCCCTATTACACGGTCGCTCTCGCCCCGCCCATCGGCGGTCTGGTCGGCTCGGCCGGTTACCTGGTGTGGGCCAACCGGCACCTCCGGTTGGCCCGGAGTGTGCTCGCCGTGACTACAGCCGTAACCGCGGTGTGGTCATTGGTTCTGCTGGACCGTACACCTGAATGGCTGCCGTGGCTGCGGATAATGATCCTCGTCGCTGGGCTGCTGGCCGCGGTGGGCTTCCTCGCCTGGCCGGTCATGGGCCGGTCGGTGCGCGCCGCCATCGCAACCGGCGCTCTCCTGGCCGCTCTCGCCGCCCCGGCGGCCTACACCCTCGACACCGTCAACACGCCGCACACGGGAGCTATCCCCTCGGCCGGGCCGGCCAGCCTGACTGGCTTCGGCGGCGCTCCGGGCGGCCGGGGCGGCCCCGGTGGAGGGTTCCGTCCGGGCGGAGCCTTCGCAGGGGGCGGGCCGACGGGCTTCGGAGGACAGGCCGGGAGTTCGACTGCGCCGGCCGGGAGTTCGACTGCGCCGGCCGGGAGTTCGACTGCGCCGGCCGGAGTTCGACTGCGCCGGCCGGTCCGGGCGGCGCAGCCGGGACAGGCGGCTCCACTGGCGGGGGTTCGTTCCCCACGGGTGGCAACGCCGGCGGGCTCCTAAATGCCAGCGAGCCGAGCGCGGCCCTGAAGGCACTCCTGTCCCGCGACGCCGGGCATTACACATGGGTTGCTGCGACCGTGGGAGCCAACGAAGCGGCCGGCTACCAGCTGGCCACCGGCGATCCAGTGATGGCCATCGGAGGGTTCAACGGAACCGATCCGTACCCGACACTGAGCCAGTTCGAGAAGTTGGTCCACGAAGGCAAGATCCATTATTTCATCGCCTCTGGCGGCGGTGGTGCTGGGGCGGGTGG
This sequence comes from uncultured Acidimicrobiaceae bacterium, assembly GCA_963851245.1. Lineage (GTDB taxonomy): Bacteria > Actinomycetota > Acidimicrobiia > Acidimicrobiales > Palsa-688 > CAWKOH01. The sequence goes on along the minus strand of CAWKOH010000004.1, from coordinate 487,730 downwards.
CCCCGGAGCGGGCGGCAGCTCGACGTCGTCGGCGATCGAGTCCTGGGTGACCAGCCATTACAGCTCGACGACGGTCGGTGGCGTCACGGTGTACGACCTGACGACGACGACCGGTTCCTGACAGCGGTGGCTACAGAATGACGACCATTCACAGCCCGTTCACAGCGAACACTTCAGCAACGTTCAGGCCCTGCCCCCATCCTGTGCGTATATGAGCGTCATGATGGGCGGAGCTGGAATGGCATCCACTCCTTCAACTGTCAGTGCTCGCCCGCAGCGGCGCCCGAACCGGCGCTTCGTTGACGCCGCCGCTGTAGCCGTCGGGCTCGGCATGGGACTGTGCGTGGCGCTGGCAGTTACCGCCGAGACCAAAGGCTCCCTCTCGGCGCCTGGCGGGCTCATCATCTTTGGCGGCCGCCTGGCCGGACTGACCGGGACCTACCTCCTCCTGATCATGGTGCTGCTAGTGGCTCGCATACCTGCCATCGAACGAGCCGTAGGCCAGGATCGCTTGGTCGGATGGCACCGCAAGCTGGGGCAATGGCCCATCTACCTGCTCGCCGCCCACGCAATCCTGATCACGGTCGGCTACGCCGAGCAGGCCAAGACCGGGAACTGGCACGAGTTGACGGTCCTGATCCGGTCCTACGCCGACGTGCTGATGGCGATTGTCGCCTTCGCCCTGCTGGTAATGGCCGCCGTCACATCCATTCGGGCCGCCCGGCGGCGCATGAGCTACGAAACCTGGTGGACCGTCCATCTCTACGTCTACCTGGCGCTGGCTCTGTCCTTCTCCCACCAGCTCGCCAATGGCGCGTCGTTCGTGGGGCACCCGCTCACCCGGGCCATATGGGTGGCGTTGTGGCTGGCTACCGCAGGCACCGTCCTGGTATTCCGAGTTGGTTTGCCGATCGCTCGTAGCGCCTGGCACGACCTCCGAGTTGTCGGCGTGAACGAGGAGACGCCCGGAGTGGTGTCCATCGTCTGCCGGGGCCGGCACCTCCAACGGCTGGCGGTGGACGGTGGCCAATTTTTTCAATGGCGATTCCTGACCAGGGGAATGTGGTGGCAGGCCCACCCGTACTCGCTGTCGGCCATGCCCCGGTCTCCGTACCTTCGTGTGACAGTGAAGGCGACAGGAGACCACTCGCACCGGCTCAGCCGGATCCCGGTCGGAACCCGGGTAGCGATCGAGGGGCCTTACGGCGCCTTCACCCGGCACGCCCGTAACACCAACAAAGTCCTGCTGGTGGGCGTCGGGGTGGGTGTGACCCCGGTGCGCGCCCTCCTCGAGGACATGGACCCCTGGGTGGATGTCAGCGTCGTGACCCGCGGCATCAACCGCTGGGGACCTCCTCTTCCGGGAGGAGATTCGCCGGCTGGTGACGAATCGTGGAGGCCAACTGCACGAAGTGGTTGGCTCCCGGCGAGCCCATCCGCTCGACGAGCGACATCTCCGCCGGCTGGTGCCCGATATCGCCGAGCGGGATGTGTATGTCTGCGGCCCCGACGACTTCAGTGTTCATCTCGCCGCCGCCGCCCGCAACCTCGGAGTTCCGGAGGATCGGATTCACCGTGAGCAGTTCGCCTTCTAGCCTCATTCTGGAGAAGACCCCGACGTGAAACGCGCTCCTATCGTCATCACATCGACGGCCGCCGGCGTGGCGCTCGTGCTCAGCTTTCACACCTCCCATCCTTCGCTCCAGATCAAACCCGCGTCCGGTGCCAGCCCGCAGGGCCGCGGGTCTACGCCGGCCACGACACCGCAGTCCAGCGGTTCTGCCCCCGAATCCACCAGTCCCAGTACGACCGCGCCGACCTCCACTTCCAGCCGCAGCGCGACCGGCAGCGACGTCCAGTACCGGTATGGCGAAATCGAGATCGAGGTGACGGCTGCGGGGTCGAAGATCACCAACGTGACGATTCTCAAGGACGACGCCACCGACGGCCGCTCGTACCAGATCAACTCTCAGGCGGTGCCGATCCTGGAGTCTGAGACGATGAGCGCCCAGTCGACCCAGATCGACGGAGTGTCGGGGGCTACCTACACGAGCCAGGCTTACGTGCAGTCCCTGCAGGCCGCTCTCGACCAGCTGGGCATCTCGTGACCGCGGCGGTTGATCACCCGACCACCGCCCTGGCGCCCATCCAGCGGACGGAGGAGGTCATGGGCACCGTCATATCCTTCGACATCCGGCCCGGCCTCGTGGCGCGAGAAGAGGTCTATCTGGCCCTCGCCGAGGCCCGGGCCGGCCTTCACCGGGCCGACGCCGTCTTCAGCACGTGGAAACCGCACAGTCCGGTGAGCCGGCTCCGGCGGGGCGAGATCCGGGTAGAGGACGCCCCTCAGGATGTGGCCGTGGTGTTGGAGCTATGCGCGGTGGCGCGCCGTGGGTCGCGTGGCTGGTTCGATCCGTGGGCCATGCCCGGCGGTGTCGACCCAACCGGCCTGGTCAAGGGATGGGCGGCCCGAAACGCCTTGCGCCAGATCGAGGAGGCGGGCGTCGCCGGCGCCATGGTTAACGCTGGGGGTGACATCGCCCTGTCCGGCGCACCCGGAGACCACCGGGCGTGGCACATCGGGATCCGGGACCCCTGGGACAGCACTCGGGTCATGGCGGTAGTGGAGGCCGGGGCGGCGATAGCCACGTCCGGAGCCTACGAACGTGGCGACCATGTGCTGAACCCGCGCACCGGCCGGCCGAGCAGCCCTATCGCCTCGGCCACCGTGACCGGGCCCGACCTAGCACTGGCGGACGCCTTCGCAACGGGGCTACTGGCCGCCGGGGAGCCCGGCCTCGACTGGCTGGGCCACATCGAGGGCTACGACGCTCTCATCGTCCGCGGCGACGGCTCCATGGTGGGGACGAGCGGCATCCGGCTGGTGCGCTGAGAGAGCAGCTCGGGACCCAGAGTCCGGTAAAAGTGCAGGACGCCGCGAAGGTTGCGGCCTTCTCGCATGTCCTCGTAGCCGTGGTTCATCTCCGACAGCCCATAGCATCCTCCGCATGTCGGTCACCTACCACGTCCAGGACAGCGTCGCCGTCGTCAGCTTCGACGACGGCAAGGCCAACGTCTTCAGCCACGAGGTTCTCGACGCCCTATCGGCGGCGCTCGATCGGGCCGAGGCCGACCCGGAAGCCGGCGCCGTGCTGCTGGTGGGGCGGCCGGGGCGTTTTTCGGCCGGTTTCGATCTGACCACGATGACAGCGGGCCCCGACAGCATGCGGTCGCTGGTGGCGGCTGGCGGCCGCTTCGTAGCGAAGCTCCTCCTCGAGCCCTTGCCCGTGGTAGCGGCGTGCACGGGACACGCGCTCGCCGCGGGCGCTCTGGTCCTGCTGGCGGCCGACCAGCGAATCGGCGCCGCCGGGGACTGGAAGATAGGGCTGAACGAGGTGGCGATAGGAATGGCGCTTCCCATCTGGGCGGTCGAACTGGCTCGCTACCGGATGCCGCCGTCGGAGTTCGACCGCATCGTGCTCGGCCAGATCGGCGGTCCCGAGGAGGCCAAAACGGCAGGCTTCCTGGATCGGGTGGTCCCTGCCGAGGAGCTATTGACTGAGGCAACCGCCGCCGCCGCCCTCCTGGCCGAGCTGAGCGGACCGGCCGTGTCGGGAACCAAGTCCCGGGCCCGGGCCGCCGTCGCCTCCCGGATGCTGGCCGGCATGGAGGAAGACCTAGCCGGTATCAGCGCACCTCGAGCGACAACCTGAGACCTCGACTTCAGCTGTCGAGAAGGAGGCCGGCAGCCACGGCGCTGGCCAGCTCCTTCACGGCCGCCAGCTCGGGAGGGCCCGGCTCGCCGGCCACCACGACCGGCGCTTGGGCGGTTCGCCACTGCAACCCGGTTGTGATCGTCGTCAGCGCCCTCAAGGCGCCACTCGCGTCGGAGTTCGAATGGAGGTAGGCGCCGAAGGGGCGTCGCTGGGTTGCTTCCAGACAGGGGTAGTAGATCTGGTCGAAGAAGTGCTTGAGGGCCCCGGACATGTAACCCAGATTGGCCGGGCTGCCGAGCAGATAGCCGTCGGCCTCGAGCACGTCCCCGGCGCTGGCTATCAGGGCCGGTCTGACCGTCACGTCGACTTGGGCCAGAGCGGGGTCGCTGACGCCCTCCATCGCGGCCAAATACAGCGCGTGAGTAGCGGGCGAGACGGTGTGATGCACGAAGAGCAGCCGCTTCACCGGGTGAGGGCGCTGTCCGGGGCGGCGGAGTACACCTCGTTGGCCCTCCAGCAGTACCAGGCTGCCACGGAGCGATACGGGCGAAACGGATCCCCCAGGGGTTCCAGCTCACGCGCCGTGGGCATCGGTATCCCCCACGCCAGGCCGTAGCCTTTCCTGACGCCCAGGTCACCGGTAGGCCAGACGTCCAGGCGGCGCAGCTGGAACAGCAGGAACATGTGCGCCGTCCACTCCCCTATGCCCCTGACCTTCGTCAGGCGTTCGATGACCTCCTGATCCGGCTCGCGCGCCAAGCCCCGGGGGTCCAGGACGACGGTACCGTCAAGGACCTTCTCGGCCAGGTCCCGGAGAGACGCCGTCTTGTTGGCGGACAGTCCCGCGGCGCGCATCTGGTCGACCGACAGGGCAAGCAGAGCGCCGGGTTCCACCTGCCCGCCGAGGGTCGCCACTAGACGGCCGTGGATGGCATTGGCGGCGTTGCCGGCCAGCTGCTGATAGACGATGGACCGCACCAGCGCCCCGAAATGCGATTCCTGGGGCGGACGCAGGCGTATCGGGCCGGCCAGTGCAACCAGCTTCGCCATGGCCGGGTCCCGCCGGGCCAGCTCCGCGGCGGCGTTGGCGTGGGACACGCGAGGACTCATCGTTCACCGTCGCGATCCGGGACCGGGGCCCGGCCGGCATGGTCAAAACTGACCCTCAGGGCGGTTAGCTCCGGCTCAGCGTCCATAGCCCAGCACCCTACTGGGGGTGCAAGAGGCGCGCCGCGTCCACACCCCCCTCCCAAACGTGTCAGAATCGGGGGTGCCCGTTGTTTAAACGCGGACGTCGACGACACGGCCGCTTCGCCCCACAGAGAGACGAGGTCCATGTCAATTACCGAGTCCCTCCTCGAACCTACCACCGAGGAGGTGGTCGATTCCGAGGCCGGCATTCCAGACCGCAAGACGTGGGTGCAGCAGGTCACGTTGACGGTCTTTCTGGTGGTTCCTTTCGTCGCCATCATCGGAGCCATCCCCGTCGCCTGGGGATGGGGGCTGACCTGGAGGGATGCCGTCATAGGCGTCGCCATGTACGTCATCACGGGCCTGGGCATCACGGTCGGTTTCCACCGGTACCTGACCCACCGCAGCTTCCGGGCCAAGCGGTGGGTGCGCGTGTCTCTGGCCGTATGCGGCAGCATGGCCATACAGGGTTCGGCCATTCAGTGGGTCGCTGATCACCGCAAGCATCACCGGTTCTCCGACAAGGAAGGCGATCCGCACTCTCCTTGGCGCTACGGCACTGGTTTCAAGGCGGTAAGCAAGGGCTTCTTCTACTCCCACGTGGGCTGGCTGTATGACTGGGACAAGACCTCCGAGGCCCGTTACGCCCCTGAGCTTCTCGACGATCGCGACATCAACTGGGTGTCACGCACCTTCATCGTGTGGGTCGGCTTGTCGGTCGCGCTACCCGCGGTGGTCGGGGGGTTGTGGTCTTGGTCCTGGGAGGGGGCCCTGACGGCGTTCTTCTGGGCCGGACTGGTCCGGATCTTCCTGCTCCACCATGTGACCTTCTCCATCAACTCGGTGTGCCACATCAGCGGCCGCCGGCCGTTCCGGACGCGCGACCGCAGCCAGAACGTCTGGTGGCTGGCCATCCCGTCCTTCGGCGAGTCCTGGCACAACTTCCACCATGCGGAGCCCACCTCGGCCCGCCACGGGGTCCGGCTGTTCGAGATCGACACGAGTGCCATCACCATCAAGGTGATGGAGAAGCTGCGCTGGGTTACCGACGTGCGCTGGCCCGACGCCAGCATCATCGCCCGGCGGCGAGCGCCGGCTCCAGTAGGCGTCTAAGGCCGGCTCAGACCGAGCGCGCCATAGGGCGGGAGAACTCGAGGCGCTCGAGCGGCAGGCCTGATATGCCTTCTTCGGTGCGGACGGCGAGTACCTGGTGGAGCTCGATCCGCCTCTGGACGAAGCCGAGTCGTGAAGCCGCCAGATAGAGCCGCCACACCCGGGCTTTCGCCTCCCCGACCTCGGCCACGGCCTCTTCCCAGTGTTTCTCCAGGTTGGCTGCCCAGGCCGCGCAGGTGCGGGCGTAGTGCTCACGGAAGTTCTCTTCGTGACGGACCTCGAAGCCGTTGTCCTGTAGGACCGAGATGATCGGCCCGACCGCCTCGAGCTCCCCGTCGGGAAACACGTAGCGATTGATGAAGCCGCCCGCCCGGGCCGGGTCGGTGGAATGTGGGCGGGTGATGCAGTGGTTCAGTAAGCGGCCGTACGGGCGCACCTTGGAAGCCAGAAAGCGGGCGTAGGCGGGAAGGTTGCGAGCTCCGATGTGCTCGGTCAGGCCGATGCTGCTCACGGCGTCGAAGCCGGCCTCGCCGACGTTGCGATAGTCGTCGTGACGGATCTCGGCCCGGTCGGACAGCCCCAGATCGGCGAGACGCTTCCGCCCCCATTCCGCCTGCTGGCGCGACAGGGTGACGCCGAGCACGTTGACCCCGTAGTGCTGAGCGGCGTGGACGGCCATCGTCCCCCAACCGCAGCCGACGTCGAGGAGACGCTGGCCGGGCTGCAGATCCAGCTTGCGGCACACGAGGTCGACCTTCTCTTCCTGCGCCTCGTCGAGGGTGGCTTCCTCGTTGGGGTAGACGGCGCAGGTGTAGGCCATCGTGGGCCCGAGGAGCCACTCGTAGAAGCGGTTCGAGACGTCGTAGTGATGACTGATGGCCCGCGAGTCCCGCTGTAGCGAGTGTCGAAGACCCCACCAGAAGCCGGGGCGCGATTCCTCGGGGGGAGGGGGAATCGGGCGCAGGATGCCCAGGCCGAGCCCTTTGAGCACGTTGATCCGATCACCCCAGGACAGGGTGCCCACGTGCTCACCTGAGAGCAAAAGGAGGGCCCGGTAGACGTCGCCGTGTACGTCCATGTAGCCGGCCACGTAGGCCCGGGCCAGGCCCAGGTCGCTCGGAGCGGTGGCGATGTAGTTCAGGGCCCGGGGATCCTTGAACTGGAGTCGTATCTCGGCGTCGGGCGGTCCGGCCGTGCTGCCGTCGAACGCGTCAAAGCCTACGGGTGCTCCCGGCGCGACGATACTCGTCAACACCTGCGCAACCTGTGGTCTGGCTCCCATACCTTCCCAATCTCCTCCCGTTTCGGGGCTAGCGGGACCCGACGCACTTGGCGTACAGGTCGAGTAGCCGTCTTGCAGGGTCATAGCGGGTCTTCAGCCGCTCGTACACCGGCCCGTTGTAGATCTCCCAGAAGCGTGCCTCATCGTAGAAGGACGTAGAATAGAGAGATTTCCGGCCCCCCAGGCGGTCGACTTCGGACTCTACCCACCGGTTGTGGTACGCGGAGCCCATGCCGGGCACCACAGGGACGGTGGACCAGAATCCGACGTTGACGTAGAGCAGGTCCGGGTCGAGGCGGTAGAGGTCCCAGCCGGCCTCGATCCGGCGCTGACGCAGCGGGCACAGCCAGATCGGAGCTATGGGCACGTGCTCCTGGAAGCCCGACACGAACTCGGCCAAGCGGTGGATCGGCACTTCGATGTCCTGGATGACGTTCTCCCGGCGGGGCCGGCCCCGCCAGCGATCGAGGGTGGCCTTCAGATGGTGGCGCTCCTCGAAAGCCATGATTTTCCAGTAGACGTCACTTCGGAGCCAGCGCCGGCCGGCGAGCCGCCGAACCCACGGCCGCTGAACCTGGAAGGCGCGAGAGCACCAGAACCAGTCGGTATCCCACCGCCACAGGTAGTCCCGTATCGTCAGCCAGTCCTCCCGGCGGGCCTGAATCGACCGGTAGTAGATGTCCATATAGGTGTAATCGCTGACGTACGGAGCTGAATCAGCCCAGCCCCCCAGCGTGAGGTAGCTCTCGGTCGGGGAAAAGACGCAACCGTCTATGAAGTCGACCCTTTCACCGCCGAACTCGCCTTGGTCGCAGACCTCCCCCAGTGCGGTGACCAGGGCCGGGAAGTCCTCGAAGCGCACGTGGCGCAAATGGATGAACGGCCTCACTTGTTCCAGTTCGATCTTGATTCGCAGGGCATAGCCCAGCGTTCCGTACGAGTTCGGGAACCCGAAGAAGAGCTCGCGATGCTCGTTGTCCGGTCGGGCCGTCACCACCTCGCCGGCACCGGTGAGGATGTCCATCTCGATAACCGACTCATGAGGCATTCCGTTGCGCCAGGACGAGCTTTCGATACCCAGTCCGGTGATGGCGCCCCCGATGGTGATCGTCTTGAGCTCGGGGACCACCAGGGGTATCAAGCCGTGGGGAAGGGTTGCCTCGACGAGATGCTCGTAGGTGGTCATGCCCTGCACGTCGGCCGTGCGTCGTTCAGAGTCCACGGCAATGACGCCGTCGAATGCTTTTACATCGAGACCGCGAGCACTGTCCTTAGCCCGAATGCGGAACAAGTTCGATGTCTTCTTGGCCAGCCTCACCCGCTGACCCGCCGGAATAGCATCGTATTGGTCCCTCAGGCTGTCGACCCTGACCTGGTACTCGCTCCAGGCGCTGCTGTCGCGTCCTGTGGGTGAACGGGTCGCGGCCGTGACCATGCCTTGAAACCTACCCTGAATCCGCCGTCCCAGAAAGCATGCCGTCGAGCAGCGGCCGCGTCTGCCGGCCCGGCAGCTATATGGGCGGGTTCGGTCCATCCTCATTGGCGGACGGATGTCGTTCGGGAAGTGCGAGCGGAGGCCCGCCTGGTTTAGCAAAGTGCTGGTGGTCTCCACCAGTGGAACCGACAGATCAGTAACCACCACGCCAACGACGCAGTCTCCGACGTGAGATGCTCGACATCGAAATGTCCAGCAGCAGACAGCGCGTTGTGCTCTTCGATCTCGGTGGGGTCCTGGTCCGCGTGCCCGGCGTGGCTGCCATGCAGGACCTCGCCGGCATCGAGAGCGAAGCCGAAGTGTGGCGTCGGTGGCTGGCATGCGATTGGGTTCGCCGCTTCGAACGCGGCGATTGCTCACCGTCTCAGTTCGCTTCCGGCGTTGTCGCAGATTGGGATCTGCCCATCACTTCCGACGACTTCCTCGAACGCTTTCAACAGTGGCCGGCGGGCCTGTATGAGGGCGCCCTGGAGATGGTCGATGCCCTCCGGAAGCAGGTAGTAGTGGGATGTCTCAGCAACACCAACTCACTGCACTGGGACGTTATGGAGGCGTGGGGGTTGGGGACGGCGTTCGACCGGACCTTCCTCTCGTACCGAATCGGGTTGGTCAAACCGGACCGGGCGTTATTCGAGCACGTGGCCGGCGAGTTGGGCGTGCCCATCGGGCAGGTCACCTTCCTCGATGACAACGCGATCAACGTCGAGCGGGCCTCAGCTCTGGGTTTCGATTCCCACCGGGTTCAGGGTGTCGAGGAAGCGCAGCGCGCCCTCGCCGCGCTGGGATTCGAAGTCTGACCGGTTAGTCGGGCAGGGGACCCGGATAGGCCGCCTCGGCCAGGATCTCGAGCCTCTTGCTGGCGCGTCTCACGAGCAGGATCGTCACGAAGACGGCGACCACCGCCACCCCGGCCAGAACCCAGTTGATGGTGCCAGACGCGTGCTTTAGAGCATTCCCGAGGTAGTAAGACCCGAAGGAGTAGATCCCGGCCCAGACAATGCCCCCGGCCATGTTGTAGATGAGGAATTTCCGCCACCTCATCTTGTTGGTGCCGGCCAGGAAAGCGGCGTAGGTCCGCAAAACCGAGACGAATCGGCCGAAGAAGACCACACTGCCTCCGTAGCGGTCGAAGACGTAGCGGCCGACCTTGATCTCCGGCTCCTTGACCCGGATGTACCGGCCGTACCGGCGCAGAAGCGGGTATCCCCCTTTGTCGCCTATCCAGTACCCGATGTTGTCCCCGATGATGGCTCCGGCCGCAGCCACGGCCCAGATGATCCAGACGTTGAGTTTATGGGTGTGGCCGGCGTAGGTCCCGGCGGCGATGAGGATGGTTTCCCCGGGAAGCGGTATACCCAGGCTTTCAAGCGCGACCAGGACGAACACGGCCCAGTAGCCGTAGTGGGCGATGAGGCTATCGGCGTTCATCCAGGCGTCAAAGAAACGGTCGCTCCGAGGCGGGTCGCGGCCTCGATGTAGGAGTCCACCATGTCCATCACTACCGCCGACGCCGGCTTGGTTTGGTTCATCTGACCTACCGCCTGGCCGACGTAGTAGTTGATCAGCCGGCGAGCTCCGTCGTTGGAGGCCGCGGCGCGAGCTACGCGAATCTCGGCATCGGCGACGAGCGCTGACTGCAGGGGCATCGGGAGCGGATCAGGGCTGCCCGGGCGCTCCCACTCCTCGGTCCACGCCGATCGCAGCTGTCGGGCCGGCTTTCCGGTCTTGGAACGCGACCGGACCGTGTCGGCAGAGGTGGCGGCGAGAAACTTCTCCTTCACCACTGGATGGGTTTCCGCCTCCTCTGTGGTCAGCCACACGGATCCGGCCCAGACACCCTGGGCCCCAAGCGCCAAGGCGGCGGCGATCTGGCGGCCGTCGGCGATCCCGCCTGCGGCCAGCACCGGCAGCGGAGCCACCGCATCAACTACCTGGGGTATCAGGACCATGGTGCCGATCTCGCCGGTGTGACCGCCCGCTTCCGATCCCTGGGCGACGATCAGGTCCACCCCCGCCGCCTTCTGTCGCCGGGCGTGCTCGACCTTGCCCACCAGGCCGGCTACGAACAAATCGCGAGCGTGAGCTTCCGCCACCAGGTAGTCGGGGGCCGGGCCCAGAGCGTTCGCGATGAGTCTGGCCTTCGGGTGCTTCCACACCACGTCGAGGAGGGCGTGGGCGCTCTGAGTCGAGAACGGCATGAAGCGCTCGTCGTTCTCCGGCACGCGATCGGAGTCGTCGTCGGGAAGCTGGGCCACTCCGTAACGGTCCAGCAGGTCCTCCACGAACCGGCGGTGCTCCGGCGGGATGAGATCGAGGGCCTGGCGCTGGGTCATGCCACCGGTGTCGTCGCCGACGTACTTCGCCGGGACTATGACGTCCACCCCGTAGGGCCGGTCGCCGACGTGCTCATCGAGCCAGTCCAGAGCCACCCCGAGATGCTCCGCTGAGTAGGCCGTGGCACCTAGAACTCCGATGCCCCCGGCCTTGCTGACGGCGGCTACGACGTCCCGACAGTGGCTGAAGGCGAAGATCGGGAACTCTATGCCCAGCTCCTCGCAGATCTCGGTTCTCATGGTGGTCCTCCAGCGCCGAATGCCAAGAACCGTACTCCCACCCTGGCCGTTTTGGCCCCGCCGCTCGCGGCCGGAGCCGCCGCCCTGGCAGCTAAGGGGGCGCAAACCGCCGAAGCCGCAGGGCGTTCAGCACGACTGTTACGGAGCTGGTCGCCATGGCCACGGCGGCGAGCAGTGGCGGGAGGATCCCCAAGGCGGCCAGCGGGATGAGAGCCAGGTTGTAGCCAAAAGCCCACCCGAGGTTCTGCCATATCACCCTCCGGGTGGCCCGTGAGAGGGCCAGGGCGTCGGCCACGGCTCCGACGTCTCCATGGACGAGAGTTATGTCGGCCGCGGCCAGGGCCAAACCACTGCCGGTGCCCATGGCGATGCCGACGTCGGCCGCGGCCAGGGCGGCAGCATCGTTTATCCCGTCCCCGACCATGGCGACGGTTCCGTTGCGGCCTCGCATCCGCTGCAACAGCTCGACCTTGCCCTCGGGACTGAGTTCGGCATAAACCTCGTCCACTCCGACTTCGCTGGCGACTCGCCTGGCTACGTCGTAGCCATCCCCGGTCGCCATCACGACCCGGATCCCCATGGAGCGAAGCTTGGCCACTCCGTACTGCGCACCCGCCCGTACAGGGTCCTCGATCCCCATCACAAGCACGGGTACACCGTCGACGGCGGTGACAACCTGGGTGAGGCCCGGGGCGAGGGCGGCCCGGGTGAGTCGGGCGGCTTCTGAACGGAGAATAGCTGTGGCGCCGGCGCCAGGCGTAAGGCCGTCGTGCCACCGGTACGAGCCCACCTCCACGGATCGCCCCTCGACCCATCCGACCACGCCCTCTCCGGCGATCGCCCTGACACCCACGGCCTGAGGAGGCGGGTGGTCAGCGCCTTCCGAGGCGGCGGCCACAATCGCCTGGGCAAGCGGGTGTTCTGACGCCGCCTCCACGGCGGCAGCCAGCGCCAGCGATTCATGCTGGTCGGCATCCCCAACCGCCTGGACCTCGACGACCGCGGGCCGGCCCGTCGTCAAGGTCCCGGTCTTGTCCATAACCACGGTCCCCAGGTCGTGGACCCGCTCCAAGGCCTGTCCGCCGGAAATGAGCAAGCCCAGCTGCGCCCCCCGGCCCGCCCCCACCAGGACAGCCACCGGGGTGGCCAGCCCGAGCGCGCGAGGGGCACGCCACCACGAGCACTGCAGTGGCGGAGGCGACCGCACCGGCGAGAGAACCACCGATGGCCAACCAACCGAGGAAGGTCGCAGCAGAGGCCGCCAGGATGACCGGGACGAAGATCGCGGACGCCCGGTCCGCCAGTCGCTGGGCGTGCGACTTCTCTGAGAGGGCCCGGTCCACCAGACTCATGATCCGGCCGATCGTCGAGTCTTCCCCCGTCCGGGAAACCCGGACCTTCACCGGGCTAAGGCCATTGACCGACCCGCTAACGACCCCGTCGCCCGGCCCCTTGAACGCCGGCTTGCTCTCGCCCGTGACCACGGCCTCGTCGAGCCAGCTCTCCCCATCGAAGATCACGCCGTCGGCGGGCAGTGCTTCACCCGGCTTCACCAGTATTTCGTCGTCGGGCCGGAGTGACTCGATCGGGACGTCGAAGCTTCCCTCCTCGCCCTCACCTCTCGAGAGAAGGTGAGCCACCTGCGGCTGGAGGCCGGCCAGGTCCTCGAGGGCGGCCCCCGCCCGGTTCCTGGTGAGCGTCTCGAGATATTTCCCCGCTGAGATCGAAGTGACGATGACGGCGGCTACGTCGTAGTACGTGGCTGAGCCGGGCTGGGTGAGCGTCACGACGGCTGAGTAGGTCAGCGCGATCGTCGACCCCAGAGACACCAGCGTGTCCATGTTCACTGACCGTCGCCGCAGCCCGGCCAGCGCACCGGCGTGGAAGGGGCGGCCGACCCAGAGGTATACCGGCAGGGTCAGGACCAGCTGAAGCCGATTCGACCATGATTGGCCATCGAACGCGTAAGCCAGTACGAGCACGGCCACGGTAAGGACACAACCGGCGATCAACCGCACCAGGCGCGCCCTGAGATCAGCTGCCCGACGATCGACGCCGGAGCCGGCTCGCTGCGCATGCGCCGGCACGCGGGCCCGGTATCCGGCGGAGGCGACCGCTCCGATGAGATCGTCGACCGCCGCCTCAGAAGAGACCTCAACCCGAGCGGATTCCGTGGCCAGGTTGACTGTCGCGGTCGCGCACTCCGGGGACCCGGCCCAGGGCCTCTTCGACGGCGCGGACACAGCTGGCGCATGTCATGCCCTCGACTTCGAGCACCACCGTGTCGCCTGCCGGGGTGGTTGACTGCAGCGCTCCCACCATCTGCATGCTCTAGGAATGCAGGAGGCGAGCGACCGCGTCAGCCGCTTCCTTGACCTTCAGGTCGGCCTCGGGCCCGCCGGCCGCCTTCGCCTCCGCCACGCAGTGCCCGATGTGAGACTCCAGCAGACCGACGGCCACGGAGTGCAAAGCCTTCGTCGCCGCCGACACTTGAGTCAAGATGTCGATGCAGTAGCGATCCTCTTCGATCATGCGCTGGAGTCCCCGCACCTGCCCCTCTATGCGTCGCAAGCGTCTGAGGTACTCGTCCTTATCGGGGCTATACCCGTACATTGGCCTCTCCTCGCCTAGCCCTGGTCACTATACCCCCCCAGGGTATATGGCGAGGAAACTTTTGCTAGCCGTCGCCCGCGTCGGGGCCGGATTCCAGCGCCACATTGGAGTCGCGGCGGGCGATGATGTGAACGTCGATCCCGGCCCCCGCTGCCAGCTTCGACACCTTGCGGACAATTGATCCCCCACCCACAAGCTCCTGCCACCAGCCGCGCGCGCTCGACCCGAGCACGATCTGGGTGATCTGGTGCCGGCGGGCGTAGTCGATTATGGCCTTTACCGGATCGTCGGCATGGACCTCGGTCCAGTCGGCACCGACGTCGGATGCCACCTGTCGTAGCTTGAGCAGCTGTTCGTCGGCTTTCCCGCCGGACTCGTCGGTGACCACATTGATGGCGTGCAGGTCGGCCTTGATCCTGGAGGCCATGCCGCGCCGCCCGGCGGACGATGGCGTCGGTCCCCGGCGCTCGGGTTACCGCCACCAGGATGCGTTCGCTGGTCTCCCATGGGGCGTCCGTCTGCCTGGTCTGCAGGTAGGCCAGGAGGTCTTCTTCTGTCTCGTCGGCCAGGAAGCGCAGGGACAGCTCTCTCAGGGCGGTCAGGTTCTCCTGGCGGAAGAAGTTATGGAGAGCCTGCGGCACCTTGTCTGGCGGATAGATGTTGCCGTGGAGCATCCGGCGGCGCAGCTGCTCGGGTGAGGAGTCGACCAGCTCGATCTGGTCGGCCTTGCGCAGGACCCAGTCAGGAACCCTCTCCCGGATCTGCACGCCGGTGATCTGCTCTACCGCGTCCGCGATGCTCTCCAGATGCTGGATGTTCACCGTCGTGATCACGTCGATCCCGGCCTCGAGAATCTCGAGGACGTCCTGCCAGCGCTTCTCGTGTGGACCGGAGCCCGGCACGTTGGTGTGGGCCAGCTCGTCGATGAGCGCCACCTTCGGGTGCCGGGCCAGCACCGCGGGAAGGTCCATCTCCGGGAAGGTCGTCCTCCGGTACTCCACCAGCTGCCGGGGAATCATCTCCAGACCTTCGGTCATCTCCTCGGTATGGAGCCGGCCGTGCGGTTCAACGAATCCGATCACCACATCTGTGCCTCGCTCGGCCCGCCGGCGCCCTTCGCTGAGCATGGCGTAGGTCTTGCCCACTCCCGCCGCGGCCCCCAGGTATATCCGGAAGTGACCGGCGGGCGCCACGCTATCGCTGGTGTCAGACGCGACCGACACGGCCGGGTCGGGGGAGCCCGTGGTCATTTCTCGTCGTCGGACGGGTAGCCGCGTTCCAAGCGATAAATAGGGTTCCACAAAACCAGCCGGCCGTCCTCGAGCTGAGTCGTCCCCCCGACATAGCAGCAGGCTGATCCCGCCGACCCCGTAGATCCACACCTTCCGGCGGAGGATGGCGGCGGAGCTGGCCGGGCGAAACCTCACTTCCCGGAGGGCGAGGGGGATGAGCGCCACTATCACCAGGGCGTTGAAGATCACGGCCGAGAGCACCGCGTTCTCGGGGCTGTGGAGCTTCATGATGTTGAGGGTGTTCAGCTGGGGATAGGTGGCCGCGAACAGAGCCGGGATGATGGCGAAGTACTTGGCCACGTCGTTGGCGATCGAGAACGTCGTCAGCGAGCCACGGGTGATCAGCAGCTGCTTGCCGATCTCCACCACATCGATGAGCTTGGTGGGGTTGGAATCGAGGTCGACCATATTCCCGGCCTCCCTGGCCGCCGTGGTGCCGGTATTCATGGCCACGCCGACGTCGGCCTGGGCGAGGGCGGGGGCGTCGTTCGTCCCGTCGCCGGTCATGGCGACGACCTTCCCGCCCTCCTGCTCGGCCTTGATGAGAGCCATCTTGGCCTCGGGCGTGGCTTCGGCCAGGAAGTCGTCCACCCCCGCCTCCTGGGCGATGGCCGCGGCCGTCAGCGGCCTGGTATCGCTGCCGCCATGTACGACCCCAGGTAGAGCCAGGTGATGGCCAGGGCGATGACCAGGGTAAGGATGGTGATGAAATAGCCCATCTAAAACCACTCAGGCTTGAACATGGCGATCCACAGGTAGATGAACACCACAACCGAGATGATGAGCAGCAGGACTTGGCCGGCGGTCATACCCGCTCCAGGGCCCATACCAGACCGAGCATCACCAAAGCGAACGCCACAATGCCGAGCACAACCAGGAAATCGGCCATGAAGCTGATCCTGGCTCCGGGCCGCTTAACACGATCTGAACAGCGCCTCGAAGTCCTTAATAAGTTCTAAATGTCGAGCCGTCGTTCAAGCACCGGTCGATGGGACAATGGACGGGTGAGAGACGCGACGTGGTCGGATCGGCAATCGGCGTCGGCAGTGCCCTGGTCCTGGGTGCGCTGATGATCCCGGTTCGGTCCCACATCAGCATCGCCACCGCTGGCCTGGTCCTGGTCCTCCCGGTAGTGGTCGGTGTCATCGTCGGTGGTTACGCCGGAGGTTTGGCCGGAGTTGTCGGCGGGTTCGTTGTCTACGACTTCGCCTTCATCCCGCCGTATTACACACTGGAGGTGGGAGCAGCTCGGAACTGGGTTGCTCTCGGCGTTTACGTGCTTGTGATGCTGTCGGTCGCTCAGGTGGTGGCCAGGTTCCAGTCGGCTCGGTCGGAGGCGCAGAAACGAGCCTTCGAAGCGCAAAGGCTCTTCGACCTCTCCGAAATGCTCGTCCAAGAACGATCTGTGAGTGAACTACTGGAGACCATTGTCAACGCGGTACGGACCGTTTTCGGACTGGCCGGGGTGGCGGTGCTGCTCCCGACCGGAGGGCCGCTTGAGGTGGTCGCATCGGCAGGTGATCCGATGACGGCCGAGGAGCGGCATCGACTCCAACCCGACTCAGGTCTTCCAGTCCACGTAGGCACCACGAAGGGCGAAGTCACCGGGCTGCGAGCGGTAGCCCTATCTGCCGCCGGCCGGCCCATCGGGATCCTGGCGCTGAAGGGCCTGCCCGAGTCGGAGGCCGACCGCGACCTGCTGCGGACCTTCGCCAATCACGCCGCCTTGGCCCTGGAACGGGCTCAGCTGCGGTCGCAGGCCTTGAGATCGGAGCTGCTCGAGGCGGTCGATCAGGTGCGCCGGGACCTGCTGGGTGCGGTGTCGCACGATCTGCGGACGCCCCTGGCAACGATGAAGATCGCATCCTCGACACTACTGGATCCCGGAGTTCAACTGTCCGACGCCGACAGACACGAGCTCTACGACCTCCTCGATGTTCAGACCGACCGGTTGACGCGACTGGTCAGCAGCCTGCTCGACATGACCAGATATCAGGCCGGCGTCTTGAAAGTGGAGCGGGTCCCCTCATCGGTCCTCGACCTCATCGCTGACGCCGTGGCCGCCCTGCGTCCCTCGCTCGGCGAGCGGCAGGTCGACATCGATGTTCCAGACGGCATACCGCCGGTCGACGTCGACCCGGTTTTGATAGCCCAGGTGCTCGTGAATCTGCTCGACAACGCCGATCGGCACGCTCCGCCGGGCTCGCCGATCTCAGTGAGGGCGTGCCCTACGGCAGACGAGGTTCGCATCGAAGTGGCCGACCGCGGCCCCGGCGTGCCCCCGACCGAGCGAGAGGCGATTTTTGAGAGCTTCGTGCACTTCGATACCGGGGGTCGCTCGGGGCTGGGATTGGCCATCGCCAAGACCTTTCTCGACGCCCATGGAGAACGAATCTGGGTCGAAGGGCCGCCCGCGGGGGGCGCTCGCCTGGTATTTACCCTGCCCGCCGCGGGGACCTCTGAAAGGGGCGAGTGCTAGTGGCTCGGGTCCTGGTGGTCGACGACGATCCATCCTTGCTCAGAGCTCTCAGGCTGGCCCTCCGAGCTGGAGGGCACGACGTGTTCACCGCCGCCAACGGAGATCAGGGAGTCTTGCAGGCCGCAGCCATTACACCCGACGTCGTAATCCTCGATCTCGGACTGCCGGATACCGACGGGATGGAAGTGTGCCGACGCATCCGGGAGTGGAGCGAAGTCCCCATCCTGGTCCTTTCGGCCATCGGTTCCGATGATCGCAAGGTGTCGGCCCTAGACGGCGGCGCCGACGACTACGTCACGAAGCCGTTCAGTATGCCGGAGCTCGAGGCCCGCATCCGAACCGCCCTCCGCCACCGTGCGACCTCAGCCGACGAGGCCGCTCCGACCGCGCTGGGCGCCGGTCCGATCGACCTGGACCTGGTCCACCATGAAGCCAGGATGAACGGGGCGGTTGTCTCCCTCACCGCCAAGGAGTTCGACGTGCTGGCCTTCCTTGTTCGCTATGCCGGCCGCACCTGCACCCAGGAGATGATCCTGTCGGCGGTCTGGGGTCCGGGCTACAAGCGCGAGGCCCAATACCTGCACGCCTACATTCACCGATTGCGCCAGAAGCTGGGCGACGCCGACGGCCACCTGATCCGTACAGTGCCGGGCGTGGGCTATACGTTGACTTGACGATTCGGGCTCGCGGTACGGCCGACGGGTGGCGGCCTCCGCGTGAGTACTCCAGGTCTACTCGTCTTCTGGTTGGTGACGTACCACGACGACCGGGCAAGTGGCGTGGGAGACGCAGTGGGTGCTCACCGAACCGAGAAACATGCCTTTAAAGGCCCCGTGCCCGCGGCTGCCGACGACAAGAAGATCCGCCTCCCGGGCCGCGCCGACGAGCACCTCGGCGGGGTGCCCCTCCACCACCTCGGCCGTCACTTTGGCGGAGGGCACCAGGCCGAGAACTTCCTGGATGGCCTGGTCCAAGGCCTCCTTTGAGTCGCGGTTGACGTCGGCTTCGATCGATCCTGGCATGGCGGCGCCGTAGTTGATCATGGGGACGTTCCAGGTCATGATCGCCCTCAGGGTGGCGCCGGTCAGCGCAGCCTGGTGAGCGGCCCAACGGAGCGCATCCTTGGACGCGTCGGAGCCGTCCACTCCGACCACGATAACCGGACCGCTATTGGTGACGGGGTCGCTCATGGACATGCTCCTTGCCTTCCTAGGTGGAAACACTCCACGCCAGCGTTGGGGACTCTAGCGACCCGCAGAGGCTGCTATCTGCCCCGCGTCGTCCACCAGACGCCACATGGCCGCTTGTTCGTCGGCGGACATGTTCGGATCGTGCACCTTCCATTCCACGACCGAACGTAGGCTCGAACGGACATCGTCGAGGTCCACCGAGCCGAGGAAGGCGTCGGTCAGCAAGCGACGGGCACGTCCCAGAAGGGGTGCGATCCAGCGGTTGGCGGAGACCGACCCGCACTCCAGCAGCACCCACGTAAGGGCCACGTCCGCGGCCGAATCCCCGCGTCGAGCATTGGTCCAATCGATCACGACCGGTCCCGCTGCGCTCATGATGACGTTAAGGGGATGGAG
Organism: uncultured Acidimicrobiaceae bacterium; assembly: GCA_963851245.1. Classification (GTDB taxonomy): domain Bacteria; phylum Actinomycetota; class Acidimicrobiia; order Acidimicrobiales; family Palsa-688; genus CAWKOH01. Next base: position 468,390 of record CAWKOH010000004.1, on the reverse strand, counting down.
GTCCATGTGGATGATGTGCTCCCCTTCACCGATGGCCGAGGGCGGAAGCCATGAGGGGCTGGCCAGCCGGTGGAGGGCGTGGTGTAGTTCGGCGAGCAGCCGGCCGTAGTGGCGTACCGCCCATGGCCGCCTGGTCAGCGTGTCCACCATGTTGAGCCCGTCTATGCGCTGCATCACCAGCCTGACGCCGTCGTCGCTGACCTCGGTCACCGCCGGCACCGGGTAGCCCCGAGCCCGTACGTAGTCCATTACGCGCGCCTCGTGAACCATTGAGCGACCCTGTCGAGACTGTCGTAGCACCAGGTTCGGGCCATACTCGAAGATGTCGGCATCGCGCCCAGCAGCCAACAGAGCACCCGGTCCCCTCATGGCAGGCAAGCTTATGATCTGCCCTCGGTGCCGGACCAGAAGCCTCCCCGACTTGCAGGTGGGGAGCTCGACACCGTGCTTGCTCTGCTCCAATACCAGCGGGACTCGCTGGTTCGAAAGGCTGCCGGCGTCGATGACTCCAGCGCCCGCTTGTCGCCCGTGAGGAGCGGCACCACGTTGCTATGGTTCATAAAGCACATGGCCGGGGCCGAAATCACGTGGCTGCAGTCTCGATTCGCCGGCCAGCCTTTCGTGGTACCCGATGACTCGGTACACCCGAGCGACACCTTGGATGCAGCCATCGCCTTGTACCAGTTCACCTGGCCCCAGAGCGATGCGATCGCCCGCCAAGCCGCAAGCCTTGACGATGTCTGCCGCCAGCCCGAGACCCTTGCGCAGGTGAACCTCCGGTGGGTCCTCGCTCACCTGCTCGAGGAGACGGCCCGGCACTCCGGCCACGCCGACATCATCCGGGAGTCGCTCGACGGGGCCAAGACCATGGGCTGACAGCCGCCCGACGCGACGGGTGATCCGGCGCGCCACAATGAATGGTTGGGCGCGGGATCGCCCGACGGAGGAGGAAGGACTCGAACGGAGCGGTTGTCGACCGCCTGATCTAGGATCAGCCCCATGCCGGCATCCGATGCGAGTACCGACCGTCGCCGCAGTCCGTTTCCGCCTATCGCGGATTATGGGTTCTTATCGGATTGCGAGAACAGTTGTCTGGTGGCTCCGGACGGGGCGGTGGAATGGCTGTGTCTGCCGCGACCGGACTCACCGAGTGTGTTCGGGGCGCTTCTGGATAGGACGGCCGGTCTGTTCCGGTTCTCGCCGACGAACACCCACGTCCCTCATCAACGTCGTTACATCCCGGGGACAATGGTATTGGAGACCACCTGGCACACGCCTACGGGCTGGCTGGTGGTCCAGGACTTGCTGGTAGTGCGGCCGGTGCAGTCTCCGGAGCGGCGGGTTGATTACCGGCGCGCCCCGGGAGATACGGCCGCCACCGGCACGCTGCTCCGGCTGGCTACTTGCATCGGTGGCCGGGTCGAGGTGGTGGTCAACGCGGCGCCTACATTCGAGTACGGCGCCGCGTCGGGGGTGTGGGACTACGACGGTGATGGGTATGGGGCCATGACGGTCCACCCACCGGTGGGGGATCCGACCCTGAAGATGACTTCGAGTGTGCGTCTGGGGGTGACGGCGGCTCGTTGCTATGGCCGTTCCACCCTGGACGCCACCCAGAGCGCCTTCGTGGCCCTTTCCTGGGGGACCGAGCCCCCGCCCTCCACATTGGAGGAAGCTCAGTCCCAGCTGGTGGACACGGTGGCGTACTGGCGGGATTGGCTCTCGACAGGAAAGTTCCCCGATCACCCCTGGCGCAGCTACATGGAGCGCAGCGCCTTGACCCTGAAGGGGTTGTCCTATGCCCCGACGGGGGCCATCATGGCCGCCGCCACCACCTCGTTGCCCGAGACCCCGGGAGGGGCCCGCAACTGGGACTACCGCTACACCTGGATCCGGGACTCGTCATTCATGTTGCGGTCGCTCTACCGGCTGGGCTTTGAGTGGGAGGCCATCGAGTACTTCGCCTTCATCCTCGAAGCGGCGGCCGGGGGTATGGCGGCCACCCCGGCCGCGGCCAACAGACCCAGGATCGACTGGGAACTGCAGATCATGTACGGCATCGGCGGGGAGAAGGACCTGACCGAGCACACCCTCGACCACCTGACCGGCTACCGCAACTCGCGGCCGGTGCGGGTCGGCAACGGAGCCTGGGATCAACACCAGAACGACGTGTGGGGCATGCTCCTGGATGCGGTCGACACCTACGTCAACCAAGGAGCGGCCCAGATCGCCAATCACACCTGGGAAGGGGTGGCCAGCCTGGTCGAGGCGGCTATCAAGCACTCCGGCGACCCCGACCAGGGCATCTGGGAGATCCGGGGTGACCCCCAATACTTCACCGCCTCCAAGGCGCTGTGCTGGGTGGCCATGGACCGAGGCAGCGACCTGGCCGCCGCCCGCCAAGACCACGAACGTGCCGACCGTTGGCGCCAGGCCGCCGACGCCTTGCAGGCCGAAATACTGGAAAAAGGCGTAGACAACCGCGGCCGCTTCCGTCAGCACTACGGCAACAACGAACTGGACGCCTCCCTGCTGCTCTTGCCCATCCTGGGCTTCCTGCCACCCGACGACGAACGGATTCGCAGCACCGTCCTGGCCATCGCCGACGAGTTGACCGAAGACGGGCTGGTCCTGCGCTACAAGGTAGACACCACCGACACCGGCTTCGAGGGCAAAGAAGGCACCTTCACCATCTGCTCCTTCTGGCTGGTCACCGCCCTGGCCATGATCGGCGAGCACGAGCGGGCCATGGCCCTGTGCACCAAACTCCTGTCCTTCGCCGGACCCCTGCAGCTCTACGCCGAGGAAATAGACACCACCACCGGCGAGCACCTGGGCAACTTCCCCCAAGCCTTCACCCACCTGGCCCTCATCGACGCCCTCGGCCGCCTCATCGAATCCGAACAAGGGACCGACGCCTTCCTCTAGGCGCTGGTCCGGTCGCTGGCGCGGGGCAGCCGAGAGGTAGGGCTAGAACTCGATCACCAGGCGTCCCCTTACGCCACCGGCCTGGAGAAGGCGGTGGGCCTCGGCCGCGTCTTCGGGCTGGAAGGTGCCCGCCACGCGAAGGGTCACTCGCCCGTCTTCGACCAGCTGGCGCAGCTCGTCGAGTTTGCGATGTTCGCGGGCATATTCGCGAACGAAGACGGGATGGAAGGTAACACCGCGCTCCTCCGGGCCTCGATAGCCACGCACGGTCACCACTCGACCGCCGTCGCGCACAGCATCGATCACGGCGCCGTCCAGCAATGCTCCATCGGCGAGTCCGTCCACGCCCTCGGGAACCTCCTGGCGCATCAGCCGGGCGGCGTCTTGTCCTCGCATGACCACGACATCGGCACCGAGGTCGAGCACGAGCTGCCGGTCCGAGGCAGCGGCATCAGCGATGACCTTCAATCCCATGGCCTTGCCCAGTTGAACCACATATCCGCCAAATGCACCCGCCGCTCCGGTGACACCCAGAGTGTCCGCGGCCCGAAGCGCGAGGGTATCGAGAGCGAGCCGTGCCGTAAGGCCGTTCATGGGCAATGTGCAGGCTTCGGCATCCGAAGCGCCAGCGGGGACTCGAGCCACGGACTCGGCTGGTACCACAATGCGTTCGGAATAGGCACCGTGTGACCCGGTGGGCACCACGATCGCCATCACATGGTCGCCCGGCTGAAGGTCAGTACTGACTCCCTCGCCGATCTCCTCGATGACTCCCGCCGCATCCATGCCCGGCACGTACGGTGGCGGCGACGCGGCCCTCTGTGCCTCGGCGCGCGCCCCGTTGCGAACGAAGGTGTCGGTTGGATTGACGGCAGCCGCGTGGACCCGGATACGAATGTCGCCGCTCCCGGTTACGGGATCGGGCAACTCGACCACGCGAAGTGCTTCCGGACCTCCGTATTCGAGAACCCCAACGGCTCGCACTGCTTCGCCGAGCGGCCTACTTCGCCCTGGTCCGAGTACGGCGCCGGACAGTCGCGCGGGCCGGCTTCACAGCTCGCTTCGCGGTGCGCGTCGAAGGCTTACGCGTCGCGGGCTTCCGTGCCGGTGAAGAAAGGGTGTGATCTTCGACGACAATGTCCTCACCCATCAGTGCCTTCAGAGATCGGAGCGTCGCTCCTTTGGCGCGCGGCTCGCTGAACACCTTAGATGCCAGCAGTTCGGCGCCGCTCGCGCCAACCAGAGCGATTTGACTACCACCTCTGCGCGCCATTACGACAAGTTTCGCGGCCACATTCAACTCCTACATGTCAGGGAAGTGCTTGTTGCTCAAGAATAGGCGCTAATCGTGCACCTGCGACAGTCGAGTGGTGCAACCTCCTCTGCAGCCGACGATATTCCCTGCCACGCTGTTGATATGCAAGAGCAATCGCATCCGGTCCGAAGCATCAGCGCGGTGACTTTGTTGACTACCGACATGCGCAAAAGCGTTGCCTTCTACCGGGATCTCGGGTTCGAGATACTGTATGGAGGTGTCCATGCAGAGTTCACAAGTTTCCAGGCCGGCACCGGCTTTCTCAATCTTCAACTGACCACCGACGGACAACCGCGAGGGTCCATCTGGGGCAGAGTGGTCTTCTGGGTCGACGACGTCGACGAGATGCACCAGCGCGTCCTGTCAGCCGGATTCGAACCAGAGACCCAGCCCGCAGACGCCACGTGGGGCGAGCGCTATTTTCACGTCCGCGACCCCGACGGTCACGAACTCAGCTTTGCTCGTCCTTTGCATCCTGGGTAAGCACTCCCCTGACGCCTAACTGGCCAAGGAGATCACATGACCGCTCCGATGACGCCCGAAGAACATCTTCGCCAGGTCTGCTCGGCAGTTGTCCGTGCCCCGAATCCCCGCACCGCGACGATCGTCGCCTCGGCTGTAAGGCACCTCCACGCGTTCGCCGAAGAGGTCGGACTGACCCGCTCGGAGTGGCAAGCAGGGATCTCGTTCTTGACGGCCGTCGGTCACAGGTGCGACGAGGTCCGACAAGAGTTCGTCCTTCTTTCCGACACCCTCGGCCTTTCGATGCTCATAGAGATGATCAACGAACGAGCCGCAGATGGAGCAACCGAACCAACCGTCCTGGGTCCGTTCTACATCGAGGCGGCCCCACCGCGATCGTTCGGGGATTCCATCCTGGACGACCCGCTGACCGGTGGCACACCTCTCGTCCTCCACGGGACGGTGAAGGATCTCGACAGCCATCCCATCCCGCAAGCGACCATCGAGGTCTGGCAGGTTCAGCCCAATGGGCTCTACGACATAGAGGAGAATGTCCAGAAGCGGAACCTGCGCGGCGTATTCCTTATAGGGGAGGATGGGCGATACGAGATAGGTACCGTGCGTCCCGTGGACTACACCATCCCCGATGATGGCCCCGTCGGAGAAATGCTACGGGCCACCGGCCGCCTGTCCTGGCGCCCCGCTCACATTCATCTGAAGGTGGCGGCGCCGGGCTTCAAGACACTCGTCACCCATGTGTTCGATGAGACCTCACCTTGGCTGGGACAAGACGCGGTCTTCGGCGTCCGGCAGTCGATCGTCGCGAGCATGAGGGACGGTGATTGCAAGTTCGATCTGGTCCTGGAGAGAAGTTGAGGGTACGTTGCACACGAACGGCGAAATTGTCAATACGCTCGCACTATCAGGAGGTAGCCAGGATGGCCGAGGGTTGGAGGGCGACAAAGGCTTTTGACGTCCAGCCCGGTGACCGCGTTCGCACCGCTAACGGCACGGAGGTCATAGCGACGCGCATCGAGCAAGGCTTCATGGGAATGCCGAACATGATCGCCTTCATCGAAGACACCCCACAGCGCTGGTTCAAGTGCCCTGTCACCGTTGACAGCGAGGTCGAGGTACTCACGGTCTAGGGGACAGTTGAGACCGCACCGCGTTATTGGTCAGAGCTCCTCGTAGAGAGCTTCGCCCCGGCGCAAGCGGCTCGCGATCCGGGCCACCTGCGCCAGCTCCCGCCGGGTCGGCGTATGAGCAGCAAGAAACCGGGCCGCACCACAGAGAATGAGGGCAGCCGGTTCGGAACCCGAAGGCCAGGCTCTTGCCTGCCGGACGGCGGCTTCGTAGGTCTGGTACCAGTGAAAGTCGGCATCCTCAGCCAGCAAGGCGGAGCCGAGAGCAGCAATGACATCGGACTGGTCTCCACCCGAGCGCAGCCAGCCGTACACAATTGCGCCCGCCTCGTCGACCATACCTTCCCGGTCCCAGCAGTCCTGGAGCTGGGCCAGATCGGGACGGCGAGTGGCCAGCTCGTTGTTGCTGGGAAGCCGGGCAGCCGGGACGTTGAGAAAGCGGTCCAGGAACACCTTCAGGGCGAGCTGGTAGACACCTCGCGCCAGGTCTGGGGTGGGGGCACGGAGGACCATCTGATGCGTGGCGCTGGCGGCGGTGAAACCGTGGTGGACCACATCCCAGTCGCCGTGGTCGTTTTGAGTGTGGAACCGGACCAGCCGCAGGGCCGCCGCGTAAGCAACTGCCCGCGCCAGTTGCTCGTACGTCGCCCCGCGGAGAAGGGCCCGGTCGAGCTCGGCTGCAATTGCGGATGGGTCGTCGCCTAGTACGGCCCACCCGAGCGCTTCCACGTCGCCGTCACCGGAGAATCGGCCGTCGTCGCTGGCAGGGCGTCCATCGATTCCTCTGTTCAGGCCGACGGAGCCAAGGATGCCGGACAGATCGTACGGGTGCCGCCACGCCCCGGCCTCCTCCGACCTCGAAGCTGAGGCCATCTGGTGTGCGAGGGTCGGAAGAACAGCGCCGGCGTCGTCTGGGCCGAGGTGCTCGAGAGCCTCGAACGCCTTGTTGGTGAAGTCGATGGTGTGACCTCCGTCGATGAACACATGGTCGGTAACTGCGGCGCCGGCCATACCGGCCAATGCCGCCTCCTCGGCACCCGACGCGGCCGCGGTGGCGAGAACACGTTCAGCCGCGTCGCCGTTGCGCGTGTCGACGAATCGACGGAACCAGGACCCGAGCCGGGTGGCGGGAACGTTCCCGGTTAACGGCGAGAGGGCGAATCGAGGCGGTCGGCCGCGAGTGTCGCGCGACAAGAAGGCCAGCCCATGTACCAGCGCGAGGGCTCGGTCGGAGGGGTTCAGTGCGGGCAGCACGTTCGCCATAGCTGTCAGTACGGTGAGGCCCGAGCCCCATCCTGCTTCCCTGTTGCGGATGCCGAACTCAATCCCGGTTCGCACTGCAGCCGCCCCGCCTGATTCGGTCCCCAGCAGTTCCAGTAGCGCCAGCACGGCTTTCGCCGTTACCAGGGTCAGTCCGTGCTCCAGCCCCTCCTCCAGACGGCCCAAGTGGTGGGCCACCAGATCCGGATCGGTCCGGACCGCTACCAAAACATCAACTCCATCGATGACCACGTCATGCGCCCGGACATCATCGGCAAATGGATCGAGTGTCCCGCCTGAGGCCAGGTCAAACCGGGCGTGGTGCCAGTGGCAGGTCAGCAATCCATTCTCAACCGTACCGCGATGGAGGGGGAAGCCCATGTGGGGACAGCGGTCATCGACGGCGTAGGCCTGATCGTCACTCCAGAACACGCAGACCGGCTGCGATCCGACCTTTCCAGTCAGGCAGCCCTTGGTGCGAAGCTCGTCCAGGTCACCGACCCTCGCTCGCTGCATCCTCTCCACCTCCTCGATCCAACTGGCCTCCCCCGGTCAAGTCAGCGAGGCCGAATCTCAGTGCCCAAGCCGGCCGTTATGAACAGGGCGGTGCTTGTCCCCGAGACATCGGCAGTGTGCCAGGCACCCGGCGGATTGACCACCGACTCACCCGCCTTCAGAACCACCTTCCGTACCTGGTCATCGACCTCCTGAAACAGGGTGATCTCGCCGTCGGTGCACACGACCAGTTCTTCGCCGTGAGGGTGCATTTCCCATGAGTCCCATGGCTCCTCGAACGTGTGCATGGACACCAGCCGGCCATCTGGGCCATCCCCGGCGTTGCGTTCCGCGTAACGCTGGTACCAGGTGGCGTCTCCAGTGAAGCGTTCCTGGGGAATCGCAGTGGCGCCGGTGCCGAGGTGCACAGGGATCTCGGCGAGCCGGAAACTCCGTGCCTCGCTCATGGCCCAAGTCTGCCACCGCTTATGGATCTCCGGCTCTGCTCTTCTTGCCAGCCGGTCAGATGCCGCCCAAGTAAAGTGCGTAAGCGGTGCGCCACGCTGACGCCGCCGCCCTGGATCGCCCCGAACCGATGCTTGTTCAGCTCAGGTCGATGCCTGAACTGAAGGAGGTCCGGCGAGGCGTCTTCTATCGGCGGTCCAAGGCCTTCATCCACTTCCACGACGATGCCGCGGGGCTGTATGCGGATGTCCGCCTATGGACGCGCCAACTTCGTCTACGGCTCGAGCAAAGCCGGCCTGGATGGGTTCGCCGCCGCCCGCTATTCGGACCTGGCGGTCTGGTCCAGCCTGTGGATCGGCATGACGGCCGGCTCCCCCGGATCGATCCCCACGTCGGCCAGGATGGGCATGAGTACCTCGCCGAAGGCCTGAAAGCTCTCGGGGCTGTCCCAGATCTCGTAAACCATGAGGTCGCCATCCTCGCCGAAGCAGGAATGGTGGAGACGATGGGAGATTTGTTCCCCACCCGCCTTTTCCAAGCGTCGATGGACCTCGTGGAACTGGTCGAGGGTCAAGTTCTTCGGATGGAAGTACGCGGCGACAGCCATGACTTTGTTCCCCCTTCGTCAGCGGGCGTGAATCAGTCAAGGGACGTTGTGTGGAGGTGACAGTGTGGAGGTGATGGGACTTGAACCCACGACTTCTACGTTGCGAACGTAGCGCTCTTCCGGGCTGAGCTACACCCCCGTCGGGGATCTTCAGGCTAGCGCAGAGCCTCCATCGCCTTCGGCCGCAGCCCGCCGTTCGAGGGCGTACTGGAGCCGCACCTGAAGGAGGGTGGTGGTCACGTCGCTGCGGGTCCTCTCCAGCACGGCCCGAAGCGAGTCGGCCGTGCGGCGCAGTCCCCCGGTTACGGCGTCGGGATAGTCCACCGCCACCAGGGCGTCGTAGACGTCCTCCATGGTCGCGAGCAGCCGCTCTGCCATCGACGTCTCCCCCCGCGGAGGCGGTCCAGCAGGTGCCGGCGCAACTCCGAGGCTGCTTCGGCCAGCCCGTTGAGCCAGGCCGGCAACCCCACTTCGAGCTCCTGGTGATCCGGAACCGGGTCTCCCGCGACGAGGGCGGCCGTAAGCACGGCTTCGGCGTACTCCTTCTCGGCATCGTGCAGGAACCCGGCGAAGGCAATCATGGGATAGGGGGCCAGGGCTCGCTGGGCGTCGCGGATGGCCGCTTCGCTCTCGGCCCGGAAAGACGCCACCAGATCCGGTTGCTGGCGGTGCACGGCCCGAATGGAACTGCTGGCCGCCCTGATGGCCTTTCGGCAGGCCGCCAACCCGGTTTCCCTCGCCCCGTTGACATCTCCCAGCTGGCGCCGGGCCCGCTCCATCAACTCGGGCAGTTCGGCGCCGCCGTCGTGGGGACTGCTCGCGGGAGTCAGGTTTCCGGGGGAGGTAGCCAGATCAGTTGACGGCGCGCCGGAATTCCAGGTCGCCGTACCCGCCGCCGAAGTCATACGACGGCCGCGGCCGGCTCACCTGCTGAGGCGGCAAGAAAGTGAGCTTCAACTCCCTTTCGGCGGCCAGGTTGCGCATCCGGATCAACAGGGCGACATAGGCGATCAGGAGCACGTCGAAAAGCACCTGGACCGGCCACATCACAGAGACACCAGGTATCAGGGCCAGCAACAAGGATCCGATCGCTCCGGCCACGAGCGCGAACAGGACGTCACGCCGCCGCCTCTGAGCGTGGCGGTGACGCAGGCGGGCCGCGCTCCGAGGGCGAAGATCCCTCGCCAGCCGGGGCGAAGCGGTGCGGGCCAGGCCGGCGGGCCGCGAGCCTCGCACCATCGGGGTGGCGGAGCGATGAGACGGGGCGGTCGGGCGGTAGGGCGGGATAGCGCGACCGCCTACGGTCCCCGATCGGAGCCGGTTGGCCGGGGCCACGGTGGCCGGTGTGGCTCGCTCCAGAACGGTGAGATGGCGACGAAATGTGCCTACCGAGTCAGAGAGGCTACGTTCGCCCCGGGAACGGAGCCACGAAACGAGCAGTACACCCCAGACTATTGCCAGGACCAGCAAAACCACGGTAGTCAAGACTCCTCGGCCTACCCTTCGGTGTCAGGGACCGTAGGTCGTGGCACGCTGAGAGTGGTGGATCCCCCACTGCTCGCTCACCCCGGCTGGCGGTCCGGGCCGGTGAAACAGAAACGAATTACAAACCTGCATTTTCAGCAAACGTTAAGCAACCGTTCACCGTAGCCGAACGATTCCGGCGCCGCCAATGCGGCCCGGTTTCTTTGGGGATATCGCAACTTCAGATGTCGGATTCGCCGATCAACCCCTCGATGTCGCTGTCCAGGGCATCGAGGCTCCCGATAGCCGAATTGACCAGAGGCGTAGCCAGATCTCCCGTGGGGCGGCGCCATTGGCCACTGCGGCCGCCGGTCTTCTCCCACAGGGCCAGCTCCCCGATCATCATCGAACGATCGGCCGACTTGCACATGTCGTAGATCGTGAGCGCCGCTACGGCGCACGCCGTCATGGCCTCCATCTCCACCCCGGTCCGGTCCACCGTCTCTACCTGGGTCTCGACTTCCACATGGTCGTCCCCGAGCGTGAAGTTGATGGTCACGGCGCCGACGAGGAGCGGGTGGCACAGGGGGATCATGTCCGCGGTGCGCTTCGCCGCCTGGATCCCGGCGATTCGAGCGGCTCCGAGCACATCGCCTTTGGTGATGGCGTTGCTCGCCACCTTGGCGGTGGTCTCCGGCTTCATGAACACCCGGCACCGGGCGATGGCGCGCCGATGCGTCGCCTCTTTTGGCGTCACATCCACCATGCGGGCCCGCCCGAGCGGATCTAAGTGGGTAAGGCCGCGGTCGGACATGGCCCAGAGTCTAGTGATGCCGGGAGGGGCTCGGACAGGGGCGGATCCAGCCGCCACTCTTGCCCGCGGAGGGGACCGGTCTAACCGCCGATCTGGCTCATGGAGCGGGCCGGCCTGATGAAGTGCACCTGGCCGATGGAGTGTCCGGCCCACTTGCGGCCCACTTCGGCTTCCACGGCGGCAGCCAGGTCGTCGTCGCTACCCCCGCCCCGCATGATGGACCTGAGGTCCGTTTCCCGGACGGAGAACAGGCAGTTGCGCAGTTGCCCCTCGGCCGTCAGCCGGATCCGGTCGCACTGCTCGCAAAATGGCCTGGTGACACTGGCGATGACGCCCACCTGCCCCAGCCCGTCGCTGTATCGGTAGGACTCCGCCGGAGCGGCTTCCCGAGCTCGACCACCGTCGGTCGCCTCGAGGGGCCAAACCGCGTCGATTGTTTCGACCACCTCGGCTGCCGCTACCACCTGTTCAGAGGTCCACTGGCCCCCGCCATCCAGCGGCATCCACTCGATGAACCTGACCTCCACCCCCTTGGAGCGCCCGAAGGCGGCAAAGTCGAGGATCTCGTCGTCGTTGACACCCCGCACCAGCACGCAGTTGACCTTCACCGGGTCGAGGCCGGCTTCCAGGGCGGCATCGACCCCGCGCAGGACGTCGGAGAGGGCATCGCGACCGGTGATGGCGGCGAAGCGGTCCGGTTTGAACGTGTCGCAGGAGATGTTGATCCGGCGCAACCCGGCCCGGGCCAGGTCGCCGGCCTGGTGGGAAAGGCTGGCCCCGTTCGTCGTCATGGCCAGGTCGATGCCCAGATCGGCGAGGCGGCGAATGAGTACCGGAAGGTGAGCCCGCACGGTCGGCTCGCCGCCGGTTATGCGGATGCTCTCGAGACCGAACCGCTCGACGCACACCCGGGCCACCCGGGTCAGCTCCTCGTAGGTCAGCAGCTCCTCCCGCGGCAGCCACTTCATCCCCTCCTCAGGCATGCAGTAGGTGCACCTGAAGTTGCAGCGGTCCGTGACCGACACCCGAAGGTCTCGTACGGTCCGGCCATAGGGATCTACAAGAGGGACAGCCATTGGGACCAGCCTACGGCCTCAGGAACATCAGGTTGATGTCGTCTCCGGGCCCCGCGTCCTGCCCGGGGGGCAATACGGCCAGGGCATCAGCCAGGGCCATGGCATGAAGCTGATGGGAACCCTGGCCCCCGGTGCTGGACACGTGCACCCGCCCATCCGCGGAGAAACCGGAGCGCACCCGGACGAAGGTGGTCCGCCCGTCGTGCCCCGCCCGCAGATTGGAGTCGGCGACGCCTCTGACCACGGGGCGAACCAGGTCGTCGCGCGCGTGCCCACCCATGCGGCGAAGCCCCGGGCGGGCCAGCACCTCATAGCTCACCATCGACGACACGGGATTGCCAGGCAGACCGAACACCGGCGTAGCGCCTATCACCCCGAAGGCGAACGGCTTGGCCGGTCGAATGGCCACCTGCATCCAGTGCATGCGGCCGATGCGGTCGAGCACGGCCTTCACGTAGTCGAAGTCCCCCATGCTGACCCCACCGCTGGTCACGACGGCATCGCAGCGGGCAACGCCCTCCATCAAGGCGCGCTCGATGTCAGCCTCATCGTCGCGGGCGATCCCGAGGTCCACCACCCCGAATCGGTCCCGGTGCAGCAAGGACATGAGCGTGTACCGGTTCGAGTCACGGATCTGACCCGGGAGCAGCGCCGCCGCCCCTTCGACCAACTCGTCACCGGTCGAGAGCACCCCGACGACCGGAGGCGGCACCACGGTGACCTTTTCACACCCGATACTGCAGAGGACACCGATGTGGCCGGGGCCGAGGAGCGTTCCCGCCGCGAAGACCTCCTGACCCGCCTGGATGTCCTCTCCGGCCGGCCGCACGTGCACGCCGGCTGGAGCCGGGGCGGAGATCAGTACGTCCGATCCTTCCGTGCGAGTCGTCTCGACGATGGCGACCGCGTCGGCTCCGGCTGGAAAAGGGGCACCCGTCATGATCCGAAGCGCCTCACCCGGTCCGACCGGGACGGCCGAGGCGTGCCCGGCCGCCACCGTGCCGACTACCCGAAGCCGGGCCGGCGCCTCCTCGGCCGCCGAGGCCACATCCTCGGCCCGCACGGCGTAGCCATCCATAGCCGTGTTGACGAAGGGCGGGACCGGCTCGCTGGCATACACCGCCTCCGCAAGGACCAGCCCGAGCGACTCGGCCGGGTGGACGGATGCCGGCTGGCGGGGCGGGCACGCCAGGAGCACTTCGGCTCGGGCTTCTTCCAGCGGGATCATGGCGTGCCGAGTATCTCTAGCAGGAAGGCCCGAAGCTCGGGGCCGAGGTCGTCCCGCTCCAGCGCGAATTCGACCGTGGCCTTCAGGTAGTCGAGCTTGTTGCCGACGTCGTAGCGCCCGCGGCTGAAGGTGTATCCATAGACCGGTTCGGTCCCCAGCAGGACCTTGATGGCGTCGGTTAGCTGGATCTCGCCGCCCCGGCCCGGCGGGGTCTTCTCGATGGCGTCGAAGATGCCCGGTGTGAGAACGTAGCGGCCCATCACACCCAGGTCCGACGGAGCGTCCTCCGGCGCCGGCTTCTCGATGATGTCGAGGACCCGGACCAGGGCGTCGCCGGCCGGTTCGAAAGCCACGCAGCCGTACAGGGGGATCTCGGCGGGAGTCACCTTCTTCAAGGCCAGGACCGAGCTGCCGGTGCGGTCGTGGGCGGCCAGCATGCCGCCCAGGATCCCCGACTTCTCGTGCATGATGTCGTCGCCCAGCATGACGACGAACGGTTGGTCGTCGACGTGTTCGGCGGCGACCGAGACGGCGTGGCCCAGGCCGAGCGGCTCGCCTTGCCGGACATAGTGGATGTCCGCCATCTCGGCGATGGCCCTCATCTGGTTGAGCTCGTCGGTCTTGCCGCCCTGGGCCAGGTAGTGCTCGAGTTCAAAGGAGCGGTCGAAGTGATCCTCGATCGTGCGTTTGCCCCGGCCCGTGATGATGAGTATGTCAGTAATTCCGACACTGGCCGCTTCCTCAACCACGTACTGGATGGCCGGCTTGTCCACCAAAGGGAGCATCTCCTTCGGTTGAGCCTTGGTGGCGGGGAGGAACCGGGTTCCGAGGCCGGCGGCGGGAATTACCGCCTTCTTGACGGATTTGCCCCCAACCGAATGGCCCGATGCAGTCACACTTTTGTTCTACCACCGGGTCGCCTCTGTATCCCCCGAAGGTGGTGACCCATTCCTTCGAGGCTAGCGCCAGCCCTCGGGTACACTTGGCACTCTAAGCTTGAGAGTGCTAATCGAGGGGTCCGAGCGCATGCCCACGTACGAATACGCCTGTAAGTCCTGCGGCGAGCATCTGGAGGTCGTCCAGTCCTTCAAGGACGACGCCCTGACCACCTGCTCGGCCTGCGGCGGGGACCTGCGCAAGGTGTTCGGCAGCATCGGGATCGCCTTCAAGGGCAGCGGGTTCTACAAGACGGACAGCCGGTCGTCAGCGACGGCGAACGGCAAGTCAGGTTCCTCGGAGAAGTCAGGTTCGTCGGAGAAGTCAGGTTCGTCGGAGAAGTCAGGTTCCTCGGAGGGCTCCGGTTCGTCTGAGAAGGCCGGCTCCTCGCAGAAATCCTCGGAAAAACCGGCCTCTTCCACCAGTAGCGCCGCCGCTTCGTAGCTCCAAGACCCCGGCCAAGTGGCGTCCGCCGAGGCAGCCGAGATCGCAGTCATAGGCGGATCTGGCTTCTACCGTTTCCTCGAGGGGGCGTCAGAGGTGAAGCCCTCCACACCATACGGCGAGCCGTCCGGCCCTATCACGCTGGGGCGGGTGGGTGACCGAGCCGTCGCCTTCCTCCCCCGCCACGGACCTCACCATCAGGTTCCGCCTCACCGGATCAACTCCCGGGCCAATCTCTGGGCCCTGCGGGAGCTGGGGGTCCAGCGGGTGATCGGCCCCTGCGCCAGCGGTTCCCTCCAGCTCGGTATAGGCCCCGGGGACCTGGTCATACTCGACCAGCTCATCGATCGGACCTGGGACCACGGTGACACCTACCTGCACGGCCCCGAGGTCGATCACGTGAGCTTCGCCGATCCGTACTGCCCCGAACTCCGCTCGGCCCTCATCGAAGCCGCCTCCGGCGCCTGGCCCAGCGGCCGGGTCCACCCCGCCGGCACCGTGGTAGTGGTGCAGGGACCCCGGTTCTCCACCCGGGCCGAGTCGCGCTTCTACTCCAACGCGGCCGTCGACGTTATCAACATGACCCAGTATCCCGAGGCCTACCTGGCTCGGGAGCTCGGCCTTTGCTACTGCGGGGTGGCGCTGGTCACCGACCGCGATATCGGCATCGAAGGCGACCCCGACAGCCGGCCCGTGACCCTGGAGGACGCCATGGCGGTGCTGGCCGCCAACGTTGACCACACCCGGGCTCTGCTGGCGGCCGCCATTCCGGCCATCCCGGCGGATCGCGGCTGCCCGTGCCGGGCCGGCGGGGCGCCCAGCCTGTCTCGCTGAAATTCGCGGTAGGAATCTTCCATGATCGACTACCCGGCCATGATCACCCCGATCAACCACGTGGAGCCGGTCCCGCGCCGGCTGCGCGCCGTGCTGGCCGGCGAGACCGTGCTCGACACGACGACGGGCCTGTACGTATGGGAGTCGGCCTCCTACCCGCAGTACTACATCCCCCTTGCCGACGTGCGCCAGGAGTTCCTGGTGCCCGAAGGGTTTCGTCAGCACAGCCCCCGCGGAGAGGTCGAGCTGCACGGGCTCCGGGTCGGAGACGCCCACCGCACCCACGCGGCCAAAGTGCTACCGGACTCGAGTGTGGCGGGCCTCAGCGGCACCGTCCGTTTCGAGTGGGACGCGCTCGACGCCTGGTTCGAGGAGGACGATCGGGTGTTCGTGCACCCGCGCAGCCCCTATGTCCGGGTCGACGCCCTTCGCTCGACGCGGCCGGTTCGAGTCGAACTCGAGGGGCTGGTGCTGGCGGAGTCCTCGTCCCCGGTCATGGTGTTCGAGACCGGCCTGCCCACCCGCTACTACCTCAACCGGACCGACGTGGATTTCTCCCTCCTTTTTCCAACCGAGACCGTGAGCGCCTGTCCTTACAAGGGCACCACGAGCGGGTACTGGTCAGCGCGGGCCGGCGCAGAGGTGCATGCCGACCTGGCCTGGTCCTACGACTTCCCCTCCCGGGAGCTCCTTCCCATCGCCGGATTGGTCGCTTTCTACAACGAGCGAGTGGACCTGTTTCTCGACGGCACGTTGCTGGCGCGCCCGAGCACGCACCTCTTCCGGGCCGGAGCGAGGTCCGGGCCAAGGCGCCGGCCAGCCTCCTAGCGAGGACCGGAGAGCGACTGCTCTATGCCGAAGGGCGCAGCTGAGCCGCCAACCGCGCGCTCCGATCGCCCTCGCCGACGCCATGACCCCGGAGAGAGGCGGCCGCGCTGGCAACGTCTTCCGCCACCGTGACGACGCGATCGAAACCGGTCGTGCGGAGGAGGCGGACCAGAGTGGGGCGGCTGCAGGCCACTGCCACCTGCCCTCCGAGCTCCCGGGTATGACGGATCCCTCCGATAAGAGCGCCCAGACCGGCGGAGTCGATGAACGCCACCCCGGACAGATCGATGATCAGGCACCCGGGCGATACCACTCCGGACAACGCTTCACGGAACTGGCTGACGGTAAACGACTCCAGCTCCCCTACCGGCCGGCAGACGGCATAACCCTCTGTCGTAACCTCCTGGTGAACCTTGAGCACACGCGCACCATGACACGCGGATCTGAGGACTCGCTCGGGAGCAGGTGAGATTTGCGTAAGAACCTCACCTGACCCACAGGTCCCGGGCTAGCTTCGGCGAACCGGGATGAACGCGCCCACTTCGTTCTCGCCACAGCTGCGCTTGACGATCCTGCTGGTTGTCGTCGGGTGTTTGTTTGCCGCCTTGTTCGCCCGGCTGTGGTTCCTGCAGGTAATCAACGCCCCGAACGCTCAGGTGGCGGCGGCCAACAACGGCGTGGAGGAGATCTACACCCCGGCGCCCCGCGGCGAGGTCCTGGACCGCAGCGGCCGGGTCCTGGTCGGCAACGTCAACGAGCCGGTGATCGAGGTCCAGCGTCAGATCGCCGAGCAGAACCCGGCCATGGTCTCCAGGCTGGCGCCTCTCCTCGGCATGACCGTGACTCAGTTGAACCGAGCCCTGAACAACCTCGAATACAGCCCCTACGCCCCCGTCCCGGTCCTGCCCGACGCCACACCACAAGAGATCCTCTACGTACAGGAAAACCCCGGTCTGTTCCCGGGAGTGACGGCCACCACCGAGTCGGTGAGCACCTACAGCTCCATGGGGGTGGCCGCGGCCAACATCGTCGGCTACGTGGGGCGTATCGACCAGACCGAATACCAGAAGCTCAAGTCGAAGGGTTACCTCCCCAACGACCAGATCGGCCTGGCCGGTGTCGAGGCCACCTACGAATCGGTGCTCCGGGGCACCCCGGGAATCGAGCGGGTCCAGGTCGACTCGGCCGGCCAGGTCCTGGCTGTTCTCAGCTCCACCCCGCCGGTGCCCGGCGACAACCTGGTGCTCACCATCGACGGCCGGATCCAGGAAGCCGCGGAAAACGCAATGCAAGCCGGGTTGGTCGCGGCCCGGGCCTCCACCCACAACGGCGTGCCCTTCCCCGCCCCGGCCGGAGCCGCGGTGGTCGAGGACCCCCAGGACGGCACGGTCCTGGCCCTGGCCACCGACCCTGACTACAACCCCGAAGAGTTCGTGGGAGGGATCAGCACCGCTCAGTACGCGGCATACCAGAACCCGGCGGCCAACCAGCCCCTGCTGGACCGGACCATTCAGGGCGCGTACCGCGCCCGGGTCCACGTTCAAGCTGGTCACGGCCACTGCCGGCCTGCAGTACGGCCTTATCACCCCCGACTCGCCCTTCGACGACACCGGCAGCATCAAGATCGGGAACCAGACCTTCACCAACAACGGCGGGGAGGTGCTGGGCGTCATCACCCTGCCCACAGCCATCACCGAATCCAGTGACAACTACTTCAACGCCATCGGAGCCGAGCTGTGGGACGGCTACTACAGCAGCCGCCAGTTCCCCGAAGACGCATTGCAGCAGGTAGCCAACGAGTACGGGTTGGGCAACCCCTCGGGGATCCCCTTGCCGGCTGAATCGTCGGGCCTGATCCCGACTCCGCAGAGCGTGGCGCTCGACTACAAGCTCTACCCGAAGGATTACGCCACCGGTACCTGGTACACCGGCGACAGTGCCCAGACCGCCATCGGCCAGTTCGAGGACCTGGTGACTCCGCTGCAGCTGGCCAACGCCTACTCGACCTTTGCCAACGGTGGCACCTTGTGGGAACCGCGCCTGGCCAAGGAGGTGGAGAACCAGGCCGGAACGGTCGTTAAGGCGTACAGCTCCGTGCGCAAGGGCGCCGTCACCCTTTCCGCCACCGAGCGACAGGCGATGCTGGCCGGCTTCCAGGGAGTGGTACAGGACCCGGCCGGGACCGCCTACGGCATCTTCACCGGCCCCCTGGCGAACTACGACATCGCCGGCAAGACCGGCACGGCGCAGGTGCAGGGTAAGCAGAGCACTTCGGTTTTCACCTCTTTCGCCCCGGCGACGAACCCTCAGTACGAAGTCACCGCCATCCTGGAACAAGCCGGCTACGGCGCCGACGTAGCCGGCCCGGTCGTGCGCCAGATCTATGACGCCCTCTACAACTTGCCGGCGCAGCCGGTCAGCGTCGTGGCCGAGACCGGCGCGCAGACGTAACGTCGGTCGATCTACGAGAGCGCGTCGCCGAGATGGCCGAGGTCGATGGCGTCGGCCGGTAGGCCCGAAGCGAGCACGGCCGAGAGCTGCTCGGGGAGCCAAGGAGGGATGATCCGCCCGCCGCCGGACACCAGAGCTGCCAGGTCAGGCCCCTCCCACCAGCGGAAACCCTTGAAGGCCAGGGCCTCGAGGGCTTCCAACCCGGGGGGGCGGTAGTCGGAGCCCTGATACCCGGAGGACGGGCCGGAATGACCCGAAGCCCCGCCGATCCGGGCCAGGTGGATGTGCTCGTGCTGGTCGAAGCGGTAGCCGCCGAATGTGAACTCGACGTGCTGGCGCCACACGCACGGCCCCATCTCGACGTCGACCATGCCCGTCTCCTCGTACAGCTCCCGCGCCGCCGCCGCCCGGCTCTCCTCACCCGTCTCGATACCGCCGCCGGGCAGCTCCCACCACGAGCCCTTGGCCGCGTTGGCCGGGTCGCTCGCCTCGAGGAGCAATACGCGATCCCGGTCGTCGAGCAGAACGACCCGGGCCGCCTGCCGGCGCAAGGTCCACACCGAGCCCGCTCGCTATTCGCCGCTCATCGACACGTCGGCGACGGCGAGGGTCAAACCGGCAGCCGACGAGGGTAGGCGCTCCAGGTCGTTGCCGATGGCTACGACGCCGGCCAGCATGCGCTGGATCGTCGAGGCGATGGTGAACTCCCGGACCGGCCCGGCCAGAGCGCCCCCTTTGATGAGAACACCCTCGGCGCCGACGGAGAAGTCGCCGCTCACCGGGTTGACGCCCGAGTGGATACCGGAGACCGACTGGACCAGCAGGCCATCGCCGACGAATCCGAGGATCTCCTCGGGGGTGCGCTCGCCCGGCACGACCGAGACGGCCCGGGCCCCGGTACCTGGCGCGCTCTTGAACCCGGCCCGCACGGCCGAGGCAGTCCGGCCGTCCCGGCCCGGCGGGCCGCGTAGGTGTTGTACAGAAAGCGCTGCAGGACACCACCTTCGATGAGCACGTTGCGCCGGGTGGCCAGCCCCTCGGCGTCGTACTGCGTGGCACCGTAAGCATCGGGGTCGGTCGGATCGTCGACGAGCGTGAGCTCGCCGACGGACACCTGCTCACCGATGCGGTCGGCGAACAGGGAGCGCCCTTTCAGCACCGACTCGCCGTCGAGGGTGCCGGCCAGGATGCCGAGGAGGGTGGCCGTGATCCGGGGCTCGAACACCACGGTCAGGTGGTCCGACTTCGGCTTGACGGCGCCAAGGAGCCTGGTGGCCCGCTCGACCGCGTCGGCAGCGGCCTTGTCCAGATCGAGATCCGCCGGGCTGCGGCCGACGCTGTACCCACCGCCGGTCTGGGTGTCGGTCCCCTCGCCGGCCACCGCGTAACGCAGACAGGTAGCAAGCGGTCTTGCGGGAGGTGGCCCGGATCCCGGTGCTGGTGGCTACCGCCGACTCCACGGCGGCATCGCCCCACTCGGCCGACTCGACCTGACGGATACGAGCGTCCGCCGGCCCGAACAGCCCGCTCCAGTTCCAGGGCCCGCTGCCACCTTGACGTCGGTGGGATAGGAGAACAGGTCGTCCCGCCACAGGTCCAGTTCGGCGGCGGCCACCCCGTCGGGGACGGCCAGACCGACGAAGGCGTCCTCCGAGGCGAAGCCGGCGTTGTCCCTCGCCTCCTCCAGGGTCTCGGCCACCACCTCGGAGTCGAGCGACCCGGCGTAGGCGAAGCCCTGGCGGCTCCCCGGCCACCACCCGGATCCCGATTCCGGCCGACTCGGCCGAGGACAGCGACTCCACCTCGCCGTTGAAGACCTGTATCTCGGTGTCCCGGCCCCGCGCCACGAAGGCCTCGACCTGCTCTCCGGCACGGGCCCAGCCGGCGACGCGGGTCGCCAGGTCGAGCAGGTTTTCGGGGCCGCCGTTGGCCAGGCTCATCGGGCCGTTCCTCCGACGGTCAGAGCCGCCACCCGCAGGGTCGGCTGCCCGTCGCCGACCGGCACGCCCTGGCCCTGCTTGCCGCAGGTCCCCGGCGGGCCCATGGCGAAGTCGTTGCCGACCACGTCGATGTTGCGCAGCACGTCGGGGCCGTTGCCGATCAAGTTGGCGTCGCGGAGTGGTTCGGTGATCTCGCCGTTCTCGATCAGGTAGGCCTCGGTCATGCCGAAGCACGAAGTCGCCTGTCGCCGTGTTCACCTGACCGCCGCCGAGCTGGGCGACGTAGACGCCGTGCGGCGTCTGGCGCACGATCTCCTCCGGATCCTCGGTGCCGGCCAGCACGTAGGTGTTGGTCATGCGAACCATCGGCAGGTGCTGGTAGCTCTCCCGCCGCCCGTTACCCGAGCTCGGATCGGCCCTCCTTGCGGGCCCGCAGCCAGTCCCACATGTAATCGGTGAGGACACCGTCCTGGATGAGCACGTTACGGCCCGCCGGATGGCCCTCGTCGTCGATGGCCAGGGATCCCCACTCGGGGCCCATGGTGCCGTCGTCGACGAGGGTCACGAGCGGGCTGGCCACCAGCTGGCCCACCCTGCCGGTGAACACCGACACGTCCTTGGCGATGTGGTCCGCCTCCAGACCGTGTCCGCACGCCTCGTGGAACAGCACTCCCCCACTGCCCTGCTTGATGACGACCGGCAAGCTTCCGGAGGGCGCCGGCCGGGCCGACAGCTTGGTCAGGGCCCTCTGGGCCGCGGCTCGCGCGCCATCTCCTCGACCGAAACGGTGTCGAACAGCTCGAAGCCGACGGTGGAGCCGACCGACTCCCGGCCGGTCTGCATGCCGGCGTCGCCGCTCGCCACGCACGAGACGGCGAAGCGGGTCTTCACCTGGTCGTCGGAAGCCAGCACGCCCTCGCTGTTGGCCACGAGGATCTGGCGCCGGTTGTCTCCGTACACAGCGCTGACCTGGCGGATGGCGCCGCCCCCGGAACGGGCCGCCTCGTCCGCCTTCCTCAGCAGCTCCACCTTCCGGGCCTTGCCGACCGTCTCCGGCAGGATCGAGACACCGTTGGGCGAGGAGGCGGAAACCCTCTCGAGGGCCACCCTCCGGACCCCTCCCCCTCCCCCGCGGGCGGCTGCAGCCGCCGCTTCGGCCGCCGCGCTCGAGGCCGGCCCGCGAGAGGTCGCTGGTGTGCGCGAACCCGGTCGTCTCACCGATGACCACCCGGATACCGGCACCGCGCTCGCGCCCCGACGCCATGTCTTCCACCCGGCCGTCGTCCAGGCGGGCGGCGGTGCCCCGCCGGTCCTCGGCGAACAGCTCAGCGAACTCTCCGCCACTGCGAAGGGCGGTGCCGAGCACGTCTGCTACCACCGATTCCTCGATCAACGCTGATCTCCCTCTTCTCCCCTCGGGGGTTGTCCCTGGGGGCCTGGAAGCGAATATTGGATCCCAGCGAGGCTACAGGCATACCGTTGTTAACCGTGAGTCTCATGGTTGGCCTGTGTGCGCAGGTGGAACTCTTGGTAGGCGACGCAGACACAGCCTCGGCTCTGGGCAGCGGCGATGTCCCCGTCCTGGCCACGCCACGCGTGGTGGCCTTGTGCGAGGAGGCCACGCTGAGGGCCCTGGCTGCCGAGATGCAACCAGGCCAGACCTCGGTGGGATTCCGGGTGGAGATCACCCACCTGGTCCCGGTGTCAGTGGGCAGCACGGTGGTGGCCTCTGCCGCCCTCGAGCGGATCGAAGGCAAGCGCCTGGTGTTCAGCATCACCGTCAACGACAGATGCGGCTTGGTCGCGGCCGGTCGGGTGACCCGGGTTCTGGTGGATCTGGAGACCTTCATGGAAAAGGCCCGCTAGAGCGGGTCCTGTCCGGCGGGGACCGCTTCCCGCTCGTCCTTTCGGGTTGGGCCCGTCCCGCTCCCGTCCGCTATATGCCTTATCCATGGGCAGAACGACCGGTAGGCTGCTCTTTCGACCCCGAATGCCCCCATCCGACTCCCACTCACGACCGACCGGGACGGCCCCCATCCGGCCCGTGAAGCGATCGCATTGGTGGCGCGAGGTGCTCCTGATCGCCGCGTTCTACGGCCTGTACTCCCTCGTACGGGACCTGCGCGGCGACAAGCCGGTGTCGGTGGCCCAGGCTTTGACCAACGCCCATCGGGTCATCAGGTTCGAGCGCTGGTTCGGCATCTTCCACGAACAGACCGTCCAGCATTGGTTCCTTCACGACCGCGGCCTGGTCAAGTTCTGCGACGACTTCTATGGGACGGCACATTTCGTGGCCGCCATCGGGATCCTGATCCTCCTGTTCTTTCGCTTCCCGGAGCGCTACCGGCTGTGGAGGAACACGCTCGCCTTCATCACCGGGCTGGCCCTGGTCGGCTTCTACTTCTTCCCGCTGATGCCACCGCGCCTGCTTCCGGCGGGCTACCACTTCGTCGACACGCTCAGGGCGGTCGGAGGGCTCTGGAACTTCTCCTCGGGACCGGTCAACGACGTGTCCAACCAGTACGCGGCCATGCCCAGCCTGCACACGGCGTGGTCCACCTGGTGCGCCCTGGTCGTCATCAGCATCGTCCGCCCCTGGTGGGCGAAAGCCCTGGCCCTCCTCTATCCGGCCTTTACCATCTTCTGCATCGTGGTGACGGCCAACCACTATTTCCTGGATGCCATCGTCGGGGTGCTCCTGGTGGCGGTCTCGTATCTCCTGGCCCTGTTCGTGACCCGGACGATGGATGAGCTCGCCGCTCGGAGGGAGGCCAGGGCGGCGCGACCGGAGCTGACGGAGGAGGACGGCCCAGGCGAGAACGTCCCCGTCAATCGAAGCGCTCGCACATGGAGCTGACCTGCGCCCGGTCCCTTCCGGCGACCGTGTCCGGTGTGGCCGCCAAAGTGAACGAGCGCCTGACCCACCTGTTCGACGTCGAGCAATCGAGGTGGGCCGGGCTCGACCCGGACCTGGGCCCTCCACTCGAGGTGCTGCGGTCGTATGTGATGTCAGGGGGCAAAAGGCTCCGCCCCGCCTTCTGCTACTGGGCCTTCGTCGGCGCCGGCGGGGCGGCCGGCGACCCGGCTGTGATCGACGCTGGCGCCGCCCTGGAAATGCTCCACACGGCCGCTCTGGTGCATGACGACGTGATCGACGGGTCGGACCGCCGTCACGGCGCCCGACGGTGCACGTGCAGCAGGCCGGCCAGCACCGGGCCCACGGATGGCGCGGGGACGCGCGACCGCTTCGGAGCGGGCGCGGCCATCATTGCTCGGCGACCTGGCCCTGGTCTACAGCGGCCGCCTCCTCGCGGGGGCACCGGCGGTAGCCGTCTCGGTCTTCGACGAGATGCGCCTGGAGGTCAACGTCGGCCAGTACCTCGACATACTGGGAGCGGCCGAGGGGGTAGGGCTCCCCGATGAGGCGGCGGTGGCCCGCGCCCGCCGGATCTGTCGCTACAAGACCGCCAAGTACACCGTGGAGCGCCCGCTCCACCTCGGGGCCGCCCTGGCTTCACCGGATTCTCTGATGGACCTGGCCGGTCCGCTCTCGGGGTTCGGCCTTCCTCTCGGCGAGGCCTTCCAGCTCCGCGACGATTTGCTCGGTGTATTCGGAGATTCGGACGTCACGGGCAAGCCTGTAGGTGACGACCTGCGCGAGGGCAAGCCCACGCTTCTCGCCAGCCTGGCCGCCAGCCGGGCCAGCGGAGCGGCCGGCTGTCTGATAGCCGAGCGGTTCGGGGCTCCCGACCTGACCACCGAAGAGGTCGCCCGCCTTCAAGAAGTCATCGAGTCCACCGGCGCCCGGGCCCAGGTGGAAGCGGCCATCGCTTCGCTCCTCGACGCGGCCATGGAGGCCCTGCGCTCCCTCCCGCTGGAGCCCGAGGCGGTCTCGGCCCTGGGGCAGATCGGGGCTTTCGTGGCCGGACGCGATTTCTGAGGAGGCAGACGGTGAGCTACCTGGCTGAGACCACGCGCACCAATGGGCAGGCGCCGGAGCGCTACCCTCGGGCCATGCTGCTGGAGTCGATCAATTCGCCGACCGACCTCGCCCGGCTGGACCATGAGGAGTTGGAGGCACTCTGCTCCGAGGTCCGCAATTTCATCGTCGAAGCAGTAGCCGCCAACAGCGGCCATCTCGGCTCCAACCTGGGCGCGGTCGAGCTCACCGTGGCCCTGCACCGGGTCTTCTCCTCGCCGCGGGACATCCTCCTGTGGGACACCGGCCATCAGGCCTACGTGCACAAGATCCTCACCGGTCGTCGCGAGATGTTCTCGACCCTCCGCCAGGGCGGCGGCCTGTCGGGCTACCCGTCGAGAGCCGAGTCGGTGCACGACTGGGTGGAGAACAGCCACGCCTCCACCATCCTCAGCTACGCCCACGGGGTAGCCGCCGCGGTGGCCCGCAGCAGCAGCCCGGACCGCAGGGTGGTCGCCGTCATCGGTGACGGCTCTATGACAGGCGGAATGGCCTTCGAAGGGCTCAACAACCTCGGGCACAGCGGCAGCCGGGTGGTGGTCGTGCTCAACGACAACGGCCGGTCCTACGCCCCCACCGTCTCCCGCCTGTCCGAGAGCCTCACCAAGATACGTCTCCACCCCGGGCTCAAGTCGGTACGGGAGCGCATCGAGGAGCGGCTCCGCGACCTACCCCGGGTCGGGAACCTGGCCTACAGCGGCCTTCAGGGCTTCTACTCCGCTGTCCGCGAGGTCATCGAGCCCCCGGCCTTCTTCGAGGCGCTCGGGGTCCGCTACGTCGGCCCGATCGACGGGCACGACATCGCCGGGATGGAGGTGGCTCTATCGCAGGCGGCGAGCCTTCGATGGCCCGATCGTGGTGCACCTGGTCACCCGCAAGGGCCGGGGCTACGCCCCCGCCGAGGACGACGACGAGAAGTGCCTGCACGACGCCCCGTCTTCGACCCCGCCATCGGGCCCGGCGAGGAGCAGCACGCCCTCAAGGGCTACACCCAGGCGTTCAACGAGGCCATGATCGAGGCCGGCGAGCGCCACCCCAACATGGTCGCTATCACTGCGGCCATGCCGGGGCCGACCGGCCTGCTTCCGTTCGCAGCCCGCTGGCCCGATCGGTTCTTCGACGTCGGCATCGCCGAGCAGACAGCCGTGACCTCGGCCGCGGGGATGGCCATGGGTGGTCTGCGCCCGGTGGTGGCTGTCTACTCGACGTTCTTCAGCCGCGCCTTCGACCAGGCCAACCTGGACGTCGGCCTGCACGGGCTGCCGGTCGTGTTCGCCCTGGACCGTGCCGGGCATTACCGGCCCGGACGGGCCGAGTCATCACGGCATGCTCGACATGGCCCTGTGCCTGCGCATTCCCGGTATGACCGTCTTCGCCCCCTCGTCGGCCCAGGAGCTGCCGGTCATGCTGGAAACAGCGCTCGGGCTCAACGGCCCCTCCGCCATCCGTTACCCGCGCGGGGCGGCCCGATCGGTCCGCCCCGACCAGGTCGGAGCGGGCCTCAGCGCCCGCAAGGTGCGGACCGGGGAACCGGGATCGGTCTGCATCCTTGCCATCGGCAAGATGCTCGAGGCGGCAGAGGAGGCGGCCGACATCCTGGCCGCCGAAGGCGTGGACGTCACGGTCTGGGACGTCCGGGTGGTGCGCCCGCCTCGATCCTCAGATGCTCGCCGACGCCGGCCGCCACGATCTGATCGTGACCGTCGAGGACGGGGTGAGGTCGGGCGGGGCCGGCGCCTTCATCTCAGACGCCGTGGCCGACCTGCGGGAGACCCGGAGCTGCCCGCCCGTGCTGGTCCTCGGGATTCCGACCGCCTACATCCCGCACGGGACGCAGGACCAGATCCTGTCCCAGCTGGGCCTCGACGGTCCCGGGATCGCGGCGGACGTCGCCAAGGCCATGCCGCGGCGCAGCGACCTTCTCAGCTGACGGGTCAGCCGATGGAGCAGGCTGAATACGTCGCCATCGTCAAGGCCGAGAGCGACGCCCTCGCGGATACGGCCATGGGCAACCTGGACCGGCCGGTACCGACCTGCCCGGGATGGACCGTTGCCGACCTGGTCGGTCACACGGGGTCCGTGTACGGATGGGTCAGCGGCATCCTGGCCGGCGCCGGCGAACCCCCGTCGGGCGACCTCCCGGAGCCCCCGCCTGATCACGACGCTCTCCTCCCCTGGTTCGGGCAGGTCAGGGACCAGCTGGTGGCGGACCTGGCCGCCCACCGGCCCGAGGATCCGGCCTGGGCGTTCGTGTCCTCCGCCCCTCAGAATGCCGGCTGGTGGTGCCGGCGGCAGGCGCTCGAGACAACCGTGCACCGCTTCGATGCCCAGTCGCCCGTCCGGAGGCCCGGATCCCCTGGCGCCGGTCCTTGCCGCGGAGGGCATCGACGAGTACCTGACCGGGCTCCTGCCCCGAATGGCCCGGCGCCGACCGCTCGAGGAGTTGACCGGGACCTTCCACGCCCACACCACCGATACCGAAGGCGAGTGGGTGCTGGACTTCGACGCCGAGGGCCTCTCCGTCCGTCGCGAGCACAGCAAAGCCGACACGGCCGTGCGCGGCCCGGCGTCGGGGCTTTATCTATGGATGCTGAACCGCCAGGCAGTCGACGAGGCGGGCCTCGAGGTATTCGGCAACCGGGCCGTCATCGACGGCTGGAGCAACCTGCGCTTCTAACCGGCTCGGCCCGGCGGTGCGGGCAGCGGGTCCAGGAGATGGGGGCCGTCGTTGCTGACCTTGTTGACCAATGTGCTGACCGGGAAGGCTTCGAACCAGTCGGACGGGGCCGGCGCCATCAGGCCGGCGACGGTGGCCGCCTCGGTCGACGGATCCAGCCAGGCGGCCCAGTTCTCCGGCGCCAGTACCACCGGCATACGGTCGTGGATGGGCGCCATCAGGTCGTTGGCGCGGGTCGTGACGATGGCGCAGGTGCGCAGCGGTTCGGCTCCGGGATCGGCCCGGTCCCGCCAGACCTCCCAGAGCCCGGCGAAGGCCATGGGACGGCCGTCCTTGCGCCGTATGGCGTAAGGGAGCCGGGCGGCGCGTTTGCCGTCCGGGGACTCCCGCCGTTGCCACTCGTAGAAGGCGTCGGCCGGTATGAGGCACCGGCGCCGGGCCACGGCGGCCCGGAAGGCCGGCTTGCCGGCGATCCCCTCGGCCCGGGCGTTGATCATCCTGGCCCCGACCGACGGGTCCTTCGCCCACGACGGGACGAGCCCCCAGCGGAACGAGCCGAGGGCCCGGCGGGGGCTCTTTTCGATTGAGTCGCCGGTCACGCCCGGAGATTCGCCCGCCACACCCGGAGATTGGCGTAGGGCTACGGCGTAGACCTGGAGGGTGGGCGCCACGTTGTAGCGAGGCGGCATGGGCTCGACTCTCACCTCGTCCACCTCGAATATGGACGCCAGGTCCGACACGGTGGAAGTCGATGTGTAGCGGCCGCACATAACGGAATCACGGTAGCGACGCTTGTCCCAATGAGTATCTCGTGGTTTAAGAGCTACGACGTTGGCCTTCCCGAGGGGTAGAATCTCTACACAAGAGCAACCCCCACTTCATGGCATTCGCATACCCGACTTCAGTGCGCCCCAGATGGGGTCGCCTTTGGTGGCGGGAGCAGGTTGTAGCGGTCGCTCCGGCGATTCTCACCCTGATCCTCGGCATCGTCGTCTTCCTGCTCGGATGGCGGGGGGTGGATCAGGCCGCCCAGACATACCGGATAATTCAGTTCAGGGCCCACGGGCTCATGCTGTGGGACAGCGGCTGGTACGGGGGCAACTTCCCGCTCGGCTACAGCGTCCTCTTCCCACCATTCGCAGCGATCCTCGGCGTGCAGGTGGCGGCCGTGGCCTCGGCGGTCCTGGCCACCTGGGCCTTCGACCAGGTGGTGCGGTCCTACCTGGGGGCCAGGCCCATCGGGACCTGGTACTTCGCCATCGCCACCCTCTTGCCGGTCGCCATCGGCCAGTGGCCCTTCTTGGCCGGCGAGGCGGCGGGGCTGATGGCCATGGTGGCCCTGCAGAGAGGCCGCAAGTCCCTGGCCATCGGTCTGGGCGTGCTGGCGGCACTGTTCTCCCCGCTGGCGGCCGCCTTCCTGGCCATGGTCTGCCTGGCCTGGGCCGCCTACGGGGCGGGCCGGAGAGGGTGGATGATCGCCACTGCGGCGGTGAGCCTGGGTGTGATCCTGGCCACGGGCATCCTCTTCCCCGGGACCGGTCCGTTCCCCTTCCCCTGGACCAGCCTGGTCGTGACCGAGCTTCTGTGCCTGACCGCCCTGACTCCACTGGTGCAGACGACCCCGGTCGTGCGTTTGGGCGCGCTTCTCTACGCGGTCGCGACCTTCTTCTCCTTCGTGGTCCCCAACCCTCTGGGTGGTAACGCGCCGCGGCTGGCAGCCTCGATCGGCGTCCCTCTCCTGGCCTGCTTCCTGACCGCGCCCGGTCCGGCCCTCTCCCGGCTCAGTCACCCGACGGTCCTGAGATGGATCGCCAGGGGCAAGTCCCTGAGCCTGTCCACCCGGTGGCGGGTGGCCGCGGTTGCCCTGGTGATCCCTTTCGCAGTCTGGCAGTGGGCGCCCAGCCAGAGCCTGGTGACCTCGCCGTCGGAGGCCCCCGAGACACAAGCCAGCTTCTACAGGCCCCTCCTCAACGAACTCGCCGTGGTCGCGCCCCAACCGGTGCGCATCGAGGTGCCCCCCACACTTGACCACTGGGAGGCCGCCTTCGTGGCGCCCTACGTGTCACTGGCCCGGGGATGGGAGCGCCAGCTGGATACAGCCGACAACCCCCTCTTCTACACCGACGAGGCGCTCACCGCGTCGTCTTACGAAGCCTGGCTCGACTCCAACGGAGTCACCTACGTGGCGCTGCCGAACGTCCCCCTCGACTACGCCGCCAAGGCCGAGGCGGCCCTCCTGCGGTCGGGGACCCTGACCGACCTGGTAACTGTCTGGAGCACAGCCGACTGGACCTTATGGCGGGTGGCAGGTAGCCCCGGTCTGGTCAGCGGGTCGGCCACCATGACCCGCCTGACCGAGGACCATTTCACCCTCCAGGTCTCGTCGCCGGGCCCGATCACGGTGCGGGTGCGCTACAACAAGTTCTGGACGGTCAGTGCCGGGACGGCCTGCGTCTGGCCGGCTCCTTCGGGCTGGACGTCGATCGTGGCGCAGTCCACCGGCAAGATCGAGGTGTCGGCATCGATGCTCCATCCGTCCCAGCCGGCCTCCTGCGTGCGCCCGATCCACACGTGATCTCTGGCCGTCGAGGCTCCCCTAGGCGAGAAACTCCTCTGAGCCCAGGTCCAGGGCCTGGCGACCGTGGCGGTTGACCATGGCCATGAACATGTCGTCACTGCGAGCAGTCTGCGTGACCAGCATTGAAGCCGCGATGGCCATCAGGAGCCCGTCGAAGCAGTAGCGGCGATAACCCTGCCAGCAGTCGGGCCAGGCCAGGTCGACGCCGAACTCGGTCAGGAACCCGTGATAGGCCCGCACCAGGTTGGCCTCGTGCTGGCGGCGGTCCTCGAGGTGGAGAGCCGAGCCGATGAAGTAGGCCACGTCGGAGAGGCCCACCCCGATCTTCACCGTCTGCCAGTCGACCACCACCACCCGGGGACACCCGAAGAGCAGGTTGTCCAGCCGGAAGTCTCCGTGGGCGACGGTCCAGGGGTGCGGTCGATCCCGCAGGTACCCCTCCAGAGAGCCGATGAGCCGCTCGCTGAGGGCAAGCGTCTCCGGATCGACCCGGTCCCGGTAGCGGTCGACGAAGCCACCGAAGAGGGTCGGAACGAAATCGGACATGGCTCGAGCGGCCTCGGGGGTGGGTCGGTCGAGCCAGCTCAGATCGAGCAGCCGCGGGTCGCCCCACCAGGGGGCGTGGAGAGCGGCCAGCTCGGGCATGGCGGCGTGCGCGTCGCCCGGGGAGCAGCCTTCGACCTGGTCGCCGGCCTCGGCCGGGGCCTTGTCCTCGAGCAGCACCACGTAGCCCATGCTGTCAGGGTCGAAGCGGGCCAGGTAGCACGTCGGCCGGTTGACCCAGACGGTCCCGGCCAGCTCGTTGTAGAAAGCCGCTTCCAGCTCGTAGGTCCTGGTGGCGAAACCGGCAGCCCGGCTGGCTTCCTCCGAGGAAGGCACCTTGGCCACCACCGACGCGGGCGCGGGCGTGGGCCGGTCCCAGGTGGGGATGAGCCGCATCGAAGTGGCCACGTTGCCCTTGCCGATCGGAATGGCAATGAGGTTCTCCACCCGGGCCCCGTCAGACACTTCGGACAAGGCGGCCGTGAGCCACTCGGCAGTGAGGTCGTCACGGCCCCGCGGAACGGTCAAAACGGGCATGGGCGTTGGCTCCCCCCGGCGATAGGCGCCGCACAGACCGGGCTCGTTTATGGTAGCGGCCGAACACCAAACTGGCTAGAGACGCTGACCAGTTAGCCAAACATGGTGCGGGCCCGGGACGAGGCCGGACCGCAGACCCGGCGTGGAAGAATCGACCGGGTGGCCCGGCCCGTCCGCCCCATTCCCGCTGGCCGCTGCGCCCGGCTACCCACCTGGTCAAGCCGGCCCCGCCAGTGAAGCCCGCCCGCCGGCGCGCCGCCGGAGCCGCCACCGCCCTGTCCATGCTGCTGGTGGCGGCCTGCTCGTCCGGTCACCACTCGACCAGCGGCCCGAATACGGGTACAACCGAGCCGGTGACCTCGGCCACGACCGCCGGGACCACCACCTCCCCCCCGACCAGCCCCACCAGCACGACCGCCCCGGCTTACCAGTCGTCGACGTGGACCACCTACGCCAACCAGCCGGCGCGCCTGGGGGTGGCCACCGCGCAACCCTCCCTCTCGCCGATCCGGCTGGCGTGGAAAGCCGGGCTGGACGGCGCCGCCGTGTACGGCCAGCCGATCGTTGTCGACGGGCGCATCATCGTGGCCACCGAGAACGACGACGTATACGCCCTGAACCCCCGCGACGGGCGGGTCGTCTGGAGTGTGAACATCGGGCATCCGCTCCTGGACGTGGGCGCCCAGGCCGGCTGCGGCGACATCGACCCCCTCGGTATCACCAGCACGGCGGTGGCCGACCCGAGGACCGGTACCGTCTACGTCGTGGGCGAGGTGAGCAGCCTCGGCAGCGCTCCGGTGCACCACGAACTGGTCGGCATCAACGTCGGAACCGGCCGCATAACCCAGGAGGGCCTGGCCGACCCGCCCCTCCCCGCCGGGGAGAACCCGGTCCACCTCCTGCAGAGGGCCGCTCTGGCACTCGGCAGCGGAACCGTGTACATCAGCTACGGGGGCAACTACGGCGATTGCGGCCTCTACCACGGCTGGGTGGTCGGGATAACCGAGCAACCGGGCGCCGGCGTCAACGGCGGGGCGCAGGCTCCGGAGCGGGCCTTCGACACCACCCCGGATAGCACCGGCGGGGCCGTGTGGATGGGCGGCGGGGGGCCGGCGATCGACGCCTCGGGCGACCTCTACATAACCACCGGTAACACCAACTCCGCCGGGGCGGCCCCGTGGTCCGAAGCGGTGGTGAAGCTGGCCCCGAATCTGGCCCCGCTGGCCGCCTTTCAAGACACCGCCGCGACAGACGACGCTGACCTCGGAACCGGCGACGCCACCCTGCTGCCGAACGGTGACGTTTTCGCGGTAGGAAAGACCGAGATCGGTTACCTGCTGCGCCAGTCCGACCTGGCCCGGGTGGCGCCGATCCAAGGTGCGGTCTGCGGCAGCAATCCCGACGGCGGGGAGGCCTACGACACCGCTACCGACAGTCTGTATGTTCCGTGCCGGGGAGGCGGAATCCAGCAGATTCGGCTGTCCTCCCTGACGACCGGATGGCGCTCGGGCGCGGCCAACTCGACCCCGATCCTGGTCGACGGCGTGCTCTGGGCTATCACCTACCCCGGCGGGACCTTGCAGGCCCTCGACCCGACGACCGGAACGGTGGAGCAGGAAATCAGTGTCGGGGGTTCCGTGCCCAACTTCGCGTCACCGGCCGCCGCCCTCGGGCTCCTGCTGGTCGGCACCGACTCGGGGATAGTCGCTCTCGACGGCCCGGCCGGACTGCCCACCGCTTTATCGGCCTTAATCGGCTCAATCGGCGCGGGTACCGTACCACGCGTGACTCCCGGATTGTCGTACGCCCACGGCGCTTCGGATGCCCCGCTGCTGGGGGAGACGATCGGAGCCAATTTCGCCGCCACCGTCGGCCGCCTACCGGAGCACGCGGCCCTGGTCGACTACCCATCCGGCCGGCGCTGGACCTATGCCGAGCTGAACACTTGGGTCGAGCAGGTCGCCGGGGCCCTCCTCGCCAAGGGTGTGAAAAAGGGCGACCGGATCGGCATCTGGTCCCCCAATTGCCCCGAGTGGGTCGCGGTTCAGTTCGGGACCTCCATGATCGGGACCTGAGAGAAGTCGCCCCGATCCTTACCCGCCTCCGGCGTACCCGAGCGTCATCACCAGCTTCGGTGGTGGCCTCGACAGCCTGCACGCGAGGAGGGCGGCCAACGGCATCAGCTGCGGCGCGTCAGCCGTCTCACTCATGTGACGTCCGGCCGGCTCGCCGCTTCGCCTGGCGGGGGTGTCACGCCGGGGCCGGATGCTTGAGCCGGCGCTTCAACCGCACACCGTGCACCAGTGGGAAGCGGAGCGTGAAGACCGCTCCCGGGGCGGCGTCACCCACCTCGATGTGGCCGGCGTAGCCGCGGCACAGGTCGGCCACGATCGCCAGGCCCAGCCCGAACCCACCGTCGCCTCGATCGCGGGCCTCGTCCAACCGCACGAAGCGCTCGAAAATGCGGTCCCTCTCGGCCGGCGGAATGCCGGGCCCGTCGTCGCGGACCCGGAGAACCGCGTACGGCCCTTCCCGCGTCACCGTCACGTCGATGCGAGAGGTGGCGAAACGCCTGGCGTTGCCGACCAGGTTCGCCACGATGCGCTCCAGGTAGATCGGCGGGACCGCGACGGGCGCCACCACGGTGGAGACGGAGATCTGAGGCCCGCCCGCGGCGACACCGGTGTCCGCCCCCTCGGCCGCCGCGCCGAGGTCGGTCGCGCCGCGCGAAGGCAAGAGGCTGCCCTCGTCAGCCCGGGCCAGAAGGAGCAACTCCTGGACCAGGCGGCCCATGCGATCGTTCTCGGTGAGCACGTCCTGGGCGACACACGGCCAGTCG
The DNA here is from genome assembly GCA_963851245.1 of uncultured Acidimicrobiaceae bacterium. Taxonomy (GTDB): domain Bacteria; phylum Actinomycetota; class Acidimicrobiia; order Acidimicrobiales; family Palsa-688; genus CAWKOH01. Next base: position 434,545 of record CAWKOH010000004.1, on the reverse strand, counting down.
GCGAACTCGGGATGGTGGAGCGCCACCTCGATCTCGGTCCGGATGTTGGCGATCGGCGAACGCAACTCGTGCGAAGCGTCGGACACGAAACGTCGCTCCCGGGCCGAAGCGGCTTCTATGCGGTCCAGCATGGAGTTGAGGGTGCGGGCCAGGCGCCCCACCTCGTCACCCGTGCCGGGATCGGCGATCCGGAGCGGGCCGGGGCTGGTGGCTATCTCGGTCACCTCCCGGCGCAGGGCCTCGATGGGCCGGAGAGCCCGCCCGACGATGGCCCAGCAGATGATCCCGACGACTGCGAGAAGGATCGGCATCCCGACCTCGAGGATCTTGCGGACGTCGGCCAGGCTGCTGTCGTACTGGTCGAGCGAGGTCACGACGACCACGGTCGCCCGGACCCTGCTCCCGGTTGTGACCGGCACGGCGACCACGTGGACGTCCTGGGCCTGACCGGAGAAGACGTACGAATTCTGCCGTACCTGGGGGTCACCGGGCAACCACAGCGGCGGCAACTTCTCGATCGCCAGTGGACGGCTCTCACCGAGCAGTTTCCCGTTCCGAAGGACCTGCACGAGGCCGGACTGGAGAGTTGAATCGACGGGCAAGACCAGCGGAAGGGACATCTGAGGGTTGAAGTCCGCGACTTCGACGGCCTGCTGCTGCGCCGTGCCCATGAGGATCCGCTGGCGATCGTGCTGCAGGCCTCCCTCCAGGAAGAAGGCGGCGGCGCCGAGGGCGCAGGCCACAGCCAGAACCGCCGTCGCCGTCACCCGCACCCGCACGCTGGCCAGCAGGCGGCCTACCAGACGTCCCATCAGCGTCTGGGGCCTGTGGCGTCCACAGACATCGGCGTCGCCGCTCCGTGAGTCGACAGGCGGTAACCGAAACTGCGAACTGTTTCGATGTGGGAGGGCTCGCCCGAACGATCCAGCTTCCGGCGCAGGTAGCCGACGTACACCTCGACGACGTTCGGATCGCGCTCGGATGCCTGATCCCACACGTGGTCCAGGAGCTCGCTTTTCGACACGGCCTGGCCGGGACGGTGCATCAGATAGGTGAGCAGCGACATTTCGCGCCGTGTCAGGGACACCTCTTCGTCGGATCTCCAGCACCGGTGGTCCCCGGTGTCGAGGCGCAGATCCCCCTCCACCAGCACGGAGCCCTGGGCCGCCCCACCGCGGCGGATCAGGGCCCGCAGCCGGGCCAGGAGGATGGGATAGGAGAACGGCTTGGACAGATAGTCGTCGGCTCCTGTGTCCAGAGCCTTGGTCTGATCGAACTCGCCCTGCTTGGCCGTGAGCATCAGCACCGGCACCCGGGAACCGGATGAACGGAGGGACTCAGTGATGGCGTAGCCGTTGACCTTCGGGAGCATGAGATCCAGAACTATGGCGTCGCACGCCGAGCCGAGTTCGAGGGCCATCTCGAGGCCCTGTTCGCCATCGGTGGCGACGTCCACGGTGTAACCCTCGGCCTGAAGGCCGCGAGTCAGCGACCTCACCATGGGGAGCTCGTCTTCGATGATGAGGATTCTCACTCCTACCAGTCTGCCCTTACAGTGCTACCGATGGGTGACGACCCCTCCGAAGGCCTGGCGCGGGCGCTCGAACCGCACCTGGGCCCGGGGGTGGAGATAACCGGTGTCCGGCCCTTGACCAGCGGCGCATCCCGACAATCGATACGCTTCGACGCCGCCGCCCCGGGGCAGCCTCCAGGGCCCTACGTGCTTCAGCGCGAGATGGCACCCGGTTTGCGCACAGGCCCCGCCGAAAGCGGTCCCCTCTCCATGAAGAGCCAGGCCGTGGTCCTGAAGGCCGCTCGGGAGGCGGGCGTGCCGGTGGCCCGGGTGGTGGCGTCGGGCGAGGTGGACCGAAGGCAGTTCATAATCTCGGAGTGGGTGGAGGGGGAGGCCCTGCCGCCGAAGCTCCTGCGCGATCCTTCGCTCAAGGACGGCACCGCCCGCCTGATGCAGGATTGCGCCGCGGCCCTGGCCCGCATCCACACCCTCGGGCCGGCCGGGCTGGGTCTCGCCGAGCAGGACCGGCTGGCCGTATACAGGGGGCGGCTGAACGCCCTCGACGAGCCCCGTCCCGTCCTCGAGCTCGGCTATCGGTGGTTGGCGAAGAATCGGCCCGCGCCGGCACCGGTGTCGGTGGTGCACGGAGATTTCCGCCTCGGGAACCTGCTCGTCGGCCCGTCCGGACTGGCGGCCGTGCTCGACTGGGAGCTGACCCATATGGGCGATCCCCACGAGGACGTGGCCTGGGCGACCATCCGGGCCTGGCGCTTCGACCGGCACCGGTCGCCGGGCCTGTTCCCCGAACCGGAAGCCTGGGTGAACGCCTATAACGCCGAGGCCGGGCCGGGCCGGGCCATCGATCCCGCCGCCCTGCGCTGGTGGCAGATCGCCGGTACCTGGTCGTGGGCGGTGATCAGCGCCATGCAGGCTCGCCGCCACCTGGACGGCTGGGTCCAGTCCCTGGAGCACGCCGTCATCGGTCGGCGGGTCTGCGAGAGTGAGTGGGACCTTCTGGAGTTGCTGCCGTGACACCGCAGAACCCGACCAGCGCCAGTCTGCACGGGCGCCCGACCGCGTGGGAGCTGGTCGATGCGGTGCGCACGTTCCTCCAGGCGCAGGTCTCCGAGGGGACTCCGGGCCCAGACCGGTCAGACGGGGCCAGGCGGCACCAGATGCGGATCGCGGCTCACGCCTTGGAGGTCGTGGAGCGGGAGCTGGCCCTCGGTCCCTCCCAGGAGGCGGCGCACCGGGACCGGCTCCGAAACCTCGGCTTCGACGATGACGCCTCGCTGGCGGAGGCCATCCGCACCGGCCGGTTGGACGACAGCCCCGAGCTGCGCCGGGCCCTCCGGGAGGACTCCAGGGACCGGCTCCTGGTGGCCAACCCCGGATGGTTGCCGGCGGATCAGCAGTAACAACACCATAAGCTTCCCTCCATGGGGGAACTCCAGGTCGACGTCGAGGCGGCCGATGCCGACTTCTCCGCCGAGCGCCTGAACCGCATTGACCGCCACTTCCGGGCCTACGTCGATGACGGGCGGTTGCCGGGCTGGCTAGTCGTGGTCGCACGGGGCGGTCGGGTCGCTCACGTGAGTGCCTACGGGATGCGTGATCGGGAGCAGGGGCGGCCGGTTGAGACCGACACGGTGTGGCGGCTGGCGTCCATGACCAAGCCGGTGACGTCCGTCGCCGCCCTGATCCTCTACGAGGAGGGAGCCTTCGAACTGAAGGACCCCATCGCCAGGTGGCTGCCGGCTTTCGAGAACCTGAGGGTGTACCGCTCGGGCAACCCGCTGAAGCCCGACACCCGCGCCGCGACAGAACCGATCCGGGTGTGGCACCTGATGACGCACACGGCCGGACTGACCTACGGGTTCCATTACAACCACCCGGTGGACGCCATGTACCGGGCGGCCGGATTCGAGTGGGGCAGCCCGGACGGCTTCGACCTGGCCGCCTGCTGCGACGCCTGGGCATCCCTTCCCCTCCTCTTCGAGCCGGGGGCGGAGTTCAACTACTCCGTCGCGACAGACGTGCTCGGCCGCCTGGTCGAGGTGATAGCGGGGCAGTCCCTCGACGAGTTCTTCCGCACCCGGATCTTCGAGCCTCTCGGCATGACCGACACCGCCTTCTGGGTGCCCGAGGGGTCGGGGGCCGAGCGGCTGGCCGCGCTCTATGGCGTCAACCCCGCCGGGGTTCAAGCCCCGGCCGTCCCGATCAGGGGCGACTCCGCCCTCCGGCGGCCACCCATGTGGTCGGGCGGGGGTGGGCTGGTCGGAACGGCGCGCGACTACCTGCGTTTCGCCGAGATGCTGCGGGGCCGGGGCACGCTGGAAGGTGTCCGTCTCCTCTCGCCCCGTACCGTCGATTACATGGCGATGAACCAGCTACCGGGCGGGGCCGACCTCGAAGCCTTCGGCCGGCCCCTCTTCGCCGAAACCACCTTCGACGGGGTGGGATTCGGGTTGGGGGTGTCGGTGGTGATCGACCCGGCCGCGGGCAAGGTTCTCACGAGCCCAGGTGAGTACGGATGGGGTGGTGCGTTCAGCACCGCCTTCTGGGTGGCGCCCAAGGAAGACCTCAGTGTGCTCTTCTTCACCCAGCTGCTCCCGTCCAGCACCCATCCGATCCGGAGCCAGCTGAAGCAACTGGTATATCAAGCCCTGGTGGACTGAGGGGGGAGGATCTCAGGGATTCACCCAGATCTGCATCCGGCCGGTACAGGCGGGGGCGTCGGGCGTGACCATGTCGATCCGGTCGAGTCGAAACCCGAGCTTGCGGGGGATGGCGGCGCTGCGCACGTTCGCCTCGTCGGTGTGGATCTCGACCCGGTCGATATCGGGCAGAGCGGCCGCCGCCTCCGTAATGGCTTTGGCGGCGGCGCTCATAAAGCCCCGGCCGGCGTGGCGGGCGTGGGCCCAGTACCCGATCTCGATTCCTCCGGGACCGATCCGGCGGTGCATCCCGATCATGCCGACGAAGGAGGGGTCGCCCCCGAAACGGGCCACGTACACGAATTCGGTGCCGGCGTCCCAGGCCGCGGCCACCCCCGCCAGGCGGGCCGCCTGGTGCTCGACGGTGGCGTTCTCCGCCATCGCCCAGGGCATCCACGGACGCAGGTGATCGAGGCTCTCCCTTATGGCTTCCGCCACCAATCCGGCGTCGTCGACCGTGTTCCGCGACAACACGACCGATCCGGCGTCGATGACTTCAGGTGGCCGGGCGAAGGGCTGGGCCGGAGAAGCTGAGGACGCGGCGGTCATCCATCTATTGCAGCCCTCACCGGTGCTGGTTGCAAACGGCTTTCGTCGAGGAGGCCGGCCGCCCGCCGCCGGCAGAGGGCGATGGTGAGGATCATCCCAGAGGCGGTCCAGAACCAGCCGGTCAGCGTGTGGGCGCCCAGGAACACAGGCAACGGGACCGTGCTGAGCAGCACGATGCTCGTTGTGCAACTGGCCAGGTAGGTCACTGTCCATACCAGGGAGAGGGTCCTGATCAGAGATCCCCGCTGGGCGAAGTCGTCGGCGGCATGCGGAATCAGGTCGCGGGCCAGGCGGACCACCAGCGGCTCGCTGGTGAACATGGTCGCCGCGAACATGAGACCGAAGCCGGCGGTCTCGAGTACCGGCACGGCGAAGTACATGACCACATGCCCCGACGCCACCGCCGCCAGCACCCGCAACGACGCCATGAACACGGCCACCAGGAGCATTCCGGAGAGCCGCCGCCATCGGGCGTACTGGTAGACGGCTACGGCGTAGGCGTAGGCGACCGAGAGGACGATGGCCCACGTCATGGATATGGCGGCCAGCGCCACATAGAAGACGGCAAGAGGGATCAGGGTGGCTACCAGGAAGGCGGGCAGTGCTCCCCTTACCAACAGCACGAGGGTCCGCAGCACTGTAAAAATGTCGGCAGTCGCCGACATCAACTTGATCGTGCTCAAATGGGCGCCGTGGCCAAAAACGTCCTCGGTGGTGAACTGGAGCCCTGCAGCGCCGATCCCTTGACCGGTTTCTACCGGGACGGCTGCTGCAATACCGGCGCCGACGACTTCGGGGCCCACGTGGTGTGTACGCGTGTCGACGCCGATTTCCTCGAATTCAGCCGGCTGGTCGGCAACGACCTCTCCTCCCCCCAGCCGGGATTCTCGGGCCTCCAACCGGGGGACCAGTGGTGCCTCTGCGCGTCGCGCTGGAAAGAGGCCTTTGACGCCGGGCAGGCCCCTGAAGTGGTCCTGGAGGCGACCCACATCCGGACCCTCGAGTGGGTCAGCCTGGACGACCTGCGCCAACACGCCGCCCCCTGACGGTTATCCGCGGCCGCAGGAGATATAGCCTGGGCCGATGCCCGTGACGCTCCCCGCGACCGCGGCGCCCGATCGAACGACGCGGCTGGAAGCTACGGAAGCGCCGGAGGGGATCCAGGCGGCCCGCCTCCCCGGACCCTCGATGGCTGCGACGCTCTCGCGTCGCGGGTAGTGCGAACGCATGAGATGCGGTGCGCGGGCATCCGCCCGACCCACCGTGGGTAAGACTGATCCATGAGGGTCCAAGCGTGACGACCCAAGAGCTTGCGGACCTCCAACTCACCGAAGAGCTGCGCCCCAAGCGCAGCCGGCTGCGCCGGGACCGGCTCATCATCGGCGGATTCGTGCTTTTGGCCTTCGCCCTGCGGGCCCCGAACCTGGGACGGGCGTACTGGGTTGATGAGGGCATCAGCGTTGGCATCGCCTCGCATCCCCTGAACCAGATCCCCAACCTGCTGCGCCAAGACGGTTCGCCGCCACTGTTCTACGTCATCCTGCACTTCTGGATGCGCCTCTTCGGCACCGCCCCGACCGCCACCCACATGCTGCCGCTGGTGGTCTCGCTGCTCTGCGTGCCCCTCGCCTACTGGGCCGGGACCCGGCTGTTCGACCGCCGGGCCGGGATCGTCGCTGCGGCCCTGTTCGCCACCAACCCGTTCTTGAACTGGTATTCGACCGAGACCCGCATGTACCCGATGGTCGTAGCTCTTTCGATCCTCGGGGTCACCTGGGCCTGGTTGGCCGTGCGGGACCGGAGTTGGATCGCCGGAGTCGGAGCGGTACTGGCGTATGCGGGCCTGCTCTACACCCACGACTGGGGTATCTACCTGACAGCGGTGACGGCGCTGGTGCTCTTCGGCCTGGCTCTGTCGGCCCGTGATCACCGCTTGGCCGCGGCTATCGCCTTGGCGACCGGGGCGGCGTTCGCATTGTGGGCTCCGTGGCTGCCCTCGTTCCTGTCGCAAGCCCAGAACACGGCGGCGCCCTGGGCCGTCCGACCCGAGATCCCCGATTTCTTCCTCGATCCGGCCTCGGCCCTGGGGGGCACGCTTGGGGTGGTCGTGGTGCCGGTGGTCGTGCTGGCCGTCTACTGGACCCGCCGGGAAAGGACGGTGGGCACGGCCCACGTAGCCTCCCTGCTGTGTGCCATCGGGATCATCACGGTCGTGGCCGGCTTCGTGGCCGCGCAGATAGAACCCTCGTGGACCGTCCGGTATCTCGCCGTGATCGTGGCCCCCCTGTTGCTGGCCGCCGCCGGGGCTCTCGCCCCCAGCCGGACCGGTCGGATGGCAGTGATCGGGGTGTGCGCCCTCCTGGTGGGATGGAGCGCCATCGGCTCCCTCCTCCCCAACCGGAACGCCAAATACGCCAAGAGCAACGTCGCCGCGGTAGCTGGTGCGGTCGCCCCCCGGCTGGCCCCCGGCGATCTGGTCGTCGTTACCCAGACCGAGCAGGTGCCGGTCCTAGCTCACTACCTTCCGGCCGGCCTGGTTTACGCCGCACCGACCGGACCGGTGAAGGACCCCCTGGTGGTCGACTGGCGCAATATCGTGCACCGGCTGCAGGTTGCCAACCCCTGCTCCACGGTGGCACCCGCCATCGATGCTCTACCGGTCGGGGCCAGCGTGCTGGTCGTCAATCCCGGTAAGGACCTGGGCGCGAGCGGCTCGGCCTGGTCGAAGGCCGTCCACGCCCAGTTAACGGCAGTCAACGACATGGTCATGGCGTCCAGATCGCTCCAAGAAGTCGGCTTCTACGATCAGGCCATCAAGCCGGCCCCGTTCAGCCCGGTAACCGCGGAGCTGTTTGAGAAGACCAGCCGCCTCGCCACCTGCGGATAGGTGTTGATCGCCCCGCTCCTGGCGGCCCTCGTGGTCGGCATCAGCCGTGCCTTCGGCTGGCAAGGAGTGGACTACTCCGCCCAGATCTACCGCATCGACAGCTTCCGGGCCCACGGCTTCGCGCTGTGGGACTTCCAGTGGTACGGCGGGAACTGGACCGTCAACTACAGCGTGCTGTTCCCGGCCCTGGCTTCGGGCTTAGGGGTGGTCGCCGTCACCGTGCTCTCGGCAGCCGGGGCCGCTCTGGCCTTCGACCGCCTGGCGGTCGGCCACTTCGGCCGGCCCGGGCGGGTCGCCTCCATCGTGTTCGCGGTCGGCACCGTGGTGCCGGCGTCCATCGGCCAGCTACCGTTCCTGACCGGGACGGCCTTCGGGTTGGGGGCGTGCTGGGGACTGGCCCGGCGCCGTTGGGCTCTGGCCTCGGGGTTCGCCCTGGCGGCCGCGCTCTGCAGTCCACTGGCAGGGGCCTTCGTCTCCCTGGCCGTGGCTGCCTGGGCCCTGACCCGGTTGCGGGCGGGCCGGCGGGACCGTCAGCTCCTCTCAGCCGCCGCCGTGATGACCGCCGCCGCCGCCCCGGTGGCCGTGGCGGCCGTCCTTTTTCCCGGTACGGGTGCCATGCCGTACCCGTTAACCGACTTCCTGTGGGAGATCGCCCTAGCGGCCGGACTCTGGGTGGCCGCCGGCCGCGAGGAACCGGTCCTGCGGACCGGCCTGGTTCTGTACGCGGCGGCAGCCACCGTGGCGGTGGTGGTGCCGTCGCCCATCGGGGGCAACATCGGCCGGCTGGAGGACGCTTTCGCCCTCCCGTTGGCGGTAGCCCTGCTGCTGCCGCGGTGGACGGTCCTGCTGCCTCTGGCGTCGATCCCATTGATCCTCTCGCAATGGGGGCCGGCCTGGGGGGTCATGAGCGGGGCCGCGGCGTCGTTGCCCTCGACCCACCGGTCCTACTTCGCCCCCCTCGATGCCGCGTTGAAGCAGTACGCGGACGGCCAGCCGGCCGGCCGGGTGGAAGTTGTACCGACCGAGTACCACTGGGAAGCCGCCTACGTGGCGCCCGTCATGCCGCTCGCCCGGGGATGGGAGCGGCAGCTCGACGTCGCCGACAATCCGCTGTTCTACCGGCCCGGCGCCCTGGATGCAGCCACTTACCGATCCTGGCTGATGGACGACGGCGTGACCTTCGTGGCCCTCCCTGACGCCCCCCTCGATTCGGCCGGTCAGGCCGAGGGGCGCATCATCGCGTCGGGACAGGTGCCCGGCCTCGATCTGGTCTGGAAATCGGCCCACTGGCGCCTTTACTCAGTAGCCGGCAGTCAGGGCATAGTGTCCGGCCCGGCTCAGCTGCTGAGAGCCTCGGACGGGCAGGTCGTGGTGGCCGCCGAGGCGCCGGGCCCGATCCTCATCAGAATCCGCTACAGCTCCGATTGGGTCCTCGCTGCCGGCGCCGGCTGCATCCAGCGGGGTGGCGGCTCCTGGATCAGCGTGGACGCCTACAGGGCCGAGCTGTTCAAGCTGAGGCTGTCGTTGCTGGGCGGAGATAAGGGGAGCTGTGCCCCGTCAGTCGGTCCGGTCGCGGCACCTGTGCCGGCTGTTCCGGTGGCACCTCCACCGGCCCGGCGCTAGCGCCGGAGGGAGCCACAGCCCGGGCCGGGGCCGGGGCCGGCCACAAGCAGACGGCCATCAGGATCAGGAGGGGGGCGGTGCCCGGGTCGGTGCCCTGACCGGTGAGCAATCCGCCGAGGTTCTGGCCGACCAGGCCGACGAAGGCGGCGACGACGATGCCGGATCCGAGGGCCGCCGCCCGGGTGCGAGGCCAGACAACCCCGATACCGATGCCCACCGCAGCGGACCCGAGCAGAGCCGCGAGCAATTCGCCGCTCCCGCTCACGCTGTGGCCGACGACCCGGTCCAGGGCGGCGAAGACCCAGGGCTCGCCGCCGGCTCCGTTGGCTATCTGGGCGCCCGGCACGCCGGCGGCGTGGTTGACGGACTGGAGCTCGAGGAGGGCGCCGCCCGTCCAGGCCAGGACCCAGCCGGCCCGGATTGACACCTCGACCGTCCCGGCCCTGACTCTGCTGGCTTGCACCGGGCTGGCCGGCACCGACCAGATGGCCATGGTCACCAGGGGGTACAAGAGGGCGGCCCCTGGCGCACCGGTGAGGAGGCTGGTGCCGCCCACGAAGAGGGCTCCGGCTCCCTCCCCGACCAGCCAGACGCCAATCCCCCACAGGATCGAGGCCGACCGAGCGACCGTTGCCACCCGGCCGCGGCCGTACAGGAGTCCGGCCCCGATGGCGACCTGAAGGGTGGCGAAGGCGGCATTCCACCAAGCCGGGTGGGTCGCCAGCATGGTGCTCAGGTCGTAGTCGACCCTCGAGAGCAAACCCGGCAGGCCCATGTTGGCCATACCGAGGACGCCGGCGAAGAACTCCTTGGAGAACATGTACGGCTGGAACTGAAGGGCGCCGTCTATCAGCCAGATCACGCCGAGGGCGATTGCCACTCGCCGGCGCCGGCGCTCGGTCATGTCCTCGACCAGGAGGGCTCCTGGCGACGCCCCTCGAACGCAGCCCGTATGGCCACCACGGTCAGGACCACGATGGCGGCCGACTCGACCCAGACGCTCAAGCGGGCGAACGGAGCGTTGAGGAAGTCCTTGAAGCCGAACAGCCCAATGTTGATGCTGATGGCCAAACCCACCAGGGTGCCGTCCGCCGTGAGCGGCGAACCGCGGAGGGATTGAGGAGGGGCTAATTTTCGACTCGCCCAATCGGTTCGGCCTTTTTCTTCGTATCATCAACTGTGACTCGCGTCGGGCTACCCGCCGAACGAATGGACGACGAGGCTTTACTCGCCGGCCTGGCCGCCGGGGACGGGGACGTCGGCCTGGCCTTCGTGCGGCGCTTCCAGCGCCAGGTCTACGGAGTGGCCCTGGCCGTGGTCGGCGACCCGACGCAAGCGGAGGACGTGGCCCAGCAGGCGTTCGAGCGGGCCTGGAGGCGGGCGGGCACCTTCGACGGCCGGCGAGGCTCGGTCGGAAGTTGGCTCAATACCATCACCCACAACCTGGCCATCGACACCGTCCGGGCCCGCAAGCCGTCACCGCTGGATCCTTCCGACCTGGTGCGGCTGCTGGGCCGCCCCATCGACGAGCCCGAGCACCGTTCGCTGCAGGCCGAGACCTCCGAGGAGCTCCGCCGGGCCATACGCGCCCTGCCATCCGAACAGGCCCGGGCTATCGTCATGGCGGGCGTGTACGGGATGACGGCTCAAGAGGTGGCCGCCGCAGAGTCGATACCCCTCGGGACGGCCAAGACCCGTATCCGGGCTGCCATGACGAAGTTGAGGGACGCGCTCGAACCGAAGGGGGCGCGTCGTGGATGAAATGACTTGCTTCGAAGTAAACGAATGTGCGCCGGAGTTCGCGCTCGGCATACTCAGCCCCGAAGAGCACAACGCGGTGGGGGCCCACCTGCGAGCCTGCCCGGCTTGCCGGCTGGAAGTCGAAAGCATGCAGTCGGTCGGGCATCAGCTGCTCGACCTGGTCCCGGGCACCGAGCCCCCGCTCGGCTTCGATCGCCGGGTCCTGACCCGGGTTGGCTCACCGCTGAAGCCGGCCCGGCGGCGTTTCCGGATGATCGCCACGCTGGCGGCGGCCGCAGTCATCGCCGTCGCTGCCACCATCGGGGCCGACCTGGCTGGCCACACTTCGCATCCGGGCGGACCGGTGGTCGCGAGCGCGGTGCTCTACGCGGGAGGCCAGCCCGTCGGCAATGTGGACGTGCGCGCCGGCAACCCGCCCTGGCTGGTCATGACGGTGCACATGGTAGGAAGCAACGACAAGGTCACCTGCGAGGTGGTCGGCAAGGACGGAAGCGTCACCAACGTAGGGACCTTCTGGTTCGAGTACGGAAAGGGAGCCTGGTCCACACCTGATCCGGCTCTGAAGTCTGGGCTGGCGGGGGTGCGACTCGTCGACGATCATGGCGACGTAGTCGCATCCGCCCAGTTCACCTGATCCCAGTTCACCTGATCCCAGTTCACGTGAGCCGGGGCCGCCGTGGGGCCTACTAGCGGGAAAATGGAAGGGCCGCGGCGCGGCCCTGAGCCTGTTCTCCGGGCTGCCGATCGACAGGTCCGGGCCCTGGCCGCGTCGGTGGTGGTGTCGGGCCTGGCCGCCGCTCTTTACGTCGGCACCCGCTCGCTCGCCGTAGCCATGATCGGCGTCTTCATCTGGGGCGTGGACGTGGCCTTCTTCATGCCCCCGATGCAGACTCTCCTGCAGCGGTCCGCCCCGCCGGAAGCTCACGGGCGGATCATGGCCCTGGCGGGCGCCGTCAACGGTGCCGGCGGCCTGATCGCCATACCCCTCGCCGGGGTGGCGGCCGGCGCCATTGGAGTGAGCGCGACGGGTGTGGTGGCGGGCATCCTGGCCAGCCTGGCCGGGGCCGGCGGCCTCGCCTCACGGCCCGCCGGCCCGCCGCCTCCCGCGCCCGCCGCACCCCCCCCACCCTCGCGGCCAAAGCGGGGGACCCGCTCGGCTGACGGCGTCAGCCGGCGGGATTCACTCCGCCGCAAAGAGCCTGTCGAGGGCGCCGGCCACACCCTTCTGGGCGGCCGCCTCGGCCGACACGTCCCGGTCGGCGTCGACATCGGTGAGCGACCCGAGCATGGTGATCGAAACCAGGTTGCGCTCGATCGCCCCGCCGTCGGTGCCCTCGGGCAGCGACACGGCATCGCCCCAACGCATGGCCACCCGGAAGCTCCCCGGGTGGCCGAGCTTGGGCTCGAGGGTCACTTCCGAGATGGCGCGCGGTGGAACGCGGCCAATGGCCGTGCGTTGCCACCCGGCCATGTCTTTCACGAGCAGATTCGGGACGTTCACGTTGATGACCACGGGAGCAGTGGGCGGCGGCCGCGATCAGGCCGCCGATGACGGCCGCCGCCACCTCGGCGGCCCCGTCCCAGCACTGGCCGCGGAGCATCTCGTCCCAGCCCTGCCCTTCCACCCCGAAGCCCACCACGGCCTGGCTGACAGCCACTCCCGAGACCCTCCCGCCCGGGCGGTCAGGGCAGCACCGACGGTGCCCGAGTGGTACACCGACCGGCCCACGTTGGCACCCGGGTTGATGCCCGACACCACCAGGTCGAAAGGCGGCCCGAATGCCCCCAGCCGGGCGAACATCACGCACAGGGCGGGTGGGCCCGACACCGACCAGGCCTTGTCGATGCCCTCTACATCGGCCCGGTGCACTTCGGGCTGAATCAGGTGGATGGCCCCCAACGCGGCGCTGGCCCCCGAGTACTCGTCGTCAGGAGCGATGATCGTGACATCACCGTGCCCTCGGAGGGCCCGGGCCAGCGTGTGGAGGCCTTCGGAGTCGATGCCGTCGTCGTTGGTGACCAGAATTCGCACGACGCGGTGTTAGCACGTCACCGGCCGCCCTAGGTTGGTCCCATGCTCTACGCGTGGGGTTTCGAGCGGATCGGGGTGGTCGCCGGCGACCTGTACTTCGTGGACCCGAATCCGTCGCCCGGTCAGGAGGGCGCGGAGCGGGGCGTGCGCCTGGAGGTGCGGCTGCTCGAACGGCCGCCGCTCACCGGATCCATCTACGCGGCCCAGCCGATCGTGATCGACCGGCCGGTCTGGCGGGCCGATCTGTTCGAGTCGGTGGCCGGGCCCCCCGGCAGCCACGACCGAACCCACCATCATCCCCAGTTCCGGGGGTGGGAGCCCGGGAAGCGTCAGTTCGACGAAGCCCTGACGGCGGATCCCGTGGGCTGGCTCACGGCCCGGCTGGAAGATCTGCCCGGGCTCCTGAAGGGAGCCGGAATCGACGCCGATACGGCCGGTCCCGACGACGCCCGGCAGCTGGCGGATGCCGCCCCCGCCATCGCCGAAACCGTGAGCAGCCTCTTGGCCCGGGTTCGAGCCGGCGAGCTGGGCCGGCCACCCGAGGGGGCGGCGCCGGAAGAGCCGGTTACCGATGCCCGGGTGGGGTGGCTGTAGCCCAAGGCGGGGTGGGAGTCGAGAGTCCCGCCGGGCCCGGACGACGACGTTCAGCCGGTCCCCTTGTCCTGGTGGCCGGTCAACTCGATGCTGGTATCCCAACTGGCAAGCGACGGGTGGTTCGGAAGCCGGCAGCCGATCGTGCGGAGCACTTCCTGCATCTGGTACTCGAACAGCTCGTCCGCCGGCAGCAACTCAGGCGGCATGTGGCCGAAGACCTCGAGCGAGATGGCGCCGTGCAACTGGGTCCAGGCGAACATGCAGGCACCCAGGGCCTCGGGTGAGAGGGCTTCGTCCACACCGCATCCCCACGCGGCCAGCTTGGCGCCCAGGGCCGGCACGTCGGGGCCAACCAGGCCGGGGGGCTCGATCATCCCGCTGCGGAGACCATCGATCATGACCCGGAGCAGCACGGCGACGCCTCGCAGCATCTCGTCCTTCACCTCGGGAGCGTCCTCCTCCACGCCGGGGACAGGCGTGCCGAAGGTCAGGGCGTATTCCGTGGGGTGGTCCAGAGCCCAACGGCGGTAGACCCGCACCAGATGGAAGAAGCGCCCCACTCCTACGCCCTCCACCTCGGCCTCGGCGGCCTCGAGATGGTCGGCAAGTGAGGAGAAACCATCCTGGGCCAGGGCTGTAAGTAGCTGCTCCTTGCTGGAGAAGTACCGGTACAGGGCGGAGGATGTCATCCCCATCTCGCGGGCGACAGCCCGCAGAGACAACGCCGGCGCGCCGACGTCGGCGATCTGGGCCCAGGCCCGGGCCTTGATCTCGGCCACCGTGGCGCCGCGTACGCGATCCCGCCGCCTGGGCGGGCTCGTGGCGGCGGCGATCGGGGCAGACGGTTGGGCTTCGATAGTGATGGGTGCAAGTCTATCGCAAGAGAGCATTGCTCACTAACATGACAAATGCTCTTGACATTCGGGGGCAGGCCGTTGAAAGATGGCCTCACCCCTCCAAACCCCCCCTGACCCCCGAAAATCAGCTTGGAGTTCCGATGTTCGAACGTCTGGCCCGCCTCGTCACGACTCGCGCCCGCCTGGTGCTCGCTCTCACCGTCCTGGGCATCATCCTGGCCGGAGCGGCCGGCATCCACGCCACCTCGAAGCTCAAGGACGCCGGGTTTGTCAGCCCCAACGCTCCTTCTCAGATCGCCAGCAACAAGCTCGACGACGACTTCGCCGGGCCGGCGAACGTCATCCTCCTCGTCACCGCCCGCAACGGAAACGTCAGCAGTCCCGGCGCGGCCGCGGTAGGAAAGTCGGTGACGGCCCGGCTGGCCGCCTTCCCGGGCGTGGACGGAGTCACGTCGTACTGGTCGACCGGGAGCGCCGCCCTCGAGAGCAGGGACGGCCACGCCGGCCTGGTCCTCGGTCACATCACGGGCAGTGACAACACCGTCAGCTCCCGGGCCAAGGCCATCGCCGCCCAGCTGACCACCCAGTCCGGCCCGGCCACCGTCACGGCGGGAGGGAGCGCCGTCGTCAACGAGGGCGTCGGCAAGGCGGTCGTGAAAGGCCTGGCCATTGCCGAGGCGATCGCCATCCCCCTGACCATGATCCTCCTGGTGGTGGCCTTCGGGAGCGTCGTGGCCGCGGCCATGCCGGTCGTGATCGGCCTCATCTCGATCCTCACCACCCTGGCGGTGCTGTGGGCGCTCGGAAGTGTCACCAGCGTCAGCCAGTACGCCCTCAACCTGACGACGGCCATGAGCCTGGGCCTGGCTATCGACTACTCGCTGCTCATGGTCAACCGGTTCCGAGAGGAGCTGAGCAGTGGACGCGACGTGAACGGAGCCGTGACCGCCGCCATCGCCACCGCCGGCCGCACCATCGTCTTCTCGGCGGCCACCGTCGCCGCCGCCCTCGCCGCCCTGCTGGTCTTCCCGGTCTATTTCCTCCGCTCCATGGCCTACGCCGGAATAAGCGTGGTCCTCCTGGCGACCATCGGCGCCCTGGTGGTCCTGCCATCGATGCTGGCGCTGCTCGGACTCAGGGTGAACGCCTGGCCGGTCCGGCTGCCCTTCGGTCGGCGGGGTTACGCGGGAGCGACGGGAGGCGAGTCACCGTTCTGGCGCCGCACGGCTTCCGCAGTCATGAAACGCCCGGTCGCGGCGGCTCTGCCGATCATCGTGATACTCGGGGTGCTGGCCGTGCCCTTCCTGCACGTCAATTTCGGCACGCCCGATGACCGGGTCCTCAATCCGGGGGCCACCGCCCGCCAGGTGGGCGACGTGCTGCGGAGCGACTTCTCCGCCGACGCCGCCAACACCACCGATGTGGTCACGTCACGCCCTCTCGACCGCTCCGAGGCGGCGGCCTACAGCCGGGCCCTATCGGCTTTGCCGGGAGTCAAGTCCGTGTCGGGCCCGGCCGGGGTATGGGTCGACGGCCGGCCCGTGCCCACGACGCCGAGACTGTTGGCGGCCACCTCGACCCGCTACCAGAGCCCGTCCGCCAGCTGGTTCTCGGCCGACACGCCCGATCCGCTGAGCCGCCAGGCCCAGACGCTGGTCGGCACGGTCCGGGCCCTGCCAGTGCCGGGCGGGGCCACCAGCTACGTCGGTGGCGGGGCGGCCTCGTTGGTCGACCAGAAGCACGACCTGGGCAGCCAGCTCCCTCTGGCCATCGGGTTGATCGCGTTGACCACGTTCGTCATCCTCTGGTTGTTCACCGGCAGCGTGGTACTGCCGCTCAAAGCCCTGGTGCTGAACGCCCTGACCCTGACCTCGGTGCTCGGGCTGATGGTCTGGATCTTCCAGTACGGACACTTGTCGGGAGTGCTCAACTTCACCCCGCTGCCGATGTCGACCACCATGCCGCTGCTGCTGTTCTGCATCGCCTTCGGGCTCTCGATGGACTACGAGGTGTTCGTGCTGTCGCGAATCAAGGAGCTCCACGATGCCGGCGCATCCAACCAAGAATCGGTGGTGGGCGGCCTGGCCCGCACCGGCCGGATCGTCACTACCGCGGCCGTGCTGATGTCGGTCACATTCTTCGCCTTCGCCGTGTCCAAGGTCAGCTTCATCCAGATGTTCGCCTTGGGCACGGGGCTGGCCGTGTTGATCGATGCCACTCTGATCCGTGGCGTGCTGGTACCGGCTTTCATGCGCGTCGCCGGCGACTGGAACTGGTGGTCACCTGCCGTGCTGCAGCGCCTGCACCGCCGCATCGGCATCTCAGAGGCGCCCGTACCTGGTCCCGCCGCCGTGCCGGCGTGAACCCCGTCCTCGGCCGGATCCGGCCCTCACCCCAAGGTGGCCGCCGGTCAGGCCATGCCCATGGGCTCGTCGCAGGCCGGATGGCCGTTACCGCGCAGACCGGGCATGTACACCGGATTGCCGTGCACGTCGGTGGCCGTCTGTTGCTGGGCTTCCTCGGCGCGGATCACGTGCATCACTGCGTTGACCAGAGCCAGGTGGGTGAAGGCTTGAGGGAAGTTGCCAAGGTGGCGCCCGCTGTGGGGGTCGAGCTCCTCGGCGTAGAGCTCGAGAGGGCTGGCAAGGGACAGGAGCCGTTCACAGAGACGGCGACCCCGCTCCAGCTCGCCGATCTCTATCAGGGCCGAGACCAGCCAGAAGGAACAGATGGTGAAGGTGCCCTCCGCGCCTGAGAGCCCGTCGTCGGTCTCGTCGGTCCGGTAGCGCAGGACCAGGCCATCAGCAGTCAACTCGTCGGCGATGGCCAGGACGGTGGCCCGGATCCG
The DNA here is from genome assembly GCA_963851245.1 of uncultured Acidimicrobiaceae bacterium. Classification (GTDB taxonomy): domain Bacteria; phylum Actinomycetota; class Acidimicrobiia; order Acidimicrobiales; family Palsa-688; genus CAWKOH01. The sequence goes on along the minus strand of CAWKOH010000004.1, from coordinate 417,164 downwards.
GGGATCCTCCGGTGGCAAGAAACGCAGCAGCGGCATGAGAAGCAGCGAGGCGTCCAGTGCGTTCGACCCGTAGCGCTGGACGAAGACCCCCCTCTCGTCGACGCCGTGGGCGCAGATGTCGTCGTGGATCTGGTCGGCGAGGGCCTGCCATTTTTCTGTGTAAGCCGGCTGCTCGTACATGCGGGCCAGGCGGGCACCCCGGTCCAGGGCCACCCAGCACATGAATTTGCTGGCCGTGAAGTGTTGCGGCTCGCCCCGGACCTCCCAGATGCCCCGGTCCGGTTCCTCCCAATGCTCAACGGCGGCCTCGACCTGCTGCTTCAGGATGGGCCAGAAGGACTCCTGCAGACGGGACCGGGACCGGGCGTGCAACAGGACCGAATCGAGCACGGCCCCCCACACGTCGTGCTGATTCTGGTTGTAGGCGCCATTGCCGATCCGGACCGGGAAGGCGCCCCCATAGCCAGAGAGATGGGGCAGGGACTGCTCGGTCAGGTCCCTCTCCCCGCCGACCCCGTACATGACCTGCAGGGCCTGGCCGTCCCGTGAGGCATCGGCGATGAAGTAGAAGAAGTCGTCCGCCTCGCGGTCGAATCCGAGGGTGTAGAGGCCCCACAGGGCGAAGGTCGAGTCCCGCACCCAGGCGTAGCGGTAGTCCCAGTTGCGTTCTCCGTGCGGGGTCTCGGGCAGGCTCGTGGTGGCCGCGGCCATGAGGGCCCCGGTCGGGGCGTACGTGAGGCCCTTCAGAGTCAACGCGCTCCGTTGCAGATAGCTACGCCAGCGGTGGTCCGGGAACTCCCCCTGGGTGATCCACTGCCTCCAGTGCTCCGAGGTTCGGCCCAGCCGTTCGCTGGCCTCCTCGAAGTTCATGGGCGGCGGCAGCGGGGACCACGAGAGGGCCACGAAGTGGCAGTCCCCCTCCATCATCCGGGTGCGGGCCTTGATCCCCCGCCGCTCGATGCCGGGGCGCAGATCGGTGGTGACCCGGAGCTTCACGTCCCAGCCCTCCGCGGTGGCTACCAGCTGGCCGTATCCGTCCCCCTCGTACTCCCACTTCGGCTCGATTCGCCCGTAGTCGAACATCGGGTCGCAGGTCATCGACAGTTCCACCGAGCCCGATACGCACCTGACCGTCCGGAGAAGACAGTGCTCGGCGTCGTGGTCGGTCGGGGAACGGCGGTGCGTCTTGGACCGCTGCTCGAGGTTGTGCCATGGGCCCATGCACAAGGTGTCACGGACGATGATCCAGCCGGTGCGCGTCTGCCAGGTCGTCTCAGTCATCAGGCTGCCGGGCAGGTACCGGCGAGCGGCCGGCACCATCTCGTCGTAGGGGCCCAGCCGGAAGCTGCCGGCACCGCGATCGAGGATGGCGGCGAAGACCGACGGCGAATCCGGCCGGGGGACGCACATCCATTCCACTGCCCCGCTCGGAGCGATCAGGCAGGTGGTTTCGCAGTCCGACAGGAAGGCGTAATCAGCGATGGGCGGGAAGGCACTGCCGCCGATCGGGTCATCTATGTTTTCTGCCAGGAACGCCCCGGTGCTGGCATCTGCCTGAGATCGTTTGCCACTACTCACAAGTGAATTTTCGCACCTTTTGGGAGTAAATGTCAGCTGCGACTCCGGCCGACGCCAAGGGTCCTACCATACGGGCGGTGCATGCCGGAGCCGGGCGGGTCAGGTGTAGGCCGGGCGGAGTACGCCCACCTCGTCGCCCACATGGACCACTCCGGACTGCAAGATACGGGTGTTGATGCCACGTAGCCGCAAGAGGAGGCCCCCGCCGCTGTTGACAAACCGGAGCGCGTCGGGTCCGAAACGGCTCTTGAACTTGGCGCAACCGCGGTGGGGCTTGTCCGTAACCTCCAGGACGGCGGTCCCGATCGACAGCCTGGTGCCGGCGGGCAGGTTCTCGTAGCCGATGTCCAGGTCGACGTAGAGCTGGTCTCCCGCCAGGGGGACCCGATCCTCCGACCCGGCGATGTGCAGCATGCCTCGCCAGTTCGTGACGGTCACCTGGCCCCGCCAGTCCGGCTCCCGGTTGGGCGTCGCTGAGCTGGGCTTCACACACCAGTTGTCGCCGATCAACCCCATCTCGGTGTCGAGGGTCGCCTCCTCCAGGACCTCCCGGGCATCGATCTCGGGCCGGCGCACGATCAGGCGTAGCCGGCCTTCATCTGCGGGGGATTGACGGATCCGGTCCAGTCCGTCGGTCAGGTCGGCCAGACTGCGATGCTCCACGCCCACAGTTTCGCCGACCGGGCGCTCGGGCAGGGGCCATTTCCGAAGCCCCGTCCCGGCGAACTGTAGACAGGCCGACCGCAGGAGACGCCGACCCGTATAGCGTGCTGACCATATGGGTCTCGAAGAGGTCATACATCTACCGCCAGAAGAGGTCCTGCGCTCGGCGCGCGCCATTCGCGACCGGGCCCACGGCACCCGAATCACCTACTCGCCCAAGGTCTTCATTCCCCTGACCATGCTGTGCCGGGACCGCTGCGCCTACTGCACCTTCGCCAAGGCCCCGGCCCGCATCGAGCAGCCGTACATGACGCCCGAGCAGGTGCTGGACATCGCCCGGATGGGAGCCGGGGCCGGGTGCCACGAGGCGCTGTTCACCCTCGGCGAGCGGCCCGAGGAGCGCTACCCGGTGGCCGGCGCCTGGCTCGAGGAGCACGGTTACAGCTCGACGGTCGACTACCTGGCGGCCATGGGCCGGCTGGTGATCGAAGAGACCGGGCTCCTGCCCCACGCCAACGCCGGCGCGCTCTTCCCCGATGAGCTCGCACTTCTGCGGACGGTCACCGCCAGCCAGGGCATGATGCTCGAGACCCTCCGCCCCGACCTGGACGCCCACCGGGGCTCCCCCGACAAGACACCGGTACGCCGGCTGGCCACCCTGGAAGCCGCAGGGGAGCTGGCCATCCCGTTCACCACCGGCATCCTGGTTGGCATCGGAGAGTCCCGGGCCGATCGCGTCGAGGCTCTCGAGGCCATCGCCGCCAGCCACACCCGGCACGGCCACGTGCAAGAGGTGATCGTCCAGAACTTCCTGCCCAAGGCGGGGACGGCCATGCACCGTTCGGCACCCTGCCCGCAGGACGCCTTCCTGGACGCCATCGCGCTGGCCCGCCTGATCCTGCCGCCGGAGATACACGTGCAGGCCCCACCGAACCTGTCGGACGACTTCGGGCTGCTCCTCGATGCCGGCATCGACGACTGGGGCGGCGTCTCCCCCGTCACAGCCGATCATGTCAATCCCGAGCGGCCCTGGCCGGCGCTGGAGATCCTTCGGGCCGAGACCGAGGCCCGCGGTTTCAACCTGGCCCCGCGCCTGACGGTCTATCCGGCTTACAACCGCGTCCCAGAGCAGTGGCTGGACCCCGAGATGCGTTTCCCGGTGCTCGACCGCAGCGACGCTGAGGGTCTGGGGCGCGACGACCCTGGCGCAGTGTTCCCCCAGAAGGTCGGCGAGTACAGGAACGTCGGTGACGGCGCCGAGGTGGTGCTCGTCGGTCGGCGTTCGACCCAGTGGTATTCAGGCGCCGACGCGCACCCGCAAAGTCTCCTGCCCGGATCGCCGTACGCATCCGGCCGGGTGGGAGAGGTACTGGCCGGCGTGCGCCTCGGGCAGGAGCCCGGCATCGAAGAGATCACAGCCCTGTTCGGGGCCCGTGGCCGCGAGGTGGCGGAGGTCGCAGCCCTCGCCGACGAACTGCGCGCCGAAGCGGTGGGCGACGTGGTCACCTGGGTCAGCAACCGCAACATCAACTACACCAACGTGTGCACCTTCAAATGCCGGTTCTGCGGCTTCTCCAAGGGGCCACTGTCGCTGAACCTGCGCGGCAGCCCCTACCTCCTGAGCCTCGAGGAAATCGCGGCCCGGGTCAGTGAGGCATGGAGCATGGGTGCGACCGAGGTCTGCCTTCAGGGCGGTATCCATCCCAACTTCGACGGTGACTATTACGTCGACGTGGCCAAGGCGGTAAAGGACGCCGCCCCCGGGATACACGTCCACGGGTTCACCGCCCTCGAAGTGACCGAAGGCGCCCGCCGGCTCGGCGAACCCCTGGACCAATACCTGCGACGTCTGATGGACGCCGGCCTGCGCTCGTTGCCGGGGACCGCGGCGGAGATCCTCGACGACGAGATCCGGGCCGTCCTCTGCCCCGACAAGGTCAACACCGAGGAATGGCTGGAGGCCCATCGGATCGCCCACTCGGTCGGCCTGCGCTCCAACATCACCATCATGTTCGGATCGGTGGAGCAGCCCGTGCACTGGGCCCGGCACATCGTCAGGACCCGCGACCTGCAGAAGGAGACCGGCGGATTCACTGAGTTCGTCGGCCTTCCTTTTGTGCACATGGCGGCCCCGATCTACCTGCAGCGCAAGGCCCGCCGGGGGCCGACCTGGCGCGAGGTGGTGCTGATGCACGCGGTGGCCCGGATCGCGTACAGAGGCCTGATCGACAACATTCAGGCGTCGTGGGTCAAGCTCGGCGTCGACGGGGCCCGCCAGCTCTTGATGGCCGGCGTCAACGACCTGGGCGGAACCCTCGTCAACGAAAACATCTCCCGGGCCGCCGGCGCCAGCCACGGCCAAGGGCTGGTGGAGGAGGACTTCCGGGCCATCGTCGAACCGCTCGGCCGGACCCTGGAGCAGCGCACCACCCTCTACGGCCGGGTGTCTCGCGCATAGGGCCTACTCAGTCACCCCTTTGGGTGCCTGCTGGCTCATGAAGCCGAACATGTAGCCGGCGACGCGGCGCATCTGGATCTCCTCCGCCCCCTCGGTGATGCGATAGCGGCGGTGATGGCGGTAGATGTGCTCGAAGGGCTGGTGCCGGGAATAGCCGAGCCCGCCGTGCACCTGCATGGCCCGGTCGGCCGCTTCGCAGCAGAGCCGGTTGGCCCAGTAATTGCACATGGACACCTTGTCCGACTGGGTAAAGGGGCCATACTTGTCCATCGCCCACGCCGTCTTCTGGACCAGCACCTGCAACATCTCGCACTGGGTCCGCAACTCCACCAGCGGGAACTGGATGGCCTGATTGGTTGCCAGCGGCTTCCCGAAGGGCGCCCGCCTCTTGGCGTACTCCACGGCCCGGTCGATGCAGAACTCGGCCGCACCCAGGCTGGAAGCGGCCTGGCGGATCCGGTTCTCGTTGAAGAAATGCTGCACCACCTGCAGGCCTCGCCCCTCGCCCCCGAAAATCGCCTCGTCGGGCACCCGGACGTCGGTGAGAGAAATGTGTCCGTGGTCAGTCGGCATGTTGAACGTCCACAGGTATTCCTCGACCTTGAAACCGGGGCTGTCGGTTGGGACGAGAAAGGCGGTTATGCCCCGGCCGTCGCCGGCCGTCCCGCTGGTGCGGGCGAAGATCAGGTCGTGGGAGGCGGCGTGGATGCCGGTGTTCCACGTCTTCTCCCCGTTGATGACCCAGCCGGCGCCGTCGCGCTCGGCATGGGTCTCCATGTGGGTGGCGTCGGACCCGTGCTCGGGCTCGGTGATGCCGAAGGCGAAGCCCCGCCGGCCATGGGCGAGATCGTCGATCCACTCGGCTTTCTGCCCTTCCGATCCGTAGTTGATCATCAGCAACAGCCCCACGTTGTTGCCGACGATGGCGTGCTCGTTCTGCAGGTCGCAATGCAAGCCGAGGCCCTTGCGGGCCAGGTGCTCACGGATCACGGCCATGCCCAGGTTGGTGCCGTCGCGCCCGCCGTACTCGGCGGGGAACGGGTACCGGTAGTGCCCGGCCGCATCGGCCCGGCGCCGGGCCTGGCGCAGGAGGTCTTCCCATTCTTCGGTCGGCAACCCACCCCGGTCCCAGTCGGTGCGGGCCCACTCGCGGCGGTGGTCGAAGAAGCGGACGTTGTCGTCGGCCTCCTCCAGCGGCTTGATCTCCCGCTCGATGAATTCGTCCAGCTCGGACAGGTACTCCTGCAGATCGGTGGGAATCTCGAAGTCCATGGTCGGAGCGTAAGCGCTGGCAGCCGGCCGCGGCGGGGCCGAATAGGGTCCATGCCGTGAAAGCGGTCGTTTGCATCCGGTTCGGGGGGCCCGAGGCTCTCGAAGTCACCGACGTCGCCGAGCCGGTCGCGGGCGAGGGTCAAGTGGTGGTCGACGTGGCGGCTTGCGCCCTCAACTTCCCGGACCTGCTGATGATCCAGGATCTCTACCAGTTCAAACCGACTTTGCCATACGTTCCCGGGGGCGAAGTCGCCGGAGTCGTCCGGTCGACCGGGCCGGGCGTGACCACCGCCGAGGTCGGCGACCGGGTCATCGGCTCGGCCCCGACCGGTGGCCTGGCCGAGCGTGCCGTCCTGCCGGCCGGGAGGCTGGTCGGCGTACCCGCCGGAATCGCCATGGACCAGGCGGCCGGGCTGATATACGCCTACGGAACGGCGCACCACGCCCTTCGCGACCGGGCCCACATCCGGCCGGGCGAGACTCTGCTGGTCCTGGGCGCAGCGGGCGGGGTGGGGCTGGCGGCGGTGGAGATCGGGCGGCTACTGGGGGCCAGGGTCATCGCGGCGGCTTCTACGGAGGAGAAGCTGGACCTGTGCCGGAAGCGGGGAGCCGACGAGACGATCAACTACGGGACCGAGGACCTGAAGACCCGGGTGCGGGAGCTCACCGGCGGTGCCGGCGCCGACGTGGTGTACGACCCGGTGGGCGGCCCCTACTCCGAGCCGGCGGTGCGCTCCACGGCTTGGGACGGGCGCTACCTGGTAATCGGATTCGCGGCCGGCGACATCCCGCGGGTGCCGCTGAACCTGCCCTTGCTCCGGGGCTGCAGCATCGTGGGGGTCTTCTGGGGTGCGTTCGTCGGGCGCAGCCCCGAAGGGCTAGATCGCACCGTCGCCCAGCTGGCCGAGTGGTGGCGGTCGGGCGACCTCGAGCCCCACGTGTTCCACTCGTACCCCCTGGAGGGCGCGGCCGACGCGTTCCGCGACCTGGCCGAGCGACGGGTGCTGGGCAAGGTCGTCGTCAGCCCGGGCGACTAGCGGGGGCGGTGGGCTTCTGATCGTTCGAGGTCGATGAGCCGGGGCGGGCGGAACAGGATCTCCTGGGTCAGGACCGCCCCCAGCCGGCCGGCCCCGTCCCGGACGTCTCCCATGTACAAACCTCGCGCCCCGCCCGCCTTGATGGGCCACATCTCCAGCAGGGCCCACTCGTCCAGGCGGAGCGGATCGTTGAACCACAGGGCATGATCGATGCTCGGACCGCCCCTGGGAACCCCGACCGCAGTGCCGTCCCCGAAACCGGAGCCGATGTCCGACACATAGGCGAGCGCGCAGGCGTGGATCACGGGGTCATCGGGAAGCCGGTCCCTGGATTTGACCCACAGCCGGCCGGGAACCGGCCACTCCTCGCCGTAGGGGCGGATCGGCGATAGGGGCCGCATGTGCAGCATGGGCTCGAACCGCGAGACCATCTGCGCCTCCTCGAGCCCGTCCGGGCCGATGCCGGGGCCGGGCCGGTCCCTGGAGAACGCCGGCCCCTCCTCGGGAGTGTGGAAGGAGGCCGACATGCTGAAGATGACCTCACCGTTCTGCAGCGCCACCACATGCCGGGCGGAAAAAGAGCGGCCGTCGCGATCCCTCGCCACCCTCAGGATGACGGGCCGGGTGGCTCGGCCCGGCCGCAGGAAGTAGCCGTGCAGCGAGTTCGGCAACCGGCCTTCGGGCACGGTGTGGGCCGCCGCCCTCAAGGCCTGGGCCGCCACCTGGCCGCCATAGAGGGCGGGCCAGTCGAGGGCGGTGGTCTCGTTGATCCCCCGGTACAGATCGGTGTCGAGCTCCTCGATGTCGAGCAGCTCGAGCAGGCTGCCGGCGGTGTCCACCTTTCAGCCGAACGGCAGGTCCCGGAACGGGATATCCCGGTCCACCTGAGGCTCCTTGGGCAACCCGAGCACCCGCTCGCCCAGGATGTTGCGCATAACCTCGTTGGTGCCGCCGGCGATGCTGGCCCCGGGAGAGCTGAGCACGAACTGAGTGGCGAAGGGGGCGTCGTCCTCCTGCGCCCAAGCAGTGGCCGGCATACCCAGCACCCGGCAGGCGACCTCGGCCGACCGTCGGGACAGAATGGCCCCGCTCAGTTTCGCCACCGAGCCCTCCGGACCGGGCACCCGGCCCGCCGCCACCGTGGCCCGGATCCGCAAGCCGACCATGTCGAGCACCCAGTAACGAATCAGCAGATCGGCCAGGTCCTGCCTCACCCTCGGGTCGCTCGTGAGGCCCCGACTCCTGGCAACCTCCAGGTGTTTCGAAATGGGGGCGAGCGGTGAAGCCTTCTCGGTGCTGGCGCCGGCGCCGATGGCGACCCGCTCGTTCATCAAGGTGGTGAGGGCAACACGCCAGCCTTCGCCCGGCTCCCCCAGTATGTGATCGGCCCTGATTCTCACCCCGTCGAAGAACACCTCGTTGAAGTTGGCCCCGCCGTTCATCTGCCTGAGGGGGCGGATGGTGACCCCGGGGGCGTGCATGTCGAGGACGAACATCGAGAGACCCTTGTGCTTGGGCACGTCGGGGTTGGTCCGGGCCAGCACGATGCCGTAGTCGCAGTAGTGAGCGCCGGATGTCCACACCTTCTGACCGTTGAGCACCCACTCCTCACCGTCGAGAGTGGCGGTGGACCGCAGGCTGGCCACGTCCGATCCGGCTGAGGGCTCCGAGAAGAGCTGGCACCAGACTTCCTCGCCCCGGGCCGCCGGCCTCACGTAGCGCTGCTTGAGATCCTCGGTGCCGTGGGCCAGTACGGTGGGGATGCACATCCCGAAACCGATGGTGTAGATGAGACTCGGTCGATCGAAGTCGGCCGCCTCCTCGTTGAAGATGGTCTGGTAGCGCGACGACAAGCCCTGGCCGCCGTAGTCCCGGGGCCAGGTGAGACCGGCCAGGCCGGCGTCGAAAAGGGCGGCCTGGTAGGCGTGGGCGGCGTTCAGACCACGCTCGTCAGGCTCGTGCAGCGGGTCCTCGTCTTCGGCCTCGGCCCGGGCCGAGCGCGGCGTGGCATGCTCCTCCAGGAAGCGCCGGACCCGGGCCCTGAAGTCCGCCTCCTCCACCGATTCGCCCTGGTTGGCCGTCACCGCACTTGTCATGAGTCCCCCATGCACGTCCGTTTGCGAGAAACGTTAGCGAGAAGCTGGACCGATTCCGACAATCCTGATATCCCCTTGAGTGCCCCCGTGTCGACGACTCATCGGAGGAACCCATGCCCCGACTGCGCCAGGTCCCACGATCGGAAGCCACCTCCGACGTGGTCATTTCGACTTACGATCTGCTCTTCGGCAATCGGGATCCAGTGGCCGAACCGGGGACGGCTACCGGCACCCCGGGCGACTGGTGGACAGTGTTCGCCCTCGTGCCCGACGTGCTGCGCCATGCCAGCCAGGGGTTCCTCCTTTACCGCAACGTCGCCGTGGATCCGGTTCTCCGGGAGCTGGGCCAGACGCGGGCGGGCTGGGCGGCAGGAAGCCAGTTCGTGTTCTCGCAGCACTGCAAGTCCTGCCGGGCGCTCGGCATCCCGGAGGAGAAGATCGCCGCCGTCGCAGCCTGGGGTACGTCCGACCTCTTCTCGCCAGTAGAGCGAGCGGTCCTGGCCCTCGCCGACGGCCTGGCCCTGGACCGGGGCCGGGTTCACGACGACGTCTTCGCCACCCTCAAGTCCCATCTCTCGGACGAGGAGATCCTGAGCCTGGTCTACGTCATCGCCATGTACGTGATGCACGCCAGCATCACCAACGCCTTGCGGCTCGAGTTCGACAACCAACCCGAGCGAGTGGTCGAGGTGGAGGGACCCGGCGACGCCTGGTCAGGCTTGCATACCACCACCGGCGAGGGCAGCTAGTAGCGCGTCATTCGGTGGACGGGAATCGGGGCGGGCGCTTGTCGCGGAGGGCGGAGATCCCTTCCACCACGTCGGGTCCCAGGAAGGTGAGCATCTCCATGGCGGTGGACTGTTCGAATATGGGCCCGGCCTGGCGGACCCACTGGTTCAGGGCCCGCTTGGTCCATCGAATGGCTGTCTGCGGGCCGGACGCCAGCTGGCCGGCGATCTCCATGGCCCGCGTGAGCACCTCCTCGCGAGGCACCGCCATGCTGACCAGACCGATACGGTCGGCTTCGGCGCCAGTGATCATCTCGCCCGTCAACAGGTAGTAGCGGGCCTTCGCCATCCCGGCCAGGATGGGCCACACGATGGCGGCGTGGTCGCCGGCGGCGACCCCGAGCCGGGTGTGGCCGTCGCCGAGGCGGGCGTCCTCGGCGCAAACCGAGATGTCCGCCATCAGGGCGACGGCCAAGCCGGCTCCCACAGCCGCGCCGTTGATGGCCGACACGATCGGCTTCTCGCAGTCCGCCATGCCGTGCACCATCTCGGTCACCTCGGAGAGCATGTTGGAGACCCGCTGGTAGCTACCGGCCAGCCTCTCGAGCATTTCGAGGTCGCCACCGGCGCAGAAGGCCCGGCCGGCCCCGGTGACCACGGCCACTCTCGTTTCGGGGTCGGCAGCCACATCGGCCCATACCTTGGCGATCTCGGTGTGCATGGTCTCGTCGGTGGCGTTGTACTTATCCGGCCGGTTGAGAGTGACGAGGAGAATCCCGGGATCATGACGCTCGAACACCAGCCGCTCGTACCGCGAGTAGTCCACGCCGGGCGACAATAACCGCCGCCCCATAGGATCATTTCGGCCCTGCTCGGACGGACCCGGAGGTTCCTGGATGCCCGAAGCGACTTCACCAGCAGTCGACAGCAGACTCGTCAAAGAGGCCGGCGCCAGACTTGAGGACGCGGTGGGCCTCCGCCGTCGCATCCATGCGAACCCCGAGACCGGTCTGGAGCTACCTGGCACCCAGGAGCTGATCGCCGGCTCCCTGGAGGGAATGGGGCTCACCGCCAATCTGGGCGGCCAGTGCAGCTCGGTCGTGGCGGTGCTGGAGGGTGACCAGGCCGGGCCAACCACCCTGCTGCGGGCCGACATGGACGCCCTGGAGATGCCGGAGGACACCGGGCTCGAGTTCGCGTCGAACGTCGACGGCAGGATGCACGCCTGCGGCCACGACACTCACGTGGCCATGCTCATCGGGGCCGCTCGACTGCTGAAGGATCGCCGCCGGGACCTGAAAGGCCGGGTCGTGCTGATGTTCCAGCCCGGTGAGGAAGGCCACGACGGAGCCAAGACGATGATCCAGGAGGGCCTCCTCACCTCTTACGGCCCGATCGACAGGGCGTTCGCCCTTCACATCTCGTCGGTCATCCCGTCGGGGTGGATCACCTGCCGGTCGGGCACCATGATGGCCTCAGCGGACGAGTTCCGTGTCTTCGTCAAGGGTGCCGGTGGCCACGCCTCCATGCCGCACGATGCCACCGATCCGGTCCCGGTGGCATGCGAGATCGTCATGGCCCTGCAGTCGATGGTCACCAGGACTGTCCCGGCCTTCGACCCGGCCGTCCTGACGGTGACGACGATCAGCGCCGGCACCGCCTTCAACGTGATACCGGAGACCGTTACCTGCGCCGGCACCATCCGGGCCGTGTCGGAACGGTCGCGTGATCTCGTGCTGGAAGGGCTGCAGCAGATCTCCGAGCACATCGCTTCCGCCCACGGCTGCACCGCGACCGTGGTGATGGAGGGGGCCAACTACCCCGTCACGATCAACGACTCGGACTTCGCCGAACACACCCTCTCCGTGGCCCGGTCCCTGGTCGGCGGCGAGCAGGTGGTCCGCATGCCCAGTCCGGTCATGGGTGCGGAGGACTGGTCCTACGTCTTGCAGTCGGTCCCTGGTTCGATGGCGTTCCTGGGGGCGGCCCCTGCCGGCGTGGACCGGCCGGCGCCCAACCACTCGAACCGGTTCGTCATCGATGAGGGCGCCATGGCCACCGGCATCGCCATGTACACGGCGATGGCTCTCAGCTGAGGCGGTCCACAGTTAACACAGCTCTCGTCACAGAGTGGGCGGCCACTTGAGCACCGCCGCTACTAGCCCAGCCGGCACATGCGAGCCCTCCCAACCGGCTATCCCTCCCGGCCGGGAGGGCGGCGGTGTCGTCGGCCGCCCCCGAACCGGCCCACGCCGAAGCCGGGCAACCGATCTACTCGGCTCGGGCCCGGGCGGATTCCCATCCGGGATTGAGCACCCGCACCGGGCCGCCGGCGACGAAGGCGTTGATGTCCTCGGCGATATCCCGGAAGAAGACGTCGTAGCAATCGTCGGTCACGTAACCGAGGTGGGGCGTCAGCACGGTGTTCGGCATGGTCCGGAACGGGTGGTTCGCTGGTAAGGGCTCGGTGTCATATACGTCCAGGGCGGCGCCGGCGATCCAGTCCTCCTGCAAGGCGCGCAGGAGGGCCGGCTCGTCGATGATGGGACCGCGTGAGGTATTGACTATGACGGCCGACCGTTTCATGGCTCGCAATTCGGGCTCGCCAACCAGGCCGCGGGTGCGATCACTCAGGACCAGGTGGATCGACAACACGTCCGAACGGGCGAAGATCTCCTCCTTGGTGACCAGCTGGGCGCCGACCGCGGCGGCGCGTTCGATGGTCAGGTTCTGACTCCAGGCGATGACATCCATGCGGAAGGCCTGGCCGGCCTCGGCCACCAGGCTTCCCAACCGGCCGGCGCCGAGAATCCCCAGCGTTTTCCCAGCCACGGAGGTCCCCATAGTCGACTGCCATGCGCCATCGCGCATGGCGGCATCGGCTGCCGGGATCTGGCGCAGGAGGGCAAAGATCAGGCCCCAGGTCAGCTCGGACGTCGGCGTGATGGTCCCGAGCGTCCCGCACACGCATACGCCGGCCCGGGTGGCGGCATCGATATCCATCACCGCGTTGCCCATGCCGGTGGTGATCAGCAAGCGCAGGTCCGGCAGGCGGCGGATCAACGAGGCCGGGAACGCCGTCCTCTCGCGCATAGCGACGACTACATCGGCTCCTGTCAGGACCCCCTCCAGGGCGTCCTCGTCGTCGATGTGCTCGTCGATGGATATCAGTTCGACGGCGGGATCGACCCCGAAGGATCTGGTCAGCGCCACGGCGACGCGCTGGTAGTCGTCGAGGAAAACGGCGCGGGCGGCCACGTCGTCAGCTGGTCGGCAGGGTGGAGTCCAGGCGACTCATCGTCTCGATGTACTCCTCGACCATCTCGTAGATGACGTCCTTGCTGGGACGCACCTGATTCATCCGACTCACGATCTGACCGACCGGCATCCCGGCCAGCTCGCGGTTGCCCGACCGCTGGATCCGCCGCATGGCCCTCGAGTTCAGGATGAACTGGAGCGGCATCGGGAGGGTTCCGGGCGAATCGGGAGAGTCCCACGCTTCGGTCCAGGCGGTGCGGAGCTGCCGGGCCGGCTTGCCTGTCATAGCTCGCGAGCGGACGGTGTCGGCGGAGTGGGCCCGCAACAATTTCTCCATCACGATTTCGCTCGTGTTGGCCTCGGTAACGGTCAGCCAGATCGACCCGGTCCAGACCCCTTGGGCCCCAAGGGCCATCGCGGCGGCAATCTGGCGGCCCGAACCGATTCCACCCGCGGCCAACACCGGGACGGGGGCCACGGCGTCGACGACGTCGGGAACGAGAACCATCGACGCCACTTCCCCGGTGTGGCCGCCGGCCTCGTAGCCCGAGGCGACGATGATGTCCACCCCCTTCTGGACGTCGCGGATGGCCTGCTCGACGCGTCCGACCAGAGCGGCCACCTTCACACCCTGATCGTGGGCCCGGTCGATCGCTTCCTTCGGCGGCGGCCCGAGGGCGCTGGCAAGGAGTGTGATGGGGTGCGCCAGGGCCACGTCGATGAGCGGGGTCCCCGTGGCCTCGGTCCACCCCAGGACACCGCGGTCAACGGGATCGCCGGCGCCCGTGGAGTCCTCGTCCGCCAGAGGCGGAACGCCGTGATCAGCCAGAATCTTGTCCGCGTAGTCCCAGTGAGCCTGATCGATCATGTCGTACAGCTGCCGGCTCAGATCGCGCTTGTCGTGCAGGCCGGCGTCACGGTCGGCGCTCTTCACAGGCATGACGACGTCCACCCCGTAGGGCTTCCCGCCGCAATGCTCATCGATCCAGGACAGCTCGATCTCGAGCTGGTCCGGCGAGAAGGCGAGAGCCCCAAGGACGCCCATGCCGCCGGCGCGGCTGACGGCGGCAGCCACGTCGCGGCAATGGGTAAAGGCGAAGATCGGGAACTCGATGCCCAGCATCTCGCAGATTTCGGTCTTCACACGAACCTCCCCCGGCCTGCCCTCAAACGGTCAAACTAGAACGCGTTCCAGTCTAGGCGGGGTCCGGCGGAGCGGCAACGCCGCGCCGCCAACCCATATGCTGCGAGCCTGTTCTAGTTGAGCGAGTCCAAGCGGAGAGTGCGGCCCATGCCATACAGCGTGATCCTGGTAGAAGATCCAGCGCCCGGAGTGCGCCGGATAACCCTCAATCGTCCGGAGAAGCGCAATGCTCTCTTCCATCCCCTGCGGGGAGAGATTCTGGCGGCTTTGCGGGAGGCAGACGGCGACGAGTCCGTCCGCGTGAGCATCGTGAGGGGCGCCGGCAAGTCATTCTCGGCGGGTTACGACCTGGGCGGCGGCAACGCGGGATATGAACTTCCCTTCTTCACCGCACACGGCGACGGTCAGTGGCCCCGCCACGTAACAGAGGGCTGGATGAGCATCTGGGACCTGGCTAAGCCGGTGATCGCCCAGGTCCATGGCTACTGCCTGGCGGGAGGGAGTGAGCTGGCGTCCGGTTGCGACCTCATCTATGTGGCCGAGGACGCCCAGATCGGCTATCCGGCCGTTCGTTTCGGAGTCCCCGACATGCACTTCCACCCGTGGACAATGGGCATGCGCAAGGCGATGGAGGCCATGCTCACCGGCGACTCGATGTCTGGTCTGGAAGCGGTGCGGGTGGGTTGGGCCAACGCGGCCTTCCCGGTAGAGGAGCTCGACGAGAACGTGCTGGCGGTGGCAGCGAGGATCGCCAAGCTGCCGCCCGATGTGGTTCAGATCAACAAGCGGGTCGTCCACCGGCAGATGGAAGTCATGGGCATGAGGACCGGGATTCGAATCGGGACGGAGCTATGCGCCCTCGGCACCCATCAGCAAACGATGCGCGAGTTCGTTGCCGACATGCAAAAGGGACTGACGGACGCGCTCAGCAAGCGGGACGCGCCCTTCGGCGACTACCGGACGGCCGAGAAGCAGCCGGCGTCTCCCCCCGCCGGTAGCTAGCAGCCAGACCCGCCGGCAGCTAGCGGCAAACCCCGGCCGCCATTTAGCTACAGACGCCCCGCCGGCGGAGCTCCCCCACCTCGTCGGCACCCATGCCGAGCAGGGTTCCGAGCACCTCTTCGGTGTCGACCCCGAGGCAGGGGGCCGACCGGGCTGTGCGCTGAGGCAGGCGCGATAGGCGTACCGGGTTCCCGGCGTGCCGTTCCCTCCCCACCTCGGGGTGCACGAGGGTCACGATGAAGCCCCGTTGCGCCAGGTGGGGGTCAACCAGGTGATCGAGCGGGCCCATAACGGGCATCGCCGAAACGCCGCGGCTCTGTAACAGCTGGGCGGCATCCTCAGCGACCAGGGCAGACGACCACTCGGTGATGCGCTTGTCGATGGCGTCCCGGGCCCCCAGGCGACCATCGAGGGTCGCTGTCGAGGAGTCGACGGACCATCCGAGAGCCTCACACAGCCGTTGCCAGGCGGCGTCGTCGAGAACGGAGAGGGCCAGCCACCGGTCGTCACCGGCGGACGGGTACACACCGTGGGGCACGGCGTCGGCAAGCGAGTTGCCGAGCGCAGGCGGGTCGGCCCCCTTCAGATATCCGTTCAAATAGACGTCGCCCATGAGAAAGGCGGCGGCCTCGGTCTGAGCCATGTCCACCAGCTGGCCCTGCCCGGTGCGACGGCGGTGGTCCAGGGCGGCGAGCACGCCGACAGCCAGGAGCTTTCCGGCGATGTGATCGGGGTGGTTCAGCGAGGTGCCGCAGGGATACGGGACGTCAGGGTGGTTCCACAGGTGGTGCAGACCGACGAAACCGAGGTTGAGGGGTCCGTAGGCCGGCATCTCACCGAGGGGACCACCTCGGCCGTATCCCTGGGAGGAGACGTATATGACCGAGGGGTTGGCCCCTTTGACCGCCTCGTAGCCCAGCCCCATCCGATCGAGCACACCGCCCCGGTAATTCTCGGCGACAACGTCGGCTTCGGCGCACAGCCGGAAAGCAAGCTGGCGCCCTTCGTCGGTGTCGAGATTGAGGACGACGCTGCGGCGGCCGCGGCATTCGGCGTTGAAGGCGAAGGCACAGTTGACCTGGCCCCGCCCGGCGGCGCGGAGAACGTCGAGGTGGGCGGCGGATTCGATCTTGATGACGTCGGCGCCCAGTTCCGACAGGACCAGATCGACCTCGGGCACCACCGCAGCCATCCCGAACTCGATCACCCGGACACCGTCGAGCAGCAGCTCGGCGCCCGGTTCGGCCGCCTGCCGGCTCGAATGACGCCGCTCCCTCGTAGAGGTGTCCTCGCCGGGGGCCGGGGCCGGACGGCGAAGGGAGGAGGGCGTGGCGGACAGCCTGACAGGAGGGGCCACGAAGGGCGCCCGCTCGAGGCCGGGGAAGCCGGTCTCGACAAAGGCGTTGCGGGCGCGGGGCTGAGCGTGCCCGACGAACTCGGAGGGAGCGTGGATCACACCCAGGGTGGCTCCGTGCTGGAGGGCTTCCTCGAACAACTCGGCGCGAGTCCGGTCGGTCAGGCGGCTCTCGGCTATAAGCCGGACCACGTCGCCGTTCATGGCGCGGAACCCCACCTCCTTCCATTCCGGCGCTTCCAGCTCCTCGGGATTGCGGAGAAGGGCCAGAAAGCCTCTCCACTGCTTGGGGTTGCCGATCACCGTCCGCACCCATCCGTCCGACGCCGGCAGCACCCAGTACAGACCGTCAGCATTACGGGTGCCCTTGGCGGGCAGCAAAGGATTGATCCGGAGGTAGTCCTCCACGGCAACCGACCACGGCGTGGTTCCGGCCAGGGCCGCCTCCTGGACGCTCACCTCCACCAACTGACCGCCGCCGGTCCGGGACCGGTCCATGACGGCGGCCACGGCGCCGACGGCTCCATAGACAGAGGCGCAGTCGTGGGCCAGATACCCGGGGAGCCAGCACGGAGGCCGATCGGGGAAGCCGCTGGCGTGAAGAGTCCCGGAGGCGGCCAGCGCCGGCAACGGGTCCAGCACCCACTCCGACCTCGGGCCAGTGAGGCCGAAGTCGCTCAGGGCGACGTGGACCAGGGCGGGATACCGCCGGGCGATGGCGTCCGGTTCGAGGCCGGCGGCCGTCCGCTCGGAGTTGTTGAAGTTCTCGATCAAAATGTCGGCCCAGGCGAGGAGGCTGTCGAGACGATCGCGGCCGCCGGCGGCGTTCGGGTCGAGCACGGCGCCGCGCTTGTTGGCGTTGCGGTACCTGTAGGTGGTGGACAAAAGGGCAGCCCCATCGGCTTCGGGCCGTTCGACCTTGATCACATCGGCGCCCAAATCGGCCAGGATGCGACCGCACAACGCCCCCCGGATGTCAGTCAGGTCGAGGACTCGCCAGGAATCGAGAGGACCGCTCATCACGCCGATCCGCTCCGAGACGCTCATCGTTGGGAGCATACGGGCCGGGCGCGCCCTCTAGCCTCTCGGGATGAGCCAGAACGTGACCAGGGGACCGCTCCAGGGAGTCAAGGCGGTCCAAATCGCCAGCCTGGCCCCCGGCCCCTTCGCCGCCTGCTTGCTCGCCGACATGGGCGCCGAGGTGGTGCGCGTCGACCGGCTCGGACCGGGGCCGAAACTCTCTTCGGACCTGATGGGCCGGGGCCAGCGCTCCGTTTGCGTGGACCTCAAGCACCCGGACGGGGCGCCGACGGTGCTGAGGCTCGTCGAGCAGGCCGATCTGCTGATCGAGGGCTTCCGGCCCGGTGTGATGGAGCGTCTCGGCCTCGGCCCGGACATCTGCCTGGATCGCAACCCGGCCCTGGTCTACGGCCGCATGACCGGGTTCGGCCAGGAGGGGCCACTGGCCCGGGCGGCCGGTCACGACATCAACTACATCTCGCTGAGCGGCGCCCTCGGGATGGTCGGCCGGGCGGACCAGCCTCCCACCCCACCTCTGAACCTCGTCGGCGACTTCGGTGGGGGCGGCATGTTCCTGGCGTTCGGGCTGGTGTGCGCGCTCTTCGAAGCCCGGCAGAGCGGTCGGGGTCAGGTCGTCGACGCGGCCATGGTCGACGGGAGCGCCATGTTGATGCTGCCGTTCTTCGCGGGGGCCCGGAGGTCGACCCCGAGCGTGCGGGGGACAAACCTCCTGGATTCCGGTGCTCCATTTTACGACGCCTACGAGACCGCCGACGGCCGCTGGGTCTCCGTCGGGGCTATCGAGCCGGCGTTCTACGACGAGCTGGTCACGAAGATGGGCCTCGACCGCGAAACCCTTCCCGATCAGATGGACTCGAGCACCTGGCCGGCACTGAAGGAGCACTTCGCCCGGGTGTTCCGGACCCGCACACGCGACGAATGGTGCGAGATCCTCGAGGGGAGCGACGCCTGCTTCGCACCTGTGCTCGACCTGGACGAGGTGGCGTCCCACCCGCACAACACGGCCCGTCAGGCTTTCGTGGAGGTGGATGGCCTGGCCCAGCCGGCCCCGGTTCCGCGCTTCAGCGAGACACCGGGAGGCATCCACCGGCCCCCGCCGAAACCGGGCCAGCATACAGACGAAATCCTGGCCGAGTGGGCCGGATTGAGCGAGCAAGACATTTCGGCTCTGCGCCGTTTGGGAGCCGTCGGTTGAGCTATCCGAACGCCCAACTGCCTCGACAGACGGCGGTCACTTTGGTAAAAACAGAACGCGTTTCAACCAGCGGTCCCCGGTACGGGGGAGGGAGAGGAAGCCATGGAATTGAGCGACATCAACCTGCTCGACCTGGACCGCTTTACCCAGGGCGTCCCGCACGAGTGGTTCACCTATCTGCGCAACAACGCCCCGATCTACCACCATCCCGAGCCCGATGGCCGGGGTTTCTGGGTGTTCAGCAAGTATGAAGATGTGGTGGCGATCGGACGCGACGCCAAGCACTTCTCGTCGGATCAGCGGCGCGGCGGAGTAGTCGGCCTGGTCGACGTCGCCCCGGACCCGAACTGGGAGGGTGGTCAGCTCATGTTGACCATGGATCCGCCGCCGCACACCCGGCATCGCCGCCTGGTCAACCGCGGTTTCACGCCGCGCATGATCGGCATGCTCGAGGCCCATGTCCGCGACGTGACTGCCAGGATCATCGACGACGCCATCGCCAAGGGGCAGGTCGACTTCGTCGTGGACGCGGCGTCGGAGTTGCCGTTGCAGGTGATCGCCGAGCTCATGGGCGTCCCCCTCGAAGATCGCCACAAGGTCTTCGACTGGTCCAACCGCATGATCGGCAGCGAGGATCCGGAGTACTCCGTCTCGCAGGAGCACGTGCAGCAAGCTCAGATCGAGATGTTCATGTACGCGCAGGCGCTGGCCGACCGGAAGCGGAAGGAGCCCGAGGAAGACATCATCACCAAGCTCCTGTCGGCCGACATCGACGGCGACCAGTTGAGCGAGATGGACTTCAACCTGTTCTTCCTGTTGCTGGCGGTGGCCGGCAACGAGACGACTCGCAACGCCATCTCCCACGGCATGAATGCCTTCCTGGACAACCCGGACCAGTACCGCCTCCTGGTCGAGAACCCCGGGCTCATCGACTCCGCCGTCGAGGAGATACTGCGCTGGGCTTCGCCCGTCCTGTACTTCCGGCGCAATGTCACCGAGGACCTCGACTACAAGGGCCACCCGCTCAAGGCGGGCGAGAAGGTCAGCATCTGGTACATCTCCGCCAACAGGGACGAGGACATGTTCAAGGACCCGTTCCGCTTCGACATCACCCGCGCACCGAACGAGCACGTAGCGTTCGGCGGCGGCGGCCCTCATCACTGCCTCGGCGCCAACCTGGCCCGCATGGAGCTGAAGCTGTTCTTCGAGGAGCTGACCCGCAAAGTGCCGCACGTGCAATCCGAGGGCCAGCCGGTCCGCCTGCGGTCGAACTTCATCGGCGGGATCAAGCACCTACCGGTGACCCTCGAAGCCGCCGGGCAAGTTGCCGCCAACGCCTGACCACGTCGTGGCCCAACTACCCCTCGAGGGTCTGCGGGTGGTGGACATGGCCGGCGACCGAGCGGAGCTTTGCGGGCGGCTGCTGGCCGACATGGGTGCCGACGTAATCCGGGTCGAGCCGCCCGACGGCGCCCCGTCGCGCCGACTACCCCCATTTCATCGGGATCACAGCCTGTTTTTCGCCGTCCGCAATTCCAACAAACGCGGCGCGGTGGTAGACGTCGAGTCAAGCTCGGGCCGGGAGCGGCTGCTCGAACTGCTGCGACGGGCCGACATCTGGATCGAGACTTCGCGTCCGGGCCACCTGGCCGCGGCCGGACTCGATCCGGCTGAAGTGGCGCGCGAGCTCGACCACCTGGTCGTCACGTCGATCACCGACTTCGGCCAGACCGGGCCGTATCGAGACTGGGACGCCACCGATCCGGTGCTGGTGGCCCTCGGGGGCGAACTGTTCCGCTCCGGCGTCGTCGGCAAGCCGCCCCTGCTCGTGCCGGGCGCGTTCGCCTACGACGTGGCGGGAGTGATGGCCACCTTCGCCACCCTCTGCGCCTGCTGGCAGCGGCTGTCCACCGGCCGGGGCCAGCACCTCGACGTGTCGATCCTCGAGGCCACCGCTCAGGTCACCGACTGGTCCTTGGCCAACTTCAGCGCCATCCACAACTCAGGTGGTCCTTACCAGGAGGTTCGGGCCGGCTCGGGAATCGTCTACCCCATGTACCCCTGCGCCGACGGTTACGTTCGCATCGTGATCCTCAGCCCCCGGCAGTGGCACGCCATGCGTGCCTGGCTGGGCGAACCGGAGTTCCTGCAGGATCCGCACTGGGACACCCTCCTCGGCCGCATGAGCATCCAGCAGGACATCCTCGATCCCATGTTCATCGAGCTGTTCTCCACCATGGGGATGTCGGAGCTGTCAGCCGAGGCGCAGAGAAGGGGCATCGTGATGACCCCGGTCCTGCACCCGGGTGCGGTGATCGGCACGGAGCATTTCGTGGCCCGCGGATCCTTCGCCGAAGTGGAGGCAGCGCCCGGGATTCGGGGCCTGGTGGCCTCCAGCTTCATAGAGATCGACGGCGAGCGCGCCGGCTTCCGACATCGGGCACCCAACCTGGGCGAGCACGACACCGAGATCGAAGATTCGTGGGGTCCTCGGAAGTCGGGGTCAGGGGCGGCTCAACCAGCCCCGCCAGCCGACAAACGGCCGGCTCCGGGCCTGCCGCTGGCGGGTCTACGGGTGCTGGACTTCGGTCACGGCGGGGTGGGCGTGGAGGCGGGACGGCTGTTCGCCGAGTACGGGGCTGACGTGATCAAGATCGAGAGCCGCGCCTACCCGGACTTCATCCGCCTGGTGTCGGGCAGCGAGATGTCGCCTTCTTTTGCTTCCTCGAGCCGGTCGAAGCGCAGCCTCGGAGTGAACATCAAGACCCCCGAAGGCCTGGCCCTGGTCAAGCAACTGGTGGCCCGCTCGGACGTGGTGATCGAAAACAACTCGACCGGGACCATGGCTGACCTGGGCCTGGACTACGAAACGCTGCGAGAGATCAACCCCGGGATCGTTATGGTGAGCAGCCAATTGATGGGCTCGACCGGGCCATGGGCCGGCTGGCTCGGATACGGGCCGAGCACTCGGCCGGCGGGCGGCATGACCTGGCTCTGGAATTTCCCCGACGGCGGCATGCCACCGGGCGCGGGGGTCATCTTCCCGGACCACGTGGTCGGCAGGTTGTGCGCGACAGCGGCTGTTGCCGTCCTGGTAGCCAGGCACGACCGCGGCCGGGGCGCCCACATCGAGGTTCCTCAGGTGGAGACGGTGCTGGGCATGATGGCCCAGTTCTTCCTCCAGGAGAGCCTCGAGCCCGGATCGGTCCGGCCCCTCGGTAACCGGAACCCACAGGGAGCCCCTTGGGGCGTGTACCAGTGCTCGGGGACGGAGCGGTGGTGTGTCATCACCTGCCGGGACGACGAGGACTGGTCCCGGCTGCGGAAGGCCCTGGGGGATCCGGAGTGGGCTGCGGACGCCACTTATGACACGGTCGAGGGCCGCATGGCGGCCCAGGACCGCATAGACGAGCGGATCAACGAATGGACGGCGTCGCGCTCGGACCGGGATGTGATGACGACCCTCCAGTCCCACGGCGTACCGGCGGCCATGATGGCCTATGCGAGCGACCAACCCGACGATCCTCATCTGCGCTTCCGGGGCTACCTGGCCGAAATCGAGCAGCCCGGGGTGGGCCCGATGATCCTGGAAGGGCCGGCGTTCGCGGCCAGCGACATGGATCGCCCGTTCATCGGGCCGGCTCCCTGGTTGGGCGAGCACACCAGGGACATCGCCACCGAGCTGCTCGAACTCGACGACGCCAAGGTGGAGGATTTGATCGATAAACACGTCCTCGAGGTGACTCCGCCGTACGCTTGACCGCACCGTGAACCCGGTCGAGGTGAATATCAACGGAACGGGATCGTTGACCGGCCTTACGGTCGGACGGCTGGAGTCCGGGGTGGCTGCGGAGGTGGCCGCGTGGTTACTTCATCGGCGCGGCGCGGCCGTGCTGCAAGCCTCGCCCCCCTACAGCCCCTTCTGGGTCCCGGGCGCCACGACCGTCGATGCCCGAGAGTGCGCCCAGGCCGACCTGGTCCTCGGCACAGACCAGACCCCCACTGATCAAACCCCGGCCGCCCTTCTGCGCCCGGCGCCGATCGCCTGCCCGAGCGCCGGGGTCCCGGCCGGAACACTGAACTACGCCACCGGTGTGGCCCTGGCTACGGCCGCCCTGGCCGCGTGGCGGGCCGGTACCACAATCGTCGTCAGCGAACTGGGGGTCGCCATTCAGGTGTTCCTCCCGGAGGTCATGGCCGTGTCGTACGGATCCCACCGGTGGCCGGTGCCCCCCGACCCGGTTCGGGCCCCGGGGGGCGGGTGGTTGAGCGCCGAGCTGGGGGCCGCCGGCGACGAGGATACCTACGCCGGCCTGATGGCAACGCTTCCGGGCGATGCGGACGCGGCCACCATCGCCACCGCGGCCCAGGAGTGGCGCTTGGCGGTGTGCGAGTACAGGAAGAGGGCGGCGGCGGACCCCGAGGATCCCATCTCGGAGACCCCCGCCGCCGGCGTCGCCGGCGGATCGGATCGGATCCGAGCAGCCGAGGATCGCACCGGCCCGTTGGGAGGCGTGAGGATCTGCGATCTGACCGCCATGTGGGCCGGGCCCCTCGCCACCTGGCTGCTGGCCCGGCTCGGAGCCACCGTCCACAAGGTGGAGCCGGCGATCCGGCTGGACGGCACCAGGGCCCTCTTCGGCGGCGGGATCTATCCGGGCGGAGTTCAGCGGCGACCAGGAGAGGACTCCGCCCTTCATCAAGCCCTGAACCACGGCAAGGTCCGCGTCCCCCTGGATCTGCGCGCCCCTTTGCAGCGGGATCAGTTCCTGGCCATGGCCCGCCGTTGCGACGTGGTGATCGACTCCTTCAGTCCCCGCGTCATGCCCAACTTCGGCCTGCCGCCCGAGGCGTTGAACTCGGGCCGCGGCCGGCCGGTGGTGGTGTCCATGCCCGCGTTCGGGCCCGGAGAACGCAGGGACTGGGTGGCGTTCGGGACAGGGGTGCACGCCCTGTCGGGATTGGGAGACAGAGGGGACGGCTCTTTCGCGGCCCCGTCCGTGGCCTACCCCGACCCGGTGGCCGGACTCACGGCCGCCTTCGCCATTGTCTCCGCCCTCATCGGCCGAGACCGGGGCCATGCGGTAAGGCAGGTGGAGATCCCGCTGGTGGAGGCTATACAACCCATGCTGGCATTCCCCCCCGCCGGCGGCCTGCGTCGAAAGGAAGCCGGTGGCGTGCTTTACGACGCCGGCCTGGCAAGCGGGGCCTTCGAGCCGCTCGAAGTAGCCGGCATGAGGCTCATGCACCCGAGCGGCCCTTTCATTGTCCCGGCCCAGAGGCCGGCAGCCGCCCCGGGTGTAGCCCAGGCTTGAAGCGGCCGCCTTGTGCGGTCGAACTCCAGGATGAGAATCTGTTCTACTTTTTTAGCCGGGATGTCCCGCCTGGAGGATCGACGCCGTTGACCGAACTTGCGATCGCCACCGCCGTTGACGGATCACCGCTGACGACCAAGGCCCTCGTACGCCGGCAGCGCATAGTCGAGGCGGCCATCGAACTCGGAACCGAAGGCGGTTACGAAGCGGTACACATGCGGATCGTGGCGGAGCGGGCCGGAGTGGCCCTGGCGACCGTGTACCGGTACTTCGAGTCTAAGGATCACTTGCTCTCGGCGGCCGTGTCAGAGTGGACAGCCCAACTGCAGGTCCGTCTGGCCCGGGTCCCGGCCCGCGGCGAGACTCCGGTCGAGCAGCTCGTCGATGTGCTGCGTCGGGCCTCGCGGGCCGTTGAGAGACGGCCGCTGTTCACCGCCGCCCTCATCCGGGCCCTGAGCTCCCCGGACCCCGCTGTGGCCTCGGCCGCAGCCCGGGTTCGCGACCAGATCTACGAGGTGACGGCGCCCATCCTCCGCGACATGCCGCCCGAGGATGTGGATGGCATCGTCACAGTGCTGGCCCACGTGTGGAACTCCTCCATCATCGGTTGGGCCAACGGCCGCGCCCCCATCGGCAGCATCGGCCACGACCTGGAGAGCGCAGCCAGGCTGCTGCTGGCCGGCCGGGCCGGCTAGCTCTGCGGCTTCAGCCCAGGATCACTTCGGCGACGGCACGCATCTCGTCGAGGGAGCGGGCCCCCACGACCAGCGTGGTCACGCCGGCTTCCTCCCACGCCGCCAGGTCGCTGCGGATCTGCTCGCGAGTCCCGACCAGGGAGATGTCCGAGACCATGTCGAGAGGTACGGCGGCGATCGCCTCGTCGCGCTTGCCTTCGAGAAACAGATCCTGAACCTGCTCCGCCTCCTTCTCGTAACCCATGCGGGCGAAGACGTTCTTGTGGAAGTTCACCTCCTTGGCGCCCATGCCGCCGATGTAGAAGCCGAGCATCGGCTTCATCGATTCGAGCACCCGCTCTCGATCGTCGGTGATCACCACGCTGCAGTTGCTGGCGATCTCGAAGTCGTCGGGCTTGCGCCGGGCGCCCGGGCGGGCGAAGCCCTCGGCCAACCAGGCGCGGTACATGTCGCCGACGCGTGGCGAGTAGTAGATCGGCAACCAGCCGTCGGCAATTTCCGCCGTCAGCGCTACATTCTTGGGCCCCTCGGAGCCAAGCAGGATCGGCAGGTCGGACCGGAGCGGGTGGGTGATGGGACGAAGCGGCTTGCCGAGGCCCATCGATCCCGGCCCGGTGTACGGCAGCGGGAAGTGTGGGCCGGCGCTGGTCACCGGAGCCTGGCGAGCGAGGACCTGGCGGACGATGTCCACGTACTCCCGGGTCCGGGCCAGCGGCTTCGAGAAGGGCTGCCCGTACCATCCTTCGACGACCTGGGGGCCCGACAGACCCAGGCCCAGCACCAGGCGGCCACCCGAGAGATGGTCCATGGTCAGGGCGTGCATGGCGGTTGAAGCCGGGGTGCGAGCCGAGATCTGCACGATCGAGGTACCCAGCTTGATCCGCGAGGTATGGGCGCCGTACCACGCCAGCGGACTGAAGGCATCCGATCCCCACGACTCGGCGGTGAAGACGATGTCGAATCCGAGCTTCTCTGCTTCGAGGATCTTTTCCAGGGCGTCCCTCGGCGGCTGCGCCTGCCAGTACCCGAGTTGTAGTCCGAGCTTCATCGGCCCTCCCTGGTCGCCGGTAGGGGCAAACGGTAGCCCACGGGTGGCGGCCTTGCCCGCAGAACTAGAATGTGTTCTGATTTTATGGTGACCGAGCCGAGAATCACCGAGACGACGCTCGAGTTCCCCTACAGCCGCACGCTGGGACCCGTCATGGGGGCTTTCTTCATGGCCCTGCGGGAGGGACAGCTAATGGGGATCCGGGCCAAGAACGGGCGGGTCCTGACCCCGCCGCCCGAGTACGACCCGGATACGGGCGATTCTCTCGGGACCGACCTGGTGGCGGTCGGGCCCGGGGGAACGGTCGAGTCGTGGACGTGGGTGGCTGAGCCCAGTGCCAAGCATCCGTTGGACCGGCCCTTCGCCTTCGCCCTGGTGAAGCCCGACGGATCGGACACCAGCATGATCGCCGCCGTCGACGCCGGCAGCGCCGGTGCCATGTCGAGCGGCATGAAGGTGACGGCCCGTTTCCGCCGAGAGCCACATGGCCTGATCACTGACCTCGAAGCGTGGGAGCCGGTGAAGTGAGCGACCTGGTGGAGCGAACCAATGTGACAGATCGGTTCACCGTCCCCGGGCTGGTGAACCAATGAGCGACAAAGCCCCGACCCAAAAAGAGAACCTGGTGATGGAGCACCTGGTATCCCTCACCTACCACGAGCGGCTGACACCCAACCTCAACCGCTACGCCGACGAGCTACTCGAAGGCCGGCTCGTGGGCCACAAATGCCCGTCGTGCGGGAGGGTGTACGTCCCGGCCAAGGGCTACTGCCCGCTGTGCGTGGTGGCGACCAGCGCGGCGGACGAGGTCTCGGTGCCGGACATCGGGACCGTGACCGGCTTCACCATCATCACGCCGGTCGCCTACTACGGCCAGCAGGAAACAGAGCCTTTCGTGTACGCCTCGGTCCTGCTGGACGGAGCGGACACCCCCCTCGGGGGTCAGGACATCACGGGCGTTCCCCATGAACAGCTGCGCACGGGCCTGCGGGTCAAGGCCAAGTGGAAGCCCAAGGAAGAGCGCTCGGTCGCGGGCATGTCCAACCGTGGTTGGGCCGGCCTCGGGTCGGTTATCGATTCGTTCGAGGCGACGGGTGAGCCGGATGCCGGCGCCGAGGTCTACAAGGAGCACATCTTCTGATGGCGGGCACTGATCACAGCAAGGACATCGCCATTGTCGGCTTCGCCCAATCCCCGTCCGTTCGCGACGCCGCCGCCAGCGAGGTCCAACTGCTGGTTCCGGTGGTGGCCGACGCCATCGAGAAGGCGGGTATCGCACGGCGCGACATCGGGTTCACCTGTGCGGGAAGCTGCGACTACCTGACCGGTGGACCCTTCGCCTTCGTGTCGAACCTGGAGGCGGCCGGGGCGTGGCCTCCCATCTCGGAGTCCCACGTCGAGGCCGACGGCGCCTGGGCCATGTACGAAGCGTGGATGCGTCTGCAGGAAGGTGACATCGACCTGGCCCTGGCGTTCGGCTCGGGCAAGTCTTCCCCCTCCAACCCGGCCGAGGTATGGGCCCAGCAGCTCGACCCGTACTACCTGGCTCCGCTCGGGGTTGACCCGGTCTCGCTGGCCGGGATCCAGGCCCGGGCCTTGATCGACTCGGGCAAGGCAACCGAACGGGACTTCGCGGAGGTGGTGGCGCGCAGCCGCGGTAACGCCAAGTCAAATCCCAACGCCCAGCTGTCCGGCGACTTCGACGTCGATGCTCTCTTGGCCGAACCGTACTTCAGGGACCCGCTCCGCAAGCACGACCTGCCACCCATATCGGACGGGGCCGTGGCAGTGATAATGGCCACGGGGGACAAAGCCCGTTCACTTTGTGAGCGGCCGGCGTGGATCCGGGGCATGGATCACCGGATCGAACCGCACCAGCCCGGGTTGCGCGACATCACCTCGTCGGCCAGCACCACTCTGGCCGCCCGCAAGGCCGGCTACGACGGCGGCCCGCTGGACGTGATCGAGATCTCGTCGACCTTCAGCCCGCAGGAAGTCATCCTGCGCAACGCATTGGGCGTGGGAGCCGACAGCAACATCAACCCGTCCGGCGGCCCTCTCGGGGCCAACCCCATCATGGCCGTCGGCCTGGTCCGCATCGTCGAGGCCGCGTCCCGCATCATGAACGGCACCGCCAACCGGGCCCTGGCCCATGCCACCAGCGGGCCGCTACTGCAACAGAATCTGGTTTGCCTTCTGGAGGGTGAGTGATGGCCGAGCGGTGCGCCGATCGTCGGGATCGGACAGACCAATTTCAAGAAGCGTCGCGACGACGTGTCCATCGCCGGCCTCCTGCGAGAGGCCATCGATCGGGCCCTGGCCGATGCCGAGCTGACGCTCGCGGACATCGACGCCGTCGTCATCGGCAAGGCCCCGGACGCGTTCGAAGGCGTGGTCATGCCGGAGATATTCCTGGCCGACGCCTTGGGCGCCACCAACAAACCGCTGCTGCGTGTCCATACCGCCGGCTCGGTCGGCGGATCGACCCTCGTGGTCGGAGCCCATCACGTGATCACGGGCATCCACTCGACCGTGCTCGCCGTCTCCTGGGAGAAGCAGTCCGAGGGCAACGCCCAATGGGGACTGGCCGGCGGCCGGTCGGGCGGGATCGGGGCCGGCGGGGCCTTCGCGCCCTGGATGCGGGCCTACATCCAGCAGTCCGGCGCCCCCGAGTACATCGGCTGGATGGTCGCCGTCAAGGACCGCCGCAACGCAGCCAAGAACCCGTACGCCCACCTGAAGATGCCGGACATCACTCTGGAGATGGTCAAAGAGTCCCCGATGCTCTGGGATCCGATCCGCTTCCACGAATCCTGCCCGTCGTCGGACGGAGCCTGCGCCGCCATCGTGACCAACGAGGCCGGAGTAACACGGTCGCCCGGGCCGCCGGCGTGGATCCATGCCCTGGCGGTGCGCAGCGAGCTCGGCCAGTTCCCCGGTCGCAACCCGGTGCGCCCCCAGGCCGGAGTCGAGTGCGCCCACGACGTCTACCGGCAGGCCGGCATCACCGACCCCCGCGCTCAGATCGACATGGCCGAGCTGTACGTGCCGTTCAGCTGGTACGAGCCCATGTGGCTGGAAGGCCACGACATCGCCGGCCCCGGTGAGGGTTGGAAGATGGTCGATTCGGGAGAGACCGACATGGGCGGGACATTCCCCGTCAACCCGTCCGGTGGGGTCCTCTCCACCAACGCCATCGGGGCCTCTGGCATGGTCCGCTTCGCCGAAGCGGCCCTACAGGTGCGCGGTCTCGCCGGCGAGCACCAGATCGACGGGGTGCGCACCGCACTCGCTCAGGCCTACGGCGGGGCGGCCCAGTACTTCGCCATGGGCGTCCTGCGCGACACTCCGCCCGAGTAGCGGACGGTTTGCGGCCGGGGTCGCCCGATTGAGGGCGGCTACGAGCCGTGCCTCCGGCACGGAACGGCTTCGCCGCCCTTCACTCCGGCACCCGGCCTTCAAGTGCGCCCGTTGCACGCCGCGGAGCCCCTCTCCGAGTCGGGACCGATGAAGCCCTACGGAGCGAAGCGCAGTGTCACCAGCTCGAACGGCCTGAGCGGGATGGTCACTGACGGGCCGCGGCACTCGACCGGCTCGAGATCTCGCTCGAGGAGGTCGGTACGGCTGACCGAGGAGAACGGAAAGCCGGCTGTTACGGTGGCAGGTTGGCGCCGACCCCACACCTCGCACAACCTGACGACGACGCCGTCGGTCCGGTCCGCCCACTTGACCGCCTCGATACTGACCCCGGGCCGGTCGACCGAGACCAGCTGCCCTTCGGCGCCGGCCCCGGGGACCACGACGATGGGCAGGTTGAAAAACTCGGCCTCCTCGACTACCCGACCCTCGGCGCGCAGATCTCCGGGGTGTGGAAAGAGGGCGTAGGAGAAGCGGTGGTGGCCCTGGTCAGCCTCGGGATCGGGATAGCCGGGCCCGCGCAGGAGGGACAGCCGCATCACATTTCCCCGGATGTCGTAGCCGTACTTGCCGTCGTTGAGCAGGGCCACGCCGTAGCCGGGCTCGCTCAAGTCGGCCCACCTGTGGCCGCAAACCTCGAATCGGGCCACGTCCCAGCTGGTGTTGGCAACCGTGGGACGCTCGATGTGGCCGTGCTGGATCTCGAAGGTGGCGCGGGTCGACCGGATTGCGACCGGAAACGCCACCTTCAGAAAGCGGTGGCGTTCGTGCCAGTCGACTTCGGTGTCGAACTCGAGCCGGCGCGATCCGCTGGCCAGGCGCATCGTCTGGCTGATCGTCGAACCGCCGAATCGCCGGACGAAACGCACACCTCCTCGCCACGAATCGCGTTGGACCACTTCGATCGAGTCCGCGGCGTCAAGGCCCTTCACCTGATCCAGGTATTCGATGTCGACGTTCCACGCATCGAAGGCCTTGGGGTGGTCCTCGTGGATCTGGAAGAGGTTGCCTCGCCCGCCCGCAGCCAGGACCTCTCGATCGGCGACCTTGTCCCACACCGACGTGAGCAGCCCGTCGGAATCCCAGGCGACGCGCAGCTGCTCATTTTCCATCCTGTCGTCGGCGACCTCGACGAGCGGGGGTGAGGCGGAGGGGCCGGCGGCGACCGGCCCCCAACCGCAGCCGGGCAGCGACAGCGACGTCACCCGCCCATCGGGGAGCTCGACCAGCTCGGTGCGGTCGTAGGAGCTGCTGTTGAAGGCCACGAAGTGGCTACCCGGCCCCACCACCGTGGCCTGGGCTTCGGAGCGGATGCGTCCGGCTTCCTCGAGCACTTCGGCGTAGGCGCCGGCGGCATCCTGGTAGACCCAGTGGATGCTGGAGCCGGGCAGGATGTCGTGGAACTGCTGCAACAGGAACAGCTTCCACGCCCGCTCCAGCTCCGGCCGCCTGACCAACCCGGCCGCAACCGACCACATCTCGGCCGCCCGTAGCACTTCCTCGGCCCGCCGGTTCCATCGCTTCACGTCGGCGTGGGTCGTCAGCGTCCCCCGGTGGGTCTCGAGGTAGAGCTCGCCCACCCAGGTGGCCAGCTCGGGCGCGTCTTCGGCCACCTCGGCCAGGAAGCCGGCCACCGAGCCGACCTGCACCGGGGGCAGGCCGTCCAGATTGGTGACGCGCTCAGCCCGTTCGAGCATGGCGGCGGTGGGACCGCCACCCCCGTCTCCATACCCGAAGGGGTACAGGCTGCGGTCGGAACGTTCGCCGTCCTTGAACTGCTCCACGCTCGCCAGCAGCTCGCCCACGGAGAAGTCGCCGTTGTAGGTGTTCGCCGGCGGGAAGTGGGCGAGCAGCCGGCTGCCGTCGTGACCCTCCCACCAGAAGGTGGAGTGCGGGAAGACGTTGGTGTCGTTCCAGCTCATCTTCTGGGTGACGAGGCAGGTGACACCGGCCTGCGTAGCGATCTGCGGCAACGCCGCGGAGTAGCCGAAAGCGTCGGGTATCCACAGCTCGTGGCACTCCATCCCGAACTCGTCGGCGAAGAAGCGCTGGCCCCACACGAACTGGCGCACCAGGGCCTCGCCGGAGGGGATGTTGGTGTCGGGTTCGACCCACATTCCTCCTACAGGCTCCCACCGGCCCTCGGCCACCCGATCTCTGATCTGCTCGTAGATATCGGGGTACCCGTCCTTGACCCACTGGTACTGCACCGCCTGGCTGCACGCGAACTGGTGGCCGGGGTAACGCTCCATCAGCCGCACCTGGTTGGCGAAGGTTCGGGCGCACTTGCGCTTCGTCTCGCGGACCGGCCACAGCCAGGCCGAATCGATGTGGGCGTGGCCGACCGCGGTAACCCGATGCGACAGGCCGGAGGGCCGGCCCAGGACGGTCTGGCGAAGCTCGGCCCGGTCCGCAGCGGCGGTCGCCGCGACGCCTCCCGTCTCGATCGCGGTGTGCAGGCGGTCCAGGGCCGTCACGATGGCCTCTTCTTGGCCTGAAAGCCGCTGCGCCATCTCGATGAGCAGCCGAAGGTCCGCGTACAAGGCCTCGACCCGGCGATCGACGGTGGCCAGCTCGGCTTGACGCAATACATAGAGGGGTGGCCCGTAGTAGTCGGGCGCCAGGAGAGGCCAGTCCTTTCGATACCACCTAGGTATGGGATTGGCGGCGGCCTCGACATACAGCTCGACCTCTTCCCCACCCGCTGCTTTGGGCGCAACCACGTATTCCCTGTGGCGGTGGTGAAGGCCCTGCCGCGGAATGAGATCCCGGTCCCATACCAGCCCCTCGGCGCTGAATCCGACCATGTCGTCGCCACCGAGATGGATCAGGGCGGCCACCTCTTCGCCGTCCCATTCAGGCGGGATGCGAGCCGTGAACCGGAACCAGGACGTGTCCCACATACCTCCCCAGGAGTCACCGATGGCGAAGGTTTCGTAGCGGAGCCGGCGGGCCTCGGCCGCGGAGATCGGTTCACCGTGCAGGTGGTGCGCCTCGACCGTCAGGTCCCGGCGCCTGGGATATACGGCGGGCCTGACTACCTCTCTGACGAACTTCGCGGCCCGGGTGAGGTCGTCCCCCACGTCAGCGCAGGCCCGCGAACAGATCGCTTTCCGGCACGGGGGCACCGGTGGCGTCGACGGCCCTTACGAACGACTCGGACCCCATGATCTGGCCGAAGATCTCCCGGCCCATACGTACGAAGAAGATGTTGTCCGACTGGCTGGCGTGGGCCAGCAAGGAGTCGTATTTGCGGTCGGTCGTACCGGATACGTCGACGTAGGTGGTGACCTGTTCGTCGGGCGTGCCCCACTCCTCCCGCGGGCCCGATTCGCCATCCTCGCCCTGGCCGGCGTCGCCTCCGGGATCGTCGAGCCCCAGCTCCCGTATCCGGCGGCCGAACTCGGCCATGCGGCTGCGCGGAACGGCGGTGAAGTAGACCTTCGAGGGAATGCCGGTCGCCTCCGACGCCGCCATGGTGATCCGGTGGGCCTGAATGTGATCGGGGTGCCCGTAGAAGCCGTTGGCGTCATAAGTGACAACCACCTGCGGCCGGTAGCGCTCCATCAGCTCGGCCAGCTTCGCCGAGGAGTCGGCGACGGGCGTGGACCAGAACGATCCGGCCGCGTCGTTGTCCGCCCACCCCATCATCCCGCTGTCCGGATACCCCAGATTCTCCAGGTGCCGGATCCCGAGAACCTCGCAGCTGCGGGCCAACTCGGCCTGGCGGACCTTGATCACGGCATCTCGATCGAAGCCGGCCTCCCCGGGCTTGATGCCCCCGGGGCCGTCGCCACAGCCTCCATCGGTGCAGGTAACCAGAACGGTCCGGATTCCCTCGTCGGAGTATCTGGCCAGGATCCCGCCGGTGCTGATCGCCTCGTCGTCTGGATGGGCGTGCACCGCCATCAGCGTCAGGGGGGTATCGGGCGCGGTCACCCATCCAGATTCAGGTGTCCCGGCCTGATCAGAAGACGTGCAGTCTGCGCACCAGGTTCAAGACGTCGTCGGGACCGGCCACCGTCACGTCCAGCTCCTCCCAGTTCCCTCGCGGCGTCACCCAGCGGACGAAAGCCAGGCCGGCGGATCGTGATCGTGGACGCCCCCGCCGTGCTTGGGCCGGAGCGCCTCACCGAGCTGGACGAACGCTACGCCTTCAGCGCTTCTGGAGGGGGCGAGGAGGTCGGCAATCTCCACACAGAAGACCCCGAGACCCTGGCCCGCCTGCTCATCGGCGCCATGACCCGGGGAGCAATGCTGATCGCCAACTCGCCGACACCGAAGCAGACCCGCGACGCAGTGTCGGTTGGTCTGAGGGAACTGCTGGGCGGTCTGGCCCTCGGTTGACCTACCGGGGCACCCTGGACCAGGGCAGGTCCTTGTCGACGCGAACGTCGCCGGGCAACCCGAGTACCCGCTCGCCGAGGATGTTGCGCTGGATCTCCGATAGCTCGTCGCTGCCGTGGGTCGCCATGGTCGGTCCGGCCATGGCCAGGCGGAAGAAGTGCCGGCTGTCCGGCGCCTTGGCCCCGGCCTGGTGGAGGCGGGCGTCGATGTGGCGCTGAAGGAGGCCTCGACGCGCCGCCGAAGCCGGCTGTATGCCAGCGGGTGGAGCCGGACTCGGCGCCGGGCGGTCAGCGTGGCAGATGGCCCGGCGAGCCGACTACGACCCAGGGCCAATAAGGTCTCCGTAGAACATCAGGAAAGGGATCGAGCATGCCCGCAGTGGAGACGGTGAGAGGGCCCATCGACTCTTCGGAGCTCGGCCGGACCTACATGCACGAGCACATCTTCGTGCTCAATCCCGACGTGCAGCAGAACTATCCGGAGGAATGGGGACGGGAGGAAGACCGCGTCGTGGACGCCGTCTCCAAACTCAAGGCGCTCGCCGCTCAGGGTATCCGGAGCATCGCCGACCCGACCGTTATCGGCTTGGGCCGGTACATACCCCGCATAAAGCAGATCGCCGATCAGGTCCCCGAGCTGAACATAATCGCCGCCACCGGTTGCTACACCTACGACCAGGTTCCCTTCTTCTTCTACTACCGGGGGCCGGCGCTCGCCGCTGTTGCCGGCACGGATGTCCCGGACCCGATGGTTGAGATGTTCGTGCGTGACATCACTCAAGGCATTGCTGGTACGGGCGTGAAGGCCGCCTTCCTCAAGTGCGCCATCGACCACCAAGGGATGACCGACGGCGTAGCCCGGGTGATGAGAGCGGTCGCCAAAGCCCACCGTCAGACCGGGGCGCCGATCACCGTGCACACGCACCCCGGGAGCCAAACCGGGCTGGCTGTGAAGAAGCTCATGTGCGACGAGGAGGGCGTGGATCCCCGCCGCGTAGTGCTCGGTCACAGCGGCGACAGTTCTGACGTCGATCACCTGTCCCAGCTGGCCGATGAGGGGTTCATTCTGGGGATGGATCGCTTCGGGATCAATGTGGGAACCACGTTCGAGGCCCGGTCCGACACGGTGGCAGAGATGTGTCGCCGGGGTTACTCGGATCGCATGGTCCTCTCCCACGACGCGGCTTGCTACATCGACTGGATCGACCCGAACGTGTTCTCCATGATGACCCAGTGGCACTACCTGCACATCCACGATGACGTCCTGCCCTACCTGCGGGAGCACGGCGTCACGGACGAGCAGATCGACAACATGCTCGTAGCACACCCCGCGGCGCTACTTCGAAAGCACGAGCGCTTACTGACGAAAGGGAAGGTCTCTCAGATGCCTGCCAATCCGCTGAACACCGACGACTTCGGGGGCGAGCTCTTCAACCTCGGGATGTCCGCCGGGGCCAGACCGCTCTTCGAGAAGGTCAAGGCTTTCATCGCCGACGAGGTCGAACCGATGTCCGAGAAGTACTTCGCTCTGGGCGAGGGACGCCCGGACCGTTGGCAGCTTCGCACCCGGGCAACTGGAGCTGCTCAACGGCGTCAAGGAAAAGGCGAAGGCCAGCGGCCTGTGGAACTTCTTCCTTCCCGACGCCGAGACCGGCGAGGGCCTGTCCAATCTGGACTACGCCTACATCGCGTTCGAGCTGGGCAAGAACCCGCTGGCGTCGGAGTGCCTCAACTGTTCGGCGCCCGATACCGGCAACATGGAAGTCCTCGAGAGGGTCGGCACAACGGAGCAGAAGAAGCGGTGGCTGGAACCGCTGCTGGCCGGGGAGATCCGTTCCGCTTACGCCATGACCGAGCCGGCCCTGGCTTCCTCCGATGCACGCAACATCTCGTGCTCGGCCGTGCTCGACGGCGAGGAATGGGTGATCAACGGGGAGAAGTACTACATCTCGGGGGCCGGCGATCCTCGCTGCAAGATCATGATCGTCATGGTCAAGACCAACCCGGACGCGGCCGCCCACCTTCAACAGTCGCAGATCCTGGTCCCGATAGACACCCCGGGTGTGGAGATCATCGGACCCATGCTCGTGTTCGGCCACGACGACGCCCCGCATGGCCACATGCACCTGCGCTACACAGATGTGCGCGTACCCAAGGAGAACGTGCTGCTGGGAGAGGGACGCGGCTTCGAGATCTCACAGCTGCGCCTGGGCCCCGGTCGCATCCATCACTGCATGCGTTCCATCGGAGCAGCCGAGAGGGCGCTGCAGCTCATGGTCGAGCGCGGCCTGTCGCAGGGAAGCCTTCGGCAAACCCATCATCTCGCTCGGCAAGAACACTGAGTTGGTGGCCCGGGCCCGCATCGAGATCGAAGCCATGAGGCTCATGGTGCTCAAAGCGGCCAAGGCCATGGACCTCATGGGCAACGCCGACGCCCGGGTCTGGGTCAGCGCCGTGAAGGCCATGGTGCCCGAGAGGGTCTGTCAGATCATCGACGAGGCCATCCAGATGCACGGGGCGACCGGCGTGTCGCAGTGGACCCCCCTGGCTGACATGTACACCTCGCAGCGGACGCTGCGCCTCGCCGACGGTCCCGACGAGGTTCACCACATGGTGGTGGGGCGGGCCGAGATCGCGCGCTATCAGCGGGCCCGCGGGTAGTAGCGGCGCCGGCCCGTCACCGCCGGGTGGCCGCTGCAGGCGCCCCGGCCGGGCGCCGTGACATCATGCGACCATGTCGACCTCTTCCCACGTTGAACTCATCCGGCCGGCCGAGCTGTCGGATCGATCCCAGTATGCCTACGCCGCCCGAGTGGATGACGCCTCCTGCGTGGTGTTCTCGGCCGGCGCCTGCCCGATAGACCCGCACGGCATCACGATCGCGGTCGGCCGTATCAGAGAGCAGACCGGCCAGGCCATGGACAACCTCGAAGTGGCCCTGCGGGCCGCCGGCGTCGAGCTCTCGGACGTGGTCAAGACCACCATCTACGTGGCCAGCCCCCGGCGGGAAGATCTGCAAGCAGCGTGGGAGGTGGTGCATGGCCGCTTCGGCGACCACGAGCCGCCCAGCACTCTTCTCGGGGTCACCGTCCTCGGCTACCGGGACCAGCTTGTCGAGATCGAAGTCGTTGCAGCTCGATGAGCTCTGATCCTGAGCCATCGCCGGCTCTGACCTACTCGACGTACCTCGCTCTCGACGAGCTGCTCGGAGCCCAGCGACCGCGGTCCGATGAGCACGACGAGATGCTCTTCATCGTGATCCACCAGGTCTACGAGCTGTGGTTCAAACAGTTGCTGCACGAGCTTCGTCATCTCCAGAACCGCCTGGAGGCCGGCGACAGCTCGCACTCCCTTCACACTCTGCGAAGGGTCCTCACCATCCTGAAGGTGGCAGTGGCCCAGATCGATGTGCTCGAGACCATGACCCCCCGCCAGTTCACCAGCTTCCGGAGCGGCTGGCGGCGGCCAGCGGATTCCAGTCCGTGCAGTTCCGGGTACTGGAAGCGGTACTGGGCCGCCGGGATTCGAACCCGCTCGACCAGTACCCCGAGGACAGCCAAAGCCGACTCGCGGGTCGCGGACGCGGTCGGACGCCCGGCGCTGTTCGACTCCTTCCTCCGCTATCTCGTTCACAACAAGTACGCCATCCCGGCCCGGCTTCTTCGCCGGGACGTCAGTCGGCCCGCCGAGCCCTCCAGCGAGGTGCAGGTCGCCCTGCTCGCGGCTTACCGCGACGATGGGGCGCCGGCCCAGTTGGCCGAGCGCCTGGTCGATCTGGACGAGGGCTTTCAGGAATGGCGTTACCGGCACCTGAAGATGGTCGAACGGACGATCGGCGACAAGGCCGGCACGGGCGGGTCGTCGGGTGTCGACTATTTGCAGTCGACCCTTTTCTCTCCGGCTTTTCCCGACCTGTGGGCGGTTCGCAGGGCGCTGTAGAGACGAGCCAGTAAAGCGATCACTTAGGTGGTCGTTGACGGAACACCCCACCCCCATCATGATGCGAGCACTTCACTTCGGGGATTCACACATCTACGTCGGGGGGACCGCACCGTGGCCGGACATGCATGGCTGGTAGACGGATTGGCGTTGGCGCTTCTGCTGACAGCGGCGTACTGCGCCACCCGGCCCCTCACCTCGCGGGTCCGTCGGCGCCGGATCGAACCCGACATCGACGCCATGCACGTGGTCATGGGCCCGGCCATGGCCGCCATGCTGGCGGGCCGCCTCAACGCCGAATGGAGTAAGGCCCTGGTACTCGTCTTCCTCGCCGGCGTGGGCTGGTTCGGATCCGGCGCCGTTCGGGCCGGACTGAGAACGACGTCGAGGAGCAGAGGCCCCGGCCACCACGTGCAGCACCTGGCCGCGTGCGCCGCCATGGTCTACATGCTGGGTAGCGCCTCGTTCACCGGCATGGCGGCCATGACCGGCGGGTCCGGGATGCCCAGTGCTGTCGGCCCCCCGGGAGGAATCGAGGTTCTCGCCGTGGCGCTGGGTGTAGCTCTGATCGCCTACGCGGTCCGGGATTTCTCGCTCATGGGGGTGTCGCCGGTATCGGCTCCGGCTGGAACCGACCCGGTCGCGGCCCGGCCGGTATTGGCGCCCCGGATGGCGGGAGCCTGCCAGGCCGTCATGGGTTTGGCCATGGGCGCCATGCTCGTGGCGACCATCTAGCGATCATCTCGCCCGCCGGTCTCAACTCCACAGCGTGACGTAGACGGGCGGCCGGAAGCGGCTGGCCGGGACCGCCGCCGTCGCTGCGGTGCATGCTCTGCATGGCCTCGGGTGTGCCCAGGAACCGACGCAGCATGTTGACGCCCCGGTGACCGCCGTTCCCGCGGAAGGCGTGGACACGTACCACAGCAGCTCGAAGGGAGTGGAGACCACGTCCGAGGCGGCACCAGGCCGCCACGGTCGAGGTCGCGGGCTACCAGGTGGGAGATGGCCGGGCGCCACCCCTTCGCCCTCGGCTGCCGCCGACCAAGCCGCGGCTCTGGCTCGGGAAGACCCGGATGCGCTCTGGCGGACGCTGCCAGCCGGGACAGGAGCATGCCCACCTCGGACGAAGGGTCGGCTCCCGCAGGGGTCGACCAGCCAGTCCTCCCGCGGCCAGCGCCCCACGGGATGCGCTCGGACTCGGCCAGGTGGTGGGTCGGGGAAGCCACGACGATCAGCCTGTAGCGCATCATCGGCTCGCAATCGAGTCCGTTCGCCGACTCGCCGGCCAGCCGTGGGCCGAAGCAGACGTCGGCCAGCCGCTCCTGCAGCAGGGCGGCCATCTCGTCGGACGAGCGACACGCCCACGTTGGCCTCGACCGCTGTCGCTCGGGCGGTGAAGGCGGCGAGCAGCGGCGGGGCCACGAACTCGGCCACGGTGCTGGTGGCGGCCACTCGCAGCCGTTCGGGCGCCCCTTGGGCCTCGCGGATCGCCGCCTCCGCTTCCGCGGCCAGGTTGACCATCTGGGACGGCGATCGGCACCAGGCGCTGACCGCCTGGAGTGAGTGTCATGCCGGCCGGGGTCCGAGTGATCAGAGGATCGCCCAGGTGCTGGCGCAGCGCCGCCAGCGCCCCGGAAACGGCTGGCTCGCTCACCCCCAGCGCCCCGGCCGCGGCCTTCACCGAGCCCAGTCGGGCTACCAGCACGAACGCCTCGAGCTGGGTCAAGGTCACGCCACTCAGACGCTACCACACCGCGATAAGGGATCGCTTAGGTCGCCGTTGACTCCGGCCGCAGTCCGTTGCACCATCGCGATGGCCAAGACTTGGGGTCGACGCACGGACAAGGGGGATAACAGTGCAGGTTCCGGCACCGTTCGAGTACGAGCGGGCCACGAGCGTCGACCACGCCCTCGCCCTGCTCGAACGCCACGGTCCGGAAGCCCGGCTCCTCGCGGGCGGCCACAGCCTCCTGCCCATGATGAAGCTGCGCCTGGCCCGGCCCGAGACGCTGATCGACATCAACGACCTGGCGACCTCGACTACATCCGCCTCGACGGCGACGACGATCGCCATCGGGGCCATGACCCGCCACGCCACGCTTGCTCGACTCGGCCCTGCTGGCCGAGCACTACCGGATCTTCGCCGACGCCGAGCGGGTCATCGCCGATCCGATCGTGCGCAACCGGGGGACCATCGGCGGCTCGTTGTGCCAGGCCGACCCGTCCGAGGACCTCTCCGCCGTCTGCGCCGCCCTGCGGGCGCAGGCCGTGATCCGCTCGCGCCGGGCGACCGCGAAATCGTGGACATGCGGGACTTTCCACCGCGGGCCCGTACGAGACCGCGGTCAGCGGGGCGCAGATGCTCGTCGAGGTCCGGGTGCCGCATCCGGCCCGGTGTCGGCAGCGCCTACGAGAAGGTCGAGCGCCGGGCCGGCGACTGGGCCGTCGCCGCCGCCGGCGCGTTCGTGCAGCTCGACGGCGACGGCACCTCGCCGACGCCGGGATCGGCCTCACCGCGGTCGGGGCCGAGCACTTCACCTGCCCGGCGGCCGAGGACCTGCTGCGGGGCGGCAGCCGACCCTCGAGGAGCTGGTCGGCCGCGGCCGCCTGCCGTGCACGGGACTGCCACCCCCAGTCCGACCAGCGCGGCCCGGAGGACTACAAGCGGCACCTGATCGGCGTGCTGGTCGAGACGGGCCCTGGCCCGAGCCGTCGCCCGGGCGCAGAGGAGGGACGCCTGATGCGAGTCACCATGACCGTCAACGGCGCACGAGGTCACGCGCGAGGTGGAGCCCCGGCTGCTGCTGGTCCACTTCCTCCGCGACGCCATCGGGCTCACCGGCACCCACTGGGGCTGCGACACCTCCAACTGCGGTGCGTGCACGGTGTGGCTCGACGGCGTGCCGGTCAAGAGCTGCACCACGCTGGCCGCCATGGCCGACGGGCACGAGGTGCGCACGGTCGAAGGCCTCGAGGCCGGACGGTGTGCTCGACCCAGTGCAGGAAGGCTTCATGCAGCGAGCACGGCCTGCAGTGCGGCTTCTGCACCCCCGGCATGATGATGACCGCCCGCTGGCTGCTCGACCACAATCCGGACCCCGACGAGGCGACGATCCGCGAGGCCATCTCCGGCAACCTGTGCCGCTGCACCGGCTACGAGAACATCGTCCGGGCCATCCGCTGGGCCGCCGAGCCCACGCCGACGCCGACTGAGGAGGTGCCGGCATGACCGCAACCGAGGCTCCCGCTGACCGCGGCCGGCAACCCGCTCGGCTTCGGCCGCATGCTCCGCAAGGAGGACGCCCGCTTCGTGCGGGGCAAGGGCAACTACGTCGACGACGTCAACCTGCCCGGGATGCTGCACGGCGCCGTGCTGCGCAGCCCGTACGCCCACGCCCGCATCGTCTCCATCGACACCAGCGCCGCCGAGGCCCACCCCAAGGTCAAGGCCGTCATCACCGGCAAGGTCCTCGAGACCCTCAACCTGGCCTGGATGCCCACCCTGTCCGGCGACGTCCAGTCGGTCCTCGCCACCGACAAGGTCCGCTTCCAGGGCCAGGAGGTCGCCTTCGTGGTGGCCGAGGACCGCTACGCGGCCCGCGACGCCCTGGAGCTGATCGAGGTCGAGTACGAGCCGCTGCGAGGCCGTGGTCGACGCCCGCCGGGCCCTCGACCCCGACGCCCCGGTCATCCGCGACGACCTCGAGGGCCGAACCGACAACCACATCTACGACTGGGAAGCCGGCGACGCGGCCGCTTGCGACGAGGCGTTCGCCCGAGCCGACGTGGTGGTGGCCCAGGACATCCTCTACCCGCGAGTGCACCCGGCGCCGATGGAGACCTGCGGAGTCGGTGGCGCACATGGACAAGGTCACCGGGAAGCTGACCATCTGGACGACCACCCAGGCCCCCCACGCCCACCGCACCCTGTACGCTCTGGTCGCCGGCCTGCCCGAGCACAAGATCCAGGTCATCTCCCCCGACATCGGCGGCGGCTTCGGCAACAAGGTCGGCATCTACCCCGGCTACGTCTGCGCGATCGTCGGGGTCCATCGTCACCGGCGCGCCCGGTGAAGTGGGTAGAGGACCGCTCCGAGAACCTCATGTCCACGTCCTTCGCCCGCGACTACCACATGCACGGCGAGATCGCGGCCACCCGTGACGGCAAGATCCTCGGACTGCGCGTGAACGTCCTGGCCGACCACGGCGCATTCAACGGCGTGGCCCAACCGACCAAGTTCCCGGCCGGCTTCTTCCACATCTTCACCGGCTCCTACGACTATCCGGCCGCCCACTGCAAGGTGACCGCGGTGTACACGCAACAAGGCGCCCGGTGGCGTCGCCTACGCCTGCTCGTTCCGCATCACCGAAGCGGTCTACCTCGTCGAGCGCATGGTCGACTGCCTGGCCGACGAGCTGAACATGGACCCCGCCGAGCTGCGCATGAAGAACCTGCTGCGCCCCGAGCAGTTTCCCTACACCACCCCAACCGGCTGGGAGTACGACTCCGGCGACTACCCGCGGGCCTTGCGGGAGGCCATGCGCATCGCCGGCTACGAGGAGCTGCGCAAGGAGCAGGCGGAGCGCCGGGCCCGAGCCGCCTCGCGCCGGATCCCGGTCCGAACCGCTCATGGGCATCGGCGTGTCCTTCTTCACCGAGGGAGTGGGGGCCGGCCCCCGCAAGCACATGGACATCCTCGGCCTGGGCATGGCCGACGGGTGCGAACTGCGAGTGCACCCGACCG
Source organism: uncultured Acidimicrobiaceae bacterium (assembly GCA_963851245.1). Classification (GTDB taxonomy): domain Bacteria; phylum Actinomycetota; class Acidimicrobiia; order Acidimicrobiales; family Palsa-688; genus CAWKOH01. The sequence goes on along the minus strand of CAWKOH010000004.1, from coordinate 374,833 downwards.
GCAAGGCCCAGCTGCGCCTGAGCGTGCAGACCCAGGGCCAGGGCCACGAGACGACTTTCGCCCAGATCGTCGCCCACGAGCTCGGAATCCCGCCCGAGGACATCGAGGTCCTCCACGGCGACACCGACAACACCCCGTTCGGCCTCGGGCACCTACGGCTCGCGTTCGACGCCCGTGTCCGGGGCGGCGGCCGCCGTGGCCGCCCAGCGGGTCAGGGACAAGGCCCGGGTCATCGCCGCGGCCGCCCTCGAGTGCTCGCCGGACGATCTCGAATGGGAGCTCGGCCGGTGGCAGGTCAAGGGCGACCCCGAGCAGGGCCAGACCATCCAGGAGATCGCCATTCGCCTCACACGGCAACCTGGAGCTGCCCGAAGGGGTCGAGGGCCACCTCGACGCCTCGGTGGTGTACAACCCGCCCAACCTCACCTACCCGTTCGGGGCGTACATCTGCGTAGTGGACGTCGACCCCCGCACCGGGGTGGTGAAGGTTCGCCGCTTCATCGCGGTCGACGACTGCGGGCCCCGTATCAACCCGATGATCGTCGAGGGCCAGGTGCACGGCGGCCTGGCCGACGGCGTAGGGATGGCCCTGATGGAGGTCATCGCCTTCGACGAGAGCGGCAACAACCTGGGCGGCTCCTTCATGGACTACCTGCTGCCGACCTCGATGGAGTGCCCCAGCTGGGAGCTCGGCGAGACGGTGACGCCGTCCCCGCACCATCCCGATCGGGGTGAAGGGAGTGGGCGAGTCGGCGACGGTCGGCTCGCCGGCGGCGGTCGTCAACGCCGTCCTCGACGCCCTCAGGTTCGCCACGCCGACATGCCGCTCACGCCGGCCGCGGTCTGGCGGGCGATGCAGGGGCGGCCATCTCGGACCGACCTGGCCATCGAGTAAGCGGAGACAAGATGCTTCGCCAAGACCTGTCCGATCGCTCGCCGGAGTTGCGGGCGGCGCGAGTCCCGTTCGTGTACGCCCGGGTCGTGCTGGCCGAGCAGCCCACGTCGGCCAAGCCTGGCGACGAAGCGATCGTCATGCCCGACGGCGTCCATGGAAGGATTCGTGGGCGGGGCGTGTGCCGAGTCGACCGTGCGGGAGCAGTCGCTGACCTTGCTGGAGACCGGCGAGACCATGATGCTGCGCATCACACCAGACCCGGAACCGGAGCAAGCCGGCCGCCAGCGTGGTGCACAACCCGTGCCTTTCGGGCGGCACGCTGGAACTGTTCCTCGAAGCGTTCGAACCTCCGCCACTGGTGCTGGTGGTCGGAGACGCTCCGATCGCCCGGGCCCTGCGGGATCTGGGCGCCCAGCTCGGATACGACCTCCGGCCCTTCGATGGCCCGGTACCTCCTGACGCGGCGGCCGTGGTCGTGGCCTCCCACGGCCGGGGCGAGGAACCGGCGCTCTCGGCGGCCCTCGACGCCGGCGTGCCCTACGTCGGCCTGGTGGCCAGTCCTCGGCGGGGCGCTGCCGTGGTGGCCGCCCTGGACGTCGCAGAGGACCTGAAAGCGCGGATCCACACCCCGGCCGGCCTCGACATCGGAGCCCGCACCGCGCCCGAGGTGGCCCTTTCCATTCTGGCCGAGCATCGTCGCGTCCCATCCCCGGCCACCCGCGAGCACTCGCAGCCAGGGAACGCCGCGCCCGGGTGCCGAAGATGGAGGCGACCGATCCGGGCCTCCGACTGGGCACCGACCCGGTTTGCGGCATGACGATCACGACCGGAGCCCAGGACTGGCAGGCTCAGCACGCCGGACGGGATTTCTGGTTCTGCGGCCGCGGATGCCGGGAGGCCTTCCTGGCCAATCCGGGCGCTTACGTGTCGTGATCGAACGTCCGGACGACCGAATCCCGGAGTCTCCCTACAACCCGGTCCCGGGGGGCTGACGGAACTGGTTCCGTCGCCGCAGAGCGTCAAAGCCGGCCTCGAGGAGGTGGGCTACCTGGCCGACGACGGACTGGCCACAGCCCTGTTCTGCGCCGTCCGCCTGCCCCAGCCGCTGCTGCTCGAAGGCGAAGCGGGCGTGGGCAAGACCGAGGCAGCCAAAGCCCTATCCGAATTGCTGGGCACCCCGCTGCTCCGGCTGCAGTGCTACGAGGGAATCGACGCCTCCGAGGCCCTGTACGAGTGGAACTATCCGCGCCAGTTGCTCGGCATCCGCGTGGCCGGAGGCAGCCGGGCATCAGGTGTCGGAGGCAGATCTCTTCGGCCGCGACTACCTCGTCGGCCGACCGTTGCTGCGGGCCATCGAACATCCCGGGCCTCTGCCCGCCGTCCTGCTTATAGATGAGGTTGACCGGGCCGACGACGAGTTCGAAGCGTTCCTCCTGGAGCTGCTGGCCGAGGCCAGCGTGACCATTCCTGAGCTCGGGACCATCCGGGCCACCCATCCGCCGATCGTGGTGCTCACGTCCAACCGGACCCGCGACCTTCACGACGCCCTCAAGCGCCGCTGCCTCTACCACTGGATCGACTACCCCAGCCTGGACCGCACGGTCAGCATCATCCGCCGGCGGGCTCCGGCGAGTACCGCCGGCCTGGCCGAACAGGTCGCCGCGGCCGTGGCCCGGCTCCGGACGCTCGACCTCCAGAAGCCGCCCGGCGTCGCCGAGGCCATCAACTGGGCCCTGGCCCTCAACTTGTTGGGCCTGCCGGGACTCGACGAAGCAGCCGTGGGAGCGACCGTCGGATCGGTGCTGAAGTACCGCGAGGATCTCGAAGTGGCCGAACAACGCGGGTTTGGCGTGGGTGGCGAGCGGGGTCACCGGGGGATGATGGCGAAAGTGGAAGGCGACGGCCCGGACCTCGCCGCCATGGCCGGTCGGTTCGGCTGGCTCCTGCACGCGGCCGGAGTGCCGGTAACGCCGGAACGTTCCGGCCGTTTCGCCACTGCAGTGGCACTGGCCGAGCCGGTCCTGGTGCGGGACCTCTACTGGATCGGGCGGGTCACCCTCCTGACCGGCCAGGCAGAGATCGAGATCTTCGACCGGGTCTTCGCCCAGGTGTTCGCCGGCGCGGCCGATCCCGCCGAGTGGCGGGGCCAAGGGCCAGTCGGCCCGGCTTTGTCAGAACGCGCCCAGACCGGCGATCATCACCCGAGCTCACACCCCCACCCACCCCGTCACGGCGCCAACCGGCCCACGGTGGTGGCGCCCCTCGCCGACGCCGCGACGTCCTTCCCGTCCGGCGAAGGGCGGGAAAGCCTCCTGGCAGCCGCCAGCCCGGAGGAACGGTTGCGCGCCCAGGACTTCGACTCCTTGACCGCCGTCGAGCTGGCCCATATCAGAGTCCTGATGCGCCAACTGGCTCTGGTGCCGCCGACCCGGCCCAGCCGCAGGAGCCGGCGCCACAGAACCGGGCCCGACCTCGACCTGCGCTCGACCCTCCAACGGGCCCAACGCCGCGGTGGGGACCCGGCCGACCCGGTTCGCCGCCGCCGTCGCCACAAGCCCCGCCGCCTGGTCCTCCTCTGCGACGTATCAGGCTCCATGGAGGCCTATTCCAGGGCGTACCTGCAGCTGCTGGCCTCCGCCGTGCGGGGTGCCCACGCCGAGGCTTTCGTCTTCGCCACCCGGCTGACCCGCCTGACCCGGGCTCTGCAGGTCACGAGCGCGGACCTGGCCCTCGAGCGGGCCGGACGGGCCGCGCCCGACTGGTCAGGTGGGACCCGCATCGGCGAGGCCATGAAGGCCTTCAATGATGGCCACGGGCGCCGGGGCGTCGCTCGGGGCGCCGTCGTCGTCATCATCTCTGACGGATGGGAAACGGGAGACGCGGCGCTCCTCGAGCGGGAGATGGGTCGCTTGCGCCGGCTGGCTTACCAGGTCATCTGGATCAATCCAAGGCTGGCACGAGAGTCCTACCAACCCCTGACCGCCGGGATCGTCGCCGCCGATCCTTACGTCGACTTGTTTCTCAGCGGCCATTCCCTTGACGCCATGGCTGACGTGGTCGAGGCCATCGCAACGGCGCACCGCGACCGCCGCCGGTAGACGTATCTTCGACTCATCCAACCCGGCGAGAAGAACAACCGTCGCGACGCGCCCGATGTGCAGCTCGAGGGAGGGCTGGCCTACAGCACGACGCGGGGCCGCTGGGTCATCGCGGCAGCGGTGCTGGGCTCGGGCATCGCCTCCCTCGACGCCACTGTGGTCGGCATTGCGCTGCCGTCGATTGCCCGCTCCTTTCACGTCGGTGTCGGTTCGCTCCAGTGGGTGGTTACCGGATACTCGCTCACCCTGGCGTCGTTCATCCTCATCGGCGGCTCGCTCGGCGACCGGATGGGGCGCCGGCGCATCTTCTCGCTCGGTGTGGCCTGGTTCGCAGTGGCCTCCGCCCTCTGCGGCCTGGCACCCAACGCCACCCTTCTGATCCTGGCCCGGGCCGTCCAGGGCGTTGGGGGTGCCCTTCTCACGCCGGCCAGCCTGGCCATCCTGCAGGCGTCCTTCCGTCCCGACGACCGCTCCCGGGCCATCGGGGCCTGGTCCGGTCTCGGCGGTCTGGCCACGGCGGCGGGGCCGCTCGCCGGCGGCTACCTGATAGCCATCGGGTCGTGGCGGTGGGTGTTCTTCATCAACGTCCCGGTCGCCGCCTTCGTGCTTCTGGTCACCACCCGGCACGTCCCCGAATCCTCCGATCCCACGGCCCACGGCCGAATCGACCTGGCCGGTGCGGCTCTGGCGGTCACCTTCCTCACGGGCCTGACCTACGGGCTCATCGAAGGGTCCTACCAGGGATGGACGTCGGCCGCGGTGCTGACTGCCTTGATCCTGGCGGGGGCGGCGGGTGGGGCCTTCCTCGTCGTCGAAAAACGCATAGGAAACCCGATGTTGCCGCTGCGGATGTTCGCGGTACGCCAGTTCAGCGCCACCAACGCCGTCACTTTCGTCGTCTACGCGGCCCTCGCCGGGGCCCTGTTCCTGCTCCCGGTGGAGCTGCAGATAGTCGAGGGGTACAGCCCTCTGGCTTCTGGACTGGCGCTGCTGCCGGTGACGGTGATCATGCTGCTGTTCTCGGCCCGCTCAGGGCGGCTGGCCTCCCGCATCGGACCCAGGCTGCAGATGAGCGTGGGTCCGATCGTGGTGGGGGTCGGGTTGTTCCTCCTCACCTGGGCCACGCACGGTTCCAGCTACATCACCTACGTTCTGCCCGGTGTGCTGGTGCTGGGCGCCGGCCTGGCCATCACCGTTGCTCCGCTGACCTCTACCGCCATGGCCTCGGCGCCGGCCGAGCACTCCGGGATCGCATCCGCAGTCAACAACGTGGTAGCCCGCTCCGCGGGTCTCATTGCCGTCGCCGTGCTGCCCGTCGCCTCGGGCATAGCCGGGTCCTCGGCCCTCGAGGCGAGTTCATGGGCCCCCGGCTTCCGGAGCGCGCTGATCATCGCGGGGGCGATGTCGGTGGCGGGCGGCCTCCTGGCGGCGATTCTTATTCGCAACCCACCTCCGGCGTCAGGGCCGCGGCTGGCCCCCCTCCGGGACTGGCACTGCGCGGTCGACGGAGCCCCGCTCCAGGCTTCGTGACCAGCCGGCCGGGGCTAAGCCGGCTCGGGCTCGTCAGCCTGAGCGTCGTCGACCCGTGCGTCCAGGTCAGCGCCGTCCGGCTCGCCTTCAGCCCCGGTCTCGCCCCCCTCGGCCTCCGCGTCTTCGACCGCGTCGGCGCCGTCCTCGCTGAGCGCGGAACCAACTCCCTCGGCCGAACGGAGGCCGCGGCCGCCGCCCCTCCGGTCGCCTTTGTCGGGGGACTGGGTTCGCACCACGTAGGGCAAGAGCATCATCTCGCGGGCCGTCTTGATGGCGACGGCCACATCCCGCTGGTGCTGAGCACAGGCTCCAGTGGCGCCGCGGGTCTTGATGCGGCCACGGTCGTTGATGAAGCGTCTCAGCACCGTCAGATCCTTGTAGTCGACCCACTCGGCCCGTTCGGCACAGAACATGCAGACCTTGGGGCGACCGCGCCGCACCCGGCTCTTGCTGTCCACCGGCTTCGATTTCTTCTTCTGGACCTTGCTATTGCGTGCCATGCCACTTCCTCTGCGTCCGTTCCCGCTCGGGTTCTCCGCGTCCGAACAGATGCGTGAGTGTGAGCACCGACCAAACGGCGGTGAGGGCACGGTACCGCAGAATCGAATCTTGCGGATGCCGCCCACCCTAGCTTGGGTGCACCCACCCGGACGTGCGAGGCGGCCCCATCGGCGTTCCGCGGCTCTACAGGTGCGGCGGCGCCGCGGCGCGGTCTTCAATCTCCCAGGCGTGGTCCAGCACGTGCCAGCCGATACGCCGCACCGCGTACCGGAGCGGCCACGCTCCCTCGGGGCCGACGATGCGCACGGCGTCCAGATAGGCGGCCCGCTGCTCGGGCCAGGGCGTCCGGGGCGGGACGGCCACCCCCATCTTGCGTCCATAGGTGCGCTCCGCGTCCCGCACGTGCTCGACGATGGCGTCCCGATCCCGACCACCTCCGCGAGGTCCCTTACGGAGACGCTCGGGCGCGTCGGACGCCGCCTGGTCGAAGGACTCCCATGCCCTATCGAGCAGCAGGGCCAGGCGGGTGCCGTCCTTTTTCGTCAAGGCGACCCGGTCCCAGTCGCCGATGGCGCCGGGAGCGCCGAAGTCGGTCGTGGCCGATCCGGCCACCTCTCCGATAACCCGGACCGGCCCGGGGCGGAAGGCGGGGCCGGCGACGGCGGCGTATCGAGGGATGTACCGGAGCAGTTCCTCAACTGCCGCATCCTTCCCCTTCCCACGCCGGCACCAGCCCGGCCAGTCGAGGGCGCAGGCGAAGGTCCAGCTCTTGCCGACCTCCAGATATATGGGGATGTCGCCGGGCATGGGGAGATTCTTCCCCTTCCGGCCCAGGACTGTATCTACCGCACGAGCTCTACTGGTCGATCTGGCGCTCGAAGGAAGACCCGCTCGGCGGGGCCGGACCGTCGCGCTGCACGTCGATGCGGGTTATGGCCAGATAGGCGACCAGGATCACGATCAGAGCGGTGAGCAACAGGGCCACCTTTCCGTCGCCGAGGCCGAGGCCGCCCAGGTTCTTGGGCTTGCCGAGGGCGTCGGCGAAGGAAGCACCGAGCGGACGGGTGACCACGTAGGCGAACCAGAACGCGAATATGGCGTTCCAATGGAAGAAGCGGTAGCCGATAGCGGGTATGCAGATCACGCCGGCGAACAGGGCCATCGACCAGAAGTAGCCCAGGTGGAGCGTGTTTGCCGTCAGGTCCCCGACCGCAGTGCCCATGGCGAAGGTCGAGACCACGGCGGACCAGTAGAAAGCTTCGCGGCGGGCCGTGTTGATGGTGTGGATGGACAGGGTCCGCTCTGTGCGGTCCCAGGTGAAGAAGACGGCGGCCAGTATCACGCCGTACAGCACGGACGTGACGATGTAGGGGACTTTGAACTTGACGTGGAGAACGTCGGCGGCCATGGTGCCGAACACGCCGACCATGAGGACCGCGAACCAGTAGGTCCAGGCCATGTACCGGCGCATGGAGAACTGCACCGCCAGGGCCACGCAAAAAGCGACAAAACCGCCGAACACGGCCACCACCGGATCGATGGTGTGGACGAGGTAATCCGACGTTGATTCGCCCATGGCGGTGGAGAGGGCCTTGATGATCCAGAAGAAGGCGGTGATCTCGGGGACCCGCAGAGCCAGCCGGGAATGGGCCGGCGATCTACGGGTGCTTCCGGGCATCGGGACATCATGGCGGATGGGTCGGTCCCGACCCAGTCGCCAGCGGACCGACTGGCCCTAGATTTACCGTTCCTTTACCTGAAGGTCTGTATACGTCGCCCCGTATACCTCACAGCCGGCGGCCTGGGCGGTTTAGCCTGCGGGGATGGCCGGGAGGGACGTGGAAGCCGAGGTCAGAGGAATATGCCTGGCCCTACCAGGGGCGACCGAGAAGCTCAGTCACGGTTCACCTGCCTTCTACGCCGGCAAGCAGTTCGTCATGTTCTGGCCCGAAGGGCACCACGACCACGATTTCCCCCACCTGTGGTGCGCCGCCCCGGCCGGCGCCCAAGAGGCGTTCGTGGCGATGGCACCCGAGAGGTTCTTCCGGCCCCCGTACGTCGGGTCCCGTGGCTGGCTGGGGGTTCGCCTGGACGCCGGCCTGGACCGGGCGGACCTGAAGGTCATCTGCGAGGACGCGTTCCGCAGTGTCGCCCCGAAGAAGCTGGTGGCGGCGTTGGACCGGGAGACGGAGCGATATGAGCGCAGCTGACCGTTATCAGCCGACGGGAACGACGTCCTGGACGTGGCCGACGACTGTCTCCAGAAGTTCGCCGGCTTTTTGCACGCCCGCTGTCAACACCGGCTCGGCGGCGCTCCGGCCCCGCTGAGCGGTCCGGGCCGCCACCTGCTGGGCCTCGGAAACGGCGTCTCTCGGAATCTGAATGCTCGGGCGGGCCAACCCCCGGGCTCGCCTGGCCACCCCTCTGAACCGTGGAGCCGGCTTGGGGCGGCGTCCGGGCCGGCCATGAAGTACCCGGCCCGCTCGCCCGGCGCTACGCCGGGCCCGCCAGCGGAGCGACGGCGCCCCCTCGGTGTCGACCGCAGCCAGGATGAGGCCGCCGAGCAGGCCGAGGTTCTTGATGAAATGGATCCGCTGCTGGGCTTTGGTCGCCTCGTCCGTCTCCTCCCAGAAGCGGTGCCCGGCATAGGTGGTCGGCAGGATGGTCCCTATCAGGGCCAAGGAGGCCAGGCGAGGGAACTTGCCGATGGCCAGGAGTGTTCCCGCGCCAACCATCACCCCACCGTTGATCCTGATCAGCGTCTCGGTTTCCTGCGGAAGCCCTGGCACCCTGGACGCGACCGCCTGTGCCACCGGGTCGGCCTTCTTTACCTTGCCCTCGGGGTTACGCAGGCTGTCCCACCCCCCCACGATAAACATCGATGAAAGCAGCGGCCTGGCGACGCGTCGTGAGATGGTCATACTCATGTACTACCCCAGCCGGGCCCCTACTTTCACAGGCGCGGGTGAGATCTACCTCGTGGGGTGGGAATCCTGGCCGCCCTCTTCCCTCCCCACAAGCGACGATCACCCTATAGTCCCTTGCCGGAGGACGACCTTCTTGCCATGACGACTCAACTCAGCTCCGCCGAGCAGGCCGCCGAGGGACGGGCCGCCCGGGCCCGCATCCGCCGCCGGGACCACGCCACATTCGACCCGCCGGCCGACCGGCCCAACCCGATCGACCTGCTCGAGGAGCAGGCGGAGACGCGGGTACCCGAATTGGTGCCGATCCGCTACGGCCGCATGCTGGTCTCCCCGTTCGCCTTCTTCCGTGGCGCCGCCCTCGTGATGGCGTCGGATCTGGCCTCGACCCCGATCTCGGGCCTCATGGTCCAAGCTTGCGGGGACGCCCACCTGGCGAACTTCGGCGTTTTCGCCTCGCCTGAGCGCCATCTGGTGTTCGACGTCAACGACTTCGACGAGACCCTGCCGGGGCCATGGGAGTGGGACATCAAGCGTTTGGCTGCCAGCCTGGCCATAGCCGGCCGGGATCGTGGCTTCAGCCCTGCCGAGCGGCGCACGGTGGTGACGGCCGGGGTCGAGGTGTACCGATCCGCCATGCGGGGTTTCGCGTCAATGGGTGCGTTGGACGTTTGGTACGCCCACCTTGACGTGGACGACGTCATGGCCAGGTTCGGTTCCCAGCTGACAGCCGCCAGCCGAAAACGGACACAGCAGGAGCTCAACAAGGCCCGCACCCGGGACAGCCTCCAGGCCCTCGACAAGCTGACCACCGTGGTGGACGGCCGGCGCCGGATAGTCAGCGACCCGCCGCTCATCGTGCCGGTCGAGGAACTTCTCTCCGAAGGAGACGCCGGCGACTTCATGGCGAGCATCGTTGGCCTGTTGCGCGCCTACCGCCGGACTCTCAGCTCCGAGCGCCGGGTTCTGCTGGACCGTTTCAAGCTGGGTCAGATGGCCCGCAAGGTCGTAGGGGTCGGCAGCGTCGGCACGAGAGCCTGGATCCTCCTCCTGGAGGGGCGGGACGACGCACAACCTCTGTTCCTACAGGCGAAAGAAGCCCAGGCCTCGGTGCTGGAACGGTTCGTGGCGAAGAGCGCTTACAGCAACTGCGGCCAGCGGGTGGTGGTCGGCCAGCGGCTCATGCAGGCCCACAGCGACGTGTTCCTCGGCTGGGACCGGGTCCTCGGGCTCGACGGGGTGGTTCGGGACTTCTACGTGCGCCAGCTCCGGGACTGGAAAGGATCGGCGGACATCGGGGCCATGGTCCCGGCCGGTATGACGGCCTACGCCCGCTTGTGCGGGTGGACCCTGGCCCGCTGCCACGCCCGCTCCGGGAGCCGGATCGCCATCGCCGCCTACCTGGGACAGGGAACGGCGTTCGACGACGCCATCGCCGCCTTCGCCGAGACCTACGCCGACCAGAACGCGCGGGACTACGACTTGCTTCGCCAAGCCGTGGACGACGGCAAGATCACGGCGGAGATGGGCCTCTGACCGAAGGGAGGAGAGGCGATGACAGGCACGGCTTCCAGAGCCGGGCGCCGGGGCGGCCGGGGCGGCCGGGGCGTGGCCGTCACTGCCGGTCGAGGAGTGGGCTGACACCCGCGACACGCTGCAGCTTTGGACCCAGATCGTCGGGAAGGTGCGATTGGCCAGCTCACCGCTGCTGAACCACTGGTGGAACGTGCCGCTGTACCTGACGGCCCGGGGCCTGACCACCTCCCTGATGTGGTCCGACGGCGGACCGGGCTTCCAGATCGATTTCGACTTCATCGACCACCGGCTCGACATCATCACCGCCGGCGGCGACCGGCGGCAGATCAGGCTCGAGCCCAGGACGGTCGCCGATTTTTACCTCGACCTGATCGGCCGCCTCACCGAGCTCGGAGTGCGGCCTGAGATCTGGGATGTGCCCGTCGAGATCCCCGGCGCCATCCCCTTCGAGCAGGACCACGAGCACTCCTCGTACGACCGTGACTATGTCCAGCGGTGGTGGCGGGCGCTCATCAGCGCCAGCCTCGTCCTCAACCAGTTCAGGACCTGCTTCGTCGGCAAGTCCAGCCCGGTCCACCTCTTCTGGGGCGCCCTCGACCTGGCCACGACCCGCTTCTCGGGGCGGCCGGCGCCACCACACACGGCAGGGGCCCCGAACTGCAGCCCGCACGTGATGCTGGAGGCCTACTCCCAGGAAGTGAGCAGCTGCGGCTACTGGCCGGGCGGTGCGGTCGAGGGGGCCTTCTACTCGTACGCCTACCCCGAGCAAGAGGGTTACCGGACCGCCTCCGTGGAACCCGCTGAAGCCTTCTACGACGAATCCCTCGGCGAGTACCTGCTGCCCTACGAAGTGGTCCGCACGGCCTCTGACCCCGGCTCCAAGCTCCTTTCCTTCTTGCACTCCACCTACGCCGCGGCTGCCGACTCCGGTGGTTGGGACCGGGATATGCTCGAGCGCCTGCCTCCGCCCTGGACGAGCTCTTGCGTGGCTCTGTCGGGGCAGTCGTTGCGGGCCCAGTTGAAGTAGTTGAAGCAGTAGTCGGCTCAGTCGAGGGCGCCGGCGGCGTACTGGTCCCGTAGCCCGCTCCAGCGCGACTCCGGGAACGGCCACGTGGGTCGTCCTGCCAAAGCGGCATCCAGAAGGGTGAGATGGACGTGCCAGGCGGCCAGGGTGCCGGCCTCATCCCAGTGACCGATAACAGTGTGGGTCAGGAGGAGCAGGCACCGTTCTCCGGCCGGGATCAACTGCCATTTCACCAGGCCGTCGGGTATTCCGGGGCTGTTCCAGGTGTACTCGATCACCTTCGGATGTTCGGCTCGCCGTACCGTGCTGGTCACCAAGTACCCGAGCGGCGTGGCGAAGCGGAGCTCGATGGCTCCGCCTTCGACCGCGTCGATCGTGGCGGGTCGAAGCGGAGCAGGTCGTCCCCCCACCGGAAACCGAAGAGTCTGGGTGGATCGAGCTCAATGACGGTTCCGTGGGTCGGCATCAGTGCGGGATCGACATCAAAACCAGGCTGGGCGAACGTGGCCGCACCGCCTACACGCAGCTCGATGCTGGGTTGCCCGGGAAACCAGTGGGCCAGCTCGGCCGGCTCGGTGAGGGCTCGCCACACCCGCTCCACGGGGTGGGCGAGATGCCGTTCGAAACGCAACACATGCCGATCTCCGGCCCGTACCAACGTTCTGTCCATGCCTCAATCCCTCCTGTCCAGATGGGCCTCCAAAGCGTCGAGGCGCCCGGACCACAGGCGCCGGAACGGCTCTAGCCAAGCGTCGACCTCACCAAGGGGCTCGGGCCGCAAGTGGTACAAGCGGCGCTGACGGTCCACCCGCACTCCGACCAGGCCCGCCTCTCGCAGCACCCGCAAGTGCTTGGAAACGCCGGGCTGGCTGAGACCTACACCACGTACCAGCTCTCCGACCGATCGCTCGCGTTCCCGGAGGAGATCGAGAATCTCGCGGCGGGAGGGCTCCGCCAGAACCGCGAAGGTCATGCACCTACTATGCTTAGGCAGTTATATAACTGTCAAGCCATATAGCTCCGGCTCGTCCTGGCCCTTCGGCCTCCGGGCCGGGATGAGGCACGCGACCTTCTTGGTACTCTCGGAAGCCGTTGCCGTCGAATCTCGGGGGACGATCCGCCAAGGAGCGCCGTGTATCTGACCGCCGCCGCGTCGCACGCCTCGATCTACCACATGACGTTCTTTCAGGCGATTGTGCTCGGCCTGATCCAGGGCTTCTTCGAACTGTTCCCGCTATCGAGCTTGGGCCACACCGTGCTTCTCCCCTCGTGGTTCGGCGGCAACTGGAGCCTGCTGGTGCGGCAGGAATCGCTGTCGGAGAGCCCGTATCTTGCCTTCATCGTCGGGCTGCACCTGGCTAACGCGCTGGCCATATTCATCTTCTACCTCAGGGAGTGGGGCCGGCTGATCGCCGGCTTCTTTCAGAGCATCGGTCACCGCAGGGTCGAGACCGACTCGCAGCGCCTGGCCTGGCTCATAGTCATCGCCACCATCCCCGTCGGCATCTTCGGGTTGCTCTTCGAGCACACGTTCCGCACCCTCTTCGCCAAGCCGGTGGCCGCCGCCATCTTCCTCACGGTGAACGGGCTGATCCTCTTCGCCGGCGAGTGGTTCCGGCGGCGGAACCTGCGAAGGGAGGCGCCGGCGGAAGGGTCGGAGGCGAGCGGCGCGAGGGGCGGCCCCGGCGCAGTCATCACCGGCGCCCTCCCCATCGGTAACGCCCGGGGCGGCGGCAGGGTCCGGGGTGGCGGCAGCGTCCGGGGCGGCGACCAATGATGAGCTCGCCACCGTCCCAGCTCGGCGCCGGCGTGGTGGGATCTTCAAGCGGTTCAAAGAGGAACGTCTCGTCGCCATGGACGACGTCACCGAACGCGACCTCAACAGCCGGCTGAGCCCTTGGAGCGCCCTGTGGATCGGCGCCTCCCAGAGCCTGGCCCTCTTCGCCGGCATCAGCCGGGAGGGCGTCACCATGGTTGGCGGTCTCTACCGAGGACTGTCCAACGAAGGGGCCCTGCGCTTCGCCTTCTTGCTCTCAGCCCCCGTGATCTTCGCCGCGGGAGCTTTGAAGGTGCCCGATCTGCTCGGCCACCTCGGCGATGGCATCCGCGGTCAGGCGATCGCCGGCAGCGTGGCCGCTGTGGTGGCTTCGTTCGCCTCCATCATCTTTCTGAGCCGTTACTTCAAGACCCGGACCTTGATCCCCTTCGCCGTCTACTCCGTGGTCTTCGGGCTGGCGTCGGTCATCCGCTTCGGGGCGTTCTAGAACGCCGGCCGGCCGCGAGCGGTCGGCGGCGAGCGGGGGCTGGGGGCTGGGGCTGGGGGCTGGGGGCTGGCCACGCCGGCGGCGACACAATGCAACAGTGGTCGCCGTAAAGAGCCGACCCTCGTTGCGTTTTGGTCGATAGTCGAAGCTAACGCCGCGAGGGTTCGCTCAAAAATCCGTCCACTGTTGCGTTGCGTTGATTTAAGGCGGCGGGCTCTCGAACCGCCAGCCTGCGGATGGCGGGGGCGGCGCTCGAGCCCCGGTTTCGGGTGGACCCCGCCGGCGCCACCCTGTACAACGCGCCCGCGGAATCCGCCCGCTTCGAACTGCTGTCGCGTTGTGCTCAAAAATTCCCGCACTCAGAGGACAACAGTCCATCTACTGATCGGATCCGCTGGCGCGTTGTTGTGGTCACAACGCCGACCCGCCGGTCAGCAAGTGACGACGCCCGCCCTCTACGAGGGAGCAGCTACCACATCGAACTCGTTGCCCTCCGGATCAGCGAGGGTCGACCAGCGGAAACCGCCCTCCTCAACGTCGGCCAGGTGGGTGGCGCCCAGAGTGAGGATGCGCTCCACCTCGGAGGCCAGGTCGGGCGCCACGAAATCGATGTGGACCCGATTCTTGGCCGTCTTGCTCTCGGGGACGGCGTGGAACATCCAGGCGCCACCTGCGCCGCCTTCGGCCAACCCGATGCTGGCAAATTCGGCCGTCGGCTCGGGGTCCGTGGCCCGCTCGAGGACCTGGGACCAGAAGCCGGCCAGTTTGCCGGCGTCGGCACAATCGACGGTTACTGCGAGTAGGGACACACTCATGAAGGCACTCCTTTTTCTCTCCTGTTTGAATGGGTGCCTCGATCATCAACCCTCCCGTTACGGGAGGGTCAAGAGGAAGCGCCGGATTCGGCCGCCACCTCTTGCCAGGTGCGCCCGGTGCGAACACTCCCCGGTTGGTCTGCGACGATGTCGGAACCCGGGGCGGCGTCGGCATCGCGTGCCTTGACGAGGATCCACCGTCTGGGGCCGGTCTCGGTGAGGGCGAACCCACCGGCGAGCTTGTGTCCGAAGAGGCGGAAGAAAAGGTGGGCCCGCTCGATCCGTACGATCTCTGCGGTTCCCTCGTCCCAGATGATCACCGCCCCGGTGCCCCTCCGGTGCGGGCCGGCATGCACACCTTCGAAGTCCCCGGCCGAGAGGTCGTGATCCTCCACCGGCACCGCCAACCGCCTGACGGCCGGGTCCAGTGACGGTCCCTTCGGGACAGCCCAGGACCTGAAAACGCCACCGACCTCGAGACGCATGTCGAAATGAAGGGTCGTGGCGTCGTGCTGTTGCACGACAAATCGGCTCACTGGGTCGGAACTGTACTTTTGACGAAGTTTCAAGTTGCTCACGTTGGACGCCGATGCTACGGGCGTGCAGAACCAGGCCACGAGCGGTGTCGCGCTGCCATCCGGGCCGGATGCAGCCGATTCGTCCCTGAGCCCGGCGACGGGTTCGGAGACCAACGCGCCCCCCAACGCGTGGAAATGGTTCCTGCTGTTCGAGGCTGTCGTCGCCCTGATCTACTTCCCGCTCGGAATCCCGTCCGGTTCACCACACATCCTGGGCGTCGTTCCCTGGATGGAGTGGACCGGACAGGTCCCGGCGTGGTCGGTGCTGGGTCTGTCAGCGGTTGCCGCCATCGCCTACGGCATTTACCGGTACCGGCCCAAGACACCGATTGCGTGGTGGTTCATCGGCGGCGGCGTCCTGCTCTTCATCACTGGCGACACGATCTACAAGTCGTGGCACCAGATCATCGGCAACCAGAACATCCCCTTCCCGTCGTTCATCGACGCCATCTACATCACCATGTACCCCGTGCTCGCCATCGGGCTGCTGATGCTGGCCCGGTCGCGCGCTCGCGGTAGCGATCGGGCCAGCCTGCTCGACGCCTTGATGATAACCATCGGCGTCGGTCTCCTCTCGTGGATCTTCCTGATCGGCCCCAATGTGCGGGCGCCGGGCGGCCTGCTCGTCCGCTGCACCGCGGCTGCGTACCCGCTGGGTGACGTCCTGGTCCTGGCCATGCTGGCCCATCTCTGGAGCGCCGGCGGGCTACGCAACACCGCTGGCCGGCTCCTGGCGATAGGCACCCTGGGCACCCTCGTCGCGGACACCGTCTACGGACTGGCGAACCTCCATTCGTCCTGGAACTGGAATGACGGGAACCCATTCGATCTCGGCTGGATTCTCTTCTACGCCTGCTGGGGGGCGGCCGCCCTTCACCCTTCGATGCGCGAGCTTTCCGAGCCCCGGCAAATGGCCCCACTGCGGACCAGCCGGTCCCGGCTCGTCTTGCTCGGCGCCGTTACGTTGGTCGCTCCAGTAGTGCTGCTTGTCGAGACCACCGATGGCAAGCCAGTGGATGCCGCCGCGATCGCCGGCGTGGCCGCGGTGATGTTCCTACTGGTGGTGTTGCGCATGTCCGGGGTGGTGCGAGCTCACCAGCAAGCAGTCACCCGGGAGCAGGTGTTGCGCAGGGAAGCGAGCGAGCTGGTCGGCGCTCCGGGCCGGCCTGGCATCCACGAGACCACTATCAACGCCGTCAGCGACCTGGTGGGCCGGGAGGTGGAGGTCTCGTCGATCAGCTTCGCCGTCGCCGCTGCCACTGGCAGCTTCACTGTAGTGGCGTCGTCGGTGGAAGCCGCACACGGCCGGATCATCAATCTGAGCGACCTTCCGGCCGCCGCTCGCGAGGGATTGATCGCCGGCAAGGCGGTGCGGTGCCCGGCGCCGCAGAGCGCCCCGACGTCACACAGGGATAACGACCGTCTGTTCATCTGCCCCGTTGTCGCAGGCGACGAGCTCACCGGCCTGATCGTCCTCCAGACCCCTCAGGAGCTGCCGGTCGATCTCACCAACACTCTGGAAACCCTCGCCACCCAGGTCGGGCTGGCGCTGGACCGGGAGACGTTGACCGAGGCCTTCCACGCCCAGCGCAGTGAGGCCCGCTTCCAGACGCTCGTGCAGAGCGCGTCCGACGTGATCCTGATCGCCCGCCCCGATACCACCATCATGTACCAGACCCCTTCGGCCAAGCGCACCCTCGGCTATGCAACCGGGGCGCTCGAGGGAGTCTCGCTCACATCCCTACTCCACCCCGACGACGTGGAGAAGGCGATGGCGGCTTACGGGGCGGTGGCGTCCAAAGCCGGGATATCGGTCACCACCGAGTGGCGGATTCGGCACGGCGAGGGTTCGTGGCGATACGTCGAGGCCGTGGCCAACAACCTGCTGGCCGACCCCACCGTGGAAGGCATCGTCCTCACCTTGCGGGACGTGACCGAGCGCAAAGGCCTGGAGGAGGAGTTGAAGCACCAGGCCTTCCACGACGCGCTCACCGGCCTGGCCAACCGGGCCCTGTTCCGGGACCGTCTCGAGCACGCCCTGGCCCGTTCGGCCCGATCGGCCACGTCGCTCGCGGTGCTGTTCCTCGACCTGGACGACTTCAAGCTCGTCAACGACAGCCTCGGCCACGCTGCCGGCGACGAGCTACTGGTAGCGGTGGCCAGCCGACTGATGCGTACTCTGCGTTCCGGAGACACCGCAGCCCGCTTCGGTGGGGACGAGTTCGCCATCCTGCTCGAAGAAACCAATGACGCCGAGTATCCGTGCTGGGTGGCCGAGCGGCTGCTCGAAGAGCTGAAGCCGCCGTTCCGGGTCGAGGACCGACCGGTCGCGGTGCGCGGCTCCATCGGTATCGCCCACAGCCAGTCGGGAATGGAAGGGCCGGCCGAGCTGCTTCGAGCCGCCGACGTGGCGATGTACGCGGCGAAGGCGAGAGGGAAGAACTGCTACGAGATCTACGATCCCGCCCTGCAGCGAGCGGTAAGCGAACGCCTGGAGCGAACGGCCGAGTTGCAACGAGCCGTCGAGGAGGAGGAGTTCGTCCTCCACTACCAGCCCATCGTCACGCTGGAAGCCGGCGAGGCCATCGGGGTGGAGGCGCTCATCCGGTGGAACCATCCCGAGCGCGGCCTGCTCGGGCCTAACGAGTTCATCCCGTTGGCCGAGGAGACCGGGCTCATCATTCCGATCGGGGCCTGGGTGCTGGACGAGGCCTGCCGCCGGGCAATCGGCTGGCAGAGGGAACACGGGCTGACGAAGCGTCTGCGGGTGAGCGTCAACATCTCGGCCCGCCAGTTCCACCACGACGATCTGGTGACCGACGTGTCGCGAGCACTTAGCAGTTCTGGGCTGGACCCGTCGTGCCTGGTGCTGGAGATCACGGAGAGCGTGCTCGTCCGGGACGCCCAGTCCGTTGTGTCCCGGATGCTCGAGCTCAAGTCTCTCGGAGTGGGCTTCGCCGTGGACGACTTCGGCACCGGTTACTCCTCACTCTCCTACCTGAAGCGCTTCCCAATCGATGTCCTAAAAGTGGACAAGTCCTTCGTGGACGACGTCGGCGATTCCGACAAGGCGTCTGCCTTGGCCAAAGCCATCGTTCAGCTCGGGCAGTCCCTCAATCTCGAAACGGTTGCGGAAGGTATCGAAAAGGCCCGCCAGGTCGACAGCCTTCGTGCGCTTGGTTGCCGGTTTGGCCAGGGATTCTTCTTCGCCCGTCCCGTTCCTGCTGAGCAGATGGACGGACTCCTGCCTCGAATGGCCTCCGGGGAGGCCCTAATGCCAGCCAACGCCGCACATGAGGAGACTGTGGCATGACGACCCTTTGGACCGACTCCCGTTCACTGAACGGGAATCACGTCGACCACCTGCCTTCCTGGCCCCAGACTCAGAGCAGATGGGCCGACCTCGAACGCCTGCGCTCCTCCCATCCGATGATGGACGCGGTGATTGACGAGATTGACGGCCGGCGCATACGGATCGGGAGCCAGTGGCTGTGCGACTTCGCCTCATGTAACTACCTGGGCTTCGACCTTCACCCCGAGATCATGGCCGCCGTCGAGCCCGAGGTCCGGCGCTGGGGAACCCACCCGAGCTGGTCACGGTTGCTCGGCAATCCGCGTCTCTACGTGGAGATCGAGGAGAAGCTGACCGAGCTGCTCGGTGCGCCCGACACGCTCGTGCTGCCCACCATCACCCTCATCCACACCTCGGTCATCCCAGCTCTGGCCGGGCCAGGCGATGTGCTCGTGGACGCGCAAGCCCACAAGACCATCTACGAGGGAGCGACGATCGCAAGAGGAGCTGGCGCCACCCTCCATCGGGTTCGCGCCAACGACCCCGAACATCTCGAGGAGGTGCTCCGCTCATTGCCGCCAGGGACGCCCCGGCTCTTCTGCTGCGACGGTGTCAACAGCATGACTGGCAATGCACCGGACCTGCCCCTCTACGCCCGGATCTGCCGCGAGTACGACGCCCTCCTCTATGTCGATGACGCCCACGGGTTCGGAATCATCGGCGAATCGCCGGCACCCGACATGCCATACGGTCACCGAGGGAACAGCATCGTCCGCTACTACGACGAGAGCTACGACAACGTGGTGCTGGTGGGCGGCTTCTCCAAGTCCTACTCATCACTTGCGGCCTTCCTTGCCCTGCCTACCTCGCTCAAGAACTACCTGAAAGTCGCCGCTCCCCCGTACCTGTATTCAGGTCCATCGCCGACCGCCTCGCTGGCGACGGTCCTGGCCGGCTTCGAGGTGAACGACAAGGAGGGAGACGACATCCGCCGGTCGCTGTGCCAGAAGACCGCCCGGGTGCTCAGTCAGATCAAGGAGCTGGGCCTCCGCACCTTCAACAAGTCCGGCTATCCCGTTATCGAGCTTCCGCTCCGCCACGCCGACGACATCGATGCACTGGGCCGGTTCCTCTTCGACCGCGGCATCTACGTGACGCTGGCCGCCTACCCGTTGGTGCCTCGAAGCCAGGTCGGCTTCCGGATTCAGGTGACAGCCGCCAACGACGACAGTGAGATCGAACAGCTCAACACGGTGCTCGGAGAGATGTCAGAGCGGTTCGATATGCAACGGGCCGAAACCGCCATATAGAGACCGGGAGCACGAACGGTGGCGCTCACGGCCCCGTTGCGCCGGCGGGACTTCCGCCTCCTGTGGACCGGGATGGCAGTCTCGCTGCTCGGTGACGGGATCTTTCTCGTCGCGGTGGCGTGGGAGGCCTACAGCATCTCCGACCGCCCATCTGCTTTGGCCTTTGTCGGTCTGGCCACGTCTGTTCCCCAGGTCGTCCTCCTGCTGCTGGGCGGCGCCGTCTCGGATCGACTATCCCGCCGCACCATCCTCTTTTGGGCTGACGCCGTTCGCGCCCTGGCCCTCCTCGCCCTGACCGCCCTGGTCGCCGCCGGCACGGCTCGTCTGTCTGAACTGTGCCTGGTGGGGGCCGTGATCGGCACCGCGACCGCGTTCGCCTCCCCTGCGTTCGACTCCCTCGTGCCCCAACTGGTGCCCGAAGACGAGCTAACCCAGGCCAACGCCATAGACCAGTCGGTCCGGTCCACGGCGATGCAGCTGATCGGCCCCGGACTCGGGGGAGTAGCCGTCGCCGTCCTGCACCCCTCGGGAGCATTCGGGCTCGATGCCGCGTCATTCGCCTTCTCGGCGCTCTGCGTTTACCGGATGGCGCCGCCGCCACCGCCCGCCCCGACCGAAACGCGACTGCGCCACGACCTCTTCGAAGGGCTTAGATATGTGCGCAGCCGCGTGTGGCTGTGGGGAACATTCCTCGCCGCCACGTTCACCTATCTGCTCTTCATCGGACCGACACAAGTGTTGCTGCCGTACATCATTCGCAACTCTCTTCACCGCGGCGCGTCCACCTACGGCGTGGTACTGGCGGTAGGGGGAGCCGGTGCGGTGGTCGGAGCGGTCCTCTCCGGCCGCAGTGCAGAGCCGAGACGGCCCATCATGTGGATCTATGGCTGGTGGACCCTGGCCACTCTCGCCGTTGCCGGGTACGGCCTCGCCACGCAGACATGGGGTCTGGCCATGGTCGCCCTCGTCGTCAACGGGGCCGAGGCCGTGGGGGCAGTGGCGTGGGGGACACTAAAGCAAAGGCGGGTCGTGAACGAGATGCTGGGCCGGGTGTCCAGCGTCGATTGGTGTATATCCACCGCATTGTTACCGCTCAGCTACGCGCTGACCGCGCCGGTGGCACAGGCCCTAGGCGCTCGGAGGACGCTGGTGCTGGCGGGCGTAATCGGAGCAATCGTCACGCTCGGGTTTCTCTTCCTCCCCGGCATGCAGGCCGAAGACCGGCCAGACACCATACTGTCGGTTCACACCAAGTAGGGATCGGCCAGATCCTGACCCAGGGTCTGCTGGCGAATGCCAGCGGGCTGGACCAGAGCTTCGTCGAATTGGCCCGGATCAAGAGCCAGCGCCAGGACGCCACAACGCTTGGCACCGATGGTCGGTTGATCTTCTTCGGCCAGCACAGCCCATGTGGTCGGCGCCCAGACGTGAGTGGTAGAGCCGATCTCGAGCCTGCGGTACTGGTGGACGTGCCCGCTCAAGACCAGGTCGATACCGCCGGCACCGGCCAGCCCTGCGATCAGGCGCCGTCCCGAAGAGGGAACGAACCTGTACGGGGGCGCCGAAGACAACTCTCCCTGATCGGCGCCCAGCGGTTTGTGGGTCACCAGCGCGACCGATTGCCGGCCCGCGTCCCGGCCCAGCTCCTCTTCCAGCCACTCCCACTGTTCATCCTCCTGCGGCAGACCGGTGTCGATCAGCTGCGCGTTGATAGCCACCAGCCTCCAGCCCGGCAACTCCACCGACCAGCGGTCGGCGCCGACGAGATCGATCCAACGTTCGCAACGCTCGGCGTCAACGGCGAGGTCGTCGGGCACAGCCGGCGAAGGGTTGTCACCGATGTCGTGATTGCCCGGTATCGCCAGCCACGGCACGGGCAGCCGGTCGAGCTGGGAACGAGAGAAGCGGAGATCGTCGGATTCTCTCACCCCGTCCAGCGACAGGTCCCCGAGGTGGATGACCAGGTCCGGCACGACCTGGGCCACGTGCTCCACGACGGCGGACCAGTTCTCCTCCGCCTCGGGCGTGCGGGGCGACAAGTGGCTGTCGGAGACGATGGTTAGCCGAGTGGGGCTCATGCCCCCTTATTACCTGGTCCGCGAGATCATGTGTAGCAGTCGGCGGGGCGTTGCCGGCGGGCGGGGGCGGTTGGCGGCGGGTCCTGTCCGGCACGGTTCACGCAGCTCTCGGTGCCAGTTACGACTCTCGGTGCCAAAATGGCCGTTATACAGGCCGAATTGGCACCCAGTTCACGGTTTGGCACCGAGAGTCCGATCGATTTGGCCCGGGCGATCGACGGGGCGCCGGCAGTTGGAAGCAGACCGAGCGCCGGCCGCCTGTACGCTTCTCAGGCAGGTACCGACCACTCGCAAGCGGACGTGAACAACACTCATGCCTCAACCGCGATCCAACCGAGAACCCGCCGGGCCGGCCCCCGACCTGGCTGCCGAATCTTCGGAGCCTTACGACGACCTAGACGAGCAGGAAGACGAATCGTTCCCGGCGTCGGATCCGCACTCCGACTGGGCCGGTCCGAGTAACTGAGGAGCCGTGAGCGGCCCGGTGGCCACCGAGGACGTCGGGCCGAACGGCGCTCCGACCGCGCCATCCGGTCGCCCCCAACCCGCCCCCGCGATTGTCACGCCGAGCCGAGAAGCAGAGGTCGGCGGACTCCGGGTCCGCCGGGCCCTCCCCCGCCGCGAACGCCGGACCGTGGGCGCCTGGTGCTTCGTAGATCACATGGGTCCGGCCCAGGTCTCCGAAACGGGGACCTTCGATGTCGCGCCCCACCCGCACATGGGGTTGCAGACGGTCACGTGGCTCCTGGCCGGTGAGGTCGTCCACCGTGACAGCCTCGGTTCGGAGCAGGTCATCCGGCCCGGCCAGCTCAACTTGATGACCGCCGGCCACGGGGTGGCTCACTCCGAGGAGCACACCGGCGCTTATCGCGGCGAGCTTCACGGCGCCCAACTGTGGGTGGCCCAGCCTGATTCCGCCCGCCACCGTGCCCCGGCTTTCGAACACCATGCCGAGCTGCCGAAGGTCGAGTTGGGCCGAGGATCTGTGGCCACCGTACTGGTCGGAGAGTTGGCGAGCACGCGGTCGCCAGCACGTCACGACACCGATCACGTAGGGGCCGACCTCGACCTGCTACCGGGCCGCACGCCGGTGCCACTACGACCCGACGTCGAGTACTGCTTGGTGGTCCTGACCGGGGAGGTGCTCGTACCCGACGGAGAGATCCAGATCGTCGAGCCGGGCCACCTGGCCTATCTGGGCGCCGGGCGCCGGGCGCGACGAGGTGCAGCTGGAGACCCGCGAGGAGACGCGGGCGCTGTTGCTCGGAGGAACGCCCTTCCCGGAGCCGGTCCTGATGTGGTGGAACTTCGTGGGCCGCACCCGGGACGAGATCAGCATCGCCTACCGGGACTGGACCGGCGACACCGGCGACACCGGCGACACGCGCCGACACAGGCCGGTTCGGTCGGGTGGCGTCACGACTGGCCCGCACCGAGGTTGGGCCACCGCCGTGGACCAGAGCTTGAGCGGATGAGCTCTGCGGTCCGGGCCGCCGACGTGGCGATTTCCGCACCGGTACGGACGGAGTCGTCATCGCGCCTGGTGGTCCTCCGGCGAACAGCCCGCCAGGCGGCCCGGTCGGGGGTGCTCTGGGGCTACGTATTCGGCATCGTCGTCGCGTCGTCGGCCGTGAGCTACACCCGCCTCTACCGCACCCAATCGGAACGGGAGCACCTGGCCGCCGTCTTCGGATCCAACCATGCATCGAGCGCCCTGTTCGGGCCGGCGCCGCAACTGGAGATGGTGGCCGGGTTCACCGTCTTCAAGAGTTTCATGACCCTCGTCATCCTGGGCGGTCTGTGGGGACTTCTCACCAGCACGAGACTCCTGCGGGGTGAAGAGGAGGCCGGGCGGTGGGAGCTCCTGCTGTCCGGGCTG
This sequence comes from uncultured Acidimicrobiaceae bacterium, assembly GCA_963851245.1. Classification (GTDB taxonomy): domain Bacteria; phylum Actinomycetota; class Acidimicrobiia; order Acidimicrobiales; family Palsa-688; genus CAWKOH01. The sequence continues at coordinate 351,109 of CAWKOH010000004.1, read as the reverse complement.
ACCACCCGCCGGGGTGCGGCCGAACAGGCCCTCGGCGGCATGGCCGCCGGGGTCGCCACCTTGTGGGCGGTCACCGCCCTGTTGAGTGTCCTGGCCGGCCAGTACCCGAAGGTCGGTATCTCACCCGGACCGATGCTGTACTTCGCTCTCACGCTGGTGTCGACCCCGCTGATGTTTCTGGCCGTCGGCTCCCTCACCAGCCAGCTGGGCGCCACCCGCCGACAGGCCGCAGCCTACGCCGGCTGGTTTCTGGGAGCCTGCTACGCAGTGCGCATGGTCGCCGACGCCGGTGTGGGCCTGCACCGGCTCATCTGGGTGTCACCTCTCGGGTGGGTCGAGCAGCTCCGCCCGCTCACCTCGCCGGAGCCCCTCGCCTTCCTCCCGATCATCGGCTTCACGGCAGCCGTGGCCGGCTTCGCCATCCACCTGGCCTTCGCCAGGGATCTGGGCGCCAGCACCCTGCCCGACCGGGTCCACGCCCGGGCCCGAACCGGTCTGCTCTTCGGCCAGGTGGGGCTGACGCTCCGGCTGGTGCGGCCGGCCGTGGCGGGCTGGACCCTGGCGCTGGCCACCACCGGGTTCGTGCTGGGGCTCATCGCCAAGGCCGCCGGCACCACCATGGCCGGGTCATCGGTGCAGACGGTGTTCTCGCGCCTGGGGGTGCCGGCGACGGGGTCCAAAGCGTTTCTGGGGGTGATCTTCCTGATCGTGGCCGTGCTGGTGGCTTTCCTGGCCGCCGGGCAGGTGACGGCGGCCCGAGCCGAGGAGGCCCAGGGCCGCCTGGACCACCTGCTGGTCCGGCCGGTCGCCCGGCTGTCCTGGCTGGCCGGCCGGATCGGCGTCGGGGCGGCCGCGGTAGTGATCGGGGCCCTGGTGGTCGGGCTGGCGACCTGGGTCGGCGCCTCCACGCAGGGCGACGGAGTCAGCCTGTCCACGCTGCTGGCAGCAGGCCTGAACGTGATCCCGCCGGCCCTGTGCCTCCTCGGCACAGGAGTGCTGGCTGTAGGTGTCTGGCCCCGGGCCACTTCCTACGCGGTCTACGCCATCCTGACCTGGTCTCTGCTGGTGGAGATCGTGGGTGGCATCGGAGCAGTCAGCCACTGGGTCCTCGACACTTCCATCTTCCACCACATGGCCGCGGCCCCGGCCGTGGCCGTCGACTGGGCCGCCGGCGGGTGGATGATCGCCGTCGGGGCGGCGTGCGCCGTGATCGGTGCTCTGGCCTTCCGGCGCCGGGACCTGCAGGGAGAGTAAGCGGCGCTCAGACCGGGCGCGGCTCCGGCTGGAGTTCTCCTGCCGCGGCTGCGGACGCCGGTTGCCGGCTGACGAAGTCCTTGTTGCGGATGAGCACCATAGAGAACACCGAACCCACCAGCGCCAGGACCCCGGTGACGATCAGCAGGTCGTTGATGCCGCTGGCGAAACTCGACTTGACGGCCTGCCCGAGTTGACCGCGCAGGTCGGCGGGGACGGCGGCGAAGGCGGAGCCGGCCTGGCCCTGGCGGATGGCGGTCACGATCTGCGCCGCGTGGTCCTTCAACTGTGGCGTGGCCGACAGGAACCGATCGAGGTGACTCCGCAGGGTCGAGCTGAAGATGGTTCCCAGGGCGGCGATGCTGACCGCGATCCCTATCTGGCGGAAGGTGGTGTTGACGCCGGAGGCCATCCCGGCCCGCTCCGGCTCGACCACGCCGATCGCCGTCGAGGCCAGGGGCGGGTTCACGAACCCGGCCCCGGCGCCGGAGATGATGAAGCCAGGGATCAGGTGGGTCCACGAAGTCGAACCGTTCAGGCCGGCCATGAGCAACAACCCGACCCCGACCAGGGTCAGACCGGGGCCGATGAGCCAGCGAACCGGAACGCGCTCACTGAGCCGCCCGGCGATAGTGGCGGTTACGAGGGTGGGCCCGCTGATCAGCAGGAGCCGCAAGCCGGTCTGCAGGGCCGAGTATCCCAGCGAGTCCTGGAGGTAGAGCACCAGGTAGAGGAGCACGGAAAAAAGGGACCCGTTCATGCAGAACGCCGCTATCAGACCTCCATCGAAGGTGGGCACCCGGAAGAGAGAGATATCGAACATCGGGTGGGCGACATTGGCTTCCGCAATGACGAAGCAGGCGAGCAGGACCCCGCCGAGCACCAGCGAAAGGGCCACTCCCGAGTCGCTCCAGTTGGTCTCGCTGGCCCGGATCAACCCGTACACCAGGCCAACCAGTCCGGTAGTGAGCAGGGCGAAGCCGATCCAGTCCGGGCGGCCGGGGTGGGGGGACCGGGACTCGTCGACCCGCCACCAGGTCATGGCCAGGGCGGCCACACCGATGGGCACGTTGACCAGGAAGATGGCCCGCCAGCTGATGCCGCTGGTGATCACGCCGCCCAGGATGGGGCCGAGGGAAACCGCGACCCCGGTGATGGCACCCCAAGCCCCGAAGGCCACGCCGCGGTCCTTGCCCCGGAAGCTCTGGCCGAGAAGCGCCAGCGAGGTGGCGAACATGATGGCCCCGCCGACGCCCTGGCCGCTCCGGGAGAGGATGAGCATCACCGGTGATTGGGCCAGGCCGCACAGCAGCGAGCCGAGGGTAAAGATGGCCAGGCCGATGGCGAACAGGAGGCGCCGGCCGTAGCGGTCAGCCAGCACCCCGGCCGTGAGCAGCAGGGAGGCCAGCGTCAGCGTGTAGGCATCGATCACCCACTGGATCTGGCCGAAGCTGGCGTGGAGCCCGTCCTGGATGTCGGGGATGGCCACCACGACGATGGTCACGTCCAGCAGGAGCATGAAGGTCCCGGTGCAGACGGCGATCAGAGTCCACCACTTCTTCTCCACTGCGCTACCGGCCCCGTCCCTCGAGAACCTCCTCGCCAAGCAGGCCGCCCCCTTTTCCCAGGTTCCGTGCCTGACCGAAGCCGTCTCTGATGTCGGTTACCCGCAACGCCCGCAAGACTGGATCTCCTCGCTCGAATCCCTTCTTATCCCCAATTCCCCATTTAGGCGATGGATAATCGGCATCGGCGGCGACTCCCACCGCCGGCGCGGTTACGGACGAGTTGGGCGGGCCGCTCCGATGAGCGCTTCGGTGGCGCCGGGTCCCGGCTCGGCGCGGACGTCGCGGGCGCTCACGCGAGCCCCGCACTCCGAGCAGATCAGGACAGCCTCGCTCACGTGGCCGCACCCCTTGTGGGTGAGCCGCAGTGGGGGCCCGCCGGGGGCGGCGTACTTGTCTCCCCACTGCCGCATCGTCGTCAGCACCGGCCAGAGATCCCGGCCCTTGTCGGTGAGGCGGTAGTCGTAACGGGGCGGGTGTTCGCTGTAGGGAACCTTGTCCAGAACCCCGGCTTCGACGAGGTGGTTGAGTCGCTGATTGAGGATGTTCCGGGAGATGCCGAGGCGTTCCTGGAACTCGTCGAAGCGGGTCACCCCCAAGAAGGCGTCGCGGATGATGAGCATCGACCACCACTCGCCCACCACCTCGAGACACTGTGCGACCGAGCAGTTCATGCCGGCGAAGCTCTTGCGTTCCACGTCATGAAGGGTACTGGGTTTCGTAATAGAACGCAACGAGCGGGTCCGTCACCCCCGGGGCAGGACGAAGCGGTGAACGGCGTGGGCGAAGCCGTTGTCCTCGTTGCTGTCGGTGACGCGGCGGGCGGCCCGCCTCACCTCAACGTCGGCGTTGCCCATGGCGATGCTGAGGCCCGAGTGGGCGAACATGAGGACGTCGTTGGGCATGTCCCCGATGGTGGCGAGCTCGTCCGTGGACAGGTCATAACGCCCGGCCAGGTCCTTGGCCACCGAACCTTTGTTAGCCTCGGGGTGAGTCACGTCCAGGTAGTAGGGCTGTGAGGCGGCGGCCGCCACGTGATCACCGAAGCGATCGTGGGCGGCGGCCGAAGCTCGCGCCACGGCGTCGTGGTCGTCGCTCACGCCGACGATCTTCGCCACGTTCGTGGTGAGGCCGTCAAGGCTGTTCATGACCTTGGGCTGGAACTTCACCGTCCAGGCCTCCCGATCCACGTGTGGGCCTTTGAGGTCGGGGACGAACCAATCGGCCCCGCGGTAGATCCACACGGTGAGATCGAATGATCTCATCAAGTCGGCGATAGGGACAACGAGGCCCTCCGGGATCGCCCGTTGCTCCAGGACCTTCATGTCGCGGTCGACGAGCATGCCACCGTTGAAGGCGGCGATGGGGGTTTGCAGGTCCAGCGGCTCCACCAGCATGGCCATGCCCCGGGGTGGGCGTCCGCTGGTGACGGCGAAGAGGACGCCGGCGTCACCCAGATCGCGCACGGCGTCGATCGCTTCGGGGGTCAGGACCTTCTCCTGGGTTACCAGGGTTCCATCCACATCGGCGAGCATCATCTTGATCGGCGGCGGGCTCATGGTCACCCTCGCGACCGGTCGGGTGATGCTGCAGTGGGAAAAGGGATGGCCGCGGCGTCGGCCAGGATGGTGGAGTGGGCGGCCATCACGCGCCCGGCCGGGATAGAGGGGTCGCTCGCCAGCAGCTTGGTCAACGGCTGTCTCTTGTCCTCCCCGCTGATGAGCCACAAGAGGTCATCGGCCCGGGCCAGGGCGGGGTACGTCAACGTCATGCGGCGGTGCCCCTGGTAGGGCTGGGTCACCGCCACCAACCGGTCCGTCACCTCCAGGACCGGGTCGTCAGGCACAAGCGATGCCGTGTGACCATCGGGGCCCAGCCCGAGATGGACCAGGTCGAAGCGATCCGGAAGCCGTTGGGCGTAAGTGGCGGCGGCTCCGTCCAGGTCCGCCTCGTTGACCGGCATGGCGGTCACGGCGGCCGGAGCGGGCCCCAGGCTCTGCCTGAGGTGGGTGAGGTTCCGGTCCGCATCGCCATCGGGGGCCACCCGCTCGTCAACCTGGAACAGTTCGACCTCGCTCCACGGCATGTCCTGGTGGGCCAGTTGGGCGAACATGGCCCACGGGGTAGAACCGCCGCTGACCGCGAAGGTGAAGCGGCCGTGGTCCGCCACCGCCGCCCGGGCCTTGCCGGCCACGAACCCGGCCGCCCGGAGGGCAAGCGAAGAAGCATCGGGCAGTGCGATCAGCTCGTGCTCCACGTCCCCTCCTTCTCGGCGGCAGGTGTCCCCACAAACCTAGCTGTGCCCAGTGACACCCTGGCCCGGGCCGCTCCGGTCAGGCGGACAGCTCGGACTCCAGCTGGGCCCGGATCTGCTCCCTGAGCACGAACTTCCGGATCTTCCCGCTCGGCGTCTTGGGAAGCTCGGCGACCAGCTCGAGGCGCTCCGGGAACTTCTGGCGGGCCACCCGGGATTCCTCGAGGAAGGAACAGAGCTGGGCCAGCGTCGGGGACTCCCCGGGCACCGGCACCACGAAGGCGCACGCCTTCTCCCCCATCCGGGGGTCGGGCATGGCCACGACGGCGACCTCCCGCACGGAGGGGTGCTGGTACAGCAGGTCCTCTATCTGGCGGGCGCTGAGGTTCTCGCCGCCCCGGATGATTATGTCCTTCTCACGCCCGCGGATCGTGATCGCCCCGCCCGCTTCGGTCGCCAGGTCGCCGGTTCGGAACCAGCCATCGGGCGTGAACGCATCGTCGTTCAGCGCGGCGTCCAGGTAGCCCAGGAAGAGGTCGGGGCCGCGCACCACCAGCTCTCCGGGCTCCCCCGCCGGCCCGACTATGCGGTGCTCGACCGGACCGATCGGGAGGCCGTCGGTCTCCGCCGCCACCTCCGCCGGGGCGTCCGGTGGGCTGCACGAGTAGGTCGGGAACTCCGACGACCCATAGACCCGCATGACAGCGGCGCCCAGGGTCCGCCGACCGTGATACACCAGCTCGGGCGGGACGTCCGCTCCACCGCACGCGAAAAGTCGCAATGAGCACCCGGTCGCCCGGCGGTCATAGGTCTCGACCAGATCCTGCAGGAACGGCGTGGCCCCGACAGACAGCCGGCAGCCATGCTCTTCGATCAGGTCTGCAGCCTTTCCGGGCTCCCACACATCCAGATACACCGCGGTGGAGCCGAGCATCGGCGGCAGCAGGACGCCGTACAGGAGACCGGTTATGTGGGTGAGCGGCGACGGCATGAACACGGTGTCGCCAGTGCCCAAGCCGAGGAGCTGGGCCATGGACAGGTTCTCGTAGCGCAGGGTGTCATGGCTGTGCAGCACACCCTTCGGATCGGCGGTAGTGCCCGAGGTGTACAAGAGGAGGACGATGTCCGAGGAGTCGGCTCGGGCCCCGCCAGCCGGCTCGCCGCCCCGCCTTTCACCCGCCCGGGCCCGGTCCGCCGGCTCTTGCACAAGCTCCTCCAGGTGGATGAACCCGGCCGGCAAGTTGCCTTCGCCCCGAACCACGACCACGTGGGGCGGCCGGTCCAGGTCTTTCATGATCCGCTCGGCCATGGCGACGTAGTCGAAGCCTCTGAACCGGTGGGGAATGCAGAGCACGGCGGTCCCCGACTGGCGCAGGATGAAGGTGAGCTCAGCATCGCGATAGATCGGGACGACTGGATTGATGACGGCTCTGGCTGTCATCGAGGCGTGCATCAAGGCCGACGTTTCCCACCAGTTCGGCAGTTCGAGGGTGACCACGTCGCCGGGTACGAGCCCGAGCCGCGACAGCCCCTCCGACATCCGGTCGCGCGTCCGGCTCAGCTCGGCATACGTCATCGAGACGGATCCGTCCACGATGGCGCGGTGCCCGGGATCGACCTGCCAGTCCGTCAGCAGCCGGCCGTCCCACCACCCCTGCTCCCTGTAGTCCGCTTCCAGGGAGCCCAGGGCCCTCGTGGCCCGGATCATGTCCGTGTCCCGCTCATCTCACCGATCGCTCCGGCACGTTAGCTCTCGGTGCCGGAAGCCAGCGGCCTCTAGAGGTGGCTCTGGAACCACCGGGCTCCGGCCGAGCCCGCCATCTCGAGACGGAGCTGCTGGCTGTAGAGCGACATGTGGGTCGTCTTCGGGAGCACTACCAGCTCCTTCCGTTCCGAAGGAACGCTCCTGAAGGCGTCGATCTCGAGGTCCCAGGATGTGATGTTGTCGCCGTCGGCGACGATCATCATCAGAGGCGTGTTGATCAGCCTCGGCGTGTACGGGAAAACCGTGTACTGCATCAGCAGTTCGACCGACTCCACGGTGTTGAAGTGCTTGTGATTGGGCGCATCGGTCTTCTGGATGTTCTCGAACACCTCGGTCACTTCCGGGAAGGGCCACGAACACAGTTCCGCCTGGGGGGTCCGGCTGGACATCGGCATATAGCCGCGGTCCTCCGGGTTGCCGGCTCGCTTCCGGCGGTCCTCGGTGATGCGCTCGACCAGGTCGGCGAACCGAAGTTCCCCGTGGTCCCGGCGCATGGTCTGGTACCCCTCAACCACCGGGACGACCGACACGATGCATTTGACCCGCGGGTCGGTGGCGCCCACGATCAGCACGTGACCGCCGCTGTAGGAGATGCCCCAGATCCCGATTCGATCGTGGTCGATGTCCGGCAGCGTCTCCAGATAGCTGATGGCCGAGCGGTAATCCTCCTGTTGCTCCATTGGAACGATGTGCTGACGAGGCTCGCCGTCGCTTTCGCCGAAGCCGCGGTAGTCGAACAGGAGGACGGCGTATCCCTGGTCCACAATGAACCGGGCGTACTTGGGCATTACGACTTCCTTGACGTAACACCAGCCGCCTGCCATCACCACTGCCGGCAACGGTCCGGTCTTACCCTCGGGCCGTAGCAACAAACCTCGGCAGGTGATGCCGCGGCTAGGGAATGAAACCTCGGTCTGCTCCATGGTGTCCTCCTGTAGTGAAAGAAGAGCTGTGCCCCGTACCGGATTTAGCTGGTGACGATCACGATATGGTCCAACCACCGTCGATCGTGTAAGCGGCACCGTGTATGAACGAGGCCGCATCGCTGGCGAGATAGGCGGCCAGGCCGGCGATCTCCGACGGGTCGGCCCAGCGCCCCGCCGGGGTGGCCGCAATGGCGGCGTCGACATGCTCCTGGCGTCCCTCGGGAGTGAAGAGGTGCTCGGTCATGCCGGTGCGGACCGGACCGGGACAGATGCAGTTGACGCGGACGTTCTGCCGCCCGTAGTCGAACGCCATCTGGCGGGTCAGCCCCAGCACTCCGTGCTTGGCCGCGGTGTAGGCGGCGCCCCCGCCCCCTGCGATGAATGACGATATGGACGCCGTGTTGATGATGACGCCTCCACCGTTGGCGAGCATAGAGGGCAGTGTGGCCCGGGCCATCAGGTAGGCGCCAGTCAGGTTGGTGCCGATGATCCGCTGCCAGAGATCCGGCGGCGTTTCGAGCACCGGCTTGTAGTCGTCGAGCACCCCGGCGTTGCTACATAGAACATCGATCCGACCGAGGAAATCCAGCGCCTCTCCGACCGCCCGGTCCACGCTCTCCAGATCGCCGACGTCGACGGCCACCGACTGACATATGTCTTCCCCGACCTCCTTTGCCGTCGTCGAGGCGGCGACCTCATCGATGTCGAGGGCGGCCACCCGGTCACCCAGTCGGGCGAACTCGCGGACCATGGCGGCGCCCATGCCCGATCCGGCGCCCGTCACGACCACGCCGCGCGTCATGGCGCCGGGACCTCCAGGACCGGGTTGCTGTTGAAGCCGGGCAGGACCATGTGACCCGAGTCGACCGGCAGGGCGACCCCGGTCACCCGCGCCGACCCCTCCGAGGCCAGCCACACGACGGCTTCGCTTATGGCCGAGGCGGGCAGCATCCCCTGCCCCGCGAGAGCCGACCAGCCGTGGGCGCCGACTCTCCGATCCTCGGGCGTCCCGCCCGGTGCACCCGCCATCATGTCGTAGGCACCGGGCCAATCGTTCATGGCCGTGTCGATGAACCCTGGGCACACCGCGTTGCACCGAACCCCGTAGGGGCCGAGCTCCAGCGCCGCGTTGCGCATGAGTCCGACCACCCCGTGCTTGGCCGCGACGTAGTGGGCGTACCCGGGGCCGCCCTCGAGGCCGTTCACCGACGCGGTGAGGACAACCGATCCGCGGCGCTGCTCGATCATCGTCGGCAGCACCGCCTTCAGGGTCCGCCACACGCCCGTCAGGTTGACATCGATCATGTCCTGCCACTGCGCCTCGGAGAGCTCCCAGAGGACGCCGAGGCCCCAGATCCCGGCATTGGCGACGAGAACGTCGATCCTGCCGAACCTCTCCTTGGCGGCACGGACGGCGTCATCCAGGCTGTCGGAAGAGCGCACATCGCATTCGCGGCCGAGGAACTGACGCCCTTGCGCCTGGACGAGTTTGGCCGTCTCGTCGAGGTCGCCGGGCTTGGCGAGCGAGTACGAGATGGTCTCGATGTCCTTGCACGCATCGAGACCGACGACGTCGGCCCCGGCGCCGGCGAGGGCCACGGCATGCGATCGTCCTTGTCCTCGCGCCGCCCCGGTGACAAGGGCCACCTGTCCGGACAGATTGGTCATCCTTTCCCCTTTCCTTTCAGATCGATGGCGCCCGGTGCGCGCTAGTGGGTCCCCTTGCGAACGACGCACCACAAGCCGATCGCCGGCGCAGCGGTGCGGTTCACGAAACGGTGCGGCCTGGTCGAATCGAATGACATCGAGTCGCCCGGGCCGAGGTCGGTCTCCTCGAAGCCGATCACGACCCGAAGGGTGCCGGACAGGATGTAGAAGTACTCGAAGTCGTCGTGCCGGAGCAGGCGCGCCGACGAGCTCGACGAGGATCCCGCCGGATAGCTCACGAGCATGAACGTGACCAGGTGATCGACCTCTGGCGTCAGCAGCTCCCAGGTGACACCGCCCTCCAGCTCGATGATCTCGCGGCTGCCGACTCGGGCCACGCGCTGCTCGATGGTGTCGCTGATGGACGCCAGGCGGCCGCCCGTCATGTAATCGGAGTCCGGCTGTTCGCTGGGCGGCGACAGCCTCTCGAGGACGTGCAGCTCAGCCGCCGGCGGACGGCCCTCGTCGACACCGGCCGCGAACAGGCTGTCGAGCGAGAGCCCGAGCACGCGCGCGATCTCCAGCAAGGTGCCGACCGACGGGCGGGTCCGGCCCGTCTCGATCTGACCGATGAAACCGGGGGAGACGCCGACCTGCACGGCCACCTGGCGCTGGGTCATGCCCCGCTCCGACCGGGCCTCGCGCAGCACCTGCGCCAAGAGCTCGAGGTCGGGGGACCCGCCCCCGGCCCGACGCTGGGATTCCTCCTCCTGACCGAGCTCGCTCATGCCCTGGGGCTGGCTAGTGACACTAAGCAGAAACCGTAACGCGGTTAGGAGTTAGGGTCAAGATGAAGCGTGCATAGGGGACTACCTAGCGTGACTGGTCGACTGCAGCCAACCTTGCATTGTCAAACTAAGGAGTTATATAGTCCCACTTAAGAACAATGCCCACTGCGCTGGACGGCCGACCACACGGGATCGAGGTCCACGCGCGACAGAAATGGGGGGAAGAGATGCACCCTTCGCGTGATAGCGCCGGATCGGCAAACGGCCGGCGGCACCCGAAGCTCTCGATCGTGGCGGTGACGGCCGCTATCGCGTCGCTATGCGCGGCCTGTAGCAGCTCCAGTCACACGAGTTCGAGCGGCAACACCAGTCAGTCCACCTCGAGCGGCAGTGCCAGCCCGGCCGGTTCGAGCAGCCCCATCAAGCTGGGCGCCATCTTCTCCCTGAGCGGTACCTTCGCCGCCTACGGGGCGGCCCAGAAGGCAACCGAGGCGGCCGCCATCGCCGAGCTGAACAAGAGCGGCGGAATCGAGGGGCGCCAGGTGGAGCTCCTCACGGCCAATGACCAGAGCACCCCGAACGGCGCCCTGGCCGCGGCCCGCCAGCTCATAGGCGAGGGGGTGATCGGATTCGAGTTCATCGGGATCAGCCCCGACGACGCCGCCGCCGCACCGGTCCTCGACCAGGCGAAGATCCCTATGATCGGCCTGCTCACCGACAACACCTATGAGAATGGCACGCAGTGGCCGTACATCTTCAACGACTACGCCGATGCCCACACCGGCGCCACCCCATACGGCCCGTTCATCAAGAAGCTGGGCTACACGAAAGTGGGCATCATCCACGACACCACTCCCGCTTCGGTGGCATTCGCGTCCGGAGTGGCCGACTCGGTCCAGAACTCCGGGGTCGCCGTAACCAAATCGGTGAGCTTCGCGCCGACCGCAGTAGACCTGACGACCGAGGTTCAGGAGATCAAGGGCTCGGGCGCCCAAATGTTGCTCGGCGCCAATGTCGTCGATTACCCCGCCTTGTACACGGCGCTGAAGGCGGTCGGCTGGAGTCCGCCGATGATCCTCGCCACCGCCGCCTACTACGACGACATCAACGCTCTCGGCAGCATGGCCAGCAAGACCTACGCGGTCTGCAACATCGGCACCACGCCCGGGTTCACCTATCCGACGGCCATCAGCGATCAGCTGGCTACCCTCAAGTCAGAGCTGGGCGGAGTCGCCGACGAGGTGCTGAGCGTGGTCTCCGCTTATGACGCCCTGCTGATGTTCAAGGCGGCCATAGAAGCGACCCACTCGACCTCAGGGCCCGAAATCGTCAAGTACCTCGACAGCGTCTCCAACACGAGCTTCTCCTTCCCCAGCATGAAGTACACGTTCACGGCTCAGAACCACGAGGGGGTCCTGGCCGCCGACAACTACATCTGCAAGATCGAGCCGCTGGATCAGTACGGCACGCCGCCGATCTACCAGCCGTAGGTCACCGGCGTGCTGACGCTCAACTCAGCGATCGCCGGCATCTGCACAGGCGCCGTCTACGGTCTGGTCGCACTCGGTTACAACATCGTCTTCGGGGCCACCGGCGTCTTCAACGTGGCGCAAGGTGACCTGGTGATGGTGGGCGTGATGATGTCGTACGTGACGCTGGGCGCGGCCAAGCTGCCGTACCTGCTGGCGTTCGCCATAGTCCTTGCCAGCGTGACCGCGCTGAGCGTCGCCGAGGAGCGGGTCATCGTTCGGCCCTTCCTCAAGCGTCCCGGCAACTTCGGGTGGTTCATCTCCACCCTCGGCTTCAGCATCGTCCTCGAGTCGGTCGCCACCAACCTGTACGGGGATCGTCCCATCCAAGCCATCCCGAGCCTCCTGCCGACCAGCGGCATCCACATTGGCGGCATCCTGCTGGTGCCCCGGGAGCTCGGGGTGCTCGGGGCTCTCATCGTGCTCGGCCTCGGAGTGGAGGTCTTCTACAAGAGGACCCACACGGGGCGAGCCATGCGGGCCACGGCCCAGGATCGGGAGATCGCCGGGATCCGCGGCATCGATCCCAACCGGATGAGCACCATCGGGTTCGGCCTCGGTGGCATTATCGCCGCGGTCGGAGGCTTCATGGTTGCCCCCCTGGTCGGATCCGATCCCACCATCGGGCTGGCCTATTCGTTGAAGGGCTTCGTCGCGCTGGCCATCGGTGGCTTCGGCAACATCAGAGCCGGGATCGTGGCCGCTCTGCTGCTGGGGGTGGTCGAGAAGGAGTCCGACCTCTACGTCGGCGCCAACTACGAGATCGCAGTCGGCCTCCTGTTGCTCGTGGTGGTGCTGCTGATACGTCCGTCCGGCCTGGGCCGCAGCGCCGAGAACCTCCGGCAGGTATGAGCCGGCTGAGTCCGTCGCTGTCACGGCCGCGCCAGATGGTGCTCCTGGTGATCGCGGCGGGAGTGGTGCTCCCCTGGGTGGTCGGGGCCAAGAGTTACCAGCTGGTACAACTCGAGAACGTCCAGGCGTTGATCATGTGCTGCGTCGGGCTGAACGTGATCCTGGGTCTGGCCGGCCAGCTCTTCCTCGGCCCGAGCGCCACCTTGGCCGTCGGAGCCTTCGTGGTCGCGGGCCTCGCCATACACGTAAGCGCCCTGTCCAACCTCTGGGCCATGGCGATAGTCGGGGTCCTCGCCGGCGCCATCCTCGGCTTGATCATGGCAGGCCCGGCCCTGCGCTTCCGGGGCTTCTACCTCGGTATCACCACCCTCTACGTCGCGGTGGCCGTGCCCAGCGTGGCCCAGTTCCTGTCGGTGACAGGCGGATCCACCGGACTGTCCCTGCTCGGCATCCCGGGCTTCCATCCCATCGTCGGAGTACCTCTGTACGAGATCGGGATCGCCGCGCTCGCCTTGCTCACCTGGCTGGCGGCCCGCTTCGCCCGGGCCCGGATCGGCCGGCGCATGGTCGTCATCGGCACAAGTGAGGAACTCGCCGCGTCGGTCGGAATCAACGCCTACCGATCGAAACTGACCGCCTTCCTCATCGGGTCGGCCATGATCGGCTTTGCCAGCGGCTTCTACGTCTACTCCCAGCAGTACGTGAGCGCGACCAGCACTGATGCCTCTCTATCGGTCCTGATGCTGGCGGCGTGCGCCATCGGCGGCCTCGGGTACATATGGGGCCCGATCGTGGGCGGGATCATCGTCTTCGCCCCGAGCATCTTCCTCAACTCCCTCGACAAGTACCAGGACGTCATATTCGGGACGCTCCTCATCGTGGTCGTACTCGCCTACCCGAGCGGGTTGGCCGGGCTCCGGCCCAGCCTGCTCCTGTCCCGGCGGGCCAGGGGCGGCGCAGCGCCCGCCGGGCCGGCGAGCGTTCCGGCCGGCCGGGACGAGCCCGTTCCGGATGGCGACGACCTGAGCGACTGGGACCTCATCCCGGCCGGGGAGCCACTTCGGGCCGCCGGGCTCACGAAGAGATTCGGCGGCACGGCGGCCGTCGACGGGGTCAGCATCGAGCTGGAGCCCGGCGTGGTGCACGCCATCGTGGGCCCCAACGGCTCCGGCAAGACGACTCTCCTCAACCTGTTGTCCGGTTTCCTGGCAGCAGACTCGGGAAGGACGGCGATCGGTGATGTCGATCTCACCAGGAGCAGCCCGCGGCGGATCGCCGGCCACGGGGTAGCCCGGACCTTTCAGACGCCCAAACTGCTTCCGATGCTGCCCGGGCTGAGCAACATCGAGCTGGGCGCGCTGGGACACGTTCCCTGCTCCGACACCAGCTCGCTGCTCGCCCTGCCCGGGGCCCAGCGGGCCGACCTAGAGGTCCGTGAACGGGCCCTGGCCGCCGCTGCGCTGCTGGGCCTGCTCGATGTCATCGACACCCCCGCCGGCCTCCTGTCCCACGGGACCCAACGCCTCGTCGAGGTGGCTCGGGCTCTGGCCGCCCATCCGCAATTCCTGCTGCTCGACGAACCGGCCGCCGGGTTGAGCCCGGCGGAGGTGGACGAGCTAATGAGAGCCATCAAGGCGGTGGCCCGTTCCGGAGTCGGCGTGGCGCTCGTCGAGCACAACCTGCCGGTCGTGTACAGCTGCGCCGGCGTGGTCACCGTTCTGGACAACGGACGGGTGTTGATGCACGGCAGCCCGGCCGAGGTGGCCAACGACCCGGCTGTCCGCCACGCCTACCTGGGTACCGACGAGGGCCCCGGCACCCGGACCGCGGTTCGTTCGAAGGACCACGGCCGGGAACTGCTGTCGGTACGCGGCCTCACCGCCGGCTACGGGCGGATGACGGCTGTCAGCGACATCGACCTCGACGTCCGGGCCGGAGAGATGGTCGCCGTCGTGGGGCGGAACGGGGCGGGCAAGACGACCGCCCTGCACGCCATCGCCGGCCTGCGTCACGGGTCGAACCGGGGAAGCGTGATGGTCGATGGGCGCCAGCTCGGTGACCGCACCCCCTGGAAGATCGCGGCCGCCGGGGTGGCGTTAGTCCCCGAAGGCCGCCGCACGTTCACCCAGATGACCGTGATGGATAACCTCCTGCTCGGCACGACCGCCAACCCAGCGAAGAGCCGGGATGAGGAGTCGATGCGACTCGAGCGGATCACGCGGCTCTTCCCGCTCTTGGAGTCGGCGCTGACGCGGTCGGTCGGCGACCTGAGCGGCGGGGGCCAGCAGATGGTGGCGATCGGTCAGGCCCTGATGGGATCGCCTTCCGTGCTCATGCTCGACGAACCAGCCTCCGGGCTGGCCCCCGCGGTCGTCCAGGAGCTCATGATCGCTCTGCGCCGGCTCGCCGACGATGGGCTCGGTGTCCTGTTCGTGGACCAGAGCGTCGAGCGGGCCCTGGCGTCGAGCGATCGGGTCTACGTCATGGACAACGGAACTCTGGTCGTGTCGGGCCGCTCCGGCGAGCTGTCAGCGACCGAGCTGACCGACATCGTGGTCGGCAAAGCGCCGGGCGCGCCGCAGTATGTTCACTCTTCGGACCCCCACTCCCCCACGGAGGCCACATGAACCCAACCGTCGAAGTCGAGACCGGGACCCTTGCGGGTCGCAGCCATCGGGCCGGTGGCACGAACCGGGATATCAACTCCTTCCGCGCCATCCCCTATGCGGTCCCTCCGGTCGGCCCCTTGCGCTTCCGAGCCCCTCGGCCCCCCGGTCCCTGGAGCGGCGTTCGGGACGCGACCAATCCGGGGCCATCGCCGATGCAGTCCCTGAACAGCCCGTTCAGCGGGGTGATACCCGGGAACCTGGTGACAAGCGTCAGCGAGGACTGCCTGACGCTGGACGTATGGGCTCCTGTGGGCGGGTCGAACCTGCCCGTTGTCGTCTGGATCCCGGGCGGCGCCTTCCTGACCGGCGGATCGGCGCTCGAGACGTATGACGGGTCCGTGCTGGCCGCCGACCACGACGTGGTAGTGGTCGGCGTCAACTACCGCCTCGGTGCCTTCGGCTTCGCCTGGCTCGAGGACTCCGACACCAACTGCGGGCTGCGGGACCAGGTGGCCGCCCTCAACTGGGTTCAGAGGAACGTGGCCGCCTTCGGCGGTGACCCCGGCAACGTCACCGCCTTTGGGGAGTCGGCCGGAGCCGGTTCCCTGCTGCACCTGCTGGCGTCGACGGAGAAGCTCAATCTGCGCCGCTGCATCCTTCAGAGTCCCGGCGTCGACCACACCATCCGGGCGGACCAGGCCGAACTGGTCAGGAAGACGTTCCTGGGCAACCTGCCCGACGGCGGCAGCCGCATCCGTGAGCTGCCGGCCGACGTTATCCTCGAAGCACAGGAGCGGGCGGTGCTCGAGCTGATGTCGCTCGTCAGCTCCATGCCGTTCCATCCCTTCCTCGACGGGCGGCTTCTTCCCGCCACCCCGTCCGTCGCGTTCGCAGAGGGAGCCGGCGCCGGTACCGAACTGCTCGTCAGCTGGACATCAGACGAGATGCGCCTTTACCCGAATCCGGGCGCCGATGACATCGGCATCAAGGGCATTACGGCATGGACCCAGGCACTGCTGTCGGGCCGGCTCGGATCCGACGCCGGCGAAGAGCGCGCCGAGCAGTTGGTCGCCTTCTATCAGGACCTGGTCGGATCGAGAGGATCGGCAAGTACCGCGGACGTCTGGCTGTCGATCATCACCGACGGACTGATGCGCCTCCCCGCCCGGCGCATCGCCGAGAGCCACGCCGCCCACGGGGGGACGACCCGCACGGCGGAGTTCGCCTGGAGCGGCCCGCCCGCCGACGGCGAGTGGGACCGGCGAGCGTTCCACGCCATCGACCTGCCGTTCAGCTTCGGGACCCTGGATCGGGCCGGCTGGCGGGAGTTCCTGCGCGCCGGGCCGGACGCCGACGAGCTCGCCAACATCCATATGGCGGCCTGGGCCGGCTTCGCCCGCTCCGGTAGCCCCGAAGTCGAGAGCGTGGGGGCCTGGCCCGTCTACCGCCAGCCGGACCGCTCGACGCTCATCTTCGATTCACCGTGCGCGCTACAGAACGACCCGCTGCAGACGATCGAAGAGGCCTGGGACGGGTTGTGGTCGCCCGACTGCCGAGCCCCGGCCCTTCAGCTCTGAGCGCCGGAGAACCTATCGTCTCGGTCAGCTGGCGTAAAGCAGGCCGGCCAAGCTGGCGTTGAGCTGTCGGGATGGCAGGGAAATAGGCGGGACGGCCTTTGGCGTGGTGATTCGCGGTAACGCAACAGGAGTTGAACTGGAACAGCCACCCTCGTTGCGTTCCGTTCGTATATCGCACGTATCGCAGCAGGCGTCGCCTCTCCGAGCCAACCGCTGTTGCGTTACGTCAAAGCGTGGCGATGCTTCGTCGCCGCCGCCAGTCAGGCGATGCCGAGGTACCGCTCGATCGTCTCGAGGCGCCGTCTCAACTCGGCCACTTCGGCCTCGAGGGACCGGGCGTGCTCGAGCTGCCGCCGGGCCCGCGCCGAGCGCAGGGCCTGGTCGACTACCTGCTCGAGAGGTACCAGCCTCTGCGGCCCGTGGCGCCCGGCCACCATCTTGGACCGGATTTGGCCGCTGCGATACCAGGACCGGAGCGTCGAGCGGGAGACGCCGGCGGCGTTGGAGGCCTCCTCCAGGGTCACCCAGCCCTCCTCGAAGGGCTGGCTGGCGAGTTGCGCCAGCATGCCGTCCCAGTCCACTTCTGAGTTCTGCGACCGCGTCGGATCGACCGGGTGGTCTGGGTTGTCGCCTTCACGGTCTCCGGATGGCACCACGGTGGACCCTATCATCTGGTAGGGACTTGACAGGGTCCTTACGATACCCGCATGTTCGAACGATTCACTGACCGGGCCCGAAGAGCGATCGTCATCGCTCAAGACGAAGCCCGTGAGCTCCAGGATGTCGGCATCCGGCCCGAGCACCTGCTGCTCGGGCTGCTCAAGGGAGACGGAGTAGCCCGCCAAGCTCTGACACAGTGCGGGGTCGCCTATGAGTCCACCCGGGCTCGGGTCGCGGAATCGTTCCCAGCCAAACCCGAGGCGGCCCATATGCAGAAGATCCCCTTCAGGCCGGGGAGCAAGAAGGTCCTCGAGCTCTCGCTGCGCGAGGCTCTCCGGCTCGGGCACAACTACATCGGCACGGAGCACCTCCTGCTCGGCCTGATCCGGGGGGCGGCGGGAGAGATGTCCCAGGTGGTCGACGTCGGCACCGCTCAGATCGAGTTGCGGCTGATGGAGCAATTGTCGGCGGCCTCTCTGGGGCCGCCGAGTTCCCCGGCGCTGCGCCAAGCCATGGAACGGGCCCGCCAAGCCGCCGGCCCCGGGGCGATGAACACCGGCCAGGTCGTAGCCGCGATCCTGGCCGACGACAACAGCCAGGCGGCCAAGGCCCTCGCGGCGCTGGGCGTCACGGCCGATTCGTACCGGGCGGCACTAGAGGGGGTGCCGGTAGAAGGGACCAGTGACGCCGACTCCGACGCCAAGCCGATTGAGATCAGGGTCGGAGACGTAACGGTGAAGGTTCAGGACCCCGACCTCTTCTCCGCCCTGAAAGACCTCACCTCCGATCAGATCCTCGACGCCCTGAAGCGCGCCGTAGGTCCGGGGGAGCCGCCGACCGCGTCGGCGGGCTAACAAGATCACGAGGGGGAGGTCCCGGCCCCAACCCCTACCACCGGCCGCGGTGGACCACCTCGTCGAAGGGACGACGGTCGGGCCGGGCGATGGGGACAAGAGGGCGGTCGGCCGGGTAGCCCAAAGCGAGCATGTAGGCGCAGTGCCGATCCGGCGGCACCCCGAGGATACGACGGCACGCGTCCTGATCGCCTACCGCCGAGTGCCCCGAGCCGATGCCGAGATCGGTAGCCGCCAGCATCATCGCCATGGTTGCCTGGCCCAGGTCGTACTGATCGATAGTGAGATAACGCTCGCTCTCGGGTTCGGGCAGCACCATCACGATCGCAGCCGCGGCGCCGGCCAGGTGCTTGGCTCCGACCCAAACCGTCGAGAGATCCTCGAGTTGGTTTCGATCGGTCACGAGAATGAAGTCCCACTTCTGGCGGTTGGACGCGGATGGTGAGCGCCACGCCGCTTGGAGAATTCGATCGACATCGGCAGGGGGTAGCGGGCGCTCTTGGAAGGAGCGGACGTTCCGGCGGGCTCTTATCGCATCCCAGGTCTCCATCCGTTCGAAGGTACGCCAAGCCGGCGGCTTCCGCGCCCCCGGACAGGTCCCAGCAATACGGCGAGACTCGGTATATCGGGATGAAGTTCGACGGCCGCCTCGCGATACTCGCGCCGGGCCGAAGGCCGGACGGGCCGCAATGGGTCCGTCCGGCTCGATGAAAGGAGGGACAAAGTGCCGGCAAGCCGGGCCAAGAAGGAGAGCTATCAGGGAGGTAGACCGGGTCGATACGCCAGACTGGGCAGGTGCTGGTTCCCATGGTTGCCCCGCCTGGCCCGTCATCCGGGCCGGTCCTGCTGATAAGGATCCTGGGATCGAAAGTGTCGATGTCCGACGCCGAAGATCTTGACGAAGACACCGCCGGACGGGCCCTGTTCGTCGGAACCCTCTTCGAGCGGCACTGCTGGGCCGTCGATGAGGACGGTTTCCCGCCTGCACTCGCCGACGACACCATGTATGTCGATCTCATGCGTCTCTTCGGCGAGGCGGACGAGCCCACCTGGGCCGCCGCCGGGCGGGCCGTGCAGCTGGTCGAGTGGGCTCGCAACCACCGTTACTGCGGCCGGTGCGGAGGCGCCACCGAGGAATCGCCGGGCGAGCGGGCCCGCCGTTGCCCGGCCTGTGGGCTGCTGGCCTTCCCGAGGCTGGCCCCCGCCGTGATCACCTTGGTGGAACGGGACGACGGACGGGCCCTGCTGGCTCGGAATGCCCGCTGGCCGACCGCCATGTATTCGTGCCTGGCGGGCTTCGTGGAACCAGGCGAGAGCGTGGAGGCGGCGGTGCGCCGGGAGGTCTTCGAGGAGGTCGGTATCCAGATCGACGATCTGCGCTACTACCGAAGTCAACCGTGGCCCTTTCCCCATTCCCTGATGCTGGGGTTCCACGCTCGTTACTGCGGGGGCGCGCTCGCCTGCGACGGTGTCGAGATCGCCGAAGCCGACTGGTTCTCGCCCGAGGGTCTCCCTCAGCTGCCCGGGCCGATCAGCATCGCCCGCTGGTTGATCGACGACTGGGTAGCCCGGGCGTCCTGACGATCAGCGGGGCGCGTCGCCCTGACGATAGGAGGCGGTCATGTCGTCCAGCTCGGACTTGAGGTCGCCATCCAGAGCGATGTCCACGGCGGCCAAGCTGTCTGCGAGCTGCTCGGGCCGGCTGGCCCCGATGATGGCGCTGGTGATCGCCTGGTTGGCCAGGACCCACTGAACAGCCATCGTCGTCAGCGACACCCCGGCCTTGTCCGCCAGTGGCACGAGCGCTTCCACCGTGTCGAACTCCCGGTCGTGCCAGTACCGGTCCTGGTACATCTGACCGGCTGACCCCAGGCTGAACCGACCCTCGGCGACGCTCTCGCGGCGGTGCTTGCCGGTCAGGAGCCCGCCGGCAATGGGGTTGTAAGGGATCACCCCGATGCCCTCATCGGAGCACAACGGAAGAAGCTCGCGCTCGATCTGGCGAAAGAGGAGGTTGTACCTGGGCTGCACGCTGTCCATGCGGGCCACACCCAGGGTCTCGGCTCGCCCGACGGCGCGAGCCAGTTGGTAGGCCAGGAAGTTGCTACAGCCGACATACAGAACCTTCCCCGAGCGGACCAGCCGATCGAGGGCGGAGATGGTCTCGTCGATCGGAGTGTCCGGGTCGTAACTATGGAGCTGGTAGAGATCGATGTGGTCCGTGCCCAACCGGCGCAGCGACGCCTCGACGGCGTCGAGGATATGACGGCGCGACGCCCCCCGGTCCCAGCGCTGCCGGCCCATGGGCCCTACGCACTTGGTAGCAAGCACCACCTGGCTGCGCCGGCCCGCCATCCACCGACCCACGATCTCTTCGGTCCGTCCGACGGTGGTCAGATCTCCACCCAACGGGTAGACGTCAGCGGTGTCGATGAAAGTCACCCCTGCGTCGGTGGCGGTGTCGAGAATGGACCTGGACGTCTCCTCGTCGCACTGCAGTCCGAACGTCATCGTCCCCAGGCAGATCCGTGAGACCTGCAAGCCGGTGCGGCCGAGGCGGGTGAATTTCATGGGTTGGACAATAGGTCCTACCCGGTGAAGGGCGGTCCGTCGAAGAAACCCCTGGTGGTGAAGTCCTCGACCGCGGCCCGACGCAGTTTGGTTATCTCTCTCTCTGGTCTGCCGAGCGGGATCAAGGTGGCCAGTATGAAGTGCTCCGGAATCTCGAGCAGGGCGCGCAGGGCCGGCTCTTGGCGGGCCAGCAACGATGTGAGATGACCCCCGAGGCCGGCGTCACGCGCCGCCAGCAGGATGTTCTGGGCGAAGGGGAACACCGAGCCCCCCGCAGTAACCGGAACCCGACCCAGGCCGCTGTCTACGCTCGAAACCGCAGTGGTGTCGAGCAGGATGACCAGAAGGACCGGTGCAGTGGCGATGTGCGACGGTTCGTTCGGGAGATGCTCGGCCCGGGCCGCGTCGAGATCGATCCGGGGAGCCTTCCCGTCGTCGGCGGCCACGAACGGAACCAGGTCGGCCCGGAGGAACGCCGCGTACTCGCGCATGCCCAGGTCGTACAGCTCCCCGATGCGCCACCTGGTCTCCAGGTCGCGCACCACGATGACCCGCCAGCCCTGCCGGTTGCCTCCGTTCGGGGCGAATCGGGCTTGGTCGAGAATGTCGTAGAGCGCTGCGTCGGGTACGTCATCGCCGGTGAACTCCCTCGTCGCGGGAGTCGTCCGCATGACCTGGCGAAGTTCCACCGAGTCCCCTTTCTACCGAGCTGATCCCATCCTGGTACAGGATTCTCCTGTCACGATCCTCGTGCCGCGATCCCGGTCAGGACAGGTAGGTCTGGAACCAGGCAAGCGTCCGTTGCCAGGCATCCTGCGACGACGACGGGTGGAAGGAGTTGCGGGCGTCGCAATGGAAGCCGTGCTCGGCTTCCGGATAGCGCACGACCTCGGTAGGCACCGAAGCCTTGGCAGCAGCTTCGCGCAGCGCCTCCACCTCGTCGACGGGAATGCCCTGATCCAGGTCTCCGTACAGGCCCAGCCAGGGCGCAACCAGGTCCGGGGCCAGCTCGAGCTGGGAGGGCGTGCCGAAGCGCCCGCTGGCGATGCCGCCACCATAGAAGGTCACGGCTGCGCCCAACGGGTAGCGCGCCGCGGCAAGGAACGCGACCGTCCCACCCATGCAGAAGCCGACAATGCCGATCTGGTTGGATTCGAAGCCCGCGTCGGCGAGGTAGGTCAACGTGGCGTCCAGGTCACTGGCCAGGCCGGCCTCAGTGACCGCCTGCATGTGCGGCATGACCTTCTGGATGTCGTCGTAGCCCAGGACCGGGTCACCACTGCGGTGGAACAGGTGGGGGGCAACGGCGCGGTAACCCTCGGTGGCGAACCGGCGAGTGACGTCCTCGATGTGGTCGTTGACGCCGAACGCCTCCTGAATGACGATCACTGCGGCACCGGGCGATCCTTCGGGCTCGGCGTCGTAAAGCGGCATGTCCCCGTCCGGGGTGCTCACCGTGACCGTTGTAGACACTTGTCCCTCCCGTGTGTTTTGCCAACCATGACTACTAGCACCCTAGGCAAACGGGAGACTGGCCAGCGCAGCGGCCCAGCCTATGGTGTAAGAGCTATGACGGGAATGACGCCGACCGATATCGGTCTTACGACACAAGCCGGCGATCTGCGGCTCTCCCCCGACGGCTCGATGGTGGCCTTCACCGTCGGGTCAGTGGACGTGGCGGGCAACAGGTACCACAACCGCATCTGGCTGGCCGCAGCCGACGGTTCGTCCCCGCCGTATCCCTTCACCGCCGGAGACAGCCGCGACCTTCTCCCGCGGTGGTCCCCGGACGGCCGGCTCCTGGCCTTCGTTACCCAGTTCGACGCGGTGGGCGACGACAGGCGTTCCGACGCGAGCGGGTCGGCGATAGTGGTGATGCCGGTAACCGTCGGTGGGCAGGCGGTGCGGGTGGCGCTCCTCGCCGACTCGGTGTCGGAGCTGGCCTGGTCACCCGACGGGTCCCGTCTGGCCTTTGTCGGGCGCGATCGAGACGAGGCCCGCTACGGCCCAAGGGACAAGCCGACGAGGGAACGGGACATGCCGCCGCGAAGAGTGGACCGGCTGTTCTTCCGGCTGGATTCGGTCGGCTGGATTGTCGACCGCCCCAACCGGGTCTTTGTCGTCCCCGCTGACGGATCGACACCACCCCGGGCCCTGACACTGGGCCCGTTCGAGGCCACGGGCATCAGCTGGTCGCCCGACGGGCGGGAACTGGCGTTCTCATCCGCCCGGCATGACGACTGGGATCTCGACCTGGCCGTCGATCTCTGGCGGGTCTCTGCGGAGGGCGCCGGGGAACCTCGGTGCTTGACCGAGACCGCGGCTCGCTACAGCTTCGCCGCGTGGTCACCCGATGGCCGGCGCCTGGCCTGCTTGATGGAGCCCACGCCGCTGGACGAGCCGAGGCACACCCGGGTCGCGGTGATCGATCTCGAGAGCGGGGAGAAGGTGGGGCTGACCGACCTGCTGGACCGGACGTGCGCCCCCTTCGGTGCCATCCGACCTCCGGCCTGGGAGGGTGACAACGTGCTCTTCTCAGTCGAAGACTCCGGCAACGTCCACCTCTACCGGGCCCCCGCCGATGGCCGCGGGAAGCCCGAGTTGATGGTGGGCGGCGACCGTACCATCTCCTCCTGGGACTGTGCCGGTGGCGCAACGGCCTACGTGGCGAGCACGCCTGTCACTCTCAACGAGGTGTTCGCGAGCGCTAACGGATGTCAGCTGACAAGCTTCACCGAGGCGTTCACGGCGACCGTCGAGTTGAGCCCGCCGGCGCGTTTCCTGTCCACATCGTCGGACGGCACCGAAGTCGAGTGCTGGGCGATGGCCCCGGTCGGGGCGGAGCCGGGACGGACCTATCCGACCCTTCTGAACATCCACGGGGGCCCCTACACCCAGTACGGCAACCGGTTCTTCGACGAGTTCCAGGTGCAGGCCGGAGCCGGATTCGGCGTGGTCTACTGCAATCCCAGGGGCAGTTCGGGCTACAGCGAGGCGTTCGCCCGGGCCACCCGCTGGCCCGAGGCCGATCCTGATCCCGGATCGGGCTGGGGCGGGGTCGACTTCGACGACGTCATGGCCTGCGCGACTGAAGCCGAGCGACGCTTCCCGTGGATCGACCCCTCCCGCTTCGGGGTCATGGGCGGTTCCTACGGGGGCTATATGACCTCGTGGATCATCGGGCATACCGGCCGGTTTCGGGCCGCCTGCTCCGAGCGGGCGTGCAACAACCTCCTCACCCTCGATCAGAGCTCGGACGTCGCCACTGCCTTCCGCACTTACGTCGGGAAGAGCCACATCGAGGCGCCCGAGCTCTATATGCGCCAGTCCCCGATCTCTTATGTGGAAAAAATGTCCACGCCGGTGCTCATCCTGCACTCGGAGCAGGACTTGCGCTGCCCGATCAACCAGGCTGAGGAACTGTTCGTGGCCCTGCGCACCCTGGGCCGTCAACCCGTGATGGTCCGTTTCCCCGGGGAGAGCCACGAACTCTCCCGTAGCGGGGCGCCGCGGCACCGGGTCATGCGAGCCGAGCTGCTCCTGGACTGGTTCAGGCAGCAGCTGGCCTGACGGCCCGGCCCCTGCCGCTCGACCGCAGGCTAGGAGTCCATGTCGTAGCGCCGCACCATCCGGCGCCGCCGGACCACCTCTGTGAGCTCCATCACAAGAGCTTGCCACGGACCTCGCCCCCTCCGTTCGACCCTTATATCCGCTGAGTAGCACTCCTCCAGCGGTACTTTTCTTAAAAGATGATGAAGAGTCAGCAGCTTCCGGTGGTGTCCCCCCGCACCCCAGGAACGCGGGGGCGGCTCTGAGCCGTATCCCCCTCTCGCTGCGGGCGGGTGCCGGCGCCCGGGGGGCACCGGGCCCGACCGCTCCCGCCTCCAGCGGGGCGCCCGAGTTCCCCTATCCCCGCCTGGCTCTGGCGGTGATGTCGCTCATCCTGTTCCTCAGCTTCCTGGACAACACCATCGTGAGCGTGGCCCTGGCCGACGTCCAGACCCGGCTGCACGCCGGCGTGACGGCGCTCCAATGGGTGGTCGGCGGATACGCGCTCACCTTCGCCGGGCTGATGCTCATGTTCGGGACGCTGGGCGACCTGTTCGGGCGGCGCAGGATCATGGGCATCGGGATCGGGATCTTCTGTGCCGGGTCGCTGCTCGGTGCCCTGGCTCCCACGCCCGGGGTCTTGATCGGGGCACGGGTCATCATGGGGGTGGGGGCGGCGGCCTCTGAACCCGGCACCCTGTCGATGATCCGCCACATCTTCCCCGACCGCAGGGACCGGGCCCAGGCCCTGGGCGTGTGGGCGGCCGTATCCGGCCTGGCGCTCGCCATGGGACCGGTGATCGGCGGTGTGCTGGTCGGCCTCTGGTCGTTCCGGGCCGTTTTTTACTTCAACGTGGCCTTCGGGCTGATAGCTCTCATCGGCCTCTAT
This sequence comes from uncultured Acidimicrobiaceae bacterium, assembly GCA_963851245.1. GTDB lineage: Bacteria > Actinomycetota > Acidimicrobiia > Acidimicrobiales > Palsa-688 > CAWKOH01. Next base: position 325,820 of record CAWKOH010000004.1, on the reverse strand, counting down.
GCCGTGCTGCCCGAAAGCTCCGACCCGGTCGACAAGGCTCTCGACGTCCGCGGCTTCCTTCTCGGCGGAGTGGCCGTTGTCGCCGCCACCTTCGCAACCATTCAAGGAGAGGTGAACGGCTACGCCACCACGGTGGTGATCCTGCTCTATTTGATCGCAGCCGGTGCGACCGTGGCCTTCATAGTCGACCAACGGAGGGCGGCCAACCCGGTGCTCGACCTGCGGTACTTCAAGATCCCGGCTTTCGCCGGATCGAACGTCATCGCCTTTACCGGTTACTTCTCCACCTTCGCCGTCTTTTTCTTCGTGCCCCTCTACGTGGTGGAGGTCGGCGGGGTCAATGGGTATCAGGTCGCCACCGTCTTCCTGCCTCTGGCCTTGACAATGATCGTGGCCTCGGCTCTTACCGGTCGGTGGGTGGCCCACAGCGGGCCCCGGATCCCGATGGCCGCCGGTTGCCTGCTCGCCGGCGTCGGAATACTGCTGACCGACCTGCGGCTCATCCCCAACCCGGGCATGGGCGACATCGGCTGGACACTCGCCATCGCCGGGGCCGGGCTCGGGATCGTGTTCGTCCCCGTCACGTCGACGGTGCTCAGTGTGGTGCCGGCCCGGCGCTCCGGTATGGCGGCGTCGACGACCAACACCTTCCGGGAGCTGGGAGCGGTGGCCGGCGTGTCCATCCTGGGGGCCATCGTCAACGGCCAGCTGACAGTTGACCTGACCCGCCGACTGATACAGCTGCACATCCCCGCTGCTATCCGGCAGCTGGTCATCAATGGGGTCACTACCGGACAGACGGCCACCAACCTCCCTGGCGGCAAGAGCGTCCAGGCCCTTGTGGACCAGGTGTCCCCTCCCGCCTATGCCGCCTTCCGCAACGGCCTCGACATAAGCCTCCTGATCGCCGCCGCCCTGCTGTTTGCTTCGGCGCCGCTGGCGCTGGCCACCATCCGCCGGACGAGTCAGGCAACCGACGCGCCCATAGACACAGTTGAGACGTCGGACCTGAAAGGCGATTGAGGGGTTCTCCGCGAGGCTGGCCGAATGGACGGTGCTGAGGGCGAGCAGTCGGACCAGGTCGACCCGTCAATAGCTGAGACCCGCCGCCGTCTGCTGGTGCTCCGAGGCAGTTTGAGCTCGACGCTGCTCGGGGAATTCGACCACCTGATGGATCGCATGCGGCTCCTCTCCGACCCCGAAGCCTTCTCGCATCCGCTGGCCCAGCCGCTGCTCCACTTCCCGGCGTGGGTCTCGGCCGCTGTCGATCATGGCGCCGGACGGGGCGAGCGGCTCGCCGACATGGTCGAGGCGACCGTGACGGGCTACCTCTACGTACGGGTGCACGACGATCGCCTGGACGAGAACATGGGTGACCCCGACCTGTCCATGTTTCTGGCCGACGCCTTCCTGATCCGGCACCAGGCTTTGATCGCCGGCCACGTCGGTGCCGATCCCAAGTTCTGGCAGCTCTTCCAATCGATAGCCGGCAAATACGCCCACGCCATGCTGCTCGAGCACGAAGTTATGCGGCCCGAATCGCACTATGACGGCGACGTCTTCGACCTGGTGCTGGACCGGTCTCAGCCCCTCGTCCTGCCGGGCGCGGCCCTGTTGTCATTGACAGACCGGTGGGAACTACTGGCAGCGCTGCAAAGTTTTGTGCGCCACGCCGTCCGAGCCGGGCAGTTGGTGGACGACTTGAGCGACTGCCTGCGGGACCTGGACCGGGGTCGGTACACGTGGGTCGTCAGGCGTCTCGGAGGTGAGCAGGGCCGCGACACCGTACTGCGCAGATTGATGGGGACCGGCATTGACGAAGTACTGGATGAGGTAATGGCTGACCTCGATGCCGCGAGCAACGCGGCTCTGGCTATCGGTATGACCAAGGCCATCGCTTGGATCTCAGCCCGGCGGGAGTCTGTCTTCAGCCTGCGCGAGCGGATGCTACTGTCCGAGCTATTCGGTTAGCGTCACTGCGACCTCGACTGGAGGGGTGAGCCTGATGCCGAGCGGGATTCCGGACTTCGTTATCAACGACCTGAACGAAGAAACGCTCAAGCGGTACTTGACGGATCCGGAGTTCCGGCGAAACTTGCTTTCGAACCCCGAGGCCACCAACGCCAGCGCCGGTTTGGGGTTGAGCCCACAGACGATCGACTGGATCAATGAGCGAGTGGGCCACCACGGACTGGAGAACCTGCTCTCGGCTCCCAGACTCGAAGTTCCTACTGCGTGAGCTTGCTGGACGGGCAGCTCGAAGACGTCCGCCGCTTCTACGACCACTGGTCGCCACAGTTCCTGGCCCGCTTCGGCGCCACCTTTCAAGCCGGCTGCCTGAAGAAGGAAGAGGCGGGACCGGAGGATCCGGATACGTCCACCCGGCTGATGGCCGAGCGCGCCGGAATCGGACCCGGGCAGCGCGTGCTCGACGTGGGTTGTGGGGTCGGTGGACCTGCCATCGCGATGGCGTCGGGGGTCCCCGGACTCACGGTCTGCGGTGTCACTCTGTCCGGAGTGCAGGCGGCTATCGGGCGCGACCTGATCGGTAACGCCGGCCTGCAGTCGCGCGTGTCCATCCTTCAAGGCGACTACCACTCTCTCCCGTTCGCCGCGCACAGCTTCGACGTCGCCGTGCTATTCGAGTCGATCGGCTACAGCCCCGACCCGGCGCGTCTACTCGCCGAGGTGTCCCGAGTGGTCCATCCCGGAGGACACGTCTACATCAAGGACGTGTTCGCGCCACCGGGGCCCCTCACTCCTGCACAGGATCGGGATTTGCGGGCCTTCGATCAGCTGTGGCACCTGGCCAAGAGCCCGACCATCTCAGCGGTCCAGGCTGCTCTGACCGGCGCCGGATACGAGATCCTGGCGAGCGGACCGATGACCAACGTGGGCAATGCCAGGTTCCTGCGCGCCATGTTCGACTTCGACCCAGTGATGATCGTTCGGGTCAACGAGCTAGGGCGGGCGTTCGGCTTGAAGGCGGACGACCTGCCCACATTTTTCGGTGAGGTGATCGCTCGGGTCCCGAGCTAAACGCCGGCTTGCCGTACTTCTCGCAGCAGTTCGAAGGTCCGATCGAAGACACCCGTTTCCGCGTCCGGCCGTTCGATGCCCTGGAGGGCTGTGCCTTCTCTCCTCGCCGTCTCGAAGACCGGATACCGGGCCGCCGCCTCTGGATAGGCATCGGTCCATATGCTCGCCAGCTCAGCGGCGGCGTCCTCATGTCCGGCGCGACGAAGCACCCCCAGGATGCTGGCAACACAGCGCCATACCGTTTCGTTCTGGCGGAGGTCGGCCGCGTGGGTGAGGGCCGCGGCCAGGTAGCCGAGCGCGGCCTGCGGATCAGCCCACCCCACTACGGATGCGGCGGCCAGATCGTTCTGGGTCAGCTGGCGCAGATTGCTCACTGATTCGGCCAGGTCGGCGGCCCGCTCCAGAAGACGGAGAGCCGTGGCCGGCTCATCGGCTGCAGCCAGACGGGCTACGGCGAGGATGGCGCTGGCCAATCCGGTCGGCTGACCAACGCGACGGGCCCGGATCAGCAAGTCCTCCGCCTCATCCCGATTCCGGCTCGGATCGAGGCTCAAGGCCGTGATCCAACGGCCGTTCTCTCCTTCGACGTCACGAATGACGGCGGCTGCTTCTCGATAAGCCATCACGGCAGCAACACCGTTTCCGCGACTGGCCTCGGAGAAACCTCGCGCCCAGGGCAGTAAGCGATGGTTTCTCAGGCCGAACTGCTGCTGCATGAGCGTGGCCCGCTCCGCCGTCTCCAGCGAGGCCGGGCTGGTAGGCCCGTGACGGATACCGGACATGGCGAGGGCGGCGGCTACCAGCTCGTGATCCGTGTTTTCGTAGGCGCGGGGGTCGATCCAATCGAAGATCTCGATCCGTCCCTGAAAGGCCGCCAGCTCATAGAGGGCGACGTAGGTTCGCAACGCCAGATCGATCTCACCCGCCTGAGCCGCCCAGGCCACTGCGGCCCGGAAGTTGGACAGCTCCTCCTGCTCGGTCGCCACCCAGGGCGCTTCGTCGGGACCGCCCCGTCCGCGATCGGCTGCCTCCGCGAGCTCGGTGTAGTAGCGGGCATGACGGCGCGACGTCGGTTCGAAGTCACCGCGATCCTCCAGCCGCTCGCCGGCGAAGGCTCGCACCGTCTCGAGCAGGGAGAAGCGGGTCACCGGCCGGTTCGGGTCCGATCGCAGCAGGGACTTCCGGGAGAGGTCCGACAGCTGCTGCCAGGTCTCGAACACGTCGGCGGGCGCCGGGTAGCACACCTGGGCCACGGCGTCAGCGGTGAAACCGCCTCGAAACACCGCGAGCCTCTCGAGCAGGAGCTGCAAGTCCGGTGACAGCAGGTCGTAAGACCATTGCACTGTGGCCGAGATAGCGCGGTGATGCTCGGGCTCGCCGAAGCGCCGCTCCCCAGGAGCGGCCAGGATCCGCACCCGCCGTTCAAGGTGCCGTTGCAGCTCGAGCAGGCTCATCGTCGACAGTTGCCCGGCCGCCAGCTCGATGGCGAGGGGGAGCCCGTCGATCCTCTCGCATATTTGACGAATCTGTCCGCGCGTGGCGGCGTCGTAGCCGACAGAGAAGCCCACGGCGGCTGCCGACAGAGCGAAGAGCTCCACTCCCACTTCGAGAAGATCGGGATCGTTCGGAGCCAGAAACGGTTCGACCTCGATGACATGCTCGTCGGCCAGGCGCAACGGCTCGCGGCTGGTCGTGAGCAGGTTGAGATCGGGGCACTCGTGCAGGAGGTCCGCAGCGAGGGAGCGGACGGCGTCCACGTGGCGCTCGCAGTTGTCGAGCACGACCAGGACGCGCTCGGTGCTGGAGGTGGTCGATCAGTACGTCCAGGATGTCGCCACCACCGGGGCTCACCTGGAGATCGGACGCCACGGCGTGGGCCAGGTACTCGGGTCGGTCGACCGGCATCAGGTTCACCCAACGAACGCCGTCCTGAAGGGTGGGCGAGATCAGGTAAGACGCTTCGACGGCCAGGCGCGACTTTCCGACGCCACCTGGACCGGTCAGCGTTACGAGCCGGTGTTCGGCGACGACGGTCCGGACCTGGGCGGCGTAGTTCCTCGGATCGAGAAAGGGCGTCGACGGCTTCGGCATCGCCGTCCCCGGCCGGCGGCATCGGATCTCGGGGAACTCCTGGCGCAGGCGGGCGTGGCCGACCTGGAATACCTTTATCGGTGTCCGGACTCCTTTGAAGAGCCTTTCCCCGTGGGAGATCAGCCACACATCCTCCGGCAGGGTCCCTTGCACCATCTGTTCGGTGACACCGGAGATCAGTATCTGGCCGCCGTGGGCGGCGCCTTCGAGCCGAGCGGCGATGTTCACGGCGAGGCCGTACACGTCACCGTCGACGAACTCCGCCTCCCCCGAGTTGATGCCCATCCGGACGCCGATCTGGACCGGTCCCCAGTCCTCGGAGTCGATGGCTAGCTGAGTGGCGATGGCGGCGCGGACGGCGTCGTCCGGGGAGGGGAAGATGGCGACCACTCCATCGCCTGTGTGCTTGGCCACCAGGCCGCCGTTGCTCTCGATGCCATTCTTGAGCAGTGCGTTGTGACGCAGAAGGACCTGCGTCATCCGCTTGGCATCGTCACTCCAAGCAGCTGTGGATTCCACCAGATCCGTGAAGAGGAAGGTGGCCACGCCCGAGCGCGGCGTCTCGAGGGAGCCTGCGGCCGGCCGCGGATTTTCGGAGCCGGCCCATTCAAGGGACGGGTCCTCCGCCAGGATCAGCTCATCGAGCCGGTGCAGGTCGGAGCTGGGCTCGAGACCGAGCTCCGTGTTCAGGCGGCGGCGGAGGTCCTGGAAGGCCTCCAACGCATCCGACCGGCGACCGCAACGATAGAGGGCGCGCATACGAGGGGCCCAGAGATCCTCCCGGTAAGGCAGCTCATCCGTGACCGCCCGGAGCTCGTCGACTATCTGGTCATGGCGTCCGCACCCCAGGTCGGCCTCGATCCTGGCTATCAGCGCGTCGATCCGAGCGTCCTCGAGCCGAATCGCCTCGGCTCCGGCTGCGTCACCCGGTACGCCGGCGAGAGCTGGTCCCCGGAACAGCGCCAGCGCGTCGCGAAGGAGGGCGGCCGCCCGCTCGAACTCGCCCCGAGCCAGTTCCGTCCGGCCTTCCGAGACAAGATCCTCGAAGCCGGCCAGATCGACTTCGACATCCTCGCTCAACCGATACCCCGAAGAGCCGGCGACGATGACCTGACCGGCCTCGGCCACCGCCTTGCGCAGCCGTCCGACGATGACCTGCAACGAGACGATTGCCGAGCTCGGGGGGTCGCCGCCCCACAGATCATCGATCAGCCGGTCGACCGGCAGGGCCCGGCCGCTCCGGACTGCCAGCAGGGCCAGGACAGCTTGTTCCTTGGCGTCGTTGATCGGCACCGGGCGCCCTTGCCAGAGAACCTCGAGTGGGCCCAAGACCCCCACGACCAGTCCCACAAGGAGCTACGGTACATCCGGCGGTGTGAGGGCACCCAGGACATGCGTCCATGGCTCAGGACCCTCAGCGACGTCACCGTAAGGTGGCGACCGCTTACCGCCCGACCTCGGGTGGGTCGGGCCGGGTCCACCCTCGTGGCACGTCCCGTCCGACTCGGTTACATTGAGCCAAGTCCTGCAACCAACCAAGCAAAGGTGTTGAAACATGGCCACACCACAGGGAGCGATTCTGACCTCGCTGGGCGAGCACCAGTGGTACGTGCATATCAGCCGTACCGACGGGGCAGACCTCGGGGTCATCAAGGGTGCGTTGAAGAGCCTGAGACATTCTTGCGACCTGCAAGGCGTCAGTCTGTGCATCATGTTCGGCCCCACCCTCCTGGCAGACCTGACCAATGACCTACCGGAGGACTTCCAGCCCTACCCCGGTTACGCCTCCTCCGACGGCAAGGAGGCTAAGGCCACGCAGGAGGAGCTCCTGATCTGGGTCCATTCCGACCACAAGGATCGCAACTGGAACACCCAGTACGCCTTCCGCACCGAGGTAGCCGGTCACATGAACGTGGCACGCGAGACCATCGCCTGGATCTACGGGAACAGCCTTGACCTGACCGGGTTCATCGACGGCACCGGCAACCCCGAACCCGAGCGTCAGCGGGAGTGCGCCATCATTGCCGACGGCAAGCCCGGGGCGGGCGGGGCGTTCGCCATCGCCCAGCGCTGGGTGCACGACCTCAAGTACTTCAACAGCCTCAGCCTCGAGGACCAGGAGAACCTGTTCGGCCGGACCAAGAAGGACTCGACCCGCCTCGACAAGCAGGTACCCACGTCCCACCTTTCCCATGTGGAGTTGCGAGACGGAGACACAGCCGATGCCAACAAGCCGAAGCGAAACGAGATAGTCCGCCGGTCGACGCCGTACGCGCTGCACGACGGCACCGTCGGCCTTTATTTCCTGGGCTTCTGCAAGGACCAGGCGCCCCTACGGGAGCGCATGGAGGCCATCTACGGTATGAACGGGCAGGCCCGCGACGCCCTGACCGACTACTCGACTCCGGCATCGGGGTCCTTCTACTTCGCCCCCTCAGTCGAGGTGCTCGACGCCGCTCTCGGCTAACAAGACTTGGCGGTAGCGGTGGGCCGGGCGCGGCCTACCGTTTGTCGCTCCCCGGTCGGTCGCGCCCGTGGCCCTCGTCGCCGGTGGCTTCCCGCCGGGCCCAGGCCCGTCGCAGGATGGTCAGCATGGTGTCGCTTTCCTGGGCACCCGGGATGCCGAAAGCACCGTCGATGAGGAAGAAGGGAACCCCGCTTATCTCCTGCTCGCGAGCTTCCCTCTCGTCGGCGCGGACCTCATCGGCATAGCCCTTCCCCGCGAGGAGCTCCTTCACCTCCACGGCATCGAGCCCCGCCGACGCGGCCACGGCGAGCAGAGCATCGGGGTCCCCGATCGGTTGTCCATCACAGAGATACGCGGCCAGGAGTCGCTCCTTGACCTGGTCCTGAATTCCCTTTTCGCCCGCCAGGTGAATGAGGCGGTGGGCGTCGAAGGTGTTCCCCGGCCTCGTCCGGTCGAGCCGGTACTGGAGGCCCTCGGCTGCAGCCAGAGCGGTGAGGCGGTCCTGGGCCGCGCGCGCCTGCTCGACGCTGAGCCCGTACTTGGACGCCAGGCGGGCCGCCGGGTCGCCCTCGCGGACAGCCGGAGCGTGGGGGTCGAGCTCAAAGGAGCGCCAGCGGATCTCCACCTCCGGGGCGTACTCGAAAGCCGACAGGGCGCTCTCGAAGCGGCGCTTGCCTAGATAGCACCACGGACAGATCACGTCGGACCAAATATCCACCCTCATCGCGCCAACCTATCGTCAACCCTCGACGACGGGTGTCCGGTCGCCCATTGGTCTTCTCGTCATCTGGTCTTCGTCGCCGGCAGCGGCCGTAGACCGGCGCCGTCGTGGCGACTAGGTTAAGGCGCCACAGAGAACATGTCTTTCGACTTGGTCATAGATGTCGAGAACACACCCGGGGCGCTCGCCAGGGTGGCCGGCGCCATCAGCGATGCCGGGGTGAACATCGCGGCCGCCACCTGCGTCGGCCCCGGAGAGCGCGCCGAGCTCCACATCCTGGTTCCCCATGCGGAAGCAGCCAAGCACGCCCTGGCGATATCGCATCTCACTGTCACCCGCCAGCGCGAGGTCGTCGTAGTAGATGTCGAAGACCGCCCGGGAGTGCTGGCGGACCTCACCCGCAAGATCGCCAAGGCTGGAGTCGACCTAGATCTGGTTTATGTCGCCACCCAGAACCGGGTGGTCTTCGGAGCGTCCGACCTGGCCGCCTTGCGGGATGCCGTTGACTCCTGACTGCGGTCGGGACTTGAAGGCCTCTGCCATTCACCGTTCGGAGGAAATGGTTGGCCCGGTCCCGCGAGATGGCGCCCTCGAAGGCCCGAGCCAACCAGTCGTCTCAGCTGGTCCACGACGCGCGAGTGCGCGTCAGCTCATGCTCCCGTGAGGTGCAGGTCCGGGACCTCTCCCAGCTGGCCTACCTCGACGCCGCCGCCCCGGCCCAGATGCGGGCAGCCTTTGGCTATGACGGTCGCGGCGTCCAGATCGGTGGCCTCGATCACGGAGTAGCCGCCCAGTTCGGTGCGGCTGGAATCGCAATCCCCCAAGGTGGTGCGGGCGACCGCCGGCTGGCCGAGGTTCACCAGGTGGTCACCCATCCCTTCGAACCAGGCCATCCAGGCCGAGGCACTCTCCGGTGACGGGCTGTACCCGGCCGGGTGACGGTAGGAGAAAACGAACCTGGGCATTTTGAGCCCCCCTTTCTGCGGGCCGGCCCGGTGCCGGCGCTCACAGGTACAGACACCGGGCCGGATCAGAAGTGGGCGCCGGCGGACCGCCCACTTTTCATACCTGCCGGTGTCTACCTTTTCGGAACTGTCAGTGCCGAGAAAGGCGAGGTGAATGCGAGGATGGAAGCGTGAGCGCCGACTTGCTCGATCGGGCCCGGTCTGGGGACGAAGCCGCCTTCGAGGCGATCGTGAGCCCATACCGGCGCGAGATGCACACCCACTGCTACCGCATCCTGGGATCGGTAGCCGATGCGGAGGACGCCCTCCAGGAGACGCTGACCGCCGCGTGGCAAGGACTCCCCCGCTTCGAGGCCCGGGCGTCCATCCGCACCTGGCTCTACCGCATCGCCACCACTCGCTGCCTGAACATGCTTCGTTCGGCTAAGCGGCGACCGCCGATGAACCTTGCTGCGGACGTGAAGCCACCAGAACCAACCCAGCTCGGCGAAGTGGTGTGGCTCGAGCCCTACCCCGACATTCTGTTGAGCAGCCTGCCCGACCGAGCGGCCGGACCGGAGGAACGCTATGAGGCCCGCGAGGCCATCTCGCTGGCCTTCGTCACCGCCCTCCAGCTGCTTCCCCCGCGCCAACGGGCCACGCTCATTCTGCGCGATGTCCTCGACTACTCCGCCCGGGAGGTCGCCGAGCTGCTCGATACCACCGAGCAATCGGTAACCAGCGCGCTGAAGCGGGCCCGCGCCACTATGGCCAGAGAGGTGCCCGATTCAGAGCAGCCCGCACCCCCGCCCAACTCGGCCGTCGAGCAGGCGCTGGTCAGCCGGCTGGTTCGGGCGTTCGAGGCCAGCGACGTGGACGGGATCGTGGCACTCATGACAGAGGATGCCTGGGTCCGCATGCCGCCGGTGCCGCTCGAATACCAGGGCAGGGATCTGGCTCGGCGCTTCTTCGCCACTGTCGCCTTTCGGCAAGGCCGCCGCTACCGCCTCGTCCCCACCCGGGCCAACGGCCAGCCGGCGTTCGCCGTATACCTGCGCGACCCGGTGACGAACCTGGCCCGGGCCTTCGGCATCTTCGTCATAACTCTGGCCGGCGACCGCGTCAGCGCCATCACCAGGTTCGACAACGCCGTCCTGCCTCGGTTCGGGCTGCCCCGGACGATCGAGGACTGACCTGACCGCCGCCAGGTGGACGTGGTCCACGAGGGGGTGGTTCGTCAAGGGGCGGGTCCCCGAAGACATGTGCCCCCAAAGGTGGGTCCCGAAGAGCTAATTGGGACTACTTGTACTGCTGTGACAGGTACAACTCGTCCCGGAAAGGATTTTGGGACCCACGTAACGAAGCCTCTGTCAGATGGAGCCGGTGACCGCCTGCAGGGCCAGGCTGGTCACGCCGACGGTCGCCCAGAGGAGGGCGCCGAGCACGATTGGGCGGGGTCCGGCCTGCCGGATATGGCCGAACCGGGTGGAGAGCCCGATGGCGGCCAAAGCGGCCGTGATCATCCAGGTGGCGGTGTCGGACAGGTAGTGATGAGCGGCCGGCGGGATCAAGCCGAAGCTGTTGAGGGCCGCGGCAACAACAAAGCCGAGGATGAAGAGGGGAAACACCCGGCGAAAGGTTTCGAAGCCGGAAGCCGGCCGGAGGGAGGCGGCGCCCTTCGGGGCCACAGTGCCAGGACGGTTGCGCCAGGCGGCCAGCCCGAGGCTGATCGGGACGATGGCCAGGCTCCGGGTCAGCTTCACCACCACGGCGTAGGAGCCGGCGGCGTGCCCGTAGATGGTGGAGGCGGCGACCACCGACGAGGTGTCGTTGATGGCCGTGCCGGCCCAGAGGCCGAAAGCGTGCTGAGAGAGTCCGAGGAGGTGCCCGATGCTGGGAAACGCCAGGACGGCGGCCACGTTAAAGGTGAAGATGGTGGCGATGGCGTAGCTCACGTCGGCCTCGTCGGCGCCGATGACGGCGTCGGTGGCGGCGATAGCCGACGCCCCGCAGATCGCTGTCCCGACTCCGATCAGGGTGTTCAGATCGCGGCGCAGATGGAGAGCCCGCCCGGCCAGCCACGCCACCGCCAGAGCCACCACCAGGGTTCCCACCAGAACCGGCATGGAGGCCTTCCCGGTCGACACAACCTGACGGAACGACAGGCCCAGGCCCAACACCATGATCGACCCCTGCAGAACCCGCTTGCCCGTGAACTCCAGGCCGGGGCGAAGCACGGCGGAGGGCGATCGGACAGCAGAGACGAGCATCCCGATGACTATGGCGAAGACGGGTGCACCGACAACGGGCACCTTCCGGCCCAACAGGGTTCCGGCCCCGGCCACCGCGGCCGCCGCCGCCAACCCCGGCATCAGGCGCCGCAGGCGGACCGCTGTTGAGCCAGGCCCGCCAGTTGTCCGGGCCGCCTCGGTGACCGGGTAGTCGAGGGCCTCTACCTCGGGTGCCAGGTCGGCTACCTCGGGTGCCAGGACGGCAGTCATGGGGTCTCCTTTCACATCCAGTCTCGGCCGCCAGGCGTCGCCGCGGAACCGGGATTCTCCTGATCCGGTTATAAGGTTGGCTTATGCCTCTCCCCCAGCCGGTCCCGGACCTGGCCGCCCTCGACCTGCTGGTATCGGTCGGACAGCTCGGGTCGATCAATGCCGCGGCCGAGGCGCACGGGGTGACGCAGCCAGCTGCCAGCATGCGACTACGAACGCTGGAGCGGACGCTGGGCCTACAGCTCCTGCGCCGGGCCCGAACCGGATCGGTGCTGACCCCCGCCGGGTCGGCGACGGTGGAGTGGGCCGGGACCATATTGAGCGACATGCGCGCTCTGCTCGCCGGGACGGCCGCCCTGCGCCGCGACCGGCTCTCTCATGTACGGCTGGCGGCCAGCATGACCGTGGCCGAGTACCTGGTACCCGGATGGCTGCGGCAACTTAGGGCCGCCCTCCCGGATGTGAGCGTCTCCCTCGAGATGGGCAACAGCGTGGGCGTGAGCGAGCTGGTCGCCGGCGGCGCCGTCGAACTGGGATTCATCGAGGGCGAGCGGCGCCCGCCGGGGCTGCGCCTTCGCGACGTCCGCGAAGACGAGCTCGTGATCGTGGTGGACCCAGGCCACGGATGGGCCCGCCGGCGCCGGCCGGTCACGGCGTCCGAGCTGGCCGGCACCCCGCTGGTAATGCGGGAGCTCGGCTCCGGCACACGTGACGTTCTGATCGCTGAACTGGCCAAGCACAAGCTGGAGGCCACGACCCTGATGGAGCTCGGCTCGACCACCGCCATCAAGGCTGCGGCCATGGCCGGCACCGGTCCGGCGGTGCTGTCGGCATTGGCGGTGCAAAGCGAGCTTCGCTCCGGTGACCTGGTCGCTGTCCCCTGTGTTGGGCTGCGGCTGGACCGGACCATCCGGGCCGTATGGGCGCCCGACCGGCCTCTGTCCCCGCCCGCGAGCAAGCTGGTGGGCATCGCCGCAACGAACCGATGAGCCGCTGAGAGCGTTATTAAGGCTCCTCGAGCCTGCCCGTCGTCACAGAGCGCTGAGTCGGGTCAGGCCTTCCTCCTGGAAGCGGCGGAGTTCTTCGCGGTGCAATACCGAGAGCTCGGCGAGCTTCGTTCTGCCGAGCTCGGTCAGAGCCAGTCGCTGGCGGCGGTGATCGGCCGGGTCCGCAACTCTCACGACGAGCCCTCTCTTCTCGGCCCGGTCCACGAGCTCGACGGTCGAGTGGTGCCGTAGCTTCATCCAGTCAGCGACCTCTCCGATGGTGGGGGGATCAGGCGTGTCGGCCCCGCGGATGGCAAGAAGGAGTTGATGTTGCGAAGGGGTGAGGCCGGCGGACTTGGCCGCCTCCTCCGAGAAATGCAGGAATGAGCGCAGAGCGCGGCGGAAAAGGGCCAGGGCCCGGTATTCAGAGTCGGTCACGGGCCCGCCTTTCGTTCCGGCTGCGGTCGTGGTGGGCATGGTGGTCGTCCCTTTCGTCAGTGCTCTCAAGACCGTGAGGGCTAGCCGGCTGTCGGGTAGGACGCCATGATCCCCTCGAACCGAGTCTGAACCAAAGGGCGTTCGAAGGGGTGGGTGACGATCCAGAACTCGCCGGCCCGGACCGCTTCCAGCACTCGGCGGGCCACCCGCGAAGGGGGCTGTCCCTCCGGCCCGGTGAACCCCTCACGGATCGACAACCGGACGGACTCGGCCACCTCGGTCCGCGTCTCGGACCCCAGGGTGGCGGGCCGGTTCCGTTCCGACTCCATCACATTGGTCTCGGTGCCGCTGGGGCAAAGGACGCTCACTCCGATCGGCAGTCTGGCGAGGGCGAACTCCTGGCTCAGGGTCTCCGATATGGACACCACCGCCACCTTGGTCGCCGAGTAGGGCCCGATGAAGGCCACCCCACTCAACAGCCCGGCCACCGACGCGGTGTTCACGATGTGGGCCGGCCGTCCCTGCTCGCTCATGATCGGAAGGAAGCTATGCACTCCATGGATGACGCCCCACAGGTTGACGTTCAGCACCCACTTCCAGTCGTCGAGGGTCTGATCCTGGATCAGGTTGAACGTCGAAACACCGGCGTTGTTGCACAACACATCCACAGCGCCGAACCGGTCGCGGACGAACGCGGCCAAAGACTCGACCGACCCGGCGTCGGAAACGTCGACCTCAAACGCTTCCGCCTCCCCTCCCCTGTCCCGGATGCCCTTGGCTACGGCTCCGGCGGCGACGTCCTCGAGGTCGGCGACGACGACCGCCGACCCCTCCGACGCGAACAGCTCGGCCATGGCCCGCCCGATCCCGCTGCCCGCCCCGGTGATGACTGCCACCCGGCCCTCGCCGATCAGACCCACTTCGGTGCCTTCGGTCATTTCAACCTCCGTCCAGAACGATCAACTCACCGGTGAGATAGGAGGAGGCATCGCCGGCCAGGTACAAAGCTGTACCGACGATCTCCTCGGGCGAAGCGATCCGGCCCAGGGCCATACGCGATGCCATTGCCGTCTGCATCTCTTCGGTCGGGGCCGACTGGTGGAAACTGTCGGTGTGGAAGGTCCCGCACACGATGGCATTGACCCGGATACCCCGCCCGCCGAGCTCCTGGGCTGACGCCTTGGTCAGGGCGTTCAGGCCGGCCTTGGCCGCGGCGTACACGACGGTGGATGGCGAAGGATGAAGCGAGGCCTTGGAGCTGATGTTGATCACCGATCCGCCGGGCGGCATGTGCTCGGCCGCCAGGGCGGTCAGGCGCAACGGGCCCTTTAGGTTTACGGCCACCGTCTTGTCGAAGAGATCGTCGGTGACGCCGAGAAGCGAGGGCGGGACCGGTGCGATGCCGGCGTTGTTGACCAGCACGTCGATCCGGCCGAACTCGGCCACGGCGGCCTGAACCAGGGCCTCGCACTGGTCCCAGTCGCCGACATGGCACGCCACCGCCAGGGCCTTCCGGCCCATGTCCCGGATCTCCTGGGCGAGCTCGTCACACGCCTGCTGCTTGCGACTGGATACGACGACATCCGCCCCCGCTTCGGCGAACCCGAGGGCCATGGCCCGACCGAGGCCCTTGCTGGCGCCGGTGATCACCACCACCTTCCCCCTGGCGTTGAGATCGGGAATGCTCAAGGCCGTCCTCTCGTGCCTAGCGCCGGACGCCGACCAGAACCTCGGACCTGGCCGGTGCCTGGCCCCTTCCTTTGCTCCCCCTGGATTCCTTCGATGAGATACCGGATCTGGAGATCGAACAGAGCGCCGATTTCCTCTCGATCCACCCCGCCCGGATCGCCGCCGGGACGGGTCGGGCCCCGCCTTCGTCTCGGCGGCTCCGCTCCGCTCTCGACTGCGCCGAAACCGACCGTGGCCCACATCACCAACCGGCAGGCCTGCACGGCGGCGTCGGCCGGCATGCCGTCTCGCCTCATCACTTCGATGAGCGGCCGGGACGCCTCCACGTAGGCGGCCCGATCCGGCGTAACGATGAGCCGGCTGTCGCGGGCCAGGCGCAACCTGGCCCGCAGGGCCCGGGCCCAGCGGACGGCGTAGTCGGGCCAAACCTCCCCGTCGTCGGGGGCCGGCGCCACATCGCGAAGCAGGCGGTCGGCAATGGCCTCCACCAAGGCCCGCTTGTTGCCCACCCGGCTGTACAGAGGCACCGGCGAAACCCCGAGGCGGCTGGAAACCCGGCGCATGCTGACGGCGTCGAGTCCGGACTCGCGAAAGATCTCGACCGCAGCGGTGATGATCTCTTCGGCGTCGAGATCGAACGCCACGCGCTGCTGAATCATGGCACCATCACCATTTTCCCGATGACGGCACGGTCGGCCAGGCGTTGGACCGCGGCGGGGAGCTCCTCGAACGGCACCTCGGCGGTCACGGCGTTGCGCAGATGCCCGTCCGACACGAGAGCCGACAGCCGGGCGTGAATCGAATCGAGCTCGTGTCGGGCGTAGCCGCCGGCGAACACTCCGACCAGCGAGGTGTTGCTGACGACCAGGTTGTGCGTATCTATCCGGGGCCACCTGCCGCCGGCGAAACCGACGGCCAGCAGACGGCCGTGGCGGCCCAGGGCGGACCAGGCCTGCTCGGCCGCGTCGCCGCCGACAGGGTCGTAAACGGCATCTACGCCCCGACCATCGGTTAGCTGGCGCAACCGCGTGCTCAGGTCCACCTCACCCAGGACGACGGTGTGGTCGGCCCCGAGGCGCCGGCAGAAGTCGGCCCGGGCCTCATCGCTCACCACCGCGATCACTCTGGTACCGAGGGCGCGGCCGAGTTGCACGGCGGCGATCCCACTACCGCCGGCGGCCCCGAGGACCGCCAGCCACTCGCCTTCCGCCAGCCGGCCCCGGTCGACCAGTCCGATCCAACCGGTCATATGGGGAATCCAGAAGCCGGCCGCCTGCGCATCGCTCAACCCCTCGGGGACGGCGAAGGCTGAGCCGGAAGGGACCAGGCATTCCTCGGCGAAGGACCCATGACCGTCCGTGAAGCTGGTGACCGACATCACCGTCGAACCGACCTCCCGATCCACGCCGGACCCCACCGCGGTGATCACTCCGGTGGCCTCCTGGCCTGGGGTAAAAGCCGACTTGGGGGTCAAGGGATAGGTGTGCCGGCACATGAGAACGTCCGGCAACCCGATACCAGCGGCGGTGACCCGAATCCGGAGCTGACCCGGGCCCGGATCCGGAGACGGCAGCTCGACGAGTTGCAGGACGTCGGAGGGCTCGCCGGCTCTGCGGACCTGCCAGGCTCGCATCACATTCCCCCTTCGATCATGCCAAGTGCGCTTGCCAACAAAAGATCGACCTGGCGGCCGAAGAACTCGTGCAGCGGTTTGTCCGACTGGCCCCGCAGGAACTTGGCGTAGCTGCCTTCGAGCACGATGGCCAGCTTCCATCGGGCGAAGACGTCGTACCAGCCGATCGATGCGGTATCGCGTCCCGAGGCCTTGGAGTAGCGCTCGATCAACTGCCGGCGGTCGGGCACACTCTCGAGAGCGAAGGCTGGCTCCCTGCCGCGGCCGAGAGGCATGGTCCCTTCCGGACCCGGATGGAAGATCAGGGCCCAGGCCAGGTCTACGAGCGGATCGCCGACCGCCGCCATCTCCCAGTCGACGACGGCCAGGAGGCGAGGGGGCGGCTCGGGCGCGAACAGGACATTGTCCAACTTGTAGTCCCCGTGGCACAGGGCCGGTTGCTGCTCGGCCGGCCGGTGTAGGTCCAGCCAGGCCCCGATGTCTCCCGCCGCCTGGAGCTCGCGCCCACCGTAGGAAGCGAGCTGGTCCAGCCAGCGCCGGGTCTGGCGGGCGAGGTAGTCGGGTCGGGGGGCCATACCCTCGAGGCCGCACCCGCGCCAATCCACAAGGTGAATCGACACCAGGGCGTCGATCAACTCTTCGAGGGCTTGCCCGTGGGTTCCGGGAGCCCCGGCCCAGGGACCGGGCAGGCTGGCCCGCACCGGCAGGCCGTCGACCCGTTCCATCAGGTAAAAGGATCCGCCGAAGACGGAAGGGTCGTCGCAGGACAGTACCGGTCGGGGGATGCGAACGGGCTGGTCCTTGATGGCGTCGAGGATGCGGAACTCCCGGAGCACGTCGTGGGCGGTGGCGGAGCTGGCGTGGCGGGGCGCCCGGCGCAGTACCCAACGGTCGGGGCCGCGGCCCACCGCGAAGACCTCACACGAACCGCCGCCCACCATGGGCGTCACGGCGATGGGGACCGCCGACCCGAGAGCGTCGTCGAGGAAGCAGGCCAGGGCCGATTCACTCAACGGTTCATCTGCTCATCTCGGGATCCCGGCCGCCGCCCTGAGCTCGGCCCACTTGGCTTCGGCGGCGGGGCGCCGGCTGGGAATGTGCTCGCTGGGCCAGCCGTCGACCGGCTTGTAACCCTTGAGAATGGTGCGGGCCAGTACGGCCTTGTGCAGCTCGTCGGGGCCGTCTCCGATGGGTCCGAACCGGGTCGTTCGGTACCAGGCCTCGACGGGAAGGTCGCTCGAGTAGCCCAGGGCCCCGCACACCTGGATGGTGCGATCCAGCACGGCCAGGACCACCTTGGAGACGTGGGCCTTGATCATGCCCAGATCGGCGCGGATCGCAGCCGCCCCGTACCGGTCCATCTTCCAGGCGGTGTGAAAGGTGAGCAGGCGGGCGGCCTGGATCTCCATGTGGGACAGGGCCACATAGTCTTGGATCATCTGGTGCTGGGCGAGCAGCTTCCCGTGGGAAGTACGGGAGACGGCCCGTTCGCACATGATGTCGAGCGAGCGCTGGGCCTGGCCCAGCCATCGCATGGAGTGGTGTATCCGCCCGCCGCCAAGGCGCTGCTGGGCCAGGACGAAGCCGTCGCCCTGGTTGCCGATCAGGTGGTCTTCCGGGATGCGGCAGTCGCTGAAGACGATCTCGGCGTGGTTGCCGAGGCGCCCGTACTCGGCGTCGGGATGGGCCATGGTCCCGATGTCCCGAAGGATGTCCATGCCGGCCGTTCCGGCCGGAACGATGAATATGGAGGCGTGGCGGTGGGGCCGGCCCTCGGGATTGGTCTCGGCGAAGACGAGGACGATGTTGGCGACGGAGGCGTTGGTGATGAACCACTTGTGCCCGTTGATGACCCACTCGTTGCCGTCTTTGACCGCGGTGGTGCCGATCACGGTGGGATCGGCACCGGCGTGGAACGGCTCGGTGAGGGCGAAGGCGCTCGATATCTCCCCCCGCAGGTTGGGCCAGAGCCAGCGTTCCTTCTGCTCGTCGGTGGCTCCGTGGGCGAGCAGCTCCATGTTGCCGCTGTCTGGGGCCTGGACGCCGAAGATGTTCATCGACATCATGCAGCGGCCGATGACCTCCGACATCAGGGCCAGCTTGAGCTGACCGAACCCGCTGCCCCCGAGCTTGGGATCGAGGAAGGCGCCCCAGAGCCCCTGAGCCCGAACCTGGTCCTGAAGGTGCCGCTTGACCGCCTGCCACTCGCCGGCGGGCAGCTCGTCATAGATGGGCTCGAGTGGGATGAGCTCATCATCGATGAAGGCGCGCATCCAGGTCAGCTTCTCGGCAAACTCCGGTTCGGTTTCGAAGTCCCAGGCCAGTGAGGGCCTCCTGAGGTCGTAAGGACAACAGTGGGATCACACCGTAATCGTGGCTGCGCTAACGAGCCAACCGACGAGCTAGGGGCCGGACGGCTGGCGTCGCCCGCTGATGCGTTTACGCACCGGACCGGCCAACGCCGACCCGAGGCAAAGAGCCAAGCCCAGCATGGCGAGTACAAATGCAGTGGAGGTGTGCGGCGGTGCAAAGCTGAACTGGACCGTGGACTGCCCGGCGGGGACGGGCACAGTCTGGACACCGTCCGAGTCGGCGCGTACGGGGACGGATCGACCGTCAACCCGAGCGGCCCAGCCCGGCATCTGCAGCTCGTTGCGGGTGAGGACAGAGGGGGCGCGGCAATTCACCAGAACCTGGCTGTAGGTCATGGGCCCGAACGTGCACTGGCCAGCCGCGTCGGAATAGAAAGCCCGAGGATGGGGTAGGGCGTAGACGTTCGCCACGGCGTCGTGGTACACCAGCCGCAATGGCGGATTCCCTACGGGATCAGGGTCTTGGCTGTGCACGATGACGTATTTGACCCCCAACCGTTCGTAAGCCGGGAGATATAGAGCCAGGGCCTGCGCCGGTGTCAAGCCGTGGGGATTGACCATCTTGTTGCCCGAAAACACCGAGCGCGTTGCCATTGGGATCCAGCTCTGTCTCGACCACCCGCTTGTAGGTCTTGGGGACGGGAAGGTCGTTGACGTTCAGGGAGTTAATGCCGAAATATGAGCCGTAGTTGGGCTGGAGCGGGCCAAGCGTGTACACCCGTTCGAGGCCGGTGTTCCGCTGAAGGAACGACACCACCGATAGGTCGACCGTGCCGCCCCGCAGCGTGCTGAGCTCGGGGGTCATGAACATGGCGATCGCCTCCAGCGGCAACAACGCGACGAGGACGATGCGCCCGGCGAGCTGCCAAGGGGTGATCACCGCGATGAGAAGCAGAACCAAGGTGCCGAAGCCCCACAGGAGCGAGGCGTCGGCCCACACCTTGGCTTGAGGAACAGCACCGAGACCGTCGAGCTCAGAACGGCCCACCAGATAGGCGCCCACCGCCAACAAGAAGGCCACCGAGAATGCCAGCCCGATCTTCCGCCAGCTGAGCTCCCTCCCGAGGAGCGCCTCCATGCCAAAAGCGGCCAGCACGATCAGGCAGAATTCGAAGGCTGCAGACGAATACCGGTAGGCGGCGACGTGCGTCATGCCTGGGAGCAGGTTGAACAGTCTCTGGAACGGGGGAATGCCAAACGTGCGGCCTATGCACAGAACCACGGTGGCGGCCAGGCACCACCCGAGCAGGCGGTAGCGCCGGCCGGCCAGCCCGACGAGAGCCAGGACGACTGTGGCTGCGGTCGTGTAACCGCCGACGTTCGACCAGAAACGGTTGAGGGCCACCCCTCCATGCGCGGCGGTCGTGAAGCCGAAGATCGGCCCATATATGTAGGGGAACATGAGGTTGGCCAGACCGAGCCGCGGCACCGCGGCGTGGGCGTAAGCCCCGTTGTGGCCGGCTACGAAGGAGTGGGGCAGGTAATCCAGCAAGGCCGTGAGGACCGGGGCGGCGACCATCAGGCCGACGACGCAGGAGGTGCCGAGAAAAAATAGGTACTTGCGCGCCTGCTGGGCATTCAGGCCGGACAGGCGAGCCAGGCCCCACACCACAATCACCAATCCATCGAGGTAGGCGGTTTCCGGGAAGCCGGCGTAGATCGACATGGCGATGGCCAGAGCGGCGACCCACCAGCGCGTGGGCCGGGAACTGCGAACGCCATCGCGGATCAGCTCGAGCCCCAGGACGGCGAGGGGGAGGAAGCACACCGGGTCGGCCGCCGCGTACCGGTTCCAGGCCATGGTGCCGTTGAGGCCGAAGACCACTCCCGCCGCCGCACTGACCCACCTGCTGATCCCCAGCCGGCGTAGGAGAAGGTAGGTCGCCAGGGCGGCAATGAGGTCGAAGGCCAGGTACAAGGCGATCTGGCCGTCGACGAAATGCATGAGCAGGACGAAGGGCAGAAATAACGCCATGCCCTTCATCGTCCCGGCCAGGGGTGAGCCGAGGCCTTCGGTCGGGTTCCACCACGGCACTATGCCGTGCAGCCAGTCGAATGCGGCCAGATGCGAGAACGTCTGAGACGTGAATCCAGTATTGGGATCGATGGTGTCGTAGCCCGGCACCACACCGACCTGGGATCCGGTTGTCAGGCCCGAGTAGATCTTCATGGGGTTGGGATCGAAGACGCCGAGAAGGTACGGCAGATGCGCAATGACAACTGCGACAACCATCGTCACCATTGGGAACGACGGTGATCGAGCAATTGCGACCAATCGGGACAGCGGCGTCAGCTCTATCGGAGCATCCACCTCCGGCGAATCCGCTACCCCCCCAGGTGAAGCTGCCTCCCAGCGCGTCTCAGCCATGCTCGGCGCGGAGAGTAGCAGGCGGACCCCGTTTCCCGAATGACAGGCACCCTCGGGACAGGACGGACGCCGAGGCTTTAGCCCGGGGTTCCGTCATGGATTGTTCGGTCGTCAGGGACTCGTCTCCGGGGCGTCGTTCGGCGCCGCATATGTCGTCTGGAGCCGGAATCCTCTTCTGGGACCACTTGTACTGCGCAGAGCGGTGAAAGTAGTCCTAGAAGGCACTTTTGGGACCCACGTTCAGGCTCACTTCGGCGTGCGGCGCCACCGGTGCGTAAGGCACCACCCAAGGTGGCGTGACTTGCCACGGTGGGTGACGGCCCAGTGTGCTCTAACGGCACGAACCCTGAGCCACCCGCCCCGGGGACGACTCCGCGCGGTTTGCAGGACCTCGGCAAGAAGGCGCTACCGTGGCCAGCCGACGTGGACAAGCCCCTTGACAGTCGAGTCGCCGTGGTCACCGGCGGAGGTGGCGGCATCGGATCGGCGGTGTCGCTGGAGCTGGCCCGTCGAGGCGCCCGTGTGGTCGTCGTTGATCCCGGGGTCGGTGTCGAGGGCGATCCTCTCGGGGAGCCGACGGCGGCGGCGACCGCAGACCGGATCAACGGCGAAGGACTCACCGCCGAATCGTCGACGGTCTCTGTGACACACCGGGATGAGGTCCGCTCCCTGTTCGAGCAGGTTCGGGACCGCTACGGATCCCTTGACATCGTCGTGAACACGGCCGGCATCGTGCGCTCCCGCAAACTCCCTGACACCATCGAGGACGACTGGTCATCGGTGCTCGCGGTTCATTTCGACGGCTACCTGAATGTTCTCGGCGCCGCCCTTCCGATGATGGTCGAGGCCGGATACGGGCGAGTAGTAGGGGTCACATCCGGTGTGGGGCTGGCCCGGACCGCGGGAGACGCCATGGTCTACGGCGCCGCCAAGCGTGCGGTCGCCGCCCTGACCTGGCAGCTCGGCCCTCTGCTGCCGGCTGGCATCAGCGTCAATGCCCTGTCGCCGATCGCCGCCACCCGGATGGTTCGCTCTTCTCTCGTCGCCGGGGGGGCCAACCCTCGTGGTCTCGACCTCTCCGCCATGCCGCAGCCCGATGACATGGCGCCGGCGGCCGCCTACCTCGCTAGCGAGCAGGTCGAGTGGTGCCGGGGGCAGGTGATCTTCTCGGCCGGATCCGAGATGTCGGTGATCTCCCCGCCCCGTCTCATCGAGGCGGTACGGACCGGTGGGGTGAGCGACACCGAGCGGGTCCTGGGCACGGTCATGCCCGTGGTCCTCTCTCCAGCCGAGACCCAGCAGCGAAGTGGCGGCGGATCGAACCCCCGCTTCGGCGACGTGTTCTCCGGTCCGCCCAGGGCCCCGTCAACCACTGCGACGACGCGTACCTGTCTGGTGGTCTCAGATGAAGCCGCCCACGCTTCCGCCATCGTGCACGCCCTGTCGACCTGGGGTATGCGGGCGGTCGGGTCGGGGGCCAGAGATCCCGGCAGCAGCAATCCAGGCAGCAGATCGCGAGGCGACTTCGACCCAGGCTTTGAGGCCACCTTCGCCCGTCTTCAGGAGGCCGCCGATGCCAGCGGGCCGGTGGACGCCTTGATCGTGGTGTCGGGAATCCCGGTCGCGGAAGATGCCGGCGGCAGTGCCAGCTGGGTTCGCCTGCTGGCCGCCCAAGCGCCGACGACCCACCACGTCAAGGTTCACGGCGCCTGGCTCCGGGCCGCCGCCAGGTACGCACGAGAGTCCCATCGGCCGCTTCGGGTCGTCCACGTGACCCGAGTGGAATCCGAGGAGGGACGGCCGGCGGCTCAGGCCGTGGCCCAAATGGCTCGCAGCGCCAACGACATCAAGCTGCCGGAGTCACTGGAGGTCTTCTCCGTCACGGTGGAGTCGATCGGAGACTCCGATATCGCGGTAACCGGGCACGTGGCGGCCAGGCTGGTAGGAGCGGACGATGCGGCAGCCTTGACGGGTGCCGAGCTCGTGATGGGCCCCGGTTGGTTGGGGCTGCGCAGCCACCCGGAGCCGGCGGCGACCATCTCGTTCGGTGGTCCGGCGATCCCCGGCTTGGTGGACGAGGTTTTACAACGAGTTCTCCGTTGACGCTCGAGTCTCGTTAGGAGTTTGCGAGCCCGCCAAGCAGGTACGCAAAGGCGGATTCCGGAGGCACCTTAGTGGGTCGTCTGCCACCATTGAACATCCCGCGAGAGCGTGCCGGCCTGAGATGCTAGAGGCGGCGACGCTCGTCGCGTGCCCGGGCCGCGGTGGTGTCATCACCGGCCGCGGCCGCCAGCTCCATGGCCCGGTCGAAAAGGCGGCGCGCCGTTTCGACCTGCTTCTCGCGCTTGGCCAACCGTGCCTGCGCCAGCAGGGCGCGAGCCTGGCCGCGGCCGTCTTCGGCGGATTCGAATAAGGCTGCCGCTTCCTCGGCGGACGCGGTGGCGAGTGCGAGTTCGTCCTGTCCCGATTGGGCCCGGCTGAGGTTGAGGAGCGCGGTGGCTTCCCCCACCTTGTCACCGGCGGCCCGCTGGTATTCAAGGCTCTTTGAAAGAGAAGCCTCCGCACCGGCCCAATCGAGCTTCTCGATCTGTGCCAGCGCCAGGTTGTTCAGCACGGCGCCCGGACGCATCACGTCGCCGCGGCGCTCGAGCTCCTCGAGGCTGGCCTGAAAAGACTCGACGGCGCCCTTGGTATCGCGGAGCCTGAGCTGCACGGTGCCAAGGCTATTCAGAACGCCCGCGACATCGGCATCTTCCCCGGCCGTCGAGGCCCGCTCGAGGGCGGCGCGCAGCGTGCGATCGGCCAGGTCAACCTGGCCCAGGTTGCGGTAGACCTCGCCGAGCTCGTAGAGAGCCCGGAAGGCTTGCTTGGCGCTCGCCGCATCGCTGCTCCGGTCGCGTGCCTGCTCGAGCAGGCGCAGCGCTTCTTCGGTCCGACCCAGCGACCGCAGCGCGTGCCCCTCCCGAATGAGGGCGTAAACCTGAAGGTCAGTTTCAGCCTCCGGCTCCTTGACCACGCTGTCGAATAGCTCGATGGCCCGGTCCCAGTCCCGCATATCGGAGGCGAGCTTCCCGTCGTGGTAGGTAATCACGGCGCGCTCGCGTGCCGGCAGCACCGGCAGGTATTCGTTCACGAGTCGGATCAGCAGGCTGCATTCCGAGAACTTGTGCCGCGTACGCGCCCTTCGGCATAGGCCCTCGAACATTCGCATGCCATCTTCCTGCCGGCAGCCAACCAGGTGGAACATCTGGCGCCGTTCGTCGATCTCCGAGCCAGCAGCCATGGCGCCAAACCACTCAAACAGCGACTCACTGAGAGTGACGAACTCCTGGCGCTGTTCGTCGCGCAGCCACCATTTCCATAGGGGCCTGCGCCAAACCTCGTGGACACCGAGCGCGTTGCCGTTGAACTGCATCGACGACAGCTCGGAGAATTCCCGGAAGTGCTGCTCGGCTTCAGCTGGGCCGAAACCGCCGATGTGCCCGAGCAGCCGCAGATCGAACTCGTGTGGCACGGCGCAGCGCCGGAGCACCGGACCCAGCTCGGGGCCTACCAGTGCGTCGGTCAGTGTCACCCAGCGGTTCGGGTTCCCGGGCGCTCCCTCGCCGGTGAGCAGTTCCTGGAAGGCGGCGAGCCCGTCGGAGGGCTGGTCCGTCACGAGCCTGAAGAGGGTAACTTCTCGAACTGGTCGACCAATGCTGCAACTATCGCGGGCTTCCCGTTGCTGGCGACCAGGAGCACCCCAGCCAGATCGTGCAGAGCTTTGTCGTCCTTACCCTGACCGGCGGGCCGCTTGGCGATGTAGGCTGCGATGTCCTCAACCCCGAGTGGCTTGAGCTCGGCGTAGGCGAGGAAAGGGTCGCCCCAGTCGCGGTCTTCCGGCTGCCTCTCCATCCCGCACAGCACAGCGCGGCACGTTGGGCAAGCTGTCACGCACGGGTGGGAGCAGCTGCTCCCACATCCAATTTCTCGTGTATTCCGCTATTCCTTCGCCGGCGTCGAAGAACAGCACGATACATTCTCCGCGGCTCGAGAGGTCTCGCAGGCCATCGAGAAACCGCTGCGTGAGCTGTTGACGCCGCACGTCGTCGGGCACTGCTATATCTTGCCGCTGGACCGTAATCATGTTGTCGCGCAATACCACGCCGGCAACGTCACCGACGTTGCTGCCGCTGATCTGGGCTCCACCGGCGACCTGGACGGACCCCTGTACGTTGACGTTGATATCCACGTGTAAGTCGCCTGCGGGCTGGTAGGTGGGGTCGGTGTAGTAATTGATCAGGTCGGTGAAGCTGCCAAAGTGCTCGGCTCCGAGGTCGTCGCGCAGCTTGCGCAGCACAGCCATGTAGTCGTACACGAAGGTGGAGGTCCAAACCACCTCGGCCTTGCGCAGCTTGCGGAGAGAGCACTCGTGCGTCATGCGCAACCTGAGTGAGGTGGCGCCCATGCCGAGCTCCGCGGCGTAGACGACCATGACCTGTGCGATCGGCTCCGGGACCTGATCTGTATCCGGCGAAGGTTCGCCGGTGTCGAGCATGGCTCGGAACATCTCCATTTCGGCTGTTCGATCGACGAATTCCGCCAGGCGCCGCTGCTCGACGCGGTTGAGCTGCGTCGTAGCTACATCACTCACGGCTCGACGTGCCTGAACTCAGATCAACGCCGGTGATATCGCCCAGCTTCACCTTCTCGAGGTTGGCATCGCGCAGCACCTCAACGTCGCCGGGGACGCCGCTGGCGGAAGGCTCACCGCGCACCCCTGTGACGTTCCCGATCTCGGCATCGCTGACATTCAAGCCGCTACCCACACTCACGCCACCGACCGGGGAGTGAGCACGACGAAGCCCGGCTTGCGCCTCCAGGGCGTCGAAGAGAGCATCACGGTCGTACTCCCACCGCGAGTCGCTCAGCTCGACAGCCTGGCGCCGGCACAGCGGACGCAAGCCCTCCGGCAGATCGGCGCTCTGGGGCATGCGTGCCCCGCCGAGCAGCACGGGGATCACCGGGATGGTGCGCTCCAACACGTTGGAAATCTCGAGCCTTACCACGTCGTCTGGGAACTCCAAGCGACGCTCACCGGCGGCGTTCCTGGCGTCGAGCCAGCCCGGACCTATCAGCACCAACGCGACGGCCGCCTGTGCGAGGGCGCGCTCGAGCTCCACCATGAAATCGACACCAGGCGGGATGGACCTCAGGTCGTAGAAGCGTGCCGCCTCCCCGAAGGCTTCGGACAGATCTGCGCCGAGTCTCCCGGCCCAGCCCTCCGCATCGGAGCGCCGGTAGCTGACGAACACGGCGCTCATCTCATCATGTCCTCCGTAAGAGCATCAGCATCGTAACCCTCGCGGCGCACGCGCTGATCGTAGTAAAGCAGTACCCCTGCTATGCCGAGCACCGGCCCGTACCACCCGACGATCAGCAGATAGAACAACGCGACACCCGAGTTGTAGCTCACACCGGATAGCAATGACGCCAGGACGGTGGGAATCAACGAAATGATGAACGCCCACAGGAGCACCAGCAGGAACAGGCCGAAGAGGCGCCAGAATTGACCCCGCGTGAGCTGCCAACTGCGCCGTATCGAGCCGAGGACCGACCTCCCTTCGAGGACCAGGATTGGCGGGCTGATAATGAGGCGAACGAACACCCAGATGTATCCCACGAAGACGATCACAAGGCCCAAGAACGGCAAAAGGGTAATCAGCAGACCGAGCCCGATCAGCTTCAACCAGAGGCGCTGGCGCAGCACCTGAGAGAACGATCGCCCTACGTTCGGAGCATTGCCGAGACAGATGTCCCCGACCGTGATGGTCAGCGCGCCGAGGGCCACATACATCAGGGCGAATAGGAAGTAAATCAGGATGGCCTGCCAGGAGCCCTGGGGAGTGAGGAAGACTACCGCGAGCACGGGGAAGACCGGCACGACGTAGGTGAGCACGATCGGTACGAAGCCCCGACGATAGATGCTCCAGATGTTGTGAATCAGGCTCCGAGCGGTTTGCTCAGCAACGACAGGAGCATCGACTCGTCCGGTCACGGTTCGTCCATCGCAACCGAGGCGACGGTCGCCGGAGCGAGGTCCACGGCAGGCGAACACACGTCAGCAGTCGTTGCTCGCCAGAACGAGACCGCGGGCAAGCTAAGACGTGTAGACACCGCTGAGCGCCTTTCGCAGAACCAGCTCCTGCTGACCAACCCCTGCTGACCTGGCGCGAATTGTATACCTACACTCCCCTGCCGCAATAGCTGGTCTCCACAAGATTGTCCGAAATACCAGACGCAGGTGGCCCCTGAGTCTCTCGGGCAACGCCGCCGCCAGTCGGCACGGCTTATGCTCGCCCGGTGATGAGGGCCGCAAAGCGAGTGCTGGCAGCCAGCGGTCACATGGCGGATGCCCCAGGCGCGGCTGCGCCCCGGTTTCCCGAATCAGCGGAACCGCGGGTTGGGGCGGCGATCATGGCACAGCTCGACCGCTGGCAGATCGGCAGCGGGGACCTGGTGTTGTCGCAGGGAGCGCGCGGTAGCGATCTGATGGTGGCAGAGGCTGCCTTGGCAAAAGGGGCTGAGGTCGAGGTACTGCTGGCAAAGCCGGTCGAGCAGTTCATCCAATCGTCTGTAATCCTACCGGGCACTGACTGGTCCGATCGATTTCAGTCTGTGCTGGCCCGATCGAGAGTGCTCGTCCAGGCCGATGAGATCGGCCCCGCCTCCGCCGGGGAGAATCTCTACACGAGGAACAACCGGTGGACACTCGACCGGGCCATGGCCGCCGCCGGCAACGATGCCTTGGTGCTCGTGGTTGACAGCGGTCAGGAGCCACGGGAGGGCGGTACGGCAGACTTCGCCGAACAGGCAACCGAGCGAGGGTTGGCCGTGACCCGTATAGACCCGTCGAGAGCCTTCCGCTACGACCAGGCCCGGTCAACCCTGCGAGAAGCGCGAGACGACGGCCCCAAGCGTCTGCTAGCCCTCGATGGCGGGGGCATGCGGGGTTTGATCTCGCTGCAGTTCCTGCGCCGCATGGCGGAGCTGATCGGCAACGGGGACAAGCAATACAGGCTGTGCTCGACCTTTGATTACTTTGCCGGGACCAGCACCGGTGCCATGATCGCCGCCTGTCTGGCCTGCGGGAGCTCTGTCGACGATGTAGAGAATCTGTATCGGAGCCTCGGTCGCCGCATCTTCACCAAGCGATGGCTTCCCGGGCGCCTGCGATCTTTCTATAAGGCGGGAGGAATAACTGCCGGTTTGAAGGATTTCTTTGGGACCGACACCACGCTCGGCGACCCGTCCTTGCAGTCGCTGTTGGCCATCGTCACCCACCGTACCGATACGGATTCAATATGGCCGATAACGAACGTAAGCACGGCTCGCTACAACGACCGCGCCCGGGGCGACTGCAACCTCGATTTCCCGCTCTGGCAGATCCTTCGCGGATCCACCGCGGCGCCGGTGTTCTTTCCTCCCGAACAGATCAGACTGGGCCCGTCGGGCCCTCCCGCCTTGTTCGAGGACGGTGGAGTGACCCCGTTCAACAATCCGGCTCCTCTCCTGGTGGAGCTCGCCACCTCTCCCCGTTACACCCTGGACTGGCCCACCGGACCCGACGAGCTCCTGGTCGTGTCGGTCGGAACCGGCTCCTCGATCACGGCGAGCAGCACCGACGTCAAGAAGCTGGGTCTGATGTTTCAGGCCCGGACCTTGATCCGGGTGATCATGAACGGCAGCTCAACGGAAAACGACCGATTGTGTCAGGTGCTGGGCGACACCCGACATGCACCTCGTATCGACAGCGAGTTCAACGACGAATCGGTTAACGCCATTCAGCCTCACTCCCCGCTGTTCAGCTATGTGCGATACAACGTGGCCATCGGGTCGAAGGATCTGGCCCAGGTCCCTGAACTCAGTGACATCAACGCCAAGAAGGTGGGCCGCCTGGATGCGGCCAACCTCTCGGACATGGAACAGCTCATCCGAATCGGTCGCTACGCCGCCAACCAGGTACAGCTGGCTCACTTCGCGGGCTTCTTGCCCTAGGCAACCAAACATGGCACGCGGGGATTCTTCGTGGGTCATACTCCAGACATGTCCTCGTCAGGCACCCCCGATTCGCCGTCCGTGCCCGCGATCGTCAGCGGACTCACCAGCGCCCTGAGTTGGTATGACGACCGGGCCAAGACCAACCAGGTGGCCTACCAACTCCTCCGATTGGCGGCGATCGTCCTGGCGGCCGCCATACCTGTGCTCACCACGAGCAGCGCTCAAGCGTTGGCCACCGCCATCGTGGGCAGCTCCATCGTCGCCATCGAAGGCGTCCAACAGGTGTTCCGCTACCACGACCGGTACATCGCCTACCGGGCGGCATGGAACACCTTGGACCGCGAACAGCGCCTGTACCACAACCGCGCCGGGCGATACTCCAATGATCCAGACCCCGACCTGACCCTCGCCGAGCGCTTCGACCAGATAGTGACCGAGGAGAACACCCGCTGGGCGGTCGACATGAACGCAACGTTGAGCCGGGAGACTTGACGGACGCCCAAAAGTACTCCCTCGGCCATTCGGTGCAGGTGCCGTATTAGGGGCAGACGAGGCCCCCGTCGACTGGCAAAGCCACGCCTGTGACGAACGAGGCCTCGTCGCTGGCCAAGAACAGGGCGGCGGCCGCCACCTCCGACGCCATACCCCAGCGGTTCATAGGCACCCCACTCGGCGGCGGATAGGCGCCGGCCGGCGGCGCCTGCCCGACAGTGCCGGTGTCCCTGGCCCCCCTGACCAGTCCGGTCCAGAACATGCCGGGGCAGATGGCGTTGACCCGGATGTTCTGGTCGGCGTAGTCGAGAGCGGCGGCCTTGGTCAACTGGATGACGCCGGCTTTGGCCGCCCCGTAGACGGAGTGACCCTTCATCCCCACCAGACCAGCAGCCGACGCCGTGCTCACGATGGAACCGCCCCCGTTTCTCAGCATGGCCTGTATGCCGTACTTCATACCGAAGAAGACGGCCTTCAGATTGGTGTCGTGCACCCGCTCCCACGTCTCGAGAGTCTGCTCGTGAAGGGGACTCATCGGACCGCCGAAACCGGCGTTGTTGTACAGCACGTCCAGCTGGCCAAACTCTTCCTCGGCGGTGGCGATCATGTGCTGAATGTCGGCTTCGATTGCGACGTCCACATGCACAGCGATGGCGGCGGCGCCAATGTCCCTGGCGACTTCCTCCTCCTGGCCGCTCCGGTCGGCGCAGACCACCCTGGCCCCTTCCTTCGCGAAGAGAACGGCCGACGCCCTCCCCATGCCGGAGCCCGCACCCGTTATCACCGCGACTTTGCCTTCGAGCCGTCCCACGGGTACCTGACCTGTCACCCTCACGCCAGCGGATACCACTCGAATTCCCAATCTTCGCTGCCGGCGACTCGCATCCGGCGTTCGGCGAAACGCCAACCGCTGGATGTCCGCACGACCACATCGTCGTAGCCGCCCCACACACGCGGTGTGCTCCCGTCCTCCCTCCGGTGCCAGGCGTAGAGCGAAGTGCTGACAGTGGCACGGTCGGCGCTCTCGAAGGTCACGAGGACGTTGGCGTTGTGGTGGCTGGTGGCGGGGAAGCCCCTCCCGGCGCCGAACATGCCGCGGAAGGCGACGCGGCCGTGGACCGCCGGCCCAAACCCCGGCCCGTAGTCCACCACGCAGTCTTCAGCGAAGAGGTCGGCGAGGTCGTCGTAGAGGCGGCGATCGACGCAGTACGAGTAGCGGTGCACCAGGTCGACGATCTCATCCTTGTCCTTCAGGCGCTGTGTCCCGTTCACGTCTCGAGGTTGGTTGCCCAGTTCGGATACCCGGTCGTCGAGGAAGGCCAGCCGGCTCTTGCTCCGATCGAAGAGGGACTGCTCGTCCTCGATCACCGCCGCGACGCGGTCAGGGTGGCTGCGCAGCCAGTCCTGTTGCTCGTCGAACGCGGCCATGTCGTCGTACCAGAGCTCCGTCAGCACGTCGTACTCCGGCTCAGCCACCTCGTCGCCGAATATGACGTGGCGCCCCGGGTGGAGATAATGGCGCTCATACCCGCGCAGTTTGGTGGCGTTCTTCAGGACGGCCGGGACGTGTACCGACTCGTAGCGTTCCATGAACTCCGCCATTGACAGCGACGGATGGCGCTTCAACAGCAACATCACCTTGAGCAACGATCCTCCCGGTCTAACTAGACTCGATGGTATATATGTTGCCAGTCGATCTGGCACACTGGTCGGGATGCCAGCACCGGCGCGATCCCGGACCGCCCCGAGGCCGCGTCGCACCGGGCGGCCAACCCTCGAGCAAGCCGCCGAGCTGGACCAGACCGTGCGCGAATGCGCCCTGCGCCTGTTCCTCGAACACGGTTACGAGGGTACGTCCATGGACGCCATAGCCCGGGAGGCCCACACCACAAAGATGTCCCTCTACGGCCGTTTCGCCAGCAAGGAAGAGCTGTTCCTTTCGGTCCTGGAGTGGGCGACGAAGCGAAGTGACTGGCCCGTGCCCGAGCCGGATCTGCCTGACCTCGGCGACCTCGAAGGGTCGTTGACGGTGATTGCCCACGCCGCCCTCCACCGGGCCCTGGATCCCTCGATGATCCAGCTCGGACGGATTGCTGTCGCGCAGGCCGCCCGTTTTCCCGAAATCGCCCACGACCATGCCATCGCCTTGTGGCCCCGCCAGAAGCTGGTCGCCGATATCCTGCACCGGCACGCCGCCACGGGTGCGATCGTCGCCGACGACCCGGAGGTCCTGGCCGAGCACTTCCTGGGGATGGTCGCCGGCATGCCCGCCCGGCTGGCCTCCTACGGAACGGTGCGCGAGCCGGCCGATTTGGAGCGCCGCACCCAGATCGCCATTCGCCTGTTCCTGCGAGGCCTGCGGCCCGGCTGACCCGAGCGTAACGTCACTGCTCGAGGGCGGCGCGGGAGAACAAGGGCCAGCGATGACCCTCATCGAGCCAATCGTACGGATAGCCCCGCTCGACCCGGGTGGCGTCCTCGAGCGCCGCGAACTGAGCGTCGTCGATCCGGACATCAACCGCGGCCAGGTTGTCGCGGATCTGATCGAGCCTTCGGGCCCCCAGCACGGGCATGAGGCCTTGCCGTATCACCCACGCCAGCGCCACCTGAGCCGGCGTCACACCGAGCTCCTTGGCCACTGGCGTCGCCGCGTCCAACGCCCGGCGCTGAGCGGGTGAGAGCTTTGCAGGTTCGTGCTTGCCACCCAGGGCACCCCGGCCAAGCGGGCTCCACGCCATCGCCGCCAGGCCGAGGGCTCGGGCCATGGGAAGCAGTTCTCGGTCCGCGGCGCGCTCGGCCAGCGAGTACTCGACCTGCATCCCGCAGTACGCGCTCCAGCCGCGCATCTCGGCGACCGCCTGAGCGTGGGCCGCGACCCAGGCCGGAGTGTTGCTGACGCCGATGGCCAGGACCTTCCCGGCGCGCACCAGGTCATCCAGGGCCCGCATGGTCTCCTCGACCGGTGTGCACTGGTCCCAGGCGTGGACCCAGAGCAGGTCCACGTAGTCGGTGTTGAGGCGGTGCAGACTGCCCTCGACACTGTGACGCAGGCTTTTACGGTGGCTCCCGCTGGAGTTCGGGTTGGCACCGGCCGTCGGGAAAGGAAAGGTGAACTTGGTGGCCAGAACGATGGCGTCCCGCTCGGCCGCCACCAGCCGGCCGAGAATCGTCTCGCTGGTGCCCTGGTTGTAGTTGTTGGCGGTGTCGACGAAGTTCCCGCCGGCCTCCCGGTAGGCGGCGTAGATCTGGCGGGCTTCGCGCTCCTCGGCTCCGAAGCCCCACTCGGTGCCGAAGGTCATCGTGCCCAAGCACAGCTCGCTCACGCGGAGGCCTGAGCGGCCGAGCAGTCGCAGCCGGATACTCACGTGGGCCCCGTTGACAAAAGCATACCGATCAGTATAATAAAGTCACCTCGTGCGAGCAAGGGAGAACGCGTGGTGGGTGGGGTGGTCGAACGCTTGACGAGTCTGGTCAATGCGGAGGAGCGCTTCGCCATTCCCTACTCCGATCTTCGCGACGCTCATGTGGAGGCGATGAACGAGCGGTTCCAGGAAAGGAAGGGGCGGATCAAGCTCTTGGCCTTCCGGGCCAAGGAAGCCGG
This sequence comes from uncultured Acidimicrobiaceae bacterium, assembly GCA_963851245.1. GTDB lineage: Bacteria > Actinomycetota > Acidimicrobiia > Acidimicrobiales > Palsa-688 > CAWKOH01. Next base: position 292,438 of record CAWKOH010000004.1, on the reverse strand, counting down.
CACAGGAGAGATCCGGTCGAAGGACGACATGGTGCCGCTGCTCTTCCCCCACACCGCCTACAAGAGCTACCCCGCGAGCTTCCTGACCGAACAGAAGTGGGATCGCCTCGGCAAGTGGCTCGGCACCATATCCCCGTACCCGATTGCTGCCATCGAGACGTCTGACATTGACGACATCGACATGTGGATCGACCGTCTGGCAGAGGAGGGGAATTACGTTTCGTGTTCCAGCGGCACAACCGGCAAGTCAGCCATGCTGATCGCGTCCGAGAAGGACATGGACTGGTCCCGCCTCGATACGGTCGGCGTCTTCTCCTGGGGTTCGAGCGTCAAGCCGGAGCGGGACCGCCGCATGTTCGGGGTGGCGCCGACCGCCGACGTGCCGAAGAACGTCACTATCCGCAAGGCGCAAGTGGCCGCTTTCGCTGATCCCCGTTTCGAGCCGTTCAGGCTACCGGTCCCCCCTATCACGGTCGGCGCCCTGACCAAGATGGTGGTTCTGCGCAAGGCGATGGCCGACGGCACCGCCCGACCCGAACAGATCGGCGACTTCGAGGCGACGGCCAAGGAACGCGAGGAGACGCTCGCCAAGGCCTATGTCATCTCGGCCGAGTCGCTGGTGGCCGCCCGTTCCGAGAAACTGTTCATCTCGGGGATGTGGAACGCGCTGCACCACGTGGCCACGCTGGTTCGGGGCATGGGCTACAGCGCCAAGGATTTCCATCCGGACAACTGCATCTACGTCGGCGGCGGTTTGAAGCGGGCCCAGCTTCCGCCCGACTATCAGGAGTTCGTCTACGAGACGTTCAACATCGCGGAAAACCGGAAGTTCCAGAACTACAGCATGCAGGAGTTGAACTCCGGCATGCCCCGCTGCCAGAAAGGGGGCCGCTACCACGTTCCCCCGTGGGTTGTCCCCTTCATCCTCGACGAGGACGGGGCCGCGCTGCTGCCCCACCCCGAAGGTGAGGTCGAGGGGCGAGCCGCTTTCTTCGACCTAGCCCTGGACGGCCGCTGGGGTGGGGTGATCACGGGCGACAAGGTCTCACTAGATCTCAGCCCGTGCGCCTGCGGCAGTGGTGGCCCCAGCATCCGCGATGACATAGTGCGGTACGCCGACCTCGAGGGAGACGACAAGATCGGCTGCGCCGGGACCGTGGACGCCTACGTGAGAGGACTGTCGTGACGACCCTTGACGTCGCCGGGAGGCCCACGGGTCGTGACGATGTGATCCGCGTCGATCACTTCGTCCGCGGCCGTGCGGTGACCGGAGGCGCCGTTCACTACAAATCGCGCGACCTCGGCGTCGAGTTCGCCACTCCCGAGATCAACCTCGACGAGGTGGTCACGCCTCGCTCTGAGCTCCCGCCGCTGCTGGAAGTGAAGACCGAGGAGATCATCGACTTTCTCGTGGCGTGCGGGAAGCGGTTGGTCCTGGCCGACAACGCCTTCCTGCAGGAAGCCGCCGAGCGCATCGTGGCGACCAACCCTCTGCCCCGCCGAGTGGTCGAGAACCTGTTCGGCGTGGCCCGCCACCGGCTCACCCGGGAGGCCCTGTGGGGCAGCATCGAGAGCAACTTCGCCAACCCGGCCGTGCTCGACGAGTGGGTCGAGAGAGTGGATTTCAACGGGCAGCGAGGCGCCCTCAGGGCCTTCCCGCCCCGGATGATCCACATGCTCGCAGGCAACTCGCCCACCGGTTGCATCTCTTCCATCGCTCAGGGAGCCCTGGTCAAGGCCACGAACGTCTTCAAGATGCCGTCGAGCGATCCGTTCACGTGCGTGGCCATGTTGAAGACCATGGCCGAGGTGGAGCCCGACCACCCGGTCGTCCGGTCCATGTCGGCGGTGTACTGGCGAGGCGGCGACGAACGAATAGAGCGCATCCTGTACCGCCCGCAGTACTTCGACAAGATCGTGGCGTGGGGCGGGGGCGAGGCCATCAACAACGTCATCAAGTATCTCGGCCCCGGCCTCCAGTTCGTCTCCTTCGACCCGAAGACGTCGATCTCGATGGTCGGGCCCGAGGGCTTCACCTCCGACGCCGTGATTGCCGAGGTCGCCGAAGCGGCGGCGGCGGACGTGGCCGTGTTCAATCAGGAGGCCTGCCTGGCCAGCCGTTTCATCTTCGTCGAGGGTGACCGCGACGGCATCGAGAAGTTCTGCTCTCAGTTGCAGGAACGCCTGGGCGTCGAGCGCCAGACCGCTTCCGAAAGTACCCTCCCTCCGCCCCTCGAGATCCGCGAGCAGATCGAGATGCTGCAGATCATGGACGATGACTGCAAGGTGTGGGGCAAGGCCGACGGCCGGGGCCTCGTCATCCTCACATCCGAGCCCGTGGACTTCCATCCCAGCAACAAGACCGCCAACGTCGTCCATGTCGACTCACTCGACGCTGCGGTCCAGTTCGTGAACGTCGCCACCCAGACGATCGGCATGTACCCGCCCGAGCGCAAGACGGCCATGCGGGACCGGCTGGCCGGGGCCGGAGCCCAGCGGGTGGTACGCCTGGGGGGCGCGGCCAAGCACGTGGAGGGCGGTCCCCATGACGCCATGTTCCCGCTGCAGCGCTTCGTGAACTGGATCTCGGACGAGGACGCCTGACCGCTGCGTCAGGGGCTCATGCCGATGTCCTTCTCCCCGGTGACGATCACAACCCGTTGACGGGGATCCATGAAGTTCTCCTCGTCATCACGCAGCACTTTGCCTCCCTGTCCGAGGTACCAGGTGGTCCACAACCCCATCCCGGCGACGTCGTCGAAACCGATTTCGGTGACACAGTCGTACGGCGGATCGGTCTGGCTGCGACCGAGCCGCAGAGCGTGGTTCTGGACGTAGCGCTTGATGGCGCCTTTCACCTCCGGGGGTATCGACCGGGCGGCCAGAGGGGCGTGCTCGAACTCGTAATAACGGCAGAACTCCTCGAGCGTCACGTCCTGGCGCCGCTTCAACAGGGCCACGATCTTGATCATGTCGACTGGTCCCACCCTTCTGTTGCTTTGACACTCACCCGTCAGCCCGAATGGTACACTCATCAAGTCGTTGACATGACCGGGTGTCGTGGCGGAGACTCACCGCATGCAACAGCGCCTCTCTTTCATCACGCTCGGCGTGGCCGACACCGGTCGAGCCCGGGCGTTCTACGAAAGCCTGGGCTGGTCCGGCGAGTCACCGGATGGCGACATCGTCCTCTTCCAGCTCCCGGGCATGGTTCTCGGCCTTTGGGGCCGCGAGAAACTCGCCGCCGACAGTGCCGTGAAGGACGGAGGAGGATGGGGCGGCGTCACCCTCGCCCACAACGTCTCCTCGCCGGCTGAGGTGGACGAGCTGCTGGCGAAGGCCGAAGCCGCCGGAGCCACGATCGGCCGGCCGGGAGCGCGCGCTGAGTGGGGCGGGTACACCGGGATCTTCGTCGATCCGGACGGCCATCCCTGGGAGGTTGCGCACAACCCGTTGTGGAAGCTCGCCGGCGACGGATCTGTGAGCTTGCATTGAGGCCGTAGGCGGTTCAGGCCAGCAGCGGGCGAACGCGGGTGGCGAGGTCGACCGACCAGCCGACCGGGTCGTCCAGTGGATAGCCGAGATCGGGGAGGCTGAAGTATTCGACCGACAGGGTGCCGGGGTAGCCAATGGCATCGAGCCGGCGGATGACCGCCGCGAAGTCAACGGTCCCGGTGGGGTCGTCGACATGCACCTGGCTCTGCCCCCGTTTACCCTGGCGCAGTTGCACGTGGCCGGCTAGCTCGAGCAGCTCGTCTGGGTCCCCGCCCCAGTCGGCCACGTGTCCGGTGTCGACGAGGAACCGCAGCCCGGGAACCTCCTGGGCGATGGCACGCATCGACTCGAGCGAGTTCACGCACGCCCCTGCCCACGGCTCCAGCAGGCAACCGGGCGCGGCCCTGAACCGCTCCACCGTCTGCTCCCACCGGCCCGGCCCGTCGCGCGGGGCCGGGGCGTACCCCCAGCCAGGCACCGGATAAGGATCGGACATGGGGCAGCCGACCGGCAGGGCCAGGATGGACGGATCTGTCCCGACTGGCGGGTCTATGAAGTCGAAACCCAGGTCCCGGGCCTGCACGGAAGCTTCCGCCACCGGCAGAGGGGCGAACGCGACAGCCACGACACCTAGGGGGTAGCGGCTCATCGACGAGCATGGTACATGGCACGCCGTCTGGCGACACCTCTCAGGATCGTCGGGGGCGATCATCTTGACGACCGCGTCCCGGAGCTGCACCCGGGCCGCCGCCTCCGCAACCGCCTTCTTTTCCTCACGACGCTTGCTTCCGAACATGAAGAGCCTCCGGTTCGCGCCCAACATAAGCCCGGAGGCCATCCGGGCGCGCCGGAGCGCGGGCGGACCGCCACCCCACCCGTCAGACCTCGAACTGTATGGCCGCCCGGGCCTGGCGCACAGGTGTGATTAGCTCGTCGATTACCGCTCGGTGGGCGGGATGGTCCCGGTATTCGATGTAACCCTTCTCGTCATCGAAGAGGGCCACCACGGCAAAGGTGGCGTTACCCTCGTTGAGACCGAGATCGGCGCCAACCTCGTATTCCCGGATACTCGGAATCTGGGCCGGTAGCCTCCGGAGAGCTTCGACGATCGCCGCAGTCGTCTCCGAGCCAGGGTCGGTCTTGAGAGTCAACAGGACGGTATGACGCAGCATTTCGGCATGCTACCGACCTCTGGCCGGGGGAGCATTGCCGGGGTGCCCCCGATGCCTCCGGCGTCTCGTTGGGGCATCATTCGGTGGTGATCTGCGATCAACCCGAAGCAGCACCCCTTGATCTGCAAATCCAGTACCTGGAACAGGCTCTGACCTGGAACCCGGTTGCACAAGGCATCCTCAACGGTCTGGCGGACCTGATCGGAATGGTCGCCCGGCCGAACAAGGGCATCGTCACCAGAGACGTTTACGAGGAGAAGACGGCGCGCTGGGCGGCCCGATGGCCGAGGCTCCGGATCGTCCCGTGCTAGACAACCGGCCCCCTGGGGGCGTGGAGCTACTCACCTTCGGTCACGGCAACCTGACCGAAGAGCGGATCGGCGCCATTCTTACCGGCGCAGACGTACAGCACCTGGTCGACGTCCGGCGAGCTCCGGGCTCGCGCCGCCACCCGTATGTGAGTCGAGCGGCCATGGAGGCGTGGCTCCCCGAATTGGGCATCTCGTACGCCTGGGAGCCCCGGCTGGGCGGCTGGCGCAAGACCAGACCCGATTCGCTGAACACCGCGTCTGCACAACGAATCCTTCCGCGGCTACGCGGACTACATGCGCACCCCGCCGTTCTGGGAGGCGCTGGACGAGGTCCTTTCCACCGGTGGACAGCGCCGAACGGTCGTCATGTGCTCAGAGGCGCTGTACTGGCGGTGCCACCGGAGACTGATTGCCGACGCTGCCGACCTGGAGCGCCATGTGCTCGTACGCCACGTCGGCCACGACGGCAAACTCTCCGAGCACCGCCTGACCGAGGGTGTCAGGACGGACGGCAGCCTGCTGGTGTATGACGCCGGCGCTCCAGCCATGTGGTAAGTCGCCTCACGCGGGGCGCAGGCCGCGGTCTCCGTTCGTCGCCGAGATGCCGCCCATCGTGATATGACGGCAGGAGGCGTCGCCAGGGATTCCGATCGCCCAGGAGGTGCAAAGCATGCCAGACAGCAATCCGCCACCCCACGAGCCCGTCCCCGGAGTGCACTCCTACCTTCACGTCGCCGCTCACACCGCCATGCGTCCGTACATCAAGGCGGTACCGCCGCAACAACAGGCGCAAGAGACCTGGTCGGTTCCGGCCCTGTGCGCCTCCTACCAGTGGCCGACGCGGCTGGCTGGAGGAGGCACGATCGCCGTCGTCGAGCTCGGCGGCGGCTGGACGGCGACCGACATGCAGCAGTACTTCGCCGGCATCGGCCAACTGGCGGCGAACATCACGGACGTGTCGGTGGACGGCACGACCAACAGCCCCAATCAACACATCGGTGATGCTGCGGACCCCGACGGTGAGGTCGCCCTGGACATCGAGGTCGCAGGAGCCGCCTACTACGTAGCCACGGGAAAAGCCGCCACCATCCGCGTCTACTGGTCCCAGGACATCGCCCGAGCGGTGCGGGCCGCAACAACGGATGGCTGCGACGTGTGCTCAATCTCGTGGGGCGCGGATGAGGCTACCTGGGGCGCCTCTGCAGGCGACGACATGGAACAGGCGGCCCAGGGGGCAACCGCGGCGGGCATGGTGGTGTTAGCCGCCGCCGGCGACAACGACTCGTCGGATGGCGGGCCGAACGCTGCCAACGTCGATCTGCCCGCTTCGGCTCCCCACGTCGTCGGTTGCGGTGGCACGAGGAAAACTGCAGGCGGCGAGACTGTCTGGAACAACGATCCAGGCAGCCCCAGCGGGCAGGGCACCGGCGGGGGTTACTCGACCCTGTTCAAGCCCATGCCCGACTGGCAGATCGGGGCGCCGAGCGGTCCCGGTCGGATGGTCCCGGACGTGGCCGCCAACGCGGATCCGGTAACGGGGTACGAGATCGTCGTGCACGGCCAGAGCCAGGTGGTGGGTGGAACGAGCGCCGTCGCGCCTCTCTATGCCGGATTGTTCGCGGCCTTCGGCACCAAACTGGGCTTCATCACCCCCAGGCTGTACCTCAATCCGGTCTGCTTCAACGACATCACCGTCGGCGAGAATGGCGCTTACCGAGCCGGCGTCGGACCGGATCCATGCACCGGTTTGGGTTCCCCGATCGGCACCAGACTGGCCAATTTGCTGGTAGACCGGCCTTGACGAGCCGGCACGACCGACGACCCTCGCGACGAGGTGGTTCCCTCCATCCTCCGGGGCAAGTGCCGGGGAGGATGGATCAACGCAGTGCGCCGATATCCCCGAGCGCCCTTATCCGCTCCGGGTCCCAGCCCAAGATGCCGGCCAGGACCCGCTCATTGTCCTCGCCTATAGTCGGCGCCGCCTTCACGACCCTTCCTGGGGTGTCCGACAGCAGGTAGCGGGGCCCTTCGACGACGACTTCGCCGTGCAGCCGGTGGGGAAGCCTGATCAGGTGTCCTCTGTAGGCCATCTGGGGGTCCGTAACGAAGTCGGTGCTAGTGCTGGCCCGGTGGGCCGGCACGCCCGCGGCCTGGCAAGCCTGTTCGATCTCCGAGGCCGTTTTCGTGGCGGTCCACCCGCCCACAATCGCCTCGAGCTGATCCTCGTGGGCCCGCCGGGCTTCAGCAGTGGCGTAGGCGGGGTCGAGCGCGAGCTCCGGCCGGCCCATGATTGCAGTCACCGACTGCCAGTCGCGGTCGTCCCGCACCGCGATGGCCACGTACTCGGCCCGGCCCGGGCCCGTCCGCCCGGCAGGGGAAGACGCCGTGGGGCACGAAGACGGCGTCCCGATTGCCACACGCGCGCGGCATCGTGCCGTCGGCACTGAAGGCCGCCACCTGAGGAGAGAGGAACCACACCCCGCACTCGGCCTGTGACACATCGAGGTAGCACCCCCGACCGGAGCTCTCTCGTTCGTTGAGGGCGGCCAACAGCGTCACGAGGGCCAGGCGGGGGGCTACGTAGTCGGTGTACGGACCGAAGGGCCCGATGGGGGGCCGGCCCGGCCAGCCCACTATGGCCTGGAAGCCGCTCATGGCGGCCCCGATGTTGCCGAAGCCGGCCAACCGTGAATAGCGGCCCATGTTCCCCATGAGCGAGCTACTCACCATGATCAGGCGGGGGTTGACGGCGGCCAGCTGCTCGTAACCCAGCCCCCATCTGTCCATCAGACCGGGCGTGAACGACTCGATGAGAACGTCGGCCCAACCGGCCAGCTCGCGGACGACGTCTCGGGCTTCCTCGATGGCCAGGTCGAGGGCCAGACCCAGCTTGCCGGCGTTGCAGTTGATGTACAGAGCCGCGTTCTCGACGCCGCCGTGTCCGCCGTAGTACGGCGATACAAGGCGGGCCGTCTCGATCTTGGTGGATGACTCGACCCTGACGACCGTGGCCCCGAAGTCGGCCAGGGCCCGGCCGATCACCGGGCCGGCGACCACCCACGAAAGGTCGAGAACCTTGAGCCCGTCGAGAGGCAGGACCCCGCGTGCGGTGGCGGCGTCGGACGAAGACCTCTTGGGGCCGCGGTGCCGGGCGCCCAGCCAGTCTCGGCGGACCTCCCCGTCGTGCTCGCCGATCAGGGGGGCCGGACGGCGCAAGACGAAGGCGTCGGAGTCGGTCCGGGCTATGGCACCGGGCAGGGTGCGGACCGGGTGAGCGGGGTCTCCCAGCTCTACGAAGAAGCCTCGATCGGCGAAATGCTGGCTCGCAGCCAGGTTGGAGACGTCCGCCACGTCGACCGCCAGGAGCTTCCGGGCTATCGCCGCCTGGGTCACCTCTTCCTTGGTCTTGTCGGCCAGGAACCTGGCCACCAGATCCCGGGCTCGCTCCATGTCGTCGCCGTCGATGGCTCCTTGCCTGATCAGGTCGGGAAGCCTCCGCCAGTCCCAGGTCGCGATGTCCTGGTCTGGGCACGCGCCGCTTTCGCTCATCCAGGCGAAGAAGTTGTTGGTAAAGGCGCCGACGGCGGGCCCCATGGCTAGGTGGAGCTCGACGAAGCCGTCGCGGACCTCCCACTTCGACCGGCGCGTGCGCGATCCGCTGCCGCTCTGATCGAGATTCGGGCCGATGCCCCTTTTCGGCATCCACTCCGGCTCCTTGTCGCCCGTGGCGGCGGTGAGGGCGGCCGCCAGCGTGCACAGCCCAAGAGAAGCCTGTGCGGAAACTTCGACCCGCTGACCCCTCCCGGTTCTCAGCCGGGCGTGGTAGGCCAGCAGAGCGCCGCCGGCGGCGTCGGCGGCGGCGTGAAGGAACGTTTGGGGCACACTGATCCGCAGCGGCGGCCCTACTTCGTCCTGGTTGTAGGCCAGCGGTCCGCCGGCAGCCCAGACGGTCAGATCGGTCCCGGTCCAACCGGCTTTGGGACCATCACTCCCGAAGGCCGTGATGGATACATATATCAAGGCGGGGTTGAGCTCTCGCAGCGCGTCCCATCCCAGACCCAGCCGGTCGAGCGCCCCCGGTTCGCTCGACTCGATGAAGATGTCGGCCCGGGACGCCAACGCTCGCAGTGCGGCCACTCCTTCGGGCTGGCCGAGATCGCTCGTGACACCGCGCTTGTTCGCCGCGTAGGCGTCCCAGAACGCGGAGCCGCCGGCCACCACCGGCGGAGTGTGGCGGGCGGTAGAGCCTGACGGCGGTTCGACCTGCACCACATCGGCGCCGAGGTCGGCGAGAAGGCGGCCGGCCAAAAGGCCGCGCTCGTCCGTGCAGTCCAGCACCCTAAGCCCGTCGAGGAAGCCCATCTCCTACGCCAACCGCGCGCGACAGAACTCGATCATCCAGTGGAGGCGGTCCTGGCTAGCGCCACGGAGGGGATTCCGGGGATCATCGTCGGGCGAGGCTACTGCTGGTGGGTGCCGGCGGGCCAGAGAGGTGGCGTCACGCGCCTCGCGGTCCGGACCCGTCCACGATGGACGCTACAAAGGGGGCGGGTCGGGTTTGGATGAGAAGGTAGGCCGCTACCTACACTCGGACGGTGACATCGAAAAGCGCGCTGCGCCAATTGCTGCAGGGCGAACCATTCATGGCGGGCGACTGTTACAGCGCCCTGACCGGGCGGATCGTTCAGCTGGTCGGTTTCCCGGCGGCCTATATGGGAGGCCACTCGACCGGGATGATGCACCACGCCATTCCTGACTACGGCGTGTTCACGCCCACGGAGATGATCGAGCAGGCAGGCCGGGTGGCCGAGGCCATCGACATCCCGCTGATCGTCGACGCCGACGAGGCGGGCGTGACCGTCGACTCGATCTACCGGACCGTCCGCCGCTACGAACACGCCGGCGTGGCCGGGATACACATCGAGGACGAGGAGCACCCCAAACACTCCCCTCTGGACAGTCCGCTCATCCCGGTCGAGGACATGCAGGCCCGCATCGCCGCGGCTCTGGCCGGCCGGCACTCGGACGAGTTCGTGGTGATCGCACGTTGCAACGAGTTCCAGGTCCCCAACGCTGGTGGGACGGGCTCGCTTGATGAGGCGATCAAGCGAGCCGTGGCCTACGCCGAGGCTGGGGCCGACGCCTTCCTCCCCCCGTTCGCCACGGCCGATCACATCGCTGCCATCACCGCCGAGGTCGACATCCCCGTCGGTGGCTATGGTCCCCTGCTCCCCGGCATGGGATTCAGCCTCTTCACCGGATATGGCACCGCGGTGGCGGCCCGGGCTCACCTCGAGATGTCACAGTATGTGCTCGAGCACGGCACCCTCCCTGAGGGCTTCGAGGGGGTACCCGTGAAACGTGAACTGCTGCAAGAGAGCCTGTACGACGATCTGATCCGCGACTGGGCGTCGAAGACTGGTCGCCCGGTCCGAGAATTGCCGTGACGGACGCCGCCACTGAACCGAACCAGTCGGAGATGCATCTCGGCCGGGTCGATCCCGACGCGGCCATCGCCTATGCCCTGGCCACGAACGACCCTAACCCTCTTTACCTAGAGGGCGTGGCCGTGCCTCCCCTGTTCACGGTGTCCTTACTGCTGGCCGCCCACCAGGAAGCCGGGTTGAGCGAGCGACCCCGGGTCCAGGGCGCCACTCGAGTGGTGCACGGCGAGCACGACACTCACATCCTGGGGCCGGTGGTGCCCGGCATGGCCCTGCAATGGCAGTCCACCATAAGCAGTATCCACACCACCAAGGGCGGCGTCATCGAGACGCAGCGCATGATCGTGTACGACCGCACCGGAACCCCGGTCGTCGAGCATCTCTGGTCGAACTTCAGCGTCGCCGGCCGCATCGAGAAGGAGGTGGGCCCCCACAAGCCGGACCACACCTTCCCTGAGGCGGCCCGGGAACGTGTGGTCGGGGGGCGCCATGTTCACGTCGATCGAGACCAGGGATTCCGCTACGCCGGCGTCTCGGGCGACCGGGTCGGCCACGCCATCGACGACGAGATCGCCCGGTCGGAGGGCTACCCCGGCAAGATTTTGCAGGGGCTGTGCACCTTCGGTCTATGCAGCGGGGCACTGGTGCACCTGGCCGCTGGCGGCGACCCGCGCCGGATCCGGCGCCTGGCGTGCCGGTTCTCCAAGCCTACCTTCCCCGGACAAGACCTCGAGGTCCGCCTCTGCGAGATCGGTCCGGTCGAGGGTGGCTGGCGGGCCTTCGCCTTCGAAGCGCAGCAGGACGGCCAGACGGTGGTCAGACACGGACGGGTCGAAGTGCAGGCGTAGACCCCGGCAGCTGGCTGCGGCCTGGTCCGCGGGTGAGCCGGCTGCCGGACCCGACAGCCGCCCGGGTGTGGTGGAGTGGTGCCATGACGGCGATGTGGACTGCACCTGCGGTCGACCGGACTGAACCCGATCTGGTAGCGGATGAACGCTCGAGCCTCGAACAATGGCTTGACTACCATCGAGCGACGCTGCTTATGAAATGCGCCGGGCTCACCGCCCCGCAACTGAAGCAGCGGGCTATACCGCCGTCGCGACTGTCGTTGCTGGGCCTGGTTCGACATATGGTCGAGGTCGAGCGTTGGTGGTTCAGGATGCACGGGGCGGGGGAGGAAATCGGCTTCATATATGACCCGGAAGAAGTAGGCCTGGACTTCGAGGAGGTGGACGAAGCCGATGCTGAGTCCGATCTGGCCGTCTTCGGGAGAGAGTGCGAGGCGGCCCGGGCGGCTGTGGCTGGGCGGTCTCTTGACGACCAGGTTCCCAGTCGGGCCGATCATCCGGAGCAGCTCCGTGACATCCGTTGGATCTTCGTGCACATGATCGAGGAGTACGCCCGACACAATGGCCACGCTGATCTGTTGCGCGAAGCGCTTGATGGCGTAACCGGGGAGTGATCCCCTCGCCTCGGGCGAAGATTCTCCATCGCGCCGAGCAATTAGTCTGTCCCCATGGCCGATATCACCGCCGAACCTCTTCGCTGCTCAACCTGGACGCGGGCCAACCACGTCTCGCCGATCGGCAGCGCCGGCAGCTACCGCGGGTACCTGTTGGTGGAACTTCGCATGCCTTGGCCCGCCGACATAGCCGAGACACGTTTGGTGTCATCGATCGGCGAGGTCGTCGACGGCTCCGGTTTGCGCGTTCAGGCCATCCTCGACGCAAAGGGTCGAGGCCGACGCATCGTGGCCTACCTCAACCCTTCCACACAGGGCTTCTCGGGATTCGAGAGGCGTGAGGCCGAGTACGGAGACGACTTCGTCGCAGACGTAAAGGCCCTTCTGGGAGATCAGCCCGATTCAGGCGGCGCCACCACCGCGCCGGGGGCTTCCGACGGGCAAGCCCCGGTCAAGGACCTGCTGGTGTGCATCCACGGCATGCGAGATTTCTGCTGCGGATCGCTGGGGGCAGCGCTGGCGGTGTCTTTGACAAACCAGCAGCTACCAGAGAGAGTTCGGCTGTGGCGTACCAGCCACACCGGCGGGCACCGCTTTGCTCCGAACCTGATCGTTCTTCCCGAGGGCACCCTGTGGGCTTATGCCGACGAGGCCCTGACGGAACGGGTTCTGAACCGTACCGGATCCGTTGAGGACGTCATCGATCATTACCGGGGTTGTGCGGGTCTGCCCGGGCCACAGGTTCAGGCCGTCGAACGGGAGGTGCTCCGCCAGGTCGGCTGGGGCCTTTTAGATCAGCGTCGATCCGGCGAGGTGACCGAGGACGGTACGGTCCGGCTGACCGTACAGGCTCCGGGCGAGCCACTTCGGAACTGGGAAGCCAAAGTGAAGCCCGGCCGCACCCTCCCGGTGCCCGACTGCGGGCGCCCTATCGAAGAAGCCAGGAAGTCGGAGACCGAGTGGATCGTGGAGGGTCTTCACCAGGCGTAATGCTCCGGAGCCGGCCGGTAACCCGGGAAGATACCGTCCAGACGCGCCAAGACGTCACTGTCGAGAGTCAGCTCCACGGCGCGCCCCGATTGCTCGAGCTGATCCGCCGTGCGCGGCCCGATGATCGGCCCGGTGATGCCGGGTTGATGCAGTAGCCACCCCAACGCCACTGCGGCCGGTTCTTCGCCGATCTCCTTGCAGAAACTCTCGTAGGCTTCGATTTTCTCGCGATTCCTCCCGAGGCTGGCGACAGACCGGCCCGCCTGGCGGCGCCGCCCCTCCTTTTCCAGAACTCCACCCAAGAGGCCGCCGTGGAGGGGACTCCACGGGATCACGCCGACCCCGAACCTCCTGGCTGCGGGAAGGACTTCGAGTTCGATATCGCGAGTCATGAGGTTGTAGATCGACTGCTCGCTCACCAGCCCGAGTCGGCCCCGAGAAGCAGCCACCGAGTTGGCTTCGGCGATGTGCCATCCGGCGAAGTTCGACGAACCCACGTAGATGACCTTCCCCTGCGTGACAAGGATCTCCATGGCTTGCCAGATCTCGTCCCACGGTGACTCTCGGTCGACGTGGTGCATCTGGTAGAGGTCGATATGGTCGGTCTGCAGCCTCCGCAGCGACTCTTCACAGGCCCGCCTGATGTGAAGAGCCGACAGCTTGCCGTCGTTCGGCCCGTTGCCCATCGCCCCATACACTTTTGTCGCCAGCACCGTGCGTTCTCGACGCCCGCCGCCCGTGGCGAACCAGTCGCCCAGGATCTCCTCCGTCCATCCGACATGCGCCTCGTTGCGGCCTCCCACCTGGCCGGGCGGGCTCTGGGCGCCCCCATAGCGGTTGGCCGTGTCGAAGAAGTTGATGCCCAGTTCGTGAGCCCGGTTCATGATGGCATGCGATTCGTCGGGGTCGGTCAAAGGCCCGAAGTTCATGGTGCCCAGGCAGAGACGGCTCACCGACAGACCAGTGCGACCCAGGTGCGTGTATTCCATGCCAGCAGTCTGCCCTTAACAGGCCCCCACCTCGGGCCAGCGAACCCTCAGTTCTGACCTGCACCGACCGGGACGCGCGTGATGGCCCGGGAAAGCAGACGCAGGAGCGTGGCTCGTTCGCCGGCCGACAGGTTGCCCAGCGCCTCGTCCTCGACCGCAGCGATGGCGCATTCGGCCTTCGCCAGCGCCTCCTGCCCATCCATAGTGATCTCGACCAGGTGCCGCCGGCGATCTTCGGGGTCGCGGCGCCGGAGAGCCCAGCCGGCCTCCTCGAGCTCGTTCAGCAGAATCACCATGTTGTTGGCGTCCACGCCGAGCACCTCCCCCAGTTCGTGCTGGGTGATGCCGGGGCAGGTACGGAGGTGCGCCAGCGCCACGAAATCCTTGAGGCGCATCCGCAGGTCCGCTTCGGAGATGCGGCGATAGATGCTCTTGGTCAGCTGGGTCAGGAGCACCGTCACCCCTGCCTCACCTGCGTTTCCCCCCCGATTGCTCGGCACCGTGGTCATCATAATCACTCCATCGTCACGACGCTTTGACACTAACTACTTTAATGATTATCTTCAGGCTAGTGCCCGACCCGGCCCACCCCCGCTACCGTTGGGTGGCGCTGTGCGTCGTCTGCCTCGGGATGACCATGAACGTCCTGGATCAGACCATCGTGAACGTGGCGTTGCCCACCATTCAGCGGAGCCTCCACTTCAGCCAGGTAAACCTGGCCTGGGTGATCGACGGCTACCTGATCACCTTCGGGGGCTTCCTGATGCTGGCCGGTCGCCTGGGCGACCTGATCGGCCGCAAGAAGACCTTCCTTGCGGGAGTTTCGCTCTTCACCGTCTCGTCCGCGCTCTGCGGCCTGGCCACCAGCCAGGCCATGCTGATCAGCGCCCGTTTCGTCCAGGGCGCCGGCGCCGCGTTCTCCGCGTCCGTCGTGCTGGCCATCATCGTCGAGGAGTTCCCCGATTCGATGGAGCGCACCCGGGCCATGAACACCTACGTCCTGGTGACCGTCGCCGGTGGCTCCCTCGGACTGCTGCTGGGCGGCGTGCTGACCCAGGCCCTCAGCTGGCACTGGATCTTCATGATCAACGTCCCTCTAGGCGTGGCCACCTTCATCGCAGCGAGCCTGCTCATCGAGGAGAACCAGGGCCTTGGCATACATGCCGGCCTCGATGTCGCCGGCGCCCTGCTCAGCACCGGCGGCCTGATGCTGGCCATCTACACCGTGGTGACGTCGACTGAGTACGGCTGGGCGTCCCGTCATACCTTGAGCTTCGGGCTTGCCGCTCTCGCGTTGCTGGCCGTGTTCTTCTTCCTCGAGACCAGGATCGCCACGCCGATGATGCCGATCCGGGTCCTCCGCTCCCGGGGTCTCGGTTCGAGCTGCTTGGTCCGGTGCCTGATGGTCGTCGGCATGTTCGGCACCTTCTATCTGGGCGCCCTTTTCTTGCAACACGTGCTCGGCTTCGGACCGATCGCCACCGGGGTCGCCTTCCTGCCTCAGACCTTGACGGTGGCGCTAATGACACTGGGCCCATCGGCTCGACTGATCAAGGTCTTCAAGGCCAAGCCGACCGCGCTCATCGGGTTCTGCTCCATCATCACTGGTCTGGTGCTCTTCGCCTTCGTTACCCCGGACACGGCGTACTTCCCCCAGGTGTTCTTCGCCCTGCTTCTGATCGGGATGGGCGGGGCCATGGCCTTCACCCCGTTGCTCACTATCGGGGTGTCGAACATTCCAGTCGCGGATGCCGGGCTCGGTTCGGGCGTGATCAACGTGAGCCAGCAGGGCGGGGCGGCGGTGGCGATCGCGGTATTGAGCGTCGTGTCAACCAACCGCACCCACGCCCTGCTCGCCTCCGGCCACTCGACCGCGAACGCCTTGGCCGGAGGGTACCGTCTCGGCTTCGTGGTAGCCGCCGTGTGCGCGGTTGCGGGGGCGGTCGTCTGCGCCCTGCTCCTACCCTCACCGTCCCGACTCGAGCCGGTCGACCTGGCCCCGGTTGTCGAGTCCGTCGACATCTGATCCGAAGCGAGGCGAACCCTTACGCCTTCCGCCAGTGCGGGAGGCGAATCACCTCCCCGTCGCCTTCGTGTTCGGACCACTCGGCGACAACCGGCATACCCACTGCGACGTCGTGAGGATCCCCGAGCAGGTCACCAAGGGCCCGAATGTGAGGCGCCTCGTCCAGGGCAACGAGCACGACGGTGTAGGGCACAGAATCGTAGAGCCGGGGGCTGGCCGCATAGTGGATGACGGTATGGCTGTAGACCGTGCCGGTGGGCGCCAGCTCCTTCGTCTCGAGGTCGAGGCGGCCGCAGCGGTGACACAGCTCCTCGGGCGGGTGTTGCAGCTCGTCGCAGTCGGGGCAGTGCTGCACTGCGATTGTGCCCGAGGTGAACCAGGTCCGGTTGAAGGGCGTCAACTCAGGGAGGACCGGATACTCCACGGTCATCCCTTGCCGAACAGCACGGCGCTTCCTGGTGCGTAACCAGGACCGGACACGGAGAGGCTGACTTCGACTCCGGCTGGACCACCGACCTGGCAGGTGGATTCACCGCGGACCTGGCGAACCGCTTCGAGGACGTTCCCGAAGCCGTGGATGTAGCCCTCGCCGATGTTGCCGCCGCTGGTGTTGATGGGGAGGCCACCGTCCGGCCAGCGGAGATTCCCGTCGGCCACGAAGTCGTTGAGCTCTCGAGGCTCGCAGAAGCCCATCTCACAGATAGCCATCAACACAGGCCCGGTGAAGTTCTCATAAAACTGGGCGACAGGAACTTCGGCGGGCCCC
Source organism: uncultured Acidimicrobiaceae bacterium (assembly GCA_963851245.1). GTDB lineage: Bacteria > Actinomycetota > Acidimicrobiia > Acidimicrobiales > Palsa-688 > CAWKOH01. The sequence continues at coordinate 275,783 of CAWKOH010000004.1, read as the reverse complement.
AGGCCCGATCGTTTCCACAGCTGCTCGGCCACCAGGCGCTTGTGGGCGGTCGGAAAGTTCCGCTCGCCGAAGGCTCTAACCCCATCGCCATGGGCAAGGCCGTGCGCGCCGGCGATGATCGCCACCGGCGGTTTGGCCAGGTCGCGGGCCCGCCCGGCCGAGGCGACGACGATGGCGGCGGCGCCGTCGTTCTCAGGGCAGCAGTCGAAGAGGTGGAAAGGCTCGGCGATCCAGCGGGATGCGTGGTAATCGTCCATGGTCAGAGGCGTGCCGTAGCGGATGGCCCGAGGATTGAACTGGGCGTGGTGGTAGCTCGCCAGAGCAATCTCGGCCAGGGTGTCCTGGGTGATGCCGTGCTCGTGCATGAATCGTGTCGTTTGCATGGCGTTGATCTGGGCCGGCGTGAGCATCCCGTAGGGGGCGGTGAAGGCCGCCCCTCCAGCGGCCCGCGACGACCCGCCCGCCTGTCCGTAGCGGTGGAACTGGCCCTGGGCGAGCGCCCGGAATACCACCACGCAGTCGGCGTAGCCGGCCGTTATGGCCGCGTCCGCCAGCGTTACCGCGGCACCGGCGCCGTTGCCCCCTCCGCCGAAGGTCTGCGCCGAGAAGTGGAGGTCGCCGCTGCCCAGCGCCGCTGAGAGCCGCACGGGGTCGTTGCGGTCCATGTACGACACGAATCCGTGCACGTCGTCGAGTGTCAGGCCGGCGTCGGCGACGGCGTTGCGGATGGCGATGCAAGCCAGCTGGAACTCGGTTTCGGGAGCGCCGCCCCGCTTGTAGTAGCGCGACTCGCCCACGCCGACGACGGCAGCCTTGCCTTCCATGGCTATAGCGGGAACACGCGCTTGGCGTTCTCGCCGAGCAGCTTCGCTCTGGTCCCGAGGGCCAGGTGGCCCATCTGGCGCTCGATGCTGGCCGCCGAGTGGGGCCAAGAACCCTCGTGGTGGGGGTAGTCGTTCGCCCACATGAGGTTGTTCTCGAGATCGAATCGCTCGACGGTGTCCACCCCGACGTGGTCCTCCTGGAAGGTGGCGAAACAGTGCTGCCGGAAGTAATAGGACGGCAACTCGGGGATGACCGGCCGCACGAACATGTGGTGAGCCCGGTAGGCGTGGTCCATGGTCTCGAGCAGCCACGGCACGTAGCCGATACCGCTCTCGACCATGCCGGCCTGAAGGCCGGGGTGGCGCTCGAACACGCCGGAGCTGATCAGCTGCACGAGCGGCTCGATGGTGGTCTCCATCGAGTGGCAGACATAGGTGATGATGGCGGCGCCGTTGCCGCCGATGGCTCGGGGGTCCCGTCCGGTGGAGACGTGGAACGTGATCGGCAGCCCGGATTCCTCGATGACTGACCACAGCGGCTCGAAGGCCGGGTCGTTGTACTCGAGCTCGGTTCCGGGCTTGGCGCCGAAGAACGGTTGGTTGCCGAGGCACAGCCCGACGAAACCCCGGCCGGCCGCCTTGCGCACCTCAGCCGCGGCCAGGTCCGGGTGGCCGGTGGCGATGCTGGCCAGGGGCCGGGTGCGGCCGTCGTTCCAGCCGTCCGACCCGCCGAACCACTCGTAGGCCCAGTCGTTCCACACCGCGCACATGGCGGCCGCGAACACCGGGTCGGGCGTCATGAAACAGGTCAGACCCTTGTTGGCAAAGATGAGCTCGATGTCGACGCCGTCGGCGGCCTGGTCCTCGAGGCGCTGCTCGATGGTCTTGCCGGTCGTGCTGCGCAGCACGTCCTCCTGTTCCATCCTGGTATGGACCGCCCGGTTGTGCTCGGCCTTCTCGAATGGCGCTTGCGCCTGCTGGGTCGGAGCCACCGGGGGCCGCTTCACCATCTGGGGCCGGCCGCCCTCGGTAACGACCCATTCGCTGCCGTCGTCCTTCTTGACGATCCGGGGAATGCGGTCCCGGTATTCCGGAGCGATCCGCTCGGCCAGGTAGCCGCCCGGCTCGTTGGCGTGGCAGTCGGCCGAGATCATCAGGAGCTTCCGGGGGTCGCCCGGTCGCACCGACTGCCCGCCGCTCAGCTCGCCCGGCGTCGTCAACCGCCACTCATTCCTCGGTGAGGGCCGGGCGTTGACAGTGGTCATCTCGGGGGTGACTGTACTATTTGCGGGAATTGGACGGCGCCGCAGCCGGAGTGCCGGCGGCTCCGTTCACGTCCTCGCTCAGCCTGGACCGAACGTCACTCGTAGGTCCGATCACCAGGCCCGATCATCGGCTGGGCCGGCTGAGCGTCCGAGTCATCGCCCGGGTACGCGCCGCTGGCCGGCCAGGTCCGGACGTCGATGACGCTCCAGCGGGTGGGACCCATCGTCTCGACCCGCCGCGCCATCCGGCGACCGCCAAACCGGATGAGGAGGTGCCGCACCGGACCGATCATCAGGAGCAGTCCGAGCGCGTCGCTGATGAATCCGGGGATGCAGATCATGAGACCGCCGGCCAGCACTACAACGCCATCGAGCAGTTCCCGCCCGGGAACGTCGCCCCTGGCCAGTCTGGCCTGGGTGCGGGCCATCACCCCGAGCCCGACCCGCTTGACCAGGAAGGGACCGAGGGCGCTCACCCCGATCAGGAGCAGCACCGCCCACCCGAAGCCGATGTGCTGTCCGACCGCCACGAAGGCGAACACTTCGGCGACGAAAAAGAGGCAGGCGCCCAGCAAGAACACATTTCCAGGGTACCGCCGGCGCCGGCCCTAGTAGCAGGCGCCGTGGCGACCAAGAGAGGCTACGACCCGGCCTGAGAGCCCCGTTCGGCTGCGAGCCATCCAGTCCGGATGGTGAACTGTTAGCACCGAGCATTTCCTGGGAGGTGTGGGATGCCAAGCCGCTGGCAACGGATAAGACTGATGCTGCCTCGCATACTTGTCGCACTCGCCTGTGCGGCTCTCGTGCTGAGCGTCGTGACGGCGATCGGCATCGCTGTCGTGCGGTGGTCCCACCATGTCGCTGCGTTCTTCGAGATCGCAGCCATTGTGGTCGGGGGCCTCATCTTGCTGGCGGTCCTGGCCCGTCTGGCGTCGAGGCGCGGGGTAGGCCGCAACACCATCCTCGAGGTGGACCTCGAGACACCGCTGGAAGAGACGGCTCCGGCCAACCCTCTCGGGTGGCGCGGCGCGGGCGCAAGGAGACGGCAGTCGCTTCGGGAGGTGATCGAGACCATCGAGAGCGCCTCTCGCGATCCGCGGGTGTTCGCTCTCTTCGCCCGCGTCGGTGGCTCCGCCACCGGTCTGGGGCAGATCCAGGAGTTGAGAGACGCGGTCGTCGCCTTCCGGGCGAGCGGCAAGCGAGCCGTCGCCTTCAGCGAGACTTTCGGCGAGTTCTCTCCCGGCAACGGCTCGTACTATCTCGCCACCGCGTTCGACGAGATCGCCCTCCAGCCGTCCGGTGACGTCAACCTCACCGGACTGATGGCCAGAGTCAACTTCCTGCGTGGGGCGCTCGACAAGCTCGGCATCTCGCCTCGTTGGGACCACCGCCACGAGTACAAGACCGCGATGAACTCACTCACCGAGACGGACTTCACGCCGCCCCACCGGGAGAGCCTCGAGCATGTCGTTCGCTCCCAGTTCAACCAGGTGGTCCGGGGGATCGCCGAGCGTCGCCCGAACCTGAAGGCAGAAGTCGCCGCCGTGATCGACAGGGGCCCGTTCGTGGCCGCGGCGGCGCACGAAGAAGGGCTGGTGGACCGCTTGGCCTACCGGGACCAGGTCATAGCGGCCCTCAAGGCCCAGGCCGGTCCCGAGGGCCGCCTGCTGTACCTGGCCTCCTACGCCAAACGGACCCGAAAGCGTCCGCGGAAGAGTGACACGGTGGCCTTGATCATGGGCGTGGGCGCCATCCGGCGGGGCCAGAGCGGTGGGTTCAACCCCCTCCAGCAAGGCCGGCCCTATCTCGGAAGCGACACGGCTGGAGCCGCCTTCAGAGCCGCGGTCGAGGACAAGAGCGTCAAGGCGATTCTGTTCCGCGTCGACAGTCCCGGCGGCTCCTATGTGGCCTCGGACTCCATCTGGAGAGAGATGGTCCGCGCCCGGGAAGCGGGCAAACCGGTGGTCGTCTCCATGGGCAACGTCGCCGGTTCCGGCGGCTACTTCGTGGCCATGGCCGCGGACAAGATCGTGGCCCAGCCCGGGACGGTCACCGGGTCCATCGGTGTGTTGGCGGGCAAAGCGGTCACGGCCGGCCTTCGCGACAAGGTCGGGGTGTCCACCCGCGAGCTCCACACCAGCTCGAACGCCACCATGTGGGCGGACTCGGTGGACTACTCCGAGGGAGAGTGGGACAAGGTGGAGGCTTTTCTGGACCGGGCCTACGACGATTTCACCGCCAAGGTCGCCACCGGCCGGGGCCTGGCGCTGGACACCGTCTTGGCGGTGGCCAAAGGGCGGATCTGGACCGGAGATGACGCCAAGAGTCTCGGGCTGGTAGACGAGCTCGGCGGCTACCTCACCGCCCTCCGGCTGGTGCGTGAGGCCATCGGGCGGCCTCCCGAGGCGCCTCTGCGGCTCAAGCCCTTCCCCCGCCCCCCGAGATTCCTCGATCGCCTGCGGCCGGCCCGGGCCGAGAGCAGCGAGGACGTCACCGTCGCGGCGTTCCCTTCGCCGGTTCTCGCCGGTGATTGGGGCGGCCTGGCCCGGCCGGCGGCCGCCTTGGCGGCCACCATCGGCCTCGGAGAAACACCACTGCTCCTGATGCCCGACTTCGACTTGAACCTCTGAGTTCGGAGCGCACCATTCCCACATCTTCGATAGGGACGTTCGGCCACAGTTGGAGACGCCCGCGCTGCCGATGCCGTCAATTAGGTGCGGGCATCGCCGGCACGTCCTGGATCCGGACCACCTGGCAAGCAATCGGCGGCGGCGGGCGCTCGGACAGCAGAAACCGCCAGAAGACGCTGCCGCGCGAATGTCCGCCGGTCTCGAGCCAGTTGGGCACCCCGGGATCCCGGTGGGCAACGACGATGCGGGACACCCCTGAGGCGCCAACGACGGCTTGAGTCCCGTTGATGGTGGATCGGTAGAAGCGTCGGTCGACGGTCTGGGAGAAACGGTTCCACAGGGCGGCGCTGGCATAGGCGCACGGCGGGAACGTCACGTCCATCACCAGGGCCTGGTCCTGATCGAGTTCGTAGGGTCCGAGGGCGTAGGTCTGATCGGGTGTGCCCCGCCCTCCCCCGCCGCCCTGATCCCACGCGGACGGGTCTCCCATGACATTCGGTGCGGTCGACACATAAGCCGGCGGCCGTGATCCCGGCTGTGGCGGTCTGGTCATGGCGAGCAGGAAGGAGGTAGCTGCACCCCAGCGGGCCTTGGTAGCGGCCGGATCGGGCGCCTCTGATACCGGCCCGTCGAGCACCTCGACCGAGAAGGTCCCGGGGACATCCGCGGACGGATCGTTGAAGTACTGACGGGTGATGACATAGCAGGCACCATCGGGAGGATCCAGATCCAGGCTGAACGATTCCCCATTGGCGACCGCCAGGTCGAGGTGATTGCGATTGAGTACGACGGTCTCGGGATGCCCGGGGTCGCCCGCATAAAGGGTCACCGATAGGTAGCACTCTGCGCCCCTCCGTCCCATGATCCGGTAGCGGTGCCTCCCGTCGACGGGCGCCATCCAGTACACGGAGTCGAATCCGTTGTCCATCCACCGGCGGGTCGGCGTGACCCAGGGCACGAAGGCCGGCCGGCTCGGGTCTGCGGCAATGAACTGCATGGCGCCGTCGACGAGGCCGGCCAGAAACGTCTCCGCGTCGGCTTCGTCAACGTCGCTCAGGTGTGGCCTGGACGCGCGCAGCCTCGCCGGCGCCTCCGACGCCGCGTCCAGGAATGCCGCGTACTCGGACATTGCGTCGGCGTCAGCCGGCATCTGCATCACGCGCTACCGCGAAGCGCTCCAGGTAGGAGCTAAAGCGATCCTCGACGGTGGCACGGTCGAGGTCGTAGTCAGCCAGGTCGTATTCGTGCCTTCCAGCCTGGTGCTGGGGATGGGCGTCGAGCCACTGCTGCATCGAGATGCGAACAGCTGCACTCAAAGGGACCCCCGCCTTCTCGTAGAGCTGCTCCATGACCCGGAACGGGTCACGAACCAGCGCCGAATAACGGACGTCAACGAAACGTTCCGAACCGGAAGTGTTGCGCACAGCTATCGCCCGGTCGGCCATTGTCCCCAGGAAAGCGAGCCGTTCCTGGCCGAGCGCAGCCAGGTCAAGGGAAGCAACGGAGCGCCGCCGCGAATTGGCGTACGTGCTGCAATACGAACCGACCAGGTCGACCGGGTCCCGGTGGGTATGCGCCACCACCGCGTCGGGAGCCACCTTCAGTACTACTTTCAGATCGAGCAGGAACTGCGGCGATTTCATCACCCGTGGCCTGGCCACCGGATCGCTCCCCGACCACTCGTTCAACCTGACGAGGTCGAACGCGAACCGGTAGGCGTCGGTGTGGTCGGTGCCGGCCAGCCAACGGTTGTAGTCCGGTAATGGGCAGGACAATGAGAAGAGCATCGAAGCAAAGGAGTGCTGAAGCAGGAATACCTCCTCTTCCGGCGCGTCGGCCTCGAGGGGATGGATGCGAAGGGATTCCGGATGGTTCCTGGCCAGCTCCTCGATGAACCGCACGACAGTGACACGCCGGAAGTCGTCCTCGGAACGCTGGCTGGTCGGCACCGGATGCATGGCCTGCCAGGTGGGCAGGAAGGCGACATCGGGATCGCAGCTCAGAAGGCGCTGGAGCAGGGTGGTCCCGGAGCGCCCCATCCCGGCCACCGCGAAGCGCACCGTCATGGGCCTGGCCCTGATGTCGGGGTGTTCCTCGAACATGGCTTCGGCCCGGAGGCGCTCCTCGACCAGATCGCGCAGCTTGGCCGCGAAAGCCGCCGCCCCAGCCTCGGTTAGGCCCCCCTCGGCGTCAGCGCTGGCCGTCAGCCGGCGGAGGGCGGAAACCCACGGCCGGCTTCGATCCGCCTCCCGGCCGCTGCTTTCCTCCGCCGCGGTCAGGACGGCTTCCACGTCGTTCATACGCCGATCATCACCGCCAGGAGGCGGATGGGCTCGGTGCCATGGTTGCGCCAGGCGTGGTTGGTGCCTCGCTGGACGACGCAGTCGCCCGGCTCCACGACCACCGAGGTGTCATCGAGCACCAGCTCCACGGGGCCGTCGAGGACGTACACATAGTCCACCGTGGGGGTGCGGTGGAATCCCTCCGAGTCGACTCCGTCTACGGCGCCCTCGACCCTGGCCGCCCTCCCGATGGCGTGCGGAGACAACTGGACCATGCGAAAAAAGGTCCCCCCGGGTCGGGCCGACAGCTCGCGGAGCAGGGGCGGCCGACGCGTGGCCGAGCGGCTGGTCCGGAGTGGTGGCCCAGATCTCATCACACCACGAGCTTGGCGCCGGGCCGTCGTCGACGACTCTGGATCGGCCGTTGACATCCTCGGTAACGATCCTGCGAACTGTCATCCAGGCTCCTCCCCTGATCCGGCCGGCGCCTACCTGGCCCCTCAGCAAGCTAGTGCTCCCCTCTCCACCCTCACCCGAGCCGCCGTCACAGGGCGCGCCTAGTGTCGATCCCGGAGGAGGTTGCGGTTGCTGGAGCTACACCGATCGGAGCGGGCTGATCATTTGATCGAGGCCTTGGGTGACCTGCTGGCCACCCCGCTTTCGGACCCGATCACCCCGGAGGTGATCGCCGTCCCGACCCGCGGAGTGGAGCGCTGGCTGACGCAGCGGCTCTCCCACCGCCTCGGCGCCCCCGCCGGCACCGCAGGCGGCGTCTGCGCCAACATCACCTTTCCCTTTCCCGGCTACCCTCGTCGCCCAGGCTATGGCCGGCGCATCCGATGTCGACCCCGACGAGGATCCCTGGCGGCCCGAACGCTGCGTCTGGACCCTCATCGAGCTGATCGACGAGCACGGCGAGGATCCCGGGCTGGCGCCGCTTGACCGCCCACCTCCGGGCCGCTACTCCCGACGATCGGCTCGGCCATGCCGGGCCGCTGCGGCGCTTCGCCCGCCGCCCGCCACGTCGCCGACCTGTACGACCACTACGCGGTGCACCGCCCCGATCTGGTGAGGTCGTGGGCCGCCGGCGCCGGCGTCGAAGGGCGGTGACGACCCGACGCCGGCCTGGCAAGCCCATCTGTGGCGGCTGCTCCGGTCCCGGCTGGGGGTGCCCAGCCCCGCTGAGCGATTCGCCGAAGCGGCCCGCCGTCTGGCCGACGCGCCCGGATCTGCTCGAACTGCCGGAGCGGGTGTCGGTATTCGGTCTGACTCGCCTTCCGGCCAGCCACCTGCGAATCCTCCAGGCGTGGCCCGGGGTCGGGAGGTGCACCTTTTCCTGCTCCACCCCTCCGGCCCGCTCTGGGACGCGGGTGGCCGCGGTCGCCCCCAGCCCGCCGGCCAGACCTCGACCGGGCCGGCGACCCTACGGCGGGCCTGGCCGCCAACCCGCTGCTGCGCTCCTGGGGTCGCGACGCCCGCGAGATGCAGCTGGTCCTGGCCGCCCATGGCGTGGCCGGGGGCGAGCACCGGCCCGTCGATCCGGCCGCCTCGGACGAGCTGATCTCCTGGGACTGCTCCAGGCCGGCATCCGCGCCGACCGCCCGCCGCCGGGAGTCCCCGTAGCCGGGCGCGGAGGACGAGCGCCCCGCGCTCGACCCGGCCGACCGGTCGCTCCAGATCCACGCCTGCCACGGCCGGGCCCGCCAGGTCGAGGTGGTCCGCGACGCCGTTCTGCACCTCCTGGCCGCCGACGACACCCTCGAGCCACGCGACGTCATCGTGATGTGCCCCGACATCGAGACGTTCGCGCCCCTGATCCACGCCGCCTTCGGCGCCGACGACCCGCTGGGTCCCGCCGAGGCCCGACGGCTCGCGACGGGCCCGGTACCGGCCTGCCCCGGCTGCGGGTCCGCCTGGCCGACCGCTCCGTCCGCCAGACCAACCCACTGCTCGCGCGTGGCGTCCAGCTCCTCGACCTCGCCGGCGCCCGGGTGACCGCGTCCGAAGTGCTCGACCTGGCGTCGCGACCGCCGGTCGCGCCGGCGCTTCCTTCTCGATCAGGACGATCTGTCCGCCGATGGAGCAGTGGGTGGCGGACACGGGCGTCCGGTGGGGCCTGGACGCCGCCGCACCGCCGGCCCTGGGCCCTCGACCACGTCGAAGCCAACACCTGGGCGGCGGGACTGGACCGGCTGCTGCTCGGAGTGACCATGGCCGAAGGCGACGGGCGGCTGTTCGCCGGCACCCTGCCCGTACGACGACGTTCCATCCAGCGCCGTGGACCTGGCCGGCCGGCTGCCGAGCTGGTCGAGCGCCTGACCGCCACCCTGGACGCCCTGAGCGTTCCGCAGCCGGTCGGTGGCTGGGTCGACGCGCTCGTCACTGGCACCGAGCTGCCTCGCCCTCGGCGCCGCTGTCGGAGAGGTGGCAACACGACCAGCTGCACCGGGTCCTGACCGAGGTCGCCGAGCACGCCGCTCCTGTCACCGGACCCGGTGACGGTGCGACGGCGGCGGACACCCCGCCCGATGTGTCGCTTGCCGAGGTCCGGACCTGCTCGACGACCGCCTGCAGGGCCGTCCCACCCGGGCCAACTTCCGCACCGGTGACCTGACCATCTGCACTCTCGTGCCCATGCGCTCGGTGCCTCACCGGGTGGTGGCCCTGCTCGGCCTCGACGACGGCGTCTTCCCCCGCCATCCCGAGACCGACGGCGACGACCTCCTCCTCGCCTCGCCCCGTGTCGGCGACCGCGACGCCCGCTCCGAGGACCGCCAGCTGCTCCTCGACGCTCTCCTGGCCGCCACCGAGCACCTGATCGTCACCTACAGCGGACACGACGAGCGCACCAACCGGGTGCGACCCCCCGCCGTCCCGGTCGCCGAGCTTCTCGACGCCGTCGACGCCGACCGTCCGGCTGGCCGACGGGCGGCCGGCCCGGCAACGGGTCGTCGTGAACCACCCGCTGCAGCCTTTCGACGCCCGGAACTTCAGACCCGGTGCCCTCTCCGCTTCCCGGATCGTGGAGCTACGACCGGGTTCACCTCGCGGGCTCGCGCGCCGCCGCTACACAGACACCGGCCGGCCCCTGGCTGCCGGCTCCCCTCCCTCCCCTCGACGAGCCGGTCCTCCAGCTCGAGGACCTGGTGCGGTTCGTCGAGCACCCGGTACGGTCCTTCCTGCGCCATCGCCTGGGGCTCTATCTCTCGGACCCCGAGCGACGAGACGAAGGACGCCCTGCCCATCGACCTCGACGCCCTCGAGAAGTGGGGCATCGGCGACCGCCTCCTGCAGGCCGGCCTGGCCGGGAACGATCCCGAGCAGGCGGCCGCGGCCGAGCGGGCCCGGGGCCTCCTGCCCCCCGGCGACCTCGCCGACGCCGTCCTGAGCCGGGTGCAGAAGGAGGTCGACACCCTGGCGGCGGCGGTCAACTCCCTCGGCTACGAGTCCGGGCCGGCCGATTCGCTCGACATCCACCTCGATCTGCCCGACGGCCGCAGCTTCATCGGCACGGTCCCCAACTGGCGCGGCGAGACCGTCCTGCTCTGCACCTACTCCCGCCTGGCCGCCGAAGCACCGGCTTGCCGCCTGGGTCCGTTTCCTTGCCGTCAGCGCCGGCCCGGCCCGAGCTGGAAGCGACCGTGCTGACGCATCGGGCGCGGCCCGACCAACAGGCAGCCGCCGCAGATCGCCCGTCTCGATCCGATAGGCGCCACCGCCACGCAACGCCGGTCACATGCTCTGGACGAACTGGCCATCGTCCTCGACCTCTACGACCGCGGCATGCGCGAGCCGCTCCCCCTCGCCTGCGCCACGTCAGCGGCGTGGGCGGAGGCCTGGTATCTGGACAACGAGCGCCACGAGGCCGACAAGCGGGCCGGCGAGAAATGGGTGGGCAGCAGCAAAGTCCCCGGCGAGGTAACCAACCCGGAACACCGCTACGTGTGGGGCAAGGCCTACCCGTTGGACGATCTCATGGAGCAGCCCACCTCGCAGGGCGAGGGCAGCTTCGGCTGGCCGGTGTCCGATGCCAGCCGCTTCGCCACCCTGGCCTGCCGCCTGTGGTACCCGTTGCTGGCCCACGAGAAGCTGGCGCCGGCCCGATGACCGACGTGGGTGGCGGGCCCGTGCCGTTCGACGTGTGCGGCGCCCTGCCGGAGCCGGGCCTCACCGTCCTTGAGGCCAGCGCCGGCACCGGCAAGACGTTCACGATTAGCTGCGCTGGTGACCCGGTTCGTAGCCGCGGGCGTGCCCCTCGAGAACATCCTGGCCGTCACCTTCACCCGGATGGCGACCGGCGAGCTGCGCGACCGGGTCAGGCGCCGTCTGGTGACGGCGGCAGACCGGCTGGGCCGGCTTCTCCAATGCGACGAGCCCGTCCCAGTCGACGACGATGTCGCCCTCCTACTGGCGAGCGGAACCGAGTCCGAGATCGCTGACCGCCAGCAGCGCCTCGCCACCGCCGTTGCCAACTTCGACTCCGCCACCATCGCCACCACCCACGGTTTCTGCCAGCTGGTTCTGACCGGGCTGGGCTCGGCCGGCGATGTGGCGGCCGGCGCCACCCTGATCGAGGACCCGGCCGGCCTCATCGACGAGGTGGTCGACGACCTGTACCTGCGCTGGTCCTTGCTGCATGGTCCGCCCGCCTTCACACGTGGTGAGGCCGGCCTGGCCGCCTCTCTCGCCGTCGGCAACCCTGGCGTGGAGTTGGCGCCTCCGGCCAGCGACGACCCGGACGGGCTGCTGGCCCGTCTGGTGGCGAAGACCCAGAGCGAAGTGGCCCGCCGCCTGCAGGACGACAACCTGCTGACCTACGACCATCTCCTTTCCCGGCTGGCCGACACCCTCGAAGATCCTGTGCGGGGCCCGCTGGCCTGCCGGCGCCTGCGTCGGCGTTACCGGGTCGTGCTGGTCGACGAGTTCCAGGACACGGACCCGGTCCAGTGGAGGATCGTCCGCACCGCTTTTGGCGACGGGGCCACGACCGTCGTGCTGGTCGGCGACCCCAAGCAGGCCATCTATTCGTTCCGGGGAGCCGACGTCCACTCCTACCTTGCCGCCGCCCAGCAAAGCAGGACCTTCACCCTCGCCCAGAACTGGCGGGCCGACCAGCACCTGCTCGACGCCACGGAGGCCCTCCTTTTTCCGCTTCAACATGGGCGACGACGCCATCGTCTTCCGGTCGGTCAACGCGCCCGCCGGCCATCAGCAAAGCTCCATCCGGGACTTCCCGGCGACCAGCCCGCTCCGCATCCGCCTGGTCGACAACGACGAGCCGGACATCCGCCGCACCGGGGCCAAGGGTTTGCTGCAGAAGGATTCGCTGGCGGACTGGATCGCCCGGGATGTGGCCGCCGACATCGCCGGGCTGCTCGGCTCCGCCGGACGGATCAGCGCCGCCAACCAACCGGCGCCACCTTTAGATGACGATTGGCGCCCGGTGGCGCCCGCCGACATCGGTGTGCTCACCAAGACCAACAAAGGCCGATCGCAGTACGCGATGCGCTCAGGGCTGCCGGAGTGCCCGCGGTGATCGCAGGGATCGACAGCATCTTCGTTTCCGAGGCCGCCGCCCACTGGCTGCGCCTTCTCGAGGCGCTGGAGGAGCCGGCGTCCCGGTCCCGGGCGGCGGCCGTGGCTCTCACGCCTTTCGTCGGCATGACGGCCACCGAAGCCGCCACCGCCGACGAGCGCACATGGGAGGCGGTCCACACCGGATCCACCCTGGTCGGCCATCCTGACCGGCTACGGAGTGGCCGCCCTCTACCGGTCGATCACGGTCACCGAAGGCCTGCCCGCCCGGGTGGTGGCCACTACTGGCGGCGAGCGGGAGCTCACCGACCTGGGCCAGGTAGCCGAACTGCTCCACGTCGAGGCCGCCGGCGGCCAGATGGGGGTGGCCACGTCTGCGGGTCTGGCTGGCCCGGCGCATCACCGAGGTCGACGTCGATCAGGCCGCGGCCGAGGAGCGCAGCCGGCGCCTCGACTCCGACGCCGAAGCCGTGCAGGTGATGACCGTGCACCGGGCCAAGGGCCTCGAGTTCGGTGTTGTTTACTGCCCCTACCTGTGGGAGGCGTCGCCGACGGGCAACAAGGCGGTCGTCTTCCACGACGCCGCCAACAACGGCGCCCGCACGCTCGACGTCGGCACCACCGAGAAGAGCGGTCCAGCCAGGAAGCGCTACAACGACCACCGCGAGGCCGCCACGTCCGAACAGCGCGGTGAGGATCTTCGCCTCATGTATGTGGCCCTGACCCGGGCCCGCCACCAGGTCGTCATGTGGTGGGGCCGGGCCCACGATTCCCGCTACTCGCCTCTCGGGCGGCTGCTCATGTGCCGGGACGGACTTACCGGCCAGGTTGGCGACCCCTTCGCGGTGAGCCCAGGGACAGAGATATACGCGCCGAACTCGACAAGCTCCTCGCTAATGCCCGGGCGGGGCTGATAGCCGTGGAGGACGCCGGGCCTGGCGTGACGGCGTCAACTACCTCCGGGACGACGCGGGTGGGGGGAGGCACGGCCGCCCTCGAAGCGGCCCACTTCGACCGGGTGCTCGACCTGCGCTGGCGGCGAGCCTCCTACTCCAGCATGACCGAGGCCGCCTACCACTGGTCCGCCGGCGCCGACAACGTCGGCAGCGAGCCCGAGAACCCGGGCATCGATGACGAACCACAGCTGCCCGTCGGAGCGGGCAGCCCGCCGGCCGACGAGGAGGCCTCCGCCGGCAGCGATTGGGCGGTGAGTCCGCTGGCCGGCACCCCGGGCGGGCGGGAGGTGGGCACGTTCGTGCACGCAGTCCTGGAGGGCATCGACTTCGCCGCACCCGATCTGGCCGCCGAGATGGACACGGCGATCCGCTCGGCCGAGACTTCGGGAGCCGGCATCGCCGGTGACGCCGGCGTGCTCGGTGAAGGGTTGGCGGCGGCCGTCGGCACCCAGCTGGGGCCACTGCTGCCGGGCGCTTCCCTGCGAGACATTGCCCGGGCCGACCGCGTTGACGAGCTGCATTTCGAGCTCCCCCTCGCGGGCGGCGACGCCCCGGACGGGCAGGTGTCGACTGCCGACATCGCCGCCGTCCTGACCGCCCACATGGCGCCGGAGGGCCCGCTGGCGGGCTACCCGGACCGCCTGCTGGATCCCCTGCTGGCGACGACCTTGCGCGGCTACCTGACGGGCAGCCTGGACCTGGTGTTCCGCCGGACATCGGGGGGCGGCGTCCAACGCTGGTACGTGGCGGACTACAAGACCAACTGGCTGGGCGAGGACGGACGGCCCCTGACCGCCTGGCACTACCGGCCGTCCGCACTCGACGCCGAGATGCAGCGACACCACTACCCGCTGCAGGCGCTTCTCTACCTTGTCGCCTTGCACCGCTACCTGCGCTGGCGGCTACCGGGCTACTCGCCTGAAGTGAACCTCGGCGGGGTGCTCTATCTCTTCCTGCGCGGCATGGTGGGCCAGGACACCCCGGTTATAGACGGTCACCCTTGCGGGGTGTTCTCATGGGCCCCGCCGGCGGAACTGATCGTGGGCCTGTCCGACCTGTTCGTAGGCGGGCGCCGATGACGGATCTGCAGCGGCGTGAAGTGCTCGACGTCTACGACGTGTCGCTGGTCTACGGGTCGGATGATCACGAGCTGCTCCAGGTGTTCAACCGGGCCGGCGTGCTGGTGCCGGCCGACGTGCACACGGCCTCGCGGGTGGCACGCCTCGGCGGCGAGACCTCGGAGGACGCAACCCTGGCCGTCGCCCTGGCCGTGCGGGCCCCGCGGGTCGGTCACGTCTCGGTGGACCTGGAGACCGTGCGGGCCGTCGCCGGTGCCGACGCGCCCGAGGAAGTGGATGTGGATGCCCTGCCCTGGCCCTCGCCCGGCGGGTGGCTCGAACTGGTGGCGGCCAGCCCGCTCGTAGCCATCGGTGATACCGACGAGGACCGCCCTCTGCGGCTGATCGGTAGGTCGCTCTACCTCGATCGTTACTGGCGGGACGAGGTGGCTGTCGCGGACGACATACTGGCGCGCGCCGGCGCGCCGGCGCCGCCATCGGACCCCACCGTGCTGGCCGACAGCGTGTCCCGGCTGTTCGGCGACGCGGCCGACCAGGATCAGGTGGCGGCCGTGACCACCGCGGTGGGCCGGCTCTTCAGCGTGATCGCCGGCGGCCCCGGCACGGGCAAGACGACAACGGTCGCGCGCCTCCTCGCCGTGCTCTTCGAGCAGGCTGCCGCAGCGGGCGAACGACCTCCTCTGGTTGGCCTGGCCGCACCGACCGGCAAGGCGGCGGCTCGCCTGGAGGAAGCGGTGCGGGCCGAGGCGTCTCGCCTGGTCGACGCCGGAGCGATCACCGCTGGTGCCGCGGACCGGGTGGCCGGCACTGGCGGGTTGACGCTCCACCGTTTGCTCGGCAACTGGAGGGGCACGTCCCGCTTCCGGCATCACCGGGGCCTGCGCCTTCCTCACGACGTGATCGTCGTCGACGAGGCGTCGATGATCTCGCTGTCACTGATGGCCCGCCTGGTAGAGGCTGTCCGGCCCGACGCCCGACTGGTGCTGGTGGGCGATCCGGAGCAGCTCGTATCGGTGGAGGCCGGCGCCGTGCTGGCGGACGTGGTGGGGCCGGCGGCGGGTGCCGACGCAGGCGGCGCGGATGTGAGCGACTCCCCGATGGCCGGGACCATCGCCGTGCTGCGGACCAATCACCGCTTCGCAGGCGCCTTGGCCGACCTGGCCGCGGCAGTGGAGTCCGGCGACGGGGACACCGTTATGGACATACTCCGACGCGGCGACGAGGCGGTGGCGTGGCTCGATTCGGAGCCGGCAGCTTCAACTTCGGCGCTGCGAGATCCGGTTACGGCGTGGACCGGACGGCTGATCGACGCCGCCCGGCGCGGCGACAGCAGCGGTGCGCTCGCCGAGCTAGGGCGTCACCGTCTCCTCTGCGCCCACCGTCGGGGCGCGGACGGGGTGTCGGAGTGGAACAGCCTCATCGAGGGTTGGCTGGCGGAGGACCGGCCGGAGCTCGCCGGCGAAGGGACTTGGTACGCCGGCCGCCCGGTGATGGTGACGGCCAACGACTACAGCCTGCGGCTCTTCAACGGCGACACCGGCGTGACCGTTGCTGGCCAGGACGACTCGACGGCGCGGGTGAGCGTGGTCTTCGACGACGGCGGCGGCTCGCCTCGCCCGGTCAGCCCGTCCCGGCTGGCCGACGTGGAAACGGTCTACGCCATGACCATCCACAAGAGCCAGGGGTCCGAGTTCGACCGCGTCACCCTCCTCCTGCCGCCGCCTGCTTCCCGGCTGCTCACCAGGGAGCTGCTCTACACCGCGGTCACCCGAGCCAAGCGCGGTTTGTTGATAGTGGGCGCCGAGGAGGCGATCCGGGGGGCGGTGGGCCGGCGCATCGCTCGGGCATCCGGGCTGACCGAACGCCTGTGGGACCGCGGATGATGGACAAGCGACCGCCACTGCTCGGGCGCGCCAGCCAATCCGATAATGACCATTATAGTGGTCACATGACTCGTCAACTGACCGCAACCGAAGCGAAAGCCACCCTCCTGGCTCTGCTCGACGAGGTGGCGGCAGGCGACGAGGTCGAGATCACCAAGCACGGGCACACCGTGGCCAGACTCGTTCCGGCTCAAGGGCCCCGAGCAGCGAAGGGCCGCTTGGCCGGTAAAGCGAGGACCGCCACTCAAGACGATGGCATCTTCTCGACCGGGGAGCGTTGGAACGCTTCGTGACGACTGTCCTGCTCGACACCCACGTGGTCCATTGGTGGTCGGCCGAACCCGATCGCCTCAGCCGGGATGCGACCCGGATCATCGAAGGGTCAGACGAGCTCGCCGTATCGGCCGTCACCTGGTACGAGTTGGCCTGGATGGCCCACCATGAGCGGATCGAGCTGAACATCCCGATCAGAACCTGGCTGGTCGAACTGGCCCGAGATGTGCGGACTGTCGGGATAACTCCCGCCATTGCCGAAACCGCAGTCTCGCTTCCCACAGGCTTCTCGGGCGACCCGGCCGATCGAATCATCTACGCAACAGCGGTCGAACATGGATGGCGCCTCGTCACGAAGGATCGCGTGCTGCGCAAACACGGTCACCCTCCTGACATCACGGTGTGGTAGTCGGCATCGAGGGCGCGCGACCCTTCAGTTGCCTATGTTGGAGAGGTCGGGCACAGGAGGAGAACAAAGATGAGCGAGATGACGGAGCGGTTCGAGTCGGCGGCCTCCGGGTTCGACAAGAGAGTTCAGGCGGTGCCGCAGGACAAGTGGAGCGCACAGTCACCGTGCGAGGACTGGACGGCCCGAGACGTCGTAGGCCACGTTGTTCGCAACTACCGGTCAATCGCGGCGGAAGCAACTGGCGGCGAAGCGCAACTCATGGGTGAGGACGAAAATCCGGTCGAAGCCTGGTCGGAGGCTTACGGACGTCTCAGTGCTCTGACCAAGGATCCTGAAGCGTTGGCCAAGCCTGTAAGGGGGCCCGGCGGACCCACGCCCCTCGAGCAGGCTGTGGGCAGCCTGGTCGCGATGGACACTCTCGTCCATACCTGGGACCTGGCCCGGGCCGTCGGGGGTGACGAGCGTCTGGATCCGGACGCGACTCACCTGTCACGGCAGCTGCTCGAACCCATGGACGCCATGATCCGCCGGCCGGGTGTGTTCGGGCCGAAACTGGAGCCACCGAAAGGTGCGGACGAGCAGACTCAACTGTTGTATTTCCTGGGCCGCCGGGCTTAACAGCGCGATCGATGGCGTACGCCATGAGTCGGTCGCATGGTGCTCAACCCACCAAGCGGCCAGCGAAAGGCGCCGCTCAGGTGGTCAGGGCCTGGCGCACCTCGCCGGCCAGCTCGACCGACCGCACCGTGGCGTCGGGACCCAGTTCGGGAGGGAGCGGCGCCATGATGCGGATGATGACGTCGGTGAAGCCTATGTCACCGTAGATGGCCAGTTGCTCGGCCACGGTGGTGGGGTCGCCGTAGGCCACCGCCCGGCGGTCGAAGCCGCGATAGCCGGCCTCGACCAGGGCGTCGCCCACCTTCTCTGCCTCCGACCGGTTCTCGGCAATGAACACGTCCTTGCGGATCGGGATGCGCGCCGGTTGGCGATCGTGGCGGGCGAGAGCGTCCCGGTAGATATCCATGCCCCGCGCTGCCGTCTCCGGCGTCAGGTTGGCGTTGCCGTACCAGCAGTCCCCCAGACGGGCCGCCCGGTCGATTGCCTTAGCCACGTCCCCGCCGATCCACCATTCCGTTCCGTGCGGGGGCAACGGGGCGATCCTGGCGCCCTGGACGGCGTGAGTCTCACTATCCACGCTCTCACCGCGCAGAAGGGCCTGGGCCACCCGGATTCCCTCCTCCAGAAGGGCCGCCCTCTTTCCCAGATCGACACCCATGGCCCGGAACTGCGCATCGCCGCCACCGAGCCCGGTCTGGACGACAAACGGAGCGGACGACATGGCCGCCAGGGTCCCGATCTGCTCGGCCATGAGCACCGGGTGCCACAGCGGCACCAGGAACAGGCAGCCCAGAGGCCGGTTGTCCCACTCGGCCAGTATCCGGCCCAGCATCGGCACGTTCTGCACGTACCCGACGGGACCGGTGGCGTGATGATCACCCAGGCTCAAAGTGTCGAGACCGGCGCGGCCGGCAGCCTGGGCCTGGGAGAGCACCGAGCGGGGACCTTCCCGGTGGCCGCCGGGGCCGTCGGTCGGGTAGGTGGTGCCGATGGATATTCCGACTCGCATCATGACGCCGTTCTAGTTCCTCGGGGTAGAAGAGGCCGACCGATACGAACAAACGTTTGGTACCATGGTGCTTGGCGCCTCGAGGTCGGGCCCGATGACCTCCTCTTTGGATGGCAAGTATCTGACGAGGAGGAGGCACCGTGGATGTCGGGCAATGGCTCATCGAGCACCGGGCGGACATCGACCGGGCCGAGGCCTTGTGGCTGGAGCGCCTGGCCGAGTTCGATCGCGACGGGCTGTGGGCCCTCGACGGCCAGTTCTCCTGCGCCACCTGGCTGGTCTGGCGCACCAACATGGCCCGATCTACCGCCTTCGAGAAGCTGCGGGTCGCCCACGAACTGCAGCGCCGGCCGATAGTGGCCGAGGCCTTCCGGCAGGGGCGCCTGTCGTACTCGGCGGCGCGGGCCATCACCCGCATTGACCGCCCCGACCCGGCCGTGGACGAGGCGCTCGTGGAGCTGGCGCAGAGCGGCCAGGCCAGCATCGTGGACCTGGAGAGGGTGGTGCGCTCCTACGGGCTGTACGCACAACAGGAGCGACCGCCAGCGGACGCGGTCGAGCGGGCTCGTGACGTGAAGATCGTCCGGGGCGATAACGGGTCCGGGCAGTTGGTCATCAACCTGGGCGACGTCGAGCTGGAGGAGTTCGCGGCGGCCTTCCAGGCTTTCCTGGACCTGCGGTACCGGCCCCGGGGTGTGGACGAGTCTTCAGGCGGAGACTGGGTGGCCGAAGAAGCTCCGATCGACGAGCCCACCCGCTCATCCAAGAAGGCCGACTCGTTCATGGACCTGGTGCGCACGGCCTGGGCGCACGCAAATGGCGGCCAGGCCGCCGGCGACGACCGCTACATGGTCCATGTCGTGTCCCGCCACGAGGGTGCCACCCTGACGTTTATGGATGGCAGTCCCCTTGACGCGGCTGACGCCGCCATGATCGCCTGCGACGCCAGCACGGTGGCCCACACCGTGACAGGCGGCGGCGAACCGCTGAACCTGGGCCGAAAGACACGCGAGTGGAGCACCGCCCAGCGGAGGGCCATCAGCGTGAGGGATGGAGGGCACTGCCGCTTCGTCGGCTGCAGCTTCCGGCATTACGACGTCCACCACATCAGTGAGTGGGAAACGGGAGGGGCTACCGATATCAATAACGGAATGTGCGCCTGCCGCCGCCACCATCGCATGATCCACACCGGCTTCACCGTCACAGGCGACCCCAACAGCGAGCTGCGTTTCCACCGGCCCGATGGCACCTACCTGGGATCCACCTACCCGGTGCAGGTCCGAGTACCAGCCTGATGAAGAACCGACGGCAGGACGGCCGCACTGGGGTTAACCCCACCTCGAGGACGCCGGTCAGCGGGATTCCATCCAGGCCCTCGCTCGTCGTAGGGTTGGTGCTGATGGTCGGTGCCCTTATGTCCAGGTCGCGGGGCGCGTGACCGAGCCCGGGACCGAGCCCGGCGGTGCCGGCTTCCACGTCCGGATCGGTAACAGCCGGACTATCACCGTCTCCGAAGACCGGGTGGACCAGGTCCGGCGCATCGCCCGCATCATCGTCCGCGAGCCGTTCCAGCGGCGGACCTGGTCCGAGCTGGCGTTCTTCATCATCAGCGCCTTCGTCGCTTTCATCGGCGTGGCCTTCATCGGGCTCACCATGGGCGCCGGCGTCTTCCTGGCCCCCGTCTTCATCGGGCTGCTGGTCATAGCCGGGTCGCTACGCGGCACCCGGGGGATCGGATCCTGGCATCGGGCCCTGGCCCAGCATTTCCTGGGTGAGCGCATCGACGACCCGAGCCCGTTCCGCCCGAGACCGGGCTTCTTCGGCTGGCTGTGGGCTGCTCTCACTGATGGAGTGGCGTGGCGAGCCCTGGGCTATGCCGTGGTCAAGATCCCCCTGGTCATTCTGGGATTCTGGATCGGGTTCAGCCTGTGGCTGCAAGCGATCGTGTGCCTGCTCTACCCGCTCGCAGGCGGCACCGGCCCGGTCCACGGCATCGGAATACCCCGCTCCAGGTTTACCCTGAGCCACGTCACGCCTGGCTCGACCGGCCCGGTGCATCCGGTACTGGTATTCGTCTACGGAGCCATCTTGCTGTTCATCGCCCCTTGGGCCATGCGGCTCGTGCTCTACCCCGACCGGTTGCTCCTGCGACTTCTGCTTGGGCCCGACGCCATGACGGCCCGGGTACGCAGCCTGGAACGGTCCCGGGCCCAGACCGTCGACGCCTCGGCCGCCACTCTGCGCCGGATCGAACGCAACTTACATGACGGCACCCAGGCCGAGCTGGTCGCCATTGCCATGCGGCTGGGCCAGGCCAAGGAGAAGCTGGCCGACGAGGAACACATCGACCTCGGGCAGATCCGGAGGTTGGTGGACGAAGCCCATCAGGGCGCCAAGGACGCCATCGTCGAGCTGCGGGACCTGGCCCGTGGCATCCACCCGCCGGCCCTCGACACCGGCCTCGAGAGCGCGTTGACGACTCTCACCTCCCGGGCGGCCGTACCGAGCGAGCTGTCGGTGTCCATACAATCCCGACCCACGCCGGCGATCGAGGCCATTGCCTACTTCTGCGTGGCCGAGTTGCTGTCGAACGTGGCTCAGCACGCTCAGGCGTCGCGGGCGTCGGTCAGCTGCGTGCAGCACGGCCCGTGGCTGCGGATCGTCGTTCGTGACGACGGCCGGGGCGGGGCCGTCCTGAACCGGGTGGGCTCCTCCTCCAGCGGCCTGGCCGGACTGACCGACCGGGTGCGGGCCGTGGACGGCCACCTCAGCATCGCCAGCCCGGCCGGCGGCCCGACCGTCGTCACCGTCGACCTGCCCTGCCAGGCCTGATGAACGACGCTATCCGGGTCGTGGTAGCCGAGGACTCCGCCATCTTGCGGGACGGGCTGGTCCAGCTACTGACCGACCGCGGCTTTTGCATCACGGGGGCGGTGAGCGACCCGGCGGGCCTGAAGCAGTGTGTCTCCGAGCACCTCCCCGACGTGGCCGTGGTCGACATCCGGATGCCGCCGACCTTTACCGACGAGGGGCTGCGGGCCGCCCTGCAGTTGCGCAAATCCCACCCCGGGGTGGGGATACTCCTGTTCTCCCAATACGTCGAGACCCGCTACGCGGCCGAGTTGCTGGCCGGCGGCGCAGCCGGGATCGGCTATCTGCTCAAAGACCGGGTCGCCGACGTGAGCGACTTCGTGGAGGCTCTGGTCCGTGTCGCTTCGGGCGGCACCGCTCTCGATCCCGAGGTGGTGACGCAGCTCCTCGGCGCGTCGCGCCGGACCGACTCGCTGGTCGCCTTGAGCCCGCGCGAACGGGAAGTGCTGTCGTTGATGGCGGAAGGACGCAGCAACGCTGCCATAGCCGCCACCCTGGTGATCTCCGAAGGGGCGGTCGAGAAGCACGTGGCCAACATCTTTGCCAAACTCGACCTGCCGGCCTCGGCGTCGGATCACCGGCGGGTGCTGGCCGTGCTGCGTTATCTCGAGGCCTGAAGCGTCAGCATCCGAACGCGTAACTGACGGCCGTGCAGATCTCGGCGAGGGCGCTCTGTGCTACCTCGCCTAAAGGACCGGTCAGGGAAGCCTGCTCGATGGTATGAATCCCGTCGCCATTGACGACGCATGGCTCGCTCAGGCCGACTCGCTCGTGATCGAGACGGACCTCCACGCCCAGGCCGCGTATATGAGTGGTGATCTCGGCAACGGTCACCAATTGGCGCACGTCGATCACCTCCGTTCTGGTGAGAACGAGAACCGGCCGGCGTTTGCGTCCGACGTGGGCGAGCCAGACCTCTCCTCGCCTCAATCGTCGCCCCAAGCTTCAGCCTCGTTCCAAAAGGAGTCAGGGCGCTCGGGATGCTGCTTATACGCATCCCGGTCATTCCTGGCCAGGGCCTCACGGACGGCATCCGCCACTCCCTTGCGAGCGGCGGCGGAGATGTTTATGCCCAGTCGTCGGGCTTGCGCGGCGAGCTCCGCGTCGAGGCTGATGGTGGTTCGAGAAGCCATACTCCGATGCTATCACTTTTGATGCATCTAGACGTGCATTCTGGGGTCCCTCCTCGCAGGCTGGTTTCAGCCAAGGGTTACAAGCCCGGGAGCTCCTTTTTTGGTGTCTCGAGGGCGGCCCGATTGAATGGAGCTCGTCCCTCCGGACTGCCTCGTCCCTCCGGACTGAACAGACAGGTAGCGATGACGGTCGATGATCCGGATAATCACGCCGATCCGGGACCGGCGCCGGGATGGCATCCGGAACCGGCGGATCAGGAGCCGCCCACGAGTACCAGCGGATTCGCCATCGCATCCCTTGTGCTCTCGCTGGTCTGGTTGGGTGGCCTCGGCTCCATCCTGGCCGTAGTCTTCGGGACCAAGGCCAAACAGGACATCCTGCGCTCCTCGGGCTACCTGAGTGGCGACGGAATGGCGACCGCCGGCATCGTGCTGGGAATCCTCGGGATCATGGGTGCAGCCACCGTGTGGATCGGTCTGCTCGCCGGCGTCCACGCCTTCCAGAAATCCGTCAAGCAGCTGACGACCCCACAGACGCTGGCGATGGGCCAGACGGGACGGCTCAGCGGTATCGACGCCATCTCCGGTATCTCGACCGTGACCGTCTACTCGTACACCCAACCGGTGACCAGCCAGGACCCGATCTATATACCGGCTCCCGGTAAGCAGTTCGCAACGGCCTACGTCCAGGTTTGCGCCGGCTCGTCAGGATCTTCGAACGGGCCGAACCTCCTCGACTTCTCGGTCGTCTTCGCCGGGGGCCACCAGGTGACGGCATCGCCGGGTGACGTGCGCAAGCCGTCATTGGGCGACGTTCACAGCCTGGCTTCCCGACAGTGCGCCCTCGGATATGTTCCCTTCGAGATAGCCAGCGGGACAACCCCGACCAGTGTCCAGTACCAGGCGCTGGCGCCCTACCGCTGGACCATCGAACCGTCCGGGTGATGCGAACCGACCGTCTGTCCGTGGCATCCACTTTCTGGACCCCAAAAGGCTTTCCGGGACGACCTTTACCCCTCACAGCAGCAGAACGCGTCCCGAAAGACAATTTGGGACCCACCTTGCGGCCGCCGTATCGTCCGTAGGTTGCAATCGGCGCCATCGGCTCCGGAGGTGTGCTGTGCCAATCGAGAAGACCGGTCAGCAGGCAACCATTAGGACGGCCGATCACCCGCCCCGCTCGGAGTCAGCGCTGTACAAGAAATCCCGCCAATGGCTCATGGGCGAAGCCGCCGGCGGATGCGTGCTCTGCGGCGGCGAGTCCGACCTCACCCATCCCGGCCAGCCGGCGCAACAGGCCGGCCTCGAGGATCACCACGGAGGTGGGATCTACGTCACGGACGAGGTCAGCGGGCGGCCGGTGCTGGTGGGCTTCACACTCTTCCCGATCGAATGGAGCGAGGGTTGGGGGGCCGATCCGACGGTCATCGCGGGTCCTCCCCCCAGAGGGCGTCGATGATTTCGGTTGGCTGCACTACCGTCCCCACCCGCAGCGCCAGCAACTCCAGGACGGCCCGTTGTTTGCGCGCCGAGACAGCGATCTCCGAGCCGTCATCGACGGAGACCACCAGAGGCCCTAGCAGCGCCGACTTCACAGGCGAAGTGGCGTGGGCGCCGCCACAACGTCCCCACCCCGCTAAACGCCTTCGTCGGTCGTAACGACGAAGCCCGGAATATCACAAAGCGGCTGAGTGAGTCACGGCTGCTCACCCTGGTCGGCCCCGGCGGAGCCGGCAAGACCCGCCTGGCCATCCAGGTCGCGGCCCAGCTCACCGACGAGGGACCGGACGGCGTCTGGTTCGTCGATCTGGCCTCGATCTCCGATCCCGGGCTGGTGCCTCAGGTCGTGGCTGATTCCCTTGGGTATCACCCCCAAGCCGCCGACCTAACCGTTGAGGGGTTGGCCGAATTCATCGGGGATCAGCAGGTGCTCGTCGTGCTCGACAACTGCGAGCACGTGATCGACCAGGCCGCGTCAGTGATCGATCGGCTGCTCAAAAGAGCGCCGACCGCGAAGGTGCTGACCACCAGTCGTGAGCCATTGAGCATCAACGGTGAGGCTGTATGGCCGGTCCAAACCCATGGACGTGCCCACCACCGTGGATCCCGAAAACGCCGGCGAGATCTGGGCCTGCGACTCCGTACAGTTGTTCCTCCAGCGCGCCACCGCGGTCGATCCCCTCGTCGATCTAAGTCGTGAAGCGGCGACGGTCGGACAGATCGTCACCAGGTTGGAGGGGCTGCCTCTGGCCATCGAACTGGCGGCGGCCAGGATCGACACTCTTCCCCCGCGGACATCCTGAGCCGGCTCGAGCATCGCCTCGAGCTACTCGAGTCCGGTCCGCTGCGCTCGACAGCCCGCCAGAGAAGCCTCGAGGCGTCTATCGACTGGAGTTACCGCCTGCTCGATGCCTGCGAGGCGCTGGTTTTGCGGCGAGCCTCGATCTTCCTGGGCTCCTTCACCATCGAAGCCCTTCAGGCCGTTACCGCCGACGTCTCACCTCCAGACTTGGAGGGATGGGAGCCCATTGTCAGGCGGCTAGCGTCGAAGTCCCTGCTGTCACCTGTCAAGCAGCCCGGACCGAACCGCTACCGTCTCTTGGACAGCATCCGGGAGTTTGCCAAGACTCGGCTGCAGGCATCCTCCGACCAGGAGGAGGCCAGGGTTGGCATCGCTCACGCCGGTTATTACCTGTCATTGGCCAGACGGGCCGCACCTGAGTTGAGCGGCGCCGACCAGGCCAGATGGTTCGATGCGATCAGCCAGGAGATGGCGGACATTCGCATTGCGCTCGACTCTCTCAGCGCGTCGCCGCAGACATGCGAGGACGCGCTCGAGCTCTTCGGCGCCCTCGGCCGCTACTGGTTCGTGAGAGCACAACCGGCCGAAGCCCTGTCTCTAGCCGAGTCGCTGCTCGAGCCTGATGATGCGGAGATATCTGTCCAACGGGCACGAGGTCTGATGGCCGGGCTCTGGGCCTCCGTATATCAAAGACCCCTGCTGGCCCGAAAATGGGGCCAAGAAGCGTTGCAAATGGCGCGGGCCCTCGACGAACCGGCACTGGCCTGCGAAGCCCGCGCCATGCTGGCGGCGACGTCCTTTTTCGCCGGCGAGCCCGACAGCGCCATCGGAAGCGCGGCGGTCGCGCTCGCGGATGATCAGGGCGATCCCGCTGCGGTCGGCTTGGCTCACATGGGCCAGGGATTGGCCCTGTTCACCATCGACATGGTGGCGGCACGCCAGACGCTGTGTGAGGCCCTGGACGCAACCGAACAGTCCGGAGACCTGCTGGTGCGATACGTGGCCTTGAGCGATCTCGGCGAAGCGTGCCGCGAGGAAGGCGACCTGGATGAGGCCGAAGGTTTCTACCGTTCCGCCCTCAGGGTCCGGGACGAACTCGGATACAACGACTCCCTGACAGTCGCCATCCTCGGGCTGGTACTACTCGAGCGACGGGAGTTCGCCGAGGCCAGGAAATACCTGCTCGAAGCCGTCGAATTCGGCCGGCGTCTCTCCCTCCAACAGGCCTTGTATCCCCTGTTCGGCTTGGCCGCCTATTGCGTTGAGCGGGGAGCACTGGACGTGGGCGCCGCTCTCTACGGGTTCGCCGACCAGATGTCGGATGGAACCGGGCTCGAGTTCCTCGATCTGGAGGCGGCCCGCAATCGGAACATCGCTCGCATGCAGCAAGGTCTGGGGTCGAAGTACGCGGGTATCTACAGGTCCGGAGGATCGCTCGGCTGGACCGAGGTCCTCAGGTTGGTCGACGCCGTCCCTTAGAACATCAGCGAGCTCAGCAGCTCGTCGCCGGCGACAACAAGCAGGTCCGCGGTCTGCAAAGCGGTCATACCGATCACGGCCTCGTGCCGGGGGCCGAGCGGGAGCTGGTCGACCAGGTCGAATATCTCGCCGCCGTGTTCCACGTCGATGGTCGAGTGGTGCCGGAGGGTGTCGAACGCCCCATCCGGAAGACCCGTGGCCTGGATCAGGTGCTCGATGAACGCGCTGGCGGGTGGATACCCCTCCAGGACGGCGCAGTAGCCCAGGATGGCCACGGGGTGGGCGTGCAGGGTCCAGTAGTAGACCGATCCGACCAGAGCCGCGACCGTTGGCGACCCCGGGCTCAACGTCAGGACATCGGGGTCGCCTCCCACCCGGGCGTAGTCGCCCAGGATCCAGGCTGCGTGGTCGGCTTCCTCGACGATGTGTTCGTGCAACCAGGCCATCATGGCCCCGGCGACAGCGTCGCCCTGGGCGGCCATCTCGGCCGCTCGTAGCTGGGCCGCCGCCAAGAGAGGAACAGTGGCGCGGACCTCGCTGTACAACAGCTCCAGGAGGGCCCGGTACATGGCCCGAGGATCGGGATGCTCGGTCATCATCCGCGAGCGGGCCGACACCTCTGCTACCAGAGGCTCCAGCTTGGCCCGCAGGCGACTGGCGGCGCTGCCAGCCGTGATGACATTCGACAGTTGCTGCTTCGTCATGTCCCTGACCCTTTCCTGTCCGAGTCCCCGATCCGCGCCACCGAGCTCGCTCACAGCACGAGGAAGGCGCCGTGGCTCAGAGCGTCCGCGGCCTTGTGGGCGCCAGTGCTGACCCGGGTCCAGAACCGATTCAGGATGGCCTCCTCTTCGGGAAAGCTGGCATCGCTCGGGCGGTGAGTGGAGTTGCTGGCGGTCCGGCTGGTCATCTCTCTGTCCTCCATCCGTCGGTGGGCGGTGTGCCCACAACTGAGCGTGAATGGAGGTGGTCGAACGGCAGTCGGGACCGGGTAGGACCCGGGTAGATCGACAGTAGGGGGGTGGTAGAGCCGCGGCGTCGGTACGACCCGGGAGGGCCACGAGTCGCTTAGGGGCGCCCTTCTGATAGGCATGACGCCATGCCCGATACAGTGGGTCTTTGAACGAGTCGCCCCCGTGATACCAACGCTGGACCTGGACGCAGCCCTCGAGCGCTATCGCCGCCTGGGGTTCGTCGCCGAACCGTACATAGGCGGCGAGCGGTACGGCTTGGTGGAACGTTTGCTGCGATCGGCGGCGGCAAGCCGTCCCGAGACATCATTCTCGCGATCGACCGGGACGAGCGAGAACGGGAATACCCCTGGGCGCCTCAAGCCGTGATCCAACCTGACGTGGGCAGCCCGGTCGTGAAGTTCAAGCCGATGAAGTTCAAGGTGGTGGGATTGTGCTCCACCAGTTGTTCAGCCATTCCGGGATCCTGAGTGATCGAGTGCAGGGCCCGGATCGCGATCCAATCACTACATGTCGGATCCCCCGTCCATGTCTGCGTAGAGCCCGGCTACAAAGGGTCGAACAAGAAAAACGAGAAATCGCTAAAGACACATCCGGATCGTGCCGAAGAGAATGCGACCGAGGCCTGCATCCCACGACATAGGGATGGACTTCAGATGGCTCGTGCCTGACTCTTATAGCGATTTCCTTATAATTCGCTAAAAAGGTTATAGGCTCAGCGCATGGACCCGGTCCGCAACCCTTACAGCCCCGGAGCCGGGACGCGGCCTCCGGCGCTGGTCGGACGCGAGCGCGAGATCGAGGCCATTGACGTGGCGCTTCAGCGCCTGCTCTTGGGCCGGGACGGTCGCAGCCAGATGCTCACGGGGCTCCGGGGCGTGGGCAAGACCGTCCTTCTGAACGAGTACGAGCTGCTGGCCGAAGGGCGAGGCTATTTCCACGAACACGTCGAGGTCAATGAAGAGGGCGATCTACCCTTCCGGTTGGCCTCGGCATTCCGGCGTGTGTTGCTGGCGATGGATGCCCGGCGACGCATCGGCGAGCGGATCAAACGGGCCCTCGGCGTGCTGAAGGCTTTCAGCCTGCGGATCCCGGGCGGGCTGGAACTGAGTATGGACGTCGACCCTGTACCCGGTCCGGCCGACTCCGGTGATCTGGCTACCGACCTGGCCGGCCTGTTCGTTGAGCTGGGTGAGGTCAGCCGAGACCACAAGACCGGCGTGCTCATCACCATCGACGAACTCCACTACGTGACTCAGGCCACTCTCGAAGCCCTGGTAATGGGTCTGCACCGGGCCGCCCAGCTTCGCCTGCCCATCACCATTGCCGGCGCCGGCCTTCCTTCCCTCGCGGCCCTGACGGGCGAAGCGAAGTCCTACGCCGAGCGGATGTTCACCTTTCCCATCATCGGGTCGCTGTCAGCCGATCAGGCCCGAGAAGCCCTAGAGGTGCCGGCCCTGGACGAAGGAGTGAACTGGACCAAGCCGGCGCTGGATCGGGTCATAGAAGTCACCGAGGGCTTCCCCTACTTCTTGCAGGAGTTCGGCAAGCAGGCCTGGGACGCAGCTATACGGCTCGACCGGATCGACGCCGGTGATGTCGAGCGGAGCATCCCGGTCGCGACGGCCGAGCTCGATGACGGCTTCTTCCGGGTTCGCACCGGTCGCACCAGTGATCCCGAACGGGCCTACCTGCGCGCCATGGCAGAACTGGCACCGGGGCCAATTCGGTCCTCGGCGGTGGCGGACCTGCTCGGAAAGAAGACAACAGCTGTTGCCCCGACGCGGGACACGCTGATCAAGAAGGCCCTGTGTTACTCACCCCGCTGGGGGGAGATCGACTTCACGGTGCCCATGTTCGACCGGTTCATGAAGCGATCGATGCCGCCTCCTGCGGCGCCGTAGAAGTGCAGGGTATAGGCGTTCTCGGCGTCACACGCCTGTGAGAAGCTCGGAATGTGAGAGTAGCGACGGGGGATGGAGCGTGAGCGGAATCCGGGGCCGGGCCCGGCTGGCGGCCCCAGCGGTCGCGGCTGCGTTGCTCGCCATCTCGGCGTGCGGATCAGGCCCGGGCCGCCACGCCGCCGCACCGTCACCGTCGTCGACGCGGCCGACTTCTACCACCGCCGCACCTCGGACGACTACCACCACATCGGCTCCCCCCAGCACGCCAGCCCCGACCCCGCCCTCGACAGCGAGCCCGGGAACCGGTCGAACCACCACGGCGCTGGCAGGCCTGGCCACCTTGCCCGTCAAGGGACGGGCGCCCCTGACGGGCTACAGCCGGGCCCAGTTCGGGCCGGCCTGGACGGACGACGTCACGGTGCCCGACGGCCACAATGGCTGCGACACCCGAAACGACATCCTGCGCCGGGACCTGACCGCGTTGATCATCAAACCAGGCACCCGAGGCTGTGTCGTCAGCAGCGGGGTGTTGCACGATCCGTACACCGGCACCGTCATCCCCTTCACCCGCGGGGTGACTACCAGCGACGCCGTCCAGATCGACCATGTGGAAGCTCTCGGCGACGCCTGGCAAACGGGTGCCCAGCAGCTGAGCCTGGCCGTCCGCACCAATATGGCCAACGACCCCCTCGAGCTGCTGGCCGTGTCTGGTCCGGTCAACGAGCAGAAGGGCGACGCCGACGCGGCCAGCTGGCTGCCCCCGAACAAGACCTTCCGTTGCTCATATGTAGCCCGACAGGTGGCGGTGAAGATGGCGTACCACCTGTGGGTCACCCCCACTGAGCAAAACGCCATGGCTCGGGTGCTGGCCACCTGCCCGGCTCAGACCCTGCCGACGAGCGTGACCTCGACACAGCCTGGCCAGAACGTAGTGCCATAACGAAGGGCAGCCCGCTCGGTGCTAGCTTTGCGGGTCCCGCCACATCGGCCGAGCGACGAACTCTTCGCTGAGCCTCACCTCGGTCAGGACGTGAAACCCGTGCCGCTCGTAGAAGGGGACGTTGCGAACATTGCTCGACTCCAGATAGGCGCCGAGCCCCTGCCGGTCGCAACGGTCGAGTATCTCGTGGAGCATCCGGGAGCCAATGCCCCTTCCCTGGACAGCTCGAGCCGTACCGAGCACGAAGAGGTAGAAGTGCGGAACGTCGTGAGGGTGATGCTCAGCGATGCCTCCCAGGCCGGTGCCTACCTCCTCGGTACGGAGTCCAAGCTGCTCGCTGAGAAGGCCGAACAGGGTTGCAATCGCTCGCTCGTCGAACAGGTCGACGTCCGGTGGTGCCCAGATGGCGGCCGCGGTGTTGGCGCCGGCGGCGTACACGTGCCCGTGAGGGAAGCCGATGTCGAGCGCCGCCCCCATGAAGGCTGTGACGTGGGCCGGCCGGGTACCAGGATCGGGGTAGATCCAGGCCATCATCGGATCGTCGGCGAAGGCGTCGGCCAATGCAGCTGCGAGCGGGTTCAGGTCGGCCCGCACGGCGTGGCGTACGGCGCCGAGCATCGAAACGCCCTCGGAGGCCTGAGGCGAGGAAGCCTGGTCCAACTCAGCTAACGGGTGTCAGCCGCTTTGGGTCCCAGTATGCGCTCAGCGACGAGACCTTCGAGTCTTCGGTGACGGTGAACACGTCGACGCCGCTCAGCTGGAGTTCGCTCTCGCCGTCGAGGGAAGTGGTGATCTCCCAGACCATGACTCCTCGGTCTCCACAGATATGGAGATCCTGAATATGAAAAGCGGTCTTTGCGACGGGAGCAATGATCGTGTCCCACCATTGGACAACGCCTTCCCGGCCTTGAAATCTGCTGTCGGGATACGGATCCCAGGCCACGGCGTCATCGGTGAACAAGTCGATAAACGCCGCTCGGTCACGATCTTGGATAGCAGTCACGTAGGCGTCGACGGCGGCTTGAACTTGAGGGGAGGACGGCATGGCCTGAGGATACAGCGCCTTCCCTGCTCACCACAGCTCGTCCAGGTACTGTTGGGTGCCCGGCACGGTGGGAATGAACGGGACGGCCAGCTCGACCCGGCCCCGGCCCCCGGCCTCCACCACCTTGCCGATACCAGCCAGCTCATCGGACCACACCTCCCTCGGGTCGGCATCGAGGAAGTAGCACCGCACCAGTTCCTCGACCCGGCCGGTCAGCGGTGGCATCCCATTGGGAAAGTCACGCTGAGCGAAGTCGACGACCTGCCCGATCCGGCCCAGCCCGGCCGCGATGTCGCCGTCGAGGGCGTCGCGACACCAGACGCCGAGCTCTTCGGCGGTGGCTCCCTCCACCGGGCGGATCCACAGGACAGCCAACCCGGCGTAAGGGTGGTCCAGGGCGATTTCCGGCGGCACCGGGTCGCGGCCCCGACCTGTTCCGCCCAGGTAGTCGTATACAGCGGTGGAGACGTGGTCGCGATCACCGTTCATTCGCCCGGCCTCGACCAAGGCTGGCGTGATGGCGAAGCTGTAATCGAAGACGCCGGCGACCTTTTCCTTCTCGAACCAGAACAGCGAGATAAACGACCCTTTTTCGACGGGCTGCACGACCGCGCTGTCGGGCGGGTATCGGAGAGCCTTGAGCGGCTTGGTGGCCACGAACCGCCGGTAGGCGAAGCAGCCGGGCGCGTTGGTGACGGCCGTGTAGGCGTGGTCGTGCTCGTACCACCTGTTGTATTCGATCAGTCCGTCAGCGTGGGGTTCGATGAAAGTGAGCATGGCGTGACCGAGCTCGATCTGTGATCCCATGTGGCTCCCTCCTGAGGTGTCACCAACATCGTTGCCGACGCAACGCTACGCGCCCTGAACGGCGCCGTGTAACATCGCCTAGCGCGGGGTGGAGCCAGCCCGCATCTCCTCAAACATCGCGATGAGTTCCGAGCCATAGAGCTCTAGCTTGACCGGCCCGATACCGGGTACGGCCGCGAGGCCCGATTCGCTCGTTGGGATAGCGGCGGCGAGGGATCGCAATGTCTTGTCGTCAAACACGGTGAAGGCCGGCTTGCCGGAGGACCGTGCATGTTCCGACCGCCACGCTCTCAAGCGCTCGGCTGCCTCGATACACGCTGGATGCCCAAGCACGACGGTCCCGCCGAGACGGTCCACCCTCGACCCGAATTTGACTGTGGCGAACGCTCGGCTTCCGCTGACGACAGCCTTGACTTCGTTGGCGCCCAAGCTGACTACCTCGCACTCATATCCCTGCCAGGTGAAACCAAATCCAACGCCGGCTGGAATCGTCTCCAACACCGCCGCCTCCCGACGCTTGGCACCTGGGGTTGCCGCTGCAGATCGGGCCGTCACCGGTCCGCGCCGCCCCGGTCCCGTCGAAGCGGGTCGACCAGCGTGGTCTCGTCCCTTAGCGGCTTCGCGAACGCCGACTATCGCCCTCTCTTCAGGAGCCGCCGGGGCTGCGAGCTCCGCGATGAATGGCGATTCCGGCTCACCGGTCACGATGGTCACGCTCTCCATGCACCGGGTTACTCCCACGTGGAAGACTCTTCTCTCTTCCTCCACGTCCCACCCCAGCCGGTGCGGCAGCAGCCCTGCCGTCACGTGATGAACCACCACATGTGGCCACTCTCTCCCCTTCACGGCGTGGATAGATGCCAAGGTGACCCCACTCGCGTCTCGTGGGGCGGCCAGATGTTCGGCCAACCACCCGCCAAATCGCGCCGGGTCGGGTTCCAGTTCGGCCAACTCAGCGAGGGCGCCCAGGTCATCCGCGTGCGCCGCAATAGCACCGTGACTCCATCGGTCAAGGGCAGCGGCGCTCGCGTCGAGCCCTTCGCCGCCAATTCGGGACCGTATCACCGCAAGAATCGAACCTGTGGTCGCACCCTCGCGAGTAGCCGCCCGCTGGACACTGCTGACATCGGCGGCAAAATCACGGACCTTGTTCCCTTCGCGAAGGCTACCTTTGCCCTCGAGCCAGTCAGCGAGATTGGACAGGCCTCCAATAGATCGGCTCCTCGCGACAAGATCCAGCAGCGATTGGCTCATGCCACGTTTCGGGCGTCGCGCCGCTTCGCGCAGCGATGACCCCGCGAAGGGGTCTGCAGGCCCCGAAGCGATCGACAACCAAGCGAGCGCGGCCCGCACACCGCCCCGCTGCAGGAAACGGCCATCTATTTCCCGGTTGACTGGCACGCCCGAGTGACGCAGGAGGACATGAACCGGGACTAGTGAGGCGTTAACGCGTGACAGCACGGCGACGTCGTCCGGACTCGTCCCGATACTCAGGAGCTCGGTTACCCTCGCAACCGTGGTCGCGGCCGGACGATGGCCACCGGGGCTCACAGCGAGAACACTGTTGTCGCCGTCCTTGGCGGCCCGCATCGCCTTGTTCACTCGTACCGAATTTCGACTGAGCAAGTTGCTCGCGGCCATAACCACTGGCGCTGGGCAGCGGTAGTTGACCTCGAGAGGGTGGTCCGCCGACCCAGGAAACCAGCGATCGAAGTCGACCAGCCACCTGGGGGTCGCTCCCGCGTACCCATATATGGTCTGATCGTCGTCGCCGACTCCGAACACAGCACCGGCCGGGCCAGAAAGCAGGCGAATCAAAAGCATGTGGGCCGGTGTGAGGTCCTGGAACTCGTCGACAAGCAGCACTCTTGCGAAGCGCTGGCTGCGGCGCCGGAACGATGGGTCGGCGAGAAGGCGTTCAATAGCGCTGGTCACTTGTTCATCGAAGTCCGCGGCGTCTCGCTCTCTAAGTATTTCCCGGTACTGACGAGCGATCCGTTCGAGGTCGGACACATCGCCGACCTCCTCTTCAACCTCGGTGGGATGGACGAGACCCAGCCTGACCCGACTGAGCGCTTCAATCCAGGGCGCCACCGGATCGGTTTCCGCCCGGCGGGGAAATTCGACCAACTCGCCCAACACACGGCGAACCTCCGGCTCCTCGATCGTCGCCCCTCGGCCGCACAGCCGAAGCGACAGAGCATTGAGCGTCCGGATCCGAAGCCCGGGAAGGTCTTTCAATCGCGACCGCATCTCGTTAGCAGCTCGTACGTTGTAGGCAACGAGAGCCATCGCTTCGGCTGGTACCCCCCACGCTGACCGCAGCAGTCGGGCCCGCTCGGTGAGCACCCTGGTCTTGCCTGACCCGGCGGGTGCGATCACCCTGGCCCCAGCCCGGGGTTCGCCGACGGCGGCAAGCTGATCGGGCGCGAGGGCTATGCCCGATGGATCCCTACCACCCAAAGGGAGAAGTGACCGGTGCTCAAGTCCTACGCGGTGGAGGACGGCAATCCCGGTCCGGCTGGCGAGTGAAGCGTCGAGCGGCCCCCCGTCGCAGATAGCCTGCCGCCCGTCGGGTAGGACGACATCCGATTCGCCTGAGATATCAGGCCGGGCTCCAAGTAACACCGCTTGATCCGACCATTGATAATGGGCGTCTCGCGCTCGGGCGTCCACCGAGTTGGCCCACACGGCGTGGTGCAGCCGCTCACCAACTAGATCGAGATCGAACTCCCACGCCCACGGCTGCAATCCGGTGATCGACTCCATAGGCGCATCGTCAGCACGATCAAGGCCCAGCCCCGGCGTCAGTTCGATCACTAAAGATCTCCGCTCCCGCCAAGCGCACGCGAGGGTGTCCGCCACCGCGACGTCCGCTGTCTTCACCTGAACCCGATCGCATCCGGCCCAGGCGGGCGGGGGCGACTGGCCGGGATGAACGACGACGGAGCGGCCTGAGGCGACTGGGTCGAGCATCACACAGGGCGCTCAAGAGGGGCCTGGCACACTAGCTCTGGTTGGCACCACCGCGAATGAGGCGGCCGGGCCGGGCGCCCGTGTCGGCACCGTGGCGGCGGATCACCTGGCCGGCCACCAGGGTGGCAACCCATCCATCGGCTTGCTGAACCAGGCGTTTGCCCCCGGCTGGAAGGTCGTAGCGGATCTCGGGCAGATGGAGGCGCAGATGGTCGAGGTCGACGACATTGATATCAGCCCGCTTGCCAGGGGCCAACACACCGCGGTCTGACAGGCCGTAGACGGCGGCGGTGGCACCGGTCATCTTATTGACCACCAGTTCGAGCGGGAGCCGCCCGGCTGATCGGTCCCGGACCCAGTGGGTGAGCATGAAGCTCGGCATGCTGGCGTCGGAGGCGGTAGCGCAGTGGGCGCCGCCATCCGAACCGCCGAGGACGGTGAGAGGGTGTTCGAGCATCTCGCGCATCGGTTCGAGGCTGAAGTCGGCGTAGTTGATGATCTGGAGGCTGAGCAGGTTCTGCCCATCGTTGGCCAGCATGCGGTCATAGATGACCTCCAGTACGTGCCGGCCCTCGCGCTCGGCGATGGCAGCCATCGACTGGTCCTTAGACGGTTCGTAGTCGGGCGGGTCGCCCATCGAGAAGACCATCTGGTAGTTCAGCAGGCCATGCGTCGGGTCGCCGACGGCGACGGCTTCCGCGATGACCCGGTCCCGGACCTCGGGCCGGCGCAATTGACCCAGTCGTTGCTCGTACGGTAGGGCGGCCAGAGCGGGCCAACTGGCGCCGTACCGGAAGGGGTGGAAGGTGGTGTCGAATCCGAACAGAAGGCAGAAACCCCGCCCGTGCACCTGCGGAAAAGCAGGCAGGCCGCCGTCCACCATCTCACTCACCGCGGCCAGATCCCTTCGCCAGCGCTCCGGTTGGTTGTGGGTCTGGTTGACCAAGAAAATGGTGGGCCGCTCGTTGGCCTCGCACAGCCGGCGCATCATCTTGTACTGGCCTTCGAAAGAGACGGTGCTGTTCCCCAGCCCGCCATTGGGGACCCATTCCACGGTGCCCCGTCCCATGGCGCCGATGATGGCCGCCAGCTCCGCCTCCTCGGCGTAGGTTCCGGGGACGGGCACGCCGCTCTTGGACCGATGGCCTTCCAGCCGATTGGTCGAGAAGCCCAGAGCGCCCGCATCCACCGCTTCGGCGGCCAGGCGGCCCATCTCGGCGATGTCGTCGTCGGTAGCCCGCTCGTTGGCCGCGCCGCGGTCGCCCATCACATAGCCCCGCAGTGCCCCGTGAGGCAGCTGGGTGCCCACGTCTATGGCGCGCGGGATGTTGTCGAGCACATCCAGGTACTCCGGGAAGGACTCCCAGCCCCAGGTGATGCCCTCTTCCAGGGCCGCCCCCGGAATGTCTTCGACGCCTTCCATCAGCTCGATCAGCCACTGGTGACGGTGAGGTTCGACCGGAGCGAACCCCACCCCGCAGTTGCCCACGATCACCGTGGTGATGCCGTGCAGGGAGGACGGCTCCAGCAACGGGTCCCAGGTGGCCTGCCCGTCGTAGTGGCAGTGGATGTCGACAAAGCCGGGCGTGACCACCATGCCGGAGGCGTCGATAGCCTCCTTGCCGGCAGCGGCGACTTCCCCGACGGCGGTGATCTTCCCCCCATCGACGGCGATGTCGGCCCGTACCGGGGCCGCGCCCGTTCCGTCGACCACCAGGCCTCCGCTTATCACGATGTCGTGCACGGCCGCTCCTTCGTCCAGGCCCTGAGCCTCAGTCGAGGGCGGGCGTCCTGGTGTCGCGACCCGATCGCAGGATCGTTCCACGGCGATTACTGGTCAACTGGCCATCCGCAACGATGGGCGTACCGTTGACGAACACGTGGTCGATTCCTGATGAGCCGGCGTACAGGCGACCGGCCCCTCCAGGTAGGTCGAACCGCATCGCCACGGGTTCGCTGGCGACGGTGGCCGGGTCCATGACCACCAGGTCGGCCTTGAAACTCGTCTGGATACGCCCTCGATCGACCAGGCCGTAGAGCTGTGCCGGAACATCGGTGAGCAGGTGAACGGCCTCCTCCATGGACATCAAACCCCGCTTTCGCACTGCCTCGTCGAGGATGATGGTGGTGTAGTTGAACGACGCCAGGAGATCGAGATGGGCGCCGGCATCTGAAGCTCCCACGACTGCCCGGCGGTCGGCCATCAGCTCGCACCGGACCTTCCAGTCGTCGTCTGAATCCGGCGCCGGGATGGTGCCGAAGCTGGTGAGCAGCTCGTCGGCCAGAGCGATGTCGCACAGGACGTCCCAGGGATCGCGTCCCTGCTCGGAGGCGATTTCCCCAACCATGCGGCCCACGTAAGGCCGGTTCTCGTCGGCCACCACGTCGAATATCACCTTGGTGGACCAGTTAGCCAACATCCGCAACGGGTTGGCCGGGTCCTGTGCCCCGCGATTGAGCCGTTCCCGGACGGCGCGGTCGCGAAACAGCGCAATCTTCTCCGACCGGGGAAGGAGCATCACGTCCTCCCATCCGGGCATGGCGTCGAGAACGAACCCGGATCCGAAAGAGAGACGGACGCCGAAGGTTATCGGCATCAGGAGGGCGATCACCTTCGCACCCCGTTGCCTCGCCACGTCGCCGGGGTGCAGCTTCTCCCGGCTCTGCTCGGCGTTGGCGGCGTTGACGGTGAGGATGTTCCAGTTCAGCGGTCGGGCGGCCTGAGCCGACATGTCGGCCATGAGATCGATGGCCCACGGCTCGAAGGGGCCGATGGAGGGGATGAACTCCAGGCAGGTCCCGGGATGGCGCCCTACCGCCCGGCACAGGGCCAGCACCTCGTCACGCGTGGCGTGCCTCGAGGGGACCATGCCGCCGTCGGCGTCGTTGTGGGTACGGGACCACGTGCTGGAGAACCCGATCCCGCCCGCCTCGATGCTCTCCTCCAGGAGCCGCTCCATGGCTGACAACTCATCTTCGGTAGCCGCACGGGTGGAGGCGTCCGGTCCCATCACGGTGCGCCTCACAGCCGAATGCCCCACCATGAACCCGGCGTTGACCCCCAGCCTGCCCTCGAGCGAATCGAGGTACTCCTGGGTGGAGCTCCAGGACCACCCCACTCCCTCCCGCAGCGCTTCGATAGGCATTCCCTCGACTCGCCCGAGCATCCTCACCAGGTAGTCGCGGTCAGCCGGGGCGTCGGGCAAGGGCGAGATGCTGAACCCACAGTTTCCGGCGAACACCGTCGTCACCCCGTGAAGAGGCGACGGGGCCAGCGTCGGGTCCCAGAAGGCCTGGGCGTCATAGTGCGTATGGACGTCCACAAACCCGGGCGTGACCACCTTGCCAGTGGCGTCGACGACAGATCCGGCTTCAGCCTCGATATGACCGATCTCGGCGATGCGTCCGTCCTGCACGCCGACGTCGGCTCGACGGCGGGGCTGACCCGTCCCGTCGACAACGTCGCCTCCCCTGATGATCAAATCGAGCATGATCGCTGTACTCCCCGTTCCCCTCGCCAGATCCTCACCTTGATTCTGTCAAACTCGGCCGGCGACGGGGAAGCCGCCGCCTACTGCCGCTGCAGCACCTGTAGGTCGTCGAGCACCTGCTGGCCGAAGCCGCTCGTATCAGTCACCTCGTAGCCCTTGCGGATGATTCCTTCGGGGTCTATGAGATAGGCGATCCGCAGCGCAAAGCCGGCCCGCTCGTCTCCGGCCGGGCGGGTCACCTGGTACTGCTCGCCCACCCGCTTGTCCACGTCGGACAACAGCCGGAATCCGAGACCGGTTGCCGATCCTGATCGAGGAGAGCGAATTCGGGTGCCTTGGTGCCGGGGTCGAGCATGATCTGACTCTACTGGCTGCCGAGTCCGGTCACGGTCTCCGCGGCAGCAGAGAACACGGGATCACCGGAGATAGCCAACGCCCGCCGACACGCTTCTACCAGCTTGACCTGATGAACGTCGTGGCTGCTTGCCGCCGCCCGAGATAGCTCGACCTCGGGCACGCCAATCACGCCTACCTTCTTCACCGGGTCGATGCCGGCGAACAGCGCGGCGTGCTCGGCGCTCACCTGGGCCAGCGCCGCCTCGCCTGCCGCCGCCTCCGGGAGGTGGTCGATGATCATCTCAACAGCCATCGCCCCGGTAATGCCATGTAAATACAGGATCGACGGTGCCGCCAGGTACCGCCTGGCCGCGTACCCTGCGGCCGCCGCCACGGCCGGGCGCAGATCGTTGACTGGCTCGGTCCCGCTGTCCACTCTCGGCCGACCGGGTTGGTAGCGGGCTGCCCAGTAACCCAACGCCCGGGCCAGCTCGGCCCGCCGAGCCGAGGTGTCAGCGACCGTCAGGGACCGGAGGGCGTGACCGACGTGAATGACACCGTGGAAGAGCTTGGTGGATAGTGCCGGCAACAGCCGGGGCACCCAGACCGAGACGACCTGAGGCCAACCGTCGTCCTCGATAGCCCCCTGGAAGTGTCCGATCCATTCAGGAAGCACGCGGTAATCCCCGAGCGCCTCTTTCCAGTCCAGCCCTGGGGCCGGCACCGGCCGCACCGCCGGGCCCGGGACGCGCTCGAAGCGTCGGGCCCATGCATCGATCTGGTCGTCGAGTCCGAGCGCCGCCAAGGCCTCGCACCCCATCGGCCCATGGTTCACGAAACCGTTGGGCAGCTCGAAAGCCGAGGACGCGGCCATCCGCTCGAAGGCCTCGTCCAAGACGGTGGCGCCCACCTGGCTATGGGTTTCGGAGTTCTGGTTAACAGTCACTGGTTACTCTCGATCGATCAGGAGAAGAGTCTTGGCGACAGTCTCTCGTGCTTCGATGGCCATGTGCGCTTTGAATGCGTCAGCCAATGAGAACGTCTGCCCGATAAGCGGATTCATCCGACCGGCTCTGATCTCGCCCAGGGCAGCGGCGAGCAGCCTGCCGCGGTCCCCCGCTCCGTATTGGAGGTCGGCGATGGTCGTCACCGCGATGCCGCGGCTACGAGCGGTCCCGGAATCGATGGGGGCGAAGGAGCCGCTCGGGGCGCCGTGGGCCGAGAAGCGACCCCCGTCTGCTAACAGCTCGAACGCTTCCCCGCCGATCTGGCCTCCGACGCCGTCAAGGATCACGCTCGGGCTTCGCCCATCGCTGGCGGCGAGGACGGCGTCGGTCCAGTCCGCTCGCCCGTAGTCGACCGCTGCTCGCGCACCGGCTTGTGAGATCACTTCTCGCTTCGTCCGCCCGCCGGCCGCGCCGATGACCTGTGCTCCTCGTGCGACAAGGAGCTGGACAAGAAGGATCCCCATGCCGCCCGCAGCACCCAGCACCAGCACCCACTCCTCAGCGTCGATACCCGTCGTCTCGAGGACACGAAGAGCGGTGGTGCCGTCGTGCAGCACAGCGGTGGCGTCGAGAAGGTCCACTCCCGTGGGCACAAGGGCGCAGGCCTCGAGGTCGACGGCCGCCAGCTCTGCGTAGCCGCCGCCTCCACCGGGACCGCCAGTGTGGGCCACGACTTCTCGGCCGAGCCAGCTGGCATCCACTCCTTCCCCAAGGCCCACGACAGCGCCACCCACGCCGTTTCCGGGAATGTAGGGAGGCCGGATCGGAAAGTAGTCCAAGCCCCGTCCTGAGCGGATCATGCTGTCTACGAACAGCACGTCAGACGCCGACGACGCCACCAGAGTTTGCCCCGGTTCGGGCACCGGGTCGGGCCGCTCACTGAGCGTTAGGACCTCGGGACCGCCGAAACGGCTGACCTCGATCGCCCGCACGTCAGGCCGCCTCGTCTTTCGGCCCCACGTTGCGGGCCTGGAACCCCGGGTTGTCGGGATCCACGTTGAAGGAGATGATCCGTCGGGGATGGATGCGGATGATCTCGGGCGCGAGGTGACCCTGGAGGTCGTGGGTCCCCGTGGTGGTCTCAGCTACGCCGCGGATTTCCAGGAAGTGGGCGCCATCCATGCCGTTTGCGGTGACCTCGTCGACCACGAAGGCCACGTTCGGCTTTACCTGGACGTTGCGGTACTTGGCGCTACCGCTCATGTTGAAACCGGTGATGTCAATGGTGCCGAGCCTCGGGTTGCAGGTGAAACCCAATGGCTTGACCTGCGGGGTCCCCTTCGGTCCGAGGGTGGCCAGGTGACCCCTGGTCTGGCGAGTGAGGAACCGAACTTCGGCAGAAGTGAACGTCATGTCAACCACCGTAGAACCTCAGGTAAGGTTGAGGTCAAGGATAATGTCCGGATCTTCTCTCTCGTCGAGCGACCTCACCGTCGGCCAGGTGGCTTCACGCAGCGGCGTAGCCGTCTCCGCCCTGCACTTCTATGAGGCCGAAGGCCTCATCCGCAGCACCCGTACCGCCGGCAACCAGCGGCGCTACCCGCGCGAGGTACTGCGGCGAGTCGCGTTCATCCGGGCCTCCCAGGCCGTCGGGATTCCTCTGCGCCGCATCAAAGAGGCCCTCGACCGCCTGCCCGACGAACGCACCCCGACCCGCCGCGACTGGGAAAGGCTCTCGGCCGCGTGGAGGGACGACCTCGACCAGCGGATAACTGCTTTACAGCACTTACGGGACCGCCTCACCGGCTGCATCGGCTGCGGATGCCTCTCCCTCGGGCTGTGCAAGCTCGTCAACCCTGGAGACCGTCTCCAAGAGCAAGGACCCGGCCCGCGCAATCTGTGAGCACCTAGAGGTGGGCGTACTGCTGTTGGGCCCAGGCGGATAGGCCGGCTGGCGTTGGACCACTTGTCGAGAGCGAATAGACGATCAGCATCAGCACGGAACTTTTGGTTGCGACAATCTGATGGTGGTACGAGCCGTACGTTTGCTTGGTCCCGTCGTCCGCGACGGCTCCGGGTATGCCGGGAAACGCCGACTGCTTGGCTGAGTCAGAGGGGAGGAGGCCCGAGTTTGTTCCCTTAGCTTGCCCGGCATCTTGCGGTGAGGAAAACCGCAGCAGCTGGATGTCTATGAAGTCGTCAGAAGTGTCGTTGTAGCTCGCCTCGTAGCCCCCCACGAATCCGTCTGATGCAGCCGAACCGGTGCCTGCTAGCTGGTCGTAAACGGTCGTTGTGGTGAATCCAGAGGAATACAACCCGTTGCCGGGTCCGCCGGAGTAGCCATCCGGCGGGGGTAGTGCCCGTGCTGCCAGTTCGTGGCTAACCGCCAGGCTGCCTCCGGCCTGCGTTGAAGTCGATGTTGGCGACTGGTTCGGGCCTTGACCCTGAGTTGCAGACGGCGAAGCGGGAGTGCTTCCGGCCGCCCGCGAATTCGTTGTAACGGATGTGGCCACCCGGGCGCGCGTTCGTGCCTCCGGTGTTAAGTTGCAGGGCTCCGATCACCGTGCCGGTGATCACGATCAGTACCGCGATCCCCCCGAGTAACAACCTCCCTGCGATATGGCGAGTGGCCGGCCTACGCTCTGGCTGATCGCCGCTTTCATCGATGC
This sequence comes from uncultured Acidimicrobiaceae bacterium, assembly GCA_963851245.1. Taxonomy (GTDB): domain Bacteria; phylum Actinomycetota; class Acidimicrobiia; order Acidimicrobiales; family Palsa-688; genus CAWKOH01. The sequence continues at coordinate 233,149 of CAWKOH010000004.1, read as the reverse complement.
CCAAGGGTGACTGAGACCCAGGCTCGATGGATGGGGCGTCGGCGAAGTTATCGGTCCAGGCGATACCGTCCCACCTGCGAAGACCGCCATTGCCTTCTGGGTCCACATGCCAGCCAGATGCTCGCCCTGCAAGGTGAGAGTTTCCTGGGGCACCGGCTGGTGTCGATACTTCCTCCCTGGCATCCACGTCTATTCCTTGCCGACCACCCTCGGCGGAATCGACGTGGATGACCTCGCTGGCGGGCAATATCCAGCTGCGATTGAGAGCTTGCGTGATCGTCCCCATCTCGGCTCGGCCCGGCCCCGGTAGCTGGTCAAGTAGCTCTTGAGCGCTCGGCCGCTGAGCGGGGTCCTTTTCGAGCATCCGGACCACCAGCGGCCGAAGCTCCGCATCGAGCGAGCCGCCGTCGCGGGTCAGGCGCCTCGTTGAGAATCCTCCACATGACCCCTTCCAGCTGGCCCTTGCCGAAGGGCGGGTGGCCGGTAGCGGCGAAGACGAGCACCGACCCTAACGAGAACATGTCGGCGCTGGAGGTGACCGGACCCCCGTCAACCTGCTCGGGGGACATCCAAGCCGGCGAGCCGATGACCTCCCCGGTCAGAGTGACCAAAGCTGCATCCGCCGCTCGGGCAATAGCGAATCGATGACCTTCGGTCCGCTAGGCGAACAGAGAACGTTTCCGGCTTGAGGTCGCGGTGCACGACTCCCGCCCGGTGTATGGCGACCAAGGCTTCCGTCAGACCGAGCGCCAAGGCACGTTGCTGGTCTGGCGGTACAGGTCCGTGTCGATCCACCAAGTCCCTCAGGTTCGGGCCAGCCACGAAATCTGTGACAACCCATGGACGGTCCGCGTCCACGTCAGCGTCTCGGACCTTCGCTGTACAGACCCCGCCTACGCGTCGCACAATCCCCACTTCGGACCGGAAACGCCGCCGGAATTCCTGGTCGTCAGCGAGTTCTGGGCGAATCAGTTTGAGCGCCACCGCATCGTGAGCTGGTGAGGACGCCAAATAGACTATTCTCATTCCGCCCGCGCCGATTTTTCCCAGGAGCCGGTAGGGCCCTACGCGGCGCGGATCACTCTCGCACAGATCCGATATCACTGGGAGCCCTCACAGGACGGTGCCGACGCAACGACTATCACCGATCCAGAAATGGGGGCGGCCGCGACCGACCCCATGGTCGAAACGGTAGCTGCAAAGGCGACATCTGACCTGAGAGAATCGAGAGAGACAGCCAATTCCCCCCTGCCGTCCGCTGAGATGGGTTGTCTCCGACCGGGCGCCCCGTAGCAGCCGGGCCGGCGATGAGGTCTTGCGGGCTACGACGTGAGGAAGGCCGTGAGCCCAGCTGCCATGGCCGTGGCAGCCATCTGCTGCCACTGGGCCGTCCTAATGAGCGCAGCGTCGGTGGGGTTACGCCATCCGCCAGGTTGCCACACTGGCTGCAGAACACCGATGAGCATGTTCGCCCAAGCATGCGGGTCGCATTTTTTCGGAGCTAGCTGGTGACACTCGGCCCCAGCGTCCAAGCCAATAGCCTGAGCGTGGACGGCTGGTTTCGGCCTGGGGCGGGGAGTTCGGGATTGGGGTACGGTTCCCTTGCCGGCACATTGGTTGAAGTGATGGGTGGGGAGGACTGGGGTTGATCAGTTCGACGGTTCTGGATGTGGATGTGGCGGTTGAGCCTCTTGCGGGCCGAGCTCTGCACGATTTGTTACGAGAGGCGAGGGAACGGCCGGGGCTGACGGAGGTGAAGATGATGGGCGGGCCGGCTTACCTCATCAGCCGGTTCCCGGAGTTGCGGACATTTTTTCTCGACGACGAGCACTTCCCGGGGGCGCCGGCGTACCAGGAGACGATCATGCTCCAGGTGGGCGACACGTTCATCTCTATGGAGAACCCTCGCCACGACACCTACCGCCAACTCGCCACACCGGCGTTTCGGTCCCGGGCGGTCACCCGCTTTGTGGATGAAGCCCTGACCCCGCTGGCCCACGAAGTAGTCGACCGCTTCGCCGTCCGGGGCGAAGCCGACCTAGTGGCCGAACTGGCTCGGGTGTTTCCCTTTTGGGCTATCAGCCGCAAGCTCGGTCTGCCCTCAGGGGACGAGGAGCGCATGCGTCAGCTGGCCCTGGCCATGTTTGGGCAAAGCTTCAGCGATCTCGACCCGACAAGCGCGGTAGACGAGATCAGCGCCACCATCCAGGCCGCCCTCGAACAGCGGCGCCGGTCCCCTGGCCAGGACGTGCTGTCGCAGCTCATGGCAGCCGAGCGTTTCGGCCAACGACTGAGCGACCAGGAGATCATCAATCACGTCCGCCTGCTCTTCGCAGTGGGCGCCACCACCACCTCGGACTCGATGGCCAGCCTGCTGTGGGCCCTTTTGGCCCAGCCTGGGGTGCTCGAAGCGGCCCGCGAACACCCGCAGCTGCGACCCAACATAATCCACGAGCTGCTGCGCTGGGAACCGGCAGTGCCGCTGCTGCCCCGCCGTGCCCCCTATGGCGGGGTGCTGGCTGGGACCGAACTACCCGAAGGGGCGTTTATCCTGGCCGGTATCGCCGCCGCCAACCGGGATCCCGACCGCTACCGCGACCCTGATCGGTTCGATCCCCGCCGGGAAGCCTCGGAGATCCTCACCTTCGGGCTCGGGGTCAAATACTGTCCCGGCAACCATCTGGCCCGCCAACAGCTCACGGTCGCCCTCGACGTGGTACTGGACCGGCTCCCCAACCTCAAGTTGGTCGAGGCCAGCGAACCCAGCGGCGCCATCCTGCGCTCCGCCCCGCGCGTATACGCCACCTGGGACATCTGATGGGGCGCCCGGTGGAAAGCTACGAGCGACGCATTGTGCGAAAGCCCTTTAGCGGTCTGCTACTCCGCTGATCAAGCATCATTAACATGAGCGAGGACGATTTCGGTGATTAACTACGACCGATATATTTCGGGGCCCCATGATCTGGTGATCGCTCACTGTTGATCCATGGCGCACTCGAGTACGGATGCGATCTCGTTCGGTGCCTTAAACAGAGCCTCGATGTCAAGGTTGGCGCTGAAGTGCTCGGCCCCCGCCTCGATGAGCATTTCAGGCAGCCGATGACGCAAGCACCTCAACGTCCACGACGCCATATAACCGTTGGCCGCATGATCGAAAACCACAAGCCGGTTACTGACTCCCGTTTTCATATAGTGGTAATGAGGTTCGGCATCGAACATATCGAATCTGAGGTATTCGATTCTCGTAGAGCGATCCTCCACGTGGATAGAAGGACCGTTGTCGACAAATTTCCCCTCGGCTGAAGGTAGGTCCAAGTTCCGATTCTCGGAGGACTCGCCATCTTTAGATAACGGCTCCTCGTTGGATTGATCTTCCAGAAACCGCGTCAGTGCCTCGTACCGGAGTGCCACGTCTGGTCGCCGCTGTCAAATATCGTCTTTATCGCCCGAAGGGTCAGCTTCCGATCCTGCATCCAGGGGGTGATGCGGTCCGCCTCCCCGGCGATCCTCTCCCAACATCAAGAGGAATGACTCAACGCTCCCGAAGTGCTTTATCACGGCCCGCTGAGCAGCTCCTGGTGCATGCCTGGGAACGAAGAAGGCGTCGCCCTCCACCGGCTTGCCACATCCACACCAGCAGGTTCCCGTCGGGCTTGGATTGAGGGCGCCGGCGGGTCGACTCGGGATGGCTGAGCTCTTATCTGCGAAATCGATCTGCTCACGTGGGGCGTCCTCATCTTGCACCTCTCCTCCGGATCCCCTCCTACCGTCGGTCTCTGAGGTGCCATTGAAGGTGAGTACCATCTGGGCTGGGGCGGCATCGGACCGGTCCAACTCGTCGACTTTCAGTACGTCCTCGGCAAGGTCGATCGGGGCCCCACCCGCCTTGACCAGGGGGATGTTCCCGGGCCCGGCTCCGGGACCAACCCAGACTGCCACCCGGCCGTATCGCTTTCGAAGAGCTTCAGTCGCCCCGGCCCAGGTTCCGCCCTCTCCTTGCGAGCTAGCAACCACCACGGTGACCCGTGACAGGCCATAGATGATCTTGTTACGGCCCATGGCATTGCCGGCTGTGAAACGGGCCACAGGGCTGTACGGTGTGCAAAGGCAGGCGACGCCTTCGAGCAACGCCTGGCGGTTGTCGCGGCGGCTGATCGCCTGCTCCAAAGAGTCAGCCAGAACTCCGACCACCGCACCACCGGCCTCGCTCGCAGCACCCATGCTGATCTTGTCGACTCCCTTGGCTCCCCCAGATACCAAAGGAAGCCCCACCGACGCGATGGCATGGGCGATGGAGCGGGCGGCGTCGACAGCGTCCGGTCCGATGTCGCGCGACCCGACCACCCCGATACTTTCGGAATCAAGCAGCGGCAATTCACCCGCGCAGTAGAGGACCGGTGGCGCTGCTACGTCGAGTCGCCGGCGGAGCCGTTCTGGATAGCGGGAGTCAAGAGCAGTCACCGGGACGATCCCCCGATCCAGCAGGGAATCCAGCTGCACTGCCAGACCCACACCGCTGTCGAGAAGTCGGCTTATGCGCTCCGACTCCGCCAAGGGCAGACCGGTCATATCGCTGATGGACTTTGAGTCGAGCCCGAAGAGCGACGTTAACTCCGGCACCTTTTCCAGAAGCCCCCACAGGTCAGACGCCTTCAGGGGTCGTACGCCCGAGGCGTCGGAGGGGTGGAGTCTGTTCGTCAGCGCCAGGACCGCGAGCGAGTCCTGAGAGAGACCGCTCACGATCCGCCGCTGTAAGCGAGAGCTATCGGTATCACCGATGTACATCCGGCGTCTCTTAGCAGGCTGCCGACATGGGTCAGCGTCCACCCCGAGTCCACGACGTCGTCCACCAGGAGGACTGTACCCTTCGGGGTCGGGGTAACGACAGTGAATGCGCCATTGACATTGGCGTACTGCTGAGCACTGTTCTGCATCGTCTTCTGCGGTTCGGTCGGCCTGACTTTCCGCAAGGCTTCGACTGCGGGCAGATCCAGTCTGGCCGCCAACCTTCGGCCCAGACCCGCTACGAGTTCAGGTTGGTTCAGTGATGGAACCCAGGTTACCCACCACTCGCGCCGCGGCGTGGGCTGCCAGTCATCGATGAGGTCAGCGAGGGCTTCAACCAACTGACCGTCGAACCACCCATCTACCTGCTTCCCGCGCCTGACGAGGTCACCCCATCCCCCGTCCCCCCACCGGCAGAGCGCCCGCCCCTCGTCCACCCGCGAGGTCTCCGGGATCCGTCGGCGGTCGGGCCATTGCTTCCGCGGGTAAATGGCAATCGGCCTCTGGCGAACAAACGACGAGGCGTCGATCGCCATCATCTCGTCGACCTCGAGACCGAGAGCCGGTCCGCGACACAGGTCGCAGATTCCGCACGGTGACGGGTCCGGGTCATCCAAGGCTCGCCTTAGAAAGGCCATCCGGCATCCTGAGTCGATCAGTCCGTACTCGAGCATCTCCTCCTGTTCGAGTCGGCGGAGTGCAGTGATTGCATCGACCCGTTCTGCGTCGAAAGTGAAGCTTCGAACCGTCCGCTGGTACTTCAGGCCATCCGCCATGACAATTCCGTCGACTTCGAGATTCTTCAGAAGGTTCGTCAAGCGGGAAGGCCTCACGTTAACGGCTCGCTCTATCTCGGAGAGCTTCACCCACCCCTCTTGTCCTTCCAGAAAGCTCAACACCTGCCGACATTCGTCCGCTGTCGGAAAGGCTGAGTTGATGAACCAGTCCTGGATGCTTCGATCTTCCTCGCCACGCAGGAGGATCCCCAACGAAGTGTCCAACTGGCGACCGGCCCGGCCAACCTGCTGATAGTAGGTGATCACCGAGCCCGGCGCTTGGAAGTGAATGACGAACGCCAGGTCAGGCTTGTCGAAGCCCATACCGAGGGCGGACGTGGCCACCACCACCTTGAGTCGATTGCCCAGCAGGTCCTGCTCGATGTCTTCTCGATCCCCCGAATCGCCGGTGTACCGCCGAGCACTGGTCCCTTTCTGTTGTAACCACCCCGTAACCAGATCCACGTCGCCTTTTGTCAAGCAGTAGACGATGCCCGTGCCCGGCAAGTGCGGAACAGTCATGGCCAGCCAGGCGAGCCGGGCCGCCTGCGAAGGCATCGTCGCCACCTGGAGCGCCAGCCCTTCTCGGCCGAGTTCTCCTCGGAATACCTCGAGCCCGGCTCCAAGTTGGGTAGCCACGTCCTCGGTCACCCGCCTGTTCGCCGTAGCCGTACAGCCAAGTACGGGAACGGTGTCGGGAAGGAGGTCAAGGATCCGCTTCACTCTTCGATAGTCGGGTCGGAAATCGTGGCCCCAGTCGCTGATGCAGTGCGCCTCATCGACGACGAGCAGGCCAGTCGATGTCCCGATCCTGCTGAGCACCTTGTCCTGGAAGTCTCGATTCGCCAGGCGCTCCGGAGAGATGAGCAGGACGTCAACCTGACCCTTGCCTACTTCGTCGATGATCTCGTCCCACTCTGAAGTATTCGACGAGTTGATGGTGCGCGCTTGCACCCCCATCCGCTCCGCCGCATCGATCTGGTTGCGCATGAGGGCCAGCAGGGGCGACACGAGGAGAGTCGGTCCGCTACCCGCGTCGCGCAGCATCCGGGTAGCAATGAAGTAGACCGCACTCTTGCCCCACCCGGTTCGTTGGACGACCAGAACCCGCCGGCGATGCAGGGCTAGAGCTCGGATGGCTTCCAGCTGGCCGGGGTGCCACTCGGGAGCAGCGCGGTTCGTCAGACGTCTCAGGAGGTCCAGTGCCCGCCGGTCGAAATCGTCCACGGCACGAAAATACTGGCCGGGTGTGACGGTCTCTCCGGTCAAGGTTGACTTGGCTGGATGCAGGTCTCGACCACGTCGAGCCGTTTCCTCAACTCGGACACGGTCGGCCAGCACCCGAATCAACGACCCCGTAGAGCTACGCCACCACCCTTACCAGTTCGTCTACCACACCGAGCCAGCCCTCCAGCTCCGACACGGTGGGCGCCAGCTCGTAGGGGTGGGCGTGGCAGGCATTGGAAAGCGAACACCAGCACTGCCGCACCCTCCTCGCCAGGTCCGGGTCGTCCAGATAGAACGGCAGGCTCACCATCTGGGCGGTGGCGTTTGCAGATCGCATGGGCAGGACCTGGCCATGCCACACCGTGGCCACCGCATCCTCGAGGGCCTGCCGGGCCAGGAACGCCGCGGCCCGCGGCCACGCCGAACCCCAGCCGGCTGACGGTTGCAGAGCCCGCCGGGCGCCGGCGGCGAGGGTTGCGGGCGGCGGCCCGCCGGTAGTAGCCGTCATGGCAGCTTCTCGCGCAGGCGCTGGACCAGACGGCGGGAGTCCTCGACGAGCCGCCGCGGATCCGATACCGACTCGTGGGCTCCCTTGTTGACCTCCTTGACCAGATTGGGAGCCCACGGGCCGATGTTGCGGTTGAGCCAGTCGTACACCTCACCCCCGCGCCCGGCATCGTCGAAGATGGCCAGGGCCAGCTTGGTCATGGTGGTCGTGGTGGCAGCCAGAGCTTCCTCCACCAACGAATGCTTATCTCCTCGGGCCAGGCGACGCTGACGGGTTATCTCGTAGCACGTCTCCTCGATGGCCGATCGGCACAGACCCGGGACGACCCGTGCCGTGACGGGCGCCGGGATCTCCTCCCCCACGGCCAGTCGCATGGCGTCGTCCAGGTCGTCGCTGGCCGGATCCCGGGACGGCCGCAACGTCACCACCGACTCGTTCTGCCGGGAGACCTCGATGATCCGGGCCGGCAGTTGCAGATTTCGCAGCGCAATCGGCAGCCGGTCGTCGTGAGTGAAGACGACGACCTGCCTGCTGGCGGCCACATCCGTGAGGACCCGCGCCATGCCGTCGACCTTGCTGGGGTCCATCGCCTGCACGGGGTCGTCGATCACGACGAAGCGCAGCGGGCTGTCGGGCGAGGTCGCCCGGGGCAGGAACACCGACAGAGCCAGAGCATTGACCTCGCCCTGGCTCATCACGCCCAACCCGGCGGCCTCGTTCCCGTCCACCGTGACCTCGAAGTCCACGGCCCGGTTGGTGGTCGTGCCGGTGAGGGCCATGCGGACCAGTTCGACGTTGCTCGCCTGGCGCAGCTGGCTCCACAGGGCGACCGTGCCATCAGCGAAGGGGCGGAGGCGGGCGTTGCGCAGCTCGTCGTTCGCCGCCTTCATCCACGTCTCCACCCGCTTCAACCGCGCCGAGGTGCCCTTGGCCTCCTGACCGGCCCGCTCGGCCGTCACCCACGCCGAGATAGCGGCCGCCACCGGAGCCCAGCTATCCCGGCGCCGCTCGAGTTCGCCGCCCGCGGCCTCCTGCAGCGCGGCGACGGCGGAATGCAGTGCGGGGTGGGTGCGAGTCAGGTGGTCGGACCAGGCCCTGAGACCGCCGGCGTCGATGTTTCCGTGTGGCGGTGACGCCCATTCCTGCCAGGCCGACACCGCGGCACCGGCGTCGACCCCGACGGTGTCCGCTTGCCTCAGCTGTTCCGGCGGGGCGCCAACCAGCAGCTGGGCCTCGTGCCATGCGCTCTCGGCCTCCGCCGTGGCCTCCCTCAACTCGTGGGCCTGTCGCCCCAACCGCTCGATCTGAGACGTGGTCCGGGCCAACCAATCGTCGTCCAGCGCTCCGGGCCGGCCGCATACGGGGCAGTCGCCTGGGCCATGTCTGGAAAAGTGGGCGACCGCGGCGCTCAGCAGGCCCGCGGTAGCGGCGGCATCGGCGGCGGTCGAGGACCCCACCTCCTCGAGCCGTGTGGCTGCCGCCGTCAACCGGGAAGCCGCCTCCGCCACCGCCGACGGAGCCGGGGCGTTGACGGATCGCAGCCGGCCGAGCAGCTCTATCGGCCCCGTGTCCACGACGGGACCACCGGTGGCGAGCCCTTGCAGCCCATCCAGGTCGGCATTTTTCACCCCCAACATGGCCTCGGCGCGCCTGGCCCTCTCGTCGGCGCAGTCGTGCAGAAGGGCGCCGAGGCCGGTGAGCTGAGCCTTGGCCCCCGCCACAACTGAGTCGGATCGCTTCCGGGCATCGGTAACCCGCCCGGTTATGTCGTTGATCTCCTCGAGGCCGAGGAGATTGTTGAGCTGGTCGTAAAGCTGGGAGGGTCGGTCAAGAAGGACCTCGAGCTCGGCGTGGGACAGAAACGGCCGGTATAGGTTGAGGGCCGGGCCCCACCCCAAGCGCTCCAGGCCGGCGTCGGGCTCGCCGGGAACCCGAACGGCGACGGACCCGTCGGTGACGCTCTTGTCTGCCGGCTTCCAGGTGCGAGTCACGCGGGCGGCGCCGGTGAAGCCTTCCAGCAGCAGCTCGGCCGAAACCTCCGGGGGGCCGCCGTGCAGGCACCGCCACGTCGACTTCCACACCGCCGTGCGATCGTCGAGCCGGCGGATCTGCCCGGTCAACAGCACCTCGAGGGCCTCGGCGAAGCTGGACTTGCCCGAGCCATTGCGCCCGCAGACCACGGTCAGGCCGGGTCCGGGCATCAACTCCAGGGTGCTTTCTGGCCCGATCCCTCGAAACCCCGACACGGAGATCGATCGCAGGTAGGCGCCGGCGGGCATGCCCTCCTCTCTGCCGTCACTGGTCGCCTGCTGGCCGGCCGATCGGTCCGGCCGCGCCGGTGCCGTCCCGCCGACGGTAGCCTCCAGTTCGGCCTCGCCCAGGATGGCGGCCAGGAGCAGATCCTCCTCGTCTTGCTTGAGGTGGTGGCGCTGGAGGCGGTCGAGCAGTTCGCTCTCGAGCCCGGTCAAGAGCTGCCCCCGATTTCGTCGATGGGTGTCCGCAACCCCGTTCCCCTGTCCTGCCTGGATTCGAACCGGCCGCTATGTCTGTCTCATCATGGCGCGCCGGGCTGACGACCGCACCTGCGGCGGTGAGCAGCGGTCCCACACGCGTTGGGCGCGCCAGTTACAACGCTCCAGCTAAAGCCGCACAGTGCGGGTCGGTTTCCGCCGCTACACCAACCGTCACCTCATCCAGAGCGCCCGAGAGACCTGGCTCATTGACGGCGCAACAACCCGCCCAATGGCACGGTGCTTCCGCCAGGACCAATGAGGAGGAAGAGAATGACGAGCGAGCCGAAACGCGGTCCCCCGCGGCGACCTGAAGATCTGCGGGGTCTGCGGGATTCTGAAAGGGACGATCCCGTGGGAAGCGGAAGGGGCGTCCCAGTTGTGCTGGGGGCGCCGGACCAGGAGCGGCGCGCCCGACCGCGACACGGCAGGGATTTCCGCCCGCTGGGTGGGGTTGTGTTACTGCTGCGGGCTCGACACAGTATCCAGCGGGTCACGCTGGAGCCCTTTTCACTGCGAGAGGTCCCGGACCAGTGTTAGTGCCGTAAACAGTCTTCTGGGGCGATGCGTCATCCCCATTGGTCGGCACTCGCTCATGAATGGCGTCGCCATTGCTGATCCATCTGTCTGAGACTCTTTGGCGAGCTTCTTCGGCCCTAGGACATGACGCTTAAGTAACCGGTGGACGTAGGTTCAATCAACCCTGTAAACCCTTCCCGGAGAAGCCGGAGCCCCTCTGCGGGCCAAGGAGGCTCACAAGGTCTTCTTGGCACGGTTGGCCAAAGGCCAGGCAATAGACGTCAAGATATCTCTCACGTCCAAGTAGCGCTGCCGGTCTCGGCTCAAAGGCAGCTGCGGCACGTGGCGTTCGATAGAGGCCGGGCCCGGGTACACCCAGTAAGGAAAGACGTCATTGGAGCCCACTGGTCGCTGCTGAGCAGCTGCATTGAAGGCCGCTGCCCACGGATCGGGGTCAGCAGAACACAGCACATCCCGTCGGTGGGTAGCTGCGACGTTCCGCCTGATCGCATGTCCCTTGTAGCGCGTTATGCGTCCCTCGCGCTTCTCGAGTCGACCGGATTTGGCGGTGTGTTCCAATGCACTATGGCGTGACACCACCAGTGGAAGTCCACCCCCTCCTGGCCGATGGATGTCGATGCGAGCACGAACGGTCGGAACGGGCTGCTAAACACGGCCCGGAGCTCAGGCAGCCGAGCATCCTCGTCCTTCTGCCTCAAGGTCCCATACCGCAGGGCGAAACGACTCAGCAGCGGAATACCTCCACCATCTGGATGCAGTGGGTCGGATGCTCGGTAAGTAGCTGGGCGCAAAGCGATCGCGGCACGTGCTCTTTCCACGAGAGCACGCATGCTTGTGTCATCGATCACCTGATAGCCCTGGTCCTCCGCGAGATGATGCAAGTACTCGTCGAGGACCGCCTGCAGCGATCCCCAGGCACAATACGTGAGGACATTGCGCCATTAAGGAGCATCTCCGGGCAAGAGTCGGTCGATGATGAGCGTACTGTCGGGGCGGTTGAAGAGTGTACGAAATCCGGATGCGAGCACAGCAAGGTCGGCGCGCCAATGGCCGAGAGGCGTCGCCGGGTCACCAGGCTTGATCACTCGTGACAGGGCTCGCCAGGCGCAGTTGCCGGGTGAGGCAAGACCGATCAGCGCCAGTGTTTCGATGAGATCCATTGGCCGACCCGCCGGCCGCTCTCCAGCCGACATCGATTGCAGGGCGTTGCGAACATGAGCGGTCAGCCCGCCCTGGTCGGGTCGGTCATCCTCGTCTGGCTCTGCCGTGCCGGCCAGCGCTTCTACGAGGGTTGCGGTATCAGCGTCCTGTATTACGGCCCTGAGCGCTTTATCACTCTTGAGAGGCACGGTCCAATACCAGGCCTCTGACCCGGCAGTCGTCGAGCGGCCGCCACCATCCACCTTGTCCCGCACAACCTCAGCAGCCCATTCGAGTGATTCTTCGAGTGTTTGGAACGCGATCGGGTGCGCGGCTGACTAGTCGCCGTGGGTCGCACTCCGCCGACAAAGACGGGAAGGGCCAAAACAAAGAAAGGGTGGTCATCGCCGCGGGGCGGCCATCTGTTAGGCGGAAGTCGAGACGGCTAGCCATCCGGCGGCGAGCCTGAGCCGAGTTCTCCAGTCCTGAGCCTTCTGCCGCGAGACGTTCGGCCTCGTAGCTGAGGAGAGATGCGATGGCCGTTGGGGCGGCCGCCCAAGCTCGAACAGGATGCGTTTCGTCACTCCGTTGGAAGCTGAATAACCTTCCCAGGGACCTTGCTCCGCGTAGTACTGCATCGAAGGCGGCAGCCACAGCAACTTCCACCACCCAGCTCCAATAGTTTGGTTGGCAAGAAATCGGAGTTTTGGATTAGCGAGGTCCAGTACGTAGTACCTCGGAGCCTCTCGGTGAGTCGCCGCGTCGCCCGGAGCATTGACCGAGGGTCCTTCGCTGGTCATCATCCTGCAATGCCGAGCGGAGGCGAGCGCCGACTTGGTATCCGTCGACGAAGTTGAGGAAATAGGGGGCGGACTTCCAATACTCAATACTCAACGCCCCGTCGACAGCATCCGCGACTCTCCGCAGTTCCACATACCCCATGAGATCATCGCCGCTGATGGTGTCAGCTTCGCCGAGATGCTGGACCAACATTCCATGACCATCAAGATCCGGTCGCTCCGTCCGACACATCACCTTTCGAAGTCGATCGCTTAGCCGTCCGGCGACCTCGCCGGTGGGGCTCCCTCCGATGAGGGCGCTGCGGAGTGAGGCGAAGTCCGCAACCACATCGGCGGTGGTGTCGGCTGAGGACCTCCGAGAAATCGGATGGTATCGAGGAAGTCTTCGTGGTGGTCGTCACCGAGGGAAGACTCCTCAGCCAGGGTGTACATCTTGTACGGCGTGGCTGAAAGCAGCAGAACCCGTGCGTCCGGGTGCTCAAAGAGGTGATGCGCTAGATCGGCAGCTTCTCCACCTCAGCGGTCCAAGAGATGTTTGAACCGTTGAAACCGTCCATTCGCGCAAGATCTGGCTCCGACGCGTCAATGCTTGCCCGAGCGAGGAGCCGTTCTCAAATCTCCTGTGAGGTTCCACGCTTCGCTTCGCTCTGCCTGGTTCGGCCTTCGGCCGGCGACGTCGGCTACCAGCTGACGATAGCGGTGACCCGCCTTGGAGTGCGTTGCGTGTTTAAGGAACGATTTAACTATTTTGGGGTCGACCCCAGAGTTGATCTGCCCATCAACGGCGTCAACCCGCTGCTGGAAGCGCTCGAGCGTCGACACCCCTCCCTGGAGAAGGCGCTTGCTGGCAGTGCGCTCTGCTCGGCTGAGGTCGTAGCGCTCGCTAAGGAGCAAGTGGAGCAGGGCTCGCTCCTCTGCGATGCCGGCCTGGCCCACGAGTTCGAACGAGGTGCCTGGAGTGAAGGCAACGAGATTGATCGTCTTCCCTCGTCAGAGCGCTTCCGGTCTAGGTCCTGGGCGTGGGTCGCCCAAAGAGTGAGGCGTCTCGCCGGGGCCCGTGTTGCCCACCAACTACGTCGAGTCTGCGGATGTTCTGGGCGGCAATGTCGCTGTTCGAGCAGACGTACACGATGCCGATCCGCCGACCGACGAGTCCGCTTCAAGACGCTCGATGGCTCCGCGATGACGCACGCGACGAAAGTCTTTCCCATACCAACGGGGTCAGCAACAAGAAATCGGCGAGCCGGATCCGGGTCCTCGTAGAATCGAGCTATCACGTAATCTACCGTGGCGCGCTGGAAGTCCCGCAGGCCAGCGAGCGTAGGGGCCGGATCGAAGCGTGTCATCAGCACACCAGCCGATCACGGGCATCGACTACGGCGTCCCAGATAGCATCCCAGCCGTCTGGCAAGACCGACCGACCTGTATCGGTAGCCCTCAGGCGGTCGACGAGTGCGGCCAGGTCGTCAAGGGCCTTTGGCCTAGTTGCCAACGTGTTCGTCAAGATCTCAAAGATGCCGGCCGTGCCAGAGGCGCCACTCCAGCCCGTTGCCCGCCCCGCCGAGCTCCGGCAGGCCCGTCGTGAAGTCCGTCGGTGAACCAAGTAGGAGGAACAGAAAGCATAGGAATTTCTCTGGTGTGTCAACAAGCCTAGCGATGATCTCGTCCAAGCGGGACGATGGGGCGCCTAGAAGCTCGGCGCGAACGACGACGGTACGTCGTAAACCGGCTCATCAGACAACCTGGCCGTGAGCAGATAAAAGGCGCTGATGTCGGCCGCCGGCCACGGGCCGAAGTCCACCAACATCGGGTGTCCTGCTGGAGCCGGGCGCTGTTCGACCGCCCGATTGAGAGGGGCGATGACATAGTCAGCCGCTCCGCTCGGCAGGTCGGCGTCGGTGAATAAATTGCTGCCAGCCTTAGCGCTCGCGAGGGAATAACTAACGCGTAGTTACGGGCTTGGGATTCTTAGGTCCGGGGCCGATGCTGTAGTTCCACTCGGGATGGAAGCGATGCCCGGTGAGTGGCACGGCGGCCAGTTGCCGGTCGGTGATCTTGACCTTGATCGGGTAGTAGCCCTCGTCGCGTTCGGCGTGAACCTTCAATCCGGTGCGGGTGGTGGTGCCGGCGATGAGGTTGACCATGACCTCGTGGCTGACGAGGGGCCGTCCGCGCCAGTTGGTCGTGATGGCCGAGAACAGCCGGTGCTCGACCTTGTTCCATTTGGAGGTTCCCGGCGGGAAGTGACATACGGTGATGGTTAGGCCGGTCCGCTCCGCCAGGGCGCCCAGGCCAGTCTTCCAGGCCCGCACCCGGTATCCGTTGGAGCCGCCCGCATCGGCGGTGATCAACAGTCGGCGGGCCTTGGGATAGGCCACCGATCCGACCTTGTCCCACCAGCGGCCGATGGTGGCGGTGGCGAACTCGGCAGTGTCGTGGTCGTCGCCCACCACCACAAAGCCCTCGTTGGCGGCCAAGTCCAAGATCCCATACGGGATGGCCTTGCCTTCTTCGGGGTCGGGAAAGTCATGCACGTCCACCTCGACCGGCTGTCCCTTCGGTTGCCACTCCCGGCCGCCGTTTTTCAGGTTGCCGATGGTCTCCTTCTTTTTGGTATCGCAGGAGATGACCGGCCAACCCCGACGCAAATGGACCGTCACCTGATCGTTGAGGTAGTGGAACTGCGCGTCCCGGTCGGGATGTTGGGCGCCCTCCCGAGTCTTGGCATTCGCCTGGAGGCTGTAGTCCATGTAGTGCAACGCCTGGGCCACCGTCCACGAGCTCACCCGATGCCCCCCATCGGTCAACTCGTCGGCCAAGCGACGCGTTGACTTGCACGTCCAGCGCAGCCGGCACATCGGATCGCCCCGGCTGTCGGGCTCTACCAGATCGTCCAACGCCACCAGCAGAGCCGGATCGATATCGATCAAACGCTTGCGGCCCCCTCCCCGCCGGCGCACCCGGGGCGACGGGTCCAACCCCACATCGACTTCGGCCACCGCGTTCGACACTGTCTTGCGGCTCATCCCCGACACCGCCGCCACCTGGGCCACCCCGCCCCGGCCCAGCGCCCGAGCCGTCAAGCCGGCCAGAGCACGCCGCTGACGCTCATCGAGCAACGGCCGCAGCTTCGAGAACACCTCCCCCATGCCGGCCTCGCTCAGCTGCACACACCAACGCTAGCCCAACCACACTCAACCGCGTAGGTTATTCACTCGCGGCCGCTTAGGGCCGGATGCGACCGCGGCTCGGAACTCGAGCTCCGCCGCCGCCCGTAGGAGTTCCTCCAGCTTACGCTCTAAGCGGTCAAGATCGTCGTCGACTGAGACTCCTCGAGGTGTATAGGTCTGGAGGAATGAACCGAGTCCATTCTTACGTCGACTATGGCCATCACTCCTAACTTTGAGTGGCCGCCTACGAGCTCGCACAGTACCTCGACATTGCCGCTAAACGCGGCGTCGGTGGCGTTGGCGGAACCGACAAACACGTGGGCCCGCTTGGAACGCTCTGCTACGTACAGCTTGGCGTGAAGATCGTGGAGCCCCGGTGGTCCGCTCGCCGGGTCGGTGACGCCCTGGTCCTCTTCGGGAGACTCTTCGGGGCTCACTGTCTCAGCCTCTGCAGGGTCTCCATACCCGACAAGGGGGTCGAGCGCGTAGACCGACGCTGCGTCGAGAACGAGTGGGTCGATGCGGTCGAGCTCCTCCGACCTGCTGATCACCGTCAGCTCTGGGGATCCCGCGAAAGGCCCCAAGCCACCTTCGGTGAGGAACGGGGACATGACTAGGTGGCGATATCCCGAGAAGTCCGGACGGCGCAGCCGCCCGATCCCATAGGCCCAGAAGCGCACGTCATTGACACCCTCGGGCATTTCCCAGGAGACTCGACGCAGTTCGTCCGCCAACTCACGGACGGCATCGACCCGCTCCGCAGAGAGGGGAAAGTAGCCAGCCCGGGGAGCTGCTCAATTAGACGAGCAAGCTGCTCATTGTCTGGGTTCCGCTTCCGAGTAGCCGGGTCGTCGTCCAGCCGAAGCATCAGGTCCCAACTTCGATCAAGGGTGAGGTTCCTGGTACCTACGAGCACCCGATATCGGGTGTCCCCACCTTCGGACTCGAACCGGAGGGCCCAGACCTTCGGGTGGAACAGATGCCCTGGCCTCGGGCGTCGCACGGGGTGAACCATCCGGTCAATGAATTCGACCAGATCGCTTGCCTGCTTAGGAACGAGGATGCTGCCGGCCTGGCAGAAAACAGCCACTCTGGCGACGCACGCCCGCACGGCTTCCATGACTGCGATCGGATCTCGGCTGTCACCGAATTCGGCCCGCGCAAACGCTAGTGGAACGACGAGCGCAGCGGTGAGGTCCAGAGTGAAGGTTGTGGCTACCCCGAAGCCGAGAGCGAACCCGTCTGGTGGACGAAGAGTCTCGAGGAGGACGGTCCGTGCGTCAGGAGCCAGCACCATTGAGTCCTGAAAAGACATCGGCTAGCTGGTTCTGGACAGTTCCCCATCGGTAGACCAAGCGGCCAGTACCCGAGCCGCCGCTCCAATTCGCAAGAAGTCGATCATTCACAAGCCGGGACTTGGGGCCCTTCAGCCGTCGCTCGCGGCTCGCCACGAGCGACGACAGTCCGGCATCCGTCGCGGCCTTCTCTGCCGAGCCGTCTGAGATTCGGTCGAGCCATGCATTGACCCAATTGACCGTCAGAGGGCTTATATTCCGATGAGCCCTTTGAACTATCTGCCAGAACGCGTGCCGGTCCCACTGCTGGACACCGGCGTCGTCAGACGTTTCCGCCCACCATGCTCGTAGAGCATCCTCATAGTGACCAGTCAGGTCCCCCGCCTCGTAACCGAGTTGATCCACACGTCGGGCCAAGAGCAGATTATAGAGCAATAGAGCCCCATGGATGGTGAGTGAGAACAAGCGCCCATGCTCGACGATTGCCTTCAGTTCGGCCGGTAGGTGAGCGTCGGCAGGGTCCTCCCACGGTGCCTCGGCGTCGGCTAAGGGCTGCAGCCGATGGGAGAGCATGTAGCCGAGCATAGAGTCGCCGGCCGTCTCGGCGATGCGCTCGGCCAGCCACTCTGCCTCCTCAGCGCTCAGAGCGAAATCCTCGGATTCAAACGAGAAGAATCCCGGGGGCGGCTCTGGCAAGGTCGACTGCCAAATGCTGCTTCGTCGCTCTGCTAGCTCGTCTGCCTCTTCAACGCCGACCCCCGAGATGCCACGCAGGGCCTGGTCGAGGCCCCCCGGATGACGCACAATCCCGAATGTCTGGAGGCCGCCCCAGTAAATCGTCAAGGGAAGGATCTTCACCCCGGCGCCTGCACGCCGACCGATCAGGCCTGCCTCGTCTCCCCCCGCGCTTAAGGGCCGGGATCGACCACCGTTCGCGCTTTTCGGTCCATAGACGTAGTGCCGCCCCAGTCCGCCCGCGCCGCTCGCCCTCACGAAAGATCCAAGGAACGAACAGGAAATACCTCGCCCGGGTCTGGATGACAGACGTACCGGGAAGAGACGCTCACTAAAGGCATCGCGGACTGCGCCGATGCCGAGCTCGTCCCGGCTCTCCTCCTGGCCAAAAAGGGCGACCAGCTCTCTCATGCGTCGCTGGTCATCCTCCGAGTGGTCGAGCCAGGCGAGCAGCGACGGCATCAGACTTGAGGTTCGGTGAGTTTGACGCCAATAGAGGCACCACCAACCCCGGTAGTGAACATCTTTGATGCCCTGTGCCTGAGCATGGCGTAGGCCCAGTGCCCGTAAGAGGTCGAGCCGACCTTGTTCAAGCTGCCAGCTGGACGCCATAACAGGACGTTCGAGCGGTGCGTGGGCATGAGGATTCGGCGCGCTCCTTGCTCAGACCACCCCTCTGAGTCTGACACGTCTTCGACTCGAGGATGGCCAACCGCCACAGAAAGCCACTGGGACGCTCACTTCGAAGGAACCTCTACCAGATGGCTCCTGATCAGAGTTTTGAGCCTGCTGACGGCGAGCGTCGAAGAAACTTCCGACCGCATCCGAATACGACTCGTCCAGCCAAGTCCTCCGATTGCAACCACCGATCCAGATCTACCAGCAAGCTCAGGTGCATCTTGGTACGCCGACTACCAATAACCGACCTCAACCAACTACGCCCGAAACCGGCGCCTGACCTGCCATTGGCCCAGTCGGAACCGCTCTCGCCCGTTTGCCCACTTCGCTCTCCTCTCCCTCGATTTAGAGAGAGGAAGCATCGGCTCAACTGCCGCGGTTACGCAGAACCCGACCTGGCCAGCCCGCTCAGCCAGCCCCCCGCCAGCCCCGCCGATCGTTCTGCATACCCCCGACTCTGCATAAAAAGCCGTCGCTCTCTTGAGCAGATCGCCAGCGGCTTGCAAGCGGGCGTTCTCGCGCGCAACCGGGATAGCTCCTCCCGCTTGTCGCTGGCCACACCCTCCCGCCGCCCCGCGTCTATCTCGGCGACCCAGCGAGGGACCGGTGACCCGACCACATCGAATTCCCAGGCTACCTGGCCGATCGAACGGTCACCGGCTTGGCAACGCTCCACGATCTCGGCCTTGAGCTCGGGGGCGAAGGACGATGGCGGCGGATCTTCTTCTTTGCCACAGTCTCCATTCTGGACATCCCTTCTGGACCTACGCCCCACTTCGTGGATGTCCGTCAACCGTAAGAAACCGAGTGTTCTCGCTCGCTCCGTTATCCTCGATGAGGTGGCCCGCCGGCTAAACCGCTGATGTCGAATGATCTTGAAGGCGGTGTTCAGGGCGGGGTTACTGGTTTTGTCGAGCGATTGCTGGCGGTAATCGATGAGGGTCGCCGGACCGCCACCTACAAGCTGGCGCTGCTCATGGCTCTCATGGACTGCTGCGCCGAAGGGGTGACACATCTGGGCGCAGCGCCCGCGGAGATCCCGACCCGGTCCCTGGCTCGACAGGTGGCCCGCCTGTACTGGCCCCAGCTGCGGCCGTTCCCGGCTGCCAGCGGACCCATCGACCTGCGTCAGATCACCAACAAGTCGGCCACCATCATCCAGGCTCTGCGATCGGCGTTCAACGCCCTCCCGTATGTCAACACGTGGGAGTCGGCCGAGGAGTTGCTCCCCGCGGACCAGGTCCGGCAGGTCCTCGACGTGGTCGAGTTGACGGTGGCCCGTTATCCGCTGGTCCGGCTGCAAACCGTCGACGGGGTTCCGCAGCCGTTTCTTTACGACCTGGAGTGGGGCGAAGGCGTCTCCCTTGCCCGCCTGGTCGCCAATGACGGCGCCAGGGTGCGCTTACGCCCCAACGCAGGCGACCAGCTGCTTCGGCTCTCGCCGCTCATCCGTCCGTTGGTCGAGCTCCATTGGGTCCGGATGGTCGCCGGCTTGAATGGACTGGGCCTCATGGAGGACGACCTGCGAAAACACCTCTTCGGAGCCGAACGGGTCGCCTTCCCCTCACCGCTGCGAAGGGACCTGCTCGACTTACAAGACGGCAGTTGCTTCTATTGCTCGAACTCACTTTCGGGCGCGTCAGCCATCGACCACTTCGTCCCCTGGTCCAGATGGCCCAATGACGCCGTCGAGAACCTGGTCATCGCCCACGCCTCGTGCAACAGCCACAAATCCGACCACGTCCCGGGCCCGCTCCCCCTCCGCCGGTGGGCCCAGCGGCTCACCACCCGCTGCGCCGACCTGGCCGGCGTGGCGGTGGCGTCGAAATGGCGGACGGACCGGGACCGAAGGGTCTCGCTGGCCCGAAGCCTCTACGGCCACCTGCCGGCCGGCTCCCTGGTGTGGAACTCCCCGCAGAATGTCACCGAGGCCAACCGCCTGGAGCTGCTCGAACTCCTCGAACCCCTGTAGCCGGGCGTGTTACTCACCGAGACGCTATAAAAGAGGCGTAATGTCGCCGTGCGCTGAACTGATGGGCCCGAGCTGCTTCGCCCTCGAGGCGTCGGTCGAGCCGGCGAACACTCTCATGACTTGGCCGACGGCAAACCGAACAGGATCATCGACGTCTCTGACGCCGGCGTCCTGGTCGAGACCGAGCGGTCGATCAAGTCCGGAACGGGTCCCCAACTCGTGCCAGCCTGGATGCTCAACCTGGGGTGGCGTCACTTGCAGGTGGACGGGAGCATCACCAACCAGCATTTGCTCTCCATTCATAACATCCGGCGGTCGTCAGCCGTCTGCACCCTCCTGGCTGCGCTGCCAAATGTTGAGGTGGTTTCCAGCCGTCCGATCGTCGCTCCGCCTGACCATGGTGGCCGACCCGGATAGGGTCTTCCCTAAGTCTCATAGGAGAGTGCCGGAGCTGGTTGGAGCTTGGGCGCGCAGGCCATCGATCGATCGTCGGCTCCGAGCGGTCCATCGACCGCCGACCTGACGCTCGATATCCGCCGAGACAGCTCCCCGGCCGCCTCGTCTACGATCACGGTCGAGCTTCCCGTGCAGAACAACATCGAGCTTCCAGACTGTCACCATGTCAGGAGCGATGCGTCGCAAGACAGCCCGCTCACTTCCTGTTAATTCACCAAGGCCCGATCGGGCCACCTCGAACGCCAGTCCGGAGTTGGTCGCTCGTTGGGAGCTACTAGCGGTCGAGCGAGTTCGGACAGCGCAGTCAAACCCTGCTCGAGATGCTTGTGCCGCCACAACGGCCCACTCGGTCGCGGTGATGTCTTTGAGGGTTCGGCGGGCCTCGTCCCTGTCTACGTCGAATAATGCGAGGTTGCCTGTTGTGCCGTACCAGGCCAGAAGCGGTAGCGCCTTGGCGACGGCCACCGCGGGTTCTCGCGGTGGAAGAGCCCAGCCCTCTGCCGAAGTTCGCCTCCCGACCCCGAACGCATAGACAACCAGGTTCTTGGTCGGCCCAACGTTCGCTCGCTCTTGTAAAGAGTCTATGGTCTCCGAATCCCTAACTGGGCATGACAGCGGTATCCGTTTTTAAAGATGAAACTGCGGTGCAGAATACATCGGACACTAGGTCCTCAAGGTCTTGGTCGGAGAGGGCCGCCAACGTCACTATCGGTGTAAGGCGGCGAATGCGCTTCATCACTTCTCGCATGAGAGTGGTCCTGCGTATTCCTGGTTCGAGGTCGGAGATAGCCAAGTGTCTCACAGCTATACCGCGAGCAACTCGAGGATCTCCGCCAATCGTAGGCCGTTCGAGTATTGCCACCGTCTCGTCCTCGGTTAGCCGAGCCGTGGGGTCCTCGGTGCCTGCGCCGAACGGGAAGGGCCGGCACGCAGTAGAGGCGACGGAAGACATTCCGCGGCCGCCCGATGATCCGCTCGTAGTTCTCCCGCTGGTCCCTGTTCGGCCACCGCCAAAAGGACACGTCGGGCAGGAGGACTGGGACATGAACGACCAGACTCCCTCATCGGCTGCATACCCCGAGTCGTACTCTATGCCTGTTCGTAGTTCGTCATTAGCCAGTGCCGCTGTGACAAGTTGCCGAGCAGTGTCATATCGAAGGAACTCTTGCACCCATCGGTTCTCTGGGGAATCGGCTGAGTCCAGCAGGGAACCAATGGCTGGATGATCGGTATTGAGATATAAACGGAGACTACCTACGGCGAGGGACGAAAGGTCAGGATTCTCGACGACGAGAGCCCACGCACCCTTCCGGCCACCTGCTATTCCGGAAGCAGAGAATGAGAGTGGAAGAACGGGGAAGCGGGCGTCGGTGCCCTCTAGGTCAAAACGAGTGGTCTTCGCCCAGAGGGTGCTGCCTGGCCTTCGTGGCGCCATCGGGGCCGAACCAGAACCGGGCCTCATCAGAACGACTTTGGTGTCCAGAGTTAGGCGTCCGCCGAGTAGCGTCCCGTCAATGACTCCGGTCACTGTATTAGGCCCGTCGTTAAGAGCGGTGACCTCTATCGCGCCTCGCAGGTTGGTCCTAGTCGAATGCCAACATATGGTCGCTCCAGCTAGCGCGTCGGGTGCGAGCGCACAATCTGACAACAGTCCTTGGAGATCCACCTCTATGTCTCTGGTGACCGAGATCGGAGTCAGGTAGTCCCAGTTAGGGAGATACCGCGGGGTCTTCGACCAGATTTCCACCTGCACGAGGGAACACACCATGGGACCACTGTCGATCCTCCCTGGGCCGAGGAGTACGAAATCCCAGAGAAACCGGAGTTCTCATCCGTAAGCTTCCGAGACGGAGGAAAGCACCACGGACACGGCCGTGTCCGGGGGCTGGGACAAGCGGACAGACCATCTATCCCCGTCTTCAGCACGCAGCATTAAATCGCTTTCGCACTCGAATGTCCCAGCCTCCAAGTCGGTCCAACCGATCAGCCTGGGATACGATGCTCCGACGGGTGAATCAGTTCGGGTCTCGACCGCGTTCCCGTCCAGCACGACCTTGGGCTCGGCTCGGATGACAGTCAGATCGCCTCCCCGATTCTTCACCTCGAAAGCGGAAGTCGACAGCGGCCTCACCAGAATCGTCAACGAGGAGCTGTGGATCCACCGAGGAACTCGATGCTCACCTTCCTCTTGCGAGGGTTGTAGCCGCTGCCGCGAACCCATTCCGGATTGGAGGGCACCAGACTGTTTCTGCTCTGAACTCGCGCTGGACAGAGCCAGTAGGCCCTCCGTTTGGGTTGCGCCCGTACCTGACTGACCGGTGAGGATTCCACCTAGATAGCTAGAAAGACGAGCCGTCCCTGCAAAGATGCACGGTTCCGCGATCAGCTACAGATTCCGGCGGACAGCGCTCGGAGCGCTTCCCGCACCTTGTCTAAGGCCTGCTTGACTGGGATTTCGTTCATACTTCTCCAGCTGAAGGTTGGCAG
Source organism: uncultured Acidimicrobiaceae bacterium (assembly GCA_963851245.1). GTDB lineage: Bacteria > Actinomycetota > Acidimicrobiia > Acidimicrobiales > Palsa-688 > CAWKOH01. Next base: position 210,070 of record CAWKOH010000004.1, on the reverse strand, counting down.
GAACCCGCTCGTCGTGCGCGACCGGTTCGGATGCGGCGAACTCTTGGTCTAGGTGAGGATCGGCCACGAAGATCCCTGCCGTGCTCTGCCCATCAGGATGTCGGGGAACATCCAGGTATCTTCACGATAAGTCCCCCGGATTTCGCGTCAGGGCAATTTCGTAGGAGCTGACGTCCCCGAAGGGAGAATCATTCATGGGTCCCTGTATTGGTGGGAACCTTCTAAAAGCGGCGGCTCCAAGCCGACGAGCAGGTCGTTGCGAAGCAATCTCATGCAACTCCCATGGCCAGCTACTCGGTGGAGGATCGCCGGGTGGTGACTTCAGCACATCCAAGGCTCGTCGGTAGGCATTTACATAATGCCGCAGGACTGGGTGCTCGACCGGTTCCGGCCGTTGAACTTCCTTCCCCTCGTAGGTGAAGGAGAACCTGATGGATGGGACATCGACCGCGTTCTTCGTCGCCCAGCGCGGCATCGAGATCAAGGTCGGGTGGCGTCTCGGAGAACACCCCCGTACGGAGGGTACGCTGCTGGTCCACGGTCGCCCACCAAGCGTCCGCTCGGAATGAGATGGGCCCGTGGTCGCGTAGCTTCGCGTCCCAGCTGTTCTGCAGGGTCTCCCTAAGAAAGATGGTCCAAGGATCCAGTGAGGACTTTCCCATAGCTCGCTTGGCGGCTCGGGCGTCGATATTCCCGATAGGTTGATACGGCTCCGAATAAAGAGTCAATCGACGTCTCGACACCATCAGCGGAGAACCCCCTGCTCGATGGCAACAGTGGAAGGCCTCGGTCAAAGGCACAGGCGGCTCTACCGATACAGATCAATCGTGTACTCGACTCTGGTTAAGCGTTCTAGCGTGTCCGCTGGCACGATCGACATCCGGACAAGTCTCGGAAGACTTTGGTCAACAAGATAAGTGCGGCACTCGAGTTCAGCGAAGCGCACCTTTCTGGAAGGTGTTCAGCGTCTGCAGGTGCGTAGCCGTACTCCTCCACTCTTCGTAGCAGCTGAGGGGTAGGAACTCCGGCGACACGCAAAATCCCGCTCGATTGCATCGGGCACACTGTCCCCGCCGGTTTGCTGCGACTCCAAACGTTCGATTCGCAGGTACAGAGCCCCTCCCGGCTGGTGGCTCCAGTTGCGTTAAGCCGTGGATATCCACCAACCAAGCCGTCCTTGCGGTTGTCGCCTTGATCTCGACAGAGCAAGCTCGACCCCGAACTGAAATCATGCCGCGATTCGTCGGGACCGGCCCAGATCTGGAGCGCTCGGTACGGGATCGTGACGGGCGAGTCGCTCGAAGTAATGCAACTCCGCGAAGAAGGCCGGCGATCGGCAGCTGCTCCAGGCCCCCCCCCCCCCCCCCCCCCCCCCCTGGCGCCAACAGGACGCGCCAACGCTCGAGTACCCGAGACGCATGCTGGGCCGGGCCTATCAGGTTCGCTCAAGATCTCGCCAAGCATGTCGTCGCAGAGACTTGAGAACAGGTCGCGTAGACTTGGTACCTCGCACGCGGACGTCAACGTACCTTGTCTCCAATCCGGTATCGAGGAGGTTGTGCGTTCGAAGAGAGACGCCGGGCTCGTGAGATTCCTCGTATGCGGGGTAGTCCGACGCTGACCGGAATCAGAAGATGCGCCTCCGCCCATTGGAATCGATGGCGTGCGCCACGATGCCGCCTTCAACGCGGACGTCGGTGTCCCTCACGACCACGCCTCCCCGACGGGCGGTCTCGCCCTCGAGCACCGAGAAGGCATCCTCGGATGAGCCTCGTCCGAGCGTCGCGGCTACTGCCTCGGCAGACGCTTCACCGACGGCCTCGTCGGCATAGTCAAATTGCAGCTATGTCGGCGTCGTCGGACTCTCGCTCGATACCTGATAGGTCCGCGAGACAGGTAGGTGTGCTCTCTCACCACCCCACGGGCCCGAGGGAAGAAAATGCCGAGGCCAATGACGTCGTCCACCGCATTCAACGGGAGCCTGGGCTTCGAAGCCGGCGGCGCCAAACTCCTATCTCGGGGCTGGGAGTTCTTGGAGATCGGATATACGCACAACAGGCCGACGTCGCCGAGGACGTCTTCACGGTACTCCGCAAGTCGCTTGTCTTCGGGTTGAGAGCCCAGCCTCCTACGAATCTCCTCCCTGGGAACATCGAGATCGGCGACTCGGTCAAGAGTGGATACGAGTGACTTGATATTCGCGTAGGGAATACTCGGCATGTCGAGCCTGCTCCGCTCTATCAAGTTCGCTCTCTCCACGAAGCCAAGGTCTATCGCGGCCACGAACATCTCTCGGGTGACCCATGACCACTACATTCCGGTGCCTTAGAAAACCTTGGTCGTTCTGCTCGTCGAGATAACCGACGAGGAGATCAGCCCTAAGGCGGTACGCGTGCTCCATGGAACCAGTAGTCAGTCAGGAATGCACGGATGCGTTCACTGGTAACGTCTCGGAACACAAACCTCTTATCGGGCGTCACCTCGCTTCTCTCGCCTGCCTTCGGCAAGGCATCCGACAAATAGACGTCGAGTGGCCTCTATGTTGTGATCAAGCCACGCGGCGTCACGGTGATTGAAAAGAATTGTCTGTTCCCGCTCCTGACTAAAGCTCACTCTGGCAGGGACAGCGCTGCGCATCTTTGCTGCCGAGGTTACGGCCATCGCAGGGTGGACGCGAATTCGAACGGGAACATCGGTGGGTCGCAACTGGAACTGCTCGTAACGTCTGATCTCCCGTCTAATCTCCTCCTCCACGGTCGCCGGTGCGAAAAACCAGGATTCAAGGTCCTCGGTCATCCATATCCGGGTTAAGTCTGGATAGCCAGTCCGATAGCCGAACCATCTACCCATCTGGAGCAGGGTGTCATATGCTGATGCTGCTCGTACGAAGAAGCTGCAGACAAGGCCCTCCAAGGTCAGGCCACGGGAAAGGGTGTTCCCCCCGATCACAATCGCCGTTATTGGTGGACCATCGCTTGAATATAAGAGCCTCTCTGACGAGGTGTAATTATCAATGATCACTCTGATTTCGGCTAAGACAGCCCCTATATGCGCGGCGATATCGTCCCAAGTGTCCGTTGAAAGCCCGAATGTAGACGCAGGCACTCTGGCCGACTCGGCTAGCCACTGCTCGCATAACTCGGTCACGAGGGAATCGTCCCCATTGTCCCAGCGCGCTCGAAGTGCAGCAAGGTAGATCTCCACGGGCTGGCGCATCCGGTTGTGTGCCGTCGACAACATGGACGTGTGGATCAGCATCGTGGAATGCCGATTGCCAGTGTGCCGGTGTTTTCGTGCAGCCGTGGCGAGTACGAACCAGCGGATCGCCCTAGCCAACTGTGGAGTCACATCGGGGTCCCATTGTTCGAGTTTGATCGGGTCTCTCGGCGGGACGAGATCTACCATCTCACTCGGATCAACATGCCGAATCACATCTAATCCGTCAGTCACCGCTTCATCTTCATCGGGATCCAAACGCTCTCGGCCGAACAGCTGTTCAGCACCGGAGTAGCCGTCGGGCTTCGAGAGTTCAACGATGAAGTCTCGGGGATAGAGATCCTCGTAGTTGCCGGGGTCAATCAAAATATTGGCAAATGGGGTGGCTGTGTAAGCAACGTAAGCTGCTTTCGGCTTCGCGAGTATCTGCTTGATTAGTCCATTGATCCGAGACGTCCGCCCGTTAGTGCCTACGTCGATGCTCGCTTGATCAGCTTCATCATCGATTATGAGTATTGGGCAGGTTTCAAGAACCAACTGACCTGCAGTATCGAGCCAGCGCAGAAATCGCCGGAGACGGTAGGGGTTCTTCTTTATAACCGCCAGTTTCCGGTCATCAGTTCGGCTGAGGAGGTTCGCCGCATTACCCGGATCGAGAAAGTCGTGATCGACCCCAGTCAGGCGGAACCAGTTCTGCTCCATGCCATCGACGAGCAGGTTCTCGAGCCTCTCCTCGGTTTGGGTCCGGAGGTTGTCTGTGATTCCGGATAGGACCACAAATAGCCGGTACCCCGACGTCGGCCGCCTTGGCGATCACGCTCATGAAGTTGGTGGTCTTACCACTCTGGACGTAACCAAGCACAAGACCTCTGGTGTCTTATCGCACTCGGCGCCCGGAGGCCGGAGGAGACCCACTATGCGACTGGATGCGTTATCCACAGCCTCCAACCGCCTGCGCTAGCCGCGGACCCGTCCCGGGTGCGAGCCGCACGCAGTGCCGGCCAGAAGCTATCCCCCGGGCGTGGGCCCGCATACCATTCGGAGTCCCACAAGGACGGCTCCACGAGGGCCCGCGGATCCTCTAGGTCCCTAATGCGGCCTACACGTCTCTCGTAGAGGCGACGGGCTTCGTTTCGTACATCCATAGGCACGTATCGGAGCCGACCGAGAGCACCGTCTATGCTGTCCCCACCTCGGACAAGCGTGGCGATATCGTCGGCCAGCTCGCGGATCTCCTCAGGCAGGTCGTCGTCGATCACGAAGGACCCGCCGTCGATCCCGTTGCCGACTCGGACTGAGGTTGCACCATCCACCTTCCATGTGCGCGCGAGCTGCTGGTGCAGCCATCCACACGCTAGTACGCACCCTCTATGCGGGCGTGTGACAGTCAGGTGTCACTCTCCACTCGGAGCCGGACTACATCGCTCCCCCTTGTGTACACAGTCATGTGCGATGATGGCGATCGGGATGATCAGGCACACTCCGCCTCAAAGCACCGATGACTCCAGAGGGGCCGTAAGCATGCAATTGAGGTCATACGGGGTCAAGTTGGTTCGTGGTCCCTTCGTGCGCCTTCAGCCGCACGAACTGGCTTGTCAGACGGAGGACGACCTTCTTGCTGGGTCCTCGGCCTTAGAGGGTCCGCTCGCAGCGGATTTGTTTTGCGGTGCTGGCGGTCTCAGCCTCGGTCTGACAGAAGCTGGCTTCGACGTCGTCCTCGCGGTGGACCACGACGAGGAAGCTCTCGAGACCCACCGAGCTCACCATCCAGGCTTGTCCGTGAACTGGGATCTTGCCGATGCGACTGTTGTCGAACGGGTCGCTGGACTCATCAGACGCTGCGGGATCAGCCTCGTTGCGGGCGGTCCACCGTGCCAACCGTTCTCTCGAGCGGGCCGGTCAATGGTGCGCGAGCTGGTAAAGACGGGTAGGCGTCATCATCACGACGGCCGGCGTGACCTCTGGGAGGCGTTCCTTGCGGTAGTGGAGCTGTCATTGCCTCCCGCCGTTGTCATGGAGAACGTTCCTGACATGGCACTCGATCGCGGTATGGTCATTTTGCGCACCATGATCGAGCGGCTCGAATCTTGTGGCTATTCCGTCGAGGAGCGTGTGATCGACACTTGGCGCTACGGCGTGCCTCAGCTCCGGCAAAGGCTCTTCCTTGTAGCACTGGCGGACGGGTTAGCCTTCGAATGGCCTAGGGAAGCATTAGAGCGCGTAACCGTCGAGAACGCGATTGGTGACCTGCCTGAGGTCGACGGGGGATGGCGCCCTTCCAACGGCGACGGTCCAGATCCTGTCGCAACGGGGTGGCTCACTTACGCAGGCCCGAAAACCGATTTCCAGCGCAGAGCGCGGGAAGGCGTCGCATCGCGGGACGAGGAGCGCGTATTCGACCACATCACTCGACCGGTACGCGATGACGACGCGATCGCATTCGCTCAGATGGACCACGACACCCTGTACTCCGACCTCATCCCCGAGCTCAAACGTTATCGGGACGATATCTTCGACGACAAGTACAAACGGCTCGATCCCAATGATGTGAGTCGGACGATTACCGCTCACATCGCCAAGGACGGGTATTGGTATATCCATCCATATCAGGACAGGACGTTGACAGTACGGGAAGCAGCCAGGCTGCAGACATTCGCGGACCGGGTGCGCTTCGTGGGTCCGCCGTCGGCCGCCTTCCGCCAGATCGGGAACGCCGTGCCAGTATTGCTGGGTAGACGGGTAGGCGAAGCTGTTCTCGGTGCCCTGACGAAACGGCGCCCGGCACCGTTTTCGACGAGTTCGATAGCCGAAGTGTTGGCGCACTGGTTCGATGAGGTTCCGCCCGTTTACGTGCCATGGCTCGGCGCGGAGACCCGCTGGAACGTCCTTCAGGCCGAGCTTTTATGGGCGCGGCATTGCCGAGGAGCATACGCGTCGGTGCCTGGGAGGCCACCCGTACCCTTCGCTCGCCCGACGAGACGATCGAGGCGTTACCCCTTCTCCGCCTGCTCGCGTGCGAGTGGCAGCGGGAACAACGATGCGACCAGCTCGCCGAGGTTATTCGCGTGGTTCCGACAGCATCCGCAGGCGTTGTCCTTGTCCGCAACCGGCGCCGGACCTTGCCGCGGCGCCCCATATCACCGCGTCGATGGCCGATCTCGCCGTGCAGGATTGTGCCCGGCAACAGCGAGATCCCGTCTTGGCCGGTTACGGAGTACTGCGAGTTGCCGCCCGCTTCCAAGGCGAGGTGGTCGACCGGCAGAACCGGATGTCAGACGGGCGCCTCGCTCGTAGCGTGTATGGTCGGAGGAGGCGAACCGTTCGCACGAAGCCCACTTGGCCCTCATCGAACTAGCGAACGGGTTGTGCGGGCCTGGTGTGCCGCGGTGCGGAGAGTGCCCCTTGGAGCTTTGGTGCCTCGAGGCCCGGCAGCGACTCTCCAACCCGACTCTACCGATCACCACCCGAGAGCTGAAGCAGCCTCTGGAGCCAGAACCCGCAGTTTGTCCATGACACGACGGAAGGACTCGTGTTCGCCGGAGTCCAGCGCCGCGGCGATCAGTGCCTCCTATATCGGAGACGTCCGACTTCCTGGAGAGGCGCCGTCAGCTCGCGTGCGGCTTCTCGCCTCGCTTCTTCTTCGGTATCGCGGCGATAGGTCGCATCAGCGCGATGGCAGAGCTCGTGGATTGGTCGCTCAAGGAGGGTCTTGATCCTCGGGCGGGATCAGGGCTCTCATCTTTGCAACGTTGATCTGGAACAGCAGGTCGAGATCGGTCTGGAAGTCCAGCGACGCCCTTGCTAACTTGGTATGTTCATCGGCGGCGCGGATTCCACACCAACCTCCGTGCTGGATGAGCCGGTCGGCGCGGTAGATGTACAAACCTTGCTGCCTATTCCATTTCAGCGGACCGCTCATCCTCTCAAACTCGGAAGTGCTCGAGAATTGGTTCCTGTGATGGCAATACATAGCGACGGAGGACGACGTGGCCGTAGAGGTCGCCAGTCGACACCTCAAACGACTGGGCTGGTAGTTCCTGCCGATTGTCCTCCAGTGGGGCAAAAGCGTTCCACGCCCGCACCTTCTCTCCGTTCACAGTAATGGTTACCGGGGTGGCAGACCGTCGCGGTCCCCCTCGATGAAGCGGTGGAAGACCATCCCCAGGTACTCGGACGAGCGAGTCGCCAGTTGCTCTAGCCGACGGCGGCCCAACCGCCCTCTGGACGCTTCTCCGGCAGGACTCGGTCCAGATTTTCCCAGCACACGACCGTTCCTGGGTTGTCGGCGAGCCATTCCAGGCTGCGCTGGATCAGGTGAACCTCCCGCGGGCTCGATCGCCTCCCAGCGGTCAGTCCGCGAGATATGATCGATATCCAGAGATTTGGCAGCCACACGTCGGTACACGGACAGAGCGCCGTGAGACCGTGACCCTGCGACCCTGCGATATGGACGCCGTCTTCAGACCGAGTCCGTACCTCCCCAGCTCCCCGAGTTCGTAGTCGCGTCGTGTACCGAAGCGGAGCGCCTCGTTCAACTCCGTTTCCGTCATCCCACTCCCGTTGTCTGCGATGAGCACGAACGAGGCTGGACCATCAAAGACGATCTCGATCTCAACCTCCGAGGCTCCGGCAGCGACGCTGTTGTCGACGAGGTCAGCCAGCGCGGCCACGAAGTCGTACCCGATATCTCTGAGCGAGCCCGTGAGCCGGCGCGCCGAGGGAGTGACATCGACAGCCCTTCGCTGGTCGTGTCCCACTAGTCCACCTCTTTCGATCGTCGAACAGCTCCAGGATAAGACCTTGGAGTGTCCGGATCGTGGGACTCTCATGCGCGGCCGGTTCGTGCTCGCCACAACGGCATGATCTCCTCGACGATCTCGTCCACGGGCGTCGTGCTCCCAAAAGTGCAGAGGAGTCCATCCGAGAGCCACAAGGTCGCAATCTTTGCGTCGGTCACGCTCGGCATTTCCCGCCAGCTTGTGTTGCCACCAGACCTGATTGTTCTTCGGTAACGTCCCGTGTAGGACGCAACCGTGCCAGAAGCACCCGTCGACGAATATAGCCAGCCGAGCCTTGCTGAAGACGATATCGGGCGTCCCTGGGAGCCTCTTGATGTGTACGCGGAACCTCAAACCTCGCCTATGCAAAAGTCGGCGTACGTTAAGTTCTGGTCCGGTAGAGGCTGTAGGCATCCGACTCATCTGACGCGAAACCATCTCGCTCGATGGCATCGGGCGTTCACGAACAAGATCGGCATGGACAGCTTGTCCGAGCGCCGGACGACGTTGTTGCGTGTCCGCCTGACAGCCGGTCCCCGTAGGGGAGGACGTCGGAATCGCGTGGGAACGGGAGACTCGCCGCAGGTATTGATACCCGAGCGTGCCATAGGACTGCCGGTTGTCAAGACAACCGACCGAGCGAGCGAATAGAGCTGACAAAAAGGACGGCCTACTGACCGCCGTGGAAGTCGGGCGATAAGTCCGAGACGGGAGTGTTCGTAGACTATGGGGTCTTGCAATACATGATCCACCCTGGGGCTCGGACTCTAGGTGAGTGAGCAGCAAGTGCCTGTTTTGGCGGCTTGCCGCGGTGTGATGGACGTATGCGCTGCGGTGCGCCGATTGTGGAGTGGTGGTAGTAACGGCGGATATGGCGGCTGGGGCCGCCTCACGACCGCTGATCGGGGTGCGCGAGCCTCTTTTGTGGTCTCACGCAGCGGCAAAGGAGGCTCCTTGAAGCGCGTCGAGCACAGCGAGGCGCTTGAAGTTAGCGACCGTCGCTGCAAGCCGGGCTTGCAGCACAGTTCGTCGTCGGCCCCGGTAGCGGGCCTTGCGCATCCCGAGATCCTGGAGGTGGTCGATCTTGCGTTCTACCTTCGACCGACGTCGCAAAAGAGCCTTCGTGTCGGGCTGGTTTTGCGCCGCCCGGGCCGCCTCGATGCGCTCGTGGTGACAGCCCACGGTGATGGTGCGACCGCCGCCACCGGTGCAGCGGTCGCGAAGCGGGCAGGCCGCGGAGACGTCGGTCGCGGAATGGAAGGTCGTGGCTGGGCGACCCTTATGGTCTTTGCTCGGCCGGGCGTCGGTGGTGGCGTTGCCAGCGGGGCAGGTGACCCGCCCGGCTGCCAGGTCGATATCGAAGTCGGTTTTGGGGAACCGCCCGCCGTTGGAGACGGGAGGGACCTTGGTCACCAGGTCGGCCCCGGCCTCCTCCACCGCCTCGCGTACATCCCCATCGGAGTAGGCCATGTCCCCCAACAGCGTCTCGGCCTCGACACCTTCGACAGATCGCACCTCGCTCAACAGCGGAGCCGCCCCCTCCCCGTCGCTGGCGTTGCCCGCCGCACATCCACGCCGAGCACCAGCTCGGACGCCTCGTCTGTCATCACGTCCAGCTTGTGGCCATCGAAGCGACGTGATGCTGACTTGCGCCCGTGGCGCATCTCCGGATCGGCATGCGAGATCACCCGGTCGGCGGCGACTCCCTGGCGGATCCCAGGGCCCTCCTCGGTCGCCTCAACATCTTGGAGAACGACCAGACACAAAAGCCCGGCCGCTTCAGCCACCTCCTCATCGGTCTCCTCGCCCGCCTTTTCACCCAACATGGTGGCCGCCAACTCCACCAGATCCCCCAGGTGAGCCTTATCGCGGCGGATCCTGCCAGTCGATATCCGGCTTGGCCGACGCCAACTCGATCGCCTTGGCCCGCAGAACCCGATCCAGACGCCCGCCCATAGCCCGGGCCAGGCGTCCCATCATCTTGCGGATCAACTCGTAGGTGTCGGCCACCGCCCCCGCCCATGCACCGGCGACGAGTCGATGATCGCCGTCAACGGCTGGGTGAAGATCCCCCTCTCCACCGCCCGCTCCAGAGTCTTCTCGAACAAGACGCCGTCCGCGTCATGGGCCACCATCCGGGCCCGCATCAGACTGAACGTGGTCGCCCCGATCCCCTCGAACCAGTCGTCTACCCCCATAGCCGCCTTCCAATCCGAGTCCACCCCGGTCCGCCGCTACGTTTCCGCGTCCGAGGTCTTATCGTGGGTGGCGCACAGCATGGCCCGGATCATCACCGACGGCGGGATCGACGGGCGCCCCTGGCCTTCCGCGAACAGGCGGGCGAAGTCCTCGTCGCAGACGATCTCCTCGCCGTGATCGGCCAGCCGCTCATAAAACGAGCCCTGGTCACCAAATGGCGTCTCACATGCCGAGTCTCCAACAGCGAGCCCTGAGCATCAACCCGACCGAGCAACCCAATCGCCTCCGGGGAAGTAAGGAGGATGAGGAATACAGCACTGTGATTCTCCCACGCCCGCGACCAAATCGCGAGCCCCCAAACCGACTTTCTGCTCGGTCACCTAGAGCCCGCCAGCGGAGAGCCGCCAAGACTACTGAGTCGACGTGGCACAAGAAAGTGAATGCCATCGGCATTATTCCTGCGAGTCCACCAGACTATATTTTGAACAGGCTTGACAGGCCGGCGATTAAGCGCCACTTTCGGAGCCCCGCGCCAACGCCTGGAAGAGCAATCCGATGATGTGATGGATCAATAAGGTCCAGCGCCACATCGATCCATGGGACATCCTCGAGGCGGTCGCGACCCTCATCGCTCATGGCTCGCGCCGCTGCTCCATTGATTTCCGCTAGGCCCTCCATCGCCAGTGGGCGGACAAACCCCGTGCCAGAGGGTTCCCTTGCCGTCCACCACAATCATGGCCGCGGTGAGGGTGCCGAGTGGAAAGCCACAACCAGTCCAAGAGCCTGCTCTCCTGCGGAACGGGCGCGTTCTGTAGGGGCCTGGTCCTGGACCCTTGGTCGCACCCCCCAGCGGTGGTGCTTTGCGGTCGACAATTCTCGCAGGCCATGTGGCCGGCGGCCTCGAACGAGAAACGGTTATCGCGAAGTTGGAGGTGCAGAGGATGAGCAGCGAGCGAATCGACTTTGAGGTCGAATCCGACGATGAGTTCGGCGGTGACTACGACGAACCCGGCAGTCTTCGCCCAGAGGATGTGAGCGGTACGGTCGTCTATACGCTGGACTGGACTGTCAAGACGGTTGTGGATCAGATCGATGCCGATCCGGAAGATCCAGACTACACCGGCGTTCTGGTTACCTCGCCACCGTTTCAGCGGCGAACGGCTTGGGACGCAGAGCGGCAGTCGAGGTTCATTGAGTCACTCATGCTGGGATTGCCCGTACCACCCTTGGTACTAGCCGAAAGTCTGCGGTCAGAAGGGCAGTTCTATGTCCTCGACGGTAAGCAGCGGCTGACGTCACTGAGAAGATTTCTAGTGATCCAGACAACCCCTTGCGGGCTAACTCAGCTTGAAATACTGGATAGCGAACTGAACGGCCTGACATATGCCCAAGTCCGTAACAGTGCGGCGCTTAGGAAGTACTCATTGTCCATGTTATCGCAGCCGATTCGTACCATCGTTGTGCGCAACTGGCAGACGCCCTCACTTCTTCATCTGATATTTGCGAGGCTGAACAAGGCAAGTGTTCCCTCTGTGTCACATGAACTTCGGCAAGCCATCTTTCCAGGACAACTCACCAACTATGTCAATCGTCGAAGCGGAGAGAGCCAACCTCTATTACGTGCGCGACGTTTGAAGGAGCCAGACTTCCGTTTACGTGATGCGGAGACCCTGCTGCGTTTCCTTTCGTTCAAGACTAATCTCGACAATTATAGGGGGGACCTCCGAGACTTTCTTGATCGGTGCCTCAAAGGTGGGAACGACCATTTCGACGATATCGTGGTGGGGATTGAAGACCTCGGTCTCGATGGAGAGTACTTGTTTAGCGGGGTCCACCAGCTGATCGGGCGGGGCGCGTAGCTTGGAGAATTCCGACTCGCGACCGTCCATCGAGTGATCAGGCAGCTGCTATTGCGGCGCTGACAGCTGAGATCGGCCGGCTGCGGCAAGCGATCGAGTCGCAGACGGATCGGATCACGGAACTGACTTCGGCGGTCGCTGCTCGTGATGCTCGTATCGCCGAGCTGGAGAAACTGCTCGAGGACAGCCGACGATCGGGCAAACGCCAGGCGGCCCCGTTCTCCAAGGGCGATCCCGCCGATGAGCCAGCCCGTCCGGGCCTACGCTCGGGTAAGGGCCACGGCCGTCACGGTCATCGCCCAGTCCCCGTCGGTCCAATCGACCGGGAACTCGATGCCCCCCTGCCCGCCTGCTGCCCGGACTGTGGCGGCCTCGTCGAGCATCTTGGTGACGAGGAACAGTTCCACACCGAGCTGCCCGACGCCCGGCCGGTCGTCACCCGTTTCAAGGTAGGAGTGGGCCGGTGCACGAAATGCCAGCGGCGCCTGCAGGGCCGCCATGGCGAGCAGACCTCCGACGCTTTGGGGGCGGCGCGGTCGCAGGTGGGGCCACACACCAAGAGCCTGGCCATCTGGTTGCACTACGCCCTGGGGTTGAGCTTCGCCAAGACAGCCCGCCTGCTCGGCCATCTCGGCGTGCCGGTGACCGCGGGAGCGATCTGCTCCGCCGCCCAGTCTGTCGGCACCGATCTCGTCCCCACCCAGAAAGGGATCGTGGAGCGGATCAACACCTCGGCCATGGTGGTGATGGACGAGACCGGCTGGCGGGTCAGCGGCACCGGGGCGTGGCTGTGGGCGGCCACCACCAAAGAAGCGACCGCCTACAACGTGGCGGGCGGCCGCGGCTTTGACGAAGCGACCGTCCTCCTCGACGCCGACTTCGACGGCGCACTCATCCGTGACGGCTGGGCCGTCTACCGCCGCTACGGGCGAGCCACCCATCAGACCTGCACTGCGCACCTGTTACGCCGCTGCGAGGAGATGATCACCGACCTGCCCGGCTGGGCCAGAGGCACACCCCGCCAAGTCCAAGACATCCTCCTGGCCGCTCTCGACGCCAGGGACCTTCCCACCCCCAAACGTCGGGCCGTGGCCGCCGATCTGGCCGAGCGGATCGACCTGCTCGCCGAACAAGCGCACCCTCACGAGGCCAACCGGCGCCTCATCAAGCACCTCGCCAACGAGGCCGACGCCCTGTTCTTGTTCCTCCACGACGATGACATCGACGCCACCAACTGGCGCGGCGAACAAGCCATCCGGCCCGCGGTCGTGAACCGCAAGGTCTGGGAGGCAACCGCACCTGGAAAGGAGCGGCCAGCCAAGGCAGGATCATGAGCGCCATCCGCACCGCCACCCAGCAACACCTCGACCCGATCGCCTTCCTCACCCGCCTCGCACGAGCACCTGACCCCGCCGCCGTCAGCCTCTTCGCATAAAACAGGCAGTCCGACCAGGGTCATTCACCCCAAACAACCCGGCACGACCCGCTATCCAAGTACGATGGAGAGAGCGATCGGTGGCGTATTTGCGCTCATGTGGGTGGGCGATCTGCGCAGCCGCGAGTTCATAGGTACCGAGTCCCGGCTCAACACCATCTTCGACCTGCTCCGCCAGATGGTCTACGGCGCCGAGGAAGACCCTGATCGCCGCCTGGCCGAGCTGCGCCGGCCGCGCCTGGACCCCCAGACCCGTCCCCCCTTGAGCCGGCGCGGAAGCATTGCTTCCGACAGTCTCGGCACTCTTTGGCGGTCTTCGTCGTATTGAACAGTTTGTTCCGATCCTCTTGCATCCAGCTTGAGGACATGCCACCCCGACGACGACGAGAGCAATGACATCCCCCGGCTCGGCGATGCTGTTGCCGCGACGGCTCGGGCAAGTCGACCCTCGTGGACGCCATCACCACGCTGCTCCTGCCCGCCCACAAGATCTCCTACAACCGGGCCGCCGGCGCCGACACCCGGGAACGGGACTTGAAGTCCTATGTGGAAGGGCACTACAAAGCCGAGCGCAACGAGACGACCGGCGCCTCGAGGCCGGTGGGGCTGCGCGACGGCCGCCATTTTTCCGTGATCCTCGGCATCTTCGCCAACGTCGACTTCGCCACCACCGTCACCCTGGCCCAGGTCTTCCGGACCCGCGACAGCGGCCAGCCCGAGCGCTTCTACGCCGTCGCCGACACCGAGCTGTCGATCACCGCCAACTTCTCGGACTTCGGGACCGACCTGTCCGGGCCTGCGCCGCCGGCTCCGGGACATCGGGGTCCGCCTCTACGACTCCTTCCCCGACTACGGCAAGGATTTCCGCCGCCGGCTGGGCATCGAGTCCGAGCAGGCCATGGAGTTGTTCCACCAGACGGTGTCCATGAAGGCGGTCGACAACCTCAACGACTTCGTCCGCAGCCACATGCTCGAGCCCTTCGACAGCAAGGCTCAGATCGACTCCCTGGTCGAGCACTTCGACAACCTGACCCGGGCCCACGACGCCGTGGTCCGGGCCCGCGACCAGCTGGAACTGCTGCGGCCGCTGGTCGGAGTGCTCGACGAGTTCGACCAGCTGGGCGACAGAGCGGCCGAGATCACCAACCAGCAGGAGGCGCTCCCCTACCACTTCGCCCGCCTGGCCCAGCACGCTCTACGGGGTCCAGACTCGGCGAGCTGAGCGCGCAGCTGGAGCAGACGGCCCGGAAGCTGGCAGCCCACGCCACCGAGCTGGCTGCCCTCCGCGAGACACGGAGACGCAGCTCCGGGTGGAGATCAGCGGTCAGCGGTGGAGACCGGTTGGCGACCATCGACCGCGACATCGAGAGGCTGGAGGGCGAGAAGCCCTCCCGCCAGCACCAGGCTGGTCCCGCTTCAACGAGCTGCTGGCCAGGGCCGGCCTGCAGCCGGTGCAGCACCGGCGCCCAGTTCGCGGCGGCGAAGGACGCCGGCCGGGCCCGCCATGATGAGCTGCAGCAGGAGCTGGCCGAGGCCCAGAACCGCCTCATCGAACTGGAGGTCGACAAGCGCAAGGTCGACGAGGAAGCGCCAGGAGGTCAACGCCGAGCTGCGCAGCCTCCAGATCCCACCCGTCCAACATCCCGAGCACCAGCCTGCAGCTGCGGGCCCAGCTGTGCTCGGACCTCGGCCTCGACACCGACGGCCTGCCCTTCGCCGGCGAGCTCATCCAGGTCCGGGCCGGGGCCAACAAGTGGGAGGGCGCGGCCGAGCGGGTCCTGCACAACTTCGCCCTGTCGCTGCTGGTCCCGTCCCAGCATTACGACCCGGTGGCGGCCTGGGTGGACGAGCGCCACCTCGGCGCCCGGCTGGTCTACTACCGGGTGCCGGCCCAGCGTCACCGCCGCCCCGCCGCCCGGACCGCCACGGCGGCCGTCCCCTGCTGCTCGACATGCTCGAGATCAAGCCCGACTCCGGCTTCGACGCCTGGCTGCAGGCCGAGCTCGCCCGGCGGGCCAACCATGCGTGCGTCGAGAGCGTCGCCGAGTTCCGCACCGCGGCCAAGGCGGTGACCCGGGCCGGCCAGATCAAGGACCGGGAGCGGCACGAGAAGGACGACCGCCGGCGCATCGGCGACCGCCGGGAGTACGTGCTCGGCTGGAGCAACGAGCAGAAGATCGAAGCCATGATCGCCCACGCCGCCGCACTCCAGAGCCGCCAGACCAAGCTGGCCGAGGGACTGCAGGCGGAAAAAGGACGACGCCGCGTCGGCGAGCGACTCCAGTCACTGGCCCGCCTCGACGAGTACCCGTCCTGGGACGACCTCGACTGGGAAGCGCTGGTCAACCAGATCGCCGCCGCTGCGAGACGAACGGGACCGGATCCTGTCCGCTTCCGACCGGCTGGCGGCGCTGAACGGCGAGCTCTCGCAGGTGGTCGAATCCATCCGCGCCAAGGAGAGACGCGGTCGAGCCTCCTGCAGCACGAGCGGGGCGGGCTGGAGCACGAGCGGGACGCGGCGGCGCGAAGCCGTCGAGCGGGCCGAGCAGACCCTCGCCGGCGCGGGGCTGCCGAGATCGAGCCGGCGACGGAGGCCGGGGATGGAGGCCGTGGTGTTCGACGGTGCTCGACGGCCGGGAGCTCGGAGGTTCCCGGTCTGGTGGCCGGTCGAGCAGGTCAGCCCGGGAGGTACTCGACCGCGACCGGATCCGGGCCGTGCAACGCCAGAACGCCATCGGCCAGCGGGCCATCGGAGCCATGTCCGACTTCCGTTCCGAGTACCCGCAGGAGACGGTCGACTTCGACGCGTCGCTCGACGTCCGCCGGCGAGTACCGGGAGCTGCACCAGCGGGTGGCCGAGGACGACCTGCCCCGCTTCGAGAAGGAGTTCAAGGACTACCTGAACCAGAACACCATCCGGGACATCGCCAGCTTCGCCGCCCAGCTCAACAAGCAGGAGAAACTCATCCGCGAGCGCATCGACACCATCAACCGCTCGCTGGTGGACATCGACTACAACGAGGGCCGCTACATCACCCTGGTCGCCGAGCCCACCCCGAACGTCGACGTCCGGGAGTTCCGCCAGGAGCTGCGGGCCTGCACCGACGACGTGATCGGGGCCGGCCAGAGCGACCAGTACTCGGAGCAGAAGTTCCTGCAGGTGAAGCGGATCATCGACCGGTTCAAGGGCCGGGAGGGCTTCACCGACATCGACCGCAACTGGACCCGCAGGGTGACCGACGTCCGCCAGTGGTTCCTGTTCTCGGCCTCGGAGCGGTGGCGGGAGGACGACACCGAGTACGAGCACTACACCGACTCGGCCGGGAAGTCCGGCGGTCAGAAGGAGAAGCTGGCCTACACGATCCTGGCTGCATCGCTGGCCTACCAGTTCAAGCTGGACTGGGGCGCGGCCCGTTCGAAGGCGTTCCGCTTCGTGGTCATCGACGAGGCGTTCGGGCGAGGGTCCGAGCGTTTCGACTCAGTACGCGCTGACGCTGTTCACCCGGCTCGGACTGCAGCTCCTGATCGTCACACCATTGCAGAAGATCCACGTGATCGAGCCGTACGTGTCGGCGGTCGGGTTCGTCGACAACCCGACCGGGAGCTACTCCAGGCTGCAAGCGCTCACCATCGCCGAGTACAAGCGGCGCCGGCAGCAGCACCTGGCCATGGTGTCCGGGGAGCGATCGGCCGAGTGAAACGGGCCGGTCCAACCCCGCTGGCGAGCGGCCCGGCTGGACGGCGCCGGCCGACCTGGTCGCCGTCCTCCGCCGGCGCTGGGACACCGGGCGGTACCTCCAGGCCTACGCCCGCGGCGACGAGTGGGAACCGCTCGTGCTGCCGGTCAAGGGGCCGAACGCCGACGAACTGCTGCACCGCTTCGAGGAGGTGCGCAAGTGGGCGGCCGACTTCGAAGCCGGGCTCGACCGGTCCTTCCAGATCGAGTACCGGACGGTCGGTGGCCGCCACGTCGGGGCCAACCGGATACCGGCCCGGGTGCGGATCCCCGACTTTTGCCGGCCCTGTGCTCGCTGCTCCGGACTACCGAGGAGGCTCGGGCCCTGGAGCAGCTGATGCGTTCGACGGCCGCTCGACTTCCGGTGCTGACGGCTTGGGCGGCAGCGCATCCGCTGGTGTTGTTAGAGCACCGGGACGTCTGGGACCGGGTGCTGGCGACAGTCGAGTGGATCGCCGTGCCACGACACCTCGGCCATGTACGTGCGCCAGATCGACGTCGAAGGGGTGGACACCAAGTTCGTGGAGCGCCACCAGAAGCTGCTCACCGAGCTGCTGCCTCTGGTGCTGTCGCCGGAGCGGGTCGACCTGTCTCAGGTCGAGTTCGCCCGGCGCTTCCGTTTCCTGAGCAAGCCGCTCTACACCCGGCTCCGGATCCTCGACCCCGGCTGTCGCCATTCCCGCCCGGTATCACCGAGGTCTCGCTTCGCACTGACGAGTTGGCGGGATCGATGGCGCGGCCACGGTGTTCGTGGTGGAGAACGAGGTGACCTACTTGGCCCTCCCTCCCATCCCCAGGGCCGTGGCGGTATTCGGGGGAGGCTTCGCATCGGCCGGGCTGACCGGCGTGCCGTGGCTGCCTGACCGGGAGATCGTCTACTGGGGCGACATCGACACCTACGGCTTCGACATCCTGAGCCGCTTGCGCGGTCACCTGCCCCAGGTCCGTTCCATCCTTATGGACCGCGAGACGCTGCTGTTCCACCGGCCCCACTGGAGTATCGAGGGCAGCCCCACCCGCCGGCCACTCGCCCATCTTTCCGACGCCGAGCAGTCCCTCTACCAGGACCTGATCAGCGACGTCTACGGCATCGGCGTGAGGCTGGAGCAGGAACGAGTGCGGTTCTCGAAGGTTCAGGGGGCCTTGTCGCCCTGGACCAGCGTCAACGGGCGACCCGACTACAGGTAGGACTCCTCGTTCTGGAGCCTGCCCGGTTTGCTCGGCTCAATCTCCCAGTCCATCGTCAGGACCTTCGGCGGCGGTTCCATCGGGTGCCTTCCAGGAACTTCCACTGGGGCCGGTTGCGCAGCTTCCGGCGAGAGACCCGGAAGAAGGACTTCGTCGTTCTCGGGTCGAAATCGTCACACGAGAGGAACCTATCTGTCCGTAGTGGAGCCGAACACCCGCCTGACGAGGCGGCCATTTCTCCGGGATTACCGTTGTGACCTTGACACCGAACAGATGTTCGGGCTAGTGTTATCCATAGCGCCTCGAGGCCGGGCGGGACGGCCTCCTCAGGATCGGTTGATTGTGAGCTGAGGAGGTGTGGTGTCGGGTATGGTGCTGGCGGCTGCTTCTGCTCTGCGCGAGGCGTTGGGGGGCTTCGAGCCGGGCTTGTTCTCCGGTGCCGATTGCGCCGTCGTTGCCGAGGAACTGGCCGTGACCGAGAAAGCCTGTGCCACGGCCCGCCTGCTGGCCGTGGCCCGAGCCGCCCAAGCCGGCGCCCATAGGGAGCGGGGGTTCAAAGACGGGGCGGCCTGGCTGGCCCGCCAGTCCGGCACCACCGGCACCCAGGCCCGGGAGGCGCTGCAGACCGCACAGCGGCTGGAGGACTGTCCCGATACCAAGCAGGCCCTGCTGGCCGGCGACATATCCCTGCAACAGGCGCATGAGATTACGAGGGCCGAATCGGAGATCCAGGGCGCCGAGGCCGAGCTGTTGGCTGTGGCCCGCGGATCGGATCTCTCGCAGGTGAGGGACCACGCCCGCCAGCACCGCCAGGCCCATGTTGATCCGGTCGCCCTGCGTAGCAGGCAGTTTCAGCTTCGGGAGTTCCGCCACTGGCAAGACCGCGACGGCATGATCCGTTTCGCAGGTGGCCTGCCCCCTGAGACCGGCCTGCAGTTCGTGCGAAGGGTGGAAGCGGCCGCGGTGCGCCGCCGGCGAGCCGCCCGCGCCAAGGGGTACACCAGCGAACGCTTCGAGGCCCACGCCGCCGACGCCCTGGCCGAACTGGTCGCCGGCGCCGGCGCCCCCGCAGGTGGCGAAGGCACGAAGCGCCCCGAGCGCGCCGAGCTGGTGCTGGTGTGCGACCTCTTCGCCTGGCGGCGCGGTCATACCCACCCTGGCGAGACCTGTCACATCATCGGCGGCGGACCCATACCAGTGAAAGTGGCCAAGGAACTCGCCCAGGACGCTTTCGTCAAAGCCGTGCTCCACGACGGGATCAACATTCACATCATCAAGCACTTAGGCCGGCACCTGCCCGCTCCCCTGCGCACCGCCTTGGACCTGGGGCCGGTGCCGGAGTTCACCGGCCGCGAATGCACCGACTGCGGCAGCCGTTGGGGTCTGCAGTACGACCACGTCAACCCGGTCGCCAACCAGGGGCCCACCGAATACACCAACCTCAAAGCCCGCTGCTACAAAGACCACCAGATAAAGACCGAGAAAGACCGACAGGCCGGACTACTCGGACCCAAGGCCCCCCGAGCACCAAACACATCCTGAGCCGCTTTCCCAGAGATAAGTCAGTTTCGTTCGCGGACTCGCCATGGGGAGTGGCGCCGTGACCAAAGCGAACCGTCGGTTCCAAGGTCGACGAGCCGCTGTTACCCGCGTCGGCGGTGCGGAGCGTTCCGCCCTGTTATCAGTGCCCTGTTACCAGAAAGCATAAGGAGGAGTAGTGGAAGATCAGACGATAGTCGTAGACGGATTCCGCTGTGAGGACGACAGTATCGACCTCAGCGGTTCCGGTGCATTGGAGCTCGCCCTCGATCAACGAGCATTCGGGGCCAATCGCCTTGTGGTGGCCACTGCCAACCGAAGGGGGCGTATTCTGGGCCTGGCGCATTGCCTGATGCCCGAACCACCAGAGGCGGGCCTGCCGTGCTGTCTTGATCTCCTGAAGTCCGAAGGTACCGCAGCAGCAGTCGCGTACAGTGACGAACCGGTCGGAAGGGGGCCGGTGTCCCCTGAGTTATTGCTCCGGTTCTTCAGAGCCAGGGCGACCGCGTCCGATCTCGGAGTACATCTCGTGGACTGGATCATCTGCGACGGCGAGATGATGCGGAGCCTGAAGTTCGGACTGATCGAGGGAGCGACTTGGTGGGACCTGCCTAAGGGTCAACCCAGACCCAAGCGAGGCCGTAGATAGGCGCCGATACGAGCGACGGCATCGTCGGCCTCAGGCATGTTGCCGGCTGCCATCTGGAAGACGTGCTGCATCTCGGGGAACACATCCAGCTGCACGTCCACGCCGGCGCTCTTGGCCTGCGTGGCGACACGAGTGGCGTCGTCGAGGAGGGTCTCGTCTCCCCCGACCTGAATGTAGATGGCGCACACCCCCGAATACTCTCCATACAGAGGTGCGGCGAGTGGGTCGCGCGGGTCGCCCCCGGCCAGGAACATGTCGGTCATTCCCTTGAGCTGGTCGCCCTTGATCAGAACGTCACGATCGGCATTGGTTTTCATCGACTCGCCGAGGCCCTCCATGTCGGTCCAGGGAGAGAGTGGGACTGCCGCGGCCGGCTGCGGCAGTCCGTCAGCAGCCAACTTGAGCACCGTCGCCAAGGTGAGCCCGCCGCCGGCGGAATCACCCGCGATGGCGATGTGCTCCGGACGATAGCCCCGATCCAGGAGCCAGCGGTAGGCCGTGACGCTCTCGTTAACCGGCCCGGGGTGGGGGTTCTCGGGCGCCAAACCGTAGTCGACGTTGAGTACCCGGCAGCCGACGGCATTGGCCAGATGCCCGGTGAACCGCTTGTAGATCTCGGCCGACATCAGAACATAGCCACCGCCGTGGACGTACTGGACGACCCGATCATCAGCTCCGCCCTCAGGGATGGCCCAGATAGAGGGAACCCCGCCGGCGTCTACCGATTCCCAGACCACGCCATCCGGCTCAGTCGCGAACTCGCCAAAGGCACTGGTGTTTTCACGCATCTGTTCGAGGGTGACCTCGGCCGCCCCTTCGCGCTGCTGACCAAACTCGATCAGCATCGCCTTGATCGCCTCTGCTTGCGCGCTGGCCATGGGTGGCCCCCCTTGTCGTTGTCCGACTTTCCGCCGACCTTAGCTCGCGGCCGTGGCCTCTGCCCTTTCGCTGAGCAGGCCTCGCTCGCGATGGCTTCGCCCGGGCTCAGAAGGGAGATGTTCGCACGCGATGTGCCGTCCCGTCACAGTGCGCGACGGACCAAGCATTACGCACCGGGTCCGAGCCGTCCTGGACCGACCTCGACGGCAAAGCCCCCTGCTGGAACAAGTGACGTTGGACCCTGGTAAGGCCGGCGACGGCCTCGCACTCTTGACATGAGAGCTGGACTCAAGGTCTCAGGCAGGTGATGTCATGAAGATCGAGTATCTGCACGCATCCAAGTTCGGAAACGGGGCGATTGTGGCTGCTGAGTTCCAGGAGCAAATGACCGCCAGAGGTGTTGACGTCGACGTTCATCACATACGGGAGTTGAAGCCGTCCGAGCTTCCGGCGGCTGATCTGTACCTGTTCAGTTCGCCCGGTCGCATGGGCAAGCCGATTCGCAGCATGCGCCGATTCTTGAAGGGACTGCAACTATCCCCCGACACCAGGTATGCGCTCCTGACCACGGAGGCGGCGCCGAAGCCGGACAAGAAGACCGGCCGGATTCCGACCGAAGAGGAACTGGTCAAGAAGGGCCAGCGCGTACGGCCCATCATGACCGAGATCCTTCAGGACAAGTGCCTCGTTAAGGTCGCGGAGGACAAGGTGTACGTCACCAAGTTGAAAGGACCTCTGGAAGAGGGATGGCAGAAGAAGGTCGAGGACCTGGTGGCGCGGATCATGGCCAGCCCGGGCTCTGAGACGCAATCAGCAGGAGACGCAGCGTGAACGCCGGCGAGACGATGCCGTGACCCGAGGGGACCGGCCAGAGATGCGGGGCCGGCCAGAGATGCCGGGCCGGCGAAGCGAGCGAGGAGCCCGGCGAACGCTACGTCACGCCGGGTGGCAGACCAGCGCCTCCCACGGCTCGATCGCCCGTTCTCCGCCCTCGGTCGGCGCCGGCGAGGCAACCACCGTGAGACTCGATAACGTCCCCCCGGCCGGGATGTCCACGACCTGACGGGCACCGGTGAAGTTGGCGGCGACGGTCAGCGGCCCGCTGCGGTACATCCAGACACCCTCCGGTGCAGGCAGCGTCTGATAGGAGAGGTCGGGATGCTTCAGGCCGAGCAAAGCGCGGGTCAAAGAGAGCACGGACGACGGATCGTCGCGCTGATAGGCCACGGACAATCCCTTCCGGTCTCCGATTGGGAGCCACGGCCGCACGCCCGCCGAGGTGAACCCGTAACCGTCAGAAGAGTCCCACGGCATAGGTGTCCGGGCCCGGTCGCGATTGAACCGGACAGCCCGATCGTGCCAGCTCATCGGGTCCCGCTGGTCGACGTCGGCCACCTCGACGTCGCCCAGGCCGAGCTCGTCGCCGTAGTAGAGCAGGGTTGTGCCGGGCAGGGTGCACAGCACCGTGAGCGCCAGGCGGGTGCGCCGTTCGTCGCCGGCGCACCACCGGGTCGGGAAGCGGGACTCGTCGTGGTTGGACGCGGCCCACACCGGACAGGCGCCGGCGGGAAGGGCGGCGATGGTCCGCTCCACCATCGACCGCAGGGCGGCGGCATCGAACTCGCTGAAGAAGAAGGCGAAGTTGAGGGCTAGCTGCAGCTCGTCGCCGTGGCCGTAATAGCCGGCCATGGAGGCCACGTCGAGCACCCACGTCTCCCCCAACAGCAGGCGCTCGGGCTTATACCCGTCGACCAGGCGCCGCCACTCGCGGTAGATCCCGTGCGTCTCGGGCCGGCGCTTGCTGTAGACGCCCTGCAGGCCGTAAGGGTGGTAGACCCCGACCGGTGCCGCCGGGTCGTCGCGCAGCTCGGCGTCCTTGTACAGGCCGTGCGCCACGTCGATGCGAAACCCGGCCACACCCCGGTCCAGCCAGAACTTGATGATCTGCTGGAACTCGCGGTGCACTTCCGGGTTCCACCAGTTGAGATCGGGCTGGGACTCGAGAAAGTTGTGCAGGTAGTACTGGCCCGACGCCAGGTCCAGTCTCCAGGCGGATTCGCCCGTGGCGTCCCGCCAGTTGTTCGGTGGCCTGCCGTCTCTGGGGTCGGCCCAGACGTACCAATCCCTGTGGTCGGAATCCCGGCCGGAGCGGGCGTCTATGAACCAGGCGTGCTCGGAGCTGGTGTGGTTCGGAACCAGGTCGAGCAGAATCCGCATGCCCCGGGCACCGGATTCGGTGATCAGCCGGTCCAGGTCGGCCAGGGTCCCGAGTTCGGGGTGGACGCCGACGTAGTCGCTGACGTCGTAGCCCCAGTCGTGGTCGGGGGACGGCATCGTTGGCGACAGCCAGAGCGCATCGACGCCGAGCCAGGCCAGGTAGTCGAGGCCGGAGATGACGCCAGGTAGGTCGCCATAGCCATCCCCGTCGGTGTCGCGGAAGGATCGCA
Source organism: uncultured Acidimicrobiaceae bacterium (assembly GCA_963851245.1). Taxonomy (GTDB): domain Bacteria; phylum Actinomycetota; class Acidimicrobiia; order Acidimicrobiales; family Palsa-688; genus CAWKOH01. Next base: position 186,145 of record CAWKOH010000004.1, on the reverse strand, counting down.
CGTATACCTGGTAGATAGTGCCGCCCTGCCACCACGGTCCGGGCATGACTTACATACTTGCCCATCAGGAGGACATGGTTGGGGCGCCGCCGGAGGGGCTGAAGGAGCAGGCTCTGCTACGCCCATACCGGGATCATGTCAGTGACTTCACACAGCCGGTCCTTTCCCTATATTGTAAGTGAAGGACCGTTCACTAGACCGGGGGGACAAATGAGCTTGAAAAGGGCCAGGGCCATAGCAGCGGCCGGCGTCGCGTTGCTGATTCTGGGAGCGTGCAGCTCATCCAAATCGAGCTCGACCGGCACCACCGCGCCCGCCGGCAGCACCAGTGGTAGCTCGAGCGGATCCAGCTCCGGTGGGGGCAAGACCATCACGGTTGGCGTTCTCGGAGACTTCTCCGGCGCGGCGGCATCGGGCAACACGACCTACGTGAACGGCATAAAGGCCGGTATCGTCCTGGCCAACCGCGACGGCTACACGATCAAGTACGTCTTGGCCGACACGCAGACATCGCCGACCGCGGCTCTCGCGGCGGCGAAGAAGCTGGTCACCCAGGACCACGTGCCCATAGTGCTGGCGCAGTCCGCCATCACCTTCGCCGCCGCTCCGTACCTGAACTCCCAGCACATCCCCGTGATCGGGGTTGCCGAAGACGCCAGCGAGTGGGCTACGGACCTCAACATGTTCCCGATCGGAGGTGCCCTCCACATCACCGCGGTGACGACCACCCTCGGTCAAGTTTTCAAGTTGCTGGGTGCGACCACCGTCGGCACCCTCGGGTACGGGATCTCGCCCTCGTCGGCTGACTCGGCCGCGGGCGGCACCAAGTCGGCTGAGGCGGCGGGTCTGAAAAACGGGTACCTGAACACCAACTTCCCCTTCGGGAGTACCAATGTCCAACCGATCGCCCTCGCCATGAAGGCCGCCGGTGTGGATGCCTTCTACGCCTCGGTCGACCCGAACACCGGTTTCGCGCTGATCACCGCCTTACGCCAGGGGGGGACAACCTCAAGGCGGCCGTCCTTCCTGACGGCTACGGTGCCGACACTCTCCAGGCTGGTCCCGGTGCCCTGCAGGCGGCCCAGAACGTCTACTTCACGCTCGGCTACGAGCCGGTCGAGATGAACACGTCCGCCACCAAACAGTTCCAATCCGACCTGGCGACGGCAGGCACCACGGGTGTGCCAACCTACAGCGAGTACAACGGCTACTTGTCCGTGGGTCTGCTTCTCCAGGCCCTCAAGTCGGCCGGAGCCAGCCCCACCGCAGCCTCGCTGACGACCGCCCTGAGCAACATCCACTCGTGGGACGCTCTCGGGCTGTGGGGCGGGCGCAGCATCGACATCAACGACCGGACCGACGTCCTGTCCACCAGCACCTGCACCTGGCTGACCAAACTGGTGGGAAGCGATTTCCAGCTGGTGTCCGGCGCCGACCCCCTCTGCGGTTCAGTGCTGAAGGGCGTGACCGTCGGCTCTTCCTCCTGAGCCCCGGAACTGACTGGCTGCGGGGCGGCGCACCGGCCGCCCCGCCCGCTGACTAACCCGACTGACCAACCGGACTGACCGGCCGAGCCGATGGTGTACGGATATCCGTCGGCTGCAGCCGCACGGCGCCATAAATCGGATGCGAGCGATGGTCTGGCAGGCGAGAAAGGTCGGCTTGCTTCGCTTGCACCTCCAACGATGGATACCAACGACCCGCTTCCGTTTGTCGTCAATGTCGACGACGCTGACGAGCCCGGCGACGTACTCGACTCGCTGGCACTCGGGCCATTCATCGCGGGGCGCCACCCGATCGCTCAAACCCGGCAGCTGAGCCGGGTCCGGCCTGACGCCACCTTCGTCCCCGCCGGCTCATCGAGTTACCGGGTGGCGGACGGATACTGGCGGACCGTGATTCTGTCGGAAGGCCCCGGGTGGACTCTCAAGGCCGTCCGCTTCCGCGACAACACGGCCAGCCTCAGCGTGACGGCTACCGACACGGCCCTCGCAGCGGCGCTCCTGGCCGAGGTGAGCGCCGACGCCATCGAGCCTCCGCCGCCTGCTGGTCTGAGCATCCGGGTCGGCTTCTGGCACCTCGGCGGCCGGGGCCCGCAGCGTTCGGAGCGCCCCATCGAGGTCACGCCCTGGGCCTCGATACGCCGGAACTACACCGAAGCAGCGGGCACTGCCCTCGACGAGCTCATGGCGCTGGCGCCGGCCAAGCTCACGGGCCGCTTGCTGCTCCCGCACGGACCGCCCGGCACCGGGAAGACCAGCATCGTGCGGGCCATCTCCCACGAATGGCGGGACTGGTGCACCACCGATTGCATCCTCGACCCTGAATAACTCCTGCGGGACGCCGGTTATCTCACCTCGGTATTGCTCGGCAGCGGTGACAATGATGACGAGGAAAAGGACAGCCGGTGGCGGCTGCTGGTCCTCGAGGATTGCGACGAGATCGTGCGCTCCGAGGCCCAGCCAGGAGCCGGCCAGGCGCTCAGCCGTCTGCTCAATCTCACCGACGGCCTACTCGGACAGGGACGCAACATCCTGATCTGCATCACCACCAACGAGGACGTCAGCCGCTTTCACCCCGCTTCTGTTCGCCCCGGCCGGTGCCTCAAGCAGATCGAGGTCGGACCGCTCAGCCCCCAGGAAGCTGCCGCCTGGCTGGGCATCGATCCCTCAGAAGGCTCAGCCCGATCATCAGCCTGGTCGAAGCCGGCAACCCTCGCCGACCTCTACGCCGTCCAGGGCGGCTACCGCCCCTCCCCTGCCGAGCCGGATCCCCCTATCGGCCAGTATCTCTAATCGGCATCTCTGACACAGGGCCGACAGTCGCCGGCCCTGTGATCGGTTGGCCGAGCCGCTCGGTCCGGGCGCCGTCAACGTCGCCTACAGTCATGGCCAGGCTCTCGCCGCGGGTCTTTTTTTGGAGCCTGGGGAGACAGAGACAGAGGAGAGAGAGAGAGAGAGAGAGAGAGAGCGAGAGAGATGAAGCACTGGTTCACCTATCCGCTCGTCGCCCATCCCTACAACCCGGAGTTCATGAGCCGTCAGGGCATCGTTCGGATGGCCCAGGCCGCGGAGGCGGCCGGGTTCGACGCCATGGGCTTCACCGATCACCCGGCCCCTTCACACAAGTGGCTGAATGCCGGAGGCCACGACGCCCTCGACCCCTTCGTCGCCCTGTCGGTAGTCGCCACCGTCACCGAGCGGCTCCGGCTCATACCGAACATCGTCGTCCTGCCCTACCGCAACCCCTTCATCGTGGCGAAGGCGGCGGCCAGCCTCGACCTGCTGTCCGACCATCGCTTCGTGCTGTCGGTGGCGACCGGGTATCTGCGCAGCGAGTATCGCTCCCTCGGCGTCGACTTCGAGCAGCGCAACGTCCTCTTCGACGAGGCGCTCGAGGTCATGCAAGGCGTGTGGTCCCAGGACGACTTCCACTTCGAGGGACATGGTTTCGTGGCCGGCGGGGTGACGTCGAACCCGCAGCCCGGGCATGTGCCGATCTGGATCGGTGGCAACAGCGCTCTCACCCGGCGCCGGGTGGCTGCTCACGCCGACGGATGGAATCCCTTCCCGGCCACGGCCGGCCTGGCCAAGACGGCCCGGACCGTGCCGTTGGAGGGGCTTGACGATCTTGTTCCGATGCTCGACGACCTGTGGATCCAGGTGGACAAAGCCGGCCGCGACCGGAGCCAGATCGACGTGGCGTTCACCACCGGTCTGCCGGGACCATCCGATGCGGGCTTCCGGCCCGCCGAGCAGCTCGAAGCGATCGGCAAGCTGACCGGATTGGGAGTCACCTGGGTCAGCCCCTACATTCCCGGCGATTCGCTCGACCAGGCTGTAGAGGCCATCGAGCGCTACGGCAGTGAAGTGATCGCGGCCCAGTAGGCACCCTCCCTGGCTACGACCCGGCCCCGCTCATCACATCGTTCGATGGCCCCCAGAGATAGCCGTCGGGGGCGCCCCGGCTGATCAGTGCCTCGGCGCGGGTCCGGTAGAGACCGTTCTCCCACTCGATCGACTCACGGTGACGGCCGCCGGTCTGGCGCTGGTCGTCGGCCACGTCGGGATGAGCCCAGAAGCTGTCACGACGGATGGCTTCTATCGTGAATGCAGCCACCTCGTCGGGCTGGGCCATCGCCACGGGGACACCGCTGGTGCGCATCATCTGCAAGATCATGTCGCTCCAATCGTCGGTCGGGAAGGTGTTGGTGAGAGGCGGGAAGATCAGTCCCGCCACTATGTCGGCCTTGGCGTCGCGGAGCTGTCCGTACAGGCACTCCATGACGCTGGTGATCCCGGCTTTGGTCACCGCGTACGGTCCGTCACCGTACATCGTCCCGCTGGCACCGGCTCCGGAGGTGGTAGCGAGCACGTGCCCGTGCTCCCCACCGGCGATCATGCGGGGCACGAACGCCTTGATCCCATACACGACGCCCAGGAGGTTCACCCGGATACCCAGCTCCCACAGGTCGGGCTCGGACGTGAGGAGACCCTGGCCGGGCCCGACCGGCGCAGCCACATGGTTGAGCACGACGATGTGGGTGGCTCCGAACCGGTCGTAGGTCACTTCTGCCAGATGCTCGACCGACCCGTGGTCGGACATGTCCGTACGGACGGCCACGGCGTCCGCCCCGCTCGCCACCAGTTCCTCGGCCCGGGCTTCTGCTCCCTCGCCGTCGATGTCAGCCAGCACCACCTTGCCGCCCATTTCGGCCAGCTTTCGGCAGATGGCGAAGCCGATGCCGCGTGGATTAGCGGTGCCGGTGACGACCCCTACCCGGCCCTCGAAGCTGTCCATGTGCACCCTCCTGTCTTCCCTGCGACGACCGCAGACACAGAGCTTGCCTCTCGCCAACCTGGATGCGGATTCCTCGCGTCCGAATGGGTCAAGACGACTGTGGCTCTTAACCCGGTCCGACCACCTGGCGGTCCCGGAGACTTCCGTGCGCCCTTCCAGATTTTCCCGCCATTGTTGTTGCCCCTTTCACAAGCTCACAATCTTGTGTAGGGTCAGCCCTCATGCGGACGTTGGTCCGGTGTGCGGCTATCGGTGGGTTGGCGGCAATAGGGCTGGTGGCCCTCACCCTCGCCGCTGTCCCTGCCGCCCCGGCCGGCGCCACCGTCGAGGGACCCGCTCCCCCTTCGGTCAACCCTCGGATCAGCAGCAATTCGCAGATGACCTTGACCGGCCTTCCTGCCGGTCAAGCCGTGACCGGTTTCATTGCCGATCCCTCCAATCCGTTTGACCCGGTCCTCGACGGTTACCCGGCGATCAATCCGACCACCGGCTTCAGCCCGAAGGACGAGGGCTATGCCGGCGTCATCCAGGGGACTCCTGTTGGAGGCACCGGCACTCTCAATCTGTATTGCTTCGACATCAACACCGACACCTGGTTAGGTTTCGGGTACGTACTGGGGACCTGGGACGCCGCGACCGTCCCGAACGTTGGTTATGTGGCCCAGATCCTGAACAACTACTACCCCTACGTGCCAACCCAGCCCACCGGGCTGGCCAATACGGCCGAGATGGCGGCGGCGGTCCAGGCCGCCATCTGGTTCTTCAGCGACCGCTACGTCCTGAGCACCACTGATCCGCTCCATGACACAGTGGCCACGATCGTGGCGCACATCATCTCTCTGGGTCCGGTCCTGGCCCCACTCCCGCCCAGCTTGACCATCACACCGACCCACGCCAGCGGCCCCAGTACGTCCTCCGTGGTCGGCCCCTTCACCATCAAATCAGCCACCGGTTCCGCCACCGTCAACGCGACCGGCGCGGACATGTTCTCGAACAGCGCCGGTACGGATCCGATTGACCCCAACACGACCGTTCCATCGGGCACACAGATCTGGCTGAGATCCACGGGAACTACGTCCGCGGTCCTGCAGGCCACCGCCGAGACCAAGGTCCCCAAGGACAACGTCTGGCTCTATGACGGAGACTCGGGTCCCGACGGGGCCCAGAAGCTGATCCTGGCCCAAGACACGGAGCTGACCACTACCGCCAGCGCCGAAGCCGAGTTCAAGCCGGTTGGCTCCCTGGTAGTGACCAAGACGATCATTGGCGCAGCAGCCGGCCACCAAGGACAAGTAACGATCCACACCATCTGCGATGGCGCAGCCCTCACGCCTGACTTCGTGGTCGCCTCTGGTACGCCGGCGAGTACCAGCTCCCGCACCTACACGGGCATTCCGGCCGGCTCGTTCTGCACCGTCACCGAGACGGTGTCCGGGAATACAAACGCCGTTTACGGAATCCCCGTGCCTGTCCAGCAGGTGGTCGAGATCTTCCCCGGTATCAGCGTAAATGCCCGCATCACCGACGACTACTTCTTCGTTCCCGGTTCCTTGATCGTCAAGAAGTCGATCCAGGGCCCAGCTGCTGGTCTACAAGGTGCCATCACAATTCACACTTCCTGTCTGGAGAACGGGGTGCCGGTGCTGAGCGAGGATTTCGTCATCCCGGCCGGAGCCACTGGTGAGCACTCCACGCAGTACTTCGGCATCCCAGCCGGGTCGGTCTGCCACATCACCGAGCCGAGTGGCGGAGAAACGCCCATAGTCGCCCCTCCCGTCCAGGTACTGCCCGGGCCGGTGACAGTTTCAGGTGGGGACGTCGTCGAGGCCGACGTGACCGATACCTACAGCTTCCAGCCCGGATCTCTCACGGTGACCAAGAGCATCACCGGTACTCCCGCTCCCGGCGTCCCGATCACGATTACGACCACATGCGTGGATTCGGCGGGGACCACGATTCCCCTGCCCGTGCCGCCCTCCACGACCCCCAATCCGATCGATATCCCGCCCGGTCCCAACTCGGAGACCTACACGGGCATCCCGGGCAACTCGCTGTGTACGGCAGTCGAGGATCCGGATGGAAGCTCCGACGTGGTCTCAGTTGAGACGGGAGGAAATCCGCAAGCCGCCGTTCCCCCCGCTGAGTCCGCTGCCATCAACCTGACCAACACCTACACCACCGGGCTCACGATCAACAAGACCATCGCAGGACCAGCCGCCGGAAAGCAGGGCGAGATCGTCATCGCCGTCTCGTGCACAGGTACGCCGGTCACCCTTGCTACTAATCCAATCATCATCGCGGCCAACCACCCCGCGGGTACCGTGTCAACGCTGGAGGGGCCGATCACGAGCGGGTCGACGTGCACCGCCACTGAGACATCCAACGGGAGCACCTCGACCGTAGACGTCTCCCCACCGGGCAGCCAGAGCCAAACGGTAACAGTACCGACCGGAGGCGACGCCGCCACCATTGATTTCACCAACACCTACACCTTCGTGCCCGCCTCGCTTGTAGTCACCAAGGACATCGCGGGGTCGGATGCGGGTAAGCAGGGGGCAGTGACGATCCAGGCGACCTGCATCGATCCCAACGGCAACCCGGAGTTCCCCGGGTCCTTCACAATTGCCGCGCTGGCTGCGGCTGGAGCCCACTCCCACACCTTCGACGTTCCGGCCGGATCGACCTGCACCGTCAGCGAGACAGAAGACGGCAGTTCCACAACGGTGGAGGTTTCGACTACGGGTAGCCCGCAGACAGTGAGCGTTCCACTCAGCGGAGCAACGGCTACGATCACGGACACGTATACCCCTGCGGACGGGTCCATTCTCGTCGGAAAGATCCTCGGCGGTCCCCTCGTCGGAAAGCAGGGACCCATAACGATCACGGCTACGTGCGGGACAACGGCGCTGCCCGACTTCGTGATCCCTGCCGGCGCGCCCGCCGGGCTGCAAACCCACTTCTACGCCGGCGTCCCGGGCGGATCCAGCTGCATCATCACTGAAACGGCCGACGGAACGACGAGCACCGTCACCACCACGGTCTTCCCCGGCAACAAGCAGCTGGCGTCGGTGCAGCCGGGGACCGTGGTGCCGGTTGTCTTCGTAGATGCATTCGCGGACTCTCCTGGCACCTTGACCGTCACCAAGAACATCACCGGCCCGGCGGCGGGGAAGGAGGGGCAGATCGGGATCCTCGTCGATTGCGGTCAGCCGGCCGATCAGTTCGCCTTCGTCATCCCCGCCAACACTCCCGCCGGGTCGGTCTCCAGACACTTCGACAACATCCCGGCCGGATCGACCTGCACCATCACCGAGACGACCAACGGGAGCACCAGCTCGGTTGCGGTCACGACCGCAGGCAGCGGACAGAGTGTGGCCATCAACGCGGATCAAACAGCCACAGCCGTCTTGACCGACACCTACGACCCGATCGTGGTGACGGGGCTCGCCTTCACCGGCGCCACCCTGTCCCACCTGATGGAACTGGGTGCGGCGGCGCTCTTCGCAGGCGGCCTCCTGGTCGTCCTCGGCGGCCGGCGCCGCTTGCTACGCCGTCGCGGCAATAAGACCAACGACTAGCTCGCACCAAAACCGCTACCTCATCCGTGCCAGTCGATGGACGGGGCCGGACCCGGGATCAATCAGGCTGAACGCGTCGACTCCTCGGCCGGCCGGAGCTCCGGCCTACCAACAACAGGGTCAGTCGAAAAGGATCAGCTGGCGAGCGACCTCGCCGCCGGCCAGAGCCGCGAAGCCCTCGTTGATCTTCTCCAGCGGCATGGTGGCGCTGACCAGTTCATCGAGCTTGAGCTTGCCGGTCATGTACCAGTCCACGTACTGAGGCATATCGACCCGGAAGCGATTCGAACCCATGTTGGAGCCCTGCAAGCGCTTGCCGCCAATCAGCTGCGTGGCATCGATCTCCAGCGGCTGGCCGATTGGGACCATGCCGATCACCGTCGCCGTGCCGCCCTTGCCGAGCATGGCGAAGGCCTGCTCAGCGGTGGCCTTCAGGCCGATGGCTTCGAAGGCGTGGTCCACCCCGCCTCCGGTCAGCTCCCGGACGGCGACGACCGGGTCGTCGCTGGAGGCGTCGACGACGTCGGTGGCGCCGAAGTCTCGCGCCAGGTCGAGCTTCCAGGCCAACCGGTCCACGGCGATGACCCGGCCGGCTCCGACCAGGGCGGCCGCCTGGATGGCGTTGAGACCGATGCCGCCGCAGCCGATCACGGCCACGGTCTCGCCGGGTCGGACGCCCGCCGTGTTGAGCACCGCCCCGACGCCCGTCGTCACCCCGCAGCCGATGAGGGCCGCCTTGTCGAGCGGCATGTCGGGCCGGACCTTGACGAGCAGGTGCTCGTGCACGAGCAACATCTCGGCGAAGCTGGCCAGGTCGAAGAAGGGGAACAGCCCGTTGCCGTCTCGTGAAAGGCGGGGCGGCTCGCCGGCGGCGCGGGTCAGGCCCACCTTGTCGCAGAGGTAGGGCCGGCCGGTGAGGCAGTACCGGCAGGCGCCGCAGAAGGCGCTGACGCACGAGATGACGTGGTCCCCCCGCGCCAGGTCCGTCACCTGCTCTCCTACCGCCTCGACCACGCCCGCCGACTCGTGGCCGAGAACGGCCGGCAGCGGATACGGATACAGGCCCTGCATGAAGTGGAGATCGGAGTGACACAGGCCCGCCGCCGCGGTGCGGACCAGGACCTCTCGGGGACCTACCTTCCCGACGGTGACGTCGTCGACGACGAGCTCACCGGGGGCTGCTTCCAGGATGGCTGCACGCATCAGATCACCCTCTCTGTCTGTCTCGGCGGATCTTAGGTGGGGCCAGACAGTGTCAGCGCCCGGTGTAGCGCGGCGGCCTCTTCTCGGCGAAGGCCCTCAGCCCCTCCGCGGCATCCTCGGAGGTCAGGCAGTAGTACACGTCCCGGGCCAGCTCGTAACGCAGGCCGGCCTCTACCGTCCCGTTCTCGGCCCACAGCCGGGTGAGCACCTCCTTGGCGTTGGCAACCGCCACCGGGCTCTTGCTCGCCACGCCAGCGCAGAACTCCAGGCCGGCGGAGAGAAGGTCGTCGTCGGGAACGACCCTGTTCACGATCCCCCATTCGGCCGCCTCCGTCGCCGACAGAAAGCGTCCGCTGAAGAGCAGCTCGGCGGCCTTGGCCCGCCCGACCAGGCGGGGCAGCAACGTCAGCACGCCGCCGCCGCCCATCTGAGCGAAGTTGAGGTGCCCGTCCCCGATACGCGCGCTCGAAGCAGCGAAGGCCAGATCGCAGTTCAGAAGCAGCTCCAGTCCGCCGGCCGCAGTTACCCCGTTGACCAGCGCCACCACAGGCAGCGGGATGGTCATGAGCCGGCCGAACACCCGGTGGAGCTCGGAGACGAACTCCGGGAAGCGGACGGCGTCCTTTTGCAGGGTCAGGTAACCCTTGAGATCGCCGCCGGCGCTGAAGGCCCGGCCCCGGCCGGTTATGAGGACGGCTCTCACCTCGGACCGGGCGCACGCTTCGTCGATGGCCGAGTCGAGGGCCCGGATCATGTCGCTGTCGATGGCGTTCAGCTGATCCGGTCGGTTGAGGGCGATGACGGCGGCGGCCATCCCGTTCTCGTCGAGGAAGCGGAGGTCCATCTCCACCAGGTCGCTAGGCGCCACTCGCCGGCTCTTTTCCAATCAGGTGCCGGATGATCTCGTGCTTCTGCACCTTCCCGGACGCCGTGGTGGGAAGCGCGGTCAGAATCTCCAGCCGCTCCGGAAGCTTGTAGGTCGCCAACCCCGACGCCTTGAGGCGGGCCACCACCTCGTCGAGGGTCAACGCCGCCGCCCCGGGGTGAAGGACGACGCAGGCGCACATGCGCTCGCCGAGACGGTCATCGGGCAGTCCTATCACAGCGGCCCGGGCCACCTCGGGGAAGGCAGCCATCAGGTCCTCGATCTCTCGCGGCGCGATGTTGAGACCGCCTCTGATGATGATCTCCTTCTTGCGCCCGACGATGCTGAGATAGCCGTCATCGTCGATCGCCCCGACGTCCCCGGATCTGACCCAGCCGTCGGCGTCGAAGGTGGCCCCGGTCCTCTCCTCGTCGGCGAAGAAGCCCACGCACGTGTTGGGGCCACGCACGTATATCTCGCCCGCATCCCGATCATCAGAGTCCGCCGAGAGCCGGACCTCCACGTGGCTCATAGGTGTGCCGTCCGTGCGCCGCCGCTTCTCGCGATCTGACCACGGCCGGTTCCACGTGGCGACCAGAACCTCCGTCGACCCGTAGAGCCGCAACACCCCGATCTGCCTCTCCTCGGCGGCGTCCACCAACGAGACCGGGACGGGCGCCCCGCCGCAGCCGAAGAAGCGCAGGCTCGGCAGATTCGTACCCGCTTGCTGGCTGGCCAGAACCAGGTCCTGTAGGAACGTGGACGCGGCCAGGGTGTAGGAGCAGCTGTGGGCGGAGACAAGCTCCACCGCGGCGGCACCGTCCCAACGATCCTGCAGCACGAGCGGCAGCCGGTGATAGAGGGCGAACCGGACGCCGTAGTTGAACCCGGTCGAGTGGCCTATCGGGGACGGCATCCAGACCACGTCCGAGCGGCCCAGGTCCAGGTCCGTGTAGGCCACCCGGACACTGAAGTTGGCTGTCTGCTCCGTATGCATGATGGCTTTGGGCACGGCCTCGGTTCCCGAAGTGAAGATCAGCTCCGACACACTTTCGGCGGAACCGGCCGCCAGTTCCTGTTTGGACTGCAGCAGCGAGTCGAACGACACCGGCCCGCCCGCTGCGGCCTGGGTGCGGGCCACGACGTGGAGCGGTGACACCCCGGTCCGCCCGGCCACGTCTCGCACCAGGTCGACGTGGTGGAAGCCCCGGTACTCGTCAGGCGTGACTATCACCGCCGGCCGGGCCGTCGCGAATACATGGCTCAGCTCGCGAACACGGTAGTTGGGCAGGAGAGGATTGATGACGGCGCCGAGGGACTGCGCGGCCACCGCTACGACCACCGCTTCGTACCAGTTCGGCAGCTGGATGGACACCACGTCTCCGGTACCCACACCGAGCTGGCGCCACGACTCGGCCACCTGCCCGGCCTCGGCCGCCAGGTCCCCGACGGTGTGCGCCGACGTGTCGTCGATCACGGCGGTGGCAGCAGGATCGACGGCGGCGCCTTCCCGGACCCGTCCGGCCAGGGTGCTGTCGTCCCACAGTCCCTCGGATATATAGGTGCGCCGGTGCTCATCGCCGGTCACGACGTCACGGAGCAACCGACGTGAGTCAGCCACAGAGGGAGTTACTCCCCATTGAGCCCCTCGGGAAAGACCAGGCCTTCGAGGAAAGAGCGGGGGGCCGCCGTTATTTCCGGCATACCCACAAATATATCGGGCGTGCCCGCCAGATAATATTCGGGCGTGCCCGCCAGATAATATTCGGGCGTGCCCGCCAGATAATATTCGGGCGTGCCCGCCAGATAACAGTCATGGCTTCGCGGATAGCCCGTTAGGAGACGGCGACCTTGTCCTCGTAGCCGATGAAGAACTCAGGGTCGTCCCGGCGCAGCCGGCGCACGGCCGCGGCCCACATCTGGGGCCGGAAGTACTTGTGGTAGGCCTGCTTGCCCCGCTCCACGTAGGCCCGAACGTGCTCGGTCCCGCCGATGGCCTCCGCCTCGTTCTGGATCCGGGCGCATTTTTCGAAGGTAAAAGCTTCCACGGTCGTGGTCTCGATCGAGTCGCCGAGGAAGATGGCCCCGTGGTTCTTCACGATGATGACGTGGCGGTCGCCGACCGCTTCGCACATCAGCTTGCCGTCCACGGGTGGGCGGGTCCCGTCCTCGACATACACGATCTGCTCGTCGAGGAAGAGGGCGGCCATGTCGTTGTACATGCCCAGCTCGCGTCCGGTCGTGGCCAGCACCATGGCGTGATGGGAGTGGGTGTGGATCACGCAGTTCACGTCGGGGCGGCCGCGGTAAAAAGCAGCGTGGAAGGCGATGGCCGGCGACGGCTCCCAGTCCCCGGAGAGTAGCTTCAGGTCGAACGACGACTTCACCACCCGCTCGGGGCGGGTCTCGTCGAAGTAGTCGAAGGGACTGACCCAGAAGGCGTCCTCGCCGGGCGCCCGCACACTCACGTGGCCCGCCACGGCGCTCTCGCAACCCTCGCGAGCGAGGATGCGCCGAGACATGGCCACCTCGAAGCGGATCTGGTCGTCATTCATCGGTACCTCCATGCGTTAGCGGAACAGCTAGGTCCGTGAGGAACATCCTGCACAACCCGGCCCGGCTGAGCAAGACTTCGCGCCGGAGGATGCTCAATGCAGCGAAGTATCAAGCGACTGCTCACCACCCACACCGGCAGCCTGCCCCGGCCCGAGGGCGTCCCCCTGCCCGGCACCGACGCCGCCCGCCAGGGCGCGACAGCAACGGACGCACAGGTGAGGGAGGCGGTGAGGGAGATGGTCGGGCGGCAGGCGGGGGCCGGCCTCGACGTGGTCAACGACGGCGAGGTGAGCAAGCCGAGCTACTCCACCTACGTGACGCAGCGCCTGGAAGGCTTTGCGGAGCGGGCCAGCGAGACGCGCGTCCTGCCCGAGTCGGCCGAGTTCCCGGAGTACTTCAGCCGGTTGTCCGACCAGCTGCAGCGGGCCATGACCAACCCGAACTGTGTAGGACCGGTCACATACCGGGATCACACCGGCGTGGAAAGGGACATCGCCAACTTGCAAGAGGCCGCCAGCGGCCAATCCGTGGCGGAGCTTTTCATGACCTCGGCCTCACCCGGCGTGATCGCCCAGTTCCTGATGAACCGGTACTACCAGAGCCACGAGGAGTACCTGGGCGCACTGGCCGAAGCGATGAAGGAGGAGTACGACGCTATCCATGCCGCGGGCATCCTGCTCCAACTGGACTGCCCCGACCTGGCCTCGTGGCAGGTTGTGGAAGCCAGAGGGCAGACCAAGGAGGACTTCCGGCGCATAGTGGCCCGGAACGTCGAGGCGCTCAATCACGCCACCCGCGACATCCCACCCGAGTCCATGCGGATGCACGTCTGCTGGGGCAACTACGAGGGGCCCCACACCCACGACATCCCGCTCACCGAGATCATCGATCTGGTCCTGCCTGCCCGCCCGGCGGCCCTCCTCATCGAGGCGGCCAACCCGAGGCATGAGCATGAGTGGGCCATATTCGAGGATGTCGGGCTGCCCGAGGGCAAGGTGATCATCCCGGGACTGATCGACACCACCACCAATTACGTGGAGCACCCCGAGCTGGTAGCTCAGAGAATCGAACGCTTCGCCGAACTGGTAGGGCGGGAGAATGTGGTGGCCGGAACCGACTGCGGGTTCGCCACCTTGCCGGTGGACACCAGGATCGTGTGGCGCAAGCTGGCCGCTCTTTCCGAGGGGGCCGCCCTGGCCCGCGCCCGTCTCTGGAAATGAGGCCCGCCCCCGGGCTGTTACGGCGGTGATCGCTATTCTGAGCCGCAGACGGTCCTTACTTCAGCGAAGGGGGTCTCATGCCCACACTGGATGACCTGCGAGCCATGGGTTCGACTATGACCCGGGGCCGGAACAAGAGCAGCGTGACCTTCCTGCCGGAGCCCGAGCCCCGGCCCCGGGCCTTCCCCATCATCTCGGTCGACGACCACGTGGTCGAGCCGGCCCACACATTCGAAGGGCGGCTCCCGACCGCCCTGCAGGAGCGGGCGCCTCGAGTCGTGGAGGAGGCCAACGGCGATCAGGTGTGGGTGTTCGAGCACGTGCGCGAATCCCATACGGGGCTCAACGCGGTGGCCGGCCGGCCCATCGAGGAGTGCGGCTTCGAGCCGACCCGGTTCGAGCACATGCGCAAGGGGGCCTATGACCCCGATGCCCGCGTCCACGACATGGACATCAACGGCATTTACGCTTCGCTCAACTTCCCCTCGGCCCTCGCCGGTTTCGCCGGCCAGCGGCTCCAGCTGAACGGGATAGAGCCGGACCTCGGCCTGGCCACCGTGCGGGCGTGGAACGACTGGATCCTCGAGGAATGGGTGCAAGCGCACCCGGACCGCTTCATTGCCTGCCAGCTGCCGTGGCTGCTGGATCCCGACCTCGCGGCGGCGGAGATCCGTCGCAACGCCGAACGCGGCTTCAAGGCGGTGACGTTCACCGAAGGTCCCGACAAGCTGGGGCTTCCGTCGCTGCACAGCGGCTACTGGGAACCTTTCATGCAGGCGTGCGAAGAGACTGGAACGGTGGTGTGCCTGCACGTGGGGTCGTCGTCGACCGTTCCCGACACCAGCCCCGAGGCTCCTCCCGACACCATCGGCGTGCTGTTCTTCGGCTACGCCATGTTCTACGCCGTCGACTGGCTGTACTCGATGATTCCGGTCCGCCATCCCGGGCTGCAGCATCTGCATGTCCGAGGGTGGTGCGGGCTGGGTCGCCGGCCTCCTGGACCGGCTCGACCACATATTGCGCTACCACCAGCTCTACGGGACGTGGACGGGGATCGACCTCACCCCGGGCGAAGTGTTGAAGCGAAACTTCTCCTTCTGCGCCATCGACGACCCGTCCGCCTTCCTGCAGGTGGAGCGCATCGGGGCCGAGCAACTGCTGGTCGAGTCCGACTACCCGCACCTCGACTCGACCTGGCCGGACACCCAGCCGCTGCTGCAGCGGCACCTGGCCCATCTCGACGAGGGCACCATTCGCTCGATCACGTGGGAGAACGCGTCCCGCCTCTTCCGGCATCCGGTGCCGGAGGCGGTGCAGCGGGATCCCCAAACGTTTTGATCATCGAGTGACAGGGGCGGCCTCGGGTGACCGGTACTTCAGCAGATAGACTGCGGAGCATGGCCGCGGAGAAGAAGGCGTCCGCCGGCCCCCGAAGTCGGTGGGCCCGCCCGGACGATGAAGCGGCACCGGGTCGACAGGTCGCCGCTCGCCAGATGCGCCAGCTCCGTCTGGCCGAGATCGTCGCCGGGGTCCTGCGCGAGCACATCGTGAACGGCGACCTCGAGGACGGCGACCTGCTGCCGGGTTTGGACAAGCTGGTCAAGGAGTTCGCCGTCAGCCCGCCGTCGGTGCGGGAAGCGCTTCGCATTCTCGAGAACGAAGGGCTCCTCACCGTACGCCGGGGCAACGTGGGCGGCGCCGTTGTGCACCGGCCCCGCGCCGACTCCGCCGCCTACATGATGGGTCTGGTCATGCAGGCCGAAGGGGTCCCGGTCGTGGACCTGGCCGTCGCCCTCGGGCACCTCGAGACGCTCTGTGTGCGCATGTGCGCGTCGAGAACGGACCGGCAGCGGACGGTCCTACCCAAGCTGCGGCGCCTGTATCAGGCGTCGGAGCGCACGATCGACGACCCGGTGGCTTTCGAGCAGAGCTGCCAGGAATTCCACGACGGACTGGTCATGCTTTGCGGCAACCGCAGCATCGTTCTGTCAGTTACCACCTTCGAGTGGCTCTGGCGGGGGCAGCACGAGGGGTGGGCGCACCGGGTGGCGGTGATGCACGAGTATCCGGAACCGGACCTGCGCCGGGACGGACTGCGCTCACACCTCGCCATCCTCAAGGCCATCGAAGAGGGCGATGCCGAGAAGGCCGGGCAACTCACCCGTGAGCACATCGAGAACCCGCGCATCCGCAACGTCTCGTCCAAGGGATCACCGGTAGTGCGGGCGACCGACATGCCGAGGAACAACACTGTGAACGGGAACCCGCCGAGGCTCTCGGCGTTGTCAACGACCCTCGATTGAAGTCTCTCAGCTCGTAGACAGTATCTCCGGGCTCGTAGACAGTATCTCCGGGCTCGTAGACAGTATCTCCGGATCCACGAGCCCGAGATCGCGAGCCCAGGCCAGGTTCTTGCGAGCCGAGCCCACGTGGGCGATGTGAATGACGTGGCCCTCGCCCTGGTTGGCGTCCCCGTACAGGATCGGCCCGCTGTCACGCCGCTCGGCTTCGGCAGCCAGCCGGTCCAGATCCTGCCAGTACTCGATCTCGTCCCTGGTCGGCGTGAAGATCTCGTGCACGACAGGAACATGCTCCGGCTGGCTGATCATCATGCCCCGGTAGCCCAGGTCCCGTAGCTCCGTCGCCCAGCGGCGCAGCCCGTCCACGTCATCGGTGGCCCCACCCCACATGCCGCTCACCGGGTAACGGATGCCGGCGGCGCGCACATCGACGAGCACCTTGGAACGCAGGAACAACGACTCCCGCCCCTCCGCCGTCCACCGGAAGCCGAGGGCCTGGACTATGTCGCCGAAACGCGACACGGCGCCGCCCATGTACTGCACCCGGGGCGAGGCGACGGCGATGTCGTAGGCCAGCCGGATGCTCTGTGCCGTCTCGAGTATGGGATAGATGACCGTCTGCCCCATCGGCACGCCTAGCTCCGCTTCGAGGCAGGTCAGCAGGCCGTCTCCCCTGTATATGTCCTCCGGGCCGTACACCTTCGGAAGCAGGATCCCGGTCAGGGCCGGGCCCATCACCGCCCGCAGGTCCTTCAGGGTCTGCCCGGTGTCAGGAGGCTGGACCCGCACGAACCACCGCGGGGCGCCGGCACCCGCTGGAAGGTCGTCGAAGAAGGCGCGGATGGCCCGGCGGGTCTTCTCTCTCTCGTCCTCCGGATAGGGCGTCCGCGGTTCCTCGAGGTCTATCACCACCGCGTCCGCGCCGTGATCACCGGCGTGCTTCACCTCGTCCTCGTCGCTGCCGGCGACGAAGAGAAAGGTGCGCATCGGCTTGGCGTCTTCCTTTCCCACGGCTCTCCTCGGATCTTCTGCTCAGAATTTGATAAAGCCGGCGGACGTTGTCGCAGACGACCTGGCGCCGCACCTCGTCGGGCTCGGCGTCGAAGTGCTCGGCCAGGACCTCCTGTCGATCGGGGCCATGTGCTGACGTGGTGGGGGAAGTCGCTCCCCCACATGAGCGTCTCCACGCCGATGACGTCGCGGGCCAGGATGGCGGTGTGGTCGCGCATGAAGGTGAGCCGGATGTTCTGCTTGAAGTAGTCGCTCGGCAGCCGGGCGCACAGAGACGACCCCGTGCGCTTCTGGGCCACCTTGCCGTTGCGGTGCCACCAGTAGTCGGCCCGCTCCAGGATGGAGCCGGCCCAGCCGGCGTCGTTCTCGGCCGAGACCACCATCAAGCGGGGAAACGATCGAACACCCCGGTGAAGATCATGTCCAGGATGACCCGCTGGATCTGCACGACCCGCGTCACGGCATCGGTGGCGGTGCCGGTGTTCCAGGCCTTGGACCGGTCGCGCGTGGTGGCGGCGTGCAGGCTGACCGGCATTTCATACTCGACCGCGGCGGCCCACAGCGGATCGAACCGCGGGTCGTGGTAGGGGTTGCTCTCGCCGGCGAACAACGGCACCATCACACCGGCCAGGCCCAGGTCCTTGGCCCGCATGAGCTCGGCTTGACCGCGGCGTCGACATCCTCGTGGTTGAGCATGGCGATCCCCTTGTAGCGCTCCGGGTACGGGCCGCAGAACTCCTCGCCCAGCCACGTGTTGTAGGCGCGGAACAGGGCCCACTGGAAGTCGGCATCGGCAATCGGGTACATCTGCATCCCTATCGTCGGGTACAACACCTCGGCGTCCACACCGTCACGGGACAGGTCGGCCAGGCGGGCCTTGGGGTCGTACCCGCCCACGAAGACGTCTTCCTCCCAGCGGCCCTCCCAGCGGACGTCGTCGTCACCGCGGGCGCACCCGGCCAGCAGGCCCACCGGCGGCAGCTCCGCCTGGTCGCAAACCAGCCGGTCCGTGTCGTCGTCGCGAATGAGCCGCGGCGCCCGTTCCCGGTACCTGGGTTCGATCAGCCGCTGCCACAGGTCATGCGGCTCGATCACGTGCGAGTCGGCCGAAACAATCTGGTAGTCGACGTCACCCATCGCCACTCCCCCTGTCGCCGCGTGCTCGGCCCAGCCTAGGGATGGACGCCTTATCTGTCAATTGTTTAGAGAGAGGACGCCCTTGTTTACACAATGATTGCGACACTACCGGTGCAGCGTTACGATAAGGGACACCGAGAAGCGAAGGAGGCGCGGCCATGACGCAGGTCGAGCACCTCACCGCCCGTGAGATCCACCGGCGGTTGGGCCATCCGGTAATCGATGCCGACGGCCATTTCCTGGAGCTCATGCCCCTGGTGGAGGACGACATCCTCGCCCACCTAGAGGACACCGGCGGGAGCGAGCTGCGCGACCGCTACCGGGCCCATTCCCTTCGCTACCTGGACACGGTGTCCTTCGAAGCCGACCGCCGCAGCCCGAAGGTGGTGGAACGGTGGCGCGCCATGCCATCCTGGTGGGGTAACCCGGTCGCCGACAGCCATGACCGGGCGACCGCCCACGTTCCGCGGCTGCTCTACGAGCGGCTCGACGAGTTCGGCATCGACTACATGCTCGCCTACCCGTCATGGTCGCTCGGGATGCTCGTCGCCCGTGACGACGAGCTGCGCGCTCCGGTGCTGCGCGCGCTCAACCGTTACACCTCAAGGCTTTTCGGGCAGTACGCCGACCGGCTCTCGTCGGCCGCGCTCATCCCGATGAACACTCCCGAGGAGGCCATCGGCGAGCTCGTTACGCCGTGCAAGAGCTCGGCTTCAAGTCGGCCGTCTCGCCGGGCACGCGATCCGCAAGTCTCGCCGACGACCCGCGCGATCAGGCTTACCGGCTGGACACGTTCGGCATCGACAGCGATTACGACTACGACCCGTTCTGGGCGGCGTGCGTCGAGCTGGGGGTCACCCCGTGACCCATAGCAGCCTCCAGGCCCATCGCGTCACCCGCTCGATCACCAATTACTCGTTCAACCACATCGGCGGCCTCGCCGTCAGCCACTACGAGCCTGGCCAAATCCCTTGTTCATGGGCGGGGTTTTCCGCGCGGTTCCCGACGCTGCGCTTCGGCTTCCTCGAAGGCGGGGTCGCGTGGGCGGCCAGCCTGCTCGCCGACTGATCGGCCACTGGGACAAGCGCAATGCCGATGCCATCACGAGCCTCGACCCGTCGAGACTCGATGTCGGAGCGTTGCTGCAGCTCGTTCGATGACTACGGCACCGACGACATGCGCGCGAGCCAACGCGCGGCCGCATCGAGCACTCTCTCGCGGCACGCCCGCGCGCTTGGCCGAGCTGGACGACTTCGCGGCCGCCGGCTTACAGGTTCGCCGCCGACATCATCTGCCGTCTTCGAAGAGCAGTCCTTCTTCGGCTGCGAAGCAGACGACCCGCTGTCCGCTTGCCTCCAGGGCCCGGTCGAGCATCAATGCCGGCCCGGCTGCGGCCCATCCTCGGCACCGATGTCTCGCATTGGGACGCGCCGGTGATGAACGAGGTTGTGTGCGAGGCCTATGAGGCCGTCGACGAGGGCTCGGTGACCGACGAGCAGTTCGAGGCGTTCACCTTCTCCAACGCCGTCCGGCTCCACGGAGGCGTCAACCCCTCGTTCTTCGCCGGCACTGTCTGTGAAAAAGAGGCGGCCGGCGTGCCGGCCGGTCCTCAATAGCCGCGTTCGGCCGCGGCGCCGCTTCCAGCTCTTCCGGCGGGCACCAGTCCGAGCCGGGCAGCGAGATCAATCTGCTCGCGGACACGCGAGGGATGGCGGCGGTGTCGTACAGCTTTCCGTCCACCTCGATGACGATGGTGCCCTCGGCTCTGGCTTCCTCCAGCCGGGGCAGGATCTCGGTCCACTCGGCTATCTCGGCAGCGGTAGGAGTGAACACCTCGTTGATCACCTCGATGACCTCCCGGTGGGGATGAGTGAAGCTACCGGTGTAGCCGAGGTGCTTGTTCTCGAGGGCGAAACGGCGCACCGATTCCACGTCCCTGCGGGCGGTGCCCCCGCCACCGATGGGGAAGCGGAGCCCGGCGTCGCGAACATCGACGAGGACCTTGCTGCGCAGGTAAAGCGATTCGGTGCCCGACGGGCTCATGATCACCCCGACGGTGGCGCCCAGGTCGCCCCAGAAACCGCCGGCCACCCCGCCCATGTACTCCACCCGCGGTGAGGCGGTGGCGACCTCGTAGGCCATCCGGATGCCGCGGGCGGTCTCCACCACGGGACGGACCAGTATCGATCCGGCCGGGAGGCCATGGTCCGCCTCGGCCTTGTCGAGAAGGGCGCAGAATGTCGCGACGGCGTGGGCCGACTCGGCTTTCGGGAAGTTCAGGCAGTGCAGCTCCGGGCACAGGATCGCCTCGAGGTCGGCCTGGCACAGCCCTCGTTCCAACCCGTTCGTGCGGGCCATGACGACGACGCCCCTGGCCGCCATCTCGCGCGCCATCGTCGGGAAGATGTCCCTGGCATGCTGTTTCGCCGGGCCGGGGGTGAGATCCTCCAGGTCGAGGCCGATGGCGTCGGCTCCCATATCGGCGGCTCGCAGGATGGCGTCCTCGTCGTGGGCCGGCACGAAGGCCAGAGTGCGAATGACACGGGGCGCGTGCGACAAGATGGTCTCAGCCCACAGGGAGAAACAGCCGGAGATAGGCGTCGGGGAGCTCGTCCTCGGCCAGCTTGCATGCCCCGTGGGGATCCCAGGTGGCGTACCCGTCCTCTCCCAGCATGAGGCCGTCCTCGTCGAAGGGCCAGAAGATCACGACCCGCTGGGTCACCAGATACGACGCCTGTTCGTCGTCGACCTCCCAGCCCCGGTTGCGGGCTATGTCGCCCCGGTTTATGGCCCGGATCCAGCCCTCGGTGACGACTGTCTCGTCGTCGACGACGATCCGGTCGACGTCGAACTCGAGGATCTGGCGCCGGTCCTCCACCAGCTGGCGGTAGTACCCGAGCACGCCTTCCCTGCCCTTGGGGCCCACATCGCGTCCACCGGACCAGAGGTGGTAGTCGGGTTCATCCGACAGCGTGGCCAGCAGCTTGTCCACGTCCGCCGTGCTCTCGGCCCGCAGGTGCTCGGCGACCGTCGCCAGCAGGCTGCGCTGTCGTTCGCCGGTCGTCTGCTCGAGCCGTTCGTCGACGCGTCGGGCCGACAGGGTCTGGTCCAAGACCAACACGGCATTCTTCCTTTCCACCACTGGCCTCCCCTCCCTTCTGCTGAAATACTTATACACCTTGTAGAAATGGAGTGCGAGGCTCAGATTCCGGGGGCCGCGACAAGGGAGGTGACCACCCTGCAGTCATTGTCCTACCTGGCCCTGAACGGCAGCCTCGGCACCGGCTTCAAGGAGGAGTCTCTGGAGCAAGGTTTGCAACGTCGCCTGGCCTTCCTCGGCGCCGACTCCGGTTCGACCGACGGCGGCCCGTTCTACCTCGGCACCGGCGAGTGGATCTGGACCACCACCGCCTATGAGCGGGATCTGCGCCTGGGCCTGCTGGGCGCCCGGCGGCTGCGGGTACCGCTGATCATCGGCTCATGCGGTGGGGGCGGAACCGACCGCGCTGTCGACGGATACGCCGCCATGGTGGAGCGCATCGCCTCCGAACACGGGCTGCGAGTCCGCGTGGCCTGCGTCTATACCGAGCCCAGCCGGGACCTGCTGGTAGAGAAGTACCGGGCCCAGAAGCTGCGCCCCCTCCCGGGGGCCCCGGCTATCAGTGAGGACACCCTGCGCCAGCCGGGCCACATTGTCGCCATGGCCGGCGCCGAGCCGATCCAGGACGCGGTGGCCGAGGGCGCCGACGTGGTCCTTTTGGGCCGCTGCGCCGACGCCGCCATCTTCGCGGCGCTGCCCCTGGCGCGAGGGTTCGACCCCGGACCGGTGTGGAACGCGGCCAAGATCGTCGAGTGCGGTTCGGCCGCGGCCACCAACCGGACGGGTCAGGACTCCATCCTCTGCACCATCGAAGAGGACGGCTTCGTGCTGGAACCGCTCGACCCCAGGCTTCGGTGCACACCGGCAAGTGTGGCCGCTCACACTCTGTACGAGACGGCCGACCCCTACCGGCTGATCATGCCGTCGGGGACCCTGGATGCCCGCACCGCGACCTATGAGGCTCTCGACGAGCGGCGGGTGAAGGTGCGCGGCGGCACGTTCACCGAGGCCGAGGACTACACGGCCAAGCTCGAAGGTGCGGCCCCGGTCGGTTACCTGTCGTCGTTCTGGGGGTCGATACGGGACCGGGTCATCCTGGCCCAGCTGCCATCGTGGTGCGAGTCACTGCAGGACCAGATCCACACCCGGCTGCAGGGCACGTGGGGCAACGCCTATCGCTTCGACCTGAAGGTGTACGGCGTGAACGGCACGACCAACGAGAAGACCGACGCCGTGCCTCGCGAGGCGGTCATCGTCTTCGACCTGGTCGGCGACACCCAGGAGGAGGCGTCGGGGATGGCCCGGGCTGCCTACCACGTGGCTCTGCACTGGCCGGTCCAGGAGTGGCGGGCCGGGTCCATCACCACCTTCGCCCATCCCTACAGCGCCCCGGTGGTCGATCGGGGCGAGGTGTTCCGCTTCACCCTCAACCACCAGCTGGTGCTGGACGAGGGCGAACGGCGCCAGGTGTTCCGGACTGTGATGCAGGAGGTGGGAGCCGGGTGAGCGCCGATCCAGGCGGGGACCTTTCCAACGTGACCCGCTACTTCAATCTGATCCGGAGCAAGGACGCCGGACCTTTCATGCTGACCATCGACCTGTTCTTCACCGACGAGGACGCCAGACGGGCCTTCCTCGAAGCCGGAGTGCTGTCAGCCGAACGGATAGGCGAGCTCTACCGGGTCGACCCGGCGCAGGTGCAGGTGTTCGACATGAACGACATCGGCGCCATGAAGATCAGTTTTCCCCGGCCGGTGCCGAGCGGCGAGTTCGGCGACACCGACATCACCGGCGGGCAGCAGTATGCGCTCCTGGTCGACATGATCGCCGAGCTCGACATAGAGGGGAAGGGTGCCGGGCTGGTGGTCAGAGACCCGGTCCGGCTCTAGGTGCCGAGGGGGATATCGCCCACCCTCACTATGCGACCGCCATCGATCTCCACATCGGCCGAGACGGCCGCTGCGCCGGTCCCGTCCACAACCCGGGCTCCACGAAGCACCTGATGCATGGTCGGCTCCTTGGTCGTCCAAAGCCCCCGCTGAAACCTAATACCACAATCATCTAAAGACAAGAGGAGACGGAAGCTGTTACGCTCACGCCCATGCCGGCCGGGGCCGTGTTGGAGCGCTGCCTGGAGCCCATCGGCATCGGGGCCGTGCTCCTCCGGAACCGGCTGATGATGACCACGCATGGGCCGCGCCTGCCACAGAGCCGCTACCTGCCCTACCTCGATATCCGCAGCAGGGATGTCGCTCTGGTCGGAATCCACGCCGGCTACGGCATGGGGACCTTCCCACCGGGGCCGGGGCGATTCGAAGCCGAGGATGCCCTCGGGCCTGACGCCGTCCCGCCCCATCCACTCACCGAAGAGGGGCGGGCCTGGTGCGAGCGTTATGTCCCGGTGCTACGGGAGCAGGCGGAGGTGATACAGCGCAACGGGGCCCGGTGCGTAGGGCAGCTGCACCACGCCGGAGCCAGTGACGCGGCGGACACGCTCGACTTCGTGGTCGGGCCGTCGGGAGTGCGCGACGAGCACCGCCGGCGCGTGCCCCATGCTCTGACTGCGCTGGAGATCGGCGATGTGGTCCAGGTCTTCGCCGAGGCGGCCGGCCGGGTGCATCGAGCCGGTCTCGACGGGGTGGAGATCCACGCCGCCCACGGCTATCTGATCAACCAGTTCCTGTCTCCTCTCACCAACCATCGCACCGACCGCTACGGGGGAAGCCTGGACAACCGGATCCGCTTCCTTGTCGAAGTGCTGGCCGCGGTGCGAGCCGGCATCGACCAGTCCATGCCGGTCGGGGTTCGCATCCCCGGGGCCGAGGGGGCCGAAGGGGGGCTGACCACCGCGGACGTGTGCGAGATTGCCGGGCGGTTGGAGGACGCCGGTGCCGACTACCTGAGCGTGAGCACCGGCGACTACACCGGCCTGCGCGCCGGCCTCGGGGTCGCCTACGTGACGCCCTCCTATCAGGAGCCGGGCCCCGCGGTCGCCGACGCCGCCGCGGTTCGGTCCCGCTGTCCGGGTGCCGGTCGTGGTCGCGGGCCGGATCACCGATGCGATGATGGCGGAACGAATCGTGGCCGAAGGCCGTGCCGACATCGTCGGCTTCACCCGAGCCCTTATTGCCGATCCCGGGCTTGTCGCCAAGACGCGTAGCGGATCGGGAGCGACAGTGGACGCCTGCATAGCTTGCAACGAGTGCCACACCGGCCTCCCCGTCCGCTGCACCGTCAACCCGGCTGCCGGCCACGAGAAGGAGCTGGCGATCCATCGGACGGCATCGCCCCGCCGGATCGTGGTCGTCGGGGGCGGCGTGGCGGGCATGCAGTGTGCCCGGGTGGCGGCGGCGCGGGGCCACCACGTGACCCTGATCGAGCGGGAGGCGATGCTTGGCGGGGTACTGGGCGTGCTCGGCCGCGACCCCCACCGCCCGGAGCTGCAAGGCATGCGCCGGCATCTGGAGGCCGAGGTGGCCCGGGCCGGGGTCGACGTCCGGCTCGGCCGGGAGGCGACCACCGACCTGATCCTCGACCAGCAGCCCGATGACGTGGTCATAGCGATTGGAGCCGAGGAGTCGGTGCCGTCCTTGCCCGGCGCCAAGCTGGCGCACGTGGTGAAGGCGCTGGCCGTACTGAGAGGCGAGGCGCACCTGACCGGCCACGTAGCGGTGATCGGCGGCCTGGAGGACCATCTGCCCCCGCTGGTGGTCGCCGACGCGGTCGCCGGGGCCGGTCATCCGGTGACCCTTCTGACCGAGCAGGCCTCGGAGGGAGAAGCCGTGGAGGCCGCCACCCGCTTCGCCCTCCTGCGCCGGCTGCGGGCCAAGGGCGTCGAGACTCTCCGCCTGAGCGCTCTCGCCGCTGTTCGACCCGGGAGCCTGGTCGTCCGGGACACGTTGACGAATGTGGAGGAGACGCTCGATGGGATCGACACGGTCGTGCTGGCCTGTGGGCGCCACCCCCGCAGTGCCCTGGCCGACCAACTTCAGGCGGGCCAACTCCAGGCGTGTCGCCGGCAAGCACCGTTCGCCATCCACGTGGTCGGTGACTGCCTGGCGCCCCGGCGGTTCCTGCACGCCATGATGGACGCCACCCGGCAGGCGGTCGCCCTGTGACCGCGCCGACGCCCCTGGATCAGCTCCTCGACTTCAGCGGCCTGGCCGCCGTGGTCACCGGAGCCGGGGCCGGCATCGGTGCCGCTGTATGCCGGCGGCTGGCCGGCGCCGGAGCGGCCATCGTCGTGGTCGACCTGGACGCGGAAGCGGCCCGGTCGGTAGCGAAGGAGCTCACGACGGGAGGAAGCGGCGCCGTGCCCGTAATCGGGGACGTCTGCGATCCGGCTACCGCGGCGGCGGCCGTGGAAGCCGCCACCACCGCCTTGGGGCGCCTGGATGTCCTGGTCAACTGCGCCGGGATCTATCCGTCTTCCCCCATCCTCGAGCTGACCGAGCAGCAGTGGGACCAGATCACCGACGTGAACCTGAAGGGGACGTTTCTCTTCTCGCAGGCGTGCGCCCGGACGATGACCGAGACCGGCACCGAAGGCGCGATCGTCAACATCTCCTCACGTGCCGGCTTGCGGGCCCGGCCGGGCGTCGTCGCCTACTCGGCCGCCAAAGCCGGGATCGTGGCGCTGACACAGGGGTTCGCCCAGGAGCTGGCCGAGCACCGTATCCGGGTCAACGCGGTGGCTCCGGGGCCTATCAAGACGGAGCGGTCATCGGTGGCGGCGGTGGCCAAGGTGGCCGGCACCGACCAGAGCCCGGACGAGTGGCAATCGGCCTACTGCGCCCACATACCCATGCATCGCTTCGGCGAGCCCGACGAGGTGGCGGTGGCGGTGACCTTCCTGGCCAGCCGGGCCGCTTCCTATATGACGGGCGCCGTGCTGGTCGTCGACGGCGGCGCCATCTTGCCATAACCCATCAAGTTCACTCGAGCCAGGTGGAGGAAAACATGACCATCACACCGCAATACGTCGCCAAGTTCGGATCCGAATTGCTGGTCACGCCGGCCAACCCCCTCAAGCCGCGGACGGTGATCACGCTCGACGAGCTCCCCTGGGTGGGCTACATGGGACCGGAGAGCACCGAGCCCAGCCCGTACGTGTTCACCAAGACCCTCATCGACCCGGCCAGCGGCAACTTCTGCATGTTGGTCCGGATCGAGCCCGGCGCCCCGGGGCCTTCCCACTGGCATCCCTCCGACACCATCTACATTCCCCGCCGGGGCGAACTGCACATACCCGGTGAAGGTGTCTACCGCGAAGGTGATCTACGGTGGGTCAAGGGCGGTTACGCCTACGGTGGTGAGTTGCCCGGTCCCGACGGCGTCGAGTTCTTCTTCATAAGCCTGGGACCGTACGGCTGGTTCGACCCGGACGTAGACGAACCGCCCCTCGGGCGTTGGGATCGACCCGGGCCGACGTGAGCCCGGGCCCCGGGCGCTCCATCCTGGACCGGTTCCGCCTGGACGGCAGGGTCGCCGTCATCACAGGCGCCTCTTCCGGTCTGGGCGCCGCGTGCGCGCTCGTCGTTCGCGGCCGCCGGAGCCGACCTGGTGGTGGGGGCCCGCCGGGCCCGGAGGCTCGACACCACCGCGGCGGCGGCCCGGGCACTCGGACGCCGGGTCCTGGCGGTGCCGACCGATGTGACTTCACCGTCCGACTGCGAGCGCATGGTCAGGGCCGGGTTGGAGGAGTTCGGGCGGATCGACGTGCTCGTGAATGGGGCGGGAGTGGCGTCGTCCGTCCCGGCCCTGCGCGAGAAGCCCGAGGAGTTCCGCCGCGTGGTCGATGTCAACCTCATGGGCTCGTACTGGATGGCGCAGGCCTGTGCCCGGGTCATGCGGCCAGGATCGAGCATCGTCAACATCAGCAGCGTCATCGCCACCACCACCCTGGACGCTCCGCAGGCGGCCTACACGGCCAGCAAGGCCGCCATCGAAGGAATCACCCGTGACCTGGCTCAGCAATGGACCGGGCCGCTCGGCATCCGGGTGAACGCGGTGGCGCCGGGATTCGTGATGACCGAGTTGACCGCGAGCGCGGAGCCCTACGTGCGCCGGGTCGTGGGGCAACGAGCGCTCACCGGCCGTTGCGCCGAGGCTATCGAGGTGGCGGCCGCCGTCCTCTTTCTGGCCAGCGATGCGGCTTCCTACATCACCGGTTCCTCGCTGCCCGTCGACGGAGGCATGCGAGTCACTTGACCCTTTCGCGCCGGCTGTAATTTGAATCATCATTACCATTGCGATACGGTCGAATCGATGCCTGAGCGCGTCAAGGCGATCGCCTTTGCCCGCCGGGACGAGGCTGAGCTGGGGGCCGGCTACGCCGCTCCGACCTGCACCCTGCATGGCGACGCGTCGAGCTGGTCGGCCCGCTTCGACGGCTTTCCTCTGTGGGTGACATGGGCCGAGCTGGCGGCCGGCGCGGTACTCACGTGGACCGGGCACCACGGCGACGAGGGCCTGTATGTGGTCGACGGTGCGCTCGAGTTCAACGGTTCGGAGTGCCCGGCGGGAGCTGCGGTGGTCATCGAGTCCGGCGTGCCGGCCCGGGTCCGGGCGCCGAACGGGGCGGTCATGGTTCACTTCGGACCGGAGGATCCAGAGCCGCCGGCTGACGGCATTCACGGACCGCCCGCCCCGGAGCGCCGTGGTGTTCACGTGGTGGGCCCGGGCGGAGTGTGGGCCGCGACCGAGCCGGGCCGCGACACGCGCATGTTCGCCGACTCGACCTGCCTCACCTGCCGCATCACCCTTTTCCTCACCAGCCGGGAGCAGGAATACCGCTCCAGCGCCCACAGCCACTCGGCCGACGAGATCCTGTACGTGCTGCGAGGCCGGATCCAGTTCGGCCGCTACGAGCTCGGGCCCGGCGATGCCGTCGCCATCAGAGGCGACCAGCGCTATCAGTTCCGTAGCGGCCCCGACGGGTTCGCCTTCCTCAACTACCGCCGCGACGCGTCCGAGCAGACGACGGAGGGTTCGGAACCCCAACTCGAGGGGGGAAGGGTCCGGAGCCTGACCTTCGTCAACGACAGCGAGTATTTTCCCAGCGCATCCGCAAGCAATCCCGGATGACCGACCGAGCGAGGAGAGCCGAAGTGCCAACCCAGGAATATCGCCTCATCTCGGCCGACACCCACGTGAACGAGCCGGGGGATCTCTGGACCAGCCGGGTGCCGAAGCGCTTCAAAGAGAGGGTTCCTCGCATGGAGCGCTTCCCCGAAGGTGACGGCTGGGTGATCGAGGGGGCCACCGACCCCATCAACTTCGGGATGAACGCCTGCGCCGGTCTCGACCCCGAGGAGCAGAAGGGCTGGGTGCGTTTCGAAGAGATACGTCATGGCGGGTACGACCCCGCCGCCCGCCTCGAGGAGATGAACAAGGACGGAGTCGACGCCGAGATCCTGTACCCCACGCCCCGGCTGTCCCAGGGCGTGGCGGCCAACCGTGACGCCGAGCTGCATCAAGCGATGGTCTCCGCCTACAACGACTGGCTCTCCGAGTACACAGCCGCGGCCCCATCGCGTTTCGGAGGGCTGGCCATGCTGCCTAACTGCGGAGCCGAGGACGCCGTGGCCGAGATGGATCGAGTATGGGGCCGACCCGGCATCCGCGGTTTCCTCATGACCGCTTATCCCAACGGCAGCCTCGAGATCGCCCCCGAGGACGACAAGGTCTGGGCCGCCCTAACAGAGCGCGGCGCCAGCTTGAACGTGCATGTCAGCCTCACCATGAGCATGCCTGCCGCCCATCGGGTGCCCCTCCCCGGCTACGGCCGCTTCTTCGACGCCCCCAACCGGATCGTCCAGATGATCTTCGCCGGCATATTCGACCGCTTCCCGACGCTGCAGGTGGTCTTCGCCGAGGTCGACAGCGGGTGGGTGCCGTACTTCAAGGAGCAGATCGACGGCAACTTCCTGCGGTTGCGGCCCACAAGCAACTTCACCGTCCGGGACCTGCCCAGTCGCTACGTGGACCGGCACATCAGCACCACCTTCATCAACGACACATTCGGAGTCCGCGTGCGCCACGACATAGGCGTGGACCGGATGCTGTGGTCAAGCGACTATCCCCACATCAGCGCCAACTGGCCCAACTCGCAGCGCCTCCTGCAGGCCACCTTCTCCGGGGTGCCGCCCGCCGAGGCAGAGATGATCCTGGTCGGCAACGCGGCGCGGCTGTACGGCTTTGGTCGAGAGTGAGGCCGGCCTTCAGGGCCGCGATGCACCGGTAGCCGACTGGCACCCGGCCGGGCCGGCGCCCGAACCCAGCCCCGACAGCGAAGCGTGGTGGGAAGGCCTGCGCGCCCACCGGGTCATGCTGGAACGTTGCACGTCGTGCGGAAGGATCCGCTTTCCCCCGATGCCCTCGTGCCCCTGGTGCGCCTCGGGCTCATTCGACATGGTCGAGTCCTCCTGCCTCGGTACGGTGTACTCCTTCGTGACCGTCCATGCGGCCGTCTCGCCCGGGGCCGCCGCCTGGCTGCCCTACACCGTGGCCACCGTGCAACTCGACGACGGGCCGCGCATGGTCGGTCGGGTTCAACCGAACAGCGACACCGGCATCGGCGATCGGGTCCGACCCCGCTTCGTGGACCATCCCGAATGGACCGAGCTGTGCTTCGAGTTAGTTCCAGCCGAGGGCGATACCGGACCCCGGGCATGAGTAGCAACGGGACCGGGGCCGCGATCGTCGGGGTGGGCTATACCACCTTGAGCCGGCGATCCGGCCGCAGTGTGCTGTCCCTGGCGACCGAAGCGGTCAGCAACGCGCTGGCTGACGCCGGCCTCACCCCCGGCGACGTAGATGGCCTGGCCAGCTTCATGGTCATGTCCGACTCGGTGCCGTGCGTCGCCGTCTCCAGCGCCCTCGCCATGGGCCAGTTGCGCACGGTCCTGGACGTTCAGCTGGGAGGGCAGGCCCCGTGCCATCTCGTCTGGCAGGCGGCGCAGGCGGTCGCCCATGGCGATGCGAACGTCGTTGTCGTGTACCGCGCCCTCAACGGGCGCTCGCAGCAGCGGGTCGGCACCATGCATTTCGCCGGCGAAGGCGGGCAGTACCGGTACCCCATCGGCTACGACGCCTACATGATGTACGTGGCCATGTGGGCGCAGAGGTTCCTGTACGAAACGGGCCAGTCCTCCGAAGACCTCGGCGCGGTGGCGGTCGGACAGCGATGGTACGCCGAGCGCAACGACCGGGCCATGCGCCGTGAGGCCCTCGACTTCGACGCCTATTCAGCCGAGCCGTACGTGGTCGAGCCGTTCCGCCGGTCGGACTGCACCGTCGAAGTGGATGGCGCTTGCGCGGTCGTGGTCACGTCCCTAGAGCGGGCCCGGGACCTGCCGCATCCGCCGGCAGTGGTGGCTTCGGGGTGCTACCGCGCCGGGGCTCATCCCGGCCTCGATATCGGCGACCACCTGCTCTGGGAGGACTACACCCGCAACTACACCAGCTGGCTGCGCGACGAACTGTTCGCCCGGGCCGGCGTCGCGAGTGCGGATGTGGACGTGGCCGAGATCTACGACTGCTTCACCAGCACCGTCCTCATAGGGCTCGAAGGCCTGGGCCTGTGCGGCCGCGGCGAGTCGGGGGCCTTCTTCCGATCAGGAGCGGGCCGCATCGACGGGCGCCTTCCGACCAACACCAACGGGGGGTTGCTGGCGGAGGGTTACCTGCACGGCATGAACACGGTGGCCGAGGCGGTACTCCAGGTGCAGGGTCGCGGCGGGGTCCGGCAGGCGCCCCGCCACGAGGTGGCCATCGTCACCTCCGGTGCTCTCATGGACGGCTCCGCCATGATCCTGACGGCGGACCGATGAGCAATTAAACCGACGGCAGGCAAAGCTAAACCGACGGCAGGCCAAGAACCCGCCTACGACGAGCTGCCCTCACTACCGGGCACTGACATCCGCCACGCCTGGGATGTCTGGCCCGACCGGAGGCTGGGCACCCTGAACCGGCTCACGCCCGAGCGCCGCCTGGTGGCTCTGGCCGAGGCGGTCGAGGGCCAGTGCCTCGACCTGACCCTCCCCCTCGATCAGCCCGATCCCCCGCTCTACGGCCGGGCCCCGTTGCAGCACCGGGTGCACGCCCTGCGCCCCTCGATGATCGACGACGAGTTCGCCCATCTCAACCCTCAGGCCTCCAGCCAGTGGGACGCCCTCCGGCATTTCGGCGCCGGCCGGCACGGTTTCTTCGGGGGGATCGAGGCGTGGGACTCGCCCCAGGCCGTCGAGCTGGGCATCCACACCTGGTTGACGGTGGGGGTCGTGACCCGGGGCGTCCTCCTGGATCTCCCCCGCTACTGGCAGACCTCGGGCCAGACCGTCGATGCGTTCGAGGAGCGGCCCATCACCGTGGACGAGCTGGAGGCGACCGCTGACCTCATGGGAGCACAGCCCGGACCGGGCGATGTCATCTTGCTCCGGACGGGGTGGGTCGACCAGATGCGCAGGGATGGCTTGCCCTCAGAGCACCTGGCCATGCCCGTCGGCGTAGGGCTTCACGCCGGATCGGACATGGCCCGGTACCTGTGGGACGCGGGGGTGTTCGCCGTCGCCGCCGACAACCCGGCCGTGGAAGTGCTGCCGGGTGACCCCGCCGTCGGCTCACTGCACCGCCGCTGCCTGGCCGGCCTCGGCCTCCCCTTCGGTGAGCTCTGGGACCTCGAGGGCCTGGCCGCCTGGTCGGCCCGGTCGCAACGAGCCACCTGCTGCGTCGTGTCCGTCCCCCTTCACGTCACCGGTGGAGTGGCCTCCCCCGCCAACGCCATGGCCCTGGTGTGACGGCGATGGCGGACGGCACGCACCCTTCGCCCTCCGACGCCTGCCGGGATCTGCGCGTGGTCGAGCTCGGACAGGGTATGGCCGGGTCGATGCCCGGCATGATCCTGGCCGACAACGGTGCCGACGTCGTGAAGGTCGAACCGCCGTGGGGCGACTGGAGCCGGACCCAGAGCGGCTCGCACATGTGGAACCGAGGCAAGCGGTCGATCGCCCTCGACCTCCGCAAGCAGGAGGATCGCAACCTGGCCGGCCGGCTGGCCGAACGGGCCGACGTGTTCATCGAATCTTTCCGCCCCGGGGTGGCCGACCGGCTGGGATTGGGTTGGAGCACACTCCACAACCGCAACCGGCGGCTCGTCTACTGCTCCATTTCCGGGTTCGGGCCGGCCGGCGCCTATGCCGAACTGCCCGGCTACGAGGGGATCGTCGCCGCCGTGAGCGGCCACATGGTCGGCCTCGACGTTCTGAGCGGGGCCGTCCCGGGCCAGTATCGGGACGCCCCCATCTACACGGCGGTGCCGGTCGCATCCTTCGCCGCGGCCCAGCTGGCGACCCAGGGCGTGCTGGCTGCACTACTCGCTCGCGAAGAGACCGGCGAGGGCGACCACGTGACCACCAGCCTGGTGCAGGGCCTGGCTGCCATCCTCATGCGTCAGGAGATGGCCCGGGCAGGGGACCCGACGGCCTCGACAGCCAAAAGAGCCACGCCGGCCATGAACGCCGGAATCGAGCTGTGTTTCATGACCGCGCCTCTGCCAGGACGGCCGGTACATCCAGATGTGCGCCCGCCAGGACCACCACTTTCGGTCCTGGCTGCGGGCCCTCGACCTCGAGGACCGGCTCGGCGATCCTCGATACGCCGGAGCACCCATGGGCGTCGAAAGGCTGCAGGATGTGGCCGCTCTCGGGTCCGAGATCCGGGTCCGCATGAAGACCCGAGCGAGCGACGAGTGGATGCAGATATTTGCCGAGCTCGACGTGGGCGCCGACCCGTTCCTGACTCCTGACGAGTTCCTCGCCCACCCCCAGATGGTCGACAACGGCAGGGTCGTTACCGTCGAGGACCCGGAGGTAGGGCCGTGCCGGCAGGTAGGCCCGCTGGCCCTCTTCGCCGGCGCAACACCGTTTTCGAGCCGGCCCGCTCCCAGGGTCGGCGAGCACAACCGCCAGGTGCGGGCGGAGCTCGATGGGCCCGGGCCGGAACCTTCACCCAGGCCGGCCCGCGCCAACCGGCCCGTCTATCCGCTGGACGGTGTCACCATCCTGGAGGTGGCCTACTTTCTGGCCGGACCGCTGGCGGCCACGCTCCTGGCGGAGATGGGGGCCCGGGTGGTGAAGGTCGAGCCCCCGGGCGGCGAGCCGGCCCGGCGCCTCGGTCTGCAGGCAGCCAAGCTGTTCCACGGCAAGGAGAGCGTCGTCCTCGACCTCAAGCGCCCGGACGGTATGGCGGCGCTGCTGGAGCTGGTCGAGCGGGCCGATGTGTTCCTCCACAGCTTCAGGCCCGGGGTGGCGGAGCGGCTCGGTATCGACCCGGTAAATCTGCTGGCCCGCAATCGCGGCCTCGTTTATGTTTACGCCGCCTCGTACGGGTCCGAAGGCCCTCAGGCCGGCAGAGCCGCGTTCCACTCCACACCGAACGCATTGGTAGGCAGTGGCATACTGCAGGCGGGGAGGGGGAATCCCCCGGTAGACGATTCGTACCCCGACCCGGGCTCGGCCCTGGGCGTGGCGACGGCAGTACTGCTCGGTCTTCATCGAAGGGAGCGGGCGGCGGGCGCAGGCCAGGTGGTGGAGACGACCATGCTCGCCACCACGGGATATGCCATGTCGCCGTACCTCGTTAGCTACGACGGGGCACCCGAATGGCGTCTCCCCGACAAGGGACAGCACGGCGTCGAGCGCGCTACAGCGGCTCTACCCGGGCACGGAGGGATGGGTCTACGTCGGCTGCCGCAACGAGAAGGAGTGGCGGGCGTTGACGGCGACATTGGGCTGGGGGGACTGGTGCGACGATCGTCGGTTCGCCGACGGGGCCAGCCGGAGCGACCACGACGCCGACCTGGCCGGCGCCCTCGCCGCCATCCTGGCGACGCGGTCTGCGGCGGAGTGGGCCCGGCGAGCCCGGGCCCGCGGCGCTCCGCTGGTGGCCGTATCGGCCCTGCCGAAGGACGGCTGGATGGAAGAGGAGAAGCTTCTCATCGAGGCTGAGCATCCGGTCTTCGGTAGCTACTGGCGTCCCCCGGCGAAGGTGGGCTTCGAGGGCTTCGCCAACCGCCTGGCGCCCGCTTGCGCCGCCGGCGAGCACACCCGAGCGATCCTGGCCGAGCTGGGCTACGACGAGGAAAGTATCGACCGCCTGGCCGCGGCGGGGGTCACGCAGGAATGGCGGGGTTCGAACGATGGCGCCGACTCTTATAGAAGGGATTTACATCCGTGACCGACAACACAGGCGCGCCCCTCGGTGAGCCCGGCTACCGCCTGATCGACGCGGACGCCCACATCAACGAGCCACCCGATCTGTGGACGTCACGCTTACCGGGGAAGTTGCAGGATCGGGCCCCTCGGGTGCAGCGCTTCGATCAGGGCGACGCCTGGGTGCTCGAAGGTGTGAAGGACCCCATCAACTTCGGCAGCAACACCTCTGCCGGCGTGCCGGTGGCGGAGCGCTCGGCCTGGATCCGCTGGGAGGACGTCCGACCCGGCGGCTATGACCCGAAAGCCAGGTTGCTGGAGATGGACGCCGACCTGGTCGACGCGTGCGTCCTCTACCCGACCCCGCGCATCTCCCACCTCGTCATCGCCAACCCCGACCCCGAGTTCCATCTGGCCATGGTGCGGGCCTACAACGACTGGCTCTCGGAGTTCTGCGAGCACGACCCCAGCCGCCTTGGCGGCGTGATGCTGGTTCCGAACCGGGGCGTCGAAGCCGCCGTGCAGGAGATCGAACGGGTCACCAATCGCCCGGGCATCGTCGGTTGCCTCGTCGGGTGCTACCCGCACGGGAACCTCGATCTCTCCAAGGACGACGATCCGGTTTGGCAGGCCGCGGCCGAGCGTCAGGTACCCATCCACATCCATGTGGCCCTGGTCAACGAGTACCCGCGTGACATTTACGCCCCCGACACCATCAGCGAAGGCCTGGTCATGGGCTATCTCCGCTTCCGCGACGTGCCGAACCGAATGCTGCAGTTCCTCCTGGGCGGGGTGTTCGACCGGGTGCCCGACCTCACCGTGGTGCTGGCCGAGGTCGACGCCGGGTGGGTTCCCTACGTGAAAGAGCAGGCGGACAACCGGGTCCTCCGCCGTGAGAAAGGCGCCGACATGCGAACCCTCCGGCTACCGAGCGCGGTGATCGACGAGCACTTCTACTACACCTACATCACCGACCATTTTGCTGTCCGCAATCGCCACGCCGTCGGCGTGGAGCGGTTGATGTGGTCGAGCGACCACCCCCACGGAGGCAGTGACTGGCCCCATTCGATCCACGTCATCCACGCCGACTTTGCCGATGTCCCCGCGCGCGAACGGGACCTGATTCTCGCAGGTAACGCCCAGCGCCTCTACCGGTTCGGGCGCTGACCGGCGCCGGCGCTGATCGCCGGGCTCGGGTCCGACACCTCTTCCAGGTCGATGCCGTACAGGGCGGCACAGTTGTCCCAGGTCAGCCTGCGGACCTGCGCTCGGTCGAGGGCGGCGTGCTCCCGCTCCACCACCTCACGGGACCGGGGCCAGGTGGACGCCCCGTGCGGGTAGTCGCTCGACCACATGAGCCGATCCGCCCCGGTGAAAGAAATGTTGTGCAGGCCGACGGGGTCGGATATGTAGGTGAGCCAAACGTTGTGGTGAAAGTAATGCGACGGCGGTTGACCCAGTTGATTGTCCGGCAGCCGCGTCCAGAAGCCGCGGTAGGCAGAGTCCATTCGGCGCTCCATCTCGGCCAGGAAGTGCATGCCCGCTTCGGCACCGACGACCTGTAGACCCGGGTGCCGGCTGAAGACGCCGGCCGCCACCAGCTCGCACAGCGAGCGCTGGAGCTCCTGCCGGTAGTCGATGGCCACATGGAACGAATCAGCCACCGTCGTACCCAGCCGGGCCACGTCGCGACTGGCCCGCTGGCCACCGAGCGTGTGCACGGAAAGCGGCAGGCCCATGTCTTCGGCGGCCGCCCAGAGCGGCTCGTAGCGGGGGTCGAAGAAGGTGTCCGATAGAGGAGGCGCAGTCCAGATGATGGCCCCTCGCAAGCCTCGGTCGCGGCTGCGCTCCATCTCTCGCACGGCCTGATCGATGTCCCAGCACGCCACCAGCGCCAGCCCGATGAGCCTGACCGGGTCGACCGAGCAGAACTCGGCCAGCCAATCGTTGTAAACGGCGAAGCAGGCTGCTTGAAGCCGAGCGTCATCCATCTGGAGCAGGCTCAGACCGCACGTCGGGTAGAGGACGTCGGCGGCTACGCCGTCTTGCCACAGGTCCTCGAGCCGGGCGATCGGGTCCGCGCCCCCGCGTACGCCCGGAACCGCCTTCGGGTCCGACTTCAGCATGGCGTCAACCTCGGCGTTGGACATGCCGGCTGTCACGGAAAGGGTCAGGTCCACGCCGCGCCCCGCTCCAGGACCGTGGAAATACACATGATGGTTGTCGGGGTCACGCGTGGCCCGGGGAGCGTCATCCCGCCAGTACTTCGGCAGGCGTTCCTGCCACAGATCACCCGGTTCCACGACATGCGAATCGGATGACAGCATCAAGGCGCCCGGCGCAGTCCGAGCAATTCCACTCGCCTCGCTCATGTCCCTAAGATAGTAACTATTCGATAAACAAGGACGATACGCATGCGGCACGGTCATCGAGCGGAAGGGAATGACCGGGAGTTGCCCCGGGTCCGCAGCGCTCTCTTCGTTCCGGCCCACCGGGAAGACTACCTGGCCAAGGCCGACGCCCGGGGCGCCGACGCCGTCATCCTGGACCTGGAGGACTCGGTAGCCGAGGCGGCTCGCGACCGAGCTCTCGACACCGCGTCGCATTGGATCGCGAACCGCCCTGATCCTCACTCGCTGGTCGTGGTCGTTCGGATCAATCCTTTGAGCAAGGGCAGGTTGCAGTCGGAGATCATGCAGCTGGTCTCGGCGAACCTGACGGCGGTCCAGATACCCAAGGTGGAGTCCAGCGAAGACATCCGGACCGTGTCCGAGCTCCTGGGTTACGCAGAAGGCGTCCATGGGCTGGAGTACGGTCGGGTCCGCATCTGGCCTCTAATCGAGTCAGCGGCCGCCGTTCAGCGGTCAGGAAGGCTGGCCCGGGCCTCGACTCGTATCGCTTTCATGGGTGGAGGGGCCGCGGAGGGTGGCGACCTGGCCGCGTCGGTGGGTTTCCGGTGGACGGCGTCCATGCAGGAGACCCACCCATTGAGGGCCAAAGTGCTGCTGGATGCCCGGGCTGCCGGCGTGCCCAATCCGATGTCGGGGATCTTTGTCGACATCGACGATCTCGATGGGCTGCAACGGTTCGCCCTCCAGAACCGCGATCTTGGTTACGAGGGGATGATGGTCATCCATCCCTCTCACATCGAGGTGGTGAACCAGGTATTCGGTCCGACCGAAGACCAGCTCCGAGAAGCGGAGGAGATCCTGGTCGCGGTCGAGTCAGCGGCGCGCCGAGGTGACGCCGCCACCACGGTCCGGGGCAGGATGGTCGACGAGGCCCACGCCAAGACCGCTCGCGCCCTCCTGGCCCGGGCCGGCCAAAATCGATGAGTGACGGTGGGCGCCCCGAGCTAGAGCCACGAGTCCAGAGCCAGGTCGGTCCGGAGACGATCCAGCGTCGCCGTCAGCTCGGCCACCTCGGTCTCTTCCAGCCCCAGCAGGGGACGCCGGAGCCCACCGGCGGGAAGGCCCAGATGTGCCAGGGCGGCCTTGATCGATCCCGGGTTGCCATATTTCGAGAGGAGGGAGTTGAGGGATATGACCGCCCCCCAAAGAGCGGGTAGGGCGGCGGCTCCCCCCTTCGCCGCTGTCCAGGTTGCGGCGAGCAGGCCCGGCGCCACGTTGCCGTCGAAGCACAGCACCCCGGCCCCGCCGATAGCGGCCATGTTGACCAGATGGTGCAGCCACCCCGTCCGCACCTGCACCCGATCCCCCCAGCCGGCGACGAGCCCACTGAGCTGGCCCAGGCTCCCGCCGGCCGTGTAGCTGAGACCGGTAACGGCGTCGCTCTTTTCGATGATGCGGTGAATCAACCCGAGGCCCAACTCGTAACCGACCAACGTCACGTTCTCGCCCAGGATCACCGGGCAGCGGGCCACCGCGATCGCCTCATCGAAATAGCGTTCGATCTCGCGGTCGCGCGGCCGCAGGGCGCCCGTTCTGGGGGGGAACACCTGTATGGCATCGACCCCGGTGGCGCTCAGTCGCTCGACCTGTTCCAGGGCGGTGTCGGTATCGCCGGTCAGGCCGATACCCGCCCCCACCACCTCCCGGATGCCGCCGAGGGTAGCCACCGCGGTGCGATAGACCAGCTCCTTCTCGGCCAGGGACAGGGACAGACCCTCGCCGCTCCCCTGGCTGCACAGGTACAGGCTCACTGCGTGTGACGCGAATCGAGACAGGTGGCGGCGGAGTCGCTCCTCGTCGACTTCGCCCTCGGCGGTAAAGGGCGTGATGCTCATGACCCCCACCGGATCGCTCGAAGCGCTCATCCCGGTGAGGACCGTAGCCGGTCAGGCCTCGGACCCACCTCCACCACCAGAACCGAGCCGGTCACGAAGCCGGCCTCGCCGGAAGCCAGGTAGGTGATAGCCGCCGCGATCTCCTCGGCCTGGCCGCGGCGACCGAGGGGTGCGCTGGGAGGCGGGGGCGTTCCGTGATGAAGGGCGGCGTGAGGGCGGTGTCGACCGCCCCTGGATGCGCGTCGGGTGGGACGTCGACCGCCAGGAGATGCTGCACGTCATGACCAACATGTGGCCGGCCGCGCTGCGGGAAAGACGCCCGGCAGTAGGATAACTTCGCCGGTCGCTCGACCTGCTGACAGGGAAACACAGACGGAGTAGCCGCCGATCCTCATGCCGATAGCGTGCCCCCTCGTTCCGCAGAGTTGATCCGGAGCATCTCAGCATGAGGTTTACAGGAGCGAAGGTAACCCGGGTCGAGGACCAGCGAATCCTCACTGGCCGGGGCCGTTTCATCGATGACCTGCACCTGCCGAACCTGCTGCACGCCGCGTTCCTGCGCAGCCCGCTGCCCCACGCCCGCGTCCTCGGCGTGGACGCGAGCGCAGCGCGTCAGGCGCCCGGTGTAGTAGCGGTGTACACCGGCGAGGAGATGTGCGCGCTGACGGGGCCGGTCGAGATCCCGATGTCGTTGGGACAGCGCATACCGGAGTTCTACCCGCTGGCCACCGACAGGGTGCGGCTGCTGGGCGATCTGGTGGCGATGGTTGTCGCCCGGAGCCGTTATGAGGCGGAGGACGCGTGTGAGCTGATCGACGTCGAGTACGATCCTCTGCCGGCGGTGGTCTCCTACGAGGCCGCGCTCGACCCAGACGGCCCGGTGCTGTTCGACGACCTCGGGGACAACGTCGTCTACACCGCGTCGGAGAATTGGGGGGACATCGACGCCGCCTTGGCCGAAGCCGATCGGTTGGTGGAGATGAGGCTGCGGCAGCATCGGGTGGCCAACGTCCCGATGGAAACGAGGGGTGCGGTCGCCGACTACGACCCCGGCTCCGGTGAGCTCACCTTTCACGCCGCCACCCAGAGCCCACAGGGTCTTCGCATCCAGCTGGCAAGGACGTTGGGCCATCCCATGGACCGGCTCAGGGTCTTGTGCGGGGACGTCGGCGGCGCCTTCGGGCTGAAGGGCTTCGTCTACCGCGAAGACTTCGCCCTGGCCGCGGCGAGCAAGGCGCTGGGCCGGCCGGTCAAATGGATCGAAGACCGCGTCGAGCACCTCACCGCGTCGGGGCACGCCCGCGAGGAGTTCATGGACGTGCAGGCGGCGGTCAAAGACGACGGCACGCTGCTCGGCATCAAAGCCGAGATGGTGATGGACCAGGGCGCCTATCCGGCCTGCCCCTTCCCCGCCGGGTTGATGACCGGCTTGATCCGGTCGCTGCTGCCAGGGCCGTACCGGATGAAGGGCTACTCCGTCGACGTCAAAGTGGTCACGACCAACAAATGCGTCTACGTCGCCTACCGCGGACCCTGGGAAATGGAATGCTGGGTGCGGGAGCGGCTGCTCGACACGATCGCTCACGAGCTCGGGCTCGATCCCGCCGAGGTGCGCCGCAAGAACATGATGCGGGGTGAACCCGACGACCGCCTGATCACCGGGCTCAGCGCGGCCGGGATCTCGTCGCGGGAGGCGCTCGACCGGGCCCTCGAACTGGCAGAATACGGTTCCTTCCGGGAA
This sequence comes from uncultured Acidimicrobiaceae bacterium, assembly GCA_963851245.1. Lineage (GTDB taxonomy): Bacteria > Actinomycetota > Acidimicrobiia > Acidimicrobiales > Palsa-688 > CAWKOH01. The sequence continues at coordinate 145,177 of CAWKOH010000004.1, read as the reverse complement.
CGCCAGGCCGAGGCTCGCAACGACGGCCGTTATCTGGGGATCGGATTCGCCAACTTCATCGAACCGGCCCCCGGACCACCGGAAATGAGGGCCAGCGGCGGCACGTGGGGCGGCGACCGGGCCAAAGTGAGGCTGGAACCCGATGGCCACCTCCTCGTCGTCACGACGCAGGCGCCGCACGGGCAGAGCCACGAGACGACCCTGGCGCAGGTCGCAGCCGACGAGATGGGGCTGCCCATTGATCATGTGAGGGTGGTCCACGGCGACACCCAGGTAACCCCCCTTACTCTCATCGGCACTGGTGGGAGCCGAGCGGCCACGTGGGCCAGCGGGGCTGTTCTCGTCACCACCCGCAAGGTGAAGGAGAAGGTGCTGGCGATCGCCGCCGAGATGCTCGAGATAAGTCCGGAGGACCTCGAGATCAACCAGGGCGTCATCGAGGCCAGGGGGGTACCGCAAAGGTCCATTCCCCTGGCGGATATCGCCATGAGAGCGGTAAGCGCACCGCGAACCCTTCCCGCCGGATCCGACCCGGTTCTGGAGGCGGCCGAGATTTTCATGGGGGAAGGCATCACCGGGAGTGGATGGTCGGGCGGCACCCATGTCTGCCAGGTCGAAATCGACCTCGGCACCGGGGCGGTCCGCATCCTCCGCTACTGCGTGGTCCAGGACTGCGGCCGTATCATCAACCCGGCCGTGGTAGAAGGCCAGATCCGCGGCGGCGTGGCCCAGGGGATCGGCGAGGTGCTCTACGAGCACGCCGCCTACGACGAGGACGGGAACTTCCTCGCCAGCACCTTCATGGACTACCTGCTTCCCACCTCATCCGAGATCCCGGTCATCGAGATCGAGCACCTCGAGAGCGACCCGCATGGCGAACTCGGTTTCCGCGGCGTCGGCGAGGCAGGCGCGGTTGTCGCTCCGGCTGCCCTCACCAACGCCATCGAGGATGCCCTGCTGCCCTTCGGTGCCCGCGTGACCGAGCAGCACCTTCCCCCGGCCAAGATCCTGGCTCTGGCCGGCATCATCCCTTGAGCGTGGCCCGGGGCAAGAAGCTTCGCCTAGTGTCCTGTCCGATTGAAGAGTTGTGTAATTGATGGTGTCATGCGTTGGCGTTCTGGTTGATGGCAGCGCAGTAGCCAGCGAGGCGTTCGAGGATTTGCTCGGCGGTCTTGTGCCACACGAACGGCTTGGGGTCTTCGTTCCAGTTTTGGATCCAAGCTTTAATGTCGGCGGTCGAGTTCTTTGGCGCTGCGGTGGGCGGAGCGCTGCAGCTTTTTGGTGGTGAGAGCGGAGAACCATCGTTCCACCATGTTCATCCACGACCCGTAGGTGGGTGTGAAGTGGAGATGGAACCGGCGGTGCCGCAACAGCCAACGCTGCACCTTCGGGGTCTTATGGGTGGCGCAGATTGTCCAAGATGATGTGCACATCGAGCTCCGCAGGAACCTCGCGGTTGATCTTGTTCAAGAAGGCGATGAAGTCGTCTTGGTTGTGGCTGGGGCGGATATCGGAGATCACGGTGCCGCGGGCCATGTCGAGCGCGGCGAACAGGTCGACGGTGCCGTTGCGTTCATAGTCGTGGGTGGCCCGAGCCGGGGTGGTGGGCAGCATCGGCAGTGTCGGAGCGGTGCGGTTCAGCGCCTGGATCTGAGGCTTTTCGTCTACCGCGAACACCGCGGCGGCGTCGGGAGGGTTCATGTACAACCCGACCAGATCGCGGACCTTCTCCACCAAGTCGGGGTCGGGAGACACCTTGAAGCTGTCCTGCTTCCACGGTTTGAGACCGAACGCCCGCCAGATCTCTGCCCGGGAGGAGCGAAGAACTCCAGTGCGATGTTGTCCGGGTCGCGAAACGACAGCCCTGACCCGTAGCTGGCATCGACGATTCCTCCATTGGAGACGCCCAGCTCGTTCATCCGCCGTTCCCACTCCTCGAGTTCGGAACGGCTGGCACAGGCAAAGGCCAGATGGTCAAGGCCCGGACGGCGCTCGTCGAAGGGCTCAGAAGTCTTCAGGTCCGGGAACTGATGAATGCCGACAAGCGTTCCTCCCATCAGCCACACGACGTGATGAAACGGACCGGTGTCCTCGTCAATGACAGGACCGGTACCGAAGAGTCGCTGATACCAATGTCGGCTGCGGTCCAGATCGCTCACCGTCAGAGCGACGTGGGTGATGGCGGGAAACTCAGGCATAACGGCTCCTTACACACGGGATCTACCCTGCGGAATCGGCCTCACCATAGCTCGCGTTGCGAAGTACCCCGCTTCGACATTGTCAGCAGGCCCAGGTCCTAGGATCGACGGCGACGGCACGAAAGGACGGAGCATGGATCTGGGAATCAGTGACAAGGTCGCGGTGGTCACCGGTGCCAGTAAGGGGATTGGAGCGGCGACCGTGCTCGGCCTCGCCGCCGAGGGGGCCAGGGTCGCATGCTGCGCCCGGGGCGCAGATGCTCTGGAGCAACTCAAGAAGGACGCGGCCCCATTGCCGGGCTCCGTCCACACCTGGCCGCGCGACCTGACGGCGGGCGGCCAGCTCGAGAGCTTCTTCGAAGAGGTACGGGGCTCTCTGGGTGAGGTGGACATCCTCGTCAACAACCTCGGCGCCTCGCCGTCGCGAAACTTCCTCTACATGAAGGAAGACGACTGGGAGAGTGGGCTCAACGTGAACCTCCTGGTTGCCGTGCGTTCCACCCAGCTGGTTCTGGCCGCCATGCGCAAAAAGAAATGGGAGGTAGCCGGCCTTGTTGGTGAGGTAGCGAGCGGCGTCGTCGGCTTTCTTGCGTTTGGTGTTGGCCAGGCCCTCGGCGGTGGCCCGACGACGGATGCCGGCGGCGACGCTTCGGGCTCTGCCGTCGAGAACGGCCAAGGCCCGGTCCTTCACCCAGCCTTCTGCGGCAGGGTCGCCCTCTGCGAAGAACGCACCACGCCGCGGCCCAGAGGTATTCGAGTACGTGGACGAAGTCGACAAGGACGGTCAGGTCCACCCCTCGGCGGCCGGCCTCGGAGGTGATCAGGTCGATTTGGTGGTTGTTGCCGTCCACCAGTGCGATCCAGGGTCGGCGTCGCCGTCGGTCACGGCGGGCTGCCTCGTCGAAGACCGACGTCACCACCGCTGCGGCGTCGATAGCCACGCTGGCCGTAACCCACTTGTTCGCCGCTTGGGGTGCCGGCGTTGGCTGTGTGGCCGAACTGGAGGCGAGGACATCTTCGGGCCCGCGGGCGTGGGCGTCACGTCATAGACAGCACCGACGGTGGCCATGCGCTTGCGGTTGCACTTCTCCCCCTGGGAAAGCCGGGTGCGCAACTTGGTTGTCGCCTCCGCCGTGGCCCGGGCCGTGGCCTCGCGAAGAGCGTCGGGGCGCATGACGATGCCCTTGCCGTCGACCGAGATGACCACCACGTCGCCCTTCGCGGTCGCTGGCGCCGTGGCCGATAGGTAGAACGCCTCCACGTCGGCCGCTGCTGTTCTGGTCAGAGCTTCCACCTGACGCTTGCCGATAGCGGACCCGGTCACCGACGCGATCGCGGTCCGGGCGTCGTCGAAGGAGCCCCTCGTCGACTCGACGGCGGCCAGGCGACGCACGCCGTGGCTGTGGTATTCCACCGGCAGGTTGAGGCTGGCGTCGGCCGGATGAAGGTTGGGATGGCCCCTATGGCGGTAGGCGAGGCGGCTCTACCGTGACCGGACCGAAAAGGGAGCCCAGCCCTCGCCGGTGGTCGGGTTCCACCGAGCCGTGGGTGACGCCGTCGGCGTCGATCACATCGCTGCGGGTCTCGCTCTGCACATCGCAGGTCCAGGTGGTCCTGGAACAGTCGGCGCATCACCTCCCGGCCCCGGGTGCAAAGCTCGTCTTCCACCTCAGCGTGGTTCAATCCGCTGCCTCGGCACCCTCCAGCCAGCCCACGACGTCCTCGAAAGCCTCCCGTGCCGAAGCGAAACAGTCGGTGTCACTCACGACGGGCTCCGGCGAGCCCTAAGAGCGGCGATCCCTGCTGCGGCAGCCGACTCGAGCTGGTCCTTGGCCTGCTCATAGCGGGCCAGAGCCTCGCTCACTTCGGCCACTTCGCTCGGACGCAAGGTCATCGTCTTGGACCGGCCGGCCTCGGTGTAGACCAGAGCGGGCGTCTCGTGCGGTTCGCCGCTCGCGCAGTGGCAGGTGGGCTTGCCGCACCGGCGACGGAACGTGGTCAGGCTCCCGTGGAGCACCAATTCGGCACGGCGGCGTGGGATGCAAGGCATCGTACCTCCTCTCTGTATCGAGTTATCGCTACAGACAGAGAAGACCATGCGCCTGATCAGAAGTGGTGGATGCCCGGGGCCCTTGAGAGGACTTTTTTTTCGACCTCTGCGAATAACTACCACTTCACTTCTCAGAGTTATTCTATTACTTATACTAATTCTACAAATACTTTCAATTCCACCAATCTACTACCTTCCTCTTATTTATATCAATTCTATTTATTATTTTTTTCCTTCCACCAATACTATCCAATTTCTAACTTCTCCTTCTTTTCACAACTATCTACCTCTTCTAAAACCTACTTCTACCAACACTACTACTTCTATATAACACTCTATCCTTAACCCACTTATTCTCCTCTTTATTAATCTATTTATTTTCATTTAATATCCTAACTATAAACAAATACATCTTCAAACCCACTATACACAAACTTCACTTCATATAAAACACCTACTATATACCATACTCTTACTATTAATACTTCTCCCCCCAAAAAAACCATATACACAACTTATTTATCACCTCACACCATAACCCATACTATAACCATTCTAAAAGTGTCGAGGCGCATCACTATTCCCGAGCCGTCTACCCAAAAGAATATGGGGCCGGGTGATCATGGTCTCGAGCGGTGCGGCCAAGTATCCGAGCGCCGCGCTCATCGACTACGCCGCCGCGAAGGCAGCCCTGCTGGCCGTGACCAAATCCCTGGCGCGCAAGTACGGATCCGATCAGGTCCTCGTGAACGCGGTTCTCCCCGGTTTGATCCGCACCGACATGTGGGAGCGGACGGCCGCCGAGATCGCGGAGAGCACCGGTACGTCGGTCGAGGGGGTGTTCGACGAGCGGGGGGCCCGGGTGCCGGTGGGCCGGTTCGGAACGGCGGAGGAGGTGGCCGACGTCATCGTCTACCTGGCGTCGGCCCGGGCCGGATATGTCAACGGCGCGCTGGTCGACGTCGACGGTGGGCTCGGTGACGGTGTCTGACCGGACCGAAATCTCAGTCGACGCTGGCGTGGCACCCGTCGACGGCACCCACCTGTACTACGAAGTAACCGGGAATGGTCCGTGGATGGTGCTGGCGCACGGCGGCGAGGGGACGAGGATCCACTGGTGGCAGCAGGTCGCCCTGTTCCGAAACGAGTTTCGCTGCGTTGTCTATGACGCCCGAGGCTTCGGCCAGAGCCCGATGGGACGCCTGCCCGCCGGCGCCAACGTCTACGCCGACGACCTGTTCGGCCTGCTCGATCATCTCGGCATCTCCCGGGCCAACCTGGTGGGCCACTCGATGGGAGGCCTGGCCGTCTCAGGCGTCACCCAGCAGCACTCCGATCGAGTACGCCGGCTGGTGACGTCGGACTCACCCTTCAACTTCGCCACCGCCGCCCTTTCGGAATGGTCGGCGCAGATGCTCACCAAGCTGGCCAACGGGGGCCACTCGGGATATGCCGAGCGCGCCGATGTCTTCAACGAGGCCGTGCTGGACTTCTGCCGCGATTGAGGCCGTCTGTCTCAGGCAGCCGGATCGAAGTAGGGCCGGTCGCCCGCGATCTCGATGCGACGGATAACCCGGACTTGCGGGAAGTGGTCCCCGGCGCTGCGGTGATTGGTCGATCGTTCATCCCATATGGCGAGGTCGCCGGGCTGCCAGCGCCACCGGCAGTGGAACCTTGGATCCTCGATGTGGCGGCTGAGCAGATCGAGCAGGGCCCTGCTCTCGTCCTCGTGCATTCCTGCGACGTGGCGCATGAAACTGCCGCCCAGGAAGAGCGCCCGCCGGCCAGTGTCGGGGTGGGTGCGGACGAGGGGATGTTTCACGGGCGGGTACGCATCACGGAGTTTGGCGGCCACCGCGTCGACGTCGACCCCACGAGCCTTTCTCTTCATGGCCTCGACGAAGCTGCTGCAGTCGTGAACCACTTCCAGGCCCGCCAGCAGTTCCTGCATGACCGGCGAGAGGGCCTCGTAGGCGCTGGTCATGGACGCCCACAGAGTGTCGCCACCGCGATCGGGCATCACTTCGGCGTGCAGGAGCACGTAGCGCGGGGGCTCCGCGACCCAGGTGACGTCGGTGTGCCAGTCGTCGGTCTCGGTTCGGCTGTCGGGCCCGTCCTCGATGATCTGGAAGGCCGGTTTCGTCCGCCCCATCAGGCGCGCCATCGGGAAGATCTCCACTTCGCCGAAACGCTCGGCGAGCCTCATGTGTTCGTCGGGCCTGAGATGGGCTCCCCGGAAAAAGATCACCTCGAAATGATGGAGCGCACCGAGGACTTCCTCAAACTGTTCCGCGCTCATGGTCCTGAGGTTCACGCCGCCAACCTCCGCACCCAGCGCTCCCGACACGGGTATCAGTTCCACCAGGCCCACCCTTCCCCGTCCGTCACTCGGGCGTGATCGTCTTCTCTCGACTGAGTTCTCGCTGGCGCATGGCCCCGGACGCCGGCGGTGATGGACGAAGCGATGGTGTCATCGTTGGACCTGGATATGGCCTCATGGACCCGGCGCTCGAACAGCCGCCGCAGTATCGGGTTGAAGGCGTGGTAGCGCTCCTCGAAGTGCACCCTTGTTCGTCCTTCCCCCCGGTCTTCGAGGCGAGTGAAACCGGTCGCCTTCGACCAGAGTGGTTTGCCCACCGCTTCGTAGCGCCAGGACCGGTGGGGACAGACCTCGGTGAGCCACTCCCAGGACACCCCCTTTCCGCCCGACAACAGCCGGTACGGGAAAGGTGCAGTGCCGGACCAGGCCATTCCCGACCTCGTCCCCCGGGTGCAGCACCTCGATGGTGACCCCGCCGCGGGTGACCGTGCCGGAACGGTGGGCCCAGAAGACTCGCCAGATCTCCTTGGGCGTCCCCTCTACGTCAACGGAGTAGGAGTGGACCTGCACGCCGGGAGAGTACCGCTACGGGCCCTCGGAGTCGAGATGGTGCCATTCGATGATCCGGCGCCGGCCTCAACCGGCGCCGGTCGCACTCACGGGTCCTGAAGCAGCCCGAGGACGTTGCCGTCGGGGTCGGTGACCGTGGCCACCAGGCGGCCGCCGCCGACGTCGTGGGCCGACTCCTTCACGGTGGCCCCGGCCGCGGTCACCTCGGCCAGCTTCGCCTCGATGTCCGCTACGTGCCAGAAGGCCACCGGTGAGGTCATGCCCTGCGGTCCGCCGCCCGGCACCAGACCGATGTGCTGGCCGGCCACCTCGTATCCCACGTAGTAGGACTCGTCGGCCAGCGGCGCCACGCCGAGCAGGGCGGTGTACACGGGCTTGGCCTTGGCCAGGTCGGACACGGGATGGAGGACGGTCTTGATTCCCTGGGTGGATGAGTCGGTCATGGTCACTCCTGAAGTCGTGGGTCAGGTCAACCCGTTCTGTGTGGTCGGGTCAAGACGAACGGCGAGTCGCGAAATCGACACCCGGCCGCACGAGTCTGCACCAGCGGGGTGGGCCCGGCCCTCGGTACATTGAGCACACGACCCGGCCAGACCAGGAAGACCACGGGGTGAGCGGCCCCCTCACCCCCGGATCGATCTCGATCCGCCTTTACGCCGGGCACCCAGGACGCGGCCGGCATCCTGGCCGATCTGCTCGAACAAGCTCGCAGGGCGGACGCGGCCGGGTTCGACGGCGTCACGGTGAGCGAGCATCACGGCGGCTTCCCGGGAAACCTGCCCAACCCGCTGCAGGTGTCCGGCTGGGTGCTCGAAGAGTGCCCCCGGGTATGGGCGGGGCCGGGGCCGCTCCTCTTACCACTGAGACCGGCGGCGCTGGTGGCCGAAGAGACGGCGTGGTTGGCGGTGCGCTTTCCCGGCCGCGTCGCGCTGGGCCTGGCGCCGGGATCCCTGGAGCAGGACTTCGCGATCGCAGGAAACGTGCTCGACGACACGCTGGCCCGGCGCTTCGATGCCGGTCTCGAAGTGGTGGCCGCGGCCCTGGCAGGGCGGGCCGGGCCCCCGCTCGCCGGCGATCAGGCCCTGAGCGCCCTGGCGCCCGGTGCCATTCCGGTGGTTTCGGCCGCCATGAGCAGGATCGCGGTTCGCCGGGCGGCCCGCCGCGGAGTCGGCCTCTTGACCGACGCCTTGTCCGGGCTGGAACGTCTTCGCCAGCTCGTCGACTGGTACCTCGGGGAGGGAGGATACGGCCCGCTCGTCCTTACCCGGTCGGTCTGGTGCGGTGAAACGAACCCGGCCCGGATCGAGGCCGAGGCGGCCCGCTATGGCCCGCTACCCCCCCGCTCAACGGCGGGCCCGCTTCGCCGACGGCAACACCACCATCTCCGGGTCGGCCGCGCAGGTGGCCGGCGGGCTTCTGCAGGCTATGGCCGCCACCGGCGCCACGGCGCTGAGCCTGCGGATCTCGGCCGCAGGGGTCTCGGCGCAGGAGGTGCTGGAGCAGATCGCCGCTCTCGGAGCCGAGGTACTTCCCGAGGTGCGGGCCGGCTGGGAGGAAGCGGTCAGCCGGACAGATCGAGGTCGAGCATCCTGATCGTGTTACCCCGGACCAGCCTGTGGATTGTGTGGTCGTCGAGGCCGGCCAGGAGGTGCTCGGCCACTTCCTTACTGTGCGGCCACGTACCGTCCGCGTGGGGATAGTCGACCTCGAAGGTGACCTGATCGGCGCCGATGGCATCGAGCTGGGCCAGCCCGGCGGGATCCTCGAAGAAGCAGCCGTACACCCGCCCCCAGTAGTAGCTGGACGGCGGCTCGGGAATCAGGTCCCGGACTTCGTTCCAGCCCCGGTTGTGCTCCCAGATCCGGTCCGCCCGGCTCGAGAATGTAGGGGATCCACCCGATCTGGCCTTCGGAGTAGGTGATGACCAGGTCGGGATAGCGAACCAGCATCCCGGAGAACAACCAGTCCGCCAGCGACTGCTCGGCCAGCTCGTGGGTGAGGGTCGATCCGACTGCGGGCGGGGCGTCCGCCGAGGTCGAGGGCATCTTCGATCCCGAGCCGCTGTGCATGCAGATAACGGTGCCCGGTCTCGTCGCATGCAGCTACGAACGGATCCCAGATACCGGTCCTTGTCGTGGATGGACGGGAGGCCCAGATTGGGCGGCTGCTCGCTGAAGCACACGGCCCGCACCCGCGCGCGCCGCGTTGCGCCGAACCTCTTCGGCGGCGGCCGTGCGGATCCCACAGCGGGATCAGGGCCAGCGGGATGAGCCGGCCCCCCGAGCCCGCACACCACTCTTCCACCATCCAGTCGTTGTAGGCCTTGACGCAAAGGAGCGCCAGCTCCTTGTCCTTGGCCTCGTAGAAAGTCTGCCCGCAGAACCGGGGAAAGGTCGGGAAGCACAGTGAGGCTTCGACCCAGTTGACGTCCATGTCCTCCAGCCGGGGTTCCTGCTCGAAGCAGCCGGGCCGCATCTCGTCATAGGTGATCGGCTCGACCCTCACCTCCTCCGGTTCGTACCCGGCGCACGCACCGAGTCGCGTGTGCGGCCAGCTCAGGTCCTCGTACAGCCACCAGTCGGCCGGCGGGCCGTCCCCGCCCATCCGGTGGGTGAACTTCCCGCCGAAGAAGGACATCTCGGCGGGCGCCCGCACCACCCGCGGTCCGACGTCCTTGTACTTCGACGGGAGCCGGTCCTGCCACACGGAGGCCGGCTCCACGACGTGGTCGTCGGCGGAGACGATCTTGGGAATCTCGCCCGTTTCTCTCATCAGAAATGCACCTCCGGCGTTCCGGCCCGAGTGGACCGACCAGTCGTTCAGATGGACGGTCTCGGCCAGAGGCCGCCGCCGGGGCCGCCCCAGCTGCTCCGCCCCGTAGCCGAGGAAGACAGCCGCCTCCAGGAACATGCGGGGCGGGACGTGCAGGATCTCCTTCACGACCGGCTCCACCAGCCCGAAGAAGGTCGTGAACAGGGACTGCACGCCCAGGGCCTGGGCGGCCAGGATCATGTTCTGGCACGCCGGGAACAGGCTCGATCCCCTCCCCCCGGCGATGGCCGGAGCGCCCGCAGGGACCCGTCCGCCTGCTCTTCGTACTCTCCGCGGAAGCGAATGCCACGGTCCGGATTCCAGAAGACCATGACGATGGCGGCCACATTGAGCACATTGTCGACCGCGGCGTGGCCGGTGATGGGCCGGCCCGCCCCGTCGACCAGCTGTTCAGGGGACTGGGACCGCTGCCTGTCCGCCCGGGCGAAAGCCTCGGCGAGGGGCTGTTGAAGCCGGCGCTTGATGTCATCGTCGGTAACGACTACGAACTCCCACGGCTGGGTGTTGCCGGAGCTGCAGGCGAAGGTCCCGGCCCGCAGGATCTTGGCCAGCGTCGTCATCCGGAAGGGGGCGGTTCTGGTATACCCGGGTGGCCCGCGGGGTGAAGATGGCGTCGAACAGGTTCATCTCCGACCAACCCTCCCAGGGCGGGATGTCTTCAGCCTTCATCAGCCGCTGAGTCCGTGGTGCAGTTCGCCGTCGCCGGCCCGTTCAGACGTACCGGAATCCGGTGTAGCCGGTCTCGATGGCCAGGCCCTCGTGGAACAGCTGGAGCCCCTTCTCGTTGGGGCCGATCAGTTCGTAGCGGTGCTGACCCATCGATAGTCCCCGGCCACATCCCTCCCACACCGCCAGGTCTTCGTACACCGCCCGGCGAGCCCGGTCCGCCATCGCTTCGGGGCTCGGCATCCCGTCGGGAGCTTCGGTCACGGGGCTGAGCCAGCCGTAGCGGAAGAAGGATTCGGTCGGATGGGCGCCCGGGGTGAGGGTGGCGTAGATGACGCCGTAGAGCTCGTTGGCCAGTAGCAGGCCGGGTGAGATGAGCCAGATGTTGCCGATGGCCTGCTCAGGATCCCACTCGGTCCTCGGGGCGGCGCGCCAAGCCTTGGCTCCGTCATGGTCGAACAGCCCGAGGCCCCAGCGGATGTGGGGTCCGAACCCGTCGTAATAGGCCACATCCACATTGGCGGCCTGGGGGTTCAGGTTGAACGTCTGGGCGTGAACTATCGGAACGTGGATGCCCTCCAGCAGTCCTTCGGCCACCGACTTCCAATTGGCGTCGATCCGAACCTCGTCGTGCGAGGGGTAATAGTGCATCTTCTCGCAGCCGAGCCGGCCGATCTCGTCGTCGAGCTCACCGAGGTGGGCGGCGACGTCGATCGGGTGGTCCCTGGTCAGCACCGCCCACACGAAGCCGTGCCGTTCTTCGCTCGGCAGTTCGACGAGCGGGTAGTTGCCGAGGTCGATGCTCTCATGGCGGTCGCGCAACGGCATACCGACCAGCGCCCCCCTGGAGTCGTATACCCAGCCGTGGTAGGGGCAGGTGAACCGGCGTGAGTTGCCGGATCCACAGGCGGGTTCGGCCCCCCGGTGACGGCAGTAGTTCAGGAAGGCGTGGGCCCGCCCGTCGGCGTCGCGCGTCAGGAGAATGGACCGCCCGAGGGCGTTGCGGACCAGGTAATCATGGGGGTTGGCGATCTCACTCGACGCGATCAGGGCGAGTGGAGACCTCTCGTAGAGCGTCCTCTCCTTTCCGAACAGCGCCGGGTCCGTGAAATAGGTCAGCGGCACCTCCATGTGCCGCTCCGCCATCTCCGGCCACAGGTTCTCCCCGACGGTGACGGCCCGGTCCATAAGCCTCAGGGCTGCCTCGCGCTCCACGACTCCCCCCTTGTTAGATGCGTAGCCAATGTCGACGCTAGTACCTCAGCTGCGGCGGCCGAGACCGGCGGTGTTGACGAACTGCAGATTGCCGGTAACTTCGGCGGTGCTACGCTGCCACAGACTTTCGGGGGGAGGGCATGAGACAACCGCCGGCGGAAGGTCCGCTCGTCCTGGGCCTGCTTTATCCAACTGTGTGGTGTGGCGACGAGGAGGCTGTGGCCGCCACCATCGCCGCCGTCGAGGCGATCGATCCCCGTATCGAGGTCGTGGTCGAGACCTACGAAGAGGATCACGCCTTCCGCATCGCGAGAGGCCGGCCCGAGGACTGGCCGACTCTGAGGAAGTCCGCGCCGGAAGTGACGGGGGCTCAGCGGAAGATGTTCGAGCGCGTGCACGCGGCGATCGCCATCGACCTGCCCTTCGACGTCGGTTCCCTCGCCCCGAAACTGTCGTGGGTGCAGGGCCTGGGTGCCGGCTACGCCCAGCTCGAATCGGCGGGACTGGCCGAGGCCGGGATCCGGCTGAGCAGCGCCGCCGGCGTTAATGCCACGGCGATAGCAGAGTTCGTGGTGGGTCGCGTATTGCAGGAGCGCAAGCGGTTTCGCGAGATCGAGGCCCTCCAGGGCCAGCACTCGTGGGTGCCGCTGTTCGGCGAGGAACTCGCCTGGGCCACAGTGGGGCTCATCGGATACGGAGCCATCGCATCCGCCGTTGCCAAGCGTCTGGCCGCCTTCGATGTCGCCCTTCTCGCCACCCGGCGATCCGCCCGGCCGGGTGACACCGCCCCCTACATCGAAGAGCTCTTCCCGCCCGATCGACTGCACGAGATGCTGGCCCGTTGCGATACGGTGATCGCGGCCATCCCAGAGACCCCCGAGACCATAGGCCTCATGGACGCGGCGGCATTCGCGGCTATGCCGGCCGGCTCCTTCTTCGTCAACGTCGGCCGTGGCACCCTCGTCGACGAGCCATCGCTCATCGACGCCCTCGAGCGACACCACCTGCGCGGCGCGGCGCTGGACGTGGCCAGCGAGGAACCGCTGCCCCCGGACAACCCCCTGTGGGATGCCCCCAATCTTTACCTGTCGTATCACTGCTCGGCTGCACCCGTCGCCATGTTCGCCAACCTGCACCGCTTGTGGGCTGACAACATCCGCCGCTGGCTAGCCGGCGAGACGCTTATCAACGAAATCGGCCTGCAACGGCGCGACGATCCCTTTCCCGTCCCCACCTGACGAAGATGAGGGCCGGCCTTCCCAGGGCTGTGGTAAAAACGGGTCATGGCCGCACGGGCCGAGTTCACCAGCAGTTGGATACCCGATGCCACGCCCGCGGCGATCCCCGACGAGCAGCTGGCCCGGCTGATGCTGATCGGCACTCCGACGACCATGCCGGACGGGTCGGTGGTTTCAGATATCCCGGACGGGCCCCAGGCTCACGTGGCCATTCAGGGCGGCGGCACCGAGCCGATCGGCACCCATTTCCACGGCGTGGACCAGTTCCAGGTGTTCGTGAGGGGTTCGGGCACCGTCGGCCGGCACCAGGTTGCCGAAGGGACCGCCCACTACGCCGACCGCTACACGGTGTACGGCCCGTTGCGCCCCGGACCGGCGGGCATGGCCTACCTGACCCTCCGCCCGGTCCACGACACCGGGGCGTCGTTCATGCCGGGAGCTCGCGAGAAGCTGGCGGACCTGCTGGAAGTCTCGGGCCGCGCCGCCTCTGACCGGCGCAACCTCTCCCTCGATCTGCATGGCCCGATCAAGACCGGCGCCTGGCACGACCTCGTCGACCACGACGACGGGCTCCGGATCTCCATTTTTGCCGCTGGCCCCGGACAAGCCGTCGAGACGTTCCGGGTCACCGGTGCCGGCGCCTACGCCCTGGTGGTCGGGGGGTCGCTGATCACCGACGAGGGCGGATGCGCCCCTACCGGTTCGTTGCGCTGGTGTGCCCCCGGTTCGAGCATCGAGGGGGGCGCCGAAGCAGCCGGCGCCCGTGTGGTGGTGCTGCAGTTCCCGGCCTGATCGCGCCAGTGGGCGCGGTACGTGCCATGGGTGGAGGGATCGCGCTAAGTCGGAGATCGCCGGACCGTCCCATTACGAAGCCATGGCGAGCGCATTGACTGTTGACGGCGGTATTACTCTTGACAGCAGTGGCCGCCCTAGAAGAGCTGCTTGAGGAGATAAGGAACCTGCCGTCTGGCCTGGCCTCGGTGGAGCACGGGCCCGACGCGGACCACGCCGAAGACGATGTCGCGGCGGCCGTCGCTGAGTTAGCTGTCGCAGCAACCATCGCTCAGGCGGCCCGGGAGAGCCTGAAGATGCGCGTCGAGATCGCCCGGGGCCGCGGTGCTAGCTGGACCATGGTTGGGAAGGCCATCGGGTTGACACCGGCACGGGCAGAATGGCGGTACCACGAAAGGCGGCCTTTCGGCGCCCGGTGGTAGCTGCTTGCTCAGGATCTTCGGCGACTGCCGCAGCCATGAGCAACGACCCGGGAGTAGAGTTGGCCTTGCTGACCGAGCCGAGAGGATTGGCGTCTACCGATGGAGAGCGACAACAACCATCGCCCGGTCCAAGGCGGCCCCGTAATCGAGTTGACCCGTGTTCAGCCGATCGAGGCGGAAGTGATCGCGGCACGACTACGGGCATCGGGGATACCAGCGACAGTAGGTGCCGACTCGGTGTACCCGTCCTTGACGTTCGCTGATGGAGTTCCTGTCTTTGTACCGGCGGAGGATGCTCCACGGGCAGAGGCTCTGCTCAAGGTTGACGACGAGTCGCAATAGACCGTCCGGCCGATCAGCTGATGACAGGACGGCGGCCGTCGATTCGTACCCGGCGGGTCACCAGCGTGCCGGTCACGCCGATCAGCACGACGACGGCCACGAGGATCAACGCAATCTGCCAGCCGACCAGGCCGCCGTGGTGGTGGATCGCCGGGGTCGTGGGATCGGTAGTGGTGTCCCCGATTGGTTCCACCAGTTGGGCGGAGGCGGCGGAGGCGGTCATGATCAGGATCATGGCAGTGGCAGCCAGAGCGGACAGCGTGGTAACGATACGGCGCATCTGTTGAGCTCCTTCTCTTTTGGGTCGGGGTTCCGACCCGCTGTCACGATGAAGCCACGGCCGGGGGTGCGCCGTCATCGGCAGTAGCTGCCCATCTCGGACGGCCTGTCTGCCCACTTTGGGCTGAACTAGGCAACCGGCACCCTGATATAGGCATCAACTACCGATGCGGCTGCCGGCAGCTGCTGGCTTACTGATCCCGGCTCGACGGCGCCCGTCGGCCAAGGGAGGTGGTCGAATGGCCCGGTACATGGTGGAGCGGACGTTTCCCGAGGGTCTCCACATTCCGGTCGATGGTGACGGCGAGAAGATCCGCGAGCGAGTCGTGGACCGAAACGCCGAGTTGGGGGTCACCTGGATCCACAGCTATGTCAGTGAGAACAAGACCAAGACCTTTTGCGTGTACGA
Source organism: uncultured Acidimicrobiaceae bacterium (assembly GCA_963851245.1). Lineage (GTDB taxonomy): Bacteria > Actinomycetota > Acidimicrobiia > Acidimicrobiales > Palsa-688 > CAWKOH01. The sequence continues at coordinate 129,844 of CAWKOH010000004.1, read as the reverse complement.
CGGCCCCGACCCCGAAGCCATCCGCAGCGCCGCCTCGGTCACCGGCCTGCCGATCGACACGATCACCCGGGTGACCGTCTTCGACCCCTACTTCTACCAGTGATGCAGGCGACGACCGTTCTCGACCCGGACGTAAGCTCTCCCACGATGGGGTTGGTCGAACGTGGTGTCCAGCTGGCGGGCGTTGCGATCCTGGCTGGAGGAGGCCGCTGGCGGTGTGGGCCTCCTGGTCCTTGTCGGAGGAGAGGCGGGAGCGGGCAAGTCGGCGCTGGTCGGCGAGTTCTGCCGGTCGCTTTCGGCGGACGTTCCGGTCTACTCGGGCACCTGTGAGCCCCTGTCGGTTCCGCGTCCGCTGGGTCCGCTGGCCGACATGGCACTCAGCCTCGACAGTCGAGATCTTCGAGCGAATGCGCGAGTGACGATCGCAATGGTGTCTTCAGCGCCTGCCTGGTGCGCTTGACGGCGGGCCCGGCGCCGAAGGTCATGGTCATCGAGGACGCCCATTGGGCCGACGAGTCGACTCTGGATCTGCTGCAGTACCTGTCGCGGCGGATCGGCTCGGACGGTGCCCTGCTGGTCGTCACCTACCGCGACGACGTCGATCGCACAAATCCGATCTCCCTCCTGCTGGGCGATTTGGCATCGCTGCCGGCGGTGCGCCGGCTGGACGTCCCGCCGCTTTCGGCGTCGGCGGTGGCCGAGCTGGCGGTCAACACGGACCTCGATCCGGTCAAGCTGCACGCCGAGACGAACGGGAACGCCTTCTTTGTCACCGAGATCCTGCGGCAGGGTTCGCACCGCATGCCGGTGAGCGTGGCTGACGCCGTGATGGCCCGAGTTCGCCGGCTCCGCCCGGCGGTTCGCGAGGCCATCGAGGTGGCTGCCGTGATCGGCGCCAAGGTTGAGCCGGCGATCGCTCGAGGCGTCGCCGATATCGGACCCCCGGAGCTGGACGAATGCGTTGCCAAAGGGTTTCTCCTCCCGGAAGGTCAGGTCCTGGTCTTCCGGCACGAGCTAGCCCGCCGGGCCGTCCTCGACTCCATACCCCCGGGACGGCGCTCGCAGCTTCACGCAGACGTGTTCAGCGCGCCTCCGGGATTTGTCGGTTGAACCGGACTGCCTGGCCCGTTTGGCCGAACACGCGGAGCAGGCCGGCGACGCCGACGCGGTGCTCGAATTCGCGCCCGCGGCCGGCGATACCGCCTCCCGGCTGGGATCTCACCGGCAGGCGGCGTTTCAGTACGCCCGTGCGCTGCGTTTTGCCGGTCGGCTCAGCGCCCGGGAAAGGGCCGCGCTGTTAGAGAAGCAGGCGAACGAGTGCACTCTCATCGACCAGCGCGACGAGGCCGTAGTTGCCTGGCACGAAGCCAACGAGCTATGGGACGAACTCGGCGACCAGGTCCGCGCCGGAGACTGCTGGCGGCAGTTGGCCTGCACGTATATCAACGCCGGGCGGCGGGCCGACTCCGAACGGGCCGCCAAGCGTGCCATCGAGATGCTCGAACCGTTGGGACCCGGCCCCGAGCTGGCGTGGGCCTACGCCGAGCAGTGCGCGCTGGCGATGCTCGAATCCGACCCGGCCGCGCTCACCTGGGGCGAGAAAGCCCTTGCCCTGGCCGAGAAGACCGGGCCGCCTGGCGGCGTTAGGGCGCGCCCTCTACTGCACCGGCGTCATCAGGGCCACCGATGGTGATCCTGAGGGCGAAGCGCTCATCCGTGCTGGCCTCGGAGTATGTCTCGAGGACGGATTGGATGAGGAATCCGCCTACGCCTACCACAACCTGGCATGGGTAGCCTGGCTCCGACTCGATCTCGACGCGGCCGCCGACCGCTACGAAGCGGCGCTGCAGTTCTGCCGCGACCGCGGCGTCCACGCCTCTGCCCTGGCCGCCCAGGCGGACCTGGCCGAGATCTCGTTCCGGGCGGGCGACTGGGACCGGGCCGTGGAGCTGTCCAAGCTGGCCATGGCCAGCAACCACGTGTCGAGGACCGGCGCCATGGTCGTCCTGGCCCGGATACGGGCCCGCCGGCGCGACCCCGAGGTGTGGCCGCTGCTGGACGAGGCACACGAGTTAGCTGCCGCCACCGGCGAACTGCAGTACAGGGGCCTGGTGGCCGCGGCCCGAGCTGAAGCGCACTGGCTGAGCGGCGACAGCCACCTCGTCGCCGACGAAGTACGAGAACCATTCGAGCTGGCGGTGGACCTCAAATACCCGTGGTACATCGGCGAGCTCGGATGGTGGCTCTGGCGGGTGGGGGAACTTGACCATCCACCCCACGGGGCCACCCGCCCCTTCGCGTTGCAGATCGCCGGGGAGTGGGAGGCCGCCGCCGCAGAGTGGACCGAGCACGGCCTCCCCTACGAGGCAGCCATGGCTCTGTTGGACAGTCCGCACGTGAAAGACCTGCGATCAGCCGTCGAGACCTTCGACCGCCTGGGTGGAGTGGCCGCCCGCGAGTTCGCCGGGCAACGGCTGCGCCAACTCGGCGCCGTCGTGCCCAGAGGACCCCGAAGGTCGACCCGATCCCACCCCGCCGGCCTGACCACACGGGAGGTCGAGGTGCTCGACATGGTCGAACGTGGGTTGACAGACGCGGACATCGCCAAGGTGCTTTTCATCTCGACGCGGACGGTCAACCACCACGTCTCGGCCATCTTGACCAAGCTGGGGGTAGGGTCCCGCACCGAAGCGGCCAAGCGGGCCCGCACCTAGAGCGCGCTCGGCAGTTAACTAATCAAGTGGTGGCCCGGGCGATTTTGGCCAGCTCGGCCTTCACCATCTTCTCGTGTTCTTCGTCGTCGGCTTGGGCCTTGCGGGGGTTCCATCTACCTCTCATGAGCGGTACGGTGCAGAGGAAGAAGATGGTGCCGCCGAAGCAGATCCAGTACCAGTCTTTCCATTGGTCTGCTGTGGTTTTGGCCGCGTGCGCCACGGCCGGGCCGTGTGCGGCCAGGAAGGCTTTGTCGGACGCTGGAGCGGCGGCCAGGGACAGCAGGTCTTTGATGTAGTCCGGGCCAAGCAGTGCGTGCGCCTGGGCCAGGGCCGCGCCGTTGGTGGGGTCTGTCTGGAGCGTGGCCAGGGTTGGTGCCGGCAGTGCGGCGGCTGGGTATTTGGCCACGAGGGCTGATACCTGGGACCCATAGTTGACCAATGGGGTAACGGTGTTAACCACGACGGGAAGAATCAGGTAGGAACCGAAGACAACCATCCGGACGATCCAGCCCCAGATGGCCAGGCCGGTGGCGGTTAGAGCGGGGTTGCGGGCTTCGACGGTCTCGGTGAAGCTAGCCATCCAGGGCACATAGGCCACGCCCAGGCAGAACGCCAACGCCGCCAGCAGACCCGCCATGTGGTAGTAGCTGGTTGGTTTGCCGGCCTGTAACAGGTACAGGATGATCATGATGGCCGCCCCCACCCCGCCGAGGACCATCAGAGGCTTGCGGACTCTTAGTTTGTCCGACACGATCCCGAAGACGATCACAGCGATGGCGTTGAATCCCCAGTTCCAGTTCCCCAAGGCGTTGCCGTCGTGCACGGAGAAACCGAACACGGTGGTGAGATAGATGAGAGCGAAGCCGACCGAGGTGTAGTAGATGAGGAGAAACAGCGCTATCCCCAAGGCGGACAGTATGACGTCAGGCTTCATGAGCTGTCCCCACGGGTTGCGCAGGGAGGCCTCGATATCCACGCCCTTGGCCCTGGCTTCTATCAATGCCCGGTCGTGCAGGCTGACCATGAGCTGATCGCGCAAGCCGGGTGACAGTTCGCGCAGGCCGATGGCGGCGATCACGAAGACGGCTAGCCCGGCGATGCCGGCGATCTTGTACTCGTGCACCCAGAAGGCCGGGCTGGGATTCCCTCCGATGGTGTGGCTGGCCACCACGAAGACGACCAGGCTGCCGAGTACCGGGCCGCTGGTCCAGAAACCCATGGCGGTGGCCCGCCCTACCTGGGGGGAGAAGTCCCGGATGAGCGCGGGAGTGGCCACGAGGCAGATCCCCTCCACGAAACCGACAACCCAGGTGAAGATGGCGAACTCCCACTTGCCGGTGGACGCCGGGATCACGAAGGCGACCATGATGCCGCTTATGAACAGTCCGACCACGACGATGTTGGTCCGGCCCATGCGGTCGGTCAGCCCGGCGAAGAGAGAGCCGAAGGCCCCGACCAAATTCCCGAAGGCCAGGGTATATACCAGGAAAGTGAAGCTCATGTTGAACTTCTCCAGGATCAGCGTCGACACCGATCCGATCACGTAAAGCTGGTAGTAGAGCACGATGGTCGCCAGCACAGTGATCCCCAGGTAAACCAGTCGGGGCCCGGTGTCGGGATAGGAGTCCAGCTGCCGGTTCCACAACCACGACACGCCCCCGCGCCTCGCCGTCGATTCAGCTGCGATCACCGCTCGACCGCCAGAATTGTCAGGGGAAGCTCGAATCCGCGTCGAGCGACCAGCAAACCAATGTGGCGCACCAGTAAACCTCCGCACACCAGTCGACAACGTCCGTCCTCAGCAACCCGCCGGGAGGTCACCAAGGGACAGGGGGGCACTCTATCCCTGTGTCTCGAGGTAATCGTGCCCGGTATCACCGCGGTCTTCTATGAGTGGCGGGACCGCGACAAGGGTAGACGGGGTGTATCGCTGATTGTTGTGTACGCCCCTCTTGACCGCCATCCTCATTGTACGCCGAGGCCAGGGGCTTGCCGCAAGCCGCCGATATGTGCTGACCATTAGGTGCTCGTTGAGCCGGCGAGGGTCGGGTGCGAGCGAGGTCAGGAGCTGCAGCCATGCGATCAGACGGGGAGGTAGAGCATGCCGGATCGGCCGAACAGTCGGTGGGTACGCGTGCTCCGGGCGGTGCCGACGCGGTGTTCCGCCGGGCCGGGATGGCCCGACCCAGCATCCTGTCTCTCAGGGGGCGGGGATGACTGCTGACGTGGTGGTCGTCGGGGCCGGTCCGGCCGGGATGATGCTGTCGGCGGAGTTGGCGTTGGCGGACGTGGATGTCGTTGTCATGGAGCGTCGGCCTGATTACGTGCTGGCGGACTCCAGGGCTGGAGGCTTCCATGCCCGCACCATCGAGGTGCTCGACCAGCGCGGCGTCGCCGACCGGTTCCTGGCCGAGGGTCAGGCGGTGCAGGCCGCGATGTTCGGAACCACGGCGTTGGACATGGGCGACTTCCCGACCCGCCATCCGTTCTCGCTCGGCATCTGGCAGAAGCACATCGAGCGGATCATGGCCGCGTGGATCTCCGAGCTTGGAGTGAACGTCCGGTACGGACGGGAGGTGGCGGACTTCGCTTTGGACGACAGCGGCGTCGAGGTCCGCATGGCCGACGGCGCGTCCCTACGCGCCGGATACCTCGTCGGCTGTGACGGGGGGCGCAGCCTGGTCCGCAAGACAGCGGCCATCGACTTCCCCGGCTGGGACCCGACGCGCAGCAACCTCATCGCCGAGGTCCAGTTGAGCGAGGAGCCACCCCGAGGGATGCGCCACGACGCCAGGGGCGTCCACGCGCTACATCGGATGGAGGACGGCAAGACCTTCCGGGTGGTCGTCACCGAGCAGGAGCTCGGACCGACCGGCGAGCCGACCCTGGTTGACCTCAGCGAATCGCTCATCGCCGTGTACGGTACCGACTTCGGCGCCCACGACCCCGGTTGGATCTCCCGATTCACCGACGCAACCCGCCAGGCGGCCGCCTACCGATCCGGACGGGTGCTCTTGGCTGGTGACGCCGCCCACGTGCACTACCCGGCCGGCGGGCAGGGGCTCAGCCTCGGGGTGCAAGACTCCGTCAACCTGGGATGGAAACTCGCCCAGGTCGTCAAGGGGATATCGCCGGATCGCCTCCTGGACAGTTACCACGCCGAGCGCCACCCCGTCGCCGCCCGGGCGCTCAGGTACACGATGGCCCAAGGAGTACTTCAGCGTCGAGACGACCGCATATCGGCCCTGGTCGAGGTGGTGTCGCAGCTGGCCAGTATGGATGAGCCTCGCAAGTCGCTCGCCGGGCTCATCTCCGGCCTCGACATCCACTACGACCTGGGCGAAGGGCATCCGCTGCTTGGACGGCGCGTGCCGGACCTTGACCTGAACACCTCCGACGGCCCGCTCCGGATGTTCCAGCTGCTCCACCGGGCCCGACCGGTGCTGCTCAATCTCGGGGAGCCCGCCAGCCTGGACGTCACCGCATGGGACAACCGAGTCCGACTGGTTGAGGCCACCTACCACGGCCCGTGGGAGCTACCAGTGCTGGGAACGGTCGCGGCCCCGACCGCAGTGCTCGTCCGCCCCGACGGCTACGTCGCCTGGGTCGGGCACGGAACCGACGACGGACTCCCGGACGCGCTGGCCACCTGGTTTGGACCCGCCAGCAGCCATCGGCCCACAACTCGACAACCGGACAACCCCGGCAACCGTACGGCGGGGCCCGCAACAACAGCGCAGAACTAGGGAACCCGTCTCTACCCTCCGCCTCTGCCACCTTCGAGCCAACATGGCCCGGTGTTCCCTTACACGCTCACCCTGAGCCGCGTCGATCCGCCTTTTGCGGGCCGATGCGGGACGAAGTGTGGAGCTTCTGGCGTGGTGAGGCGTCACAGGGCGTCCACAAGCAGGGGCCGGCCACTGCAACTCACACCGGATGTCAACTCACACCGGACCGATGACCAAGATCGGTGGGAACTTCAGGTCCAGCCCGTCCAGCCCGTCTGTAAGGGGCTGCACCTTTGGTCATTCCTTCTTGACCGGGCTTTCGCGGCGAGCGCAAGATCGGCGGCGGCGGAACAACCAGGAGGTGATTCGGTGGCCAGCTCGGCGCCTTCTAGCACAGATCCGAATGCCGTCTACTCACTCGGCCATAACGCCAGTGAGAGCAGCCGCTTGCAGCGTCAGGCCGACGAGTTGTTCGCTCAGAGTGCGGCACTGGTAGAACGGACGACCCTCGGCCCAGGGGGCACCTGTATCGACGTTGGATGTGGACCCCGGGGCATCCTCGATCTGCTCGCCGAACGAGTCGGACCGCAAGGCCGGGTAGTAGGCGTGGACGCCGATCCCGATCACGTTGCCCTGGCTACCCACATGGCTGCTGACCGCAATCTCGATTGGGTCAAGGTCATACACGCGGACGCTCGCCACACCGGCCTGCCCTCCTCGTCGTTCGACGTGGTGCACGGCCGGACCATCCTGATCACGGTCCCGGAGCCGGTGGAACTGGCGGTCGAGATGGTTAGACTGGCCAAGCCGGGGGGGTGGGTGATCGGCCTCGAGCCCGACGTGGGGCCATCGATCTGTTATCCAAGTCATCCGGCCTACGAGCGGTTGGGTGCCATGTTTCCGGTGGTGTTTTCCCGCAACGGGGCCGATTCGAACATGGGCCGCCGCGTGGCCGAGCTATACCGTGCCGCTGGCCTGGTCGATGTGCAAGTGGATACCCGCGCCGAGGTGTACCCCCAGGGCCACAGTCGGCGCACCATCCGGGTCGACTTGTTGCACAGCATGAGTCCGTTCATCATCGAACTAGGACTGGCGAGCGAGTCGGAACTCGACGGGCTGTTCAAAGAGGCACTCGCTCACCTCGATGATCCCGACGTGATCGTCATGCCAAGCGTCAACTTCCTCGTTTCGGGCCGCCAAGTCGCGGACACCTGACCTCAACCTCTGCTTGGCCGCCCGGCCGGACCTTCCAGAGAACCGGTGACGAGCCTCCGGCGGAGAGAAGGGACCGGGAAGCTCTTGCACTTCGATCCGTGGGCTGTGGCCGCCGCTTTGGTTCCAGAACCTGCTGTAGTGAACAACTCTGAAAGAATCACCTTGCTGCCAGTAGTTTGGCGCTCATGACTGCGGCCGAGGACGATCCCGAGCGAGAGCACGACAGTCAGGCTGAGGTGCCCGCCCCTGCTCCCGAGACTCCAACCCGTGTCCAACAGGCGGCGGCGGGGATGGCGGAAGCGCAAGCCTGGAAGGGTCAGCAGATCACAAAGGGCTGGCGCAAGCTCGTCAACGCGCTACGCCGACGGGGGGAGGGACGAGGGTAGCTTCGTCATCCAGCGTCAGCAGTGCAGCGGCGTGAGCCCGCCACGTAACCGCCAGCCGGCCACGGATCAGGCAAGCAGATCGCCGTCGGGACGACCTGCGCGTCCTGGTGCTCGGTCGTCGGGTCAGGACCTGACCGAGAGGGCTCATTATCGCCGACTCGGTGCGCCGATCGGAACAAATCGCGACCCCCGTTCGACGCTCCGCATTGATGGTTCCGTCTTCCGCGCCCGGTACTTGCTGGCAGCCGGTCCGAACAACCCATTCCGCCGGGGCTGAGACGCCGTGTTCGCTACCGCTGCTCGCCGATCACCACAGTTCACGGCCGGATAGACCACTGCTTGACGAGGTCTTCCCGGACGTAGGGGTCGTGGGCCACGAAGTCTCTCACCACGGCATCGCTGTCAGCCCGGAGCACCAGTGCCGCACCGTCGGGTGGGTCTGCGTAGGCGCCAGCAAGAAGCAACTCGCCGCGCTCGTGCACATCCCGTGCGAGATTGAGATGCTCCTCGCGAAACGCGGGCCGGCGCTCCATGTAGTCGTCGACCACCTCGTAGAGAAGCAGGTAGTACACGACAATCAGCCTGCCACGACCGGGGCGCGGCGCCCTTCGCAATTGCTCGGGCTCACGAATCGGTACGGATCGCCGGATACGAGCGGCCGCCAAGGTGTGCGAGGCGCCGTATCGCAGGCGTGAGAAGGATCGTTCCGGACGGCTAGTGGTGGAGTCATCCGCCCAGTCCTCGAGGGCGCTTCCGAAGATCGTCCCTAGACGGCGTCGGACGCAGTCATTTGGGGAGCTGCCTAGTAGTGGGATCTTACTGGGCTCCGCCTTTGGACCAACCCAACTCATCGTCCCAGCGGACCTCGCGAGCGCGCCACTTCTCGAGAACGTGTTCGAACCGGTCCGAATCGTCGGAGAGATGCACTCCGCCGGCGACCGCCAAATCGACGAACTTTTCGCGGGCCTTGATCCCGGCCTCGAAGTCCTCGACGCTGAGATGTAGCTGGTATTCCAAGAGCTTCTCCCGGTCGAGAGCGCCTTCAGCATTGTGGAACACGTCTTGGCGGTCGATAGTGGCGAAGTCGACCGTCCACTGGGATCCCGGAAAGTCGATAAATAGAATCGAGCCGAAATCGTCGCTCGTAGGCGATGTCCCAACAGTGACCTGCGAATAGCCTGCACCCGCTACTTCACGGTCGTCAGGCTCGACAAGCAGGCGCAGCGACTCTTCGGTCAACTGCAGCTTCCCAAGTCCATGATGGTGCAGTGCCGGGTGGCGGTCGTGGTGGCGCATCACAATCAGACCACTGATCAGATAGTCAACTTCGGCAGGGTCAGACATGAGCCGTACAGTACAACACGCCAACCGATGGGCTCCTGACATCCCGCGCTGGGCGGGAGCAGCGCCGACAGAGCAGACCGCCTGATACCACCCCCGATCATGGCAGCGAGGCGACGAGGATCGACCACGCTCCCTTGCTGAGTCGCTATCGGTTTGTTGCTTACACAATCATCGGGCGGAGCCAGCGGACTGGTGCCGGTGGCGGGCTACACAGACGAGCAGGTCCGGGTGGGCATTCCGCCGGTGATCTGGCAAAGCGACTTGGTTATCGCAGCGGCTGCCGCTCCGATTTCCTTGGCGTCGGCCGTCTTGGGTTGGCCGAGGCACCTGGCAACCTGCTCGGGGGTCTGACCGGCCAGGACCTGCGGGACTGCCGCTGGCGCGGCTGGTGTCCCGGAGAGGACCTTCACCCCTATTAGCACCGCGGCCACCACGACGACGGTGACCAGAGAGATGACAGCCGCCATGCGGATGCGGCGCCGACGCAAGGCGGCTTGACGGGCCGAGGGTCGACGAGGAGCGCCGGACGCCCGGCGCGGAGGCACTGAAGAGGCCATCAGATTGGTTCCTTTCGGTTTAGATGTTGCAAGCAAGAACGACAGACGCTTACCGACGGCTGCGCGGGTGTTGCTGTGTCTCTAAATCCAGGAACCCTTTGGGGGGTGGAACCGCGGTGTCAGCACACCGGATGAGAGGTGGCCGCAATCAGATACGACGCGACTGCTGAGCGTCGGTACGCGCCCTAGTCCATACCGAGACCCGCAATCGGAGGCGGCGACGAAAACACACCCGCCGGACAGGACGCCCCCGCCGGCGCAGTTGGCGCTTTGAGCGCACGACGGCGGATGTGAATGCGAGGTGGAAGCGGCGAGAGAGGGCACCTCGTACCGACGGTACGGCCGCGACCGAAGTGCCGATGACCAGCACAGCCGCCACGAGGAACATGGCTGCAACTGCCCAAGCCCGGCGCGATGCCACCACGACAGACATCACCCTGCCGGACGCACTACCCGCGATCGTCGGGGAGCTGGCGGCAGCCGTTGCCTGCTCGCGATGGTACCCGACGGTTGCGTGCGCAGCAGGCATCGATCGGGTGCGCGAGCGGAGTCCCTGTCTGGTTGCATATCCGCAAGCGGATCCCTGAGCAGCACGGCCGACTCGTCGGCGCGAGTCCGGCTTGGCGCCGTCATGAGCGAGCCTTCCGGGGCTGAAGGCCGGCGACTTACAAACGATGGCGGGTGTGGGTGAAGGGGCCCTTGGCGAAAGCCAGGACTTTCTTCGGGCGGACTGCGAACACGAGCGCGGTCCCCACGTCGTGCCGAAAGCCGTCCTCGGCGACGCTGTACTCCCAGCGTCCGTCCCACTTCTCCGCCCAGGCGGCTGCGAGTCGTTGGAGTTGCTCCGGATCGGTGACGCGGACCGCATCTCCCTCGACCACCACGTCGAGGCCGCTCTGCCAGTCGTTTGCGCCGGTGGTTAGAGCAACGCGCGGGTTACCGGCAAGGTTCAGCGTCTTTTGTTCGCCCGCGCCGGTGGAGAAGTGAAGTGCGTCGTCGAGCCACACGGCGACGAGTGGGGTGACATGAGGCCGTCCGTCGGCGCGGACGGTCGAGATCCAGAAGAGCTCAGCCTCCTTGATCGCCTCGAGGGTGTCCTGCCATCTTGTCGGCTCTGCTCCCGGTTCACTGAAGCGGGCGTCGAGCTCGGTCCTGGGCGTCGTCATCGAGCGCTCCCTTCTTCGAGGGGTGGCGGATGGGTCTCGGCGACGATCGCGTCGCGACGGGTGACTGGCGCGAAGTCCGGGGAGAAGCGGTTGCGCCTCAGCACAATCGCGATGCCAGTGCCGATGTCGGCGTTGGCCGCCGATAAGTCCATGCCGACCATCCCGAACGTCGAGCCCAGTCGCGAGGCCGCGCTCGGTCGGCTGGAACCGTGACCGAGCGACCAACTCACGGTCTCGATCGCTGGCGGCTTTGGACGGCCGGTCGAAGGTCGGGCGCCCCGACTGCATGGCCGGAATGCTGCGTACAACGGTGACACGGAACGATCCATCGGCTCGCCCGGCGAGCTTAGATACTCACCGGCGCGACAAATACCGATCGACGGGTCCAGCGCTCTGGGAAGGGCCCAAGCCGTGTTCCTTCCCAAGTGTCCTTGACCACAGCGCCGGCCGCGCTCTAGACGTCTGTACCGGGTGTCTTGTCCGGCCTGAATGCCTCTCGGATGTCCTCTCGTGGCTGGCGAACATGGACTACGGGATCCGCGGCGGGCTCGCCAAAATAGAGAGGCAACGGTTTGCCCGCCGGGGTTCTAGTTGAACCCGGCCACCGGGTCGTCACCCGTACCGCCGGCAGCAGCAAAAGCCGAAACGTGGCCCGCGAGAGGTCGTCCATCCAGGTTTCGTGGTGTCGTCGCACCACGGTTCCGCGCACGAAAATCAGGACGCAGAGGGCGATGAGAGCGCCGAGCGCGACCCACTGCAGATTCTCGTGCCAGAGAGCCACGATGCCACCGATGATCGCCGCGTACACGTACTTCACCGAGCCGGGATCCTACAACCCTGGGTGCCCTCCAGGGCTAGCGGGAGTTTCCGGGATAGCTCGTTGAGCTGATCTCCGAGCGGTTCAGAGATTTCTTCCAAAAAACCCTCTGACCAGCACGTTTGTCCTGGTCAGAGGCTCGCGATGTGTTGCCAGATAGTGTATTACCTAGAATATGGCATCGATCGTCGGAAAGAAGCAGGGCAACAAGACCTACTACTACCTGGTTGAGTCGGCCCGGGTGGGGGGCAAGCCCCGTATCGTCTCGCAGCGCTATCTCGGCCCTGCCGAGGAGATCGTCGCCCGCCTGAGCCGGACCGGCCCGGGCGAGCCGGACCGCACCCGACATCTCGGCTTCGGCGACCTGGCTGCGGTGTGGGGGATGCTCGAGCGGCTCAAGGTGGCACAGATCGTCGACGACGTTGTCGGCGCACGCCGGGGCGACGCGGCCGCCTCCGTGGGCACCTACATGGCCTTGGCGACGGCCAACCGGGTGGTGGATCCCCGCTCCAAGCGGGCCTTTTCCGACTGGTGGGACAAGACCGCCGGGGACCGCTTCGTGCGCCTTCCCGCCGCGGCGCTTGACCACCGGCGCTTCTGGGACGCTATGGATGTGATCAGCGAGGCCCAGCTGGCCGAGATCGAGCGCCGCATCGTCACCGCCATGGTGGACACCTTCGGTGTCGACCTGTCGGGCCTGGTGCTGGACATGACCAACTTCGCCACCTACATCGACTCCGCCAACGACCGGGCCCCGATCGCCCAGCGGGGTCATGCCAAGCAGAAGCGCACCGATTTGCGCCTGGTCGGATTGGGCTTGGTCGTCTCCACCGACGGCGGTGTCCCCTTGGTCTCCCACGCCTATGCCGGGGATCGCCCCGACGTCACTCAGTTCCCCCCCATCGTCGAAGAACTCGTGGAGCGCTTCTCGACGCTGGCCGAGCACGTCGGCGAGCTCACCCTGGTCTTCGACGCCGGCCAGAACTCTGCTGACAACCTCGGCCTCGTCGAGGACTCGTCGCTGCACTTCGTCGGCTCGCTGCCTCCCTCTGACCATCCCGAGCTCCTCGCCGTTCCCGCCGACCGCTACCGCCCGGTCGACAAGGTGCGCTTCCCTGGTCTGAGCGCCTTCGAGACGACAAAGGTCGTCTTCGGTGTCGAGCGCCGCATCGTGGTGACACATTCGGACAACCTGCATGACAAACAGTCCGCCGGCTTCGACCAGACCCTGGCCAAGGCCCGTCGCCAGCTCTGCGAGCTGGCCGCCTCGCCTCGCCCGCGGCCACACCCGCAAGCCCCGCGAGAGGGTCGAGGCCGAGATCGCCGACATCTTGAAGCCCAGATGGCTGTCTCGGGTGATCTCCACGACCCTGGTGGGTGACAGCCCCGCCACTCTGCGCCTGACCTGGACCACCAAACCCAGAGCCCGAGCCGACCTCGAAGACGAGCTATTCGGCAAGCGCATCCTCTTCAGCGACAAAGACCGGGCGCGCCGAGCGGTGATCGTGGCCGACTACCGCTCCCAGTCCGAAGTCGAAGGCGACTTCCGCCAGCTCAAAGATCCCCACGTCGTGTCCTTCTCGCCCATGTTCCACTGGACCGACCACAAGATCCGCGTCCACACCTTCTACTGCGTGCTCGCTCTCACGGTGGCCCGCCTCATGGTGCGCGAAGCCGTCCAGGCCGGAATGCACCTCAGCGTGCGCGAACTGCTCGACACCCTCTCCGATATCCAAGAGACCGTGCTGTTGTACCAAGGCGAACGGGGCCGCCCACGGGCCAGACGAATGTTGACAGAGATGACCCCCACCGCTCGGCGGGCCGCTGGTGCGTCGTCACCGCGCCTTAACGTAAGCGTCAGACCCTGTAACATCGTCAATGAGCCCAGGTCTCTCTCCAGGGGGCGGCTTAGGGCCAGTCAGCGTCCCGGTCGCCGTCGACCTTCGAGTCCCCCCTCTGGGGTCCGGCCCGGGCACGCTGACTCGCAAGCAGGCAAGCTAACAGGCCGCGACCAGACAATCGCCAATCCTGTGGTAATACTGAGAACGGTCCAGCCCGATCTCCTCCTGCTCGGTCCGGGACCGTCCTTTCCCACCAATAGTGGGGCGGGGCAGCGTGTCCGGGGGGTGACGCCAGAACTCCCTTCCCCCTTGAGAGTCTGGACTCCGGACACGCTGCCCCGCGAAGTCCGCCACGGTACTACACCATCACGTTGGGGCACCGGCAGCCTGTAACAATTTTGAACTTCACATCACCCCCACGAGTCCTGCATCCCCTTTCCCGGCGCCAGTCGTACCCAAAGCAGTACAAGCCGGGCGAGGAGCCGAACACGGGACGCTGGCCCGGGCTCATTGAGTCACCGAGGCGCCGAAACCGGGCCGCCCGGCACCTAATGGACAATGGCTGTAGACCTGGCAGGAGAGTGCTGATAGGGTCAACGCCGCCCGAGAGGTGCCTTCACGACAGAGAGTGAGCCAGCTGGGCCTCTCTACCACCGTGGGCGTTTTATCCGAACGCCTACCAGGTCGGCCGGGATGTGCGCTTTCTTAGTGATCCCCGGCTGATGCAGGCCCGGGCGGCACCCGCCAACGCCCGAGCTTGCGACGGTCGGCGTGTCCCGCCTCCAAGTTGCGGCTTTGGAGTCGGGCACGCTGGCCATCATCAAGCCGAGCCAGACAGTGCTCCCACGGTCCCGGAGATTGGCGCGGGAGGTACTACCCAACGCGGCCCTGGAACCTCGATTCTTCGAAGGGCAGCTACTACTGCACCCTCCGGACTGAATCCCGAGCTATCCCGTTCTGACCGGACGAAGTCATCCCTTGACGAAGCGAAGGCGACTGCTCTGCTCCTCCCAGCCCGATGTTCGCCAGAACGCAGTTGCGCTTTCGTCTGAACTTACGACGATGGCCTGCATCCGCGTCGTCGCGCCGAGCTTGGTGAGTCGGATCGGCCTCCGTCAGAAGTCGCCGAACAAAACGGTCCAGCCCTTCGGGGCTGTCGCCAAGACCCCAATCACGGAGGACCTCCGAAGAGGGATCGAGCCCCCAGACGAACGGCCCAAAGCGACTTCGAACGGCTCGCAACCGACCTGCGAAGGTCTGTATCACCACTCGAATCATCGCGGATTCACCGCGGCCGGCGAGGTGTTCGTCTCCTTCCTCGATCGCGTCCCGAACAAGTCATCTCCGTCGGATTGCCCGGGGAGCCCATCCACGCCTGAGAGCGCCAATCGACGTCCTCCTCCGGACGCCCGGTCGGCCCAGCGGACCTCATAAGCAGCCGACGATTCGCGAGCATGTCCCGGGTTCACCGACTGGCCCCGGGCCGCGCGTCGGTGCCGTTATGCGAGACTGGTCCGTGACCAACTTCGAGGGCCTAGACGAGTTTCCCAAAGCTCTGCTTTCGTCCGTACTTGAACTGCTCGCCGAACGGAAGGTCAATCATCCGGGGGCGGCACTTACACTGTCACCGGACGACCTCGCTTCATCCTGGGATCTGGTAGCTGAGTCTGCTGCCTTGCCCGATCCTCCAGGGGAGCCCGACGCGAGTCAAGAAGTCGCGAGCGCATACTGGTATGAGCAAGCGCGAGGCGATCTCATCGGCAGGGGATTTCTGTTGGAACTAGAGGACAACCGGTTTAGCGTCTCAGACCTTGAGAGCTTGTTGCGATTCAGAGATGCCTACTGAGCAAGAGGCCTCCCATCGGAGGCACATGAGGCCGGCGTCTCGCACGTACACTTCGTCCGGCCAGGCAGCACAGCCCGGCCGGGTCGGCTTCCTGTGGGACTCAGTCAGGCACTGTTGAGGGCCCGTGATGCGGGTCTACGGCCCGTCTGACGTGTTCGAAATATACGGAAGCTTCTGCAAGAAAAGCCGGTGCAGTCAGCATTCGCAGCGGGCCGAGTCCCCCCATTTCAGCCGCCCGCGGCCGGAGTCCAGCCCGTACCTGTCCACTGAAAGATCTGATGACCCGAGTTGACGACCCAAGGGCTCCCGGCTGTGCCCGACACCTATGGCGACGGCTCCTCCCGGCACCCTCTGCCAGCCGTTACCTGTTCGGCGGTAGATGCCGTAACCGCCATTAACAGCGTTGGTGCCGATCACCCACACCGCCCCGTCGGAGCCGACCGAGATATCAGTCGCAGCGCCGGCAGCCAGAGTCCAGCCCGTACCTGCCCACTGAAAGATCTTATGACCTGAGTTGACGACCCAAGGGCTCCCGGTGGGCCCGACACCTATGGCGACGGCTCCTCCCGGCACCCTCTGCCAGCCGTTACCTGTTCGGCGGTAGATGCCGTAACCGCCATTAACAGCGTTGGTGCCGATCACCCACACCGCCCCGTCGGAGCCGACCGAGATATCAGTCGCAGCGCCGGCAGCCAGAGTCCAGCCCGTACCTGCCCACTGAAAGATCTTATGACCTGAGTTGACGACCCAAGGGCTCCCGGTGGGCCCGACACCTATGGCGACGGCTCCTCCCGCCACGTTCTGCCAGCCGTTACCTGTTCGGTGATAGATGCCGTAACCGCCATTGACAGGGTTGGCGCCGACTGCCCAGACCGCCCCGTCGGATCCCACCGACACGCCCGTGAAACCGAACCCGGGCAAGGGTACGGCGGTGGTGGCCGTAACGCCGTGAATGTTCTCGGCAGTGACGGTTGCCTGGCTGCTACCCGCAGCCAGGGGAACATCTGCGGTCCAGTCGCTTTGGGATACGTAGCCTCCTTCGTAGCTGCCCGAGGTGATGTTCCAGGTCAACTGAGCTGTTCCGGTTGCGCCGCCAGGCATCGTCCATTTCACCACCCGCACGGCGTAGGCATCACTGGCGGTACCGGATATGG
This sequence comes from uncultured Acidimicrobiaceae bacterium, assembly GCA_963851245.1. Taxonomy (GTDB): domain Bacteria; phylum Actinomycetota; class Acidimicrobiia; order Acidimicrobiales; family Palsa-688; genus CAWKOH01. Next base: position 113,076 of record CAWKOH010000004.1, on the reverse strand, counting down.
TCGCAGTTTCTCCCTGGATGTGGGCTGCGCCGATCGTGAGCACAGGTGCGGGATCATTGACCGGACTGGGTTCTGCCGCGGCCTGGATGGCGGTTACGTAAGGCGAATAGTCGAACGAGCCGAGCGGGGCGTAACGTGTAGTCCGCGAATTCTCCGCCCATACCCCAGTCGTGAAAGGCCTGCAGCTGGGTCTCCACGTATGAAGGGTCCCGCGGCGCGGTCCATGATCCTTCGTTCGTCTCGTCGCCATCGATCCAGGCTGACGGTGACAGATAGACCCGGTCCGCGGCGTAAGACCAGTTTGAGAAGGCACGCGAGAACAATGCGAAGAGGCTGTTGTCCTCGTATCCGAGCGCAGAGCTCCAGGTTTGTGCCGTCCCGCCGCTGACCCCCGTGTCCTTGGAGAACATCTCGTCGTAGAAGCGGATAGCGGAGTAGCCGCTGACGCTGGTCATGCCATCCCAGAAGTTGATGTCGACGTTGGACGCGTACACGTCGGATCCGTCGCCGTTCTGTTCTTCTGCGTACGCGTCCCAAGTATCGGGAAACGAAGCGTGGTAATCAGCGATCTGTACCCCGGGAAAAGCGGCCAGGATGGCAGTCATCAGCTGCCGGCCCCTTTGGGTCACCTCGGCTCGCACGGCCTGCTCGTTGTGAGTGTTGCCGGGGTAGTCCCATGACCAGCTGGCCGTTTGAGCGCCCCCCTGTTGGGCATAGATCTCCCCATCCATGGCTATGCCGTCGAACCCCAGTTCTCGGGCCGCGCCCGCGAGTCCTCTCACCGCAGGCAGCACCACATCGTCCCATTCCGCATTGTTGAACCACTCGCCGAGAGGGGTTTGAGTGTTGTAGTAGTTGACCAGGTTGAATCCCAGGTACAGTTTCATTCCGAGGGCGTGGGCACGAGCGACGATGTTCGAACCGGCGAGTTGGGATTCGACACCACCGGCCGGACCCGTCCCGTCACCGGTGAACACCTGGCTGCCGCCCATGCCGGTTAGCCAAGCGACGCTTCCCACCAAACCCCCCACGCCGTCCTGCTTCCAGTCGTTTAGCTCTGCGTCGCTCATCGAATAGAGGTCTGACGCGCCTGTCCACATGATCATCCGGTCGGCTCCAACCGCAGTACCGCTGCCCGATGCGGCGTGGGCTGAATGAGCCCAGACGGCTGGAAGAGCGAGGCATGCGACCGCAATGGGGGCTAGTAGACGAGCGCGCCGGCACCGAGTTTGAGGCCGCCAGCTCAGCCATGCCACAGGCGATGTATCGGTCGCTGGTTTGGCCCCCTTAAGCTGAAATTCCTGGAGAGGAGGGCACCGATTTCGGGCGGTCGGCCGATGCTCTCGACGACTTCAGGTCCCAGCCGGTGGCACGGCTCGAATCTAGGCTGCCGCGGAGCCTCTATGCCGAATCCCGCGACCGATCGCCGAATGCTTCATCAGCGGCAGTGCCACTCCGAAGGTCAGACGAGCGCGAGTCACGATACTCCGATCGGGACGATGGGTTACCGGACGGGGGCCCATGTAGGGAAAACAGGCCAGTGATAAACTCACCCGATTCGCGGATTCACTGATGAGCCATATGGCGGTATCAAGCCGAGGTCGGAGACGGGAAACGGTTGTTACACAGAGCTTTGAGCACGCGAGTAGCCCGAGCAGGGTTCCGCCTTCTGCCATCTCCGCCGGTCACAGAAGACGTACGGGAATGGGCTTCCCATCACGGCATCCCCAGCGTCCCGGTGTTCGCACCGCGGAGCTTCGAGCGACACCCGCCGCATACGATTGAATCCAGTGTGGACCCGGAGTTCCTCACTCGACTCGAAGTGAAACAACGCGGGCGGTACATCGTACCCATCGATGACGCACTCATCACCGGGAAGAATGGTGTCGTCGTCCTTCCCGATGGGAGCTACGCGGCGGAATCCATCTATAACCGAACTCTATTGGAGGAAGACCCCGCTTATTGGCAGCGTCGACGCCGCGCCCGGGTGAGAAAGCCGGGAACTTACTTCTCCCTCGTGGTGAAATGGGCGGTCGGCGACCCTGCCAATTACTACCACTGGATGCACGACACACTCCAAAGACTCTTCGGGGTCATGCAACACCTCCCCGAGGACACGATATTCATCGTACCGTCGAACCCGAGTCCGCTCAGACTCGAAACGCTCAGGCTTCTCGGCGTAAACGAGCATCAGCTCGCGTACTTTCCCGGCGATGAGACATGGGAACTCGAACGTCTTTACTTCGCGCCGCCGACGAGCAATTCCGGCAGTCATCGCGCCGACGCTGACCATTGGTTGAGAGATAGGATCTTTGACGGATTAGGGGTGGCCGGGCAGCCGCCGCACCGGAGGATCTTTATCAGCCGAAGGCGGATGCCTCAGAGAAGGCTGGCAAACGAAGCGGAGGTCGAAGCGTGTCTTTCTCGGTACGGTTTCGAGACATGCCTTCCTGAGACTCTTTCTTTCAGAGAGCAGGTCGAGTTATTCGCCGAAGCGAAGGTGGTTGTATCTACTCATGGTGCGGCCTTTACGAATGCATTGTTTTCTCCTGAGGGGCTCGTCGTGGTCGACATAGTCGAGCCAAGCCGGATCCCCTGGGCCTTCGTGTACTGGGCGATGTCCGAGGAACTGGGCCACACCTACTGGTATTTCACTGGCGACTCCGTGTCACGCGCCGGCCAGTTCGACACGTTTGTCCCGATCGCTAAGCTGGCTGCGACTCTCGAACATCTTCAGTTGTCCCCCATTCCATAGTCGCCGACGATGGAGGCGCTGCCGATGGACTCAGCTGGCCGACCGAGGTACCGATTCCCGTCGTCCGGCTGGGCGAGCGCAACGACCGGATTAGGCACCCGGCACTCGGCCAACTCCGCTTCGCCGTGGCACAGGGATCAGAACAATCGGGTCCATCGACCACGGCGGGTGGCGCGGTGTCACCGGGGCCAGGGCTCAGCGCCGGTCCGGCCGCGCTCGTCCCGGCCCGGACGGCTAAGCGCCGGCCAGGCGTCCGAGCCAATCGTCGACCGAGATCACCTCCGCCTGCCTGGGGAAGACCTTTCCGATGAGCACTCTATGGACCTCCTCGTCGGCATCGGCGCAGGCGTCGGAGAGCACCGTGAGCTCGTAATCGCGGTCAGCCGCCTCCCGCAGCGTAGATAGCACCACCCCACTGGTGGCGATCCCGCTGAGCACGAGATGGCTGACACCCAACGAGCGCAAGAGGACCTCGAGATCGCTGCCCGAAAAGGCGCTGACCCGCTTCTTCACCACGACAGCCTCTTCCACGCGGGGCTCGAGGGCCGGGTGGATGTTGGTGGCATCGCTGCCCTCATCAAAAGAGGTGCCCGCCTGTGACGCAATGGCAGCAAAGGTCCGATTGCGGGCACTTATCTCGGGATGGCCGGCCCTGAAGGCGACGCGCACAAATATCACCGGTACTTCAGCCGCTCTGGCCGCGTCGATGGCACGACGGAGGCGCTCCAGCAGATCGCTATCGCCGGCAAAGCGCTCGACCACCCCCAGCTGAACGTCCATAACGAGAAGAGCGCTGCTGTGGCCCTGAGCAATCATGGAGTCGACAATACGATCGGCTCCCGTCCCTTCGAAACCTCATGTGGGTGAGCCGCAGAGAACGGCAGGATACCTACCGGGCCAGGTCGCCAGCGTCGACGGCGAGAGTGCTTCCGGTCATGAAGGCGGAGAGGTCGCTCGCACAGAACAGCACCACCCGGGCCACGTCATCGGGCACGCCCACTCGGCCCAGCGGCTTGGCCGCGCCCGCTCTCTGAATGAACTCCCGGTAGGCGGAGTCGTCGAGGTCGGGCCGCCTCTCCCTGGTACCCGGCGTCTCGGTGAAGGTCGGGGCCACCCCCAGCACCCTGATGCCGGACGGGCCCAGCTCGACCGCGAGCGCCTTGGTCAGTCCCCGCACGCCGAACTTGGAGGACACGTAATGGGCTACGCCTGAGCCAGAAGCGCGAAAACTCGCCGTGGAGGCGATATTGACGATTACGCCGCCGTGGCCGGCCGAGACCATCCGCCGGGCTGCTTCGCGGGCCCCCAGGAAAACGCCCTTCAGGTTGAAATCGACAACCTGATCCCACTGGGCAGCGGTCATGTCGAGGACCGGCGTGCCCGGGTATATGCCCGCGTTGTTGACCCACAGGTCGACCCGGCCCAGTTCGCCCACCACCCTTTCGGCGAACCCGGTCACGGAAAGTTCGTCGTCGACATCCAGCTTCATACCCCGGAGCTCGCCACCGGCGGGGCGCAAGGTCTGAGCAGCTTCGCTGGCAGCCTGCTCGTCACCATCGCCGATCACCACCGCAGCCCCTGCTTCGGCGAGCCGGCGGACGATCCCCAATCCGGTCCCGCGTGCGCCGCCGGTGACCACGGCCACCCGTCCCTGCAGCGATATCAGATCAGCGATCGATCTGTCGCTCACATCCGCGATCGCCATACTTGTCCCTCCGCTCGTCCCCGATTACCGTGCCGTCCAACTGATCGGAACATAGCTCCTAAGGTCACACCTATGAGCTGGCGTGACCGTCCCCCGTTCCGAGCAGACCACGTGGGTAGCCTGCTACGACCGCCCAAACTGGTGGCGGTCCGGGAGCAGCACGCGGCGGGAACGATCACCGACGAGAGGCTGAGCGAGGAGGAGGACGAGGCCATCCGCAAGGCGGTGGAGATGCAGAGCGAAGTCGGGCTCGCGTCGGCCACCGATGGCGAGTTCCGTCGGGCCTCATGGCACATGGATTTCATCTATCAGCTGGGCGGCGTTAGCCGTTCGGACGGCACGTTGACAGTTCAATTCCGAAACGACCAGGGCACCATCGAGTTCACGCCGGCGGCTTTGCAGGTCGACAGCCGCATCCGGCTGGACGAGCCGATATTCGCCGACGCCTTCGGCTTCCTCCGCGACACGGTCGCCGGAGCCGGGGTCGCGGTAACTCCGAAGCTGACAATCCCCTCGCCGAGCATGGTGCACTACCGGGGTGGCCGAGCGGCTATCAGCCCGTCCGTGTACCCGGATGAGGAGGGTTTCTGGGCAGACCTGTCCGCCGCCTACGCCGCCGAGGTGGCCGCCCTCGCCGGTCTGGGTTGCACCTACCTGCAGCTCGACGACACCAGCCTGGCCTACCTGAACGACCCGCGCCAGCGGGAGATGATCGCCGCTCAGGGCGCCGACGCCGAGCACCAGCACCTCCGCTACATCAAGCAGATAAATGCGGCGCTGGCGGGCCGGCCGCCGTCGATGGCAGTCACAACCCATTCCTGCCGGGGGAACTTCCGGTCGTCATGGGTAGCCGAGGGCGGCTACGACTTCGTGGCCGAAGCCCTCTTCAGCGAGCTCGACGTCGACGGGTTCTTCCTCGAGTACGACGACGCCCGCTCCGGGGGATTCGAGCCGCTTCGCTTCGTACCGAAGGGGAAAACAGTGGTTCTCGGGCTGGTCACCACCAAGCGGGGTGAGCTGGAACGAAAGGACGACCTGAAGCGCCGAATCGACGAGGCATCGCGCTTCGTCCCGCTCGACCAGCTCTGTCTGTCCCCTCAGTGCGGGTTCTCCTCCACCGTGGAGGGCAACGTCCTGACCTTCGACGAACAGGTGGCCAAGCTGCGCCTGGTCGTCGAGACTGCGCACGAGGTGTGGTCCTGACCCGGCCGCGTTGATGAGGCCGACACCCGGGCCCGGACTGACGATCTCGGGAGGAGGCCTCGCATTCCAAGACGAACCCGGCTGGTCTACTGGGCGACCGAGTTATTGGCCGGCGCGGTCTGCAGGGGCGAGGCGGCAGCGGAGGGCGGGATTGACGAAGGGGCGACGAACGTGCTGCCGGCGGGCCCGGCTTCCACCGCCTCGTGAAGAGCGCTCCCCTGGAGGTACTGGGCCCAGCTGAGGAACCACTCGGTCCAGCCGTTGTCCCAGGTGCCGGCTTGCGGGCTGCCCACGATGGTGATGGGGTCGCCCGGCACGGCGAGCTTGTAGTAGGTCTCGGCGTCGGCGGGCGACAGGTTGATGCACCCATGGCTGACGTTCTCGAAACCCTGCTCCCCTACTGACCAGTAAGCATCGTGGTAGTAGTCCCCACTGAACGTGAACCGCACCGACCACGGCACTGAGATGCTGTAGCCGGGGCCAACCATCTGCACGGGGTTATCCTTTTCGATGGTCAGATAGCTGCCGTCGGGAGTGTCGTCGCCCGGCCGGCCGGAGCTGATCGGCCAGTCGTAGAGGAGGTGGCCGTTCTCGTAGATCTGAGTCTGGTGGGTCGCGGTGTTGCCCACCGCCACCAGTGACGCCCCGATGTCGAACGTCTGGGTCAAGGTGTGGGTGCCGTACATGCCCGGGGCGCCCTGCACGCCATTAAGGTGGCCCGTGAAGCTGACAACCGTGCCGGCCGGCCAGTAGTCACGGGGCCGGAAGTAGGCGCAGGCGGCGGCCATGTTGCACGGCTCGTCCCAGTACCAGGCCCCGACCACCGGCTTCGACGTGGCGACTTGCAACGCCTGCTCGACAGCGGCCTTGTCTGCGATTGGTTGGCTGAAGTACAGGATGATCGGCATCCCGACGCCGTAGGACTGACCGTATCCCTCGAGGATCTCCGTTGTGAACGTCCGGGTCGGCGTCAGCGTGCTGAACGTGCTCGTGCTACTGACGGTGCCCCCGCCGGGCCTGGAGGCCGTGGCTGTCACCGTGTAGGTCTGCGAGACGTCGAGCGCCCATCGGCTGTGCCAGACCGTGCCACCCTGGCTGAGTGAACCAGACACGGCGTCGCCGGCAGTGTGTACGGCGACGTTGGTCAGCGTGCCCCGGGCTGCTGTGACAGTGATCCCCGCGGACGGATCGACATTGGCGGCGCCGTCCGCGGGCGTTATCTCCACCTGCGGGCCGGTCGCCGCGGCCTTGGCCGCAGCCGCAGCCCTGGTGCTCCCCGCCGCCTTCGCCTCACTCCCGTGGTGCCCCCCGCTCGAGCACGCCGCTGCGAGCAGCGCCAGCACCGCCACCGCGATTAGGCCGGCCCGCCGCCCGGGCGGCTTGCCGCCGGCGCCGCCTGTGCACCGGATCGTCATCCCGCTGAAGGACCTCACGTCAGGACCCGCTCCGTGGAAAGCCTGTAAACGCCTTCCACAACTTACTAGCTGCTCTGGCTATCCAGGCCGCGCCGAATCAGGACTGCCGTTCATCTGAGCCCGCCGCGAGCAGGGACCTTGATAGCAGGACCCCCCGGCGCGGGGTTGCCCAGCCTGCGGCCATGGCGCTTTGCTTCTGCACCACGAAACGCGGCGGTTCGGCCCGCTTCTGTTTGGTGCGGCGGGCGGGCGGCTCGGCCGTGTGGCGGAAATCCCGCTTCGCGGCGTAGCGCTGCAGGGGGGCGTCGCCGGCGATGACAGTCAGACCCGGACGTTCGGAATTGTCGGCCCCATGCTTATCAACCTCCCCATTTCCAGAAAAGCTGCCCACGCCCGTATAACCCAGCCCGAGGGAGAGCGAAGACTGTGGTCCGGGAGGCGCCCGCCGGTTCTACTAGCTTGCTAGTATGCTAGTGTGTTGACCGTGGGTGACGAGGAGGTCAAGCAGTTCAACGTCTACCTCCCGGTCTCGCTGATCAAGCGAGTCAAGCTCCACGCCGTCGAGCACGAGAGCTCCCTGTCGGCCCTCGTGACGGAGGCGCTTCGCGCCTTCCTGGACGACACCCACGAGCAACCACGCCCACCGTCGACAAAGGAGACCTGAGCATGAGCACCGACGGCATCGAGGCCCTGTTCCTGGAGACCCACAACTGGGGGAAGGCGGCGAAGTTCTTCCAGGCGCTGGGCTATCAGCTCGAGTTCGAGACCGATCACGCCTCCGGCCAGCTACGCAACGGCGACGGCCCCTATATCTTCATCGCCGAGGTCCCCGAGGAGCGCGACCCGGATGTGCGGGTCGTCTTCAAGGTGGCCGACGCCGAGGAGTTCCGTGCCGATCCGGTCGTCGAGGTCGTGTCGCCGTTCGATGACACTCACTGGGGCACAAAGGAGATGGTCGTGCGCGACCCCGACGGGCGGCTGTGGAGCCTGCAGGCCCCGGGGCGTGGCTGAGCCCGAGAGCACCGCGGTCCGCGTCGCCCTCTGGCGGGCGCTGCATCTCGAGGTCGATCCCCCGCCGCACGTGCTTGAGGACGGGGTCGGCCTCGAACTGGTCGCGCCGGATGAGGGCTGGCGGTCGCGTCCAGATATGCATCCCGAAGGGACGCGCCCCTTCCGGGTGGCGATCGTCGCCAGAGCCCGCTTCGTCGAGGACCTCGTGGCCGAGCAGGCCGCGAAGGGGGTGGCCCAGTACGTGCTGCTAGGCGCCGGTCTCGACACGTTCGCCCAGCGCCGTCTCGACCTGGCCGCACAGCTGGGCGTGTTCGAGATCGACCAGCCCGGCCCCCAGTCGTGGAAGCGCGAGCGCCTGATGACCCTCGGCTACGGCATCCCCGGGTGGCTCCGCTTCGTCCCCGTCGACTTCGAGCGCGGCGCGTCCTGGTGGGACGAACTGATCGGCGCGGGCTTCGACCCCGAACATCCGGCGGTCGTGGCCTGCACGGGCGTGTCGATGTACCTGACCAAGGACGCGATCACCGAGATCTTGCGGCACATCGCCGGGCTGGCCGCCGGTTCGACGCTGGCGATGACGTTCATGGTCCCCTTCGACATGCTCGAAGACGACGACCGTGCCGGCGTCCAGATGGCCGCGGAGGGCGCCCAGCGTTCCGGCACGCCCTGGCTCAGCTTCTACCGCCCCGACGAGATACTTGCTCTCGCCCACCAAGCCGGCTTTCGAGAGGCGACGCACGTGCCGGCCAAGGAGGTGGCGGACCGGTACTTCGAAGGAAGGATCCAGGGGCTCCGGTCATCCAGCGGGGAGGACTTCCTCTTGGCCCTGACCTGATCACCTGGTGCACGGCGCCGGCGGGGCCCGCCTTCGCTAGTAGAGGGCCACGATGCCTCCGTGGTGATTATGGCCTGACACAACTTAGGCACAAGGTTGGAGCCGGCGTTGCCCGGTTCACGCGATGCCCGACGGCCCGTCCGTGCGCGTTTCCTGAGTCCGTGCGAAGAAATTTGCGCTTCGCGTCGATTTCTTCACACGCAGTGTCGGTGTACGGTCGAATCGTGACTCCCAAGATCGAGCCTTTCCAGATCGACATCCCTGATGCCGCTCTCCGCGACTTGCAGGACAGGCTGGACCGGACCCGATGGCCGGAGCGGGAAACGGTCGAAGACTGGTCGCAGGGGGTACCGTTGTCCTACCTGCAGGATCTGTGCCGGTACTGGGCGGCGGAGTACGACTGGCGCAGACAGGAGGCCTACCTCAACACGTTTCCGCAGTTCCGCACCGAGATCGACGGACTGGGCATCCATTTCGTCCATGCCCGCTCGCCCGTCGAGGATGCGCTGCCGTTGGTCATCACCCACGGATGGCCCGGCTCGATCGTGGAGTTCCACAAGGTCATCGGGCCTTTGAGCGATCCGGTGAAGTACGGCGGCAACGCGGACGACGCCTTTCACGTCGTGTGCCCTTCCCTTCCCGGATACGGATTCAGCGACAAACCGAGCCGGCCCGGCTGGGGGGTGGAGCGGATCGCGGACGCCTGGGCGGCCCTGATGGAACGGCTCGGTTACCGGCGTTACGGCGCTCAGGGCGGTGACTGGGGGGCGGGCGTGACCCGCAACCTCGCCAGCCGCCATCCCGACCACATCGCCGGCATCCACCTCAACATGGTCGTGGTGGTGCCGGACACGTCGGCCCCGGAAGAGCTCACCGACAAGGAGCGCGGCTTCCAGGCCAGCATGCAGCACTACGCCGATCATGACTCCGGCTACAGGAAGCAGCAGTCCACCCGGCCGCAGACGCTCGGCTACGGCCTGGTCGATTCGCCGGCCGGGCAGTGCGGGTGGATCGTCGAGAAGTTCTGGTCCTGGACCGACAGCGACGGCGACCCTCTCAACGTGCTCGCCCGCGACGAGATCCTCGACAACGTCATGCTTCACTGGCTGCCCGCCACGGGGGCGTCTTCGGCTCGCCTCTACTGGGAGAGCGACACGTCGCGCCCGCGCCAAAAGGTGACGGTGCCCTCGGGCTGCTCCATCTTTCCCAAAGAGATAATCCGGCCGTCGCGGAGGTGGACCGAGAAGGACTTCACCGACATCCGCTGGTGGGACGAGCCGGCCCGGGGCGGCCATTTCGCGGCGTTCGAGCAGCCCGAGATATTCGTCGAGCAGGTCCAGTCCTTCTTCCGCCTGGTCCGCTAAGGAGCTACCGAACAGCTAGCGGGGACCTCTCCGGAGGAACTCGGCCACGACCGGCGCGATCTGTTCCGTGTCGGTCACCAGCGCCACGTGCCCACCGCGGTAGATGTGGAGGGCCGCGTGCGGCAGCAGCCGGCGCATGATCCGGGCATTTATCGCCGGCACGATCGGGTCGTCGTCGCCGGCGACGATCAAGGTCTCCTGGCGGATGAAGGGCAGCCAGGGCAGGCTGGTCCAGCCCACGCCGGCGAGCAACTGGTGCACGTAGCCGATCCGGGATGCCGGGCGCATGTCGTCGCCCAGGAGCCGCAAGACCCGATCGGGATGGGTTCGGGCGCTGCCTCCGTATATGTCGCCGATGATCGAGGCGGCGTAGAGCGGGTCGTTGAAACGGCGGGGCGTGGCCATCTTGGCCAGCACTCCCAACCGTCCGGGGACCATGACCGAGCCGGTACCGGTGCTGACCAGCACCAGGCGGCGGACGAAGCGGGGATATTGGAAGGCCATCTGCTGGGCCAGCCCCCCACCCCAGGACAGCCCGAGCACATCGGCATGGGAGTACCCCATGGACCGGAGCATCTTCACGGCCAGACAGGCGTTGCCGGCGAAACCGTACGGGACCGATGCCGCCGGCGACCCCCCCACTCCGGGCACGTCGAAGCGCACCACCTCGAGCGCCGGGTCGAGAGCGTCCACGAAAGGCTGGAGCACGTCGAAGCCGACGCCGATGCCGCAGCACAGAACCAAGGGCGCCCCCCCGCCGGCGCCGGGCCGGATCCTTACGCGCAGATCCCGGCCGTGGACATTGACGACCCGGGTGGCCTCAACGGTCGAACACATAGGTTCCCGGCGCGGCCACGAGAGGGGGGAAGCTGGACATGCCGAGCGCGGCGGGCGCCACCTTTTCCCTGCCTGAACGCTCCCCCAGCCAGCCGGCATAGTCGGGCCACCAGCTGCCCGTCTCGGAGCGAGCCGCCTTCAGCCACTGGTCCGCATCGGGGACGTTGTCGTCGGAGGTTTGGAAGGTCGCCTTCGGATTGCCGGGTGGATTGACCAGAGCCGCAATGTGGCCCGAGGTGGACAGCACGAAGCGGGATTTGCCCCCGAGCAGCTGGGTGCTCTCATAACAGGACTGCCACGGGCAAAGGTGATCGGCCACGCCGGCGACTATGTAAGAGTCGACCTCGACCCTGGACAGGTCGACGGGCTGCCCCAGCATCGTGGCCGCCCCGGGCTCGACCAGAGCGTTGCGCATGGCCAGGTCGATGAAGTCACGGTGCAAGCGAGCGGCCATGCGGGTGGTGTCGGCATTCCAGTAGAGGACGTCGAACGGTGGAGGTTGCTTGCCCTGGAGGTAGTTGTTGACCCAGTAGTTCCAGACGAGATCGTTGGGTCGCAGCCAGGCGAACACCTCGGCGAGCGACCGGCCGTCGAGATACCCCCGGCGCGCCGACGAAGCGACGGCCATCCGGGCGACCCGCTTGTCGATCAGGGCGCTGGCCGTCCCGGCCCGGGACTGGTCCAGGACTGTGACCGCCAGGCCCAGGGACGCCACCTTGTCGATCCGGGCCGTCTCGACCAGGTAGGCGGCGAGCATCGAGGCGATGATCCCACCCGAGCAGAGCGCGAGGACATGCGCCTGCTCTACACCTGCGACCGCGAGCACCGCATCGAGGGCGTCGAGGATGGCCTGGCCGTAGGTATCGACGCCCCAGGACCGGTGGCGGGCGTCGGGGTTGCGCCACGAGATGACGAAGACTTGCTGGCCTTGCGAGACCAGGTACTCGATGAGGCTGCGGCCGGGCGCCAGGTCGATGGCGTAGTACTTGTTGATCACGGGCGGAACGATCAGCAGAGGCACGGTCCGGACTTGCTCCGTCTGGGGTGTGTACTGGATCAACTCGAACATGGCCGAGCGGTGGATCACGGCCCCGGGTGTCAAGGCCAGGTCCCGGCCCACTTCGTAGGCCGACGGCTCGACCATGGTGGGTATACGGGGTGCGACAGCCATGTCCCTCGCCAGATGGGCCGCGCCGCGCAGGACGCTGGCTCCGCCGGTGTCGATGGCGGACTTCCACGCCACCGGGCTGAGGAAAGGGTTGTTGCTCGGGGCCGCGGCGTCGATCAGGTTGTCGACAAGGAACCGGATACGAAGGTCGTCGCGGTAGTCGAGGTGGGCGTCGCTCACGGCCGTCTCGGTGGCCCGGGCGGTGGCCAGGTAGGCCTGGAGCACGCGGTGCAGCATCGGATTGGCCCTCCACGCCGGGTCGGCGAAGCGCCGGTCCCCTTTCGGCGGCGCCACGGCCGAGGCGCCCACGGCGATGCGGCCGTACTCGCGCAGAAGATCGGTCCCCCGCAGAGCCATCCTCCGGGGGCGCCGGCCCAGCCGTGCGGCCAGGCGGACCGTCTCCCAGCCGGGCCGGAAGCGGCGGAACTGGCTGAGCGCCGCCCCCGTCAACACCAGGTCCAGGGCCCCGGCGCTGTCGGCCCGGGCTTCGTCGACGGGCTCGGCTACTTGATCGGTCTGCGTCATTTCGTGCTCGCTTCTTCAGGGGCCGCCACCAGACGGCACATGATCTTGCCGGTCGGCACCTTCGGCAGGTTGTCGACTCACACCGTAGACCGCGGGCCTCCTCACCGACGCGTCCGTCTTATGGATCCTCGGTACGTTGGTGGCGTGGGCGATGACAGCTGGGCCGGATTGGCCGACCAGTTCGCCGACGAGGCTTACGCCTCGGTGAAGGGGCTGGTGCGCACCTACGTGTTGCACCAGCAACTGCTCGAGCATTTGCCTCCGCCGCCAGCGACTGTGTTCGATGTCGGCGGCGGAGCGGGACACCAATCGTTTCCGCTGGCTCAGGCCGGTTACGACGTGACGTTGCTCGACCCGTCGCCGGCGATGCTGGACAAGGCTGAACAGCGGCTCCAGCGGCTGCCGGGTGAGACCCAAAAGCGGGTGACGCTCCTGCAGGGCGATGGCGAGAACGCCGGCGAGGCGGTCAACGGTCAACGCTTCGCCGCCGTGTTGTGTCACGGCGTCCTCGGGTACCTGGACCAGCCCGAGCCGTTGGTCACTCAGCTTTGCCGCTGCGCCGCGACCGGTGGCGTCGTCTCGATCATGGCTGGCAACGTCGGGGCGATGGCGGTGCGCCCCGCCCTGGAGCGGCGGTGGGATGACGCTCTGGCGGCCTTTGACGCCAGGAGCGAGGTCGGGGTGCTGGGAGTGCTGACTCGCGCCGACACGGTGGAGGAGCTCAGCGAGCTCCTGCGGAGCAACGGGGTGCAGCCCCTGCGTTGGTACGGGGTATGGCTGTTCGTCGACTGGCTGGAGTTCAGCGGAGCCGAGTTGGACCCCGGCGATTCAAAGCAGCTGGCGACAATTGCCGCAGTCGAGCTCGAAGCCAGCCGGCGGGACCCCTACCGCCAGCTCAGTCGCACCTTCCACCTCGTGGGCCGCCAAGGACCGGGCTGATAGGACAACAGCCGCAATAGTATTGGGATCATGGGTGCTCTGTTCGGCTTCCTGGCTGCCTTACTCAGGAGGCTTTCGCACAACTAGCTCCGGCCCGGCTTACTGCGAGAGCCGGGGATGTGACCGGACGCTAGGCACTTGTCGCATCGCCAGTCGACCGGCGGCTGGTCCCATCCGGCCGGATCCAGGTAGATCCGGTGGACGTGCTCGAAGCCACCGCATCCCTCACGATGGCACTGTCGGGGCCAGCCCACGAGCCCGCAAGCGTCGCAACGAGCCCCGTTCGTGGTGTGCTCAGCCATCAAGAGGCGACGGTACTCGACACCATCCGGCGGATCAGCCCACCGAGCGCGGGAGGCTGATCGTTACCGGTTGGCCTGGCAGACTCGGACGGTGCTCTTCAAGGAACGATTCTGGGCTGGTTTACGGGACGGCTCCCTGACCGTCGCCTACCGGCGGTGGAAGCGTCCGTCCGTCAAGACCGGAGGCACCCTCGTGAGCTCCGGCGGCCTGCTCGCCATCGACTCGGTCGAGGCGATAGACGACGCTCAAGTTGACGACGAATCAGCACGGCGGGCCGGCTACGAGAGTCGAAAGGAGCTGTTCGCCAACATTCGGGGCGGCGGCCAGCTGTACCGCATCCGCTTCCATCGCATAGGCGACGATCCTCGCGTCGCCTTGCGGCAGCGCGCCGAACTGACTCCACCGGAGCAGAAATCCATTGCCAACATGTTGAAGCGCAACGACTGGGCGGTGCCATACCTCCGGCTCATAGAGGAATCGCCTGGCAAGGTGAGCACAGAATTGGCTGGGCGAGCCGGGGTGGAGCGGCTTGTCTTCAAACAGCGGGTGAGGCGCCTGAAGGCTCTCGGCCTGACCGAAAGCCTCGAGGTCGGTTACAGGATTTCCCCTCGCGGTCGGACCGTGCTGGATCTCGAAATGGATGACGCTATTTGATCCTCAAGGTCATCGACCGCGATACCAGTGTGGTTCTGAACGTCGGCTTCAACAGTTGGCCGTTCAGTGCTTCGCGCTCTTGGCCGTCGTCGCCGGGCTGCCTTCCTCGCTCTCGATCGGCTCGAGGGCCAGCAGCAGGGTGCGCAGGTCGGCCGAGAGCCGGTTGATCGTCGCCCGGTCGATGGTGCCGAAGACGCGTTGCTCGGTCTCGGTCTTGATGGCCAGGAGGTGGTCGATACGTCGCAGCCCCTCGTCGGTAAGGGTCACCAGCACCTGGCGGCGGTCGGCAGGGTCGAAGTCCCGGCGCACCCAGCCGCGTGCTTCGAGGCGGCCGATGCGGTTGGTTATGGCCCCGGACGTGACCTGCCACTCCTTGGCCAAGGCTCCGGCGCTGCTCGAGCAGCCGTCGGCCCGCCGCAGCGTCATCAGGACCTCGAACTCGGCGATGTCGGTCTCGTAGGCGTCGAGTTCGCGCCGCAGCTCCCGTTCGAGGTGCTGCGCCGCCCGCCGCAGCCGGATGGCCAGCATCTTGGTCACGGGGTCGATGTCAGGGTTCTCCCGGCACCAGTAATCGGCGATCTCCTCGGCCAGATCCCGCGTCGGGTGGACTTTCACGGGAACAAGCCTACTTCTCTCAACGTTGAAAAATCTGTCCGGGCGGATGTTGACTTTCTGGAACACGCCGGGTAGCTTGAACGTTAAGAATTTTAACGTTCATAGGTTGTCCAGAGTCCACGGAGGAAAATGATGACCGCAGCGCAAGGAAGCGTCGGCCGCCAGGTTCCAGCGTGGATGCCAGGCTGGGCCATCCTCGCCATCTGCTGTATGGCGCAGTTCATGGTGGTCCTGGACGTGGCCATCGTCAACGTGGCCCTGCCGCAAATGCGCCAGGACCTGGGTCTGTCGGTGACCGGGCAGCAGTGGGTCGTCAACGCCTACACGCTCACCTTCGCCGGGCTTCTCATGGTGGGGGGTCGGGCGGGGGACCTGTTCGGTCGCCGGCGGGTATTCATGCTCGGGCTCGGCCTTTTCACTTTGTGCAGCCTGATCGGCGGCCTGGCCCAGAGCGGCACCTGGCTCATCGCGGCCCGGGCGGCCCAGGGTGTCGGCGCTGCCATCCTGGCCCCCTCCACGCTCAGCCTGTTGACCACCCGGTTCTTCGAGCCGGCCGAGCGGCGCCGGGCGCTGGGTGCCTGGTCGGCGACCGCCGCCAGCGGAGCGGCCATCGGAGTACTTGCCGGTGGCGTCCTGACCGATCTGCTGAACTGGCGCTGGGTGCTGTTCGTCAACGTGCCCATCGGAATTGTCTTGCTGGCCGGCGCCTGGCTGGCGCTCAGTGAGTCCCGCCTCGACAGCGTGCATCGTTCCCTCGACCTGCCTGGCGCCCTCACCATGACCGCCGGCCTCTCCATCCTGGTCTACGGGATCGTGAGCACCGACACCCACTCTTGGGGCTCGGTCCAGACGGTGACGACGCTGATCGCGGGCGGGATCCTCTTACTCGCCTTCGTCTTCATCGAGTCCCGAGCGGCCCACCCGGTCGTGCCGCTGTCCATCTTCAAGATGAAGAGCCTCTCGGCCGCCAACGGCATAGCAGTGACCGTTGGGGCGGCCCTGTTCGGCATGTACTTCTTCCTCTCCCTCTACCTCCAGCAGATCAACGGCTACAGCCCGCTCAAGGCGGGGTTGGCCTTCCTGCCGGCCGGCCTGGCGACCTTGGCGGGTGCCCTCACCGCCGCTCGGTTGGTGGCGCGGATCGGACCCAGGCGCCAGCTCGTGATAGGGCTATTGCTGGGCGCCGCCGGGCTGGCCTGGATGAGTACCGTGTCGGCGCACGCCGGCTACTTCGCCCACGTGTTCGGACCAGTGTTGATGGTTGGCGTCGGGCTCGGCCTGTCCTTCGTTCCGATGACCATGGCCGCCACGACCGGCGTTCCGCCCCACGAGGCCGGGCTGGCATCCGGCCTGGTCAACACCTCCCGCCAGGTCGGCGGGGCGGTCGGTCTGGCTGCCATGGCCACCGTGGCCGCCAGCGCGGCGCGGAGACACGGCGCCGGCGTGGGCCGCCTTGCCGCTCTCACCAACGGTTACGACCGGGCCTTCGCCATTGCTGCCGCGGCGCTGGTCGTCGGGGCGGGCTTGGCGCTACTGCTTCCAGGCATGGTCAGGACGGTTCCCGAGCCCGTGGAGGCCTACGAGGACGTCCTGGCCAGGAACGGCGCCGGCAACATGATCGCGGCGGCCGAGGCCTGATCGGGGTCCGCGACCCGTCGGCTGCGACCGGGCGCTGAAGGTGGGTACGGTTAGGGCATGCCGATGCCGAAGCGGGCGAGCGTCGACGATTATTTCGCCCACCTGAATGACATCCAACGGCCACATCTCGAGGCACTCAGGACCCTGAGCCACAATGTCGACCCGAAGGCGCGAGAGGAACTCAAGTGGAACCTGCCGTGCTACGTCCGGGGCGAGAACACGAACCTCTGGATGCTTCAAAACTTCAAGAACCACTGCTCGCTGCGGTTCTCGCCCCCGTTCTTCGCCACCCAGAAGGCCGAGGTCGAGGCGGCCGGCTACGAGGCCGGTGAGGGCTTCATCAAGCTGCCCTACGACCGGGAGTTGCCGACGGACCTTCTGAAGGCGCTGATGCGGGCCCGAGTCGAGGATTACGAGACGACCGGCGCCGACTAGAGGGGTCTGATGCCAGACATCGGATGGGCCGTGCCTATCGATCAGCCGGCGCCGAGGAGGCTCCGGGGTGACTGGACGTGGCCGTCTTCGAGGCCCGTGAAGAGCACATCGTTGTAACCCTGCCCGGCGGGGACAACGTCAAATACATCGGGGTTGGAGTAGCTCACGTACATGGTCCTCCGCCCGGGACCAGCCGACCCGGGTGGCGGCGCGACGTGCAGGACGTGGCCAAAGTGGACGGTGACGTCGCCTGGATCGGCATCGATTCCGACGATCGGCAGGGACTCGTCGCCGGACGCCGGCGCTGATCCGGTCGTCAGGTGCGAGCCGGCCAGGTAGCGGAGCTGACCGCTGCCGGCGTTGGCGGCATCCAACTGAACCCCGATGAGAACAGTGGGACAGAGGACAGGATGGCCCCCCAGACCGCAGTCGCGGTGCCACGGGAGATCAGACAGGCCTTCCACGATCGCCGGGTTCTTCACCACCACACTGACGCCGTCGAGACGGTCGGGCGCAGGTCGAACCTCTGCGCCGCCCAGCGCGGCGAGGCGCCCGAAACGTCCATCGTCGACGAAGTCAGCCACAACCTCCGACGACAACGTGGCATAGATGAGGCGGCAGCAGACATCGGCACCCGTGCTGTCCTTTGCCCACCACGACCGGCCATCGGTGGGACGAGCGGCTGCTCGCATCCTTTCGGCCTCGGCCCGGACCACCTCGACCTCGGCCTCATCGAACACGCCACGGATATGCACGAATCCGGCGCGTCGCAGGAATTCGCCCGCCTCGTCCCATTCGTCGGGCCGGAAGGACCGGGCCAAGTCGAGGTCCTCGAGGGTGTCCGGGTCGTAGGGCGGCCGGCCGTCGAAAAGGGCACGCAGGACCGGCTCCCAACCGTCCAACTCCTCGAAGTCCCCCCGCGAGAAGGAGACCAGACCGGCGTAGAGGAGCCCGAAGCAGGTGCGGGCTTCATTTACGAAGTCGCGCCAGGCCCCCTCGCTGAGCGCAACAACTGTCTCAGCCTCATCGTCACCGGGCACTACCTCTACGCCGTGGTCGACGACGCTGTAGGTCCAAGCGCGTCCGTCGGGGAGCCGGAACGCCAGCGGGCGGTTAGCGCTGCTGGCGGCCTGGGCGGCTAGAGGGCCGTTCACACGGATGAGCGATGGGACCGTCTCGCGGTGGAAATGGTCAAAGTCGAGGGAATGGGGCATCTTCCTCCGATCAGGCCGGCTCCAACCAGTGTAGAACCCGGCAATCTGAGGTGGCGCGGCTGGATGTCTACAGGGTGTCGGGTCGGGCCGGTACCAGCCAGCCATCGGAAGCCTGTTCTGTGCTCCCTTACCAAAGGGTAGTCGCGCCGTGCTGGCCGCCTCGTAGACTTCAGCCCCCCGCTAGCGCGCTCGGGTTCCAAGCCTTGTGCACGAACTCCAGGCGGTTGCCGTCAAAGTCAGCGACGTTGGCCGCGTAGTAGCCGGGCGCGAAGTAGGTCCGGTCCGCGGGCTCACCTTCGTCGGTGCCACCTGCTTTGATGGCGGCGGCGTACGCAGCATCCACAGCTTCGTTGCTGTCGCACACGATGCCCAGGTAGAGGCCGGTCTCTCCAGGCTTACGCGGACGGAGCCAGATGCTTGAACCAAGTCCCGTACCGGAAACGTACGCGCTATCGCCCAGACCGTAGAGGTCGGGCACACCCTCGGGGCCAGACGTAGCGTCGTAGTTGCCGAACAAACTCCAGCCGAGCGGCTTTAAAGCCCCGGCGTAGAAGGCCAAGGACTTCTCGACGTCGGTGACAGAGATGTAGACGTGGTCAATCATTTCGGGTCCTCCGTCTATCCTGCAGCGTTTGGCCGCCCCGGCAATGACTCCCAGGACCGCCAGCAGGTAGAACATCTAGGTGCTTTGCAGGTCACGCGCGATGTGCTCTGCGAGCATGATCGTGGGCAGGTTGGTGGTCGCAGTTGGGATCGTTGGCATGATCGACGCATCCGCAACGGTGAGGGCGTCGATCCCATATACCGAGCCGCGCCAATCGGTGACCGCACCCAGGGTGGGATCGGGGCCCATGGCGCAGGTGCCCACGGGGTGATGGAAGGTGGAGACGGCGCTGTGAACCCACGCTGCGAGTGCATCGCGGTCATCGGTCGGGGTGGCCGGCCCGGGAGAGAGCTCTACTCCAGTGGTGATCGCCGCGACCGGTTCGCTGAGGGCGATTCGCCTCGCCTCGGTTACGGCGTCGAGCATGCGCTCTAGATCGACGGCATCGCTGAGGTGAGCGAGATGGATTCGGGGTGAGTCGCTGGGCTTGTTCGAGGCCAAGCGCACCCAGCCCCGGGAGCGGGGTGCCATGAGTCCAGATACGATTCCGAACACCGCGCCGCTGGCGCTTTGGTCTGCCCCGACCTCGAAGGGTCCGGCCGCGAAGATCAGCAAATCGGCGGGTGCAGCCACATCCACTGACCCGGAATGAAGCGTGACGTGGACCTGGAAGCGGCTCAGGCCGCGAGAAGGTCGAGTCGGCAGATCGATAGAAACCAGTGGGTGGTCAACCAGGTTCGACCCGACACCGGGCAGGTCCACAACTGGCGTGATGTCCAGCGCTCGCAGCTGGTCGGCGGGACCGATGCCCGACCGGGCCAGGATCAGGGGGCTGGCGTAAGTCCCTGCTGCGAGCACCACGCGGCCCGCTTCGATGAGAGTTCCGTCCAAAAGGCGGACCCCCGTCGCACGCATCCCCGAGCACTCGACGTGTGCCACCACGGTGTCTGAACAGATGGTGAGGTTCGGCCGCGACCGCGCCGAGGCCAGGTAGGTGAGCGCGGTACTCATGCGCACACCATCGCGGGCGTTGCGAGGTGTCGGTCCCGCACCGACTGCCCCCGGCCGGTTGTGGTCCTCGACATAGCGATGACCCGAGGCGACCGCGCCATGCAAGAACGCGGCCTGGACCGCGTTCAGCTCCTCCCGCGGGTGCCGGCGAATGGGGATCAAACCGTCCGAACCGTGCCAGTGATCGTCGAAGTCCTCGTCGCGCTCCAAGCGACGAAAGTCCTCAAGGACTTCGGCGAAACTCCATCCCCCATTCCCCGGCGCCGCCCACCACCCGTCATAAACCTGTGGCGCCCCCCGCAACGCGAAACACGCGTTCGTAGCCGAGCACCCACCCATGATCCGAGCTCGAGGCACCGCAATCCCCCGGTCCAGATCCGCGTCCGCGGTATACCCCCAGTCGTGACCAACAGTCGGCTCCGACGCGTCAAGAACATCACCCGGCAGTCCACGCAGGTCCGGGCAATCAGGGCCCGCCTCAACAAGCATCACCCTACGACCGGTGTCCTCGCTCAATCGCGTGGCAAGAACACAACCCGCCGAACCACCCCCGACGACTACAACGTCGTACCCCATTCGATGAACCTAGCCGCTCAGCCCTGGCCGATCCGGAACCCCAGATCGCCGCGGCCGCGGCGGGTCGCTCGCCCTAACCGTCACCGAGGTGAAACCGGCGCCGCCCCGCCGAGCGCGAGGCGACCAGACCTGAACCCGGTCAGGACGGCCTCCCTCACCTGCTCAGGAGGTCCCGAGGCATCGATGACATGGCCCTCGTGCCGGTCGAGGTCGACGAAGCGGGCGTGCAGTAAGCGGAAATCGTCGACGTCGGGAGGCCCGGCGGGGTCCCGGCGCTGAGACCGCTCCAGGCAGGTACCCAGGTCTGCTCGCAGTACCGCGTAGTGAACTTCTAGGCCATGGCGCCCGCAGATCTTGGCCACGCCTTCCGCCCCTTCGGGGAAGATCGGGCTGTCGAGGATCACGGTGTAACCCCCCAGGGCGAATTCGAGCGGCCGCGGCCGCCGCGGCCGCTCCCACCACCCTGTACCGGTGGGCGCCGTCGGGCTCCGACGCATCAGGGAAGGGGTCATCGAAGAGCCGGAGCATGACGTCTACCGGCAGGTGGACGCCGGGGTGCAGTAGTTCCGTCAGCAGGTGGCTGACGGTCGATTTCCCCACCGCCGAGCAGCCGCTGATGACGAGCACGGGACAGGCCATTGCCTGCAGCCTACGGTCCCCCCTCCGCGATGACCCGTGGGATAGCCCGGAGGAAATTGTGAAGCGCGATACCGTCCCCTGGGTGCGAGTCGACGTGATCGTCTTGAACGGCGGTTCGAGCTCGGGAAAATCTTCAATCGCCGTCTGCCTGCAGACCCGTCTCGCCGGAGTGTGGCTGAGGCTCGGAATCGATGACCTGATTCGTGCCCTGTCCCATGGCCCGAGCGACACCACGACGGCGGGCACCTTGGAGTTCAAGCCTGACGGCTCGATTGCTGTCGCGCCCGCCTTTCGCATGGCCCAGGCATCTTGGTACGAAGGTTTGGCCGCGATCGCCCGCGCCGGTGCGAGCGTCATCGTTGATGAGGTATTCCTGGACGGTGGGGACTCGCAGGCCAGCCTGCAGAAGGCGCTTCAGGGATTGGACGTGTTGTGGGTCGGTGTGCGCTGCGACTCCGAAATCGCAGAGGCTCGCGAGCTCCAACGAGGGGACCGGGCCACAGGCCTGGCGAGATACCAGTCCGAACGAGTGCACGCCGGCGTCAGCTACGACATCGCGGTGGACACGAGCGACACCTCGGCAGACGCCTGCGCCTTGTCGGTTATTGCGACGCTAGAGAAGTGACCACAGCCGGAGGCTGCCGTTCGTCGCACCATCCCGGCAGGCCATCCCAGCCGGACCGCTCCGGCCTACCACTTCCCCCTGCTCATCCGGAAGCACCGCCCGTTATGCTTTGGTCGCGATAGCGGCCGGGGAGGGGAGGAACCATGTCCGACCAGACACCGCCCGCCGCACAGGTCGTGCTACCCGGTCGCCTCGGCGACCCGGCCATGTCGCTGGCCAGTGACCCGCGCTCGGATCCGAGGATGCTCGCGGCCATGCGGCCGCTGGGCATGGATCAGCCTGCGCCGCCATGGCCCATTGCCGCGGACGCCCCCCTCGAGCAGATCCTCGAGCTGAGCATGGCGGTGGAGGAGGGAGCCGCCGCTGGCTTTGCCGCCCTGCTCGACGGGCTGCCCCCCGTGGAGGGGGTGACAAATGAGACGCAGGTCATATTGGGCGGTGGCGGCAACGAGGTCACCCTGTTCATCCACCGCCCGATTGAGAGACGCTCTCGCATGCCGGGCCTGGTGCACATTCACGGTGGAGGCATGACATTCCTCTCGGCCGCCGATCTCCTCTACGCGCGTTTACGCGACGAGCTGGCGGCCACCGGCATGGTTGTGGTGGGGGTCGAGTTCCGCAACGCCGGCGGCAAACTGGGCCCCCACCCGTTCCCGGCCGGTCTCGACGACTGCGTCGCCGCGGTGCGCTGGGTGCACTCCCACCGCGACGAGCTCGGCGTCGGGCCCCTGGTGGTATCGGGCGAGTCGGGTGGCGGCAACCTGACCTTGGCGACGACTCACCGGGCCCGCCGGGAGGGCTGGCTCGACGCCATCGACGGCGTGTACGCGCAATGCCCGTACATCTTCGGCCTGTGGGCCTCTCCACCGGCCGATCTGCCGTCGTTGCGCGAGAACGACGACTACTTCATCGGCTGCGCCGGCATGGCCACCATGGCCCGGCTCTACGATCCAGCTGGGGCGCATGATCATGATCCCGAGTGCTGGCCGTTCGCGGCCACCGTCGAGGATCTGCGGGGCATGCCACCCCACGTCATCTCGGTCAACGAGCTCGACCCGCTGCGCGACGAGGGCCTGGCCTACTACCGACGGCTGGCGGCTGCCGGGGTGCCGGTGACGGCGCGCACCGTCAACGGCACGTGCCACGCCGGCGACCTGATCTTCGCCGCGGCCCTCCCGGAGGCCCACGCGGCCAGCATCCGGGACCTGAAAGGCTTCGCCGACTCCCTGTAACCCCTGCGCCTATCAGATGGCCCACCTTGATGCCGGTGGAGTGAATATCGGGAGGTGCTCAGGTGCTGACGGTCCACACGACCACGGCGACCAGGACCAGACCTGCCGCCCCGACGCTGAACGAGACCCACCGAGGTTGGCGGCCTACCCACTTGGTCCAGGTTCCGACCTGGCGGCGAACAACCTTCAGCAGGTTGCGGGCCCAGTTGAACTCGGTCGCCCAGATACCCAGCCCGAGGAAGATCGTCACCCATCCCGGCCCGGGGACGACCAGCAGGATGATCCCGACGACGATGACGATGAACCCCAACACTGCGATGACGATCCGCCACGCGGCCGCTCCCCCAGGCTGACGCCGGACCCAGGATCGCACGCTGATGGCGCCTTCAGTGACCTTCCGGAGAGGTCCAGATCGGTGATGGACGTCATGGCCGTCGTCGCCGGTGAGGCCCCCCGGGTCTGCAGAGTCCACCCGAGCAGTCTGCCCTGGCTGGGCCCGGTATCAGTCAGATGCCAAGCGGGCGCCGGGCTGCTCCGTCCAGGGCCCACCAAGGGCGGGGCTCCGAATGCCGGGTCCCCTCGAGATAGACGCGCGTTGACCCCTCATCCAAGCCACCCCGGAACCCTTCACTAGTGTTGGCTCGACCGCGAGGAGGTACCCGATGCTGCTCGACCCGCTCGACGAGCACCCGATCCACCAGGTTCCGATGTCGATGGCCTACGTCGCCACCAGCGATCGCAACGTCTATGACCGCTGCATCTACCAGGGCCAGGATCATGACGCTGAGACCTTTTTCATCACCGGTCTCGGTGTGTACCCGAACGCCGGAATCATCGATGCCTTCATGTCTGTGCGCCAAGGCGACCGACAATGGTCCTTGCAGACCTCAGGGATTCGGCCGACCGACAAACTCAAGCAGGAAGTCGGGCCGTACCGGCTCGAAGTGGTTGAGCCGTTCAGACGCCTGCACCTGACAAGCGAAGACGACGACCTCGGGTTCGACCTGTGGTTCGTATCCGAGTACGACCCCCAGCGCGAGCCTCAGCACATCAAGTACACGGGCCCGACGGGGAAGGTGCTGCTGGACGGCTGCCGGTTCGCCCAGATTGGGACCTGGGAGGGCGAGCTACGGGTAGCCGGCCAGACGATCGCGGTGACGCCGCAACGGTGGACAGCTACACGCGACCGGTCGTGGGGCATACGTCCGGTGGGCGAGGCCGACCCTGCCGGTCGCCCCTCGGACACCGAGCCGGGGATCTGGTGGATCTGGGTCCCGCTCGAGTTCGAGGATTTCGGCGTCCACTTCATGGTTGAGGAGGACCCCGATGGGTTCCGCACGATCAACTACGCCGTCCGGTTCTGGCCGGCCGCCACCGGTCGCAAGGTCGAACAGCTGGGCTGGCCCGAGATCGACATTCGCTACCGCCACGGGACCCGCTACCCGGAGGGAGCCAGCCTGCACCTGAAGACGGTCGATCGGAAGCCGCTCGACATCGACATCGCCTGCCTCACCGGCATCCCCCTCCACCTGGGCTGCGGGTACGGCAGCGATCCCGAGTGGAACCACGGGCGGTGGATGGGTGAGAGCTGGCGGCGAATCGTGACCTTCGACTACACCGACCCGACCGTGCAGGCCAAGGTCCCCTGGGGCGGGATCGACCACCTGGCGCGGGCAACCTGCGATGGCCAAACCGGCTACGGGATCTTCGAGCACGGCACCATCGGCCGGCACAACCCGACCGGCATGACCGACATCACCGCCGTCGCCCCTTGAGATCACCCCTGTGGAGTATCGCCAACGGTCGTATTGCGGAGATGAACCTGCATCACTGGTTCGTATTCCGGGACGGCAAGATCGCCTACTACCGGGGCACCGAGGACACGGCCCAGGCCGAAGCTCTCTTCCGCGACTGAGCCCCACCTGGCTGAGGTGGCCGCGCTGACGCCCATATGGTGAGCTGGTGACCGAGGAGGATCGACTCCGCTGGGATGCGAGGCACTCGGCCAGCGGCACCTCGAGCGATCAGGACGATGCCGGGATTCCGGCCCTGTTCGCTCAGTACGAGGACATGTTCCCGACGGTGGGATTCGCCCTCGACCTGGCGTGCGGCCGCGGGGGTACATCCGTGTGGCTCGCCCGTCGCGGACTGAAGGTATGCGGAGTCGACATCTCAGCTGTTGCCCTCGACCGCGCTCGCCACCTCGCGGCCGGCCTCGGAGTCGGCGGCCGGTGTCGGTTCCAGCTGGCGGACCTCGACCTGGGGCTGCCCTCCACCCCACCCGCCGACGTGGTGCTCTGCCACATGTTCCGGGACCGGCGCCTCTACCGGCCGATCATCGAGCGCCTGAAAGGCGGGGGTCTTCTCGCCATAGCCGTGCTCAGCCAGGTGGGTGGCGAGCCGGGACCCTTCCGAGCCGGCGCCGGCGAGTTGAAGGCCGCGTTCGCAGAACTGTCCGCCATCGCGGACGGAGAAAGGGAAGGCCGGGCCTGGCTGCTTGCCAGAAAAGGCCCGACCAGTCCGAATCGTCTGAGCTTCTGAAGCCAAGAGGGGAGGACCCCGATCGCGACCCGCCGCTTCCGTCCTCGGCAGTGAACACAGACCGAATCCCCTAGGATCGGACCCGACCCAGGGGAGGCACCGTTGAGTGAATACGACGTGCGGATGGTCGTCTTGTCGACCGACGACCTCGAGGAATCGATCAGGTTCTACACCGAGACCCTCGGCATGGCCCTGAAGTTTCGCGACGGCTCCCACTTCGCCGCCCTCGACGGTGGGTCGGTCACGCTGGCGCTGGCGACCGCCGTGGACCACCCCATACCCGGGCAGGTCGTGGTCGGTATCAAGACCACCGACGTCGACGCCGCCGCGGAGGCGATTGAGGCCAACGGCGGTGGCATCGTGAAAGGACCGTACAACGACGCCCATGAACGCCGGGCCGTGGTCTACGACCACAAGGGTAACGGCCTGGTCTTCTACACTCCGCTGGCCCGCTGAACCAGGCCCGTCTGCTCAGACTTCGCCTCGGCGTGCTTGGAGCTAACCTCACCAAGTGCCCGGGCGTGGGTCCTGGGCGGCGATGTACCGAGCGGAGGACTGAACATGAGCGGCGCCAAGTTCCTTGTCACCGGGCCGACCGGCCAGGTGGGGTTCCCGGTAGCTAAGGCACTGGCTGCCGACAACGAAGTCTGGGCCATCGCCCGCTTCAACGATCGGGCGGCGCGCGATCAGCTCGAGGGCGCCGGGGTGCGCTGCGAGGTCGTGGACCTTGTCAACGGGGACTTCTCGTCGCTCCCCGACGACTTCACCTACATCCTCAATTTCGGGGTGTCGAAGGCCGGGACGTGGGACGGCGACATGGACGGCAACGCGGCCAGCCTCGGCTTCCTGATGGAACACTCTCGCAACGCAACGGCATTCCTGCACTGCTCCTCCACTGCCGTGTACCAGCCCAACGGCCATCATGCCTTCACGGAGGAGGATCCCTTGGGCGACAATCACCGCGTCTACGAAGCGTTCATCCCGTTCATGCAGACCTACAGCATCACCAAGATCGCGGCGGAGGCGATGGCCCGCTACGGTGCCCGCAGGTGGAACCTTCCGACCACGATCGCCCGCCTCTGCGTTCCCTACGGCGACAACGGCGGCTGGCCCGCCATACACCTCGACATGAAGCTCGGCGGCATGCCGGTGCCGGTCCATACCGACGCCCCGAGCCGCTACAACCCGATCCACGAGGACGACATCATTGCGCAGATCCCCGGCCTGCTCGCCATAGCATCGGTCCCCCCCACTGTCGTCAACTGGGGCGGCGAACCGGCCACCATCGAGGAGTGGTGCGCCCTCCTCGGCGAGATCACCGGGCTCGAGCTGGAGACGGTCGCCACGGACCAGACCCTGGAGAGCGTCACCGTGGACACCTCCCGCTTGCAGAAGCTCGTCGGCTCCACCAAGGTCGATCTGCGAGATGGGCTCCAGCGCATGGTCGCAGCCCGTCACCCTGAGCTGCTTCAATGAACTGAGCCGCGATCGGGATGGCCGAGGTCTTCGAGCACCGGGTCGTCGCCCGCAATCCATCGACCGATAGCGAAAACCGCATTCACGCTGACGAGGTCGCGCGGAAATACGGCTTCGAGGGCGGCCTGGTACCGGGAGTGACCATCTACGCCTACGCGTGCGCTCCGATCCTCGAGGCCCTCGGCGAGGATTGGTTGCAAAAGGGCTCCGCCACCATGCGTTTCTCGGCCCCCTGCTACGACGGTGAGACCTTGACGGCCAGCGTGCAGCCGCCCGGTCCGACCGAAAGGGGGCAAGCTCACTCGATCTCCGTGTCGACCGGAGAGAGGACGTGCGCCACCGGAACCGCCACGAACGCGACCGAATCTGAAGTGCCCGAGGAAGTCGACTGGGCGCCGCTCCCTGAGGTGCGCCCACCGGCCCGCGTCCAGGTGTTCGCTCCCGGAACGCGGCTCGGGACCATCCAGCTGCCGACCGACGGGGCGCGAATGGCGTCATACCTGGAGAGCATCGCCGAACCCTCTGCGGTCTACGCCCGCCGCCGGATCGTCCACCCGGGGATGCTGCTCAATGGCGCCAACTGGATCCTGGCGGCCAACGTGGTACTGCCCGCGTGGCTGCACGTCGAGTCCCGGATCGAGCACTGGCGTCCGGTCGACGTCGGAGAACCGGTGCAGGTGAGAGCGGTTGTCGCTGCCGCCTTCGAGCGCAAGGGTCACCGCTTCGTCGCGGTCGACGTAGCGTGGATGGCGGGTGAAGGTCCGGGAGCGACGGAACTGGTCGCATCCGGGCGGCACACCGCCATCTGGCAGCTGGCGAACTAAGTGCGGCGCCAGGCGCAGGCGAGCCGGGGACGTTGCGTCGAAACGCCCATGATCCTAAATTCGTTGAGTTCCGAAGCGACGGGGGGATGACAAATGGGTAACCGGGGCGAGATCGAGAACCTGCTCTACGAGTATCAATCCCGCTTGGACGACGGCGACCTGGAGGGGATGGCCGCTCTGTTCGAGCATGCCGTCCTCTCCTCGGACACCGTCCCGACGACGTGGACTGGCTCTGCCGAAGTGCTCGCCTTGTACCGGCAGATCTTCCGCATCTATGAGGACGGCTCGCCGCATACCACCCACACGACACTGAACCCGATCATCCACGTCGACGAGGAGTCCGGCACCGCCACGGCTCGCTCGGTGTATGTCGTGTACCAGCAGGTGGAAGATTTTCCCCTGCAGCCGATCATCACCGGTCGCTACTACGACACCTTCGAGCAGATAGACGGCGCCTGGCGGTTCGCGACCCGGGTCTTTATCGCCGGGCTGCAGGGCGACCTCAGGGCGCATCAGGTGCTCGAGAATCATCCGGTATTCGACCAGCGCTGACCTTCGGTCATCCACGGCGACAAGGTTTCGCCAAGGTTGCGGCAACGGGCGTCTCGTAGAACTGCGCTGAACAAGCGTCGCGGGATGGAGGTTACCGATGGAACAGGCCCTAAGCACATCGACGGTTGCACCGACGCTCGGTCCGGTGGTGAGCGGGCTGGTCGAGCCGGAGTGGCTCCAGGCTCACCTTCACGACCCGAACCTGCGGGTGGTCGAGGTCGATGTCAGCGCATCCGCCTACGACGACTGGCACATCGACGGTGCCGTGCTGTGGAACATCTACCGTGATCTCAAGGATCCCGACTACCGCACGGTCGACCAGGCCGGCCTGGAGGCCCTCCTGGCGCGCTCAGGGATCACTCCGCAAAGCACGGTGGTCTTCTACGGGTACGCACCCGCCTTAGGATTCTGGCTGCTAAGACTGCTCGGCCACGCGGATGTCCGGATCCTGAACTGCAACCGGGACTCCTGGAAGGCGGGAGGCCGTCCGTGGGCCATCACTCCGTCGCAACCGCCGAGCAGCCACTACAAGCTCGGCGAGGGCCGCCCATGGCTCCGGTCGACCCGGTCCGGCGTCGAATCAGGCATAGGCCGTCCAGGCACAACGCTGCTCGACGTTCGCTCCACCGAGGAATACGAAGGCGAGCGGTTCTGGCCCTCCGGCGGCATGGAACCGGGCGGCCGGGCCGGCCACATCCCTTCCGCCGTCCACCAGCCCATCGACGGGCTATACAACCCCGACGGCTCGTTCCGACCCGCCGCCTACCTCCAGGCCGTCTTCCCGGCCGTCGACATCGACGGCCACGACGAGCTGGTCACCTACTGCACCATCGGAGGCCGGGCCGCGACCGCCTGGTTCGTCCTCACCCACCTCCTCGGACGGCAGAACGTCAACATTTACGACGGATCGTGGGCCGAATGGGGCCGCCGCCCCGACACCCCGGTCGAATCACCCCAAGACGCCACGCATTAGCCTCCGGATGTCCCGGACGGTCGACGAGAGGTAGGGCGTGATGGGGTTCTCCGAGAAGTACGGCCCGTGGGCGGTGGTCGCCGGGGCTTCGGAAGGGGTGGGATCGTCGGTCGGTCGCCTGCTCGGCGAGCGGGGCGTGAACGTGGTGCTCGTATCGCGCCGGCAGCCGGTGCTGGAGGAGGTGGCAGCCACGGTCAAGACCGAGACCCGCACCGTCGCCCTGGATCTCAGCCTCCCAGATGCAGACATCCGCCTGACCGAGGCGACCGGCGACCTGGAGGTGGGTCTCCTGATCTACAACGCCGGCGCCGATCCCTACCAGTCGAGGTTCCTGGATCAGCCGCTCGAGTCCTGGGCCGGCATGGTGCGCCGCAACGTCGATACCGTCCTGGGTGCCTGCCACCGCTACGGATCGCAGATGGTGGCGCGGGGTCGGGGCGGGATCGTGCTGGTCACGTCGGGGGCGGCGTGGGCCGGTGGGGCTTATATCGCGGCCTACGGGGCATCGAAAGCGTTCGACCTGGTACTGGGTGAAGCGCTGTGGGCCGAGCTCAAGCCGCTCGGAGTGGATGTCCTGTCGATGGTGCTCGGCCCGACCGACACGCCGGCGTTCCAGAAGATCCTGAAAGGTAGAGACTTCGACGGTGTCGCCGATCCAGACGACGTGGCCCGCGACATGCTGGACAACCTCGGGGAAGGCCCGACGTGGCCGCCCGAAGGATCACCGTTCGGGCCGGTGCCACGCCGTCAAGCGGTGGAGCTCATGTCGCAGGGCAGCGCATTCCTTGCGGAAGGGTCCGCGCCATGACCACTCCGTTCACTCTCATCGAGCGCGGGGCCCTAGCTCGCCACCTCCCGTTCACACCATCACACCGGGCTGTCCATCTGGTCAAGTCCCACGATCAGGCCGCCCACAACTTCCGAATTGTCCGCCACGCTGGCTGCCCAGGACATCAGCCCAACCGGGCCAGCAGGGGGTGTGTTCAGCATGGAACTGTTCACCGACGAGCGGGGCGAAGCCACCATCTTCGTTCCCTGTGATCCATCGCCCCGGTCGGTTGGCCGCGTCAGTGCAGCTGTCATTCCACCAGTAGAGCTGGCCGCGCTCGTCCACGCCGGCTCCCACGACAGCATCGATCGATGCTACGGCGCCCTCGCCGCCTACGTGACCCGGCACGCTCTCGCCGTCGATGGACCCATTCGGGAGTACTACCTGATCGGTCCCTCCGAGACAGCAGACGACTCACTGTGGCGAACCGAAGTCGGATGGCCGATCTTCCAGACCCGCCCGGGTGGCCTCGAGCAGTGCGCTCGGGGGCGGCAGAATTTACGCGGATGAGCATCGATCTTGGGATCGACGACCCTCGGACCGAGGACGTGCGCGCCCTGCTTGCTGTGCACTTGACGCTGTCCCGGTCGCTGACGCCGGTCGAATACTCCTTCGCCCTGGACATTGATGAGCTCGTCGAGCCCTCGATTACCTTCTTCAGCGCCCGCGAAGGAACGAGGCTCGTTGGAATAGGAGCGCTCAAGCGACTTGACCAGACTCACGCCGAGTTGAAGTCGATGCACACGATCGGCGCCGACCGCGGCCGGGGAGTCGGATCCGCCATGGTGGTGCACCTTCTCGGGTTCGCCCGGAGCGAGGGATACCGGCGGGTGAGCCTGGAGACCGGCTCGACCAATGACTTCGCGCCAGCCCGGCGATTGTACGCCAAGGCCGGCTTTCGGCCATGTGGGCCCTTCGGCGGCTACCAGGCCAGCCCCTACAACACCTTCATGACCATCAGCCTGGACTAGAGCCAAGCGGCCTCTGCAAGTCTGGATGACCGTTCATCATCTGTCGCCTTGGTCAAAGTCTGTCGCTTGCGGTCAAGGTCGCATTCCCTCTTTGCCGGCCTCCGGGATTCCCGACACCTCGTGCGAATGGACAATTCTCGGTCCCACTTCCGGCTCGACCTGAGGTCCCATCGGGGGACGGGACTAGAGTGCCGGCATCAGTGCACGCGTCCGGGAGGGCCAGCGATGACGACGACTGCACCCAACACTGCTCTCGCCCCGGGCACCGGGGAGTTCCTGGACGCCGGCTACTTCGATGTCCTGGTCGTCGGCGCCGGGGTCTCTGGAATCGGCGCCGCTCACCATCTGCGGGAGCAGTTCCCCGACCGGAGCCTCGTCATTCTGGACGCCCAGGACACCCGGGGCGGAACGTGGTGGACCCATCGGTACCCGGGCGTGCGCTCCGACAGCGATCTGTTCACCTACGGCTACCGGTTCAAGCCCTGGCGCGGCCCGTCCATCGCAGCCGGGGAGGAGATCCTTTCCTACCTCGACGAGGTCATCGAAGAGGACGACCTCGATCGGTATATCCGCTACCGCCACCGGGTCAGGGCGGCCACCTGGTCCACCGACGAGCGGCGCTGGACAGTCGAAGTCACCCGGGACGACACTGGCCAGCAGGTGCGGTTCACCGCTGCCTTCCTGTGCATGTGCCCGGGGTACTACAACCACTCCCGGCCCTACCGGCCCCAATGGGAGGGCATGGACCGCTTCCAGGGCGAGATCGTGCACCCCCAACGTTGGCCCGAGGACCTCGACCTCGGGGGCAAGCGCGTCGTCGTGATCGGCTCCGGCGCCACGGCCGCCACGCTCATCCCCGCCATAGCCGACAAGGCGGAGCACGTCACCATGCTGCAGCGCTCCCCTTCCTACTACTTCGCCCCACCCACGACGCCCGAGCTGGCGGTGACCCTGCGGGCCCTGAACATCCCCGAGGAGTGGACGCACGAGATCCTGCGCTGTCAATACATCTCGCAATTCGACTGGCTGGCGCGAACGGCGTTCGAAGCGCCTGACGAGCTGCACACCTTCCTCATCGAGTCCATGCGCCCGCTGCTCCCCGAGGGCTCCGACATCGATAAGCACTTCACCCCCCGCTACCCTCCCTGGCGGCAACGCATCGCTATCACCCCGGACGGTGATCTGTTCGCAGCCCTTCGCGAGGGCAAGGCCTCCATCGTCACCGGCACCATCGACACGTTCACCGAGCACGGCATCAAGGTCAGCAGCGGCGAGGAGATCCCGGCCGACATCGTCGTCAGCGCCACCGGGTTCAACCTCTCGATCTTCGGAGACGTGGCCTTCACCGTCGACGGCGAACCGGTCGACTTCACCGAACGGATCACCTGGCGCGGCGTCATGATCAATGGCGTACCCAACATGGCTTACGTCTTTGGTTACTTCCGGCACAGCTGGACGCTGCGGGTGGATCTGGTCAGCGACCTGGTGGTCCGTTTGCTGAAGTACATGCAGGACAAAGGGGCGACCATGGTGGACCCCACCCTGCGACCCCAGGAAGCGGACATGGCGCGGCGGCCGTGGTGCGACCCGGAGAACTTCAATGCGGGTTATGTCATGCGCTCGCAGCACATCCTGTTCAAACAGGGCGATCACGAGCCGTGGACCCACCTGCTGGAGCACGAGCAGGAGAGGGAGATCCTGCCCAAAGCCGACCTCGACGACGGGACCCTCGTGTACAGCTGAGCCGCTTTGGTG
This sequence comes from uncultured Acidimicrobiaceae bacterium, assembly GCA_963851245.1. Taxonomy (GTDB): domain Bacteria; phylum Actinomycetota; class Acidimicrobiia; order Acidimicrobiales; family Palsa-688; genus CAWKOH01. The sequence goes on along the minus strand of CAWKOH010000004.1, from coordinate 79,852 downwards.
GGCCCAGCAACGAGCCGGTCAGCCCCGCTCACATATGGCGCAGCACGTGCTTGGCGAAGCGCGCCAGCTGAGCCCGGAACTCTTCCACGCCGAAGGCCGGATCGTTGTGCCAGAACCTCAGCGTCAGGTGCTCGACACCCGCGCCGGCATGAACCTCGATGTCCTGCAGGACTTGGCTCGGCGTGCCGACGAAGTACATGCGCCCCGACGCATCCCGTGGAAATGGTGGCGCATAGTTGTAGTCGGGCGGTACGGAGTGAGGCTCGGCTCTGCCGGCCCCGTCGAACGGCGACTGCTCGCTGCCCGTCACGACGAACGTGGCGGCGCAGCTGTAGGAAAAGGAGAAAGCCCCCTCGCCCTGAGATTGCCGGCGCCTCTCCAGGATGTCCTCCCGACCCCTCGCATATTCCTCGGGTGTGGGAAAGAGGGGATGCCAACCGTTGCCCAGAGTGGCGGCCCGGCGCCAAGCGGCGGGGCCGTTGCCACCAACCCAAACCGGGAACGGCCGCTGCAACGGAGGGGGGGCCGCATGCACGTCTTGAAAGCCGGTCCATTTCCCCGAGAACGAAACGGGTCCGTGCCGACTCCCAAAGGGTGCGCATCGCTCTCAGGAATTCATCTGTCACGGCGCCCCGCTCGTCGTATGGGGGAGCTCCAACCGCGTCGAACTCACCCCTGATGTAGCCCACTCCGACTCCTAGGATGAGTCTCCCCGACGACAGCTGATCTCCGCTGGCGATCAGTTGCGAGAGCTCCACCGGATTGCGGTACGGGAGAACCAGCACGTCGCTACCCAGTCGGATCCGCTCGGTACAGCCGGCGCCGACGAGCATGCAGCTGACGGCATGGAGCCATGGCGGCGGTGACATGTGGGCGGCGTAGTCCGGGATGACGATGTGGTCCCCGAACCAGGCGGCGTCAAACCCCTCGCCCTCCACCGTCCGGATGGCATCGAGAATCATCTGCGGATTGGCCCACCGCCCATAGGACGGGATGACGACACCGAACTGCATTGTTCTCGAGCCTCCCAAATCCTCTCCGGCTGCCGGAGCGGATACCAGGTAACGAGGGTGCCACTTCCGTTGACGTCGTTCAAGCTCGACCAAGAACGACCGTCAGGTTTTGGGTCAAGAACCCGCTCGCCGTCTGATCTCTCTAGTAGAGCCCGTTCCACACCCGCCTTCCACCAAGGTTGGGGAGACCTGAACCGTGCCACCTCCATCTTTCCACCCGGTTCGATACCACCGCAGACAGCACCAGGTGCGCTGGCCAAGGCCCCTTCGGGATGGCGGGCGCCCGTATCCGACCGAATGGCCCCGGGTAGAAGCCTCCTCCGCTTAACTCTCCCCATGCCGCGCTCGATTTGGCGCGCCGAATATCGTCGTATACAGCATGCCGTACGCACCCGTGAACGATCTGCAGCTCTACTACGAAAGGCACGGTTCTGGCCGGCCACTCGTGCTTCTCCACGGGGGCCTGTTGACTATCGACCTCAACTTCGCGCCTCTGCTCGAACCCCTGGCGGCCACGAGGCAAGTGATCGCGGTAGAACTCCAGGGCCACGGGCACACCGCCGACACCGACCGCCCGATGACGATAGAGGCACTGGCCGCCGACGTTGTCGCCCTGCTCGACCACCTCGGGATCACCGAGACCGATCTCTTCGGCTTCAGCCTCGGCGGCATCGTCGCTTACGCGATTGCGTTGGGCGCACCCAGCCGGGTCGGCAAGCTTATCGTCGCCTCGGCCGACGGCCACCGCCCGCCGGGCCGCGAGAGCGCGCCACTCGACGAAGACCGCATGCCAACGCCGGCCGACTTCCAGGCGATGCGCGACGCCTACAATGCCGTCGCTCCCGACCCGGCGCACTTCGACGAGTTTGCGGCCAAGGCGTCGAAAATGGTTCACGAGTTCCCGGGCTGGACCGACGAATTGCGATCGCTGCAGGTGCCGACCCTTCTCATCTTTGGCGACCGTGACTTCTCACCGTTGCCCGACGTGGTCGAGGTGTTCGAGCTCCTCCCGAACGCGCAACTCGCAGTGCTGCCGGGCACCACCCATATCGGGGTCATGCGGCGGCCGGCCGAGGTGCTGACGTTGATCTCACCGTTCCTGGACGAGGGGTGAACGGCGGGCCGGCAGATACTCAAGGAGTTTTCTGACCATCTGTCTGACCAGCGGGTAGCGGAGACTCACCACGGATTAGCCTCGCCCCATGTCCCAGGACAACGTCGAGGTGGTCAAGCGGTTCGAGCAGCTGATGGTGCCCGCTCTCGACGAAAGCGATGCGGACGCGTCACAGCGCCGCCTCGAGCAGATCAAGGCCGTGCTGGACCCTGACGTGGTGTTTTACGCGTCGCCTACCATCCCCCACGGGGGGACCTACCGCGGGTACGACGCCTTCTTCAAGATGGGCGAGCAGTTCCGGGACCTCTGGGATATATCTGCAGGCGTGGAGCTCGAGTACATAGACGGCGGAGGTGACAAGGTGATCACCCTGGCCAAGTGGACCGGCGTCTCCAGGCTCACCGGCAGGGCTGTTCCGGTGGACATGGTCGAGGTCGTTACCGTCAAGGACGGGCGAATAACGGAGCTCCGCGTTACTACGAGGACACCGTCGCCTTCGGCGAGGCAGCCGGCGGCGCCAAGGGCCCCTACAACCCCGGCCTGGGCTGACCCCCTCAGTGGGGGATCGGCTGGGGTAGCCCCTGGGCGACGATCTCGTCGGGGATGTCGAATACCCTCGCCGGCGGCGCCGGGTTGAAGGACGGATCGATCTGAAAGGCGGTGCGGGCGTTGCTATCGACGATCTTCCGTGCCACCTCGGCGTCCAGGCCCAGCTCGTTGGAAATGACGTACATCCCGTCCGGATCGGCTCCCAGGTCGAGGTGCCCGTAGTCGGTGCCGTGGATCAACACGTCGGGCCCGAGCAGCTCAGTGAGATAGGGGATGTCGTCGTCGACCTGGCAGGCGATGGTGAAGTTGCGGCCGGAAATCGCTTCCATGGCCGACTGTCGCCAGTCGCGGAAGCTGCGAAACGCGCCCGTGGCGTCGGCCCGGAACGTCTCTCGCAGCACGTAGGGCACCCAGCTGGCACCGGCCTCGAGAAACGACCAGCGCAGATCCGGGAACCTGTCCATAACCCGGCCCCACAGCAGAGCGAAGAACGCTCCGGGCGTGGTCATCATGTTGGCGTGCAGGGCGTTGCCCGGCTGGCGCCGACTGTTGCGCAGATCACCGCCGACATGGACCGTGATGGTCAGGTCCAGGTCCTGAGCCTTGGCGAAGAGCGGGTGCATCGTCGGATCGGCCAGGCTCAACCCGTGCGTCTGGCCGAGCAGGAACACCGACACGGCGCCGTGGGCCTTGGCGTATTCCATCTCCTCGTAGGCCCGGTCCATGCGCCGCACCGGGGCCAGCGCAGCCCAGCGCAGCCGGCCTCCGCTGGCAGAAGTGCGTCAGCCATCCACCGGTTGTAGCTGCGGTACATGGCGGCCTCCTGGGCCGGGCTGGCGACCGGGTAGAGCAGCCACCACGTCGGGAACAGCACCTGAACGTCCACGCCGAAGTCATCCATATGCCTCAGGCGGGCCTTTATGTCGACCAGGTCGGTGCCGGAGAACACCACGTCCTGCCACTTGCGGGCCATCGGCGTCGGCCAGTCCATCTCCAGGTCCTCGACATTCCATCGCGACCCATTGATCATCGGCCTGAAGTGCTCCTCGCCGGGATCCATGTAATCCCAGGTCGTCGCCGTTTCGATGATGTGGGTGTCACAGTCCACGTAGCCCATCAGAACCTCCTGACCGGTCTGATTCTAGGCCCGCAGTTGAGACGCGGTTCCGTCAGGATCCCGACCTGATTCCGATACGGCGACGACACGGGCCCCCGCTGAGAACCGCTCAGACGAGGGCTCCCCCATTGACAGCGATTGTCTGGCCGGCGGACGAGGCGATGGTGACGATGCGTCCCCATTGGCCGGCGATCATGCGGTCCCAGTCGGAGATGCTTATATCAACGAAAGGAGAGAAGGCGGTCACGGCCGCGCTGGTCACCATGATCTCGATCGGTCCGAACCGACGCCTCACCTCAGCAAGTGCTTCCTCGACGGCTGTTCGATCCGACACGTCCACCTGGGCCCGGAAGGCGTCCCTGCTCCCCGTATTCAACTCTTCGGCCGTCCGTGCCGCGGCCTCGGCGTCGATGTCGAGCACGGCGACCCGGTGCCCGGCGGCGGAGAGGTGACGGCAGATACCCAGCCCTATCCCGGAGGCGCCTCCAGTAACTACCGCGACTCGGCTCATGCTTGGGCTCCTTCGCTCGGGGCTGATTGCGACGCTAGGGTTTGGTGTCCCTCGCCCAGCGGGCAGGGGCGAGTTGGGAGGTTAGATGCTGACGGCCGAAGAGAATCGGCGGTTGACCCTCGTCGAGGGTGACGCACCTATGGGGCAGATGCTTCGGGGGCACTACTGGTTGCCGTTCGCACTCTCCTCCCATCTGGTCCCGGGAGAGGCGCCCATGCCAGTGCGACTCCTGGGCCAGGACTTCATCGCTTTCCGGGACTCGTTGGGCCAGATCGGATTTCTCGACGAACTGTGCCCCCACCGCCGGGCCTCGTTGACCCTGGCCCGGGTGGAAACAGATGGTGTGCGATGCCTGTACCACGGGTGGAAGATCAGCGCGGCCGGGTGCGTGCTGGAGGCGCCCACTCAGACATTCCGGGCCGGACGGTTTGCCGAGGCCGTCCACGTACAACACTTCCGCGTTCACGAATCGGGCGGTCTGGCCTGGGTGTGGTTGGGCGATGACGAACCGCCAGCGTTTCCGGAATTGCCTTTTGCCGGGGAGCATGAGGGCAACTCGTTCTGGTGCGTGTCCCGCATTCCGTGCAACTGGCTACAAGGCGTCGAGGGCACCATCGACTCGTCGCACCTGAACCTGCTCCACGGCACCTGGATCGCACAGTCGGCCAAGGTCGAGGGGTATGGAAACCTCGAAGCGGCGCTCGGGCACTTGCCCACCTACGAGACCGAAGCATCGCCTTGCGGATTGCACGCCGCCGCCCTGCGCCGCCAGGCCGATGGTCGCACCTACGTCCGGATCACCGAGTACTTCATGCCGCTGATCACGGTGGTGCCGGTCGGCGGCGGGAGACCTCGCGACGGCTCCATGTTCGTGGTGTCACCGACGGACGACACCCATCACCTGCTCTTCTATGGGTACTTCTCCGATACCCCGACTCGGCCCCCTCAAGCGCTGGGCGCGGCGGCACCGGACTATGTCCCAGAGCCGGACGACTACGCCGGCCTGAGCGGCGACCGCTCCAACCGCTGGGGTCAAGACCGAGAGATGATGAAGGCCGGCCACTGGACCGGATTCGGCCGCACTCTCCTGGAGGAGGACGTCGCGGTACAGACCAGCATGGGTTCGATCGTCGATCGCAGCAAGGAGAACCTCTCCGCCAGCGATGTCGCCGTCGTCGAGGCCCGAAGCACCCTCCTCGAGGCACTCGACACCGTCCAGGCAGGCGGGATCCCGGCCGGCAGCGCCCTCACTCCCGATGGTGTACGTATGCCCAACGCCAGCGAGTTCTTCGTCGACGGCGACCAGCGCTGGCAGGACGCCCGCTCGGCGTGGTCTGAACAACACCGAGACGAGTATCCGCTCAGTGGCTGAAGGGCCTCCCGGACCCCTGGGAGCGCGGCGCCCACCGGGTTGGCCGACGGGCCAATAGTGATGCAGACTTTTCTTGAGCCTGGGTGTCGATCTGTTGCTCGACCGCTGCTTACCGCCACCGCCGGGATACCGTCGGCGACCGCGGCCCGAGCAGCCCCGATCGTGCCAGAGAGGTCGAGCGCCGGACCGAGATTCTGACCCACGTTGCTACCCGACACGACCAGCTCCGGGCGCAGATGCAGTTGGTCGAGGGCGGCCCGGATGGTATCCGCCGGTGTGCCGGCGTGACAGGACATCCAAGCAGCCGGTCCGGCCTGGCGCCAGTCACCTATTCGGCATGAATGCCGAGCTCCGGCCTGGGTTAGGCTCTGACCATAGCCTTCTCGACCAAGGGGGAGACCAGCATGGCTCGCAAGTATCAGGTGATCTCGGGAGATGGTCACGTGGAGACTCCGCCGACCGGGTGGGTGAAATATGTCCCGGAGCATCACCGGGACCGGGCCCCCCGGCTGATACGCCTTCCTAATGGGGCCGACGGATGGCTGGTCGAAGGCCAACCGATGCTGCACAACGGCCAGAACATCAAGGGGCGGGGTCCGGTGAAGTTCGCCAACGCGAGCTACTTCAACGAGGACGGCTCCCCCCGGGAAGGCGCAGGCGACTCCGTCCAGCGTCTCCACGAGCAGGACATGGACGGTATAGACGCTGAGGTCCTCTTTGCTCCGGTCTTTGTGGCGGGCTTCATCGAGTCGATTGCCGACAAGCAGGTGTACCTGTCCATCGTGCAGGCCTACAACACCTGGTTGGCCGAGGACTACTGCTCGGTGGCCCCCGACCGGTTGATCGGGAATGCCCTCATACCGACGTGCGGTCTCGACGCGGCCGTCGCCGAGTTGCACCGGGCGAAGCAACTCGGGTTCAAGTCAATTCAGCTCCGGCAGTTCCCGAACGGGTCCGGGGGGCCGAAGCCGGAAGACGACCGATTCTGGGAGACGGCCCTCGAACTGGGCTTGGCGCTGTCGCCGCACTTCAGCTTCGGCGGGACGGTGTGGCGTGGTGATCCCCGCGCCGATACCTCCCAGTGGTCGGTGGAAGCGGCCATGTCACAGCACGCACCCATGGCGCCTGCTGCAACCCTGGCTCAGCTGATCGTACACGGCGTGTTCGACCGCTTCCCGGAGCATCAGATTCTATTTCGCCGAGCTGAACTGCGCCTACATACCCGGGATGCTCTACTACATGGACCGCAACTATCACGAGTTCAACGACTGGTTCCATCTGGACCTCAAGAAAGAGCCTTCGGAGTACATCCTCGAGCACACCCTCTTCGGCATGGTCCGCGACGCCCCGATCCTGCATATGGGCGATCTCGTGCCGCTGGAGAAGTTCGTGTGGGGAAGCGACTTTCCCCACTCCGTAGGGACGTTCCCGACCTCTCAGCAATACCTCAAAGAGACGTTCGAAGGTATGGACGACGGGCTCCGGCGCAAGCTGCTGGTCAACAACATCTGCGACCACATCGGACTCGACCCCGACGCCACTATCACCGAGACGCCCGCAGCGCCGTAGCGAGCAGGAGGAGCCCGAGCGATCCTCCGAACTCAGCGATCGCTGGCAAGCGCCTCGAAGTTCTCGTAGAGGCGTGGTTCGCCCATTTTCTGCCGATCACGGATGGCGGCGGGACCGACTCGGGCCCACATGCCCTCGATCCACCAGAGGTCCTCGACTAGACCTCGGTCCAGGATCCCTTGCTTGACAAAGGTGCCGACAGTCTCCCCGAAATGCAGGAGCGTCCGGACGCCGGGATCGTTGGCGTTGGCGGTATTCGAGTCATAGTCATCCGAGAACACTTGCCCGATCGCAGTCGGTAAATCCATCTCAGCGCCCCATCGGAGGAGCTGCACAACCAGGTTGGCGTCGTCGTAGGTCGCAGGCATGCTCCGAGCTTGACAGACCGGCGCCCATACCGCCGAGCGATGTTCGCTTCGTCGAAATTGTCCCTGGCGCCGAGGCCGTGCACGCAGTGGATTCCGCCTCTGAAGATCCCGCCTTCGCCGGCAACCTTGGGGCAGTAGCACCCTGGACACTCACCTACTGGGAATCGGGTTGGATGCAGTTCCGTTCACACGGCTACGTCATCTACCACTTCTGGGTCGATGGATACCTAGCCTCGGTGCACCCACCCGGTGCGCCTCACCGGCCTCGCCGGCCTCCTCGCAGCCACCATCCTGGCAACCATCGTCGGCTACACGATCTTTCACCGAAGCGACATCACCGCCTAACCGGTAACGGGCTTCGCGGCGCCGTCGGTAGCGCCTTCGGGATCGTGCGACAAGGGCGGCCGTCGATCAGCCCGTCGTCCTGGCGCCAGGCCTTGCAGTGGAGGGACGGGGGGAATACGGTCGGTCGATTACCGCGATCGACGGCCTGGCCGTCCTCGACGACCTGCGACGTGTGCAAGTTGCCTTACCCCGTGGATTTCTGGGAGGTCAACAATGGCTGATCCTGCTACTCCGGCCGAATCCCGCCTATCTGTCCTCGATCATGCCCTCGACGCTGATAGCCACGAGATGGTCCCCGTCCACCTCTGGCCCGATGTCTTCGGTGATGAGATGGAGCCGTACGTCGACTTGTTCAGCGGTATGGCACTGCTCCGTGGTGCGGGCGAGAACACGATGGTCCGCGAGGACATCAAGATTGACGGGACGCCGATCACGCCGGAGACGGTCTGGAACCTGAAGGGCCCCGAAGCACCATCCGCCATTGACCTCAACCGGCGGGTGGCCGTGCTGGACGAGATGGGAATCGACCGCCAGCTGGTGTATCCCACCATGGCGACGATGGGCTACCTCTTCCTGACCGACCCGGGCGTCGATCAGTTCCTCGGCTTCGACCGGTCCGAGGTCGATCTCGACCAAGCCGGCCGATGCCTCATCGACCTCCACAACCGGTGGGCCGGCCAGGTCACGGGCGAACACTCGGGGCGGGTCCGGCCGGTCGCCTTCGTGCTAGGAGATTCCGTCGACAAGTTTGTGGGCGAGACCGAAAGCGTCCTAGCCGCCGGCGCCCGCGCCGTGATGATCCCGGCCGGGCTGCCCCCGGCGGGCCTGTCGCCGGCAGACCGGCGCCTCGACCCGTTCTGGCGGTTGGTCGCCGAGGCAGACGTCCCGGTCGTGCACCACATAAGCGTGGAGCGGGGATTCCTGCGGACGGCTGTGTGGGCAGCCGACGTGCCCGAGTTCACCCCCTCGAACACATCGAGCCCCGAGTTCCATGTCGAGCCCTGGCGGTACGCCACGTTGTCCTTCGCCTGCGAGAGCTACCTGGCGGCGATGATCCTGGGCGGAGTCTTCGAACGCCACCCCACCCTCCGATTCGGTATCGCCGAGCTCACGGCCGGCTGGGTAGGACCCTTCGGGCAACGCCTCGACGACGTCGTCGGGCAGTTCCGCTCCCGTTACACCTCGTACTCGATGCTGCCCTCGGAACGCCTGGCCACGAGCGTCCGGGTCTCACCGTTCCCGTTCGAACCGCTCGCCCGCTATGTCGAGGAGCACCCGTGGGTCAGCGACGTGCTGTGCTTCGGCAGCGATTTTCCTCACAAGGAAGGTGGGATGGACTCCAAGCGGCTCTACGAGGACCGCCTACGCCCACTAGGGGACGAGGTCGTCCGGAAGTTCTTCGCCGGCAACGCCGAACTCCTGCTGCCGGCGTAGGACCTTTCCTCACGCGTTCATGCGGGACTTTGGGATGGCGGTGCGGACCTATGGGGCTGATGGACGGCTGGGCCGGGGACGTCGGCGAGCTCGGGGACGTAACGGCGCACGTAGTCACCATCGGGGTCGAACCGCCGGGCTTGGCGCAGCAGATTGAACCGTCGGTTCGGTCTGGTGTCGTTGCCAGTGCCGGCCACCCATTGCCAGTTGCCGTAGTTGTTGGCTACGTCGGCGTCAACGAGCCAGTCCATGAAATGGTCAGCCCCCACTCGCCAGTGCACTCCCAGATCGCGGGTGAGGTAGGAGGCGACGAGCAAGCGGGCCCGGTTGTGCATCCAGCCCTCCGCCCTGAGCTGCCGCATCCCCGCGTCGACGATGGGTACCCCCGTCCGTCCTTCCTTCCAAGCCCAGACCAGAGCATCGTCGTCATGCCACACCCTGCTGGGGCGAGGCCGGTAGTCGCGCTCACCCAGAGCGGGAAAGGCCGCCAGCACCTGGTGGTGGAAGTCGCGCCAGCACAACTGGCGGATGAACTCCTCGCCGCCTGGGCGATCGTGCGCCATCCTGGTCAGCTCGTTGGCCGACAGGCAACCGAAATGAAGGTAGGAGCTCAGCCTCGAGGTGTGGTCTCCGGGCAAATCGTCGTGGCTGACGGCGTAGGCGCCCAGGTGCCGCCCCAGCCACTGTCTCGCAGCGTGCCGCCCGATCGTCTCTCCGCCACGGACTCGATCCGGTGACAGCGGTCTGTTACTCAGCGACCGGATGTTGGGAATCCGACCGGCGGCAAGCCCGCCCGGAGTTGCCACCAGTTTCGTGGGTTTCGCCTCCACCGCACGCGACGGCAACACCTTCCATCGGCGCCAGTACGGCGTGAACACGCGGTAATGGTCAGCCGCGGTCGGCACGATGTCACCGGCCGGCACCACCATGGTGCCAGGGAAGACCGACAACTGAACCCGCTCCTTTCGGCACGCTTCTTCAAGGCGATCCTGCCGGCGCCGAGCCAGCGGGGTCACGTCCTCGCCTACGTGCACCGTCTGAGCTCCTGTTTGGGCTACAACTTTCATGACCTCGTTGACGGGATGGCCCACCCGGACGTACAACTGTCCCCCCATTTTCTGCAGGGACTGGCGCAGGTCGGTCAGGCTCTCAATCAAAAAAGCGGCCCGGTTGGCCGTCAGGCGTGCCGAAAACAGGCGCTTGTCGACCACGAACAGGGGCACAACCGGTCTACCCATTCGGGCCGCCTCCGCCAGGGCGGGGTGGTCGTGCACACGCAGATCCCGGTGATAGACGACGACAACCGGCGCCACGCCCTTCTCCTACCCGCCACCAGAGGGCACAACCCAAGCACCCTAGTGGCAAGCGAGCAACAGAGTTCTGATGCGAAGCCGGACGGCGAGCACATCACCGTCTGGTTATGGGAGGCGCAGATGTCCGTGCTCGCAACCGGAGGGGCGCCGAACCGCTCCACTACGCGGCAGACGGAAGTCCTGAAGCGGACGGGTGGGAAAGGACTGAGCAGCGTAAGGTGATTGGCTACCTGGTCGGGGCCGGTGCCGATCCCGACGCCATGGACAAGAGCGGCCTGGCGGCGCTGCATCGCGCGGTTCAGGAATCGTAGCTCGGACGCGGTCGATGCCCTCATCGAGCACGGTGCATATCCGCGGCTTCCCAACAAGAGCGGATCGACCCCATTGCATCTCGCTGTCCAGAACACGGGCAAGAGCAATTCGGGCGCGGACGCTGCCAAAGAAGAGCAGCGCCGAATCATCGCCTTGCTGCTCGAACACGGCGCGAGCCCGACTGATGTCGATGCGAAGGGCAAGGCCGTCATTGATGCAGCGTCGAGTGATTGGATCAGTCAGCTACTCAAGAGGTCCTGACGGGCCGGTCGGATCTGCCGTGGCGCCGGATTGGGCACCAGATTTGCTCGCGCCAGAGCCTTTAGAGGGGCTGTGACCAGGGTCGCGGGCAGAAGTTCCCGTCACAGGTAGGCGCAATCGGGCCGGGCCGCCCGAGCCCCCCGGTTGATCAAACCGGCCTGATCAATACAAGCTCTGACTGAGATTTTTCCGGTTCATGATGGACAGTGACCGAGATCGTCCTAGAGTTCGGGGTGGCCGAACCAGCGAGTGGGAGGACGCGCTGCTGTGGAAATCTTCCGGGAGTTCACATTCGAAGCAGCCCACCGGCTTCCCCACGTCCCACCAGACCATAAGTGCGCCCGCCTGCATGGACACTCCTACCGGGTCGTCGTGCACGTGGACGGACCGGTCGACAATGCTACGGGCTGGGTCCAGGACTTCGCGGAATTGTCCTGCGCGATGGCACCCCTCCTGGCCCGCCTTGATCACTATTACCTGAACGAAATCGACGGCCTCGACAACCCGACGAGCGAGGTCCTCGCCCAATGGATATGGGATCACCTCCGCCCAGCCCTCCCTGACCTCTCCCAGATAGTCGTTCGCGAGACCTGCACTTCCGGCTGCGTGTATCGGGGCGGCCGTGATGACGACTGATCACGAGTTCGCCGTCCTGGCCAGCGGTGGGGTGGACAGCGCCATTCTGGTGGCAGACCAGGCGGCCCATGGCCACGTGGTCCATCCGATGTACATACGATTTGGCCTGGCGTGGGAGGAGGTCGAGGAGGCGCATCTTCGCCGCTTCCTGGACGCCCTGACCGAGCTATACAACGTGCGACCCCTCACCGTCCTCCAGCTGCCTATAGCCGACGTGTATGGAGCTCATTGGAGTGTCTCGGGAGCGGACACACCCGACGAGACGACTCCTGACGAGGCCGTCTACCTACCCGGGCGCAACCTGTTGCTGCTGGCCAAGACGACCGTGTGGTGCGCCCTGAACGGTGTAGGCACAATCGCCCTCGGGACTCTGCGAGGCAACCCTTTCACCGACAGCTCAACCGAGTTCCTATCCGGTTTGGCGGGCCTGGCCAGCCTGGCGCTCAGCCACCACGTTGCGGTTGTGCAACCGTTCGGGCAGCTGACGAAGGCCGAAGTATTGGCACGCGGCCGCCACCTGCCACTTGAGCACACCATGTCGTGCGTGGCGCCCGTCGGCGACCTTCACTGCCAGACCTGCAACAAGTGCGCCGAGCGGCGGAAGGCGTTCGCAGAGGCGGGTATGGAAGACAGGACGCGATACGCTCCCCGCTGACGATGGGCCGTACGCTTATCGCTCCCGTGTCGTTCGGACTTGGGGACCTGGTGGTCTCGCTTCCAGCCATCCAGGCTCTCATTGATGACCGGCCCCGAGTGTGGTTGGTCGCCCGGGCCGCCTCGCAACGGCTGCTCGCCGAACGGATACCCGGCTTGGAGGGCGTTGTCGACGAGGCCGAATTGACTTGCGATCCTGGGGACCGCCTCATCGACCTCCGGGATCATCCGCTCCAGCGCGACTTCTGGTGGGGGTCAGCTGCCTTTGCGGCCGAGTTCGGTCCCATGAATATCAACGACATTCTCGACCGCATCTGTCGCGACTTCGGCATCGACGCTGACTTCGCCCGCCCGAGAGCGTTGGCAGCAAATCCCCGTCTTAATCTGGGCCGCACCGTCTCTGCTGGTGCACGAAACGGACGGCCCAGACAAGCGCTGGCCAATCGATAATTGGGCAGCCGCAACCGCCGCTCTCCGCGCCGATCGTTACGACGTCGCCCAGGTAACTCGAGAACATGGCCCATCCTCATTGGACGCCATCGGCATTCCCGCCGTGGTTGCTCCTACACCAGGCGATGCGGTCGACGTGCTGGCCGCGTGCAGGGCGGTGATCGGGATCGACACCGGGCTCACTCATATCGCCGTCCAACAAGGCACACCAACCGTCACCATCTGCCGGCCCCGCTCGGTGTATGTGAGACCATGGCCCCACAGCGCGGCGCTCCGCGGCGCCCCGTGTACAGCCGAGTGCGTCGACGCCGAGGCCACCTACGCGTACAACCAGACGGTCAGCCTTCGGCGCCTTCGGCCCGCGGCGCGGGGCTGCCCGTCGGGTTCCCCCTGTCTGGCTGCCGTCCGGCCCGCGGACGCCGTCCGGCTCCTCCGGCAGCTTCTGTGAACGACCTCCTGGTTCATCATGAGGTTGATGCCGCCGCCGCTGCCGGGGTGCGCAACAGCCAGCCGGAAGGGATTGGCCGCGTAGTCGCCATTGGCGATCTGGTGTGCTGGAACAACCTGGGCCGCAACGTCGTCTTTGCCGACGGCTGGCTGCGCCCGCTCGCCATCTTCGGTACCACATTCTTTCCGACTGACGATGATGCCTCGCAATTCGACCTCGACGTTCACGCCATTCTCGACCTACCCGAACTGGAGCTGGTCGTCGTCCTGAACCACTTCGGGACCGTCCGCGGTTTTCGGCGCCGGGACCTGGTGGGCTCCGCCGGCGGACAGCTCGTCGCACCATCAGTTGTGTGGTCGTTCGTCGCCGACGTGGAGCGAACCGTGGCGGTGGCGGGGCGGCTGGTCGGTACGGCCCCGCGGGCCGACGCGGCAATCGGTCTGGTCGTCTCCGACCGGCTGGATACGGTCCCCGACGGGGCGGAAGTCCCGAATACAATGGGCGCCACCGGCTTCGGCGAAGTGACCGCCCTCGGCGCCATCCCGTCACAGAATGATCCCCTCATCGCCGTCGGTGGCGACGAGAAGGTGGCGCTGATGCAACTGACGGGTGCTCAGGTGCAGCCGGCCAGATGGGAAACGCCCGTCGGTTTTCGGGTCGCGACTCTCGCCTGGCACGACGGCGCCGTATGGGCCGCTGGTCCTGACCGGGGCGACATCGACGATTACGACTGGGACCGGCTGAGTGGCGGCGGATTCGCGGCCCTGGACCCGACGGACGGCCGGATCGTAATGTCCGGACCGCTGCCCGAGGACATCGCCTGGGGGACGGGAGGGGTCGCCGTCGCCCCGTTCGGTCGCCGGCTGGCGACCGCCACTCGTCGGGGCGACCTGTGCCTGGTCGACCCTCGTACCGGGGCGAGCCAGCGGGCCGGGGGGCCACTCGCCGGAGACTCCCTGGGCATTGCTCACCTGGCTGTCGCCGGCCACCGCGCCCTGATCGGTTTTAACCGGGGCGGGTACCGGCTTCACTCCTTTGTTGAGCCAGCCGCCGCAGCCGAAGGCCCGTAGAGCTTGAGGGACCGGTAACAGAGGAACCGCTTCGTTCCGGCCCCCAATTCACCCAGGTACGTGTCAAGGGCCGCCGACAGGGCGCCAACCTGGGCTTCCAGCACCCGAACGCGATCCGCGAAGCTCGGATCGCGCCGAGACGCCACGGCCGTGCGCGTGCGCCGGATAACGAGCACCGACAGCCGGTCCAGAACCATGCCGGGGCTCTCCGTGGCCAGGGGGGCGGTGGTTTGCTGGTCGAGGACCGAGTCGATCGCGGCGTCGATCTCCTCGACCAGGCGATGGCGGCTGACGTTGAGCCGGTCGATCTCGCGCTTGGCGTTGGCGACCTCGGCGTCGCTGGCGCCCGGATCCCGAGTCGCGTCCTCCAGGTCCCACTGCCGAAGATTGGACGCCACCAGGTCCAAGAGGGCGGCATCCAGCGCGGTCTCGGCTGTCGTCTCTTGCCCGGTGGCGGCTTGTTCCATCTCGGCGACGATTTCTGCCGCGCTCGGGAGAACCGGGGGCGTCGTCACGAGGTTGGGGGCGCGTCGTCTTGGAGGTAGTGCAGGATGGTTCGGGACACCAGTGAGCCGTGACCGAGGGCGCTCGACACCCGCCAGTAGGCTCCGCTGACCACGTCACCGGCTGCGAAGACACCGGGGAGGCTCGTACGCAGCTCGGGGTCAGCAAGGATGAATCCGCGCCGATCCACGTCGACCTGGTCGCGGAATGGCTGGGTGCACGGATCTCGCGAGATCTTGACCACCAGGCCCCCCGCCGGGACCGTTCTCCTGTCGCCCGTGGCCGGGTGCACCAGGACGACCTCCTCCAGGCGGTTGCCGCCCTGCAGCGAGTCGACCTGCCACCCAGGCAGGTCCTCGATGCGCCTCTCGGCCCGGAGGCGAGCAACGATGTCGTGCCTGGCGGTCAGGGATTCGGATCGATGGACGAGGATCACCGAGGACGCCAGAGGAGCCATATACAAAGCGTCGAGCGTGGCGCTGTCGCCCCCGCCGACGACCACTACCGGGCGGCCCCTAAATCGGTCCGGATCGCTTTCCACGTGGTAGGTGACATCCCCACCGAAGGCCCCGTCGGCCGCGATGGATAGGTGTTCCGGAGTGGTACCGCTCGCGATGAGCACGGTTTTACCGCCAACCCGTTGACCGCCCGCTTCGAGCCAACCACCCGCGAGGTCGGCCGAGCTCACCGGGTGATCAAGCCGGACAACATCTCCGAGCCCTTCGGCCGCAGTCTGGAGCGCGGTCCGAAGGGCCCGCCCATCGGCGTACCAGCCGGTGGCCACATTACGAACCGGGTGGGTGATCTCCACCAGTTGACCACCGAGGGCCGGGCCCGCTTCCAGCAGCACAACATCAAGCTGAATGTCTTTGCACTCGAGGGCCGCGCTCACCCCGGCGGGGCCGCCCCCAATGATTACGACGTCGTGTTGCCGCTCGGTCATGGTGTGTTGCAAATGTACCGAGTTTGCCGCCGCGTTGAAGGGAGCGAGCTAGGTGCCGCTACGGTTCGTCCGGTCAGCGGCCCGCTCGGCACACAGGTAACTGTATTTTTACAAAGGCGGGGAAGAGAAGAATGGCGGAATGGCTCCAACGGCGTATCGCAAGGCCAGTTAGTCACCCGAGGTTGTCAACGGGTGGATCGCCTTTGGTCGCCTCTTGGCGCTGCTTGTCTGCTTGTCGCCCCCGGGTCGCTCGACGGGAGATCGGATCGAAGGCGTAGTAGACCGCTAGTGCGCCTTGCAACGCCCGGAAGGCGTAAGCGTTAAGGAACGCCACGCCGACTGCGAGGGTGTACACGAGCACGCCGAAAGTGAAGAGCACCGTCGCTGCGAGTCTCCAGGAGATGGGACAGCATGGCGACTCCTCCTTACATCTGAGCCAACGGGTGCGGGCCGGATCTCTCCGTCTGCCCCGTAGGGGCTCTTCAGTGAAGGTGATTACAACATTACACCCTTGCCGTCGGGCCCGCCTCGGCGATTATCAAGTACGGGTGCCGGCTTCAAACGCCATCGCCGTTGAGAGGCTGGACGGCTGCGAGTTCACCGCCCTGGCAGAGGCCACGGGGCTTCACCGGGCGCGCCAGAGGATGGTGTCAGGTCACAGTCGCTGCCGTGTCAGATGTACCCGGAATGGACGTGCCGACCCCACGGTGCTTCCAAACCTCGGTCAGGTCGGAGAACCGGCACAGAGGTTCCGCTTCTCTATGACTGAAGGTCCATATGCGGGCGGATAGCGTGTTGGTCGCTGCGATCATGTAGGCCTCGGACGGCGAGAGAGGACGGGACGATGGTTTTGGACAAGGAGACCGCGGCGTCCATCTCCAGGACGATTTCTGCTCACGCCACCGAGCTGATGAAGCCCGGGGTGGTGTCGGTGCGTCCAGGTGTACAGATGGCGGGGGGATGGTTGACTCGTAAGCCTGCGGTCGTCGTGACCGTCGCTAAGAAGACCGACGCCATCCCAACCTCGCAGCGGCTTCCCGCGACAGTCGGCGGATTCGCGGTAGACGTTCGGCAGGCTTCGCCGGTCCAGATAGCCCAGACAACTGACCCAAAGGGTTTCGCGGCGAAGCTTCCCACCACGCCGCCAGAGCTGCGGCCACCCGTGATGCCCGGTGAGCAGGTGGTGCAGGATGGCAAGCTTGTCCCGCTCAAGGTTCCGTTACCACGCCAGCCGCCTAAGCCACAGATTCCCTATACGCCGCCTGACGTGGTGCTAACAGACGTGAGCGAGGAGGTCACGATCCTTTGCCACGCCAGCCCTGATGCAGGTTGGACAGTGTTGAGCGAATTCCTGGCCGCGATTGGGTCGGAGCTGACAGTTGGTCTTTACGATTTCACCTCCAGGCACGTGCTCGATGCGGTCATCACGGCGATGGGCTCGAAGCAGCTCCGTCTCGTCCTTGACGTGCCGTTCGAGTTGAATCCGACGGCGGACCAAACTGACCCGGACACCCAGGCCGCCCTACAGAAGGCCATCACAGAGTTCGACTTCGCCTGGGCTTTGGACCGGGACGACCCGTTCGCCACCCGCTGGGTGGTTCCCAGCGCTTACCACATCAAGGTCGCGATCCGAGATCACAGTGTGGTGTGGCTGTCGAGTGGCAATTGGAACAACTCGAATCAGCCGAAGATCGACCCCGTTCAGAACGCGGCAGATGGCGAACAGGCACGGGGTAGTGACCGGGATTGGCACGTAGTCGTAACGTCTCCGAAGCTGGCCGCGATGCTCGAAGCGTTTCTCGAGAATGATCTACTCGTCGCCAAAGCAAACACCAATCCAGCTGCCGTCGCACCACCGCAGACCAAGAATCCGGCCAGTAAGCCAACACAAACCCCGCCGTTCAGCCGCTTCTTCGCCCCAAAGGAGGTGAAAGGTACGATCCGGCTTCGCCCGGTCTTGACTCCTGATCCGGGCGTCTATACGAAGGCGGTGCTGGATCTGATCAACAGCGCTCAGAACTCCCTGTTTGTCCAGACGCAGTACATCCATGTCTCGACACAGGTCGAGGATGCTGATTTCATGGCGCTCGTCAACGCGGTGATCGCTAAGCAGGCGAAAGGCTTGGACGTGCGGATAATCATGAGCGAGTTCGAAGACTCAGCGCACCTGGAGCTGCTGCAGAACGCAGGGTTGGACCTGTCCGGGGTTCGGATTCAGAACAACGTCCACAACAAGGGCATCGTCGTCGACTCATCGGCGGTTCTGGTCAGCAGCCAGAACTGGTCGAGTGCGGGTGTTCTGCACAACCGAGACGCCGGACTGATCATCTTCGACCCACAGGTGGCCGCCTATTTCGAGCAGATCTTCATCCACGACTGGACCACCCTGTCCGCCCAGTCGCTCGCGGACTAACGGCGATGGCGTCGTCTCAGAAGCCAGCCAGCTTCAAGGACATATCGGAGGCTCTGACCGGTGTTTCAGACCTCGGCAACGACCTGTCGGAGGAGTACATGCAGCTGGTTACCTCGGGCGTCGGTGCCGCTGCCGTCGACGCGCTACTGGCCGCCGCCTCCGGTATCGACCTTGGTAATCCGGGGCAGGTCCAGTCCCGGATCATGGACGACGCGCAGCTAGGTCCGCTCGCCCAGGCGGTGATTGTGCTGTGGTATACGGGGGCGTTCCAGGCTCCGGGCGCCTCGGCGCCGACGACGGTGAAGGCGGAACACCATTTCTCGGCTCTGATTTGGCCGGCCGTCGGCGCTCACCCCTTGGGGTTGTCGGGCGGGTACTTCGGCTACTGGGCTTATCCGGCGGAGGATTAGGAGGGACATCGGAGATGTCTGAGGGTGCTTCGGGGAAGGTGTACGACGTCGTCGTCGTCGGGTCCGGGGTTTGCGGGGCCCTCGTGGCCTGGCAGCTTGCCCTTCGAGGTTGCGCGGTTCTGCTGCTGGAAGCAGGCGAGGAGGGTCCGGATCGGGTGGAGTTGGTGGGCCGGTACGCGGCGGCGGTTAGCCCGAATCCGAGCACGCCATACGAGACAGCGGAGGACTTTGCTCACGCCCCCTCTCCGGTACAGTTCGACGACTACTACGTGCAGGCCGGTCCGGACATATACAAGAGCACGTACGAGCGGCGAGTGGGCGGCTCGACCTGGCATTGGCTGGGCAACGTTCCCCGTCTGATACCCAGCGACTTCCGCATGAAGTCGGCCTACGGGGTCGGCGTCGACTGGCCTTTGACCTACGAGGAGCTCGAACCCTTCTATACCCAAGCGGAGGCCGCGCTCGGGGCTTCGGGTGACCACGACGAGTGGAACGGCCTGTTGGGCGCCCGACGGTCGGCGCCATTCCCTATGACCAAGGTCTGGCCCAGCTACAGCGACCAGAAGATCGTCGACTGGCTGGGAGACACCGTCTTCGATGACATTCCGATTCGCGTCCGTAGCACCCCCCAGGCTCGCAACTCCCAGCCCTACGACGGACGCCCACCCTGTGCGGGGAACTCGATCTGTGTGCCGATCTGCCCTATCCAGGCCAAGTACGACGCCACCGTGCACGTCAAGAAGGCACAGGATGCACATGCCGAGTTGCGCAGCCAGGCTGTAGTGACCCGCTTGACGACTGCCGATTCCTCCAACGCCGTCGGCAGTCTGGTCTACCGGACCTGGGATGGGGCCGAGCATCGAATACAGGCCAAGGCGTTCGTGTTGGCTGCCCACGCCATCGAGACGGCCAAACTGCTCCTGATGTCCGGGTTGGCCAACAGCAGCGACCAGGTGGGCCGGAATCTAATGGACCACCTGGAGTCGTCGCTGGTCGCCCTGGCGCCTGAGCCAGTGTTCCCGTTCCGGGGACCGCCGACCACGTCAGGGATCGACGCCTTCCGGGATGGTCCGGGCCGCTCGCAACAAGCCGCGTTCCGTATGTCCTTGGGCAACGATGGGTGGGCGCGGATCGAACCTCCGGCCGCCACGCTGACCCGGCTGGTGACGGGCGGCCTGTTCGGCACGCAGCTACGGGAAGAGCTGCGACGGATTGTGAGCCGCCAGGTCCGCATCAGCTACTCCACCGAAGTGCTGCCCGACCCGAACAACCGGGTCGAGCTGTCGGACCAGATGGACCAATCCGGCCTGCCCCGGCCCAAGATCACCTTCACCGAGAGCGATTACAACAAGCAGGCATTCGCCTACGCCCAGCGGGTGATCTGGCACATCTTCACGACCATCGGCGCCGAGCAGATCACCGTGCAACCGGGCTACTCCGGAGCCGGTCACATCATGGGCACCTGCCGGATGGGACCCGACCCGGCCACCTCGGTGGTCGACAGCACAGGCCGCAGCCACGATCACCCCAACCTGTTCGTGGTCGGTTCCGCCCTCTTCCCCACCGTGGGCACGGCCAACCCCACCCTCACCGCGGCAGCATTGTCGCTTCGGAGCGTAGATTCCATCGCGTCAGCCGTAGGGGAGGTACCCGGGTGAGCCCCGGAAAGATCAGCCCGGCGAGAATGCCCAAGCGGCCGGAAAGCCGTGATCAGCTGCTGGCGCTTCTGGCCGACGCCTGCGAACTGGAGCACAGCCTGGCCTGCTGCTATCTCTACAGCGCCTTCTCCCTCAAACAGGATCTGGCCGAGGGGCTGGACTGGCGCCGGCAGCAGCTGGTCCGAAGGTGGGCGTCGGAAATCTATTTCATCGCCTCCCAGGAAATGCTTCACCTGGCGCAGGCCTGGAACCTGCTGACCGCCATCGGCGGCAGCCCCTACTCCTCCCGGCCAGGGTTCCCACAAGCCGCTGACCTTTACCCGATGCACCTACCCATCGTGCTTGAACGGTTCGGGGCCCCGTCGCTCAAGCGGTTCGCTCTCTACGAGCGCCCCTCAGATAGAAAGCCGCGTGAGCTCCGAGAAATGGCGGAGTTCGGAGGTCTGCCCGGAGACTCTGTATTCGAATACAACGGTGTCGCGCAACTGTATCTGGCCATCCGGGAAGCCTTCGAGACTCTGCCCGAACAAGACCTGTTCGTGGGCGATCCCTGCCAACAGGTCAGCGCCGAGACCATCGGCTTCCCCGCCCTGAACACCGTCACAGGCCGCCAGTCGGCCCTGGACGCAGTGGCCATGATCAGCGCCCAGGGCGAAGGCACCCCTACCGACCACGTCGATTGCCATTTCGGGGTCTTCAAGCGAATCCTCGGCGAGCTAGCCGAGGCTGGTGACGGGCTCGACCCCGTCCGCCACGTGTCGTCCGACGCCGAGCAAGACGACCTCACCAAGGCCGTCAGCGAGGCCTTCGACGCCGTCTATGTCCTGATGCTGCGGATGCTGCAGCACTGTTTCGACACCGGCTCGGACCTGTTCGCCCGGATCGCGGTCGAGTTGATGGTGCGCGTGATCAAGCCGGTCGGTGAAGCCCTGTGCCTCGTCAGCGAACCGGGCCATGATCCCCACGGCCCCGGCTTCGACATCACCCGCCACTTGGCCCTTCCCCGCGACGATCGCACCGCACAATTGATCGCCCGCGAACGCGCCGTCGAGATCTCGTCCGACCTGCAGAATATCTCGGCCGCGCCTGGCAGTCCGGCCCGGCTGGGATCGGCGGCCTCGAACCTGGCGGAGCTGGCCGACCGTCTCGCCGCCCTGGACCGACCGTGACTCATCCCGGTACGACTGCATTGCGAGGGCGGTAATGATTCAGTTAAAGGGCCTACGGAGCGGTCGGAGCATTAGGGTTCTGGCTATAGCTGTCAGCTGTGCAACCATTCGAGACGAACGAAGGAGGCGGGCAGGATGGCAGGACTAAGGCATGGGACGTGGTGGGACCGGACGAGCGGCCTACCGCTCGAAGAACTCATGGAGGGCCGCTTCAAGAGGTTGTTCGACCCGGCGGATGCCCCGCCGGCGACGTTCGATCCCGACGCCATCGCCGAGCTGGCCAAGCTGATGACATCTACCGAGGAAGACCAGCCGACGCCGGAGACCGAGGTTGACCCCGAGGAGAACCCGGCGATCGTCGCCGGCTACACCTACTTGGGCCAGTTCGTCGACCACGACCTTACCTTCGATCCAACGTCGCAACTGCGGGAGTTCCTTACCCGGGAACAGCTAAAGCAGCTAGTGAACTTCCGCACGCCCCGATTCGACCTGGACAACCTCTACGGCCGGGGACCGGACGACCAGCCCTATATGTACACGGCGGACGGAGTGCACATGGAGGTCGGTGAGCGAATGTCCGGCAACCCCTTCGATGCCGGCGCGGTGCAAATTCCCCGGGGTCCCAACGGGCGGGCCCTCATCGGCGATCCCCGCAACGACGAGAACCGGATCGTCGCCCAACTGCATAGCGCCATGTTGCGTTTCCACAACCGAGTGGCGGATGTCATGGCGTCCACTGACTTCCAGGCCGTCCGCCAGCAGGTTCGCTGGCACTACCAGTGGACGCTAGTCACCGACTTCCTGAAGACGGTGATCCAGGCCGACACTTATAACTCAGTGTTCCCGGACCCCTACAGTCCCCAGTTCAAGATCGCTCGCCTCGCGCGCGGCATCGAACTGATGCCTGTGGAGTTCTCGGTGGCTGCCTATAGATTCGGCCACTCGATGGTCCGGCCCCAGTACCGGCTCAACACCACGATTGAGCGACGGCCGATCTTCTCGACGAGCGACGACGTGGCCGCCGATCTCGGGGGCTTTCGCCCCATCCCGTCCGACTGGGCGATCGACTGGCAGTTCTTCGTCGACCTCGAACACGGCGGAGCCGCCGCAACGATCGACAAGCTGGACGACCCCATCACCCGCAAGCCGCAGCACGCGTACAAGCCGGACACGTCGCTAGTCTTCCCGCTCTCGGAGTTGCCACCCGCCGTGGCCAGCGACCCGTCTATCCTCGCCCTCCGCAACCTCCAGCGGGGCCAGGTCTTCGAGCTCCCCTCTGGCCAGGACGTGGCCCGCGCGCTCGGCGAGAAGCCGATCCCGGACGACCAGCTGTTCATCGGCAAGGCGACAGGCGATCCGACCGACCCGCAGACGTCTATTGATAAGGTCCACGACGGCGCCTTCGCCGGCAAGTGCCCGCTGTGGACCTACGTGCTGGCCGAGGCCACGGTCACCTCGTGGGCCAAGTCTCCCAAGACCAAGGACAAGGCCTCGATCCCCATCCAGCTCGGCCCGGTCGGCGGCCGGATCATCGCTGAGGTCTTCGCTGCAATACTGTCGGCCGATCCGACGTCGTACATCCACGCTTCTCCCCGGTTCAGCCCTCGCGACGACTTTACGCACAAGTCCGACGGAACCTCCGTGTTCGGTTTGGTGGAGGTACTCAACGTCGCCCTCGGCCGACAACCGTAGTGCGACGCTTCGTCTGACAAGCACGATTAAAAAACTGGACCTAAGCGCGGTATTGCTTGGCCCTCTTCGCGGCCACTCTGGCGAGCACGTTGCGCCGATCCTGCAGGTGCTTCGCACGGGCCGCGCTTGTTCCGCGTACAAAGCTGTGAAGCTCCTTGGAGTGCTGCGCCTCGATCTCGCGGTTAACCCACTGACGCATGCTCTTCTCGTTGCCGCTAGCGGGTCCGAGCGTGCTCAACAGCGGCGACTCGCCCAGGTACAGGATCTGTTGCCATTCGTCCTTCTCCTGGTTGACGAACGAAATATATCCACCCGGCAGAACTTCTCGTGGTCTTGTCAGGGCGCCGGTAAAGCTGTAGCGAGTTCCCGGTGTGGTCATGGAGTCGTAGAAATGCGGGGTGATGAAGTCCGACACTAGATTGCCTTGGATCTCATATCCGTGCTCGTTAGCTTCACATGGATCGCAAGCCTCGACTAAGTAATTGAACTGACCCGTTCCGTCCTGGATTTTGTTCTTGACGATATCGATCGCAACCGCCGCTTGCATACGGTTACCGTTCGGATCAACCAGCATTTCAATGATCTCATGACTGGCGTCGATCGACCAGCTGTGGTCATCCGGAGTTGCGATGACCTCGGCAAAAGGCTGGTTGTGCTTGTCAAGGTGGAATCCCCCCTCACCGGGCGGCAGGGAGGCTACAAGTTTCACTGGCCACACCCCAGAAGGTATCTTCTTCGGGTTTGGCAGGTACTGGACGGTTGCTTCTACCGGCCAGAATTGCGGCAGGTGATGAGTCACTTGCACATTAAGTGATGCGGCAACCGACTGCATCAAATCGCTGTCTATACGGCCCGTTGTGTCGACCAGGCCGACCTGCAAAAGCGACATTGATTACCTCCTGAGTTCGTTGTAAACCCTTGTTCAACTACTCGGTGCGCGATTCGACGTTCTCTGAGATCCAGGTCTCCGCTGCCGTTTTCCTCCGGGGAACGATCATATTCAGGCCCGTTCGAGCCAGATGCGTCGCCGTCGTCCAACATGGTAGGGCCAATTAGTCGGAGTTAACTGCGATATCCAACTTTAGGTCACGGCAGAGAGGTCGCCACCGCTTCGACACGCGACTGAAGCTGCGAATGCCAGCTTCAAACGGCATCGTCCTCGAGAGGCTGGACGGCTGCGAGTCGCCGCCTGGCGGACTCCGTGAGGGCACCGCCCCGCCAGAGGACGTTGTCAGGTCACAGTCACGGCCGAGTCAGCTTTACCCGGAATGGAGGTATTGACCCCGCGGCGCTTCCACACCTCGGTCAGGTCGGGGAACCGGCGGAGAGAGGTTCCGCCGTCCACGGTGATCGACTGCCCGGTGACCCACGACGATTCCGGCCCGGCCAGGTACCTGATGGCGTGACCGACGTCCATTGCCTCGCCGGGGCGGGCGATCGGCTGCTCTGCCATATAGCGATCAATGGCCTCGGCGTCTTCGCTCAGGTGGCCCGGGTTGCCGTTGCGAACCAGACCCGGGCGGACGACGTTGACCCTGACACCGGCGGTGCCGAGTTCGTCGGCGGCCACCGCCACGTCGATCCGGCCCTCCGATCCCCCGGTTCGCTGAGTCATGTTGATCACCGCGTCCTCGTCGAGGGCGTCCATCTCCATCAGGTCATACGAACCGGCACCGGATCCGACGGCCTCCGTAACCCGCTCCCCGACTCGCTCCAGCTTCGATCGGGTGCGGCCGGCCAGGAGGACGTGGGCGCCATCCCGGGCCAGCAGCACCGCAGCGGATCCGCCGATGGCGCCTCCACCGCCGGTGATCAGCGCTCGCATGCCCCGCAAAGGTTGCCCGCGATCAATCGTCTCCGTATCCACTCGGTCGCTCCTTTTCCTTCATTGTCCCGCTACCCGACTCTTGTCGATGAGTTAGAACCGTCCGGCCAGGCTTAGGTATCGGCGTGAACCAGGCCCACCGCAACGCTCAACGGCGGTGTGCTCCGACCAGGAAGGCCACGTAGACCGCCGGCTCGCTGGTCCGGTTGTGCCAGCGATGCCGGGTGCCGTTCTGGACGACAGTGTCGCCGGGGTGCAGTACGACCTCTGCACCGTCGTCGAGCTCCAGCACGATTTCCCCGGAAACGACATACTCGAAGTCGACGGTGTCGGTGGTATGCATGCCCGGGTGGTCCGGCTCCATGTGGGAAGCGAGTCCGGGGAACGTTCGTTCCATATCGGCGCCGACAGTGGCGGAGTCGCCTCCGGCCGAGCGGCCGGCGCCGGCGGGCGCCATTGTCACCACGAGGAAGCGATAGCCCCCGACGGCGGGGAAGAAGGTGGCCCGGGCCGGCGGGGTGCCGTCGTCGGGAAATGTGGGCGGCTCGTCGCCACCCCAGAGCTGGTGAATGCCCCCGGCCGAACCCGGACCCATCGATGAGACGGCCACCCGGTCGTCGGACACGAACACGGCCTTGCCGTCCTCGCTGTGACCGGTGACAACTCTGCGCACGTCCGGCATGGGCACCTCCGGGATGAACGGGTGGGGTATCGAGGTATTAATCATGGCGCGGCGACGACCAACATGTGACCGCCGCCGATTTCAGTCGAAGCGGACAGCGAGAGGGCAGACGTCAGCGTGGTGGGCTCGCGGCATTGGCATGCGGCATTGAATCCGGTTGCTATCGTCAGGCACTGCTAACTACGAGGTCCGCGCCCTCGCAGGAGGACCGAAATGAGCACGCTGGAGGACATCGCCAGACAGGTCGACCTGCTCGCCAGCCAGCGGCAGATCGAGCGCACGATCTATGAAGTCGGCTACGCCCTCGAGGCGGGCGACTTCACCCGGGTCGGTGAGCTGATGGGTGACGCCACCATGGGAGCCGACCGCATCGGGAGGAAGGCGTTCCGGGGGGCGGAGGAAATCCGGGACCAGTACACCCGGACCAACGTCGTATACCCGGACCGGGGGCGGGCGAGCAAGGAGATCTACCACAACATCCTGGTCGACATCGACCTCGGTGCCAACCGGGCCCGCTCGGTGACCAGCTACACCGTCGCCCACCAGGCACCCGGAGAGCAGTTCGCTCTGATCGTCGCCGGAAGGTACGAGGACGAGTGGGAGCGGGTGGACGGCACCTGGCGGTGGTCCGACCGCTACATCGTCGTCCAGTACAAAAACGATCTCGACCGGCACATGCATCCGGGATCGCAACCGTACAACTGAGGACTCAGGTCGCTCGGAGGTTGTCTGTCCCTATGCGACCCGTTATCGGGCATGGCGGACGGCCGGGCGTCCTGCTCGACGACCACGCGGGTGAGCGTCGCCAAAAGTTTTCGGGGCTCTGTCACCCTCCGCTCTGTCACCCTTCCCCAACCCCGACGCCAAATCGCCATCCGACTTCAGGGCCGGGTGGCCTAGTCCGCGTAGAAGTCGGCAATCGCGTGATAGCCAAGTAGTCGTCGGTTTCGCCGATCGTCAGCGTCACGTCTCTTCTACGGCGTCACCGCTCGGCCAGCTCTCGAACGCGCCGAGACCCTCCAGGGCCAGCCCGTGGCTGACGCCGTCCAGGAGCGCTCGCCGGATCGGATGCACGAGGGCATCACGGGTGTACCGAAGGACCGTCTCGGGCTTCCGAGCAAGGTTCGCAGCAAGAGCCCTCGCTCTTGGAAGCAGCTCGTCCCTTGGCATGACCTCGTTCACTACCCCGAGTCTATGCGCCTCGTCAGCGGTCAACCGCTGTCCCGTGAGGAGGAAGTAACGTCCTCGGTTCGTCCCGAGCAGCATGGGCCAGATGATGTGGACCCCGTCGCCAGGAACCGTACCGAAACGGAAGTGCGGGGCGTCGCTCAGGTAGGCATCGTCGGCAATGAGCACGATGTCCGACAGGACCGCTAGCTCGGCGTGTACCGTCGCTGGGCCGTTCACGACACCGATGACCGGCACAGGGATCTCGAGGAGTCGCTCGAGAAGGCGCTGGCCGTGGGAGTAGATCTTCGACCACTTCCCCGGCGTCATCGTGCCGACCCAGGAGTCGTCGAGGTCTCGTATAAAGCGGTCACCCGTTCCGGTAAGAATCACAACGCGGTTGCCAGAATCGGCGCCGACGTCGGTAAAAACCTCGGGCAGTTCACTGTGCGGACCATCGCCCCAGACAAGCGGTCCGCCGTTGGTGTGCAGCCGGATCGTCAGCACACCGTCGTCATCTCGCGCCAGCATGGCGTGCTCGTAAGTGTTCGAGTAGTCCTCGAATCGTCGGGACATCAGATCAGACGACGGACGGACGCATCCGGCATGGGCGGGTGCTGCAGCGTGTCGATTGCTCGGGAGACGTCCACGATGGCCTCCGGTTTCAACGGCGGGACCGAACCTAGCAGAGGGGGGAAACGGATGGTCAAGCGCCGTTATCGCTAGCAAACGCAGTTGGCGGTTTGGCGCTCGTCCAAGAACAAGGCGTCCAAACCCTCCTCCGCATGGAGATGAAGGAGAGCCTGCCTTGCCAGCACGCCTCGATCAGCTCTTCGAGAGCTGGGGCCGGCGAGCGGCATCGAATCGGAGTTGCGTGCCACCTCGTGGACCACTGGCCTTGCGAAGTTCCTGGCCGTAGCCCTCGGTCGGTCGAGGGATCATCCCTTCTAGTGGGCCTCTGGGCTGACGCGCTCAACCAGCTCGAGCGTTATCCCTTCAGGACCTTCGAAAAGTCGGAGCCTCCGGTTGATGTAATCCATCTCGTCGCTGAGCATGTTCACCCCGTTAGCCACCAGGTGGTCGGTGACGACCTTGATGTCATCGACGCAGAAGGCCATATGGTTATAGCCACGCCGCCTCAGACTCGTCGGGTGCTCACCCAAATCGTCTGGCGGTGTCGGATCGAACTCGAGCAGCTGAATCTCGAAGCGAGGCTCGGACCCTTCTAGTACGAGCGTGATGTGCTGAGCCTTCATATCCGGCCTGCCCATATATTCCGCCGGCAGACCACGATCGATCACCGCGACGTGTTCTTTCCGGAAGCCCAGCAGCTCGAAGAATTCGATCGCGGATGCTGCGTTCGCCACCGCGATGGTTACATGATCTGGGTTGCGAAGCACTGTCTTCCTCCAACGCCGGTCATATCCCAGGGACCTTAGGGGAAACTTGCTGATGGACCCGAATCCACCAGCTTTGGCCGCGGTTCACCCCGTGGGATCGGATAATGGCCCGGGAAGCCGGGATATGGGCCACAGCCACTGCAGATAGGGAATATGCGACCGCTCCAAGGGCACCCCAGGAGTGGGAGATCAAGACGGATTCGGGGCAACTCCGAGTGCCGGGATCCAGGGGGCCCGCCAGTGAGGCCCGGTGGCATCCAGCGCTTGCCCCTGGTGGGCTTGCTCGTGGCCATGCGTCTCCTGGATGAGCCGGCTGAGCGCCGTGTCTGACCTCTGTCGAGGGGCCCCCGGCTGGTCTACCGTTTGCAGGAGTGGAAGCGTCAACGTTGCCGGTCCCGGCGGACGCGGGGTTCCGGATGCCGCCCGAGTCGGCCGAGCACGAGGCGACGATCATGGCGTGGCCGTGCCGGGCCGAGTTGTGGGAGGATCTGATGACGGCGGCCAAGGCCGAGTACGCCTCCGTCGCTAACACCATCGCCGAGTTCGAGCCGGTCATCATGGTGGGGTCCTCGTCGCCTGACGTGGCCGAGGCCCGGGCCGCACTGTCCCGACGAGTCGAGGTAGTCGAGATACCGCTGGACGACTCCTGGGCACGCGACAACGGCCCTGTCTTCTGCCTCGACGACCACGGTTGGCGCGCCGGGGTCCACTTCGGTTTCAACGCCTGGGGCGGCAAATACGCTGGCTGGGACAGGGACCAGCAGGCCGGCGGCGTTCTGGCCGAACGGTACGGCGACCGTGTCTACCACGCTCCTGTGGTGCTCGAAGGCGGGTCGGTTATAATGGACTCGGCCGGCCGCCTGGTGACCACCGAGCAGTGTCTCCTGCACCCGAACCGCAACCCCGACCTGTCCAGGGCCGACATCGAGTCGGTCCTGCGGGACTATCTGGGGGCAGTCGAGATCGTCTGGCTCGGACGAGGTCTCGTCGAGGACAGGGACACTGACGGCCATGTCGATCTGATCGCCGTCTTCACCGATTCCGGGTCGCTACTCTTGCAGTCCTGCCCGCCCGGCGACCCCAACCATGAGAGCATGGCCGAGAATCGCGACAGAGCCGTGCACGCCGGGTTGGATGTCGTCGACTTCGCCCCGCTGGCCCGTGCCGAGGTGGGAGGGCAAGTGGTCGCCCACTCCTACCTGAACCTCTACCAGTGCAACGGCGCGGTGATCATCCCTTTGGCCGGTGGTGCAAACCGGGACGCCGATGAGCAAGCGGTCGACCTGCTTGGCAGGGCGTTTCCCAGACGTGAGGTCATCGGCGTGGCCGGGCTCACCCTGGCCTTCGGCGGTGGCGGGCCGCACTGCGTCACGCAACAGGTCCCGGCCAGGACTCACCAGCCGTGAGAGTCATCACCGGGTCCCCCGGCCTCTCGCCCGCCAGAGTCCATCATTCGAATCGACCGCCGGTCCGGGTCGGGGCGGTGCAGCATCGCTGGCACCGCGACCCCCAAGAGCACCGCGCCGCCCTCGAAGAAGGCGTCAGGATTGCCGCCCAGCATGGCGCCCTCCTGGTCTGCTTGCAGGAGCTCACCTTGAGCAGGTACTTCGCGGTGACTCCCGAGGGCCCCCGGCCGGGTGTGGGGCCCGAACCTTTAGTTGGTGGGCCCACCACCACTTTCGCCGGCCGACTCGCCCAAGAGACGGGGGTGTATGTCCACGCGTCGCTCTGGGAGGAGCGACCGGGGCACCAGCTGGGCTATAACACGGCGGTCGTCATGGCGCCGGACGGAACTCTGGCCGCACGGACCCGGAAACTGCACATCCCGGTTACGGCCGGCTACTACGAGGACCGCTACTTCGCCCCCGGACCGGCCGGGCCCGACGCCTTCGGGACGCTCACTATCGGCGGCGCCGAGTTCGGGTTCCCCACCTGCTGGGACCAATGGTTCCCCGAACTCGCCAGGGCCTACTCGCTGGCCGGCGCGGCGGTACTGGTCTATCCGACCGCCATCGGCTCCGAGCCCGACCACCCCGACTTCGACACCGAACCCCTGTGGGAGAAGGTCATCATCGCCAACGGCATCACTAACGCCACCTTCATGGTCGCGGTCAACAGAACAGGCGCGGAAGACGCCATCACCTTCTACGGGTCGTCCTTCATCTCCGACCCCTACGGTCGGAAACTGGTGCAGGCGCCGCGCCACGAGCCGGCCGTCCTCGTCGCCGACCTCGACCTCGATCAGAGACGGGACTGGCTGGAACTGTTCCCCTTCCTAACCACCCGCCGACCAGACGCGTACACGACACTCGTCGGCGACCCCCAACCAAACGAAAACGGTTGAAGGAGTCGGTCAGCCCCACCGAAGAAATCGCAGGTTGCCCAGCCGCGGACGGGTTCGGGAATCGGGAGGCTCCGAAGAATTTCTTTACGCCTGCAACCCGGCCGTTGACTGAATGAGACAGTCGGCCTGCACATCAGACCTCCTGCGCCTCACCCGACGCCAGATGGGTGGTTGCGAGACAACGTCCGAAACCGCTTATCCGGTCCTGATCACCTTGGCCAAGGCGGCGTGCAGGCTGACCAGGGCCTCGATGCGGGCAACCTCGGTGGTCGTGAAATCATTACCGAGCGGGCGGGCCACGAATATCACCCTGTGCTGCTCGGCCTGCTCAACATCAGGCACGGCCAAGAGACACACCTCACCCGGAAGCCGTTCAGCGAGGTGGGCGGGCAGTTCGGTCGTGGCCATGACCACCACACCCTGCCTCTCCATCGCAAAACGGCCCGCATCGTATCTGGCAGCCTCTTCCCTGCTGCTAACCCAGGCGACAGGTGAGGAGCACATCTGGGCGACACCTCGCACCAGGGCCGCCTCTGGGTCGTCAAACCCGGACTCGAGAAGTTCAGCGACATGGAGTAGGGACGCGACGATCGGATCGATTCTCTCGGTCACCTGCTGTGAGACGAGGACCGTCTCGCCATCCTTGGCGAGGTCCTCACGCAGACTGGCTGCGTCCGGCTCGTCGGAGAAATCAACAAGGAGTTCGTCGACCGCTAGCGCTCCACTCGCCTGTTGCACGTCGATTGACGTGATGTTGCCCCCATGGCTGGCGATGATGGTCGCCACCCGGGCCAGCGCACCAGGTCGGTCGGGGATCAAGATCCGCAGCCGTAGCAATGTAGTCACTCCCTCACCGAAATCCTCAACCGCAACGCCCGCCCAGTATCTCAAGTATGGGTGGCGCAATCCCGTCCACCCGCTGCACGTGAGAGGCCGCCTGGCAACATTCATACGTTGATAACAGCGACTTCACACGGCCGAAATCAGCCGGATATGGCAGGCGACAGCAGGTCCGGCTTTGTTCAGGCACGACGTTTCGGGGCGGGGTGGAACGAGTCGCGTGGCGCAACCTGGAGGATTTGGCGGAGGTCTGGGGGGCTCGCTGCCGCTAGCGGAGCAGCCCCGCGGGCCGCCGTCGCGTTGCCTATCCTGCACGTCCGTGGTGATCGGCGCAGCAGAAGCGATCCGTCGCACCCACGCGTGGTTCGAGCGCAACAGCGGCTGGTCCCCGCCGGATTTGGACACCCTGGCCGATTGGGTGTCAGACGGTGTCTGCCGCTGCCCAGACGAGTGTCTGGTCGCGCCGGCCGATTTCTGCCCGCACGGGTTGGCCTCGTGGTGGTTGGTGCTGCGGACGTTGGACCGGCCCGACGGCGCCGCTCCGTTGCCACCGGTTCGCCTCGTCCCCCATCCCGACCGCTTGGACCCACGACAAGGTGGCGAGTATGTGGCTGTCATGGATGCCCATCACCTCGCCCTGCTCGACGGCGACGGTGGTTATCTCGATCCGACCTCCGGTCTGTTCGTCCAGACCGCTCGCGCCTTGTGGGATCGGGGTGCCTGTTGCGAACAGGGCTGCCGGCACTGCCCGTTTGGCGACCGGTAACGATTAACGTTCGGTCCGTTGAACGGCCGGTTTCAGAATGAACTCGTGCAGAAGTCGGGCCCGACCGAAGGGTCAAGGTCGGGGCCTTGGTCGGCTTCACCTCGAAGAGCTCGAGGACCCGCATGGCTTCGCTGGAGGAAGCCACGACCTGCAGGGCGCCGCTGGGTCTGGACGGCCAGGCGGGCGATCTTCTCTGTTCTATTTCAGCACACCGCTTCCGCGGTCAGGATTCTTCGAGATCGTCGAAGCGCAGCGTGCGGGCGATCACGTCCTTTGCGACCTCGGTGAGGGGTCGGTCGGCGGCGAAGGCGTGGGCGCGTAACCGGACCAGCGCGTCGGCGACGCTGACCTCGAGTTGGACCGAGACCATCCCGGCGGCCTGGTGGACCGTGGGGTGAATGTCGGTGCCGGGGTCGGCGGGGCCCGAGCCGGTCTCGCTGTGGGCCTGGAGAGTCAGGACCGTGCGGGCGATCACATCCGCCATCACCAGGGCGTCGGCGTATTGGTCGTCGTCGAGCGGTCCCGGCCGGTCGCGGTAGAGGTTGAGGGCGCCAATCCGAACCCCCCCAATCCGGACCGGGAACCCGAAGATCGCCTGGGCCCCGAATTCAATAACCTTTGGGGTGAAGGCCGGCCATCGAGGCGACACCGGGGCGGCCAGGTCCGGTTCGGCGATAACGGCGCCGGTCCGGTAGGCGTCGATGCAGGGTCCTTCCCCCAATGTGTACTGCAGATCCTCGATGAGAGCGGCCACGCTACCGCTGCTGCACAACGAAGCCTGAGGGACCCCGTCGGCCATGATCATCACCCCGGCGCCGGTCACCGCCGCCAGCTCGGCCGCGACCTGGCACAGCGGGCCCGACCCTGACGGGCCGGTCCCGGCCGCGACCAGCCGCTCGAGGATGCGGGCCAAACGATCCGCTGCCACTTCACACCGCCCGATCGCAAAGCCGACTGCTGTGGGCCTGCTGTCGCACTCCTGGGCCTCCTCGCCTAACGACAGGGCGCTCCACGAGGACCGGGTTTCGCGCATCCCGGCCGAGCAACGGCCGATCTGATTCCCACGCTAGCCCACCGGCGTCGCTTCAGATCCTGCTGACGAAAATCCAATCATTCTGGAGAGCGATGATCCCACTGGCATCGAGGATCGGCGGCGAACCGCCACCGACAGTCTGGGTGGCGCAGCGTCGAAGGGGCGGGGTCGGGAGTGCCGGACGGGAAAGCCGTTCTGATGAGTGGGGCCGCGTAACTCGAAGGGGTGACCTATGCCTGTGATTCGGTGAATCGGGGGCCGACTGCGAGGGTCGGGCGTAGTTGGCTGACGCCGATGTTGGCCCTGTTTAAGTCTGGAGATGACCGGATTCGTGGCCGAACTTGGACATTCCCCGCCGAACCACGTCCCAGAGCCTCCGGAGCGTCTCTTGGGGTGTAGGGTTGTTATAACTCGGCCATGCCGACACGAGCACTGCGTGCGTCGCTCCGGTCCTTGGTGACGTCAGAAGGTCACGAAGGAGCAGCGATGGACACAACCGAGATTTCTTGCACGTTGGTAGGCCCGAATTCGGGCCGCGTGCCGAGACCGTCCTTGGTGACCGTGGCCGGCACCGGAGAGATCGAGCCGCCTGTAGGGAAGGCTAACTGCAATGGATCACGAGCCATTTGTAAAACAGATCAGGGTACCGGGATCCACACCTGCGGTGCGGTACGAGGCCGCATGCTCATGCGGATGGGAGAATTCGGTCCGACTATGCGAGGACCACACGTCGGCGATGTGGATCGCGCTCGACCATCTGCCTTGGCCCGACACGAAGGAGCCGTGCTAGTCGCGAAGCCGCCGCTCACGATCCCGTTGACTGACCTGTCCCTTGAACTGACTAGCGGCTAATCGGGATCGAAGCGCTCGTGCTCCTCTAGCCCGCACCCACCGTGTTCAGGTAGACGAGCGCCTGCCGGTACGAAGCGAAGACGCTTGACTCGTGATAGGTGATGTCGTGATCAGCGCAGAACTTCCGGATGATCGGTCGCGCTTTGGACAGGTTGGGCCGAGGCATGGCTGGGAAGAGGTGATGTTCTGTCTGGTAGTTGAGCCCGCCGAACAGGAAGGCGATCAAACGGCCACCAGCTACGTTCCGGCTAGTGATTATCTGGCGGCGGAGAAATCCCAACTCTGAGTCGTCTACCAACACGGGCATGCCCTTGTGGTTGGGCGCGAAGGTGCACCCCAGGTACAGGCCGAAGAGGCCCTGCTGGACGGCTACGAAGGCCACAGCCCGAAGGGGCGAGAGCACCCAGAAGACGGCAGTCAAGTAAAGGGCAGCGTGCAGGCCGAGCAGCATTCCCTCGACGACAGAAGAACGATCCCGTCGCCGGAGGAGATCGTCAACACCCGAGACATGCAGTCCAACCCCTTCAAGTAGGAGCAGGGGAAAGAACAGCCACGCCTGGTAGCGAGCCAGGACCCGCCCGGCGCCCCGACGATTCCCCGCGCTGTCAGCGGTGAAAGCCAGGGCCACGGTTCCGCCGCCGATGTCAGGGTCCCGGCCGATCACGTTGGGGTGAGCGTGATGGGCGTTGTGCTTCGGGAACCCACCATCCGAAGCTCAGTCCTGTCAGCACGTTGGCGACTACCAGCCCGACGGTACGGTTGGCCCCACGCGACGAGAATATTTGCTGGTGGCCGGCGTCGTGGCCGAAGAACACCACCTGGGTGGACAGGAAGGCAAGAAGTGCGGCGATACCCAGAGAAGCCCAGGAATCACCCACTGCGAACAGCGCCACCCAGCCCCCGGCGAAGGCCACAATGGTAAGGGCCATCGTGGCGACGTAATAGGCGGGCCGCCGGCGCAGCAAGCTCGTAGCGCGGATTCGATCCGCGAGCAGACCGTAGTCGTTGCGCAACCCGGTGGGGGTGGGTGGCGGCATAGCTCTCTTCTCCCGGTGAAATCGCTCTTAGTGCGTCACCGGGGACTGGAGCAACGCCAGGACTGTCCTGTCGAACCACCGCGAACTCTACCCCAGCGGTCACCCGATCACACGACGGGCCACCGTTTGTGACGGGCTGACTATCCGGGCGGCTGTGCTCGACGGTTATGCGCCGGCCGGAATTCGGCCACGACCATCCTCAACCACCCAGGTCAGGACATCTGATTGAGAAGACCTACCGGACCATCGGGCAACATCACCTCCTCCTTGGCGACGACCACTCCACGTGGTCGAGGTCACCAAGGATTAGCGGCTGCTGCCTCGGTTCGAACGCTATCTGCGGTTGCGGGGGCCGATTCGATCTGAAAGAGTGGTGGCGATCTTTTCGTGCCGCCCCAGACCCCGGCGGACTTCGACGGGCCCCCTTTTCCTCTGGCACGATCCGCGGACGAGCGCTTGGAGGTCAGGGTGATAACCGGCACGGAGCGGGCGCCCGACGTCGAGAACAATACCTCCCTAAAGGTTGGCTCCGCCGTGGTCACGCAAGCGAGACCCGGTTTGGCCGAAGATCGAGATTCGACCGAAGCCCTCATGACGGCCGACGGCGTCAAGTTGCACTGCCGGTATTGGCCAGCAGAAATGGCACGCGCCGTAGTCGTACTCGCGCACGGCTTCGCGGGCTCATGCGACAACATCGCAGTCGTGCGCCAAGCGCAGGCTCTCCGGGCTACTGGCTTCGATGTGCTGTCCTACGACTCGCGAGGGCATGGCCGCTCCGAAGGGGAATGCGCGCTCGGCGATCTCGAGTCGTACGACATCGCCGCAGCCGTGGCCAGGGCCAAGCGGACCGGGCTCGATGTGGTGTTGGTGGGGGCATCGATGGGTGCTGTCGCGGCCTTGCGTTATGCCGCCTCAGGCGACACCGAGTTGGCAGGTGTGGTCAGTATCAGCGCCCCGGCCACCTTTCGAACCCCCCGCTCGGCCCCGGGGGCCCTGGTGATCGGGTTGGCCCGCACCCGCTTCGGCCGTCGAATCGCCAAACATCATCTCCACGTTCGCATCGCCTCGACCTGGAGCGCCCCGGCATTCCCCTCCGAGCTGGTCCGTTGCATCGCGGTTCCCGTCGTCATAATCCACGGCGACCAAGACCGGTACATCCCCACGACCGATGCACAAGCCATCTATGAAGCGTGCAATTCTCCATATCGCCGCCTACATCTGATACCTGGCATGGGCCACGCCTTCGACCAGAAGGCCCTTCCGGCCGTTAATAACGCCATCGACTGGCTCCTGGCCCAACTACCTTATTCCCTCCCCCAAGGAGAACACTGAAGGGACGACTCCATGCCGATAGGTCGGAGAACGTCATCGCTTCGTGCCCTCCTGGGTGTCCGACGATCGAGCAGTGTTCAGCTTTCGTCAGCGCTCCAGCTCGTTGGCAAAGGTCTTCCCGGACGGTCCTGAGGACAGGATCCGGTTCGATCGGACCCCACTGGACCCGAGTACCGCCAACCCCTGCGCCGACTGTCTGCTCAGCAGCGAGGTGGCCGCCAACGCGGTAAGCCACCTTGGCGCCAGTACCAACTCGTTTTGGAACTCGATTCACCCGACGTGCGTGTCGAGGTCGTCGACCGATCCGGGCGCCTTCCGGTGCCCGCTGAGAAAGCAACCAATTCGGGCTCGGGCCAGGGCCTCCTCCTCGTCGACGCACTCGCCGCTCGCTGGGGTATGCACCTGCTCAGCTCGGGCAAGGCGATGTGGTTCGTCCTGTCAGCCGGTCACATCTCGCCGTCGCTGCCGTAGCCAGGGCGATCGTGGCCTCCACCTCATCATGTCCTGCGAAGCCGGCGCGGTGTCCGCCCTCGTGGCAGCGACACCTGGATAGGAGAGCGATTCATCCGCAATCCGGTGCAGAACAAATCTGCAAAGTCTTCTTGGAGCGCGAAGCCGAGAGGTCCCTTAACCCCGACTTGACTTCGCTTCTCCGACATCGCCCGGAAGTTCCCTTAAACGGGAGGGCGGCACCGACTCCGACATGGATAGCGCGAAGGGCAGGCGTTAGAACGAGTCTGTGGAGCTTCCGGTCGGGAGGGCGGCAGACTTGTATTCCGAAACCCTGCTACCCTTGACCATTAGCCGAACTGCAAGTCGGCCCGCACTACGAGGGCTGGCCTTCACTGACCATCTTGATGGCCGTGCTGGCGCTCTACTGCAACTGCCGCATCCCTTGTTGGTGCTTCGCCACGCCATCCCCGTCGTCATCGAGAGCGTTGCGGCACCATTTGCTGCCTACTACTGCGTGCTGCTCATCTCCGGGTTTCGGGGGGCACTCCTCAGCGCTCTCGCCTGGTCGTACTTGCTCATCGGTCGGCGCGTATGGCGCCGAGAGCGAGTCTCGACGATGCTCATGCTCGGTACCGCTCTGCTAACTGTCCGCACCATCGTCTCGTTCGTCACTGGCAGTGCATTCCTCTACTTCATCCAGCCCACGATGAGTGCGTTTTTGGCGTCGTTCCTGCTCGTAATCACCGCCCTTGTCGGTCGACCCTTCACCCAAAGATTCACACACGACTTCTGCCCGCTGACGCCGGAGCTTCTCGCCCGCCCGAGTGTTCACCGATTCTTTGTCCGCGTATCTTTCCTCTGGGCAATCACCATGTTCTTGAACGGGGCCATCGTCTTGGCCCTGCTGCTGACGGCCTCGACAAACTCCTTCCCGCCCGAGAGGCTCGGCGCCACCCTGTCGGTGACTGCCACGGCCATCTTCTTATCGATCACCTGGTTCGCTCGGGCCATGCGCCGAGACGGGGTCACTGTGCGCTTCGTCACTGCGCCTGCCCTCACGCGCCCCTCAAGCGACTAATTCGGGACGGCCATCTACTGCAGTCCGGGGTGCGCCCTGCCGGCGGGACGTCAGGAGCGAGCGTTCTGCGTTCTTGCGCCAGGAGACCCTCGATACCCGATCCCGTCAGCGGTCGGCTTGCCGTTCAGGGGTCCTCAAGTCCGAGGGACACGAAGATCTCGTGGCGCTGAAGTTGGAAGTTGTCTTCGGTGATCGATCCGGTGGCTCGAAGCTCGTTGAGGTGGTGGAACCTGGACATGATCTCGGCTTCGTCGACTGGCCCGATGCTCTCCTCCTGTCGGCGTTGTTGGCGTCGTTCGCTCTTTGCTGCTTTGCGGTCGTGGCGCTGATCGGTTACCCGCCGTTTGCCCACGCTGTCGCCTCCGGCGCTCATATCCATTTCCCGGTCATACTGTTTCTGCCTCGCTCGTCGGGTGTCGGGGTCACGCCAGATTCGGGTCGATGGCGTCCCTGCTTCGGACGCTTTGTAGTCGTTGAGGCCGATCCCGGTCGCGGTTCGCTTCTCGAAGAGTGCCGCTCAACGCGGGCTCCGCCATAGGCGGCGCGTTTGCTTCGCTTGAGTTCTGGAACGGGCGCCGCCGAGGCCGGAGGGCGATTCGTCGTCGACCTCGGCAGCGTGGCTCGTTATCTCACTGCCTCGTGACGTTACTGGCTTGGAGGCCTTTGGGTCCCTGCGTGGTTTCGAATTCGACTTTCTG
Organism: uncultured Acidimicrobiaceae bacterium; assembly: GCA_963851245.1. Lineage (GTDB taxonomy): Bacteria > Actinomycetota > Acidimicrobiia > Acidimicrobiales > Palsa-688 > CAWKOH01. The sequence continues at coordinate 41,020 of CAWKOH010000004.1, read as the reverse complement.
GTCTTCTTCGAGGTTGCGGTACGCGGGCCGGTCGGGGCGGAGACTGCCTGGGTATCCGCCGGCTCGAACGCCGCTCCGAACGGCACGGTGCCCCCGATCGACGACGGAGCACGCCTCTCCAGCTGGGACGTTCCGGCCCCTCGTCGGAGACCGGGGCCGATGAGCTATTTGACCGGCACCTGGCTGCTACCCACTACGGAATGTGGCGGGCTCCACCGCAGGGCCTACGTCTTTCGACTCTCGTCGCTGATCTGGCTCCGCATCCGCTCGATCGTCTTCAGCCGTCTGGCCCGGTCCATTTCGTTCTGCTTGGCGTCGCCGCGAACTCGCTCGGCCAAGCGGTCCAGGCGCGACAGCTCCTCGGCCCGGACTCGCTCGGCGTCCGAGGCTGGCAGAGAGCGCAACGCCCGCCTAAAAGCCTGTTGAGCGTCAGCGGCCCGGTCGAGTCCGAGGTCTCGGCTGATCCGGGCGTACGGTTGACCCTCACCGCGAAGCCGCAACACTTTCTGGTCGACTGTTTCCGACGACTCAGCTGGTTCGGATAGGAGAGACACGGCGGGATCACCTCCTGAGCCCTAGGGGGCTCAACCGCTCACCGGCGGGGGATGGATTCCCGAGCTGGTAGTGCAGGGTATCTCTTCAATCGCCCCAATCGGCGTGATAACCGCGAGAGACCGATCTGGGAATCGGCAGAGGTGGTTTGAGATTCGCCGGCGCCATTCGGGGTCTGCCCCGGGCCGGCCCGTGAACGACCGCTCTTGGGGCGAGCGGATCAGGTAGCCTGCCACTGCTGGACACTTTTCGCTCGTGTGCATGGGCCGGGTTTCAACCACAGCAGAGACGAGGACGAGTGCCCAACAAGCGTACTGTCCGGCCCGACCAAGACCTCGTGCGCCTCTACCTAAACGACGTCGGCAAGTACGCGCTCCTGACCAAGACCGACGAGGTCCGGCTGGCTCAGACCGTCGAAGCCGGCCGTGATGCCCGCGCTGAGCTGGCCGGAGGCGAAGAGCTAGCCACTTCGCGCCAACGCGAGCTGCGGCGGTTCGTCCGCCACGGAGAGGAGGCGACCGAGACGTTCGTTAAGGCCAACCTCCGACTGGTGGTGTCCATCGCCAAGCGATACCAGGCCGCCGATCTTCCCCTCCTGGACCTGGTTCAGGAAGGGAACCTGGGTCTGATCCATGCGGTGGAGAAATACGACTGGCGCAAAGGCTTCAAGTTCTCGACCTACGCCACCTGGTGGATACGCCAAGCCATCACCCGGGGAATCGCCAACACGGGGCGGACCGTACGGCTCCCGATCCACGCCGGTGAACTGCTGAACAGCGTGGCCCAAGCCCGGATCCGCCTCGAGGCGAACCTGGGTCGGCGCCCGACCATCGCCGAACTCGCCGAAGATCTCCGCCTGGACCGGTACAAGGTGGTCGAGATCATCCGTTTTGCCACAGAGCCGATATCACTCTCCGAACCGCTGCTAACCGACAGCGACGCCGAGCTGGGCGACGTCGTCGAAGACCACTCGGCCGTATCACCATTCGAAGCGGCCGCCGCGTCCCTGTTATCCGGCGACATCGCCAAGATGCTCGTCGTTCTCGACGATCGAGAACGGGCCATCATCCAGCTCCGATTCGGGCTCGACCGCGGTGAACCCCGGACCCTTGACGAAGTCGCCGCCCACTTCAACCTGACCCGCGAACGCATACGCCAAATCCAGGACCGAGCGATCTCCAAGATGCGCCACCCCACACTGGAGCTCAACCCCCACGACCTGTTCACCGGATAGACCCCGCTTAGTGCCCAGGTACCCGGGCACGACTCGCCGATAGCCGTCCTAGCTCCCACGTCGCCCTGAGTGGTGAGTTGGTCCCGTCCGGGAGTACGGGTTTCGGGTGGCACGGGATAAGTCGCACAATTTCCCGCCCTAGCTTGGGCGGCGACGCGCGCTAACCGTGCCGATTCGGGACTGACGATCGAACTCCGACGTGGATGCCGCGACGACCAGGTGGCGCGCCACAACCAGAAACTCCTCTCGGTCGGCCGTAGCGCATCGGCGCAGGACCGAGGCTCACCTGTCTCAATATCCGTCAGCCGGAGCTGCGGCCGGATGCTCTCCAAGTGATGCCGTTTCATGGGCAGGGACCGTGCTCCGTCATGGACGAAGTTCAAGGAACGATTTTCAGCGGGCAACTGGTCCGGGCAAGCACCCTCGGCGAACGTGCGCACACTGCCGGGCGCTGTCGGGACCACCCCAGCACGTAGAGAAGCGTCAGCGACAGCGGCCTTCATGCGAACGGTCTGCGCCGCGAGATCCTGCCCAACGTCATCCCCCGTTGGCCGAACTGGCCCTTCTAACCATACCCCTTCCCATAGTCGCAGAGGCGTCGCTCAGCTTCCTGGGCCTGGGGATTCCGCCACCGCCGCCGAGCTGGGGAACATGATCGCCGAAGGCGCCAATGGTGTGTTCGAATCGAAGCCACACCTTGTTCTGGTTCCCGGCGCAGCGCTATTTCTGACCGCCCTGTCAATGAACGTTATCGGTCAACGAGTTCGCCGGAAGTGGGACCCCAGGCAAGCGAAACTGTAACCAAGCGAAACCAATATGAAGCGTGTCGACCGGGCTACACCTTCGGCATCAGCGGAGCTCGTCCACGTATCGGTCCGTGCCATGCAGCACGGGGATGAACGGCGCGCACAGTTCCAACCGACCGAGGCCCGACCCAGCAACCCGGTCGCCGTTGCGTGCGAACTGGCGGTCCCAGTCGGCGCGGGGATCGTCGTCGAGGAAGTGGCAGATGGTGATCCGCCGCTCAGGATAAGGAATCGCGTACCCGCGCTGCGGGCGGGTGATCGTCGCGTCACCGCCTCCTGGCGTCGCGGTGACCGCTTCTTCGCGGGTGCCAGTCGAGGCCACAGACCCGTCGACGCCTCTCATGACGAACACCAGGCTCTGGGCAACCGCACTCCCGGCGTGGCGCTGTACCCACGCCAGGTAGCTGCCGTGCACCCAGTCCTCGAGGGTGTCGCGGGGCACACCCGGGTGGGCGTCAATCACTTCGAACACCAAGCCCGGGTACGGGTAGTCGAGCGCGTGAATGTCGCGCGGGCCCCGGTTGTCACGGTAGGCCGCGCACCGATAACCCTGGAACGCGGTGAACACGTGGTCACGCTCCTCGACACGCCGACCCTGCTTCGTCAGCTCCACATTGGTGTTGCGCGTCCAGGCCTCGTGGTCCTCCACGTGCTCAGACGTGATCCAGTACAGGTGAAGGTAGCACCCGGCGGTCACCGGCTGGGCGATGAACGAGTCCGCCGGATAGCGCAGCAGCTGGAGATCGCGCGTCGCCACGAACCGCCGCCCGGCCTGGATCCAGGGCATCGCCGTGGCTCCCGCGTAAAAGTGGTCGTCCTCGTACCACCGGTTGTACTCGTACTCGTGCCCCACGTGGGGCTCCACCATGCTGATGAGCGCGCCGCCGATAGCGACGGCGTGCGAGAGGTCCTTCGGCACCTCTGAGTAGAAGCGGTGCAGCGCGTTCTCAGTCATTGAGCGCTCCTCATTTGGCTTGGCTTGTTTCGGCCGGCGGCGGGACTGTCGTCCACCAGCTTCGTGTGCGGCATCGACTTCAACGACACGTTGTCGCTCCTCGTAGCCAAGGTAGCAATTCGCTCGGCGCAGGCAGATAGCCGGGAGCTCCTCTGTCACCCCATCCACGGTTGGCACCCAGGAGTGACGGCTTGCCCATCAGAGCCCCGCTTGGAACTCCCTATGCGCGATCTCGCACATCTGCTCGTAGTAGCGCAGACAGCGCGGGACCTCATCGTGGTCGTAGACCGGTTCGCGATCGAAGCGGTTGCAGATGACGGACGTGGCGGGCCCTTGGTGGCGCCGGCTCAGGGGGCGTCCTCGGCCAGCGGCCCGTACCCGAGCCGCGTTAGGCGCTCCGGGCCGCTCTCGGTCACCAGCACCATATCTTCACCGAGGTAACCGCCGTCGGTCCCGGTGACGAAGGCCCGCACGCCGAGGACCATGCCTGCCTCCAGCGTCTGGCTGTCCTCCGCCTGCGGGCTGAGCCCGGGGCCGGCGATGCTGCCCTCGTGGCCGAGCCCGATGGAGTAGGCGATCGGCGCCACCGGCTCTTCCCCGGACCGGGCGTACACGGCCCGTAGATCGGTGCCGTTGCGGCCCACCCGGCACGTGTCGACCAGGGCGTCGGCCAGCTCCCGCCAGCGGTGGTAAAGCGCTTTTTGCCCCGGCGTCGGCCGACGCTGCTTGCCGCACCACCAGGTCCGAGCCAGGGAGCCCTCGTAGCCGGCCCACAGCACGCCACCCGCCAGAGCAACGAGTGCCCCCTCGTCGATGCTGCCGGGCCCGGTGATCCATCGGAGCTGCCCACCCGGATCGATCGGGGTGAAGGTGCCCTGCTGGGAGAACTGAGACGTGCCGAGCTCGCACATACGAGCCAGGAAGGTGGCCTGCAGGTGCTTCTCGGGGACCCCGGGCTGGATCTGGACAGCCGCCGCGTACAGGGCGGCTTCGGCCAGCGCAGCCGCGGTGCGCAAGCACACGATCTCCTCGTCGAGCTTGCGCCGCCGCAGTTGGCGCATCATGTCTTCGGCGCCGACGAACTCGGCCTGGGGAAAGGCTTGGCGCATCAGGCCCTCGAAGAACGGCGACAGTCCGTCGAAGCCGACCCGGCGGGCGTCGTGCAGTTCGGGGATAGCCGCGAAGCGTTCGACGAAGTTGCCCGGGTTCCAGGTCACAGCGAAGAAGTCGTCCGGCTGGACCTCCTCGGGCATGCCCTCGTAACTCGCCGAGAACGACATGAGCTCCACCCGGTTGGTGGCCCGGATGACGGCACAGGTCGGGCTGAAGGGCCGTGACTGGGCCGTCCACAGGCGTCTCGCCCCCGACGCGTAGCGGACGTTGCCCTCGCGGCCGAGGACTATGGCGTCGAGTTCCCTCCCGGCCATTTCTTCGATCACCCTCTGGCGTCGGGCTCGGCGCAGGTCGGCGAAATGGATCCGGTCGCGGTCTTCCATGGCGCCGGTGCCGAGATTGGGCGTGCTCATGCGGGTTGTTGACACCTAACTTCTCCTCAGAGCGGGATTCACTCGAACGGCGTGTAGCCGTAGGTGGTCAACAGCTCGAAGCCGTCATCGGTCACCGCGACGATCTCCTCGCTGCGGTAGCCCCCGACCCCGTCCCGCCAGATCACCGGCTCGAGGACGACGACCACGCCGGTGTCGAGCACGACGGTGTCGTCGTAGGCGAGACCGAGATCAGAGCCGACAAACGGGGGCTCAGCGCTATCGCAACCAGCTCCGTGGCCCAGGTAGAACTGGGCGAGCGAATGCTTCACCTCCACCCCCGCCGCAGCTCGGACCAGATCGCCGCACGTGGCGCCGGGTTTGATGGTGGCGTAGACCGCCTCCATGACTTCTCGCCAGCGCAGGTAGCAGTCCCGCAGGGCCGGCGACGGTCGGGGCCGGTCGCTGCAGATCCAGGTCTTTCCGAAATCGGAGTGATATCCCATCCAGGTAATCCCGGTGTCACAAAGAATGAGATCGCCCTCGCGCAGGAAGCGATCGTTGCTGGCCAGGGGAAAGCCCACATCGTCGTTAGCGGTAAGGGTGCCCCCCGACACCGAGACTGGCGTCAGGCTCCAGATAGGGTCGATGATGCTGGTGGAGGCGCCGAGTTCGAAGCAGCGGCGCAGAAACAGCGCCGAGAGCTCGTTTTGGCGAACACCGGGCCGAAGTGCGGCCTCGACGTCGTACATGGCAAGCTCGTTGATCCGCTGGGCCCGGCGGAGACACTCGATCTCGTCGGGCGTTTTCCTGTACCGGGCCGAGCCGGTGGCCAGCGTGGCATCACAGATCTCGGCGCCGCCCAGCAGCGAGCCCAGCCGCCCGATCATGGGGGAGGTCAGCTCGTCGATGGCGATCCGCTGAACGCCGGGAACAACCTCTCTGACCGCGCCGGCCAAGCTGACCGCCCCGTCGTCGTATTCGGTGCACAGCGGTGCATGGCGGTGGCTGGCAGGAATGTCGTCGCTGACCCCTTCGGGAAACAAGGTCCAGACGTGGGGCAGGTCGTCACCGGGCACCAGCATGACCACCACCGGCTCGTAATGCATGCGCATGGCATCGGCGCACGGCTGGCGGACGCCGGCGTATTCCTGGTTGCTCGGACCGAGGAGCACCATGGCATCGAAACCCTGAGCCGACATCGCCTCCTGCAACCGCTCGCGGCGAGTCAGACGAAGACGATCGAAGTCAAGCTGCATCAAGCCTCCAAACCTTGGCGACGTTTCCCCTTGGCCCCGGAGTAGACGCGAGAGGGCACTGGCAACGTGTCGCCAGTACTGTGCACCTGGAGTCCAGTTGAACGCTCTCGAACTCGCCGTCGTTGACGGCTTGCTCGAAGGTCCCCTACGAATCCGATGCCCAACTAAATCCCCCTCTGCCACCTTGAAACAAATGCCGCGTCACAACCGATGGCGACGGCCACCTTATCGCCCAACTCCGCCGCCATGTCGGCCAGCACCACTTGGCCCCCCTTAGTCGGACGACCGCTCCACGACCACGTCAAGGCGAACGGGGCCGCGCATCATGAACATCTTGACCCGCTGGTACACGAAGCCGGGGGCGAGGGACATCGCCGGCACCCGGTCGAGCACCGCATTCAGCAGATGGGCGCCCTCGACCCGCGCAAGCGGGGCGCCAACACAGAGGTGCACGCCCCAACCGAAGCCGAGATGCCGAGGGACCGCTTCCCCCCGATCGAGCGAGAACTCCGTCCCGCGCACCCACATCGCCTCGTCGCGGCAGGCCGAGGCGTAGCCGAGGGCGACGATCGACCCGCCGGGGATCCGCACCCCGTGGAGTTCGACGTCGTTCGGTGGCTGGCGGAATAGCAGGTTCACCACCGGCCGGTGCCGCAGCGCCTCCTCGACCGCGGTCGGCACGAGCTGGCGGTCGGCCCTGACCCGCCGATACGCCCCGTCCGTCGTGAGCAGGTCGTAGAAGAGATTCCCGACCAGGTGAGTCGTGGTATCGATCCCGCCCGTGACGAGGTCCTTGGTCAGGTGCAGCAGTATCTTCTCGTCGGACAACCCGGCGCCGTCCTCGTCGCGGTACTCGATGAGGGCGGTCATGGCGTCGTCGGGCCGGTCGGCGGCGGCGCGCCGCTCCCGGATCAGCTCCAGGAAGTACCCGTCGAACTCGTCGACCTTCTCCTGGGCGCGCCGCTTGAGCTCCTGATCCTGCTCCTGGACCGCCTGGACCACCAGGTCCGAGTATTCGTGCAGGAACCCGCGGTCGCCCTCCGGGACGCCGGTTAGGTGCCCGATCACAGCAGCCGGCAGCGGCCGACCGAGGTCGGCGATGAGGTCGGCCGACTCCTTAACAGCGACGGCATCGGCGAGTTCCGCGCAGACCTGGTCGACGAATGGGGTGATGGCCCGGATCCGCGGTGGGCTCAGCACCGACTGGAGGATCTTGCGGATCTTGCCGTGCCAGGGCGGGTTGGACTCGCCCAGCTGGAGCTGGTCCAGCTCCCGGGTCTGTTCACCAAGCGGGCTGAACGGCGCCTGGGGGAACGTCACCGGATCCCGGCTCACCGCCACGATATCTTCGTGGCGGGTGAGGTAGAAAAACCCGGGCATTAGCTCGACCACCGCCGCCTCCCGCCGAAGCCGGTCGAGCACCTCATCTTGGAGGTCGACTTGTACCGGATCGAATGGGTTGTAGGTAGTCGACATGGTGGCCCCCGATCGGTCGTGTGGCTCGATGGTACGGCCTCTCGACCATACTCGCCGTCGGTGGGACCGGTGCTGCTCCACCGGTCGACGGGAATCGCTCCGCCGGGCCCACACCGGTCCAGAACCGTCGCATCACCGTACTGAGCTCGTTCCGGACTGGCCTCGTTTATTACTCCGCGTGTGGCGGGAGCTTGGGGCGATGCCCGCCTCGAATATCAGGCGCGTGCCGTCAATGAACTGATCCTGGGTCGGCAGATGTGCGACGCCGCCTACGTCCGCCCCTACGTCGACTCAGTTGGAGCCGACACCCGGCGCCCGGGCTGGCTCAGAATGGACGTCGAGGAAGGTTCGCCGCTCACGCCTCGACAAAGGGACTCCTCATCGAGGCGTCGCCACTCTCGACGACAGCCAACCAGCCTGCCCAAACACAGGCGTCGATCGTCGCCGTCATTATGTCGCTGAATTCACAGTTGGTGTCGACCCGCTTTCGTGGACACGTTGATTTCGGCTGACGCAGGAGGAAGGAGTCCTTGTCGCGAGACCGTCGGGGGATGCGGATGAGTTCCATCGGGGAGCGGTGCGATGGCGTTGGCCACCGAGGATTCGTGGCTCCGACCGGCGGTTGGGGGTGAATGAGACCTCGCGTCGAAACTGGGTGCATGATCATTTGGCCGATCAGAAGAGGCCGCAGAACACGCTGGCGCTAAGAAGTCGCGGTTCGTACCCTTCCGTCGTTTAGTCTATCCGTGCAACCAGGGGGTCCTGATGGCTGATGATCCAGTTGTGTTCAACCACGTGGGGCTGTGCGTCACCGATCTCGAGCGGGCCAGAGTCTTCTACGAACAGGCGCTTGGCTTCCGTTACTGGTGGGAGCTCGACGCGCCTGACGAGCCATCGGGCGTGCTGCTGCAGCTCTCACAGCCAGTCGGGCTGAAAGCGGTGTACCTGGTCCGCGACGGCTTGGTCCTCGAGTTGTTGCACTACGACCCGGCCAGGGTGCGGCCGTGGAAGGAGCGAAGCATGGCCGAGCCCGGGCTCACTCACCTTTCGCTCTCGGTCTCGGACATGGGCCGCGCGCTCGAACAAGTGGTTGCCCACGGGGGTCGGGTTGTGGAGCAGACAGACATCAAGGCTGCGATCATGGTCCGCGATCCCGACGGCCAGCTGATCGAGCTGACCACGTCGGACTGGCGAGCTGCCCTCCCGCCCGCGCCGGCATGATATTGGTGACCACTTTCGTCGCGGCTTTCGTCGTCTCCCTCCACCGTTACGAAGCAAATTCGCACCTGCTTCTTCCGGCGAGTTCGGGAAGAAACGGCGACCTTCTCTACCATACCCTGGGCCGAGGCGTACCCCGGCGTGGGCCGGCAACACAGTGATATCAACACCGTCCGCGCCAACGGGCCAGACACTTGCCGTCGCCGGAATCGTCGAGAGAGAACTTGCGTCGGTCGGTGCTCCTGGACTCGGACCGTGCTCAAAGTGAACGAACTCCCCCGATCAAACTGATGTTCCGTACACCTTCAGTACACGTAGAGTGTATAGTACGTGTATGAGCAAGGTACGCACGAACATTGAGATCGAGGACCGGTACCTGCGGGCGATCATGGACCGCTACCACTTGCGGACCAAGACCGAGGCGGTAGACCTGGCCCTGCGCCACCTTGCCGGACAGCCCATGACGCGTGAGGAAGCCTTGGCCATGCGCGGCGTGCGGGCCATCGGGAAAGTGCCCGTGGACTCTCGGCCGCCTAGCTCGTGATACTGGCCGATACGTCGGCCTGGGTGGAATACGACCGGGCGACGGGAAGCACGGTCGATCAACGTCTCACGGCACTGATCGCTGACGAAGGTCCTATCGCCGTCACGGAACCTGTGATCATGGAGGTCGTGGCTGGTGCTCGCAGTTACGAGCGCGAAACCGATCTGCGGCGCCTCTTGCTGAGGTTTGATCTGCTCCCTTTTGATGCAGCCGCTGATTTTGACGCTGCGGCCAGCATTTACAGGCAATGCCGTCAGGTCGGCGTAACCCCCCGCGGGCTGATCGACTGCATGATCGCATCCGTCGCCAGACGCAACCAAGCCGCGATGTTGGCAGCAGATACCGACCTCAGCCTCGTCGCCAGGATTGTGGGGATCGATTTGGACGACGCTTCGATCCAAGCCTGAGCTCGCCCCAGCGCCGGCAAGCTTGAGCAGACTGGATCGATTATTCGGGTCGCCTGACCCTCACGCTACTTTGCGCTTCGAGGCTCTTCCCGCGGCGGGTACCCTTCGCCTTCGCTACGAATACGAACGCGGGAGGAAGAATGCCGGTGACGTCATCCAGAGGCAGCCTGTTCGTCTGGTCGAGAAGACGGACGTGATCTTCGAGGTCTTCATCGATGGAGAGAAGCGCGGAGAGCTTCGTCTCTCCAAGGGTGGGCCGACTGGTGGCCCTCCCACAGCAAAACGAATGTAAGGAGTAAGACTTGGACGAAGCTAGCCGAGTTCATGGAGTCCTAGCTCTCTCAACTTCAGCAAAGCTGATGTCCCTGCCGTCGCTCGGCATCTGACCAGCTACCCATAGCATCACCCCTAACCTTGGCAGCGAGCACACCGGCTAACGGCCTTGAGAAGGCACGGGTGGGTACGCCACGGCTCCTCGGCCGCTTTGAGACACGCTAGCCAGGCGGTGACGGGTACAGAGTGGGCGTCGTGGTTGAGCCTGAGAACTCCCATGTCCACATCCCTGTACGGTTCCTCAGGTGAGCGAGCCGGTTTTGAATCATGCTCGTATCGCCTCAGGCTGTTAACTCGCCATGAGGGGAAGGGGGGCGAGACCCAACATGCGTATGGCATTGCCTCGCAGGATCATCTCCAACTCTTCGGGTGACACCTGTTCAGCTACCTTGGCGATCACACCTCGTTGGTGTGGTGCCACGTAGTGTCCTGATGGGGATAGTCACACTCGAACAGCATTTGGCTCACCCCGATGGTGTGGCGGTTGGCCATGCCGGTTTCATCGTCGAAGAAGCACCCGAACAGCCGGTCCTTCAAATAGGTCGTCGGAGGTTGGGTCATCTCTGGGGGCAATTCGGCAAAAGCGCTGTGGGTGTAGCACTTGTCTAGGCGTTCCATGACAAACGGCAGCCACCCCACCTGACTCTCCGAGTACGCGATCTTAAGGTCCGGAAGCTTGAGGAACAGGCCCGACACGGCCCACTCCACAAAGGAGAGCTGCGCTATGGAGAAGGTCATGACCGAGTTGGCAGCTCGCGGAGCGTAGGGACTCACGTCGGTCATGTTGGACCCAGAGCCGATATGCATGCAGAGCACAATGCCGGCATCGCCCGCCACCCGGAAGGCCGGATCACAGTATCCGGACGGGTCGTGGGTGGAAGACCGGTCGAGGAAGTGAGGCATCTCGGGGAAGCTGATCGCCCGACAACCCCGCGCCGCGTTGCGCTCCATCTCCCTCGCGGCCGCGATCGGATCCCACAACGGAATCAAGGGTCAGCGGCAACAATCACCCATCGGATCCGGCACACCATTCGTCGACAATCCAGTCGTTGTAAGCCTTGACGCACCGCACGGCGAAGCCACGGTCCTTCGCCTCGTGGAACATCTGGCCGCAAAAACGCGGCACATAGAGCCAGGACGGCTCCGGTGAAGTTGAATAGGCCGAAGCAACCACTGCGACGACTATCGGTTTTTGGCTTCCAAGGCCTGCGCATACGTTGGTATGTGATACGATCGTATGCATGGCCCAGGTTGATCGGCTGTCAGTCACGATGCCCCCCGAGATCGGAGCCGCTGTGCGCGAGGCGGCAACCCGACAAAGGACAAGCGTGTCCAACTGGTTGGTGGCGGCCGCTGCGCAGCGCCTGAAAAACGAACTGCTCGGCGCGGCCCTCGACCGTTGGGAAGAGGAAGAGGGACCCTTCAGCGACGAAGAACTCGACGCAGCTGCGGCTGCGCTGAGCACCACTCACCGAAGAGGAGCGGCGTGAGCGCCGTCCTTGACGCCGGTGCTCTGGTCGCGGTTGACAAGCGGGACCGCGCCGTCGGCGCCATGCTGCGAGTTCTTCAGCGCGACGGGGTCCCCGTACTCACTAGCGCGAGTGCCGTCGCACAGGTCTGGCGCGATGGCCGCCGGCAGGCGAACCTCGCTCGAGTTCTGCCGGGTGTAGATGTCGCCGCTCTGGATGAGCTGAGCGCCAAGAAGGTCGGAGCGCTTCTTCGGGAGAACGCAACCAACGACCTCATCGACGCCCACATCGCGCTCCTGGTCCAGCCCCAAGACCACGTGCTCACCAGCCCTCTGTGTCAACCCGACATCAAAACCTTGCTCCGCACCAGAAGGGTGAGGGCCACCATCATCCGAGTCTGAACCACCGACTTGAGCTCGGCCCAAGCCCGGAGGGGTACCGGGACGTCCCTTGGGCGGAATATGAGGTGCGTGCGTCGAGTGTTTCGGGTCGTCCGCATGGAATGTTCGGAACGGATATCACGGTTGGCCACTCGGCGCGCCAGGAGTTTGAGGGCGGTAACCCAGCCTGGGCTGGGTCGCCGATTCAGGTGGCTTTGATGGTGACCTGGAACAACCACTTGGATGACCCGAGCATGATTGAGCATCGCGACCCCTGACCTCTCGGCACGTTTCCGGTGGAGGTTCTGGGCGACCGTGCTCCCGTCTGGCTTCAACGATCAGGGGCTGCGAGGCGGTCGTGTCGGCGATGGTGCGGGGCGAGGTGATCCATCTGACCCGGTGTGAGCGATGTCGTACTCGAACTCGTCCAGGAGTTGGAACAACTCTTCGCTGATCCATTCGCGGCCGCGCCGCCGGCCCACCCGCGTCGGCACGAGTACTTGTCGATCTTGCAGCCGGTTGAGCGCAGCGCGAGCGGCAGTTGGTGTGACGCTGTAGCGGTCGGCGGCGATCTCGGCACTGACAATGGGTTGGGCAGGCAGGCCGACGATGATCTTTCGGGCAACGGAATCGGAGCGAGGACTGCCGGCACGACGGACTAGTTCACGCAGAAATTCGCCGATCTGCCCCCAGAGCGAACGCGTCGCGGCCGCTGAAGCGGTCAGGGCGCCAGCGAATGTCCCGATCCAGTCGTCGGCCCGACCCTCCCGGAAGTCGACCAGGCCGGCTATGTAACGGCGAGCCGACGCAGCCAGAACGACACTCACTGGTGGCACGAACAACGGCGTCAGTGAGCGGCGGCGGAAGACGACATGAATCAAGCAACGGCCGATGCGCCCATTGCCGTCTCCGAACGGATGGATGGTCTCGAATTGGGCATGGGCAACGGCGGCCTGGGCGACAGCTGGAATGTCATCGCGGTTCACGAAGCTCACCAGATCCTGCAGCAGCTGCGGCACCCGGTCCGGTGGGGGGGGCACGAAGGCCGCGTCAGCGGGACTCGTGCCGCGTCCGCCGATCCAGTTCTGGTCGGTCCGGATGATTCCTGCGAAACGGCTCTCGCTCGTGCCCTCCAGCAAGACGTGGTGAATTCCGACCAGGTCCTCCAGAGTGAAGTCCGTCCCGTCGCCAACTCCAACACTGATAGCCCGCTCCATTGCTTTCACGTTGTTGGCAACGGCTCGCGCCGTGCCGTCAGCAGCGAGCGGTTCGTATGCGGCCAATGCCACCTTCTTGTTGGACGCTCGGAGACCCTCGATGAACGACGAACCCAGAGCCTCCGCACGAAGCAACGGGCCGGCTAGAGCCTCGAGGTCCTCGCCTACCCCGGCTCGCTGAAGGCTTGCGACGGCCGATGTCGCCTGCGCAACAGACTCGGCGGCGCGGCCAGCGAGCGGTTCATCCCATTCCGCGATCGGGTCAGGTACATACGCCTGGAACCGGAACGGCCGACGGTCTCGTCTGGCACCATACCCTCCGCCCTCCCAAGGACAGTCGACGAGTTCGGGCATCTGCATCCTTTCGCAACCCGAGTTGATACGAAAGGAAACGATCTGATCCTTTCGTAACAAACATGTTCTCGCACTCCTACCCCTCTACGCAAGGAAATAGATCTAACTTTGCGTTACTCCGCCTCTCCCCCCTTTCCATTCGCGCAGAGCCTCCGGGTGCCAATCCTCGTAACGGGCCAGGCAGACCGACTCCGAAGGAGCCATCGGATTCCTGAGCGACAGGCCGGGTCAGTCGCAATCAGGGAGGTCGATGGCCTCGGCTTCGGGCTGCCAGGCGCCCCGCACCTTCCGGTAGCGGTACCACTTTCCGTCCTGGCCAAGACGCAACTGGCGATCTCCGAGGCTGACGCGGTTGGCCGACAGGCGCGACCCGGAACCGAGCTCGGCGCGGCCGGGGGCCAGGTCGGACGGCGACGGCTGCCAGGGTTCCAGGAACGCGGCCAGGCCACCGCGGCCACCTGTCCTCCAGGCCAGCGCCCGCAGGAATAGCTCGCGCCGGCTCATCCCGGCGCGGCGGGCCATCTCGTCGAAGCCCACCGGGGCAGGGATGCCCTCGACCATCGAGGCGGCCCAGCGGGCGCAGTCCTCCTCGAAACTCAAGTCCGGTTCCGAAGTGGCGCCTCCAGTGGCCAGCGCCCAGGCCCTCCGGGCCGCATCGGCGGCCAGGGCGAGCAGCGCCGCCGAGTCCGCTCCCGAGCCCGGCGGTGCTACGTCCAGGACGAGGAGCGGTCGGCCCGGCTGACGCGGCGGCGCCGGTAAAGCAACTGTCGCCGGGCTGGATCGCTCGGGCTGCGCCCACGCCTCGCGTGCCGCCACCCCGGCGTCGTCTTCCCATCCCCCTTCGAGGGTGACGTCCAGATCCGCCCTCGCATCGGGGCGGGCCGATCTCGAGCCGCGCCGATGTCGGACACCTGCGAGCAGCTCCTCCCTGCTCTTCCCCCGCAGCAGGAAGAGCAGGAACGGGTCGCGATCGAGCTCGTCGGCCACGAGATAACAGACCGCCGCCGCGTGCTTGCAAGGATCGGCCCAGTCCGGACACGAGCAGCGGGGCTGCACCTCTCCGGCGCCAGGCAGCAGATCCGATCCGACGGCCCGAACATCGCCGGCCACCTCCGGAAGTAGCTCCCCTTCGAGGAGGGCGGCGGCATGGCCCACCTGCGCGGCCAAGGCGTCCATGACGACCGCCCACTCGTCGGCAGGAAACTGCCTCACCCGGACCCGCACCTGGTACGGCTTCCGGCGTGAGCCTTGGACCGTTGCCGTGACCTCGCCCACTCCGACTCCGAGCTCGCCAACCGCCCCTCCACGGGCGTAGGTCCTCCCCCGAGGCAGCCGGTTGGGGTCGAGACTGGCCCGCTGCTCGAGAGCCTCGACCCACTCCCTGCCCCACCACGTCGAGCCGAACCGCGTTCGCCCCGCTGGCCGGTGAGGACTGGGACCTGGTCGGCGGGGCCGCCGGGCGGGCCATTCACCGGAACTCCAGCTCGACGGGCTCACGACAGGATCCTCTCGCGGTCAGAGGTACCACCCGGCCTTGCGCCCCCTAAGCTCACGCCGTCCCCAGTTTCACAAGGTCAGCGAGTTCGGCGTCGGACAGCTCAGCGATCCATGCCTCACCGTCGCCGACCACCGTGTCGGCCAGTTCGCGCTTATTCTCGAGCAGTTCGGCGATGCGATCCTCCAGGGTTCCTTCGGTGACGAGGCGGTGGACCTGTACGGGACGGTCCTGCCCGATGCGGTGGGCCCGGTCGGTGGCCTGGTCCTCGACGGCGGGGTTCCACCACCGGTCATAGTGGATGACGTGTGTCGCTCGGGTCAGGTTCAGCCCCACCCCGCCCGCCTTGAGCGACAGTAGAAAGACCGGCACCTTTCCGGACTGGAAGGCGGTGACCATCTCCTCCCGCCGGCGGGCCGGCAGCGAGCCGTGCAAGAAAAGGGTGCCGATGCCGAGCTGAGCCAGCCGAGCCTCGATCAGCGCACCCATCTCGACGTACTGCGAGAAGACGAGCACGGAGTCCCCCTCGTCGAGCACGATCTCCAGTAGCTCCTCCAGGACGGCGAGCTTGCCCGAACGTCTTACTAACGGCCCGGCCTGGTGCAGGTACTGAGCGGGGTGGTTGCATATTTGTTTGAGGACCGTCATGAGACGGAAGACCAGCCCCTGGCGCTGTATCCCCCTCTTGTTGCGGATCGCGTCCAGCGCCTCGCGCACCTCGGCCTCATAGAGCGTCACCTGCTCCTCGGTCAGGCCCACCACCCGGTCGGTCACCGTCCGCGGCGGCAGATCGGGGGCGATGGCAGGATCGGTCTTCCTCCGGCGCAGAAGGAACGGGCGCACGGTGCGAGCCAGCCGCTCGGTCACCTCGGGATCCCGCCGCCGCTCGACCGGGATGGCGACCTGCTGGCGGAACCGCTCGAGCGGACCGAGCAGGCCCGGCGTCGTCCAGTCGATAATCGACCAGAGCTCACTCAGCCGGTTCTCGACCGGGGTGCCCGTGAGCGCGATCCGGTTGCGCCCACCGATAGACCGAAGCGCACGCGCCGTGTCGGACAAGGGGTTCTTGGCGTGCTGAGCTTCGTCGGCCACCACCAGCGAAAAGCCCCGCTCGGCCAACAGCTCCCGGTCGCGGCGGGCCACCCCGTAGGTGGTGACGACCACCTCCCCACCGCGCAGGTCCTCGAGGGTGCGCTCAGGACCGTAAAAGCGCCGCACCGGGACCCCGGGCGCGAACCGGCGGAACTCACGGGCCCAGTTGCCCAGCAGAGACGTCGGGCAAATGATCAGCGTCGCGGATTCCGTCGCGGGCGGCTCGAGGCGCCCCTTGGGGCTGGAGACCTTGACAGCGTCGCCTCGAGCCCCGCCTCCAACAGGCGTGGCCCGCAGGTGAAGGTGCAGGCCGATCATCTGGATCGTCTTGCCCAACCCCATGTCGTCGGCCAGACAGCCCCCCAGACCAAGCTCACAGATCTGGTGAAGCCAGGCCACGCCGCGCTCCTGGTAGGGACGCAGTTCACCGACAAACCCCGGCGGCTTCCCCAAAGTCGCCGCGCCGTCATCGGCTGCGGCGCGTACCCGCTCGATGAGCGAAGCGATAGCCCCCTCAGCGACGACCGGGACGGTCTCACCGTCCACGACCATCTGCCCGGCCATGAGCGCGGCGATCGCCTCCACCGCCGACATTCTCCGCTCCCGCCGCTGCTGGGCACGAGCGATCAGAGTCGGGTCGACGTGCACCCACCTGCCACGCAGCCGAACAATCGACCTCTTCGCCTCGGCGAGCTGTTCCACCTCTTCGGCAGACAGCGTCTCGCCGCCCAGCGCGACCCTCCAGTCGAACTTCACCATCTCCTCGATGGAGAAGGCGCCGGCACCCTCCCGTGGGGGTGACGACACCGCGGCTTGCAAGGTGAGCCCCTCGAACAGCAGCGAAGAGGGCCACAGAACGTCGATCCCCGCCGCTCTCACAGCCTCGCCGCCGTCTCCCAGGAGGTCTTGCACCTCCTCGTCGGAAAGCGAAAGGGCAGCCGGCACGCGCTCGACCAGGAGCCTCCCGAGTGGCGGCCACACCCGCGAACCGCGCCTCAAGGCCAAGAGCAGGTTGGCCTCGGCGTCCGGGTCGAGACGAGAAACAACCGACGCCGGCATCGACAGCAGATCGGCGGCGTCGACCACCAGGCTCGGATCCAGCACCGAGGTCATCTGGACAACCGCGACAGGTCCGGACTCCTCTGCGTAGTCTTCCGGCTCGCCGTCGTGGTCGTCCCTGTAGGGCTCTTCCTCGTCTACCCCGGCGAGGATGACTCGCAACCCCACCCGGGCGCTCCCCTCGGGGTGCCTCTCGGCATCGGCCAGCCAACCCGCCAGGTGCTCAGCGTCAGTGGGGATCTCGGCGGCGAACAGCTCTCCGCCCGCGACGGCCGGTGCCGCCGCGGTCCGCACCAGGGAATCGGCCATAGCGTCCCACAGCGCTCGTACCGCGAAGGTGGGCGACATGATCCGAAGCGGCGATCCCGTTCCGATCGGCACGCAGTGAGCAGCGGGCGGCAAAGAAGCAGCGAGCTGCTCGAGTAGACGGTGATCGTCCGGGTCGAGCGGCCCAGCTCGCCAGGCGTCCCACCCCTCGGGTGTGACCGCCGGAAATAGCCGCCCGCGTGCCAGCAGCCCAAGCCCGGCCACTGCCGCGTTGCTCCAGGCCGCGATCGACGGCCGGGCCCCCCAGGGTTCTTCGAGATTCAGCAGCCACGGCAAGGCGTCGGCCATCGCCACGTCGTGCGCGGGTACCTCCGTTCGCCTCACGCTGCGGCGGGTCCGGCAGATGATTTGGACCGCCCCGCCGAAATACTGCCCGTCGGGCGGATCAGGCACCCGAGGCACCGGCCGTTCATCGCTCGCCCGGCGCGCTGATCCACTCGGCGACCACCGGGCCGGGTTCGTCGACCGGAATGTACACGGCGAAGGTCCCGTAGCGAGGAGGGCTGCCGGGCAGAAAGAGCAGATCTACCGCCGGGGCACCGATGAACGGTGGTCCACCGCCCTCAAAGCCGACCTCCTCATCGCCCTCTCCCGGCGTCAGGACCTCCATGGCGCCCCGGAAGTGTATAGGAGGGGATCGCCACCCGGGTTCGCTATCCCTTGACCGTATCCGTGCGCGGGTCGAGCACATGGAAGATCAGTTGCCTCTGCTCCCCTGAAACGGTTCGCGCGTCCCGGCCAGCAAGTTCACCTCGAACCTCACAGCTGCTCTCGGGCTGTCCGTCGAGCTTCAACTCGGCAAAGCGCCACGAACAGCCGACCGTAGTGCGGGTCCCGAAGGTCGTCTGGCAACGTTCGACCCGTGCTCTGGGTCGCCCGAACGAAGTCTTCAAACCGGGAGGTCGCGTCGCTAACCCGATGTCGGCCAGCGTCTCGGTCCACTCCTCAAGATGGTCGGCCTCTTCGTATGTAGGGGAGAAGGCTCCCTGGAGCCCGAAGGTTGGAACTTCGAAACGTGTCAGGTGCCACGCGAGCGAGCTCTACCGGCAGCAGCAGGAGCATCTACGCCGAAGCCCTACCGAACACCCCAGAGGAACTACTGGAACCGATCCTCTCGACAACGATTGCCTTACTCACCCCGTCGGAGCACAACTGGCTCATGGGGCGAGATTCCCTCGAAGAGCGGCACCGACAGATTGACTACGTCATCGATCTGCTCTTTCGCGCGGGACGGTTTATAGAGGTGACGGTTGCCCTGCGCCTAGACACCCGAAAGGACAAAGATCTAGTTCCCTCGCCATCCGTCCGGCGAATACGTTCGAGTTACACGCATCCCGATAGCGGTTCATCTCGTACCAACGCATTATCGCCAGTGTCCTCAAGTTCCGTCAAGTTATGAGTGTGACCGTGCCCACCTCGGCCGACATTGGTGAACGGTCGTACATCCCTCCTGAACAGGGCTTTTCGCGCCCGACGGCCGACGCAGGCCGATTCCAACTGGCAGGGAATGACGTGGGCTTAGATGCCCCATAGATGCCCGGGTTGGTCTCTCAAGACAGAGCCATAAGCCAGGTCAAGAGAGATCGGTCCACGGGCACGTCCGGGGTGTCCCACCTACCTGGCGTTTTGCGGATACCACCGCC
Source organism: uncultured Acidimicrobiaceae bacterium (assembly GCA_963851245.1). Taxonomy (GTDB): domain Bacteria; phylum Actinomycetota; class Acidimicrobiia; order Acidimicrobiales; family Palsa-688; genus CAWKOH01. The sequence goes on along the minus strand of CAWKOH010000004.1, from coordinate 21,716 downwards.
CTGGGATATTGGGACGTGTTTATCGAGCGTTCTGTGCGACGTGGCTTGTCTTTGGGTAGCCCTATCTGCTCCGTCTCCGTCGTCGAGATCCAACTCGCTGAACAACGATTGGCTCAGGCAGGTAGTTCGATAGTTGTTGAAGGTCTTCTTCGTCCGATGTCACCACGGTCGACCGGCTGCGGCCTGCGGTGAGCACGACATGGGCGTCCACGATGTCGGAGGACCCGGCTTGGGCCAGCAGACCTCCAACCTCATGGGCTTCTTCAGGAAGGAAGCCGACAATGTCGCAGCCGCGCAGGAACCGCCGGAGCTGAGCCTGGCGTGGTGACCGGCTCACCTGAGCAACTACCGGCGCGGTAGTGACAGGAACGACGCCCACTTCAAGGCGAGCGCGGTGATCGGCCCAGACCTCTCGGTCATTCCGGTCCGCGGCGACCAAGAGACCCGAGTCGTACACAACGCTCATGCCGAGCGACGTCCACCCGAACTACGGATCTCGTCCGCGACACGCTCGCGGGCGGATCGCAGCTCGGCATCGGTTAGCGGGCCGTGCTCCTGCTCCCACTCGGAAACGGCTGCTAGGCCGTCTCGCAACAGAAGCGCCCGACGTGCCGCGGCCGTCATCCAGGCTGAGACGCTCAACCCATCTTCGGCGGCGGCCGCGACGACCCGCGCATGGACCTCCGGATCAACTGTGATCGCCAGCTTCGGCGAAGGCTTACCTCTAGGCATAGGACAAGTCTACTACCGTAGTAGGAGGGTTGTGTCGGGTCCATGCCCCGTTTGTGCCCGTGAGATGTGCCTCACCGCAGGACGCTCCTGGAAGACTGACAGGGATGGATCCCGCCAGCGGCATCAGCGGTGTGAAGTGTGGCCAGGGTGATACCGACGCCTGACGATCTGCGGCTGTCCGAGGTGGATCGTTTGCGGGCGGAGCTGGCCGCGGTCCGGGAGGAGAACGCCCGTCTGGCAGCGGAGAACGAACGGTTGCGATCGGTCGAGGAGAGGCCGGGGGCGGTGGTGGCGCATCGATCGGAGCGGGCGCCCACACTGTTCCCTGCCGCTGAAGAGGTCAAGACGGGGGTGGATAGGGGTTCGTCTCCTCGGGAGAAGGTCGCTTTGTACCGGTCGTTGTTTGCTGGGCGGAGCGACGTTTACGCGCTGCGTTGGGTGAACTCGACGAACGGGAAGTCGGGCTGGTCGCCGGCCAAGTCCGGACGGTCCGCCTCGGGTGGGTACCTTCCCCTCGATGACGAGGTCATCAGCTCGCATCTGGCCGGACGGGTCACGGCGGGCGTGTACCCGCTCATCGACGGGGACAAGTGCCGGTTCCTGGCTTGTGATTTCGACAAGGGCAGCTGGACCCTGGATGCTCTTGCCTTTCTTGGGGTGTGTACTGAGGTGGGGGTGCCGGCGGTGTTGGAGCGTTCCCGCTCGGGTAACGGGGCGCACGTGTGGATCTTCTTCGAACAGCCGGTAGCGGCTTCCACGGCCCGACGGCTCGGTACAGGATTGCTGCGGGAGACGATGGCAGTACGGGCCGAGGTAGACCTGGGCAGCTATGACAGGCTGTTCCCGTCCCAGGATTTCGTCCCACAAAAGGGATTCGGGAACCTGATCGCTTTGCCTTTGCAGGGACAGTGCCGCAAGGCGGGCACGACCGTCTTTCTCGACCCGACCACGATGGAGCCGTGGGAGGACCAGTGGGCGTTCCTGGCTTCGATCCGTCGTCTGTCGGAGGGCGACGCCAGGATCATCGGCGACGCCATCAGGGTTGACGCTGGGCCCGGATCGGCCTCCTGGCCGCCGTCTTCGAGAACGCGGTCCGGGCCGCCGGCACCAGCCCATGTTGCCGCCACTTTGGGGGCGGCCTTGGCGATCGACCGTATCGGTCTCCCACCGGCGTTGATGGCGTCGCTCAAGCATTTGGGGTCAGTTCACAACCCGGAGTTCCACCGCCGCCAAGCAGTTGCGCCTCTCGACATGGAACACCCCCCGAATGGTCCGCCGCTACGAAGAGGACATCGACCGCCTCTACCTACCTCGCGGGCTGGTCGACGACGCGGCCAAGATCCTGGCGGCAGCCGGCAGTCAAATGGTCCTCCAGGATCGACGTCCGACCGGGCCTGCTCAGGACTTCACCTTCACCGGGACGTTGAGCGCCGACCAAGAAGCGGCGGTGGCCGCTCTGATGGTTCACGATCTGGGGGTCCTGGTCGCTCCGACCGGGGCGGGCAAGACGGTTATGGCTTGCGCTCTTATCGCCAGGCTCGCCACCCCGACCCTCATCCTGGTTCACACCAAACCTTTGGCCGAGCAGTGGCGGCAACGCCTCGGGACGTTCCTGGGGCTCACCCGGCGTCAGATCGGCCAGCTCGGCGCAGGCCGAGCCCGGACAGTTGGCATCGTCGATCTGGCCACCCCCCAGACTCTGGCCCGCAGAGACAATCCCGCCGAGGTGTTCGCCGACTATGGGTTGGTCATCGTGGACGAGTGCCACCATCTGCCGGCGGCGAGCTTTGAGAAGGCGGTCCGCGAGGCCGCCAACCGGCGATGGATCGGCCTGACCGCCACCCCGCGTCGGCGTGACGGCCTGGAAGCCATCTTGCACATGCAGCTCGGACCTATCCGCCACACCATGACTCCGGACCCGGCCGCCGTGGTGATGGTTCGACGCGACCTCCTCGTCCATGACACTCTCACCGATCCCGATACCGACGAGCAGGCCGCCGTACAAGTGGTGCTGGGGCGGATGGCCGCCGACCCGCAACGCAACGAGCAGATCTGCGCGGATGTGGCCGACGCCAACCGGAGGGGACGAAACATCCTGGTCTTCACCGACCGCACCGAACATCTTGAAGAGATGCGAGCCGGCCTGACCCGTCGTCATCTCGACCCAGTAGTACTCCAGGGTGGAGTTCCGAAAAAGAAGCGCACCGCCATAATCGAAGCCCTGAACGCAACGACCGACCCGATCTTGCTGCTGGCCACCGGCGCCTACCTCGGCGAAGGCTTCGACCTGCCAGCCCTCGACACCCTCTTCCTGGCTTTCCCCATATCCGGACCCAACCGGGTCACCCAGTACGCCGGACGGATCACCCGACCCCTGCTCGCCAAGACCAGCGTCGAGATCCACGACTATCACGACATCCTTCATCCGCTCACTCGCCGGATGCACCAACGTCGCCTGGCCGCCTTCAAAGCCCTCGGATTCACCCCTACCCAAGGCGCACCGCAATCAGCCCGACCTATGCAGCCAAGTGAAGGCCCGGGGCCGTCGGCCACGACAAGCGGATCACCGAAGGGCGGCGCGGCGATACCCTCGGATACTGAAGGGTGTTCACCGGACCTCGGATCGAGTCACGAGGTCGACATGACCGCCAGTACTGACACACCGTCGCAGGTCAGCGACGACTACTGGATCTACGCGGAGGATCCTAACCAGCCTTTCATCGAAGACGATCCTGCGACTACCACGGTGGGGAAATGGCAGCTATTCGTACCCCGCCAACGGGTCGATGACGCCTGGATCTCTGTAGCCGAGCTCGTAAGACGGGGCCAGCTCGGCCCGTCAGCCAAGGTCGCCACCGCCAAAGAAAACCCGAACAATCCCGGAGCGCGGGACATGCACGTGATCATCGTGTACGCCAACGACTGGCGCGACACCGCCGACGTCCGTCGGATCCTCAAGACCCTGCGCCAAGCAGGACTGGCCAAGGGCTGGGTCCACTTCAAACGGGACCGAGAAACGCTCGCTGGCGCCTACGGCGTCCGAGGTCACCGCGGTGTTTCGGTTTGGAACGCCCGACCCGGCGACCACGACGAGATATCGACTAAGTGGACCACGGGCAAGCCGGTACCCGTGACGGCCGGCAACTCCGCTGAGATCGTGGCCGCCATCGAAATCTTGGATCGAAACCACTCCTTGTGAGGGCCGCGCTGACCGCCCGCAGGGCTCATGCTTCGAGGTCGGCAACGAGCTCGGCGCGGCGCTCTTCCAGGGCAGCCAGATCAGTTCGGAGCTTCTTCAAGTCGCGGTCGACCCGCGCCAACTCGGCCCTGGCGCGCCGCTGCCGATGGTCCCGATCGTTGTAGGCGTTGTCCATGAGCTCCTCGACCTCGCGCCGCAAGAGCCTCAGCCAGGGATTGCCGTGAATGACGCCGACTCGGTACTGAAGCTGACCGGCGTCGATCGCGGCGACGATCTCGTCCTGGGTCAGCCCGAACTCCTTGCGTGCTGTCTTATCGCTGAGCGTCGCGCCCTTCCGGCTCCACTCTTCTTGCAAAGGGCGCATCCTTCCGTGTCCAGGGCCGCCTGCGCGGAGCGGCAAGGGTAACGCTATCCCGCAGATGTCCGGCTTGGGTCGGAATCTCCCGGTCCTGCTGGAGAGGGTACGCCATTGGGTGACATTCGGGGAGCGCTCTATCGGAGGCCCCTGGCTTGGAGGCAGATCCGGCCTTCGGCTCGCTCCGGCCCGACGGTTGGATCGCCCCCAGAACGCGCAGACCCAAGCCGGTGGTGGCAATCCCAGAAGTGATGCCGTTACACGGGCAGGGACCTTGCTCAGTCACAGACGAAGTTCAAGGAACGATTTCAGCGGGCAACTGGTTCCGGGCAAGCACCTCGGCGGACGTGCGCACTGCCGGGCGCTGTCGGGACCACCCCCGGCGCAGAGAAGCGTCAGCGACAGCGGCCTCCATACGAACAGCCGGCAACCGGGAAAGTCATACCATCAGCCCGAAGGTCGAACCGGCACCCAACCTCCTTGACGGCGGCGGCGACGCCCCGATCAATGGGTGAACGCATGAGAGCGCTCATCGCTGATGGCGATTCCAGAGCCCATCCCGACTCTCAGGACTCCGGTCATTCCGAGGCTGCGTGGGAGAATAGATGTCGGACAGCGCCGGACAGACGAAACTCCTGGCCGAGCAACGTTCTGGCCAGGGAGTTTGTGGACTTTCGACGTCCGAGCGGCTGTCCCGGCCGTGATATTACCGAGGAGTTACTAGGGATTTTTTTAGGGATAACGTTGTTGACCAGAAATTCCTTAGTCGCATTATAAAACCTAGTCGTTGACCAGCACTTTTAGCGAGACTCGACCTTCGGGGTTATATGCGGGTTGACGTTGGCCCAGACGATCGGGTTATCACCCTTATCTCCGGCATTCGAGGAGGGGATACACGTGAAAGTCACGACCGACCCTCCCACATGCCCGAAGGTGCCGCGTACACCCTTAGTACACACGTAACGTGTATAGTAGGTGTATGGCCAAGGTACGCACGAACATTGAGATCGAGGACAGCTACCTGCAGGCGGTCATGGACCGTTACCACCTGCGAACCAAGACCGAGGCGGTAGACCTGGCCCTGCGCCATCTGGCGGGACAGCCCATGACACGTGAGGAAGCCTTGGCCATGCGCGGCGCGCGGGCCATCAGGAAAGTGCCCGCGGACTCTCGGCCGCCCAGCTCGTGATACTGGCCGACACGTCCGCCTGGGTCGAGTACGACCGGGCGACCGGAAGCCAGGTCGATCAACGCCTCACGGGACTGATCGCTGAGGAAGGTCCTATCGCCGTCACCGAACCGGTGATCATGGAGGTCGTAGCTGGTGCCCGGAGTCACGACCGTGAAACCGACCTACGCCGCCTCTTGCTGAGATTTCAACTGCTCGCGTTTGATGCCGCCGCTGATTTTGATGCGGCAGCCAGCATTTACAGACAGTGCCGTCAGGTCGGTGTGACCCCCCGCGGGCTGATCGACTGCATGATCGCCTCCGTCGCCAGACGCCACCAAGCCGCCGTGTTGACAGCAGATGGGGACCTTAGCCGCGTCGCCAGGGTTGTCGGGATCGATGTGGACGAGGCTTCGATCGAAGGCTGAGCCCGCCGCTGGGTCGGCGACTTGCACGTTGCGATGGGGGGAAATCGGGTTAGCACGGCATCATCGTTGTGGGATGGCTTTCAGCCCTCAGAGCGTCCATAGGCGCCGGAATGGGGTCCGCGATCTGGATGCCTCGCCGGCGATAGCTCCGGCCGGAATCGCCTTATATTTATGCCTATTGCTGGGGGGACTCTATCTACACCAAGCTGCGGCCGGGTCACCCAGCAGTTATCACACACGGCGGTTCCTGATATAACGCCGTTCGGTGCGCGGTCGCCAAGCCCTTCGGGGATGTCGAACCCGATGTTCTGCGCCCTTCGGCATCGGTCGAGCCAGAGCGATGTTCGGGGGAGCACGTTCTGCGCCCTAATAGTTAGCCGAACGAAGTTCTATAGCCCTAGATCTGCACGCGAGCCGCCCATCCCGGCCTCGAACGGGGCGCAGCGCATATCTACCGTTATGCCCGGTCGGTGGTCCACTTCAGATATTCGATCAGCGGGGCGAACCTCACGGGGACGCAACGGACCTGCAACGTTAGAGTGACTAAGAATGACAGCGGAACTTCGCCCGTGAGCCAGGACGCCGCCCCCGAGGCGGCGTCGATTGCGGGCGTGAGGTGGCCGTCCCGTCGGGTTCCCACGGGATGGCGGCTGGTGGTGGTCGTCGGCGGACTGTCGGTCTTCGGCCCCCTGTGCATCGACATGTACCTGCCCGCCTTCCCGGCCATCAGTCGGGACCTGAACGTCGATGCATCGCAAGTGCAGCTGACGCTGACCGCATGCCTGATCGGCATCACGATTGGCCAGCTTCTGTTCGGGCCGATCAGCGACCAGCTGGGTCGGCGCCCACCCTTGCTGGCGGGTCTCGCTGCTTTCGTCGCCTCGTCCGTGGCCTGTGCGTTCGCCCCAAACATCTACGCGCTGGTTGCGTTCCGGTTGATCGAGGGGCTCGGCGGCTCGGCGGGCATCGTGATCGCCCGAGCGATCGTGCGAGATCTCTTCTCGGGCCTTGCCCTCGTCCGGTTCCTTTCGACTCTCATGCTTATAACCGGGCTCGGACCGGTACTCGCCCCACAGATCGGGAGCTGGACGTTGTCGCTTACCACCTGGCGCGGGGTGTTCCTGGTCCTCGCCGGGTTCGGATTGGTCTTGCTGCTGACGGCGTGGTGGAGAGTCCCCGAAACGCTCGCGCCCGCTCTCCGGAATCCCGGGAGCGTACGGTCGACCCTGGACACGATGATCTCCATCGCTCGCGACCGCGTTTTCCTCGGGTACGCCTTGGCACTCGGCCTGGGCTTCGGGGGGGCCTTCGCCTACATCGCCGGCTCGTCATTCGTCCTCCAGAACGTGTACGGGCTCTCCCCAGAATTTTATGGAGTGGTCTTCGCGCTCAACGCGTGTGGCCTCATCGTCGGAGCTCAGGTCAACGGCAGGTGGACCAGTCGGTACGGGCCGTTGGCGCTGCTGACTGGCGGGCTTGTCACGATGGTCGCAGCAGGAGCTGCCCTCGTGACGGTCGTCGTTAGCGGAGCCTTGGGGCTCGTCGGCGTGATCCCGTCAATGGTGGTCTTCATGTTCGGATTAGGATTCGTAGGTCCGAGCGCCGCGGGGCTTGCGCTGCACCGGTATCCGCAGGCGGCCGGCGTCGCGTCCGCCATCCTCGGCTCCTTGCAGTTCATGATAGCGGCGGCGATCGCCCCGTTGGCCGGCGTGGGTGGCACTACTGACCCTCTTCCCATGGCTCTCCTCATGCTGACGCTTCCGATCGCAGCGTTGGGAAGCCTGTTCCTCCTGGGGCGAGCCGGAGACGGGCTGACAGACTCGCTCTCAAAATAGAAGCTGGGCAGGTCGGTCATAGGGCCGGCCGAGTACGAGGCTTCGCACGGGGCTGCGGCCGCTGAGGTCGAGCAGCTTGGTCTGCAGGGGAGGTGACGGTCCGGTCGCCTAAGCACGCGTCCGACCCTCTGTGCGCGCCAGAACGCGCATCCACGATCCACGCCTCGGCCTGACTTGTCGAGCGCAGATTCGGCATCGTTATGGTGCTCTAGGCCGGTGACTACTAGGCCCCGGCTGACTTCCCAGCCCGGCGGATTGCAGCCTCGACCCTAGAGATTTCTACGTTCAGGCTTTCCCGACGATCGGCGGTTCGCGCCCCGACCGTCATGTCGAGGATGTGCTGAGCTTGGACCGCCGAGAAGTTTAAGGGACCGGCGCAAAGCGCCCGTGCGGCGTCTCTAGCGTCGCGGGCAGCTCCGGCCAGGGCGGAGATCTCGTCCCACCGGTCAAGAGCTGCCGATAGGCCTTGCAGAACGTGGAGCTGTTCTTGGAGCCGTCGAAGCTCGTCGACTGGCTTGGTTCCATCCCGGATCAGGACCTCGTATCGCAGCTGGGCTAGGTCAATCTCAAAGCTTGAGATCACATCAAGGCCCACTCCCAGGCCCACCCGAATAAGGCCCAGCAGCAGATGCTCGGTGCCGATGTTCGGGCTTCCGATCTCAAGCCGCTCGCTCATGGCGGCCTCCAGGACCGCCTTTGCCCGCCGGGTGAAGGCGATCCCGCCAGCCGGGGCTGGTTCCGCCGGGGCCGCAACCAGACTCCGCACCCTCAGACGGGCGTCTTCTAGACCCACGCCCAGGTAGTTCAACGATTGGGCTGCGATTCCCTCCTCCTCACTCAACAGGCCCAGCAGAATGTGTTCGGTCCCGATGTGGTTGTGCCCAAGTAGGCGTCCCTCGTCCCGAGACAGGACGAGAGCCTGTCGAGCACCCTCGTTGAACTGCTCAAACATTCGCGTCGAGCCTTACACATCCCTGCTCTACCGCGATGTGCCTCCCTCGGCTGCACCGCCCATATCGGTTCGCTCTCGCTCGCTCCGCCACCGTCGGCGACCCGATGCGATCCACCCGAGATTCGGCGCTCTGCTCGCTCTCCGCCGATCACCTGTCCGGCAGAAGACGTGAAGCATGATGTAGCGATGATCCGCGAGGGCTGCGGGCACCTAAGCTAACCGGCTCGGGGCGGGTTCGATCTCAGGGCCGCCTCCCCCCGTGGGCAGCCTAAGCTTGCAAGTGCCCCTGTTGCAGATGGCGGCTTGATTGCACGGGCAGCTATCTTTTCGCAACCGAGAACCAGTGTCACTGATGCCAACCGACTTCCTAATGCCCAACGTCTATTGCGCTTCTTCACCTGGATGTTCTGGGCAGGAATCACCCTCCTCGTAATGGCTGTCGTTGCCGGCGTTGTGGCCCGAGGCCCACTCAGGCGGTCTTGTTCGGCACTCTGCTATCCGCCGCGTTGTTCGAGGGCCCTCACCTTGCCGCTGACGCCTTCATCGTCGCCGGACTGGCGCTGCGCTCCCATGGCCGGCGCACGCTGGCACGGCTGCGAGGGTCAGGCCCCGGACTCGGCCCTACTCGTCAGCAGGGTGACACCTGAGAATCGGTGGCGCTCCGTTCGGCCGCTCTTGCCGCCGATCAGCGTGGAGTCGTCGTAGGCACCTGAGGACCTGTGGTTGGCTCCGAGGCGGCATAACATTCGATGTCGAGCCGCTCCCGGCGCTCAAGCCGCGTAGTCCAAGCCGAAATAATTGCGTTAGGCGCGCTCAGTACGCGGCTTCAGATCTGGCGAGGGGCCTACAAGGCGGTCCGCGGTGCTGACCGAGTGTTCATGCTCGGCTACTCGCTACCATCGGAAGATCTTGTGGCCCGGTCTCTCCTGACCGAGGCATTGAGTGCGAAGCACCCCGAGGTAAGAGGGAGTCGCCGAAGCTGAACACCCCACCGTCGGCCGCTAGACGGCCTCCGACGAGCAGTTTCGGAAACTCCGGATCGGGTGTACGGAATCGTCGGAATACCCACGATTGTCCCATCTAGCTGATTGTGTGGTATGGTCATTGGCAGTTAGATCAGCCCCGAATGGCATGGTCATTGGCAGTTAGATCAGCCCCGGGTGGTGCAGTCGTTATCAGTTAGATCAGCCCCGGCCCGCGGTTGTATTTCACCCATTAGTTCTCAGGGTGACAGGGATAATCCAGCCTTACGGCGTTTCTCGTGGTTTCCACTGTTCTCTTCAGGACCAGAGAGAAGAGAGACCACAATGGCGATCGCCATCCGTCCCACCCGACCGTTGCGCAGGTTGTTCCAGGCAGGAACGGCTTCGGCGATCATGCTTGGCGGGCTTTTTGGGTTCGCCGTTCCCGCCTTCGCTCACGCCAACGACATCACCGCGGTCACGTCGTGTGCCAGCCCAGCAGGGACGGGGTACGTCATCGCCTGGACCGTGGCCAACGACTGGAACCTCAACGAGACGGTGTCGCTCACATCGGTCACGGGCGGCCTGGCCAGCATCACACCGGCTACCTTCACCATCGCCGCGTCGGGGAACGGGTCCGGAGGCAGCGGAACCGCTCCCTTCCACAGCGTCACTCTGACCCAGAATCTGCCAGCCAGCGCCTCGGGCACAGTCACCTTGGCCCTGCAGGGAACGTGGTCGGATGGGTTCACCGCCGCCGAGTCCAGTACGGCGTCGCTGCCAACCAACTGCGGGGCGCCCGTCCAAACTCTCGCCGGGCACATCTACCTCTGCCCGGGCGGTAACAGCCCGACCATCACTGAGGTGACGGGGGGCACCCTCGGCGCCAGCGGCGCCCAAGCCGTGTCCACGCAAGGGAACCCGCTGGCGCCGACCAGTGTCCTGGCTGGGACCTACACCATGAACGCTACGCCGCCTACGGGCTACACCCTCGTGGCCTGCAGCGGAGGTGTTCGGGGGGTCAGCACCGAGTCGGTCAGCGTCCCCAGTGGTGGCGCGGGCGTGGGTGTGTTCTACGTCGAGCAGACCGCTGTCGTCGCCCAGACCATTGCCGGGCACATCTACCTCTGTCCGGGCGGCACCACGGCGACGACCACAGAGGCACCGGGAGGGACTCTGGGAGTGTCGGGCGCCCAAACTGTGGCCAGTCAGCCCAACCCGATCACACCCACGGGCGTGGCCGCGGGCACCTACACCATGAACGCCACGCCGCCTACGGGCTACACCCTCGTGGCCTGCAGCGGACGTGTTCTGTAAGACCAGTCGGTCACCGTCTCCAGTGGTGGAGCGGGCGTGGGTGTGTTCTACGTCGAGCAGACGGTCATGGTGACCGAGACCATTGCCGGGCACATCTACCTCTGTCCGGGCGACACCGCCCCTAGCACCACCCAGGCCACGGGAGGCACCCTCGGCGCCACCGGCCCACAAGCGTCCCCACTGGTTCCAACCCCATGACCCCGACCGGCGTGGCGGCCGGCAGCTACACCATGACAGCCACCGCCCGGGCGGGCTACACCCTGGTGTCGTGCAACGGACTCGTGCCCGGAGTCAACACCGAGTCGGTCAACGTACCGACCGGAAGCACGGGTAACGGCGTCTTCTACGTCGAGACCACCGTCATAACCCCCGCGAAAGTGAGTTCGGGTACCAGTCCCGCCACGGCCACACCGGTCACCGCTACACCCCCCGCTGCAACCCCGACCGACGGCGCCTTGGCCTTTACCGGCGCCCCGCTGGGGAAGATGGCGGCCGCCGGCGGCGTCTTGATCGGCCTGGGCCTTGCGATCATCCTCGGGCTGAGTGTCAGAGACCGGATACGCCGGCGCCACCCGTCCTCCTGATCCTCGTTCCCTTACACCGGCGTCCTCGAAGCTACATCGGCCGGTCCACCCTTCGATCTCATAGCGCGGCAGCTCAACGAATAGAGACCAGAGGCTCTGGCGGCGGTCCTGGCTCGCGCCTGGGCCGGCACTCGACCCCACGTCGACTTCCACAGCGCAGATTGTTCCATCCCGATCGACGACCTCACCGCAAGCGCCTCCGCCACCCCAGGGCGAGTAGCCGGGCGGAGTTTCACCCCCGGCTCTCTCAGAACCGGACGTGACAGTCTCCCGTCATCCGGCTCCCACGGGTCGGCCTCGAAGGGGTGGGGCGAGCTGCCAGTGGGCGAACAGGGCTGGCTGGTAGTGGTGCACACGGACCAGCCAGTCCGAACGCTCTGGCATATCGGCCCCGGAATCGCTTGAACTTCTGCATGGCCCACCGGACTAGGGTCGACGTGTATAGCGCCGCCTTGCCGATGTTCCGCGATCTTGCACACAGCCACCACGTGCGTCTGCTACACATCGAGCGGGCGGCCTTCGTGCTCGCCAAGAGACTTGGCAACGATTCATGCCGCACCTGGCAGGACTACATCACTGCCCTGAACGATGAACTCCGCACGCCCTGATCAGGGCAGAGATTGGGCGGGCGTTTGCGAGGCGACATTCTGGAGGTGCCAGGCCTGCTGGCAGCCACCCGCCAACCGCGGCCGTCCTGATTCCAGACGTGTCCTCTCGGACCGCGTTTGGCAATCACACGAGACTGAGGACTCCAGCATTTTGGGGCAGGCGGCGGGCACTCCGGATCCTGGAGGGCTCCCTGCATTGTTGTCACAGCCTGGAAGTATGGTCACGGACGTGTTCGAACGGCTCTCCCTCCAGGCCCGGGCCGCGATCGAGCGGGCATCGATCGAAGCCAGCAGAGTCCTGTCGCCGCGGGTAGAGCCTGTGCATCTCGTGCTCGGATTGCTTGACGACAAGGCCTCCTTGGCCGCTCGAGCGCTCCTGTCGTGCGGATTGACGCTCGAGGGTCGCCGACGGTTCTTCTCCACGGGAATCAGGACACCTCATTTCGATCCGTACCCTTCAGTCCGGCGACGAGAGCAATCTTGCAGAGGTCACTACAAATTGCCTTGCGACTTCGGAGCAACTACATCGGAGCTGAACACCTTCTGCTCGCCGCTTTGGACAGCGATCCGAGCATCACAGACCTGCTTCGCCTGGCCGGAACACACCCGGCCGCGGTGCGGAAACGACTGGCTGAGCTGACAGGGGACACTCGGCTTTCACCCGAGCTGGTCAATGACGCTGTCGCCCGTATAGATCGGGTGTTCAAGAGCCGAACCAGTGGAGAATAGAGAGAGAAGGGTGGGTCTAGCGATGAACGATCAAGGGGGTCGCCGTCGACCCGGACGGGAACGTCATCCGCTTCGGCTCGCCCATCCGGCCGTCGGCGGAGACAAACCGTAAAAGCGTATGGACTATCCAGCGTCGACCGAGTCGGTGAGGTCCAGGGCGGAAATGCAGAATCGCGCGATCGATAACCCGGCCACTGGTGAACCCCAGCGAGCGCCAAACGCACCTCGGGTGTGTCGTCGTTGACGTCGGTGAACGGGAGGAGGGTTGTTGGCCGGCTCCCGATCCGACGAGACGGTAGGGGTCGGGCCCCAGTGGCAGACTCCCAATATGGCTGCTCGCATTTCTTGCGTTTGCATAGACGCGTTGGATCCTCGTACCGTGGCCGACTTTTGGGCCTCTGTACTTGGCTGGGAAGTGGTGGAAGACGGTGACGAAGGCATCAGCTTGGCCTCAGCGAGCGGTGACCTGCCCACGCTGGACATCCTCCAGGTGTCAGAGGCCAAGCAGGTGAAGAATCGGCTCCACCTTGACCTTCGACCGGACACGACCAGTTTCGAGACAGAGCTCGAGCGTCTCGAGGGCCTCGGCGCCCGGCGAGTCGACGTAGGCCAGAGCCCGGACGTGACATGGGTAGTCTTCGCCGACCCTGAAGGCAACGAGTTCTGCCTTCTCCGCCGCACGGTGCAGGATGTTATGGCGGCCGGGGATTGAGCAGATCGTCCGCTCCGTAGTCCACTCCACGTCAGTCGAAGGAGCGCAGGCACATCCGGCGTTCCCGCTCGCTGGCGATCGGCCGCCATGGCCGGTACGCCAAGGTGGGAAAGGGTTCTAGTGCCGCGTCAGCGAACGTTGGCCCTCTAGGTCCACCACCTGGGGGGTGCTGGTCGCGCACTCTGATCGGACGTGGTTGGTGTCGGATCGGAGGTGGTGGTGTCCAGAGAAGGGCTTGCGGGTGCGGGAGGTCTCGAATGACGAGGGGAACCGGCTGTTGCGGATTGTGCGCCGCTCGTCGGGGTCGGTGGTGACCTGGCGGCGGGCGCAGATGGTGCTGCTGTCGGTGCAGGGCATGGATGTGGCCGGGATCGCCAAGGTCACCTTCACCAGTCCGGACCGGGTGCGCGAAGTGATCAACAACTTCAACGAGGACGGCTTCGACTCGCTGTACCCGAAGTACGCCGGCGGCCGGCCGCCGACGTTCACGCTGCCGCAGCGCCAGCAGATCAAGAAGATCGCCCTGTCCCGTCCGGCCGATCACGGTCTGCCGTTCTCGACCTGGAGCCTGTCCAAGCTGGCCGACTTCCTCGTCGCTGAGGGGGTGGTCGACGACATCAGCCATGAGGGCCTGCGGGTCCTGCTCCGCAAGGAGGAGGTGTCCTTTCAAGCCATAAAGACCTTCAAGCAGTCCAACGATCCCGACTACGAAGCGAAGAAGAACCGGGTGCTCGAGCTCTACGACATCGCCGAGGGCAGCGAACCCCGGTCCGGGGGATCCGACGGTTGTGTTCTCCATGGACGAGTTCGGGCCCCTCAATCTCCTGCCCCGACCCGGCCAGCAGTGGGCGCCGGTCGTGTCGCGCGAGATCGAAGGGGACGACCGCGTCCCCTCGCCGGCGGCGTCTCCGGGCCACCTACAAGCGCACCAAAGGGGTACGCCATCTCCTCGCCGCGCTCGACATGAACCAGGACAAGATGTACGGCCACATAAAGACCAACGAAGAACCGGACCGAGCTTCCTCGCCTTCTGCCGCTACCTACGAAGCGCTCTATCCGCCCGACGTGCGCATCGCGATCGTGCTCGACAACTTCAGCCCGCACCTGTCGACCAAGCGCGGACTCGCCGTGTCGGGGACTGGGCGGCTGCCAATAACGTCGAGTTCGCCTACGTGCCCACCAACGCCTCGTATCCTCAACCGGATCGAGTGCCACTTCACCGCTCTCCGCTACTTCGCCCTCAACGGCACCGACCACCAAAGCCACGAGGAGCAGAACTCGATGATCCGCCGCTACATCGCCTGGCGGAACCGCAATAAGGACAATGAAGCAGTTCGTGCTATTTCATTGCGCGCAAAGGTTGCCTGACGCGGCACTAGTATCCGGCCCACCAAGACCGGATGGAGGCTGGGCCGTTCTTGGGGGAAGCACGACGGGGCCACAAATCGCCGGTCACTATGGCCGCCGCACTCAGCAGGGCCAGCCAAATGCCCCAGCTCAAAGAGACGGCGAAGACGGCATCTGGGGCGGTTGGACGGTCCACCATCCGGAACAGGATTAACAGTGCCGCGGCCAGTCCGATCGACGCCAGCACACCCCGGCCTTCTCCCGACTGGGTGGGATTGGCCAATCGCATGAGCGCCACCGCGAAGGCGATGGCGGCCAAGAGCAGCAGTAGAAGGTTGATTTCCTTCAGGGCCTGATGGGCGCTGAGGGTCCCCACCTGACGGCCGGTCAGGTCCCCAAAGCTGCTTCCGAGGGCGCCCGCCAAGCCCTTGAAGGTGCTGTTCCCGAACTGCTGCGCCAGGTTGTTCAAGCTCTGCTGGGCGAGCGCCACCCCATTCGCCGTTAGCCTGATCGCGTACCAGGGCAGGAACACCGACACGGCCAGCATCGCCGAGCCGGCCGCGGCCAGAAGTGACCCGGCCCGCTGGGGTTCCTGGACCGGCCCAGACTGATGCACTCCGAACTCCATCATTTGGTTGGATGTATCGGACAATGGCCACTCGGCTTGAGGAGAGGAGCGGTTTTGGGGGTACACCGCCCTGATCCAGTGGCGCTAGCGAAACTCCCGTTAACGACGAAGACAGATCTCTCGACCCGTAACACAGACGGCGAAACAGAACGATCAGCGCCGATCGGCACTTCTTTTGTGCCTCGGGAACCGGCTGTCTTGCAAAGTGCCGCTGATCAGCGATACTGCAGGTATGGTTGACCGCAACGTGCTGGGCGGGGATCTGGAGCCCTGTGGCAGGGACCCCCTCACCGGTTTCTATCGAGACGGGTGCTGCACCAGCGGGCCCGAGGACCACGGCAGCCACACCATCTGTGCTGTGGTAACCGCCGAATTCCTCGAGCATCAGCGCCGCATTGGCAATGACCTCACGACGCCGATGCCCGGTATGGTTTTCCCGGCCTGGTACCGGGGGATCGCTGGCGTGTGACTGCCGCGAACTGGTTGCACGCCCACAACGACGGAGCCGCAGCGCACGTGGTGCTCGCCTCTACCCACGATTTGGCGCTGCAGATCGTTCCTCTCCCCGCCCTGCGACAGCATGCCGTGGACGTCCCAGCCAGCCCGAGCGGCCTCGATGGTTGAGCCTCAAAACGGTCGAGGCCATCAGGTCCGTACGCCACTCCTGGTGCATAACTGACGCTCGCGAGGCCAAGCTCCAAGACCGCAGAGGGCAAACCGAACCGTACCAGGGTGAGCCCAAGTAGATCCGACCTCGGTCGGCTCCCGGCGTCAGAGCGCGGCGCTCACCTGCCCGGCCTATCGAGCTTCCGCAGACCGCTTGATCGCCCGCAACGTGGCAGGAATACCTGATCGCGCGGCTTCACTTCGGTTATCGATCTGGGACTCGGCGTCAGCGTTGAACCGCTCCTTGAACATTGCGATCCCATCGGGAAGGAACTCCCACGACTCTGTCACCTGTGTTCCGCCTTCCACAGGAGCGAACGTGTAGCCCCAGCGAGCGAACTTTCCTCCCACAAGGAAAGCGAACTCGCGGCCGGGGTCGGCGACAACGACTTGAGAACGCGTCTCCCAGGTCCGCTCCGGCAACTCGTTTCGGCCTGTGAACCATGACCCCACGTCGGGGCCGGAACCCTCGTCCCACCAACAAACCTTGCAGACCGGGCTCCACTCCCCCATGCGAGTGACGTCTGAGACCATGTCATAGAGCTCTTCGGGGGAGCGGGAAATGATGATCGATTCCCAACGTTTGAGTTCGCTCATGCCACAGTGTCGCCAATTTGGCATTCGCCTGCCAACTTCTGCTCCGGCGCTACACGTACAGCTCCACTCAGAACCGCTGCTCGATAATCCGAACCCCGAGGTCGCCGAACCAGCGCGGAACGGCACGTACGGGCGTGTCCCACCTCCCGGGCGTTGTGGCAATCCTCCTTGGCCCCGTGGCCGCCGACGATGTTCCGGGACACCTTTGGCCCGGCTCGGCCCGCCTTAGACCCCTGCCTTCCGGCTCGACGCCGTCGGGAGCGGCTGGGCAGGCACCGAATCCGGTGTACCGGGCCTGGCCGAACCCACCACTAGCCCGGCTGCCCGGTTATGGCCAGCATCAGGCGCCCCCGGGCGGGCCATCCGGTTCGGCTGGCGAAGTCGACCGAGCCGTCGAGGTCACCTCGGGCCGTGTGGGAGCATGCGGGAATGTCGATTGTCGCGCACCGAGTACCCTCGCCGTTGGAAGTTCGTCGGGCCTTCAGGGAGGAGCTATCGCCTAGCGGACGGTCAGCTACCCTGAGCTGGCTGTCATTCACCGTCACCTTCGTAGTCGTCCGCCTGATCACCCACCGCATCCGCGACAAGAATGCGAAGCAGGACAGCGAAGGTCACCAGGACCAATGCCACGGTGGGCTGCATGACCTCAGCATCAAAGGCGTCCACCTCCACCACTACCTGTGGGGCATCCTCATAGTTAGCACGGTGGCCGGGTTGTCTTTACGGGTGCACGAGCGAATCCGCCGCCATCCTTTGATGGCTGTCGCCTACGGCATCGGGATGGCCCTCATCGTCGACGAGTTCGCCCTGCTGCTCGATTTAAAGGACGTCTACTGGGCCAAACAGGGGCGCACCTCGGTCGACCTGGCGATTACCCTCTCGGCCGCCGGTGCCACCGTCCTGGCTGCTCGGCCGGTACTGAGCCGGCTGCGGCGCAGCTGGATCCAGGCCATCGCCGGGCAGAGCCAGCAGAGCCAGAAGGGGACAGAGATCCTATGGAGCTAGCGGGAGTTTCCGGGATAGCTCGTTGAGCTGATCTGCGAGCTGTTGAGAACTTTCTTCCAAATAGGCCTCTGATCAGCACGTTTGTCCTGGTCAAAGGCTCGCGATTGTTCGGCGGATAGTGTATTACCTAGAATATGCCATCGATCGTCGGAAAGAAGCAGGGCAACAAGACCTACTACTACCTGGTTGAGTCGGCCCGGGTGGGGGGCAAGCCCCGTATCGTCTCGCAGCGCTATCTCGGTCCCGCCGAGGAGATCATGGCCCGACTGTCTGAGACCGGACCGGGCGAGCCCGACCGCACCCGTCACCTCGTCTTCGGCGATCTGGCCGCAGTGTGGGCCATACTCGAGCGGCTCAAGGTGGCCCAGATCGTGGACGACGTTGTCGGCCCTCGCCGTGCTGATGCAGCCACCTCAGTGGGGACCTACATCGCCCTGGCCACTGCGAACCGTGTGGTCGACCCCCGCTCTAAGCGGGCTTTTTCCGAGTGGTGGGACAAGACCGCCGGCGACCGGTTCGTGCACCTACCCGCCGCCGCTGTCGACCATCGCCGCTTTTGGGACGCCATGGACCAGATCAGCGAGACGCAGTTGGCCGAGATCGAGCGTCGCATCGTCACCGCCATGGTGGAGACATTCTCCGTGGACCTGTCGGGCCTGGTGTTGGATATGACCAACTTCGCCACCTACATCGACTCGGCCAACCAGCGGGCCCAGATCGCCCAGCGCGGCCACGCCAAGCAGAAGCGTCGAGACCTGCGCCTGGTCGGATTGGGGCTGGTGGTTTCCACCGATGGCGGCATCCCGCTGGTCTCCCACGCCTATGGCGGTGACCGCCCCGACGTCACCCAGTTCCCCCACATTGTCGAAGAGCTGGTTGCCCGCTTCTCGATGCTGGCCGACGACGTCGGCGAGCTCACCCTCGTCTTCGACGCGGGCCAGAACTCTGCACGACAACGTCGAGCTCGTCGAGGACACGCCGCTGCACTTCGTGGGATCGCTCCCACCGTCTGAGCACCCCGAGCTGCTGGCCGTGGGAAAGGACCGCTACCGCCCCGTGGACAAGGAGCGCTTCCCGGGCCTGAGCGCCTTCGAGACCACCAAGGTCGTCTTCGGCGTCGAGCGGCGCATCGTGGTGACACACTCGCAGAACCTGCACGACAAGCAGTCCCGAGGCTTCGACCAAACACTCGCAAAGGCCCGCCGGCAGCTCACAGAACTGGCGGCGCGCCTGGCCCGAGGCAAGACCCGTAAACCCCGCCAGAAGGTGGAGACCGAGATCGAGGCCATCCTCAAGCCCCGGTGGCTGTCCCGGGTCATCTCGACCGCCCTTACAGGCGACAGCCCCGCAGAGTTGCGCCTCAGTTGGCGCACCAAGCCCAAGTCCCGTCAGGTCCTCGAAGACGAGCTGTTCGGCAAGCGCGTCCTTTTCAGCGACAAAAACCGGGCGCCCAGAGCGGTCATCGTGGCCGACTACCGCTCCCAGTCAGACGTCGAAGCCGACTTCCGCCAGATGAAAGACCCCCACGTCGTGTCCTTCTCGCCCATGTTCCACTGGACCGACCACAAGATTCGGGTCCACGTCTTCTATTGCGTGCTTGCCCTCACCGTGGCCCGGCTCATGGTGCGCGAAGCCGACCGCCACGGGATACGCATGAGCGTGCGCGAGCTGCTCGACACGCTCGGAGCCATCCAAGAGACCGTGCTGCTCTACCAAGGCGAACGTGGCCGCCCCCGAGCCAGGCGCATGCTCACCGAGATCGACCCCACCCAGCAACGCCTCTACGACCTCTTCAGTCTCGACCCCTACGCACCGGCCAAGCCATGATCACCACGTCAACCCCGCCGGCGGCCTGGGCTGTGCTGGAGACCGCTCTACGTCAACGCCGCCCGGTGCGCGTCTGCTACCACGGCAACCAACGCCTCGTCTGCCCCCACGCTCTCGGCTGGAAGAACAAAAGACCAATGCTGCTTGCCTACCAAAGCGGCGGACACACCAGCACAGGAGCCCTGCCCGCCGATCCCCGCAAGCGGTGGAGGTGCATGTTCGTAGACCAGATCGACCACATCGTCGCCGCCGATCCGGCCAGCCCATGGCAAAGCGCCGACAACTACAACGCCGAGCGCCCCTTCAACGCCATCGACGAACTCACCATCGCCATCACCATCAGCCACCCGCCACAGGCCAGTTAGGTAATACGCGCCGGGAATCAGAAAACCACCCTTGAGCAGGGAGTACGTCGCGTCTTCACCAGACAGCCAGGAAACTCCCGCTAGCCGACTGAAAGCAGCCGGTGGCGGATCCTCATCGTCGCGACCCTCGAGGGCTGCCCGCCAAGGGTAGCGGTGTTGCGCGAAGCCCTCCCCGGCCGGTCCGCCTCGCTTGATCCCTACTCAGTCGGCGCTGACTGGCGGCGAGACTGGGCGCGTTGTCCAAGCGCCCATTGGGGGCGGTGCATGACAAGCGCTCGAGAATCCGAGCCCGCGGTCCCTCCGACAAGCGCCGAACGGCACGTATGGAACGGTTCGTTCGGCGCGGGGAAGCACCGTGTGGTCAGTCGGGGAGCACGCCCCCGTCCCAAAGCAGCGGATCCGAGTTAATGGAGGTCATCCCGACGAGCTCCATGTTCTGTCCCAACGCAAGGTCGTTGACAGCGGCTCGCTTGAGTCCCTGGACGAAGGTGCGCCGTGTGTTGCGCAGGGTCACCGGGGAGAAACGAGTGAGGTAGCGGGCGATCTCCCACGCTCGGTCGAGCAGCTTGTCCTTAGGCACGACCTCGTTGACCGCGCCCCATTCGTAGGCCTGCTGGGCGGTGATCCTCTGACCCATCAGCTGCCAGTAACGGAACCTGTTCATCCCGATCGCGAGGGGCCAGATGTTCTGCACTCCGTCCCCAGGCGAAAGGTTGGAGACGAAGTGGGCCAAGTCCTGGAAGTAGGCGTCCTCTGACGCCAGAACGATGTCGCACATGAGCGGCAGTTCGGAGTGGATGGTCACCGGACCGTTCACCGCGGCGATCATGATGGCGTCGATCTCCAGCATGTTGTTGTGCCGGTTACGGCCGAACCAACCCGCTCGCTCGACGTCCTCGGCGGGGCGCGGGGGCGCCGACCGCAGCCGCTCGGCGTAGGCCTGCAACTCTTCCGGGTCCTTCGGGCGCCAGTCGGCGTTGAAGTTCTCTCCCGTGCCGGTATAGATGACGACCAGCACGTCCCGATCACCGGCGATGTCTGCAAACAGGTTGGGCGTGGCCATGACCGCATTATTCCAGTTCACCGGACCGCCATCGGTGTGCATCCTCACCAGCAGGATCCCGTCATCGGTCTTCTCGAGCACGTAGCAGTCCGAGTAGCGATCGCGGTACTCGTCGAACCTGGTCAGCCGAGCCATGTCGTTCGTCACCTTACTTCTCGTGGAGAGGCGGCGGTGTCTCGTGAAGCTGGACGAAGGACTGGAAAGCAAGGACTCCGAGCATCAGCTCACGCCAGAACGGGCGATCGAGAATCCGAGCGGTGATCCGTCCGCCGGCATGCGTATCGGCACCTCCGGCGCTCTCACGCTTACGCGCCGTTCAGGGGGTTTTCGGCCCTAGGGGTGTGGGGTTGCGTATGGGGACGGCTCGTGGCCGCTAAAGATGCTGCGGAGCGCGGCGATCGCTTTGTCG
This sequence comes from uncultured Acidimicrobiaceae bacterium, assembly GCA_963851245.1. Lineage (GTDB taxonomy): Bacteria > Actinomycetota > Acidimicrobiia > Acidimicrobiales > Palsa-688 > CAWKOH01. The sequence continues at coordinate 228 of CAWKOH010000004.1, read as the reverse complement.
GCGTCGGCGTCGTCGTGGTGGTTCCGGCGGAGCTGGGCGATAAACGCGGCGACATCGGCGAGCGCCCACTGGAGCTGATAAGCGGCCAGCGCAGCCTGGTCGAGTGAGATCCCGGTCAGGTCACTGTAGGCAGTGACCGCGTCTTGATTTCCGTCAACGATCATCCAAAGGTCCCGTTCCGGCCGCGCCACAGCGACGGTATCCCAATCGACCAGCACCAAACCGGTG
>CAWKOH010000003.1:0-693056 GCA_963851245.1 uncultured Acidimicrobiaceae bacterium | reverse complement strand
TCCCTGACTATTCCGTCTGTCAGCCGAAGCCGAGGTGCTCGATCAGGTGCAGGGTGGCTCCCGAGCCCCAGAAGCTTCCGTACCCGACCAGGGTGGTCAAACCAGGAGCGGGGGTGGTCGGGGTGATCACGAAGCCGCTGGTGGTGATGAGGAAGGTGCCGGAGGTGAAGCCGTTCTTGTTGGTCGTCCCGTAGGCCCTGAGCGTGACTGGCCCGGTCTTGCCGGCGAAGCTGCAGGTGTTGTCGCAGCCCAGGTAAACGGTGAACGTGCTGTTCCCGTTCGGGAAGGTAGTGGAGAGCACCGCCGCACCGGGGGACTGTCCCGGCGTGCCGCCTGCGGGGAAGGTGCCCGTACCCACCAGACCCTTGCCGGCGAAAGCGAAGTTGAAGATGTCGGCGGAAACGGTGTTACCCGCTTCCGTCGTGACAGGGGGCAGGGAGCCGACTTGGGTTTCGGTGTAGGTCCCGAAGTAGGTCTTCAGGTGACGGGTGCTCACCACGAAGTGCTGCATGCACCCCCACACCGGTCTCACCATTTGACTCGATGGCTTCGGCCGCCGGGTTGTTGAGCACAACGTTGAACCCGCACTGGCCCGTAGCCCATCCTGCGACGAGGTCTGACGACGCCCCGTCACCGAATTGAGGCGCCGGATCGTTCTTGAAGCAGGTCAGATTCTGACTAATGAGGTTGTTGCCGATTTCCATGGCGTCGGGGTCGCCGAACGTGTTCCCGATGAAGGTGGCACTGCCACCGATCTGGTTACGCAGCGATCCCAGCCAGCACGACGACATGCCGGTGACGGTGTAGTTGCCTCCGATGGTGCTGTCTTCTACGTCGGTGAAGATGGGGGTAAAAGCCAGGGCCGGGTCCAGCGACCAGGGCTCCAGTGATGGGTTGGGAGGCTGGCTGGGGTCCTGGGCCGCGCAGCTCAGACCCGCCGCTCCGCCACCACCGCCGATGACAGTGAAGTTGCCGCCGATGGACGAGGAATGGACGACTACGCCCTGGGCGCCGATGGCGGTGAGGCTTCCCCTGATCGTGGCGGACGATATGCCCGGCCCCGTAGGTGGCGTGGCCTGGCTGTTACCGCCGCACGATGAATTGGGCGAGCAGCCCAGAATGAGGGCCGCACCCTTTCCGACCCTCACGTTGCCCCCGACGTACAGCTGGGCCGCCACGGTGGGTGCAGTGGTGGGATCGCCGGGCGTTCCGTTGTCGAGCAGGGCCCCCGGTTCCACCGTCACGTCCTTCTCGACTCTCACATTCCCGATCGAGATGGTGCACACACCGCTTACGGTTAGCGACTTGTAGGTGCCAGGCGGGATGTTTGTGGGGACGCCGGCGGTGCCTCCTGTGCAGGTGTAGGCGGATTGTCTCCGCCTCCGCCTCCGCCGCCACCTCCGGTTCCGGCTACTGCTGCTCCGGCGCCGGATAGGACGACGGCCGATCCGGCCGTCGCTATTCCCGCTACCAGGGTCGCCGCGCCCAGAACCCGTGCCAGCCGACCGCTTCTCATGAGGAACCCCTTCCGCTTCGTACACGCCCCTAAACAGGCCCTTCGCACGGATGGCTAGCAGGTCGCCGTCGCGGAGGCAAGGTTGATTGCCCTTTCGGCCAGCGCCGTGACCGTTCGCTAAGCCCCGACACCTGGAAGCAGGATTGGGGAATCGATGGGCGCTGGTTGATGGACCGTTGAGTCCGGCGCGGGACAATCGAATTCCGAGGGTCGGGAAGGCATAAAGGGCGGGCCCCGATCGTCGGCACAACCGGCCCGGTGTCCGTGGGCAAGGACACCGGGCTGCTGTTTTCCAGCAGGTCGACGTCACCCCGTGGATCTTCGGGCGGCCGTCGGCGCCCGAATCGGTCGTCATGCCAATCCTGGACGAAATGCCGCGCTCATTTCCGAAATGCGCGCATCGGCATAAATGCACAGCCGGGATTCAGGTTCCCTTCATGTACCCGGTGGATAGTGTCGCTCATCCCTGGTCATAGGTGAGGACAGAATGAGCGACCCTTATTGGCACGAGTTCCCTGAAGGAGAAGAGCATAAGGATCGGTCAACCTGGCGCGACCGGGTCAGACACGCACCCCGGGCCGCGGTGATCGCGGGACTGGTCGCGGTGCTCGCAGTCGGGGGCGCCGGGGTGGCTTTTGCCGCCGGGTCGGGTTCGTCCTCGACCAGCAGCGCGTCCAGCACGTCCTCGACGACCACTCCCAATGCCAAAGGCCCCCACGGACCATTCGGTCGGGGCGGCCCGGGGCCCTTCAACGGTTTGGGCAGATTCGGGCTGGGCGGCTTCGCCGGCGGCGGGGTGCTCCACGGCACGGTCACCATCCGGTCCGGCAGCGGGTACAAGACGGTTGACATTCAGACGGGCACCGTCAGCAAGGTCAGCTCCACGTCGATCACGGTTGTCAGCTCCGACAAATACAGCCAGACCTATGTCGTCACCAGCAAGACCCTTGTCAACTCCCAGGCCGCCGGCATCGGCTCGGTAACCGTCAACGATCAAGTCAGTGTGGAGGCCACAGTTTCCGGCACCACGGCTACGGCCACCAATATCGTCGACATCACCAAGATCAAGGGCAGTAGGCAATCCTTCGGCTTCGGGCCGCCGCCCGGCAACGGCGGTTCCAGCTCGAAGGCCGCGCCCGGCAACGGCGGTTCCAGCTCGAACGCCCCGGCCGGCACCGCCGGCGTTCCCGGCTCCGGCTTCGGCCGCGGTGGGCCCGGACCGTCGGAGTCTCTCTAGCCGCCGGCCTAAGCAGAGCTCTCGAGCCGGCCGCCCCTCGAGCTAACGAAGGCGAACCGGCAGGGACGTCACGCCCCTGAGGGTGAGGCTGGGCCGCCGCGGGATGTCGTCGGTCGCCAGCTCGATCTCGCTGAACCGGTCCATCAGGGCCCTGAAAACCATCTCCCCCTCCAGCCGGGCGAGTGTCGCCCCCAAGCAATGGTGGATACCCCAGCCGAAGCTGAGCGGCACGTTGCCCTGGCGGCCGAGGTCGAGGCGGTCCGGGTCAGGGAACTCCTCGGGGTCGCGGTTCGCCGCCCCTTGGAGCACCATGATCACCTGGCCCGACTGGACGGACTCGCCGTCGATCTCGGCTGCTTCGAGGGCGGTCCGCATATTCACCTGAACCGGGCTGTCGAAGCGAAGGATCTCCTCGACCGCGCTGGCTGTGAGCGATGGGTCGCGGCGCAGTCGCTCCTGCTCGTCGGGGTGGCGCAGCAGGGCCAGCAGCCCGTTGCCAATGAGGTTGGTCGTTGTCTCGAAGCCCGCCGCGAACAGCAGAATCGACGTTGAGATCACCTCGTCGTCGGTCAAGGCGTCATCGTGTTCCCGTGCCTCGGCCAACCCGCTCAGCAGGTCGTCCGCCGGGTGCCGTCGCCGCTCGTCCAGCAGTTCCACGAAGTAGGCGTGCATTTGGTCCCGGGCTGCCAGCGCCGTCACGAGGGCGGCGTCATCCGCGAAGGCTTCGAGCCCGGCCGTGCTCGCTCTGACAAGTGATTGGAAGGACGGCCGGTCCTCGGCCGGCACTCCGACCAGCTCGCCGATAACCGATACCGGAAGTGGGAAGGCCAGGTCGGCGATGACGTCAACCTGACTTCCTCCAGCCATGCCTTCGAGGATCGAACTGACCGTCGCCGCTACAGAGGGGCGCAGCTCCTCGATCCTCTTCGGGGTGAAGGCCCGGCTGACCAGCCGGCGCAGCCGGGTGTGCTCGGGCGGGTCGGTGAAGAGCATGCTGTGGCGGCCCCGGTCGAAGTACTTCCGGCGCAGCTCGGGGTCGGCCGCCCCGGGCAGCTGAGCTCTGTTACGCGCGTTCGGGCCCACGAGACCTCGCCCCAATCGGGGGTTGCGCAAGGCCGCCAGGCAATCGCGATATCGGGTGAGGATGATCGGCCCGGCCGCGCTGCGCAAGACGGGTGAACGCTCACGAATGCGCCGGTAGAGGGGATAGGGGTCGGCGCGGCCTTCGGGCGTGGTCAGCAGCTCGAGCAGAGCTGCATCGGCCGTGGGGTCCGTCACTGCGGGCATGGGGACTGTCTCCGTTTGCGGTCAGGATCGTGCCTCCCTTTTCTACCGCCTCGCTCGGCTAGGGCGCGGGCGGTACCGGCTCCGGGGGTACCGGTCCCACATATCGCGCCGCCGGCCGGATGATCTGTCGCTCCTCGGCCTGCTCGGCGATGTTGGCGCACCAACCGATCACTCGGCTCACCGCGAAGGTCGGTGTGAACATGTCGCGAGGAAGGCCGCACCGGTCCATCACAACGCCGGCGTAGAACTCGACGTTGGCGTAGAGGGGCCGGTCTGGTTTGAGCTCGGCCAGGACGGCCAGGGTGGTCTTCTCGACCTCGACGGCCAGATCCACCAGGTCCCCACCAAGTCGTTGGGCGACGGCGCGGAGCATGGCGTTGCGGGGGTCCTCGGTCCGGTAGACGGCGTGCCCGAAGCCCATGATGCGCTCGCCTCGGAGAACGGCGTCGCGGAGGTAGGTGTCCGCCCGGTCCGGGCTGCCGATGGCATCGAGCGTGTCCAGGGCCCGGCTGGGGGCGCCGCCATGAAGCGGTCCCGACAGCGCTCCGATGGCGCCGACTACCGCTGCGGCGGCGTCGGCGCCGGTCGAAGCGATGACCCGGGCCGTGAAGGTGGAGGAGTTGAAGCCGTGGTCGACCGTGAGGATCAAATACTGCTCCAGGGCCCGAGCTATCGCCGCGTCTGGTCTGGATCCAGTCACCATCCACAGGTAGTTGGCGGCGTGGTCGAGGTCAGGATCCGGTTCCACCGGTTCGAGGCCGTTCGGGATGCGGTGGATGGCGGCAACCAGGCTGGGGGTCACGGCGATGAGCCGGATGAGGTTGCGGCGCCGCTCCTCGGAGCCAACGTCCCATAGAGGCTGGAGCCCCTCGGCGGCGCCAAGGGCGGACAGGGCGGTCCGCAGGCCGTCGAGGGGGCCCCCACCGCCAACCGCGGCGGCGATGCCGGGCAGGAGGCTGCGAACCCGGTCGGGTATAGCGCGGTCGGGATCGGACCTCCTCCTCGAAGGCCCGCCGGGCCGCAGCGTCGACGGGGAGGGAACCGTCCAGCATCAGTCGCCACACATCTTCGAGGCTGCGGCGCCCGGCCAGTTCCGTGGCCGAGTACTGCCGGTAGTGGTAGAAGCCCTCCAGGCCGCGGACGTCGCCTATCTCCGTGTCGGTCACGGCCACGCCCTTCAAGCCCGGGGGCAGAGGTGCGGGGGTCGGAATATCAACCGTTGTCATAACCTCATCTTGACCCTTTGGTCACCATTGATCAATATTGATCAATGGTCCACACGCGATTGACCACGGCCCAGGCGGCAGAGAGGTTGGGCGTGAAACCGGCGACGCTCTACTCCTACATCAGCCGCGGACTCCTGCAACGGCAACGCACGTCAACGGGGAGCACGTTCGATGCCCAGGAAGTCGCCCGGCTGGCCCGATCGGCCCGGCGTCCGGCCGGCCCGGACGGAGGGTCCTCACGCCGATTCCCGAGCGTCGGCCCCGACCGGTTCAACGAACCGGTATTCGTGACCGAACTGACCTTGATCGAGGACGGCCGCCTCTATTACCGGGGCCTCGACGCCGTGGATCTGAGCCGGCGCCGCACCTTCGAGGAGGTGGCGGCGTGGCTCTGGTCGGGCTCATGGCCGGAACGAGGTGATCGCTGGTCCACACCGGCACCGGCGGCGACGGCCATCGCCACTTCGACCGGGCACCCCGGCCGGTCGACGCTGCCCATCGAACGGTTCATGCTCGCTGTGGTCGTGGCTGCCCTGGAAGACGACCTCCGTCACGACTTGAGCCAGCCGTCGGTCACCATGGTCGGCCGGCACCTGCTGTCCACCCTTGTGGATGCGCTCCCAACAGTGGCGGGCAACCGGCTCTGCGTGGGCTGGCCCGAAGGCGCTTCCATCAGCGAGAGGCTGTGGCCGCGGCTGAGCCGCCTGACGCCTACGCCGGAGCGCCTCGGGGTTCTTGAAGCGGCGCTGGTACTGGCGGCGGACCACGAGCTGGCCCCGTCGACACTGGCCGTACGGGTGGCCGCGGCCCTGCGCGCCGACCCTTATGCCGTCGTCATGACCGGGCTCGGACCGGCCAGCGGGAGCTGGTTCAGCGGCAGCAGCGGCGCTCCGACAGAGGTGGAGTTACTTCTCTCCGAGGCCGCTGCCGGCGACGCCGAGCGCGCTCTCGGGGAGAGACTTCGGCGCACCGGTACCACGCCTCACGGTTTCGGGATGCCGTTGTACCCCGACGGCGACCCTCGCGGGGCCGAGCTTCTCTGCCGTATCGACGAGATCGACGGTCCCCAGGCTCGTCATGCCGTGGTCGAGCGAGCGCTCGAGGTGGCGAACAACCGGGGCTTTCCGCCGCCCAACGTGGATCTCGGCCTGGGAGCGCTGGCGTTCTGCGCCGAGATGCTGCCCGGTGCCGGCCAGGCCATTTCCACCTTCGGCAAGGTAGCGGGCTGGCTAGCCCACGCCATGGAGGAATACGCGGACCCGACCCGGTTTCGCAGCCGGGCCGCCTATGTCGGCAATAGGCCGGATTCAGTTCCGGTGGCCCCGTCGTAAGCGGGCGTCAGAGGAGTGCCGGCCCGGTCGTCGCCTTCCTTGGCGCGGCCGAAGACGAGCAGAACAGTGGTGGACACGACGAACACGACGACGCTGGTCCAATCGTTCAGCCGCAACCCGAGCCATCGGTGAGCTTCGTCGATGCGCAGGTACTCGGTCCAGAAACGGCCGAACGTGTACAGGGACGCATACACCGTGATCAAGTAACCGCGCTTGATGCGGAAGCGCTTCTCGACCCAGATCGTCAGTACCACCACCGCCAGATCCCACAGGCACTCGTACAAGAAAGTCGGCTGGAATGTCGAGTACTTCTGATACCTGGCAGGAAGCTGCTGCACCTGACTCGGGTCGATCTTGACGGCCCAGGGCAGCTTGGTCGGCCGGCCGAAAAGCTCCTGATTGAAGTAGTTACCCCAGCGGCCGATCGCTTGACCCAAGGCGAAGGCGGGGGCGATGCAGTCAAGGAGGCCGGCCCGGGGCAGGTGCATGCGCTTGGCCCCGATGGCTCCGAACGCGATCCCCCCGAGCACGCCGCCCCATATGCCGAGGCCGCCGTCCCAGATCTCGAAAGCCCGATACCAGTGGCCCTGGGTGTCGACTGCCCAGCTGGTGATCAAGCTGTACACCCGGGCCCCGATGAGGCCGCCAGGGACGCCCCACATGGCGAGCGCGGTCATGGTCCCGGGCTTGCCCCCGATCTGCTCCCAGCGGCGCTGGGAGAACCATACGGCGGCGACGATGCCGCATGCGATGAGCAGGCCGTATACGTGCAGGCGCAGAGAGCCGACGCTGATTCCGTTGGCGGGCGGGCTTGGTATGTAGGCAAGGAACGAGGCGGCCATGACCGTCGCCAGCGTAGAACCGGTCGGGGCCGGACGGCCTTCGGGTTGGTCGTGGTAGCCTCTCAGGCCGCACCCAGGGCGCATAGCTCAGTTGGTTAGAGCGCATGCATGACGCGGATGAGGTCGGGGGTTCGATTCCCTCTGCGCCCACCCTGCGAAGTCTCCGGTGCCGGGCGCCGGTCCTGAGAGCGAGGGACGAGAATGAGGGTCCGCAACCGGGCCATAGCGTTAATGGCGGCGATCGGAATGGCCGTTGCCACAGCCGCCTGCTCCTCCGTTACCGGCTCACACTCACCCACGATCACCGCCGCGCCGGGGCGACATCCGGGACAAGCCAGACCCGGGCCGCCTACCACAGGGGCTGGAAGTTCACCTGCTACTACCGGTGCCGGTGGCATGTGACGGAAACGAGTCTGTCGGCGGGCGACTGGGCCGTCCTCGGTGCTCTCGCTGAAGGGCCCGCCCACGGTTTCGCGGTTGCCAGGCTGCTCGGAGAAGAGGCGGCCCTGGGCCGGGTGTGGACGATGCGCCGCCAGGACGTGTATCAGGCTCTGAAGAAGCTCTCCAAGCTGGAACTGATCACCGAGCGAACTACCGAACCGGGCGACCGGGGGCCGAAGCGCACCATCCTGGCCGTCACCCCGGCGGGCGGTCGCCTGGTGCGAAGATGGCTCAGCGAGCCGGTCGACCACGTCCGCGACGTGCGGTCGCTGCTGCTCTTGAAGCTGCTGCTCCTGGACCGGTCCGGGCAGGATCCGGTCCCCTTGCTCGAGGCCCAACGGGCCAAACTGGCCCCGTTGCTCGAGAGGCTGGAAGCTCTTCGAGCCGGCACCGACGGCTTCGAGCGGGTGCTCGCCGACTGGCGGGTCACGTCGTGTCGGGCCACGTTGCAGTTCATCGACGACCTGTTGGCTGGTTGAGTCAGAGCTCAAGCGGATTGCGCCGACCTGACCGCGTGGGCCAGCCGGCGGGCGGTGGAGGGGGCCAGTCGGGGTCTGAGGCGGGCCAGCAGCTCATCGGGGGCCGGCAGGGCGCCGAGGATCCACCGGGCGAACATCCCGTCGTCCATCCAGGCGGCCAGCTCGGGCGATACCAACTCGCCGGCCCAGCTGTCTGTCACCGTCCGCAGCCTCAGGGTCTCCCACGACCACGCCGAGGTGGCCGCCCGGACGTAATGAGAGAGGTCCGGCCGGCCGTCGCACATCCCGGTCCTCGAGCTCATCATCGTCGCCACCGGATGGAGCCGGGATATCTCCCGCCAGGTCAAGCGGCGGCCGACTCTACGGTCCTCGTCGATGACCGCTCCCAACCAGAGGACCGCCAGCAGATGGCCCGGGCCGGCGGGCGGGGGAGGGGTCGGCAGGGCGAAGCAGCGCCTGAGACAATCGAGGAGGCGCCCTTCCTGGGGAGCGTCGCAGAACGAGCGCCCGTCGGGGAGGGTCATCCGCCACGCCACTTCGCCGCGTCTGGTGACCAGGCAGCACATACGTATACCGGGAACGACGCCTGGGGAGAACGGCGCCGGTGCCTCGGCCGGTGTGTCGGCTACGTGGGCCCTACCTGTGGCCACCACTCCTACGGCTATGCATTCCGGGGGTGCCTCCCAGCCGAGGAAGCCGCAAGAGTCCTCCACGAACCACATCCCGAAATCCCGCTGTCCCAGCGGGTCGTCCCTTACACCGACCCATGTGGGGCGGCCGGCCGCCGATACGTGGTCCCCGATGCCGTCGAGCAGCAGCTCCGCCAGGCCCGGCCAATCCTCCATTTCCGCCAACCTCCTGCACCGATGCGAGCCTCAGCTATGCAGGGGGCGGTTCCCATGCCCCGATTCGCGGGAACCTGAACTCAGGATAGTCCGAATCGGGTGATATTTAATGATGTTTCTTCATAGACTGTGTAGCTCAGGCCGGCGGGGGAGCGATCCGTAGGTGAAGCTCCTTCAGCTGGGTGTCCGACACCTGGCTCGGCGCGCCCATCAGCAGATCACGCGCCCCCTGATTGAGAGGGAAGGCGATGACCTCGCGGAGGTTGGCCTGATCCTCGAGGAGCATGAGTATCCGGTCGAAGCCGGGGGCGATGCCTGCGTGGGGAGGGGGTCCAAAGTGGAATGCGTTCCAGAGGGCCGGGAAGGATTCGCGAATCCGGTCTGGGCCGTAGCCTGCGATCGAAAAGGCCTTCTCCATCACCTCAGGCAGGTGGTTTCGTACGGCCCCGGACGACAGCTCAACTCCGTTGCAGACCAGGTCGTACTGGTAGGCGAGCACTTCCCCGGGGTCGCAGGACTCCAGGACTTCGATCCCGCCCTGGGGCATCGAGAAGGGGTTGTGGGAGAAGGCCCAGGTACCGGCCTCCTCGTCCCGCTCGAACATCGGGAAATCGACCACCCAGCAGAAAGACAGGACTCCGGGATCCCCTAGTTGCAGTTCGCGGCCCAGCGCGCTGCGCCGATCGCCCAGCACCCCGGCCACCGCGGCCCGAGGCCCGACGACGCACAGGACGGCATCGCCGGGCCCCGCGACAGTTGCGGCCGTCAACGCCGCCACTTCGTCCTGACTCAGCTTCTTGGCCAGTGACCCGCGAACTCCTTCGTCATCGAGTTGGAGCCAGGTCCCCGTTCCGCCCGCTTTCCTCGCAACGTCGGCGAACTCGTCGAACCACTTTCGGGGCCGGCCGGCGCCACCCGGAGCCTGGATGGCCCGGATCACGTGCCCTCTTTCGGGAGCTTCTGCGAACATCGGCAGGTCGGTGCGACCGCCCAGGACCGTGGTCAGGTCCGCGATCTCAAGGCCGAAACGCAAATCCGGCTTGTCGGTCCCGAAACGGTCGACCGCCTCGGTGTAACCGATTCGGGGGAAAGTGGCAGGGGCCTTCTTCCGGGAGCACTCCGCAACTATGCGGCCCATGAGGAGCTCCACCTCGGTGAAGACGTCCTCCTGCGTGGCGAAGGCCATCTCGAGGTCGATCTGGTAGAACTCGCCCGGGCTGCGATCGGCGCGCGAGGCCTCGTCCCGAAAGCATGGGGCGATCTGGAAGTACCGCTCCACCCCTCCGACCATCAGGAGCTGTTTGAACTGTTGGGGCGCCTGGGGCAGCGCGTAGAACTCGCCGGGGTACAGGCGGCTGGGAACGAGAAAATCCCGTGCCCCCTCCGGCGACGAGGCCGTCAGTACGGGAGTCTGTACCTCGAGAAAGCCCCGCTCGGTCAGGTGCGTTCGTACCACCTGGGCCAGCCGGGCCCGGGCCGCCAGGCGTTCCATCAAAGGTCCCCGCCTCATGTCGAGGTACCGGTAACGGAGGCGTGCTTCCTCGCCCACGTCGCTGTCACGGTCGACAGGGAAGGGCAGCACGTCGGCCCATGACAGCACCTCGACCTCGGCCACCACTATCTCGATCTCGCCGGTGGGCAGGCGGGGGTTGACGCGCTCCGGCGTCCGGCCCACGACCTCGCCGGACACACTGATGACGCTTTCGAGCCGCAAATGGGTCAAAGCCTCGAAGGCGGCCAGGTCGGGGTTGGCGACAAGCTGTACCTCGCCCCCAGGCTCTATGCCGCCGGCGTCGCGAAGGTCGAGGAACAGGACTCCACCGTGGTCCCGCTTGGCCGCCACCCAGCCCGCGACCCGGACCCGGCGGCCCACGTCGACCGGCCCGAGGGTGCCCCCACGCCCGTCTCGATATCGGTTGATCGCCAGCGGCCGGCTCTGCTCCATGACAGCGAAGCAGGCTAATCGGCCGGTTTACACCGCGTTCTTGAGATCCTCGCGTACGTCGATCACCGGCGACTCGTGATCTGAGATCCGATTGAGGCTGGACTGGATGGCCGCCAGACTCTCACGCAGTTCGCGGAGGTCGGACAGGAATCCGTGCAGTGCCCCGTCACCCGGACCCGCGCCATCGCTAACGGGGAGGTGCAAATCGGGCCGGGAGGTGGCCGTCTCGCTCTCGCCCACCATCGCCAACAGTCCGGACACCGAGTGACCGGGACCGTGGCGTACCGCTTTGACTTCGTACATGGCCTGGTCGGCCCGATCGAGCAGGGCCTCGCCCGAGTCGGAGGAGCCCAGGTCGATCGCACAGCCCACCGAAGCCGACACCGGCCAGGATTTCCCGTCCAGCTCGATCTCCTCGGCCAGCGTGGCCGCGATCCGGCGCACCACGAAGCTGGCCTGCTGGTCGCCGGCCAGGTCCTCGCAGAGCACGGCGAACTCGTCACCGCCGATCCGGGCGACCAGGTCCGCGGACCGAACGGCATTGCGCAGTCGCGACGCCACGGCGAGGAGGACCCGATTCCCAAGGGCGTGGCCGCCCAGGTCGTTGACCCGCTTGAACCCGTCGAGGTCGACGAAGACGACACCGACTCGGGCCAGGTGCCGTTCGTTGCGGCGCAGCGCCTGTTCGGTGCACTCGAGGAAGTGACTGCGATTCACTAGGCCAGTGAGGGAATCGTGAGTCGCCATGTGGTAGAGCACGGCTTCCCTGGTTCGCTCCTCGTGCACGTCGGCGACGGCCATGACCACGAGCGGGCTGTCGTTGTGATCATGGGAGCTGACCCACCAGCGGGTCCAGCGACCCGTCTCCCGAGTGATGAGCTGGTAATCGGTGGGCAGCGGGGTCAGGCGGTCGTTGACCGCGGCGATCTGGCTGCGGATCCGGTCGCCCGCTTCCGGATCGACGGCATCCAGCCAGCCGGAGCCGACCGATGCCTCTTCCCCTAACCCACTCAGCTCCACCCAGCGACGGTTGACTGCGATGACTTTGCCGGATGGTTCAGCCAGAAGCGCGGCGAACGGAACGGCCTCAAGCGCGACCGTCGTAGCCGGGTTCCAGCCAGCCCCTTCGTCTTGGCTTAACGGTGCCATGCCCCTTCTCTCCACCCGCGTTGCTAATCCGACTGCTGCCATCCGGGATCATATATCGACTACCCAGGAGCCGTCTCCGGCCCTTTCGATAATTGGGTATCTGTAGTGTCGCGGTAGATTCCGGCGCTCAGAACCACCTGGCGCTCCCGGGCAATTGCTACCCAATCGGCAACCTGCGGTAATTTCTCCACAATCCGGACTAGCGCGCAGAATCGGGCCTTCAGTCAGGCCCGATCGGTCGCTTGCCCGTCTCGCTCCGGTGCTCCTGCCGTTTCCCAGCTCGGGTCCTGTGAGCAAGACTGATCTCCGGTTCCCACGGCTCGACGAGGAGTTGGTTAGCGATGGCCACCAGAAGCCATAACACGTTCGGCGCAGAGGCCCGGCTCTCGGTTGGCGGGCAGGATTACGGGATCTACCGGGTCGACGCCCTGCCCGGCTCAGAGCGGCTCCCGTTCTCCCTCAAGGTCCTTCTCGAGAACATGATCCGGCACGAGGACGGAGTATCGGTCAACCCTGGCGACATCGAAGCCCTGGCGGCATGGGAGCCCGACGCCGAGCCGAGCACAGAGATCGCCTTTGCGCCGGCCCGGATCCTCATGCAGGACTTCACCGGAGTCCCGGCCGTGGTCGATCTGGCGGCGATGAGGGACGCCATGGTGGAACTGGGCGGGGACCCGTCAAGAGTGAATCCCCTGATCCCGGCCGAGCTGGTCATCGACCACTCCATCATCGCGGACGTCTATGGGGTCCCGGACGCCTTCGTGAAGAATGCGGAGCTGGAATTCCAGCGCAACGAGGAGCGCTACCGTTTCCTGCGCTGGGGCCAGGGTGCATTCGAGTCCCTTCGGGTGGTACCGCCGAACACCGGGATTTGCCATCAGGTCAACCTCGAGTACCTGGCCCGCGTTGTCTTCACCGCCGAAGGGGATGATGGCGCGGAGCCCCAGGCCTACCCCGACACTCTTCTCGGGACCGACTCGCACACCACCATGGTGAATGGGCTGGGCGTGCTCGGCTGGGGCGTGGGTGGCATCGAGGCCGAGGCGGCCATGCTGGGCCAGCCGGTGTCGATGCTGATCCCCAGGGTGGTCGGATTCAAGCTGACCGGTTCTCTGCCCGAGGGAGCCACCGCGACCGACCTCGTGCTGACCGTGACCGAGATATTGCGGCAGCACGGCGTGGTGGGGAAGTTCGTCGAGTTCTACGGGGAGGGCGTGGCGTCGATCCCGCTGGCCAACCGGGCGACCATCGGCAACATGTCACCGGAGTACGGGTCGACGTGTGCCATCTTCCCGATCGACGAGGAGACGCTGCGCTACCTGGAGCTCACAGGCCGGCCGGCCGCGCGGATCGCTCTGGTCGAGGCCTACGCCAAGGAGCAGGGTTTGTGGCACGACCCCGCCCAGGAGGCTCAGTATTCGGAGCGGCTGGGACTGGACCTGTCGAGCGTGGTCCCGTCCCTCGCCGGACCGGCTCGGCCCCAGGACCGGGTCCGATTGGATCAGGCCCAAGAGGGCTACCGCCAGTCGATCACCAAGGTTCTGGGCCAGGACCCGGGCTCGTCCCCACCGTCGAGCCCGACCTCGGTCACCCTGGAGGACGGATCGGCCTTCGACCTCGACCACGGCTATGTCGTCATCGCCGCCATCACCTCCTGCACCAACACTTCGAACCCTTCGGTCATGGTGGCGGCGGGGTTGCTCGCCCAGAAGGCGGTCGAGAAGGGATTGACGTCCAAGCCGTGGGTCAAGACCACGCTCGCCCCCGGCTCGAAGGTCGTGATGGAGTACTACGAGCGGGCCGGGCTGACGCCGTATCTCGAGAAGCTGGGTTTCGACCTGGTCGGATACGGCTGCACCACCTGCATAGGGAACAGCGGCCCTCTCCTGCCAGAGATCTCGGACGCGGTGGCAGCGGGCGACCTGGCAGTGGTATCGGTCCTGTCGGGCAACCGTAACTTCGAAGGTCGGATCAGCCCGGACGTCCGGATGAACTACCTGGCGTCGCCACCCCTGGTTGTCGCCTACGCTCTGGCCGGCTCCATGGATGTGGATCTCGTGCGGGAGCCGTTGGGGGAGGATCCCTCCGGCCAGCCGGTGTACCTGCGCGATATCTGGCCCTCGACCCAAGAGGTGGCCGCCGTCGTGGAAACGACCATCGAGTCGAAGATGTTCAGCACATCCTACGAATCGGTCTATGAGGGTGACGCCCGCTGGAGGAACCTGGACGTGCCCTCGGGCGCCGCCTACGCCTGGGATCGGGAATCCACCTACGTCCGCAAGCCCCCCTATTTCGATGGGATGAGCATGACCCCAGCGGCGCTGTCAGATGTGAAGGGGGCGCGGGTGCTGGCCAAACTCGGTGACAGCGTCACCACCGACCACATCTCACCCGCCGGCAACATCCGCCGGGACAGCCCAGCGGGCAGGTGGCTGGACGACGGCGGGGTTGAGCCGGCCGACTTCAACTCCTACGGCTCCCGGCGGGGCAATCACGAGGTCATGATCAGGGGCACCCTCGCCAACATCCGGCTACGCAATCTGCTCGCCCCTGGCACCGAAGGCGGCGTTACCCGGTGGTTACCCGGCGGTGACCAGATGTCGATCTACGACGCGGCCAAGCGCTACGAAGCGGACGGAACCCCCCTGGTCATCCTGGCCGGCAAGGAGTATGGCTCTGGCTCATCCAGGGACTGGGCCGCCAAGGGCACGGCCTTGCTCGGGGTGCGGGCCGTTCTGGCCGAGAGCTTCGAGCGCATCCACCGCTCGAACCTGGTCGGTATGGGAATACTGCCCTTGCAGTACGAACAGGGTGATACGGCTGCATCGCTGGGCCTCACGGGCGAAGAGGTCCTGGACATCAGCGGTCTCGAAGGAGTCGCCGAAGGAGCCCACCTGCCCAGGCAGCTCAGAGTGACGGTGACCGCCGGCGGGGGTCCCGAGACGTCGAAGTCCTTTAGGGTCCTGCTGCGCATCGACACACCCAAGGAGGAGGAGTACTTCCGCCACGGCGGCATTCTCCTCTACGTCCTCCGCCAGCTTCGCGGCGATTAAGCGCTCGGCCGGTGAAGGCCGCTGGCCGGGTCCAGGTTGGCGGTCACCACCGACTCCAGGACCTCCAGCATGGCCCGCGCCGGTGCGCTGGGCCGCCCCCTCCGTCTCAGAACCAGCCCCACGGTGCGGCGGGGGAGGCCCGCTATGGATATCCGATTGAAGCCCGTCGTCTCCTCCGTGGCCCCTGTGGCCGGGAGGATGGCGGGACCATAGCCGCGGAGGGTTAGAGAAGCGATGAGTCTGACGCCGTCGAGCTCGGCGCGGGCGATCAGAGTCACGCCACGCGCATAGCAGGCCTCGTCGATTTCCTTGCGAAAGGCGGTGCCGGGCGCCGGCAGCAAGAGTGGCGTCCCGTCCAGCTCGTCGATCTGGACCCGATTGCGACTGGCGAGGGGGTGGCTGCTCGGCACAAGGAGGACGAGGTCCTCGTCGAAGAGCGGCCTCTCGATCAGCTCCGGACTGCTCTGAGGAAGGTTGACGACGGCGGCGTCCAGGGACCCGGCCGCCAGGTGGGGTTCCAGGGTGGCGGAGGTCCCGTCGCTTATGACCAGCCTCACCTCGGGGTGCACGACGGCCATCCGATCGAGGAGCAGCGGAGCCAGCCAGCGGGCTGTGGTGCCGATCATCCCGATACGGGCTGTACCGGATACCTCGTGCCGCAAGGCGGCCACATCGGCGCAGGCAGCTTCGAGCTCGGCGGTTATGCGCCGGGCCCGTTCCAGGACCGCCATCCCCTCCTCCGTCAACGTCCCTCCATGCCGGTCGACCAGCTGTACGCCCAGCTCCTTCTCCAGGCGGGCTATGTGACTCGAGACGTTGGACTGGACGGTTTGCAGAGCGGTGGCGGCGGCCGAGAAGCTGCCGTGGTCGGCGATGGCGATCAGCGCCTGGAGTTGGCGGAAGTCCATCGGCAGCAGAGATACCACATATCTCCCACAAACTGTTCAACCGATCCGGCTTGTTCGCCGAAGAATAGGGACAACGAGCGCCGGACCCGGCTTCCCCCCCTGGCCGGGTCCGGCGCCTATCGCCACCCTGCGCCGGGATGCTCAGGTTTGGCACCCTTGACGCGGTAGCTTCCATAGGGATGGATGGTGCTGCGATCTTCGATCTGGACCGCACCCTGCTGCGCAGATCGAGCACCCCGGCGATCAATGAGGCGCTCTTCGAGGTAGGCCTGGCCCGCCGGCCGAGCGTGCCCGGCCAGGGCCTCATGATGAGGTTCTACGACGTTTTCGGCGAGACCGTCCCGGCCATAGCTCTGGCCAGAGCCGCGGCGTTGGGTGCACGGGGCTGGCCCGTGCAGGAGGTCCGAGACGCCGCCGAACTTGTGGCCGATCTTCTCGAGATGCAGGTCCTGCCGTACGTGCCGGCCCTCCTCGCCGGTCACCGAGCCGCCGGGCGACGGCTGATCCTGGCCACCACGACGCCTGATCACTATGTGCTGCCGCTAGCCCACCGCCTTGGCTTCGACGAGGTCATAGCCACTCGATACGCGACCGAGAAGGACAGCCGGGGGGTCGAGCGCTTCACCGGGAATCTGGACGGAGGTTTCATATGGTCCAGAGGGAAGCTTCAGGCCGTGAAGAGGTGGGCGGCGATCGAGGGGATCAGCCTCCGGGACAGTTGGGCTTACTCCGACAGCGTGTACGACCTGCCCCTGCTCCACGGGGTGGGCCACCCGACCGCGGTAAACCCCGACGTTCGGCTCCACGCCGTCGCCACGATCCGGCGCTGGCCCATCGCTCACCTGGACAGCCCGGCCGGGGTGCCGAAGGTGTTGGGGGCCGAACCGCTCGACGTGCTGCGCGTTCTTCTCCAGCAGCCGGCCTTCCCGTTCGCCCGTTTCGACATGGCCGGTACCGAGAACATCCCGCGTCGAGGGCCGGCGATCGTGGCTGCCAATCACCGGAGCTACTTCGACCCGACTGCCTATGCGCTCGCTGTCTTCGCCGCCGGCCGCAACCCGCGCGGGTTGGCCAAGAAAGAACTGTTCGACGCGCCGGTGGTCGGAAGCCTGGCGCGGGCCTCCGGGGCCATATGCGTCGACCGCAAGCTGTCGGGACGGCACGCCTTCGAGGCCGCAGAAGCGGCCCTGCGGGACGGTGAGGTCCTGGTCGTCACCCCGCAGGGAACCATCCCTCGGGGCGAGGACTTCTTCGATCCTCACTTGAGGGGCAAGTCCGGAGCGGCTCGACTGGCCGCCGCCACTGGGGCACCCGTGATCCCACTCGCGGTGTGGGGTTCCGAGCGGGTTTGGCCGCGCTCGGCCCGATTGCCCAACGTGACCAACGTTCTGCACCCTCCGACAGTCCGGGTCCGAGTCGGGCCGCCGGTGGAGGGGCTGAGTGGGTATGACTTCAGAGCCGACACGGAGTTGATCATGGAAGCTATAACGCAACTTTTGCCGCCCGAGGCCCGCTTGCGCCGCATCCCTACCGCGGACGAACTGGCCCGCACCCTGCCTCCAGGTAAGGGGGCGCTGTGACCGCCGACGAGCCCGGCCGTCCTGGCGGGGGCGAGGGGCCGGGGATGGCCGACCCCCCGTGGGCGGCTGGACCGCCCCCACCACCTCCTTCCGAGGCCGACGACACCGCATCGATGCCAGGACGCGGTTCCAGGCCTGACGATAGGGGTACCGGGTCGGCTTCCTCGACTCACCACTGGCGGCCGGGCCGGCACCGCTCCTCGGTGGGCGGGGGGACCACCGCCCTGAAGGCCGGTGTGAGCGATCTAACGCGGCGCTCACCCTGGGTACTCGGTGCCGGAGCGGTACTGGTGGCGCTGGTGTTGACCTGGCTGGCCTCGGCGCTCCTGGCCTTCCGCCACGCACCGGGCATGACCAGTCAGGAGCGGGTGATGCAGTTCTTCGCGCCCGGGGCCCTGGACTGGGGCGTGGCGGTCTTGTTCGGGGTGGCATTGCTGGCCGCCGGCCGGCGGTTCGACATGCGCATGACCGGACCCGATGGGGTGAGAGACGCGGTCTCACTCGGCTTGTGCCTGATGGCGCTCGCCGTCGGAGTGTCGGCGGCCATCGACGTGCTGGTCGAACTGACCAACTTCGGGCACGGCATCGACGTCGCCTTCGCCGGTCTGTTGGCCCATGCCGCCGCCCTGCCGCTAGCCGCCGTGGCGGCCTGGTGGGCCGAGCGGCTGCACACTGAAGCCGAGTCCTAGCCGGCGAACTCCTCGTCCTCGAACTCGTCCTCTTCGATGTCCGGCATGGTCGCCAGGGTGCCGAAGGCGGTGGACAGGAAGATGAGCAGCGAGATGATGTGGACGGACGTGCACCAGAGGCAGATGTTGCGGATCTTCACCAGCTCGGCGTAGACCAGCCACACGGCCGTTCCGACGCCGACGAGGGACCAGACGATACGGCCTGCTCGCACCAACCGGGAGGAGCTGGACCACGCCGGCGGGCTTTGCAGGACGAGCATGACGGCGAAGAAAACCAGGCCCAGCACGGCCACAGGCACACCGTGAATCTTCGAGTAGATACTCGTGGTCACGTTCAGGCAATTGACCAGGCCACCGCCGGCCGGGCAGCTGAGGCTCTTCGACCCCGTGTAGTGCTCGTAGGTCAAATAGGTGGCTACTCCCAGCCCGAGCACGGAAAGGGTGGTGCCGATCAGGGAGGGCCACCAGGGAACCCTCGCCCGGCCCGAGCCGGCTTCGCTCGATGAGGATCCGTGCTCATCCAGCGGCGGCGTTTCCACTGACATAGTTCTAGCCGCTGGCGGGAGTGTTGCTTCCAGACGAACTGGAGGACACGGGGGCGTTCAAGTTGCTCACTGCGTTGCAGACCGGTGCCGGCTTGGAGCCCGTCAGGGAGCAGAAGTACTTGGTCAGAGCCGCCGCCGAGGCGTCGATGTCTGCTCCGACCGAGGAGTCGTTATTGCCGACGTCGCCGGCGATCTGGTCGAAGCTCTTGCCCTCCAACGTGGTGGGGTCGAACTGCGACGTGGTCAGGACGTACTTGCCGCCCATGTACACGAAGGGGAAACCTTCGTTGATGCCCAGCTCCTGGCTGGTGCTGCTCCAGAGCGACTGCTGTTCGGCCGTAGGTGTCTGCAGGGGTTCGTAGTAGTTGCCCTTGGGCACGTTGGTCGTGGTCTCGACCCCTGTGAAGGTGAGGTAGGAGCTCGTGTAGCTGGAGCCGTAGTAGGTGACGGTGGCAATGTTTCCGTCGTGCACCGCCGACCGGGTCTGGTGCAGATTGGTGAACTTCCCGAACTGCGACAGGGCGACGGTGAGGGGCCAGCGCTCGGTGGCGCAGATGGGGCAGAACTCGGCGCCGATGAAAAGAACCTCCGGTTTGCCCCCGGAAGTGAGCGCGGAATGGTTGATCTGCGTCACCGGGTTCAGCCCCGACCCAGCCTTGTCGAAGGCGGCAACCAGGTCGTTGACCGGTACGGTTTGGAGAGCAACGGACTGCTCAGCCGTCAGCGCGACTCTGGGCGCTGGCTTGGCTGAGTTGTTGGAGTTGACGCTGAGGACGACTATCAGAGCGACCACGGCGACCACCGCGACGACTCCGATCAGGCTCAGCCGGTTGCGACGTTTGCGGGCCTGGCGGGCGGCGCTGCTGCTGCGGGCCCGGTTACTGCCCTGGCCGCTTTTCTTTACGGCGGTCGTGGACTTGGAGGTGGAGGCGGCCTTGCGAGGCTGACTGACCGGGGCCGGGCGCGAACCCTTCTTGCCCTTTCGCGGCGGTACGGGGGTGCCCTGGGCGGGATTGGTGGGCTGAGTCACGTAACGGAGGGCTCCTTGCGGGGAGGCGTACTACAGAAGTCTGACTGATGGCGGCTGCAAAGTTGCATCAGGTCCGGGGCCAACTAGCTGGCGAGTTCGTCGCTGCCGCCGAGGAGCCAGGTTAGGCGCGGCACTGATCCCGCTTGTTTATCGGCTGATTCACGCCCCACCTTTAACCCTTTTTGTGACCAGCCCTAATGGCAGGCACTGAACTCAATAAGAGTCGTCAAGAGACATGGGTCGGTCAGGGGTGGGGCCAGCGGTCCTTCGTCGAGGATCCCCGGGGGCTACCGCCGCGCCCTCGCCGGCCCTTCTGGCCCAGGACCCAGGTACGCCGCCAGGCGCCCGCATCCGGCCCGGTGAGGGATGGCGACGAGCGTGTGGCCGCCCGCCGCCGGGCTGTCCACCAGTCCGTCGTCTGCTCGTCGGCCAAGGCGGAGATCGAGCGTTCGAGCTGATCGGCCAAGTTCCGGGGGTCCCCGCCGGGCTCGGGCCGGAGGGGACGCCCGAAGGTCACGAACGTCGTTCCCAGACGCAGCCGGCTGGAGCCCTTGGCCATGATCTGACGGGTTCCCTCTACGTGCACGGGGACGATCGGGCGACCGGTGCGGGTGGCCAGCCAGGCGGCCCCGGCCCGATGAGGTTGTCCCCATCCGTCGGGGCTGCGCCCGCCCTCGGGGAAGATGAGCATGCTCCAGCCCTCAGCGAGCAGGTCTGCGACCCGGTTAGCGGAGTCTCTCGACACCCGTTGGCGCTCTATCGGCACCGCGTTTAGAAGGAAGGCGAAGGCGGCGGCTTTCAGGCGGGTGTCGAAGAAGTAGTCAGCCGCTCCGGCCACGAACATCTGGCCTCGCCACCGGTCCGGTATCACCGACAGGAGGAGGGGGGCGTCGACGTGGCTGGCGTGATTGGCCGCGAATATGACCGGCTCGTCCAGGTGAGCGACGCGGTCGAGACCGGTCACGTGAGGGGATGCGACCACCTTTATGACGGGCCCGGACACAAGCTCCTGCACGAGCACGCGTCCGGCTCGGGCGGCGTGGCGGCGGGACCACTCGGTGTCGTAGTCGACCCCCAGAGTCTTCTTCACCGGCGGGCGCGGTACCCCCCCGGGCCAGGTCGGAGCGGCCAGGGGGAAGGCTGAGGGTGGGCGCACCCGGACCCGGACGGCCCCGGCCCACGACCGGACCGAGTCCGGTGTCACTGGGAGGCGCCGAACCGGAGCGGCTGATCCGGGAAGCCCTCCGCGTGCGGTTGCCACTAGTGGACGTCCGCCATCAGAATCGGTGGGCAGTGCAGTTGCGTGATGGTGGCGTCTGGGCCGACGGTGTCGCCGGCCATCTCCAGGGCGTCAACGAGTGTGGAGGCGGGCGAGAAGCCGAGCCGGCGCACGGCTCGCGGTTCGCCGCCGACGATTATCACCCGGCCTAGATGCTGCAAAGCGTGGGCACCCCAGTACCACATGTAAAAGGGGTGGACGCCGTGGTAGGCGTGACTGGTGCGGTAGAGGTGCCGGTACCACTCGTCGGTGGCGAAGCGCTCCTCGTAGGTCTTCTCGATCTCGATCGGGTCCGTCGTGTCGCTGAGCACCTCCTCGAAGAAGTCGATGTACGACGGGTGATGGACCGGGTGGAAGGCCCACGGCGTCGGATGGGACAGGATCGCCACCCCGCCTTCGCGCACCAACGGCTGGCCGCGATAGAGGTTGAAGAGGTAGCCGAGCCCCATGCACATGACGAGGATGGGATTCATGATCGAGTTGACGTTGTACGGGCAGAGGTGAGGGAGCCCGAACACCGCGATGTCGGTCTGACCTTCGACATGGACGAGTTGCTGGCGGTAGATCATCTCGGTCGTGGCCCGGTGGACGGCTTCGACCTCGCCGGCGTGGACCGAGGTCATGGCGTGTGGCGCCTTGATGGCCTGGAACATTGATCGGGCCAGCCGGGGCGGGGTGATGGCCAGGCCTTTGGTGGTGGCCAGGTAGGTGGCCCGGTCCCGCCCTGACCACTCCCATTCCCGTTTCTGCAGGAAGGCCATCTGCTCTGGGAAGGTCTCGTTGTTCAGGGTGGTCTCGATCTGAAAGATCTTGATTCCCGAGGCCGCGATGAGCCGGCCCATGCGCCAGTTGGAACTGTGCAGCTCGGACCGTTCCTGGTCCATGAACGACCGGCTGTGCTGCATGGTCCGCACGTTGTGGTGATGGCGCAGGCTTCGGTAACTCGCCAGGCCGGTCGCCACGCTCTTGTGCCCGCCGTCCATGGCCACCAGATTGATGTTCACGTAGACCAGGAGGTCCGACTCGGCGGCCCGCCTGTTGATCTCCACGTCTTCTCCGTGGTCGGTCTGCCCCAGGTGGACGAGACCGTCGGGGTTCTCGGCGTCGTGCTGGAGTAGTCGCCCGTGGGGGGCGAAGGCGTCGTATACCCGATCGCCGATGGCGTGGCGCAGCTCGGCCTCGGTCATGCGACGGTGAAGGGCGAGGGCGCATATGAGGACCACGTCATCGACCCCCGCCTCCGCGGCCACGTCCAGCACCGCTTCCATCACCCGCTGGCGGTTATCCGGCCGGTGCATAGGGGGCAGCGGCAGCGAGATGTCGTCGAAGGCGATCGTCAAGCGCATCCCCGGGAACAAAAGCTCGGGCAGTGGCTTGCTGTCACCGAGCGGGTGCAAGAGAGCTTCCCGGATTTCATCGTCGGGATCCTCGAGCGCGTCGATCGGTTCGGGTGCGTAGATCACCCGGGACCGCCCCGCCGGCAGTCGTTCCAGCCGGAACCCTTCTCCATGCCAGGTCAGGATCGGCGGGGTGGAACGATCTACGTCGAGGACGAAACCGGGGCGGGCCATGGCGTCGTTAGCTCCCTTGTCTTCTCTTCTCGTGGCGCAGATCGAAGGCCACTTTGACGGCTCCCCGGCGGCCGGCCTGAGCGGCATGATCTATGGCATCGGAGTACCGGTCGAGCGGGTAGGTGGCGCTCACCAGCCGCTCCAGGCCGGCGCTCTCGACGAGGTCCATCGCCAGCGAGAAGCTGTGGCGGCCCCCAGCCGCGGGCTCCGGGCCGTAGGCGTAGGCGCCGGCCAGGCGGACTTCGCGCTGCCAAAGGCCGGTCAGGTCGACGTCGACCTGTCCGGGCATGCCTAGCAAGACGACCGTTCCGCCCGGGGCCGTCACCGCCAAGGCGTCCGAGAGTGAGCCCGCGCTGCCGACGCAGTCGAAAACGACGTCGGCCCCACCGGTCAACTGGCCGCTGTCCAGGATCCAGGAGCCGGTTGCCCGCCGCACGGCCCGTCGTAGCTCGTTCGGTTCCACCACGGCAGTGGCGCCGAACTGCCTCGCCCAGTTCCGCTGCTCAGGGTGCTTGGCTACCGCGATGAGGGAAACCACGTCTGGGCGATGCTGATTGATCGCGGCGATGGTGGCCAGGCCGATGGTGCCGGCCCCGATCACTACTGCGCTCAGCTCCTCTCCGGATGGGGCGGACAAGGCTCCGTGCACGGCACAGGCAACCGGCTCGACCATAACCGCCGCCTCGTCGGACCATTCGTCCGGAACGTCGTGGAGCTGAAGTTCATGGGCCACCATCGACAGCGACCAGCCACCCCCGGTATCGGCGCAGTACCCCGTCTGCAGGCCTGGTTGTAGATGCCCGGCAAGTAAGCGTTCGCAGTGGTTGGTGCGACCGTCTGAGCAGGGACGGCACGGCGGGTCAATGCCCCGTACGCGGCAGTGAAGGACCGGTTCGATCACGACCCGTCCGCCGGTCGCGGTGTCGGCCACCACTTCATGGCCGGGGACGAAGGGAAAGCTCACGATCGGCTCGAACCACCTCGAAGACCTTCCGTCGATGGTGGCCAGGTCGCTACCGCATATCCCCGCCAGCCGGGGAATCACCACCTGCCACGACGGTCCGGGGAGCTCCGGCACGTCAATGTCGGCCAGGCGGAGGGGACCGATTCGACCACCGCCGCCCGGCTTCACGCCCGAAGCCACCCGGGCCGCCACGAAACGAGGCAGCGATCGGTCGATCTGGAGCGCCTTCATGCTCGGGGCCCGATCGGTAGGAGAGGTCTCGGTCCGCCGGCGGCCCGGGGCCAGTGCTCCACATGCCAGCCCCGCTTACGGGCGATGGCGGCCAGCTTGGTCTCCGGATTTACCGCCACGGGGTGGCCGGCGGCCTCCAGCATGGGTAGATCGCTCGCCGAGTCGGCGTAGGCGACGCTCTGCTGTATGTCGAGGTTCAGAGTCCGGGCGAACTCGGCCATGATCAACGCCCTGGCCTCACCGGTGGGAGGGGCATCGAGTAATTCACCCGTGAGCAGCCCCCTCCTTTGCCGCAGGTGAGCGCAGATCACCTCGTCGAAGAGCGGACGGAGGGGCTCGATCACCACGTCGAGAGCGCCCGTTATCAGGAGCGTCTTGTGCCCAAGGGAGCGGTGCTCGCGAACCCGACGGATGCCGGCCGGAAAGGATTTGGTCAGCAACAGGTCGCTGAAAAGCTCCCAGCTGTCCTGGCGCAGGCGCTCGACAGGCGCCCCCTCGTAGCGGCGATAGAAGTAGCGGAGGAAGTCGCTCCGGTCGGCGCGGTCCAGAGCAAGCAGGCGGGGGGCTTCTTTCACGGTGCGCAGCACGAAGCGAACCCGGTCGGGATCGCTTTCACGCCGGGTGGCCAGCCACGAGTAGGAGTCCACCACGTTGGACGCGATCAGGGTGTTCTCGAGATCGAAGACCGCCAGCTGCCGCTCGGGCGAAAGCACCGCCTTTCGGCCCCGCTCCTCCCGGGTCATGCCCGTGGCGCCCTTGCTGTTCCTCGACTGATAGGGCCGAGCGGACGTCGGCCCGGGCCGGTCGGGTGCGGGACCGTCGTGGGCGGGGCCGCGGTGGCCCGGGCGAGCCTGGCGGACCCGGGCGTGGGCGACAACCGCGGGCAGGTAGACGTTGTGGCAGAAGTGTTGCCAGTCGATCACGGCCGGGTCGAAGCAAAAGTCCCTCCGGTCGTCGGGCGGAAGCGAGGAGTACAGGTCCAGAAGGCGGTCCACCGAGAACACCGCTTCGGTCTCTGCGTAAGCGCCGTAGAGCTCGACGTAGGACAGGGCCCGCTCCACCTCGTCGCGTCGTTCCTCGAGGCGGGCGCTCAACGCGGCCTGACGGCCCCGGAGAGGGAGAGCTTGCAGGGCCCGTTCCGCCGTACCCAGAGCGTGGGTGGCCCGGCTGAGCTGGTGTTGAACCCGCCTGCGGCCGGGGAACGACCATTCCGGAACCATGATCGGTTGATCCTGACTGTCGGCCAGCGGGTTCTCGATGAACCAGGTGCGCACCAGGTTCACGAGCTTCCGGTAGCGCAGCGGGTTGCGAGCCCCGGATGCGGAATGGAACACGTCGGGCTCGGCGAGCGGGCCGCGTGCCGCCACAGCCATGATCGAGGCCACGACCAGGTCGACGGGAATCACGTCGACGATGCCCTCAGGTACTCCTGGGAACTCCTTCAGCAACCCTTTGGCGTAGGAGATGATCACAGGGTCCGCCATCCGGAAGCCGCGGATCCAACCGGGCTGAGGCTCCGCCAGGGCCGACTCGATGATCGAGGGGCGGACGATTGTGACCGGGAGCTGCCCTCGCGTCTCGAGGAGCGCCCTCTCGCCCAGCGCTTTGGTGTAGGCGTAGGCATCGGGCCAGCCCAGGCCCTGAGCCCGGGCCTTGCCGATCGCGATCAGGCGATCCTTCACCCACTCCTCGCGGAGCCTCTCGGACTTGGCCGCCAGCACCGGGCTGCCGGCAGCGCCGAGTTCGCCGCGAGCGTGCCGGCTGAACCGGGACAGCATCTTCGGATCGCGACTCTGGGCGTCGGTATCAGCCCGAGCCCGACGGGCGGCGTCGACTTCGGGCCGCCACGCCACCTCCGTGGACCACGGGGTGTCGGCCAGCTTGGCTTCGGGCGCCCGGCCTCGGCGGCTCCCGGCTACATACGCGGTGGAGACGGCGATCAGGTGCGGGAGGCCTGAAGGATCGGCCCCGTGGAGGCGATTGAGGGTCTCAGCCACCCGGGTTGGTCCCAGCAGGTTGATCTCCACCGCAGCGTCGAGAGGCGAGTCGAAACTGACCGTCGCGGCTGAGTGGATGACGGTGTCACAGGAGGCCAGGAGCGCCTCCCCATCGGGATCGAGACCCAGGCCGTCGACACCGACGTCGCCGCCCATCACGAGGACCCGCCTTTGCATCTCCTGGTCGAAGGCCTCGCCGAGCTCTCTTCGCAGGCGGTCGAAGCAGTTGTTCTTGAAGATCTCCCGGCGGACCCGGTCGGCCGGCCCTCGCCGGCCCGGCCGCACCAGAAGGGCGACCTGGCAATCGGGCACGCAGCGGACGAATCGCTCCACGAGCGCCGTGCCGAGGAAGCCGGTCGACCCCGTAATGGCTATCCGCCGGCCGCCGAGGGCTTCACGAAGCATCGCTATTGTCTACCATTTGGTAAGTGCCCACTGCGAGTACCCGGGACCGGGTCATAGATGCGGCCCTCAGGGCATTCGGGACCCGCGGCTACGAAACCACATCCCTGGACGCCCTGGCGACCGAGCTCGGTATCCGCAAGCAGAGCATCCTCTACTACTTCAACTCCAAAGAGGTTCTCCTGGACGCCGTCATCGACGAAGCCGGCGACGAGATGACCGCCTCGCTGGAACGGGCTCTGGCCGGCCCAGCTCAGGGTTGGGAACGCGTCGACGCCGTGGTCAGGTCCGTGTTCCGGCTGGCCGCCCGGCGGCCGGAACTGCTCGGCCTGCTTCGGGAGGTCAGCCGGCTGGGGCCACCGGCGGCCACCAGGTTCACGGCTATCCTGGGGCCCTTCATCGAACGGGCCACTGGATTCCTGGAGGAGGGGATGGACGCCGGATTGCTCCGCCAGCAGGACGCCCGTCTCCTGCTCCTCACTTCCTACTCCACCATCGTGGGGCTGGCGACCGAGGTCGAGGTGCTCCGGGCCCTCGGCGTGGAGCCGACGCCGCGGGAACTGGTACGGCAACGAGCCGGCCTGCTCGACTTCTTGCGGGCGGCTCTCCTGTCGCACGACCCCGCCGGAGGTAATGGCTCGGTCGTACGATCAGCGGCGGGTCAGGCTGGCCGGCGGCCGAGCTCCTCCCCGGGCGGCGACGGCGCCGTCCGCTAACCGGCCCGGTCGGCCCGCTGCCCGGCGGCGACGCTTCTCTTCGTACATGGCGCTGTCCGCCCGAGCCAGGAGAGAGGCGGCGGTGTCGCCTGGCCGGCCCATCTCCACGCCCACGCTGGCGCTGACAGAGTACGGGGCCCCACCGATGAGGATGGGCTCCCTGATGGCGGCTTCCACGCGCCGGCCGATCGCCCACAGGTCCTCCTCGCTCGAAAGGTCCTCGCAGACGACCACGAACTCGTCCCCTCCGTAACGGCCTGCGGTGTCGGACGCCCGTAGCGTCCCCCGGAGCCGGTCACCGATGACCGCCAGCACCCGATCGCCTACGGCGTGCTGGTTCCAGCGGTCGTTGAACTCCTTGAAATTGTCCAGGTCGACGAAGATGACTCCGAGGGCCTTCCCGGTTTGGCCGGCCCGTTCGAGGGCCGCCCGCGCACTGTCCACCAGATGGGCCTGAGTGGCCAAGCCGGTGAGGTTGTCCTGGGTGGCGCTTCGGAACAGCGCCTGCTGGCTGCGCTCGAGCGTGTGCAGGGCGTCGTGCCTCTCGGTCTGGGCCGCGCCGAAGCACAGGCCGGCGATGGCGAACACGACCAGGAAGGTCTCCAGCCCGTCGATATCGGTACCGGCCCAGCCATGCGAGTGGGCGACGGCGGCCACTATGAGGGTGCCGATGGCGATGCCGATGGCGGTGCCCGTGACACCGCTGCGGAGGGCCACCCATCCGATCGGGATGAGAAGGGGGTAGTACACCGGAGTGTGGGGCGGCCGGCCGATCAGGAGGGCCGCGATAGCGGCGAAGGCCGCCAGCTGCGCGGTGGTCTCGGCGGTCCGGACCCAGGTGGCGAGGGTCCAGCGAGCCGGGTTGAAGATGGCGGGGCTCGGATGCAGGTCCCATTTGGAACGCCGGCTGATCCACGCCCCCGCCACCAGGAGGAGCGGGGCCAGCCCGAAGGCGCCGGACGCCCCGCCTGCCGCCACGAAGGCCAGGACGTCGGAGAACCGCCTTCCGGTCAGCTGCTCCCGCCCGGCCAGTACGCCCATGAAGACCATGGCGGTCAACCCCGCCCCCGCCAGCCCGAGCGCCGACAGCAGTAGTGCGTCCCGGAGCCGCCGCAGAGACAGGTCGATGTGGCAGGCCCGGATTCCCAGCGCGGTCAGGCCGTATCCCACCGCCAGCGCGGTGACTCCCTCGACGGTGGTGAAGAATTGGCCCACCGACGACCCGGGCAGCAGAGCCGGGGTGGCGACCAGGATGACGGCCAGGACGGCGGCGGCAGTCGAGTAGGGCGCGCAGCCAGCGGGACCCGTACAGGACCAAGATGGCGAAGCCCAATCCGAAGCCCGGCATCCACAGCGAACCGGACCATTTCTCGATGAGCGTCGCCGGGATCACGAGGGCCAACAGGAGCCCCAGGTACCAGTAAGGCGGCTCCTGCCTCGTCTGCTCCTGGTGCGCCGGTCGGCCCGTCTGCCCGAGCCTGACCGTACTTAGTTGCACTATATGGCCCTCTAAATCCCTTTCCGATGTTGATGCCAGCGGTGCGCTACTAGCGCAGTCGGAGACAGGGCGCCCGCGCTTGAGAGATTGGGCGTATCTGAAGGCTGATCCCGGGCCCGGAGCCGCTTACCGGCTTAGCGGTGGGGTCGTTTCGGTTTGGGTGGGGTGTACCGGTTGCTGGCTTTGGGTCCCGACGGCTCGGGCACTCCCCGCCGGCCGCGCCGGTCCCGCCGATTGGCTTGATCTTCGGCCCGCCCGGCCGCATCTGTCCGTCCGGCCCGCGCTCCGCCCGAGGAGGATTGCGCCGCCCTGGCTTGCTTGATGTCCGCCACCCGGGCCTTGTTCTGGCGTTGCGTCAGGATGAAGGCGTACACGAAGGGGACCGCTATCGCGATGACGTGCACCAACTCGAGCGAGTTCGGGATCTTCGGCACGCTGACCAGGAACGCCGCCGCGATGGTGACGAAGGCCACGACCATGCGATGGCGGGTGAACCGTATCGCCGCCGCCACCGCCGCCGCGCCCAGGATGCCGGCTGCAGCCAGGGCCGTGTCAGGGTGAGCGGGCGCCCCCGGCCCGTGGGTGTCGGTCAGGTTCAGGATGGCCACCACCAGCAGTTCGGCGGCCACCACATATCCGTAGAGCGGCTCCGGGCCGCGCATCGCCGAGGGCTTCAGATCGGCCTCGTCGAAGTCGGGACCATTGGCGTCCTCGAAGCGCTGGGCATCCTCGGCGAACACTCGGTCCCGGTCGGGTTCTTCGGAGTTAGGCGGGCTCAACGCGGGCAGATCCGGTTTCGCCGTCGTCGGGAGTTGGACCGGCGCCCCCGGAGTCGCGCTCCCCACCGGTGCCTTCCAGGAGCCAGGGCCGGATGCTCACCACGCTCTGGCGCGGCCGCCCGTACTCGAAGTCGGCTTCGACGGGAAGATCCTTGGGGGGGTCGCCGGAGGTCTGGATCATGATCGAGGGTTCTTGCCGCTTGGTCTCGAGGGCCTCCTGCAACCCGAGAGCGAAGCCGGTCAGTATGGCTCCCGCCGCGCTGCGCTTGCGCCAGGCCTCGATCTTGGGGGGCAGGGCGGTGTTGTACTCGTGTTCCTGCTCCGGCGCCGCTTCGGGGTCGGTTTCGGGATCCAGCTCAGGGTTCACATCGCGCCCGTCTTGCTGGAACTCGAAGTCATCTCCCGGCCCGAAAGTCACTCCTCCAGGGTACCCGCCTGTGTGGGCAACTCCTGATCGGGGTGCGGCCGCCGGCCCACGCCGGCCGGCGGCAGCACCCCCTACGCGACCGGGAGAGGCGCCGGCAGGAGGGTCCTCCCGGCCAGAAACTGGTCCACGTGCATGGCCGCGCTGCGACCCTCGGCGATGGCCCACACGATCAAGCTCTGACCTCGGCCGGCGTCGCCGCACACGAACACGCCGGGCTCATCGGTCTCGTAGGTGGCGCTCCGGCCGATATCGCCACGCGCGGTGAGGGGCAGCCCGAAGGCCGCCGCCAGCTCTGGCTCGGGACCGGAGAAGCCCAGGGCCAGCAGAACCAGTTCGCCGGGCAGTTCGAACTCGGTTCCCTCCACCGGATCGAACGCGGCCGGCCATCCACGACCGACATCGATACCTCGCACGCCCGGAGCGCCCGCACACCGCCGGCGTCATCAGCCAGGAACTCGAGAGTGTTCACGGCGAACACCCGCTCTCCGCCTTCCTCGTGTGCCGACGAGGTCCGGAACATCAAGGGCCACGTCGGCCACGGTGTCGACGGATCACGCACGTCCGGCGGTCGCGGCATGATCTCGAACTGATGGACGGACCGGGCTCCCTGCCGGTGCACGGTCCCCAGGCAGTCGGCGCCCGTGTCGCCACCACCGATGATGACGACGTTTTTGCCTCGAGCGGTGAGTGGGCAGGCGGCCACCGGATCCTCGGCATCGACGGCCCGGTTGGCCAGCGGCAGGAAATCCATGGCCTGGTGGATACCGGCCAGCTCCCGTCCGGGTATCGGAAGTTCGCGCCCCACCGTGGCTCCCGTCGCGATCACGACGGCGTCGTTCGCATCGCGGACCTCGGCTGCCGCCAGGGTTCCGGGACCGGACCCAACACCGACGGTGGTGCCTGACACGAAGATGGTTCCTTCCGCCTCCATCTGGGCCAGGCGCCGGTCCAGGTGCCGTTTCTCCATCTTGAACTCGGGGATGCCGTACCGCAGCAGGCCGCCGGGCTTGTCGGCCCGTTCGTAGACCGTCACGGTGTGTCCGGCCCGGGTGAGTTGCTGAGCGGCGGCCAGCCCCGCCGGGCCGGAGCCGATGACGGCCACCCGCATGCCCGTGGGCGATTCGGGGGCAGCGGCTTCACCCAGCCCTCGTCCCAGGCGCGGTCGATGATGGAAACCTCGACCTGCTTGATGGTCACCGGATCAGAGTTGATGCCGAGGACGCAGGCCGACTCGCATGGGGCGGGGCACAGCCGGCCGGTGAACTCCGGGAAATTGTTGGTGGCGTGCAGGCGTTCGATGGCGACCTGCCACTGATCTTGGTAGACCATGTCGTTCCAGTCGGGAATCAGGTTCCCGAGCGGGCAACCGTCGTTGCAGAACGGTATGCCGCAGTCCATGCAACGGCTCGCCTGCGTCTGCAGCCGGTCCGGCTGGAATGGCTCGTACACCTCCTTCCAGTCCCGCAGGCGTACGGGAACGGGCCGCCGGCCGGGCAGCTCGCGGCGAAACTCCAGGAACCCGGTCGGCTTACCCACGTGACGCCGCCATGATGGCGTCCTCCACCGGCAGGCCGCTGGCCTCCGCGTCGCGCACCGCCTCTGAGCACCCGCTTGTAATCGCGCGGCATCACTTTCACGAACTGTGCCGCCGAGCGGGGCCAGGCCCCGAGGATGCGGGCCGCCACCTCGGAACCGGTCTCAGTCGAGTGCCGCTCCAGGATCTCCGACAGCCACAGCACCTCGTCCTCGCCGCAGTCCTCCAGGTCGACCATCTCGCCGTTCAGGTTGGCCCCGAACGTCCCGCGCGGATCCCACACGTAGGCGATGCCGCCCGACATTCCCGCTCCGAAGTTGCGGCCGGTCGGGCCGAGGACGACGACCCGTCCGCCCGTCATGTATTCGCAACCGTGGTCTCCCACGCCTTCGACCACGGCGGTCGCCCCGGAGTTGCGCACGGCGAAGCGTTCTCCGACCACGCCTCGGATGAACGCTTCGCCACCGGTCGCCCCGTACAGGATCACGTTGCCGGCAATTATCTGCTGCTCGGCCACGAATGATTTGGGCGCGTCGCGGGGCGGCCGCACGATCAGGCGCCCACCGGATAAGCCTTTCCCCAGGTAGTCGTTGGCGTCGCCGTCGAGCCGCAAGGTTATGCCGCGGGGCACGAAGGCCCCGAAGCTCTGGCCGGCCGAACCGGTGAAGGAGATGTCAACCGTTCCTTCCGACAGCCCCTCTCCTCCATACCGACGGGTGATCTCGGCGCCGAGGAGGGTACCGACCGTGCGGTTGACGTTGCGGATAGGTACCGACAGCTGGACGGGGCGAGCGTCCAGGAGAGCCGGTTGGCAGGCTTCGATCAGCTGCTGGTCCAGGGCCCGGTCCAAACCGTGGTTCTGGGCGCTGACGCAGTGGCGCGGCTCGTCGGGGCCTACGGACGGCGTTTCCAGGATGGGGGATAGGTCCAGGCCGCGGGCCTTCCAGTGCCCGATGGCCTCGGTGACGTCCAGCAGCTCGGGATGGCCGATGACCTCTTCGAGGGATCGGAAGCCGAGCTCGGCCAGACAGCTCGCGCACCTCTTCCGCCACGTACTCGAAGAACGTGACCACGAACTCGGGCCGGCCGGTGAAGCGTTTGCGCAGCTCCGGGTTCTGGGTGGCGATACCGACGGGGCAGGTGTCGAGGTGGCAGACGCGCATCATGATGCAGCCGCTCACCACGAGGGGGGCGGTCGCGAAGCCGTATTCCTCGGCACCGAGCAGGGCCGCGATCACCACGTCGCGTCCGGTCTTGAGCTGGCCGTCTACCTGCACGACGATGCGGTCCCGGAGCCGGTTGAGCATGAGGGTCTGTTGGGTCTCGGCCAGGCCCAGCTCCCACGGCGCGCCGGCGTGCTTCAGCGACGTGAGGGGAGAGGCGCCGGTCCCGCCGTCGTGACCGGAGATGAGGACTACGTCGGCGTGCGCCTTGCTCACCCCGGCCGCCACGGTGCCGACGCCGACCTCGGCCACCAGCTTCACGTGCACCCGGGCCCGGTCGTTGGCGTTCTTGAGGTCGTAGATCAGCTGAGCGAGGTCTTCGATCGAGTAGATGTCGTGGTGGGGAGGAGGGGAGATGAGGCCCACACCGGGTGTCGAGTGACGGGTCCGGGCGATCCACGGGTACACCTTGTGACCCGGGAGTTGGCCGCCTTCACCGGGCTTGGCGCCCTGCGCCATCTTGATCTGGAGGTCGTCGGCATTCACCAGGTACTCACTGGTGACACCGAAACGACCGGATGCCACCTGCTTGATCGCGCTGCGCCGAAGGTCGCCGTTGGGATCGGGCGT
Source organism: uncultured Acidimicrobiaceae bacterium (assembly GCA_963851245.1). Lineage (GTDB taxonomy): Bacteria > Actinomycetota > Acidimicrobiia > Acidimicrobiales > Palsa-688 > CAWKOH01. The sequence goes on along the minus strand of CAWKOH010000003.1, from coordinate 659,762 downwards.
GTAGCGGTCGGCGTCCTCGCCTCCCTCGCCGGTGTTCGATCGGCCCCCCAGTCGGTTCATGGCTATGGCAAGCGTCTCGTGTGCCTCCGCGGAGATGGAGCCGTACGACATGGCGCCGGTATTGAACCGCTTTACGATCTCTGATACCGGCTCGACCTCTTCGATGGGAATCGGGTGGCGACCGGTTTCGGCAGCCGGGCGCAGATGGAACAGACCGCGCAGGGTCCCCAAGCGGGCCGATTGGTCGTCGACCGCGGTGGTGTACTGCTTGAAGATGTCGTAGCGCTGGGTCCGCGTCGAGTGCTGGAGCTTGTGGACCGTCGTGGGGTTGAAGAGGTGGTACTCGCCCTCCCGGCGCCACTGGTACTCGCCACCGACTTCGAGGTCGCGGTGGGCCAGCTCCGTGGGTTGGCCGGGCCAGGCCCTGCCGTGACGGGCCAGGACTTCGCGGGCGATCTCGTCCAGTCCGATTCCGCCGATGCGGCTGACGGTCCCCCGGAAGTACCTCTCCACTGTCTCGGTCGACAGCCCGATAGCCTCGAAGACCTGGGCCCCGGTATAGGAGGCCACGGTCGAGATGCCCATCTTCGACATGACCTTCAAGACGCCCTTGCCGCACGCCTTGATGTAGTTCCGGGCCGCCTGGCGCGGCGTGATTCCGGTGAGGGAACCGTCCTGGATCAGGTCCGAGATCGAGTCGAAGGCCAGGTAGGGATTGACGGCGGCCGCCCCGTAGCTGAGAAGGAGGGCGATGTGATGCACTTCCCGGGCCTCGCCGGTTTCTACGACGAGCCCCACCCGGGTCCTGGTCTTCTCCTCGATCAGATGGTGATGGACCGCGCTCACCAGCAACAAGGCCGGTATGGGCGCCAGCTCGGGGGAAGTGTGCCGGTCCGAGAGAATGATGATCTTGGCGCCATCCTCTATGGCTTCGCTCACCCGGGCGCAGATCCCGTCCAGAGCCCTGTGGAGGGCCTCGCCCGGATTATCCGTGCGAGCCGGGAACAGCCCGTCAATGGCGAAGGAACGCCAGCCCGGTTGCGTGCCGTCCTCGTTGACGTACAGGAGCTTGGCCAGGTCCTCGTTGGTGATGACCGGCTGCGACATGACGATCTGATTGCAGCTCGCCGATTCCGGTGCCAGGAGGTTGCGCTCAGGGCCGATGGTGCCCGACAAGGAGGTGACCAGCTCCTCCCGGATGGCGTCGAGCGGCGGGTTGGTCACTTGCGCGAACAGTTGCTGGAAGTAGTCGTACAGGAGCCGCGGCCGGTCCGACAGCACCGCGATCGGCGTATCCGTGCCCATGCTCCCGAGGGGCTCTATGCCGTTCTTCGCCATGGGCCCGATGAGAATCTTGAGGTCTTCGGTGGTGTAGCCGAAGAGCCGCTGATGGGTGACAGTCGACGAGTGCTGCGGGGTCAGGGTGAAGCGCGGCTGCAGGTCGTCGAAGTAGATCTGCTGGTCGGCCAACCAGTCGCCGTAGGGGTGCTCGGCGGCAAGCGTCGACTTGATCTCCTCGTCGGCCACGATACGCCCCTCGGCCGTGTCGACCAGGAACATCCGGCCGGGCTGCAGCCGCCCCTTCTGCACCACCTTCGAAGCCGGGATGTCGAGGACGCCGACCTCGGAGGCCATGACCACCAGCCCGTCGTCGGTCACCCAGTAGCGGGAGGGTCGCAGCCCGTTGCGATCGAGTACCGCGCCTATGACCGTCCCGTCGGTGAAGGCGATCGAAGCGGGGCCGTCCCAGGGCTCCATGATGGCGGCATGGAACTGGTAGAACGCTTTGCGGGCCGGATCCATGGTCCGGTGGTTTTCCCACGCCTCCGGGATCATCATCAGCACCGCGTGCGGTAGCGGCCGACCGCCGAGATGCAGCAGCTCCAGGACTTCGTCGAAGCTGGCCGAGTCGCTGGCGCCGGGTGTGACGATCGGGAAGATCCGCTCGACCGCGCCAGGGAAAAGGTCGCTCTGCAGCAGCGCCTCCCGGGCCCGCATCCAGTTGCGGTTGCCCTGAAGAGTGTTGATCTCGCCGTTGTGGGATATGTAGCGATAGGGGTGGGCCAACGGCCAGCTCGGGAACGTGTTGGTCGAAAAGCGGGAATGGACCAGGGCCAGCGCGGTCTCGACCCGCTTGTCGTTCAGATCTGGGAAAAAGGTGCGGACCTGCGGTGCGGTGAGCATCCCCTTGTAGACGACCGTCCGCGATGACAACGATGGGAAGTAGACCCCCTCGACCTCATGCTCAATACGCTTGCGCAGGATGAAGGCCCGGCGCTCGAGGGCCATGCCCAGGATGGCATCGCGGTCGGGCCGGCCGGCCATGAAGATCTGATGGAAGTCGGGCATGGCCGACCGGGCTATGCCGCCGATCGGCGACGGGTCGACCGGCAGATGGCGCCATCCCAGCACCGCCAGATCCTCGGAAGCGGCCAGCTTCTCGATGGCACGGCGGGCCCTGGCAGCATCCTGGGCCCCAGTCGGCAGGAACCCGATGCCGGTCGCATAGGCCCCCGCCTCCGGTAGTTCGAACCCAACCACGGCCCGGTAGAACCGGTCGGGCACCTGAAGAAGGATGCCCGCGCCGTCTCCGGTGTTGACTTCGGCACCGGATGCTCCTCGGTGCTCCAGGTGGCACAGGCTGTCGAGGCCCATCTGGACCAGGTCGTGGCTCCGACGGCCGTGCATATCCACCACGAACGAGACGCCGCAGGCGTCATGTTCGAACTGGGGTTGATACAAGCCGACTGGCGTCGGTGAAGCCATCTGCGTCCTTCCGAGGATCTGTCCAAGCTGGTCCACGCACGAAGGGACGACGCTGGCCCTAGCTGCGACCACCCAGCATAGGCGGACGCGACCACGCCTCGAGTTGTCATTTCGTGTTGTGGCGGGGGAGCGGCCCGGCCGCTACGCTGCAGAGTTCCTGTCGGGCGCTTGGCTCAGTTGGTTAGAGCGCAGCCTTCACACGGCTGAGGTCGGAGGTTCGAGTCCTCTAGCGCCCACCGCTAGCAACAGCAGCAAATTGGACGTTTCCAGTTCAGGCCAACAGTGATTCCGGGGCGGCCGCGATGGCAGGCGGTGTGCGCCCCGGTGAACTCCTCTCGCCTTGCCCTTCCGGGCTGGCTGAACCGGGGCTCAGTCGCACGAGCGGTAGCCCGGAAGTCTTCGCCCGGATGCCCAGTCCCGGGATGCGGGCGGCGACCCGGCGTAGCGGCTCTTCGACGAGACGGGTCGACAGCACGGAGATGGTGACAAGGAGCGCCGCCGCGGCCACCACCCTGGCAGCGGTGGCGTGCGGTATGGACCTGGACACAGCAAGGAACACCAGGGGATGCCAAAGGTAGATGCTGTACGAGTAGCGGCCGGTAGCCCGTAGGAACGGTGTCGCGGTGATGGCGGTTCCGGCGCCCTGGTGGAGGCAGGCATACAAGAGGACGCCGGCGCTCACCGCGACGAGGGTGAAGCCTCCCTCGTACAGCCATCTGGAGGTAAAGGGGTGGGCCACCGCGAGCCCGAACACGAGGAACCCGGCTGCCAGGGCCGTGAGTGGTCGAAGATGGGGGATGGGCCGGGTGTCGGTGTGCCAGACGGTGGCGACCAGGGCACCGACGAGGAAGTCATCGAGGCGTGACTCGGTCTGAGCGTAGATGTCGGGCGTCGAGACCCCAGCATGGAGGAGCAGAACCTTGATGACCATCGAGCCGGCGATTCCCGCGAGGCAGATGCGCTTCAAGCGGCGGGGATCACGCCTACCGACGAGGATTAGGACGAGCGGCCAAAGCAGGTACAGCTGCTCCTCGACTCCCAGGCTCCAGGTCTGTCCCAGGCTGAAAGGAAGGTTCACGCCGAAGGCTGAGCCCCAGTTGCTCATGCCGGAGGCGATCAGGGCGTAGGGGCTCAGGGACCGAAGGAAGCCGCCTCCGATAGCCCACCAGTAGAGGATCTGAGCGGCGAGGAACACGTAAAGAGCCGGGAAGACCCGGGCCAACCGGCGAACGTAGAAGCGGCCGTAGCTCTGCCGGTGTCCCAGCAAGATGTTCGTCATAAGGAACCCGCTGAGCACAAAAAAGAGGTCGACGCCGAGGAAGCCTCCCGGCAGCAGGTTCGGATCAAGGGACGGAATCAGAAAAGGGCCGGCGTGGAAGAGGAGCACGCAGAGCACAGCTATGCCGCGTAGGCCGTCCAGGCGGACAAGCCTGGCGGTCGACGCCGGATTCAACCGCGCCCGGCCGGAGGTTGGCCGCACCGTAGCGACGACGACCGGCGCTCAGGCTGTAGTACTGCAGGAAGGTCGCTTCGATCCGCGATCATTGCAGGCTCCTTACTCCGATCTCACTGTCCCCTGTGCTAGGTGGAGCATAAGCGAGGCCCTGGACCGACGCCCGTCGTCCCGACGGGCAGGCTGCTATTCCCCTAGTCAGACCAAAGGCCGGAACGGACCCAGGCGGGAGCCTCCCGGTCCCAGGAGTGCCAGCTCGACGTCCCGGCGATCTCGACCGATCCCTTGCGGCTGAGACGGGCGAAGAAGCGGTGTCGCCGAGCCAGGACGTCCTGGCAGAACAGGGCGCCGGCGGCTACTTCCTTCACACCGTCATCGGACGCCTCGACCTCCAGCAGTTGCATCGGGGCGGAGCGTCCGCGCGGTTCGAGTTTGGCGACGATGGTGTCCCCGGCGGCCACGGCCATCGGCAGACTGACGGACCACTGGTCGCCGGTCTTCGGGTGGCGGAGGAACACCCCGGTGCAGTCCAGGGCCGGCCCGTTGCCGATGTTCCTGATGGTGAAGGAATCTCCGACCCATCCCTGCGGGTCCACCTCCAGACCCGAGATGACCAACACCGGCCGGACCGCCATGGCCCGGTCCTGCTGGGTTTCGTTGACCAGATCCATACCCGCGTCGGCATCGAGCTTCGTGGCGGCGGCCATGTCCCGGGTGGCTTCGGCCATCTCGCTCGTCCGGCCGGCCATGCGAGCGGTGAAGGTTGCCGCCCCGGCGGTTGCGAGGGCGGCAACTCCTGTGGTGACGGCACCCACGGCTGTCCAGTCGATCGCCATCCGTCGGAACCATACCGGGCGCCGTGCAGCCGAGCGCGGACCGGTCTGGTGTCGGGGCGGAGCCGTTCTCTTGCTTGCGTCAACTACCGACCGGGCCCAGGCGCCCGTATATGGTGGTTGTCCTCGGCTGCGTCCACTGCGCGAGCCGCAGGTAGCCGGGCCGCCGACCCGACCGGGGGGACTTCCGAGGGGCGAGCGGGTAGCGGGCCGCGTGCTCGGTTCCGCAACCGGACTCCATCCCCCCTTGGAGTCGGGCTCCGAGCACGCTGGCCCGCAAGGGCGTAACGGTAACCCAATGCTGTGCTCCGGCACTGTGCAGCCTGTGGAAAGGCTGTGAAAGGGTCGGCGTTCAGTGGCGCTTGCGGCGATCGTGGCGTGATTGGGCCCGCTTCTCCTTGCGCTGGCGCCGGGCTCCGCCGCTGGTTGCCGCCGCGTGCGGGGTCTCGGCCGCGAACTGCTTGCGGCGGCGCACCAGCAAAGAGACGCCGGCGAACACCAGGAGTACGGCGAGCAGGGCGAAAATCACGACGTAGAACACGGGCCCCATCAGATCATGTTGGCGGCGGCGGCGTCACCTCGGGTCCGCCGATCAGGGAATTGGTGGGTCCCTCACAGGGTGTAAGGCCGTATCGTTGGCGAGTGGAGGGAGACCATGGCCACTTTCAACATCGAGGCTGCCTACGCCCCGTTCGTAGCGGCCCTCTTGGCGGGAGGATTCGAACCGCCGCCCGAAGGTGAGTGGTCGGCCGAGATGGTGGCCGCCCACGTCGTTCGCAACAATGATCTGATAGCCGACGCGGCAGAGAGGATGGCTACCGGGTCGGTCGTGGCCTACGACAACGCCGGGAGCGTCGACGAGGAATCCTTGGCCCGCCTGGTCGAGATCGCCGGCGGACTCGTCGGGCTGGCCCGGGAGGTGGAGCGGTCAGCGGTAAGGCTCAACCGCTCGTACCTCGCTCTCGGGGACGCCAAGGCCGGCACCGAGTTGCCTGTCGTCATCGCTGACCAAGGGGCAACGGTCCAGGACGGACCCATGTCGATAAGCAGCCTCATCGAGGGGAACGCTGGCTTCCACCTGGACATGCACTATGAGCAGCTGCGAGCTCTTCAGCCTCAGTCGGTGGCCGAGCCACCGGCCGAGTTCGACTCGTATCAGATGGTCCTGCTGATGCGCCGAAGCGATGCCCCCGACGTCGCAGAAGACGCCGCCGCCACCCTCCAGGGACAGCACCTGGCCCATCTGAACAAGATGCGGGCGACAGGTTACATGGCGGCGTCGGGGCCGATCACGAACGACCCCGAGCTGGCCGGAATCTGTATCTATCAGGCTGGTTCTCTTGAAAAAGCCCGCCGGCTGGCCGAGGACGATCCGAAAGTTCGCTCCGGTCACCTGGCCGTCCGCGTGTACAGCTGGGTCACGGCCAAGGGCGCCCTTAACCTCATTCCCGAGGTGGTGCCGGCCACGATCGACCCCTGATCGGGTGGCTACGGCTGATCGGGCCTCTGGCAACCTGGTGGGCCGCCGGGATGCCGAATACCTTTCCCCGAGGAGGTGGTCCCGATGACCTTGATGAGTTGGGCGCTGGCCAAGGCGGCCAGACTTAGGCCGGCCGACAGCACGGAGGTGCTGGTAGAGCGTCATCTGGAGCAGAAGATGGCCGACGGGACGGTGCTGCTCGCTGACCGCTGGTACTCGCCCGCCACGGTCCAGTCGGCCCCTGTGTTACTCGTCCGCTCTCCGTACGGCCGCCAACAGTTCGGGGTACTGGGCCGCTTGTTCGCCGAGCGCGGCTACCAGACGCTCGTCCAAAGCGTCCGGGGCACATTTGACTCTGGCGGAGCCTTCGACCCTTTCCGGCACGAGCGCGACGATGGTCAGGCCACACTGGCCTGGATCGAGGAACAGCCGTGGTTCACGGGGAGGGTGGGTGCCTTCGGCCCGAGTTACATGGGACTGACTCAATGGGCCCTGGTTCCGGGTGCCCCCGCCTACCTGGAGGCCCTGGCCATGCAGATCACGGCTTCCGACGTTCGCACCGCCGCAGTCTTCCCGGGCGGTTCCTTCTCGCTGGAGACGGGAGCGTTCTGGGTGCAGCTGATGGAGGTCCAGGACAAGGGGTTGGCCCGCTACGTGTGGGCCATGGCCACATCGCGCCGTCGCCTGGCCCCGGCGTACCGGACTCTGCCCCTCCGGGACGCCGACCTGGCCACCTTCGGGCACCGAGTTCCGTACTACCAGGATTGGCTGGAGCACGCCGGCCCGGGGGACGCCTGGTGGGACGATGTGGACTTCTCGAAGTACGCCTCGCACTCCCCTCCCGCTGCCCTCCTGGGAGGCTGGTTCGACCTCTTTCTTCCCGCCCAGATCGACGATTTCGTTCGGCTGCGAAAGGCCGGACGGGAGGCCCGGCTGACGGTCGGACCGTGGACGCACTCCGGGCCTGGCGCGGTGGCGGCCGGGGTGCGAGACACCCTCGAATGGTTCGATACCCACCTGGGCGGCCGTCCGGACAGGTCCCGGCGGGACCGGGTGCGGCTGTTCGTGATGGGAAGCGACCGGTGGGTAGAGGCGCCGGAGTGGCCCCCGCCGTCCACACCGCAGCGCTGGTACATGGGTCCGGGCGGGAGCCTGTCGCCCGAGCCCCCTGGTGACGGCGGGCCCCCGGACCGTTATCGCCATGACCCCGCTGACCCGGCACCCGGCCTCGGGGGCGCGACTCTCGACATAACGCGGGCTGGATCGAAGAACCAGCGCCGACGGGAGGCCAGAGCGGACGTCCTGGTGTACACGTCGTCGCCCCTCATCAAGGCGGTGACGGTGGTGGGTCCGGTCGAGGCCGAGATATGGCTCCGGTCCAGCCGTCCCTACTTCGACGTATTCGTCCGCCTGTGCCAGGTGGACCGGTCCGGCCGGTCGCGCAACATAAGCGACGGCATACTCAGGGTGGATCCGGGTAGGTGTGAGCCTGCTCCCGACGGGGTAATGCGCATAGGGGTGCGAATGTGGCCGACGGCGATGACCTTCAAGGCGGGACACCGGCTTCGAATTCAGGTGTCGAGCGCGGCTCATCCGCTCTTTGCTCGCAACACGGGCAGCGGCGAGCCCATCGGCACCGCGTCCCGGCTTATCCCTTCCGAGCACCACCTGTACCACGATCGCCTGCACCCCTCGGCGATCACCCTGCCTGTCACCACGCCCTAGCCACCTTGTGGCCGAGAAGCGTTTGACCGGTACAGACGACATCGCTCGCCGGCGGCCCGCGGTCGCGACAGGAGCGGGGATCCTGGCCGCAACGGGGTCAGCGGCCGCCGTTGCTGCCGCCGTGTCCGAGCCCTCGGCCGCCGGATCCGCGGCCAGTCAAAACTGGCCTGCCTTCGTGCTCGTCGCGGGGCTGCTGTTGATCGGCCTGGTGGCCAACGACGACCGAATCTTCTCAGCCGCGGGACACCGACTGGCTGCGGCCGCACCTGACGGGCGGGTCCTTTTCGCCGGACTGGCGATCCTGATCGTCGTGGTAACCGCGCTGCTGAACCTCGATACCTCCGTCGCCTTCATCACGCCGGTGGCGGTCTACACCGCCCACCGCCGGCGGGTGGACGGTGCAGTTCTCCTCGCCGCTTGCGTTCTCCTGTCCAATGCCGGCTCGCTGCTACTGCCGGGTTCGAACCTCACCAACCTCATCGTCTTCGGTCACTCACGTCCATCCGGCAAGGAGTTCGCAGCGACCATGCTCCTTCCCTGGGTCGCGGCGGCCATCGTGACCGCCGCCATGATCGCCGTGGCCGGCCGGCGGGAACTCGGGCGCAGGGGAACAGGTTCCTCCGACCCGGAACCGGTGGTCCTCGGGACCGGTCTGGTCGCGATTGCGCTCGCCGTCGTTCTGATGCTCGTGCTCCCCACTCCCGCCCTTCCGGTGCTGGCAGTCGGTTTGACGGCAACCTGCATCAAGTTGGCGACCCGACGACTCGAGCCGTCAGAGGTTAGAGAGGTACTCGGCCTGCCCGTGCTGGTGGGATTGTTCGGGCTGGCGGTGGCTCTTGGCACCGTGGGCCGGGAATGGTCGCTTCCCGCCCGGATGCTCCAGCACCTCGACCCCTGGGCCACAGCCGGGGTGGCCGGGATAGCCGCGGTCGTCCTGAACAATCTGCCGGCGGCATCACTCCTCGCTGCCCGGGTGCCCCCTCATCCCTATTCTCTTCTGATCGGCCTCAACGTTGGTCCCAACCTGTTCGCGACAGGCTCGCTGGCCTGGGTGCTCTGGATCCGTGCAGCTCGGGCCGCCGGTGTCCGACCACCGGTGAAACGCACGATTCTCACCGGGTTGATGGCGGCGCCGATTGCGGTCGCCGCCGCCATGGCCGCTCTGGAGCTAGTCGGAGGCAAGACGTGACAGACAGAACGAGGATCTCCTCCGGTTCGAGGTTCGAGCCCCTCATTGGCTTCAGCCGGGCCGTGCGGGTGGGGAACCGGGTGGTCGTCTCGGGCACGGCGCCCGTGTGGCCGGACGGTTCGTGCCCTCCCGACCCCGCCATCCAGGCCTCGAGGTGCCTCGAGATAATCGAGGAGGCGCTCAAGCAGGCCGGGTCGACGCTGGCTGACGTGGTGCGGACCCGCATGTACCTGGTCGACGCCGCTGACGCCGGCGCCGTGGGCCAGGCGCACGCGAAGGCCTTTGGTTCCGTCCGGCCGGCGGCGACCATGGTGATAGTCGCGGGCCTGCTCGACCCCCGATGGCGAGTCGAGATCGAGGCCGAAGCGCAGCTCTGACGGTGGATCGAGCCACGGCCGTCGCCCTCGACGCCGAAGACCCGATCGCCGGCTACCGGAGCCAGTTCACGGGCTCCGAAGGCGGCGGTGCCATCTATCTGGACGGCAACTCGCTGGGGCGGCCCGCCGCCGCCGTCGTGGAGGTGCTGAGCGGCGCCCTTCGCGACTGGTCGGAGGACCTGGTCGGCGGGTGGTCCCGCTGGATAGACCTGCCCGGCATGGTGGGTGACCGGGTCGGCCGCCTGATCGGAGCCGGACCGGGTCAGGTGGTGGTCTGCGACAGCACGACTGTAAACCTCTACAAGCTGGCCTCGGCCGCCCTGGCGGCCCGCCCCAATCGGCCGGTGATCCTGGGCGATGCCGGCGACTTCGCCACCGACCGCTATGTGCTCCAGGGCCTGGCCGAAGCGACTGGCCGTCAACTGCGCCTCCTGCGCGGCGGCCGCACCGAAGGCCTGAGCGCAGGTGAAGTGGCCGCCGCCATCGACGAGCAGATCGCTCTCGTTTGTCTCTCACACGTGGACTTCCGGTCCGGCGCCCGGCTCGATCTGGGGGCTGTGACCGCCGCCGCCCACCGGCACGGCGCCCTCATCCTCTGGGACCTCTGCCACAGCGCGGGCGCCATCCCGGTCGACCTGGACCAGGCCGGCGCCGACCTGGCCGTGGGATGCACCTACAAATATCTGAACAGCGGCCCCGGTGCCCCCGCCTTCCTGTACGTTCGGCGCGACCTGCAAGCCGAGCTGCGACAACCGATCTGGGGCTGGTTCGGCCAGCGGGACCAGTTCGCCATGGGACCCGCCTACGACCCGGAGGCGGGGATCGGGCGCTTCCTGGCCGGGACCCCTCCGGTACTGGGCCTCCTGGCAGTCGATTCGTCCGCCGCCGTGGTGGAGGTCGCCGGCGTCCCCGCCCTGTGGGCCAAGTCGCAACGACTGACAGCGATGACGTCCGAACTCATCCGGGACCGCCTCGAGCCGCTCGGGGCGACTCTCGCCAGCCCGCGAGACCCGGCCCGGCGAGGCGCCCACGTCTCCGTCGCCCACCCACAGGCGTGGCCCTGGTGCCGGGAGTTGATCGATAGGGACCTGGTGGTCGGCGATTTCCGTCCGCCCGACGTGATCCGGTTAGGTCCAGCGCCTCTCTACACCCGCTTCGTGGATGTGTTCGATGCGCTCGAGCGGATGGAGGCGGTGCTGGCCGCGGGACTGCCGGAGGCCGGCGACCGGCCCCGCGTGACCTGACCGCTGCCGGCGAGCCCTCGCAGCCTCCCCATCGGACCTTTGTGTTCACTAGCGCGCCAGGGGGTGGCGCGGCAACTGAACACAAAAGATCATCACATGGCAGTTCAGTCCCCACGCCGGCCCTAGTACTCGATCCCCTTCTTGGCCTTGATGCCCTGGTCGTAGGCGTGCTTGACCTTGCGCATCTCCGTGACGGTGTCCGCTACCTCGATCAGCTCCGGAGCGGCGTCTCGACCCGTGATGACCACGTTGGTCTTGGGCGCCCGGCCTTCGATGCCGGCCACCACGTCGGCGACGGGAACCCAGCCGTACTTGATCGCGTAAGTGAGCTCGTCGAGGATCAGGAGGTCGTATTCGCCCGACGCCAGCTTGGCCGCGGCCACATCCCAGGCATGCCGCCCTTTGGCGGCTGTCTCGTCTAGATCGGTGGACTCCCACGTGAACCCGTCCCCCAGGGTGTGCCACTCGATGCCGAGGTGGTCGGCGAGTTTCCGTTCACCTGTCTTCCACTTACCACTCTTGATGAATTGGACGACGCCTACCTTCCAGCCTCTGGCCCAGCCCCGGCCCATGACCCCGAAGGCGGCGGAAGACTTGCCCTTGCCGTGCCCAGTGTTCACAAGGACGATCGAGTCGGCTCTGGCCATGCCCCCGAACGTTAGAGACTTTCCGCCCGCTCACCTGGAGGCACTACGCTTCAGCGCCGTAGCGCAGGGAACCCGGTGCGAGTCCGGGGCTGTCCCGCAACTGTCACCGGGGAGCAATCTCCCAACCTGATGGCCACGGCCTCTCGAGGCGGGAAGGCCGGGAGGGAGCGGATCCGGGAGCCAGGAAACCTGCCTGCCCGGGATCACTCGGAGGTACGCGAGGACGTGAAGTTGGCATCTCATTCATGATCACCCTGGTGCTGGGAGGGGCGCGCAGCGGGAAGTCCGAACTGGCCGAGCATCTCGCCGCCGCGGGCGCCGGAACGGTCACGTACATCGCCACTGCGGTAATCGAGGACGCCGACTTCGAAACCCGGGTCCAGGCCCACCGGGCTCGCCGGCCCGCGTCTTGGCGGACTGTCGAGGCGGGAGCCGGCCTGGTCGAAGCGCTCGGGTCGGTTCCGGACACCGCGTTGGTGGATTCTCTCGGGACCTGGCTGGCCGCCTCGCCGGGGTTCCAGGGCGATGTGCCCGGGCTTCTCGCCGTCCTGAGCAAGCGGCCCGGTGACACCATCGTCGTTTCCGAGGAGGTCGGGCTCGGCGTTCATCCCTCCACGGAGGTGGGTGGAAGATTCCGCGACGCCCTGGGGGCTCTCAATCGGGACGTTTCCGCCGTCGCCGATCAGGTGTTCCTGGTGGTCGCCGGGCGAGCGATGCGCCTCGACGGTCCACCGGTGGCGAGGCCGGGCTCAGTCCGTTGAGAGGCGCACTCTCGTTCCTGACCTCCTTCGGCCGGGCCCGGGCGCCCGGCCCGCGGACGCTCGACTGGTTCCCGCCGGCCGGCGCCTTGATCGGCCTGGCCCTGGGCGGGCTCTGGTGGGCCGCCAACCGGTTGTGGAGCGCACAGCTCTCCGCCGCTCTGGTCGTGGCCGCCGACCTGGTCGTGACCGGTCTGCTTCATTTCGACGGGCTGGTCGACAGCGCGGACGGATTACTCCCTCACCTCGACCGCGACCGGCGTCTGGCTGTGATGGCTTCGCCCGAAGTGGGGGCGTTCGGTGTAGGGGTGGCGATTGCGGTCCTCCTGCTGCGCTGGGCGGCCCTGGCGGCGATCCGGCCAAGCGTGATCCTGCTGGTGGCTCTCTGGTGCCTGTCGAGAACGGGAATGGCCTTGATAGCTCGGACCCAGCCGTATGCCCGAGCGGAAGGCGGTCTGGCCTCCGCGTTCTCCGGGTCGCCCCGGTGGGCTCCCTTGATCGCCGGTGTCGGTCTGTCCTTGGGTTTGGCTTTTGCCTGGCGGCTCCCGGCGGGAGCGGTAAGCGTGGTCGCGGCCGTGGTCGCCGGCGGTTCGGTGGTCTGGCTGGCCCGCCGTCGCTTGGGGGGCTTCACCGGGGATGTGCTCGGGGCGGCGGGGGTACTGGCGGAAACAGCAGGGCTGATCGTGGCGGCGGCCCGGTGGTCATGACCGGCAGAGACACCGCCGTCGTGGTGGGCCTGGTCGCGGACCGGCTCCTCGGGGAGCCTCCGGCCTCCTGGCATCCCGTCGCCCGCTACGGGCAGGCCATGCAAGCTTTGGAGCGGCTCTGTTACGCGGACCGCCGCCGGGCCGGCGTTGCCTACGCTGCTGCGGGGGTGGGGGCGGCGCTGGCCACCGGATGGAGCCTGCGCCCCAGGAGCAGGCGGTCGGATGACCACCGGCGAGCCGGACCGCGAGATCGAGCGTTCCGGGAGCTGGCGGCCATCTCATTGGCAACCTACGTCGCGGTAGCCGGCAAGGCTCTGGAGGCCGCCGCCGAAAAGGTGGCCGGGCCGCTGCGCAGCGGGGATCTGGTTGCCTCCCGGCAAGTGCTGCCTGCGCTAGTCGGGCGGGATCCGAGCCGGCTCGACGCCCCGGAGATAAGCCGGGCCGTCGTGGAATCGGTGGCCGAGAACACCGTCGATGCCATCGTGGCCCCAGTCTTCTGGGCCTCCATCGGGGGAGCCCCGGGTGTACTTGCGTACCGGGCTCTCAACACCCTCGACGCCATGGTCGGCCATCGCTCTCCTCGTTACGCCCGCTTCGGATGGGCGAGTGCCCGCGCCGACGACCTCGCGGCCTGGGTGCCGGCCCGCCTCACCGCCCTGCTGGTCGCCGCGGTTCGGCCCGCCTCGGCCGCTCGGGTCTGGATGGCGGTGCGCACTCAGGCCCCGGCCCATCCGTCACCCAATGCGGGTGTAGCCGAGGCGTCGTTTGCCGCCGCCCTGGGACTCCGGCTCGGCGGCCCCAACCGCTATGGACACGGGACCGAGCTGCGGCCGGCGCTCGGTGATGGAAGGCCGGCCCAGGTCGGTGATATCGAACGAGCCCGGACTCTGAGCCGCGACGTGACCATCGCTCTCGGCGTACTGGTTCTGGCGCCGAGGCTGCTGGTCCACGCACCCAGGGCAACCCGCTCACTCCTACGGGCGGCCATGAGAAAGAGAGTCCAGTGAGGTCCGCCGTTCGGCTGGCACCCGAGCCCGGTCCGCACGGCGGCGACGGCGACCGGTTGGCGGCGGCCCTCGGCATTGACCGCTCCGAGGTACTGGACCTGTCGGCCAGCCTCAACCCGGTAGCTCCCGGTGTGGTTGCGGTCGTGGCCCGTCATCTCGACGGCCTCACCCGCTATCCCGATCCGGGCCCCGCCACCGCGGCTCTGGCCGCGGCGATGGGCGTCGATGCTGAACATCTCGTCCTGACGAACGGCGGCGCCGAGGCCATCGCCCTGGTCGCCGCCGAGCTCAAGGCCGGCTGGGTCGACGAACCGGACTTCTCCCTCTACCGGCGCCATCTCGAGCACACGGATCGGACCGCCCCTCTTTGGCGGTCCAACCCGCACAACCCAACCGGCCTGCTGGCCGCACCCGGCGATCGGGCGGCGGTCTGGGACGAAGCTTTCTGGCCTCTCGCCACCGGGACCTGGACCCGTGGTGACGCCGCGGCCGGTGCGGTCGTGCTCGGTTCGCTCACGAAGCTGCTGGCCTGCCCGGGGTTGCGGGTCGGATACGTGCTGGGGCCAGACGCCCGCCTGGCGGAGCGGATCCGGGCCCGCCAGCCGCAATGGTCGGTCAACGGTCTGGTCGCCGCTGCTCTTCCCGCCCTTCTTGACACCGTCGACCTGCCCGGTTGGGCCGAGGCCACGGCCGCCCTACGACGAGACCTGGTGGATGTTCTCGCCCGGGCCGGCTTCCAACCTCGGCCCTCCGAGGCCAACTGGGTCCTGGTCGACGCCCCTGATTTGCGGGAGCACCTGGCCGCCCGCGCTATCGCCGTGCGGGATTGCGGCAGCTTCGGGCTGCGCGGGGTGGTGCGCATCGCCGTCCCGGACCGCAGCGGCCTCGACCGTCTGGAGGCCGCGCTGTGCGAGCGGTGAGCGACCTGGCGCAGCCGTCCAGTGTCAGGGGCCGGAAGAGCACCACCCGAGGGCTGCATCGATGAGCGGTGGACTCATGGTCTGTGGGACCACCAGCGACTCGGGCAAGACCACCCTGGTCACCGGACTGTGCCGCCTGCTGGCCCGCCGCGGCGTGACAGTCGCCCCCTTCAAGGCCCAGAACATGGCCCTCAACTCGGCGGTCACGGCCGAGGGACACGAGATAGGGCGGGCTCAATTCGCTCAGGCCCAGGCCGCCGGTGTGGCTGCAGAAGCGGCCATGAATCCCATCCTCCTGAAGCCGACATCCAGTCGTAGCAGCCAGGTCGTCGTGATGGGGCGGCCGTGGGCGGTCCTCGACGCAGCCGCTTATCAAAAGGCCAAAGCGGACCTGTGGCCGATCGTCATCGGGCAGCTCGAGAGCCTGCGGGGGCGCTATGACGTGGTGTTGTGCGAGGGCGCCGGCAGCCCGGCCGAGATAAACCTGCTCGAACACGACGTCGTGAACCTGCGGGTCGCCGAGGCGGCCGGGTTCCCGGCCATCCTGGTCGGCGATATCGATCGGGGCGGCGTTTTCGCCGCCATGTTCGGGACCGTGACTCTCCTGCCTGAGGAGTGGCGGAAGTTGATCAGCGGCTTCGTGATCAACAAGTTCCGGGGTGATCCAACCCTCCTTCGGGAGGCGCCGGCGGAGCTCGAGCGGCGGACCGGTATCCCCACCATCGGGGTGATTCCGTGGTTGGACGGGGTCGGTATCGACGCCGAGGACTCGCTCGCCCTGCGCACGGGCTGGCCTCACGCGGCCGCGCCCGCCGGACCCGCCGGACCCACCGGCCCCGGCGCGGCGGGCCTCGACGTCGCCGTGGTGCGATTCCCTCATATCTCGAATTTCACCGACTTCGACGCCCTGACCGTCGAGCCTGCCGTCAGGCTGCGGATGGTGGAATCGCCGGCGTCTCTTGGCCATCCGGACCTCGTGATACTCCCGGGCAGCAAGTCGACCGTGGCCGACCTGCACTGGCTCCGGGTAACCGGCCTCGCCGATGCCTTGACCACCCTGTCGCGCCGGCACCAGGGCAAGAGCACCGTCCTCGGCGTCTGCGGCGGCTACCAGATGCTGGGGGAGGAGATCGACGACGCGGTCGAAGCGAAGCGGGCCGCCACTGTCGCCGGTCTCGGCCTGCTTCCCGTAAAGACGGTGTTTCACCCCGACAAGATCACCAGGGCGGCCGAGGGCACCGCTTTCGGCTGCCCCGTCACTGGCTATGAGATTCACAATGGGCGGACCGAACCGTCGAATCCGTGGCTGGAGCTGCATTCCGGCTTCGAAGGCAGTGAGGCCGCCGGCGGCGCGGTGCTGGGTACCAGCCTCCATGGCCTCTTCGAGGCGGACGGCTTTCGGCGCCGGTTCCTCAGCGCCGTGGCGAGCCGGGCCGGGCGGCCGTGGGCAGCTGGAAAGCTGTCATTCGCCGAGGCCCGGACGGCGCGCTTCGACCGGTTGGCGGACGCCATGGAAGAGCATCTCGATATGGCCGCCGTCGAGGCCCTGATCGACCAGTCCAGGCGGCGACCCCGGCTGGCCCGGAGCTGAAGCGTGATCCTGTACCTGACCAACGCCCCGAGTGAGATCCTGGCTCTGCGTTCGATCATCGAGGGCCTCCCGGACGGGTTCCCGCCGGTGCGCGCCGCGGATCCGGCCGCCATGGGCGGAGCCGTCGACCTGGAAGAGGTCGAGGTGGTGATGGTCCGCCTGCTCGGTGGAGCCCGGGCCTGGCCGGGGCGCTTCGGCGATCTGCGCCAACAGTGCCTGGCCTCTGGTATCCCGCTGATCGCCTTCGGAGGCGAGGCGGCCCCCGACGCCGAGATGACTGCGGCGTCGACGGTGCCAAGCTCCCTGGTCGCCCAGGCGTTCGAGTACCTGGTGCACGGCGGGTTGGGGAACACCGAACACCTCCTGCGCTTCGTATCCGACACCGTCTGCCTGACGGGGTTCGGGTTCGATCCGCCGGCTGAGGTGCCGGCCACCGGTGTCTACCGGCAGAGCGAACCGCCCGGCGGGGCGGGGCCACGCGTCGCCATCCTCTTCTACCGGGCCCATCTGATAGCCGGCAACACCGGCTTCGTTGACGACCTTTGCGGCGCGCTCGAGGCACGCGGCGCGGCCGTCACCGCCGTGTGGTGCTACTCGCTTCGTCCCGACGCTGACGGGAGGGTGCCGGCCCTCGAGCTGCTGGCAGGCGAACGGCCTGACGCCCTGATCACGACGGTCCTCGTCTCGGGGACCTCCGCCGCAGACGGCCTGGCCTGGGATGCCTCGGCCTTGGGCGCGCTGGGAGTTCCGGTCGTTCAGGCCATCACGGCCACCTCGTCGCAACGGGACTGGGAGGCCGCGACGTCCGGCCTTTTTCCCATCGATGTGGCCATGCGGGTCGCCATCCCGGAGTTCGACGGGCGGGTGGTGGCGGTTCCCTTCTCGTTCAACGAGGAGGTCGACGACGGCGACAGTCTGGGCACACCGGTGAGCGCCTACCGCACGCTCGCCGACCGGGTCGACCGGGTGGCCGGTCTGGCCGTGCGCATGGCCAAGCTGCGTCACACCCCGCGGCGCGAGCGGCGGGTGGCGATTGTCATGTCGGCTTATCCCACCCGGCGCAGCCGCATCGGCAACGCGGTCGGGCTGGACACCCCGGCCTCGGTGATAGCCCTCCTCCGGGCCCTCGCCGGCGCCGGCTACCGGGTCGACCGCATCCCCGCCGGCGGCGACGATCTCATGGCCGAGCTCATCGACTCGTTCTCCTACGAGCATGACTCTCTGACCGCCGATCAGCTGTCTCGGGCGCCCGGTCGCTGGCCGGGTAACACCTATCGAGAGTGGTGGTCCACGGTCGATCCCGCCGCTCGGGCCGGCGTCGAGGACGCGTGGGGTGAGGCGCCCGGTTCGGTGTACCGGGACCCGGAGTCGGGGGATCTGGCTTTCGCCGGAATCGACCTCGGTGGTGTCCTCGTAACGGTGCAGCCGCCTCGCGGCTTCGGGGAGAACCCCATCGCCATCTACCACTCTCCCGACCTGGCCCCGACGCACCACTACCTCGGCTTCTACCGGTGGCTGGACCAGGGCTGGCGGGCGGACGTCATCATCCACGCCGGCAAGCACGGCACACTCGAGTGGCTCCCCGGTAAGGGGGTGGGTCTGTCGGCGTCGTGCTATCCCGACGTCGCCCTCGGTGACGTTCCGCTGATCTATCCCTTCGTCGTCAACGATCCGGGCGAGGGAACCCAGGCCAAGCGCCGGGCCCACGCCATCATCGTCGACCACCTGGTGCCTCCGATGACCCGGGCCGACAGCTACGACGACATCGCCAGGCTGGAGCAACTGCTCGACGAGCACGCCCAGGTGGCGTCGCTCGACCCGTCGAAGTTGCCGGCCATCAGGAAAAAGGTGTGGGACCTCTTGGTCTCCGCCGAGCTGCACCGGGACCTCGGCGTGGCTGAAGCGCCCGAAGGCGAAGGCTTCGACGAGCTGGTCAATCACGTGGACGGTTATCTGTGCGAGCTGAAGGACGCCCAGATCCGAGGCGGGCTCCACGTTCTCGGGCAGGTGCCTCAGGGAGACGTTCTGCTCGATCTGCTGGCGGCCCTGACCAGGCTTCCTCAGGGAGGGGCGCCATCGTTGCGGGAGGGCGTCGCCGAACGTTTGCAGGTATCACTCGGGGAGGGAGCGACCCGGGCAGAAGTGGACGCCGTGGAGGCCGAATGCCGGCAGCTCCTCGCCGGGAGCAGGGAACCGGGCTCGGCAACGGAGGCCCGGGCGCTGGAGTGGGTCGACACCTGCCTCCGCCCCGCTCTCGACGCCACCGGCTCCGAGCTGACGGCGGTTCTGGCTGCCCTGGCCGGGCGGTGGGTGCCGCCTGGGCCGAGCGGAGCGCCCACCCGCGGCATGGCCCACGTCCTGCCGACAGGTCGGAACTTCTACTCGGTCGATCCCAAGGCCCTCCCGTCCCGACTGGCCTGGGAAGTCGGCCAGGGATTGGCTCACGGGTTGCTGGCCCGGTACCTCCGTGACGAGGGTCGCTACCCGACCAGCGTGGGCCTCGTCGTGTGGGGCACGGCGGCCATGCGGACGGGCGGCGACGACGTGGCAGAAGCCCTGGCCCTGCTGGGGGTACGCCCGGTATGGCAGGTCGAGTCGGGCCGCGTCACCGGGGTCGAGCTGATTTCCGATGACGAACTGGGCCGGCCCCGGGTAGACGTGGTGCTGCGCATATCCGGCTTCTTCCGCGACGCCTTCCCCCACCTCATAGACCTGCTGGACCAGGCGGTGACCCTGGCCGGATTCGACGATGGAGATGCCCGCATATTCGGGGCCAAACCCGGTGCGTACGGCTCGGGGATCCTCCCGCTCCTGGAGAGCCGGGACTGGCGCAGCGACGAGGATCTGGCCGCCGTCTACACGGCCTGGAGCGGGTACAGCTACGGCCGGGCCGGGATGGGTGTGCCGGCGGCCGAGTCCATGCGCCGGCGGTTCTCGACCATCGAGATCGCCGTGAAGAACCAGGACAACCGGGAACACGACATTTTCGATTCCGACGACTACCTCCAGGACCACGGCGGGATGGTTGCAACCGTGCGGGCCCTCTCGGGCCGGGCCCCGCTGGCGGCGTTCGGGGACTCGGCCGACCCGGCCCGGCCCCGGGTGCGCAGCCTGGCGGAGGAGGCCGCCAGGGTGGTGAGGACCCGGGTCATAAACCCGAAGTGGATTCAAGCCATGACCCGGCACGGTTACAAGGGCGCCTTCGAGCTGGCCGCCACCGTCGACTACCTCTTCGGCTACGACGCCACCGCCGGCATCGTCGAGGATTGGATGTACGAGAAGGTCACCGAGGCCTACGTGGCCGATCCGGAGATCCGGAAGTTTCTCGAGAACTCCAATCCGTGGGCGCTCAAGAGCATGGCCGAGCGGCTGCTCGAGGCGGTGGAGCGCGGGTTGTGGGACCCCTCGCCGGCCGCCTTGGACACCCTGAGGGGGGCTTTGCTCGAGGCGGAAGGATGGGAGGAGTCGAGGTGAGCCACACGAGTGACCTGCTGCCCTTCTCGGCTGTGGTGGGGCAGGAGCAGGCCAAGCTGGCGCTGGTGTTGACCGCGGTCGATCCGCGGATCGGAGGTGTACTGCTGCGCGGTGACAAGGGCAGCGCCAAGTCCACCCTGGCTCGCGGCTTGGCCGCCCTGCTTCCTGGCGGCGCCCCGTTCGTGGAGCTGCCTATAGGGGCTACTGAGGATCGGGTAGTCGGGACCCTGGACCTGGCAGCGGCCCTGACGGGTGGGGAGACCAGGCTGTCCCCGGGCCTCCTGGCCTCGGCGCACGGAGGCGTCCTCTATGTCGACGAGATCAACCTGCTGCCGGATCATCTGGTCGATGTTCTTCTCGACGTGGCGGCCAGCGGTGTCAACCGGGTGGAAAGGGAAGGGCTGTCCGAGACTCACGCCAGCCGTTTCTTGCTGATCGGTTCCATGAACCCGGAGGAGGGAGACCTGCGCCCGCAGCTTCTCGATCGTTTTGGCCTGGCTGTCGAGATCCGGTCCGCCGTGGATCCGGGCGAGCGGGCCGCGGCGGTGAGGACCCGTCTGGAGTTCGACTCCGCACCCGACCAGGTGCGGAGCGCTTACGCCTCGGCGGAGGCAGACTTGGCCGCCCGTCTGGCGGCGGCTCGACCGGCCGCCCTGGCGGAAGGGACGCTCGAGGCGGTGTCGGCGTTGTGTTCGTCGGTCGGGGCCGAAGGGCTGCGGGCCGACCTGACCATCTGCCGGGCCGCCGCCGCCCTGGCCGGATGGGAAGGCCGGAGCGAGGCCGGCCCCGAAGAAGTACGAATAGTGGCCCCGCTGGCCCTCGCCCACCGGGCTCGCCGGCATCCGATGGACTCCGCCGGGCTGGATCAGGATGCCCTTTCCGAGGCTCTGGACGATCATTTCGGCCCCGCGCCTTTCGAGCCTGGGCCGGACGACGCCGACACCGAATGGAGGATCCGGAGACCGCGAAGAGCCGGAGGCAACAGGTGGTCAAGCGGAACCGGGCCGGCAGCCGCTTCCGGTGCCGGTGATCGTGGCGCCCGTCGCGGCTGGGCGGGACCGGAGCCAGACGTCCCCCGCGTCAGGTCGGAGAACACCGGCTCAGGCCACGCGGGGTCGCACCATCGGGGACCGCCGGCCCGACGGCCCCATCGGATCGGTCGCGGTGGGTGCCACCGTCCGGATGGCTGCCAGCCGGCGGGTGGATGAGCAGGCGCCGGGACTCGCTCTGGTCGAACCGGGGGATCTGCGGGAAGCGGTCAAAGAGCAGAAGAGCGCCAACCTCGTCGTCATAGCGGTGGATGCCTCTGGGTCCATGGGGGCGGAGGACCGGATGAAGGCAGCCAAGGGGGCGGTTCTCGGCCTGCTGAAGGACGCTTACCAGAGGCGAGACCTGGTGGCGCTTGTGACATTCCGAGGGGACGGCGCCCAGGTGGTACTCCGGCCGACCGGGAGCGTTGAAGTAGCCCGGGCCCGCCTCGCCGATGTTCCGACCGGCGGCCGCACGCCGCTGTCGGCGGGAATCGATGCGGCCCTGAAGGTGGCGGCCGATCCGGGCCGGCTGGCCACGCATCGGCCCCTCCTGGTGCTCATCACCGACGGGCGGGCCACGGCCGGGCCGGCCGGGTCCGATCCCATGGACGCGGCTTTGGCGGCGGCGGCGTTGGTGCGATCCAGGGGTGTCGATTCCGTGGTGATCGACGTGGAAGCCGCCGGCTCGGGCCGGATGGCTGGCGCCCGGCTCGGACTGGCCGTCGACATCGCCTCGGCCATGGGGGCCCGACACCTTCCGATAACGGAGCTGACGTCGGAATCCGTGCAGCACTCCGTCCGCCGCGCCGTGGCAGGCCAGCGGTAGGGTCGGCGCCCATGCGCCTGCTGATGGTGGCACCCCCAGGGGCCGGGAAGGGGACCCAGGCCAAGCTGCTATCGGCGCACTACGGCATAGCCCACATTTCCAGCGGCGAGGTGTTTCGGAGGGAGGTGGAGGCCGGGACCGAACTCGGCCGCGTTGTGGCCGAGTATCTGGCCAGGGGCGACCTGGTGCCCGACGAGCTGGTGCTCCAGATACTCACGCAGCCCGTGATCGAGGCGGCCGGGAGGGGCGGTTATGTGCTCGACGGCTTCCCGAGGTCGCTCGGCCAGGCTGAAGAGGCCTACAAGGTCGCCCAGCAGGTCTCGGGCATCGAACTGCAAGCAGTCGTCCATCTCATCGTCCCCCGCGCCGAACTGTTGCGACGCCTGCGGGCCCGAGCCGCGGCCGAGGACCGAGGGGATGACGACGAAGCCATCATCGCCCACCGGCTCGACGTATACGACTCCCAGACCGAACCGATGCTCGAGTTCTATGCGGGCCGGGGACTGGTCGCCGACGTGGACGGGTTCCAGCCCGTCGAAGCGGTCCTCGCGGACATCGTGAAGAAGGTGGACGCCTTGCGAGAAGGGCTGCGATAACCCTTCAGGGGCCGAGAGATCCCCAGTCAGCCGGGGCGGGCGCGTCTGCCACGACGGTGCCGTCCTCGACCATTACCAACCACGGCGCTCGCCGGACGCCGTAGGCGTGCCACGCCTCGCTGGACATGACCACGAGCTGGCCCGGCCGGGCCAGCTCGCCCACCCGCCGGCGGCTTTCGGTCGCCGGGCCCGGGGTGATCAGGACGCCCCACGGCGGGGGGGTCCCGGTCCAGAAGGGCTGGCACGGTTGGCACGAGGTGGTCAGGAATACCAGGGCGATCCGACCGCTGCTCACCTGTACCGACGAGGGCCGACCGCCCGGGTCGACCCCCTCGATCGGCGGGGCCGGTTGCCCCGTGCGCGACTCGCCGTTTCTGCCTGCCGCGTGCGTCGCCCCGCCTGTAGACCGCCGGCTCAGGCCGGACAGCAGGCGCCGGGTGAAGGCCACTGGACGACGCTACCAACGTCTGCTCCCACATCCTCCAGGTCGACCAATCGGTCCCGGGCGTGCAAGTCTGCCCTTCGTGCGAATAGGAGTTATCGGAGCCACCGGCCCCGCCGGTCAAGCTGCGGCCACGCAGTTAGCGGGGATTGGTTTCGAGGTCGTCGTCGGCTCCCGGGCCATCGAGCGGGCGACGGAGACGGTCGCCGCGCTCAAGGAGCGCTGGCCCAGCCGCTGGCTCGAGCTGGTGCCGGGTGAGAATCAGGACGCCGCCGGAGCCGACCTGGTGATAGTCGCCACGCCGTGGGAGGGAGTGCTCGACGACCGTCATGGCGCTGCAAGAGCCCGCTCGCCGGAAAGATCGTGGTCTCCATGGCCAACGCCCTCACCCGGTGGGGCAAGGACATGGTGCCCCTCCTGCCGCCCACCGGCTCGGTGGCGGTCGCCGTCGCCCGGAGCCCTCCCGCGGTCGCGGGTGGTGGGCGCCTTCCACCACCTCCCGGCCGGCCCATGGAGTGATCTCGACCACCCGATCGACGCTGACGTCCTCGTCTGTGGCGACGACCGCCAGGCGTCCACCGAGGTGATCGGCGCTCATCGACCAGCTTCCCGGTCTCCGGGGCGTGGACGCAGGTGGTCTCGCCAGCGCGCTCGCGATCGAGGCCCTGACACCGGCCCTGCTCGAGGTGAACCGGCGCTACAAGACCCACGCCGCCATCCGGGTCACCGGGCTGCCGGATCGGGTCAGGGATTGAGCGGACCGATGCGCCTGTTACGACACGGCCCGCCGGCGGGTCGTGCGCCTTCGAGCCTGGACCGACGGTGAAGATGTACACCTGCGGCATCACGCCCTACGACGCGGCCCACCTGGGCCACGCCGCCACCTACCTGGCCTACGACGTTCTGCAGCGGCGCTTACGGGACCTCGGGCACGACGACCCAGTGCGTCCGCAACGTCACCGACGTCGACGACGACATCCTGCGCAAGGCCCGGGAGCTGGGCGTTCACTACCTCGACCTGGCGGCCGAGGAGGTGAGCCGGTTCGACTCGGACATGGCCGCCCTCGGCCTACTGCCCGCCTTCTCCGAACCCCGGGCCACCTCGGCCATCCCCGACATCCTCGGATTCATCGGCATGGTCCTCGAGTCCGGGCCACGCCTACCAGTCGGGGGGTGGGGTCTACTTCGACGTTTCGTCGTTCGACCGCTTCGGTCAGGTCAGCCACCTGGACCGGGCCACCATGCTCGAGCTGGCGGCCGAGCGGGGCGGCAACCCCGACGACCCGGCCAAGCGCGACCCGCTCGACTTCGTGCTCTGGCAGCCGTCGGCCCCGGACGAGCCGGCGTGGGACTCGCTGTGGGGACCAGGCCGGCCGGGCTGGCACATCGAGTGCTCGGCTCTCGCATGCGGGAGCTGGGCGAGACCATCGACCTGCACGGCGGCGGCTCCGACCTGATCTTCCCCCACCACGAGTGCGAGGCGGCCCAGTCCGAGGCGGCGACCGGGTCGCTCTTCGTCCGCCACTGGATGCACGTCGGCATGGTCCGCCTCGGACGGCACCAAGATGTCGAAGTCGCTCGGCAACCTGGTATTCGTGCACGACCTGCTGAAGGACTGGGAGCCCGCCGCCATCCGCCTGGCCGTCATCGCCCACCACTACCGCCACGACTGGGACTGGCACGCCGGGCTCATGCCCGACGCTAGCGGCGCGCCTGCGGGCATGGCGGGCGGCGGGCCAGGCGACGGGGCCCTGGCCGAGGTCCGCCAGGCCCTCGACGACGACCTCGACACCGCCGTCAGCGGTGGCCGCCATCGACGCAGCCGGCCGCCTCGGGTCGGGGCGTGTCCGCGGCGGCCGCCCTCTCGGCGTGGTCTGAGCCGTGCCCCGCCCGCATGTGACCGGTAATCCATCCAACCCCGGCCGCGCGTCTCCCGTAGTCTTTTGCCGCGATGTCAGACACCGATCACCGTCCGCCTGCCCGACGGCTCCGACCGCGCAGCTGCCCGCCGGCTCGACCGGCGCCGACCTCGCCGCGTCCATCGGCCGAGGGTCTGGCCAAGGCCGCGGTGGCGGTCGAGGTCGACGGCGCGCCCACCGACCTGACCGCCGCCCTGCCGGACGGCGCCCGCGTCGCCGTCATCACCGACGACACCGACGCCGGCCGCCACGTCCTGCGCCACTCCACCGCCCACGTGCTGGCCCAGGCGGTCACCGACCTGTGGCCCGGTGCCCGCTACGCCATCGGCCCCCCGATCGAGGACGGCTTCTACTACGACTTCGAGCTGCCCGGCGGCGCCGCACTTCAGCGACGACGACCTGGCGCGCATCGAGGCCCGGATGCGGGAGATCGTGGCCGAAGGACCAGCCCTTCAGCCGCGAGGAGCACGACCGTCGACGAGGGCTCAAGCTCTTCGCCGACCAGCCCTACAAGGTCGAGATCATCGAAGGCGTCGAGCCAGTCGCGATGCAGCCATCGCCGAGGCCGACCGGGCGGAGGGCGTGGCCGGCAATGCGGTGAGCGCCTACCGCAACACCGCCGAACTTCGTCGACCTCTGCCGGGGCCCGCACGTGCCGACCACCGGCCGGCTCGGCCACTTCAAGCTCATGAAGGTGGCCGCCGCCTACTGGCGCGGCGACGAGCGGCGCCCCCAGCTGCAGCGGATCTACGGGACCGCATGGGAGTCGAAGGCGGCGCTGGACGAGCACCTGCACCGGCTGGAGGAGGCGGAGAAGCGCGACCACCGCCGGCTCGGCGCCGAGCTCGACCTGTTCCACTTCCCGCCCGAGATCGGCGGCGGCCTGCCGGTCTTCCACCCCAAGGGCGGCCTGATCCGCAAGCTGATGGAGGACTACTCCAGGGCCGAGCACGAGAAGGCCGGGCTACCAGTTCGTGTGGACGCCCGCACCTGGCCAAGTCGACCCTGTTCGAGAAGTCGGGCCACCTCGGCTGGTACGCGGACAGCATGTACCCGCCGATGGAGATGGAGGGGGCGACGTACTACCCCAAGCCCATGAACTGCCCGATGCACATCCTGATCTACAAGAGCCGGCCAGCGCTCCTACCGGGAGCTGCCCTTCCGGCTGTTCGAGTTCGGGACGGTCTACCGCTTCGAGCGATCCGGCGTGCTGAACGGGCTGCTCCGGGTCCGCGGCATCACCCAGGACGACGCCCACATCTTCTGCACCCCTGATCAGCTGGGTCCCGAGCTGGCCGACCTGCTCGGCGTTCGTGCTGCGGCATCCTGCGGGCTTTCGGACTGACCGAGTTCGAGGCCGAGCTGGCCACCCGGCCCGAGAAGTTCGTGGGCGAGCCCGAGGAGTGGGACCGGGCCACCGACGCGCTCCGCCACGCCCTCGAGTCGGCCGGGATCCCCTATGTCGTCGCCGAGGGCGAGGGGGCGTTCTACGCCCCGAAGATCGACGTGCACGTGCGCGACGCCATCGGCCGGCGGTGGCAGGTGTCCACCCTCCAGGTGGACTTCCAGCTGCCCCAGCGTTTCGAGATGGAGTACGTGGGCGCCGACAACAACCGGCACCGCCCCTTCATGATCCACCGGGCCCTGTTCGGCTCGGTCGAGCGCTTCTTCGGCATCCTGGTCGAGCACTACGCCGGCGCCTTCCCGACCTGGCTGGCGCCGGTGCAGGTCCGGATCCTGCCGGTGCGCGACGACCACCAGGACTACGCCGAGTCGGTGGCGGCCGATCTGCAGGCTCAGGGCGTGAGGGTGGATGTGGTCGACGCCGACGAACCGCTTGGGCGGCCGGGTGCGCAAGGGCAAGCTGGAGAAGATCCCGTACTTGCTGGTGGTGGGCGACGACGACGTCGCCGCCGGGACGGTAGGAGTGAATGCACGGGGCAAAGATCGCCCCGATCGCGGCGTGCCCGTGAGCGACTTCGCCCGGGCCCTTCGAGCTGAGATCGACAACCTGGGCGCGCCCGAACCGTCAACGTGAGCTCGCTCGACCGGCTGTGGGCCGGGTGGCGGAGCGAGTACATAGAGAGCGTCACGGGACCGCCAGGCAGTCAGGCTGACGGCTGCGTCTTCTGCGCCATCCTGGCGAGCGGCCTGCCCGACTCGGAGACGCACATCGTGTGGCGGCATCCCGGCGGTTCCGCCTTCGCCATCCTGAACGCCTACCCCTACTGCAGCGGCCACCTCATGGTCATGCCGGTCCGTCACGTGGGCGCCCTGGAAGACCTCAGCCCGGCGGAGAGCGGAGCCGTTTGGGAGGGTGTGAGCGAGGCGGTCCGGGCCCTGAAGGCCGCCTATCGCCCCGACGGTCTGAACGTTGGCGCCAACCTGGGTCGGGCCGGTGGTGCCGGCATCCCGGGCCACTTCCACCTGCACGTGCTTCCCCGCTGGGGAGGCGACACCAACTTCATGACGACCGTCGCCGACACCCGGGTCCTGCCGGAGGCGTTGTCGGCCACCGCGGAGAAGCTGCGGACCGCCTGGCCATCGTCCTAGGGTCACCCGAACGGGTGATGCCGGGGTTTTAAGTACTGGCCCATGCGTGGTCCGGGTTTCGGCGGGGTAACTCAAAACCAGAACCTTCAGCGAGGGGGAGGAGATGGTGAGAGGAATGAAGAAGCTGGTGGCGGCCATCCCGTACACCTACTCGGTCCGCTGATCGGCCCCGGGACCAGCGAGATTCCGGTCGGGGAGTAACCGACCGGAATCTCGTGGTGCCAGGCCCGCCGCGATCGACCTCTTACACAACGCAACGAGGGTCCGCTCTTGGGGGCGACCCCTGGGGCGTTGGGTTCGATATTTCGCCCTAATGCAGCAACGGTCGGCCCTTGGCGATGACAGCTGTTGCGTTATGTCGATTCTGACGCCGGTTGAAATCCCAGACGGCATAGCGGCCGGCGACTAGGGACTACAGTGAACAGATACTCACTTACTTGAGGGAGGATGGGGGGTGACGGTGGAACGTCGGCAGCTCGATACCAACTTTTTCGATCCTTCCTACATGGAGGATCCCTTCCCGCTGTATGAGGAGATCCGGGCTGTCGGCAACGTGGTGTGGAACGAGGTGCTGGGCGGGTGGGTGGTAGTCGGTTACGACGAATGCCTGTCCGTGGTGACCAATGCCGCCGGACATTTCGTGCAGCTGTCGGGCGATCCGGAGCTGACCTTCTGGTTCGAGGCTCCGAACATGATCGGCGTCGACGGTCCGGAGCATCGCCGGCTGCGTGGCGCCCTCGCACCGCTCTTTACCCGGAGTGCGGTGGCGAAGTGGGAGAGAAGGATCAGCGAGGTGGTCCGCCAGCTCCTCGCCCCCATGGTGGCCGGCAGCGACAGCTTCGACCTGATCGCCGATTTCACCACCTTGCCGACGTTGATCGTCTCGGAAATGCTCGGCGTGCCCGACGACCGTTATGACGATTTCCAGCGCTGGTCTCACGACATCGTTACGAACCTGTCGTTCGGTCATGAGGACGCCGAGAGCCTCGAGATCCTGCGCAGGGCGGCCACCGAGATCAACGCCTATCTGAAGGAGGAAATAGAGCGGCACCACCGGGAGCGCCCCGACGACCTGCTCACGACGATGCTCGACATGGAGGGCAGCGATGCCATGTCGGGCGAGGAGATCCGCTCCACCGCTGTTCTCCTTCTGGCGGCCGGCTACGACACCACCGCCAAGACGATGTCCAACTCCCTCATCGCCCTTGAACGTAACCCGGACCAACGTCGAATCGTGGCTCAGGACCTCTCGCTGGTACCCGCCGCGATCGAGGAGGGCCTGCGGTGGTTCGGCCCGGTTCAGTGGCTGCCGCGGCGAGCCGTGGCCGATACAACCTTGGACGGGATGCGGATCTCGACGGGCGAGACCGTCTATGTGTTCAGCGCCGCAGCCAACCGGGATCCGCGGAGATGGGACCATCCTGACCGCTTCGATGTGAAGCGGGAACCGAAGTCGCATCTGGCCTTCGGGTCCGGGCCCCATCTGTGCCTGGGGGCGCCGCTGGCCAGGCTGGAGACCAAGATCGCCCTGGAGGAGCTCCTCCGGCTGGCGCCGGAGTACCGTCTCCGCGACCTCGATTTCGGGCGATCAATGTTTATCCGGGGCCCCGAGAGGGGCATAGTGGAAGTTGGGGTGCGGGCCAATGCCTGACGACGCCGCAGTTCTCGACCTCAGCCGCCTCGAGGTGGTCGACGCCGACACCCACCTGATCGAGACGGCGGACCTGTTCACCAGCCGGGCGCCGGTTGCGCTCAAGGAGCGGGTACCCAGGGTGGAGAAAATCCAGGGAAAGTCGCACTGGGTCATGGAGGGCACGGTCCTCGGACCGGCTTACCGGGGTGGAGTTATCCGCCGGGACGGGGCCAAGATCGAGACCGACATCGCTTACACGGAGTGGGATCTGGAGGACATCCATGCCGGCGGCTACGACCTCGCGGCCCGACTGGCCGTCATGGACGCCGCGGGGGTCTCGGCCCAGATCGCCTTCCCCAACAACCTGGGTCTCGGCGGCCAGGGCGTCGCCAAAGCCACCTCCGACCAATCGCTGCTCAATACCTGCGTCGAGATCTACAACGACCACGGAGCCGAGGTCCAGGAGCGCACGGCTAACCGGATCCTGCCCATGGCGATCATGCCGGCATGGAGCGCCGAAGCCTGCGTGCGGGAGGCCCGGCGGGCTCACGGCATGGGCATGCGGGGAGTCAACATCACCGCCGACCCCTCCGACCAGGGGGCGGCCGATCTGGCCGATACGGTCTGGGACCCGTTCTGGGACGCCTGTGCCGAGCTGCAGATGCCGGTGCACTTCCACATCGGCAACAGCGACACGACCATGAACTTCTACGACTCCTATTCCTGGGGGTCCAACACCCAGGCCCTCCACTGGGCGATCGGCGGGATGATGCTGTTCATCGGCAACGCCCGCAGCATCGTCAACCTCATCGCGTCGGGCATCCTCGATCGACATCCCCGACTGAAGGTGGTCTCGGTGGAGAGCGGAGTCGGCTGGATCCCCTTCGTCATGGAGGCGCTGCACTACGAGATGGCCGAGAACGCGCCCCGGGACCTGAAGAAGCTGTCACTCACCCCCCTTGAGTACTTCCAGCGCCAGATTTACGCCACGACCTGGTTCGAGCGGGCCGACATCGCTTACGCGATCCAGCGCCTGGGCGAGGACCACATCATGTTCGAGACCGATTTCCCGCATCCCACGTGCCTCTACCCCGAGCCCCTGAAGAACGCCGCTGACAACCTCGCCTCCCTTAGCAGCACGGCCCGGGAGAAGATCCTCAGCCACAACGCCAAGCTCCTGTACCGCCTCCCCTGAAGGCCCTGAAGTCGTTGAGATAATCGACAGCTCCGGAAAGGCTTCAGATACCAGCGAGATTCCGGCCCAGGAGAAACGGACCGGAATCTCGTGGTCCTGGACCCTCAACCGTAAGAACGCCTCGCGCCGGCACCGAGGCAGGTCTCTTGAACCACGGCGGGCGTGAGCGCTCAATTCGGGGCCAACCGATAAGTGGCCGCAGTTGGTCAGCTGGAGGAGTTGGGCTTGGTCACCGCCGCCCAGAGGTGCTGGGGAAGCGGATCGTAGTGGTCGTGCTCGGCGTGGAACCGACCCCGGCCGCCGGTCATCGAGCGCAAGTCGATGGCGTAACGGAGGATCTCTGAGGTCGGGACGAGGGCAGTGATGATGGACTCGTCGTCTCCGGCTTCCGTGCCCTGAACGCGGCCCCGCCGTCCGTTGAGATCGCCCATCACGTCCCCCTGAAAGGCCGAGGGCACGAAGACCTCCAGCCTGGAGATGGGCTCGAGCAGGATGGGCCCCGACTTTTCCATGGCCTCGCGAAAAGCCAGGGAGCCGGCCATCTTGAAACTCATCTCAGAGGAGTCGACGCTGTGAAACTTGCCGTCGAACAGCGTGACCTGGACGTCGACGACGGGCCAGCCGTGAACCCCACCCGATGCCATGGCTTCCTCGATGCCCTTCTGCACGGCCGGGATGAACTGGCGGGGAATGGCCCCACCCACAATGTGGTCGACGAACCCGAACCCGGCGCCGCGCTCCAGCGGCTCCATCCGAATGTTGGCAACGCCGAACTGGCCGTGGCCGCCCGTCTGTTTCTTGTACTTGCCTTCCGCTTCGGCCGAGCCCGTGACCGTCTCCCGGTAAGGGACGACGACCGGCTCGGTCTCTACCTCGACCCCGAACTTCCGGGCCAGGCGCTCGGTGACGATGGCCAGGTGGGTCTCGCCCAGGCCCCCGAGCAGGGTCTGATGGGTCTCGTCGTCGCGCCTCACAGTCAGCACCGGATCCTCCTCTTGGAGGCGGTGCAGGGCGGTCATGAGCTTGTCCTCGTCCCCTTTGGAGCGAGGCCGGATGCCAATCGTGAGCGCCGGCTCGGGCACCTCCAGCGGTAGGACGGCGACCGGCGTCCCCTTGGGGGCCAGCGTGTCACCAGTGACGACGTCGGGGAGCTTGGCCACCGCCCCGATGTCTCCGACGGGGAGCTCTCCGATCGGTTGCTGTTCCTTGCCTCGCAGCGTGAAGGGGCTGTGCAGACGCTCGTCGGAGTGGGTGCGGGCGTTCACCAGTACGTCGTCCGACTTCACCGTCCCGGAGAGGACCTTGAAGAGGCTGATCTTGCCCACGTGCCGGTCGACGACGGTCTTCCAGACCCAGGCCAGAGGCTGACCGGTTGGATCAGGGGCCACCTCCGCCGAATCCGATCCGGCCGTTACCTCCACCGCGGGACGGTCCAGGGGGGAGGGTCCGATCTCGCAGATGAAGCTGGCCAGACGGTCCACGGCGATTTCCTTGGTCGCCGAGCCGCATACGACCGGGAAGACCTGGCCCGAGGCGACTCCGTGGGCCAGCGTCTCCTCGAGCTGCTTGACCGTCGGGATCTCCCCTTCCAGGTAGCGCTCCATTAGCTCGTCGTCGGCGACGACAATGCCTTCCACCAGGGTGTCGTGGACGGTGTGCTCGTGGACGGCCATCTCTTCGGGGATGGGACCGGACGTCGGATTCCCTCCGTCGTAGGTGATGGCCGTGTCCGAGAGCAGGTCGGCGACCCCGCGGAAGGCGGCCTCCTCGCCGATAGGAAGCTCGAGGGGTGCCACTCCCGCCCCGAAGCTCTCCTGCAGCTGTTCCAGGGTGCGCTCGAATGAGGCTCGCTCCCGGTCCAGCTTGTTTATGAAGATGAGGCGGGGCAACCCCAGGGCGGCCGCAGCCTTCCACATGGCCTCGGTCTGGACCTCCACCCCCTCGACGGCGCTGATCACGAACACGGCCAGATCCGCCACCCGAAGGGCCGCTATGGCTTCGGGGGCGAAATCGGCGTACCCGGGGCAGTCGAGGAGGTTGATCTTGTGACCGTCCCACTCGATCGGCGCCAGACCCACTGAGATGGACAGGCTCCGCTTCTGTTCCTCGGGCTCGAAGTCGGTGACGGTCGAGGCATCCTCGACCCGTCCTGGCCGCCCGATGGCCCCGGACCGGTGGAGCAGGGCTTCGGTCAGTGTTGTCTTACCTGATCCGCCGTGACCGACGAAGGCGACGTTGCGAATCGCCGCAGGCGGGTAAACCTTCAATTCCTGTCCCCCCCGAGCACGTCGTTCCCCCCGGACAATTGCCCTCCTCCCTGGTCCCGGGATGGTCCCGGGCCTGCATAAACGCCAGAGTAACCGCCCTGCCTGGTAGCCTGGTAACCGACTGACAGAGCAGCCTCCGCCGGCATTCAAGGAGCCGGGTATGGCGTGAGGAGACACTGGGAGTGTTTGACGGACGGTTCCGTTCGGGCGTAGACAAGGTGGTGAAACCGGTCGGGAGCGCCTTGGAGCGGACCGGCCTGTCTGCCGACCACATCACCGCCTTGGGTCTGCTGCTGGCCATCACCACGGCGGGGGCCATCGCCACGGGACGGCTCGGGCTCGGCCTGGGTCTACTGATCACTTCGGCGGTCCTCGACGTGCTGGACGGTGCCGTTGCCAAGGCGTCGGGCCGGTCCAGCATGAGGGGGGCTTTCTTCGACTCGGTGTGCGACCGGGTGGCCGACATGCTCGTGCTCGGCGCCCTGGCCTGGTACATGCTGGACCGCTACCACGGGCACATCGCCCTCCTGCCGGTCGCCGTGCTCGGGGTCTCTTTCCTGGTCTCCTACGAACGAGCCAGGGCCGAGTCGCTGGGGTTCTCGGCCAAGGGTGGGCTGATGGAGCGGGCCGAGCGGATCGTGGTGCTGTGCGCGGCGTTGGCCTTCAGCTTCGTGATGATCCCGCTGTTGTGGTTCATGCTGGCCCTGACCAGCCTGACCGCTGTTCAGCGCTTCGTCATGGTCTGGCGCCAGGCCAACCGCGCCGGTCACGGGCCGCCCCCAGCCGAGCGGAAGGTGTTCGTGCGGCGCGGGAGCTACGACCGGGACCCCTCGGGCCTGGGGTCACTGGCCATGTCGGCCCGCTGGCGGGCCTGGCGGGAGGCGAACGGCTGGGTGCCGCGCGCCGACCGGTACGCGGAAGGGTCCCGCCGGACCGGTGCCACGATGCGGTGGCACGAACGGCGTCAGGCCCGCACCGCCCGCATGAACGAATCCAACGGTGACCGCGCCGCCGCCACGCCCTTCCGGCGCCGGACCGGCACCCGTCGTCCCTGAAGACCCTCACCTGAACCGCCGTCCCCGGCCCTCGCCGGCCCTCAGCGCGTTTCGGGCGGGCGCGGCCATCGCGGCCGCCCTTCCTCCGTCTCTAAGCCGGACGCTGGCGGAGACGGTCGGAGCGATGTCTGTCGCGCGGCTCCTACCTGTCTATCCGTCCGACCGCGATGGCCCGCCGCCGGCAGTTGGTGGCCCGCCACCTGCGGCGCGTCTATGGCCCGGACGTCGATGGACGGCGCTTGAGCCGTTCGGTCGACCAAGCCTTCGGGTCCTACGCGAGATACTGGGCCGAAACTCTCAGGCTTCCGAGCCTGCGACCTGATCAGGTCATGGCGGGGGCCCGGTACGAGGGCTATGAGCATCTCGAAGCGGCCCGGGCCGCCGGCCGGGGGACGATCCTGGCCTTGCCTCACCTGGGCGGATGGGAATGGTGCGGCTGCGATTTGGCATTGCGAGGCAACCCGATGAACGTGGTGGTGGAGCAGCTCGAGCCGGTCGACGTGTTCGATTGGTTCGTGTCGCTCAGGGAGCGACTCGGGATGCGGGTCATTCCCACCGGCAGCGGGGCCGCTGCCGCATGCGCGGCAAGTTCTGGCTCGCAATGAGGTGCTTTGCCTGCCGGCCGACCGCGTCGTCGGGGGAGCAGCGAGCGTTGAGGTGAAGTTCTTCGGGGAGCGCACCCGGTTACCGGCGGGGCCGGTGACTCTCGCCTTGCGGACAGGTGCCACTGTCCTGCCCTGCGCCGTGTACTTCGGGTCCCGGCCCGAGGAGCACGTCGGCGTGTTCCGCCCCCCTCTCCTGATCGAACGGCGTGGCCGTCTTCGTGAGGACGTGGCCATGGGGACCGAACGATTGGCCCGGGAGTTCGAAGGCTTGATCCGCAAAGCCCCCACTCAGTGGCACCTGATGCAGCCGAATTGGCCCAGCGACCTGGACCAGCTGGCGCGTCCGCGGGCGTGGGCCCGGAGCCAGGTAGGTTCGTCACCGTGAGGGTCGGACTGGTATGCCCCTACAGCCTTACCCTTCCGGGAGGTGTTCAAGGCCAGGTCCTCGGCCTCGGGCGCGCCCTGCGCGGCCTGGGCGTCGACGCCCGCATTCTCGCTCCGTGCGACGGCCCTCCCCCCGACCCGGCGGTAACCCCCCTCGGCAATTCGATCCCGGCCGCGTCCAACGGATCGATGGCTGCCATCGCTCCCGACCCGTCTGCCTCCTTGAGGACCATAAGGGCCCTCCGGGACGAGGACTTCGACGTCGTCCACATTCATGAGCCGTTGGCGCCGGGGCCCACCCTGACCGGAATGGTGTTCAGCGACGACCCGTTGGTCGGAACGTTCCACCGCTCGGGGACCAGCGCCTGGTACCGGGCGTTCAAGCCGCTGGCATTGTGGGCGACCAACCGCCTGACGGTCCGGGCCGCCGTTTCCGCCGAAGCTCGCGACACCATCGCCAAGGTGCTCGGTGGTGAGTACGAGCTGGTGTGGAACGGCATCGATCTGGAGCTGTTCCGGGACGCCGACCCCTGGCCCTCGGAGGGCCCCACGGTGATGTTCGTGGGCCGGCACGAGCCCCGCAAAGGGCTGGCCGTGCTCATCGAGGCCATGGACATGTTGGGACCCGATGTACGGCTCTGGGTCGGGTCGCACGGGCCTGAGACCGAGCGGCTGCAGACCCAGACAGCCGAGGACGGGCGGATCGAGTGGCTCGGCGTGATCAGCGAAGCGGAGAAGATTCGCCGGATCAAAGGAGCGGACGTCCTGTGTGCCCCGTCCATCCATGGAGAGAGTTTCGGAGTGATTCTTCTCGAGGGGATGGCGGCATCAACGCCGGTGGTTGCCTCCGATCTGGACGGCTACCGCAACGTCGCCCGGCCCGGCCGGGATGCCATTCTCACCCCGCCCGGGGATGCGGGCGCCTTGGCCAAGGCTCTCCGCCAGGCGCTCGCTAGAGGACCGGACATCGACACCATGGTCGATAACGCTCTGGAACGCGCGTCCGGTTTCTCACTCGACAGCCTGGCCCGGCGCTACATGGAGTTGTACGAGGTGGCGATCAAGGGCCGGTAGCCAGCCAGCCGGTTTCTCCGCCGTAGGCGGAGCCGCCTACCATGTGACCGCAAATGCGTAGGGCCCCTTCGTGACGCCAGGTACCAGAGCGGTGCGCGCCGCAGCCCCCTTTGTCGTCACCCCAGCCCTGGTCGTAGGAGTCGTGGTTGGCATCGCGTCCGGGCCCATCTTCGGCATCGTGGCCTTCTTCGTGGTGGCAGCGGCTCTGGCCGTATGGTGCCGGATGGCCGGCGACCGGCGGGTGCTGGCTCGGGTCGGGGGCCGTGACGCCGACCCGAAGGGGGATGCCCGGCTGTGCAACCTGGTCGAGGGGCTCAGCACCAGCGCCGGCGTGCGCCAGCCCAGGCTGATGGTTATCGACAGTCCCGGGCTCAATGCCCTGGCCGCCGGTACGAAACCGAGCCGGGCCGTCCTGGGTGTGACCACAGGCCTGTTGTCGGAGCTCGACCGGGTGGAACTCGAAGCGGTGCTGGCAGAGGAGTTGGTCCAGATCCGCCGGAACGAAACCTTCCCGGCGACGATCCTGGTCGCCACCTTCGGATTGGGACGCGGCGCGGCGGTGCCGGCCGATCGGGACGCCGGTGCGGACCAGGCGGCTGTGGCCCTCACCCGCTACCCGCCCGGACTGGCCGCCGCCCTGGAGAAGATCGAGGCCAAGGGCGCGGTGGTGGACAACCAGCCCTCCTGTATGGCTCATCTGTGGCTGGCCGATCCGAGGAGCGGGGTTCCCATCGACAGGGGCCGCCTTCCGCTTCGCGAGCGGATAGAGGCCCTGCGGGAACTGTGAAGCGAATCAGCTCCGGCCAGGAGGACAGCACCAGCGTCAGCCGCGGAAGCCTCGGGTTGCTGGCAGCCTCGGTCGCCGTCCTGACCACGCTCGGCGCTTGCGGTAGCCATCACAAAGTGGCGGCGCCTGCTACGACGGCTACGACCACCCTTCCGCCGACCACCACGACCACCACCACCCAACCCCCCCCGCCCCCGGTGTCGCCCCTTACGGGCCTGGCCCCCAGCAGCGCGGCCCAGTTGCTCGCCCCGGCGGTGGTCGTCAAGATCGACAACGTCGACGCGGCTCGCCCGCAGACGGGAATAGGGCAGGCAGATGTCGTCTACGAGGAGATGGTCGAGGGAGGTTTGACCCGTCTGGCCGCCGTATTCCAATCGGACTACCCCACCGTCGTCGGACCGGTGCGCTCAGGCCGGCTGACCGACGAATACATCGCCGACGATCTCAATCACCCCGTGTACGTCTTCTCCGGGACCAACGCCAACTTCCTGCCGATCCTGGAGTCGCAACCGGTCACGGCGGTAACCCAGAACAGCGAACCAGGCCTGTTCTACCGAGCCGGCCCCAATGTGGCGCCGGACAACCTTTACTCGAATGTGCTGTCTCTGGCCCATCTATCGAAGACGAAGACAGCGCCGGCGCCGTTGTTCGCGTACGTGCCGAGCGGGAGTCAGTTCGGCGGACCTGCCGCGGGACCGGCCGCCAGTATCGCCATCCACTTCCCCGACGCGTCCGTTTACTGGCAGTACAGCGCCAGTGCGGGCGGCTGGGTTAGAAGCCAAAACGGGACCACGGACGTCGACGCGGCCGGTC
The DNA here is from genome assembly GCA_963851245.1 of uncultured Acidimicrobiaceae bacterium. Classification (GTDB taxonomy): domain Bacteria; phylum Actinomycetota; class Acidimicrobiia; order Acidimicrobiales; family Palsa-688; genus CAWKOH01. Next base: position 622,411 of record CAWKOH010000003.1, on the reverse strand, counting down.
ATCCGATTGTCGCGACCAACGTTGTTGTCCTGTTCATCAGCTACGTGACCTCAGGGATGGCGGTAGGAGAGGGCGTGCCTCCGACTCCGATACCCGAGGGAGTGCTCACCGGGACCGGCCAGGCCTGGTTCCTGAGTGACGGCAAGATCCTCCGGGGGACCTGGACCCGTCCCGGTCTGACCACAGTGGCTACCTACCAGAACGTCACCGGCGGCCCCGTCCAGTTGACCCCCGGAAAAACCTGGATCGAGCTCGTTCCCGTAGGCAACGTGCCCGCCGTAACCCCCTGACAGCCTGCGAAATGGCGCCGGGTCGGTCCGGACCGGGGCCGTACACTGGTTGTATGGCAGCCTCTGAAACCCCCCGTCGCACCGGCACCGACCTGGTCAAGCGCGGCCTGGCCGAGATGCTCCGCGGCGGCGTGATCATGGACGTGGTCACGCCCGAGCAGGCCAAGATCGCCGAGGACTCCGGAGCCGTATCGGTCATGGCTCTGGAGCGAGTGCCGGCCGACATCCGCCGCCAGGGGGGTGTGGCCCGGATGAGCGACCCGGCCCTGATCGAGGGCATCAAGGCTCAGGTCACTATCCCGGTGATGGCCAAGGCTCGCATCGGGCACTTCGGCGAGGCTCAGGTCCTCGAGTCGCTCGGTGTCGACTACATCGACGAAAGCGAGGTGCTGACCCCCGCCGACGAGCTCCACCACATCGACAAGTGGGCTTTCACTGTTCCCTTCGTGTGCGGGGCGACCAACCTCGGTGAAGCCCTGCGCCGGATATCCGAGGGCGCAGCCATGATCCGATCTAAGGGCGAGGCGGGCACCGGAGACATCAAGGAGGCCGTGCGCCACCTGCGGTCCATCACCGGGGACATCCGCAAGATCACCCAGGCCGACTCGGCGGAGATCTATCAGTGGGCCAAGCAGCTGCAGGCCCCGGTGGGCCTGGTCCAGGAGCTGGCCGAGACGGGCCAGCTGCCGGTTCCGTTGTTCTGCGCCGGCGGCATCGCCACCCCGGCTGATGCCGCCCTGGTCATGCAGCTCGGCGCCGAGGCCTGCTTCGTGGGGAGCGGGATCTTCAAGAGTTCCGACCCACCTCGCTTCGCCCGCGCCATCGTCGAAGCGACGACCCACTATCGCGACGCTCAGATCGTGGCCAAGGTGAGTAGGGGGCTCGGCGACGCCATGCGAGGCGAGGAGTCGAGCCAGGTGGAAGTTCGCCTCTCCGATCGAGGCTGGTAGCGGGGCCCGAGGGTAGAGTGATTTCTATGGAAAGGATCCCTCCAGGTGCGCATCGCGGACGGTTACGGCGCCTCCAGTTCGGGCCGTCCGGGTCCGCGCCCGGTCGGGGTTCTGGCCCTACAAGGCGCCGTTAGGGAGCACTGTCAGGCCCTAACCGGACTGGGAATCATCCCCGTCGAGGTGCGGACCCCGTCCGACCTGGAGGGCGTCGACATGCTCGTGCTTCCGGGTGGCGAGTCCACCACTATGTCGCTCCTCCTCGACTCCTCCGGCTTGACCGAGCCGCTCAACGAGCGGTTACGTGAGGGGATGCCGGCTTTCGGGACCTGCGCCGGCATGATCCTGCTCGGCACCCGGATCGTCGACGGTCGGCCCGATCAGCGGGCTCTGGGCGCCATCGACATCGACGTCCGCCGCAATGCCTTCGGACGTCAGGTCGACTCCTTTGAGGCGGACCTCGAGGTCGAGGGGTTGGCGAACGGGTTCCACGCCGTCTTCATCCGGGCTCCGGTGGTCGAGCGGGTGGGACCAGAGGTGGAGGTGCTGGCGACCGTCACTGACGCCGAAGGCCGGCCCCGGCCCGTGCTCTGCCGGCAGGGGCCGATCCTGGTGGCGGCGTTCCATCCCGAATTGTCCGGGGACTCCCGGCTGCACGAACAGTTCCTGAAGAGCGCCGCGGCCGGCAGCCCGAGCGCATCCCGGTCGTAGTACGGAGGAGGTAGAGCACGGTATGTCAGGGCACAGCAAATGGGCGACGATCAAGCACAAGAAGGGCGCGGCCGACAAAGCCCGGGGCAAGCTCTTCGCCAAGCTGATCCGCCAGGTCGAAGTGGCAGCACGAGAGGGAGGCGGGGACCCCGATTCCAACCCCACCCTGCGCACCATGTTCCAGAAGGCGAGGGAGGCATCGGTGCCCCTCGATACGATTGAGAGGGCCATCAAGAGGGGGACCGGCGAGCTCGAGGGGGTGCGGTACGAACAGGTCTCTTACGAGGGATACGCTCCGAGCGGGGTGGCGGTCATCGTCGAGTGCCTTACTGACAACAGGAACCGCACCGGCTCCGACATCCGGGCCGTCTTCTCCAAAAACGGCGGGTCCATGGCCGAGCCCGGCGCCGTCTCCTGGCAGTTCGACCGTAAAGGCGTGCTGCTCATTTCGAAATCAGGGGGCAAAGGGGGGACCGAGGTGACTGAGGACGACCTCATGCTCTCCGCTCTCGACGCGGGTGCGGAGGACATCACCGACGCCGGCGACCACTGGCAGGTCACGACCCCCCCGAGCGATGAGCCTGCGGTCAAGGCCGCCATCGAGGATGCGGATATCGCGGTCGAGTCGGCCGAGGTCACCATGCTGGCGTCGAACACTGTGCCGCTGGACAAGGAATCCGACGCCAAGAAGGTCCTGCACCTCATCGACCTGCTCGAGGAGCACGACGACGTGCAGAACGTGTACGCCAACTTCGACATCCCCGACTCCATCCTCGAATTGGTCGAGGCCTGAACCGGTCCACCAACCGATCCGGCCGTCCTGCTAGCGTCGAACGAGTGTTCGCCCTCGGGATCGACCCGGGCCTTTCCCGGTGCGGCTACGGCGCCGTCCGCAGCGATCGGGGCCGACTGGAGGCGGTGGCCTACGGCCATTTGACCACGCCGGCCGATCAGCCCATAAGCGAGCGGCTGAGCAGCCTGTGGGTCGACCTCTGCGACCTGCTCGCCGATCTGCAGCCGGACGTGATCGTGGTCGAGCGAGTCCTCTTCCAGGTCAACGCCCGTACCGCTATGTCTGTCGGCCAGGCCAGCGGGCTGGCGCTGGTGGTGGCGGCCCAAGCCGGCTGCTCGGTCGCCGAGTACAGCCCTAACGAGGTCAAGCTGGCGGTGGCCGGATACGGAGCGGCCACCAAGCGCCAGGTGCAGGCCATGGTCCAGGTCCTCCTCGGGCTGGATACCCCGCCCAGCCCCGCCGACCGGGCCGACGCCCTGGCCCTGGCGGTCTGTCATTTGACCGGTTGCGGGCTGCGCAACGCCCTCGTGGAGGCGCGGGCGTGATCGGCTCCCTGCGCGGGGTCGTCCTGGACCGGGTCACCCGGGCGGGCCAGGCCGCAGAGGTGCTTCTCGAAGTCGGCGGGGTCGGCTACCGCGTGGTCGTGCCCTCCGGTGCCATCAGTCAGCTCGGGCCGCCCGGCAGCGCCGCCTTCCTGCACGTCCACACCCACGTACGCGAGGACGCCATCGTCCTTTACGGCTTTCCGACCCGGGAGGAAAGAAGCTGCTTCGAGGAGCTGATCGGTGCCCACGGCGTCGGACCGGCTGTGGCGCTGGCCATGCTGTCGGTGCACTCGCCCGCGGCCCTGCAGCGTGCGGTCGAAAGTGACGACGCCGACGCCTTGATGCTGGTGCCCGGAATCGGCAAAAAGACGGCCACCCGCCTGCTCATGGAGCTCAAGTCAAGGCTGAGCCTGGACCTCGACGACGCCGACCTGCGCCTCGTGTCCGGGCCAGCCGGGAGCTCGAACGGCGCCGCCACCGGAGAGGCGGCCGCCACCAGAACCGAGGTCCGCACGGCCTTGGCCAGCCTGGGCTACGGGGCCGACGAGATCCGCTTGGCCCTGGCCCGATTGCCGGCCGAGGGCACCGTAGAGGATCAGCTGCGCCTTGCTCTGCGCGAGATGGCCGCGGTCAGGTAGGGAGGCCGGCCGGGTGCGAGAGGAGGGCATGGGCCGGTCCGTGGCGGCCACCGCCGACCCGGTCGAGTCGGCCGAAGAAGTGACGCTGCGACCGCGGCGGCTGGCCGAATTCGTCGGTCAGGCCCAGCTCAAGGAGCATCTTGAGATAATGCTGGAGGCCGCCCGGCGCCGGCAGCAGCCGGCGGATCACCTGCTCTTCGCCGGGCCGCCCGGCCTGGGCAAGACCAGCCTGGCGGGCATTGTCGCCAACGAGATGCAGGCCGGCTTCCGGGTCACGTCCGGCCCGGCCCTGGTCCGCGCCGGCGACCTGGCCGCCATCTTGACCAACCTGGCCGAGGGTGACGTCCTCTTCGTGGACGAGATCCACCGCCTCGGCCGGGCCGTCGAAGAGATCCTCTACCCGGCCATGGAGGACTTCCAGCTCGACATCGTGCTCGGGAAGGGCCCAAGCGCCCGCACCATCCGACTCGATCTGCCCCGCTTCACCCTGGTCGGGGCCACCACCCGGACCGGCCTCATCACCGGTCCGCTACGGGACCGCTTCGGCTTCGTCGCCCGCCTCGACTACTACGAGCCCGGTGACCTGGATGCCATCATCCGCCGGTCGGCGTCCATCCTGGACGTCAAGGTCGACCAGGCCGGCGCGGCGGAGATCGCCCGCCGAGCGCGGGGGACGCCGCGGATCGCCAACCGCCTGTTGAAGAGGGTCCGTGACTTCGCCGAGGTGCGCGGCGACGGCACCGTGGACCGGGGCGTCGCCCGGCAGGGCCTCGAACTTTTCGGAGTCGACGAACTGGGCCTGGACAAGGTGGACCGGGCCATCCTGGACGCCATTTGCTCGCGGTTCGGGGGCGGTCCGGTGGGGCTGTCCACCCTGGCCGTCAGCGTGGGCGAGGAGACCGACACGATCGAGGACGTGTACGAGCCGTTCCTGCTCCAGCTGGGACTGCTGATGAGGACGCCCCGGGGTCGGGTGGCAATGCCCGCAGCCTGGCAGCATCTCGGCCTCGACGCGCCGGCACCGGGGAGCCCGGCTGCGGGCGACGCTGACCCGAGCCTATTCTGAGCGCCGATCGGCTAAACCGTCACGGCGGTGGAAGTTCCGACCTACGAGCTGCCCGACGCTGCGATCGCCCAGCGACCGGTTGAACCGCGGGACGCCGCTCGCCTGCTGGACGCCTCCGACCCCGGCGGGACTGTCGTGCACCGTTACGTCAGGGACCTGCCCGGTCTGCTCGGCCCGGGAGACGTGCTCGTGGTCAACACCTCCCGGGTGTTTCCGGCCCGGCTCCACTTGTTCAAGGCGACAGGGGCGCGGCCGAGGTGCTCCTGCTGGAGGAGGACGTAGGGAGCCCCCAGGTATGGACGGCCCTGGTGCGGCCCGGCCGGCGCCTACCCGCCGGGACCCTTCTCGCCGCCGCGCCGGATGCGCCCGCTCTCCTGGAGGTGGGGGAGCGCCTGGCCGAGGGCCGGCGCCGGGTTCGCTTCCTGGTCGACCCGGTCGCCGTCGTCGACTCCTGCGGGACTATCGCGCTACCGCCGTACATAAACGTCCCGCTCGCCGATCCGTCTCGCTACCAGACGGTCTATGCCGATCGCCCGGGTTCGGTAGCGGCCCCGACCGCCGGGCTCCACCTGACCGAGGACGTGCTGTCCCGTTGCCGGGCCCGGGAGGTCCGCGTGTGCGGGGTGGACCTCGCCGTCGGATTGGCCACCTTCAAGCCCGTAGTGGCGGCCAAGGCTGAGGATCACCGCATGCACGTCGAGCGCTACCGGGTGCCGGCGGAAACGTGGGACGCCTGTCGGTCGGCCCGCCGTGTAGTGGCCGTCGGCACGACGACGGTGCGCGCTCTGGAGACGGCCGGCACCACCGGTGCGCTCCAGGGGGAATCGGACCTCTTCATCCGGGGGGACTTCCCTTTCGGCGTGGTCGACGCGCTTATGACGAACTTCCACATGCCCCGCTCGACGCTCCTGCTGATGCTGGAGTCGTTTTGCGGGCCGCGGTGGCGGACCTTGTACGAAACGGCCCTGCGGTCCGGTTACCGGTTCCTTTCCTTCGGGGACGCCATGCTGGTGTGCCGCCCGCGTTCCAGAGGTGAGCAAAGGGTGACCGTCGCGTGAACCCGGCCCGACTCGACCTGGAAGCCGTCGAGGGTCAGGCCCGGGCCGGTCTGGTTTCGATGGCCCGGGGCACCTTCACCACGCCCTGCTTCATGCCGGTAGGCACGAGGGGCGCCGTTCGTCTATTGGACGCCGCCGATCTCGACCCGCTCGGCCCGCAATTGGTCCTGGCCAACACCTATCACTTGATGCTCCGGCCCGGGGTCGAGTTGGTGAAGAGCCTCGGCGGCATTCATCGGTTCATGGGTTGGGACGGCCTGATCCTGACCGACTCGGGCGGTTATCAGGTTTTCTCACTGGACGGCCGGGTCGACGACGACGGGGTCACCTTCCGCTCCGTCTACGACGGATCCACCCACCGCCTGACACCGGAGCAGGCCGTCCACGCCCAGGAGGAGATGGGCCCTGACATACAGATGGCGCTGGACGTCTGCTGCGGTCTGCCGGCGACAGAGCAACAGGTCCAGCTCGCCGCGGCTCGGACCCTGGATTGGGCGGGCCGGGCCCGGGCCGCCCACACCAAGGCGGATCAGTCCCTGTTCGGCATCGTCCAGGGCGGGATCTCGCCCGACCTGCGGGCCAGGTGTGCGGCCGAATTGGTCGAGCTCGGATTCGACGGGTACGCCGTCGGAGGGCTGTCCGTCGGGGAGCCGCGCCACGAGATGCTCCCCGCCCTGGCCGCCGCGGTCGCCGAGCTGCCTTCGGACCGGCCTCGATACCTGATGGGCGTCGGCGACCCGGTCTCGATCCTCGAGGCGGTGGCCCTGGGGATCGACATGTTCGACTGCGTGCTGCCGACCCGCCTGGCCCGGCACGGAAACGCTCTCACCTCGAGGGGCCGGCTGTCGGTGCGAGCCGCCGGACAGGCCAGTCACGACGGCCCCCTCGATGACGCCTGTGGCTGCCGGGTGTGCGCCCGCTTCACCCGCGGCTACCTCCGGCACCTGCTCAGCGTCGGCGAACCGACCGCTGGCCGGCTGCTGACTATCCACAACCTATCGTGGATGCTTGACCTCTTCGAAAGGATACGCGAGGCCATAAAAATCGGTTCCCTTTCCCAACTTACTTTTCAGGTTTCTGCAGGGTGGAACCCCGACCCGCTCCGCTAATGTTGCTAGGCCCACTTTGAGAGGTGGGCGCCCCCTCCCCAAATGCACACCGTCTACCACTTACTCGCGGCGTCGACCAGCACCACCACCAGTGGCAGCAAGAAGTCGAAAAGCTCCTCTGAATGGCCGCTGCTGATCCTCATTCTCGTATTCGCGGCGGGCTACTTCTTTTTCATCCGGCCCCGCCAGCAGAGGATGAAGCAGCAGCAGACGACCAACCGCCAGCTCTCAGTCGGTGATCCCGTCGTGACGGCGGGAGGCATCCACGGCCGGATCGTCGGACTCGACGCCAACCAGGCCGAGGTGGAGGTGGCCCCAGGGGTGGTCCTGACCATCCTTACCCGCTCCCTGAGCCGGCACCCGGACGCGCCGAAAGGGGACATTCCTGGCTCGGCGGCATCCAGTGATGGCTGGAACGCCTCCACGAATTCCGACGGCAACTCCGCGCCGCCCACAGATGCGGATCTCAGCCCACCCAAACGCGGCGAAGAGGACCAGAACCTTCCGCCGGCCGGTGACGCCTGATCCATGCGACGCGGGCTTGTCTGGTCTCTGGTGGGCATCATCGTCCTGGCCGCGGTCGCTCTGACCGCGACCATCGCGTCCGGCCACTCGATCCTCCTGGGCCTCGACCTTCGCGGCGGGGTGTCAGTAGTGCTGCAGCCGCAAGGGACAGCCACCAACTCGGAGCTCCAAGAGGCCGTCAACATCATCGAGAACCGGGTCAACGGTCTCGGGGTCGGCAACTCGGATGTATCCCGGCAGGGCCGCGATGTGGTGATCAACCTGCCCGGTATCAAGGACTCGTCCGCGGCCCTGGCCCTGCTGGGCCAGACCGCCACCCTTTACTTCCGGCCGGTGATCTGCGTCATTCCGAACAACACTACGACGCCCAGCACCACCGTCCCCCAGACCAGTCCTACTACCAAGTCCGCTTTGCGCGGGAACGTGCCGAACGCCACGTTGACCGCTTACCACCTGCCGGCGGCCTCCTCGACCTCGACCACCACGACTCCTGGCAACACGGGTACGGGTAGTGGGCTCACCGAAGCCGAGGCCCAGAGCGCCTGCAGTTCCTCTACCGCGGCCGAACTGCCCACCACGCAGGTGTCGGCCGACACCGCCGATAGCTATGTGATCCTGCCGTACTACGACCACTCGGTCCGGTACGTACTGGGCCCGGCCGACATGAAGGGCGACGTGGTGTCCAACACCTCGGTCATCGCCCCGACGGCAGGCGGCGGCTACGAGGTGCAGGTGACCTTCACCGGCAAAGGCGCCGAGCAGTTCGACAACATCGCCTCCCAGAGGTACCCGAACTACGCGTCGGACCCGAGCAACCCTCCGTATTCGAGCATGGAGGCCATTGAGCTCGACGGGGTGGTGCAGTCGGCGCCCACGATCCAGGCCTCCAGCTTCCACGGCACTGCCGTGATCAGCGGCTCGAGCTCAGCTCCGTTCAGTTCCAAACAGGCCGGTGATCTGGCCCTGGTCCTCAAGTACGGGTCCCTTCCCGTGCGTTTCGTTCCTCAGTCGGTCCAGACAGTGTCGGCCACCATCGGCAAGGACTCGTTGCGGGCCGGCCTCCTCGCCGGCATCGGCGGGATCATCGTCGTCATGATCTACATGCTGGCGTACTACCGGGCCCTGGCCCTGGTGGTGCTGGTCGGCCTCGGGATCGGGGGGGCACTGCTATATGCCATCCTGGCCCAGCTCAGTCAGAGCAGCAACCTGACCCTCACCCTCGCCGGGGTGACAGGCATCATCGTGTCGATCGGTATAACCGTCGACTCTTACATCGTGTTCTTCGAACGTCTCAAAGACGAGGTGCGGGCGGGCCGCACCGTGCGTCAATCGGTGGAACGAAGCTTCTCGCGCGCCTTCAGAACAGTTCTGACCGCCGACCTGGTCTCGTTCCTGGCCGCTCTCATCCTCTACCTCTTCACGGTGGGCGACGTCCGCGGCTTCGCCTTTACCCTGGGCCTGTCCACGCTGCTGGACGTGTTCGTCGCCTGGTTCTTCATCAGACCGGCCGTGATCCTGATCGGCCGGCGCCGGGGCTTCGTCGACAACCCGGTGTTCGGGATCGATCGCGGCCTTGGAGGCAAGGCCGCGACCAGGGAGGCCTGAGGTGGCCCGCCGCCCCAATGCCTTCATGCGGCTGTTCCGGGGCGAGACGTCCTTCGATTTTGTCGGCAGGTGGAAGCAGTGGTTCGCCATCTCGGCGGTCGTCATCCTGGTCGGGCTCATCTCGCTGAGCACTCGTGGGCTCAACTTCTCGATCGACTTCCGGGGCGGCACGGTGTGGGAGGTGCCCTCGAACGCCTCGGTCGCCCACGTCCGCAGCGTCGTGGGGGCGGCCGTGCCGGGCTTCGATCAGTCGACGATCGAGATCCTGACCAACACCGAGACCCACCAGCGCACCGTGAAGGTCGAGGCGGCCGCCAAGTTCACCGGCGACACGACCCAGGTGCAGAAGGTCACCGACGCCCTGGCCAAGATGGCAGGTGTCTCCTCGAACGAAGTCCAGCTGAACGACATCGGTCCCTCCTGGGGCGCCAACATCACCGACAAAGCCATCAAGGCGGTCATCGTCTTCCTGGTCGTCGTCTCCGGCTACATCTGGTTGCGCTTCGAGGGGAAGATGGCGGTCGCCGCCCTGGTGGCGCTGATTCACGACATCCTCATAACGATCGGTATCTACTCCCTGTCGGGCTTCCAGGTCAGCCCGGACACGGTGATTGCCTTCCTGACCGTCCTCGGCTACTCGCTCTACGACACCATCGTGGTTTTCGACCGGATCCAGGAGAACACCCGGGGATTGGCGTCCACGAACCGGCTGACGTACTCCGACACCGTGAACCTGTCCGTCAACCAGGTCCTGGCCCGGTCGTTGAACACTTCTCTGGTGGCGATCCTGCCGATCCTGTCCATCCTGGTCGTGGGCGCCTGGATCCTGGGCGCCAGCGCGCTCCAGGACTTCGGCCTGGCCCTTTTCATCGGCCTCACCACCGGCGCCTACTCGTCATTGTTCATCGCCTCGCCCGTGCTTGCGCTTCTCAAAGAGCGCGAGCCCCGCTATGCCGAGATCCGGCGCCGGCTGGCGAATGCAACCGGCTCCGTTCGCCGCCTTACCCCGGCTGCCGCGGCGGCCAGCGATCTGAGCGGGTCCCTCGTCCCCGCGGGGGCTGCCCCCGCCACCCAGGCCACCAGCTTCCCGGAGGACGAGCGAATCCCCGAGCCGGCGGCCGCCCTCCCCGACGAGCAACCCTACGGTGCCGATTCGACCGCCAACGGTGCGAGTGACAGCGAGGGATCCATCCCGTTGCGGACACCCGTCCCTCCCCGGTCGGGCAACAGACCGCCGCCCCGCCCTCGCAAGAAGGGCCGGCGTCGCTAACTCCGGCGGTGATCAGGGCGTCGATGCGCGAAGCGACCGCGGCGCACCTGTACCTTGGAGGTATGGAGGACGCCTCCGGTTGGCTCAAGGACCTGATCCGGGATATACCGGACTTCCCGCGGCCTGGAGTGGTGTTCAAGGATCTGACCCCGCTGCTGGCGGACGCGGCCGGCCTGGCCGAGTGTGTGGACGCCCTGTCCAAGGCATTTCAGGATCGCCCCGTCGACAAGGTGCTGGGGGTTGAGGCCCGTGGCTTCATCATCGCCGCGCCGGTCGCCGTCCGGCTCGGGGCGGGCTTCGTTCCCGTTCGCAAGGCGGCGAAGCTGCCCTGGCTGGTTCACTCCGAGGCCTACGAGCTCGAGTACGGGGCCGACTACCTGGAGATTCATCAGGACGCCCTCTCGGAGGGCGAGAACGCCTTGATCATCGACGACGTCCTTGCCACTGGAGGCACGGCGTCGGCTACCGCCCGCCTGGTTCGCCGCTTGGGCGCCAAGCCGGCCGGTTTCGGCTGCATAGTCGAACTGGCCTTCCTCGGCGGGCGGGGGAAGCTCATCGGCCTCGATACCGTTTCACTACTCAGATATGAGTAGGAGCAGGTAGTGCCGAACCGGTCGGACGTGGCGAACCGAACTCGAGCCGTGGCCACGGTTGAGAGGGTGCTGCCCTGGCGGCGCCAGGTTCAGACCGCGGATGCCCTTCAGCCCCTTCTCAGCGCCTTCCGCGCCCGCCACCCCAAGGATCCGACCGCTCTCATCGTGCGCGCTTACGAAACGGCCGCGAAGGCGCACGAGGGCCAGTCGCGGAACTCAGGGGAGGCCTACATCTCACACCCCCTGGCGGTGGCCACCATCCTGGCCGGCCTCGGGCTCGACGACGTGACCATCGCGGCCGCCCTCCTGCACGACGCCGTCGAGGACACCGGCTTCGGTCTCGACGAGATAGAGACGGACTTCGGCTCCGATGTGGCGTCGATCGTCGACGGGGTTACGAAGCTCGACCGGGTCCGATTCGACTCCCGGCAGGCTCAACAGGCCGCCACCATGCGCAAGATGCTGGTTGCCATGGCCAAGGACCCGCGGGTCCTGATCATCAAACTGGCCGACCGCCTGCACAACATGCAGACCATCGCCGCCATGCCCGAGTGGAAGCAGAAGCGCAGCGCCCAGGAAACGCTGGACATCTACGCCCCGCTGGCCCACCGCTTCGGCATTCAGGACATCAAGTGGCAGCTGGAGGATCTGGCCTTCGCCGCCTTGCACCCACGGCGCTACGCCGAGATCGAGCAGATGGTCGCCACCCGGGCGCCCGAACGGGACATCTACCTGACCCAGGTCATCGGGGAGGTCTACGATCGCCTGGCCGCGGCCCGTATTGAAGCCCAGGTCACCGGCCGCCCCAAGCACCTCTACTCGATCTACGAGAAGATGGTTGTGAAGGGCAAAGAGTTCGACGAGATCTACGACCTCGTCGGCATCCGGATCCTGGTGGACTCCGTGAAGGACTGCTGGGCCGCGCTGGGCGCCATCCACGGTGCCTGGGCGCCGGTACCGGGCCGGTTCAAGGACTACGTGAACACCCCGAAGTTCAACCTGTACCAATCCCTTCACACCACCGTCGTGGGCCCCCAGGGCAAACCCCTCGAGGTGCAGATCCGGACCAACGAGATGCACAACCGGGCCGAGTGGGGCATCGCCGCCCACTGGGGTTACAAGGAGCAGTCGTCGGCCGACGTGGCCTGGCTGCAGCGGATCGTCGATTGGTCGGCGGACAGCACCGATCCGGCCGAGTTCCTCGAAACCCTCAAGCTGGATCTCGACACCGACGAGGTGTACGTCTTCACTCCCAAGGGTGACGTCATATCACTGCCGGTTCATTCGATACCGATCGATTTCGCCTACGCCATCCACACTGAGGTCGGCCACCGCTGCATCGGTGCCAGAGTTAACGGAAGGCTGGTACCGCTCGACTCCCAACTGACCTCGGGCGACACCGTCGAGATCTTCACGTCCAAGGTGCCGTCGGCCGGCCCCAGCCGGGACTGGCTCAAGATCGTGGTGAGCCCGCGGGCCCGCAACAAGATCAGGCAATGGTTCAGTCGGGAGCGGCGCGAAGACGCCATCGACACGGGCCGGGAGGAGCTGACCAAGGCGCTCCGCAAGGAAGGGCTGCCGGTTCAGAAGCTGGCTGGATCTCAGGTCCTGCTGGGTGTGGCCGAAGCGCTCAACTATGCCGATCTCGACGCCCTCTACGCCGCCGTCGGCGAGAGTCACGTGTCGGCTCAGTCGATCGCTCAGCGGGTGGCGAGGGAGCTGCGGGGCGGCGAACACGAGGAGCAGATCCCGAGCACGGCCCGTCAGCCGAGGCGGCCCAGCCGGCACCGGGTCGGAGTCCACGTGGAGGGCCTCGACGACCTGATGGTTCGGCTCTCCAAGTGCTGCACACCTGTGCCCGGCGACGAGATCGTGGGTTTCGTCACACGCGGCCGGGGCGTGAGCGTCCACCGGGCCGACTGTGCCAACGCGGCCGCCCTCTCCGCCGGCGAGGTGGGCCGCATGATCGAAGTCGAGTGGGACAGGGAGAGCACAGGGAGCTTTGTGGCCGCCGTCGAGCTGAAGGCCCTGGACCGCACCCGGCTCGGCGTCGACGTCTGGAAGGTCATCTCCGACAACCATCTCAACATCCTGCGCAGCGACTCGATCACCGGCCCGGACCGGGTCAGCCGCATGCGCTTCGAATTCGAGCTGGCCGACCCCACCCACCTCGACTCGCTGCTTTCTGCCCTCAAGCGCATCGACAGCGTGTACGACGCCTACCGGGTTCTGCCCAACCGCGGGGGGTAGGGCCTACCAGATCGCCTGGGTCCGTCCGGATCAAAGGATCAACGGACGGCCCATTCGATCTGCCAGGCCTATGGCTGCTTAACGAGTGGCTTGTTCGAGTTCAACTGCTCTCGCTCTCGGTGCCACACCGTCTTCTCGGTGCCGATTCGCCGCCGTTTGGGCCGGGATTGGCACCGGGACGCCGAACTGGCACCCAGACGTGAGCCGGCGGTGGTGAGCCAGTCACCAGCGTGAGTGTCGGTCGGGACGGGAGCGGCAAAGAGCCGGAGTCGTTGCTCTCCGGGCCGACGAAGGCGCTCGCCGCGCCCGCCCCGGCCCTTTACTCAAATGGCCAGAGCGCCGGCCACCGGTAATCTGGCGAGTCGTGTCCGAGCTGCGCCACCCCCCCGGGACATTCGACGTGTTGCCGGCCGACTCCGCCCCCTGGGAGGGTCTGGTGGCCACCTTTGCCCGGGTGGTGGAAGGGGCCGGGTACGGCCTCATCATCACGCCGACCTTCGAGGACCTGGCCGTGTTCCAAAGGGTGGGGGCGTCTACCGACGTGGTCCGCAAAGAGATGTACGACTTCGTGGACAAGGGCGGCCGCCACGTGGCCTTGCGCCCGGAGGTCACCGCCTCGGTCGTTCGGGCCTTCATCGAGCATCGGCCGCCGGTGCCGTGGAAGTCCTGGTACGCCGGCTCCAACTTCCGGTACGAGAGGCCCCAGAATGGCCGCTACCGCGAGTTCCGGCAGGTGGGGATCGAGGCCATCGGCAGCGCCGATGCCGACCTCGACGTGGAGGTGGTGGCTCTCGGATGGGAGTTCTATGCCGCCGTAGGAGTCACTCAAGTCGAGCTGCTTTTGAACTCGCTCGGCGACGGGACCTGCCGGCCCGCCTATCGGGCTCTGCTCCTCGCATACCTGCAAGGTCATCGGGCTGAGCTGTGCGACGAGCACCAGGCCCGTCTGGAGGAGAACCCGCTACGGGTGCTCGACTGCAAGAAGCCGGCCTGCCGCCACATCGTGGAAGGGGCGCCCAAGCAGCTTGATCATCTCTGTGATGACTGCGCCGCCCACTTCAGCCGTGTCCGCGCCGGCCTCGACGCCCTCCGGGTCCCCTACACGATCGACACCACTCTGGTGCGGGGACTCGACTATTACACCCGGACCACCTTCGAATACGCCGGCCGGGCTCTCAAATCGGCCCAGAACGGCATCGGCGGTGGCGGCCGCTACGACGGTCTCGTGGAGGCCATGGGTGGGCCGCCAACCCCGGGTGTCGGCTTCGCTCTGGGAGTCGACCGCACCCTTCTGGCCGTCGAAGCGGAAGGACATTTGGGCCGTTTGTCGGGCGGGCGCGGCCTCGACGCCTTCGTCGTGGACTTCGCCGGAGGGAACGCCGCCCGCGACCTGACCGCCCGCCTGCGCCACGCCGGCATCCGCGCCGACCGGGCTTTCGACGCCCGTTCGCCTAAAGCCCAGTTCAAGGCGGCCGACCGCAGCGGCGCCCGTTTAGCTCTGGTGGTCGGCCCGGACGAGCTGGCCCGCGGCACTGTGGGCATCAAGGATCTGGGCTCCGACGATCCCCAGAAGGAGGTCGCGGTCGACGACATCGTGGAAGAGGTGCAGAACCGACTGGCGTGACCGACGACGACCTGTTCACCTCCGGCCTGAACGAGCGCCTGGCGGCCCAGGCTCCCCTGGCCGCTCGCATGCGCCCGAAGACGCTCGACGAGATGGTCGGGCAATCCCATCTCCTGGCCCCGGGAAGGCCCTTACGGGCACTAATCGATGCCGACCGCTTGTCGTCGGTCATCCTGTGGGGTCCGCCCGGCACGGGCAAGACCACGCTGGCCCAAGTGATCGCCGGTGCCACCGAGAAGGCGTTCGTGCCCATGTCGGCGGTCACCGCCGGCGTGAAGGACGTCAGGGACACCGTCGCGGCCGCTCGCCGGTTGCTCGGCGAGCAGGGCCGGGGGACGATCTTCTTCCTGGACGAGGTCCATCGCTTCAACCGGGCGCAGCAGGATGCCCTGCTCCCGTCCGTTGAGGACGGGACCCTCGTCCTGATCGGGGCCACCACGGAGAACCCGTTCTTTTCGGTAAACGCCCCGCTGCTGAGCAGGTCGAGTCTTTTTCGCCTGGAACCCCTCACCGACAGCGAGATGACCACCATCCTCGAACGAGCCCTGGAGCGCGAGGGGGGGTCGGCCGAGCCGGACGCGATAGCGACCCTGGTCCGGTTGGTCGACGGCGACGCCCGAGCCGCCCTCACCACCCTGGAGGTGGCCATGGCCATCTCGGGCGGCCCGACGGTATCGGAGGCCGACGTGGAGGCGGCCCGCAACGCCCGGGCTGTGCGCTACGAGGAGGACGACCACTACGACGTCATCAGTGCCTTCATCAAGTCCATGCGCGGATCCGACGTGGACGCCGGCCTGTACTGGTTGAGCCGCATGCTGGCGGCCGGCGAGGACGCCCGCTTCATCGCTCGTCGTCTGGTCATCCTGGCCAGCGAGGACATCGGGATGGCCGACCCCACGTCCCTGTTGATCGCCGACGCCGCCGCCCGGGCGATCGAGTTCGTAGGCCTGCCCGAGGCTCAGCTCAACCTGGCCCAGGCCGTCATCCACCTGGCCAGCGCCCCGAAGTCCAACAGCGTCGTTGCTGCCCTGGGGGCGGCGCAGGCCGATGTGGCCGATCTTCCGGCCGGCCTGGTGCCGCCGCATCTGCGCGACGCCAGCTACCGGGGGGCTGCCCGCCTGGGCCACGGGAAGGGCTACCAGTATCCACACGCCGACGACCGAGGCTGGGTCGAACAGCAGTACCGGCCCGAACACCTCGAAGGACGGACCTATTACCGGCCCTCGAAACACGGGGCCGAGCCGGACCGGATCGCCCGCTGGCTCCAAGAACGGGATCGCGGCTCCGAGTAGGCTGACGGGCCTTGATCGCCACGATCGACGGATCCGCGGTACTTGCCGTCATCGTCACCGCCATCGCGACGCTGGCGGTGGCGGTTCTCCTGGGCGCGGCCCTGTCGTTGCGACGAAGTGCTCGGGATCTGCAGGCGCTGGCGGACGAGCTGGGCGACCACGCTTCTGCAGTAATCAGTGACGCGGAAGCGACCATCGCCCGGGCTCGCGGCGAGCTCGACCGGGTTGACGACCTCATCGGGTCGGCAGAGGCGATCAGCGAGACGGTCGAATCGGCGACCAAGCTGGCGCACACCGCCTTGTCCACCCCTTTGATCAAGGTGATGGCGCTTGGCGCCGGGACGGCCCGGGTCGGCCGGAAGTTGCGGAGAGCCGGGTAGAGGTGCTGAAGCGGGTCAGGTGGGTGGGCGCGGGGATGGCCCTGGGCGTCGGGACCTCCCTGTGGGCGCAACGCAAGGTCAAACTGGTCATGGCCAGGTATGGCCCGTCGGGAGTGGGGAGCATGGCGGTCACAAAGGCGAAGGACTGGCCCGGGCAGGTCCGGGCGGCTCTTCGGGAGGGTCGGGTGGCCATGCGGGAGCGGGAGGCCGAGCTACGGGCGGGGACGTCGGGGCGAGAGGGCCAAGCCCCGACCAGCCCCTAACCTGGTAGGCAGCATGGATGCCAACGCGGTCCGCCGCGCCTTCACGCAGTATTTCGTCGACCACGACCACAGCGCCGTGGCCTCGGCCGGGCTGATCCCGCACGACCCCCGCGCCCCGCTGTTCACAAACGCGGGTATGAACCAATTCATACCGTATTTCCTCAGCGAGGACCGGCCACCGTACCCCCGGGCCACGAGCATCCAGAAGTGCGTGAGGATTCGGGGCAAGCACGATGACATCGACCTGATCGGGCGAACCACCAGGCACCTCACCTTTTTCGAGATGCTGGGCAACTTCAGCTTCGGCGACTACTTCAAGGACCGGGCCATACCGCTGGCCTGGGAGCTGCTTACCAGCACGTTCAAGCTGGACGGCGACCGGTTGTGGGTCAGCGTCTACAGGGACGACGACGAGGCGGCCGACATCTGGGGCGACGTCATCGGCGTTCCCCCGGCGCGCATCCAGCGCATGGATGACGACAACTTCTGGGAGATGGGCGACACCGGCCCGTGCGGGCCCTGCTCCGAGATCTA
The DNA here is from genome assembly GCA_963851245.1 of uncultured Acidimicrobiaceae bacterium. GTDB lineage: Bacteria > Actinomycetota > Acidimicrobiia > Acidimicrobiales > Palsa-688 > CAWKOH01. Next base: position 604,918 of record CAWKOH010000003.1, on the reverse strand, counting down.
CTTCGACCGGGGCCCGGACTGGGGACCTGAGGGAGGTCCGGCGGGGGGAGGAGGCGAGGAGCGCTTCGTAGAGCTCTGGAATCTCGTGTTCATGCAGTACGACCGCCAGTCCGACGGCATCCTGTTGCCGCTGCCCAAGCCCAACATCGACACCGGTGCCGGGCTGGAGCGCATCCTGATGGTCCTCCAGGACGTCCCCTCGGTGTGGGAAACCGATGTGATCCGGCCGGTGATTGCGGAGGCGGAACGCCTGACCGGGCAGAGCTATGGCCGCGACGAAGAAGTAAACGTGGCCTTACGGATTCTCGCCGACCACGCCCGGTCCATGACGTTCCTGATATCCGACGGGGTATTCCCGAGCAACGAGGACCGCGGCTATGTCCTGCGCCGCCTCATCCGCCGGGCCGTGCGCCAGGCCTTCGCGTTGGGGGTGGAACGGCCGGTGACGCCGTCACTGGTCCGGGCCTCGATCGAGGTCATGGGTGAGGCCTACCCGGAGTTGCACCGGACCGCTGATTTCGTGTCGGACGTGGCGGGTCGCGAGGAGGCCCGCTTCCGGGCCACCCTTCGCTCCGGCCTGACCATGCTGGAGTCCGAACTGGCCGGTGGGACCACGACCGTCTCCGGCGACGTGGCCTTCCGGCTGCACGACACACACGGGTTCCCTATCGAGCTGACACGGGAGATCGCGGCCGAGCGGAAGGCACTCGTCGACGAAGCGGGCTTCGACCGGGCCATGCAGCGGCAGCGCGAGCAGTCGAAATCGGGAGCAAAGAGTCAGACCGGTGACACCGGAGATCTCCTCGACACGTACCGGGCCCTGCTGGAGGAACGGGGAGCCACGCAGTTCGTGGGTTACACCGACAACACCGCCACCGGGACGGTCGTGGAGGTCGTGGACTCCGGAGACGGCCAGCTCGAGATATTCCTCGACACCACCCCCTTCTACGCCGAGGGGGGCGGCCAGATCGGCGATACCGGGCTGATCGAAACCGACACCGGATCAGCGTGGGTCGTCGACACCACCTACGCCCTGCCTGGCCTGATCCGCCACACTGCGACCCTCGAGGAGGGAGAGATCCGGGTCGGTCAGACCGCCACGGCCATGATCGACGCCGAGCGGCGGGCCGCTATCAGGCGCAATCATACGGGCACCCACCTTCTCCACTGGGCCCTACGGACCGTGCTCGGCGACCACGTCAAGCAGCAAGGTTCGCTGGTCGCACCGGACCGGCTCCGGTTCGACTTCACCCATTACAGCCCGGTGACCCCCGACGAGATCGCCCGTATAGAGGACCTGGTGAATGCCAGGGTCCTCGCCGACGAGGACGTATATGTCTCCGTGATGAGCAAGCAGAACGCCGACACGGCCGGCGCCATCGCCTTCTTCGAGGACAAGTACGGTGACGAGGTCCGGGTGGTGCGGGCGGGGTCCGATTCGATCGAGTTGTGCGGCGGCACCCATGTCGCCCGCTTGGGCCAGATCGGGCCCCTCGAAGTCATATCCGAAGGTTCGATTGGTTCGAACCTGAGGCGGATCGAAGCCACGACCGGCACGGCCACCCTCAGCCGTCTACGGGAAGCCGAACGCCAGCTCGGCGAAGTGGCCACCCTCTTGCGGTCCCGGCCCGACGAAGTCGGCACGGCGCTCGAGAGGAGGTTGGCGGACTATCGCGAACTCGAAGCGCGCCTGAGGGCGTCCGAGCAGTCCGCGCTCGCCGATCGGGCCCGCTCGCTGGTCGAAGGGGCCGTCGACGGGCACCTGGTCGCCCGGGTCAACGGGCTCGCTCCCGAGCAGCTCAGGGAACTGGCCGCCCAGGCCCGGACCGCGGGGAACCTGAAGACGGTGGTGCTGGGCGGAAGTCCGGACGGAACGAAGGCCTCTCTGGTGGCCCTGGTAGCCAGGGGCGCCACCCCCACCGCCCCCGAGCTGATAGCGGAGGCGGCCCGCACCGTCGGCGGCGGAGGCGGGGGTAAGAACCCGGAGCAAGCAATGGCCGGCGGCCGCGACGCCGGCCGGCTGGACGAGGCTCTGGATCAGATCCGCCGGACTCTTTCCGAATGATCCCGAGAGGCCGGGTAATCGGGCTCGATCTGGGTTCGGCGCGTATCGGGGTGGCCGTGACCGATTCCCAGCAAACCGTGGCGACAGGGGTGGAGTTTCTGGCCCGATCCGGTGATCAGGGCGCAGACCACCGCGCCATTGCCGGTCTGGTGGCGGAGTTCGACGCGGTCGGCGTGGTGGTGGGGCTACCGCTGTCGATGTCGGGCGCGACTGGACCGGCGGCTCGAGCCGCGCTCGAGGAGGTGGCCCAGATTCAAGCCGTCATAGGAGTGGAGGTCGACACCGTGGACGAGAGGTTGACCACCGTTGCCGCCTCCCGGGGCCTGAGAGCGTCGGGGCGCAAGGCCCGTGACCAGCGTGGCGTCATAGATCAGTCCGCGGCGGCCGTACTCCTGCAATCATGGGTTGACCGCCGTCGGTCCGAGCAAGGGGCCCACCTTTGAGCGATATGAGAGAGACCCCCGTGTCGGGATGGGGCAACGGTTGGGGCGATCGGGCCGAAGGCGAGGAGTCCGACTTCGCTCGCGCCAACCGGCCAGACGGGTTTGTGCCCGACTCCTTCGCTCCTCGTCCCTACCAGGATGCCTTCCGGCCCGAGGCCTATGGCTCCAAGCCGCCCCAGCCGGGCCAGCGGTCGGGCCGGACCGCGAAACGGGTCCTGAAGATACTGGCCCTGCTGGTCGCCCTGCTCCTCGTGATAGGAGGTATTGGCCTCTTCTGGGCGGAGCGTCAGATCAACCCGGGGGGCCATCATGGACCGAACGTCACCGTCGTCATACCCGCGGGGGCATCGAAGTCCAACATCGCCCACATCTTGAGCCGGGCCGGCGTCATCCACGACGCCGGCCTCTTCAGCCTGTATGTGCGGGTGAAGGGGACCAGCGCCCTCTATCCGGGTACCTACCAGCTGCCCAAGAACTCGTCCTATCAGTCGGCCATATCGGCGCTCGAGAACGGACCCATACCGATCGTCGACAAGCTCGTGATACCCGAGGGCTTCACCGTCGGGCAGATGGCCACGGCCGTGGCCGCCCTGCCGGGCTTTCATCTGTCGGCCCAGAAGTTTTTGGCGGCGGCCACCGACGGCACCGTCAGGAGCGCCTATGAGCCCACCGGAACCAACAACCTCGAAGGCCTGCTCTTCCCGGCGACCTATCAGGTCCAGCAGGGTGAGACGGAGATCGACATCGTCCAGCAGATGGTCCAAGCATTCAACCAGCGGGCCCAGGCCATCAATCTCCCGGCGGCCGCGGCCAAGCTGGGCGAGACGCCCTACGCCCTGGTCACGGTGGCGTCGATGGTCGAGCGAGAGGCCAAGTTGACGGGTGACCGCGGCCCGGTTGCGAGCGTCATCTACAACCGCCTCAAGGCGGGCATGGCCCTCGGCATAGATGCGACCGAGGCCTATTACCTGAGGCTGAACAACCCCGACCTCCAGCCGACCGGCGCTCAGATCGCCGATGATCCCGGTCCCTACAACACCAGGATCCACAAGGGCCTGCCTCCGACCCCGATCGCCAATCCCGGCTTGCCCTCCCTGGAGGCCGCCGCCAACCCGCCCACGACCGGCTACCTGTACTTCGCGGTGGTCAAGGCCGACGGCGAGCTAGGTTTCGCCGCCACCTCGGCGGCGTTCGCACCGGTAAAGCAAGAGTGCGTGAGGATAGGCGCCTGCGACTAGCCGCGGCCGCCACAACAAAGGTCGCCGGGGTGATAGGCGATCCGATCCGCCATTCGCTGTCTCCGGCGCTGCACAACGCCGCCTACGCCGCCCTGGGCCTCGACTGGGTGTACGTGGCGTTCCCGGTAGCCGCCGGCAGCGGGGCGGCCGCCGTCGAGGCCATGCGGACCCTTGGCCTGGCCGGCCTGTCGGTGACCATGCCCCACAAGCAGTCGGCCGCCACTGCCGTCGACCGCCTGACTCCGAGCGCGGCCCGGCTGGGGGTCGTCAACACGGTGAGCTGGTCCAGGGCGTCCGATGGGGAACTGGTCGGGGACAGCACGGACGGGCCGGGCTTCATCGACAGCCTCCGCGGGGACGAGGGCTTCGACCCCGCCGGGTGCCGGGCGCTGGTACTGGGTACCGGTGGCGCGGCCCGCTCCGTCACCCTGGCCCTGGCGGAGGCCCACGCCGGCCCAATTGTGGTCGTAGGGCGCAACCCGGAGGGAGCCGAGGCGTGTGCCGGGCTGGCGGGGCGATCCGGATCGGCCGCGATCCCAGCCGACCTGGAATCGGTGGTCGCCTCCTCCGACCTGGTGGTTAACGCCACCCCGGTCGGGATGGCCCCGGGCGACGGTCTCCCTTTCGGGATCGATCCGGACTGGCTGGCGTCCTGCCGGTTCGTGGCCGACCTCATCTACTCCCCCGTCCGCACTCCGCTGTTGATCGCAGCACGCGAGCGCGATGTCGCAACCGGGAACGGGCTCGGAATGCTGATCCACCAGGCTGCCCGCCAGATCGAGATGTGGTCCGGGCGGCCGGCGCCCCTGGACATCATGTCGGCGGCAGCGCTGGCGACCTTGGCCCACTCGGTCGGCTAGCTTTTCGGAGACGGCGTGTGGGGGTGATTGGCATGGCATCAGTGGCGAGAGCAGACCGGGTCGGGCCCGCCGCGCTTGCGGTCTTCAGTTCTCTCACGAGATGCCGATAGACATTTGCACCACTGGTATCGGAGGTTCCCGTGTCACTCAAAGGTTCACTAGAGACAATCGCACTCCCGGAGGTCCTGCATCTGCTGGCCGACACGCGGAAGAGCGGTGAGCTGCGCGTCAGCGGGACGCGTGAAGGCGGCCGGCTGTGGTTCGACGCCGGTCTGCTTTCCGGGTTTGCAGTGGGGTCCAGCCCGGACCCGGCCGACGCCCTGTTCCAGTTGCTGCGGATCGACAGCGGTGAGTTCTCCTTCGATTCGGACGCCTCTGTGGACGACGGCGCCGGAGTGCCCGACGGGGGCGCTCAGGACGTGCGCCCGGCGCTGGAGACGGCGCAGGCCCGCCTGGCCGAGTGGGTCGACATCGTGAGCGTCGTTCCATCGCTCGAGCACCACGTCAAGCTGGTGGACGAGGCGCCGCGCGACGAGGTCGTGCTGGACCGTTTTCAGTGGTCGCTGCTGGTGGCGGTGGGCGAGGGACACCCGGTGCAACACGTCCTCGACACCCGTGGCCTGCCCGAGTTCGACGGCTGCAAGGCCTTGAAGGGCCTGGTCGACGCTTCCCTGGTCGAGGTCTCCGAGCCGGTCAGCCCAGTGGTGCCGGTCAGCCCAGTGGTGGGAGAAGTCGAGGAGACGGAAGCCGGCGTTGGCTGCGAGGCTGATCATTCAACGGTCGAGGAAGACGGGGTCGAGAACCACGCAGCCGAGGAAGACGCACTCGAGGACCACGCAGTCGAGTATGAGCCGGCCGTAGTCGCGGCCGAGCCGGTGGTCGAAGCGGCCGTCGACGCGGTCGAGGCCGATCTGCCGGCCGTCGATGAGTACCACGCGGTCGAAGCCTACGATGAGCCCTCTGTCGAGTCGGCTGAGCAACTGGCGCCCTACGTGGAAGCGTATGGGGACGCCGACTCCGATGCCGTTTCGGAGGTGGGGGCGGTGGACGGAGACGCCCCCGCCGACATCTCCGAGGAGCCGGCCTCGGACGGCCGGGAGGCCATGAGGGCCCTGCTGGCCGAGCTGTCTCCCAAGTTCGAGGAGCCCGCTGCGGCGCCCGTCGGCGAGCCGGTCGACGGCCTGATGGACCGAGGCCCGTGGACGTCGACGGAGCTGGAGCAGATGGGCGGCTGGCAGCGGGAGGACGGCAAGGACGTGATCGCCTGGCCCGACGACGAGAAGTCTTCGGACCCGGTTGCAGCAAGCGTCCAGGACGCCGGTGCCGCCTTTCACCCCGGCTCCGGGTACGACTCGGACGTAGCTGCCCCCCCGGCTAGCCCGGCGGAGGGCTACCAGCTAGCCGACTTCGGGTTCCCGCTCCGCACCGACGGACCGGCCGAAAACGGTTCGGCCGAAAACGGTCAGGCGGAGCACCATGCTGCCGTGGATGCCGACGCCGCGGGCGACGAGCAAGGGCAGCACGATCAGCAATCCGAAGATGAGCCGGAGGCGGAACCCGCTGAGGAGCCGATGAACCGTGGTCTGCTCCTGAAGTTCCTGTCCTCGGTTCGTAACTAGCGCTTTCCGACCGTGACCGCGCCGACTGCAGTGGTGGGCACGGGCATCACCGGGCCGAGTGACGATGAGCGCTTAGGAGCGCTTCTCGTCGCCGGGGGCCTCCTGACCGAGGAGGCGCTCGAGCGGGCTCTGGCTGCCCGCTCCGAGAGGGGCCACGGACTCACCAGGGTCCTGATCGAGGACGACCTGGTGACCGAGTCCGACCTGGTGTCCACGCTGGCGTCCCACCTGAAACTCGAATACGTCGACCTCAGCGAGTATCCGATCGACGCCGCCGCCGCCCGGCTGGTCAGCGACTCGCTGGCCCGGCGATACCTCGCCCTGCCTATTGGGTGGATCGAAGGCCGGCTCATCGTGGCCATGGCCGACCCGTCGAACGTCTTCGCGGTCGACGACATCCGGACTGTCACCGGAGCTGATCTGCGCATTGCGGTGGCGACCAAACAATCGATCGTCGAGGCCATAGGCAAGCACCACCGCATGATGTCCGACGCCGAAAACGTTTCGGCCGAGGCGTCCAGCACCTTCGAGTCCGAGACCGACCTGTCCAGCGTGCGGGAGGTCAACGAGGAGTCGCCGATCGTCAAGCTGGTCAATCTGCTGATCAGCCAGGCCATAGCCGACCGGGCGTCGGACATCCACGTCGAGCCCGGTGAGCGAGACGTCCGGGTCAGGTACCGGATCGACGGCGTCCTCCACGAAGTGATGCGCCCACCGAAGAACATCCAGTCGGGCATCGTGAGCCGGCTCAAAGTCATGGCCGACATCAACATCGCCGAGCGCCGCATACCGCAGGACGGCCGCATCAACACCGTGATCAACGGCCGCGACGTCGACCTCCGGGTGGCCACGCTGCCTACGGTGCATGGCGAGAAGGTGGTCATGCGAGTGCTCGACAAGTCGACTGCGCTCCTGCGGCTATCCGACCTGGGCTTCCTGCCCGAGAACATGGTCAGCTACGAACGTTCGTACCGGAAGGCCTATGGGACCATCCTGGTGACCGGCCCGACCGGTTCGGGTAAGTCGACGACCCTCTACGCCACTCTGAACATCCTGAACAGTGAGGCCAAGAACGTCATCACGGTCGAGGACCCGGTCGAATACCAGCTGCCGGGGATCAATCAGATGCAGACCAACCCCAAGGCGGGCTTGACCTTCGCGGCCGCCCTCCGCAGCATCCTGCGGTCCGACCCGGACATCGTGCTAGTGGGCGAGATCCGCGACCGGGAAACGGCAACGATCGCTATCGAGGCGGCCCTGACCGGCCACCTGGTCCTGACGACTCTCCACACCAATGACGCCGCGTCCACTCCGAGCCGGCTCATAGAGATGGGGGTAGAACCATTCCTGGTCGGCAGCGCCATCGACTGCATCGTGGCCCAACGGCTGGCCCGAAAGCTTTGCACCCGGTGCCACGCCGCCTACAAGCCAGAGATGGCCGAGCTCACGCAGGTCGGCTGGGATTTCGAGCGCTTGGGCGGGATGGAACCTGATTTCCACATCTTCAAGGCCAAGGGCTGCGGGGCCTGCGGGGGCACCGGGTACTACGGCCGTTTCGCCATCCACGAGGTCCTAGAGGTGTCCGAGGAAGTTGAGCGCCTGATTGTGGAACGGGGCCACTCCGAGGATATCCGGAAGACCGCTATCGGACAGGGAATGCTCACGCTGCGCAACGCCGGACTGATCGAAGTGGCCAAAGGTGTGACCTCGCTGGAAGAGATCCTCCGGGTCATCGCCTGAACCGCTACAGCCCGGACCACTTTCTTCCGAAAGCACACTCATGGTGCCGACATCGCGGTCAGTGGGGGAGTTCCTGGTAGCCAGGAAGGTCTTGTCCCGGGACGAATTGGAGCGGGCTCTAGCCGCGGAAGCGGAAACGGGTGTGCCGCTGGCGAAGCTTCTCTCATCGGAGGGCATGGTCGCCGAACGGGATCTGGTGGCTGCAGTGGCCGACCAGCTCGGGATCCGAATGTGGGACCCCGACGCCGATCCCATCCCGGCCATCCTCGGCGGCATGCTCCCGGTCGCCCTGTGCCAGAGGTCCCGGGCCGTGGCCGTCGGGATGAACGGCAACGAGCTGATCGTGGCCATGGAGAACCCCACCGATCAAGCCTCGGTGGACCAGATCGCCCAGGAGACCGGCTGGACCGTCGTCCCGATACTGGCAGCGGCATCCGACGTGTCCCTCGCCATCGAGGTGCTCTACGGCGTGGACGACGCTCCGAAGGCCGCGCCGGCAGCCGAGGCCGAGCGGGAGGTACCTCCGATCACCGAGGTCCACCTGAACGCCCTGCTGGTGGAGATGGTGGAGCTGGGTGCATCCGACCTTCACATGAGTGCGGGCCTGCCGCCATGCATCCGGGTCGACGGCCACCTCCGCCCCATGGACGGGTACGAGCCCCTCAATCCCTCGGAGATTCGGCGCATGGTCTACGCCATCCTGACCCAGCGGCAGCGGGAGAAGTTCGAGGCGGCCCTCGAGCTCGACACGTCTCACAGCGTCCCCGGTGTGGGCCGCTTCCGGTTGAACGTGTTCCTGCAGCGCGACTCGGTCGGCGCCGTGCTCCGTGCCATACCTTTCAAGATCGTGCCGCTGGACAAGCTGGGCATCCCCGCCGTGGTGGGGGACCTGGCCCACCTTCCCAGGGGCCTGGTCCTCGTGACCGGCCCGACCGGTTCCGGTAAGTCAACCACCCTGGCGTCACTCGTCGACATCGTCAACACCACCCACGCCTCCCACATCATGACCGTGGAGGACCCCATCGAGTTCGTCCACACCCACAAGCGCTGCGTGGTCAACCAGCGGGAGGTCGGCGAGGACACCAAGAGCTTCTCCGAAGCCCTCAAGCACGTCCTCCGTCAGGACCCGGATGTGATCCTCGTCGGTGAAATCCGCGACCTCGAGACCATCTCGACGGCCCTGACGGCAGCCGAGACCGGTCACCTCGTGTTCGGGACCCTCCACACCCAGGACGCCCCCCAGTCCATCGACCGGGTGATCGACGTGTTCCCGGCCCACCAGCAGCAGCAGATCCGGGTGCAGCTGGCAGCGGCTCTCCAGGCTGTAGTCACCCAGCAGCTCCTGCCCCGAGCGGGTGGCCGGGGCCGGGCCGTGGCCGCCGAAGTGCTGATGGTCACCCCCGCAGTCCGCAACCTGGTTCGGGAAGGCAAGGTCCACCAGATCTACAGCGCCATGCAGGGCGGCGGTAAGTACGGCATGCAGACCATGGACCAGTCCCTGGCCCAGCTGGTCAGGTCGAACGCCATCACCATGGACGTGGCCCTCGAGCGGTGCCACCACGAGGACGATCTCCGCCGACTCGTCGTGGGAGCCCGCTGATGCCTACTACCTACGCCTACAAGGTCCGCGACCGGGACGGCAAGGTCCACTCCGGCTCCCTTGACGCCGACAACACCGCCCTGGTCGCCAACAAGCTGCGGCAGATGGGCTACGTGCCCATCAGCATCGACAAGAAGGCGGGCCCCGGGATGAAGCGGGATATTGCCATTCCCGGCTTCAGCAACCGGGTCAAGCTGAAGGAGATCGCCGTCTTCAGCCGGCAGTTCGCCACCATGATCAGCTCCGGCCTCACTCTCATGCGCAGCCTTTCGATCCTCTCGGTGCAGACGAGCAACCACTACTTCGCCGGAGTCATCGATCAGATCCGCAACGACATCGAGTCCGGGTCGTCTCTTTCACAGGCTCTCTCCCGCCACCCGAAGCAGTTCAACCGGCTGTACATCTCCATGATTCGGGCCGGTGAGACAAGCGGAAACCTGGACAAGACGCTGTCGGATCTGGCCACCACGATCGAGAAGCAGGTCGAGCTCCGGGGCAAGATCCGCTCCGCCCTCACCTACCCGATAGTGGTCCTTTCGCTTGTTCTCTGCATCCTGGCGGCGATGCTCCTCTTCATCGTTCCCATATTCAAGAAGATGTATGCCGAACTGGGCGGGAAGCTCCCCCCGGCCACCCAGGTGCTGATAACTGTTTCGAACATCATGGTGCACGCCATGCCGCTCTTGATCCTCGGGGCCATCGGTCTGATCTTCGGCTATCGACGCTGGGTCCGGACCGCGGCCGGCAAGGCCACCCGGGACCGTGTACTTCTGCGGATGCCGATCATCGGAGGGCTGGTCCGCAAGACCGCCATGGCCCGCTTCGCATCGACGCTGTCGACCTTGCTCAGCTCCGGTGTCCCGGTCCTCGAGTCGCTCGAGATCACCGCTGATTCTGTTTCGAACGCGGTAGTCGCCGACGGCGTCCACGCCATCTCCGACGGGGCCAAGAGGGGCGAGCCGCTGACCAAGCCCCTTGAACAGCATCCCGTATTCCCCCCGATGGTCACCCAGATGATGGCGGTGGGCGAGGAGACCGGTGCTCTCGACAGCCTCCTTCTCAAAGTGGCCGCTTTCTTCGAGGAAGAAGTACAGCGAACCGTCGACACGCTGACCTCGCTTCTGGAGCCCTTGCTCATAGTCGTTCTGGGCGGAGCGGTGGGCTCCATGGTGATATCCCTGTACCTGCCGATGTTCGACATCATCAAGCTGGTCAACAACAACAGCTGATCGCAAGCCAGCCGGCGGGCTACCTGCCACGGACTACCGTCCGTGGCAGGATGTCAGCGCCGTGACAGTCCTATACGTTCCCAGCGAAGTCACCGGGCGCGAACGACGTGTCTCTATCGTGCCCGCCGAGATACCCAGGCTCGAGCCCCTCGGAATCGAGGTGGTGGTGGAACAGGGAGCAGGGATCGGAGCGGGATTCACCGACGAGGGCTTCGTGGACGCGGGTGGCCGGGTGGTGCCCGGTTCGGGCCCGGCTCTCTCCGGCGCCGATCTCGTGGTGATGATCGGGCCACCCAGCGCTGACCGGGTCGACACCTTCCCGGAGGGCTCGGCGCTGGTCAGCTTCCTCCCTCCGGCGTGGAGCGAGGACGTCGTCGAGCGGCTGCGGGACCGGCGCATCACGGCGTTCTCGTTCAACCTGGTACCGCGGACCAGCCGGGCCCAAGCGGTCGATGCCCTCAGCTCGCAAGCCAGCCTGGCCGGCTACCAGGCCGCCGTCGTGGCAGCAGAACGCTCGCCCCGGGTCCTGCCCATGATGATGACCGCGGCCGGGACGGTGCCGCCGGCCCGGGTCCTGGTGCTGGGAGCCGGTGTCGCCGGGCTCCAGGCCATCGCCACCGCTCGCCGTCTGGGCGCCGCCGTCAGTGCGTACGACGTTCGACCGGAGGCCGCCGAGGAGATCCGCAGCCTCGGCGCTCGGGCCATCGAGCTGCCCCTGGTGGCGGCGTCAGGGGAGGGAGGTTACGCCGCGGAACAGAGCGATGAGTTCGCCGCCCGCCAGCAGGAGCTGATCGCCGGTGCCGTAGCCGGCGCCGATGTGGTCATCACCACCGCCGCGGTCCCCGGACGCCCGGCTCCCCGCCTGATAACGGCCGCCATGGTGGAGTCCATGAGACCGGGTTCCGTCATCGTGGACCTGGCGGCCCCATCCGGGGGGAACTGCGAGCTGACCGTCGATGGGTCCGAGGTGGAGCGGGGCGGGGTGGTCATCATCGGAGCCGGGGATTTGGCCTCGGAGGTGCCGGCCTCGGCCAGCGCCCTCTACGCCCGCAACGTGACCAACCTGCTGAAGCTCCTGGTCCGGGACGGCGAGATCCGGCCCGACTTCGAAGACGACATCGTCGCCGCCACCTGTGTGACCGAGGGAGGAGCAGTGAGGGTCGCTGCTTCGGAAGTGATGACCGGGAGGGGTGGCAGGTGATAACCGGCGATCTCAGCTTGCTGGTGATCTTCGTGCTGGCTGCTTTCCTCGGCTACGAGGTCATCTCGAAGGTTCCCAGCATCCTTCACACTCCGCTGATGTCCGGCAGCAACGCCATCCACGGGATCATCCTGGTGGGAGCCATGCTGATCGCCGACGAGGCCCACGGAGCCCTGCAGGTGGGCCTGGCGCTGGCTGCGGTGATACTGGCGACGGTGAACATCGTGGGCGGCGTCGTCGTGACGGACCGCATGCTGGAAATGTTCAAAGGGCGGGACAGAACTCCGAAATCTGACGGCGAGAAGCCAGCAGCCGGCGACGCGTGATCGCCGCCACCCTCTCTAACAACGCCCTGGTTGCGGGGTATCTGGTGTCGACGGTGTGCTTCATCGTGGCCCTGAAGGCGTTGAGCTCGCCGCGGCGGGCCAGATGGGGGAATCTGATCGGGATAGGAGGCATGGTCGTCGCCATCGGCTTGACAGCGGTCGACAGCCACGCCGGGCCCCACGGGATAATCCCGATTGGCATGGTGGTAGGACTAGCCATCGCCGTCCCGACGGCCCGTCTGGTCCGCATGACTGCTATCCCTCAGCTCGTAGCCGTCTTCAACGGGGTGGGCGGGGCGGCGGCCGCCCTGGTCTCGATTGTGACCTTCCTCCGGGCCCAACCCGGGCATCCGTCTGCCCTCCACGTCCTGGAGATCACACTGGGCCTGGCGATTGGAGCCACCTCATTCGCCGGCAGCATGGTTGCCTTCGCCAAACTTCAAGAGGTGGTGACGGGACGGCCGATCACCTACCCCGGCCAGCATGTCGTGAATGCTCTGCTCGGGCTGGGGATCATCGCCGTGGGCGCCTGGGTGATCGCAGATCCCCATCTGGCCGGGCTGATCATCCTGGCCGCTCTATCCATGGCCCTCGGAGTGGGTATCTGCCTCCCGGTAGGGGGCGCTGACACTCCTGTGCTTATCTCGCTGCTGAACTCTCTCACCGGCCTGGCCGTGGCAGCCGACGGTTTCGCCCTTAACAACCTGGTCCTGGTGGTGGCCGGGACTCTCGTGGGAACTTCGGGCGCTCTGCTGACCAAGATGATGAGTGACGCCATGGGGAGGTCACTTCCGAACATCCTCCTCGGGGGCCTGCCGAACGCCGGGTCCACGGCGGAGGTGGCCGGTGCCAGCAGGGGTGTGCGGTCGGCCGACGCCACCGACATCGGCACCCTGCTGGCCTATTCCCACCGGGTGATGATCGTGCCCGGCTACGGCTTGGCCGTGGCTCAGGCTCAACACACCGTGGTGGAACTGGCCCGCCTCCTCGAAGGTCGCGGAGTGGAGGTCGCCTACGCCATCCACCCCGTCGCCGGCCGAATGCCGGGGCACATGAACGTGCTGCTGGCCGAGGCCAACGTGCCGTACGAAGCCCTAGATGAGCTCGACGATGCCAACACCAAGTTCCCGGGCGCCGACGTTTCGCTCGTGGTCGGAGCCAACGACGTGGTGAACCCGGCCGCCCGCGCCGACCCGACCAGCCCCCTGTATGGCATGCCGATCCTGGACGTCGACCGGTCGGCGAACGTCGTCTTCCTGAAGCGGAGCATGAGGCCGGGGTTCTCCGGCGTGGACAACGCTCTTCTCTACGATCCGAAGACGGTTCTCCTATTCGGCGACGCAAAAGACTCATTGACGAAGCTGGTCGCCGCGGTTAGGGGGGCCTAAGACTCAGTTCCGCCGGGGACGCGCCGATATAGGGCCCATCCCTATGTCAGACTCTCGATCGATGTCGCGGACGGGTGGGCAAGGGGCGAAGCGCGTCCTCGCTGCCGTTGTCACCACAGCGGCGATCCTGGCCCTGGGCGGCCCCGCCTTCGCCGGCGCGGCACCCGCTCCGGCGACGGCAACCGGCGGCGCCGCCCCCATCACTACGACCACTCTCCCGGCCATCCCGAAGGTCAGTCCTAACTTCACGGACGGCGAGAACCCCCAGGCGCTGCTGTCGAACGCCATTGAACTGAGCTCGGTGGGAATCGACACCTCGGCCCTGACGACGGCGATCGCAGCCACCCAGGCCAAAATGGACGCGGACGCGGCGGCCGCGGCCAAAGCCGCCCGGGTGGCGTTCTCTGCTCAGGCCGCGGCGCAGTCGGCGCTGAAAACCGCGAATGCTGCATCTTCGTCCTACCAGAGCACCGACGCAGCGGTCACCGGGGCCGTGATCGACCTCTACGTGGACGGTCCCGCCTCGCTGTCGGTGAACCCCAACGCCGGTGCAGCTCTCCTCTACGCCGCCGACTACGCCCAGTCGACACTCGGACCCTACGGGATCCTGGCCACCCGCTTCCAGGATCAGAAGGTGCAGGCGTCGGCCCTGAAGAAGGCCAAGACGGCGTTCAAAGCGGCGGGCGCGGCGGCCAAGAAGGCCGATGCGGCACTGAAGGCCGAACAGGCCGAGGCGAGCCAGTTACAGGGCGAACTGGCCTCGGTCTCACATTCATCGGCGACAGAGGTGGCGGCCGACCACCTGGCGCTGGCCCAGCAGGCGGGGGCCGAACTCCTGTCGGCCTCTTCCCTGCAGTTCAACCCGAAGAGCCCCATAGCCCCGCCGGTGTCAACTACAGCGATCGCCTTGACATGGGCCTTCGCCGAGCTCGGCAAGCCCTACCAGTGGGGGGCCACCGGCCCGAACACTTTCGACTGCTCCGGGTTGACCCAGTTCGTCTGGAAGGCGGCCGGTGTATCGATACCCCGTGTGGCGGCCGACCAGGACGCCTGGACCATCCCGGTGCCGCTCTCTCAGCTCCTGCCCGGAGACCTGGTTTTCTTCGGCAACACCGATATTCACCATGTCGGCATCTACATCGGTGACGGGCTCATGATCAACGCACCCCATACCGGCACTGTCGTTCAGGTCAGTTCGATCTGGTGGTCGGACCTGGCCGGATTCGGCCGAGTCCATGCGCCGGGCACGCCGGTGCCGCCCCACCAGCCGCCCACGGTCTCACAGCCGGCGAAGCCGGTCGTGGTCGCCACCCGGCCTCCGGTGCCATCGCAGCCCAAGCCGCCTCCGGGGTGGAAGCCGGCGCCGGGGGAGACCACCCCGGTGGTCGTGAACGCAGGCGGGACCAGCGCGCCGGCTTCAACGACGACCACCAGCACGACTACCAGCACAACGGTGCCATCGTCGACCACGACCGTGGGTCCGGACGACAGCTCCACGCAGACATCGAGTTCCTCGACGAGCGTCCCTTCCGAGGGTTAGAAGTCCGAAGCCCCGGGGAATCAGGTGTCCATCTAAGAAAATTTTAAGAGCGTCGCTCAGGCGCCTTCGGGGCGCTGCCGATGGATCTGGTGCGAGCAGCGCTCGAGATAAAGGCAAAGCCGTCGAGAGGCGGTGACGCAAAGCCACGGGGCCGGACGCCGAACGGCGAGGGTCAGCCGGGCTGCCAGGATCGCTCGATCGGGTTCACCGGGCGGGGGTGAGGGGTTCGAAAGCGGCTCGCAGCTATAACCCCGAACCGAAAGGCAACAACCCAAATGCTGACTGCAATCAAGCAGCGTCTCGAGCGTGACGAGGAAGAGGGCTTCACCCTCATCGAACTCATGGTCGTGGTGCTGATCATCGCCATCCTGCTGGCCATCGCCATCCCCACCTTCCTCGGGGCTCGCAACTCGGCCAACGCCCGGGCGGCCCAGTCCAACCTGCGTAACGCCCTGACGGCCGAGCAGACCGCAGTGGACCAACACCCAGGCCTTCGACTCCACCACCACTGACATGTCAAACATCGAAGGCGGCATCAAGTGGACCAACGGCGCGGCCGGCACCTCTGTCCCGAACCAGGTGTCAGTGACGCTCGGCGACCGCGGCAACGCCGTCCTGCTCCAGGCTCAAGGCAAGGATGGAAACTGCTACTTCATCTACCAGAGCGATGACCCCGCCAACTCCTTCACCGGCTACGCCGAGTCGAAGGGCGCCTGTACGGCGAATGCCGCGTTCCCCGCGCCGACTGCGCCCACCGCCGGCTCGGCTGGGACCACCCCCGGTACCGATGACAGCGGCGCCACGAACACCTACTACACCAGCTTCTAAACAGTTCACCCAAACCTGAGAAATCCAAGTTGGGGCCCCGCGCCAAGCGGGGCCCCATTTCTTTGCCTGACCGCGGGCCAGAAGTTCCGGAAATCGCTTATGTGACCACGGTCTGCGCCGATGGTTTGGGTGCGAGCAGCGCTCGAGATCAAAAGCAAAACCGTCGAGAGGCGGTGACGCAAAGCCACGGGACCGGACGCCGAACGGCGAGGGTCAGCCGGACTGCCAGGATCGCTCGATCGGATTGTCCGGGCGGGGGTGAGGGGTTCGAAAGCGGCTCGCAGCCATAACCCCAAACCGAAAGGCAACAACCCTAATGCTGACTGCAATCAAGCAGCGTCTCGAGCGTGACGAGGAAGAGGGCTTCACCCTCATCGAACTCATGGTCGTGGTGCTGATCATCGCCATCCTGCTGGCCATCGCCATCCCCACCTTCCTCGGGGCTCGCAACTCGGCCAACGCCCGGGCGGCCCAGTCCAACCTGCGTAACGCCCTGACGGCCGAGCAGACCCAGTGGACCAACACCCAGGCCTTCGACTCCACCACCACTGACATGTCGAGCATCGAAGGTCGGGCATCAACTGGACCAACGGCGCGGCCGGCACCTCCGTCCCGAACCAGGTGTCAGTGACGCTCGGGGACAGCGGCAACGCCGTCCTTCTCCAGGCTCAAGGCAAGGATGGCAACTGCTACTTCATCCTGCCAGAGCGATGACCCCGCCAACTCCTTCACCGGCTACGCCGAGTCGAAGGGCGCCTGTACGGCGAATGCCGCGTTCCCCGCCGCCGACTGCGCCCACCGCCGGCTCGGCTGGGACCACCCCCGGTACCGATGACAGCGGCGCCACGAACACCTACTACACCAGCTTCTAAACAGTTCACCCAAACCTGAGAAATCCAAGTTGGGGCCCCGCGTCAAGCGGGGCCCCAGCCGCGGACAGCGAGGAGCGCGGGAAAGATGGATGCGAACGCATATGGCGAGGCACGCCCGGTCGGGGCTACCTCTGGGTTAGAGCCAGATCCCGTTTACAGCCCGATTCGCTGCTGGACTTCCTCAGCAATCGTCGGGTTGGTCTTCGGAGTCATCGCTATGGCGTACAGCCTCTTTATCGACGGATGGCTCAGACGCGGACACTTCTGGATGGTGCCTGGAGACCTGTGGATGGCTGTCGACGCCGGGCGCTTTGTTTGGCACGGGGCATTGGGATACGTCTACCAAGGGACTTTGTCCTACTCGCTACCGCTGTCCTTCATCGTGATGGCGCCTGCCAGTGGGCTAATAGACCACTACCGGCTGGTTGAAGGATCACCGTATCTAGTTGCACATCCGAGTGCGTGGCTGGTTGCCGGACCCTACAGCCTGTTGTTCGCGATCGTCTTCCTGCATGCGGTGAGGAGATTGGCGGCGGAGCTCGGAGTTCGTCGCCGCTTGTGGCTAGGTCAGGTACTGGCATCCCTCGTTGTTTTGGTGCCGGCCTACTACTGGGGTCATTTCGAGGACGCACTCGCTCTGGCCTTCATTCTGTACTCTCTGCGAAACATCCTCAGAGGCAACTCCGTCCGGGCCGCCTTTATGCTCTCGGTTGCGATCTCGTTCAAACAGACCGGGTTGGCACTCCTCCCGTTCCTAGTCTGCATAACTCCTCGCGGAAGCAGGCTGCGTTGCCTCGCGGTTGCCTGCGCCCTACCGGCACTGCTGGCCGGTTTCGCTCTCAGCGTGGACTGGGCCGATGCCTCCAAAGCGCTGTTGTCGCCCGTCAACCTGGTCAGCGGCTATGAGGGCCATTCCGCCATCTACGTCACGTGGCTCGGGGTCAAGACCTCAGAGGTGAGCAGAGCGACTGGCCTATTGCTCTCGGTGGTGGCGGGCTGGTACTGCCGACGGGCCAAGAGGGCACCGGAGGTCCTCGCGGCCGCCGGCTCGATAATGCTCATCCGACCGTTCTCGGAAGCCATCAACTACTCGTACTACTGGGCTCCCGGACTCTTCCTGCTGGCTTACGTGGGAATGGCCAACTACCGCCAGGTCCGTTGGCAAGATTGGGTATGGCCGGTGCTGGCGATATTTTGGGCCATGCCACGCAGTGACGGCACGACGTCGCTCTGGTGGTGGGCGGGCGAGCTGATCCTCGTCGGTGCGACGGTGGTACAGGCCGGGATCAACTGCGGCTATCTACACGGGTGGCCCGGGGTTTCTCGACTTTCGGTAAAGAAGGCAACCAACGAGCCGATACTCATGTCGATGACGACCGTACCCGGAGCGGGAGAGACAACGTGGATTCGATAAGCATCGGCTTGGACATCGGGTCCTCGGCCGTGCGAGCCGCCGAGATAGATACCAGCCAGGGACGCCGGGTGCTGCGCCGATATGCGCAGATCGGGCTCCCGCACGGCTATGTGGTAGATGGCGAGATCATCAACATACCGGGCGTGAGCGAAGCTCTCCGGCGGCTCTGGGCCGAGGGGGGCTTCAGCAGGACGAAGGTGGTCACCGGGATCTCAGGTCCGCGGGTGTTCGTCCGCCAGGCCGAGGTCCCTGCCTTGAACGCAGAAGATCTGCGTTCATCGCTGAAGTTCGATGCCCAGGAACTCATTCCCATCGCCATGGACGAGGCCAGCTTCGACTTCAGTGTTCTCGACGACGGGAAGGGCCCCAATGGCGATCAGAAGCCTACGCCGGGCCAGACCATGCGCGTTCTTATTGTTGCCGCTCATCGTGAAGTTCTGCGTACCCACCTGGCGGCCCTCAAGGGCGCCGGACTGAATGCCGTCGCCATGGACGCCGCCCCTCTTGCTCTCATTCGTGCCGTACCCCCTGCACCGGAGAGCGACCCGTCGACGGCGGAGGTGATCGTCTCTATAGGCGCTGAGTTGACGACCGTGGCGGTCCGCCAGGGGGGCGTGCCACGCTTCATCCGCAGTCTCACCGTCGGTGGCGACAACGTCACTGAGACCATCGCCAACGCCATGCACCTCGAGATGGCGGCCGCAGAACGGCTCAAGCGGGGCTCCGTACCCGGAGCGACGCAGCAAGTCGCTCAGGCCCGGAAGGTCATGTCGGCCGAGTTGAGAGATCTGGCCGAGGACGTCAGGGGAACCGTCGACTTCTTCATGGCCCAGACCGAAGGAGCCACCATAGAGCGGCTCCTCATCACCGGCGGAGCCTCACAGACGGAAGGCCTGGCGGCTGCCCTCGGCGGCACCATCCAGGCCAGCCTGCTACAGGTCGATCCGTTCTCTTCAGTCAGCTTCGGCGACATGGGTTTGGAGCGGGATGACATAGAAAAGGCCGCCGCGAGCGCTACCACAGCTGTTGGTCTGGCGCTATGGCCGGTCGGGTCACCCCTCATCAGGCTTTCGGTTTTACCAGAGGAGGTGGCGGCCGCTCGCAGGGCCCGCCAGATCATGGGCGTGGCAGCTGCCGGAGTCGCCGGTCTGGCTGCGTTTCTCGGTGTGGTCGGAGCGGGCGAGCTTCTGACCGTTCATATGGCGCAGAACCAGGTGAGGTCGGCCCAGCACCAGGTTCAAGCTCTGACCACGCAGGTCAACCAGTTGCAAGCGGCCACGGCCGTACATGGCAAGGTGCAATCCCAGGCCCAGATCGTCGTCGGCACCCTCCAGGGAGACATCGATTGGGTCCGCCTGCTCGGCCAACTGGCGGCCGTCATGCCCCCCAACGTGTCGCTGAGCAGCTTCAACGGAACCCGCGTCAATCCCTCGGCGTCATCGAGTTCCTCGACCACCCCCGGGGTCGGCACCCTGACCTTCAGCGTCAAAGGGAACGGGGGACTTCCGGTCGTCTCCGCCTGGCTGGACGGCCTCGCTCAGGACCAGTCCCTCGAGGGAACGTGGGTAACCGGGATCACAGTCGCAGGAAACCAGGGTGAAGTCACCTTCAGCTCCACCGCGGACGTCACCAAGGTGGCCCAGAGTTCGAGAGCCGAGGCGGTAAAGCAATGAACACGTCCATGAAACGAATTGGCGGCATTGCCGCCGCGGCAGCGGTCGTCGTACTGGTGATCTGGTACTTCGCCCTGTTCCGGCCTGAGACCCGGGATCTCTCGGCGGCCCACAAGGCTCACGCCACAGCCGAGCTCAAGGTCTCCCAGCTTCGCAATCAGGTTACTCAGCTCGACGCGCTGAAAGCAGATATCCCGGCTGACAAGGCTGCTCTTTCTGTCCTCGATGCCGCCGTCCCGAGCAGCCCGCAGCTGGACACCACCCTTAACCAGCTGCACACGGTAGCGACCGCCAGCGGAGTCACCCTCTCGGCCGTCAGCCCGTCTGCACCGGCGGCGACTCCTTCTGGCGGCTCGTCGTCGACTGCCTCGGGCAGCTCGCCGTCGACGTCCGGGACTCCATCCATCGGCCTGACCATGAGCGCCGGCGGCTCGTACGCCCAGATCATGTCGTTCCTTTCCGGGCTGGCGAGCATGCCCCGTACGGTGGTGGTGACGAGCCTGAGCATCTCTGGCACGTCGCAGCTGACTGCGCAGATCACGGCAAACATCTTCTACACCGGAGCCTGAGATGATTGACGCAACCAAGAGCCCTCTGCCCACCTGGAAGCGATACGGATTGTTCCTCCTTGTAGGCGTGTTGGTGGTGGTGGCCGCCGGTGTTATCTGGACCAAGGAGCTGCACCACTCGATTCCGGGCATCTCGAAGTCCAAGCCGGCGGCCTCGGCGCCAGCGAGCGAGCAGTCGCCCAGCCCGACTGGGACCACACCCGCGAAGCCGGTTGCAACCACAGTTCCCGGTGGCATACCGGTGAGTGCTCGCAATCCCTTCGGTAGCTGACAACGCCTCAGGGCCGGATCTGACCCCGAATCGTCAACCCCTCCTGCGTAACCAAGCCCCGATGGGACCGGCGCCGCGGCCACTAGGCTCGGCCTGGTGCTCCGCTTCCTGACCGCCGGAGAGTCCCACGGCAAGGGCCTCGTCGTGGTGGTCGAAGGCCTGCCCGCCGGCCTGGCGGTGACAGCGGAGCAGATCCAGGCGGAGCTATCCCGGCGCCGCCTCGGTTTCGGCCGGGGCCCGCGCATGCGTTTCGAGCAGGACGAGCTGACTCTCCTGGGTGGCATTCGGCATGGCCGCACCCTCGGCTCGCCGGTGGCCATCGAGATCGGCAACACGGAGTGGCCCAAATGGGAACAGGAGATGTCCCCGGCCCCCGGTGCCACCGAGAAACCGCTTACCAAGCCGCGGCCCGGTCACGCCGACCTGCCGGGCATGCAGAAGTACGGCTTTACCGACGCCCGTGACGTGCTCGAGCGGGCCTCGGCCCGGGAGACCGCGGCCCGGGTGGCAGCCGGTGCGGTAGCCAAGGGCTTCCTGGCCGAGCTGGGGGTAGGCATCGTCAGCCACGTGGTCCAGATGGGACCGGTTGCGTCGAAGTCGGCCCGTCGACCCAGTTTCGATGACCTCCCCAAGGTGGACGAATCACAGGTCCGGTGCTTCGATCCCGAGACCGAGGGAGCGATGGTGGCCGAGATCAAGGCCGCGGCCAAGATCGGAGATTCCTTGGGCGGGGTGGTCGAAGTCATCGGCTACGGGGTGCCCGTCGGTTTGGGCAGCCACGTGCACTGGGACCGCCGCCTCGACGGACTCCTGGCCCAGGCTCTGCTCAGTATCCAGGCCGTCAAGGGAGTCGAGATCGGAGACGCCATGGACGTGGCCGGGCGAAGAGGGTCCGAGGCCCACGACCCCATCACCTGGGACCAGGATGCCGACGAGTACGGCCGCGAGACGAACTGGAGTGGCGGGATCGAGGGCGGCATGAGCAACGGTCAGCCGGTAGTGGCCCGCGTCTCCATGAAGCCGCTGGCGACTCTCAACCGACCGGTTCTGAAAACGGTCGACGTCGTGAGCAAGGAGGAGAGCGGTCTCCTTCAAGGAGCGCACAGATGTGACCGCCGTGCCGGCCATGGGTGTCGTGGCCGAGACGATGATGGCCCTCGTGATAGCAAGTGAGGCCTTGCGGAAGTTCGGCGGCGATTCCATGACCGAGGTCCTCCGCAACCATCGGGCCTATCTGGACAGCCTCTCGAGCGAGAACCCATGAAGAACGCTTCGCGAGTCCTCCTCATCGGGATGATGGGCGCCGGCAAGAGCACCACGGGCAAGCTTCTGGCCGATCGGCTCGGGTGGCCCTACCTGGACAGCGACGACGAGATCGAGCGCCAGACAGGCAAAAGCGTGCCCGAGATATGGAAGGCCGAGGGTGAGCCGGCCTTCCGGGCCGAAGAAGCGAGGGTTCTGGCCGAAGCCTGCACGTCGGAGGGTCCCGCCGTGGTGTCTGTCGCCGGAGGCGCGGTACTGGATCCCGACAACCGGGCCTTCATCCGCCGGGGCGGCTTGATCGTCTGGCTCCGGGCCGATGTTTCGACCCTTGTGCGCCGCGTCGGCGCCGGCGCGGGACGGCCGTTGCTCGATGGCGGGCCGGCCGAAGCCATGGCTCGGCTCTACGAACAGAGGGCGCCGATCTATTCCGAGCTGGCCGATCTGGTCTTCGACGTGGACCGCATGTCCCCGCCGCAGGTCGTCGACAAGATCGTCGCCGCCTTGAAAGAGCGGAGCACACCCTCGGATGCATGAACTCACAATCGACCTCGGGGATCGCTCCTACCCCGTGGTCGTCGGAGGCGGCGCTCGCCACCGCTTGGCCGAGTTGATACCCGTGGGCGCCGTCGTGCGCTGCGGTCGTCAGCCAAGAGACCATCCCGTGGGAAGTCGACTGTGGCATCGAGCAGCACACCTTTTTCATCGATGACGGGGAAGAGGCGAAGAACCTGGAGACGGTCGAGGAGCTCTGTCGCGGCTTCGCCAGGTGGGGGCTGCACAGGAACGACGTGGTGGTGGCCGTAGGTGGGGGAGTGGTGACCGACGTGGCTGGCTTCGCCGCCGCCGTCTACCACCGCGGGGTACGGGTAGTGCACGTCCCGACCTCACTTCTCGGGCAGGTGGACGCCGCCATAGGCGGAAAGACCGGAGTCAACCTCAAAGAAGGCAAGAATCTGGTCGGGGCCTTCTGGCAACCCAGCGCCGTGCTGTGTGACACCGAGACCCTTGGCACCCTGCCGCCCCGGGAGTACCGGAGCGGGCTGGGGGAGATGGCCAAGTACGCCTTCCTCGGCGTGGACCGCCTGCGAGATCTGTCCCTCGAGGACGCGGTGGCCGAATGCGTCGCTTGCAAGGCGGCCATCGTGGCCGAGGACGAGCGGGAGAGCGGATCGGGCCGGCGGGCTCTGCTGAACTACGGCCACACTCTCGCCCATGCCCTGGAGACCACCGGTCGATACGACCTGCGGCACGGGGAAGCCGTCGCCATCGGTCTGGTCTTCGCAGCTCGGCTGGCCCATCGCCTGGGTCGCATAGATAGCGAGCGGGTGGCCGAACACGAGGCGGTGGTCTCCTCCTACGACCTGCCCATGCGGCCACCACCGGGGCTCGACCCGGCCGAGCTGGTCACCGTCATGGCCCGTGACAAGAAGGCCAGCAGCCGGGGCCTGATCTTCGTGCTCGACGGCCCGACCGGCCTGGAGCTGGTGGGCGTAACCCCAGACGAGGTAACGGCCACCCTCGAGGGGGCGTGGCCGTGACGGCCGTCGGAGAGGGCGGCACGACAGTCCTGCTCCTGTCCGGCCCGAACCTCAACCTGCTGGGCGAGCGAGAGCCGGAGATCTACGGATCCTCCACCCTGGTCGACCACGTGGCCACGGCGTCGAGCTGCGCCGGCCGGTTCGGACTGGTGGTCGAGCACCACCAGTCGCAGCACGAGGGTGACCTGGTCGAGTTGATCCACGGAGCTCGGGGCCGGGCCGCCGCCATCATCATCAACCCGGGGGCGCTAACCCACTACGCCTGGTCTTTGCACGACGCCCTGGCGGCCTTCGACGGTCCGGTCATTGAACTGCATCTGTCCAATCCGGACTCTCGGGAAGCTTGGCGGCGAACCTCGGTGGTGGCGCCGGTGGCGACCGGATGCATTACGGGACTGGGTGGGCTCGGCTACCGGTTGGCCGTCGAGGCCGTAGCGGACCTGCTCGGACTCCGTTCCGTTGAAGGCTGACGGCGCGCCCTCAGGCCACGCGGTAGTGGATGAGGCCGCCGAAGGCGATGGCGACCACGGCGCCCAGAGCCAGGAACACGCCGAAGGGGATGGGAGTTTTGCGACCCGTGCGACCGACGGCGATCAGGATCAGGCCCACGACCGCTCCGGCCAGGTTGGCGGCCAGAAAACCGAAGAAGGCATAGATCCAGCCCAGCCAGCCCAGAGCCAGGGCTATCAGGGGTCCAAAACGGACATCACCGAAACCCATGGAGCGAGGGCTGATGAAATTGATGGTGAAGAGGAGAAGAAACTCGACCAGAGCGCACAGCAGCGCCACGAGCAGGCGGTGCCAGCTTCCCTGCACGACGGTCGCGATCAGGAGGGCGGCCAGGACCAACCCGGCCACCGGGTACACGATGGCTCTGGGCAAGAGCAGATGGTCAAGATCGGTGAAGGCCAGCGCCACCAGACCGGCCACGAAGATGATCATGGCCGGGAGAGTCCAGCTCCACCCGAACCTCAGGGCCACCAATACGAACAACGCCGCCGTCAGGGCTTCGACGAGCGGGTAACGCACCGAGATGGGCTCGCCGCAGTTCCGGCAGCGGCCCCGCAGGAGCACCCACGAGACGATTGGGATGTTGTCGTACCACTGGATGTCGTTGCCGCATTTCGGGCAAGCCGACGGCGGTTTCGATATCGACTTCTTGAGCGGGACCCGGTAGATCACCACGTTCAGGAAGGACCCGATGGCGGCACCGTAGAGCACCGCGCCCAAAATCAAGAGCGCAGTCATCGGCAGGATCCGGGCCCTGCCGTGGCCGGGCGCCGGCGACAGCCTCTATCGAGCACCCGGGTACTGTAAGCACCGTGATCGCACCCATGCCGGTCAGCGACCGGTTGCCGCGGCTGCGCCAAGCCCTGGCCGAGTCCGGTCAGCCCGACGCCCTGCTGGTCACGTCCCTCACTAACATCCGTTACCTGACGGCCTTCACGGGGTCGGCGGGGATGCTGTTCGTGCTCCCGGGCGAGACTGTCCTGCTGACCGACGGTCGCTACACCACCCAGGCCACCGAGCAACTGGGAGCGGCGTCGGTAGAGGCCCGCATCGAGATCAGCCCGGCCGCGGAGCAGGCCGAGCGGGCGGCGGAGGTGCTCCCCCCGGGCTCCGTGGGGGCGCTGGCGCTCGAAGCCGCCCACGTCAGCTGGGCCCGCCAAAAAGCGTTCGCCGACAAGTGGTTCGCCGGGCTCGAGCTGGTGCCGACCGTCGGCCTGGTGGAGGCCCTGAGGCGGGTCAAGGACCCGGGTGAGCTGGACCGGCTGGCCGAGGCCGCTCGCATAGCCGATGAAGCCCTGGCCGCAGTCCGACCGGTGCTGTCGGACGGACCTACCGAAGCGGACTTCGGGCGGGCTCTGGACTTCGAGATGCGAGCCCTGGGGGCCACCTCCCCTTCGTTCGAAACCATCGTCGCCAGCGGCCCGAACGCCGCCATGCCTCACCACCGGCCGGGCGCTCGCCCGATCGGACGGACCGAGCCCATAGTGATCGACTTCGGCGCTCTCTTCGATGGGTATTGCTCGGACATGACCCGGACGCTCTGGGTGGACCGCGTAGGTGATCCCCGGTTGCAGGAGGCCGTGCGAGCTGGTGCTGGCCTCTCAGGCGGCCGGGGTGGCCGCGGTAAGACCCGGGGTGGCTTGTGTCGACGTCGACCGGGCGTGCCGGGCGGTCATCGAGGATGTGGGTTGGGGTGAGCGATTCGTGCACGGTACGGGGCATGGGGTTGGTCTGGAGATCCACGAGGCCCCTTCTGTGTCGGCCTTTTCCACCGATACACTTGAGGTCGGCCATGTCGTGACCGTCGAGCCCGGAGTGTATTTGCCGGGCATCGGAGGGGTCCGCATTGAGGACACCGTGGTGGTTACCGACGATGGCTGCCGACCCCTGACCAGTACACCGAAGGATGCGCCCTGATGCCTGCCGTCTCGACCAACGATCTCAAGAACGGGATGTCCCTGAACCTCCCGGAGGGCCTGTTCTCGGTCGTGGAGTTCCAGCACGTGAAACCAGGCAAGGGTGGAGCGTTCGTGCGCACCAAGCTGAAGAACGTTCGCACCGGTGCGGTCATCGAGCGGACCTACCGGGCGGACGAGAAGCTGGACCAAGCGCTGATCGACAAGCGGGAGATGCAGTTCCTGTACCTCGAAGGCGACGCCTTCGTCTTCATGGACACGAGCGACTACGAGCAACTTCATGCTCCCAAGCCCAGTCTCGGGTCGTCGGCCCAATACCTCAAGGAGGGGGATTCGGCCGTCCTGCAGATGTATGACGGCGAGATCGTCGGAGTCGACCTGCCGGCCGCGGTCGAGCTCACGCGTCACCGAGACCGAGCCCGGGGTCCAGGGTGACCGGGTCTCGGGGGCCAGGAAGCCGGCGGTGCTCGAGACGGGCCTGCAGATCCAGGTGCCGCTCTTCGTGAACACCGGCGACCGGGTGAAGGTCGATACGAGAAGCGGGGAGTACCTCACCCGGGCCGGCAGTTGATCGCCTGCCCGCGTCGGGGTTCGGTCCGGGCGTGCTGCCAGTAGGCCGCCGGGAGGCGCGGGAGCGAGCCCTATCGCTCCTGTACGAAGCGGAGTCGAAGGGTGTGTCGCCCGGGGCGGTCCTAGCGGAGTTACCCGTGAAGCCGGATGCCTTCGCCGAGGGTCTGGTGGTCGGGGTGGAGTCTGAGCAGGCCCGGATCGACTCCTTGATCTCGTCGCACGCCATCGGGTGGGCCATGGACCGCATGCCGGTCGTCGACCGGGCCCTGCTCCGCATGGCGACCTACGAGCTTCTCGCTCACGCCGACGTTCCGACGGCGGTGATTATTTCCGAGGCGGTGGACCTGGCCACCCAGTACTCGACCGACGAGTCGGGCCGCTTCGTCAACGGCGTTCTGGCCGCCATCGCGACCGACGTCCGCGGAGCGGCTGGCGCGCCGGCTGGGACGCTGGACTCACCCTCGGTGCTGGACTCGGCCGAAGTGCTCGACTCGCCGGTTCCCCCTGGCTCGGCGGACTCGTCCGAGTAGTCCGGCTCGTCCGGCGCGCTTTACCCGCTTACGCTCGGCCGACCCCGCTGAGCGGACCGGTCCGCCTGACCCGGAGTGCTCCCTCATCCTTCTGGGTCCCAAAATCCCATCCGGGACGACTTTTACCGCTCCCATCGGTACAACGCGTCGCGGAAAGGGAATCGGGACCGTCGCCGTCTCCCGCACCCGTTCGCTACACTAGTCCTCCGAGCCGTGAAGCCGGTCCAGTGAGGCCGGGACGGACCGAGGAGGAGAGTTTGGCCAAACGCGAGCGT
The DNA here is from genome assembly GCA_963851245.1 of uncultured Acidimicrobiaceae bacterium. Lineage (GTDB taxonomy): Bacteria > Actinomycetota > Acidimicrobiia > Acidimicrobiales > Palsa-688 > CAWKOH01. Next base: position 577,440 of record CAWKOH010000003.1, on the reverse strand, counting down.
GCCCTGGCGCCCCCATACGGGGGCGTTTTTGTTGCCCGCACGACGGTGATGGACGCCGAAGACGTGCGCCGGGCCACCTGGCGCATGGCGCACGAGATCATCGAGCGCAATCCGCTCACCAGCGAGGTGGTGCTGGTCGGACTGCAAACTGGCGGGGTCTGGATCGCCCAACGCCTGGGCCAGGTGGTCGGGGAGGTGACCGGCGACGAGCTGACTCTAGGCACCCTGGATGTCGCCTTCTACCGCGACGACATCGGCCTCAGGCCGGTGCTGCCCGAGGCGGCGACCGAGATCCCTATCGATCTGACCGGCAGGACGGTGGTCCTGGTGGACGACGTGCTGTTCACGGGCCGGACCATCCGCGCCGCCCTGAACGCCCTCACCGACTACGGCCGGGCCAAGGCGGTTCAGCTGGCCGTGATGGTCGACCGGGGCCACCGGGAGCTGCCCATCCGGCCGGACTACGTAGGCAAGAACCTCCCGACCCGGCGGGACGAGATGGTCGACGCCACCGAGGCGGGCGTGGTCATCGGGGATGTGACGGCGCGATGACGCGCCACGGCGATGCCGAACCGGCGACAGGCCCCGACGGCGACCTCGGCAGACGTCCGACGGCGGCCGCCACCTGCTCTCGGTCGCCGACCTCGGGCCGAGGGCATCGAGGAGTGCATGCGGCTCACGGACAGCTTCGTGGAGGTCAGCTCCCGGGCCATACCCAAGGTGCCGGCGCTCCGGGGCAAGACCGTGGCCTCGCTCTTCTTCGAGGACTCGACCCGCACCCGGCTCAGCTTCGAGACGGCCGCCCGCCGGCTCTCGGCCGACGTCATGACCTTCTCGGCATCGACGCTCGTCGCTCAACAAGGGCGAATCCCTGCGCGACACGGTGCAGACGGTCGAGGCCATGGGGATCGACGCCGTCGTCGTCCGCCACTCAGGATCGGGGGTGCCCTGGCAGGTCGCCCGCTGGCTGCACGGGCCCTCGGTGATCAACGGCGGCGACGGCTGGCACGAGCACCCGACCCAGGCCCTGCTCGACTGCTACACCATCCGCCGGGAGCGAGCAGCGGGGCCGCGGCCCGCCGCTGAGCGACGGATCCGGCGCTCGACGGGCTGCGCATCGCCATCGTCGGCGACGTGCGCCACAGCCGGGTGGCCCGCTCGGACGTCATCGCCTTCACCGCCCTGGGTGCCGACGTGACCTTGGTCGCCCCGCCCACGCTGCTTCCGCCCTCGCTGGTCGGTGGCCGGTCGACGTCTCCCACGACCTCGACTCGGTACTGCCCAAGCTGGACGTCGTCTACCTGCTGCGGCTGCAGAAGGAGCGGATGATCGAGGCCCTCCTGCCGTCCCTGCGCGAGTACACCGCAACCTACGGGCTGACCCGCGAACGGGCCGCACTGCTGCCGCCCGAAGCGCTGATAATGCACCCGGGCCCGGTCAACCGTGGGGTGGAGGTGGCCGCCGAGGTAGCCGACCTCCCTTCGTCGGTCATCACGAACCAGGTCGCGAACGGGGTGGCTATCCGGATGGCAGTGCTTTACCTGCTTCTCGGATCGGGGGTCGACCTTGCCGCTGCGTAACCCTCCGGCCGTCGTCATCACGCGGCGGCACCGTCGTCGACGCGACCGGATCGCGCCTGGCCGACGTACTGGTCCAGGACGGAGTGATCTCCACTGTCGGGTCCAAGGTCAGCTCCGTTCCGGCCGGCACGGTGATCCTCGACGCCGGCGGCTGCCTCGTGGCTCCGGGACTGGTCGATCTCCACACCCACCTGCGCGAGCCGGGCCGGGAGGAGGCCGAGACGGTCGAATCCGGGGCCCGAGCCGCCGCCCTGGGCGGCTATACGGCGGTCGTGGCGATGCCCAACACCGACCCGGCGATAGACAACGCCGCCGTGGTCCGCCAGGTCCTCGACCTCGGGGCCGGCGCCTGTTGCGACGTTCGGGTCGCCGGCGCCATCACCGTCGGCCGGCAGGGTCGCCAGCTGGCGCCCATGGCCGAGATGGCCGCGCTCGGTGTCACCCATCTTCACCGACGACGGGACCGGCGTCCAGGACGCCCGTCTGATGCGGCGGGCTCTCGAGTACAGCTCGGCGCTCGGCGTCACCCTGGCCCAGCATTGCGAAGATTCCTCGCTCGCAGGCGGGGGGCACATGCACGAGGGCGAGTGGTCGAGCCGCCTCGGTATCCCCGGGCAGCCGGCCGAAGCCGAGGAGCTGATGGTCATGCGCGACCTGGCCCTGGCCCGCCTCACCGGGGCCCGGGTCCACTTCCTGCACTTGTCCACGGCGGGCTCGCTGGCCATGATCCGCGGGGCCAAAGCTTCGGGCCTGGAAGTCACTGCCGAGGTGGCACCGCACCATTTCACCCTCACTGACGCCGAGGTGGCCTCATACGACCCGGTGTTCAAGGTCAACCCACCTCTGCGCGGCGACGTCGACGTCGCCGCGGTCAAGGCGGCTCTGGCGGACGGGGATCATCGACGCCATTGCGACTGACCACGCTCCCCACACTCAGGAATCGAAAGAGGCCCCTTTCGACGAGGCCCCGCCCGGGATGCTCGGCCTCGAGACGGCCGTGGCGCTCGCTCTCACAGAACTTGACCTTCCGGTCGAGAAGGTGCTCGCTCTCATGTCCTGGCAGCCGGCCCGTATCGCCGGCCTCGCCGCCGAGCATGGGGGACCGATCCAGGTCGGCCGCCCCGCCAACATCTGTGTCATCGATCCGTCGGCCAAATGGGTGGTTGACCCATACGCGCTGGCCAGCCGCAGCCGTAATACACCCTTCGCTGGCCGCGCTCTGGTCGGGCGAGTTCGCCACACGGTGCTGCGGGGCGAGCCGGTCGTAGTGGAAGGCGAAGCCCAGCGGTGAGCGCCCCGGTAGAGGGTCTCCTGGTCCTGGCCGATGGCACGACCTTCGAAGGTGAAGCGATCGGATGGTGGGGACCCCGCGACCAGGGGGCCGCGGAGACAGGCGAGGTGCAACCGGCGACGGGCGAAGTGGTCTTCAATACCACCCTGACCGGCTACCAGGAAGTCCTGACCGATCCGTCCTACGCCGGGCAGATCATCTGCTTCACTTATCCCCACATTGGCAACTACGGCATCGCAGCGGCTGACAATCGAGAGCAGGCGGGCGTTCTGCCGGGGCCTGATCGTCAGGGACCTGGCGCCGCGCCCGAGTAGCTGGCGATCGGAGCGGTCGTTGGGCGACTTCCTGCACGAGGAAGCGGCTGCCGGGGCTCGTCGGCATCGACACCCGACGCCTGACCCGGCACATACGGAAAGCGGGCTCGATGCCGGCGGCGTTTGGACCGGTCAGCGGTCCGGCGGCATTCGATCAAGCCGACCTCCATGCGGCGGCCCTGCAGGAGCCCGGCACGGATGGCGCCGACCTGGCGTCCGAGGTCACCACCCGCCGGGCCTACTCGACGGGGGATGGTCCCCTACGGGTCGTCGCCTACGACTTCGGAATCAAGAGCGCCATACTGCGGCACCTGGGCCGTCTGGGCACCGTCGAGGTGGTCCCGGCGTCCACGACCGCGGCCGAGGTGCTGAGCCGAGAGCCCGACGGGGTCTTTCTCTCCAACGGCCCGGGTGATCCCTCGGCTGTGGGCTACGCCTCCGATTCGATCCGTGACCTGCTCGGCCGGGTCCCGGTCTTTGGTATCTGCCTGGGGCACCAACTGATGGCCTCCGCCCTCGGCGGCAAAACCTACAAGCTGCCCTTCGGCCATCACGGCGGAAACCATCCGGTCCGCCGCCTGGCGACCAACCAGGTCGAGATCACCAGCCAGAATCACAACTATGCCGTGGCCGAAGGATCGCTCGATTCGGTCGACGTGACCCACATCAACCTGAACGACGGCGTCATCGAGGGCGTCGCCTGCCGCGACCTGCCGGCCTTCAGCGTGCAGTACCACCCCGAGGCCGGCCCCGGTCCACACGACGCCAGCTACCTCTTCGAGGAGTTCCGCTTGCTGATGGAACGGGGCGCGTAGTGCCCCGGCGCGGGGACATTCACAGCATCCTGGTAATCGGCAGCGGCCCCATCGTTATCGGCCAGGCGTGCGAGTTCGACTACTCCGGAACTCAGGCTTGCCGGGTCCTGTCGGATGAGGGCTACCGGGTCATACTGGCCAACTCCAATCCGGCCACGATCATGACCGACCCCGAGTTCGCGGCCCGAACCTACATCGAGCCGCTTACGCCCGATGTGCTCGAGGCCATCGTGGAAAGGGAGCGGCCTGACGCCGTGCTTCCGACCCTGGGAGGCCAGACCGCCCTGAATCTGGCCATGGCCCTGCACGAGCGAGGGACTTTCGCTCGCCTCGGAGTGGAGATGATCGGGGCCAGTCCTGAGGCGATAGCCACGGCGGAGGACCGGGAACGGTTCAAGGAGGCGATGACCGAGATCGGGCTGGCCGTTCCGGAGTCCGGCTTCGCTTACACCCTGGGCGAGGCCCTCGAGGTGGGGGAGCGAATCGGCTACCCGTTGATCATCCGGCCCTCGTACATCCTGGGCGGTGCCGGCACCGGGATCGCCGACGACACAGGACGACCTGGCCTACCTGGCCTCGGCCGGTCTGAGCGCCAGCCCCATCTCCGAGATCCTCATAGAGCGCTCCATCGCCGGCTGGAAGGAGTACGAGCTGGAGGTCATGCGGGACCGGGCCGACAACTGCGTGATCATCTGCTCGATCGAGAACTTCGACCCCATGGGCGTCCACACCGGCGACTCGATCACGGTCGCCCCGGCCCAGACGCTGTCAGATGAGGAGTACCAGCGAATGCGGGACGCCGCCTTCGCGTGCATCCGCCGCATCGGAGTCGAGACGGGCGGATCGAACATCCAGTTCGCTGTACACCCCACGACCGGCGACCAGGTCGTCATCGAGATGAACCCCAGGGTCAGCCGCTCGAGCGCCCTCGCTTCGAAGGCCACCGGATTCCCGATCGCCAAGATCGCAGCCCGCCTGGCGGTCGGCTACACCCTCGACGAGATCCAGAACGACATCACCGGCGAGACCCCCGCCTGTTTCGAGCCGACCATCGATTACGTCGTGACCAAGATCCCACGCTGGGCGTTCGAGAAGTTCCCGGGCATACCGGATGTGCTTGGGACCCGGATGCAGTCGGTCGGTGAGGCCATGGCCATCGGCCGCACCTTCCCCGAATCGCTCCAGAAGGGTCTGCGATCGCTGGAGCGGGGCCGGCACGGACTGAACTGCGACCCCGCCGAGACGCTCTGGGATGGACTGGGACGACGACGAACTGGTGCGAAGGGCCGCCATCGCCACCCCGGACCGGCCCTTCCAGCTCGAGGCCGCCCTCCGGCGCGGCATCTCGGTGGAGCGCCTGTACGAGGCCACCGGTGTGGACCCGTGGTTCCTGGACCAGATTTCCCTGGTCGTAGCCGAGCGCGCTCGCCTTTCCGGGTTCAGCCATCCGTCTCAACTGGGCCGGGCCGATTGGCGCCGGGCCAAACGGCTCGGCTTCTCCGACGCCCAGCTGGCCTGGCTGTGGTCCACCGATGAGGGCGAGCGTCAGGTCCGCTCGGCTGGCCATGGGCGTCCGGGCCACCATGAAGACCGTCGACACCTGTGCAGCCGAGTTCGAGGCTCACACGCCCTACCACTACTCGACCTACGAGGACGACGACGAGGTCGGCCCGGGCCAGAAGCCGAAGATCATCATCCTGGGCTCGGGCCCCAACCGGATCGGGCAGGGCGTCGAATTCGACTACTGCTGCGTTCAGGCCAGCTTCGCTCTGCACGACGCCGGTTTCGAGACGGTCATGGTCAACTGCAACCCGGAAACGGTGTCCACCGACTACGACACCAGCGACCGCCTGTATTTCGAGCCGGTGACACCGGAGGACGTCCAGAACATCATCGACGTCGAATCAGCGACCGGGAACGTCGTCGGGGTCATCGTCTCGCTAGGAGGGCAGACGCCCCTGAAGCTGGCGGGCACCCTGCCGGCCGGCCTCGTCCTCGGAACGTCGCCCGACGCCATCGACCTGGCCGAGGACCGGGAGCGGTGGAACGCCCTGTGCGCCCGGCTCGAAATCCCGCAGCCGGCGGGTGGGACAGCGGTGACGGTAGAAGAGGCGCTCGCCATCGTGGCCAAGGTCGGCTACCCCGCCCTGGTGCGCCCCAGCTATGTGCTGGGAGGCCGGGCCATGGAGATCGTCTACAACGAAGAGGACGTGCGCCGGGCGATGGAGGAGCTGGCCGGTTCGGGATCGCTCGGCCGCGAAGGTGGCCTGTCTGCCGAACGACCGGTACTCGTCGATCGCTTCCTCGAAGACGCGACCGAGGTCGACGTCGACGCTGTGCGGGATGCGACGGGAGAGGTCGTCATCGGTGCGGTGATGGAGCACGTAGAAGAGGCCGGTGTCCACTCCGGGGACAGCGCCTGCGTCATACCTCCTCCCACTCTCGATCCGGCCACCATCAGGGTGATCGAAGCCCACACCGAGGCGATCGCCCACGCTCTCGGCGTGATCGGGCCACTGAACGTGCAGTTCGCGGTCAAGCGGTTGGCCGGGGCCGACGTTGGTGCCAGCCAGGTGTTCGTCATCGAGGCCAACCCGCGCGCCAGCCGCACCGTGCCCTTCGTCTCCAAAGCCACGGGTGTCCCGCTGGCCAAGGTGGCGGCCCGGGTCATGGCCGGCTCGACTCTCGAGCAGCTCCGGCAAGAGGGCCTCATGCGCCCGCCCGTTAATGGCGGGCACGTCAGCGTGAAGGAAGCGGTGCTTCCTTTTTCCCGCTTCCCGGGCGCCGACACGTTGCTCGGACCCGAGATGCGCTCGACCGGCGAAGTGATGGGCATCGACGCCACCTTCGGCTTGGCCTTCGCCAAGAGCCAGGCGGCCGCCGGTGACGAGCTTCCGAGCAGCGGCACGATCTTCTTCTCCCTCGCCGACAGGGACAAGGCGGCCGGCGTGAATGTGGCCCGCCGGTTCGTACAGCTCGGCTTCTCCATCGCGGCCACGGCCGGAACCGCTGACTACTTCGAGTCCGAGGGGGTGCCGGTCGAGTCCCTGGTGGCGAAGGTGAGCATCGACGGCGGCGGTCCGGACCGGCCCGACGGTCTGGATGCGGTCAGCCTGCTGCGTGACGGGAAGGTGAACCTGGTGGTCAACACGCCGCGTGGTCGGGGGCCCCGGGCCGACGGCGCCTATATCCGCCGGGCGGCCAACCAGCACCGGGTGGCCTGCCTTACGACGGTCGCGGCGGCCCGAGCGGCGGTGGCCGGTATTGCCGACCGGTCGGCCAACGCCCTGACCGTGCGGAGCTTGCAGGAGTACCACCAAGACGAACAGCTGCCCCTGTCGTGAGCGCAGCCGTGACCACACCCCCGACGGCGGCGGATGTAGAGATGAGGACAAGCATCGGGGGAGTGGAACTCCCCAATCCGGTGATGACCGCGTCGGGTACAGCCGGCCACGGAGCCGAACTGGCCGCGTACATGGACCTGGCCGCCCTGGGCGCGGTGGTGGTGAAGTCGGTTTCGGCCGAGCCCTGGGATGGCAACCCCGCGCCGCGGCTGCTTCCTCTCACCGCCGCGACCGGAATGCTCAACAGTGTGGGCTTGCAAAACCCCGGCGTCAACGAGTGGCTGTCGGGTGAGCTCCCCGCCCTGGCCCGTACCGGAGCCAGGGTGGTCGCCAGCATCTGGGGTTTCACCGCAGACCAGTTTCGGCTGGCTTCCGCCGCCATTGCCAAAGCAAGCCCCGCTGCGGTTGTCGCGGTCGAGGCCAACATCTCGTGCCCGAACATCGAGGATCGACGTCAGATGTTCGCTCACAGCGTGGAGGGGGTCAGGGAATCCGTCGCGGCTGCGGTTGAGGGCCTCGGTGGCGTGTTTCCACTCTGGGTCAAGTTGAGCCCCAATGTCACGGACCTGGCCGCCCTGGCGGGCGAGGCGGTAGGAGCGGGCGCCGACGCCCTCACTCTGGTCAACACGGTCATGGGTATGGCCATAGATCCGGACACAGGTGCCTTCCGTCTCGGTGGCGGAGGCGGGGGCATGTCCGGGCCGGCCGTCCATCCCATAGCCGTACGGGCCGTGTACGAGTGCAGGGCGGCACTGCCCCGCACACCGATCATCGGTGTCGGCGGAGTGTCCACGGGCGAGGACGCCGCCGAACTGATGGCGGCGGGCGCGGACGCGGTCCAGGTTGGCACCGCCACTTTCGCCGACCCCCGCGCCCCGGCCCGGGTCCTGGCCGAGCTGATCGAGTGGTGCCGGGCCCATCGAGTATCGACAATCGACCAACTGAAAGGACGAGCGCATGTCGGCCACTGAACCGGAAGTCACCGACCTCAGAAACCTGAGAGGCCGGTTGGCGCTGGCCCTCGACGTTGACGATGCCGTCGCCGCCCAGAGGCTGGCCCGGGAGCTGCGGCCCTGGTTCGGGATAGCGAAGGTGGGGCTGGAACTGTTCAGTGCGTCGGGGCCCGCAATCGTCCAGGTGCTCAAGGACGACGGCTACGACGTGTTCCTCGACCTCAAGATGGCCGACATCCCCACCACCGTCGGGCGAGCGGCGCGGGTGCTAGGCGCCCTGGGTGTCTCCTACCTCACCCTGCATGCCTTCGCCGGACCATCCGTTCTCCGGGCCGGGGTCGAGGGCCTGGCCGAAGGGGCCGAGCGGGCCGGTCTGCCCGCCCCCAAGGCGCTGGCGGTCACGATCCTGACCAGTGACCCCGACGCCCCGCCGCACATCCTGGGCAAGCGGGTGGCGGCCGCGGTGGAGGCACGCTGTGCCGGCGTGGTCTGCGCCGCGTCCGACGTCAAAGAGGCCAAACAACTGGCACCGCGACTCATGGCAGTCGTCCCGGGTCTGCGGCCGAGTGGGTCGCCGGTCCACGATCAGGTCCGGTCGGCCACCCCGGCCGCCGCCTTCGAGGCCGGGGCCGACCTGCTGGTCATCGGCCGGGCTGTCACCGCCGCGCCTGATCGGGCCGCGGCCGCGGCCGCCATCGTGGCCTCAATCTGACTTTTGTCGCTGCCGCGAGCAGGGGTATGTCGACGACGCACCCGGCGCCTCGCCGCGCTATGGTGCGCGGCATGCCCTTGCCGCCTGAGCTGTCAGCTGACCAACGACAGGCCGCCCTCGAGAAGGCCGCCGTGGCCCGCCGCATGCGCGCCGAGCTCAAGGAGAAGCTCAAGATGGGCTCGGTCACTCTGAGCGAGCTCCTGCAGCAGGCCGATGCCGACGAGGTGGTGGGTAAAATGAAGGTCCTCGCGGTTCTCGAGTCCCTGCCGGGGCTCGGGAAGGTGAAAGCTCGACGCTTGATGGACGAGATCGGTATCAGCGAGACCCGGCGACTGCATGGCCTGGGGGAACAGCAACGCAAGAGGCTGCTGGAGAAGCTTCAAGCCTGAGCTCAAGACCATTGATAATCGTCATTTCCGGCCCGGGAGGGGTCGGAAAGGGAACGGTGGTCGAGCATCTTCTGCAGCTCGAACCGACTTGGCGTTTGTCGCGCTCGTGGACGACGCGGCCCCGGCGGCCGGCGGAGCCCGAGGATGCGTACGTATTCACCAGTCGAGCCGCGTTCGAGGATCGCATCGCCGAGGGTGGCTTCCTCGAATGGACCGAGTTCCCTGGCACCGGTCACCTTTACGGAACCCCGATGTTGACCCGGGACGATGAGGCCGAAGGGGGCCCCCCGATCCTTCTCGAGATCGAGATGGACGGCGCGCAACAGGTCAAAGCGCTGAACCCTGACGCCGTCCTGATTTTCATCGTGGCGCCATCGCGAGACATCCAGGCCGCCCGCCTGCGCGGCCGCGGCGACGATGACGCCAGCGTGGTCCGCCGGCTCGAGGTGGGAGAAGGCGAGGAACGGCTCGGGCGCCGGCTCGCGGACCACATCGTCGTCAACGACGAGATCGACCGGGCCGCGAGGGAGGTCGCTGGTATAATACGGAAGCATCAAGCCGGCCGCTGACGCGAGCCGCGAGCGGAGCGACGGGCTTAGACCTGCCGTCCAGAGAAGCAGATTCAGTAACGCCAACCCCCCAGTCCGGAGCAAACTTCGATGTCGGATAGTCACGCCACCATGATGGAACCCCCGGTCGAGGACCTTCTCGATCGAGTCGACTCGAAGTTCACCCTGGTCAGCTTGGCCGCCATGCGCGGCCGCCAGATCAACTCCTACTTCAACCAGCTCGGTGAAGGTCTGGGCTCCATCGTTCCTCCGCAAGTGACATCGGTTTCCCGCAAGCCGCTCTCGATCTCCCTCGAAGAGATCGCCGCCGGCAAGATCACCTACGAGCGGACCGAGGCGGGCGAATCCGAAGAAGCTGACCCCGAGGACGCGCAGTAGGGGGACCGGCCATAGTTGAGCCCGGTGCGGCCCTGGTCGGGCGTCGCATCGTCTTGGGAGTGTGCGGTGGGATCGCGGCGTACAAAGCGGTCGAGCTTTGTCGCCGGCTGATCGACGCCGGCGCATTCGTGAGCCCGGTGATGACACGCGGTGCCACCCATTTCGTCGGGCCGCTGACCCTCTCGGCCCTGGCCTCGGAGCCGGTCCGAACCATGCTCTGGGACGGCCCGGAGCCCATTCCCCACACGCGCCTCGGGCAGTCGGCCGACGCCATTGTGGTGGCCCCCGCCACCGCCCGCCTGATCGGCGCCTACGCAGCGGGGATATCGTCGGACCTGCTCACCGCCACTCTTCTCGCCACCCGGGCTCCCGTCGTCGTGTGCCCCGCGATGCACACCGAGATGTGGGAGCACCCGGCCGTCAACGAGAACATGGCCACCCTGCGCCGGCGCGGCGTCCACATCGTCGAACCTGAGTCGGGACGGCTGGCCGGCGGTGACGTCGGATCGGGCCGCCTGGCCGACCCGGCCACCATCGCCGCGGCGGTCATCGGACTGCTGTCCCGCCGGTCCACCGGGGCGGACCTGGCCGGGGTCAAGGCTCTGGTGACGGCGGGTGGCACCAGGGAGCCCATCGACCCGGTCCGCTTCATCGGCAATCGCTCCTCGGGCAAGCAGGGTTATGCGGTGGCGGCCGAGCTGGTCCGGCGCGGTGCCCGGGTGACGCTAGTGAGCACATCCACCGCCACCATGCCCAGTCCGGCCGGGGCCGAGGTGATCGGCGTGGAAACGGCGGCCGAGATGGCCGGCGCCGTGCTCTCCCGTAGTTCGGCCGCAGACATCGTGGTGATGGCCGCGGCGGTGGCGGACTTCACACCGAAGGTGGCTGCGGACCGGAAGCTGAAGAAGGCCGACGGCCCGCCGGAAGTGGTGCTCGAGCCCACGACCGACATACTCGCCCGACTCGGCGCCGCCCGCCGGCCCGGGCAGGTACTGGTCGGCTTCGCCGCCGAGACGGCCGGTTCGAGCCAGGACAGTGACCAGCTTCGCCGCTACGCGGAGCAGAAGTTGGCGGCCAAAGGGGCCGACCTGATCGTTGCCAATGACGTATCCGCCCCGAATACCGGCTTCGCCTACGACACCAACCAGGTCCTGATAGTCGGGCCCGGCGGCCTGCACGTCGAAGTCCCGCTGGCGTCCAAAGAGACGGTCGCTATCGCAGTGGTGGATGCCATCACCCGCTGCCTCGGGCAGCTGCCCACCCCCGATCGAGTAATCCAAACCAACCAGGAGCCAAGATGAGCCGCTGGACCTTCACCTCAGAATCCGTGACCGAGGGTCACCCCGACAAGATGGCCGACCAGATCTCGGACTCCGTCCTGGACGCCCTGCTGGAACAGGATCCGTTGTCGCGGGTGGCCTGCGAGACGCTGCTCACAACCGGCCTGGTCGTGGTGGCGGGCGAGATCACCACGACGGGGTACGTGGAGATCCCCAAGCTGGTCCGCGAGGTCGTCACCGATATCGGCTACACGAGCTCCGACGTGGGTTTCGACGGCCGCACATGCGGTGTATCGGTTTCGATCGGGTCCCAGTCACCCGATATCGCCCAGGGCGTCGACACCGCGCTCGAGGTTCGCTCCGGCTCGAGCGGCGAAGACATCCTCAATGCTCAGGGCGCCGGCGATCAGGGAATGATGTTCGGCTACGCCTGTGACGAGACCGACGATCTCATGCCGATGCCCATCTGGCTGGCCCACCGTCTGGCCCAGCGCCTGGCCCAGGTCCGTAAGGCCGGCGTGCTTCCCTACCTGCGCCCCGACGGTAAAACTCAGGTCACCTTCGAGTATGAAGACGGCCGCCCGGTCCAGTTGAAGACGGTCCTCATCTCGACCCAACACAACCCGAACATCGACCTGGAAACCTTGCTCTTACCGGACTTGCGCGATCACGTGATCAGCCCACTGGTGCCCGCCGAGTTCGCCAACGACGGGTACAAGGTCCTGGCCAACCCCACCGGCAAGTTCGAGCTGGGCGGCCCCCATGCCGATGCCGGTCTCACGGGCCGCAAGATCATCGTCGACACCTATGGTGGCGCCGCCCGTCACGGCGGCGGGGCCTTCTCCGGCAAGGACCCATCGAAGGTGGACCGTTCCGCCGCGTACGCGGCGCGGTGGGTGGCCAAGCACGTCGTGGCCTCGGGCGCCGCCTCCCGCTGTGAGATTCAGGTGGCGTACGCCATCGGAGTAGCCCGGCCGGTGTCGCTCCTGGTGGAAACCTTCGGGACGGCCAAGGTCGACCCGGTTCGCATCGCCTCGGCGGTGGACGAGGTCTTCGACCTGCGGCCTGCGGCCATCATCAGGGATCTCGATCTGCGCCGGCCCGTCTACCGGAAGACGGCCGCCTACGGCCACTTCGGGCGCAACGACAAGGATTTCACCTGGGAGCAGCCGAGCCGGCTGGACCCGTTCAAATCGGCTCTCGGTCTCTAGGACATCCCGCTGAAAAAGGGCGGCCGTAGCGCGGCCCACCCGGCGGCTCTACCTCCGCCGGGATCTCTGGTAGCGCGCGTCCTGCCCGATGCGGCCGGGATCGACAAGGAATTCGACTATCTGGTCCCGGACCAAGAACGAGGGTTTCTGGAGGTCGGGAGTCAGGTCCGCGTCGACCTGTCGGGCCGGCGAGTCGGCGGTTGGGTCACCGCCGTGGGCGTCGAGCCGGCGTCGGGGCTGCCCCTGCGCCCCATTGCCAAGCGGCGCGGGTTCGGCCCTGATTCCGGCATCGTGGAGCTGGCCGGCTGGGCGGCCTGGCGCTGGGCGGGCCGGCGGCGAGCCCTGCTCCGCACCGCTTCGCCCGGCTTCGCCGTGCCCAGGCTGCCACCACCGGCCCTCGACCCCCCGGCCCGGCCTGAGCCGTCAACACTGGCCGGGCTGATGGACGGCATCCCCGACGGCCGGCCGAAAGTGCTGCGCCTGCCGCCCGCCTCCGATCCCACCGGGGTCGTGGCCGAACTGGCCCAGCGCGGTCCAACTCTTGTCATCGTCCCGACCGTGGCCCGGGCGAAAGTGCTGGCCGGCCGGCTGCGCCGGGCCGGAGGTCGGGTGGCCCTGATTCCCGACGATTGGGCCCAGGCCCGTTCCGGCGCCGCCGTGGTCATAGGCGCTCGAGCGGCCGCCTGGGCGCCCTGTCCCGGCCTGGCGGCGGCGGTTGTCCTCGACGGCCATGACGAAAGCCTGGCCCAGGAGCAGGCCCCGACATGGAACGCGGTGGCTGTGGTCGCCGAACGGGCCCGGCGAGCAGACGCCCCATGCGTACTGATCAGCTCCTGTCCCACGCCTGAGTTGCTCGCTCTCGGATCCTTGCAACTGACCTCCCGCAGCGCCGAGCGCAAGGGTTGGGCAGCCCTGGAGGTCATCGATCGCCGGACGGACGATCCGCGCCTGGGTTTGTACTCGGAACGGTTGGTCACGCTCATCCGACGAGAGCGACGGGTGGTTTGCGTTCTCAACCGAACGGGGCGGGCCAAGTTGCTGGCCTGTTCCTCCTGCGGGTCTCTCGCCGGGTGCGAGCGCTGTGGGGCGGCCCTGGCGCAGGACGGAAGCGCGGGATCGCTACTTCGGCTCCAGTGCCCCCGCTGCGGCCTCGCCCGACCGACGGTATGCGCCGAGTGCCACTCCACCCGTTTGCGGGTCCTGCGCACCGGAGTCAGCCGGGCCCGGGAGGATCTGGAGCGCCTGGCCGGGCGCCCCGTCGCCGAGGTGACCGCGAGCACGGGCCATCTGCCCGACACCGACCTTCTGGTCGGCACCGAGGCGGTGCTGCGCAGGTTGGGTCCGGGGGAGGGATTCGAGGCGGTGGCGTTCGTCGACTTCGACCAGGAGCTGCTCGCCGGAAGGATCCGGGCGGGCGACGAAGCCCTGGCCCTGCTCGCACTGGCGTCCCGGCTGGTGCGGGGCCGGGCCGGCCGGATCCTGGTCCAGACCCGTGTCCCGGACCACGCCGTCGTGAGGGCCGCGGTGGCGGCTGATCCGGCTCTCCTGTCCGACCAGGAGACCGCCATTCGCCGCCAGCTGGAGTTCCCTCCGTTCGCCTCCATTGCGGTGGTTTCGGGGCCGGGGGCCGCTCCATACGTTCAGGGGCTGGGCGCCCTGCCCGGCACCCCGGTCCGGGTCCTCGGGCCTGACCGAGACCAATGGCTGGTGAAGGCTCCCGACGGAACCGCCCTCGCCGACGCGCTCGGTTCGGTGCCGAGGCCGCCCGAACGGCTCAGAGTAGCCGTGGACCCGGGCCGCATCTAGCCGGACGAGACGCGGGCGCGACGGATCATCAGCTCCCTGGGCCAGAATGGGCGCGTGCCGGATCAACCTGCGGTGGTGCTCTTGAGCGGGGGCCTGGACTCAGCCACCGTCTTGGCCATCGCCCGCAGACGAGGGCTTTGTCACCTATGCCCTCAGTTTTCGTTATGGCCAGCGCCACCAGGTCGAGCTCGAGGCGGCGGCCCGGGTGGCCATGGCCCTCGGTGTCAGCCCGCCACGTCATCGCCGACATTGATCTGCGCCAGTTCGGTGGGTCGGCCCTGACGTCGGACATCGCCGTTCCTCACCGTGACGGGGTCGAAGACCTCGACGAGGGGATCCCGGTGACCTACGTGCCCGCCCGCAACACCATCTTCCTGTCTTTGGCGCTGGCCTGGGCCGAGACCTTGGGGGCCGACGACATCTTCATCGGCGTCAACGCCCTCGACTACAGCGGCTATCCGGACTGCCGGCCCGAGTACGTAGAGGCTTTCGACGCGATGGCCAATCTGGCAACCAAGGCGGGAGTCGAGGGACGCCAGAACTTGACGGTCCACACCCCGCTCATCCGCCTGACGAAGGCTGAGATCATCCAGGTGGGCCGGACTCTCGGGGTCGACTACGGCCTGACGCACAGCTGCTACGACCCGGACCGATCCGGCCGGCCCTGCGGCTCGTGCGACTCCTGCCTGCTGCGAGCGAAGGGCTTCGCCGAAGCCGGCCTCCAGGATCCGCTGGTGGGACCGGCCAGACCGAACTGATGGGTTACCTGGTAAAAGAGATCTTCTACACGTTGCAGGGTGAAGGCACCCACACGGGCCGGCCCGCGGTCTTCTGCCGGTTCGCCGGCTGCAATCTCTGGACCGGGCACGAAGCACATCGGAGCCGGGCGGTGTGCCAGTTCTGCGACACCGACTTCGTGGGCACGGACGGCCCCGGCGGCGGACGCTTCCGCAGCGCCGACGAGCTGGCCGGTGCGGTCGCCGCCGCCTGGGGGGGTGAGGAACACCCGGCGGCCGAGCCGTACGTGGTCTGCACGGGAGGCGAGCCACTCCTGCAGCTGGACACTGCTGCAGTCGAGGCTCTTCACCGGCAGGGCTTTGCCGTTGCGGTCGAGACCAACGGCACCAGGGCCGCCCCGCCGGGCCTCGACTGGGTCTGCGTCAGCCCCAAGGCCGGAGCAGCCGTCGTGCTCGACCGGGCCGACGAGCTCAAGCTGGTGTTCCCTCAGGAGGACGCCGCCCCCGAGGACTACGAAGGGCTGGGGATCCCAAGGCTGCTTCTACAACCCATGGACGGACCCGAGCGAGAGCGCAACACATCTGAAGCGGTCCGCTACTGCCTGGCTCATCCCCAATGGAAGCTCAGCTTGCAAACCCACAAGTACCTGGGGATCCCCTGATGCGAAAGGTGGTCATCGGTGAGACCTGCACTTCCGGCGTCGTGTATCGAGGACCTGATTGCCGGTGAGTGACACATCCAAACTCACCGTTCTGGGCCACGCGGCGGCGTACCGATACGAGAACCCCGAGCCGGAGATGCTCGAATCCTTTGCCAACCTCCACCCCGGCCAACCGTGGGTGGTGGGCTTGGCTTGCAACGAGTTCACCAGCCTGTGCCCGATGACCGGGCAGCCCGACTTCGGGCGCATCCGCATCCAGTACGTCCCCGACCGGTTGTGCGTCGAGAGCAAGAGCCTCAAGCTGTATCTGGGCGCCTACCGCAACGAGGGTTCCTTCCACGAGGACTGCGTCAATCGCATCGCCAGTGATCTCCAGGCGCGTATCGGAGCCAGATACCTGCGGGTGCTGGGAGATTTCAACGCCCGGGGCGGTATCGCCATCCGCCCCCTCGCCGTCCGCCGCGCCGCCGACCTCGGGCCCGAGGAGGAAGCCCGCTGCCTGGCCCTGCTGGGACAGTACAACTCGATTACATCAGGGTCGGGGACAACCACGCTCGGATAGCGTTCCGCCTATGCAGTCCATCGAAGGTCACGGCGGTGACGTGGCTCTAGGCGCTCTCACCCCGTTCGGTATCGACATTATGTTCACGCTGAACGGTGGCCACGTCTGGCCTCTCTACGAGACCGCGGCCAGAACCGCTGTCAGGGTGATCGATACCCGCCACGAGCAGACGGCGACCTGGGCCGCGGAGGCCTACGCCAAGCTCACTCGCCGGCCCGCGCTGGCCGTGCTGACCGCCGGTCCCGGCGTTACCAACGGGATCAGTGCCATCACCTCGGCCCACTTCAACGGTTCCCCCCTGGTGGTGATAGGGGGCCGGGCCCCAGAAGGCCGGTGGGGCGCCGGCTCGCTCCAAGAGCTCGATCACGTCCCGATCGTGGCGTCCATCACCAAACGGGCGGTCACGATCCCGTCCGGCGATCAGGTCGCCCGAGTCGTGCAGGACCTGGTCCGGGAGGCGTCGACTCCCCATCGAGGTCCGGTCTTCACCGACATTCCCATGGACGTCCTCTTCGGGCCCGCTCGGGGCGAGGTCGATCCCGAGCCCGCGGTGTCGACCGGGGCCACGCCTGATCCCGATCGCGTTCAGGAGGCGGCCGCCCTCATCGCCGCCGCCTCGGCCCCGGCTCTGATCGCGGGAAGCGATGTGTATTGGGCCGGAGGCTGGGAGGCCCTCCGCGTCCGCGGTCGAGAATCTGCGCGTCCCGTGTTTCGCCAACGGCATGGGGCGCGGCTGCCTGCCGCCCGACCACGAGCTGAGCTTCAACCGGACCCGCGGCCGCCTGCGCACCGACGCCGATGTGGTAGTCGTGGCCGGCACGCCGCTCGACTTCAGGCTCGGGTACGGGTCCTTCGGGTCGGCCCGGGTGGTGCACCTCGTCGACAGCGAGGACGGGGTCGCCGGTCACGTCCCCTCGGCTTTACCGGTGGTCGGTGACCTGGGGGCCATCCTGGCCGGTCTGGCCAATTGGTCGGGCCCCCGGGAGGACCACGACCCCTGGATCAAGACGCTGAGGGACGCCGAAGACGCCTGGCGGGAAAGCGATCGGGCCCTACTTTCGGCGGCGTCCGATCCGATCAAACCCACCCGGGTCTTCGGCGAGCTGGTTCGCCGGCTGGAGCCGGACGGGGTGGTGATATGCGACGGGGGAGACTTCGCGTCCTACGCCGGGAAGTACATCGATCCGGGCCGGCCCGGTTGCTGGCTGGACACCGGTCCGTACGGTTGCCTCGGTAACGGGCCCGGCTACGCCATCGGCGCCCGGCTGGCGCGGTCGTCCAGCCAGGTGGTGGCCATCCTGGGCGACGGTGCGGCCGGCTTCTCACTGATGGACGTTGACAGCATGGTGCGCCACGGACTGCCCGCCGTCCTGATCATCGGCAATAACGGTGTTTGGGGTCTCGAGAAGCACCCCATGAAGGCGCTGTACGGGTACGACGTGGCCTGCGACCTGCAGCCCGAGACCCGCTACGACTCCGTCGTCGCCGCCCTGGGGGGTGCCGGCGAGACGGTCCGGGACCCGGACCAGATCGGGGCCGCCCTGGATCGGGCCTTGGGCGCGGGCGTTCCCTATCTCTTGAACGTCATCACCGACCCGGCCGACAGCTACCCGCGCTCCAGCTCGCTGGGGTTGTGAGCTGGTCCTGGGTGGCGCTTACGTCCATCCCTGCCTCCTCAGCTCGTAAAGCGCGATAGACGTCGCGGTAGCAACGTTCAGCGATCCGACCCGGCCGGTCATAGGCAGGAACGCCACCGCATCACACGCTGAGATGGTGGCCGGGCTCAGGCCATGGTCCTCGTTGCCTACCGCCAGGCAGACGTCGGTGCCCGCCGTCAACTGATGAAGCGGCACGGCGGCGTCGGCCAACTCAAGGCCGATGACGGTGAAACCGTCGTCGCGCGCCGCGTCGGCCGCATCGGCTCCCCGCTCGAACGCCGACCACGACAGATACCGCTCGGTCCCCATCGACACTTTGGCGGCCTTGTGGTTCCCCGGCGAGATCGTCTGGCCGGCCAGGTACAGTTGCTCGACCCGGTAGGCGGCCGCCGATCGCACGATGGCACCCACGTTGTACGGCGACTGGATCGCCTCCAGCAGCAGGGCCAGCCGACCGGCTGAGCGCCGGTTCCAGTCCCGGTGCAGACGCTTGAGATCTGTAGGGCCCAGCTGCCTCACTGCTGATCCACCTTCAGGATCCGGTAGCCCCGCTTGGACCCCACCCGGACGACCGCCCACCCCGATTGGCCCAGCCACGACGCCAGCGAATCGGCTCCAAGGTGGCGCTGGACGACCAACCAGGCCGAGCCCGACGGCTCCAGACGCGGCAACCAGGACAGCAGAAGCTCGTGCAGAGCGGCCTTCCCGATACGAATCGGGGGATTGGACCAGATCCCTGCGAAGGTGAGGTCCGATGGCGCCGCCTCGGGCCGGATCACCCGTACGTTCGGCTGCCCCAAGGCTCCGGCGTTGGCGGCCGTCAAGGCCAAGGCCCGCTCATTGACGTCGACCGCCCAGACCGTGGCCAAGGGCGACCGGTGAGCCAGCGTGCACGCTATGGGTCCATAGCCACAGCCGAGGTCGAGCAGGTTGCCGGTCAAGGCCGCGGCGGGGACCGCCCGGAGCAGGTGGAGTGTGCCCGGATCGACCACCCCGGCTGAAAAGACGCCTCGGTCCGATTGCAGGCGGGCCCGGAAGTCGGGCAGGACCAAGTCGACGTGGCCGGGGCGTGATGCTACTGCGGGATCAGCGTCGAAGTAGTGGCCTTCGGACATGCGCTCAAGCAGGGTACCGGTACCATAGACCCGTGGCTGCCTACCAGATCCGCCAGTTCGGGGACCCCGTGCTGACCCAACGCTCTGCCGAGGTCACCGAGCTGGATGGCACCCTTGCACGCCTCGTGGACGACATGATCGAAACCATGCACGACGCCCACGGCCTGGGCCTGGCCGCTCCACAGGTCGGAGTGCAGAAGCGCCTCTTCGTGTATCAGCTCGAGGATCGCGATCCCGTGGCCATCGTGAACCCGACGATCGCCGAGAGCCGGGGCGAATGGGAGTTCGACGAGGGCTGCCTCTCGATACCGGGCTTGTACTTCCCGATTGTGCGTCCGAAGGAGATCCACCTGACGGGCTGGGACATCGACGGCAACGAGGTGTCGATCGAGGCCGACGAGATCGAGGCCCGCTGCTTCCAGCACGAGCTCGATCACCTGGACGGGCGGCTACTGCTGACCCTTCTCGACAAGGCGCAGCGAAAAGAGGCCATGCGTGAGCTGCGCCGCCGGGCAGAAGCCGTCGGGAGCTAGGAGCCGGGTCTGCGCCTGGCCTTTCTCGGGACGCCGGAGCCGGCAGCAGTGGCCCTGCGCGCCTTGGTCGCAGGTGGACACGAGGTAGCCATCGTCGTCACCCGCGTCGACAAACGCCGCGGGCGCAACGAAGCCCCCAAGCCCACGCCCGTGAAAGCGGCCGCACTGGAGCTGGGCCTGCCGGTGAGCGAGCGCATCGACGACGTCTTGAATGCCGGCGTCGCGTTGGGCGTGGTGGTGGCGTTCGGTCGCATCATCAAGCCGGAGGTGCTGGACGCCCTGCCACTTGTCAACGTCCACTTTTCGTTGCTGCCCAGATGGCGCGGCGCGGCACCGGTAGAGCGGGCCATCCTGGCCGGGGACCCCGTCACCGGCGTTTGCCTGATGGGCATCGACGAGGGCCTGGACACGGGCCCGGTTTACCGCTGTGAACAGGTCGCCATAGGAGCCGAAGAGACCGCGGCCGAGCTTCGGGGGCGACTCGCCGACCTGGGTGCGGCCATGCTGATCGAGGCCCTGCGGGACGGTCTGGGGACGGCTCGGCCCCAGGAAGGCGAAGCGACATACGCGACCAAGCTCGAGCCGGGGGAGCTCCACCTCGACTGGAGCCGGCCCGCGCTCGAGCTCCAACGGGTGGTCCGGATCGGGCGGGCCTGGACCACCTGGCGAGGAAAGCGGCTCCTGATCCTGTCAGCACACCTGGTGCCCGGCGCGGCACCGGGCGCGCCGGGCTCACTCGACGGAGACCTGGTTGCCACCGCTGACGGCCAGCTGCAGCTGGTGACCGTCCAGCCGGAGGGCCGCGCCGCCCTGGCCGCGCCGGATTGGCTCCGCGGCGCCCGCCCCCGCCCGGGTGAGCTTCTCGGGGCATGAAGCCCCGGTCGGGTGGCACACGCCGGGGTGACCGCACCGGCCGCGGAGGCGACGGAGGTTCGTGGCGACCCGTGTCGGCGCGGCGAGTGGCCATCGAAGCCCTGGTGGCAATCGAGCGGGGGAGCCGGGCCAACGTGGTTGTGCCCGAGCGTCTGGGTCGCTCGGGGCTGGACGAGCGGGACCGCGGCCTCGTGACCGAGCTGGTCTACGGCACCTGCCGGATGCAAAGAGCTTGCGACTGGTTGACGGGGCGCCACGTGCGGGGCCCGATCGACGACGAGGTGCGAGCGGGCCTGCGGGTCGGCGCCTACCAGATGGGATGGACCCGCATCCCGGCCCACGCGGCCGTGTCGGCCACGGTGGAAGAGATCCGGGGCCGGGGCCGCAGCCTGGTGAATGCGGTGCTGCGGCGGGTGGCCAACGACATCGAAAAGGGACTGGTGATTTGGCCTGACCTGGCGACGGAGTTGAGCTACCCGGATTGGATCGTGGACCGGCTCGTGAACGACCTGGGCGCCGAACCGGCCCGACAGGCGCTCAGAACCATGAACGAGCCGGCCTCCGCGGAAGCTCGAGCCGACGGATACATCCAGGACCGGGCCAGCCAGATGGTCGCAGCCCATCTACAGCGCTTCGGGGCCGGCCGGGTTCTCGACGTCTGCGCCGCCCCGGGGGGAAAGGCCACGGGCTTGGCCGGTCCAGCCACGGGCCTGGTGGTGGCGGCCGATGTCTCCGTAACCCGGGCCGCGGTGATAGCCGCAAACGTGGCCCGGCTGCGCGCCACCCAGGTGGCCACCGTGGTGGCCGACGGTCGGGACCCCCCGTTCCGCCGGGGGAGCTTCGACCTGGTGCTCGTCGATGCCCCGTGCTCGGGTCTCGGAGTGCTGCGCCGGCGGCCCGACGCCCGCTGGCGAATCCAGCCGGGCGACGTAGAGCGTCTGTCCGGTCTCCAGCGCAGATTGCTCGGCGCAGCCCGGCCTTTGGTCGCAACGGGCGGGGTACTCGCCTACAGCGTGTGCACCCTGACGACGGCGGAAACAGCGGCGGTTGACAAGTGGCTGGCGCGGGAGATGCCCGAACTGGTGCCCCGGCCCCCTCCGGGTTCCCCCTGGCGCCCGGCCGGACGGGGCGCCCTCCTTCTGCCCCAGGACGACGAGACGGACGGGATGTTCATGGTCACCCTGCAGGCGCCTTGAGTCAGGCGCCTTGAGTTAGGTCATGGCCACTCTCGGGCGTGGCGCTCGAAGGCTTCGGGCAACTGCACCCTTACCACGCAGAACAGGAGACCGGCCGGATCGCGCATGACCCACCACGACTTCACCTGCTCGACCCGGGTGGCCCCCAAGGCCTCCAGGCGGGACACCTCGGCTTCGACGTCGTCGGTCTCGATGTCGAGGTGCACCCGCGCCGGGGCGCCGACCTGCTGTACATACATCTGCAGGCCGGGTGTCGCCTCACCCAGGTCGGCGTATTCGGGATTGTCGTCGTCGAATTGCGGTTCGGCACCCAGCGCTCCGGCCCAGAACCGAAGCGAGCTGCCGTATGCCGAGATCGGGACGTCGACCAGTGCCGCAGTGAGTCGGCTTCTGTGCATGACCGGAACTGTAACTAGGTAGGGTGACCGCAATGGTCCGCATGGCCCCGTCCATCCTGTCCGCCGACTTTGCAGCCCTCGGCGCAGACATCGACCGCGTGAGGCCGGAAACCGATTGGCTCCATGTCGACGTGATGGACGGTCATTTCGTGCCCAACCTCACCATCGGCCCGCCGGTTGTCGCCGCCATCCACCGTCACACCGACGCCTTTCTCGACTGCCACCTGATGATGACCGATCCAGGCGAGTACCTGAAAGCCTTCGCCGAAGCAGGCGCAGGCAGTTGCACGGTTCACGTAGAGGTCGGCAGAACAGCCGAGTTGATCGAGATGATGCGGGACCTCGGTATAGGTGTCGGCCTGGCCGTGAACCCCGAGACACCGGTCGAGGCATGCGAACCGTGGCTGAGCGCCGTCGATCTGCTTCTGGTGATGTCGGTCCATCCTGGGTTCGGCGGTCAGCACTTCATGTCCGAGGCTGTGCCCAAGATCGCCTGGGCCTATGACATCGTTCAGCGCGATGGGCTCAAGCTGAGCATCGAGGTGGACGGCGGTATCGACGTCGATACGGTCGGGGAAGTGGCGGAGGCGGGAGCCGACACCTTCGTGGCCGGCAGCGCCATCTTCGGTCACCCCGACCCGCTGTCGGCGGCGGAAGCCATCCGGGAGGCCGCCGAAGAAGCTGTGGAGCGCCGGATGAGCGACCTGGTGGAGCGAATCAGTGCGGCCGGTCGGGGCACCCTCTCTCGGAGGGGGCGCCGATGAGCGAAGCCGAGAAGAGCCCCGCCGTTCGCCAAGCCAAGGTGCTGACCGTCTCCGACGGAGTGATGGCCGGCACACGCGAGGACCGCGTCGGGCGCCGCCCTGCAAGCCACCCTGGAGGCCGCCGGCTTCAAGGTCGTCGAGAGGTCAGTCATTGCTGACGGCGTGGCCTCGGTCGCGGGGGAGCTGACCAGGCTCTGCGTCAGTTTCTCGGGCCTGGTGGTCACGACGGGAGGCACGGGCTTCGCGCCCGCGGGATCAGACCCCCGAAGGAACCGGTGAGATCCTCGAGAGAGAGGCGCCCGGCCTGGCCGAAGCGATGCGCCTGGTGAGCCCCCTCGGCCGGCTCTCCCGGGGGGTCGCGGGTATCCGGGGACACACCATCATCTTGAACACGCCCGGCTCGCCGAAGGGCGCCGTCGAGTGCCTCAACGCCGTCATCGATGTGATCCCCCACGCCCTGGACCTGTTGGCCGACCAGCCGACCCGACACCCCTGAGCAACGGTGACCCGCACCCGCGGCGACGACGACCGCGAGTGGATGGCCGAAGCGATATCTCTCGGGCAGGGTGTCCGGGCCAGCACCTCGCCCAACCCTTGGGTCGGATCAGTTGTAGTCCCCGAAGGTGACCAGCCCGCCGCTCTGGGCGCCACGCAGCCCCCGGGAGGGCCTCACGCCGAGGCGGTAGCCCTCGATCTGGCCGGAACGTCAGCCCGGGGGGCCACGGTGTACGTCACCCTCGAACCCTGCTCCCATCAGGGCCGCACCCCACCGTGCGCGGATGCCTTGATAGCCGCCGGGGTGCGCCGGGTGGTGATCGGTATCGTCGATCCAGATCCGCATGTTTCCGGAGCCGGAATCGACCGCCTCCGCCGGGCCGGCGTGGAGGTGGAGGTGGGTGTCGGAGCGTCCGAGGTAGAGGCCTCGCTGGCGCCCTATCTGGCTCACCGCCGGACGGGCCGGCCCTGGGTGGTGCTGAAGCTGGCGGCGACGCTAGACGGGCGGATCGCGGCACCCGACCGCACCAGCAAGTGGATTACCGGCCCGGCGGCCCGGGCCGACGTGCAGCAACTGCGAGCCGAGAGCGACGCCATCCTGGTCGGGGCCGGAACGGTAAGAGCGGACGACCCGGCTTTGACCGCGCGCACCGAGGGGGCGAGAAACCCCTTGAGGGTGGTCCTCGGTGATCCACCTGCCGGTGCTCGCGTTCATCCCGACGTGGTGCACCGAGGCCCGCTCGAGCCGCTACTAGAGGAGCTGGCCGCTCGCGGCGTCGTTCAGCTGCTAGTGGAGGGTGGGGCGGATGTGGCCGGCTCCTTTCACCGGTCCGGGCTGGTCAACCAGTACGTCCTCTACTTCGCGCCCGCGTTCATGGGCGGCGACGACGGGCTAGGGCTGTTCTCCGGCCCCGGCGCCCCCTCGATGGCGGACCTTTGGCGGGGCCGATTTTCTTCTGTGAGGCGAATCGGCCCCGACCTACGTGTTGATGTTCTGGCTGCTCAGGGCGATCGTGCCGTACCGTGAGTGGTGATGTTCACGGGGATCGTCGAGGAAATGGGGACCGTCGCCGCCAACGAACCTGCACCGGATGGGGCACGGCTGGTCTTCCGAGCCAAGGTGGTCGTTGACGCAACCAGCATCGGCGATTCGATTTCGGTGAACGGCTGTTGCCTCACCGTTGTCGACACCGGACCCGGATGGTGGACGGCCGAGGCCGTGCCGGAGACCCTGACGCGGACCAATCTGGGGTCCCTCCGACCCGGCGATCGCGTGAACCTGGAGCGATCCGTCAGCGTCGGGAGCCGCCTCGGCGGCCATCTGGTCCAGGGCCACGTCGACGGGGTGGGTCACATCACCAGGGTGGCACCGGACCTCGAGGTGGAGGCACCCGAATCCGTTCTCCGGTATCTGGTCGAGAAGGGATCGATCACAGTCGACGGAATCAGCTTGACCGTCGTGACCGTAAGCGCACGCACCTTCACCGTCGCTGTCATCCCGCACACGCTGGCGGTAACCACGTTGGGACTGAAACAGGCCGGTGATCCGGTCAATCTGGAGGTCGATGTGATCGCCAAGTACGCCGAGCGCCTCCTGCAGGGCGGCACTGAGACCCCCTACAGCGCCCTCGGTCCGAGAGAGAGGTCGTGACAGTGCCTACGGCTCCCATCGAAGATGCCATCGCTGCTATCGCGGCCGGCCAGATCGTGGTGGTGGTCGATGACGAGGACCGGGAGAACGAAGGAGACCTGATCGTGGCCGCCGAGCACGCCACGCCGGAGGCAATGGCGTTCTTCGTGCGCCATACGTCAGGGCTCATCTGCGTCTCGATCACCAACGACCGGGCGGACCAGCTCGATCTCCCGCTCATGGTGGAGCGCAATACGGAATCGCAAAGGACGGCCTTCACAGTCACCGTCGACCGGCGGGTCGGGACGACGACGGGGATCTCGGCGGTCGACCGCTCGTTGACAGCCCGGGCTCTGATCGATCCCGCCACCCGGCCCGATGACCTCACCAGACCCGGTCACCTGCACGTGTTGAGAGCTCGCGACGGCGGCGTTCTCAAACGGGCCGGCCACACCGAGGCGGCCGTGGACCTGGCCCGGCTGGCCGGCCTCACGCCGGCGGGTGTCCTCTGCGAGGTGGTCACCGAAGACGGCCTGGACATGGCCCGGCGGGACGACCTCGAGATATTCGCCACGAAACACGGGCTGGTGCTGGTGACGATCGCCGACCTGATCCGTTACCGCCGCCAGACCGAGAGGCTCGTGCGGCGCACTGCCGAGGCTCGGCTTCCCACGGAGTTCGGAGAATTCCGATGCTTTGCCTACCAGAGCGTGATGGATCACGAAACCCACCTGGCCTTCGTGATGGGCGAGCCGATGGGGGAGCCCAACGTCCTGGTGCGGGTACACAGCGAGTGCCTGACCGGGGACGTCTTCGGCTCCCGCCGATGCGATTGCGGTGCCCAGCTCCACAACGCGCTCCGATACATCGCCAACGAGGGATTGGGAGTAGTCGTGTACCTGCGAGGCCACGAAGGCCGGGGTATCGGCATAACTCACAAGCTCCAGGCCTACGAGCTCCAGGACAGCGGTCTCGACACCGTCGACGCCAACGTCGAATTGGGGTTGCCGGTCGATAGCCGCGAGTACGGTATCGGGGCCCAGATACTCGTAGACCTCGGGATCACGACCATGCGGCTCATGACCAACAATCCGGCCAAACGGGGGGCCTCGAGGGTACGGCCTGCAAATCGTCGATCGCATCCCCCTGCACACCGTTCCGAACGAGGAGAACATCCGTTACCTGCGGACCAAGCGAGATCGCCTGGGTCACTTGCTCGACGAAGGAGGGGGGCTGTGACTGTCTTCGAAGGCAACCTCAGCGGCGGAGGTCTGCGGGTAGCCATCGTCGCCAGCCGCTTCAATCAGGTCATCGTCTCCCGGCTCGTAGAGGGCGCCGTTGACGGCTTGCGCCGGCACGGTGTCGACGAAGCCTCCATAGATGTGGCCTGGGCGCCCGGCGCCTTCGAGCTGCCCCTGGTCGCGGCCCGCATGGCGTCGAGTCAGGCCTACGACGCCGTCATCACCCTCGGCGCCGTGATCCGGGGGGCCACGGGCCACTACGACTTCGTGGCCGGCCAGTGCGCGGCCGGCATCCAGAGGGCCCAGATGGACTCCGGGATCCCGGTCGTCTTCGGGGTGCTCACTACCGACACCATCGAGCAGGCGGTGGAGCGGTCCGGCGCCAAGGCCGGCAACAAGGGTTTCGAAGCCGCCACCACCGCGATCGAGATGGCCAACCTGCTGGGTGGCCTCCCCAAGGCGGCCGAACCGCCGTCCACCTCTTCGACTGCCTAGCCCTTGCTGCGACTGGTTCTGCCCAAAGGTTCCCTCGAGCGAGCCACGCTGGACCTCTTCGAGGCCGCCGACCTCACCGTCCTGCGCAACTCCGATGTCGACTATCGGGCCAGTATCGACGACCCCCGCGTCTCCGAAGTCCGGATCCTCAGGCCTCAGGAGATCCCCCAATACGTGGCCGAAGGGCTCTTCGATCTGGGGATCACCGGCCGCGACTGGATCGAGGAGACAGCCAGCGAGGTGGCCTCGCTCGGGGAACTGCGCTACTCCAAGGCCACGTCCCGGCCGATCCGGGTGGTCCTGGCCGTGGCGCAGGAATCGCCGGTCCACTCCGTCTCGGATTTGCCAGTCGGCACGCGGGTCTCTACCGAGTACCCGTCGCTGACCCGCCGGTTCCTCGAGAAGGCCGGCGTCGACGCCGACGTACGCCTTTCCCACGGGGCCACCGAGGCCAAGGTCCCCGAGATCGCCGACGCCGTGGTTGAGATCACCGAGACAGGACGGGCCTTGCGGGCGGCCGGCCTGCGCATCATCGCCACCGTCCTCGAGTCCTACACGGAGCTGATCGCCAACCCCCTCTCCTACGCGGACGACGCCAAACGGCACGCCATGCAGCAGCTCATGACCCTGCTCAACGGCACCCTGATCGCCCGCGGTCGGGTGCTGGTGAAACTCAACGTGACGGAGCCAGCCCTGACTCGGTGATCGAGCTACTGCCGGCCATGAAGTCCCCGACGGTCTCCAAGCTGTACGGCGAGGATGGGTTCGCCGTCGAGGCGGTAGTGCCGAAGCACACGATCAACACCCTCATCCCCGCCCTGAAGGACCACGGCGCCACCGACATAATCGAGCTGCCCATCGCCAAGATCGTGCCTTGACGGCTATGAACATGCCGGGAGCGCCGGGGACGGTGCTGTCCTATGACGAGGAGGTGGGGCTGGGCGTGGTCGAGGCGTCGGGTGGCGGGGAGCGGTACCGGTTCCACTGCACGCAGATCGCGGGCGGGGGCCGCAGCATCGAGGCGGGGACGTCCGTACGCTTCGATGTGCGCCCGGGGCGGAAGGGGGCGTGGGAGGCGTTCGAGGTGACGGCGGTCGGTGTGGCTGGGTCGAACTGAGCCGCGTCGGGTTAGCACGAAAGTCTGCTTTTGTGTCGAGTACTACACCATATATGATGTAGTACTCGACACAAAGGGTGTGGGCGAGGTCGGTTGCCCGGGTGATTCGCCCTATTCGCGTTATTTATCCCAAGCGTTCTCCGGCGCCCGGCCCGCTGGCGCCCGGCCCGCCGGCCGCACTCGCAGCTGCTCCGCTGATCTGGACGTAGGCCATCCGCAGCTGGCCCAGCCCGGTTGAGAGCTCCGTGGCGTGCGGGTCGAGCCGGTCGCCCAGCCCCTCCACCAGGGCGGCCAGGGCGTCGATGGCCAGTCGGGCCTGGTCCAGCTGCGGCGGATCGAGGGATAGGTGGAGGGCGGCTAGTTCGAACAGGCCGAAGGCGTGGTTGGCGACCACCACTGCGGCCGGTGTCCGCGCCAGTTGGGCCTGCAGCGCCGCTAGCTCGGCCTGGACCTGCTCCTCACTGGGCTCGCCACCCGGTCCCCAGCCGCCACCACCTGGCCCGCCACCACCTGGCCCGCCACCACCTGGCCCGCCGGCGCCCGGCCCGCCGGCGCCCGGGGGAGCACCACCGGGCGTGCCGCCAGCGGCCGGATCGGGCTTTCTGGGTATGGGTCTTTCGCCACTGGGCGTCCAAAGCGTGCTCATTGCGCTACCCTATGTTGAAAACCGAATACGGGAAGCGGGGTTGTGTCCCCCACCTGGCCATCGAAAATGCGTCCAGGTCGTTCGACCGCTGCAGGCGGGCGTTGCTTCCTAACGCCCGCCCTTTTCGCGTCGATAGGGCCCACACATTAGGAGTGATGCCGCATAGCCCCAGCGCCTGACCAAAACGAGCACCGAACCAACGACCGGATCAGGGCCCGAGAGGTGCTGCTCATCGATCCCGATGGCAAGCAACTCGGCATCAAGCCTTTGCCCGAAGCGCTGAGTATTGCTCGCCAATTGGACCTGGACCTTGTGGAGGTGGCGGCGGAAGCCAACCCTCCGGTGTGCCGGATCATGGACTTCAACCGCTTCAAGTACGAGGCGGCCCAGCGAGCCAAAGAATCCCGGCGCAAGGCCACCAGCACTGGAATAAAGGAGATGAAGTACCGCCCGAAGATCGGGATCGGCGACTTCGACACCAAGACCAGGCAGGTGGCCCGGTTCCTCGGAGAGGGTCACAAGGTCAAGATCACGATCATGTTCCGAGGCAGGGAGATGAGTCATCCTGAGCTCGGCAAGAAGATCCTCGACCAGGTCGCCGAAGCGGTGGCAGGGATCGCCAAGGTCGAGGCGGCGCCCAAGCTCGACGGGCGCAACATGATCATGGTGCTCGCACCCGATCGCCGCGGTCAGGTCCGCAAACCGTCACCAAACGGAGCACAGCCCGCCCGATCCCACGGCCGCCCAGCGGACGGTTCACCGCCTGCCGACGTCGGCCCGGAAGCCGAGGAGCCCCAAGGGGCTCCGGCGGCGGCCGGTGAACCGCCCGAGCCGCTCGAGCCGCTCGAGCCTCTCGAGCCCGCCGCGGCCGCGGCTGCTGCCCGGCCGGGTGACACCGGTCAAGGCGCAAGCGACAGCAAACCTGCGGGAGCCTGAGCCCCGCCGGACCCACGGGAAAACCGGGGTAACCACAGAAGAGTCACGACCAGGAGTCCAGAAGATGCCCAAGATGAAGACCGACCGAGGCGCAGCCAAGCGCATCAAGATCACCGGGAGCGGCAAGCTACGACGCCGCCAGGCTTTCCGGTCACACCTTCTGGAGAAGAAGTCGAGCACTCGAAGCCGACGCCTGGGCCGGGAGGTCGAGGTGGCTCCGGGCGACACCAAAGCAGTCAAGCGGCTCCTCGGCATCTGACCGCACTGGCCGTATCTGGCCGCAGCCGGCGCCCGCGCCCGCGGTCACCACACGATCCCTCTGTCATTATCAGGTTGAAAGGAGCTCACGATGGCCCGGGTAAAGCGCGCCGTCCACAGCAAGAAGCACCGCCGCGCCGTTCTCGAACAGGCGCAGGGCTACTTCGGCAACAAGAGCCGGAGCTACCGGGCTGCCCATGAGCAGGTCATGCACTCCTTGCAATACGCCTACCGCGACCGGCGGGCGCGCAAGGGTGACTTCCGGCAGTTGTGGATCCAGCGCATCAACGCCGCCGCCAGAATCCACGGGTTGAGCTACAGCCGCCTTATCGCCGGCCTGCGGATCGCCGGGGTGGACGTAGACCGGAAGGTCCTTGCCGATCTGGCCGTGACAGACGACAAGGCCTTCGCGGCCCTGGTCGACGTGGCCCGCCAGGCTTTGGCGTCCACCGACCTCCCCGCCCGGGCGAGCGCCTGACTCCACGAGCTGGGCGGCGTCTCCGCTGACCCCCCTGGCCCGCCGCAACGAAGCGGTGCAGCGCCTGCGCCGGTTGGCCGAAAGGCGAAGCTCTCGATGGGAAGAGCGCTCGTTTGTGGTGGAAGGGCCCAGGCTGCTGGCGGCCGCACTGGATGCGGGTGCCGAGGTGCAAGCCGTTTACCTCGACGCGGCCGAGAGCACGGAATCCCACCGCGGCCTGGCCGGTCGCGGTGCCGATTCGGGAGCGAACGTGTACGAGCTGCAGGCGGGGGTGCTCTCGCGGGTGTGCGACACGGTGACGCCACAGCCGGTCGCGGCTGTGGTCAGCATGGTCGATCGGCCCTTGGCGTCACTCGACCCGACGCGGATCGGCGGTGGTCTGCTCGCCCTCTTCTGTGTCGAGGTACAGGATCCTGGTAACGCCGGCACGGTTCTTCGCTCGGCCGCGGCCTCCGGGGCGGGAGTGGTCATCTTCTCGGCGAGGTCGGTGGATGTCTACAACCCGAAGGTGGTCCGGGCGTCCGCCGGGGCCCTCTTCAAAGTGCCCCTGGTGGCAGCCGAAGTCACATCCGAGGATGTTCTCGACGAGTTGGGACGCTTCTCGATCCGACGCCTGGGCACCGTCCCACACGGAGGATGTGACTACGCCGATATGGATCTGACCGGCCGCACGGCTCTGGTGCTGGGCAACGAGAGCCGCGGCTTGATGCCGGCGCTGACCCCGCGGCTGGACGGCTTCGTGAGCATCCCGATGTCGCGCGGGGCAGAATCATTGAACGTAGCCATGACAGCGTCGATCCTGTGCTTCGAAGCGGCCCGGCAGCGCCGAACCCGGGCGAGCGGCTCCAGTGGCCGACCGGGCCCGATAGGCGCGCCATGACGGCCGACTGGCTCGAAGCGCTGGTCGACGCCGCCCTCGTTCTGGACCAGGCGCGGCGCATCACCTTCGCCAATACGGCGGCGGAGCAGATCACCGGGTACCCACGACGGGAGCTGATCGGTGCGTGCTGCGGTCCGCTCCTCCGGGCCCGCGACTCCCAGGGACATCCGCTCCTCGTCGACGGGTGGCACCCCTCCGCGCATCTCCGCTCGGCGCGGCGGCTCCCAGAACAGACGGTGACGATCCGGACGAAGAGCGGCGTAGACGTCAACACCTCCGTCGCCGGGAACTACCTGCGCCACGGCCGCGGGGAGCTGGCGGGGGCCGTCATAAGCCTGCGGAGGATCGCCAGGGGCCGGGTCACGGACGTAAGGGGCGTCGAGGTCGCCTCGATGGTCAGCCACGAGCTTCGGTCACCACTCACCTCGGTGAAGGGCTACACCGGCTTGCTGCTCACCCGGTGGGACCGGCTACCGGATGCCCAGAAGCAGATGATGCTGGAGCAGATCAACCACGACGCCGACCGCATAGCCCGTCTCATAAGCGAACTTCTCGATATCAGCCGGCTGGAGGCAGGGCGGCTCGTGCTGCGCCGACGGCTGGTCGATCTGCCCCGCCTGGCAACTACGGTCGTGGAGAAGATGCGCTTGGAGTTCCCGGCCCTCAACTGTGAAAACAGCTTCCCTGACGACTTCCCGAAGGTCTTCGTCGATCCCGACAAGATCGAACAAGTCCTGACCAACCTGGTCGAGAACGCGTGCAAGTACGCCTCCCCGGACGGCCTTCGGATAGCAGCCACGGTAGAGGGTCACGCCGTCTCGGTAGAGGTGTCAGACCATGGCGAGGGTATCCCGCCCACGGACCTGCCCAAGATGGGCAGCAAGTTCTTCAGGCGGGCCACCGGGCACCCCACCGGCTCGGGTTTGGGCCTTTGGATCAGCCGCGGCCTGGTCGAATCTCACGGCGGCGAGCTCAGTGTTGAATCAATAGTCGGAAGCGGTTCGACGTTTCGGTTTACCCTTCCTCAGATCGACTTGGACAAACTGCAGGGACCGTGACCGCATCCGATACGCCCCGAACCACCGCTACAGAGGACATCGAGACGATCTCCGATTCGCTCGCCGCGGTGGAAGCAGAAGGAGCCGCACGCCTCGACGCCGCAACCGACCTGGCCACCTTCCGGGACGTGAGACGCGAGGTTCTGGGCAAGCGATCCGAGCTGGCTCGCCTCCACAACCGGCTCGGCCGCTTGAGCCCCGACGATCGGCGCCAAGCTGGAGGGCTGATCAACGCCGCCAAGGACCGCCTCGAGGATCGGGCCCGATCCCTTGAACTGGCCTGGGAGCAAAGAGACCGGCGGGCCCGCCTGGACAGCGAGTGGCTCGATCTGACCGAAGTTTTGGCCGGCCCGGCAGCCGCGCCGCTGGCCAAGGTGGGACGCGGCATCGGGCACATCAACCTGGTCACCCAGACGAGGGACGAGCTCGAGGACACCTTCGTGTCCATGGGTTTCACCGTGGCCGAGGGGCCCGAAGCGGAGACGGACTGGTACAACTTCGAAGCCCTCAACATGCCACCCGCCCACCCGGCCCGGGGCATGTGGGACACGCTCTACTTGCGCCTCGGCGCTCCCGAGACGGTGCTCCTGAGAACGCACACTTCGCCGGTC
This sequence comes from uncultured Acidimicrobiaceae bacterium, assembly GCA_963851245.1. GTDB lineage: Bacteria > Actinomycetota > Acidimicrobiia > Acidimicrobiales > Palsa-688 > CAWKOH01. Next base: position 544,455 of record CAWKOH010000003.1, on the reverse strand, counting down.
CAGATCAGGTTGATGGAGTCACATCAACTCCCGATCTATGCGGTGATGCCGGGCCGGTGTTACCGGCGCGACACCCCCGACGCCCGCCACCTGCCCGTCTTTCACCAGATCGAGGGACTGGTGGTTGACAAAGGGATCAGCTTCGGTGACATGGCAGGTGTCATCGAGTCCTTCACCACCGCCTTTTTCGGGCCGGGGATCCACTCGAGGCTGCGCCCGTCCTACTTTCCTTTCACCGAGCCTTCCGCGGAGTTCGAGGTGACCTGCCCCATATGTGGCGGGTCCGGGTGCCGGACCTGCAGCGGCTCGGGATGGATCGAGCTGGGCGGCTGCGGAATGGTCGACCCCAACGTCTTCGCCGCGGTTGGCATCGACTCCGAGGTCTACAGCGGGTTCGCGTTTGGCTTCGGCATCGATCGCCTGGCCCAGGTCAGGGCCGAGCTGTCGGACATGCGGGTTCTCCTCGACAATGACGTTCGCTTTCTGACCCAGTTCTAGGACCTGCCGATGCTCGCACCCCTCTCCTGGCTACGCGATTACGCGCCTCTCTACGCCGATGTAGACGTCCTCGCCGTCACCCTGTCCGAACTGGGCCTGGTTGTCGAAGGTGTCGAGCGCGTCGGTGAAGGGCTGGACGGACTGATGGTGGCCCGGATCGCGGCCATCCGGAGCCACCCGAATGCGGACAAGATCCGCCTGGTCGACGTCGATGCCGGTGGGGACTTGCTGCAGATCGTGTGCGGGGCCTGGAACTTCGAGGTAGGCGACCTGGTTCCCCTGGCGCCCGCGGGCACCGTCCTGCCCGGCGGCCAGGAGATCCTGGCTCGGGCCATGCGGGGCGAGATGTCCAACGGGATGCTGTGTTCCGCCACCGAGCTGAGGCTGCCAGAGGCGGCGGGGAGCGAGGACGGCCTGATGGTCCTTCCGGCCGGTATCGCCGCACCCGGGACCGCCCTGACCGAGGCTCTCGGCATCGGTCCCGACGTGGTCTTCGACCTCGACGTCAGCCCGAATCGCCCGGACGCGCTCTGCATGGCCGGGGTGGCCCGCGACCTGGCCGCCGCCCTCGGTGAGACGTGGAGAGTCCCCGAAGGGCCTCCGGCCCCGCCCCTCGACCTCTCCCTCGGCTCGGCCGTCATATCAGTCGAGGCCGGAGACCTCTGCCCTCGATTCACCGGCACCGTCCTCGAAGGGGTTCCCGGCGGGCCGTCTCCGGCGTGGATGGCGTGGCGCCTGACGCTCGCGGGCATGCGGCCGATCAACGCCGTGGTCGACGTGTCGAACTACGTCATGCTCGACGTCGGTCAGCCCAACCATGCCTACGATCTGGATCGGCTCGGCGGGGGCGGGATCCTGGTCCGCCGGGGACGGCCCGGCGAGAACCTGACCACCCTTGATGGCGTAGAGCGGGCTCTCGAGGAAAACGACTGCGTCATCTGCGACGCCGAGGGCACACCGGTCGGGGTGGGCGGGATCATGGGTGGGGACCGAGCGGAGATCGGTCCGGCTACGCGCCGGGTGCTGCTGGAGGCCGCCTGGTTCTCCCCCGTAGCCATCGCCCGGACAGGAAAGCGGTTGGGACTGCATTCCGAGGCCCGGGTGCGCTTCGAGCGCGGCGTCGATCCGGAAGTGGCGCCAGCGGCCGTCGATCGTTTCGCGGCTCTCCTTCGCACCATAGAGGGTGGCCAGGGCCTGCGCCGAGGACCGATCGTCGACGCTCAGGACCCGCACAGCATGCCGGTGGCACCGGTCCTCAAGCTGCGGACAGGGCGCGTCAACTCCATCCTGGGAACCGAGATCCAGGATGTCGACCTTTCCGGGCTGCTCACCCCGATCGGTTTCGGCGTGTCAGCCGCCGGACCGGGTCTGCACGAGGTAGCCGTTCCCAGCTGGAGGCTGGAATGCGATCGCGAGATCGATGTGATCGAAGAGGTCGCCCGCATGTGGGGCTACCGGCGCATCGAACGGACTCTCCCGGCCGGCGCCCGCCAGAGCGCCGGGGGCCTGACGCCCCGGCAGCGAGAACGGCGGGGTGTCCGTCAGGCCCTCGCCGGCGCCGGGTTCTACGAGGCATGGACCACTACTTTCCTGGCTCCGGGCGATCTGGAACGCGCCGGTCTGGACGCAGCCGCGGTCGAGGTCGAGAATCCCCTTGACCGGTCCGAGGCGATCCTCAGGACCGCCCTGCTCCCGGGGCTGCTGAAGGCGGTCAAGTTCAATGTCGACCGCCAGGCGGGGGATGTGTGCCTGTTCGAGATCGGCCGGGTCTTCGCACGGCCGAGTGGGAAGGCGGTCACACCCGACGAAGCCGAGCACCTGGCGGCCATTGTCGCCCTGCCCACACAGGCCGGCTTCGGCTCCTCGTCGGCTGCCGCTGAAGCGGCCGCCCGCACCTGGGTATGGCTATCCGAGGCGCTCAGACTGGATGGAGTCCGGCTCGAGGCCGGTGAACTCGCCGGCCTGCATCCCACCCGGGGCGCCCGGATCGCGGGCGCCGGGGCCGGCTCGCTCGGGTTGGTCGGTGAGGTAGATCCGGAAGTTGTCACCGCATACGGCTTGTCGGGGCGAGTCGGCTACCTGGAGATATCGCTCGACGCTCTCGCCGGCGAACCCCGCCGGCCACGTAAGGCTCGGGATGTCAGCCGTTATCCCGCATCGGACATCGACCTGGCCTTCCTCGTTGACGATGCCGTCCCGGCCACTGACGTTCAAGCCACGCTGAAGCGATCGGGTGGCGTCTTGATCGAATCGGTAACTCTGTTCGACGTCTACCGCGGCGAACAGGTCGGGCCTGGGCGCCGAAGCCTGGCGTTCAGGCTGCGCTACCGGGCCGCTGACCGCACACTCGGTGAGTCGGAGCTGGGAGCGGCCCGGCAGCGCGCCATCGACGCCGCGGGGGCAGAGCACGGCGCCGAGTTGCGGGCCTGATCAAGGTCACCCCGCCAATCGCCGGATCCTGGCGATGCGATCGGTTCGATAGCTGGCCACCTTTATGCTCCAGCTATCGAGGGGCCGGGGGCGATCATTGCCGAAGAAGGTGGTCAGGGGGCCCTCCAGGGAGTACGAGTCGGCCCCATCAACACGTTCGACGCTGTCGTCGGTAAGGGTGACCTCGAAGGACATGCTGACATGGTGCACCTCTCCGGCTGTGGGCAACCAGATGGTGAACCCTGTGACTTAAAGGACTTATCCACAAGCCCTCCGGGCCCCGGGCCGGTTCCGCATGAGTATGCACTGTTCTGTATACTGTCTCGCTATGTCTGGTTCCCTGGCCATCGGAGTCTTCGGGGCGTCCGGCTTCGCCGGCGCGGAACTACTGCGCCTGGCTGCCGTCCACCCTCGACTCCACGTGGCCCTGGCCACGGCCGATACGCAGGCCGGCGGCCGTGTCGCCGATCTGTACCCGCATCTGGCCGCGGCATACCCGGAGCTGTATCTGAGCGGGGTCGATCCCGACGCCGCCGAGGGGCTGGACCTGGTGTTCCTGGCCTTGCCGCACGGTGCCTCGCAGGAGCTGGTTCCCGATCTGCGCAAGCGGGTCGGGACCATCGTGGACCTGGCCGCCGACTTCCGGCTGAAAGACCCGTCCCTTTACCCGATCTGGTATGGAGAGGAGCACCGGCACCCGGGACTTCTGAGCGAAGCAGCCTTCGGCATTCCTGAATTGTTTCGGGATGACCTGTCCGGAGCCAAGCTGGTCGCGGCCGCAGGCTGTTATGTGACGGCGGCGGCTTTGGCCTTGGCCCCTCTGGTGCGCAGCGGTCACGTCGAGCCGGCCGGGATCATCGTGGACGCCGCCAGCGGTGTATCCGGAGCGGGCCGGGCCGCCAAACCTCATACTCATTTCAACGCCGTTGACGAGGACTTCACCGCCTACGGGCTGCTCAACCACCGCCACACGCCTGAGATCGAGCAGGCGACCGGCGCCCAGGTCATCTTCACGCCGCACCTGGCCCCGATGAACCGGGGCATCCTGGCCACCTGCTATGCCCGACCCACCGGACCAGATGTGGAGCCCCTCCGGGTCCTGACCGACTTCTACCGGGACGAGCCGTTCGTGCTGGTCTCGGAGCGGTCGCCTTCGACCAAGGCCACGCTGGGATCGAACTGCGTCCACCTGACGGCCCGACTCGATGCCCGGACCGGTTGGGTCGTGGTCATTGCGGCCCTTGACAATCTCACCAAGGGCGCCGCCGGTCAAGCCATCCAGTGCGCCAACGTGGCGCTCGGATGGCCCGAAACATTGGGCCTGCCCGTCGTTGGGGTGTATCCGTGACGGGGCCAGAGGCCGCCTCGAGCCCAGACCTCGGACCGGGCGCCCAACCGGTCGGTCCCGCCGAGAAGGCCGGCATCCTGGTCGAAGCCCTCCCGTACATCAGGCGTTTCTGGGGTCAGGTCGTGGTCGTCAAGTACGGCGGCAACGCCCTCGCAGCCGGGTCGCCCGAGTCGAATGGGGGAACTGAGGCGGAAGCGCTGGCGTCCTTTGCCACCGATATCGTGCTCATGCGTTCCGTCGGAATGAGGCCCCTCGTCGTGCACGGGGGAGGACCGCAGATCGGCCAACTAATGCCGCGTCTCGGAAAGGTCCCCGAATTCGTAGACGGTCTGCGAGTGACCGACGCCGAGACTCTCGAGATCGCCCGCATGGTCCTGGTCGGGAAGATCAACCGGGACATCGTCTCCTCCATCAACATCCATGGTCCTCTGGCCGTCGGGGTCTCCGGTGAAGACGCCGGCCTCATCAGCGCCCAGGCCCGAGACCCGCAGCTCGGCTTCGTGGGCGACGTCGTGGCGGTCAACCCCGACCTGCTCGTCCGGCTCATGGCCGAGGACCTGATTCCCGTGGTCGCGACCATAGGCAGCGACAGCACCGGGCAGGCCTACAACATCAACGCCGACACCGTGGCGGGGGCCGTGGCAGAGGCCGTGGGAGCCACCAAGCTCGTCTATCTGACCGATGTGGACGGGATCCGCACGGATCGAGCGGATCCGGCCACCAGGCTGTCCAGCGCCGCCACCTCCGAGCTCGAACGACTGATCGAGACCGGCGTCGTCGACGGTGGGATGGTGCCGAAAGTGCGCTCCTGCGTGAGAGCCGTCCGGAGCGGCGTGACCCACGCCCATATCCTCGACGGCCGCCGGCCGCATGCGCTGCTGCTCGAGATTTTCACGCGGGAGGGTGTGGGAACGATGGTGACCAAAGACCACGAGGAGGGCGCGGAGTGATCGAACTGGCCGACACCCGGCTCATGACTACCTACCCGTCCCAGCCGGTCACGTTCGTCCGCGGTCAGGGCAGCCACTTGTGGGACGAAGACGGCCGGCAGTACCTGGATTTCCTCTCCGGCCTGGCGGTCACCTCGCTGGGTCATTCCCACCCGGCCGTTGCGGACGCGCTGTGCGCCCAATCCCGGACCCTCCTGCATGTGTCCAACCTCTACGGGACCCAGCCGCAGCGCGAGGTGGCCGCCACGGTCGACAGGCTGATCGGTTGCGGATCGGGCCGGGTCTTCTTCTGCAACAGCGGCGCCGAGGCCAACGAGGCCGCCATCAAACTGGCCCGCAAGTGGGCCGGCCCGGGGCGCCATGCCGTAGTTAGCGCCTACGGCTCCTTCCACGGCCGCACCCTGGCCACGCTTCATGCGACGGGCCAGCCGTCCAAGCACGAGCCCTTTCAACCGCTGCCGGAGGGATTTCGCCACGTGGCCTGGCGGGACCTCGACGCTCTGGCCTCGGCTCTGGATCCATCTGTGGCGGCTGTGCTTCTCGAGCCGGTTCAGGGCGAGGGCGGGGTCAATGCCGCCGGGGCGGAGTACTTCCAGGGTGTGAGGACCCTATGTGACGAACGCGGCATCCTGATGATCGTCGACGAGGTGCAGACGGGGCTGGGGCGGACCGGACGGTGGTTCGGCTTCCAGCACTACGACGTGCAGCCCGATGTGGTGACGATCGCCAAGGCTCTGGGCAACGGCATGCCGATCGGGGCGTGCTGGGCCCGCGACGACGTGGCGTCGGCATTCCTGCCGGGGGACCACGCCACCACCTTCGGTGGTCAGCCCTTGGCGACCGCGGCGGCGCGGGCCGTTCTCGCGACCATGGAAGCGGAGAAGGTCCCGGAGCGAGCCAGGCGATCGGGCGAGTACCTCACCGCCGCCTTGGAGAAGGTTCCCGGCGTAGCGTCCGTCCGGGGCCTGGGGTTGCTCATTGCCGTAGAATTGGAAGACGGCAAAGGGGCCGGGCCGGTGGCCGCCGCCGCTCTCGGCGCCGGTCTGGTCGTTAACGCTGTCACGCCGACTGCCCTGCGCCTGGCGCCGTCCTTGCTCGTGTCCGAAGAGGAGATGGACCAGGCCGTAGGCATCCTGGAGACGGCCCTTACGAGCGTGGGCGCGCCCTGATGCGGCACTTCCTGGAGGTGGATGACCTCTCCCCGTCCGAGTTCTCAACCGTGCTCGACCTGGCTGAGCAGGCCAAGCCCGAACCGGTGCTGGCCGGTCGGGGCGTGGCCCTCATTTTCGAGAAGCCTTCCAACCGCACCCGCAACTCCACGGAGATGGCGGTCGTCGGTCTCGGCGGCCACCCGATAACCATCAGAGGAGAAGAGATCGGCCTCGGCGTGCGGGAACCGGTCGACGACGTCACGAGGGTGCTGGCCCGCTATCACCGGGTTGTCGGAGCCCGCGTGTTCGATCATGGCGTGCTTGAAGCCATGGCGAAGGTAGATGAGGTCCCGATCGTCAACCTGCTGTCGGATCGGGCCCATCCCTGCCAGGCCCTGGCCGACCTGCTCACCCTGCGGCAGCGATGGGGGGAGCTCTCCGGCCACACCGTGGCCTGGGTGGGCGACGGCAACAACGTGGCCCGAAGCCTCACCCTCGCCTGCGCCCTGGCGGGGGTGGACATCCGGCTGGCCTGCCCGGCCGGGCACCAACTGGACCCGGTGGCCGTCGACGGGGCGAGGGCCAGAGGGGTGCAGGTCACCGTCACCGGCGACCCGATCGAGGCCGTTACCGGGGCGGACGCGGTGTGCACCGATGTGTGGGTGTCGATGGGGCAAGAGGCCGAGCAGGGCGCCCGTGAGGACGCTTTTGCCGGCTATCAGGTCGATGAGACGCTGATGGCGGCGGCCGCCCCCGGCGCCGCCTTTCTCCATTGCCTGCCCGCGCATCGCGGCTCGGAGGTCAGCGCGGCTGTGATCGATGGACCGGCCAGCCTGGTGTTCGATCAGGCCGAGAACCGCATGCATTCGACCCGGGGCCTGCTGCTGTGGCTGGTGCAGGAGTCGAGCCGCTCGTGAGGCCGTCGAAGACTCAGCGCCAGCACCGGGTCATCCAGATCCTCGAGCAGAACGCCGTGGCCAGCCAGGGCCAACTGGTCCAGCTCCTTGCCGACGCCGGCCTGGACGCTACCCAGGCGACCGTCTCCCGGGACCTCGAGGAGATCGGAGCGGTGAAGGTTCGGGCAGCCGGGGGCGAATCGATCTATGCCGTCCCCGAACTCCCCAAGGACCGGGTCGCCCCCGAGGAGCACCTTAGACGGGTGCTGGGGGACTGGGTGGTGGAAGTGGCGGCTTCTGCCAACCTGGTCGTGGTTAGAACTCCGCCGGGTTCGGCCCACGTGGTGGCGTCGGCCCTGGACCGGGCATCGCTGCCGGAGATCGTCGGGACTGTGGCGGGCGACGACACCATCATGGTGGTTGCATCGGAAAGGGTGGGGGGCGCGAAGCTGGCGCGGCGGCTCAGCAGCCTGGCCGGCCTCTAGGGCTTCAGCGCTCATGAACGAAAGGAATGACTGACAGTGGCGAAACGAGTTGTGCTGGCCTATAGCGGCGGTCTGGATACGTCCGTGGCGGTGCGGTGGATGACCGAGGAGATGGGCGTGGAAGTCATCGCCCTGGCGGCCGACGTCGGGCAGGGCGGCGATTGGGAGGCGATCAAAGACCGGGCCCTGGCGGCGGGCGCAGTGGACGCGGTCGTGGTCGATTGCCGCGAGGAGTACGCCAACGACTTCGTGGCGCCTGCTCTCAAGGCCAACGCCAAGTACGAGGGGAAATACCCCTTGATCTCGTCCCTCTCGCGCCCGGTCATCGTCAAGCACCTGGTGGCCGCGGCCCGCTCGTTCGGCGCGGGGGCCATCGCCCACGGGTGCACCGGGAAGGGCAACGATCAGGTTCGGTTCGAGGTGTCCACCGCCGCCCTGGCCCCGGACCTCGAGGTCCTGGCCCCGGTGCGGGTCTGGGGCCTGACGCGCGAGCAGTCGATCGAGTACGCCCAGAAGTGGAACATCCCGATCACCGTCACCAAGGCCAGCCCATACAGCATCGACCAGAATCTCTGGGGCCGGACCATCGAGTGCGGAATCCTGGAAGATCCCTGGGAGCAACCCCCGGAGGAGGTGTACGAGCTCACCACTCCGACCGCGACCGGTCCCACCGAGTTGGTCATCAGCTTCGAGAAGGGTCTGCCGGTGGCGATCGACGGTAGGCGGATGAGCCTGTCCGACGTGATCGGCGAGGTCGACCGGATCGTCGGGTCCTACGGTTGGGGCCGCATAGACATGGTCGAGAACCGCCGGGTCGGCATCAAGAGCCGGGAGGTGTACGAGTGTCCCGGCGCCTTGGCCCTGCTCATGGCTCACTCCGATCTGGAGGACCTCACCCTGGAGCGGGACCTCGCTCACGAGAAGGCTCGGCTCGAACCCCGCTATGCCGAGCTCGTCTACGACGGGCTCTGGTTCTCTCCTTTGAAGCAGGCGCTCGACGCATTCGTGGACAAGAGCCAGGAGTACGTGACCGGAGACGTGAGGCTGCGGTGCGAGCTGCCGGGCCGTTGCATAGTCGCCGGACGCCGAAGCGACGTCGGGCTCTACGACTACTCCCTCGCCACCTACGAGGCGGCCGACCGATTCCATCACGAGGACGCCCAGGGATTCGTGCGCCTTTGGGGCCTGGGAGTGGCGACCTGGGCAGAGCGCCAGGTGAACCGCAACCGTGACGGTGAGCCAAGCGGGCCGACCGGTCCGAGCCCGGCCGGCACCGGGGACCAATGACCCTGTGGCAGGGTCGGTTCGGGGACGAAGGACCCTCGGAGGAGTTGCTCGCCTACACGTTCAGCCTTCCCTACGACAAAAGGCTGGCGGCCGACGACATCCAGGGTTCGCGCGCCCACGTCCGAGGTCTGGCCGCGGCAGGAATCCTTTCGGAAGGCGACGCCCACATCCTTTTGGCCGCCCTCGACCGGGTGGCCGCCGAGCTGGCCGCCGGCACACTTGCGTTCAAGCCAGAGGACGAGGATGTCCACACCGCAGTAGAGCGGCGGGTTACGGAGCTGGCCGGCAGCGTGGGCGCCCGCCTTCACACCGGGCGCAGCCGCAACGACCAGATCGCGACCGACCTTCGCCTTTACACCAAGCGCGAGCTGCGCTCGGTGGCCCGCCGCCTGATCGGCTTGCAACAGGTCCTCCTCGACCGGGCCAAGGAGGCGGGCGACGCATACCTGCCCGGCTACACCCATCTGCAGCGGGCTCAGCCGGTACTTCTGGCCCATCACCTGATGGCTCATGCGTGGGCTCTCTCCCGGGACGTCGACCGCATACTGGACACCCGGCGAAGGCTCGACGTCTCCCCCCTTGGAGCCGGGGCCCTGGCCGGGTCGTCACTGCCCCTCGACCCCGATTACGTGGCCGCCGAGCTGGGTTTCGCCCACCGATTCGAGAACTCCCTCGACGCCGTCTCCGACCGCGACTTCGTGGCCGAGAGCTTGTTCGTACTTACTCTCCTGTCCGTCCACCTGTCCCGGCTGGGCGAGGAGCTGGTGATCTGGTCGAGCGAAGAGTTCGGTTTCGCAGTCCTGGCCGACTCTTACTCCACCGGATCGTCGATGCTCCCGCAGAAGAAGAACCCTGACATCGCGGAGCTGGCCCGGGGCCGATCCGGTCGGCTCATCGGTCACCTGGCCGGATTCCTGGCGACCTTGAAAGGATTGCCTCTGGCCTACAACAAGGATCTGCAAGAGGACAAGGAGCCTTTGTTCGACGCCCTTGACCAGACTCAGTCGGGGCTGGCGGCCATGTCCGGGCTCCTGGCCACGGTGACATGGAACGTCGACCGTATGCGCCAGGCGGCCGACAGCCCTTACCTGGCTGCTGTCGATCTGGCCGAGTGGCTGGTGCTGAAGGGAATGCCGTTCCGGGAGGCCCACGCCGTGGTCGGTGCCCTGGTACGGGACGCTATCGAGCGTCATGTCCCGCTGGCCGAGCTGGTGGAGGCCCATCCCGCCCTCGGCTCAGAAGCGGTGGACATATTGAGCCCGGGGATCGCCGTCTCCCGGCGCGTCACCGCGGGAGGCGCAGGGCCCAAACCCGTGGCCGTGCAATTCGAAGCGCCTCGAAGCCCACCTCGACTACCTCCTGGCCGAAGTCGGCGAAGATGACGAGCCCTGATGGCGCGGGGAGGCGCCTTACCCGGAACTTCTTCGCAGCCGATTCCCCGGACCTGGCGCCTCAGCTTCTGAACAAGCTGATGGTCACCGCGGACGGGCGGATCGGTCGGATAATCGAGGTGGAGGCCTATCGGGGCGAGCAGGACCCGGCCAGCCACGCCTACCGCGGGCCCAACAGCCGCAACCGGGCGATGTTCGGCCCTCCCGGCCATCTCTATGTGTACATGAGCTACGGGATCCACTGGTGCGCCAACGTGGTCTGCGGCCCCGTGGGGCAGGCCCGGGCCGTCCTGGTCAGGGCCCTGGCCCCCCTGCACGGCCTCGACCTGATGCGGTCGGCCCGGTGGGCCGCCCAGCGCAGGCAGGATGACAGGGACCTGTGCCGAGGGCCAGGACGGCTGTGCCAAGCGATGGGGATCGACCGTTCCTTCGATGGTTACGACATGGTCGCTCGAGGGGCCAGGCTCTGGCTGGCCAGCGACGGGGTCGAACCCCCTCCGGTACCTCTGGTCGGCGCCAGGGTCGGGATATCGGCCGGCCGTGATCTGCCCTGGCGGTTCCTGGTCGACGATCCCGGCGTGTCCCGGCCGGTGCCGGCATCTGAGACCCGGTAGGAGAGGCCGGCCGCGGTACCGGCGTCGGGATGCCGGGAGCGTCGGGCTGCGGGCCGTCCGGTCTGCCTGGCGCGGCCGCCCCGGCCCTGTTACCGTTCTCGGGCCTCCCGGAGGCCTGACATACCGGTAATCGTGTCCACATCTTCTTGACATGAACCGGCAGAACAGGTAGTCTGGGAAGCCGCCCCAAAACGGCCCTCGCGGGCCGGAGGCGATCGTTCGGTGGTTGCGACCAGCAGTTGGCGACCTCCGGAAGAGGCCCAAGGACGTACCTCCGGTCCAGTCGAGACTGCGTGCGCCCTCCAGGCAGTGCTCCTTGAAAACGGAACAGAGGAAATCAAAAGCTAGTGCGGGCATCCCGCGCGGCTGTTTGCCGTGCGGACGATGTCAAACCCAATTCAGCATTAGACGGACAACATTCCGTCTTGTGCCAGTTGGATGGGATCGCCAGGTCTCATCCAGCTCTTTACCAGATTTCCGGCGGGCCTCCGGGTCCTCCGTAGATCTCGATGGAGAGTTTGATCCTGGCTCAGGACGAACGCTGGCGGCGTGCTTAACACATGCAAGTCGAACGAGATCCAACTGGTGGCAACACCGGTGAAGATTTAGTGGCGAACGGGTGAGTAACACGTGAGCAACCTGCCCCGAAGACCGGGATAACAGCGGGAAACCGCTGCTAATACCGGATACCCCCACCGGACCACATGGCCCGATGAGGAAATGGATTCCGCTTCGGGAGGGGCTCGCGGCCTATCAGCTTGTTGGTGGGGTAACGGCCTACCAAGGCGACGACGGGTAGCTGGTCTGAGAGGACGATCAGCCACACTGGGACTGAGACACGGCCCAGACTCCTACGGGAGGCAGCAGTGGGGAATATTGCGCAATGGGCGAAAGCCTGACGCAGCAACGCCGCGTGAGGGATGAAGGCCTTCGGGTTGTAAACCTCTTTCGAGCAGGGACGATAATGACGGTACCTGCAGAAGAAGCTCCGGCCAACTACGTGCCAGCAGCCGCGGTAATACGTAGGGAGCGAGCGTTGTCCGGATTCATTGGGCGTAAAGAGCTCGTAGGCGGCTTGATAAGTCGGATGTGAAACCTCCAGGCTCAACCTGGAGTCGCCATCCGATACTGTCATGGCTAGAGTCCGGTAGGGGCCCACGGAACTCCTGGTGTAGCGGTGAAATGCGCAGATATCAGGAAGAACACCGGTGGCGAAGGCGGTGGGCTGGGCCGGTACTGACGCTGAGGAGCGAAAGCGTGGGGAGCGAACAGGATTAGATACCCTGGTAGTCCACGCCGTAAACGTTGGGCACTAGGTGTGGGACCTTATCAACGGGTTCCGTGCCGTAGCTAACGCATTAAGTGCCCCGCCTGGGGAGTACGGCCGCAAGGCTAAAACTCAAAGGAATTGACGGGGGCCCGCACAAGCGGCGGAGCATGTGGCTTAATTCGAGGCAACGCGAAGAACCTTACCTGGGTTGAACTACGCAGGAAAAGCCGTAGAGATACGGTGTCCGAAAGGGCCTGCGATAGGTGGTGCATGGCTGTCGTCAGCTCGTGTCGTGAGATGTTGGGTTAAGTCCCGCAACGAGCGCAACCCTTGTCCTATGTTGCCAGCGGGTAATGCCGGGGACTCGTAGGAGACTGCCGGGGTCAACTCGGAGGAAGGTGGGGATGACGTCAAGTCATCATGCCCCTTACGTCCAGGGCTGCACACATGCTACAATGGCCGGTACAAAGGGCTGCTATCCCGCGAGGGTGAGCGAATCCCAAAAAGCCGGTCTCAGTTCGGATCGCAGTCTGCAACTCGACTGCGTGAAGTCGGAGTCGCTAGTAATCCCGGATCAGCAACGCCGGGGTGAATACGTTCCCGGGCCTTGTACACACCGCCCGTCACACCACGAAAGTCGGTAACACCCGAAGCCAGTGGCCCAACCGTTTGGAGGGAGCTGTCGAAGGTGGGATCGGTGATTGGGGTGAAGTCGTAACAAGGTAGCCGTACCGGAAGGTGCGGCTGGATCACCTCCTTTCTAAGGAGTGCATACTGGGCACCCAAGCCCAGTTACTCCCGAGTTGATCACTAGCTATTCGGATTTCCTTTGACCGTGCCATCTTGGTAGGACCTGGTCCTCAGAAGGCACGGATGAAGGTCTTTCGGAAGACCTCTGTTCCGTTTACAAGGAGCATTAGCTCCTTGTTTGCAGAAAGACAATGCCGGCCTGAATGGCCGGCCTCTTGTTTGTCCCGGCCACTGCAATTTGTGTATGCCGGGCCGCGATCTTTGAGAATTCCATAGCGAGCACGAGCATCTTTGTTCTCCAAGCTACAAAGAGCCAACGGTGGATGCCTTGGCGCCTGAAGCCGATGAAGGACGTGGGTGGCTGCGATAAGCCACGGGGAGCTGCCTACCAAGCTTTGATCCGTGGATATCCGAATGGGGAAACCCACCGCAGCTTGACTGCGGTACTCCGGCCTGAACACATAGGGCCGGTAGAGGGAACTAGGGGAATTGAAACATCTCAGTACCCTGAGGAAAGGAAAGCAACAGCGACTCCCTGAGTAGCGGCGAGCGAAACGGGAATAGCCTAAACCGTGCCGGTGCAATAGCCTGGTGGCGTTGCCGGTACGGGGTCGTGGGACCGAGAAGGAGAGGCACCAGACTCTCCACGGAGTTACAAAGCTGCTACCTAGCAGAAGCGTTTTGGAACGTCGCACCGCAGAGGGTAAGAGTCCCGTATGCGAAAGGTATGCAGCCTCCGTCTCGGCACCCGAGTAGCGCCGGAACCGTGAAAGTCGGCGTGAATCTGCGAAGACCACTTCGTAAGGCTAAGTACTAACAGGCGACCGATAGCGAACTAGTACCGTGAGGGAAAGGTGAAAAGCACCCCGGGAGGGGAGTGAAATAGTACCTGAAACCGTTGGTTTACAATCAGTCAAAGCGTCGTCCACACTTCGCGTGTGGGCCGCAATGGCGTGCCTTTTGAAGAATGAGCCAGCGAGTTACCGTGCGTGGCAAGGTTAAGCCGTGAGGTGGAGCCGGAGCGAAAGCGAGTCTGAATAGGGCGTTCAGTCGCGTGCGGTAGACCCGAAGCCGAGTGATCTATCCATGGGCAGGCTGAAGCGGGGGTAAGACCCCGTGGAGGGCCGAACCCACCCTGGTTGAAAACAGGGGGGATGACCTGTGGATAGGGGTGAAAGGCCAAGCAAACTCGGTGATAGCTGGTTCTCCCCGAAATGCATTTAGGTGCAGCGTCGGACGTTCAGCATCGGAGGTAGAGCACTGGATGGGCTAGGGGGCCTACAAGCTTACTGACCCCAACCAAACTCCGAATGCCGATGCTCCAGAGTCCGGCAGTGAGACCACGAGGGATGAGCTTCGTTGGTCGAAAGGGAAACAGCCCAGATCGCCGGCTAAGGCCCCTAATTCTGAACTAAGTGGTAAACGATGTGGGATTGCACAGACAGCCAGGAGGTTGGCTCAGAAGCAGCCATCCTTGAAAGAGTGCGTAATAGCTCACTGGTCGAGTGATCCTGCGCGGACAATGTAACGGGGCTCAAGTTCAGAGCCGAAGCCGCGGACTTTCGCGTAAGCGGGAGTGGTAGGGGAGCGTCGGGTCAGCAGTGAAGCGGCAGTGTGAACTGTCGTGGAGCGGGCCCGAGTGAGAATGCTGGCATGAGTAGCGAGAGAGGGGTGAGAAACCCCTCCGCCGAAAGCCCAAGGGTTCCTGGGGAAGGCTAATCCTCCCAGGGTGAGTCGGGAGCTAAGGCGAGGCCGAAAGGCGTAGTCGATGCACAACCGGTTGATATTCCGGTACTGCCGTGTCCGCGCCAATCCCAAGTCGGGGTACTAAGGGGCTGCCTTCGGGCGAACCGACAGACCCGAGGAGGGCAGCGAAGGCGGGACGCAGGAGGGTAGGTGAACCCAGGCGTTGGTTGTCCTGGGGCAAGCCAGGTAGGGAGAGGACCAGGCAAATCCGGGCCTCATATATCCCGAAAAGTGATACCGAGCCGATTCAGGCGAAGTCACTGATCCCATGCTGCCAAGAAAAGCGTCGTCGTTAGTTGGCACGGCACCCGTACCCCAAACCAACTCAGGTGGGCGGGTAGAGAATACCAAGGCGATCGAGAGAACTGTGGTTAAGGAACTCGGCAAAATACCTCCGTAACTTCGGGAGAAGGAGGACCTCGGTAGGGTGAGGGGACCTAGTTCCCTGAGCTCGATGGGGTCGCAGAGACCAGGGGAAAGCGACTGTTTACTAAAAACACAGCAGCGTGCGAAGTCCTAAGACGATGTATACGCTGTGACGCCTGCCCGGTGCCGGAAGGTTACGGGGAAGGGTTAGTCCGCAAGGGCGAAGCTCTGAACCTAAGCCCCGGTAAACGGCGGCCGTAACTATAACGGTGGGTTTATTTAGGCCCCAACCTGGCCGTTTATAAACCTGGCTATATGCTGGAACATCCCGTGTATCCCGCACTACTCGTTCGCTTGTCACACCCTCGTCGTAGGGTCTGATATGTGAGCAGTGACAACGTGACGGGTGGGGACAATCAGCAGGAAACTGCCTTGTCGAGGCAAGAGATCGATGCATCATGGGTTGTAGGGTTCGTCGACGGAGAAGGTTGCTTCTCCGTAAGCGTTCACCGCAACCCTTTCGTGAGGCGTACGCGTGGTTGGCAGCTTGCCGCAGCGTTCCAGGTGTACCAACACGAAGACCATCGATTGGTGCTCGAAGAGCTGGCCGGCTTCTTCCGTTGTGGAGCAATCCGAGCGAAGGGGCCGAACAGCAGGGTTGTGACGTACTCCGTTCAGCACCTCCGGGAGCTGGACGAAGTGATACTCCCGTTCTTCGAGCGTCATCCTCTCAGAGTCAAGAACCGTGACTTCGCTCTCTTCGCCCAGATCGTAAGGGCGATGAGGCGCAAGGAGCACTTGAGCGAAGAGGGATTCGAGAGGCTTGTCTGTCTTGCCTACGGTATGAATGCCAATGGCAAGCAGAGAGGTCGAAGCCTCGAAGCAGTATTGGCAGGATCCTCAGAGACTGCACGCCAGGTCCCTCGAATAGAGGGAAAGATACAGTCCGACCTGCATGGCGACATGCAGAGCCAGGCAGAAATGTCCTGGCCCATCAATCAGTGCGATTGATGAGTAACAAAAGTGCCTAAGGTAGCGAAATTCCTTGTCGGGTAAGTTCCGACCTGCACGAATGGCGTAACGACTTTCCTACTGTCTCAACCACAGACTCGGCGAAATTGAAGTACGAGTAAAGATGCTCGTTAGCTGCACCAGGACGGAAAGACCCCGTGGACCTTTACTATAGCTTGATGTTGGTTTTTGTTACATGTTGTGTAGGATAGGTGGGAGACTTGGAAGCCTCAGCGCCAGCTGGGGTGGAGTCATCGTTGAAATACCACCCTGCATGTGACGGGAATCTAACCCACGTCCATTATCTGGATGGGGGACAGCGTCAGGTGGGTAGTTTGACTGGGGCGGTCGCCTCCTAAAAGGTAACGGAGGCGCCCAAAGGTTCCCTCAGGCTGGTTGGCAATCAGCCGTCGAGTGCAATGGCACAAGGGAGCTTGACTGCGAGACCTACAGGTCGAGCAGGTGCGAAAGCAGGGCATAGTGATCCGGCGGTTGCGTGTGGAAGCGCCGTCGCTCAACGGATAAAAGGTACCCCGGGGATAACAGGCTCATCTTCCCCAAGAGTCCATATCGACGGGAAGGTTTGGCACCTCGATGTCGGCTCGTCGCATCCTGGGGCTGAAGTAGGTCCCAAGGGTTGGGCTGTTCGCCCATTAAAGCGGTACGCGAGCTGGGTTTAGAACGTAGAAATCACTGCGTCCCCAGGGAGTAATCCCTGGGTGCTCACCGGCTCATATCGGTGAAACCCTCAATGTCACACCCGAACTGTAACTTGAGGGCAATACCGAGGGAAGGCCAGCAACAAGTGGAAGCGTGCAGCGCATCGTACGTCGCAGGGTTTTTGGACGGTGACGGGAGTATTCACTTCCAACTCGTTCGTCAGAACGGATACAGGTTCGGTTTCTATATCCGCTCCTCTATCTCGTTCTCCCAAGCGACAGCTGCCCGGTGGGGGCTGGAGGTTCTCCAGTCTCGATTGGGCGGTGGTTATGTGCGCGATCGTGGCACCGGAATGAGTGATCTCGTGATCACGAGCCGGCCACTCATCAAGGACATCCTGGAAGCAGTGGCGCCTTCCGTAATCTTCAAACGAAGACACGTGGAGGTGGCGCTGCGACTGCTGCCACTGATCCGGCGGGATTTAACCCCCGCCGAGTTCATAGTGGTGGCGAAGGAGGTCGACGCTTTTGCGACCCTAAACTATTCCAAGAGGAAGCGGATTACCGTCGGAGATGTCGAGCGACATCTTCGTAGCAAGGGTAGCTGTGCCCCTGTAACGACTTCTTCATCTGCTCAATGAAGAGATGGTGGATGCTCGGAAATTCGAGCAAAAGCCATAACACGCCGGCCCCTGGAAACAGGGTGAAGGTATAGTCTATGCCCGCAGTAATGCGGGATTACATGCGTGAGACAGTTCGGTCCCTATCCGGTGTAGCCGTAGGAAATCTGAGGAAGGCTGTCCCTAGTACGAGAGGACCGGGACGGACGCAGCTCTCGTGTGCCAGTTGTCCTGCCAAGGGCACGGCTGGTTGGCGACCTGCGGAAGGGATAAGCGCTGAAAGCATCTAAGTGCGAAGCTCGTTCCAAGATGAGATTTCCCACTGGGTTAGCCAGGTAAGGCCCGTGGTAGACGACCACGTTGATAGGCCGGAGGTGTAAGCACAGCAATGTGTTCAGCCGACCGGTACTAATCGGCCGAGGGCTTGGGGACAATCTCGCTCGTGCTCGCTATGGAACGCTCAAAGAAGGCAGGCCACCGGTCTCGGATTGGCCTGTCTGGAGCGATGTTTTCCGGTGGCCATAGCGGCGGAGTCACACCCGTTCCCATCCCGAACACGGAAGTTAAGCCTGCCAGCGCCGATGGTACTTGGGGGGTTTCCCCCTGGGAGAGTAGGACGTCGCCGGAATAATCGTAAGAAAGGCCCTGCCCCCGCTTGGGAGCGGGGCCTTTCCGCGTCCGCACAGCAGTACCCTTGATCCTTGTGCCCCCGGCCGGTCGATCTCGGCGCGCTCGCGGGGCGGAAACGTCAGCTCACCGTCCGACGCAGTCCGCGGACAGGACCGGATCCGGTCGGCGGACTTCACGCGACGACCGAACCAGCCGGACTTCGGACCGGCGTGATCGAGCAACCGACTCGAGGCGGGCGTCAGCGGGCCGCCCCGATGGGCGTTCCGGGCAGCGCCGGACGTCTTCACCGAGCGCTCGCGCCCAGCCTGACGAGCGGCGCACGCCGGCCGGGCGCTCGGGCGCACCCAGGACCACGGACGGCCGCCGGACCTCGACAGGCCAGAGCAGCAAACAACGCTACAACCGATCCGACGATGCCCCCCGCGCCACCGGACGCCCCCCCAGCCCCCGCCGGCGCACCGACTCAACCGACCGCGGCCCCAACAGCGCGCGCTACAACCGATCCGAGGAGGCACCCCGCGGCCGCGGCGGGCCTCCTCGCCGCACCGATCAGCCCAATCGCGCTGCCAACGCCGGAGACCGCCGGCCGCGCCCGGATCAGGCTTCCAACGTGATCCGTTACGACCAGGATGGCCGCCCGGTCCGCATCCGGACTGGTCGCGACACCTCTCGCGATACCCGCAGAGACGCCCCCCGCCGGGACGCGCCGCCACGAGACCGCCAGCCCGCCGGCCGCGGCGACCACGAGGCTTCGTGGAGACCGGGTCCCCGCCTCAACCCCAAGTGGGGCAGCCTGGCCCGCAAAGGAGCGCGCTCGCTGGGCGATACCAACGCTGGCGGTCCCTCGGCTTCCGAACTTTGGCGGGAGGCCGTGGTCCGCGCCGGCGCCGAGCAGATCCCCGAGAACCGTGGCTGGACCCCCGACGAGGTATGGATCGAAGAGTCCGCTGCCGAGGAGCCTGCGGGGCGCGGCCGGGCCGCAACCGCCTCAGCATCTGGGCGCCCTGTCGCCGGCCCCCGGGATCTGGCGACCGGCAAGGAAGGCGTGGCATCGCCGGGCGGGCACCGGCGCAAGGTGCCGAGACCTGTCGTGGATGAGCTCGAGTCCGCCGCTGGCGCCAACCGCGGGGCCAAGCTGGCCCACCGGATGGCCGACGCCACGTATGCCTATGAGAAGGAGCGTTACCAGGAAGCCCGGCGCATCCTGAAGGGGCTGGCCCAGGAGGTCCCCGGCTCGGCGACTGTGCGCGAGCTCTACGGCCTTGTTCTTTACCGAACGGGTCAGTGGGCCGCGGCAGCCAAACAACTGGAGGTTTTCCGCCAGCTGTCCGGCTCGTTCGACCAGCACCCGGTGCTGGCCGATTGCTACCGGGCCTTGCGCCGTTACGAGGATGCAGAGGAGATCTGGGAAGAGCTGCGCGCCGCGTCCCCCAGTGCGGACCTGGTAGCCGAGGGCCGGATCGTGGCCGCCGGGTGCCGCGCCGATCAGGGCGACCTTCGAGGAGCCATCGGCCTTCTCGAGAAGTCGACCCGGCCGGTGCGGCGGCCGCAAGAGCGGCAGCTCCGGCAGTGGTATTCCCTGGCCGATCTCTACGAGCGCGCGGGCGACATGCCACGAGCCCGCGATCTGTTTTCGCGGATCGGCGCAGCCGATCCGGAAGCCTTCGACGTCAAAGCGCGCCTCAGAGCTCTCCGGTGAGCCGGGTTGGCTCCTGCACATAACCACACCGGGCTATCCAGCCACTGTTGAATCCGCAACTGGGGAGGAGGCGCCGCTCCGCCACCCGGCCCCCACCACGCCTGATCCCGACGCCGTCACACCCCTGACCTAGCCTGACATCGCCGCCTGTTCGACCACAGCGACCGTTCGCCGGTGCCGTCACGCCGACCATACCGATGACGCGCAAGACGGAGACGACGATGATCAATTTGGTAGTGCTCGATGGTGTCCTGGCCCGCCCGGCCCAGGACGTGCAGCTTCCGTCGGGCAGCCGGCTGTTGTCGATGGAAGTGACCGTGAGGCGGGACGAGGGACCCGCCGAGCCAGTGCCGGTGGCCTGGTTCGATCCCCCCGCCTGGGCCACGGCGTTGGACAGTGGCACAGGCGTAGTTGTGTTCGGCCGGGTCCGCCGGCGCTTCTTCCGAGCGGGCGGGGTGACTCAGAGTCGAACCGAGGTGGTTGCCACCAGGGTGGCCCGGGCGTCGGCAGTGGGCAAGGTGGCAGCCATCCTGGCCGAAGCCGCGGCCGTGCTCGACCCGGCCAATCGGTGATGCTTCAGATGCAGGTAGGTCACTACCGGCCCGCGACCAGCTCCTCGAGCAGAGCTGCCACTCCATCGTCGGCATTTGCCGGGAGCACCCGGTGGGCGACCGCGACGACCTCGGGGATGGCGTTGGCCGGAGCCATGGCGTAGGCGGCCCAGCTCAGGAGGGAGATGTCATTGTGATTGTCGCCGATCGCCAGGACCTCAGTGGCCGACAGGCCGAGGCGGTCACACACTCGGAGGACCGAAGCCGCTTTCGAAACACCGGGCAGACCGATGTCGACCCAGTCCAGCCCCGAACTGGTCACGTGCCCGAGCTCACCTATGGCGGCCCCGACGAGGTCAATGAGTGCGCTAGCCGACGTCCCCGACGATCTGGCGATCAGCTTTATGCACCCGGCTGCGACCACATCGGCGATGTCGTCCACCTCGAGCAGTTTCTCCTGCCAGTCGACCGCCATCTCGAAGAAGCCGGCTTCGTAGGAGAAGCAGTCCAGGTCATCAGCCGCCATCTTGATTCCGGGCACTGCCGCCCGGACCACCTCCACCAAGCCGGCGGCCACGGAGCCGGGCACGTGCTCGACCTCGACGACCGACCGTTGTTCCAGGTCGACGATGGCGGCTCCGTTGGCGCACACCCCGAGTGGACCGAGCCCGGCTGCGGCGGCGAGGTCCCACAAGGCTTGAGGCGGACGGCCGGTGACGGGAATGACGTGTACTCCGGCCTCCCTGGCCGCGGCCACCGCCGCGACAGTCCTCTCGCTCACCTCACCGCTCGGATGAAGGAGCGTGCCGTCCATATCAGTAGCGACTATGCGCACCTGAGTGAGGTCAATCGGCCGGTCGGCTCCGGCACTGCGCATCTCAAGCACGCTCGTGATCGACTCCACGTTCTGTCGGGGAAGTCCAGGGTCCGGGCCTGGAACTCCGCAGAGAGGCCACCCACTCGACCGAGACCAATACCTCCCACGTCTCGTGCACGGTCGTCACCCTACTTGGGGTGGCGCGTAGGCTCGGCTGTAATACGACTGCGGCCTCAGGCCGGTACGAGTGGGAGCACCGCTGCAATGGACTGGCAAGAACTGCTTGGCGACGACGCCGACGAGTTGCTCAACTATCAGTGCAAGGGAGTGCCACGAGACGAGCTGGTTCTGCCCGGCCCCGACGCCATCGACCGGGTGATGAGCTGGTCGGACCGCTCTATTCCGGTCCTGCGCAACCTCGGATCCCTCTACGGGCACGGCCGCCTGGCTCATACGGGTTACCTGTCCTTGCTGCCCATAGATCAGGGCATCGAGCACTCCGGCGCGGCATCTTTCGCCCGCAATCCCGCCTACTTCGATCCGAAGAACATCGTCGAGCTGGCCATTGAAGGCGGCTGCAACGGCGTGGCCACAACTCTGGGCGTCCTGGGTATGGTCGGCCGCCGCTACGCCCACAAGATCCCCTTCATCGCCAAGCTGAATCACAACGAGCTGCTCACCTATCCCAACCAGTACGACCAGATCATGTTCGGTTCGGCCCAGGAGGCCTACGAGCTGGGAGCGGTGGGCGTAGGCGCCACCATCTACTTCGGATCTGACCAGTCCACCCGCCAGATCCAGGAGGTATCAGAGGCCTTCCAGGAGGCCCACGCCCTTGGCATGTTCACGGTCCTCTGGTGCTACCTGCGCAACAACGCCTTCAAGAAGGACGGGGTCGACTACTCCCTTGCCGCGGACCTCACCGGTCAGGCCAACCACCTGGGAGTCACAATCGAGGCCGACATCATCAAGCAGAAGCAGGCCGAAAATAACGGTGGCTACATGGCCGTCGGCTTCGGGCGAACCGACCCGCTGGTATACGAGCAGCTCACCACCGACAATCCCATCGATCTCACCCGTTGGCAGCTAGTGAACTGCTACATGGGCCGAATCCCGCTGATCAACAGCGGGGGCGAGTCGAAGGGCGACACCGATCTGGCCCAGGCGGTGCGAACCGCGGTTATCAACAAGCGGGCCGGGGGAGCCGGCCTCATCTCGGGCCGGAAGGCTTTCCAGCGCCCCACCACTGACGGCGTCGATCTCCTCCATAGCATCCAGGACGTCTACCTCGATCACTCGATCACCGTCGCCTAGCCCTGACAGGTCAGGCGACGGGAGAGAAGTTACCCGGTGGTAACCTCAGCCGGGCGGCGTCTCACCGTAGAATCTTGGTCCTAACCCTCGAGAAGGAAATTTATGGCCGATACCGCTGCCCATGAGCGTCCAGTAGTCGATCTGGACCGGGCCGTCATCCGCTTTGCCGGGGATTCCGGCGACGGCATGCAGCTCACCGGGGATCGTTTCACGACTTCCTCAGCCCTCTTTGGCAATGACCTGTCCACCCTGCCGGACTTCCCGGCGGAAATCCGGGCGCCGGCGGGGACTCTGGCGGGAGTGTCCGCCTTCCAGGTCCACATCTCCGACCACGACATCTTGACCCCTGGGGACTACCCCAGCGTGCTGGTGGCGATGAACCCCGCCGCCCTGCGGGCCAACCTGACAGACGTGACGCCGGCGGGCACCATCATTGTCAACAGCGATGCCTTCGAGGAGCGCAACCTGCAGAAGGCCGGCTACTCGGACAATCCCATCACCGACGGAAGCCTCAGCTCCTACACGGTCTACGAGGTGCCCATGACCTCCTTGACCATGGAGGCCGTCAAGCCGTCGGGAACCAAGCCCCGGGACGCCGAGCGCTCCAAGAACTTCTTCGCTCTGGGCCTGATCAGCTGGCTCTATGGCCGGCCGCAGGATCCCACCCTCGTGTGGATAGAAGATCGGTTCCGGAAGACGCCGATGGTGGCCGAAGCCAATACTCTCGCTTTCAAGGCGGGCTGGAACTTCGGGGAGACGGCCGAGCTGTTTCCTGCCACCTACGAGGTCAAGCCGGCCGTTCTGAAGCCCGGTGTCTATACCAACATCTCGGGCAACACGGCATTGGCCTGGGGGCTGATAGCAGCCGGTCAACTCGCCAAACTGCCCCTTTTTCTCGGTAGCTATCCGATCACGCCGGCGTCGGACATCCTGCACGAGCTGTCCAAGCACAAGAACTTCGGGGTACGAACGGTCCAGGCCGAGGACGAGATCGCCGGCATCGGGGCCGCGCTCGGGGCCGCCTACGCCGGCTCGCTCGGGATAACCACCACCAGCGGTCCCGGGATCGACCTCAAGACCGAGACGGTGGGACTGGCCGTGAGCCTTGAATTGCCGTTGCTGGTGATCGATATCCAGCGGGGCGGCCCTTCCACCGGTCTGCCGACCAAGACCGAGCAGGCCGACCTGTTGCAGGCGCTCTTCGGCCGCCACGGTGAGGCGCCGGTACCCATCGTCGCTCCCTCGACACCGGGTGACTGCTTCTACATCGCCATCGAGGCCGCCCGCATCGCCCTGAAGTACCGGACGCCGGTCTACATCCTTTCCGACGGTTACCTGGCCAATGGGGCCGAGCCCTGGCCGGTGCCCGAGGTCGACGATCTGCCCGACATCAGTGTTCCCTTCGCCACCGAGACCAACCACGTGAACGCCGACGGCACCGAGGAGTTCTGGCCCTATCTCCGGGATCCGGAGACCTTCGCCCGGCCCTGGGCCATCCCCGGCACACCCGGCCTGACCCACCGCATCGGCGGCCTGGAGAAAGCGGACGGGTCGGGAGACGTCTCCTACGACCCGGTCAACCATGAGCGCATGAGCCAGCCTGCGCGCCGCCAAGGTGGCCGGGATCGCCGCCGACATCCCCGACGTGGAGGTGGACGACCCCGGCGGGGGCGCCGACATCCTGGTCTTGGGCTGGGGCTCGACGTACGGAGCCATCCAGGCGGGTGTGCGCCGGGTCCGGGCCCAGGGCCGCCAGGTGGCCCACGCCCATCTGCGCCACCTGAACCCCTTCCCCCGGAACCTGGGCGACGTGGTCCGTTCCTACCGGCAGGTGTTGGTGCCGGAGATGAACCTGGGCCAACTGGTCCGGCTGATCCGCGGCGACTTCCTTGTCGACGCCAAAGGCCTGAGCAAGATGAGGGGGAAGCCCTTCCGGGCCGAAGAGATAGAGGACGCCATCCTGGAGCTGTTCCTGCACCCGGCTCCTGGCCACGAGACGAAAGCGAGCACGGCCCAATGACCGACATCGAGGTTCCGGTCACGACCAAGAAGGACTGGACCAGCGACCAGGAGATCAGGTGGTGCCCGGGTTGCGGCGACTATTCGATCTTGATGGCGGTCCAGATGCTCATGCCCGACCTGGGGGCCCGCCGCGAGGACACCGTCTTCGTGTCCGGCATCGGTTGCAGCTCCCGGTTCCCCTACTACATGAACACCTATGGGATCCATTCGATCCATGGGCGAGCGCCGGCGGTGGCCACGGGGATCGCGGTGAGCCGCCCGGATCTGCACGTCTGGGTGATCACCGGCGATGGGGATGCCCTGTCGATCGGTGGCAACCACCTTCTGCACGCTCTCCGTCGCAACGTCAACATCACCATCATCCTCTTCAACAACCAGATCTACGGTCTGACCAAGGGTCAGTATTCTCCGACGTCGGAGACCGGCAAGGTCACCAAGTCCACCCCGTTCGGGTCATTGGACCATCCGTACAATCCGGTGTCCTTGGCCCTCGGGGCCGAAGCGTCCTTCGTGGCCCGAACCCATGACATGGACCGTAAGCACATGATGGAGACCTTCCGGCGGGCGTATGAGCACGGTGGTGCCTCGTTCGTCGAGGTGTACCAAAACTGCAACGTGTTCAACGACGGTGCCTTTGAGCTGATTACCTCGAAGGACGCCCGGCCCAAGATGCTCATCCCCCTAGAGCACGGCCAGCCGGTTCGCTTTGGGCCCGAGGGGGAGCAGGGCGTGGTCCTGGTGGACGGCTCGGCGCGGGTGGTCGAGGTGGCCGACGTCGGCGAAGACCAGCTCCTCGTTCACGACGAGCACCGGGACGACCCCAGCCTGGCCTTCGCCCTTTCGCGCCTGGCCAGTGGACCCACTTCACCAACCCCGATCGGGGTCTTCCGGGACATAGACCGACCTGACTACGGGAGCCTGGTGAACCAGCAGATCCTGGCGGCGGCCGAGGCCAAGGGCCCAGGGGATCTGCGCAAGCTGCTGTCGTCGGGGTCCACTTGGACTGTCAACTGACGCCGCCGCCGGACGCGGCAGGGCCGTCGCCGCGGGAGGGCAGCGACGGCCCCGGCATCCGGGTGGGCTGAGGAGGCGCCAACCCGAAAACTCGAATCCCACCAAGTGTCCGCCATGGACCCAAGGTTTCCCTGTGAGATTACTGAGGATCGGCGTAGAAACGCTAGCGCCTTAGCAAAAAAATGACCTTCGAATATTCGTCGGTGCCTACTACCGATCGGTGAGCAGGAAAGACGAAACCAGGTTCCTCTGCCGCGCTCAGCCGATCAGTTCCCGGACCACCAGACCGGTGCGTGGCTTGGGCCAGAAGAATGTCGTCTTCGGAGGCATGCGCACGCCGCCCCGGCTGATCTCTGATATCTGGCTCACCGCCACGGGCCGGAGAAGGACGGCGGCGCTGGCCTGGCCGGTGGCGACGGCGGCCGCGGCGTTGTCCCATCCGTGCTGGTACACGACATGATGATCGGGAAGGTCGGACCGAGCCACGTCCAGACGGCTGCTGTCGAGATCGTGAGTGGCGGCGGAAGCCACCTCGGCTCGAGGCCGGGCCAACCAGGCCCCGCCGGGGGTCAGGAGAGCCATAGCCCCGGCGTCGGCCATCCGGGTGGCGATGGTGCGGTCCACCGGCTCCGTGGGCCACACGTCGAACCACTTCTCCAGGGCGGCCGGAAGGTCGAATCCGGCCGGAAGCCCGACGAGCAGGCGGTGGATGGCCTGAACGGTGAGCTGCTCCTCGCTCAGCTCGACGATCAGCGCCATCACGAAGCCGTCGTCCTCCACCAGCTGCCCCGCACCGTCCCGCTCGGCTCGGTAGTTGAGGGCCGTTTCGTACCGGTGGTGGCCGTCGGCGATCAGCACCGGCTCGGACTCGACGGCGCCGCGGATTGTGGCCACCTGCTCGGCGTCGGTGATGGGCCAGGCCTCGTGGAGCACGCCGTCATCGTCGGTGGCATGGTCGAAGGGATGAGCAGGCGGCCGCAGCTGGTCGCTCAACCCGGTGGCCGGGGAGAGCCCCCATATCGGTGAGAGGTTGCTCCGCGTGGCCCGCAGCAGCTCGAGACGGTCGGTCTTGGCCTTGGGGGTGGTTTCCTCGTGAGGAAGAATGCCGGTCCCGGGAGGTTCGAGCCCCAGGGCCCCGACCACGCCGACTGTCCGCCGTCGGGCGCCGGCCGGGTCGGTGTAGCTCATCCGGTAGCCGTAGAACGCCGGGAAAGGATCCCGGTGCAGGACGCCGCCGTCCCGCCAGGCATCGAGCAGCCGGCCGGCCGCCAGGTAGCGATCGCTCTCCGGGTCACCCTCGTCCTCCGGCAGCTCCAGCCTGACGATGTTGGAAGGGCTGCGAGACACTAGGACCTGCCGCTCGGACTCGGAGATGACGTCGTAGGGCGGGCACACCACGTCGTCGAGGGACTTGATGTGGGAATGCGAATAGCGAAGTCCGGGGAACGGATCGAATCTGGGCACGGCCCATTGCGTAGCAGACTGGCGGGATGCTCTGGGTATTCGACCTCGATGGAGTGGTGTGGCTGTCCGGGCACGCCATCCCCGGATCGGCCGGCGCCATCGAGCGCCTGCGTGACAACGGAGAACGGGTCGTCTTCGTCACCAACAACTCGACGCCCACCATCGCCGAGTACGTGAAGAGGTTGGCTGCCGCCGGCGTGGCCGCCGAACCGGGCGAGATGGCCACTTCGGCGCAGGCCGCCGCCTCACTTCTCGAGTCCGGCACGAAAGCCGCCTGCGTCGGTGGCCCCGGCGTGACGGAGGCCTTACAGGGTAGAGGGGTCGAGGTGGTGCCGGCCGATGCCAATCCCGAATCGGTGGTCGTCGGCCGCAGCGTCCGTCTGGACTTCGACGAGCTCGCGGCCGCGGCCGGCGCCATCCGGGCCGGCGCCCGCTTCATCGCCACCAACACAGATGCCACCTTCCCGACCCCCCATGGGCTCGAGCCGGGGGCGGGCGCCCTGGTGGCCTACCTCGAGGTGGGTTCGGGACGCCGGGCCGAAGCGGCCGGCAAGCCCGAGCAGCCCATTACCGACCTGGTCCGGGCCCGCTTCGGGCAGCCCGACGTGGTCGTCGGTGACCGTCCCGAATCCGACGGCCGCTTTGCGACCAGGATCGGAGCGTCGTTCGCCCTGGTTCTCACAGGGGTCACCAGCCGGGAGGATCTGCCGGTGAGCCCGACCCCGGCCATCGTGGCCGACGACCTGGCTGCGGTCGTGACAGAACATCTGAGGCGACAGGGCACCTGAGGTGACAGGGCACCTGACCGGGCAGCGGTACGCTGGAGTATGGCCGGCGACGACAGGCTGAAGAAGGCCCAAAAGGCCGGAGCGGACTGGTTGGAGACAGCCCGGGCTCGCGCCGAGGAGTTCCTTCGTGAACTGTCCCGAGCCACTGATACAACCGAGGGCCGGGCCCAGGAGGCCGTAAACGACCTGATCGAAGGGAGCAAGAAGGGGACCGAGCAACTCGTCAGCTCGATCCGGACCGAGATAACGGCTCAACTCGGGCTGCTCGGGCTGGCCACCAAGGCTGACCTGGCGGACCTGGAAAGGCGACTGACCGGAAAGGCCGCCGGGGCGAAGAAGGCGGCGCCCGCCAAGAAAGCGGCCACGGCGAAGAAGGCGGCGCCCGCCAAGAAAGCGACCAACAGCTCCGGCAGCAAGAAGGCCGCGGAGACCGGGACGGCCGCGCCCAATAAAGCGGCGAACTAGCCCCTGACCGCGGCGCCGTCGCCTCGACACTGAGCTGGTTCGCCGCCAGCTGGCCGCCAGCCGAACACAGGCCGCCGACCTGATAGGAGCGGGCCGGGTCCTCGTAGGCGGGTCGGTGGCTGACAAAGCGGCCCGGCTGGTGAGCCCGGCCCAGCCCATCTCGGTGGAGGGCCCCCCGCCCCGCTTCGTCAGCCGGGGGGGCGAGAAGCTCGAAGGGGCCCTGCGCAATTTCGATATCGATCCGCGGGGGAAGAGGGCCCTCGATGCCGGCGCCTCGACCGGCGGTTTCTCGGACTGTCTGCTGCAGCACGGCGCCGCCCTGGTGGTAGCTGTCGACGTTGGACGCGGCCAGATCCACGAGAAGATCAGCCGGGACCCGCGGGTAGCCGTCAGGGAGCGGACCGACATCCGATCGATAACCCCGGATGACTTCGGCGGCACCCCCTTCGACCTGGTCGTAGCCGACCTGTCCTTCATCTCCCTCCGAACGGTGGCGCCGGCCCTGGTCGGCATGGCCGGGCCCGGCGCCGACATCGTGGTGCTGATCAAACCCCAGTTCGAGGCGGGTCGGCGCCAGGCGTCACGTGGGCAGGGGGTCATTCGCGACCCTGAGGTATGGAGGAAAGCGGTGGAAGGGGCTATAGCCGCGCTCGAGGCGGCGGGAGCGACCATGATGGGGGTCATGGTGTCTCCGCTGCGCGGCGCCGATGGCAACGCCGAGTTCCTGGCCCATTTCAGACGCGGGGGCGACCGCCCCCAATCAGCGCCATCTCGCGGCCTGAACCTAGACTCGGTCCTGGCCGAAGCGTCAGGCCGAGAGGGGTAAGGGTGGCCTCGATCGGGTTCTTTGCCCACAGCCAGCGCGAGGGGGCGGTCAGCCTGGCCAAAGAAACCGCGGAATGGCTCCGGGAACAGGGCCATAGCACCACCTTCCTCGATGCCGAGATGAGCCGCGACGGCGACACCCCGTTACCCCTCGACCTGGCGGTCAGCCTCGGCGGCGACGGGACCATGCTGCGCACCGTCGACCTGGTCGGTCCCGAGGGGGTTCCCGTCCTCGGGGTGAACCTGGGCCACCTCGGGTATCTGGCCGCTGTCGAGCCCCACGACCTGCGCACCGCCCTTCGCCGGTTCTTGACCGGCGACTACCAGGTCGAGTGCCGCATGACCCTCGATGTCTCGGTGACCGATCACTGCGACGGGGGAGTCGGAACAGTCCTGCACCGCAGCGCCCTCAATGACGTGGTGCTGCAGCGCACCTCGCCCGGTCACACCATGAGGACCGAGGTGTCGGTGAACGGGATGCCCTTCCTGAAGTTCGCATCCGACTCGCTCATCCTGGCCACTCCCACCGGCTCCACCGCCTACAACCTGTCGGCACGAGGGCCGATAGTGTCGCCGCTGGCCCGGGTGCAGATCCTCACGCCGGTGGCGCCCCACATGCTGTTTGACAGGTCCCTGGTGCTCGCCGCCGACGAGGCCGTCTCGGTCGTCCCGCTCGGCGACCAGGCCGCGGACGTGGTGATCGACGGCTGGCTGACCACAACCCTGCGTCCGGGTCAGACCATTCATTCCCGGCGAGGGTCGAACGACGCCAGGTTGGTCACCTTCGGTGAGCGGGACTTCCACCGAATTCTCAAGAGCAAATTCAACCTGACCGACCGGTAGAGCCCAGGTGCTGACCGAGTTGCGAGTGTCAGAGCTGGGGGTCATAGAAGACCTCCGCGTCCTGCTCGCTAGAGGGATGACAGCCCTGACCGGCGAAACCGGCGCAGGCAAGACCCTGCTGGTGGACGCCATACAGCTCCTGCTGGGTGGTCCGTCGGAATCCATGATGGTTCGAGCCGGAGCCAGGGAGGCTGTCGTAGAGGGCCGCTTCGCCTCTTCGGCCGACAATCGGTCCGGACGGCCCGTCGACGATGAGGTGATACTGGCCCGAATCGTGCCGGCCAGCGGCCGGAGCCGGGCCTACCTGGACGGCCGCATGGTGGCGGCAGCTCAGCTGGCCGATCAGGCGCTGACGCTCATCGACCTCCACGGCCAGCACGCCCAGCAGACCCTGCTCGCCCCCTCGGCCCAGCGAGCCGCCCTGGATCGCGCCGGGGGTATCAGCACCGACGAGGTGACCCGCGCTCGGCGCCGAATCGGCCAGATCGAGGCCGCCCAGGAGGCGCTGGGGGGAGACGCCCGAACCAGGGCCAGAGAGCTGGATCTCCTGCAATACCAGCTCACCGAGCTCGATGCGGCCGGCCTCGAGGACCCCGATGAGGACGACCTCCTGCTGGAAGAGGAAGAGCGGTTGGCCGACGCCTCCGGGCTGCGAGAGGCGGCGACGACCGCCTGGCAGGCCCTTACCGGGGACGACGGGATCGTCGACGAAATCGGTTCGGTGGTATCGGCGATCGGCAGCAGAAAGCCCTTAGCCGACCTGGAGGGCCGGCTCCGGGCCCTCGTCGCCGAACTGGCCGACGCGGCGGCCGACGCCCGAACCGTGGCCGAATCGGCGGAGGACGACCCGACCCGCCTGGCCGCTGTCGGCGCTCGGCGGAAGCTCCTGACCGAGATACGGCGAAAGTACGGCGAAACGCTGGCGACCGCCATGGACTACCGCGAGGATGCCCGGGGCCGACTGGCCGAGCTGATGTCCCACGAGAGTCGAGCGGCCCAGCTAGACGCTGAGCGCGGCCAGGCCGAGGCCGACCTGCAGGCAGCCACCGAACGGCTCTGGTCGGCCCGGAGGGCGGCCGCTCCCGAGCTCGGCCGCGCCGTCGAGGCGAAGCTGAGGGAGCTCGCTATGCCCAAGGCCCGCTTCGAGGTCGAGATCGGCCCCGACGCCGGGAGCGAAGCGGTGACGTGGAAGCTCGGAGCCAACCCGGGCCAGCCGTTGCTACCGCTCACGAAGGTGGCATCGGGAGGCGAGCTGGCCCGCACCATGCTGGCCACCCGGCTGGTGATCGGTGGAGCCGCGGGGGAAGCAGTAGACGGCCGTGACCCGCCGACCCTGATCTTCGACGAGGTGGACGCCGGGGTCGGGGGCGAAGCGGCGGTGGCGGTGGGACGGGCTCTGGCGGCGTTGGCCC
Organism: uncultured Acidimicrobiaceae bacterium; assembly: GCA_963851245.1. GTDB lineage: Bacteria > Actinomycetota > Acidimicrobiia > Acidimicrobiales > Palsa-688 > CAWKOH01. The sequence continues at coordinate 513,139 of CAWKOH010000003.1, read as the reverse complement.
GGCATCACCAGGTCCTCGTGGTAACGCACCTTCCCCAGGTGGCCGCCTTCGCCGATCACCAACTGGTGGTCCAGAAGGAGACCGTGGGGGACCGCACCGTGGCGACTGTGAACGAGGTGCGGGGACGGGATCGGGTGGTCGAGTTGTCCCGAATGCTGTCGGGTAGCCCCGACAGCGAAACGGCGCGCCGTCACGCCGGAGGAGCTGTTGAGCAGGGCGTCCGAACCGGGAAATCGGGCCGGGAAGCATCGCCCAGGAAGGCGGGCACCCTGAGATAGGGTGGGTTGGCCGACCGGTGGATCCACCGAGAGCCATGAGTGTCTACTCGAGTGGAGGAGCGTTTTGGCGAAGCACATCTTCGTCACAGGTGGCGTATCCAGTTCCTTGGGCAAGGGCCTGACGGCGTCGTCGCTCGGTCGATTGCTCAAGAGCCGGGGGCTCAGAGTGACGATGCAGAAGCTCGACCCGTATATCAACGTCGACCCCGGGACCATGAACCCGTTCGAACACGGCGAGGTGTTCGTCACCGACGACGGCGGTGAGACGGACCTGGACCTCGGCCATTACGAGCGGTTCATCGACGAGAACCTGCACCGGGAGTCCAACGCCACCACTGGATCGATCTACCAGAGCGTCATTGCCAAGGAGCGAAGGGGCGACTTCCTCGGCAAGACGGTTCAAGTCATTCCGCATATCACCGACGAGATCAAGGACCGGATCAAGCGGCTGGCCACGGACTCGATCGACGTGGTCATCACCGAGATCGGCGGAACGGTGGGCGACATAGAGATCCTGCCCTTCCTGGAGGCCATCAGGCAGTTCCGGAAGGACATCGGCCGCGACAACGTCTGTTACGTGCACGTCACCCTGGTGCCGTACCTGGGACCCTCGGGGGAGCAGAAGACCAAGCCCACCCAGCACTCGGTCACCGAGTTGCGCAGCCGGGGCATCCAGCCCGACGTAATCATCTGCCGGAGCGACCGCAGCATCTCGTCGGGATTGAAGCGGAAGATCTCGAACCTGAGCGACGTGCCAGTCGAAGGGGTCATCTCGTGCATGGACGCCCCCAACCTGTACGAGATCCCTCTGGCCCTGCACGAGGAAGGTCTCGACAATTACGTCTGCCGGCTCCTCGGCCTGACGCCCAGCGCGGATGGCACCGATGGGCTCGACCTGTCGAGATGGGAGGCGCTCGTGGCCAGGGTCGAAGCGGCCACCCGTCCCGTACGGATCGGTCTCATCGGGAAATATGTGAACCTTCCCGACGCCTACCTGTCGGTCGTCGAAGCCCTGCGCCACGGGGGTTACGCCCACGGTGCGCGCGATCGACCTCGAGTGGATCCAGGCCGAGGAAGTGGAAGGGCTGCTGGCGGCCGGACGGCTCCGCGAGCTCGACGGCATCGTCATCCCCGGCGGGTTCGGCGAGCGGGGAGTGGAAGGGAAGGTGGCGGCGGCCACCTACGCCCGTGACAACAGTGTTCCCTGTCTTGGCCTGTGCCTCGGACTCCAGGTGATGGTCATCGAGTTCGCCCGCAACGTGGCCGGCCTGACCGGGGCCAACTCCCGGGAGTTCGACGCCTCGTCGCCGCACCTGGTCATCGACCTGATGGACGAACAGCGCGAGGTCGTCGACATGGGCGGGACCATGCGCCTCGGCGTATATCCCGCCAAGCTGGCGGCGGGGTCAGTAGTGGCCGACGCCTACGGGACCGAGCTCGTGTACGAGCGCCACCGCCACCGCTTCGAAGTCAACCTTCGCTACCGCGGCCGGCTCGAAGCGGCGGGCCTGTCCTGCTCGGGCAATTCGCTCGACGACCGGTTGGTCGAGTTCATCGAACTGCCCGACCATCCCTTCTGGGTTGGCACCCAGGCCCACCCCGAGTTCAAGAGCCGTCCGGACAATCCCCACCCCCTGTTCCGGGCCCTGGTGGCGGCGGCCCTCGAACGGGCCGAAGGCCGGGCCCCGCGCCTTATCGACCTCGAAGGCCTTGCCCCCGTTTCGTAAACTGAGCGAGACCGAGCTCTTTCGCGGCTACCTGATCCGGGTGGCGTCGGCCCGCTTCGCGGGTCCGGACGGCAAGGAGTTCGAACGGGACATCGTCCACCACCCCGGAGCCGTGGTCGTCGTGCCCGTAACCAGCGCCCGCACCGCCGTGATGGTGCGGCAGTTCCGGGCCGCTCTGGAGGCAGATCTGCTGGAAATACCAGCGGGCAAACGAGATGTCGATGGCGAGGCTCCCGAGATCACGGCCGAGCGAGAGCTGGCCGAGGAAGTCGGGCTCAAAGCCGGCCGCCTCGATCTCCTGGCCCGCTTCTACAACTCGCCCGGCTTCACCGACGAACTGACCTGGCTCTACCTGGCCCAGGACCTGGAGCCGGTTCCCGTCAACAGGCAAGGGGCCGAGGAACAGCACATGACAATCGAGGAGGTCGCACTCGCCGACGTCCCGGCGATGATCGGACGAGGGGAAATCGCCGACGCCAAGTCAATCATCGGGCTTTGCCTGGCCAGCCGGGTTCTGGATGGCGCAACTGGGTAGGAACCCCGTCGACCCTCCCAAAGTTCACCTTCCGGTTACACTCGGATCCCAATGGCAGCTGACGCGAGAATCCAGAGCCTTCGGGCGACCCTTGAACAGGAGCGCGATTCTCTTCGCAGCCAGCTCAGCGAGCTCGGCTACGGCGCCAAGGGATTGGACTACGACCCGAACTTCGCCGACTCCAGTCAGGTGACCGCGGAGCGGGGCGAGAACGAAGCCCTGGTGAACAAGCTGGTCGAGGGCCTGCGAGAAGTGGAGCATGCCCTAGAGAAGCTCGGCACCGACCGCTACGGGGTGTGCGAGAACTGCGGCCAGGAGATCGCCGAGGCCAGGCTGGAGGCGCGCCCGGAGGCGCGCCTCTGCATCGACTGCGCCGCCGCCAGCCGTCGCTAGCTGAGCCCACTCGCCGGCGCCCCCGATGGGGGCCGAAGCGCCGAGGTCCGCCCGCGTCAGGTCGGACGAACCAGTCCCACGGCCTGGTAAGCCCGGGACAAGGTGTGCTGAGCCACGTCGTCAGCCCGTTTGGCTCCTGCTCTCAGCACCTGGGCGACGGCGTCGGGGTCGCGCCCCCAGGAATGGTAGGAGCTCTGGATCGGCTCGATCACCGAGATGACAGCGGCGGCCAGGTCGGCCTTGAGCGGCCCGTACCGGGTGTAGTCGCCGGCCACATCCTCAGGGCGACGACCCTGGATCGTGGCTAACAGCTCCAGCAAGTTGGAGACCCCTGGCTTGGCTCACCGGGTCGTAGCGCACCGCGTCCGGCCCGTCATCAGCGTCGGTGACGGCCCGCTTGACCTTGCGCTCGATGGTCTTCGGATCGTCGAGCAGGAGCCCGATGATCCCTTGGGTGCTCTCGGTGGACTTCGACATCTTCTTGTCGGGGTCCTGGAGGTCCATGATGCGGGCGCCCCGCCCGGGCAGGGGTATCGATGGCTTCCGGAACGACGAACGTCTCCCCGTATCGGGTGTTGAAGCGCTGGGCCAGGTCCCGGGCCAGCTCCAGATGCTGGCGCTGATCGTCGCCTACCGGCACCCGGTCGGTGTCGTAGAGCAGGATGTCGGCCGCCATGAGAACCGGGTAGGTGAACAGACCGGCGCGGGCCGCTTCCTCTCCGCCCTTGGCCGACTTGTCCTTGAACTGGGTCATGCGCCGCAGTTCGCCGAAGCTCGCCGTGCATTCCAGCATCCACGCCAGTTGGGCGTGAGCCGGGACGTGGCTCTGGACGAAGAGGGTGCAGGCGTCGGGGTCGAGCCCTGCCGCCAGGAGCAGCGTCGCCATGGTGAGCGTCCCGGCCCTGAGCTCCGCGGGGTCACCGGGGATGGTCAGGGCATGCAGATCGACCACGCAGTAGAAGCAGTCGCCCGCCCGCTGGTCGGCGACCCACCAGCGCACGGCGCCCAGCAGATTGCCGAGGTGAGGGTCGCCGGTGGGCTGGATGCCCGAGAAAACTCTCGTCACGAGGTCATGGTATGCCCGGCCGGCCGAGGTCCCACCGGTATTGTTGTGGCGTGCCCTACACGGTGAGTACCCCGGTGTTCGAGGGCCCTTTCGACCTCCTCCTGCACCTGATTACCCGGCAGCAGGTCGACCTCTGGGAAGTCTCGCTCTCCGACATCGTCGACGGATACGTGGCCACGCTGGCCGAGATGCGAGCCGCGCTGGACCTGGAGGTGGCGACCGAGTTCCTTCTCATAGCCTCGGTGCTGCTCGAACTCAAAGCGAGACGTCTGCTTCCCGGACGGGAAGACGTGGAACTGGAGGAAGAGCTCGCCCTCTGGGAGGAGCGCGACCTGCTGCTCGCCCGCCTGCTCGAATGCAAAACCTTCAAGGACGCCGCCGCAGCCATGTACCGCATCATGGATTCGGCGGCCCGTTCGTACCCCAGGGTGGCCGGCCTCGAAGAGCCCTATCTGGATCTGACGCCAGACATCCTGGAAGGCGTCACGGCCGAACGCTTGCGCGACGTGATGCAGTCCCTGATGGCGCCCAAACCGGAGACCCGGTTGTTGCTCGACCACGTCGCCCCGGTAAGAGCGAGCGTAAGGGACGCGGTGGACGAGCTTCTCGACGAGCTTCCCCGCGCCGGGCGCATCTCCTTCGCCCGCCTCACCTCCGGATTGGTCGGGCGGCTCGAGGTGATCGTGCGCTTCCTCGCCGTCCTGGAGCTGTACAAGCAGGGCCACGTCGACCTCGAACAGCCGCAGACCTTCGGCGAGCTGCAGGTGGTCTGGCTCGGCGCCCACCACGATGACCGGGAAGAGACCATAGTCCTGGTCGAGGAGTACCAGGGCTAGAGCATGGCATCAGAGGAAGCGAAGGCCATCGAGGCGATCGTCATGGTCGCCGACCAGCCCGTAGAGCCGCATCTGCTGGCCCAGCTGCTCGAGGTCCCGCCGGCCCGGGTCGAGGAGCTCTGCGGGGAGCTGGCGGAGGCTTACCGCCACGACGACCGCGGGCTTCGAGTTGGTGCGGGTGGCGGGCGGTTACCGCTTCCAGAGCCATCCTGAGCTGGCCCCTTACGTGGAGCGATTTGTGCTCGAGGGCCAATCGAGCCGCATGTCGGCCGCCGCCCTCGAGACGCTAGCCATCGTGGCCTACAAACAACCTGTCTCCCGCGCCCAGGTCGCAGCCATCCGCGGGGTGAATGCCGACGGGGTCATCCGGACCTTGCAGGCCCGCGGCTTCGTCAAAGAGGTCGGCCGGGACCCCGGCCCGGGCCAGGCCGCCCTGTACGGCACCACCAGCCTGTTGCTGGAACGCCTGGGCCTCGACGCCATCTCGCAACTGCCCCCGCTGGCCCAGTTCGTTCCCGGCCCTGAGATCATGGATGCCCTGGAGCGCAGCCTCCGGGCCGACCGGCCGGCGTCAACCGGCGGGGGAGAGCCGTCGGCGCTGGGCGAGGACGACGAGGACCGGTACATCGATGACAACGCGGATGACGCCGACCGGGGCGCCCATCATCCCGGCGGGAGCGACGCCAACCCCTTCCTGTGACGGGTGCTCCCCCGCAGGCGGCAGACGGGGACCGGCTACAAAAGGTGCTGGCCCGGGCCGGGGTCGGCAGCCGGAGGGCTTGCGAGGATCTAATCGCCGCGGGTCGCGTCGAGGTCAACGGCGAGACCGCCCAACTGGGCCGCCGAGTGGATGTCGACCACGACCGCGTGCACTGTCGACGGAGTGCCGGTCGGCGTGCGGCCCGGCCTGGTGTACTACGTGCTCAACAAGCCGGCCGGCGTGGTCTCCACCGCTTCCGATCCCCACGCCCGGGTCACACTGACCAGCCTGGTGCCTCCGGATCCCCGGGTCTACCCGGTGGGCCGCCTCGACGCCGACAGTGAGGGAATCATCCTGCTCACCAACGACGGCGACCTCACCTACCGCCTCACCCATCCGAGCTTCGGGGTCGAGAAGGAATATCTGATCACCGTCGAGGGCACGCCCAAGCCCGGCGCCATCCGCCAGCTGCGCGACGGAGTTCAACTCGAGGATGGGCTTACCGCCCCGGCCCGGGTCTCGACTTTGGGCCCTGGCACTCTGCGCATCACCATTCACGAGGGCCGCAACCGTCAGGTCCGGCGCATGGCCGAGGCCATAGGCCATCCCGTCCGCCGGCTGGTCCGCACCCGCATCGGCCCCCTTCGGCTGGGTTCCCTGCGACCGGGTGATTGGCGGCCTTTGACCGTCGAGGAGGTGCGCACCTTGGAGCGGGCGGTCGGTACCGCTCCGTCGGTTAAGGCGCGGCGAAAGCGACGGGGGCCGGGCAAGCGGGTCACGTAGGCTGCACTGCCGTGCCGGAGTCCTTCGTGCCCAACTCGTTCTTTGCGCCGGCCGGCCCCCGCCGTCGCCGAGTCCCCACGTGGCTCTAGGACAGGCTCGCCAGCGGGCCCAGATCATCGGCACCGGGCTCATAGGTGGTTCGATCGGCCTCGGTCTGCGCCAGCGGGGTTGGTTCGTGACCGGATCAGACATAGATCGGGGTCGAACGTCCCGAGCGCTCGAGCTGGGGGCGGTCGACGAAGTTGGCATTGACAACGAAGCTCTGGTCACGTTTATCGCCACCCCGGCCGGAGCCGTCGCCGAAGCAGCGCGGGCCGCCATCGAAGCCATTCCCAACGGATTCGTGACCGATGTGGCCGGGGTCAAAAGCCCGGTCGTGGAAGGGGTGGATCATCCTCGATTCGTCGGCGGTCACCCCATGGCCGGCTCGGAACAGGAAGGGGTGGACGGCGCCGATCCGGAGATGTTCGAAGGGGCCACCTGGGTCCTGACCCCCTCCACCCATACCGACCCCGTGGCATTCGCGACAGTCAGGTCGGTCGTGAGCCAGCTCGGGGCGAACGTAGTCGAGCTGCCCGCTGCCCGCCACGACGACATGGTCGCCCTGGTGTCGCACGTGCCGCATCTGACTGCGGCCACGCTGATGAATCTGGCCGCCGACACCGCCCTCGAGCACGCCACCCTGCTTCGCCTGGCCGCGGGCGGTTTCCGGGACATGACCCGCATCGCAGCCGGCGACGCCGCCATATGGCCCGACGTCTGCGCCGAGAACAAAGATGGGATCCTCGAGGTCCTGGATCGGCTGGTCACCGCCCTCGCTGACGTCCGCCGGGTGATCGCCAGCGGCGACCGCGACATGCTGCTCAAGACGCTCGAGCGAGCCCGAGAAGCCAGGGTGAACCTTCCCACCGGCGTCCCGTCCAGCGAGGACACCATAGAGGTGAGAGTGCCGGTGCCGGACCGCCCGGGCATGCTGGCCGAGGTGACCACCTTGCTCGGCGAGATGGGCATCAACATCTACGACCTGGAGATAGCCCACAGCGCCGAAGGGCAGCGAGGAGTGCTCGTCCTGGTCGTGGATGCCGCCGCAGGAGAGCGGGTCCGGGCGGCCTTGCACGAGCGGGAGTTCCGCTGCTCGTTCCGGCCGCTCGGGCCGTGACCACCTTCACCGCCCAGCCCTGCCAGGGCGGCCTCAAAGGTCGCCTCCGGGTCCCCGGTGACAAGTCGGTGTCGCACCGGGCTCTGCTGCTGGCGGCGCGGGCCGACGGCCGCTCTCGCCTCTCGGGTCTGTCCAAGGGTGAAGATGTGCTCTTCACCCTCCGAGCCATGGAGCAATTCGGCGCCCGGGTCGGCCGCGGCCCGGACGGCTCCCTGACTGTCGACGGCGGGCCGGATCGGCTCAGCGAGCCGGAATCGTTGATAAACGTGGGCAACTCGGGGACGGCGATACGGTTGCTGGCCGGTTGGGCGACAGGGGTAGAAGGGCTGACCGTACTGGCCGGCGACGCGTCGATTGCCCGCCGGCCCATGGACCGCGTGACCGAACCGCTCCGTCTCATGGGGGCTCACATCGACGGCCGGCGCCTCGGACAGCTGCCGCCCCTGGTGATACGGGGCGGAGGCTTGACGGGGATCGACTACCACCTTCCCGTCCCCAGCGCTCAGGTGAAGGGGGCCCTGCTGCTGGCCGGTTTGGCCGCGGACGGGGAGACCACAGTTCGCGAGGACCTTCCGACCCGGGCCCACACCGAGGAGATGCTGGCCCGCTGCGGGGCGGACGTGACCGTCACGCCCGGAGCCGTCACAGTTCGGCGCAGCTCGCTCCAGCCCTTCGATCTGGACGTTCCCGGCGATCCCTCGCAAGCCGCCTTCTGGGTCGTGGCCGCCTGCATCACACCGGGGAGCGACCTCACGATCGAGCACATATACGTCGGACCGGGCCGGGCCGGGTTCCTGGACGTCCTCACCCGCATGGGCGCCGACCTGGAGATCCTGGAAAAGGACGGACCCTCCTCGACGGCCACGGTCCGGGCCCGGTACGCCCCGCTCGCTGCAACCGGGGTCGGTGGGGCGGAGATCCCGGCCCTCATCGACGAGATCCCCGCTCTGGCCGTGGCCGCCACCTACGCGGCCGGGACCACCACCTTTGCCGATGCCGCCGAGCTGAAGGTCAAGGAGAGCGACCGGATCGCGACCATGGTGGCGGCCCTCCTGGCGGTCGGGGCCGAAGCCGAGGAGCGACCCGACGGGCTGGTCGTGCACGGAGGGGGCGGTCGCCCGCTCGAAGGCGGAGCGGTCGACTCCGCCGGCGATCACCGGGTGGCGATGGCTCTGGCGGTCGCCGCTCTACCGGCGTCGGCTCCCGTGACGGTGTCAGGATGGGAAGCCGTGGCCACCAGCTACCCGGGCTTCGAGAAGGACTACAGCCGGTGCGGGTCATAGCCATCGACGGCCCGTCCGGCTCCGGAAAATCGACCGTGGCCAAAGCGGTAGCCGCCCGTCTCGGCCTGGCCTACCTCGACACCGGGGCCATGTACCGGGCTGTCGCTTTCGAGGCCATGCGCCGGGGAATCGACCCGGAGGACCGCGCCACCGTCGCCGAACTGTCCCGCCAGATCGAGCTCAAGGTCGGCGATAAAGTCACCGTCGACGGGGCCGACGCCACCATAGAGATCCGTAGCCCGGAGGTGACCAGGGCGGTGAGCATCGTGGCCGCCAACCCGGACGTGCGTTCCGAGCTGGTCGCTCGCCAGCGGGAGTGGGCCGAAGCCCACGAGGGAGGGGTGGTCGAGGGCCGAGACATCGGCACCGTCGTGTTCCCCGCAGCCGACCTGAAGGTCTTCCTTACCGCGGACGACGGCGAGAGGGCCAACCGCCGCAGCAAGGAGATGCTGGACCTCAGGTACGACCAGGTGGCGGCCGACATGGCCCGTCGCGACCACATCGACTCCACCCGGGCCGCCTCGCCCCTGGCTGTGGCCGACGACGCCGTGCGTCTGGACACCACCGGACGATCGATTGACGACATAGTCGACGAGGTCCTGGAGCTGGCCAGGTCGGCGGAGCCGGCGGGGTCGGCGGGGCCGGCCGACGCGGTCTGGCAGAAGGGCCTGGGCCGAGGGTGAACAAGGTCAAGATCCGGCTGTCCCTGGTCTGGTATGCCATCGCCCGAGGGGTGGTCGAGCTGGTGTGCCGGACGTACTGGCGGGTTGACATACGGGGCCAGGAGAATGTCCCGCGCTGGGGCCCCTACGTGATAGCCCCGGTCCACCGCTCCAACATCGACACCTTGCTGGCCGGCTGCCTCACCCACCGGCGGATCCGCTTCATGGGCAAGGACACCTTGTGGAAGTACAGGTGGTCGGGTGCCCTGTTCAGCTCCCTCGGCGCCTTCCCGGTCCACCGGGGCGCCCCGGACCGAGAAGCGTTGCGAGTGTGCGAGGAGGCCGTCCGCGGGGGAGAACCTGTCGTCCTCTTTCCTGAGGGAACCCGACAGTCCGGGCTTACCGTGCAGCCTCTCTTCGAGGGGGCGGCCTTCGTGGCCGCCCGGGCCGGCGTCCCGATCCTTCCGGTGGGGATCGGCGGGAGCGAGTGGGCCATGCCCAAGGGCAAGAAGCGCATCCTCCCGGTCAAGGTGGTCATGGTGGTCGGGGCGCTCATCCCGGCGCCCGAGCGGGCGCCCGGCTCCCGCGTCTCACGGCGGTCGGTGGCCGAGCTCACCGATGAGCTGGCCGAGAGGCTGCAGGTGCTCTTCGACGAGGCGTTGAAGGCCGCGGGGCGGGGGTAGGTCCTGGCCGGCGGGGTGCTGTCTGGCGTCAAGCGGCTCCTGTCCGGCATAAGCGGCTCCCGTCCGCCATAGGCGGGTCCTGTCCGGTATGGGTCCCTCCCGGCGCACTTCGCTCCACTCCGGCGCCGGGACCCTCCCTACCCGGTCACCCGCTTGTCCGCCCCCCAACCTCGTTCGGTTCCCGAATCATCGGCGCCGCGCAGTTCCTTGTGTTCACTAGCGCGCCTATATGGCGCGCTACTGATCACAATGATGCACTCTCGTATATCCACAGCGGTTAAGGGACCGGTCGAACCCCGGCCCTGCCTAGTGGGTCAGGCCGGCCAAGGCCATGGACGCCGACAGCTCCCGGTCGTCCGGCAGGGGGTCCCCGCCGGCGGTCGGATCCCCGCCGGGCGCGAAAGCCAGGACGGCGGCCGCGGCCGCCAGTTGGCGAACCGTCTCGCGCAGCTCGCGGGGAAGCGGGAAGTATTCGTCCTCGTCTATAGCCACCACCTCCTCCACGCCTCGCTTGGGTGCCAGGTGGGCCACCAACGCCTGAACCACTTCCTCCGGCGCGGATGCCCCCGCGATCACCCCGACGGTCCCGGTCAGATCCCGGGGCAGTTCCCCCGGACCGTCGATCCGCAGGACCCGCCGGCAACCGGCCCCTCGGGCCGTGCGTTCCAACGCGAGTGTGTTGGAGGACGTCTCCGAACCGATCACAACCACCGCGTCGCAGCGACCGGCGATGTTCTTCAGGGCGGTCTGACGGTTGGTCGTGGCGAAGCACAGGTCGGAGGTACCCGGCATCCATAGATCCGGCCAGCGGTCCCGGGCCGCCTCGAGCAGCGTCCGCCATTCGTCTACAGCGAGCGTCGTCTGGGCGAGAAAGGCGACCTCGCCTTCCGGATCGGGTAAGGCCCGAAGCTCGTCGAGGCTCTCGATGCGGTGCACGGCGTCCGGCGCGACTGCGGCCGTGCCTATGGCCTCCTGGTGGCCCTCGTGGCCGACGTAAACGATGCTGTACCCCTTCCCGGCCCGGACCTTGACCTCGTGATGGACCTTCTTGACCAGCGGGCACACGGCGTTGACGACCACCCCGCCGCGCTGCCTGGCCTGCTCGACCAGCTCGGGCGGCGAGCCGTGGGCGGACAGCATGAGAGGGGCGCCGGCGGGCACCTCGGCCACGTCATCGACGAAAATGACGCCCATCTCCCGGAACCGCTCCACCACGATCTGGTTGTGGACTATCTCGTGATAGCAATAGACCGGACCCTCGAATACCCGGGTCATCCAGGCCAGGGACTTGATGGCCATCTCCACGCCCGCGCAGAAGCCCCGAGGCGAAGCGAGAAGGACCCGGTCGACATCCACGGCGAACCAGGGTAACGCCTGGGCGGGGAGAGAAGACCCGGCGCCGCTTGCCGGCCTTTGACGCCTATCCTGGTCGGGTTATGTCCCTGCCCCGCGTGGTGGCGGTGGCCCCGGGTTCGCCGGCCGCCCGGGCTGGCTTGCAGACAGGCGATCAGATCGTCGCCATGGACGGCCAGCTCCCCCGAGACGTCATCGAGTACCAGATTCTGGCCGATCAGGCCGAGCTGGAGTTCGAGCTGCGCCGGGGCGGGCTCGAGCTGTCGCTGGTTGTGGCCCGCGACGGGTCGGAGCCGCTCGGGATCGAGGTCGACGCCCCCCTGTTCGACCGGGTACGGACCTGCGACAACCATTGCGAGTTCTGCTTCATCCACCAGCTACCCAAGGGTCTGCGTCGCAGCCTGTACGTGCGCGACGACGACTATCGCCTGTCGTTCCTGTACGGGAATTTCACCACCCTCACCCGCTTTACCGAAGCCGACCTCGAGCGGGTGGTGACCGAGGGGCTGTCCCCGCTATGGGTCAGCATCCATGCCACGGACCCCGAGGTGCGCAGCCGTATGCTGCGCAACCGGCGCGGCGCGACCAGTTTGAGATGGCTCCGGGCGCTGCTCGATCATGGCATCGAGGTCCACGGTCAAGTAGTGGTCTGCCCGGACGTCAATGACGGGGCGGTCCTCGACGACACCCTCGCCGGCGTGCTCGACCGCTTCCCGGAGCTGACCAGCCTGGCGTGCGTGCCTCTCGGAGTCAGCCGCTTCAACGTCGAGGCCGCCATGCGGCCCCACACCCGGATCGAAGCCCAACTGGTGGTTGATCTGGTGGAGGACTGGCAGCAGACCTTCCTCAGGGCCATCGGACGCCACCTGGTGTACGTCTCGGATGAGTACTACCTGGTGAGCGGCCGCCCTTTGCCACCCCTGAAGACCTACGGGGACGTGGCCCAGCACGACAACGGCGTCGGCATGGTGCGGGCCTTCGAAGCCCGTTTCCATGGTTCGGACAATGCTCCCGCGGGCGGCCCCGGCGGATTCTTCCAGTCCGTCGATGGAGCCCCGGCGGCCGGCTACCGGGCGCCTCGCAACCCCGGCTCGGTGACCTTGACCCCCCGGACCACCGCGCCGGTCACCGTGCTCACGGGGTCGTACGGGGCCGATGTGATTCGCCCCCTCCTCGCCTCCGTCCGCCCCGACGTCGAAGTTCTCCCGGTGCCGAACAACTACTTCGGCGGAAACATAGGCGTGGCCGGGCTGTTGACCGGATGCGACCTGGCCGCCGTTCTGGACCGGGCGCCCTTAGGCCGGCGCTACCTCCTGCCCGATGTTTGCCTCTCTGGGGGGAGGTTCCTCGATGGGACAGGACCGGAGGACCTGCCCAGAGCGGTAGAAGTCGTACCCGCTGATGGGGCTGCGCTCCGGGCCGCCGTCCTGGCCGGGCACGGAGGGTGACCGACAGAACGGCTGCCCGGCCCAGTTCGCTCCCGCTCGTCGCCGTCGTAGGGCGTCCCAACGTCGGAAAGAGCACGCTCGTCAACCGGATCGTCGGGCGACGCGAGGCCATCGTGGAGGAGCGGCCGGGCGTCACCCGGGACCGCAAGTTCCTCGAGGCCGAATGGGCCGGACGCCACTTCATGCTCGTCGACACGGGGGGCTGGCTGGCGGGCGGGGGCACCCTCGACCGCCAGGTGAGCGCCCAGTCGGAGCGGGCCATCCGCGACGCCGCGGCCATTCTCCTCGTCGTCGATGCCACGGTAGGCATCACCGACGACGACGCCAAAGTGGCCACGCTGCTGCGCCGTTCGGCAGTACCGGTGATCGTCGTGGCCAACAAAGTCGACGGCGACAGCAGGGATTCCGACGCCTGGGCCTTCGCCCGCCTGGGACTCGGCGACCCGTTCCCGATCAGCTCCTTGCACGGGCGGGGGACGGGCGACATGCTCGACGCCCTCGTCGCCATGCTGCCCGGGACCAAAGAGGGCGAGGCCGACGACCAGGCTCCGGCGGTCAGCGATGAAGAAACGACCATTCCGTCGGTGGCCATCGTGGGCCGCCCGAACGTGGGCAAGTCGACCCTGTTCAACCGCTTGATCGGAGACGAGAGATCGGTCGTCCACGACCTGCCCGGCACGACCCGGGACAGCATCGACACCCTCGTATCCACGCCCGACGGCGACATCCGCTTCGTCGACACGGCGGGCATGAGACGGCGGGCCAAGGAAGCTCAGGGGGCGGAGTACTACTCCCTGGTGCGGGCGCTGCAGTCCCTGGACCGGGCCCAACTGGCTCTCCTCGTGCTCGACGCCTCGGAGGGCATCACCCGCCAGGATCAGCGCCTGGCCGAGCGAGTCGACGCCGCCGGCGGGCCTGTCGTGGTTCTCCTCAACAAGTGGGATCTCCTCGACGCCGAACAACGCGCCAACCTCATGCGGGACCTGGATGACCGGATGGGGTTCCTCGCCTACGCCCCGGTGCTGAAGGTCAGCGCCCGCACCGGTCTCGGTGTGCACAAGCTCTATCCAGCCCTGCAGGAGTCGATGGCGGCGTCCCGCCGCCGGGTGCCGACGGGTGAGCTCAACCGGGTCCTGGCCGAGGCCCAGGCCGCCCATCAATCGCCGGGCGGGCGGATCCTCTACGCCACCCAGGGAGCGACCGACCCGCCGACGTTTACGTTGTTCACCACCAAGGCGGTCCCGGCGCCTTATCTCCGCTACCTGGAGCGACGTATTCGGGAGCATTTCGGTTTCGGGCCAACCCCGGTCGTGTTCCGGGTTCGCCGGCGTTCCGGCTGACCGGACGAAAACGTTCTGATTTCGGCGTCTAGTACCCTTTGAGGCATGTTCACGCAGCCGTGGCTGGCTGCCGCGGCCGTGTTTTGTGCCATCGCAGCCGTCTTGTGGGGGCGGGCCGCGGCGCGATTGGGCAGAGCGGCCCGGCGCATAGAAGCCGAGACTGCCTCCTCCTCCCACGGCCGGGACGCCACCGAGCTGGCCCGCTCCGCCTTCGACAAGGACCTCCACGCCGCGCTCCTGTACGCCTTCCTGGCGGTCGGGCTGGCGGTGGCCTCCTTCTCGAACTCGTTCTGGTACGAGCTTCCTCTGCTGGCCGTCTCCATTCCGGTGGTTCTCTCGATCCGCTTCGCGCCCCGGTTCCTGGCAGAAGCCCGCCTGGCCGAAAACCGGGCCATGTTGGAGCGCCGGGCCGAGGAGGTCCTGGCCCAGGAGCAGCTGGCGCCCAGGAGGTGGGCTGACCGACTGGCGCCCGAGAGCCTTCCGCACGTGGAGGGCTTCGAGATGGGTCGGGTGTACGAACCGGGCACCGGGATGATGGCGGGGGACTTCTACGACGTGTTCGCCACCGGCGATCACCGGATAGCGGCCGTGGTGGGCGACGTGGCCGGGCACGGCATCGAGCCGTCGATCACGGCCTTCCAGGTCAAGTACCTGCTCCGCACCTTTCTTCGGCAGTACCGAGACCCGGGCCAGGCCCTCGAGGAGCTCAACAAGGTCCTCTCCACCAGCGGCCGGCCCGAAGATCTCGTTTCGGTTTGCGTAGCCATGCTCGACACCGAGGCGTCCACCGTGCGCCACGCGTCAGCCGGGCACCCCGCCGCCTGGGTTTGGCAGGACTCCGAGACCCACGCCCTCCGGTCCACCGGCCCGCTGCTGACGCTGGACCCGCAGGCGAACTATTACTCCCGCGAGTTGCCGCTCATGACCGGGGACGTGCTACTCCTCTACACCGACGGCCTGACCGAGGCTCGCTCCGGCGGACAGATCTTCGGCGAAGACCGAATCGCGGGTGTGCTCCGCCGGGATCCGGGCCAGGACGCCACGATCCTTTGTAAGGATCTGCTCGAAGCGGCCCGCGACTTCGCGGCCGAGCCGCTGACCGATGACGTGGCGATTCTGTGCATAAGGCGAGTCTAGGAATAGGCGGTCGGGATGCCTTGGTGTGACGACTGCAGCAAGTTCTGGAACGAGGACACCATGGGCGCTGGGGGCGAGTGCCCGAGCTGCGGCAAGGTGGTGGTGGCCCCCCGCAAAGGGATCCCCTGGCATTTCAAGCTGATGCTGGTGGCCTTTGCCGTCTACATGGTGTATCGCATCTACTGGCTCATCGAGTGGCTGCCCAAGCACATCTGAGCAGCCGCCTGGTGGTTCGTACTAGGGTCGTTGACCCACCGGGCGGTGGCGCAGTTTGGTAGCGCACCAGACTGGGGGTCTGGGGGCCGCGGGTTCAAGTCCCGCCCGCCCGACGCTCTGACCAGCACTTATAGGCCAGAGGCCAGAAAGCGAATGGCTACCCGGAGGCGGCGGGTAGCCATTCGGCGCCCGACGAACATGCCTCTTGAGAACAGAAGAACAGCCGTGTAGTTTTACTTCCCCACGCAAGCAAAGGGCGCCAGGGCGAAGTACGACCACATCGTCATCCGACCTGGCGACGATCAAGGAGCAGCTAGCGCCGGCCGCCACCGACGCCGAGATCGAGCAGTTCGCCCTTGTGTGCCGACATCTGGGCCTCGATCCGTTCGTCGGTCATATTCATCTGATCGGCCGTCGGGCAAAGGTCAAGGTCGGGACCGACGAGCGGGGCCGTGACGTCGAGGAATACCGGCTAATCCACCGGCCTCAGATCGCGGTCGCCGGCCGGCGCGTTATCGCCTCTCGCACCGGGCGGCTAGCCGGGATCGAGGGCCCGGTATGGTGCGGGCCGCGCAACGCCGCCGGCGAACTCGAATGGCGGGAAGTGTGGGACGACGACGAGTACCCGTACGCGGCCCGGGTCCTGGTCCACGTCCAGGGGTGGAAGGTCCCGGCGCTCTCGAGCTAGCCGAGAGCGGCCAGGCGTTCCTCGAGCTCTTCGGACGGCCCGGGCTCCGGGCCGTCGACTATCTCGGCGCCACCACAGCCCCTCACCGACAAGCCTGGTGGAAGTATCACCGTTAACCTGCCATGCTTCTGAACCGAGGTGCACAGGCAATTTCTCACTCGCATGGCGCTGGCCGTGGCGCTGGTTTCAACCGGCAGCCTTGCGTACAAGACAGTTGATCGCACGTGGTCTCGGACAGACGCAGGAGACCGGACAGGGTCTGTGTCGAGTCGTCTCCTGAGCACCAACAGCACATCACCCGCGGGTTACCAGGTAGCGTTCCAGGCCAACACCGGCGCGTTGTGGACGGTGGGCACTGCCGGCAACACCGCTTGGTCCCTGGGCATAAAGGCTAGGACCAGCTCCAGCATCGCTGTGTTGTCGACCGGTGGTTTCGAGGTCGCTGTGCAGACCAACGGCGGCGACCTATGGACGATCGGACAAGGACCAGGCGCCCAGGACATCGACTGGCACCTCGGCATGGCCCCAGGCACCAGCCCATCGATCACCGCGCTCCCTGGGGGCGGCTTCCAAGTGGCGTTTGAGGCCAACACTGGAGCGTTGTGGACGGTCGGTTCGGCCGGCGACCAGAACTGGGGGCTGGGCATGGCGGCCGGTACCAGCCCATCGATCACCGCGCTCCCTGGGGGCGGCTTCCAAGTGGCGTTTGAGGCCAACACTGGAGCGTTGTGGACGGTCGGTTCGGCCGGCGACCGGAACTGGGGGCTGGGCATGGCGGCCGGTACCAGCCCATCGATCACCGCAGTGCCCGGCGCCGGGTTCGAGGCGGCCTTCCAAGCCAACACGACGGCGTTGTGGACGGTCGGTTCGGCCGGCGCCCGGAACTGGGGGCTGGGCATGGCGGCCGGTACCAGCCCATCGATCACCGCAGTGCCCGGCGCCGGGTTCGAGGCGGCCTTCCAAGCCAACACGACGGCGTTGTGGACGGTCGGTTCGGCCGGCGACACGAACTGGGGGCTGGGCATGGAGGCCGGTACCAGCCCATCGATCACCGCAGTGCCCGGCGCCGGGTTCGAGGCGGCCTTCCAAGCCAACACGACGGCGTTGTGGACGGTCGGTTCGGCCGGCGACACGAACTGGGGGCTGGGCATGCGCCCAGAGACCAGTCCGAGCCTGTCGGCGGCCGCACCGCTGGCCGGGAAAGTGATCGCGATTGATCCCGGCCACAACGGGGGTAACGCGGCGGCGCCGGGGATCATCAACCAACTCGTCTGGAACGGACGAGAGTGGGAGCCCTGCGACACGACCGGCACCGAAACCAACTCTGGCTACACCGAGGCACAGTTCAACTTCAACGTCGCCCAGTACCTGGCCGCCGACCTGGAAGCCGAAGGTGCCACCGTGGTGTTCACGCGGACCTCCAATACCGGTGTCGGACCGTGCGTAACCGTGCGGGCGGCGATCGGAAACAACGCCCACGCCAACGCCGCCATCAGCATCCACGCCGACGGCGGTCCACCAGCCGGCAGAGGGTTTGCGATTCTAGAGCCGGTCGCCGACGGCCCCAACGACGCCATCGTCGCCCCTTCCCAAGCCCTCGGCCTCGACATCAGGTCCGCGTTTCTGGGTGGCACCGGCGAACCCGTAAGCACGTATGACGGGATCAACGGGATTCAACCCCGCGACGATCTGGCCGGACTCAACCTGTCGACGGTTCCAAAGGTTCTCGTCGAGTGCGCCAACATGCGCAACCCCACGGACGCGGGCCTGCTCACAACCACACAATGGCAAGAAACTGCTGCCCGTGCGCTGGCAGCCGGACTCACCTTCTACCTGATGTGACTGACTCCCGAGCCTCCACCCGCCTGGCCGGGACTAGCCGATCAGGTCGAGCAGGAAGACGGCCGATGACCTGGCCAGGGCGCACCGCTTGCACACGATGTGACGAACGACCGGGGGACAGGCCCGACCGGGCCGGGCAGGTTCCGATGACCCCGACGATCCGTTCTTCCACCCTGCTACCCCATACCCCGGATTTGTGCATCGAGCGCAATAACCCCTGGCCGGCCTCGTCGCTCCAATAGCCGACAACGTCTTCTCGATTGGGCTACCCGAACTGAACTGAGAGACTCCAAGCCACCTCTGATGAGGTCCTCTATCGAAAGTCTGCCTGGTTTCGGATAAGGGATTCGGGCGGTAACATCGGGGGTGTTCTTCCCGGTTCCTGTGGGTTCCCACTTCTGGCAAGGGGGTCAGTCCGGGCTCATCGCCGAAGCCGACGCCCACAGACGCCGAGCCCGGCCACTGGAAGCCTACCGGGCGACCCCATATCACCGCCCCGCCGGAGGGCGACGGCCGCTCCGACCCCTGGCCCGTCCGCAACCCTGGGCCGTCGGTTGCGGTCCCCCGAGCCGCTAAGACGGAGGACGTCAGCAATCCCAAGCAGTTCCCCGAAAGCCGGATCCGGTGAGCAACCTGGTACGCAAGATGGCGCCCAGGTCGCTGGTCCCGACCAGGGGCGAGGGACCGCCGGCCGAGGCCGAGCTCTTCAGAGATGACCCGGCCGCCACCGACGACGGCCCGGGCTTCGACGTGATGCCCGACGGGAAGATCAAGCCCCGTTACCGGCGTTTCGTGGCCGGGGTGGCACCCCCGCCACCTAGCACTCACTATCGGCAGGATCCGGGCTACGCCCGTGTGGGCATCATTCCGGCCACGATCAGCCGGGCGATTAACAATCATCGAGCCTGGCTCGAGCGGCACTCGGCGGCCACGAACCAGGTCAACGCCTGGCTGGCTTCCCAGGGTTTGCTCGGCGACGAGGCCAAGGTCGCCCACTCCGCCGTCCTCCGCTCCGATGAGGCCCGCCGGCAGGCCCGGGAGGCCGTCACCGCCGCCAAGACGGCGCTAGCCGGGGCGGAGGAGCGGCTCGGGGAGCAGGCCGCCGCCGGCCTGGAATCGGATACGGGTCAGCTCCCCCGCCGGTGCCCAGGTGCTCGCCGCGCGCCAGGCCCTCGAGGCGGCCGAGCTGGCCGCCCAGGCGGTAGAGGCGGCCGGTCAGCAAGCCTCCCAGCGGTGGGGCCGGAGCCTCCGCTCGGTTGACTGGGCCAATGCGCTCGCCCGGGCCGAACGGCTCAAGGGTGACGACGCCGCCCTGGTCTGGGGGCCGCGGGTTCAAGTCCCGCCCGCCCGACAGCAAAAGGCCCCGGGGGCACCCCGGGGCCTGGCTACCTTTCGGTCCAGTGACGTTTTATTACCAGGCAGGCGTGTAGCCGCCCCGGCCCATGGCGGCGCTGGTCTCCCAGTCGATGTCCTCGTCCACCCCGCCGTAGACCTCGGTTATCCACTCGAGCCGCTCCTTCAGGATGCGCTCCACCCCGGCCTGGAGGGTGGTGCTGCTGATGGCGCACGACGAGCAGGAGCCCTGGAGCTGAACCTCGACGATGCCGGCCTCTACGTCGGCGCTGGTCATGACCAAATCCCCGCCATCGGCCTGAACAGCCGGACGGATGAGATCAATCAACTCGTTCAGATCGGCTAGCCGCTGCGCTTTTTCCTCGTCTGTGATCATTCGTTCCTCCGGCTCTCAGTCTGCCAGGTTCACGGGCCCTAGCGGGCTGGTCGGGACGTCCTGGCGGCACCAGCGGGGCTTCGCCGGGCCCAGGTAGCCTGGTTTTGATGTCCAACGCCGGCTTTCCCGACGTCGAGGCGGGGCCGGCGCCCAGGAGCCGGCGCGGGAGGCGCGGGTACTGGATCCCGGGTTTGATCGCGATGACGTTCCTGCTGATCATCGCCGTGGCGGTCGGCGCCGGTGACCTGGACCACAGCGCCCCCCGGAACCTCGAGGGCCCCGATATCGCGTCTCAGATCGCCCTGGGGATCCAGTCCCAGCAGGGGACCGCCAGCGCCCCCGATGTCCACTGTCCCAAGAAGGAACCGGTCCGTTCCGGATGGCAGTTCGAGTGTTCAGCGACACAGGCCGGCCGGAGCGTGCAGGTGGAAGTCGTCGAGCTCGACCAGCACGGCCAGCTCAGCTGGCACCTCGGTCCGTAGGTTCGAACCGCAGTTCGCCCCGGCCTTCGGGGAGCAATGGCACTTAGACTTTGGGCATGGGCGTCGATGCGAAGCGGGGGGAGGACCGCATCCTCACCGTGCCGAACGCCTTGACGACGATCCGGCTGGCTTGCATACCCGTTTTCGTGTGGCTGCTCGCCCGTCCCGATCGGGCGGGCTGGTACCCGGCCGCTCTGCTGCTTGGAGTGCTGGGTATCACCGACGGGCTGGACGGCTACGTGGCCAGGCACTTCGATCAGGTCTCGACAACTGGAAAGGTCCTCGATCCCGTCGCCGATCGCCTGCTTTTGGGCGTAGCGGGCATCGGGGTGATCGTGGTGGGAGCCGTGCCACTCTGGGTCGGCGTCCTGGCGCTGGGCCGGGAGGCCTTCGTGGCGGCCGGCTTCCTGTACGTCGCCGTGGCCGGAGGACGCCGGATGGACGTCCAATTATCCGGCAAGGCCAGCACCTTCGCCCTGATGTGCGCCCTCCCGCTGTTCCTGATCGGACACGCCGACGACGACTGGCACCGGGCGGCGGAAGCAATGGCGTGGGTATTCGTGGTCCCCGGGCTGGTGCTCGGGTGGTACTCAGCCATTAGCTACATCCCGAAGGCTCGCGCCGCGCTGGCCGAGAGCCGGCGCGGCCAAAGCGAGGAGGCTGAATCATGAAGGCCGTCATCATGGCGGGCGGCGAAGGAACACGGTTGCGCCCGCTCACCTCGAACCAGCCCAAGCCGATGATGCCCGTGGCCAACCGCCCGATGATGGAGCACATCGTCGAGCTGCTCAAGAAGTACGGCTTCGACGACATCGTTGTCACGGTGGCCTTCCAGCCCAACGCCATCCGCACTTATTTCGGCAACGGCACCGAGTTCGGCGTACGTATGGTCTACGCAACCGAGGAGACCCCACTCGGGACCGCGGGGTCGGTGCGCAACGCCATGGACGAATTGGACGAACCCTTCCTGGTGATCTCCGGTGATGTCCTTACCGACATAGACCTCGGGGGGATTGTCGAGTTCCACCGCGAAAAGAAAGCTCTGGCCACGATCGGACTGAAGGCGATGGAGAACCCGCTGGAGTTCGGCATCGTCATCACACGCGAGGACGGCTCGATCGAGCGCTTTCTCGAGAAGCCGACCTGGGGCCAGGTGTTCTCGGACACCATCAACACTGGCATCTACGTCCTGCAGCCCGACATCTTCGAATACATCGAGCCGGAGAAGGCCATCGATTTCTCATCCGACGTCTTCCCCCGGCTGCTGGACGACAACATGCCCATATACGGGTACGTCGCAGACGGGTACTGGGAGGACGTCGGGACCCTGGACGCCTACATCAAGGTTCACCAGGACGTGCTCGACGATCAAGTAGCCCTCGACCTGCCCGGGTTCCAGCTCGGGGAGGGGATCTGGTTGGGCGAAGGCTCCGAGGTCGATCCGGCCGCCACGATCGACGGACCGGCGATCATCGGCGACTACTGCCGGGTCGAAGCCGGCGCCCACCTGGCCGAATACACTGTCCTCGGCTCGAACGTGCGCGTCGGGCCGGACGCCTTCATCGAGCGCTCGGTGGTGCAGGACAACGTCTATCTCGGGCCCGGAGTACGGCTCCGGGGAGCCGTCGTTGGACGGTCGAGTGATCTGCGGCGAGGGGCCCGGCTGGAAGAGGGCGTGGTTATCGGCGACGACTGCTTCATCGGCGAACACGCCGTGATCCAGCCTGGTGTCAAGGTGTACCCGTTCAAGACGGTGGAGCACGGAGCGATCGTCAACTCCTCGATCGTCTGGGAGTCCCGCGGCGCCCGGCATCTGTTCGGTCGGCTGGGGGTGGAAGGACTGGCCAACGTCGACATTTCACCGGAGCTGGCGGTCCGCCTCGCCATGGCGTATGGGACCACGATGAAGAAGGGTTCGACGGTCGTGGCCTCCCGGGATACCAGTCGAGCGGCCCGGGTCCTCAAGCGGGCGCTGATGGTGGGACTCAACTCGGCTGGCGTCGACGTGGCGGATCTAGAGGTGGCCACCGTGCCGGTGACCCGTTTCGGCGTGCGCAACGAAGGCGGAACAGGTGGGCTGTCGGTTCGCCTCGCACGCGACGACCCGCAGTCGGTCGTCATCAGGTTCTTCGACGCGGGCGGGATCGACATATCCGACGCCACGCAGAAGAAGATCGAGCGACTCTTCTACCGTGAGGACTATCGACGTTCGTTAGCCGGCGAAATCGGAGACCTTCGATTCCCCGTTCGTACCGCCGAGTTCTACACCGCTCTGCTGATGGAGAACGTGGACGTCGAAAGTATCCGGTCGGCCCGCTTCAAGGTCGTCTTGGACTACGCCTACGGCGCAGCCAGCTTCGTTATGCCGAATGTGCTGTCCAAGCTGGGGGCCGAGGTTCTGTCAGTGAACCCGTACGCCTCCACCCGGCAGTCGCTCTCATTCGACAGGTGGGACCACGCGGCCCAGGTATCCACCCTGGTCAAAAGCTCCGGCGCCCACCTCGGTGCCGTCATCGACACCGACGGCGAGTACATCACCTTCGTGGACGACACCGGGCACATCCTGACCGACGACCAGGGGCTCATGGCGATCCTCAAGCTGGTGTTGACCGACTCGGAGAAACGGGGGGCCGGACCGCCGACGGTGGCCCTCCCCGTATCGGTGGGCCGGGCCGTGGAGGAGCAATGCGAAGAGGCCGGCGCCACCCTCATCTGGACCAAACTCTCCACACCGCACCTGATGGAAGTGGCATCGAGGCCCGGCGTCCGGTTCGCAGCCAGCCAGGAGGGCGGTTACATCTTCCCCTCCTTCCTGCCTGCGTACGACGCGGTCGCGACGCTCGTCGAAACCCTGGGCCTGCTGGTGTCGACCGGGTCACGGCTTTCCCAGGTTGTGGCTCGTTTGCCGGTCGTGAGGCTGGCTCACGAGGCGGTCGTTACTCCCTGGGAGAAAAAGGGACTGGTCATGCGAATGGTCATGGAGTGGACCAAAGACCGGGAAGTGCTTCTGGTCGACGGCGTCAAGGTCGTTCACAACGACGGGTGGGCACTCGTCTTCCCGGACCCGGAGGAAGCACTGACGCACGTCTGGGCCGAGGCCGAAACCGACTCCGATGCCCGGGCTCGGGCCCAGGAGTACGCCCGCCGGATCCGCAACCTGCTTCGGTCCTGAACTGGGTTCGTCGCAACATCGGTAGCAACGTGAGAGCCTGTCCAGTAAGTTCCGGGGCATGAACGTCCCGGACGATCTCCGCTACACGTCGGATCATGAGTGGACCCGGGTCGAGGGGGGCCAATTGCGCATGGGTATCACCGATTACGCCCAGGACGCCCTCGGCGACGTGGTGTTCGTGCAGCTCCCCGAGCCCGGAACCAAGGTTGTAGCGGGGGACTCCTTCGCAGAGGTGGAGTCCACCAAGTCCGTTTCCGACATCTACGCTCCTGTGAGCGGCACCGTGGTGGAGATAAACCCCGATTTGGCCGACTCTCCTCAAAGGCTCAACGAAGACCCCTACGGAGAAGGATGGCTGTGCGTCATCACACCTGACGAGACTGAATCCGAGTCCGAGCTCCTGGATGCCGAGGGATACCGAAAGTTGATAGAGAGCTAGTCGAGTGCGGGAGTGACGCCTATCTTCTGCAACCGCTGCGGTCATCGCAATCCTGAGGGCTCCAACTTCTGCTCCTCGTGCGGTTCCGTGCTTGAACGCCTTCAGGGTGGAGATCCGGCCGTCACGACCATCACTCTCTCCCCGGTTGAAGCAGCCGGTGAGGTGGGGGAGGAGGAGGTCACCGTTTCTGTTGCTGACTACGCCGCCGGGGTCGGATTGCTCGTCGTCAAGAGAGGCCCGAACGCCGGCTCCCGGTTCGCTCTCGGATCGGGGAAGACGACGATCGGTCGTCACCCCGACAGTGACATCTTTCTCGATGATGTGACGGTGTCGAGGCGTCACGCCGAGGTTCGCCATCTCGACGGCGCATTCACCGTCAGTGACGTCGGGTCTCTTAATGGCACCTACCTCAACCGGGAGCGTATAGAGGAAGCCGACCTCCACAGCGGCGACGAACTGCAGATCGGCAAGTTCCGTCTGGTATTTCTTTACGAGTTGCTTGGTGGATAGGGGGCAGATGTCTGAGCGATCTCACCTTTCGATCGGCGAGGTTCTCTCGCTCTTACGCGAAGAGTTCCCCGACGTCACCATCTCGAAAATCCGGTTCCTGGAGAGCCAGGGTCTGGTGGATCCGGAGCGCACCCCGTCCGGATATCGCAAGTTCTACGACCATGACGTCGAGCGGCTGCGGTGGATTTTGCGCCAGCAGCGCGAGCACTTCCTGCCGTTGAAGGTCATCCGCGGCCGCCTGACCGACCAGGGCGAAGAAGTCGAGGATCTCGGTCTGGCTGAGGAAGACGATGGCCACACCGAAAGGGGCGAGACAGCCGGGGAAGTGGGGGAGCCGGCCGCCCCCGCGCCTGCCGCTCTGGCCGATCTGGACCCGACGGCCGAGATCTCGGAGCGCGAACAGGCTCCCGTGAAGGCCGCTGTGAGCGCGAGCACCGCCACCTCGGAGGCGGCCGCGAGCCCTACCGGGAGCCCGCCCTCACCGCCAGCCGAGAATCAGCCCGACCTCCAGCCGGCCGGGGTCGCAGCCGCCGCGTCTCGGCGCGACCTCGCCGCGGCCGGCCGAGGCGAAGCCGTCGACACCCGCTCCTCGCCCTACTCACGTGACGCCTTCCCTGTTCGCCGAGGCCCGGTCTGACCCGACCATTTCGGCGTCCCCGACCACTTCGGGAGACCGGGGCCGGGCCGCGGCGCCGGCGCCCAAGCCTGAGGGTATGGCCCCCAAGCCGGGGGGCACGGCCCGCCGGGGCCGGCAGGCGTCGGATGACACCGAGAGCTACAGCGCCGACGAGCTGGCGACAGCGGCGGGCGCCACGGCCGAACTGGTCGCCGAGCTCAAGCAGTTCGGCCTGGTCAGCCCTCATGCGGTTGTGGCGGGAACGCCGTACTTCGACGAGGGCGCGCTCTCCGTGACCCGGGCCGCAGCCCAGTTCGCCGGTTACGGCGTGGAAGTCCGCCACTTGCGGGCCTGGCGAAATGCCGCTGATCGGGAGGCCGGCCTGTTCGAGCAGATAGTCCTTCCGCTCCTCCGTCAGCGCAACCCGCAGGCGCGCCTGCAGGCCGCCGAAACCCTCAGTGATCTGGCCCGCCTGGGCGGCGACCTGCGGTCCGCTCTGCTGGACCAGGCCATCCGGGACATCAGGTAATCCGGACCCGGCCTCACCCGGGGCCCGAACTGGCCGGGTCGGCGCTTCGCAACCACGGCGGTGGCGGTAACGTCTTGGCATGGTGGAGATGCACCTGAGCGCCGTCCGGGTGGAACTGCCGAGCAACAACCCCCTCCTGCTGTTGCAGGAGACCACCGGTGAGCATCGGACGTTACCGATATACATCGGCCCGGCCGAAGCCCAGGCCATCGCGTTTGCTCAGCAGGGTGTTGAGACGCCCCGACCTATGACCCACGACCTGATTCGAGACCTGTTGGAAGAGTTGGGTGCCACGGTCGAGTGCATCGTGATCACCGAGCTCCGGGACCGCACCTTCTTTGCCGAAATCCGCCTCATCGCCGCCGGTCAGCGCCACAGCGTGTCGTCGCGGCCGTCGGACGCGGTGGCCCTGGCGGTCCGCGTAGACGCGGTGATCTACGCCGAGGAGGAGCTCCTCGACGCCGAAGGCGTCATCCTCCCCACCGACGCCGAGGAGGAGACCGTCGAAGCCGACGAGCTGGTATCGGAGTTCCGGGACTTCATCGAGGGGATCAGCCCGGAAGACTTCGGGTAAACCTCTACCTTTGGGTTGCATTCGGGCTTCCGGTGGAGCACACTGTCGTAACTACTCGTCTGTGATCCTCTACGGGAGGCGGAGATGGCAGCTGGGGTCGCTTCCGGCCAAGAACACCCCGAGGTCGGCTACCGCGGACCTCAGGTCTGCTCGATTGTCGGGATCACTTACCGGCAGCTGGACTACTGGGCCCGCACCGACCTGCTCAGCCCTTCCATCAGCGAGGCGCACGGAAGCGGCTCACAGCGGCGTTATTCCTACTCAGACCTGGTGCAGCTCAAGGTCATCAAGCGCCTGCTCGATTCGGGCGTGTCCCTGCAGGCGGCCCGCCGGGCCATCGAATGCCTGCGCTCCTCGGGTGACGACCTGGCGTCTGCCAACCTGGTGATCGACGACCGGCGATCGGTTCTGGCCCGGTCGGGGGAGGAGATCATCGACCTCCTGAAAGGTGGTCAGACGGTCCTCAACATCGTCCCCCTCGGCGGGGTGGTCTCCGAACTGGAGGCGGCCATAACCGATCTCGGCCTGGCTGGAGATCGGGGCCGCTCAGGCCCGGGCCGCCAGGCTTCAGACGCGGTGGCCGAGCCAGTGAACGCCCCCCACCCTCTGGCCTCCCACTGACCGGCCCCGGGAGGGCTTGCCATCCCTCGGGCCGGTGAGGGTCACGGCGCCGCTCCTGGGTTGGCCTGGTGCCCTCGGAGGGCCCCGTTGAACGAGCAGCCGGAGGTTCTAGGCTGCCGATGTGAGCGAACCTGAGCCCAGCCTGCGCCACTCGCCCCTGGACCAGGCCCACCGGGCTCTAGGGGCCAAAATGGTGCCGTTCGGCGGATGGGAGATGCCGCTTTCCTATTCGACCGGCACCATCGCCGAGCATCTCGCTTGCCGCCAGGACGCGGTTGCCTTCGACGTCAGCCACCTGGGCACGGTACGGGTTACCGGTCCCGGGGCGCACCAGCTTCTGCAGCGAACGCTGACCAACGACCTGACGAAGATCGGCCCGGGCCGGGCCCAGTACACGCATCTGCTCGACCAGGCCGACGGATCGGTCCTCGACGACATCATCGTCTGGTGGGTCGACGACGAGACGTTCGACGTCATGCCCAACGCCTCCAATACGGCCCGGGTCCGGGGCGCCCTCGGTGGCACTGACGTGACCCGCAACCGGGCCATCATCGCCGTGCAGGGACCGAAGGCCCGGGTCCGCTTGGCCGAGGTCTCGAAGGACGCGGCCGAGGTCGGCCGGTTCCGGGTCGCCCGGTTCGAGTGGAGTGGGTACGAGTGCGTGGCTGCCGGAACCGGCTACACCGGCGAGGACGGCGTGGAGTGCTCGGTGCCCGCCGATGCCGCTCCGTTTTTCTGGGACGCCGTGCTCGCTTCTGGTGTCCAACCAGCCGGGCTCGGCGCCCGGGACACCCTCCGTCTCGAAGCGGCCCTGCCGCTGCACGGGCACGAGCTCGGCCCGGGGATCACCCCGTTGCAGGCGGGGCTCGGCTGGGTGGTGTCGTGGACGAAGCCGGAAGGCTTCCAGGGCAAGGAAGCGCTCGAGCGGGAGCGAGACACGGGGCCGGCCCGCCGTCTGGCCGGCCTGGCGACCGAGGGCCGGCAGCCCCCCCGTAGCGGAGCGGGGGTCCTTCTGGCCGGCGTCCGGGGCGGAGAGGTCAGCAGCGGCAACTTCTCGCCCGTGCTCGGCCACGGCATCGCTCTGGCCTTCCTGCCGCCCGATGTCGGTCCCGGCACGCCGGCGGAGATCGAGCTGCGGGGCCGGTCGATTCCGGCCCGGGTGGTTCCGCTTCCTTTCGTCGACAAGAAGGGCTAGGTCCCGAGCTCTGGTGGTCTAATCGTCGCCTTGTTCGGTTTCCCGGGTCTCCTGGCGGGACCAGAACGGGTTGAGCCGCCCGAGGGAGCCCAAGGCTTCGTTCAGCTCGTCGAGAGCGCCGACCATGCGAGTGGCTCCCGGTGCGGTCGCCATCTGGTCCCGCACCGACTTGACGGCCTGGCCCTGGAGCTGGTTGATCCGTTCGAGGGTCTCGGTGGCATCGAGCAACCTCTTCGTCACCCGCTGGAAGTTGTCGGCCCCCTCGCGTAGCTGAGCGAGCGTCTGAGGCAGGACGGCCAGTTCGACGGTCACCTGCTGGCCCCATTCGGCCAGCTGAACCAGACGCGGGAGGAGGTCCTCGGGCCGCATACGAGAACGCTACCCCTCAAGGAGCGGGAGTTCGGCCGAAAGGGCGTCCGGTCGTCAGTCCGGGTTCGAAACGGCCTGGCGCAGAGCGGCTTGGCTCGGGTGGGCCTCGATTACGTGGCGCAGGCCCTGAGCCGTCGCCGACAGATACCTCCTGGTTGTCTCCAGGCTGGCGTGCCCCAGCAGCTCCTGAAGTTCGACGACGTCGGCCCCAGCTTCGAGGGCGGACGTGGCGAAGGTGTGGCGCAGGGCGTGCACCAAGGCGCCCGGCGGGACCTGGGCCCGGATGCCGGCCCGCACATAGAGCTTCTCGATGAGGTACCGGATCTGGTCGACGTTCATGCGCCGGCCCCGGGTGTCGACGAATAGGGGGGTCGCGGGGTGGTCCAGGTCGTGCTTCGAGAAGCGGTCGCGCCGGTTCGCGCTGATAGGCATCGAGAACCGCTTCGAGCGAGCCTCCGATCGGGATGGGTCGCACCTTGCCGCCCTTTCCCTTGACCTCCAGCCGCCGGGCGCCCGTCTCGCCGGCGAGCGAGCCGACATTCAGCCCGGCCGCCTCGGCCTCGCGGATGCCCGTGACGCAGAAGGTGGCGACCAGGGCCAGGTCGCGCCGGGGCCACGGGTAGCGGGCCCGGCTGTCTTCTTCGCCCGCTGTCTGCAAAAGGCGGGTTACCGCGTCCCTGGCCCGGATCGACCGAGGCAGCACAGTAGGTGCCTTCGGTTTCGGTATGGCCGCCATCGGGTTGCCGTCCATGACCCCCTCTGCCACCAGGAAGTCGAAGAGGTTCGACCAGGCCGAGTGGGCCCTCCGCACGGAGGTGGCGGCGTGGTCCGACGCCCAGGAGGAGAAGGCCGCCCGCAGGGCGCTGCGTTCCAGGTCGGGCAGCTTGAGGTCGTTCAGGTCGCCCAGGTCTTCGAGGACGGCCAACCGCCGGGCGATGCCCTCCACATCGCGGCGGTAGGCGATCAGAGTGGCGGGGGAGGGCTTGGCCGCGCCCAGGTTGACCAGCCAGGCTTCGACCGAATCGGTTAACAGCGAGTTGGGCGTCAACCGCCGCCGGGCGGCAAGGGCGGCAGTGGCGGGGCGGCTCACAGCCGGGCCAGGCTATCCGCCGGCTACTTGGGCTCCTGGGATCCCCGGTCGTGCCGGCCTTGTGGGCCTGGCCTCGCGGGCTGGGCCGCGCCGGCCGGGCCCGCCTCGCCGGCGTCACCGGACGGCAGGCGCACCTCATAGGAGCAGGCGTGCCCTCCCGCCAGGATGTGGGTCACCCTCTCGACCGAGGCTTCGGGCAGGACCGACCGCAGGAACGCCAACTCGCTCCCGCACGCCTCGCGGTGGTGGCGGGCCACATCCAGGATGGCGCAGTTGAGTTCGGTGATCCGCCACGACGAGGGGTCGATCTGCTCACAGGCGGCCAGGTAACCGTCCTCGTCGAGGATACGGGCCAGCTCGCCCACCTTTTCGTCAAAGGGGCGGCCCTCCAGCCGGTCCCGGGCCCTTTCCTGGCGCTGCCGGCTGCGGCGCACGAACGCTTCCGAAACGAGGCTCGGGTCGGTCTCCTCAATGAAGCCGAGCAGCTGGTTGGTCAGCTGTCCGTAGCGCTTGGGGAACAGGCTCTCAGCGGCCGGGGTCAAGCAATACCAGCGGCGGGGCCGGCCCGGCCCGGGGCGCTCGTCCCGATGGGCGAGCAGACCCTCCTGGCCCAATGGCCCCAACTGCTGGCGCACGGCGCCCACCGTGATGCCCAGCTCGGCCGCCAGCTGCTCGGCGGTGGCTTCACCATTCGTCTTCAAGGCGGTGAGAAGCGCTGTCCGGGCCCGACCCATAGCCGACAGGGCCACCTGCTGGCCGGCCGACTCCGACGGCGCCAGCTCCACCGGTTCGGAGGGCCGGCTGGTCGTGGACTGTCCGCGGCTGGCGGCGTTCATGGCAGGATCAGGTGGCTGTCACCGAACTCGTGCCACAGGTATCCATGGGCCAGGGCCTCCCGGTACGAAGTGGCCACCAGGTCCGGCCCCGCCAGCGCCTGCAGGAGGGACAGATGAGAAGCACCCGGCTCGTGCCAACCCGTGATCAGGCCGTCCACCGCTTTGATCGTACGGCCGGCGTCGATCACCAGCTCCGTCCAGCCCTCGTTGGGATGAACCAGGCCGCGGTCGTCGGTCACGGTCTCGAGCGCTCTGACGGCTGTGGTTCCGACGGCAATCACCCGGTGGCCCAATCGGTGAGCGCTGTTGACGTGGCCCGCGGTGACGGGAGGGACCCGGAACCATTCCGGCGCAGGCGGCTCGTGGCTTTCGGGGGACGACACCCCGCAGTGCAGGACGAACGGAGCTATGGTCACACCCCGCGAGCACCAGCCGCGTCGTCACCTCAGCACTGAACGGGCGGGCCGCGCTGGGCATCTCGGCGCTGCCGGGCACCTCCGCGAAGACCGTCTGATAGCTGGAGACGGGCCAGTCATCCGCCACATAGCTGTAGCGGATGGGCCGGCCGTGGCGAGCCATGTAGGCGAGAAGAGCATCCGGAAGCTCCAGCGTGGCGATCCAAAGCCGTACTGCGGTGGCCGGCCCCGGTCCCGCCGCCGCAGGCACCCTCAGCTGCAGGGATCCACCATCGGGGAGGTCGACGATTGTGCCGGCATCGGCATCCAGCCAGGGAGCCGTGTCCCACACATGGTGCTCAGTGTGCTCTCCCCGGCGGAAGCGGCGGCGCAACTCGACCATCCACAGGCCGCCGGGAAGCCGGCCGGAGAGGTGAACGGCGGCAGGCCGGCCTGATCGGGTGGTGGCCGGCAAAGCGGCGGGCAGGGTGGCGGAGGTGTTGACCACCACGACGTCGCCGGGTTCGAGCAGGGCCGGGAGGTCGGTGAAGACGTGGTGCTCGAGCCGGCCGTCGGCCCGGTGCGCCACCATGAGTCGCACCGCGTCTCGCGACAGGCCGCGGGCTTCGGGGGGTGACGAAGCCTCGAGCTCGGGGGGCAGACGGAACCGCTCGGGATCGAAGCGGGGCGGAACCGTCGGCGGTGGGTGGTTTGGCTCGCGCAGTGCCTCGCGTGCCGGCTCGCGATCGGTGAGGTAGGTCGCCTCGGTCATGTCCCGCTCCCAACGGTCTCGAGAAGCTCCAGCTCGCTCAGCCGCAACCGGCCGGAGGGGTGGGCGCTGTCGATCAAAGCCAGCAGGGCTGGTACCACCGTTTCCGGCTCCGGCCGGTCGGTGATGTCCTCCCCGGGGAAGGCGTCCTGGTGCATCTGGGTGCGCAGGTCCCCCGGGTCGACTGTCCACACCCGCCACCGGGGTTGTTCGGCGCCGAGAACGGCGCCTAGGTGATCCAGGGCCGCCTTGGATGCCCCGTACCCACCCCAACCCTCGTAGGCCTCGACCGAGGCGTCCGAAGTAACGTTGATGACCCGGGGACGGACGGCCCGGTCCAGCTGGGGAGCGGCCGCCTGTGTGAGAGCCAGGGGGGCGACGACATTGGTCTCGAGCACGGTTCGGAAACCGGCCAAGGGGTAATCGGTGAGGGCCGGCAGGGGGCTCGTTCCCAGAGAGCTGGCGTTGTTGACCACCAGCTCCAGATCGCCCAGCTCGTGGGCGGCGGCGACCAGCCCGGCGATGTGGTCGCTCTCGGTAACGTCCCCGGGGACAGCCCGCAGGCCGGCTCCCGGTCGCAGCGCGGCCTGCAGAGAGGCGGCTGCGCTGGCTAACGCCTCGGCATCACGGCCGTCGATGACCAGCGACCAGCCGCCGGCAACCAATCCGGCGGCAATGGCCCGCCCCAAACCCCTCGACGCTCCGGTCACAATGGCGGTGGGCATGGCCTCGGCCTCCTCCCTCTGTCTCCCGGATGCCTCCGCGGCCATCCGGGTCTTGAGGTAAAGATAGCACTCCCTACTTTTATTCGGGTGAGTTTTTCGGCCGGGGCGTCGGCGGCGGAGCCTCGGCGGCTAGAGCCTCGGGCCGGCGGCGGGACCTGGAGTCAGCACCGGGGAGCTCTATCAGCGATCGCCTGCCAGTCTCGGTGTCACTTAAGCGCCGGGGAGCTCTATCAGCGATCGCCTGCCAGTCTCGGTGTCACTTAAGCGCCGGGGAGCTCTATCAGCGATCGCCTGCCAGTCTCGGTGCCACTTCAGCGTCTCGGTGTCAATCCGGCGCAGTTTGGCCGTGCTTTGGCACCGAGAGCGCCAAGTGACACCGAGAGAACCGGCGAGGGGAGGCCGGTCGTCAGGGCAGGTCGCCTTGGATCAGACCTGGTGTAAAGACTATTTCCGGATAATCACAGTTATCCGGAAATCACAGAGCGCCGACCGGAGCCGGCTTGGGCCCCGTTCGAAGTTTGGCTTCTAGGCGGGCTGGCGGGCCGCCGCCTTGGCCGCCCGGATGCGGGCGTCGCGCGCCTTCTTGCGCCGGATGCGATCGTGCTTCCACCTGACTGTCGAGCGTGCTCCGCGACCCATGGACCGGGCAGGCTAGCAGCCGGATCGGATCCGCTCTCCGGACACGACCGACTTCAGTCGCGGAGAAACTCCAGCGCGGCGTCTACGAAGCGGAAATCCTTCGGGGTCCCGAAGTGGTCGGCACCGGACAGCGACACCAGTTGGGCGGACGGCAACGCTTTCATGAGCCGGTCGGCCGAGCCGACGAAATCTCGATCTCCGAGCACCACGAGTACGGGCACGCTGATCTTGGCCAGGTCGGATTCGGTGAGAGGCGTGCTCTTGCGGCGCATGCAGGCGGCCAGGGCAGCCGGGTCGTTGTCCGATCCCGCCGCGAAACGGACAAATGCCCCCGCCGCTTCGTGGCTGGTCAGGTCCCGCTCCCCGGTCTCGATGGCCCGGGCCACTGCTTCTGAGTCCGACGCCGAGAACACGTTCTCGCCTACCCCGGCCACGACGAGGCGTCGGAACCGCTCTGGTTCTATGGACGCCACCCGAAGCAACAACTGGGAGCCCAGGCTGAAGCCGATGGCGTCGACCTGCCCCGACGGAGGCATCCGGTCGGTCACGGACCGCTCCAGGTGGGCGTAAGCGTGAGGGTCGGTCGGTTTCTCGGCTTCGCCGTGCCCGAGCAGGTCGACGCCTATCACCTGGCGACCTTCCTCCTCTAGCAAATCGACCCAACCGGGTTCGCGCCAGTTGCGTTCGAATGATGATGCGAAACCGTGTACGAGGAGTACCGGGACGTCGGTCATCCGGGCAGGATATCCGGGTCGATTAGGGCAGGACAGCCCGGCGCCGGGTCCGGTAGCGTTGATGGTCGTGTCGCGGCGCATTGAGATCGAGTTGACCAGCGCGCGGTCCGACGGGTCGTGGACCTGGCGAGCCGCCGGCGCCCGCGAGCCGCGGGGTGTGCTCGACGGCAGCCTTCTTCACTCCGGCGCCAAAGCCGGCGACGTGGTGAAGGCCGAGGCCGAGTTCGAGCTAGAAGGTATAACGATCATCTCGGTAGTGGCGCCCAAGACCGACTCCAGGCCCGAGGCTGTGCGCATCGAGGTGGTCGGGCCGGGCCGGCCGGAGACGCCAGGAGTCACGACGCAACTGGCGGGCCGGGCTGATCATCGTTCCGGGGATCGCCGTCGCGATCGCGACGAGAGCCGCCCCCGCCGCGATCGGGACCAGGGCCGCCCCCAGACCGGACGCGACAGCGGCCGGCCGCGACGGGACGGCGGCGCCGAGTCACGCGAGCCGGCCGCCCGAACGGGGGGCCACCGGGGTCCCGGCGAGAGGCGAGACCGCAACCGAACCGACCGTCCGACCGGGACCGGCCCCACCGGAACAGAGCATGCCCCAGGGCGGGAGGGCGGATCCGGGCGCGGCCGGCGCGAGCGGGTTACCACGACGCCTTCGGCCGCCGAGGTGGAGGCGGAACGGCCCCGGCCTCGCCGGCTGAATCCTGGCAACACCCACCGGCGAGCCGTGATGGAAGCACTCCCGCCGGAAGAGAGGCCGATCGCAGAGCAGGTACTTCGAGGCGGCATACCAGCGGTACGGACGGCCCTGCATCTCGAGCGCGAGAAAGCGACGGCAGAGGGCCGCCCGGCTCCCAACACCGACGAGCTGATCGCGATGGCCGAAAGGCTGCTGCCGCGATTGAAGGCAGCTGAATGGCGGGACCGGGCCGAGGCAGCGGCGTCCAGCGCGGACGAGATTTCACTGCGCGACCTCCGCTCGGTGGCGGCCGGCGCCGACATAGCGCGCGACGAAGAGACTCGCGCCCTGGCCGCCAAAGTCCGGGAAGCCCTCGACCGTCGGGTCACCGCCATGTACCAGGAGTGGTCGGGCGACATCGCCAAGCAGCTCGACGACGGACGGGTGGTGCGGGCCCTGCGGCTGAGCGCCCGGCCCCCCGACCCGGCCGCCCGACTGGACCCCGACTTGAACCAGCGCTTGACGGATGCAGCCGGGGCGGCGATGTCCCCGGATACTCCGGCCGATCGCTGGGTCGCTTTGCTCGACGCGGTGGCGGTATCACCGGTGCGGCGCTCGGTCCAGCCGGTGGGTCTTCCTGCCGATCCCCCACCCGATCTCAAGCGATCGGCCCATCAGCATTCGGGGAGCATCCCGGCTCTGGCCAAGTTGCTGGGGGTGTCCATTCCGCCACCGCCGGTCCCCACACCTACCCGGCGCCGGCCCGATTCGGGTGCGACCGGACCGCGCCGGTCGAAGCCGTCGCGCCGCCGCGGCTCGCAGAGGGAGGCTGGCCACGACCACGGCGGCGCCCGGGGATCCGGGGCAAGCCAACCTGAACGAGCCGCCCAGCCCGAAGGGCATGGCACCACGCCCGAATCGAGCGCCACCGAAAGCACGGCGCCGGACACCGAAGCGTCTGCAATCGAGGCGCCCGATGCCCCGGCACTTCCAGACGGTGGCATCGAATCCGCTCATCCGGCAGTTGCGCCTGACCGGTCGGACGCCGAGGTCACAGCTGTGACGACGGAGGTACCGCAAGCCGTCGCCACCACGACGCAAGAGACGCCGATCCGGGAGGCGACGGCCCCCGAGGCACCGATCCGGGAGACGACCGCCGAGGCTCCGGACCCCGAGGTAGGCGCGGGCGAGACGACCGCCCCGTCAGCCGAGGCAGCCCCACCGACCGAACTCCCCCACTCGCCCGAGCAGGAGCCCGCACCTCCGAACTGATCCGGTGGAAGAGCGGATCAGCTGAATGTGGGGAGAATGTCGTTATCGTGGAGAAACTCGGCGAGACCCTCGGCGAGGGTGAGGTCCGCCACCCCGGCTAGGGGCACCCACGCCGCCTCGGCGGCGTCATCGCCTGCGACCGGCTCGGCAGTGGAGAGGATGGTGACCGAGAAGTCGAGTATCACATAGTGGTGGTCCTCCATGATCCTCTCGACCCATCCGACGAGTCCTTCGCACACTCCCGTCAGCCCGGTCTCCTCGTACAACTCCCGGACGACTGCTTCGGCCAGCGTTTCCCCCGCTTCAACTCTCCCGCCGGGCACGGACCACACGCCTTGAGCCGGGCCGCGGCCCCTGCGGATGAGGAGGATCAGGTCGTCGTCGACGGCGACGGCGCCGACGCATAGCTCAGGCCGGCCGGCCACCGGAAACTCCGTCGCCCAGCGGATGATGCATTACGAGCAGCCTGGCGAGAAACCCCTGCTCCTCGAAGAAGGCCTTTGCGGGCCGGTTCCCCGGCAGGGCGGGAGCGTCGACTCCCACGCAATCCTTCTCCGAGCACCAGCTGAGGACTATCTCGACCATGGCCTCCGCCACCCCGACCTGGCGGGCGGACGGATCAACGAAGATCAGCTCCAGATAGCCGACCGTTTCCCGCCGGGTTCGATCACAGATCACGGAACTCGTCCCGACGAGAACGTCGTCTATCAGCCCTACCACCAACAGGCGGTCGGAGTCCTGCAGACCGTCGGCCAGATAAGTGGGCAGATCGTCGCGAACCAGGGTTCGAGCCAGGAGTGAACCACCCCGAACCCCGTCCAGTTCGCGGACCGCCATTTGCCAGAGCGCGCCGAGGGCGGCGAGATCCGCATCCGTCGCTCGGCGAGCGTGCTCCACGGGTCGGCGGCCGGTCAGGCGCTGCTCTGCAGCTGACTCACCCGGGTGAGCACCGTCCGCCTGGCCCGATGAGCTGATTCGTATTCTCCGACCGCAGCCAACTCGTCGCTCGACAGGCCGTCCAGGCGCTGGACAACCTGGGATGCCGACAACGAGTCGTATCCCGGGATGGCCAACCCGGCTGCGTCCGGAGCCGGCAGCTCTGAAGGAAGGTTGCCGGAGGATGCGCCGGCGGTG
The DNA here is from genome assembly GCA_963851245.1 of uncultured Acidimicrobiaceae bacterium. GTDB lineage: Bacteria > Actinomycetota > Acidimicrobiia > Acidimicrobiales > Palsa-688 > CAWKOH01. The sequence continues at coordinate 476,504 of CAWKOH010000003.1, read as the reverse complement.
GCGGCAATGTCCGCTACGACGGGGTCCTCGGGATCCTGGGGCCAGTGGTCGGCGACGTCGCCGCCGCCCGCTACTCCGTCGCCCGCCACGCCTCCGCTCCCCCCGACACCGCTCCCCGCGACGCCGGGCCCTCCGACGCCGGCCGCCACCCCACCGGAATCGGGTTCAGCTGATGCGGCCGTTCTGCCGGTGCCTCCGTTAGGACTGGCTCCCGGACGGGCGACCTGCCCCAGCCGGCGCCGGAACTCCCGTTGGCCCTGCGCCACCGCGAACTCTCCCACCATCCTGGCGACGGTAAGCCGGCCCAGCAGCTGCGCCCGGCCTTTGGCGGCCAGCTTTGGAAACTCCTCAGCGGCGGCGGCCGCCAGCCCAAACGGTGCGAAGACAAACACATCTAGAGCCGCATCGATCGGCGAGCGTTCTTCGGTCATAGGAGCGGCCTTTCCAGAGAGTCCTCGGCCCTGGGCGTCAGACGCAGTCCCGACAAAGCATGTGCGCGTCGTCGGCCAACTGGCTTGGGTGCTTCACCAAGAAGCAGGACTGGCAGACGAACTCGCCTGGTTGCTTCGGGAGCACGCGGCAGGGGCTGTCCCCCCTTTCGTCGACATCGCCGACCTCCTCGTCATCCTCTTCGTCTTCCTCGTCCTCGACGACCAACCGTTCTTTCAGGATGACGTCCAAGCTGGCCTCGACGTCGTCGACGTCCTCGTCTTCCTCGTCTTCTTCCTCGTCGTCTTCCTCGCGGGTCGTGGTGCGGAGCTGGACGTCCTCGCCCGTGTCAATCTGGTCGTCGATCTCGGTGATTTCGCTGTCGTCGTCATCATCATCGGCATCGAGATCTTGAACGTCTTCGTCCTCGAGGTCGTCGAGGTCTTCCTCGTCGAGATCTTCGGGCATGTCCTCGCTCTCGTCGAGCAGTTCGTCGTCGAGATCATTCGTCGGCATGTTCGAGTCCTTCACAAATCCTCTAGCGGCAAGTTGCGGCCATCTCGGCGTCTTCGCGGCGGATACTAGACGCCAAAGCCAGCTGTCTGGTCACGTCCTCAACCATGCTCACCCGGCGTCTATTCCTGGACCGACGAATTGCGCTCATGGATCTCGTCGTCAGGGCAATTGGCAGGGCAGCCAGAAAACCGTTGGTGCCGTCCGAAGCCGGCGTCCTCCCGCTACGAGGTTCGACAGCGGAGCTCGTACGTTGTCTACTTGGCCTCCCGGCCACCCTGCCTACACGACCGCGTTTCCGGGGCCGCGTCATTGCTGGCCCCAATCATGGCCCATCGCCCCCCTCCCCCGTCAAGGACAGTGCGGATTATGGCGTTGAGCAGGGCGTTCGCTGTCGGCGGATGGCTCGTTCCGAGCCCCGATCACTCAAACTCGGGGATCAGCGCTTCCACGCTGGCCACATATGCCTGGGTGTCCGGGTAGGCCCCGACCTGACCGAGGTTCACCGGGCCTTCGTAGTAGGCCGCGATCGTCAGGCACCGGTTGTTCCCTTCGACCCCGGCCAGGTAGGAGAGGAAGGCGGCGGACATGCGGATGTTGTCGGAGACCGAGTTGATGTTCATGGGCTCGCCGATCAGCTGGGTGGCGATGAATTCGACCGGTCGTGGGCATGATCTGTCCGGCCCCGATGGCTCCCGTGGACGATACGACATCCTGCTGCCACCCAGATTCCTGCCAGGCGATGGCCTCGAGCAGGGGGAGCGACAGGTCGTAGTGGTTGGCCCAGTGCTCGAAGAGCGGTTGCAGCGCCAGCCGGTTGGGCGAGTCCTGGAGTAACTGTGGCAGCTCGCCCCACGGCCCGGAGCTGGGCTGGAAGCTGGAGCAGAACGACGAGGCGTTCACGGTCTGAGAAGATCCGGTCGGGTTCGACGACGGGGTAGCTCCCCCAGAGCCCGGAATGACGAGCTGGGTGCCAATCGGGAGAATGTGGTTGGGGTTCAGGCCGTTCGCCCCAGCGAGCTGGTCAACGGTTATCCCATTGGCTTGTGAGATGGCCCACAGGCTGTCGCCCGGTCGAACCACGTAGGACTTGGCGGCGAACCCGGCCGCGCCCGCGACAACCAGCAATCCCAACGAGACGATCACGATTATCAGTCGGAGACGAGCGCGGATAAAACCTGAGGGTCCGATCCCTCCGCCCGCGCGCCTTAACGTACAACATCCCCATGAGCCTCAGCAACCCATCTTTTCACATAAGTAACAGCTTTAGCGCTCAGATGTAAACATATACCTGAGCGTTACCCTTATACTTGGCCGCCCCGGCGGACGGCGGCTCGGCGTTCACCGGCTAGCCGTTCCAAGCCTTCGTGCTCGTAGTCGGCGAGATCGACGTAGCTCATGAGTGCCGCGATCGCCCGATGGCCGGCCTTCTCGGCGATGAGGCGGTGCATCTGCTGGCACACTTTTCGGTACTCCGGATGGCCTTGAGGGCTGGTGCGCAACTCCAGCATGTGCATGGCTTCCCGGGCGTTGAACTGCATGGCGTAGCGAATCCGGTAGGCCAGGGCCACGGCGTAGGACGCCTGGCCGGGCCCGAACCGATCCCTGAGAAGTTCGAACAGGGAGGCCGAGCGGGCCATGGCCAGGTTGTAGACCTTCTCACCGCCGCCATCGGCAACCGATTCCGGCATGGTGAACCCGTGGGCCGGCGTGAGGTCCTGCCATTCGACGGTCAGCAGCCGGTGACGCTGCAGGTCGCGGAAAGCGCCGTAGTCCGATATGACGTCGAATCGGTAGTCGCACCGCTCGAGAGCGCGGCCCGGGCGGTGGCGGCGATTGGTCCGCTCACCGGTGTACTGGCGCACCACTTCCAGGCGCTCGTCCATCGGCAGGTTCTCAACCCGGTCCTGGATCGCCGACTCGGACAGATGGGTGTACGGGTACAGCATGCTGGCGATGACCTTGACCTCTCCGTCGGGATCCCAGTCGACCAACGTCACCTCGGGGTCGCCGCCGGCGGCCGGCTGGAACGACTGATCCTCGGCTTCGAAGATCGAGGCGGCCAGCTTCTCCATCGCCTCGGCGTTCTGCTCCAGGTACTGCGAATGGGCCACACCCCGGTCGTCGACATCCACCCGCTTGACCCACGAAGGAATCACCTTGCGTAGTTCGGTCAGAATCAGATCGGCGTAGGCGCGGGCCTCGGGCAGGGGATGAGCCCGCATGCGGATCAGCAGGGCCTCGTAGGCCTGGCCGCTGGCGTAGATGCCCAGATTGGATGTAGCCCCGGCGGGCAGCATGCCCCGCAGGGCGTCGAAGGCCTTGGCCCGAACCGACCGTCGCCAGGCGAAGTCGGAATCGTCGTCAGCCTTGGGGTGGCGTTCCGCGAACAAGGACTGCAGGACAGGTAGGAGCTCTCCGTAGCTGTCGAAGAGTCGGTCCATGTCGCCCACGTAGCGGGCGCCGAGGGGCGACTCCAGAATCTCCGGGTCCCTGTAGTAGCGGTACCTGCCGTTGGGCAGCCTGCTGTCGTAGGCGACATAGCGGGTCGACTTCTCCATGTAGGACATGAGCCGTCCCCACTCGAGCACCTTGGTCAGTACGTTCGACGCCTGCTCACACGCCAGGTGCACCCCGCCCAGCTGGGCGACGGAGTCGTCCCCGTACTCGTAGAAAACCCGGTCGTACAGCTGCTCGGCTCGCTCGAGGCCCACGGTGGCGTCGATGCTGTGGTCCCCGCTCACGTCGAGGTCACCGACGAACTCGTCGAGGAACAGGCGGCGCAGGCTCTTGGCCGAGCGGGAGTAGCGGGCGAACAGAGCCCCCTTGACGACCTCGGGCAGGTTGACCAGGGCGAACACCGGCCCGTCCAGGTTCGTGAAATACCGGCGGAGGATGTCCGCCTCGTCGTCCGTCCACTCCTCAGTGGCGTAGATGCCGGTGTCTACGTACCCCATCGCACAGCGCAGCCTACGGGGGGCCGGAGGGGCGCGTGGGGGATGCGCCTGGCTCCCCTTACAACCAGCCGCCGGCCGAGCGGATTTCAGGTGGAAACGACGGAGGAGGCCGCCACCACACCCCTTAGAAGGCGGTCGGCGGCGGCCCGGGCTGCCTTGGCCGTGGCCGGTTCGGGAGCCAGATCGCCCACCTGGCGGAGCAGGTCGATGAGCTGCTTGACGTTCCGAACGAAGTCCCCTCCGGACATCTCCTCGTCCTCGATGACCTCGGACAGCTCCTCGCCGGCCGCCCAGGCGTGGGCGAAGCCGACGAAGCCGGGATCGGGCCGCCTCGTCAAGGGCAGACCCGCGTCCTCTTCGGCTGAGTTCAGGTCGAGGGCGAGCTTCTCCACGTCGGCCCACCGCCGGCGCAGGCGGGAGTTCGGGAACCAGGTGGTCGCCTCGCTTTGGCCTCTGGCCTCGAAGGTGAATATGGACACGAGCCCCGCCATCTCGGCCTCGCCGAGTCCGTCGAGGAGGCCGTGGCCGAGGCACTCGGCGATCAACAGATCCGACTCGTGGTAGAGCCGCGCCAGTCGGTCCCCCTCCGCGGTGAGGGTCCACCCGTCCACGTAGCCCCACGCCTCCAGGACCCTGAGTACCCGATCGAACTGGCGGGCCAGCGACTCGAGCCGGCCTTGCACCCTCCTCTGCAGCCGGTCGAGGTCCCGGGCCAGGCGGTCGGCCCGGTCCAGGGCTCTCAGGTGGGTTCGGGCATCGGGACAGGCCGCCACGGGATGGCCCTCGGCCGCCGCCTCCTGCGACTTGGCCAGGGCCTGCCTCCACTCGCGCCGGCCACCAGCGGCCTTCGCGGATCCTCCCTCGGGCTTGACCTTGGTGGCCACCAGAGCTGACGCCACCTGCCGCTGGAAGGACGAGTTGTTCGGGGCATAGGGGGACGGCAGGCCGACATGGGCTACCGGCGCGGGCGGGCCCTGGAAGTCCTTCGGACTCAGCGATATGAGTCGCCGGTCGGCGGTCACGGCGCGCAGCCGGAGGTCACCCCCACGGCGGCGGGAAGTCGACAGGACCGCCACCCGGCCGCCGGCCTTCCCGCCCGGCACAATCAGGACGTCGCCCGGCCGGACCCTCTCGAGGGCGGAGAGTACCTCGGCGTTCATCGACGGCCACTGCCGGCCGGACTCCTCGTTGGCCCGGATCAGCTGCCGGTACACATTGACGTCGCCCCGGTCGCAACGAGCCGCCTCGGTGGCTTCAACCAGCGCGCTGGCCGTCCGCTCGATCTGAGTTTCCAGCCTGACCACATCTGCGTCGGCTCGGTACTGAGCAAACGACAGGTTGAGCAGGTGGTGGGCGACGTCGGGCGGATATCGTCGCACCAGGTTGGCGGCCATGTTGTAAGTAGGCCGGAAGCTGCTGGTGAGGGCGTAGGTGCGGGCCCCGGCCAGCCCCGCTACCTGATCGAAAGGCACGAACGCCGACCAAAGGACGACTGCGTAGCCCACCTCGTCTATGCCCCTCCGTCCGGCCCGGCCGGTTAGCTGCGTGTACTCGCCCGGGGTGAGGAACTCGTGGCGTTCGCCGGTGAACTTGGTCAGTTTCTCGATCACCACTGATCGAGCCGGCATGTTGATACCGAGCGAAAGCGTTTCGGTGGCGAAAACGACCTTCACCAAACCGGCGCCAAAGCAGCTCTCGACGGCTTCCTTGAAGGGCGGCACCAGGCCGGCGTGGTGGGCTGCGTACCCTGCTTCGAGGCCGTTGAGCCAGGCCGCGTACTCCAGGACGGCCAGATCGTCCTCAGAGAGCGCTTCGACGTGCTCCTCGGCGATGGCCCGGATTTGCCGGCGTTCTTCCGAGGTGGTTAGCCGCTTCCCGTCTCGTACGCACTGCGTGACGGCATCGTCACACGCGGCCCGGCTGAATATGAAGTAGATGGTGGGGAGCATGTCGTGCTCCTCGAGCAATTCGACCACCTCGACTCTCCGGGGGGTAAAAAGACGCCCGCGTGGTCGGCCCCTCATCCCTGGATGACGCAAGGTCTTGGAGTCGAGAGCGGCGGCCTCCGGATTGGGACGGCCGTCAACGAGAGTAGGAAGCATCAGCAGCCGGTCCGAGGTCTTGTCACCGAGCATGTACAGGTCGTGCAACTCGACCGGGCGCCGGTCCTCGATGACGGCGATAGTGGCGCCGCGCACTGTGCCGATCCAATCCGCCAGCTCCTCAGCGTTGGACACCGTCGCCGACAGGCAGACCAGATCGACATCAGGCGGAGCGTGAATGATCACCTCCTCCCATACGGGACCCCGATAGGCGTTCTGGAGGTAGTGGACCTCGTCGAGGATCACGTACCGCAGCCCTTCCAGCACCCCCGACGACGCGTAGATCATGTTGCGCAAAACCTCGGTGGTCATGACCACGATCGGCGCCGTCCCGTTGATCGAGTTGTCGCCCGTGAGCAGGCCCACCGATTCGGGGCCGTGTCGCTTGACCAGCTCCTGATACTTCTGGTTCGAGAGTGCCTTCAGGGGCGTGGTGTAGAAGGCCTTCCCACCCGCGTCGAGCGCCAGGGCAACCGAGTATTGGGCGATTACGGTCTTACCGGAGCCGGTCGGCGCGGCGACCACCACGCTGCCGCCCGCGTCGAGGGCGTCGAGGGCGCGGGTCTGGAAGTCGTCGAGTTCGAAGCCGAGTTCGGCGGTGAAGCGGCTGCGGACGGTCAAAAGGGACGCGACCTACTTCTTGAGCAACCGGCCCACGATTATGGCCAGCTCGTAGAAGATCAGCATCGGAACAGCCATAGCAGTGAAAGAGAACGGGTCGCTGCTCGGGGTGATGAAGGCGGCGATGAAGCAGATGATGACGATGGCCGGCCGCCGCCAGCGCCGCCACGTCTCGCTCGGGACGACCCCTACCAACTGCAGGAACACGACGACCAGGGGGTACATGAACACGACCCCGAAGATCAGGCACATGGCCACGTACAGGGATAAGTACTTGGAGGGCGAGAAGATCGTCGTGATCCCGGTTCCGCTGACCGAGATGAGCCAGTCCAATGCCTTGGGCCACACCAGGATGGCGGTGGCGACACCGCCGGCGAAAAGGACGACGGCGGCGGCCACGAACGGCACTATGTAGCGCTTCTCGTTCTTGTAGAGCCCCGGGGCCATGAACCGCCACAGCTCCCAAAAGATCACCGGCGTGGCTAGGGCGATGCCGCCGTAGATCGAAATCTTCAGGCGGGTGGTGAAGCCTTCGAGCGGCCCGCTGATGACGAGGTTCCCTTTGGTGATGTCCTTCTGCGGGTGGTGAGCCAGGTAGTCGCGGTAGGCCGTGGTCATGAAATGGACAGCCTGCGGATAAAAGAACCAGGCGACCACAGACGTGGCGGCGACGGCCACGAGCACCACGATGGCCCGCTTGCGCAACTCGGCCAGGTGCTCGAACAGCGTCATGGTTCCCTGGTCCTCGGCGCTGGCCGGACGCTTCCCATTGGTCGCCTGTTTGGCGTTCATCTCCCCAACTCCGGAGTCAACGGGCCCTGGGGATGGGTCCGGGCGATCGTCGGTCAGGGCCACCAGCGGCTAGTTGAGCGACGGATCGTCCGGCACCCCGGGACCACCCGAACCGTCGAATCCGGATTGCGACGGCACCGACGGCGGCGAGGGTGAAGCCGTGGCGGGAGGAATCAGGCTGGACGTGATGGCACCGCGTACGGACCTGCGAATCTGGCCGGGCCGGAACTCCGACACGGCCGCGTTCAGCGCCTCGGTCGGGTCGTGCAGGGCATCGCGCACCTCGGTCTCGAACGAGGCCGACATGGCCCGAAGATGAGCCATGAAGCGGCCCAGCGAGCGGGCCGCCTGAGGCAGCCGGTTGGGCCCGAGGACGATGAGAGCAATGAACCCCAAGACGAGAATCTTCTCGGGACTCAGGTCTCCGAACACCAACCCGAGTGTAGTGGCGCCTACCCGTTACGGGGAAAGGCCCGCCGGTTAGAGGGAACGGTCCCGACCGGTCCGCCTCGGGGTCCCGCGGGTTCGCAGGGGCCGAAGTGACGCCTGCAGCTTCGCCACGTCCCGGCCCAGGGCCCGGGCTACCACGACGGCAACGGCAGCTCCCGCCGCGCTAACGGCCAAGGGGGCGATCCAGAGAGCACTCATCGACATCAGGGTACAGGACGGGCGATCGTCGGCCCGGTCAGCGGTCACCCAGAGCGGCGAGCTCCTGCTCCCAGGTGTCGCGCTCCAGGGCCAGGTGGAACTCGAGGAGGTCGTCGTGACAGATCGGCGGCCCCACCTTGGACTCGCTCAGCTCGGCCGGCAAAGACCAGGTGACCAGGCGGGATCCGGCCTTGGTGAGCGACTCCACGATGACCTCGGTCGCTTCCTTGTTGACGATCAAGCGGCACGTGGGGCAGAGGAAAGAGTAGGTCGCGGCATTCGTCGAAACGCACAGCTGAACCTGGACACCGATGATGTCCAGCTCCACGTCTCCGCATGTCGGGCACGTCGCCCTGACGATCGCCACCGGCTGGGTCCTCCTGCTAACGCTCTAGTTACTACCCCTTCTTCGGCGCTTCTGGCTAGATACTTGAGCACCTAGCCTCCTGGTGTGGCCGGCACCTGCGCACGACCTGACGCTCCGATCGGTTTCGCCCATCGCGGTGCCCGGACCGAGCGCAGGGAGAACACGATCGACGCTTTCCATCGGGCCCTGGAGCTGGGGGCCAGTGGACTGGAAAGCGATGCCTGGGTGACCGCCGACGGGGTCGTCGTCCTCGATCATGACGGGGTCACCGGTCCTCTCTGGCGCAGACGGGCCATATCGGGACAAATCCGGAGCGACCTGCCTGAGCATATCCCCTCCCTCCTGGAGCTGTACGAGCGATGCGGGGTCGGCTTCGAGCTATCACTCGACGTGAAGGATCCGGCGGCCCTCGAGGCCATCATGACCGTCTCCGCGGCCGACGGGGCCGTCGAACATCTGTGGCTCTGCTACCACGATTGGCGGGAGATGACGAGATGGCGGGACGTGACTGGGAGTGCCCGCCTGGTCGAGTCCACCAGCCTCTCCCGTATACCGGAAGGTCTGAGCGCCCGAGCCGAGACGCTGAGAAAAGCGGGGATCGCGGCGATAAACCTCCGGCGCAGCGAATGGGATTCCGATCGGGTGGCTGTAGTTCACGACGCCGGCCTGGTGGCCTTCGGATGGGACGCCCAGACCTCCAGACAGCTCGCTCGTCTTCTCGAACTCGGTATCGACGGTGTCTATTCGGACCACGTGAGCCGGATGGTGGCCGCCCTCGACGCCCACTAACGGAGTCGTGGTTAGAGCGTGCCGATGCGGGACGGGGGCCACACCTTGATGAACGCCCTCCCCACCACCAGACTCTTCGCGATCGGCCCGAAGACCCGAGAATCGGAGGAATCACCCCGATTGTCCCCCATGACGAAATACTCCCCGGCCGGGATCTGGACCGGGGCGAAGGTGGAGGTGGTGTTCTGGTCCACCCTCGGCAGCCACGGCTCATTCAGGAGCTTGCCGTTGATGTAGATCTGCCCGTCCTTGCCGGCAATGGTCTCGCCGGGCAAGCCGATGACCCGCTTGATCAGGTCTTTGATGCCTGGAGTGGTGTCGTCCGGCGGTTTCTTGAAGACGATGACGTCTCCCCGGTGGATGGAGTGCAGGTCGTAGCTCAGCTTGTTGACCAGGACCTTGTCACCGACCTTCAGCGTGGGCTCCATCGACGCCGAAGGGATGTAGTAGGGCTGGATGACAAAGGTCCGGAGGAGCAGGGCGGCCAGAAGCGCCACGACAAGGATCACGCCCCACTCGATGATCGCCCGGCGCCGCTTCGATCGCGGCTTGGGGGCCGGCTCGGCGGGCGCGATCTCGACCGGTGCCGGGTCTTCGGGAGCGGGCAGGGCCACGACGTCAGACCCTACCCAACCGCTCTTCAGGATCGGTAGCGCCGGAGGACCCGTGCGGCCGCCTCACGCCGAAGAGAGAGGTCTCCCTCGACGACGGTGGCGTGCGGTCCAGCCCTCAGCAGCAGCCTCTCGAGCCAGGCTCGCTGCCCGGACCTGAGGGTCACCCGAAGGACGCCATCCGGTCGTGCCTCCACCTCTTCGTTCGGGTATTCCTCCGCTATCCAGTGAGCGGGCGGAGCGAGATCCAGCACCACTCTGGGGTCATCAGCTGCGGGCCGGAACACGGGCGGAGCCGAACGGCCCACCGTCGCCGGCGGAGTGAACGTCTCCACGTCGACACTGGCACAGCTGATCCGGTCGATGCGGAACATTCGTTCGGACTCGGCCCGCTCACACCAACCGCTCATGTACCACTGTCCGCCCGTGTTGAACACCTTCCAAGGATGAACGACTCGGCTGCTGTGACCGTCGCGCCCGAAGGAGTAGTAGGAGATCTGGACCTTGTGCTGCGTGTCCGCGGCTACGCGGACAGTTTCGAGGACTCCGGACGGCGCCGCACCCAACTCCACGTCGAATCCGTCATCGACCCCCACCCCCAGCACGGTCTCGAGTTTCTCCAGGGCCGTGGCCAGAGCGCCGTCCGGGTCAGCGCCGGGCACGTTGAGCAACGCCGATGCCGCCGAGGCCAGCGCCAGCCCCTCTTGCGGGTTGAGCCGCAACGGCCGGCGAAAATAATCGGCCATGTTGATCCAAACCCGCCCGTCAGCTACGTGGACGTCAATGAGAACATCGGGAGTGAAGGGGTAGACGCCGCACATGAAGAGCAGGTTGAGGTCCGCCAGCAACTCCTTTTCGCCCACGCCAAATCTGCGGCACACCTCCTCCACGGAGGGCCCGTCGTTGGCCACGATCCACGGGACGATGGCAAGGAGGCGGCCCAGGCGGGCGTCCGCCCGATCTCTACTCACCGTCCCCTCCCGGCGTTCCCCCCGTCAGTTCCTGCAGCCAGGTGACCATATCCTTCCGTAACTCGGGCGGGCCCAGCAGCTCGGCGTGATCGAGGAACCCCAGGACGAAGGAGCGGAAAGCATCACGATTGGTGACTCCGACCTCGAACACCGCTGATCCGTCCGTGCCCAGGGACCTGACCGCCCCCTCACCGAGAGCCTGGTGGGCCCACCTGGCCTGCTCAGCATCCACGAACAGCTCCGCCAACACCTCGTCTTCGTCTCCCAGTCGCCAAGCCGGCGGCGGGGCCGCCTGGGTGATCGACGGCCGGGCGAAGGCCTCCGCTGGACCCTGAGCGGCCAGTGGGCCCTCCAGCCGGTCCAGGCGGAACATGCGCTCCTCTCCCCCGCCACCGCGGGTTCGATCGAGGCCGGAGAGGTACCAGTGGCCCCGGTGGAACGACAGTCTCCAGGGGTCGACCACCCTCTGGCGGCCCCGATAGGTGAAGCCGACCTGCCTGCGCTCGGCCACGGCCGCGAAGGCCACCGCGGCGGCGTCCTCGCCCGGAAGGGCGGCCAAGCCCACAGGCGCTGGGTAAACCCGCGAGACCTGATCGCCGTCGGGAGTGTCAGTCACCGCCCCGCCCAGCTTGCGCAGGGCCCGCATGACGGCATCCTCACCCCAGTCGCCCTCCAGTTGCACAGCCGACGCGGCCAGGCGCAGAGCGGCCAGTTCGGACTCATCGAGGCCGGGGTCGGGGAGCTCGTAGAGCTCGCGGGGGATCCGATACCCGAGATCGTCCGGGTGGGCGGGGTCGACCGCTATGGTCACGAGGGGGAAGCCCATCTGGCGGAGAAGCTCCTTGTCCCGCTCGAAGTTGCGGCGGAAGGCGTCGTTGTCCTCTGAGTATCCGTCGATCCGCTCCCGGATCTCGGCCCGGGTGAGCGGCTGGCTGGTATCGATGAGGGCCGCGACCAGGTTGACCAGCCGCTCCAGACGGTCCATAGCCGGAACCTACAGGGAGGCGATCAGCTTCTCGACCCGCTCGTCGCGGGACTTGAACGGGTCCTTGCACAGGACCGTGCGCTGGGCTTGGTCATTGAGCTTCAGGTGAACCCAATCGACGGTGAAATCCCGCCGGCGCTCCTTGGCCCGCCGAATGAACTCGCCCCGTAACCGGGCCCGAGTCGTCTGTGGAGGTTGCTCTACGGCCGTGTCGATGGCCTCGTCCGTACACGTCCGTTCGACGAGTCCGGCGCTCTGCATCTTGTAGAAGAGGCCCCGCTCCCGGTTCACGTCGTGGTACTGCAGGTCGATCAGCGCCACTTTGGGATGGGTGAGCGGCACTCCGTGCTTGGCTCGATAGCGCTCGATCAGACGATGCTTGATCACCCAGTCGCACTCGCGGTCGAGCGACCACGGGTCGTGCTCCAGCCCGGTCAGGCAGTGCTCCCACATGTCCAGGGCCCGGTCTTCGAGAGGAGACAGTCCCTTGGTCTCCTGGTAGCGCCGGGCCCGGTTGTAGTACTCCGACTGGATCTCGAGGGCGCTGGCCTCCCTGCCGTTCGCCAGCCGGACTCGCCGGCGCAAGGCGGTGTCATGGCTGATCTCCCGAATGGCCCGGATGGGATTCTCGAGAGTCATGTCCCGGAGCACGACGGCTGGGTCCTCGAGCATCCGTAGCAAGATGCTCGTAGCTCCGATCTTGAGGAAGGTGGCGTACTCGCTCATGTTGGAGTCGCCGACAATGACGTGAAGGCGCCGGTAGCGCTCCGCGTCCGCGTGGGGTTCGTCGCGGGTGTTGATGATCGGCCGGGACCTGGTAGTCGCCGAGGAGACCCCCTCCCATATGTGCTCCGCCCGCTGGCTGACGCAGTACATGGCACCCCTCGCCGTCTGCAACACCTTGCCGGCCCCGGCGTAGATCTGCCTCGACACGAGAAAGGGGATCAATACCTCTGCATAGTGGGCGAAGTCGTCCCGCCGGCTGGTCAGGTAATTCTCGTGGCAGCCGTAGGAGTTCCCGGCCGAGTCGGTGTTGTTCTTGAACAGGAAGACGACCCCCCGGATACCCTCTTCTCGAAGGCGTACTTCGGCCGAGCTGACCAGCTGTTCGAGGATCCTTTCGCCTGCCTTGTCGTGGGCTACCAGGTCGGCGATCGAGTCACACTCGGGCGTGGCGTACTCGGGATGACTGCCTACGTCCAGGTAGAGGCGGGCTCCATTCTCGAGGAAGACGTTCGAGGACCGGCCCCAGCTCACCACCCGGCGGAACAGGTAGCGGGCTACCTCGTCGGGGCTGAGCCGGCGCTGGCCGCGCAGAGTACAGGTGACCCCGTACTCGTTCTCGAGGCCGAAAATGCGCCTATCCATGTCTGCGGCGCACGCTAGCGGATGAGTTACTCCTTATCGTCAGCGCCTGGCACCATCCGTTCCCGGATCGCCGACACGACGGTCGGATCGAGCAGGGTGGTCACGTCGCCGAGCTCGCGCTGTTCGGCCACGTCGCGCAGGAGCCGGCGCATGATCTTGCCGCTGCGGGTCTTCGGCAGCTCCGGGGTGAGCATGATCTGCCGTGGCTTGGCGATGGGACCGATCTCCTTGGCCACGTGGTCCCGCAGATCCGCCACGAGCCGGTCGCCGCCCTGGGCCTCCGCCTCCACCCCACCCTTGATGGTGACGAAAGCCACAATGGCCTGCCCGGTGACTGGATCGGAGGCGCCCACGACTGCCGCTTCGGCGACGGACGGGTGCCCGACCAGCGCATGCTCGACCTCGGTCGTCGATATGCGATGCCCGGAGATGTTCATCACATCGTCCACCCGGCCCAGGAGCCAGATGTCGCCGTCTTCGTCCCGCTTGGCGCCGTCGCCCGCGAAGTACCGGCCAGGAAAGCGCGACCAATAGGTCTCCGCGATAGCGCTCCTCGTCGCCCCATATGCCGCGGAGCATCCCGGGCCAGGGTTCGTCGATCACGAGGTAACCGCCCTCACCCTTGCCGACCGAGGAGCCGTCCTCGCGAACCACGTCCGCCGACACGCCCGGGAAGGCGGTCATGGCCGCCCCCGGTTTGGCCTCCGTTATCCCGGGCAGCGGGGTGATCAGGATCCCCCCGGTCTCGGTCTGCCACCAGGTGTCCACGACGGGACACCGGCCGCCACCGATATGGGTCCGGTACCACATCCACGCTTCAGGATTGATCGGTTCCCCCACCGAGCCGAGCAGGCGCAAGCTGGACAGGTCATGTGCCGCCGGCAGCTCCTCGCCCCACTTCATGAAGGTCCGGATCGTCGTCGGGGCGGTGTACAGGACGTTGACCCGATAACGCTCGATCAGGTCCCACCACCGGTCCCTCTTGGGGGTATCAGGTGTCCCTTCGTACATGATCGAAGTGGTGGCATTGGCCAGAGGCCCGTACACGATGTAGCTGTGCCCGGTGACCCAGCCGATGTCGGCGCCCGTCCAGAAGATGTCCTTCTCCGGCTTGATGTCGAAGATCAACCGGTGGGTGGCCGACACGTGCGTTAGGTAACCCCCGGACGTGTGCAGTATCCCCTTGGGCCTGGCCGTGGTCCCGCTGGTGTACATGATGTAAAGAGGGTGCTCGGAGTCGAACAACTCGGCCTTATGGGAGTCAGGCTGGCGGTCGACGAGGTCGTGCCACCAAACGTCCCTGCCTTCGGTCCAGCTCACCTCCTGGCCGGTGCGGCGGACCACCACGACCCTGGACACGTCGGGGCAGTCGACCAGAGCATCGTCGACGGCCGGCTTGAGGGCGCTGGGGGCCCCGCGCCGGTAGCCGCCGTCGGAGGTTATGACCACTCGGGCGTTGCAGTCGAGGATCCGTCCCTTCAGGGCGTCGGACGAGAACCCTCCGAACACCACCGTGTGCGGTGCGCCGATACGGGCGCAAGCCAGCATGGCCGCCACCGTCTCGGGAATCATCGGCATGTAGATGGCCACCGTGGTCCCGGCCCGGACCCCAAGCTCGGTCAAGGCGTTGGCGGCTCGGCAGACGTCACCCAAAAGACCCCGGTAGGTGATCGTGCGGGTGTCGCCCGGTTCGCCCTCCCAGTAGAACGCCACGCGGTCGCCCAGGCCGGCTTCCACGTGGCGGTCCAGGCAGTTGACCGCCACATTGAGTTTGCCCCCTACGAACCACTTCGCGAATGGAAGATCCCACTCGAGGGCCTGGGTCCAGGGCTCCCCCCACGTCAGTCGTCGCGCCTGCTCCTCCCAAAAGGCGATGGGGTCAGCTGCCGCCTGGTCGTAGATCTCCGGCTGGGCGTTGGCCTGGGCGGAGAACTCGGCAGATGGCTCGAAGCGCCTCGTCTCATGTAGAAGAGCCGACAACGACTCTTCTGGTTCTACAGTCATCTCCGAACCCCCGTGGTCGGTCAACTAAGAGGCGGCACCAGCCGTCTTACCCAGGAACAGTACCGGGGCACCAGGGAGCCGCCGTGGCTCGAGTGGATGAGGCCTACTAGGTGTCCTCGGCTGGAGGCAGCCCGGGCGAACCGGTGGCCGAGGTCCCTGAGGGGAGCGTTCCGTCCTCAGGACCGAGAGCCCGCGCCACCTCGGCGTCATCAATGCGCCGGAACGCTCTGCGCCCATTGCTCCGGGCCAGGACCGCTACCTCCAGATCGGCGGCCACCGGCGTTCGGTCCGGGCCGGACAGGGCCCGAGCCGAGGTGGCGAGAGCCTCCTCGAGGCTCCATCCGGCGTCGAATCCCTCCTTGAGGCGATCCAGTATGGCCTCTGATTCTCCACCTAGCGCCGAGTAGCGGTCCTCGTCGACGACCGAGCCGTCATAGAGGATGTGGAACAGCTGATCGCGACTCGGGACCGGACCCGACCTCGGCCACGAGAATCTCGACTTCGAGCGGCTTCAGCTCGTGCGTGAAGACGTTGCCCATGTACTGGGCATACAGGTTGGCCAGCGATCTGGCGTCCACGTCCTCCCGGCTGAACTGATACCCCTTCACGTCCGCATGCTGCACGCCGGCGCGTCGGAGAGAGTCGAACTCGTTGTAGCGGCCGACGCCGGCGAAGGCGATGCGGTCGTAGATCTCGCTGACCTTATGCAGCGACTTGGAGGCATTCTCGGCGCAAATCAGGATTCCGTCGGGGTAAACGGTCGCCACCAAAGGCCGGCCCCGGGCGATGTTCTTCCGGGCAAAATCGGCCTTGTCCTTCATGAACTGCTCAGGGGCCACGTAGAAGGGCATGCTCATAACGGACCCTCCTCCCCCGGCGCCGGGTTCGGAGTGGTGGCCACCACGGTGGCGAAGCGCTCCGCCACCTCCGCCTGCTCCAGGCGCTGGAATCCCGCTTCGGTGATGGTCGCGACCGTCGGGTAGATCCCCCGGACGGCATCGGGGCCGCCCGTGGCCGAGTCCTCGTCGGCCGCCTGCCACAGGGCCCTAACGGCGAGCTCGACGGCGTCGTTGCGCGTCAAGTTGGGGCGCCAGCTCAGCTTGACAGTCGTGCGGGCATCACGGCCACCCGAGCCGTCCGCGTGGAAGTCGGTCTCCTCGTAGCGCCCGCCGGTCACGTCATAGGAGTAGATGCGGCCCACGGCGCGCCGGACGTCGAAACCGGCGAATAGCGGGACAACCACGAACCCCTGCATGGCCATGGCCAGGTTCGACCGAACCATTTGCGAAAGCTGGTTGGCCTTACCTTCCAGGCTCAGCGGGGACCCCTCCACCTTCTCGTAATGCTCCAGCTGAAGCTGGAACAGGCGGACCATCTCCATGGCCGTTCCCGCCGCTCCTGCAATAGCCACACCGCTATGGCGATCGGCCGGGTGGACTTTTTCCATGGACCGGTGAGCAATGGAAGATCCGGCGGTAGCCCTCCGGTCGCCGGACATCACCACCCCGCCCTCATACCGGAGGGCGACGATGGTCGTGCCATGGCGGATCTCGAAGGGCGGGGGCCCGGCCGCCGTCACCGGTGCGAACGGCTCCACGCCGACTCGTCGGAGTACCTCTGTGAAGTTGGGTCCGGGCCCGTCCACGGCGCCGAACATGGGAAGGCTCATAGGTGCGTCATCCGGGGGACGATGGGCCTAACTGCCACATTGATCAGCTCAGAAGGGATCAGCTCAGAAGGCTCGCTCATAGGGCCAGGCACCCTATCGGAGCCGGCAACGTTGTGGAGGCGGCACTTGCTGGGCCGCCGCGAGCACCTATTGACCGCCCTTCTGCACGTAGCTACGGACGAACTCCTCGGCGTTCTCCTCGAGGACTTCGTCGATTTCGTCCAGAAGATCGTCCAGCTCGGCCTTGAGCTCCTCGCCCTTCTTGTTGGTAGTCGGGACCTCTTCGACGGCGGCTTCCTCGCTACGAGCGGGAGCCGGTTTCTTGATCTGTTCGCGTTCTGCCATGGGGTGCCTCTTCCTCCTACGAGCCCAGGCGCTCGAGCAGCTCGGCTGGACTGGACACGCTACTCAGCAATTCATCGACATGGGCTCGGGTTCCTCTGAGTGGTTCCATCATGGGCACACGCCGAAGTGGATCGGTGCCCAAATCGAAGACCAGTGAGTCCCAGTTGGCGGCGGCGATGGACGAGGACCATCTCTGCAGACACTTTCCGCGGAAATACGCCCTCGTGGTCTCCGGCGGCTCCATGACGGCCCTGGTCACCGCCTCGGGATCCAGGATCCGCTCCATTCCTAGCCGGGCGTAGAGCGATCGCTTCGGGTTGACGTCGTGGTACTGGAAGTCCATGGCCGCCAGCTTGTGGTCCTGCCAGCTCAGACTGTGACGTTCCCGATAGGCGTTGATCATTCGGTACTTCGCTACCCAATCCAGCTGACTCGCGAGCGACATGGGGTCTGATTCGAGCGCGGTCAGCGTCTGCTCCCATCGGCGCAGGATGTCTCCCCCGATCTCTGCTCCCCCGACTGCGTCCAAACCACAATCCTCAGCATACTTTCTAGCAAGATCCAGGTGTTCCCACTGCATTTCGAGCGCTGTCATTGTATTCCCATCGGCGAGGTCGAGGGGCCGGTCGAGGCTCAGATCGTAAGAGACCTTGCGCAGACAGCTAACGGGCGCCTGGAGCAGAAGTTCCCGGTTGGCCCGGGTGAACCAGTCGTCCTCGATCATGGCCAGTACCAGGGCGGTGGTCCCGACCTTCAAGAAGTTGGCCACCTCGGACATGTTGGCGTCGCCGACGATCACGTGTAGGCGCCGATACTTGTGGGCGTCACAGTGAGGCTCGTCCCGGGTGTTCACGATGGGCCGCTTGAGGGTGGTCTCCAGACCGACCTCCTCTTCGAAGAAGTCAGCCCGCTGGGTCAGCTGGAAGTCGACCTGAAGGCCGCCCGGTAGAGGATGCTTCGCACCCCACCTTGCCGGCGCCGGTATATATCTGGCGGGATACGAAGTGGGGCATCACGTGAGCGACGATGCGGGTGAATGGGATCGACCGGTCCATGAGGTAGTTCTCGTGGGTGCCGTACGAGTTGCCTTTCCCGTCGGAGTTGTTCTTCAGTACCACCAGGCTCTGGCCGACCGGCAGAGCCGCGGCTGGCCGCCGCGATGGACTCGGCCAGGATCAACTCGCCGGCCTTGTCGTAGAGGATGACGTCGTAGACGTTGGCGCACTCGGGGCGTGGAGTACTCCGGGTGGGCGTGATCGACGTAGTAGCGGGCGCCGTTGGTGAGCACGGCGTTGACCAGGTGCGTCTCGACCTCCGGGGGCATGGCGCCCTCCCGGGCGAAGCCTCGGGCGTCACGGCCGGGGGTCTCGTCTTCGAAATCCCACTCGACCCTGCGGTTGAGCTCGGCCACATAGGCGTTTATCAGGGTCGAAGAGGCCGCGATAGGGTTCGGGTCCGTCGCCCCCCGGATGATGATGCCGTACTCGGTCTCCATTCCGAGCACTTTCACGATGGCCACGGAGCGACGTTATCCCTCGATAGGCCTTCTGGGGTGAGGCTCGGTACGGCTGGCCCGGAAGGGTCCCTCTCGACCGAAGGTCAGAGGTACTGGCCGGTCGCCACCCTTTCGATCGACCGGCCACCGGTTGTCTCTTCGCCTTGGGACATGATCGTGCGGATGTAGACGATCCGCTCGCCCTTCTTGCCCGAGATCTTGGCCCAGTCGTCGGGGTTGGTGGTGTTGGGCAGGTCCTCGTGCTCCTTGTACTCCTGCTTGATGGAGTCGATCAGGTCCTGGGTCCGAATCCCCGGCGCGCCGCCGGCGATCACCCGCTTGATGGCCAGCTTCTTGGCCCTGCGAACGATGTTCTCGATCATGGCCCCGGACGCGAAGTCCTTGTAGTACATGATCTCCTTGTCACCGTTCTGGTAGGTGACCTCGAGGAACTGGTTGGTCTCGTCGGCCCTGTACATCTCCGCCACGGTGCGCTCGATCATCGCCTGGACCGCTTTGTCCCGGTCCCCGCCGCCGAGGCGAAGCCACTTCGGTCTCGTCGAGGGGCAGATCGGAGGTCAGATAGCGCGAGAAGATCTGCGCCGCCGCCTCCATTCCAGGTCGCTCGATCTTGATCTTCACGTCGAGACGACCCGGGCGCAGGATGGCCGGATCGATCAGGTCCTCCCGGTTCGAGGCCCCGATGACGATGACGTTGCGAAGGGTCTCCACGCCATCAATCTCGGCCAGCAGCTGCGGGACGATGGTGGACTCCATATCGGAGCTGATGCCGGTGCCGCGAGTCCGGAAAAGGGAGTCCATCTCGTCGAAGAAGACGATCACGGGGACGCCTTCCTCGCTCTTTTCTCGGGCCCTCTGGAAGACCAGCCGGATCTGGCGTTCGGTCTCACCGACGTACTTGTTGAGCAGCTCCGGACCCTTGATGTTCAGGAAGTAGCTGCGGGCGGCCTTGTCGCCAGACACTTCCGCCACCTTCGTCGCAAGCGAGTTCGCCACCGCCTTGGCGATCAGGGTCTTGCCGCATCCGGGCGGACCGTAGAGGAGTATCCCCTTGGGAGCAGGCAGCTTGTGCTCAACGAATAGGTCCCGGTACACGAACGGCAGCTCGACGGCGTCGGTGATGGCCTCGATCTGATCGTCGAGGCCCCCGACGTCGGCATAGGAGATGTCGGGGACTTCCTCGAGAATCAGCTCCTCGACCTCGGGACGGGGAGCTTCTCGAGCAGCAGTCCCGTACGTGAGTCCATCAGGACGGAGTCGCCCGCTCGGAGCTTCACCCCGGTCGAGGCTGGTCCGCCAGCTCCACGACCCGCTCTTCGTCGGCGCGACCGACGATCATCGCCCGGCCGTCGTCCAGCAGCTCCTTCAGGGTCACGATTTCGCCGGACCGCTCGCCCGATCGGGCCAGCACGACGTTGAGAGACTCGTTGAGCACCACTTCGGACCCTCGCTCGAGCTCGCGACTCAGCGGCGTGCGGCTATCTCGGGGTGCAGCGCGACCCGCATCTTGCGGCCCCCGGAGAAGACGTCCACGGTGCCGTCGTCGTTGCTGGCCAGGAAGGTGCCGTAGGCAGCACGGCGGCTGGGTCAGCTTGTCGACCTCCTCCCGCAGGGCCGCGATGTGCTCGCGGGCCTCACGGAGGGTGAAGGTAAGGCGCTCGTTCTGGGATATGGCCTGCTGGAGCTGGCCCTTCGTCTCGAGCAGCTTCTCCTCGAGGGTGCGGACCCGCTTGGGGGCGTCCTGCATGCGCCGCCGAAGGGACAGAACCTCCTCCTCGAGGCTCTGCGCTTGGTCTCTCAGCTCGACCAGCTCGATCTCGTACGCAGCTTCCGGGCGCGGCTCTCCGGCCGCCTCGATCGGGCGGACCCGACCGGGCAGGTCGCCCTGCGGTCTTCTGTTCGCTCCAGGCATGTCGGTCACTCGGGGCCACCTCGCTCGCTGGGCTTGCGGGGCTTCCGAGGTGAACTTACCCCCTTCGATGCCGCATTCGCGACAGGAAATACGCGCTTTTTACGCGGTGTCCGCCGCGATAATTGACAGCCTGAAGCGGTGATCGGTACCGTCGACCAGGTAGAGTTGCGCAGTCGAAGCACGGCCAAACAGCGAGGCGATAGCGAAGCGATGAAGGTATGGATCGACCAGGATCTCTGCACGGGGGACGGACTCTGCGAAGAGATCGCTCCGGCTGTCTTCACCCTGCTCGACGACGGACTTTCCTACGTCAAGGAAGGCGACAAAGTCTTCGACAACCCCGGTGGCCAGGAGGGCCTGGCGGTGGTCCCCGAAGGCATGGAGGACGCCACCCGGGAGGCGGCCGAAGAGTGCCCTGGGGAGTGCATCTTCATCGAGGAGTAGCGCACTAACCAGCCCCTGCTTACGGGGCGACAAGACTGGCAAGAGAGCGGGTTGCTCCCGCCCCTGCCGGCCCGCCACCAAAGGCAACCACAGGCCGCAGGCCGGCCACCGCCAAGCCTCTGGCTGCTAGTCAGTGAGGCAGGAGCCGGTGGCGGCGCCGCCCGGCGAGCGGGTTTCGGCCAGAGCCGTGTTCAACTCGCCGGTGCTCAAGGCGTAGGAAGTGCCGGATTGGTCGGCGGAGATGGCGAAGGCCACGCCGATGACGTGGCCGGCCGCGTCGATCAGTGGTCCCCCGGAGTCTCCGTGGGCCAGGGCCGCCGCCAGGACCAGCACGTCACGCTTGGTCGTATGGACGCCATAGAGGTCCCGGCCGACCGCTTCCTCCTCCAGGACCACCCGGGCCGGCGTCACGGCCACTGGATCCTGTCCGTCGGGGTGACCGAAGACCGCACCCACCGTCCCGATCTTGGCGCTTTCGACGGCCAGCGGATTCTCACCGAGTGAGGGGACGTCCAGGAGGGCCAGGTCGATGTTCGAGTCGAACATGCACGACGGTGGCCGGCAGCCGGCGGCCGGAGGGGAGCAGTACCTGCGTGTCCCCGCGGCCTTCGCCGGCCACCACGTGGGCGTTCGTGACGATCAGGTCGGGAGCCACGGCAAACCCGCTTCCCTCGTAGATACGGTTGCAGGCCTCGCCCTCGACCTTGACCGTGGACGCCAATGCCGTTGCGGTCACCGTCGAGCTGAGCGGGCTGGTCGACGGCGGCGGTCCGGCCGCCTGCCCCGGTTGGAGTTCAGCGAACACTTCCGGGGCGTCGCTGCCGATCAACCTTCTCAGCACCTGAACGGGGTCGGGCGGAGCCGGAAAGTCCCGGGATACCCAGCGAGAGATCCCTGACCCCGTCGCGGCCCGCGCCGGCCAGCCCGGGACGGCAGCTATGGACGGGATCAAGAGCCACAGAAGGGCCAGGACCCCGAGCGTGCCGACCGCGGCACCAACAGCCGCGATCCACATGCCGCCACGATCCGAGGGGCAGCGCCCGGTTGATGCGGGAGCCGATCAGGAGCCCGATCCCCTGCCCAGCCATGGCGCCCCCGATGAGCACGATGGCGGCCAGGGTTACCAGCACCCCGGGTGAGGCGGTGGCGAAGTCCACGACGATCGTAGGAAGAAGCCGGATGGCCAGGTAGAGGCCGAGGGCCAGACCTAGCCACGACGTGACCCGGCCGATGAACCCGAGCCGGTACCCTCCGACGGCGGCGGCCAAGGCAGTGAGGACGATGACGATGTCGAGGAGATCCACGATTCAGCCTGCGCCTGGGCCGGCCGGATCGTCTTCGGTGTCTTCGGGCTCCGGTTCGGATGCGACGGGGGGGCCAGGGGAATTGCCGAGCAGCCGCGCCGAGGTCAGGAAGCCGGTGTGGGCGACCATGCGGTGGTCCGGACGAACGGACTGACCCTCGATGTGCCAGCTGCGCTGGAGCACTTCGATCGTTTCGGCCATCCCGAAACCACTTTTGTCGACGGCGGCGCGCAACGTGCTCACCTGACCGATGGTGGGGAGGTAGCTGACCAGTATCCCCCCTGGACGCAGAGCCGCCTCTGCGTCCTCGACCAGGCGCCAGGGCTCGGGCAGGTCGAGGACTATCCGGTCGAAGTCGGTCTCTTCGATACCTTCATAGACGTCCTGCACCCGGACCCGGTAGCGCTCGAGTGCGTCGTCCCCCAAGAAGCCGGCCACGTTGGCCTGGGCCCGGGCCGCGAAGTCAGCACGGATCTCGTAGCCCGTCACTTTCGCTCCCGCCCGCAGGAGGGCCATCGACAGTGCCCCCGAGCCGAGCCCGGACTCGAGCACCCGTGCCCCTGGGAAGATGTCACCCATCATCAGGATCGGGCCCAGGTCCTTCGGGTAGATGACCTGGGCGCCACGTGGCATCTTCAGGACCACTTCGGCCAGCGTGGGGCGCACGGCCGTATAGCGCGCTCCCCCGCTCGAGCGGACGACCACGCCCTCGTTGCGCCCGAGCACCTGGTCGTGGTCGACCGGTCCTGAATGGGTGTGGAACTCCCCTCCGCCGGCGAGGGTGACGAGGTACCGCCGTCCTTTGGCATCGAACAGAAGGATCCTCTCCCCCGCCCGGAAGGGACGGCTCATAGGTGACCGCCGGCCCGCTCCACCAGCTTGCAGAAGGCGCAAACATCACTGACGGTCGGAGAACCGCAGCCCGGACAGCTGTGGAGGCCTTCCTTTTCCTCGTCTGCCGCCGCTTCCACCAGAGGTGCAATCCGATCGAGAAATCCGAAATAGAAGGCCGCCTTCGAGCCGGGCGACCGGGATTCGATCTCGTTGAGGGCTTCCTTGTAACCGAGATGACGGTTGCCGGCGCTCATTGGGCATTCATCGACGATGTAGTCGATGCCCTGCAGTACGCAGTAGGCGGCCGTCTCCCGCTCGCTGAGCCGCACCAGCGGCTTCACTTTGCGAGCGAACCCGTGCTCGGCCGGCAGAACGGGGTATTGGCGCCCGAGGTACGCCAGATCCCACCTGAGGACATTGCCGAACAGCACCGCGGCCTCATCATCGAGGTTGTGACCGGTCGCCATGACGTCGTAGCCGCCGTCGAGCGCAGCCTGGTTGAACAGGTGGCGCTTGGATAGGCCGCAGGCCGAGCAAGGAACCCGTCTGGCGGCAGACGAGCCGGTCGGTATGTCGTAGCCGAACGTCGCAAGCAGATCGATCTCCACCAACTTGGCCCCGCGCCGGGCTGCGTACGCCCGGGCGTAACGTCCCGACTCATCGCTGTACTCGCCGATGCCGAGGCCGAGGTAGAGCCCGTCGGCGGTGACGCCGCTATCCAGCAGGATGTCCCACAGGGCCAGTGAGTCCTTACCTCCAGATACCGCTACCAACACCCTTTCGTCCGGGCGGATCATGTCGAAGGCCCTGATCGACCGGTCGACTTGCTCGCGGCAGTGGCGAACGAAACATGGATGACAGAATCCGGCGTTGTGACGCCTCACGTCGATCACGGCCGGCGCCCGGCAGGAACGGCACTTCATCGGGCGCCCCCCGATATAACCGGCCGGACCTCCACCGTGGCCGCGTCGTCCAGCGAAGTATCTCCGGTCACGAGGGTTCCGTTTACGATCACGAGGACCGACTCACGGTTGACGTCCAGGCGCTCTAATAGCAGCGACACCGCGATCGGCCCGGGTAGGTCGAGTTCACGGCTGGGATTGCGGAGGAGGACTTTCACGGCCCAATTGTGGACCGCGATTGGTCAGGACGGGGTTTCGTGGCTGATTTTCAGTGACTCGCCCGGCTCCAGGACGTCGGAGAAGATCACGTGCGCCTCACGGTGCAACGCTCGACGACCCAGGTAGCCGAGCAGAGCCATGCCGCCGATGACCGCCCATGCGCTGCGGCCCTCCATCACGCCACGCTGCCAACCGGTGCGCATACCAGCCCGCACGGCCCGATCGAAGAGGTTCACAGCCGGCTGATCTCGATCCAAGTGGACTTGCTGCGGCCCCGCTTTCGCCCGAACACGAACGCCAGTCCAACCAGAACAACGACACCCACGACAGCCGCGTAGGTGAGGGTGGGCTTCGCCTGCTCAGTGGTCTCGTTGACCTCTCCCCTGATCTCCTCGAGCTTGGAGCGAATGTCCGTCATCTCCACTCGCCCGTTTCGGGTGGTCACCGGGATGGGTTTCAGGACTGGCAAATTCAGGCTCATTTGCGCATTCTCCTGTCGTGGCGACGATTGGGGCTGATCACTTCTTGACCTTGATCCGGCTGGCAGCCAGGGCCGCTCCACCCAGGGCCACGACTATCCCTCCCACATAAGCTACCCAAGTGAGGCTTCCCGTCAGACTGGCGCCGGTTTCCGCTTGAAGCAGGCGCACCACGGTGAGTGACAGGAGCCCGCCTCCGATGGATATGAGCACCGAGCCCGCCAGCCCGTACAGGATGTAGCGGCCCAGGGCCTTGATCGGAACGACCGTCTCCTGCTTGAAATAGGCGATGACGAGCCCGGCCAACTCGTTGACGAGCGTCCCAACAGGCTTCTCTTGGCCTTTCTTGGGTTGCGGGGCAGTCACAACCCGCAGATCCTTATCGCCCTTGCAGCCTGAACGCAAGAACCTTGGACAGCTCGTTGGCCTGGGATGCGAGCAGGTCGAGCCGGGCCAGATGGGTCGGAGCCTCCAAAAGGCGCTGCCGATCCAGGGGTCCCAAAGGAGCTATCGCACAAAGCTCCCACGCGGCCACGGGGGGGGTGGTGGAGAGAACGAAGCCCGGCCGCACGGCCGGATCACCCAGCTCGGCGGCCAGCGTCAGGGTCTCGCGCACCGCCAGCTCTGCCACCGCGAAAGCGTCACCGTCGCGGGCTTCCCACGGCGCGTCGGCCAACTCGTCGACTTCGGCCTGCGGAAACGGATCGTCGGGAAGCCAGCGATCGACCCGGAAACGGTGGCTCCCAGCGAAGACGGCGAGCCACCTGCCGTCCGGCATCGGCTCGGCCTCGATCAAGTGGACGACGGTGCCGATCGCAACCCTGACGTCGCCCCCGCCGACCTCGCTACCCCGTTCTATCAGCACGACGCCGAGCTCACCGGACGATCCGGGGTCGGTGAGCACCTCCATCAGGGCCCGGTAGCGCGGCTCGAACACGTGCAGCGGTAGGACCTGACTGGGCAGTACGACGGTGCCGAGCGGGAAGATCGGAAGATATCGACTCATCCAGCGTGGGGGGCGATCGAGGCCAATGGCGCCACTTTCGGGTAGGACGCCAGGGCGATGGCGATGTTGTCGGCGAGAGCCTGGTCCCCGTAGCTGGAGGGACCGTTGAGGATGATCGAGAAGATAACCGGCTGGCGCAAGGGGGCGACGGGCGCGGCGGAGACTGTCGGGGTCACGAAACCGCTCAGGGCAACCACGTCGTCGAGGGTTCCTGTCTTGGCGTGGACCCGGCCCACGGCGGGGCTGCCGAGCATACGGCTCACGAGGGTTCCCGTCTTCCCGGCGACTGGCAGGCCGGCGGCTATGACCCCGCCCGTACCATCTCGTCGGAGAGCATCCACGATCAGGTCGCAACTGACCCGATCGCCACGGTCCAGACCGGATCCGTCGATGTTGACGAGCTGGGAAACCGGAAGTCCGTCGGCCGCGAGATCAGCTCGGATGGCCGCCGTGCCCGCGGCCGTGGTGCCCGAACCGGACTCCCTGTATCCCAGCTCCTTCGTGAACAGCTCGGCTGCGGTGTCGTCGCTGACATTCAACATCTGTTCGATTTCCTGACTGATCGGAGCGCTGGCAATCGAGGTGATCAGGGTCGACCCGGCCGGCGCGGTGCCGCTCGTCGACCCTCTTTCGACCTTGACCCCGTCCTGCCGAAGGAGCTGCATGAACGTCGCCGCCGCGGTGGCCGGGGGGTCAGCGGCGGCGTCGTAAGCAAACTCCGAGGCGGTCGACGAACCGGTTGCGGACGACGCCGACGAGGAGGACTTCGACGGTGTGGTCGTGGGCGGCGTGGTCTTCGACGGCGTGGTCGTGGGCGGCGTGGTCTTCGACGGCGTGGTCTTCGACGGCGTGGTCGTAGGAGGCGTGGTCGTAGGAGGCGTGGTCGTAGGAGGAGTAGGCGGCGGAGGTGGTTTGGGGACGAAACCGTCGTTCACATCGAGCGCGCTCAAGGGGCCCACATCCCCCTCAGTCGTATAGATCGGCTTCCACGACGCAACGGTCCGCTCGTCGTCGTAGCGGCTTTCGTCACCGACCACGGATCCCGTGACTTCGGTCACGCCCGCTCGGCGCACATCCTGGGCCAGCTGATCGAGTGAGGTGTACAGAGGCTGCGGCGGGTTCTGGGCGGCGGCGTAGGAGGCTGTGCGAAGCAGCGGGTCTCCTCCACCGACGAGGTACAGGTTGCCGTAGATGACCCCCCCTTCGGATGCCTGCTGTCCCATCACCTTGGTAACCAGTCGGTCCGACGGCCCCAAGCGGTCGAGAACGGCAGTGGCCGTAAGCAACTTCATGGTGGAAGCCGGCACGTACAGGTTGCCGGCATTGACCGAGTACAAGACCTCGCTGCCCTGAGTCACGAGCACACAACCGTTGGCGTCCCCTGCGCCGAGCTCCGCGGGCGTCACGATGGAGGACAGCGAGGATTGCAGGCGCTGCCCGGCTGCCTCCGTCTCTACCCACGTGGGAAGTCTGCGGATCGATAGCACCGAGGTCCCGTCGAGCGCCGCCGCCGGAGTCACCTCGGCCGCCGATCGTGCCGTGGCTGTGGGGCCACCTACAGATATCGCCGAGACCGCCGCCGCCAAGGAGACAGCCACCCGAACCCAGGGTCGCATCGGTGAAAGGGTAGGGGACGAAGGAGCCGAAGTCAGAGCTGTTCACCGGAAGCAAGGCAGGCGAAGGGTTACCCGGGGGTAAGTAGGGTAGGTTCTCACCGTGCCCGGCATCCTCCTAGCGGTCCTTGTCGGCCTGGCTGTCTGCCAGGTCTCCATTTTCCTCACCACCATCTTCTTGCACCGCACCCTGTCCCACCGGGCCATCACCATGTCGCCAGGGTTGCGCTTCGCCTGCCGGTTCCTCACGTGGATCACCACCGGGATCCAGCCGCGTGAATGGGTCGCGGTTCATCGTCGCCACCACGCCTTCACCGATGTCGAGGGAGACCCTCACTCCCCGGTGCTCGAAGGCTTCGCAGCCGTCCAGATAGGCAACGTCGTGATGTACCGGCGAGCGGCGAGGGACGGCATCACGGTGGAGAAATACGCGAGGGACATGCCCGGGGACCGGTGGGATCGAGCCCTATTCGATCACGGTGTGGTCGGTCTCGGCCTCGGGATCGGCATCCTCTTCCTCATCTTCTGGGGCAACTGGGAGTTGGTCGCCATCGCCGCCGCCACCCACGTCGTCAGCTATCTGATGCTGAACTCAGCCGTGAACGCAGTAGGTCACCGTTTCGGGGCCAGACGGTTCGAGGGGTTTGCGGCCAACAGCCAGTGGTTGGCCTGGCTTACCGGCGGCGAGGGACTGCACAGCAATCATCACGCCGCCCCGACGTCGGCTCGCTTGGCGTTCCGAAGAGGAGAGATAGACCCCGGATGGTGGCTGATCGCCTTGGCCCGCAGGTTCCGCTGGCTTACCGTCCGGCACCAGAAGCCACGCGTGTCAGCCCACTCCCAGCCGGTCCCGCAAACGGTCTGAGTCAGGACGCGGATCGGTTCGTGGACATCATCTCCGCTCTGTTCGCCGAGAACATCGACCTTCGAGCGGTCCCCGGCCCCTCCACCCGGATCGACCTCTCTGGGATCATGTTTTCACTGCCGGCTCCGTCGGACCCTCCTGTGTCGATCACGCCGCACCTCATCGTTCTCGTTCGCTGCCGGCCCGCCGAGGACGGTCAGGGTGTGCTCGAGGTCGTCTTCCGAGACGAGGCGGGTGAACAGGTTGCTCGCAATGTCTCTCCCTTCCAGGTGGAGCCGGGGAAGTTCACCTATCGCCTGGTGCGCGGAGAGCTCGAGTTCAAGGATTATGGGACGATCGAAGCCCACTGCCGTTTGCTGCCCGACGGCGGGGTGACCGTGGTCCCGCTCACCCTCCTGCCGCCCGTTTGACCCCTATCGCAGTCTCCGACAGGCGTCCATAGCGCGTTTCGGCATCTCGGTCAAACGGCCCGTCCGGTCGTGGGTAGGGTTGCCCTATGACTGCATCTCGGGCTGGCACAGAGATCGACCTCGAGCAACTCGGCATCAACGTCATCCGAGGTCTGGCCATGGACGCCCCGCAGAAGGCCAATGCCGGGCACCCCGGCACGGCCATGGCCCTCGCCCCCCTCGCTCACGTCTTATGGACCAGGGTGATGCGCTACGACCCCACCGACGCGTTGTGGCCGGATCGCGATCGGTTCGTGCTGTCCTGCGGGCACGCGTGCATCCTGCTGTACTCGATGTTGTACCTGACTGGTTACGGGGTGGAGCTCGAAGACCTCAAACAGTTCCGCCAGCTGCACAGCCGCACACCCGGCCATCCCGAAGTCCATGATCTCCCCGGGATCGAGGTGACAACGGGGCCATTGGGCCAAGGCGTGGCTAACGGGGTCGGGTTGGGCGTGGCCGAACGAATGCTGCGGGCGCGGTTCGGGCCTGAGGTGATAGACCACCACACCTTCGTCATCTGCAGCGACGGCGATCTGATGGAGGGCATCAGTCACGAAGCGGCGTCGCTGGCCGGACACCTTGGCTTGGGCCGCCTCATCTATGTGTACGACGACAACCACATCACCATCGACGGGCCAACCGAAATAACGTTGAACGACGACGCCGGCAAGCGGTTCGAGGCCTACGGCTGGCACGTGGAGCACCTGGGCGAGACGGCCAACGACACCGATTTCCTGGAAGCCGCGATTCGCCGGGCGATAGCAGAGGAGGACCGGCCCAGCCTGCTCATACTGCGCAGTCATATCGGTTACCCGGCGCCTCATATGACCGATTCTCCGAAGGCCCACGGATCCCCTCTGGGTGAGGAAGAGGTCCGGGCCACCAAGGAGATACTCGGCTTACCACCCGACCAGACCTTCTGGGTCCCAGACGAAGTCCTCGATATGTACCGACAAGCGGTGTCGCGCGGTCGGGCCTGGCGAGAGGACTGGGAGAAACGGTTCTCCGGATGGCGAGGCGACCGCGAAGAGTGGGACGCGGTGTGGTCCAACAGCGGGCGGCCCGGATGGCAGGACAAGTTGCCCAGGTGGAACGCAGGCGAATCGATCGCTACCCGGCAGTCCGCCAACAAGTCTCTGAACGCCATCGCCGCGGAAGTCCCCGGTCTGGTCGCCGGCGGAGCGGATCTGACAGGTAACACGGGTACGAGACTCGACGACACGCCCCTTCAGGCTTCGGATCACCCAGAAGGAAGGGCGATGGCGTTCGGCGTCCGGGAGCACGGCATGGGTGGCGTGATGACCGGCATGAGTCTGCATGGCGGCGTGCTCCCGATCGGCGGCACGTTCTTCGTGTTTAGCGACTACATGCGCGGCTCGGTCCGCCTCGCCGCCCTTTCGGGCGCGAAGGTCATCTACTTCTGGACTCACGACTCGGTTGGCTTGGGCGAAGACGGACCGACCCACCAGCCGGTCGAGCAACTGGCCGCCATGAGGGCCATGCCCGGATTGCGAATCATTCGGCCCGCCGACGCCAACGAGTCGGCCGAAGCGCTGAGGGTGGCCATCGAGCGGGAGGGACCGACGGCACTCATTCTCAGCCGGCAGAGCATCCCGGTACTCGAGGGTACCGACGTGCTGGCGCCCAACCTGGAGCGGGGCGCCTATGTGCTCGTGGATGGCAGCGAGGAGCCAGATGTCGTGCTGATAGGGACCGGGTCCGAGGTCTCACTTTGCGTCGAGGCCGCCCGGCTCCTCGATCAGCGGGGGATGACGGCCCGGGTCGTATCCATGCCCAGCTGGGAGCTGTTCGAAGAACAGGACGACGAATACCAGGACGCCATCCTCGGCGCCGAAGCGCCGGTGCTGTCAGTGGAAGCGGCCGCCTCTTTCGGATGGTCCCGCTGGGCCGACGAGTCCGTTGCGCTGGATCGCTTCGGGGCGTCTGGTCCCGGTGCTCAGGTCTTGGCGTCATTCGGTTTCACGGCTGAGAACGTGGCGGCCCGGGCCGCCACCCTGATCGAAAGCCTCGAACCCTTCGACAATCCATACGAAGAGGAGGACGATCAATGACAAAGCTTCACGACCTCTTTACCCGATGCGGGCAGAGCCCCTGGATTGACAACCTAAACCGGCCGAGCATTCAGGGCGGTGGGCTGCAGAAGCTTGTTGATGAGGGCGTCCGCGGGGTGACGTCCAATCCGACCATCTTCCAGAAGGCCATGGCGGGGTCCGACGCGTACGACGACCAGTTCGCCGAGGTGATATCCCGCGACTCGGTTGAAGCGGCATTTTGGGACATGGCCATCGACGACGTGACCGAGGCGTGCCAAGTACTGCGCCCTGTCAACGAATCGGCCGGCGGCGCAGACGGATTCGTTTCCCTGGAGGTGTCTCCCGCCCTGGCCAACGACACCGCCAATACGATCGACGCCGCCCGGTCTCTGCACGAACGGATCAATCTCCCCAACCTGATGGTCAAGATCCCGGCTACCGCCGAAGGAGTCCCGGCCATCCGCAGCATGGTCGCCGAAGGCCGCAACATCAACGTCACGCTGATCTTCAGCCTCGAGCGCTACGGGGATGTCATCGAGGCCTACCTATCCGGGTTGGAGTCCTTCGCTTCCCAGGGCGGCGACCTGTCGCGTGTGCACAGCGTGGCGTCGTTCTTCGTCAGCCGGGTGGACACCGAGGTGGACCGGCGTCTTCAGGACCTCGGCGACAAGGCCTCGAGCCTGGCCGGAAAGGCTGCGGTCGCGCAGGCTCGGCTGGCGTACGAGCTGTTCGAGGAACGGTCCTCCGGTCCCCGCTGGGACGGGCTGGCCGCGAAAGGGGCCAATCTGCAGCGCCCTCTCTGGGCTTCGACGTCCACCAAGAATCCGTCCTACCCCGACCTTCTGTACGTGGACAATCTCATCGGGCCCAACACCGTCAACACCATGCCTGACGCCACGATCGATGCCTTCCTCGATCACGGCACGGTGGCCCGGACGGTGGACTCGGAGGCGGGTGCGGCGAGGGCGGACTTGGATCGCTTGGCCGAAGTGGGAGTCGACATGGCCGACGTGTCCAGGGTGCTCGAAGAAGAAGGGGTAGCGTCCTTCGTGAAGAGCTATGAGGAGCTCCTCCAGTCGCTCACGGACAAGGCCAACTCCATGGCGCCGCGAACGCGGAGGTAGCCGTTGAGCGAGACCCTCCCGCCGAACCCTCTGGCCGAAGGCATCGACACCACCAGAAGGGCTCCGCCCGGGGTTCTGGTGGTGTTCGGAGCTTCCGGGGACCTAACCTCCCGGAAGCTCCTGCCAGCCCTGGAACAGCTCTCGAAGCGGCGCCTGCTGCCCAGTGCCTTCGCCGTCATCGGGGTGGCCCGAACGCAACTCGATGACGAAGGGTTCCATCATCTGATGACCTCAGCCGTCCCCGACGCCGATCTGGGTTGGGCCGACATCGTCAAGCACAGCTCGTACGTCGCAGGCGACTACGCCGACCCGGATACCTTCCAGCGGCTCAAGGACACTCTGGCCAAGGTGGAAGCTGACATCGGCTCCCCCGGCAACCGAACCTTCTACCTGGCGACGGTCCCGGCCGTGTTCGAGGAGGTGGCCAACGGGTTGGGGGCCGCCGGCCTCAACAATCCGGTGCAAGAAGGCGTGTCGTGCCGGCTGGTGATCGAGAAGCCCTTCGGTCACGATCTCAACACCGCCCGGCAGCTCGATGCGGCCCTTCACCGAACCTTCGCCGAGAACCAGATATACCGGATCGACCACTACCTCGGCAAGGAAACGGTTCAGAATGTGCTGGCCCTGCGCTTCGCCAACGCCATCTTCGAGCCCCTCTGGAACCGCAGCTACATCGACCACGTTCAGATCACGGTCGCCGAATCGCTGGGCGTCGAGAAGCGCGGGGGGTTCTACGAAACAGCGGGCGCGCTGCGCGACATCGTCCAGAACCACGTGATGCAGGTTCTGTCCCTGACCCTGATGGAACCCGCCGGGACCATCAACGCTCAAGGCATTCGCGACGAGAAGGTGAAGGCCTTGCGCTCCGTAGTAATCCCGACTCCTGAGCAGGTCCGCACCGACGTCGTCCGAGCGCAGTATGACAGCGGGTGGAGCGAAGGGGTGGCCGTGCCGGCTTACCGGCAGGAGCCCGACGTGAGCCCGAACAGCCAGACCGAGACCTACGTGGCCATGAAGCTAGAGGTGGACAACTGGCGCTGGTCCGGCGTTCCGATCTACATCCGTACCGGAAAGCGGCTACCCAAGCGCCTGACCGAAGTGGCTCTGCAGTTCCAGAAGGTCCCCCACCTGGCTTTCGCCGCGGACGAAAGCCGGGACCTTCGACCCAACACCCTGGTGCTGCGCATCCAGCCGGACGAAGGCGTGGCCCTCAGGTTCGGGGCCAAGGTCCCGGGCCAGGCGTTCAACGTCCGCGATGTCCTGATGGACATGTCCTACGGGTCTGCCTTCCTCGAAGAGGCCCCGGACGCCTACGAGCGACTCCTGCTGGACGCCATGGTCGGTGACCCCACCCTGTTCATCAGGAGCGACGAAGTCGACCAGGCCTGGCAGATAGTCGACCCCCTCCTAGAGGCCTGGGCGTCCAAGTCCATTCCGCTGGCCGGCTATGCGGCTGGTACCTGGGGCCCGCGGCAGGCCGATCAGCTCATCGAAAGAGACGGCCGCCAGTGGCGGACGCCGTAGCGGTCGACACCTGGGACGGCCAAGGCGTACGGGTCGGCCAGGTGGTGAACGCCCTCCGCGTGCTGCGTCATCAGTCGACGGAACACAACTCCGCCCGCACCGCCGTGATGACTCTGATCGCAGTGGCTCCGGAGGACGAGCAGGCCTACGGTGCCACCCGGGCTCTCAGGGCCCTCGGCGGCCACCACCCGGCCCGCATTATCATCCTCCGGCCCGATCCCTACCAGGCAGCCAGCCTCGACGCCCGGACCTCCCTCTATGCCGTGAACACCGACAGTCACGTGATCAACTCCGAGGAGGTCACCCTCTGGGTTCGCGGCCAGGCCGCCCGCCATCTCGACTCACTGGTAGAAGCCTTCACTATCTCCGACCTTCCAGTGGCAGTTTGGTATGTGAACTCGGTGCCCGATCCCACCGATCCCCTCCTCACTGTGGCATCGGCTGTCCTTCTCGATAGCCGGGATGCCGAGGGCGAGCTGCGGGGCCTCCTGGAGCTGGCCCGCCGGCGCACCGTCGTCGACCTGTCGTGGGCCCGGCTGGCGCCGTGGAGGGAGTTGCTGGCCGGGCTGTTCGACCCACCCGAGGGCCGGGCCTGGCTCGACGGAGTGAGCGACGTCGAAGTCCAAGGCAAGACCGGACCGCGCCACCTGCTCGGGGGATGGCTGGTCAGCCAGCTGGACCTTCGCCCCAACCAGGTGGTGTTGTCCGACGGCAGGCATGTGGAGATGCGCGTCACTTGCCGTCACGGCTCCGACGTCGCCCTCTTCGAGGTTGTGCGCGGCGATCAACATCGCACCGTCTCGGCCCAGGCCACCTTGCCGTCAGGAGCCACGCCGAGGCAGTTCATCGCCCTCTCCGACGATCCCCTCCCCACCGCCCTGGCCAGCGCCCTCACCCACCTGAAGCCGGATGTGACGTGGGAGAAGGCTCTCTCCGCGGCGACGAGCCTCCCGGCCTGACGCCGCCGAGGGGCGTCCCGACCGGTTCGCGAACACCCAAAAGCGGAAGAGGGGTCGCACCCACCGCGTAGTCTGCTCAACCGTGAATGGAGAGTTGATCGTCGTCGACGACCTGCCGGGAGCCTTCGCCCACGAAGTCATCGCGGCATTCAAGAGCCGTCCCGACGAGCTGTTCGCGTTCGCCTTGTGCGGCGGCGAGACGGCCAGGCGATGCTACGAGCGGCTGGCCGAGGAAAGCACCGACTCGATCGACTGGCTGTCGGTCAACATCTACTGGGGCGACGAGCGTTGCATACCCTCCGACCATCCCGAATCAAACCAGCTCCTCGGCCGGCAAGCCCTTCTCGAGAGGGTGGGCGCGGCGAACGCGGTGTACCCCATGAACTGCGACGAAGGCCCCGACGCCTACCAGTTGCGCTTGGGAGAGATAGGCAAGCTGGACGTGATCCACCTCGGGATGGGGCCGGATGGTCACATCGCATCGCTTTTCCCGGGATCGAAGGCCCTCGACGCCGACCCGGGGCAGCTGGTTGCTCGCAACGAGGACAGCACGGGGCAGAATCCCTACCCTCGCTTGACACTTACATTTTCCGGAATCGCCAGATCCCGCTTGGTCATCTTCACCGTGGCGGGAGGGTCCAGGCGCCAGGCTCTACAGGCGGTCATGGAAGGGGCTGACCTGCCTCCAAGCCGGGTCACATCGGATCGAGTCGTGTGGCTGGTCGACCGCGCCGCCGCGCCGTCGTAACGAATGAGCCGCCCCGACGGCCAGGAGACCCCCGCCGCCATCCGGCAGCAGCTCATCGACCTGCTGGATTCGATGGGAACGACGGCCAATCGTGATCAACTCCTCGAGATCTTCGAGACCGTGGTCCGGCTGGCCTCCGACCGCACCGACCGCCTCGATCTGAAGATCACCAACGCCGCTCTCAAAGAGATGTGCGAGGGCTTCGAGGTGTTCGCCCCCTACCGCCATGTCCGCAAGATGACCATGTTCGGCTCGGCCCGGACCCTTCCTTCCGACCCTCTATACGTCCAGGCCCGAGACCTGGCCCGGCTGCTCGCCGAGCACGGCTGGTCGACGGTCACCGGCGCCGGCCCCGGCATTATGGCGGCCGGCCTGGAGGGCGCCGGCCCGGACCAGGCCTTTGGCATCAACATCCGGCTACCTTTCGAGCAGGGGCCCAACCCATTCATCCGGGACGACCCCAAGCTCGTTTCGATGAAGTACTTCTTCACCCGGAAGGTGCTGCTCATCAAGGAATCGTTCGCCTACGCCGTCCTGCCCGGAGGGTTCGGGACGCTGGACGAGGCCTTCGAGCTGTTGACCCTCATCCAGACGGGAAAAGCCGAGCCGGCCCCGGTGGTCCTCCTGGAGGTGGCTGGAGGCAGCTATTGGAAGGGATGGGAGCGCTTCCTGACCGACGAGGTGGCGTCCCGGCATCTGATCGGCCCCGACGACGCCTGCCTGTACCGGATCGTCGACACCGTGGAGGATGCCGCCGCCGAGATCCTCGGCTTCTACCGGAACTTCCACTCCTTGAGGTGGGTCGGCGACACCCTCGTCCTCAGGCTGGAAGCGGCGCCGACCGCGGATGAGGCGGCGCAACTGTCAGAGAGCTTTGCCGACATCACCAAAGGGCCCATCAGCGTCCTGGATGGCCCGCTCCCCGCCGAACGGCGCAGCGCCGACTTCCCCGATCTGGCACGCGTCGCCCTGCGATTCGACCGCCTGTCTTATGCCCGCCTCCGTCAGCTGATCGACGCACTCAACAATCTGCCCAGCGCCCCGCCCCGTCCGACCGTGGGCAGCCCGGCTCTATGAGCCGGTCCTCCTACCTGCTCACCGAACCGATCGCCGTTGGTGCTCTCGAGGCACCATCGCGAGTCGTGTTCGGGCCCCACGAAACGAACCTGGCTCGGGGCCGAGCCGTCTCGGCCGCTCATGTTGCCTACTACGCCCGGCGGGCCGCCGGCGGCGCCGGCGTGATCGTGACCGAGACCGCCTCGGTGACCGAGGACGACTGGCCCTACGAGCGGGCCCCACTGGCCGCGGACTGCCGCTCGGGCTGGCACTCCATAGCCTCGGCCTGCCGGCCTAACCGGACTCTGGTACTGGCCGGACTGGGCCACGCTGGAGGCCAGGGCTCCAGCGCCTTCTCGCAGCAAGTGATGTGGGCGCCTTCCCGGGTGGCCGACGTCGTCACCCGGGAGCCGCCCGCCGAGCTGGATCAGGACGGCATCGACTCTCTGGTGGCGGCCTTTTCGTGGGCCGCGGTAGAAGCGGTGAGCGCCGGGATCGACGGGGTGGAGATCGACAGCGGAGCGTGGTCCGTTCTCAGGCAGTTCCAATCCGGCCTTACCAACCAGCGCCCGGACGGATACGGCCAGGATCGGTTGCGACTGACCCGCGAGGTCGTGGCCGCCGTGCGGAGAGCGGTCGGCACCGACAGGGTCGTAGCCCTGCGCATTTCATGCGACGAGCTGGCCCCCTGGGCGGGCATAACGCCAGAGCAAGCGGTCGAGGCGGTCGCCGCCTTGGCGCCCGGCGTGGACCTGCTGACAGTCGTCAGGGGCGGCCCCTACTCGACCGGTTCCTACCGTCCCGACGCCCACACCTCCGCCAATTTCAACGTCGAACTGTGCCGCTCCATGAGGGAAGCGGCCGGTGGGGCGACGAGGGTCGTGCTGCAGGGCAGTGTCGTTGACGCTGGCGACGCCGACGATGCTGTCACCGCGGGGGTGGCCGACCTGGTCGAGATGACGCGAGCTCAGATCGCGGAGCCGAGACTGGTCGCGCTCCTTCGGTCGGGGTCATCGGAGCGAATAAGACCGTGCCTCCTCTGCAACCAGGCCTGCCGGGTACGCGACAACCGCAACCCGATCGTGTCGTGTGTAGGCGAGCCGGCCTCGGGGCACGAGGTCGAGGAACCCCATGAGCCGCGGCGGGCTCGGCCCGGTCCGCGGGTGATCGTGGTGGGAGCCGGACCGGCGGGCCTCGAGTGCGCCCGATTCCTGGCCGAGTCGGGCCGGCAGGTGGCCATCTGCGATCGGGCCCCTATGGCGGGCGGTACCCCTCGTCTGGCCGCCGTGGGACCGGGGCGGGAGCGCATCCGCTTGTTGAGCGACTGGCTGGAGGCCGAGTGCAGACGACTCGGTGTGGAGTTCTTCCTGGAGACGGACGTGACGGTTGAGGACGTTCGCGCCGCCCGCGTCGACGGGTGGGAAGTGGTGCTCGCCACCGGGAGCCGCCCTGTCCCCGGGCGTTATTCCACCAACCGCGAACCGGCGGCGGGCCGCGATCCAGGCGAACCGGGCCCGAAGGTTATCGACGGCTTGCAGCTCCTGTGCTCGGTCGGCGGTCTCACCGCCGGACCAGTCGTCATCGACGACCCGGTGGGTGACCAGGTGGCTATCGGCATCGCCGAATGGCTGGCCACCCGCGGCGTGCATCCGGTGACGCTCGTCAGCCCTGACCCGGTGGCCGGAACGCTCCTGTCCCTCACCGGCGATCTCGCCGACGCCAACGTCCGTCTGCAGCGAGCCGGGGTCAACCGGCAGCTGCGCAGCCGGGTGAGCAGTGTGGGCGCGGGGCAAGTGGAAGTGGTAGACGTCTGGACCGGAGACAGGTCTTACCTGCCGGCCGCCCTGCTCGTGGATTGCGGGCACCGGTTGGCGGCAGACACCCTGTACCGCCAGCTCGAGGATCCGGGTGTGTTGCGAGCCGGCGACTGCGTAGCGCCGCGAACCCTTCTACCGGCCGTGCTCGAGGGCCGACGGGCCGCCCTTCAACTGCTCGGGCGCTCGTCGCCGGACGGGGCGCAGGCATGAGCGGACCCGGCCAGTACCGTCACCTCTTCACCCCGATCCGGATCGGTCGGCTCACCGTGCGCAACCGGATCGTGTTCTC
This sequence comes from uncultured Acidimicrobiaceae bacterium, assembly GCA_963851245.1. Lineage (GTDB taxonomy): Bacteria > Actinomycetota > Acidimicrobiia > Acidimicrobiales > Palsa-688 > CAWKOH01. Next base: position 438,216 of record CAWKOH010000003.1, on the reverse strand, counting down.
GGCCCACCTGACCAACTACGCCACCCAGGACGGCAAGCCGAGCGAGCAGCACGCCGCCTACTACGCGGCCCGGGCCGCCGGCGGGGCTGGGCTCATCATCACCGAGGAGCACTCGACCCATCCCACCGACTGGCCGTACGAAAAGCTCATCCACGGCTTCCACCCCGAGGTAATTCCCGGTTACCGCCGGATCACGGAGGCGGTCCACGCCCACGATGTGCCCATTCTGGCCCAGATCAATCACAACGGCGGTCAGGCCTCCAGCATGTACACCCGGCTGCCCGTCTGGGCGCCCAGCCCGGTGCCCGACCCCCTTTTCCGCGAGGTCCCGAAGGAAGTCGAGGCCCACGAGATCGCCGAGATCGTGGCCGGCTACGCGCTGGTCGCGGAGCACTGCGTACGCGGCGGTTTCGACGGTATCGAGCTGCAATGCTCCCATTCGTCGATCGTCCGCGGTTTCCTGTCGCCCGCCACCAACCGGCGTAACGATGCCTATGGCGGCGATCTGGTTAACCGGGCCAGGCTCCTCTTGGAGATCGTCGCCGCGGTCAGGGAGGCCATCGGCCCCGAGCGTGTTCTCGGCGTTCGCCTGTGCGGAGACGAGCTGATCGAGCACGGTACGACCATCGAGGACGCCGTGGCCGTCGCCCGCATGGCCGAGGCAACCGGCCACGTCGACTACATCAACACCTCGATCGGGGTGGCGACCGCCACTTTGTACATGATCGAAGCCAGCATGCAGATCCCGCCGGGCTACGCCATGTTCATCCCGAGCGCCATTCGCGAAGCGGTGAGCCTTCCCGTCATCGGGGTGGGCCGGTTCAAGGATCCCCTCCAAGCCGACCGCGCCCTCTCCGCCGGCCAGTGCGACCTCGTGGGCGTGGTCCGGGGCCAGATCGCCGATGCCGATTTCTCGGCCAAGGCTCGGGCCGGCCATTCCACCGACATCCGTACCTGCCTGTCGTGCAACCAGGAGTGCGTGGGCCGGATGGGGCTCAATCGCTGGCTTGGCTGCATCGAGAATCCCCGCACCGGGAGGGAGTCCGTCGTCCTCGCGGCTCCCCGGGCCAGGAAACACCTGCTGGTGGTCGGAGGCGGTCCCGCCGGCCTGCAAGCGGCGGTCACCGCCGCGGAGCGGGGGCACCGGGTGACGCTGCTCGAGCGACAGGACCGGCTGGGCGGCCAGATCCCGGCCGCGGCGAGTGTTCCGAGCCGGGCCGAGCTACTCGATATCACCCGCAATCTCGTCGCCCACGTTCATCGCCTCGAGATCGACCTCAAGACCGGCATACACGCCGACGCGGATCGGGTGCTCGGGACCGGTGCGGACGTGGTCGTCCTGGCGACCGGAGCGCGACCGGCGCGGCCCTGGTGGGCCGGGGACAGCGAGCGTGTGGTGGACGTCCGCGATGTGCTCGAAGGCCGGACCGCGCCCTTCGGCCGGGTGCTCGTCGTGGACGAGCTGGGCTTCCACCAGGCCACTTCGGTGGCCGAGCTGCTGGCCGACCGGGGCTGCGAGGTGGAGATCGCCACCAATGGAATGGTCGTCGGGCAGGACCTCGGTATCACGCTCGACCTGGAGACGTGGAATGTACGGGCCCACGCACGCGGAATCCGCCAAGCCACCGACCTGGTTCCTCTCGGGGTGCGGGCACAGCCCGACGGGGAGGGCCTGATCGTCAACCTCCAGCACCACCCCACCGGTCAAGATCACGACCGCGCCTGCGACTGGGTGGTGTGCGCGCTGCACCAGCAGCCCGAGGACGACCTGTGGAGAGCTCTGTCCGGCTCACCATTCCCCGTGCACCGGATCGGCGACTGTCTGGCTCCCCGGCGGGCTCACGCCGCCATCGTGGAGGGGCACCGGGTGGCCGTGAACCTGTGAGTGACCATCGGGAGCGAGCCAATGTGGCAGGTTGGTGCACCGTTGCCTCAATGGTGCACCCGTGAGCGACCATCGGGAGCGAGCCAATGTGGCAGGTTGGTGCACCGTTGCCTCAATGGTGCACCCGTGAGCGACCATCGGGAGCGAGCCAATGTGGCAGGTTGGTGCACCGTTGCCTCAATGGTGCACCAATGACCCGGATGAAGGGAACCCAGGTGGCAGTGACCGAGCCCGACCCCGGCCTGCCCGCAAGCGTGGCCGTGGTGGTGTGTCGGGAAGGTCGGCTACCGGCGGGAGCCGGTGAGGCGGTGGCGGAAGCGCGAGGTGCCGTCCTGCTGGCCGGCAGCGGTACCGGCCCGGCGGCCGCCGCCCTCCAGGGTGCCGCGGACGTCTGGCACTGTGACACGACGCCGGCCCCAGCCGGGCTGGCCGCCATCCTGGCGCCGATCCTCTCCCCGACATCCCTGGTGTTGCTGCCGGCGTCGCCCGACGGCCGAGACCTGGCGCCGCGACTGTCCGCCCAGCTGCAGCGGCCCCTCCTCGCCGGGGCGGTGCGAGCCGACCTGACCGGCAAACCGCCATACGGAGTACACGCCGAGCTGTTGCGCGCGGATGGGCGGGTCGTCGTGCCCGTGGATTGCGACGGGCCCGCAGTGGCCACCATCTGGCCCGGGGCCCGCAACTCGCAGCTCGAGCGGACCACACCTCGCCTAACCCGGATCGACCTCCCGCTTGCCTCCCCCGAGACGGCGAACGCCGAGACGGTGGCACTCCTGGAACCGGACCCGGCCACCATGGACCTGTCGGAAGCGGTCAGAGTCCTGGGCGCAGGCGCGGGGTTGGTCCCCCGGGGCGCGAGCGACGAGCAGGCTCGAGCCATCCTCGATCTGCTGGCCGCCGTCGCCGCCGCGCTCGGAGCGTCGGCGGGCGCGACGAGGGTGGTTACCGACGCCGGATGGATGAGCTACAACCGACAGATCGGCACGACGGGGGTTACCGTCAACCCCGATCTGTACGTGGCTTTCGGAGTGTCGGGGGCCAGTCAGCATGTCGGTGGACTGGGCGCGCCCGACCACATCGTGAGTGTCAACACCGACCCCTCCTGCCCCATGACCGGCATGGCCAATCTCGGTATCGTCGGCGACGCCGGTGGGATCCTGTTGAACCTGGCCGGCCGCCTCGACGTGCCGGTCCCCGATCAAGTTCGAGAGGTGCTGCGTGAGTCAGACCCCGTCGCCTGAAGCGTGCGACGCCGTCGTGGTCGGCGCCGGACCGGCCGGTTCGGCCGCCGCCCTGGCGCTGGCCCGGCGCGGCCATTCGGTCGTCATGGTGGAGCGGGGCCCCTTCCCCGGCGCAAAGAACGTCTACGGGGGGGTGGTCTACGCCCGGGTGCTGGACGAGATGATCCCCAACTGGTGGGAGCACGTGCCCGTCCAGCGCTGGGTGGTGCGCCGGTCGACCATGGTCATGACGGGCACGCAGGCAGTGACTGTCGACGTCCGCACCCAGGCGTGGGGGCAACCCCCGTACAACGGCATGACCGTGTACCGGGCCGACTTCGATTCGTGGCTGGCCCAGCACGCGGTGGACGCCGGGGCCAAGCTGGTGACGTCGACAGTCGCCACCGGGCTGCTCAGGGGCGTCACCGGCCGCGTCAGGGGAGTTCGCACCGACCGGCCCGACGGCGACCTGGAAGCCCAGGTCGTCATCGCTTGCGACGGCGTCAACTCCTTCCTGGCCAAGGAGGCTGGGCTGCTCCCCAAGGCCGACGCCGCCCATCACACCCTCGGCGTGAAAGAGGTGTTGAGCCTGCCCGCGGAGGTGATCGAAGAACGTTTCGGCCTCATGCCGGGAGAAGGACTCGACATAGAGGTGATCGGTTGCACACGCGAGATCCCCGGCGGCGGCTTCATTTACACCAATCGCGACACGGTCAGCATCGGCGTCGTCGTCTCCCTCCAGGGCCTCGCCCGGTCGGGCATCCGGCCGGAGGAGCTGATTGGCGATTTCAAAGCGCACCCGGCCGTAGCCCCGTGGCTGCGCGGCGCCTCCCTCAAGGAGTACAGCGCCCACCTGATCCCGGAAGGGGGCTACAACACCATGCCCGAGCTCGCCGCGGACGGGCTTCTCGTCGCAGGTGACGCCGCCGGTATGACACTGGCCGCCGGGATCTGGCTCGAGGGAGTCAACTTCGCCATCGGAGCCGGCCTGGCAGCCGGGGAAGCTGCTGCCGACGCCATCGCGTCCGGAGACGCGAGCGCCACGGGCCTTTCGGGTTACCGTCGGGCCCTCGAATCCAACTTCGTGCTCCGCGACCACAGGCGGTTCCGGGAGGCACCGAAGCTGGTCTTGTCCGAACGGATGCAGCGGCAGTACAACCATCTGATATGCGACGTGGCCGAGCAGATGTTCACGGTGACCAACCCTGAACCCAAACCGGGGCTGGTCCGGCTGGTGCGTCGCTCGGCCCGCCGGCAGCGCGTCCACTTCCGGGATCTGATTCGCGACGGGATGGAGACAGTGCGGGTGTTCCGGTGACGTTCGCGGGCGAGAATTGGGCGGCCCAGTCCTTCGAGGACCGTATGGGAACCGTGGAGTTCCGGGTGGGCGCTCGGGCCCACATAGTGGTCGATTCGGACGTGTGCCGGTCGTGCACGACCAAGACCTGCGTAACGGCCTGCCCGGCCAACCTCTTCGCGCCGACATCCGAAGGCGGGATCCTTTTCAACTACGAGCAGTGCTTCGAATGCGGCACCTGCTACATGGTCTGCAATTCGGAGGGCGCCATCGAATGGACGTATCCCGACGGGGGCTACGGAGTCGTCTTCCGCCATGGTTGAGTTTGAAAAAGGGCCGGCCGCCGCGCCCCGACCCGCAGGCCCCGCTTCGCCCCTCGTGGTGGCCTGCCTCGATCCCGCCGACCTGCGGCCGGAGGTCAACCCGCTGACGGGAGAGGTGCGTGTCGACCGGCGCCGGGCTGACCTCTCGGATTCTGACGCCGCGGCCTTGGAGTACGCCCTGCGGGCGGGCCAGACCTGGGGTGGGCGTGTGGTCGCTCTCGCCGCCGGTCCATCCAGCGTGGAACAAGTGCTCCGTTTGGCGGTCGCCCTGGGAGCGGAGGCGCTCAGGGTTCCCTACGGTGAGACCGCCTCCTCGGGCCCCGAACTTGTACCGGACCCAGAGCTGGCGGGAGAACCTGCCACTATCGCCGCGGCGGTGGCCGCCGCCATCGAACAGCTGGGATCGCCGGCCCTGGTGGTCTGCGGCGACCGATCGCCTACGCGCGGCATCGGGGCGGTACCGGCGCTAATCGCCCATCATCTCGGCGCGGCCCAGGCTCTAGGGCTGGTGAACCTCAGCTTCGATGAAGATTCCCTGACGGTCCACGCGGAACGCCGGCTGGACGCCGGGTGGCGGGAAAGGCTCCGGCTGGGGGCCCCGGCGGTATGTTCGGTCGAAGCGGCGGGGGTGAGGCTGCGGCGGGCTTCCCTCGCCAGCATCCTGCGCTCCGGGGAGCAACAGATCCCCCTGGCCAGGGTCCCAGTCCTTGCGGCCGCAGGCCCAGGCGCCTTGCGCGTCGGTGCGCCTGAGCCGTACCGGCCGCGTACGAAGGTCGTTCCCGCCCCCGCCGGCGATACCAGGGAGCGGCTGCTCGCACTCACCGGCGCACTCAAAGCGCACGATCCCCCGCGACTGGTCGGGCCGCTCAGACCGGAAGAAGGGGCGGACGAACTGCTCCGCTACCTGGCCACCCACGGTTATCTGTCCTCATCTGCCGAACCGAGCGCTCGGTAGCGCCCGCCCCGCTAAGTCAGCTTCCCCTCTCGGTATGGGCGGGTCGAAACCTGGCCCTCGATCAGGTCCAGCCGGCCGGTCCTACTCCCCCTCGTCGGGCTCGGCCAGGATGGCGGCGGCTTTCTCCACCGCTCGACGAGCCCGAGCCAGCCGCTTCTCATCGACAGGCAGCTCGTAACCCCCGGCGTCGATCGACTCCTTCAGGCGCTCCATGCCGAGATCGGCCAACTCCTCGGCAATGGCCTCCAGTCGGGCCCGGATGTCCTGGAACTCGCCAGCCACAGGAGAATCAGACTATGAGGTGGCTGGGACCAGCCCGGCTCGTTCGGCCACAATCTCCATCGGATGCCGGACCGGCACGCCGGCAGCGGACAGCCACATGGCACAGCCTGGATTGGCGCTGGCCACCACGTCGGCCGCGGCGACGGCGATCACCGCCACCTTCTGGGTGCGCACGGCTCCGGCCAGGTCTGGATGGAGGGCGCTGTAGGCCCCGCCCGCCCCGCAGCACCGGCCCTCGTCGCCGAGCTCGACGATCTCCCCATAGCGCTGCAACACGGTGCGCACCGGCCCCTCCGCTCGCTGGACGTGGCGGAGGTGGCAGGGATCCTGGATGGCGATCCGAAGCTCTTGGTCGGTCGCGAGCGCAGGTAGATGCTCGGCCCGGCCGGCGATCCACTCCTGTATGTCGAACACCCTCGACGAGAACTCCTCGCCCTCCCCGCCCAGCAGGTGCCCGAAGTCTTTCAGGGCGGCGCCACAACCGGCGGAGTCAACCAGTATCGGTGCCGGCCCCGGCAGGGCCGCCACGCAACGGCGGGCCAGGCGGACAGCGTCGTCGCGCAACCCGGCGTGCACGTGGAGGGCGCCGCAACAGGCCGCCCCCGGACCTGGAAGGGCCACCCCGACGCCCATGGACCGGAGCACTTCTATGGAGGAGCGGTGAACGGGACGTTGCCAGGCGTTCATGACGCAGCCGGTGAACAGCCAGACGTCGTCACCGGTGGGACGTAGCGGGGCCTCTCGGAGGGGAAGCCTCGGCAGGGCCAGACGCCGGGACAGGGCCGGCGGCACCAGGTGGGCTCTTTGGGCCAGGGCTCCCAATGAGGTCAGGGCGTTCAGTAGCCGGGGATGGGCCAGAGCCCGATAGGCGGCACGGTGCCAGGCCGGCACCGAGCGCGGGGCCAGGGCCAGGCGGGTGCCCTCCATCAGCCGCCCGAAGGGAACCGACGATGGGCAAGCCGTCTCGCACGCCCGGCACTGGATGCAGGTCTGGGCGATGTGCTCGAACGCCTTGTCCATCTCGGCCCCGCCATCGACAATCCGCATGGCGGCGATCCGTCCCCTGGGCGAGAGCGCCTCCTCCCCCGTGACCCGGAATGTAGGGCAGTAAGGCAGGCACAGCCCGCACGACACGCAGGCAGCGAGCTCGTCGTGGTCCACGGGCAGCGTCACGCCGCCACCCCGGCGTCGACCGCCAGCACCGAGCGGCCCGGATTGAGCCGGCCGTCGGGATCGAATCGCTCCTTGATGGCCCGGTGAAGTTCGACGACCTCCCGGGCCGGTTCGGGCGAGGGGATCCGGGCCGACACCTGATGAGTGCAGTGCACCACGCCGACCCCGACCTGGGCCAGCCAGTCCCCGACACCGCCCGCCCGACGGGGCAGATCCCGCAGCGCGCCAGGCGGGAGCGAGCGGCGTAGCTCACCCGGCGAAGCAGGCGGTCCGTCTGTCGGGCGGAAACGAGGGCCGAGAACACTACGCGCCTGCTCTTCCACATCCACGCCGTAGCCGGCCAGGCCGACCCACGTGCGCACCCCATCCCACAGGACTGCCGTGGGCCGGTAAAGGCGCGGCGCCAACCCGAAGGGATCGGCGTCCTCCCCGATGTACCAGGCCTCGACCTCGGGGAGGGGCCGGCAGCGCAGAACCACCTCGCCCGTCAGGGCCAGGGTCCCGAGCGATCCCACCAGGAGGCGGCAGAGGTCGAAGCCGGTGACGTTCTTGACCAGCGGCGCGCCGCTTCGGATCAGGTCCCCCTTGGAGCTGACCGCGGTTATCTCGAGTAAGGCGTCCCGGATGGGACCCAAGCCGAGGCGGCGGTAGCCGCTCCTCCCGACGGCGAGCAGACCGCCGACCGTGGCCAGCGATGGGCTATCCGCCTCCAGGGCCACGAACTGACCGGCTTCACCCACCGTCTGCTGCAGGTCGTGCAACGAAGTCCCGGCTCGCACCCTGACGATCATCTCGGCCGGTTCGTGGGCAACCACGCCCGCAGGTGCGGCGATCTGGCGGGCCTCCTCACTGGGCAGCCCTCCTATCCCCCACTGGGTTCTCCCCCCTGCAACTGTGACCGGCCCCTGTGACCCCACCTCGGCGGCGAAGAGGGCGAGGCGATCGTTCACACCCAGGCCCCCTGGGGGAGGTCGGCGATGTCGCCGCAGCGCGAGCCCCCGAGAGGCAGGACCTTCTCCGGGTTGCAACTGCCAGCCGGATCAAACGCATCACGGAGCCACTTCTGGGCCTCCAGGTCCGCGGCTGAGAAGACCAGCCCCATGGCGTCGCGTTTCTCGATGCCAATGCCGTGCTCACCCGACAAGGAGCCGCCGGCTGCGATGCACACCTCGATGATGCTCTGGCCCGCCTGGTGGACCTTCTCGAGCACGCCCGCAGCCCTGCGGTCGAACACGATCAAGGGATGCAGGTTGCCGTCGCCGGCGTGGAACACGTTGCCCAGGACCAAGCCATGACTGTCGGCGATCCGGCTCACCTGGTCCAGCACCTCCACCAGGCGTGTTCTAGGTACGACGCAGTCGTGCAAGTAGTAGTTGGGCGCGATGCGGGCCACGGCACCGAACGCCGACTTCCGCCCCTTCCACCAGGCGGCCCGTTCGGCTTCGTCAACTGCCAGCCGGACCTGACGAGCCTCATTGGCTTCGAGCACGTCCTGCACGGCGGCAGCCTGGGCCGCCACCCCGCCCGGCAGCCCGTCCACTTCGACCATCAGCACGGCGGCGGCGTCGGTGGGGAAACCGGCGTGTACGTAGGCTTCGACGACTTCGACGATGGTGGCATCCATCATCTCCAGGGCCGCCGGCACGATCCCGGCCGCGATCACCCCCGTGACTGCGGCAGCGGCGTCGTGCATGGTCGTGAAGTCGGCCAGCAATGTGGCCACCGAGGGCGGTAAGGGGGTCAGGCGGACCGCGATCCGGGTGGCGATCCCCATGGTGCCCTCGCTGCCCACGAAGGCCCCTCGCAGGTCCAGGCCGGGCGGATCGGGGTCGACGCCCCCGAGGACCGCTACCGAGCCGTCGGGGAGGACCACCTCCAGGGCCAGCACATGGGCGTTGGTGACCCCGTACAGGAGGCAGTGGGGACCGCCGGAGTTATTGGCCACGTTGCCGCCGATGGAGCACGACTGCTGGCTGGAAGGGTCGGGGGCGAAATGGAGGCCCAGATGGGCAACAGCTTTCGACAGATCGAGGTTCAGGACGCCCGGCTCGACCCAGGCGAGGCGCTGGTCGGCATCGATCTCGAGGATCCTGTTCATCTTGGTTGTCACGATGACGACGGGAGCGACCTCGCCGGCCGGGGTCGCGCCACCCGCCAGGCCGGTTCCTGATCCGCGTGGCACGAAGGGCCGGCGGTGTCGCCGGCACACCCGCACGGCAGCTGCGACCTCGGCTGTGCTGGTCGGAAAGCACACCACTGAAGCCTCACCGCTCAGCATGGACGCGTCCCGGCTGTAGAGGGCCAGCTCGATGGCGTCGGACCGGACCCGTTCCGGCGCCAGCGCCCCGGCCAGATCACGGATGAGGGCGGCGGTCACGGCCTCAAGTCTGGCCCAAGATCGGGCTGGCGGGTGGGTCCAGCCCGTGCGGGTCCTGTCCGTGCGGGTCCTGTCCGGCGGGGAGCCCTTCCCGCTCGTCCTCGCGGCGCGGCCGGCGGCGGGGACACTGCCCCGCCGGCCACCCGCTCCCCGCTGGCCCGACAGCTCCTCCGCCACCCGCCGCCCACCTTTGTGTGCACTACATACCTATATATGGTGTACTACTGTACACTAATATATTTGGTGATATCCGAAGCCCGCCGTTGGACCCTCTCGGCTCCGGGCAAACCCTGGGGCAGGTCCCGACTCTGCCGCCGGCCAGGCAACCACCCACCTGCCCCCAACAGGTCAGTCGCTGGCGCAGCGGATCCCGGGGGCCGGCGGAGTGCCGGTGATCAGGTAGGAGTCAACGTGAGACCGGATGCACGAACTGGCGTAGTAGGCGGTGTGGCCGGAGCCGACCCGGGTGAGCAGCACCCCGTGCTGGAGCTGAGCGGCGACGGATTGCGCCCACTGGTAGGGCGTGATGGGATCGCCGGTACTGCCGACGACCACGATTGGCGGTGATCCGACGGCATGGACCGGCCCGATGTGGCCGGTGGCGGGAACCGGCCAAACGGCGCACTCGATCTCGCCGTAGAGGTCCGCCAGCCCGAAGAACGGAGACGCCGCCTCCGCCGCCGGCACCTCGGCCTGGATCTGGGCGAGCGTAGGGGCCGGCTGATCAAGGCAGTTCACCGCGGCGTTGGCTTCGAAGATGTTGCTGTAGCTGCCATCCGGGCTGCGGCCGGTATACGAGTCGAACTCCTGGAGCAGATCGGTTCCGTCGCCCGTGCTGGCGTCGGCGAGGGTGGTCTCGAGCGCGGGCCAGGTCGAGGTGAAGTAGAGCGGCCACAGGGTCCCGTAGAGGACCTGCGAAGGACCGACGGTCCTCGACGTCCCCCGGACCGGTAGCGGCGATGCCTCCGACCTTTGCAACAAGGCCTCCAGGCTCGCCTCCGGATCAGCCCCCGGCTTCCAGGGGCACGATCTGTTGGACGTGCATGCGGCAAAGAATCGGCGCAGTTGACCTTCCAACCCGGCCGACTGCTCGTTGATCTGAGTCAGGACCGGGACAGACGGGTCCAGGGCCCCGTCCAGCACCATGGCCCTCACTCGCGTGGGGTACAGCTGGGCGTAGGTGTCCCCCAGCGAAGTCCCGTACGACAGGCCGAAGTAGGTCAGCTGCTGGTCGCCTAGAGCCTGGCGCAGGACATCCATGTCCATGGCCGCGTCGACCGTGCTGACGTAGGGCAGTTCGGCACTGCTCTCCCTCTCGCAGCCGGCCGCGAACGTCCGTGCCTCCTGGACCAGTGCCTGGAATCCGGCCGGGGTAGAGGGCGCGGGGTTCTCATTGAAGTACTGAGCCAGGCCGGCGGAGTCCAGACAGGTGATGGGCGCGGTCCGGGCCACGCCGGGAGGATCGAAGCCGACCACGTCGAAGCGCTTCAGCAGGTCGCTCGGCATACCCCCGACGATCCCGGGCAGGGCATCCACTCCGGACTCGCCCGGGCCCCCCGGGTTTACCAGCAGGGAACCGATGCGCTGGCTGGCTGATCCGGTGGCGGGGTGGCGGTCGACGGCCATACCGATGGTGCCCAGGCTCGGGTTCAGTGGATCCCGGGGCACCGGAACGGTGGCGCACTGGAAGCCGGACGGACCGGCCGGGCCGCGGCAGCTGACCCAATCGACGGGCGGCACCGGGGACGAAGCGGCGACCGGGCCCGCTGTCGACTGCTGGGTGGACGGGCCCGGAGCGGTGGACGGGCCCGAAGCGGTAGTCGTCGGGAGCTTGGAGGAGGCGGCGTGCGTGGCGCCCCCGCATCCAGCCAGCATCGCCGCCGAGCGCGGCCCCGCCGAACACGACCGCAATACCTTTGAACCGCCCTTTCATGAGGGACCAGAGATTACCGCCGGGGTCGGTGCAGTACGGTTCAGGGATGAGCGAACTGGCGCTGGCCGCATACGCCGAAGCCGAGCGCGAGCGCATCGTTGACAGCCTCTTCGAATGGCTTCGAATCCCTTCCATATCGGCCGACCCCGATCACGCCCCCGACGTCAGGGCCTCAGCGGAGTACTGCCTGAGGCTGATGAAGGAGGCGGGACTGGAGCACGCGGCCGTGCTGGAGACCGGCGGCGGTCCGGCGGTGTACGCCGACTGGCTGCACGCCGGCCCTGATCGTCCGACCGTCCTCGTCTACGGCCACCACGACGTTCAGCCGGTGGACCCGGTGGAGGATTGGACCTCGCCGCCGTTCGAGCCGGTCATCGTCGACGGCGAATGCCGGGCGAGGGGTGCCATCGACGACAAGGGCCAGTCGCTGTACCAGATCGAGGCAGCCCGGGCCCTCCTGTCGCTTCGAGGCGCTCTGCCAGTCAACCTCAAGCTGCTCATCGAAGGTGAGGAAGAGATCGGCAGCCCCAACTTCGAACGTCTACTCCACTCCGAGAAAGAGCTCCTGGCTGGCGACGTGGTCGTGGTTTCCGACACCGGCATGATCGCCCCGGACGTCCCCTCCACCACCGTGGGGATGAGAGGGTTGGTGGCCTTCGACGTCACCCTGCGAACGGCCTCGATCGACCTCCACAGCGGGATGTGGGGCGGAGCAGTGCCCAACGCCGCCCTGGAGGCGGCCCGGCTGGCGTCGGCCCTGCACGACGGGAATGGCCGGGTCACCCTGGACGGCTTCTACGACCGGGTCAGGGATCTGTCGCCCGCCGAAAAGGCGTCACTTGACGCTCAGCCCTTCGAGGAAGCCGAGTTCCGCCGGGCCGCGGGAGGCGTGCCCTACCTCACCGGCGAATCCGGGTTCAGCCCCCTGGAACAGATAGGGGTGCGTCCCACGGCCGAGGTGGTCGGCCTTCACAGCGGTTACGGAGGACCCGGGATCAAGACGATCGTGCCGGCCACGGGCGGATTCAAGGTGGCGTTCAGGCTCGTCCCCGATCAACGTCCGGAGGAGGTCGAGGCGGCGTTTACGAGGTGGCTCGACCGGCGGGTGCCGGCGGGGATCGAAGTCACGGTGACGCCCGAGGGTGGCGTGGCACCGGCCTTGACCCCGATCGACCATCCCTCCATGGGAGCCCTGGTCCGGGCCATCGAGTCAGTCTGGGGGCAAACACCTCTATACACCCGTGAGGGTGGCAGCGGCCCCGAAGAAGCGCTGGGCCGGGTGCTGGAAGCCCCCGTGCTCTTCCTCGGCGTCGGACTTCCGGGTGACCGCATCCACGCTCCCAATGAGCGGATGGTCATGGATCAGTTCTGGAAAGGGCTGCTCGCAGCAGGCGAACTAATCATCGAGCTAGGGGGCAATACGGGTGGCAGCTAAGGGCAGCAAGCGGGCCAAGACGATCAATTCCAAGCCGGACATCAAAGCGGGCGCGGCGAAGGGCAGGCGGACCAAGCCCGCGGCGGGCCAGAGGGACCGAATCCCGGCGAACGGCAGCCGGCCCTTCCGCCACGTTCCGCCCACCAGCCACGAGTGGATCAGCTTCGAGGACCCTGATGAACTGCGTACCTGGGTCTTCGACGTCACCTTCCTCTTGTCCGGCTGGCAGTGCATATACGGCCACGGCTGCCAGGGCGTTCTGACCGGGCCGGCGCCCGAATTAGTACAGGGCTGCTGCTCTTACGGTGCCCACTTCACCGACAGCGCCGACGTGGCCCGGGTCAGAGCCGCGGCGAGGACCCTGACCGCCGACGACTGGCAGTACGCCGCTGCCGGCCGCCGCGGTGTGGTGCAACGAGAGCCGGACGGGACCCGCACAACCAGGTTGGTCGATGAGGCGTGCATCTTCCTGAACCGACCAGGGTTCCCCGGTGGCCCGGGCTGCGCTCTCCATCGAGCCGCCCTGGCGCGCCGTCAGGAGCCTCTCGAGTTGAAGCCTGACGTCTGCTGGCAACTGCCGCTGCGGAGGGAAGACACCGTAGGGGCGGACGGACGGGTCACCTCCACCATCACCCAATGGAATCGCGAGCATTGGGGTGAGGGCGGGCAAGAGTTCCACTGGTGGTGCACCGAGGCGCCCGAAGCCTTCACCAGCTCCGGGCGGGTCTATCAGACCATGCGTCCTGAGCTGACGGCCATGGTCGGCGCCGGCATCTACGCGCAGCTATCCGCCTATCTCGAAGCGCGACAAACTTCAGGCACCCCACTGCCCCACCCCGTCGTCCGGACCGGCCGCTAGGTCCGGGAAGCCGGCCTCAGGCCCGGTGCGGCTCCGGGTCGGAGTACTCCTCCTCGTCGAGGTCCTCCATAGCCATACACCATGTGGCGTGATCGGACCCGGGCTCGGCACCGCATTCCGCGCACGGCTCGACGGTCTCTTCCGTCAATCGCTTGAGAGCACGCGCTTCTTCGAAGCGCCGATGCCGTCCCTTTTTCACCTGGAGCTCCCGTTGGTCAAGGCACATTAAGGCCGGTAGATCATTGTATCGCCGCCACCGGCGTAGGTGGAGGCGCCACGGCTCGGCACCACGATCAGCTGCATAAAGTGGGCTGAATGGCAGCAGAGCTGGACATCGACGCCATGATCAAACGTTTCCAGGCTCGGGCCCGGGCCGTGCGCCAACGGGGCATTCCGCCGCTGGAGGGCCCGGAGCGTAAGCGTTTCATCGACCAGGCCCGCATCGACTTTCAGGACTACGCCATGATCGGCGACGCCACCGGGGTCCTGGAAGATGGCGTGTTGACCCTCACCATCGATCTCCGACCGAGGAGTGAAGGCAGCGGCGCCGGCGAGGACGCGTCGGACCGCGACTCAGCCGCCGGGAGCTAGATGGGAAAAATCGATCTCAGACCTCGGTGGCCGTCCGGGGCGTGAATCGCTGCCCCGACCGCTCCTCCAGGACCAGCCGCCCAGCTCCGTCGAAGGCCAGGACCGCCTCGCCATGCACCAATGCCCGAATCGGCTCGGCGAGCATGTCCGCCCTCCAGCCCTGGGCCAACCGTGACTCGCCCTCCTCCCTCAGGTAGGTTGCGACGTCGCTGCGGGTGGCGAGCAGGGTGGCGTCGATCCGCTCGTCGCGGGCTATCTGGGCGACCCACGCCATGACCAGGGCGACTGGCGCCCTCAGCTCCCTCGGGACCTCGTCGGCGGGTGGGGCCACGACCTGAGCCGGGCTCAGGGCCTTGCCCCTCCTGACCGCGTCGAGCACCTCGGCGGCGACGGCCGGCTTCAGGTGACGGCCGTCCAGGCCGCGCACGTGCCTCAGGGCCTCCACCGACGTGGGGGGCCGGTGGGCCATCGCCTGTATGGCGAGATCCGGCAGGATGGTCCGAACCGGTTGGTCACTCGCCTGTGCTTTCCGCTCCCGCCAGGCCGCCACCTCCTGGGCCACGCCCCGCGCCGCGCCGCGCAGGGAGCGGGCGTCCCGGAGCCTCCACCAGGCCCTGTCGGGATCAGGAGGACCGTGCGGACGGACGCGGAGGGCGTCGCATTCCTCGTGCGCCCATTGGGACCGCCCGCTGGCCTTCAGGTCGACCAGGATTTCGTCGGCCAGCTGAAGCAGGTTCTCCACGTCGGCTGCGGCGTAGGCCAACTGGGAGTCGGTGAGGGGGCGGATCCGCCAATCGGTCAAACGGTCGCCCTTGGCTACCTCTATGCGGAGGAACATCTGGGTCAAAGATCCGAGGCTGGCTGACCCATGGCCGGTGAAGCCGGCCGCCACCTGCGTGTCGAAGAGGTTCGAGGGGCCCTGCCCGCACGTTCGCTCCAGGATCTCCAGATCCTGCTCGGCGGCGTGGGCCACCATGACGCCGGGTCCGGCCATGACCTGGCACAGGGGTGCCACGTCGACGCTCAGGGGGTCGATCAGGGCCACCCCCCGGGGCCCGGCCGGACCGTCGGGCCAGGCCACCTGCACCAGGGCCAGGCTGGGCCAGTATGTCCGCTCGCGATGGAACTCGGTGTCAAGCGCGTACCGGTCCGCGAGCAGTAGCCGGTCCACCAGCGATTTCAGCGCGGACTCCTGCGAGATGAGGTCGGGGATGCGAGCCTCCTTTGGAGCCGGAGCCTACAGGCCCGATCGAACTGCAGTCGTCTCGCCGTCGGGCGGCGGGTCAGCCGCCGTAGTTCATGCGGGTGTCCTCCATCCGCAGGACTTCGAAGCCGTCGCCGGCCCGAGTCCCGCAGCCCACTACCTCGCCGAGGAACAGGGTGTGGCTCCCGCAAGGCACTTCCTGGCGGACCTCGCACTCGATCCAGGCGGCGGCCAGCTCGAGGATCGGAGCTCCCGTGACGTAGCTGCGCACCGGGAACCCGGCCAGCTCAGACCGGTCACCCTGATCGTCCAGCGGTTTCACGAACTTCCGCACAACGGCTCGATCGTTGCGGTCCATCAGATTCAGGGAAAAGACCCGGCCTTCGCGCACCAAAGCGTGTGTGACGGCGACGGTCTCGATGCTGACGGCTAGCAGCTTCGGATCCGAGGCGACCTGGGAGGCCCAGTTGAGCGTCATGAGGTTGCGCTGGCTGCCGGCCCGGCTACCGAGAACGTAGAGACCGCTCGGCATGGCCCACAACACCCGCCGCCGGAGCCGGTCGTACTCCGCCGGCTCCATTCCGGCAGGAAAGGGACCGACCAGTTTCTCGTCCGTGGCCACCCGCGCAGGCTATCGGGGGCCGGTGAGTCGGTCCGGCCCTCCTGTGTCAGCCAACCACTCGGAACGTGAGGCCGGGCCAGTCGGGCAGCTGACGCCAACCGGTTCGACCGTCGAAAAGCGTCGCTAGGTCCGCCACCACCCTGACCGGGACTGCCACCTCGGCGGTGCCGCCCGCCCAGGACCAGGCCGCCGCCTCGGCCCCGACGAAACGCAGCTGGTAGTCGTCCCCGATCACCGAGAAGACGGCTCCGGTTGCGAGCAGCTCGCGCCTGAGGGCTGGCCCCAGGGCGCTGGCCGCACCCGCTCCCATCTCGACGACCATCCCCCGGCTGCGCTGGTCGTAAACCTTCAGGGTGGCGACGCGCAGCTCATGCAGGGAGCTTCCCTCCTCGGCCCGGCGCCGATTGATCTCGTCGGCCCAGCGAGGATCGTCATCGACTGCGAGTCGATCCAGCCGGGTCACCAGGAGCGGGTCCGACCGGCTCAGGAGGTCCCGGACCCCGTCCGTAGTCCAGGACCGGCACAACTCGAGCTCGCCGACCGTTATCCCGACCACCTGAAGGAACTGCACCCGACCGAACGGTCCGTCCAATGCGCCGAGCACCGGGTCCTCGACGATCATGGCGGCTGTTATGTCGGTGTCGTTGTCCAGGCGGATGGGACCTCGGAGGTCGACGTTGTGCCCGTCCGCGAAGGGATGGCCGCTCGCCCACACGTAGGCGGCCAGGCTGGTCAGCAGGTCGGCCGCCCAACGAGGCGGCCCGTCCTCCAAAACGCGGAAGGTCAGTTCGAAGCCCCACCCGGAAGTCTCGGGGTCGGTGGTGTCCTTGCCGTGCAGCTCGCTCAGGCCGTAGGTCACCAGGTGCCAGTGGCGGGGGTCCCGGATCTCATGGATGGTGATCTCCTCCAACGGGGGCGGGGCGCGTCTCTTCTTCGGGCGGGGGCGGACGCGGTCGGCTTCCGGCCCACCATCGGCTGCGTTGACGTGCTCATCGATGGCTGACACCCCGGGGGACCACTCCGGAGTGGGGTCTTGACCCGAGCGGCCCCCGCCCCGGCGCAACCAGCCGATCACGCCGGGGACTGGTCGGAGTGGGCCCAGTCGGGGTCGAGCTGGCGGAGAAAGACCGCGCAGCGGTCGGCCTCCGCCTCCTCCCCTATGGCAAGAGCCGCGGCCCGGAGGGCGTCCAGAGCCCGGAGGAAGCCCCGGTTGGTTTCGTGGGCCCAGCGGACGTAGCCGGATCCCCTCCAGCCCGCCCCCCGCAGCGTGTCCAGACCGCGGTGATAGCCGACCCGGGCGTAGGCGTAGGCCTCGACGTCGTCGCGGGCCAGGCCGGATAGGCGAGCCCACCCGTCGAGGAAGGCGGGATGGGCCGCCACCACCCGGGCGGTAGCTGCCCTGCGCTCCGCAGCTGGGAGGGCCAGCGCCGCGTCCAGGGCTGTCCGCGCCTCCACCGGCGCGGGGGGCAGGATGGTTTCGGGTGGGCCGGCCGTGAGCGGGACAGACGGGTCGTTGGTCATGCACAGCATCGTCGCGCGACGCTGGCGGCTTGTGACCTCCTCCTCGGATTGTGTGTTCGACCTGATCGCCAGCGGGGCGGCGCCGGCTCACATAGTCCTCGACGAGCCCGCCATTATGGGGTTCCTGGATGCCCGACCGGTCTTCCCGGGCCACACCCTGGTCGTGCCTCGAACCCACTGGGCCACCATCGGGGAGGTCCCGCCCGAAGTTCTCGGCCCCCTGCTCGACGCCGGCCGGCGGGTCGCCGCCGCCCAGAGGCAGGCGCTGGGGGCGGAAGGGACCTTCTTCGGTCTGAACGACATCGTCAGCCAGAGCGTCCCGCACGTGCACCTCCACGTCGTACCGAGGCGCCGCAAGGACGGGTTGAGAGGGTTCTTCTGGCCCCGCGGCCGCTACGCCGACGACAGCGAGGCGGCATCGGTGGCGGCCCGCATCCGGTCCGCCCTTCCTGCCGGCGACGACAGCCGGAGGCCGGAGTGATCATCGGCCCGGCCCGCGTCGCCGACGCTATCCGCGCCACGGTTTCGACCGCTCGCGCCAGGGCTTCAAGCGGGACCTGTAGCGCCGCCCGCTTTTACGGCGCTCCAGCGTCTTGGACCTCGAGCACGTGCTGGTTGGTCTTGCCTCGTCTGAGCACGATCCAGCGGCCGTGCAGAGCGTCGGAGCCGGTCAGGGTCCGATCTGCGTCCACCCGGGTCCCGTTGACGTACACCGCTCCCTCCGAGAGGAGTCGCCGGGCTTCGCCCTTCGATTTGGCCAGTTGAGCCTGGAGCAGGGCACTCAGGACGTCCACACCCCCTTCGAGTGCGGCGCGCCCGACGGACGTGATCGGTGCATCGGCCAGGGCGCCCGCGAGAGTGCCGGGGTCGAGGCGGGCGATCTCCGCCGTGAACAGCACCGCGGCCGCTTCCTCGGCCCGGCGGGCCTCGTCGAGACCGTGGACCGCGGCTGTCACTTCGGTCGCCAGAGCCCTCTGGGCCTGGCGCCGCTCCGGCCTTTCCGCCGTACAAGCGTCGAGTTCCTCGATCCGCTCTCTCGGGAGCGACGTGAGGCGGCGCAAGTAGGAACCGACGTCCCCATCGGCGGTGTTCAGCCAGAACTGGAAGAAGGCGTAAGGGCTGGTGCGGGCCGGATCGAGCCAAACGTTGTCACCCTCGGTCTTGCCGAACTTCGATCCGTCCGCCTTGGTGATCAGGGGCGACGTGAGCCCGAAGGCGCGGGTCCCCCGAAGGCGGCGAATGAGATCTACTCCTTCGGTGATGTTGCCCCACTGGTCGCTGCCCCCGAGCTGGAGCTCGCACCCGTAACGGTCGTACAGCTGCACGAAATCCCACGCCTGGAGGAGCATGTAACTGAACTCGGTGAAGGAGAGGCTCTGCTCCCGCCCGTCCAGCCGGGCCCGCACCGAGTCCTTGCGGACCATCTCGTTCACGCTGAAGTGCTTGCCCACATCGCGCAGGAACTCGAGCAGGCCGGCCGTCCCCAGCCACTCGGCGTTGTCCGCCAGGATCGCTTTTCCGGGACCGCCCCCCCCGAGGAAGCCGCTTATCTGCCTGGCGATGCCCGCCCGATTGGCATCCAGTTCGGCCGGGCTGAGCAGGTTCCGCTCGTCGCTCTTGCCGCTTGGATCCCCGATCATGCCCGTGCCGCCGCCGACCAGCCCTACGGCGCTGTGCCCTGCCTCCTGAAACCGCCTGAGAAGGCAGAGCTGCTGCAGGCTGCCCACGTGCAGGCTGTCAGCAGTGGGGTCGAACCCGATGTACACGACGAGGCCGGGTGAGTCCAGGCGCGCCCTCAAGGTGTCCGGGTCTGTCATCTGATGGACCAGGCCGCGCCACTTCAGGTCCTCGTACAGGGAGGGCATCGGTCAAGCCTGCCACGCCGGCACCGGGCGGGCCTCGCCATTACCGGCGTCGCCGCCCCGGGCGGTTGTCAGCAGGCCGTCTGGTGGGTGTCGGGGCGGGTCTCGGAGACCGTGTAGCGATTTCGTCCGGCCCGCTTCGATTCGAAGAGGGCCTCGTCGGCGGCACCCACGAGGGACAGCCCATCGGTGGCGTTGAAAGGCATGGTGGAGATGCCGGCGCTGCAGGTGACGCCGCGGAGATCCGGCCTGTCGAACATGGAGTCGGTGATCCTCTGTACCACCTGAACGGCGTCCCGCTGGTCGCATCTGGGCAGGATGACCACGAACTCCTCACCGCCATAGCGGGCGACCAGGTCCATCTCGCGAACCGCTCCGGCCAGCACCTCCGCTATGGATCGCAGCACCTCGTCCCCCGCCAGGTGGCCTCTCGTGTCGTTGATGTTCTTGAAATGGTCGACGTCGAAGACGACCAGGCTCAGAGGCTCGTGGCTCCGCAGAAAGCGGCTGACCTCACGGGCCAGGACCTGATCGAACTCTCGGCGGTTGGCCAGTCCGGTGAGGCCGTCGATGGCTGCCAGCCGCTCCCGCTCGGCGAGTAGGCGAGCGTTGCGCAGGGAGAGGGCGGCGTGCGACACGAACTGGTTCATTATCAACAGCGCCCGCTTCGGGAGGCGGGCCCGCAGCGGGTTGCCACCGTGCTCGAGGAGGACGATCCCCGAGTCGCTTCCGTCCACCTGCAGGGGCAGGACCACGATGTTGGTGGCGCCGGACAGGAGACCGGCCGCCACCGGGTCTTGATCGGCGTCCCACCGGCGCAAAAGGATGGGCTGGCGGCTCTCCCACGCCATCCCGGCGATGTGGTCTTCTCGCGCCAGGGGCGGTACCGGGGCGCTGATCACGTCGGCATCCTGGGCCCGCAGGAACAGTCCGACCGGCCGGGCCGCATGGGTGCACCAGAGGGCACCCCGACGGAACGGGAAGGCGCTGACGAGGGTTCGGAGCAGGATGGTCAGGATCTCGTCCTCGCCGGTTACGCCTTCGAGCTCCGATGCCATCTCGGCCAGGGCGGCCATCTCGCTCTTCGAACGGCGCAGCTCCCTCTCGCTGACCGAGGAGAAGAACGCCGTGCAGATGGCGACGACCCAGAAACCCATGATGGCCAGAGCGGTCTGCGCAGCCGGAGGGGAGGCGACCTCACTGACTCCGAGCATCGATCCGATCCGGTCCGACAGCGACAGGGTCGGTATGCATATGAACAGGAAGGAGTCCCACAAGGCCATCCGGATGCCGGCTCGCTCGCTCACCAGCAGGGTGACGGCGATGAGCTGAACGGCGAACAGGACGACCAGCGGGCTGCGGGGCCCGCCCGACGGTGTGCAGACAATCGCCAGGTACACGGCGTCGAGGGGCAGGACGAACCGGGTCACCATCATGCGGCCCGGGAACTCCGTCCGCCGGTACCACTCGGCACCGGCCGCTATCAACAGATAAGCGGCACTGATGGGACCGACCTCACTGGCGGTGAACACCACCTGATCAGTGGCGAACAAGGCTCCGAGCAGGACCAGGACCACGATCCCGATCCTGACCACCAGGAGCAGGCCCAGTCTCTCATCAAGGCTGGTGAGCTCATGGGTCGCCGGGCGGGCCCTCCACTGGGGGGACGTGGCTCCTTTGACTGGAACCTTCACTGGAACCCGACGGTGTCGTCGTCGTTGCGCTCGGGGGCTCGGGACAGCTTCGGATCACGCCGGTCGATCAGGGCCTGAACGAGCACGAACAGGGCTACCAGCACACCGAACAGGATCGGGACCTTCAGGTTGGTGGCGGCCCGAAGCGAGACTCCCTTCCAGCCTCCGTTGGCCAACTCCATGGGTTCCTGCGACACGCCCCCCACCGAAGGGGCAGCGGTAGCCGACGTGGCGTTCTTGCCTTTCGCCCCTTTCGCCGCCGCGGTGGTGCTGGGCGTCCCAGCCTGGGCTACCTGGACCACAGCGACACCTGTAATGGGCGCCGATCCGCCCAGAGCCGGCGAGGTATTCCCGGAGGACGACCCTGTCGTGCCTGAGGGAGGCGGCGCCGCGCCGCTTCCCGCCGTCGGAGGCGTCGTCGGCGGCACCGTGGGAGTCGTCGAAGGGACAGTGGTCGGCGCCGTGGTGGTCGACCGCGGAGGTTGCGTGGTGGGCGTCGTCCTTGGGACGGTGGTGGCGGGGACGGTGCTAGCCGGGAGGGTGATCGGGGAGGCGATCGCCGGTCGACGGTCGCTCTGTAAAGACGTTAGGTGAACCGGCTTGCTAGGGGCGCAGGGATTGCCCCGACCGTTCCCGTTCGCGCCGCCCTTGACCTGAGCTTTCGGGGACTTGTCGGGCGCTTCGGGGGACTTGTTGGGCCGTGAGCTGGGGTGCGTGGGGCTCACAGACGAATGCCGGGTTACGTGAGCGGTCAGCTGCACGATGGCTCGACCGTGGTTGACCTGTTCGGCCGACGCCGGGCGCATGGTGTAAGCGCCGACCAGGAACGCCACGGCCACGAGCAAGAAGGCGGCGGCGAACCTCCAGAGCCTTGGCCGTCGGGTTGCACGTGGGGACATAGATTCCACCGCGAAGATTATCGGCGCGTGGGGGCCGACCCTTGAGATACCAGAGAGGAGAATCGCCCAGGAACGGGCATTTTCGGGCGTATCGGTAGGAATGGAGAGGGATTGTGACCGAAGCGGTCACAATGGGCTCGTGAAAGTGGCCGGAATGCTTCTCACCGGCGGCGCCAGTCGCCGGCTCGGGATCGACAAATCCGGCCTCGACGTGGGGGACGGCCCCCTGGCCGAGCGCACCGCCCGCCTCCTGCGATCAGTCGCCGATCCATCCATAGAAGTGGGCCGGGGCTGCTCGACCCTGGCCCACATCGCGGACCCGGTGCCCGGCCAGGGCCCCCTGGCGGCGGTCGCGTTCGGTTGGACCGAACTGAAGAGACGCTCATGGGTAGGACCAACTCTGGTGCTGGCGACCGATCTCCCCTTCCTCTCGGATGGCCTGCTTCGGTGGCTGGCCGGCCATCCCTCGAGGCGCTCGGTCATCCCTTCCGACGGCCGGCAGCCTCAGATGCTGTGCGCTCGCTACCAGGCCGCCGACCTTGATACGGCGTGCGCGCTGTACGGGGCCGGCGCCCGGGCCATGAGGGAGCTGATGGCGGCCATCGAGCCCCGGACCGCCCTGCCCGAAGAATGGCAAGCGGCGGCCGGACACTCCTTCGCGCTGCTGGACGTGGACACCCCATCCGACCTAGAGCAGGCACACGGGAAGACGGCGGTCGCCTACGGCGGGGCGGAGAAATCAGGCCCGAGGTGAGGAATCCAACCAGCGTCACCGTCGTCCGTGCCATCAAGGTCCGGCCCGGGCACCGGGCCGAGCTCCCCGAGCACCTGGCTACAGAAGAGCCCTTGGAGATCCGCGTTGGGGGCCCGGGCCAGGACCCGCAACCGCTCGCGGTGACCATGAGGACACCTGGACACGACTTCGCCCTGGCCGCCGGGTTCGTCCTGACCGAAGGCGTCACCGATCGGACCGGTGTGGCTGCAGTCAGCTATTGCGACGCGGCGGCGGGCCCGACCGGCTCACGCTTGCCAGCCGGCTCTGATCTGACAAGCAGTCGCCACAACACCGTCTCAGTCCGGCTTCATCACCCGTGGCAGCCCTCCCGACCGGCCCGGCGCTTTGCGGCCACGGCCAGTTGCGGAGTGTGCGGGAAGTCCTCCATCGATGAGGTCGAGGTGTTCTGCGCAGCCGTGCCGCAGGCGGCGCCGGTCCCGGCCCCGGTGATCACGCTCCTCCCCGACCGCTTGCGACAGGCCCAACAGGCCTTCGCCCGCACCGGGGGCCTGCATGCGGCCGGTTTGTTCGGGTCCTGCGGTGAGTTGTGGTGCGCGCGCGAGGACGTGGGGCGCCACAACGCGGTCGACAAGGTCATCGGCGCGACTGTGCTCGACCCCCGTGTCGTCAAGGCCTCTGGCGAGCCGGCCTTGGCCCTCGCCGGGTCGGTGCTGATGGTCTCAGGTCGGGTCAGCTTCGAGATAGTGCAGAAGGCCGCGGTAGGGGGAATCGGCACCATCGCGGCGGTCTCGGCTCCGTCGAGCCTGGCCGTCGAGGCAGCCGACCGTCTGGGGGTCGCCGTGCTGGCCTTCGTCCGCGGCGAGACGTTCAATATCTACTCGCATCCCGAGCGCGTCGCGTTCGACCTCGACGCTTAGGTCGGGTCAGGTACGGATGTCGAGGGGCCGCCGAAGCGGTCCCGAGAGCGGGCGCAAACGAAGGGGCCCCACGGAGACGATCCCCGCGGGGCCCATCAGTTGCCCTGGGCTGGATCTCAGCCCAGGCGTCTCACGTTGGCGGCCTGGAGCCCCTTGGGGCCCTGGTTCACCTCGAATTCGACCTTGTCGTTCTCCTCGAGATTCCGGTACCCGCTGCCCTCGATAGCACTGAAGTGCACGAAGACGTCGGGCCCGCTTTCCTGGGAGATGAAGCCGTACCCCTTCTCCGAGTTGAACCACTTGACCGTTCCGGTCGCCACAAGCAATCCCTCCTTTCCTGGCCGGACCGAACCTCGCCCAAAAGGACGGGACCGGCGGCCTCCGGCCGAAGCCGGAAGAGGGATCTGCTTCTGTACGTCGCACTACCCTCGAGGCGAGAAGGTAGCACGCACGACGGTGGCGCTGCGTACTCTGACCATTCGTGTCGCGCAAGGTGGCTGTCGTCGCCCACACCCACTGGGACCGGGAGTGGCACCTCCCGTTCGAGATTTTCCAGGTTCGCCTGGTCGCCATGATGGAGGAGCTGCTGGCCGTCCTCGATCGCGATCCGGCCTTCGTGCAGTTCCTTCTCGACGGCCAGATGGCGGTGATCGACGACTTCCTGGAGCTGCGCCCCGAAGCCAGGCCCAGGTTGGTGAACCTGGCGCTGGCGGGCCGGCTGGCCATGGGACCGTGGTATGTCCTCATGGACGAGTTCTGCGTTTCGGCGGAAACCATCGTGAGGAACCTTCAGCTCGGCTGGCGGAAAGCGGCCGCATTCGGCGGGGCACAGCCGGTCGGCTATCTGCCCGACATGTTCGGGCACGTGGGCCAGATGCCCCAGATCCTGGCCCAAGCCGGATTGCATCACGCCGTGCTGTGGAGGGGCGTTCCCGCCGCCGTGGACCGGACGGGCTTCTCCTGGACCGCCCCGGACGGAAGCACTGTGAGGGCCGAGTATCTGCCCGTCGGCTACGCCAATGGGGCGGTGCTGCCGAAGGATCCGCAGGACCTTCTCCGCCACGTGGAAGCCCACGAGGCAGAGGTAGCCCGCTTTCTTGGTGAGCCTTCCCATCCCCTGCTGCTGATGAACGGGGGGGACCAGCACGGCCCGCAACAGCACATGCCGAAGTTGCTCGACGCCGCCAACCGCCGGCAAGACCGATACGAGTTCGTGCCAGTATCCCTGGGCGAGTACCTCTGCTCGCTGCCGGCCGGCGGCTTGCCGGGCTGGTACGGCGAACTCCGCAGCGGGGCACGCGCCAACCTGCTGATGGGGGTGGCTTCGAACCGGGTGGACATCAAGGTGGGGGCGGCCGCGGCGGAACGGACCATAGAGCAGCTGGCCGAACCGCTCGCGGCGCTGTGGCTGCCACCTGAGCTGTGGCCCGGGGATCTGCTCGATCGAGCCTGGCTCGAGATGATCAGGAACTCGGCCCACGACTCCATCTGCGCCTGCTCCGCTGACGAGGTGGGGCGAGCGGTGAAGCACCGCTACGACCAAGCGGCCGCCCTGGGAGCCGAAGTCATCAGGCAGGCGCTGGCGATCGCCGGGGTGGCGACCGATCGGAGGGGACCGGTGGTGGTGAATCCGGGTGCCCGCAGCCGCGCCGGGGTCGTGGAGCTCGACTGGCCGGGAGCCCACGTGCCGGCGGGAGCGCAGCTACTGGCTGCCACCCCGGCCGCCACCGAGGAAAGGACCGGCCGCGGCGCCGACCTGGCCGAGATTCTGGGAGGCCTCGCCCGCGACGGCTGGCTGGGCCCGGACGGCCGTTGTGACGAGCTGCAAATAGACGCCGGCGCCGACGGGGTGGTCCTGACGGTCGCACCAGGACCCGGCCCGGCGAGCGTCCCCACAGGTCGCGTCGACCATGGCCGAGGCCTGGGCCCAGGCTGGCGCCGGGGGCGCCCAGCCCCTGCGGGTGGTGGTCCACCGCGCCGCCAGCCAGCGGATCGCAGTACGGGCCGGTCCGGTGCCGGGGTACGGATGGTCGGTCTGGGAACCCGCCGCCCTCGAGGTGGCCCCCGTCCGAGGCGGTCCAAACTGGCTGGACAATGCTCTGACCCGGGTTGAGGTGGATCTTGACGTCGGAACCTTTTCCGTCGACGGGCTTGCAGGTCTCGACCGGCTGATCGAGGGGGGCGACGAGGGCGACACCTACAACTACTCGCCCCCCGCCGCCGACGTCCTCGTGGACCGTCCCGAGACTGTCGCCGTCGAACTCCTGGAGCCGGGGCCGGTCCGGGGCGTCCTGCAGGTGCGGCGCCGCTATCAGTGGCCACAGCGGGTGGCCACAGGTCAGCGCATCGGCCTCGAAACGGTCGACGTCACAACCGAAATCGAGCTGCGAGCCGGCGAGCGCTTGGTGCGGGTCGTCGCCACCCTGGACAACCGGTGCCGGGACCACCGCCTGCGGACCGTCTTCCCCTTACCGGAGCCCGTCGACCGCACCGTGGCGGAGTGCGCATTCGCGACTGTCGAGCGAGGCGCACCCGAAGGGGGGCCGCACGAGATGGCGCTGGCCACCTATCCGTCCCGTAGGTTCGTGCGGGCCGGAGCGTTGACCCTCACCCACGACGGTCTCCTCGAGTACGAGCTGATCGACGGAGGGAGGGCCCTGGCACTGACCTTGTTGCGCGCAATCGGTGTCCTGTCCCGGCCCGCTCCGGCCTACCGGCCGAACGCGGCGGGGCCGCCCTTGGCGGTGACCGACGCCCAGCTTCTGGGTCCTCACCGGGTCCGTTACGCGGTAGCGGTAGGCGACGACGATCCCTACGCCCTGGCCGATCAAGCGTGGAACCCGATGCTGGTGGCGGACGGGAACGGCGACGGCAAGCTGCCCCCGTCCGGGAGCCGGCTGACAGTCGAAGGAGGCGAAGTGTCGTCGCTCCGGCGCCAGGACGGTCACCTGGAGCTCCGGGTCTTCAACCCCAGCGACGACACGATCACCGTGCGCATCCCCGGGCATCAGGGTTGCCTGGTCGACCTGCTCGGCCGGGAGCAGGAACGATGGCGCCAGCGCTTCCCGCTGCGAGCCTGGGGTATCGCCACCGCCCGCCTGGACGCAGTCAGCCTCGACGGCTGAGCCCGGGTCGGGGCGCGGCCGCCCGACCCGGCCGCTTCAGCGCCCGGTCAGAACCAGGACCACATCACCGGAACCGGGCCGGAGGCCGTCGATCGGGCCACGGCCCCGACGCCAGGCCGCCCATACCGCCGCGGCGGTGGGCTCGACGTCGACGCCCATCTCCTGCAGATCGGCCCGGGCCGGGCCCAGGTCCACCTCGGGGGCGGTCACCACCCTCCCCCCGCTGGCCATCAGGGCGGCCCGCACCGGGCCGGCTCGGGGCGGGTCCGGGATGGCTATGCCCACCGCCGCAGTCGGTCCCCCCAGCGCCAGGCCGGCCAGGGGCGCACACCGTTCGGACTGGACCGCAACTATCTCGGGCAGGTCCGACCGGTGTCCGGTCGCCAACAGTTCCCGAAAGCCCAGCCAGAGGCCGATGACCAGAGTGCCGTTCCCGGCGGGCACCACGACCGTGCCGAGGGATCCCCCGACCTGCTCGTGCAGTTCGTAGGCCAGGGCTTTGATGCCGAGGTGGAAGGCCGGCTGGAACACGTGACTGGCATACCAGGGAGAGCTACCAGGCTCCGATCGCTCCGGCCCGAGCGCCTCGACCGCGGCCCGAGCCGCGGCCGATCGGCCGCCCGGAACCTCGAGCACACGAGCCCCCAGAGCCCGGATGGCCTCCACCTTGGCCGGGTCGCTGGAAGCGGGTACGAACACCGTGGCCTCGAGCCCGGCCCGGGCGGCGTAAGCGGCCACGGCCCGACCGGCGTTGCCGCTGCTGTCGACCACGACCGAACTCTCCCCGATGGCGGCCGCCAGGCCGAGCATGGACGACGCCCCCCTCGCCTTGAACGAGCCGGTCGGCAGCATCTGCTCCATCTTCAACCACAGGCCGGATCCGACCTCGCGGACGGGTGTCGGCTCCTCCCGCCATTCGGCCCAGGAAGGGGGCTCGCCGAACGGACCTTGCAGGTCAAGAAGTCCATGGCAGGTGCATCGCCACCTGCGGTCGGTCAGGGCCCAGGCCCGACCGCAGCGGGTGCAGCGCTCGATCCACCCCCGCCGGGGCACGAGCTCAGTACCCCGAAGCCGGATCTACCGATCCCTCGAGCGGCTCCCCGGCGACGAAGTGGGCCACGTTGGCTCTGATCCGGGCGGCCAGCAGGGGAACGATCATCTCCCAGGTATCGGCCGTATGCGGGGTGATGATGCAGTTGGCGGTCGTCCAGAGCGGGTGCCCGTCGGGGAGGGGCTCGGGGTCGGTGACGTCGAGGCCGGCCCCGGCGATGGTCCCCCGGTGCAAAGCGTGTACCAGGGCGTCGGTGTCGACGTGGCGGCCGCGGGCCACGTTGACCAGCCAGGCCCGCTCATCCATCACCTCGAGCTGACGCCGTCCGATGATCCCGGTGGTATCGGGTGTCAGGGCCAGGGCCAGGAAAACGACCAGCGCTCCGCTGAGGGCCTGTTCGAGACGGTCCATGGTCAGGGTGCGGGCGGCCCCGCCCACGGGTTGATCCTGACGGCGCACGACCGTCGCCTCCACCCCGAAGGGGCCGAGGAGCCGCAGGAGCTCGGCGGCGATCCCTCCCCCACCGAGGATGGTCACCTCGCGCGCCGTAGAGCGAGGTGCCGGCCGGGGCGCCCCACGAACGGGCCCTGATCCTCTCGGGCAGATGGCGCAGTCCGGCCAGGGCCAGCATGAGGGCGTGCTCGGCCACCGGCTCGGCGTAGGACCCCTTGGCGCTCGACCATTGACGACCGGGGTCGAGGACACCGGCCTCGGCCACATTCTCGACGCCGGCGAAGGGTAGCTGCACCCAACGAATCTCCGGCTGGGCGTCCAGAACCTCCCGCAGGCAGTCGGTCTCGTGGGCGGATAGCCAGACCAGGGCTTCAGCCGGCTCGCCCAGCTTCGTCACGTGACCCCCTCCGGCCCGGACGGCGTCCTCGGCGAATGACGACGACTTCGGCCCGATCGCGATCCGGGGGCTGCCCATCAACTCAGATCCTATGGACCCTGAAAGGCCCCGTGTCGACCGGCCCCCGCCTGGAAGCGGCCAACCCCGTCGGCGATCTCGGGACTGGCCAGAGAGGCCAGACCGTGGGCGAGCTCGGCTCTCATGGCGTCCTCCTCGGTGAGCCCGGCCTGCTCCAGCACCGACAGTCGGTCGTGGCGCAGGCACGTCTGCGGAAAGGCCGCGATCTGCGCCGCCAGCACTTCAGCCGCCTGCCGGGCCGTGCCTGGCGCCACGACCCGATTGGCCAGCCCGATGCGCTCGGCCTCCCCGGCGTGGACCGGACGGCCGGTGAGGATCAAATCCAGGGCCCGGCTGGTGCCGATGAGGCGGGGTAGGCGCACTGTCCCCCCGTCGACGAGGGGCACCCCCCAGCGCCGGCAGAAGACGCCCAACTCGGCATCCTCTTCCACGACCCGCAGATCGCACCACAGGGCCAGTTCCAGGCCACCGGCGACGGCGTACCCGCTGACGGCGGCGATAACCGGTTTCGCAAGCCGCAACCGGGTGGGCCCCATGGGGCCGTCTCCGTCGCCGTCCACCCGATTGGCCCGGGGAGTGCCCATGGCCTTCAGGTCGGCGCCGGCGCAGAAGTGCCCACCCTCACCCCAGAGCACGGCGACCGCGGCGTCGGGATCGTCCTCGAAGGCCCGAAAGGCGGCGCCCAGGGCCTCCGCCGTGGGCCGGTCCACGGCGTTGCGGGCCTCAGGCCGGTTCAGAATGACCGTGGTGACAGTTCCGTTCCGCTCGACTCGCACGGTGCCGTCGTCGCTCATGGGCCGCAGGCTACGCGAGCGCGCGGCGACGGCGACGCCGGCAGGCCCGGTTCTACATCCGGTCCGGCGCCTCGATGCCCAGCACCTCGAGCCCCAAGGCCAGAACTTTCGCCGTCGAGCGCGCACAGCACCAGCCGGCTGTCGCGCACCTCAGGTCCCCGGCTCTCAGCACCGGGCAGGTCTCGAAGAAGGTCGTGTAGGTGCCGGCCACGTCGAACAGGTACGTGCACAGCCGGTGGGGGCTCCACGTCTCGAGGGTCGTGTCCAGGGCTCGGCCGAACCCAGCCAGGGCCAGGGCCAGGTCCCGCTCGGCCGGCTCCTTGAGCATCGACCGGCAACCGCCCGGCACGCGGTAGGGCTCAGGGTCGACCTCCCCGCGGCGGAATATCGACAGGCACCGCACCCGGGCGTACTGCAGGTAGGGCGCGGTGTTGCCTTCGAAGGCCAGCATCCGGTCCCAGTCGAAGACGTAGTCACGGATCCGGTCCGTGGACAGGTCGGCGTACTTCACGGCGCCGATGCCGACCATGCGGGCCACGACGTCTCGCTCTGCCGGCGCTCAGGTCCGGGTTCTTCTCCTGCCACGGCGGCCGCCGCCCGGGCGACCGCCTCGTCGAGCAGGTCGACCAGCTTCACCGACTCCCCGGCCCGGGTCCGGAACATCTTGCGGTCGGCCCCGAGCATGCTCCCGAACGCGACGTGCACCGCCCGGCTCCCTCGCGGGATGCCAGCCGGCCAAGCGTGGCGACGTCGAAGACACATGGCCAGGTGCTGGGCCTGTGGGGCTCCGACCACGTACAGGGCCAGGTCGGCTCCGAGACGGCCGAACCGCTCCCGCACGGCGGCCAGATCCGAGGCGGCGTAGCCGTAGCCGCCGTCGGACTTCCTGCACGATCAGCGGGAGTGGTTCGCCTTCCCGGTTGGTGTAACCGGCCGGGAACACGCACAGGGCGCCGTCGCTCTCGACCAGCAGTCCGGCCGGTCATCCAGTTCCTGGAGCACCACCGGGAGCAGGTCGTTGTAGGCGCTCTCCCCCACCACGTCGTCCGGGGTGAGCAGCACCCCGAGCTTCGTGTACACCTCCTCGAAGTAGGCGACGCTCTGGTCGACCAGGACCCGCCACAGCCGCAGGGTCTCGGGGTCGCCCGACTGGAGCAGCACCACCCGCCGGCGGCTGCGCTCCTGGAACTCCGGGCTGGCGTCGAACGCAGCCCGGGCCTGCCGGTAGAACTCGTCGAGGTCGCCGACCGACAGCTCGTGGGCGCCTTCCTCCTCGCCCACGTCGAGAAGGTGCTCGATGAGCATGCCGAAGGGGGTGCCCCAGTCCCCGACGTGGTTCTCCCGGATGACCCGGTGGCCGGCGAAGGCGAGCATCCGGCACAGGGCGTCGCCGATGATCGTGGTCCGCAGGTGACCCGGCATGCATCTCCTTGGCCACGTTGGGCGACGAGTAGTCGACGACGACCGTCTGCGCGGCCGCGGCCGGCTCGGCACCCCGAGCCGGGGGTCGGCGGCCAGGGCTCTGAGCAACTGGCCGGCGAGGTAGCCGTCGTCGATGGTGAGGTTGATGAAGCCCTGCGGCGCGACCTCGACAACCGAGCAGACCCCGTCCAGCTCGGCGGCGGCCACCACCTTGGCGGCCACCTCGGCGGGGTGCGCCGCCGGTTCGCTTGGCCAAAGCGATGGCCCCGTTGGCCTGGAAGTCGACCCCCGGGCCGGTTGGATGGGCGCACCACCGGATCGGCGCCCGGCTCTAGGGGTCGAAGGCCTGCCTGCAGGCGCTCGGCGAGGATGTCGTGGAGTCCGGCCATCGCTCCATGGTCGCTTGTCAATGGGGAAAAAGGGAAACCGGATCGTCGTCCAACCTCCGTTCGCCGTCTCAGGCGGGCCGCCGCTACCGTTCGGCGGCATGCCCGCCGATCCCTCAATCCCGTTGCGCTTCGACGGCGTCGACCTCGACCGGCTCACCACCCCAGTGCTGCACGACATCGACTGGGTGGTCGGACCCGGCGAGCGCTGGGTCGTGCTCGGCCCCAACGGCTCCGGCAAGACGACCCTCTTCGAGCTGGCGTCCGGCTACCTGCACCCCACCCGGGGGACGGTCGACATCCTCGGCCACCGCCTCGGTCACGTGGACGTGCGCCGGCCTCCGCGAGCACATTGGCCTGGTGTCGACCGCGGTCGCCAAGAAGCTGGTTCCCGGCATAACCGCCACCGACGTGGTCGTGTCGGCCCTGCACGGGGCGCTGGAGCCTTGGTGGCACACCTACAGCGAAGCCGAACGGTTCCGGGCCCGATCTCTGCTGGCGGACGCAGGCTTCGAGTCCATCGTCGACCGTCCCTTCGGGGTCCTCTCCGACGGGGAGCGCCAGCACGTCCTCCTGGCCCGGGCTCTGATCAGCGAACCCGCCCTGCTGCTCCTGGACGAGCCGGCCGCCGGCCTCGATGTGGGCGGCCGGGAGCACCTGGTGGCGACCCTCGGGGCCCTGGCCCGGGACCCTGCCAGCCCGCCGGCGGTCATGATCACCCACCACGTAGAGGAGATCCCGGTGGGGTTCACCCACGTCCTGCTCCTTCGCCGGGGCCGGGTGGTGGCGGCGGGGCCGCTCCACGAAACCCTCACCGCCCGCAACCTTTCCGACGCCTTCGGCCTACCCCTCGTCCTGGAAGGCACGGACGGCCGCTGGCACTCCAGATTGCGCTAGAGCGCCCACCACATTTTGAGTCCATGCCCAGCAGGCCGGGGGTCCCGAGACCCGTTACGCCGGTGTCCGGTGGTAACTGACACCGGCGTAACGGCTCGGACCCCTGCCCAGACTCCCCTCGGCCGCACCGAAGTATGCGGCTGGCGCGGCGGCGGGGTCGCCCTACCCTGGCCCGAACGGCGGGCGAGAACGGAATCGAGGGCCGGGAGCGGCGGCAGGCGGAACCGTTGATGCCGCAGGCATCCGTGAGGCCTGCCGTCGGACCGGCGCTCGATCGCGATATGCGACTAGCCGAGGTGCTCGTGCAGGAAGGAGATGGTGCGGTCCCAGGCCTTGGCCGCCTGCTCGGGGTCGTAGGTGCCCAGCAGGTTGTCGTTGTTGACGAAGGCGTGGCCGGCCGGGTAGCGGAGGATCTCCGGCGTCTGCCCGTTACCAGCCTTGATCGCGGCTGCCAGGTCGTCGGCGGAGGCGATCGGAACGAAGGCGTCCTGCTCGCCGAAGTGGGCGAGCACGCCGGCCTGCAGGCCGGCGTAGTCGTCGGGCAGCGGTGCCAACCGGGTAGAACGCCACGGCGGCGGAGACCTTGCCGCCCTCCTGCACGGCCATGGTCAGAACGAAAGCGCCGCCCATGCAGAAGCCCACCAGGCCGACCTGGTCGCCGGTCACGTCGTCATGGGCAAGGAGGAAGTCAACGGCGCCGGCCAGGTCCTTGGTCGCCTGGTCGACGGGGAGCTCGCCCATGAGCCGGGCCGCCTCGTCGGCGTCGTGGGTAGTCGGTCCTCCGTAGAGGTCCGGGGCGAGGGTCACGAAGCCCGCCGCCGGCGAAGCGGTCGACCAGATCGGCGATGTGGGAGGTGAGCCCCCACCACTCCTGAATCACCACCAGCCCGGGCCCGCTGCCCGATTCGGGGATGGCCAGGTAGCCGTGGGCTTCGTGGCCGTTGCTGGGGAACATCAAGTTCTGGCGCGGGTTCGCTGCTCTCAGCCATAGCAGGCACCGTAGCGGGCCAAAGCCCGGAATGGTACCTATGGATTGAGGCCGGAGCGGCGGTGCTCAGTCGTCTACCGGCACGACCGATGCCAGCCGAGCAGCGACGTCGTTTGCGGAGTAAAGAGTCCGCTCCAAAGTCTCGGTCAGCCACCTCTCGACCTCGCTACGGCTGTCTCCCTCGGGCAGCGATCCCCAGAGGTCGAGAAGGCAGTCCTGTACCACGGACGCCGGCACCGAGACCTGACCCTCCAGCTGACGGCGAAACGCCGCCACCGCGGCTTCGGTCTGGTTTGCATCCGACTGGCCAGTATCTGTCTCGGCCGGTTCGGTCAGCGAGGGCGGAGCGGGGGCTTCGGTCGCATCGGTCACTCCACCAGAGTAGGGGCAGCCGGCGGATACTTGCCGGTCAGCACCGGAAAGGCGACTGGCCCTGGTTCAAACCGGATCGGAGAAGACCGGGGGCCGCTTCTCGAAGTAGGCGGCCACCGCCTCCGCCTGGTTCGGGCTGCCTATCAGGGCGCCCATCTCGCGGGACTCGTCGACGAACTGCTGACCCTGGCTCACCAGGCCCGACCGGTTGAGGAGCCGCTTGGCGGCGCGGACCGCCTCCGGGCTCTTACCGGCGAGCTCGGCGGCCAGCGAGAGGGCATCTTCACGGGGGTTCTCGCCGATCCTGGTGGCCAGGCCCAACCGGACCGCCTCTGGGCCTTCGACAATCCGGCCCGTCCAGGTCAGCTCCTTGGCCACGTCCAGACCGACGAGCCGGCGGAGCATGTGAGTTCCCGTCATGTCGGGGATCAGCCCCCATCGGATCTCCAGCACCGACAGACGGGAGTCGGGAGCCACGATCCGCAGGTCGGCAGCCAGGGCGATCTGCATACCTCCGCCCAGCGCCACACCGTGGACGGCCGCGATGACTGGCACCGGTATCTCCGTCCATGTGTACGCCGCCTGCTGAAAGCGATTGGTGATGCGGCCCGGCAGTCGCCCGTCGATGCCGCCTTCTTCGCCGGCCGGGCCTCGGTCAGCGGTCGTCATGGCCTGGAACGACAGGAAGTCGAGGCCGGCGCAGAAACCGCGGCCTGCCCCTGACAGGACGACGGCTCGGACACTCGTATCCCTGGCCAGCCCCTCCCCGGCGTCGACCAGGGCATTGAACATGGCCGGGTCCAGGGCATTCAGCTTGTCCGGCCGGTTGAGGCGGACGTCCGCCACGCCGCCGGTGACCGTCACCGAGATGCGTTCGGGTTCTGACATGGGACCTCCCAGGTCATCGGGATCGGTAAACATAGTCCGATGCCCCACCCCGCTTCGGCAAGCCGCGGGCTCGAGACCGAGCTGGCCGCCATCGTGGGAGCACCTCACGTGCTCTCCGATGCCGACCTGCGGGCTCCGTTCGAACAAGACTGGACCAGGCGCTTCGGCGGACCCTCCCGATTGGTGGTCCGGCCGGGGTCCACCGCCGAGGTGGTGGATGTGGTCAAAGCCTGCGCCGCCGCGGGTGTTGGCATCGTCCCTCAGGGCGGGAACACCGGATTGGTAGGCGGGGGCGTGCCCGGACCGGCGACCACGGCTGGTGAACTCCCCGTCGTTCTCAGCACCACCCGGCTGTCGCGACTCGAGCAAGTCGACCGGGTGGCCGCCCAGGTGACCGCCGGCGCAGGTGTGCGTTTGGCGGCCCTGCAGGCGGCGGCGGCGCAGGTGGGGCTCAGCTTCCCCGTCGATCTGGCCGCTCGCGACTCGGCCACCATCGGCGGGATGGTCGCCACGAACGCTGGCGGCCTGCATGTACTCCGGTTTGGCCCTATGCGGGCCCAGGTCGTGGGGTTGGAGGCAGTGCTGGCCGGCGGCGAGGTCGTCTCTCGCCTGACCGGGTTGGTCAAGGACAACACCGGATACGACCTCTCTCAGCTGCTGATCGGCTCCGAGGGCACCCTGGGCCTGGTAACGGCAGCCCGGTTGCGGCTGGTCCCTGAGCATGGCGAGAAGGTGGTGGCGTTGCTGGGGCTACCCGGAACCGCTGAGGCTCTGGCGGCGTTGGAGCTCCTCAGACGACGAGCCGATGGGATACAGGCGGCGGAGCTCTTTTACCAGGACGGCCTGGAGTTGGTCCGCTCCCAGGGCAACCTGCCTGCGCCGCTTCCCGACGACTGGCCCGTCTATCTGGTGGTCGAGAGTGCCGGTGTGGACGATCCGAGCGAGTCTGTGTTCGAGGCCCTGGTGGAGCTGGATCTCCCGGAGACGGCGACGGCGGTAGCCACCGACCGGGCGGGGCAAAGCCGCCTCTGGGCTTATCGGGAGCGCCACACTGAAGCCATCTCCGGTCTGGGGGTGCCCCACAAACTCGACGTGACCCTCCCCCTGAGCCGGCTGGCGGAGTTCGAGGAGGAGGTGCGAAAGGTGGTCGCAGAAACAACTCCGTCGGCCCGACTGGTCCTGTTCGGCCACATCGGTGACGGCAATCTGCACGTCAACGTGGTGGGCCCCGATCCCGACGACGAAACCGTGGACGATGCCGTCCTGCACCTGGTTGCCGAGATGGACGGCTCCATCAGCGCCGAGCACGGCATCGGCCGGGCCAAGAACCGTTGGCTTCACCTGTCCCGCACGGCGAGTGAGCTGGAGGCCATGCGTTCGATCAAGTCGGCCCTTGACCCCAACGGCCTGCTGAACCCTGGCGTCCTCGTCGCGACCTCCTGATAGCTTTCGGCCCATGGCTGAGTCAATGGGCACCTGGCCGGCGGTCGCGTTGGCGGAGGCAATCCGGAGCCGGAAGGTCTCGAGCCGCGAACTCCTCGACCTGTATTTGCAACGGATCGCCGACATCAACCCGTCCATCAATGCCGTGGTGACCCTTGACGCGGAACGGGCGATGGAACAGGCCGGTGCGGCGGATGACCGCACGGCGCGACGTGAGGTCCTCGGCCCTCTTCACGGCCTGCCGATCACGATCAAGGACGCCATCGAGGTGGGGGGTATGCGCTCGACAGGAGGGGCAACGGCCCTCGGCGACCATTTGCCCGAAGTTGATGCGCCGGCAGTGGCCCGACTCCGCCAGGCCGGAGCGGTGGTGTTCGGCAAAACGAATGTGCCGGTTTGGTCGGGAGACGTCCAGACCTTCAACGATGTGTTCGGGACCACCAACAACCCGTGGGACCTCGCGCGCACGCCGGGCGGGTCTTCGGGCGGTGCAGCCGCGGCTGTGTCGGCTGGTCTCACCAGCTTCGAGGTCGGCACTGACATCGGGGGCTCGGTGCGCATACCGTCGAGCTTCTGCGGGGTTTTCGGGCACAAACCCAGCTTCGGCATCGTGTCCCAACGCGGCTATTTAGACCGGGTCGGCGGAGGTGTCATCAACGCGGACATCAACGTCTTCGGTCCCATCGCCCGCAGCGCTGAGGACCTTGACCTGTTATTGAGCGTGCTGGCCGGACCGGACGACGAGGACGGGACGGCCTGGAAGCTCGAGCTTCCTCCGCCCCGTCATAGAGACCTGTCCCAGTACCGGATCGGGGCGTGGCTGGACGACCCGGTGTGTGCAGTCGGTTCCGACGTGCTTGAGCTTCTGTCCGGGGCGGTGGGCGCGCTGGCCGGGGCCGGGGCCCGGGTTTCGGACGCCCACCCGCCCGTGCAGTTGAGAGAGGCGAGGGATCTCTTCGATGCCCTCATAGTGGCCGCTATTTCGGTCAGCACGCCGCCGGAGGTTGGGGAGGTCATAAGCGGTTCGCACCTGTCCTGGCTCCACAACCACCAGAAGCGCACCCTCCTGCGGCGCGTCTGGGCGTCGTGGTTCCGGGACTTCGACGTGATGCTCTGCCCGGTCACGCCGATGGCGGCGTTCCATCACGACCACCACGGTTCCATCCGCGACCGATCGGTCATGATCAACGGACAGGAGCGCAATCAGGTCGACGCCCTGGCCTGGACCGGGCTGGTGGGGGTCGCCTACCTGCCCTCGACCGTCGTTCCGGTCGGACGCACTGTCGAGGGCGTGCCGGTCGGTGTGCAGATCGTCGGGCCCTACCTCGAGGACCGCACTCCCCTGTTCGTTGGGGCCCGACTGGCCGAGCTGGTCGGCGGCTACCAAAAACCGCCCGTAGCCTGAAAATCACCTGAACCCAAGCGGCGCGCGACCGCGCAGTGACCTAGATCACAGGACGATGCCGACGACCGGCCCCCCTCCTTGGTTACCATCGTTAACCGAGAAACGACAAGGTGCCCGGGTGACCGTCCTAGAGACCGCTGACGGGGTGCCGTAAGCCAACCTCCGCCTTTCCCTTTCCCGCGGAGGCCCGCGCCGGTCCGCATCTCGTCTCCCCTCTTCCAGCCTTGTGGAGCCTTGCTGCCTTGTGTCGGCGCGCTGACGAAAGGGTTTCCCCGCTGTGCCAACTCAATCCGTCCGCGCCCTGCCGGCGTCTTTCTATACGCATTCCCTACGCCGGTCAGCCTGGCTCCGGCGCCGATTCCGGCGAGTCGCTGTGATGATCTTCGCCGGGGTGGCGCTGCCACTGGCCCTCCTGGGCACGCTGACCACCCCGGCGCAGGCTTCGGCCGCGGCCGGGGCGAGCGTTCACGCCGCACCACTGTCCACCTCCCGACCGTCGTCGAACCAAAACCGGGATCCTCTGGGCCGCGTTCCCCATGGTTACTCCCTGATCGCCGACCTCCACATACGTGTGACGCCCACCGTCGCAGGCCGGTCCCTGGCCGGGCCGGCGGTTCCCCCCCGACCGGTTCTGTCCCATCGTGGCGCGACCTTCGCGGCGGCGCCCAGGACTGTTGCCAGGCCAAGCACGGTGGCCCCGGTGGCCCGATCGGTCACGGTGGGGCCCACTGTCCCGGCACCGGTCAAGACGGCGGTTGGCCAGTCGCTTGGTGTCTTCGTGATCACCTGCTACGACCTGGCCGGCCGGACGGCCTCGGGCGCCGGCACCAGCCTGGCTACCGTCGCCGTAGACCCGTCGGTGGTCCCCTTGGGCACCGGGATCGACATCCAGGGAGTCGGTGTACGAGTGGCCCAGGACACTGGGGGGGCCATCAGAGGGCACCGCCTCGACCTTTGGGAGCCCAGTTATGCCGCCTGCATGGCGTGGGGCGTGCAGAGCCGCCAGGTCAGCCTCGCCGGGTAGATAGGGTCGATCGCAGTACGTGTCGCCGGCAGCGGTTCGTAGCGCGCACCGCTCTCGTAGGCTTCGCTCGTGACGTTCGACGCGGTGCTGCTGCTGTCCTTCGGGGGGCCCGAGGGTCCCGACGACGTCATGCCGTTCCTCCGCAACGTCATGCGCGGCCGGCCGGTCCGGCCCGAACGCCTCGAGCAGGTGGCGGCCCACTATCTGGACTTCGGCGGCGTCAGCCCGATCAATGGCGAGAACCGGGCCCTGCGCGACGCCATTGGCAAAAGCCTGGCCGGCAGGGGCCGTCCCTTACCGGTTTACTGGGGCAACCGCAACTGGGATCCGTTGCTCACCGACACCGTTCGGGTCATGGCCGAGGACGGGGTAAGCCGGGCGGCCGCCTTCGTGACCGCCGCCTACTCCTCTTACAGCAGCTGCCGTCAGTATCTGGACGACATCGAAGCGGCCAGAGCGGAGGTGGGGCCGAAGGCGCCCGAGATACGAAAGCTGCGGCCTTATTTCAACCACCCCGGGTTCGTGGGGCCGCTGGCGGACGGGTTACGAGCGGCCCGGCTCGAAGCGGGAGCTGGCGCCCCCGTGCTCATGACGGCGCACAGCATCCCCATGGCTCAGGCGCGCACCTCGCGCTACGAGCAGGAACTGGCCGAGACCGCCCGGCTTGTAACCGGCCAGGCCGGCGAACCGGATGGATCGTGGCAGCTCGTCTTCCAGAGCCGGTCGGGTCCGCCCACCCAGCCGTGGCTGGGCCCCGATATCAACGACGCCATCGACGCCCTTCCCTCCTCCACCCGCGAGGTCGTGGTCGTACCCATCGGCTTCGTGTCGGATCACATGGAGGTCGTCTACGACATCGATCGGCAGGCCGCGGCCACGGCTGAGAAACGGGGCCTCAAGTTGATCCGCTCCGCCACCCCGGGCCGTCATCCCGATTTCGCCCTGATGGTGGCCCAGCTTGTCGCGGAGACGGAAGGATCCGCCCCGGCCCTCTTCCTCGGCGCCATGGGCCCGGTGCCCTCACCATGCGTGGAAGGGTGCTGCCCGCTGCCCGCCCCGGTAGATTCCAGGCCGTGACGAGCGGTACCGATGCGGCGGCCGGATTCGAAGAGCCCGGCGACACTGAGCTGGACGCCTTGCGCCGGCGAACTACGGAGCGGCTCCAGCCGCTGTTGAAGCGACGCGACGCCTCCTCCCGGGTCGGCGTGCTGGGTGCCGGCAGCGACGATCTCGAATCGGGGCGTTCATATCTGGCCCGCCTGGCCGATGGTGGCTTCGCGGTCCCGACGTGGCCCACGGAGCATGGGGGGATGGGCCTGAGCCAGGCCGAGGCGGACACGGTTCGGTCCGCGTTGAGAGAGTTCGAGGCCCCGGACATGTACCCGTTCTTGGTCGGGCTCGACCTGATCGGTCCGACCATCCTGGTGCACGGCGACGACGAACAGCAGGCGAGATGGCTGCCTCGTATACGAAGCGGGGAAGACATCTGGTGCCAGATGTTCTCCGAGCCCGACGCCGGCTCGGACCTGGCCGGGCTGAAAGCCCGGGCCGTTCGCGACGGCGACGGCTGGCGGGCATCGGGATCGAAGGTGTGGACATCGCGTGCCCACTACTCGCAGTGGGGCCTCCTCCTGGCCCGCCACGACAGCGGGGTAGCCAAACACAAGGGCATCACCGCCTTCGGGTTGGACATGTCGACGGCGGGCGTCACGGTCAAGCCGCTCGTGCAGATGAACCGCGACGCCCACTTCAACGAGGTTTTCCTGGACGACGTCTGGATC
Organism: uncultured Acidimicrobiaceae bacterium; assembly: GCA_963851245.1. Classification (GTDB taxonomy): domain Bacteria; phylum Actinomycetota; class Acidimicrobiia; order Acidimicrobiales; family Palsa-688; genus CAWKOH01. Next base: position 397,927 of record CAWKOH010000003.1, on the reverse strand, counting down.
TCCGACTCGGATCGAATCGGCGCCGTCGGCGACGGTTGGCGGGTCGGCCTCACGTGCCTGTCCTTCGAACGGGGCGCTCTAGGCGGAAGCCTGGGGGTCAAGGTGGACCAACTCGAACGGCTTAGGAAACTGATTCCTGATGACGACGCCGTCGGACTCGACCGCTGGAGCGCCCGGATGGCCGATTACCGGATCATCGAGATGAACGATATGCGGGCCCAAGCAGCCCGGAGATCCGGCCGGCCGCCCGGACCCGAAGACTCCGGTTCCAAGTTGCGAGGGACGGCCATGATCAAGAAGCTGGCCAATCTCGCCATGGACGTCGAAGGTGCGGCAGCAACGGTGGGCGCTGACGATCCTGACGAGTGGAAGAACCTCTTTCTGGTTAGCCCGTCACTGTCGATCCGGGGCGGCACCGACGAGATTCAGCGCAACATACTGGGCGAGCGGGTACTCGGACTGCCGCCCGAGCCGCGCGTCGACAAGGACAAGCCCTTCTCCGAGACCGTCTGAGCGCCCCGGCAGAGGCCGATCTCAGCCCGTCTCGAGCCTGAAGAACGCCTCGGCCAGGGACCCGTCGGCCCACCCAGCCCGCTTGGCATTGAGCGACAGCCAGTCGCGGAGGCGATCCGCTAGCTGTCCGTCCCGGTCAGTCTCCTGACTGACGTGGGACCGCAAGGCGGCCACTTTCTTATCGAAGGTGACGGTCACGTCTACGAAGGTGTCGCTGCGAGGCGACGCCATCATCCACACTTCTCGCACCACATGCGCCTCGAGGCCGGACTGCGCCAGTTCGGGAAAGGCAAACGGGTTGCGGGCGTCGGGATAGACGGCACAAAGAGCTGCCTCCCCCACCGCCAGATGGTCGGGGTGGCTGGCGAACACCCGCTCCCACAACCTCTCCGGGCTCGGGCTGACCACTCGCTCGGGTCGCACCTCTCGTATGACCCGGGTCAGGTCTCGCCGCAGAGCCAGGGTGGCCTCGACTCGGCCGTCGGGGTATCCGAGGAATATCAGGTCGGTGACACCCACCTCGCCGGCCGCGGCCCTCTGCTCGGCTCGCCGGATGCCCGGGATCTCCGACGCGCGGCACCGATGCGTCGAAACCGCCCGCGTCGCCGTCTGTCACCACGCAGTAGATCACGTGGGCTCCCGCAGCCGTCCACGCCGCGACCGACCCGGCCGCGCCGAAGTCCACGTCGTCAGGGTGGGCGGTTATGACCAGGATCTGCTCTGGGACTTCCTCGTCCGATGCCACGAAACGGAACCTACCTCAACACCCACGCTGGAGAGCCGGGCGAACTACACTGATGGTGTCCGGGCTGACCAGACGGGAAGGGCCTGAAGGCCCCAGCCTGGCGGGTGTCCTTGTGGCGCGTCCGGTGACGTGCTCACGGCCGGGACGCCTGCCCCCAAGGCCTACAGCCTGTCACCAGCCCAACGACTCGTGAGGAGTTCTACCGTGCCCGAACACAGCAGCGTCCCGCCCTACAAGGTGGCCGACATCAGCCTGGCCGATTTCGGCCGCCGGGAGGTCAACCTGGCCGAGGTCGAGATGCCCGGCCTGATGTCTCTGCGGAAGGAGTACGGCGATTCCAAGCCTCTGGCGGGCGCGCGCATCAGCGGCTCGCTGCATATGACCGTGCAGACGGCCGTCTTGATTGAGACGCTGGTCCATCTCGGCGCCGAGGTTCGTTGGGCGTCCTGCAACATCTTCTCCACCCAGGATCACGCGGCCGCCGCCATCGCGGCCGCCGGGATCCCGGTCTATGCGTGGAAGGGCGAGACGCTCGAAGAGTACTGGTGGTGCACCGAAGCGGCGTTGCGCTGGCCGGACGGAGCCGGGCCCAACATGATCCTCGACGATGGGGGCGACGCCACCCTGCTGGTCCACCTCGGAGCCGATTGCGAGCGCAACGGCGAGGTGCCCGAGCTGGGTCCCGAGGACTCCGAGGAATACGGGCTCATCCTGGCCACCCTCAACCGCACCCTACGAGAGAACGGCAAGCTGTGGACGGGCATCACCGGCGGCATCCTGGGTGTGACCGAGGAGACCACGACCGGAGTCCACCGTCTCTACCAGCGCCACGAACGGGGAGAGCTGCTCTTCCCGGCCATCAACGTGAACGATTCCGTGACAAAGTCGAAGTTCGACAACCTCTACGGCTGCCGGCACTCGCTGGTCGACGGGATCTTTCGCGCCACCGACGTGATGATCGCGGGGAAGGTTGCGGTCGTGTTCGGATACGGAGACGTCGGCAAGGGCTGCGCCCAGTCTCTGCGCGGGCAGGGGGCGAGGGTCATCATCACCGAGATCGACCCGATCTGCGCCCTGCAGGCCGCCATGGAGGGCTACCAGGTCCTCACTCTGGAAGATGTCATCGACACCGCCGACATCTTCGTCACCGCCACGGGCAACCGTGACATCGTCACGGCTGGGCACATGGCCCGGATGAAACACAACGCCATCGTCTGCAACATCGGCCATTTCGACAACGAGATAGACATGGCCGGCCTGGCGCGCGTCGCGGGTATCCAGAGGAACACCATCAAACCTCAGGTGGATTCCTGGACCTTCCCCGACGGTCACTCCGTGATCGTCCTGGCCGAAGGCCGCCTGGTCAACCTGGGTTGCGCAACCGGTCATCCGAGCTTCGTGATGTCGTCCAGCTTCACCAACCAGGTCCTCGCCCAGATCGAGTTGTTCACCCGCACCGAGCACTACCCGATCGGCGTCTACGTCCTGCCCCGGCACCTCGACGAAAAAGTGGCCCGGCTGCATCTGGACAAACTGGGGGTCAAGTTGACGCCGCTCTCCGAAAAGCAGGCCCAGTATCTGGGCGTCGATCTCGGAGGCCCCTACAAGCCAGATCACTACCGGTATTGAGATGCGAGTCGGGGCCTACCCCGGCACCTTCAATCCGCCCACCGTCGCCCACCTGGCCATCGCCGAGGCCGCATGGCGACAAGGCGGTTTGGATCGCATCGAGCTGGTCCTGTCACGCTCGCCGCTCGGCAAGGACCCGGCCGTGCCTTCCTTCGAACACCGCTTGCAAGTGCTCGACGCGGTGGCGGCCAGTCGCCCCTGGCTGGCCGTCACCGTCACCGACAAGAGGCTGATCGCGGACGTGGCAGCCGGCTACGACGCCGTCATCATGGGCACGGACAAGTGGATCCAGGTCTGCGACCCGGCCTGGTACGGAGGATCGCCCCTGGCCCGGGACGCGGCGGTGGCCCGCCTCCCAAAGGTGTTGCTCGTGGAACGACCCGGTTACGAATCCATACGCCCGGGTCCTGACCGCGCCCTTCTTTTGATCGTCGACCGGGACCACGCCGAGGTTTCCTCGAGTCAGGTCCGGGCCGGGCGCCGGCGCTGGATGGCACCCGAAGCAGCCGCGTTCGACGCCGCGACCGGGGCCTGGAGTGATCCCGACTGGTACCTGGCCGAGCAAGCCCGGGCCGATTGGGACCGCCGACCTTGACCCTTAGCTAGCCGGCAATAAAGCCTGTCTTAACCATGGGGCGACTAGCCTTTCGCCGATGCGCGACCTGTCGACCTGCCGTAGGACGTGAGCCTGTTGTACGGCGCAGGCGCTTGTCTGGTTCTGGCACAGCTGATCGGGATCTACGCACTCATCACGCGGAAAGCTGACCTCATCTTCGCGGTGGTCATGGGCTTGCTGCTGATCCTCGCCGCCGTAATGGCCGGGGCCGGCATCTACCACAAGATCGCCTAGCGCTAACGGCGTCCTACCGGCCGACGAAATCGGGAGGCCGCCGCTCGAAACTGGCCCGCGTTCCCTCGGCGAAGTCGGACGTCGAACGCAGCCGAATCTGCTCGGCATCTTCGCGCTCTGTGACCCTGGCCACCGCGTCGGCCAGCTCGCTCCTCATCGTCTGGCGAATGGACCTGACGGCGAGCGGCGCCGACGCCGCGATGTCGGCGGCGAGGTCCCTCGCCCCGGTACGGACCTCGGTGAGCGGCAGCAGCCTGTCGCAGAGACCGATGCGGTGAGCCTCCTCGCCGGTCAGCCGCTCTCCCGTGTAGAGCAGCTGGAGCGCCTTCTGGTTGCCGATGATGTAGGGAAGGGTGACGCTGAGGCCGAAGCCCTGATGGAACCCGAGCCGGGCGAAGTTGGCCGCGAATCGGGCTTCGGGCGCGGCGACCCGAAAGTCCGCAGAGCAGGCCAGTCCCAGCCCACCGCCTATGGATGCCCCCTGCACCGCGGCGACCACCGGTAGCGCGGCGCGAAAGAGGCGCACCGCTTCGTGGTACAGGCTGGCCGCACCCTCGGACGGCAGGGCCTCGGCCCCGCTCTCGTGGTGGAAGTCGGCGCCGGCGCAGAAGTGTTTCCCTTCAGCGCAGAGAACGATGGCCCGGCAATCCGAGCCGGCGGCCAGTTCTTCGTAGGCGTCAGCCAGGCTGCGGATCAGAGCCACGTCGAAGAAGTTGTTCGGGGGCCGGTGGATCTCGACCTCGGCTACATGATCGGTACCCACCTCGACGCTGACATCACCGAACTGCCGCCCCACTATTCCTCCCTTGTCCGCGAACATCTTCTCTGCGACCGGCCCGACCGGGCGCCGGGCGGGGTTAAACCCTAGCTTGCGAGCCCGAGCGTCCCGAGACGACGGACCGCCTCGTCGAGAACCTCAGGCTGTTTACAGAACGCAAATCGCACCAACGACCGGGGAACCCGGGGGTCCAGATAGAACGCGGCGGCCGGCACGGCCACCACGCCGCACCTTTCCGGGATATCACGGCAGAAATCGGCACCATCGGTCCATCCCAGCCCGGCTACGTCGGTAATCACGAAGTAGGTGGCATCGGGCCAGTAGACGGCGAAACCGGCCTGCTCCAGCCCGGCGCACAACCGGTCCCGCCCCTCGCCGAGAGCCGCGGCCGCGCCCTCGAAGTAGTCGTCGGGTAGGCCCAGGCCGATCGCGACCGCCGGTTGGAGCGGGGCCCCGTTCACGTAGGTCAGGAATTGCTTGACGGTCCTGACCGCAGCTATCAGCGGTTCGGGTCCGCACGCCCAACCCACCTTCCACCCGGTGAAGGCGAAGGTCTTGCCGGCGCTGGACACCGTGATGGTCCGGTCGGCCATGCCGGGCAGCGAGCACAGGGGGGTATGGTGCCCGCCGAATACCAGGTGCTCGTAGACCTCATCGGTGACCGCGATGAGGTCACGTTCCGCGCACACCCGGGCGATCAGCTCCAGCTCGTCGGGTCCGAACACCTTGCCGGTCGGGTTGTGCGGCGAGTTGAGGAGGATCAGGCGGGTCCGGGGCCCGATGGCCGAGGTCAGGCGGTCGGGGTCGAACGTCCAGTCCGGCGGCTCGAGTGGCACGGCCCTCAGCCGAGCACCTCCCATGGCCGCGGCGGCCGCGTAGGAGTCGTAGAAAGGTTCGAACACCACCACCTCGTCGCCGGTCTCGCACAAGGCGAGCACGGCGGCGGTGACGGCCTCGGTCGCCCCGGCTGTCACCAGGACCTCGGTGTCCGGATCGAAATCGAGCCGGTAGAACCTCTTCTGATGAGCGGCGATCGCCTGCCTCAGTTCAGGGATTCCGGGCCCGGGCGGGTACTGGTTACGCCCTTGCCTGATGGCCTCGACGGCGGCCTCGGCGACCACTGCTGGGCCGTCACGGTCTGGAAACCCCTGGCCCAGGTTGATGGATCCGGTTCGCTCGGCCAGAGCCGACATCTCGGCGAAGACGGTGGTGCCCAGACCCTGCAATCGTGAGGCCAGGTAGGGCTGGCGCCGGTTACCCCTTCCTGCGTCTGCCGCGGGCATGTATCCATCTTGACCGATTGCCATCGGCTGGCCGTCGGAACCACCGTGAGAGCGACGGTGACAGGAGCCGGTCGGCCAACTTGACCACTCTGAGTGGTCAAGTTGGCCGCGACTGGTCACCGCCTCCGTGCCGGTCGGCTAGCCTTCGTTCCGACTTGTCTCACATCGCGAAGCTGGTGCGAGCAGGCTCTGTCCCATTCTTCTCGGGAGCCGGCTTGGGGAAGCGGACGATGGTCGGCATAACTGTCGCCGTTGTCTTGGCCGGCGCGCCCGCGTTTATCCCCACCTCGCCTGCCGGCGCTGATCCCATCAGCGCCACCAGGAGCACGATCAGCGCTCTCCAGGCCCAGGCGGCGGCCGGGGCCAGCCAGATCCACTCCCTCACTGTGGCCTACGACCAGGCCAACGTTCAGGCCATGGCCCTGGCCCAGCAGGTGAGCCAGGACGAGGTCGACCTGGGACAGCTGCAGCAGGAAGTCGACAGCAGCCGGTCGGCCCTCGAGAGGGAGGCCATCCTGAGCTACACCGGGAGCGGCACTGCGGCTATGCCGTCACAGCTGTCGGGCGTCTCGGACCCCGCCGTGCGGGCTGAGTACATGCAAATGGCCGCGGGCGACCTCACCGAAACGGTCGACCAGTACCGGACCGAGGAGGTGAAGCTCAACACCGCCAAGTCCGCCCTCGAAAATCAGGAGCGGGCCAGCCAGGCGGCCCTGGACGCCATGGGCACCGCCCGCCAGCAGGCGCTCGCTCAGGCCTCCGTCGAGCAGGCCCAGCTGAACCAGCTCCAGGGTCATCTGAACCAGCTGGTCGAGGCCGCAGCCATGGCCGCGGCTGCGCCCCGACCGGCGCCGGCGCCTGCCACGCAGGGACTCCCGGTGAACAACGGCGTGGTCCGGGTGGTCCAAACCATCGTGTCGGCCCCGGCATCCGCGCCTGCGCCGACCCCGACGACGGTGGCCCCGCCGGTGACATCCGGCGCCGGCGCCGGAGGGGTATGGCTGCAGTTACGCGAATGCGAGTCCGGGGACAACTACCGGGCCAACACTGGCAATGACTTCTACGGCGCCTATCAGTTCAGCCAGCAGACCTGGAACGACCTGGGCTACCCGGGCCGGCCCGATCTCGAACCCCCCGCGATGCAGGACGGCGCCGCCATGAAACTGCAAGCGGAGGCCGGGTGGGGGCAGTGGCCGGCTTGCGCGGCCGCCCTCGGGCTCACCTGATAGCGCCACTCCCGTGAACCGGCCCATTAGGGTCGCCACCATGTCGGACGACCTGTTGCCATTCGCTTGCCCCCGCTGTGGCTCGGAGGTCACAGAAAGGCTCTGGGGGCCGTGCCGATCATGCCGTGATGATCTGACGACGGCCATGAGGCGCCAGGCGCAGCAGATCGAGACGGAGCGATACGAGCCCGCTATGCACGTGGTGCCGAACCACGTGGCGACCAAGGACTGACCAGCCGGCTCGCTACCACAGACCACGCAGGCCTTCGTCCACCGACGACGTCAGGTCAACCGCTGGAGGCGTCGGCGCCGAGTCTGCTCCGCGGGCCCGAACCGGGCGGTGCTCCAGAAGCTCGTTGGCAGCCGGAGGAAGGAACCGGGTCCGCGGCGCGTAGCTGTGGGCATCGCCTCGTCCGAAGGGCCCGCTGTGGTGATAACGAAGCGGGGCGTAGATGTAGAGGTGTTCTTGCGCCCGGGTTATCGCCACATAGAACAGCCGCCGTTCCTCTTCGATCTCCTCCCGGCTGCCGGTGGCCAGATCGGACGGGAACATGCCATCGGCGGCGTGGATCAGGTGCACCACCCGCCATTCCGCCCCCTTGGCGGAATGGACGGTGGACAGGGTGATGTAATCGTCGTCGAGCAGCGGCGGGCCGGCCAGGTCTCCGGTGGAAAACGGCGAATCCAGACTCAGGTCGGCCACCATGGCGGCTCGGTCGTGGAATCCCGCCGCCAGCCGGCCCAGGGCGTCGAAGTCTCGGAGCCGCACTTCGGGGTTGTCGTAGCGTCGCTGCACCAGCGGGTCGAAAACGGACCGGAGCCGGTCGATCTGGGCAGCCGGACTGAGGCCCTCGGGACGACAGTCCCGCAATGCGGTGGCCAAGGCCCGGGCGTCCTCGGCCGCCCGGGCCGGCAGCGGACAGGCCCCGGACATGAACCGGCCCAGGGGATCATCCGACGGTCCGGGCGGCGCAGCCGGCGCACCGGAACAAACGGGCCCATCGGGGGTCATGCCCTCCCGTCATAGAGGGATGGCCGAACAGGTGTTCGTATACGGAAAAGGGTGCGCCCCCGGCGCCGCGGGGACGGGGTGCTCCGGATATGCCAATGTGGCTCGCCGTGAGCCGCCGCCTGATCCTGGCCTCGGCGTCGCCGGCCCGGCGGCAACTGCTCGAATGGGCCGGGTTGTCGCCCGATGTCGCTGTCAGCCACGCGGCCGAGGACGGGGTCGACCACCTGCCGGCCATCGAGGCGGTGCAGGTGCTGGCCGAGCGCAAGGCTCGTGCCGTAGCCAACGGAATCCCGGCCCGGCCGCGGACCGATCCTCCGATCGTGGTGGGATGCGACTCCATGCTGGAGTTCGACGGCGAGACCTGGGGCAAAGCGTCATCCCCGGCCGAAGTAGTCGACCGCTGGCGGCGGTTGCGAGGCGGACGGGGCCTGCTCCACACCGGGCACTGCGTCCTCGACACCGCCACCGGGAAACAGGCGGCCGCGACCGACACCGCTCTGGTCCGTTTCGGCGTCCCCGACGACAGGGAGATCGAGGCGTACTCCCGCACCAGCGAGGCCCTCCAGGTGGCCGGTCCCTTTACCCTCGAGGGGCGTTCCGCGCCCTGGATCGAATCGATCGATGGCAACTACGGGACAATAACGGGCATCTCGCTGGCGCTCCTGCGCCGCCTCCTCGCCGAGTTGAATGTGGAGATAATCGACCTGTGGTCTTGAAGATCGGGCCCATCGAGGTGGATCCCCCCGTGGTACTCGCCCCCATGGCGGGTGTGACGAACCCCGCCTTTCGGCAGTTGTGCCGGGGCTTCGGCGGCGCGCTCTATGTAAGCGAGATGATCACCGCCCGGGCCCTGGTGGAGCGCAACGACAAGACCCTGCGCATGGTGGCCCGGGCCCCGGACGAGCCCATCCACAGCGTGCAGCTGTACGGGGTGGACCCGGCCGTCATGGACACGGCCGTGCGCATCCTCGTCGACGACGTCGGCGTGGACCACGTCGACTTGAACTTTGGGTGCCCGGCACCGAAGGTGACCCGCAAGGGAGGCGGCGCCGCCCTCCCTGCTCATCCGGTCCTCTATCGCCGGCTGGTCTCGGCCGCCGTCCGCGCCGCCGGCGCCGTACCGGTGACGGTCAAGCTGCGCTCCGGGTTGGACCGGTCGAATCCGACCGCCAGGGAAGCGGCTCTCATCGCCGAAGGAGAAGGGGTGGCCGCCGTGGCCCTGCACGCCCGCACGGCGGAGCAGCGCTACGCCGGGCCGGCGGACTGGGACGCCATCGCCGAGCTCAAGCAAGCGGTCGCTTCCATCCCGGTTCTCGGCAACGGTGACGTATGGGAGGCGGCCGACGCTCTGGCCATGCAGGTACGCACCGGATGCGACGGCGTCGTCATCGGCCGGGGCTGCCTGGGGCGGCCGTGGCTATTCGCGGAGCTCGCGGCTGCTATGGCACGCGGCTGCGTCGATCCTCTCGAGCCCACCGGCCCAGATGCGAATGACGAGGGGTCACCGCTACTCGGCGCGGTGGCGGGGGTCATGGCCGAACACGCCCGCTTGCTCGCCGCCTATCTGGGCGAACCGGCCGGGCTGCGGGATTTCCGTAAGCACACCGGCTGGTACCTGACCGGCTTCTCGGTCGGAGCCGACATCAGGCGGAACCTGGCTTCGGTCACCGGCCTGACCGACCTGGATCGCCATCTGGGACGCCTGGACCCGACCATGTCACTTCTGCCGGCCGCCCGCCGCCTGCCTCGGGGCCACACCGACGGGCCCCGCCCGGTCGCCCTGCCGGACCGGTGGCTCGAGAACCGGGACGACCCCGCTCCGCCCGAGGGAGCGGAGCTGGGTATCTCAGGTGGCTGAAGGCGGTCGAGACTTCCGGCCGCGGGTGGAGAAGGTGGTAGCCGGCCTGCAATCGGGCGAGGTCGTCTCCTACGGAGACGTGGCGGCCGAGGCCGGTTTCCCGGGCGCGGCCCGGGCGGTGGGGCGGGTCATGGCCAACCCGCTCCCCGGCTCCAGCCTTCCCTGGTGGCGGGTGGTCACCTCCACCGGTCGTTTGGTACCGGGCCTAGAAGCCCGCCACGCCCGCCTCCTACGCGCTGAAGGGGTTACGGTACGCGACGGCCGCGTGTCTATACCGGGCAGACTGCGCCGGTGAAGTTCAGCGCCATGATGTCCTTGCACGAGCGGGCCCCGGACAGTCTCATCGGCCGCGGCCCCCGCTATCCGTGGGGTGGCCTCTACGGCGGTCAGATCGTCGCCCAGTCACTGAGGGCGGCAACGGCAACGGTGGCGGCCGAATTCCGGGTCCACTCTCTGCACGCCTACTTCATCCGGAGGGGAGACGCCGAGGAACCCATCCGGTTCGAGGTCGATCGTTTACGCAACGGGCGCAGCTTCGTGACCCGGGCCGTGGTCGCCCGCCAGTCGATGGGGGCGATCCTCCACATGTCGGCGTCCTTTCAGTCCCGGGACGCCGCTCGGTACGTGCAGGCCTCGCCCTTTCCCGAGGCCCCGGACCCCGAGACGCTGGAGAAGAGCTCCTGGACATCGATGTTCGACCGACGCTGGATCCAGGAAGGGGGCGGCCGGGCCCAGGCCTGGCTGCGCATCCCCGAGGCACCCGCAGACGACCCGGTCCTGGCCGCCTGCCGCGCTCGCCTACCTGTCCGACGACCTGGCTACCGATGCTGTCCGGTCGCAGCAGCAGAGCGCCGATGGCGTGACCGGCCGGCAATGGAACGGCATAAGCCTCGACCACGCCATCTGGTTCCACCACCCCCTGGTCGCGAACGACTGGCAGCTGCACGACTTCCGGTGCGAGGGCTTGGGTACGCCCCGAGGCCTGGCCGTGGGCCAGGTCTTCTCCCGGCAAGGCCACCATCTGGCCACTGTGGCCCAGGAGGCCCTCCTCCGACCGGCTCCGGCCGAAGCCTAGGGTTAGTCGCATGGACCTCGAGCGCGCCTTGCGGACCACCAGGCTGCGAAGGGGCGCGGTCGAACCCTTCGCCACCGTGGACCGCTTCGACGGGCGTCCCTTGCAGGGGACTTGAGTCCGGGCTGGGACAGCCTGTCCTCGATGGTGCCCTCGGGTCAGCGACGCTCCGACGCGCCCACAACCGAGGCGTCGCTGCTCGGGTACACGATCGACTCGTGGTTGTCGTCCCAGCGAACCCGGTAGTGCTGCCCGCCAGCCCCGTGGATAACCTCGACGACCTCTCCCGACTTGCGCCCGCCGCCGACCTTGCGAGACTCGACCAGGATGCGGTCACCAATATGAGCGTCCATAATGCACCTCCCGTTACCGGGTGCCACTCGACTACTACACTTTCTAGCGGTCACCGTAACGCTAGGTGCCTACGAGCGCCACGGGTCACCGGCGCCCGCAGACATGGTTCGGGGCCGGATTGCGGGGTAGCGGCTCAGGGTTGCAGAGGATGAAGCCGCGGCTGGCGGGTCCCATCGGGCCACGCCCGTGGGCGTCGACTCGCCGATACGCACTCGCCCTCATGGCGATTGTGGCCCTGGCGGCGGCGTGCAGCAGCCCCCGCCACCCGACCGAGCCCGGCGCAAGGGAGCCGGCCTCAGGTTCCGCGACGACGACCACGGTGGCAGCTTCGAGGAAGCCGGTGACTTCGAAGGGGGTCGCCCAGGCGACCAGACCGGCGGCGGAATACGCTTGCCCGTGTGCCAGTCTGGCTCCGGGCTCAAACCCGGCGGCCCTACCGGCGGCGGTGCTCGTCGCTGACCACATGAACAACCGGCTGCTTCTGATCGACCCCAACGGCAGGATCGCGTGGCAGTTTCCCCGGCCCGGAGATCTCTTGCCCGGCCAGTCCTTCGAGTCACCCGACGACGCCTTCTTCACCCCGGGCGGCAATGAGATCGTGGTGACCCAGGAGGACGATGAAATGATCAGCCTGATCGACGTGGCCCGGCACAGAATCATCTGGACCTACGGCCAGGCCGGCCAGCCCGGCCTTGGCAACGACCAGTTGGATCACCCCGATGACGCCATGATGAACCCGCAGGGTGACATCATCCTGGCCGACATCAAGAACTGCCGGGTGCTGGTCCTACGACCGCCGCTGACTGCGCCGCTGCACGTCTACGGCGAAACCACCAACGACTGCATCCACGATCCGCCCCTGCGCTGGGGCAGCCCGAACGGTGCCTTTCCCATGCAAAACGGGCAGTATGTGGTTACGGAGATCAACGGGGACTGGGCCGACGGTCTCAGTCTGGACGGCCAGATCACCTTCTCGACCCACCCTCCAGGGGTGGGCTACCCCTCCGACACCAACGAGGTGGCACCGGGTGTCTTCCTGACCGTCGACTTCTCCACCCCGGGGCAGATCGTGGAATTCGACCCGTCCGGCCGCCTGATCTGGCGTTACGACCCGGCGCCGCCGAACTCCTTGAGCCGGCCGTCGCTGGCCCTGCCGCTCCCGAACGGCGACATCCTCTGCAACGACGATTACAACGACCGGGTCATCGTGATCGATCCAGGCACGGACCGGATCGTTTGGCAGTATGGCCATACCGGTGTTCCCGAAACGGCGGCCGGATACCTGAACGATCCCGACGGCGTGGACCTGGCCTCGCCCTACTCTCTCACCGCCACCCATGCCGCCACCATGGGGCGGTACCCCTAACGGCGCTCAAACGTCCGGGCTCGTGATCGGGCCTGGCGGTCAGGATTCGAGAGCCTGGTACACAGCTATGGCCAGGCCGAAGCCACGATCGTCGCCCACCAGACCCTCGCCCATCCGGTTCATCATGTAGGCGAAGGTCATGTGGTTGTCCATGTCGACCAGGATGACCGAGCCGCCCCAACCGCCCCAGAAGCAGGCCCGTTTGCTGGGGGTAATCGGGATCTCCGGTGAGGGCAACCCGTAACCGATCCCGAAGCGGACCGGAATCCCCATGACCAGATCTGTCCCGTAGGACTGCTCCTCGAGCACCCGCTCTACCCCGGCTGCGGACAACAGCCGCCTGCCCCCGACTTCTCCCCCGTTGGCCATGGCGGCCTGGATCAAGGCCACCGAGCGGGCATTGCCGTGGCCGTTGGCGGCCGGGATCTCGGCTCGGCGCCAGGCCTCGGTCCAGGACGGTTCGGCCGAGAGCGGAAGATTGCTGAACGCCCGAACGGCGATCTCGGATGCGGCCGATGCCATCTCCTCGCTCATGGGTGGCGGGGGGATCACGTTGGCCACCCGGTCGAACTCGGTCGGGTCCAGGCCGATGTGGAAGTCGGCGCCCAGAGGGCCCGCCACTTGCTCACGGAAGAAGGTGCCCACGGTCTGGCCGGTGACCCGCCGGATGACCTCGCCGACCAGGTAGCCCTGGGTCAGGGCGTGGTATCCCGATGCCGTGCCGGGTTCCCACCAGGGCTCCTGGGCGGCGAGCAGGGAGGTGGCCTTGTCCCAGTCGTAGAGATCCTCGGTAGTCATGGGCACCGACCATCCAGGCAGCCCGGCGGTGTGGGCCAGGAGATGCCGGACGAGGACGACGTTGCGCTTGCCCCCAGACCCGAACTCGGGCCAATAGTCGGAGACGGCTCGATTGAGGTCCAGTTCTTTCTGATCAGCAAGGATCAGGGCGCACAGCGCCGTCATGGTCTTGGTGGTCGACCACACGTTGGTGATGGTGTCCTGTGCCCACGGCCGGCTCTGACCCTCGTCGGCGTAACCACCCCAGATGTCGACCGCCAACTCCCCACCGACGGTAACGGCCACGGAGGCGCCGACGTCGGCGCCACGGTCGAGATTGGCGGCCAGGACGTCGCTGACCCCCTTGAACCGCTCCTCGCAACTGCCGTGGATTTCTGTCACTGATCCCCCTCAGGTCGTAAGGGCCCCTCAGGTCGTAAAGGGAATGAAGCCGTACGCTACTGGACCCGCTCCCTCGGCCGAGACGTACGCCGGCCCGTCAGACGCCTCCTCATCGGGCGGCGGCCGCCCGGCGCAAGAAACCGGCCAGGCCGGCGTCGGCGACGTCTATCGCTTGGGCCCAGGTGAACCACCGGACCTGCTGGCTTTCTCCCGCGGGCGGGCGGGGATCATCGCTACCGGCGACGCAAATCTCATAGCGCAGGTCCAGGTGAGTGTGGCCCCGCCCCCCTTCGTGCACGTCGACATGGGCCAGTGGCGGGACCGCTCCCACAATGGGACGCCCGGGCCAGCTCAGCTTCAAGCCGGTCTCCTCCTCGGCCTCCCGAAGGGCGGCGTCCCAGGGTGTTTCGCCCGGCTCGAGGTGCCCGCCGGGCTGGAGCCACAAGCCCAAACGCTTGTGCCGGTGCAGCAGCACACCCCGGACCCCGACCACGATGGCGGACCCGGTCACGTGGGTGAGATCGGCGCCCCGGTCGAAGGGATGCGGCAGTCGCCCGAGGGCCACGAGCGTCCTTTCCCGGGAGCGCTCCTCCCGGCCATCGACGGGGGGACGGCCGGCCAGGCTCGCCACGACGGTCGCCAGGATCGACTTCTCCTGACCCGCACCGCCGGCCCGCCCGGCCGCCGCCCTACTGGGCGGCACCGGAGGGTGGGGGATCCAGCGGGGCACCAGGCCGGGCCGGCGATTCGTGACGTTTCCATGCCGATGACGGCTCTCGCTCACAGCCTGCTCGCGGACCCATCGAAGAAGCTCCCGTACCGGATCCGCCGCCACCGGAGTGTCGTCGACCCACAGGCCGGCCTCGAGCGCTGCCAAACGGTCGGCGTCATCGACCCGGCCGAGGAAGCGCACCTTGTCGACGGGTGCCGGTACACCCCCGCCCGGGGCGGGGCTCGGATTTCTGCGACTGGTGCCCCTGGTGACGCCATCGCCTGTTATTCGGTCGCCGGCGATGCCGTCGCCCGTGATAGTGACCCCGGCGACGGTGGCTGCCAGGCGAGCCTGGGCCACCTCGCGCTCCCCGCCCCGGGTCCGACCCTCAACTCGACAGCGCGCAGTGGGCGGTACCGGAAGGCGTTCGACTCGGCGGCCAAGCCGGTGAAGTCACGGGGTCCGGCCATGTTCCTCCATGCCGCCTCGAGGGCAGCTCGATCTGGGGTCCCACCGTTGCTGCCGAACCCGGACCAGGCGCCCAGGCTGGCCACATAGTTGGGCCCGCCCGCCTTGGCCCCGGGACCTACGACCGACCGCTTCCAACCGCCGAAGGGCTGGCGCCGCACGATGGCCCCGGTGATGCCGCGGTTGACGTAGAGGTTGCCGGCCTCGACCCGGTCCCGCCAGTGCTCGATCTCGACCGGGTCCAGTCCCTGAAGGCCGGCGGTGAGGCCGTAGGCGGGTTGGTTCTGCCAGGCGATGGACTGATCCAGGTCGGCGGCCCGCATTACCCCCAGCACGGGACCGAAGCATTCGGTCAGATGGAAGGGCGACCCGGATTCCACACCCACCTTGATTCCGGGGCTCCACAGGTAGCCGTGGCCATCGAGGCATTCCGGCCGGACCAGCCAGCGCTCACCCGGCTCGAGCCGGGTCACGGCGTCGCGGAGCGGTCCCTCCGGTGGCCGGATGAGCGGCCCCATCGAGGTTCGCGGCTCCCAAGCCGGGCCGAGCCGGAGGCTACGGGTGGCGTCAGCCAGGCGGCTCAGGAACCGCCCGTCGTCGTAGACCGACCGCTCCACGATGGCCAGGCTGGCGGCGGAACACTTCTGGCCGGCATGCCCGAAAGCGGAATGGACCAGTTCCGCGATCGCCTCGTCGAGGTCGGCGGTGGCGGTGATAACAATGGCGTTCTTGCCGCTCGTCTCAGCATGCAGCGGGAGATCCGGCCGCCACCCGAGAAACATTCGGGCCGTCTCCCACGAGCCCGTCAGCACGACCGCGTCGATGTCCGGGTGGGTAATCAACCTCCGGCTGGCGTCGCCGTCCACGCAGGGCAGGAACTGCAACAGGGCATGGGGGACCCCACCGTCCCAAAGGGCCTGGCACAGTTCGCCGGCCACCGCCACCGCCTCGGGGGCCGGCTTGAGAATCACCGCGTTGCCGGCCGCCAGCGCGGCGAGGACGCCCCCGGCCGGGATGGACAGTGGAAAGTTCCACGGAGAGGCCACCACCACAGTCCCGTGGGGTCGGAACCCGTGGCCGGCATCGGTCACGTGCTCGGCGTAGTAGGCGGCGAAATCAATCGCCTCCGAGACCTCCGGATCCCCCTCGCGTACGGTCTTGCCGGCGTCGTAAGCCATGACGGCCAGCAGCCGCCCTCGGCGCCGCGCGAGCGAGTCGGCGGCCCCGAGCAGCACCTGCCGGCGGTGTGACGGTTTCTGGTCCCGCCACTGCGGGCCGGCCAGCCGGGCGGCGGCTATCGACCCTTCGACCTCAGCGGCGCCGCCCGGTCGCCATCGGTAGCAAGGGGCCCCCGGCCGGCTGGGGTCGATTCCTATCTCGGTAGCCGGCCCCTCGGCCGTTCGGCCGGCCACGACGGGCCGGTACTCGGGCAGACCGGTGCTCTTCACCGCCCGCAGGTGCCCGATGGACCAGTTCCGGTTCGCCTCCAGGGTGAAGTCGGTGTCGGGCTCGTTGGCGAAGCCCGGACCGCCGGCGGCAATGCCCGGAACGGTGGCGGCCGCCCTGCCCCGCTCGGCGCTGCGATCCTGAATTCGGTTGGTCGGCTGCGGCGGGTCGTGATGCAGGCGCACCGACTGGCGGAATCTTTCCCGCTCGGTCTCCCAGACCGAGGACCCGGGCGACATCGAGAACTGGTGAGTGATGAAGTTGTCCGGCCCGCTGTTCTCGTCCAGGCGGCGAACCAGGTAGGCGATGGCCGCCCCGAGTTCATGGCGGGCGACGACAGGCGCGTACAGAAGCAGTCCACCGAGCCGTGCGGCCGCGGCTTCGGCCACCGCGGGGGACATCCCTTCGAGCATCTCGAACTCGGTCCGGGCGGTGGCGCCCCGCTCGGCGGCCATCGATGCGGCCCAGGCCAGCTCAAAGAGGTTGTGGGTGGCCACGCCCACCTGCACAGCCGTATCGTTCACCGGGTCGAAAACGACGTCGAGCATGCGCTTGTAGTTGGCGTCTGTCTCCGCCTTGGTCGCGAAGGGTGCCGCCGGCCACCCGTGCAACTCGGCGTCAACGCGTTCCATGGCCAGGTTGGCGCCCTTCACGACCCGCACCTTTATCCCTGCCCCGCCACGAGCCTGCCTGGATCGAGCCCACCGACACAGGTCCTCCAGAGCCGGAAGTGAATCGGGCATGTAGGCCTGGAGCACGATCCCAGCCTCTGTGCCCCGGTAGCGCGCCTCGTCGAGGACCTTCCGGAACACGCCGAGTGTGAGGTCCAGGTCCCGGTACTCCTCCATGTCCAGATTGACGAACTTCGCCGGGCGGTAACGACCGGCCCTGTCGTAGAGCGTTCTCAGTCGCGCCGCTATGCGGTCCACCTCCACGTCGAAAGCCAATACGTCGAGCTGGGAGCAGATGGACGAGATCTTGACCGATACGTAGTCGACCGCCGGATTCGACAGCACCTCGAGGACTCGGTCAAGCCGGGCCCGGGCTTCGTCCTCGCCGAGGACCGCTTCTCCGAGGACGTTGACGTTCAACCTGATGCCCTGCCGGCGCCGCTTTGCGGCATGCCGGGCCAGCTGGTGCGGGCCGGCAGGCAGGATCACCCCCGACATCTCGCGCCTGACGCGCCGGCGAACGGCGGGGATCACCGCCCACGGGACCGCAGACCCGACTTGGGCGCCTGCCGCCACTTCGGCCCGGTCCAGGGCCGGTAGGCCTGTCCCGCTCAGGTCGCCGGCAGCCAGGCCCCGCAGGACGCGGGCGGCTCGCTCAGAGTCCCGGACGCGTAGCACCTCGTCGGTCAACGCCAGGATGAGGGTGCGGCCCTCCGGGCGGGACAGGAGCCGGGCCAGGCGGGAGCTCTGCAATTTCTCTCGATGACTCCGCCTGGTCTCGGCATCTGCCAGCAGGGCGGAAGCCAGGGCCTCCGCTTCCGCCATGATGGCTCCGTCCATCTCGCCGAGATCGCGGTCAGACCGGTCGCCCCAGCCCGCCGCCGGCCGCTGGGGCGGGATTGGTGCCGCTTCAGTCACGCCTCGCCGGGCTCCGCTCCGAGGGCGGCCCGGATGCTCGGCGGAATGGGGCGTTTACCAGATCCGTCCGTGGCCACCACGACATACACGGTGCGGCCCGACGCCACCAGGGTCGCCTCTGCGTATACGGCGAACCAGAGGGTGAAAGAAGTGGCCCCGACCGAAGCGAGCGATACTTCGACCCGGGACTCGTCGCCGTACCGGAGCGAGGACCTCCAGTCGATCTCGGAGTGGACCAGCTGCACGTCGTATCCCGACGCCAGCATGTCCTGGTAGGGAAGCCCGCCCTCGGCGAAGAACTCGGCCATGGCCTCGTCGAAGTACCCCAGGTACCACATGTTGAAAACCACGCCCTGCTGGTCGACCTCCAGGTAGCGGACCCGGTGGCGATAGGTGGTCATTCGCGGGAGTCGGTCCTGCGCCGCGCTCACGGGCGCAACCTATCGCGCCCCGACGGCAAAGCCCGTGGGAGCGGTCTCCGGAGATCTCAGCGCTCGAAGTCCCTGAGTAGGCATCGAAATGGGTTTCCGGTAGCGTCTAAGCAGTCGAGGTCGTTTCCAGGAGGCCCACCATGCAGGCGGTCAGTACCGAACTAGATCCGGTGGCCGCGGTCACCGAGTGGCTGGAGTCCAGCTGGGACCCCGACCTCACCGTCGGCGAATGGTGGGAGCGCCTGGGTGCGTCGGGCTGGGCCGCGCCGACCCTGCCCGAGACCTGCTACGGCAAGGGCCTGCCCCGGTCCGAGGGGGTGAGGGTACAGGAAGCCATCGCGTCCGTTGGCGCCCTGCCCGCGCCGGGGGGGCTCGGTCTCTTGTTGGCGGCACCCACCATCGCCACGCACGGGACGCCCGAGCAACAGGAGCGGTACGTGCGGTCGATCGTCACCGGTATGGAGGCCTGGTGCCAGCTCTTCAGCGAACCGGGAGCCGGGTCCGATCTGGCCGGACTGCAATGCCGGGCCGAGCGTGACGGCGACGAG
Organism: uncultured Acidimicrobiaceae bacterium; assembly: GCA_963851245.1. Lineage (GTDB taxonomy): Bacteria > Actinomycetota > Acidimicrobiia > Acidimicrobiales > Palsa-688 > CAWKOH01. The sequence goes on along the minus strand of CAWKOH010000003.1, from coordinate 378,868 downwards.
TGGGTGGTGACCGGTCAGAAGGTGTGGACCTCGGGTGGGCAGATCGCGGATCTCGGCATGCTCTTGGCCCGGACCAACCCGGACGTGCCGAAGCACCAGGGCATCACCTATTTCGCGTTCGATATGCGCCAGCCGGGGGTCGAGGTCAGGCCACTCCGGGAGATGACAGGCCGGGCCTTGTTCAACGAGGTGTTCATAAGCGAAGCCCGGGTAAGCGACACCGCCATCATCGGGGGCGTCAACAACGGATGGGCCGTCGCCAACACCACCCTCGCATTCGAGCGTGCCGGCTTAGGCGCGGGCGGAGGGTCGGCAGCCGTCAGCCCGGCCGCGCCCGGAAGCATCGCCGGTGACCTGAGCCGCCGAGCCGGGGACATGGCGGGGAGCCGGGTTCGCGGGGGGGCCGGCGGGCCGGGCGGAACGCTCGGCACGGCCCGCCTGCTCCAGACCCTGGCCCGACAGGTGGGCGCCAGCAACGACCCTCTGGTTCGCCAGGATCTGGCCCGTCTGTACACCCTCACCGAGATCGGCCGCTTTCAGGGGCTGCGCTCAAGGGCTTTGCGGGCCGTCGGGAGCGATATCCCCGGCGCCGGCAATATCGCCAAGCTCTCGATGAGCATCATCCTGCGCCTGTCGCGCGACCTGGGCCTCCGCTTGCTGGGCCCGCGCGGGGACCCTGCACGGCTACGACGCCACGAGCAGCGAGACCCTGGCCGGACTGGCCGGCGGCCCGCTGGCGTCGATGGTGACGGAGATGGCCCTGTTCGCCCAGGCGCCTCAGATATACGGCGGGACCGACGAGATTCAGCACAACATCATCGGCGAACGGGTGCTCGGTCTGCCCAAGGAGCCGAACAACGACAAGGTCACGCCTTTCCGCGACCTGCCTCGTAACTGACCGCCGGCCTCATCCGGTCGCGGTAGAAGCTGCAATGCCGCACTCGGGTATCGCCTGCCGGATAACCGCTTGGAGCGTCCGCCCGCTGGCGCTGTTCGGGTTAGTCAGTTCGGAGTCCGCCAGCAGTTGTTGGGGTCCCAGCCTCACCATCAACTCATCCGCCACGCAGGTAGCCCCATCTGCGTCAAAGTGATCGCCCGAGATGAAGCTGGCTATGAACCCAGCCCGAGCCGCGAGGAACCGGTAAGAGTCCTCTCCCCCTTGAGCGGGTCGCCAGGTCGGGCCTGGATCGCAGGTCCGGAAGTTCACCGTGAGGCCCGTTTCGGTGACCGTCGCCCCCGGGATATGGCTGGACCAGGCCGAACCGGCTGAGGCCAGAGCGCCGGCGTCGCCGGCATTGTCCGTCAGCACGGACAGCGCCGCGCAGGTGCGGCCAGCGGAGGCGAAGGCCACGAATCGGTCGCCGGTCCAGCCGGCCACCGCTCGCCAGGCAGCACTAAAGCCGATCTCGTAGCCGAGCGTCTCCACCAACGGCAACTCTCCGAAGCCCTCGCCGGACAGGATCGTCGTAGCGCCGGCGGGCACTGCCGGCGCCCCGACCTTCGAAGCCGGAATGCCGGGCTGGTACGTGGCCGGATTCACCACCTCGCCGTCCAGCCTCGGGGGATTCCGGAAAGCCTCGTCGACTTCGGCGTTCCCGCCCTGGGCGTACAACGCTTCGACCAGGGTGAGCCCGAAGGAGTCAGGGAACTCGGCACTATCGGACACAAAGGGGGGCAGGGTGGCGGCCACACGACGAGCGGCGGCGGCCTCTTGCTGGTACTCCCGCTGGAACTGGGCTTGCTGGGCTGCCGGCATGGTCCGTATGTAGGCCTGCTCGACCAGGTCGGCTTCGCCCGCCACGAGGGCGGATGCCGCCGCCTCGTCGTCTGCGGATCCGGAGGTCATGTGACGGAGGTTGAAGTACTGATCCTCGAGCGCGTTCGTCAGGGCATAGGCCAGCTCGGCCTTCACGAACGGGGTAACTACCGGCCCGTTCACGTACACCGTCTTTCTGGACGGGTCGTAGGCGGCCGCCGGGGTGGGCACTCCGGACGGTGCCGTCAGCGCCGACGGGTCGACCTCGCCCCATGTCAGGCCGAAGGCCCGAGCGATCTCGATCTGCTGTTGACCGGTCGGACCGCCGCTGCCCGGGCGGATGGTTTCGGCGGCTAGCCAGGACTCGAACTGACCCGTGGTCAGAAAGCTCACCTTTACGGGGTGCTTCCAGGTCAGACCCCGAACGCTCGGGACGAAGGAGGCGACCGGGGCCACACGCGGGTCCCATGCCGATGGATAAGGGGCGCTTTGATGGCGTACCAGGTAGATCGCTCCGCCAGCCAGCAGGGAGAATACGGCCACGACAGCGGCAGCGATGGTGGCCGGGCTCCACCTTCTGGACCTCCTGGGCCTGGGCGTGCGGACCCCGGACCAGGCGTCGTGATGACCCCAGCCGGCGGGAGCCGGTCTGGCCGGCGAGGCCCAGGCGCTGCGAGAAGAATGCACTCGTGGCTCCGCGGCCGGGAAGGGCCGGCTGTAGGACGGACGAACCGAACCGTTCGATGCCGCGTCGTCCTCAATAGCCCACTCACGGTCAGGCTCCCCGGCGTCATCATCGCTGGCAGGGGGCAGCTCTGAGACCTCCAGGGGCGGTCCAGGGCTCGCCGGGGACGGCACAGTGCTCGCCAGGGACGGCCCAGTGTCGTTCAGCACCGCGGCCGCCGTCAGTGACAGATCGTGGAGTCCCAAAACGACCTCACCAGAAGGCTTCCAGTCCGATTCGGAGGAGGTGCCGCCCGACCGGAAGTCGCGGCAGGAAGTCCATGAGTGCCGCGGGCTTCCCCGAGCACTCCGCCGCCGAGTGTCCGGCGCCGCCGCAAACCTCACAATCCACCCCACCATGGTCGGCAGCAGGCCATCGCGACCTGAGGGTGGTGGGCGCCAGCCCGGCGGCATTGCCGAGACATCGGCTCGCCGTTTTCGCTGTCACCGGGAGCCTGTAAAGTTGGCCGCGCCAGGTGCCGATACAGTCCGATGGACGAGACCCATCAGATGTCATCCAAGCGCCGGGCCGCCGGCGGCGACCGGCGCTGCCCCCGAAGGAAGAAGCGGAGTTAGTACTTGACGAAGGCCACCTTCGCCTCCGGCTCGCCGACGCTCGACCGCATGGACGAGACGCCGGCCCGCCCGTGGGATCGGGCGCGGGAAATTGGCTATCCTGCCCGGGGCGCGCCTCCCTCGGGATGGCCCGGCGGCCAGTGTTACTTGAGGTGGTTGCGTAATGGGTAACCCAGGAGAGGAACGGTCCGGTTTAAGCGCCGCAGACATCGCCATCCTGGGCGAGCGCGAGGCGCTGCAGCGACTGGAGTTGCTGGCGTCCACCAGCCGGATCCTGGACGCCACCCTGGAGGACTACGACCACGCCGTGCTCCAGGTCGCTGACGCCTGCGTCCCCGATTTCGCCGACATGTGCGCCATAGAGGTCATCGGCCCCGACGGCGAGATCGCGCACCGCGGCCTTCCGATCCGCCCGGACGAGCGGCCTGCATCTTCCCGACGAGCTGGGTCCCGATCGGCCGGCAGGTGGCGCCCGACCGGCGGGCCGGTGCTCACCTTCGCCCACCTCGGAGGAGACCGACAGCGACCGTCACGTCCGGGAGCGATTCGGGGCCCAGTCGCTCATGGTGGCACCCATCACCGGCGGCGGCCTGACACTTGGCTGGTTTGTCGCCGCCACCGGGGCGTACCGGCGCGGTTTCCGCCCCTCGGCCCTGCGCATCGGGTCGGAGCTCAGCAGCCGCCTGGGCACGGCCATCCAGCGGGTCATGCTCCACCGGGAGATGCAGGCGTCGGTCCGGGACCAGAGCCGTACCGTGCGCCGACTGCGCCGGCTGGCCACAGCCGCCACCAACCTGGCCGGTGCGGCCACCACCCAGGCCGTACTGGACATTGCCTGCGTCGAGGCGTGCGTGATCCAGGAAGCGGACGGGGCCATCGCCCGCTGGTCGATGGCGGACGGGACGGTGGTCTCCGCCCAGGCCGGCGCAGATCAAACTGGCCGTGGCCGAGACGGCCTTCGAGTCGGTGGCCAACCGCCGGCCGGCGCGGGGCGCGGCTGGGTCGCCTACCCCCTGCCCAGCAGCGACCCGTGGCAGCAGGCCGCCCTGGTGGTGTTCGTCGGCGAGGACTTCTCGGCCGACGAGGAGCTGGTGCTGAGCTCGCTGGCGTCGCTGATCCCGGTGGCCTTCGAACGGGCCCTCGGAACCGAGGCCGCCCTCGTCCACGAGGCCCGGCTGCGGGCCGTGGTCGAAGCGTCGCCGGTGGCCCTGATCGGCCTTGCAGGCCGACGGCACGGTGACCATGGCCAACCGGGCCGCGCTCGAGCTGTTCGGCTGGGGCACCGACGACCGGACGGAGTGGCTACCTCCCGAGCGGTCTCGTCGGACCGCTGGCCGAACTGACCGAGACGGTGCTGAGCACCGGGTCGGTCGTGAACCGGGCCCGTGAGCTTCGATTCACGGGACCTTTCGCTGTCGGGTGCTCCCATGCCGGCCATCTCGGCCGACGACAAACTGTCCGTGCTGGTGGCCGGCGTGGACCTGAGCGAGATCCGGCGAGCCGAGCGGGCCCTGGTCCAGGCCCAGCGGCTGGAGGCCATGGGTCAGGTCGCCGGCCGGGTGGCCCACGACTTCAACAACCTGCTTACCCTGATCATCGGCTACGCCGAACTGCTCCGGCGAGGCACTGCCGACGTGAAGCAGCAGACACTGATCGACAACATCGAGGGTGCGTCCAAGCCGGGCCGCCACCCTGACCCAGCAGATGCTGGACATGACCCGTCAGAAGGTCGACAGCGGGGTGGTCATCGATCTGGGCCGGGAAGTCGAGCGGACTGGACGCAGTCCTGGCCCGCATGGTCGGGTCCGCAGGTGAATCTCCGGATCCGCAGCTCGCAGAACGTCATCAAGGTTCGACTAGACCCCAGCGAGATGGAGCAGATCGTCGTCAATCTGGTCATCAACGCGTGCGACGCCATGGACGGCACGGGAAGCGTCGACGTATCGGTCCAGATGGACGTACCCACCCCCGACGACCGTCGGCTCTTCGACCTGCCGCCCGGGCCGCTGGCTCTCCTGACGGTGGCCGACGACGGTCCCGGCATGGATCCGGACGTGCTCGAGCGATGCCTGGAGCCGTTCTTCACCACCAAGGAACGGGGTCACGGATCGGGCCTCGGGCTGCCGACCGTGTACGGCCTGGTCAAGGAGCGGGGCGGGCAACTCCGGATCGACTCGACAACCGGGGAAGGGCACGACGATCCGCATCTGGCTGCCGGTAGCCCGCGACGCCATGCTCAGCAGCGGATCCGAGGGCGGCGAGATCTGGCCGCCTGGCAAGACCATCACGGGACGGATCCTCCTGGTCGAGGACGACCTGGACCTGAAGGACATGGCCGCCGAGACCCTCACCGGTATCGGGCTGGAGGTGATCGTCGACCGACTCGGCCGAGTCGGCTCTGGAGATCCTGGCCGCCGAGGGGCCCTTCGACACGCTCGTGACCGACATCATGCTGCCCGGTATCTCGGGCATCGAGCTGGTGGCCAAGGCCCGGGAGTCCGAGCCCGCCCTGCAGGTGCTCTACATGACCGGGCATTCCGGCGCCACCGGGCCCCGGATGCCGCGCCAGGGCGACCAGGTCCTTCGCAAGCCCTACCGCCCCGACGCCCTCCGGCTGCGGGTGGCGGAGCTCATCGCCTCGCGGGTGTACGTGGCGCGTAAGTAGGTTTCTGCTTGGCGCCGCCGGCGGCCGGCGGATGTGGCCACCGCGGCGATCCGGCGGACTCTTCGAACGCAATCTTGGTGCCATTCCGTCATCTCGGTGTCATTACGCTACTTTTCGGCGCTATTCTGGCACCGAGAGTATAAACTGGCACCGAGAGCGAGCCGCCTTCAGCGCGTCATCTACGGCTCGTACCGGTAACCGACTCCCCGGACTGTCGTGATCCACCGCGGGTGCTCGGGATCGTGCTCGACCTTGTGCCGGACCCGCCGCACGTGCTCGGTTACGGTGGCTTCGTCCTGCCACTCAGGCCGGGAGGCCCACACGTGTTCGAGCAGCTGACCGCGGCTGAACACCTGGCGGGGGGAACGGACCAGGAAGGCCAGGAGGTCGAACTCTTTGGCCGTGAGGCTGACCGGCTGGCCTTCGACCCTTACCTCCCGGGTGATCTCGTTGACTTTCAGGCCCTTGCTCGAATCCTCGGCCTGCCCGTCCTTGGCCGCCGGCCCGGACCCGCGTCCCCCGCTCCGCCGGAGCACCGACTCGACTCGAGCGACCAGTTCGACCGGTGAGAACGGCTTGGCCAGGTAGTCATCAGCGCCCAGGCGAAGACCCAGGACCCGGTCCGCAATGTCCGATTTGCCACTGATGAATATGACGGGCAGATCCCCCATCTCCCGGATCTTGCCCAGCACCAGGCGGCCGTCATCCTCACCGAGAGAAATATCCAGCACGACCAGGTCCACGGAGCCCTTTTCGACCTCCGCGATGGCCCCGGCCGCGCTTCGGGCTTCGACCACCGGATACCCGTCCCCTTCGAGGACCAGTACCAGCAGGGAACTCAGCTGCTCATCGTCATCGACGACGAGAATCCGGGCATCTTGGGGCGTGACCATGAGCGGGCGACAGACTAGCGCCGCGAGTTGTGCCGCTGTTGTTACCGCCATGGGTGCGGCGTGAGTGTCCTATAGGAAACTCGATCCGTGAATCCGATTGACCTGGCTGGACTGGAGCGCGAGGGCCGTGCTGACGCAACCCTCGCGGCCGAAGTCCTGGTCGTCGGACGCGACGATTGGGCGATCAACGATGCCACCTCGCAGCTCAATGCCGCCGGGCGGGTCGTCCACCGGTGCTCCGAGAGCACAGATGCACCGTTCCCCTGCAACGCCCTCATTCCCGGGCGGGGTTGCCCGCTCAATCAGCACCAGGTCGACGTGGTGGTCAATATCAGGACCCGGCCCGGGGTCCAACCCACCATCCACGAGATGGGTGCGATCTGCGGGCTCAGGGACGGACTCCCACTCGTAATGGCCGGGATCAGCGAAGTATCGGGTTTCGCCCCGTGGGCAGAGGCGGTGCCGCCGGCCAGTGACATCGTTTCCGCTTGCGACGACGCGGTCAGGAGGCGCGCATGATGGCACGGTTCTTCGGACGGGGCGACGAAAAGGGCGAAGACCAGGATCGGTCAAACTCCTTGTTCGACAACGATCCGTCGCTCCGCTTCGATCGCCGGCCCCAGGGCGCCCACTTTCGGCCGGGTGACGAAGCCCCTGCGCCAGAGCACGTCTGGCGGAATCTCGACCCCGGTGCCGACACGGCACAGGCCAGCACACCGACCAAGACCTTGGTGGACGCCGCTCTGGACGAGCCGGACTGGGACCGGTGGGAATCCGAGGCAGGCTTCAGGTCGACCCCGCCGCCCCCACCTCCTCCGCCCCCCATATCCCGGTTTCAGGAGGATCCCCCGGCGCCGGCGGACCTGATTCCGCGGGGGTCGCACGGCGGATCCTCGTCGGCTTGGCAGCTCATCGGGGACATGCTCGTAGAGCGGGGTCTCATCCAACCCCAGCAGCTGGCCGATTCCCTGAGCCGGCAACCAGACGCAGGTCTGCGCTTAGGCGAGATCCTGCTGAGCATGAACGCCGTCGACGAACGGCAGCTGACCAAGACGCTGGCCGATCAGTTCGGCGTCGGCACGATCGATCTGAGCCGGAACGCCCCCGATCCCAACCTCTCCAGCCGGCTGAGCGAGCAGATGGCGCGGAAGTATTGCGCTCTGCCCCTCCGCGATGTTGACGGGGTCGTCGACGTGGTCGTCGGAGATCTGCGACCGGGCATCGACACGGTGCTGAGCGAGGCTATCGGCGGGCCAGTGCAGGTCCTGGCCGTGCCACCGAGCGCGGCGCGCCAGGCCATCGACCGCTCGTATCAGGCCCTGGGCGACGTCGAACGACTGGTCCGCGCCTACACCGCCGCAGAGGGGCCGCGCTCCGCCGGGATCAAGGCCAAAGAGGAGGCCATCACCGCCGATTCTCCGGTAGCCAAGGTCGTGACCATGTTCGTCACTCAGGCGCTGCGCGACCGGGCTTCGGACATCCACCTGGAACCGAGTGACGAGCAGATGCGGGTCCGGTTCCGGATCGACGGTGCGCTGAATGACGTGGTCAGCCTGCCTATGGCGATGTCGGCCCCGCTGGTCAGCCGCATCAAGATCCTGGCCGGCATGAACATCGTGGAGCGGCGCAAGGCCCAGGACGGTCAGTTTGCCACCGCGGTCGATGGCCGAGATATCGACGTGCGCGTATCCACCATGGCAACAGTCTGGGGCGAGAAGTGCGTGATGAGGATCCTCGACAAGAGCCGATCCCTCTTCCGACTGGGCGAGCTCGGTATGCCGAATGACACTCATTTCGAGTACTCGAAGATGGTTCGATCCCCGTTCGGGATGGTGCTGTGCGCCGGACCGACGGGAAGCGGCAAGACCACCACCCTGTACGCCACTCTCACGGAGATCGACGAGCGGTCTCGCAATATCGTGACTATCGAGGATCCGGTCGAGTACGTATTCCCCTCGATCAACCAGATTCAGACCAACGATGTTGCGGGCATCACCTTCGCCGACGGCCTGCGGGCCATCCTGCGCCAGGACCCCGATGTCATCCTGGTCGGCGAGATTCGCGATCAGGACACCGCCAGGATTGCGGTCCAGGCCGCGCTCACCGGCCACTTCGTCATGACGTCCTTGCACGCCACCGACTCTGTGGCGGCCTTGCACCGCTTCCTGGACATGGGCATCGAAGCCTTCCTCCTCTCTTCCTCGATCTTGGGCGTCGTAAGCCAGCGCCTGGTCCGCCGGATCTGCCAGGCCTGCGCCGCTCCGTACCAGCCGACCCCCGAAGAGATGGCCTTCTACCAAGAAAGCGGTGGCACCAGCAAAGAAGTGTTCCTGCGCGGTACCGGCTGCCACATATGCGCCAATACCGGGTACCAGGATCGTATCGGCGTGTACGAGTTCCTCCACATGACACCCGAGATCCGCCGGCTCCTTGTCGGTTGGGCGACTCAGGACGAACTGCGCCGCGTAGCTATGAAGCAAGGCATGCGAACCCTGAGAACCGAGGGTCTGGCTCTCGTCGAGCAGGATGTCACGACTATCTCTGAAGTGATCCGCAGCATCTACGCGCTGTGAGAAACGGGAAGGTTTAGAGGTGCCAAGGTATCGATTCACCGCGGCGGCGGCCGACGGATCTGTGGTGACAGGCACTGCATCGTCTCCCGCCATCAACGACGTGCGCGCCAAGCTGATGGACCGCCAGTTGCAGCCCATCTCCATCAGCGAGAGGAAGAGCTTCCTGCAATTCGAGATCACCCCCAGGACGGTCAAGAAGCGCGAGCTGATGCACCTCTGCAGCCAGTTAGCCGTCTTCCTCCGCTCGGGAGTATCGGTCCTGGAGGCGTTGGTGGTTCTCGCGGACGAGACGAGCGACAAGCTCATGCGGTCGGCGCTGGAAGGCATGCGAACTTCCCTGGAAGGGGGGGCTCGCTTCTCCGAGGCGGCGGCGGAGCATCCGGAGTTGTTCCCGGGCTATTCAGTCGAGGTACTTCGATCTGCTGAGTTGACCGGAAATCTCGACGAGGTAATGGACCAACTCTCCGGCTACCTGGAGCGGGAGATCGAGACTGAGCACAAGGTCAAGTCGGCTCTGGCGTATCCGTCGGTCGTGGCGGTCCTGGCCCTCGTCGTTTCCATCGTCCTGGTGGTGTACGTTCTGCCGAAATTCCGGTCATTCTTCACGTCGCTCAACGCCAAACTGCCGCTGCCAACTCGAATGCTCCTGGACATCGCAAGATGGATCACAGCTTGGGGCCTGCTGGCCGGCGGCGTCATAGTGGCGTTCGGCATCCTTTCGCTCTTCGCCTTACATACCGAAAAAGGCAGAGAGATCCGTGACAGACTCCTGCTCAAGATTCCCGTCGTGGGAAATCTGATCCATACCGCTATCATCGAACGCTTCTGCCGGCTGCTGGCCTCAATGACAGTGGCCGGGGTCCCGCTACCGGAGGCACTGGCGGTAACGACCGCGGCTACGAACAACACCGTGTTCCGGAAAGGGCTGACCAGCGCCCGCGCCGCCATGCTGCGCGGCGAGGGACTGGCGGGACCATTGGCGGATACCGGTCTGTTTCCGGGCGCCGCTCGCCAGATGTTCGCGGTCGGCGAAAGCACCGGAAACCTCGACGACCAGCTTCAGTCGGCCGCTAACTATCTCGATCGCGAGCTGGATTATCGCATCAAGCGCTTCACGACTTTCATCGAACCGGCCGTGATCATCGGTGTGGGTTTGATAGTCGGTTTCGTCGCTATCGCTCTCGTGTCCGCCATGTACGGGATATACCACCAAGTTCAGGTGACATGAGGCGTAGCAGTGCTCGGTTGAGGAAGCGCGCTGCGGGGCGCGACGAGGCCGGATTCACGCTGGTTGAACTCCTGGTCGTGCTCGTCATCATGCCCGTAATCATCGGTGCCATCGCTGACGTCGTCGTCACCAGCCTCAAAAGCCAGAACGGCGTATCGGGTCGGTTGTCCGATTCGGCCAGCGCCGAGGTCACGTCGGCTTTCTACGAACGTGATGTGCAAAGCGCTGCTTTCGTCACCACCTTCGCCGGGGCATCTCAACCGGCGCCGTGCGGAACCGAGTCGCCGGTGACGTCGGGCATGACTTTCGAGCTCGCCCTGAACTGGGGGGGCACGACTGCGCTTGGAGGAGCCAACGTCGCTTACTGGGACAATCCCAGTACCGGGGACCTCTGGCGCGTCTACTGTCCCACCGGTTCGAGCACGCCTTCCAGCTCGGCGAAGGTCGCCTTCGGTCTCACCGCCACCGGGATACAGACAACGGTTGCGCCTTCGGACGACGCCACGGCGGCAGCGGCGGGCTGGACGTCAACTGACGGTATCTCGGGCATAACGCTGGCCGCAGCAGAATCGGCCAGCTCATATTCTTTCGATCTTCTCGGAGTCCCGCGGGTCTCATCCCCGTTCAGCGAGGGGCTGACGCCCGGCGGCACCCCAGCGTCCCCATTCCCGCCGTATCCCCTGCTCTTGCTCGGGGCGGGGTCTGGCACGGGTACCCTCCTCACCTGCGACGGCAACGGCCAGGTCAACGTGGGCGGCACCGCCTACATCGACTCGGCCTCCCACGGCGCCGCCCAACTGTCTGGCAACGCGTCGCTGAGCGCTACGCTGATCGACCTGCTGACAGGCGGAACTATTGCTACCAGTGGAAACGCCAGCTATAGCCCGCAGGCAACGGGCGGAGGCTCCAGCGTCTCAGATCCATACGCAAGCCTGACGGCACCCACTGGATCCACTGCCGCACCCCCCACTACGAGCGGCGGAACCACGACCTACCACCCCGGCGTCTATGCCAGTCAGCTGACTCTAAGCGGGAACTCCACGAACGTTTTCGCCACCGGCACATACATATTCGAGAACGGCATCAGCACATCGGGCAACGCCTCTGTGAGCAGCGCACCTGGTGGAGTTCTCTTCTACGTGGCAGGAGGCCAGGTCTCGATAACGGGAAACGGGAGCTTGACGCTCAACCCGCTCGCTTCACCCCCCGCGAAGGATATGGTGATCTGGCAGGCCGCGACGGACACCAATCCGGTCTGGGTCGCCGGCAACGGCCTAGCCCATCTGATCAGCGGAACGATCTACGCCCCCGGGGCCCAGGTGGGCGGAGGGGGTAACGGCAGCTATAACGCCGAGGCAGTCATAGCAAAAACATTCGCATGCGACGGCAACGGCGTAGCGCAGATCCCGTGATAAACGCTTGGGTCCAGCGGTGGAAGGAGACCACCGGCGAGGCCGATCGTGGCGACACCTTGGTCGAGCTGCTTATCGCCATGGTGATCCTTGCCATCACGGTGGCGGCTCTGCTCGGCGCGCTCATCGCTTCGACCGCGGGCTCCGTAGAACATCGAAGTCTGACCAGCCTCGATTCCATTCTAAAGAGTTTCGCCGACTCGGCCAAGTACGAGATCCAGATGCAGCCGCTCGTGTCCGCTCCCAACGGATCCGGACCGCAGTTCGTAGAGTGCGCCACAACTAATACGTACCAAATCCTGAGTACACCAACCCCCTCGAGTGGTCCAGCTGGAACTTCTACCACGGTATTTGGAACGGGACTGACGCCAGGCGCCACCGTTCATTCTGTGATGGTGGGCTCGGCGCAGGCCGCCGTCACGTCGACCTATCCAACAACCGTCGATGCCAATGGCAACGTGACATTGACATTCAATGTCCCCGCGGGCCTGACGGCGGGCACGAGTTATCCGGTCACAGTCACCGATAGTGCGAACCGCACTGAGACCTCCTCGGGCGGCTTCTCGGTGACAGGGGGGGCTCCTTCGACCATACTGTCATCCTTATCCGACTACAGCCTCTCCATCAGCTCGGTCCAGTGGTGGAACGGAGCAGCCTTCGTCCCCGGCAACGGATGCCAGCCGTCGGATAAGACCGGGATCCAGCTACTAACGGTAACGGCAGTGGCTCAGGATCACACCACGAGCAGCCTCTCTTTCGCCGTGTCCAACCCCGGTACCACCGCCCCGGTGCTCGTCTCGGCCCAGGGCTACTTTGTGGCCGGCACGCCCGCGAACTTCCAGATCGTCTACTACGGATATCCAGCTCCCGTGTTCGTGTCGAGCGGAACATTGCCGCCCGGTCTCAGCCTCAGCACAAGCGGCCTACTGAACGGAACTCCGACTTCGGGAGGCTCATACACCTTCACCATCACCGCCAAAAACGCCAACAACCAAACCAGCGAGCAATTCACCGCCGTCGTCTATCAGAAGCCCGCCATCACCAGCGCCAGCAGCGTGGGCTTCAAGACCGGAAGTGGCGGCACGTTCACCGTGACCACCACGGGATACCCGACCCCGTCCATCACGAACGGTTTCGCCGGCTGTAACGCCTCCAACCTGCCCGGCAGCATCACCCTGACCGACAACGGCAACGGCACCGCCACCATCAAAGCCACCAACGCCGCCCCCCAAGGCACCTACACCATCTGCCTCAACGCCACCAACACCAACCCTGACCCGGGCAATCCCCAGACCAACTCGGCAACGCAGACCTTCAAGCTCTACATCGGCACGATCCCGGCTATAACCAGCGCCCCGAGCGCCGGCTTCAAAGCCGGGACTACGAGCACCTTCACCGTTACCACTACCGGCACGCTCCCGATGTCCATCACCAACGGATTCGGCACCTGCAACGCCTCCAACCTGCCCGGCAGCATCACCCTCACCGACAACGGCAACGGAACCGCCACCATCAAAGCCACCAACACCGCCCCCCAGGGCACCTACACCATCTGCCTCAACGCCACCAACCCCATCGGCACCGGCACCCAGACCTTCACACTGACGATCGGAACCGTCCCTGTCATCACCAGTGCCAACAATGTCGGCTTTAGGACAGGAACCGGTGGCACATTTACCGTCACCACCACCGGATTTCCCGCCCCGGCCGTCACCAACGGGTACTTCGGATGCAACGCCTCCAACCTGCCCGGCAGCATCACCCTCACCGACAACGGCAACGGAACCGCCACCATCAAAGCCACCAACACCTCCCCCCAGGGCACCTACACCATCTGCCTCAACGCCACCAACCCCATCGGCACCGGCACCCAGACCTTCACACTGACGATCGGAACCGTCCCTGTCATCACCAGTGCCAACAGCGCGGACTTCGCTCCGGGTCTTGGTGGCAGCTTCACGGTGACGACGAGCGGCTCCCCCGCCCCCGCCATCACCAACGGATTCGTCGGATGCAACGCCTCCAACCTGCCCGGCAGCATCACCCTCACCGACAACGGCAACGGCACCGCCACCATCAAAGCAACCGCCGGCGCTCCTCAAGGCAGCTACACCATCTGCCTCAACGCCACCAACCCGATAGGCACGGGCACCCAGAAGTTCACCCTCGGAATCGGGCAGCCACCGACCATCACGGGACCGACGTCCGTCACCTTCACCTCGGGGACGAACTCGTCCTACAGCTACACGACTACGGGGGCCCCGACGCTGGCCATCACGAGCGGGGCTCTTCCGGCAAGCGGTCGCATAACCTTCAACACCACGACGGGAGTCCTGTCGGGCAACCCTCGGCGGCAGGATCGGGGTACGTACGTCATCACGGTCACCGCCACCAACGCCTACGGATCGGCGAGCATCACAGTCACGGTGTCCGTCTCATGAGAATCGGATCGACGAAGAGCGAAGCTAGGAATAAAGCGTTGGAGATCGGAACCGACAAGAATGAATCCGATGCCGGCGTCGCTCTGATCCTCGTGCTGGTCTTTCTTCTTGCTATTGGCCTCGTACTCATCGCTCTGGCTACGGCGACTTCTGATGATCTTGTCAACTCGAACAATTTGGCTGGCCAGCGGTCACTCGAGTATGCGGCCGATGGAGCGACCACCCTGGCTGCCCAGAGCGTCCGATATTCAGGCCAGAGCTATACCACTACACCGACCTCGTGCTTACCCGGGGGATCGGTAATGATCAACAAGAAGACGATTTACGTGGATTGCACTTACCAAACCCCACCCAATGCCGGTTCGGTGACGCGTGCCATCAACTTCTATGCCTGCACCTCGACGTCGTGTTCGAGCAGCGACGCCATCGTTCAGGCCCAGGTCTATTACAACGACTATCCGCCCGGAAATGGAACTGAACCAATCTGCACTCCCGGCGAGGAAACGTCAACCTGCGGCACCGCCATGACCATCAACTCCTGGATCGTCGAGACGGGTAATAACTGAGCCGTAACCAACCACGTCGTTGGGTAAGCGTTGGGCAGGATGAGTGAGCGAGGTGAGATCAATCTGAGATCCTCATCCAAGGTCCCCAGAGGGGGCCTTCCCCGCAACTAGAAAGAGAGAGCAGATGCAAGCATCCCTCGAGCGGCTGCGCCAGCGCCGTGCGAGTAGGGGCGAAGAGGGAGGCTTCACCCTCATCGAACTCCTTATCGTTATCGTCATTCTCGGTATTCTGGCCGCCATCGTGGTCTTCGCTGTGCAAAACCTCAGCGGTCAGAGCGCCTCCGCGGCGTGTCAGTCCGACTACAAGACGGCGGAAACGGCACTTGAGTCATACAAGGCTCAGATGGGCACCTATCCGACCAGCCTGGCGGCGCTGACGACCACGGCCACCGGGCCTAACGGAACCTTCGGTCCCTGGCTCAAGGACTCCCTTCCGGTGGCTACCGCTGACAACGCGCACTTCCACCTCAACTACGCGGTCAGTGGAACGAACTACACCCTCTCCGGAAGCGGCACGACACAGGCCGGCGGGATCACTGGTTGCGGCGGTCTTTCCTAAGAGGCGGCGTCAGTAGAAGCGAGTTGTCGGGGGCGCTCAAATTGTGGGCGCCCCCGATTCGTTTATCGAAGAAATCCCTATGATCGAGAACCGCCTCCGGAGCAGAGGAGAAGCCTGTGAAGGTACGAAACCTTTTCAATAAGCCTCCCGGTCCGATCGCAGTATTCGTCGGCGTAGCGATCGTCTACATCGCCACGGGTACGTACGGCGGGAACCAATCCAGGGACACCATGACCGCGGCCATAGCGTCGTGGGCTTTGGCGGTTCACCACACCGTCAACCTGCACTTCGTACCCCTGGCCCAGGAGAACCCGAGTCCGATCTGGGTGGTCTCCGGCGCACACGGGGCCCTGGTCTCGAATCGCTTCCCTGGCGCCGTCCTGTTGGCGGCGCCGTTCTACGCAATAGCTGGCGCAAAGTACAGTCCCGTGCCCGCCACTCTGACGGCAGCCCTGGCGGCGGCGGGAGCGTGCGCGCTTCTATACAAGGTCCTCCTTCGGCTTCAAACTCGAGCCGTGGCGTTCGCAGGCACCTTGCTGTTCGCCTTTGCGACATCGAATTGGACGGTTTCGGGGCGAGAGCTCTGGGAGCACCCCGGCGCCGAGCTCGTCATCGCAGCCGGAATGCTGTTCGCGCTGAAGCGCAACTGGGCTCTGTCCGGACTTATGTTCGGAGCGGCCATCCTGTTCCGCGCCCATCTGGGCGTTGGTGTGGCGGCGATGTGCATCGGAATCTTCTGGCTCGAACGCAGGTGGCGCCCAGCAATCACCTTTGCCGTGGCCGCCCTGCCCGGCCTTATCGGGTTCCTTGCGTGGAACCGGATCGTCTACGGTCACTTCACGATCGTCGGGGGATACTCCGATGTGGGAACAAGCGGGGTAGGCCCGTTCAGCTTTCTGGACAACATCGCGGGGACGCTGGTTTCTCCTGAGCGAGGCATTCTCATCTGTTCACCCGTCCTTCTCCTGGCTGCAATTGGATTGCGGTCTGCATGGCGGAGCTCGCAGAAGATGGAACGCGTCTTCGCTATGGCTGGCCTCGCCTACCTCATCTCGCAGCTATGGCTGATCCGTTACTCGGGAGGTGATGGCTTTATCGGCTACCGCACCTGCCTGGAGTCGCTCCTGTGGGCCGCTCCTCTACTTGTCCGGGCGGGCGCCGAAGGAGTGCGACGGACAGGGTCGGTCTGGGCCTGGATCCTCACGGCGGTCTCCGTTGCCTTCTTCGCCACGGGCGCGTTCGTGCAGGGCGAGACGAATGGAGAAGTGAATCCCTGGACCAATTGGTCACCGATTCTGATCGCCAGACAATACGGGCTGGACCGCGTCCTGTTGGGTGCCGCGATTGGCCTGGCCGGTGTCTTCGCAGCCTGGGGCATTCTTCGGACGAGAACTGGGACGCAGGGCGGACCAGCGGCAACCAACTCCGACGCAACTGACTCTTCCGTAGAGCGCCCTCGGTCGGATTGGGACAGTGTTGTGCCGTCACAATCAGTCTCTTGTGACGTGTCAGCCATCCTGTAGTCCGTAATTGTCCACCCCTGACAACGTCGGATACGGAGACCGGTTTATGCCACCCAAAGGGCAGTTTGGGAGCAAGGAGAGCACAGATGAAGGGTTCTCACTCTTGGAGATACTGATCATCATCGTGGTGCTCGGGATACTGGCGGGCATCGCCATCTTTGCTGTTCAGGACCTTCCGGACAAAAGCGCAACGGCGGCCTGCCAATCTGATTTCAAGACTCTCGAGAGCGCCCAGGAGACCTACAAAGCACAGACAGGTACGTACGCCACTTCGTTTAGTTCTCTTGAGGGCACCACCATGGGCATGACCGGTGCGATGGTAGGTCCATGGATCAAAGAAACGCCGAATAACACCCGCTACACGATCGGATTCGACACCACCCCGGGCTCGACCTATGGCGACATCATGGTCTCTGCTGGCTCACATGCGGCGGCAGACGGAATCGACAACTGCGCATACGCGTGATCGAGCCGCCAATTCCGAGTTGGGTGTAGGCCTGATCGGGGTATTGGTGAGCTCCAACCAAACAAGCGTCGATGCCTCTCCGGCAAAGGGTGCCGCTGACGTGTCGGCGGCAGCCCAGGCGGCCTGTCGTACGGACTACGCAGCCGCCGTCGAGGCAGCCTCCGAATTCCAGACCTTGAATGGCAGGCAGGCGGCGACCATGGCCGAGCTCGAATCATTCGTCAAGGACTCCCTGATGTCCAGCTCCTTCGTCATCACCATCAATCCGCGCGTTCCCGGCCAGCTCGAAGTGTCGACCCCTGGTCATCCGGCCCGACCCGGCAACGCCAATTGTGCTTACCGCGCGATAACGGCTGAGACACCGCCAAGACGTTGGGACGCTGTTGTGATACCGGAGATAGTCCTTTGGGAGGGGCGTGCGAGCATGTACTTGCTACGGCAAGGGCAGTCAAGACCGTAGGAGTTGGATCGGCCCGATCAGATCCGGGGCGGGATTTGATCGGGCCGGTTGCTGCGGATACATCCGCTCCGGATCGGAGGCAGCCGTCCTGGGAAACCAGGACGGATCCGGAACGTGGTCAGACGTCCGCGGGCCACTCGATCCGGTCGGCCAGCGTCCGGGACTCCGGTCCGAGTAGTCGACTTTCTTGTACCTCCTCGTACTGGCCTTCCTCGAGAGCCAGCCAGGTGACCGAGCGAGTCTCGGCGGAAACGATCAGCAGTTCATCCACTCGATGGCTGGCGTAGAAGTCGATCTTGTCCCACGTCTCGTCGTCAGGCGATTCGATCTCAACCACAATGGCCGCGGTAGGGATCCACACGGCATGCGGACGGCTCCGGTGCAAACCGCGATCGGGTACCCGGAAGTCGTCGGGCTCGCCCAGGTTGAACGGGCCGGTGCCACCAAGACCAGCCGCCTGGGCCAGTGGGTGCAACAGGACAGCCAGTTGGTCATCGAGCCATCCGTGAGAGGAATGCGCACTCGGTGCCATGTGATACTCGCCCTTCCAGACCTCGTCGTGAGTGTCGAGGCCCAGCGAGCGGCGCCGGGCGATCAGCGCGTCCAGCTCTGGCGGCCAGGGCCCGAGCACTACGGTGCGCATAGGTCGGAGGCTAGCGGGAGGATGCGACTAAGCAGGCTGAGCCATAGCGCCCTGGATGACGGCGGCGATCTCGTCCCCCACCAGCTCGTCGTCCTCTAGAAGCGCATCACGAAGGCCTTCCACCACGTGACGGCTGCCCTCTATTAGCGCTGTCACTTCGGTTCTGGCGTCCGCGAGCAGGACGGCCACCGCGTCGCGCCCTTCGTCGGAGGAGAGCACCTTCGCCACCAGATTGGACCCACCGGCTTGAACCGCTTCATAGGAGATGAGCGTGTCGCCCATGCCCATGCTCCCGACCATCTGGGCAGCGACGGTGGTGGCGTACTTGAGGTCGCTGGCCGCCCCGGAGCTGCGCTCTCCGAAGAACAGCTGCTCGGCCACCAGACCACCGAGTGAGATCTGGACCAGGGAACGCAGCTCGGACTCGGTCTGGGTGAAGCGCTCCTCGGCGTCGGAGTGGGCCAGCAGGCCGAGTGCGCCACCTCGCTTGATGATCGACAGCACCTCGAGGCGGCGGGCCTTACCGACCAACCAGGCGACCGTCGCGTGGCCGGCTTCGTGAGTCGCGATGGTCCGGCGCTCGGCCTCGGTGTACTCCACCGGTTGAGCGAGACCGATCTCCTCGGTCATTTTGGCTGTCTGCACGTCTTCCCACGACATGGCGGCCGCACCCCGGCGCAGGGCCCACACCAGGGCCTCGTCGAGAAGGTGGACCAGCATGGCCGGGCTGTAACCGAAGGTCGAGGCGGCCAGCCGGTCCGTCCGCTCGGCGACCTCCGGCTCGTGCGAACGCCGGGCCAGCTCGTGGTCCAGGATCTCCTTCCGGCCGGCCCGGGTTGGCAGGTCGAACGTCAGGGTGCGGTCGAACCGCCCCGGTCGGAGCAGCGCCGGGTCCAGGTCAGAGGCCCGGTTGGTGGCCCCGATGATCAGCAGATTGGCCGGCGGGACCCGGGGCTTGTGTAGGGGGCGCTGCGCCGGCAGGAACTTGTTGACGATCTCGACCACACCGCTCAACCACCGGGTCCGCCAGGGCGGCTGGTCGAACGATTGCAGCTGGATGAGGAGCTCGTTGACCACGCCCGCGATGCCTTCACGCCCACCGCCCTGGCCCAGACCGGCTCGCGTCGCCCCGATGGCGTCGATCTCCTCTATGAAACCGATAGCTCCTCCTTCGCTGCGTGCCGCTTTACGCAGTTCGGCGAAGAAGGCCCGGATCTTGCGGTTGGTCTGGCCGTAAAACATGGACTGGAAGGCCGACGACGACACGAAGAAAAACGGCACCCCCGCCTCGTGGGCCAATGCCTTGGCCAGGTGGGTCTTGCCAGTCCCGGGCGGCCCTTCGAAGAGGATGCCCTTCCGGGGTGTCCCGCCCATTTCAGAACGGAAGGTGGCGTGGGCTAGGAAGAGGTTGAGAGTGCGGACCGCTTCCTCGACCACAACGGGCGACCCTTTGACATCGTCGAGGGTTACGTCGATCTCCTCGGGCCGGTAGCGGACGTGCGGGGAACGGCCCGAAACGAGCATCGGGACCACCATCACCGCTCCTACCAGGAGCACTATGCCCGCCAACGGCAGATCCTGGCTCTCGCTGCGAGTTAGATGAGGACGCCCGAGGAGGTGGCCGGCGAAGACCGAGAGCCATAGCCACACCCCGACGAACACCATAACCATGACCAGCTTCGAGAGCCGGCGTCGCCGCGACGCCTCCCGAGCAATCCCAACATCCGCAACCTTTATCGGCACGACTCTCTCGTCGCGGAGTTGGCTGATATTCATACGCGCTTTCTCTCGCGTCACGAAATACATCGTGCCACCTGGAGCGCATGATTAGGTGAATACTTCGCCGACCGTTCCCGGTTTGGCAGCCGGAACCCTGCCCGGCGGCGCGCGACGGAGTGGCGAGCGCGCAGCGCCCTGATCGCGCTCGGGCAGCAGATGGCGTGAGAGTGGCAGGGGTCGAGGACGGCGAAGGGCCGATCCGTTACTCCCGGATCGGCGCTTCGGCGTTCCTCCGGCCCTTAATGTTCGAGAAGGTTCGGCCGCCGGCCTGAATCAGCAGACGATGTCCATACGGACGCCGTCGTCGTTCCACTTGGCGTCCTCGGCCATTCGGGTTATAGCCCGGGCGATGATCCGCCGGGCCACCCACAGGTCGGCCAGGGCGTCGATGAGCTTGTCCTCGCGGACCCCTTGGGGCCTCTCCGCCAGCACCCGCTCGGCGCCGGGCAGCTTGGAGATGAGCAGCTCGCGCCGCACCTTGCGGCCGTGCTGGGTCCGCCGGCCGTAGTCCACCGGCTCCCCGTCGTTCATCTGCATCAGGGCCAGTTCCGGATGGACTTCCCACACCACCCGCTGCCGCCACGACTGCACCTCGCGGATGGCCTCGGTCGCCTTGGCCAGCGAGCGCCACTGCACTATGTCGAGCGACGGGTCGATCTGGTGAGCCTCTTCGAAGGTCTTGGCCTCGAGCACGGCTCGGGATGGGGCCCGGACCACGGCGGCCCGGCGCCGGCCCAGGCGCTCCCGAGCGGCCAGGTCGGCCTCGCGCCACTCGCCCGCTTCATCGGGTGCGCCGACCGGAGCGTGCAGAGCTACGACCGTAAACGACGGCCGGTAGTCGAGGACGTCGGCGAGAGACTCGAGCACGAATGAGGGCTGCGGCGCCAGGGTGATCCCCTGCAGGTTCCCTGGCGCCACCAGCCAGCCCCCTCGGACGGGCTCGACCCCGGCCAAAATCTGATACGGCAGCGCCGAACGGGACGGAGCCGGCCCGCTCCGCATCACGCGGCGCCCTCGACCCGCGCCGCACGAGGCTTGGGCCTGGGGATGTCCTGCGGATAGAGGCTGGCGTCGATGGCCGCGTCGTAGTCGATGAGGCCTTCGTGAACCATCTCGGTCAAGGAGTTCTCCAGTGTCTGCATACCGTCTGCTCTGTGTGTCGCCACCACGTTCCGCAGCTGCCGGGTCTTGCCTTCCCGGACGAGGTTGCGCACGGCAGGCACACCCACCATGAGCTCGTAGGCGGCGACCAGGCCGCCATTGACCTTCGGGATGAGGCGCTGGTAGAGGACTGCGAGCAGGGTGCCGGCCAGCTGGACCTGAATCTGGTTGCGGCGCTCGGTGGCGAACACGTCGATGATGCGGTCGATGGCCTGGGCCGAGTCATTGGTGTGCAAGGTGGTGATCACCAGGTGGCCGGTCTCGGCGATGGTCAGCGCGGCCGAGATGCTCTCCAGGTCGCGCATCTCGCCAACCAGAACCACGTCCGGGTCCTCGCGCAGGACCGACTTGAGGGCGGTGTCGAAGGACTCGGTGTCGGTGCCGACCTCCCTTTGGCTGACCGCCGCCATCTGGTTTACGTGGAGGTACTCGATCGGGTCCTCCACGGTGACGATGTGGCAGGCCCGGTTGCGGTTGAGCACGTCGATCATGGAGGCCATAGAGGTGGACTTACCGGATCCGGTCGGTCCGGTCACCAGGATGAGGCCGCTCGGATTCCGGAGGATCCCGGCCAGGGCGGGTGGCAGCCCGAGCTCGATCGGAGTGGGGATCTGCATCGGGATGCGCCGCAGGGAGAGGGAGCAATGAGTGCGCTGATAGAAGGCGTTGGCCCGGATCCGGGCCTGACCTCGCCAGGAGAAAGAAAAGTCAACCTCTCGCCCGAGATGCAGGCGGTCCCCGTATTGGTCCCGTATCTGGATACGGGTGATGGCCTCGATCTCTTCGCCCGTCAGCGGCTCGGCCTCCTCGAGAGGCATGAGCTTCCCATCAACACGCAGCAGGGGCTTGGAGCCGTCGGTCAGGAGGATGTCGGTCCCATCCAACTCGTGTAGCACCGACAGCCAAGCGTCGAGGCGGGGTTCCACAGCCATCCCGCCATCATCCACGCCGGGCGTCACATCGTCCGCAACGCCGGCACAACCCGAGCCCAACTGCCCCCTGAGCGGCGGATTAGGCGTGGTGGCGTTTAGGTCGCCCGGCCGCCCAGCCGACGATTTATCACTGTCTCATACAATGCTTAGCTAGGTCCGGTTAACTGGCGGCGTGGATACGGCCCGAGGCGGGCCGTCCGAGGGAATCATGGACGATTTCAACGAATCTCAAGGCACCACGGGAGACCCCGGCCCAGACCATAGCATCTGGATGCCACCGCCGCCGGCCTCGGGTGAAAGCGCCGGCGGATCGGCGCCACCTGCACCGAACCCCGCCGGCGCGGGCGCAAGCGGTGCGACCGGGTCCCAGCCGAGCGAATGGGCCCCGCCGCCGCCGGCCTGGGGCGCTTCCCCTCCTGGCTGGCACGACCCGAACGCATGGACAGCGGGCTCTCAGGAGAACGGCGGATGGGGAGCCGGCTATCAGGATCCGAACGGATGGGGCGAACCCTGGGCGAGCGGACCCCAGGCCAATCCTTATGGGGCGAGTTCGGGCTCGTGGGGAGGTGCCAACCCGCCTCCGCCAGGGGGCGCTTCAGGGTGGGGGGGCGGCAGCCCGGCCGGTCCCACCAACCAGCCCGGCGGGTGGAACTACCCCTGGCAGAATCCCGGTTCCCCCCAGCCGCGCCGGACCCTGCCTGGTGCCATCACCGCCCTTCTCCTTGCCGTAGCGGTCCTGGTCGGGCTTGGGATCGGCCATGGCGTGTGGAAGTCGGCCCAACCATCGGGCCTGTCAACCGGCAATGGCAGCAACAACAGCGGAGGCATCTTCAATAACCCCTTCGGTGGCAACTCCGGGTCGGGTTCCGGCAACTCGGGCAGCTCGGGCAACTCGGGATCAAGTGGCAGCACGCCGGCCAACGTCGGATCCATCTCCGCCAAGGTCGCCCCGGACCTGGTCGACATCAACACGGCCCTCAGCTATGAGCACGGCGAAGCGGCCGGCACGGGGATAGTGCTGACGTCCAACGGGGTGATCCTGACCAACAACCACGTGATCGCCGGTGCCACCAGTGTCTCTGTCACCGACGTGGGCAACGGGCGGACCTATCCCGGCACGGTGGTCGGATACGACCGCGTCCACGACATCGCGATCGTTCAGCTGCAGGGCGCTTCGGGACTGCAGACGGCCAGCATCGGCAACTCCAGCAAGGTCTCCGTAGGTGACGAGGTGATCGGCATGGGTAACGCCGGTGGAGCGGGCGGGACGCCCAGCAGCGCCGCCGGTACGGTCACGGCCCTCAACCAATCGATCACGGCCGACGATGAGAGCAACGGAACGAGCGAGCAGCTGACCGGTCTCATCCAGACCAACGCCAACATCCAGCCGGGCGACTCTGGCGGGGCCCTGGTCAACGCGTCGGGCGAGGTGATCGGCATAGACACGGCCGCGTCTTCGTCGTTCCAGTTCGAGAACCCCAACAACGACCAGGGATTCGCCATCCCCATCAACCAGGCCCTGTCCATCGCCGGGCAGATACGTTCCGGACAGGCTTCGGATGACGTCCACATCGGGCCGACGGCCTTTCTCGGCGTGCTCGTGGACACGACCGGCGCCAAGTCGGGCGCCACCCTCAGCAGCGTCGTGTCGGGAGGCCCTGCAGCGAATGCCGGTCTGGCAGGGGGCGACACCATCACGGCCGTCGGAGGCAAGACGGTCAGCTCCCCCGCCAACCTGACGACCATCATCAGCCGCTATTCACCGGGTGACAAGGTCGCGGTCGGCTGGGTCGACTCCTCTGGCACCAACCACCAGGCGACCGTGCAGTTGGGCAGCGGCCCGCCCCAGTAGCTTTCTTCGACCTGGAGCGGTCCGGTCTGGCAGGACCTAACCTCCACTCTAGCGATGCCCGAATCGGTCAGCGGCCGGTCGCTCGCACCCATCCCTCTTCTCGCGGGGGTCGAGCCTGAGCGCCTCGATGAGGTGGCGCAGAGGATGTGGCTGCGGCACGCCAGGACCGGCGAGGTGCTGGCGCGACAGGGGTATCGGGGCGACACGTTCGGGCTGGTCCTGGAGGACAACCGGCCGATCCGCGCCGTCTTCGCCAAGGTGGGCGGGTCGAGCAGCTTCGACGAGCCCGGCGTTGTTCGAATCGAAATGGCGGCCACCAGCGCCGCCGGGCTGCTGCCTGAGCCGGTTCGGGAAGAGCTGGCAACCGCGGTCCGCGACGTGGTCACTGCCGCTTCTTTGGCTCTGGCCGTTCCGGCGCAACGGTCCTAGGGACCGGCACATCGACCAGGGTCCGGTGGCGGCCAGGGCACCGATCAGAGGGTGACCGCTCGCCTGGCCGGCCACGAGCGGGATCGCCAGCCCGACCGCGCATCTGACTCCGACGTCGGCCGCCAGCTTGGACCGGTCGACGTACAGAGCGGACCTGGCGTCATCGGCCCCGACGGCCGCCAGCCCTCGACTCACGGCCGGACGGGAGCGACGCCGTCGACCAGGCCCCACTCGAGGGCGGTGGCCGAGTCCACAGGCTGCCCGGTGAGGACCAACCAGGCCGTCCTGGACGGCCCGATGCGGCGGGTGATGCTCACTGTTCCTCCCGCCCCCGGTATGAGCCCCATGGCCATCTCGGGCAGCTGGAAGGTGGACGAGGGGTCGGCCATCACGGTGCGGGCGAATGCCGGCAGCTCGATCCCAGACCCGACGCAGAAGCCGTGGACGTGCGGTTTGACTCGATCGGCGAGAAGGGACAGCAGGTAGGCAGGGCTGCGGGTGGTGCGGATCAGGTGGGCGGTGGCGGGATCGGGAAAGGTCCCGAACTCGGAGAGGTCTCCTCCGCTGCAAAAGGAGGGACCGGCGCCCACCCAGCGGACTTCATTCACTGTCGGGTCGGCCGCGGCTATCGACAAGGCGTCGGAGAGGCGGTCGCGCATCAATGCGTTGTAGGCGTTGTGAACCTGGGGCCGGTTGAGGGTGATGGTCAGGACCGGACCTTCCCGGGCGATCAGGATCGGGTCTTCTTCGACCGCCTTCGCCCGACGCGCTGGTCGCTCGCCGAGCCAGGCCCGGAACTCCGGCCCGCTCTGCAGCATCGAATAGGCGAGGGACTCGATGAGCAGGCCCCTCGGGATGGCCTGGCTGGTACCGGCGCGGAGGACCTGCGCCAAGGTCACCGCCGCTACAGGCCAGGCTCGGATACGGGCCTCAAGCCGCTCGAGCTCCTCGTCCAGGTCGGCGCAGGGGACCCATGGGGCAGGCGGATCAGTGGCGATGGCCAAGGCCACATCGACCCGTTCGGCCTCCAAGCTGGGCGGTTCAGCGGCCCGGCTGACCCCGACGATCACGCTGGTGGCCAACGCGGGCACGTCGATACCGTGGACGTCGAGGTCGACCACCACCATCGGTTCGTCGATATCGGGGATGGCCGGCCACCGGGATCCCATCGGAGCGAGCGTAACTTGTGCCTGTGCCCACCCCGGCGTCGTCCCTACTCCTCCGGCGGGTGTCACTGCACGGCTACGACAGGGCGGTCGATGTCAGGCTCTCCGGCGAAATCATCACCCAGGTGGGACCCGGCCTAGACCGGCCTGCCGGAGAGGAGCCGCTCGACGGCGGCGGTGGTCAGCTCGTGCCCGGCTTGCACGATCACCATGTCCATCTGCGCGCCTCAGCCGCCGCGCTCGACTCGATCGACGTGGGGCCGGGGCCGGTGACCGGATCCGCGGAGTTCGCGGCCACCTTGCGGATGGAAGACAGGAGGCGGCCGGCCGGCCAGTGGATTCGGGCCGTGGGTTATCACGAGTCGATCGCCGGCGACATTGGTCGCCGCGACATCGACGCTCTCGTCGCCGCTCGCCCGGTTCGAATCCAGCACCGGAGCGGGATCCTGTGGGTCCTGAATTCCGCCGGCCTGGACGCCATCGGCGCCGACCGCGACCCCCCCCCAAGGGCTGGAGCTGATCGCGGGCCAGCCGACCGGCCGGATATGGCGCGAGGACGAATGGCTCCGCTCGCGACTGCCATCACCTCGGTTGGACCTGGCCTCGATCAGTTCCTTCGCCGCCGCGGCCGGGGTGACCGGATTCACCGACGCCACCCCGCTTCGATCGAGGGAGGACCTGATCCACCTGGCCCGGGCCCGGGCTGGTGGGTCGATTGTCCAACGCCTGCACCTCATGTCGGCCCCTGACGTCGAATCGACCGGACTGGACGGAGCGACGCTCGGGCCGGTCAAGTTCCTGCTGGACGACGACCGGTTGCCATCGCTGCCGGAGCTGGTGGCGGGATTTCGCCGGGCGCACCAATCCGGCCGGTCGGTGGCGGTTCACTGCGTGACCCGGGCTCAGGTGGCGCTGGCGGTGGCCGCCTGGGAGGAAGCGGGCCCCGGCCCCGGAGACCGGATCGAGCACGGCGCCCTGATCAGCCCCGACCTCTTTCCGACTCTGCGCCGCCTAGGGCTCACGGTGGTCAGCCAGCCCGGCTTTGTTCGCAGCCGCGGCGACCGGTATCTCCAGGACGTCGAATCCGCCGACCAGGCGGACCTGTGGCGATTGGGGTCGCTGCTTCGGAGGGGCATCAGCGTGGCGGCCGGGACCGATGCGCCCTTCGGACCGAGCGATCCCTGGTTGACGGTGCGAGCGGCCGTGGACCGTCGTACCGCCTCAGGCCGCCCGCTCGGTCCTGACGAGAGGGTGCCGCTGGCCACCGGCGGTCGCCCTTTTTTCCGGTTCGCCAGAGAGTCCGGCCCAACCGAGGATAATCCGGCCCGGGCAGCCGGCCGACCTCTGCCTGTTGTCCGAACCCCTGAACCCGAGCCGAGCGCCTGCACCGGTAGCAGCGACGATCGTCGCCGGGCGGATCGTGTACCGGGCCGGCTAAGCCCCCTTGGCCACGCCGGGGAAGAGCCGCACGGGGGCCATCCTCGGCTGCTGGCGGCTGCGCAGCCAGGGCCGGCATTCGGTAGACGGCATGGCCGCAGCGACCAGGTAGCCCTGGACCTGATTACATCCCAGGGCCTGCAGGCGGTCCCAGGTCTCCTGCTTCTCGACGCCCTCGGCCACGACCACGTGGCCCATCGTCTTGGCCAGCTCGATGGTGGCCCGGACGATGGCTTCGTCCCCCTCGTCGAGGTGCATATTCATGACGAAGGAACGATCGATCTTGACGGTCTGGACGGGGAGTCGCTTCAGGCGGGAGAGGGAGGAGTATCCGGTTCCGAAGTCGTCGATAGCAATGCGGACACCGAGCTCCGACAGCTCCTTCAGGACCTTCTCCGACAGGTCCGGGTCGACCATCATCAGGGACTCGGTGATCTCGAGGGAGACGCTCGAGGGCGGGACGGCGACGTCGTTAAGCAGCCGTCCGAGACGATCGACGACCTCGGGGCCCAGGAGGCTGCGAGCCGACACGTTGATGGCCATGGTGATCTCGTAGCCCTCTCGGCGCCACATATGAAGCTCTCGCAGGGCCGTCTCCAGCACCCACCAGGTCAGCGGCTCTATCAGCCCGGTCTGTTCCGCCACCGGAATGAACTCTTCGGGCGAGATGGAGCCGTAGTCGCTGTGCCGCCAGCGCAGCAGGGCTTCGAGGCTCGAGATCTGGCCCGTTTCCATGTCGGCCACGGGCTGGTACCAGACTTCGAGCTCCTTGGCGTCCATGGCCATGCGCAGCTCGGTCGCCAGGATGAGACGGCGCTTGGTGTTCTGATCGATCTCCCGGTCGTAGGCGACGACGCCCCGCTTGGAGGACTTGGCCGAGTACATGGCCACGTCGGCCCGCTGGAGCAGGGTGGAGGGGTCGGAGCCGTGCTGGGGAGACATGGCCACGCCGAGGCTGGCACGCAGCTCCAGCACGAGGCCGTCGGTGGCGATTGGTCGGGACACCGAGTCGAGGACCGCTCGGGCGGTGGCCAGCACCTCGTCGGCCGAGTAGGCGGCGGGGATCACGAAGGCGAACTCGTCGCCACCGAGACGGGCGGCGAGCCGGTCGGCGCCGATGGCGGCCAGGACCCGCCCGGCCACCTCCTTCAGGATGGAGTCGCCGGTGTGATGGCCAAGGGTGTCGTTGATGTCCTTGAATCCGTCGAGGTCGAGCAGCATGACAGCAACCACCTGGTCGTGGCGGCGTCGGTCCAACGCGGTCGAGACCCACTGGGCAAACAGGGTCCGGTTGGCTAAGCCGGTCAGGCTGTCGTGCAGGGCCTGGTGCTCCCGGGCCGCCACCTCGAGGCGCAGGCGGTCCAGGCGCTGGCTGCTGGTGAGGGCGGTGCTCAGATTGGCGGCGAGGGCTTCGAACAGGCGCAGGTCCTCGCTGTCGAAGGTCTCCGTAGCTACTGAGTGGTTGGCAACGGTCACGACGCCCCAGCCGATATCGCCCAGCTGGATGGGTACCGCTATCAAGTCTCGATACTCACGCGACTCTGGGAGCTTCGCACTCCCGGATGGAACGAGCACGGCGGTGCCCTGGTCTATGACAGTCCGCTCGAAATCTGTCAGCTCGACGAAGTCCCGCCGAACCGGGTTGTCCCCGCTGAGCGTGGAGCGGACGCCAGTCGCACCGATCGGCATGGCTAGCTCAGCCTGATCGCACCCCAGGAGAGATCTCGTCTCTGCCAGCGCAGTCGCGATTATCTCGTCCGTGTCAGACAGATTCGCCATCTTCAGGGTAAAGCCATATAGAAGCTGGAGGTTGGCGTAGCGGCTGCGGACGGTGTTAGCGGTCCGGTACCACACCGCAAGGCCGAGGCAGGGTCCGGCCAGGAGGAGCATTCCCCACGTTTCCTGCAGGGCGACTGTGATGGTGATAAGGCCGAACACGGCGTTGAGCGGGATTACCAGCGCTAACTGGATACCGACGGTGCGCAGATAGGCCCAGCCTGGAGGGCCTGAGGTCAGCGACACCGCCCCGAGAACTCCTAGCAACGTCCACAACTCAAAGGCCAGGACAGCGACAAACACTGCCTCCAAGCCCAGGAGTTGAGCAGGCTTGGCCGTGCCGAGTGTCGCGGCAATTGCCAACCGGGCCAGAGCGCAGCCACTGACCATGTTGACGACGTTGAATACGGCCCTTCCAGCTGACTGTCGTTGGATCAGGGCGCTGACGGAGACTGCGAGTGTGGCGGAAAACAGCAGGCCGGCCGGGCTGCTGAAGATGGCTCCGACCACCATGGGTATGCCGAACAAGTCGACGTCTACGGTGTGGTTCTCGGTGTTGAGCCGCACAGGGGCCAACTGAGCCAGAAGCATCGCCAAGGCGACCACGGGCCATGGAACTGAGTGCGCCACAGCGATTGACTTGGTCTGGAGCGCTGCGTAGGTCAAGCCCAATGCCACCACGGTCATTAAGGCGATGAAAACGCGCACACGATTTGGTACCGGCGGGCGCCGGATCTTCCTTCGTCCCATGTTCACAAGCGGTGTCGACATGGGCCCCTCAAGCCTTGAATGCGCAGTGATTCACCGGAATTTTCGGCACACGCCCAGGGTGGACTTGAGCGCTACTCCCACCGCGGCCACGGAGCAGTATCGCGACCAGAGTCATCGCATGTCAACGGTATGCCATGACTCTACCGGAAGAGACTCATTTCGCCGCCGATGAGAGCCCTTCCGAGAAGGTGACGTAGGTCTCCTCACCCTGCGTGACGAAGCGCGTGACAGAAGAACTGGAAATCAGGTGAAAAGTACGACTATTGTATGTGTAATCCGTCACTGCGAGGGTGCCCCTCGGATACGGCGTGTTCGGTGCGATAGCCGAAACTTACAAATTTTCGTCCTGATGCTCTGACACCCGGGAGGGGGTGCCTGCCTTGCGTGTTAAGTGGGGAGACTAACAACACCTAGACGCAGTGGCCGCCTAGCCGGCTGGGCGTTTCAAATGGCACTTTGTTCTGCGGGTGAGTGCGCGCGCTCTTGAGCCGCCCGTAGCCCAACTTCGGCGCCCCGGTCCCGGCCGATGGTTAGCCTAAGCAATACTGTCGCTGGTCGGGTTTTTTTTACCCAAAGGTTCAACGTTGCACCATCCAAGACACGCGCGGCGGTCGGGTCACCTCGGATCGCGTTTCTGGCGGCTATGGACTGCGATCGGCATCTCCGCGCTGGGCGATGGGATGGTTCTGGTCGGCTTTCCCCTCCTGGCTCTGGAATACACCCGCGACCCTGCCGACATCGCCGGAGTTGCCGCAGCGGGCGCCATCTTGGGACCTGTTGTCGCGCTGCCGGCCGGAGCGCTCGCTGACCGGCTGAGCCCCAGGCGAATGTTAGTAACCGTCGAACTGATGAGATTCGCCTTGCTCGGTTCCTTCGCGCTGGTTGTGGCGACAGGTGGGGGCAGCCTGGCGGCGATTTACCTGACCTCCGGCCTGCTCGGCGCCCTGACCGTGGCGTTCGACTCCGCGTCTTCGGCAGTGGTTCCTCGGCTGGTGCCGCGGTCCATGCTTGTCAAGGCCAACGCCCGATTGGACATTGTCGATCTCGCCGGCGAGGAAGTAGTCGGCCGTGCCATCGGCGGCATTGCTTTCGCATTTGCCCGAGTTATCCCTTTTTTCGCCGACGCGGCGAGTTTTCTGGCGTCAGCAGCCATCATCCCGGGTGCCGTCCCGGACCAGGCCTCGGTCCAGGAGAAGGCCACGCTGCTGGCTGACCTGCGTAGTGGCGCCCGCTGGTTTATGCGTCACCCCCTGGTTCGCCTTTTAGGGGGGGTCATCGCTCAGTTGGCCTTTTGTCAGGCCGTGGTACTCGCACTCCTTGTCCTTTACGCCACTGAGGATCTTGGCCTGAGCAAGGCCGGTTACGGATTGCTTTTAGGGGTGAGTGCGATTGGGGACATCGTCGGAGCCCTGGCTGCCAATCGTGTGCACGCCATCTTCGGCAGCGGGTGGTGCATTGTTCTGGGCGGAGTGGTTTCGGCACTCACCTATCCGGTGCTGGCTATGACGAACTCCCCGGTCACGGCTTGTGCTGCGCTTGCCCTCGAAGCGGTCGCCATCGTGGTCGGCAACGTGGCCGCCTCGGCTCTCCGTCAGTCGATAGTTCCGGCTGAGTTCCAGGGTCGGGTCGGCAGCGCCCAAATGACTCTGATCCTGATAGCGCTGCCGCTCGGGGCCCTCGTCGGCGGTCTGGTGGCTGACGCCATAGGTATTCGCCACACGATCTTCGCAGCAGGCCTTCTTCAGCTAGGCGTCCTGCTTGTCGCGGCGCCGAAACTTCTGTCGCGCGTGAGGACTGTCCGGTATCCGATCGAAGCCCCGGAAGGGACACCAGCCCGGGCCTCGTAGATCCAACCACCTTCGGGCCATGGCCTACACCCGGGATGAGGTCCAGAAGGCGTTCGACCACTACCGGGAGGTGGCCCGTGTGGATGACCGACCCCGGGGACGGCCAGGTCTACTAGGCGGCCAACTGGACCCGCCTGGTATACGCCGGCAACGGGCTCTTCTCAGAGGACGAGGACATGTACAACCCGGCGGACTTCGCCCCGATGGTGGAAACCTGGGTCCAGGCCTGGAAACAGCACCGCCCGGACGGGTAACGCCTCAGGTCCGAGGGTTTTCGAACTTGTAGCCGAGGCCCCGGACGGTGGTGATCCGGGCCGGACGGGACGGGTCGTCCTCCACCTTGGCCCGCAACCGCTTGATGTGGACGTCAAGTGTCTTGGTGTCGCCCACGTAGTTAGGGCCCCAGATCCGGTCGATGAGCGTCTCCCGGGTCAGGACCCGGCCGGCGTTCCCCATGAGCAACTCGAGCAGCTCGAACTCCTTGAGCGGCAGGGGCACCAGATCACCGTGCAGATGGACCTCGTGGCGCTCGGGGTCGAGGCTCAACCCGTCCACATCGATGGTGTCGCCGATGACCTCGGATTCACCCCCACCGGGCGCCCGTCGCATGACCGCCCTCATGCGGGCCACCAGCTCCCTCAAGCGGAAGGGCTTCGTCACGTAGTCGTCGGCGCCGACCTCCAGGCCGACCACCGTGTCGATCTCGCTGCTCTTGGCCGTGACCATGATGATCGGGACCCGGCTCCGGGCCCGGATCTCCCGGCACACGTCAATGCCCGTCTTCTTGGGCAACCACAGGTCCAGAAGGATGAGGTCGGGCCGGACCTTGTCGAAGAGCTGGAGCCCCTCTACCCCGTCGCGACCGACCGTCACCAGGAACCCCTCCCGCTTCAGGCCGACGACGAGGGCCTCGACGAAGGACTCCTCGTCTTCGACAACCAGGACAGACAAGGCGTCAGGCATGGTCTCCGGCTCCACTGATAGCCGGGTCCGGGTTGGCCGGAAGGGTAACCGCGGGCAGGGACAGGACGAACGTCGACCCCTCCCCCTCTTTCGACTCAACAGTCACCGAACCGCCGTGGTTGGCAGCCACGTGCCTGACGATGGACAGACCCAACCCCGTGCCGCCGGTGGCGCGGGAGCGAGCCCGGTCGACGCGGTAGAACCGCTCGAAGATCCGCTCCAGGTCCCGGCTGGGGATCCCGACGCCCCGGTCGGTGACCGACACCTCGATGCCGGGCCCCACCTCCCGCAGCTCGACGTAGACCTCGCCGCCCGCTTCGGAGTACTTGATGGCGTTGTCCACCAGATTGGAGACGGCTGAGACCAGGTCGCGGCGGTCACCCGGGATGGCAAGGTCGACGCGGGTAGTCGCCGACCTTGACCGTCACCTCCAGGTTGCCCGCCAGGGCCTGGAAGGAATCGATGGCCTCGCCGACGATCTCGTCCACCGGCACCAGCACCTTCTGCGGCGTCTCATTGACCTCGATGCGAGAAAGATCCAGGAGATCGTCGATGATGCGAACGAGGCGGTCGGCCTCGCTTCCCATGCGCTGGGCCAGCCGGGTGATCACCTCCGGGTCGTCCTCGCCCTCGATGGTCTCGGCCAGCAGGGCGAGCGCACCCGTCGGGGTCTTCAGCTCATGGGTGACGTTGGCGACGAAGTCCCGCCGAACCGACTCCAGGCGGAGCCGGTCGGTGATGTCCTCCACCACGACGACGGCACCCTCGACCCCGTCCGCACCCATGATGGGAAAGGCCCGGATGGACAGGCTGTGGCGGCTCGGCGACAACAGGTCGAGCTGCCGGTCCGGAGAATGCCCGGCCAGAGCCTCCCTGGTCAGCTCGCTCACGGCCTGGACGGCCAGCGCATCGGCCGGGGCCGATGTCAAATAGCGGCCGGCGGCGCTATTGCGAAAGGCGACCTCGCCGTCCTGGTCGCAGATCACGATGCCTTCCCCGATGACGTCGAGAGCCGCCTGAAGCCGCATCGACAGGTCCTCGAAGGGCAAGCGTTCGGTGTCGGCCATATCCGGCTCCGCGGCCTCGCTGTGGCGCGTCGAACTACGGCCCCACATCACCGGGGCCCCGAACGCGGCGAATGGTCATTCCTCCGGGCGGACGCGCTGTCATCGTCAATGGCGACAGTAAACGTTCCGGCGAACCGGGCTGGCCTGAATCGGCCACAAGCCCTCGTAAGGGAAGCTTTCTTATGCCGGTGTTCAGCTTGTGTTCACCTCCGAGACACTCCCAGGCTACCTCTCCTCTTTAGAGTGGGCCCCATTCCCGGGACTGGTGTAGCGCGGCCGACAAAGCTGGGAGTGGAGGGCCTCGGGATGTCCCGGACGTCTACGCCAGGACGGGTCCTCCTCCCGGCGGCGCTGCCGGCCATCATGAGCGGGTTCACGGTCGCCCTGGCCATCTCCACCGGTGAACTGGCCCCCCTGCTCTTCACGGCCGGATTCACCGATCAGAACCCCTCCCTCAAGCTCTTCCATCCAGCAGATCCCCTACCTGACAAACGTCATATACACCGACCTCTCTCTGCCCGGCAAGCGAGCCACGCCACTGCCGCCGCGGCCGGGATGCTGAGCCTGGTCATCCTCATACTCCTTATCACTCATTGCCCCGGTGATCGCAGCGTTCTCCCGCCGGAAGACGGCCCGGATGACCATCTAGGCCCTCGAAAGCCGTCCAATGATTCGCCGACTCAGCCAAAGTGAGAAGATGAGTGTCTGACGCCAAGCCCAGAACCATGACCGACACGCCAACTCCGCCGGCGACGTCAGAGACGCCGTCGACTACCGCACCCCCCGCCCCGGCCGATGCGACCGCGGGCCCGGAGGTCGTGGCCGAGCCGCGCCGGGCGGTCTTCCAAGTCGACAACCTGGACTTCTATTACGGGTCGGCCCAGGCCCTGCGGGGCGTCAGCATGTCCATCGCCGAGCGGGAAATCACCGCACTGATAGGCCCGTCCGGCTGCGGCAAGACCACGCTCCTGCGCTGCTTCAACCGTCTCAATGATCTCATTCCGGGGACGCGGATCGAGGGTCGCCTGGACTTCATGGGTCAGTCGCTCCACAGCTCGGGAGTGCAGGCCATCGACATCCGGCGCCGGATCGGCATGGTGTTCCAGAAGCCCAACCCGTTCCCCAAGTCCATCTACGACAACGTCGCCATCGCCCCCAAGGTCAATGGGTTCAAGGGCAACATGAACGACCTGGTCGAAGAAACCTTGACCCGGGCCGCCCTATGGGAGGAGGTCAAGGACAAGCTCAAGGCAAGCGCTTTTAGCCTCTCCGGGGGCCAGCAGCAGCGGCTGTGCATCGCCCGGGCCATCGCCGTCCGGCCCCAGGTCATCCTCATGGACGAGCCTGCATCCGCTCTCGACCCGCTGGCCACCATCAAGATCGAAGAACTGATGAGGACGCTTAAGACGGACTACACCATCGTCGTGGTCACCCACAACATGCAACAGGCGGCCCGCGTGTCGGACCGGACCGCCTTCTTCACCGTTGATGTCACCGGTGAGGGGCGGACCGGTGTCCTGGTCGAGATGGGCACGACTGACCAGATCTTCACCGCACCGACCGATCAGCGCACCGACGATTACATCACCGGCCGCTTCGGATAGCCCCTAGAAATCGTCCATCCTGATGGCGTGGCCGGCCGGGGTGCCGTTGGCGGCGAAAAGAACGCGGGCCGCGATCTCCAGCGAGTGGTCGGTCAGCCTCTCGTAAGCCCGGCTCACCATACCCAGATCGACAGCGGCATCAACCGGCAGATCCGGCAAACGGACCATGGCGGCGAGGAAGTCCCGCTGACTGTGCCGGCACTGACGGGCCGCCTCTGCGACCGAGCCGGCCTGTTCCTCGTCGATCGTCGTCCACGCCGCGTTCGCCTGCAGCAGCAACCTGGAGGTGGCCGAGCCGATCTCCACGAGCATGTCTCGCATACCCCGCGACAGGGCACCCCGCACCGCACCCATGCGCCTGGCCAGTGTCTGGTCCAGACCGAGGCATAGATCACCGATCTGCGCGATGTCTCGTGACGCCAGAATCATACGCAGGTCCCGGGCGACCGGCGCCTGCAGGGCGAGGAGCCTGAGCACCTCGCCGTCCACTTCGGCCACCTGGCCCGATGTTTCGGAGACCAGCACCGCGATCCTGCTCAACGCCTCCGCGTCCGCTTCCATCAGGAAGTGGGTGGCGTGCTCAGTCGCCCGGCCGGCGCTGTCGACGATCGAGATCGTCTTGGCCCGCAGGTCGGCAATGCCGTCGTGATAGGAACGGCGAAGCTCCCTGAGCTCCCCGTCGCCCCCTTCGGGCTCGTGAACGTCGCCTCCGCCTTCCACTCGCCGCAGCTTAGTGACGCGGAGCCAACCGCCTCGCGGGGGCCGGTGGGCAGACGGATCAACCGCCCGCCTGAAAGTGGCCCGGGACGCGCTCACCGAGGAACCGGCGCCAAGGGCGTCCGATCTCGAAATGACCCGGGTCGGGCCGGTGTTGGACCAAACCATGACGACCAAGCTGAAAAAGCCGCTCTACACCGCCGAAGCGAGCGTGAAGGGAGGCCGGGACGGGCACGGCTCCTCATCCGACGGCGTGCTCGACCTGGACATCCGGCCTCCAGTCGAGCTCGGGGGAGCCGGCGGTGGCACCAGCCCCGAGCAGCTTTTTGCTCTCGGCTACGCCGCCTGTTTCCAGAGCGCCATGGGCGTGGTCGGGCGACGGCTCGGAGTCGATACCGCCGACTCCACCGTGACGGCGAAGATCACCCTCGGAACCATCGACGGGGGCGCCTTCGGGCTGGCCGCCGAGCTCCACGTGGTGCTCTCTGGCGTCGACAAGCGCACGGCCGAGAAGGTCTTGAAGGAGGCTCACAAGGTGTGCCCTTACAGCAATGCCACTCGGGGGAACATCGAGGTAGTGCTCACCACCGCGGAATGAGACGATGCTTCGCCGTCTAACCACCGGGTGGGCCATGCTGTAGGTAGATGGACCGCACTGACAGCGAGACTGATCCCGGCAACACCACGTTGACCGAAACGGCCATCGCCGCCACCGGCAGTTATGTGCTTCCGTCGGAAGTAATCCGGACGGATGGGCTCACCAAGGTGTATCCGGGTACCGACTTCAAAGCCGTCGATGCGCTCGATCTGATCGTGTTCAAAGGAGAGATCTTCGGCCTCCTCGGTCCCAACGGGGCCGGCAAGACAACCACGGCCGGGATGCTCACGACCCGGGTGATCCCGACAGCCGGGTCGGCCTTCGTCGGCGGCGTCGACGTGCTGGCCCACCCCACGCTGGCCAAACAGCTGCTGGGTGTGGTCTCCCAGCAGAACACCCTCGATCGCCAGCTCACGTGCTGGGAGAACCTCTACTTCCACGGCCGCCTGTTCGGTATGTCGGCTCGCGACAGCCGCCAGGCCGCCGACGAGCTGCTCGAGCGGTTCCATCTGACCAAGTGGGCCAACGCCTCCGTCTACGCCCTGTCCGGGGGGATGGCCCAGCGCCTCATGGTCGCCCGATCCATTGCCCACCGTCCTGCCGTCCTCTTCATGGACGAGCCGACCGCCGGCCTCGACCCCCAGAGCCGGCTGGCCCTGTGGGAGATACTCGGCGAGCTCAATCGAGACGGTCAGACCATCCTGCTGACCACGCACTACATGGAAGAAGCAGATCAGCTCTGCGATCGGGTGGCCATCATGGATCACGGCCGCATACTGGCCCTGGACACTCCGGCCGGGCTAAAAGCCACAGTGGGAGCCGACACCATCGTCACCGTGCGCACCGCCGGCGACGGGGCGGGTCTGGCCGAACGACTCGAGCGGGAGGTCGAGGGAGCCACGCGGGTGCGGCCCATCGACGGCGGCGCCGAGGTCCATGTCAAAGGGGTGACCGGCCTGCTGCCCAGAATTATCTCGGCTGTAGAGCGGGGTGGCTACCAGCTGGCTGACCTGTCGGTGGCAGAGCCGACCTTGGAGACGGTGTTCATCAACCTCACCGGAAAGGACCTGCGAGACTGATGGCCACGTCCACCAACGCGGTGCCGGCAGTGGCCGGCCCGATCGGATCGCGGCAGCTCCGGTCGGCCTCCGCCGCCAGCCGGACCGCCTTCTACGCCCTGTTGCTACGGGACCTGGCGGTTCTGCGCAAGCACAGCATGGAGTTCGTGCTGCGCACCATCATCCAGCCCTTCCTGCTCGTCTTCGTGTTCCTGTTCGTGTTTCCCGAGATCGGCCAGTCGGTCGGGGGCTCCGGCGGTAGCAGCGCCGCCTTCGCCACCGTCCTGGTCCCTGCCGTGGTCGGGCTTTCGATCATGTTCCAGGGCGTGCAGTCGGTCGCTCTGCAGCTATCTCAGGAGTTCGGCTTCACGCGCGAGATCGAGGACCGGGTGCAGGCCCCGTGCCCGGTATGGCTGGTGGCCATTTCCAAGGTGTTCGCAGGGGTCATCCAGGGACTGATCGCGGCCTGCATCGTTTTTCCCATTGCGGCCGTCATTCACGCCCGAGGTGTCCACCCCCACTTCGAGGTGAAGTGGTGGATCGTGTTGACTCTGCTCCCTCTGACATGCATCGCCTTCAGCGCCATGGGGCTGGTGCTCGGGTGCCTGTTCGAGCCGCGCAACATCGGCCTCATGTTCGGGTTCATCGTCCTGCCCCTCACATTTCTCGGGGGCACCTACTACCAGTGGACCCGGCTGTCGTCGGTGCACGTGGGTAGCGTGCGCTGGCTGCAGATCCTGGTGCTGATCAACCCGCTCATCTACGTGAACGAGGGTCTGAGAGCCGCCTTCACGAACGTCCCGCACATGCACCTGTACATCATCTACCCGGTGCTGATCACCTTCTCCGTCCTGTTTCTCACCATCGGCATCCGGGCCTTCCGCAGGCGTGTGCTCAGCTAGCCCGAAGGATTAGATCGCATAGTTCGTCTCGTCTTAACACTCTCGCCATCGAGGGTTCTCATTGACCAGCTTAAATGGACGGTAGCTCCGGTTGCCAAGAACCGGACCAGCGACGGGAGCCCCTGGGACCGGATTCCCCCCCTCGTCCCGGGGGCCCCTCGCTTTCCGTCAGCGACCGGTCCACTATTTGGTACCGACGCCCAGGCGGTACTGGCGGATGAAGGCCCGACTTGTCGCCCGGCTCTCGGCCATGAGCCAAGCGGTGTGTGAGAAATCCGTTATAGCGATGCCCGCGGTGCTGGCTCCGGGCACCTCTATGACCTTCTGACCTTCTCGCGCCAGCGAGGCCGGGTGAAGCAGCCGGCCGGGCAGGCGGAGCGGATCAAGGCGCAGCGGCGCCGGAGAACACAGATGATCCTGGCGGGTCACGAGGCGAAGAGCGGCCTGGTGCCATCCCGACCCGAAGATGTCGCTGGTTCGGACACCGTCCCACATCTCCTCCATCCGGGTGACCTGGCGGTTGACCGTACGGCTGGCGCGGGGTCGAAGTCTCGGGGCATCCTCGAAGGAACTATCAGTTGGATCTGACGGAGTGGAGGCGAAATGACGGCACCCGAGTTGTCTGGCTGGCGCATGAGCGATTCCCCACCACGGTTCGTTCCCTATCCCCGGCCCCCGGAGGGGGCGCCGAATGTCGTCATGATCGTGCTAGACGACGTCGGCTTCGCCCAGCTCGGGTGCTTCGGCTCCCCCATCGCTACGCCCCATATTGACCGGCTGGCCGCCGAGGGGCTGCGCTACGACCGCTTCCACGTGACTTCGATCTGCTCATCGACGAGGGCGGCCCTTCTCAGCGGGCGCAACCACCATGCCGTCGGCGTCGGTATGACCATGGAGACCCCGCTCGGCTACCCCGGATACACCGGCCGCATACCGGCCAGCGCAGCGCTGTTGCCGCGCGTGCTCCGAGACAAGGGCTACAGCACCATGGCGGTCGGCAAATGGCATCTCTGCCCGCGCGGCGAGTACTCGGCGTCCGGACCTATGACCCGCTGGCCGCTCGGCATGGGCTTCGAGCGGTACTACGGGTTCCTGGGAGCCGAGACCAACCAGTGGTCACCCGAGCTGTGCCAGGACAACACCTTCATAGATCCACCCCGCTCGCCGGCCGATGGCTACCACCTCACCGAAGACCTGGTCGACCAAGCCATCCGCATGGTGCTGGACCAGAAGCAGGCCACGCCTGCCAAGCCCTTCTTCTGCTACATCGCGACTGGTGCCGCCCACGCCCCGCATCAAGTTCCCGATCCGTGGATCCGGCAGTACGAAGGCCGTTTCGATGACGGATGGGAAGAGCTTCGGGAACGGGTGTACCGGCGCCAGCTTGAGGAGGGAATCATCCCGCCTGGCACCGACCTCACGGCTCGCCCCTCCTGGGTGCCGGAATGGAAATCCCTGGCGGCCGGCGAGCAGAGACTCTTCGCCCGCTATATGGAAGTGTTCGCCGGTTTCTTGACTCACACCGACGCCCATCTGGGGCGGTTCATCGAATTTCTCGAAGGGCACGGGGACCTCGACGACACCATGGTGGTACTCCTGTCCGACAATGGGGCCAGTGCCGAGGGAACCCCGACCGGTACGCTCAACGAATCAGCCGCATGGCTGGCCGAGCCCGAACCTGTCGACGCGGCCCTCGAACGCATCGACGAGATCGGAGGCCCCCGAGCCTTCAATCACTACCCCTGGGGCTGGGCCTGGGCCGGCAACACTCCCCTCCAACTCTGGAAGCGCTACGCCTGGTTGGGCGGGGTGCGCACACCCCTCATCCTGCGCTGGCCCGGACATGTGATCGGTGATGGAGCCGTGCGGACCCAGTTCTGCCATGCCATCGACCTCTACCCCACGATCCTCGACGCCTTGCATATCGACCCCCCAACCGTCGTCGACGGGGTGCCTCAGCAACGCATAGATGGGGCCAGCCTGGTTCCAACCTTCTCGGAGCCGTCCGCGCCGGAGCCGCGCCACACGCAGTATTTCGAGATGCACGGGTCGAGAGGCATCTACCACCAAGGGTGGAAGGCCACGACCAACTATGTGTCCCCGCTCTTCAATGAGCGGTCCTTTATCACCGGGAGTCAGGACTTCGACGACGACCACTGGTGTCTCTTCAACCTCGACGAGGACTTCGCCGAGGCCCATGACATATCCGCTGACGAACCGGAGAGAATACGAGCCCTGCAGGAAGTCTGGTGGGTAGAGGCGGAGAGGAACCAGGTCCTACCCCTGTTCGAAGGCCCCGCGTCCTTGGCTGGTCTGCACCCCGCAGAATACGCTCCGCCTTCGGCTACGACTTATGTACCTGGCGGGCGTGCCATTTACGATGGAATGCTGCCCACCATGATCGGCGGATTCACGGTTAGGGCCGACATCGACGCAGGAGGCGGACAGCCGGCCGAAGGAATCATCTGCAGTATGGGGGATCGCAACGACGGCTGGGCCGTCTACGTCCTGAATGGCTGCTTGGTAGCCGTGGTGGCTTCGTTCGGGCACACCACCCGGCTGGCCTCGCCATCTCCTCTCCACGCCGGTTCACTGCAGGTGTCCCTGTCCTACCGGCCCGGCCCAGCCGGTCGTGACAACCTCTTCCTTCTCGTCAATGCTGAGACCGTGGCGGCGGGCAACCACCCGCAGCCGTTCGCGTTTCCCCGCCGTCTCCACGGCCGGCGGAGGGATGCTCGTCGGAATCGACCGGGGCCTGCCGGTCAGCGACGACTACGAACCTCCGTTTCGATTCACCGGCACGCTGCATCGGGTCCGCTTCGAGAGCGCTGCCCCCGACCGGTCCCGTCCGTCAGAGGAGATCCTGGAAACCGCCAACCGGACCGATTGACCCCGCATTCGGGGCGTGGTCAACCGCGACGGGGGCGGCGCGATCGTGGGGCGACTGAGGGATGGCGCCCGCGGAGGAACGGAGGCTAAGCCGCTTCGCCACGGCGCGGCTGGTCCGGTTTAGCGGATCGCCGCCTGTAGGCGCCGAGGGCCTGTCCGAGCAACGCCCCGAGAGCGATGCAGACCACGAAACCGACCCACAGCCGGGTAGTGACCGAGAAAAACACGAAGTGGACGCGCACCTTCCCCTTGTTCAGGAGGATGAAGATGATCCCATAGATCAGGGCCGCAGCCGCGATAGCTATGCGGAACCAGTTGGGGCCGTCAGGGCCTCCGAAGAAGCGGCGGGTTCTGGACGGCGACTTCTCGCGAGCCATGCCGAGAGCATATGACCCGGACCCTCTGTAAGTGGGGTTCGGTGCCAGCATTGGCCGGGCGACGCCGAGGTCCAAGTAGCCCCAAGTTTGGGACTTCCCCGACCAGCCCTAGGGGATGGCCTTCTCGGTGTCTACGTCTCGGCGAGCCACCCAATCGCACTCATCGTGGTGGTTCCAGACACCGCGGCACCACCTGCAGACAACCGCGCTACCCGACCAGCGCCAAGGACTGTCAGTAAGCACGTCCTCCCGCAGCGCACGTGGATCAACCCTCATGCCATCATCATGCACCCTGGGCGGGCCAAAATGAGCACAATTTTCGGGTTTTTGCTCTGTTGATGAACCGACGCGACCCGTGGTTCGGAATGCTGGTGGCTGCGGCCCGGAGCGGACTTCGAGGGGCGCCGGAGTCGACGGCTTGCCGGGTGCGCTCACCAAAACCCTCGCTCACGTCGACAACGGCGAACGCTCAGGGTCACCTACGGCATAGCGCACAAGCCTGATTAGTCGAGTACGGACTACCAAATCCTCCGGACCACCGGTATAAGTTTCCATTGGTAACAAAGGGAAGTGTTGCCGATCTATCCAGTATGTCCGAGCGGAGGAGCCGCCCGTGAAGTGGGGCTACCGGTGTGAGCGGATCGACCTGGTCGCCTCAGGCGACGCCCTCGCCAGGGTGCCCGCCTTCAAGAGGATCGGTTCCCTGCTCGACGCCTTCCTTCGCCCCTTCCGGAGATCCTCGGACCCGGCCTCCTGAGTCTGACCTCCCTCGTCACGGCCCTCCTGAGCTCCAGGTATCACATCCGGGACGAACGGGGATCCCCCAGTCCCCACCCGGCCGCGGATAGGGTCAGGCCCGTTGCCGGAGCGCCCTTGAAGCGCTTCAGCGACCCGAGGGGGTTGATCATATGAGCAGGCACTGCGGCTAAGTGCAATCGAGCACGGATAACCATTGCCATCTGGTAACCCAGGAGCAGCTGCTGGCTGAGATCCGGGGGTGGATCGCCGAGCTAATGGCCCAGTGCCAATCGATACGCGAGGTCGCCGATGCGCTCGCCGGTGAGAGAATCCGGCCGAGCGGCGGCGAGACGCCCCATCCCGAACCTCTCCATCTGATCGTGACCCAACCGCAAGAGCCTCGAACTACGCACTCCGGCCGGCAAAAGGAGGATGCGTAACGGCTCTCAAGCTCGCCACATCAGGCCCGGCACAGTTGGACATGCTTGGCCGCCAGGATGTGCGACACCGCATCGTCGAGGCGGCTGACCGATACGGTGCCCTTCGAAGTGGCGGCCACGATGGCGTCGACTATATGACCGATGGTCGCAGCCACCGCAGAGGGAGCCAGCAACTTGGTCTCGGCCACGGTGAGAGTCGAACCGAAGAGGATCATGTCGGCTCCGGAGCTGATGGCCGCCACAGCCGCCTCCGGGAGCTGGTAGCCGGCCTGGGTGATGGCGCCGGCCGAGAGGCTGTCGGTGAGGACCAGCCCGCTGAAGCCGAGATCGTGCCGGAGTAATCCGTTGATGGCGGCAGGCGAAAGGGAGGCAGGAAGGCTGGTCAAGCCCGGGACGATCGCGTTGGCGACCATCACCGCAGGAGCGCCCGCCGCGATGGCCGCCTGAAAAGGTATGAGCCCGGTTGTCTTCAGGTCGCTCAGAGGCTGGGTCGTGGCCGGACCGTAGTCGGTGTTTCCAGAGGCGCCCCCCAGGCCCGGAAAGTGTTTGACGACCGGCACGACCCCGGCGGTCTTGCATTCCGCGCACAAAGGCGACGCCGTAGCTGGCCGTGGTCGCAGGCAGGGCACTGAAGGAGCGCAGGCCGTCGGGGTCGGTCGCGCTGGGACCTGGCCCCGCGTCCAGGTCGACCACAGGAGCGAGATTGACATCCACTCCCAGTTCTCTCATGCGGGTGCCCACGGTCTTCGCCAGCGTCTGCACCTGGCCGGG
Organism: uncultured Acidimicrobiaceae bacterium; assembly: GCA_963851245.1. Lineage (GTDB taxonomy): Bacteria > Actinomycetota > Acidimicrobiia > Acidimicrobiales > Palsa-688 > CAWKOH01. The sequence goes on along the minus strand of CAWKOH010000003.1, from coordinate 335,110 downwards.
TGACATGGTTTGGGCCATGGTGCGCGGCCACGGCATCGAAGGCACTGCGTTCCCCAAACGCTGCACGCCACCCCCCTCCTGATCGACCATGACCAGAGGCGCCGGCCCCGATGCGCCCGGCGCCACGGTCCCCTGTAGTTCCGCGGCCAGATTCGCCGGCGCCGAAGCGGACCCGAGGAATAGGATCCCGCCGGCACCGGCAGCATTGGCGACCCGCATCGTTGCCGTGTTGAAGTTCAGCACGGGCGCCACGACGACTTGAGCGGCGCGTCGGGCGACCGGCCAGGTGGCGAGGACGCTCTGATTGGAACAGCTCCGGGTGAGGGTTGACGAGGGGGTCGGGGGCGAAGTGACAGAACTAGGCGCGGCAAGCGGCCGTGATGTGCTCGACGTGGTGCCGGCCGTCGATGACGACCCCGTCTTGCCGCATCCCGCTAGCACCAGGACCGTCACTGCGGCGACGGCCAGCATCGGGTCCTTCCTGATCACCGGCCCAATGTTACGGACGCCTGGTGCGCCGGCTTAGGACTTGCGGGCGTCTTCAGGCCGGTGAGGTGACGGATGTGTCAGTCTGTCCTGCGCCCGGGCCAAGGCCTCCAGGTGCTCTCTGTGCATGGGTCGAACGGCTATCGAGCGCCGTAACCCGATGACGCACATCAACAGGATGGCGCCCATGAGCGCCGACCCCATGACCGTTATCGGTACGGCACCAACACTGACGCCGACGAAAACGAGCCCGGCACCGAAGCAGAACGCCAGGCCGAACACCACGCCAATCACTCTCTCGGATCCTACGCGCTCGCCTGGAGAGTGGAGATCGGGGCAGGCCAAAGCGTCGTTTCATGTACATTGGGTACCGACAGAGTCAAGCATTCAAGGGGGGTTAAACCAGGTGGTGGACGTCACTCCTGTCTCGGAGGCGCTCGGGGTCTTGCTCGTGGACTTCGACATCAAGCGGGCCTTGAGGCCAGACGATCAGGCAGAGCTGCGCCACCTGCTCTGCCAGCATCACCTGCTCCTCGTGCGCGGCCAGGAAGTCACCGCTGCGGATCAGACCAGGTTCGTCGAGAACTTCGGACCCCTTCATACCCGAGATGACGGGATGAAGGAGACCTACGTCGCCAACATCACCGCCGACGGTCAACCTGCGGCCAGGACGGGCACGGCCCGGCTGTTGTGGCACCAGGACGGCACCTACGGACTACGCCCGGGCATCGCCACGTCGCTGTGGGCCGAGGAGGTGGCCTCCGACTGCGTACCGACGTTGTTTGCCAACGCCGTCCGAGCCCTCGAGCACATGGCGCCGGATCTGAGAGCGCGCATCGAGCCACTGCACGCCGTCCACATGCGCGATCTGTCGGACCAGCGAACGGACGTCCGCTGGAAGGCGGACGACGTCGACCGGGCCTCGCCGCCGGAGCGATATCTCCGGCACGAGCACCCGGTCATCTACCCGATGCCGCACCAGGATCAGAAGGCTTTGCTGGTGCATGAACTGATGACCAGCCACATCGTCGAGCTTCCCCGGTACGAAGGTGAGGCCTTGATCCAGCAGCTCTTCGCCTGCGTTTACGCGCAGGACAACGTCTACACCCATCACTGGCAGACGAACGACGTCATCATCTGGGACAACATCGCTCTTCATCACTGCCGTCCTGCAGAGATGGGCCTTCCGGTTCGCCGGCTCCGCCGTCAGACGATCGACGGGTGGTACACAGACGACGGACTGCTCGAGTGGGTCGAGACAGTAGTCACTCCCGCGTTCTCCCGCGTGTCGCAGGACTCGTAGGTCATGGTCACTCGGGCCGAGAACGAATTGATGACCCAGGTCGAGGACGAGGCGCCGTTGGGCCGGCTGATCCGGGACAACTATTGGGTTCCATTCGGGTTGTCCGACAACCTCACCGTGACGGACGGTCCCACCCCTGTGCGCCTTTTTGGGGAGAACTATGTCGCCTTCCGGGACATCGAAGGGCGGCTCGGGTTCCTGGATGAGCTATGCCCGCACCGTCGGAGCTCGCTCCTGCTGGCTCGGCACGAGGGTGACGGGATCCGTTGCATCTACCACGGGTGGAAGATGTCGGCCGCGGGCGAGGTGATGGAATGTCCGACGCAGGCAGTGCGACCGGAGCGATTCGCGGCGCATGTGAGGTTGGCGCGTTACCCGGTGCACGAGGACGGTGGTATCGCCTGGGTGTGGCTGGGTGGAGGTGAGACCCCGCCGTTCCCGGACCTGCCGTTCAACGAGAAGTACGGGGTGAGGACCGAGATCGCCTTCGCTCGCGTCCCATGCAACTGGCTGCAGGGCCTCGAGGGCGGTTTGGATTCGGTGCACGCTCCGATCCTCCACAAGAGCGTGATCGAAGAGACCATCAAGAAGATGAGCGGGACCACCGGCGTCCAGGGGGTGCGGGCGACGATTGATGCGCCACCCCGTTACGAAACCGAAGCAGCCCCCTACGGCCTGCGGGCCTGCTCGCTGCGGGACGCCGGCGATGCCCGCACCTTCGTCCGGGTGGCCCACTACTTCTTCCCGCTGGTGATCGTGGTGCCCAACGGGTACGCCGGACTCACTCATCTCTTCGCGTTCGCCCCTGTCGACGACACCCACCACTTGCTGTTCTTCGGCAACTACGGCGAGAGTCCGATGTCGCGGCGGGAGGTGGCCGGGGTCCGAGACGGATATGAGCCGGACCCTCGCAACATGGTCTCGCTCTCCGGTGACCGCCGGAACCGCTGGGGTCAGGACCGCGACTCCATGATCAAGGGTCATTGGAGCGGTTTCGGCAATAGCGCGCGCTCGATGAGGACACCGTGGTGCAGGTGAGCATGGGAGCGATTACGGACCGGACCAGGGAGAACCTCTCCTCCAGCGACGTTGCCATCGCGCAGGCGCGGCGGCTGATCCTCGATACGATCGCCGGCGCCGAAGGAGGCGCACCACCTCCCGGCAGCGCACGAGGACCCGCTAGGGTCCTCCTCCCCCACCCCTTCGAGGCCATGCTGGACGAGGGGACGTCTTGGACCGAACTGGACAAGGTGCCGAGCTAGTGGCCACGAGCGAGAACGACGCCTACATAGCGATCGAACGGTTACAGCGCGCCTACGCCGACATTGCCACCCGCAGCGCTTGGGAGGAGGTCCCTCACCTTCTGACCCCGGACGCCCACGTCATCTTCGACACGGGGTCGGGGACGCCGCTGGAGATTCACGGCTCGGTGCAGTTCGGCGAGTTCGGGGCGAAGATGAAAGGCGCCTTCGGCTTCTACGAGTACATCCCGCTGAACTTTGTGGTCACCTTCAACGCCGGTGACACCGCCGAGGGCCGCACCTACTCACTTGAAGTGGCCGAGGAAGCCAAGAGCGGCGCCTGGCTGGAGTTCTACGGCACCTACGACGACGAATACGCCCTCCACGAAGGGAGCTGGCGGTTCTCCAGACGCCACTACCGGACGTATGGACGCCGCACGGGCGGACGCCTGGAGGCGTACCCGCTTCCGTGGTGACGGCTGCGATGCCGGCGGCCACGGGAGCCAAGGGGGGCGGGCCTACCTGCGCTGACCGATCACAGAACCCGGCGTGCGGCTAGTAGGTTCCGATTGGTGGGCCAGCGTGCCCGGGCCTCTCAAGGGACAAGTCCGAGTCCGGGCACGCTGACCACTCGCAGACCCAGACGGTGGCGGGTTCCATCCGGGTGAGCGCACGACACGGGACCCCTCCACGGAGGTGCCCGTGCCGACCAGAAGAAGACTGTATACGACCGCACGACGGTCACTGACGGGCGACGCTTTGACCGGACCAGATGCCCTCGTCGGGTTGCGGTCAGCGCCCTGTTGCCTACACCCTTCTCGCGGGTATCCTCCGCGAAATGCCCTTGACCCCGCGAGAGCGCTGGCAGCTCGGCTTAGCCGTCCTCACCGCCTTTACGGGCCCTGAGGACCGGCGTGCCGCCGACATCACGTCAGTCGTCGGGGACCAGGATCCGCGCGAAATCCTGTTCGGGGTGCTCGCGGTTACCAGGGATCTGCTGGGTCTTCTGGAGGCCGAGACGGGAGCAGCCGCCTCTGACCTTCTTCAGGCCCTCGCAGAGCACGGGGCCGGATGAAGCACCCGCCGCCGGCGGGCATCAGGAGTCCGGGAGTGACAAGGCGGAGACCATGGCGAAGGCATAGCGATAGGCGCCTGAGGAGTAGACGGGACAGGGACCGATTATCCCGAGCACGGGGTCCTTCTCGACCGGGCAGAAGTGGCCGCCGTCCGGGGCTCGCACGATGTTGGAAGGGACCCCCTTCACGATCGGGCCGGTACAGGGTTCGACCATCAGACATGGGAGGGTGGTCGTGAAGGTATGGTCGGGCTTTTCGACCGCGGCACCTGCGTCTACATAGGTGACGTGCGTGGGATCGGCTTTGGCTATCGCGCTGGTACTGGCCGTTCAGCTGGTCCCAGTTCCGTACCGACGTGTCGTCCCTGTTGATCGGCGCCCCGATCAGAAAGACATGAGCTCCGCCTGCCTCGAAGATGGAGATAGCGGTCAGGGTGTCGGCTCGATACTTCTGGAAGTAAGCGCTGGACGGCGGCCCATAACCCCGCATGCACGCGGTAAGTGCATTACCGCTGAACTCGAGCTCGACAGCCCTGGGATGGAACCGAGCCTCGACCGACCGCATCTCCGACAGCCAGTCGCATACCGCCGTCCCCCTCCGGGTGAAAGTGAGCGGCGTATCTCCACTCGCTCTGATGAGAGCCGAGAAATAACCCCGCGCCTCCCAGGCGAGAGAGTCGCCGAAGAGCGCCACTTTGGGGGGGTCATGGCTAAGCTCCGTTCCCGCGGCTGATCTACTGCCGGAACAGGCGGTGAATGACGCCGTGGCCGCCATCGAGAGTATTAAGGCGAGGAGGCGGCTTCTCACGCGGCTTCGATCATCGTCATAGGTCAACTTGATCCCAGGTTGTGGGTGTTCGAGTCTCCCAAGGGGCACCTCCCCAGGCAAGCTAGGTGGCGCGGCCCGTCGGATGCCTGGCTGTGGCGCAATTACGCTGGCGCCTCCTACGGTGGCAGCTATGGAGTTTCAGGACGTCGTGCTGCGCCGGCGAATGGTGCGGGACTTCTCGGACGAGCCCGTCGCCCCGCCCGCTGGTCGAACAGCTGGTGGCCAACGCCACTCGCATCCCGTCGGCCGGATTCAGCCAGGGCTTTGCTTTCGTGGTGCTGACCGAACCCGGCCAGCGTCGCCTGTTCTGGGAGACGACCAGCGGGCCGGAGTGGCGAGGCGAGTCCGAGTCCTTGCCGCTGACTCGAGCCCCAGTGGTGATCGTCCCGCTAGCCCACAAGCAGGCCTATCTCGACCGCTACGCGCTGCCCGACAAGGCTCACACCCCCCTGTCCGGGGAGGAGCACTGGCCGGTGCCGTACTGGGACATCGACACCGGCTTCGGCGTCATGCTGATTTTGCTCACCGCCGTCGACCTTGGCCTGGGTGCCTTGTTCTTCGGGATATTCCAGGGGGAGAAGGCCCTCATGGACGCCCTGGGCGTGCCGGGGGGATATCGACCCATCGGCGCCATCGCCGTGGGCTACCCCACGGTAGGTGAGCGCTCCGAGCCCGAGCTGCCGACTGGCCGCCGCCGCCTCGACGAGGTCGTGAGATGGGAGCGCTGGTGAGCTGAGCCTCGTCGACTAGGCCAGCGGTGTCGGACCGGTGTACTCCGCCACAATGGGCACCAATTCGGCCGGCGTGGCGCCGTGCATGATCACCCCATCACAGCCAAGGTCGAACTGATGTTGGATGGCAGCTACGCACTGCTTCGGGCTGCCGGTCGCCGCTGGAGCCAGCCACCCTTCGGGGATGAGGGTAGCCACATGCTCGAGCTGATCTGTGGTGCCGACGACATCCAAACCGCGCACAGACGAGACCACCGGGTCGGCCAGGAAGCGCTCGAGCACCGCCGGATCCCAGCCGTTGGTGCGAACGAGAAGGTCTCCGTAACCCTGAAGGTAGGTGCCCATCCGTCCGACCAGCTTCATCAGGCGCTTGTGCTCGGGAATATGGTCGCCGACGGTGGCGAAGCAGGACCATACCCGGACGGCGCCCGGGTCACGACCGGCTCGCTCGGCCGCCCCCTTCACGGTCTGGACGCAGCGGGCAGTCGTTTCGTCGGTGAAGAAGGTGTGTAGCACGACCTCGTCGAAGCACCGGCCCCCGAGCTCCAGGCTGTGGGGCCCGAAGGCGACCAGGCCGAGAGGGAGTCGCTCGTCGAGAGCCGGGTCCAAGTGCAGTACCGGCCACGAGCCGGCCGGGCCCGAGTGGCCCACGATCGTCTCACCCCGAAAAAGGCGTCGAATGATTCCGGCGAAGTCCTCGAGCTGCGCAGTGCTTATGCGGGGAATTCCGTACGCGTCTTGCATTGTAGGAATGCCTCGCCCCAATCCCAGCACGAACCGGCCGCCGGTGAGGCTCTGCATGGTGCGGGCATATCCGGCGGTTACGAGAGGATGGCGGGTGTTGTGGTTCGTTGCGGCGGTGGCCACGATGATGCGCTCGCTGACCGCCCCAGCTGCGCCGGACAACGTGGCCGCCTCCTTCTTGTTGTACCGCTCGGATATGAAGGCCACTCCAAGGCCGAGGGCTTCCCCTTCGAGGACCTCCGCCACGAGATCGCGCGACGAAGCCGGTTGCCCCGCGAGCGTGTAGAAGCCAAGGTTCTCAAGCACGTAGGCCATCTTGTCAGGTCGCGCCACGTCGGCGGGAATGGGAGGGATCGTGCACTAGGTCAGGAACGGATTATTGTGTGGGCGGGAGCCGTTCTACGGTCCACGACGCTCGGTATAGCAGCCAGAAGAGGGGGAGGGCGGTTGACACAGAGAGCTCTTGCGCCGGAAGTATCGAATTGGCCGGACCAGAATCCGCACCTGATCGGGAGTCAGTGCGGCGACTGCGGAGCGACGGCGTTTCCCCGACAGGCACGTTGCCCACGATGCAGTGGCGCCGACGTCTCAGAGGTACTGCTGCCCCGCCGGGGTACGCTCGTCACGTGGACAACCCAGGGTTTCCTCCCCCATCCCGGGTTCGGCGGCGGCCAGACGCCGGAGACGTTCGAGCCCTTCGGGATGGGACTCGTGCAGCTCGGAGACGTGGTCAAGGTGGAGGGCCGGCTGACGGAGAGCGATCCGGCCAGATTGGCGTTCGGTATGGACGTCGAACTGACCTTCATACCGTTCTTCGTCGACGAGGACGGATCTGAGGTTATGACGTACGCCTTCGCTCCCGCTTAATGACGCGGTAAAAGGAGTCTGGATTATGAACGACGTTGCCATCATCGGAGTAGGTCTCCACCCGTTCGGTCGGTTCGGTGACAAGCCCGCGATAGAGATGGGCGCAGAAGCCATCCTGGCCGCGCTCGACGATGCGGGGATCACATGGCAGGACGTCCAGTTTGCCTTCGGCGGCAGCCTGGAAGTCATGAATCCGGATGCCGTGACGAGGTTGGTCGGGCTCACGGGCATTCCCTTCACCGACGTGTTCAACGCCTGCGCGACTGCGGCCAGTTCCATCCAGTTGACAGCCGATACGATCAAGTTGGGTAAGTACGACCTTGGGGTCGCAGTCGGCATGGACAAACACCCCCGCGGGGCGTTTACGGCGGAGCCGGCCGCCATGGGCCTGCCGGGCTGGTACCGCGAGACGGGGCAGTTTCTGACCACCAAGTTCTTCGGCATGAAGACCAACCGATACATGCACGAGCACGGTATATCTACACAAACCCTGGCCAAGGTCGCCGCCAAGAACTATCGCAACGGATCGCGCAACCCGAACGCCTTCCGTCGTTCACCTATGTCGGAGGAGGACATCCTCAACTCCCCCGTTCTCAACTATCCACTGACTCAGTACATGTTCTGTGCGCCTGACGAGGGCGCGGCCGCCGTTGTCATGTGCCGAGCCGACATCGCCCACCGCTACACCTCAAGTCCCGTCTACGTACGGGCGTGCGAAATCCGTACTCGCCGCTACGGAGCCTACGAGGTGCACGCTACGTTCGCTCCCGTTGACGAAGACGCGTCTCCCACGGTTTACGCGTCCCGTGCGGCCTTCGAAGCGGCGGGCATCAGCCCCCAAGACGTCGACGTGATTCAGCTCCAGGACACCGATGCCGGTAACGAGGTGATCCACATGGCCGAGACTGGATTCTGCGCCGACGGGGAACAGGAGAAGCTCGTGGCCGACGGAGCGACGGAGATCGGCGGCCCGATGCCGATCAACACCGACGGTGGACTGATCGCCAACGGAGAACCCATAGGGGCCTCAGGGTTACGGCAGACGCACGAACTGGTGCGCCAGCTTCGGGGCCAAGCCGGCGAACGCCAGGTAGCGGGAACACCACGGGTCGGGTTCGCCCAGGTCTACGGCGCCCCCGGGACGGCCGCGGCCACGATCCTCTCGACCTGATTCATCGAAAGTTTCCGTTGGTAACTGATACCGCGACAGCCGATGATTCCTGTTGTGGAGTGGCGTGGACGAATCGGGCCCGGCGATGAGGTGACGCTCGGCGAGGCAGCCGAGCTGCTCAAACTCGCCCCGCAACTGGTCCGGGATCTGGTCGAGGCCGGCAAGTTACCGGCGCGAAGCAACTGTGCCGTCGTGCGCATCTCGCTCGCTGACATCGAGATATTTCGGTTGCGGACTCAAGTTGGTGCTGTCGGCTAGAAGGGCCGTCGGGCTCAGCCCTGGATCCTGATAACCCGGGCTGGCGACGGTCGTCTCCCAGATACCACGCCCGCGGCGCCTCTGGCACTTCACACGGCACCAAAGTTGACGGTGTTGCAGCAGAAACATCAGGTTCCTCGGGTCGAACCTGCGCCTTTGTCACCATTCCACCTTGTCGGAAGTTACGTACCCGGAGTGGGCATGATCATCTCGACCGATCGGTCCGCCCGGTTACCAATTGCCTAGCGTTCCGGTTTAGAGAAAGGCTCGAGCATGGCTGTTGTGGACCTGTCGATCCGCAAGCAGTTGGCGTCCAGACCCGAGGTCACGCTCGGAGAAGGGTCAGCTGGTGCAGCTTGCAAAGCCGCACCGACCCAGACCGGTCCCAACCTTTCCGCCCATTGGGTCGCCTAGATCGGCTCGAACCCAGATGGGTAACGGCGCTCCAGCTCCTTGTGGGCCTGCAACACTCGGTCCCAGGCCGCCCGGCGTACTTCCGGATCAGAGATTCCCGGGATAGAGCGTTGGGCGTCGTGGAGCTCAGCCAGGAGATCGTTGTCGCTGAGGGTGGCTAGGTCCACGATCCCTGAGCCTATTCAATCGGGTGCGGCTCCCCTGGAGGGATCTCAAGCAGCCATCGGGATCGTTGCGTCGGCGTAACGAGCTTCGTGCACTCGCTGGTGTTCTCTGGTGAGGTGGAACTTGAAGTAGCGCTGGAAGTCGCCGTTGCTGCGAAGTGCTCGTAGCTTGAGGACAGCTTCGGCTCCTTGGAGTCCCCACCGGGCGCCGGTTAGGTCCATCCTGTCCTTCACGAGGTGCCGAACGGCTCCCTCTATCACTCCGGTTGCGATCGGCCAGCCTTGTTCAAGCGCTCGTGGGTAGTCGAGGTAGTTCTTTTTGGCGAGCAGGTAGTCGGCGCAGGTGTCGGCGTTCTCCCGGGTGCGAGCGTCGAGTCCGAGGCAGGTGGCTTTGCGCCGGATCGAAGCGGCGACTGTCGACGTCTTTCCTTCGAGGACCGCGATCGCCTTGTCGGCCACCCAGTCCTCGGCTGCAGGGTCACCCTCGGCGAAGAACGACCAGGCCGAAGACCACAAGTACTCGAGGGCGTGAACGAAGTCGACCACGATGCTGATCTCGATCCCTCGGTGGGCCGCTTCGGCCTCGATGCAGTCAATCTGGTGGTTCGCGCCGTCGACGAGAGCGACCCAGGTGCGCGTGTGCGCCGGGTCACGGCGCTCTGCCTCCTCGAACACCGCGGAGATGACCTGTGACGCATCGTCGACGACGCTGGCGGTGAGCCATTTGTTCTTCGCCTTCGGCCCCTCCACCTTGTCCGCGTCGTTCTTTCGCCCGATGACGTCGGGCGCAGTCCGCGGGACTGGCGTGGCATCGTAGACGGCTCCCACCTCGGCGATGCGCTTGCGGTTGCGCTTTTCTCCTTTCGAGAGCCTTGTCTTCAGTTTCGAGGTCGCCTTCCCTGCTGCTTTGGCCGTCGCGGGCCGCAGGGCATCGGGCCTCATGACGATCCCCTTGCCGTCCATGGAAACAACCAGCACGTCACCGTCGTTGGCCCGCATCGTCGACGTTTGCTCGTAGTACGCCTCGAAGTCGACTGCCGCCCGCCGCGTCAGCTCTTCTGCCTGGCGCTTCCCCATGCCGGCGCCGGTCGTCCTGTGGATGGCGTCGGTGGCGTCTTCGAAGCTCCCCCTGGTCGACTCGATGGCGGCGAGCTCACGAAGCCCGTGGGAGTGGACCTCCTCGGGTAGGTTCAGCGCCGCGTCAGCTGGATAGAGGTTCTCCTCGCCTCGGCGGCGGTAGGCGAAGCGGGTGACGGTGACGGTGCCGAACATCGTCTGCAGCGGGCGCCGGTGGCCGGCCTCGACAGCTCCCCGTGGAGCGCCCTTGTCGTCGACGACCTCATAGAGGCGCTCCTCGCGTGCCGCCCGCAGGTCGAGGTGGTCCTGGAGGAGCTGTCGGACCAGCTCGCGGACATCGACTGCAAGCCTCGCCTCAAGCTCGGCGTGGGTGAGCTCCATCGCGTCTTGGCCGCCCAGGAACGAGCAGGCCTCATCAAAGCGCGCCCGGCTGGCGCCAAAGGCGTCCTCGGTGTTATGTGGCATGGCAACCTCCTCCATCATGTTCTTACAGCGTGACGGCTGTAGGATCACCGGTAGTGGATGCTCTTGGGCTGCCTGGAGGCCCCTTAGTCAGGCTTAGGAGGAGGAGAAGCGATGAGCAAGCAGGCCACCGAGCCACCTTTCGCCAACACACGCAAGGCCCTCGCCGAAGCCCTCTCACACATCGACGGGCTACTGCCCGGATCGGTCGTCGTGCGCCACGTACGCTGCGGCAAGCAGCGCTGCGCCTGCAAGGCCGACCCGCCTCGGCTGCACGGCCCCTACATCCAGTGGACCCGGACCGCCAACGGCAAGACCATCACACGACTTCTCAGCCAAGAGCAACTGGCCCGCTATCAGCCCTGGTTCGACAACCGCAAACTACTCAACGATGTCGTCGCCAGGCTCGAGATCGCCTCACTCAACGCTCTCGACGCAGCCGAGCCCTCAAGCCGCAGTGCTTCCCGACCCCACTCAACGCCCACCACAAGGTCCCGGCGAACCACATAGCCCGCACTACCGACCGAACCTCCCGCTGCCACCGCCAAGCTCCGACGGCTCAACCCGCCATCCCGACGACGAACTCCCCGCCCAGGGCACCATTTGGCCAGGACAAAACAGGTCCCTCTACGGGAGCCGCACCCTATTCAATCTCGGATCTGACCGGGCAGCTCGACCCTGTGGGCCCAGTTCCGGGTAGGCGGAACCAACGGGCATTCAGAGCCGCAATTCTTGACATAGTCCAGGAATTGCGCTGTTCCGATGCGTCCGCGAGCATGATCCCGGACACCGCCAAAGGAGAGGCGCTATGACCTTCGACCCCGGACCTGCTGGCGATCTACTGCTACGCGGGGGTAGCGTCATCGATGGCACCGGCGCCGCACCGGTACAGGCCGATGTGCGCATTCGCCACGGCCGGATCGTCGAACTCGGATCCCGGCTGCGTCGCGACTCGGAGCCCGTGATCGACGCATCGGGTGCCTACGTCACCCCCGGTTTCATCGAGTCGCACACTCACTACGACGCGGCGGTGTGGTGGGACCCGGATTGTGACCCCATGCCGGCTCACGGATGCACGACAATGGTCATCGCCAACTGCGGCCTCGGGTTGGCTCCGCTGAAATCGACTGAACAATCAGACCTGGTTGATCTCTTTGCCTTCATCGAGGACATTCCAGCCGAAGCCTTTCATCTCGGCGTCCCGTGGACATGGAACACATGGCCGGAATACTTCTATCGAGCCACGAAAACACGCGACCGCAGCGAACACGATCGGATTCGCCCCCCACCAGATGCTGCGCACCTGGGTGATGGGGCCCGATGCATGGGAACGCCCCGCAACCGCAACTGAACGGGCCGCCCTCTGTCAGGTCCTCGACGGGGCACTTTCGGCGGGAGCGATCGGCCTGTCCACAACCGCCATGGACATCGACCGAGACAACCGCCTGGTACCGAGCCGCTTGGCCGACGACAATGAGCTGCTCGATCTCATCGGAGTCCTGGCGCAACACAACGCCGTACTGCAGTTCGTACCGAGATTCCTGCAACCGGAATACTTCCTCGAAGATCTGGAGAGGGTAGCCCGACCGGCCGCGAACGCAGGAGTACGGACGCTTTTCGCCGGTTACCAGCTGGAGGAATCAAATTCCGGCCCCCGCACGCTTCTCGAAGAGTTCCTTGAGCCGTATTGGGAACAGGGCGCGCCCCTCTGGGCGAACTTCAGTGTCCGACCGACCCATGTGAACATGCACTTCGAACGATCCATCATGTGGAGCGGGATCGCCAGCTGGCACCAAGTCGTCAATGCTCCACCGGAGAGGATGCGAGCTCTGCTCGAGGATCCGGCATGGCGATCCGCGGCCCGATCCGAATGGGACGCATGCACCTACACCCTCGCAGCCATCAAGTCTCCGCAGAGACTGAAGTTGATCGGCGGCCCGAATAGCGGAGAGTCTCTCGCTGACGCCGTTCAGCGGACCGGCAAGCACCCCTCCGACGCTCTCGCTGATTGGCTACTCGAGACAAACCTCGATGGCAACGTGCGCACGGGTGACCGTGCCATCGACACGGAAGCCTCCGTCAGGCTGCTCCGAGGAAGCCGCGGATTGTCCGGTGCGAGCGATGCCGGCGCCCACGTTCAGATGTTCAGTGGCGCCGGCGATGCCACGTACGTGCTCTCACACCTCGTCCGCGACATGAGCGCCATCACCATCGAGGAGGGCGTCAACGCGGTGACGGCCAAACAAGCGACCTTCTTCGGGGTACCAGACCGCGGAGTCATCCGTCCCGGAGCCGTCGCTGACGTTGCCGTGTTCGACCTGTCAGAGATCAACCCCGGGGAGGAGATCCGCCGATACGACCTGCCCGGAGGGGCATGGCGCTACAGCCGGACCGCCGCCGGATATCGAGCCACCATCGTGTCCGGCGTGCCGACATGGCTGGATGGGGCGGGCACAGGAAAACGTCCCGCCTCCATGATCGGACGGGCCGTCCAGGCCTAACCGCCCCAGCTGCAAACGGGTCTCTGCAGTGTCCGAGTAGTACCGGCGGGCCCAACTCTTGCCGCTCCCCGGCTGGAGCGCGGCGCGATCTTGGGGGCACGGCAGCTCAGTAGGGAACCGGAGTGGGGTTGTCGATCTCAAGCAAGCGGGCCAGTGCCTCGGTGACGGCATTGGCTACGCCCATATTGACGGCCGCTGGCACGAGACCAGCGTCGACCATCCGATCGGCCAGCCCGATCATGATGGCATCGAAGCGCATGGCCCCAAAGACCTCCCAATAATGAGGGTTGCGTACTTCCCGACCGGACTCCTCCTCGTAGATGGCGATCATCTGCTCCCGCGTTGGGAAGCCCTCCATCCGGGGGGCTCCGAGATCGTCGAAGGACATGCGGTCGAACATCAGCCACCAGCCGACATCGGCTTCCGTAGGGCCGAGAGCGCAGGCCTCCCAATCGCAGATCACCGCCGCCTCGTAGTCGCGCCAGATGATATTGCCGAGGCGACTGTCACCCCACGCGAGACCAACCCGCTCGTCGTGGGGATCGTTGGCCTCGAGCCAGTCGAGCGACTCGAATAGGACGGGGTGATCGCGTCCTTTGAGCTGATCCGTCACGAACTGGCGGTAAAGCTGCAGCTGGACCGCTTGGGTAGGCGTCGCCGTCGCACTGCCGTCCAGCCACTCCAGGCCGGCTGACCGCCAGTCGATGGCGTGCACCCGGGCCAGCGCCCGCAGGCCGCTGCGAATCATCCGGCCGCGTTGTTCGGGGGTGGCCTCGGTGACGAGGAATCCGTCCTCGGAATAGCGAGGAACATCGGCCGGAACCACGCCGTCGACGAAGCCCATCACGAAGAAGGGGTGGCCCAACACAGCCGGGTCGGCCTCGAAGCCCACCAGCGGGCACATCGGCACCCCGTGCTTGGCGACCAGCTCCATAGCGCGGAACTGGACCTCAACCGAGACCGAGCAAGCCGGAGTCTGGATCGGAAAGAGAGCTCCGGTGGGTGGCTCCACTCGAGCAACGAATCGTTCATGCCGGGCTAGGCCATCCTCGGTCCAGTCAACGTCGAAGAAGACCGTCTCGTTGGAGAATCCCGTGGCCAACGGGATGTCGACTCCCCCGACGCGCACGTCTGCGACCCCCGGACGGCAGTCGGTGAACCACTGCTGCAGAGCCGGGCCGTACCCGCTGCGGTCCTTGTGCAGCTTCGGTGCGTTCGACACCTGCTCCACCGATGTCGATCCGGTCATTCTGCCTCCCCCTGTGTTGCGCGTGGGTCCGGCACGCCGCCCGGAGTCCCAGCCCACCTGCCTATCGTGGCTTTCACAATATCAGGCACCCGGTGGGCCGGCCCCGGCTACCGCCCCGCAGTCTCCTGCCTACAATCGGGTCATGAGCGTGACTCCGTGGGATGACTTCCCCGTCCACCAAGCCTCGGAGTGGATCGCCCACCCGGCCACCAGCGATCGGAACTTCTACGACCGCTATTACTTCAACGCCTTCGACACCACCGGCGATTGGATGGCCGTGATGGGCCTCGGGCAGTACCCCAACCTGGGGGTGACCGATGCCTTCGCGACGGTGCGGATCGGCGACCAGCAGCATGTAGTGCGGGCTTCGCGCCCGCTGGGCGACCGCTCCGATATCCGCGTAGGTCCCCTGCGCGTCGAGGTCCTCGAGCCACTGCGGCGGCTGCGCTTCGTCGTAGAGCCAAGCGAACACAGCCTCGGCATGGACCTAACCTGGGAGGGCTTCGGCCCGGCCATCCCCGAGCCGAACCAATTCATCCGCCACGCCGGCCGTGTGATGTTCGATACCCAGCGCCTGGCCCAGATGGGATCATGGACCGGGAAACTGAGCGTGGCTGGCCGTGAGCTGGCCGTGAGTGCCGCTACCACGATGGGATCGCGTGACCGCTCCTGGGGTGTGCGACCAGTCGGCGAACGTGAGCCTGACGGTATCCGCAAAGGCACAAACGTCATGGGAGGCGGGATGTGGACCTATTTCCCCATGCGCTTCGACGACCACTGTCTGTTCTACATCTGCTCGGAGCGGGCCGACGGAGTCCGCACCCTCGAGCAGGCCGAGCGGGTGTGGCTCGATGGCCGCGTCGAGCAGCTGGGTCGCACCGAGCATGACCATCATTTCGTGGAGGGCATGCGGCTACTCTCCGGGTCGAAGATCACGTTCCCCGATGCCGGCATTGAGCTGACCTGTGAGCCACTGGTGGCCAACTACCTGGCCGTCGGTACTGGCTACGGCCTAGAGGACGATTGGCGTCATGGCATGTGGCAGGGCCCGGATCTGGTCGTCCAAGGCAAGGTCTACGACGTCGCAGACATCGAGGTCCTCGGGTCGTACGCCGTGGTCGACCATGCCGCCCGGTTCTCCTACGACGGGAAGGTCGGCTACGGGCTCTACGAGCACTCCTTCAGCGGGGCCATGCCCCGCTACGGGCTCGCCTAGTCCTAGTCGGTCAACAACGACACGGTCTACTCGATCGCCAACGTGGACACCGGCGGCGGCCCGGTGCGTTTGGATGCGCCCGACTCGGACGGCCGCTACTACGTACTGCAGTTCGTTGACATACGGACGAACAACTTCGCGTATCTCGGGCATCGGGCCACGGGAACTTCGGAGGGATCGTTTCTGCTTGTATCCCCGGGTTGGGACGGCGAGGTACCCGATGACGTAATCCTGATTCGGTTCCCCACCACGCTGGGGACGATGATCGGCCGCTGGGCGGTCAACGGCGAAGCGGATCTGCCCGCAGTGCGTGAGCTGCAAAGCAGGCTGACACTCAGCCCGACCAAGCCCGGGGCCGGTGTGGCTACATCTGACCCGGCCGTGCCCGAGGAGCTGCGCTTCTTCGAGCAAATGCGATCCTGGATGCGGGCCTTCCCGGCCGCCGCCCGTGACCTCGTCTACCAGCAGCGCTTTGAGCCACTCGGCCTGCTCGCGACCAGCTCGCCCTACCACGACACGGATGCACGGCTGGCGGCGGCCCTCCGCGACGGCTTGGCCGCCGGAAGGGAGCGCCTGGAGACGGCCCTCAAAAACACACCCAGCCCCAAGCAGAACGGCTGGGATCTGACCTACCACGTCTTCGACTACAACCTGGACTTCTTCGAGATCGGCGCGCTCGACGATCCGCGCTGGAAAGTCGCGTACGGGCCGGGGCGATACCTGCTCCGCGCGGGCGTGGCGCGGGGCGGCCTGTGGGGCAATCACGGTTACCAAGCTGCGTATGCCATGGTCTACGTCGACAGCGACGGTCAACCCCTCCACGGCGAGCGCCGCTACGAACTGCGGTTCGGGTCGCCACCACCTTGCCTGGCATTTTGGTCAGTGACCATGTACGACACGCCCGACTTCTTCCTGGTGGACAATCCGATCGATCGCTACTCGATCGGGGACCGCACCCCCGGACTGCACAATGCATCGGACGGCTCACTCACGATCGTCATGCAGCACGACGAACCAAGTGATCCAGCGCACCGGGCCAACTGGCTGCCCACGCCGGCTGGCCCGTTCCGGCCGCTCCTCCGTATCTACGAGCCCGACAACGCCATCTTCGATGGCGGCTACCAGTTGCCGCCCATGACGAGCATCAGATAGAGCGAGGTCGGATGCCGTGGACCGAGCGGGCACGTCTCACCCAGCGGGGGGCGCCGGCGGCAGCCCGGCCGGACCCATGAAGGCGAAGACCTGGTTGGCGCCCGGAAGGAGCAGCAGGCCATCACCGGCCGACGGTGTCGGGAAGTGGTTCGCGTAGCTGCCGAAGGGAATCGAGACGACCTCTTGGCCGTTGTCCGGGTTGAGGCCGTGCACCGCGTCGTCGTTCCCAATCGTCCAGACCAGTCCATCAGCGATGATCGGTCCGCCAGCCGCTCCGTCGTTGTCGGTCCACAGCTTTTTCAGGTACGGGGCTTTGGTCGACACCTTGATAGCCGTCACGCCGTTCGGGCAGGGTACGTAGACGACCGAGCCCTGTACCGCCCGTCCGCCGTCGGGATCTCCCCTGCACGTTGAAAGCGATGTGACCTCGCCCTCCTCGCCGCCAAGTGCTCCCTGACGTAGTAGGAAGGCGGTGTCCGTCTTGCCGACCTGGAACACGAAGCCGTCCACCAGCACGGGGTCCCCGGTCCCGAGGTCGAGGTCGTCGGCGCTGAGCTTCTGCCAGTCCGTGGGGTAGAAGGTGGACTCAAGGTGCATGGTTGGCGACAGCTCGAGCACCGCGTCACTGTCGTCGTATGGTTGGCCGACGCCGAGGTCGTAGCCGTCGGCGCTCGCGACGTAAACGTTCCCCTGCGGGTCCACGACCGGAGAGCTGCCACCCATCCACACCGCCCCCCGAT
Source organism: uncultured Acidimicrobiaceae bacterium (assembly GCA_963851245.1). Classification (GTDB taxonomy): domain Bacteria; phylum Actinomycetota; class Acidimicrobiia; order Acidimicrobiales; family Palsa-688; genus CAWKOH01. Next base: position 317,430 of record CAWKOH010000003.1, on the reverse strand, counting down.
CCCGGCCGCTACCGATCTGGAAATAGTGGAGGGGTCCTCCTGTCTCCGGTATCGCGACGACGTAGCCATGAGCAGGACCGTTGGAACCGGGACAGTCGCCGGCGTTCTGACCGTAGGCGATGACCACGACACCGTCATCGAGCGCCAACCCAGGCCGCTGCAGCTGCGCGAGCTGGTCCTCGCCGGCGTTCGGCATGGCCGCCTCGTCCAGCTCGACCTTGCCGGTGAACAAGTCGAGCCCGAATAGGCGGTGCGACGCTTCGACCCCACCAGAGGAAGACGGGCCGGTAACAAGGGTGTCCGCGTCGACGAAGATCTCGTGGCGCGTCGAGTCGATCACCGGGGTACCCGTAATACCGACCTCGGGCGAGATGTCGCCGCAAGGCAGGTCACGGGATGGCACGGCGTTCGCCAGGTGGCGTGACCACATGATTTGCCCGCTGTTGGCGGCCATCACGTAGACGGTGTCGTTCTCGGTCGCCGCGACGACGCGGTCGTCGGCGACGAGCGGCTCGCCGTACAGCTGCCCGTCAAGGATCGGCGAGGTCCAAGCCTGTCGCGAAGGCAACAGGTCCGTGTCCGCAGCTTGGACTCCAGTCGCCTCAGCATCCCCGTGGTAGGTCGTCCAGTTGGCCCCGAAGCCCGAGGCCGGACGCACGGGACTCGTCCTCGCCGGCAAGGTGGTCGGCGACGTGCTGGGACTAATCGGCGAGGGCAGGGACTCCGAGCCTGAACTCGCTCCGCTGGAACCGACCTGGGTGGTCCCGGGACGACGAGCCGCAGTGCCTCGGGACGACCCAGCACAGGAGGAGCAGACCACCGCCAGGACTCCTACAGCCGCGGTGAGCGTCCTTCGCCTCATACTTCACGAGAGATGTTACGCCGCCCGTCCCAAAGGACAGTCAGGCCATCGTCGATCGCCGGCGGCGCACTACGGAGGCACCGGGCCAACGGTCCGAGGCTCCTCGCAGACTGCGCCCCCACACCGTTATGGTACCGACACCCGACAAGCAACCCTCCTTCACCGGCGACTTAACCCCCACAGATCGCCACCGCCCTGGCCAGCCGATTCGCGTGGACGTGGGAGTTTGAATCAGTGTCGAAGGGGGGACTTGCCACAAATCTCCTTGGAAGTTGAGTGCCGGTCGTCTCGTTACAGGGTGCGTATGTGGCCGGGGGGCCAGGCGATCATGAAGGCCCTACCGATGATCAGCTTGGCGGATATTGGACCGAAGTAGCGTGAGTCGTCGGAGTCGCTGCGGTTGTCGCCCATCATGTAGTAGTCGCCTTTGGGGATCACGCAGTAATCCACGCGTGGCCCGGTGTTGGCACAGCCGAGGTTGGTGATTGGTGGCCCGGGGTCGGTGATTCCCTCGGGGGGGAGCCACTTCTGGTCCAGAAGCTTGCCGTCGACGTGAATTTGCCCGTTGTCAAGGGTGATCGTCTCACCGGGCAGCCCTATGACACGCTTGATCAGAAAGGTGACCCCGGGGTCTCGGAAGCCCCGGGGCTTTTTGAACACCACGACATCGCCTCGGTGCACTGAATGCAGGTCGTAACTCAGCTTGTCCACCAGCACTTTGTCGTGGACTTTCAAAGTCGGCTCCATCGAGCCCGAAGGGATGCTGAATGGCTGGATCGCGAAGGTGCGTAGCAGCAGAGCGGCGAGCAGGGCCACCGCCATGATGACCACCCATTCGATGACGTAGCGACTCCTTCGACGTACGCGAGCCGTGTCCCCGGATGCCCCTTCAGCTGAGTTGTCGGGGCCCGTCAGCGGCTCGGTTGGGGCTATGGCTCCTGTCTCGACGGCCACGTCCTCCTTAGGGTCAGCGTCCATTGCCCGTCGCCGGAGCGTTGCCCGGCGAGTGCGACAGCGGGATGTCGCCGATGCCAGGGGGCGAGTACGGGCTGCCGACTAGCACCGTCGCCTGGCCGGCGAAACTCGCTGCGATAACGAGGCCTACCGTGCAGCCGGGTGACCCGTCGGCGCAGCTGCCCTTGACCTGGCCCAGGATGCGGTTAGAGGGCAGCGCTAGGCCATCCGTCCAGACCGCCACGATAGAGCCAGCCTCACGGGCGGGAACGGCCACCTGGCGTATCGCGATAAGGAGATGGTGCGAGTGGAATATGGCTTGGAGCTGTCCTGCCGCACGAGCCCTGTCGGTGATCACCGCCCTCACAACACCGGTCGTCGCGCTCGCCGGCGAGGGCCGCACCCAGACTGCGACTGGCAGGGTAGCCAACGCGGCGGCGACCAAGACGACGATCGCACGCGCTCGAACCGCTAAGGGCGCCATCCTCTGACGTACGGCCCAGACCAGATAGCTACTAACCACCGATGCCACCGGCACGCCGTCCCGGACAAGCAGATCGGCTAACCGGGCAGCCTCCTCGCCGTGGCGATCCCGCCAGTGCTTTGGGTAGCAACGCAGCGCCAGGGCGACCGCGCGATTCCCCCTCGGCCGGTTCATCAGGCCCCCGCCAAGCCCAGCCGTAGCCTCCCGACCCTGCTCACACGCTCGAGTTCATCGAGGTGCGCGCCAAGGGCTCGAAGACCTTCGGACGTAATCCCGTAAGGATGGCGGCGGTCCTGGTTGGGCAGCGCTTCGATCAGCCCTAAATGCTCCAATCGGTCGAGGGCGCCATATAGCGTCCCCGGCCCGAGTCGTACACCGGAAAACGCCCTGACATCCTGGATCAGGGCGTAGCCGTGCTTTGGGCCCTCAGCCAAGCTCGTCAAGATCAACACCGACGCATCACCTGCCCGCCGCAGAACGTCGCCGCGAACTTCCCTGCCGGTTCCTGTGGGCAACCCCTTCGCGCCCTCTGATTTTCGTCCCATCGACGCCCTCCTAGTACGGCGACCAATATATCAGTCACCGTACTAGTCTTACCGGTCTCAGCTGCCAGCAGGGCGACGACCGGGACAGCGAAACATGTCGGAACCGGCCTGTCAGGGTGAGAAAGGCCGGACGGATCGGGAACCTATGAGGTCGTTCAGGCTCCGCGAGGATGTTCATAGACGATCCGATATAATGCGTACGTGGAACCGGCATCGCTGATCAGAGCCGTCAGGCGTCGCCACGGATTGTCGCGAAATTGAGTTGGCGCGCAGGGCAGGGACATCGCAGCCGGTTATCTCGGCCTATGAGCACGGACGGCGGGACCCGAGCTACGAGACGCTGCGCAGGCTCGTTGAAGCGGGAGGCGAGCGACTGCACCTCGAGGCCGCACCGCCGAGCTCGGACCTGCCTCCGCCAGCGGACCTGAAGGAGCACGCCCGCCGCTTGTTGGACGTCCTGTCGTTGGCAGACGCCGTCCCCGCCCGCGCTCGCAGCTCCCGGTTGAAAGCGCCACGCTTGGTCTCTCGATGAGTGCTCTCACGCTGGCTCAACGCGTGCTCGCGATCGAAGCAGCCTTGGCGAAGATCCCCCACGCCTTTGGTGGCGCCTTGGCGCTCGCCTACTACGCAGAACCGCGGGCCACGATCGACATCGACTTGAATCTGTTCGTACCGGCCGAACGGTTCCCCGACGTAGCAGATCCCCTGCACCGCTTGGGCGCCTCCTCCGACGATCCATCAGTCGCCGCTCTGGTCCTTAGAGACGGCCAGGCCAGGGTCATGTGGGACTCGACACCCATTGACCTCTTCTTCGCCTACGACAAGTTCCACGAAGCGGCGGGAGCGGCCCGCAAGACCGTCCCATTCGGCGACGGGACTATCCCCATCCTGGCCGTGGAACACCTGATGGTGTGCAAAGTGGTGTTCAACCGCCCTAAAGACTGGATCGACATCGACTCCATGCTGTCCGACGAACCCGACATCGATGCGTCCGAAGTGCTGCGCTGGGTCGGACGTCTAACCGGAGACGACGACCCGCGCTACAACCGCATCGTATTCGTCCTCACCCGCCGCTGACCTTAGGGCCAAATAGCCCGACACCAATTGGATGGCGGACCCGGGGATGAGCAGAACCGCGGCGCGTACGTGGCCGGCGGCCAGTTTCAGGTCTTCCCACAAGGCGCCGCCGGAAAGCCCGCTAAAGTCGTCGATAACCACGACGCGTCCACTCGGTGTCCGTCTGATCTGCGGGGGTTGGCATCGCAATCGGCACCGCGAGGAGCGTGTTCCCGATCTGGCGTTCCCCGCTACGCACCGAGGGCAGAGACCGGGGCGACGGCATCGTCAAGCCGTTCCTCGCCGGGGGACGGGCTAGTTGGATCGTCGCCGATACGAGCCGATCGCCTGGCCCAGTAGAGCGCCCAGGACCACACAGACCAAGAAACCGACCCACAAGCGGGTGTTGACGGTGAAGAACACAAAGTGGACGCGCACTTTCGCCTTGTTGAGGACGATAAAGAGGACCCCGTAGATCAACGCCAGCGCCGCAATCGCGATGCGGGTCCAATTCGGCCCGTCGGTACCTCGGAAGAAGCGGCGAAACTGAGACGACGACTTCGAGCTAGCCACGTCCGAGAGCATAGGACAAGGACCGGAAGTCGACGAGGACCGTCGGTAAATGCGTTCCGCACACCTGAGCTAGCAGCGCAGATAGGACCGGCGTGGACCAGCTAGTTACATAACTGTCCGTTACGCCTATCGGCAGAGCCTTGGAGGTGCTCATGAGCCGTGCGCGGAGTCGGCAGGCTACGGCGCTGGATTCTCAAATGGCGGCAGTGTGACGTCGGTCCCCACCGGGGTTTGCCGCCATGAGAAGGCAGGCGACTACCGGGCGCTGTAGGGGCTCGTTCGTTCTTAGTGGTATCCCTTCTTGCCAACGGTCCGGGCGAGTTCGCTGACCGGATCCTGTTCCTCCCGGAGCCGTCGGAAACGGCTCGGCTCATCGGACAATCAGAGACGCGACCGACGCGACTCTTGCCGTAGAACAGCCCCCGCAGAGCTGAAGATCACGGCTGTTACAGCCCGACGATGCCCGGAGGGATTGGTGTAGTACCTTGGCCGGCTTCGTGGGGTCAGCGTGCCCGAGAACCGAACTCCGCGGGGGAGGGAGTTCTGGTGTCACCCCCCGGGCACGCTGCCCCGCCCCACTTCGGTGGGAGGAACGGTCCCAGTCTGTGAGGAGGCAGGGCTGGGACCGTTCTCAGTAATACCACAGGATTCGGGCGCGCTCCCGACAGGTCCGCTACGGTGCGTTCTTGCTGGTCAGCGTGCCCGGGCCGGACCCCACAGGGGGGTGCGGAGTCGACGGCAACCGGGACGCTGACCGCCCGTTGCCGCTGCCCCCTCGAGAGGAGCGCCGCCGCATGGGCTTCCAAGACATGTTACAGGTCTGACGCTCACGTAAAAGTCGGACGCAGAGAGTGATGGGCAATGCGCTCTCCGCGGGTGTAGTTTCCTGGTTGGCGCGTCAGCGTGCCCGAACCCCTGAGCCGGCGTCGAGGAGTTGGGCACGCTGGCCGTTCGCGAACCCGGACAGACCGGCGGGTGCCGTCCAAGCTCACGACTCGGCACGGACGGTACCTCTGGTTGCGCGCCCTGCCGATCGACACTACGCGTCGCCCCCCCGGCGATGGCGGTGCGAATCACGACCCGGTGGCCGTCAGCGCTGAGCCCGACCTGCCCGACCGCATCTGGTCGAGCAGGGCATCGAGCCCGGCGCGCTCAGCGACGGAAGCTCACGCAATCGAGTCACACGGGTACGTGGCAGCCGATCATGACGTTAGTTCGGGGTGGGTGAGTCGAACGATCGTCGACCACCGGCCCTCGCTGGGGCGACCGTCGCTCGCATGACCTGGGCGAGCCACCCTTTTCGATCGGGTAGCGTCAAGGGACATGCTTGATTTCTTTCGGTACGCGGTCGGCGAGACTGGGCCACTCGACCGGGCCGCCGAAATCTACGGCCGCCTTCTCCACGAGCGGATCATCTTCCTCGGCACCCAGGTGGATGACACGAGCGCCAACTTGATCTGCGCACAACTCCTCCTCCTCGCAGCCGAAGATGCCGCCAAGGACGTCTGCCTGTACATCAACTCTCCCGGCGGATCGATCGACGCCGGCCTGGCCATCTACGACACCATGCAACTGGTGCCCTGCGATGTGGCTACCACCTGCATGGGCCTGGCCGCGTCGATGGGCCAATTCCTGCTGTGCGCGGGCACGCCTGGGAAACGTTTCGCCCTGCCCCACTCCCGGATCCTGATGCACCAGCCGTTAGGCCAGATCCAAGGACAGGCGGTTGACATCGCCATCCAGGCCGAGCAGATCATCTACCTGAAGCGGATATTGGCGGAGCGGATCGCCTTCCATACGGGCCAGCCGATTGAGCGGATCGAGGCTGACTCCGACCGCGACCGCTGGTTCAGCGCCCACGAGGCCAAGGACTATGGCTTCATCGACGCCGTCGTCGAGAAAACGGCCAACGTGAGCGAGCCCGTACCGGCGTGAGCGGCGGCTATGCAACATCGGACTCTGACGAGAATCGATACGAGATTCAGCGATCTGGACAAATCCGGGGGGGCCCCACCCATGGCGCCATTACTCAGCCCTCCGCCGAATAGCGTCGGTTTGCGCCGCGGCGCCCAGAACGTTCTCTGCGTCGGCCACCAGGCTGGAGTTCGCCGGGATCGGCAGAGCCGCTGCCATCGTTGGTAAGTCACACCCACGTGAAGGTCTCTTGACGCCGCCAAATCGGGGCCCCTAAGACCGCGTCGTCCAACATTCGTGTCGCCCTTACCGCAGCCGCCGGCTCTACGACTTGATGCCGATGACTACAAGAAGGCTCGAGCGATCGCACATCCGAGGCGCCATCATGTGACGAGATTGCCGGTGGCGAAATCCTGGAAACGCTCATAGAGCTCGGCTTGGCTAACGGTCGGGACGTAGGACAGCCCGAGTCCGAGGGGTCGGAAACGGTTGTCGATCCATCTCAGGAGGTCGCCGTCGAAGACGTGACGGCGGGTCTCTAGTAGATCAAGTCTCTCATCTTGGTCGAGAAGGACGTTCATCTGCCGGGCCACATGGCACAGCCGTAGGGTTGTATCTATTGCTCCCGATTCTGGGTACTGCCCGACGCTGCTCATCCCTCGGGCCTGCGAGGCTCGGAACCGGTCCCGGCCACCGTCATCACGCCCGCTTGGCGCGCCGAAGATAGCCTGCCCGCTGCAGCAGTGTCGTCTGGCTGCGCAGGGTCGTCAATAACGGATCAAGCTCCCTAGAAACAGTCCTTGTCCCGGCTCGATTCTCGCTGCGCATCGCCTTGGTGCGAACAAACAAGATGTCGGCTTCCGGGTGCGCCGCCCGCAGCAGGGCGGCGTCGGCCTCCAGCAAAGACAGGGAAAGCAGCTCCAGATACCAGCTGTCAACAAGGTCACGCAGCTCTGCGACGCCCAAGGCGCCGTCGGAAGGATCGGTAGTGGTCATGGCAGTTCCGTCTCGTTCGTTTCCTGACCCCTCCATCGGCATTTCGGTCAAGACATTGCACCCTGCGAAGCCCCTTGCCAGCGGGGTGGCGGCGGCCACCAGGATCGGGCCCGCCCCCTTCTTCCAATACGACATTCAGCGATTCCTTTCAGCTCCACGACCCACCCCACTGGCAGGCCATCAAAAGCATCAGGGATCACCGGCATATCTACCGATATGCGACGGTGGGCTCGCTGAGGCCCACCGTCGATGGGGCGGCGGACCGCGACTACTCTCCTACCTCGTCAGAAGTGGGGTGCGACAGGGTCAGATTGGCGTGTCAACCGAAGGAACTCGACAGCGAACGGCAGCTTCTGGAGTGCCCGGTGGCGACACTGCCCGGACCGTTTTGGTGGCCCTGGGGGCGGGGGTGGGCGTAGCGCTGGCCAAGGTGGGGGCAGCGGTCGTCACTGGCTCTGCGGCGATGGCTGCCGAGGCCGCGCATTCACTGGGAGATACCGACAATGATTCCTTCCTGTTGGTGGCTCAGCGCCGCAGCGCCCGCCCACCCGACACGCGACATCCATTGGGATACGGAAGAGAAGCCTACTTCTGGGCTCTCATCGCCGCCCTCGGAGTATTCATCGCCGGGGCCGCTTTCTCCCTACGGCAAGGGATAACCGACCTGATCCACCCCAGTACCACGTCGTCATTTCTCCTGGCGTACCTCGTGCTAGGCGTCTCCACCCTTTTCGACGCCCTCTCGTTTCGCCAATCGGCGCACCAGATGAGCGTAACGGCGCGTCTTGCGAACCGGAGCATCCTCGATGAGGCCACGATTACCTCGGACTCAAACCTGCGGGCCGTCTTCAGTGAAGACGTCGTATCGGTAGCGGGGGACCTGCTGGCACTGGCTGGACTCGGGCTCAGCCAACTGATCGGATCGTCGAGACCCCAAGCCGTCGCTGCCGTGCTCATCGCACTGGTACTGATCCGTATCAGTCTTGGCCTGGTGAGCCGTAATCACGATTTCCTGGTGGGCCAGACGATTCCGCCCGTCGACCGAGATGGGTCCGTGCCTTTCTACTGGCCTATCACGGCGTGACGGATGTTGATGAACTACTCGTTACGTATGTCGGACCGGGTCAGGTTTGGGTTTGTCGCGAGAGTCACCGTCGCGAGCACCCTGGGGGCCGCCCAGGTGACACAACTCGTCCGAAGCATCGAGGCGGACCTGGCAAAGCAGTCGCACTTCATTTATCGGGTCGTTGTTGTACTGTATGCAGAAGATCACTCAGCGCCGGGGCTCTCGACCTAGCACGCAAACGAGATGGCAAAGGGTGCCTTCGACTGACACAGACAGCGACTACCGATAGGTGGCCGCTGCAGATCGACCAGCGGGCCACAGGATGCCACCCAAAGCCGGGTGCTCGCACGGTTGCTGCCATCAGCCGCTCGGTCTCGTGGGCGAATGCCGAGGTCGAGGTCCCGGGAGTGCGTTTGGTATCCGTCGATACGGGTCATTCGGTGCCTGCGCAGTCAGCCATGATTCATTCGGACCGGGTCATGCTGATGCACGACCGATCGCCCATCCTGCACCAACACAGGAGGTGGCGCTGCACGGACACGCCAATCGCGGGCACGCCCCGAGGGCGAGCACGGTCATGATCATTGTGCTGGTGATGGCAATGGTCGTCGCCGCGTGCAGCAGCAGCAGTACCACGGGCGGTGGGGTGAGCGGAGCGCAGGCTCGGGTCACTAATGCGCAGAGGGCGGTAACCGATGCCCAGTCGGCGCTGGACCAGGCCAAGACCACCTTCTGCACCGACGCTAAGACCTACATCACCGCGGTCGACCGCTACGGCCAGGTGTTCACCGACTCCAAGGCGACGGTCGGCGACGTGAAGGCGGCAGGCGCCGACCTCGAGAGCCCCCGCTCCACCGTGACTGCGAGCGCCCACGCCGTCGTGACCGACCGTGACAATCTGGCTGCCGCCAACGTCGAGCTCGCCGACGCCCAGAACGCCCTGGCGACCGCCCAGGCGACGGCGTCCAGCGTGACTGTCGCCACGACGGTTGCGCCGGCCACCACCACTACTCTCGTCGCGCCGGCAACGGTCGACCGGGTCAAGAAGGCCGAGTCGGACCTGAGCGCTGCCTTCCAGGGGGTCACCGACCAGACCACGCTCATCCAGGCCACGGCGCAGGTGAACTCGGCTGCGGTCGCGCTGGAGATGGCGTGGCTGCAGCTCTTCAACGATGCCGGTTGCCTGACCGCCGAGCAGCAGAAGCAGGCAGCGACTGCCGTTCAGGACTACACGGTCGCCCTGCAGACGGATCTGCAGACGGCGGGTTACTTCACGGGCGAGATCGACGGTGTGTACGGCCCCGAGACGGCGAACGCGGTCAAGAGCCTGCAGGGCGCCAACAACCTGCCTACCACCGGGAGGGTCGACCAAGCCACCGCGGCCGCCCTCGACGCGGCCGTGCTGGCGAAGGCGGGCGCTGCGGCCAATCAGGCGACTGTCGAGACCGCCGCCGTCCAGTCGACCCTCAAGCTGGCCGGCTACTGGCCGGGCCGGTCGACGGCAAGTGGACGCCGGAACTCACCGATGCCCTGAAGAACTTGCAGACCGCGCTCGGTGTCGCCCCAACCGGCAAGGTCGATGCGGCCACGTTGAGCGCCGTCGAGCAGGCCACCGCAAACGCCCAGCATGGGGCGGCCGCGACGACCACCACGACCGAAGCCACGTCGACGTCGACCTGAGCCATCGACGCTCGGGAGCGTAGAATCTGGTGTGGTCGATCTCGGGTCTCGCCGCCACGACTTCATCGAGGACTTCGGTCTCGCCGTGCTGAGCACGCTCATGGGGTCGTGGCGTCGTGGCCTGCTGGCGATCGTCGTCGCTTCTGTCTACCTCGCGGCAGGGCTGTACTGACGGGTCGACCCGTTTCTCATTGTGTTCCCTGTCGCGAACCGAGCTGCGGTCTCAGGAGGCGCTTGCGGTACCAGATGGCGTCGCTGCCCTCCGGGTACTCCTCGACACGACCCACGATCTCGTAGCCCCGCTGCTCGTAGTACCCCGGGGCCTGGATCCAGTGGGAGAGAAGTACCACCTGATGGCAGCCTCGCCGTGCAGCTTCCGACTCCGCTGCTGCGAGGAGGCGAGTGCCGAGACCATGCCACCGCAGGTCCGGATGGACCCAGAGGCTCTCGAGCTCGCACGTACCACCCCATGTGCCCCCGTAACAGGCGCCGACAAGCTCGCCCTGCCGGCGTGCCTCGATTCCGAGGTCGCGGTCTTCCCCGAGTCCGGCCCGTGCCAGAGTCTCTTCGCGGATGAGCGCCTGGACGAGTGTCAGGTCCTCCGGCTTGGGCCTTGCCACCACTCGGATTCCGGGCTCCACGAGCCCGCTATCCGGCGTCGATCATCTGCTCCACGAGCGCAAGCGTGTCGAAATAGGTACGGAACGCCCGGATCCGGTGGCCTTTGAACTCCGCGATCGTCGCTCCCCCGAGTTGGAGGCGTTGTCCGGTCGGTTCGATCCGGACGTCGTCGATGACGAGAGGTCCTACGTGGTCAGCCTCCATGACCCACTCGGCGAAGGCCTTGTTGTCGACGACATCGAGGCCCCTGATCGCGATAGCTAAGTTGCCCAGAGCCGCGTTGCGGTCGCCCAAGGCCTCTTCGAGCTCCTCTACCGACGACGCGATGAGATTGGGGGACCAGGCGCTGACGTCCTCGGTGAACAGGTGGCGCGGATCCTCGGTCCGTACGCCCACTGCGACCTCTAGGGCGTGAAGCATCACGATCCGTCTCGATTCAGACATTTATGACTCCTCGTTGGTTGTGGTCGTGAACTGTCTGGCCGCCTTAGGCCCCGAGGGTCTTGGCCTTGGCCTGGGCGAACTCCTCGTCGGTCAGGATCCCCTGCTCGTGCAACTTGGCCAGCCTCTCGAGCTCCTCGGCCGGACTGCTGTCTGCCACTGCAGGCGCTGGCGGAGGGGGTGCGTACGGGGGGGCAGGCTCGTCCTCGTACCCCTCGGCCGCCTGGTCCTGCCCTCGGTTCTTGCCCGCATGATAAGCGATACCCGCTGCGGCCGCCCCGCCGACAATCGCGCGGCGTCTCACCCGGCGCCTCATCATTCCCATCAGAGTTCCCTTTCCACTTCATCGACCGATCCCAAGGGGCAATCCCGAGGAATTGTCCCAGCCAGACCCTAGACGCTCCCGTCGACCGGGAACGACTGGAAGGTTCTTCTCCCGGTCAGGTTGACCTGTCAGGCGCTGGCCCACCGGGTCGAGCCATCCCCCGCTCCTGACCGACGCTGCATCATTCCCGGCGGCTCCCCACGGGTGCCGGGCTGCGCCGCGCCGCGTCAATTGGCGTGGGCACACGAAAGGATGTTTCTGGGTCCGTCAGGTGCTACCGAGTCCTTCGACTGAGCTCCACCGCAAGGGGAGGGCTCGACGTGTCATCCACGACGGAGCCATGCCGGACGCGAAGAAGGGCACCGGCAGGAGGTTCCGGTGCCCTCTTGCTCCCCGTCCCGTTGCCGGGAGGTCCGTTACGGTCGTGGGTGCAAATCGGGGTTTCTAGATCCTGCGGCCTGAGCCGCTGGCTGCCTCAAACAACCGATAGCAAGAACTCCACCCAGTATGGGAGCAGAGCGGGTTGTAGGTCTCGCTATCGGCGACAGACTTTGGACACCTGGCGACAAGCTCGGAGGTCCCACAGGGCCGCTATGGTCCAAGCCCAATCCTTGCGCGGCTACCGGGAACCGGTCACCGACCTGGGCGGCAACCCGACCCGGCTGTTGCGGGTAGCTCAGATTGTCCTACGGGACCTCCAGCACAACCGGTACTGGATATGTGAAGCCGACAATCCACACCCGACAATCCACCTCCTTCGATATCACCACCATTGCGAACGGAGATGAAAAAGGTCAGCAGATCGTCTATGGTGACCTGTGCCAGCGTTGCAAGGGGGTGGTATCCATGCTGGATCGCAACCTGTCTTGTTGGGTCGCGCCCAGGACTACTTGGTGAATCCTCCATCGAGGAGGGATGCAGGACAGGTAGTCCCTGGGAGTAGATCTTCGTCTGACATCGTGAAGCTTTTTCTTAGCCATAGGAAGGGGTTACGAATATGGCCATGCAACCGAGCGTACTAGAGCCTGCACATAGAGCCAGATGGGGACCAGCCTGCGGGGTGGCCTTCGTGGTGCTACTGGTGGCGGGATTGCTCATCTCAAACACGCCGAACACCAACAAGTCACCAGCCTACATTCTGGCCTGGTACAACAAGAGCAGTCATAAGACGACGCTAGCGATCTCCACTATTTTGGTTGATGTAGCCGTGGTGTTCGGGCTCTTCTGGTTCGGCTACTTGCGAGATCGCCTCGGCCGGACCGATGTCGGATTCCGGATAGCTCCGGTGCTGCTGGCCGGGGCCAGCATCTTCGGCGCGGGCGGACTCATCTTCTCCGGGGCCAACGTGGCCCTGCTCGATGAGCCCAAGCACATGACTCCCGACACCGCCCAGACCTTGAACTTCCTGCAGTCCGACATCGGGGCTCTGGCTGTCACGGTTGGGGTGTCGATCCTCATGTTCGCGGCGAGCATCATCATCCTGAAGACCAGGATCCTGCCGGTGTGGCTGGCCTGGGTCGGCTTCGTCATCGCCGTGGTGGCCCTGGCCGGCCCGATTGGTTTTTTCGCCTTCCTGGCCTCGGGCATCTGGTTCCTCATCGTGGCCTACCTCATGTGGCGCTACGAGGAGAAGTTGCCGGCGGGTGGCGGGGCCGAACTACCGTCTCGGGATGCCTGAGGGGCTTTTCTGGAAGCTCGCTGATCCCCGTGGCACATAGTCCCTAAATGACCATGCCATTCTGAGCCATCGCATGTACGGATGTTCAGGATCCTCCTCGGCCTCGACCTGGGCGTCGATCTTCATTCATCAGGCGACGCACCCAGTCGCGCCATCACAATCGTCCGCGCTCCACCCTTCGCGGCCCGCCCAACGAGCCTGCCTCGACGCGTGCGGGCGGCAGATCCTCGCGATCGCCACTAGTTGCGCTACTGGACAGGAAGACCTGGAAGGACAACGTCTCCGACAAACGGCCAGACGTCCCGTGACCCGATTCGGGCCTGCCCTGTCTAGGTTGGCCGCTACTCCCAGGCCGCACTGATAGTGTCCCGCGTGAGGGTGTTCCCACCCGGAGAGGACTGGACCAGCACGGACCACGGCTGGACATTCTGATTGATCTCACCAAACCATTCGACACTGTTCCCGCATGCGCCTCTCGGTCGCATTCCGTCAACGGTGTTGGCCGCAGCCCCGGTACTGGGACCGCAAAGGGGCCCGGTGGAAAGTTGGAATCGCCATGGCAGCTTCGCCGCGGCTGGGTTGGCCAGATTCTCGGGCAGCGGCTGAGTGAGATTGATCAGCGTCACCGCATCGATGTTCTGGAACGAAGGGCAAGCCACCTGGACATGGCTCGGATTAGAAAAGCACGGGTCTATGGGCTGATTTGCGACCATGCAGCGCCAGGCGTCGGGGCGGTCCGAGGCGATCGAGCCTCCGATGCAGGTGCCGGAGTCGGCAGCCGTGGCCGCGATACCCGGAGCCAAGGCTCCGTCTGAGTAAGGCTCGTACACGTCCACAACTGTGGTAACGGGAGCGGGGATTGCCGTAACTGACGTTGAGGATTGACCGACTTTTGCCGAACTTGAGCACCCTGCCGCCGCGATTATGACGACCGCGAGAGCGACGCCCAACCGCCGCATGACCTCGTCTCGCGACACGAACGTAGGTGACCGACGCCGGAGCGAAGTCATCGGTCGTCGCGCCCCTCGTCCTCAATGGCGTCCTCAGCCGTGTCGGCGCGGAGTCTGGCTCGCATGCGAGCGCCAACCTCTTCGGCATAGGCCCACAAGGGGTCCATCTCTGGTGGGACGTGGGCATCAAAGGCTTCGTCCCAAAGCTCGTCCAGGCGAGCCTCAGAGACCGGTGAGAGCTTCTGGCGGCGCTCCAGGCGCTCAAGCTCCTCTTCCTCCTCGACCGACAGGGCAGGAACGATCTCGGGTTGCTTGATGTGCCCGTACACGGACGACCGATCTGGCTTCATGACCGTCGCCCCTTCACGATGCGCTGGATGGTCATCGTCCCCAAGCCGGTGACCTCGGCGATCTCGCGCAGCGACGCGCCAGAGTCGGTGGCGAAGCGGATGGCATCGTCCCGCTTTGAGGTGGCCAGGTCGTGCCGATGGGCCGCATCCCGTGCCAGACGAAGGGCACGACGCTTGTCGGTTTCCGGTCGCTTCGACTCACGGGGAGTTGGAGTCACACCAGCAGTGTACCAAGGTGGTACAAGATAAGAAGATAAATACTTCGGGACTTGGTCCTCGTCCTGGTCGGCGTCTTCGCCGGGGCCTTGGCGGGCTGCTTGACTGCCGTCATGCAGACGTTCCCGTTGCCGTTGTCGAAGGATCGAGCGCTCCGGGTACTTCCCCATCCACTTCCCTGGCGTCTGGGAACCTGCCGTCGCCGGCGAAAGCGCCCAGCGAACGGAGGAGCGGAGCCGCTGGAATACCGAAACCCTTGGGATGAGCCCGGTGCGATTGCCATCCTTCAGCAGATGCAGGACCAGGCTGACTCGGGCGACATGGAAAACCCCCTGTTCTCACCGCTCTCAATCGGATTTGCCATGAGGGACCGCCACCTGCCGGGTGCCGGTCGTCGCCACCGCTCTGCTGAACCCGACTTCAACTTCTCGTACGCCCGACGGCAGGATGCATGCCCTCCGAGGTCTCCCCGATAGGGAGGGCGTGCGCGACGGCGCAGAACTTAATGTCCCACCAGGCGCCATGGCTGTCACCATCCAGGGCACTCCTGCGGTCATGGTCCGTGTCACTTCGGATGAGAACGGTATTCGGATCCCACACGCCATTCGCCAGGCAATCCTGCCCGGTACTCGGCGAGTAGTTGAGCTGCTCCGTCCCTACGTCTTGAGAGCGTCTGACTGAGGACCTGGACGAGTGCTTCGGAACTCGGCCTCGGGTGGCGGATCTCCCCGGACCGAGCTAGCGCCGTACATATGTACGTACCCTCGAGCCGATCGGTGTGGTGACAACATCGCGAGCCCAACTGAGGGCAAGACGGCGTGCATCCGACAAGCCATCTCTATGGGCAGAGACTTTTCAAAAATCAAAATCGCTGGTCAGCGACCTGAGGAGGTCTACTCAGTACCGCCCCCTGGTGTCGGAGGGGGGACTTGCCCGATCTCGTACTACCCCCGCTTGGCGGCTAAAAGCCCTGGAATGGCTCAGAAGCGGCGGAGGGCGGGCGGCTGACCGGCCGAGGGCAAGCCGAGGGGTCCCCGGTCGGCCGCACGGCCGGCGGGGGGAGGCGCAGCCCGAGAGGCGGCCGCCCAGAGCCGCCGCGATAAAGGTCGATCGACGTGCCCGCTCCGATCGAGCCGGTCGTCATTCGGTGCGCGTGATATGTGCTGAACGGACCGCCAACCGCTTCTAGCCAAGCGCCTAAGTCGGACCGGTCGGAGCTAACAGGGGGAAGCTGATCGCAAGGAAGCTACGGATGATCTCCAACGCTTGCTCCGGGGGGACCGCAGCCTGGGGATCTTTAGGCAGTCCCTCGATCTCGATGTTGTTTTGCTCCGCGCAGCCCCGAAGCCCCTCGAAGACTGCTCTGCCCAATGTGGTCAGAGTCTGGCCCAAGGCGACAGCGTCGAGGACGTATTCGGGCACCGGCGGCGGATAGACCACTGGCTCGACGCGTCCCTCCCACCCTTTCGGCAGTGGCCACGCTAACCAGATTGGTGCCGGCCGTCACCCGGCCACCCAGGCGCGGGACTGCGTCAAGCACTTCCGGCAGGTTCTCGACGGTGATCGAGAGGTGAGTGAACGCGCTCGACCCAGATCTGACACCCCGAGGGATATGAGGTTGATCCGTCGTTCGACGTGAAGATCTCTGGCACGCTCGCAACGGGGTGCGGACTTCAGTTCGAAAAAAAGGGTTCACCAGCCTCCAGGCCCCTGCGCCGGTGGCGAACTGCTCCCGGTGCCGGCCCTGTAGAGTCGGACGACGTGCGCAGCTCTCGCGACCATCAACGAGCCGCTTTGAGACCCATCGTCACGCCCCCGCCGGACCGGCCTTTGGCGGGCTGATTCCGGTCCATTCGTTTGATCGTGACTGACTCCGGCCCACCCCAGCTGGTCTCCTCCCTCTGCACCGAAGCGAGTATCTACTCAGAGTCTCTCCTGAGATGGGCGGACAAGATCCGGCCCGCGTGGGATGTCGAGGGCACCGGAGCAGCCGCTCCCCTCCACCGTAAGGTATGGGAGTGGACTTTCATAATCGAAGCTCTTCATCAAAGGGGAGTCCTTCGTCCCGGAGCGCGAGGCCTGGGCTTCGGAGTAGGGCGAGATCCGCTCGCATCTGTATTCGCGAGCCTCGGATGCGAGATCGTCGCAACTGATCTGGATCCGACATCGGCGCGGCGGACGCGGATGGCTCGATGCCGGCCACTTCGCAATGACGGCTGAACAGCTGAATCAATACCGGCTGTGCAGCGCCGACGATTTCGCCCGTCTTGTCACCCTGCGTACCGTCGACATGAACCGGATCCCTGCTGATCTCAGCGGGTTCGATTTCACCTGGTCGGCCTGCGCGTTCGAGCACCTTGGATCCATTGCGAGGGGTCAACGGTTCATCTTGAGGCAGATGGATTGCCTCAAGCCCGGTGGTACGTCGGTGCATTCAACCGAGTACAACGTCTTCTCGGATCAGCACACGATTAGCCGCGGCGATACCGTATTGTTTCGCCGAAGGGATATCGAATGGTTGGTCGATCAACTGCGACGTGACGGTCACGACATCGGCGTCGATTTCAGCTTCGGCTCGAGTGCCGCCGATCACTATGTCGACGTGCCCCCATTCGGCGGCCCGCACCTGAAGCTCCAGGTAGGGTCGTTCGTGAGTACATCGCTGGCACTGGTCATCGAGAAGTCAGCGAGCGCGGTGCCAAAGAGAACCTTTGCATGGCTCGGGCAGGAGTGGCGAGCCAGAGGCGGACCGCATGCCGCCCAGGGCCGGTACGCCCTCGAGCACGCTGCCCGGCGGTCCTTCCGTGGCGTCAAGTCGCTGCTGCCCGATTTCAGCTAGACCGGCGGAACCCCGGCCTGACCGGGACTCGGGTGCTACTCGGTAGACCAGAACCTCTGCTCGTCGGACGGCGTCCCCGAGACCGGACCACGTTCCATCTGGTGCGGCGAAATGCGATCCACACTCGACTCGTAGGTGCTGGCGACACGTCCAAAGCTCAGCAGGATCACCCACGCTGCCAGCCGCTCCTTCAATTGCGACATCGAGTCCGTTCAGAGTGCTTTGCCCCGTCGTGACGACGCAATAACGGTTGGCGGAGAGGTTCTTCGCTTTGCGCTCGTTTGGACCCGTACAGAAGTACAGGGCCCCCTCGAGCCAGATTGACAGCAGAGGCGTGACGTGCGAGCGTCCGTCAGGTCGAGCCGTCGAGAGCTGATAGACCTCAGCGCTCGTCAACTCATGCAGCGCCTAGGACCACTCGGTCGGTTTCGCACCCGGGCTGCTGAAGGCACCAATTAGCTCAGCATCTGGCACTGGGGTTCAGTCATATGCGGTCCTTTCATTGGCAGACCACCATGGCGAGCAGACACACCGGTGCCTGACGAGGAACCCCATCGTCGCATATCCCCAAGGTGCCCGGCAGGGGACGTCAGACGCGAACGCAGAACACCGAGCGTCGTCGCTATCTGACGCGCCCCTGACGACGGCTCGGTCGTGGCTCCATCCGTCACCTCGCGTGGCATACGTCTCTGAGGGTCCTCAGCCGACCAGATCGACTATGCGCCGCTTCTGTGTCGGTGCTTCGCCGCGACGGCGACGCGGGATGACGATCTGCACGTTGGCCAACGTCGAGGTCTCGATCGAGGCGGGGCATAGCCCAGGCGAATCTGATCGCACGTAAGTCTCTAACTTCGAACTGCGATGGCGCTCAGTCGGCCAGCAGAACTTGACCCCCGTCGGGAGTTGCAGGTCAGCTCGGCTTTGCGTAGTTGGCCATTCCGGCAAAGTCCAACACGACACAAGGCTCGTCGCCGATGGTCCAACCGTCATGTCCGGCTGGGATGGAAACAACATCACCGGGGCCTAACTCAACCTGGGTGCCGTCGTCCATGAGGATGGTCTGACGGCCAGACAGCACGTACCCGACGTGAGCCGCTTGGCAACTGTCGGTGCCCGCAATGGGCTTCACGTGTTCGGACCACTTCCAACCCGGCTCGAACGTGGCGAGTCCCACGACGCCGTCGCCAATGTTGACGATCTTGACGTGACCTCGGTCTTGAAACGGCCGCGTGTCGTCTGGGTTGTCGAAGCGCTTACGTTCCAGCCCTGCCATAACAAGCCTCCCTCGTCGCTGATGTCGCTGCCCCTTCTTACTCCAAGGGTGGGCTCCTCCGCTCAGAGTGTGTCCTATCGGCGTGTCCCCGGGTTTAGGGTCACTTGAGGTTGAACCTGCGCCACTCCTCTCGACGGGTCCGGGTCCTCTGTCACCGAGGCGCGCCGGCTCAGGGGACGCCCGAACAAGCGGCCAGATCGCCGGCCCGGACCGCGAACGTTCTGCTCGCCTCCATCGAGGCCTCCCCGCCTTGGCCACATTCCCCATGCCGACTATCGCCTCCGTGCGAATTCTCTCGGCTCGGTGACGAGCCGCTCGGGATCAGAACATCATGGAGGGATGTCAGGGGCGACGGGACTGCAGCAGGTCGACCAGTTCGGGCTTCAACATCCTGGCCGGCGGCGGCTTTGACCAACAGGTCAGCGAACCTCCTGTCCTCAGGAGGCGGCAAGATGGCACCATCCGCACCATTCCAATCCAGAAATCCACTTAGCCAAGAGGAAGGCCGTCCGCTTGTTGCCTTCCCCAAATGTTTGGGCTCGCGCGACCCGAAAGGCCAAGGTGGCGGCAGCCCGGACCGGGTCGTCGATGTCGTCGATAGCTTCGAGTGCCCTTCGAAGTCGATCTAGGTCCGCGTCATGCTCCTCGTCGCCGACCGCGACGTACGGGTCATCAACGACGACGGCCAACTCCTCGCCCACTTCACCATCGACCCCCACCAAGCAATACCAAACCCAAACAAGGCCCGCCCAACATACCTAAATTGTCCGGCATGTCACGCGACATCCGTCCGGGATGTCTCGCGACACAACAAGCGTGTCGGAGGGGGGACTCAGTACAAAATCCCCCGCTCGTTGCAAGGCTCTGACTTGGAAGTCTGTATCGCCCGCCGGCTGTGGGACCTCGGCTTCGCGGCCTGAACGCTCAGCAACGCGAAGCTCTCGTTGGTGTCAACGCTCGTATCGGGGAGCGACCTCTGGCTCTTCCCCAACGTTCCGACTGACGGCATGGTGGTCAGCGGTCGCATGAACAAACGACAACGCCCCCATTGTGCTTCTTCTTTCTAGAGGCGCGCATCAGGTCTGACCGTGCCCCAGGCGAAGGACGTTGGGCGTGTCAAAATTCGGACGTCCGCAGCACACCCGAGGGGCAGAGATGAGTCGAGAACGGAATTCTTCCAGGATGCTCGCGGAGTTCTTCGGCTCGGGGCATCGAGTCTATTTCGCTCGGTTTTGCCTCCTGCAGATCCACCACGCGGTGGCAGGCGGCCGCGACCTCTGGGTCGTGGGTTGCCAGAACGAGGGCGGCGCCGGTATCGGTTATCTCGAGCATCCGAGCGAGGGTGAGGGCGCGGGACGCGGGGTCGAGTTCCGCTGTGGGTTCGTCTGCGATGAGCAGGCGGGGTTGGAGGGCTAGGGCGCGTGCGACCGCGGTTCGTTGCTGCTGCCCGCCCGATAGCTCGTCGACGAGGTGATCGGCCCGGGAGGCGAGTCCCACAGCCGCGAGCGCCTCGGCCGCTCCCGAAGCTGAGTCGGCCCGGGACCGACCGCGTCCGCGCAGTGCGATCTCTATGTTCTCCGAGGCGGTAAGTAGCGATACCAGCCCATACCCTTGCAAGACCATCGCTACTCCCCGTCGCGGTCCGGCAATGGTCTCTAGGGGTGCGCCGTCGAGCAGGACGGTCCCCACCGAAGGACGGGTGAGCCCCCCGAGCATGGATAGCAGGGTAGTCTTCCCGGATCCGGAGGGGCCGGTCACGGCCAGCCGCTCGCCGGCGTGCACCGCGACGTCAACGCCGTCGAGCACCGTGATGCTACCGACGGTGTAACTGACGCCGCGGGCTTCGAGGAACGCCGGAGCGGACGTCACCCCGTTCCCTCCGGCTTGACGGGGCGAAGCTGGACACCCTCCGGGGTGACCCGGGCCTCCGCC
Source organism: uncultured Acidimicrobiaceae bacterium (assembly GCA_963851245.1). GTDB lineage: Bacteria > Actinomycetota > Acidimicrobiia > Acidimicrobiales > Palsa-688 > CAWKOH01. The sequence continues at coordinate 296,675 of CAWKOH010000003.1, read as the reverse complement.
AGCGATCCGGGGGGTAGCACTTCGAGAAGATCGGACGGCAGCTGGACGGTGCCGTCGCGTCCGACGACGAGGTACTCTTCGCCGGCGCGACCCTCCATTCCTACCCTGCCGTCGCGGATGGTGACGGTCCGGCCGAACGCCGCTCCCACGTCGGGGTCATGGGTGACCGCCACGACGGTGGTTCCTAGGTCGCTGTTGGCCGCCTTGATCAACTCCAGTACTTCCGCGGCGGAGGCCCGGTCGAGTTGGCTGGTCGGCTCGTCGGCGAGTAGCAGGCTGGGGCCGTTGGCTAAAGCCACCGCGACGGCGAGCCGTTGCTGCTCACCGCCGGACAGCCGCCCGGCGGTCTGGCCGGCCTGGCCGCCCAGGGCGACGGCCTCCAGGAGCGAGTGGGCTCGGAGTCGTTTAGCCCTGTGGCTGCGGCGGGTCGGCGTCTGCGCGAATAACACGTTGCCGAGCGCGGTGTCGTGCGCGAGCAAGTTCCGGGCGGGGGTCTGCATGACCACCCCGACGTCTCGCAGGCGCATGTCGGTGGCCTGCCGGGCGCCCAGCTCGGCGAGGTTGCGTCCTCCTACCTCGACCACACCGGCCGTGGGGCGCATGAGCCCAGCGAGGATCCAGAGAAGAGTCGACTTCCCGGCGCCCGAGGGACCGAGAAGCGCGACGGTCTCACCGACTGCCACCTCGAGGTCGACGCCGCGCAGAGCGCTGACCTCCAGTCCCGGGGCACCGTAGACGTGGACGAGCCCGTTGCAGCGAACTGCGAGCGGTGCGCTCATACCGGCGCCTCGCGGAGCTGATCGAGACGGATACTTCGGATCATCGCCACGCTGGCGAGAATCGCCCCAATGAGCACCACTGATGTGATGATCGCCAGGAACCCGGCCAGCTCGCCAGCGGGAGGGAGGTAGGAGAGGTTCGGCGCCGCTGGGACGGAGAGGAACTCCGGTACGGCGCGCAGCGCCACCGCCACCGCCGCTAGCCCGGCGCCGATTCCGATGACCAGGCCATAGGCGACCACGATAAGTTGCTCGGCCATCAGCGATCCGAGCAGGGTCCGGGTCGGCAATCCGGTGACTTCCAGGGCGGCGTACTCGTAGCGCCGTCGCCGGGCGAACATGTATAGACCCAGGATCGCCGCCCCGGCCGCCAAGGCGGCCGCCGCGACGGCCTCGGCGAGGAATAACACTCTGGCCAGGGCGGGCCCTTGCCTGCCGAGTAGTGCCTTGGTACCCGACTCGCTCGTCACGTCGAGAACCTGAACCCCGAACTTCTTGAGCCTGGCGGTGACGGTCTTCTCAGCGCCGGCGGCCACCCACACCTGCTCGCTGGCCTCGGACGACACAAAGCCGTCGGCGGCGAGGTTGGCGTAGTCGAGGTCGACGACGACGCCGGTGGCCGGCGCCCCCGGAACAGCGGAGACGACGGCGGTAACCATTACCGGCAGGTCGTTGCCATCGACGCCGGTGATGGTGTGAGGGCCTGTCTTGCCGCCGGTGACGGCGCTGGCCGCGACCGCGGGAAGGGGCGAGGGACGGTCGAGGGGCGCTAGCACCGCGGAGGATCCGCTCCCCTGGGGTGAGAAGTTCCAGTAGAGGCCTCCGGGGCGGGCGGTCACCTGGCCCGGCGTGCCAGGTGCGTACCACCGGCCAGCCTCATTGACCCCGGCCACAGGTGACCACCTGGTGTTGCTGTCTGCGACCTCGATTCCGTTCAGGGTGAGGTTTCCGGTCGCTGGGGGGCTGCTGTGGAACGCCTGGGGAGGAGGCTGGATGGTCAGGTCCTGCAAAAGGCATGGACAACCGACCAGCGCCGCGGTGGCCACGAAACGCCCCGAGCCGGGCGGCGTACCGAGTTCAATCGGCGTCATCGCTGTCGCGTCGGGGCTGTCGACATCGAGGATCACGGTGGAGTCGGGTGGGGAAACCGATTTGATCGTCATCGTGACGCGCACGGCGCTCCCATCGAGCACGATCGGGGCCGGCGACGGCGGCGCGAGAACAATCGACAGGTTGCGCGGCTTGGTGCCGAGCCAGGTGGTCACCTTCGACCACCGCGCCGGGTCGACGGCCAGAGTGACCATGCCGTTGCTTTCGAACTCCTCCACCGGGGCTGCTTGATGCCCGCTTGGGTCCGCCCGGGCCACGAGTGTCCCCAGGTTGGTGGCCTGCGGAATGGCCACGTCCAAAACGATGGGGGCGCCGACCTGGGCGTTGGCCAGGACGCTGTCGTTATGATCGTTGACCGCCCAGGCCGCAACGGCGAAGGTGGCAAGGGCAAACGAGGCGGCGAGCATGATGGTGGTGCGAGCGCCGCCGGGGCGGCGCGCCACGTGGCGCAGAGCCAGGTAGGCGCCCAGTCCGCGGCCGACGCGATCACCCGCGGTGAGAGCCCGGCAGGCGACGGGCAGCAGCCGCGACGCCACGACCGCGACGGCGAGCCCAAGGAGCCCCGGAACGAGCAGGGCGAGCGCGTTCTTGTGCGCTGACGACACCGTTCCCGTTGCGAGGAGGTCGAGAAGGCCGACGGCGGCGGCGGTCAGCAGGATCCCGTCTATAACCCAACCCCGGTCCGCAGCTCGCCGACCCGTCCGGCGCCACTGCTCGACCACGGGCCGGCCGAGCATGCGCCTAGAGGCAATCACCACTGCAGCGAGTCCGCCCGCGGCCGCCGCGGCCGCGGCCGCCCAGCTGAGCCCGGAAAACGGCACGGGCGTTCCTGGGCGGAGCAGATCGCCGGCGAGGCCCACCGTGGCGAACCAACCGACGAACGCGCCCACCGGAAGGGCGAACGCAAGCAACACCACCGGTTCGGAGAGCCCGAAGCCGACAGTGCGCACGCGACCGTGGCCGCGTAGCTTGGCCAAGGCCACCTCAGAGCCGCGGGCCTCTGCCGCTTCGGTAACCAGGAGAAGCAGCAAGAGCCAGGCCAGGCCCAGCAGCTGCGCCGAGATCAGCACCACCGGCACGGCCAGGCTGGACCATGCCGAGGTGATCGAGCGCATGGTGTTGGGGATCTCGCTCGTCGGAATCGCCTGGATCTGCTGGAGCTGGTCGCTCTCGAGCAGCTCGTTGACGGAGTCCTCGAGCGGCCTGACGTCACCGGAGTGCAGCCGGGATACGGCCAGAAGGTCGTCGATTCTGTCGGTCCCCTGGACCGTAGACGGGGCGGCCTGGAGTGTGGCTTCAACGGTGAAGAAGGCATCGACACTGGCCGACGCCGGACCCTTCGACGCCGGGCCGCCTACCGGGAACTCCCAGGGGAAGTAGTTGCTCAAGGTGTCGAACCAGTAGTCGCCGCCATTTGGAGGCGCGTAAACCCCGGTGATGGTCAGGGTCCCCCAGGTCGGCACCGACAGCTCCTCACCGACTCTGAAGCCGAGCGCCATGGCCAGCGAACTGCTCATGATGACCTGGCCCGGCCGGCTGGGGCAGTTGCCCCTGATGACAAGATGGGCGCAGACGTCGGTGCGCCACACCAGCGGGATTGACTGCTGCCGCACGGGATCGAAAGCGCTCGACTCGATCGACTCGACCTGGGGCTGGAATATCTGCCCGAGGTTGGTTGCGTCCGCCCGGCCCAGACCATTAGCGAGAACCGCCGTCACCCTCGCCGAGAGGCTGCCAATCGTGCTATTCACCGGTCCGCTCTGGGTCACCTCGAAGCTTCGGCCCACGACAGTTCCTGTTCCGGCGGTGTCGCGTAGGATCGACGTCTTGGCGGCGCTGTAGTAGGTGGGGCCCGCCGCCGCGGCAGCGATTGCGACCACGGCGACCAGGAAGATCATGGCGGCCGACCCGAGCCGTGAACCCAGACCGCGGATGATCGACATACCTATCCGGTTCACGGCCTGCTCCCCAGGAACTCTACCGGGCTGCCCGGCCCCGGATTAACCCCGAGCGGGCCGCCCCGCGCCGCACCGGACACCCAACTCGTCGTCTGAGTCTGGAGGTCGGTCGCCTCGCACAGGATCTGCGAGGCATCCGCCGACCAAATACAGACGCCGGCGGTCTTGCTGGCGTCGGGCAGGGCGCGGAAGAGCGGTGACGACCCGGGCATCCATTCCCCCACCTCCTGGCCGCCGTTGCCCGTCGCCACGTAGAGCAGCGACCTTCCGTCCGGCGACCACGTCACGGCGTAGCCGCCCTGGGGAGCCGCTAATCCCGAAAGTGAGCCAAGGACGTGACCGCTGCGATCCACCACTATGACGCCGACGGAGGGCCCAGAGCCGGGCTGGATGGTATTGACGGTGATGGCGACCTTGTCGCCGGCAGGGTCGGGGTAGGGGGAGAGAACAAAGTAGCGGCTCGTGGGCTGACCGAGCGCCCGGTCGACAACGGCGGCAGTCGCCAAGACGACCGGCTGCTTTCCAACGTCACGCAGTTCGACCTGCTCGTCGCCCTCCCCTTCCGAGGTTGCCGGAAGGGCGACTGACAGGAACGCTCCGGGTGCCTGAGGGTCCCCCGCCCCCCCGGCGTATTGGTCAGCCGCCCCGAGACTTCCCACTTGGGCGCCGGAGCGCCATCGGACCAGCACCACACTGGCATTAGTGCTCGCGTAGCCCGAAGGGCCCCCATGGAAGATCACCACGTCCTGGTCGTCGTCGGTGAAGGGGTTGTCGTAGTCGAGTTGTTGGGCCCCGGTGGCCACGTCGAGGTTCGCGGACTGCAGTGATGGAGTCGTGCCGTCAACGGCGATGACGGTCCCATCAGTCGCGACCGCGTACCGGCCGTCGAACGAGGGGAAGGCATAGGCCCCACCGCTTACTGAGTGCGTCCCAAGCCCCACCAGCTCGCGCACGCCTGTACCATCCGGCGAGGCCAGGCCATAGATCCCCGAACTCGACATGAACAGGACTCGGCCCGGCGCCGCACCGGTTACGCCGGTCGCGCCCACGGTCTTCTCCGGATGCGAGCTTCCCCCCGGAAGCCAAAACAGCAGCCACCCAAGTCCACCGAGTGCCGCGACGACCGCGACCGTCACAGTTCCTGCTCCGAGACGCCATCGCCACGACCGTGGCGGAGGCTCCGGGTCGAGCGCCGGAAACCGTATCCGCTCTGCGGGCCGCTCGGCTGTCATGGAGTCAGTCTGCTCTGCGGATTTTCACGGCTGGTGGCGCCTGCGGATCCGGCCGGAGTCGCGCAGGGCTCCCGTGAAATCAAATTCGACCCGTCGTACACTCCGCAAGCAGGTGCCAGATGCGCGTCACAAAGTGTTCCGCCCCTCAGACTGAGCCCTGCTTCGTGCCGTCTCACCCATCTGACGCCCGCGAATGAGGGAGAGCGAGACATCCATGCGAGCTGCGCTTCCATCCCTGCCCCAACCGCGTACCAGGCCCGCGGTCCGAGCCCCCCAGGCGGGTGGCAAATGTCTGTCGTGAAGAGAGGAGTGATGGGTTAGGGGGCGTGGAAGGGGTCGAGGCGGTGGGTGTCGAGTAGTTGGCTGGTGGCGGTGAGGATGGCGTGGGTGGTGGCAATGGCTTCGGTGGTGTCGTCTGCGGTGATGGTGGGGGTGTCCGGTCCGGGATATTCGCTGGCGGCCCTCTGGCGCCGCATCCGGCCGAGGGCGGCAAAGGCTTTCACTCCAGACGGCCCGCCGAACTGTTCCCGGACGGCGTCTTGGACGGCGATGTGCCCTCCCTTGGTCGTGGCCCGCAGCCCTTGGATGGCCAACAGAGCAGAGCAGGCTTTGCGGGCAGCGTCGTAGGCTAGCTGGTAGCCGCCGGTGGTGTCCTCGCCGGCTATGAGTTCGGCCGATCTGAGATGCCGCTGGGCTTCGTCGAGCAGCCGGTGAGCGTGCGCTTCGGATGCAGTGACGATCTCGAGTTCGCCGTCAGCCAGCAGCTGCTGGATCCGGGCCCGGCCCCGGGCCCAGGTCAATCGTCGCTCGCCTGGTCAAGGAGGGCGACCAGCGGTCGACTGCATACTTGGGAGATGAACGCGTCGCTGGTGTCGTGCCATTGTTTGGTACTGCGGATGGTGGCCTGCACCGGAATGCCCAGCCGCCGTTCGGCTCGTTCGACGGCCTCGTACAACTGGTCGCGGTCGGGCCGGCCGACGACCAGGACGTCGATGTCGTTGGGGGCTGGTCCGGCTTCGCCGCAATAGCGAGCGGCCCACGATCCAAACAGGTAGGCCTGGTCGACGCCCTTTACGGTGGCGAGTTCCTGGACGATGACGGCCGGGGGCCCGTAGGTAGCCAGGATGATCTGCCGATATGGCTCATACAGCGGGTTGGCCGGGTTGGCCTTGACCAGCCGGGTGTTGCCTAACCGTCGGGTGCTGACCAGACGGGCGGCTTCGGCCCGTTCGATCTCTCGCAGCGCGGTGGCCATGGAGGTGCCGGCTCGGGCGGCCAAAGCGGTGACGGTGTGTTCGCTGTCGGGGTCGGCGAGGATTTGGGCCAGGATCTTGCCCTGCGCGTCCGACCGCAACACAGGGGCGAGCACTGGAACCGCTACTTTCATTAACGGTAGTCTATCATCCGTTTAACGGAAGCTGGCGGCTAGGCTGGTCGGCTCAGGTGCGAGGGTGCCCGTTGCCGATTCCACGACGATAAAGGCTCGCCGTCAGCGCGCGTCATCGTGCCAGGCGATTGGGTCTACAGGTCGATATCGATCGATGGTCCGGGCTCGTTGGGCTGCCGGTGGGCCTGTTGCTGGCGGGTGTGCAACCAGAGGTCGGGGAATGGTTGGTGTCGGTGGGGACGGACCGGTTCGACGAGCTTCAACTCCGGCTGTTCGGCGGCCTCGCGTATAGCCCGGTCGAGGTCTCCTAACGCCATCAGAGGGCTAGCGATGCGGTGAGCGTCCTGTTCCCCTCGGCGGGGAGCGGGGCACTCGAGGAGGTGCTCGATCTGGTCTATCAGGGTGTTGCGAGCGGCTTGGAGGCGTTGTTTGCCGTAGGCGGCGGGGTGGCCGTCTCGGGCCGCGTCCAGTACCGCGTTAGCCCAATACAGATTGAGGTGCGTGTCGAGTTCCTTGACGCGCTCCGTCCGCCACTGGTTGGCTCTGTCGAAGGCCTCCCCGGCTTCTTGCTGTTGTAGCAGGTCGTGGCGCCGGCCGCCGGCATCCGCGAGGCGCTGTGTCTCGCGTTCCACCACGCTCGCTTGGAACTCCGCTTGTCGTCCGGCGGCTCGGTGATGGTTGCGCCCGGTCCGGGTGAGGCTGCGCAGCCCGGTGGTTCGCTGGTATTCGGCCTGCCAGTGCGCGAGGCGGTCCCGGGCGTCGTCGAGGTCGCGTTGGCGGGCCCGGATGGTCTCGTCGGCGAGCTTGAGGTCGGAGGTGACGTCGGTTGGGCGGCGGGCCAGCTCCGTCTGGTGTTGCTTCTGCTCGGTCCGCACGGCGGCTTCATGGCGGTAGGGGTCGTCGACCGCGGCGAAAGTTTTCGGTTGGGCCCGGGCCAGGGCGGCGGCGATCTCCTCCGCTGGGGTCGAGTAGGGCTGGACCAACTTGCCTCCGTGGTCGTCGACGGGCTGGGGGGTGGCGTTCCAGGTGTGAGTGGGAGAGATGGAACGGGATTGGCCGACGTAACCCCGGTAGCGGTCCAAGGCGGGGGTGGCCAGGAGGTGAACCTGGTCCCAGGTTCCGCCTTGTACCCCGTCGATGGTGCGCGCCCACGCATGCGAGGTCTGGGGGCGCCCGTCGCCGCCGCGGGCGGTGACGAACTCTGCAGGCAGTAACGCTGCATTGGTGTCGGTGGTGACGGTGAGCCCGGCGGGGCTGACGGCGGTGACAGTGGCGACGGTGCCGTTGGCGAGTCGGCTGCCGTCGTCCAGGTAGATGTGGGCGTGCAGGAGGACGCGGTCGCCAGCCTGATATTGGCGGGGTCCGGTCCATCCCGGGCCTTCCAACGTCGGACCGGTGATCAGCTGTTGCTCCTGCAGGTCGGCGCGGATGCTGTCGGCTAGGGCTTCGCAGTCGGCGTGGCTCACCGCCAGGGCGGCCACTCGGTCGGCTCCGTGCGTCTCGATGTCAGAGAGCACGGCGGCGGCCATCGCGGAGAGCGCCTGGTCCCTGTCTGGGTGGTGATGTTCCCAGCCGGCCTGGTCGCGGACCTCTTGGCTTTGGGTGATCTGCCCGGCCCGGAAATGGCTAAGGGCCTGGCGTTCGATGGGGTCGGCTTGGCGGCGGTTCACTTGCAGCTCGGCCACCGGGACCCGAGCGTGGCGGGCCTGTTCGGCGATCCACTGGGCCAGGCCGCCGGCGCCGACCGGCTGGGCCTGGAGGGGGTCGCCCACCATCCACACCATCGCACCGTCACAGCCCGCCGCGGCCGAGAGCACGGTGTGGGCTTCCCGGGTGGGCAGCTGGGAGAACTCGTCGACCACGACGACGCTGCCCGGGGCCAGCTCGGCGCCGGATCGGGCGAAGCGAGCGACCGTCATGGCCTCGATGCCGGCCTGGCGTAGCTGGTCGACGGCCTGGTTGGTCGTCGACAGCGCCAGCACCGGCCGCCCGGCCCGGCGGGCCGCATCGGTGGCGGCGGCCAGTGTCGTCGTCTTGCCGTAACCAGCCGGTGAGATCAGCGCTCTCAGGGCCGAACCCGCGCCGCACAGCCGCTGGACCGCTTCGGCCTGGTCGTCGCCCAGCCTGGACGCTTCGGCCAGGGCGGCGTCCACATTGGCGGGCTCGATCCCCGCTACGCGTCGCTGCTGGACGACGAAGAGGTAGGGCAGGACCCGGTCTTCGAGGCGACGGTGCCCGACGGTCGACCACTGTCCCGCCGCTAGGCCGCCGCTGTCCGGGCTGACCAGGCGGACGACCCGATCGCTGCGCAGGAACCAGCGGGTGAGCGCCTGGACGTCGCCGACGCGGAGACGGCCCGCTCCCCAGGCGGCAACCGCCTCCACGACCTGGGCCTCGCCGAAGCGCGAGTCATGGGCGCACAGGCCCACCTCAGGGTCGACCAGCCGGTCGAACAGTTCACGCACCTCCATGCGGGCGATACCCGCCGCCGGCCGGGCGCCATCTTGGACCCTCTGCAGCAGCGCCTCACCGGTGGGCAAGCCGACCGCCGCCGCTTCGCCATGCCAGCGGCTCCGGAGATGCTCGGGAGTGACGTTGGGGTCTTTGGCAGGCCGGGTGGCCAAGCTGGCCGCCTCGTCGGCTTGCATCCGGGCCTTCGCGTCGGCCGGGACGAGCCCGCTTCCGGCCAGGTGCTCTTCTATCTGGACCGTGCGTTTGGAGAACACCCGCAGCTGGGCTTCGCTTACGCCGACCATCTCCCTGCAGCCGTTGCGGTCCGGACCCCAGCCCACCCCGAGCCGCTCCGAAAGGCGCCAGCGCAGCTCCTCCTGGTAGACACTGCCGGCCGCCTTCGCCCACCGGTACAGAGCCGTAGCGTCGATCGCCACCCACGCTCCCTCATCTCGTTGCACCAGGTTGGGGATCACCGCGTGCGTGTGGATCTGGGGATCGCCCGCTCGGGAAGTTCGATGCACGAACGTGGCCGCCGCCCAGCCCGACGTCCGGGCCCGCATCCGCCGCCCGTTTATCTGGCGGCGGGTCACCGCTGTGTGGCTCTCCACGAAATCGAGCGCCGCTTCGACCGCCTCCACATGCGCGATCGAGACGATCGACGCCACCTCGGGGCCGGCGAACGCCCACAGCAGCGAGGCGCTCTTCGGGGCGCTGAAGGTGGCGTCTATCGCCCGTACCGTCGGCTGCTTCCCCCCGCCCAGTGGTTCCCCACTGACCGGGTGGCGTCGGTCGATCAACCCCCGCAGGTCATCAGCGTCGACCACACCGCCCAGGCCGAGCTGGCCGGCCAGTCGGCCAGTCCACACCCCGGGCGCCTCACCCGAGCCCAGGTAGTAGTCCTCCAGTCCGCCAGCCACTTGGCGCAGCACATACTCAGCGTCGGTCAGCTTGGCCAAGCGCAGCACGGATCAGCCCCCGATGTTCTGCTCGGCGCGCACCGGCGTGTTCATCACTCCATAACGGCACACCTAAAGACGGTCTTGGCGTGCCAATATCGAGACGTCTGCAAAGTCCGGACAGCCCGATCACGCAGGTGTCATAAAGATCAAGACACAGCTTGTATCGGAAATCGGGACAGCGGCCGCCCAACAGCTAGCCGGGCTGCCCGGCGAGGCGGTCAGGGGAATGGCGAGGAATGCGCTGGCGCAATACCGACCGTCATCCGCCGCGCCCGCGATGTAGCGAATCGGTGTTCTGGTCGCTGTAGGTGAGAGGGACTCGAGACGGCTGACGCCTCGACCCCCTCTCAGTGTGGTGCCAGCCCACCTACCTGAACGAGACGAGAACCTGAATGAGACGGGATCTCTTTCCCCGATCCCAAAGGTGTGATCACATGTCGAGAACCGAAGCCATAGCCGGTATCCACCGACGCCTTAGAGGTGTGGACCTTTACGCGGAACTCACCCTCGAGACCGCAGCTCGTCTTTCCCTGCTTGTCACGCTTCGCCGACCACGGCGGCTGCTAGTCCACCGGAAATGACATTGCGCTGGATGTAGGTGAGATGGCATTTCACACGCACCATGCCCGCACGTTGAACTGGGCAGACGACCGGCAGCGACCCGTCCTGGGGCCGTGGTCGGGAACCGTGCCCGTCGTCAATGGCTTGGCGCCGGAGCTCGGGCGCGCAGATGTCATTCCCGTCCGTTGCTGTTACCCCGTAACAGGGTCATCTGAGAGGCTTCGAGGTTCTTGCCACGAACGGCTTTCCCCCTACCGGGACACAGGTAGACGCCGACCGCTCTCCGAGCCAGCGGGCAGATGACCATCCCGACCATTCAGATAATCCTCGACCCGGAAAGTCGAGCATGGCGGCGCCGGCTCGGGCCCTTGCCCTGGGCAGTCCTTGAGGAACTCGCCCAGCAGGCCCACTCAGGCGAACAGGGTTGGGTCGCCGCAGTCGGGGTCCGAGACGTCGGTGCCGCCCTCGGCGTCACCAAAGACACCGCCGCCCGAGCCATCACGACCCTGGCGCGCAACCGTATCGTCACCCGTCTTTATATCGATGGACCGGAACAGCGCCCGCGGTCGGCATATCGACTCCATCTGCCCGAAGGAGTCGGACTTCGTAGCTGTGCCACGAACCGAGACATCGAGCCCGTCGTGTCCACGAACGGCCATCCCTGTCCCGAAGAGGAATACGCCCGCTGTCCCGATACGGAGCACAGCGTCGCGAACAACGCCCGCAGGGCTGATCCCTCGACAGCGGGCGTACACCGCAACCACGAACAAAGGCGCTTGGGCCGGGCGTCCATGGGCCGGCTGAGCCCGTCGTCGAGGCCTACCCAAACCAGCCTGTTCGATACCGCCGATCCCGCACCGGACTGATGCCCCTGCAAGAGATTCCTGCCCAGATGAAGGTGCCAGCACCACGCCAAGGAGGCGACACGCCGCCGCGCCGATCGGATGGTGACCCGCCGGCGGACGCAGCAGAAGCCCAAGGTGGCTTGTTCGGTCTCAGCGTGGAGCTACCCTCCCATTCCGTGACCGTCCAGCCCTCACCCGAGTTGTGCGCTCTCCTCGCCACACTGATCCGCCGGCGCGCCAGATCAAATCCTGGGGCGGCGGCATGAGCCTTCCGCGCCTGGTGCTCTACGCCCGTACCTCGACCGATGACAACCAGTCACCCGAGGACTCCAAACGCTGGCAGATCTCGCTGGGCACGACTGTGGTGGCCGGCCGCGGAGAAATCGTCGACGTCGTCCACGACACCGACGTCTCCCGAGCCCTGCCCTGGGACCGGCGCCCTCAAGCCTCGCCGGCTGATGGCCGAGATGGCCGACCCAGGCCGGGGCTGGGACGGCATCGTGATCGGCGAACCGCAACGGGCGTTCGGCAATGCCGTCCAGTACCAGACCGTCGCCGCCGCCATGGAGTACCACGGCGTCAGCCTGTGGGTGCCCGAAGTCGGCGGCCAGGTCGACTTCACCTCCGAAGCGCACGACATCGTGCTCAACATATTCGGCACCATGAGCAAAGGAGAGCGCACCCGGCTCAAGAAGCGTGTGCGGGCCGGCATGACCGCCATGGCCGGCACCGCCCGTTTCCTTGGCGGCCGCCCTCCTTTCGGCTACCGACTCGTCCCCACCGGTGTCGCCCACCCCAACCCCGACAAGGCCCGCTGGGGCGCCCAGCTCCAGCGGCTCGAACCCCACCCCGAACACGCCCCCGTCATACACCAGATATTCGCCTGGCGGCTCGAAGGCGTCGGCTACCGCACCATCGCCGCCCGCCTCGATACCGCTGGCATCCCCTCCCCCTCCGCGTCCGACCCCGACCGGAACCAGCACCGCCGCCAAACAGGATGGGCCGTCGCCGCCCTGCAAGCCATCTGCGCCAACCCCCGCTACATGGGAACCGAAACCTGGGGCCGGGTACAAAAAACCGAAGTCCTCATCGACCCGACCAACCCCGCCGCCGGACACATCACCCGCCGACGCCGGCGCAACGACAACGGCTGGGTCACAGTCCCCGACGCCATCCCCGCCATCGTCACCCCCGAAATGTGGGCAGCCGCCCAGGAGATCGCCCGTACCAATACCAGACACCGCGCAGGTCAAGCCGCTCAAACGGTCCTACGCGCTGCGAGGTCTCCTGATCTGCGGCCACTGCGGACGCCGGCTCGGCGGAGAAGCCCGTCGGAGCCGAGGCAGATCAGAAACAAACCGCTACGTCTGCAAGCTCCGCGACCTATACCCCGGCCAGGCCGACCATCCCCCCAAGGTCACCATCGCCGAAAGCGCGATCATCCCGCTTGTCGACGAATGGGTCTGCGAAGAGCTCTCCCCCACCCGACTCGACCTTCGTGCCGAGCAACTCGTCGCCGCCGATGGCACCAGCTCCGGGCTCCAGCACACCCTCGACCAACTCCGCAACCAGCAGCGCGGTACAAGGTCTCGACTCGACCGCCTCTACGAGCTAATGCAAGACCCCGACTACCCCATCGACACCGCCCGCACCGCGGTCAAAGAACAGAAAGCCAAGCTGGCCCGAATCGAAGCCGATATCACCGCCGCCACGGCGACCACCAAGCCAACCTGGACCGTCGAGGACTACCGGTCCGCCCTGCGCAATGGCCTCGGAGATATAGCCGGACTGCTCGAAGTCGCGACCGACGACGAGAAGAACACCCTCTACCAACTTCTCGGCCTCGAACTCACCTACACACGCACCGGCCTCGGCTCCGGCCAGCTCAAAGGCGCCATCCGTCCCCGGCTACAGCAGCGGGGGGCATTGTTACGTGTCGGAGGGGGGACTTGAACCCCCACGTCCTTGCGGACACTAGCCCCTCAAGCTAGCGCGTCTGCCTATTCCGCCACTCCGACGTGGCACGCCCCCCACGGGAGGCGCAAGGGTCAATCATAGTGGCCCGATGTCCCGCCGTGCCGGGTCGAGCGGATCCCTCTGGGCTCTCGTGAAGCGCCGGTCGGGCACGAACCAGACGACGGCCACGGCCAGGTACAGACCGTAGGCGATCCAGGGGCTCACCCAGGCCAAGCCCACCCCCGCCGCGTACAAGGCGACCGAGACGTTCCCCTTCAGGTCGGACCCGACGGCCACCCCGACCGCTGAGTCCCTGCCGTTAGCCCGGATGATGGTCTGGACCAGGATCCCGTAGGCGACCGCGGCCCCCAGGGCGACGATGCCATACACGGACGCCGGGAGGGGGTCCTTATAGAAGCGGCTGACCCAGTCGGTTACGAAAGGCAGCAGTGACAGCCAGAACAGCAAGAAGAGATTGGCCCACATGACAGCGCCGCTGATGCGCTCGGTCGCCCGAAACAAGTGGTGATGGTTGTTCCAGTAGATGCCTATGACGATGAAACTCAGCATGTAGACGAGAAGGGAGGACAGGCTGTGGGACAGCGAACTCCAGGTTGCATGCTCAGGTCTCTTCAAGTCGAAGGCCATGATCGTGATGATCACGGCCATCACCCCGTCGCTGAACGCTTCTACCCGGTTCGATTCCCACCACCCGGGTTGGGGCGGCTGCGCCGGCTCGGTCATGCGCTCCCCGCATCGAACGCCAACCGGGCGACGATGTCATCTATGTACCGGACCATGAGAGAGACGTGACCTTCTCCGTCGATGGGTATATCGGCAGCAGTCGGGATGTGAGCCGCCAGCCATTCGCCGTGCGATGGCGGCACCATCAGATCCTGGTCGGCCCGCCACACCGACAACGGGACAGTGATGGATTCGAGATCGAAACCCCACGGCGCCATGAAGGCCTGATCGTCGTCCCAGTACCCATCCGAACCGGTCGAGGCCGCCAGCCGGAACCACGTCGCGAAGAATTCGGCGAACTCTCCTTCGAGCACAGCCCGATCCGGGTCCGAGAGCAGCCCGCCAAGCGCCTCCACCAACTGGTCCGCCTGGATCCCTGCCAATGATCTCATCTCGTCTGCGATCCGACCCTCGAGGCCGGGGTCCCGTCCCATCAGAGCCTCGAACTCCGCGACGTTCTCAGGCCCCATGCCCGCCGTCCAGTCCAGGTCGGTGACACCGTAGTACGGCGCCACTCCGGCGATGGTTGCCACCGCCGTGCACCTCTGGCCCAGCAAGGCGCTGCAGGCCAGGGCGTGGGGACCGCCCCCGGACCACCCTGAGGCCACGAAAGATCCGGCGCCCAGGTGGTCGAGTACCGCCTGGACATCGGCCGCGGCGTAAGCCACGGAACGCCCGGCCTGGCGTACCGACGTGGCATAGCCAGGTCGCGACAGCATGACCACCCGCCATCCGAACGTCAATGCCGCTCCCACCAGCGAGTCCCACAGCAGGGCCGCGCCAGGCGTGCCGTGATGGAACACCAGGACCGGCGCACCCTGATGAACGGGCCCGGAGCACTCGTAGTGAATCCGGCGTCCGTCCGAGCAAGTCAGGTGGGACATGGGCACTCCCCTACCCTCAGTAGTGCCAAGGGAACCTGGACCAGTCCGCATCCCGCTTCTCCAGGAAGGCGTCCCTTCCTTCGACGGCTTCATCGGTGCCGTAGGCCAAACGGGTCGCTTCGCCGGCGAACAGCTGCTGCCCCACCAGACCGTCATCGATCAGGTTGAAAGCGAACTTGACCATGCGCTGGGCCGTGGGGCTCTTGGCGTTGATCTCGCCGGCCCATTCAAGCGCCGTCTGCTCCAGTTCGGCGTGGGGCACCACCGCGTTCACCGCCCCCATGGCCTGCATTTCGGCCGCGGTGTAGGCGCGCCCGAGGAAGAAGATCTCCCGGGCCCGCTTCTGCCCGACCTGTCGAGCCAGATAGGCCGACCCGAATCCGCCGTCGAAGCTGGCCACATCGGTATCGGTCTGCTTGAACCGGGCGTGCTCGGCGCTGGCCAAGGTCAGGTCGGAAACGACGTGCAAGCTGTGGCCTCCGCCGGCGGCCCACCCGGGCACCACGCAGATGACGACTTTCGGCATGAAGCGAATCAGCCTCTGCACCTCGAGGATGTGGAGCCGCCCGGTCCGGGCCGGGTCCACGCTGGAAGCGTCGTCGCCCGACGCGTACTGGTAGCCATCCCGGCCCCTGATGCGCTGGTCACCACCGGAGCAAAAGGCCCAGACCCCGTCGCGCCCCGACGGCCCGTTGCCGGTCAGGAGGACGCATCCCACGTCCGGGCTCTGGCGAGCGTGGTCGAGGGCCTGGTACAGCTCGTCGACGGTGTGCGGTCGAAAGGCGTTGCGCACGTCGGGGCGATTGAACGCCACCCGGACTGTCCCCTGGTCCACACACCTGTGATAGGTGATGTCGGTGAAGGAGAACCCTTCCACCTCCCGCCAGCGATCGGAATCGAAGATTGCGGAGATCATGCCGGCCGACACTAGGTCGGGCTGCCCGCACGACCCCAAAGCTGAGCGTTGTAAGCCGGGCCCTGCGAGGCTGGGTTCGGCGCCACGTTGACAACCGACGACTGGCAGGCCACATCGATCGGGAGGGCGAACAGCGGCAGGTCGACGTCGTCCTGCCAGGCCAGGCGATCGATCTCGGCTATGACCGCCGTTCTCGAGGACCCGGTCGTGGAAGCGGCCCTGGCTACTAGAGCCGTCAGCACTGCACTGTCCAGGCCGTCGACGTCGGTGGAGCTTCCTGGTGCATAGGCGTCGGTGGCCGGCCCCGGAAATGGTTCGAGCGTTCTCGGCTCGAGGGCCATGTCCCAGTGGCCACCTGCCGTGACGGCCGACACGGACGCCACCGTGTCCAGGCTCACCTCGATGCCCGCGGCGTGCAGCTCCGCCACTATGTAGCGGGCCGCCGCGGCCGAGTACGGATCCGAACCAGCCACCAGGCCGAGGGGCGGCCCTCTATATGGACTGGCCGTGGCGTGCAGAGAGCTCGGGCCGCCGGCCACATATCCGGGCTCGACGGGCAGGAAAAAACGGTTGGCCACCGGGGTGGCGCCGGGTAGAACGGAGCCGACCACCGCTGTCGTGAGAGCTTGCCGGTCGATGGCCCCGACAATCGCCTGGCGCCGGGCAGCCGACGCCAGTGCGCCGGTCCCCTCCCGGAAGTCGAGGTCGAGGTAGCTGCCCCCGCCGGTCACCTTCACCGAGAGCGCCTTGTTACCCATGAGGGGCAAAAGGGTGGCCGGGTTCGCCGGCACGGCCGCGCAATCCACCTGCCCGGTGTCCACGGCGGCCACCATCTGGGGCGGGTACGGCACGAAGTCGAAATCGAGCGCCAGCGCCGTCGCCGGCGCCCCCCAGAAGCCCGGGTTGCGTACCAGTCGCAGCTGCCCTCCCGGGCTGTAGGACTGGACCAGGTAGGGGCCGCCCGAGACCAGGTCGGCTACCGGGTCGGTGAACCCGGAGTCGAATCCGATTCGCTGGGCCACATGGGCGGGCATCAAATAGCTGAACAGACTCTTCCAGTCCGGATCGGCGGTCGAGAAATGGACGGTCACCACGTCGGGTGCCGACGGGGTCACGTCGACACTGCTGATCTGGCTGTACCCGGCGGTGGTGGCTGGCGTATACGGGCGGCCCCTGACATCGGCTGCACCGCTCTGGCCCGATTGCGCCCGCCAGTTATATATGAAGTCCTGTCCCGTGATCTGCACACCGTCAGACCACGTCGCCGCAGGGTTGATGTGGTAGACCACGGTCTCGGGCGATTGGGACACGACCGAGGCGGACGTGAGCAGCGCGGTGTTCAGCGTGGGCACGTAATCGGGCCCCACCACGAAGGCGGACGGCCACAACTGGGCCGCGACCTGATCGAGTGCTGGACTGGCGCCCCCGGCAGACAACACGTTCCAGTTGCTCGGGGCCACGGCCCCCAGGGCGAAGCTCACCTCACCGACCGGGGACGGGAGCGGCCCCGGCGCCGCGGCCGCGCTCGTGGGCTGGGTGGTCGAGGCGGGCGCGGACGCGGCCCGATGGTGCGAGCCACCACACCCCGATGCGATCAGGGCGCTCGCGGCGGCGGCCGCCAGAAGCCGCCGCCCCGGTTTCGGCACTAGTGCAGTCGCACCCGGGGGTCGAGCACGGCGTAGAGGATGTCCACGACGATGTTGGCCACGACCACGGCTGTGGTGGCAATGATCACGATGCCGATGATCACCGGGAGGTCCTGGTTCTCGATGGCGTGGACGGCCTCATAACCGAGGCCCGGGAGGCCGAAGGTGTACTCGGTGATGATGGCGCCGCCCAAGAGGGTGCCGAGGTCGATACCGAACTGGCTCACAACGGGTGTCAACGCTGATCGCAAGCTGTGCCGGTAGGTGACCCGTCTCTCCCGGAGACCCTTCGATCGCGCCGTGCGGATGTAGTCCTCTCCCATCACCTCGAGCATGGAGCCGCGCGTCAACCGGGTATAGACGGCCGCCGATACGAGCGCCAGGGTGATCCACGGGAGGACCAGGCTCTTGAACCAGCCACTCGGACTCTCCGTGAAATAGACGTATCCCTGCCCGGGGAATATGTGGATCCCGTGCTTGGCGAACTGGAAGTAGAACACGTACAGCAGCAGCAGCCCAAGGACGAACACGGGCATCGAGTAGAAGACCAGGGCCAGGGTGGTGCAGAGCCTGTCCCATATGGAGCCCCGCCGCACGGCCGACAGAACACCGGTCGACACTCCCACCACCAGCCAGATGATGGACGCCCCGACAGCCAGTGAAAGCGTCACCGGGAAGGCCTCTTTCAACACGGTGGTAACCGGCTGACCGTGGTAGTACGAGTAGCCCAGGTTGTGGTGCCAGGTCAGCTGCGTCAAGAACCGCCAGTACTGGTCGTATAACGGCTGTGTGAGGTGCAGATTCTTCATCACCTGATTTATCTGCTGTTGGGTGGCCTGGCGCCCGGCGAGGCGGTGAGCGACCGACTCCGGACCGGGCCCGACGAAAAACATGATGAAGACGAGGATGGTCACCATCAGGATGACGATGATGCCGAGGGCTATGCGACGGATCAGGAACCGGGTCATGACAGCTCCTATAGCCTCTCGAGGCGGGGATCCAGGGCGTCCCTTACCCCGTCACCGAGGATGTTGAAGGACAGGGTCGTGATCAGCAGGGCCAAGCACGGGAAGAGCAGGTACCACCAGGCCTGCTGGTAGTAGTTCTCGGCGAAGGAGATCATCTGACCCCAATCCGCCGTCGGCGGTTGCACGCCGAGGCCGAGGAACGACAAGGCTGCTTCGAAGACGATGACGACCGGGATGAGCAAGGTGGCGTAGACGATCAGCTGGGCCACGACGTTAGGAAGGATGTCGATGAACATGATCCGCCAGGAGCTGGCGCCGAGTGATCTGGCCGCCTCTATGTACTCCTTCTCCCGGATGGACAGCACCTGTCCTCTCACGATCCGGGCCACGGCCGCCCAGCTGAAGACGGCGATGACGAAGATGATGATCGGCAAGCCGGGCGTGATCGGGCCGAAACCACCGATCGACACCAGGCATATGGCGAAGAGGAGATAGGGCAGAGACAGCACCAGGTCGATCAACCGGGCGATCACGGTGTCGACCACCCCGCCGAAGAAACCCGCGGCCAGGCCCAACACGGCCCCGATGGCGACGGAGATCAGGGTGGCCACCAGGCCGACGAGCAGTGAGGTGCGGGCCCCGTAAGCGATGCGAACCAGGAGGTCCCGACCCTGATCGTCGGTGCCCAGAAGGAAGGTACGGCTGGGACCGACAGGAAGACCGTCGGGTGTCAGCCCGGTGGTGCGGAACTGCTCGTTGACCCCGTGACCCGTGATGGTCGCGAATACCGGGGCGAAGATGGCGACCAGGACGATGACCACGATCACGGTAAACGAGATCATGGCGGCCCGGTCCCTCTTGAGCTTGGCCCAGGCCAGTTGCCATGTGCTCCGCCCCTCGATCTTGGCGGCAGCCTCGCTACCTGGTTCCAGATCCGGAGGGATGCCCTCTACAGCCCCGGCTTCGACCGCGGCTCCGGTGAGACTCACGGTGTCCTCCCCTCTTGGCTCTCGGCCAGCTCGGACACCACGTCCAAGCTGACCGCTTCAGGTTCGATTATGCGGTCCTCTCGTGAGATCGATGGCCGGGCCCGGGTCAGGTCCTCACCGGGCGCGACGGGAAAGTGGCACGCGGTTCGATGGCTGGCTCCGTCGCCGGGCCGCACGACCAGCTCGGGAACCTCTTCGACGCACCGCGGCTGGGCCTTCGGGCACCGAGGGTGGAACCGGCAGCCCGACGGCGGATGGATGGGCGAGGGCACGTCGCCGACGAGGATGATCCGCTCCCGGGTCTTGGCTGTCCTCGGGTCCGGTACAGGGACAGCGGACAGGAGAGCATTGGCATAGGGGTGCCGGGGTGATTGATACAGCTCCTCCACGGGGGCCAACTCGACCACCTGGCCGAGGTACATAAGAGCGACCCGATCACTTACGTGGCGCACGACCGACAGGTCATGGGCGATGAAGATGTAGGTGAGGTCCATCTGCTGCTGCAAGTCGGACAGCAGGTTGACGATCTGAGCCTGAATCGAAACGTCGAGAGCAGAGACGGGCTCGTCGCAGATGATCAGCTTGGGCTTGAGGGCCAAGGCCCGGGCCACGCCGATGCGCTGACGCTGGCCGCCCGAGAACTCGGCCGGGAATCGGTTGTAGTGCTCGGGATTCAACCCGACCAGCTCCATCACTTCCTGGACCCTGCGTCTGCGCTCCGCCCCCCTGGCCACTCCGTGGATGGTGAAGGGATCACCGATGATGGAACCCACCCGCCGCTTGGGATTGAGGGAGCCGTAGGGGTCCTGGAAGATCATCTGCATCTCTCGCCGCACGCTGCGCAGCTGCCGCGGCTTGAGAGCGGTTATGTCCCGCCCGTCGAAGATCACCTGACCCGATGTCAGCGGGAACAGGCGGGCGATGCAGCGGGCCAGAGTCGACTTGCCGCATCCCGTCTCGCCCACCAGCCCGATCGTCTCCCCCCGCCGGATCTCCATGGTTACGCCGTCCACGGCGTGCACCGCATCCGTGCTTCGCCTCAGGCTTCCGGTCTGAACGGGGAAGTACTTGACGATGTCGGTCGCCGAGAGCAGTACGTCGCCGTTCATTGAGTCACCGGCTCGCCAACCACCCGGGCCCTGGCTTCGGCCCGCCCCGCCTTGGTGTGAGGCAACCAGCACGCCGACCGGTGCTCGGCATCGCCCTCGACCGGTTCGAGAGGCGGCGTCTCCTGCCGGCACCGGTCAAACACATACGGACAGCGCGGGTGGAAAGGGCACCCCTTGGGCAGGTGGATGAGGCTGGGCGGTTGCCCCGCGATGGGCTGGAGCCGCACACGCCCCTCACCATAGGCCGGGAGCGACCGCAACAGGCCTTCCGTGTACGGATGGTGATACTCGTAGAAGATCTCGTCGCGCGACGCGGTCTCCATCTGAGCGCCGGCGTACATGACGACGACGTCGTCGGCCACCTCCGCGATCACGCCCAGGTCGTGGGTGATCATGATCACCGCCGTCCCGAACTCCTCCTGGAGTCTTTCGATCACCCGGAGAACTTGCGCCTGCACCGTCACGTCGAGGGCGGTAGTGGGCTCGTCCGCCACCAGGAGGGCCGGGTTGAGAGCCATGGCCATGGCGATCATGGCCCGCTGGCGCATACCGCCGGAGAACTGGTGCGGGTAGTCGTCGACGCGACTCTCCGGTTGGGGAATGCCGACCAGGCGGAGCAGCTCCACCGCCCGCTTCTTGGCCTCGGACTTCGACGTCTTCGGCTCGTGGGCCTTGATCATCTCGACGATCTGCCAGCCAACCTTGTAGTACGGGTGCAGGCTCGACAGCGGGTCCTGGAAGATCATGGCGATCTCCTTGCCCCGGACCTCGCGCAGCTCGTGCGCCGTCATGGTGAGCAGGTCCTTGCCCCGGAAGAGAGCCTCCCCCTTGATCTCGGCCCCGCGCGTCAGCCCCATGATGGTCTGGGTGGAGACGCTCTTGCCTGATCCCGACTCCCCCACGATGCCGAGCGTCTGCCCGGAGTCAACAGAAAACGAAACCCCCCGGACCGCCTGAACTACCCCGTCCATCGTCGGGAACGACACATAAAGGTCAGTGACCTCCAGTAACGCCACCCAACGCCCTCCCTTCGGTAGTTACCTGGGTCTTTGTATATCACTGCGGATACGCGGATCGGCCCGGCGGGTTAGCCGCCGGGCCGATCCATTCACTTCATACGGGCGCTCCGACCTCTGCTAGCTCGACAGCCAGACGTTGGTCGGGTCGCAGTTCTGGATCAGAAGTAACCCAGATGCAGTTGTGCACCTGGGTGCCGTGGATCCCGGGCCAGTTCGGGCTGGTGATCGGGTAGATCGCCGCCTGGTTCATGACCTCGACGTCGGCCTGGTGCCAGTAGTTGCCGGCGGATGCGGCTGTCGTCGCATTCAGGGCGTTGTTGATTATTGGCTGCAGGTTGGGATCGTTGAACAGGCCGAAGTTGCTGGTCGATTCGGCGGGGAGCCGGTGAACAGCGGGAGGAAGAACGACTTGGCCGCATCGCCGTACCAGTCAGGAAGCCAGCCGGCCAGCGACACGTCCCATGCCCCGGTCTTGGCCGTCGAGGGCACCTCGAGGTACTTGGTGTAGAAGTCGGCGTTCGGCACCCCGACCCCGGTGACCTTGACCCCGATGGCGCCCAGTTCAGCCTGGATGGTCTGGAACATGCTGGAGCTGGTCTGCTCAGGCCGGGCGGTACAGGAACTTCAACGACAGATTCGTGGCCCCGGCCGCCTGCAGCATCTGCTTGGCCTTGGTCGGGTTGTACGAATAGGGATCGAAGTTGGGGTTCGCCCCGTTGATGCCCGGGGGCAGGACGTGCGTGAGCGGCGGAGCCACGTTGGGACCGCCGTTGTCCTGGATCAGCGCCGTCGGGTTCAGAGCGTAGGAAAGCGCCTGGCGCACCTGCAGCTTTGGCCAGAGCCCCGCTGTTGTTGGGCGAAGCGGTGTTGAAGATGACGTACGGGTTGCTGGCGTATTCGGTCTGCAGGTAGAAGCCAGGTGACTTGCTGGAGATGAGGCCCGGGACCGCCGGTATGGGCACGGCGGCGTCCCACTGCATGTCGGCCTGCGGCGTGTTGGTCTCGACCTCCTGCTAGATCTCCTGCTGCTGCCCCGTCTCGGAGACGTCGATCTGGTTCACGTAGGCCTTGCGGATCGGGTCGGTGCTGGCGTTCCACGCCGGGTTGCGGACGAAGACGATCGACTTGCCCGGGTCGTAGCTCTGCACCTTGTAGGGCCCGTCGGAAATGGTGTGCTGGGCCAAGGCATTGCTGGCCGGCAGGTACTGCAGGATACTCGACCGGCGCCGGCACGAACGGCGGCAGGGTCAGGATGTCGGTGAAGTACGTGGCCGGCTTCGTCAGCGTGAAGTCGACCGTCAGCGGGTTGGACGGGTCCACCGTGACGCCGGTGAGCTTGTACGCGTTGTCATTGATGTAGGCGGCCTGGGCCGTGGCGCTCGTGGCAGAGACGTTGGCGAAGCCGCTGCAGAACGCCGTGTAGCCGGCCAGGATGTCGCTGAAGTCGGGCTGGCCGCCGAAGGGCTGGGTCGGGTTGCAGCTGCGCTCCACCCCCCGCACCACGTCGGCTGCGGTCACCTGCCGGGCCGGGCTGGTGTCCCACATGGCGCCCGTGCGGATGGTGACCGCGTACTTAAGCCCCCCGTCGGTGATGCTGGGCAGGGCGGTCGCCAGGTCCGGAGCCGGGGTCGGTGGTCTGGCCCTGGACCGCCGGGTAGGTGATACAGGCTCCCGGCTCCACTCCCGCAGGCCGAGGTAGCCGATGCTGTAGTAGCTGACGTTCGGGTCCATATAGTCCACGTCGCCGGTACCGAGCATGGTCAGCGTGCCACCCTTAACCGGGGTGCCCCCGCTGTTATTGGCGTAGATCTGGCTCGACGCACCGGAACTCCCGCCTCCGCCAGAACCTCCGGTGCTGGAGCTGTGGCTGCTGCCACAGGCTCCCGCGATGAGCGCCAGGGCAGCAGCCGCAGCACCCATCTGCAGGGTAAATCTGCTTGTTCTTCGCACTTAAGAGACCCTCCTCGTCTCCTTGACCTCGGCTCTCGCTCCGGTCTCCTTGTTCTCGTCGCCTCTCTCTCTCAGGTACCCCCGAGTCGGCTCTCTAACCGCCCAGTCACTGCAGGCGGATGGCGAGGATGATGCTGGTGAAGAAGAAACAGACGGTGCACGCCACCGTGGCCCGGTCGAGATTGCGCTCGGCGACGGTGGAACCTGCGGCCGATTGACCCAGGCCACCCCCGAACATGTCCGACAGCCCCCCACCCTTCCCGCTGTGGAGCAAGACCATGGCGATGAGTGCGAACGACACAATGACCTGAATGGCGATGACTATTGCCGTCAATACCACCGTGCCGACTCCTCCTGTAACTGCTCACCTGCTGAACATCAGACGGCGGCACACGAAGATAGCAGCCGAATGTCAGGAATGGCGAGACGCCTGTGTTGATTTTCGCCCCGGCTGCAACAAATGTTCCAGCCGGCCTGTTCTTCAGGTTCTACCGTATGTAACGATTTGGGCGAATTGGGTGGGATCGAGGCTGGCTCCGCCTACCAGGGCCCCGTCGATATCCGGGCGGGCCATGAGGCCGGCGATGTTGCCGGGATTGACCGAGCCCCCGTATTGAACCCGCACCGAAGCCCCCGGGCCGGCCCCGTGCTCCGCCGATACGAGGGAGCGAATGGCTGCGCAAACCACCTGGGCGTCCTCCGGGGTGGCGGTCCGGCCGGTGCCGATGGCCCAGATGGGCTCGTAGGCGATCACCAGGCCGGCGACCGACTCCGACGCGACCCCTTCCAACCCGGCCCGCAGCTGTCCGAGCACCCTGACCTCCGTTTCGCCCGCCTCGCGCTCCTCCAGTGTTTCCCCGATGCACACGATCGGGGTCATGCCGGCGGCGAGCACCGCTTTCACCTTCCGGTTCACCGTCTCGTCGGTCTCGCAGAAGTGCTGGCGCCGCTCCGAATGACCGACGATCACGTAGGCGACGTTGAGCTTGGCCAGCATCCCGGGGCTCACCTCCCCGGTGTAGGCGCCCGACGGCTCCCAATGGACGTCCTGCGCTCCGAGCGAGATCGGGATGTCGTCGGCGTCGAGCACCGTCTGGACCGAACGCAGGGCGGTGAAGGGCGGGTGGATCGACACGTCGGCCTTGGCGTAGTCCTGATAGTCCAGGCTGAACGCCAGCTTCTGGACTACCGCGATGGCCTCGAGGTGGGTCAGGTTCATCTTCCAATTGCCGGAGATGAGCGGCTTGCGGGTGGACCCGCTCACCGGTGGACGCTCTCTCGCAACGCAGCCACCCCGGGCAGGTCGCCACGCTCTATGTACTCGAGGGAGGCTCCTCCGCCGGTCGAGATGTGGTCGATCCGACCGGCCACGCCGAACTGGGCCACAGCCGCCGCGCTGTCGCCGCCTCCGACAACCGTGAAGGCCCTGCTCTCGGCCACCGCTTCGGCCACGGCCCGGGTTCCGGCCGCGAACCGGGGATCCTCGAACACGCCCATCGGGCCGTTCCAGAGCACCGTCCGCGCCTCCGATATGGCGTCGGCAAACTCGGCGGCCGTCCCCGGCCCGATATCGAGACCGGTCCAACCGTCGGGAACGTTCTGGCCGACCTGACGGGTCTCACCGGTGGCGGTCACCCCGGCTCCGAAAGTTCCGCCCGGGCTCAGCACGGTCAGATCGCTGGGGATACGGATATCGCGGCCGGATTTCAGCAGGCGCCGGCAGGTGTCGACCCGATCCTCTTCGAACAGCGACTCACCGATGCCGTGCCCGGCCGCATAAAGAAAGGTGAAGCACATGCCTCCGCCGACCAGCAGGGTGTCGACCCGGTCGAGGAGGGCCTCGATCACTCCGAGCTTGTCACTCACCTTCGCCCCCCCGAGCACGGCCACGAAGGGGCGAGCGGCGCCGTGCAGCAGGCGGTCCAGGATCTCCAGCTCTTGCGCCATGAGCAGGCCGGCGGCCGATGGCAGCCGGCGAGGCGGGCCGACCACGGAGGCGTGGGCCCGGTGGGCGGCGCCGAAGGCGTCGTTCACGAACAGGTCCTGGCCGGCGACGAGTTCGTCCGCCAGCGACTCGGCTCCGCCTTCCTCGCGCGGGTCGAATCGGAGGTTCTCGCGCAACACCACCCGGGTCGGGTCGGCGCCGGCCTCGGCGAGGAGCTGAGCCAGCCGCTCCCGCACCGGCCCCATCGCGTAACGCGGATCCGGGCGGCCCTTCGGCCGGCCCAAATGGCTTATGACCGTCACCTCGGCGGCGCCGTGCTCCAGTAGCCAGATGAGGGTGTCGAGCGTCAGCCGGATCCTCAAGTCGTCGGTTATCCGCCCGTCGGCCATCGGGACATTCAGGTCCGCTCGGACCAGAACGTGTTTGCCCTGTACGGGGGGCAAGTCGTCGAGGACGGGGACTTTTGCCATCTTCGGGCCGATCAGCCGGCGTGGTTGGCCGCCCCCATCAGGCGGGCTAGATCGACGAGGCGGTTCGAGTACCCCCACTCGTTGTCGTACCAGCCGAACACCTTGACCAGCGAACCCAACGTCTGGGTGAGCAGGGAGTCGAAGGTGCATGAAGCCGGGCGGCCCACGATGTCGGAGGACACGATGGGGTCGGTCGTGTAGACGAGTATCCCGTTCGAAAGGGGGCCGGACTCGGCCGCGGCTTCGAAAGCCGCATTGACCTCGTCAGCCGTTACGTCCCGCCCCAGCACGCCGGTGAAGTCGGTGATCGATCCATCGGCGACCGGGACCCGCAAAGCGGCGCCGTCGAGCTTTCCCTTCATGGAGGCCAGGACCAGGCTGGTGGCCCGAGCCGCCCCGGTGGAGGCGGGCACGATGTTGACCGCCGCCGACCGGGCCCGGCGCAGGTCCTTGTGGGCGAGGTCGAGCAGGTTCTGGTCGTTGGTGAAGGCGTGCACGGTGGTCATGAGGCCCTTCTCCACGCCGAATGCGTCGTCGAGGACCTTGATCATGGGTACGAAGCAGTTCGTGGTGCACGAGGCGTTGGACACGATCTGGTGGCGGGCCGGGTCGAAATCCTGATCGTTGACTCCTATGACGAAGGTGGCGTCGACAGCGGTGGCCGGGGCCGAGATGATCACCCTCGGTGCGCCCCCCTCGATGTGGGCCGACGCGGAGTCCCTGTCGGTGAAGATGCCGGTCGACTCGATCACGACGTCGACGCCCAGATCCCCCCACGGCAGAGCTTTCGGATCGCGCTCGGCGAAAACGGTGAACGTCTGGCTGCCGACGGAGATCGAGTTTTCGGTGTGGGTCACTTCCTCCGCCAGTGTCCCCTGGGTGGAATCGAACTTCAGGAGGTGGGCGTTGGTGGTCGTAGGCACCAGGTCGTTCACCCCCACGACCAGTATCTCTTCGCGGCCGGAACCCTCCCCGGCTTGCTGCAGCGCGGATCTAAGGAAGTTGCGGCCGATGCGACCGAAGCCGTTGATTCCTACCCGAACGGTCATAGCCTCCTCCTCGGTGCCGTCGTCCCGTCCTGAACGCGGGCGGCGAATATGCCGGATCGGCGTGCGGCTGCCACTATGTCAGCAATCTGAGCACGGCAGCCAACCGATCAGGGTCGTGGCCCGTCCCGTCGGCTCGGGCCAGGTCAGCGGTAACCAGCGGGACACCCAGGATCGACCCGGGCGCGGGGTCAGGGGTGGATCCCGTCGATGTCACCACGGTGTCTGGGGTTATGCCGTGCGCCAGGACGGCCCGCACGTGGTGCTCGCTCCCGAACCCGGCCGTCTCCGGCTGCTGCGGCCGGAGGTTGCACACATAGATCCGCCTGGCCCTGGTGCCCGACTCCAGCGCCTCGCGGATAGTGGGCACCGCGCACACCGCCAGCACGCTGGTGAACAGTGACCCCGGACCGATCACGATCTGATCGGCCTCCACCAGAGCGGCGATGACCTCATCGGACACGGGCGCGTCCGGGGGCACGATCGACACCGACCCGATCGGGCCGGCGGACGAGGAGACATTGACCTGCCCGAACACCTCCCGGCCCGCCACATCCGCCTTCAACACCACCGGTACCGACGTGGCGGGGAGGACCCGTCCGGTCGCCCCGACCAGTTCGCCGGCCACGTCCAGAGCCTGGCCGAAGTCTCCCGTCACATTCGCCAGTCCGGCGATGATGAGGTTGCCAAGGGCATGCCCTTCGAGGTCCCCCGAGGGGAAGCGGTACTCGAAGGCCCGGGCCCAGAGTGACCCGTCGGAGGCCATGGCGACCAAGCAGCGCCTCAGGTCACCGGGTGCGGGAATCCCGGCGATCTTGCGCAGCCGGCCGCTCGACCCGCCGTCATCGGCGACCGACACCACGGCCGTGACCTGGCCGGCGTAGTGGCGAACGGCGGCGAGCGTGGTCGCCAAACCGTGGCCCCCGCCGAGCGCCACCACCCGGGGACCAGAACCGTTCATCGGCCGATGTCCCGGTGGTAGACGGTCGCCTCATAGCCGTGTCCCCGAATCCTCTGGGCGATGTCCTCGGCCAGGGCCACGGAACGGTGGCGCCCGCCGGTGCACCCTACGGCGATCGTCAAGTAGGACTTCCCCTCCTTTACATAGTTGGGCAGCAGGAACCCGAGCAGGTCGTCGATCCGACCCAGGAACTCCTCCGCTTCCGGCTGGTCGAGCACGTACTCGCGAACGGGTTCGTCGAGCCCGGTCAGAGGCCGGAGGTCCTCGATCCAGTGGGGATTAGGCAGGAAGCGCACATCGAAGACGTTGTCGACATCGAGCGGCACGCCGTGCTTGAACCCGAACGACATGACCGATATCAGCATGGGGTCGCCGCGGTCATGGGTAAAGAGATCGATGAGGCGTTCCCGCAGCTGGTTGACATTCAGGTCGGTGGTGTCGACGATCACATCGGCCATGATGCGAATCGGCTGCAACCGCTTCCGTTCCTGGGCGATGGCCTCCTTGACGCCTTCCTGACCCAGGGGATGCCGGCGGCGGGTCCCCTCGAACCGGCGGATGAGGACCTCGTCGGACGCCTCCAGGAACAGGGTCCGCACGCTCGCCCCGCCGGCCCGTAACTGGTAGACGGCGGACTCCAGCTCCTCGAGCTGCTCGGTGTCCCTTCCGATGACCAGGGCCACCCGTTCCCTGGCCGACCCTGGCGCCCCGGCCAGTTCGGCCACCTTGGTGATGAGGGCGGTCGGCATGTTGTCGATGACGAACCAGCCGAGGTCCTCGAGCGTGGCCGCCGCCTGGGATCGGCCGGCTCCGGAAAGGCCGGTGATGATGAGGAACTCAGCCATCGTCCTAATTGTGCCCTCGGCCGGGGCCCATCCGTTGGGATAGTCCGGCTGGATTGGGGATTCGGGGCCGGCGGCCGGCGTTGGGCCTCGCAGTGCCCGCTTGCCGCTATGGCCTCGCCTCCGTGCGGGATTTCCGATCTTGTGTGTAGAAAGCGCCGATAAGCGTCGATAAATCGACGCAGGAGCACGTTGTTTTGACCACGTTGATACATTTATAGCGATGAAATATAATGACGATCGCTCCCAACGCCGGCTAACCCGGCGGTGTCAGTTTCTCGGCCCGCAACGCGAGCAAACGCGGGATGGTGGCGGCCTCCTTGTACTCGGCCGCTCGGGCCAGGAAGCCAGGCGGAGGAGCGGGCTCCTCCATGTGCGTGACGAACAGTCCGGCGGCCGCCATGGCATTGACGTACCGGGACAGCGGCCGGTGGATGAAGGGTATCCAGATGCCCTTCTCCACCTCCTCCAGGCTCTGGTCCTCTATCAGATACGGCCCGATTCGCCAGTACTGCTCCTCGAGAATGGTGTCGTCGATCCAACCTGATCCGGGTGTTTGCAGCAGAGGGTGATTGAGGAGGAACAGGAACCTGCCGCCGGGTGCCAACACTCGGCCAACCTCGGCGACAGCACTCTCCATGGTTTCGATGTGCTCGAACACGAGGCAGGCGACCACCGCGTCGAATACCCCCGAGGAAAAAGGAAGAGCCGCCGCGTCAGCCCGCCCTATCGCCACTCCCCCGCCGCGGCGAGCAGCTACTCGAACCTGCGCCCAGGTGGGATCAACACCGACCACTGTCCGAACGCCAGGGAGCCCGGCGGCGACGCGGGCCACCTGTCCCTCGCCGCAGCCGACATCCAGGATCGAGGATGAACCCGCCAGGTGGGTGGCCACCAAAGGAAGGATCTGCTCCTCGTACTCGGCGTCGGCGCCCTCGGTGAAGCCGTCCTGCCACCAGGAGGCGACGCTCTCCCATCCCGACTTGTCCGGCATTCGAACAGCGTAAGACCAGGCTCCTCGCTGGCGCTTGACCCCGCCCCGTGCCGACCGGACGGCGAGAGTTGGTGCCAACCCCATCGCTGGCCCCGGGCCCGACACTCGGACTAGAAAGCGACGGAGTGCGAATCCTGCTCGTCTCCGACCTCCACTATTCGCTGAAGCAGTTCGACTGGCTGGTCAGTCGAAGCACGGACTACGACCTGATGGTCGTCGCCGGCGACAGCCTTGACGTGGCTGCACTGCCCCCGCTCGATGCCCAAAGCGTGGTGATCCTCGAATATCTATCCTTGCTTCAATCCTCGACCAGGTTGGCGGTGAGTTCCGGCAACCATGACCTGACCGGCCCGGACGGCAGCGGTGAGCAGTGCGCCTTGTGGTTGTCCGAGGCGAGGGCCGCCGGTATTGCCACCGACGGCGACTCACTCCGCCTTGATGACACGCTGGTGACGATCTGCCCGTGGTGGGATGGCCCACTCGGTCGCGATCTCGTCGCCCGCCAGCTGACCACTGATGCGGCCCAGCGCTCCGCCCGCTGGATTTGGGTGTACCACTGGCCGCCTATCGGCTCACGCACCTGCTGGACCGGCTCCCGCGACTACGGTGACTCCGACCTGGTCGAATGGATCACCGAACATCAACCCGACCTGGTCCTCTGCGGGCACGTGCACCAGTCGCCGTTCGCTGACGAGGGATCATGGGTGGACCGGCTCGGAGACACGTGGGTGTTCAACGCCGGCAACCAGCGAGGTCCCATCCCGACCCGCATCGAGATCGACCTCGCGGCCGGAACCGCCGAGTGGACGTCTCTCATGGGGACCGAGACCGTGGACCTGCGATAGGGCGATCAAGACGCGCTCAGGAGCGGCGCACCGATGACGAGTGCCGTCAATATTCCGGGTGGGGATCCCTGCTCGACCCGCTGATGGCGGCGGGCGATTGGCGCTCGGCCAGCCGTTGCAGCACGGCCGGGACCATGGCCAGTCCCGGGGCATCGCCGTACTGCTGCTTGAGGTCCGACAGGTAGGACGTCACGAGGTTGAGCCTGGCTGCCAGGCCGACAGCCACGACCCGGGTGATCTCCTCGTTAGAGAAGAGGAAGGCTTCCCCGTCATCGGCCCGCCGGAGCCGGCTGGGCGCTGAGGCCGTCACCGTGGCTGTGGGCGCGCTTCCAAGCAGGACGGACAGCTCCCCGATCACCGATCCGGGGCGGGTGACAGTGCTGATCGCCGCCCCGCCCTTGGTGACGGACAGCTCGCCTGCGACCAGAACCCAGAGCGCACTATTCGGCAATCCCTCTCTTACGATGACATCGCCCGAATCGAACTCGACCTCGGGCAGGGCCGTGGACAGCCTGAGCAAGTCATCCATCCTGAGATGGTAGCCACGGGTTACCCATCCGGGTACCGCCCGCCCGCGCCGCTCTATGTCAGGTCCCGAGGCAGTGAGCTGCGATCCGTTCGGCGATGGGGGCGAACAGCTGAGGGGGGAGGTCGTGGCCCATGCCCGGGATCACCCACAGCTGGGCCCCGGGTATGGCCGCCGCCGTGGCTCGGCCTCCGGAGCAATCGATGAGGGGATCGACCTCACCGTGGATCACCAGAGTCGGGCGGTCGACCGCCTTCAGATCCTCGGTCCGGTCGGGCGCCGCCGCGATGGCCACCAGCTGGCGGCCCGCTCCCTCGGGATGGAATGCCCGGTCGTAGGAGGCGCCCGCCAGCGCCCGAATCCGGTCGTCGTCGCGGGGATACCCGCTGGATCCGATGACGGCCGCCCCCTTGACCGCCGATTCGATCACGCTTTCACGGTCGGACGGCGCGGGTTGCATCAGCAGCGCCATGGCCTCGGGATGCGGCCGGCCGACGGCCGGATCACCGGTCGTGGACATGATCGAGACCAGGCTGAGCACCTGGGCGGGATGGCGTGTGACCATGCTCTGGGCGATCATCCCGCCCATCGAAGCCCCGCACACGTGGGCCCCCTCGATGTCGAGCGCACCAAGCAGGGCGGCGGCGTCGTCGGCCATGTCCGTCAGCGTGTAAGCCGGCGTGGGGATAACTCCTGTCACCGCTGCCTTAACCACATCAGGTACCCCGGCTTCGTCGAACCAGGTCGACAGCCCTTGATCCCGGTTGTCGAAACGGATGACGTAGAAGCCCCTGGCCACCAGCTGCTGCACGAAGCCGTCTTCCCATGCGATCAGCTGGGCCCCGAGGCCCATGATGAGCAGCAATGGCGGGTAGGCCGGATCTCCGGCGGTCTCGTATTCAATCCTCATCCCGTTGGCGGCGACGTGGGTCATCAAGGGAGACGCTACCCGGGCGCCAGCACGAAACTATGCCCGCAAGTCCTGCATGTCAGCGACAAGTGCAGGCCCGGAGCTCTCGTCCCCGGCGCCCCAATGGGCAATAGCGTGGCTCGGCTGCGAAGCACTGCTGTGCAGCTTCTCGTAGACGGCGTCGGCCACGGGTTCCGGCAGCCAGGAGAGCTCCCCGAGCGATTCACGGGACGCCGCTTTGACGGCCTTGATCCCGCCCATTTCCTTCACCAATCGCTTCTTGCGACCCGGGCCCAGGCCGGGGATGCCATCGAGGGCCGAAACGGTCATCCTTTTGCCCCGCAGGTTCCGGTGATAGGTGATGGCAAAGCGGTGGGCCTCGTCCCGGATCTGCTGCAACAGGTACAGGGCCTCAGACGTGCGAGGTATCCGGACCGGGTCCGGGCTGCCCGGCAGGTAGACCTCCTCGAACTGCTTGGCCAGGGCGGCCGCCGGGATCTCGTCCTCCAACCCGAGCTCCTCCAGCACCCGCAGAGCCACCCCTAGCTGGCCCTTGCCGCCGTCGACCAGTAAGAGCTGGGGTGGGTAGGCGAACCGCCGCCGTCGATCCTCGACCGGCTTCTCCCGGTCGGCCAGGTAGGCAGTGAGCCGGCGGCTCAGCACTTCACCCATGGCGGCGAAGTCGTCGTTCCCTTCGACCGTGCGGATCTTGAAACGCCGGTATTCCTGCGGCCGGGGTAGGCCGTCCTCCATCACCACCATGCTTCCGACGTAGTCCGTCCCCTGCAGATGGCTCATGTCGTAGCACTCGATCCGGAGCGGGGATTCCGGGAGCCCGAGGGCGTCCTGGAGGGCGTTGAGCGCCTTGGCCCGGGCATTGTGATCAGACGCCCGCTTCAAACGGTGCCGCGTGAACTCTTCGCCCGCATTCTTGGTGACCATCTCGAGCAGGGCCTTCTTGTCGCCCCTCTGAGGCACCCTGATCTCGACCCGGGCGCCGGCCCGGGCTTCGGGATTCACGCTGCGCTCGACCCGGTAGCGCCGGCTGGCGGCCCACCATTCGACGTCGCCCACAGCTGAACGGGTCGGGCCAGGCGAACCGCCGCGGCCCGATTCCCCGTCGACCTCACCATCTTTGACCTGGGGCGCCGAGCGTTCCACCGCCAGCCAGGCCTCGACACTCTCCTGCCCCTCGGGGGCCTCCGGCACCACGATCAGCGGCGGGACTCCCATGGGCGGGTCGGCGTAATGCTGCTCGAGGACCTGGGCCACCAGCTGGGCCCGGGTGAGGTCCTCGACCTTGTCCACGATGAAGCCCTTGCGGCCCACGACGCGCCCCCGGCGCACATAGAACACCTGAATGGCGGCTTCCAGCTCGTCCTCCACCAAGCCGAAACAGTCCAGGTCCTCGGCCCTTTCCGTGACCATCTGTTGCTTCTCGATGGCCTTCCGGACGGCGGTGATCCGGTCCCGGAGCCGGCCGGCCCGCTCGAACTCCAGCCGGTCCGAGGCCTCGTGCATCTCGGCTTCGAGGCGCTTGAGCACCGGTTGGGTCTCGCCGTCGAGGAACGTCAGGAGGTCGGCTACCAGAACCCCGTAGTCATCGTGGTCGACGGCCTTGATACAGGGACCCGAGCACTTCTCGATATGGAACAGGAGGCAGGGGCGGCCCAGCCGCTCGTGATGGCGGAACTTGTTGTCGCTGCAGGTGCGGATCGGGAACACCCGCAACAAGGAGTCCAGCGTCTCCCGGATGGCGTAGGCGTGGGCGTAGGGTCCGAAATAACGGCTGCCCTTGTCCTTGGCACCGCGGCGCACCATGGCCCGGGGCCACTCGTCACTCAGGGTCACGGCCAGGAACGGGTAGCTCTTGTCGTCCCTCAGCCGGACGTTGAAGCGAGGCTTGTGCTGCTTGATCAGGCTGTACTCCAGCATGATGGCCTCGACGTCGTTGCGAACCTGGATCCACTCGACCGTCTCGGCTTGAGCCACCATCTGCGCCGTGCGAGGGAGCAGGTTCGCCGGGTTCTGGAAGTAGTTGGACAAGCGGCTGCGCAGCGAACTGGCCTTGCCGACGTAGATCACCCGGCCGTCCCGGTCGCGGAACTGGTACGAACCGGGGGCATCGGGGATGGTCCCGGTGGGCGGACGCTGAAGCACTCTTTCGAGTTTGCCGCAGACCTGTGACCAAGCGGCACTGGCGCCACCCTGCGCAACCGGTTCGCGAGCCCTATGCTGGTGGGGCCGGCCCGGAATCCGGCCACATATCCACCTCGAGGTCGACATCCCCGCGGATGGGCGACCGGGCTGTCCCCGCCGACCACATCGAGGTTCTCCTGTCGGAGGTTTCCATGCTTCGGCTTCAGCCACCCCTTCCCGAGGGCTACGTCACATCGACACAGGAGGATCTGGCGCGCCGTATCGCGGCGGCCAAGGACTCCCTGGACTCGAGGCTGATGATCCTCGGCCATCACTACCAGCGGGACGAGGTGATGCGCTGGGCCGACTGCCGGGGGGATTCCTTCGGGTTGTCGCGCCTGGCCGCCCGCTCCGAGGCCGAGTTCGTCGTGTTCTGTGGAGTCCACTTCATGGCCGAGTCGGCGGATGTGCTCACCTCACCAGCGCAGAAGGTGATCCTCCCCGACCTCAACGCCGGCTGCTCCATGGCCGACATGGCTGATCTGGAGTCCGTGGAGGAGGCCTGGGACTCCATTGCTGTGGTCACCGACATCGATGCGGTCGTGCCCATCACCTACATGAACTCCTCTGCGGCCCTGAAGGCGTTCGTCGGAAGGCACGGCGGAGCCGTTTGCACCTCCTCGAACGCCAGAGCGGTGGTGACCTGGGCCCTGCAGCAACGGGGCGGCGGCGACGTGAAAGTCCTCTTTTTTCCCGACCAGCACCTCGGCCGCAACACCGCCTTCCAGTTGGGCTACCCGGCCGAGAGCATGGCCGTCTGGGACCCTCGGGCCGTGCTGGGGGGCCTTGACGATCTGACGGTAAAGGAAGTCCGCTTCCTGCTCTGGAAGGGTCACTGTTCCGTCCATCAGCGGTTCCGGCCCGAGCACATTCAGGCCTTCCGGGACTCTCATCCCGACGGCACTGTGATCGTTCATCCCGAATGCAGTCACGAGGTCGTGGCGCTGGCGGACGAGGTCGGCAGCACCGACCACATAATCGCCGCCGTCGACCGGGCCCCGGCGGGATCTGTGATCGCAGTGGCGACCGAGATCCACCTGGTCCAGCGCCTGGCCGCCGAGCATCCCGACCGGTCCATCGTGTCGCTGGATCCACTGATCTGCCCCTGCTCGACGATGTTCCGCATCGATGCGTCCCACTTGTGCTGGGTGCTGGAGGAACTCGTCGCCGGACGGGTGGTCAACCAGATCTGTGTGGACGACGAGGTGGCCGAGTGGGCCAGGGTGGCGTTGCAACGCATGCTTGACATCACCTGATTACGGCTGAAGACCGGCCCGATCCCGGGTAACTTAACGGCGTTCATACAGGCTTAGAGGCCGGCGATACTTCCGGCCTCGACGTCTATAGACGCGTTTCGATTCGGCGATTGCGCGCTATTGCACCTGCGCCTGGTCGCGCCTTGACAAAAACGCTCCTAAATGATTGGCGCATTCGTGTCGATGCATTCGTTGCTTGCCTCACTGGGAGGCGGGTGAGGGGGCGGAACCCACGTTGTCCCTGACCGCGTGCTCTCTCCCTCTGCGCCGATATGTCCAAAGGAGCGTCGATGTGTGTGTTCAGCAGTGAAAGCGAGAGCGCACGCGTCTTCCCCTAGCGGATGACCGGAAAGGCAAAAAGGGCGGTCTTGGCCGGCGGGTTGCGCCTGCCCCGCCTGGCCATGTGAATCAACCCAATCAACCCTGAGGAGATCAAAAAGATGAGCAGGTTCGGCAACATGAAACTTCGCACCAAGATCGCCGTTGGAGCGACCCTGGGCGCGGCCGTTCTCGGTGGAGGCGGGATGCTCGCCTTCGCCTACTTCACCTCGACCGGCGCCGGCACCGGCACCGCCGGCGTCGGTACCACCACCCCCGTGACCATCACCCAAACGAACACCGTCTCAGGCCTGGTTCCCAACGGGTCGGCGCAGACCATCAACTACACGGTGCACAACCCCAGCAGCGGCAGCGAATACGTGAACCAGGTGACAGTGAGCGTGGCGTCCATCTCGGGCGCCGGAAACGCCTCTGGCACGGGCATTGACGCGTGCACCCCTGCGCTGTTCCACGTCACCCAGGGGTCAGCCATCGCCACCGATATCGCTGGAGGCGGCAATGCCACGGGAACGGCGACCATCTCGCTGCCCGACGATGGCAACAACCAGAACAACTGCGAGAACGCCACCGTCAACCTGAGCTTCTCGTCCAACTAACCCTTGGCGCCGGTCCGATCGGAGGTCTCATTGATCCGCCGGCTCAATCAGCTCGGACGGCCGGGCCGTGGAAAGGTCATCCGCGGCCCGGCTGCCTCCGCCATTCAGTGAAGAACCGTCAGATGTGGTCAGCGACAAGTCACATGAGCGGAAGTGCTCCTGGGCTGCTCGGTGCCTACAACGTCGGCGGGCCGGCCCGCTAAGGAGTGTTTGTGATCCAGCTAATCGAGAGGATGAGGGCGAACCGGCGCAGCTCGCTGGTCCTGCTGCTGCTCCTTCTCCTGCTGATCGGGGGTTGCTCGGCGACCATTCTGGCGACCACCGGCTCGGGGGCGCGGGGCGTTCCTGTGCCCCTGATCACTTCGACCCCATCCGACCCCTCACCGGCTACGTCGGCCACGTTCCGCTACACGGACCCATCAGCCCGGGCCGGCTTCCTGTGCTCGCTGGACGGCTCCGCCTTCACGCCCTGTCCGGCTGGCGGTGTGACCTACAGCAACCTGACCGTGGGCGCCCACCAGTTCCGGGTCGAGGCCGCCCTGGGCCGTTCGACGAGCGAGGTCGCCACCTTCCACTGGACGGTCATCAGCACGGCTGCCTACCTACCGGTCCGGATCCCGCCGGCCACCGTCCCCCTCCCGGTGGGCGGATCCTCCCCCTCACCCTCAACCGCCGAATCCCCCGTGACTACCGTGCCCTCGAACACCCCCGCCAGCGTCGGTACCCCGACCACTGCCCCACCCTTGAGTCCGAGAACAAGCCAGCCGGTGAGCACCACGATCGCCCCTCCCACCAACCCGGTCGAGAGTCCCACGGTATCCGGCAATCTGGCCGCCCTCCTCGATCCAGGTACCAGCCACGTCCTGGACCTGGTCTTCACCAACCCCAACTCGTCGCCCACCACCGTCGCCGCCAACGGCGTCAACATCGTCATCTCGACCAACAAGTCCGGGTGCCCGGCATCCCCGAACTTCAGCGTCGACCGCGGGTTGACGACCAGCGTCACCATCCCGGCCAACTCGACCAGGTCGCTGGCGGAGCTCGGCGTGCCCACGACGGACTGGCCCGTCATAGCCATGATCGATACCCATACCAATCAGGACGCCTGTGAGGGTGCCACTCTCACCCTCAGCTACTCAGTGACGGTAACGGCATGAGGCGGACCAAGGTCATCCTCATGGCAATGGCCATCGTGGCCTTCGCCATCAGCGCAGGCGCCGGGGCCGCCTTCGCCTACTTCAGCGCTACTGGGAGCGGTTCTGGATCGGCGAACGTCGGATCCATGAAGTCCGTGACGATCGCGGCCACGGTCGGCACCCCGACATCGCTTCTTGTACCCGGTGGCTCTGCCGACGTGGTCTTCAGCGTCACGAACCCGAACAGCTTCCCGGTGTCCCTCGCCACCGTCACCTTGAAGTCGGGTGGCACGATCACGCCGGACAGTGGCCACGCCAGCTGCACCACGACGGACTCCAAGCCCGTTGTCACGCTCAGTGTGCCGACCGCGGACCTTCCAGTGCCGATACCGGCCAACTCGACCACACCGGTCGACCTGGCCGGCGCCGCGACCATGGACATTGCCGCCACCAGTAACTGCCAGGGCGCCAGCTTCACCGTTCCGGTCGTCATCTCGGTGCAGTCGTGACCCGGCATCGACCCGCCCACGCTCGCCGCCGCCCCTTGTCGAGGTTGGCGCGTCTCGCTTTGGTCCTGTTCGGCGCCGCCATCGGCTTCGGTATCGTCGGGGCCGGCGTGGCGTTCGGCTACTGGCTGACCAGTGACAGCTCCAACCCGGCCCAGGCCGCCGCCGATACCCTCCCTACCGGCGCCACACCGGCGGCGCCCACGACATCTCCCGGCACCAACAGCAACTCCGTATTGGTTGCCTTCGCCGAGGTCGCCACCACGACGGGCCATACCGCCATACCAGCCTCGGACTACAGCCTGCGCCGCTACCCGGCCGCGGGCGGTGTCCCGGTATCGGTAACCGCATCGTGCTCCGGCACGGGCACCATCACCTGCACCGAATCGTCCGTTCCGGACGGCAATGGCAGTACACCGACACACCGACCTACGGAACCAACTGGGTGGGCGTCGAGAGCGGCAAGAGCCCTGCGGTCACGGTCGACACCACTCCTCCTATCGCCTCGGTGACGTTCCCCGCTCCGTCCGGCGTGTACAACGCCACCACCTGGACCAGCCTGGCGCCCATCTCTGGCTCCGCCTCCGACGCCACCAGCGGGATTTCGAGCGCTTCGTCAATCAACCTCATCATCACCCAGTCTTCGACGGGAGCAACCTGGACCGGCAGCAGCTTTGCGACCGGCACTAACTACGTCCACCCGACCAGCTACTCGGGTTCGGCCTGGGCCTACAGCTTCCCGACCACCGACTTCCCGGCCGACGGCACCTACTCGGTCGGAGTGAAGGCCACTGATGCAGCCGGAAATACCAGCGCCGTGTCGACCAACACCTTCACCTACGACAACACGCCCCCAACGGGCTCGATCAGCTACACGAACGGATACGTGACCGTTCCGTCGGTTGCCGTAACCTTCTCCGCGACCGACGCGTCGCGGGTATCAACACGGCTACGGGCCAATTGAAGCGGGCGTCGGCATCCCTCGCCAGCGGCACCTGCGGCTCGTTCGGTCCCTTTAGCGCCATCGGGCCCGCCGGTGTGACTCTCCGTATACCGACAGCTCGGTGATCTCGGGAAGCTGCTACGAATACGAGTACGTGGTATCCGATAACGCGGGCAACCATTGCCAGCATCACCTCCACCAACGTGGCCAAGGTCGACACTGCTCCCCCTGCGATCCCCACCCTTACCTTCTCGGCACCCACCAACGCCTTCAATCTGGAGCCACTATCTACTACCGCCCTGGAGCGGCCAGCGGAACGCTTCTCCGTGACCGCCACCTCCAGCGATCCCCTTTCCGGCATCACCTCCTATACGTTCCCCAGCCTGGGCGCCGGCTGGACCGTCACTGGAAGCGGCTCCACTCGCACGTACAGTTGGAGCACGGCCAATCCCACCACCAGTTCCGGTCCCTTCACCGTTACCGCCAACGACGGAGCCGGACTCGTATCGAGCGGAACCAACACTACTAATCCCTTCAACCTGACGGCGGACAACGGCGCCCCGCCGGCGGTCGCATCGTGGCCAACGCGAGCACCAGCAACAGCTACAACACGACCGGCACCGTGCCCCTGACAGTGACGGCTTTCGCGACTCGGGATCAGGGCTGCGACGGCACCAACAGCATCACGAGGTCTTCGGGGACCCTCTCGAACAACATCTGCGGCTCTCTGACCGGCGCCACACCGGTAACGGTCAGCAGCGGAAACGATTCGGCCACACTGTCCTCCGGCTGCTATCAGTACACGCTTACCGGGACCGACAACGTCGGCAATATTGCGACCGCCACGAGCGCCGTCGTGATGGTCGATACCACCCCGCCCGCTCTGACCATCACCACGACCGGCGCCAACGTCTACTACCCCGGCTCTGGGTCCGCTGTCTACTTCTCCGGAACGGGTACCACCTCGTGTTCACCATCACGGCCGGCGATCCGCACCAGCGGGTATCAAGTTCGACCACGTTCCCCGCCGCGCCAACGGGTTGGAGCAAATCGACCGGCACCAACTCGGCCACCTACACCGCGTAACCTGCGCGACCACGAGCAGATCGCTCTCCGGCGTCAGCGCCACGAACAACGCCGGCGTTACCACTAGCTCCATGACATCACCTTGACAATGGACAACACCGCTCCGGTCAACAACCTCAGCCTGACCGACGAGACCGGTGGCGCCTCGGACCCTGTCCGTGTGACGATCCTTACTACCAGGGCCCGGTTGCGGGCTCGCTTACCATCAGCAACGCCCTTTCCGATTCGGTCGCGGCGTCGGCGTCCACTGCGTTCGCGGCGCTCACGGGTACTCCGACCGGCTTCACGTTCACGTCGTCGACAGTCTCCACGCCTGCTGGAGGCCCATATGTGTCCGCCACCTTCAGCTGGGCCGCGAGCACCCCAGCAGCCCGACCGAAACCATCACGGGCGGCGACAACGTCGGCAACACGGTGACCACCACGGTCACCTTGGTCGACGACACCAACACCTTGACCCAGTCACGTCCGCTCCAGTTCGGCAATACATACGTTTTAGGGCACGGCCAGTTCGCCGGCCACCCCGGTCACGGTCTACTACTGCCTGGGAACGGTGACCTCCTGCACCGCGAGTACGGCGGCCGGGATTCGCCAGCCACGCCGGGCGGAGGAGGCTTCTGATCGTGGGGGCTGGTCTGGTCGCGGGTCAGCCCTACACGTCCCAGGCCTTTCAGACCGATCCCGACGGGCCGGTACTGGCAGCAACATCGAACAGTTCACAGCCTAGCCCCCCGGCCTCCTCGGCATCCTTTGAACCTTTCGCGTCTGAGGCGTGGTTTACGCTTCAGGGAGGCTCGGAGCCTAGTTGAAAGGAGGTCGATGGATGGGTTCGCCAGGTCCGGTTTAGGTCCGGTTTGGCCGTGGTCGCTTCTGCCGGTCCTCACCGGCTGCGGAAGTGGACACACCAATTCGTCCGAGCGGCCAGGCTGTGTCGCCCACCCTCGCCAGCTCTTAACCACTCCCTCCGCCACGACGGCGGCTAGCCCAGCCTCCCGAGCCGGAACCGACGCTCCGGCCACCTAGCGCCGCCGGCACCTCACCAACGACGGTACCCGCGCCGCCGGCCGCCAAGGGTGTCTGGCGCACGCAGCTAGCGGTGCAGATCGGACCGGCCAACGGTGCGGCCGGATCCGTCGGCTACACCGACGACTTCGAGAACGTCTCGAACGCTACGTGCACCCTGTACGGGTATCCGGGCCTTCAGATGCTCAACGCCTCCGGGCTGCCCATACCGACCGACGTGATACGGGCCACCTCGGTCACCGTGCCATACGTCCCCGAGAAGCTGGTCACGCTGGCGCCGGGAGCCAGAGCCGACTTCTCCATGGGCTTCGCGGCCTCGACCGGTTACGGAGGCGCCCAGTGCCCGACGTCGACCCGAGTGGAATTCACGGCGCCGAACGACTTCCAGTCTCTCACCGTTACCCTGGCCATCCGGCCCTACGGAGGACCCGACATCGCCCAGGTCCACTGCGGCGAGATACACGTCTCGCCGGTCTACGCGGCCTCGTAACGCCGCGCCCGGCCTTTAGGTCAGCAGGCGCTCGAGAAATTGGCCGGTATAGCTCTCGGACGTCTTCGCGACCTTCTC
Source organism: uncultured Acidimicrobiaceae bacterium (assembly GCA_963851245.1). Taxonomy (GTDB): domain Bacteria; phylum Actinomycetota; class Acidimicrobiia; order Acidimicrobiales; family Palsa-688; genus CAWKOH01. The sequence continues at coordinate 255,019 of CAWKOH010000003.1, read as the reverse complement.
CGGGGTGCCTTCCACCACGACCTGACCGCCCCGGTCCCCACCTTCGGGGCCCAGGTCGATGATCCAGTCGGCTGTCTTGATCACGTCGAGGTTGTGCTCGATCACGATCACCGTGTTGCCCTGGTCCACAAGCCTGGACAACACCGCCAACAACTTGCGGATGTCCTCGAAGTGAAGGCCGGTGGTCGGCTCGTCCAGCACGTAGATGGTGTGACCGGTGGACCGCTTGGACAGCTCGCTGGCCAGTTTGATCCGCTGGGCCTCTCCTCCGGACAACGTCGGGGCCGGCTGCCCAAGTCGCACGTACCCGAGGCCGACATCCACGAGCGTCTGCATGTGGCGGGCGATGGCGGGCTGGTTGGCAAAGAACCCGAGCGCTTCCTCGCACGGCATGTCGAGCACATCCGCGATGTTCTTCCCTTTGAACGTGATGTCAAGCGTGTCACGGTTGTAGCGGGCGCCCTTGCAAACCTCGCACGGGACGTAGACGTCGGGAAGGAAGTGCATCTCGATCTTTATGGTCCCGTCACCCGAGCAGGCCTCGCAGCGCCCGCCCTTGACGTTGAAGGAAAACCGGCCCGGCTGGTAACCCCGCACCTTGGCCTCGGTCGTGCTGCTGAAGAGGCGGCGGACGTGGTCGAACACGCCGGTGTAGGTGGCCGGGTTGGAGCGCGGGGTACGCCCTATGGGTGATTGGTCGATGCTGATGACCTTGTCCAGAGCGTCGGCTCCCTCCACCCGGGTGTGCCGGCCCGGCACTTCCTTGGAGCGATAGATGCGCTGCATCAGGGCGCGCAGCAGGATGTCGTTGACCAACGTGGATTTGCCCGATCCCGACACTCCGGTGACAGCGACCATGCAGCCGAGCGGGAAGTCGACGTCGATGCTCTTGAGATTGTGTTCCCGGGCCCCCCGCACCGTCAGCATCCCCCTGGGCTCTCTCCGGAAGGCGGGCACCGGTATGGTGCGCTTGCGGGTCAGGTACTGACCGGTGAGGGACGCCTTGGAATCGAGCAGGGCGTCGACCGGACCCGAGACGACCACGGTGCCGCCGTGCTCACCCGCGCCAGGACCGATGTCGACCACGTGGTCCGCCACCCGGATGGTGTCCTCGTCGTGCTCGACCACGATCACCGTGTTGCCTAGATCCCGCAGGCGGAGCAACGTCTCGATCAACTTGTGGTTGTCCCGCTGGTGCAAACCGATGGAGGGTTCGTCGAGGACATAGAGCACCCCCACCAGCCCGCTGCCGATCTGCGACGCCAGCCGGATCCGCTGCGCCTCCCCGCCGGCCAGGGTGGCCGCCGACCGGTTCAGGCTCAGGTAGTCGAGGCCGACGTCGAGCAGGAACTGCATGCGGGCCCGGATCTCCTTCAGCACCCGGTCGGCGATCAGATGATCCCGCTCGGACAGCTCCAACTCGCCCATCAGCCGGGTGGCCTCGCCCAGCGACAGGTCGCACAGTTCGAACAGGTTGCGACCGGCCACCGTGACAGCCAGGCTTTCCGGCTTCAACCGGGCTCCTCCGCATGCCGGGCAGGGCACCTCGCGCATGTAACCCTCGATGGTCTCCCGGGCGTAATCGGAGTCGGCCTCGGAATGGCGCCGGGCCAACCAGGGCACCACCCCCTCGTAGTGGGTGTCGTAGGAGCGGACCCGTCCGTAACGGTTGCGGTACTGAACGTGGACCTTCTTGGTCCCGGTACCGAACAAGACCGTCTTCTGATCTGCCTTCTTCAGCTTCTTCCACGGAGTCGCCGTCGAGAAGGACCCGGCCTCGGCGACCGCCTCGAGCACCCGGCCGAAGTACTCACCACGCGCCCCGGCCCACGGTGTGATGGCGCCGTCGACGATGGAGAGGTCCGGATCACGCACCACCAGCTCGGGGTCGACTTCGAACCGGGTACCCAACCCGTCGCAGGACGGGCAGGCCCCATACGGTGAGTTGAAGCTGAAGTTCCGTGGCGCCAGCTCGTCGAAGGACAGGCCACACGTCGGGCAAGCCAGGTGCTGGCTAAAGGTCAGGGTGTCGTCGCTCTGGTCTGTGGAGCCGCCTCCGTCCGGCCCGGAATCACGCGGGACGATCTGCACCTCGGCCACGCCGTCGGCCAGCCTCAGCGCCGTCTCCAGCGAGTCGGTGAGGCGCCGCTCGATCCCGTCCCGGCGCACCAGGCGGTCCACGACCACCTCGATGGTGTGGATCTCGTAACGAGCCAGTTTGGGCGGATCGGACAGCTCGTAGATCTCGCCGTCTATGCGGGCCCGGGCGTAGCCCTGACCCGAGAGCTCCTCCAGGAGGCTCTGGTACTCGCCCTTCCGGCCGCGAACGACCGGGGCCAGGACCTGGAATCGGGTCCCGTCGGGCAGCTCGAGAATGCGGTCGACGATCTGCTGGGGTGTCTGGCGCTGCACGACGGTGCCGTCCCGGGGGCAATGCGGGATGCCGACCCGGGCGTACAACAAGCGCAGAGTAGTCGTAGATCTCGGTGATGGTGCCAACGGTCGACCGCGGATTGCGAGACGCCGACTTCTGATCTATCGAGATGGCCGGAGACAGCCCCTCTATGAAGTCGACGTCCGGCTTGTCCATCTGACCGAGGAACTGCCGGGCGTAGCTGGACAACGACTCGACGTAGCGGCGCTGGCCCTCGGCGTAGATGGTGTCGAACGCCAGCGAGCTCTTGCCGGAACCCGAAAGCCCGGTGAAAACGATCAGCCGGTCGCGGGGAAGGTCGAGCGAGATGTTGCGGAGGTTGTGCTCGCGCGCGCCCCTGACGACCAGCTTGGCTAGGTCAGGCTGACCCGAGTCCAACCGGCCCGGGTCCAGTTTGGCCCGGCCCGGTTTTGCTGCGTTCACCACCTTCTCCGGCACCAGACCAGGGTACCAGCGAACAAGTGTTCGATGGCGCACCGCTTTTGACGGGCCGACCACCCTCCGGACCGCGCCGGGCCTAAAAGAGCGTTAGCCGTCAGCTCGGAGCCAGCTCCCGCAGCTCGGCCTTGAGGTCGGATATCTCATCCCGGATGCGGGCCGCGTACTCGAAGCGGAGATCAGCCGCCGCCTCCCGCATCTCCTCCTCCAGGGTCGATATGAGCCGGGCCAGCTCGTCGTGGGGCAGCTCGGCCAGGTCGCTGCGGGCCCGGTCTCTCCGCCGGCTACGCCGGTCCCGGCCGGGCACCGGGGCCGATTCCTCGCCCCGCGACCCCAACAGCACCAGAATGTCCGTCACCGCCTTGCGCACCGTCTGCGGATCGATGCCGTGCTCAGCGTTGTAGGCCTGCTGGACCCCGCGCCTCCGATGGGTCTCAGAGATGGCCCGCCGCATCGAATCGGTCATGCGGTCGGCGTACATGATGACCTGGCCGTCCACGTTGCGCGCGGCCCGGCCGATGGTCTGGATCAGCGACGTCTCACCCCGGAGGAAGCCCTCCTTATCGGCGTCGAGGATGGCCACCAGAGAGACCTCGGGCAGGTCGAGGCCCTCCCGCAGGAGGTTGATCCCCACGAGCACGTCGAACTCCCCGAGACGCAGGTCTCGGATGATCTCGATTCGCTGGATGGTGTCGATGTTCGAATGCAGGTAGCGGACTCTGAGACCCATCTCGACCAGATAGTCGGTGAGATCCTCCGCCATCTTCTTGGTCAGAGTGGTCACCAGGACCCGGTCCCCACGGTCGGTGCGGTCCCGGATCTGGGCGATCAGATCGTCGATCTGGCCCTTGGTCGGCTTGACGATCACTTCGGGGTCGATCAGACCGGTAGGACGGACGATCTGTTCCACCACCTGGTTGGACTGCTGGATCTCGTAGGGCGAAGGGGTCGCCGACAGGAACAGGCACTGGTTGACCCGCTCGTAGAACTCGTCGAAGCGAAGGGGGCGGTTGTCGGCCGCCGAGGGCAGGCGGAACCCGTGCTCGATCAGGGTCTCCTTGCGTGAATGGTCACCCTCGTACTGCCCGTGCAGCTGCGGGACCGTCTGGTGCGACTCGTCGATGACCAGCAGGTAGTCCTTCGGGAAGAAGTCCAGCAGGGTGTAAGGGGGCTCCCCGGCCCTCCGGCCATCGATGTGCCGGCTGTAGTTCTCGATGCCGGAGCAGACACCAACCTCGGCCAGCATCTCGAGGTCGTAAGAGGTCCGCATCCGGAGGCGCTGAGCCTCCAGCAGCTTGTGGTTGGCCTCGAACCAGGCCAGCCGCTCCTGAAGCTCGGCTTCGATGCCGACTATGGCCCTGCGCATCCGCTCCTCGCCTGCCACGTAGTGAGTGGCCGGGAAGATCACCAGCTCGTCGAGAGCGCCCAGCTGCTCCCCTGTAAGGGTGTCGACGGTGGTGATCCGCTCGATCTCGTCGCCAAAGAGCTCGATCCTCACGGCGTTCTCCTCGTAGGCGGGGTGCACCTCGATGGTGTCGCCCCGGACTCGGAACTTGCCGCGGACCAGATTGGCGTCGTTGCGCTCGTAGTTCATGTCCACCAGGCGGCGCAGAATGGCCCGCTGATCCTGATCGGTGCCACGCACCAAATGCAGGATGCGCTCGGAGTACTCCTCCGGCGAGCCCAGGCCGTAGATGCAGCTGACCGAAGCGACCACGATGGTGTCGCGCCGGGTGAGGAGGGCCGAGGTGGCGGAGTGGCGCAGCCGGTCGATCTCGTCGTTGATCGAGCTGTCCTTCTCGATATAAGTATCACTCGAGGGCAGGTAGGCCTCGGGCTGGTAGTAGTCGTAATAGCTGACGAAGTACTCCACCCGGTTGTGGGGGAAGAACTCACGCATCTCGTTCGCCAACTGGGCCGCCAGGGACTTGTTAGGGGCGATGATCAAGGTGGGCTTCTGGACCGCCTCGATGGTCCAGGCCACGGTGGCGCTCTTGCCACTGCCGGTTATACCCAGCAGGGTCTGAAACCGGTCGCCCCTCTGGATCCCCTCGGTGAGCTCGGCAATGGCCTTGGGCTGGTCCCCGGCGGGATCGAAGTCGGACACCACCTGGAAGCCGGGCATGGGACCGATCGTACCGGTGGGGTGGGACAACCTAGCTCGGGAGGCCCAACTACCATGTCGGATCGCTAGATGACATCATAGTGTTCAGTAGCGCGCCATATACGTAGTACTAGTGAACACAAAGATTTCGAAGCCCGCGGCGGCCTGTAAGCCGGCGCAGCCCGATCGGCGGCGCCACGCCCCCGACCCCGACTCCCCGACCCCGGACCCCCGACCCCCCGGCCCCGGACCCCCCGCCCCCCAGCCGGCCGCACCTCAGCCGCCGGGCTACGCCGAGACGCCCGAACCCGACTCCAGGTGTTCCGACAGCCAGGCCCAGGCCCGGTCCACCTCGGCCTCCAGGGCGGGCCGGTCGCCCGAGTTGTCTATGACGAGGTCAGCCAACGCCCGGCGTTCTTCCCGGGATATCTGGGCGGCGACCCGGGCCCGGGCGTCGGCCTCGCTGAACGCCCGCTGCTCGACCAGACGCTGCACCGCCACGGCCTCGGGCGTGTCGACGACGACGACGGCGCCGAAGGAGAACCGGTCCTTGGTCGCGATGTTGAGCAACGGGATGTCCAACACCACGATCCCGCTAGTCGCCGCCAGTTCTTCCACCCGCTCGCGCATAACCCTGCCTATGACCGGATGGGTGAGCCCGTTCAGATCCGCCAGGGCGTCGGGATCGCCGAATACCAGCGACGCCAGCGCCGGACGGTCGATGCGGCCGCCGGCGTCCACTATCGCTGGTCCGAAGCGGTCGACCACGGGCTGGAAGGCGGCACCGCCCGGCTCCATGATCTGGCGGGATATGCCGTCGGCATCCACCACGGCCGCGCCCCTGGCACACAAGAGCTCGGCGACGGTCGATTTCCCGGACCCGATCCCGCCGGTCAGTCCCACCAGAAGCATGAGCCGAAAAGCTAGTCGCCCCGATCGCCGGTACCACCACCCGCGCTCGCCAGGCGCAAGGCCCACCCCGGGTAACTAGTCACCGGGCCGGGGAAAGATAGTCAAGTCTGACCATTGCGGCCGACCGGCGGGGGCCGAGAGGCTTCACCCCGCGGACTGGCCAGTTACGGGTTGGGTCGTGGCGCGGTTTCGATCGAGGTGAGCGGCATGACCGACGATTCACAGGATCAGCAACGGAAAAAGTTGCTCGCCATGCTCTTCGGCGCCGAAGTTCCGGCCGCCTTGGAGGGACAGCTGCTGCGGACGGCTGACGTGGCCGTATTGTTCCAGGTCTCCGAGCGCACCGTCTCCGAATGGGCCAAGCGGGGCCAAATCCCCTCGGTCCGGACTCCGGGGGGTCACCGCCGCTATCCGGCCGATGGGATCCGTTGGCTGCTCCAGGAGAGCCGCAACGGCCCTGAACGCGCCAATCCGGAAATGCCCGTCCATCTCACCCAGCTGGCCCGGCGGCCGGCCGCCACCGCCCTCTAGGCCAGCGCCGCCTCCAGGGGTATGTGTGGCAGCCCGTGCGCGGCCGCGACCGGAGCCGAGGTCAACTGGCCGTCGTGGGCGTTGAGACCCAGCGCCAGCACCGGGTCGGACCGAAGGGCGTCCCTCCAGCCGTGGCCGGCGATCTCGACCGCGTACGGAAGGGTGACGTTGGTGAGGGCGTAGGTCGAAGTGTGGGGGACGGCACCTGGCATGTTGGCCACGCAGTAGAACAACGAATCGTGGACCTTGTACACCGGGTCGGCATGCGTCGTCGGGCGGGAATCCTCGAAACACCCGCCCTGGTCGATGGCGATGTCCACCAGGACCGAACCCGACTTCATCCTCGACACCAGGTCGTTGGATACGAGCATCGGCGCCTTGGCCCCCGGCACCAGTACCGCGCCGATGACCAGGTCGGCGTCCAGCACGGCCCGCTCTATCTCATAGGTGTTGGAGATGATGGTCTGGCAGTGCCCCTGGTAGATGCGGTCCGCCTCCCGGAGGCGGGCCACGTCGCGATCGAGCAGCAGGACCTCGGACTGCATGCCGAGGGCTATAGCTGCCGCATTCATGCCCGAGACGCCGGCGCCGATCACGACCACCTTGGCCGCGTACGTGCCCGAGACGCCGCCCATGAGCACGCCCCGGCCGCCACCGTCGCGCTGCAGATGGTGGGCGCCGGCCTGAGGGGCCATGCGCCCGGCGACCTCTGACATGGGGGCCAGGAGGGGCAACGAACCATCCGGAAGCTGCACCGTCTCATAGGCGATGGCGGTGGTGCCCGCCTTCAACAAGGCGTCCGTGCATTCTCGCGACGCCGCCAGGTGCAGATAGGTAAAAAGGATCAGGTCCTTCCGCAGGCGGTGATACTCCTCCTCCACCGGCTCCTTGACCTTCAAGATGAGGTCGGACTCGCCCCAGACGTCATCCGCAGACTCGACCATCCGGGCTCCCGCCCCGAAGAAATCGGCATCCGGGATCGACGACCCGCTCCCGGCCCCGAGCTCTACGAACACTTGGTGGCCTTGCCGGACCAGTTCGTGGACTCCGGACGGGGTGCACGCCACGCGGTACTCGTGGTTCTTGACCTCAGACGGAACACCGATCCGCATGCCGGCCTCCTTGCCGCTAGTTCTCAGGCACCAGTATGGGCGTGTCCTTGTTCAGTGTCTCGCCGCGGAAGAAGGGCGGGGCCACGAACCGGTAGATGTACATCAGGATCACGCCGACGATCAGGGCGCCGATGCCGGTCAGGAAGACCCCGCCGATCTGCCAGTGCGGCGGGAAGGGCAGAGTCCAGTAGGTGCTGCCGTAGCTCGTGCTCCAGAACTCTTTGGCCCCGTAGAAGAAGAACGCGAAGAGCACCAGTCCGCCGAAGCCCGGAAGCACACCCTTCACGAGCAGGTTCCGGCGGCTGGTGAGCAGCTCGTGGCGGAACCACCAGACGCAAGCGATCCCGGTCAGTCCGTAGTAGAAGGCGATCATCAGCCCCAGGGACGAGATGGTGTCGCCCAGAACGTTGGTGCTGATGAATGTCATGGCCACGTAGAAGGCGATGGACACGAGCGCCATTCCGACGGTGGACCAGGTGGGCGTGAAGTACCGGCGATGGATGCGGGCGAACCTGGTGGGGATGCTCCGGTAGGCGGCCATCGACAGCGTGGTGCGGGCCGTCGGCAGGATGGTGGTCAGGGTGCTGGCGGCGGCCGAGCTGAGGACCATGAGGATCAGCAGGTTGGAGAGCAGCCATCCCAGTCCCTTGGTACCGAAGACACTCGCCCCGAGCACGGACAGGACGTCCCCCGAGTTGTCCGGGTTGTTGAGGCCGATCCCTTTGTCGCCGATGCCGGCGAAGGCCTGGGCGGCAACGGTCACGAGTACGTACGTCACCAGCAGGACGAAGGTCGACGTGATGGCCGCTTGGCCCGGCGCTTTGTCCCTGTCCCGGGTCTCCTCGTTGACCGAGACGGCGGTGTCCCAACCCCAGTAGATGAACAAGGCCGTGAGCATGCCGAGGGCGAACGCCGAGAAGGTGGCATTGAACGGATTGAACCACGAGGCAGCAGGGTGAATGGCCTGTGGGCCGGCACTGCCGGCATAGACCTTGGTCAGGGCGGTGATGCTCAGTATGAGGAGCATCGTCAGTTCGATGGCGAGCAGGCCGTACTGCACCATGGCGCTGATCTCGATGCCGATGTAGCAGATGTAGGCCATGGCGATGATCCAAAGAACACCTACCAACAGGGTCCAGTGCATGTTGGAGGAAAGGTTCGATATGTAGGTGCTGTGTGACAGGCCGCCTATGAACTGAAAGCCGTACTGGGCTGCGATCTGGGCCAGGTTGGCCATGACGATGACATCGGCGGCGATGATGCCCCAGCCCCCCATCCATCCGGTCTTGGGACCGAACGTCTTGGTGCCCCACGTGAAGGTAGTCCCGCAGTCGGGCATGACCTTGTTCAGCTGCTGGTATCCGACCGCCACACACGCCATGGGCACGAACGCTAAAAGCATCACGACGGGCGACTGGAGCCCGACGTAGCCGACTACGAATGCCAGAGCGGCAGCCAGGCTGTAGGCCGGAGCTACCGAGGCTATGGCGATCACGGTGTTGGACAGGAGGCCGATGGCGCCGTCCTTCAGCCCTTTGCCTTCGCCCCGGCTCTGAAAGTCCGGCGCTCTTTCAGACGTTGTGGTCATGGACCCCCCCTTTGGAATCGAAACCGCTACTCGAAGTTGCTCATCACATGCTTTATCCGGGTGTAGTCCTCGAAGCCGTACATCGATAGGTCCTTGCCGTAGCCCGAATGCTTGAAGCCACCGTGCGGCATCTCGGCCACGAGCGGGATGTGGGTGTTGATCCACACGCACCCGAAATCGAGTCGGCGGGAAACGCGCAAGGCCCGTCCGTGGTCTTGGGTCCACACACTGGACGCCAGACCGTATTCGACGCCGTTGGCCCAGCCGACAGCCTGGTCCTCGTCCGTGAAACGCTGCACCGTGATCACCGGACCGAAGACCTCGGTCTGGGCCAGCTCGTCCCCCTGTTGAACACCTGCCACCACCGTGGCCGGGTAGAAGAAGCCCGGTCCGCCGGGCGCCTCACCCCCGACGATCACACTGGCATGCGACGGGGCGCGCGACACCATGCCCGAGACCCTCTCCAACTGAGATGCGTTGTTTAGGGGGCCGAACGCCACGTCCGGCTGATCGAGCCCGCCGTAACTAGTTTGCCTGGCTTGCTCGCTGAGAGCGTCGACAATGTCTCCGTACGCGCCCGACGAAGCCAGGACGCGGGTGGCGGCCGTGCAGTCCTGACCGGCGTTGAAGTAGCCGGCTATGGCAATGGCTTCGGCCGCCTTCTCCACATCGACGTCGTCAAAGATGACTACAGGCGCCTTCCCGCCCAACTCCAGGTGTACCCGCTTCAGATCCTGGGCGGCGGCCAGAGCCACCTCACGTCCGGCCCTGACACTTCCGGTTATCGACACGAGCTGAGGGATCGGATGGGAGACGAGTTCGCGACCCGTGTCCCGGTCGCCGCAGATCACGTTGAAGACGCCGGGCGGAAAGATGTCCCCGGCCACCTCCGCCAGCAGGAGGGTTGTGACAGGCGTGGTCTCCGAGGGCTTGAGCACGACCGTGTTACCCGCGGCTAGAGCCGGTGCAATCTTCCAAATGGCCATCATCATGGGATAGTTCCAGGGGGTGACCTGGCCGACCACGCCAATGGGTTCCCGTCTGATCCACGACGTGTGACCGGCCATGTACTCGCCTGCGGACCGACCTTCGAGCACCCGGGCGGCGCCGGCGAAGAAGCGAATCTGATCCACCATCGGCGGGATCTCCTCCGACCGGGTGAGTGCGAGCGGCTTGCCCGTGTTGCGCCCCTCGGCGGCAATGAAATCCTCCGCTTTAGCCTCGACCGCGTCGGCGAGCTTGAGCAGCATGCGACTGCGCTCCGATGGTGTCGTATCCCGCCAGCTGTTGAAAGCGGCGGCCGCGGCCTGGCAGGCCATGTCGACGTCGGCCGGTCCGGACAAGGGCGCCAGGGCGATCGTCTCGCCTGTACTCGGATCTACGACTGCAGTGGTGCGCCCGTCCTTGGAGTCGACGGCGGTCCCGTCAACGAAGTTCCGTAGCCGTTCGGGCATGGCTCACCCCCTTGGGAATCGATACTCAGGACCCCGCAATAATGCCAGATCTCGGTCCGAGCGCAAGGGAATCCTTTGCAATTAGCGGTCGCAATATTTAGAATCCGTTGTCGTGGGCAGTACAGACACAGTTATCCGCGATAGCGGGGGTCGCCTGGACCAGCTCAGCAAGTTGATCATCGAGCAGCTGCAGGAGGACGGGCGCCGTTCCTACGCCGCCATCGCCCGGGCTGTGGGTCTGTCAGAAGCCGCCACCCGCCAACGAGTTCAACGCTTACGCGATGAGGGCGTGATCCAGATCGTGGCCGTGACCGACGCCGCCGCCATCGGCTTCCACCGCATGGCTCTGCTCGGTGTCAAGGCCGACGGGGACATCCATGCCCTGGCCGAGAAGCTCGTGGCGTTGGACGAAGCCGAATACGTGGTTTTCACCGCCGGGCAGTACGACCTCCTGGTCGAATTGCTCTGCGAGGACGACGAGCACCTCTTGCGCACAATCCACGACTCCGTCCGGACCATCCCCGGAGTGCGCACCGCGGAAGCATTTGTGTACCTGAGAGTTGCGAAGGAGACCTACCAGTGGGGGACTCGATGACGACCCCGGACACGACCTCGGACTTCGACAATCAGCACCTGCAGGACGCAGCCAAGCGCCATCTGTGGATGCACTTCACCCGTATGAGCGCCTACGGCGATCACGACGTGCCGGTGATGGTGCGGGGCCAGGGCCCCTGGGTGTGGGACAGCCGAGGTCGCAAGTACTTCGATGGCTTATCCGGACTGTTCGTGGTGCAGGCCGGCCATGGCCGCCGCGAGCTGGCCGAAGCGGGTGCCCGGCAAGCCTCCGAGCTGGCCTACTTTCCCTTGTGGAGCTACGCCCATCCCAACGCCATAGAGCTGTCCGAGCGTCTGGCCGCTTTGGCCCCAGGCCCGCTAAACCGGGTGTTCTTCACGACCGGAGGCGGCGAGGCCGTCGAGACGGCATGGAAGCTGGCCCGTCAGTACTTCCGGGCTACGGGTCAGCCCGGACGTTACAAGGTCCTGTCCCGGGACATCGCCTATCACGGCACCACGATGGGCGCTCTTTCCATCACCGGTCTGCCCGCCATCAAGGCGCCCTTCGAACCTCTGGTACCGGGATCGGTGCGGGTGGCGAACACCAACTTCTATCGAGCGCCCGAGCACGGAGACGACGTCGAGGCGTTCGGGCTCTGGGCCGCAAACGACATCGAGCGGCGCATCGAAATGGAGGGCGAGGAGACGGTAGCGGCCGTGTTCCTCGAACCGGTGCAGAACTCGGGGGGTTGCTTCCCGCCGCCTCCTGGTTACTTCCAACGGGTGCGTGAGATCTGCGACCGCCATGGTGTACTCCTGGTGTCCGACGAGGTCATCTGCGCCTTCGGAAGGCTCGGCTCCTGGTTCGGAGCCACCAAGTTCGGCTATCAGCCTGACATGATCACCTGTGCCAAAGGGATGACCAGCGGCTATGCCCCGCTTGGCGCGGTCCTGGTGGACGACCGGATCATGGAACCCTTCGTCACAGGCGGCGAGACCTTCTACCACGGGTACACCTTCGGAGGGCACCCGGTCTCCACTGCCGTGGCCCTCGCCAATCTGGATCTGCTCGAGAAGGAGCACCTGATCGACAATGTGGCCAGCCGGGCCAGCCAGTTCCGGACCGTCCTCGAGGGCCTGGCCGACCTGCCCATAGTCGGTGACGTTCGTGGAGAAGGATTCTTCTACGGCATCGAACTGGTCAAGGACAAGGTCACCCGGGAGACTTTCGGCCACGACGAATCCGAACGGCTCCTTCGGGGATTCCTCTCAGGTGCTCTCTTTGACGCTGGGCTGATCTGCCGCGCCGACGATCGAGGCGATCCCGTGGTCCAGCTGGCGCCGCCACTCATCTCCGAACAGGAGCACTTCGATCTCATCGGCGACATCCTGCGTTCGGTCCTCAGCGAGGCGTGGACCCACATCTAGACAGTTCCGGCTACTGGCAGAGGGCTCTGGGCGGGCCGGCCCCACGCCGGCCATCCCTCAACGGCGGCACTGACGCCGACATCTGCATAGTCGGGGCCGGTTACACCGGGCTCTGGACGGCCTGGGCATTGGCCGGCGCCGATCCATCCCTCCGGATCACCGTCATCGACGCCCACCATGTCGGCTACGGCGCCAGCGGCCGCAACGGAGGCTGGCTGTCAGGACTCCTTCCGGGCGACAGGAACCGGCTGGCCCGAGGGCCGGGCGGTTACGCCGGGGTGGTAGCCCTACAGCGCCAGTTGATCGAGGCCGTCGCCGGCGTGGTCGCGGCGTGCGCAAGCGAGCGCATCGACGCGGACATCGAGATGGGGGGCACCCTGGCCGTGGCGACCAACCAGTCTCAGCTGGCCCGCCTCCGGGTGGCGCTCGAGGAGGACCGAGGATGGGGACTCGGACCGGAGGACGCCCGGCTGCTCGACCCCGACGAGACCACCCAGCGGGTGAGAATCGAGGGGGCAGCCGGATCGATCTTCAGCCCCCACTGCGCCCGCATTCAGCCGGCCAAACTGGTCCGGGGGTTGGCCGCAGCGGCCGAGAATCGAGGCGTCAAGATCTACGAGCGCACCCAGGCTCTGGGCGTGGCGCCCGGCCAGGTGCATACAGCGTTCCTTAGGGTGCGCGCCCCGTGGGTCGTGAGAGCCACCGAGGGCTACACGGCTGGTCTCCCCGGTCTGCACCGTCGCCTCCTCCCGATGAACAGTTCCATGATCGTCACCGAGCCAATCCCCCGGGAAGCCTGGGCGGCCATCGGTTGGGAGGCCCGGGAGACGTTGAGGGACGCCGCTCACGCCTACACGTACCTGCAGCGAACGGCTGACGACCGGATTGCCATCGGGGGCCGCGGCGTTCCCTACCGCTTCGGGTCCCGGCTCGATCGAGCGGGCGACACCCCGCCGGCGACGGTGGCCGCGCTGGAGGCCGCTCTGCGCCGGCTGTTCCCCGCCACCAGGGGCGTCCCCACGTACGGCGCCTGGAGTGGCGTCCTGGGCGTGGCCCGTGACTGGTGCCCATCGATCGGCGTGCAACGTTCCGGCCACGGCGGTTTGGCCTGGGCCGGCGGGTATGTGGGTGACGGGGTGACCACCTCGTACCTCGCCGGTCTCACCCTGGCCGATCTCATCCTCGGCCGGGACACGGCGCGGACGTCATTGCCATGGGTCGGGCACGCCAGCCGGAGCTGGGAGCCCGAACCCCTGCGATGGCTCGGCGTCCGGGCGATCTACAACCTCTACCGCTCCGCCGACCGGATAGAGGCCGCCCGCCCGCAAGACATGCGGACGCCACGCCGGGCCGTCCTGGCGGATTGGGTTTCAGGCCGGCCCTAGCAGTCCCCGCCTTAAGCCGTCGAGCGATGGCACCCGCCCCGGCGAGGGCTCCGCGTCGTGCACCGGGTGGGCGACCGCACTGGAGCGGCGAAGGCTCCTCGTCATGCCTCCGGCATGAAACGGCTCCGCCCCTCGCCGCTCCGGCGCCGGCCCCGACAGGAACGCCGGGCGCGCCGGACCCTGTGAACCCAGCCTTAACCGCGAGGCACGAGGCGCGACTGCGACGACCAGCCGGTTTCAGCCTGAGCCGCGGCGAGCGGAAGCCATGGGGAGGGGCGGTCGTGGAGGAAGGGTGAACCGTTGCACGCCGGCAGGCGTGCCGTGAAACCCCTTCCCCTCGCCCGGCGCCTCCGACGAGTCCCCGTGCTGCTACTGCGGGCGTGCCGCGGAGCTCTTCCGCCGGCCCGGCGCCTCGACGGTTCCCGCTACTCCTGCGGGGGGTCTGACGCCGCGGTCTCGGGTCCCGAAGATCCGCCCTGGTCGAGGTATTCGGCCCAGGCAGCCTGTGCTTCGGATTCCGGTTCGAAGTCCGAGAAGCCGGCAGCTCCGATGTAGTTGCCGTGCTCGTCGTAAGCGTGCTCGCCGAACGCATCGCGATATTCGGCGGCGACCTCGCCGCCCTCAGCGGCCTGCTTGATGGAAAGACTGATGCGCCGGCGCTGGAGGTCGATCTCGATGATCTTGACCCACAGCTCCTCGCTGGGGCTCACGACCTGTTCGGGTAGGTCGACGTGGTGGTTGGCCATCTCGGAGATGTGGACCAAGCCCTCTATGCCGTCGCCGACCTGGACGAAGGCGCCGAAGGGAACCAGCTTGGTGACCCGTCCGTACACGAGCTCGCCCACCCGGTGGGCGTTGGCGAACTCCTGCCAGGGGTCGGACTGGGTGGCCTTGAGAGAAAGGCTGATGCGCTCGCGGTCGTGGTCCACGTCGAGCACCCGGACCTCCACCTCGTCTCCGACGGCGACCACGGCCGAGGGATGGTCGATGTGCTTCCACGACAGCTCCGAAACGTGGATGAGGCCGTCCATCCCACCCAGGTCCACGAAGGCGCCGAAGTTGACGACGGACGAGACCACTCCCCGGCGCACCTCGCCCGGCTTGAGGTTGGTCAGGAAGTCCTCGCGCTGCTCACGCTGGGTCTCCTCCAGCCAGGCCCGGCGGGACAGGACCACGTTGTTGCGGTTCTTGTCCAGCTCGATGATCTTGGCGTCCAAAGTGCGACCGATGTAGGGCTGGAGGTCGCGGACGCGCCGCAACTCGACCAGCGAAGCGGGCAGAAAGCCGCGGAGCCCGATGTCGAGGATGAGGCCGCCCTTGACGACCTCGATGACCGGTCCGGTGACGACCCCGTCGCGTTCCTTGACACCCTCGATGGTGCCCCACGCCCGCTCGTACTGGGCCCGCTTCTTGGAGAGGATCAGCCGGCCCTCCTTGTCCTCCTTCTGCAGGACGAGAGCCTCGATTTGCTCGCCGAGCGAGACCACCTCGCCGGGGTCCACGTCGTGGCGGATGGACAGCTCACGGGCGGGGATGACGCCTTCGGACTTGAAACCGATGTCGAGGAGCACCTCGTCCTTGTCGACCTTGACGACCGTCCCATTCACGATGTCGCCGTCCTCGAATTCCACGATCGTGCCCGCGATGGCGTCCTCTAGCGAGGTGCTGCCCAGGTCGTCCACGACGATCTGGCGGGGTGTGTACTCTCCGGCTTCGTCGAAGGTACCCATCTGTCCGGCATCTGCCGGCGCCTCGGGCGAAACTGGATCTGTAGCGGTCGTTACGGTCGAGTCGTTGGACATTGGGGGTCGTAGCCTTCTTTCCGGACAAAGGCTCCTCCCGAAAGGGCCGTGGGAGGAGTGGCGCAGCGAACCGTTCGCCGCGGGAAGTCCAGTCTACACCGCGCCTACCAGAAGGAACTCCGGGTGGTCCAGGTCGGGCGAGCCGTCGCCATATGAACCCGGACCCACCGAGCAGAGGGATTGAACGGCAATGCCGGCGCGGGCGGCCATCAGGCGCAATTCCCGAGGTGTGAAGCAGGTGGTCCACAGATCGAATGTGGCGGGCTGTCCGGACGGATCCCGGACCTCGGCCCGTTCATGGTTGACCCCTGTCTCTGCGTCGAACACCTCCCCCGGCTCCAGGTGGCGGACGGCGAAATAGGCGGAAAAGGCGGACACCGCCAGCCGGCCACCCCTTCTTACCGAATCGGCCATTTCCCCGAGGACGGTGGCATCTTCGTCTCCGCCGAGCAACCCGAACCCGCCTTGGCAAAGCGAGATGGCGGCGTCGAAACTTCGGGGTCGTATCGGCAGCCGGCGGGCGTCGGCCCGTAGCCACGAACCTTCACCCGCGGCCCGCAGAAAAGAGGCTGAGATGTCGAGCCCGACCACTTCCAAGCCAGCTCGGGCGAGAGCGTGGCAGTGCCGACCCGGCCCGCACCCCACGTCCAGCAGTCGCATGCCTGGTTTCAACGCCAACGCGTCGATGAGGAAAGCGGTCTCCTGGGCCGTTCCTTTGGTAAACGAATAACGCAGATACGCCAGACCGGCGTGGTCCGCCACCGCTTCGAATTCTCGGCCCGTTATGTCCACGGTAATGATGTGGAGGGCCGGGTGGCCCCGGCCGGAACCGGTCCGGATTCGTCGCTGCCGCGCTTCGTCCCTTTGTGCAAACCGACCGGGGAAGCGATCTCGGTCAGGGCCCGGCCTGCGCTCGGTCCATGGCCACAGCGTCGAAGGACTCGAAATCCGACGCCGTGTCGTCGGCATGTTCGAATTGCAGCAGGCCGGCTTCGGCCCACTTTTGTCGCAGAAAGCCGTCGTTGGCGTCGAGCAGGCCGAGCTTGCGCACGTTGGGAACCAGCTTGGAGAAGAAGGCCCTTTGAAACGTCTGGAAGGGGCCATGCCCGACCCGGGCGGCGGCCTCGGAGAAAAAGGGGACCAAGTCAGGGAGGGAGACGCCCATCCGTTCCCACACCTCGGGGGTGCTGGACCGCAGACGGTTCCGCAGTGTGTTCTCGACCATGAACTCCTGGCGCTCCTTCAGTTCGGCGGAACTGAGCCCGGCGTAGTACTCACCCAAACTCACGATCCCGAAGGCCACATGGCGGGCTTCGTCGGACATGACGTAGCGCAGGAGCTTCGTCAGCAGGGGCTCGGAAGTCCGGCGCAGAAGGTCCCCGAAGGCAGCCAGGGCCAGGCTCTCGATGATTATCTGCATACCGAGGTAGGCAATGTCCCAGCGACTGTCTTCGAGCAGACCGAAGATCTGTCCCTGCAAGAACGGGGACATGGGATAGGCGTCACCGATCTTCTCGCGCAGGTATCGCGCGAAGACCTCGGTATGGCGAGCCTCGTCCATGGTCTGGGTCGAGGCGTAGTACTTGGCGTCGATCCAGGGAACCGTCTCAACCAGCTTGGCCGCGGTCATCATGGCGCCTTGCTCGCCGTGCATGAACTGGCTGAGCTGAGCCTTGAGCAGCTCGACGCCCAGCTGCGTGAACTCCTTCTCGCTCCAACTCGCGAGCGGAGAACCGGGCAGTGTTGCCGCCGCCCGAGCCAGCCGCAGGGCGGGTGCCTCGTCGTCAACGGTCCGTTCGGGGTCAACGTCGGTCGACCAATCCAGGTCGGTGACGCTGTTCCACTGGGATCCCGCCGCCTTGTTGTACAGGGTGACCAGCTGAGGACGCTCCCGTTCGTACCGCCAGCTGAAGATACGGTCGGCGTGGTCATGCACCACCTGGACGGCGTCACCGGGTGGATGAGGCGCAGTCGGGTCGGGCTCGACGTTCGACATCTGTCTCACGCTATCCCTTGGCTTCGGCCCAGTTGTCGCCCCAGTGCAGATTGACCGTGAGGGGTACCGACAGTTCGGCGGCGCCGGTCATGGCGCCGATTACGGTGAAGGCGGCCGCATCCTCCTCGTCAGGAGGTACCTCCAGGATCACTTCGTCGTGAACTTGCAGGACCAGACGGCTCGCCAAACTTGAGTCCGCCAGGCCGGCGTCCAAGCGCACCAACGCCACCTTGAATATGTCGGCAGCCAGGCCCTGGATCCCGGCGTTCATGGCCTGCCTCTCGCCGGCGGCGCGCACCTGATACCTACCGGACTGCAGTTCGGGGATCAGGCGGCGCCGGCCGAAGAGGGTCTCGGTGTACCCGCGGTCGCGCGCTTCAGCCACCACCCGGTCCATGTAGGCCTTGACGTTCGGAAATCCGTCAAAGTAGGCCTTCAGGATCTGCGCCGCTTCGTCGACGGGAATGGCCAAACGCTGGGCCAGTCCGTACGCCTCCATGCCATACGCCAGCCCGTAGGAGACCATCTTCGCCTTCGATCTCATGGCGATCGTCACGTCCCCCGGCTCGACCCCGTAGATCCGGGCCGCGGTCACGTTGTGGATGTCCGTGCCGGTCGTGAAGGCCTCGACCAATCCCGGGTCCTCGGCCAGATGGGCAATGACCCGCAGCTCGATCTGGTTGTAGTCAGCCACGAGGAAGCGGCACCCGTCTGCCGGAAGGAAGCACTCCCGGAACCGGCGCCCCTCCTCGGTCCGGATCGGGATGTTGTGCAGATTCGGCTGGTCCGAGCTGAGCCGGCCCGTGCGGGCGACCGTCTGGTTGAAGGTGGCGTGTATGCGACCGTCGGGCGCGACCTCGGCGAGAAGCGAGTCGCCATAGGTGGAGCGCAGCTTCTCCACCTCGCGGTAACGCAAAAGGGCCTCGATGATCGGATGCTCATCACGCAGCTTCTCGAGGGTCTGAGCATCAGTGGAATAGCCCGTCTTGGTCCGCTTCTGTGGTGTCAGGCCGAGCTTGTTGAACAGAATCTCCCGCAGCTGCGGGGTCGAGTTGACCACGAACTGCACACCTGCCAGGTCCTGGATCTCAGCCTCGAGTTGCTTCGCTTCGGAGGCCAGTTCGCCGGCCAGGTGGCCAAGGCCGTCGACATCGACCCGCACTCCGGTCTCTTCCATCTTGGCCAGCACCAGAACCAGCGGCCGCTCCACTTCGTCGTAGAGATTCGACATCCCCCGGGCAGCCAGGGCTGAGCTCATGGGCTCCACCAACCGGGCCACCGCCGCGGCCCGGCGAGCGGCCGCCCCGCTCCGGTCCTCTCCGATACCGGCCAGGTCCAACTGGCCGGGCGGCGGAGCGTCCGGGGACCGCAGCTCCACTCCTGCGTAACGCTCGGCCAGGTCCTCGAGGAGGTACTGGTCACCCGCTGGGTCGACCAGGTAGGCCGCTATGGCGGTATCCAGCCGGAGGGTGGAAAATTCGACACCCCGGCCGGCCAAGCTCCGCATCAAGGCCTTGGCATCGTGAGCCGAGACCGACACTCCGTCAGGCCCGAGCAAATCACCGAGGGCTGTCACCACCGCCGAGTCGCGGAGAACGGCGTCGCCGATCCAGGCCACCTCGGTGGGGTCGCCCGCCGGCAAGGCCACCACCGCCAGCCCCAACAGCTCCGAGCGTCCTTCTCGCCCTGCCCACGAGCCGGCCATGGCCAGCTCCGTTCCGGCCGAACGCCACTCGTTGAGACAGGCCACGGCCGCGCTTGGATCGACCAGCTCGTCGACCGCGACGATGAGGGACGCAACCGGGGGGGACGTGGTGGGGCTGCCCCCTTTGTCCCCGCCCGTCGCCTCGAGGAAGCGGTCCCAGAGGGTCCGGAATTCGAGGAAGTCGAAGAGCCTTCGCAGTTCCTCCCGGTCCCATCCGCCGATGGCTGCCTCATCGGGGTCCACTGCTACGTCGAGATCTCGTACAAGCGGAGTGGCGGCGGCATTGGCCCGGACCTGCGCCTCGGAATCGACCAGGTTCTGCCGCAGCTTCGGTGCCAGCTCGTCCAGGTGGGCGTAGATGCCGTCCAGGTCCCCGTAGGTGTTGATGAGTTTGGCCGCCGTCTTCTCCCCCACTCCGGGGACGGCCGGGAGGTTGTCCGATTTGTCGCCCCGGAGGGCGGCGTACTGCGCATATTTGGACGGCGAGACACCGGTGCGCTCCTCGATGCCCGCCTCGTCGTAGAGCACGTACTCCGATACCCCGCGCTTGGGGTAGAGGACGGAGATGTGGGGGTCCTCCACCAGCTGATAGGTGTCGCGGTCGCCGGACACCACGATGACATCGTCGCCGGCGGCCGCGGCCTTGGTGGCCAGGGTGGCGACGACGTCGTCCGCCTCGTAACCGGAAACGTCGACCATCGGGATGTGCAGCGTCTCGATCAGTTGGCGGGCCAGGCCCAGCTGCTGGCGCAGGATGTCCGGTGTCTCGGAGCGCCCGGCCTTGTAGCCCGTGATCACCTGATGCCGGAAGGTGGGCTCGGGGCGGTCGAATGTGGCCACGAGCTGATCCGGGTCGTGATCCTTGATGAGGTTGATCAGCATGGAGGTGAACCCGTACACGGCGTTGGTCACCTGTCCGGATGCCGTCGCCATGTCCGTAGGCAGAGCGAAGAAAGCCCGGTACAGGAGGGAGTTGCCGTCTATCAGGAGCAGTCGGGCCATTGGAGACGAGCCTACGTCCGACCAGTGACCACCCGACCGAGGGGACGAGAGCGGTAGGCTCCGAACATGCCCGAAGGTTTCCACCCGCCCCTCGAGGAGTACCTGGAGGCCATCCACGAGCTGGGTGAAGAAGGCATGACTGTCATCCAGGCTCGCCTGGCTGAACGGCTCGGACATTCGGCGCCGGCCGTGTCGGAGATGATCAAGCGGCTCCGGGACGAGGGGTACATTCAGGCCAAGGGGCGGTCGCTTTCACTCACCGACTCCGGCCGCGCCGTCGCCGAAAGCGTGGTCCGGAAACACCGGCTGGCAGAAAGGCTGCTCACCGATATCATCGGGCTCCCCTGGGACAAGGCCCACCTGGAGGCGGGACGCTGGGAACATGTGATCTCGGACGAGGTCGAGGCCCGGTTGATCGAAGTGCTCGGCCATCCCGCCACCTGCCCCCATGGAAACCCCATCCCCGGCGCGGACGTCACCGCGGTGGAGACCAGCCTCCTGTCGGAGAGTAGACAGGGAGATCACATCCGCTTGGCCCGGGTCACCGAGCAGGTGGAGATCGACCAGGATTCGCTTTCTTACCTGTCATCGAACGGATTCATCCCAGGCACGGAAGCAACGGTGACCTCAAGGGCTCCGGACGGGACTTTGACCCTCGACCTGGGCGCCCGGTCCATCGCCCTCGGCCCGACCCTGGCCCAAAAGCTCTTCGTCACCGCGGCGTAGATGAGCGACCCCCGGGATGGCGGCGCCATGGGTTACGGGGCCGGCGCTGCGGGGGGCCAGGGATCAGGGGGCGGGGGGTCGGAGCGCATTGGGTCGGGGGGCGGCGGATCGGGGGGCGGCGGATCGGGGCGTCGGAGGGAGGCGGGTCGGAGGGAGGCGGAGTAGGTGCGCACCTCGCTCAGGGCGGGCGCCACGGCAACATGTACGGCCCGGACGCCACCTTCCTCGGGGTTCCCGCCGCCGACCTGTCGGACCCATCGACCTATGCCGGCGCCGGCGCGGTGATCATCGGCGCCCCCTACGACGGTGGCACCTCCCACCGACCGGGTGCCCGATTCGGTCCGCAGGCCATCCGCTTGACCGACTATCTCCCGCATAACGGCAGCCGAACTCACCTGGCCTTGGGCGTGGACCCTCTCACCGATCTAGGTGTGGTCGACATGGGCGACGTGGAGATGCCGGCCGGGGAGATCGAGAAGTCGATGGCTCGGCTGGAAGAGGCGGTGCTGCAAGTGGCCTCGTCGGGTGCCATTCCGGTGGTGCTTGGGGGCGATCACACCATCGCCTGGCCCGACGTGACCGGTGTGGCCCGTCATCTTGGGTGGGGCCGAGTTTCGGTGATCCACTTCGATGCCCACGCCGACACGGCTGCCATCCAGTTCGGGTCTCTGATCGGGCACGGAACGCCGATGCGTCGGCTGATCGAGTCCGGAGCAGCTCGCGGCGACCGGTTCCTGCAGATCGGATTGCGTGGCTACTGGCCCGACCCAGAAACGCTCAGGTGGATGGGGCAGCAGGCCATGCGCAGCTTCGAGATGGCGGAGGTGGTGTCCCGGGGTCTCCATGCCTGTCTCACCGAGGCCATGGAGATCGCCATCAATGATTGCGACGGCGTATTCCTGAGTGTCGATGTGGACGTAGTCGATCCGGGGGCCGCTCCGGGCACAGGGACTCCGGAGCCTGGCGGCCTCACGACCCGGCAGTTGCTCGACTCCGTCCGCCGCATCGCCATGGAGGTGCCTCTCGCCGGTATGGACGTGGTCGAGGTGTCACCGCCGTACGACCACGCCGACGTGACCGCCTACCTGGGCAATAGGGTGGTGCTCGAAGCACTATCGGGCTTGGCCTGGCGGCGACGCACACAGGCCGGGCTCACCAGTCCACAGCCCGCCTGGCCCCTTCTCGATCCGCGCCGGGATCGGGGGCCGGCCCCGGCAACGTAACGCGCCACTACATTCGGCTGCGGGGTCGCCTGCTGGCGCCATGAGTCCGAAACACGCACACAAAGGGACAATGGCGGAGGTGCCCGCTCACCCGCTGGCGCGTTGGGTGGATGGACCCTCTGCCGGTGTTCCGGGGCTCACGTCCATGGTGGGGTTCCAGTCGGGATTTACAGAACGCAACAGAGGTCGCCGGCTGAGGAGGACCGTCGCTGCTTTGCGTGCAAATATCGCTCACAACGCAACAAGGGTGGGCCGAAAATGTTGACCCGTGTTGCGTTATCGCGATGAGTGAGCGGTCTGATGAGTGGGGCGGATCCGCCACCCGACCGCCCGGGCCACCCGATTACCCGACCGCCCGGGCCACCCGATTACCCGACCGCCCGGGCCACCCGCCACCCGACCGCCCGGGCCACCCGATTACCCGACCGCCCGGGCCACCCCGCCACCACGGCATCCACCCGGGGGCGCCGGCCGCCGCCACGCCACCCACCGGGGAGTGCCGGCCGCCCGCCGGCGACGAAGCTCCCGGCCGTCTGGTCCGCCGGCTAGCCCGCCTCCCCGCCCTCCGGGCGGAGAGTGCCGGCGATGATGCGCTGGGCGATCTCCAGCATCTTCACCCGCTCGTGCATGGCACTGCGCTGTATCCAGGTGAACGACTGGTTCTCAGTCCAACCCAGCTCGTCCATCAGGATTCCCTTGGCCCGGTCGACGGCCTTACGCACCTCGAGGCTCTCCTCCAGGGTCTTGACCTGCTCGTCGAGGGCTTTCATCTCGGCGAAGCGGCCCAGCGCCATCTCGATGGCTGGGAGCAACTCGCTCTTCTGGAACGGTTTGACCAGATAGGCCAGGGCGCCGGCGTTGCGGGCCTGTTCTATTAGATCCCGCTGGCTGAAAGCCGTCAGGATCAGCACCGCACACAGACGGTCCTGGCTTATCTCGCGGGCCGCCGTCAGCCCGTCGACGCCCGGCATCTTGATGTCGAGGATGGCGAGTTGCGGCTTGTGCTCGCGCACCAGCTCGACCGCCTCGTCCCCACGGCCGGTCTCACCGACCACCTCGTAGCCCTCCTCCTCCATGATCTCCTTGAGGTCGAGGCGGACAATGGCCTCGTCCTCGGCGATCACGACGCGTACAGCCACGGGGCGCTCTCCTTGAGGGTCTGGTGTTCCGATATGAAGCCGGCGACGAAGCTACCCGGCCACAGCCGGCCGACCGCGCAGTCTGAGATCACGAGCGAGGTGAGTCGCTGCCAATCAGCCTGTCGAGCAGATCGTCTTGGGCGGCCTGCAACTCCGCCACGTCTGCCGCCACCGCCCGGTAGGTTCGCTCCATGGCGTCGGCGTGACGTTGGGCTTCGGTGTACTCCCGGTGCGCGAGGGGCGTTTCTGACAGCAGGGACCGGATCCTGGCGTCGTCGGCCGCTTCGGACAGCGCAGTGAGCTGCTCTTCGATCACGGCCAGCTCCTCTCGGGCGCGCTTGAGCCGCTGGGCGACGTCGAACAACTTGCGCTCGATAAGGACACGGGACACGGTGGGGAGAGCCTACCGGAGCGGATGTGGACAAGCGTGGCTAGGCTTTTTTCCGGGTTCAGCCGTTTCTCATCTGTTTCGGACACACTGGAGGGCGTGCGAGTCCTTGTCGTCGATGACGAACCGGCCGTGCGCCAGGCGCTCGACCGAGCCCTCCGGTTCGAGGGTTACCAGACCGAGACGGCCGACGACGGGCCATCCGCGCTCGGAGCCCATGCGGAACGACCGGCCGACGCCATTGTGCTCGACGTGGCTATGCCGCGCATGGACGGGCTGGAGGTGTGCCGACGGCTTCGCGCCGCCGGCGACCACACTCCGGTGCTCATGCTGACCGCGCGCGCCGCCGTCAACGAGCGGGTCGCCGGGCTGGACGCAGGTGCCGACGACTATGTCGTCAAGCCGTTCGCTCTCGAGGAACTGCTGGCCCGGATCCGGGCCCTGCTCCGGCGGAGCGGTCCGGCCGACGACGAGGTGCTGCGCTTCGCCGATCTTTCTCTCGATCCCGGGACCCGTGAAGTCCGGCGGGGCGAGCGGCGCATGGAGCTGACCCGCACCGAGTTCCTGCTTCTGGAGCTGCTCCTTCGCAACGCTCGCCAGGTCCTCACCCGGGAGCTCATCTTCGACCGCGTCTGGGGTTACGACTTCGGTGCCAATTCGAACTCGCTCGAGGTCTACATCGGCTATCTGCGGCGCAAGACGGAAGCCGATGGCGAGTCTCGCCTGATCCACACCGTCCGGGGGGTGGGCTACGTACTTCGGGAACCGGTCCCGCAGTGAGTGCCATGGCGGCGCGCATCGGCCGGATCAGCTTCCGGACCCGGCTTGGAATTCTTGTAGCAGCCGCCGTCGGCGTGACTGTGGCCCTGGCCTGCCTGGCCTCATACCTGGCCGTTAGCCACCAGCTCTTCAGCCAGGTGGACTCGTCGTTGGCGTCCGAGATGCAGGCCGTCCAGAACAGCAGCACGTGCCGCCCCGGTGTGCAGCAGTGTTTCATTAATACCGGACAAGCCTCGAGTTCCCTGAGCGACTACAGCGGCAGCTACCTGCAAGTCATCGACAACCAGCAGCAGGTCGTGTCTCAAGGGCAGTCGGCCCCGGCGCTACCGGTGAGCCGGTCTCAGGCTGCGGTAGCGTCGACCAACCAGAACAATATTCAGACCGTCAGCTCCAACGGTCAGAAGTTCCGGGTCATCACCCAGGGGGGCTTCCAAAGCTGGGATCCGTCGTCCGGGAACGTTGTCGATGCGGCCATTCAAATCTTCAAGCCCCTGACCGACATCGAGCACACCCTCCGCGACCTCAGGCTAATTCTCTGGTTGGTGACCATTGGGGGAGTCGGCATAGCCGTGGGCCTGGGCTACCTGATCGGCAAGGCGACCATGCGCCCGGTCGCCCGACTAACAGCGGCCGCGGAGCACGTGGCGGCCACCCAGGACCTGGACGCTGGCATCGAAGAGCAGGGCGACGACGAGCTGGCCCGGCTGGCCCGGTCGTTCAACTCCATGCTGTCCGCGCTGGCGACTTCACGACAGCAGCAACGACAGCTCATCTCCGACGCCGGCCACGAGCTGCGCACCCCGTTGACGAGCCTCAGGACCAACATCGAGGTTCTCATGCGGATCAGAGACCTGCCCGAAACGGACCGGAACGAGTTGATGGTCGACGTCAACGCTCAGCTGGAGGAGCTCACCACCCTTATCGGCGACGTCGTCGAAGTGGCCCGCGAGGACGAAAAGCACGCCGACCCCATCGAGTTCCGATTGGACAACGTGGTCGATCACGCCATCGAGCGCGCTCGTCGGCGTGCGCCCAGCGTCTCCTTCGAGGCCCGTCTCACCGCCGGCTCGGTGCGGGGAAATCCGGCCCTTTTGGAGCGCGCCGTTCTGAACGTTCTGGACAACGCCGCCAAGTGGAGCCCAGCAGGCGGCACCGTTACCGTGTGGCTGCAGCGTCTTGACCGGTGGACCCTGGACATACGCGACCAGGGCCCCGGGATCGACTCCGCCGACCTTCCGCATGTGTTCGAACGCTTCTACCGGGCCGAATCAGCTCGATCCATGTCGGGATCGGGGCTGGGGCTGGCCATCGTCCAGAAGGTGATCACAGATCATGGCGGTTCGGTAGCGGCGTCGTGCCCGCCCGGCGGCGGCACCCTTATCCACATCGAGCTGCCGACCGTGCTCGAACACGAGCCCGACGCCTTCACCGATCCCGCCTCCGCCTCGACGCCGGCCGCCGAGAGCGCCCCTCGGGAGGCCACCGAACCGGTCAACCCCTATGCCAATCCGGCTGAGCCGCGCAGCGAGGGGCAGTCCGGCCCGATCCACGTCAGCTAGAGGTCGCTGTCTGAGGAGGAACGACCCCCCCTCGGAGGTCGAAAGCACTGTCTAACCCGCCCTGCGGAACGTCAGTGCCCGGAGGGGGACTTGAACCCCCACGACCTTGCGGTCAATGGTGTTTGAGACCATCGCGTCTGCCTGTTCCGCCATCCGGGCGGGCCTTACACGCCATCACAGCGCCAGTCGAGCATAGCTGTTACGAATGGAGGGCCTGAGGGGTCAAACCATGAACCAACCCCGTCCCGCTGTCCAAGGAGGTCCGTCGCTTGCCAGCCTTTATCTTCCCCGGTCAGGGCGCACAGAGGCCGGGGATGGGCCGTCCCTGGACCGAGCATCCGTCGTGGGAGGTGGTAGAGGACGCATCGGCGGCGTCGGACCGGGACATCGGCCACCTGCTTGTCGACGCTTCCCTCGAGGAGCTGACCGAGACGCGGAACGCTCAGTTAGCGACGTTCACCTTCAGTCTGGTGATCCTCGATGCGGTGGAACGTCTCGGCATCGAGCCGACCACAGTGGCCGGCCACTCCGTCGGCGAGTACACGGCGCTGGCGGCCAGCGGCATTCTCGGATTCGACGAGTCGGTGCGAGTGGTCGCGGAGCGCGGGGAGGCCATGCAGGCGGCAGCCGACGCCCAACCCGGGGTCATGTCGGTCATCGTGGGCTGCGACGCCGACACGGTCGACGTGGCCTGCCGGTTGGCCGACGGAGAGGTGTGGCTGGCCAACTTCAACAGCGCCGAGGAGACGGTCGTCGCCGGTGAGGCCGAGTCGGTGGCCCGGGCCACGTCGATCGCGCTCGAGCTGGGCGCCCGACGGTCTACACCGGTCGCGGTCGGAGGTGCCTTCCACACGCCCTTCATGGCGGTGGCTCGCAACCGACTGAGGAAGGCCTTGGCCACTACGACCTTCCATGACCCCGACATCCTCGTGGTCGCCAATGTCGACGCCCGGGTCCACACCTCACCCGCCGATTGGCCTCTGCTCCTGTCGGCTCAGCTCTGCAGCCCCATCCGGTGGAGGCAAAGCATCATGCGGCTGGGTGGCCTGGCCGATCCCGGCACCGACGGCGAGCACCTTTTCGTGGAGCTCGGACCGGGTGACTCTCTCTGCACCATGGTCCGCCACACCCTGCCGAGCGTGGCCGCCCTCGCCGTGTCCACCCCCGCAGATCTCGACCGGCTGGTCGACGCCGTTTCGGGTAACAGCGCCCTTCACACCTACGCCCTGGGCCACCAAGGAGAGCTCCTCTATGTATCCGAGCGCGTCGTGATCAGCCCGGCCGCGGGCATATTCGAACCCACCGATGGGGTCGACCTGGACGGAGGCGCGACGATAGAGGTCGGGACGCTCCTGGGCACGGTGTCCGGTGCCGAGGTCCGCTCTCCTTTCTCCGGCCAGCTCAAGGGCGGCTTGGCCCACCCGGGCGAACGGGTCCAATCGGGTCAGCCGATCGCCTGGTTGCACGCGTCATGACTGGCGCCGTCATTACCGGGTGGGGCATCTCCCTACCGGAGCGAGTCGTGACCAACGATGACATCACCACCCTCTTCGAAACGTCGGACGAGTGGATCTTCGAGCGCAGCGGGATCCGCTCCAGACACGCCGCGTACGGTCCGTTTGTATCCCCACCGGCTGTCGACACCCCCGTCGATGGGCTCGGCACCACCGGGACCCTGGCGGCGGAAGCGGGCCGCAAGGCGCTGGAGATGGCCGGTCTCGAGGGAAGCGACATCAGCCTGCTCATTCTCTGCACCACGACCCCCGACCAGCTGATACCGGCGAACTCCTCCGCCGTGTCGGCCGTCCTCGGCGTGGCCGGAGGCGCCATGGACATCAACGCCGCCTGTGCCGGATTCACCTACGGTCTGGTCACCGCGTCCGGCCTGGTTGGCCTCGGAGCCGAAAGAGTGCTCCTGGTCGGAGCGGAAACCATGACCAGAGCTACCAACTGGGGCGACCGCACGAACGCCTTCCTCTTCGGTGATGGAGCGGGCGCGGTGGTGGTAGAAGCCGCCCCTGGGGAAGGGTCACTGCTGGGATGGGACCTGGGAGTGGACGGAACTCTCGTCCGGCTCCTTTACGCCAACCACGGCTCCGGAATGGTCATGCGGGGCAAGGAGGTGTTCCGGCGAGCGGTGCACGCCACCGTCGAGTCGGCCAGCGCTTCGCTCGAGCGGGCCAAAGTGAGCATCGACGACATCGCCTTGTTCGTTCCACATCAGGCCAACGTCCGGATCATGGACGCGACAGCCAGCCGTTTGGGGCTGCCCAAGGAACGGGTGGCGTCGGTGATCGACCGTACCGGCAACACCAGTTCCGCCTCGATCCCCCTGGCCCTGGTGGACGCCGCCGAGAGTGGGCGTATCCACGACGGGGACCTCATCCTACTCGCCGGCTTCGGCGCCGGGATGACCTGGGCTTCGGCGGTATGGCGATGGGGAGCGCGTTGATTGCGGCCGCCCGCTACATTCGCTCGCACCAAGGCGAAGTCGTGCCGACTGAATCACCTTCCTAGCCCTTCAAGCCCTCAACGGAGGATCCGATGGACAACACCGAAGCGTTCGACAAGTTCAAGCAGTGCGCCGTAGAAGTACTGCAGGTGACCCCGGACAAGGTGACGCCGGAAGCCAGTTTCTCCGAGGACCTCGACGCCGACAGCCTCGACCTGGTCGAGCTGGTGATGGCGCTGGAGGAAGAGTTCAAGATCACTGTTGACGAGTCCGAGCTAGAAGGCGTGGAGACCGTAGGACAGGCCTTCGAGCTGGTTTCCTCGAAACTCTGATGCTGGTCGTCCACCCCTCACCCGACGGTCGAGGCGGGACCCAGGGCAGGCCGGTGGCCGTCACGGGCCTCGGGGTCGTGGCCCCCTGCGGAACCGGCCGCGAAGCCTTCTGGGCCGGACTTCTCGGCCCCACGTCCGAGGGTCCCCACCGAGTGGAGAACCTGGACGCTACCCCCATCTACGGGCCCAAGGAGATCCGGCGAGTCGACCGCTTCACTCAACTCGCCGCGATCGCGGCGGCCGAGGCCCTAGCCGACGCAGGCGGGCCGGACGGGGCCGCCGGACTGGGGGCGGACCCGGACCGGGTCGGCGTGATGATCGGCACGGGTATCGGGGGGCTCGAAACGATCGAGGAGCAGTTCCGGGTGCTCCAGGACAAGGGGCCACGCCGGGTTTCCCCGTTCCTGGTGCCGATGATGATGGGCAATCGGGCCACGGCAGACGTGTCGATGCGCTACGGATTTCGCGGCCCCTGCGAAGCCACGGTCACGGCTTGCGCCGCCGGCACCCACAGCGTGGCGAACGGGGCCCGGCTCGTGGCCACCGGACGCTGCGACGTGGTCCTGGCCGGGTCAGCCGAGGCAGCTATCACCGTGATCGGTGTCGCCGGCTTCTCGAACATGACTGCGCTTTCAACCTCGGGCGTGTCGATGCCGTTCGACGTGAAGCGGGACGGCTTCGTCATGGGAGAGGGCGGGGCCGTCCTGGTTCTGGAGGACCTGGACCGGGCCCTCGCCCGCGGCGCCCACGTCTATGCCCTGCTGGCCGGGGCGGCCAGCACCGCCGACGCCCACCACATCACGGCGCCGTCTCCCCAAGGGGCCGGGGCGGTGTCGTGTATGGAACAAGCATTGATCGACGCCGGTCTGACTCCCGACGCCATAGCTCACATCAACGCCCACGGCACATCCACACCGGCCAACGATCTGGCCGAGGGCCAGGCCATCGCCAAGGTGTTCGGCACGCCCGGGCCGGCTGTAACCTCGATCAAAGGGATAACAGGGCACTCGCTCGGGGCAGCCGGATCGCTCGAAGCAGTCGCGCTTGCACTGACCATCGAGAGGGGCCAGATCCCGCCAACGGCGGGGCTCACCGAGCTAGATCCCGAGATTCACCTCGACGTCGTCACCGGCGAACCGAGAGCATGGACCCCGGGCCCGGCGTTGTCGAACTCGTTCGGGTTCGGCGGCCACAATGGCACGCTGGTCATGACCCCGCTCAGCTAAGCGGTCGAGGCCCTTACGTAGCCAGGGCTGCCGAGCAGGTTCTTGGGCGTGTCGGCCGGCGAGATCTTGTACCAAACGCCGGACAGCTTGCCCTGCCCGTCGACGAGGAAAGCGGAGCGAAGAATGCCCATGTACTTGCGCCCATACATGGATTTCTCCGTCCACACTCCGTAGGCCTCGGCCACGGAGTGATCCTCATCGGCCAGCAGAGGGAATCCGAGACCATACTTGGTGTCGAACTTGGCCTGCTTGGCCGGGGTATCAGGGCTGATACCGATGATGGCGGTGTCACCAATGTCGCCCAGGATGTCGCGCAAGCCACAGGCTTGCGTAGTGCACCCAGGCGTGTCCGCTTTCGGGTAAAAGTAGACCAGGACCTTGCGGCCCTTGAAGTCCGCCAGCTTCACCTTCTTCCCCGACTGATCGGCCAGCGCGAACCCCGGAGCTTTGTCACCTTCCTTCAGCACACTGCCAACCATACCGAACGGCCGGGCCAATCGCAGCACCGTGAATCCACCTCTCGGGTGGGTCGGTTGTGGCATGCTGCGCTCGAGCGGAGTGCGGCAATTCGGAGGTAATCCATGCAAATGCGCAAGCTGATAGTCGAGGCGATAGGTACGTTCTTTCTCGTGTTCTTCGCCGTGGGAGTAGCGACCCTGTCGTTCGGGTTCAAGTTCGCGGGAGCCAGCGTGTCGGCCGGTGTGGTCACGACCGCTTTGGCCTTCGGACTGGTGCTGCTCGCGCTGGCTTACACCCTTGGACCGATAACGGGCTGTCACATAAACCCGGCCGTAACAATGGGCTTTTACGTGTCGGGCCGCATGCCGCTGAACGAGGCCGTCGGTTACTGGGTGGCCCAGTTCGTCGGCGGTATCGCCGGCGCTCTCGTCCTCTGGGGGATATTTTCCGCCTCGCCGATCTACTCGAGGAAGAGGACCGGTCTCGGTGCCGACGGTTACGGGTCGCTGTCGATGACCCACATAAACACCGCCGGTGCGTTCGGCGTCGAAGTCATCCTCACCCTCCTGTTCGTCTTCATCGTGTTGCAGGCCACCAGCAAGCTCACCGCACCTGGATTCGCAGGAATCGCGATCGGCCTGGCTCTGACCGTGGTGCACTTGATCGGTATCCCGCTCACCGGGACTTCGGTCAATCCGGCCCGGAGCCTCGGACCGGCTCTGGTCGTGGGTGGGCTGGCTCTGAGCCAAGTCTGGCTCTTTATCATCGCCCCCCTCGTAGGAGGCGTGGTCGCTGCTCTGCTGTACCGCTTCGTCTTCTCCGAGGAAACCGCGCCCGAGGCGCCGGCCGCCCCAGAGAGAGCCTGAGGTAGCGTCGGGGGATGACGTCGGTCTCCCCCGCCGACCTTTCCGTTGGAGCGTTCAGTGCGTCACCGCCCTGGTTGGTCGATCCGGCCGACCTGCGGTGGCGTGCCGGCGTGCCCGCCCTGCGATCCGCCACCGCCGCCCAGGTTCCTCAGCTCCTCCGGCGCCGCCGGCTCCCACCGGGCCGGCGAGTCATTCGAGTCGGCTACGAACTGGGCCGGGCAGTAGCAGCCTGGTACCTGATCGAACGCCGCAGGGCCCGGCGCCCGGGCCGGCCCGAAGTATCCCGCTCGGGCCTGTCGCGCCGGCTTCGCCTGGCCTTCCAGATTCTCGGGCCCACCTATATCAAGCTCGGTCAGATTCTCTCGTCGGGAGAGGGACTCTTCCCGCCCGAGTTGGTCGGCGAGTTCCGGCTCCTCCGCGACCGGGTGCCCCCCGAGTCCTTCGAAGCCGTGCGCGCCGTGGTCGAGGAGGACTTCGACGCCCCCCTCGAGGAGATCTTCAGCCGCTTCGAACGCCAACCTCTGGCGGCCGCGTCCATCGCCCAGGTCCACGCCGCCACTCTCCGGAGCGGTGAGGATGTGGTGGTCAAAGTCCAGCGCCCCGCGGTTTCCATCTCGGTCCGGACCGATCTGGCCGCCATGAGCTGGATCGCTCCCTACCTCATCGGCCGTATACCGGTTTCAAGCCTCGCCAACCCGCCTGCGCTGGTCGAGCTTTTTGCCGAAACCATCGTGGAAGAGCTGGACTTCCGGCTGGAAGCCGACAACATGCTGGACGTGGCCCGAGTGCTCGCCACGACCGATCAGCGTTCCGTCGTCGTGCCCCGGCCCCATCCGAAGCTGGTGACCAGGCGGGTGCTGGTGATGGAACGGCTGAGCGGTTTCTCCTTCGATGACGTGCGGGGCATGCGCGAAGCCGGCATCGACACCGCAGCTGTCGTCCGAGCCCTGATGATCTCCTTCCTCGAGGGGGCCACCCTCTTTGGCGTATTCCACGGCGACCTGCACGGCGGGAACCTCTTCGTCCGCACGGACGGCACCGTCGCCTTGATGGACTACGGCATCACAGGCCGGCTCGACGAGCCCCGCCGCCTGGCCTTCCTGCGCATGCTCATGGGAGGCACGATCAACGACCCGACAATGCAGCTGGCGGCCCTCCGCGACCTGGGCGCCCTGCCTCCCGACACCGACCTCGACGCCGTGATCAAAGACCTCGGGATAGACCAGCCGGTCAAGGACCCGACAACGATGGCCCCCGAGGAGCTCCTGGCAGAGATCCGGGAGATAACCAAGAAGCTGCTCGCCTACGGTGCTCGCTTCCCGAAGGTGCTCATGCTGTACGTCAAGGACCTGCTCTTCCTCGACGGTGCCCTCGCCACCCTCGCTCCCGACGTCGACCTCTTCGCCGAAGTGACCCACATCGCCAACTACTTCGCCCAGCGCTACGGCGAACGCATCGCGGCCGATGTCGGCGTCGATCCCCGCCAGCAGATCGTCGACCTCGACGGCATCCGGGCCCAGCTCGGCGTCAGCTCCGACGTGCAGCAAATGAGCCACCGCGACCTCCAAGCCCGCCGGGAGCTGATCCGGAAGCGTATGGAAGAGCACGGCCGCTCCCGCCTCCGCCACCGGCGCTAGCTCGGTAAGGCGCGGTTGCCTTCTCCTCAGTGGTCCGAGGAACGCCGGTCCGGCTGCCACACGACACCGATACAGAGCTGCCTAGGGAGCGGCGCGCTGGGCCGGTACCCTGGTAGCTGGCGTTCCCCCGGCGCCCAGGCTGCCCCCTTTCCCCCCAGGATCTCCATGAAACGCGCTGATATCCGAAACGTTGCCATCGTGGCCCACGTCGACCACGGCAAGACCACCCTTGTGGACGCCATGCTCCGCCAGTCCGGGCGCCTTCCGAGCCAACCAGGAGGTCGCCGAGCGGGTGATGGACTCCATGGACCTCGAACGCGAGAAGGGCATCACGATCCTGGCCAAGAACACGGCTGTCCGCTACGGCGACGTGAAGATCAACATCGTCGACACGCCCGGCCATGCCGACTTCGGCGGCGAGGTGGAGCGGGGCCTGACGATGGTCGATGGCGTGCTCCTGCTGGTCGACGCCAGCGAGGGTCCCCTGCCGCAGACCCGTTTCGTGCTGCGCAAGACCCTCGAAGCCCGGTTGCCGGTGATCTGCGTCATCAACAAGATCGATAGAGCGGACGCCCGGCCCGCCGAGGTGATCGACGCCGTCTACGAGTTGTTCATCGACCTGGGAGCCGACGAGCATCAGATCGAGTTCCCGATCGTCTATTGCAACGCCCGAGCAGGCCAGGCGGCCCTGACTCCCGAAGACGTCGACTCACAGCCCGGATCTCAAGGTTCTGCTGGACCTTCTCGTCGAGCGGATACCAGCCCCCACGTACGAGGAGGGGCATCCCTTCCAGGCGCTGGTGACCAACCTGGACGCCTCCCCATACGTCGGGCGGCTGGCCCTGTGCCGGATCCGCAACGGTCGAGTGCGAGAAGGGGACTCGGTGGCCTGGTGCCGCCACGACGGCAGCACCGAGCGGGTCCGCCTGTCGGAGGTCTACGTCACCGACGCCCTCGAGCGGGTGGACGCCCCGCCGGAAGGCGCCGGCCCGGGCGACATCATCGCCGTCGCCGGCATCCCCGAGATCATGATCGGCGACACCCTCGCCGATGCCGGACGACCCGCGCCCGCTGCCGGTCATCACCATCGACGAACCGAGCATCGGCATGACCATCGGCGTCAACACGTCGCCGCTGGCAGGCAAGGCCGTCCCCGGGGCTCCCGCCGGCAACAAGCTGACTGCCCGCCTCATCAAGAACCGTCTCGACGCCGAGCTGGTCGGCAACGTCAGCATCCGGGTTCTTCCGACCGACCGGCCCGATACCTGGGAGGTTCAGGGCCGCGGCGAGCTGGCCTTGGCGATACTCGTGGAGCTGATGCGCCGGGAGGGCTTCGAGCTGACCGTCGGCAAGCCGCAGGTCCTGACCCGGGAGATGCGACGGCAAGCTGCACGAGCCGATGGAACGGGTGTCGGTGGACGTGCCCGAGGACTTCATGGGCGTGGTCACCCAGCTGCTGTCACTGCGCAAGGGCCGGATGGAGACGATGGCCAACCATGGGACCGGGCTGGTGCCGGATGGAGTGGCTGGTGCCGTCGCGGGGCCTGATCGGATTCAGGACCGAGTTCCTGACCGAGACCAGGGGAACGGGACAGCTGCACCACGTTTTCGAGGGCTACGAGCCCTGGCACGGCGAGCTTCGCACTCGGCCCAACGGATCGATGGTCGCCGACCGCCGGGGCCCGACCACGGCCTACGCCCTGACCAACCTCCAGGAGCGGGGCGCCCTCTTCGTCGGCCCTGGTGTCGAGGTGTACGAGGGCATGCTCGTCGGCGAGAACGCCCGCGCCGAGGACATGGACGTCAACCCGACCAAGGAGAAGAAGCTCACCAACATGCGCGCCGCGGCGTCCGACGAGACGGTCCGGCTGGTGCCGGCTCTGCAGCTCTCGCTCGAGCAGGCGCTCGAGTTCATCCGCGAGGACGAGTGCGTCGAGGTGACCCCGGCGACGGTTCGCTTGCGCAAGGTGATCCTCGACCAGTCCGAGCGCGGCCGCCGCCGCGCCGGCGGCCAGATCGCTCAGAGACGAGGCCTGAACCGCAACCAGAGACCGGCGCAGCCGGAAACGCTCGCCGCAACACTGTGGTGTCATACTGACGCCGCCGTGGGTGACCTCTTCGAGGGTTACACCCCAGCCAACCCGTTCGGGATCGCGGCATGGGACGAGATGTTCGAGTCACGCCGGCGTGCCCCGTCGCGCCGCCCGGACCCTCTACGACGCCCTGCAGGCGCTGCCACCCGACGACTTCGAGTCCCGTTGCGCGGCCCGGGACCGCAGCTTCCGGGACCGGGGATCACCTTCCAGCTGTCCGGCGAGGAACGGCCGTTCCCGCTCGACCTGATACCGCGAATCATCCCAGAACAGGAATGGACCGTCCTCGCCGCTGGGGTCGTTCAGCGGGTGAAGGCGCTCGAGGCGCTCCTCGCCGACCTTTACGGCGCTGGGGCAGATTCTCGACGATCGTGTTCTGCCCCGGAGCCTGGTGACCTCGTCGCAGCATTTCCACCGAGCCGCGTTCGGTGTCGAGCCGCCGAACGGGGTCCGGATCCACGTCGCCGGGATCGACGTGGTGCGGGGCGTCGACGGGCGAGTTCTACGTCCTCGAGGACAACATCCGCTGCCCGTCCGGCGTCTCCTACGTGATCGAGAACCGGCGCATGATGGCCCGGATCTTCCCTGAGCTGTTCGCCAGCCATCGGGTTCTCTCGGTCAACGGCTACCCGGCCAAGCTGCTCGAAGCGCTGCGGGCCGCCGCGCCTGCCGGTGTCAGCGATCCCGACCGTGGTCGTCCTCACACCCGGGGTGTACAACTCGGCGTACTTCGAGCACTCGTTCCTGGCCCGCCAGATGGGGGTCGAGTTGGTCGAGGGGCGGGATCTGGTTTGCCGCGTCGGACAAGGTGTACATGCGGACATCGAGTGGAGAGCAGCGGGTGGACGTGGTGTACCGCCGCGTGGACGACGATTTCCTCGATCCTCTGCATTTCCGGCCCGACTCGCTGGTCGGATGTCCCGGGGATCCTGAACGCGGCCCGGGCGGGGAACGTCACTATCGCCAATGCCGTCGGCAACGGAGTGGCCGACGACAAGCTCACCTACACCTACATGCCGGACATCATCCGCTACTACCTGGGCGAGGACCCGCATCCTACCCAACGTCGAGACGTACCGGCTGGAGGATGCCGACCAGCTGGCATTACGTGTTGGAGCACATCGACCGCGCTGGTCCTCAAGCCGGTCGGCCGGTTCGGGCGGCTACGGCATCCTGATCGGACCGCAGGCAACGCGACGAGACAGCTGGCCGAGGCTCGAACGGCTCTCGTGGCACGAATCCCCGAGCATGGACGGCCCAGGAGATCGTGGCGCTCTCGACCGCACCGACCAGGGTGGGCGACCGTCTGGCGCCCCGGCATCTCGACCTGCGGCCCTTTGCCGTCAACGACGGCAGCCAGATCTGGGTGCTGCCCGGTGGGCTGACCCGGGTGGCGTTGCCCGAAGGCGAGCCTGGTCGTCAACTCCAGCCAGGGCGGGGGTCCAAGGACACCTGGGTCACCGCGTCCGAACCGGTCCGGCGCTCGGCCCGGGCGCAGCGGTGCGCCAGTCCAACGGCTGCAAATCCGGCCGCCGGGCGCGTCGAATGGGCAAGGAGGTCTGCACGAGGCACCGGTGGGGGGGCCTATCGGGAGCAGCGCAGCGGTACGACCGGACCCGGGGCCTGGCCTGGAAGACCACTACGCCAGCAACAACAGCAGCAACAACAGCAGCAAACCCGGCCGCTGTTGGTCCGAGGATCAGCAAAGGCGTGCCGCAATGCTGAGCCGGATCGCGGAGAGCCTCTTCTGGATTGGCCGTTACGTCGAACGGGCCGAAGACACGGCCCGCATCCTCGACGTTCACGTCCATCACCTGCTCGAAGCCCCGGTCAGCAGCGAGGCGGAGACTGTGTCAGTCACTCCTGGCCATCATGGGCCTCAGCGGCCGCCCGATCGACGATACGAGGGGCGGTTACGGGATCGACCCCGGCACGGTCACCGCCCGGACCGGTGACCGAGGTGTTGGCCTTCGACCCCGACAACCCCAGCTCGATCGTCTCTTCCCTTCGGCAGCCCGGGCGAACGCGCGCGGGGTCAGCGACGCCATCAGTTCCGAGATGTGGGAAGCCCTCAACGTCACCTACAACGCCCTTCCGGGGCAGATCGAAGCCTGGGCGGCGCATCGCACCGTATGCCTTCTTCCGCTTCGTCCGCGAGCGGGCCGCGATAATCGCCGGCCTGACTGACTCGACCATGAGCCGAGACGACGCCTGGCGCTTCCTGGTGCTCGGCCGCAGCCTCGAACGGGTCGACATGCTGGCCCGCCTCCTTTCCACGGCGGCGCCGGCAGCGGACGCCGGACTCGATTGGGTCGTGCTGCTGCGATCCTGCTCGGCGCACGAAGCCTTTCTGCGAACCTACCGGCGGGAACCCGAGCCTACGCTGGCCACTGAATTCCTGTTGCTCGACCGCCTCTTCCCGCGATCCGTCTTCTTCGCCCTCTCGACGGCTGAAGAGTGCCTGGCCGAACTGGACCCACGCGCCGAACGGGCCGGGATGCCCGATGAGGCCCGCCGCATACTGGGCCACTTGCGGACCACTCTGGAGTTCCGGCGTATCGACGACCTGCTGCAAGACCTTCCCGGTCTCCTGAACTCGGTGCAGATGGGCTGCAGCTCGGCCAGCGCCGCAGTGGCCGCTCGGTATTTCCGCCAGACCAGCCCCATCGAGTGGGTGCCGGAGGGGGCCGGCTTGGAGACCGCGTCGTCCGGAGGAAAGCCTTAGGTGAGCTACCGGATCCGCGTCGAGCACTGCAGCCGTTATCGACTACGCCAACACCGTGCATTCCTCTTTCAACGAGGCGCGCATCACGCCCTTGACCACCCCGTGGCAGCTGGTGCTCGAGTCCCGCGTTCAAGTGGATCCGGCGGTGTCGCTTTCGGGCTATGTCGACTACTGGGGGTCGGTCGTGCACTCTTTCGAGCTGCAACAGCCCCACGACGAGCTGACCGTAGTCGGTCGCTCCGTGGTCGAGACGGCGCCGCAGCCCGAGGCCGAACACTCTCTCAGCTGGGTCGAGCTGCACGACGAGAAAGTGCGGGACCGCTTCGCCGAGCTTCTCGCCCCGACCACGCAGGTACCGACCGATCCGCGTCGTCGATGAGACCGCCCGGAAATTGATCGACCAGTGCTCTCCGGCTTCGGTCGGCTCGGCCGCCGTGCAGTGGGCAAGGGAGCAGCTCAGCTACGTGCCCGGTACCACCGGCGTGCACACCTCCGCCATCGAAGCGTGGAACGGAGGCGAGGGTGTCTGCCAGGATTTCGCCCACCTGACCCTGGCGCTGCTTCGGACCGTCGGGGTCCCGTGCCGCTACTGCTCGGGATACCTGCATCCTGAAGGCGACGCCGAGGTCGGCTCCACTGTCGAGCGGCGAAAGCCACGCCTGGCTCGAAGCCTGGACCGGCGATTGGACCGCGCTCGACCCCACCGCCGGCAGCGCCACGGGCGAACGGCATGTCCTTGTAGCCCGCGGCCGCGACTACGGCGACGTGCCACCGATCAAAGGGATCTTCCACGGTGGCCCGACCTCGGAGCTGGATGTCACCGTATCGCTCACCAGGCTGGCCTGACGGGGCGAGAGGCGCGGGGCTGGGCCCAATCAGTTCATGTTGGGATCAGCCGGGTAGGCCGACACCAAGACGAGAGGCCCGCGCTGGCGCCTGAGCACCCGCTTCCAGAGTTCGCCCGGTTCGTCGGAGAAAGCGTCCTCGGGCTCGGCGTCGACCACCCACCAGGCTCCCATCGAAATCTCGTTCTCGAGCTGGCCGGCCGTCCAGCCGGCGTAGCCGGCGAACACCCTCACCTGAGTCACTCCCGGACGGAGCCCTTCGGGATCCTCGTCCAGGCCTTGGATGCCAACTCCCGGCGCGACCGCCTGCCAACCCGTCGACGCTTCGTCCCCTCCCGTCGGACCGGCGCCCCGGGCCAGGCAGATGACCGCCTGGCTCTCGACCGGGCCCCCGACGAACACCACAGCCGGGTCGGCCGCCAGCGGCTCCCAGCGGGGCAACGGGGCCGCCACCAGGGTCTCGCTCGGGCGATTCAGCACCACCCCGAGCGCGCCCTCCTCGCTGTAGGCGAGCAAGAGCACCACGGTCCGGTCGAAGTTCGGGTCCGGCAGCAGGGGGTTGGCCACCAGGAGCCGCCCGGCCTGGACCAACTGGTACCCGTAGCCATCAGCCATGAATCCCGCCTCCGCCGGAATGGATCGCACCGGAGCCATGGCTGCAACCCGCTCGGCTGCCGGGATGCTCCCGATCCGGTCCGTCCATGGTGACCAGCTTGCCACCCATGGGGGCTGCACCTGACTCAACCGACGACCGATTGACACGGAAACTTCAACGACATCAGACGGGCCGGGCATACTGACCTCCCATGCGCGCTGTCACGGTCGTACCTCTGGAGACCGATTCAGTCCATCTGACCGAGCTGCCGGAACCTGCTGCTGAGGACGGTCCGATCCTGGTCAAGACCAGGGCAATCGGCGTATGCGGCACCGACCTGGAGATCATCGCAGGCGACTACGGATGGCCGCCGCCCGGCGAGGAACGCCTGGCCATTGGCCACGAGTCGCTGGGCGAAGTGATCGAGGCCGGGGCTGATAGTGGTTTCGCCCCCGGGGACCTCGTTGTCGCCATCGTCCGCCGGCCGGACCCGGTCCCCTGCCCGAACTGTGCGGTCGGCGAATGGGACATGTGCCGCAACGGTCTCTACACGGAATGGGGAATCAAAGAGCATCACGGCTTCGCCCGGGAGCGATACCGGATAACGCCGGATTTCCTGGTCAAGGTGGATCCGTCTCTCGGCGACCTCGGGGTGTTGCTGGAACCGACCACGGTCGTGGCCAAAGCCTGGGATCACATCGAGAGAATCGGATCTCGCGCCACCTGGGGGGCCAGGACGGTGCTGGTGACCGGGGCCGGCCCCATCGGCCTCCTGGCCGCGCTATTGGGGGCGCAGCGGGGTCTCGACGTGCACGTCCTGGACCAGGTGACCGAGGGCCTCAAGCCGGACTTGGTGGCCGCCCTGGGCGCCACCTACCACCACGGGCCGGTGTCCGACGTCGGGGTCGAGCCGGATGTGGTGATCGAGTGCACCGGGGTGGCCCAGTTGATCTTCGACGTGATGGACCACGCCGGCGCCAACGGGATCGTGTGCCTGACCGGCGTGTCGTCCGCCGGCCGAGCCCTTTCGGTCGATGTCGGCATGCTCAACCGTCGCCTGGTCCTCGAGAACGACGTGGTGTTCGGGTCGGTCAACGCCAACCGCCGCCACTACGAAGCCGGTGCGGCCGCACTGGCCCAGGCGGACCCGGCCTGGTTGGGGCGTCTCATAACGCGGGCCGTCCCGCTGGATCGTTGGAGGGAGGCCTACCAGCGCCAACCCGCTGACGTGAAGGTGGTGCTGGCGTTCGACCAGACCTAGGCAGGAAGGGTCGAAGACCGGAGCGGCGCTCTTAATACTCTATTGCTCGGTACACCACAGTATACATGGTACGACTGAACACTTTGAAAGGTGATATAACTCCAAGGGCTCCTCAGGCCTAAGGGTCTCCGTCCAGAGCGGATCGAAGGGCCGCCACTGCCTGCCCGACCGCGGCTGGCCCCCCGCCGTCGAGGAGAAGACGCATGAGGGCCGACGCGACCACGACCCCGTCGGCTTCCCTGGCCGCGGCGACCGCCTGCTCCGGCGACGAGATGCCGAACCCCATCACGACAGGCTTGTCGGTCACGGCCTTCAACCTCTTGGCCAGGACGGGAGCCGAGCCGGAGACGGAGCTTCGCTCCCCTGTCACACCCATCAGGTTCACTCCGTACACGAATCCTCTGGACCGCCGGCACAGCTCGGCCAGTCGGTCGTCGGGCGTCACCGGGGCAGCTAGCAGCACCGTCTCGACTCCCGCCGCCCCGGCGGCCTCCTCCCATGGCCCCGACTCCTCGAGGGGGATGTCGGGGATGATGGCGCCGCGCACCCCGGCTTCGGCCAGCAACGTCGAGAAGCGGACGTGGCCGGACCGGAAGACCAGGTTGTAATACGTCATGGCCACCAGCGGGACGGGCACATCAACACTTCGCAGCAAGTCGAGGATGGCTCCGGGATTGGCGCCGCCTTCGAGGGCCCGGGCCGACGCTTCCTGGATGGTGGGGCCGTCCATCACCGGGTCAGAGAACGGGATCCCGATCTCCACCAGGTCGGCCCCGGCGACGACCATGGCCTGCAGGCTCTCCAGCCAGTCGGGACCGAGGCCGCCCGTCACGTAGGTGACGAGGATCTTCCGACCGGAGTCGCGCACTGACCGGAGCCGGGCTTCGACCTGCACACCTCGACCGCCGGTCATCGGAGAGCCTTCATCACTTGCTCGGCATCCTTGTCCCCCCGGCCGGACATGGTGATGAGGACGCAGGAACCCTGCGGCACGTCCCCGCGCCGGGTGGCGGCCGTCAGCCAGGCCAGGGCGTGGGCCGGCTCCAGGGCGGGGATGATTCCCTCCGTTCTCGACAGGAGCTGTAGGGCGTCCAGGACCTCACCGTCGGTCGCGGTCTCGTACCGGGCTCGTCCGCGGTCGGAGAGATAGGCGTGCTCGGGCCCGATGCCCGGGTAGTCCAGGCCGGCTGATATGGACTCCGCTTCGAGGATCTGGCCCCACTCGTCCTGAAGGAGGTACGACTTCATGCCGTGCAGCACTCCGGGGATGCCGCGACCCATGGCCGATCCGCCCGCAGCTTCAACCCCGACCAGCCGGGCCGATGTCTCCACGAACCCGGAGAAGGTTCCCGCCGCGTTGGAGCCACCCCCCACGCACGCCACCACTACGTCGGGGTCGGAGCCCCCGAGCAGGGCCCGGCACTGTTCACGGGCCTCGTCGCCGATGACCCTCTGCAGCTCGCGGACCATCCAGGGATAGGGATGCGGGCCCATTACCGAACCGAGGCAATAGTGCGTGTTCTCTACGGTCGCCACCCAGTCGCGCAGGGCTTCGTTCACCGCGTCTTTGAGCGTGCGGCTACCGGAGCGGACGGGCCGCACCTCGGCGCCCAGCAGGCCCATTCGGAACACGTTGAGCGCTTGACGTTCGGTGTCGATCTCACCCATGTACACCACGCACTCCAGCCCGAACAAGGCGGCCGCCGTGGCCGACGCCACCCCGTGCTGACCGGCACCGGTTTCGGCCACCATCCGTTTCTTGCCCATTTCGACGGTCAGGAGGCCCTGTCCGATGACGTTGTTGATCTTGTGGGAGCCGGTGTGGGTCAGGTCTTCCCGCTTCAGCAGGACCCTGACCCCCAGCTCGCCGGACAACCGGTGGGCCTCGGTTACCGGTGTCGGGCGCCCGGCGTAGTCACGGAGCAGGGCGTGGTAACGCTGGCGGAAGGCGGGGTCGGACCAGGCCGAGCGGAAAGCCTGCTCGAGCTCCAGGCAGGCCGGAACGAGCGCTTCTGGCAGGTAGCGGCCGCCGAACTCGCCGAAGCGCCCGCTGGACCCGGGATCACCCATTTCGACGATCGGCTTCAGCGGTCCTCCTGCCAGTCGTAGAGGTCGGGGCCGCCCTCGGGATCCGCTACGAAGGTGTCTTCCATATCGGCGGCGGCCTGGCGGGCCGCCTGGATGAACTCCCTCAACTTGATGGGGTCCTTGTGGCCGGGTTGGCGTTCGACCCCGGATGCCACATCGACCCCCCAGGGGTGGGTCCGGGCGATGGCGGCGCCCACATTGGAGGCATCGAGGCCGCCGGCGATCATGACCTTGTGGCCGGGGGGGACCTCGGCGGCGAGCGCCCAATCGAATACCTGCGCCGAGCCGGGATTGGGCGCATCCAGCAGGACGGCATCGGCGCCGTACTCACCTGCCCGCCTAACTCGGGCGTCCCCGGCCGGAAAGGCCTGGATGACCATGGGCACCCGGGTGCTCAACCACTCCGAGTCCCGGGGAGGTTCGTGACCGTGCAACTGAACGGCTCGCAAGCCGGCCATCTGGGCCACGGCCAGCACCCGTTTGGGGGCTTCGTCGCGGAAGACCCCGACGCCGATGATGTGGGCGGGCAGGCGTTTGACTATGTCGGCCGCCAGCCGGGGCGCGATCTGGCGCGGCGAGGGAGCGAACACGAAGCCGACCGCGTCGGCGCCCATCGCCACCGCCAGCAGCGCATCGTCTTCTGACGTGGTTCCGCAGATCTTGACGAACACGGGTTCAATCCGGCCGGCAAGTGGAGGCCAGCAGCACTCGCACCGCGCCTTCGGGATCGGCCGCCGTCACTAGAGCCTCGCCGACAAGGACAGCGTCGAAACCGGCGTCGGCCAGGCGGCGCACGTCGTCCCGGCTTTCGATGCCAGACTCCGCCACCGTCGTGACCGAGGCCGGGAGGACCTTGGCCACCCGCTCGGCCCGGGCCGTGTCCACCCGGAACGTCTCCAGGTCCCGCTGGTTGACGCCTATCAACCTGGCTCCCGCGCCCAGGGCCCGCTCCGCTTCATCTTCGTCGTGCACTTCGACCAACGCATCGAGGCCCACGGACATCGCAAGTTTGATGAGGGATGTCAGTTCCGCTTCGCAAAGGGCGGCCGCGATGATCAGAACCGCGTCGGCGCCCATGCCGCGGGCGTCCAGGACGTCGTGAGGACCGACGGTGAAGTCCTTGCGTAGCACCGGGAGGCCCGAAGCCGTCCGGGCGGCGACCAGGTCCTCCTCGGACCCGGTGAAGAACTTCTCGTCGGTCAGAACCGACAACGCCGAGGCACCGCCTCTCTGGTAGGCCGCGGCCGTGGCGGCCGGATCGAGATCGGGCGCCAACGGCCCTTTCGACGGGCTGGCTCGCTTGATCTCGGCGATCACGGCGACCTCGCCGGCCCGGCGCAGAGCAGCGGCGAAACCGCGTGTCGCCGGAGCCTCCCGAGCTTGTCTGGCCAGCGTCGACGTGTCCCGATCGTCGACCGCCGCCGCGGCCCGGTGGGCGGCGAGGATCCGATCGAGGTAGGTGGCCATGAAGGCCACAGCCTACCCGGGAGGGTGCGTCGTCCCGCTGGAGTTATCCGCATCCCCCGACCCCGACCGTCGGGTTGGTGGCGTTGGCGGGCGGGGCCGCGGTGGTGCTAGGGCAGGGTGCCGTCGTCGACGTGGTCGACGTGGTCGGAGGCGGGGCGGGGGCGCAGGCCGGAACTTGCAACGACACCGGAGTGCCCGTGGCGCCGACTGTGGCGAGCATCGGGCTCGAGCCCGCCACCTGACACTGCACCTGGAACAGGACGTCGCCGGCCGAGTTTGTCGAGGCCGGGTTGGCTCCGGA
Organism: uncultured Acidimicrobiaceae bacterium; assembly: GCA_963851245.1. Taxonomy (GTDB): domain Bacteria; phylum Actinomycetota; class Acidimicrobiia; order Acidimicrobiales; family Palsa-688; genus CAWKOH01. The sequence goes on along the minus strand of CAWKOH010000003.1, from coordinate 210,411 downwards.
TACGATCCAACCCGGGCCCGGGGTCAGCTGTACGCGCCCGCTGGCAACGGGTTGGTAGCGCAGCACCCCGTCAGCACCGATCGTCGGAGTGGTGACCTGGACGAGGAGGTTGGCGGGCTGGCCGACCTGAGGCGTCGCCGGCGCTATTGAAGTGCCCAGGCTGGTCCCGGGGAAGGCGTTCAGCTCAATGGAGACCGTCAGATTCTGGGTGTCGCCGAGAAACAGGACCTGAGGGGTGGTGAGGTCGAGGTTCGGCGCATGCCACGCCCTGATCCGGTAGACCCCACCCAGGATGTGGGGGATCCTCCAGCTGCCGTCCGCGGCCGTTATGGTCCGGGCGGTCGCGACCTGATTGCCCACCAGACGATCGGCTTCCACGGTCGCCCCGCCAACGGGACCGGTTGGGCCGAAGACGGATCCGTTGAGAGTGGCGGCCCCCGGACCCACCACGGGCACCGTCGTGGTCGTTACGCCCGCCACGGGTGGCTGGGTGACCGACGAAAGGTTGTCCGGCAAGGTCGGCGAAGCCTGGCTCGGCGCCTGCGTCGCTGGCGGGTTCGGAAACGACAGCTTCTCCACGCCGGAACAACCGGCGCCGGCCACCAGCAGGGCGCTCATCCCGAGGACGGCGATGAGACTCGCTCGTAACCTCATACGAGCAGATCCAGGATCTGCACCTCGCACCCGTCAGAGCCGGCTCGAACGGTCGCCGGCGGATCGACACCCCGACGCAGGTACCCGAGGCCGACCCAGGTTCCCTCCGGCGTGCGGGCTGCGCTCGTGACGGTTCCCGCCAGTTTGCCGTCCGGCCCCGTCAACTCGGCGCCGGGGGTCAGATGTCGGGTGGAGGTCAGCCGGCGGAGATGACGGGGAACGTGACCGCCTCGAGAATCGATGCGGGCCACGAGCTCCTGCCCGGTGTAACACCCCTTGGTGAAGCTGGCGGTGATATCGACGAGCCCGGTCTCGGCCGGGATGGTCTTCTCGGTCAGTTCGGCGCCCATCCTCGGAAAGCCGGCGCTGATCCGTCTGAGCTCGTACTCCTCGGCGGATGCCAGACGCCAACCTTCTGGGGGCTCAGGGGCCGGCCCGAGACGATCGGTGCCTTCCAGACCGGGCCAGGTCGATGGCAGCTCCACCGTGGCCGCCTGGGGGTCCAAGCCGGCGTCGCCCGTGAACCGCAAACCGAGCACCCGCCATGAGAGGGCCTCGATCGAGACCTTGGTACGCAGCTTGAAGCGACTCAGCCGGGCGAGCAGCGGCTCGCCCCAGCCCTCGTCGGTATCGAGCAGCCAGTCGTCCCCTGAAATCCGGGTGACCCGCACCAGAGCGTCCACCTTCCCGGTCGGGGCCAGAACCCAGGACCAGGCGCCGCGGCCATCGGCCAGGGCCAGCACATCCTGGCTCAACTGTCCCTGCAGGAAGCTGCCCGCCTCCGGACCGCCGGCCCGCACCACCTGGCGCGGCAGCCAGGAGACGTACCGGTCAGGCACCGGCCACTTCCTTGCGGCGGGCCTGGCTGATGCGACGGGCGCCGGGGACCGCGGCCAGCAGGGCAGCGGCCTTGTTGCGGCACTCCAGGTCCTCGTCGTCGGGATCGCTGTCGGCCACGATCCCGGCCCCGGCCTGGATGCTGGCCGTCCCGTCCGGTGATATCAGCATGGTACGGATAGCGATGGCCGTGTCGAGGTTGCCGGAGAAGTCGAAGTATCCGATGACACCGGCATACGGCCCTCGCTTCACCGGTTCGAGCCCGTCGATGATCTCCATGGCCCGGACCTTGGGCGCGCCGGAGACGGTGCCGGCCGGGAGGGTGGCCCGGAGCACGTCTACCGGTCCCAGTCCGGATCGCAGCCGTCCCGAAACCTGAGACGTGAGGTGCATGACGTGGCTGTAGCGCTCGAGCGTCATGAGCTCGTCCACCTGCTCGGTGCCGTAGTCGACGACGCGCCCGACGTCATTGCGAGCCAGGTCCACCAGCATGACGTGCTCAGCCCGCTCCTTGGGGTGCTCGACCAGCTCGGCGGCCAGCCGGCGGTCGTGCTCGTCATTGCGACCGCGTCTGCGGGTTCCGGCGATCGGTCGCGATATGACCCGGCCGTCCAGCAGTTGCACCATCGGCTCCGGCGACGAGCCGACCACAGACAGCTCGGGGTGCCGGAGAAAGTACATATACGGGCTCGGGTTGACCTGGCGGAGAGACCGGTACAGGTCGAACGGGTCGGCGTCGAGCTCCAGGTCGAAGCGCTGTGAGAGGACGACCTGGAAGATGTCGCCGGCGAGGATGTGCTCCTTGGCCACCTCGACGGCTGCCGCATACATCTCGGGGGAGGTCCGCCGGCGAAACTCCGGGAGGTCGTCCTCGCGCTGCGGGGGCACCACCAGGGGCTCGTCGACCGGTCGGGCCCCTTCCGCGGCCAGGGCGTCCAGCCGGGCCAGGGCGGCGTCGTAGAGGTCGTCACAGGCTGCATCGGACTGCCCGGCTTCGGGCGGGATCGGCACCGCCTCGATCAAGGTCACACGCTGGCGCCAGTAGTCGTAGGCCGCCAGCTGGCCCACCACCGACAGGATGGCGTCCGGGTAGCGCATCTCGTCCGGAGGGACTTCCGGCAGGTGCTCCACCTCGCGCACGGTGTCGTAACCCAGGTAGCCCACAATCCCACCGTGGAGAGGAGGCAGGTCTTCGATAACCGGAGAGCGGTTGACGGCCAGGAGTCCCTCTATAGCTCCGAATACACCCCGATCCAGCGGCACACCCGAAGGCAGCCGTCCTTCCACGTCGATTCGGCTGCCGCGAGCGATCAGCGTGGCCGACGGGCGGCGCCCGATGAAGGACCATCTTCCCCACCGCTCGGCGTGCTCGACCGATTCCAGCAGGAAGGCCCGATCGTCCCGGTCGTCGCCCGCCAGCCGGGTGAAAGCGGCGACCGGCGTGGTCAGGTCGGCCAGCAGCTCTCTCCATACCGGCACCACCGTGTACTGGCGGGCCAGCGAAGCGAACTCATCCCGGGACGGGCAGGTCACAGATGAGCGTCGCCGGAACCGAAGGCTCGGAAGAAGCAGCTGGGCGCCCCGGTGTGACAGGCCCCCCCGCCTTCCTGCTCCACCAGGAAGAGGAGCGTGTCACCGTCGCAGTCGTAGTAGGCCGCCCGCACCCACTGGCGATCACCAGAGGTGTCGCCCTTACGCCAGCGCTCTTGACGGCTACGCGACCAGAAGACGGTCCGGCCGGACTCGAGGGTCTCGAGGAGGGTCTCCTCGGTCATCCAGGCCATCATCAGCACGTCCTTCGTCCGGTGGTCCTGGATGATTGCGGCCACCAGGCCGTCCGAGTTGTACCTCACCGACTTCAGCTCGGAGGGGAGGACATCGATACGGGCGGCGACCGGCATGGCTCAATGGTAGGTGGCCGGACCGGTCGAACTTGGGCCAGGCGGAGCGGTCCGGGACAGCAGATGGCTACAGGTACAGCCCGGTGCCCCCATCCACCCGCTCGGAGGCGACGGCGTGGATGTCCCGCTCCCGCAGGATCAGGTAGTCGTCGCCCTGGACCTCCACCTCATATCGGTCCTCAGGGTTGAAGAGAACCTGGTCTCCCGGCTTGATCGTCCGCACGTGGGGCCCGGTGGCCACCACCTCGGCCCAGGCCAGCCGGCGGGCTACTTGAGCCGTGGCCGGGATCAGGATGCCGGCGCGCGACTTTCGCTCGCCCTCCCCGCGGGGAATCTGCACCAGCACCCGGTCGGTGAGCATCTGGATCGCCTGCTTGGGCTCGCCGTCCATACCCATTCAACCTACTCAGCGCGCGGGGTGACCGGCCTGACGAGCACGCCGGCGGCCGCCAGGACCGCCTTGGCGTCGGCCACGGTGGCCTCCTGATAGTGGAAAATTGAGGCGGCCAGGACGGCGTCGGCGCCTCCGGCTACGGCCCCGTCGACCAGGTGCTCGAGGGTGCCGACCCCGCCGCTGGCCACGACCGGGATGCCCACGATGTCGACCACCTGACGGGTGAGGTCGAGATCGAAACCGTCCCGGGTGCCGTCACGGTCCATTGAGTTCAGCACGACCTCGCCGGCACCCCGAGCCTCGCACTCGGCCGACCAGGCGAGGGCGTCCACCCCGGTGGCCCGGCGGCCGCCATTGATGTAGACCTCGAACCCCTCGCCCGCCCTGCGCACGTCGATGCCGACCACGACGCACTGGGTGCCGAAGGTGTCGGCCAGCTGGTCGATCAGGTCGGGTTGGGCCACAGCCGCGCTGTTGACGCTCACCTTGTCCGCACCCACCCGTAGCAGCCGGCGGGCGTCCTCCAGCGTCCGCACCCCCCCTCCGACGGTCAGTGGTATGAACACCTGCTCGGCCGTTCTGGCCACGACCTCGATCATGGTCTGGCGCCCGTGGGCCGAGGCGGTGATGTCGTAGAACACCAACTCGTCGGCGCCTTCCTGGTCGTAGCGGGCGGCCAGCTCGACGGGGTCCCCGGCGTCTCGGAGGTTCTCGAACTTGACGCCCTTCACCACCCGGCCGCCGTCGACGTCCAAGCACGGAATGACCCGCACCGCCCTCATCTTGCCACCTCCTCGAGGGAGGCGACGGTGGCGGCGACGTCCAACCGGCCTTCGTAAATGGCCTTGCCTGCGATTACGCCGATCAGGGTCCTGCCCGTGTCGGCGCCGATATCGGCGAGGGAGTGCACGTCGTCCAGATCGCGGACGCCGCCCGATGCGAGGATGGGCGCCCCGGTAGCAGTCAGCAGCTCGGACAGGCCCTCGTGGTCGGGGCCGGCCAGTCGCCCGTCACGCGAGATATCGGTCACGATCACCGCCGCCGCGCCGGCGGCCACGACCTCGGGAACGAGGTCCATGAGCCGTCTCCCGGTGGCCTCCGTCCAACCTCTCGTGCGCAGCTCCTGGCCGCGATGGTCGAGCCCGACCGCCACCCGGCCCGGCCAGCGGCCGGCGATCCGGCCGACCAGTCCGGGATCCTCGATGGCGGCGGTGCCTACGACGACCCGGGCCACGCCGGCATCCAGGAGGGCGGCGGCGTCCTCCAGCGTGCGCACCCCGCCCCCCACCTGCACTCTGACCCCGGCCCGGCCGGCGACCTCCACGATGGCGGCCACCACTGGCCGGTTCAGGGGATTGCCGGTGCGGGCGGCGTCGAGGTCCACCACATGGATCCAGCGGGCGCCGGCGGCCACGAAGGTCGCGGCGACGGCGGCGGGGTTGTCCCCGTAGGTGGTCTCAAGGTTGAAGTCTCCTTCCACCAGCCGAACGCATCTACCGGCCCGCAGGTCGATGGCTGGGTACAGGTCCACGGCCGGCTCAGGCTCCGGACGGGGCGGAACCCGCGGCCTTCACGAAGTTGGCCAGGAGGGCCAGCCCGGTCGCCCCCGACTTCTCAGGGTGGAATTGAGTGGCCCACACCCCGTCACGGCCGGCGGCAGCGGCGATGGGACCGCCGTAGTCGCACGTGGCGATGATGTCGTCACCCAGCGGCGGGGCATAGGAATGAACGAAGTAGACCCACGGCTCGGGCCCCAGTCCGGCCAGGAGGGGGGCGTCAGCCCGCACCAACGAAAGACGGTTCCACTGCATCTGCGGTCGCTTGACTCCCTCAGGCAGCTTCGTCACCACGCCGGGGAGCACCCCGAGGCCGGGCACCGCCGGGGACTCCTCGGACCCTTCGTACAGCATCTGCATGCCGACGCAGATGCCAAGGAAGGGCTTGTGCTCGGAAATGGCGGCGCGCGCCACTCGGTCGAGGCCAGAGGAGCAGAGGGCCTCCATGCACCGCCCGAAGCTGCCCACCCCGGGTAGGACGAAGGCGTCAGCCCGGGCTGCCTCGTCCGGGTCAGGCACCAGCCGGGCGTCGGCCCCCAGATACTGCAGGGCCTTCTCAGCCGAGCGCAGGTTGCCGATCCCGTAGTCGAGCACCGCGATCATGCCGGCCCGCTCAAAGGCTGCCCTTGGTGGACGGTACGCCCGCACCCTCGATCCGCACCGCGTCGCGTAACGCTCTAGCCACGCCCTTGAAGGAAGCCTCCAGGATGTGATGGGTGTTGCGGCCCGAGATCATCCGCAGGTGCAGAGTGATGCCGGCCGCGGTCACGAAAGCCCGCCAGAACTCCTCGGCCAGCTGCGGATCGAAGGGCGGGGTCCCGATCGGATAGGCCTCCCCCCCGGCCCCCGGATCGACCTGGTAGACGAGATAGGGCCGGCCCGAGAGGTCGAGGGCCACGGAGATGAGCGCTTCGTCGAGGGGCACGTCGACCGATGCAAAGCGCCTCACTCCGGCCTTGTCAGCGAGGGCCTCCCGCAAGACCTCGCCGAGCAGGATGCCGACGTCCTCCACGGTGTGGTGGGCGTCGACTTGCAGGTCGCCTTGGGCCTGCACCGACAGGTCGAAGCCGGCGTGCTTGCCGAGCTGGGCCACCATGTGGTCGAAGAAGGGCAGTCCGGTGGAGACCGACACCGTCCCGTCTCCGTCGACGAGCAGGGTCATCGAGATGGACGTCTCCTTGGTACTGCGGCGCCGGGTTACCGAGGGCCGGGTGGTCACGTCAAGACCTCCTCCAGAGCAGCGAGAAAGGCGTCGTTCTCCTCGGGGATTCCGACCGTCACCCGGAGGCAACCAGCGAGCCCGGGCCAGGTCGAGGTGTCCCGTATGAGGATCCCCCGCTCGAGCAGGGCGTGCCATACCTCACCGCCCTTGTGCCGTTCGGGCCGGAAAAGGATGAAGTTCGATTGAGACGGCCAGGCGGTAAGCGGCAACCGCCCGAACGCGGCCAAGATGCGCTGGCGTTCGCGGACTATGAGGCCGACCCGCTGCTCCATTTCACCCACGAAACGGAGAGCCAGCCGGCCCGCCGCCTGCTTGAAAGCGTCCAGATGATACGGGAGCGCCACCCGTTCCAGGGCGAGGACGACCTCCTGTGGCCCGACCAGGTACCCGAGCCGGGCGGCGGCCATCGACCAGGTCTTGGAAAAGGTCCGGGTGACGACAAGCGGAGCCTCGTCATCGATGAGCGCCAACGCCGACCAGTCCGCGAACTGGCCATAGGCCTCGTCCACCACCAGCAGGCCGGGGACATCCGCCAGGACGGCGCGGACGGCCGAGGGGTCATCGGCCCGCCCGGTCGGATTGTTGGGCGAGCATAGGAAGGTGAGGGTCGGGTTGAGATCCGCGACCACTTCGCGGACGACCTCGAGATCCAGCGAAAAGTCCGCCCGCCTGTGACCTTCGAACACGCGGGTCCCCGTCAGGTGCGCGATGTGCGAGTGCAAGGCGTAGGTCGGCTCGAAGACGGCCACCGAACGTCCCGGGCCTCCGTAGGCGAGGCACAGGCTCTGCAGGACCTCGTTGGACCCGTTGGCGCAGAAGACCTGTTCCGGGCGAACCCCGTGCAGATCCGCGAGCGCCTGCCTCAGGTCGGTGGCGTCGCGGTCGGGATAGCGGTTGAAGACGATCCGGCCCAGTTCACTCTGGAGGGCGGCGAGCCACTCTTCGGGCGGGGGCAGGGGCGACTCGTTGGTGTTCAGGCGGACGGGCACATCGACCTGAGGAGAGTGATATCCCTCCCGCAGGCCGAGGTCCTCTCGAGGCGGAGGCAGGGCCATCAGGCGTTCCTGGTCCGGATCCGAACCGAGTCGGCATGGGCGGTCAGGCCCTCCGATTCGGCCATGGCCACCACGTAGGGCGCCAGGCGGATCAGGCCGGCGTGATCCACGTCGACCACATGGACGTGCTTGCAGAAATCGTCCACCCGCAAGGCGCTCCCGAAGCGAGCCGATCGGGCCGTGGGCAGCACATGATTCGGGCCGGCCACGTAGTCACCCACGCTGGCGGGGGCCCAGGGGCCGAGGAAGACGGCGCCGGCGTTGCGGATGAGGGGGACAAGCGCCTCGGGATCACGGGTCTGGATCTCCAGGTGCTCGGCGGCGATGGCGTTGGCCACCGCCGCCGCCTGCTCGGGGCCGTCAACCAGCACACAGAAGCCCCCCTTGGCCAGAGTGGCGGCGATCTCCTCGCGCCGGAGCGAAACGTCGGTCAGCCGGCCCACCTCCGCAGATATCGCGTCGGCGGCGTCCTCGGACCAGGTGATGAGGTACGACAGACCGTCCGGGCCGTGCTCGGCTTGCACCACCAGATCGATGGCGGCGAACTCGACGGGCGTCGTCTCGTCAGCGATGACCGCCACCTCCGATGGTCCGGTGAAGGCGGACGGGACACCTACCGCCCCCTCACCGGCGACCAATCGCTCGGCGATGGCCACGTAACGGTTGCCGGGCCCCACAATGACGTCGACGGCCGGGATGGTCTCCGTTCCGTAGGCCATGGCGGCCACCGCCTGAGCCCCTCCCACCCGATACACCTCATCCACCCCGGCCATAACCGCCGCCGCCCTGACCGCCGAGGCGATGCGGCCATCCGGGCCAGGAGGTGAGCACATCACCAGTGCGGGCACCCCAGCGGCCCGGGCCGGGGCGGCCGTCATCAAAACGGTGGAAGCCAGCGGCGCCCGCCCACCGGGTACGTAGAGCCCGGCTCGGTCCACGGGCCGGCGGATCTCCCGGACGACAACGCCTTCTCTCTCATGGCGGGCGTCGGGATGGAGCTGGGTCCGGTGATAGGAGCTGATGTTGTCGTGAGCAACCTCGAGCGCTTCCCGCAAAGAGCCGGGAATCTCGTCGAGGGCAGCTCGCAGGTCGGCGTCAGAGACGCGCAGCTCGTCAATGCGGACGCCGTCGAATCGTTCTGTCAGGGCCTTCAAGGCCCGATCGCCGCCGGACCGAACCTCGGCGAGTATGCCGCGCACGCTTTCGATCGCCAAGGTGTCGTCCACGACGTGGGGAGCCGGTAGCAGCCGGCCCGGATCCTGGGTGGCACCCCGCAGGTCAACACGGACCAGTGCGGGCGGTGCGAGCGGGGGGGACATCGGGTCCATGATGGTACCTGTATGACCACTCGCGCCGAACTGAGTTCCGTGGCAACCCGCCTCGAGGAGTTGCTGTCGCGGGTCACCGCCATCGCCGAGGAGCTTCTCGGACCCGATCGTGACCTAGTCGGTCCTGAGCTGTACGAAGTCGAGCGAACACTGCGGTCGGCCCAGCGGCGGCTGAGCCGGATCCTCGATCTGGAGTCCTCCTAGGCCGTCTCGATAGGGGGCCCGGCTGTTCGAACGGGGGGCCGGCGGGTTGGCGCCTGGGACGACGGGCAGAAGTCGGCCAGCACGCACTCAGCGCACCGGGGCCGTCGGGCGATGCAGACGCGGCGCCCGTGAAGAATCATCTGGAGGCTGAGCGGCCCCCACGCCGCCGGTGGTACCAGGGCGCAAACATCGGTCTCTATGTGTACCGGGTCGGTCGAAGTCGTCAGGCCGAGCAGCTTGGACAGGCGGGTGACATGGGTGTCCACGGGGAAGCCCGGAATCCCGAAGCCCACGCTCAGTACCACGTTCGCCGTCTTGCGCCCGACTCCGGGGACGGTGACCAGATCCTCCATAACGGGCGGCACTTGACCGTCGAATCGCTCGTCCAGAGCACGGCCCAGCCCGATCAGGCTCTTGGCTTTGGACCGGAAGAACCCCGTCGAATGAATCAGCTCCTCGAGCTCGGCCGGGTCGGCCGCGCTCAGATCACCAGGCGTCGGATATCGCTTGAACACCGACGGGGTGACCTGGTTCACGCGGTCGTCGGTGGTCTGTGCCGACAGCACGGTTGCGATCAACAACTGGAACGGAGTCTCGAAGTCGAGTTCGCAGAGGTCCTTGGCCGAGCCCGGATACTCGATGGCGAGTCGGGCGGCCGTCTCGCGTGCCCGTCCTTTGGGTGATCTGGGCCTGACCATCAGCACAGCGTAGATACCCGGCCCGCCGCGAGGGGCTTCCGAGCCCGGTACCCTGCGCTCGGTGCACCGGATCGAGGTCAAGAGACAGATGGGCGGTGGGGACATCGAAGCCGTGCGCGGTTTGCTGCAGGCGGCGACGGACGCGGATGCCCACGCCCCTTTGGATGAACACGCCTGGCTGGACCTGGTGCAAGGGGGCCGGGAGGGCTTCGCCGGCCTGGTCGCCTGGGAGGATGGGCACGACCATCCGGTGGGGTACGCGCAGGTTTCCCGGGGTTCGGGCAGCTGGGCCCTGGAGTTCGTGGTGGACCCCCACCACCGCATCCCGGGAAATACCATCGGCTTGGACCTGGTCAAGCACGCTGCGTCCATAATCGCCTCAGAGGGGGGCGGCCACGTTCACATGTGGGTCAACCAGCCCCGCCCGGAGCACGACCGGATCGCCCGAGCCATCGGCCTCACCCCCGGCCGGGTGCTCTACCAGATGCGCCGGGCTCTGCCGGTGGAAGAGACCCTCCGCCCTGACGGGCCGCCCCTCACCACCCGACCGTTCCGGGTCGGCTCAGACGAGGAAGCCTGGTTGGAGGTGAACAACCGGGCCTTCCACTGGCACCCCGAACAGGGCGGTTGGGACCTGGCCACCCTGAAGCAGCGGGAAGCCGAGCCCTGGTTCGATCCGGCCGGGTTCCTACTGCACGACGACACGGATGGCCATGCTCGATGGCTTCTGCTGGACCAAGATCCACGCCAGCGTGGACCCGCCGCTCGGCGAAATCTATGTGATAGCAGTGGATCCGGAACCGAAGATCCCCGTCCCCGGACTCGGCCGCCAACTGGTGATCGCCGGGCTCGACTACCTGTTCGGGCGCGGCCTCCGATTGGGAATGCTCTACGTGGACGCCGACAACGCCCGGGCCGTCAAGCTCTACGTCGACCTGGGCTTCGTCATCAATCACCTGGACCAGGCCTACGTGGGAGACGTCCAGGCCCGGGTGTGAAAGGAGAGGCGGAGCGCGGTCCGGAGCCATGGCCGGCGGTAGGCCCGGGGGGCTCGCCGGAGTTGTGGCGGGGGTGTATGACGCCAGCCGGGAGGATCTGGCCGTAATCCTGGCGGATCAGCCCCGCTACAGAGTCGACCAGGTCTGGCGAGGCCTCTACGAGCGGGGCCGGCGCCCGGCCGAGATGACCGACCTGCCCCGGGACTTGCGAACCCGCCTGGATGGGGCGTTGCCGGCCGGGCTGCAGCTCGCCGCCGAGTCGAGGTCACCAGGCTCCAGGACGGTCAAGTGGCTGTGGCGTCTGTCTGACGGAAGCCAGGTGGAGACGGTCCTGATGCGCTATCCCCGGCGAGCCACCGTGTGCGTGTCCAGCCAGGCCGGCTGCGCTATGGCTTGTTCGTTCTGCGCCACCGGCCAGTCGGGCTTCAACCGTCACCTGACAGCAGGCGAGATCGTGGAACAGGTAGTGATGGCTCGGCGGGCGGCCGAACCGGACCATCTGTCCAACGTGGTCTTCATGGGAATGGGCGAACCGCTGGCCAACTACGAGCGGGTCTGGGATGCCGTCACCCGGATCCACGCTGAAATCGGCCTGTCCGCCCGGCATCTCACCATCTCCACCGTCGGGGTGGTCCCGGGTATCCGCCGCCTGGCCCGCGAGGACCTTCCGGTCAACGTGGCGGTGTCGCTGCATGCGGCCAATGACGCCCTCCGCAACAGCCTGGTGCCTCTGAACAAGCGCTACCCGTTGGCGATGCTGATGGAAGCTTGCCGCCAGTATCAGGCAGCCAAGGGGCGCCGCCTCAGCTTCGAATGGGCGCTTATCGCGGGAGTCAATGACCGCCCCGTCGACGCCCGCGAGCTGTCGGAGCTGGCCCGTCCCCTGGGCGCCCACGTGAACCTCATCCCCCTCAACCCCACGCCCGGCTACTCCGTGCGCGGCACCAGCCGGGTTGGAGTCAGGGCCTTTCGGGACAGCCTCGGGCGACTGGGGGTGAACGCCACCGTGCGGCAGAACCGTGGCACCGACATCGACGCCGCATGCGGCCAGCTGGCCGCCAGGTCCGTCCTCACGGGCGGGCCGGATGGCGGCGATTTCATCCCGCCGCCTCCTAGCCGTCGATCAGCGCCAAACTGATGGCCATGCCCTCAAATCGTTGGCTCGACAAGACGCAGCCGCAGACCCTGATGATGGCGACGCTCCTGATGTACGTGAACGCCGGGTGGGCTCTGCTGGGGTATCTCACCTCGCCCTACAGCCTCGCCTTCCTGGTTCTCCTGGTCATCGGGCCCGTGGCGGCCGGCTGGGGCGTCGCCAACGAGAAGAAGTGGGGCTACTGGCTGGGACTGGTCCTGGCGGTGCTGACGGTCGCCTTCCTCATTTACCACTTCTCGTTCGTGTCGCTATTCAGCCTGCTCTTCTACGGGGCCCTGGTCGCCCTGCTTCTGCACCCTCAAAGCCGGGCCTACCGCCGCATCTGGTTTAAGTAAACGGCCCTGGCCTAGCCTGCTGGCATGACAACCAGGATCGACGGGATCGCCGGCCTCAAGCAGAGCGTCGGTGACCATCTGGGTTACAGCGAGTGGCACGAGGTGACCCAGGAGCAGGTCAACCTGTTCGCAGACGCCACCGGCGATCACCAGTGGATACACGTGGACATCGAGCGGGCCAAAGCGGGGCCTTTCGGCGGACCGATCGCTCATGGATACCTCACCCTGTCCCTCACCCCGGCCCTGCTGTCGGAGATCCTGGAAGTCTCCGGGATCACGATGGCCGTGAACTACGGGCTCAACAAGCTCCGCTTCCCCGCCCCGGTCCCGGTCGGATCCAAGGTGCGAGCCGGAGTGCAGCTCGATCATGTCGAGGACGTGAGCGGTGGCGTCCAGGTCACACTCACCACGACGTTCGAGGTCGAAGGCGCCAGCAAGCCGGTGTGCGTCGCCGAAATCCTCTTCCGGTACTACTCCTGAGCACTCGCACGGACATCGAGACCACCCCGCTTCCCGAAGGGGAAGCCAAGGCCACGGCCGTCCGGGCCATGTTCGATCACATCGCACCGCGCTACGACCTGGTCAACCGGATCATGACCTTCGGGCTGGACCGCCGCTGGCGCCGGGCGGCAGTGAGAGCCCTGGGCCTCGGGCCGGGAAGCCAGGTGGTCGACGTGGGATGTGGCACCGGCGACCTCTGCGGGGACCTGACCGCATCCGGCTACCGGGCCTTAGGGGTGGACATGTCCCTGGGAATGCTGGCCCACGCCCGGTCCTCGGCCCCTCTGCTTCAAGCCGACGCTCTGCAACTCCCGCTGGCTACGGCCCGTTTCGACGGCGCCGTGAGCGGGTTCGCCCTCAGGAACTTCGTGGCCTTGCCGCCGGTCTTCTCGGAACTGGCCAGGGTCATCCGGCCCGGAGGGCGGATCGCCCTGCTCGACGTTTCGTCGCCCTCCAATCCGGTCATGCGGGCCGGCCACTCGGTCTACTTCGGGCGGGTCGTGCCGCTCATCGGCGGGGTGCTATCGGATGGCGAGGCCTACCGTTACCTGCCCCGGTCGGTGGCTTACCTGCCACCCGGGGAAGAGATGCTGAACCAGCTCCGGCGGGCCGGCTTCGACGCCGTCGAGCGCCGACTGCTCTCCGGCGGTATCACTCAGCTGATCACCGCCACCCGGGGCGGGGGGCCCGGTTGAGCTCCCAGCGGACCCGCCTCGTAGCCCGGACTGTGGCCCTGGGCCAGCCGCCCGACTTGCTGGCCGAGGCAGGAGATCAAGGGCTGCTCTGGCGGGACGAACACGGCGGACTCGCCGGCTCCGGCGTAGCCGCCAGCCTGGAGCTTCCCAATGGGCTCTCGGACCCCGACTCCGTCCTCCGGGTATCCGACGTGCTCGAAGCCATCGAAACGGTCGACGAGGTCGGCCTCCCCGGCTGCGGGCCGGTCGCCATCGGCGCCCTGCCCTTCGACCCGACCGCCCCGGGTCATCTGGTGATTCCGCAGCGCATCATGGGCCGATCCGGCTCGCAGGGTTGGGAGACGATCGTCAGCGAGGCAGGGGGAGAACCCTCGTCCCCCGCACCTGCATCGTTCGCCGGTAGGAACGGGGCGCCGGACCAGTTCACGCTCACCTCATCCATGCCACAGGCCGAGTGGAAGGAAATGGTCGCCGCCGCGATCACCGAGCTGGCGCCGGACGCCGACTTTCGCAAGGTGGTCCTGGCCCGACGGATCGACATCGCGGCCAACCGTCCCTTCATCATCTCGGATGTCCTGGAGCGACTGGCGGCGCTATACCCCTCCTGCATGATCTTCTCGATCGACGGATTCCTGGGCGCCAGTCCGGAACTGCTCATATCCCGGGTGGGCGACCGCATCGAGAGTCACCCGCTGGCGGGCACAGTGGCCCGCAGTGGGGACGCGCACGGTGACGAAGCGCACATCGCGAAGCTGATGAGCTCGACGAAGGCCAGGCACGAGCACCAGGTCGTGGTTGACGTCCTCACGGGGGCGCTGTCCGCTGTGTGCGACGAGCTCACGGTGCCGCGACAGCCGTCGATCGTCGGCCTGCGCAATGTGTCGCACCTTGGAACCCACATCCGGGGCCGGCTGTCGGCCGGACAGAGACAGCCTTCGGCTCTGGAGTTGGTCGCCCGCGTCCACCCGACTCCCGCGGTCGGTGGCACTCCGACCGACACCGCCATCCGTTACCTTCAGAAGGTCGAGGGCTTCGACCGGCGCTTCTACGCCGGGCCGGTCGGCTGGATGGACCGCTGCGGCGACGGCGCCTGGGCTATCGGTATCCGCTGCGCCCAGGTGGACGGGGCCTCAGCCCGCCTGTACGCCGGCAACGGTATTGTGGCCGGCTCCGATCCGGCCGAGGAGCTGGCCGAGACGCAGCTGAAGCTCCAGGCGCTGCTGGCCGCCATGGTTCGGCCTTAGGGGCCGGCCGCCGGCAACCCCAGCGCCGCCGAAACCGCCTGCGCCACCGACGCATTCAGCTGCTCGTGGATTTCGACATTGGCCGCCCGGTCGGAGCGGACCAACCCCACCCGCACTCCCGGCTTGGCGCTGCCCGCGATCAGGGCATCGAGGGTCTCGCGGTCCGCGATCTGGTGTACCTCGATCCCGTAGCCCCCGGCAACATCGCCGATATCGAGCCGATGCGGGGTGCCCCAGTAGCGCTCGAACTGGCGGCCATCGAGGGCGGCGGCCTGCGGCAGGAAGGAGAAGATGCCCCCGCCGTCGTTGTCGACGACGATGAAGGTGAGGGACAGCTCGCGTTCCGCCGACCAGACCAAAGAGCCGGCGTCGTACAGGAAGGCCAGGTCGCCGATGAGTGCAACCGTGGGTCTCCCATCGGCGAGGGCCAGGCCGGTGGCGGTGGACACCACTCCGTCGATGCCGTTGGTGCCCCGATTGGCCACCACTTCGACCCCGTGGCGCCCCCTCCCGAACCACTCCACATCCCGGACGGGCATCGAAGACGACGTGAGGAGGCGGGCTCCTTCGGGCAGACCCGCCAGGACGGCCCGAGCCACGGCCGGCTCGCTCAGAGCCCATGCCGCCCCCGGTCGAAGCCTGGCTTCGAGGGCCTCCTCGGCCGCCTCTTGAGCCGTGAACCACCGCGTGCACCACTCCCCCGGCGAATCGCCCTTCGCCGGCGCCGGTACGGCGGCCACCGCAGCCAGAAGGGCACCCGGATCGGTTCGAACCAAATGCGAAGCGGTCCGCTCCGCGTCCCGCCAGACCCCAGACGGGTCAAGCAGCAGTTGGGGGACGCTCGCGGGCAAACCACCAATCCAACCGTTCAGCACCTTCGAGGCCCACGGCGCGCCGGCCCGGAGGATGATCTCCGGCTGCCAGGCCGCAACAGAAGGGATCCGCAACAGAGCATCGGCAGCCCCGATAACCGGGACCGAGGGAGAGGAAGGAACTCGACAGCCCGAGCGGCTGTCTGCGAGAAGGGGCCAGCCGAGCCGCGCCGCCAGGCCGAGCAGGAGGGCCGGGTCCCCCGCGCCGGACCCGGCCACGATCAGGCCCCGCTGCCCGACGTGGGATTGCAGCAGATCCAATACCGGCTCGGGCGGCGAGGCGCCGGGGGGCGGCCTGTAGGCGTGCCAGGGTACCCCGCCGGGGCGGCCGGGGGGCGTATTGACGCGGGCCGCAAAACCCATGAGCGGCTCCCGGAAGGCCAGGTTCAGGTGGACTGGCCCGGGCTGGCCGGAGCCGGCACCGAGAGCCTCGGCCACGCAGCGGGAGGCGACCGACCGCCAGCTGCTCATACCGGCCGGGTCGGCGACGCCGGGTGAAACCGCCCACCGCACGGCCGGGCCGAAAAGACCCTCCTGCTCGATGGTCTGCGGGGCCCCGACCAGGTGGAGCTCGGGTGGGCGGTCGGTGGTGGTCGCCAGGAGCGGCACGCCGGCATGGAACGCCTCGACGACAGCAGGGTGCAGCTCGACCGATGCGGTTCCGCTCGTGGTGGCAACCACCGCTGGCCGGCGCGTCGCCAGCCCCAACCCGACGGCCAGGAAGCCGGCCGACCGCTCGTCCAGGACGAGGTGGACGCGCATCCGGGGATCGGCGTCAAGGGCGAGGACCAGCGGCGTGGACCGAGAGCCGGGGGCGACCACGGCTTCGGTCACCCCGGCCCGAGCCCACTCGTCCACGAGCACGGCGCAGAAGGCCGCCTGAACGTCTGCGGTGGACGGACCGGTCATGCCAGGATCTTCGCGTGCCGCAGGGCCTTCACGCTGAAAGATGGGGCCAGGGAGACCCGGTGGTGCTGGTCCACGGCTTTACCCAGTCGGCTCGAGCATGGGGCCGCATCGGTACCGAACTGGGCACCAAGCACCGGGTGATCGCCCTCGACGCCCCCGGCCACGGTGGGTCCTCGGAAGTGCACGCCGACCTGGCCACCGGATCCGACCTCATGGCCGCCACCGTGGCGGAGCCCGCGGCGTGGGTCGGCTATTCCCTGGGCGGGAGGTTCGCGCTTCACGTCGCCCTGCGCCATCTGGATGAAGTGCGGCGCCTGGTTTTGGTGAGCACCAGCGCTGGGATCGAGGACGCGGCAGAGCGGGCCGCCCGGCGGCGATGGGACGAGGCTTTGGCCGAGCGGGTCGAAGAAGAAGGCCTGGAGGCGTTCGTGCGCTGGTGGCTGGCGCAACCACTCTTCTCGACGCTTCCCCCCGAAGCCGCGGAGCTGGAAAGCCGTCTCGCGGGCAGCGCCGCGGGCCTGGCCAGCAGCCTGCGCCTGGCCGGCGCCGGCACCCAGGAACCACTGTGGGATCAGCTGAGTGGCCTCTCGATGCCGGTGCTGATCATCGCCGGTGAGCTTGACTCCAAATATGTCGACCTGGCCGAAAAGCTGGCGGCCGGGATCGGGGCGCCGGCCCGCCTCGAGGTCATACCCGGAGCCGGGCACGCCTGTCACCTGGAGCGGCCCGAACTCTTCGGAGGCATAGTTGGGCCCTTCCTGGACGGCTCGTGACGAACGCGTCAGATCCAGATCCCGATGGCGAGCAGAGCGCCGAACACCAGCTGCAGCCGGCCCGTAGCCCCCAGCACGGGGATGAGTCCCCGGCCCTCCTCCCCCGCGAGCACACGGCGAACGGGAACGATCGCCAATGGCAGGGCGGCCCAGGCCAGCAGAGCCCCCGGCCGGGAGGCGGCCAGAGCCGGGACGAGCGCGAACGGAATCAGGACGCAGGCGGCGTAAAGGCGGCGGGTCACCCGGTCCCCCACGCGCACCGCCAGCGTCCGCTTGCCGCTGGCGGTGTCACCGGGTATGTCGCGCAGATTGTTCACGACCAGCAAGGCGACGGCGAGGAGGCCGACGGGAACCGACGCGGCCACTGCCAGCCCGGTGATCCGCTCCAGCTGCACGTAGGCGCTTCCTACCGTGGCGACGAGGCCGAAGAACACGAAGACGAACACCTCGCCCAGACCGACGTATCCGTATGGGCGCGGACCGCCCGTGTAGAGCCAGCCCGCCGCCACGCTGGCTGCGCCCACCAGGATCAGCCACCACCCGGCGGCCGCGGCCAAAGCCAAGCCGGCCAGTGCCGCCACGCCGAAGGAGGCGATTGCCGCTCGTCTCACCGCCGCCGCGGGGGCCAACCCGGACGCGACCAGCCGCACCGGGCCCACCCTGCGAGTATCGGTCCCCCGGACTCCGTCGCTGTAGTCGTTGGCATAGTTGGTGCCGACCTGAATGGCCACGGCGACCACCAGAGCAGCGGCGGCCCGCCACCAGATGACCTGACCTTCGGCGTATGCCACCGCCGTGCCGACAATCACCGGAACTGCGGACGCCGGCAAGGTGCGCGGTCGTGCTCCCGCCACCCAGGGATGCCTCGGGAGGGGTGCGGGGTTCCCGCTCATGACGTCTCGGTCGGCGTGGTCACCGCTGGCAAACTACCTGCCGTGCTCGAACTGGTCGCAATCGACCTCCCGGGCGGCGCCGCCTTCCTGGCTGCCCTGACGGCGGCCTGGGAGGCCAACGATGCCGTCCTGCCCGTCGATCAACGCCTATCGCCCACCGCCAAGGCGACCCTCCTCCACCATCTTCGGCCCACCGCCGTCGAGGGGCCCGGCGGCCGCAGTCGCTTGCCCGGCGGGCTGCCGGTGCAGCCGGGCGACGCCCTCGTCGTGGCCACGAGCGGCACCACGGGCGAGCCGAAAGGGGTGGTGCTCACCCACGACGCGGTGGCCGCCTCAGCCCGCGCCACCACGGTTCGGCTGGGTGTGGACCCTGACCGGCACCGCTGGCTGGCCTGCCTGCCTCTGAACCATGTCGGCGGCCTCTCGGTTGTGACGAGGAGCCTGCTGACGGGGACTTCGCTGACACTGCTCGCAGGGTTCGACGCCGACACCGTCTGCGCCCACTCCGGGCCCGAGGTCCTGGTCTCCCTGGTGGCGACCGCATTGCGCAGGGTGAGCCCGGGTCTGTTTCACACCGTCGTTCTGGGTGGGTCCGCTCCTCCCGCCGGGCTACCGGACAACGTGGTCACCACTTATGGCTTGACCGAGTCGGGCAGCGGGGTGGTATACGACGGACTCCCCCTCGATGGGGTGGACGTGGCGGTCGACCCTGACACCGGTGAGATCGCCCTCAGGGGCCCGATGCTCCTCCGCGCCTACCGGGACGGTTCCTGCCCCCTGGACGGCGAAGGCTGGTTCCGCACCGGGGACTGCGGGCGGATCGATGCCAGCGACCGCCTGGAGGTGGACGGGCGGCTGTCCGACCTGATCATCACCGGAGGAGAGAATGTGTGGCCGGCCCCCGTCGAGGACGCCCTGCGCAGTCATCCGGGCGTTGCCGACGCCGCGGTGGCTGGCCGCCTTGATCCGGAATGGGGGCAGCAGGTCGTGGCGTGGATCGTCCCATCCGACCCCGGATCTCCCCCGGTGCTCGGTGAGCTCCGGCGCGTTGTGGCGGAGCGGGTGGCACCCTTCGCCGCCCCTCGCCGCCTGGTCATCGTGGCCGACCTGCCCCGCACGGGCATCGGCAAGATCCGACGCGAGCAGCTGCCCGGCTAGTCCCGCGGAACAGTCTTAGCGGCGCTTGGCCGCGGATCGACATAGCGTGGGCGAATGGGGATGAAGTATCGCAGGCTGGGTCGTTCGGGTATCAAGGTGAGCGTTCTGTCGTTCGGGTCGTGGATCACCTTCGGCCCCCAGCTGGCCGGGCGCTCGGCGGCTGAGTGCCTCGACGCCGCCCGAGCCGCAGGGGTCAACTTCTTTGACAATGCGGAGGCCTATTCGGGCGGCGAGTCGGAGCGCATCATGGGTCAAGCCATCGCCGAGCTCGGCTGGCCCCGGCACAGTTACGTGATATCGACCAAGTTCTTCTGGGGTCTGCACAACGTCACCAATATGAGCAACACGCTGAACCGGAAGTACCTGCTCCAGGCCATCGATGCCAGCCTCGAGCGGTTCGGGCTCGACTTCGTGGACGTGATCTATTGCCACCGGGCCGATCCGGAAACCCCCGTCGAGGAGACGGTCTGGGCCATGTCCGACATAATCAGCTCCGGTAAGGCTCTTTACTGGGGAACTTCCGAGTGGCCCGCAGACGAGATCCGGGCCGCCTGGGAGGTCGCCGATCGCCACCACCTCCACAAGCCGGTCGTGGAGCAGCCGCAATACAACCTGTTCAACCGCGACCGGGTCGAGCGCGAGTACACCCATCTGTACTCGGACATTGGACTGGGCTTGACCACCTGGAGCCCTCTGGCGTCGGGCCTGCTGACCGGCAAGTACCGCGAGGGGGTTCCGGACGGCAGCCGGGCCAGCCTGCCTGGCTACGAGTGGCTCCGCCGGTCGGTTTCCAACGCGGCTCGCAACCAGGCGGTCCAAGAACTGGCCACCATTGCTGCCTCGCTGGGCTGCACCCTCCCGCAGCTCGCCATCGCCTGGTGCGCCCGAAACCCCAATGTGTCAACGGTGATCACCGGAGCCAGCCGGGTGCAACAGGTCCGCGAGAACATGGGTGCGATGGACGTCCTCCCCTTGCTCGATGACGACATCATGGCCCGCATCGAGGCGGCCACCACCGCCCGCGCCCGCTAGGCCGGGCCTACTTCTGCAACAGGTTGTGGTCTAGGGTCTTATTTTGACGTCGCATGCGAGAACCGGGAGGCCAGATGCAAACCGAAGCCGCGATCTGTTGGGGACAGAAGACCGATTGGTCGGTCGAGCCGATAGAGCTGGATCCGCCTAAAGAAGGCGAGGTGCTGGTCAAGCTGGGCGCCTCGGGTATGTGCCATTCGGACGAGCATCTGGTTACGGGCGATCTGGGCGGCGTCTACCCGATTATCGGCGGCCACGAAGGGGCCGGCGTGGTCCAGGAAGTCGGTCCGGGGGTGTCCGACCTTAAGCCCGGGGACCACGTGGTGTTCGGGTTCATTCCCGCCTGCGGACACTGCCCCTCATGCGCCCGGGGCCGATCGAACCTGTGCGACAACGGAGCGGCGCTGCTCATGGGAGTGCAGCTGGACGGAACGACCCGTCACCACGCCCGCGGCCAGGACATCAACGTCATGGTGTGCCTCGGCACCTTCGGCAAGTACACGGTCGTCAATCAGATGTCCTGCGTGAAGATCCCGGATGACGTGCCGCTCGACCTGGCCTGCCTGGTGGGATGCGGTGTCACCACGGGTTGGGGTTCTTCGGTCTACGCGGCCGAGGTTCAGCCCGGTGACAACGTGGCGGTCATTGGCGTCGGTGGGATAGGGGCGGCGGCCATTCAAGGCGCCCGCCTGGCCGGGGCTGAGCGGATATTCGCCATCGACCCGGTACCGCTGAAGCGGGAACTGGCTCCCAAGTTCGGCGCCACCCACACCTACAACACCGTGGCCGACGCCACCGAGCCCATCCGGGAAGAGACCTGGGGCCGCATGTGCGACAAGGTCATATGTGCCATGGGAGTGGGAGAGGGCCGGTTGATCTCCTCGATCATGGGCCTGACGGCCAAGCACGGCCGGGTGGTGGTCACCAACATCCATCCGATGGCCGAAACCGATGTCAGCCTGAGCTTGTGTGACCTGACGCTGATGGAGAAGCAGATCGTCGGCACCATCTTCGGGTCGGCCAATATCCGATACGACATTCCTCACCTGCTGCACCTCTACCGCCTCGGTCAGCTCGATCTGGACAGCATGGTCACCAACCGGTACAAGCTCGGTGATATCAACCAGGGTTACCAGGACATGCGGGACGGCAAGAACATCAGAGGGGTCCTCGTCTACGACGATTGATCCGATCCAAGGGAGCAAAAGAGCCAAGTCGTTGGAGACTTACGCCCACGATGGACTCACATTCGACGTAACCGACCGGGGGCCAACCGACGGTCGGATCGTCATCGCTCTGCACGGTTTTCCGGAGGACCGGTTCTGCTGGGACGGTGTGGCCGGAGCCCTCAACCAGGCCGGCTACCGGGTCCTCGCCCCCGATCAGCGCGGCTACTCACCCGGGGCGCGCCCGCTCGATCGGCGCGCTTACGTGATGTCGCGCCTGAGCCGCGACGTACTGGCCCTGGCTGACGCCGCCGGCGCCGACCGGGTCGACGTGGTCGGCCACGACTGGGGCGGTTTCGTGGCCTGGGATCTGGCCGCCCGCTATCCGGAGCGGATCCGGACCGTCACGTCACTCTCTACGCCGCACCCGCGGGCTGCAGCCGATGCCATGCTCCACAGCACCCAGATACTGCATTCCTGGTACATCGGTTTCTTCCAGTTGCCATGGTTACCCGAGAGAGTCTTCTCGCGCCGCAACGGGCAGCCCGGAGCCAAGGCCCTGGAGCGGGCCGGCCTCGACCGGGCCACTGCCGAGCGGTACGCCACTCGCTTTGCTTCACCCGTAGCCATGACCGGCCCCATCAACTGGTACCGAGCCCTGCCGCTCGAAGGTCGGGATCGCACGCCGAACGTGGGCGTCCGTTCGCTGTACGTGTGGAGCGACGGTGACCGTTTCCTCACCAGAGCGGCCGCAGAGCGGACCGCCAACTACACGACAGGCCCGTACCGCTTCGAGGTCCTGACCGGACAAAACCACTGGCTGCCCACGAACGCGGCGGACCTCGTCGCGCCGCTGATCCTGGAACACCTGACCGCCTCGGAGGATTAGGAGGCGGCGGGACCTCGGGAGCAAACCGGATTCGAAGTAGGCCGGTTGGAAGTAGCTTGATCCGGTGCCGACAAGCAACCGTCTGGCGGACGAGTCGAGCCCGTACCTGCGCCAGCATTCAGGCAATCCGGTCGACTGGTATCCGTGGGGTGAGGAAGCCTTTGCCGTCGCCGAGAAGAGGGACGCACCCGTCCTCCTTTCGATCGGTTACTCGGCTTGCCACTGGTGTCACGTCATGGCCCACGAGTCCTTCGAGGACCCGGGCGTGGCCGCTGTCATGAACACCGGCTTCGTCAACATCAAGGTCGACCGTGAAGAGCGGCCGGACGTGGACAGCGTGTACATGGAAGCGGTCCAGGCCCTCACCGGCGGGGGCGGGTGGCCGATGACGGTGTTCTTGCTCCCGGACGGCAAGCCCTTTCACGGGGGCACCTACTATCCGCGCGACCGGTTTCTCGGCCTCCTCGACAGCATCGGGTCCCTGTGGCGAGAACGACGCGCCGACCTGGTGGAGGCCGCCGGCCAGCTGGCCGAGGCGGTCCGGTCCGGCACCGGTCTTCCAGGCGCCGGTCGGGTGGCGCCCGACGGCGGGGCGGCCCGGTCGATCGAGCTCCTGTCGGTCGCGGCCGACAGCCTGTTAGCTCGCTTCGACCCGGAATGGGGCGGTTTCGGCCGGGCTCCCAAGTTCCCCCAACCGGCCATGCTCGAGACCCTTCTCATGGCTGGATCCAGCACCGGTCGCGCTGACCTGCTGGGGGCGGTGACGACGACCCTCGACGCCATGGCGTCGGGCGGTATATACGACCACCTGGGCGGCGGGTTCGCCCGCTACTCGACGGACCGAACCTGGCTGGTACCACACTTCGAGAAGATGCTCTACGACAACGCCCTTCTCACCCGGGTGTACCTCCACGCCTGGCAGGAGACCGGCGCCGACCGCTACCGGCAGGTCGTGGCCGAGACGATCGAGTACCTGCTCACACCACCCCTGCGGATCGCGGGTGCCGGTTTCGCGTCGGCTGAGGATGCCGACAGCGACGGCGTCGAAGGGCGCTTCTACGTGTGGGATCGGCCCGAGGTCCTGGAGGTGGGCGGCGAAGAGGCCGTCCTCTGGTACGGGGTCACCAGTGCCGGGAACTGGGAAGGTCACAACATCCTCTTCCGTCCCGATCGAGGCGACCTGGCCCGAACCCCTTCGGTCGAATCGGCTCGGCTGGCCTTGCTGGCCCGGCGGGGCACCCGGGTTCGCCCGGGCCTGGACGACAAGGTGCTGACCGAGTGGAATGCCATGGCGATCGCGGCTCTGGCCGAGGCCGGGGCCGCCCTCGGCGTTCCGGCCTGGATAGAAACTGCGGTCGACGTGAGCCGCTTCCTGATGGGCGCGCTGCGCCGGCCCGACGACCATCGGTGGCTCCGTAGCTGGCAAGCCGGGCCCGGGGCCGGCTCGGCCCAGGGTGGCACCGCCCGGCACCTGGCTTACTGCGCCGACTACGCCTGGCTGATCGAGGCGTTCACCCGGCTGGCCGAAGCGACTGGAGACTCGGGGTGGATATCCGAGGCCCGATCCGTGGCCGACGACCTGATCGAGCTCTTCTGGGACCCTGCCGTCGACGTTTTCCGGACCCCCGGCAAGGACGCCGAGCCATTGATCGCCAGCCCGATCGACACCCAGGACGGCGCCCTCCCCTCGGCCAACTCCGTCGCCGCCGTTGCTCTGCTGCGCCTGGGCGCCCTGACGGGCGAGGCACGCTACTGGGTGCACGCCACCCGGGTCATCGGCGCTATGGACGCGGCGCTGGCGGCGGCTCCGGTGGCCTTTGCCGGGATGGTGGCAGCCGCCGACCTGGCCGGCCGAGGCTTTACCGAGGTCGTGATCACGGGGGACCGCTCCGACTTGCTCGAAGTGGTGCGGCAGCGCTACCTCCCGGCCGCCGTACTGGCGTGGGGAGAGCCTTACAACTCACCGCTTTGGGAGGGCCGCGGCGGTCCTGAAGCGAGGGGCCGGGCCTTCGTCTGCCACGACTACACGTGCCAGGCGCCGGCCTCCAGCGCCGCCGAGCTGGTTGCTCAGGTGGAGGCCACCAGGCACTAGTATTGATTCTTCCGGGGGTATCCACCGATCAGGGGTTCTCACTAGCCACTATGAATGGCCGTGTCGACTAGCACTGCGCCCGACTTCTACCCGGTCGTCAAGGACCTTCCGAGGGTCCGCGTCGCCCCCGGGGTGACCTTGAACCTCCTCGTCCTGGCCGCCGATGACCACCAATGCGCGGGCGTGGACGTGGCGTCGGGCACCCTGGTCCGGGCCTGGTCGCCACAGCCCAACGAGCGCCGGGTGGACCCTTACGACGTGGTTGAAGTGACGCTGGCCGAGAACGCCGACGCCCTCCCCGACCCGGCCGAGCCCGAGGGCGTCGTGCTCGCCGGCCCGCCCAAGCCGGTCAACCGGATGAGCCGGCGCCGGTGCGAACGGCTCCTGCGCCCGCTACTGCACCCGCACGGGCAACCGCTCCTGGGCCTGCCCGCCCCGGTGGTTCAGTTCTGGGAGCGGCGCTCGGACCACCCGTCCATCGCTCTGGTGGAGCCCGAAGGCCCGATCACCCTCATGAGAGACAAGCCCTTCCTGGCCTGCCGGTTCGGATGGCAGGGCCATGAGCGGGAGCTGCCGTGCCTCGATCGCCGGCTGGCGGGCCGCATGGACCGAACCGGGCGGACCCATCTGGTCGCCGACAAGGGGGACCGCCTGGTCGTCTCCCTCACGCCGCCGATCGACGGTCGCTGCCACAAAGTCGTGCAGGCCGTTCTGTCGCGGCCGTAGCCGCTTGGTCGCTCGACTCAGACGGACTCGGGCTGCTCAGGGGGCGTACTTCGAAGCCAGCTCTTCAGCCATGGCCCAACCGAAAGCGATGAGCACGTCCCGGCGTTCGGCTTCGAGCGGCTCGAAGAAAGCGGCTATGTCCGCGTCGATGGTCTCCGGCTTGGCGGTGGCGTAGTCGAACGCCCCGCTGGCGTTGCCGTCCCCCGTGACGATAAAGGTCCGGTCATCGATGCGGCCCTCGGCACCGAAGCGCTTGGCCAGACGCCGGCTCCACGCCCGCTCCTCGCCGCTGGGCTTGTGGTTTGGCCGGGGGCATATGTCCTCGAGCCCCTTGAAGGCGGAAAAGGCGCCGGCCTCGAGGAACCGGGTCCCGATGAGCACGTCCTCATCCGGGAACGCCAGGACCGCCCGGCGGAACTGGGCGCTGATGATGGACTTGAGAACCTGCTCACGCTTGGCATTCCGCTTGACCGAGGCCAACCCCCACAACAGGCACGGGGTGCCGCCGATTCGCTCCAGCGTGCAGAACGAGAAACCGACCAGCTTGCCGGCATCCCGGATCTGGGTGATCAAAACCCAGGCCTCGGCCTGCTTCGACAGCAAGCCGATATCGAATCCGGCCGGCCCGTCGGTCACGATGTCGGCCATCTCCGCCAGTTCGGCGTCGGCCAGGGCGGTGCAGTCCTTCGTTTCGACAGCGAACGTCATACCGCGGCAACTCTCCTCACCCAGTGTTCCTGACCAGCCAGTTTACGCCCTTGGGCGGCTTGTCTCCAAAAGGGTGAAAAATTAGGATCTCATGCCCTTCCAAGGCTGCCGGTCAACTCACGTGCAGGCAGGACGGCCCGAGCAGCACCCGTAGCTCGGCCAGAAGGCCACGCGTGGTGTCGACGCTGAAGTGGCTGGCCAACCGGATGCACTTGGCCCCGACGTGGAGCATCACCGGTGAGGACCCGGGGTGCTCCGCTAGCAGGCGCTTGAGCGATTCGACCCGGTCGTCAGTCAAGGCGTGAAGGGGTAGAGCCAGGTGGAGCGGGTCCACCCCGGTCGCGTGCAGTTCGGGCCGCTTGACCTCCATACAGACCAGCTTGGGTTGCTCCTCCCTGAGGTCCAGCCGGCCCTTGACGGCCACCACGGCGTCGTCCGCCAGGAGATGGCCTACTTCGGTCATGGTCCTGGGGAACACCCAGACCTCCATGTTCGAAACCAGATCCTCCAACACGAAGGTGGCCATGAGATCGCCCCGCTTGGTGTACTTGCGCACCAGGCCGGTGACGACACCGCCCACCCAGCGGACCTCCCCGTCACGACCACGCGCCCCACCGTCCACGTCGCCGGCCTGGGCCTGCTCCCACAGCTCGACAATCGTGGTATCCACGTGGCGGGCCAGCGCCCCTTCGAGACCTTTCAGGGGGTGGTCGCTCAGGTACAGCCCGAGCATCTCCTTCTCGAAGGCCAGCCGGGTCGTCTTGTCGAACTCCTGGTCGGGCATCGGGACCCTGGCATCGTCGAATATCGCCTCGCCGGTCCCGCCGAGGTCTCCGAAGAGGCTCATCACGCCTTGCTCGGCCTCGCGCCGGCGAGCGAGGGTGCGGTCGACGATCTGCTCGAAGACGAGGCAGAGGCCTTGGCGGGGATGGCCGAGGCTGTCAAAGGCCCCGCCCTTGATCAGAGACTCCACGGTGCGTTTGTTGAGCACCGTCGGGTCCACCCGGGCGCAGAAGTCGTAGAAGTCGACAAAAGGCCCGCCCCTCTCCCTCTCCGAGATGACCCGCTCAACCAGGCCCTCTCCGACGTTGCGAATGGCGGACAGGCCGAAAGGTATGGCCCAACGGGGCTTCGCCCCAGGTTCGGAAGCCTCGAGCTCGACTGCCGCGAAATCGGACGAAGACACATTGATGTCGGGGACCAGCACCTCGATGCCCTGACCGCGACACTCGGCCAGGTAGATGGCGGTCTTGTCCTTGTCGTCCTTCACACTGGTGAGCAGGGAGGCGAGATACTGCGCCGGATAGTTCGCCTTGAGCCAGGCCGTCTGGTAGCTCACGTATCCGTAGCCGAAGGCGTGGCTGCGATTGAACCCGTAGTCGGCGAAGGGCTCGATGATGTCGAAGAGCATCTTGCCGACCTCGGCCCCGTAGCCGGTGGCCTCGCACCCGGCCTCGAACTTCTGCCGCTCCTTGGCCATGATCTCGCGGACCTTCTTGCCCGCGGCCTTGCGCAAGTTGTCGGCCTCGGCCAGCGAATACCCGGCGAACTTGGTGGCCAGGAGCATCATCTGCTCCTGGTAGATGCACAGCCCGTACGTGTCACCCAGCGCTTCCTCCATGTCGGGATGCTGGTACACGACCGGCTTGCGACCGTTTTTTCGGTCGGCGTAGTCATTGTGCATGTTGGCCGCCATGGGGCCGGGCCGGTAGAGGGCCACCAGGGCGGCCACGTCCTCGAACTCGGTCGGGGCGAGGGATCGCACCAGATTGCGCATCGGGCCACCCTCGAGCTGGAAGATGCCGATGGTGTCGGCTCGCTGAAGCATGGCGAAGGTGGCCGGATCGTCGAGAGGCACGTTGTCGATGTCGGGCCGGGCGCCGGTCTGGCTTTCGATGAGGTCCAGCGTCCGCTCGATGACCGAAAGGTTGCGGAGGCCGAGGAAGTCCATCTTGAGCAGCCCCAGCTCCTCGACACCGTGCATTTCGTACTGGGTGACGATGGGGGCGTCCTCGGGCTGCCCGCCTGGCTCGGGCTTGCGCTGGATCGGGAGGTACTCGGTGAGCGGCTCGGCGGATATGACGACCGCCGCCGCATGGATGCCGTCCTGGCGGCGCAGGCCCTCGAGCCCGCGGGCCACCTCCACGACCTTGGCCACATCGGGATCGGCCGAACTCAGCTCGCGTAACTCGGCCGCCTGCTTGAAACCGTCGAGGTACTTGGGATGCTCCTCGAGGCAGGCCCACAAGGGGGTGTCGCGGCCCATGACCAACGGGGGCATCAGCTTGGCGACCCGGTCCCCCAGGCTGTAGGGGTAGCCGAGCACCCGGGCTGCGTCGCGGACCGCCGCCCGGGCCTTGATGGTCGAAAACGTGACGATCTGCGCTACGCGGTCCCATCCGTAGCGCTCCGCCGCATACCGGATCATCTCCGAGCGGTAGCGCTCGTCGAAGTCCATGTCGATGTCAGGCATTTGCTTGCGACCCGGATTCAGGAAGCGCTCGAACAGAAGGTTGTAGCGAATGGGGTCGAGGTCGACGATCCGCAAGCAGTAGGCCACGCAACAACCGGCGGCGCTGCCGCGCCCGGGCCCAACCCGGATGCCGCTGTCCCGGGCGTGGCGGATGAGGTCCCACACGACGAGGAAGTAGTCCGAGAAGCCCATCTCGGAGATGACCCCCAGCTCGTACTCGAGCCGCTCCTCGACGGTGGGCGGAACGACCCTGCCATAACGCTCGTGGGCGCCCTGGTAGGTCAGCTGACGCAGATAGGCGTCGGCATCCTCGAACCCCTCCGGCCGGGGGAAAGAGGGCAGCTGCGGCTTGCCGAACTCGATCTCGACATTAGACCGCTCGGCGATCCACAGCGTGTTGTCGCACGCCTCGGGGTAGTCCCGGAAAAGGTGGCGCATCTCCGCCGCCGTTTTCAGGTAGTGCTCGTCCCCATGGAACCGGAATCGCTTCGGGTCGTCCTTGACCGACCCGGTCTGCACGCACAACAGGGCATCGTGGGCCTCGGCGTCGGAACGGGAGACGTAATGGCTGTCGTTGGTCGCCAGGATGGGCGCCCCGATCCTCCTGGCCAACCGGATGAGGTCAGGGTTGGTCCGAGCCTGTTCGGGCAATCCGTGATCCTGGAGCTCCACGAAGAGCGAGTCCCGCCCGAAAATGTCCTGAAGCCGGGCGGCCAGCTCCGTGGCCCGCGCCGCGTCGCCTCGCAAAAGCGCCTGAAGGACCACGCCGCCGAGACACCCGGTGGTGGCGATTATCCCGTCGTGGTGACGCTGGAGCAGCTCCCAGTCGCACCGGGGCTTCATGTAGTAGCCCTCCAGGTAGGCGTCCGAGGAGAGCCGTAGCAGGTTCTTGTAACCATCCTGGGTCTCAGCCAGCAGGGTCAGGTGGTAGTAGAGCTTCTCCCCCGCCTCGGCCTCTCCCCCGCCATCGTCGACGCGGCCGCGCCGGACGGGCCGCTCGAAGCGGGACTCACCCGCCATGTAGGCCTCGGTGCCGATGATTGGCTTGATCCCGGCTTCTCGAGCCGCCTTGTAGAAGTCCAGGACGCCGTACATATTGCCGTGATCGGTGATTCCGATCGCCGGCTGACCGTCCGACACGGCGCGCCCGATGACATCCGGCACCCGGGCCGCACCGTCGAGCATCGAGAACTCAGTGTGTTGGTGCAGATGGGTAAACGACGCGCCCACGGACGGGCCATGCCTCCTCTTCTTGACCAGCTAGCCAGTTCGTCAGCCAAGTTACAGCAGTGTGATTACGGCTCCTCCCGAGGCTAGCGCACCGGGGTGACGTCAGACGTGGCCTCTAAAGGTAGGTACCGGGAGCAGGTCGCTCATCCGCTCCGGCCGGAAGGCTGCGCTGGCGCATCTGCTCGAGTTGAGCCCGAGCCGCCATCTGCTGGGCGAAGAGGGTGGCCTGGATGCCATGGAACAGGCCCTCCAGCCAGCCGACCAGCTGGGCCTGGGCCACCCGCAGCTCCGCTTCGCTCGGCACCTCGTCCGGTCCGAAAGGTGAGGCCATCCGGGACAGCTCATCGCGGAGATCGGGTGACAGCCCTTCGGCCAGCTCACTTACCGACGTGTCGTATATCTCCCGCAGCCGGGATCGACTGGCCTCGTCGAGGGGCGCTTGGCGAACCTCTTCGAGAAGCTGCTTGATCATCGAGCCGATCCTCATGACCTTGGCCGGCTGAGCGACAGCCTCCCGCTCGGCCTCAGCGCCATCGCCAGGACCTCCGGGACCGGCGACTATGAGTACCTCGTCTGGTTGTGGGGCGTCAGGCATCACGAGAACAGTCTGCCTTCCTGAGCGACGAGTGGAACCAACATCTCCTCTGGGGTCAGAGAACCGTGTCTGCAGGCCAACTTGAAATCGCCGGCCTCGGCCCGATCCAAATAGGCGACGGGCTCGAAGGGGACAAGGGCCACGTCGCCCAGGCGAGCGCGAAACTCCGGCCTCAACGGGCCCCCCAGCCAGCCCTCCGCGTCCACCTGATCCAGGGTCGCCACCCAGGCTTGGTGACCGTATATGTCGCGAGCCAGCTTGGCCAGCCGCTCGGTGCCGTGGTCACCGTCCGATTTGGTGTGGAGCCAGCGAAAGCGGGCCTCCCCACTCACCATCGAGACTTCGTCGACGAGGCGGGGCGCCAGCTCCACGGCTTTCGATCCGATCTCGACCTGGCCGTGGTCGGCGGTAACTACCAGCGCCACCCCCTTCGGCAGGTGGTCGATGAGATCTCCCACAATCCGGTCGAGCGCTACCAGTTCGGCGTCGTAGTGGTCTCCGAAACCACGGATATGAGCGATCCGATCGACCCCGTCGTAGTAGGCGTAGACCAGCCGCTCGCCCGATGCCACCAGTCCCCGCACCTCTACCGCCAGACTCGACGCCTGGAACCACCCGACCTGCAGGGCCCCCCTCTGGTGGGCCTCCGTGAATGCGGTGCCGGCGAAATCCGCCTTGCTGACTACGGGCACCGGCTGACCCGAGAACGGTTCAAGCACCTGGAAGATGCGGGGGTCAGCGATCTGGCGGGCATCACCGCTCGCGGTTCGCCACTTGAGGACATTCATGACCTCGGGGCCCGACGGGCCCTCTACCACAACCCGGTAGCCAACGATCCCGTGGGAAGAGGGCGGGGCACCCACGACGATCGACGTCAGGGCCGCCGCCGTCGTAGAGGGGACCACGGACGTGATGGCGCCGCCGCTCATCTGGCTGAGCCGCGGCATCAGATGCCGGCGCTCCTCCATCTGCAGCCAGCCCAGGCCGTCGACGACCAGCAGAATGACCTGATCAGCCCGCCGAGCCGCCGCCGGCAACCAATCGGGGCGCTCGGCTGGAGGGGCGAGGAAAGCCGGTACCAGGCCAGTCAGGTTGGCCCGCCCGTAATCGGGCAACACCGGCGTAGAGAAGCTCATTGGCAATACCCTAGAGGTACGATAGGTCAGTGAAGGTTTCGACCCGGGGTGACTACGCCAGCCGAGCTTTGCTCTCACTGGCTCTGCATGCCGGGCAGACCCAGCCGACGTCGGTCAGAGACATCGCCGAGCGCACCGGGCTGCCGCAGCCCTATCTCGAGCAGATCCTGCTCGCCCTGAAGGGGGCCGGCCTGGTTCGTTCGAAGCGAGGCGTGGGTGGCGGGTACATCCTGGCCCGATCGCCCGAGGACATAACACTGGGCCAGATCGTGAGTGCCGTCGACGGACCGATACAGGCCGGAGATTTCGGGGAACCGCACCAGAACGGGGCCTGTGACCACGAGGGCCAGTGCGTCCTGCTGGCCGTCTGGGCCGAACTGGGACAGCACATGCGCAGGCACCTGGATTCCTTCACGCTGGCCGATATGGTCACCCAGGCCAACGGCGGTCGCGCTCCGGAGTCGGCTCGAGCCCTGCTGACATGAGGCGCAGCGGGACGACGCGCTAATGGAGGTGCTCGGCCGCCAGGTGTGAGTGGCCGACGCCCAAGGCCTGGCCGACCCTCTCCTCCCGGCCCGGCCAGGGCGCCCGATAGGCGCAGGTGTCGCAGTTGACCAAGGAATGCCCCTGGGAGGCCTCGTCGTAACGTTCTACGATCAGCGGGACCAGCCGCGGATCGGGACCGAGGTGCCCGGCGTCGACGATCTCGACACCTGATCGGCTCTGGAAGCAGGTCAATTCCTGGCGACCTTGCTCGATCAGCTTGCCGTGGCACAGGTACCACCACACGACGGCGAAGCGGGAGTACCCGAGGCGGGCAAAGACCTCCGCCGCCTCCGGCACCGAGGGCCCTGTTACTCCGCTGAAGCCGACGTGCACGAAGGGCGCTCCCGCCCACTCGGCCAGCAGCCGGGCCGCCTTGTGAGCGTCGGCGTTGGCATCGGGATCCGATGTGCCCCTCGCAATCATGAGAAGCGGAAGCCCGGCGCCGCCGGCGGCCACAATGGCCTTGCCGAGCAGCTCCACCGGTTGGCGGGACACCCCCAGGGGGCTGCCGAAGCGGATTCGCACTGAGGGGTGGCGCTCGCGGGCGTCGAGTATCACAGCGGGTACGTCGCTCTTGGCGTGCCCGGCGCCGAGCAGCACGAGGGGCAGGACCGAGACGCTTTCACATCCTCGCCGCACCAGCCGGTCGATGACCGTGCTCGCCGGCGGATCGGTCATTTCCAGGAATCCGACTTCGATAGCTACCGAAGGTAGGGACCCCGACACCAGATCGGCCAGCGAATGCATCTCCATCTCGCTCCGGAGGCAACGGGAGCCATGCCCAACCAGAAGCAGGCCGTGGCGAGCTCGCGCCGGACCTCGATCAGGGCGTTCGATTCTGCGGATCGGTATGCCCTCCACGACTGTCATTCGCCAACCCAAGGTAACCGACTCGCTGCCGGCGCACCCGGGCTGGCACATTGGATCGGTGACCTGGACGTCGATGGGGCCCCGCCTGGTGGTGGCTGGGACTCATTCGGGCGTGGGCAAGACGACGGTCGCCACCGGGCTCATGGCAGCCCTACGCCAGGCGGGCGAGCGTCCAGCCGGGGCCAAGATCGGTCCTGACTTCATCGACCCGGGCTATCACACCGTCGCCTGTCAGCGACCACCCCGCAACCTTGACGCCTGGATGTGTGGTCCCGCGGCCATAGGGCCGCTGGCGGCCCGGGCCGGCGCCGGTTGCGGCGTACTGGTGATCGAAGGGGTCATGGGCCTGTTCGACGGCGCGGGAGACGGATCGGTTTCCTCGACTGCTGACGTGGCCCAAATGCTCGACGCGCCGGTCCTACTGGTCGTCGATGCGAGTGCGATGTCCAACTCCGTAGCCGCAGTAGTCCACGGATACGCCACCCTGCGGCCCGGCTTGTCACTGGCGGGCGTCGTGCTCAACCGGGTCGGATCCGAGGGTCATGAGATTCTGCTGCGCGAGGCTCTCGAACCGATCGGGATCCCCGTCCTGGGGGCGCTTCCCCGGGACGATGCCCTCGGGTGGCGGGACCGCCATCTAGGGCTCGTACCCGTGGCCGAACAGCCGGCCCACGTCACCGCCTCGCTGGACCGGCTCGCCGGCGTCATAGCGGCTCACGTGGACCTCCAAGCGGTCACTGCCTTGGCCCGGTCCGCCTCTCACCGCCCTGTCAGCCCCGTGCCGCTGCCACCACCGGGACCACCCATCCGCGTCGCCGTCGCCAGCGGCAAGGCTTTCACATTCACCTACCAGGACACGCTCGACGCCCTTGTGGCGGCCGGCGCTGAAATCGTTCCCTTCGACCCGCTGGGCGACGACGACCTCCCCGGCGGTCTCGACGGGGTGATCATAGGTGGGGGGTTCCCTGAGGTGTACGGCCCTGAACTGGCCGCCAACGAGCCCTTCCTGTCGGATCTGTTTCGCGCCGCAAGCAGCGGTCTACCGATCTGGGCCGAGTGTGGCGGGCTGCTGCTGCTGTCCAGCCGCCTCGATGGGCGCCGGATGGCGGGGGTCATCCCCGCCACCGCCACGATGACCGGCCGTTTGACGCTTGGCTACCGGGAAGCCATGACATCCGTGGCCACTCCGATCGGCGGGGCGGGCCGAGCCATCCGCGGCCACGAGTTCCACTACTCCGAGCTCGAGCCGGCCGGCGAGGCGCTCATACTGTCCAGTCGTTGGGGCCGTAAGCCCGAGGGCTGGGCTACCCCGTCACTTCTCGCCACCTACCTGCATCACCATCCCGGTGGGGACCCCGGAACCGGTGAGCGCCTTTGCAGCCACCTGCGCCCTACGTCGTACCCTACGTATGGCCTAGTCTCGTCGCGGTGCGCAAGAGCAGCCTCTACTTGCCGGATCGCCTGAAATCGGCCCTGTCCGCTCGCGCCGCCGCAACCAGGCGATCCGAGGCCGACCTGATTCGTGATGCCATCGCCACCGCGCTAGCCGGTCCCGCCGGCGATCCGGCGAATCGAGCCGATCCGCCGGTTCCGGGCCGGCTGGTCGGGGTGGGCGTAGGGCCGGGCGAGGCGGACCTCCTGACCCTTCGGGCGGTGTCGGCGCTGCGCCGGGCCGATCGCGTTCTGGCACCCACAACCGCGGTCGACGCGGTCGGCCGGGCCGAGGCGATCGTGCGCGACGCGGTTCCGGGCCTTGTCATCGAGCGGGTGGCCTTTTCGATGTCCAAGGCCCGGAAACCCAGGGATCGATCGATCGACCAAGCTGCTGTCGCCGTGATCGCCCACCTCGAACGGGGCGAGGAAGTGGCCTGGGTTACGTTAGGAGATCCTCTCGTCTACTCGACGTTCTCCGCCGTTGCCGAGAAGGTTTCGAAGAAGCGGCCGGCGACCCCGGTCACGCAGGTGCCGGGAATCATGGCATTTCAGGCCCTGGCCGCCCGTACCGGGACGGTGATCGCCGACGAGACGTCCCGGCTCACCATTAGAACGGCGCTCGATGGTGAGGACCTCAGCCCGGACCTGACCGACCCGGACGCCACCGTGGTGATCTACAAGGGGGGACGTCGCCTTCCCGAAGTGGCCAGCCAGGCGGCGCAGCTCGGGCGGAGAAGAGGGGCGGTAGCCGGAGAGTTGCTCGGAATGCCGGGAGAGAGGATCGGCTCGCTCGAGGACCTGGCCCAGGCCGGACCAGCGTCGTACCTGGCGACCATCATCGTTCCGGCGGCGGGCATCATCGTTCCGGCGGCGGGAAAGTCAGTCCGGTGATCTCATTCGTCGGCGCCGGCCCGGGTGCCAGCGACCTCATAACCTTGCGGGGCGCCAGCCGGCTTCGAGAAGCAGACGTGGTCATCTGGGCGTCGTCCCTCGTCCCCGATGCCCTGCTCGAACACTGCCGGTCGTCTGCCGAGATCCACGACTCGGCGACCATGACATTGGAGGACGTTACCGCTGTGTTCGGGCGGAAACCCGAAGGGGCCAGGATCGTTCGGCTGCACTCCGGAGATCCGAGCGTTTACGGGGCGATCGGCGAGCAGATCGATTGGTGCCTCGAGCACCAACGATCCTGGGAGATCGTGCCCGGAGTGTCCTCGGTGTCGGCAGCAGCTGCCGCGCTCGGACGCGAGTTGACCCAGCCCGGCGTGGCGCAGAGCGTCGTCCTGACCCGGCTAGCCGGCAAGACCGGGGCGTCGATGGCGCCCGGCGACGGGGTCGCCGCGTTTTCGGCGCACGGCGCCACCATGGCCGTCTTCCTTTCCGGGGCCCGACCGGACGAGCTGGCGAGCGAGTTGATGGCGCCCGGAACCGGATACCGGCCGGACACGCCCGCGGCGATCGTGGTTCGTGCTACCTGGCCGGACGAGAGGGTGGTCAGGACAACGGTCGGCAACTTGGCCGGCGACCTGCGAGCGACCGGCACGACCCTCACCGTCCTGGTGCTGGTAGGCGAGGCTCTCGCCGAGGCACCCGTGGCCCGCCGCTCGCACCTGTACGCCCCATCTCACAGCACGACCTACCGGTTGCGGTCAGAGCCCGGATCCACGGCGGGGCGACCGTCCGCCCGACGGAGATGACCCAGCCGCCCTTCGAACCGGATCTCGCGCCCGAGGTGGCGCGAGCCAAAGGCTTGCGGACCGGCTGGACCACGGGCACCTGTGCGTCGGCGGCCGCCAAGGCGGCGGTGACTGGCCTGGCGGAGGGAATCGTCCCGGTGGAGGTCGAAGTGGCCCTGCCCGCCGGACAGCGGGTGCGCTTCCCCGTAGCCGACATCGACCCGTCCCACCCGGCTCGGGCCGCAGTGGTCAAGGACGCCGGGGACGATCCCGACGTGACCCACGGAGCCCATATCACGGTGTCCGCCTCGTGGCTTGCGGAGGACCGTCCGGCCGGGACCGTCGAGCTCTCAGCCGGGCCCGGTGTGGGCACCGTCACCCTGCCGGGACTGGGCCTCCCGGTCGGGGCGCCCGCGATAAACCGCGTGCCTGCCCGCATGATGAGGGCGGCGGTGCGCGAGGTGACCGAACGCCCCCTTGCCTTGTCTGTCTCCGTCCCTGGAGGGGCCGAGATGGCCGCCAAGACCTCGAACTCGCGGCTTGGCATCGTGGGCGGCATATCGATCCTCGGCACCACCGGGATCGTCCGCCCCTTCTCGACCGCCTCCTGGCGAGCGAGCGTGGTCCAGCAGATCGAGGTGGCGGCCGCCCAGGGAGAGGACCACGTCGTCCTTTCAACCGGCGGACGCACCGACGCCGCCGCCCATCGCCTCCTCCCCGGCCTGGCGCCGGTCTGCTTCATCGAAGTCGGAGATTTCACCGGCATCGCGCTGAGGCGGGCGACCGGGGCCGGAGTTGGGCGGGTCACGTTCGTCGGGATGGCCGGCAAGATCACGAAATTGGGCGCTGGCATCCTCATGACTCACTACCGGCGGTCCAAGGTTGACGTCGATCTCCTGCGGGAGGTGGCCCACCTCTGCGGCGCCCCGCCCGAGGTGGTGGAAGCAGCGACGGCAACCGCTACGGCCCGCCACTTTGCCGAAGCCTGCGTCGCCGCCGGTCACCTCGAACCCCTTGCCGAGTTGTGCCGGCGAGCGGCCGGTGCGTGCGAAGAGTTCATCGAAGGCCGGGTGAGGGTCGAGGTCGTCATGGTCGACTTCGAAGGTGAGGAGGTCCTGGCCCGTGGCTGAAGGCCGATCGCCACACGGGACGGTGACGATGATCGGACTGCATGGGGGCCAGTGGTTCGGCACCGCCGCACGAGACGCCCTGAAACGGGCAACCGTCCTCATCGGAGCTTCTCGCCACCTCGCTTCCCTCCCCGCGGACCTGGGCGGGCTTCGGGTGCCCCTGGCCACCCCCGTCAACCGGGCGCTCGACCAGATGGCGCTGTACCGGGACCGCGAGGAGCAGGTCTGCGTACTCGTGTCCGGGGACCCCGGCTTCTTCGGCCTGGCCCGCTTGGCCGCGGCGCGGCTGGCTCCCGACCGGGTGGTCCAGCACCCGGCTCCCTCATCAGTCGCTATGGCCTTCGCCCGAATCGGGGACCACTGGGACGACGCGGTCGTGATCTCCGCCCACGGCAGACCCCTGCAACCCGCCATCGACGCCGTGCTCGCCCACCCCAAGGTGGCCGTCCTGGCCGGCCCCGACTGCCCCCCCGAGGAACTCGGTCGCTCGCTGCTCCGGGCCGGCGGGCTGCCGCGGCTGGTCGCGGTCGTGAGCCGAATCGGCGAAGCTGCCGAAGCTCTTTGGGAGGGCGACCCGAGCGGCCTGGCCGAAGGGTCATTCGACCCGATGTCCGTGGTCATCCTGCGTGCGCCCAGCGCAGCGAGTGGGCCCGGTTGGTCCTGGGGCCTCCCGGACGGGGGCTACGAGCACCGCGACGGGATGATCACCAAGGCTGAGGTGCGCGCCGTAGCTCTCGGCAAGCTGGCGATCCCGCCGGCGGGAGTCTTGTGGGATGTGGGCGCCGGGTCCGGTTCGATCTCGGCCGAGTGCGCCCGGCTGGCGCCGGGCCTGCAGATCTTTGCCGTCGAGAGGGGCAACGAGGACGCGGCGCGAGTCAGGCGCAACTTGGCCGGCTCGGCCGCTGTGGTCGTCGAAGGAGTCGCTCCGGCCGTGCTTGGCGATCTCCCCGATCCGGACCGGGTCTTCGTGGGCGGGGGCGGACTGGACGTGATAGACGCCGCCCTCCGGCGCTTGCGCCCGGGCGGGGCCGTGGTTGCCACCTTCGCCGTCCTCGACCGGGCCGCCGACGCGGCTGAGCGCCTGGGCCAGCTCGTGCAGGTTTCGGTCAGCCGGGGGGTTCGGGTCGGCGCGGGCCGCTCTGTGCGCTTGGCCGCCGAGAACCCGGTGTTCGTGTGCTGGGGGCCAGCTGAATGAAGAGAGTCCTGTCCTGTTCGGTCACGGCCGCCGGAGCTGCTGTCGGCCGCCGCCTTCCTTACGAACACCGCCCCGGCTCACTCGTCGAAACGGTCCGTGAGGTGTGGCACGAGGTCGACGGGCTGGTGCTGATCGGGGCGACCGGCATCGCGGTCAGGGCAGTGGGCGCCCTCCTGTCGGACAAGGCCACCGACCCGGCCGTTGTTTCGGTCGATGATGGGTCGAGATACGCCATCGCCCTGGCCGGCGGCCATACCGCCGGGGCCAACGCCCTCGCGGCTGAGGTGGCGTCCGTTCTCGGAGCCACGCCTGTGATTACCACCGCGACGGACGGGGCCGGTCTACCCGCTTTAGACGACCTGCCCGGGTACCGGGCCGAGGGCGACCTGGCTTCCGTCGCCAGACGGTGGCTGGATGGTGAGGCCCCCCGGATCGCGGTCGACATGGGACCGGAGGGATGGCCCATACCGGGAGTGCTTCCGGCGGGATCTCAAAGCGGGCGCGGGAGCGGCGTTGTGACGATCACGGACGAGGCCCGGCCCCCGCGACCCGGGGAAGTGCTGCTCCGGCCGGGATCCGTTCTCCTGGGAGCCGGTTCCAGCACCGGAGCTGACCCGGACCGCCTGTGGCGTCTCGCGGCCGCCGCCTTGCGCCAAGCGGGGCTGGCGCTGACGGCCGTGGCCGCAGTGGCGACGATTGATCGCAAGTTGAGCGAGCCGGCGATCGTCCGGCTGGCTG
The DNA here is from genome assembly GCA_963851245.1 of uncultured Acidimicrobiaceae bacterium. GTDB lineage: Bacteria > Actinomycetota > Acidimicrobiia > Acidimicrobiales > Palsa-688 > CAWKOH01. Next base: position 171,392 of record CAWKOH010000003.1, on the reverse strand, counting down.
ACCGCCTGGGAGTTCCCTTGACCGGATTCAGCGCATCCGCCCTCGCCGCGGTCGCCAAGGACCGCGCCGTCCCCAACCCGAGCGGAGTAGTGGCGAAGGTGGTGGGAACGCCTTCGGTAGCAGAGGCTGCCGCTCTCCTGGCCGCGGGTCCCGGATCGACTCTCGCGGTGAGCAAGCAGGTGTCCGAGGACTCGACCGTCGCCGTAGCCCGACGGGCCCGCCCGGCCGGCCATCTGGCCGTGGTGGGCCTGGGGCCAGGCCGGCCCGGTGCTCGGACCCTGGAAGCGGCCGCCGCCGTAAGACACGCCCAGGTGGTGATGGGCTACCAGCGCTACGTCGAGCTGGCGTCCGACCTGATCACACCCGGCCAGGTCGTCATTCGCTACCCCATCGGAGCCGAGCAGGAACGGTGCCGGGAGGCCCTGGAGCAGGCGGCCGCCGGTTCGTCAGTGGCGCTGGTGTGCTCGGGCGACCCGGGCGTATACGCCATGGCCGCACTGGTCTGCGAGCTAGCTCCGGCCGCGGGCGATCCCCCCGTCACGATTGTGCCCGGCATCACGGCCGCCCTCAGCGGGGCGGCACTGCTCGGGGCCCCTCTGGGGCATGACCACGCCTCGGTGTCGCTGTCTGACCTTCTGACGCCTTGGGAGGAGATTTACCGTCGGATACAGGCCGTGGCCGAAGGCGACTTCGTCGTTTCGTTGTACAACCCTCGGTCGAATCGCCGCTCCACCCAACTCTCCGATGCGCTGGACCTCCTCCGCCGGTATCGCCCGCCCGACACCCCTGCGGCGGTGCTGACCGATATCGGACGTGCTGACCAACGGCTCGTACGGAGCACCGTCTCGACGCTGGAACCATCTGAGGCCGGCATGCTGGCGCTGGTGGTGATCGGCTCCAGCCGCACCCGCTGGATAGGGTCCCGGATGGTCACGCGGCGCGGCTACCGAGCAGAAAGATGACCGTCTCCATCACCTCCGATTGCACCGCGTGCGGCGCCTGCCTGGCCACCTGCCCCACCGGGGCGTTGCTCACCGCCCCGCGCCTGCCTCGGGTGCTCGACCATAGGTGCATCGACTGCTGGTCCTGCATCGAGATATGTCCGGCGAACGCTATACACGCACCGAGGCCCGGCCCGGAAAGCAGGATGCGGTGACGCAACGGCCCCGCCACCCGATCGAGGCCCAGTCCTACTCGATCATGGCCTCACGCGTGGATCTGTCGGGATGGGCGGAGGGACCGCGTCAGGTCGTCGCCCGGATGATCCACGCCACCGCCGATGAATCCTTCGCGGAGTCCGCCCTGATCGGTGCAGAGGCGGTAGGGGCCGCCATTCAGGCCTTGAGAGGTTCGGCCCCGGTCGTGTGTGACTCCAAGATGGTGGCCGCCGGCGTGGCGCAGGTCGCGTCTATGACGAACGTGCTGTGCTACCTGGATCGCGTCCCACCCCCCCCGTTTCCCGGCACTCGCTCGGCTGTGGCCATCGAGGCGGCAGCCGGCGAACATCCAGACGGGGCCATCTGGGTGATCGGCAATGCGCCGACGGCGCTGGCCCGACTGGTCGGCTTGCATAGGGCGGGGACTCTCCGACCGGCGGTGGTGATCGGTCTCCCCGTCGGCTACGTCGGGGCGGCCGAGGCCAAAGAGGGGCTCTGGACTTCGGGTCTAAGGGACTTGAGTGTCACCAACCGGGGTCCGAGGGGGGGCAGCCCGGTGGCCGCCGCCGCTCTCAACGCCCTGGCTCGCCTGGCGTCTGGCCGTGGCTGATCGTCCGAAGCACGGCCTGAAGGTCGTCGGGGAGAGGTGACGAGAACCGCATCCTCCGGCCCGTGCCCGGGTGGTCGAAGTTGAGCTCGGTGGCGTGGAGGAACGGGCGTCCGGGCGGCAGCGGCGACCAGACCTGGCGGCGGGAGCCGTATCGGTCGTCCCCGATCACCGGGTGGCCTATCGATGCCAGGTGCACCCGTATCTGGTGGGTACGGCCCGTCTCCAGCCGGCAGCGCAGGAGGCTGGTAGGCACGGGTTCGTCGAACCGGCCCTGCACCTCGTAGCGGGTGCGGGCGTCCCGCCCGCCGGTCTGCACTCGCATACGGGTGGGATCGGAGTGGTGGCGGCCCAAGGGGGCATCCACCAGGCCGGCGTCGGACTCGACCGACCCGACGACCAGCGTGGCGTAATCTCGGCCGACCTCCCGGCGGGCCAGTTGGCGCACCAATGCCACCCGCGCCGCCGGGGACCTGGCCACGACCATGAGTCCCGACGTCCCTTTGTCGAGCCGGTGGACGATTCCCGGTCGCGGCCCCGATCCGGTGGGGCCGGACGGATCCTCGATGGCGGCCAGCTCCGGGAACCGGGCCAGCAGCCCGTGGACCAACGTCGCGCTCAGGTGACCGGCGCCGGGGTGGACGACGACGCCGGCCGGCTTGTCGACCACGATGACGTCGTCGTCACACCACACGACGGTCACAGGAACGGACGGGTCGGCGGCGAGCACGGGCGGGGCGGCGGCCTCGACCGGGCCTTCAACCCCAAGCCGCTCCCCGCTGCGGACCCGCCGGCTTCGTGAGGACACCGGCTGGCCCTCGAGCCTCACTTGCCCCCCATCGATCATCCGGTTCACGTCGCGGCGGCTGAGCCCGGTGATCAGGGCCAGGACCCGGTCGACCCGCTCTCCGTCAAGGGCCGCCGGAACCTTCCAGTCTTCATTCACGGCGGCCCGACCCGGTGGCGTAGGCCAGGGCCAGTACCACCACACCGACCACGATCGAGGCGTCGGCGACGTTGAACACTGGCCACCAGCTGACGGCCTGGATGAAGTCGATCACCGCGCTGTGATGGTGACGGAATAACCGGTCGACGAGGTTTCCCAGCGCCCCGCCGAGCAGGAGGCCCAGTCCGACCGAGACAGCCAGAGATCCCGACCGGGTAGCCCGCCGGCTGACAGCCGCGAGCCATATCACCAACGCCACCGCGATGGTCTCGATGATCGGGGTGACCCCGCCGCCCAGACTGAAGGCGGCGCCGCTGTTGAAGGTGAGCACCAGATTGATCGGCCCCAGCACGTGGCGGGCCGGATCGGTGTGGTGAAGAGCCCAGGTCTTGGTGATCTGATCGACCGCGATCACGATGGCGGCCACGACCGGGATGACCAAGCGGCGGCTCTTCAGCCGCATGTCAGGGGTCAGCGCCGGGACGAGAGGCCGCCGCTCTTGCACGACACGCACAGCGCCGCGTGGGGCAGGGCTTGCAGGCGGGGTTCCGGTATGAGGTCACCGCATTGCTCGCAAAGCCCATAGGCCCCGTCTTCGATCTTGGCCAGAGCTCGATCGATCTCGAGCACAGTGGCCCGGGCCTGGGCCGAAAGGTGGAGATCCATCTCGCGGTCGACGTTGGCGGTACCGCCTTCCCCGCCCTCCTCGTCGAACTGGACATCGCCCGGCTCGTGCTCCAGGGCCAGCGAGTCGGCTTGGGCCTTCAGAGCCGCCGCCGATTCGACATAGCTGGACCGCTCGTCCAGAAGCAACTGGCGCTGTTGGCCGAGGAACTCCGTCCGCTCGGCCTTGGCCTTGGCTTTCGGGGCGCTCGTGGCAACCGGCGCCTTGGCCGCGGCCGGGGCCTTGGCCGCACCCGCAGCCTTAGTGGCGGTCTTGGCTGCTGCAGGCGCCTTCTTCGCCGGCGCCTTCTTGGCCGCGCTTTTGGGCGGGGCGGAGGCCTTGGGCCCAGCTGACTTCGCCCTGCCGTCGGCCGGCGGCGGGCTTTTCACCGGGGCCTTCTCGGCGGCGTTGGCCACGGTCTGGGAGGGGGATGTGGTTGCTTTTCTAGGCATCTCGTCGTACCTGAGGGTGTGGTCCTGGGCCAGGTTCATCGGGGAGCCTGGAACGCTAGCATCACCAGGGCTCCAACTAACTGACAGCGAAACACCGCGAGGGCTGTCCTTGTTCCCCCGTATCTTGGTGGGATGGCTGCCGGTTCCGACTCCGCCTACCCGAACGTTCCCGCTTCGCCCCGGTTCCCCCGGATCGAGCTGGACGTCCTGGAGTCCTGGGCGAAGCACGACACGTTCCGGCGGTCGGTGGAAGCGCGGCCCGCCGATGACGAGTTCGTGTTCTACGACGGTCCTCCCTTTGCCAACGGCCTGCCGCACTACGGCCACCTCTTGACGGGATACGTGAAGGACGTCGTGCCCAGGTACCGCACCATGAGGGGGCAGCGGGTAGAGCGCCGCTTCGGATGGGATTGCCATGGCCTGCCGGCGGAGACCGAGGCCGAGAAGGAGCTGGGAGTATCCGGGCGCGGCCCCATCACCGAGTTCGGGATCGGCCGGTTCAACGACTATTGCCGCACTTCGGTCCTGCGCTACACGCAGGAATGGGAGCGTTATGTAACCCGTCAGGCGCGGTGGGTGGACTTTGCCAACGACTACAAGACGATGGATCTCTCCTATATGGAGAGCGTCATGTGGGCCATCAAGCGGCTCTGGGAACAGGGCCTCATGTACGAGGACTATCGGGTCCTCCCTTATTGCTGGGAGTGCGAAACACCACTCTCCAATTCCGAGACGCGCCAGGACGACGCCTACCGGGACCGCCAGGACCCGGCCGTCACTGTGGCCTTCACCCTCGAGCCTTCCACGACAGGACCCGAGGTGGTCGCCGGCGCCACCCAGGTATGGGTCTGGACGACGACACCCTGGACCCTGCCGTCCAATCTGGCCCTGGCCGTGGGGCCGGAGGTTGCCTACACCGTGTTCGAGCGGGACGGCACCCGCTTCCTCCTCGGCGCCGACACCGTGGCCGGTTACGAGAAGCAGCTGGAGGGCGCCACGGTGATGGGAACGATCGCCGGGCGGGATCTGGTGGGTCGCCGGTACCGGCCCCTCTTCCCCTACTTCGAGTCGGTGGAGAACGCCTTCGTCGTGCTCTCTGCGGACTTCGTCACGACCGCGGAAGGTAGCGGGGTTGTCCACCTGGCTCCCGGGTTCGGTGAGGACGACCAGATCGTCTGCGCGGCGGCGGGCATCCCGGTGGTGTGCCCGGTCGACGACCGGACCCGCTTCACGTCGGAGGTGCCCGATTTCGAGGGGCTGCAGGTCTTCGAAGCCAACCAGCCGGTCATCAGGGCCTTGCGACATCAGGGTGCTTTGATCCGTTCAGACTCCTACGTGCATTCCTACCCCCACTGCTGGCGTACGGACACGCCCCTCGTCTACCGGGCTGTCACGTCATGGTTCGTGAAGGTCACGGCTATCAAGGACCGGCTCCTTGACTGCAACCAGGCGATCACATGGATACCGGAGCACGTCCGGGACGGGTCGTTCGGCAAGTGGCTCGAGAACGCCCGGGACTGGTCCATCTCTCGCAACCGCTACTGGGGATCGCCTATCCCGGTATGGAAGAGCGACGATCCTCGTTACCCGAGGATGGATGTCTACGGGAGCCTCGACGAGTTGGAGCGGGACTTCGGCGTGCGTCCCACCGATCTGCATCGCCCGGCTGTCGACGAGCTCACCCGCCCCAACCCCGACGACCCGACCGGGCAGTCGACGATGCGGCGCGTCACCGATGTCCTCGACTGCTGGTTCGAGTCCGGTTCCATGCCCTTCGCCCAGGTGCACTACCCGTTCGAGAACCGAGAGTGGTTCGAGGATCATTTTCCGGGCGACTTCATCGTCGAGTACATCGGCCAGACCCGGGGCTGGTTCTACACGCTCCACGTGCTGGCGGTGGCGCTGTTCGATCGCCCGGCATTCAAGAGGTGCCTGACGCACGGGATCCTCCTCGGCGACGACGGCCAGAAGATGTCCAAGCGATTGCGCAACTACCCCGATCCCGAAGCCATGTTCGAGATGCACGGCGCCGACGCCATGCGCTGGTTCCTCATGTCGTCGCCGGTGCTGCGCGGCGGCGACATGGTCGCCGACGAAAAGGGCATCAGGGGCGCGGCCCGCTCCGCCCTGCTCCCGTTGTGGAACGCCTGGTACTTCTTCTCCCTGTACGCCAACGCCGACGGCCGGGTGGCCCGCCTGGGACAGACCACGGCGGACGGGACTCTGGACCGGTACGTGCTGGCGAAGTTGCGACAAGTGGTCGAAGCCACGAGCGAGGCGATGGATCGGTACGACCTGTCGGCCGCTTGCGGCGCCATCGAAGGGTTCCTCGACGTCCTCACCAACTGGTACATCCGACGCAGCCGCGATCGGTTCTGGGGGACCGGCGAAGAAAATGAGAGCCTTACGCAGGACGCCTTCGACACCCTCGGCACCGTGCTGGAGGTGCTGTGCCGGGCCGCCGCCCCCCTTCTGCCGCTGGTAGCGGAGTCGATCTGGCAGGGCCTTACGCGTGCCGAGGAGTCGGAGTCCATCCACCTCGCCGACTGGCCGGACCCGGCGTCGCTCCCGGCCGACCCGGAGCTCATCTCGGACATGGACATGGTGAGGGAGGTGTGCTCAGCGGCCCACTCGGTCCGCAAGGCCAATGGCCTGCGGGCCCGCCTGCCCCTCAACTCCCTCACAGTGGCCGGGCCCGGGACCGACCGCCTGGCTCCTTTCCGAGCACTTATCGAGGACGAGGTCAATGTCCGGACGGTCTCACTGGAGGCCGACCCCGAAAGGTTCGCGTCGAGCCGGTTGACGGTCAACTTCAAGGTGGCGGCCCCTCGGCTGGGGCCAGCGATCCAGGCGGCAGCCGCGGCGGCCAAGAGAGGAGACTGGGAGCTGATGGACGGGGGGCAGGCGCGGGTCGGTGACAGCGTCCTTCTAGCCGGCGAGTTCGAGATGCTGGTCACCCCGGTGAACGAAGCCACCACCAGAGCGCTCGGGGGAGACGCCTTGGTCGTGGTGGTGGACACCGAGGTCACCGCGGATCTGGCTGTCGAGGGGCGCAGCCGGGACCTAGTACGCGAGGTCCAGCAAATGAGGCGCGATGCTGGGTTTCAGGTCACCGACCGGATCGTGCTGGAGGTCTCCGGTGGCCCCGATGCCAAGGCAGCCTGGGATGCCCACCACGACTGGATCGCCGAGCAGGTCTTGGCCGTCAAGATGCTGTGGGCCAGGGAGAACCGCGGGGAGGGTTGGCACCGCACCGAACTGGCTGACGGCACCCCCGTGTCGATACGGATCGCGAAATCCGCAGGTGATTGATCCGGCCCGGGTCGACAGTGCCGGCTAACGCCGCCGGCGAAGCCTGCCCCCGAAGCGACGCTCGTCGCCGAACTCATCGTTGTCGTCGAAGAAATCATCGAGCGCTTGCTCGTCCGATCCCAGACCGGAGGCCGACGCCGCCGACTCGGCCCGGGACTGAGGGGCTCGCGGCGGGGCACCCTGCTCCCCGGCGGAGCCAGCCTCGTACCCGGACGGGCCTTCGCCGGCCGAACGCGTTCGACTTCCCCGGGGGCCCACATAAGCGTCTCGGGCTCGGGTTGCTCGGGCCCGGGCCCGGGGGACATCGGGGTTACCGATCCTATGGACACACCTGGCCCGCTCGGGTCCGAGACGGGGGATGCCACCACGCCCGGCGGCACCGTCGACGGGGTCGTACCTATCGGGGCGCGCCCGGTGTCGAGCGGGCGGGTGCTCGGAGCCGGCCACAGGACCCCGATCCGCTCGACCGCGGCCACGGCTTCGGACAGGGAGGCGTGCAGATGGGCTTTGTGCTCGTCCAGCCAGCGCTGGAGGCTCTCGACGTCTTGCTGGGCTTGGGCCCGCGACGATTCGAGCCGGCTCAACTCCGCTTTGCACTCGGCGATAGTGTCCTCGAGCGTCTCCCGACCCCTTTCCTCCGCTTCGGCCAGGATGGCCTGAGCTTGTTGCTCGGCGCTGGCGAGGATGCGTGAGGCCTGTTCGCGTGCCTCTTGCACCGCCAGATCGGCGGTGCGCTGGGCGAGCACGAGCGTCTTACGGAGGGTGTCGTCGGTGCCGCCGGCTTCGGCCGCAGCGGCTTCCGCCCGCTGGGCTCGGTCGACGGCCTGCCGGAGCCGATCCTGCAGGACCTCGATCCCGGCGGCGACCTGTTCGAGGAACTGATCGACGTCCTCGGGGTGATAGCCGCGCATCTTCTCGCGAAACTCGACCTCACGCAGCGCCTTCGGGGAGACCTCCATGGCCCTATGGTACTTCGGCCCGAATGGGCCCTCGCGTACCCCGACCCAGATGGCTTCGCCAGCTCAAATCGGTATGCGGGCAAAGACGAAGTTGACGACCAGATACACGACGATGAATGCGACCAGGAAGGACAGGTCGAGCATCCCCACAGGCGGAATTATCCGGCGAAACGGGGCCAGGACCGGCTCGGTCAGGGTGAACACCACCCGGCGGACCGGGTTCAGTGGGGAATCGTGGCTGTAGGGGAACCAGCTCAGCACGGCTCGTACGAGCATGATGAGCAGATAGATCTGGCCGAGGTCGTATAAGGGATTGCTCCCATGGAAGCTCACGGGTCGACGGTCAGGACCGGTAGCCCCGCTCCTGGAGCCTCCTCTTCTCCTCGGCTGACACCTCGACGTTGGACGGGGTGAGAAGAAATACCTGATCGGCGACTTTGTCCATGCTGCCTGACAACGCGTATGTCACCCCGCTGCAGAAGTCGATCATCCGGCGGGCTAGCTCCCTGTCGTTGGCCTGGAGGTTGACAATGACCGGCTGGCCGTTCTTGAACCGATCACCGATCTCCTGGGCGTCCGCAAATCTCGAGGGGGCGACTACATGCACCTTGGCCCCGTGCATCGGCGTAATCGGTCGCACCACAGCCGGTCGAGGCGTCACCGTCACCCCGTTGGACGGGTCACCTGCTTCTCGCGTGACCGGACGGACGGCCGAAACCGACCCAGAGGCATCAGAAGGCTCGGCGTAACGCCGGGCGGAGCCCGGCTGCGGAGCGGCGTCCTCGTACTCGTAGTCCTCGTACTCGTCGTCGGTGAGCCCCAGGTACACCATCGCTTTGTGCAGAATCCCTGATGCCATAGATGCCTCCCAGTAACCCGAGCCTATCGTTGCACCGTCGCCCGCCCCGGTCGGGGACCAAAGATGACTCGTCCCAAACGGAGCGTGGTCGCACCCTCGGCAATCGCAATCTCGTAATCGTCGCTCATTCCCATGGACAACTCTCGCAGGCCGAGTTGGCGGGCCCGATCGGCCAGCCAGCGAAAGCACTTCCGAGTTCCCTCGACGTCCCCGGCCGGACCAATCGCCATGAGACCGCTGACATCGAGAGGCAGCCGTCGGCACCGCGCCACCAGGTCGTCGACATCTGCCGGACGGCACCCGGGCTTCGATGACGATCCGATCACGTTGACCTGAACCATCATCTCGGCCCCGGGGCTGGCCTCGGCAACGCTTTCCGCGGCGGCGATGCGGTCGATGGCGTGCCAGGTCCGTACGACCGGCGCCAGCCGCCGGACCTTGTTCCGCTGGACCGGGCCCAAGAAGTGCCATCTGGCCTCAGCCGTTCCGCTCTCCGCTTTGGCCACCAACTCCTGGGCGTAGTTTTCGCCGACGTCGCGCAAGCCCGCGGTCACCGCCGCATCAACCGCCTCCGGGCCGAAGCCTTTGGTTACGGCTACGATCCGCACCGCCTCGGGGTCGCCGCCGGCGTGGGCGACCCTGCGACGAACTCCCTCCAGCCTCGAGGCGACGGTATCGGCCTCGCAAGCGGTCACGACCGCCACACCACCATCGCCTGGCGTCTCGGTGTCCGGTCCGACCGCCAGGACCAGTGCCGGCCCGAGCAACCGGTGCAGATCGACGCATCGTCGATGAGGGTGGCGCCGGAGGCGTGCAGGGCCGACCTGACTCCAGCCGGTAGGTCGAGGGCGGGCCGGCCGCTCGCATCGACCGCACGAACTTGAGGACCGAGCCGCGACGCCACCTCCGCCAGATCCTCCTCGCTGAAGGTGTAGCAACAACGGTGGATACACGGGCCCAGCACGGCCTCGACCCTCGTGGCTCCGAGGCGGCGCATGGCCTGAACTGTGGACTCGATGACGCCCGCCCGGAGGCCCCGCCATCCGGCGTGAGCAATACTTAGCACCCCTTCGGGGCTGGCCATGGCGACGGGGGCGCAGTCAGCGGTCAGGACCGCCAACGCTGTTCCGGCCGCCACGGTGACCGCGGCGTCAGCCGCCTCACCGCTGGCGCCCCCCGGGCTCTCGACGACCACGACCCGAGCCCCGTGCACCTGCTTCAACACGGTCCAGGGCAGATCGACCACAGCCCGGCGCCTGGCTTCGACGGTCGGCCCGCCTCCGGCCAGATCGCCTTGGGCCCAACCGGTGCTGCAGACCCGGGCTGCGCCGGCCATCGCCCACTCGGCCGGGTACGGAGCGACCCCGGCGATCATCGCTACTTGAGGAAATCGGGCACGTCGAACTCGTCGCTGACCAGACCGAGCTCCTCATCCTCCTCGCGTAGCTCACGCTCAGTGGCCAGCAACCCGATCCCGCCGGACGTCGCCCTTTCCCGGTCGGCTTGATCGTCCCATCGCTCGAACCCGGCTGCGATCACCGTCACCCTGACCTCGTCGCCCATCGAGTCGTCGATAACCTGACCGAAGATGATGTTGGCGTCGGGGTGAGCCACTCCGTGGATGATCTCCGCGGCCTCGTTGACCTCGAACAAGCCAAGATCGCTTCCGCCGGCGATGTTGAGCAGAATGCCCCGGGCTCCTTCGATCGACGCCTCGAGCAGGGGCGAGGTGATCGCCAGCTTGGCGGCGGTCACAGCCCGGGTGTCGCCCGAGGCGGTGCCGATACCCATGATGGCCGTCCCGGCATTGCTCATGATCATCTTGACGTCCGCGAAGTCGGTGTTGATCAGACCAGGCGTCGTTATCAGGTCCGTGATGCCCTGCACGCCCTGGAGGAGGACCTCGTCGGCCATCTTGAACGCGTTCACCATCGAGGTCTTGTCATTCGAAACCGTGAGGAGGCGGTCATTGGGGATGACGATGAGAGTGTCCACCTTCTCCTTGAGCTTCTGGATGCCCGACTCCGCCTGAACGGACCGGCGCCGGCCTTCGAAGCCGAAGGGGCGGGTGACGACACCGATGGTCAGAGCGCCTAGCGACTTGGCCACCTCGGCGACCACCGGGGCTCCGCCCGTGCCGGTGCCGCCACCCTTCCCAGCGGTGATGAAGACCATATCTGCCCCTTTGAGCACCTCCTCAATCTCTTCCCGGTGCTCCTCGGCGGCCGCCCGACCGACCTCCGGGTCGCTGCCCGCCCCCAGCCCGCGGGTCAGCTGGCGGCCGATGTCCAGCTTCACGTCGGCGTCGCTCATCAGCAGAGCCTGGGCGTCGGTGTTGATGGCAATGAACTCCACGCCCTTCAGGCCGGCGTCGATCATGCGGTTGACCGCGTTGACACCGCCTCCGCCGATACCGACGACTTTTATAACGGCGATGTAGTTCTGGGCGGTACCGGCCATCAGGACCCTCCCGGGGGCTTCGCCAGGACAGATGTCTCCCTGCCCTGCCTATGGATAGCTATCGATTGTTGTCCAAATCGGTTGGCCACGATCAGCCCCTTGTGACCTTGGAGGGAAACAACGACCAGAGCGTGCCACGTCGTACGGCCAGATCCGCGGATCCTCCCGAAAATCTCTTCCACAAAGTCTTGACTTGAAGTAGAGATTTATGTCAACCTCCGGCGTGGGTTGAGACAGTACCCGCCGCTCTAGCGCGCCGTCAAGACTGCTGGGCGGTCAGGGACGGTCAGATCGATCGACGTCACGTTGGCCAGGCTGGTCTCGGTCAGCACAGCATCGAGGGCGGCCATCTTCTGGCCGAGCTGGGACTCGTCCCCGAGGTCGACCGCGATGGAGCCGGCCGCCACGTTGACCGGCAGCACCGCCAGCGACACCCCCTTCGCTCCCACCGTCACCGTCACCACCTCGGACGGCAATTGGGCCGGCAGGACTTCGAGCACCACCAGAGCGGCGGCGGGGGCGCTGGGGAGGTCGGCACCGTCGGAGGACGCATTCAGGTTGATGGCCTTCGCCGCTTTCGTTCCCGGGACCACGCTCGGCCCGAGCCCGCCGGTAATCCACTGGCCGGGAGCCGGTGCCACCCCATCGCCCTGCAGCACCGGAAGGCCCATAGCCGGAGCGGACCGATCCGCCAGCACCCGTCCCGTGGCGTCGACCGTGGCCCATCCCCCGCCGGCCCGGGCCACGTTGGCGAGTGGCAGGCGCGCCGAAACCCGGATCGTCACCGTGCCCGGCCAGTGTTTCGACACCCGGGCCCCTCCCAACTGTGGATCGGAGTCCAGTCTGCTGGCGATGGCCGCCGGACTCAGGTCGATCATCAGCTTCTGGTGGTTGAGGCCGGCCACGGCCAGCACCTCCGAGACGGGCACCGATCCGGAAACGCTGATTCGGACGTGGCGGACACGGAACAGCGGTGTGTAGAGCGAGGCGAAGGCCACGAGCGCCACGACGATCAGTGACCCCCCTCCTATCAGGATCCGCAACCTACGGCGGCCCTCGGCCCGACGCACCTCGGTCCAGCGCTGCGCGAAGCGGGGGTCGATGCGGGGCCTATGGATCACATCAGCCATCGCCACCCTCCGAACCCTCAACCTCAATTTGAGGGTTAGATGAGAACCCGATCATGCGTACTTCAGGACTCAGAAGGATCCCGTGAAACCGACAGACCTCTGCCTGGACCTGGTCGATCAGCACCTTGACGTCGTCGGAGGAACCACCCGGGTCGGCCTGGATGAAGTTGGCATGCTTTGGCGAGACCATGGCGGTTCTCCAGCGTCGACCCTTCAGGCCGGCCGCGTCGATGAGCCGTCCGGCAGAGTCGTCGGGCGGATTGGTGAAGACAGATCCGGCGTTTTGCCCACCCGGCTGATGCTCGCGCCTCCAGCGCACGATTTGGCGGATGGTGCGGCGGCCCGTTTCCCGGTCCCCCGGCGCCAGGGCGAAAACGGCTTCGGTGACGATCTGCCCGGTCCCGATCGAGGAATGGCGGTATCGGAAGTCGAGCTCCGGGTTGACCAGGGTCGTCACGGGACCACCCCGGCGGGTGAGGTCGACCAGCCGGCACGAGATCAAACAGTGGGCAACGTCTGAACCGTGACCGCCGGCGTTCATGCGGACCCCGCCACCAACCGATCCCGGGACGCCGACCGCCCACTCCAGGCCGGTGAGACCTAGCTCCACGGTCTGGCGGGCCAAGGCCGGAAGGGGCACGGCGCCACCGGCTCGCACCGACGATCCATCGGCCGATACGGCTCCGAACTCCACCCCGTCGAGCACGACGGCGATCCCGCCGAAGCCGGCTTCGGCCACCAGGAGATTGGAACCTCGCCCCAGCACCAGCACCGGGAGAACGCCGGCGACCACGGCGTCAGCGACGATCGACAATTCCCGGTAACTGGCCGCGGTTACCAGCACGGCGGCCGCACCGCCGACCCGGTAGGTGGTCATCGGACCCAGAGCCCCGCCCGGCACCACCCGATCCCCGAGTGGCCCGAGCACGCCGAGTGCGGCCTCCACCGCCGCCGGGTCGGCGCCCCCCGGGCCGCGGTCCGGCGCCACCCCCCGGTCAATCACGGCCTTCGCCCGTCGGCATCAACCGGTCCGGGAGCGTTGTGATGTCCCCGGCCCCGAGGGTCAGGCACAAATCACCGGCCCTGAGCTCCTGTTCGAGCAGGGCGACGGCCTCATCGAGGGTCGGGGCGTAGCGCACCTCGATGCCAGAGCCGGCCTCCCTCACCGCATTCGCGATCAGCTCGCCCGTGATCCCCGGCCGGGGTGGTTCACCGGCGCCGTACACGTCGGTCACCACGAGCACATCGGAGCCGGCGAAGGCCCCGGCGAACTGCGGCCACAGTGCTTCGGTTCTCGAGTAGCGATGGGGTTGGAAGACGGCGACGATCCGGTCCCATCCACCTCTTTGCGCGGCGGCGAGCGTGGCCGAGACCTCTCCGGGGAGGTGCCCGTAGTCGTCGATGAAGGTGACCCCACCATGGGCGCCGCGCCGCTCGAACCGTCTGGCCACCCCCCGGTAGCCCTCCACGCCGGCCACCGCCAGCTCCCATGGGACACCGAGGGAATGAGCCATGGTCAGGGCGGCGGTGGCGTTGCGCACATAGAGCAACCCGGGGACCTGAAGGTGCACCCGGCCGACCGGCCCATCCCGGGTCGACAGCGAGAAGCGAGAATCGGAAACCCCGATAGCGACGTCGCCGATTCGCACATCGGCGGTCTCAGCCAGCCCGTAGGTCCGGGCTCCGACCCGGTCGATCCGGACCAGAGCGGCGGCGCCGGGGTCATCGGCGCACAGGACGGCGGGTCCGGGTGCGCCGCCGACAAAGCGAACGAAAGCAGCTCGCATCGCCTCCTCGGACCCGTAGTAGTCAAGGTGGTCCGGCTCCACGCTCGTCACCACCACCGCCTCGGCCCCCAGCTCCAAGAAGGTGCCGTCGCTCTCGTCGGCCTCGACCACCAGCCATTCGCCCGCGGCGTCCCAGACCGCACCCGAGCCCACCCCGGCGACGTCGCCGCCAACGATCATGGAAGGATGCATCCCCGCGGCCCGTAGCACCAAAGCCAGCATCGAGGACGTGCTCGTCTTGCCGTGGGTGCCTGATACCGCCACCACTCGACTAGTGACGCACACCGACGCCAGCAGCTCGGACCGCCGCCAGACCCTCAGCCCTCGCCTCGCCGCCTCCTGGACCTCCACATTGCCGTCCGGAATCGCCGTGGATCGAGCCACGACGTCGGCGTCCCCGATCCAGCGGGCCTCATGCCCCACATGAACTTCCGCGCCCAGACCGGACAGGCGGGTCAGAGCGGCCGATTCGACGGCGTCGCTGCCGCTCACCCGGTGACCCATGGCCAGAAGGACGCTTCCGATGGCGTTCATGCCCGCGCCCCCCGCGCCGATCAAGTGGACCCGGCGAGCCCGGCTCAAGTCCGGGTAGCGAGACGAGGCGGGTTCAGCCACGGGCATGTTCCTCCGCGAGCGATGCCACCGCCGCGGCGGCCCCAGGATGAGCCAGAGCCCGGGCCTCGTCACTCATCTTGCGGCGGCGGGACTCATCGCCGAGCAGACCGTCCAGCTCCGCCCCCAGGCGGAGCGGGTCCAGCTCGGCGTCCGGGATCAGCACGGCCGCCCCGGCCTCGGCGAAGCGGCGAGCGTTGGCGGTCTGATGATCGTTCGGGGCCCCTGGGAGGGGAATGAGGATGGAAGGAAGGCCTGCCACCGCCAATTCGGACACGGTGCTCGCTCCCGCTCGCTGGACGGCTACATCGGCGGCGGCAAGAACCAGGTCCATCCGGTCCTCGAACCTGACCTGGCGGTAAACGAGGCCTCCCGGCGGCAAGGTCGGGGACCGGGCCGAGAACGATGCCCAGTCCCGCTCCCCGACCACGTGGTGAATGGCCACCCCTGAACGCTCCGACCAGGCGGACGCCAGCCCGAGGACCGCCTCGTTGATCCGTCGGGCTCCCAGGGACCCGCCTGCCGCGACCACTACGAGTGCGCTCGAGGGCAAACCAAGCTCAGCTCGCGCCGCCGCGCCCGCCTCGCATGAGCGTTCGACCCCTAGGAGCTCGGGCCGCACCGGGTTTCCGGTCATCACGGCGCGCGGGAGTGGAGTTCCGGGGAACGACACGGCACAGGCGGAGGCAAATCGTCCGGTGATCCGGTTGGCCAGGCCGGGGGCAGCGTTCTGCTCGGCCACGATCAGGGGAACCCGCCACAGGACCGCGGCCAGGGAGCAGGGAACGCCGGCGTAGCCGCCGACGCTGATCACCACAGCGGGGCGCTGATTGCCAATCAGCACCACGGCGCGGACGACCGCAGCGAGAAGCCCCAAGACGGCACCCACATTGTCCCAGGTGAGCCGCCGGGCAATGCCGCGGCCCGGAAGCAGGACGATCCGAAAGCCCGCGGCGGGAACCAATCGGCGTTCTATCCCTCGCTTCGACCCGACGAACATGATGGATTCGACGCCATGGCCCCGCTCCACCAACGCCCGGCCTATCGCGACGGCAGGGACGACATGGCCGCCGGTGCCGCCACCGGCGATGACCGCCCACGTGCCATCTCTGGGCTCCGCCGTGGAACGCCGCAATCTCACGCCCTCTTGGCGATGTTCGCCAGCATTCCTGCGGCGAAAAGGGCGATCACCAGGGAGGAGCCGCCGAAAGAAACGAAGGGCAGGGGCACCCCGGTCACCGGAAGGAGATCGACTACGGCCCCGATGTTGATGACGGCCTGACCCACGAGCCAGGCGGTGATACCAGACGCCACCAGGGCCGCGTACCGCGATGGCGCCCGGCACGCCACCCGGGTCCCGACCAACCCGAGGGTGACGAACAAGCCGCTCAAGAGCACGCCGCCCACCAGGCCGGTTTCCTCGGCGATGATGGCGAATATGAAGTCGGTCTGGGCGTTGGGGAGGAAACCGTAACTGGCGACACTCGACCCCAACCCGTCACCGAGTATGTGACCGTGGGCCTGGGCCAGGAGCGCCTGCACCTCTTGATAACCCGCATTGGACGCATTCTTGAACGGATTGAGGAAGGCGGTGATCCGCCGCCACCTGTACGGGGCCGCCTTCGCCAGCAGGTAACTGACTACGACGCCAACGCCGGCGAGTCCGAGCATGGGTTTGATCGGCATGCCGGCCGTGAACAACATGGCGGCGGCGATGCACACGAGGACCATGGTCGTTCCCATGTCGGGCTGAGCCATGACGAGGGCGATGAGAAGGACTACGACGGCCAGCACCGGTCCGCTGCGATACTTCCAATCTCGACCAGAACGCCGGTCAAGCACATCGGCTGCAAAAAGGACCAGGGCCATCTTCGCCAGCTCGGAGGGTTGAAGCTGGATGGATGACGTGCCGATCCACCGGGATGCACCGCCTGAGCTGACACCGACACCGGGTACCAGTACCGCGAACAGAAGCCCGATGGTCAAGTACATCAGCGCTCGGGCCGGCGCTCTCCAGCGTTCGTGGTCGATACGGAGCGCCAGCAAGAACCCGACCGACCCGACGACCAGCCACACCACCTGGCGGGCAAAGAAGTGCCACGGCGAACCGAACTGCTGCAGGCTCAGGATCGACGAGGCGGACAAAACCATGACCACCCCGATGAGACAGAGGATGGCCACCAGGAACAACAGCACCCAGAAGCTGCCGCCCGGCTTGTTCGACCGTGGGAGATGAACGGGTCGCCTGGGATTTGGTTCGGAAGCGAGCCGGGTTGCGTCCGGACGTGCACCGGTTGTCAGCACTTGCCTTCCCCTTTCTCCAACGTCTTTTTGACGATGGCCACGAAGTCATCGCCGCGTGCCGAATACGACGAGTACCAGTCGAAGCTGGCGCATCCAGGGGACAGCAACACGGCGTCCCCTGCCCGGGCCAGGGCCCGGGCCGCTTCGACGGCGGCGGTCATGTTGGCCGCAGTCCTAACCGGAACCGCCCGCCCGAAGGCCTGCACGATCTCGCCGGACGCTTCTCCGATGGCGACCACCGCCCTGACCGGCGGGGCCGCGGCAGAGAGAGCTTCGAGGTCGAGTCCCTTGTTGCGACCTCCAGCTATGAGCACCACCGAAGGAAACCCAGCCACAGCAGCCAGCACTGACGCCGGGGTGGTGGCCTTCGAATCGTCATACCAGGCGACCCCGCCGCTCTCGGCGACGAAACTGACCCGGTGAGGGAGGGGAAGAGTCGATGTCAGGCCGGCCCGGCAGCCTTCAACCGTCGCTCCCGCCGCCAGGGCCACCGCGGCGGCAGCCAGCGAGTTGGCCACATCGTGGGGCAGCGCCCGAGGCAGGTCGGCAGTCGACAGCAGGCCCAGGCCGTGCGGGCCCAGCAGACGGTCACCTTTCACCGAGTAGGCCGCGGTGGTCCGGGTCGAGAACTGGACTCTCTCGACTCCGGGCGGGATCCGGTCGGCCTCGGCCCGCACCACCGGGTCATCGATGTTGTACACCGCGGAGTCACCCGGTCCCTGGTTGGCCCAGACCTTCGCCTTGGCCGCGGCGTAGTGGTCCGGCGAGGGGTGCCAGTCCAGGTGATCCGCGGCCAGGTTGAGCCAGCAGCTCACCTCAGGATGGAACCGCTCGGTCATCTGGAGCTGGAAAGACGAAACCTCCGCCACCACCACGTCGACGTCCGATCGCACGGCTTCGATCATGGGCACCCCGATATTCCCGGCCGCTATCGCCCGCCGGCCGGAGCGGTTCAGCATGTTCGTCACCAGGGTGGTCACGGTGGTCTTTCCGTTGGTGCCGGTGATGGCGAGGAGGCGGGGGGCTCCACGGCCCGCGCACAGACGCGCGGCCAGTTCGATCTCGGCCCGCACCGGAACGCCCGCCCGTCTGGCCGCCTCGAAGATCGGATGACCCACGGGCACCCCTGGACTGGGAATGACCGCTTCGGCTCCCGCGATCAGCCGTTCGAGGGCCGCTCCGGCCGGCATCGGCTCGATTGAAAGGCCGAGCGACCTTCCCGCCTCCCGAGCCTCGGCAGTCGGTTGGTCATCGAGCACCGTGACAGCGTCACCCGCGGCCACCAGCTCTCTGGCGACAGCCCGGCCGGTCAGGCCAAACCCGACGACGATCACCCGGCGCCCACTCACCCGGTACCACCTTTGGAGAGAAAGTCGGCGTAGAAGACCCCGAGTGACAACGCCGTGAAGACGCCCGCCAGGATCCAGAAACGGATTATCACCGTCGTCTCGGGCCAGCCGGCGAGCTCGAAATGATGGTGGATTGGAGCCATACGGAAGACCCGGCGCCGAAACAACCGGAAGCTGCCCACCTGCAAGATCACCGACAAGGTCTCCAGGACGTAAAGACCGCCGACGAGGAAGAGAAGCAGGTCCACGTTCTCCAGCAGCGCCAGCGTGGCAATGCCGGTGCCGATCCCGAGCGACCCGGTATCGCCCATGAATATCCGGGCCGGGGCGGCGTTGAACCAGAGGAAGCCGGCACAGCCGCCCACCAGCGCGGCAGCCAGGACCGCTTCGTCGAGGGCGGCCGGGTTCCGGTAGATGTTCAAGTGCTTGAACTGATAGAAGCCGATGATGGTGAAGGTCGCGAACGTGAAGACCGACGACCCGGCCGCCAACCCGTCCAATCCGTCGGTGAGGTTCACTGCGTTGCTGAAACCGACGATCATCAGTACGGCAAAGATCACCCAGCCGACCTTCCCCAGATTTACACCGAGAGAGTTGTAACGGGTGAAAGAGAGGTGGGTGTCGACCCGGAGCCAAGTGACGCAGATGATCGCGAACGCCAGGGCGATGACCAACTGGCTCGCGGCTTTGGCCCGCTTGTTGAGGCCGAGACTGCGCTGGCGGTGCACCTTGATCCAGTCGTCGACGAGGCCGACCCCGGCCGACGCGCCGATGGCCGAAAGAGCCACCAGCCCTCGGGTCGTAAAGGTGGCCTGTACGTGAGCGACGAGGTAGCCAACCGCCGACGCACCGATAAGGGCCAGGCCGCCCATGGTCGGTGTGCCCGCTTTCGTGAGGTGTCGTTCGGGCCCGTCCTCGCGTATCTGCTGGCCGATCCCTCTCGCCCGCAGCCAGTTGATGAGGAGCGGGGTGGCGAGCATGGCCACCACCAGGGCGATACCGCCCCCCAGGAGCAGGTCGGTCACTCGTAGGCCCGCCTCGAAGCTTCGATCCGCAGCAGGGCCTCTCGGGCCACCTCGGCGTCGTCGAAAGGCACCGTGCGCCCAGCCGCCTCCTGGCCCTGCTCGTGGCCCTTGCCGGCTATCACGACGACATCGCCGGCTCGGGCGACGGCGAGGGCGGCGGCGATGGCGGCGGCCCGGTCGGCCTCGACGGTCATGGGTCGCCCGGCGGCGCCGGCGACGATCTGCTCGATGATCGCCTCGGGGTCCTCGCTGCGGGGATTGTCGGAGGTCACGATGGCGAGATCGGTCAGCTCGGAAGCCACCCGACCCATCAACGGCCGTTTGTCGTGGTCGCGGTCGCCTCCGGCCCCGAAAACGACGATGAGCTGGCCGCGGCCCAGGTCTCTGGCCGCTCTCAGAACCTGGGCCAGACCATCGGGCGTATGGGCGTAGTCGACGATCACGGCGAAGGGCTGGCCGGCCTCGACCAGCTCGAAGCGACCCCGAACTCCGGTAACCGAGCCCAGGCCCTCAACGATGGCGGCAGAGTCGATCCCCAAGCCCCGGGCACACGCTGCCGCGGCCAAAGCGTTCTCAACGTTGAACTTCCCGCTGAGGTTGACGGTTACGCTCCGACCCGCCAACTGGAAGGAGCTCCGGCCCGGCTTGATCTGGAGGTCCCGGGCGTCGTCGATCGAAAAAGTCTCGAGCCGGGTTTGGCCGCCCTCGAGGCGGCTGATGAGCTTTCGCCCCCAACGGTCACCACGGTTGACGGCCGCGACATCGACTCGGCCCGGCTCGAACAGCAGGGCCTTGGCTTGGAAATACTCGTCCATCGTCTGGTGGTAGTCGAGATGCTCGGGCGTGAGATTCGTGAATATCCCCGCGGCAAAGTCGACCGCGTCGGTCCGGTGCTGGTGAAGGGCGTGTGACGAGACTTCCATTGCGATGGCGCGACCCCCGTCATCCCGCCACTTGGCCATAAGAGCATGAAGATCGGGGGCTTCCGGCGTAGTCCGCTGGTGGGTCAGCGTACCCACCGTGGCTGAAGGCCAGCCATTCGCCTCGAAGATGGCGCTCAGGAAAGCGCATGTCGTGGTCTTTCCATTAGTTCCCGTGACGGCCGCGACAATCAGATCCCGCGAGGGGTGACCGAAGAAGGCGTCACACACTGGACCGAGGGCCTGCCGGACCGATGTCACCACCGTCTGGGCCACGTCGAGGTCCAAGGCCCGCTCGCACAGAATCGAGGTGGCACCCCGCGCTACTGCCTCATGGGCAAAAAGGTGCCCGTCGGTCCGTTGGCCCGGCACGCACGCAAACATGGCGCCAGGCACCACCGTCCGCGAGTCCATCGTCACGAACCCGACGTCAGTGGCCGGATCACCAAGAACCTGATTCAACAGGCCTAGCTCCCTCAGGCCCGCCTCCGCTATCAACCCATCGAGCCGCACGGGAACCTCAGCCGGTGCTGGGGCTGGAACGCGATCGCACACCCGAGGTCGTCGGTGGCGTCGCCGGCACCGTTGGCGGAGGGGTCGTCGGGGGCGTCGACGAATGAGGCGACGGCACAGTAGTGCTTGTGGTGGTACCGGTGTTCGCGTTGCTCGCCGGAGCAGCGGTTGTCGGCGTGGTCGGGTCGACCGACGCCGGGGTGGCCAGACCGGGTAGCGGGGTGCCGGCGACCTCGCCGGCACCGGTGGCGGACGCCGGTGTGGCCAGGGGCACACCCGGGGCCGGGGGCTGCTTGGGCGCCGGCGGGATGTTGAACTCTTCCAGAGCATCGCGGGCGATCGTGGCGAAAGTGGGGGCGGACGCAGCGGCGCCGTAGTCGGGCGTGTTGTCAACTACGACCATGCCGGTGATCTGGGGATTCTCGGCCGGCACGAAGCCGGCGAAGCTGGCGACATAGTGACCGGCCTCGTAGCCCCCGTTCGACGGCACCAGACCGGTGCCCGTCTTGCCGGCGACCGTGTACGGATTGAGGTTGGCGGCGGTACCGGTGCCGACCCGGACCACCTCATCGAGCATGGTCGTCATTTCCTTGGCGACGGTGGTCGACACGACCCGATGAGTGGGAGCGGCCAGCACCGGGTGTTCGACACCGTGCCCATCTATGGTCGCGTCGACCAACCGGGGCGGAACGTAGATGCCACCATCGGCGATGGTGTTGTAAGCGGCGAGCATCTGCACCGCGGTGACGGAGATGCCCTGTCCGATCGGAACGTCGGCGATGGAGGTGCCCGACCAGTACGTCGGAAGCAGACCGGCCGACTCGCCCGGAAAATCGATGTCGGTCACGGACCCGAGCCCGAAGGAACTGATGTAGTGAAGCAGGTTCGTCTTGCCCAGCCTCTGGGCGATCTGGATGGTGCCGATGTTGGAAGAGTTGGCCAGGATGTCGGTGACGGTCCAATGCTCCGTCGGATGGGACTCGGCGTCATGGAAGACGCCGTCGGAGACACGGTAGGAGTTCGGGATAGTGAAGATGTCACCAGGCTGGATCACGCCGGTCTGCAGAGCAGCCGAGATGGTTATCAGCTTGTTCACCGAGCCAGGCTCGTAGACCTGCGTGAACGCACTGGCGGAGCTGGCCTGAACCGGCTGGGCCTGCTGCTGCGACTGCGACCCGGGGGGTGCCTTGATGTCGACGGGTACCGCAGGCGGTTGGGTGCTTCCGGCACTGGGCATCGTGAGCTGCGCGTCGGCCAGTATCTCCCCGGTGCGGCTGTCCATGAGCAGGGCGATACCGCTGTGGGCGTGAGCGGCGACTATCGCCTGGGCCAGGGCCTGTTCCGCCTCGTATTGAAGCGGCTCGTCGATGCTCAGCACCAGGTCTTCGCCCGCGACCGGGGCCTTGTACTGCTGCAGGCCACCGGGTAGTTGATTCCCCTGAGGGTCGATCTCCTCGATCGACCGGCCGGGGGTTCCCGCCAGGAGCGAGTTGTATTTGTACTCGAGAGCACTCAAACCGCTGCCTTCAGTACCGACCGAGCCCAGCAGGGGCTGAGCCAGCTGGCCGGCTGGATATTCCCGCTTGGGCTCCTTGAGGCTGTAGATGCCGGCGAGGTTCAGTGCGGCCACCTTCGCGGCGGTGGTGTCACTGACCGTCCGGGCCAAGTAGACGAATCCACTGGCCTCAGTCAATTCGTTGTGCAAGGTCGTGGCACTGACCCCCAGTATGGGTGCGAGGGCGCTGGCCTCGGCCAGCGGGTCAGAGACCTGGTGGGGGTCGGCGTAGATGGTCGTTTGGGGGACCGACATGGCGAGCTCGTAGCCGTTGCGATCCAGGATGGCACCGCGTTCTGCAGGGAGGGTCACGGTCTGCTCCCATTCGGATCCTCCGGCGGCGAGGTACCGGGACGAATGGACGCCCTGGATCATCACCAGCCGGGCGCAGATGACCAAGAAGGCCGCGGCGATGACAAGCAGGAGGATGAACGCCCGAGCCCGGCCGCTCGGGCTGAGGCCGGGCCGAGGGGCTCGATGGGCGGGACGCGGGCGCAATCGGTCGGGACCGGGGCGGGGGCCGTCGGGCCTCCCTGCAGCCGCGCCCCTACCGGCTCGTCTGAGGGAGGGGCGGCTGCGGTTGGGACGGCCCCCTGCCGGGGGCCGTCCGCTCATGGGCTACCCGCCAGCTGCGACTTGATCCTCGGCCAGTCGGCGTCGCCTGCGGGTGCCTTTGCGCCAGGCGAAGACGGGTCGGATTGGGTCAGGCTCGGTTCCGATCCGCCGGTGAGGCCGGACTGGCTGACCACCCCGGGAGCAGGCGTCAGATAGGTCACGCCGGAGGGCGGGACCATGCCCAGCTGCCCTTCCGCGGTGGCGATGATGTGCTGGGGCGAGTTGAGCTCTGCCACCTGGAGGCGAAGCTTCTGATAGGTGGCCTGCTCCTGCTGGACCTGAGTCGTGAGGCGATCCAGCTTGAACTGCCGCTGGGCCAGGACCACGTGCAGGTAGACGAGGGCAAAGGCGACCGAGACGGCCAAGCCCACCGCTCCAAGCAGGATGGCGCGGGCCAGGCGGCGCCGCTGGGCCGGGGACCGGACCGGCTTCTCGACGACTCGAAGGTGATTCTGCCGCTGTGGGCGACCATCACCTTCGAGCGGGTTGGGAGAAGCGGACAGACCAAGCACCCGGGCGACCGCTGCCGCCCGAACGGACGAGGGCCGGAGATGCTCCGGCACGTTGGGAGCGCTGGGGGGCGGGGACGCATCGCGGCGGGGTTCCTCGAGGAGCATCTGGGTCATAAGGACCGCCTCGAAGGTTCCGAGGGCGGCCCGAGCCGCTCCACGGCGCGCAGGCGGGCGCTCTCGGCCCGCCGGTTCGTCGCGATCTCCTGAGCCGTCGGGCGCAGGGCCCCCCGTGTCAGGAGCCGCACAGCCGGCTCGGCACCGCAAACGCAGGGCAGGCCCGGCGGGCACACACAGCCGCCGCTGGCCGCCACCCGGAAGCGGTCTTTCACGATCCGGTCCTCACCGGAGTGGTACGACAGGACCACACACCTCCCGCCCGCGACCAGGCGGTCAATGGCGGCGTCGATGGCGGCCGGCAGCACGTCCAGCTCTGCGTTGACCGCGATGCGAATGGCTTGGAAAACCCGGCGGGCCGGATGTCCTCCCGTGCGCCGGGCGGCAGCTGGAATGGAGCTGCGGACCACCTCGGCCAACTCCGTCGTCGCGGTCAGCGGCCGGGCCTCGATTATCGACCGAGCGATCCGGCGGGCGAAGCGCCCCTCGCCGTTGGCGCGAAACAAATGGACCAGGTCCGCCTCGGGCCAGGAGTTCACGACGTCCGACGCCGAAAGGGGACGGCCTGGGTCCATGCGCATGTCGAGCGGACCGGCCGATCTATAGCTGAAGCCTCGGTCGGGGCGGTCCAGCTGAGGCGAGCTGACACCCAGATCGAACAGGGCGGCGGAGAGACGGTCGACCCCGACACGGTCGAGCACCTCCGCCAGATCATCGAAGCGGGCCTGCTCCACCCGAGCCCGCCGGCCATATGAGGCCAGGACCCTCCTCGACGTCGCAATCGCTTCGGGATCCTGGTCAAGCCCGATGAGCGAAAGCTGCGGAGCGGCGTCGAGGACGACCCTGGAATGCCCGGCTCCGCCGAGAGTGGCGTCTAGCAGCACCCCCGGCGGGACCGGCAACAGTAGGTCGACGACGTTGTCGACCATGACGGGCACATGAGCGAACGGCGGTCCAGAGCTCATGGCCGCCTCTCGTCCGGGCCGGCCCGTCCGCAGCCCCTCGACCAGCGTGCCGTCGGGATTTCTCCCCGATCGTGCGGAGCGGAAGCGGGCGGAGAAGGGGACTTCCACCCTGCCGGTCGAAGGGCTGCGCATGAGCCGGCCCGTGTATTGGTTGGTGCTTTGGCCGCGGTTGCGGCCTGTGCTGTTCTTGCAGGCAGTGCTGTTCGTGCGGCCTGTGCTGTTCTTGCAGGCAGTGCTGTTCGTGCGGTCGCTGCTGCAGGAGGTTGGAAGAGCCAGTGAATCTCCGTAGCTAGTCACCCTTCTTGATCGTCGGGGGGCGCCCCGGCGCCAGCTATCTGAACAGGCAGGGCGGATATCGCCGAGCCCACCAGGCTGGCGTCTCCCGGCGCGCCCTGAATCTCCCACACGGCCGGATCCCAAAGCTCCACGTGAGTGATGGCCCCGTGCACCAGCACCATCTGCCCTTCCTCCAAACGGGCGAAGTCCCGCAGGTAGGCCGGGATGGCAACGCGCCCCGTCTTGTCCATCTCGACCTCGGCCGATCCCATCGACCAGGCCCGGGCTCGCTGGCGCTCTTCGGGAGTGCCGCTCAGAAGAAGGGCCATCTCCTCCGCCTTCTGGTCGAAGGCTTCCGGAGTCCAGATGGCCAGGCACCCTTCCTCGTGCTTGCAGACGAAGGCGAGGGTGTCGAAGTTGGCCCGGAAGCGCGCTGGGAGGATCACCCGGCCCTTCCCGTCCAGGGAGTGCTCGTACCTCCCAACAAATCGGCTCGCCACTTCTCACTGACTCCGTCCCTCTGTGGCTGTGGGATCCCCTCCCCTTCGCGCCACTTTTCCCCACTATATGGGTTGATCCCCCCACTGTCAACCATTCTGACCACAACCGGCCGCGTTTGACGCCGAAAATGGCGACCCGGTGCTCTTGAATCGCCTACGGGGGTTGGCCGGCGGTCACTCCGGGGCGCGGCCGGGAGCCGTATAAGGCGCCCAGGCAGCGATAGGAAGGGCGACCCGGGACTCGACGGCCTGGGGTGGGGCGGGGTGGGTCCTCAGGGGGGTCGGGGTGGGACGAGAGGGGGCGGCGTCGAGGGAGAGGGGCGGCGTCGAGGGAGAGGGGGGCGTCGACGGGGAGGGGGCAGGGGTGGGGCGGGGCGCCGGCGTCGATCGCGCGGTCAACGGTGACGGGAAGGATGGCGGAAGAAGTCGCTGCACCAGGGGTCGACCCGCGTCTCGGTGCCATCTCCCGTTCTGGGTGTCAATGTGGCACTGAAAAGTGCTCTATTGACACCGAGAATACAAAATGGCACCGAGAATACCCGAACCGGCATGAGCCGACCCGTCCTCGACGCCGCCGCCCGGTCAGCACTCCAACGCCCGCCGGCGCCGACAAGGCGACAAGGCGGCAAGGCGAAACCAGTTAGCCCGCCATGAGCCTCTCGCCCGTCACGGAGGCAGCGCCCGCAACGGGCTTTACGCCGGCGGCCCCACGACGGGGCCGTAACGCCCGAGGGCCCCCCGGAGCCCTTCCAGAAGGGCCCTCGCATGGTCCGCACCAAGCGCGCGTGCCGCCTGGGACAGGCTGGCCACCGCAGCCGCAGCCTCGTCCTGGTCCAGGTCCAGAAGCCCCACCATCGAAGTGGGCTCCCAGGTAAGCAGGGCCGCCGTCTGAAACAAAGCGGCATGACGGGTGCGGCGTTGAGAAAGGCCGACGACTTTCTGATCGCTGACGAGAACCTCGCCGGGTCCGATGCCGGCGAAGCAGATCCGGCCGGACCAGCGGCTGGCCTTCATGGCGGACTTCCATACCGTGCAGGGACCGAGGGAGGCGGCATCGATCGCGGCGGCCCATGCGTCACCCACCCACCATGCCGCCCGGCTGACGTCCTGATCCCACAACGGGTCGCCGGCGCGGATGGCCAGGTCTACCCAGAGGACCTGCCCCGGACCCACCAGAACGGCGCCGCCCCCGCTTCTCCGGCGCACCACTTCCACGCCGGCGCGCCGGGCCGCGGCAGCGTCGACATCGCTGTGGCGCTGGGCGCTCCCGAGGACGAGGGCCGGCTCTGAGGCTTCCAGCACCCGCACCAGCCGCCCGCTCCCGGCGGCGGTGTCGGCATCGACGCCATCCTTGCGATCGCTGGCACCCCTGCTATCGCCGCCAGCCCCAGCCGGGCCGCCAGCACCTGCAACACCGGCGATCAGGTCAGCCGATCGCTCGTGAAGCGCCCCCGCCGGGCCGCGCTCGAACTCGAGCTGCCATTCCCATGTGGACAAGGTCAGGCCGACAGGCTGGCGGAGCTCTGCCCCAGATATGGCTCCCACTCGGACCTGATGACCCCGCTGGCAACCAGAATGAACGTCCGCTGCCGGGGCACCGATGGCGGCCGGCGCAGGCGCATGCCGCTGTCCTCGAGCAGGCGATCCCGCTTGCGGGCATTACACGGTCGGCACGACGCCACCACATTCTCCCAGGAGTGCAGACCCCCTTTGCTGCGGGGGATCACGTGGTCGATGTTCTCGGCGGAGTCGCCGCAGTACTGGCAGCGATGGCCGTCCCGGGCGAAGACGGCCCGCCGGTTGAGCGCGATCCGGGCCTGATAGGGCACCTTCACGAAGTGCCACAAGCGGACAACCGAGGGCTCGGCGAAGGCAACTCGCTCGGCTCTGAACATGCGCTCGGTTGAATGAAGCAGTTCGGCCTTCTCATCGATGAGGAGCACCAGGGCCCTCCGGGTCGAGACCACGCACAGCGGTTCGTAGGTGGCGTTGAGCACGAGGGCCTGTGTCATCGCCTCCCGCCCCCTAACGCCCTTGTCGCCGCCGCCCTACAGCGACCACTTGGCCGGCCGACCCCTCTTTGCTGCACAGCACGGCCTGACGTTACCTCGCCCGGGGTCCCATACGGCGACACCACTCCAGGTAGGCGATCAAGTCCTCGGGATCGAGGGAAGCACCGTGGTCTCCATACATGGTCTGCGTCCGGAATCGCAGGTACTCCGCCGGTGGGAACGGCATGGGGGGCCAACGCCGCCACCAGCGAGTCGGCACCAGCCTGGCCAGTGCCGGCCACAGCCGCGGGCGGGCGGCGAGCGCTGCGATAGCTCGAAGGGGGATTCTGGCCCTAGGCACCGGCGAGCCCCTTGAGTCCAACGGCGGCCGCCCCGACGAGCGGGCCCGTGGAGCCGAGGCAGCTAGGAGCGATCCGGCACGAAGACGAGAAGGACAGGCGGGCCCGATCGGACAGCTCCTTCTGGGCCGCCGCGAAGAAGGGGGCTCCGAACCCGAGAGCGACGGAACCGGCCACGGTCGCCAGCTGAAGGTCGAGCAGGTTGGCCACTGTGGCCACGGCCCGGCCCACCAGGCGGCCCGTTCTGTCAATCACCTCAGGGCCGGCCGCGGCGGGGTCGGCCCCCGTGCGGGCCGCAATGGCCCTCCCGGAAGCCTCGGCTTCGAGACATCCTCTGGCTCCGCACCCGCACTGCCGCCCTTCCGGCTCGACTATGACGTGGCCGATATGGCCGGCGTTACCGGATTCGCCTTCGAGCAGCCTTCCGTCCAGCACGATGCCGCCTCCGACTCCGGTGGAGACGACCATCGACAGATAGTTCGAATGTCCGGCCGCTTCTCCGACCCATCCTTCTGCAAGAGCGAGCGCCTTGGCGTCGTTGTCGACCCACGTTGCCAGGCCGGTGAACTCCGTCAGCCGGGCGCGGAAGGGGAAGTCGCGCCATCCGGGGATGTTGAGGGGCGACACACGGTCGCCATCGCGGCTCATCGGTCCTCCGCAGCCGACGCCGCACCCTGCTGGGCTGGCATCGGCGGGAAGGCCGGCGACCAGCGCAGCAAGCGAGCCCCACAACTCAGCCGAGGTGCCGCCCGGCGGGGTCAGCGCTCGGGCAGACCAACGGAGTTCCCCGTCGCCGCGGACCAACCCGATGGCCATTTTCGTGCCCCCGATGTCGATTGCAAGTACCTCGCCGGGGTAGGTGCGGGCACGGAATTGTTGCATTTCAGGCACGCTACGCTACCGGGTCAGAGGTTCGTGGAGGATCCATGTCGAGACAAGAGGCGGCCAAGGCATCCCTAGTCGGTTCCTTTGTCGATACTTTCGATACCATCGTCTCCAATGTCTCAAGGGTGATCCAGGGCAAGAGCGAAGTCACCCGCCTGGCCCTTGTGTGCCTGGTGTCGGAGGGTCACCTCCTTCTCGAGGATGTCCCCGGGGTTGGGAAGACGACGCTGGCGAAGGCTCTGGCCCGTTCTTTCGACCTGGACTGCCGGCGCATACAGTTCACTCCGGACCTCTTACCTTCGGATGTGACCGGAACCAGTGTCTTCGACCGGGCCAGTTCGACCTTCACCTTTCGCCCGGGCCCGGTATTCGCCAACGTCGTCCTCGGTGATGAGATCAACCGGGCATCGCCGAAGACGCAGTCGGCCCTCCTCGAGGCCATGCAGGAAGGACAGGTGACGGTGGACAACGTGACCCACTTCCTTCCGTCCCCGTTCCTGGTCATAGCCACGCAGAACCCGGTCGAACACGAGGGCACCTACCCGCTTCCGGAGAGCCAGCTGGACCGGTTCCTTCTGCGGATCCGAATGGGCTATCCCGACCGCAACGCCGAAGTCGAGATGCTCGACCTCTACGGGAAGACCACGCTGCCGGAGGACCTGCCGGTGGTAGCGGGAGAAGGCGCCATTCCGGCCATGGTCGACCTGGCCAACGAGATCCACGTCGCCACGGCCATCAAGGGCTACATAGTCGATTTGGCCACCGCTACCAGAGATCACCCAGCTCTGTCGCTCGGAATGTCACCGCGGGCCGCGCTGGCCATTCAGCGCGCGGCGTGCGCCTACGCCGCGTCGGAGAGTCGCGAGTATGTGATCCCTGACGATGTGAAGGCGTTGCTCGGGCCGGTCGTGGAGCACCGCCTCATGCTCTCGCCCGAGGCAGTTGTGTCCGGCGTCGAGCTGCCCGACGTGCTGGCCGACGTGCTGCGCAGCGTACCGGTGCCAACGGGGCGCGGCGGGGTGTGATGCCAACAGGAGGCACTGGGCTCACCCGCAAAGGGTGGGCGGTGCTCCTGATCGCCGGTGCCCTGCTTGCTTCTGGAGTCCTCTTCGGGATCCAGGAGCTCTACCCGATCGGGGCGGCGGTACTGGTCAGCGTGGTGGCGGCCCGGGCCTGGGCGGGAGCGCAGACCTGGGATCTGCGGGTGGCGCGTCACGTGCACCCGGCCCGGGTCCCGGCGGGGGAGAAGCCAAGGTCGAACTGACCGTCGTGAATCACAGCAGCCGGCGCTCTCCTGTTGTCGCAGCCAGCGATCCGTTCGACGGCGGGCGGCGCTGGGCCAGGTTTTCGATCGCCCCGCTCGACCCGGGCGGCACCCGCATCGCCTCATATCGCCTCCCCACGTCCGGGCGCGGGATATACCGATTGGGGCCCCTGGAGCTCGAGATGACCGACCCGTTCGGAATGGTCCGGGTGGTGCGGTCCGCCACCCCGGATGCCTCCCTGACGGTGCATCCGAAGGTCGATCACATCTCCTCCCGCACTGTGTCAACCCACGACGACCGCGACCTTCATCTGCCCCTGCCCGTGGTCGGCCAGGGAGGCGACGAGTTCTACGGCCTCAGGGAATACCAGGCTGGCGACGACTCGAGAATGATCCATTGGCCGTCAACGGCAAGAGTGGACAACCTCGTGATCCGCCAAGCCGAGAGCCTGTGGCAGGGGCGAGCCACAGTAGCCATCGACCTTCGCTCAGCCGCCCATGACCAGGAGACACTGGAGCCGATCCTCTCGGCCGGCGCCAGCCTGGCAGCGGCCTCGCTGCGAGCCGGTCTGCATGTCCGGGTCGTCACCACCGGCGGCCTGGACACCGGCTACGGGGGCTCGAATGCGCACGGCGCCGCCATACTGGACTTGCTGGCCGGGGCGGCCACCCACAACGGGGCATCTCTCACCGAAGGCCTCAGGGTCATCCGGACGTCCGACCCACTGACCGTGATCACAACCGATGCCACCACGGATTCGGATCTCGGCTCGGCCTGCCGCCTGGGAGGGATGCGCAAGGCCACCGCCGTCGTCTTTGAGCGGAGGATTCCGCGCGAGGGATACCGCATACCAGCGAACAGCCGATACCTGCGCATCCGCCCAGGAGTGTCCTTCCGTACCGCATGGGAAGGCCTGCCATGCTAACGGTGAACGATCGGCCTGGTGGAGAACAGCGCCCCGGCGGTACCGGACCCCACCTCGCCCCCAGACCGCCCGTCAAGGCGCCGAGGCCGAAGCGCTCCTACGACGACCTCGCCGCCACCTCGGCCTTAGCCCTCCTGACGATCGCGTCCGCGGCAGGATTCGAACGGGTCTTCGCCGGCCACAGGTGGCTGGGGCCGGTCCTGATAGCTGCTGTCCTGGTTCATGCCGAGTGCTGGGCAGCCAGACGGTGGCGGGCACCGCAGATCGTTTACCTGATTCTGGGATTGGCCACGGTCTGGCTGGTCACGGCATGGACGGTACTGGGGGCCTATACGCACTTCGGCGTGCCCGACGCCCAGACCTTCTCGCAGACCGTCCACGACATACGCCAGGCGCACTCGGACTTCGCCACCTCAATAGCTCCCGTCGACCCGACCGAGGGCTTTCGCCTGCTGGCCGTTCTCGGCACCGGTCTGGCCGCTTTCCTCGGGGATTGGATCGCGTTCCGGTGGAAGTCGGCTCTCGTGGGGGCGGCGCCCGCATTCGCCCTGTTCGTCGTGTGCTGCACGGTGGGCCAGGGCAGCGGACGTCAGTGGGCCATCTTCGTGGAGGTCTTTGCTCTACTGCTCTTCATCCTGGCCCACCGCGTTGCCTTCGAAGGATCCGAGCGAGTCTGGTTCGCCGGCTCGCGGGAGGGCGTGGCCGACTGGTTCGCCCGCTCCGGGACTCTGATCGGGGGAGTCGCCCTCCTGACCGCCCTCCTGGTCACCCCCCTGCTCGCGAGCACCGAAGGGGTCGGCGCGCTCGGATGGAGATCGGGTATAGGTCCGGGATCATCGGGACCTCGAATCGTTGCCAATCCGGTAGTGGACCTTCAGACCCGCTTGATCCAATTGGCCCAAACCCCGGTGTTCACGGTGCAGAGCCCGGTTCCTTCTTACTGGCGGCTCACCTCGCTCGACAATTTCAGCGGCCAAACCTGGACCTCGACCGGTTCGTACCGGAGCTTTCACTCACGCCTACCGGGCATCGGTGAGATCCCGCCAGGAACCCGCACGGTTCAGCAGAGCTTCCAGATCGAGAACCTCGACTCGGTGTGGCTACCCGACGCATTCACCCCGGTCATGGTCCAGGGGGTGCGAGGGGTCTCCTACGATGCCAACACCGGCAGCCTGATCACTTCCCGTCAGACATCGAACGGGATGACCTACACGGTCACGTCTTACCAGTACCTGTCGACACTCAACGCCGCCGACCTCGAGGCGGCCCCGGCTCTGACCAACCTCTCGTCGTTCAAGGCCGACCTGCAACTGCCAAGTTCGGTGTCGCCCCGGGTCATTGCGCTGGCGAAAGAGATCACAGCCGGGAAGTCGAGCGAATACGCCAAGGCTCTGGCCCTCCAAGACTTCTTCCAGTCACCGCCCTTCACCTACAGTTTGAACCCGACCACCGACGGATCAGGGAACCAGGCGCTCGACACCTTCCTGTTCGACACCCACTCCGGTTACTGCCAGCAGTTCGCCGGGGCCTACGCGGTGCTGGCCCGGGCGGCCGGCCTTCCAACCCGGCTGGCCGTCGGATTCGCGACCGGTTCCACCATCGCGACCAACGAGTACCAGGTGCTCGATGCCGATGCCCACACCTGGCCGGAGGTGTACTTCGGGCCCAAGTACGGGTGGCTGCCCTTCGAGCCGACCCCGAGCTTCAGCGACCCGGGGGCGAGCAACTACGCCCCCAACACGAACCTGGGCGCCACCCCGTCGAACCCCGGAGGCGATCAGCTACCCGTGGCGCCCAAGGGCGGGGCCCAGGGAGCGGGAGCTAAAGGGCAGTCGCAGCGTACGACCCCCACCACCAGCGCGCAGCCGTCGTCATCAGGCTCTTCAGCCAAACGGAGTGGAGCCTGGTCGCCAGTGCTCGTGATCCTCCCCCTCATCCTGGCCTGGATCGGAGTCAACGCAATTGTCCGGCGGCTGCGATGGCGGTTACGCCGTGGGGCACCAGGAGACGACCGGCGGGGCCGCCAGGTACTGGCTCGATGGGCCGACGTGTCGGAGATGCTCGCTTGGTGGGGGGTGGCCCGGCAAGCGAGCGAGACCGATGACGAGTTCGCCCGGAGGGCGACTGATCGCATCAGCCGGCAGCTGGGCGAACCATCACCCTGGCTGGTGGGCGGGGTGCTCAGGATGGCAGGGTTGGCCAGAGAAGCGTCGTTTGCGGCCGAGGTGCCGGCCGGGCGCCCGCGCGAGGCGGCCCTGGTGGCGACGGAGATCCACCAGCGTCTCTTCCGCTCGGCCAATGCCCGTCAGCTGCTCACCTGGGCCTTCATCCAGAGGCCCCGCCGGCGCGCCGGCGAACTCCGCCGGTCCGGCTAGTTCGGGCTACTCGCCCGGGCGCCCGAAGCGGCGGCGGAAGCGACGAGCCGCGTCGTCCAGCGCCTCGCCGAGGCTCTCCCGGCGGGTCGATGAATGGATCTGCTGGATACCGAAGCGACCCATGCGGTGCAGGTTCTTGATCAGGATCACGGCGCTGATCACCATGATCACGAAGCCGAACACGCCGAGTATCCAGCTCGAGGCGAAGGCCACGAGCAGGATCACCAGACCGCCAAGAAACCCGAGGGCGGCCCGTCGGCAGTTGCGAGCCAGGTATCCGGGCAGCGTGGTGGACCCGATACGGCGCGCCGAATCGGGGTCTTCCGCGTGGAAACGCTGCTCGATCTCCCGCAAAATGCGCTGTTCGTCTTCGTTAAGCGGCACTTCGGACCCTCCACCGCATCTTCGCGCTGCTGCGCAACCTATATCAATGCGGCGCTTAGTGGCTCACTAAATGCCCGCTACGGCGCCGGGCCCCATTGAGTGTCGCCCGGGCGCTTTATCCTCACACCTCCCGATCCCAAAAGCACGGCGGGGCCCACCGCGGCCGGACCGTAGCGGCTCCGGACGGCGTCCACGGCCGCCGCCGCCTCCTCGCGCCCGGCCCGCGGGGGCGGTTCGCGGAAGGGATCGTGCCCCTCCCGAGACTCCAGGTCGAAGGTCATCTGCTCAGCAGCCCCGCTTTCGGCCGGGGCCAGGTTCGAGACCCCTACCCCTAAGAGGCGCACCCCCGGGGAAACATCCACCTCCCGAAGGAGCAGCGACGCGAGCGCAGCTATCGCAGTTCCCTCGGACAAGAGGACCGGGCTGGTGCGGGAGCGGGTTCGGGTGGAGAAGTCCCCGTATCGGACCTTGAGCGTCACTGTGCGACCCACCAGGCCGGCCCGGCGCATCCGGGCAGCGACGGAATCGGCCATCCGAACCGTCTCGACGTGAAGGTCATCGGCGTCGTACCGGTCCACCGGATACGTCTCCTCGTGGCTCACTGACTTGATCTCGCGGTCCGGTTCCACCGGGCGGTCGTCCAGCCCCCTGGCCAGGCGGCCGAGGTGGGCGCCGCTGGCCCGGCCCAGGGCCGTCTCCAGGGCGTCGGTGGGCACCCGGGCCAGCTCGCCCACGGTGGTGACACCCAGCCGGCGCAGGCGGGTCGCGGTAGCCGGGCCTACGCCCCACAGCGCCTCGATGGGAAGAGGGTGCAGGAAGTCCAGCTCGGCGCCGGGCTCTATCACGACCACCCCCGGCCCGGGCACCACGCCCTGAAGGCTCGCTCTCGGCTTGGCCGCTTCCGACGCCAGCTTGGCCAGGAACTTGGCCCGGGCCACCCCGACGGAGCAACTGAGGCCGAGTTCGCCCTGAATGCGGCCCCGGATCTGAGCCGCGATCTGCGGTGCCGGACCGAACAGCCGGAGAGAGCCGCTTACGTCCAGGAAGGCCTCGTCCAGGGAGATCCCCTCGACGAGTGGTGTGAAGTACTCGAAGACGGCGTGTATGCGGCCGCTCACCTCGGCGTATCGGTCGAACCGACCGGGCAGGAACACCGCCTGGGGGCACAGCCGGCGGGCCTGGCTGCTGGGCATGGCCGATCGGACCCCGTAAGCCCGGGCCTCGTAGGTGCATGCCGCCACTACGCCGCGCGGCCCGACTCCGCCGACGATTACCGGCTTCCCGTTCAAGCCCGGGTTGTCGAGGACCTCGACGGAGGCGTAAAAAGCGTCCATATCGACATGGAGGATGGTCCGCGCCGCCGGCTCATCAGCCACAGCCAGATTCTGCCAGAGGGATACGACAACCTCGCGTTGCGGCGGCCGTCCCTTTTACATACAAGCCTCAGGAAAGCTCGATCCGGCGGAAGCCCTCGGCAAAGCGTACCGAGGCTTCCCGCCCGGCTTCTTCGGCTCGCTGGCGAACCGCGCCCCTCAGCCATTCGCCCGGTTCGCCCACCTGGCTGGCGTGGCAGGCGATGGCGGCCGCCTTCACGTCGATGGTCTCGGAGATGTCGACCCAAACGTCGGGTTCCAGGGTGCCGGACAGGTAGAGGGTCTTCACCCGGTGGGGGCGCCCTGCTTCGGGGAAGTAATGAGGGTTGGCAGCGGCCGGCGATACCGCATCTATGGTCGCCCAACCGCTCGCTCGGTGATCCCGGTGGTTGATGTAGTGCTGGCCGAAGTACACCGAAGTCGGGTCGGCCGCGATCACGGTCTCCGGCTTCACCCTTCTCACCAGGGCCACCAGCGTGGCCCTCAAGGTCCGATCGTCATCGATCTCGCCGTCACGAAGCCCGAGCCAGTGATGCTTGCTGACTCCGAGCAGGGCCCCGGCCGCCGAGGTTTCCTGGCGACGGACCGCCACCAGCTCCTCCGGGCTGATGGCGGGGTCCATCGATCCTTTGTCCCCATCGGCACAGATGCAGACGTGAACCTTCGATCCGGCGGCCGCCCATCGCGCCAGGGTCCCCCCTGCCGCCACATCCGGGTCGTCGGGGTGGGCGTATACCGCCAGCACCGTGGCCGGCGTGTCGGTCAGGAGGTCGGCCACTTGCCCGGGCCTAGGGCGCCGAGGCGAGGGCCTCGCAGGCCCGCTCGATCCCGGTGTCGTCCACGTCGGCATGGGTCACCAACCGCAGCACCCCGGGGGCTATGGTCCCGACCCGGATGCCCTCATCCTTGAGGTGCCTGAGCACGCCGTCGGGATCCGGGGGGAAAAGACCACGATATTCGTAACCACCGTGTCTGGATCGAGTCCCGCCTGCGGCCAGCGCTCGGCCACCCGGACGGCCAGGCGCCGAGCCCTCAAGTGGTCCTCCGCCAGACGTTCGAAGCGGGTGCGGATGGCGACCAGGCCGGCCGCGGCGATGACCCCGGCCTGCCTCATGGTCCCGCCGAGACGCTTCCGGTGCAGGCGGGCTTCCTCGATGAGGTCGGCTGGGCCGGCCAGGACCGATCCGACCGGCGCCCCGAGACCCTTGGAGAGACAACTCATCACGGTCGTGGCGGGCCGGGCCCGTTCCCCCATGGATTGACCGGTGGCAACCGAAGCGTTCCACAGCCGGGCCCCGTCCATGTGGATCCCGACCCCGTGGCGGCCGGCCAGCTCGGCTATAGCCCCCAGCTCGGCCGCCCCCCATACCATCCCCCCCGAGGCCATGTGGGTGTCCTCGATGGCGACGAGGGTGACGACCGGCTGGTAATGGCGGCCCGACTCGATCGCTCTCTCGACGTCGGTGACGCTCAGCACACCGCACTCGTCGGGCACGGTGAGGAAGGTCACCCCGGCGTTTATCGGCCCGGCCCCCTCCTCGTAGACGACCACGTGCTGCCGCCGCCCGGCGACCACGGCGTCACCGGGTTTGGTCAGGGTGCGCAACGCCACCTGATTCGCCATGGTGCCCGAGGGGACGAACAGCCCGGCCTCCTGGCCCGTCAGATCGGCGTAGGTGTCCTGCAGCAGATTGACCGTAGGGTCCTCGGCGTACTCGTCGTCGCCGACCTCAGCCTCGGCCATCGCTCGCCGCATCTCCGGAGTCGGCCGGGTGACGGTGTCAGAACGCAGGTCGACGAGCACCCCGTCACCGTACGCTACAACTGGCGAGTGCCTCACGACGATCCTGCAGACCGGCTTGACTCCCGCAGAGTGAACGAGGTCTTCGGACCACCGCCCGAGGGGTCCGATCCCCTGCTCGGCGAGCTAGCGAAGGTCGCCCTCACTGCAGCCCAAGCCGCCACGGCCGTTCTTGTGAAGGCTGGGACCGGAACGCCGGCCGGCGTGGAGACCAAGACCTCCGCGACCGACATGGTTTCCGACGTCGACCGCGAGGCGGAAGCGGCGGTTAGCGACGTTCTCGCCCGGATGCGCCCGGACGACGCCGTGCTCGGCGAGGAAGGGACCGTCCGCCAAGGGAACACAGCGGTTCGCTGGGTCGTCGATCCGTTGGACGGGACCACGAACTTCCTGTTCGGGATTCCACAGTTCTCCGTGTCGATTGCGGCCGAGATCGAGGGCAGCCCGGCCGTCGGCGTGGTCGTCCACCCCTCGCACGGCGAGATCTGGGCCGCCGTACGTAATGGAGGCGCCCGGCTGAACGGGTCGCCCTGCCGGGTGGCTTCGGGGCGGTCTTCTTTGCCGACCGCATTGGTGGCGACAGGTTTCGGCTACCAGTCCGCCCGGCGGGAGTGGCAGGCCGAGGTGGCCAGACGGGTGATTCCGTCCGTCCGGGACATTCGCCGGTTCGGATCTGCGGCCCTCGACCTGTGCTGGACCGCGGGCGGGCGTTACGACGCCTACTACGAGTGGGGCCTCAATCCGTGGGATCTGGCCGCCGGGGCCCTGATCTGCCAGGAAGCCGGCGGTCGGGTCGAAGCGCTCGCCGGCCGATTGATCGTGGCCGCCCCGCCCGACCTATTCGATCCCCTCTGCGAGCTGCTGGCATCCGCCGGTGGCATGGACGCGCCTCCCGGTAGCGAGCCGGCCTTCTGGTAACGCTGTGATCCGAATCTGGATCACGAACGCTCAACCCCAGAAGTTGGCGGCGACATCATGCAGCAGATTCGGGTCGACGGTCTTGAGCTCCCGCAATGCTTCGGTTAGCGGCACCCTCACGATCTGATCGGCCTGGAGCGCCACCATCTGCCCGAAGGCCCGGTCGTGCACGGCGTCGATGGCGGCGATACCAAAGCGCGTCGCCAGCACCCGGTCGAAAGCGGTCGGCGTTCCCCCCGTTGTACATGGCCCAGGATGGTCACCCTGGTCTCGTAGCCCGTCCGCTGCTCTATCTCCTCGGCCAGCACGTTGGCAATGCCGCCCAGTCGCGGATGGCCGAACTGGTCGACCTCACGAGATGCCAGCGACAGGGTTCCTTCGGCCGGGACCGCCCCTTCAGCGACAACCACAATAGAGGCGAAACGCCCCTTGGCGTGACGAGCCTTGAGGTTCCGGCAGATCACATCGATGTCAAAGGGCTCCTCGGGAACGAGGATCTCAGCCGCACCGCCGGCTATGCCCGCGTACGTCGCAATCCAGCCGGCGTTACGACCCATCACCTCGCACACGATCACCCGATCATGGGATTCAGCGGTGGTGTGCAGGCGGTCGATCGCTTCGGTGGCGATCTGAACGGCGGTGTGGAAACCGAAGGTGACCTCAGTGGCCGAGAGGTCGTTGTCGATCGTCTTAGGGACTCCGACGATGGACACGCCCTCCCCGGACAGCCCGGCCGCCACGCCGAGCGTGTCCTCTCCCCCAATCGCCACCAAGGCATCGATCCGCTCGGATCTCAACGTGGCAAGAGCCTTGGCCACACCCCCGTCGGTCTTGTACGGATTGGTGCGCGAGGTACCCAGAATGGTCCCCCCACGGGGCAGGATGCCACGGCAACGCTCTACGTCGAGCGCGGTGGTCCGGTCCTCTATCACTCCCCGCCAGCCATCGACAAAGCCCACGAAATCATCGCCGTAGGCCACCTCCCCCTTTCGGACCACGGCGCGGATGACAGCGTTCAGCCCCGGACAATCGCCTCCGCCCGTCAGCACACCAAATTCGCATCTAGGTGCCCTCCCTGTCTCTCGCCGGGATGCCGTGATCACGAACGTAGTGCGCCTCCGAAGAGGCTACGGCCGGCGACTGCTCTTGGGCTCGGTGGACTTCTTGAGCAGGCCGGCTTCCCGCTCGAAGTCCAGGGCGCCGGAGAAACCCTTGTACACGCTGGCGAAACGAAGGTAGGCGACCTCATCCAGGGCCCGAAGCCGATCGAGCACGGCCAGGCCGACCTGCTCCGAGGTGACATCGGGGCCGGCCAGGCGCAACGCCTCCTCCACCTCGGTCGCCAGATCTTCCATCTGCTGCGCGGTCACCGGGCGGTTCTTTGCCGCCGCGGTCACCCCGGCGGTGACCTTGGCGCGGTCGAAGGGCTCGCGCTGACCCGACCGCTTGATGACGGTGAAGGGAATCTCCTCCAGACGTTCGTAGGTGGTGAAGCGATGACCGCACGACAGGCACTCCCGCCGGCGCCGGATCGCCGACCCGTCCTCGGCCGAGCGCGAGTCGACGACCTTGTCGTCCATGCTCGAGCACCGCGGACACCTCACGTTCCGACCATATCCGGTACAGACAATCGCGTCAGCCGCCGCCTCCGAATAGGCGGCTCCGCGTTCTGGGTCCCAAAATGCTATTCGGGACGACTTTTACAGTTCTGAGCGGTAAAAGTCGTCCCGGAAGCGCTTTTAGGGCCCACCTTCCACACGTTTACGTCGCCGGGACCGTCAGCGACCGGCGGGGAGCTGTATCACCTCGCCGGGATAAAGAGGCGCGTTGCCCACTTCCTGCGAGAGCCGGTCCACGAGCGGGCGCACGTCCCCGCTCGGATGGATCGACTCGGCGATGCTCCAGATGGTGTCGCCCGGCCGGACCACCCACGCCTGCGCCGCCACCGAGCTCTGGCCGCTGGTGGCACCGGTGGTGGTGAGGGGCCCACCACCGATGCGAGCCAGCGCCGCGTCGGCAGCGATCACGACGAGGAGTATCAGCAACGCGAGAATCCCAACCGCCGCCATTCGCCGGCGGAAATAGGTGGCCCGGCCGGGCCGATTAGAGCGAGCCGGCACCGAGACGGCCGGCACCGAGACGGCCGGCTCCGGGACGGCCGGCTCCGAGACCGCCACAAGCGGGACGGCTGATCTGGAGGCTTCCGGCTTGGGTACCACCGAAAGGGGCGCCTCCGATCGCAATGCCGCCCGGTGCGACGCCACGGCGCGAACCGGTCGGCGCGCCGGCCGTCGAGGTGCGGAGGAACAGCCGGCTGGGATATCGGACAGAAGAGCGACCACTGCGAATGCCTTTCTGGTTCAACTACGCGTCTACTGGGCTGTCGGGGCCAGTCCGATCTCCGCAGCTCCTCTGGCCTCGAACACTTGTTCTCCTCTATAACATCACGAACAACTGTTCGGCGTCAATACCCAGAGACGAACAAATGTTTGCCATCCGCCCTGAGCTTCGGCTATCGTGAAATCGCGCCAGGGACCGCGAGAGCCGCCACTGGTACCGCCAAAACGAAGGAGAGCCCCATTGACCGACACAGAGCTCACTGGCAAACGCAAGGAGATTCTCGACTTCATCGCGGAGCAAATCCGCGAGCGCGGCTATCCACCGTCTGTGCGTGAGATCGGCGAAGCAGTGGGGCTCACGTCGTCATCGACTGTCCATACCCATCTGACCACCCTGCAGCGGCAGGGCTATCTGAGGCGCGATCCGACCAAGCCCCGTGCGATCGAAGTGCGCTACGACACCATGTCCGGTGCAGCCATAGAGCGGAGGCCAACCCGGCACGTCCCCCTGGTCGGCGAGGTCGCGGCGGGCACCAATGTGCTCGCTCAGGAGAACGTCGAGGAGCTCCTACCTCTGCCCGAGGACTTCACCGGGGACGGCCACCTCTTCATGCTCAAGGTTCGAGGCGAGTCGATGATCGAGGCCGGGATCCTCGACGGCGACTATGTGGTCGTGCGCCAGCAAGCCGAAGCCAACAAGGGTGACGTGATCGTGGCGGGAATCCCTGGAGAGGAAGCGACTGTCAAGACCTATGGGCGCCGGGGGTCGAAGGTCGTGCTGACCCCCGCTAACCGCACCATGCAACCGATGGTGTTCGATCCCCGGGATGTCGCCATCTACGGAAAGGTCGTCACTGTCCTACGCCGGCTCTAGGCGGTCCGGCCCGCACCAGTCAGCAAATCCCTGAGGCTCGTGTAAGCGCGATCCAGGTCGGCGCGCATCACCCGTTCTTCCGCGGTGTGAGCGAGTTCGGGGTCGCCCGGGCCAAAGTTGACGGCCGGTATTCCGCGCTCGGAAAAGAAGGCCACATCGGTCCAGCCCAACTTGGCCCTCGGTGGCAGGCCCGTGGCTCGCAGGAGCCGGCTCAGCAACGGATGGGCGAGTGAAGGAGCGGCGCCCGGCTGCGACTCCATCAGCTTAAGTCGATCCCCGACTTCGGGATCCAGGAGTGGCTCCAACACGGATCGCACCGATGCCTCTGCCGATGCCGCGTCCCGGTCGGGAGCGAAGCGGTGGTTGAGCACCACGCTGGCACGGTCAGGAACCACGTTGCCTGCCACACCGCCGGAAACTTTTACCGCTTGGAGTGCCTCGCGATACTGGCAACCGTCGATGATCGGCTGCCTCGGCTCATAGGCGGCCACCAGTTCGAGCAGAGGGCCTAGACGGTGGATGGCGTTGACCCCCATCCAGGGTCGAGCGGTATGGGCTCGGGAGCCCCCCAGCTCGACCTCCAATCTGAGCACCCCTTGGCAGCCGGCCTCGATGCGGGCGACTGTCGGTTCTCCCAGCACGGCGGCGTCAGCCTTCAGCAATTCGGGTGCAAGCGCCTCGATCTCGAGCAGCCCACTGTGCTCACGGGACACTTCTTCGCCGGAGTAGAAGACGTAGGTCACATCTATAACCGGATCGGCTATGGCCTCGGCCAGAGCCAGCATGACCGACAATCCACCTTTCATGTCGGCGCTTCCCAGCCCCCACAACGTGTCGCCCTCGATCTTCGGCTCGGTGTTGCCGTTGGCGGGAACGGTGTCCAGATGTCCGGCCAGGACCACCCGGGTGTGCTTGCCGGTTACGGTGCGGGCCACCACGTTGTTGGCGAGGCGCTCGACGGCCATACCCGGGATGGCCCGCAACCGGTCCTCCACGTAGTCCGCCAGGGGCCCTTCGGCGTGGCTCTCCGATGGGACGGCGACCAGGCCGGCGGTGTCCGAGAGCAGGTCGGGAATCCCGGGGTCCCGGTGGGCGGCCACGGCCTAGAGGGTGCCGCCGTGCAAGCGGAGTATGTCGTTGAGCTGCCCCTTGTCATGACGCTCGCCCGGCTCGAGGCGTCGCACCACGAGCACACAGGCCAAGCCGAAATCGCCGCCCGGGTAGGTCCGGTTGCGAGTGGCGGAAACGGCTACGCACCAGCCCGGTACCACACCTCGGGAGATCTCTTCGCCGGTGTCGGCGTCGATGACGGGGATGGTCTTGGTCAGGATGCAGCCGGCGCCCACCACGGCGCCATCTCCTACCCGAGCCCCCTCGGCGATGATGCAACGGCTGCCTATCAGACAGTCGTCCCCAACGAAGACCGGCGCGGCCTGCGGGGGCTCGAGGACGCCTCCGATACCCACGCCTCCCGAAAGGTGGGTGTTGCGGCCGATCTGGGCACAGCTACCGACCGTGGCCCAGGTATCGACCATGGAGCCGGCGCCGACCCGAGCCCCGATGTTGACGTAACTGGGCATCATGATCACGCCCGGCTCCAGGAAACTGCCCCAGCGAGCGGACGCTCCAGGAACCACGCGTACCCCGGCAGCCCGGTAGTCGCGCTTTAGCGGCAGCCGGTCCACGAACTCGAAGGGGCCGGCCTCCATGATGTCCAGGTCTGACACGCGGAACAGGAGCAGCACCGCCTGCTTGAGCCACTCGTGCACAATCGGCTCACCGTCGGGACCAAGTTCCGCGACGCGGGCCTCGCCCCGGTCGAGGAGGTCAACGGCGGCGCGAACCACATCCGCCTCGTCGTTGTCGCCAGGGCCGAGGGTGTCCCGTCGTTCCCAAAGCTCGCGAATCTGAGACTCGAGATCGGCCATGGCCAGCGACCCTACCCGAAGGGATCCCTGGGCCAGGGCCCGGGGCGCCTCGGGCCCTTTCTTTAGAGATCCAGCCGGGAGGCCACCAGATCGAGCCGATCGATGGCCGCCACCATGGCCATGCGGATGAAACCGGCCCCACCGGCCCCGTAGAAAGAACCGGGTGAAACCAGCACACCGCCGTGGCTCGCCAACCAGTCCGTCCACGCCCACTCGTCGCCGTCCGGGGCGGGCGACCAGAGGTAGAAACCGCCTGCGGGGAGTGCCGTCTGTGCCCCCAGCCCGGTCAGGATCTCCCGGGCCCGCAACAGCCTGCTCCAGTATCGGTCCCGCTGGACTTCCACGTGACCCTGGTCTCCGAGGGCGGCGGCGGCCGCCCTCTGTACCGGTCCGGGCACCATGAAGCCGGCATGCTTGCGGACTTCCCTCAGATACCCGACCAGCTCGCGGTCACCCGCATACCACCCGACTCGCATACCCGCCATGTTGGAGCGCTTCGAAACGGAGTGAACGGCCACCACGCCGTCGATCCCGTCGGGCCCACCGCCATGGCCCAGGATCGTCCGGGGCGGTCCGTCCCAGGTGAACTCCGCGTAGCACTCGTCGCTGAAAACCGGCACGCCCACCGACAGCCCCCACCCCGCCGCCGCGGCCAGGTCGTCGAGGGCGCCGCTCGGGTTGCCAGGCGAGTTGACCCAAAGCATGAGAGCACGTGAGGCGTCGTCCGCAGAGACGGCCCCCAGATCCATCCGCCAGTGGCTGTCGAGGGGCACCGCCACGGCTCGAAGTCCAGCGAGCTGGGCTCCCATCTCGTAGGTCGGGTAGGAGACGGCCGGGTACAGCACCGTGTCGCGCCCCGGGTAGCGAAGCTTCATCCACTGCGGCGCGGTGGCCACGAACTCCTTCGTGCCGACACAGACCGCCAGGGCATCGAGGTGGATAGCTGCGCCCAGCCGGGCCTTGGTCCAATGCTGAATGGCCAAGCGCAGCTCCTGGCTGCCGATCGATGGGGGGTAG
Source organism: uncultured Acidimicrobiaceae bacterium (assembly GCA_963851245.1). Taxonomy (GTDB): domain Bacteria; phylum Actinomycetota; class Acidimicrobiia; order Acidimicrobiales; family Palsa-688; genus CAWKOH01. The sequence goes on along the minus strand of CAWKOH010000003.1, from coordinate 127,365 downwards.
CCGCGGGCGGCACCAGACTCGTCGGCTGGGCGACCGGCCCCGTCGAGGCCGGCCAATGCGGCCATGGCCACTTCGGGGGGCGGGTCGGTCGGGGTGCCGATGGACAGGTCCACGATGCCGCCGGGATGGGCGGAGGCGAGTTCCCGGGCCCGGTCCAGGCGGTCATAGGGGTAGACCGGCGGGACGAAGGGGCCCGTCACGGTTCCTCCGTCTCGAACTCGATGAATCGGGATGCCCCGGCGGCGTCCATGCGAACCCGCAACCGGGCCGCCCCCTCCCCATGCAACTCCACCAACACCTCTCCTTCCCGATGTACCGCTGCCAACACATCGCCGCGCTCGTAGGGGACCACCAGATCCATTACGCGGGCTGATGCCCGCAGGCGATCACCAACCGCCGTCAGCAGGTCCGGGATGCCGGCGCCGGTGAGGGCCGAGATCACGACTGATCCGGGGTGGCGATCGGCGAGGCGAGTCGCCTCTGAACCGGCGTCGCCCTTGTTGAAAGCGAGCAGCTCGGGCACCTCGCCCGCCCCGATCTCGTCCAGGACGGTGCGAACCGCTTCGATTTGAGCTTCGGGATCCGGGCTGGTGCTATCGACCACGTGGACCAGCAAGTCCGACTCGGTGACGACCTCTAGAGTCGAGCGAAAGGCCTGCACCAGCTGATGCGGCAGTTTCCGGACAAAGCCCACGGTGTCCGACATGAGAACTGATTCGCCCCCGGGCAGCTCCATCCGGCGGGTCCGGGGGTCCAGGGTGGCGAACAGACGGTCCTCGACCAACACGCCGGCGTCGGTGAGCTGGTTGAGCAGCGTGGACTTTCCGGCGTTGGTGTAGCCAACCAGCGACACCGAGGCCAGTCGGCTCCGCCGGCGGGACTTGCGCTGGAGGCGGCGCTGCTCGGTCAGCCGGCGGAGATCGGCTTCCAGCCGGTTCATCCGGCGGACCAGGCGGCGTCGATCGACCTCGAGCTGCGTCTCTCCGGGACCGCGGGTGCCGATACCGCCCGCCTGCTGCGACAGTTGATGGCCGCGACCGCGCAGCCGGGGTAGGCGATACCGGAGCTGGGCCAGCTCCACCTGCGCCTTGCCTTCCTGAGTCCGGGCGTTCTGGGCGAAGATGTCCAGAATCACGGCCGTGCGGTCGATGGCGGTGCGGCCGAGGATCTTTTCCAGGTTGCGGGACTGCGCTGGAGTCAGATCGTCGTCGAACACCACGGTGTCGGCGTCGACCGAGTTCGACAGTTCGCGCAGCTCCTCAGCTTTTCCCTTCCCGACGAAAGTGGCCGGATCGGGATGATCCCTCCGTTGGAGCACGCGGGCCGCCTCGTCGGCCCCAGCGGTGTCCACGAGCAGGGCCAGCTCGTCGAGATGCAGCTCGGTCTCTTCCTCCCGTTCCGGGGGGACGTTGACGCCGACCAGGACGATCTTCTCTCGGAAAGCTCGTTCGATCAGGCTCATCAGCGACCGGCCTTTATCGCTCCACCACACAAGTCGCGATGCGCCGGCTGGGACCGGCCAGAGTGGCGGTCCCGTCGCTCCGCAGCTCGACCGCGGCGGCGCCCCCCGGCTGGTGAACGGTCACGGATCGGCCGACCCGGTCCCAATGGTGCAGGGCAGCAGCGGCGGCAACAGAGCCAGTGCCGCACGCCTCGGTTTCGCCCACTCCCCTCTCCCACACCCGCATGGTGATGGTGTCGGGCCCGGGACCGAGGACCACGAACTCCACATTGAGCCCGGCCGGGTCGGTGGCCTCCAGCAGCGGCCCCAGCCTCCTGACATCCACGGTCTCGGGATCGGGGCCGAGTACCACCAGGTGTGGATTCCCGACGTCGACCAGCAACTGGCCGTGGCCGACATTGCAGCGGGTCTCCTCGCCACCGATCTTCACCGGGCCCATCTCCACCGTGGCCCAGGTCAGACCAGGTTCGGTACCGGATCGCTTGACGGTCACTTCTCGACGGCCGGCCGGAGTGATGACGCCCACCGCCTGGTCTTCGCCGATCCATCCCTCATCGACGGCGGCGTGGGCCAGGCAGCGCATCCCGTTGCCGCTCATCTCCGCTTCGCTTCCGTCGGCATTCCAGAGCCGGAAGCTGAGTTGAGCCTCATCGCCGCTTAGGCCCGACCTGTCGAGACGGCGACTCAATATCAGTCCGTCGGCCCCGATCCCCAGGCGCCGCTGACAGAGGCGTCGGGCCAGTTCGGCGTCGGGACCCGAGACGCGGGCCGTCGCGGCCGCGTCGCCCTGGTCGAGGAGGACCAGGAAGTCGTTGCCCAGGCCTTGGAGCTTGGTGACAGTGAGCTGGCCAGGTTTGTCGGCGGTCATGACAGCATCCAGTCTCCCAGCAACTGAGGGATGACGGCGAACGGGTTATCGACGCCGCCGTACCAGCGCACCCGGGGATCCCGCCGCCACCAAACCCGCTGGCGGCGGGCAAAAGCCCGGGTGCGCCGGTCGGTCTCGGCGAGGGAGTCCGAGAGCAGGACACCACCTTCGAGATGCCCGAGTATCTCGCGGTACCCGAGAGCCTGACGGGCCGTACGAGACAGGCCTCCGGGCCGATCCGCCAGGCGGGCCACTTCGTCCACCAGCCCGGCCGCGACCATGGCCTCGAGGCGCTTCGTTATGCGAGCGGCGATCACCGGCCGTGGCAGCCAGACACCGGCGGTGCGCCACGCCGTCGCCGGATAGCTGGTTATGCCCGGGCCATAGGTGGAAAAAGGGCGGCCCCCTCCGATGGTGACCTCCAGGGCCCGGATCACGCGTCGCCGGTTGGAGGGTTGGATCTTCGCGGCTGCAACCGGATCCAACTCGGTTAGACGCCTATACAGGGCGGCCGTGTCCGGCTCGGCCTCGAGCTCGGCCTTTACGAGCGGGTAGCGGCCGGGCGGCCTCAACCCGTCGACCAGACTCTGGTAGTACAGGCCGGTGCCCCCGACCAGCAGGGCTCGATGGCCCCGGGACTCGATCTCGGTGATGGCGGCCCGGGCCGCCGCCGCCCACCTGGTCAGGCTCCAGCTCTCGGACGGGTCAGCCAGATCCAGCAGGTGATGGGGCACCTCGGATCGCTCGGCCGTGCTCGGCTTAGCCGTACCGATGTCCATTCCCCGGTACACCTGCATGGAGTCCACCGCTACCAGCTCGATGTCCCCGAGCCGGCGGGCCACTTCGAGGGCTATGGCCGACTTTCCGCTTGCGGTGCAACCGACCAGGGCCAGATGGCGGATGGGCCGATCCTTCGGGCGGGCCGGGCTGCTCAGCCGGCCACCACCGGTATGCGGGTTCTATGAGTCGGACCGGCGGTGACCCTCACCAGGTCCCCGACCAGGAAGTGGGGGGCAGCCCGGGTGATCAGCACGTCCGCCCACGCTCCGGGTCTCATCCCGGTTGGGCCGGCCGGGATGTGCACAAGCTTGCCTTGAGCGGTGCGGCCGCTGAAGGTGGATCGATCCCGCTTGGACGGGCCTTCGATCAGTACCTCTTCGATCCGGCCCACCCGCTCTTGATGCTTAGCCAGAGCGCTGCGTTCCACCACCACACGCAGGCGCTCGAATCGCTCTGCCGCCACCTCCGGGGCGATCATGCGGTCGGTCCATTCCGCCGCCTCGGTCCCTGGCCGGGGCGAGTAGATGAACGTGTAGGCGCTGTCGTACTGAGCGGCTGCTGTGACCTCGAGGGTCCGCTCGAAGTCGTCTTCGGTCTCGCCGGGAAAGCCGACGATGATGTCCGTCGTCACCGCGAGATCGTCGATGGCCTCTCGAGCGGCGCAGAGCCGATCCAGGTAGCGCTCGGCGGTGTAGCCGCGATGCATCAGGGCCAAGACCCGATCGCTTCCCGACTGCAAAGGCAGGTGAAGCTGGGGGCACACGGCGTCGGCCGTCGCCATGGCGTCAATGGTTTCGGGTCGAAGGTCCTTCGGATGCGGGCTGGTGAAGCGAACCCGCCGGATGCCTTCCACAGACGTGACCGCCCTCAGAAGGTCTGCAAACAGGGGCCGGGCTCTGGGCCGGTCGGACCCGACCCAGGCCGGACCTGCCAGCTCGACGCAGGCGCTCCAATCGGCGCGGGTGCGCAGGCGGGTGGTCAGGTCCCGACCATACGAGTTGACGTTCTGGCCCAGCAGGGTGACCTCGACGGTGCCGGCGGCGGCGAGTTCCTCTACCTCCGAGACAATCTGGCCGAAGGGGCGGCTTATCTCTCGGCCCCGCACGGACGGGACAATGCAGAAAGCGCAGTTGTTGTCACAGCCGATCTGGATGGTGACCCAGGCCGCCCAGGGTTGATCCCGCTTGACCGGCAACGCTGAAGGGAACTCGTCGTCCTCGAGAGTCGCCGCTTCAAGGATCTCGAAAGCTCCTGAGCCGGCGGCGCGAGCCTGGGCCAGCAGTTCGCCCGCCCGTCCCACGTTGTGAGTGCCCCACACGGCGTCAACCCACGGCGCTCTGCGCTGAATGCTCTCCCCGTCCTTCTGGGCCAGGCAGCCACCGACGGCGATCTGCAGAGTCGGGTCGGGAAGCCTTCAGCGTCTTCATGTGACCGAGGGCCCCGTACAGCTTATTGTCGGCGTTCTCGCGAATGCAGCACGTGTTGAGTACGACCACGTCGGCGTCCTCGAGGCTCTGAGCCGGCACCAGGCCGTCCTGTTCGAGCAGGCCGGCGATGCGCTCCGAGTCGTGCTCGTTCATCTGGCACCCGAAGGTGCGGATGAGGTAACGGCGGGGCGGCGGGGACGGCACGACCCCCAAGTCTACGTTCGCCCGCCGACGGACTCGGGCGGGACCCCTCCCGGGACTTCAGTGGACCGCGGGGAGGAAGAACGCCGAAGGGCCGATCCGGGAGTAACGGAAGTGCGCTTGAGCCGTAGTCCGCGTAGCGGTATGTGGAAGGAGGAACGGCGAACTGCCGAGATCCCGGAGTAACGGATCGGCACTTCGCCGCCCTCCTCCCTCACCCGCTACTCGACGCGCCGCGAGGCGTACGAGCGCAGAAAAGCTCGGCGTCGACACTCAGCGCGTTACAGTCGACACGCCGGCACGCCACCACGGTCCAGAGCAGCCGGGGCCGCATGGCGAAGGGCCCGCGACTTTCATGCCGTGAGGCATGCAGAGCAGGACCCAAGGAGAAGAGCGGACCTCGCCATCGCGGGCCGCCGCTGTCCCCTGTCAGTCGTCGAGAGTGATCGGCTCGTCGTCGCGGGGGTCGGCGCCCAGAGAGCCATCGAGCTGGGAACCGGCTCCGTCCCGGTTGAGGCCTGCCCCTTGTCGTACTTTCTCCGAGATCTCGATCATCAACTCGAGGTTCTCGGCCAGGAAGACCTTGGCGTTCTCCCGGCCCTGGCCGAGCTGCTCGCCCTCGTAGGTGTACCAGGCCCCGGACTTCTTGACGATCCCGAGGTCAACCGCCACGTCGATCAGGGAACCTTCTCTGCTGATCCCCTTCCCGTACATGATGTCGAACTCTGCGGATTTGAAAGGCGGCGCCGTCTTGTTCTTGACCACCTTCACCCGGGTGCGGTTGCCGATCACCTCGGCCCCGTCCTTGATGGATTCGATCCGGCGGATGTCGAGCCGAACCGAGGAATAGAACTTGAGAGCCCGGCCGCCCGGGGTGGTCTCGGGGCTGTTGTGGACCACCACACCGTCGGCGAGATAGTTATGGCTACCCTCCACCTCGATGTCGAAGCGGTGCATGCTCCGGGTCCTGGGTTTGGGTCCAATCTTGACGACGGGAAGAGGTACAAGCTCGTGCCGCGTCGGAGCGAAGACCGGCTCCACCGAGAAGCGCCCCCGGAAGCGGCTCTGCAGTTTGTACCCCATAGAGGGGTGAACGAAGGGGGCGATCAAGGCGTGGAACTTGGCCGTCTCTGCCTTTGGGAAGATCAGGACAGCCTTCTGACCGGCGCCAGCGAGACGGAGCCGGGGGCTGATGCCCCAGGTGTCGGCTAGATAGTCCCTGAGGCGCCGGCGGCTGGTGGGCTCCATGGCCTCCACGCAGATCTCCATTCGACCGCTCCCATCCCCGGTCCGCTCCTGGAGACCCTTGGCCCGCTCGGTGTAGCAACCGTCGTCCATGTACCACAAGGCCAGTGAAAGCGGCGTGAGCTGCTTGAGATAGTCCTCGCTCAGAACCTTCTTGCCATCGACGTACACCGCCTGTCGCAGCTCAGCCAGCTCCGCCAGCGGCTGGAAGTCGTAGAACACGGCGCCGTGGGCGCCGATTGATCGGCTACTCCTCAGGTTGGCGAAGAGCGAGGCCTTCCAATCGGCATAGTCCGCCTGCTTGTGGCTGTGACCGAAGCGAAAGCGGGCCCCGTGCCCGCTCCTGGTAGACGACAGTGCTCCATCGCCCATGAGACTTCCGAGGACGACCTCCCACTGGAAGTCGGACAGGTAGTGGGGCACGGACTGAAGAACCCTGTCGCCAACTCTGAGCTGGCCGGCCTCCCGCCATCCTGAAGAAGTCCGTATCTGATGATTGGATGTGCACCCGATCTGCGCTCTGCCGTTGCCACCGGGCCGAGCCACGGTCAGTTGCAGGAACTCGTCGGTGATTCCGTTGTCAAACCAGTTGACGACCTTCTTGGGCACTACTGCCCCCAGGTCCGGATCGTAGGAAAGCACCTCCACCGGCATGCGCTGGTTGACGATCTTGCCAATCTTTTCCTGCGTGCCATCCGCCAAGGTCACCCGGGTGCCGTACGACAAGCACCCGAACATGACCCCTATCTTTTCCCGGAGCTGGTTGATGAAGACGGCGATGGTGTTCGATCGGTTGAGGGTGGCGGTCAGCTTGCGCAGCGCCTGGGACATGAGGCGGGCCTGCAGGCCCACGTGGCTATCGCCCATGTCGCCCTCGATCTCTGCCCGGGGGGTGAGAGCCGCCACCGAGTCGATGACGATCACGTCCAGGGCCCCGGAGCGGATCAGCATGTCGGCGATCTCGAGCGCCTGCTCACCGGTATCGGGCTGGGAGATCAGCAGATCGTCCACGTTCACCCCGATGGCGGCGGCGTACACCGGATCCATGGCGTGCTCGGCGTCGATGTAGGCGCAGATCCCTCCGTTGCGCTGGGCCTCGCCCACGACGTGCATGGCCAAGGTGGACTTGCCCGACGACTCAGGGCCGTAGATCTCGACTACCCGGCCACGAGGCAAACCTCCGATCCCCAGCGCAATGTCCAATGACAGAGCGCCGGTCGAGATGGCGGCGATCTGCATGTCGAGGTTTTCCCCCATGCGCATGATGGCGCCCTTGCCGAACTGCTTCTCGATCTGCCCCATCGCCATCTCGAGGGCCTTGTCTCGCTCCACGGAATGCCTTCCTCTCGCTGCTCGTTCGGTACGTCTTCGACCTTACGGAAGGGGTGTGACACTCACCCCACAGGCCGGCCAGGAGCCGGAAATACCACACGTGTGATTCGCTGGGCCCGAGCATATATCCAAACACATGTTCGATGGTGGATAGGAGGCGGCCGCGGTTTCTCGGAACCATCCTCCTGGCCCGAGCGTGAGTGACTCGTGAGGACGGCTGAAGTACCTTGTGCCGTGGAACACAGGTCGCTGGAGGGCCCCTCCGATCAGGTCACCTGGTCCGAGATCTACCGCGACGAGCGGGACAGCCTGGTCCGCCTGGCTTACCTCGTCACCGGTTCCCGCGTCGTCGCCGAGGACCTGGTGCAGGACACCTTCATCCGGGTCATGGCCCGGTTGGAGGCCACGGACTCGCCCGGGCCCTACCTCCGGCGGAGCGTCCTGAACGCCTGTTATTCCTGGCACCGCCGCAGCCGTCGGGAGGTCCACATGGCCGACGACGAGGACCGCGACCGCGCCCGAGACCGGCCGGACAGGGAAGGGCTGCCTGTCGAAATGTGGGATGCCTTGTCCCACCTTTCGCAGAGGCAGCGCACCATCCTGGTGATGCGGTACTACCTCGACATGACCGAAGCGGATGTGGCGGCCACGCTCGGTTGCCGGATCGGGACGGTCAAGTCGACCTCGCACCGGGCCCTGAAGGACCTCAGAAGGATGCTGGAACGATGACCGACGACGAACTCGTCGAAGCCCTGCGTCAGACCTTTCACGAAAAGGCCGAGTCCCTCAGGCCGGGGGCGAGCCGGCTCCCCTTGCCCAGGTCGCACCATAGAAAGGTGCCCCGACCCGGGCGGCGCCTGGCGCTGGCCTCATTCGCGGCCGTTGTCGCGGCTGCTGCGGCAGTGGCCATCGTCGCTGCTGATGACCACCCGAGCCCCGCCCACAACGTTTCCATTGCCGGTCAGGCGTCGACCATCCCTGCGCCCACCGCGCCGAAGTCGGCGGCCGCACCGGCTTCGCCCAGTTCTTCCCTCCCTTCGACTGCCACGCCCCCGATCAGCGCCCCGACCGTGCCCGTTCCCGGCGGCTTTCAGCCGTTGTCGGTCACATTCGTATCGGCCCACACGGGTTGGGTCCTCGGCACTGCTCCCTGCGGGCAAGCCGACTGCACCATCCTGGCTCACACGACCGACGGCGGATCCTCCTGGACCGACGTCGGTCGTCTCCCGATGACATTGAATCGGTCGGCGGGAGGCGGAAGCTGGGTTCGTTTCGCCGATCTGGACACCGGCTGGATTGTCGCGTCGGCTGGGTCGCAGGCGAACGAGCTGTGGGTCACCCACGACGGCGGGAGGAGCTGGGCCCTGGACCCGAACCCGGGGGGCGCGTCGGCGACCGTGCTGGCACTCGAGGCATCCGATGGCCTCGTCCACGTGGTCGACCTGGAGCCCGGCACTGGAGTCGACCGGATCTTCTCCTCTCCTGTCGACCAGGAGGCGTGGACCGCCGCGACGGCGACGCCCTCGTTCGGGGCCGGCCCGGTGCCGAGCTCGGAGATGGTGTTGCAGGGCAGCGCCGGTTGGGTCGTCAACGTGAACCGCACCGTGGTGGGCGGCGCCCGGCTCAACTCCTCGGCCGGCTGGACCGCCTGGACCCCGCCTTGCTCCGACGCCCACGGCGCCGGCTACCTGGCCGCCTCCTCGACCAGCGCGCTCTACGCGGTTTGCGCCGAAGGCGTCTGGGGCAGCCCGGCGGCCGGGACCACACCGGACTCCGAGTGGCTCTACGCGTCAAACAACGGTGGCGCCAGCTTCTCCGTGGTCGGCCGGGTCCCGCAGGCGACTGCAGCCGGAATCATCTCGGTGGCACCGGGAACCGCCACGATCGCGCAAGCGGGTGACAGCGGCATTACGGCCACCTTCGACGGTGGCAAATCGTGGCAACGCGTGTCGTCAGTGGCCGGCATCACCTATCTCGGGTTCACCACGGCGACCCAAGGCGTGGCTATCGCGGAGACCCCGAGGGGCTCGTCGGCCCTGCTCATGACTCACGACGGGGGCCACACCTGGGCGGAAGTCACTCTCTAATACCTGGCGGGCACATTTTCTGAAGCCTGGCGGGTGGCGGCGCCGGACGCGGACCCCGTTCGGGCGCGCCACAACCGGGGCCTCTTTCAGATGTCGGCGCCGGCGGCTTCCGGTACCGCTTCGGCCTCGGGTGAAGGCAGGCGATGGAATACTTCCGGCGGATCGCTCCAGGGCACCCGGCCCGGGTCCTCTCGGGCGGCCTGCATAGCCCGCCACACTTTCTCCGGTGTGCAAGGCATTGATATGTGCCGGACCCCCAGATGGGATACAGCATCGATCACCGCGTTGTGCACGGAGGGAGTGGACCCGATGGTCCCGGACTCTCCGATCCCTTTGGCCCCGAGGGGGTTCTTCGGGGTCGGTGTTTCGGTGTTGTAGGTCTCGAAGGCCGGCACCTCGGCCGCGCTCGGCATGGCATAGTCCGTCAAGTTGGTGGTCAGCGGGTTTCCGTCGGCGTCGAAGACGATCTCCTCCCAGAGGGCCTGCGCCATCCCTTGAGCGATGCCCCCGTGCTGCTGCCCGGTGACGAGCAGGGGGTTCACGATCCGGCCGCAGTCGTCAACGGCCACATGCCGAACGGGGTGCACCTGGCCGGTCTCGACGTCCACCTCTACCACGGAGATGTGGGCGCCGAAGGGGAAGGTGGCCCCTTCGGTCTTGAAGTCGACCTCAGCCGCCAGTTGGGCTCCTACGCCTTCGGCGGCCGAGGCCAACTCGCTCCAGGACAGGGCCCGGGACGGTACCCCGGCCACCCCGACCCGACCGTCGTCGTGCACCACGATGTCGTCGACGGCGGCCTCCAGCTCGCGGGCCGCCACCTGCCGGGCCTTTTCCAGCACCTCTTCGGTAGCGGTAAGGACTGCGCTCCCCCCCACCTGCAGCGAGCGGGAACCGCCGGTACCACCTCCACGCGGAACGCTCGCGGTGTCGGACTGCACGAACCGGATGTCCTCGATCGGAATCCCAAGCCGGTCCGAGACGATCGTGGCGAAAGCGGTGGCGTGGCCCTGGCCATGGGCAGAGGTGCCCACCCTTATGGTCGCCGTCCCGTCACGGTGCACCTCGACGGACCCGAACTCCTGTGCGCCGCCGCCTGCGGTGATCTCGACGTAGACACCGACACCGATGCCCAGCTGCCATCGGTCGCCGGCGGCCCGCCGGGCCTGCTGTTCGGCTCGCAGGTCGCCGTAGCCGGCGACGAGAACGGCCTCATCCAGGGGGCGCTGGTAGTCGCCAGTGTCATAGGTCGTCCCCATCACCGTGGTGAACGGCGAGTCGAACGCGGGCAGCAGGTTGCGCCGCCTCAACTCGACCGGGTCGACGCCGAGCTGCGCAGCGGCCAGGTCCATCATGCGCTCGAGGAACTCGGCGGCTTCGGGCCGCCCGGCGCCGCGAAAGGCTCCCATCGGCGTCGTGTTGGTGACGGCAACGGCGACGTCGTACCGGATGGACGGTATGGCGTACACGCCCTGGGCCATCATCTGGGTCGGTCCGATGGCCAAGGCTCCTCCAAAGCCGGCGTACGCACCCGCATCGGCCAGCACCCGGCAATGCATGCCCGTAATGCGACCGTCGGCGTCGAAGCCCAGGTCGATCCATTGCACCTGCCCGCGGCCGTGTGGCATGGCCATGAGATTCTCTGATCGGGTCTGGACCCACGTGATGGGCCGGCCCAGCCGGCGGGCGGCCGTGATCACAGCGGCATGCTCGTACCCCATCCCGGCCTTGCCGCCGAAGCCGCCGCCTACGTGGGGGGCCACGACGCGCATCTCGCCTGCTTCGTAACCGAGATGCCGGGCCGCCATGCCCATGAAACCGTGCGGCATCTGCGTCGACACGTAGACGGTCATGGCGGGCTCCTGGCCGCCCTCGGCGGGGATGGCCGCGATCGCATCCCCCTCCATCGGCATCACCGCCACGCGCTGATTCTCCAGGCGGGCTCGGACGACGGTAGTCGCCTCACCCAAGGGATCGTCCGGGCCGCGTCCTCGCATACCGGCCACCAGGTTGGTTCCGATCTCCTCGAACTGCGCTGGAGCGTCATCGGCCACAGCCCTCTCGGGATCGGAGACGGCGGGCAGCGGGTCGTATTCGACTACCACGAGCTCGGCGGCGTCGACCGCGGCCGTTTCCGTCTCGGCGACCACCATGGCCACCGCTTCGCCTACGAAGCGGACCTTGTCAGTGGCGAGGGGCGGGCGCGGGCAGGCCGGATTGAGGACCATGAAGCCGTGGAATGGTTCGATCTCGATGTCGGGGGCAGTGAAAACGGCTATCACCCCTGGAGCCGCCTTGGCCTCGGTGGCGTCGATGCTCACGATTCGGCCGTGGGCTATGGGCGAACGGACGAACACGGCGCGAGCCAGACCCTCGATTCGGAGGTTGCCGACATAGGTGCCTCGACCCGTCAGTAGCTCCGGGTCTTCGACGCGGCGAACGCTATTTCCAAGAAGGGAACCGGGCATGAGTGGCAAGCTACTCGGCCTGGCCGACGCCGCGGCCACCCTTTGCCAGCGGCCACCGCTCGATGATCTCGTACCGTGCCCCGTCCGGGTGAAGATGGCTGGCGACAAGCGTGAACGCGTCGACGGTCCAGGTCCCACCAATCTCGGCGGCGGGCAGCCCGGTCAACGACCCCGGACGTCGGGCTCGCGCCAGCGTCAGGTGCCCCCTGAACCGGCGCCGGCTCGCAGAAGGAACGAGCTCGGTGGTCGCCTCCTCCACATCCGCGGCCAGGCCGTCGAGCCCATGAACCGGCAGCACCCAGACCCGGTCCCCGAGCGCGGTTGGACGCGGCCCCAGCGTGGCGGTGAGCGGGTCGGATCCGCCGGCCACCGAGTCGAGCCGGTCAATCAGACGACGATCTGAGGCCACCTGGCCGAGGAAACGAACCGTGACGTGCCATTGATCGTCCGTGGTCCACCTCAGACCGGGCCGAACCGGCCGGTCGAGGGCGCGCAACTCTCCCATAAGAGCAGGCGGCAACCACACGGCGACGAACAGCCGGCTCACGCCGCTGCGACCTATACCTCCAGGAGCTGGCGGCGAAGCAGGTCCAGAGCCGAGATGGCCGATATTTGCCGGATCTGCTCCCGATCCCCAGCCAGGTGAAGGAGTCGAGCCTGAGGGTTCCCCAGCCCCGACAGCCCGACCCAGACGGTGCCGACCGGCCGACCGTCCTGTTCGGTGGGCCCGGCCACACCTGTCAGGGCCAGGCCGACGCCGGCCCCCAGGGTTGAAGCGGCACCCGTCGCCATCTCGATGGCGGCCGTCTCGCTGACGACCGGGCCGTCGCCCACGCCGAGGAGCGACCGCTTGGCTTCGGAGGCGTAGACCACCAGCGCCCCCTTGAACCAGTCGCTGGCCCCGGGCACCGCGGTCAGGCGGCTCCCGACCAGACCTCCGGTCAAGGACTCCGCCACGGCCAGGGTCAAATCCCGCTTTAGAAGCAGCGAACCGACGGCGGCCTCCATGTTCTCGTCGTCGGCGCCGAACACGGCTGACCCCAGCAGATGGCGTATGGCGTCCTCCTCGACGCTCACCAGCTCGGCCGCTTCCTGGGCACTGTTGGCCTTGGCCGTGATCCTCACCTTTATGCCCTCGATCCCGCTAGCGAGAAAGGCGATGGTAGGAGTTGTCCGTCCATCGGCGGCCGCCCGGTCGAGAGCCGCCAGCCGACCGGCCAGCACTTCGGCCAGCGTCGACTCGGCCAGGCCCCACGTCCTAAGGGTCCGGCTCAGGATGGTCGCGGCCTCCCCCGACTGGCCGACCAGGTCCGGTATGACGGCACGACCGATCATCTCGCGCATCTCGTGAGGTACCCCCGGGACCGCGTAGATCGACCGGTCGCCAAGGCGGCAGATGAGACCGGGAGCGGTGCCCCGTACCTGGGGTATCACAGTGGCGCCGCGGGGCACCTCCGCCTGGCGGAGGTTGTTGAGCGCCATGGTCCGGCCGCGGGCACCGAATATCTGCTCGATGCGATCCGCCACCTCCTCATCGACGTCGAGAGGAACACCGAGGACCTCGGCAATCGCTTCGCGGGTGATGTCGTCCTGCGTCGGACCCAATCCGCCGCAGCAGATGACAGCATCGCTTCGAGCCAGGGCCTGACGGATGCAGTCGACGATCCTGGCCTGGTTGTCGCCCACCTTGACCTGGTAGTGCGAATCGATGCCGGCGGCCGCGAGTTGCTCGCCGATCCACGCCGAGTTGGTGTCAACCACCTGGCCGAGGAGAAGCTCGGTGCCGACCGCGAGTACCTCGCAGCGCATTTCCGCCGCCCTACGCCGGGAGCTTGTTCGCCGGAGGGCTCACCGGGAGCGACAGGGCCGACCGGCGGCTGTCGAGCAGGTACTGGGCGCCGCTGATCAAGGCCAGGGCTACCGAAACCCAGAGCAAGGTCTGGCCCACCCAGCGGTGATACAGCCCCGTGGGTGGGAGCAGGATGAGCCCGATCGCCGCATCCTGGGAGGCGGTCTTCAGCTTGGCCAGAGGCCGAGCCGGCACTGAGACGCCGTGGCGGGCGACCGCCGACCGGTAAACGCTGATGGTCACCTCGCGGCCGGCTATGAGGACCACCGGCCACCATGAGATGAGCGCCACCGCAGCCATGGACGCCAGAGCCCCGATGACCAGCACCTTGTCGGCCAGCGGATCGAGGAAGGCCCCCGATGTGGTGGCGCCCTGCCGGCGGGCTATCCAACCATCGAGGAAATCGGTACTGGCGACCGCTATCCAAACGGCCGCGGTCACCCAGGAGACGCCGAGGTTGACGATGAGAAGGACCACCGGGACGGTCGCCAGCAGGCGAACGCCCGTGATTGCGTTCGCCGGCGTCATGAGTGCCGAGGCTTCGAACTTTCCCGAAACCCGGGCCGCCATCTAGGCCACCCCCTCTTTCACCGGGTCGGCTTCCAGGTCCGGGCCCTCAGCTCCGACGACGGTCACATCGATCCACGAACCCGGGGTGGCTTCGGACGCCACCCGGACCAGTCCGTCGATTTCGGGCGCTTCCCGATGGCTGCGCCCCACTCCTGGTTCATCCAGCAGGACTCGGATGGTCTCTCCGATGAGGTCGAGGCGTCGGCGGGCGGTAATGGCGTCCTGTGCCTCTCCGCACTCGGCTAAGCGCTCGGTCGCCAACCCTTGAGGAACGGGGTCGGGCAATCCCAGGGCGTAGGTCCCCTCTTCGGGGGAAAAGGCGAAGAAGCCGGCCCAGTCGAGCTGGGCTTCTTCCAGGAACGTGAGGAGCTGATCGTGATCTTCCTCGGTCTCGCCCGGATAGCCGACAATGAAGGACGACCGCAGGGCGGCGTCGGGATACACGTCTCTGATCTTGTGGATGCGGGCGAGGAAGCGGTCCCGATCCCCCCAACGGCGCATCCGGCGCAGATGCGGCCGAGAGACGTGCTGCAGAGACAGGTCGAAGTAGGGACAGCCCGTCTCACCCATGGCCTCTATCAGACCGTCGGTGAGCTCGGATGGATACAAATACAGCAGCCGCACCCGTGCGACCCGCTCAGCTACATCGCGGATCAGCCCCTCGATCGCCCTTTGTCCCAGGTCCCGCCCGTAGGAGGCCAGATCCTGGGCAACCAGAACCACCTCTTCGACTCCGAGCTGGTCGACCTCGGCCAGAACATCGTCCCTGCGCCGGGACCGCTGCCGGCCCCGGAAGCTGGGGATGGCGCAGAACCCGCACTTTCGGTCACAACCCTCGGCCACCTTGACGTACGCCCATGGCGCCCGGGCCGGTGGGCGGGGAAGGTTCAGGAGATCGAATGACGGCACTCTGGGCTCTGTGCGGCCCAGAGTGACGGGGACCCCGAATCCTGCCACCAGGTCCACCTCGGGAACTGCGCCGGCGAGCTCGGAGCCGTAGCGCTCGGCCAGGCAGCCGGTGACAACCAGCCGAGCCCCGGCGCGGCGGAGCTCGGCCATCTGCAGGACTGTATCGACGGACTCCCGACGGGCCTCTTCGATGAAGGCGCAGGTGTTGACCAGCACCAGATCGGCGGAGGCAGGGTCAGTTGCCGCCCCGTACCCCTCAGCTTCCAGGCGTCCGGCCAATTTGTCCGAATCGACCTGGTTTTTCGGGCAGCCGAGGGTCTCGAGCCAGTACTGCATCCAAACCAGACTAAGCGGTTCGCCGCCGGGCGCGGGCCCGAGGGAGTCTCCCTTTCGCGCGTCCGGGTTGCCTGGGTAGAGAGGGGCCTGACCCGGTGCCTACCTACTTTTTGCTACCGAGCATCCTGTTCATCTTGGTGCCGCATACCGGGCACGTGCCCTGGGCCGCCGGTCGCCCGTTGGCCAGAGTGACCTCGTGGCCTTCGAACTCCCGCTTCTCTTTGCACTTCACGCAATAGCCCTCGTAGGTAGCCATAAGGTCCTCCTGGGTCTCCGATGGGACCCGCCCACGCTACTTACCCCGGGCCGGCAAGAGGGTGATCCCCCTGAGATCGGCGTCGAGGAGCCTCACGTGGCCCCCCACCCCTTCGCGTTCCATCAGGGCCCGGGACCGGTCGGCGAGGGCGTCCGCGTCCTCCGCCGCGGTCACCGCCAGCAGGCTGGGACCGGCCCCCGACCAGCACGACATCAAGGCCCCCGCCTCGCGAAGACCGGCCAGGAGGGCTGTCGCCTCGGGGAAGAGTGAGGAGCGCTGGTCCTGATGAAGACGGTCCTCTCCGGCCTCGGCTATAAGCTGGGTCCCGTCGGCCAGACCGGCGAGGAGAACGCCCATGCGACCGAGGTTGAAGACAGCGTCGTTGTGCGATACCAGATCGGGTAGGGCGGCCCTGGCGTCCTCCGTGTGAAGAACGGTGTCGGGGATCAGCACCACGAACCGGAGCTTCGGGTCCAGGGGCAAGCGGCGCCAGACCGCCCGGTCGTCGACCGTGGTGGCCACCACCAGGCCCCCGAAGCAGGAGGCGGCCGCGTTCTCGGGATGCCCGTCGATGGCGACGCCATACCTGAACGGGTCCGAAGCGCCCGCCGCGGCCGCGGCCGCCACGGCCAGTGCGGCCGAGGAACCAAGACCGCGACCGACAGGGATGTCTGAGTCCACTTCGATGTAGAGACGTTCGTGGCCGATGATCCCGGCGGCGACCCGAACGGCCATATGACTGGCGTCAGCCGGCAGGTCGGAACCTTCACCGCTCGGGCGGACCTCCAGGCGCGGCGCGGGCTCGACCGTGACCTCGACGTAGGAAGTGAGGGCGATGGCAAGGGCGTCGAACCCGGGGCCGAGGTTGGCGGCAGAAGCTGGGACGCGGGCTCGCACGAACCTGAGACGGTAGCGCCTCAGGCGCCTGCTTCCTGTTGGCTTTCGAACTCCTCCACTGTCATCAGAACGGCCCGGGCCTTCGATCCCTCCGACGGGCCGACCACGCCCCGCTGCTCGAGCAAGTCCATCAGGCGGCCGGCTCGCGCAAAGCCTACCCGGAGCTTTCTCTGCAGC
This sequence comes from uncultured Acidimicrobiaceae bacterium, assembly GCA_963851245.1. Taxonomy (GTDB): domain Bacteria; phylum Actinomycetota; class Acidimicrobiia; order Acidimicrobiales; family Palsa-688; genus CAWKOH01. The sequence continues at coordinate 110,504 of CAWKOH010000003.1, read as the reverse complement.
ATGGACGTCGAGCCGAGCTGAGATCGCACTACGAGCTCTCGAGCCGCCTCCAGCAGATCGTCATCCTCCCCCTCAGCGCCGAACGACCCCCCGCCCGGGCCGTCGTCGTTCCCCTCGACCCCGTCCACATACCTCGGCGCCGACTGGCGTCTCCAGTGGCCGACCACCTTGCGGACCTCGTCCTCGCCGATCCAGGCCCCCTGGATGCGCCGGGCTACGCTCGAGGAAGCGGTCAGGAGCAGCATGTCCCCTTTACCGATCAGCCGTTCCGCTCCCGGCTGATCGAGGATGACCCGGCTGTCGGCCAGGGAGGACACAGCAAAGGCCAACCTGGACGGCACGTTGGCCTTGATGACTCCGGTGATCACGTCCACCGAGGGCCGCTGGGTGGCGATGACCAGGTGGATGCCCACGGCCCGGGCCATCTGGGCGATTCGGCAGATCGACTCCTCGACGTCTCGGGCGGCGACCATCATCAGGTCGTTCAGCTCGTCGACGACCACCAGGACGAACGGCAGCCGTTCGAAAATCTTCGACTCCTCACCGGGGCCCGGTTGGGTCTGCAGGTCGCCCCGGTCGTAGGCGGCGTTGTACCCCGTGATGTCCCGGACGCCGACCTCTGCGAGCAGGTCGTAGCGGCGCTCCATCTCGTGCACCGCCCACGACAGGGCGTTGGCGGCCTTCTTGGGGTTGGTGACGACACCGGTGAGGAGATGGGGCAGACCGTTGTACTGCCCCAGTTCGACCCGCTTGGGATCGACGAGGATAAGCCTCACCTGATCCGGTGTGGCCCGGAGCAGCACGGACGTGATCAACGAATTGATGCACGATGACTTCCCAGCCCCCGTCGCGCCGGCGATCAGGATGTGGGGCATGTTGGCCAGGTTCTCGAGCACCGGCCGGCCGGCTATGTCCCGACCGAGAGCCACCTCGAGGGGGTGGGTGGCGGCGTGGGCCTCAGCCGAGCTCAGAATGTCCCCCAGGGCCACGAGCTGGCGCCGCTGATTGGGCACCTCGACGCCGATGGCGGACCGCCCCGGTATCGGTGCGAGTATCCGGACGTCCGCCGCGGCCATGGCGTAGGCGATGTCCTTTTGAAGATTGGTCACCTTGGCCACCTTGACCCCGGGACCCAGCTCCAACTCGTAGCGGGTGACGGTCGGCCCAACCGTCATGCCCACCAACCTCGTCTCCACCCCATGGGCCGACAGAGCGTCCTCGAGCGTATGACCCAGGCTCTCCACCTGGCGCCGGTCGATCTCGGCCGCCTTGGTCCGTTTGAGCAAAGCGACAGGCGGTAGCCGCCAGGTCCCGCCCTCGGCCGCAGGGCCGAGTGATATGGACAGCTGCTCGGCATCGACGGGCGGGTCCGGCGGCGGAACCCGCACCGGGATGGAGTCGCGCCCTGCGGCCCCAGCATCGCCGGCAGTGTCGTCGTCGCCGGTCGGGTCGTCGGCCTCCCCGCCCTCAGCCGCGGATCCGGAGCCGGCCCGGCTGGCGTCGGCCGGGACGGCAATATCGGTCTGCTCCGCCTCGACGTCGTAGAGCCGGGGTCGGCCCGGCGCCGACGGGTGACGCGAGGCGGCGCCCCGCCGGGCCCTCCGCTCGGGAAGATCGCCCAACCAGCGGACCCCGGTGCGGGCGAGCCGCCACGAAGCCGCCCCAGCAGCCGCGACCCAGTCGGCGGCTTGACGGGCAGGGGTGGCGGTGATGACCAGGAGCGCAACAAGAACCAGGGCTCCCAGCACCAAGCCCGCTCCCCATGGTCCCACGCCGTCGCGGAGCGGCATACCGATGCCGGCTCCGGCCAGCCCGCCCGCCGCCCTCAGACGAACCAGCGACTGGTGCCCGTGGGCGGGTCCGTTGATCTGGTAGGCGATGCCGGCCACGGCGACGACCAGAAGGGAAGCACCGATGGCCACCCTTACCCAGGCCCGCGCGCCTCGTTCCTCGACCGCCGGATTGGCCCGGGGGCCGGCCCGCTCCGGCAGGTGTCCACCTCTCAACAGGGTCCAGCCGATCAGAGCCAGGGCCGGAGGAAGCAGGATTCGGGCCCAGCCGACCGCGTCGGCCGCACCCCGATGCAGCACCCGGCCGGCCGGACCGGCCAGGTCGCTGTAGATGCCCAGGGCGGCGAGCCCGGCGAAGACCAGGACGGCCACTCCTCCCACATCGTCGGCGTAGCGCCCGAGCGCCCCGCTGAACCGACCGAGCGAACCCCGGTCCCGGATCTTGGAACGATTGGGAGCAGGGCGCGATCTCTGGACGGCAAGCCGGGAACGAGACGAACTCTTCCCGGTACTACGGGATTTGGCCGGGCGGCGGCGAGTCACAGTTGTCACAGCATCCACGACAGTAACAGCAGTCACTCCGGTACCAGAGCATGCGCTCCCTCGCCGGTGCTCGCCCCCGGCGGTCTGCTCCTGCCCCGTTTGTGAGCTCTGGCCCGCCCGGTCAGACCTCCATCACGACGGGGACGATCATGGGTCGCCGTCGCGTGCGCTCCGAGACGAAGCGACCCAGAGCGCTACGCGCTCGCCGCCGGAGGGTGTCGAAGTCCACAGATCCTGAGTCGGCCGCCCGCTCCAACGCGTCGATGACGGCCTGTCGGGCCTCGTCGAGCAATTCCTCGGCCTCCGGGGCGTAGACCCAGCCCCTGGTGATGATCTCCGGTCCCGTGAGGACCTCTCCCGATTTGGCATCGACGGTGAGGACAACAACCACGACGCCCTCCTCGGCCAAGACCCTGCGATCCCTAAGCACTCCCTGGCCGACGTCTCCAACGATGCCGTCCACGTAGAGATATCCGGCGGGTACCTCGGCCACGAAGTCGATCCCCGTCGACGTCAACTCGACAACGTCGCCGTCCTCTGCCAGCAGGATCCGCTCCGGCGCCACCCCCATCTCCTCAGCCAGCCTGGCGTGGTGGGTCAGGTGCCGGAACTCACCGTGAACGGGAATGAAGCATTCGGGCCGTACCAGAGAGAGCAGCGTGCGGAGCTCCTCCCGCTTGGCGTGACCGCTCACATGCACCTCCGCCAGGCCCGAGTGCACCACCTCGGCACCGAGGCGGCACAGCCCATCGATGACCTTCCCGACGTTCGTCTCGTTGCCGGGTATGGCATGCGAGGAAAGCACGACCAGATCGCCCTCCCCGACAGTTATCCACTTGTTGTCAGAAGACGCCATCAGGGCCAGGGCGGACATCGGCTCGCCCTGCGAACCGGTGGAGACGACACAGACCCGGCGAGGGTCCAGATCGCCGATCTGCTCGATGTCGATGAGGTGATCGTCCGGAATGGTCAGCAAACCCATAGACCGGGCCAGGGCCACGTTCTTTCCCATGGAGCGGCCCAGAGTGGCCAGCGTGCGCCCGTTGGCGATGGCCGCGTCGGCGATCTGCTGGATGCGATGGATGTGGCTGGCGAAGCAGGCCATGATGACCCGCTTGTCGGGGTGGGCGGCGAAAAGATCAGCTAGCACCCGGCCCACGCCCCTCTCGCTGGACGAATGGCCGTCCTCCTCGGCGTTGGTCGAGTCGGACAGCAGCAGCTTCACCCCGGGCCCGTCGGCGATGGCTCCGATGTGGGCCAGATCGGTAGCGCGACCGTCGACGGGGGTGAGGTCGATCTTGAAATCCCCCGAATGCAGAATGACGCCGGCGGGAGTGTGGAACGCCGTCGCGAAACCGTGCGGAACGGAGTGGGTGACCGGTATGAACTCCACGTCGAACGGGCCGATCCGTCTTCTCTCGCCGTCTCTGACAGGGATCAGCTGAGCCCTGTCCAGGAGGCCGGCCTCCTCGATCCGACTGCGGGCCAGCCCGAGAGTCAGCTCGGAACCGTAGATGGGGAACGACAGCTCGCGCAGGAGGAAGCTGAGGCCGCCGCAGTGGTCTTCATGACCGTGGGTGATGATGCACCCTTCCAGCCGATCGGCGTTCTCCCGGATATAGCTGAAGTCCGGCAGGACCAGGTCGATGCCGGGCATGTCGGAGTCAGGGAACATGAGCCCGCAATCGAGCAGCATGATCCGGCCCCCCACCTCGATGCAGGCACAGTTGCGCCCGATCTCCCCGAGGCCCCCGAGGAAGACGATCCGGACCGGCTCCGATTCCCCCGATGCTCGTGATGCGTCGCCCTGGTCAGGCATGCAGATGGTGAAAGACCCGGCGGGCGCGGTCCTCGATACCTTCGGGCCCCGGTCCCATCGGTGGACGGCAGTCCCCGCCGGGCAGCCCGAGGGTCCTCAACATGGCCTTGGCCGGAATCGGATTGGGGGCGTCTTCGGTCGACTGGAAAAGGTGCGAGGGGATCAGCCTCGAGTTGATGTGGCGGGCGTGCTCGACGTCGCCCTTCTGGAAGGCAGCGATCATCTCGCCAACCTCGTCGCCCGCCCAGTGCGACTCGACGGATATGGTGCCCACAGCTCCGACCGCAAGCAGGGGAAGCGTGTCCGAGTCGTTGCCACTGTAAAGCTCGAAGCTGGGGGGTGCGGCGGCTAGCAGGGCCGCCGAGCTAGCCGGGTTCCCGGTGGCGTCCTTCACGCCGATGATGGCGCCATCCTGGGCCAGGCGAACGATCACGTCCTGGGCCGCCTTACGGCCGGTACGGACCGGTATGTCGTAGAGAAGGACGGGCAACGACCCTGCGGCGGCACCGATCTCTCGCATGTGGGCCTCGATGCCGGCCTGCGAGGGACGGTTGTAGTAAGGCACCACGGCCAGGATCCCCGCCGCTCCGGCTTGGGCGGCGAGCTTCGTCAGCTCCACCGAATGCCGGGTATCGGCGGTGCTCGTCCCTGCCACCACCGGCACCGTCACCGCTTCGCTCACCGCCCGCCACAGGGTTACTTTCTCCTCGTCGGACAGCACGGGCGCCTCGCCGGTGGTACCGGCGAGGACCAAGAAGTCGTTGCCCTTAGAGCACAGCCATCGAGCCAGGCTGACCGCTCCGTCGACATCGAGCCGGCCATCTCCGTCGAACGGCGTCACCATGGCGCACCCGACGGCGCCGAACCTTGGGAGCGTTGCCATGCCAGAAGCCTACTGGTCCGCCGGCAGGGCGCCCGCTGTTATCCCGTCAGCGCTCCGAAACTCAACTACGTTGATGTGTTGTCCACGGTTGCTACCCCCCCGGATATACGTCGTGTCGCGTCGGTGGCTCAAGGAAGTTCACATCGACGTAGTTGAGTTCTGGAGCGCTCAGCTCAGCTGAAAGGCCTCGAACTCTTCTCCGGTGTCGGCCAGATTCTCGAACTCGATGACGCCGATCTCGGTGAACCGGTCCCGCAGCCAGCCGCCGCCGTGGTCGAGGAGGCCCAGCTTCTTGCAGTTGGGCACGATCTTTGAGAACAGCATGCGCTGGAAGAGTTGCCTCTCCGGGGATCTCTGCACCACCAATACCGCTTCCTTGACCGGAACACCGAGGCGCTCCCAAACCTCTTGCTGAAGGAAACGGTCCCGCATCCGTACGGCGGCTTCGAAAGCGAACTCCTTGCGCTCCTGCAGTTCGCCTTGGCTCAGGCCGGCGTAGAACTCCTGCAGGGAGAGGACGCCGAAGGCCACGTGCCGGGCCTCGTCCGACATCACGTAGCGGAGAAGTTGCTTTAGAAGGGGCTCGGTCGTGGTGTCGTGCAGAAAGCCGAAGGCGGCCAGAGCCAGCCCTTCCACCATGATCTGCATGCCGAGATAGGTCATGTCCCAGCGGTTGTCCTGGATGATGTCGTCCAGAAGCATGCCCAGGTGGGCGTTCACCGGGTAGTGGCCGGAAAGCTTCTCGTTCAGGTAGCGCCCGAAGACCTCGACGTGGCGGGCCTCGTCCATGACCTGGGTGGCGGCGTAGTACTTGGCGTCTATCCAGGGCACCGTCTCGACGATGCGGGCGGTGCAGAGCAGGGCCCCCTGCTCTCCGTGAAGGAACTGCGACAGCGTCCAGTTCTGGCTTTCGCAGCCGAGCTGCAACCACTGCTTGTCGGTCCAGTGCTCGAACGGCGTGCCGGTCACGTCGATATCGAAACCGTTGGCGCCCATGAGAGCCCGGTTGGCCTCCACCACCGCCTCCTGGTCAACGTCTATGTGCCACGGCAGGTCCGTCTGGCCGTTCCACTGAGAAGACTTCGCCTTCTCGTAGAGCCGGTCCAGCCGGGCCCGGGTGCCCTTGTCGTAGTTCCAGGTGAAGAGAGTGTCATAGCGGCTGTCGACGGCGTGATCGACGGCGTCGGGGTCACGATTGCTGACAGCCAGGATGGCCTCCAGGTCATTGACCTCATCCCGGCCGATCAGCTGATCATTGGTCACGGCCATCCGGCACCCCCAAAGTGCGCTTACGTGCCTGTGATAACACCGTTAGCTTACCTGGGCCAGGCGCTTCGTCAAGGCGCCTTCGGCTCAAATGCCGAGAAAGGGCTCCAAGCCGACGGTCAATCCCGGCCGGGTGCGCACCTCCCGAACCGCCAGCAGAACGCCCGGCATGAAGGACTGACGATCGTAGGAGTCGTGCCGGATGCTCAGGCTCTGGCCCGCTCCGCCCAGTAACACCTCCTGGTGGGCAACCAGCCCCCTGAGGCGAACCGAGTGGATCCGTATGCCCGCCGGGCCCGGGCCGCCTCTGGCGCCGGGCAGGACTTCAACCCGGGTCGGGTCGTCACCCCAGTCAGCCGAGGCGGCGGCCATGCGCTCCGCCGTGAGCATGGCGGTTCCCGACGGGGCGTCGACCTTGGCGTCGTGATGCAACTCGATGATCTCGCCGGTTTCGAACCAGGGCGCGGCCAGTTCGGCGAAGCGCATCATGAGCACGGCCCCGATGGCGAAGTTGGGGGCTACAACACAACCCAAGCCGGCGCCGGCAGGAAAGGCGGCGCGCAGTCTCTCGAGGGCGTCGCCGTCAATCCCCGTCGTGCCGATCACCGAGTGGATGTCGTGGGCCGAACACCATTCGGCGCTGGCCACGGCGGCGCCGGGCGCGGTGAAATCGATCGCCACCTCGGCCTCGGCGGCGGCAAGAGCCTCGAGGTCGGAAGAAATGCTCACACCCGGTGGCGCCTGGCCGCCGGCGCCGGCGGGGTCGACCGCCGCTACCAGTTCGAGGTCAGCCGCGGCGCTGACGGCCGCACTGACAGTGGCGCCCATCCTCCCGGCCGCCCCGATCACCCCAACTCTCACGTGTCCACCTGCCTAACCTCTCGGATCAGAGGGGCCCACACAGGCAACGGTCCGGGTACCGGAGAGCCACCGAGCGGCCACGTCGTTTACCTGATCCAGGGTAAGGACGGCCAGACGCTGCTCGACTTCCTCGAGGGTGAGGACTCGGCCGTGCACCAGCTGACTGTGGCCGATGCGACTCATCCGGGCGCCGGAGTCTTCGAGCCCCAAGGCCATCGCGCCTCGAAGATGCCCGCGCGCCGCTTCGAGCTCACCGCTGGTGATCCCCTCTTCCGATACGCGGTCGAACTCCGACTCGATCAGGTCGAGTACCTCGGCGGCGTGAGCCGGGGCGGTGCCCGCATACACGGCGAGCGCTCCGGCGCCTTCGAAGGCCAGCCTGTAGGAGTACACCGAGTAGGCCAGGCCCCGCTCCTCCCTGATCGACTGGAAGAGCCGGCTGGACATTCCGCCTCCGAGAACGTGCTCGACGAGAGCCATGGCGTGGCGGTCCTCGTCCTCCCGACGGGGCCCGGGGGCGGCCACCACCAGGTGAGCCTGCTCGGTGTCCTTGCCCAGAAAGGCCCGTTCGAGAGGCGGGCGGGCCGGTTCGGTGCGCGCCGGTGGGCCACCTTGACCCCTGCCGCGCAGCCGGGCCGCCAGTCCATCGACCACGTGAGCGTGATCGAGCTGTCCGGCCGCCGCCACAACCACGTTGACCGGTCGGTACTGCGCGGCATGAAACGCCGCCACGTCCTCGACAGTCATGGCGGAAACGGTCGACTCCTCCCCCATGACCTCGCGGGCCAGGGGATGGCCAGGAAAGAGAGCCCGGGCCAGTTCGTCGTGAACCAGATCGGCCGGCTCGTCGCCGTGCATCAGGATCTCCTCCAGGATCACCTGACGCTCGGACTCAAACTCTTCGGTCCGGAAGGCGGGCGACCAGATGATGTCCGACATGAGATCCAAACCCATGTCGAGGTCATCTGCGAGCAGGCGGACGTAGAAAGCCGTGTACTCCTTGGTGGTGAAAGCATTGATGTCGCCGCCGACGGAGTCCACTGACTCTGCGATGCTGCGGGCGCTGCGGGTCTCCGTTCCCTTGAAGAGCAGGTGCTCGAGGAAGTGCGAGGCTCCGGCCTGTGCCGGAGCCTCATCGACGGATCCGGTCCCGACCCAGAAGCCGAGACAGACCGAGCGAACGTCCGGCATCCGCTCGGTAACCACCGTCAGCCCTCCATCGAGGGATTGGGTGCCTAAGGTCAAAGGCCGACCCGGGTCAGGAGCGCCGGCGACGAGGATTGCGCCTCGGTCCCCGGTCGCCTTCGAAGCCGCCCCTGTCACTCGAGCCAGCAGAAGCCGGACCGAGATCGCCGAACGTGGCGGCTGCCTCTTCTTCCCAGGAGTCCTCGAAGGACATCTCCCCGCTCCGGTCCCGGTCCGAGCCGTTCGAGGCGCCGGCCGCGGCGGCCACGCCGGAGTCACCTGACCCGTTCCCCTCGATTTCGCCACTGCCGGCCAGGGATAGGGAGACCTTCCCTTGCGGGTCAATGTCGTCCACCCGGACCTCGATCTCGTCGCCGAGGTCGAGGACATCCTCGACCTTTTCGACCCGCTTGCCGCGGCCCAGCTTGGAGATGTGAACCAGCCCGTCACGCCCCGGAAGGATGTTGACGAAAGCGCCGAACTTCGTGATGTTGACGACCTTGCCCCGGTAGGTCACGCCGACCTCGGCCTTGGGCGGGTCGAGGATCATCTCTATACGTCGTTTCGCCTCCGCCACTGCGCCGCCGTCCCTGGCCCCGATCGTCACGGTACCGATGAGTCCGTCGTCGTCTACGGCGATGTCAGTCCCCGTCTCCTGCTGCAGGGCGTTGATGATCTTGCCTTTCGGGCCGATGACCTCGCCGATCTTGTCGATCGGGATTTCGATACTGACGATCTTCGGTGCCGTGTCTCGAACCTCACGGCGGGGCTCCGAAATGGCCTCGGCCATCACGGCCAGAATCTTGATCCGAGCCTCGTGGGCTTGGCGCAGAGCGGCCCCAAGGACGTCGGCCGGGAGACCGTCGATCTTGGTGTCGAGTTGCAGGGCCGTGACGAACTCCGCCGTCCCGGCCACCTTGAAGTCCATGTCACCAAAGGCGTCCTCGGCACCGAGAATGTCGGTCAGAGTGATGTACTGGTCGTCCACCTTCACCAGGCCCATGGCGATACCTGCCACAGGCGCCTTGACCGGCACGCCGGCGTCCATAAGCGACAGCGTTGACGCGCACACCGATGCCATCGAGGTCGATCCATTGGACGACAGCACTTCCGACACCAGCCGGAGCGCGTAGGGGAACTCCTCGACCGGGGGCACGACGGGCACGAGGGCCCGCTCGGCCAGTAGGCCGTGCCCGATCTCACGGCGCTTGGGGCTGCCCACCCGGCCCGTTTCGCCGTTCGCGTAGGGCGGCATGTTGTAGTGGTGCATGTAGCGCTTCTTCTCGTCCACACCGATGGTGTCGAGAAGCTGATCCATGCGGGGCATGCCGAGGGTAGTGACGTTGAGAACCTGGGTCTCTCCTCGCTGGAAGAGTCCCGAACCGTGCGCCGTCGGCACGATCCCGACTGACGCAGAAAGCGGGCGGATATCGCTCGGGCCGCGGCCGTCGATGCGGACCTGGCTGGTCGCGATGCGCTGGCGGACCAGCTTCTTGGTCAGAGACCGCACCGCCGCCTTGATCTCACCGCCCCGTCCCTCGAACTGCTCACCCAGCTCGTCGATAATGGCCTGGGTGGCTTCGTCCGTGGCGGCCTCGCGCTCGCCCTTCGCAGTGATAGTGGTGACCTTCTCGATGCGTGCGGTGCCGACTTCGGCTACCCGGGCGGCCACGTCCTCGCGGTAGTCGGACTGAGGCTCGAAGGATAGCGGCGGCCTCGCCCCGGCTTCGGCTACGAGCCGGCGCTGGAGATCGATGCTCTCGCGAATCCACAACTTCGCCGCTTCGAGCCCTTCGGCGATCACCGTTTCGGTGACCTTGGGGGACCCGGACTGGTAGATCTCCCACGACGCGGCCGTGCCACCGGCTTCCACCATCATGATGGCCACGTCCCCGTCTCCAAGCTGCCTGCCGGCGACGACGAGCTCGAAGACTGAGGAATCGCCCTCCTGATAGGTCGGATGGGGACTCCACTCGCCCTCGGCGGTGTAAGCGATGCGAACAGCGCCGATCGGGCCCTCGAAGGGGATCCCCGACAGCATCAAGGCCGCACTGGCGGCGTTGATAGCCAGAACGTCGTGCGGATTCTCCAGGTCGGCACCAAGCACGGTTACAACAACCTGGGTTTCGTTACGGAAGCCGTCGGCGAAGCTCGGCCGGAGGGGGCGGTCGATGAGGCGGGCCGTGAGTATGGCGGTGTCGGCGGGCCGGCCCTCTCGGCGGAAGAACGACCCCGGGATCTTCCCTGCCGCGTACATTCGCTCTTCGACATCAACGGTCAACGGGAAGAAGTCGATGCCCTCCCGCACCGAGGATGCGGCGTTGGCGGTGGCCAGCACTATGGTCTCCCCGATGCGGCCGACAACCGCGCCCTGCGACTGCTGGGCCAGCAAGCCGGTTTCTAAGCTCAGTGACTTGGACGTGCCAGTTATGGGTCCGGAGACCCTGGTGGATGTGGTGGTGCTAGCGGCCATGAGGCACGCTCCTTTCGCTACCCGGCAGTCCGGGCGTTAGGAGCGGCGGTTGGCCAGTTCCCAGTCGGCGATCTCCCGGGGGGCGCCTCGCCGGCCCGAGAGATCCTCGACTGGCAGCTGACCTGCGGTCGCCGCTCATTTGATTCATTGTGCTGTGTGACGGGAACGAGAGGCCGGGACGGCCGCTCGCCTTCTGGAACTACCGGCGAAGCCCGAGCCTTGCGATCAGGTCGCGATAACGCTCGACGTCGTTCTCGCGTACGTAATCCAAAAGCCGGCGCCGGCGGCCGATCAGCTTCATCAGCCCTCTCCGGGTGTGATGATCACCCTTGTGAACCTTGAGGTGCTCGGTCAGATGGGAAATGCGCTCGCTGAGGATGGCAACCTGGACCTCTGGCGAACCGGTGTCGGTCTCGTGAGTTCGGTAGGTCGCGATCGTGGCGGCTTTGTCTGGCATAGACGAGGTTGTTCCTTGAGCAATGGGGGACGATGGCACACCGGTTGGTGGCACATCATGGATTCCCGGGGTTCTTCGCCCCGATGACCGGACCGATACCCGGGCGCGACCGGACCCGCCGGTCACCCCACAATGGTAGCAGCCGGAGGCACAGATGACGGACCCGAGCACTCCGGGGCCCGCCCCTGGCGGGGAGACCCTCACGGTGGCACCAGGTGTGGTCATCCCCCTGCAGGAGCTCACCTGGCGGTTCAGCGCGTCCGGTGGCCCTGGGGGCCAGCACGTCAACACGTCGAACACCCGGGCCGAAGTCGGCTTCGATATCGCGGCGTCCCCCAGCCTGCCCGCTTGGGCACGGGACCGGCTGACCGAGAGGTTGGGAGGGGTGGTCACTGCCGCGGCCAGCGACCGGCGATCACAGGTCCGTAATCGGGAACTGGCCCTGGCCCGCCTGGCCGCCCGGATGGCGGCCGCTCTCGAGGTGACGCCGCCCCGACGGCCCACGCGCCCGACGCTGGCCTCGCAAAGGCGGCGGGTGGAGGCCAAGCGCCGTCGCGGGAATCTGAAACGGGGGCGTCGCCGTGGGGGGCGGGCCGGCGGGGAGGACATGGCCTGAGAGCTTGGCCGACGACCCGTACATTCGGATCGCTTGGCATATCCATGGAACGGAATGAAAGTCGCTTCTTATGCAAAGTAGTACACCATATATGGTGTACTACTCAACACAAAGGTCGTTGGAGGGTGGCCACCGGACGCCTGCGCCTGGCGCGTATTACCCGCAGTCGGAGACCCACCGCCCCGCCTGCCCTGACTGCTTCCGCCTAACCCCCGCGGGGCTCTCCCAGCACCCGCCGGGTGGTGGCGACGTCCCGCCCCATTTGGTCGACCAGGGCCTGGGCCGATTCGAACCGGGACTGGCTGCGCAGATGGGCCACGAACTCGACCCGGGCCTCCTCGTCGTAAAGGTCCCCTTCGAAATCGAGAAGATAGGCCTCCAGCAAGGACATCACCGCCCCTTCGTAGAAGGTTGGCCGGCGTCCCAACGAGAGGGCAGCCGGCCGGCGGATGCCATCCGGGCGTTGATACCAACCGGCGTACACACCGTCGGCCGGCAGCGCGATGGTGGCCGGCACCGCCACGTTGGCGGTCGGGAAGCCCAACTGACGGCCCCGCTTGTCGCCGTGGGCGACGAAACCCCGGACCTGGTGGGGGCGGCCGAGCAGCGAAGCCGCCTCGCCAACCGATCCCTCGGCCAGAAGGGCCCGGATGCGGGTCGACGAGACCGGTTCCTTCCCCAGTCCTCCGGTGAACAGCCTCAAGCCGGTCACATCGAAGCCCAGCTCGGCACCCATGTCCTGCAGCAACGGCACGTTTCCCAGCCGCTTGTGACCGAAGTGGAAGTCGTGTCCAACCACCACCGCCTTGGTGTCCAGACAGGCTACGAGAACATCCCGGACAAACTCCTCGGCCGACACCTCTGAACGGGTGTGATCGAAATGGACCACGAGGGCGTAGTCCACCGCCGTGCCGGCGAGAAGTTCGAGTTTCTGCTCCAGATCGGTCAGAAGCCTCGGAGCCGATTCCGGGCGGACCACGGCCGCGGGGTGCGTGTCGAAAGTCACCACTGCCGAGGCCAGGCCCTGCTCGGATGCCACCCGCTTGACCCGGTCGATGACCAGCCGGTGCCCGGTGTGCACGCCGTCGTAGGCGCCGATCGTCACGGCACAAGCGCGGCCGGCGTCGCAGTTCCCGGGGTGATGCAGGACCTCCATCTCGGTCGAGGCTAACCGTCGCCAGGAGTGGTGGAGGCGCCAACGAGAACGACCGCGGGCTTGACGAAACCAGCGCGGTGGCGTTGGTATACCGCTAGCAGCTCGCCGGTCGAGCTCACCACCGCCCAGGGCCCCGAACCAGGCGCACCGATGGCCGCCTCTCCCAACACTTTCCCGTGGGCGACGTCGAGCGCAGCCGCCTCACTCACCTTCACCTGCTCCATCCATGGCAGCGCGGCGATCGGGGGCAGCAGGGAGTCGCGACCCAGGGAATCGAGCACCACGGCTTGCTCGACCGTCCAGGGCCCGACGGCGGTGCGCCGCAGCGAGCGAACGTACGCGCCCCCGCCCAGGGCGGCTCCCAGATCCGCGGCGAGCACCCTGACGTAGGTACCCGAGGAGCAGTCGATATGCACCCGCAGAACCGGCCCCTGACCTGCCGCTCCCTCGGCTATTGGCCCCCCTGCCGATCCTCCACCTACCGGCTCTTCTCGCTCCGACCGGGACTCAGGACCGGGGCTCAGCTCGACGTCGAAGCGGGTGACGGTTATCGGCCTCGCCGGCCTTTCGACTTCCACCCCGGCCCGCGCCAGCTGGTGAAGGCGCCGGCCTCCCACCTTCACCGCCGAGACCATGGGCGGGATCTGCATGGTCGCACCGATGAAGCCGGACGCCGCCCTCTGGGCGTCTGCCAGGGTGACATGCCGCTGATCCCATCGCCCGGTGACCTCCCCTGCGGCGTCGAGGGTGCTGGTGGCAACGCCGAGAACCACCTCCGCCTCGTATGACTTCGCCATTCCGGTGACGTACTGCAGCAACCTGGTTACCCGACCGAACGCGACTATCAGCACCCCAGTGGCATCCGGATCCAACGTCCCGGCGTGGCCGATCCGTTTCTGGCCGAACCTCTTGCGGCAGAACCCGACCACGTCATGACTGGTGAAGCCCGGCGGCTTGTCGACCACGGCCAGGCCGTCTACCACCGTTCACCCATCGCCTGTCGTAGCTCCCTCGTCCGAAGGGTTATCCGGGTCCCCCTCCGACCCCTTTGGCAGCCGCCGCAGGATCTCTTCGATCTTCAGGCCCTCAGCGACCGCCGGGTCCGCAGCAAAGCGAAGCTGCGGCGTCCGCTTGAGCCGGACCTGAGTCGATACAGCCGCCTGGAGCCGAACTCGGATATCGGCCAGGGCCCGCTCCTCTTCCTCGTCAAGTGACGAAAAAAGGACGAGGGCGTGACGCAGATCCGCGTCGCACTGGACCGCGGTGACGGTGAGGAGGCCCAGCCGCTCGTCGCTGTCCTCCATGCGCTCCAGCTCGTCGGCTAGCACCTCACGGAGGATCTCGTTGACCCTGGCGCTGCGGGGGTAGCGCTTCGCCGCTCCTGCGCTCCAGCGATCCCCGCTCCGCCGGGACCGCCCGTGCGCTCCGGCCATCTCAAGCGTCCTCGCTGCTTATAAAAGACCGGGAGATCGAGATGACTTCCACCTCGGGGAAGGACCACACGAACCGTTCGACGGCGTCGAGCACGTCTTCAGCATGAGAAGGAGAGGACGAGACTGCTGCCATGCCTACGGTTGCCAGTTGCCAGGCTTCCTGGTGGCCGACCTCGGCGGCGGCCACCAGGAACCGCCGGCGCGATCCCTCGATGATCGGACGAAGTACCGAGCGCTTCTCCTTCAATGAGTGGACGCTACGCAGACGCAGGTCCAACGTCAGCGAGGCGACGTGCATGCCGGGGGCCCGACCGACGTCAGGTGCGCGGGATCTCACGCTCCTCGAAGGTCTCGATCACGTCGCCCTCGCGGAGATCCTGGTTGTTGGACAGTCCGATGCCGCACTCGAAGCCCTCGTGGACCTCGCGTACGTCTTCCTTGAATCGCTTCAGGGACGTGATTGCGCCCTTCCAGATGATCACGCCGTCGCGCAGGAACCGGACCTTCGTGCCCCGGGTTATCACGCCGTGACGTACGTAACACCCGGCGATAGCGCCGACGCGCGGCACCCGGAAGATCTCCCTGACCTCGGCTTCGCCTGTCACGACCTCCTCGAACTCCGGCGTGAGCATTCCGACCATGGCGCTCTCGATGTCCTCGATGAGCTTGTAGATGATCTCGTAGGTCCGGATCTCCACGTCGTGCACTTCGGCCAGTTCCCGGGCCCCCCTGTCGGGGCGGACATTGAACCCCAGGATGGTGGCATTGGACGCGGCCGCGAAGGTCACGTCATTCTCGGTGATGCCGCCAACGGCTCGATGGATGAACGACAGCTTCACCTCATCACGCTCGAGCTTCCGGAGACTCTCGGTTACCGCTTCGAGAGAGCCCTGGGTATCGGCCTTGAGGACCAGGTTGAGAGTGGCCGTCTCACCCCGCTGGATCTGCTCGAAGATGTCCTCGAGCTTGGCTCCGGTGCCGGTGGCGGAGGAGGTTCGGCGCAGGTCGGCGGCCCGGAAGCGCTGCTCCCGCTGTTCGGCGATGTCGCGAGCCGTCTTGGGCTTGTCCGTCACCCTGAACTCGTCGCCGGCTGAGGGCACGCTGTCGAATCCGAGAACCTGGACCGGCATGGACGGCGCTGCTTCCTTGACGTTGTCCCCGGTGTCGTCGAGCAACGCCTTGACGCGGCCCCACGCCGCTCCGGCCACGACCGGGTCGGCCAGGCGGAGCGTCCCTCCCTGGACGATGATCGTGGCGACGGGGCCTTTGCCCGGGTCGAGGTTGGCCTCGAGAACGATTCCTCGGGCTCGGCCCTCGGGGTTGGCCTGAAGCTCCTCCAGTTCCGCCACCAGGAGGACCTGCTCCAGAAGATCGTCGATGCCGAAGTTCTGCAGCGCGGAGATCTCAACCATGATCGTGTCCCCACCCCAGGCCTCGGGGACCAGGCCCTGGTCGGACAGCTGCTGCATGACCCGGTTGGGATCGGCGTTGTCGCGGTCGATCTTGTTGATGGCCACGAGGATCGGAACGTCTGCGGCCTTGGCGTGATTGAGGGCCTCGATCGTCTGGGGCATGACTCCGTCGTCCGCGGCCACCACGAGGACCACGATGTCAGTGACCTCAGCGCCGCGAGCGCGCATGGCAGTGAACGCCTCGTGGCCGGGCGTGTCGATGAAGGTGATCAGTTGATCGTGGTAACTGACCTGATAAGCGCCGATGTGCTGGGTGATACCGCCGGCCTCGCCGGCGACCACATTCGTCTCCCGGATGCGGTCCAGGAGCAGGGTCTTGCCATGGTCCACGTGCCCCATCACCGTAACCACGGGCGGTCGGGGGCGAAGGAGGGACTCGTCCTCGTCCTCGTCGTCGAAGTATTTGGCCTGGAGCTCGGCTTCCTTCTCCTCGCCTGGGTCGACCAGGCGGATGTTGGCATCCAGCTCCGCCGCGAACAGCTCGATCATCTCGTCGGACAGTGACTGCGTGGTCGTCACCATCTCACCTTGCTGGAACAGGAAGCGAACCACATCTGCGCCGGACCGATTCAGCTTCGGCCCCAACTCCTGGGCGGTCGAGCCTCTTTCGACGATGATCTCGCCTTCGGGCACGGGCGCGTTCGACGGGGTGTAGTGAGTGATCTCCTGAGCTTCCAGCTCCTCGACGTTGCGCCGGCGTCGACGGGTGGGTCGACGCCCGGGCGGGCGTCCGCCCCGGTTGCCGAACGCCCCGCCGCCGCGAGGGCCGCCTCCGGGTCCTCCCTGGCCGGGCCCTCCGGCCGAGCGGCCGGGGAACCCACCGCCAGGAGCGCCCCCGCCACCACCGGGTCGGTACGACGATGGACCCCCTGCGGAAGCCGGGCGTGAACCACCGGATCGGACGCCGCCGCCGGCAGGCGCACGGCCGGTACCGGCGCCGGCCGGTCGTCCCGAGCCGGTGGACGGACCCGTAGCCGGACCCCGGCGGGGAGGAGGCGGGATCGGTTTGCCCGATGCCGACAGCGGAGGACGGCGCATTCCAGGCGGAGGCGGGATGGCCTTGCCGCTCGACGACACCATGGGGCCGCCCGCCCGCGGCGGCGCGGATCCCGGACCAGAGCCGGGACCGGGGCGAGAGCCCGGCGCGCCCAGCCCTTGAGGCCTGACAGCACCTGCTGGGGGGGCAGGCGTGGCCGAAGCGGCGGCCGGAGTGACCGGAGCATCCGTGGGGGCCGGGCGGCGAGGCGGAGCGGGCCGCCCGGCGTCGGGCCGGGAAGACGGCGCTCGAGCGGCCGGGACCTGAGCCGGAGGTAACTGAGTCGAAGGAGCGTGGGCGGCCGGGACCTGAGCCGCGGGAGCCCGGGCCGCGGGAGCCTGGGCCGCGGGAGCCCGGGCGGCGGGAGCCTGGGCCGCGGGAGCCCGGGCCGCGGGAGCCTGGGCGGCCGGAACCTGGGCGGCCGGAACGTGGGCAGCCGGGGCCGGGGCGGAGGGGGTGGGCGCAGCCGCGGCAGGGGCAGCCGGAGCAGGAGCCGGTGCCGTCCGGGTCGCAGGACGGGACGCCGGCCGGGCAGGTGTAGGGGCGTCAGCCTCCGTGCCGGCACTCGCCCCCGGTTGGCTGACGGCGGGAAGGCGCTCGGGCGCAGTCGACGGCGAAGCCGGGGCTGCGGACGTGGTGGCAGCCGCCTTGGCCGGCGCCGACTTGACCGCGGCCGCCTTGTCAACCTTGTCGGCCTTCTCCGGAGCGGGCGGCTCGGGTTGGACGGGGCGCCGGAGGCCTTCCTGATCAGCCTTACGCCGGACGCGGTCGGCCTGCTGCTCCTCGATGCTCGAGGAGTGGCTCTTGACCCCGATACCAAGCTGAAGGCAGAGATCTAGAGCTTCTTTATTGGTGAGACCGAGCTCTCGTCCTAGCTCGTAGACCCGGATCTTCTTCGGCAAGTTGCTGTGTCAATCCCTTCCGTTAAGTTCAACGTCAGTCGATGGATTGCCATCCATGTTCGCACGTTCTGACATCAACGCTCGCAGCGGGGTCAGGTCCTCCTCCGCGACAGCCGCTCGGAACGCCCTGGTGAAGGCGTGCCGCCTGGCTGCTGCTTCGAGACAGTCCGCTTTGAGGACCCCGGTTGCAGCATCCCGGCACAGCCAGGCGCCGCGCCCGGGAGCGTCCCGGCTGGCGACGAGAAACCCGTCGCGGCCCCGAGCCACCCTCACCAGCGTACCGGCCTGAGCCCGGATCCTGCAGCCGACGCAGGTCCGGACGGGACCGGCTGTGGCGTTCTGGCTCGCTACGGTTCGCCCTCCCCACCCCCGTCGGCGGTCGAGGCCGCCGCTTCGGCGGCCACACCGTTGCCGTCCGCAGCTTCCGCAACCACACCGTTGCCGTCCGCAGCTTCCGCGGCGGCCGGTTCCTCCCCGGCCTCCTCCTCAGCGGCCTCGTCGGCCGAGTGGGACCACTCCTCGGCGGACACCGCCTCCCCGCCTTCGGCCGGCTGCCAGACCATCTCGCCGGATTCGGTCTCGACCCATTCGCCCTCGGCCCAGTCCTGGTCGGCGTAAGCTTGCTCCTCCGCTATCTGAGTCTCACTCTTGATGTCGATCCGCCAACCGGTTAGACGGGCGGCCAGGCGGGCGTTCTGGCCCTCCTTGCCGATAGCGAGGGACAGCTGGAAGTCGTGAACGACCACCGTGGCCGTGCCGGTGCTCTCGTCGAGATGTACCTCTTTGACCTTCGCAGGCTGCAGCGCCCTCATGACGAACTCGCGCGGCTCATCGGAGAAGGGAACGATGTCCACCTTCTCGCCCCGCAACTCGTTGGTCACCATCCGGACTCGGGCCCCTCGAGCCCCGACGCAGGCGCCGACGGGATCGACATTGTTGTCGTTGGACCACACCGCGATCTTGGTCCGGTGTCCCGGTTCCCGAGCGGCCGCCTTGATCTCGACCACTCCGCTCGAGATCTCGGGCACCTCCAGTTCGAAGAGGCGTTTGATGAGGCCGGGATGGGTCCGGCTGACCACGATCTGCGGTCCTTTGGTGGTCTTGCGAACCTCCACTATGTAGGCCTTGAGCCGGGCCCCGTGTTCGTAGCGCTCATAGGGAACCTGCTCGGCTTGCGGCAGGAGCGCTTCGACCTTGCCGAGGTCCAGAAGGGTGTAGCGATTGTCGCTCTGCTGGATGATTCCGGTGACTATGTCACCCTCGCGCCCGGCGTACTCCTCGTACTTGAGGTCCCGCTCGGCCTCCCGGATGCGCTGGGTCATGACCTGCTTGGCGGTCTGGGCCGCGATCCGACCGAAATCCTTCGGGGTGTCGTCCCACTCCCGGACCACGTTGCCGTCCTCGTCGAGCTCCTGGCCGTAGACACGGATCTCGCCGGTATCGGGATCGATGGTCACGACGGCCTCTTCGGCTGCGTTGGGTAGGCGTTTGTAGGCCGCCACGAGCGCGTTCGCCAGAGCGTCGAGCAGGGTTTCGACGCTTATGCCCTTGTCCTTGGCGATCTGCTGCAGGGCGTCGAGGAAGTCGATGCTGACGTCTTTCATGATCCGGAGTCTTTCGAGTCGTAGGCGGCGGGTGCAGCCGGGGCGGGAGCGGTAGGGGCTTCGGCCCGGCGCTCTTTGGCTGGCCGCGAGGGACGCGACGCTTGGGTTGGGACCCGGTAGAACCCCACACGAGTACGGTGCGGGACCGGTCGATCTGATCGTGGCGCAATTCCAGCGAGCGGTCCGGTGCAGCCTCCAACGGCTGGATCCGAACGACGTTCTCATCGGCGTAGGCCAGTGTTCCCTGGTGACGGCGGGCCCCTTCAACCGGCGCGTGCGTCTTGACCGTGATCAGCGATCCGATGTAGCGCCGGTACTGATCAACGGTGCGAAGGGTGCGCTCGGCCCCCGGGCTGGAGACCTCCAGCTGATAGCTCCCCTCCGGTACCAGATCGGGCCGGCTGTCCAGGAGGGGCGAAAGAACGCGACTGGCGTCGGCGCATCCTTCCAGGTCGATGCCACCGGGCCGGTCGACGAGGACGCGAACAAGGTGCGGGGACACCTCCACATCCCAAAGCTCCACCCCGGTAGAGGCCAGCGCGGGCGCGGCCAACTGGCGGATTCCTTCGGTCGATCCCATTCTGCACCTCCTTGTCATGTACCGGGCTGCAAACAAAAGCGTGGGCACCCTGCGCACGCAGGTGCGGCCCACGCCAGCAACCGCCCACCCGGGCGGTCCTGCTTCATTATAGCGCCGGACGGCCCACGAACCCGCGGCTGGGGGGAGGCGGCCGGCCCTGTCGATGGAGTAGCCGGCGGCCCCCTTTCGCAGTCGGCTCAGTAGGCCTTGGCGACCACCGCCACCAGATCGGGCTCGTCGTCGCTGGCGGCCAGGGTACCGTCGGGCCGCTGGAGGCATCGGACGCTGACCCCGGCCTCGGCCAGCCTGGCCTCGCCCTCAACGCCGACCACCCCCCAGGGCAGGGTGGCGAAGCCGGAGGTGGCCGCGTCGGCCGCCTCGTCGACGCTCTCAACTGAGGTAGTGCGCTCGTCCATTCTCGACTGCGCCTCTTGCCGGAGGCCCCGCTGAGCCTCGACCAGCGCCTTCAACACCTTCGGGACGGTGGCAGAAACCGGTACCGAAGTCTTTTCGCGGAGATCGCGCCTGACCACCGTCACCTCCCCGCCTGCGAGGTCACGGGGCCCTATCTCAACCCGGACGGGCACGCCTTTCAGCTCCCAGTCGACCGACCGCCGCCCGAACGAGGTGTCGGTCCGGTCGTCCAGGCGCACCCGGTGGCCGGCGTCGCGAAGCTCGGTCACGATCTGGGCCGCGGCAACGGCTACTCCTTCACCATCCTTTACCACCAGCACCACCACCTCGATAGGGGCCAGGTGAGGTGGGAGGCGCAAGCCGGCGTCGTCGCCGTGGGCCATGATCAGGGCCCCCACGAGACGGGTGGACGCCCCCCAGGAGGTCTGCCACACGTACTCCTGAGCGCCGGTGTCGGTTGAGAACTGGATTCCGAAAGCCTTGGCGAAGTTCTGTCCCAGCTCGTGGCTGGTCCCCATCTGCAGCGCCTTTCCGTCGCCCATCATGGCCTCGCAAGTCCAGGTCCGGATGGCGCCGGCGAAGCGCTCTCGAGCCGTTTTGTGACCGGTAAGGACGGGAACGGCCAACACACCCTCCATCGTCGATCGGTACACGTCCCGAAGGATTCGCAATGCGTACTCCCGGGCCTCCTCGGCGGTGGCGTGGGCCGTATGGCCCTCCTGCCAGAGGAACTCGCTGGTGCGGAGGAACAAGCGGGGACGCAACTCCCACCGAACCACGTTGGCCCACTGGTTCAGTAGCAGGGGCAGGTCACGATAGCTGTGTATCCACTTGGCAAAGAAGCTGTTGATCACCGTCTCGCTCGTGGGTCTGACGACGACGGGCTCCTCGAGCTTCCGCCCTCCGCCGTGGGTAACCACCGCCAGCTCCGGGCTGAACCCTTCCACGTGCTCGGCTTCGCGCTGCAGGTAACCCTCGGGGATGAACAGGGGGAAGTACGCGTTCTCCGCCCCGGCTTCCTTGATCCGGGCGTCCAGCTCGGCCTGCATCCTCTCCCAGATCGAGAACCCCCAGGGCCGGATCACCATGGTCCCCCGGACCGGCCCGTTGTCGGCCAGTTCCGCCTGGGTGATGACGTCCTGGTACCAGCGCGGGAAGTCCTGAGCGCGGGGAGTCAGTGGTGATGCCATGGGCGAAGAACCTATGGGAAAAGGACAGGCCGGATCAGAACCCGGTCCCGGTCAAAGGTGAGGGCCAGGTGCTGAAGAGGGAGTCAACAGCTTCGAGGCGGCCGGAGGTCAACTCTTCGATTCGACCCGCCCGCGCCAGCAATGAAGCGGGAAAGGCGCCGAGATACAGCGACCCCAGATCGGTTACCTCCATCCGCACGTCGGCGTCCTCTCCCGGCCGGGCCCGTCGGCAGGCGGCTCCGGTCGGGTCGGCCTCAAGTACCCACCGACCGGGGGCGGGATCTATCGCTGCCTCGCCGACAGATGGCTCGGTCAGATCGAGGACGACCCGCCCGGCCTGTCGGTAGTGCCTCGCCTCCAGAGCCTTGGGCACATCGAGGATGCGAACGTAAAGGCGGTCCTCGACCGCCGCCACGCGGAGTTGGCGCGGATCTTCCAGACGCCACCGGATCGCTTCGTCGAGGGGCCGGCGCTTGACCGTTACCTGTCCCACCAGGTCCAGGTCGAGCACAAACCGCCACAGCGCGGCTTCGGTATCCTGGTCGTTCCCCCGCAACTCGTCGACGACGACGCTCGCCAGATCGGCGCGAAGGATGTTGGCCTCGTGGGCCCGGTAGGCAACGTAACCGTCATCGCAGGCGGCGAAGAAGAGGGCGCTGCCCCCGCCGCGCCGGTTAGGGCGGTCCGCCATGATTTCCTTCCAGACCGGCCCGCTCCTGCTGACTTCCCCGGCTCGAGTCCGGCGCTGACGGTCGTACAGCTCCGGAAGCACTTTGGCCGCTTCGTCCCGGTCCAGCAGCTGCATGCGTATCTCGGGGGCGGGCCGCAAGAAGGCGCTCTCCCGGCTGTTGATCGTGAGCTCGGCCATCTCGGTCGCCAGGCCGAATCCGAACCGGCCATAGATACTCGACTCCGACGCAATGAGGCCGGCCACCGCTTCGCGCCGTGAGCGGGCATCTTCGAGCATGGCCGCCATCAACCGGCGCAACAACCCCCGGCGGCGGTGGGTGGGGTGGACCCCAACCGCACTTATGCCGGCCATGGGGATGACCGGGCAGGCCTGGCCGAGCCGGGCCGGCAGGGTCAGATCCATGCTGTGTATGCACGAGTTGCCGACGAACCGCCCCTCTTCCTCGGCGACCCAGGCCCGGTCCGTCTCGGTCCGCGCTATCCGGTCCTGTTCCTCGGCAAAGGTCTCGGGATCCCCCGTGACGGGGCTGAGGAAAGGCACCCCGACCGACTGCACGAATTCCTGCCCTTCCTCGGGGCGCAGCTTCCGTACCTCGATGTCCATGGCACCAAGTCTGGTCCGGCCCGCCTCCGCCTGCACCCGGATTTCACCCGGAGGGTGGCCCCTCTCACCCGGAGGAGATCAGGTCATCCGGAGGAGGTCAGGGCCGGAGTGCGATCGGGAGAACCCTCGTCCTGGCTCGTCCCCCGCTTCGCTTGCCGCCGGTCCGCCATACGCAACCAGGCCCGGACCGCCGCCACCGCCAGTCCGCATATGAGCAGCTCGACGAGACCGTCGGCCCAGTAGTGATTGCCAGTGACCACCACCACCCAGCCGGTGAAAGCCGGGTACAACAAAGCGAGCCACCGCCAAGGGGAGCGCCAGACGTAGATGGCGGCGCCGGCTACCACGAGCGCCCAGCCGACGTGAAGCGACGGCATGGCAGACAGCTGGTCGAGCCCAGGCGCCACCGTGGAGGAATAGACGCTGGGACCAATGAGGTGCCCGGTATCCACCAGACCCAGCCCAGGAACCAGGCGAGGCGGAGCGACGGGCACCAGCTGGACGAGCAAACTGGCTCCGGTTACGAGAACCAGGACGTTGCGGACGGCGGGATAACGGTCCCGGTGGCGGACAAACAGCCACAGCAGACAGATTCCCAGGGCGGCGACGTGAAGGACGGCGTAGTAGTAGTTGAGCAGGCGTACCAGCTCATGGTCGCCGAGCACCATCCGTTGAGCGCTGACCTCGCTGGGAAAGTGCGCCCATCGCTCCCATGAGGCGACGTCGCGCCCGTGCGCTACGGCTCGGTCGGGCCGGGCCAGCGACAGGTCCCCCGCCAGCTGCCATAGGGCGTACAGGGCGATCACCAGCGCCAGCTCCCGGGTCCAGGCCGCCACCGCCCGCAAGGCCGGCGTCACCCGGTCCCTCAGGACCGGGGTGGCGGCAGCCGCAGTCGCCGCGCCCACAGCCGCGTCCTGCCACGGGACCCACTCCATGCGATGACGCTAACGCCCGCAGCGCCTTTGCCGCCGGGCTACCGCTACTACTTGTAGTCGCGAAGGCGGCGGTCGATGAGCTCGACCCGTGCTTCACTCTGATTCGCGTCGGAACCCTTAGCGTCGATCAGGGCGCGACGGTCGGCTTCGGCCTCGGCGGCCGCGGACGAGTCCGCAGCCGCCAACCGAGCCGCCACGCCCTCCTTCACCAACTTCTCGGCCTCGTCGACGAGTGCGGCCACCATCTCGTCCTCGGGTACGACGCGGACGATCTGGCCCTGGATGAACAGGTGGCCCCTATGCCGGCCGGCGGCAATGCCGAGGTCGGCTGACCGGGCTTCGCCCGGCCCGTTAACCACGCATCCCATCACTGCGACCTGGAGGGGGATCTCCTTGCCTTCCAGCGCCGACTGCGCTTCCTGAGCGACCTTGTACACGTCGATCTCGGCGCGGCCGCAGGCGGGGCAAGCGATCAGGTCCACGTTGGTGCGCTCCCGCAGCCCGAGCGATTCGAGTAGCACCCGGCCGGCTTTGGCCTCATCGACCGGGTCAGCTGTCAACGAGTAGCGGATGGTGTCGCCGATCCCTTCCGACAGGAGGGTGGCAATCCCGGCGGTGGCCTTGATCGTCCCGGCGGGCGGCGGACCGGCTTCGGTGACACCTAGGTGCAGCGGGTGATCCGTGACCTCCGAAAGCATCCGGTAGGCCTCGATCATCAGCGGAACGCTGGACGCCTTGACGGAGATCTTCACATCGTCAAAGCCCTCTTCGGCGAAGAGACCGAGCTCGATCTGAGCCGACTCCACCAGAGCCTCCGGCGTGGCACCTCCGTACTTCTTGTAGAGCCGGGGATCGAGCGATCCGGCGTTGACCCCGATGCGAACGGGAACCTGGCGGTCCTTGCATTCGCGCGCCACCAGCTTGATCTCGTCCGCCTTGCGCAGGTTGCCTGGGTTCAGCCTTAGGCAGTCCACCCCTGCCTCGAGGGCCGCCAGCGCCATCTCTACGTGGAAGTGGATGTCCGCCACTATCGGCACCGGGCTGCGGGGAACTATTCGAGCCAGCCCTTCGGCTGCCTCCCGCTCGTTGCAGGTGCAGCGCACGATGTCGGCGCCGGCTCCCTTCAGGTCGTATATCTGGGCGAGGGTCCCTTCTACATCTGCCGTCTTGGTGATGGTCATGGACTGCACTGTGACGGGGGCACCGCCGCCTACAGGGACGGGTCCAACCATGACTTGACGGGTCCGCCGCCGCGGAAAACGGGACTCAGCCATGGCTTTCGAGACTACCGGTGATCAGGCGACCAGGTCGCGCAAGTCCAGGAAGAGCGAGCTCAGGCCGATGAAGAGGATCAGCACCAAGCCGGCGTAGAAGATGGGCAGCAGCTTGGCTATGTCAACCCGGTATGGGCGATGCCTGCTGCGCGCCCCCTCGTAGAGCGCCACCACGACCCGCCCGCCGTCCAGCGGGAAGATCGGCAACAGGTTGAAGATGCCCACGAAGATATTGATCAGGGCTATCAGCCAAAGCACTGTCGGCAGCCCGCTCTGGCCGGCCTGGTGGAGCATCCTCACCACGCCGACCGGCGATTCGAACCTCACGGAGTTGTTGACGTTGTCCGCCGCCTTCTGGTTGGTGAGCATGTGCACGTAGGAGCTGGCCCCCTTCAGGCTGACCAGACGTCCCAGTGCGTCGAAGGTGTTGGCGGTTGATTGCACGAAGGCGCCACCGGCGTGGCTGATCGACGCACCCAGTCCGGAGTGGATGACGGGGCTGATCCCGATGCCAATGAAGCCGTAGGGCTTGGCGTTCGGGCCGCCCGCGGTCGGGGCGTTCGGTCCGGCTACTTTCACATCGGCCAGGTTGACCGGGGTGGGGCGCAACTCCAGGAGGTGGCCACCGCGGTTCACCGTGACGTCCAGCGTGTTCCCAGCGTGGGCCCGGATGTAGGCCCCCAGCGCCGTCCACGAGGCGAAATGCTGCCCGTCCACGGCGACTATGCGGTCACCGATGTGGAAGCCGGCGTCCTGGGCCGGACTGGCTCCGCCCACGAGTCCGTCGATCTCGACGATGGGGTTGGAGGCGGGGACGGACGAAAGGTAGTACCCCTTGTCCCCGGTCCAGAAGAACATGGCGAAGAGCACCAGCAGGGCGATGAGGAAGTGCATCGCCGACCCGGCCAGATCGATCGACAGCCGGCGCCACAGCGGGGCCTGCCTGTAGGTCCCAGCCTCATCCGCCGGGTCGACCTCCTCGAGATTGTTCATCCCGATGATGCGGCAGTAACCCCCGAGCGGGAGGGCCTTGACCCCGTACTCCGTCTCGCCCCGCCGCAGCGACCAGATGCGGGGCCCGAACCCGACGAAGAACTCCGTCACCTTGACCCCAGCCCTCTTGGCCGCCACGAAATGGCCGAACTCGTGGGCGACGATGCAAGCGATCAGGGCCAGCACCAGCAGGACCGTCTCTCCGTACCCGGCCGCATAACCGAGGGCCACGACCGCGATCACCGCGACCGCCATCCGGATGAGCTCGGACCGGGCGGACTGGCCCTCGGGGCGGGGGGGCTCGTCGTCCCATTGACGGTGGCCGGCCAGGTTCAGCGGATCAGCCTCGAGGGCCTCGCGCCACGTCTGGCGTTCCGCCGTACCGGGAGGGCCGGCCGGATCGACCTGAGTCACCGCGAAGCGCGAGAGAGCCGGTCGACAGCCATGTTGGCCAGTTCCCGTCCAGCGCGATCGGACTCGAGCACGTCCTCCACGGTACTGGGGACGGGCGCCGAAAACTCGTCGAGGGCGGCGCTTATCACGCCCGGGATGTCCACCCACCGTATGCGGCCTTCGAGGAAGGAGGCCACCGCTACCTCGTTGGCACCGTTGAGCCACGCCGGCGCGGCCCCGCCCTGGCGGCCGGCCCGGTAGGCCAGGCCGAGACAAGGGAAGGCGCCCCAGTCGGGGGCCTCGAATTCAAGTGGAGGTGTTTTCGACCAGTCGATCTCCCCGAATGGCACTCCCGACCGTTCGGGATAGGCCAGGGCGTACCCGATGGGGAGACGCATATCGGGCCGCGACAGCTGGGCCAGAGTGGCGCCGTCGACGGTTTCGATCATTGAGTGAACGATCGACTGGGGGTGGACGACAACGTCTATAGCGTCGTAGTCCACGCCGAACAGTTCGTGGGCCTCGATCACCTCGAGTCCCTTGTTCATGAGGGTGGACGAGTCGATCGTGATCTTGGGCCCCATCTTCCAGGTGGGGTGGGCCAGGGCGTCGTCGATGGTGACTTCGGCGAGGGATTGAGCGGGCCGCCCTCGAAACGGTCCCCCACTGGCGGTCAGCACGATCCGCCTGAGCGGCACCCCAGGAGGCCGAGGCAGTTGCGGCCATTTCCTTTTCTCCCAGCATGCTTCGCAAGCACTGGTGTATGGCGCAATGCTCGGAATCCACGGGGATGATCTCGGCCCCCGCCGTGGCCCGGGCCGCCTGCACCACCGGTCCGCCGGCGATGAGAGATTCCTTGTTGGCCAGCGCCAGGCGACGACCGGCCTGCAGAGCAGCCAGGGTTACGGGCAGGCCGGCGAAGCCGACGACGCCGTTCACCACCACGTCCGCTGACGTAGAGATCTCGGCCAGCGCCTCGGGCCCGACCAGCAGCTCGATGCCGGACGGGAGCCGCGCCGCCAATTCGGATGCCTTCTCCGGATCCGCCAGAGCCACCCGTTCGGGACGAAGAAGCAAAGCCTGAGAAGCCAAAAGGCCGGCCGAGCGGGCGGCCCCGAGTGCGACCACCCGGTAGGCGTCCGCCTCGGCCGTTATGACTTCGATCGCCTGAGTCCCTATCGAGCCCGTCGATCCGACGAGGCTGACTGTCTTCAACGCCGTGCTAGGGATGCGGGATCAGGCTGAAGATGCTGGCGACGTAGTAGGCGGCCGGGAGGGCGAGTAGCAACGAGTCGAATCGGTCCATCAGTCCGCCGTGGCCAGGGAGCACGCTACCCGTGTCCTTGATCCCGAGGTCACGTTTGACCATGGACTCGAACAGATCGCCCATAGGGCCTATCAACCCGACCACGACCCCGAGGAGGAGGCCGTGCTTCATGCCCCCCCATGGAGTCAGGAACTTGCCCACCAGGGCCCCCACCACGATGGCCCCGATCAAGCCGCCGACAAAGCCCTCGACCGTCTTGTTAGGGCTCACGTTCGGGGCCATGGGGCGGCTTCCTATCCACCGGCCGACCACGAAGGCCACGATGTCGGCGGCGACCGCGACCAGCACCGCCCCGAGGAAGAGACCTTTCCCGTGGGGCTGTCTCAGCATGAGGCTGGCGAAGCTCCCGAGGACGGCCACCCACACGAAGGCCATGTTGGTGACCGCGAACGTTGGCGAGCGGCCTGGCCTGCACGATCCGCAGGATGTACCACATCATGCTCCCGGCGAAGACCAGGACGATGGCCAGAGGGACCGCCTCGAGGCCCTTCCAGTAGGCGCCGAGGACGAGGCCTACCGAGGCAACCAGCCCGAGCAGGGTGGCCGGGCGAAAACCCGACCGCTGGAGCATGCCGAAGCATTCGGCGAGGGTAGCCACCACGACCAGGGCCACCAGGGCCACGAGCGCCTTGGAGCCGACGGCATAGGCGATCACCAGGAGCAGGATCAGGCCGACCCCGACAGCCACCCGGCTGCCCATGTCGTCCGGAGTCTCCGACCGAACCGTGCTGCGCCGGGCGGACGCGGCCGCGGCGGGCCGGTGCGCGCCCGGACGGGCTTCTCCACCCCGGGTGCTCGGCCGGGCGTGACGGGCCTTCGGAGGCTTCTCTATCGGCGCTTCCGCCGGCGCTTCGTCGTCGAAGTCAGTGAAGGATCCGGAGGGATTGCGAGAGGTGACCCGCTCGAAATCCTCGTCGAAGGAGTAGAGGTCCGATTGCTCCGACCGAGTCTGATCCAAGGCCCCGACCCGGCTGTCGTCACTTCCGAGGCCCTCAATGTCGTCGCTGTCGCCCCAGTCTTCTTCTGCGTCGCGCCAACGGATCCCCCGCGACCCAGAGCGCGCCAGGCGTCGAGGTCATCTTCGCCGGAGTCCTCGCCGAGATCATCGCCCGGCAGGATTCGGGGCACCTCACCGGTGGGCGGATCGGTCCAGTGGGGCAGTTCGGTCCCACTGCCGGTGACGGTGAACCCCTCGTCGGGGCTGACCTCGGCGGGAGTCGGCGGGGGCACGGGGTGCTCCCCAGATGGCGAGACGGAGGGGGGCGACGGATCCATCTCCGCGGTCCGATCGCCGAAATCCCACTCCGCCTGGCCGCCCGGCTCCCTGCCCACCGCCGACCTCTGCGGTGCCAGCGGGGGAAGAGGCACCGCCTCGGCGGGATCGATCGAATCGGGCAGGGGGAAGCGGTGAGCGGGCCGGGGTCCAGGCGGGGCCGGAGGAACGTCGCCGTAGCGCAACTCGTCGTCAGGTCGCCGGCCAGCGGCCTCGCCCTTGTCGATGGCGGCCTGAGCCTCCTCGGCGGGAATTATCCTCACGCCCTCGGCCGGTTGGCGCCCAGGTGATCGGCCCCCTATGTCACTGCGCTCGGTCATGGCATCCCTCCTCCATCTCGTCGCCGAGCCGGCAAAGTGGGCTCAGACGACGAGAAGCTCCTCCTCTTTGTGCTGCAAAACGCGATCGATGTCGGCGACGAACTCATGAGTGACACGCTCGAGATCCTTTTCGGCTCGGTCGAGCTCGTCGCTGGAAATGTCGCCGTCCTTCTCCAGGGACTCGAGGTCCTTGCGGGCAGACCGGCGCAGGTTGCGAACAGATACGCGCCCCTCCTCAGCCTTGTGGTGGGCCACTTTGACCAGCTCCCGGCGCCGCTCCTCGGTTAGAGGAGGGAACGAGAGGCGAATGACGGTCCCGTCGTTGCTCGGATTGATGCTCAGATCAGAGTTCAAAATGGCCTTCTCTATGGCCTTGAGCGAACTCTTGTCGTAGGGAGTTATGACCATCAACTTGGCTTCGGGAACCTGAATACCAGCCAACTGCTGCAACGGGACTTCCGAGCCGTAGTAGTCAACTCGCAGCTTCTCGACCAGGGCGGGGGCGGCGCGGCCCGTGCGGATGGTCGCGAACTCGCTCCTGGTGTGCTCGAGGGCCTTGGTCATCTTGGCTCGGGAGTCCTCTAGCACGGCGTCTACGTAGCTCTCCTCCATCAGTGGATCAGCGTACCGATCTGGTCTCCCTGAAGTGTGCGACGCAGGTTCCCGGGCTCCATGATCGAGAACACCCGGATCGGCAGCGCGTTTTCCTTGCACAGAGTGATGGCGGTCAGGTCCATGGCTCTCAGCTCCTTCGATATCACCTCGTCGAAGCTCAGTTCCGGGAGCAGGCAGGCCTCGGGGTGGGTGCGCGGGTCGCTGTCGTATACCCCGTCCGCCCTCCCGTGGGTGCCTTTGAACAGCACGTCCGCCTCTATCTCGACCGCCCGAAGGGCTCCGGCCGTGTCGGTGGTGAAGAAGGGATTCCCGGTCCCGGCGGCGAAGACCACGACCCGGCCCTTCTCAAGGTGGCGGATGGCCCGGAGCCGTATGTACGGCTCGGCGATCTGCGACATCCCGATGGCGGTCTGGACCCGCGTGGGCTGACCTTGGCGTTCCAGGGCGTCCTGAAGAGCCAGCGCGTTGATGACGGTGGCCAGCATTCCCATGTAGTCGGCGCTGGCCCGATCCATGCCTGTGGCCGATCCCGTTGCACCTCTCCAGATGTTGCCGCCGCCGACGACCACGGCTATCTCCGTACCGAGGTCCGACCGGACCTCGGCGATCTCTTTGGCGATCCGTTCGACTATCGCGCCATCGATCGTCTCGTCAGCGGCGTCGCTGGCAAACGCTTCACCCGATAGCTTCAGGACCACGCGCTTCCACGGCGGCAAATGGGACACGAGATCCCTCAGCCTAGTGCCCAGTGGCCGGCCCGGCGGCCCCGGGAGCCCATAGCCGTGCCGGGCGAGGAGTGGCGGCTACCCGATCACGACCTGGGCAAACCGGGCGATCTGGGCATCGCCGAGAACCTGGGCCACGGTTTTCTTGTCGTCCCTGGCGTAGGGCTGCTCCAGGAGCACACCACCGGGCACCCGCTTGTACCACCCGTTGAGTTTGCCGTCGACGATCTTGCCGAGGGCGGCCTCGGGCTTGCCTTCGTTGCGGGTCTGGGCCTCGAGCGCAGCCCTCTCCGCCTCCACCTCGGCCGCCGGCACCTCGTCCCGGCTCAGGACCGATGGCTTACCGAAGGCGATGTGCACGGCCACGTCGTGGGCCAGCTCGGCGTTTCCGCCCTCAAGCTCAACGAGAATGCCGTTCACACCGCGGCCGTTCTGCACATGCAGGTAGGTGTCGAGAACATGACCGGGCCCGGCCACGAAGCGCACGACCCGGCCGATCTGGATGTTCTCCTTGAGGGTCAGCTTCAAGTCGTCGATGGCGTCCTTGCGGGTGTCTACGACGCCTTCGCCCTCGGCGGCGACCCCGGCCGCCAGTTCGTTGACCAGGTCCACGAACTGGGGTGACTTGGCCACGAAATCGGTCTCCGACTTCAGCTCGACCAGGGCCGCGGCATTCCCGGCGACCGCTACGGCCACGGCCCCTTCGGTGTTCTCGCGGCCGGACCGCTCCGCGGCCTTGCCCAGCCCACGCTCGCGCAGCCACGAGGCGGCCTCTTCGAAGTTGCCATCCGTCGCCTCGAGGGCTCGCTTGGCGTCCATCATTCCGGCTCCGGTGGCGTCCCGGAGGGCCTTGACATCCGTGGCTGAGAAATCGGCCATGACCTGCGTCTACTCCTTGGTGGTGCTCTAGGTGGGGGTGCCAGCGTCGCCCGGCGCATCGGCGGCGGGGACGGGTGCCTGGCGCTAGTGGCGGGCCCTCGGCGCTAGTGGCCGGGCCCTCGGCGCTAGTGGCCGGGCCCTCGGCGCTAGTGGCCGGGCCATCTGGGGCTGCCGCGGGGGTGGCGGGGGCGTCGGCTGGGGGGCAGCCCGGGCCTGGTCCCTGGCGGCCTGGAGACGGGCCTCCCGCTCGGCCTGAGCGGCGGCAGCCTGGCGGCGGGCCTCCCGCTGTTGCTCAGCCCGTTCGGCTTCCTCCTCAGGGGTCAGTACAGGCGGACCCTCGACTGCCTCGGCTGGGGCTCCGGACCGGGCGGCCCGGCGGGAAGCAATGAACCGGCCCTCCTCCACCGCGTCGGCGATCACGCGGCACATGAGGGTGCCGGCTCGAATGGCATCGTCATTGCCCGGGATCACGTAGTCGATCACATCGGGATCGCAGTTCGTGTCGACCACGGCCACGATGGGAAGGCCGAGCTTGTTGGCCTCAGTGACCGCGATGTGCTCCTTCTTGGTGTCGATGATGAAGACCGCGTCAGGAAGCTTGGTCATGTTGCGGATGCCGCCCAGGTTCCGGTGCAGCTTCTCCAGCTCCCGAGTAAGGATGAGCGCTTCCTTCTTCGGCATGGCCTCGAAGTCGCCCGCGCTCCGCATGCGGTCGTACTCCTGCATCTTCTTGACCCGGCCGGCGATCGTGCTGAAGTTGGTGAGCATGCCGCCGAGCCAGCGCTCGTTGATGTAAGGCATGCCGCACTGAGCGGCATAGCGGGCGATGGGATCCTGGGTCTGCTTCTTGGTGCCAACGAAGAGGATCGTCCCGTTCTCCGCCACCAGGTCACGGACGAACGAGTAAGCCGTGTCAATGCGCTCGAGCGTCTGGTTCAGATCGATTATGTAGATGCCGTTGCGCTCTCCGAAGATGAAGCGCTTCATCTTGGGGTTCCAACGCCGGGTCTGATGCCCGAAGTGAACACCTGCCTCGAGCAACTGCCTCATAGTGACGACAGCCATAGGTTTTGACTCCTTCCCATCGGTTCCAAGCTCCGCCCGATGTGCGCGCCGCAGACGAATCGGCAGCGACCGTGGGTACATCGGGGGTGGTCAGCGGTCCCGAGGATTCGGGACGGCCATGCATGCTAGCGCAGTTAGCAATAGGCGCGAGCCGGCGTTGCAGCCCTGCCGGTCGGAGCGCGGGCCGCTATCGACACCGTGATAATCAGCGCTCGGCCATTATCAACTTGCCCCGCAACTGCATGACCGCCTTGGTATGGATCTGGCAAACCCGGCTCTCGGTGACACCAAGCACCTGACCGATCTGGGCCAGGGTGAGATTCTCGTAGTAGTACAGGCTCAGCACGATCTTCTCCCGGTCGCCGAGCCGGTTGATGGCCCCGGCCAAGATCTGCTTCATCTCCTCGACTTCGAAGGCGGCCATGGGGCCTTCCCCGCGGTCAGCCAGGGAGTCGCCGAGCGTTACCGAGTCGCCGCGTTCCCCACCGCTGGATATGACTTCATCGAGGGCGACGATCCCGATGTAGGAGATCTGGCCGAAGATCTGCTGAAGGTCGGCCTCCGAGATCTGAAGCGCAGAGGCCACCTCGGAATCTGTCGGAGCCCGTCCGAGGGACGCCTCGAGAGACGCATACGTCTGCTCCACGGCTCGAGCCTTGGCGCGGACCGATCGAGGCACCCAGTCGATCGAGCGCAGCTCGTCGATGATGGCGCCCTTGATCCTGGTGATGGCGTAGGTCTCGAACTTGATGTTCCGGTCGGTGTCGAACTTCTCGATTGCGTCGATCAGGCCGAACATCCCGTAGCTCACCAGATCGGCCTGTTCGATGCTCTGCGGCAAGCCGGCCGATACGCGGCCGGCCACGAACTTGACCAGCGGCGAGTAGCGCACGATCAGCTGGTCCCTCGCCCTGCGGCCGCCTGACCGCTTGTACTCCGACCAAAGCTGGTCGACCTCCGCTGTTTCGTCTTCCAACCGTCGCCCCTATCGCGTACCGGGCGCAGCCCGCCTCGGCGTGGCCTGCCGGCCGAAACCTTTCAGTCCGGTCACGGCTCGGAAGGCTAGTAGCTGGGAGTACCGCAGGTGAGCTTCCGTATCCAGACCGCGATGCGGCCCGGTTTCGGCACGCCCGACCCTGGAGGTCTACCGCCGGCGGACCCACCACCCGCCCTCGCTCGCCACGTACCTGCCGAATTCCAGCTCGTCGAGGGCGGCTCGGACGCCGGCGACGCCGGTTCCGCTGCGCCTTACGAGCTGGTTGACCGACGCCGGGCGCCATCCGATAGCTTCGAGAACAGCGGCCGCACCCGGGCTCAATGGGCGGGCGGGGTTCGGTCGGAGCCGGGGTTCCGTATCGGGCCGGATCATCCCGAGAGCGTCAAGTACATCGCGCCCGCTCCGAACCGGTCCCGGCCCGTCATACAGCAGTTGGTTGCTGCCGGCGCTGGCGGGGCTGTGAACCGGTCCAGGGACAACCCTCACATCGATCCCGCGTTCGAGGGCGGCCTCAGCGGTGATCAGGCTGCCGCCGGAGGCGTGGGACTCGACTACCACCACCATCCGTACTAGACCGGCGATGACCCGGTTGCGGATCGGGAACCGCCAGGCCTGAGCCGGCCGGCCCGGTGGGGTCTCCGACAGGATGGCCCCCGCCGCGGCCACCCGACCCCACAGGCGAGAATGACGGCGGGGATAGGGAACGTCCACCCCGCTGGCGGCCACGCCGACAGGTCCGGCTCCGCCTCCCGGTGGCAGGCCGTCCAGGGCGCCCAGATGGGCCGCGCCGTCGATCCCGAGAGCCAGGCCTGATACCACGCAGACCCCCGCTGCGGCCAGGTCGCGACCCAACTCGTAGGCCACGGCCCGTCCGTCCGGCGTGGCGTTGCGGGTACCGACCACGGCCACACATGGATGGTCCAGGCAAGCCATGCACCCCCGCCAGAAGAGCACGCCCGGCGGGTGCGGGTCGTGAACCAGCGCCGCGGGGTAGGCGGGGTGGCCCGGCCAGGTCGCCCTGATGCCTCGGGCGCAGATGGGGGCCCACCACGGTTCAGGATCGAGCCGGCGAGCTATCTCAGCCCAGGTCGGCGTGCCTCTGACCGCGGGCGCGGTTGCCGCCGGGCCCGCCTCGAACAATAGGCCTGCCTCGATCACCGAGCCCCGCTCCGGCGACTGATCCTCGCCGGAGCAGGCCGTGGCCAGGCGGGACGACGGCGGCCGCTTCAGCCGTCCGGAGCCGATCTGCGCCCAGGCCTGGCGCGGTTCCCATTGCCGCAACGCCTGGACAAGGGTGGCTGGCCCCATGCCGGGCAGGGTGCTCAGGGCGGCCGCGTAGGCCTCCTGGTCGGAAGGGCCAGAGCCGGGGCGGCGGTCCGGTGTAGCCGTCACGCTCAAGGGAGCACCGCCTCGGCAGCGAGAACGTCGCTTCTCAAGGCCAGGGCGCCGTAAACGTCATCGGCGGTGATCCGGCCGTCTCGCCCATCGAGATCGGCAAGCGTCCGGGAAACCCGCCGCACCCGGTGCAGACCACGAGCGGACAGACGTCCCTGCCGTAGTCGAACCTCCAGCAGCCTGCGGGCCGTGGGATCCATCGGTGCCAGTTCGTCGAGAGCCGGTCCGGGCAGCTCAGCATTGCAGATGACCCCCCGGTCGGCCGCCATCTGTCTGGCTGCGGCAACGCGTTTCGCCACGACTGCGGTTGATTCGCAACGGTCCGACGCCGGCGCCATGTCACCGATCAGGTCTCCCGCGTCCGGCCGGTCGACCTCGATGCGCAGGTCGAAACGATCGAGCAGGGGGCCCGACACCCGGGCCGCATACCTGGCCAGGGCCGACTCCCGGCACCGGCACGATCCGGGACCGCCGTCGCGACCGCAAGGGCACGGATTCATGGCCGCGACCAGGAGGACCCGGGCCGGAAAGACGACACTGGCCCGGGCTCGGCAAACGAGGACCCGGCCCTCCTCGAGAGGCTGGCGCAAGGTGTCCAGCACGGCTCCCGGGAACTCGCCGAGCTCATCCATGAATAGCACGCCTCGGTGGGCGCAGCTGAGCTCGCCCGGGCGCATCTGGGTACCGCCACCACCGATCAACGACACGAGCGATGCACTGTGGTGTGGTGCCCTGAAAGGGGGCCGCCTGACGAGAACGCCCGGAGGTAGGGGTATCCCCGCCGCCGAATGGATGCGAGCCACCTCGAGTGCCTCGTCGGTGCCGAGCGGCGGAAGTAACCCCGGCAGCCGTTCGGCCAGCATGGTCTTGCCCGCCCCTGGTGGGCCGACGAGCAGGAGATGATGGCCCCCAGCGGCGGCTACCTCGACGGCCAGGCGGCCGAGCGGCTGCCCGACCACGTCGGCCATGTCGGCGACCGGCTCCATACCGCCCTCGTCGAGCACCGGCGGGCGGACCGGCCATCCACCCTCGCCTCGCAGTACGGCGACCAGCACCTGCAGATCATTGGCGCATCTCACGTCGGAGCCTCTGATCAGCTCGGCCTCGACCGCGGAGGTGGGTGGCACGACGACGATTCGGGCGGCCAGGGCGTGAACGAGAGGCAGCATCCCGGGGACCTGGCGCAAGCTCCCATCGAGCCCCAGTTCGCCCAGAAAGGCCACACCGGCCACGGAGCTCTCGGGCACCTGGCGGTCGGCTACCAGCAGCGCCACGGCGATCGGTAGGTCCAATCCGGCTCCGCCCTTGCGAACCGAGCTGGGGGCCAGGTTGACGGTCACCCGCTGCTGCGGCCACTTCAGCCCACTCGAGAGGATCGCGGCGCGGACCCGGTCACGCGACTCGCGGCACGAGGCGTCGGGCAGTCCCACGATGCTGAAGGAAGGAAGGCCTCGAGTGACATGGACCTCGACCGAAACCGGCCTCCCCTCCACCCCGACCAATGTCGCCGACGACACCGTTGCCAGCACCGGCACCTCCCAATCAGAACCCGTCATGGAGGGGCCGTGCCGCCGGCCTCCGAGCGCGGGGAGAGACTACAGGTGCCCTAGGACGGTCAGTGCGGGACTGGGGAAGTCCGGCCCGTCACCGACCCTGGAAGCGCGGTTCTCGCTTCTCCATGAAGGCGGTACGGGCCTCCCGGGCGTCGGCGCTGCTCGAGTTCACGGACTGGGCCTGGGCTTCGGCCTCGAGGGCCTGGTCCATGGATGTCTCGAAGCTCTTGTTGAGTAGCTGTTTGGACAGGGACAAGGCGATTGGTGGGCCCGCCACCAGTCGTTCGACCCAGCTGGACACGAGCGAGTCCAGCTCCTCCGCGGGCACCACACGGTTCACCAAACCGATCTCGGCCGCCTCGGTGGCGTTCAGAATGTCGGCCAGGAGGACCAGTTCCTTGGCTTTGTGTAGCCCGACGAGGCGGGGAAGGAGCCAGGACCCACCGAAGTCGACCGACAGGCCCCTGCGGGCGAAGATCTCCGAGAACCTCGAGCGGTCGGACGCGGCGATGAGGTCACAACCGAGGGCCAGATTGAGGCCCGCTCCGGCTGCCACCCCGTCGACTCTGGCGATGGTGGGCTTCGGGACGCGATGCAGTGCCATGGCTGCTTCGCCGACCACTCTCATGTGGTCAATCGCAGATTTCGCTTCGCCCCCGGTTCCGCTCCCCAGGTCGACCCCGGAGCAGAAAGCGGTGCCGGCTCCGGTGACGACCAAAACCCGGTCCTCGGGCCGGTGGGCAACCTCATGGAAGATCGTGGCCAGTTGCACCCACATGCCATTGGTAATGGCATTGAGCCGTTCGGGCCGGTTGAGCGTCACGGTCACGAGGCCGCCGGCGCGTTCGACGAGAATCTCGGGCATGGACGACGACCGTAGCTGCCCCGGCGGGGTGGAGGTCCGTTCGGTACAACCCTTCGAAGCCCGCAAGGAGTACATCTGCCCGGGATGTCAACAGACGATCTACCGGGGGGTCGGCCACGTGGTGGTGGTGCCGCCCGAGGCTGCGGATCTGCGACGGCACTGGCATCGCCCCTGCTGGGAGAACCGAAGGAACCGTCGCCCGGGCCGGTGACGGCGCTGATGTCCGGTTCAGCTCGAGCACACAGCCAGCAAAGCCCGGTCCAGGTCGGACCAGAGGTCCTCGACGGCTTCGATGCCGACCGAGAGGCGCATGAGGCTCTGAGGAAGATGGCCCTCCCCCTCCCACCGACCCCTTCGTTCGATGAGCGTCTCGACTCCACCGAGACTGGTGGCAGGGGTCAACAACTGCACCGAACCGGCGACCGCTTCAGCCGCGTCGGCGCCCCCTTTGACCTCGAAAGCGATCATGGTCCCGAAGCCCTTCATCTGGGTTCGAGCCAGTTCGTGGCCGGGGTGGTCGGGCAGACCCGGGTAATAGACCCGCTCGACGGCAGGATGTCCCGCCAAACGCCGGCTCAGCTCGGCGGCGTTGCCCTGAGCCCGCTCGAGTCGCACGTCGAGGGTCCTGATGCCGCGCAACAGGAGCCAAGCTTCCACTGGTCCGGCGATAGCGCCGTGCAGCGATCTCCGCTTGCTCAATTGCTCGATGACATCCGGGCGGCCCGAGACGGCTGCACCCACCACCACATCGGTGTGCCCGGACAACAGCTTCGTGGCGCTGTGCACGACCACATCGGCGCCGAGGGCAAGCGGACGTTGGAGGAGAGGGGTGCAGAACGTGTTGTCGACCGCAACATCCAGACCGAACTCGTGGGCGCCCGCTATCAGCGGCGCCAGGTCGGCCATGGCGAGGAGAGGATTCGTCGGTGACTCCAGCCAGAGGAGGCCGCCGGCTCCGAAGCCGCCCGATGGCCCCGACGGCCGCCCAGGGCTGGCCGCCAACTCGGAACAGATGTCGAGGACCGCAGCGGTGTCGGTGACGTCGACGGTACGGAAACGAAGCCGGCCACGGCCGGCCACGTCGGTCAGAAAGCGCCTGGTCCCGTTGTAAGCATCCCCCGCCACGACGACCCAGCCCGGCACCGGTAGAGACTCCACCACCGCCGCCACGGCGGCTAGACCGGACCCGAAGATGCGGCACTGACCGCCTTCGAGGCCACCGATAACTGCCTCGACCGCTTCCCAGGTTGGGTTCCCGTCCCGCCCATAGAGTATGTCGCCACCCTGGCGGAACGTCGAGCTGAGCACCAGCGGGACGTTGGAAGGCGCGCCCGGCTCGGCGCGAGGGCGTCCGAGGTGCACGACCTTGCTGGCCGGGGAAAGGGGGCTCGCGGGGGACACAGGACGGACCTCACCGGTAGTCAGAATGCATCCTCCAATATCTCCACGTGGGACCCCATAACCGAGACCACGTCGAACCGTATGTCGGCTGGACGGCGGCCGAGACCCTCGCCGCGATCACGCAGCCAGCGGCCGGCCAAGCGTCGGATGCGGAGCTGCTTCGCCCGGGTCACGGCCTCGAACGGTTCGCCGTACGCTCGGCTGGTCCGGGTCTTCACCTCGGAGAAGACAAGGGTCGGGCCGAGGCGGACCACCAGGTCTAGCTCGCCCTCGTAGCACCGCCAGTTGCGATCCAGCACCTCGTAGCCGGCGGCCTCGTACCAGCCCGCCGCCCGGTCCTCTCCCGAAGCTCCGAGAGCCCGGCGGGCCGCGTATCCGGGGACTCGGGTAGAGATGGTTTCGGCCCGCCGCTGGGATCCGGCCGGATCAGCCCCGCTGGCTATGGCTAGAGCTCCTTCTCGGGGAGCTCCTCGACGTTGACATCTTTGAAAGTCACGACGCGCACGGAGGAGACGAAGCGGGCCGGTCGGTACATGTCCCAGACCCAAGCGTCACCCAGGGTGATCTCGAAGTAGGTGCGATCACCCTCACCCTTGGCCTCCATCTTGACGTCGTTGGCCAAGTAGAAGCGCCGCTCGGTCTCGACCACGTACTTGAACATGGCCAGGACGGCTCGGTACTCCTGGTACAGCTGAAGCTCGATCTCGGTCTCGTACCGCTCGAGATCCTCGGCGCTCATTGTGCCACCGCTCTGCTCACGGTCCCATGCTACGTCGCCGCTGGGACCACGGGGAGCCCGCGACGGTCGCTTATGGGGACCCGCTCAAGCCTCCCTCATCGCCGCTGGTCAGCGGGCTGCGCGCTTCTCCTTGATCTTGGCGGCCTTACCCGTGCGGTCCCGCAGGTAGTACAACTTGGCCCGGCGCACGTCGCCCCTGGTAACCACTTCGATTTTGGCGATGACCGGGGAATGCACCGGGAAGGTGCGCTCCACACCGACACCGAAGCTCAGCTTCCGAACCGTGAAGGTCTCGCGGACACCCGACCCCTGGCGGCGGATGACAGCCCCCTGGAAGACCTGTACCCGCTCCCGGTTGCCTTCTACGACCCGAACATGAACCTTCAGCGTGTCCCCGGGAGCGAAGTCGGGGATGTCGTTGCGCAGGCTGTCGCGATCTACCAGGTCGGTCGGGTTCATGGGTGGGAGCTCCTGCCGGGCGAGAGAGGAAGCATCAGGTTAGTGCTCGAGCCCGAACTCAGCCAGGAGCCCCCTCTCCTCCTGGCTGAGGCCGCCTCTGGCCGCAATCAGATCGGGACGCCGGGCCAGGGTCCGGGCTATCGCCTGGGCCTGGCGCCAGCGGGTCACCCGGCCGTGGTCTCCACTCCTCAGGACCTCTGGCACCTCCCACCCGCGGAACGCCGCGGGCCGGGTGTACTGCGGATACTCGAGCAAGCCTCCCGAGAAGCTCTCTTCGAGAGTCGAAAGGTCGTTGCCCATGACACCAGGCACCAGGCGGGCCACCGCCTCGACCACCACCAGGGCCGCCACCTCCCCACCAGCCAGCACGAAATCACCGATTGAGAGCTCGCCGTCGACCAGATGGTCGGCGACTCGCTGATCGACCCCCTCGTAACGGCCGCAGAGAAGGGAGAATCCACTCCCTTCGGCCAGCTCCTCGGCCCAGGCCTGATCGAAGCGCCGCCCACCCGGGCTGAGCAGCAGGAGGGGCCTAGGGGGGTGAACCGCGTCCACGACCCGGAAGAGAGGCTCCGCGCCAAGGACCATCCCGGGGCCCCCACCGAAGGGGCTGTCATCAACGGAGCGATGGGGGTCGGACGCACCCGAGCGCAGGTCGTGCACCCGGACTTCCACTAGTCCGGCCTCGCCGGCCCGACCGATGAGACTGGCTTGCGCCCAGGGCCTTATCAGGTCCGGAAAAATGGTCAGCACATCGATGCGCAAGGGCCTCCCATCAGAGTCACTCATAGTTCGAGCAGCCCCGGAGGCAGGCTCACGGTGAGGCGCCCGGCGGCGCGAGCGGTGACGAAAGCGAGCGGGATGAGCCGGCCGTCGTCGAGGACCAGCAGGTCGCTCGCCGGATTGGCCTCCACCGCTTCCACGGATCCGATCTCCGAGCCCGCCTCGTCGAAGACGTGGGACCCGATCAATTCGTGGACCCACAAGGCCCCCGGCTCATCGATGGCAACGGCCCGAAGGATCGATCCGCGCAGCTCCTCGGCCTTTTCCCTGGTGTCCACGGCCTCGAAAGACACCAGCCACCTGGCCCGGCTCGCCCCCGATCCCAGGCTCGAGGATCGGGTGATGGCCAACTCTCCCACCGGCCCAAGCAGCCGGACGCCCGGAGTCATCCTCTCCTGCCGGTTTGTCCAGAGCTCGACGACGACCTGGCCGTGAAGGCCGTGCGGACGAATCACCCGACCCACCTCGAGAAGAGGCTCCTCGCTCACCCTGCCGTCCCGGTCGGGTTCGGCCTCCGGCCGCCCAGAGCTTCCCGCGGCCTAATCGACGATGTCGACGACGACGTCCACGCCTTCCTTGGCGCCGGCCGCCCTGACCACACTGCGAATCGATTGAGCGACCCGGCCCCGGCGCCCGATGACCTTGCCCATGTCATCGGGGGCGACCCTCAGGGAAAGCTTGATCCCGTGGCGGGTTTCGCTGGTATCCACCCTGATCGACTCCGGGTCGTCAACCAGCCGGCGGGCGAGGAACAGCAGGACCGACTTGGCCCGACCGCCTTCGACCTGGCCGTGGTCGTCCCACTCCTCTCCGCTCTCGAGGTCGACAGAGCCGCTCTCGTCGACTTGGGAATCGCCGTTTCCTTCGCCGACCGCGCTCACGGCTGAGCGGGCCTGACGCCCGACTTGAACTCCTCCATGGCCCCGGACTGGTCCAGGAGTCGAGCCACCCTGTCGGTAGGTTTGGCTCCGTCCCTCAACCAGCGCACGGCCTTGGCGTTGTCGATAACGATCCGACTAGGTTCGGCCCGGGGCTCGTAGGTGCCGAGGATCTCGATGAAACGGCCATCCCGGGGGGACCGGCTGTCGGCGGCGACCACCCGGTAGACCGGCTGCTTCTTCTTTCCCATCCGCATCAGGCGGAGTTTTACGGCCATTGGCTTGACTGCTCTCTTCTCTCTTGTCTGGCGCGCTACCGGCGCTTCTTCTTCTTGTTGTTGGTCTTCTTCCGGCTCGATCCCGGCCGCCGGGCCATTCGACCAGTTAGCCCGGGCATATTGGCCATCTGGCGCATGTAGACCTGCATCTGCTTGAACCGGTCGAGGAGGCTGTTGACTTCAGTGGTGGTCGTACCGCTTCCCCGGGCGATACGGAGGCGGCGCGACCCGTTGATGATCGAGGGGCTCTGGCGCTCCTCGGGGGTCATGGATCGGATGATGGCCTCGATCGGACCCATCAGGTCATCATCGATCTCGGCGCTGCGAACTTCCTTCGGCAGCCCGGGAATCATACCCACCAGGCCCGACAGGGGGCCCATCTTCTTCACCTGCTGCATTTGATCGAGGAAGTCCTCGAGGGTGAATTGGCCTTGCTGGAGGCGATCGAGAGTGACCTCCGCTTGTTCGCGGTCGAGGGTGGCTTCCGCCTTCTCGATCAAGGTGAGGACGTCCCCCATGCCCAGGATTCGGTCGGCCATCCGGTCGGGATGGAATTGGTCGAAGTCGCCGATCTTCTCCCCGGTCGAGGTGAAGACGATGGGCCGGCCAACTACCTCTTTCACCGACAAAGCGGCGCCCCCGCGGGCGTCGCCGTCGACCTTGGTCAAGATCACCCCGTCGAGCTCCAGGGTTTGGTGGAACGCCTCGGCCGTTGCCACCGCGTCCTGGCCCGTCATGGCATCGATAACCAGGAAGGTGTAGTGCGGGGTCGTGGCTTCAGAGATCCGCCGCACCTCCTCCATCAGCTCTTCATCGATGGCGAGACGACCGGCGGTGTCGACGATGAGGACGTCGCGGCCCAGGCGCACGGCCTCCTCGAGACCTTTCTTGGCCACCGTGACCGGGTCCGACGCCTCGCTGAAGACGGGTACCCCGACTTGGTCCCCCAACACCCGTAGCTGCTCGACCGCAGCGGGGCGTTGCAGGTCGGCGCCGACCAGGAGCGGGTTCCGGCCTTGATTGCGCTTGTACCAGCCCGCCAGTTTGGCCGCGGTCGTGGTCTTACCCGAGCCTTGCAGCCCGGCCAGGAGCACGACTGTGGGCGGGCGGGATGCGTAGGTCAAGCGGAGCGTCTCGCCGCCCAGTATCCGCTTGAGCTCTTCGTGGACGACCTTGACGACCTGCTGGCCGGGGGTGAGGCTCTGCGAGAGGTCCACGCCGACCAGCTCGTCCTTGACCGCGCGACACGAAATCGCGCACCACTCGAAGATTGACGTCGGCTTGAAGGAGGGCGAGTCGAATCTCCCGGAGGGCTTCGTCGACGTCCGCTTCGCTCAGCCGGCCGCGCCCCCGCAACCGGCTGAACACCGCGTCGAAACGATCGCTCAGCGACTCGAACATGAGACCTATCAGCGTAGACCACCAGGTCCGCACCCTCGCGGCGGGGAAATGCCGTCAGGCGCGAGGTCGCGATCGGGTAGAAAAGCCCGGTGCGAGGGGACCCGCTGCTGATGGCGAAGGCCCTCAGGAAGGAATTCGGTCCCCTCGTCGCGGTCGACGGGATCGACTTCGAGGTCTGGCGCGGGGAGGCCTTCGGCTTCCTGGGCCCAAATGGGGCGGGCAAGAGCTCGACTATGCGGATGATCGCCTGCGTCTCCCCGCGAACAGCGGGGGAACTGCGGATCCTGGGGCTCGACCCCGAGCACGACGGCGCCGAGATCCGGGGCCGGCTCGGGGTCGTCCCTCAGGAGGACAATCTGGACCCGGAACTAACCGTCCGCGAGAACCTGTATGTGTACGGCCGCTACTTCAACCTTCCCCGGAAAGTGCTGGCCCCCCGCATCGCGCAGCTGTTGGCCTTCGCTCAGCTGACCGAGCGGGCCGACGATCGAGTCGAGCCCTTCTCGGGCGGCATGAAGCGGCGCCTCACCATCGCTCGATCCCTCATCAACGAGCCGGAGCTGCTGCTGCTCGACGAACCGACCACCGGCCTCGACCCCCAGGCCCGGCACGCCCTCTGGGACCGGCTCTACCGCCTCAAGGCGGAAGGGGTGACCCTGGTCCTCACCACCCACTACATGGACGAGGCCGAACAGCTCTGCGACCGCCTGGTGGTCATGGATCGGGGCAGCATCACGGCCGAAGGTTCCCCGCGGGATCTAATCGAGCGTTACTCGACCCGAGAGGTGGTCGAACTTCGCTTCGGGCCCGGGGAGAGCGAGCGGATGGCGGAGAAGGTCGCCGACCTGACAGAACGTATGGAGATACTGCCCGACAGGCTGCTTCTGTACACCGACGATGGCGACGATGCCCTGGAAGCCATCAATCAGCGTCACCTCGACCCTCTCGGTGTGCTGGCCCGGCGGTCCACGCTCGAAGACGTCTTCCTGCGCCTCACCGGCCGCCACCTGGTGGACTGAATCTCCGTGATCGACCTGGCGGAGACCATCGAATCGACAGCTCGGGGCACGATGCCAGGAATCGTCGCCTCGTGACCATCTCGCCCCCCTCCCAGGTCAGGGCCATGGTGTACTACCTGCGGGCTTACCGCCGGACCTGGCGTGCATCGATCATGTCGACGTTCATCAACCCGACCCTCTACCTTCTCGCCATGGGGGTGGGACTCGGGTCCTTCGTCGACAAGGGCGCCAATACAGCCTCGCTCGGCAGCATCACCTATCTGCAGTTCGTGGCGCCGGCACTCGCCGCCACGGCAGCAGCGACGACAGCCACCAACGAGTCCCTCTATCCGATCATGGGCGCGTTCAAATGGCAGAAGACCTACTACGCCATGCTCTCGACTCCCCTCGGCGTTGGCGACGTGCTCGCCAGTCAGCTCCTGTGGATCGCCACCCGGA
Source organism: uncultured Acidimicrobiaceae bacterium (assembly GCA_963851245.1). Taxonomy (GTDB): domain Bacteria; phylum Actinomycetota; class Acidimicrobiia; order Acidimicrobiales; family Palsa-688; genus CAWKOH01. Next base: position 65,525 of record CAWKOH010000003.1, on the reverse strand, counting down.
TAGCGACGGCTGTGGGGGCGTACCTCGTCGTGATGGCCGCCTTCGGCACCACCCTCTCGCCGTGGGCTATAGCCGTCCTCCCGGTTGGAGTCCTCACCGGTATGGCCTTCTCGGCTCCGTTGGTCGCCTACGCCATAACCCAGGACTCCGAGAACTCCTTCGCCCTGGTGTTTCGGCTCGGATTGGTCCCGTTGTTCCTCTTCTCCGGCGTCTTCTTCCCGATCAGCCAACTGCCGCCCGCCGTCAGATGGATCGCGTACGTCACTCCTCTATGGCACGGGGTTGTGCTGAGCAGAGACCTGTCGCTCGGCCAGGTGGAGGCCGGCCCGGCCGTCGCCCATCTGGTGTTCCTCGCGGGGTTCGTGGTCATGGGGACGCTGGCCGCCAACCGGACCTTTCATAGGCGCCTGCTCACGTGACGTCGAGCCCGCTGAGCCTCCGCGTCGTGCCGCCTGGAGTATTCGGACTGGGTCGCGGGCGGCGGCTGATCGAGCGCAATGCTCTGGTGGCCCGCAAAATGCCCTGGGTCCTGGTGTCGGGGGTATTCGAACCGGTCTTCTACCTGCTTTCGATCGGTATCGGAATCGGCAAACTCGTCGGTGAGATACCCGGACCGAACCACACGATGGTCCCGTACGCGACCTATGTGGCCCCGGCCCTTCTGGCCGCGTCGGCGATGAACGGCGCCGTCATCGAGAGCACATACAACGTCTACTTCAAGCTCAAGTACTCGAAGGTCTACGAGGCGATGCTCGCCAGCCCGATGGACGCGACCGACATCGCTCGAGGTGACATCTTCACTGCCCTTATTCGAGGTTCGGCCTACGGCGCCATCTTTGTGGTCATGATGGCCGCACTCGGCGACATCGACTCGCCCTGGGCGGTCTTCGCACTTCCGGCGGCCATTCTGATCGGCTTTGCGTTCGCCGCGGTCGGCATGGCCGGCACGACCTATATGCGGGGCTGGACGGACTTCGACTTCGTGAACCTGGCTCTGCTGCCCATGTTCCTGTTCTCGACCACCTTTTACCCCTTGTCCGTCTATCCCCGATGGCTCCAGATCGTGGTCGAGTGCACGCCGCTGTACCAGGGCGTAAGCCTGATCCGGGCCCTCACATTGGGAGACGTGGGGATGGCCATTCTTGGCAATATCCTCTATCTGTCCGTCATGGGAACCGTCGGCGTAGCGGTGGCGGGCCGCCGCATCCGAATTCTGCTTCTGAGCTGATCGCCGGTCGGATGTCTAGTCGCTGGCGACGAGCGCGTCCACGAACTCCTCGGCATCGAATTCGACCAGGTCGTCCGCACCCTCGCCCAGGCCGACCAGCTTGATCGGCAGGTCGAGGTCGCGCCGGATGGCTACAACTATGCCTCCCTTGGCCGTGCCATCGAGCTTCGTGAGGACAACGCCCGTGACTCCGACAGCCGCCGCGAACTGCTGGGCCTGGATCAGCCCGTTCTGACCGGTAGTGGCGTCTATGACCAGGAGGACCTCGGTGACCTCGCCAGGTGGGCGCTCGGCTACCCGGCGCACCTTCTTCAGCTCCTCCATCAGGTTGGTCTTGGTGTGGAGGCGGCCGGCGGTGTCGGCCAGCACCAGGTCGGCGTTTCGTGCCGCCGCATGCTGAACGGCGTCGAAGACGACGGCGCCGGGATCGCCCCCTTCGTTCCCCCTGATGATCGATGCACCGACCCGCCCGGCCCAGGTCTCGAGCTGGTCGGCAGCGGCGGCCCGGAAAGTGTCGCCCGCCGCCATGACCACCTTGTGCCCCGCCTGTACCTGGCGCCGGCCCAGTTTGCCGATAGTGGTCGTCTTACCCACCCCGTTGACGCCGACGAACAGCCAGACGTTGGTTGCCCCGGCAGTGGTGTGCAGCTCGGTGTCACCCTGGAGAAGCGTGACCAGTTCATCCTTGAGGGCTTCCACCAAGGCCTCAGGATCGTCGATCGAGTCCCTCTTGACCCGAGCACGCAGGTCGTCGAGTATCCCGGCGGTCACGTTGGCGCCGACGTCGGCCAGGATGAGACCCTCCTCCAGTTCCTCCCATGTCGTCTCGTCTATGCGGCTGCGGGACCGGACGGAAGTCAGGTAACCGCTGAGTGTCGAGCGGGCCCGGGTCAGACGGTCACGGAATCGGGGCGGGGCGGCGGGCTCCCCCTCCGGGGGTACCTCCTCCGCCGGCGGGGCTTCGACGACGGGCGCGGCTTCCGCTGCCGGCGGGGCTTCGACGCCTGGTGGGGCCTCAGCGACGTCGGGGGGCCCGGGTCGGGCGCTCGGCTCGACCACCGGCCCGGCGGCCTCGGGTGGTGCCCCCACGGCAGGGGGCGGGGCGGGCGGGGGTGTGACCGCCGGGGCGGGCGGGGCTGTCGGGAGGCGGCGGCGCCGGGCGACGATGAACCCCGTCCCGGCCAGGACGATCAGCGCCACAGCAATGACGACGATAAGGAGGATCAGCATGGGGGTCCGAGCCTACCGGCGACCGGAATATCGGTACTCAAGCGGGACGGGGCCCGTGGTCAGGAAGTGGAGGGACCGGCGACCTTTGTCCAGCGGGCGGGTTGCCTACTGCGGCCCGTCTCGTGAAAGCAAGCTGGTCAGCGCCGGCCCTTAAGTGGCGAGTCATCTTCTCTCGGTGCCATTTCATATTCTCGGTGTCATTTCAGGTGATTTCTGTACCATTGTGACACCCAGAACGCGAGCTGGCACCGAGAGGGGCCGAACACCACATGTCCTACCCCTGGCTCGGTCCTCTGCCCGCAGGCGGCCTGCTCCGAGACCAGCCGAGCTCAGTCAGACGACCGCGGACCCGTCAGGACCTTTGTGCTGAGTAGCGGTTAAACGATGTTTAGCTACCTATTGAGCACAATGATGATATTTCACCCCGACGCCGGCCGCCGGCCTCACCCCGACGCCGGCCGCCGGCCTCACCCCGCCGGCGCCGACACCCGCTCGCTCACCACCCGTGAAGACCCACCGGGCGCCATCGTGACGCCATAGAGGCAGTCAGCCGCCTCCATGGTCCGCTTCTGATGGCTGACCACCAGAAGCTGGGCCTCGTCCCGGAACTCGTGGATCAGGTCGAGGAACCGGTGGAGGTTCACGTCATCCAGAGCGGCCTCCACCTCGTCGAGCATGTAGAACGGCGAGGGGCGGGCTCTGAAGACGGCGAAGAGAAAGGCCATGGCGGCCAAGCTGCGCTCGCCACCCGAGAGGAGCGACAGCCTCCTGAGGTTCTTGCCCGACGGCCGGGCTTCAACCTCGACACCGGAGTCCAGAAGGTGGTCGGGGTCGGTGAGCCGGAGCCGGCCTTCGCCCCCCGGGAAGAGGGTGGCAAACAGGGACTGGAAGTTCTCGGCCACATCTGCGTAGGCGGCGCCGAAAATCTCCACTATCTCGTTGTCGATAGCCCGGATGACTTTGGCCAACTCCCTCCGGGCGCTGCGTACATCCTCGAGCTGGGATTCGAGGAACTGGTGGCGTTCCTGCAGGGCGGTGTGCTCTTCCAGTGCCAACGGGTTAATTGGGCCCATGAGCCTCAGCTCACGCTCCAGTTCGCTCCGCCTGCTGGTGGCACTGCTTCCCGCTGGGAGCTCCGGGCAGGTGGCGGACCTGACAGCTTCGGGCTCGCAGTCGAGATCCCGTCGGATGGAGTCGGTCAGCCCCTCGAGACGAAGTCGGGACTCTGTTTCGTCCAGCTCGGTGCGGTTGATCCTCTCGCGGATCTCGGCCAGCTGGCGCTCGGCGGCGCTGCGCTGCCGGCGCAGCTGCTCCAAGCGGTCGGTTCGCTCCTTGATCGCTTCGGTTTCAGCTCGGCGCGCCTCGCGAAGACGCGTAACCGCGGCACCCACGGTTTCCTCTTTCGCCTGGACGAAACCGAGCAGCCGGTCGGTCACTTCCGCCATGCGCTGAGCCTGCTCACGGCGGGCACCCGCCTGGTCGCGTTCCGCGACGTTCTCGCGAAGGCGCACCTCCACCTCCTGCAGCCGTCTCGCCATCAGGGTGCGGCGCTCCTCGAGCCCGGCCGCCCTGACCTCCAGCTCCCGGCGCATGCTGGCCAGCGCCATGGACCGCTCGGCCAGGCGGGATCGGGCCGCTCTCTCCACCGCAGCCCGTTCGGCCTCGGCTTCGGCCATGCGTTGCAGCTCAGGTAGCAGGGCCTCCAGCTCGGCGATACGTTCCAGCTCACGGTCGTGTCGCCGGGCCAGCTCCGAGCGGTGGGCGTGGGCGGCGGCCAGCTCGGTGTCGTTGTCAGCCAGATCGGCCCGGACCCGCTCGAGGCCTTCGGCGGCCACACGCTCCCGGGTCCCCGCTGTCCTCAACCGCCCGGGCGGCGGCCACTTGGCGGCTTCGCGCCGTCTCGGCGACCCGGCGGGCTTCCTGCAGGACCGTCTCGGCCTGCCCGGCCCCGGCGGCGGCGAACGCCGCCTGCCGGCGAGCTTCCTCCAGGGCCGCACCGGTGGCTCCGTCCCCACCGGCGCCGACCTGCCACAGGCCATGGGAGCAGCGGTCTCCGGATGTGGTCACGACGACCAGGTCCGGATGGGCCATCGCCACGTCGATGGCGTGCTGCCACCCGGCCTCAGTCACGAAAGCATCCCGTAACAGTTGGTCCAGCAGGGCGTTGACATTGGGGAGGCGGCCCCGGACCTTCGTCCGCATCCTGATGGTCCCCGGAGGGGCGTCGGGCGGCTGCGTCAGGATTCCGCGGGCCAGATCCGGAAGGGCGAGGACGGCGCCGCCGGCAGCCTGCCGGTGCAGCTGAGCCAGGCTCTGTCGGGCCGATTCGAGTCCGTCGACAATGACGGCGGCGAGAACTTCGCCCGCGGCGGCTTCGAAGGCGGACTCGTACCCATGGTCGACCTGCACCAGCTCCATGAGGGTGCCCACGACGCCGTCGACATCACTCAGGCGTTCTGCTCCGGCTCGGGCCCTCGCCTCGTCAAGCGCCTGTAAGAGGGCTTCCTCGCGCGCCTCCCACCTGTGACGCTCCGCGTCAGCATGGCGCCGGCGTTCGTCGGCTGATCGCAAGGCCTCCTCGGCCCGGACCTCGGCTTGGCGCTCATCTCGCTCCGACTGAACCAGGCCCGGTCGCACCGAAGCGCCCTGCTCAATTATCGCCCTCAGGCGGTCGGCTTCGCCGCGGAGGCGGCTGCCGCGCCTGGTCAGGGAGTCCACCCGGGCGTCGACCCGCTGAACCTCTTCGGCGGAACGCTGGGTCGCCGATCGCAGAGCGCCAAGCTCCCCTCTGACTTCAGCTGCCGGATCCCCCCGGCCGGCGCCATCGACAGGCCATTCCGCTTCCAGCGCGGCCGACTCTGCTGCAAGGCTCTCCTCCGCTTCCGCCAAGGCGTCTGCCTCGGGCTGGAGAGCCGCCGCCTCGGTGTCTGCACCAGCCAGCGAGTCGGACAACGCGGCTGATTCCGACTCGAGACTGGCTATGACGTCGTGGTCAACAGTCGCGGCCAGGGATCTCTCTATAGAGCGCTTGCGCTCTCCGATCAGAGCGGCCAAGCCCCCCGCCCTGGCTCTAAGCCCCTCGGCTCGAGAAACCAGCTCCCCGAGGTCGAAAGTGGGCTGTGACTGGTGGGGTTCCATCTGGGCTTCGGCCGCAAGAACCTCGCTGTCCAGTGATGCCAGTGCCCTGCGAACCTCTACCTCGGCCCGTCCCAGGCCCTGCCGTTCCCGGGCCGCCGTGGCCAGGCGGCCCTCGATCGATGCCAGGTCCCGGCCGAACAGGTACCTCCGGACCCCCGTCAGCTCCGCCACCAGGTCACCGTGCCGGCGAGCAGCCTCGGCCTGTTTCTCCAGCGGGCGCAGCTGGCGGCGTACTTCTCGGAGCAGGTCCTGCAGGCGCACCAGGCTGGCCTCCGTGGACTCCAGCCGGCGCTCGGACTTCTCCTTGCGGCGGCGGAACTTCAGTATTCCGGCCGCCTCCTCGATTACCAGGCGTCGCTCCTCGGGTCTGGCGTTCAGGATGGCATCCAGGTTCCCCTGCGACACGATGACGTGCTGCTGGCGCCCCACACCGGAGTCCGAAAGCAGGTCCTGGATGTCCATGAGCCGACAAGGCACCCGGTTGATGGCGTACTCGGATTCCCCTGTTCTGAACAGCGTTCGGGTGATCGTCACCTCGGAGAAGTCGATGGGCAAGAGCGCGGCGCTGTTGTCGATCGTCAAGGACACCTCGGACCGCCCGAGAGCCGGACGCTTGGGTGTGCCGGCGAATATGACATCCTCCATCTTCGTCGAACGAACCGTGCGAGGGCCCTGGGCTCCGAGGACCCAAGCCACCGCGTCCACCACGTTGGACTTCCCACTCCCGTTGGGGCCGACCACGACCGTCACGCCCGGCTCGAACTCGAGGGTGGTGGTATCGGCGAAGGACTTGAAACCCTTGATCGTTAGGGATTTCAGGAACATGGCCGGGCCAACTTAGCGGGATGGATATGCACCCTCTAACCGTGCCTTCTCAACGGCCGGGATTGGTGGATGGCGCCGCAAATTCCCGTCCCCACAACCAGATCTGCGAATGAGGCTAAATCTGGCAATGAGGGCAGAAGAAGCTACTCCGGCCGTTGGCCTTGATCCGGACGATCACGCTGCGGCAGCGGGGACAGGCCGCACCCTCTCGGTCATAGACGTTGTGCAGATGCTGGAACTCGCCTGCTTCCCCGAACAGGTCGCGGTACTGCTCGTCCGCCAGCGACGATCCCCGATGCTTGATCGCTTCTTGCAGCGTCTCGATCATGGCCCGGTACAGCCGGCGGACCTCTTGCGGCGTCAGGTCGTCCGAGCTCCGATCGTGTCGAAGGCCGGCCGCGAACAGGATCTCGTCCGCGTACATGTTGCCGATTCCGGCGACGACGCGCTGATCCATCAGCAACGGCTTCAACTTGGCATGACGGGAGATCAGCATTTCGCCGAACCGGGTCCATGCCATCTGATCGTCCAGCGGGTCGAAGCCCAGGTGGGCCAGCTCGGGCACTTCCTCCTCGAGCCGTTCGGGAGCAGTGACGAAGAGCTCGCCGAAGGTCCTCGGATCGACGAATCGAAGCTGAGGGGCTCCGACGAAGGTCAGGACCACATGGGTGTGCTTGGGCAAGGGTTCCTTCGGGTTAGCGCGGAGGAGCTGGCCGCTCATGCCGAGGTGGGTAACCAGGACGTTGCCGCTGTCCAGTTTCAGCAGCAGGTACTTCCCCCGTCGTCGGGTGGCGACGACCTTGCGGCCCTCCACCTTCGAGATGAAGTCCTTGGCCGTCCCGTGACGTCGCACCGATCGGGTACCGGAGACGTCGACCTTCTTGATCTTCTTGTTGACGAACTCCTTGTCGATGTCACGGCGGATGGTCTCGACCTCAGGAAGCTCGGGCACCGCTCAGCTTCCTGATCCGGGACCCATACCGGGTTCATAGCCAGACCGCGGTCCGGGCTCGGGAGGTGGTCTGCGGCTCGACCCGCGTTGAGAAACGGCTCCGCGCAAAGTCCTGGGCCCGGTGCCGCCATCGACTGTGGTCTTCAAACGCTCCCACGCCTCTCTGGCTGCGGCTTGCTCGGCCTGCTTCTTCGACCGGCCCCGACCGAAACCCTGAGGGCGCCCGTGCACATGGACGACGGCCTCGAAGGCCTTGGCGTGATCGGGTCCCTCGTCGCGCAGGGAGTAGATGGGTAGCTGATCGAACTGCCGGGCGCACAGCTCTTGCAACCGGGTTTTGTAGTCCTGGCCGCCCGGCCCGGCGGCCGCCACTTCGATTCGGTCTCCAAGCAGGCGCATCACCATGGCGGCGGCTGCTGCCCAGCCCCGGTCCAGGTACACCGCCCCTATCAACGCCTCCGTGGCGTCGGCGAGGATCGAGGGCTTCTCCCGCCCACCGGACTGATCCTCCCCCTTCCCGAGCATCAGCCCGGCGCCGACGTCGAGCTCGGCCGCCAGCTCGGCGAGGGCGGCCGAGTTCACGACCGACGCCCGCACCTTGGCGAGCTCCCCTTCGGGCATCTCAGGGTAGGTACGGAACAGATGGTCCGTCACGACCAGGCCCAGTACGGCGTCGCCCAAAAACTCCAGTCGCTCATTGGAGCTCGATCTCGGGTTCTCCGCGCACCACGACCGGTGGCACAACGACTGGAAGAGGAGGGAGTGGTCGTTTACGGCCCAGCCCAGTCTGCCCGCAAGCTCCGATCTTGCGAGCTCACCCTCGGCTGCCGGTCCGTTCGGCAGTTGCAGGTTCTCGGGTACGGGGTCGGGATCCAGGACTCAGCTCGCCTGGAGCTTGGCCACCACGTAGTCGACCGCGTCGCGCACGGTCTTCAGGTCCTCTAAGTCTTCGTCGTCGATACGAAAGCCCGCAGTTCTCTCTGACAACTCTTCCTCGAGGGCTTCCACCAGCTCTATTAGAGCCAGGGAGTCGGCCCCGAGATCATCCCCGAACGAGGCGCCTTCGGTGACGGTGTCGGGGCTGATCTCCAGAATGTCGGCTAGGCAGCCTTGGATGAGCTCGAAGACTTCCTGGCGGTCCAGGGGACTCCGTTCGACGTGGGTCTCAGCAGGCACTGACTCTCCTCATCTCGCAGCCTGATGATATCGCCCCGGTCACGCAACTCCGGGCGGCGTCGGTGACACCAGGGGGCTGGTTCAGTCGGGGGAGATGGACGCTCGCAGCCGATCGACCAGCCCCTCTGTGACGGCGTCGTGGGCCACTCCGACGGCGTTCAGGATGGCTTTGGCGGACGAGGACCCATGGCTGATTATGCACACTCCGTCCACGCCGAGGAGCATCGCTCCCCCGTATGTGTCGGGATCCAGCTCCTCCACCAGCGGGAGCAGGGCCGGCAGAATAGCCTCTGAGGCCAGCTTGGCCTCTTCGGTCGATGACATGGCGGCCAGCACCGTCTTCATGGCAAACCGCATCGACCCCTCGAGGGTCTTGAGCACGACATTGCCTGTGAAACCGTCAGTTACCACCACATCTACTGAATCCGACATGACGTCCCGGCCCTCGACGTTGCCGATGAAATGCAGAGCGGGGCCAGCGGCGCCGTCGGCGAGCAACTCGAAAGTCTCCTTTACAAGGGGGCTGCCCTTGCCCGGCTCCTCGCCGATGGAGAGCAGACCCACTCTCGGCTCGGCGATGCCGAACCGTTGACGGGAGAAGGCGGCCCCCATCTGGGCGAACTGGACCAACCAGCTTGCGTTGCATTCGGCGTTGGCGCCGGAGTCCAGCAGCAGGGTCGGCGTCGTGCCAGGAACCGGGATGGTCGTGGCGATCGCCGGCCGGCTCACGCCGCGGATGCGGCCCATGCGAAACAGGGCGCTGGCCATCGCCGCCCCGGTGTTGCCGGCGCTGACCATGGCGCAGGCCTTGCCGTCGCGGACCGCTTCGGCCGACCGGACCAGTGACGAGTCCTTCTTGGTGCGCACGGCCCGGGCCGGATCCTCATCCATGTCCACCGTCTCGAAAGCCGGGATGACCTCGAGACCGCCGGTATCACCGATGCGTCCCGGGTCGCCAACCAGCACGACGGCCAGACCCGCTTCGGCCGCCTGGATGGCGCCGGCGACTATCTCACTGGGAGCCTTGTCGCCCCCCATGGCGTCCACGGCAACCGGCAGGCGGCTGCTCGCGGCCCCGCCACGCTCAACCAACGTCGACGGCCTGGCGACCCTTGTACCACCCGCAGTTCGGGCAGACCACGTGGGGCAGCTTGGCGTTGTGGCACTGGGGGCACACGCTCCGAGCCGGAGCGTGCAAAGTCCAGGCGCTGGCCCGGCGGCTGCGGCTCTTAGCCTTTGACGTTTTCTTCTTGGGGACGGCCATGGAAGCACGGCTTTCTGTGTCGGGATGTGGCCCCTGATCTCAATCGCGGGGCGTCACTATGCGGCTGCTGCCCGTGCGAGGGGCTACCCCGTCGCGCGGCCGGTCCACTTTAGGCGGTGGCGCCGCCCGGCGGGTGGCCAGGGCCTTCGAGAAGAACGTCCAGAGCAGCCCAGCGGGGGTCGCTGGAGGGTGAGGGACATTCGCAAAGCCCTTCGTTGCGGTCGGCGCCGCACGTCGGGCACAGGCCGAGGCAGTCCTCCCGGCACAGGGGGGCGAGGGGCAACTCGAGTAGAAGAGCGTCACGAACGAGCGGTTCCAGATCCAGGTGGTCTGGTTGCAACTCGTAGGTGTCCTCATCGTCGTCGGGCCCTTCCTGACTACGGCGCGGCCGGTAGACCTCGCGCACCTTGCACCGCAGCCTCCCCTCGACCGGCTTCAGACACCGGCGGCACTCCCCCCTCCATGGGGCGCTCACGTCGGCCGTGACCTCGACGCCGCCGTCGACGGAGTCGAGCAGGGCGTCGGCGGTGACCTCGGCATCCGCGGGCACGATGCTGGCCGCCACCCTGAGCTCGCCCACCCGCCCACTGCGGAGCTCGTGCCGCCTGACACCGGTCGACCGTCGAAGGGTCCTGACGGGAACCAGCCACCGGCCGGTGCTCATGGCTCCTCCCGATCCCCTACGGGTGGTCCTGATCGAAGAAGGCCTCTTCGAACCCGGTGCCGCCGTCATCTTCGACGCCTGCAATGTCTGTGTCCCGGCCGTCGAGGATCGGTGGGGGTGTCACCGACAGCTTCTCCCGCCCGGCAGCCACGGTTTTGATGGTCCGGTCCAGTACCACCTCGAAGGCGGCCAGCTTCTGGTCGCAATAATCCTCCGCCTCGAGGCGGAGGCGCCGAGCCTCGTCGCGAGCGTCCTCAACGATGCGTCGGGCCGTCTGCTGTGCCTCCCGAACGATCTCCGTCCTCTGGACCATTCGCTCGGCCTGCAGACGGGCCTCCTGAACCAGATCGTCGCCCTCGCGCTGCATCTTGGCCAGGTACTCGTCCCGCTCCTTGAGCAGCCAGCGGGCCTGGCGGGTCTCTTCTGGCAGGCGATGCGATGCCTCGTCCAGGAGTTCGAGCACCTCGTCCTTGTTGTCGAGCTTGACCGACGAGGACAACGGCAATGCCCGGGTGCCGTCGATTATCTCGGCCACCCGGCGAATTAGCTCCTCGGTGTCGGGCACCGTCGGACTGTCGCCGATTCCGCTCACGGCTCCGCCCCCGATGCGAACTTCTCCTTGAGCTTGATCAGAACCGGCGCGGGGACAGTCGAACCGATCCGGTCAGCCCCTCCAAAGCGGGCGAAGTCCCGGACGTACTTGGAGGCGATGAACGAGTATTCCGAGGACGACGGGATGAAAACGGTTTCGATACCGGCCACCCGCCGGTTCATCTGGGCCTGCTGCAGCTCCGCTTCCGCGTCGGACGCCACCCGGAGACCCTTGATCAGCACGTCGGCGCCGACCTGGCGAGCCAGGTCGACTACCAAGCTGGAGAAGGACTCGAGCGTGACGTTGTCGAGGTAAGCAACCGTCTCGGCGATCATGTCGATGCGCTCTTGAAGGGTGAAAAGGGGCTCCCCCTTCTGGGTATTGCGCATCGGTGCCACGATCACATGATCGAATATCTTTGACGCGATCTCGACGATCTCCAGGTGTCCGTTGTGAAATGGATCGAAGGATCCCGGGAACAACGCGGTCTTCAAGGTTCACCTTCTTGGCGTACGGACGCCTGGGGGCGGGACAGGGATTGCACGACCGTTACCACGGTACTGCCGTATTTCCTCTCCTTCACAGTCTCCCACCCGGGAGCGGGATCCCAGCCTGAGCCCGTTTCGGCTACGAGGACCTCGGTCCGGCAACGGAGCAACCCCAGTAGGGCGCTCCAGGAGCCGAACGCGTAAGGCGGATCAGCGAGTACCACATCCACCCGCGGCGCCTGAGCGCAGTAGCGGAACACGTCCGCCTTCACCACCACCGCTCGAGCCTGCAAGTCGCCGAGTACCGGCAGGTTGGACTTGATGGCCTTCTGTGCTTGCGGGTCCGAATCGACGAAGGTCACGGCGGCGGCGCCACGCGAGAGGGCCTCGATGCCGAGTGCTCCGGTGCCGGCGAAGAGATCGAGCATCACGGCACCCTCGACCATGTCCATGCTCGTCAGGATCGAAAATATGGCTTCCCGCACCCGGTCGCTGGTGGGCCGGGTGCTGCGGCCCGGGGGGGCGTGAAGAATCCGCCCCCTCGCCACACCGGCCACCACTCTCACGCCGTGAGAAGGTACTGGCATGATCCCAGACGAGACGATCACCTGCGTCGACTGCGGAGGGACAGCCCACCTGTTGACGACCTGGCCCGATGACGATCCGCCGCAGCCCGGCGACATCCTCACCTACCGGTGCTCGGACTGCCTCGATCGCTGGGACCTGGTGCTCCCCGACGACTCGCCCTGAACGTCAGCGCTTGAACCGGAAGTGGCTGCTCGTCAACTCTTGAACAGGAAGTCCCGGTCCTCCTCGTCGACCAGATACCGGATCTCCTCGGCCAGGTCTGGCAGGCCGGCCAGCCCGGGATCTCGATCGACCAGGTCGAATGCCACCTCACGGGCCTTCACCACCAGATCCTTGTCTCGTCGAAGAGAGGCCAGCCTCAAGTCGCTAGCGCCCTTCTGTCGCGTGCCCAGAATCGTCCCCTCCCCCCGCAGTTCGAGATCGACCTCAGCGAGCTCGAATCCATCGGTAGAGCGCTCGAGGGCCGACAACCGCTGTTCGGCCTCGGGGTTGTCACTGCCACCGAGCAGGTAGCACCAGGAGGGGTACTGACCCCTCCCGACCCGCCCGCGCAGCTGGTGGAGCTGGGCGATGCCGAAACGGTCGGCATCCTCGATCACCATAACGGTGGCGTTCGGGACATCTACTCCCACTTCGATGACGGTGGTGGCGACGAGGACGTCAAGTTCGTGACCACGGAAGGCCTCCATGGCTGCTTCCTTGTCTTTCGCAGCCATCTGACCGTGCAGTAGGCCGATACGCAGCCCGGAGAGCTCGCCGGCGGCCAGGCGGTCTCGTTCCTCGGAGGCGGAGCGGGCCTGCACCCGCTCGGACTCCTCCACCAACGGGCACACCACATAAGCCTGGCGGCCGGCACCGGCCTCGTCTCGGACCCGATCCCAGACCGCGGCCTCCTCCAGCGAGCCGCGCGCCCACGTGGTAGTCACAGGTGTCCGTCCCGGAGGCAGCTCGGCAAGAACGGTGGTGTCCAGATCGCCGTAGACGGTCATGGCTGCCGTGCGTGGGATTGGCGTAGCCGTCATCACCAGGACGTCAGGGACGACCCGGCCCGGTCCTTTGTCCCTGAGAGCAGCCCGCTGCTCGACACCAAAGCGGTGCTGCTCGTCGATCACCACGCACCCTAGCGATCGGAACGCCACCGCCTCGGTAAGCAGAGCGTGCGTGCCGATCAGGATGTCGACGGTGCCGTCTGCCAGGCCGGCGTGGAGGCGGGCCCGCTCGGTTCCCGTGGTCCTGTTCGTGAGCAGAGCCACTCGCAGGGGGCGATCCGGCAAAAGGGTCTGGTCGCTCGGCACCATCAGGTCCCGGACCAGGCCGCTGACCCCCGAATAGTGTTGCTCGGCCAGCACCTCGGTCGGAGCCATGAGTGCACCCTGATGGCCGCCCTGCACCCCTGTCAGAAGAGCAGCGATAGCCACGACGGTCTTGCCTGAGCCAACGTCGCCCTGCAGCAGCCGGTGCATCGGATGGGGACCCGCCATGTCGGCACTGATCTCTGAAATCGCGGACTCTTGAGCCTTGGTCAGGGAAAAGGGAAGACTGTCGAGGAACCGGCCCACCAGCTCACCGCTGACGTCGTGGCGAATACCGACCGAGTCCCGCTCAATGGCCCGCTTCCGCATCACCAGGATCAGCTGGAGGCGGAGGAGCTCGTCGAAAGCCAGCCGCTGGCGAGCCCGTACAGTTGCGCCCATCGAGTCCGGGGCGTGGATCTGGTGCATGGCCCAGTCCCGACCGACCAGCTCCAACGCCTGCTTCCAACCGTCAGGCAGGGGATCGTCGAAGGACTGGACCCGCCGCAGCGATTCAGCCACCCAGCCGGCGATCTGCCAGGTCATCAAACCGGCCTTCTCAGATTGTGGGTAAACGGGGATTATCCGGCCCGTCCGGTCGCCGACCAGGTCCACGACCGGATTGGTCATCTGCCGCCGGCCGCGGAAGCGTTCGACTTTCCCGAACAAGACGGCCTGGGTGCCCTCGGGGAGCTGCTTGGCCCTCCAGGGCTGATTGAAGAAAGTGGCCCTCAAATAGCTCGAGCCGTCGAACAGGTCGACCTCGACGAGGGAGCGGCCTTGCCGGGTCCGCCGGGCCGACGACTTCCGTACCGTGGCGAGCACCATGGCTTCGACCCCCTCGACCAGGTCGGCGATCGCCGCCTGATTGGTACGGTCGAGGTAGCGCCGGGGATAGTGAGTCAGCAGGTCGAGCACACTCGAGATCCCGATGCTGAGCAGCGCCTCGCGGTTCTTGCCCCCGACCCCATTGAGGCGCTCGACATCGATCTCGGCGAGCCGGGGCAGAGAAGTCATCCGCCTCAAGTTACGGGCTCCCCGTGACCAGCCGGTCGGAGCTCAAAAGAGGGGCTCACTCGACGGCCGGCGCCGCCGCACGCCGGACGCGAGTGTCGCGCCGCCCCGCTCCTGAGAGCTACGCCGGGGGGGTGCGGTCTCAGGAGCGAGGGCGGCGCCGTTGGGGGAACGGAACGACGTATCCGGGGCGGCTGGTCACCACGCTGTGATCCAACCGTCGCGGATCCTCGTGCAGATTCCCCGCCACTTGCCCGATTCCCTCCGCATGGAGACATCATGCGCTGCTCAGAGCGTTCGTTCTGTCTCCGCTGTCACAGTCAGTCGGTGACCTTCGGCACAGCCGGATCACTCGATGCTGAAGAGATACGGATAGAGGGGCTGGCCACCGTGGTGGACCTCGGCGGCGACATCGGGGTGGGCTTGGTCCATCCACTCCGTTATCCTCCGGGTGCTCGCCGCGGCCGAGCCCTCCCCGGCGATGATGGTGACGATCTCGTGGTGATCCCGGTCGATCAGTCGTTGCAGGAGGGCGACAGAGGCGCCGGCGAGATCCGGGGCGACCACCTCGATGCCGCGCCGGGAGAGCCCGAGGTAATCGCCTTCAGCAATGGGACCGGCCTCGCAGGCGCTCGAGCGGACGGCGCGCGTGATCTCCCCGGCTACAACTCGGGACGCACTCTCGGACATCAGGGCGACATTCGAGTTGGCATCCCCATCCGGGTCGTACTCGAGGAGGGCCGCGAAGCCCTCCTGAATACCTCTGGTCGGTATAACCCGAACCGGCTTGGCCGCCTGCAGCGCTGCCTGTTCGGCCACCGGCACGATGTTCTTATTGTTCGGAAGGATCACCACCTGCTCCCCTTGAGCGGCGTCTATGGCCTCGAGGAGGTCAGCCGTCGAGGGATTCATGGACTGACCTCCACTGACCACATGATGGACTCCGAGGGAGCGGAAGATGCGCCGGATTCCCTCACCCGTGCAGACCGCCACCACAGAGCAGACGGCCGGCTCCTCGGGCGGTTCCTCCTCCGCCGAGGTGGCGGCTGCGTCGCGAACCCAGCGTTCCTCTTCGACCTGCTCGAACAGGTCCGTTACCCGGACCTGGCGCGGCCGGCCGGCTTCGAGCGCCGCCTCTATCGACGCCCCGATGTCGTCGGTGTGGATATGGCAGTTCCATATACCGTCCCCGCCCACCACGACAATCGAGTCTCCGAGGCCGGCCCAGACCTCCCTGAAGGCCGGGATCAGTTCGTCGGGAGCCTCCAGGAGGTACATGACCTCGTAACGGAGACCCTCCGATCCGCCTTGACCCGGCTCGTGACCGGTGAGGTCGACCGACGTCGGCCCGGTCTCGACCTCGGGGGCGTTGGGAAGGGGCTGGCCGTCGGCGACGTGCAGAAACGCGTAGAAGAGCAGCACCAGGCCGGCGCCGCCAGAATCGACCACGCCGGCGGTCTTCAGCACAGGAAGCAGATCGGGGGTGCGCTCCAGCGCCTCGTCGGCTCCGCGCCGGGCTGCTTCGAGCACCCCGATCAAGCCGGCTTCCCCGCCTTTCATTGCCGCGGACTCAGCCGCGGCGCGGGCCACGGTGAGGATGGTCCCCTCGACCGGGTTCTGCACCGCCTGGTAGGCCCCGGCTGCCGCTCGTTCGAGGCCATCGATGATGACAAACCCATCGATGCCGTCGCGGTCGCGAACCGACTCCGACAAGCCCCGCAGGATCTGCGAGAGGATCACCCCCGAGTTTCCCCGTGCCCCCATCAACGAGCCGTAGCTGATGCCGTGGGCCACGCTGACCATGTCGGAAGGCTCACAACCGGAGAGTTCCTTGACGACCGCCTCGAGCGTCAGGGCCATGTTCGTTCCGGTGTCGCCGTCGGGGACCGGGTATACGTTGAGCCGGTTGATGAAGTTCTGGTGCTCGCGAAGCGCGTCCCGGTAGGCCGTGAGCACACAGACCAAATCGGGGGCAGTCAGGCGCTCCTGCGTCTGCATAGGCGGATGCTAACCTGATGGGCCGGTCCGGACCGGTGAGTCCCCGAAGAGTGAGGTGTGGTCCCCGATGGCAGCGGTTTGTGAGGTTTGCGGCAAGCGGCCGTCTTTCGGCATGAGCATCAGCCACTCGCATCGACGCACCAAGCGCCGCTGGAATCCGAACATTCAGAGAGTAAGGGCGATAGTGGGGGGCAGCCCGAAGCGGGTGCACGTGTGCACGTCCTGCCTGCGGGCGGGCAAGATCACCAAAGCCGTCCGCTAGGGAGGCTCAGACCAACCGAGCCGTCCGCTAGGGAGGCTCAGACCAACCGAGCCGTCCGCTAGGGAGGCTCAGACCAACCGAGCCGTCCGCCACGGAGGCTCAGACAACCGAGCCGTCCGCCACGGACAAGTGGGCGGCTAAGCCGCCGTCGCTATCGAAAGCTGGAGTCTTCGGCTCCCGACAGGAGCTTCATCACATCTTCGCGGCGGAAGCGCAGGTGCCCACCGATCGTGCGCAGGCTTGGAAGCTTGCCGGCGGCGGCCCAGTTGATCACGGTCCGCTCGGTGACGTCGAAGATGGACGCCACCTCGTGGCTGCGCAGCAGTTGGGGAGTCTCAGGCGAATGGCTGCCCCGGGACCGAGAGGGCGCCGGTGCGGGGGGCGGCTTCGGTACGCCCCGAAGGACCGGCCGTGGCTCGTCGCCACCATCGTGAGGCCGGCGCAACTGAGAGAGGTGTCCGGTCAGTTGACGGGCCAGGGCGGCCATGGCCCGCTGCTCTCGCTTGGTGAGTTGCCGGAGCCACCGATCCATGACAGCAACAACACCGACCACCGACCCGCCGCCGTCCCGGAGAGCGACGCCGTAGGCCCACCGCATCGAGTGAGGGGGGAGCACCAAAGGGCTCTTGGGCAGACTCGTGACCAGGTCTACGAACTCGACGGGGCCGCCACTCCCTGCGATGGCATCAAGCAGAAGAGGGTCGTTCAGGCCATCCCGGGTGTCGAACCCGTGCGAGAGGGTGCTCCATCCGGCCCCGGCCTGCGGAACGGAGAGGACGGCCACCGGTGCTTGGCAAGCCAGGGCACCGAGAAGGAGAAGGTCGGCGAAAACCTGGCCGGGAGGGGTCGAAACGCCTGACAGCCGCACATATCCCTCGGCGGACGCGGCCGAATCAACCAACACGCCGTGCGTCCGGGATGCGCCGAGGCGCGAGACCGTCATGGATTTCTGACTCGGCAGTAGGGGGGCGGTACTTGAGCGAAAACTAGGGAGGTTTGCCCCAGTTCCAGAGCGGATCGACGGGACCCGGCCCCGAGCCGATCCCGAACCCGCCGGCTATGGCTCCGGTGACGAAGGCCTTGCCTTTCGAGCACGCTTCGGGCACCGGAAGACCCACGGCCAGATACGCCGCTATCGCCGCTGACAGCGTGCAACCGGTTCCGTGGGTGTGGTCGGTGACGAGCCGGGGGCCTTCCAGCCAGATAGCTGTCCCTCCAAACCAGAGAAGGTCCGGGGACCGTTCACCTCGAAGATGCCCGCCTTTCAAGAGGACGGCGCCGGGACCCAGCGCAGCCAGAGCGGCCGCGGCGTCTGGCATGTCAGCGACTTCAGTCACCCGCTGACCCAGGAAGACTTCGGCTTCGCTGAGGTTGGGGGTCAGGACATCGCACATCGGAAGCAGCAGATTCTTGATGGCTCTGATGCCGTCCGGTTCGAGCAAGCTGCCGCCCTGGCTGGCCGTGAGCACCGGATCGACTACGAGCGGCGTGAGGCGAAGGTCGGCAACCGCAGCCGCAACCGTTTCGACGATCTCGGCGGTAGCCAGCATCCCGGTCTTGATTGCCGCAGGTCTCGACTCGCCGGCGACGGCGTCGATCTGAGCTCTTACCATCCACCCGGGCACAGCGTGAACGGCCGCGACACCGCGGGCGTTCTGGGCGGTGACGGCTGTGACGGCGGAGAGTCCCCATACCCCCAGGGCGCCGAAGGTCTTCAAGTCCGCTTGCACGCCTGCGCCGCCACTGGAGTCGGAGCCGGCCACGGTCAGGGCCACGATGGTCGCCTCTCGGCTCAAAACTGGTGCTCCCAGCCAACCGGGGTGAAGGGCCTCCCGGCCAGCGTCATCTGAGCCCGGTCGGCGGTGCACCGTCCCATCCGCACAGGCGGTGGAAGCTCGCCGAAGGCGGCGTCGATTCGATCGGGATCGGGTGCGCAAAAGACAAGGACGTAGTCGTCACCCCCATGCAGAGCGTCCTCGACCCCCGCGCCGGCGGCGACCGGGACCGAATCGAGCTCTACGCCCACGCTCGAGGCTTCGGCGAGGTGCCCGAGATCGGCGGCCAGGCCGTCGGACACGTCGATCATGGCCCGCGCCCCGCCGAGCCGGGCGGCCCGCCCGCCGGCAAAGTCAGGCGCCGGCCGTGTGTGGGCCCGGATCAGTTCACTCCGGATCTCCTCAACGAGAGACCGTCCCTCCCGGTCGCCCGAATCAGCGGATCGCAGGCATCGAAGGCCGGCCGCCGCCCCTCCCAATGCACCCGTAGCCCAGATGAAATCACCTGGTCGGGCCCCGCCCCGGAGCACCGGATTGGCATCGCACCAGCCCGTCACCGCGACTGTGACGACCAGAACCGGGGACCCGGTGAGGTCCCCGCCGACGATCGGGCAGTTGTAGGCCGAGGCGGCGTCCGCCAGGCCTTCGTAGAGCAGGTCCAGGTCGGTGCCGGGCGGAGCGGCCACCGTGACGAGCGAGTGGCCGGGGTCGCCGCCCATGGCGGCCAGGTCGCTCAGGGCGGCGGCCATCGCCTTCCATCCCAGGTCGTCGAGACCGGTCAGGGCCAGGTCGGCGTGAACGCCAGCTACAGCTGTATCCGCAGCCAGAAGGGTGTGGCCGCCGGAGGGACCAGGCAGGACGGCGGCGTCGTCACCGATCCAGATCTGGCCGGCGTCCGGAGCCTGCGGCAGCCGCGAGCGGATCCTCGCGATGGCCGCGAACTCGCTCGTCACGATCCCGATCCACTAACGTAATCCACAGGGGGATCGTAGGCAGAGTCAAAAGGAGAACCATTCACCCGTGACCTCCACCGAGCCTCTCACGAGCCACTCGCGTCTTCGTCAGTGGGTCGCCAAGTGGGCACAGATCACCCAGCCGGATGACGTGGTCTGGTGCGATGGCAGCGCAGAGGAATACGACTTATTGTGCGCCTCGCTCGTAGCGAGTGGCACGTTCAAGCGGCTATCGGACGCCAAGCGCCCGAACAGCTACTGGGCCGGATCGGATCCCGCAGACGTGGCCCGCGTCGAGGACCGGACCTTTATCTGCTCGAAAAACCAGGCTGACGCCGGCGCCACGAACAACTGGCGGGACCCGGCCGAGATGAAGGACATGCTGACCGGTCTCTACACCGGCTGCATGAGGGGCCGCACCATGTTCGTGGTGCCCTTCTCCATGGGTCCGCTCGGCTCCCCTATCGCCCACATCGGCGTCCAGCTCACGGACTCGGCCTATGTCGCCGTGAGCATGAAGATCATGACCCGCATGGGTAAGGGTGCCCTGGAGGTTCTTGGAGACGACGGCGAGTTCGTCCCGTGCGTGCACTCGATCGGTGCGCCGCTCGAGCCGGGGCAGGCTGACGTTCCCTGGCCCTGCAACGCCGAGAACAAGTACATCGCCCACTTCCCCGAAACCAGGGAGATCTGGTCGTTCGGGTCCGGGTATGGAGGCAACGCGCTGCTCGGGAAGAAATGCTTCGCGCTGCGGATCGCCTCGGTCATGGCGCGGGACGCGGGCTGGCTGGCCGAGCACATGCTGATCCTCAAGCTGACCTCCCCCGACGGGGAGGTGCGCTACATCACCGGAGCTTTCCCGTCGGCGTGCGGCAAGACCAATCTGGCCATGCTCGTGCCCACGTTGCCGGGCTGGAAGGTCGAGACCGTCGGCGACGACATCTGCTGGATGAAGTTCGGAGCGGATGGGCGTTTGTGGGCCATAAACCCGGAGTATGGCTTCTTCGGGGTGGCTCCGGGAACCAACAACAAGACCAACCTCAACGCCATGCTCACCCTCTCGGGGAACTGCATTTTCACGAACACGGCCCTGACCGACGACGGCGACGTGTGGTGGGAAGGAATGACCGCCGCTCCCCCTGACCACCTGACCGACTGGAAGGCCCAGTCCTGGACCCCGGGAACCGCCACACCCGCCGCCCACCCGAACGCCCGGTTCACCGCTCCGGCATCCCAGGATCCCGCCATCGCCCCGGAGTGGGAAGACGCGCAGGGCGTCCCGATCTCGGCCATCCTCTTCGGAGGACGCCGGTCCACGGTCGTGCCGTTGATCACAGAGGCCTTCAACTGGCAACACGGCGTCTTCATGGGATCGATCATGGCCTCGGAGACCACCGCGGCTGCAGCCGGTGCGGTGGGGAAACTACGTCGAGACCCCTTTGCCATGCTGCCTTTCTGCGGTTACAACATGGCCGACTACCTCGGCCACTGGCTCAGGATCGGGAGCCAGGCGGATCCCGAGAAGCTGCCGAGGATTTTCTACGTCAACTGGTTCCGAAAGGACGACGACGGCCGCTTCTTGTGGCCCGGTTACGGCGACAACAGCCGGGTTCTCGAGTGGGTATTCGAACGGTGCAGCGGCAAGGCTGCCGCGGCCGAGACCCCCATCGGCCTTCTACCGCCACAGGATGCCATCCCCGTCGAGGGCCTGGATCTGGCCGAGGGCGCCATGAAGGAACTGCTTCGCGTCGATCTGGCGGGCTGGCGGCAAGAGCTGCCGTCCATAGAGGCGCATTTCGACACCCTCGGCGACAGGTTGCCTGCGGAGCTGCTCGACGAGCTCGCCGAGCTCGAGAAGCGGCTGGGCTAGATCAGACCTACCATCTCACTCGCCCGAGAGTCCTCGTCCGAGAGGAGACAGCAAGTGGCCGTGAGCGCGTACGTACTGATCCAGACCGAGGTCGGCAAGGCCGCGTACGTGGCGAGCCACGTGCGGGATATACCGGGCGTTGTGGCTTCTGACGACGTTACCGGCCCCTACGACGTGATCGTCCGGGCCGAGGCCGGGTCAGTCGACGAGCTGGGCCGTATGATCGTGAGCCGCCTTCAGATGATCGAAGGGATAACGCGGACACTTACCTGCCCCGTGGTCAACCTCGAGTAGCCGCCACCTCAGCGCACGGCCCCGGCGTGGCGAAGATCGGATATCTCGTTGGCGGAGAATCCCCAGTCCGCCAGAACCTGCTCTGTGTCAGAGCCGGCTGAGGTCGGAGGACCGGCAATCTCAGCAATGGTGCGGCTGAAGCGTGGAGCCGGTGCTGGTTGCACTATCCCGGCGACATCGACGAACGTGCCACGTTCCTTGTTGTGCGGGTAGGTCGGAGCCTCGGCGGCACTTAGAACAGGGGCAAAACAGGCGTCTGAACCTTCGAGCAGCTCACACCACTCCTGTCGGGTTTTCGTCTTGACCAGAGCGGCGACGCGCTCCTTCATGGCCGGCCAGGCCGACCGGTCGTTCTGGTCGGGCAGTTGTCCCCGACCGTCGGCGTCGTCGGCCAGACCGGTTATACGCAGCATCTCGGCGGCAAACTGGGGCTCTATGGAGCCGAACGAGATGTGGCCACCGTCCGCCGTCTCGTAGACCTCGTAGTACCACGCCCCTGTATCGAGAATGTTCGTTCCCCGCTCGTCGCCCCACATGCCCCCGGCACGGAAGCCGTGGATCATGGCAGACAGAAGGGCGGCTCCGTCGACCATCGCCGCGTCGATCACCTGACCCCGACCGGAGCGGCTCGCTTCGAGCAGGGCACACACGACTCCGAAGGCCAGGAGCATCCCCCCTCCCCCGAAGTCTCCTACCAGGTTCAGGGGCGGGACGGGAGCCTCTCCGTAACGGCCGATCATCGAAAGAGTGCCACTGAGCGCGATGTAGTTGATGTCGTGACCCGCGGTCGGAGCATACGGGCCGTCCTGGCCCCAGCCGGTCATTCGGCCGTAGACCAATCTGGGATTACGAGCCAGACAGTCATCTGGGCCCACACCGAGCCTCTCCGTCACGCCGGGCCGAAACCCCTCGATCAGGGCGTCGGCGCCCTCGACCAGACGAAGCACGGTATGGCGCCCCTGAGGATTTTTGAGGTCGACTCCGACGGAACGGCGCCCCCGGCCGAGCACGTCGGAAAGAGGAGCAGCCGCGCCCTCCCGAACCGACTCGGCCCGGTCCACCCGCACCACCTCCGCCCCCATGTCCGAGAGCATCATGCCGGCAAAGGGGCCCGGGCCGATCCCGGCCAGCTCGATGATCTTGTAACCCAGCAGCGGTCCGGCCACGCGGTTCTCGTCCTCCCCTGGTCGCCCGGCCGGATCGCCGACCCGGCTCCATGTCTTCAGCCTGATGCTTATCGCGCCGTCAAGGTCGCCGCCAACTCGATCAACCGGTTCAAAGCGCCAGCCGTTCGGACACCCCACCAGAACAGGTCACGGCCGTCCACAAACGCCACCGGAGCGACCCGCTCCAGCTCGCTCCGGTGCCGCTCGGAAAAAGGATAAGGCTCGGATGGGGCCAGGACGAAGTCCGGTTGGAGCGCCGACGCCTCTTCGACCCCGAACTCCGGGTAGGCGCCATCGGACCCGTCAAGGACGTTCCGGATCCCCGCTTCTGACAACAGGGAGGAACCGTAGGTGCCGCGGCCGAGGGACATCCACGGCCGGCGCCATATGGGTACCCATGCGGAAGGCTCGACCGCCGTTGGCCGCTCCGGGAGGCGGGCCACGGCCGGCCGGCCGGCGGTCGGGTGCAGCCCATGACCGCCAAGGGCTGCCCACAATTCTGCCATCGTCGGCTCGACCTGATCGAACGAACGTACGTGGGTGGCGTGGACCGGGACCCCGGCCGACTGCAAGGCCCGGGCATCCTCGATCCGGTTTTCCTCGGCATCCATCACCACCAGGTCGGGCCCCATGGCAACGATGGTCTCGACATCGGGGTTCTTCGTCCCCCCGACGGTCGGGATCCCGGGCGCCTCGCAGAATCGGGTCACCGCGGCGGGACGGATCCCCCACGCCAAGAGGGTCTCGGTTATTGATGGCACCAGGCTCACCACGGCGGTTGTCGGGCCGGCCACCTCAGAGTCGGTCCAGGAGTTCGACCTTCTTGGCCTCGAACTCGGCGTCCGTGATCAAACCCCGCCGCCTCAGCTGATCGAGTTGCTCGATCTG
Organism: uncultured Acidimicrobiaceae bacterium; assembly: GCA_963851245.1. Lineage (GTDB taxonomy): Bacteria > Actinomycetota > Acidimicrobiia > Acidimicrobiales > Palsa-688 > CAWKOH01. The sequence goes on along the minus strand of CAWKOH010000003.1, from coordinate 41,868 downwards.
CGAGGGGATCGAATCCGGTGAACTGCCTGCCCCGGCAACCGAGGAGAGACGATTGGCCTGCATCTGCCTGAAGATGACGTTGTGGATGTAGGCCGGATTCGGAAGGTCGGGAAAGACCTCCTGGCTCCGCCGGCCCGCCGACTCGAGGATCACGTTTCCGGCGCCGATGACCCTTTCGAAGATCGACTGCCGGTAGCCGATGTCGGTGAGGGCGTTGAGAGGGATCTCCCGGCCGCTCCGAGCCACGATGCCCCGCCGTTCGATAACCCGGGCGTCAGTCACGATGAGGCGGCTCGTCACCCAGCGCACGTACCGGCCGGCCAGCCACATCACCGATAGGGCCAGGGCGACCAGGACGATCCACGACACCCACTTCGGCACGGACTCGACGAAGGCCGCAATCGCGCCAGCGATTACCAGGACGAGCAGGGAAACGGGACCAGCCAGGTACCACCAGTGCGGCCGGACGTCGACGAGAACCTTCTCGCCTGGATTGAGCAGCCGTCGGCTGTACCCCACGGCGTTCACGGTAATGCGGTGGGCCCCCGAACGGCATCCGGGCGATCGCCAAGAGCACCACCCGGGGGGCTCCACACCCTCTCGCCCGAACTATTCATTACGCAGGCGCTTGACGCGGGGGCGCTTGTCGGGGCACACTCCTGGCATCGATAGGCACCCGGTTGCAGCGCCGGCCGGATGATTCGGGGGGATCACCCGCCAGGCGCGCAACCGGGTCCTCGATCTCCGGGGATCCACCACACCGTCACACCCCGTCCGTATCGTCGCTCGGGTGCAAGAGGGCGCCGCTGGCGAAGACCTACTCGACGGCCTCACGTCGGCGCAGCGGGCCGCGGTCACGAGTGAGTCCGCTCCTCTGTGCGTCCTCGCCTCCGCCGGGGCCGGCAAGACCCGGGTCCTGACCCGCCGGATCGCGTACCGGGCCAGACGCGGCTGCGGTGACGCCGCCCATACCGTCGCCGTCACCTTCACCCGCAAGGCCGCCGGTGAGCTTCAGCATCGCCTCCGCCAACTGGGCCTGCGTGAGCAGGTCACGGCAGGCACATTCCACGCCCTGGCCTCCGCCCAGCTGCACCGGTGGTGGTCCGATCGGCGCCAGCAGCCTCCCGTCCTGCTGGAACGGAAGGCGAGGCTCCTCGCTCCTCTTGCCGGCTCGCGCCCGAGCCTGGCCCAGGCCTCGGTCGCAGAGCTGGCCGGCCATCTGGAGTGGGCCCGGGCCCGCCTGATCGGTCCCGACCACTTCGAGGCGGCGGTACAGGCCGAACGACGCAGCCTCCCGCCCGGCGTCACCCCAGCCGAGCTGGCCGGCCTCTACAGCCGCTACGAACATGAGAAGCGGCGCCGGGGACTGATCGACTTCGATGATCTGCTCTCCCTGTGCGCCGATGCGCTCGAACGAGACACCGAGTTCGCCGGAGCCCAGCGATGGCGGTGGCGGCATGTCTACGTGGACGAGTTCCAGGACCTCAATGCACTGCAGCACCGCTTACTGCTGGCCTGGTTGGGACCGTCGCGAGACCTGTTCGTTGTCGGTGATCCCCAGCAGGCGATCTATGGCTGGAATGGCGCCGACCCGGATCTCCTGGCGCAAGTCCCCCGGCGGTGGCCCGGCGCCGAGGTCATCCACCTCGACGCCAATCATCGCTGTACGCGCCAGATCGTGGCCGTGGCGGCGGCGGTGCTGGGTCCGGCCGGGGGCCGGCTGCACTCGGCCGGGCGGGAGGGGCCCGAACCGCTCGTGCGGGCCCACCCGTCGGAAGCCGCCGAGGCCACCGGAATCGCGGCCGAGGTGCGGCGTTGTTACGAGGACGGCCGGCAGTGGGGATCGATGGCGGTGTTGACGAGGACCAACGCCCAGCTCGTTCCCATCCAGAAGGCCCTCGCCGCAGCCGGAGTCCCGTTCTGGGCGCCCGCTCAGGCGGCCCTGCTCGACGATCCAGCAGTACGTCAAGCCCTTCAAGAGATCGCGCGGGGATTCGGGCCGCCCGCTGCAGGCGGCCGCGGCCGACTTGGCCGCACTGGCCAACGAAGACGCTCGTCCCGAAGCGGTACACGGTGAACACGGGCCCGATGACGACGCCGGCCGCGCCGCCCTGACAGTCCTCGCCGAGATGGCCCGCGGGTTTGCCGGTCAGGAGCCGGGTACCACAGTGGGTCGATGGCTGGCCTGGCTACCAAGCGCCGCTTCGCGACGGCTCTGACGGGGCCAGCCGCACGGGGGCGGTGACGGTGTGCACCTTCCACCGAGCCAAGGGGCTCGAGTGGGACGCGGTCTGGGTCGCCGGACTCGAGCAGGGACTGGTACCCATCGGGCGCGGCGGATCCCCCGCGGCCGAAGCCGAGGAGCAGCGCCTGCTCTACGTGGCATTGACCCGGGCCGCCACGGAGCTGCGATGTTCCTGGGCCCGGCAGCGGACATTCGGCACCCGTCCCGTCCCCCGGGACCCCTCGCCGTGGCTCGACCGGATTGCAGACCCGGGCGGGTCGGGCCGAGCGGCCGCGGCGTCGGGTGCCCGAGGCGCCACCGGGCAGGAGTGGCGGGAGCGCATCGAGCAGCAGCGGCGCGGGCTGCGCGAAAGATCGAAGTCAGCTCGCCGGCCGATCCGTTCGATTCTGCCCGAGGGTTGGGCCGATCCCGATCCCGACCTGGTCCGCTCACTACGGGCCTGGCGGCTCGAGACCGCCCGGACGAGCGGAGTCCCCGCCTACGTGGTGCTTCACGACGTGACCCTGGAAGCCCTGGCCGCGCTGCGTCCGACCACGGTCGAGCAGCTGCTCGCGGTTCCGGGTTTGGGCCCGGTCAAGGCAGGCCGTTACGGGCCTTCGTTGTTGTCACTGGTGGCCGACCGAGTCGCGTCCGCCTAGCTAGAAGGCGGTTCTATCGGGTGGCTTTCGCGCCGGTTGGCGTGAGATCGCAGATGTTTTCCGACTCATCTGGTGCGGGGGGGCCTTGATCGGGAGTACCCTGTGACCTGTGAGTTCGTGGTACTCGATCGAGGTCTTTGATGGTGCCACGTCGGCGTCGTCCTGGGCCGAGGCGTACCGCGACGTTCTCATCGAGACGGCGATCATTCAGGGTGCTACGGATTGGTCATGGCACCGCCACCCGTGGGGTGTGGTATTCGAGGTTTCCTTTGCCGAGGATGAGGCGTGGGAAGGTTTCACCAACCTCCCCGTGGTGCAGGCCGCCCTGGACGCCGTACCAGATCCGGTGACCGGGCTCATCGTCTATCGAGGTCGAGGGGGGAGCTCGGGCTCGCCCTTCCCTCGCAAGCCACGGCCCCTGGTCGGCTCCGGATCGGCGGCCCTCCCCCTGCCGTGGACGCTCAATCCGGAGGACTTCCTTCAGGTCTCGGCTCTGGGCTTACCGCGACCCACGCTGGTCTCTGCCGGGCGTTAACTCCTTGCGGTCGCGATAGGCGGCCATGGCTTGAAAACGCGCCGGGTCGATGGTTACGAACAACCCGGTCGCGTCGGCCGTCAGGTCCGCGCCTGCATACAGCTTGGAGGAAGTGAGGACCTTCCGTCCGCTCACGCCGTCGAGACGTCCCTCGAAGCGGAGATCGGTGTGCAAAGGGGTCGGGCGGCGATAGTGGACCGTGAGCCGCCCGGTCATACCCGCCTGCCCGGATAGAGATTGCGTGAGCCCCAGCACCTCATCGAAGGCGGCGGCGATGAAACCCCCATGCACGCAACCCGGTGGTCCTTCGTAGGCCGATCCGAACCGGACCTGCCCGACAACTGTCTCGCCCTCGATCTCGACCAGAATCGGCGGCGCCAGGGGGTTGGCCCGTCCAAGGAGGGGCGACCAGTCGAAGAAGGCCACATCCCGGCCCAACCCCGACGCCTCGGCCAGCCCCTCGTAGCTCCGGTCGGCCTCGTAGCCCGACAAAAGCGACCCAACGGCAGCGAGCTTGTCGGTCACTTCGTCGAGTACTTCCGGGGGCGCCGACGTAGCGGTCAGGAGGTCGATGACCGTTCTCACCGCCTCCCCGACCCGGCGGGCGGAGGTCGGGCGGTCGCCGAGTGTCAGCTCCTGGATGCGGGCCAGCTCGGCCGCTGGATCGGCGGTCCGCTCACCCACCGGGAGATCGTCGCCGGGCTCGTCTGAGATCACCCGCCGGCGGCCTCCACGTCGACGAAGACGGGCGCATGATCCGACGGCAGCTTGCCCTTACGAGCGTTGCGATCCACCAGCGCCCACTCGAGGCGGTCAGCCAGCGACCGCGTCATCAGCAGCAGGTCGATACGCATACCGCGGTGCTCGTGGAAATCACCGGCCCGGTAGTCCCAATAGGTGTACAACCGGTCCTCCTCGTACACCTTCCGGAACGCGTCCACCAGGCCCCAGGATTCGAGAGAGTCGAGCGCTTCCCGCTCCGGCGCACTGACATGGGTGGACCCAATGAAAGCTTTGGGATCCCAGACGTCTTCGTCGGTGGGGGCAATGTTGAAATCGCCGCACACCGCCACCCGCTCGTCCGGGCCCCCGACGAGATCCAGGTGGTCGCGCAGCCGGCCGAGCCAGGACAGCTTGTAGACGTAGTGCTCCGAGTCCAGGCTCCTCCCGTTCGGCACGTAGACGCTGCTTATGGTCACTCCCCCGCAGCGGGCGGTAATCAGGCGGGTGTCGGAGTCCGGCTCCACCGACTTGGTGAATCCGACGACGACATCGTCTATCCCGACCCGCGAGAGGATGGCCACCCCGTTCCACCGGCCGTCACCGTGATGCACGCTCTCATACCCGAGGGCCGAGAAAGCCAGATGAGGGAACGTGGCATCGCTGAGCTTGGTCTCCTGCAAGCACACAATGTCGGGCCGGGCGTAGGCCAACCACTCCTCCACCCGGGGAAGTCGTACCTTCAGCGAGTTGACGTTCCAGGTCGCGATCCGCATGCCGAGGCCATGCTAGGGAATCGGCCGGCGGGGCGGCGGGGCGGCGGGGCGGCGGGTGAGGGAAGCACCCGGAGGGCGGGCCAATCGAAAAGCTAACCGTCGGGCCCGGGAGGCCGCCTTCTGGGGCCGGACTACCGCTTCTGGCGCCGGACCTCCCTTTCTGGGCCCCGATTCTTCTTCTGGGACTACTTGTACTCCGTAGAGAGGTATAAATAGTCCCAGAAAGCGATTTAGGGGCCACCTTAGTGGCTGAGGAACACTGAGAATATATAGAATACGGTCCACCCTGGGCCTGACCCCTCAGCCGGCTCCGCGGGCGCTCATCCGGGTGGCTTGGCGACCGACGTCTCAGCTTCTGGTGATGAGACAGAACTCGCCTCGGTATCCGTGGCCGGCGATGCGGCACGGGGCGGGGGCGGGGCGCCGGTCGCGGTGGCCGCGGTGTCCTTCTTGGTCGCCCGAGACGACCTCGTAGCCTTGGCTGCCTTCTTGGTGGGTGCGGCCGCCCTGCCGGCGGCCACCTTCTGAGGTGCGGCCGCCCTACCAGCCGCCCTGGCCGGGGCGGCCTTCCTCACCCCGGCCGCCTTTTTCGCGGCCCCCTTCTTTGCCGGCGCCGCCTTTTTCGCCCCGCCCGCTTCCTTTGCCGGCGCCGTTCCCTCGCCCGATGCCGCGACAGCCGTGTCGACCGCCCCCGCCTTGCCGGCGGCCCCCGCCTTCTCCGCCCCACCCGCCTTCGCCGGCGCCTTCTTCGCCGCCCGGGCCTTCTTGGCCGGCCCGGCCTCCTTAGCCGGGCCCGCCACCCTTTCGGAGACTGCTGCGGCTTCTTCGGACGCGGCGGCGGTCTTCGTCCCGCCGGCCTTCTTCCCCGCCGAAGGAACGGCGGCGCGCTTCGCCCTCGCCGCCTTCTTCGCGCCGGCAGTCACGAGCGTTGGCGGGACCTCACCACGGGCCGGGCCGGCTACCGCCCCGGGCGACTGCAACAGCCCACCGGGCTGCTTCACCCCACCAGATTGCTCCACCCCGACGGGTTGCTCTGCCGCCGGGTCACGCGGCGCCCCCCTGCGAGCCTTCCCGGACGTCTCCTTCTTCGGTGCCTTCTTGGGCTCCGAGCGAACCTCATGTATCTCAGCTTCGACCGTCTCGGCCGTCGGGCTTCCGGCTACTCGGGCGAAGCCGGGTATGGCCAGCTCGATTCCCCGCCGCTGTGGATCGAAGGCCTGCACGATGAACTGCCGTTCCTCCCCCTTCGACACCACCTCACGGGCTCGCCGCGGCGGTGGATCCCCCATCGCCGACAATGGCACGTAGCAGCGGGCGCCGTCCGCCAGGACAAAAACGCCGTGAGAGGAGAATTCGAGGACCGCCCCCACGACCACACTGCCGAGCGGGTGGGCGGCGATGAAGGTGATGAACGCCAGCGGTTCGTTGACCGGCTCCGACGGGGGCTCTCCTCCCCGCCGCCGCCTCTTCCCGTCCGCCTTGGGTTCGACGACCTCCTGAGTGGCCCTGGCGATGGCCCGGTCCACCGCCTTCGGACGGCCCTTGGCTTTGGAGCTGGCCAGGTCCAAGCCCTTGGGCTCGGCGTCACCAGCCCCACCGCTCTCGACCCGCTTCCGGCGCTTCGCTTCCTTGACCACCTCGCGGCTCTTCTGACCCCGTACCGGGGTCCGATCCATGAATATCCACCCCACCCCCGGCACCGGCTTGCCGCCGACCAGCCGGCCCTTATCGAAGAGCCACGGGTGGTCACCGTGGAATTCCTGGAAGGAGTCGTTGGACAGCACCGTCGCCCCCACCTTCTCGGCTATCCGAAGCAAGAAGGCGTCTCCGCGACCGATGGCGCCGGCCGGAGGCGAAATGACCTCGCCAGCCGCCTCAGCCTCGTCGAAGGTGGGCACCTCCGACGGGTCGATCCGGTGGCCGAACGACGCATCGACGACCACTGTCACCACGTCGTTGGGATTCTCAGCCATGAACTCCCGGACGGCCTGGTCGAGCTGCTCCAGGCTGGGCATCGAGCGTCCTTCGGTGGCCAGATTCGAGCCGTCGACGATCACGTGGCGGGCAGGCATGACGCCGTAGAGTCAAGCAGGCGTGGCCCGCCCTGACGTGGAACCCGGGAAGCCGGCGCATGAGCGCGGCCCCCTAGAGTTCGGGTTATGAGCGGGACCAACAGGCGCGGCGGGCCCGTCTCCGAACTGGGCGGCCCGGCTATAACCGCTGTTCTGTGGGACTTCGGCGGAGTTCTGACGACCAGCCCGTTCGACGCCTTCGCCGCCTACGAATCGGCCCACGCCCTGGAACCCGGCTTCATCCGCCGGCTCAATGCCACCAACCCCGACGGCAACGCCTGGGCCGGTTTGGAACGGGGCCAAGTGACCCTTGACGTATTCGCCACCCTCTTCGAGGCCGAGGCCGCAACGGCTGGGGCCAAGATAGATGCCCGCGCCATCGTCGATCAGCTCAGCGGCGAGCTCCGACCTGCCATGGTCGAGGCGCTGAGGCGCTGCCACGAGAGGTTGAAGACCGGGTTGCTGACCAACAACTTCAGCCGGGGCGCCGAGGAGCCGTCCTACGCCTCGGTGATCCAGCTGTTCGATGTGGTGATGGAGTCCTCGAAAGCCGGCTGCCGCAAGCCGGATATCCGCTTCTATGAGATGGCCTGCGAACTTATGGGGATCGAGCCCCGGCAGGCGGTGTTCCTGGACGACCTGGGTGTCAACCTGAAGCCGGCGCGGGCCATGGGTATGCGCACTATCAAAGTGGCCGATCCGGCGCAGGCCATCTCAGAGCTCGAGGCCGTCCTCGGCTTCCCTCTGGCAGACGGATCTAGTCCAGACGCCTAGGCCAGGGCCCGCTCGACCAGGTCCCTCTGCTCGAGCTCGTGCATCGAATGGCTGCCCGTGGCCGGGGAACCCGAGGCCGCCCGGCTCACCCTGATCAATCGGTAGTCGTCGCCGAACAGGCTGTCCAACCGGTCCCGGACGAAGGTCCAGGCACCCATGTTCTCGGGTTCCTCCTGAGCCCAGACGACTTCCTCCGCTCGCTCGTACCCGGCCACTGCCGCCGTCAACTGGTCCTCCGGCCAGGGATGCAGTTGCTCCACCCGCACCACCGCCACGTCCTTACGGGCTGCCTTCTCGCGGGCGTTGATCATGTCGAGAGCGACCTTGCCGGTCGCGATCACGACTCGGCGCACGGCCGCCCTTTCAGGGGGAGAAAGGAAGGGGTCATCCAGCACCTCGCGGAAGTGCCCACTGGTGAAATCGGAGACCGGGCTGTAGGCCTCTCGGCCCCTCAGATAGCGCTTCGGCGTGAACAGCACGAGCGGCTTGCGCGTCGTACGCAGGACCTGCCGGCGCAGGAGGTGGAACAGCTGGGCCGACGTGGTGACGTCGGCGACCTGCATGTTGTCCTCGGCGCAGAGGTCGAGAAAGCGCTCCATCCGGGCCGAGGAATGCTCGGCTCCTTGTCCCTCGTAGCCGTGGGGAAGCAGCAGCGCAAGGCCCGACGTCTGGCTCCACTTGATCTCCGCCGCGGCCAGGAACTGGTCTATGACGATCTGGGCGCCGTTGACGAAATCGCCGAACTGGGCCTCCCATGCCACCAGCCCGTCCCGGGCGATCAGCGAGTACCCGTACTCGAATCCCAGGGCGGCGTATTCCGAAAGGAGGGAGTCGTAGATCGAGAAGCGACCGGGCCCGAGCGCGCCCAGAGGTATGTACTCCGCACCGGTGCGGTAGTCGACCACGGCGGCGTTGCGGTGGCCGAAGGTGCCCCGCCGGGTGTCCTGACCGGCCAGGCGTACGTCGCGGCCCTCGACTAGCAGCGTGCCGTAAGCCAACGCTTCGCCCATGGCCCAGTCCGCCTCGCCAGACGCCCACAACTTGGCTCTCGCGTCGAACACCTTGGTCAGCTTCGGATGAACGGTGAACCCCTCGGGGAAGGTGACCAGCGCGTCGGCGACCTGCTGCAGGACCTCTGGAGCCACGCCGGTCTCGATCGGAGGAAGCACCGGGGCCGGCTGGGGCGGCGGCGGCAGCACCGCCGGCTGCGGCGGGGCCGAAGCTCGCGTCTCGTCCAGCGCGGACTGAAGCCGGCTGGAGAAATCCCTCAGGACCTCCTCGGCTTGGTCCATGTCTATGTCGCCGCGGCGAACCAGGGTCTCGGTGTAGAGCTTGCGAACGCTGCGGTGCTCCTTGATGAGCTGATACAGAAGCGGCTGGGTCAGGCTGGGGTCGTCCTGCTCGTTATGGCCGTAACGGCGGTAGCAAACCAGATCGATGACCACGTCTTTGTGGAACCGCTGCCGGAAGGCGAAGGCCAGCCGGCCGACCCGGACGCAGGCTTCGGGGTCGTCGCCGTTCACGTGGAAGATGGGAGCCTGGACCATCTTGGCCACATCAGTGGCGTAAACAGAGGATCGGGCCGACTCCGGGTTGGTGGTGAAGCCGAGCTGGTTGTTGATGACCAGGTGGACGGTCCCCCCCGTTTCGTAACCGGGGAGCGCCGACATGTTGAGCGTCTCCGCCACCACGCCCTGACCAGCGAAAGCAGCGTCACCGTGGATCAACAATGGCAGGACGGGATGCGGCTGGGCGCTGTCATTTTCCGTTAGCTCGTCCTGGAGGGCCCGGGCCATGCCCTGGACTACCGGATCGACCGCCTCCAGGTGAGATGGGTTCGACGCCAGGAGGACGTCGATGGTCTTCCCTGAGCGACCCGTGAACTTCCCCCGGAACCCCTTGTGGTACTTCACATCGCCTGAGCCCTGAACGGTCCCCGGGTCTATGTTGCCCTCGAACTCCTCGAACAGCTCGCCGTAGCCCTTACCCACGATGTTGATGAGGACGTTGAGCCGGCCGCGATGGGCCATACCGATGACGACCTGCGATTGGCCGGCTACGGCGGCGTCGTCGATGATGGCGTCGATCAGCGGCATGGCCGACTCGCCTCCTTCGAGCCCGAACCGCTTCTGGCCTATGAACTTCGTGTTCAAGAACTGCTCGAGGGCCTCCGCCGCGTTCAGCCGGTCCAGGATCCAGCGCTGTTCTTCGGGGGTCAGCTGGGTCGATACACCCTCGACGTGCTGCTGGATCCAGTGCTTCTGATCGGGCTCCTGGATGAACATGTACTCGACCCCGACTGTGCGGCAGTAGGCGTCGCGGAGGACGCCGAGGACGTCGCCCAGGCGCATCATCTCGGAGCCGGCCAGCCCGTTGGTGAAGAACTCCCGCTCGAGGTCCCACACGCTCAGCCCGTGGGTGGCCGGATCCAGCTCCGGGTGCATGTGCGGGTCCGTCCAGTCCAGCGGATCGAGGTGGGCGATCAGGTGCCCGCGCACCCGGTACATGTTGATGAGATTGTCGACTTCGATCTGTTTGCGAAGGTGGACCGAGCTGCCCTCGGCGAGGTCGTTGACGTCTCGGTGGAAGCGCACCGGCTCGTACGGGACGCCCATGTCCTTGAAAATCCGCTTGTAAAAGTCGTCCCCGCCGGTGAGCAGATGGTGCACCTTCTGGAGGAACGCCCCCGACTCGGCCCCCTGGATGATCCGGTGGTCGTAGGTGGAGGTCAGGGTCACGACCTTCGAGACCCCCAGCTCGGCCAAAACCCGGGGGTCGGCAGCCTGCCACTCCGCGGGGTAGTCGATGGTGCCGACGCCGACGATGGCGCCCTGGCCGGGCATCAATCGAGGAACCGACTGGACCGTGCCCAGCGTTCCCGGATTGGTCAGGCTGACCGTCGCGCCGGCGAGATCATCGGCCCCGACCTTGCCGGACCGGACCTTGCGGATGAGGTCCTCGTATGCCGACCAGAACGAACGGAAGTCCATCTCTTCGGCGGCCTTGATCACAGGAACAAGGAGGGTGCGACTGCCATCCGATTTCTCGAGATCGACGGCTATCCCAAGGCCCAGGTGCTCGTGGTGCACGACCGACGGCGCCGCCTTCGGATCGTCCTCACTAGCGGGAACGAAGCTGGAGTTCATGACGGGAACGGCGCCAATGGCCTTCACGACGGCGTAGCCGATCAGATGGGTGAAACTCACCTTGCCGGCGCTGCCGGTGCGGCTCAACTGGTTGTTGAGGATCTTCCGGTTGACCTCGAGCAGGCGGGCCGGGATGACCCGGAAGCTGGTCGCGGTGGGGACGCCCAGACTGGCCGTCATATTCGCGACCACCCGGGCGGCGGCACCTCTCAAGGGAATTGCTCCCTTCGCAGGCGTCTCGTCGGGAACAGAAACGCGGCCTGGTGCTATGGCCGCATTAGCCGGCGTGGACGGTGTCGCGCTCCGGTTGTCAAGCGGAACGGCTCGTGCCGCGTCAGTGACCGGGCCGGTCGAGGCCGTCTCGGCCCGGGCGGGGTGAGCCTCCGCCGGCGCCTCCTCCGCCCCGACCAGGTCCTCGTCGGCAAACTTGACCTCGGGCGTCCCGGGCCGCGCCAGGTTGGCACCGCCGGGCCGGTAGTTCTCGAAGAACTCCCGCCAGCTCTCACTGACCGACGCCGGATCCTGCCGGTACTGCTCGTACATATCATCGACCAGCCACGCATTCGGGCCGAAGGTCACAGCACCCTCAGTTTGCTCGCTCATAACACAGCCAGAGTACGTCGCCGGACCTTGCTCACATGGGCCCGCCCTACCCCGTGGGACGGGCGGCGGGCAGACTGGTACCCATGCCGGCCCAGTTCATTTTCACCATGCGCGACCTGCGCCGCTTTTACCCGCCTGACCGCGAGGTCCTGAGAGGTATCAACCTTTCCTTCTACCCGGGGGCCAAGATCGGGGTGATCGGTTCCAACGGTTCGGGCAAGTCCTCGCTGTTGCGCATTATGGCCGGTACCGACGACGGGTTCACCGGGGAAGCCCGTCTCACCCCCGGTTTCACCGTGGGCTTCCTGTCACAGGAGCCGGAGCTCGATTCGTCCAAGGACGTGGCCGGCAACGTGACCGATGGCGTGGCCGAGATCAAGCAGCTGCTCGTCCGTTTCGACGAGGTCTGCGCCGCCATGGGAGATCCGGATGCCGACTTCGACAAGCTCCTGGCCGAGCAGGCCCAGTTGCAGGACCGGATCGACGCGGTCGGGGCATGGGACCTGGATCGCAAGCTCGACATCGCCATGGACGCCCTGCGCCTTCCTCCCTCCGACGCCGATGTGACCACTCTCTCAGGAGGCGAGCGCCGGCGAGTGGCTTTGTGCCGCCTGCTCCTCTCGAGCCCGGACCTGCTTCTCCTCGACGAGCCGACCAACCATCTCGACGCCGAGTCGGTGGCTTGGCTGGAACGTACCCTCCAGGACTATCCGGGCACCGTGGTGGCCGTGACCCATGACCGGTACTTCCTGGACAACGTGGCCGGATGGATCCTCGAGCTCGATCGCGGCTTCGGCATCCCATGGGAGGGCAACTACTCGTCCTGGTTGGAGCAGAAGCAGGCTCGCCTGGCCAAAGAAGAGAAGGCCGACCGGGCCCGGCAGCAGACGCTGGAGCGGGAACTCGAGTGGATCCGGATGTCGCCCCGGGCCCGGCAGGCCAAGAGCAAGGCTCGTGTCACCGCCTACAACCAGCTGGTCGCCGACGCCGAAGCGGCGGAGAAGGGTCCGGAAAAGCTGGAGATCACCATCCCGCCCGGACCCCGCCTGGGCGACGTGGTGGTCGAGGCGGCCGACCTGACCAAGGGGTACGGGGAGCGGCTGCTGATCGACCGGCTGTCGTTCCTGCTCCCTCCCGGCGGGATCGTGGGCGTCATCGGCCCGAACGGGGCCGGTAAGACCACCCTCTTCCGTCTCATCACCGGGGCCGAAGCAGCCGACGCGGGCTCGGTCCGTCTGGGCGAGACCGTCACAGTCGCGTACGTCGACCAGTCACGTGCCACTCTCGAAGCGGAGAAGACCGTCTTCGAGGAGGTCGCCGGCGGGCAGGATCGCCTGTTGGTGGGCGGCCGTGAACTGCACGGTCGGGCTTACGTCGCCAGCTTTGGCTTCAGGGGGAGCGACCAGCAGAAAAAGGTCGGCGACCTGTCCGGTGGCGAGCGCAACCGGGTCCATCTGGCGAAGGTGCTCAGATCCGGTGGGAACGTCTTGCTGCTGGACGAGCCCACCAACGACCTCGACGTGGACACTCTCCGCGCCCTGGAGGACGCTCTGCTCACTTTCCCCGGGTGCGCCGTCGTCATCAGCCACGACCGGTGGTTCCTGGATCGGATCGCCACCCACGTACTGGCCTTCGAGGGAGACTCGGAGGTGCGGTGGTGGGAGGGTAACTTCACCGACTACGAAGCGGACCGGCGCAAACGGCTCGGGGTCGACGCTGAGCAACCCCACCGCATCAAGTACAAGCCCCTCGTCAGGGATTAGCCCGCCCGTGCGGGTCCGGGTTTTCGCTCCGGGGCGGGTCAATCTGATCGGCGACCACACTGATTACACGGGTGGCTACGTCCTCCCGATGGCGGTCCAGCTAGGCACCACTGTCGAGGCCGTGCGGGACGGTAGGGCCGTGCATCTGGTGTCGGACCACGATCCAAGGGAGGCGCTGATTCCCCTCGATGTGGCCCACCCGCAGTCTGTCGATCCCTCGTGGGCGCGCTACGTCGCCGGCGTCGTGGCCGAGCTCAGGCCCCGAACCGGGCTGCGAGGCCGGGTGAGCACCACGCTCCCGGTTGGGGCCGGCCTGTCGTCCAGTGCTGCCCTCGAGGTGGCGGTAGCGGTGGCTCTGGGCTTCGCCGGTCCGCCGCTCGAGCTCGCCCGGGCTTGCCAGCGGGCCGAGCGGCTCGCCTCGGGAGTTCCATGCGGGATCATGGATCAGCTGACGTCGGCGGCGGGCCGGGCCGGGCACGCACTGCTCATCGACTGTTCCACCGACTCGATCCGTGCGATCCGCCGGCCGGAAGGCATAGAGGTCGTCGCCGTTCATTCCGGTCAGACCCGCGGCCTGAACGGCTCCGAGTACGCCGAGCGAAAGGCGGACTGCGACGAAGTGGCCAGGTTGATCGGTCCCCTTCGCGAGGCCACCCTCTCCGACCTGCCCGCCATAGGCAACCGCCGGCTCCGGCGGCGGGCCCGCCACGTCATGACGGAGAACGCTCGCGTGCTGGCCTTCGCCGATGCCTGGGATGGTGGCGACATGAACGCCGCCGGCGACCTGATGGAAGCCAGCCATGCCTCTTTGCGCGACGACTTCGAGGTGTCCAGCCCCGCTCTCGACGACCTGGTGGATCTCCTGCGCCGCACGCCGGGCGTTTTCGGCGCTCGTCTCACCGGCGCCGGGTTCGGCGGCTGCGCCGTAGCCCTCACCGAACCAGGTGCGCTCTCGGTGGGGTGGCGCCTCGAGGCGGGCGGCGCAGCCGGCCTGGTCTACGAGGGCTGAACCACGGGTCGATTAGCTTTCCCCGGTGTCCGGCTCGTCCGCCATCCAGGTGATCCGCCACCTGCCCAAGGCGGAGGGCGCCGGGATGGGCCGCACGGTGGTCCTCGTGCACGGGTCTATGGACCGGGCCAGCAGCTTCACCCGGCTCACCTCGAAGCTCCCGGACTGGACGGTGGTGGCCTACGACCGCCGCGGCTATGCCGGCTCCTCGCCTACCGGCCCCCCGGAGACCTTCGAGCAGCAGGTCGATGACCTCCTGGAGGTCCTCGGGGGGGAACCGGCCGTGACCTTCGGGCACAGCTTCGGCGGGGACGTGGTTCTGGCGGTGGCGGCTCAGCACCCTGGGCTGATCCCGGCCGCGCTGGTATGGGAACCCCCCCAGCCATGGCTGCCATGGTGGCCGTCCGACACGGCGGCGGGGGGTGCGGGGGCCGCCCTGGCTCCGGACGAGCGGGCCGAATGGTTCATGCGCCGGATGGTTGGCGACCGGATATGGGATCGCTTACCGTCGTCGACCCAGGCTCAGCGCAGGGCTGAAGGCGAGACACTGGAGGCGGAGATGTCGAGCCTCAGGGGCGGCGCCGTCTTCGACGCCGCCGCGGTGCGGGTGCCGGTGCTGGTAGGCCGGGGGGGACGGTCCAAGACTCACCAGCGCCGCGGGGCTCGGGAGCTGGCCGCGGCATTGCCCGCGGGGGGAACTGGTTGAGGTACCGGAGGCGGAGCACGGTGCGCACCTGAGCCACCCCCAAGAGCTGGCGGCTCTGCTCCTCCGGGCGGCCGATCTGGCCTGATCCGGGCGGCCAATCTCGCCTGATCCGGACGGCCGGCAGGCGGAGGGCCGTCTGGCCCCTTCCGCGCCCCCGATGAGAGCATGAAAGCATGATCTTCCGGCGTCAGACTGATGTACCAGGCTGACGTGGCAGTGGTGGGAGCCGGTCCGGCCGGTAGTTCGGCCGCCATCGTCCTGTCGCGCCTGGGCCGCCGGGTCGTGCTCATCGACAAGGCCACCTTCCCGCGAGACAAGTGCTGCGGCGACGGGCTGACCACGGCGGCCATCCGCCGGGTGGAGGGCCTGGGGCTGAACCCGGCGGAGGTGACTTCATGGGAACCGGTCGAGGGGGCCACCGTGGTCGCCACCGACGGATACCACCTGGACCTCCCGCTTCCCAGGGGAGCCCAGTTCGCGGCGTCAGCGCGGCGGTCCGACCTCGACACCGAGCTGGTCGGACTGGCCCGCCGGGCCGGGGCGCACCTGATCGAAGGCCATGCCGTCACGGCCGTCACGGACACGGGAGCGAGCGGGGGCGTCGCGGTCGACCTCGACGATGGCCGCAGTGTCCTGGCGCGCTACGTCATCGCCTGCGACGGGGCGTGGTCCCCGGTGCGAAAGGCCCTGGGGTTAGCTGAAGCCGGCTACCTCGGCGACTGGCAGGCGGGCCGGCAGTACTTCGACCGGGTGGGACCCCGGGGCCGCAGCCTCTGGGTGTGGTTCGAAGCCGACATGGTTCCGGGCTACGCCTGGTCGTTCCCCCTGGCCGGCGGAATCGCCAACGTGGGCTATGGCGTCATCCGCAGTCCCGGTGAACCACTCGGTGAGCTGAAGGGGCAGCGCATCGATTTTCTCGCTCGACCGGAGATTGCCGAGGTTCTCGGTCCAAAGGCCACGGCCATCAGTCAATGGAAGGCCTGGCCCATACCGGCCCGTATCGGCTCGACGACACTGTCCGGACTGGGAGGTCGCGTCCTTTTTGCCGGTGATGCCGCCAGAGCTTGCGATCCCATGACCGGCGAGGGCATAGCCCAGGCCCTCGAGACCGCCGAGCTGGCCGCCCGGGCCATAGCGACTGCCGGGCCCGACCGACCGGCAGCGGCGGCAGGCCGCTACGAACGCCAGATCCGCTGGGGCCTGGCCGTCGACGATCGACTCTCTCGGTCCTTCTCCCGGGTGCTCGCTCACCCCCGCGGGTCGGCCCGATCATTGCGACTCGCCGGGGCCAGCGCCCGGCGCCGGCGTAACTTCGCCCGCTGGATGTTCGAGGACTACCCCAGGGCCGTCCTGGTCACTCCGCACCGCTGGGGTCGCGGCGTCCTTACCCGTCCGGGTGCCTACGGTCCGCCGGGTACCGGCTGAAGGAGGCCGGCCACGGCTTGGCCGGTCCTGTCTCCGGGCGCTACCGTCTGCACCTTATGGCTGAAATTGGTTTTGACGGAAAAGTCGCGATCGTTACGGGCGCCGGCGGTGGGCTGGGCCGGCAGCACGCTCTCCTGCTTGCAGCGCGGGGCGCACGCGTAGTGGTCAACGACCTGGGTGGGTCGGTCTCGGGCGTCGGCGCCGACGCCGGCCCGGCCGAGACCGTCGCCCAGGAGATTCGGGATCAAGGCGGCGAGGCCTTCTCCGACGGCAACAGCGTGTCCACTGCGGAGGGGGGCGAGGCGATCGTCCAGACGGCGCTGGACAACTTCGGGCGCATAGACATAGTGGTGAACAATGCCGGGATACTCCGCGACAAGACGTTTCACAACCTCACCCCTGATCTGCTCGAACCGGTGCTGGACGTGCACCTGAAGGGGGCGTTCTTCGTCACCCGCCCGGCGTGGATCCAGATGCGCGAGCAAGGTTACGGGCGGGTGGTGAATACGTCGTCTAACTCGGGCATCCTCGGCAACTTCGGGCAATCCAACTACGGAGCGGCGAAGATGGGCCTGGTCGGTTTCACCCGGGTCCTGGCCGCCGAGGGAGCCAAGCACAACATCAAGGTGAACGCCATCGCGCCTCTGGCCCGGACCCGGATGACCGAGGAGGTGCTGGGCGAGGCGGTGGCCAGGCTCGATCCCGGGTTCGTTTCGCCCGTGGTGTGCTGGCTGGCCCACGAGGACGTTCCCGTGACGGGCGAGGTGTTCAGCGTCGGAGGCGGACGGGTGGCCCGGTTCTTCATTGGCATGACGCATGGCTATTACAACCAGCAGCTGACCGTCGAAGACGTTCGCGATCACTTCGCCCAGATTCGGGATGAATCGGGCTACACCGTTCCCTCCGGGCCGGCGGACGAATTTGCCGAGGTGTTCAAGATGATGGCGGAAGGGTGAAAGAGCCGGATTCGGCTACTTGAGCAGGCGCCGTCGATGGCGCTGGGTCCAGCGCTGGCCATCGCCGACCATCACCCAGACCTCCTCGGCTCGGCAGTGGACGGGTAGGCGGCCGGTGACGTCCGAAGCGATCGGAACCAGCTCGACGCCGTCGCTGGCGTGGGCCACGGTCAGGTGCGGGATGACCTCGTCGAACTCATCCTCCCAGGGAGGAGTTCCGAACCGGTCAGCGAGCCGGTGGGTCAGGTCTATGAAGGGGCCGGCCGGCTCCGGCGCCACCCACAGAACGCGGCGCCCGAACCAGTCGACGTGAGCCAGCTCGAAATCGAACG
Organism: uncultured Acidimicrobiaceae bacterium; assembly: GCA_963851245.1. Taxonomy (GTDB): domain Bacteria; phylum Actinomycetota; class Acidimicrobiia; order Acidimicrobiales; family Palsa-688; genus CAWKOH01. The sequence continues at coordinate 24,168 of CAWKOH010000003.1, read as the reverse complement.
ACTTGACGTCGGCAAGCTCGTCGTCGAGCTCGTCCAGGTCGGACTGGTTTATCTCAGCTGGAGGAAGCCAGGGAACGATCAAGGTGATGTGCGCCGGTACACCTGCCGCCGCAACCGGATCGTGCTCGTACCGCCACCGGCCCACCACGGCATCGGCCGAAGGAACCGGGATCAAAACGGCGCTCTGTGTGCGGCCGCTGCTGGTCCCGGTGGTAGCCACTGCCCTAAACGCTACCCACCGGCGCCGAAAACGTCCGACAATAGGGCGGGCACGGCGACATCGAGCTGATCGTATGTGCAGCTTATGGGGTCCCGGTCGGGCCGCCACCTGCGGAAACGGGCGGTGTGGCGCAAACGGCGGCCCTGAAGGTGTTCGAACGCCGCCTCCACCACCAGAGCGGGGCGGAGCAGCTCGAAGCTCAGGTCCTTCCCGGTGTTCCACCGGCTCATGGTCCCGGGTTGACGCCCGCCGTCGGCGACCATGAAGTCGGACCACTGGGCCCAGGGGTGGCCGGTCGGATCTCGATAGGGCTGCAACTCGTCGACTAATTGGCGGCGCATGGTGGCAGGAAAGGAACCGATGACGCCTACGTGGTGAAGGTCCTGCCCTTCGTACAGCCCGAGCATCAACGAACCGACCACCGAGCGATCGGCCTGGTACCACCTGAACCCGGCAACCACGAAGTCCCCGGTTCGCTCGTGCTTGACCTTGACCATGGCCCGCTGATCAGGCAGGTATCCAACGTCGGCGGGCTTGGCGACGACACCGTCGAGACCAGCGCCCTCGAAACGATCGAACCAATCGGCCGCCGTCGCGGTGTCTGAGGTGATAGGCGTTATGTAGATGGGCGCCTCGGCCCCGTCCAATGCCCTCTCCAGCTCTTCCCGCCTGGAGGAGAACTGGACCTGAAGCAGGTTGCGGTCTCCCAGCGCGAGCAGGTCGAAGGCCACGAAAGAGGCCGGCGTCTCCCGAGAAAGCAGCTCTACCCGGGACGCGGCGGGGTGGATCCGCTGGGACAGGGCGTCGAAGTCCAGCCCTCCAGGTCCCGCGACCACGACCTCGCCGTCGAGGACGCAGCGTTCCGGTAGATGCTCCCGGGCGGCGGCCACCAACTCCGGGAAGTACCTGGTAAGAGGCTTGCCATTGCGGCTGCCTAGCTCCACTTCATCATGATCCCGGTAGACGATGCAGCGAAACCCATCCCACTTCGGTTCGTACATGTATCCACCGACGGGGATCTCACGGGCCGCCTTGGCGAGCATTGGTGAGACCGGCGGCATCACGGGCAGCTTCACTACCCGGATCCTAGGAGCTATTGCTGCCGGTCTTCGGATAGAACCTCAGCTATTGCCCGGGGCAGCGGGGCTTCCTCGAGCTCCTCGAGCGGCACCGGCAGGGCGATGCTCCAGTTGGGCCACTCGTCGACTGTGCCCGGCATATTGGGCCTCTCCTCAACGGCAAGGGCGTCCTCGAGGGTGGCCGCGACGAGCACGCAGGGGGCTTCCGCCAGGTCGCCGTAGGTGCGGGTGACCACTTCGTCGACCGCCGTCTGCTCCGAGCTTCCAGTACATCGAAGCAGCTTCCGGCGGAGAGCCGCGGAGGCCTCCTCGTTCGGATGGAGGCCCAGCCGCCTCTGGGTCTCGAGGTCCGACCCGCTGACCAGACCCGCCACCGTGGGGAGGTCGTGGGTCGTGACAGCGCCCAGGGCGGCCCGGGGCCAGGTCGAGGGGGAATCACGCTCGAACCACCACAATCGATAGGTCAGGATCTGACGCTCGGCCAGGTCGCGACGTACCTCATCCTCGACCGTTCCCAGGTCCTCGCCCATCAGCATGGCCCCGGCTCGGTGCGCCTCCAGAGTCAGAATGTTCAGGAGATCGTGGTGGGGATATCGCACATAGGCGCCTTCGGCCGGGGTGGCGCCGGTCGGGATCCAGTAGAGGCGGAACAGCCCCATCACGTGATCGACCCGCAACCCGTACCCGTGGCGAAAGCCGGCCCTGAGCGACTCGATCCAGGGTTGGTATCCGGCGGACCGCATTCGCCAGGGGTCCGGAGGCGGGAGGCGCCAGTCCTGGCCCTGGGTGTTGAACTCGTCAGGTGGAGCACCCACCCGCATCCCGCCGGCAAAGGTCTCCTGCCAGATCCAGGAGTCGGCTCCGCCGGGGTCCACACCGACGGCGAGGTCCTGCACCACGCCCATCTGCGCGGATGCCCGGACCAACTGGCGGTCCAAGAGCCACTGCAGCCAGGCGTGATAGGTAATCCGGAGGCGCCCGGACGGCGACCCGCCGAACTCGCCGACTGCTGCCGCCCTCGGACTCCGATACTCAACGGGCCAGTCCTGCCATACCCCGCCATGCCGTTCGGCGAGAGCGCAAAAGGTGGCGAAGGCCTCGAGAGCGGGGCCGCGTTCGACCCGGTAGGCGTCGAAGTCGTCGTCGCCGCCAAAGTCGGAAAAGATGGCCTCCAGGGCGCTCGACTTCAGGGCCCAGACGCGGTCCCGGTCGATTAGGCGTCGCTCGTTGAGCCCCCGGCCGGCCGTTCCGGCGTCGGCCACCTCGGTGCGACCCGAGGCCCCCGGGACCTCATCGACGGCCAGATAGATGGGGTTGACGAAGCAGCGGCTGCCCGGAAAGTACGGGCTGGATTGCTGCGGGTGAGCCGGGCTCGACGCGTGCAAAGGATTGATGAGCAGGACTCCGGCACCCAGGGACTTCGACCAGGACCCGATCCGGTGCAGGTCGGCCAGATCTCCTATCCCCCAGCTGGCTCGGGATCGGGCCGCGTAGAGCTGAGCCGAGAACCCCCAGAGCGCATCCGCCGGTATAGGCGCCCGGCCCGGACTGGCGACCAGCCGGTAAGGGAGGCCCGGGCGCGGCTCCAGCCGGTGATACCCGGGGGGTAGGTCGGGCGGCAGTTCCCCCGCGACCTCGAGCTCTCCTCCGTCTTCGAGGAGGAGACGCCCGGTGGGAACGGGCGGCAGCGGGTGGTCGAGGCGGACGGTCACCAAAGCGGGCGGGGGCGGCCCCTGGGCGTCTGCGCCCATCGCCTCCAGGATCGCCTCGAGGGTGGACGCGGGGGCCTGGCGCCATTGGCCAGTCACGTCCCAGAACCCGCTTTCCACGCCCCAAGCACCTAGGCTGCTCTGGTGGCTGGCGTGGTTCACGGCCCTGATAATGACCGAAATCAACTGCCGCTCGCGCTCGTCGAATCCGGCGGCCGGCGCGTCCTGTTTGGGACAACGTCGTGGGCCGACCGCGGTCTCGTCCAATCGGGCGCGTTCTATCCCCGCAAGACCATGACGGCCCGGGCCCGCCTCGGTCATTACGCCAGTCGATTTCCTCTCGCCGAGATCGCCACCACCTACCGCTTCCCACCCACCCCGGAGTTGGCGGGTCAGTGGGTGGAGAGGACGCCGCCGGGCTTCACCTTCGACGTGAGGGCCTGGTCCCTGCTCACGGGCGCTCCCACCCTCCCCGACTCGCTGTGGCCCGACCTGCACGACCAGGTCAGGGACCGCTCACGTGACAACCGCCGGCTGTACTCCAGCCATCTGTCGCCGGAGGGATTGGACCAGTGCTGGGACCGCTTCAGCCACGCGTTGCGACCGATGCGTGACGCAGGAAAGTTGGGCCTGGTCATCCTTCAGTATCCAGGGTGGTTCTCCCCGAGACCGGAGGCATGGGCCGAACTGGCCGATGCCGGCCAGCGCCTACCCGGGTACCGGCTGGCGGTGGAATTTCGCAATCCCAAATGGGTGGAGGGCGACGCCTTCGAACCCACCCTCGAATGGCTGGAGGAACGCGGCTTCGCTTACGTCTGCGTCGACGGGCCGCCCGCCGGTCCAAGGGGCGGCCCCAATGTGGCGGCTGCGACAGCCGACGTGTCTGTTGTCCGTTTCGTCGGCCGGCGCCAGGTCGAGGATGATCCCTGGTCGGCGCCGTATCGCTACGGGGCCGACGAGCTCGGCACGTGGACCCCCCGAATACGGGAGCTGGCGGAGACGTGCTCCGAGGTGCACATCCTCATGGACAACTGCCGGGGCTCGGATGCGGTCGACAACGCCGCACTACTGGCTGAGCTGGTGAGAGCTGACCTGGACGACCGAACCGTGGTGGCAGACCATCCGCCAGGCTCCTGACCCGGGAGCGGCGACGAAGATATTTATGGTGGCCACGGTCACCCCGCCCTGGTCTCCCAAGAGGTTCTCGTCGAGCGACACCCAGGCCGTCCCGCCGGCGACAGTCACTCGCTCGCGGGTAAGCACAAACTGAATCTGCTGGCCGTTCTGGAACAGGGCAAAGAAGGATGCCGCCACCGCACCCCACCCTTCGAGCGTGGCCCACCCCGGATGGGTGCAGAGAGCCCGGTCGGACCGCTCCCACAGGTCGGACATGGCGTCGAGGTCCCTCGCCTCGAAGGCTTCGTAGTACCTGCGATTGGCGGCCAGCACGGCTTCGGAGGCTTCCACCGCCCGACCGTAGCGCCCGGGCGCCCAATCCACGGCATCGTCTACCGTCGCAGCCATGAGACCCTCCACCTCGGTCCGCACCGGCCCACGCGTGCGGGGAGCGCAGGGGGTTGAGATCGCGACCTATCACCTTGGGGGGGACGGGCCCCCGGTTGTCCTCATGCACGCCACCGGCTTCCACGGTCGGTGCTGGGTTCCGCTGGTCGGGCAGCTCACGCCGCACTTCTCGGTCTGGGCGGTGGACCAGCGCGGTCATGGGGCCTCCGGTAAGGCTCCCGCCGGGGGATACCACGACTGGGGCCTCTTCGTCGACGACCTCTTCGCCGTGCTCGGCGCCCTCGGCTCGGACCGCTGGCGGGGCATCGGGCATTCCCTGGGCGGAGCGGTCCTGCTCATGGCCGAAGCTCGGCAGCCCGGCACATTCGTAAACCTCTGCTGCTACGAACCCGTCGTTTTCCCACCGTCGTCGGGGTCACCCGACGGGTTCGGAGGGCGGATTCCCATGGCCGAATTAGCCAGAAAGAGACGGGCGACCTTCCCTTCGCGCCAGGCCGCCTACGACAACTACGCCTCCAAGCCGCCGTTCAGCCGGCTGCATCCCGACGCGCTCGAGGCCTACGTGACCTTCGGCTTCGTCGACGATCCCGGCAGAGGCGTGACCCTGGCGTGCAGACGGGAGGACGAGGCGGCTGTGTACGAAGGGGCACCGGCGAGTGGGGCCTGGGAGCATCTGGCGGACGTCCGGCCCACGGTGACACTCCTCGGCGGGGGCGACAAGAGCGACCCGGTTAGCTACGCCCTCGAGGATGTGGCCCGTCATGTCCCGCGGGGCGGAGCCAGGAGGTTCGACGGGCTGGACCACTTCGGTCCCTTCGAGGACCCGGATGGGGTGGGCGCGGTCATGGCCGAAGCTCTCGGTGCCGCGGTCCACCATGACCGTCCCACCGTGTAGTTAGCCTGGGACACTGATGGCCCTGCCGCTCCCGACATCCTTATCGCCATCGAAGGTCTCCTCCTTCAAGGACTGCGCCCTGGCCTTTCGCCTGTCTGTAATCGACCGGCTCCCGGAACCACCTTCCCCCCATGCCGCCAAGGGCACCCTGGTGCACCGGGCCCTGGAGCTTCTTATGTGGGAGGAGGAGCCGAGCCGGCGGACTCTCGATGTGGCGCTGGAGAAACTGGCTCGGGCGGTTCCCGAGGTGCTCGACAGCGCGGAATACCTAGGACTGGGTCTGCTGCCCGACGACCGCGACGAGTTCGTCCAGGATGCCGAGGTCCTGATCCGCAACTACTTCCGCCTGGAGGATCCGGCTGCGGTCCACGTCATCGGGACGGAACTTCGCATGTCGGTGACCATGGGCACCCTGAAGCTGTCCGGCGTGATCGATCGTCTCGAGCTGGATCAGAATGGGGCCCTGGTCGTCACCGATTACAAGACGGGTCGAGCCCCCTCGGCCAACTTCGAGCAAACGAGGCTCGGCGGAGTCCACTTTTACGCCTTTCTTTGCGAGCAGGTCCTCGGGCAGCGACCTGCTCGGATCCAGCTATTGCACCTTCGGGAGCCCATCGCCATATCGACCACCCCGTCCGACCAATCCATCCGCGGTCTCCAGCAGCAGACCGGTGCCATCTGGACCGCGGTGGAGCAAGCGTGCGCACGGGAGGACTTCCGGCCCCGGCCCGGGCGGTTGTGCGAGTACTGCGCCTACCACCAGTTCTGTCCGGCGGTCGGCGGTGACCTGGGCCGCCTCGGAGCCTTCGCCGCGCCGAGCGAGGCGTCCCTCGACGCCGCCGTGGCAGCCGGGTGACTCGGGCCCGGTTCCGGCCGGGACCCCGATGGGCCCGGTTTCCTCGCCGGGCCGAGACCCGCACCGAGGGAGCGGCCCGACACCTGGCCCGCGCCATGGCGCGTAATTCGCCCCGATAGCCTTCTTCCGCCAAGCCTCCCCGACCATGTCGCCCCCCCGATGGACCCCGCCTGCCGTCCCGATCCCTTCGGAGTTCGAGCGGTTCGACGCCGCCGTTGACAGGTGGTTCGACCAGCATCTGCGGGGCCGGCGCATCCCCGATGCGGTCATGTACACCGCCAGTGCATTGGGCGACCACGGCATCATCTGGTTGTCCCTGGCCCTCCTGCAAGCCGGGCGCAACCGCAAGGACTGGCAGCGGCCCTTGGTGCGTGCCGCGGCCGGTCTCGGAATCGAATCCGCCCTGGTCAATGGGCCGGTCAAGTGGATGTTCAGACGAACCCGGCCGGTCCACCACGGACCGAGGCCCCGACCTTTGCGCCAGCCGCGCACGAGCAGCTTCCCGAGCGGCCATGCCACCGCGGCTTACTTCGGAGCTGCCCTACTCCGAGACGATGACGCCCTATGGCCGCTGTACTACGTCATCGCACTCGTCGTGGCGGCCAGCCGGGTGCACGTGCGCATTCACCACGCATCCGACGTGCTCGGTGGCATCGGGATAGGCATCGTGCTCGGAGAGCTGACTCGTCAACTGGTTCCGGTCGGCACCAGAACGGCCCGACGGCAAACCCATGGAATCGGATGACCGGAGTCGTGGTTGACAACCTCATGAGTAGAAGCTTCGCCGTCACGTGGGACTATCGGTGCCCCTTCGCCCGCAACGCCCACGAGCACATCCTCACCGGGCTGGCCGGGGGTGCCGACTGGAACGTCCGGTTCCTGGTGTTCTCCCTGGAGCAAACACACGTCCAGGAGGGCCAGCCGCCAGTGTGGGAGGAGCCCGATCGGTATCCCGGGCTCCTCGCCAACCTGGCCGGGGTGGTCGTTCGTGACCGGGATGAGACCGAATTTTCCCACGGTGCACCGAGCTCTCTTCTCGGCCCGGCACGACCAGGCCCTTGACCTGAGGGAGCGAGAGGTCGTGGAGAAAGTACTTGACCAGGCCGGGGTCGACGGTCCATCGGTACTGTCAGAGGTGGACCAGGGCTGGCCCCTCGAGGTCCTGCGGGCAGAGCACACCGATGCCGTCGACCGGTTGTCCGTATTCGGGGTTCCCACATTCGTCTCGGGCGACAGGGCCGTTTTCGTCCGCCTGATGGACCGTCCCGGTGAGGACACCGCGCTGGCCGTCTCCTCCGTCGAGCGAGCGTTGGACCTGCTCGAGGGCTGGCCGGAGCTCAACGAGTTCAAGCACACCTCCATTTCCCGATAGGAATCCGGCCGCCCTTGTCTGACGGTCTGGCTGTGCTCGGGCTCACCGAGGGAGAACCGGTCCGGTGGCGGTCCGGACCGACCGGTCGCTGGCAGACCGGCAAGGTGACTCACCGGGAGCGAGACGGCAGCGTCGGGATCGTCGACCGGCGCGGTCTGGCCCGCAGCTTGGCCGTGGACCGTCTGGAGGTGAGCTCGGTCGGACCTCGAGGGGCGGCCCGCTGGGAGCTGCTCACCGAGAGGGCATCCCGGACCGAACAGCTCCGGCTGCTCTAGCTGGATGTGAACCGGTTAGAGCACTGTCAGGCGAGCCTCGACGAATCCATACCTGGAGCGCTAGGGCGCCAGATCGCGAACGGCCCGACGAAGGTCTGTGCCGTAGCCGACGATGGCCAGTACGGGGGTAGTCACGCCATTGTCCACGTACCGCTGGATCTGTGCCTTGACGGCCGAGGGGGACCCGTGCAGGACTAAGGCGTCGACCACCTCGTCGGGGATGGCAGCCAGGGCCGCCCGCCTATCTCCAGCCCTCCACTCCGACCACATCCCCTCCAGAAGCGGACCCCGACCCAGCCACTCGTGGAAGGCGGCATAGACGGGCACATTCAGATAGGCCGCAACCATCCGGCGCCCGGCGGTCCGGACGGCGGCGCTGTCCTCCGACGGAAATACGAAGATCCTCGCCACCACCTCCTTGCCCGGACCCACTTCGGCCACCACCTTGGGCACATCGTCAGCACCCAGCCAGTTGATGATGGCCCCGTCGCCCTCGCGTCCGGCCAGCCGCAGCATGCCCGGACGGAGGGCAGCCACCAGGATGGGCGGTACCACCGCCGGAGGGCGGCCCAACCGGAAGCCCTTGACCCTGAAGGTGTCGAACTCGGCATCGACCTTCTCTCCCGTAAGGGCCAGGCGAAGGAAGCGCACGACGTCCCTGGTGCGCTTGTAGGGCTCCTCGAACGGGATTCCGTTCCATCGTTCCACGATCACATCCGAGGAGGTGCCGACCCCGAGTGCGAACCGCCCCGGGGCGGCCTCGGCCATCGCCGCCGCCGATTGAGCGAGCAGCGCAGGACCGCGGGTGAAGGCCGGAATGATGGCCGTCCCCAGCCGCAAGGTCGGTGCCCAGGCCGCCGCCAGAGCCAGCGGGATGAACCCATCGGCTCCGTCGGCTTCAGCCGTCCAGGCGTCGGTGTACCCGAGATCCATGAGCTCCTGGAACCACTCTCGGTGCTCGGCCAGGGGACTTCCATCGAAGGGGATCGTTATTCCGTAGCCCATCCGACGGATGCTAAGCGCTCCTCTTGCTCATGCGGCGGGTCGGGACCATCCGGCCCGCGTCGCCGGTCGCTGTGCCTCCCGGATCGCTGTGCCTATGGCAAGCGGTCATGCTGCCTCGGCCTTGGTCGCCCGTTCGCATGCCGCCTGGACGATATCGAGCAGCACCCGCCGGGCGTCAGCCACACCCCGGCGCCCGATCTCGCACGTCCGCTCATCCAGGCGGACCATCCTTCTATCTTCGTCTAGAAGCACCAGCTGCTCGGCCATGCGATGATCATCGCATCAGGGTGTGACAGTGACCCATGGGGGTAGTGGACCGTGCCCAGATAGCATCGGGTCATGAATGACGTCGTGATAGTGGACGCGGTGCGGACGCCTGTGGGCCGGCGCAACGGCGGCCTTTCTACGGTCCATCCCGCCGATCTACTAGGAGTAGTGCTCAACGAGCTGGTCCGGCGGACCGGCGTCGATCCTGCCGCGGTCGGGCAAGTGGTGACCGGATGCGTGTCGGAGGTCGGCGAACAGTCGTTCAACATCGCCCGGACCGCCTGGCTGGCCGCCGGCCTCCCGATGACCACGGCGGCCACCACCCTCGACACGCAGTGCGGATCGAGTCAGCAGGCGGCCAACCTGGCCGCCAGCCTGGTGGCCTCGGGCACGGTAGAAGTCGCGGTGGCGGCCGGCGTCGAGTCGATGAGCCGGATCCCGATCGGCTCGAACTCGTCCAAGAAGCTCGGACTCGGCGTGCCGATCCCGAAGAGCTACTTCCCGAGATACGAGTTCACTTCTCAGTTCGAGGGAGCGGAGCGTATAGCCGATAAATGGGGGGTAACCCGGGCCGATGCCGACGCCTTCGGATTGCGCTCCCAGCAAAAGGCCGCCGACGCCTGGTCGGAAGGGCGGTTCGACACCCAGGTCGTCCCGGTCGCGGCTCCGGTGCTGGACGAAGACGGAAAGCCGACAGGTGAAACCGTCGAGATACGGCGCGATGAGGGGCTCCGGCCCACGACCGCCGAGGGATTGGCCGGGCTCAAGCCGGTGGCACGAGAGGAGGGGGTGCACACGGCGGGCACCTCCTCCCAGATCTCCGACGGTGCCGCGGCCATCCTCATCACGACACCAGACAAGGCAGCACAAATGGGATTGACGCCCAGGGCTCGCATCGTCCACCACTGCCTCGTCGGCGTCGATCCGGTCCTGATGTTGACCGGTCCCATCGACGCCACGAATCTGCTGTTGAACCGGGCGGGGCTCGGGATCGGGGATATCGACCTGTTCGAGATAAACGAGGCCTTCGCCTCCGTCGTGCTGGCGTGGGAGCGGGAGGTCGAGCCTGACCCGGCGGCCGTCAACCCCAACGGAGGGGCCATCGCCCTTGGTCATCCGCTGGGCGGAACGGGGGTCATTCTTCTCACCAAGGCCGTCCACGAGCTCGAGCGATCCGGCGGTAGGCGGGCGCTGATCAGCATGTGCTGCGGTGGTGGTCTCGGGACCGGGACTCTGATAGAGCGCTGATTGACCTCCCTCGTCGAAGCCCTTGGCTTCTCCCCCGGCGACACCGTCCTTCTCATCACCTGCGATGACCTTGGCGTTTCCTTTGCCAGCAATTCGGGCGTGTACAGCGCCCTCCGAGAGGGCATGGCCAAAGACGCCGGTTTGGTGGTTCCGGGCCCTTGGGCCCGAGAAGCAGCAGCGCGCTATCGGGGCGAGGACGTCGGGGTCCACCTCACCCTCAATGCGGAGTACGACCTCTACCGATGGGGGCCCATCACGCATTGCCCATCGCTCCTCGACGGCGACGGCGGTTTTCCCCGCACTGTCGAGGACTTCTGGGATCATGCCGACACCGACGAGGTGCGACGCGAGTGCCGCGCTCAAGTGGAACGGGCGATCTACTGGGGATTCGACATCAGCCATCTGAGCTGTCACCTGGGCGCACTCGAGTCGCGGCCCGAGTTCTTCGACGTGGCCCTCGAATTGGCCGTCGAGTTCTCCTTGCCGCTGCGCTTGCCCGAGGCATCGGCCGAGCGTCAGGTGGGCTTTCCCTTCCGGGCTCTCGCGGCCGAGGAGGGCGTGATCTCTCCGGATTACCTTGTCCGGGTCAATCGCGGCCGCAGTACCCGGGCCGCCCTCGATGCCCTGCTCACCGACCTCAGACCGGGCGTGACCGAGATAGTTCTTCGCCCCGCCGCCGATTCAGCCGAGCTACGAGCCGTGGTGCCGGAGTGGCCGGAGCGGGTCGCCGACCATGAGCTCTCCATGGCCGACGGTTCCCTCCAGGCCTTGACCGCTCTGGACCGAGTCCACCTCCTCGGCTACCGGGAGCTCCGCGACCTCCAGCGCAGGTGACCACTCTTTCCGGGGTTGTCTAATGCGGGTCGGTCAAGAGAGCGGCCAAGCGTTCCAATCCGGCCACTCGACTGGCCTTGACCAGGACGGCGTCGCCGGACCTCAAAGGCCCCATTCGCCGGAGAGCTTCCTCGATGCCGGCAACGGGCTTGATTCCATAGGCATCGGTTGCGAAAGGGATCAATTCGATGCCCAGCTGCGACGCCAGCCTGGCTATAGCCAGGTGCTGGGAATCGCTGTCTTCGCCCAGTTCGGCCATCAGGCCGAGGATGGCCGCGCGGCGGTGGGCTTCGAGGCCTGACAGCGCGTGGAGGGCCGCCGCCATGGAGGCCGGATTGGCGTTGTAGGCGTCGTTGAGAACGAAAGCGCCTGATGGAGCGCGGCGCAGCTCCATGCGCCACGGAGACAAGCCGGCTCCGGCGAGGGCGGCCGTCGCCGCGTCCAGGTCGACTCCGCATCGCAAGGCGACGGTCAGCGCGGCCAGTGCGTTGCCCACCTGGTGCGCACCTCGGGCCTCGAGCCGGACCGCGGCCGCTCCCCAGGGGGTGCGGACCGAAAAGGAAGGACGAAGCTGGTCGTCCAGGGCGATACCTTCAGCCACGACATCAGCGTGCACAGGAGGCGGCGAGAGAACTGAATAAGTGAGCACTTCGGCCCGGGTGCGTCGAGCCATGGCGAGGACTCGACGGTCGTCGGCGTTCAGCACCACCGTGCCATTTTCCGGGACGGCCTCGACGAGCTCCCCTTTGGCGGCGGCGACCTGATCGAGTCCGCCGAACGCTTCGGTGTGGGCGGCCGCCACGGCCGTGACGACACCGATGGTCGGGAGCGCCACCCGGCACAGCTTGGCGATGTGGCCCGGACCTCGAGATCCCATCTCGATCACCGCCACCTCGGTCGACTCCGGTGCGTTGGCGAGTGTGAGGGGAACGCCCAGTTCGTTGTTGAACGATTTCTCACTGGAGACCGTTTCGAAGCGGACGGCCAGCGCGGCGGCGGCGAGGTCCTTGGTCGATGTCTTGCCGACCGATCCGGTTATGCCGATCACCGGTACGTCCAGGCGGCGCCGGGCTGCCTCGCCGATGTCGAGCAGGGCGGCCGCGGTGTCGGCCACGGCCACGACGGCGGCGGATCGGGCTCCCCCGGCAAGCGATTCCAACTCGGGGACCCGGGACCGGTCGACCACCAATCCGGCCGCCCCGCCCTGGACGGCTGAGCCGATGAAGGCGTGGCCGTCTCGCTCGGCTGTGATAGCCACGAAAAGCTCACCGGGCTGGATCCAGCGGGAGTCGGTGCTGACCCCTGTCAGGATCCGATCGTCTGGTGAGCCGGGCGCCGATCCGGTCTGGAGCGTACCTCCGGTACAGGCCGCGATAGCTCGAGGAGACCAGTGCATCGCCCTCGATCTTGGCAGGCTGCCGCTAGCGTGGCCGTTCATGGCCGAGCGTCCTGCCGGGAAAAAGATCAGGCTGCTCGTGCTATACGGCGGTCGTTCGGCCGAGCATGAGATCTCGTGTATTTCCGCCATGCACGTGGTGAAGGCAGTGGATCCGGCGCGCTACGAACTCCGGTTGGTGGGGATCACGACGGCGGGCGCCTGGGTCGAGGCGCCGTCGGCGATCGGCCCAATCGAGGACGGAGGCGCGTTAGGCCTTCCGTCGCCGGACACCATCGCGGGTGGAAGTGGGGGCACGAGCGCCATCGACCGCGTCGGCGCCGCGTCCGCGTCCTCGGGCGATGTGGAGCCTTTGGTCGTGCTGCCTCTGCTCCACGGCCCGATGGGCGAGGACGGAACCGTTCAAGGGGTGCTCGAGATCGCGGGCGTCCCCTACTGCGGTCCCGGTGTTGCAGGCTCGGCGGCGGCCATGGACAAGGGCATGGCCAAGGGCTTGCTGGCGGCGGCGGGAATCCCCCAAGTAAGGCACATCTGCCTGCGGGAAGGGGACATCGATCAAAGCCTGGTTACGCGAATCGAGAGGGAACTCGGATGGCCCGTCTTCGTCAAGCCGGCCAACATGGGTTCGTCTATCGGCATTACCCGCGTAAAAGATCCCGGGGGGCTCGAACCGGCCCTGGACCTGGTTGGGCGCTACGACGAATACGTGATCATCGAAGAGGCAATCACCGGCCGTGAGCTGGAGATCGGAGTTCTGGGCTGGCCGGACCTGCGGACGTCCGTGCCGGGTGAGGTAAAGCCGAGCCACGAGTTCTACGATTTCGAGGACAAGTACCTCGACGGGGCCGCAGGGTTAGAGGTACCAGCTCGCCTGCCGGGCGGCGTGGCCGAAGAGATGGGCAAGATCGCCATCGCTGCCTGTCGGGCGCTGCGGGTCGACAGCATGGCGCGGGTCGACTTCTTCTTCGAAGAAGGCGGTCGCGGCCTCCTGGTCAACGAGATCAACACGATTCCCGGGTTCACCCCGATCTCCATGTATCCACGGATGTGGGCGGCGTCCGGGATCTCCTACCCCGAACTGGTAGACGAGCTCGTGGAACAGGCCCTCCGGCGGGCGGCTCGCCGATCGCGCTTCGAAGCCCATCGGTCCGACTAAGCCCGGCGGGCACGGACCACCGTCCCCCAGAACACCGGCGGGCGAGCCGACCAGGATGTCCGAAAACCGCTAGTGGAGCTCGCCGATCGGGTCCATGATGGTCGTCGTGATGGACGACGAGCACTGCTACAGAGCCATGACCAGCCGCGACGGCCGCTTCGATGGCGCCTTCGTCACAGCGGTGTTCACCACGAAGATCTATTGCCGTCCGAGCTGCCCCGCGATGACGCCCAAACGGCAGAACATGCGCTTCTACCCCACCCCGGCCGCGGCCCAGGACGCCGGATTCCGGGCTTGCAAGCGGTGCCGCCCCGACGCTGCTCCCGGCTCTCCCGACTGGGACCTCCGAGCGGATCTGGTCGCCCGCGCCGTCAGGTTGATCGGGGACGGCGTGGTGGAACGCGAAGGGGTCTCCGGCCTCGCTGGCCGGCTGGGCTATAGCACCCGTCAACTCCATCGCCTGGTCTTCGCCGAACTGGGCACCGGTCCCCTGCGGCTGGCGGTGGCTCACAGGGTGCAGAGCGCTCGAGCCCTCCTGGAAACGACCGACATGCCGGTGTCGGACGTAGCTTGGGCGGCCGGATTCGGAAGCATCCGCCAGTTCAACGACCGCATTCGGGAGGTGTACGCGTTCTCTCCCACGGAGCTGCGCACGCGGGCCAAGAAAGTCGGCGCCGGGCGGGCCGGCACCCGCCGCCACGACGGTGCAACCGGGAACGCGGGCGCCATCCCCGTTCGGCTCGCTTACCGCCCGCCCATCGACCTGCCGGGTCTCCTCGAGTTCCTGGGTCAGAGGGCGATCCCCGGGGTCGAATCGTTCGACGGCAACGTCTACGTCCGGACCCTGAACCTGCCCTACGGATCAGGAATCGTGACCATCCCGGCGGGCAACGAGAAGGCGGCCCCAGGGCCAGTCCGGTACGACCGGCCCGGAACGCTGCAGTGTGAACTGCGCCTCCAGGATGTCCGGGACTTCGCCACCGCGGTATCGCGGGTCCGGCGCCTCTTGGACCTCGATGCGGATCCAGAGGCGGTGCGATTCGCTCTGCGCGACGATCCTCTCCTGGGCCGCTCCATCGAAACCAATCCCGGTCTCCGGGTGCCGGGGGCGGTCGACGGAGCCGAGATAGCCGTGCGAGCAATTCTCGGCCAGCAAGTAAGCGTGGCGGGAGCCCGAACCCTCGGCGGTCGCTTGGCCGCTCTATACGGGGCTGCCCTGCCCGAATCGTTCGGTCCGCTGGACCGCCTCTTCCCGAGCGCGGAGGCGCTCGCGGCCGCCGACCCTGCCACCTTTCCCATGCCCGCCAGCCGGGCCCGAGCGCTCCAGGCGCTGGCCGGGTCGATAGCCGCAGGTGATATCGGCATCGATCCTGGTACCGACCGCGACTCGACCGAAGCAGCCCTCCAGGGGCTGCCGGGCGTCGGTCCCTGGACGGCCTCGTACATTCGCATGAGGGGCCTCGGAGATCCGGACGTCTTCCTGGGCCAGGATCTGGGGATCAAGAAGGCCATCCGAGCATGGGGCGAACCGGTCGTCTCCGCCTTATGGAAGCCCTGGCGTTCCTACGCCACCTTCCACCTCTGGTCCACGTCCGCCAACTCTCACCATCCAACCATCTGACTCAGGAGAGACATGAACACCACTTCCCCATTCCTACCAGCGTCGCCATTCCTCCCAGCATCGCCAGAGACCGACCGGGCCACCAGGTACTGGGACGAAATCACCATCTCGATCGGCGATCGCAAGACTGACATCCTCCTCGTAAGCGACGGCCAGGCCCTCGTGCATGTCTGGTTCGGACCGCTCCATCCCGGCGCCAACCGTCCACCGGAGTGGATTCACGACGGCAAGCCTATACAGGAAGCGGCCGCTCAGATGGAGGCCTACGCCAAGGGCGATCTGGAGGTGTTCTCCCTGCCCGTGCGACCGAAGGGCACGGACTTCCAGCTCCAGGTTTGGCGGGCCCTGATGACAATCCCGTACGGAACGACCACCACCTACGGCCGGATCGCGGCCGACATCGGCCAGCCAAACGGCAGCCGCGCCGTCGGGTCGGCGGTCGGAGCCAATCCCATCGGTATCGTCGTGCCCTGCCACCGGGTGATAGGTGCCGACGGCTCCTTGACCGGCTACGGAGGGGGGCTGGAGAACAAGGTGGCCCTCCTTCGCCTCGAGGGCGTGACTGCCATCTAGCGTGAGCGGGCCGATTCAGGTAACCCCGCCCGACACCACGGGCGCATGGGTGGGCGCCACCACCCCGCCCGCAGACTCCGCCGAAATGGCGAGGGCCTGAACCGGTCGGCCGACGCGGAAAGCGGTGACTGGAGCCGGGTTGGCTCCGATGAGCCCGTAGGAGATCAGCTCCTGTCCCGACTGACCCCACAGCTGGTATGACTGCCGCGCCGCAAGCGGGGTGAGGGTTGAGTCGTAGAGGTATCCGGTGCCGTTCGGCAGGATCACCGCCTCAATGGAGGCCGAACCGGTAGCCGCTCGGAGGGTCACCCGGCGGGCGCCCGGTGCGGCCAGCGCCGCCTCCACATTGGCCATCGTGGGCTGATTGGCCATGAGCGAAAGCTCGTGGCTCAGATGGTCGGTCCGGTTCTGCAGTCGAGCCACTTGGACAGCGAGCAGGGCCACGATTACAGCGGCCGCAGCCGCCGCGACCGGCAGGATCCAACGCCCCCACCCTCTAGCCCCTTCCCGCCGGCGGTGACCCTCCGCGGGCGAGATGACCGCTGGTCGCGAACTGACCGGGGCCGTCCCCTCACCGCGCACCTCGCCCATGACCCGGTCCCAGAGTCCGGCCGGTGCCTCCTGGCCGGCGTAGGAAAGCAGGCCCGTCACCTCACGGTGGTTGCGCAACTCGTCTCTGCACCGGGGGCAAGACTCGAGGTGGGCCTCGATGGCGACCACTTCCTCTGGGTCGACGGCGTCGAGGGCGTAGGCACCCAACAACTCCGCCACTTCCTCGTGGCTCATCAGTCGCGCCATGCCGTCCCCACTGCAGTGTCCGCCAGTGAAACGCGTAGCCGCTTGAGGCCCGAGCGTATTCGGCTCTTCACGGTGCCTTCGGGTGCGCCAAGCGCCACCGCCACTTCCCGATAGGTGCGCCCGCCGAAGTAGGCGAGCTCGATGGCCCTGCGCCCATCCTCGGGGAGGGTGTGGACCGCTTTGCGCACCGATTCGGCGACAGCCAGGTCCCACACTTCGCGCTCCACGTCATAGCCGGCTTCGGCCGCCTTGCGGGCGTCACTTTCCTCGCGCTCCCTCCGAGCGCTGTCGGACCTCAGGACGTCCACCGCCCGTCCATGGGATTGGGCCAGAAGGAAGGAGCGCAGCGAGCCCCGCTCGGGGTCGAATCGCTCCGGCTGGTTCCATAGTCGAACAAACACTTCCTGCACGATCTCTTCCGCCCGCACGGCGTCGCCGAGAACCCGGCGGGCCAGCCCGAACACCGCTCCGGCGTGCCTTCGGAACAGTTCGGCCAGGGCGTCCTCGTGCCACCGACCGATGGCCACCACGAGCGCGGCGTCACTGACATCGGTCAGGGCACGAGGCATGTTGTCTGCTCCTTCGGAACCGGCCTGCCCGCCGGATGACACCTAAGTAGTCGGAGCCGCCGACGTCTCGCCGGCCAGGCCGGCCATGCCTCTTCGCCAGGTTTCGAATGTGTCCGACCTGGTGGATTCCAGGAACCCGAGCAAGAGGCCCCCGTCACCTGCGGCCTTGAGCCGCCCCCGCATGAACGCCACGCTCGGTTCGACCGCGCCCGAGAAGACTTGCACTGCGTCGGGGGCGGCCAGGGTCAGGACCAGGTCCGCGTCCGGCTGAGGGCCCGGTGCACCGACGGCCGCCACGCCATCTTCGTACACCCAGTGGAAGTGAACCTCCTTGCGGGACCCTCCGCTAACGGTAAGCGAGATGGACCCCGAAGCATAGGGTATGGGCGGAAGGTGGGCCGTGAGGCCGGCGGCTTCTTCAGCCCACTCCTGGCTCAGCCACGAAGCCATCAGCGGAAGGCGACCGCGTCGACACCAGCGAACAGATCGTGGGCCGGGTCCGTTTGCCCGGTCAGGTCCCGCACCACCTCGTACTCGTCGTAGGGATAGACCGACTCGGCCACGTCGGGCGGCAGGCCGAACCACCAGGGTGAGCTGGGGTCCACCTGGGTCGCGTGGGCGAGAAGTGCGTCACGCATGACGGAATTGTGACCGTTTATATCGATGACGATTCGGGGCCGGGCCGGTTTTCTTTCAGCCTGATCGTGGTCGCTGGTTTCGGCCTTCAGCAGTCGCGCCAGCCGCTCGTCGGATATCGGGGGTTCGATGCCCATTTCGACGAACTTGTCGTACATGGCCCGCATCCGCTTGACCGACCAGGCTACATAGCACAGGCGCAGGGGCTGCCAGACCGGTCCCGCCTCGGGGTAGCGGTCCGGGTCCGCGGCTGCGTCGAAAGCAACCTCCGATATCTCGTTGACCCGCAGGTGGTCCGGGTGGGGATACCCGCTCTGGTCCTTGGGATAGGTGACGATCACCTGAGGCTTGGTTCGCCGGATCACCCTCACCAGCCTTCCGACCGCCTCGTCGAGTGGGGCCATGGCGAAGCTGCGGGGATCGGTGTTGGCCGGCGTGTCAGGCATACCCGAATCCCGGTATCCGAGCATGACGACCTCGTCGTACCCGATGATCTCGGCCGCCCGCTCTAACTCCTCCCGGCGCACTTCAGGCAAATTCTCCCGCACGCCCTCTTTGTCCATGGCCGGATTGAGGATGTCGCCCGCTTCCCCGCCCGTGCAGGTGACGAGCACGGTGCGCACCCCTTCGGAGTGGTACCGGGACACCGTGCCCGCTCCCTTGGAGGCCTCGTCATCAGGATGGGCGTGGACGGTCAGAAGGCAAAGCGACGGCATGGGTAAAGGTTACGGGCAAAACGCCCTTTGTCTCGCCGCCCCGATGCCATGCGGTCAGGAAGCGAGGGGGTCGATCGCCTGTGCCAGGTCGAGGTCGAGCTGGGTCAGTCCGCCGGCCGAGTGGGTCGATAACCGTAGGGTGACCTTGTTCCACGAGATGGCGATGTCGGGGTGGTGGTTGTGGGACTCGGCCAGGGCTCCCACCTCGTTCACGTAGGCAAGAGCAGCAGCGAAGTCCTTAAGAGTCACCGTCTTCTCCAGCTCGTCGCCGTCTCGATTCCACTGGAGGGTGGTCAGCGCGTCGGCGATGGCTTGATCCGGTAGCAGTTGCGGCGCCATACGCCATTTATACCCGCTACGCTCCCGTTGGCTTCCCTCGCACGCCATCGGCTGGCACCCCCGGCGTGGGGTGGTGGGAGGGAGGTGATCCACCCTTGACGGAATCGGATCTGACGCGACTTCGAGAGCACCTGGCCCAGTGGGGTGGGCGCCTCTACCTGGGCACGTCGAACGGCGGTCTCGTCCTGGCCGCCCCCCAGCAGGCCGTCCTGGTGTTGGGGCCGCCCCGATCGGGAAAGACAACCACTATCGCCATACCGAACGTCCTCTGTGCGCCCGGGCCGGTGATCGCCACCTCGACCAAGCCCGACCTCCTGGCTGCGACCGTGGCGGCCCGGTCCGAGGTGGGCCGCTGCTGGCTGTTCGATCCCACCGGCACCGTGCCGTGCCCGCCCGGAATCACCCGCCTGAGATGGTCCCCTGTCGCGGCGGCCGCGACCTGGGACGAGTCGCTGGTCCTGGCGGCCGCGATGTCTCGAGCAGCTCGTCCGGCCGGCCGCCGGGGGGAATCGGCCCACTGGACCGAACGGGCGGAGGCCCTCCTAGCCCCCCTGCTCCACGCCGCCCACATGGCCGGGAGCGGGATCGAAGTTGTCGTGAGATGGGTGCTCAGGCAGGATCTGGAATCCCCCAGGCGGTGCTGGCCGGGCACGGTGTCGACCTGGCGTCGGACGTCCTGGCCGGGATAGCGGCTACCGACCCCAGGGAGCAGTCGGGCATCTGGTCCAGTGCGGCGGGAATCCTTGCTGCCTATCGGTCTGACGCGGTTCTCGACAACTCGGCGGCGGTCAACTTCGACCCGACTGCACTGATCAACACATCCGATACCGTCTATATCTGCGCATCGGCGCGCCATCAGGACCTGGTGGCCCCGATCGTCGTGGCCTTCGTCGAACAGGCTCGGGCCGGCTGTTACGCCGCCTGGCCGGCCGCCTCGGCCCGACCAGTTCTGAGTCTGGTGCTGGACGAGCTGGCCAACATCGCCCCGATGCCAGACCTTCCCGCTCTTGTCAGCGAGGGCGGTAGCCAGGGGGTGCTCACGCTGGCCTGCCTGCAAGACCTGTCCCAGGCCCGGGTCCGGTGGGGGCCGGCGGCAGACGGCTTCCTTTCCCTTTTCGGGACCAAGGTCGTGCTACCCGGCATCGGGGATCTGTCCACCCTGGAGCTGGTGTCGCGCCTCGGAGGCGAGATCGACGTGCCGGCGAGGAGCGTGAGCCGGGCGCCGTGGTGGACGGGGCAAGGGGGCGCTGAGACGGTGACCTGGTCGCACCAACGTCAGCGCCGCCTCCCCGTCGAGGCCGTGAGCCAGCAGAAGCCGGGTACCGCCATTCTCCTGGCCGGGTCCCAGCCACCGGAGCAGGTGGTGCTCCGGCCCTGGTGGAGCCTCGACCAGTTCCGGGCGGCCCGGCGGGCGGCCATCGAGGGGCCCGCAAGGCCCGGCCGCCACCCCGGTCCCCTGGCACCCGGCCCCCGGGCACCCGGTACAGGGCGCGAAAGGCGCCGTACCATCGGTTGGTGAGCCGACGACCGCAGCTGGATCGCCCACCGGCGCTGGCGCTGGTCGGCGCCGGTGCCGTTTCGGTGCAGTTCGGCGCCGCCCTGGCCACCCGTCTGTTCGACCGGGTCGGCCCGGCCGGAGCGGTGACGCTGAGGTTGGTGATCGCCGCTCTCCTTCTTTCCATCCCCTTCCTGCTCAGACGTCCCCGCCCCGCCCTCGCCGGCAAGCGGGCCAGGGATGTTCAGGTCGCCGTCCTGTTCGGTCTGGCCTTGGCGGGTATGAACCTCAGTTTCTACGAGGCCATCGACCGCATCCCCCTCGGCGTGGCGGTCACGGTGGAGTTCTCGGGACCCCTCGCTCTGGCTCTCATCGGATCGCGCCGGCTGACCGACGCGGTTTGGGCGATCGCGGCCGGGGCGGGCGTAGCCCTGCTCGCGTCGGGGACAGGAAACCACCTGGATCCAGTCGGTCTGGCCCTGGCCGGATTGGCCGGGTTGGGATGGATCGCCTACATCCTGCTGAGCAAAGAGACCGGCCGGCGCTTCGACGCCCTAACCGGGCTGACCATCGCCATGGTGGCGGGGTCGATCGCCATCCTGCCGGTCGGGATCGTGGCGGGAGGTTCTCATCTCCTCGATCCCGACGTGCTCGCCCTCGGCGCGCTGGTCGCGGTGCTCTTCTTCCGTGGTGCCCTACAGCCTCGAGTTGCTGGCGTTGCGCCAGGTCACACCGAGGGCCTTCGGCGTCATGCTGAGTCTCGATCCGGCCGTGGCTACCGCGGCCGGGCTCGTCCTTCTGGGCCAGCACCTGACCCCCCGGGAGTGGGCGGCCCTCAGCCTGGTGGTGGGAGCCAACCTGGGGAACTCGTTGACGGGTGCGGCGGGCGTGGTCACGACCACCCCGTGAGCTCAGCCGCCCGGGAAGAGAGTCGCGGCGTAGCAGACTCCGGCCACCAGCAGCATGGCGATGCCGTCGCGCCAAGCCGGCTTACGGACCCGAGCCGCGATCAGGCCGGTTCCACCTCGGGCGCTGATCGCCTCAGCCAGCTCGCCGGATCGTCGGGCCGAAACCGCCAGTACGGCGACGAGAAGGTCTACCAGTTCGTCCAGCCAGCGCTCGAGCACGCTGCGCCCGGGGCGGGGTGGCGGTGGCCTCAACCGCCGGGCCGCGACGAGAGTCCGCATCTCCCCCATCAGCAACGGGAGGCTCCGGACACAGAGAGCTACGGTCACGGCCCACTCGTCGACCGGCACCCGCAGCCGCCGGAGCGGTCCCATCAGCTGAGCTACCGCCGGGGCGATCTCCGCGAGAGGCGTGGTCCAGCCCATGACGGCGGCGGCGAAGAGGAGAAGGATCCCGACCGACACGAAGCGGCAGTAGGAGTCCAGGCCCCCGAGACCGAGCACCACCCCTCCCACCGTGACGTGGGGCGAACCTCCTGCTATCGAAGCCAGGGCGCCAGTGACCAGAAGGGTCATCCAGAACCAGAACGGCGGTCGGGGCCAGGCCCCAGACGGTATGCGGCCCAGCTGGGTTGCTATGAGCAGCAGAACTGCCATCACGCCGATGCAGCCCCACGAGGGGAAATAGGACAGGGTCGACGCTCATGCCGGCCACCGCGAGCAGCTTGGTCCCCGCCCACAACCGGTGGACGGGCGAGTCCACCTTGATCTCCCGCAGAAGGTTTATCCGAGCCGACTTGCGGTCGCGAGCCGGCACTGGCATCGGTCTTGTCGGTGCGCCCACCGTCCCGATCGGTGGAGGCGCGGCGGCGGGGTGGCGAGCTCAGCACGAGGATGTCCCCGTCCTGGTCCGGTCGGCCACGATCCGCCCGCCTTTGAGCTCCACGACCCGGTCACACACCCGATCCACGCCGCCGAGATCGTGCGATATGACCACGATGGACAGGCCCTGAAGGTGCCGAAGGGAGGCGAGCACGTCGAGGAGGGCGTCCTGGCCCGGCTCGTCGAGCCCCGCCAGCGGTTCGTCGAGGACGACGAGTGAGGGGCGCCGGGCCAAGATGCCGGCGAGGGCCACCCGACGCTGCTGGCCCCCGCTAGCTCTTCGATCCGGCGAGGAACGAACTCCTCCGTGGCCAACCCCACCGCTGAAAGGGCGGCCGCCACCGCCTCGTCGTCCGGAGCGCCCGCAGCCCGAATGTGGACCCCACGGTGGTCCGCTGCAGCTGCAGCCGGGCGTGCTGGAACGCCAGGCCGACCGAGCCCACCTGGCTGGTAATGGGTCGGCCACCAAGCAGGCATTCGCCGCGGCTGGGTCTCAACACGCCCGCCATGATCCACGCCAGCGTTGACTTCCCCGAGCCGTTCCCGCCGACGATGAGGACTCCGTCCTGGGGTTCGATGGCGAAGTTGATGTCGTGGAGGGCGGGCTGGGCCCAGGGACTCCCCACCATGTAGGTATGGCCCACGTCGAGCAGCTCCAGACGGGCGGGTTCGAAACGGGGCCGCTCTTCACCAACTGGGGCCTTCGGGTTCGGGTCGCTTCTCTGCCCGGCACCGGCGTGATCGTCGAGACGGTTGGGACTCGGGCCGACCGAACCGTTCTCGGCCGGGGCTGTCACCAGGCGGCCTGCCGCCAGGCGGAAACTCCGGTCCGCAGCGGCGACCTCCTCATGACGATGGGTCACGTGGACCACCGCCATCCGACGACTGCTGGGCAGGTCCCGGAGGAGAGCGGTCAGGAGGCGCCGGCCTTCCTCGTCAACCATGGCCGTCGACTCGTCGGATATCAGCAAAGCAGGCCGGCGGGCCAAGGCGGCCGCTACCGCCAGCCTCTGCAACTCCCCACCGGAGAGGGTAGAGGTCTCTCTTTCCTCCATACCGCTCAAACCGACCGAATCGAGCAATCCCGGAACGTCCACGCCGTGACCGTCGTGCAGCCCCCAGACGACATCGTCGGCGACACGCACTCCGAGAACCTGGTCTCGGGGTGCTGCATGATCATCGCCGTCCCACCTGCGCGTCCGAGACCGGCATCGCCGGGTCTCACGACCTCTCCCTCGGTCGGGGCCCGACCGGCCAGGAGGCGGGCCAGGGTGGACTTGCCGGATCCGTTGTCCCCGAGCAAGGCGATGAGCTCGCCCATGCCAATGTCGAGGGATACGTCCGTCAAAGCTTCCCTCGCCGCACCGGGATAACGGAAGTGGACGCCATGAAGCGACACCGGCACCGGTCCAACCGGGTCGTTCGTCGGCCTGGTGTCGATTCGGTCGGTGGCCCGCACCCGGTTCAGCCGCTCGAGCACAGCTCCGAGGACGACCCAACCCAGGAGCGTGAACCAGAGCGTCGTCAAAATGACAAGGACCAGCACGGTGATCCACCAGTACTGAATGGCCAGATCCACGAAGTGGTTCAGTCGGTGCACCAGGCTGTCGAGCCTCGGCGCCGAACTGAGGATCTTGCTTATCCCCTTCCAGGTGTTACGGATCGCTCGAGGGTGAGCTTCCGTAGCGAGCTGAAGATGGCAAGCAGGCCCACACTGATGGCCCCGGGGATTGGCCCTACGATCAGCGCCCCCAGTGTCACGGAGGCAGAGACCATTTCCGCCTCTTAGCCACCCCGA
>CAWKOH010000002.1:0-739448 GCA_963851245.1 uncultured Acidimicrobiaceae bacterium | reverse complement strand
GAAGGAGAGCTCGGCGCGTCGGTCGCGTTCGGTCTTGGCCGCCTCCTCCAAGCGGGCCGGCTCGGGACGTTCCATCTCCGCCTGGTCCCCGGCGGCGGCCCGCTCGGCCAGTTCCACGTCACTAGCCCACGGTACGAGCGGCCGGTCGCCGGCGAGGGCCTCTCGGGCTTGGTTCCACCAGCGGCGTGCTTCTGGCCGGGCCGGCGGGGGCGCCTCGCCGATCGGGTCGCCGCCTTCGACGCCGAACGCTTCTCGATACGAGGCGACAGCGGCGGCCCGGTCGGTCCATTCCATCCGGCCCACCGCATCGGCCGGGACCGGCCCGAGCGCGGCAGCCCAGGCCGGAGGGTTCTGCGCGGCTCGTTCGCCCAGCTCGACGATCCTCTGGTCCATCCGCTGCGGCGACCTGTCGCATCGCCGGCGCGTACGTCGTGTCGCCCAGGTCTTGGGTGGAGAACGGCGCACGTAGCCGGCCGTCCTGCTCCGCCGACGGCGGTGTGGCTTTGCAGGCGGTGGTGCAGCACCGCGGCCAGGTCCACGGCGTCGCCGAGACCCCGAACATCGACCGCAGCCGTTCAGCGCCATTTGGGGGTCGCCGCCGGAGGCTTCGATGTCGGCCAGGCGGGCGGCCAGGGTGGGCCAAGCCGGCGAGCCGGTCAGCCGGGAGGCGAAGCTGATGCCCCGCTCCGGCGCTGAGACTGGCCAGCCAGCGGGCCTTGACGTGTTCGCCTTCCAGGTCTTGCCAGATCGGGAACAGGGTCCGCAGGCTCTTGGATTTCTCGACCTCCAGGTCTCGGGCTTCGAGCGCCGAGACGCCCTCCGCGCTGTCCTCCCGGCCCAGGATGCGGGCTAGTACAGCAACTGGGTCTTGGGCCCGGGGCTCGCTGTCTTGGCCGGCTTCGACTTCCGAGTCGACATGGGCCACGTTGGAATACCTGCCGCGGGTCATGGCCACATAGACGCTGTTGATGCTGTCGCGCTCGGAGATCAGGGCGTGTGACGCGCACCGGGTGCCGCCTTGGGCGGCATGGGTGGTGCCGGCGTACTCGAGCACCACGTTGGCCGGCCACATAGGCAGCTGGGAGGGCGACCCAGTCGCCGCGGTCGGCCATCCCGGTGGCCGGGTCGACCACCGCCACCGTCAACACCCCGCCGCCGTCGCGGGCCACGACCTCGTACACCGACCGGTTGGTCACGAAACTTCCCCGGCAGGTCGTGAGTGTCCGGTCGTTGGTTCGGCACACGATCCGGTCCCCGACCCCGGCCAGGTTGCCGTCGCCGAGGCGCACCCCGCCAGCCTCGACCAGGCCGTGCGCGACCAGCCCCTGCCGGAACAGTCCCGCCACCCGGGCGGCCCGCTCGTTGGTCCCGGCCAAGATGAACACTCGCCCGCCCGAGAGGTGATCGGCGAGGGCCAGACGGACGGCTCGATGCTCGTTCGCCTCGACGGTGCCGCCGTAGATGCGGCCATGGGCCGCGTACTCGTCGAGAACCTCGACGTCACCGGCCCGCAACCGCAGGGACGCGTCGCGCTCCCAGTCGTTGACGAAACGGTGCACCCGGCCCAGCTCGAAGGTCTCGGCCACCCTGGCCATCAACCGCATCGCCCCCCGAGCTTCGGGCGACTCCAACTGCTCATGATCGCCGACCAACACCAGCTTGGCCCCGGCCTGCTCGCACAATCGGGCCACCGCCACCATCGCCTGGCGGTCGGTCATCCCGGCCTCGTCCATGATCACCAGCTGGCCCGCTTCGCAGCCCCCACCTGGCTGCGTGACCGGGGAAGACTTCGGGGTCGATGCGTCGGGTCTCATACAGCAGTTTGGCGATGTTCTCCGCCCGCCCGCCGGTGGCGGCCGCCAGCTCGTTCGCCGCGGTCTGTGACAGGGCCAACCCCAGCACGCTGCCGCCGTTCGCCTGCCACGCGTTCGACACCACCCGCATCGTGGTCGTCTTGCCGGTCCCGGCCGGACCCACGATCACGTTCACCGCGCCGGTCGAGCCCAGCACGCCGCGCACCACCGCGGCCTGATCGTCGCACAATCCCGGCCCCTCGGCGGCGGCGATCGCCGTCTCGATCCGGTCGACCGGGACCGCCGCAGTGGTTCTGGACCGACAGCGCGCCACCAGGTACTGCTCCTCGTTGACCGCCGAGTGGGTGGCGTACCGCCCGGCCATGTGCACCTGGTAGACCGCCTCGCCGTCCTCTCTGACCAGCTCTGGCGGGCAGATCCAACCCCAGCGACGGGGTCAGCTTCAGGACGTCGTCGCGGGCCAACACGGCGTCGACGACCCGGGCCGCCCGGGCCTCGTCCTCCTCCGACGGTGGTGTTCGGGTCGCGCTCCATGACCTGCCACACCATCTGCATGACGTTCGGTACCGTCCAGGTCGCCTTCTCCGCCTCCAGGCGCCCCATGACCGTCTCGGCGATCTGCTGGTCGGTCTGGGCCGCCGCCGGGGCCAGCCATTCCCGGCCTACCGCGGCGGCCCACACCTCGGCCAGGTCGGTGTCCGTCGACGCCGATGCGGCGGCCCGCCACCGGGCGAACAGCTCCTCGCTGGTTTCCGGCTCACCTTTGGCCGGGCGGGTGTCCAGCGTGGCCCACTGGGCCATCTTGGCCACCATCTCCGGCGGCGGCTGGCGGCCGTGGGTGGCCAGGTACTGGGCTTTGAGCTCCTCCACCCGGGGGGTGATCTGCGCCCGCCGCGACGACCACAACTCCTGCAGAGAGCCCGGCACGCCGGCGATCTCGCGCACCCCGGTCCGCTCGTTGACCTCGAAGCGGACGTTCAACTCCCGCATCATGGCCTTGTCCCGATAGAAGTCGTAGATGGCCGACAGCGCCCCCGACAGTCCGTAGATCGCCCTGCCATCCAGGGCCAACACCCGCCCGTCGGCGGCTTTGGCCATGGCCAGGACGGCCACATGGGTGTGCATCTGCGGGTCGCCGGTCCGGCTGGTGCGATGATCGAACGCGGCGGCCAGCACCCCTGACACCTTCTCCTGGCGTACCCCGTTGCGGCCCCGCCGCACGAACGCCCCGTCGCGCTCCAGGACCGCCATGGCCGCCCGGACCCCCTCGTGATGGGCGGCCCGGACCGTGCCCTGGGCGGCGGCATCGGGCGCGGACGCCCACAACACCGACACCGATTTCGGCGCCGAAAACGTCAGGTCATATCCGGCCACACTGTTGCGCTCCCCCGCCCGCTCGATCTTCAGCCGGGTCTTCTCCCACCGCTCCGAAGCGGCCACCGTGTGCGCGGCCAGGCTCTCCGCCCACCGCTCCTCGCTGGCCCCGGCGGTCTGCAACGCCGCCGCCCGGGTGGCCAGATCGGCTTCGACCCAGCCCTGATGTTCGGTTTCGGCCTTGGCCAGCCGCTCGGCCACCGTGGCATAGATCCGGAACTTGGCCCCGAGCCGCTCGCCCGTCTCCGGGTCAGATTTGGTGCCGAAGAACGCCTTCATCTGCTCCTCGCGGACCAACTCGCCGTGCACCCCGAACGCCTGTCGCTGCCCGCCCAGCCACCATCCCTGCGCCTCACCCGAGCCCGCCCCAGCCCGGATGTAATAGTCCTCCGCCCCGCTGGCCACCTCACTGGTCAGGTACTGATAGCCCGCCCCCGCGGTGATCGTCCCGATACTCAACATCGGCCACTGGTCGCTGTCCGGGTCCCCATTCGACAAGTCCTCTCCACCACGTGCTGTCGGGTTCACAGGCCGAGAGACCCGGAATGTCACTTTCAGGGAGTCACACCTCTACCTGCCTGGCGTTCGGGTGCGATCCTCAACAACACCCCGATCTCATCATGATGCAAGGGTGTGTGGTCTGTGAACCTCCAGCCGTCGACACTGCTCCTGCTCTCACACTGCTCGTCGACCGCTCGCTGCTTCTGGCCTCTGGCCTTCCGATCGAGTCCCACGCTCGTCGTCTCAACTCGATCGGATGCCATCCACGCTACGCCTCAGCTTCTGACGTTCGTCCAGGTCCGCTCCGTCGACCAGGACCACGCCATCGACCGTGCTCGATTCTCCGTCGATCGACGCGTCGCCGCTTAATCCACAGGGCCAAGCTCCTGAGAGTCGACACAGCCCGGATGTACCGTCAGCCATGACCTCAACCAAGAGTGCCCGGGTCATCCGAGCAGCCGACGCCGAACAAGCGATCGCCGCTCTGCGCACCCAACGCAACCAGCAAGAAACCCTCATCACCGCCTACTTCCAAGCCGTCGGCGCCGCCGAAGCAGCCCAGGCGAAGATCGACAAGGTCCGCGCCGCCGGCGTCGAAGCCATCGCCAAGGCCAAGGCGGCAGCCGACGCCAAAGTGCTCCAGGCCCAACAAGACGCCGTCCCCATGGCCGCCGCGGTCCATACCGCCCTGGTCGCGGTGGCCGACGCGATCGGCGAAGCGCAGACCGCCGAGCTGCTCGGGGTAAGCCCACGCGAGATCCGATCCGCCCGGCGCTCCCCCACCACCCGTCAATGCAGAGACGATGAGACATCTGTCGGAGTGGCCCGAAGCCCATGACGGCCCGTGGCCGGGTTGTTGCTCTTCTTCGTAGCACCCAGACGGGTAGACGTTCGCACACGATCGGCCTGGGACCGGACCTCGCCCCGGACCCGAATCCGTGAGCAGTTGCTGGTCAGGATCGATAGACCGCGGGGTCCAGATTAAAATCGGTCGCCGAGTTTGTCCCACTGCGCGTCGAGCGAGGCCGCGTCCAACCAACGTTGTTCAAGATCCCGAAAGAGCCGGTCGTGGCCGTGGAGCGTGCAGTAGGTGGTGGACGACCTCGTGCCAGATCAGATACTATCGAGCATTTGGTCGGTCACAACCTTGCGGTCCGTCCGGTAGAGGACGTTGACGACTGATGCGGGGTTGGGCGATCCGGCGTTCAGGCCGGCGGTCCAGTCACGCGGCTTGCTTAACCGGCTCGGCCTCTCGCTCCATTCGATATTGGACCGCCGGCCGCCGCAGTCGGCCTACCAGGGTCGGCGGGAGGCGGGCGTCGCTCTCGGCCGGATCGAACACCCGCTTGAGGTCTCCCATCTCTGCGGCTTGCTCATCCTTCGCAGTTTGGGCAGGTCACCGGCATTGCGTCGGGGGGGCCGACCTGATTCTCGGAGATTCGGGGTCGATGGCGCCGGGCTTCAGCATCTTTGACCGTGTCAGCGAACTGCTCGAAATCGGGGTACTGCCGGCGGGCGAGGCTCTCCGACCACGACCTTTGCAGCATTTCAGCTCGTTCGGCCCAGGTTCGGGCAGTCCCGTCGTCAAGCTCTGCAGCCACTGCCGCGGGCGTTGTGGTCGGGTCGACCCGGGCGATAAGGAGGCTTTGCTGCTCCGGCAGTAGGAGACAACCGCCTCGACGATTCGCCGGCTTGGGCGTGGCTCTGAGATGTCGTCGAACGCGTGCTCAACAGCGATGCTCCCATGTCCTCAGCTGAGGCACCGATGGTTTCCTGCCAGGCGGTCTCCTGGATGAAGCTTTGAACACGGGAACCTTGCGGTCCCCGAGGTTGGTAATAGCCGACCATCGCGGCGTCAACAACGGTGTTGGCCGAACCCCGCCCTATCCGGATCTCCTGGTCGTGTTGCCAGGCGGCGCCGAACTGTCGGGCCGCCTCGGCGACGGCGGAGCTCGGCAGGCCGGACAGGGGCTTCAACGCCTCCTCAGAACCAGGCCGGTCCGTACCCGCTCCTCGTACTCGCCTTCGATCACGTCCGCGGGCTCGAGATGTCGGCGAAGTTCGCCCAGACGTCTTGGAGGTAGACGACGTCCGCGTCGAGGTCACCTCCCGACGCCGGACCTCGCAGCACTCTCCCGATCATCTGGCGGAGCCGGATACGCGAAGCGGTCGGGCAGGCGAGCACGGCGGTACGTGCGTCGGGAAGGTCCACGCCCTCGGAGAGCATGTTGACCGAGACCAGGATCACCGAACCGCCGCTTCGGCCGGAGACCGTAGTCAACGTCGGAGCGGTCCTCGCCACTGTTGCCGTGCAGGACCTTCACTTCCGCGCCCAGTCCAGCAAACGCCCGGCCGAGACTGTCGGCGTGTTGGCGGTCAGCGGCGAAAACCAACGTCTTCCTGTAGTAGGTCTTTGCGGTCCGACCAAAGGCTGGCTGCCAACTGGTTCCAGAATACGGTTGTCAAAACGTGTCTGGCGTGCTGAAGGGGCCAGATCGTCGCTGCCGCTGGGTCTCGACCAGTTCCTCCTGGGTCAGGCGATGATTTGCCCGGTAGCGCTGTGGATGTATCGGCCGGGCCAGGATCCCGTCGCCGATCAGGGTCTCCTGAGAAAGCTCGATGAACCGACGCGGGAACGTCGAGCGGAACGTGGCCTCGGCCCGTGCCCCCGTAGGCCAGGGGGTGGCCGTCAGTCCGATTACCGCCCGGACGGTGCTGGCAGCGTTACCAATCTCGAGGATTTGCTGATAGCTGGAGGCTCCGGCGTGATGGGCCTCGTCGATCACGATGACTGTCGGTTCGGCGAGGAAGGCGAGAAGACGCTGCCGTTTGGCCGCGTCGAGCCGACCGCCAACAGAGGCGTTCGTCACGAACGCCAGATCGATGTCCGGGTCCGCCAGGAGCGTGGTCGGGTCGGCGTCGCTGTGGAAAAACGTGGGACCTGATTGTCTCGCCGACCGGCAGTTCAGCCACGGCGCGCCCGAGAGCGCCGAGTGCCTGTTGCAGGAGCTCCGCGTTCGTGCGCGATCCATAGCACTCGGATGCGCGGCGTCGAGCCGAGCGCTTCTCTGACGACCCACCGGGCCGCCGTTTCGGTTTTGCCGGCCCCTGTCGGCAAGACGATCAATCCGGCCGCCGCTAGCCCTGCGCCCCGCAGGTTGATGTCGGCGGTCATAGCCCGCCAGGCTCGCTCCTGGTGCGGGTACTCGAGTGATCGTCGCCGGCGCCCCCGAACTCTTCAGTTCGAGCAAGCTCGAACCACTGGGTCCTCTTTTAGCCGATCGGGTCGTTTCACCCGCCAGCCGGTAACGACGGCGGAACTGGCCCAGAAGGGCCTTACGTATCGTCCTGAGGTTAGGTTGCGTTCACGTAGCCACTTGAGCCGTTCCCTGCGGCTGGCCGGGATGTCCGACCAGCGGCCATCGCTGGCGAGGTGCCCGACGAGCCGCTTGAGGTCAGACGCTTCCAGCAACCGCGGCCGATTCACCGCGCAGCCACGGACCACACCAGTCGGCCGCCGTCCATCTCTGAGGTCTGGAGCCGAACGAGTCGAGAGCCGGGCAGCACAGTCTCCCCGTGCGATTGGCGGCGAATCCGGGCGCCGTCGGCTCGGTTGATCCAACCCAGCAGCGAGACGAGCACCGGCTCGGGAACGGCCGTCCAGGCAAACTGGCTCGACCGCCTAGCCCGGACCCCTTCCTTCGGTGGACCGAGGAACTCGGCCCCCGAGCTCTGAGCGATCACCCAGCCACGCTATCCGTGTACCGAGCAGGGGCGCCCAGTGCCGCCTCATGCACTAACACGAGTTCTCCGGGCTCACCCACCGGTCCCTCGACGCGCCTGCTCACAGCCGGGCTTCATAGGTACGGTCCGGAGCCGGCCGATGGTGTTCGTACGGGCGCCTCGGTGGAGTATGTGGACCCCCCCAAAGCGCTCCTGCAACTTGGGCACCCGACTCGTCGGCGGCCAATGCGACCGTCTCGATGGCCCGACCCAGCGACCGCTCAAGTTCAGGTCCGGGTTCGACTTCCGCCGCGATCATGACGCCGATATCAACAACCATGGCCCGGGCGAAGGGCATGCCGGTGCTCATTCCGTTGACCGTGTCGAGCAAGCTCGCTGATTTGGTCATCCCCCGCAACATCTCGCAGAACACCTTCCACGGACCGGGGGCGTCGAACTTCCGCACGTACAGCATCGACTCGCCCGAGCGGATGGGGACGTCCCCGTCCTCGTCATAGAACACCTCCTCGACCTCGAAGCATCCGGCGCAGTGCCTCGTCAACCTGCGCCTCCAGCGTCAGAACCTCCGAGCTCTCGGCGTCCCGCTCGACGGCAAGAGTCGGAAGAAGGATGTCCGTCCCTCGAACCTCAAGAACGCTTTGTACACCAGACAGTCGACCCGGGGAATGTCAAACGCCTTGACCAACCATTCTTCGACGGCCAGCTCGGCGATCTCCCGCACCGGCAGAGGGTTCTCGAAGCAGCGCCACCAGTTCATCGAGCCATCTCCCACCTCAACCGGCGGCTGCCATCCCAACCGACGCAGCCGAGCCTCAGCCGTCGCGTCAAGCCGCTCCCCGACCCGCTGAGAAAATCGATTCGATACCGCCTCGACCCGCACCCCTTCCGAGCCGCCATGGGCGACCCGCACGTAGTAGCCGGCCGGCCCGGGGGTCTTAGAATCAGGAACTGGTCCCGCTCCAGGCAGTCAAGGCTGGCTGCGAGGCTGAGCCGAGCGAATCCCCAATCCGGGCCCGCCCGTCCAGTCTCCCGGAGGCGGCCGCAAGGGGCCCTCCTGTGCCGATCCGACTCACTGTTCTCGGCCACCCATCCACCCCTTTTCAATGACCATTATCCCAGCCAGGTGTGACGGTCTCCTCGGTCGCAAGGAGCCAACCGGCAGCAAGGCCAGCCCGGTCAGACTCGTGGCCGGAAGGTGGATGTTGGGCCTTGGGATCGGTAGGCCTGGTGAGTGGAGTCTGGCGTGCGTGGGGTGCGAACGACGCCACCCGGCCGCGGGGGGTTGGGCGCCCGTCCCGCCGATGGTTGATCCCTGCTGGTTGTGGGGTCCCCAGCTTCGAAGACGTCGGCGACGGAGTCGACGTTGGCCGCGGCGCGATGAACCTCCCACTCCTCGATGAGTTCGTCGAGTTTCTCGAGGTGGCTGGCTCGGGCGTTCTCGGCTTCGAGGAGATCGGCCTGCAGTTGGTCGAGTTGCCGCTGTCGGGCGTCGTAGCCGGCGTCGGTCGCGTCGTCGTGAGACTCGGAGAGCCACACCCGAGCCTCTTGTAGGTCGGTGATCCGCTGGTCGTATCTGCCGAGTTGGTATCCGCTCTGCCAGTACATGCCTTGGAGGCGGTCGTCGTTGATGGGCTGGCCCGGACGGGTCGAGGCCGGGTCAGTGGGTGGTAGTCGGTCGGTCATGGCGCTCCTTGAAATGGGACGAGCTGGTGAACATGCGAGAGGCCCGTGAACCCGGCGACGTTGGCGGGCTCACGGGCCTGGGCGGTGGACCGCCGGGGGCTAGGCGGCAGCCTCCTCGCTGGCCTTGGGGCTCTTGGTGAAGACGGTGGTCCCGAAAGTGAGGCCGGGCCCGACGTGGGTGGCGGTGATCTCGACCTTGGAGCGCTTGTCGCCCTCGTCGGTCTCCCAGGAGCGGAACTGGAGCCGTCCGCTGAGCAGGACTTCCTGGCCCTTGGCGAGGGACTGAGCGGCGTTCTCGGCCAGCTTGCCCCACACCACGACGTCGAAGAAGTCCACCGACTCGTGCCGCTCGCCGGCCTGGTCGGTCCAGTCGTTGTTGACCGCTACCCCGAAGCTGGCGGTCGGCCGGCCGGTGGGGGTGAAGCGGAGATCGGGGTCTCGGGTGAGGTTGCCTGCGATGGTGACGGTGTTTCCGGTTGTCATGATGTTGTGCCTTTCTGTGTTGGTTGTTATCGGGTGGTGCTGGTGCTGGCGAAGCCACGGCGGGAAGGCCTGGTGGCAAGGATGTTTCGAGCCTTTCGGCGGCCCGGGTCCCGTAGGGGCCTTCGGGCCGGCCGGGCAGCACGGCCGAAAGATCCGGTACCCCTGGAGGGAAACCCGGAGAGAGCGCAGCGAGCGGCGGCTTGGACCGGACGGGGTTGCCACCTGCCGTCGCCGTGGCAAAGTGAGCACCCTGCCTCCACCCCGATGCGGCCGACACGAACAGCGCGCAGCCATCCGGGACCGACCGGACCACTCCCCCATCCACCAGCAACCGACACAGGGGGCCGCCTGGGTTTCACACCGCCGGCCGGACGTCAGCCTGATCGATGTGCGGTAACGACGACGGGGCGCCAGGTCGCCCAAGAGCAAGGCCATTCCGGTGAGTCCTCTCGACCCTGTGATGTGGGTTCACAAGCAGAGCGACCGCCTCGGTCACTTTCGGGGCCGGCGTCGTGTGTCGGTGGCCGCCAGCGCCTGCCTGCGGTAGCCGAAGGAGAGCACCAAGGGATTCGTGATCGTGCTCGGCGAATGCCGGGCCGACCGCCCTTCGGGCAGCCGTTATTTGAGCGGAGGGACCGGGAACTGCGGTCGCCGCCCCAGCCCGAGAGCTGTCCAGAGCTCGGCAAACACGCAGGCTTCGGCCACCCGGTTGGACTGCATATCGCGTGTCAGGAGCGCTGGACCTAGCCGCTGTGTAGGTTGATCGAACATGCGTTCGAGACGTCGGGGAAGGGTCCGCAGCGACAGCGAGATACTGGCCCACCGGGGTGATATGGCGTTGCTGCGGGCGGTCGCCGCTGGGCGGGTCGTGCGGGGGGCGTCCGGTCATGACGGCAGCTTCAACGCGCCGTACCTGCTCGAGGGCGAGCCGGTGCAGCTGGTGTTGCGGTGGCTGGCCGGGGAGGGCCTGGTGCGCCTGCCGTTGTCTGGCCCGCCGGTGCTGAGCGAGCGCGGCCGACGCCTCCTGGCCCGGGAGGACGGTGGCGAATAGCCCTGGCCTGGCGACCGGGGCGGGCCGTGCATCGCGACCCTCGGGCCGGACCTCTGGGCCGGCGGGAGGTGAGCCGGGCTGTTTAGCCGTCTCGTGCCTGGCGGCCGGCCGGCTTGCGGTCGATGCCGAGGGAGCGCAGCCACCGTCGGACGGTGGTGACGCTGGTGTTGTAGTGCTTGGCGGTCGCTTCGAGCGAGCCGAGCTGGCCGTAGCGCTCGGCCAGGTCGTCGGGGCGATCCGGCGGGGGCGCCAGCAGCCCGAGGCGTTGGGCGTCGGCGGTGAGGGCTTCTCGGGTGACGCCGAGGGCTTTGGCGGCGGCGTTGACCGATCCGTGCTGGTCGAGGGCTTTGCGTATCTGGGCGTCGGTGACGCTGGCGGAGCCGGGCCGGATGCGGGGTGGCAGGCCGAGGCGTCGGAGTCGTTCGTAGAGACCGCTGCGGGTCATGCCGGCGGCTTGGGCGAGCGAGGCGAGGGACTCGTTGGCGTTGTAGCGGCGGATGAGCTCGTCGTTGGTCAGTCCCACTGGGGCATTTTGCCTGGCGGTACGCTGCGGGGAATGGACATTGACGATCTGGACGACCTGGAGAGCGCGGTGCTCGACGGGCTCGAGGCCGCCGATGATGCCGACGCCCCGGAGGGGACGGCCTCGCTGGCGGCGGCCCGCCGCCGGCGCAGCATGGACGACGTCGCCCGGCTGCTGGGTCCGGGGTAGCGGGGGCACGCTCAAAGTCCGGTGGCGGCGTATCGCAGCAGGGGGTCGGTTAGGACGGCGGTGACGTAGCGCCGGTAGGCGGCGTAGTCGTCGTCGCTGAGCTGGACGGCCGGGCGCTGAGGTCCGACGTCGGCCTGATCGCCGGCGCGGCCCAGGATGGCGGCCAGCCGCAGGGCGTCTGTTGAGCCGGCTTGGGCCAGGCAGTTCGCCACCAGGGCCATGGTTGCGGGTAGCTCGGCCGGGGTGTTCTTGTCGTGGGGAAGTTCGGCGACGGCGGCCACCAGGGCGGCGTGCGCCGCTTTGACGGCGTCGGAGGGCAGCGCGGCCAGTGGTCCCAGTTCGACGCCGCCGGGGGCGCGCAGGCTCGGGGAGGCGGCCAGGGCGTGGCGCAGGGCGACGGTCAGGTCGCCAACCAGGTCGGCGGCTTGTCCGATGGTGTCGGCTGCGGTGTCGGTGTCGGGGTCGGCCCAGCGCAGCCAGTCTTCGATCTGGGCGAGGTTGTCGGCCAGGTCGTCCATGGGGTCGACGATCACGGTCACGGCCTGTTGGCCTTCGTTGGCGGCGCCGTCGGGTACGAGTGCGGTCCAGCGGGTCGACCAGGCGGGGCCGTGCTCGACGGTCCAGTGGGGGGCGTCCCAGGTGCGGACGGTGACGACAGGCGCCGAGCATGTGGAGCAGACGCCGAGGAACACCGACGCCTTGAGGTCGGCGACGTCGCCCAGCTCGGTCTCGATGGGCTGGCCGGCGTCGTCGAGTTCGGACCAGCCGAGACCGTTGGCGGCGCCGATGTTCTGTTCGGGTTCGCCGAGTAGGGCGATGATCTTGGCGGTTTCGTGCCCGCAGTTCGCGGCGGTGGTGGAGCGGGTGGTGGCCATGCGGTGCGTCAGGCGCAGGGCGTGGGCGATTTGGCCGACGAGCCAGGCCATGACGGGCGGGGTGACGGCGTTGCCGTAGGCGCGGACCTTGTCCCGTTTGGTCAGGGCGGCCATGACGGGGCCGCCGTAGCCGGGCCGGAAGGCCATGGCGGCGCCGACTTCGTGGGGTTCGAGCATGCGGAAGCGGCATTGGTCGATGTCGATGGCGGGCTGGAGCAGGGCGTGGCGGTCGCGGGTTTCGACGGTGCTGATGGGCTGGCTGGTGGGGGTGGCGTGGCCGGTGCGGTAGTAGGGGAGGAGCAGCCCGTGGTGGTCTTGGGCGGTGACGGTGCCGAACGGTTTGGTGGTGGGGTGGACCATCTGCCCGTCGCGGGGGAGGCCGGCGCCGAATCCTTTGACGTAGAAGGCTAGAGGTCGGGGGTTTCGACGAGGAGGGGCCGGTCGTCGTCGGCGGTTA
Source organism: uncultured Acidimicrobiaceae bacterium (assembly GCA_963851245.1). GTDB lineage: Bacteria > Actinomycetota > Acidimicrobiia > Acidimicrobiales > Palsa-688 > CAWKOH01. The sequence continues at coordinate 726,754 of CAWKOH010000002.1, read as the reverse complement.
TGGTCCGGAAGGGCTCGCTGACGCTGCGGACCCGGCAGGCTGCGGTCGGTGTGGGCGGTCTCGACCACCAGGGGCGGGCAGACCAGGGCGTGGTGGTTGCCGTTGGCTTCGACGGTGGCCAGCGGGTGGGTGACGGGGCGCATCTTGGTTTGGCTGCCGCCGCCGCGCAGCTCGGCGATGAACGCGCTCGGCGGGGGTCGGCGCAGGCCGTGTTGGAGGGTGGCGGTCTGGACGGGGAGGGGCCGGTCGAGGGGCCAGGCCCGGGCGTAGTCGGCTGCCGGGCCGCTCCCAGGTTTGGCCGGCGCCGGCCACGATGGTGTAGCCGTAGCGGAGCAGGCCGAGGTGGATGCGGCGCAGGGTGGCGGCGGCGAGGGGTCGTTTGCGTTCGCCGATGCGCTGGGAGGGGAGTTCCCAGTCGATGGCTACGGCGGCGGGCAGGGCGTAGGGCTCGACGGGCTGGTGGCAGCCGGGGCAGCGCCACAGGTATTGCTGGCGGTAGCGGCCGACCACCCGGCCGGGTTTCCAGGACTGGTAGGCGTCGATGTCGCTCGTCGCAGGGTGGCAGTAGGCGAGGGGGCGCAGGTCGAGGTCGACGGCGAGGCCGCGGCGGACGGCGACGACGTAGATGCGGTCCCGCGATTGGGGGACGGCGCCGGTGTGCATGGAGTTGACGGAGCAGATTTTGACGGTGTAGCCGGCGGCTTCGAGGGCCATGCGCCAGGCCGGGTAGAAGATCCAGTTGGCCGCCTCGACGACGTTCTCGACGATGATGGCGGCCGGGGCGTGGAGCTCGGCGTAGCGGATGACGTCCCACATGGTGGAGCGGCTGCGCTCGGCGGCGGGGTCGGGGGTGTCGAACAGGCTGGCGTGCTGGCGTTTGCGGGAGACGCCTTTGGAGGCGGCGTGGTTGGTGCATTCGGGGCTGGCGAGGAGGATGTCGGTGGCGGGGTAGCGGCGGAAGTCGACCTGGGTGATGTCGGCGCAGTCGTGGCGGGCCCGCGGGGTGCTCGTGCTGGTGGAGGTCGATGGCGGCGGGCCAGTGGTTGGCGGCCATGACGATCTCGACGCCGGGCACGGCGGCGGCCCCGGAGGAGGATCCGCCGGCGCCGCAGAACAGGTCGGTGAGGGTCAAGCTCATGGGGCTAGGACTCCGTGGGGACGGCGATGGTGGTGGCGGTGCGGGTGGCGTCGGTGGTGATGGTGACGGTGTGGGTGGCGTCGAGGGCGTAGAGGGAGCCGATGGGGCCGCCGTCTTCGATGGCGGCGTTGTTGGCCAGGGCGTCGTGGAGGGTGACGTCGCCCCAGTCGCCGTGGCGGTGCCGCTCGATGAGGGCGTGGGGGTCGGTGCCGGTGTTGGCCATGGCCCGGGTGGCGGCGGGGGTGGCGTGCAGCTTGCCGAGGCGGAACAGGCCGGGGGCGAGCGTCGCGGTGGGTGCGGGCCGCCGGTCCGGGACCGCTGCGGGGTGGACCTGGGCGGGGTGGACTTGGGCGTGGTAGCGGCGGGCGCTGGCGGGCAGGCGGGCCAGGCGAGGCTCGGGGACGGGGGCCAGGGCGGTGCGTACGGCCAGCAGCTCGCCGCCGCGGCCGGCTTGGCGGGCCATGTCGAAGCTGACCATGCGGGCGATGGTCCGGGCGCCGGGACTGTTCTTGCCCAGGTTGGCGCCGAGGCCGATGGAGGCGAGCAGGTCGAGCGTGTCGACGCTGACGGGGGTGGCGTCGGCGTGGCGGGCGACGCGGGCCAGGCGGCGCCACAACAGGAGGCTGGAGGGCCCGACGATCGAGCACAGCACTAGCTCGGGGTAGGCGTGTTCGGGGCCGTAGCCATGCGCTTCGGTGGCCGGGTCGGGGTAGCGGATGACGGTGAGGGTGGCGGGGGCTTCGATGGGCTGGGAGTGGGGCATTTGCGCTGGTTCTCTTTCTCGGGGGCGACTCCCCCAACACCTCCTATTGTAGTATGTTGACCAACATACCGCAATAGGATATGTGGGGAATGTTGGCGGAGATGGCCGGGGGGCTGGGGGCGGAGCCCCCAGGGTCAGCCCGCTTTCGCCACCGGCCAGGCGAAGCCGGCTCTCGAGGCCGGCGTGAACATGGGCAGCCGACGAGTGCCACAAACCCGGCCCCTCCTCCTTCCTCAGCCGCCTTTGGGGCGTGACCCGGTATCGACGTGACGCGTAGCGAAGGCGGAGCGCCACCGATGACACCCATCGCCAGCAAATCCCCGGCCGCATAGGCGGCCACGCCGCCGTGAGGCGAAGCCGGGCGCGCAGCGACAGCCGCGGAAGCTGACTGGGCTGGTTGGCCGTAGTGGCCCTGGTGACGAGAGGCCTTGAAGGTGGTGGTGAGGTAAGCGCAAGTGGCCTGGCGCGGTGTCGGGAGGGGGCGGGGGTCACGAGGCGCGATCGACCCGCTCGGCGGGCGCCTGCCAGGAGGCGGCGACCTGGCGGTACCACTGGCGGTAGTCGACGTCGCCGAGGCCGGCGGCGATACGGGCCCGGCGGGCGGGTGTGGTGCCACCCCAGCAGCCGTATCGGTAGCCGGCGTCTTGTTCGTTGGCGAGGCCGAACCACAGGCAGGGCTCGGAGGCGGGGCAGGTGTCGCAGCGTGGATGTCGGCGTCGGCGGTCGTGGTAGTCGCTGTGATCGTCGGGGTCGGCGCATGCGGCGTAGGCCCGCCAGCGGTTCTCGGCCCGGTCGCTGGGCCCGATATCCAGGGGAACGACGTCCATGTGGGGCAGGTCCACGAAGAGCAAGACCATGTTCCGCGATTCCTCTCGATCGTGTGGTGTGGCCATCACACGATGGAGGGACCGCTTCGGTCACTTTCGGGACGTGAGGTCCTGGGTGCTGCCGACATCCTCGCCGCAGATCTCATAGGCGGGCCCGTGACGCTGGCTCAGTTAGCCCCGACCGAAGTGGATACAGCACTGACCCCGAGCCATGACCGGCCAGCGCGAACCCGAAAGTGACACCGAGGGTCCGCTGCTAAGTGACACACCCCGAGACCACCGGGGCTAGATGACCGAAGGACGGACCTGATGATGCTCACGGTTCCCGATCAAGAAGCTCATCGCCAAAATGGCGTCGGGGCGCATCTTCCTGCCTACCTCAGTCCGGTCGCGGTCGTCGGTAGCCGGCCACCGACGAGTAACCCCGAGACGCTCACTCCGCCCTTAGAGCAACGCCACTCTGAGGGACGCTCCGACGGGCAATTCGAAACGACTGAAATGGCAGGATGCGCGCCTGCCGTAACACAAGTGGCAGCCGATCACAGAGACGCCCAGTGGTGGGAAGGCAGGACCACTGGTCAGCTGCTTTGCGACCCGGACCACGCCGTCGCGCTGGCTGAAGTGTCTGCGCGCCACAGTCCTGCTGAGCGGATCGCTGGATCCACGATCGCCGCCCGGCTGGTCGCTATTCTCCGCGCCGGGGAACTACAGCAACCCGCGGCATGACGGTATGCACATCATGTTTGCGACTTATGGTGACGCCAGCAAATGCTCATATGAATGCCATGACTAGTGCCGATGAACGCCATGACGAGGTGAACAAGGGCATGTCCCAGGCGGATATCGACGCGCGTTCTGGGTCACGCGGCCAGCGACGGTCAGGCATCTCCAACGAGGTCCCCTCCCCCGCTGAGCTGACCTTTTCGTCGGGCAAGCCTGCTCAGGTCGCCGATCTTCGCAGGATATCCACGATGGTGTGCTCGACGAGATCTGCGGTGATCTCCGACAGCTGCCAGGAACCGATGCGTCCGCTGGAATGGGTGCCGCCGCCCTGCCACATGTCGCCCTCGGCGACCTGCACCTTCCTTTTGGTGGCGTCGGCGTCAAGTCGGAGGTAGGGATAGCGGTCCTCTCGACCGTGCCCGGCGACGTCTCCTTCGAGGGACATCCACAGCGTCAGCTGGGGCATTCGATAGCGGGGCTCGCCTCCGGGATGCTCCTCGATGAGGCCTCCTCCGCCGTCACGTCGAAGCCGCACCAAAACGGCCTCCATCGCCGGGCGTACGACGTGGTCGCACAACTTTGCGAAGCTGTCGAGGAACTCCAGCCGGCGGGAATCCTCCGCCGCGCTTCGATCGGAGGCCTCTAACAGTCGCTCCTTGCGTTCGTCGAGGATCTCGTCGATCTGGGAAAAGGGATCCTCCGACGGATCGTCGGTGGATACATCGGTTTTGGGCTCCGACGAAGCCCGCTCAGGTTGCATAGGCCGTTCCATGGTACGACGGCCGGCGGCCGGGCGGGCAACACACCGCAGAAGCGAGTTTGCCGTTGGAGACAAGAACGGCATCCACGTCTGGGAGCCTGACCCCTTCAGTCCGGCGCCGTGGGCCGCCGGTCATCCGGATCCCCTACCTGGCCGGTCAGAAGCTGCGGGCGGAGTGGTTGATGGCAGGGCGTTGGAGTTCGGGACAGACGCCATGTGTCCCTCTAACGGCTGGCTCGGGTGACATTGGTTGGCGTTCCGAAACGGATGTAGCGCGACGCCCGGCGGCGGACGCGCCGCTGGAGCCGTTCGGCGTGGGTTGAGGCAGGTCGGGGTGTCCGGGCGTGCGGAGCGCGGTAGAAGCGAGTCTTGGCCAGTTCGACCAGGACCAGGTAGACGACGACCATGGCGAACAGGAGAAGGAAGAAGGTGGCCGGTAGGGGTGTGAATCCCAACAGGTGTGCTAGTCCGGTGTAGGGCAGGACGGCACCGACCGCGGCGGCGCCGGTCGGCACCAACAGCATGGGAACGCTGGGCCGGCTCTTGAGGAACGGGATGCGCCGGGTTCGGATGACGTAGACGACGAGGGTCTGGGTGGCGATGGACTCGACGAACCAGCCTGTCCTGAACTCGCTGTGGCCGGCGTGGAGGAGCGAGAGCATGACCCAGAAGGTGACGAAGTCGAAGATTGAGCTGACGGGGCCGAACACGGACATGAAGCGCCGGATGAACTTCATGTCCCACGCGGCGGGTCGGGCGAGGGCTTCGGGGTCGACGTGGTCGGTCGGGATGACCAGCTGACCGGTGTTGTAGAGCAGGTTGTTGAGCAGGATCTGCGACGGCAGCATGGGCAGGAACGACAGGAACACCGAGGCGCCGGCGGCGCTGAACATGTTCCCGAAATTCGAGGAGGTGGCCATCAGGACGTATTTCATGGTGTTGGCGAAGATGCGGCGGCCCTCCATGACTCCCTCGGCCAGCACGGCGAGGTCCTTGTCGAGCAGCACCACGTCGGCGGCGTCTTTGGCCACGTCAGTGCCCGAGTTGACCGAGATCCCGACATCGGCGTGGTGCAGGGCCACCGCGTCGTTCACGCCGTCGCCGAGGAAGGCCACGTCCTTGCCGGTGCGGCGGGCCACCTTGATGATCCGCGATTTCTGTTCGGGGCTGATCCGGGCGAACACCGTCGTGGCCGGTATAGCGGCGGCCAGGTGGTCGTCGTCGAGGGCCTGGACCTCGGCGCCGGAGAGGACTCCGGCGCAGTCGACGCCGATGTCTGAGCACACCTTGGCGGCAACCAGGCCGTTGTCGCCGGTGATGATCTTGACCTCGATTCCTAGCCGCTGCAGCTGGGCGATGGACGATCCGGCGTCGGCCTTGGGCCGGTCGGCGAAGGTCAGGAACCCGACCAGCGCCAAGCCGTGCTCGTCGGCGGCGGTGACCGCGGTCACGCCCGCAGCCGGGCGGGCGGCCACGGCCACTACCCGGGCCCCCGCGGCGAACAGGGTATCCAGGGTCGGCCGGGCGCCGTCGGGGACGTTCACGCACCGGTCCAGGATGACCTCGGGGGCGCCCTTGACGATCAGCAGCGATCCGCCTGCCGGTTCTTTGACCAGTACCGAGGACATCTGCCGCTCGTGGTCGAAGGGAAGCACCCCCAGCCTTTGGTAGCCGGCGACCGCTTTCGCCATTTCCTCTCCCGGGGAGGTCCCGGGCGCCGACCACAGCGCCTGGTCCAAGGCGTTGCCCCCGACCGGCCCGTCTTGGGTGACCGTCGCTTCGTTGCACAGCAGTCCGAACAGCAGGGGGCGGTCGCTTTTCTGGCCGCCGGGGTCGAGGGCCGCCTCGAAGGTGATCACTCCTTCGGTCAGGGTGCCGGTCTTGTCGGTGAAGAGAATCTCGATGTTGCCCAGATCCTCGATGGCGACCAGCCGCTTGACCAAGACCTTCTTGGCCACCAGCGCTTTTGAGCCGGACGCGAGGCTCACCGTCACGATGGCCGGCATCATCTCGGGGGCGATGCCCACAGCGATGGCCAGGGAGAAAAGCAGGGCCTCGATCAGCGGTCGTGACAGCGCCACGTTGAGGATGAAGATGAACGCCGTGAGCGCGGCAGCCACCCCGAACAGAAAACGCGAGAAACGCGACAGGCCCACCTCGAAGCCGGTCTGACCCGGCTTCTCGGTCAGGCCCGCCGCGATCCGCCCGAAAGCGGTGCGGGTTCCGGTCCCCACCACCGCCCCGACGGCCGATCCCTGATGGACGATCGTCCCCATGAACGCGCATCCCGGCTGATCCGTCGCCTGGCGGCCGGCGACGGGCGCCGCCGACTTGGATACCGGCATCGATTCGCCGGTCAGCACCCCTTCGTCGCATTCGAGTTCGTCTACCTTCAACAAGCGAACGTCGGCCGGCACCAGATCGCCGATACGCAACGACACCACGTCTCCGGGCACCAGGTTCGTCACCGGGACCCGGCACGACCGTCCGTCCCTGAGCACCTCGGCCTCATGGCTGATCTTGCCCCGAAGGTCCTCCATCGCCACCTCGGCCCGGTACTCGTTGAAGAAGCCCAGACCGACACTGAGAGCCACGATCACCACGATGATCACCGCGTTGGTGCCTCCACCGGTCAGCCCCGACACCACCGCGGCGCCGAGCAGGAGGACCAGGATCGGGTTGCGGATCTGACGGAACAGCACTGCCGTGGCGTGCACCCGATGCGTCGCCAGAGCGTTCGGCCCGAACTCCTGTAGCCGAAGCGCAACATCAGCAGACGACAGCCCGTCAAGACAGCTCCCCAGGCCCGAGAGCACCTCGGCGGGAGACAAAGCGGCCGTGTCGGCCAAATCCAACCCCCGGCCCAACGGGGCGCGTTCAGCTACCACCATGCAGGCCGACGCGTACACGCTGCCCCGACCCGAATGCGCCGGCTGCTTCTGTCGTCCAGCACTGCGGGGTCGACGCGCGACGCTGTCAGGGCTGCGGGACGCGCCATTCGAGGACGGTCCCCGAGGGGCTAGCGGTGGTGATCTCGCAGGCGCCGCCCAGCTTGGCGGCCCTGGCCGCCATGTTGGCCAACCCGTTGCCCGTGCCCTTTTCGGCATCGGAGGGAAGGCCGATACCGTCATCCTCGACCCGCAAGACCAGATCCCCGGCGACCGCGACTGTCACCTGCACCGCGCTGGCTTGGGCGTGGTGGGCAACATTCGACAACGCCTCGCGCAGCACGGCCAGAAGATGGTCGCCGGATTCGTCGCTGATGGTCTCGACGGGCCCATCGAAGCGTAGGCGCGGGTCGAATCCCAAGGCGGGCCGCTCCGCGCTGCACACGGCGAAGATCATGGCTCGCCGGGAGTCGGTGGAGGAGGTGAGAGTCAACTGGAAGATCGAGGATCGAAGCTCGCGGATGGTCTCATCGAGCTCCTCGACGACACGCTCGAGACGCTCCGAGAGAGCGGGGTCGCCGGCCCGTTTACGCATTCCTTCGATGCCCAGACCGGCGGCGAAGAGCCGCTGGATCACCCGATCGTGAAGGTCCCGGGCGATGCGCTCCCGGTCTTCGAGCAGCGCCAAGTCTCGTTCGGCGGCCAGGGCCCGCTCTTCCATCTCCAACCGCAAAGTCAGATCGCGGGCGATCGACACCATCCATTCCGAGGCACCCCCGTGGTCATCGGCCGGATATTGCAGGACCGCTTCGACGGGAATGTCCGATCCGTCCTTGCGGCGGTGGACCGTCACGTAGCTGTGCGACTGGCCCGGCGAGACACTGGCGATGAGCGCCCGGAACTCCGTTTCGTTGAACGTCGGTTTAATGTGCAGCGGGCCCATCGACAGCAGCTCGTCGCGGCTGTAACCCAGCTGGGCGATCGCCCCCTGGTTGACATAGGTGAACTGAAGAGTGTCCCGGTCGAACATCAAGACCGCATCGCCGGTGCCGTCCAAGACGCTGCGGACGTGTGCCGCCTCGGTCTCGGCCGCAACCCGCGCTGTGATGTCGCGCACCGCGGCGATGACCCGCAGACCGGCATCGGTGCCTAACGGGCTCAAACTGATCTCGACCGGGAACTCGGCCCCGTCCGCCCGGCGACCCGACAGCCGCAACCCGGCGCCCATGGCCCGCGTCCGCGGCTCTGCCCCGAACCTGGTCCGATGCGCCCGATGCCCCTGGCGCAGAGCCTCGGGAAGGAGAACCTCAACCGGCTGCCCCACCAGGTCAACTCGCCCGTATCCGAACAACTTCTCGAGCTGACGGTTGACCAGCACGATTAGCCCCTGCTCGTCTACCATCACCATCCCGTCGGGCGCCGCCTCCACCAGCGCCGATGCCACAATCTCGTCTACCGGCTCGCGGTCCGTGCCCGGGTTGTCGATGTGGCCGACGGTGGGGTCAGCCGTCACCCGGCCACCGCGCGACCCCAGAGACGATCCCGGTTCGAAGACGATCCGTGCAGTCCGTGTGGCGTCATAGCATCCTCGACTCTGTCTGGGCACCGGCTCCGCGGCATGCGGGCGGGCGGGCCGTGGCGTCGAAGAGATTCGTCAGGGTCCGGGAGCAAATCCTGACGACACAGGCAATGATCAGTATGCACCCCCGGTGGCCCCAACACCCTTGCGCCCCTTAAGGCGTGTCAGTCATGGTCTCCAAGGCTCGACGCCCACGCCCTTAACAGGTCAACAGGCCGGTGCGGCTGGAAGCCGCAGTACCGGTTCGGGACGGTCAGAAGCAGCCGAAGACGCTGCCTCGCTTTTCCTTCACGCATCAGATCACCCGCCAAATCTTCCAGCGTGTGCGCGACGACACGAACTACACCGTCGCGACCGGCCAATGGGTTCACCGCAGGTGCCCAATCGTCTCCCTTCGTCTCCGTAGCCAACGTCTCGAAGCGGCACCCAGTACGAGAATGGAACGACACGAAGTGCCTTATTCGGCGTACTCACCCTCGAGTGGGCGCGAGTGAAACTATGTTCTTCGACGGATCGGCCGAAACGTACTAGGGGTGGATGGGACTCTCAGTGTTACCCCGGGGCCTTCGCCGACACTCGGCCGCAGGTCAAAGGCACTTTCCGGACCCGTCGACGCCGCTAAAGAACAACCGCTCTTCCATGCAACCGTGGTGCTCAGTCTGCGGGCGACTGGTCGTCGTCGAGCACTACGGCGTATGAGCCGCTGCCCAGCAGGGCCCCGGCCGGGAGCCGCCGATCGCCGATGAGCAGGTCCTGCAACGCTCCACTGTCGGTGTCGAAGGTGACGTCATCGACTTCGCCCAGCTCGTTGCCCAGTTCGCTGAGCGCTCGCTTGCCGAGGAGTTCGAGCTTGCCCTCAGTTGCGGTTCGCTCCCGGTCATCTCGCGGGGGCCGAAGGCTGTTCTCGTCGGCGACCATCACGGCGTCAGGGCCGAATCCGCTCAAGTGCGTCCATTCCACCAACTGGACCTTCTTACCGTGCCCGATGACGACGGCGGCGACTCTCCTCTGCTGGGCGTCGACAAGAAGGTGGGCCACTTGGCCCAAGTGCTTGGCAGACGCTCGGCTGATCACCTTGCGTCCGATGGAGCCCCGGAACGATTCGCTCACGTCAGCCCCAATCGGTCCCGGAACTCGTCCACCGATGCCCCGAGGCCGACCAGATCGTCCTGCACGAACTCCTCGGTGATATTAGGGACGACGAGCGCCACCCCGGAGACGGAAAGTTGCGCCGGCAGCGGAATGTAACCCCGCCCGCCTCCGGCCTTGTCGATCTGGTAGCCGACCACCTCGCCGCTGCTGCCTACCAGCAGGACCAAGTCGGCGACGGTACCGAGACTCGCTCCTCCTTCGGTCAACACGTCGTTACCCAGCACGTTTCGCTCGGTAGCAGGATGGCCCACATCGTCCGACGCATCCTCGGGAGCGACGAGGCTGGAGTCGTCCAGCACCATCACCGCGTGCTCGCCGATGGCATGGATGGCCTCGACCGCAAGGACCTCCCGACTCCGCCCGGCCAAGAAGCCACGCTTGTTGAGGGTCAGGCCGACCAGGCGTCCTGCTTCGGGACTATAAATCACGTCGCGGACCTCGGCTACATCCTCCCCACCCCGGACCGTTACCACTGGGAGTCCCCGGATCTGCGAGGCAGTCACGAGAAGTCTCATCGCTTGCCCTTCGTGGCGATCACGCCCCCGCCCCGCCGCCACCGGCGAAAGATGACCAACAGCACAGCGACCACCACGAGCACGATGAGCACCAGGACCAGCCAGCCAATCGCGCCCATCCCGACCGATGCTATCGGCCGCCGCCGGTCTTCACCGCCGATCGCCCGCCCCCCGCCGTTGGCGATGCGGAGTCGGAACGGGTGTTTCCGCTCTCGTCGGGGGCACGGGGCGCATGTTCAGGCGGTTACGGTCGCCGCCTCGACGGCTTGGGCCACACTTCCTAGCTGGACAATGTCAACCTTTGCGCGGCTTGGCCTGCTCGGCCACCGGAACGGTGATGAGCCTTCCGGCCGGCTCCGCCGGCCGCAGAGCCAAGCTTGGGCGCCGGCACGGTTGAACCACCCCTTTATGCTGATTGTGTCCGAGGTGGCTCCATACCTGCCAGAGGCAGAAGTCCTGGCATTGCGTATACCCCGGCATTCGACTGTCTTCTGATCGACAAGCGTCCTGGCCGTCGAGACCCGCAACCCTCACTCGACCGGCACTCAGACGACGGTCACTTGCACGGGTGTCGGCGTGGTCAAGTTCCACCGTTGCCTCCATATCGAGGGGATGAGGTCACCCTCGTGGCGTCGGGCCGGGGCCGGGGTTGTGCCAGTGGCCGTAGGAGGCGATGAGCGTGTCGGCCTGCCTGGGGCCCCAACTGCCAGGCGGGTAGGGGTGCGCGCTGCCGTGGTTTTCGAGAACGGGTTCGATGACCACCCAGGCGGTGAGGCGTCAGCGAAGAGTGGCTGCGGCGGCGGCTTCAGACCTGTGCCATGCCGGTAGGCACCGCGGCGATGGTGCTCACCGGATCGAGGATCCGGTAGGCGAGCAGTTTCACTCGGTCGGTTACGAGGAACCACACCAGCGCGTAGCCCCATACGAGGGCTGCATAACCCCAGGGGAGGGGGGTCATGAATATGCCCAACACCGCGATAAGGGTTGCCAGTGCCTGAGTGCCGAGCACGGCGAGTAGGAGGACCCGAGCGGGGCGAATCGACCAGAACGGGCCGCGTGTGCGGGCCAGGAAGATCGTCAGATGCCCGGCGACCGAGAGCGTCAGGTACATGAGGGTCTGAAGCTGCGGGTGGTCGAGGTGGAAGACTTTGTCGCCGAGGTAGAACAGACCGAACGCGGCGATGGGGCCGACGACACCGAGGACCGTGGCTATTCCGAGCACGAGGCGCATGTTCCAGGCCTCGGGTCGCTCGTTGTAGCGGACGTTGTCGTAGGCGATGGACAGGATTGCTCCGTCGTTGAGCAACGCCAGGATCACGATCTGTATCGCGGTCACGGGGAAGAAGTTGAAGATCAAGATCACGAGGGTGACGAACACCAGCACACGGAGCGTCTCGGCTATGCGGTAGATGGCGTAGCTGGTCATCCGCTGGAAGATTCTCCGGCTCTCTTTGATGGCGTCGATGATCACAGACAGCCCGGCTGTGGTCAGCACGATGGAAGCGGCGGCGCGTGCCGCGTCGGTGGCGTCGGAGACGGCGATGCCGCAGTCAGCCTTCTTCAGTGCCGGGGCGTCGTTGACCCCGTCACCGGTCATGCCGACGATATGCCCCCGCTTTTGCAGGACGTCCACGATATGGAACTTGTGTTCGGGGAACACTTGGGCGAACCCGTCGGCGTTCTCGATGGACTCAGCCTTCGCTGCTGTCTCTTGGTGCTTGACGTCGCCGAGGCCGGAGGCATCGAGAATGTCTGTGCCCATGCCGAGTGTCTTGGCGGTTTCTTGGGCGATGGCCAGGGCGTCACCGGTGACCATCTTGACGTCCACGCCCATCTGGCGCGCGGTAGCGATGGTGGTCTTGGCGTCTTGGCGCGGCGGGTCGAACAGCGGCAGCACGCCGAGAAACTGCCATGGCCCGTCTCCCTCGGCCCGAGCCACACCCAACGAGCGGAAGCCCCTCACCGCGAACTCGTTGACCGCCTTATCGACGTCTCGTGTCACCTGTTCTGCGTTGGCTGACACTCCGAGGATCACCTGCGGTGCGCCCTTGGTCACCTTGAACGAGGTTCCGTCGGCAGCTGCGACGGTCGCCTCGGTGCATTTGCGGACGGCGTCGAACGGCTCGAAGTGGACCACCTGATTACCCTGCAAAGCCTGATCGCTCTCCAGGCCGCCCAGCACGGCCAGGTCGATGGCGTCGGCATCGTCGGCGCGCGACGCCAACGCTGCGTTGACGATGACTTGTGCGCTGGTGACATCGTTCACGGCGAAAGGTTCGCCCAGGGTGAGCTTGTTCTGGGTCAGGGTGCCGGTCTTGTCCGTGCAGAGCACGTCCACGCCGGCCAACTCCTCGATAGCCACCAACCGGCTCACGATGGCCTTCTTCGTGGCCAGCAGACGCGCCCCGACGGCCATGGTCACCGACAACACCGTCGGCATGGCCACGGGAATGGCGGCCACGGTCAGCACCAGGGCGAACTGTAACGTGGTGAAGAACGGGTCGCCGCGAACGATCGACACGACCACGATCACCGTTACTAACGCAGCCGCGAGCCCGATCAGGAAGGTTCCTATCTTCAGCACGGCCCGCTGAAAATGGCTGACAGTTTGTGCTTCTTGGACCAAATCCGCGGTCTTGCCGAAGTAGGTGTTCGCGCCGGTGGCATAGACCAGGCCGCCGATCTCACCTTGGCGGATGATCGAAGCGGAGAACACCGCCTCGCCGGGACCGCGGCTGGCCGGCAGCGATTCGCCGGTCAGCGCCGATTGATCCACCTCGACCGGGTCGCCCTCCAGCAGACGCGCATCGGCCGGCACGATGTCGCCCAGGCGGAGGCGGATGACGTCGCCCGGTACCAGCTCACGCGACGGCGGGGTGATCCACTTCCCGTCGCGGCACACCCGGGCCTTGACCGCCAGCTGGGCCTTCAGCGCGTCGATGGCTTTGCCCGCCTGGCGCTCCTCCCAGAACCCGACCCCGGCGTTGGCCATAAGCAGAACGAGAATGATGGCGAAGTCGGCCCAGTGTCCGAGCACCGCCGAGAGGATCACCGCCGCTTCGATCATCCACGGGATAGGACCCCAGAAGTAGGTGAGCAGCTTCAGCAGAGGGTTGGCCTTCTTCTCTTCGATCTCGTTCGGCCCGTACCGGGCCAACCGGCTGGCCGCCTCGGGCTGGGTCAGCCCGTCCGGTGAGAATCCCAACCGCTCCTTCACCTCCGCCAAGGGGAGGGTCTGCAGATCGTCCTTCCCATCCGGCTTCGAGCCCGGCTTCTGGTCGCGGGCCCTGGCCTCCGGTGTGCCCTCGTCCTTGTCGGTGGTGTTGTGTTGCTGGTCTTTCAGCTTGGCCGCTGATCGATTCATCCTCACGCCCCTCTCGAGGCGGCAGACGTCTCTGCGGGACTGTTCGCGGTCGGCCACTGCCAGTCCCGGATCTCGGGCAAGTCCTGGCCGTGGGCGTCGATATAGCCGCGGTGTTCTACGAGCTTGTCGCGCATCTTCTGCTCTAACGAGCTCCCGCGGGCGCCCAGCTGCGGGAGCCGGTCGATCACATCCACCACGAGGTGGAAACGGTCGATTTCGTTCTGCACCCGCAGATCGAACGTCGTGGTGATCGTGCCCTCCTCCTTGTAGCCGCGGACATGCAGGTTCTGGTTCGCCCGCCGGTAGGTGAGGCGGTGGATCAGCCACGGGTAGCCATGGAAAGCGAAGACGATGTGCTTGTCGGTGGTGAATATCGAGTCGTAGTCGGTGTCGGACAGCCCGTGCGGGTGCTCCGCGGCGGGTTGCAGTTTCATCAAGTCGACGACGTTTACCACCCTCACCTTCAGCTCAGGCAGATGCTGGCGGAGGATCGACGTGGCCGCCAGGACCTCCAGCGTCGGCGTGTCACCACAGCACGCCATCACCACGTCGGGCTCGGCGCCCTGGTCGTTGCTGGCCCACTCCCACACCCCGATCCCCTCGCTGCAGTGCAGCACCGCGGCATCCATGTTCAGCCACTGCGGCAGTGGGTGTTTCCCGGCGACGACGACGTTGACGTAGTTCCGGCTGCGCAGGCAGTGATCGACCACCGACAGCAGGCAGTTGGCGTCAGGAGGCAGGTAGACCCGCACGATGTCGGCCTTCTTGTTGACGACGTGGTCCAAAAAGCCGGGGTCCTGGTGGGTGAACCCGTTGTGATCCTGCTGCCAGACATGCGAAGCCAGCAGGTAGTTCAGCGAGGCGATCTCCCGCCGCCACGGCAGCTGCGAGGTCACCTTCAACCACTTGGCGTGCTGGTTGAACATCGAGTCGACGATATGGATGAACGCCTCATAACAGTTGAACAGCCCGTGGCGCCCAGTGAGCAGGTAGCCCTCCAGCCAGCCTTCGCACTGGTGCTCGCTCAGCATCGAGTCCAGGACCCGTCCCTCGGGCGCCAGGAACTCGTCGTGTGCTTCGGTTCGGGCGTCCCATTGACGGCTGGTGGTCTCGAAGACCGCGCCGAGAAGGTTCGACAGCGTCTCGTCGGGACCGAAGATCCGAAAGTGCCGGCGGTCCTCGTTGAATGTGACCACGTCACGGAGGAACTCGCCCAGGACTAGGGTGTCCTGCCCGAAGACCGCACCGGGGGAAGGCACGTCCAGGGCGTGATCGCGGAAGTCGGGCATCCGCAGGTCACGCAGCAAACCACCTCCGTTGGTGTGGGGGTTAGCGCCCATCCGCCGGTCGCCGTCGGGCGCCAGCTCGGCCAGCTCGGAAAGTAGTCGTCCGTCGACGTCGAACAGCTCCTCGGGCCGGTAACTGCGCATCCAGCTCTCCAGCAGCGCCACGTGATCGGGATGCTCGGAGTCCACCAGGAGCGGCACCTGGTGGGATCGGAACGTGCCCTCGATGGCCACGCCGTCGACGACCTTCGGGCCAGTCCACCCCTTGGGTGAGCGCAGCACGATCATCGGCCAGCGCGGCCGGGCAGTGTCGCCATGGTTGCGGGCGTTGTCCTGGAACCGCCGGATGTCGGCGATTGACTCATCCAAGGCGTCCGCCATGAGCTGGTGCATGTACTCGGGCTCGTCGCCCTCAACAAAGCGCGGCGTCCAACCGCAACCGCGCAGGTACTGCTCCAGCTCCTCGGGCTCGATGCGGGCCAGCACCGTCGGGTTGCTGATCTTGTAGCCGTTGAGATGCAGAATCGGCAGCACCGCCCCGTCGGTGACCGGGTCTGAGGAACTTGTTGGACTGCCAGGCGGTCGCCAGCGGGCCGGTCTCGGCTTCGCCGTCGCCGATCACGCAGGCCACGATCAGATCCGGATTGTCGAACGCGGCGCCGAAGGCGTGACTGAGCGAATACCCCAGCTCGCCGCCTTCGTGGATCGAACCCGGCGTCGTCGGGGCCACATGACTGGAGATCCCACCCGGAAACGAGAACTGCCTGAACAACCGCTTGAGCCCGGCCTCGTCCTGGCTGACGTCCGGGTAGATCTCGCTGTAGGTGCCTTCCAGGTAGGTGTTGGCCACCAGCGCCGGGCCGCCATGGCCGGGCCCGGCAATGTAGAACATGTCCAGGTCGTGGTCCTTGATCACCCGGTTCAGATGCAGGTAGATGAAGTTCTGGCCCGGCGTCGTGCCCCAGTGGCCGACCACCAGCGGCTTCACCTGCGCCAACTCCAACGGCTTCTTCAGCAGCGGATTGTCGTAGAGATACAACTGGCCCACCGACAGATAGTTGGCGGCCCGCCAGTAGGCGTCCATCCTGCGGAGCAACTCAGGTGAAAGGGGACCGGTCGTCACGGGCTATTCCTCCAGCACTTTCGCCGTTGCTGGGTCGACTGCTGGCCTTCGTCGAATCCGACGGTGAACTGGTCCAGGTGAAGGGGCGGGCCGTCGGTGTCCACGGGTCAGTTCCTGACGCCGGACGGCGGTGCCGTGCGGGGTTGCGATGGGTGGGCCGGTGCGATGATGGTGCCGCGAGTTCCGCGGAGCAGGTCGGTGGCCTCTTCGAGGCTGCCGATCATGGCTGGTTTGCCGGTGGCTTCGACGAAGCGACAGGCGGCGTCGATCTTGGGTCCCATGGATCCGGCCGGGAACAGCTCGCCGCGCAGCGCCTCGGGTGTGGTACGTCCGATGGGGCGGGCGGCAGTGGTGCCGAAGCCGGTTTCGACGTTGTCTACGTCGGTGAGGATCAGCAGGGCGTCGGCGTGGAGATCCCGGGCGAGAAGGGCGGCGGTGAGGTCCTTGTCGATGACCGCCTCCACGCCGCGGAGGACTCCGTCCGTGCCGCGGGTGACTGGGATGCCTCCACCGCCGGCAGCAGATGACGATGGCGCCGGAGTCGACCAGGGTCTTGATGGTGGGGAGTTCGACGATGGCCAACGGTTCGGGGGAGGCGACCACCCGGCGCCAGATCAGCGCCGTCGCGACGGATCTGCCAGCCGCGCGGTCCGGCTAGGCGGTGGCCTTCGGCGGCGCTGTACTGCGGACCGACGAACTTGGTCGGATGCTCGAAGGCCGGGTCGTCTGAGGCGACTTGTGTCTGGCAGATCAGGCTGACGACTTGCCGGCCGGGCAGGGCGTTCTCGAATCCTTGGAGGAGGAAGTAGCCGATCATGCCCTGGGTTTGGGCGCCGAGCACGTCGAGCGGGTACGGGTGGGGCAGGGCCGGGTCGGCGGCGCTTTCGTTGGCCAGCAGGCCGACCTGGGGCCCGTTGCCGTGGGTGACCACCAGGTCGTGGTCGACCGCCAGGGGGGCCAGGGCGTCGACCGCGACCCGGACGTGTTTTTCTTGGATCTCGGCCAGGGGCATCTCGCCGCGTTCGAGGAGCGCATTGCCGCCCACCGCTACCACCAGGCGCATGTCAGTCTCCGAGGGAGGCGACCATGGCCGCCTTGATGGTGTGGAGCCGGTTCTCGGCTTCGTCGAAGACGATGCACGCGGGTGACTCGAAGACGTCTTCGGTGACTTCCAATGCGTCGAGGTGGTAGAGGGCGGAGATCTTTCGGCCCAGGTCGGTGTCGGTGTTGTGCAACGCCGGTAGGCAGTGCATGAACTTCACGTCGGGGTTCCCGGTCGCTTTCATGGTGGCCGCGTTGACCTGGTAGGGGCGGAGCTGTTCGATCCTGGCCTTCCACTCCGGTGTCGGGCTCGCCCATGGACACCCAGACGTCGGTGTAGACGAAGTCGGCTGCCTTGGACGCCTTCGTCGACGTGGGCGGTGATGTTGATGCGTGCACCTGACCCGGCAGCCAGCTTCGAAGCGATCGCCTGAACCTCGAGCGGAGGGCCACAGGTCATCTGGGGCGGCGATGCGCACGTCCATGCCGAGCAGGGCGCCGGTGACCAGCAGGGAGTTGGCCGTGTTGTTGCGGGCGTCGCCCAGGTAGCAGTAGCTGACCTGTTCGAGCGGTTTGTCGGTGTGGTCGCGCATGGTCAGGATGTCCGCCAGCATCTGAGTCGGGTGCCACTGGTCGGTGAGCCCGTTCCATACCGGCACCCCGCTGAAAGCGGCGAGGGTCTCGACCGAGTCCTGGGAGAACCCTCGGTACTCGATGCCGTCGAACATGCGGCCCAGGACTCGGGCCGTGTCTTTGATGGTCTCGCCGACACCGATGTGGCTACCTTCGGGTCCGAGGTAGGTGACGTGCGCCCCTTGGTCGTAAGCGCCCACCTCGAAGGCGCACCGGGTACGGGTCGACGCCTTCTCGAAGATCAGGGCGATATTACGGCCGACCATCCGCTGGCGCTCCGTTCCGGTGCGTTTCTCGACCCGGAGTGCTTCGGCGAGGTCGATCAGGGAGATGAACTCTTCCTTGGTGAGGTCGATCTCCTTCAGCAGGCTTCTGCCGCGCAGACGGTGTGTCGCCGGCGCCGGTGTAACTGCTGTGCTGGTCATGCTGGGTCCCGCTCGATCGGGCAGGTCATGCAGCGAGGCCCGCCCCGACCGCGGCCGAGTTCGCTGCCGCCGATGTCGACGACTTCGATGCCGTGCTTGCGCAGCATGGTGTTGGTGGCCACGTTCCGCTGATAGCCCATGACCACACCGGGAGCTACGGCCAGGAAGTTGGTGCCGTCGTCCCACTGCTCGCGCTCCGCGGCGCGGACGTCCTCGTCGGTGGCCAAGATGGTGATCTCGGGGACCTCGAGGATCGCAGCCAGGGTGTCCCACAGGCTGTGGTTGCGCGATGATCGACAGGTCGCCCGGATCGTCGCCGGGGGCGATCGTCCAGCTGCGGAGGTGGCGGTCGAAGTAGGGGTAGAGGATGAACGTGCCAACGTCGACCATCGACATGACGGTGTCGAGGTGCATGAAGGCATGGCTGTGGGGCAGTTCGATGGCCACCACCTTGGTGGCCTGGCCGTTGTCGAACAGGGCGTGGGCGACGGCTTCGATGGCCATCGGGGTGGTCCGTTCCCCCATGCCGATCAGGACGGCTCCGTGGCCGATCACATGCACGTCGCCGCCTTCGATGGTGGCCGGCTGATAGGTGATGTCCTCGCCTCCGTAGTAGGTGAAGAACTCGGCGTCGGCGAATAGCGGATGGAACTGGTAGATGGCCCGGGTGTGCAGCGATTCGCGTTGGCGGGCCGGCATGGCCATCGGGTTGATGGTCACCCCGCCGTAGATCCAGCACGAGTTGTCCCGCTGGAACAGATGGTTGGGCAGCGGGGGCAGGATGAAGTCGTCGGCCTTGAGCATGTTCCACTTCAGGCTGTGAGCCCGTACCGGGTGCAGGTCCGCCTTGAGGATCCCGCCGATGAGAAGCTCGGCCAGCGTGTCGGCGTCTTGATCCTCGAACAGGCGCCGCACCGGGTCCACCAACGACGGGCCGAGGATCTGCGGGATGCACAGCCGGTCGAGGACAAAGGCCCGACCGGCGGGAATATCGAGGGTCTCGGACAGCAGCCGGCCGTAGTAGTGGACCACCACACCCTTATCGCGCAACGCCTCGGCGAACGCGTCGTGCTCCTCCTTGGCCTTGGAGGCCCACACCACGTCGTCGAAGAGAAGCGACTTGATGTTGTCGGGGGTGAGCCGGGACAGCTCCAGTCCAGGTCGGTGCACGATGGCCTGGCGAAGCTGGCCTATCTCAGATCCTACGGTGAATGTCATGTCCTGGTCCTCTCCTCGACCGCTTCTAACGTCCGTCGTCGGTGAGCAATTTGGCGTCGGACAGGTTGACCGCCACTTGGGCCGCCGGGTTGTCCACCGGTTCGGCGGCCTCGCCAAGACGCTCCCGGCGGGCGTTCAAGAAGGCGTACAGGATGAGCCCGGCCAGGATCACCACCAGCGCCTGGTAGACCACCTGGTAGCCCGACGCGAAGGTCACCCACATCGAGAACAGCACGCTCGTCCCCGCGACCGTCAAGTCCCGAGCCAAAAGCCAGCCCGACACCCGCCGGCGCCGGGAGACCAAGAAGGTGAGCTGAGCGATGGCCGACATGAAGTAGGGGATGGCCACCGTCACCACGGTGAGATCGACCAGATAGGTGAAGATCGTCAGCCCGGAGCTGGACTCGTAACGCCAGAACATCAGCAGCGAAGGCAGGATGGTGCCGACCACGATGCCGAACCAGGCCGTCCCGTTACGGTCGGCCCAGGCGAAAGGCCGGGGGAACAGGTCGTCCTGGGCTATAGCCCGAGACGTCTCTGTCACGATCAGAGTCCAACCGTTGAGCGCCCCGATGCCCGAGATGACAGCCACTGCAGCGATGAACTTCGGCGCCCACGCCTCGTGGGGGAACATCGTCTGGAACGCATTGACGAACGGTGAACCCGTCTTGACCAGGGTGCCGTGGGCGACCAGGCCCATCACCGCGGCAGTCACCAACACGTACAGCACGGCGCTGAGGGCGGTGCCGATAAGGGATGAGCGAGCGACGTTGACCCCCGGGTCGCGGACCCGCTTGGCCGTCACCGCGGCGGCCTCGACGCCGATGAAGGAGAACAGCGCCACCCCAGCCGCGATACCGATGCCGCTGTACAGGCTGCCGCCCGAGGCGTTGAACGGCCCGAAGTGGGCGCTGGTGACAAAGAACCAGCCGATAACCCCGACGAACAGCAGAGGCAGGAACTTCAAGACGACAGTGACGTTCTGGAACCACGCCATCTGGCGCACCCCGGCCAGATTCACGGCGGCCGGCACCCACAAACCGAACAGGGCGATACCCCAGTTCTCCGTCCCGGTGGCGTGATTGAAGCCGAACAGGGCGTCGACGTAGAACACCCAAGAGGCCACGATGGCCGCGTTACCGGCCCAGGACTGCACCCAGTAGCACCAGCCGACCAGGTAGCCGGCGAAGTCACCGAACTCGTGACGGGAGTAGGCGTACAGCCCGCCGTCGCTGTTCGGCACCCGCCGGGTGAGCTGGCCGAAGAGAACCGCGAGCAGCATGGCCCCCACGGCGATCACCGCTAGGACCAGGATTCCCATCGTGCCCGCCCCGGCCAGCACCGCCGGCATGGTGAACACGCCGGTCCCTACGATGCTGCCGATGACCAGACCCGTCGCTGACGTCAGGCCCAAGGTGTGAGCCTTCTGCTTGTTGCGAGCTGACAGCACCGGGCCGGGAGGGCCGACCGGACCAGGAGGCTCGGTGGGGCCCCGAGATGGAGGGGATTCAGCGATCGTCATGCGACTCACCTTCGTTCTGGTCTGACATAGGCCGCAGCAGGTTTCGAGCAGTCATGGCCGGAGACCGTGATGGCCGCACGGCACGAATCTCCGTATAGGACATGGGTTTCAGTCGTCCTAGAAGAAGGACCTATTGCACACCCGACTGGCGCACCACGGCCGACAGCGACGGACATAATTCGTCATGATCCATTCATCGTGGACAGCCAGCCAGGGGCGAAAGTCCTCATCGGACGGGTGGTAAATACTCGCCAAGGCGGCAGCGGCCGGGGTGACGCGGATCGACGTGACGGCGACTATCTGTCTGGCCACCGGAAGCCTGGACCCCGAAAAGTACCTTGCCGGTCGAGCCCCGTGGGCAGTCGTGTCGGAGCAAAAGGCGTACGACTGGGCGCGACAAGCCGAGCAAGCCGGCCGTATGGCCGTCGCTGAACCCCGCCGCGTGCAAGGCGATGGCCTCGCGGCGCAAGTTACAAACAGCGCGCCGCATGATGTCGCCTCCCGCCTGTTCAACTTCAGCGCCGCTGGCGTATCCCGCGTGCAAAACGTCGGCCAAGACTCGCCATAGGCTCGCCGAGCCGACCGGCCCCTTGCCTGAGGTTCCGGCATCGACGTCATGACCTAGACCTAGACCGCCGATGGCAGCCGCGACCGCTCGAAGGGCCTTGTCGTCGTCACGGCTGTACAGGTACGCCAAGGCGAAGAGCGCATCCAGGTGGTGTGCCGCCACCACAATGGCAGTAGGGCCCGACCTCGTTACGGCTGCCGAGGCAGCCACCCTGGGGCGTCGACTGCCATTCAGCCGAGGGCGCGACAGCGGCGGACTCCCAGCAGGTGCCCCGACCAGTCGAAGCGGGGGGAACGCCGGCTGGCAAGGGCAGCGTAGGCCAGGCCGAAGAGCACCGTCGGACGGTGTAGAGACGTGCCAGCCTGGTCGGCGCCGTCTTCCTATCGACATTTTGTGCTGCTCTCCCGGTGAACTACCGGTCACCGTCCGGTGCGCTCGGCGTGAAACGCCGCGCCTCCGGGGACTCGGGAGGTGCCTGTGCCGCTCGACAGTACTAGATCCGACCGAAGACACCCGCGGTGTCAGACTCGGATCCGCTCGGCGACGATTACGCGACCGGCCTCGACTTCTTGGCCCCGGACCCTGATGCGTAGATCGTCCTGACTCTTTCGCAGACCGCTGAATACCCGGGCGCCACGACCACGGCGTTGCTGCGTGCCCATCTGGCGACCCTCGGCCAGGTCATCGACCCGCTCCTCGAGCAGAGACGATCGACGGTGACAACCTTGTGGTCGTGGAAGAAGCAGCCAGCCGAAGCGCTATGAAATCGGTCCTGGCGGCAGGCGTACCGTCGAGCGGACCCACGCCTCTCTCCTAACAAGACCGCAGGCTGCATCCTCAAAATCCGAGCGACACGAGTGTCACACGCTGCCCGCTGATGGCCTGCCGATCACGGTCAGCGCTGCTCCTGAGGTCCCAATTTCCAGACAAGCGCCGGACATCCTGACCTCACCGAGTCGTTGGCCATCGGTCGGTTTCAAGGCTCGGCGCCGGCCTGCTTGGCCTCGGAGGCCATGTCCCTGAAGGCTCGCTCGGTGAGCCATCGGGCCCGAGCCTTCGCCGGCATCGGCGCTCTTCTTTGCGGTCCGTGGCAGGGTTTTGCGAGAACTACCTGGTGACACGCTGAGAGCTGATGACGGAGCTATGTCGAACTGGGAGACGAAGGACTCTGGCGCTCGCCGTAGATGCCGCGCACGATCGTCGGTATGGACGAAGCGCCGGATCTTCGCAACAGCTCGCGGTGGAGACTCGCCGTGTGGGGACTGAGGGTGATGGGCCCGGGTCTTGCTGTCGTCGTGGTTGGCCTCATCACCCTTCTGCGGTCAAAGGGTGCCGGGCTGTCGATTCTGGGCGTCGGTATGGGCATCTACCTCGTCGGCGTCGTGATCACCGTCGTCGGGATCGTCCTCGTGTACCGCGAGGCGCCGTCACCGCGGCCCAACTTCATATGGCTGCGCTGGTCCCTTCTGCATGACGCGGTGCACGCCCGACCGGCGAGTCCCGAGCAGGTGGCCGAGGGCACCGCCCTCGCCCAGCGCCACGTCCAATCGCCTCCCATGGAGGCTCTTCGCCTCAGCGCCCACTGGAGGCTGGCGGTCTGGGCCGCCCGGGTGATCGGCCCGGGCCTCGCTGTCGTCATTGCTGGCCTTATAGCCCTCTTGTGGTCGACGGCTGCCGGGATTGCCATCTTGGCCGGCGGCCTCGCCATCTACTTCGTCGCCGTCGTGTTCAGCTTCGTCGAAGTCCACCGGGCCTACAGCGACCTGCAGCCACCGCGACCCGACTACGCACGGGTCCGCCAGACCCTCCTGCACGACGCACTCCACGCCCAGTCGTAGCTGCTCTGGCCGGGCACGGAACCGTCACGGCGCCAGACAGGGCCGCTCCCCGGCGGGTCAACTCGAGCACGCAGCTCAAGAATGTGGGTGGTCCTCGGCCCGGGGGAATTGGCCAGTCTGGGATCGACAAGACGTCAGTCGCGTCGGCTACGATGCCTAGAGAGGTCGTGTCGACTTCTTCGCCCCGGACCCCGGTGGAGTGGAACACTCTGACCCCTTCGAGACACACAGCTTGTGTGTTTCGGGAAGGGGACGGGAATGGGTTGGCATCTGCGCAGGCTCCATGAGAGTTCATGATCGCCGTCTATTCGACGCCCGAGAGGTGGCAACGGTGTCGAAAATTTATGCTGACGCCTGACAGCGCACGGACTACCGCCACCGCCCTCTTCGACAGAATGACGAGACCAGGCCGTACCCCCCGCCCGACCTGGTGCGCGCTCACCCGGGCAGGCTCCAGCAGCGACTGGCGACATTGAGCCCCCGTGAACCGACACGACCCGACTGACCTCCGGCAACGTTCCGCTACGAGTGTGACCGGCCACGCCTTGAACGGCGCGGGCCGGTCGACAACTACGACCGAAGCGGACGTGCCCGCCGCGGACGTTGACGATCTGTCGGTCGAGGCGGCCAATACGGTGATCCAGCAAATCTTCGCCGTCGGGCTCGACTTGGCATCCTGCGCCCAGATGGTCAACGGTGTCGCGGCCGAACGTCTCGCCGCTGCCGTCGATGACCTTGACGCCATCATCGTCGGGGTCCGAAATACGGCGTTCCACCGCCTTTCGGCAGGGGTGGGGACCGGGGTCGCCCTCTCGAACGGTCATGGGCTCGAGACCGGCATCGACGAGATCATCCACCAGCTACTGCCGCTGGCCTGCAGGGTCATAGACCTGGCCGGAGTCCCTCACGCCGACGGCGCCGCCGCGATCCATTTTCTCGGCGCCGGACACAGTCTCTATCGGGCCCTCATCGAACTCGCCGCCGAGCCGATCTCCAACACCGCCGGCGGGCAACGACACCGCCCGGATCCAACCGGCATCCTGCCCGCCCGGTCCGCCAGCAATGCCGGGCGGCACCGGCCTTCGGGGTCACTCCCCAACCAAGTACAAGGAGCCGACATGGCGACCAAACAAGCCACCAAGGCCAGAACCGTACAGGTCGGCTTCGACCTGCCCGGCGACGTCGCCGCCGAGCAAGTCGCGGTCTGCGGAGAGTTCAACAACTGGTCCCCAGATACCAAACTGAGCCGAAACGGCGACGGCAGCTGGCATACCACCATCAACTTGGCGCCCGGCGCCTACCGGTATCGGTACCTAATCGACGGCAACCGATGGGAGAACGCCTGGGACGCCGACGACTACGTTGCCAACCCCTACGGCGGCGACGACTCGGTCATCGTCGTCGACTGAGACTCAGCCGAGACGAGACCGACGGTGGAGACCTCCTGGATGGCGACGGGCAGCTGCCGGAAGGTTCCCGCCGCGACCATGTTCCCCACCGACAGCGCTGGCGTCTTGGTGGCTCGAGGTGTCTGTGCCGACTGCCCGGTCAGAGGGCACTGCCTCGACTACGCGTTGGCCAAGCGGATCGAACACGGCGTATGGGGAGGAAGACCAAGTCGGGAACGGACCCGTCTGAACCGCAGCCGGCGAGCGGAAGTTGGCGCCGGCGGTAACGCTGATACCGACAAGAAGGCTTCGCCGACGGTGTCTCGGGCGAAGCGAACCCAGCCGACACCGTCCCGACAACCGCCCGGCGTGCGATCCCGCCCCGTACATCTGTTTCTCGTCCCAGGCCAGCCCATTGCCGGGTTCTGGAACTCCAAATGACCTCGGCCCTCGACGGCGACCTCCACATCGATAGCGAGATCACTATCACCGGCATAGTGAAAGGGTCGATCACAGTGCACCGGGGAGCAGTGCTGGTCCTCCTCGGCGTAGCCGAGGGAGGCGTCGTAGTGGCGGGCGGGGGTTTCGCCCGGATCGTGGGAACAACCAACGGACTGTTCATAGCCGTCGGCGGCCAAGCCGTCTTGACCGGAACCTGTCAAGGCACCGCGACCAACGACGGCGGCCAACTGGCCATCGAAGGCATCGTGATCGGGGAAGTCCTCGAACAAGCCGGTACCACCCACGTGGCCCGCACCGCCACTATTGGACGCTCCGACGGCGCGAGCCCCTATCTGAACGGCCAGAACCCGCGTAATCGTTTTTTGGGGTGGAAGTGAACCCAGATCCGCCTATTGCCTGTGGAGGCGTTTGGACGCCGAGCGACAGGATCGTCTCATGGGCGCGCACGAGCTGGGTCGAATGGGGATCGAGTGGTCCAAGGTGGCCAAGTCCTACGGCTCGGTCCGCGAAGCGAGCTGGCCGCCCGAGGGCTGGATCGTCGCAGCAATCTGTGCTTGAGACCGCTATCCCCCGTCGCCTACCGGCATGACACCCACCGTCTGAGCCCGTCGTCGATCCTGGCGAAACTAGACCGGTAGGCGAGGCGGCGGATCACCGAGGATGCAAACACTGACCGTCGCTCCGCGGGCGGTGGCCTTCTGGGAGTCGGCGCGCACCGCGAGACTCCCTGTCACCAGCCACGCGACCCTGCGTCCTAGAACCGCGCCTGGATACTGACCGCCGGAGCGCCGGGCCGAGCGTAGGTATCCCCGCAAGTCCCAGAGTGGGATCACACGAAGTGCCTTATTGGGAGAAGTCACCCTCAAGTGCTCGCGAGTTACTGTTCCTAGAGGCCGTCGGCCTAGCCTGAGCCGCTCCGGTGCTGGTCAGAGACCTTTTCGCTTAGTTATGGCTACGACCATATGGGGACTCCTATGAAGGCCATCACCAGCACGGCAATGGCCGCCGAGATCACGCCCTCGCCCCGCTCGTCACGGGCCCGCTTGCGGTGGTATCCGGTCATGAATGTCCTTTCGTTCCTGCAAATTTCACGAGTTGGCGAAGAGTCGAAGAGCTGAGAGGAAGGGCACCGCCAGCAGGATCACGCCGGGGACGAGCGTCGCCACCGTGACAGGAACCCACACCTGCTGAGCCCTCCGTTCGATCGCTTCCAAAGTTCGGCGGTGGAGGTCCCGCCGGGCCTGGCCGGCTTCGGCGGAGACCAACCGCCCCAGGTCCGCTGCCTCCGAGTGAAGGGCCAGCACCCCGACCAGCCGGGTGACGCCTTCCACCTGAGCCAGTTCCGCCCACTCGCGCAGAGCTTCTGTCTCGGACACGCCCTGGCGCACCCGGTTGACGACTACCGACAGATCCTGGGCCACGCAGCCGCGCCCTCGAGCCGCAACCGCGAGAGGGCCGCGCCCAACGAATAGCCGGCGTTCAAGAGCATGGCTATCTGCTCACTGACCACCGGCAGTTCAAGGGCAACATCCCGCTTCCACCGGTCGGAGGCCCGGGCCAGGCGCTGCTCGATGACCAGGAAGGTGAGCACCGGAAGGCCAAGCACCAGGAACGCCGCCACAGCAGCTGGAAGGCCCCTCACGGCCGCGATCAGGGCCCCGACCAGCAGCGATGCTCCCGTGACGAGCAGCTGGCGGACCCGGAAGGCGGTGGCGTCCATGGCTGAATGAATACGGCGAAGGCGAACGGAAACGGATTCAGTGACGCCGAACAAGCCGGCTAAACGATCACCGCTGGACCGGGCCAGCGGGCCGATCACATCGCGCAGCGACGAGACCGAAAACACCCCGCGGTCGGCAGGAGCCGACAACGTTCCAGGGTGATAGGGGCGCAGCCGGTCGAGCAGGGTGGGCCGGTCCATCCGGGCCCAGCACGAGAGCAAGAGCGTGGTGCCCGCCCACACCAGCACGCCTGCCCCGAGGGCGACACGGATCATCGGAACACCCGCGGTTCCTCCGGCAGGCGCATCAGGCGCCCTGACCAGACCCAGCACACGAGCACAGCCAGAAGCCCGAACGCGACCGCGATCTGGCCGCCGGGTGTCTCGTAGGCAGACCGGCCCGTTCCAATGGTCAGGCCCGCCACCGCCATGCCCAGGGGCACAAGAAGCACAAACCGGCGGGCGAAGCGAACGCCGGCCTGACGGCTGGCCGCGTCCTTGCGCCCTTGAAGATCCAGGACCCTTTCTGCGATTAGGTCGGCCAGCTTCGAGTCCAGGTCGGACCCGCCAATCTCGTGGGCCACCATCAGCGTCTCGCATACCGCGTCGACGGACGGATCCGATAGGCGATCCTTGAGGAGGGCGACGGTGCGCGGGAAATCGGTCGTGAGCAGCCACTCGCGTTCGGCAGCCGCGAACGCCGGGCGCCATTCGGCCGGTGCCCGGTGCCCGACTTCGAACAATGCCTGCGGGATAGATCGCCCCAGCGATCCGGTGCGGAGACGGAGCTCCTCGAGGAGACGAGGCCACGTTTCCGCGGCCGCAGCCATCCGGGCCCTGCGCCGGGCTCGGTAAGCGGAGACCGGGAACACGGCAGCAATGCAGCTCGCCACCAGCGCTGGCAGAACGCCGCCGAAGAGCACGTACGCCCCCACCGCGCCGGTCAGAGCCATTGCACCCACCGAGGCCGCGAATTCGACCGGGCGGACCTGACCCAATCCGGCCTGGACCATCCACGTCCTGATCACGTCTGGTCCGCTCCGGCGCCGGCGGCCCATCCGGGGAGCCACGCCCTTCCAACCGAAGGCCACGGACGAGTAGATGAGGTAGGCCCCGACTGCCGCCAGGGCCGCGGCCAGGACTCCCAACACGGGCACGTTCATCGGAACAGGTCCCCTCCGGTCAGGGCCCGTACGTCGAAGCCGTGCAACTCGAGGGGCCGGGCCGCCCGCACGGGCAGGTTGCCCGTCCACTCGAGCGGATCGCCAAACCGGGCCCGGGCGAAGATGGAGGTTGTAGTGAAAGCGACCGTCCCGGCCGCGACCTGAAGGTCCTCGACTGCCAGTACCTCCGTCACCGCCAGGTCCGGCCCCTGCCGGGCGCAATGTACGACCAGGTCGACCGCTTCACTGACCAGAGCGGAAAGGGCGGCGGCACTGAGGTCCGAACCCGTCTCAGCCAGCTGGCAGATGAACCGCAGCCGGGACAGCGCCTGGCGAGCAGAACCGGCGTGGATCGTGGTGAAGCCCTGCACCCCCGACGACAGGGTGAGCAACAACGGCAGCGATTCCCGGTCCCGGACCTCCCCGACGATCGCCACGTCAGGGGCCATGCGCAGGAAACCCGCCACCAGCCGGCGCAGATCCACTTCCTTGCGGTCGGGCCGGGCCGGCCGCGTCTGCATATGGGCCACGTTCGGCAGGGGGATGTCGGTCTCGAAGACCTCCTCGGCTATCACCACCCGCAGCCGGGGGTCGAGCTCGGCCGCCAGGCAGGACATGAGGGTGGTCTTCCCGGAACCGGGCGCCCCGGCCACGAGCACCGACAGCCCGCTCCGCACGCAGGCCTGCAAGAACCGGGCCGTGGGCTGATCGAGCATCTGCCGGTCGATCAACTCCCGGAGCGTCCGGTGCTGGACCCCGGAGAACTTTCGGATGTTGACGAGCACGTGGCCGTCGCGACCAACGTCGGAGTGCACTATGTGGAGGCGGGCGCCACTGTCGAGCTGGGCGTCCTGCAAACCCTCGGCAGGATCGAGCTTGCGATGCGACCGGCTGGCGTCATCCAGGATCTTGGTGAGCACCCGGATTACGTGGTCGTCGTCGTGAAAGACCTCGTGGTGGTACCCGCCCGCCCCTGTATGGCGTTTGGTAAAGATGGAGCCCGGTCCGTTGATCATGATTTCCCACACGTCCGGGTCGGCGAGGAGCGGGTCCAAAGGGCCGTAACCGGTGAGGTTCCTCAACGCCCGTTCTACGGCGCCTTCCGGATCGGCGATATCGACGGTCCGCCGGCCTCTGCGATAGTCGTCGCGCCACAGACCGACCTGCTCCACGAGGAGGGCGCGCAACTTGTCGACGGCGCCGGCCTCGGCCATGTCGATGTCGGCGGCCTTGGCGTGCTCCTGCACGGCCCGCTCGATTTCTTGTAGCGGTGACGACCATGGCGGGACGACCGCGGGCGGCACACTCAATTCACCACCATCCCCCTGGGCCCCTTCATGCCATGGAAGATAACTGAAATACATCAGCATTAGCAAAAGGCACTAGCCGATGAGATAACAACGGTAGCTTGCGGAACCGGGGCCGGCCAAAACGGAGCTACCTTCCCCTTTTCCCGCTGCCCCCAAATGGATACTTAACTCGGGCTAACTTCTGCATGTCACGCTCGGATAGCTCGGAAGTGGCCAATGACCAGAAGGGGTGCCGGAGGAATAAGGACGCTCGGGGTGCTCCTCGGCGCCGCCGCCCTCGCCCTGGTGGCGCCGGCCTGCGGCCGTTCGGGAGGCTCGCCGGGAGCGGGCCTCCGCTCGGCCGGCTCGCCTGGAGCGTCGGCGTCGAGCACTTCGCCGGCCGGAGCGAGTTCGGCTGCAGGGCCTCCGACCACAGGGCCCCCGACCACCGCTCCGACGACGACCGCTCCGACGACCACCGCTCCGACGACCACGGCTACCACCAGCCCTGCCTCCAAGGTCCCGGCGGCCGCCGCCCCCAGCGCAGCGCCGAAACTCGAGCCCGGCAGTTCCGGACCAGCGGTCCTGGCCCTCCAGGAGCGGTTGAGCGCCCTTCATTACTGGCTCGGAACTCCGGACGGCACCTTTGGCGACAGCACCGAGCAGGCCGTGTACGCCTTCCAGAAGGAGGCCGGACTGGTGCGGGACGGCGTGGTCGGTCCGAAGACCGAAGCCGCGCTGAGCCAACCGGTGGAACCTCAGCCTCGAAGCCGCTCCGGCTACGTAATCGAGATCGACTTGAGCGACGACCTGATGATGTTCGTCACCAACGGAAGACTCGACTACGTCCTCAACACTTCGACCGGAGGCGGCTACACCTACACGACTGACGGTGAGACCGCAGTGGCCGACACCCCGGTCGGGGTGTTCCATATCTCTCGTCAGGTCGACGGCCTGGTCACCGACTCCCTTGGTCAGTTGTGGCGGCCGAAGTTCTTCTACAGCGGCTTTGCCATCCACGGAGATGGCTACGTGCCTCCGTATCCGGTGTCGCACGGATGCGCCCGGGTGAGCAACGAGGCCATCGACTGGATCTGGGCCACAGGCCAAGCACCGATCGGAACGGAGGTGTGGGTCTACTAGATCCGGGCCTCGAGCCGATCGGCTCAGCGCGGCCTAGACATCCCGATCCTCGCCGATCTCGCCGAGGGCGCCGGTCAGCGCC
The DNA here is from genome assembly GCA_963851245.1 of uncultured Acidimicrobiaceae bacterium. Taxonomy (GTDB): domain Bacteria; phylum Actinomycetota; class Acidimicrobiia; order Acidimicrobiales; family Palsa-688; genus CAWKOH01. The sequence continues at coordinate 696,144 of CAWKOH010000002.1, read as the reverse complement.
TTGCGCAACTGGCGGGCCGTTGCCGGTGAGAGGTGGGCAACCAGACCCTGACCAGGCCGGCCCACCTCCTCCAAGGTCAGTTCGACCCGAATGTCCTCGCAACCTTCGCAATCGTCCATGATGGCCACCGCCCAGGCCAGCTGCGAGCGCTCCGGGTCGTCGGCCGGGTGGTCGTCGCGGCCGTAGTCGGTCAGCTTTTTCATTCTGTGAGTCAAGCAGGCCTAGCTTCTGTATTGTTGACACCTTCAATGCTATTCTATGTCTTGTGAGGTCCATTCGCGATCCGAAGGAAGGAACCTTCAGGAAGGAGGCGGAGACCCCGGCCGACCGCGACCGGCTGCGGCGTGAAACCGAGGTCCTGACGGCCATGGCCCATCCGGGCTTAGTGCGGCTGATCGCAACTGAGGGAGGAGACCTTCCCGAAGCGTTGGTATTCGGTTTGGTCGAGGGCAGCGATCTCAGCCGGGTCGACATCGAGGATCCGACTGTGCTGGCCGGCATTGGGGCGGCCGTTGCCACGGCCCTGGCGGACATTCACGATCTCGGCGTGGTGCACTCCGCCATCACCCCGGCGCATGTCCTGATCGACGAGGCAGGGCGGCCCGTGCTGTGCGGATTCGGATCCTCCGGCCGGCCGGCAACGCCTGCCCGGATGGCCGAACTGGCCCGAGAGGACACCGCTGCGCTGGCCGGCATGTTGCTCAGCCGGCTGCCCTCATCGGCCGATGCCCGGGTCCGGTTCGCTCTTCGGGTGGCGGCCGGGCAGAGAGGCAGGTCCCGCCGGGCTAACGCCCGATGGCTGGCCTCGCAACTGGTCCGGCGGGTCCCCGGGGCGCGGCTGGCCGAACCGGGCTCTCGATCCGAAAGTCTCGTCGACACTCATCGCCTCGATGTCCTTAACCCTGTTGACACAGCTCGCCGGCGCCAGAGGGGGCTGGCCTCAGTCCTGGTCGTGGGCGTCCTCGCTATGGGCGTCGGGCTTGCGATCATTGGTCTGAGGGCCGGCGGATCCTCGCCGCACCCCTCAGCGGCGTCGGCCGAGTGCCCTCTGGTCGACTATTTCTGCCGGCCGGTCGGCTGGCCGGGCGGAATCATCACCACCGCCCAGGGGCGGTTCCGGGTCGCCGCTCCACCCGGGTCGATCGTCGTGCTGGGCCGTTGGACCTGTTCCGGCCAAGCGCTGCCGGCTGTGGCCGAAAGGTCCAGTGGGGACGTGTGGCTGTTCGATTCTTGGCCCGGGCCCGGCCAGAGCCGAACGGCGCGCCTGGTGGCTCGTGTCCGCAGCATGTCGAACCTGGCCGTGATACCGACAGAAGCCGGCTGCGATCTTCTCCGGATCACCAGGACGGGCGCCGGGCCACTCACCGTCCGCCCGTCACGACCATGAACGCCGACCGGCGCTTAGCCCGCTACTTCCTGCTGGTTGCGCTGGCCCTTGGCTCCCTTTACCTGGCCGGCCGGTGCGGGCTGGGCTCGCCCCCACTGAGGCATCCATCCCGGTTGCCGGTTTGGTGGTCCGGGGTAGGTCCGGTCGTGGCGGTGTTCTCGGCCATCCGGGTCGCTTTGCTGGCCGCGGGCAGCTATTGGCTCGTCCTGCTGGCCGTAGTTACGGTCATCGGAACTGTCAATCCAGGCCGGTTGACGCGAGCGATCGAGGGGACACCCCTCATCGGGGTCAGGGGGGCGGTGCGCCTGGCGCTCGGAGTGTCAGCCTTGGGATCGGTGCTAGCCGGCGGCAGCCCGCCTGTTTTCGCCTCGACCGCACCCCCGACCGGCCCGGCACCCACCCTCACCAACCTGTCGGCTCCTGAGCCGGCGATTGCCCCCGGAGCCCCGATCGCACCCACCCCGGGCTCTTCTGTCCCGGCCGCCCGCACCCCGAGCTCCCCCGCCCCGACCACTCCAACTGCGGCGCCGCGCCCGGCGGTGCCGGCGCCGGCACCCGCTGTGGCGGCCGGACCGACGCCCGCGGCCGGTTCCGTGCCGACCCAGCCGCCTTCCGCTGCGGGTCCCGCCCTGGCCCCCACCCCGACCGACCAGACGCCGACCTCGCCGGCTCAGGCGTCGGTCCCACCCACCTCGCCGGCTCAGGCGCCGGTCGGACCCAGCGACACCCCCGCCGCGAGGCCAACCGGGTCCCCCACAACTACCGCCGGTGCCGGCGGTGAGGAGACCCCACAGTGGATCGTGCGCCCTGGAGACAACCTGTGGTTCATCGCCGAGCGGACCCTCGCCGCCGCTTGGGGCCGCTCCCCCACCGACCGGCAGGTGGGCGGGTACTGGGTGAGCGTCATCGCCGCCAACCGGTCTCAGCTTCCCGTTCCATCCGATCCCTCGCTGCTATTCCCCGGCGATGTCATCCTGCTCCCGGCCGTTCCACCCGCTCCGCCTGCGTGACCCGCCCCCGCCCTGTCCTGCACCCGCGGGCCGGCACCGACCACACTGTTGGCGTGAGAAGAAGGCCAGGAATGGCAGCGAATGCGTCCATCGCCGGCGGGGCAGCGTCGGCTACCCAAAGGTGGGTCCCAAATCGCCTTTCGGGACGCGTTGTACTCCTGTGAGCTGTAAAAGTCGTCCCGAAAGGCATTTTCGGATCCAGAAGACGCAGCCGGCTCACCGATCAGGCGACCGCCTGGCCATCGGCAACTGCGTACAGCTCCGCGCGGCCGCCGGCGCCGCCTTGGCCTTAGTCACGTCGCTGGCCCTTCTCGCCGGCGGCCCCGGGCCCACGGCGGCCGCGGCGTGTCGGCACTGCACCTCGACGATAGCAGCGAGCGCCACGACAGCGCCCCCCACCACATCGCCACCACGGTCCACCGCCCCGCCGGCGACAACGCAGCCCGCACCCCAGACGACCCCCAAGGTAACCACTCCGGTACGCACCACCCCGCCCGTCACATCGCACCCCCTGCCGTCGGCCGGGACGGTCGCGCCTTTGGCCCCGGTCGCAACGGTGGCTACGACATCGACGACCACGACGACCATCGCCGCCATCGGCGGTCAACTGCCGCCGGCACCGGTCACCTTGCCGCTCACCACCAAGGGCAGCAACGCTCACGTCAACCCACTCTTCGCATGGCTGTCCGGGATCGGCTTTCTCGTCGCCATCCTGGTCATCGTCGGGCGCTTCCTCACCAGCCGGCCGAAACGGAACCAGGCCGGAGCCTGAGGCAGGGCCTAGGCGTCCAGCCGGATGGCCACCTCGTTGGCGAGGAGCCGGCCGGCCCGGGTGAGCACCAGCCGGCGAGATCCGGCCGGCGCCGCAGAGCCTCGGGCTCCGCCGGCAGCCTCCCCCGGGCCTCCCCGCCCGCCGACCGCCAGCCCGGCCCCTCCCCGCCCACCGACCGCCACCCCGGCCGGCGCCGCCGCGCCTCCCGAACCGCCCACCTCCACCAGATCGCTCAGTACGGGATCGTCGGCCCAACCCGGCAGTGCCGACTCCGGCACCCCTTCCCGGGTGCGCAGAGCCAGCTCCAGCGCCTCCCGCCGGCGGGTGCCGGGATCCAGGTCCTCGCCGGCGGCCTCGGGCGACCGACCGGCGCCTATCAGGCCGGCGTAACGCTCTGGAGTGCGAACGTTCCACCACCGGCGCGCCGCGCCGGAAGCGGAGTCGACTCGATGGGAGTGGGCGGCGCAGCCGATCCCGCGGTACTGGCCCTGCGACCAGTACAGCTGATTGTGGCGGCACTCCCGGCCGGGCCGGGACCAGTTCGATATCTCGTACCAGGGCAGGCCCGATGCGCTCAACATTTCGTCGGCCATCAGGTACTTGTCGGCCTGATCATCCGGGTCGGGGTGGCGGCCAAGATCCCGGGCCAGCGGCGTGCCCGGCTCCACCGTGAGGGCGTAAGCGCTGATGTGAGAAGGGGCCGGCGAAAGGCCAGTCACGGCGGCCAGCGTGGCCTCCCAATCCGATCGGGTCTCCCCGGCCGCGCCCAAGATCAGGTCGACGTTGTAGGCGTCAGCGAAACCTGCCTCCGATGCGGCCGCCACCGCCGCGTGCACCGCGCCCACGCCGTGCTCCCGGCCCAGGGCGGCCAGCACGTGCGGGACCATCGACTGCACCCCGAACGACAGCCGGGTGACGCCGGCGTCCCGGTAACCGCGTAGCTTGTCCCGATCGACGGTTTCGGGGTTGCATTCGACGGTCACCTCGGCGTCCGGCTGCAACGGGACAGACGAGACGATCGCCGAGAGCTGCGCCGGGGTCAGCAATGACGGGGTGCCGCCACCGAAGAACACCGACGTGGCCGGCCCCATCCCCTCCCGGGCCCCCTGCGACATATCAACCACGCAAGCCGACACGTACTCGTCCACCAGGTGGAAGCGGTCCGTCCAGGTGGCGAAGGCGCAGTAGTCACACCGCTTGGTGCAGAAGGGAATGTGGACGTACACCCCGAAGTCCCCCGCCACGGCTAACTCCCGGCCGGCGGTGGGATGAGCGGCGGGATGAGCGGCGGCTTGAGCGGCGCGACGAGCGGCGGCTTGAGCGACGCGACGAGCCCCGACCGCAGCGCCGCCAGCAGCACCCCGGCGGCTACGGCGGCCGTCTCCGATCGCATCACCCCCGGCCCCAGGGCCACGGTGGGAAGCTCCTCGGCCTCCTCGGCCGGGCTCCACCCTCCTTCCGGCCCGATCAGCACGGTGCTGTCGGCCAGGCTGGGAGGGCGACCGGCAGGAGCAGCGAGGGCCGCGCCAGTACAGCGAGCCAGGGCCGAGAACGGGACCACGCCCGACACCTCCGGCAGCCAGCAGCCCCGGCTCTGCATGAGGGCCTGCCTGGCCACCTTTCGAAGGCGAGCGAGGTGGGATGACGCCCGTGGGCCTTCCCACCGGACCACGCTGCGGTCCGTCTGCATCAGCACGATCCGGTCGACGCCCACCTCGGTCAGTTTTTGCACGGCCCATTCCGGCCGGTCGCCTTTGATGGGGGCGAAGGCGACCGTCAGCAAGGGGCCCGGCCGGCCCGGTCGCACCACTTCCCCGTCCGGATCGAGCGATCCCCCCGCCGACTGCGACGCGCCCGTGCGGAAGCGACATAGGCGCCAGGCCCCGGCCCCATCGGTCACCCCGACCGCTTCGCCTGGCCGCAATCGCAGGACTGAGGACAGGTGGTGGATGTCCTCGGGATCCAGGGCCGGGGCGTCTATATCGGCCACCAGGACGTGGGCGGCGGCCGAGAACCGGTCCGCCATGGCCGCCCTACTTGAACGCGCCGCGCAGCTTGGACATGAGCCCGACCTCGGGTGCCGCGACCCCCTCACCGCGCAGCTCGGCGAGGCGGCGCAGCAGCTCCTCCTGCTCCTTGGTCAAATCCTCCGGGGTGTCGACGACGATGGTGACGATCAGGTCGCCCCTTCCCCGGCTCTGCAGGTGAGGGACGCCGCGCCCCTTCAGCCTCACCTCCCGCCCGCTCTGGGTCCCGGCCGGCAGGTTGAGGTCCTCGGTGCCGTCGAGGGTTTCGAAGGGGATGCTGACACCCAGGGCAGCCTGGGTCACCGCCACGTGCTCCACCGCCAGCAGGTCGGAGCCGTGCCGGGTCAGCACCGGATGGCTCTTGACCCGCAGATGCACATACAGGTCACCGGCTGGGCCTCCCCGGAGTCCGCCGGCGCCGCGCCCGGGCAGGCGCAGGGTCGAGCCGTCGTCCACGCCGGCGGGCACGTCAACCACAAAGCTCCGCTCCTCGCGGCGCCGGCCCTCACCCTTGCAATCGACGCAGGGAGAAGTGATCTCTTCCCCCACGCCGCCGCATCTTGGGCAGGGGGATGCCGTCACCATCTGGCCGAGCAGGGATTGGCGGACCCGGCGCACCTCGCCGGTCCCCTGACAGTTGCCGCACGTGATCGGAGTGGTCCCGGGCCTGGCTCCGCTCCCCAGGCAGGTGTTGCAGGTCTGGGGCAGGCGGACGGTCATCTCGTGGTGGGTGCCGAACACGGCCTCGTCGAACTCCAGCGTGAGCGTGGACTCGGCGTCCTCGCCCTTGCGCGGCCCGCTGCCGCGCCTGCCGGCCGGTCCCCCCCATGCCTCCGCCGCCGAAGAAAGCGTCGAAGAGGTCGCCCAGCCCGCCGGCTCCCCCGAAACCGAACGGATCGCCGGTGGCTCCGGCCGCCCCTGTCCCCCGCACCCCGGCGGCACCGAACATGTCGTACTGGCGCCGGCGTTCGGGATCGCGCAGGGTCTCGTAGGCCAGGTTGATCCGCTTGAACTGCTCCTCCGCCTTGCCATCCCCGGGGTTGGCGTCGGGGTGCAGCTCACGAGCCAGGCGCAGGTAGGCGCGCTTGATCTCGTCCTCGGTGGCGTTACGAGAAACGCCGAGGAGCTGGTAGTAGTCCTCTGTGTCGGCCACAGGCAATGCGCCCTACCTTTCCTCTGGGCCGGTGCTCAGGGCCAGCCCGAGCCTCTTGCTAACGACAGCCACGGCCGCGAGCGTCTGCTCGTAGTGCATCCGGGTGGGACCGAGGATCCCGACCGTGCCGGCCTGCTCACCTTCGATCTCGTAGGGAGCCACCACGATCGAGCAGTCGGCCAGCGATTGGATCCCGTGCTCGGCTCCGATCGACACCGACAAGCCCCGATCCAGGACGTCCTTGATCAGGGTGACCAGCACGTACTGCTGTTCGAGTATGTCCAGCACCTGACGGATGGTGCTGACGGCTTCGAAGGCCGACGCCATGTGCGAGGCGCCACCAACGAACACGCGTGGATGAGGATCACCGGCCGGGGCCATTGCGCCCATGGACGCCACCGCGGCCTCCACGATCCGGTCCACGGCCGGGTCCTCGGTCCGGGGCAAGGCCAGGTGGTGGGCGATCGTGCCGCCGACCAGGTGGGCGGACAGGTGGGCGGTGGCGGCAGCGAGATGGACCGGGCTCGGTTCCTCGGGCAACTCCAGAGCCCACTTGTCGATGGCGCCGCTGGCGAGTACCAACACCACCAGGACCACTCTCGGGCCGAGCGACACCAACTGGACGGATCGGATCCGGGCCGGGTCCTCGACGTCGCGCACGACCACGGCGGCGTAGTCGGTCAGGCCGGCCAGGAACCGGCTGGTGTCGGACAGCATGCGCTCCAGCTCGCCGTGAGCAGCGGCGAAGAACGTCCGCACCTGCTGGGACTGGCCCGGATCGAGCCGGCCCCGGGGCGCCAGGGTGTCGACGAAAAACCGGTAACCCTTGTCGGTCGGGATCCGCCCAGCACTGGTGTGGGGCTGGGCCAGGTAGCCGTCGCGTTCGAGGGCGCCCATCTCGTTGCGAACGGTGGCCGGGGACACCGACATGCCCGGGATCTGGGACACAGCGGCGGACCCGACCGGCTGGGCGGTCTGGATGTATTCCTCCACGACGGCGCGGAGGATGGCGGCTTTGCGATCGTCGAGCACGTTGGCACTCAACGATACCGAGTGCCAGAGCATTCACGTTGACGGCTCGAGCAGGAAGGGCCTTACTCCTCCAGGCGCAGCGCCTGTATGAAGGCTTCCTGCGGGACCTCCACCCGGCCGATATTTTTCATCCGCTTCTTGCCTTCCTTCTGTCGCTCCAGCAGTTTGCGCTTCCGGGTGATGTCGCCGCCGTAGCACTTGGCCAGGACGTCCTTGCGCTTGGCCTTGACCGTCTCCCGGGCGATGATGCGGCCCCCGACCGCAGCCTGGATGGGCACGTCGAAGAGCTGGCGGGGGATGAGGCCGCGCAGCCGCTCGGTCATCTTCCGGCCGTACATCTGCGCCTCCGAACGGTGCACGATGGCGCTGAAGGCGTCCACCGGCACCCCGTTCAGCAGCACGTCGATCTTCACCAGCTCGGCTTGGTCCCAGCCCGCCTGCTCGTAATCCAGGCTGGCGTAACCCTTGGTGCGGCTCTTCAGGGCGTCGAAGAAATCGATCACGACCTCGGCGAGCGGTATCCGGTAGACCAGCTCCAACCGCTCCGGCGAGAGGTACTCCATCCGGATCATCTCGCCTCGCCGGCTCTGGCACAGGTCCATCAGGGTGCCGGTGAACTCGGTCGGGGTGAGGATGGTCGCCTGGAGGTAGGGCTCCTCGATGAAGTCCAGTTTCTGGGGCTCAGGCATCTCCGAGGGGTTGTGGACCTCCACGGTCGAGCCGTCCGTCAGGTGGGCCCGGTATTCGACGCTGGGCGCGGTAGCGATCAATGACAGGTCGAACTCGCGCTCGAGGCGCTCACGAACGATCTCCATGTGGAGCAGACCCAGGAATCCACACCGAAACCCGAAACCCAGCGCGCCCGACGTCTCGGGTTCGTAGGAGACGGAGGCGTCGTTGAGCCGCAGCTTCTCGAGAGCTTCCCGCAGGTTGGCGAAATCGTCTCCCTCGATCGGGTAAAGGCCGCAGAAGACCATGGGCTTGGGGTCCTCGTAGCCTTCCAGAGGACGGGCTGCAGGTCGGGAGGCGTCGGTGACGGTTTCGCCGCTGCGGGCCTCGCCGACGTCCTTGATCCCGGCGATCAGGTAGCCGACGTCGCCTGGACCAAGGGACGGCACCGGCACGTTCAGAGGGGTGCGCACGCCGATCTCCTCGACGTCGTGGGCCCGCCCGGTCTGCAGGAACCGCAGCCGGCCACCGGACACCAGGGTGCCGTTCACCACCCTGACGGCGCTGATCACGCCCCGGTACTGGTCGTAGTACGAGTCGAAGATCAGACCCTGCAGAGGCGCATCGGCGTCCCCATGGGGAGGCGGGATGCGATCGCAGATGGCGTCGAGCAGTTCGGGCACCCCCTCGCCGGTCTTGGCCGACATGCGGATGATCTGGTCGGCGGGCAGACCGAGGACCCGCTCGATCTCGCTGGCGTAACGGTCGGGGTCGGCGGCGGGAAGGTCGATCTTGTTCAGGGCCGCCACGATCTCCAGGTCGTGCTCCAGAGCCTGGTAGGCGTTGGCGAGCGTCTGGGCCTCGATGCCCTGGGCGGCGTCGACCAGCAGCACCACCCCCTCGCAGGCCGCCAGGCTCCGGCTCACCTCGTAGCCGAAGTCGACATGGCCGGGCGTGTCGATGAGGTGGATGGTGTAACCCTTCCACTGAACCCGGACGTTCTGCGCCTTGATCGTGATGCCCCGCTCCCGCTCGATGTCCATGGAGTCGAGGTACTGCTCGCGCATGTCCCGGGCGTCGACCGCGCCGGTGAGCTCCAAAATGCGGTCCGAGAGGGTGGACTTGCCGTGGTCGACGTGGGCCACGATGCTCAGGTTTCGAATACGGTCGAGGTTCACAGCTTCCTAGGGGGAAAAGGACGCAACAGGTAGCGCGCCGAACGGGCCGCGCCCTCAAACCAGTGTGGCGCAATACCCGTTCAGGGTGGCCGAACCGCGTAGGGTTTCTTCAACTCGGATGGGGGGATGAGGTCCATGGGAGATACCACGTTCGGGCCGGTGGTGACGGTCTCGGCGACCTACGGCACCGGGGGCAGCCTGATCGCGCCTGCGCCTGGCCGAGGAACTGCATCTCCCGTTCATCGACCGTCTTCTCCTGCCGGAGGGGACACCCGACACCACCACAGAAACCCGCTCTCAGGAAGGCCTGTCTGAAGCGGAGCAGGAGGCCACGCCGGGCGGGCGTTTCTTCAGCTACTTCGCCCGGGCGGCCAGTGTCGGGGCCATGATGGCCCCCGACCCGTTGGTGGACGACGATGAGACCATCCGGACCAGGAGCGAAGCGCCCTTGCGCGCCGTCCAGGCCGGGGCCCCGGCCTTGGTGCTGGGGCGGGCCGCAGCAGTCGTACTGGCGTCGCGACCCCGGGCTTTTCACATTCGTCTGGACGGCGACCCCGAGCGGCGCCTGGCGTGGGCCAGCGGCCTCGAAGGGCTGGACCGGGAGGCCGTCCGGGCCCGCCTGAACGAGACTGACAAGGCCCGGACCATGTTCGTCAAGCGCCTGTACCGCGCCGATCCGAACAATCCGGCTCTGTACCACATGTATCTGGACCCGACGGTCCTGGGCCTGGACCGAACGGTGCGGGTCCTGCTCGACGCGGCTCAGGCCTACATAGAGGCCAACCCCTGACCGGGCTGGCCCATGGTGGGGCGAAGCACTGGCGGTCGCGCCTCGATCCGCCCGCTTCCTGGGCGCTGGTCCAGCTGGAAAACGTGCGCGCCATGACCATCTACCCGGTGCTGTGGATGTACTCGCTCACCGATCAGCACCGGGCCATCGATCGGGACGCCGAGCGCTGGGCCGACATTCTCTTGATCCCGGACCGAAGGAGGCTGCTCGCCCGCCTCCTCTACGCCTTTCCCGAGTTCCGCGGGATCTACTACCACCGCCTGGCGTCGGGCAACCCCGCCGGCCGGTTGGCCGGCCGGATGGCGGCCCGGATGTGGAAGTCGGTCCCGGGGCTGGACCTGAGCGGAACGGAGATCGGGCCGGGACTGTTCATTTCCCACGGACAGAGCACTGTTCTTTCGGCCGAACGGATCGGCGCCAATCTCTGGGTCCACCAGGGGGTGACCGTGGGTTGGGACTACCAGGGAGCACGCCGGCCGGTGATCGGCGACGACGTCTTCATCGGGGCCGGGGCCAAGATCCTGGGGGCCGTTACCATCGGGGATGGAGCCCGGATAGGAGCCAACGCGGTGGTCGTATGCGACGTCCCCGCCGGGGCGACGGCAGTGGGTATCCCCGCTCGCATCCGTCCCTTCACCAAGGACGTAACCGCACCTGATAGCATCTCCGGGTTCCCGAGTTAGGTGGATTCGTTACAAGTGGCCAACATAAAGAGCCAGATCAAGCGCAACCGCACGAACGAAGTGGCCCGTCTTCGCAACAAGGCGGCGAAGTCCGAGGTCAAGACCCGCATCAAAACGGCCATCGCGGCGGCCCAGGCCGACTCGGAGACCGCGGTCGAGGATCTTCGTAGCGCCATCAAGCGGCTTGACAAGGCGGCAGCCCGGGGAATCATCCACAAGAACCAGGCCTCGAACCGCAAGTCCCGCCTGGCAAGGCGGATCAACTCTCTCACCGCCCCCGAGTCGTAGTACCGGGGCTGGCTCTCAAGCCGCCCAGAAGGCGATCGCCACTGCCACGCCGATGACGATGACCAGGGCCCGGAGGATACCGGCGTCGATCACCTGGATCAGGCGGCCACCGGCGACCCCGCCCACGACGCTGGCTGCCGCCATAACGGGGACCAACTCCCACACCACCTGACCGGAGAAGGCGAAGAAGACGGCGGCCGCCAGGTTGACCACGAAGGACAAGGCCTGTTTCAGGGCGTTGACCTTCACCAGCGGCTCGGCGCTGAACAGGCCGAGCACGGCCAAGAGCATGATGCCCAGGCCGGCGCCGAAGAACCCGCCGTACACGGCCGAAGCGAAGACTGACAGGAGCAGGGCGATCCTCCAGTGGGCCGCCGCCTCGTCGGCTGGGCGCCCGGCGGCGCTGGGCGCGCTCGCGGCGGCACCCGCCGGATCGCCGGCCGAGACCGGGCTGGCGGGGGTAGCGGCCGGGTCACCCGCGGCGGCCGGATCACCCGCGGCGGCCAGGTCGAATCCCGGCGGCCGGAGCCAGTCCCGGATGCGGTCCTGGAAGAGGAGCAGGGCGCAGGAGGCCAGGATCAGGTAGGGCACCGCCACCCGGAAGGCGTGGGACGGAATGGACACGAGGAGCACGGACCCGGCGATCCCCCCGAGGGTCGCGGCCACCAGGAGGGGCCGACCCCGGCGCATCTGGGGGCGCAGGTCGTCCCGCTGGGCCCAGGCCCCTCCGAGATAGCCGGGTACCAGGGAAACGGTGTTGGTCACGTTGGCGGGCACCGCCGGCACCCCGATGGCGACCAGCGTGGGGAAGGAGATGAGGGTGCCGCCGCCGGCCAGCGCGTTGACGGCTCCGGCGGCCGCCGCCGCCCCGGCCGCGGCCAGGTAGTCGAGCCCCGAGAGGTTCACTTCGTTCAGCCGCCGGCGCCGCGGCCCGAACCCCGGGCCGAACCGGAAGCAGACCCGGTCGCCCGTCGGGGTCGGGCCTCTTGTTGAGACCCCCGTCCGGGCCCTCGGTCGGCGGCCCGTCCGGTCCCCCGGGCGGCGCCGGGCCGGGCCGCCAGCCGGCACAGACGGGCCACCAATACTTCCAGCACCGCCTCCGCCGGCCAGGCGCTGGCCCCCTTCATGTCCACCTCGGCGTCGGCCACGAGCGAGACCGCCGAGGCGATGCCAGCCGGACCCCACCGCTGTGCCGCCGCCAGCGCTTTCTTGGCCGGGTAGGTGCTCCGGCCCGGCCCGATGCCCATGGCCTCGGCCGCCTGCTGCTCGGTGCGGATGCCCGGGCTGTCGATGCGCAGACGGGTCTGCACGTAACCGCGCAGGATGGCGAAGACCTCCAGCGGGTGGCGATCGCCGGCTCCGAGCAGCCGGCGCATCATCACCAGCGCCTTCTCGGTGTCGCCCGAGTCAATGGCGTCGGTGAAGGACCAGGGAGTGACCGAGCCCGCCTCGCCGAGGTACGGATCGATCTCGGTGAGCCCCAGGTGGGCCCCTTCCCCGTAGGCCGCCGCCAACAGCTCGGTGAGGGCGACAAGCCGGCCCACGTCTTCGCCCAGATGCTCCCGAACCTTGGCCTCGGCGGCCGCATCCAACCGGACCGGCGCCTGGCGCAGCCGGTCGCGGACCCAGTCACCAGCGTGGCGGGCGTCCACTTTGGTCGACACCACATGACCGTGGGACCTGACGACGGCGGTCAGCTTCGACGAGATCTGGCCGCCGCCCGCCACCAGCACCAGGACCGTGGTGTCCAAGGGCTCTTCGAGGTACTTGAGAAGGGGACCTAGCTCCTCCGCCCCGAAGCGTCCCACATCCCGCACGACCACCACCCGGCGGTCGACTAGAAAAGGCGGCGTGGCGCAACCGTCGGCGACGACGGCCAAGTCCACCTCGTCGCCCGAGAAGTCCTCGACGGCCAGAGCCCGGTCGGTGTCCCGGACCAGGTCGTCGACCAGAAGGCGAGCGGCCTCGGCCACGAGGGCAGGATCATCCCCGTCGACGAGGACGACCGGGTGGGACGGGTTATCGGCCATCAGGCCGCCTCCATGACCGCGGCGAGGGTGTCGCAGACCCGGCGGGCGGCCCGGACGTCGTGGGTCCGAAGCAGCCGGCACCCCAGGCTCACACCGAGAGCGTGGGCGGCTACGGTCGGCTCCCAGCGGTCTCCCACCGGTAGGTCGAAGGCGGCTCCGAGAAAGGTCTTGTTGGACGCGGAGAGGAGCACGGCCCATCCCAGCGCGGCCAATCGGTCCGAGGCGGCCAGGAGCACCCGCGACTGGGCCGCCGTCTTGCCCAGGTCCAATCCGGCGTCGACGATGATCCGGCTGTCCGGAATCCCCGCCGCCCGGGCCCGGCCGGCCCGCTCGGACAGAAATGCGGCGACATCCAGGACAACGTCGTCATAGTGGGGATCCGGGTCGGGAATGCGGGGACCAAGGCGGATGTGGGTGGCGACCACGGACGCGCCGGCATGGGCGGCCTCTCGCAGGTAATCGGGATCGGCGAAGCCGCTGATGTCGTTGCCGACGACGGCTCCGGCCAGGTAGGACTCGCGCGCAACTGCGGCCCGCCAGGTGTCGACGGACAGCGGTATGTCGAACCGGGCCCGTAGCGCGGTGATGGCCGGCACGACCCGGTCCAGCTCCTCCGCTTCAGTCACCTCCGGCCCCGGTCCGGCCTTGACGCCACCGACGTCGAGCAGGTCGGCGCCCTCGGCAACAAGCTGCTCGGCCCGGCGCAGGAAGGCGTCCATATCCCAGTAGGAGCCGTGGTCGAAGAAGGAGTCGGGCGTGCGGTTCAGTATCCCCATCACCAGGGATCGCGTCGTCAGGTCGTACGAGGACGGGCCCAGCTCGAGCAGCACGAGCGGCGACCCTAGCTCGACCGGGTGACGGTCTGGCCGTGACGGCTAGAACAGGCGGGCGGTGAGCGCCTTGCGGTAGGCGGGCGTACGCGGGTCATCTGGACCCAACACCTCGAGTAGGTCGATGAACTCTTGCCGGGCGCTGTCATCCTCGCGGACGCGCTCGAGAAGAGAGTCGAGCTTGGCCTCTATATCGTCGGCGCCGGCATCGGGGCTGTCGCCTCCGAGGCGAGCCTGAGCGGCCAGATGGCGGGTCTCGGCCGACTCGGGAATCCGGGCCAGCAGCGACAGCGCTTCCTCGCGGGCCGGCTCACTGGCCGGGCCAGCTCGGCTGGCAACGAGATAGGAGGCCAGGGCCAGCACGGCCGCCTCGTTAGCCGGCTCCAGCTCGATCGCTTTGCGGAGCGAGGCCTCGTCTCCGGCCGAGATCAGCTGCTCGACTTCCGTGGGGGGCGGGTTGAGACGGGCGACCCATTCCCTGACGGCGGGCTCGGGCAGGGCACCGATGAAGCTGTCCACGACCTTGCGGTCCTTTATGGCGTACACGGCAGGGATGGACTGAACCTGGAAAGTGGCGGCGGAGCGCTGGTTGCTGTCGACGTCGATCTTGACCAGCTCCACGCCGGCCGCCTCGCCCACGACCTTCTCCAGGATGGGACCGAGGGTCTTGCAGGGACCGCACCAATCGGCCCAGAGATCTACGACGACGGTGACCTCGGTGGAGCGATCCAGTACGGCGGACTCGAAAATGTCGTCTGTTACGTCAATGGCGGCGCTCATGGCTCCCTAATCCTTCCAGATACCTCTCGAAACAGCCCGGGGGGGTCGGCGTCCGGACCCCGGCCGCCGAGCGTCGGGCATGCGAGCCGCCCATACCCTGCCGTAGCTTGCAGGCCATGAGCGATCTCAATGCTCCTGCTGCCCAGGGTACCGGCGTCCCCGTGGGCATCGACGCTGCCAATGTCAGCAACTGGTTCGTGCGGAACATTCCCGGCGTGGCCGTGCCCCTTCGCTTCGTCAGGGTGGCCGGCGGCCGGAGCAATCTCACCTTCGAAGTCACCGGCGCCGACAGCCGGCGCTACGTGCTCAGGAGACCGCCCACCAGCCATGTTCTGCCGACCGCCCACGACATGGCTCGCGAGCACAAGATCATCGCCGCCCTCGGACCTGCCGGCGTTCCCGCCCCGCCGGCGCTCGGTCTTTGCACCGACGACACCGTGAACGGAGCGCCGTTCTACGTCATGGGCTTCGTCGACGGCGTGATCGCCCGGTCAGAAGAGGAAGCGATGGCCCACTTCGACGCTGATGCCCGTTACCGGGCCGGCTTGGCCCTCATCGACACCCTGGCCCACATCCACTCGATCGATCCCGACGCCGTGGGACTGGGTGACCTGGGCCGCAAAGACGGGTACATCGCCAGGCAGCTCCGCCGTTGGTATGCGAACTACCAGGCGGCGAACCAGTCACGTGGGGGCACGCCGCTGGCCGACATCGACGAGATGCATGATTTCCTGCAGCAGAACATTCCGGAGCAGGGCGCCGCGTCTGTAGTGCACGGCGACTACCGGCTCGACAACTGCATAATGGCGCCCGACGGCAGAGCCGTCTTGGCCGTGCTCGACTGGGAGCTCTGCACCCTCGGCGACCCGCTTGCCGACCTGGGCCAGCTGCACGTGTACTGGCCCGAGCCGGGCGAGCGCTCGGCACTGGCCCACGCCGCTACTCAAGCCCCGGGCTTTGCGACCAGGTCGGAGCTGATGGCGCGCTACTCGGAAGCCACCGATCGCGACCTGTCGAACCTGGATTTCTACGTCGCCTTCGCCTACTGGAAGCTGGCGTGCATCCTGGAGGGGGTCTATTCGCGCTACGTCGGCGGAGCCATGGGCGACGACGGATTCGACTCGAGCTCGTACCCGGAAACGATTGCGTGGCTGGGGGTCCAGTCCCGGGCGGCCGCGGCCGGTCTGGGCCACTAGGCACGGATTTCGATAAGGATGGCGGCACCATGAGCGAGTTGGCGAACGTGCACCAGTGGCCGGCGGTTGAACGTCCGGTGCTCGTCGTCTGCATGGAAGGCTGGATCGACGCCGGCTTGGCCGCCGGAAACGCCCTCAGCCACCTCATCGGGTCCATGCCGAACGAGCTGGTCGCCACCTTCGACTCCGACGAGCTCATCGACTACCGGGCCCGCCGCCCGACCTTGCGGATCGTCAACGGGGTGGACAAGGACCTGCGCTGGGCCGAGATTCGCCTCCACCTGGCGACCAACCGCACCGGGCGCAGCGTGATGATCCTGAACGGACCCGAACCGGACATGCGGTGGCATCAGTTCATCGCTGAGGTTGTCGCCCTAACGTCCAGGTTGGGCATCGAGATGGTGGTAGGGCTCGGCGCCTTCCCGGCGCCCGTTCCCCACACCCGGGCGGTCCGGCTGGTCGGGACCTCCACCGATTCGGAACTGGCCACCAAGGTCGGGTACCTGCCGGCTTCCATCGACGTCCCCTCAGGGGTGCAAGGGGCGCTCGAGATGGCCTTCGGGGAGGCCGGAATTCCCGCCGTGGGGCTGTGGGCCCGGGTTCCCCACTACGTATCGGCCATGCCCTATCCGGCGGCGTCCGCTTCCCTGCTCGACGGGCTGGCCCGGATGACCGGCATAGAGCTCGACACGTCGGTGCTGCATTCGGCGGCGTCCGCCACCAACAACCAGATCGAGCAGTTGATAGCCGGGAGCGATGAGCACGCCGCCCTGGTCCGGCAACTGGAAGCGCAGCACGACAGCGAGCAGGCCCAGGCCCAGGCCGACTTCGGCGATCTACCGTCCGGCGACGAACTGGCCGCCGAACTCGAGCGCTTTCTGCGAGGCGAGCACTAGCTGCGGCGGGGCTGGCCACTCGCCAGCTGTGGCTGTTTCGGGCGCCCGGAGACGCGACCGACGACCGCCCACGCCGTGCTGAACCTGACGGCCGCAGCCGTGGCGGTCTGGTGAGCGGCCGTCGCCGAAGGTCCGCTTCGCGAGGTATTCCGCCATGAGCCGTGGGCCGGCGGACCGCAGCTAGTGGTCACCGCTGTCATATCCGGGCTGGCGTGCCTGGTCTGGACCAATCCCCTGACCTCCGGAGCTGACAAATGAGCGTCACCGAGACATGAGCATCACCGATGGCATCGGAGACTTCCTCTTGAACCGCACGTCGCACCGGGGCTTCTTGGCAAAGACGACGGTGACCGCGACGGCCCTCTCGGTGGCACCGGTCCATGTGCTGGTCCGGCCCGGCGACGCGTACTCCCAGATCTGCGAGTTCGCCTCAGGCTCGCCTGCGGCTGCTCGGATCTGAGCGGCGACGGCTTCACCCCTGGTAGAACCGTCAGCAAGGGTGTAAACGCCTCCCCCCGGCAGCTTCGCAAGAGGATGGTGGAAGGCCGACGGTTCTGTCTACTGCGCCGGACCGCAGTACTACATGGGCGAGTGCCTCGGTTGCGGCTGCGGCGGAGGCGTGTTTTGTCCGTCGTGAGACGGCCTGTACTGCGAGTGCGCCATCGGCAACTGCGGGAACCGCCATGTGGGATGCACCGAGTCCCGCTATGGCCAGTGCCACCAGGAGATCGGCTGTAGGGGCCGTATCTCCTGTCGGGTGGTTTCCTGCACGCCGCCCTGGGAGTTGGACCCGACCTGCTCCGCCGCATCGGCGACAGATGACAGCACGCCGACCACTTCCCCCCTGCCAGAGCGGCCCGACCAGCTTTTCGGGAACTGGCGGCGGCCATGGCCCGGTCGTCGAACGGCGCAGGGTACTGGCTGGCAGACACCAAGGGCGGTGTGCACGTGTTTGGGGACTCCCTCTACCGTGGATCAGTGATCGGCTTGAGCGGCCGTCGCCCGTCGTGGCCGTGGCCTCTACCCCTAGCAACGCCCGCTACTGGCTGGTCTGTTCGGACGGTGGCATGTTCAATTTCGGGCAAGCCCCCTTCTGGGGATCGGCACGAGGTCTGCACCCACCAACTCCGATCGTGGGGATGGCCACGTATGTCGCTGGCGCCGGCTACTGGCTGGCCTGCTCCAACGGTGGCATCTACACATTTGGCTTCGCGACGTTCTTCGGATCGGGCCGGGGGTCGAGTTCCCGCTAAGGTTCAGATGATCGGCGTTACTTCCACTCCCAAGGGCGGCGGGTACTGGCTGCCGGCCACCACTGGTGCGCTGTCCAGCTTCGGAAACGCCCCCTTCCTAGGCTCAGGAGCACCCAACTTTGCGTCGAGCTTGTAAAACGGAGATGACCGGGAGGCAAAGCCCGTGAGTTTCGATTGGATCTTTGCTGCCGGAGCGGTCACGGCGGTAGCCGCCGCCGCCCGGTCCACGTGGTCTCCTTGCGGCCTGTCGATGCTATCCTCGATCACTCCTTTCGGCGAGCGCAGCCGCGGCCACCGCTACGGCACCACCGCAACCTGGTTCGTCCTGGGCGCCGTTGTCGGCGGCCTCTTCCTGGGCGGGGGGTCGGCGATCCTGGCCCTATGTGTGTCGGGCGCCGGCCTCCATGACCGCCCGGCCGCCGTGGCGGTGATCGCGGCCTCGTTCGCGCTAGCTGCAGCCGCCGCCGATGCCGGTGCCTTCGGTGAGTGGCTGCCGATCATCCGCCGGCAAGTCGACGACGCGTGGCTGTCCCGTTATCGACCTTGGTTCTATGGGGCCGGCTTCGGCTGGCAGATCGGCGTCGGTGTCGCCACCTACGTCATGACCGCCGCTGTCTTCCTGCTCATCGTGCTGGCTGCCTTGACCGCTGACCCCGCGGCCGCAGTCGTCTTGGGCGGGCTGTTCGGGCTGGCCCGAGGTCTCACCGTGTTCTTGACCAGCCGGGCCCGCACCCCGCAGGCGTTGCGTGAACTCCATCGCCTGCTCGATCGGATCGGCCCGGCGGTGCGAAGAATGGTGATCAGCGTCGAGCTTGCGGTGGCTACCGTGGCGCTGGCGCAGCGGTGGCTGGTGCCGGGAATCATCGTTGGAGCGAGCGCCGGCGTGGTCACGCTGGCCTGGTTGGCTCACCGCCGACTTCCACATACGACGGCGCCGGGATCCGCTCAGGTGATCGAAGGCTGATGGCCGACATGGGGGAACACTGCTATAGGTACCGCACCTAAGGCCCGGCACCGCTTCCTTGGCCGGAGACCGATGGCAGCCCGGTGGGGGGACGGGACGTCGCCGGCGCTCTCGGTGCGGTCGTCGCCATCGCCGCCGGGTGCAGTTCGTCGACCCATCAGACGACGACAGCGACGTCGATCTCCGCGGCTCCGACGACCCCCGTCGCCGATTGTGGCGGCGGCCGCCTACAAGCCGGCGACCTTTCTAATCGTTTGTGGAATCAACACGACGATGGCAACCAACGTCACCGGGTCCCATGGACGGCATCGGGGGCTGCGGGGATCGGCACCGTCCATCTGCTCAAAGGCGGACCTCGGCCACGGCGCCGGGGCGTCTGGCCCTCAGTCAGGCGGCGAGCGGTCCGCTGGGACCTCGGTTCACTTTCCTCACCGTGACCTGGATAGGACCCTCGCCCGACGGCAAAGCCACCGATGCCTTTCGGCTGGCGGAGGTTCCATAGCCGGCAGATACGATCGCCCCATGAAGGTCGATGGGACGATCGGCGCGGACCTAGAGCGCGCCGCCAAGCAAGCGAAACAAGCCGAGGCGGACGGCTACGACGCAGTGTGGACCGGGGAGACGTCCCACGACCCGTTCTTTCCCCTGGTGCTCGCCGCGGAGCACACCGAACGGGTCGGCTTGGGTACCGGCATCGCGGTGGCGTTCGCCCGCAGCCCCATGACGGTCGCCGGGCAGGCATGGGACCTGAACCAGTTCTCGAGCGGCCGCTTTCTGCTCGGCCTGGGCAGTCAGATCAAGCCCCACATCGAGAAGCGGTTCTCGATGCCGTGGTCCCATCCAGCGCCGCGGATGCGGGAGTTCATCTCGGCTATGCGAGCAATCTGGGACTCCTGGCAGGCCGGAACCAAGCTCGACTTTCGGGGCGACTTCTACACCCACACCCTGATGACCCCGTTCTTCAATCCCGGGCCCAATGAGTACGGCCCTCCCAAGGTCTTTCTGGCCGCGGTCGGGGAGGGAATGACGAGGGTCGCCGGCGAGGTGGCCGACGGCATGCTGGTCCACGCCTTCACCACCGCTCGCTACCTGCGCGACGTGACCATCCCGAACATCGAGGCCGGGCTCCGCTCCTCCGGTCGCACCCGCCAGGACTTTGAGCTGTCCTACCCGGCCTTCGTCATCACGGGGCAGACAGACGAGCAGTTGGCCCAAGCAGCCGACGCCACCCGCAAGCAGATCGCGTTCTACGCCTCCACGCCGGCCTACCGTCCCGTGCTCGAGCTGCACGGCTGGGGGGAACTTCAGAGTGAGCTCAACACGCTCTCGAAGCGGGGCGAGTGGGACGAGATGGGCCGGCGGATCGACGACGAGGTGCTCGACGCCTTCGCCGTCAGCGGAAGGCCTGACGAAATCCCCGAGCTCGTGGTCAAGCGCTTCGACGGCTTGATCGACCGGATCAGCTTGTATCTGACCTATCGGACCGGAGGCGAAGTGGTCCCCCGGGTGCTGGCGGGACTCAAGGGGATTTAGCGACCGGGCCGGCGGGGGATCTGGCGGGGCGGGCAGGGCGGATCGGACGAGCCGCGCCGGAGGACGGGCCTAGAGAACCCCTTGGCCCCTGGATCCGCTGCGGCTAGGCGCCGACGCCACGTCGCATCAGCCGTCGGCGCTCTTCGACGACGGCGAGAACGGTCCGGCAGATGACCTCCGGGCGAGAGCGCGAGGTGAAGTCGAGGGGATACCAGCCGGCCGCCGCCGAGCGCGGCGCGCCTGTCGCTGTCTCTGTCCATGTTGCCACGCCGGCCATGCGGATCGAACCCGTTCCACTCGACCGCGATCTTCAGATCGACTATGGCACGGTCGAGTCGGTAGGTGCTTCGGCCGATTCTGATGCGATATTGGCGCTCAGCCGCCGGCAACCCCATCTGATCCCACATGCGATCCATACGGAGCTCCCAATCGTTGGCTCCCGGGTCGTAGCCGGGAATCCGGTCGCCGAGAACGGCGAGGATCGGCTTCAGCTTTCGGCGCCCGGGCGCCTGGTGAGCATCCACCACGGCGCGCAGATTGGACATGGTCAGGATGCGCCGCCGTAGTGCCTCGTCGCACAACCGACCCAGCTCTTCCGCGGCCACGGTGTTGGCCAGATCGAGCAACGTGCGTTCTGCGGTCGTCACCGGTATGCCGAAGCGCCTCGTTTTCTCCTTGGCAGTGATCACGCCTCGATGCGTGAGAACGCCCTCGAGATTGCAGAACTTCGGAGTGGTGATCTCGAGGGGGCCGATCTCGTTGTGTTGCACGAGCAGATCCCACAGAACACCCGCGCTGCGGTGAGACAGCAGCGCACCCGGGCCAGCGGCCAGGACGGCCGCCATGGCCGACATGCGCCAGCCAGGCGTCGAACCGTAGAGCCGATAGATGCCGCGACGAACCTGCACGAGAAGCCCAGATTCCACCAGTAATTCGATCTGGCGACGGCTATAGCCGAGGGCCAGTAGTTGTCGGCGGGCCACCAAGCCCAACTGGCGAAGCGCGAGGGTCTCGAGGTCACTGTGGCCCTTCATGGCGGGAAATCTAATAAGACACCATGACATCCAATCTTTGTGCAAAGTAGTTCATCATATATGGTGAACTACCGAGCAAAAAGGAAAGCTGTAGTTACGCCTGGCGGCCGATCGGCCCCGCCGGCAGCCAACTCCCGCCGGCGCCAACCCGCCGGCGCCGGCCGCCTCAACTCAGACGACGATGTTCACCAGGCGCGGCGGCCGGGCGACCACCTTCTTGGGCTGCCCGCCGGCGAGCGCCACCACCACCTTCGGCGACGCCAGCGCCAGCGCCACCGCGTCGCCCTCCTCTATAGAGGCGTCCACGTCCACCCGGTCGCGGACCTTGCCGTTGACCTGCACCACCATCGTCACGGAGTCCACCTTCACCAGCGCCGGGTCCGCCACCGGCCAGGGCTGGACATGCACCGAACCGGGCGCACCGGTTGCATCGGCCGCACCGCCCTCCACGCCACCCCGCCGGCGCTCCCACAATTCCGCCGTGATGTGAGGAACCATCGGCGCCAGCAGCAACAGCAGCGAGTCGACGGCGAAGTCCACGCTTGACCGCGCCGCCCCCTCGGAAGATTGGATGTGCTTGTAGACCGTGTTGAGGAACTCCATGGCGGCGGCCACGGCCGTGTTGTACGACCAGCGGTCCAGGTCGGAGCTAACCCGGTCGATCAACCGGTGCGTGTCCTTTTCCAGTTCGAGGTCAGATCCGACAGGCACCCGATCGACCAGCGAGACGTTTTGAACGGACTCCAGCGCCACCCGCCACAAACGGCCCAGGAATCGCTGACACCCCTCGATCATCTGATCCGTCTGGGAGTCCCAGTTGAACCCCTCCGCCGGCGGTCCGACGAACAGGTGGAACAGCCGCAGGGCGTCGGCGCCGACCGAGTCGAAGTACCGTTCCGGAGTGATGACATTCCCCCGGGATTTCGACATCTTGGCGTGGTCCATCGTGATCATGCCCTGCGTGAACAGGCGGGCGAAAGGCTCCCGCACCTCCGTCGGGCCCAGCCCCAGATCGGCCAGCGCCTTGGTGTAGAACCGGGCGTACAACAAGTGCAGGATGGCGTGCTCGATCCCCCCGATGTACTGGTCCACGGGCATCCAGCGGGTGGCCGCCACCACGTCGATCGGCTCGCTAGTGGTCCACGGGTCGCAGAAGCGCTCGAAGTACCAGGACGAATCCACGAAGGTGTCCATGGTGTCGGTCTCCCGTTCGGCTGGCCCGCCGCAGACGGGGCAGGTAGTGCGCAGGAAACCCTCGTGATAGCGCAGCGGGGACTCACCGGTGGGCCGGAACTCCACGTCGTCGGGCAGCAGCACCGGCAACTGGTCCTCCGGCACCTTGACGATCCCATGCGTGGGGCAGTGGACGACCGGAATCGGGCAGCCCCAGTACCTCTGCCGGGACAGCAGCCAGTCGCGCAACCGGTAGTTGACCTTGCGGGAACCGATCCCCTCGGTCTCCAGCCAGTGGATCGCCTTGGCCTTGGCTTCCGCCACCCCCAGCCCGTTCAGCCATTCGCTGTTGATGGCGGGCCCCTCACCCGTGTAGGCGTCGCCGTCCCAATCGGCCGGCGGTTCCACGGTGCGGATGATGGGCAGGTCGTAGGCGGTGGCGAAATCCCAGTCCCGCTGGTCCTGGCCCGGGACGGCCATGATGGCGCCCGTCCCGTAGGTCATGAGCACGTAGTCGGCGAGGAAGATGGGGACCGGCTGCCCGTTGAAGGGATTGATGGCGTGGGCGCCGGTGAACACACCCCGCTTGTCCAGCGGACCTTCGCTGGACTGGCGCTCGATGTCGGACTCGTTGCGCACCCGGGCCACGAAGGCCTCCACCTCGGTTCGGTGCTCGTCCGTGGTGATCCGCTCCACCAGCGGGTGCTCGGGGGCTAGCACCACGAAGGTCATCCCGAAGGAAGTGTCAGGCCGGGTGGTGAACACCTGGATGGGATCGACGTCGTCGCGCTCGGCGATGCGCAGGACGAACTCGGCCCCTTCGGACCGTCCTATCCAGTTGCGCTGCATGGTCTTGACCCGCTCGGGCCAGTCCAGCACGTCCAGGGCGTCGAGCAACTCGTCGGCATAGGCCGTGATGCGGAAGAACCACTGCTCCAGGTCCCGCTTGACGACCACGTCGCCGCTTCGTTCGCAGGTGCCGTCGGGCAAGACCTGCTCGTTGGCCAGGACGGTCTGGCAACCCGGGCACCAGTTCACCGGGGCGTTCTTGCGGTAGGCCAGCCCGGCGTCGAGGAACTTTTGAAAAATGACCTGATTCCAGCGCATGTACAGCGGGTCGTGACTCTTGATCTCGCGCCGCCAGTCGTAGCTGGCCCCGAGTCGCTTGAGGCTGGACTTCAACTCGTCAATGCGGGCCTCGGTGTATATCCGGGGGTGGGTTCCCGTCTTGATGGCGGCGTTCTCGGCTGGCAAACCGAAGCTGTCGAAGCCGATCGGGCTCAGGACGGCATGGCCCTGCATGGTGCGCTGGCGGACCAATAGGTCGCCGAAGGTGTAGTTGCGGATGTGCCCCTGATGGGCCGGGCCGCTCGGATAGGGATACATGCAGAGGACGTAGAAGGGCGGGCGCCGGTCGTCGTTGTCGACCTGGTAGGCGCCTTCGGCCTCCCAGCGCCGCTGCCATTTGGCCTCGACGGCCTGGGCGTCGTATTGCTCTGCCATGGCCTTACAGGCTACCGGCGGGCGCCTGGCGGCCCGGAGGGTTAACGGCGCCGGCGGCCTCCCGGGTCGTCCTCCATGTTCGAGGGGCCGACCTGCTCCGAAAGCCAGTCGTTCAGCGGCTGGGCTGCCCGCAGCACCTCCACGATCCGGGTGCGGGCCGAAGAGGTACCCAGCCAGGCGGCGACCGGCCAGCTCCTGCCGGCGATGAGACCCTTGTTGCGAAGCAGTTCGACCCTGGGGTGATCCTTCGGGTATCCCTTGGGGGCGGTCTTGAGCGCGTCGATGCCGTTGACCTCCACCTTCGCCTTCTCGAGGAATGCGACCACCCGTTCCAGGTCCGGGCCGGTCTGGTCGTCGGCCACCGCTTTCCGGTAACGGGCGAGCTGGTCTGGCATCATGTGGTACATGCCCGTCGCCGCCATCAGGCCGTCCGCCGATATCTGGACATAGCCATCACCGATGGTGGCTCCCATAGCAGTCTTGTAGGGCGACTTGTTGGGGCTGAAGCGGACGTCGCGATAAGGACGGAAGATGCGACCCTCGCCGAACTCGTCAGCCAGTTCGGCCAGCAGAGCCTCCATCGGCCCCTTCACGTCGCGTTCGTAGATCGCCTTGTGATCGGTCCAGTAGACCTTGGAGTTGTCGGCTTCGAGCCCTTCGTAGAACTCGACCGCGCTGACCGGCCACCCCTTGAATGCCATCGGCCAGACCTTACAGGGGCCGTTCCCCCGGTCGCCTTCCGCCGGCGGCGAGGCGACTGCTAGGCTGGCCTGCGCCTTCTGGGGGCGTAGCTCAGTTGGTAGAGCGCTTGCATGGCATGCAAGAGGTTCGTGGGTTCGATTCCCATCGCCTCCACCAGATAACCGCAGGTCAGAGGGCCTTTTCGGTTGGCTCACGGGGTCGACAGAGGGCCGAGGTGGGAGCCAACAGTGGGAGCAACGGATGACCGTTTACGGTCTGCAGCCGCGTAACATGCGCGCCCGATGGCGATGACGCCCACGCCCGTCCGACCGGCCGGGGGTCTGGCTGAACCTACTCAGGAGGCGCCGACGTGGCACAGGGTAAGCGGGCGAACCGGCGAAGGCTCGATCGGTACCAGGAGCGATCTACGCGACCGGCGATTGGCGGGGGCCGCGATCACCCTCGCTGACGGCACGCCGGCGTAGGGTCCGAGGCAGGACCCGCGAGCAGGAGGTGCCGGCCGAAGGTCGACGAGCTGCGCAGCCCGGCCAGGCGGTGGGCCTCCCGGTCGGCTCCACCGACTCACCTCGACGGCTTCGCCGAATGGTGGCTCGACACCCTCGAGGCGAAAGCGGCATCGGGGAGTCGAAGAGCACCGAACACCGTCGACAACGCCCGGTGGGCGATGGAGAAGTGGATCACTTCCGGCGCTCGGATCGCGTCGGCTCGTCGATCTCGACCCTGAGAACGTCGAGGGCGCTCCTCGCCGCATGGCGACCGCCGGCATGTCGCGCTCATCGCTGATCCGGGTCCGCTCCGTTCTCGGCCAGGCGCTCGACACCGCCCAGCGCCGAGGCAAGGTCGCCCGCAACGTCGCCCGCCTCGCCGAGATGCCCGCCACCACGGCACCAACCGCGCGCAGGTCGCTCACCACCGAGCAGGCAGCCCAGCTCCTCGACGCCGCGAGGGGCGACCGTCTCGAAGCCCTCTACCTGACCGCGCTCATGCTCGGCCTACGACCCGGGGAGGTCACCGGGCTCCGCTGGGACGACCTCGACGGCGACCCGGCTCAACATCGAGGGTCGCTCAAGATGAGCGAACGAGCGCCGGGAAGCTACGACCTCGGGCCGACCAAGACCCCGCGGTCACGTCGATCGCTGCGGGTCCCTCCCCCGGTCGCCGTCGGCTCTCAAGGCACACCTGAGAATGCAGAAGACCGAGAGGCTCGCCGCAGGGCCCGAGTGGATCGACACCGGCCTCATCTTCACGACGACCCTTCGGGACCCCGATCGACCCCTCCAACCTTCGCCACTCCTTCGCGCAAGCTCACCGAGCGAGCGCAGGCCTCGGACACTGGACGCTCAACGAGCTCCGCCACTCCGCCGCCTCGCTGCTCTCCGCGGCCGGCGTCCCCCTGGAGGTCATCGCCGACATGCTCGGCCACACGTCCACGAGGATGCTCGAGCAGCACTACCGGCACCGCGACCCGGCCAGTCATCGACGCGCACGTCGCCGTCATGACGGACTTATTCGGAGCTAGCCGGCCCGGGTGACGATCAGCACCCGGCCGCCGGTCTCTAGGGTCAGCCGGTCGATCCCCTCGAGCGGGCCGAGCGCCCCGACCAGAGCGGCCACCGCGGCCGCCAGATCCGGCGCCGGCGAGCTCGGCCTTGAGGGGTTCGGACTCTCCGGGGAGCTCCCCCGGAGTCGGGACAGTGGTCTTGAAATCGGTCATGCCATGACCTATTTGGGACTCGGTAGCGGTCGTGCGAGGGGTCCGGCGCCGGTCCCGGCGCTCCGCGCACTCACTCGAGCACGTGGAGCGCCGGCCTTCTGGGACCGGGCCCTTGCACACGGCGCAGCGCCGCGATTGGCCAGCATCGTTACCGTCCTGCACAAGCCCCGGCGCCTCGAGCTCGGGCCCGTGGCCGTGGCCGTTCGCCGAGGGAGGCGAGAGTCCGACACTCGCATCACTGTGAACGCTCTCGAGATCCGGCTCCTCGATCACGGCCATCCGGCGAAGCCTACGCTCGGCCGTGCGCTCGGTCTCGCCGAGGCCTCCCCATATCCCGTACTGCTCGCCGAGGCCGGCCTCGAGACAGTCGATCTGGTCCGCGCAGCCGGCGCAGACCTTCCGAGCGGTCTCATAGGCGGCCGTGTCGCCGCGGTCCGGGTAGAAGATCCTCGGATCGATCCCCGGCGCCCGGCAGGCGGCCTCGGGGAACAGATCGACAGTCGCTAAGCGCTCGAGCCCGGCCGGCCACAACAACCGGCTAGGCGGCGAGGCCGGCGGCCTGGTAGGCGGGCCGGCGACAGACGGAAATCTCGTACAGGTCTACGGCGAGGCGCTCGATCAGGTCACGGCCCGAGCTTCGCTTCGCTCCCGGCGTGAAGCGGTGGCGGCCCGGGCGGAAACTCGACCGACAATCCCACCCGCCAGCCGTCCCGAATGTCTCTCAGCCGCCCGGCGATGGAGTCGTCCTCCACCCGGAAGGCGACGCGGTACACCGTCCGGCGCCTCGGTCAGATCCACGGTCTCGCCGATCACAAGGCGGGGATCGTGCTCGAGCAAGACCGGCAGGATGGGCCGGGCCCGAATCGAACCGGTGAAGCATCCTGGCATGAGCACCTCATCGAAGGCGGAGAGGTGGCGCTCGATCCTGGCGACACGGTTCCACGACGCAGCTAGACCGACGAAGCAATCATCCCGCTCCCCGATGATCCGGCCTCCGTCGTGGCGGACCAGACCCCTCGCCTCGGCAGTTGCTCGAGCTACTGCCGACGGTTGGGCGCCTCGGCGCACCAACTGGTGCTCGAGCACAACCCGGCGACCTTCGTAGCGGGCCTCGAGGCGGGTGTGGAGCGCGGCGCCTCGGCGGATCTCGGCTCGCCGGCGGGCGTCCCACGTCACGGGCCCATGATGGCACCGGGCGCCACTATGGGGAGTGACCAAGTTTCCCGCTGGTAACAAAGCCGCCCGGGTCGGATCCCCCACCCGGGTCGGATCAGGTACCCGGGTCGGATCCACCCGGGCCGGGGCGAATATCCATACCCGGGCCTGGCGCAAGATCCGGGCGGTAGTCCTCGAGCGGGATCGGTGGGAGTGCCAACTCGAGTACCCGGGATGCCAGGGCCGGGCCACACACGTCGATCACGTGCTCCCGATCCGCTTCGGCGGGACCAACTCGCTCGCCAATCTGCGCGCCGCCTGCCGGTCGTGCAACCTGAGGCGAGGCGACGGGACCAACGGCTGTCTCGGCGACGTGCGATCAGTGTGGTGATACTCACGCGCTCGATCGACTCGGCCTCGAGGCCCTTACAACGACCTAACTTAGGTCGACCCGGGAAAAAAAAGAGGCCCCGATTCTTTTCAGCGGATACAGGGCCGGCCATATCTCGTCGCCTGGTTCCCCCCCCGCCCGTCGTGAAACGGCCGATCCGGCCGGCGACAAGCCGAAAAGCCTTCCCATTGCTGGCTTTCTCGCCGAATCGCCCAGATCGGCTCCGCGCAACCCCTAGGGGGTGCCCGGCCAGGACATCAGACGGCTGATGTCCTGACACGGGCGCGGGGCCGAGATCGGATCCTGGGGGAGTAACGGCTTAAGGGGGGATCCGTTTATGTTGGCGCAACACGAAGGTCAACGACTTCCGAAGGGCCTGTTGGGTCAGATCTGTCAGCGGGCCGGGATCAGTAGGCAAGAGGTGTCGAACCGGGTCCGGTTCGCTGAGACTCCCTTTTCAAGTGAACTTGAAAAGGGAGTGACCTGGACGGCAATTGTCAAAAGTCTCCCGAAGAGGCGGAAGTCTCCGACCAAGCCACCCAAGCCGCGCACCGAACCCACTGCTGCGACGTTCAAGGACGCCGCCCGGGTGGCGGGAATTGATCGCCAAGCCCGACGTTGCCGCCGAAGTGAAAGCCCGAGCCACCGAGAGCGAGGCGGCCCGCAAAGCCGCAATCCTGATCGAGCGTCAAGAACGGCAGGAGGCGCTACAGCGGAAAGATTGGGTTACGGCTCGGGCTGGACGACGCAGGGAACCGCCACGCCCACGACAAGAAGAACAGGAGCGGGAAATCTCACGTTCGCCTTGCTCGCACAGTCGGAGCACACCCGGAACGTCATCGTGAAAATCCCCTCTGGCACCTCGCCTCGCGGGCAGTCGCAACCGACGCTCACGGTATCGACCGCTTGATCCTCGGGGATGCCGAGGACCTCTAGCAAAGCCTCGATCCATCCGGCAATACCTCGGAACGCAAGGATGGTGTCGGTGCCTTCCAGACACACGACGCAGGAGTCTTCGTAGTTGCCGAGCAGACCGGGGGCAGGGAGTTTCATTACCGGACCCCCTCGAGCCAGGCTTCGACGGCGGCGCGGTGGGTCTCGAGGCGGCGCCGGGCGGCCTCGAAGTTGATCGCGTCCGCGTCCGGCGGGCAGAGGCGGCCTCGGCCCTTCGTCCCCGACCCGATCGTGTTCGCGCCGCCGTTGATGAGCACGTCGCCGCAGATCTCACAGCGGGGCTGAGCGGCCTCGAGGCGGCGCCGGTCCTCCTCGGTGCGGATCTGGGCCTGCGCCCACCTTCGGCGCTCGAAGTGACGCCAGGCGGCCACGTGGAGCACGTCTTGGGGGTCCACCTTGATCGTGTCGGGCGAGGTGGGGCGAAGCTGCGCGACCGGCCCGCTGTTCTGGATCGACGGGGCGAACACGTGACGCTTCCCCTCGAGGATCACCCGATTCAGGGTCACCCGGCCGTCATAAAGCTTCGCCATATCGGCCCGCGCCGGGGGGGCCTTCGGATCGCAATACCAGGGCCGCTCATCGGCCGGCGTGTAGAACACGTCCTCAGGGTCGGTGACCCATTCGGTACGGCCGCCCGGGTGGTAGTCGGCCGGCGGACAATTTGGGTGTCAGTGTTGGGCATCGCTGCTCCTCCTTGCTTGCTTGGTCGAAGGTTCGCCGGCGAGCTCGACGCGAACGGCTCCGCGTCGGCCGGGTCGTAACGGTAGGCCGGCTCCACGTCGACCCCTGACGCTTCAGGTGCGCCGTCGATAACGTGAGCGGGGGTCTGCTCCTCGGTCTCGAAATGCGTCGGGGCGTGGCGCATTTGCGACTCGGCGCCGAGCTCGAGCTCTGCGATCAGCGCCTCGACGCGCGCCAGATCGGCCCGGGCGAAGGCCTCAGATCGCAGCGGCGGGATCTGAAGCTCGATCCAGCGGGCCCGCAGATCCGCGCGGGCCGGCTCGGGAAGGCCGGCGAGGCGATCGGAGAGACAGTCGAGCGTGAACGTGTCCACCGGGCTCGCAGCGGCGGCCGGGCGGCCCGCGGTGTTAGTGCTGGTCGCCGGGATGGGTGAGGACAGCCGGCGCCCGTTTCGCGGGCCTCCTGGGCGATCCTGGGCGGAGAGCTGTTGTCTCGAGGCTTCCGCTTCGTCGATTATGGCTCCGTCGTCGGCCTCGAGCCCGTCCCGGCCTTCGGCGTAGCCGACGGCGGCCTCAACCTCGGGGAAGCCTCGGCGCAGCGCCAGAGCCTCGGCGGTCTTCGCCAACATATGCGACGGCATGCGCTTCCACAGCGGCGAGAGCTTGGTCTGCTCGGAGTCCGTGTACTGCGCGAACTCGGCCCACTTACAGGTTCCGTTCACCGGGGAGCTCCACCCGGCCGGGAGCACGAAGCAGCGGGCCGCGTACGGGTAGCCGTCGTCGTCGTCCCACACCTCGAGCCACTCGAGCGGCAGCTTCTCCCCGGCGGGCCCGTAGCGGCGCGGCCCGCACCATTCCGGGCCGATGATCGCCCGCAGCCGGCCCGTCCGAGACGCGATCGCCCGCCGGCCGGCCACGGTCACTTGCGGCCGATGCACCATCCGCCACGCTTCCACGTCGCGCCCGCTCCGCTCGTCGCGGACCTTGATCTTGCGGTGACGGCCGATCAGACAGATCTGATCCACATAGGGGTCAAGGGCGAGGTGGCGGCACACAAGCGCGAAGTGCTCGAGCTCGAGATCGCTCGCCCCGGGCGCGAACTGGTCGCGCAGCGTGTCGAGATCCAGCCGGCGGCCGTAACGGGCGAGCTCGCTCACTCCGCGATCCTCCCCCGGAGCAGGGACGGCGCTCACGGCCGCCACTCGCGCGCTTTGGCGCACCAGTCGAGGATCTCGAGCATGATCTCGCCGCGCAGATCCCATGACCAAGACCGGCCGCGGCAGCACCAGGGCGGCCGCCGGGTCGAAGCTGCGGGAGCGGTGATCGAGGTTGCACTTGGCGCACTCGGGGATCCAGTCCTCGCGCATATCGATCAACTGCACCGGGCGGGTATCGCCGGCGACGTGAAGGAGGATGAATGCTTCGTCGCGCGACAGCACGTGCCCGACGTTTAGCGAAACGTCCTCGCAGTGGCGCCGGCAGGAGACGCAGCGATACCCGGAACTGGCGAACAGATCGGCCCGGGCGAGATCGTTAATCTTCGTCCGGGGCGGAAGGGCCCGCGGCGGCCCGGTCACATAGCGGCGCCATCGCTCCGACGGCGACAGGTCGCAGCACGCGAAACGGGAGCTGTCGAGCGTCGCGCACGCGTCGGAAAGCGCCACGATCGCAGCCGCATCCGATCCCACCTTGTACGCGGCGTAGCTGTCAGCCGCTAGCGCCTCGAAGTCAAGCGGCGCGGTCTCGCCGTCAACCTCGGCGAAGTCAAGCCGCAACTGCCCGGGATACTCGGTCACAAGATTGCCTCCTTATCGTCGTCCCTCCGTGTGATCACGCGCGTCGGGGACTTACTAGTTCGCTGATTAAGTTCCGGGTCCTCTCGCAGCAGTCCCAGCGCCCGGGCCTGGTCGGCAACGTCGGGGGCGAGAGGCCGGCGACCGGTGGCGGCGCCGTCGCGGTCAACGTGGAAGACCCGTTTGGGTCGGTCCCGTCTGGTCAGGGCCAGCGCCCGGGCTGGTGGCAGGGTCACGCCATCGGCCGGCGATGCGACCCAGATCTCCGACGGGTGCGTCCGTCCGCTCGGGGCCACCGAGGCGGCCGCGGCCTGGGCGGCGTGCTCCACGATGTGGCAGCGGTCGCACAGGACGGCTAAGTCCTCGTCGCGCTCCCGGCCGCGGCGCTCGTAGGTCAGATGGTGAACCTGTAGGCCTCCCCGCTGCCGGCAATGCTGGCAGCGCTGCCCGGCCAGCCACAGAGACCGGAGCCGGCGCCACTGCCACCAGTCGGTCCGGAGATAGGTCTCATAGGGCATCCGGGCCAGCCCGTTCGACTGCGGCCGCGGTCAAGGCCGGCGGGCTGCCGGGATCGCCGTTGTGGCGCCGCCCATACCAGTCAACGCGCTCGGCCACGGTCTCTCCTCCCCGCGCCGTGGTCGCAGAGTCGGGCGGAGCCGTCCGGAAAGGTGATCCAGCCTTCCTCGTCGCAGAGCCGGCACTCGGCCGCTTTCTCGAGGTGGGACACGCGTACCTCCTCGCGCCTCGCTTCCACCGAAGCCGGCGAGGCCGCTTCGGCGTCGGACGGCCGGCCCGTCAGGGTCGCCGGACGGCCGACGCGGTTCCCTACCGGTTCTAAAGACCCGGTTAGTGGGCCATTTTGACCCCTTGACTCACGCTTTTTGTCCCCTTGACTCGCGCTTTTTGTCCCCAAGCCTCGGCCTAGCTTGGGGTCAATCTGACCCGTAGCTACCTCGAGGGAGTAGGGGTCACCGGAGTCCCCTACTAGCTGCGCTGAGAGGATGTAACTGTTCGAGACTCCTCCGTTGTCGGGCCCTAACCCGTGGCCGCGCCTCTCGATGTGGATCAGGCCGCGGGTCGCGGCAGACCGCGCAGCGCCCGCTTAACGGTCCTTTCGCTCATGCCTTCTTCACGGGCCAGGGTCTCGACCGACGGCCAGGCCCGTCTCGGTCCCGCGCCGAGCTCGGTCCGCTATGTTCAGCAATATCATCCGCTCCCGCGGTCGCAGCCCGGTGATAGCCCGGGCCCGGCCCTGGGCCTCATGGCTCAACGGGCCCGTCCGGTCTACGCTTCGAGGCGATTCCTCGAGTCTCGTAAGAAGCGGATCCGGCCGGGCTCTCGGGGGCCCGGCCGTGTCACGCCGGCCGGCCTTCGGCGGCGACCTGGCGCTGGATGAAGGCGGCGACGCTATCGGCGGTGATCCGTCGGCTCGATCCGATGTGGAAGCTGACGAACTCGCCCCGGTCAACCAGCACGTAGGCGTGCGACTCCGATATGCCGAGAAGCCGGGCGACCTCGGCGACCTTGAAGCCGGCCCGGTCGGGCGGGAGTATCACGCTCTGAAGGGGGAACTTCGGGGTCGAGCGGGGGCGGCCTCGGCCACGCTTGGGCGGCGGTATCTGCTCTGCGGTGGTCATGGATGGCAGCATGCGCGCACCGGTGGGCCGGCCTGCGGGACGACCTTTTAGCGGCTGCCAAGTGATGTCGTGTACTGCCAGCCGGTCAGGTCGTCCGCCCGGCGTTTTCCCGCATTAAATCTTCCGTCTGACTCCGGGGAATTTTTCTTTCCAGGTGGTCTCAGGTGGCTCCTGATGCGGGTCTGCGGAACCTCTTGCACGGCACGCAACTACCCGCCAGTGGGAGCCACGGTGGGAGCCACAGAGGCCTATTCCAGGGATATCCACCAATCTCCACACGTCACATAAATAGGGTCTGACCTGCGATTTTCTGTGAGCCATGGATACCCATGGAGGGGCCTTTTCTGCATGGCATGCAAGAGGTTCGTGGGTTCGATTCCCATCGCCTCCACCAATCTGATGTCGCGGGTCACCGCGGACGCATATTAGGTGTCAGTCGCATCCACCCAGAGGCAGTTCGCAGCGGAGGGGTTGCGGAGAACGGATTCGGCGGTATCAGCTCCGCCGGAGGCCGACCACCCAGGCGCAATCGTCTTCGTGGTTCCACGAACCTTGGCAGTAGCGGCACGACACCGTTCCGCCCTCCCAGGTCCACGGATCGCCGGAGACGACTTCCTGTTGGTCGTCGCTCGTAGCCCGACGCCGGATTTTCATCTAGCACCCCTTCTTTGCCCGGGCACCATTCTGCCCGACCCGCGGCCTGATATCACGCATCGGAAAGACGACAGACCTTCCGGAACTCCTTAACGCTCTTCGGTCCTCATAGGAGGGAGATGGTTCGCGAGAAATACAGGGGGTCGCGATCCAGCGGGATGACTTGTTCAGGAGCCAGCCCGGCGACTCGACCCTGGCGCCCAGCCGCCGGACTCGCGTTTGGAGATCGCGGTCAGCGGTCACGACGGTCACCGTTTTCTCCTCATTGACCAGCCTGGTCACCTCGGCCACGATGGCGTCATCGCCACTGCCTGGGGCGGCCACCACCCGAAGTTCGGACCGGCCGGGCCGAACAGCCCCTTTGGCCGCGCCCTCCAGCACGACAGTGATGGGCCCGGCCAAGTGGCCGGCTTCGAGAGCGGCATCGATCTCCCCTAGCAGCCGGCCTGCCGCCCCCGCTCGGTCCCGCCACCAGCCGTCGGGGCGGGAGCCCACGACATTCGCCGCATCCACCACCAGCATGCCATCCAGTATCGTTGCTGCCTACTGCGGTTCGAGGGGTGCGGGAGGCGCGTCACGGGGCTGGTAGCGGACAACGTCGAGGCCTATATCCCGGGCGATCGCCGCCGAGCGTTGGCGGGCGGGGTGGAAATGCCGGATCGGGTCAATGGAGCCGCCCTCTTCGCCGACATCTCAGGCTTCACGCCGTTGACCGAGGCGTTGGTTCGGGAGCTGGGAGTGCGGCGCGGGCCCGAGGAGCTCACCCGCGCCCTGGATCAGGTGTTCGACGCCGTGCTCGAGAAGCTGCACCGGTACGGCGGCAGCGTCATCTACTTCAGCGGGGACGCCGTCACCTGCTGGTTCGATAGGGACGACGGCGAGGCGGCCGTCGGGTGCGGACTGGCCATGCAGGAGGCTGTTGCCGAAGTGGGAACCATCACCACGCCGGGCGGCACCACCGTCCAGCTCGGGATGAAGGTGGCGGTGGCGGCCGGCCCCGCCCGGCGCTTCGTGGTCGGCGACCCGGAGATCCAGCTGATCGATGTGCTGGCCGGCTCGTTGCTCGATCGGTTGGCCGACCTGGAGCATCACGCCGAGCGGGGCGAGGTTCTGGTCGACGCGGCCACGCTGGAGTACCTGGGCGACCGGGTCGAGCTGGCCTCTCTGCGACAAGACGAAGGCGAACCGGGGGCCGGCCCGATCGGCGTTGTAGCCGACATCTACACCGAAGGACGCACTATCAGGCTGCCCCCGCCGCCCCCCCGCCTGCCGAGAGCCGTGGTCAGGCAATGGATCCTGCCCCCGGTGTACGAACGGCTGGTGGCCGGCCGCGGCGAGTTCCTCGCCGAGTTGCGGCCTGTCGTCCCCCTCTTCCTGCGCTTCGGAGGGTTCGACTTCGACCAGGAGGACGACGCCCCTGCCCGGCTGGACGATTTCATCAAGCGAGCCCAGAGGATCGTGGACAGCTTCAGAGGCAACGTCCTGCAGCTGACCATTGGGGACAAGGGTGCGTACCTCTACGCCGTCTTCGGCTCCCCCGTAGCGCACGAGAATGACGCCGCCCACGCGTGCAGCGCCGCCCTCGACCTGCTCAGTCTGGAAGGCAGCACCGACGCGACCGGCATGCAGATCGGACTGTCCCGCGGGCAGCTGCGCAGCGGCACCTACGGCCACCGCCACCGCCGCACCTTCGCCTGCCTGGGCGACGCCACGAACCTGGCGGCCCGACTGATGTCGGCCGCCCCGGCTGGTCAGGTGTACACGACCGCGGAGCTGCTCGAGCGGGCCGGCGGTCGCTTCACCTCCGAGGTACTGCCCGATTTCAAGGCCAAGGGCAAGTCGGAGTACATCCCCGTTCGTCGCTTGACCGGAGTCAGCCGGCGGGCGCCCGAGCGGGAGCCGCGCCCGGTGCACCAACTGGTGGGCCGGTCGTCGGAGCTCGCCCTGTTGGAGGATTACGCAAAAGAGGCTCTGGCCGGGGGCGGGAAGCTCGTCACCGTTTCGGCCGAGGCCGGAATGGGCAAGACCCGGCTGTCCGAGGAGCTCCTTGCCCGGCTGCGCCAACAGGGTTATGCGGTCCACTCAGGTGCGGCCGCTTCGACCGGGGGGGCCGTCAGCTACCAAGCCTGGCAGGGGGTGTTCACCTCCCTCTTCGGGGTCAGCAGTGAGGACGACCCGGCGCCCGAATGCGAACGGTCGATCCGGGAGACGGACGCCGGGCTCCTTCCCCGCCTGCCGCTTTTGGGGACTCTCTTCGGAGTTCCGATCGAAGACAACGCTCTCACAGCAACCTTCGACGCCAAACTGCGCAAGACCTCGCTCGAGTCGCTCCTGATCCGCTACCTGACTTCCAAGGCCACCGACCAGCCACTCGTAGTCTTCCTCGAGGACTGCCACTGGCTTGACCCCCTTTCGGCCGATCTGCTCGACCTCGCCGCTCGGGCCATTGCGTCCCTACCGGTGCTGCTTCTCCTGACCACCCGGCCCGGCTCGTTCACCGCCCCTCGGCTTCGGCACACGGCGACCCTGGAGCTGGACTCGCTCGAGGAGGCCGATGGGCGCAGGTTGCTGACCGCCCGGCTGAGCGAGTTGTACGGCCCCCACATCACCATCTCCGATTCGCTTCTGGACCGACTCCTGGAGAGGGCGGAGGGTAACCCGTTCTACATGGAAGAGCTGGTCAACTTCCTCCGCTCGCAGCATGCCGATCCCTCTGACGACAAGGCGGCGGCGCTCGACCTCCCCGCCACCCTGTCGTCGTTGGTCCTGTCCCGCATCGACACACTCCGGGAGTCGTCGCGTCGAACTCTGAAGGTGGCCAGCGTCGTGGGTCGCGACTTCAACCTCGACGTGCTCACCGGGGCCTACCCCGACCTCGGCGCCCGCCGCCAGGTCAGCGGCCACCTTCGCCGGCTTACTGCCGCCGATCTGGTCGTACCGGAGAACCAGGACGAAGAAGCCTACGCCTTCAAGCACGCCGTGATCCGGGAGGTGGCCTACGAGAGCCTCCCCTTCTCCCTCCGCACTCTGCTCCACGGCCGTATAGGGCTATGGATCGAGTCGACCAATCCCGACGCGCTCGACCTCTTGGCCCATCATTTCTGGTGGAGCAGTGAAGAAGACAAGAAACGTGACTATCTGCGCCGGGCCGGCGAAGCGGCTGAGAAGCGTTACGCCAACGATGCGGCGGTTGACTACTTCCGCCGTCTCGGAGCGCTCCTGCCCGATCCCGAACGAGGAGCGGTGCTCCTCAAGCTCGGCGCGGTTTTGGAACTGCGGGGAGACCTGAGCGAGTCGGAGACGGTCTATACCGAGGCTCTCGAACTGGCCCTCCAACTAGACGACGACTCCGCCGAAGCCTGGGCCCTGACCAGCCGGGCGGAGCCGAAGCGCAAGCAGGGGCGCTACGACGAAGCGGAGGCGGAGCTCGATCGGGCGTGGACCATATTCGAACGGCTCGGCGACACTGCAGGCCTCGGCCGGATCGCCCACGTCCGGGGGCTCATCGCCAATCTGCAGGGCGATCCCGACCGCTCCCGGACCCATTTCGAGCAGAGCCTGCAGGCCTGCCGCGCTCGCGGTGACCGCCGCACGGAGGCCACCCTTCTCGGCAACCTGGCTATGCCGGCGGCCCACCAGGGCCAGTACGACCGGGCCCAAGAGCTGAGCGAGGAGGCATTGACCATCCGAACCGAGCTAGGTGACCGCTGGGGTATCGGCGTGTCGCTGAACAACATCGCCATGCTGGCCTACCTTCGCAAAGACTTCGCTGGCGCCCAGACCCATCTGCAGGAAGCGCTACTGGCGGGACTTGAAGTCGGCGACATGTATGGCATCGCCATCTCTCAGCACAACCTCGGCAACGCCATGAGGGAGCTCGGTGATTCGACGGCGGCCGGGGATCACTACGCGGAGGCGTTGCAGATTTACGCCCTGACCGGCGATCGTTGGTCACTCTGCATGCTCTTCGATGACATCGCCATGTTGTCCTCAGCGCGGTCACCGGCAGATGCCATCCGCCTCGCCGGCGCATCCGACGCCCTCCGTGAGCTAATAGGGTCGCCGCGTCTCGACTATCAGGAAGAGGAACTGCAGGTGGGACTGACCGAAGCCCACCGGATTCGAGGGGTCGCAGCCGAAGAAGATGCGGCCGCCGGCAAGCGACTGGATACAGACGCCGCCGTACAGCTGGCCTCCAGCATGTGCCGCCCGATCGATTGAAAATGAGCGCTCGCTGGCGCTGAAGGTCCGGCGCGGGATATCGTTCGAGAAGGGCAATCTGTGAAGGGGTAGCCAATGTCATACGGTTTGCGTGGTAGTAGTGCAAAGGCGCGTTATGTCCGTCGGGCTGCCTCGATAGTTGCCTGTTCGGCGATGGTGGCGCTGTCCCTGAGCGTTGCGGCCCAGTCGGCCCACGCCCAGTCGACCCCCACCCTCGCGGCCCTGTCTGCACCGTCGGTCGCTACCACCACCTCCACACCCGGATCTGCGAACTGCACCGGATCCGGCGGCGTCTATTCGTGTAGCTCGCCCACCGTCACCTTGTTCGGCACAGGCGCCATACCCGGAGACGATGTCGTCGTCGCCAGCAACGGCTACGGGCTCGGTGAGACCGCGATTGCCTCGGACGGAAGCTGGATCCTTCCGGTGACACTGCTCGACACCTCCACCAACTTCACCGGCACCACCTACAACCTCGATGCCTTCCAGATCAACTCGGCTCTCAGCGCATACGGGAACGCCTCCAGCACTGTTTCGGTGACCGTTGTGGGAAACCAGCTTCTGACGAACGGTTCGTTCGAGCGGCCATCCGTCACGAGCCTTGGCCTCGACTCCAACTGGGCGTACTTCTTTACCCAGGACCAGGTCAACGCGGGTGTCGCAGTACAGCCTTACAGCACGACGCCGGTCACTGGTTGGGCGTCCACCAACAGCAACTGCGGAATCGAGTTGCAGACCGCAAGCACCATACCGGTCCAGCCTAAGGACGGCGCTCAGTATGCCGAGCTGGCGTCGAACTGCGTCAGCGGCGTCACCCAAACTTTGTCCACTGTCCCGGGCACCCAGTACACCCTTAGCTTCTACTTCCAGGCCCGCCCCACAACGGGCCAGGTCGATAACTCCACGGAGAACAGCATGTCGGTTCAGTGGGGCGGGCAAACGGTGGCCCCTACCCTCGTGGGGACCGGCTCTTGGCAGCTCTCTACCTACGTTCTCACCGCCACCGGCACCAGCACCGCGCTCTACATTCAACGACACCAACCCAGTCAGCTCAGACACCTTCGGCGACTTCCTCGACGACGTGTCGGTGGTCCCCACCGCCTCGCTTGCCCCGACCAACACCTCGTGGAACACCGCCCAGGACATCTCTGGATCTGGACCGTTGAGTCAAAGCATCGCCTACTCGGGTGAAGGTCTCTGGTACAAGTTCTCGATCCAGCCGGGCGAGCAGGTCAATGTTCAGCTCAGCAACCTGAAGGCCAACTACCACATCCTCCTCTTCTCCGACATCCAACAGGTTGCGACGACGCAGAGCTCGGGAACGCCCAACCTTCCCGTGATCCAGGCGGAATCCTCGGGCAACAACGACGCGTCTACGACGTTCAGCCCCTTCTACGGCGCTCCGTTCTACGGCGCTCCGTTCTACGGTGCCCCCTTCTACGGCGCCCCCTTCTACGGCGCCCCCTTCTACGGGGCGTCGGTCAACGGTGCCCCCTTCTACGGTGCCCCCTTCTACGGTGCCCCCTTCTACGGTGCCCCCTTCTACGGGGCGGCCGCCAACGAGGCCGCCGAGGCCGACAGCATCCTGGCCGAGTCGAGCCAGACCGGCGAGGTCACCCAATCGGTGCAGGCCAACACCTGGAACGACACCGGCAACTTCTACGTCGAGGTCGTCAGCAGCGACGGGACCTTCTCGAACACGGCGTACAACCTGACGGTGACCACCTCCGGTGCGACGTGCCCGGGCGTCACCCTCAGGGACTACAGCACGGACCTGCTCACCCCGGTTTCAGGTGGTTCTCTCCCGGCCACCACAAATGCGAAGGGTCAGCCCTACTCCACCGTCATCGTGGACAACTCGACTGACATGCCCAACGTCTTGTCGACCCCGCTCTCGACGTCGCTGAGCTCCCTCGCCACCGCCAGCAACGGGGTGATCCTGAACGTGGCTCAGAGCGAAGGGGTGCAGGAGCTGAGGACTCAAGCCAACGCGAACCCAAGCTGCCCCTATGCCGCCAACCTCGAGGCCCAGGGCATCCAAACGCTCATCAACACCTTCCGGTCGTCGACGTCACCGGGCAACCTCCAGTACGTGGTGGTCATCGGTGACGACCACGTGATCCCCTTCTTCCGCTACGCCGACGCCGAGACGGTTGGCCCCGAGAACACTTACCAGGTACCCCTTTCCTCGACCTCCTCCGCCGAGGCGGCCCTCGCCAATGACTTCTACCTGACCGACAACCAGTACGGGGCGGCCAGCGAGCTTGCGATCGACGGCACCCTGCTACCCATCCAGAGCGCCGCCGTAGGCCGCCTGGTAGAGACCCCAGCTGACATTCAGAAGGCTATTTCGGGCTACCTCAACAAACAGGTAGTCACGCCGACCTCGACCCTGACGACCGGCTACAGCTTCATGGCCAACCCGGCCACTCAGGCGGGCCAGTACTTCGCCGACGGAGTCCCCGCTCCTGGCACCACGGCCAACCCGCGCTACAACGACACCCTGATCGACCCCGCGACGGGTGGGAACGACTGGACGGCAACCCAGCTTCAGTCGAGTCTCACGACGCGGCCTCACCAGCTCGTGTTCCTCGGGGCCCACTTCAACGCAAATGACGCTCTGGCCGCCGATGACTCGACCATCCTGTCGACCCAGCAGTTCGCCAGCTCCATCGGATCGAACCTGCAAAACGCAGTGGTGCTCGGGGCCGGTTGCCACGCCGGGTACACGGTCGATCCGGCCGACGCCACTCCGGTTACCAATACCCTTTCCTGGCCACAGGCCATGACCGAGGCGGGTGCGACCCTCATCGCCGGCACCGGCTATCAGTTCGGCGACAGCAACTATGTGGCCGACAGCGATCAGGTGTACGTCGACATCGCCCAGCAGCTCTATCAAACCGGTGGTAAATCCGTAGGGGTCGGAAGCGCTTTGCTCGACGCCGAGTCGCAGTATCTGGCCAGTCTCGATCAGCTGAACGGGCTGGAGGAGAAGTCGCTGCTCGAGGTGACGCTTTACGGCTTGCCGATGCTCGGCGTCCAGGAACCAGCAGCCAGCACCAGCCCCGTCCCGACACCTTCGCAGAATGGTCTGCAAAACACCTCCAACAACCAGGTGAAGTCGGGAACACCGGGATCCGTCCTCGGGACGCAGGAATACGAGGCCGACGTAACGGTTCCGGCGCTGACCCCGGACAAGCCGGCCGGTGCCACCCTGAGCTACGACCAGCTGCCCAGCAGCATTCACGATTCCAACTTCAGCCAGGTGGCGAACGGGGGCGAAGTCGCCGATCCGGGGAGCCCAATCGTGCCGGTAGAGACCGCTGACGTCAACGTTGCCGGTGAGACGCTCACCGGAGTGGGATTCTTCGGGGGGTCGTACACCGACAGCTCAGGCGCCCCTCCGCTCACCGGGGATCCGGTCACCGACACGAGCCAACCGGCCACGCCCTTCTCGTCGCCGGTTTACTACCCCGAGAAGCTGACCAACCCGAACTACTTTGGCACCCTCGACACGGGCAGCGGCACCGAGCTAGGGATCACACCCGAGCAGTACATATCGGACCCCAACACACCGGGCAACGCCATCAAGCGCCAGTTCGGCGCCGTGGATCTGCACCTCTTCTACAGCAACAACACCGCCAGCTACGGCGGCAACACCCCCGCCCTGGCCGCCGCCCCTGACATTTCCAACGTCACCAGCACCAAAACCGGCACCCAGGTGGCGGTATCGGCGACGGTGAACGGGGACCCCTCCGCTGGCATTCAGGAGGTCTGGGTCACCTACACCGACCCGCCAGCCGGGAACGGAACGGGCGAGTGGCAATCAGTAGAACTGACCCCGTCGTCCACGAATTCGTCCGTGTGGACAGGGACCTTCCCTGACTCCACCTCTGGAAATGCAGTATTCATGGTCCAGGCCGCCAACGGCGTCGGCGAGGTCGCCCTGAACAACAACCAGGGCTACTTCTTCTCGCCTACGGTGGTCACCGGTGGCACGCCGCCCACCCCGGCGACGTCCGCTATAACCATCAACTCTCCGGGCACTACGGCCACGTACGGGTCCACTGCGAGTGTCTCCGCTTTCCTCTCCTCCACATCGGCTCCCGGGGGCCTGAGCGGGGGCCAGGTCACCTTCTCCATCGGCTCGGCAACCGCCGTCACGACAACGGGTAGCGAAGGGGTGGCAACCGCACCGATTCCCCTCACCGGGCTTTCCCCGGGTTCCTACACCCTCGTCGCCAGCTTCGCCGGGGACGCCAACGACACCCCGACTTCGACCAGCCAGCCGTTCATGGTCACCAAGCCCCAGACCTCCCTCAAACTCAGCCTGCCGACTCCAGGTCAGCTCGTTACCGGCTCTCCGAATGGAATATCGGCGACCTTGACCTCCGGGGGATCCGGAGTCGCCCAGAAGACCGTGTACTTCGATGTCTTCTCTAGCGCTAGCAGTGCCACGCCCATTGCAGGTGCCACAGGGGTGACCAACCAGGCTGGCGTGGCCCAGGCCCAGATAAGCACCCTTCCGCCCGGCAGCGGCTACACGGTCGAGGCCTTCTTCGGGACCAGTCCCACTCCTCTACCCAGCAACCCGTCCTACAGCGCCACTGACCCGGACTACGGAGGATCGAACACCGGCCCGCCGACCGCAGTGACCGTGCTCGACGGCAGAACGATAAGCGCTCCCTTCGCTGGTCCGGTCACGGTCGCCTCAGGCCAGTCATTGGTGGTCACCTCGACCGTAACCGGGCCGGTCACCGTGCAAGCAGGAGGCGCCCTTGACCTCGCAGGTGGCACCGTGACCGGGCCCATCACCATCTTGACAGGGGGAGCTCTCCAGGTCCAGGGTGGCACCGTGACCGGACCGATCTCCTCGTCAGGAGCGGTGGCTTTCACCGTGTGCGGGGCGACGGTGACCGGTCCAGTGACGGTTACGGGCAGCACCGGCTTCGTGTACATCGCCGGAACGGGCACCGGCTGCACAGCGACCAAGGTGACCGGGAGCGTCACCCTGAGCAACAACAAGGCAGGGGTCGAGCTCATCGACACCGCGGTGACCGGCCCCGTCACCATCACCGGAAACACGCCGACGGTACCGATCACCGTCGCCGGCAACAAGATCGTGGGGACGCTCGCGTGCTCGGGCAACAGCCCCGCGCCCACCGACAACGCTCAGTCGAACACGGCCTCGGTCAAGACCGGGCAGTGCGACGTACCAACGTCCTTCTGACCCGGGGAGTCTTCATCGAAGCGTCTTGGTCAGACCGGCCACAGGTCATTGCGGTCACCCGTGCCGAGAAATAACGTTCAGGCATGACAGGGGTGGAGGACACCATCGCCAAGGTGCCGATGTTCGCTCACATGCCGGCCAAGGAGCGCAAGCACCTGGCCGCCAGCTTCAAGGAGCGGACCTTCCCTGCCGGGACAGTGATCAGCGAGGCGGGCCAGGAGGGCGTCGGGTTCTTCATCATCGACGGCGGCACCGCCTCAGTCACGGTCGGGGGAAAGCTGCGCCGGACCTTGCGCAGCGGAGACTTCTTCGGAGAGATGGCTCTCATCGAGGATTGGATACGCACCGCCACCGTCACCGCTGACTCGGACCTTCGGTGCTATGGCCTCACGGCGTGGGAGTTCCGGCCCATGGTCCAGACCCACCCGGACGTGGCGTGGGCCCTGCTGGTGACGATGGCCCGCCGGGTAAGGGAGCTCGAGACGGCGCCCCCCAAAGAAGCGGCAGAAGATTAACTCTTGGGGGGGCGGACAACGCCCCTCGTGAAGAGAGACCCAGCCCGGCATAGACAGAACCCG
Source organism: uncultured Acidimicrobiaceae bacterium (assembly GCA_963851245.1). GTDB lineage: Bacteria > Actinomycetota > Acidimicrobiia > Acidimicrobiales > Palsa-688 > CAWKOH01. The sequence goes on along the minus strand of CAWKOH010000002.1, from coordinate 652,254 downwards.
GTGCGGGTCAGCGTGCCCGAAGCCCGACTCCATGGGGGGACGGAATCTAAGGGCTCGACGGGTACGCTGCCCGCCCCAACTCGTCCCGAAGGCGAGAGGTTTTCCGGGGCGCTCTCAGAGATATCACAGGAAAGCCACTCAGGTCGAGTCCGTGCAGGGATGGGATGGCCCTAAACCGCGAAGATGATGGTGTTGCGGGTGAGGGTGGCGAGTTCTTCGAGGAGGGTGGCGTAGCTGTGGATGGGCTGGCCGTCGGGGTGGTGCTGTCGGGAGATCTTTGACAGCGCTGCTGATGAGCGTCGGGCGGGGGCCACGGGGTCGGCCTGGGGGGGCGGGTGTTCGTCGGTGAAGCAGATCGGCGCCCATGCCTTTCGCAGGTGCCAGACCAGGTAGAGGGCGAGCATGCAGATGAACACGTGAGCGCGGACTCTGGGCTCGGTGCGGTGGTGGATGGGGCGCAGGTCCAAGTCGATGGTCTTGAGGCTTTTGAAGCCGGCCTCGTTGAACTTGAGATCCTTGTAGGCCTCGACCAGTCGGGCCGGCTCAACACCGGCGCTGTGGGCGGCCGAGGCGCGGATGACGTAGATCCCGTCCAGGGCCGCTTCTGCGGAGATCTCGTCGGTCTTGGGGGCGAAGTCGAAGTGGTCGTCGCCGATGGTGAGCTCGAAGTGCTTGGCCATCTTGTGGCGGTTGACGATCCGTCCGACCCGCAGGGCGATCTTGTCCTTGCCCCGCAGCGGCCGTCGGTCCCGCTCGACCGCGGTCTTGATGGGTGCCAGGTCGGCCTCGGTGGCGGCCAGCAGCTCGGTCACGTTTGCGGGCCCGCTGGCCGGCCAGGGCCGGGTTGCGGCAGGCCACGAGTCGCTCGTCGGGGTAGTCGGGGTGGGTGATCTCGGCCAGGTTGACCTCGTCGAAGAGGCTCGAGCTGCAGGGCGCCCGCCTCGGCTAGAGCCTGGATGGCAGGAGCGCGCAGGCGAGCTGATCCAACCCAGCCCTCCGACGGCTTTGAGCGCGTCGATGCGGGCGGTGGTGATCATGCCCCGGTCGCCGACGATGCACTACCTCGGCCAGCCCGAAACGGTCTTTGACCGTGGCCGCGGCGGAGATGAACGCGGTCGGGATCGGCGGTGTTGCCGGCGAAGACCTCCACCGCGATCGGCCGCCCCTGGGGGTCGGTCAGGTCAGCCCGTACTCGATCTGTTCCTTGCCGGCCTTGCCGTCACGGGAGTAGCCCCGGGCGGCCAGGGGGCAATGCCGTGCCCTCCACCCACGAGCTCGACAGGTCATAGAGCACCCTGCCCCCCACGCTCAGATGGCGGCGGGCCAGGGCGGCCTCGATGTCGCCTTGGCGTGCGCCCAGCCAGTCCATCGCTTCGTAGACGTCGTCGGTCGAGCGTCCCCGCTACCCCCAGATCCGACGCCAAGGGTGGTGGTCGGCCCACCAGCGGGTGGTGGCCAGCTTGGAGGCGGGCCGCACCGCAGAGCGCCGCCCCGGACCGCTAAGCCGACTCGGACAGGTCGAATGTCACTCTCCGTGACGGGTGGGTCACGGCCAGACGGCTTCGGCTGTTCTCCATCAGCGACGAAGACGGCGGGGCCGACAGGAGGGCGCTGAGGAAGGCGTCCCCTTCGATGCGCTCGCATCGGCAGCTAGTCAGCGCGGTCACGCTGGCGGTGCGGGGAACGTGCTCGAGCACGCCGATCTCCCCGAAATAGGCAGGGGCCGACATGGTCCGGATGGCCCTTTCCGGTCCGCCGGTCTCGCCGTGGGCGGAAACCTTGACTCGCCCTTCGGTCAATACGTAGAGGGCGTCGCTGTCGTCGCCTTCCCGAATTATCGAAGCAGAGGGTTCGAAGTCGACCTCCTCGGCCACGCCCGCCAAGCCTTCGAGAGTGGCCCGACTGGCCCCCGAGAAGATCCCCAGTCCTTCCAGAACGGCGACCCTGGGGGCCAGAGCGAGGACCCTGCCCCGGCTTTCCCGGTCAATACGGTTGAGGGAAATGAAGCCGCCCAGCGCGAACACGGCTGGCGTCAACGCCATGATCCAGAGGGCCGCCTCGAGGTCAAAAACCCTCACCAGCACCGGCGTTATCAGCGTCCCGAGGGCGATGGCGCCGAGCATCAAGGCCCAGAACACACCGAAGACCCGGGCCAGCTGATCGGTGGGAACCGATCTCTGCAGAGCGGTGATGGCCATCACATCGACCACCAAGGTGGCGGCACCACGCACGATCTGCACCGCGAACGCCACGCCAGGGCTATGGGTGACGGCCAGGACCGCTGTCGGCAGGGCGTACATCACCATCCCGCTGAGGATCACCGGTCCCAGGCGAGGAAGGCGGGAGAGCCGATCGACGAACGGGGCCATGATCACCCCTCCGATGCCCAGCCCCGCCAGCAGGTAGCCGAAACCCTCGGTACCGGTGCCCAGCCGGGACTGGGACGCCCCGACGAAGAGCACGGTGTCGGTGCCGTACACAAAACTGGCCAGCGCGCAGTAGGCGACCAACGTTCGGGCCGACCGCAGGCCCAGGATCGTCCGCACCCCCACGGCCACCTGTCGAAATGGTCCCGCCGTGCCTCCCTCGGTCACGTCGACCGGATGGCTGCGGACTCGTACCCGCGAGACGATGAGCGCCGAGAAGAGGAAGCTGGCCCCGTTGACAGTCACGGCAACCGCGGGTGATGCCACCAGGATAAGCAGCGCGCCCAACGCCGGGCCGGCGATCACGACCAGGTTGTCAATGGTCCCGTTCATGGCGTTCGCAGCTACCAGATCGTCTTCGCTCACGATCGAGGGGATGGTGGCGGCGACGGCGGGGTTGTACACCACGTTGGTGATTTGGTTCAGCGCCACGAATACCAGGGCCACGGCTACCGGGGCCCCGGAGAAGATGACCAGGGCCAGGGCGAACTGCCACAGCGCGCACAGGAGGTCGGCGGAGAACATGAGCCGGATCCGTTCACTGCGCTCGGCGATCACGCCCCCATACGGGCTGGCCACCAGGGCGCTGACGAAGCGGCACAGGCCCGCGGCGCCCACCCAGCCGAGCGAGTGGGTCCGGTCGTACACGAAGGCCAGGAGGGCGACGTTGTAGGCCCAGCTGCCGGTGGCTGAAACCAGCAGAGCGCCGAGCAGAAGCCTCAGGTCCCGGTGTCGCAGCGCCGACCGGTAGCCCACAAACCATTCGCTCCTGGACTTCAGCCCCACGGCCGCGACGCCTAAGTCGTCCGGTCGCGGCGCCCCCGGCGTGGCGTGCGGTTGACCGCCTGTTCTTCGGTCACGTCATCCAGGGGAGGGTGACCGCCGGCTCTGAACCCGGCGCCCCTCCTCTACCACGCCCAGCCGCTCGAAGAGGGTCTCGCACTCGTCACGCTCGCCGGCGGACACCTCACCGGGCCAGGCGTCCATCAGCACCTGCAGGGACATGGCCAGTTCGTAGCGCAAGCCCAGCTCGTGCGCCGATTCGATGCTGGCCCTCAACGCTTCCCGACCACTGTCTTTCTCCCCGAGCTCGGTGAGGCCGAGAGCCCGGATCCGCTGGAGCAACGGAAGCGCCATCTCGCCGCCCGGTACCTTGGTCGCCCCTGCGAGTGCCCTCTCGGCCAGCTGGGTCGCGTCTGAAGCGGCCCCGCTGAGGTAGCGGCACTCGGCCGTGAACGCATCGGTGTACAGCGCCTCGAGAGCGTCACCCTCGGCTGAGCACGCGAGACGGGACATCGTGAACAGTGACTCGGCTTTGGGGTAGTCACCGAGTCGGGCGGCGACCCGGCCGAGAAGCCGGGCATTGAGCCCGGTGAAGCCCGGGGTGCCGTGGTCGCGCGCTGTTCGCAGCGCCTCTTCCAACATCGGCTCCGCCTCGCTCAGGTGCCCCTGGTCGGAGCGGACCTCGGCCAGGTTTGCCGACTCGAGAGAGGCGGTCCATTGATCACCCGCCTTTTCGCAAGCGTCGACGCATTCGCTGTAGTACATCGCCGCCTCCGGCCAACGGCCGGTGAAATAGGCGCGGTAGCCCAGATTGTTCAGGACCCGAGCCTCCAGCCACGGCTGGTCCCCCAGGTCCCGGAGGATCTCGAGAGCCCGCCTGGCGTGCCCGCCGTCACTGCCTAAACCAGCCGCCGCCTCGACGGTGTCCATTTCCGACAGCGCCCTGGCCATCACGTCCATGGCTCCGGCCGTCTCGGCTGCGTTCACGCCCTTGATCAGCAATCGGACCGCGTCCTTGGCCCGGCCCTGACGGAATCTGACCATCCCGTGCAGGCAGGCGATCTCGGCCTTCAGGCGCCCGCTCATCCCGGCCGGCACCTTCTTCAGACTGCGTTCCGCCGACGCCAGTATTCGCAGCGCCTGCGGGTAGTCGCCCCCACGCTCGGCGGCCTGGGCCGCCTTGTACTGGATCCGGGCCTTGTCGATCGCAGCAGAAGCCGAGCCCTGCGCCAGCGCGTAGTCGGCTTCGGCCCGGGCGAACTGGCCGAGACGGACGCGCACGTCGGCAAGTGTCTCGGCCAGGGCCGTCAACTCCGCAGGCGAGCTTCCGGTTCGAGCCCCTCCGGCCGCGAGGGCCTGCTCGTAGAACGTGGCCGCCTCCACGTCGGCGTAAACGGCTAAGGCCCGTCCGGCCGCAGTGCGGGCGTAACTCCAGGCGGCTTCATTGTCGCCGGCCTGCCCAAAGTGCAAGGCCAGCACTCCGGCGATCTCGTTCACCCGACGCCCGGCCTGTCGCTCGAGGGCCCGCCCCGCCCGGGCGTGCAGTTCGCGACGACGGAAAAACGGCACCGCTTCATAGGCCGCGTCACGGATCGCGCTGTGCCGGAAGCGCACGACGCCGGGGCCTTCCGGGGTGAGCAGGTCCAGTACCCGGCCCAGCTGTTCCTCGTCGGGGCCGTCCTCCAGCATGGCGGTCAGCACTGGAACATCGACGCGCACGCCGAGCACGGAGGCTGCGCACAGAAAGTCCCGGTCGGTGGGTGCCAGACGGTCGGCCAGGGCGGCGACGACGCCCTCCAAGCTGTCGGGAAGGTCCGTCGTGGGGGCCGCGTCGCTCGAGTGGATCACGAGCTTCAATAGGAACAGCGGATTGCCGCCGCTCCGGCTGGCGATCGCCGCCATCTGATCGGGGGAGAAGCGGCTCTCTTCGCTTGCCAACCTCAAGAGCCGGGCGGACGCGTCATCACTGAGCGGGGTCACGGCCAGGCGGGTGACCTGACCTGACCCGGCCACGTCGAGGCCGCCTGGCCGGGAGCCGCGGCTGGTCAGGACCATCCAGGGGTTCGGTGCCACGGTGGCGATCAATCGGCGCAACAGCCCGACGCTGGCGTCGTCCATCCAGTGGGCGTCGTCTATGACCAATAGCGTCGGCGAGGGCAGCAGGGCGCGGAGGAAATCCAGGAACGCCTGCTCCAGCCGTACCCGCCGGAACCGCTCGTCGAGGCCGTTGACCTGCCGGGTCGGTTGGACCTTCGCATCAACGACGCCGGCCAGCAGCGGCAGCCAGGGCAGCAGGGTTGGCGCCACCCGCTCAACGGTCTCTTTGAGGACGGTCCCGGCCTTGGCCGAATCGGCGCCGGCGTCCAGGCCGAGGCTTTGGCGGGCCAGGTCGCGGGCGGGAGCGTAGGGGATGCTGGCCCGGTACGCGTCGCAGACGACGCTGAGCACCCGAAATCCTGAGGCGTGGGCGATCACCTCTTCGATGAGCCGCGACTTCCCAACGCCGGCCGGCCCCGCGAGCTCTACGCAGGACCCCTGGCCGGTGCCGGCGGCATCCAGGCTCCGGTCAAGTACTCGCATCTCGTCTTCGCGGCCGATCAGGGGGAAGGTCGTGACGGCGTCCGGTTGCGGGGCCGAGGTGGCGGGGCCGAGTCGGTAAGCCTGCACCGGTTCCGTCTTGCCCCTTACGTAGAACGGCTCGACCGGTTCCCCGGCGGCCGGAATCCCGGCCCGCGACATGACAGCCTCGGAGGCGTAAAGGTGGCCGGGCTCGGCCCGGGCCGCAAGCCGGGCAGCCAGCGTGACGGCGTCGCCCATTACTGCGTAAGTGCGCCTGAAATCCGGCCCGAAGGCTCCGGCAAAGACCCGGCCGCAGTCCACCCCGATCCGTAGCGACAGGGGACCGTCACCGCCGATGACGTGGCGGAGCACCGCCAGCAGTCGGCCGGCGTCGTCGGTCGAGGAGCTCGGCGCCCCGGCGACGAGCATCAGGTTGCCGCCGTCCTGGCCGAGATCGGTCTCCCAGAACGTCACCGCGTGGCGTGCGCAGCTGTCCTGGATCCGGTTAATCAGGTCCTCCACGGCGGCGGCGGCTTGGTCCGGACCGTCGCGCTCGATCAGTTCGTCCACACCAGCGAACTCGATGAAGCCCACGGCGACCTGCCGCTCCTCGCTCTGCACCGGTCCAGCCCCGAGGTGGGCCCGGACTTCCGCAGACAGGCAGGTAGCTGCGAGCCGGCTGTGGACCGGGTCGGGGGAAGGAGGCGGGGCAGAAGCCGCTCCGGGACGCACCCGCGGCGCCTTGGCGATCAGGAAACCGGGCCCCTTGGCTTCTCCGGCCACGCCCGCGGCGAGAAGCTCCGCGGTAGCGGGGCTGACCACGATCTCACCAGCCTCGGCAACCGCCTTCATCACCGCCGTTACGGTGCCGGCCGGGCCTGTGAGCACCAACTCGTGATGGTGCTCCCCCACCATCATGAAGTCGAATAACCCGCTGTGCTCCCCTACTGACATGCGCAGGGTGCATCGGCCGACCGAGGTCAGAAGGTGGCCGATCTTGCCCATGAGCCGTTGCATGACCCAGGCGGCAGCCACGGACCGGTCGGCATGCCGGTGGCCCGTGTAGAGCAGCACCACCGCGTCCCGGCCCCACTTCACCACTTCGGCGCCGTACCGGCGCGGTACACCGAGCAGAGCGGAGAAGGTGGAGTCCAGATGCTCCGTCAGCTCCGCCGCCCCCGCGCTACCCCGTGAAGCGAGTAGCTCCGTCAGGCGGTCAAAGCCGGTGATCTCGACAAAGGCCAGTGTCCCCTCGATCGCCCGGCTCCGAACCTCGGGCGCGTCGGCCATCCAGTCAATCGACAACGCCGATACGTACGGAATCAGCGGAGAGGCGGGCGCCACACCGGCGGGCGCGTTGCTCATGGCCTCCGGATGAACTGTGCGCTCGGTGGCGCTTTCCGTTTTGATGTGACCCTTCGCCCCTATTGACATCCAATCCCTGCACAGCTCAGCCCAGCTGTCGACCACGAAGGTTAGCTCCTCAGACCAGCCCACCTCTGTCATAGTTCCGTCCCGCCTCATCGGCACAGGCGATTGGCCGATCGGTCCTTTTTCGGGTGGCGCTATTGATACATGGAGGAGCGAGGGGGAGACTCCGCGGTGAGTCGGCCGTGCGAATTCGGCTCTGGCCGGCATCACTGAAGGGCAGCCGCCAAGAAAGGGGGAAGTATGTACGTATTCAATCGATCAGGGCGAATGACCGGTGCCAACGAGAGAGAGGCCCTGCCCTGGGCTATCGGCATCGGCGAGAAGGTCGCCCAGATCACCGGGCTCCAGGTCAGCCTCTACTCCCATGTGTTTTCGGCCGACGTCGGGACGCTCGTGTGGGCGACGGTCGTGCCGGACCTGGCCACGCTGGAAGCGGCGTTCGACAAGATCCTGCCCGATGACGGCTATCACGAGATGGCTCAGGCCGGTCTACAGCATCTCGAACCGGGCTCTCTCCACGACCGGCTCGAACAGGTCGTGCATCCCGGCGACCTGGACACCAACCGTCAGCACGAGTACGTGTCGCTCGTGCGCAGCACCATCAACGGTGGGGAACTCGCCCGCGGTATGGCCGGAGGCGTCGAGATCGCCCAGCGCGTCGAGCAGGTCACCGGCGTTCAGGCTGTATTCATGGCCCAGGCCACCGGCAACTATGGCGAGGTGTCGTGGGCCGTCACATTCGCCGACATAGCGGAGCTCGAGCGAGCCTTTGAGGCGATCAACACCGATCAGAGCTTCGTCGGGCTCATCGACAGCCTGGGTGGCGTTTACACCGACGCGCCCGGCTCCACGACCCAGGTGATCATGCGCCGCTTGGCCTGATCGGCCCAACGGACGGTCAGCGCACCCGCGGCTCCCACGAGTCGGGATTGGCGACCAGGCGGGCCACCGGCGCGGGCAACCTGCCGCTCACCACGTGCTCAAGGGTGACCCGCTCGAGGACCAGCCTGAGGCTGGCCCGGGCGGCCACCCAGACGTCCTGGAGGTGCTCGGCCGCCCCCTCATAGCTGGCCATCTCCGGGCGTAGCCCCCGCACCTCGGCGAGGGGACCGTCGAGAGCCCTCATCACGTCGGCGGCCGTAATCCGGGATGGGGGGCGGGACAGCCGGTAACCGCCTTCCATGCCCCGCTGGCTCATGACCAGGCCGGCCCGCCTGAGGTCGTTCAGGATGGCGGCCAGGAACTTGACCGGGAGCCCCTGGGCCGTGGCCAGGGACTCCCCGGTAGCCGGTTCACCTCGACGGGCCAGCTCCAGCAGCGCCCGCATTCCGTAGTCGACCTTCGCCGGGATGTGCACTGAAGCATTGTGGCACCTGGCAATTCCCAGGTCTCGGAAAGCCTAAGCCAGGGCTTCGTCCGCCACCCACTCCCAACGCTCGGCGTCTGACCACAACCGGTCGAGCTGGTAGAAGTCCCGGGCTTCGGCCAGGAGGATGTGCACGACGAAGTCGCCGTAATCCATCAGCACCCAGCGGGCGTCATCCAGTCCCTCGATACTCCCCGGCGACGGGCCTCCGGCCAGCTTGATCCTCTCCTCCACCTCCTCAGCGATCGTCCGCACCATCCGGGGATTCGAGCCGGACGTGATCACGAATGCGTCGGTTATGGACAGTGTCCGCCCGACCGACAGGACCACGGTGTCACTTCCCCCCTTTGACCAGCAGGACCGGGCGGCTATCGCGCACAGGTCCCGGACGCGGTCGAGGGTGACCGGCTCGGTTGCAGGCCTCGTCACCGCCGCAGGCCTACCGAATGCGTCATATGGGACCTCCCAGGAGTGTGTAAGTGGTCTGAGGAACGTTGATACTGCTCGTCGCCGGCGCGCTGTCCAGCCATTGCATCGCCAGCACCGTGACCGTCACGCACAGGGCCAGCAACAGGACTAGGACGACCGCCAGCTCCTCGCGAAACAGTCTTCTGCGGCGGCGCAGCCGCTGTAGCCGCTCGCTCGAGCCGCTCTCCGGCCGCGGTGGAAAGTCAGCTTTGGGAGCCGATCGGATCATCGTCATCCGCTTCCAGCGTACATTCCACGTGATCGGATACAGCGCACACCTGCCTCCGGGATCAAGTAGTCGAGCGGCCTGCCCAGAGCGGCCCTGGCCCTCAAGTCGGTACTCGAGATCTCGAGGTTAGGTACGGTCACCTCGACCACCCGCCACCCGGCGTCCTCGAGAGCCAGAGGCCGGCCCGAGCCGGGACGGTTGACGACCACCAAGGTGGCGAGGCCCTGGATCTCTTCGAGGCGCTCCCACGAGGTGAGGTCTGCCGCCACGTCCCAGCCGACGATGAGGAAGAGCTCGTCGCCGGGGCTGGCTTCGTGCATGAACTCCAGGGTGTCGGAGGTGTACGACTCTCCGCCTCGGTCGATCTCCAGCCGGCCCGCTTCCAGACCCCGCACCCCCCCGACCGCCGCTTCGACCAGGGCCAGCCGGTCTCCGGCCGTGCTCACGGCTCTGGTGCCGGCCTTCTGCCATGGAATGTTGGCAACCATCAAGATCACCCGGTCCAGACCGACGGCGTCGCGGGCGTTGACCGCCGCCACCAGGTGCCCGACGTGAATCGGGTCGAACGTGCCTCCAAAGACTCCAATGCGCTGGCCCATCGTGGGGAGAACGTTAGGCCGCGCAACAATCTGCTTTGCTCTGCGGTGCTCTTTACGCCAACCTGGATGCATATGAAGGGGTCGTGGACACCCAGCGGCTGGCGGGACCTGCCCGCCGATCAACAACCGGAGTGGCCGGACGCCCACGCCCTCGAGCAGGTCCTGAAGAACCTGTCCGCGCTTCCTCCCCTGGTGTTCGCCGGCGAGGCCCGCAGCCTGAAGGCCTCCCTGGCGGATGTGGCCGCAGGTGAGGCCTTCCTGCTCCAGGCCGGGGACTGCGCCGAGTCCTTCCATGATTTCAGCGCCGACAGCATCCGGGACAAGCTGAAGGTCATCCTCCAGATGGCGATCGTCCTCACCTACGGAGCGGGCGTGCCGGTCGTCAAGCTAGGCCGAATAGCAGGGCAGTTCGCCAAGCCCCGCAGCTCCCCGACCGAGACGATCGACGGGAGTGAACTGCCCAGCTTCCGTGGCCACGTGGTGAACGACGACGCCCCCTCGGCCGAAGCCCGGACCCCGGACCCGGCCCGGATGCTGACCGCCTACCACCAATCGGCATCCACCCTTAACCTGTTGCGGGCCTTCACCAAGGGCGGCTTCGCCGACCTTTCTCAGGTCCACACGTGGAACCAGCAGTTCGTGGCCGACAGCCCCGGCGGCCGCCACTACGAGGCCCTGGCCGGCGAGATAGACCGGGCCCTGCGTTTCATGCAGGCGTGCGGGATCAACCTCGGCGTCACCGCCCTCCACCAGGTGGACTTCTGGACCAGCCACGAGGCGTTGATCCTCGGCTTCGAGGAGGCCATGACCCGGCGTGACTCGCTCACCGGCGACTGGTACGACACCTCCGCCCATCTCCTCTGGGTCGGGGAGCGGACCCGCCAGGTCGACAGAGCCCACGTCCATTTCCTCTCGGGGCTCTCCAATCCGATCGGAGCCAAGCTGGGGCCCGATGCCACTCCCGAACAGGCCGTCGCCCTGTGCACCGCCCTCGATCCCGGGCGCGAACCGGGCCGCTTGACTCTCATCACCCGCCTCGGGGCGGGCCGGGTGGAAGCCCGCCTGCCTCGCCTCCTGCGGGCCGTGAAGGAGGCCGGCCACCCGGTGGTGTGGGCCTGCGACCCGATGCACGGAAACACCTTCGTCGGCGCGGGCGGGCGCAAGACCCGCCACTTCGACCATGTCCTGAGCGAGATCCGGGAGTTCTTCAAGGTCTGCCGCCAGGAGGACGTCTGGCCCGGGGGCGTTCACGTCGAGCTGACTGGTGACAACGTGACCGAGTGCCTCGGCGGCACCGACGAGGTGCTGGAAAACCACCTCGAGCTGCGCTACACGACCACCTGCGACCCCCGGCTGAACGCCAGCCAGTCCATCGACCTGGCCTTCCAGGTGGCCGATCTACTCCGCCTCTGACTCTGCCCGTCGGTAGCTGTTAGCAGACGGGCCGGAGCGGAGAAGAGCGCAACCGTTTCGTGCCGGAAGGCACGACGTGGAACTCTTTTACGCTCCGGTCCTGGCCGTCCGGACGGCCCCGGGGACAAATACTGCAGAAAGTTGATAATCACAGTCGGGTTTGGTTGACTTGACCCTGTGCAGATCAGCCCCCCGACTACGACTGATCCCGAAATCGCGGCCGACATAGAGAAGTTCGAGCGGCTACTCGCCGACCACCTGGCCGGCCGGGTCGACGAGGACGCGTTTCGTGTTTTTCGCCTGAACAACGGTATTTACGGCCAGCGCCAGGGCGGCCACAACCAGATGGTTCGGATCAAGTGCCCGTACGGTCATGTCAACGCCGAGCAGCTGGAGATGTTGGCCAGCATCAGTGACCGCTACAGCCGGGGCTGGGGCCACCTGACCACCCGCCAGAACGTGCAGTTCCACTTCGTCCAGCTGGAGCGGGTAGCGGACCTGCTGCGCGACCTGGCCAGCGTCGGCCTGACCACCCGCGAGGCCTGCGGCGACACGGTCCGCAACGTCATGGGCTGTCACCTGGCCGGAGCCTGTCCCTTCGAGGTGCTCGACATCAGCCCCTGGGCCGAGGCCACCTTCCGTCATTTCCTCCATCACCCATATGCGCAGCGGCTGCCCCGCAAGTTCAAGATCAACTTCTCAGGCTGTGTCACCGACTGCGGCCAGGCCATGTTCAACGACGTGGGCGTGGTCGCCGTCTCCCGTCCCCTGCCCGACGGGACGGTCGAGCCCGGGTTCCGGGTCTTCATCGCCGGCGGCCTCGGCGCCAACCCCCACCCCGCTCAGGCCCTGGAGGAGTTCACGGCGAGGGAGGACCTGCTCCCGACCATCGAAGCCGTGCTGCGGACCTTCGACCATTTCGGCAACCGCTACAACAAGCTCCGGGCCCGGTTGAAGTGGGTCGTCGACGAGCTGGGGATCGACGAGCTGCGCCGGCGGGTTCTTCGCGAGCGCCAGCTGCTGCTGGCCTCTTCGACCTGGCCCGGCGGCGTACCGGCGATAGTCGAGGAGCTCGGCGATTCGCCCGCCGGCCTGGCCACGGGATCGGAGCCCACCCCGCTCGGCACGCCGGTCACCCTGCGGGTCAGCCCGAAAGCCGATCCTTACACCCGCTGGGAGTCGACCAACGTCGTGGTGGGGGTGGCCAAGGGGACAGTGTCGGCCATCGCCTACGCCCGCCTGGGCGACATCACCTCGGACCAGTTCCGGGCCCTGGCCGCCATCGTGCGGGACTTCGGCATCGAAGTGCGGATCACCAACCGCCAGAACCTGGCCTTCCGCGGCCTGGACGCCGACCAGTTACCGGAGCTGTACCGCCGCCTGGACGCCATCGGCATGGCCGAGCCGGGGGCCGAGCTGGTCCGGGACGTGGTCGCCTGCCCCGGGGCGGACACCTGCAACCTGGCCGTGACCCAGAGCCGGGGCCTCGCCGACGCCATCGGGCAGGCCCTGGAAGACGCCGGTCTGGCCGACGTGGGCGGCATCCGCATCAACATCTCCGGCTGCACCAACAGCTGCGGCCAGCACCACATCGCCGACATCGGCTTCCACGGCGCCGAGCGGCGGGCCCACGGCCAGCCCGCCCCCGGCTACCAGCTGCTGCTGGGCGGCCACGTCGGCAACACCGAAATCGAGTTCGGACACCGGGCCCTGAGGCTGCCGGCTAAGGCGGCCGCGGAGGCCACGGTGCGCCTGGTGGGCCGCTTCGCCGACGAGCGGACCGCCGGCGAGCCGTTCTCGGCCTGGGTGGAACGGGCCGGCGGGGCCAAGGCGCTGGCCGCCGAGCTAAAGGACCTGGACGACTGGCCCACCCCCGAGGAGCGGCCCGACTACTACATCGACTTCGACGAAACCGGCCCCTACGTGGCCGAGGTCGGCGAAGGCGAGTGCGCGGCCGGGTAGCGAAGCCCCGATGACCGCCCTATTGGGAACCGGCTCCCACCTGCACGCGCCCGAGTTCAGCGACGCCGAGCTGAGAGAGTTGAACCGCCAGTTCGAAGTGGCCCCGGCCCAGGCCGTAATCGAGTGGGCCATCGAGCAGTTCCACCCCTTCATGTGCCTGGCCGCGTCCATGACCGATGCCGTGGTGATCGACCTGGCCGTGGCGGTCGAACCGTCCATCGAAGTGGTGTTCATCGACACCCGCTACCACTTCCCGGAGACGCTGGAGACGATGGAGCGGGTACGGCGTCACTACGGCCTGAACCTTCGGGTCCTGACCGTCGCTCCCCAGCCGGTCGAGCTCTGGGAGGCTGACCCGGTCAACTGCTGCTCCGCCGCCAAGGTGGCTCAGCTCGATCGGGCCCTGGTCGGCAAGATGGCCTGGATGAGCGGATTGCGCCGAGCCGAGGCCGCCTCGCGGGCCGGGACTCCGATCGTGGCCCGGGACCTTCGGGGCCTAATCAAGGTCAACCCCATCGCCACCTGGACCGATCAAGATGTGCGTGGCTACATCGTCGATCACGACGTGCCCTTCAACCCCCTCCTCGAACAGGGTTACCCATCGATCGGGTGCCGGCCGTGCACCCAGCCCGTGGGTCGCGGCGGTGACCCCCGGGCCGGGCGCTGGGAGGGCCAGGACAAGACCGAGTGCGGCTTGCACCTCTGATAGCGTCACGTGCCGCGGGCAGGCGCGGCAGGGAGCAGGGCGGGCCCGGCGAGTCCTATGAAGTTCAGGTTTTCCGTCCCAGTGGCCGGACGGGCGACGACGCTCGCGTGCGTTGTCGCCCTCTGCGGAGTGCTAGCGGGGCCCGGTGAGGCCTGGGGGTCGACCGCATCATCGACCACCTCGACAACGGCACCGGCCGGCGCCCCGACCACGCCACCGGCCAACGCCACCACGACCACCACGGTGCAGCCCGCGGCCGGAGTGCCGCACGTCCCGGTCGGCGGCCCCGCAACCACGACCATTCCCCCCAAGAAGGGGGCCACCCCGGTGCCCCCCACCCCTCCTCCTAACCCGGCGCCGATCCTGACTGCGGTCAACACCGACCTGTCCCAGCTGCAGGCCATCTCCGACTACCAGCAGGCTCGCGCCGACGTGGCCGCCAAGGAGCAGGGGGTGACCGCCGCCGGCGCCCTCCTTGCGAAGGACCAGCAGGGCCTCGATCAGGCCCGGGCGGCCCAGCAGAAGGCCGTGACCCTGGCCCAGACCACGGCCAGCAGGCTGCGGCAACTGGCCGTGGCGGCCTACATCGGTCTGGGCTACACCACGCCGGCGGCCGGGCCGCAAATGCTTCCCGGTGGGTTCGTAGGCACCGTCAGCACCGCCGGCGGCCTCACCGCCACCGAAGCCAACGAGGCCGAGGTGGTGCTCCGGCTGGTCGCCCAGCAGGAGAGGAAGGACGTCGATGTCACCCAGCGCCAGGCGCAGCTGGCAGATCAGGTCACCGCGGGCGCTATGAAGAAGGTCGAGGCGGCAACCAGGCAGGTGGCCGGGGCCCGGGCCCAACTGGTGTCCAGCCAGCGCAACCTGGCCCTCGTCACCGAGGCCGCCACCACGCCCGGTCTGGCCGCCAGCATGGACCTGCCGACCGGCCCGGCGGCGCCTGCGCCTGGAACCACCGGGGCCGGATCCTCCTCGGCCGCCCCCTCGCCCGCGGCCACCCAGCTACCCGGAGCGGTGGACGCCGCCGTCAGCGTCCCCGTGCCATCCTCGCCGGCCATCCTGGGCCCGTCGGTCATGACCGGCGCGGAGCTGGCCGCCTGGTTCGCCAGCACCGGGCACAAGGCCAACACCACGGTGCCCCTGGCCCAGTTGGCGGCCGATTACCAGGCGGCGGGGAAGGCGACCGGAGTCAGGTACGACCTGGCCTTCGCACAGTCGATCGTCGAGACCGGCTATTTCTCTTTTCCCTCTTACGGCCAGCTGACGGCCAAGGACAACAACTTCGCCGGCATCGGGGCGTGCGACTCCTGCACCACCGGCTGGAGCTTCCCGAACGCCGCCGACGGGGTGGGCGCTCAGCTGGAGCTCCTCGAGGCCTACGCCTCCACCAAGCCGGTGAAGACTCCCCTCCTGCCCGGGAACGTGGGTGTCGGCGGGTGCTGCCAGACCTGGGTGCAGCTGGCCGGAGTGTGGGCTTCAAGCATCGTTTACGGCATCTCGATCATGACCGTCTACAACCAGATGCTCACGTGGGTCATCCCCGAGCGGCTCATCGCAGCCGGTCTGGAGAAGCCACCTGCGGGTGCCTCCCCGGCCTCACCGACCAAGGGGACCAAGCCCACTCATTAGGCGCGCTGTTTACTCCTCGATGCTCGGCACCTGGGAGATGCGGGCCAGCACCCAGTCCAGGTTGCCCGAGCTGACCAGGGCCTTGCAGTACTTGCACTGACCGGTCAGGTCCAGCTCCAGGGGAGCTCCGCAGTTCGGGCACCGGGACGACATGGTGCCGCCGCCAGCGGGGGTCTTGGCCGACGAGGAGCGCTGGAAGGTCCAGTCCTCCATCCACTGCTGGACCCTGCGGTCGCCGCGGACGACCTTGCCGGAGCTGTCGTCCACGTCGTAGTCGGACGACAGCGCCAGCACCCGCACCGTGATGGTGTCGTAGCTGGCATCGCTGTGGGCGGCGATCACCGTCAGCGACAGGACCGACAGGTCGCCAAGCACGTTGCGCCGGTTGGTGGCCACGTAACCCTGGATCTGAACCCGGTGCTGCTGCCAGAGGGCGTCGGCCATGACCTGGCGGCTGACCTCCGGCTTGCGCTGGGTCCAGGCGCCCTCCACCACGAAGAAGACCGTCTGTACCGCACCCAGGAACACCTGGCGGCTGAAGCCGGGATCGTGGGCGGCGATAGCGGCCAGGCCGGCGTCGGACGACTCCGGGTTCTCAACGTTGCCACTTGTACCGGGAAAAAGGTCCCCCCGACAGCTGGCGATCGCCGGTTGGTCGGAGTGAGTCCACTCCCCGTCGATCGGGGAGGGAGGAGCTCCGACGTCGCCAGTCAAACCCCGCGGCAGGCCCTTGTGATGAAGGAACAGCTCAGGTCACCCCGCCGGGGGACTAGGGGGAGCCGGCGGCGCCGGCGGCTCGGCGCCGGCCACCGGGGTCCCGCACGACGGGCAGAACCGGCCGCCGGGTGCCACCTCCGTACCGCACGCTGTGCAGTGAACCACCGCCGGTGCCAGGGACGTGCCGCAAGAAGCGCAGAACTTGGCGCCCTGAGGGTTCTCGGCCTGGCAGTTGGCGCACACGACTCCGGGCGGAGCCAGCGACGTGCCGCAAGAAGCGCAGAACTTGGCCCCGGCCGCGTTGACGGTCTGGCAGTTCGAGCACGTCACCCCCGGCTGCGACTGGGCCGCATAGCCGGCGCCGCCGCCGGCGAAACCGGGGCCCGCCGGCGGGGGCGGGCCGGGCTGCACCGGGGCGGCCGCCTGCCCGCCCATACCCATGCCGGCGGCGAGGAAGGCCCCGCTGACCGCCCCTCCGCCCTGGGCCATCCCCTGGCCGGCTCCGAGGGCCATCTCGCCCGCGGCGTACTGCTGGAACCCGCCGGCCAGGCGGGAGTAAGCCGTGTCCTTGGCGAGCGTCTTGAGCTGGGTCTCGTCCTGCTCGGAAAGGTTGATGTCGAAGTTACCCATGCGGATGATCTCGACGCCGTAGGTCGCCAGCTGGTCGTTGCCCTTGGCCACCACCTCTTCTTCGATGTCGGGGGTGTAGGCCGACAGGCCGAGGATGGGCCACCCGTTACGCACGATCTGGATGGTCATGTGGGTGCGCATGACCTTGAGCAGCTGGTCGCTCATCCAGCCGGTGATGGCCTCGTTGTTGGTCACGTCCACCGTCCCGACCAGGTTGGTGATCAGCGCCACCGGGTCCTTCACTTTCATCGAGTAGTCACCGAACACCCGGAGGGTCACGATCATGCCCGTCTGGGGATCCTGGACGTCGTCGATGCGACCGCCGAAGGTGTTGCCCGGGAACTCCCTCGTCCCGACGAAGTACAGCTCGGCCCTGTAGGCGTTGCCACCGGTGGCGAAGTCGATGAGGATGCCCAGGCCAGGGATCTCGTCGGCGTCGATCTGGTGCCGGCCCGGCCCCATGGTCGCGACCACCTTCCCGGTATTCACGAACATGGCCAGCTCGTCGGCGTTCACGATGGCCCGCGTGAACTTCCGGATGTTGTGATCGGGCCACTTGTAGACGATCTGGCTTTTCTTGTCGTCCGGGACCGCAATGAACTCCCGGTCTAGAAGGGGCATGACCGATCCTCCTGGATGTCAATGCTGATATCGGCAAAGGGTATCGACCCCGGCCACCAAGTACATGAGTAGGGCCTTAAAATCATCCCCAGGGTTGAGTAAAGGTCCCGAAAGGCGCCCGGGCGGGACCCCCCGGTAGACTGCCCGTTTGGCCCTCGTGCATCCCCTTGGAAGGAAACCAGTTCTGTGATCGACAACCCCCCTTCACGCTTCGAGTCTCCCGCCTCAGTCCGTGAAGGCCTCCGGTCCGTCAGCTATCTGCCCGACGAGGGCATCGCCGGCGTGGTCTACCTGGCGGAGCGGCTGGGCAAGCCGGTCCTGGTCGAGGGACCGGCGGGTACGGGCAAGACCCAGCTGGCCAAGTCGGTGGCCGAGGTGCTGGGCGCCCGGCTCATCCGGCTCCAGTGCTACGAGGGTCTCGACGAGTCCAAGGCGCTCTACGAGTGGAACTACAAGAAGCAGCTGCTCCGCATCCAGGCCCAGCGGGTGGCCGAGGCCGACGGCGGAGGCTCCTGGACCGACATCGAGGAGGACATCTTCTCCGAGCCCTTCCTCCTGACCCGGCCGTTACTGGAGGCCATCCGGGCCGACGAGCCGGTGGTGCTCCTCATCGACGAGGTCGACCGGGTGGAGGTCGAGACCGAGGCGCTGCTGCTCGAGATCCTGTCCGACTACCAGGTGTCGATCCCGGAGCTCGGGACGGTGAGCGCCAACCAGATCCCCCTCGTCTTCCTGACCTCCAACAACACCCGCGAGCTGTCGGAGGCCCTCAAGCGGCGCTGCCTGTTCCTTCACATCGACTATCCGGACCTCGACCGGGAGAAGGAGATCGTGCTGACCCGGGTGCCGGGCATCTCCGAGTCCCTGGCTGATCAGGTCGTCCGGATCGTGCGGTCCATCCGCAGCCTGGAGTTGAAGAAGGCCCCGTCCGTCTCCGAGACGCTGGACTGGGCCCGTACCCTGCTTCTGCTCGGTATCCAGTCGGTGGACGCCGAGACCGCTACCGAGACCCTCCACATCCTGCTCAAGTACCAGTCCGACATCGACAAGGCGGCCAAGGACCTGAGCGCCACGTCCGCCTCGACGTCCCGCTAGCCCGGTCCGACCCGTGAGCGACCTGGCGGAGCGAACCGATGTGACCGGTTGGTGCACCGCGCCCCGATCGGGGCGCCAATGAGCGTCGATATGCCCGAGCTGCCTCTGGGCACGTCCGCGGGTCTGCTCGAGACACTCTCGGGCTTCGTCCGGGAACTGCGGACGGCGGGCATACCGGTGAGCCTCACCGAGAACCTCGACGCCATGGAGGCGCTCCAGCACGTCCCCATCGAGGACCGGGAGACGTTCAAGTACGCCCTGGCCGCCACCATGGTGAAGAACAACGCCCACTGGAAGACCTTCGAGACTGTGTTCGAGGTGTACTTCTCGTTGCGGGGCCGGGAGTACCACATCTCCGAGGGTGGCGACGCGGAGGCCGAGGAGTTGATTGCCGACCTGCTCGGCCGTCGGGACGGGGAGTCCAGCGGGTCCGCCGACGGGCTGACCCCCGAGCAACTGGCCGAGATGCTGTACAGAGCCCTGATGGACGGGAACGAGGCGATGCTGCGGGCCATCGCCCGGGCGGCGGTGACCCGCTACGCCGGGATGGAGCCGGGCCGCCCGGTGGGGGGCACCTACTACCTGTACCGCACCTTGCGTCAGCTGGACCTGGACGCCGTCCTGGAGCGCATGATGGAAGCGGCTCGGGAGCAGACCCACGAGCAGCTCACCGATCTGGAGGAGCGGCTGGCCCGGGAGGAGTACGAGGCCCGTCTCGACGCTCTGCGGCGGGAGATCGAAGCCGAGATCCGGCGGCGCCTGGTCGCCGACCGGGGTGCCGAAGCGGTGGCCAAGTCGGTGCGCAAGCCGCTGCCCGAAGACATCGACTTCATGCACGCCAGCCGGGAGGAGCTGGTGGCGCTGCGCAAGGCCATCGCCCCCCTGACCCGCAAGCTGGCCGTCCGCCTGGCCCGCAAGCGCCGCCACGGACGCAAGGGGCCACTGGACTTCCGCAACACGGTCAGGCACTCGCTGTCGTACGGGGGCGTGCCGGCCGATCCGAAGTTCCGGTACCCGAGGCCCTCCAAGCCCGAGATCGTGGTCATCGCCGACATATCCGGATCGGTGGCCGCCTTCGCCCGCTTCACCCTGCAGATGGTCTACGCCATCAGCTCCCAGTTCAGCCGGGTGCGGTCCTTCGTGTTCATCGATGGGATCGACGAGGTGACCGACTACTTCAAGGGCACCGAGGACATCACCGCCGCCATCCACCGCATCAACACGGAAGCCGACGTCATCTGGGTCGACGGCCACTCCGACTACGGCCACGCCTTCGAGACGTTCTGGGAGCGCTGGGGCCGTGACATCAACACCAAGACCACGGTGCTGCTGCTCGGTGACGCCCGCAACAACTACCACGCCGCCCAGGCCTGGGTCCTGGCCGAGATGGCCAAGAAGGCCCGCCACGTCTACTGGCTTAACCCCGAACCGCGCTCCTACTGGGACACCGGCGACTCCATCGTCAGCCAGTACGCCACCCACTGCGACGGCGCCCACGAGTGCCGCAACCTCAAGCAGCTGGAGCGGTTCGTGGAACAGTTGGGGTAACCCGAGTTTCGTCGCGGGGAACGCCGGCCGCCCACCACCAGCCGCCCGGCGAAATCTGGCACAGAAACGAACGCCTGCCTCGGCCCCGAAGGGCAACTCGGCAGGCCTTCGCCATGCCAGATTTCGCTGCAGACTCCCGCCGGTTGCACGGACGTCGCGCCCCCACACCGGGCGTCTCAGGGCCCCGGTAGCATCGCGCCTATGGCCGTGCGGCATGCCTTCACCGTGGATGAGTGGCACGTCATGGGAGACGCCGGCCTCTTCGGCGAGGACCTCCGAGTGGAGTTGCTCGACGGAGAGGTCATGGAGATGGCACCTATAGGAAGCGCCCACGCCGGATGCGTCAGTGCCCTCACAGGTTTGTTGGTGGAAGGCACTCGCCGGCGCGCCATTATCTCGGTGCAGAACCCGGTCCGGCTGGATGATCGGTCTGAACCCCAGCCTGACGTCGCCGTTCTCGCGTCGCGTGGGGATGGGTACCGCAGGAGTCATCCTGTCCCCGCTGAGATCTTCCTCGTTATTGAGGTAGCCGATACTTCGCTCGCCTTCGACCGAGACACGAAGGCGCCGTACTACGCCGCATCTGGTGTCCGGGAGACCTGGATCGTTGACCTGGACGGGGAGCAGATCCTCGTCTTGCGCTCACCTTCGGCGTCGGGGTACCTGGAGACACATGTCATGCGGCGCGGCGAGCGTCTCGATATCGAAGCCCTGCCCGGTATTTCGCTCAGTGTCGATGACGTGCTCGGGCCGGAGTGAGCCGTTTTCCGCGCCCTCAGGCGCGGAGTCACGCGCCCCGGGGGCGAGATGAGCACCGGCGCGGCCGTAGTGGGGGCCCTGGGTGCGGCCGCCCTGTTCGCGGCCGGCACGGCTCTCCAATACCGCGCCGCCCGGCCCGTGATCGCGGGCGGCGGTCGATCCGACCGTCCGACTCCTACTGAGGCTGTCCGCCAAACCCTCACGTCAGTTAGCTGGCTTCTGGGCACCCTCGTCCTCGGAATCGGTATCACACTGCACGCCTTCGCCCTGCACGAGGGCCCGATCACGGTTGTCCAGCCTCTGCTGATCACGGGCGTGCTCTTCGCCCTGCCGGCGAGCCGGTATGTCGGCGGCCCCAAGGTTGACCGGACGGATATGCGGTGGGCGGCCTTGCTGGTAGAGGAAGGCGAGGAGCGAGTCGCTTTCGTCGCGATTCAGCTCCTTGATGTGGGAGGTGAAGCCCGGGTTTACGAAGAGGACCCTGGCACCCGTCTCGGGGATGGGTGCGGACGACCGGGTGCTCGACGGTTTCGAGCGTCGTCAACACTTCGCCCTCCCAGCGGCCTTCGCCTCGCGAGTCGAGCAGACCCTGGAACTGCTGGCGGCCGTCACGGACCGCCGTCAGTGTTTCCAGGAAGCTCTGAAGCGGCCGGCTCAGGCTCTCGAACGCCGCCTGCTGGTCGGAGACCGGCTCGGGCTACTCCCTGATCTGACCACTACCCGTGATCATGTACTTCGTCGTGGTCAATTCGCGCAGGGCCATAGGCCCGCGGGCATGCAGCTTCTGGGTGCTGATACCAATCTCGGCCCCGAACCCGAACTCCTCGCCGTCGGTGAACCGCGTTGAAGCGTTGACCACGACCGCGGCGGCGTCGACTTCGCGCTGAAAGCGCAAGGCTGTGTTCAGATCGCCGCGTCACGATGGCCTCGGTGTGACCGGACCCGAACAGGCGGATGTGATCGATCGCCTCGTCCAGGTCCGCCACTACTCGCACGCTCAGGATCAGGTCGAGGAACTCGCGTCCGTAGTCCTCGTCGGTAGCGATCTGCACGCGGTCCAAACCCAGGATCCGCCTGGTCTCATAGTCTCCGCGCAGCTCTACGCCTTCGAGACCGAGGGCGACCCGCGGCAGGAACCGCTCCGCCACCTCCTGGTGCACGATCAGCGACTCCGCCGCGTTGCAGACACTCGGCCGCTGCGTCTTGGCGTTGACCACGATGGCGGCGGCCATGTCAAGGTCGGCGGCGGCATCGACATAGACGTGGCAGTTGCCGTCACCGTCAATTACATAGGGAACGGTGGCGTGGTCGAGGATGGCTTGGATCAACGACGGACCGCCGCGGGGTATCAGACAGTCGATGACGCCCCGCAGCCGCATGAACTCCCGGGCCGATTCGTGGCTGGTGTCCTCGATGAGGATGAGGCTGTCGGCCGGCAGCCCGGTCTTCTCGTACGCCTCCCGGAGCAAAGCCGAAATAGCGATGTTCGATTGGATAGCGCCGGCGCTGCCCCGCAGCATGGCGGCGTTGCCCGACTTGAGGCACAGGCCGGCGGCGTCGCTGGTCACGTTAGGTCTGTTCTCGTAGATGATGCCGACCACTCCCAGAGGCACCCGCACCTGGCGAATCTCGAGTCCATTCGGTCGCACCCATCCATCGACCGTCTGGCCTACCGGGTCGGTGAGAGATGCCACCTGGCGCAGCCCCGCGGCCATGGCCCCGATGCGCGCCGGTGTCAGCCGGAGCCGGTCCACAACCGTCCTCGTGGTGCCGGCCTCCAGCGCTCTGGCCACGTCGATGGCGTTGGCCTCGACCACCGATTCGGCTCTCGCCTCAAGCAGGTCAGCTGCCAAGTACAGGGCGGTATCCTTGGCAGCCGCAGAGGTGGTGGCCAGGACCCGGCTGGCAGCAACGGCGCGTTGGCCGAGCGCCTCCATAGAGTCCATCGTCACGCCGCGAGGCTACCCGCCGGTCGAATGCCTTGGGGGGGCCGTAGCCTGGGTCGCGTGCCAAACCTCCCGGAGCCGGTTCTCCACCCGAGCACCGTTCGAGCCGCGGTCTCCCCCACCGCGGTCGCGGCAACGGCCATAGGCGTCGGCATCGGGGTCCTCGCCCAGTCAATCATCCTGGCTGTGATCCTCGGTGTTGGGTTCTGGAGCGTCCGGATGATGGTCGGCGCGTTCGCCCGGGCCCGACGGCGGCGGGCCGCTCAACCCAAGCCGGCCCAGCTGGACCCCTGGTCGGTGCCCGAACCCTGGCGGCAGCTGCTTCGCCAGGCCGACAATGCCCAGAGCCGCTTCGACAATGCGGTGAAGGACTGGCCCCCGGGACCCATCAGCGAGAGGCTCACCGATCTGCAACCCCGCCTTTGGAGCGATGTGGAGGACATCGGCACCATCGCCCGGCGGGGCGCCGCCCTTTCGGCGTGGGTCTCGGGCGTCCCGGCCACGGGGCGGCCCTCGCCCAAGCAGCTGGCCGAGCAGTTGCGCCAGACGGAAGCCGAGAGGCAGAGCCTGGCGGGAAGGTCGGCCAGCCGCGAGGCGTCCCTGGCCCGTACCGAGGAAGCTATCGCGGCCCAGATCCGGGCCGTGAACAGCGCCTCAGAGGCTGAATCGCTGGTTCTCGACCGGATCCGGATGGTGGTGGCCCGGCTGGACGAGACGGTGACGTCGCT
Organism: uncultured Acidimicrobiaceae bacterium; assembly: GCA_963851245.1. GTDB lineage: Bacteria > Actinomycetota > Acidimicrobiia > Acidimicrobiales > Palsa-688 > CAWKOH01. Next base: position 628,639 of record CAWKOH010000002.1, on the reverse strand, counting down.
GCTGGTTCTCGGGGCCGGCGGAGGGGAAGCGCAGGCCGACTCGGTGACGGCCTCCCTCGATCAGATCAACGACGAGGTGACCGCCCTGCTCCGGGGCCTGGCTGAGGCCACGAGCACGTCGAACGAGGCCCTCGGTCCCCTCAGTTCTCCCATGCCCCTCCCCCCTCCTGCCGCCGCCCCCGAACAGCCCGTTGAGGCCGCCCAGCCACCACCTGCACCGCCAACGCCGTAGCATGGCCCCATGGGCATGATCGATGTCATTAAGAAGCGGTGGCGTTACTTCACCGCCAAGACCGACAGCCGTTTCGAGGAGAGCGCCGACCCGAAGATCCAGCTCGAGCAGGCCATAGCCGATGCCCAGGATCAGCACCGCCGGCTAGTCGAGCAAGCGGCAAATGTGGTGGCCAACCAGAAGCAGCACGAGCTGCAGCTCAACCGGGCCATGGAGGAATTGGAGAAGGTCAACCGGTCCACCCGGCAGGCCCTCATGATGGCCCAGGAGGCCTCGAGCAAGGGCGACATGGATCGGGCGCGCGAGTACAACCAGACGGCTGAGGCCTTCGCCAACCGCCTGATCGCAACGGAGAACCAGGTTAACGACCTCAAGACTCTAAGCCTCCAGTCGGCTCAGGCCGCCGACCAAGCCCGAGCCGCAGTGCAGCAGAACTCGCTGGCCCTGCAACAGAAGCTGGCCGAGCGCCAGAAGCTCCTTTCTCAGCTTGACCAGGCCAAGATGCAGGAGCAGCTGAACCGGGCCATGAGCAGCCTGAACCAGACCGTCGACAGCACCGCCCCGTCGCTGGAACAGGTGCGGGCCAAGATCGAGGCCCGCTACGCCCGGGCCATCGGCACCTCGGAGCTCGGCGGTCAGACCATGGAGTCGCGCATGCTGGAAGTGCAGCAGGCCGCCATGGGGTCGGAGGCCAAGACTCGACTGGACTCCATGCGGGTCGAGCTGGGGCTGCCGTCTACAGCAGGAGAGTTGGGTACGGCGTCCGCCACGCAGGAACTTGGAGCCGGTTCGGCCACTGACGGCGAGCCGATTCCGACCGCCCAATCGGCCGAAGGCCAGCCGGTTCAGGCTCGACCGCAGGAAGAAGCCTGAGCCGACCCGTCTCAGGTTGCGCCAACCGCGAGCAACTCCCGGTGGCGGCTTTGCAGGCGCGGGCCGACGACAATCGGCTCGAACTCGCTGTAGCTGGTTGATCCGACGTATCCCTTGTTGGCCGGCGGGTTGCCCCCGGCCTGGGAAGCGTGGAAGTACATCATGGTGATGACGGTGTCACCGGTTCGAGCCCCGGGTCCACGTCGAACACACCGATCCCGTAGGCGTCGGTGGGATCGCGCTGCGCCGACCAGGTGGCATCGCCGCCCAGCACCCGAAAAACGGTCCCCCCCGAGATATCGAAGGCCGTCATCCCGTCGAACGTCGTTTGAGCGCCGGAGACGGTCGGGCCGGCGGGTGGACACCGGCGTTCCCGTCGGGGGCTTGACCGTTCGGCACTGCGACCGTGCCGGGCGCGCCCGGGTCGTAGCCCCGCACCGCGAACGACCGCTCATAGTTGTGCTCGTGCCCCGACAGCACCCGGCGTAGGCGTGGCCAGGTCACCGAAGCTGGTGAAACGCAAGGGGATACGGCCGGTGGGCCAGCGGCCGGTGTCACGGCCCACCGGTAACCTTTTGCCATGGCTGTCCGGCACGCCTTCACGGTGGATGAGTGGCACCGCATGGGAGACGCCGGGCTCTTCGGCGAAAGCGCCCGTATGGAGCTCCTCGACGGAGAGGTCATCGAGATGTCGCCCATCGGCAGTCCCCACGCCAGCTGCGTGGCCCGACTCACCTACCTTTTGATGCAGGCTGTCGGCCCCGGGGCGCTGTTATTTCCGCAGAACCCGGTCGTGTTGGACGAGTACTCAGAGCCGCAGCCCGACATCGCGCTGCTTGCGCCCAGGCCGGACGGCTACTCGCGGTCCCACGCCGTTCCCAGCGAGATCCTGCTGCTGATCGAGGTGGCCGACACCACACTGGCATTCGACCGCGATCGAAAGAGTCTCTTGTACTCCCGGTCGGGTGTCCGCCAAATCTGGATCGTGGACCTGACCGGCGACGAGGTGCTGGTGATGGACTCACCGGGTCCGGACGGTTACAGCCGGGTCCGAGCCGTGCAGCGCGGAGGTACGCTCGAGATCGAGGCGCTCGACGGCGTTCGCCTTTCGGTAGACGGGGTGTTGGGGCCTGATTGGCCTGCAGGGGGCGAGCCCGCGGGGACGGGTCAGTGAGAAGTCGGCGCTCCTTCTCATAAATGCGAAGGTATGGCGTCGGCCGGGGTGCCGACGCGGAGCCGGTTGGGCCAAGGAACGAGGACGCCGGCCACCACCGAAGCCACCGCAGCCGTGAAGATGATGGCTCCCTCCCAATGGTCCACGTGGTAGCTGTGCCGGTCGCTGCCGTACCACACAGCCAGGGCGAAGGCCGTCACGACGGAGAGAAATGGGAAGCCTGGCTCGACGGATCTCGAGCACCAATACCAGCAGCACGAAAGGCAGGGCGTAATAGGACAAGGCGATGCAATCACCCGCGGCGACGGTGACATACGCCTGAGAAGGGTGGCCGGCGGCGACGGCATTGGCCGGGGTGGCTATCTCTCCTGCCGGTCGATCTGAGTGTGCGAGGTGGACACCACGGCCAGGATCAGAGCGAGACCGAGAAGTCACTACAGCCCCGAATTAGCGCCGGGTGGCGGCTGTATATGAGCGTAATGATCGATCCTTTTGGACCGCCGTTCTTCCGGTGCGCGCTCCGGCGGCATCCGCCCATACCTCCATCATCAGTTTCCGCCGGTATGTCACGTCCGCGTTACTTCGCACGATGCGACAGAACTGCTGACGTTATGCAACGCGAGAACGTCGTATCTGCGGAACGGTCCCGGATGAGGTGGTTGCGAGGTTGGAACGCCTGGCCGCCCGCGAAGACATGTCCGTGGCAGCACTGGCTATCCGGGAACTGGGCGAGGTGTCGCGACGGGCCGACAACCCGGCTGTGCTCGGTGCCCTGCCGGATGTCGGCGTGGACGGGGCCGAACCGCTGGCCGTCCTCGACGCCGGTCGCGCCGACCGGTGATCGTCGTTGATGCGTCGGCCGCCCTTACATCGCTTCTGAACGACGGGCCGGCACGGGCGGCCATCAGCCGCGACCGGCTGCACGCCTCCCACCTCGTCGACTCGGAGGTCGCACGCGGGCTCCGAGGGCTGGAACGCTCTCGACGCTCTGAGTCGCCTGGGGATGAGCCCCTACCCGGTGTACACCCTGGCCGGCCGCGTGTGGGAACTGCGGGAGAACCTGTCCGCGTCCGCCGCCACCTACGTCGCGCGGGCCGAGGCGCTCGGCTGCGATCTGCTCACCGCAGACGCCCGCATTTCAAAGACACCGCGGATCCACTGCAGCGTCACCGTTGTGCCGCGCTAGGTCCCGGCCGCCTTCTCGTCGTGACCACCGAACTCCTTGCGCATGGCCGAGAGGATCTTGTCGGCGAAATCCGCCTCGCCCCGTGACGAGAAGCGTTCGAACAAGGCTGCCGTCAGGACATGCGCCGGCACCGACTCGTCGATCGCCGCCATCGCCGTCCACCGGCCCTCTCCCGAGTCCGACACCCGGCCCGCGAAAGTGGCCAGCTTCGGGTCGGCGTGAAGGGCATGAGCAGTGAGATCGAGCAGCCACGACGAGATGACACTGCCGCGCCGCCACAGTTCGGCTACCTCGGTGGTATCGATGTCGTACTGGTAGTACTCCGGGTTGCTCAGAGGCGTGGTTTCGGCGTCCGCCTCGGCGGGCTGGGTCTTGCCGACGTTGGCCTTGTGCAGGATGTTGAGGCCCTCGGCGTAGGCGGCCATCACTCCGTATTCGATCCCGTTGTGAACCATCTTGACGAAGTGGCCGGCGCCGTTCGGCCCGCAATGGAAGTAGCCCTGCTCCGCTGTGCTCGGTTCGCCACTGCGGCCCTCAGTCCGCGGCGCCGCGTCAAGTCCCGGTGCGATGGTCTTGAAGATCGGGTCGAGATGCTCCACGACGCTCTGCTCCCCGCCGATCATGAGGCAGTACCCCCGTTCGAGGCCGAAGATGCCGCCGCTGGTACCGACGTCCACGTAGTGAATGCCTCTCGGCTTCAGGGCGGCGGCGCGGCGGATGTCGTCGTGGTAGTAGGAGTTCCCGCCGTCGATGATGATGTCGCCGTCGCTCATAGCCGCCGCGAGCTGGTCGACCGTCGCCCCGGTGTAGGCGGCGGGAACCATAACCCAGGCGGCCCGGGGCGCTTGCAGTTTGGCGACGAACTCCTCGAGGCCGGACGCCCCCGTCGCACCTTCGGACTCGAGCGACTTCACCGCGCCGGCGCTCACGTCGTAGACCACGCACTCGTGACCGTCACGCATCAGGCGGCGCACCAGGTTGGCGCCCATCCGGCCCAGACCCACCATCCCGAGTTGCACTCCGCAACCTCCTCTCGCTGGTGTTCGGGTCAATCCTGTCAGACGGGGCAGCCCGGCGATGACCGACTAGTCAGGAGAGGGAGAGCCTGGTCCATCCTCCTGAGCTGAGGGGCCACCCGGCGGTGGCGCGGGCACGGGACCCGCGGCCGGAGGCGCCTGCGCGGAACCAGCCTCAACCGGACGCGGCGGGTAGGGCGGCGGCGGCCAGAGAGGTCGGCCGGGCGGGGCGGCGGGCCGGGTCGCAACAACCGGGGCCGGGCCGGTCGCAACAACCGGCGGCGGGCCGGTCGCAACAACCGGGGCCGGGCCGGTCGCGACCGGTGGGCGTCCGCCGGGCCAGGGCGCACCAGGCGCCGGCGCACCTGGCGTCCAGTAATCACCCGGCGAGGACGGCCACCCGGCCCAGGCCGCTTGCCGCTTGCGACGGCGCTTCCGCGTGGAGATCACGATCACCACCGTGATGACCGCGCCCAGGAACGCCAACCCGCCCAGCGCCACGAAGCCGAGCTGTTTGACGCTGTCGCCGACCGTGGTGCTGTTGTAACTGGAGTTCCTCGTCCCGAACGTCTGCTGCATCTCGTTGAACGTGAAGCGGCGTGAGACCGAGGTGCCATTGCCGTGCACGGTGACATCGAGATTGTCGAAACGCTCGTGCAGCTTCGCCCATACCACCGATGCCACGTTGACGGCGTCGTTCTGGGTCGGCTCGGCCGCCACCGTCACGGTCACGTCGACGTCGTCGGCCCCGCCGTTGTCGTGGAAGCCTACGTGCACCGACTGGTATCCGGCGTTCTTGAGGCCCTGCTGGGTGTCGAGCATGGCGCTGATCACCCCGCAGCCTCCAAGCAGAGCGACGGCTCCGAAAAGGACGGCGACGCCGGCCAGCCAGCGCCAGAAGATGCGACGCGACGCGCCGGAAGTCATGGCAAAAGAACCATGTCGTCGCGGTGGACCACCTCATGAACCACGTGCTCGGGGAGGTCTGCCGTCCGCCGACCAGCCAGCGTCTTGACCTGGACGGACGAGTGGCGCGTCGAATCCCTTGGCGAACACCCGGCCGTCCGGGCCGGTCAGCTCCACCGCGTCCTCGGGCTCGAACGTGCCGGTCACACCAATTACACCGGCGGGGAGGAGGGATACCCCCCGCCCCGTCAGCGCGGCCCGGGCCCCCTCGTCCACCGTGATGGTTCCCGACGATCCGACCGCGAAGGCGATCCACAGCTTGCGTGCCGGCAGGCGCACCTCTCGGGGCACCAGCACGGTGCCGACGCCGGGGTTGCCGGCCAGGGCGTCGGCCAGCACGCCGGGCCGGGCCGCCGAGGCGATCACGGCCCGCACGCCGGACCACGCCGCGATCTTGGCCGCCGCCAGCTTCGAGGCCATGCCCCCGCTACCCCTCGCGCTCCCTGCCCCGCCGGCGACGGCTTCGAGCTCGTGGTCGACGGCCTCGATCTCTTCGATCAGTGAGGCGGCCTGGTCCACCCTCGGATCGCCCGTCAAGAGGCCCGGAGTGTCGGTCAACAGCAGCAACAGGTCCGCGTTCAAGAGATGCGACACCAGGGCCGCCAGCCGGTCGTTGTCGCCGAAGCGGATCTCGTCGTCGGCGATCGCATCGTTCTCGTTGATGACCGGAACCACGCCGAGATCGAGGAGCACGTTCAAAGTGTGACGAGCGTGGAGGTACTGGCGGCGGTTCACGAAGTCGAGCGGCGCCAGCAGGACCTGGCCCCCCACCAGGCCGTGCGAGGCCAGCTCCCGGTTGTAGTGCCCGACGAGGTGGGCCTGGCCTACTGCGGAAACGGCCTGCAGGATAGCCGGGTCAGTGGGGCGAGCCTCTCCCAGGCCCAGGAAGGGGAGGCCGGCGGCGATGGCGCCGCTGGAGACAACGACCACCCGGTCCCCTCCCCGCCGTACCGCGGCCACCTCGGCGCACAGCTTGGCGATCGCTTGGGGGACGATCACGCCCCCACTGTCGGTCAGTGAGGAGGACCCGATCTTCACCACGACGAGTTGACCGCTGGTCACCGTCCCCGACCCCCGGCCCCTCGTCGGGTTCGTACTCGAATTCGAAGGCGCCTATGCGGACCCGGTCGCCGGACCGCGCCCCGGCCCGGGCCAGCGCCCGGTCGACGCCGAGGCCGCGTAACCGACCCTGGGCGTAGTCCAGCGCCTCGGGGATAGTGAGGTCGGACAGGGCCACGGCCCGCGCCGCGCTCCGGCCCCGCACGACCCACGACCCGTCGGTATCGCGCTCGACAGCCACGCCGGCGGGCTCGGGCCGGTGCACCACGAACCGGGGCGGACGGGGCCGCTCCGCCCGCGCCTGCTCGACCAGTCCGGCCATCGTCGCCGAGGAGGGGGCGCAGCCCGTCGCCCGTCACGGCCGAGACCCGGGCGCCCGTCCACTCCAGGGCCGGGTCGGCGACGTCGGCCTTCGAACCGACGACCACGCGAGGCCGGGCCGTCAGCTCGGGCTGGTAGCGCCGCAGCTCGTCGAGCAGGATCCCCTCTTGAGCCTCGGGGGACCGCCCGTCCATGGGAGCCAGATCCACCAATACCACCAGGGCACGCGCCCGTTCGATGTGCCTCAGGAAGCGGTGGCCCAGGCCCTTTCCTTCGCTGGCCCCCTCGATCAGTCCCGGGATGTCAGCCAGGACGAATTCGTGCTCGTCGAAACGGACCACCCCCAGGTGCGGCTCGAGGGTCGTGAACGGGTAGTCCGCGATCTTCGGCTTGGCCGCCGACACCCTCGAAATCAGGGTGCTCTTGCCCGAGTTCGGGAAACCCACCAGGGCCACGTCAGCCATCAACCTCAACTCGAGGTCGAGCCATCGCTCCTCACCCAGTTCGGCCTGCTCGGCAAAGGCGGGGGCACGCCGCCGGTTCGAGAGGAAGCGGGCGTTGCCGCGGCCGCCCTGGCCGCCCGCGCGCCGCCAACCATCGCTCCCCCTCGGTGGTGAGGTCGGCCACGACGTGGCCCGTCGAATCGCGCACGACCGTGCCTTCGGGGACGAGCACGTCGAGGTCTCCTCCGGCCCGCCCATGGCGGGCCTTGCCCATGCCGTGTGTCCCGTTCCCGGCCCGGCGGTGGGGATGATCCCGGAAGCCGTACAGGGATGCCACGTTGCGATCGGCCGTCAGCCAGACGTCGCCACCGTGACCGCCGTCCCCGCCGTCGGGGCCACCCTTGGCCACGTGCGCTTCCCTGCGAAAGGAGACCGCCCCGGCGCCGCCATCACCCGCCTTGACATGGACCTGGGCTTCGTCGACGAAGGCGGACACTCTGTTCCCAATCCTTGGGTCCCGGCCGGGCGGGACGCCGGCTCCCGGAGCCGGTCAGGCCTCAGTCAGGACGTCGACCAGCTTCCGACCCTTGCGGCTGCCGAACTTCACCTTGCCGTCCGTGAGCGCGAACAGAGTGTCGTCACCACCGCGCCCGACGTTTTCGCCGGGGTGGAAGCGGGTGCCCCGCTGGCGCACGATAATGGAGCCCGCCGTCACCGCGGTGCCGTCGAAAACCTTGACGCCGAGGCGCTGTGCGGCGGAATCGCGCCCGTTGCGGGTGGACCCGCCACCTTTGGTCTTGGACATCTCTCAGCCCTCCCGGGTAATGCCGGTGATCTCGATGGTCGTGTAGCGCTGGCGGTGGCCCCAGCTCCGGCGCCCCCTGGTCTTGGGCTTGTAGGTGAAACCCTTGATCTTGGGCCCCTTGACCTCGCCGACCACCCGCGCCGCCACCAAAGCCCTCGCCAGCTCGTCGCGGTTGGTCACGACGGTCTCACCGTCGACCAGCAAGATGGGGTCGAAAGTCACCTCGTCGCCGTCGGCGGCTCCGAGCAGCTCGACGGAGAGGGTCTGGCCCTCTTCGACGCGTTCCTGCTTGCCACCGGTCCTGATCACCGCATACACAAGAGGGAAAGTATACCGGTGTAGGCGGAGCTCTCCTAGTCGAGTCCCTGCTCAGAGCAGAGATTCGTCGAAGATGATGCCCCGGCCCCCGCAGGTCGGGCAGGTTTCGGAGAACGACTCGACCAGGCCCTCCGATATGCGCTTGCGGGTCATCTCGACCAATCCCAGCTCGGAGATGTCGAACACCTGGGTTCTGGTCTTGTCGCGGGCCAGCGCGGCCCTGAAGGTCTTGATGACCTCGGCCCGGTTGGTGGCGATCTCCATGTCTATGAAATCGATGACGATTATCCCGCCGATGTCTCGCAGCCGCAGCTGCCGGGCGATCTCGTCGGCCGCTTCCAGGTTGTTCCGGAACACCGTCTCCTCGAGGTTCGAGGTCCCCACATTCTTGCCGGTGTTGACGTCGATGACCGTCAGGGCCTCGGTCCGTTCGATGATGAGTGAGCCGCCCGAAGGCAGCCAGACCTTGCGGTCCAGTGCTTTGTGGATCTGCTCGTGCACGTGGTAGCGCTCGAACACCGGGAGCGGGTCGTCGGAGTCCCCCGCCCACTCGACCCGGTCCGCCAGCTCGGGGTTGATGCTGGCGACGTAATCCCGTACCTCTTCGTAGAGGGCGTGGTCATCGATCACCACGCCGCGATAGTCGCGGTTGAACTCTTCGCGGATGACCCTGACCGCCATATCCGGTTCCCGGTAGAGAAGGGCCGGGGCCCGGGAGGCCTTGGCCATGGCGTCGATCCGCTCCCACTGCTGGGTCAGGCGGGTCACGTCGCGGCGCAACTCGTCGGCGGTGGCGCCTTCGGCGGCGGTGCGAACGATCAGGCCGTGCCCGGCCGGGCGCACCTCGTCGAGGATCCGGCGCAGGCGCTTGCGCTCGTCGTCCGCGAGCCGCTTGGAGATCCCATAGGTGTCGCTCCCCGGGATCAGGACGACGAAGCGGCCCGGCAGCGAGACCTCCTGGGTGAGCCGGGCGCCCTTGGTGCCGATGGGATTCTTGGTCACCTGACAGAGGATGGTCTGGCCCGTCTTGAGCAGCTGCTCGATCCGGGCGTCGCGGGCCGCTCCCGGTAGGCGCCCCCGGGTCGGCAGGGCGCTGTCCTCGCCGGCGGAGGTTGGCTCCAAGTCGTCCTTGTCATAACGGACGTCGCCCCGGTACAGCACGGCGTTCTTCGGTGTACCGATGTCCACGAAGGCCGCTTCCATGCCCGGAAGCACGTTCTGCACCCGGCCCAGATAGATGTTGCCGTCGATCTGGCTGGCGTCGTCCGCGGGCGCGACACGTAGTGCTCGATCAGGGCTCGCCCTTCGAGCACCGCGATCTGGGTCACGCCGGGTTGGGCGTGGACGACCATCAGGTAGCGGCCGACCGGCCGGCCCTTGCGCTCCCGGCCGCGGCGCCGCTCGAGTGTCTCTTCGTCGAGCTCCACCGGCTCGTCGATCAGAACGGCCTCGACGGGGCGGCGCTCCGACGGGGTCCGCGACCGGCCACCCCGCTTCCTCCGGCGGCCGCCCCGCCCACCGGCGGCCGAGGCCGCGCCGGACGGCTCACCGGCGGCTGCCGACCGCACCGGGCTGCGCGGCGGCGGCACGGGCGGGGCCGGGCGGGAGTCGCCGATCTTGGGCTTCGGCGAGAGCAGCGGCGCCGCCTCGGGAGCCACGGCCGCCTGCGGAGGCGGGACCGGCGCCGGGCCGGCCGGGCCGGCGCTCGGAGGCGCCGAATCGGGAGCCGTTTCGGGCCGGCCGGTGAATGCCGCCTCGTCCGCGGCGACCTCCTCACCTGCGGTCACGCCCTCCTCCGGCGTGCCGTTGGCCGTCTTGGCCCGGCTGCGTCCACCCCGGGAGCCCCGGCGGCGGCGCCGGGCGCGGCTGCCTGCGGTCGGGGCGCCGGCGGCAGATCCGGGCGGTTCTGCGCTCAGGGCGCCAGCGCCACCCGGTCCCTCATCTCCGGCCGTGATCTTCGGATCGACAGAGCCGTCGGGTGCCGGCCCATTGGCCGCCGCCCCCGTTAGGTCCGGACGAACCGGCGCTGAATCGGACATATGCAAGTTCCCTTCTCATGACGCACGCTCCCAGGCGTGCGGCGCCTCAGTCGCGATGCCGGGATCCGCCCCCACAAGAGGTTCCCTTCTCGCGCCTTCGCGCAAAATCCACTGATGCGTCCTTCGCACGGACCGCTCCTCGAGACCGGCCCCCAGGGCTGCCACCACCTCGGTGGGCCGGAGTGAACGGGGCCGGCAGGCCAGATCGGCCTCCAACCACATCCCGTGCGACGGGTCGGAACCCGCCGGACCGAGCAATCGCAAACTAAGAATACCGGGGCGGATGTCCTCCGCCTGCTCGCCTCCCTTGCGGGACCGAGTGACGACGACCGAGGCCGCCGCGAGGACGGCTGCCACGCGGGCCTCCATCTCCTCGGGCCCGATCGGTTCCGCGTCCTCCCCCGGCGCGCCCACCCACACCCACGTGCAAGCGGTTACGTCTTCCTGCAGTGAGGGCGTTCCGGGGGTCAGTAATTCTGCGGCCGTGGCATCGACCCCTGGCGGCAAGGCGCCAGACAGCCGAGCGAGCAGGCCGGGAATGTCGACGCCGCTGATATCGGACAACTCGACATCCAGGTATTCGGCCACGGACTCGTGACCGGTGGGCAGGGCCAGGCCGAAACTGACCTTGGGACGAGGGGAAAAGCCTTCGCTGTAGGCCAGCGGCAGCCCGACCCGCCGAAACGCCCGCTCCCACATGCGGGCCACGTCCCGGTGACTGGTCCAACGGATCTTCCCGACTTTGGTGAACCGGATTCGAACCCGGCCCCGGGTCGCCGGGCGGTCGCTCATACCCGGGCTCCTAGGGGAATGCGCGGCCGGAGTGACACGGGCACATCGGACCCCCGGCTGAGGTCCTGGCCCGTCCCCTGGCTTCCCCCCGCCGGTGCGACAGTCGAGGCGACCACATGCTCCAGGCCGTATCCGGTGCAGGCACCGCAGTCGTAGCACGGAGTCCAGCGGCAGTCCGGCGTGCCTGAGACTGCCAGGGCGTCCTCCCATTCCTGCCAGAGAAAGTCCTCGTGCAGCCCCGCCGACACGTGCGACCAGGGCAGGACCTCGCCCCGGTCCCGCTCGCGGTGGACGTACCAGTCGATCGACAGGCCGCACGACGCCATGGCCTCGGTCCACAGATCAAGGGAGAAGTGCTCCGACCACTCCTGGAATGTGCCGCCCCGGCGCCAGACCGCCTCGATGACGGCGCCCACCCGGCGGTCCCCCCGGCTGGCGATCCCTTCGGCCAGCGACGCCTTCGGGTCGTGCCACCGCAACTGCACGCCCTTGTCGCGACGGGTCGCGTCGCGAAGCAAGCCGATCTTGTGTTGAAGGGACGCGATCGAGTCCTGGCCGAACCACTGGAACGGGGTCTGGGGCTTGGGCACGAAGCCACCGACGGACGCCGTCACCGATGCACCGCGATGGTGGGAGCGGCCCACGGCCGCGCAGTTGCGGGCCAGCTCCGCGATGCCGAGAGTGTCCTCGTCGGTCTCGGTGGGCAGGCCGGTGAGGAAATACAGCTTCACCCGGCGCCAGCCTTGAGAGAAAGCGGACTCCACGGCTCCGTAAAGGTCCTCCTCCGTGATCAGCTTGTTGATCACCTGGCGCATCCGCCAGGTCCCGGCCTCGGGGGCGAAGGTCAGCCCCGTCCGGCGGGCCTTCTGGATCTGGGCCGCCACCCCAACGGTGAACGCATCCACCCGGAGGCTCGGGAGGCTGACCGAGATGGGGACGGCGCTGGTGCCGCCGCACTGCGGGTCATCGATGATGCTACGAACCGTTTCGTCTATACCCGAGAAGTCGGCGCTCGACAGCGAGGTCAGGCTGACCTCGTCGTAGCCGGTCCGACGCAGGCCCGAGCTGACCATGTCGAGCACCTGAGCCGCCGGCCGCTCCCGGACGGGGCGGGTGATCATGCCCGCCTGGCAAAAGCGGCAGCCCCGGGTGCAGCCCCGGAAGATCTCGACGTTCAGGCGATCGTGGACCACCTCGGTCATCGGCACCAGCTGCTGCCGGGGATAAGGCCAAGCCGCCAGGTCGGAGATGGTCCGCTTCTCCACCCGCTCGGGCACGTCGGGGTAGCGCGGTGTTATCGACACCAGGTTGGGCCCGTCGTAGGCCACGTCGTAGCAGGAGGGGACGTACACGCCCTCCAGGCGGGCCAAGTCGCGAAGGATCCGCTGGCGGGACCCGGGTGTGCGGCCGCCCGCCTTCCACGCCGAGACCGCCTCGGTGATCTCGCCCACCACTTCCTCGCCGTCGCCTATGACGAACAGGTCCACGAAGTCAGCCAGCGGCTCCGGGTTGAACGCGCAGTGGCCCCCCGCTATCACCAGCGGGTGGCCGGGCTGGCGCTGCTCGGACCGCACCGGGAGTCCGGCCAGGTCCACGCAGTTCAGCACGTTGGTGTACACCAGCTCGGCCGACAGGTTGAAGGCCAGCAGATCGAAGTCACCCGCCGGGCGGTGGCTCTCCAGGGAGAAGAGGGGCAGTCCCCGGCGGCGCATCTCCGCCTCCATGTCGGTCCAAGGTGAATAGGCCCGCTCGGCCCGGGCGTCGTCGCGCTCGTTCAGGATCTCGTAAAGGATTTGCAGACCCTGGTTGGGCAAGCCCACCTCGTAAGCGTCAGGGTACATGAGAAGCCAAGAAACCTGACCCTCTAGCGACCCCGCCGCCACCGCGCCGTCCTCGCACCCTATGTACCGGGCGGGCTTGCTCACCCTGGGGAGGATCCGCTCGATCTGGGGCCACAGCGACGTCATGTGTCAGCGCAGTCTAGCGGTGGGGCCTTCTGGAACCGCGGCCTCGTCACTCACGTGAAACGCCGCATGCGCACGTTGATGACCAGGCCCACGGCCGCGAACGTGGCGATGACGGCCGATCCGCCGTAGCTCATCAGAGGCAGCGGGATGCCGGCCACCGGCATGATGCCCATCGTCATGCCGATGTTCTCGAAGACCTGGAACATGAGCATGGCCAGGACCCCCACGCAGATGAGGGTGCCGAGCAGATCCCGGGAGAGGGTGGCTGCTCGCCAGGTTCGCCACACCACCAGGGCGAAGAGAGCGAGCAGGATCCCGGAGCCGATCAGCCCCACCTGTTCTCCTACGGCGGTGAAGATGAAGTCGGTGCGCTGCTCGGGCACGTAGGAAAGGTTGGTCTGGGTGCCCTTGCCGATGCCTTTGCCAGTGAGGCCCCCATCGCCGATGGCGACCTTTGACTGGGCCAGGTTGTACTCGTTGGCGCCGGCGTTCGTGCTGAGCAGGGCGGCGTTCGGCTGGTCAGGGGTGTTGACGAAGGAAGTGAGGCGGGCTTGCTGGTAGCTCTTGAGGATCCCGAAGTGGACCACTCCGAGAGCCAGGATGCCCCCGATGGCGGCCAGGGCCAGGAGATGCTTGCCTGACGCCCCGCCGATGAGCAGGACGGCCACGAGCACGGCGGCCAGCACCAGGGCCGAGCCCAGGTCGGGCTGCTTGTAGATCAGGACGAAAGGTATGGCGGCCAGCACCAATACGACCAGGAGCCCCTTGGCCGACAGCTTGCCCTTATTGGCGGCGCAGTAGCTCGCCAGGGCGATGATCAAGCCGACCTTGACGAACTCCGAGGGTTCCAGCTGGTAGGAACCAACCTGGAACCAGGCCTGAGCGCCCCGGCTGCGGTCGCCGACCGCGTAGACGGCGAGCAGCATGAGGACGCAGCCGCCGTAGATGATCACGGCAAAGTCCCGGTAGCGCCGGTAGTCGATGGCGGCCACAATGCCCATGACGACAAGGCCGACCAACATGAAGACGACCTGCTTCTCGACGTAGTACTTCGGGCTCAGCCCGGCCGCTTGCAGCGAGTCCCGGGTGGCCGTGTAAACCATCAGGCAGCCGAAGGCTCCGATCAGGAGCACCGCCACGATAAGCACCAGGTCGACGTGGCGCCAGAGGGTGAGCCGGTCCCGGCCCGGCGAGGCACCGAGGGCCATCAGTTCTGACCCCCAGTGGTGGCGGCGGAATAGGTCACCGGTTCCAGCGGGAGGTGATACAGGGCGTCGTAGATCTCCCGCACTACCGGTGCGGCCACCGAGGCTCCGTATCCGGCGTCCTCCACGAAGGCGTCGACCACGTACTTCGGGTTGGTCGCGGGGGCGAACGAGGTGAAGACCGAGGTGTCCTGGCGGGGCGCGTTCACCTGGGCCGTACCGGTCTTGCCGGCGATGTCCATCCCGGCCAGAGGCGTCCCCGCGAACACTCCGTTGGCGGTGCCCTGCGGGCTGTTGACCGCTCCCGCGAAGCCTTGCAGGAGAGCGGACCGCCACGAAGGCTGGATGTTGATGGTACGGGTCTTCTGAGAGGCGAACCCTTTGACAACCTGTCCTGACGCCGTTTCCGCGTCCACGGCCAGTTGGGGCACGTAGAGGGTGCCGCCGTTGGCGAAGGTGGCATAGGCGTTGGCCAATTGCAAAGGTGTGACGAGCACCTCGTCCTGTCCGATGGCCACCTGGTCACTGTTGCCCGGATACCACTGCGACTGCGTGAAGACAGCTGGGTGGGCTTTGTGGTCCTTGGCGTAGGACGCCGGGGTCGGGATCTTGCCGGGTGCCTCGTTCGGCAGGGCCAGGCCGGACTGTGATCCGAAGCCGAACTCATTGGCCACATTCTGCAAGGCGTTGTCACCGTATTGCGATCGCCCGTACCACAACTTCAGGCCGATGGTGTTGAAGTAGTTGTCGCTGGAAACGGTCAGCGCCTGGCTCAGGTTGATCTCGCCGTAGGAGGCCCCGTTGTCGTTGTGGGCGACGAAGTTGCCGATAGTGATGCTGCCGGTGTCGTCGAAATAGGTGTCGGGGGTGATCAAGCCGTACTGCAGGCCGGCCATCGCGGTGACCAGCTTGAACGTCGATCCCGGCGCGTACTGGCCCTGGATGCTGCGGTCCAGCAGGGGATCGCTCGGATTGTTCAGCAGGGCCTTGTAGTTCGACTCGCTGATGCCTCCGACGAACTCCTGCGGGTCGTAGGTCGGGTTGGTGGCCAGGGCGATGATCTGGCCGTTGTTGGGATCCTCGACGACGGCAGATCCGGCCGGGGCCTCGAAGTCCCGCTTCGTGACCTTGTCGTAGGTGTGCTGAGCGGCGACCATGCCCTGGGTAAGGGCCGCTTCAGCCGCCATCTGCACGTTGCCGTCGATGCTCAACCTGATGTTGGCGCCCGGTATCGGTCTGGTCGAGCTGAGGGTGGTGAGGATGTGACCCTGGGAGTCCACCTGCACCTTCTGCACCCCGGGCGTGCCGCGCAGCAGGCTCTCGTAGGAAGCTTCGATTCCGGCCAGGCCTATCAGGTCACCAGGCTGGTATCCCTGGGACTTGAGCTGGGCCAGCTCCGACTGGTCGATCTGGCCGACGTAGCCCACGATGTTGGCTGCCGCTTTGCCCATGGCGCTGTAGGTGCGCACCGACATAGAGGTGGCGGTGACGCCCGGGAAGCTGGCCTGGTTCTCCTGGATGTAGAGGATCTCCTGCGGGGTGGCGTCGGGGAGCACTGGCACCGGGGCGTAGGGGCTGTACTGAAGGTTGTCGATGGCGGCGTGGAGCTGGGGGACGGTCATGCCCAGGAGCGGCGCCAGGCGGGCGACCATGCCGGGATTCGAAGCGGCAATCTGCTGGGTCACCTCGATCACCGGCTCGTCGCGGTTGCCGACCAGAACGTTCCCGGTGCGGTCCAGGATCTCGCCCCTGGGCGCTTCGGTGTAGATGAGCCGGACCCCGTTGTCGGCCGCCGCCGCCTGGGCATTGGGCGAATTGATCACCTGCAGGAACCACAGCCGGGCGAAGAGGGCCACAAAGAGGCAGCCCACCGCGACCAGAAGGATGGTCAGGCGGACGTGAGGCGAAGCCTGCTCAGGCGACGTCAATTACTGCTTCCGGATCACTTGGTGCTGTTCCGGATCACTTGGCCGGCAGCCGATCGCCTACGATCACGCCTCCGCGGGAGGTCCCGAGCCGCTCGACCCCGACCGATCCTCGGGCGGCCCATGCGTACAGAAGGCTGACCGGGATGGAGAGAACGGCCGCCCACGCCGACTCGACCACCACCACTCGGATCAGCCAGGAGCGCCCGCCCGCCAGCAACTGGCTCTGACCGAGCACATCACCTACGGCCACGAACAGAAGAACGGAGGCGGCCGTGCCTATGAACGCGACCAGAGGCACGAGGGCCCGGCGCTCCTGAAGGAACCCGGACCGGAGGGCACCGGCGGCCGCCCCGATGAGGCAATAGGTCAGAGCCGACAGCCCGACCGGGGTGACGGTGAGGAACATGTCAGCGGCCAATCCGGACCAGAACCCGACCCAGGCGCCCGCCTCGGTCCCACCCTCCAGGCCGGCGCATATGGCCAGCAGGACCATGAGATCGGGGGCGACATGGGTGACTCGCATATCGGAGGCGAGAGTTGTCTGCACCAGGACGGCGATGAAGATCAAAAGCCCGATACGGACCCGGGCCAGCAAGTGCGTGCTCACCGCGACTTCACCCCGGGGGCGGGGCCGGGATGCGCCGTGCTGACTCGCGCCGCCATCTCAAACATCCGGATCGCCACCCTCACGACTGGGGCGCCCACATAAGAACCTGGACATAGGAGAGGTGCTGAAGACTTACCAGCGGGGCCAAGGAGATATCCGGTTCGGCCTGACCTGGCGGGGTCGAGGCGGCGGTCACCTTGCCGACCGGGATGTTGGGCGGGAACTTCTCGAAGTTCAGGCCGCTGGTAACAACTTCTTGGCCCACCTTCACCTTCGGGGCCGCCTGGCTGGTCGAGTCCACTGTCACTCTCAACGGATCGGGCATGCCCACGCCTTCGGCCGTTCCGATGTTGGAGCCGGGCAGCAGGACACCCACCGCGAAGGTGGGATCCGTGAGCAGGACCACGACGGCGGTGTGGGCTCCGGCGGATTGAACGCTCCCGACCAAACCGTTGGCGGCGACGACGGGCTGACCCGCGGCCACGCCGCTGCTCGTGCCCTTGTCGATGGTGACGGACGTCTCGAAGTTCGACGAGCCGTTGTCGATGATGGCGGCCGTCACCGTCGGGATGGCGCCCAGGAAAGGCAGGTGCTGTTCGGCCAGAACCTGTTGGGCCGCGGCCTGCTGGGCCGCGGACTGCACCGACTGCTGCTGCAGGGAGGCGACCTGGTTGCGCAGGCGCTGGTTCTCGCTTCGCAGCGAGCCGTAGTTAAGAGCGCCGGTCAGGAAGTTCCCGATGGGCTGCAGCGCCGAGTGGGTAGCCCGCTGCAGGGGGGAGAACCCATCGGACACCTTGGTGCGGATGTCGCTGAGCACACCACTGCCGTTGCTGCGGGCGTCGATGGTGACGAGGGTCAGAGCCGCGAGAACGAGGACCGCCAGGACATATCGGGTACGGTTTGAGCGTCGGTAGACGGCCACGAGGGGCAGGCGGTCCTGTCTGTTAGTGGCTCTGCGACGACATCAGCACGCCCTTGAGCACCTCGAACTCCTCGAGACACTGGCCGCTGCCGATGGCAACAGAGTGAAGCGGGTTGTCGGCGATGACGATCGGCATTCCGGTCTCCGACACCAACCGGGCGTCGAGGCCGTGAAGCAGGGCCCCCCCGCCGGTCAGCACGATCCCTTGCTCCATGATGTCGGCCGCCAGCTCGGGCGGTGTCTTGTCGAGCGTCACCTTCACGGCATCGACGATGGCCGATACCGGCTCGTCGATGGCCTGGCGGATCTCCTCGGTCGTGGTCACGATGGTCTTCGGCAGACCGGTGATCAGGTCACGACCGCGGATCTCGGCGTGCAGCTCCTCCTCGAGAGGGCAGGCCGATCCGAGCGCGATCTTGATCTCTTCGGCTGTGCGCTCGCCGAGGGCCAGGCTGTACTCCTTCTTGATGAACTGGATGATGGCGTCGTCCAGTTCATCGCCACCGATCCGCACCGACTGGCTGGTTACGATGCCGCCCAGCGAGATGACGGCCACCTCGGTGGTGCCACCACCGATATCGACGACCATGTTGCCGGTCGGCTCGTGCACCGGGAGGCCGGCGCCGATGGCGGCGGCCATGGGCTCCTCGATGATGTGGGCCGGCTTACGAGCGCCTGCCGACTCGGCCGCCTCCTGAACGGCTCGCTGCTCGACTCCGGTGATACCCGACGGGACGCAAATCACCATGCGGGGTTTGGCGAATTTCGCGCGAGCCGTGCACCCGGCGGATGAAGTACGCCAGCATCTTCTCGCAGATGTCGAAGTTAGCGATGACGCCGTCGCGCAGCGGCCGGATGGCCTGGATGTGGCTGGGCGTGCGCCCAATCATGCGCTTGGCTTCGATCCCGACCGCGAGAGGCCGGTCGTCCTTGATGTTGACGGCTACCACTGACGGCTCATTGAGGACGATGCCACGACCGCGGACGTACACCAGGGTGTTGGCGGTGCCAAGGTCGACGGCCATATCCCGTCCAAAAAATCCAGCAAGAAAGTTGTCCGACACGCGAGGAAGCCTCCAGTCAGGGGCCGTCGGAAATAGCTATGACCAGGAGTGCGGAAAGCTTGGAAAAGGCTAGCCGCAGGGATCCCGAGCGTCCATCCGCCCGGAGGCCTCTCCACCTCCCGAAGTGACCCACCCTACTAAGGTATCCCGCCCCGGTTAGGGCCGGTTGCAAACCGGCGCTGTTCTGGGCCCACCTAGACGGGAGCCGTGTGAGCATCGCATTCTTGGTGCCATTTCACTCTCTCGGTGCCATTCCGGTCCCTAATCAGGCGATTCTGACTCCGAGAGTGCGGAATGGCACCGAGACTTGGGTCCCAGGTGCCGCCGGACGCCGCGGAATCAGGCCGGCGCCAACGCCGGGAAAAAGATGGCGATCTCCCTGGCCGCCGATGCGGCCGAGTCGGAGCCGTGCACCAGGTTCTCCGTAGTCTCGACGGCGAGATCGCCCCGTATGGTGCCCGGATCGGCTACGGCGGGGTTGGTGGCGCCCATCAGCAAGCGAACGATCTGCCAGGTGTCGTCCGGCCCCTCCACCACCATCAGCATCACAGCCGAGCGGGTGATGAAGGCCAGGAGATCCTCGTAGAAGCCTTTGCCCTCGTGTTCGGCATAATGGCGGGCCGCCGTCTCCCGGTCGAGCCGACGCAGCTCGGCCGCGACCAGGCGCAGGCCTTTGCGCTCCAGGCGGGCGATGATCTCGCCGGTCAGGCCCCGTTCGACGGCGTCGGGCTTGCAGATGACAAGGGTGCGATTCACGAGCGGAGGAGGCTAGCGCCCGGCCTGAACGCCGTGCCTGTCACGCCCCTTCGACGGCCAGCACAGCCCGGGCCGCGCCGACCACATACAGCGAGCCCGTGATCAGTACCAGGTCGTCGGCACCGGCTTCGCCCAGCGCCACCTCTATGGCACCCTCGACCGAGTCGGTCTCTATGGCGTCCACGCCGAGGCTGAGGGCGGCCTCGATCACCGCGCCGGCCGGGTGGGTCCGGGGAGAGGGGGCCGGGCAGGCGACCACCAGACGAGCCCGGCGGGCCCCCAGCGCCTCGAGCATCAGAGCGGGGTCCTTGCCGTGCAGCATGCCGACCACCAGGATCTCGGACCGGGCTGCGCCGAACTCCTCGGCCACGGCTGCGGCCGCGGCGTGGGCCCCCTCCAGGTTCTTGGCCCCGTCGAGCACCACCAGGGGCTCCCGCCGCACGATCTCCAGCCGGCCGGGTGAGCGCACCGTGGCCGCCGCCTCCCGAACCAGCTTGTCGTCGGTCGGCTGCCCGAAGAAGGCTTCGGCGGCGGCCAGGGCGGCCGCGAAGTTGTCGCCCTGGTGGCTGCCGTGCAGGTCGAGCCACACCCCCTCATAGGAAGCGGCCGGGGTGCGCAGGTCGAGAGACCGGCCTCCCACGGCCAGCTGGTTGTGCTCGCATTCGTAGTCCCGCCCGGCCAGCCAGATGGCCTCCGGAGCCTCCCGTTCGAAGAGGGGCCTGAGCTCGGGGTCCCGCTCGCCCAGGATCACCGTGCTGGCGGGCTTCACGATCCCGGCCTTCTCCCCTGCCACGTCGGCACGCGTGGGGCCGAGGAACTCCACGTGGTCCAACCCGACGTTGGTGACCACAGCAACGTCGGCTTCGACGACGTTGGTGGCGTCCCAGCGGCCCCCCAGTCCCACTTCGAAGATGGCCGCGTCGACGGGGCGGTCGGCGAACCAGAGCATGCCGGCCGCGGTCAGAATCTCGAACCAGGTCAGGCGGGCGTCTCCCAGGAGCGGTTCGATCCCGGCCAGAGTCGACAGCACCTCGGCTAGCTCGGCGTCTGTGATGGGCTCTCCGTCAGCGCATAGCCGCTCGTTGATGGCCTCGAGGTGAGGGCTGGTAAAAGTCCCGACCCGCAGCCCCTTGGCGGTCAACAAGGAGGTCAGGCATCGCGCCGTGGAGGTTTTTCCATTGGTGCCCGTCACATGGATCACCGGGGCGGCAGCCTCTGGATGGCCGAGAACGTCGACCAGCGTCCGCATCCGCCCGAGGTCGGGAACCGCCCGCCGGGTGTCGGCGAGCATCCGTTCCATGTTTTGATGGCTGTCCAGCCAGGCCAGGGCGTCGCCCAGGCTGAGCACCCCGCGTGGGCTCAGCTGGCGGCCCGACGTGAACGGCTCTGAACCCGGGTCATGGCCTCTGCCCGCGGCACCAGCGTCGGCGCCACCCGCTCCAGCACGACCGAGCGGTCGATCACGCACTGACCGATATCGCTGCGGCTGGGCAGGTCGTACATGACTTCGAGAAGCACTTCCTCCAGGATGGCCCTGAGGCCGCGGGCGCCGGTGCCCCGCAGCAGGGCCTGTTCGGCCACTGCCTCCATGGCGTCGTCGGTGAAGACCAACTCCACGTTGTCCAGTTCGAACACCCGCCGGTACTGCTTTATCAAGGCGTTCTTGGGCTCGATCAGAATGCGGACCAGGGCCTCCCTGTCCAGGTTGGAGACGGCGCCGATCACTGGGAGGCGGCCGACGAACTCGGGGATGAGACCGAACTTCAGGAGATCCTCGGGCAGGACCTGGGCCAGCAGATCGCCCTCAGCCCGCTCCTCTCCTCGCCGGATCTCGGCCCGGAAGCCGATGCCCTGGCGACCGAGACGGCTGTCGATGATCCGGTCCAGGCCGGCAAAGGCCCCGCCGCAGATGAACAGGATGTTGGTGGTGTCGATCTGGATGAACTCCTGGTGGGGGTGCTTGCGCCCGCCTTGCGGAGGGACCGACGCAGTGGTCCCCTCCAGGATTTTCAGCAGAGCCTGCTGGACGCCTTCACCCGATACGTCGCGAGTGATCGACGGGTTTTCGCTCTTGCGGGCGATCTTGTCGATCTCGTCGATGTAGATGATGCCGGTCTCGGCCTTCTTGACGTCGTAGTCCGCCGCCTGGATCAGCTTGAGGAGGATGTTCTCCACGTCCTCGCCGACATAGCCGGCTTCGGTCAGGGCGGTGGCATCGGCTATGGCGAAGGGCACGTTCAGCATGCGGGCCAGGGTCTGAGCGAGGAACGTCTTGCCGCAGCCGGTTGGGCCCAGCAGCAGGATGTTGGACTTCTGGAGCTCGACCTCGGCGTCGGCGTACCCGCCCGACTGGACCCGCTTGTAGTGGTTGTAGACCGCCACCGAGAGGATCTTCTTGGCCCGCTCCTGGCCGATCACGTAGCCGTTCAGGAAGGTGAAGATCTCGGACGGCTTGGGCAATTCGTCGAAATGGACCTCGGTGCTCTCGGAGAGCTCTTCTTCGATGATGTCGTTGCACAGGTCGATGCACTCGTCGCAGATGTAGACACCTGGTCCTGCGATCAGTTTCTTGACCTGTTTCTGCGACTTCCCGCAGAACGAGCACTTGACGAGATCGCTCGATTCACCGAACTTGGCCACAGACCCCCGCTCCCCTTGGTTCTAGGCCACGCCCGCGGCTTGCGGGACGAGTGCCAGCTCGCGTGTCGTTATCACTTCGTCGATAATGCCGTATTGCTGGGCCTCGATGGCGCTCATTATGAAATCCCGGTCGGTGTCCCTGGCCACCTTCTCCACCGCCTGGCCGGTATCGGTGGCCACCATCTGGTTCAGGAGGTCGCGCATGCGCAGAATCTCCTTGGCCTGGATCTCGATGTCGGCGGCCTGGCCGGCGGCGCCGCCGTGGGGTTGGTGGATCAGAATCCGGGCGTGCGGCAGGGCGTAGCGCTTTCCTCGGGTGCCCCCCGCCAGGATGACCGCCGCCGCTGAAGCCGCCTGGCCGTAGCAGAAGGTCGATATGTCGTTTTTGACGAACTTCATGGTGTCGTAAATGGCGAACAGGGCCGTTATGTCTCCGCCCGGGCTGTTGATGTAGAGGCTGATGTCCTTATCAGCGTTCTTGTATTCGAGGTAGAGCATCTGGGCACAAACCGCATTGGCCACGTAGTCGTCGATCGGGGTGCCGAGGAAGACGATGTTCTCCTCGAGCATGCGGGAGAACAGGTCGTAGCTCTTCTCCCCCCGGTTGGTCTGCTCGAAGACCCCCGGGATGTGGTACTGAGCGAGAGGGTTGATCACGGTTCTCCGGTCTCTGTTTCCTGGGAGTCGGTATCTGGGCTGTCGGGGTCTGGGCTGTCGGGGTCTGAAAGGCTTGAATCGGGCTCCAGAAGCGCTCGGTCGATGGGCTGGCCGTCGGGATCGACTATCTCGACATTCTCGACCAACCAGTCCAAGGCTTTGCTCTTCTTCCAGTCCGAGCGTACCGCGGGCATCTGGTCTGCGCGCTCAAGGCTTCGTCGAAGTTCGGCTGATTTCATTTTGTACGAAGCCGCCAGGCGGTCGATGTCTTCGTCGATATCCTCATCGGTCGGCTCGAGGTGTTCGGCCTCGGCCACCGCCCGCAGGGCCAGATCGGCCTTCACGGCGGGCACCGATCCCTCCCGGAGTGACGCCACGAACTGTTCGGGGGACTGCCCACTGGCCTCCAGATACTCCGTGATGGTCGCACCCTGGGCTTCAAGACGCTGGCCCAGGTCCCGAACGCGCCGCTCCACCTCGGTTTCGATCAGGCTGGCCGGCGGGTCGATGTCGACCAACTCCACCAGGGCGTCGATGGTGGCGTTGCGCAGCGCCATGGTCGACTGCACCCGCTTCACCAGCCCCATCCGTTTGGCAATGTCGGCCCGCAGTTCCTCTACGGTGTCGAACTCCGACGCTTCGCTGGCCCACTCGTCGGTGACCTCCGGAAGCTTCTTCTCCTTGGCCTCCTTGACCAGGACCCGCAGATTGGCGGGGTCCTCCCCGGGAATCTCGGCGTCGAAGGCCAGGATGTCTCCGATTTTGGCCCCCCGGAGCTGCTCGTCGAGCTCGTTGAGAACAGTGCCGGACCCGACCTCGTACAGGAAGTCGTCAGTGGTAAGCCCGGCCACCGCGTCGCCATGGCGGGATCCGTGGAGGTCGATGGTGAGGAAGTCGCCGTCGATGGCAGGGCGGTTGATCTCCACCAGTTCCCCGAAGTTGCCCCGGAGACGATCGACCTGGCCGTCGATGTCCTCGTCGGTCACGACCGGGCTCGGCACGACAACCCTCAACCCTCCGTAACCCGCAAGGTGTAGTTGAGGTCGAACCTCTACAACGGCGTCGAATTCGACCGGACCGGCCTCCTGACCAGCGGTGATATCGATCTCCGGCGGGGCCACCACGTCGACGTCGTGGTCCCGCACCGCTTTGGTGTAGTACCCGGGCAGGGCGTCGCGGAGAGCCTCGGCCCTCCCCGTCTCCTTGCCCAGGCGGGCTTCGAGGATCCGGCGGGGGGCTTTGCCGGGCCGGAAGCCCGGGATTCGCACCTCGCGTGCGATCTTGCGAAACGCCGCGTCGATGTCCTTCTCGAACTCCTGCTCGTCAACCTGGATGCTCAGCTTGACCTTGTTGTCCTCTAACGGCTCGACCACGGCTTTCATATAGGCCCCGAAGTCTAGGGGCGGACGGGGCCGCCGCGGGTTTGGTTACTGTTGCTCGTCGCTAAATCGCCGAATCGGCACGGGGAGTAGCGCAGCGGTAGCGCACCTGCTTTGGGAGCAGGAGGCCGGGGGTTCGAATCCCCCCTCCCCGACGCTTTGGGTTGACCAGCCCGAACCCACTCAGGAGGCCGGACGAAGGCGGCCATCAGGCTCTCGTGCGGGCGCGTTTCTCGCTATCGCGTGTGGATTTCACGTTTATCGACGATTTCCACGCACGCGACGGGCTACCACCCTGTCGCCGGCGCTGAACGGCCGTCGCCGGCGCGGCCCGCAGACCCCTCTTCAGGCCGACCCTGTAGGATTTCCCCCCGAGTTGCGGGTGTAGCTCAACGGCAGAGCACCGTCCTTCCAAGTCGGCTACGCGGGTTCGACTCCCGTCACCCGCTCCACCGGTACCCCCTCGCAGGACGAGCAAGACGACTAGCCCTATGACAGTGCTCCGGCTCCGCAGGTCCAGATGGCGAATCCAGGGCCGAATACTGGCTCTGATCGCCGGCGTCTGGTTCCTGGCCGGACTGGGGACCCTCGCTGCGGGTCCGCTCGGACCTATCGCATCGAGCCCCGCCGGTGCCGCCCCGGTGGCCGCCAAGAGCCCGCCGGCGGCCCCGGTCCTGACCTGGTCGACGCGCCCGACCGGGACAGCGCATCCGCCCCCTCTTTCGGAAGCCTCGGCGGTCTACGACTCCGACACCGGGACCGTCGTGCTCTTCGGCGGGGTCGAAGCCAACGGCCAGCTCTCCGATGACACCTGGGTATGGAACGGGACCTCGTGGGCGGATTACTCGGGCTCGCAGATTCAGGCTCCGCCGGCCCGGCAGATGGCCTCGATGGCGTTCGACCCGGGCCTGGACCAGCTGATCCTTTTCGGCGGTTTGGGGGCTGATAACCAGATCCTCGGCGACACGTGGGCGTGGAACGGGTCGTGGTGGTACGAGGAGCCCGTGTCGAACCCTCCTCCCCGGGAAGCGGCATCGCTGGCGTACGACGGTTCGCAGTTGGTCCTCTTCGGCGGGACCGGTGACGCCGCCGCGGAACCGTTGACCAGCTCCTCTACCGATTCCACCGACTCCTCGACCTCCTCAACCTCGGCGCCGGGCACGTCCGCGGCGCCGTCGACGACAGCGACCGCCACGCCGGCTGTCCTCGACGACACCTGGTTGTGGACCGGCACCGGCTGGAAGCAGGCGATGGTGCCCGGTCCGGGCGCTCGATCGGGTGCGGCCATGTCGTACGACTCGGCCAAGGGCGACACCGTGCTCTTCGGTGGTGAAGCCACCCCGGCCGGGTCGCAGTCTCCCAGCTTGCTGGGAGACACCTGGACCTGGGACGGATCGGCTTGGAAGCGCGCCTCCCCCCACACCAGCCCGAGCCCGCGGGAAGATGCGGCGATGGCCGACGACCACGACGCGGGCGGGGTCGTGCTAGCCACCGGGAGCCTGGGAGGGCGTGGCTCCGCCGGCGACACCTGGTTGTGGAACGGATCCAATTGGGCCCAGCCCCACCTGACGGGGGCGCCGCCACCGCGAGCCGGAGCCGCCGCCGCCTACGACGCGAACAGCCAGCAACTCGTCCTGTTCGGGGGGGCGTCCCCCAAGGCCGGCGTGCTGGATGACACGACGGTGCTGACGACCGCCCAGGCCAGCTCGGCTCCGGCCGGATCGGCGCCGACCTCTGTCGCCGGCACCACCGGCCCAACCAGCTCGGCGACTCCGTCCATCCGGCCCGGAGGCACCGCCGGCTCGTCCAAGGGGTCAGGGGCCAAGGCCACGCCTGCCTCCCATCGGGCCGCGGCCCCACTCAGTACGACGGCGACCGTCGTCCACCGGAAGCAGTCGGTGACACTGTCCGGTTCCGGGTTCGCGCCCCTCGCGCCGATCCAGATCACGTTCCACTCCACGCCTGAGGTAGTCGGGCAGACCACCGCCGATAGGTTCGGCTACTTCCGTGCGACCGTGGCTGTCCCGGCGACGGCCACGGAAGGAAGCCACCATTTCGAAGCAACCGGCGAAAACGGGACGGGCGGGACAGCACAGTTGGTGGTAGCGGTGAAGGTCGTGCGCGGCGGGCCTCCGCGGGCGACAGCCAAGCAGACTCTGATCATGGTGGGCGTGGCCCTGCTGGTTCCGCTAGCGGTCTGGTTGTTCCTGAGCGGGAGCGACTGGATGCGGTCCCGGTCCCGCCATAACCAGGCGGAGCCGCAGACCCCATAAAGAAAGCGTCCCCCTCCGGTGACAGGAGTCACGCCAGGAGTGTGACGGGCGCAGCAGAAGGACTTCCCTCATCCGGTCATGATGGCTGCATGCCGGGAGGGAGCGAGGGCCAGGAACGATCCGAGCCGGTTGTTGGGGCACCCCCATCGATGGTCCCTGCTGGGGCGGCAGGGACCATCGTGGTCGCAGCGGGACTTACCCGGGAACGAAGGTAGAGCGGGGTTTCGGGGTAGTCCTAAGCCGGGCCTTGTCTGGCGGTGATCGGCGGAGCGCCGTCAGACAGGCTCCCGGGCTTCCACCCTGGCGCCTACCATCTCGGACTCGGAGCCGCATGCCAAGGCCGACTATCCCGACACCGAGTATCTCAGCGATCTCCGAGATGGAAGATCCACGTCTCCGCAACCTGTGGATCACCCAGACCTATCACGAGCTGGGTACGCAGATGTCAGCGAGGGGACTGGCTCCCGACGCCACCTGGGCTCTTTTCGCGGTGTGGGCGTCGAAGAGCGCTGGCCGGATGATCCGGGGCGAGGAACTTCCGCGCCTGCTGCGCGGGGGTATAGAACACAATCGGGTCCTGCCCGAGCAACGGGACAGATTGAACCGGCGGTGGAGCTGGGCCCGGCGGCTGCGCCTGGCCGACGACTTCCATCTCAGCCAGTTGTGTGGGCTGACAGACGATGTGGCCGGGGATGTGTCGCGCCAGCTGGCGGAAGGGAACCGCCTGGTGTTCACCGAGCTGGCGCCGGTGTTTCACGACCTGGTACGAGGCGACCACCCCTCCACAACGCCGGAGCTCGAGCAGCCGGTCGCGGATTACGAGGAAGCGCTGGCGGAGCCGGATCCGGAGAAAAGGTCCGTGCACGTTCTGCGGGCCAACGTGGCCGCGGTGGCCCACGAGCAGCAGCGTTTGCAGACCTACATAGCGGGTGCGGTGGACGCCCCCATCGCCGACGCCCTGCACGGCCTCATCAACGATCACATCGCCCGCTTCCTGCCGGGCTGGCTCCTGCGGCCCGTGGCCCGGCCGGCGGTAGAGACGCTGAACGACGAGTTGACCCGGCTGTGGCAGGACTCGGCGACCGCTCTGTTGATGAGGCTGGTCACCGCCGACGAAGACCTCGACCTGCACCGTACGCTCCGCCCCCGCCCGGCGGTGGCCCCCTCTTCGCTCCCCCTTTGTCCGCTCCCGAGGCAGCCGCCGCCCTGGGAGATTGGGACCGTACCAAGGGACGTGGCAGCCCGTGCGGGGCCGACGACTGGGTGTCCATGCAGCAGCGTATGGGCTACATCGTCAACCTGTTTCGATCCCGGCAGCGCCGGCCCAGCCTCGCCGATCCGCCCTTCACCCCGGAGCAGCTCGCCGAAATGGCCAGCGGGCAGCTGCCCGCTGGTCCCCTGTGACCCCCAGCGGTCCTTGCAGCTCCGCGGGGATCGCGAAGGCGGCCCTGTCGCCCCCGCGTTCCGCATCGACGGCCGCCGTCAGCATGGCGCGCCCGAAACGCTCCGAGAAGCCGACCAGGAAGCGACGGTGGGCACCGAGCGCGGAGACCCGCCGGGTCAGTTCCGCCAGCGGACCGAACATAACCCTCGTCCAGTCGGCCGCGGGGACGCCCACGAGGTCGGCGGTCGCGTCACCCACATACCAGCGAACAGCCGTACCGGGTAGCCCTCGCAGAGGCCGCGGCAGCAGACCCTGGGCCTGCTCGAGTAAGGCTCCGGTCAAGTCCCGACCGGCCTGACTGGACCCGAAATGCACGCTGCGAACGTGTTCCATGAGTGTCTCCGCCGACGCCCGGTCCAGCGGGAGGAAGCGGTGCTCTACGCCAAGCAGGTAACCGACGTATGACCAGAGGTGGAGGTAATCGTGGGCATCGGTCGGCGTGTAGTCGACGCCCGTCCGATCGAAGCCCTCGAAGACCACCTCGGTGAAGGTCAGGATGGTCATGAGCAGATCTTCCTGATTCACAGGTCGTCCGAGCAGGGCGCCGTTCCAACCGGCGCGCCGGTCCTGCTCGATCAGCCAGCGAACGGCCGCGTGCATCAGCCGAACCCGGCGCACCGCCTGGAAACCGGCCCCGCCCGGTTCCATGCCCCCGGGCCGCATCACGTCCAAGACGAACTGCGCCGTTTCGTTGAGACGCCGTTTGGCGTCGGTCTCCAGCCGGGCCGTGGTAGCCAGGACCCGGACGCCCTGATGGCAGGCGTAGGCGGTAGGCAGTGACGCCGCGTAGAGGGCGCAGAAGACGTGGGTGCCGACACGAGCGAACCACGACTGGGCTCGGCTCACCACGTCCGGGTCCAACCACGGAGGAACAGGCGGTATCTCGGCCATGTACCGCCCGACCGGGCCGGTCGGGACATCGGAGGGCTCCTGGCTGAAAGCCAGGCGCCGAAACAGCTCGGAGGCTCCGGCTCGCTCTTCGGCGAAGTGGGCGGCTACCACCGCGTCAGCCTCGGGATCACCCAGTGATCGGAGAGACTCCAGCGCCGCGACGTCCCACTGACCCTTGCTCGTCGCCGTCATTGCTCATCGCCGCTGTCTCCCGGATGGCCGTCAGACACGCTCGCCAGGCGGTCGGCCGCCGCCCTGGTCTCGAGGACCAGGGCCCCCTGTGAGCGGGCCACGGCTACCGCTTCATCACTCGAGCGGCGGGAGGCGACCAGGTCCCCGCTTTCCGCTTGGCGACGGGCCCGGAGCCGCAACAGCTCGGCCTCGGAGAAGCGTTCGCCCGTGGCCCGGGCGATGGTCAAGGCCTCCTCGAGCAGATCCACCGCGGCCACCGGGTCGGCCGTCCGTTCCGCTTCTAGCGACAGGAGGTACGGCCGCATGAAGAGGGCGGGGTGATCCTCGTGGCGGGCCAGCTCGGGACACGCGCCCGTCGGCCCAGGCCAGTAGGACCGCCGCCCACGAGCGGATCTGCGCAGTGGTGCGATCGTCGGCCAGAGACAGGGCCCGGGCGGCGAGAGATCGCACGGCGTCGACGTCACCCTCTATCTGGGAGGCGATCGCTCTGGTCGTCCAGCACATGCACAGCGCGTGCCGCGGATCCCTTGGCGGACGCCAGTTCGGAAGCCCATTCCCCCACCAGATGCCCGCTTGCGGCCCGGCCAGACAGGCATTCGGCCAGCGCGTAGAGCAGGTACCCGCCGACGACGACGTCGACCAGCAGACCCGGCATGGACATGGCATCGAGCGAAGGCGGATGGTCCATCGTTATGCCCACCGAGTCCAGGGCCTCGACGATGGCACTCTGACCCTCGCGAAGCTTCCCCTGCCAGACCAGGACCGAACCCCGCGTCATCCCGATGGCCGGGATCAGAGACTCGGCTCCGTGCTCCAGGGCCGCCTCCTGGGCGGCGTCGAGGGTCCGGAAGACGGCCGGGTAGTCGGTGACCGCCTGGTAGTGAGGGGCGAGAGTCAGGTAGCCCTCGACTTGAGCAAGCCCATCGCCTCGCCGCACGGCCAGCTCCAGGCTCCGGCGCAAGTTGTCTCCGACTGCGGGCGAGGCCTGGTCGATGGCGCCCTGGTACTGGCCCAGATGGAGCCGGACCCGTGTCTCCACCGCGTCGCGTTCGGAGCCGTCAGGAAGCTCAGCGACCCGGATCAGGGCTTGCCCCAGATGGGCGGCGCTCTCCTTGAAGAGACTGCGCCGAGCGGCGCGGCGAGCGGCCTGCTCCCAGGCCGACACCGACTCGGCGGGGCGGCCGGCGAGCCCGAGATGGGCCGCGAGGACCTCGGGCCGGGCTTGGGCGTGGGCCGGTGCCGCAGCCAGCGCATCGGCCACCCGGCCGTGGGCCTGGCGCCGGTCGCGGCGAAGGAGGGACTCGTAGGCGGCCTCCTGCATCAGGGCGTGCTGGAACTGGTAGGTGCCCTCGCGCGCCAGCGAATGGACGATGCCGCGCCCTTCCAGCTCGGCCAGGTAGACAGATCCTTCCAGCTCGCTGAGACCGGTGATGGCCTGGAGAGTCGGAAGGTCGAACTCGAGCCCGATAACGGCCGCCAGCTGGGCCGCCCGCTTGGCTTCTCCCAGGCGGTCGAGGCGCGCCGTAACCAGATCGCCCAAGGTGTAGGGGACCGAGGTACGGGCTGGAACGCCGGCATCGCCCTCTTCGTTGACTGAACGGGTGATCTCCTCGAGGAACAGAGGCACCCCGCCGCCTCTGCGCACCAGCTGGTCTCGGAGCGCGGTGCCCATGGGGAACTCCATCGAAAGGCTCTCGACCACCGCGGCGGCGTCCTCGGAGTCGAGGGCCGCCAGCGCCACCACGTGCGCACGCAGGCCGGGCAGGTCGCCCACCTCGGGGCGAGCCGTCATGAGGATCAGCAAGGGGCGCGGCTCGGCGCCGAGCCGCTCCAGAGCTTCAAGGGTGCTGGGGTCAGCCCAGTGGGCGTCCTCCACCACGAGAACGGAACGACGACCCCGGGTCCGGTCGAGGACCCAGTCGGCCGCCTCCGCCGGGCTCTTCGGAACGGAATCCATCAGCGCCACGAAGGGTTGCAGAGGGCTGAGGGCGTCGCGACTGAAGCAGCTCACGGTCAGGGAGTCGCGCCGCTCGTCGTCCGAGGCGGTGACGAACTCCCGGACCAGGCGAGACTTCCCGATGCCCGGCTCGCCCACCACCATGACGGCGCGGGATGCCCGAGCCGGGTCGCCTCCCAGTGCGAGGCGATGGCGGCGAGCTCGGCCTTCCGGCCCACGAACTTGGTGAGATGGCCGGTGTCCAGACGCGACCGGATGCCCGTCGGGGCAATGACCCTGAACACCTCGATGGGGAACTCGAAGCCTTTCAGGGCCCTGGTGCCGAGTGGTTCCATCACGAACCATCCGGCGTTGAGGCTGGCCGTGATCCCGCTGATGACCACCTGGCCGGGACCGGCTATTCCCTGCAGCCGCGACGCCACCGTGGGGGCGTCTCCGAATATGTCCGCCGGGCGCAACACCCCACCGGCTGAGGCCGGCGCCACGACTACCACCCCGGTATGGATCCCCACTCGCGCAGCCAGGGTCGGCAATCCGGGCAAGGGCAGTCGCTCCGTTACGTGCCTCACGGCGTCCACGATGGCCAGGCCGGCGGACAGGGCGTCCTGGCTGGCCGAGTCCGAGCCCTTGGGCCATCCGAAGTAGGCGATCACGCCGTCGCCCTGGAACTGAGTCACGGTGCCGCCATGCGAAGCGATCACCTCGGCGACCTGGTGCTGGTAAGCGTCGATCACCTCGTGGAAGTCCTCAGGATCGAGCGTCGTCGCCAGACTGGTCGAGTTGACCAGGTCGGCGAAGACGACGGTGAGCTGACGCCGCTCCGAAGTAGGCTCCCGCTCGAAAGACCCCGACACGACGTCAGAGAGTAGGCCCTGGCGACTGGGCTTAGCAGAGAGTTATCAGCCGGCGTCGGCCATTTTCCGCAGGCCGCCCATGTCGAGGACGGTTATCCTGCCTCTCTTCACTTCCAGAAGAGCGGCATCCTGGGCGGCGCGGAGCACCCGGTTCGCGGTGTTGCGGGTGCTTCCCGCCATGGCCGCCAGCTCCTCCTGGGTCAGCGGAATGGTCCCGTCGCCATAAAGGGCGGCGGCGTCGATCACCCGACGCAACACCCGGGTCGTGGCCGGCACGAACAGCGCCTCGACGAGCTGATCGGTCAGCCGTATCACCCGGGCGGCGAGCAGCCGCAGCATGACCTGATCAAAGCCGGCGCCGTCAGCCCGCAACTCGAGAAAGGCCTGGCGCGACAGGAAGAGCGTTTCGACCGGCTCCAGGGCGACGGCCGACGCCGACCGGCGGCCGCCTTCGACCAGCAGCGATTGCTCCCCGACCGATTGGCCGGGGCCGATGACCGTGAGCGAGGCTTCCTCCCCCGTCGGCGTGGATATCCGGACCACGACCCTCCCTTTGGCCACCACGTACATCCCGTTGCTCGGGTCGCCGAAGTGGAACAACGCCTGCCGGCGGGCGAAGCGCCGGGGCACGCACTTGGCGAGCAGAGCGTCACGCTCCACCCGGCCGAGATCTTCCAGGAGATTGAGCTCCATCAACGAAGAGCATGTCAGGCCGGAGCCGATGCCTCTATCCGGGGTGACAGCCGCTCGAGTTAAATCTCTGTAAAGGCCCCGTTCCACCGGCGTTCACCGCCCCGGTCGATCTCCCCTGGTCCGGGTGATCCCGGCTCTCTCGGCCGGGCTCGAAGATGGTCGTAGATTTCAGGACACTCGGGAGCGCCCGGCGGCGGGCTGAACCCGCTACGACGAAGGGCCGTGTGAGAGTTATGAGTGTCGAAGGCGAGAGGGCGAAGGGTTTCGGCCGCCTGGAGAACGGGCTGCGCCAGGCCGGCGGCTGGTACCTCTGGGGCCCCTACGTGAGCGAAAGGCAATGGGGCACGGTCCGCGAGGACTACAGCGCCAACGGGGAGGCCTGGGACTACCTCCCCCACGACCGGGCCCGGTCGCAGGCCTACCGCTGGGGCGAGGACGGGCTAGCCGGGTTCTGTGACGTGGAGCAGCGCCTGTGCCTGGCGCTGGCCCTGTGGAACGGCCGGGACCCCATCCTGAAGGAGCGGGCCTACGGATTGACCGGCGCCGAAGCCAACCACGGCGAAGACGTCAAGGATTACTGGTGGTACCTGGACGCCCTGCCGAGCCACGCCTGGAACCGCTGGCGTTACCACTACCCGCAGGGCGCCTTCCCCTACGAGGACCTCAGGCGCGAGAACGGCCGGCGCGGCAAGTGGGATCCCGAGTACGAACTTCTGGACACCGGGATATTCGACGAAGACCGGTACTGGGTTGTCGAGGTCCATTACGCCAAGGCCGACCCCCAGGACATCCTGATGTCCATCGAGGTCACCAACGCCGGCCCCGAAGCCGACACCATCCACATCCTGCCGACGGCGTGGTTCCGCAACACCTGGTCCTGGGAACCGAACTCCCCGAGACCGAAGATGACCGCGACCGGAGCCGCCGAGGTGGAGGTCGACCACCCGTTCCTCGGCGAGCTCGAGCTGCTCTGCGGCGCCAGTCCCGGCGGGGATGCGCCCACGCTCCTCTTCTGCGAGAACGAAACCAACCATGGGCGGCTCTACGGCCTGCGGTCCAGCCCGCCCTACCCCAAGGACGGGATCAACGACCATGTGGTGGCGGGCGCCCCGACCGTCAACACCCAGCCCGAAGGCACGAAAATGGCGGCCTGGTACCGCGAGACGGTGGAACCGGGGACCACCATCGAGGTCCGCCTTCGACTGCGGCGGCGGGGGGCGAAGCCGAAGGCCTTGAACGCGCTCGGGACCAGTTTCGAGAAGGTGATGGCCAAACGGCAGGCCGAGGCCGACGAGTTCTACACCGAGCTGGCTCCACCCTCGGCGACGGCTGACGAAGCCAACGTGATGCGCCAGGCGTTCGCCGGGATGCTGTGGAGCAAGCAGTTCTACTACTACGACGTGAGCCGGTGGCTGGATGGTGACCCCACTGAGCCGCCCCCACCCGCATCCCGGCTTTCCGGCCGCAACTGCCGGTGGCGCAACTTCGACGCTTTCGACATCATGTCGATGCCCGACAAGTGGGAATATCCGTGGTTCGCGGCATGGGACCTGGCCTTCCATTGCGTGGCCCTGGCCCACGTGGATCCGGCGTTCGCCAAGTACCAGCTCACCCTTTTGTGCCGGGAGTGGTTCCAGCATGCGAACGGGGCCCTCCCCGCCTACGAATGGGACTTCGGTGACGTGAACCCGCCGGTGCAGGCCTGGGCCGCCCTGGAGGTCTTCGCCATCGACGGCGGTCGCGACATCGACTTCCTGAGCCGGATATTCGACAAGCTTCTCGTGAACTTCACCTGGTGGATCAACCAGGAGGACGCGGGCGGGAACAACGTCTTCGAGGGCGGCTTTCTGGGCCTCGACAACATCGGTCCCATCGACCGCTCGCACCTTCCGGTCGGGGGCCTCCTGGAGCAGTCGGACGCCACCGGTTGGATGGCCTACTACGCCATGTCCATGGGCGCTATCGCGTCGGTCCTGAACCGCTCCGGCCAGCGCCCGGCGACGGACCTGGTCGTCAAGTTCGTCGAGCACTTCGCCGCCATTCGGGAGGCCATCGACGTGGCCGGGCTATGGGACGACACGGATGGCATGTTCTATGACCGCCTGGTGACTCCCGACGGTTCGGTGGTACCGGTGAAGGTGCGGTCGATGGTGGGGATTATCCCCATGCTCGCCGCGGCCGTGATCGATGAGGAGATGCTTCAGCGCAGCCTGGTCGTGGCCAAGCAGTTCCCGCGGCTGCTCGGCCGCGAGGGACTCGACGACCAGGAGAAGCTGGCCGAGGCCGGGCTGTTGCAGGGGGAGCCGGGCTCCCGCCGCATGCTTCTCTCGGTGGTCGGCCTCGAACGGCTCGAGCACATCCTCACCAAGCTCTTCGACGAGCAGGAATTCCTCTCGCCGCACGGTCTGCGCGCCATCTCGGCCTACCACCGCGACCACCCCTACCAGCTCGACGTCGAGGGGTTCAGCGCCTCGATCGACTACGAACCGGCCGAGTCCACCATTGGCATGTTCGGCGGGAATTCGAACTGGAGAGGGCCGGTATGGTTCCCGCTCAACTATCTGGTCATCGAGGCTCTCGAGCGCTACGACCGCTTCTTCGGGGAAAGCCTGCAGCTGGAGTACCCCACCGGGTCCGGGCAGAAGATGACCCTCGCCCAGATAGCCCAGGACCTTCGGCACCGGCTCATATCCACCTTCCTGGTGGACTCCGACGGGCGCCGGCCCTGCTTCGGTTCAGCTGAGAAATTGCAACGAGATCCCCGTTGGAAGGACAATCTGCTCTTCAACGAATACTTCCACGGCGACAACGGGGCCGGCCTGGGTGCGTCCCCACCAGACCGGATGGACCGGGATCGTCGCCGACGCCATCCGCCGCCGGCACGGGCTGGTCGACCCCCTCGGCGTCGTCGTTCGCGCCGTACCGAAGCGCAAGAGCGGGGCCAGGCGGAGCTGACGTCCGGTGCGGCCGGCACCCTAAGCTGCCTCACGACGGAGGTGGCCATGGACGAAGCGAGGCAGTTCACGATCGGGGCCGCGGCTCGCGCCACCGATGGGGTGTGCGGGGAATTTGAAGCGGGTGGTGGTCAACCCCGTCAGCAAGACGGTCACCCACGTCTTGATCGAGCCCAGGCACCGGCAGGGCCTCGGGCGGCTGGTACCCCTCGATCTGGTCGACAGCGCCGGCGGTGGGGAGATCCGGCTCCGTTGCACGAAGGCGGAGTTCGAGCAGCTGGACTTCGCGGAGGAGACGAGCTTCCTGCCGGGGGTTGAGGAATTCGGCGACTACGAACCCGGGGATTCGTTCGCCTGGCCCTACTTCGGCGCCAACGCGTCGGTTCCCGTCACGTCCGTGTCTGTTCCGGTCGGTGAGGTGTCAGTGCGACGCGGCGACCCCGTCCACGCCACCGATGGCGGCATCGGCAAGGTGGAAGGCCTCGTCGTGGAGAGCCAGGGTCACCATGTCACCCATGTACTCCTTCAGGAGGGTCATCTGTGGGGTCGCAAAGAAGTGGCCATTCCCATTGCAGCGGTTGCCTCCGTCGACAACGGCATCCGGCTCAAGATCAGTAAGCAAGCCGTGCAGGACCTGCCCTCAGTAGCCATCGATCGGGGCGCCGGCTAGGCAGTCGGACAGGCGGCTCAGGCCGTAGTCGATACCGCCGCGGTGGTGGTAGTTGTCGGCGCCGCGGTCGTGGTCGGCGTCTCCGTTGTTGTGGGCGCGGAGGTGGTGGGGGGAGCCGTGGTGCGCGGCGGCCTGGTGGCAGGGACGGTGTGCGGGACCGTCGTCGTCGTTTCCGGCGGGGTGTTCTTGTTGCTCGAATTCTTGGTGGCGTAAAGCACGATGAATACCACGGCGATGATGGCCAGGGCTGCCATCGCGATGGCGATCCACATGTTGCGATTGCTCTTCTGCGGCCGGTAGGAGTCGGTCCAGGTCGCCCCGTCCCAGTAGCGCTCCACCTTCTGCGAACCACCGGGATCGGGGTACCAGCCCGGCGGCCGGGGCGGGCCCGGTGGCTGCCGCGGCGTGGCCGGCCGCGTCGTCAGCCGTCCAGGTGGTTCCGTCCCAGTACCTTTCGTCGGTGGGCAAACCCTGGGGGTCCGGGTACCAGCCGGGATCGCGACCTTGCACCACAGCGTTGCTCCTTAACCTTCGTCGTTACTCGGTGTCCGCCGAGCGCAAGACAGACCCCCTACCGTTGCGCGTCTGCGGGGGCGGCGTCAATATGCGGCCGGCTGGTAATCGATAATTCCGGCTGCCAGGGCCTCAACGATCCGGGCCGGCGCACCACCGGGACCCCAGGCCGGGTCAGGTGGGCGAGGAGTGGTGCCACGCGCCGAGGGCGGCAACTCGACCTGGACACCTCCAGCCAGGGGGCGGTTGACCGGGTTGTCAGGGTGCTGCCCGCGCAGTTCGGCGGGGATGGCGTCTAGGTCGGTGACCACTTCGAATCCGCTCAGCCCCTTCCACAGGTGGCCGGCCAGGTCCTCGGCCAGTCGCCGGTTGCGCCCGCCGAGCAGGATCCGCCGGGGTTGCCGGATCCGCCCGTAGCCGTGAATCGCAATCGCCACCTCTACGTGTGCCAGCCAGTCGGCCAGCAGGGCGGAACGGGCCGGATCCACCGATCGTGATGGGACGTGCCAGCGCAAGGCGGCCGGCTGGTTGACGACATAGAGCGAGGCTCCACTCGCTTCTGCCGTCGCCTCGGCGATCTCCGCCGTTCCGGCCTCCAGACCGCCGTGGAAGGCCATCACCCCGACCGTGGACCGCTTGATGGCCCCTTCCACCACGTCGGGATGGCCCAGCAGCTCGGCCCAGGTGGCAGACCGGACGGTGGTAGGTATCAATTTCCGACAAGCACGGGCGGGCCTCCGACGGCCCATCCTAAGGCGGACGGAACCCCCTTTCAGAAGACGCCGGGCGCCTCTAGCATTTCCTCACTCAGCGCTACAGAACGGGACTACGAGTTTCGTTGCGTAGCACTCAGCAGAAGAGGGATGCCATGAACGAGAGCGCCAAGAATCCGTGGCCCTACCCGGCCGAGCTCGATGCCATGACCGCCGCTCCGGAATATCACGCCCTGCTCTTCGAGAACGAGCACGTGCGGGTCCTCGACGCCCACGTCAATCCAGGAGACACCGTTCCGGTGCACACTCACTGCTGGCCCGGCGTCCTGTACATCCTCGGGGTGAGCGACTTCGTGCGGCGGGATCCCGACGGCAATGTGCTCCTCGACACTCGCACGTCGCCTTCACACGCCCCGGCCGGATCCGCCGTTTGGGGTGACGTGCTGACACCGCACACACTCGAGAACGTCGGGGATCACCAGCTGCGCAACATCACCGTGGAGCTCAAGCACCTGACTTGAGGGATCTGCCGGCGTCGAGCAGCGGGCCCAGCTCGGAAACGACGGCGTCGAGAGGAGCCAGGTCGCAGCGGATCCGGGCGTAGATGATGGCGCCCTCGAGTGAGCTGATGACCACCATCGCCAGTCGTTCTGCTCGCCCGGCGGGCACTCCCAGCTCGTTCAGCGCGGCCGTCAGCGGATCCTGCCAGCCGTCGAACGCTTGGCGAAGGATTTGCCGGAGCTCCTCGCTCGTGGCTACCACGTCGGCGGCGGCCGCCACCAGAGGGCACCCCGCCACGAAGCCCTCGCTGATGAGGTCGGCCCGCCAGTCGTCCACCAACGCCGCCAGCAGAGCGCTGGGGGTGGCCCGCTCGAGCTCTGCGAGGTGGCGCTGGACCCGGCGGGCCGCCACCCCTCCCATCCAGAGCAGGGCCTCACCCACCAGCCCCTCCTTGCCGTTCGGGAAGTAGTACTGGAGCGATCCTCTCGGGGCGTTCGCCTGCAGGACGATCTCGCGCATGCCGGTCCCCGACACCCCATGCCGGCGGATCAGCTGGGCGGCGCTGCGCACGATCCGTTCACGGGGGGGCGGTGCGGGCCGAGGGGCTCTCCCCAGCTTCATCCTGGACGACGATGCCATGAGCCCGCCAGTATATGACAGACGTCATAGGAAGTGTGTTCCTGACGTCGCAAAACCCCCTTGAGGAGCGCCGCCGCGTCGGCTTGTGAGAGATACTCGCCGACCCGGTCGTTCAGCCTGCTGTCAAGTAGTTGTGTACTTCGCAATACTGGATTTCAGGCTGCGCCTGCACGCCGACCTCCTGAGTGATCGGTCCGAGCTCCTCCTTCGAGAACGTCTCGAAGTCCTCTTGCCTCTCCCAGACGTCAGTCACCCTGATCCCATCAGCCGTCTTGGTTACCCAGTGGAACACGCACCCTGGTGCGCCGGCACCTTGGGGGGCTGAAACCATCAGTCCTACCTGGCCGCCGTGCTGGCCGAGTTTTCACAGTGGCTGACCACCCCGCTAATCATCCCGAGAGAGTGATTCGCCGTCACTCCACCTCGTCCAGGATGACACTCACGTCAGCGCAACAAAGAAAGGAGTGACCATGAGCGAGGTCACCGAAAGGCAACTTGAGGACATGGAGGCCCTGTTCGTGCAAACCGCGGCGAGCATGACCAACGAGGGCGGACGCATCACCCTACATGGCCTGTCGCCGTCGACACTGTACTTCTCCGATCGTCCACAACGCGAAGTCGGGCACATGTCCTCACGTCAGTTCGTGGACGTCTGGGGAGACGGGGATAACAGCTTCGCGGTAAACCCGCCAAACGCCGTCCTCTCCTTCGCGGAGCCTGGTGATCGACAACCAGAAGATGCTGTTGTGGTGATTCAGGAGCCGCAACTGGACGGGGACGTGCTCAGCTACAGCATCAAACTCCTCGATGGCACCGTACCAACCGCCACCGGGCCATGCGCGCTGTTCATCGACCCGTTTGGCCGTCCCCTGTCGCCAGTTTCCGCGGCGGGAATGCATCGGCGAGAGCGCCGCCGAATGCGCTGAGGGCCGACAGAACGAGCTCGGATTCGGACGGCCCCGGGCGCGGAAACCCGTCCCGCGGACCGCGTCGCATGTCCGAGGCGGACTCTGCTGGTCGTGGAACATAGAAGATCCTTGGGCATCGCAACCATGCCGCCTTCACTCCAACAAGCAGCAGGGCCAGATGTCGATCTTCCTCCCAACGGCGGGCCGCCTCGGTCTCCACATATCCCTTGACCGGCCAGTTAAGTTCGCAGCGTGATCGGCGAGTACGTCGGGTTGTTCGTGCTGGTCGCCATCATGGGGGCGGGCATACCGGGACCGGGGACGCGGCTCTGATCGCGGCGGGCACCCTGGCCGGACAGGGCAAGCTCACCTTGAGCGTGGTTCTGGTCGTCGCCGGTGCCGCCTGGATGTGCGGGTCGGTCCTCGGCTACTGGATCGGCGCTCGCGGCGGCCGAAGGCTGCTCGACCATCCGGGCCACCTCGAGGATCTGCGTCGCCGCACATTGAGTAAAGGTGACCGCCTCTTCGGGCGCCACAACTTCCTGGCCTCGATGATCCTGCCCGCATTCGTGTCCGGCATCTTTCACGTCCGGTATCGCATCTTCCTCGCCGGCGTAGCAGTCGCGGGGATCCTCTGGGTCGGGGGCTACGTACTGGTCTCGTACTTCCTTGGCCCCGAAGCGGCCCATCTGATCCGCAGCATCGGCCTCAAGGGCATCCTCGGCCTTGTCGTAATCGTCGCCATCGGCTTGACCCTGCGGTGGACGTGGCACCGCGCCAGGCTGCGAGCAGCGTGACTCCCTCCACAACGTCGCCTCGAACACTGTCTGGAGTAGCAGCAGCACGCCAGATCGGTTACCGAAACGCCGGCGGCCGCCTGAGGTCGCCCATAATGCGCGAGCCGAAAGTCGCCTGACCCTGCCCCAGCGCGCCGGCACGGAGGCGCTCATTTCGATGTCGGGTGGGATGTGGGGGAGCCTCTCGAGTCGAGTTCGGCCCCGGCCGTCTGGTCCGCGGCGCGCTCACCATGTCGGGCGTACTTCTTGTGCAGGGCCTGGGGCTGATTCTTGCCCAGGAGGCGATACGAGCCCAGCTATAGCCGGCGTTTCGCATCCAGGTCACCTGGTAGGTCTCGCAGAACTCTGCCATGGCTCGCAG
Source organism: uncultured Acidimicrobiaceae bacterium (assembly GCA_963851245.1). Lineage (GTDB taxonomy): Bacteria > Actinomycetota > Acidimicrobiia > Acidimicrobiales > Palsa-688 > CAWKOH01. Next base: position 587,930 of record CAWKOH010000002.1, on the reverse strand, counting down.
AGTGCGGATGCCAGCGAAGGCCAGGTCGGGGACGCGGCCCATCCCTTTGTGAGCCCCCTTGTGAGCATGTGAGCAGGTCCAAGGCAACGAGACGCGAAACCCCAATAGTCACACCAATCACAGGACAATCGTTGCGACGTCCTCTGACCAGCGAATATGGCGCGCCCCCGGCAGGACTCGAACTCCCGCCAGCCTCGTGCCGGCCAGTCCGGGCTAATCCGGAAAATGGGGTCTGAGCAGGGCATATTCGCTCCGCCCCTCCCCTGCTTGTGATGCCCTGTCCGGACCCGTTATCGAGCGTTTGTGACCGCGCTGTGACCACTCACCGATCATCCAGCGCTTCTAAGCCAGGCGTAGTTCCGTGAATCGCTTCACGGTATCGGGGGCACTGAGCTGGTCGAGCCGGTTGACGTCCTCGATGAGCGCCATGGCGGGGCTTTCTCTGGCGCACCTGGCCAAACAGGAGGAGAACCGGTTCCGCTACCGGGGCCTTAGCCGGGGATGAATACGAGCCCGGCGACGCCGCCCGCAATCACCGCCACCGTCACGCCGATGATGGCCCAGTCTTGCCAGCCGATCCAGTGGACCCATCTGAACGCCCGCTTGTACCACGCGGACCTTTCGCTTGTGACGAGCATCGCCCCCTATGAGCCCACCCTCCTGCTCAGATACGTCAGTTCACAGGATTATCGAACACTAGAACGGCGTCGGCCCGTATCCGCTGAGGTAGCCGCCCCCGTCTCCGGTCAGAATGCCCCGGCCCACGGCACCGCCGGCTAGGCGTAGATGTAGCGGCCTGCCCACTAACTGGGTCTGCTCGTTCGACGTGAGCCCATTCAGGTAGCCGTCCCACCATGTCACCCCGTCCATGCGGGTGACCGCTCCCCTCGTCTTAACCTGTACCACTTCGACGTAGCCGGTCAGATCGACGGCAATGCCGTGCTGCCACCTGGCGCCGTCGACCCACAGTTCGGCCGATCCGCTGTAACCGCTCCTTAGCTCTCTCACCGCCTCAAAAACCCCCTACAGTTCGTTCGCCTCGGTCGGCGTCGTGCCCCAGATCGCATCCGTTATGACTGACTCCGGTGGGGCACGACGCCTAGCCGCCGCGCCGTTGAGGTGGAGACGTGTTCGCGGCAACTGCTCCCGACCTTAAAGCCGTACCGGGCATCCGTCATGCATAGGCCGTGGAAGCGGTGTGAAGATCGACCCCATTACAACCTGACGACGCTCGGAGCGATTGGGTAGTGCCGTGGCCGGCTTCGTGGGGGTCAGCGTGTCGAGGAACCAAACTCCGCGGGAGGGAGTCTGTGAGGAGGCAGCGCTGCGAGTGATATGGCGTCTCATCGAACCGGTCGCGTCACCGATCCTGACCGCTGCGTACGGCGATGACTCTTCGACGCTCGCTGACTTAGAGTTCCGCCCCGAAGACGCCGGCCTACGCCAAATCCTGATCGACCGGATTGCCATGGGCTCGACATCGACATGGCATCGCTGAGATTCCCCGTCCATATAGATCGGGCTCAGCGCGCCCGGGCCGGACCCTTAGAGGGGGGCTCAGGAGTCGACGGCAACCGGGACACTGACCGCCCGTTGCCGCTGCCCCCTCGAGAGGAGCGCCCGCCGCGTGGGCTTGCAAGACGTGTTACAGGTCTGACGCTCATGCAACAACCGGCCGCAGAAAGTGACGTGTAATGCTCTCTCCGCGGGTGTAGCTTCCGTCTTTGGTGGGTCAGCGTGCCCAGGCCGCAGGAACGAGGAGAACCCGAGGCCGGGCACGCTGACCGCTCGCAAACCCAGACAGACTGGCGGGTGCCGTCCAAGCTCACGACTCGGCATGAACGCCTTTCGGTGCGCCCCTACCGATCGAAACGGACTGTAGGGGACCGTTTTTAGAACCGCCAGTTAACGCCGCTAACCCTCCGCCGGGTCCTCTTCCGACTCCTCGATGTGACATTCGCAATCGCAAAGCACGATCGGCCGCTCCCGACATCGATCATGCTCGCCAACCCGACAGGCGGTCGACACATAACCAACTCCCACCCGCCAACTATCGGAGCGCAGACCATCCGGCACTAGAGCCGAAAGTCAGTTCTGCTGCTGCTCCTCCAGCCAGCGTTGCGCCTGATCGGCCACCGACCTGGACTGGTAGGGCTGCAACCGTTCCAGCAGGCTCTGGGCCTGCCCCGGTTTGACGGACATCCACCAAGTGGGGGGTGACCCCCAGAAAGGATGTCCACAATGGAGACGATGGCAAAGAAGAAGCCTCGCCCGCGCAGGTCGTTCACCCCGGAGTTCAAGGCTGAGGTCGTCGAGCTGGTGCGCCAGCCCGGTAACACGGCGGGCAGCGTCGCTCGCGATCTGAACCTGACCGAGACGGCGGTGCGATCGTGGGCGAAGCAGGCTGATATCGACCAGGGCCGCCGTTCAGACGGCCTGACCAGCGAGCAGCTGTCGGAGATGGCCCAGCTGCGTAAGGAGCTGCGCGAGGCCCGCGAGGAGCGCGACATCTTGAAGCGGGCCGTGGCTTTCTTCGCCCGGGAGACCCGGTGAGCGTGTACCCGTTCATCGAGGCGGAGAAGGTCGAGGATCGCAACGTCACCAAGGCGTGCGAGCTCATGGAGGTCTCCCGGTCCGCCTTTTATGACTGGGCCCAGCATCAGCCGTCGCGCCGGGAGGTCTCCGACGCCGAGTTGGGCGAGCGGATCGAGAAGATCCACGCCAAGAGCCGGGGCACCTATGGCGCTCCCCGGGTGCACGCCCAGCTGCGCCGCGACGGCGTGCACGTATCGCGCAAGCGGGTGGCCCGGATCATGGCCGCCCGGGGTCTGGCCGGCCGCTGTAAGCGGCGCTGGAAGAAAACGACCATCGCCGACCCTGACGCCCAGGCCGCCGTCGATCTGATCAAACGGGTCTTCGGGCCCGGCACGGTGGAGTGCGACCGGGTCTATGTCGGCGACATCACCTACCTGTGGACCTGGGAGGGCTGGGCCTACCTGGCCACGGTGATCGATCTGGCCTCCCGCCGGGTGGTGGGCTGGGCCATCGCTGATCACATGGAAGCCTCGCTGGTCTGCGACGCCATGAACATGGCCATCGCCGCCCGCCGGCCGGCACCGGGATGGATCTTCGGTTCCGACCGCGGGTCGCAATACACCTCGACCGACTTCCGTGCCCTGCTGAAGGCCCATCAAGGCGTGCAGAGCCTGTCCCGCAAGGGCCAATGCTGGGACAAGGCGATGGTTTCATACTGCACCTCCTTTGCGATGGTTGGGATGGAAGCCGTTTGTCGAATGGGATTCCCTGGCGTTTGACGAGGAGCGGGTCACCGGGTGCGGGCGGATCGAAGAGACGGATGTTCTTGTCGTTGGCTTGATGGGATGCGTGAGGAGGCCGGCTTGGTGCCAGGCCTTGATGGTGGTGGTGGAAACGCCGAGTTGCTGGGCGAGTTCGGGGATGGTGAGCAGGCCGCGTGAGCGGAGCCGTTCGAGGTGGCTGGGCAGTCCGTTGCTGCGTCGCAGGTGCAGCACGATGGAGGGGGTGAAGGGCTGGCCGGTTCCCGGAGCGATGCCCGGCGGTGTTGAGAGCCTGGGTGGCTTGGGCGTCGGTGTGGGTGTCGAGGAGCTGGTCGAGGAGGGCCGAAGGTGTCGGGGGCGGTTTGACGGGCTTGCCATCCGGTGGGCGGGATGGGGATGGCCAGGCTGGTGGTCTGTCCGCCCCGGAAGCGAACGTGGAGGTGAATCTGGTCGGTCTTGTTGATGGTGACGTCTTCGATGAGGAGCCGGGCCATGCGTTTGCGTTCTCGTTGGGGGGTGGCCGGATTGGTCCAAAGGGCGGGAAAGTCGGCGGCGAGGGCCCGGATGCGAGCTTTGTGTTCGTCGGTGAAGGCGGCCCGGGCGGCGGTGGTGGCACCTTCGTAGTCGTCCTGGGCGGTTTGGAGTTGGCGTAGGGCGTCGTTCCAGTCGGCTTCGAGGGTGTCGGCCACCAGCCGGTTGTCGGGGTCGACGGCCAGGTAGCGGCGTCGGGCGGTTTCGGCGCGGTGACGGGCCCGCTCGACGTGGCTTTTGCGCAGGGCGTCGGCTTCGTCGGCGCGGGCTTCGAGCTCGGCTTGGACGGTGAGCGCGACCTCGAGCGCGAGCGGGGTCACGGTGTCGAGTAGCAGCTGGCCGATGGCGAGGTCGATGGTGGCTCCGGGGACCGAGGCGCAGGGGGCCACGCCGTCACGGATGGCGGCTCGCATGCAGCGATAGCCGGGGATTTCCGTTCCGGACTTCTGGTGGTAGTGCACGGTCATCCGGCATCCGCACCGGCCGCAGATGGCCAGTCCTTGCAGCAGGGCGGACCCTTCCCGGGCGGGACCGGTAGTTCGCTCGGCGCCGTGGGCTTGGGCGTTGGCGGCCAGTAGTTTCTGGTTGAGCTCGAAGGTTTCCCAGGTGATGTAACCGGGGTGGGTATCGGGGATGAGCGCGGTCCATTGGTCGCGGGGCAGGCGCTCGACCCGCAGGCGGCCGTTGGGTCCGGGGCGCTGTCGCAGCCGCCCATAGACGAACTCCCCGGCGTAGCGGGGGTTGTGCAGAACACGAAGGACGCGATCGTGGCGGAGTGGTGTCCAGGACAGCTCGCCTTTGTGGGGACCGGTGCGGATCCGACCCGGGAAGCGCAACCCCTCGGCCCGAAAGGTCTGGACCACAGCCCGAGCTGACCCGGTGCGGGCGAAGGTGGAGAACAGATAGCGCATGGCGTGCTGGACCCCGGCGTCAGGATCGAGCACGACTTTGCCGGCCGGGTCATAGACCAGACCGACTGGCAGCATCATGGGCAGCTCCCCTCGCCGGGCTTTGGAGAGTTGCCCGCCGCGCAGGCGAGCCCGGATGAAGTGAAGCTCGGCCTCGGACAGGGTGCCTTTGAGGCCGAGCAGCATCCGGTCATTGAAATCGGCGGGGTCGTAGAGGCCGTCCTCGTCACAGATCAGCGTGTCGGTCAGGGCACAGATCTCCAGCAGCCGATGCCAGTCGGCGTTGTTGCGGGCCAGCCGGCTGCACTCCAAGCCCAGCACGATCCCGGCCCGGCCCATGCTGACATCGGCCACCAGACGCTGGAAGCCCTCCCTGTCCGCGGCGGACGCCCCCGAGTGGCCCTGGTCGCACGTCGACCACGATGATCTGGTCGGCCGGCCAGCCCAACGCCACCGCCCGCTGTCGCAGATCATATTGGCGGACGGTGGACTCGGTGTTGTTGAGCACCTGGCGCAGGGTGGACTGGCGGACTGGGCATCTCCCCGTTGCCCGGACGGGTGATTATGAAGCTTGACGGTACTGCTGCTCCCACTCGATTGGTGGGATGCCGTTGAGGGTGGTGTGAAGCCTGGACGTGTTGTACCAGTTGATCCAGCGGAAGATGGCCCGGCGGGCCTCGGCTCGGGTGGCGAAGATCCGTCCTTGGAGGCATTCTCGCTTCACGGATTCCCAAAACGATTCGGCCACGGCGTTGTCCCAGCAGATCCCGGTCTTTCCGACCGAGGGGCGCAGTTGGCGGGCCTGGCAGAAGTCCAGGTAGTCGTTGGCCGTGTACTGGCTGCCCCGATCGGCGTGGGTGATGACCCCGGCCACCGCGTGGTCACCGCCGCGGGCCGCGACGGCCATAGTCAAGGCGTCGAGGACCAGCTCGGTGCGCATGTGGTCGGCCATCGAGTAGCCCAAAAGCCGGCGGCTGCCCAGGTCGAGTACCGAGGCCAGATACAGCCACCCTTCCCGGGTCGGGATGTAGGTAATGTCCTGACACCAGGCCACATCGGGGGCGCCGGGGGCGAAGCGCCGGCCGACCAGATCGGGGATCTGATAGCCGTCAGGGCCGGGGAAGGTGGTGCGGATGCTGCGACGGCGGAACCGGCCGGCCATGCCGTGCAGGCGCATCAGGCGGGCCACCCGCTTGATGTTGACGACCAGCCCGGCGTGGCGTAACGCCTTGAACATGCGCGGCACCCCGTAGTTGCCATCGGCGGCGTCGAAAAGCTGGCGCATCAAGGCGACCAGTTCGGCCTCGGCCAGCTGGCGCTCGGTCGGGCCGGCCGCCTGGCGGGCACGCCAGTCGTAGTAGCCCGAGGTGGACACCCCGGCGGCCTCGCACGCCATGCTCACCGGGAACCCGGCCGCCTTCTGGTCATCGACACCCACGTAGCGGCTCACGGTGTCGACGTCTCTTTGATCCAGAAGGCCAGAGATCGTTTGAGCAGATCTCGTTCCATGCGCAGCTGAGCGTTCTCCGCCCGCAGCTCCACCAGATCGGCCCGGTCATCGGCCGTGAGCCCCTGACGGTCGCCCCGCTCGATCCGCTCCAAGCCGACCCAGTTACCCAGCGTCCCCGCGTTCACACCGATCGCTCGGCCCACCTCCGCGATCGGACGGCCCTCGTCGAGCACCATCCCGACCGCGTCGCGCCGGAACTCCGGCGGGAACTTCGAAGGCCGACCCCTGCTCGTGGTCTTCTTCCTGTTGGACATGAACTACCTCCTATATGAGATGTCCGTCCAACGGGGGGATGCTCAGTCCAGTCGTTGAACTATTGGGAGAGGGGCGGGCGAGGGCGACGACGACGATTCACGAGATTGTGCGAGGAGTGGCAACCGCTGACAGCGGGGTCGGCCCGATTGGCAGTGAGATCAATATCGACCGGTATGGCATCTACTACGACGAACTCGCCAAGTTCGGTCGCGAGTGGAGGTTCACGTGCCGGACCTTCGTGCCGTTCTTCACCGCCAGCGGCACTGTCGTTGGAGATGTCTCAGGTAATCGGTCATTGCTCCGACCTGTGTAGGGGGTCCTGATGAGCTGGGCGAACGCATATCGTCCATCACGCGCCCGCCCGTAGCCATTCACCGAAATCCGGACACGCTCGCGAATCGGCGTTCAGCGGCTCTTGACGGACTCCAAATTGCCGAGCGTGGCTCACTGAGTGTGGTCGTCAGGTCACTGTTAGGTGGCTGACACGCTCGGGTCTCCACCGGTTGGACGTTTCTACACGACTTGCACAACAAACCCTTGTGCCCTGGTCCGCGCCGGCTCATACTTCGGGTAGCAACGCTCAGAACAGGGGGTAAGGCATGACGGTAGTCAGTTCATATGTCGCGGCAGGTCAAGCCTGGCCGGTTCCAGGACGCCTTGGAACTGCTCAGGCTGGCCGCAAAGCCACTGGAGGCCCGCGGCGCCCGCAATGTCCGCCTACTGCGAGGCGCCAGCGGCGAGACCTACGGCGGCTTGGTGATGTCGATGGAGTTCGAGAACAACGAGGCCTACGGGACCTGGTACGACAAAATCATGGCCGACGACGAAATCGTCGGCCTGATGGCGCGGGCCGACAGCGCCGACTCGCCGTACCTCAGCCAGATGACCTCGATCAGCCAGGAGATACCCATCGAGGGTCCCAGCGAGCACGGACGGGTCGCCCAGGTATCAATCTCCAGGGCACTGCCGGGCCGGGGCCAGGAGGCCATCAACCTCGCCTCGCGCGCCGCGCAAGCGCTCGGGCGCCATGGCGCCCGGGGCTGCCGACTCCTCTGGATCACCTCCGGAGGGACCCAGTCGGGCCTATTTGTCTTCGTCGCCGAGTACGCCAGCACCAGTGCAATGGGCAAGTCGGGCGACGCCCTGATGAGTGATCCCGCGGGCCTTGCTCTCTTGACCGATCTCTATGGAGCTGGCTCGCCCATCGCCGTGATCTCCCAGGACAACTACGACGAGATGACCTAGATAGCAGCTAGGCCTCACTTGACGGGGCCGGCGGTCCGTTCTATCTCACATCCTGTATTACGGGCTGTCGTTTGGACGTGCTCGGGTGCGCTCCTACCCCCCAACGGATTCGAAGATCCCCGAAGCACCGGTCCGCACATCACTCTGAAGTACCGGTTCGCGGGTGGACAGAAGGACAACCTTGGCCATGTAGTGGCGGCGTGCTAAATCGGCCCGCTCGGCCGAAGCGTCCACCGCCTCGCGAACGAACGCCTGCGCCCGATCTGATGTCGATCGGCGCTCCCTCGGGCGACTCTCGACGTCATGCACCGGCTAGGCGGAGGGGCAACCAGCGACGCTCAGCAAGTCGAGCACGATCTGATCACCTCAACGTTCCGGGACCCGTCGGTCTGGCTGATGCGAGAGATCCTTCACGCCTGCTCAGGTAGACGTCTCTAACAGAGCCCATAACCACCGACGCCAGGCAGATCGTCAGACCATCCAACACGCCGGTCACAGACGCATACTCGGCGTTAAGCGTGGCCTCGACAAAGTACCCGGTCAGTTCTCCCGCCCCATCCAACGGAGGCGAAGCCGGATGGGGCATCCCTGGAAGTCACGGCTTGAGGCCACCGACCAGGTCTGCGCAGTCGACGCCTAGAGCGTCTGCCAAGAGGACGATGTTCCTCAGGGCGATGTTCCGCTCGCCTCGCTCGACCGATCCCACATACGTCCAGTGCAGACCCGCCCGCTCGGCCAGGGCCTCCTGTGACAAGCCTATTTCGAGTCGCCGTGCCCGGACTCGGCGGCCGAACTCTTCGGTTACGGCGGTCCGCTGCCTGGCACCCATCGAGATGAGTCCAGATCAGGGGCATACTATGAGACCAGAGACTATGAGTCGTATGGGCGGCCTGTGATCGGAGGGCGACGGTGACGGAGGGCCGATCGAGGTACCGGAAATCGGAGGCGGCTCCCGAAAGCCGGCACAAGCGCGCACGCGCCGCCCTGACCAGCAGAGCGACTGGAACCGGTCAGCCACAACTGAAGCCATCCGACCGGGTGCTGTAGCACTGGCGACCGAGGGAATCGAACCATGCGAAGGGCGGGCATAACGCTCTGGGTGATCGCAATCATCGTCGCCGGAGCCGTCGTCGGGCTCCGGCTCCACACACACCGAGCCGGAGGCCACGCCTCTCGGACGAGCGCAGCCAGTCCGACCACCCAAGTTCCGGCCGTCACCACGACAACCTCAACCACACTGCTTGCGCCCACGACGGTCCCGGCAACCATAAGGACCGTCGCGCCGAATACCGCCCCTCTCGAGCGCCAGGTCGCCGAACTAATCAGCGGAAACGATTGGGCTCGCATGCTCGAAACCGCCGCACGCTTCCACCGCTATTCAGCCAACAACGTGATGCTGATCATGTGCCAGCGTCCCGACGCCAGCCGTGTGGCCGGTTATCAGACGTGGCGCTCACTCGGTCGCCAAGTCCGCAAGGGTGAGCATGGGATCACGATTCTGGCGCCTTGCAAGTACAGGTTTGAGGACGAGGACGGGAACGAGCACATGGCGGTACGTGGGTTCACGACCGCTACCGTCTTCGACATCTCACAGACTGACGGAGCGGAGATCGCCGATGTCCGGCCATCCTTGCTCGAAGGTGAGGCGCCGGCTGGTCTGTGGGCTGGTTTGGCTAAGCAGGTCGCTGAGGCCGGTTTCATGCTCGCCCGTGGTGACTGCGGCGCCGCTAATGGTGTCACCCGGTACGACTCTCGCACCGTGACTGTGCGGGCTGACGTCGATAACGCCCAAGCGTTCAAGACGCTCGCTCACGAGCTGGCCCACATCCTCTGCAACCATGAGCACGACATCCGGGTGCTTGGTTGCCGTGGCCGGCTCGAGGTCGAGGCCGAGAGCGTCGCCTACATCGTCAGCCATGCGTGCGGGATGGTCTCCGATGGGTACTCGTTGCCGTATGTGGCGCACTGGTCGAATGGTGATCCTGCCGTGGTCCGCCAGACCGCTGAGAAGGTCGTCAAGGTCGCCGGGGCCATCCTCGAGGCGCTGGCCGATGTCGAGGCGGTGGCAGCGTGAAACTGGTGGCCTACCTTCGAGTATCGACGGACCGTCAGGCCGAGCACGGGCTCGGCCTAGACGTCCAAGAGGCAGCTATCAAAGCCTGGGCGAAGCAGAACGGTCACAGGATCGTTCTGTGGACCCGTGACGAGGGCGTCAGCGGCTCCAACGGTTTAGAGACCAGGGAAGCCCTACCGGAAGCGCTAGGAGCCGTGCAGGGCCGCACAGCGGCCGGGATCGCCGTTTACCGGCTCGACAGGCTCGCCAGGGATCTCGTGCTACAGGAGCAGCTCCTGGCGGAGATCAAGCGGATGGGCGGGCAACTGTTCACGACATCAGCCGCCGAAGCCGATTACCTCGAGGATGACCCCTCCGACCCGTCCCGCCGGCTGATAAGGCAGATCTTGGGTGCCGTCAACGAGTATGAGCGCAGCATGATCTAGCTGCGGTTGAGGTCCGGCCGGGCCCGTAAACGGGAGAATGGGTACGCGGGTGACGGTCCGCCACCGTTCGGATACCGAGCCGAAGGCAAGCAGCTTGTCGCAGATCCGACAGAACAGGAGATCCTGGCCCGCATCGGCGAACTACGGGCGCAGGCTCGCTCGCTACGGGAGATCGCCGCCGCGCTCACCGCAGAGGGATTCAAACCGAAGCGGTCGGACACGTGGCATCCGGGGTCGCTCAGGTTGATCGTGAACCGCCTCTAACGCTCAGGGCTAGGGTTATCCGCCTGCCCGGGCCAGTCCCGACCGTACCCCTCCCGATACCAGCGGGCGTACGCCCTCTCGATAGCACGCTCTTCCTTCTCCTGGCGTCGCCGTTTGCGTCTCAGCGTGCGCGCCACCTGACGCGGGAAGTCCGTCTCAGAGGCCAAAGCTGGGCCCGCCAGCGCGCACAACCGGTCCACCAGATCGTCCGTTGGCCCGAGATCCGGGGCGGCTTCGACGAGCACCCCGACGATCCTGGCCAAAGTCGAGCGCCGCGTGCGCCGGTAGCCCAACTCCAGCTTGACGACATGACCCACAGACAGGAGCGCCCCGTAAGCCAGCTCGTGGCGGTCGACACCCGCTTGGACACGGAGCGACCGGAGTTCTCCACCCAGGCGCAGCAGATAGGCGCTCTCGGCGTCGCTGATCGGCCGGCTACACCGATCCCAATCCCGCAACCGCCCAACAACCGGCTTTTCTACACCCTTTGGGGCATATTCCATCGCGCGCGCCCTAGTTCTCACACGACTCGTGGATGTGTGAACACAGATAGTCCGACCGTCGATTGGGGCGGTCTTTGGTCATGGGTTAGGTGGCCTTCCGGACGACGGGGGGTATATAACCCCCCCAGTCGTGTCCGTGGTTGGCGTGTCCGTGGTGTCCGTGGTGGTGTCCGTGGCTGTGACCTGCGGTTTGTCCGTGGTGTCCGTGGTTGACGGACGGATTTGGCCGAAATGGTGTGTCCGTGGATAGTGTCCGTGGACTAAATCGGTCATTTCGCCTCCTGGTCGGTTATGTAGTATCGGCGTCCTGACATGGTCCCGTCGGCTGCTCTAGAGCAGTCTGAGCGGTAAGCGAATCCGTCTTTGACGAGCCGGTCGAGTGACCGTTCGGCTTTCTTGCGTTGAAGGTCGTTCGGCTTGTCGACCTCGAACATGACTCGAGCCAATCCGCTGGCGTCGATGCCGTTGGCGTGGTTGTTCTTGAGTACTAGGGGTGGGTCGGCGACACCGCGGTAGATGCTGGACCTGCCGGTGAGGTGGTCGTGCTCGATTTTGAGCGGTCCGATTTCGGCGGCAGGCTGTTTAAGGTGTTTGACGCCGACTATCGGGTCGCCGGCTGCTCCCCACAGGAGCAGAACCGATCCGGCGCCGGCTGTGATCCACGTCGAGCCGTACACGTCCTCGAGGGTGTTGGGTCGTGCGCCTCCCTGTCCTTTGCGTTGATGGTGTAGCCCGAGGACTTCGCGTTCGTCGGCTATGACGTGTTGGATGGCCCGGTTGTAGTTCCCGCCTGATTCGTCCTCGGTGAGTTTGACGCAGGCGTCTTTCAGGCTGTCGATGATGACGGTGCCGGCGTCGACTTCGCGGACGAGTTCGAGAAGCGCGGTTGGTGCTTTGCCGAGGTCGAGCGGCAGAGGACCTTCCCAGACGAGAAGCAGCTCGTCGAGGGTTTGGCGGTGTTGTTCGCCGAAGATGCGAAGCATGGCTCGCCTGATTTGGCGGGGCCGGTCCATCGCCAGATAGAGGGTGGGCCGCTCGGAACGGGCGATCGGGTAACCGAGGAACTCGCCAAGAATCCCGAGGCGGCCGGCGAGGAGTTGGAGTGCGACGGTCGTTTTGCCTACCCCGGTGGGTCCGACCACTAGGAGCGGTTCGCCTGTCGACCAGAGAACTTGGTCGCCTTGGCCCCATACCGCGTCAAGTTCGGATGGGTCGTCGAGAACGAACCGACCGCCGCGTTTCATCCGGCCGGTAAACAGGTCCGGTAGTGGTGTCTCCGGTTGTTCGCCGACATGCGTCCGATTCCCGCCGGCAACGTGCGGCCGTTCTGTGGTCCAACCCGCTCGGGCCGGGTCGTCGTCTATCGGATGGTCGCGCTCGTTGGTCACGACGCGGGATGGCTGTTCCAGGTCGCCACCTAGACCCGCACGCAGTTCCGCCACGGCCAGGGGGTGCTCCACGGCATCCTTCAATTCGTGTCCGCGCTGCAGCGCTTCGCTGAAAGTCTCGGCGTTGCTCCGGCCGTCAAGCAGCTTCACCTGCGCCCCGACGGATTGGAGCGCCCGCCCAGCTTCAACGTTCCGTATGGCGCCGGCTTTGCTTTTCGCCGCCCAAAGCATGATCCCCTTCCCCTCGAGCGCCCGCAAAGTCTCGACATCGGGTTGAGGGTCGGGCCACTCAGCTGCCGCGAGCCCAATCTTCTGTGCCTCTACGACATCCTCAGGGCAGAAGACGATGATCGCCGGCTCACCCTTCGCTGCGGCGTTGACAAACTCCCTCTGCGCAACCAGTTCAAGCGCTTGCCGCTTGAGAAGCTCCGGATCCCGACCATCGTCCGTCATGCTTCGCCTCGATACGCCAACACGGCATCGGCCAAATCGTTACCGGAAAGTCCGTGCGCCGCGGCGAGGTCGGCGAGGACGTCCTCAGCCGCATCCGAGGCGACCCCGTCGGCCGCCATATTGATGGCTGTAACTATCAATTCGGTCGGATCCGAACGTCGACCCGGTTTGCAGACAGGGATAGCCGGCCAGCCGCCATACGGACGACGGGCCAGCGTTTGCCGATAGAAGCCGAGGGCGGCTGGCTCACTAGATATCGTTCGAGCCCGACTAGTTGAGCACGGCTCGGGTTTGCTGCCGATGAGGGCACTGAAGACGACGTTCGTCAGCGGATCGGATTGCTCTGTCAGCCGCCGGTCCTCGCCGGCCCACGCGCTCTCCCCTCGTAGCAAGCCGGCGATGCGTGCGTCCTCGTAGCACCGTTCCTCATCCCGCTTGACCTGTGCAAGATGCTCGAGGTCGTCGGCAGACAGTTCGTCCAAGTCGAAGATGGTCACTGGCGGACCTATTCCGCTGGGTCGTCGTCGGGCGCCCGGACGAACCCGCAGTCGTCCTCCAACGGGTCGACTACCGAAGTGCCGTCGCCGTCAATTACGGCCGCCGCGAGCCGCCCGTCCGCTCTCACAAGCCACGCCTCGACGTCAAGCTCTTGGCCGTCTACGCGGGCCTTCCAACCCCGGCCAGCCACAGCGCCGACGACAGGTTCAGCCCAGTCGAACCCGACGAACCCCTCAAGTTGGTCGGCCCGGCAGATGACGCCCCCAGGCCCGACCACCCAAGCTGTCGGTGCCCCGCTGTCCTCGTCGAGACAGACGACGCGGGTGGACAGGAGAATCTCTTCCGCGTCCTCGAGGTCAAGACATCGCAACGCCACAAGACCAGCCGGTGCCGGGATCATAACTCCGCCTGCCGAGCTTCCAGTGCCCTCTCGATGTCCTCCCTCAAGAACTCCGGCCACTGGCGAAGCTCGCCGATGATCACCTCATCGACGGCGCCGACACCGTGCGCCAACCCGTTAATAAACCTCGCCATCGAAAGGAGCCGGTGAGAAACCGCCTCCAGGGATGGATCTCGGGTCAGTTCCAACCCGCGACACAACGAGTAGAGGAATGGCATTGTCGAACTGAGTCGCAGCGTGAAGTCGTGCAACCCGATGAGGCCGGCCTGCGCCTCTTTCGTGTCTCCGAGGATCTCAGCCAGCATCGGCTGCGCCGCGATGTAACGCTGTGCTTGATCGGAAACGCTGAGTGCGTCTTCGGGGTCGCTCATCCGACACCCCCGTACTCCAGAACAACCGAAGCCTGCAAAGCCGCCCGATCCAGCATCCGAGCCTCTACGGCAGCGGTCGCCTCGTCGTCAGGGACACGGCCGGTCATCCGGTGCAGGGCGCTGCGTTTGAGCCCACGAACTAGAAAAGCCGCATCAATCGCCGCCTTCTCGGCCACGTCACCAAACGGCGGCTTCATCGAACGGCCGACGGCTGAATGTGCAACATCGCGAGCAACGCGGCGGGAGGTACCCGCAACGACCGGCCGAAGCGCAATGTTGGGATTTCGCCCCGCCTCGCCGCGTCGTAGGTGGCGTTACGCCCGAGCCCGCAGGCTTGGCCCGCATCCGGCCACAAGGGCGCAGTGGGCCGCTCGAGCGGGTCAGGAAGCCGCATCATCGGGCCGCGTCCGCAAGGCCCTCGAGGAATCTCTTGTATCTGATTGCGGCAGCTCGCCGGGGTACGACCTTTCCGCTTTCCCAGCGACTGACCGTTGTGGGATTGGTGCCGAGGAATCGTGCCGCATCTCGTAAGCCCATGCGCGCATCGACCCTCAGGCGGCGGCGCTCTCTTGGTGGGGGAAGTTTCGTCTCCTCGATCCAGGCGGCCACTTCAGGAAGGTCTGAGTTAGCGAAAGTAGACATTAACTACACGGTACACAATCAGTGAGCGCCTTGCAACGATTTTCGCTAACTCAGACGTCTCAGTCCGCTAAGGTTGACAGAGATGCAGTTCTTGGGCAACACTGATCGCATGAACTTCGCACCGGGTACTGCGAGATGGGCCGCGTTTCGGACCGACGACAGCCAGCCCTACGTGTACACGCGGTTCGGTCTTCGGGGTTCACGCCTGGTGATAACCGACCTGTACTTCATTGACGAAGAGGGGCTCGGAACAGATGACCTGCGGCGAATCCCGTTCGGCAGGGTGGAAGCCCTCGCGAATGGTCCTTATCGAGGGGCGCTCGAAGAGTACTGGGACGACGATCCCGAGCCAGATCCGAAACGCAATGTGTTTGCGACCGTCGAGGATGTGACCGATGTGATCACTTCCCTCGCGACCAGCACGGACCCGCACCTCTACGACCACCTCCTGGGGTATTCCGACGGCGCCAAGACGATCGAGCTAGTCGAAAAGTGGCGAGAATTGGCGGGTCGTAATCAGGTAACCATAAATGAATTCCTTCAGTCTACCAGTGGAAAAAATTGGCGAAGATCGTTCGCCCGAGTTGCTCTCCCGAAGAGCCGTCCGTATCCGAAGGAGTTCTACGAAAGGGTGGCGCAGATATATGGAGCGCTTGCCGCGATCGGGTCTCGTAAGCCGGCCACCGAAATAGCTCTCGCCACGTCGCGTCCCGGTCTCTACTGTCCACCGATGGGTTAAAGAGGCAAGACGGCTTGAGCTACTACCGGAGGGTCAACGGGGGAAGGTCATATGAACACCGGTACTCAGGCACGACCTCGCTCTGAGGCAGCAACGAATATCAGGCGAGCGAGAAGTCGACTGGAGGAGTCATGACCGACCGTAAGCGTGCCACCGTGGCCACCCCGCGAAGGGATCCGACCACTGGCAAGTGGGGCTGGGTGGTCGACATTCCGGCGCCCGACGGCAAGCGCAAGCAAATCCGGAGGCGCAACTACCGAACGAAGGAAGAGGCGAAGGCCGCCCTGGACGAGCTCCGCACCCAGGCCCGCACCTCCTCTTTGGTACTCCCCGACAGGATTCTCTTCGGCGAGTACCTGAAGGCGTGGCTCGCTGGTCTGCCAGCGACGGGGAAGAAGGCGACCACCCTCGAGTCGTACCAGCGTCACCTCCGGCTACATGTCCTCTCGAAGCCGCTCGCCGGGGTCCGACTTCAGCAGCTCACCGCGTTACACCTCGATCAGCTCTACAGCGACCTGCGGGCTGAGGGCCGGGTCGACGGTGAGGGTGGCCTCTCGGGGCGGACGGTTCAGTTCGTGCACGGGATCATCTCGAAGGCCCTGAATGACGCTCTCCGTAAGCGGCTGGTAGCGGTGAACGTGGCCTCCGCGGCATCTGCCCCGTCCCGGAGTTCAACGAAGCCGCCCGAGCCGAAGATCTGGACGCTCGAGGAGCTCCAGCGGTTCCTCGAGGCGCCGGCCGTCCGTTCCGACCGTCTCTACCCGATGTGGCGGCTGGCGGCCCTGACAGGCATGAGACGGGGCGAGTTGCTCGGGCTCCGCTGGCAGGACGTTGACTTCGATCATGCCCGGGTGAGCGTCCGCCAGACAGTCGTGCCTGTGCACGGTAGGGCGACGATCAGCGACACCAAGACGCATAGGTCGGAGCGGACCGTCGACATCGATCAGGTCACCCTCGCGGAGTTGCGCCGGCATCAGACCCGCCAGAAGGAGGAGCGAATTCTGCTCGGCCCCGGTTACCAGGACGCCGGGCTGGTGTTCGCTCACCCTGACGGCCAGATGCTCAGCCCGAAGCGGGTAACGGAGTGGTTCGGGCGTCGGGCGGCCTCGGCCGGGGTTCCCGCCATCAGGTTGCACGACCTGCGCCATGGCGTGGCGAGCCACATGATCGCCCGTGGCGTCCCGGTCAAGACCGTGGCCGAGCGGTTGGGTCACAGTCAGGTGAGCTTCACTATGTCCGCCTACCAGCATGTGTTGCCGGGCCAACAGGCGGAGGCCGCTCAGGGGTTCGCTGACCTCATCGACGGCCGGTCCTAGGCGTCTACTAGGTCGTCCTCAGGTACGGTCGTCGCCTGAACCCATTCGATCGACCATTCAGGCGTACCGGCGCCGGCGGCGTGGAACGCCGTCCGGATCGTGCCGCCTCCTACAACCTGGGCCGTCGGCAGGTCCTCTGCCTCGAGGGTGATCGAGACCGACAGGGCGCAAGTCTTGAGGTTGGTCGACACATCAATATCCTCGGCGTCGATCTTCTCCAGTTCGGCGACGAAGCTGTCGACGAAGGCTTCGACATCGTGGGCCCGGGGTCGCTTCGGGCCCTGATGAACCAGATTCCCGATGAAGTGAACTTCAAAGCGCATCAGGTCTCCTCCCTCCAGCAGGTCCGTTTCATCTTGGCCAGTTTGTTCTTCGCGTAGTTCTGCCGCGGTGTCGAGTGAATGTGCTCCATGTGGTCGCCACACGGGCACTTTGCCTTGTAGATGTTGCTATTCCCCGCGGGTTCTTCGACCGTCCAGCCTCCGAGCTCGATGTCTGCGAGCAGCCCCCTGATGTTCTTGTCGGACTGCCGCCGGCTCGCCATGAGCCTTAGTTGTAGATCGTAACGCTACCCGAGTGGTGGACGCACAAAAATGGCGCCCGGAGGGCCCAGTGACCGAATTGTGACCTCGGCACACCTCCGCGACGCCGGTTAGGGCCACTGACCTGCGAAAAACGCGGCGCCCCCGGCAGGACTCGAACCTGCGACCCGCCGCTTAGAAGGCGGCCGCTCTATCCAGCTGAGCTACAGGGGCTTGGCTCAGCCTCCTGACCAGGGAAAAGTCTCCGAGTCGTCCATCGAGGCCGATATTCGCAAAGGGTGAACCCGCAGAGACTGTAGTGGCCGATCCGGACCGGTCAGGAAGCGAGTAAGTCCCGAGCGTCCTTGTCCTTGGTCGAATGGCGGAGCTTGGCGAGCGCGCTGCGCTCGATCTGGCGGATGCGTTCCCGGGTCAGGTTCAGCTGCGGTCCCCACTTCCTCGAGGGTTCGGGGTTCGCCCCGGTCCAGCCCGTAGCGGAGGCGGAGGATCTGGCCCTCCCGCTCGTCGAGGCACGAGAGCAGCTTGTCGATCTCGGCTCCGAGCAGCCGATCGGCCACCAGGTCGAACGGGGTGGGAGCGGTTGCGTCGGCCACCACGTCGGCCAGTTCGGTGTCGCCGTCGGAGCCGATCGGCGTGGCCAGGCTCACCGGTTCGAGGACGTGGCTCAAAAGCACGATCACGTCGCCTTCGGGGATCTGGAGATGCCCCGACAGCTCGGCAGTAGTCGGGAGGCGGCCCAACTGGCCCTCAAGGAGGGACCGGGCCCGCAGGACCCGTCTCACCTGGTCCCCGGCGTGCACCGGGAGCCTCACGGTGCGGGCCGTGTTGTCGATACCCCTGCCGATGGCCTGACGAATCCACCAGGTTGCGTAGGTGGAGAACTTGAAGCCCTTCCGCCAGTCGAACTTCTCGACGGCGTGGATGAGGCCCAGATTGCCTTCCTGAATCAGATCGAGGATCGGCATCTCGGAGGCCTGGTAGCGCTTGGCGATGGAAACGACCAAGCGGAGGTTGGCGTTGATGAAATCCACCGACGCAGCCTCTCCGGCTCGCTTCCTGCGCTTCAGCTCTCTCGCCTCGGTTGGGGAAAGGGAGGACCCGGACGCCAGCACGCTCTCTGCGTCCCGTCCGGCTTCAATGGCTTTCGCCAAGCGCGTTTCGTCGTCTTTGGTCAGCAAGGGATGGCGACCGATCCCATCCAGGTAGACCCGGACGAGGTCCTGTTCGCCGGAGTCCCCTCTTCCCTTCGCCATAACTGCTCCAACGCTAACCCCTGGCCAGGTATGCCCGTAACCAGATATGACAGACTGTACCTCTCTTGGTGGCCGTAGCTCAGACGGTTAGAGCGCCAGGTTGTGGCCCTGGAGGTCGGGGGTTCGAGTCCCCTCGGTCACCCCACCGGGAACGGTTAGGCGGACGGTTCGATGCCGACCACCGACACGAAGCTGACGCACTCTCCGGGCTGGCCGCCGAGGTTGTGGGTGAGCGCCAGCTTGCGGCCCCGCTCGAGGCTGGAGATGCGCCGCTCCTCGGGGGCCTCGCCGCGGAGCTGCAGCCAGCATTCGAACATCATGCGCAGGCCGGAGGCGCCTATCGGGTGGCCGAAGGCCTTGAGGCCGCCGTCGGGATTGACGGGCAGCTCACCGTCGAGATCGAAGGTGCCGGCCAGGACCTCCTTCCAGCCGAAGCCCCTCTCGGCGAAACCGAGGTCCTCCATCAAAACCAGCTCGGTCGGGGTGAAGCAGTCGTGCACCTCGGCCATGGCGATCTCGGCTCGGGGGTCTTCGACCCCGGCCTGGGCGTAGGCGTCCCTGGCGGCCGATACGACCTCCGGGAAGGTCGTGAAGTCGTAGGAGCTGTCGATGTTGCCCCGGGCCGGACCGGAGATGAAGGACAGGCCCTTCACGTAGATGGGGCGGTCGGTGTAGCGGTGGGCATCCTCGGCCCGTACGACGATGGCGGCGGCCGAGCCGTCCGAGACGCCGGAGCAGTCGAACACGCCGAGCATGCCCGCTATAGGAGCAGCCTTGGCGATGGTCTCCTTCGAGACCTCCTTGCGGAACTGGGCGCGGGTGTTGCGCGCTCCGTTGTAATGGTTTTTCCACGCGATCCGGGTCAGAACGTCCTTCAGCTCGGTCTCGTCCACCCCGTACTTCTTGGCGTAGGCCGGGGCCAGCAGGCTGAAGCGCGCCGGGGCAGTGGTCTCGGGGATCGTCCCGTCGTTGGGGAGCACGGTGCCCACCAACCCGGAGAAGCCCGAGTCCTTCAGCTTCTCCACTCCGACCGCCATAGCCATGTCGATGGCGCCGGACGCCACCGCGTAGCAGGCGTTGCGTAGAGCCTCCGAGCCCGTGGCGCACATGTTCTCGATCCGGGTCACCGGTTTGTCCTCGAGACGGAGCACCTTCGACAGGGTCAGTCCCGATGTCCCCGAGCCCGCTGTCCCCAGCCAGTAGGCGTCGATCTCGTCGCGGTTGACTCCGGCCGAATCCATGGCCGCCTGGGTGGACTCGATCAGCATGTCGTCTACCCCGCGGTCCCAGTGCTCACCGAAGTTGGTGCAGCCCATCCCGACGATGGCGACGCGATCCCTGATACCTCTCGAAGCCATCAGACCTCCTTTGTGGTCGCCGGAGCCGCCCCTATCGGGCGAGCCTTCCAGAAATAGTTGTGGACTCCACTGGCAGTAATGATACGACGGAAGGTCATCTCGACCCGGTCGCCGATGGCCACCCGGGCCGGGTCGGCATCTGTGAGCTGGCAGCTGAAGCGCCCTCCACCGTCGAAGTCGACGACGGCGGCGATCACAGGGGGACTGGGAGAGTACGCCAGGTGGTCGATGGTGAAGGTGGCCACCGTGCCGAGTTGGTCCGCCATGGGCACCTCAGCCATCCGGTCGGTCGCCTTGCACTGCACGCAGACTCTCACCGCGGGCAGATGAACGGTCCCGCATTCCTCACACCGGTGAGCCACGAACCCGTATTTGTAGTGCGAGGACCGGTGGGATGGTGGGGCCGCCGGGCCCACCGGGTCAGGGCGCCGGGGTGGCTCTTTGGTTAAAAAGCCGCGCCACGACAGGAAGTCGGCGTACCGCAGCGAAGCATCGCCTGCTTCCACCTGGGCAGCCACTGTTTGGCGCCGGCGGTAGCGGTTGATGGCGTCGGTCACCCGAAACACGACCGCGGTGGCGCCGTCGGCGAGCACGACCAGGGCGATGGTCTCGCCGGGTCTCGCCTGGTCCAAAACGTTGGCGAGGAGCAGCCCGGGTTGGGCGGTGCCAGCGTTGCCCACCGTGGTGGCCAAATCGTCCGCCACCCGGCCCACGCCGGCGGAGGCCGAGAAAGCCTTCACGGCCCGCCCGTGGGTTCCCGCCGCCACCAGGATGTCGACGTCGGCCGGAGTGATGCCGGCTCGCTTGAGGGCGTCGGCGAAGGCGGCATCGGCGAGGGGTAGGTAGACGTGTTCACCAAACCGCTCTTCCCAGACCGCGTGACGCCGGCGCACCTGGAAGGCGCCACCTGTCGAGGAACTCGTCGGTCGAGCTCGCCTGGGCGATCACACGCGCAATCGGCTCCGTGCCGTCGGCGAAGACAAAGGCGGCGGCGGCGTCGCCGCCGTCCCGCTCGTCTGCGCTCCCGGGGAGGCCGGTGCGGATATCGGAAAGCACGGCCAGGGTGGGGCCGGGCGTCTCGGCTGCCAGCACCAAAGCGCCCACGCCGGACCGCACCGACCCCACCAGGTCCACGGCCAGGACGCTGGGGTCCAGCCGCAACGCGGCGTGGACCACATTGGCGTTGGTCTTGTCCAGATATGGCGGGCTGGCGGTGGAGTAGAGCAGTCGGGCGGGCGCCACCTCGGCCCCTGGCGCTCTCAGGGCGTCCCGGCCCGCTTCCACGGCCATGGATGTGGCGTCCTCGTCGTAGCCGGCTACCGACCGGCTGCCCTTGCCGCCCGAGGATCCGAGCACGGACCCGATGTCCGATCGGGCCAGGCGGTGACGGGGGATGTAGGTGCCGTAGGCAACAAGGTCAGCCATGTTCGTCTCCGGTGCGCGCTGATGGTCCTTACAGTTCAACATGCCGGAGGCGACTACGCACACTCGCGGGCTGCCGGCGAGGCCTTCTACGGGCGCGGGTGCGGCTTGTGGCCTCTCGTCTAACCTTTGTTCCCGTCTACGACAGCGGTCCGGCAGGTCTGCTGAGATGGACAGGCGCCTCTAGCTCAACGGCAGAGCAACGGACTCTTAATCCGCAGGTTCCGGGTTCGAATCCCGGGGGGCGCACGACGTGGGAGCGAGCAGTTACCCCGGGCGAGGCCCGAAGACCCATCAGGTTCACATGCCGAGAGGTTCGATATTGTCCCGAATCGCTCGAGCAGCCCGGCCGTTCCCCCACGGTGGCGCCGAGGTCGGCTCACGATGGCCGAGTGTCGTTCCGCTCGACCAAGCCCACGTGACCGGCAGGTGCCCCCGTTTGAACATCCACCACGCAGAAGCGGCTGTCTTGCTCCCGGGTATCATCTGACCGTGTTTCTCGCCCTGTTCCTGGTGTTGGTCGTCCTCTTTGTTGTACTGCCGGTCATCGGTATGCCCGCCTGGGCGATCATCAGCACGATCATCGTCGGGTTAGTGATCGGGGCGCTGGGACGCCTGGTCGTTCCCGGGCGTCAACGGGTGAACGTAGCGGTCGTGTTCCTCGCTGGCCTCATCGGCAGCATCGTTGGCGGTTTCCTCGGCAGCCACGTCCTCGGCCTGGGCTGGATCGGCACCACGCTGGTCGAGATCGGCGTGGCCGCAGCGGTGATCGCGTTCATCGCCAGCCCGCGCTCTCGCCGCCTGGTCCGAGGCCGGTAGCAACTTGAGCAGGCGAGCCCTGAGACCAAGGGCGAAACGGGCTCAGTTCCCAACGCCGCCAAGTGCACACTGCCATAACTTCGCGCCACGTGGACGCAGCCGGACTGCCAGTGCTGGGGCAGAGAGCCCACCACTGCCCGTCCCACAAAAAGCGACACGGCAAGAGCAACGACCAAGACCAACAGAAGATCGCGTCCGACCGTTCGAAGCCTCACCGCGAGGGCGAAGACCAGAAGCGCCAACCCCAGCAGAGCCGACATGTCGGCGAGGATCTGCCACAACCCGTTCAGGAAGGGGGCCAGTTAGCCAGAAAGGCCGCCAATGCTCGAGCGATAGCCGGCGATCGAACAGCGGTCCAACTAGTAACGGCCAACGCCGGACAGTGCCGTCAGATGGAGCAGCAGCAGAGCTGATCTGGCAAAGCGTTGAATCCAGAGGGTGGTGACCCTTAGACAGTCTTGGTTGACACTTTGCCGGCTCTATGGGATAACCGGGGCGGCAACGTAAGACCGGTTCGGGTCGGATCTTTGCCGCTGACCGGCTACCGGGCACCCGCAGGGAGGAACCTATGAAGTATGTGGTGATCAGCAAGTTGGCCCCAGGGGTTGATAGCACCCGCAAGGCTCTCGAGGTGTTTAAGAAGGTGGGTTTGCCGACCGGGACCGAGGCGATTTGGGCCGCCGCGGACGGCAAGACGTTCATCAACATCGTGGAAACCGACTCCCCCGATATGACCGCTGCGGCAACTTACAGCCCGTTTTTCAGCGAGAGCACGATTATCCCTGTTGTCGCTGTGGATGCGAGCTGGTTGGAGGCGATGGAGGCAGCCGTAGCCAACTTGGAATAGAGGCCGATGGCCGTGACCGCTCTCGGGGTGGCGCGACCGTACCTTACCGTCAGCGTGAGACCCGTAGCATTGGCTAAGACCAAGATTGGCGCAGGCCAGCTAGCCGCGGGAACCCGGTGCGCTTCGAGCCACGATGGGGTGGCTGTTTACGGGTCTTCGAGGCCTAGGGATACAAAGATGTCGTGTCGTTGGCGCTCGAAGTCGTCCTCGGTGATGGCTCCGGTGGATCGGAGTTCGTTGAGCTGGTGGAACCGGGACATGATCCTGGCTTGGTCCGCCGGTCCGGGGCTCTCGTCTTCTCGGCGTTGTTGGCGTCGTTGGGTCTTTGCCGCTTTGCGTTCGGTGCGCTGAGCGGTTATCCGCCGTTTGCCCGCGCTTTCTCCTCCTCGGCTCATTTCGACTTTCCGGTCATGCCGTGGCGCTTCGGTTCGCTTCGGGTGCCGGCGGTGATCGGAATCGCGGCTTTGACCGCGGTGCGTTGCTTGACAGAGGAGTTGGGGCGGTCTTCCGCCATGTAGTGAACTCCGAACTTGTGTGACCAGCTTCGCCTGCTGATACGGGCGGCGCGATAATTGAGGTGCCAACTCTGAGTCGAGCGGACGACGGGAGTGCTCGATCTGAAGCAGTTGTTGACTTTACTCGGTGGCGTGGCCGCCAGCCGTGCAAGGCCTACGGCTACCTATTTGTTGACCGCCGCCACATTAGCTGTCTGAGATTGCGCCGCGGCGGGTCGGAGCTTCGGTACTGGCGTGCTTCGCGTTCTGTTGCACTGCGAGGTTGAACGCAGTCGAGGCCCGAGGGGGATCCTCGGCGACCTCGACGGCGTTGCCTGCATGTCTCAGCGGACGATGACGTTGCTGGCTTGCAGGCCTTTGGGGCCTTGAGTGGTCTCGAACTCGACCTTCTGGTTCTCTTCGAGATTGCGGTATCCGTTACCGGTGATGGCACTGAAGTGTACGAACACGTCAGGGCCGCCACCGTCTTGGGAGATGAAACCGAAGCCCTTCTCGGAGTTAAACCATTTCACGGTGCCGGTTGCCATGGACGATCCCTCCTTTCCTGGCCTTTCTCGACCCGGGGATCACACGGGCCACGGCCTGGCTCTGGACGAGCCGGAGGGAAATCTCAGCATCTACAGGTACCCTCATATACCAGTGTAGCCGATCCCGGCCCGGTCGAGGCCGACCCTGGCGCGGTCAATTCTGGGAGCGGAGCGCCGAGGGGCCTTCGGCCTCCCATTATCGAGCCGGCGAAGCCGAGGACGCTGCCTCCGGTGAGGTCGCCGACCGCCCGGCTGCAGCTACTGCCTGACTCAATTGTCGTTGCGGATCTGGTCTCTCATCCGCTCGATCGTTTTCAGTTGCCGGGCCCGGTCCATCTCATTCCGGGAGGTATCGGTGCGAACCCGCTCGGCCAAGCGGTCCAAACGTGACAGCTCCTCGCCCCGGACGCGATCGGCGTCAATGGCGGGCAGACGGAGCAGCGCCCGCCGGAACGCCTGTTGGGCATCGGCGGCGCGGTCAAGACCCAGATCCCGGCTGATCCTGGCGTACGCCTGGCCCTGGCCCCGAAGCTCCAGGACCCTCTCGTCGATCGTTTCGGACACCTCAGACATGGCAAGATCACCTCCCGAGCCCTGGGGCTCAGCCGCTTACCGGCGGGGATGCGTCCCGACCTTGCGACCCAGGATACCCTGCTCGGCGCCGGGACCCGGGGCCAATCATGTTCGCGTGGAGGTGCTTGGCGTGACACCTGTCAGTCTGGGGCGGGCGTGAATCGGAATCGGGCCCAGGGGTTCGAGAGCGGGATCGGTCAAGTAGCATTGCCAGTCCCGGGCACCTCTCGCAGCGAGCCGGGTCCATGTCCCGACTGAGAGCAGAGACGAGGACGAGTGCTCAACAAGCGTGCCGCTCAGCCCGAAGAGGACCTGGTCCGCCTCTACTTGAACGATGTCGGCAAGTACGCCCTGCTCACCAAGGCCGACGAAACCCGACTGGCTCAGACTGTCGAAGCCGGCCGTGATGCTCGGGCTGAGTTGGCCGGAAGCGAGCTGACACCGTCGCGCCAACGCGAACTGCGGCGTCTCGTTCGCCACGGAGACGACGCGACCGAGACCTTCGTCAAGGCCAATCTCCGACTGGTGGTGTCCATCGCCAAGCGGTACCAGGCGGCCGACCTTCCTCTGCTCGATCTGGTCCAGGAAGGGAATCTCGGTCTGATCCATGCCGTGGAAAAGTTCGACTGGCGCAAGGGCTTCAAGTTCTCGACCTACGCCACCTGGTGGATACGCCAGGCCATCACGCGTGGGATTGCCAACACCGGGCGAACGGTGCGGCTCCCCGTGCATGCAGGCGATCTGCTGAACCGGGTTACCAAGGCTCGGGGCCGGCTCGAGGCGAAGCTAGGTCGGCGCCCGACTATCGCCGAGCTGTCCGCCGACCTCGGCTTGGACGAACACAAGGTCATCGAGATCATCCGCTACGCGGGAGAGCCGGTGTCACTCTCCGAACCGATACGATCCGACAGCGATGCCGAGCTCGGTGACGTCATCGAAGATCGCTCGGCCGTATCACCCTTCGAGGCCGCCGCGGCGTCGCTGCTCTCCGGCGAGGTGGCCAAGTTGCTGGTGGTCCTTGATGATCGGGAACGGGCCATCCTTCAGCTTCGCTTCGGGCTCGACCGCGGGGAGCCTAGAACCCTCGACGAAGTTGGTGCCCTCTTCAACTTGACCCGGGAACGTATCCGCCAAATCGAAGCTCGAGCGATGTCCAAGTTGCGACACCCCACACTCGAGATGAATCCACACGACCTGCTCAGCGGATAGTTTCCGCTTCGGGCACCAATGGCCCGGTAACGTGAGCCGCCGCCGCGGAACCACGCACGTCGCGGACGTTCGGGGCCTGGTCGAAGCGATCGAAGGGTCCCTCAAACCGAGAAGCGGAGTGAACCGTAGTCGACGGATGCGCAAGTGGACATAACTAGAGGTCAACGCGCTAGATAGATCCCTACGGACCGAATACTCGGCCGGGCACCCTTCCAGGGCCGCGAAGCGCCCTCGAACTGCCGGGCGGTTACAGATCTGCGCGGCCGTCCTGACCAGCGGAACGAATCTACCGGGCAGCCCCTTCGGTGTGGACCGGCGCATTGGCCAGTTCCTCAAAAAGATGCTCGACAATCGAGTTCCCTACGCGGAAGTAGCGCCTTGAAGTCAGGACTCTGGACTGGGGAGTGACGCTGATCCGCATAAACCCGTCGTACTTCCCCCACAGATACACCAGCACGGGCACCCAATGCAGTACCGTCAGGCGCCGCAATCGCCCCCGCATCTCCCAACCGCGGAGAATATCGCCCTCCGGCGGCCACAGCTTGAGGCGGTGCTGCAGGGTGACGACGCCCGTTTTGGCCTCGCCGGGCCACCACGCATCAAGGACGGCCGCGACCCGTCGCCGCTCCAATGGGACCATCAGGTCGAAGACCGGGTGGTCACCGTACTCGGGGAGCAAGGCCGTACTCGTTCGTCGGCCCTCAAACGGCATCGCATAATGGCCGCTAGACCGGTGGGAATCCCGGGTCGCAGTCCGGCGGATATCGGACCAGGCGTCCATGAGACGGCGCCGGTCAAAACTGGCAGCCGATGACGGTTCGGTCAGGTATGCGGGCAGGTCCTCGATCCAAGCCCGCTCGGGTCCGGGTTGCTTGACGCCCGCCATCGTGACTCCTGACGGCACGATGACAGGATACAGCCGCATTCCCACTTGAGCCGGCCTCCCAACAAGATCCGGCCGCTACTGCTCGGTCCGCCACCGTCGATACAGTTCGGACAGTTCGGCTTGTGCCTGGGGACTCAGATCGTCGGCTTCGATGGTGCCGGTCAGCTTGATGGTGACCTGAATCTGCTCGAGGTAAGCCGCGCAGTTCGGACAGGCTCGCAGGTGAGCCACGAGACGGCGCCGATCGCGCCGCGACAGTGCACCTTCGAGGTAGTCGGTGATCATCTCGACGGCCTGTTGGCAGACGATGTCCTTGCGAAGCAGCGACAGCATCGTCAGTCCCTCTTCATTCGATTCTTCATCATGTTGTCTTCGAGAGCTTGGCGCAGATGGGCGCGTCCCCGGTGTAGCAGGATCCGCTGGTTGCCGGACGTTATCTTCAGCACTGCGCACGCCTCGTCAGCCGAGAGGCATTCCACGTCGCGCAAAAGCACCACCTGGCGCTGGCGGGCAGGCAGGCTGTCCAGAGCGCCTCGCAGCGTGGGCAACCAGGCCTCAGCGTCAAGTCGATCCTCGGTCTCCTCGACCCACCGATCGAGCGGGTCGGCCCATTGGCCTTGGCTGCCGAAGCGACCGGGGGCGACCGTGTGGAGAGCGTCCAGGGGCGCATGAGAAGGTTCATCGGAGCTGGCCGAGCGGGCTCGGTTGGCCAGGATCCGGAAGAGCCATGTCTTCAACGATGAGCGCCCTTCAAAACGGTCGATGCCCCGGACCACACCCATCCAGGTGTCCTGTACTGTCTCCTCGGCTACCGCCGGGCTAGGAACCATCGTCCTGGCCAGACGGAGCATGGGCTGCTGATACCGGGCCACCAGCGTCGTGAACGCAGCTTCGTCGCCGGCTCTCAACCGCTCGACCAGATCTGCGTCCGATTCCACGGCCCACACCATAGAGGCGAACTGATCGTCCGCTGGTCGTGTCGGCCGGCACCTTGTCCGGTCCCTGGGGACCGGCGCGGTGTTACACCGCGCCTTCCCAGGCCGGCGGAAGGCCGCGTAACGCCAGCCGGGATATCAGGACTGAACAAGGTAAGACGATCCTCGATCTTGCATGTGAAGGAGATGAAATGCGAAGAAGAATCCTGCGTGGCGCGCTCGGCGCCGGTCTGGTCATTGGGATCTCGGCCTGGGTGGCTCCCTTGGCAGCAGGAGCTGAAACCCCCGCTGGCGTTGGTGCGTACGCCAGTGGTGCTGATCACGTCGTCTTCGTGCAGACCGACAATCCTGCGGGTAACCAGGTCGTCGCTTACGACCGGTCCCACCAAGGCGCCTTGTCTCTAGCCGGAACCTACGGCACCGGTGGCTTGGGTGGCGTTCTCAACGGTTCGGTCGTGGATCACTTGGCCTCACAAGGCTCTCTCACTTACGATGCCGCCAACCGGCTTCTTTTCGCGGTGAATGCAGGCAGTAACACCGTGTCGGTCTTTGCCGTCCACGGCGATCACCTCACCCTGCGCCAGGTCGTCGGCTCTGGTGGCACGTTCCCGGTGAGCGTGGCGGTCCACCGCGACCTTGTCTACGTTCTCAACGCCAAAGGCGACGGCAGCGTGTCCGGCTACCGGGTAGCCGGCGCCAAGCTGCATCCCATCGAAGGGTCTATTCGATCTCTGGGGCTCATCATCCCCACCGACATGACCCAGTACACCCACACTCCCGGTCAGGTCGCATTCTCGCCCGATGGTTCGCATCTGGTCGTCACCACTAAAGCCAGCGGGAACAGTCTCGATGTCTTTGCGGTGCGGCCCGACGGGCGCTTGAGTTCCAGCCCCGTCGTGAACGCCGACCCGGGCGCCGTGCCCTTCGCCGTGACCTTCGACCCAGCCGGCCACCTCCTGGTGGCGAACGCCGGCCCCAACTCTCTCTCCAGCTTCAACCTCAATCCCGGCGGGACTGTGACGCTCATCGACAGTGAGGCCAACGGCCAAGCCGCCACCTGCTGGGTTGCCCGGGCCGGTCGGTTCTTCTACACCTCGAACGCAGGAAGCCCTTCCCTAAGCGGCTACCAGGATAGGGCGGGCGGGCAGCTCAACCTTCTGGGCTCCACTCCGACCGATCCCGGCACAGTGGACGCCGCCGCCTCAACCGGGGGGCACTTCCTATACGTCCAGACCGGCGGGAACGGAATCGTCGACGAGTTTCAGGTCGGCGCCACCGGATCCCTGGCCCAGATCGGGTCGGTAACGGTGGCCGGCGCCGTCGGGGGTGAAGGTATCGTCGCCTTCTAACCTCGATGCCACCAGCTGGCGGCGGCGACCCCTGTGGGCCGTCGCCGCCAAGTGGAGGCGGTCCTGATGAAGAACCTTCAAGCCGTGTCGCAACGGCAGTAGCCGTAGCGCGGGTCTCGAACCACTTCCAGCCTTTGGATCACCTCAACTCGTCGACTCGGCGGACGTCGAGGTTGCGGAAGATGGGGGTGCCTTCACACAGCTTGGCCATCTTCTCGGCGACCTCGGCGGTTTCGGGCAGGTTCGAGTTGTCCATGGCCCGCTGGTAGGACGGGAACTCGACGATCTGGACGTACGTGTTGGGCTTGTCCCGGTCGGCTGTGAGGGTGCCCCGGCCCGCGGTGCGTTTGCCTTCGGTCTTGGTCACCCACTCGTTCATGACCGCCTCCACCTCATCGAATCGGGTGGTGGTGAACTCGATGATCTGGATGAACTCCATAACGGTTTCTCCTCTCGATTTCTAGCGTTTAAGGGTTGGAAAGTCGGGGCCCCGCCGGGACCATCTGGCCCATGGACTCGCCTAACTTGGCCTCATCCACGGCCACGCTCATCCCAATTTCTCCCTCCCCTAATCCTGAAACCCCCTTGGCAGAACATACCGAAGACCCGGCGGAAGGCGACGGCTTCGTGCGGGTGTCGCGACAGAAGAGCCGGCTGGTGCAACGGGCGTGCAGAACGTGTGGAGATGAGTTGGAGAATTTCCGGATGGGCGCCAGCCGAGCAAAGCCGACCTTCGCGAACGCGGCGCTTCGGCTCTTTGCGTAATTGTCCGCGGCCTGGCTGTCGAACTCATAGGCCATGAACGGCTCCGACCCGCTGACCCAGGCGTCGTGGCCCGGATCGATCACGTATGCGTCGCCGGGCCCGACCTGGATTTCGGTGCCGTCGTTGTGGCGGATCGTCAGCTGCCCGGAGGTCACTGCGCCGACGTGATGATTCTGGCAGCTGTCGGTGCCGGCTATGGGCTTAATGCATTCCGACCAGCGCCATCCTGGCTGCAACATGATTCGCGCCCTGTGAGGTCGGAGTCACCATGCCCGGCTAGCGTCGCGTGACATGAAGGAAGGGGGAGGGGACAGTCTGGCCGGGGGTCGTCTGGCTGAGCTCGTGGCGGCGCTCTCGCTCGGGGTGGACCTGGGGTTCGGCCAGCCCATGGAGCACGTGCTACGCCAATGCATGATCGCTTTGCGGTTGGCGGAACGTGCCGGCCTGGACGATTCCCAGCGGTCGGTCGTCTACTACACGGCGCTGTTGGTCAATGTGGGCTGTCACTCCGACGCCCACGAACAGGCGAAATGGTTCGGCGATGACATCGCCGCGAAGTCCAACAAGTACGCGCACGAACTGGGAAGTGCCGGCGGAGCGCTGGCCATGCTGCGACTGATCGGGAGCGGCAACCCGCCTCTACACCGGTTCCGTGTCGGCCTGGACTTCGTGGTGTCGGGGCACCGCGACCTGAACGGCATGATCGCCCAGCACTCGGCGCTCGCCCGCGGGCTGGCCGAGCGGTTGGGGCTGTCGGTGGCCGTGCAGGAGGCAGTCGGCGCCTCCTATGAGCAATGGGATGGCCAAGGTTGGCCGGGAGATCTGAAGGGCGATGACATCCCCATCGCGTCGCGATTAGCTCAGATAGGTGAGTTCACCGAGGTCGCTCACCGCATCGGGGGCGTGGGCTCGGCCGTGGCACTTGCCCACAAGAGGGCCGGGTCGCAGTTCGATCCGGATCTGGCGGCGACGTTCTGTTCGCACGCCGAGACCATCCTGGATGGCCTGGATCCTGGCGAGACCTGGCAAGCGGTCATTGCGGCCGAACCCTCGCTCGGGGTGTTCCTGAGTGAGTCGGACTTCGATACCGCGTTGGTGGCTGTCGCCGACTTCGTCGACCTCAAATCTCCATACGCCCATTGAGGAGATGATGCCGACCATTCTCGGAATGCCGATCATCTTCGAGTAACCACGCCAGGAGCACCGCGCGTCTATGCCCCCGAATAGGTGATGTCTGACCGATCTCTGCGACCGAGCGTGAAGTCCGCTTCGAACTGGAAGCCTCTGCTCGGGTCGAAGGGGATCACGTAGTGCCAATCAAAGGCACGGACGCGACGCGCTATCAGCCAGCGACCCTCTCGCTTTTCGAACCTATCCACATACCGAAGACCGAGCACCATGTCGGTGTCCTTGCCGACATGGTGGGCGATGCAGTAGGTGTCCACCTGGGCCACATCACCGCTCAGCTTTATGTCAGGATCGGCAATGAAGTGGTGAGTCGCCGCAAACGTGGGCAGGACCTCACACACCCACGCCGCGAACTCCGTGCCCGATCCTCGGAACGCATTGTGGTCGTCGAAGCCATCTGGATGGTAACAGGACGCCATCATCTCGGCGTCGAGCCGATCGGTTCCGCGTGCCAGTCGCTTGACGACATCCCTTATTTCTTCCCGAGCAATGATATCGCTGACCTCCACGATTCTTCCCTTTCGCTCGTCGACGTCTGCGCCATTATCCCGCCTGTACCGTAGCGGCGGCGGTCCTGAGGCAGGCTAAGCCGAGCCCGGTCTAGCTGAACTCCTGGAGGTCAGACGTGGCAGCGTCCAGTCTTCGCCCTCGCACCCGTGGTAGATAGTTAGCCGTGTGTGGCGGAGCTTCAACGTGAGGGCGGCTTTGCGCCTGTCGATGGCGGTCACCGGGGTGGTGTTGCTAGTCGCCGGATGTAGCTCGAGTCCGAAGAAGTCTGCACCCAGCGACACCGCCGCCACCTCCCAGCCGCCGAGGTCAACGGTCACGACCTCAGGTGCTACCGCCGCCACCCCAGTGTGGCTGTGCCGGCCCGGGACTTCCCCCGATCCCTGCCGCGTCTGACCTGGACGCCACCGTTGTCACCGCTTCTCGCGCTCGTTCGCGGCAGTCAGCTTCGGCCGCGACCAGCCCGCCTTTCGACTGCTTCTACGTATATCCGACGGTCAGTACGGAGCAGGGGCCCAACGCCGACCTGACCATCCAGCCGGCTGAGATAGCGGCGGCCACGGCCCAGGCCGCCAGGTTCTCGTCGGTCTGCCGGGTGTGGGCTCCGATGTACCGGCAGGTGACCCTATCGAGCCTGATCACCGGCGGATTAGCCGCGATCAACACTGCCTATGACAGCCTCTTATCCGACTGGCAGTACTACCTGCAGCACATCAACGCCGGGCGACCATTTATCCTCATCGGCCATTCCCAGGGGGCGGCCATGCTCATAAGGCTCATCGCCGACCAGATCGATCCCGACCCGTCGGTGCGGCAACAGCTGGTCACGGCCATCCTGGCCGGAGGCAATCTCCAGGTCCCCACCGGCAAGACTGTTGGCGCCACCTTCAAGAACATCCCACTCTGCACCTCCACCTCGGTGGCCGGTTGCGCAATTGCCTACTCGACCTTCGGGTCCCAGCCCCCGGCCAACTCCCTTTTCGGGCGTCCCGGCTCCGGAGTGAGCCTGCAGTCCCTGCAGCTCACCACAGCGGGCCAGCAGGTGGCGTGCGTCAATCCGGCCGCCATCGGGGGCGGTACGGCCGTCCTTTCGCCCTACTTCCCGGAAGCGGGTCCGGTCCCGTGGGTCACCTATCCCGACCTGTATACCGCCTCTTGTGACAGCGCCGACGGCGCCACGTGGCTGCAGGTCAACACCGTCAAGACCCCGGGCGACAACCGCCCAGTGGTCACCGCCTCCCTCGGGCCGACTTGGGGCTACCACACCGCTGATATCAACCTGGCTCTCGGCAACCTGGTCGCCGACGTCGCCGCCCTCGAGGCCGCTCACCGCCAGTAGTCGCACCTGTGCTTCTTGCGCCCGGTCAAGGCCAACATCCATCAGATCCTGAATCTGTGATCGACGCGTCCGGATCAGGAAATATGTCGTCAATATGTTCGACGACACTGGCCGGATGGACTTGCGGGCGGACTGCAGCGCCTGCGTGGCGCTTTGCTGCGTGGCGCCTGGCTTCGAAGTCTCAGCCGACTCTCCCATTCACAAACCCGCCGGCGAGCCCTGCCCCAATCTGGCGACGGACTACCGCTGCCGGATCCACGACCGCCTTCGCCCCAACGGGTTTTACGGCTGCGCCGCCTTCGACTGCTTCGGGGCCGGCCAGCGCACCTCTCGCGCTTTCGAGCAGCGGACATGGCGAAACGATCAGGCCGTCGCTCATGCGATGTTCCAGTCGTTCGGGATGCTCCGGCTACTCCACGAGATCCTCTGGTACCTGGAGGAAGCATCCGATCGGCTCGCGACGGGGACTTTGCGTGATGAGGTCTCTCAGCTCCGGAAGCGAACGCAGGAGGCGGCCCAGGCTGGGCCTGACGATCTGCTTGACTTCGACGCTGGAGTCTTGCGAGGCGATGCCGCTGCACTGCTGGAGCGGGTGAGCCGGGCCCTCCGGGGCGATGAGGTCGGGGCGTCCCTTCGAGGCGCCGACTTCGCCGGGCAGCGCCTCGAACGAGCGGACCTCAGGCGAGCGGACCTCCGCTCCGCCTGTCTCATACGGGCGGACCTTCGGAGCGCTGACCTTCGGCTGGCCGACCTGCTCGGGGCTGACCTCCGGGGCGCGGACCTCCGCTCGGCCAATCTCTCCGACGCCATCTTCGTGACGCAGGCCCAGGTTCAGGCGGCCATCATCGACCGCCTTACAATCCTCCCACCCGCACTGGTGCGTCCACCTGGCCGGTAAGGCCCCGCGGCGGACTTCAGCGACCCGTGACGCCGTCGATCCGCTCGCGGAGCAGGTCCGCGTGGCCGTTGTGACGGGCGTACTCGCCGATCAGGTGGAGGTACACCATGCGGACCGACCACTGCTCGCCGCGCAGTTCGAAGGTATCCGTCAGGCTGCAGCGGGATACGGCGGCGTCGGCCTGCCGCCACTCCTCCTCCAGTGCGGTCACCTCCCGTTCCGCGGCAGCCGGATCGATCTCCTCGAAGTCGGCCGGATCGCCGGGCCCTCCGTGCAGGGCGGGCACGTCCTCCCGGCCCACGCGCTGCCTGAACCAGACCCGCTCGACCTTCGTCATGTGCCTCACCAAACCCAGCAGCGACAGTCGTGACGGGGGCAAAGCCCGGGTGGCCAGCTGGTGGCCGTTCAACCCGGCGCAGATTCTGAACAACGTGGTCCGTTGCCAGTTCAAGTCGGCGACGAGCATTGGGAGCTCGTCTCCGGACAGGGGTCCATCCACCTGACCCGGTAACGGAACAGTCCAAGTCATGTCTTCATCATCCCGCACCGGCTGATCGGCCTGCCTGGAGTGTCGGTCTCAGGAAGCCGTGCGGCCGATCTCGTTCAGGAGTGCCGCCGTCTCGGCGGGGCGGCTGATCATGCTCATGTGGGCGGCGTCGAGAGGGACGATCGGGGTGTCCCCGACATTCTTCGCGAATCGTTCCTGCTTGGCTGGAGGAACCACGGCGTCGTGCAAGGTCAGGATCCATGTGCGTGGTATCGGGCGCCGGAACGGCCTGAGGTCGACCGGATCACTGACGAGCCGGGGGGCCTCGGGCACCATCCTGCTGACGCACCATTCGAGCTGGTCGTCGTCCAGGTCGTTGCCGAACATGGCCGCCGCCGCCTCTCGGGGAAGAACGCCGAGCTCGCCGGCTCGTGGGAAGTCCGCGGCCATAGCGCGGATCTCGGGATCGAGGGTATCCAGGCAGGCCGTACCGTCCTCGGGCACGGTGCAGGCGAGGAACACCATATGGCTGACTCGATGACCCAAGAGGTCGACCATGGCCGGCATGGAGCAGCCGGCCAGTGAATGACCGACCAGTACGAACCTGTCGAAGCCGGCCGCGTCCGCGTCTTCCCTCAGAGCCTCGGCGCAGGACGAGAAGGTCACCTCGAGCAGGGGGGCCGGACGCCGACCCCGGCCCGGAAGGTCGACTGCGACAGCGGGAGTCTCCAGGAGGGGCATGAGCAGATCCCAGCAGGATGCGCCGAAACCACCCCCGTGCACCAGGGCGATGGGCGTCACTGGGCCGAATGCGAGCAAACCTGGGCGGAGGCGGCCATCGGGCCAGTATGTCGCAGCCGCACTCTCGGCCGCATTCCTCGTTCGAGGGCTGCCTGTACGACCGCCTCTCAGGTCTGATGTGCCAAAACCAGCGCCGCCCACTCGCTGCACGTTCGCACCTCGATCGTCTCCAAGGGACGGAGCGACGCTGTGACCCGGGAGCAGTGAGCCGGGGAGATGCCGCTTACCGCCAGCCAGCCCCCGGGTGCCAGCCACCTTCTGAGCTCCGGAGCCAGATCGACCAGCGCAGCCCACCCGATGTTCGCCAATATGGCATCGAAGACGCCAACGATCCGAGTGGTCGGCGGAGTGGTGGCTTCCAGCTGACCCTCCAGGGCGTTCAGGGCGCCGTTGTGCCGGGTCGCCTCGACCGCGTGCGGGTCGACGTCGACCGCCACTGCCCTGGAGGCGCCGAGCCGGAGCGCCGCCAGGGCGAGCACGCCGCTTCCGCACCCCACGTCGAGGACCCGCTCCCCGCCCCCGAGGCGAGCCACCAGCTCGTCGAGGAGCAATCGTGTCGAGGGGTGCCCGCCCGTTCCAAAACCGCCGGCCGGGTCGAGCTCGAGCACGTTCGACAGGCCGCGGCGGTCGTGCTCTGACCACGGGTAGCACAGCGTGAGCCGCTCACTGATGCGGACCGGACGGGTGTGGCGCGTCCACGCCTCCAGCTGGGGGCCGCCGGCGGGCCGCAGTACGGCCATCCAGCCCTCCGCCCGAAGTCGGGAGACAGAACGGGCCGCCGCCTGCTGATCGTCGACGGGCGCCAGCAGGAGGCGACGAGCACCGCTCGGAGCGGATACGCCGCGGGCGGTCAGGCCCAGTTGGCGGAGGTAGGCCGTGGCCCCCGGGAGCTGATCTTCGGTAGTCGCGACCACGATGACCGCGGGTGTCATGTCGCGGGGAGCTCCCGTGAATCAGTGCTGGGGCAGTTGCGCGGAAGAAGGGCCGCTCAGATCCGGCCCCACCGTTCATCGAAGAAATCGAGCATGGCCCTCCAGGACCGCTCGTCGGTCGGCTGGTGGTAGGCGACCCCCGGGAAGCCCGACAACTCGGCATTGGGGTTGGTGAAGCTGTGCACGGCTCCCCCATAGAGGTTCATACGCCAGTCGACTTCGGCCGCCCGCATTTCCTGCTCGAACTCAGCCCGCTGTTCGGCCGGCACCATCGGATCGTCGGCACCAATGCATACCAGGATCCCCGCCTTGACCTCGCCGGCTCGCGCTGGCCGCTGCGTCCCCAGGCCCGAGTGGAAGCCGACCACAACCGAGATGTCTGCGCCGCTTCGGGCCAGTTCGAGCGCCATCGTCCCTCCGAAGCAGTAGCCGATCGCCGCCAATCTGGTGGGATCGACCTCGGCCTGCCCGAGCAGGATCGCCAAACCGGCGCCGGCCAGCTCCCTGATCCTGTCCGGGTCGCCCATCAACTGGCCCAGACGGCCCATCATCTCGTCCCGGCCCAGGGGCTTTCCCTCACCGTGGTAGTCGAGAGCGAAGGCCGCGTAACCGAGGCCGGCCAGCCGCTCGGCCCTCGCCTTGGCGTGCTCGTCGAGCCCGGGACCCTCGTGACATACGAGCACGCCGGGCCGGGTGCCAGGTCGCTCATCGTCGATCGCCAGATGCCCCAGCATCCGGCTCCCCCCGACCGTGTACTCGATGTCCTCGATCCGCATACACCCTCCTCGAGTCGAAATGGAGTTCCCAGCCGAACAACCGGACCACCCGCCTGATACACGGGAGGGTCGAGCAGGCTCGTTCGACGTCACACTAGGTGATCGGGCCGGGGCGCCCACAGGGAGGCAAGCGCCGGACGGCGCGGACCGCCCGGTCGGTATCCCTGCCAGACTGGAGTCAGCGTGGCATCCAGGGAATATTGGCCCCAGCTGGATGGGGTTCGCGCCGTCGCCATCTGCGCGGTCATCGCCTACCACCTCGGGTATCTCCCCGGCGGGTGGGTCGGCGTCGACATCTTCTTCGTACTGTCCGGTTACCTGATCACCACCATCCTGCTGTCGCACGGAGGGCCGTCGGGCCGGTTGGCGGCCTTCTGGGGGGGCCGAGCCAAGCGCCTGCTGCCCGCCGTCCTGTTGCTGCTCCTGACGCTGTCGCTGTACGCCTGGCTTGGCGGCTCGGGCGTGGTTCCGGCCCAGCTCCGTACCCCCGCCCTGTCCACCCTCTTCTATACCGCCAACTGGCAGGAAATCCATGCCGGGCACAGCTACTTCGCCCAGTTCAACGCTCCCACCCCTCTGCTCCACATGTGGTCGCTGGCGGTAGAGGAGCAGTACTACCTCATCTGGCCACTGCTCCTGGGAGTCCTGCTGATCGTCACCAGATCACCGTGGATCCGCCACCCACGGCGGGCCCTGATTGCCGGCACCCTGACGCTGGCGGTGTTCTCGGCGACCTGGATGGGGGTAGCCGCCCACATCTACGACCCTAACCGGGCCTACCTGGGGACCGACACCCGCGCCTGGGAACTGCTCTTGGGCGGCGCGGTGGCCATGCTGTGGCCGCCCGGTGTGGCGACCACACAACCCGGTGTGGCGACCACACAACCCGGTGTGGCGACCTCCCGCCGGCGGGTCTGGTCCGTACTCGCCGCTCTGGGGGTGATCGGCGTGGGCGCCGGAGTCTGGTGGTCCGGTGGTCCACCGTGGTGGGTGTGGGACGGGGGGTTGGTGGGGATTGCCCTCTGCGTAGGGCTCATCATCGTCGGTAGCGTTCGCTCCCCCCAGAGCCCCGTCTCCCGAGTCCTGGCCCTGCGCCCGGTGTGCTGGGTGGGCCTGATCTCCTACAGCCTGTACCTCTGGCACTGGCCAGTGATCGTGCTGATGACGGAGGACAACACCGGGCTGTCGGGAGCAGAACTGCTCATGGCACGGCTCGCGGCCATGGTCGCGGCCGCCTGCGGAAGCTACTACCTGGTCGAGCGTCCCCTCCGCCGGGCTGATTGGCGCAGCTTGAGGCGGCGGCTGCGCCTACCCGCTCCGAGCTTCGCCCTGGCCGGCCTCGGCGCCACTGCTGTCCTGATCGTCGGGGGGACGGTCGGGCCGCAGCAGGCGCCCTCGGCCACGGTGTCACTGTCCGCCCTACAGCGTTCCCCCCTCCCGCCGGGAGAAACCCCGCTGGATGTCCCGTCGGCGTCGCCGGCTGACCCCTATCGGGTCTGGATCCTGGGCGACAGCGTCATGCAGGACGCTTCCTTGGGGGTGCAAGCGGCGCTCCAGGCGACCGGCGATATGCAGGTGGTGCTCAACTCGTCCTTCCCCGGGTGGGGGCTGACCGACGACCCCGGCTGGCCCGTCGCGGCCAGGCAAGACATCGCCACCTACCACCCCCAGATCGTGATCGGGACATGGTCCTGGGACGACCAGGCGGCGAGCGAAACCCCCGGCGCCTACCTCCGGCAGCTCGAGGGCGCCATGCGAGAGCTGCTCACGCCCGGCAACGGGGTGGAAGCGGTGGTGCTCCTGCAGTTCCCCCAGACGGGGCCCGCGACCGCGGTCAGTGATGTCGCCGCCCGCAACGCCGCCTTTGTGAAGCAGACCACGGTGCAGGACGACTGGGACGCAGAGGCCCGCCAGGCCGTGCAGGCATTTCCGGGGCACGCCCTCTACCTCACCACTGATGAGCTCTTCGCCCCGGACGGGCACTACTACACCTGGTTCAGGACCATAACCGGCCAATGGATTCGAGCTCGAAAGCTCGACAACACCCACTTCTGCCCGTACGGGGCGGCGGAGTTCGGGGCGCTGATCACCGAGGACCTGACCGCGCAGCTGCACCTGCCCGCCATGAGACCGGGTTGGGAGTTCGGCGCCTGGACCCGGAGTCACAGGTACGACGATCCCCCCGGGGCCTGCCCCGCCGACCAGCCGCCGCCCGGATACAACGGGGTGCAGGTGCCAAAACCCACCGGTAGCCCTTTGACCTGACCGCCCGCTACCAACCGGTCTTGGCGGGAGCGGCGACCATCAGATCTGGTCGAGGTCGACCCACTTCTCCTCTACCGGAGGGGCGTAGGACCGCAGACCGTCGAGCACCTCGTCCACGGACCCGACGTTGGCAATCAGGGCCAGGTTCGTCGCCTTCAGGAATCCCTCATCGACACCGTGGGCTAGCAGGGCGTGCAGTCGCGACCAGTAGCCCCGGATGTCCACGGTGAGGATGGGCTTGCGGTGAAGGCCCAGCTGGGCCCAGGTCGCTATCTCCGCCAGCTCCTCCAGCGTGCCCAACCCGCCGGGCAGCGCCACGAAGGCGTCGGATAGTTCGAACATCCGCTGCTTGCGCTCGTGTATGGACCCGACCTCGATCAACCTGGTTACACCCAGGTGAGCGACTTCGCGCCGGAACAATCCCCTGGGCAGCACGCCCACCACGTCGCCTCCCCCTTCGAGAGCGGCGTCGGCCAGCACGCCCATCAGCCCGACGCTCCCGCCGCCGTAGACGAGCGTGATCCCATGGCCAGCCAGGACGGCGCCCAATTCACTGGCTGCGTCGGCGAAATCCGAGGATCCACCCAGGGACGACCCGCAGTAGACGCACACGCTCGACGGCAATCCGCCACCGTCGGAGGGAAGCCTGACCATGGCTGTTTGTAGCACCCGCCCAAGCGGTCTGCAAAGGTGCGTTGAGCCCGCCGAGCAGGTCAACTGATAAGGCTGGCTTCAGACCCAAAAGCGCCACGGGTAGCCTGGCAGCCGTGCCGACCATCGCCCAGTCAGACATCATCGCCGACGTATGGACCGTGGATCCGGAAGGACACGGTGATCAGCGGGGACGGTTCTACGAGACCTACCGCCGCTCGTGGTTTCCTTTGGGCCGCGAGATGGTGCAGGGGAACCGCTCGGACAAGGCTGCGGGTGCCATCGTGGGTCTCCACTATCACCTGCACCAGGCCGACTACTGGCTGTGCCCCCGCGGCGTGGCTCGGGTGGTGCTCCACGATCTGCGAGAGGGATCGAAGTCCGAAGGGGCGACGGAGCACCTCGAACTGAGCGAGCAGAACTGCCGGGGCGTGTTCATCCCACCAGGAGTGGCTCACGGTTTTGCGTCGTTGACCGATCTGACGATCACTTACCTGGTGGACAGCTACTACAACCCGGAGGACGAGCTCGGCGTGGCCTGGGACGACCCTGACATCGCGGCCGACTGGGGAATCACCGATCCGGTCCTTTCCGAGCGGGACAGAACCAATCCCCGCCGAATCGACATTCCAGCCGGGCGGCGTCCCTACGTCGGGCTTCGCAGGTAGTGACGACGGACCCAGCCGTGACAGCGGAGGCTCGGCGAGTCGCGGCATTCGATTTCGATGGGACGCTCGTAAGAGGGACCAGTCTCCCTGACTACTTGACCCGTTTGCTCGGTCGCGATCGCTTTGCGGCTGCGCTCCTGCGAGCCGCGCCCTCGATGCTGGCGGGATACGGCCGAGCGGGACGAGACGGATCGAAGTCGGCGTTGCTGATCCGGGCCGTTCGCGGCATACCTGCCGATCACGCCGTTGCGACAGGCGAAGCCTTCGCTGTTGAGCTCACTGAGCGGATCCGGCCCGAGATGGTCCGGAGTATGCGCTGGCACGACAGCCGCTGTCACCAACGGATTCTGGTATCGGCCTCCCTCGCTCTTTATCTCGAGCCCTTTGGCCGCTTGAACGGATTTGACCACGTGATCGCCACCCGACTGGAGGTCGGGACAGCCGGACTGCTGACCGGGCGTATCGATGGACGAAACGTGAGGGCCGCTCAGAAGGCCCTGCTACTGGCACATACGCTGGGCTCGGGCCCCGTCGAGGTCTGGGCCTACGGCGACAGTCGGGGTGACCGCGAGATGCTGGCCATGGCACACCATCCGGTCTGGTTGTCCGAGGTCCTCAGCCGCAGCCCGTATGGTCTGACACAGGTGCCGATCTCGGCCAGAATGTATAGATGGCTCCCAAAGCTCTGATCACAGGGATCACCGGCCAGGACGGCTCCTATTTGGCAGAATTCTCGCTGGCTCGCGGTTACGAGGTGATCGGTCTGCACCGGCGGACGAGCACGGTGACGTTCGAGCGCATCATGCACCTGGTAGACCGCCTCACGCTGGTGCCGGCCGACCTGATGGACGAGGCGTCCATGATCAGGGTCCTTCGCGATCACCGTCCGACCGAGGTGTACAACCTGGCCGCCCAGTCGTTCGTGCAGACATCCTTCGGCCAGCCCATCCTGACAGGGGAGGTGACCGCGCTCGGAGTTACTCGATTGCTGGACGCCATACTGCTCGTCGACCCTTCGATCCGCTTCTATCAGGCTAGTTCGAGCGAGATGTTCGGCAAGGTGGTGGAAGTTCCTCAGTCAGAACGGACGCCTTTCTACCCGCGCAGTCCGTATGGGGTGGCCAAGTGCTACGGCCACTGGATCACCGTCAACTACCGGGAGAGCTATGGCCTGCACGCCAGCTCCGGCATTCTGTTCAACCACGAGAGCCCGCGCCGGGGTTTGGAGTTCGTGACCAGAAAGGTGGCCTTCAGCGCTGCCGCCATCAAGCTCGGCTTGCAGAAGACGCTTCCGCTCGGCAACCTCGACGCCCAGCGGGATTGGGGCTACGCCGTCGACTACGTCTACGCCATGTGGCTCATGCTCCAACAAGACGAACCAACTGACTACGTCATCGCCACCGGCGAAACCCATCCCGTTCGTGAGCTCTGCCAGATCGCTTTCGACCAGGTCGGCCTCAACTGGGAGGACCACGTGGTCGTCGACCCGCAGTTCCTCCGGCCGGCTGAAGTGGACCTTCTCATCGGTGATCCGAGAAAGGCAACTGAAAGACTCGGGTGGAAGGCCGATACCGGATTCGAGGATCTGGTCCGGATGATGGTCGACGCCGACCTGGTTGCGCTAAAGGCAGGATAAGAGACCGACGGCGCTCCGTCGAGAGCCTTCGCATGAGCGGACCTCAGTCGTAGGTGTTCAGAGGATCGCCGCAGTAAGGGGCGCTACCGTACTGGTAAATCACTCCACCCGAGGCAACGAGCATTCGCAGATGGCCCAGCCTCTGCCATTTCAGCCGCCGGCAACCGGAGCCCAGCTGGTACCTGTCCACTGATAGATCTGATGAGCCGAGTTGACGACCCAGGCGTTCC
Organism: uncultured Acidimicrobiaceae bacterium; assembly: GCA_963851245.1. Lineage (GTDB taxonomy): Bacteria > Actinomycetota > Acidimicrobiia > Acidimicrobiales > Palsa-688 > CAWKOH01. The sequence goes on along the minus strand of CAWKOH010000002.1, from coordinate 545,734 downwards.
CCGTGGGCCCGACCGCTATGGCGACGGCTCCTCCGGCCACGTTCTGCCAGCTGTTGCCTATTCGGCGATAGATGCCGTAGCCGCCATATACGGGGTTGGTGCCGACTACCCACACCGTCCCGTCGGAGCCCACCGAGATATCAGTCGCACCGCCGGCAACGAGGCCCCAGCCGGTCCCTGTCCACTGATAGATCTGATGACGCGAGTTGGCGACCCAGGGGCTACCGGTGGGCCCGACCGCGATGGCCACGGCTCCTCCGGCCGCCTGATGCCAGCTGTTGCCTATTAGGCGATAGATGCCGTAGCCGCCAGATACGGGCTTGGTGCCGATTGCCCATACGGCCCCGTCGGAACCCACCGAGATATCAGTCGCAGCGCCCGCAGCGAGGGCCCAGCCGGTGCCTGTCCACTGATAGATCTGATGACGCGAGTTGGCGACCCAGGGGTTCCCGGTGGGCCCGACCGCGATGACGACGGCTCCTCCGGCCACGTTCTGCCAGCCGTTGCCCATTAGGCGATAGATGCCGTAACCACCATTTACGGGGTTGGTGCCTAGTATCCATACCGTCCCGTCGGAACCCACCGACACGCGCGTGAAACCGAAGGGGCTGAAGGCGAACCAGTCGGATTTGAGGCCCATGGCGGCGGCGAACTGGTCGCCGGTGATAGTCACTTGGCCCGCCGTGCCAGAGAGGACCATCTGGGTCACCCGGCCGCCGAGATCTCCCAGCCCGTTGCGGCCGGTGACAGCCACCGACTCGAGAGTCCCGACCGACGGGAAGGCGGCCTGTATACCAGCGGTCGACAGGGCCGCGGTCCAGACATGATTCGGGTTGGACGGAGTGGCGTCACCCAGGTCCGGCACCGCCGGGAACGCCCCTCCCGCGGTATAGCCTCCGGTGGAGGACGAGAACTCGGTCAGGGCGATCTGCGTCGGTGCCCCGCACGCGGCGTCGGTGTTGCACTCGAGGACACCGAGGGCCGTGGCGGCCACCGCGGCGTCGCTCTGCTGGTAGAAGGTGGCGGACTCGGGCCCGTACTGTGTGGGATCACCGCCGTAGACCTGACAGGCAGTGGTGTCGCATATGGCGGGGTTGCCGGTGTCGACCAGATAGGCCAGAGCGTACGATCGGGCCGCCACCGCCTGGGCTTCCAACGCTGCTGCCGGCCAGCTGGCCGGCGATTCGCGAGGCACCACTCCGTCGACGTATTCCTCCAGGGGAACCACGTTCCAGACGACCGCGGGGGCGGCAGCCATGAGTATTTGGCCCTGGAAGTACCGGTGCCCGGACGGGAAAGCGGCGCTGTAGACGATGACGTCGGAGCCGTTGCTGGTCGTGATAATGGTGTTGAGGCTGCCGCGACTGACCGTCCATGGGCTCGTAACGGCCTTCGCCGGGTTGCTGCCGGCAGCGATCATGAGGGTTCCCGATGCCGCTGCCACCTCGATGGAGCTGGCTCCAGAGAGCTCGGTCAGGTTGACGTTGATGGTGCGGTTGGCGACTGTTACCAACTTGGTGCCGCCGTAGTAGTGCCCGATGATCTGCCCGTAGTTCCAGTTGTACGGTGCGGAGGCGTAGCCGAGAGCGCCGTACTGTCCCATGCCCCGGCCGTGGCCCCAGCCGTGACCCTCGAGGTTGAGGGAGGAAGGAAGGGACGATGCGCTTGCCGCCGGTGTGGTCCTGGCTATAGGCACTCCTACCAGCAGCGTGAGCAGGCAGATCCCCGTCATCAATCGTCGCACGCGGAAAAACTCCTCGTGGTAAAACCCCCGCCCGGGAGCGCGTCCCAGCTTAGGAGATCGACCGGCGCGCAATCAATCTTTAGGCCCGTGACGCGCCTCCCGGGGGTATCCGGCCGTCCACTATGACCGGCGGGCCGGGCCGTCCTCCCAGTGCAGGTCCCGCTCGGCCCACGCGTTCCACACCTCTCGCGGTGTGGCGACCCAGCTCCTCCGCGCCGTCAGGCGGCTCGAGACGGCCCAGGGCAGCAAGGACACGGTCGATCGGCTCACTCGGTCGGCGGGGTGCCGGGCCAGGCGGCCGAGGAAATTCCGACCGGCGACTCCTGCCGGTGCATTACGGAGCAGGCACAGTTGGGCGTTGCGCTCATGCAGGAAGCGGACCATCGGCGCCTCCGGTCCACCGCTGGTGGCGGACAACAGGTGAGTGACGGTGGCGGCCGGATCGTACACCACTCTCATCCCGGCCAAGCGAGCTCTCAAGCACCAGTCAGTGTCCTCGTTGTAGGCGAAGAACTTCAGGGCGAAGCCCCCAATCCGCTTCAGGGTCTGTGCCCGGAATACCGGTGCGGTGCCGCTGAACCCGAACCGTTCTTCCTGGGCGTCGAAGCGCCCATCGTCCGGAGCGCCCCGGCCGTACTCTCCTGCTGCGCCGTAAGCCCGCAGAAACGAACCGGCATGGTTGACGATTCTCACTATGGGACCCGTATTCAATCCTTCACCGTTGATGAGGACGGGTTCGGTGGCATCAGGTCCGGTGACCGGTACGTAGAAGGGCCGGCGACCAGTAGCCCATCTACAATTGTCCCCGGTTCCGCTTGGCGCGGTGGTGTTCGTTATCTCGACTCCCGCACCGACGAGTTGATCCAGCACGTCTCGCCCACCGACCTGCACGGTGACCAAGCGCTGCCTGGGAGCTGCGATCTCGGCGAACCATCCGGCGAGTAGCACCTTGGGAGTCACTGCTGCCACGGACGGGTCGGCCAGCACCCTCGCGGCGGCGCCCAGCCAGTTGGGGCCGGCTACGGCGTCGTCATTTATCAGCCCTACGAGGTCACCACGGGCCTGAGCGAGTCCGAGCTCCACTCCTCCTGCGAAACCGACGTTCGCGTCAGAGCGAACTACTCGAACACCCAGCGACCTGCCCACCCGAGAAGCTTCCTCGCCGGCGGATCCGTTGTCCACGAGCACGACTTCGTCCGCCTGACCAACGATCGATTCCACACAGTTGGTTAGCCAGCCACCCGGCCGGTACGAGACAACTATGACTGACGTCGATGAGATCAAACTGGCTCGACCTGCCGACCGGAGCCAGCCCGTGCTCGGGACAGCAGACGGCCGATGCCCCATCGGGTCACCAGGAACAGCGCCTCTACGACGATGGTGCTCGACATCTTCGACTGTCCCAGCTCCCGGTCCACGAAGCTGATCGGGACCTCGACGATGCGGGCGCCGCGCTGGGCGGCCCTATAGGTCATTTCGATCTGAAAGCCGTAACCGTCAGCCTTCACCGTCTCGATGTCCATCGATTTGAGCAACTCCGCCCGGTACACACGGAAGCCCGACGTCATGTCCCGAACAGGCACGCCCAGCATGACGGATGAGTACACGTTGCCGAACTTCGACAGAAGCCTTCGGTGAAGCCGCCAGTTCGGAATGGTTCCGCCCGGGACGTAGCGGGACCCGATGGCCAGATCGTGGTCCGCGAGGGCCTCGACCAGCGTGGGCAGGGCTCCGGGGTCATGGGACAGGTCCGAGTCCATCTCGACCAGGGCTTCGGCTCCCTCGCGGAGACCCCAGGCGAAGCCGGCCCGATAGGCCGAGCCAAGACCCCGCCTGCCATCGCGGCGCATGACCTCTATAGCCCCCCACGCCTCACCCACCTTCTCGGCCAGGTCAGCCGTGCCGTCCGGGCTGCCGTCGTCTACGACCAGCACCCGACCTTCGGGGCAGGCTTGGCGGACTCGCCGGAGCACCTCCTCGATCGTTTCTGCCTCGTTGTAGGTGGGCAGAACGACGAGAACTCTCATTCGGGCCAGTCTAAGGGGTCGCGCTCCTCCATCCACTTAGGGCGGCAAGGAAACGCGGGGTAGTGGAGGCGAGCGTGTAGTCGTGGGCCCGGGCCGAACCCCCCCTGACCACCGCGGACCTGGCATGGGGATCGTCCAGCAGATCGTGTACCTCGCGGGCCACGAGGGTCGGGTCCTTGTCCTTCAGCAGGACACCGGCCCCGCCCATAGTCTCACCGACGGCGGCGGCGTCGAAGGCGACGACGGGCACACCCAGTTCCATGGCTTCGAGTATGGGCACGCAGAATCCCTCGTGCTCGGACATGCAGACGAAGACGTCGGCCGCCCGGTAGTAGGCCAGGAGGCGGGCGAACGGCATGGCGCCGTGGAACTCGACGGCGTCGGATACTTGGAGGTCGGCTGCCAAACTCTGAAGGGCCCGGCGATACTTGAGGGGACTCGGGCTGCCGATCAGTGTCAGCCGGGCTTGGCGATCGAAATGGCGACGGTACATCGCAAACGCCGCGATGACATCATGCTGGCACTTGTTGGGAGCAAATCTGCCGACGAACAGCCACCAGGATCCGCTCTTGGCCTTCCGGCGGGACAGCGACACCGTAGCCATGCGATTCGGGCGAACCCGATAGCTGGCCAGGTTCACCAGGAGAGGTGCGACCGTGACACCCGGATAGCCGAGCTGCGCCAGCTCCGATGCGTTGTACTGTGAGTCGGCCAGGCCCAGCCGGGTCGATTTGGCCAGAGCGGCGAGCTCCTGCCGGGCTTCCACCATCTGCTCCGCAGCTCCCGGGTCCCATCTCCAGAAGTACTCAGCCGGCGTCATGTTGTGGTAATCGACCGCGACGGCCTGCCCATTGGCAGCTGCCTCCTGAAGCCAGGAAACCATACGGGACTGAGTGGAAGCGTGGTAGAGGATCAGGCGATCGGGGGACGGCTTGGGATCGCAGTCGAGATAATGACGGCCCTGCCGTACCAGCCGGGGATCCACGATGTCGTGGAATATTTCGCTGTCTAGGCCCGACGAGCGCAACGCCGCCCGGACCTGGACGACGTGGTTCCCGATGGCGTCGTGCCTGACGAAGCTGGGAACGAACTGATCGACCCTCACGTGTCGAGGGACTCGCCCCGTTCGAGGCGCTCCAGGCGCTCCTCGAGGCGGTCGACCCTCTCCTGGAGGTTCAGCGAGTCCCGCTCGAGGCGAACGGCCTGCTTGAGCGTGATGCCCTCCAGATGGGCCACCGCGTGGGCGAACGCCGTTATCTGCCTGCTCAGGTGGAGCAGGTACCACCTGGTCGCCCGGCGGACAGCATCTTTGGCCAGCCGTCCGCCAGGCACCTCCGAGTCGGTGGGGACGTCGACGTCGAAGTTGGACAGATTCTCGACGGCCAGCAGTGCGGCCCCGGCATCGGTCCCGCCATCCCCGCTCATTTCGAATCCCTTAAGAGATGCTCTGACCCGGTCGGCGTAGTTTGATGCTGAGGCCCCTTCCGGGTCGTTCAGCTTCCCACGGGCTGGCTCTGAGCCGGAGTTGGCGGGCATTCAGGGCCGAACTTAGCAGCGTTCGATTGGGCGTTAGAGATCTGGTTGGCTGCCGGCGGCACCCACGGTGATCTCACCAAACAGGCTGAGTGCGTGGCCTTTCGCGAAGCGTTCCCGCTTCTGCTGCTCCAGCGAATCCTCAATCAGGATGCGGTTGATCCGGATGAGATCTGCGATGACACCCAGGGATACGGTGATGAACGCGGCGAGGATGATCACGCCGCCTATCACCAGCGACTGAACGTGGCGGCTGGCCCCCCCGTTGTTGTTGGTGAACCAGAGGAGGATCAGGAAGCGGACGAAGGGAACCAGCCCCAGGATGAACAGCGTTCCTCCGACCCCGAGGAACAGGGTGAACGGGCGGTACATGATATAGGCGCGCAGAATGGTCACCGCGGACTTCAGTACGTGTTCGTGAGTGCTCCGGAATAGCCGTGACTCGCGGGTCTTCGGATTGGTCTCGACAGGGATGCTCTCGATGCGAAGGCGCTTGTTCCCGGCCTGGATGATCGTCTCCATGCAGTAGCTGAAGCGGGTGACCGTGTTGAGCCTCATGAGCGACTCGCGCGAATAAGCCCGGAAGCCGCTGGCGGCGTCGGGCAACTCGGTGCCGGCCGCGAAGTTCACGACATGGCTACCCCACTTCTGGAGGCGCTTCTTCAGTGGCGAGAAGTGTTCGATGGTGTGGGTCTGGCGGTCGGCTATCACGATGTCGGCTCGGCCATCGAGCACAGGACGCACCAGATCCGGGATCCGCTCGCTCGGATACTGATTGTCGCCGTCTGTGTTAACCACCACATCGGCGCCCATCTCCAGTGCCTTGCGCACTCCGTCTCGAAACGAAGCGCCGAGCCCCATGTTGCGGTTGTGCCGCAGGACCTGGTGCACCCCTAGTTCCCGTGCCACCTCTGCCGTGCGGTCGGTCGACCCGTCGTCGATCACCAGAAACTCGATCTCGTCGACACCGGGAATCCGGCGCGGCATCTTTTCGAACACGAGGGGAAGGGTCGCTTCCTCGTTCAGGCAGGGAATCAGGATGACGACCTTCACCGTCTCAGATCTTTATCGCGAACGGCTGAGTTTCACTCAACATCGGGCTGTAGTAAGGGTCGATCGTGGCCCGTGGAAGCCAACGGGCCCCGAAAAGGGGGCCGTCCATGGGGTGCTCGTAGCCACTCCGACTGGCGCTTTCGTAGTGGTAGAGCTCCGCGTAGGGCGTATAGACAACTTCATAGCCAGCCTGGCGGATGCGCAGGCACAGGTCGACGTCGTTGTAGGCGACTCTCAGGCGCTCGTCGTTGCCGCCGACCCGCCAGTAGACCGAAGGTCGGATCATGGTGCAGGCTCCCGTGACGGCACTTGCGTTCCGTATCAAGTCGCCCCGGTTCCAGAACCCGTTGAAGTCGATGTTGCCGGCCCACCCACCCCAGGCGCCCACCATGATGCCCTCGTGCTGCGGCAGGCCGTTCGGGAAGTAGAGCCGCCCGCCGACGGCGCCCACCTCCGGGCGCATGGCGTGTTCGAGCAGCGCTTCGATCCACTCGCGGCTGATCACCTTGGTGTCATTGTTCAGGAAGAGCAAGGCGTCGCAGTCCACCGAGCGTGCCGCGAAGTTCATCATGCGGGCGTAGTTGAACCGATGCGGATAGCGGATCACCCGCAGTGGCCCCTTGGCCAGGTACCCGAGGGTCGCTGGGTCGGTACTTTGATTGTCGATGACCAGGATTTCGAAGTTCCGGTAGGTGGATAGCTCGAGTACTCCCTCTATACACCTCCTGAGCATGTCCCCTCGGTCCTTGGTGGGAATGATGATCGATACCCGTGGCTGACCGGGCAAGTCGTACCGGGCCCGGTAGCAACCCGGCAACTTCGTGGTGTCCACTCTGCCGTCGTATCCGCGCCGACCGATAGCGTCGCCGATTGCACGGCGCGACGCTTCAAGCGCGTAGGGCTTGGCGTCCACAACGGCGGCCGCTGAGCCGGCCACGGCTCGCCAGGTATATAACGGCTCGGGAATGTGGGCCACCCGGTCTGTCAGCTCGGCGACTCGCAACATAAGGTCGTGGTCCTGACTGCCGTCGTACTCAGAACGCAGGCCGCCCAGATCCTCGAGCAAAGACCTGCGTAGCACGGTCAGGTGGCTCATGTAGTTGTGGTTCATGAGCTGGTCGGGGGAATAGTCCGGTTTGGGATGAGGGTCGTATAGCTCCCCATCCTCTCCGACCTTGTCCTCGTCGCTGTAAATGAGATCGAGGGTGGGATCGGCATGGAGCCAGCGGGCGACCTGCGCCAGTGCGTGCGGCTTCAGCAGGTCGTCGTGATCGAGGAAGGTGACATAGTCACCGTCTGCGGCCCCCGAGCGCGGCATTCGTCGCAGCTGATATCCCACTCGAGCCGGCCAGCTCGACCACCGCGATGGCGGGATCTCCAGCGAGAGACGCCAGCACCTCACGTGTCTCGGCTCGATCCGATCCATCGTCGGCGATGCACAACTGCCAGTTGCGGTAGATCTGCGCCCGCACCGAGTCGATCGCTTCCAGCAGCAAACTGCGATCGGTGTTGTACACCGGCATAAGGACGGAGATCCTGGGCCGGTGCTCAAGGTTCTCTATTTCCAATCGGATCGACCGGAGGACTTCGGGCGTCGGCCCAAAGCGCTCGATCCAGAGTTGATAGCGCTCACGTTCCGTAGTGGGTTCCCACCCTCGCCACCGAGGGGAGTCCGGCGTTCCGCTCGGCCGTAGACTCATGCGCATCGGGTGGTGCAGGGAGCGTTTGCGGTGGGAGAGCTCCTCTGAGGGCCATCGGTCTTCCGGTCGCCCTGCGTCTAGTCCGGCGTAGGCCAGAGCGCCGGTTAGAGCAGCTGAACGGGCTTCCGGTCGGTACCGCTCGGCCAGCAGGTGGCCCGCGCCAACGTAGTAGGCGGCTCTGGAATCCTCGCTCATGAGCATTCGACAGCAGCGAGCAACCAGGTCGGGGTCTGACTCGCACACGGCAAGATGGCGAAATCCGCCGAGGTCCAGATTCCCGGCGGCGTGAGGAGTGGCGACGATGGGAGTTCCGGCCTCCAGGGCCTGGCGGAGGGCGGCCGGTTGGCCCGTCCCATACTCGTGTGCGGCCACCAGGATACGAGACGAAGTGATCACGCGTTGGAGTTCTGTAGAGGGGACGATCGTGGCACCTGCGATCCGGGCGGCGGCTTCGAGCGCAGGTGTCGGCCGGTCGGACACAACCGTGCAATGTATCTCGGGGTCCCGCCATCTGATCTGTGGCAGGAGAACCTCCAAGACCCGCATCGCACTGTCCTCGTCGCCGGCGAGGACGTCGTAGCCTTCGACAGCGACTACCGCGACGCCCGACCGTGGTGCCTCGGCGCCCGCCTCGGAGGACGGTGAGAGGGCCGGGGGGATACAGAAGAGGGGCTTGTCGGGAACCAAGGACGACAGATCGTTGGCGTCAGCCGGAGACTCGTACCAGACGGCATCGGACCACCTGCCGAGGGCCGAGATCATTCCCGCAGTCGCAGATCCCACCAGTTCGAGGCCGGACTCGTCATCCGTCCTGGTTATCGGACCGAGCGCCCTGACCTCGCTCAACGGAAGTCCGGTCCAGAAGAAAACCTTCATGGCCCCCGGCTGCGTCTCGTCGGCCCATTTGCGTGCGCTGCTGTGCAATCCGGTCGATGTGAGGACGATGAGCGAGAAGAAGCCGGCACGGTCGTTGAACCATTCCCACCAATCGATCGGGCCCTCATAGACCTCGATCCCTCGGCTCCGCAGGGAGATGGCGCACCCGGTATTGACAGCTCGCTCGGCTGACACCACGGTGACCTGGGCGGCGGGAGGGAGTTCGCTCAGGGATTCGATGAGGTCCCACACCGCCTGGCGCTCGTGATTGACCGACCGCAATTCCAGCGCGCCGGTAACCAGGAGGATGCGGAACGGATCAGGATCCGCACGCTCGACGTCGACCCGATAGGTTCCGGCGGTCCAGTCAGGAACGCACACCACCCGCCCGCCGAACCGGTTCAGATGGGCAAGCACCGCCGCGACAACCACCGCCGGCTCATCGCAGTCAGGGTCGATTGAAGTAGCAGCCACTATGGAGGCACGCACCGCAAGAATTTCGGACGATGCGACTCTTACGTCCCTCACAGATTGGGCGGCGCGATCCCTCGGGGGGCCGGTCGCAGGCACCACGGCATCGATTCCGAGTGGACCTAGAAGCAGATCGGACAACCGCTGTTCGGGCTCGGGGGCTTCACCAGGATTGGCGTCCAATTCCCCAAGGATCAGCCAACCGGAGGGATCGCTTGTAGCCGCGGAGATCACGGCCGCCCCGTAGGGCCACCCCTGACGGAGGACACCTATCGGTTGGGTCATCGGACGAACGACCGCACCCGCCCGTAGAACCTTCGCACCGGCTTCGAGTACCGGAAAAGCCGAGTTGAGTAGACCCGCCCGATCTCGTCCTTGAGCTGGGCGATATGGATCTCTGCCTCGGCCGCCGTGCGCGGATGTATCTGAAGGCGGCTGCGTGAGGCGGGAACCGATGCAGCGGCCACGCTGGCAGCATCGAGCGCGGCGATCCGGTCGTACAGCGTCCTGCGGTCCCGGACCATGGTTCTACGCAATCCTTCGTTGACCGATTCCAGGATTTGCACTCGCGCAACCAGGTCGGTGAGGCGGTCTCCCGCAGTCCGCATGATGGGCCCGCCAAGCGCGGTCAGAATGGATGCGGCCAGAGCATCCAACGAGAGATCGACGCTCCGGACCAGGGAATCTCGATCCGAGGAGGCCTGGCCCACGAACACCTCGCTTGCGAGCGCCACGAGATCGGAGGGGGTACCGCTCATAACTCCAGCCTCCTCGGCCCATTTGCGCTTCCTGTCGTCCTCGGCAACGAGAATGACAGGCTGGAGCAGACCAGATGAGAGGGCGGCGACCGCCGGACGATCCGTAACGACCAGGTCGGCCGCTCCGACCATGGCTACCAGGTCGGTCGGTGCGACCTCGTCCGCCAGTACGACGGGTGCCAGATCCGTGGTCCGGGCCGTGGCTGCCACCTCAGTGGCAGAACGGTTCTGGGCATCGAAGGAGGCCAGCAGGTACTGAGCCTCCCCTGGCACCGTTCCGACGATGCGCAGATAGTGACCGCGCTGCGCGATAAACGCCCGGTCGAGCACCCGGTCGATGAGCGCCAAAGAGTCGTACGATCCGCCGTTCGAGCCGGATCCAAGATAGTGAGCCGGCACCCCGAACCGGTCCGAGAGGTGAGCGGCCTCCTCATAACCGAGCTCAGACGAGACTAAGCAGTCGAGCGCGATCAGCTCCCTGCCTTCAGCGGCTAGCAGTGGATAAACAACCTCTCCATCAAAGAGGGTCATCGGGTCACCCGTCGCCGCGCATGCCACCACCCGGATGCCAGTCAGCCGCCGGCGTAGCTCTGCAAGTACAACAGCTATGTTCAGCTGTTCCAACGGCGCCGGACCGGACTCGCGATACACAACGCCTACGACTGGCTGGGGCTCCACACACTCGAGGTGACGGGCAATCTCAGCCAGTTGGCCGCGCAAGTCGTTCAATTCCCGGCGGTGGGCATCTGAGTCAACTGCGCCCTCGGCCTCCCCTGGCCGGGCATCATCAACATCGAATCGATCTGTATGGTCACGGTACAGGGAGCTCTCAGAGCCACTGTCAACGCTGGTTTCGTAGTTCATCGCCCTCCGATCCCGGCCGCTCGACGGAGGCGGGTTGTCACGTAAAGTCTAAGCGTCCCCATCCGGGACCACCTTCCACCGCCCGTCCAGGGCAAAGACACCCACCCGCTCGCGAAGTGGGCCGCGCCCGACATCGAATCTCATGACTTCCTTGCGCACATCGTAGGCGTGGACGAGCCCGTAGTCATAGAGGGATACGGTAAGGTCGTAGGTTCCGGGCAACAGGCGGAGGGTGTCGAAATCGATGTCCACATATCCCTTGCCCTCCAGCTTGTCGGGCACGCAGTCGACGTCCCGGCTCGTCGGACCGCTCACCTCCCACCCGTTGAGCGTTCGTACGGACAAGGCGAAGACTGGCTTTTCGATCGGTTGTTCCATCTCGTAGTGGATCCTGATCCGGGCAGGTGATCCACAGTGCAGTCGTTCGGGCGCGGATCCGTTCTGGCTTCCCAGCTCCACCTTGACGATCCTGCCCTCGCCGGTACCCCATCGCTCATGGCCTTGCTCATCGGTCCGCCGGTCGACCTGGACCGTCTCTGTATAGGCCTCGATGACCTTCCGGGCCGGTCCGACCTTCATTAGCTTCCCGTGGCTGAACCACGCGACGCGGTCGCACAGCAACTGCACCCCCGACATCCCGTGGCTAACCAAGATTACGGTCTTACCGGCGTGACCAAGCTCCGTGAACTTCTCCTGGCATTTGCGCTGAAACGCTTCGTCGCCGACCGCCAGGACTTCGTCCACGAAGAGCACGTCCGGATCCACGTTGATGGCAACGGAGAACCCGAGGCGTACATACATCCCGGATGAATAGTTCTTGACCGGCTCATCGATGAAGTCTTCAATGCCGGCGAAGTCCACGATTTCATCGAACCGGCTCTTCAGCTCCTTCTGTGATAATCCCAGTATCGCCCCGTTGAGAAACACGTTCTCCCGGCCCGAGAGCTCAGGGTGGAACCCGGCTCCGAGCTCGAGCAGCGCCGAAACCTTCCCGTCGACCCTCACGGTTCCGTGGTCAGGCCTCAGGATCTTGGTCAGGCACTTGAGCATGGTGCTCTTGCCTGATCCGTTTTCTCCGATCAGGCCGAAGGTCTCGCCCTGGCGGACACCGAAGGACACGTCCCTCAATGCCCAGAAGTCCTCGGCTACGACACGGCGGCCCCGCATGATAGTGGCCTTGAGCGAGTTGTTGCGCTCCTTGACCAGGCGGAACTTCTTGGACACGTTCGCGGCCTCGACGACGACCGGCGCCTCCATCAGAGCTCCTCGGCGAAGCGGGGCTCGAGCCGATTGAAAACCAGAACACCGACGACGAGGAACCCGATCGCCCACAATGTGAAATAGCCCAGCTCGAATGCGCCCGGCCAGGTTCCGTCGTAAAGGACAGCCCGGAAGCTCTGGGCCATGTCGGTCATTGGATTCAGCTTCAGGATCTCCTGATACTTATGAGGGATCACGGTGATGGGATAGATGATCGGAGTCAGATACATCCACACGAGAAACAAGAGACCCATGAAGTGCTCCACGTCCCGGAAGTAGACGTTCAGGGCACTCATGGTCATACCCATCCCGAGCGCGAACACCGCGGTAATGGCGATGATCACCAGAGTGACAGGGGTGAAGATCAGAGCTCGCCAATTACCGAAGCCGACAAGCACCACAAGGAGCAGGCTCATCTCTATGAGGTGGGAGACAAGTGTGGAAGCAACGGTTGCAGCCGGCAACAACTGTCGTGGGAAATAGCTCTTCTTGATGAGAGGACCATTGCCCACCAGAGTCGACACGGATCCGGTGACGCTCCCCATGAAGAAGTTCCATGGCAACAGCCCGCACAGAAGATATAGCGAGTAGATCTCAAGTCCGCTGGGGTGCCCGACGGGGGTTCTAATCTTCAGGAAGTACTTGAAGACCAGGGTGTACACGACCATGTTCGCCAGCGGATTGACCATGGACCACGCCCATCCGAGAACCGAGCGCTTGTATTTCGAACGAAGCTCGCGAAGCGTCAAGTTGTAGAACAACTCCCGCGACGACCGGAACTCGGAAAGGCTGGTCACGGAAGGCGATTCAATCGGCGCCGACTGAGGGGCTAACCGTCCCGTGCTCACGGGGCACGCGAAAAACCCTCGGCTCAGCCATCGACCGCATTTTAGCGGTCATCCTGTGAACCCTGCGGTCAATGCGCCGCCCTATAACCGGAGGTCCGGCGCCGGCGCCTGGGTCTCCACCACACATCCCAAGCTATGATAGTGACCGAAATCACAACTGCCAGGCAACTGATGGCAAAGCCGGCGGTCAGCCCGGGCGCCGAGTACCCCATGTCGATCCGGTGCCGGCCGGGGGGCAAGTAGACGGCCACCATGGCGTGGTCGGCGGGAACCAACTTCGCTGCCTTCCCGTCGACCGTCACCTTCCAGCCCGGAAGCTGCATGGCGTCCGCCACCACCAGGTATCCGGAACCCGAAGCGGCTACCTCGGCGGCTATACGATCTCCTGAGTCCTGAGTGACGGATACGTCCGCACCCAGTCCTGATCCCAGCGGTCCGGGTCCACCGAGCACCACCTCGTCCGAGGGCAGACCCGAGGCCAACGCGGACACCTGGGCGGGACTCGACTCAATGACCACGGCTCGCGACGCCCAGCGGATGCGAGGCATGGCGTCGAGCCGCTGGTAGACGATGGACCCAGGATCGGCGTAGACCAGCTTCAGACCGTCGGATTTCGGTGTGACGGGCGCGCACGCGGCAACCTGTCGCGAACCTGAAAGCACGAGAGGTCCCTTGGAACCCGACTCCGACAGGGATACCGAGATTGGGGAACCGCTACCGATATTCTCCCCTGCCACCGCGATCGAGAGGATCCCATTGGAGGCTCCGGCACCCAGGAACCGACCTGATGAGATGGTCCCGGTCGGGGTTCGCACCGTGGCGTAGACCGTGACCCCTTTCGAGGGATCGGAGGCGACCAGGGGCTGCTGGAGGCGAACGGTCACGCCCCGCGTCGGTTGACCTGGAAGAGAGCATTCGACTGGCCCGTCTGTAGAGCTCACCGAACCGGATGCGTCGGGGACCGGCGCCGCGTTACCAGCCAGATCGGAGGGAGCCAGGACGAAGTACTTGACTCCCATGGCGTCCAGGATGGGCTGATTCCCGATCGTGTTCTGGTTCATCGATGAACCGAAGTCGGAGGAGGTAGCGCTCGCCATCACCCCGGGATCGATCCGCTCCAGCAGATCCCGCCAAGCCGGCTCGGTGAAGGCGTGCCCGGTCGGAGTTCGCAGACCGTAGTAAAGAGACGTGGCCGGGTACATCGTCGTGTCGGCCGAGGCGTAGCGATCGTGGCCCAGGTTGTTCTCGAGGAAGGCGTGGGTCGGCGTCGTCGGGTAGAAGTTGTCCGGGTTGTCACCCGGAAGTACGGTGTGAAAGAACTGCGCGCCCTGCGCAACAACCAGGATCGGAATCAGGACGAAAGCCAGGGTTCGCATCGGGTCGGGACCTATCCGCCGTATCAGCACGACCGCGAGGGTCGCCACCACGAGCAGGGCCGGAATCCGCGACGTTTCGATCAGGCTGTGGCGGTAGCCCCCCGCTATGGCCGCTCGATTGGCGGCCCGAACGACGAGTAAGCCGGCCACGCCACAGCCGATCCACACCAACCAGGACCAGCTCCGGCGCAACCAGTCCCAGCCGCCGCTCGTGCGGGCACGGTCGAGCCACCCTGTGTGTCGGGAGGGAGGATCACCCAGCCCGCTGGTCACCCGGTTTCGCCGAGCCCGAGCCGTGATGACCCAGTCGAAGCCGATGGCCGCAAGCACGGCCAGAGCGAAGCCAAGGACGGACCGGATCCGCCCGATGAAATTACCGGCAAAGACCGGAAAAGAGGACACAAGCGATCGGGCCGTGGGACTGGCCCACCCGAGTAGCAGGATCACTCCAGCGGCGCCGACGAAGAAGCCACGTAGGCCGCGACTCGAAGACCGGGTGCTGCGAAGCCCGAACGCCGCTCCCGCCACCGCCAGGATTACGGCCGCCGCCCCCAGGAAGGTGTCCAGCTCGAAGGAGGAGCCCCCGGCGCCCACCGGCTTTCCGCCCACGCAGAGTCCATAGGCATTGGGCGAGATCAGCGTCAGAAGGGATGAATTCGGCAGCCCGTACGACGCCTCTCCCGTGCGGTAGGCAAGTGGCGTGACCTCGTACCACTTGAGGAAGGGCAGCATCTGTATCGCTGAGAGACCGGCACCGAGAACTACCCCTCCTGCCGCCATTGCCACCACTGCTCCGGCCTTACGCAGTTCCCGTCGATAAAGGACCCAAACGCGCACGAGCAGGTAGGCCGCCGCCATGTACAGCGTCCAGCCGGTAACGGCCGGGAAGCCGCCCAGGAGCATGGAGGCCACCATGGTCCCCAACAGCACGACATCGAGCGGTCTGACTCTTGTTATGACCCTCTCCAGAGCCCAGAAGAGCGCAGGGATGAACGCCGCCACCCGGGTCTGGGGCCAGTTGGTCCACACGACCATGAAGCCGGAAGTGGAAAAGATGAAACCGGCGAGGGTGGCAGCCGGGCGGCTCACGGCGAAGCGGCGCAGGAACAGATACGTACCCCCTATTGCGACCACCCAGGTCAGGGCCACCACGAAGGCCGGAGCGAGGCTGAGTGGCATTATGAAGTACGGCAGCGACAGCGGGTTGAGCAGACCGGCATCCGGCAGCGAGCTCATCGGCGAGCCCCCGGACACCAGGCTCTGCCAGGTCCCCAGGTGCCCGCTGAAGAGCTGGTTGCGGATGTAGGCGATCGACGGCATCGCGGCGTCGATGGTGTCGGTGCTGCAAATCTCGTGGCCCGTGACATCGGTGCCCCCGGCGCTCCAAGGCAAATACCTGGTGATCAGATCGACCGAAAGGAGCGTCCTTACACCGACGAGCGATGGACCCAGGCAGAAGGTGGCGGCGCCGAGCACCAGTGCCGGCACGTACCAGTCCCGCCATGACCGCCTCTCCGAAGCCGGGTCCGTTTCGGGCGTTTGGGCCGAGGCTTCGCCCTTCTCCGCCTCCAAAGTCAAGCGATAATCCTAGCTACGAAGAGTCGCCCGACGTTAGATGAGCGCGGACCCGCTCAAGCAGGCGCCGGCTCGCTCACGTCAGCGGCTCGTTCGATCACCTGATCGATGAAGCCGTACTCCTTGGCCTCCTGGGCCGTGAACCATCGGTCGCGATCCGAGTCGGCCTCGATCCGCTCCACCGGCTGCCCGGTGTGATAGGCGATCCGTTCCGCCATCATCCGCTTCAGATAGACGATCTGCTCGGCCTGGATGGCGATGTCCGCCGCTTGGCCGCTGGCCTGGCCGGAGGGTTGGTGCATCAGGATGCGTGAATGGGGCAACGAGAAGCGCTTACCCTTGGCCCCGGCGCAGAGCAGGAACTGGCCCATGGAGGCAGCCAGGCCCATACACACGGTCGACACATCGCAGGGCACGAACTGCATGGTGTCGTAGATGGCCAAGCCAGCCGTCACGGAGCCACCTGGCGAGTTGATGTACAGGTTGACGTCTCGATGGGGATCCTCGGCGGCCAAGAGGAGTAGCTGGGCGCATATCAGATTGGCGCTGGTGTCGTCGACTTCGGTACCGAGAAAGACAATCCGCTCCCTCAGGAGCTGCTGGTAGACGTCGGCCGCTCGGTCAGAGCCACCCACCTGGGCGGTTGGCGAGGGGAGGATCAGCGATGGCATACCGTGAGGGTACCCTCTCGGCGACCCCATGTCGGGTCCCCGATCCTTACATCGTCGCTGGCGGGGCAACTAGTGTGCCGGGGTCGCTGCGGGCGTGGCGAAACTGGCAGAAGCGCCAGGTTTAGGTCCTGACCACGGCGGTCCCGGTCCGTATCGACCCATATCGATTTGTGGCGCACACCAGCATTTTTGCGCGTCGCTCGTCCCACTTCATCCCTCCTTTTCACGCCCCGTCGCACACGCTTTTGGTTTGCAAACGGTTTGCAGCCGACCTCCCCTCTGTCGTGTCTGCCTCACTCGTAGGGTGTTGTTCATGAGAACATCTCGCTTTCGAGTGACCTTAAGGGAGGTGGAGCCTGTGGTGGTGCGGGTCCCCGACGTGCCTGTCGGGGGTGCTCCTACCTGAACTGCACGATCTTCTGCAGGCCGCCCTCGGCTGCAGAGACTCACACCTGCATCAGTTCGTCTCCGAGGGCATCTGCCACGGAATGCCCGATCTCGACGGGCCCGAGGACGAACGCGACGAGTCCAAGGTGTCGCTTCACTCGATGCCTGCTCGCTTCACCTACCTCTACGACTTCGGCGATGGCTGGGAACACGAAGTGGTGGTGGTCGGTCCTGATGGGGCCGTTCCGCGTTGCGTCGAAGGTCACGGCCCATGCCCTCCCGAAGACGTCGGTGGACCGCACAGTTACGCCCACCCTCGGGAAGCAGTCGGCGATCCTGACGACCCCGAGCACGACCATCTGCGGAGGTGGGAGGGAAACTAAGCCAGACCATTGGGAGTTCCGTCCCAGCGCCCCGAGATCTCGCGGCCGCGACCTCCTACACCGCCGGCCTGGAGTCAGTTAGGGAACCGGCCCGCGGCCGCTCGCTCCAGTTAGCGCGACCGGTCGTCAAGTCAAGTGCTGGCGCCTGGGGCGTGGCCATGCTGCGCCTGAGAGATGGCCCCTCGGGGATCCGGGGGAGGTTTATTGGCGTCCATGGTCCACGACTGGCGCTACCGCCACGGCGACTTTCACAGCCGGTCGCTCATCTCAAAACGGCGCTGATCTGGGACTGGCCGCTGTGGAGGCGTGGGCGCCCAAGACCGGGCCACTACCCTCTCGTGAGGCGTGATCCTCTACCACTACACCTGCCCGTGTCACCACCACCTCGGATCGATCCTCGACGACGGCCTGCTGCGAACCACCGAATCGCACATAGGCTCGGATCGTCGGGACGTTCTGCCCTATGGCGAGCATTTCGGGCCGGACGTGGTCTGGCTCATCAGGAGCAAGCGGCCCGTCGACGGTCGCGGGCTGACGGTCCAGGCCGGCTTCGAGGGGTGCGACAAGACGGCGGTGCGCTTCGTCTTGGACCTCGCAGACGCCCATCATTGGCCGGCGTGGAGCAAACTGCAAGGCATAAATCCCCGCTGGAAACGCGCCTTGGAGCAGCACCAATATCCCGATTTGTGGTACGTCGTCGAGCGCTCGATACCCAAGAGCGAATGGGTGAGCGTGGATTTCGACCAGACCCGCTGACCCCAGCCCGTCCGGAGTGCAGATCGGGCTGTCTCTCAAGGTGATAGCGCTGCTGGGGTGACCGTCGTGTGTCGCTCGAGTCGGGCCACCTGATGGCGTCCATTACGTAACCCTACCGGCGCCGCAAACCATCCAAGCGGTACCCCAGGATCTTCTACTCCTGGCTGCAGCTAACGCCACTTCGGCACCCACAGACCTGCTCAAACCGTTGTCGTCCCCGCTTCGGTTCAACCTCGATCTATCTATCTATCACAAGACAGACAGCACTTCGAGAAGTCGAGCTCCGGGGCGTCGTGTAGTCCGCGACATTAGACCTCCTGGCTTGGAGCAGAGGTTGTGGGGTCCGGAACGAGATGTCATCCTGGCGGCTGTCGCCGGCACCTTATTGGATATTCCCGGGCGCGGTTTTGGATTCGCCTGGTAACTCTCGGACCGACAGTCGGCGTCCGAAGGACTGCACGTCGAAGAGGGGCACCACTATCGGTTCGCCGCCGGGTGTGGGGGCGGTCAGTGGTGCCGACGTGGCGATCGGCGGTTAGGCGTATGAGGACGGCTTTGGTGCCGAAAGGCCCTGGTTTGTAACAGCGCGACACAATGATACTTGTCGATGTGACATCCGTTCGTGGGGCTCCGGAACAGTTGGCGCCGGAGGTAGCTGTCTTGGGCAGGCTGTCCGTTCTTGACCGTTTTCTACCGCTTTGGATTGCTGTGGCCATGGGATGCGGGATCGTGCTGGGCCGGCTGTTACCGCATCTGGACTCGTGGGTGTCGAAGGTGAAGGTTGCCGGTATAAGCCTTCCGATCGCGGTGGGTTTGCTGGTGATGATGTACCCGGTGCTGGCCAAGGTTCGCTACGGCGAACTGGGCAGGGTCACCTCCAACCGGAGGCTGATGGTGCCTTCGTTGGTGTTGAACTGGGTGATCGGCCCGGCGGTGATGTTCGCGCTGGCGTGGGTGATGCTGCCGGACCTGCCCGCCTACCGGACCGGCCTGATAATCGTCGGTCTGGCCCGCTGCATCGCGATGGTGCTCATCTGGAACGACCTGGCCGGCGGTGACCGGGAGGCGGCCGCGGTGCTGGTGGCGTTGAACTCGCTGTTTCAGATCGTGGCCTTCGCCGGGCTGGCCTACTTCTATCTACGCCTTCTGCCGGGCTGGCTCGGCCTGTCGACGGCGAGTGTGCAGGTGTCGATCTGGGCGATCGCCAGGAACGTGCTGATCTTCTTGGGTATCCCGCTGGCCGCCGGTTGGGCGTCGAGGACGCTCGGGGAGCGCTGGCGGGGCCGGGACTGGTACGAGCAGCGGTTCATCCCCAAAGTGGCGCCGGTCGCCCTGTACGGGCTGCTCTTCACGATCGTGGTGCTCTTCGCCCTCCAAGGCGACGCGATCAGCCGCCACCCCGGCGATGTGGCGCGCATCGCCTTGCCGCTGCTGGTGTATTTCGGGTTGATGTGGGTCGGGTCGTTCGCTCTGGGGTACAAGATTCGACTGGGCTACCCGCCCACCGCCACCTTGGCTTTCACGGCGGCGAGCAACAACTTCGAGTTGGCCATCGCCGTGGCCATCGGGGTGTTCGGCGTCACCAGCGGCCAGGCCCTCGCCGGTGTGGTGGGCCCGCTCATCGAGGTTCCCGTCTTGGTCGGGCTGGTCTACGTCGCCCTGTGGGCTCGGCGCCGCTTCTATCCGCCAGAGGAGGCCGGATCATGAACTGCCTTGACTGCGCATCGCTTGGCAACCGAGTACCGGCGGTCGGGATCTGCGTCGACTGCGGCGCCGGGGTGTGCCTCGACCACGCCCAAGTTTTGCCGCACTGGCTGACCCGCACCGCGGTCATCAACCGCATCGTCACGGTGGATCCGCCCGGGCGGATCCTCCGCTGCCCGGTGTGTCAGGCCGCTCACGACGCTGCCGAAGGCTCCCATCATCGACAAGCCGGCTAACCCTGGGCGGCAGACGGCGCAAGAATGTGCTCGGCGGTAACGGCGATGCGACCGGTGCTGTTTTTGGCGCTGGTCTCGTAGGCCCGCGGGTCGACATCAGCGGCAGGGTCGGCCCTGGACCAATGCAGTTGGCTGGACCCCGTCTGAAGGCCGAGGGCTTCGTCGAGCGCGGTCGCAGACGGTGATGATTGGCGTTGATCGCCGAGCGCTTCACCCGCCAGCGCGCCTGACCGCCCTGGGCCGGGTGGAGGGACGGACTACCAGTAGCGAGCCGATCTAGTTGTTCCTCTGCGTGAACAACGCCGGGCGGTCCCAGATGGCGCGCTCGGCTGGTTGAACCACCTGGCAGGCGACGTGGCGCTGGCCTGGTCAGGCGGATCTGAGCCGTGAGGTCAATCCGGCCGCGGTGGAGGACACGGCCGAGGTAGGGATCGACATCTCCGAGGAGCTTCCCAAGCCGTGGACTGACGAGGTGGTCCGAGCGGCTGGTGTCGTCGTGACCATGGGATGCGGGACGCCTCCCCGATTCTTCCAGGCAAGGACTACCAGGACTGGGACATCGCCGACCCGGCCGGTCTGCCCTTGCCCGCGGTCCGATCCGCGATCAGATCGGCCGGCGGATCCGCCATCTCCTCGACGAGCTCGACGTTCTCACACTTGACGATGCCGGTTTATGGCGGGGGCCGGCGGTCGGCGCTGGGTGGCGGTCAGGGCTCGATGGCACCGCGGAGGCTGGCCAGGCGCGGCCGGTCAAGCGAGTACCACACCCACTTGCCGCGCCGGTCTCCGTGTACCAGACCGGCTTCGGCCAGGATCTTCAGATGGTGCGAGACGGTGCCCTGGGTCTTGCCGAGCGGCTCCACGAAGTCGCAGACGCAGATTTCGCCGGCCGGGTCGGCGGCCAGCATGGACAGCACCCGTAACCGGACCGGATCGGCGAGGGCGTGGAAACCCTGTGCCAACTCGCTGGCCTCCTCAGCGTCGAGAGGAGCGGCAAGAACCGAGGAGCAGCACGACGCCAGTTCGGCCCCATCTGCCGATTCGATCACTGCACTCTTCTTGGCCACCGCTACATTCTCCCATTGACAAACGTGATTGCATCTACCATCATCAACGCATCAACGGTTGTCGATGCTACCAGGAGGTTGTGATGTCTCGAGTGCAGCTGGCCCTCAACGTGGCCGACATCGACGCGGCGGTGGAGTTCTACTCGAAGTTGTTCGCCGCTGAGCCGGCCAAGCGCCGTCCCGGATACGCCAACTTCGCCATTGCGGATCCGCCGCTCAAGCTGGTGCTCATCGAGAACCTGGCCGGGCGCGGCGAGGGCGTCGCTGGAGCGCTCAACCATCTCGGGGTCGAGGTCGAGACCCCCGAGGAGGTCCGGGCTGCCACCGCCCGGCTGTCCGGAGAGGGCCTCGAGCCGGACGTGCAGGAGTCCACGACCTGCTGCTACGCGGTGCAGGACAAGGCGTGGGTCAACGATCCCGACGGCGCCCCTTGGGAGGTGTACACCGTGCTGGCCGACGCACCTGCGGAGACCGGGCTGGGCTGCTCCACCGAAGCCTGCACGCCCGAGCCGGTCACTGTCAGCGCTGTCCGGCTCTGGCCGATCTTGCTGCTAGACGGCCGGGTGTTGGGTTGAACGGGTCCGTCCTGTGGCGCCGCCTGGTCGCCGAATGGCTGGGCAGCGCCCTGCTCGCGGCGGTGGTCATCGGCTCCGGTATCGCCGCCCAGCAGCTCTCCCCGGGCGAGACCGGCCTGCAACTGCTGGAGAACGCGGCGGCTACCGCGGCCGGGCTGTACGCCCTGATCTTGATGGTCGGCCCGGTCTCGGGCGCCCATTTCAACCCGGTCGTGTCCTTCGTCGACGCCGCCTTCGGCGGGCGTGCAGTTGGCGGGACGCCCTGGCCTACCTGCCCGCCCAGGTCGCCGGCTGCGTCTCGGGTGCGGTGCTGGCCAACGTGATGTTCTCCCAGGCGGCAGTGTCCATATCCACCCACCACCGGGCCACCGCCGCGCATTTCGTGTCCGAGATGGTCGCCACCGCCGGGCTGTTGCTGGTCATCTTCGCCCTGGCCCGCACCGGCCGGGGCGCCACCGCCCCTGCTGCGGTGGGCGCCTACATCGGTGCCGCCTACTGGTTCACCAGCTCCACCAGCTTCGCCAACCCGGCCATCACCGTCGGGCGCATGTTCTCCAACACCTTCGCCGGCATCGCCCCCTCCTCCGCCCCAGCGTTCATCGCCGCCCAGGTTCTCGGCGGTGGGATCGGGTTCGCCATGATCAAAGTCCTCTACCCGGCCATCACGGCCACCGAGGCGTCCGAGGTCGTCATGCCCCATCTGGCCGACGAGGACGACACCCAAATAGCGCCGCTGCCGGCCTCCGCTGACCGCTCTGCCACCAGCCTCTCCCGGGAGAACTCGTGACCGATAAGCCCGTCGTGCTGTTCCTCTGCATCCACAACTCCGGGCGCAGCTTGGCCGCCAAGGTGCTCTTAGACCACTACGCCCAAGGCCGGGTCGAGGTTCGCTCCGCCGGCTCCGAGCCCGGCAACCAGCTCAACCCCTCCGTCGTCGCGGTGCTGAAGGAGCGCGGTCTCGACCCGTCCCGAGAGTTCCCCAAGCAACTCACCGACGACGACGCCCGGGCCGCCGACGTCGTTGTCACGATGGGCTGTGGTGACACCTGCCCGTTCTATCCGGGCAAGCGATATATCGACTGGGAACTCCAGGACCCCGCCGGCCTGCCAGTCGAGCAGGTGCATCCCATCGTCGACGACATCGACCGCCGAGTCCAGGACCTGCTCGCCGAACTCGTGCCGGCCAGCACCTGCCCCCGACCAACGGCGCCGGCCGTGACTCCGGGGCGGATCTCGACCGCGACCCGTTCTGGCCGTGGAGGGTCGGTTATGGCTTGACGGCTCGGACGAAGCGCTCAATCACTTGACCGTGCGTCGGCGAGCGCGGCCAGCGGAACGGTAGAGTGCCCTCCGGCTCTGCAGGCGTGGCTCACGAGGTCAGGCCTTTTGATGAGGTCACCGGACTTCAAGGCCGTCTTCCATGAGGCCCTTGACCTGAGCTGAGGACACTGTTGGCTAGAGGAATGTCCATGACGTAGCCGGCGCCAACCCACCTCTTTGCCGCTTTTCCTCCACACTGCTCGCCGGCCCCCCGTCGGCGATATGTCTACGACGCAAGGGGGCCTTCTCCCACAAGGGTTTCTCTGACCGGGCTTAAGGACTGCAATAGAGCCTGCTTGCGATCGATGATATAGGGGCATCGGCAATCCAACGTGTGGTCCTGGCATATAGGGCGTTATGGGTGTCAAGCATGCCGTTGTTGGTGAAGAAGCGTGTCGACGTCCTCGATCAGTTAACGGTCTGGTCGACTTCGAAGGCCCGTCGGCTTCGACGAGTAGGAGGTGTCGGCTCCCCATTACTGTCCGGGTATGAGCCTTCTCACGCCGAGCGACGTGGACCAGCAAGTCGCGGTGCTCTTTGCCCTCGTCTCGGAAGCCTTGGCCAAGGCCACCGAGGCCCTTCTCAGTGGCAACCCGGCGGCGGGACAAGAGGTGGTCGACGCCGACCAGGCGATCGACGAGCTGACCCACGACGTCGAGCGTCTGGTCTGGGAACACATTGACTCGGGGACCGCGGGCGGGAAGCAACTCCGCCGTTTGGTGGGGCTTCTTCTCATCTTGCCTGAGCTGGAACGCAGCGCCGACTTGGCTGAGCACATCGCTCGACGGGCCGTAGACAACCTGGGCATGGAAATGAGCCCCCTCAGCCGGGGAATTGTCCAACGCATGGCCGACGCGGCACTTGGCATGTGGCAGACCACCGCCGAGGCCTACGTGCAGCGCACCGCTCGGGGGACGGTCGTGAGCGACGACGACGAGGAGATCGATATTCTCCACCAACGCCTCACCCAAGAGATCGCTGGCAAAGCGATGCCAACGGCGGTAGCCGCCGAGATCGCCCTGCTAGCCCGGTTCTATGAACGCTTGGGAGACCACGCCGTCAACATCGCCAGACGGATCGATGCTTTTCGAACCGGCGAAGGGTAACCGCCGGAATTAGCTGCTTTGCTGGCGCGCCGGCGGAGCGGTATGAGCACGGGCGACAACCGAAGGTAACGGGTGTCTTGCCACGTGGACAGTTGACCGACCCGATGGGCGTGTTAGGTCAGCCAGATCGTCACTGCCCGCTGGCGGGACCTCGACGACACTCGGGGCCATCTTGCCCACTGGCAGGCCGAACAGCAGGCCACCGGCAGGCCCAGCCGGAGTCGGAGCCGACGAGAACAACGCCGCTCCGACAGTCTCCCAAATCGAGTTCCTAGCCACCATGGTCGAAGGGGACCAGAAGCGCCTTGACGCCGCCCGGGGCGAAGAAGAGGACCTCGCCCGCTCGCAGGCCGCTGTCGAGAGTCTCGACCAGTTTTCGCCCACATGCGGCCGCCATCAACCGTTCCTACGAGATGTCTCTTTGGCTCAAATTCACTCTGGCGCCGCCCCTTGTTCATTCTACGTTCACCTCGGCAGATTAGAAACAGGCGCTGTCATTCGGTTGGCGCTGCGGCTGGGGCGGTTCGCCTAGTGGGCAGGTTCGCGTCGGCCGCAGTTCTATAGAAGGGAAGTGCTAGTCAGTGCGGAAGCCTGCAGGTGTGTTCAGGTTTTGGGTCTTGATCCCGACGCTGGCCGTTGCGTTGTTGGCGGCGGCCTGTAGTAGCAGCAGCAAGTCGTCGACTTCGTCTTCTACTACGGCGGGAACGTCGTCGACGTCGACACCGCCGGGTTCGCCGCAGACCGCAGCCGACCTTCAGACTCCATCGGGATCCTTGACAGGCGCGGGATCGACCTTCGATCAGCCGTTCTTCACTAGCGCGTTCTACGCCTACAACAGGCTGAACTCGAAGGTGACAGTCAACTACGCGTCGATCGGAAGTGGCGGCGGTATTGCCCAGTTCCAGGCCAACACCGTGAACTTTGGAGCGACGGACGTGCCGATGAGCGCCAGCGAGCTCGCGGCCGCGAAGGGCGGGACGACCCTGCAGATCCCCGTGGCTTTGGGCGGGGAGGCGATCTCCTACAACGTCAGCGGAGTGGCCAAGGGTTTGAAGCTGACCGGGTCGGTGCTCGGTGACATTTATTTGGGCCACGTCACGACCTGGAACAACCCTGAGATCGCCAATCTCAACCCGGGGGTGAACCTGCCGAACGAGAAGATCACTGTGGTGCACCGCTCAGACGGCAGCGGTACGACCTACATTTTCACCGACTACCTGAGCACTGTTTCTCCGGCCTGGAAGAGCGGTCCCGGCAAGGGCAAGACCATCGACTGGCCAGTCGGCCTGGGTGGCAAGGGCAACGAGGGAGTGGCCGGCCTGGTGAAGCAGACCCCGGGAGCTATCGGGTACGTGGAGCTGGCCTACGCCCTGCAGAACAACTTCACCTTCGCCCAGATGCAAAACGCGGCCGGCACCTACGTATACCCATCACTGGCGACGGTCGCGGCGGACGCCGCCCAGAAACCCGACGTCTCGGCTACCGACTTCTCCATCGTCAACGAGACCGGGGCGAACAGCTACCCGATCTCGGGTTACAGCTGGACCCTGGCCTACGCCAGCCAGACCAACGCGACGACCGCTGAGATACTGGCCAAGGTGCTCGACTATCTGACCCACGCCGGTCAGGCCCAAGCCGCGGCCCTCGACTACGTACCGCTGCCGGGCAACATTCAGCAGCTGGCCCGGACCACTATCATGCAGATCATGGTGAACGGCCAGGCGGCTCTGACCATGAGCGGCTAGTGAGCGTCGCGACCGCAGCCCCGCCCGAGTCGGCCCCTCCTCCCGGGCCGACCCGGGCAGGCTGGCGGCGATTCGGCCTCCGCGACGTCGCCTTCCGCTGGGGGGTGCGCGCCGTCGCTCTCATCTTCGGGGCCCTGCTCGTCGCATTGCTGGTCAGCTTGATCGTCAAGGCGAAACCGGCCATCAGTCACAACGGCATCGGATTCTTGACCTCGACGCGCTACGACCCGCTCCACGGCCACTACGGGGTGCTGTCGATGGTGGTCGGCACGTTGATGACCACAGCCATAGCGATGGTGCTGGCGGTCCCTTTCGGTCTGGCAACCGCGATCGCTCTAGCAGAGTACCTGCCACCCCGGCTTTCCGCGCTGCTCGGCCCGGTCGTGGAGCTGCTAGCGGCGGTGCCCAGCGTCGTGTTCGGTCTGTGGGGCCTGCTGGTGCTGTCCCCGTGGTTCTCCCACACGTTCGAGCCGTGGCTCAAAGACACGTTCGGGTGGACCGGCGCGCTCAACGGGCAGCCGATCGGAATCGGGGTGCTGTTGGCCGGGGTGATCCTGTCCATCATGATCCTGCCCACCATGGCCGCCATCTCGCGGGACGTGATCAAAGCCGTGCCGGCCAGCACGGTCGAGGCCGCGACCGGCTTGGGCGCCACCCGCTGGCAGGGCATCGCCCACGTCACGCTCCCCAACGCACGCTCCGGTCTGGTCGGAGCCGCCGTGCTCGCCGCCGGACGAGCCTTGGGAGAGACGATCGCGGTGACCATGGTGATCGGCAACACGAACGCCATCGCCCACTCACTGCTCGGCCCCGGCCAGACCCTGTCGTCACTGATCGCCAACGAGTTCACCGAGGCCACCGAGCCGTTCCACCTGTCCTCGCTCATCGAAGCCGGATTACTGCTGCTAATCATCTCCGTAATCGTGAATGCCGGCGCCCGCCTATTGGTTCACACCGTGGAGCGGGAAAGCAGCGAAGTGATCGTAATGTGACCAGCCTGCCCACCACGCCAGCTGACGACGAACTCATCGACCCAGTGCTGGCGCGCCGGGAAGAGATCCAACGCGTCACCGTGGCCCGACTGGCCCGCCGCAAAATCGTCAGCCGTGCCGCCGCGTCGCTGTGCCTCGCCGCGCTCGTCATCGTCATGATCCCCCTCGTCGCGGTTCTTGGCTACACCTTTAAACGCGGCATCAAAGCTTGGTCGGTGGCCTTCTTCACCCATCTCCCCACACCAGCGGGCATCCCCGGCGGAGGCATCCACAACGCCATCATCGGCACCCTCATCATCGACGGCGTGGCTGCTCTCATGGCGGTCCCCGTCGGGGTCGGAACGGCGCTCTATCTCTCCCGCAGCAACGGCCGGATCGCCGGGACCCTCCGCTTCGGGGCTGACGTCCTCGCCGGGATCCCCTCGATCGTCATCGGCATTTTCGCGTATACCGTGCTGGTAGTCACCATCGGGCACTTCTCGGCCATCTCGGCTAGCTTCGCTCTAGCCGTGCTGATGCTGCCGATTATCGTCCGAGCCAGCGAGATCGCCCTCCGCGGAGTGCCGAAAAGCCTTCTCGAGGGCGGCGCTGCACTGGGGATGCGAGACTCCAGCATCACGTGGAGGATCGCCCTGCCGGTCGCCCTACCCGGGGTAGTCACCGGCGTCCTGCTCGGAGTGGCGCGCGCCGCGGGCGAAACGGCGCCGCTGCTATTCACCGCCATCGGCAGCCAATACTGGTCGATCTCGCTCACCAAACCCATCGCGGCCATGCCTCTAGTCATATTCCTCAACGGCATCCAGGCCTACCCCGACCTACAACAGATCGCCTGGGGCACCGCCCTGGCGCTCATCGTGATAGTCCTCATCCTCAACATCGTTGCCCGCCTGTGGACGGCCCGAATGCAGAAAAACATGCGATGAGCGAATCACGACAACCCGTGCCTCTTAGGCAAGCAGTGGCCCACAGCCAGGAAGTCCCTCCCCTCGAGGAACGCCAGGCGGTCATGGTCCTCGACGGCGTCGGCGTGTCCTTCGCCGGAAACCCCGCCGTGAGCGACGTCAGCCTCAGAATCCCCCGCCGGTCGATCCTGGCCCTCATCGGCCCTTCCGGCTCGGGAAAGACCACACTGCTGCGAGTGCTCAACCGGATGCACGACCGCACCCCGACCAGCCGGGTCACCGGGTCGGTCAAGCTGGGCGACCTCGACATCTACGCCCAAGCCACCGATCCTGTCCTTCTCCGAAGCCGTATCGGAATGGTCTTCCAACGGCCCAACCCGTTCCCCAACATGAACATCTACCAGAACGTTGTCGCCGGCCTCCGCTTCGCCGGCGTGCGCCGCAAAGCGCTCCTCGATGAAGCCGCCGAGAGCGCACTGATCGCCGCCGGCCTGTGGGACGAAGTCCGCCATCGGCTCCGTAGCCCGGCCACCAGCCTCTCCGGTGGCCAACAGCAAAGAGTCTGCATCGCCCGAGCGTTGGCGGTCGAGCCCGAAATGCTCCTCATGGACGAGCCGACCTCGGCACTCGACCCGGCGGCGACCCTGCGGGTCGAGGAGCTTCTCGGGGAGATGTCGGCCCGGGTTTCGATCATGATCGTGACCCACAACATGCAACAGGCCGCCCGAGTGTCCGAGTACTGCGCCTTTCTCCTTCCCGACGAAAATCGCTCCGGTCGCCTCATCGAAGTCTCCACCACGGAAAAGATGTTCAGCACGCCGAGTGATGAGCGCACCAACGACTACATTTCGGGCCGTTTCGGATAGCCCTTCCGACGTCTCAGGGGTGGTGACGGCGGATAAAACACTCGTCTTGCTCGTTGAGCCAGACATAGCTTTCGCTTCGACCATAAGCGATCAACTCCGCACAGCGTCCTTTGCGCTACACGTCGTCCGCAATGGTGACGATGCCTGTTCGGCCCTAACTGAGATCCGTCCCGATGTGATCATCATCGACGTCCATCTCCCGGGACTCTTCGGACCGTCCCTGTGCCCCGTGCTTCGTCAATCTTGCGATGCGCCGATCATGTTCGTGAAGGCCTCCAGGCGAAAAGTCTCCCGAAAGCGGATATGGGAGTCCGGAGCGGACGCATATGTCGCCAACCCGTCTCGCTCCCATGAGGTACGGGCCCGGGCGCGGGCCTTGGCTCGACGCTCATCTCTCGACACCGTGGGCCGAGGCAGCGGGGAACGACTCGCATTCGATGGAATCGTCATCGACCTCCTCGGCCGCACAGCGAGCGTGAACGGAGAGGCGCTGCCCATTACTCGTAGAGAATTCGACGTATTAGAAGTGCTGCTGCGTGCAGACGGAGGCCTGTTGTCCGTTGAGGCCATCTACTTCCAGGCTTGGGGACCACAAGACCGTTGTGACCTGGAAAGCGTCGCGGCCCACATCGCCAGCCTCCGAAGGAAGTTGGCCGCTGCGGGTCGCAGTGAACTCATCGAGAACGTGAGAACGCGGGGCTTCCGTCTCACCCGACCAGCGCCTCGCTCCTTCGCTGCTCCAAGCAATCAGGCCATTCTCCGTTCCGGTCCCGACTCCGCCTCTACTATCCACGCTAAAGACGCTGATGCACCGTTCATGGCGGCAACCTCCCAGCGACCTCCGAGTGCACAGCGTCAAGGCAAATCGACGCGCGACGGCTCCAACCCTGATGGGGAAGGTGCGCCGGCCGCGGTCGATGGTCAGGCCCGCCGAGATGCTGTTCACGGCGCGCTCACAACCAGGAGGGCTGCGGAGTCTTCAAAACACCGAAAAGTGCTCATCGTCGGTGCCGACGACGTTGACACACCAATCCTTCAAGGCACGCTCGAGGCGGCCGGTGTCCGTGCAGTCTGCACCCGATCACTCACTATGGTCGACCAGTTCCACCCCGACCTGGTCCTTTTGAAAATCACACCTCCTAGCGCAGCCATCGACCTCTGCCGAACGCTGCGCTCACGCTCAAACGTACTCACGGTCATCCTCACCGCCAAAACCGGCGAAGCGGATGCGGTTGTAGGCCTGGAGGTCGGAGCCGACGACTACATCACCACACCGTGCCCGAGCGAGGAAATCATCTGGCGCGTGCAGGCTCTTCTACGCCGACTGGGTCCCCGCACCTCACCAGAACCTCCCGCATGCCACGTGGCGGGTAACGGCGACATCGGACTTGACCCCGGTCGACACATCGTACTCGTCCGGAAGCGAGCCTTCCCGCTATCGCCCAAAGAGTTCGCCCTCCTCCAGCTCCTGATGAAAAATCCTGGACGGGTTCTCAGCCGACGCCAACTAGCTCAAGGTGTCTGGGGTCACGAACACGACAGCAACACCCTCGACGTTCACATCAGCCGTCTACGGAGCTGCCTCGAGGACGACCTGTCGAGACCGCCCCGCAGAATCGTCACTATCCGGGGAGTCGGCTACAAGTTCGTGCCCGGTCCCTGAGCTCGGCTACACCGCGGACACGCCCACGAAGCCCCGTCACGGCGCCCCGCCGAGATCATCATGCTCCAAGGCGGCGTCCACCGCCTCAAAGACCGCGCCAAGGAGATGACCCTGGCAGGCAGCGGGCGCAACGAAATCCGGTGGCCACGCGCAGTCTCCGACGTGAGATCAAAGAAAGTGCGCCAACACGGTACCGCTGCAGACCTCCGGCATCTCGGTCCTCAAGCAGACCCGTCCACTCAGAACCCCGCCAGAGCCAGCCGTGCTCGCTACAGCCCTGCGGTTCTCAATCATCGCTTCTCAGAGCGAGGCGAAAAAGACTCGCTCAGAACGTCTCCCCCCGCCCTGCCCCCAACTGCCGACGCCGATGTGACCCTGATCGCCGGGGTTATCCGGGACGATATTCTGCGGCCAGTTGCGCCTGAGTCGCCCGACCAGGCAGGCGAGCCGATCGATCGATTCCGGCGTGGTTCGGGACCGACGCCGCATTTGTCGTTCTGTGCATCTCCGGACCGGTGATCGGTGGCAGACGAACACTTGCTTTGCTGAGCTAGACGGGGGGATCCCGGTGGAGATGGTTGTGAGCAGGTGCCGCGGCCGTTTCTCCTAGCCACCCGCTGGACCGGGGTTGAGGTCAACTGTGGCGTTTGGAGAGTTCAGGTTGCGGGCGGGTCGCCAGCGGGCACGATGGGTCGGCCGTCGGGTCTGATCACGTACCAGTAGCCGCCGTTGAGATTGAGGCCTTGACCGACCGCGGTACCAGCGGTGGTGTCGCTTATGTAGGTGTATAGGGGCCAGCCGTTGTATGTGACTACGGATCTGTTGCCCGTATATGGGTCGGTCCCGAG
Source organism: uncultured Acidimicrobiaceae bacterium (assembly GCA_963851245.1). Classification (GTDB taxonomy): domain Bacteria; phylum Actinomycetota; class Acidimicrobiia; order Acidimicrobiales; family Palsa-688; genus CAWKOH01. The sequence goes on along the minus strand of CAWKOH010000002.1, from coordinate 514,428 downwards.
AAGCGAGGGCTGCACACCTGTGCCCGCTGCGGCGCTCTGGTTGGGTGAGAGGAGGACGGGCGGCCATATGGCGGCGCAGGAACCTGTGCAGGTCGCCCGCTGACGATGGTCGGGCTGGAACATGTAGAGAGCGAGGCCGGCGCTGTCGGTGAGGACCTCGGCGTTGAACTGGCTCATGTGGGAAGCCTTGATTGTCGGCGGCGCCGCGCTCGGCGATGTGCCAGTTGGGCCGGACGAAGACTCACAGGCTCCAGCCGTCAGGGCAATGGCGATGGCGGCCCCAAGTAATCTCGGTCGACTCCGCACCTGGAAGAACATAGCGAAGCGGCTCCTGGAGCAGGCATGGGTGCGGGCTCTACATGTATCTTCCGAGCACTCGAGGGGCATCGACTGGTTACGCCGTATGTTCAAGTGCTTGGCCCTCCGCTGAAAGTGCCCAAAAGGCGGGATCGGTGCGACTGCCGGCCCGGCTACACGATCCTTCTCTGGTGCGGACGATCAGGAGACGCGATGGATCGCTGCAGGTCACTTGTGACGGGCCCCTTCGTGGGTATATCGACGATCCTGAGGGTCGCCCCGGAACTGACAGGGCGGGGGATGGCGGCGGCGGGACACGCTGTCGGTGAAGGAGAGCGTGGGTCGGATCCGTGCCTCTTCGATCGGGTGATAGTTTGACGTTTCCGCCCTTTCTATTTTGGGGTGCTAGCGGGGTGTCGTTAGTTCGGGAGATACCCACAGGTCGGCGGGGTGGTGGGTGCATCGCGAGACCTGGGGATGGACTGCCGGGTGGGTCTGGTGGACCAGCCCGCCTTGCAGGTAAATGATCGCGGCGGCGGCTGGGAGGGCGGCCGCTAGGTAGCGGATGGCGATTGCCGGCTTGGGGTTGCGGCGGAGGCGCCGGGGTGGCCGGAGGGGCGGCGGCTGGCGGCGGTGCTGTTGGGTTGCGAGTTCTGTCAGGGGCGGCGGCGGTGAGAGCGCCGGCCCGAGCCGCAACTGGCGGACAAGGCGGACCGCTTGCGACTCGGCTTCTTGCCAGGCTTGCCGGAACTGTTGGCAGCCGGGGCATCCATCCAGGTGGCGGCGGATGGTCTTGGCGTCGAGTCCGGCGGCCTCATTGTCAAGCAGGGCGGATACGGCCTCTTGCACGGCGTCGCAGTTGACCGGGGTCGGCCGGGCGCGCCGGCGAAGGTGGCCAGGGCGGGTCATGTTCTAGCCCGAGGATCCGAACTGGAGGTTCACGTGGATGGTTTGACTTTTGCTCCAACCGCCAGGGCTGGAGGCGAGGGTCCAGATGGTGAGGATCGTGTCGTTGACGGACAGGGCTTGGGGCGGGCTGCCGGTGGTTATGGCCACTATGGCGGTGCCGTTGGGTGGTTGGGGCAGCCGACTCCAGGAACCGCCGGGCCCGGTTATGAGGTCGAGTTGTTTGCTCCCGGACGGATCGGAGAACAAGACGAACAGGCCGGCGCCGTCGGCCGGCCCGAAAGAGGTGATCTGCTCATTGCCGGCCACATCGAGGGGCGGTGATGTGCTCCACTGCTGGCCGGTGTCGCTGCTCCACCCGGCCACCAGGTCGTCGGTCCCGGTCGGGGTGGTGCTGGCGAACAGGCCGGTCACGGTGTCACCTTCGCTTCGCAGCCCGAGAACCTGGACCGGACTGTTGCCAGAGGTGGGCGGTCCGGCGGCTTGCCAGCCGGTCCGTCCCAGAGCGAACACAGCCGTTACCCCTGGATTGGCGCAGCCGCCGGCCACCATGGGCGTGGTGCCGGGGTAGGCCACCGCGGATAGGGAGGTGAGCCCGCAGCGGCGGCCGGCGGGAGTGGCGGCCAGCTGAGCCTGGGTGGCGGCGGTCTGCCAGGTGGACAAGCTGTCGGTGGCGGTTAGCACCTGAAGTGACCGGCCGTCACCCACCAGGGCAATGATCCGGCCGGCGCCGTTCGAGCCTAGCGAGTCGGGGGTGCTGGCCAGGGCCGCGTCGATGAGTCCGTTCTGCCAGGAGCGCCCCCCATCGGCCGTGGTAATCAGCGGAGTGAAGGTGAGCCGGTTAGAAGGAAGTATCCCCGCCACGACAGTTTTCCCCCCGATGGGGGCGAGGACGATCCCGCCGTTGGTGGCCACCCCGGTCCCCTCAACCTGGTTCGACCATTGGCCTCCCCCGGCGGGTCTGTACAGGAGCTGCCAAAACGTGTTGAGGGGCTGGTCGAGGTGGCCCATAGACACGGTCGCCCAGGTTCCGGCAGGGCCGCCTATAGAGGTGGCCAGCGGCGTGGGGAGCGGGGCCGCCGCTTTGGTGGCGGTGGCGTCGCTGGCGTTGCCGCCCGCCGAGCACCCGCCGGCCACCATCATCGCCAACACTGTAGGAGTGAACCATCGCCGGGCTCGCCGGCGGCCGATACCCCCGGGCCTGGTCACGATTGGCTGATTGCTTTGCTGACCGCCCCGGCCAATGTCTGGGAGAAGGAGGCGTCGGTGGCGGAGGTGGCTGGTCCGGGGTCGGTGTTCAAGATGTCGCGAACCCGGCCGGCCGGGTCGATGACGTATGCCACCTCGCTGTGATAGATCATGGCCCCTCCGGGGGCGTAATCGACCTCGATACCGAACGCCTTCCACACCGCTTTGAGCTGGGCCAGGGTGCCGGTCAGGTACAGCCAGTTGCTAACCCCTTCGAGGTTCTCCTGGCGGGTGAAGGCAGCCAGATAGTCAGGGTTCAGGTAGCGCGGGTTGGCGTCCACCGCCACGAACGCCACCCGAGCCCGGTCGGCGCTAAGACGCTGGGCGGCCTGCCTGAACTCGTCGGCGATGACCGGGCAGTCTGAGGTGCACACCGGGTCCAGGAACGTGACCGCCACCGCTTTGCCGCGCAGACTGGCCGAGGTGACGGGCTGGCCGTCCTGATCTATCAGCGAGAACGACGGTGAACTGAAGTTCGTGGCCTGGGCCGGACCGTCGATCGCTTCGGTCAGGATCGGATCGGCGTTACGGTTAGTGGCCGCTACCGCCATGGGAGCCGCCCCGATCAGAACGATCCCCACCGCCGCCGCGGCTGCCACCACCCGAAAGGTGTAGACCGGTTTGGCCACTACCCGATCCCACCACGATCCGGCCGGGGCCGCGCCGGGGGCTGTGATAGGAACGATAGTCGGATCGGGCGGGGAGGCCGGCCAGGTGATCGCCACCCACCCGGCTATGAAGATCAGGGCCATGGGGATCATGCTGTTGGGGTCGGTGCCCACCCCACCGAGAAAGCCCAAGTCTTCGACCAGCACCCAGTCGGCCAAGCACAGCACCGTTCCTGCCGTCACCGCCGCGGTGGTCCACGGCCGGCGAGCCAACAGGAAACCCATGCCGATGAGCGCCAGGGCGGCCACGGCGAAGAAGTTGACCCCCCACCCGTGGGCGGCGTCGAAGCCGGCGAAGTCCGAAACAGAGGACGACAGGATGTGGGGTTGAGGGGTTTGGGCCATCTGCTGCACCATCCCGGTCAAGGTTCCCGGGCTGGCGGCCGGCAATACCTGGCCCTGCCAAAACCCCCGGCCCGGCCAGGCCTGCAACACCGCCATGCCCACGAAGAACAAGCCCACGGCCCGCAATACCAACCGGCCCAGCCGGGGAGTCACCCAATACCGCTCGGGCAGGGCCACCAGCACCCCGGCCAGACAGTAGAAAAGCACCGCCCCCGGCGCCCCGAACAGCCAGGTCAAACCGGGGGCGAAGATCCCCCCGAAGGCCTCGCCGAACACCCACACCAAAAGACCCCAGGCGCAGCTGGCCACCCCGGCCAGCCGGGACCAGTCACCCCGCGGCGCCACCAGCAAGAACAGCCCGACACCGACCTGGATCCACACCGTGGCGGCGGCGGCGGCCACCGGATGGAAGTTCCAGGTCTCGGCCGCCCCGTTGACCAGGTGCTGAACCCAGCCCGGCGAAGAAGACGCCGCGGCGGTCACCACGTTGGGGATCATCCCCAGCGGCATCGACGCCTGCCCTTGCAAGATGCCGTCGAAGACCCATATCAGCCCGAACGAGATCCGCAAAAGCCGGCGGGCGGCCGGCTCCGCCGCCGCCACCGAAACCCCCGCCGCCGAGCCGGCACCGCCCTGGGCCTGGCGCAGCTGCCAGGCCCGGGTGACATTCCACACCACCGCCACCACGAACAAGATCCCGACCGCAATCAGACCCTGATGCAACAAGGCCTTGTGAAACGCGGAGACCACCGTGGGGTTGTTGGAATCAAGCCCGCCGCCCATCCCGGTCATAACCGACACCCCACATGCTGATAGCGCAGCCCCGCCCCGGCCCCAGGCCTGGCAGCACCTGGTGCCCAGGGGAGGACGGCGGCGTTCGCGACGGTCTCGGTCACGCCACTGGTAGTCGTCCCAGCCCGCCCGTTGGTTCCCGAAAAAGACGGCCGAGGTCGGAATTCTTCCAGTTGGAGGGCACCATCAGTGGTCCTCTAGGGTCAACACCGGTGGACAGCCTCAGCCGACTCGCCCAAGCCGCCGCGGCCGGCGACGAGCAAGCCCTCCACGCCTTCATCGAGACCTCCTACGAGCAGGTCCGGCGACTCTGCGCCGCCCTGGTCGACCCACAAAGCGCCGGGGACCTCGCCCAAGAAGCCCTCCTCAAAGCGGTACGCGCCCTCCCCGACTACCGCGCCGATGCCAGCGCCAGAACCTGGCTGCTCGCCATCGCCCGCCACACCTGCCTCGACGAACTCCGATCGCGTTACAGGCGTCACCCCAACACCGACCCCGCCACACATGGGGACCGGCCCGCCCCCACGGCAAACGACCCCAGCGAAAACCTCATCGTCACCGACCTGCTCAACCGACTCCAGCCCGATCAAAAAACCGCGTTCGTTCTCACCCAGATCATCGGGCTCAACTACCACGAAGCAGCCCAAATCTGCGACTGCCCAACCGGCACCATCCGATCCCGAGTGGCCCGAGCCCGCGCCCACCTACTACAAGCCATCGACACCGCAGAACGACAACACCAACCCCGACCCCACAGCCGCCAGACGACCACGGGCTGAATAACGGCCTTGGCCAGGTGAGAAAATGGGCTGGTGACGATGGACGGCGTTCAATCGGCCCCCGGCACGTCCCTGGAGCCTCTCTGCAGAGTGAGGGTTCCGGCGTTAATTGTCTGAGCCGAATCAGGACGGTTGAGGATGACACGCGTCCTGGTCGTTGCAGGTTAGGCCATCGGTTGTTGGGCGGCCCATCCCTGGCAGATCCGGATAGATCGCCGGTAGCCCACGCCGGGCACGAGGGCCTCGATTGCCGCCTCGATCTCGCAGTGGTCGACACCGGCGCCGTGTAGCGCAACATCGGGCACGCCGCCGCCATGCTCGACGTAATGGAGCAGGGCTTTGTGATCCGGCATTCGATATCTGTTGCCGACAGCGCCCGTCACGGTGGGAATAGACTTAAGGGATCGGCAACCGAGGGACGCTTAGCCGGGCCGTCGTGTCACTAGGGTCGAGTGCATGACAATCCAACGTATGGAGAACGTGGGCATCGCGGTCGACGACCTCGCTGCCGCGACCGACAGCTAGTTGCCGCTCCCCACTTCGGGGTCGACCGGGGAACGCCGGCTGGTTTAGGCGCTGATTCCGTCGAGCAGGTATTGCAACCCTTGGGCGAACTGGCGGGGGGTGGTGTAGGCGGCTAGTTGCGAGGCCAGTTCCCCGCCGGCGGCATCAGCGGAGTTGCGGTCCGACGGGAATATCGACCGGCCCGGCTCGCCTGTCGCCTGGCCGCCGGTGGCGGGGGGTTTGCGGCCGGCCCGGGAGGCTTCCATGGCGGCGAAGCCGACGGTGTAGGTGTGGATGGCGGCGTAAGCTCGGCGGGCGGCCTGCTCGTCGGCCAGCGCCGAGCGCAGCACCCCCATGATCGCCTCCATGCGGGTGATGGCGGCGGGAGAGACTACGGGGTGGCGGAGATACACGTGCAGGGCGGCGGGCTGGCTGACCAGGAAGTGGCGGAACTTGTCGGCCGCCTCGGTGATCCAAGCCTTCCAACCGTCGGCGTCACGGCGGGGTTTCCACGCACGCACGAGCAGCCGGTCGACCACCTCGTCGAGCAGGTCGTCTTTGTCGCGTACGTGTCGGTATAGCGACATGGGGGCGACCCCCATGTCGGCGGCCAGGCCGCGGATGGTCATCTGCTCATACCCGCCGGGCTGGCGAATGGCCCGCATGGCTGCGTCCACGATCTGCCGCCGGCTGAGCGTACCCCAAGGCGTTCTCGCCGACGTTCGCGCACCCGTGTCGTAAGAGACCGTGTGTTTGGTGACCATGCCACCCACTCTACCAGTTGCGTACGAGTACGAATAACGAAACGGTGGTTGGTGTTCGATGACGGGGCGCCGGCTCGATACTGGGAGGGCCGCCGATCGCCAGCGACACCCAGGCCCACCGCCTCTTCAACCTCTCCATAGCGATCTCGGCGGCCCGCTGTCTGCTGACCTACGTCATCCTGCCAATAATGACCCCTCTCATCGGTCCCGCCACCGGCGACCGCCCCGGCATTGCTATCCCGCTCAGCGTCTTAGCCATCGTCTTCGATGTGCGCGCCCTACGACGGTTCTGGCTCGCCAACCATCCCTGGCGGTGGAAACTCGCCGCCCTCTACACCGTTGTCATGCTGATGATCGCCACCCTGCTCATAGCCGATATCGCTCGGTCCGTGTAACGGGTGCCGGGTGGCCTGCTTAGCCTCACCGGTGACCTCTGGCGCTCGAGAAGGCCGTTTATGGAGGAGGCTACTGGTTGCGGTGCGCGGCCAAGCCGGCCGAGCTCAACCCCACCCAACCCGAGGCAAAAGCAAACAGGGTCCACCTGAGATCGGCTCCGGAGCCGCCCAAGCAGACAGCCATGGCCAGTCCGCCCAGAAAACCGACACCGATATCGACGCTCCGTTGCGGAAGGCTTCGGGCCCGATCGAATTGGGCCGCGAGGGCGATCGAGACCACGGCGGCCCCCATTACCAACCCGATCCGTGACACGAATGCGGCACGGAAGGATCCGCTCACTACCATCACGAAGCCACCGAAGAAGGCGACCAGAGCATTGGATACGACCCAACCGTTCGTGTGCAACCCTCCGTTCGTACTCGTTACTCCGACTGAACCACTCTAACACCTACCTCACGTACATGTACGCTAGTGCGATTCTTCCGTGCTGCTGCCAGCGGATCCGTCTGCACGCCCGGCTGACCCATAAGGAGGGCGGCAACCACAAGAGAGGGCTCATCGATTCGCCTCATCGTCACGGCGGCGCCCCGTGTCGACGCTCTCCACGGCTACTTCCGTGATGAATTCGCTGCGCCAGACTTGAGGCCTGCGTGCCGCTCGATGCCGGCGAGCAGCAGGTTCAGGCCCACCACGAACTGTTGCGGTGTGGCGTAGGCGGCCAACTGCTGGATCATCTCCCGGCTGTGGGCCCCTACCTGTGTGTCGTCCGACGGGGCCCTGGCGCCGGCGGGTTCTCCGCTCTCGCGGGTCGCCTCCATTTCGGGCTCATCGGCCCGTCCCCCGCCGGCGCCGGCGGGATGCTGTCGCGCCCGGGATGCTTCCAAGGCGGCGAATCCCACCGTGTAGGTGTGGATAGCGGCGTAGGCCCGACCGGCCGCCTGTTCGTCACCCAGAGCAGCCCTCAAGACACGCATCATGGTGGCCATCCTGGCAAGGGCGGTCGGAGACACCACCGGATGACTGAGATATACGTGCAGGGCCGCGGGCTGAGCGACCAGGAAGTGACGGAGGCGGTCAGCCGCTCCTGCCACCCAGGTCTTCCAATCCGACTCGTCGGCGCGAGGTTTCCAACCCCGAACCAGAAGTCGATCCACGACCTCGTCCAACAGGTCGTCCTTGTCCCGAACATGGTGATAGAGAGACATGGGGGCGACCCCTAGGTCGGCAGCCAGGCTTCGAATCGTCATCTGCTCATACCCGTCACGCAAGATGGCCGTCGTCGCCGCGTCCACGATCTGCCTCCGGGTGATGGATCCCCACGGTGTCCGCGCCGCACTAGCGGTGGCCAACGGCAGCAGGACCTTTCGGGCCGGAGCCATGCCACGATGCTAGCCGATTACCGTACAAGTACGAGATAACTGCCGCTCGCCGAGAGAGGCGCGCCTTGTCGAGCGCTGCCCATCCCTGGACGAGAGCAGCCAATCCACCCGAATGCAGTTACCCGGCTTCGGTGTCACGTACAAGTACGGGACTCGGTGGTAGGTTACGTACAGGTACGCATTCCGCGACCGCGCTCAGAAAGGTGGTTGGTATGTCTGGCAGCGGTGGAGCAAAGGCGATGCCGTCGGACGGGGTACAGGCGCACGGGACCACGGTGCTGCCGTGAAAGTCGGTGACATCAAAGGGATCAGGAAACCGGTGGTCACGGCGGCCTCGACCAGCCGACTGGGCGACGTGGCCCGAGCGATGCGCCTGGACAACGTCGGGGCCATGGTCATCGCGTCAAAAAGCCAACCCATTGCGGGGATCATTACCGAGCGAGACATCGTCCACGCCATCGCCGCCGGCGGGCCCGCAGCCGTCAACCTGACCGCCGGCGAGGTCATGACCCACCCGGTACCGACCTGCGCTCCCTCCGATCGCCTCACCCAGGTGATGTCCGTGATGCTGCACAAGCGCATCCGTCACCTGCCGCTGGTAGACACGGGCCGGCTGGTCGGGATGGTAAGCATGGGCGACGTCATCAAGAGCCTCCTGGAACGAATGGAACTCGAGGCCAACGTGCTGCGCGACATGTACCTCAGCGCCAGGTCACGCTGACCAAAGCTCTGACTGTGAGCCTCTGAGGACGCGACAAGGGTCGATCGGAACGTGCTGGCGGAAGCAGGCCCGGACGTGGCTCGACACCGGCTTGGTGTTCGTCGTCGAAGACGGCAGCCCCATCCACCCGCAGCGGCTATCGCAGTGGTTCGCTCAGGCCGCGCAAGGCCGGATTACCGCAGATCCGGCTCCATGATGTCCGGCATTCGTATTCGACGGCCCTGACCCGCTCGGGTCTCCCGGTCAAGACCGTGAGCCAGCGGATAGGACACACCAGCCCCACAATAACCATGACCATATATCAGCGCACGTCCTGCCCGGGGACGACGAGCAGGCCGCCATCACCGGCGCCCGCGCCATCTTTGGAGACTCGGCCTTATAGGCGTCACCTTCACGGCTGGATTGTCAGCTACCACCGCTCCCCGATGCGGTCGGTGACCGTGGCCGCGAACATGCGGCCGGCCTCGTCGCAAGTCTCGACGCGAGTCCCGATCTGCAGCGCTTCGTCGCCGTCCAATTCCGCAGCGTGGACATATGTACGCCCAGCCGCCAACTCGCCAGGACCCACGCTGCCCAGAATCAGCAGCTTCGTCACGGTCGACGACACGATGGCGGCCACCTCCGATCGAAGTCCAGGTGACCGGCCGAAACCAAAGTGGCGGCCCGAGCGAGCCGGTAGGAGCGAAAGCCAGTGTCGACAGCAAGACGGCGAGCCGTCCACTCGGGCGTGACCGCGAAACAGGACAGGGTGAGGACTTGCCAGTTGGCGGGGTGGACCCGGTCGTCCTGCAGCTGTCGATACAGGTCGGCGTTGGCGGCCGAACTGGAGATCACGCGGTTGATGTCGGCTACCTCGAACCCGAGTACGTCCGAGTCGGGGCTGAGCTGGTGGCCGCCGGAGCGCCAACGAACCGACGGGCCTCGCATCGGGTCATCCTGTCCGATCAACTCCTGCAGGGCGGTGATGGTCGCAGTCGCTCCCGGTTAGGCTCCCCGCTGTGAGTGGGGCCTCGGATGGTTTGCAAATGGTTTGCAAATCGGCTCCGAGTGGCCCTGCGGAGGCAGGCCATGTAGGATAAAAGTGCTGGTCAGAAGGTTATGCGGGCGTGGCGAAACTGGCAGACGCGCCAGGTTTAGGTCCTGGTCCCGAGAGGGGTGGAGGTTCGAGTCCTCTCGCCCGCACCGGCTCTCCTATCCCAGATCGCTAACCAGGCCCATATCAGCGCGGCTAAGCTTCGGATGGTCAAGGCGACGTGGGACAAAACGACGTAGTTCGAAAATGGCGCGCAGCAGCCGCTGATCCCGGGATGTGCCCGACGTTCTGTTGCTGTCCACCGGTTGCGAATGGAGCGGCAGGGCTTCCCCATACGGTCTTTATCACCCGTCGGTTCCCACCTTCAGTCGGGGGGATGGAGACCTTGGCTGCCGGCGTCTGGCGGTCCATTGAGGCCCGTCGTTCCCATGCCGTCCTGATCGCCCACGGGGGCACAAACCGAGCTCTCGCGATTTGGCTTCCGCGGGCGATGTTCAAGGTGCTGCGATTGGCCGCCCGTCGTGAGATCGAGCTCGCGTTGACGGGCGACGTATCTATGAACGCAGTGGTGTCCCTCCTGCTGCGCCCCTTCGGTGTGCCCTGTGTGACGATGGCCATGGGGCTCGACGTCACCTACCCCAACCCGCTGTACCGGTTGCTGACCCGATCTGCGCTGCGCCGATCTCCGGGTGTCATTGCCATTAGCGAGGCCACGGCCGAGGAGGTGCGCCGGGCCGGGACCCCTCCGGACCGCGTCGCAGTACTGCGCCTCGGGGTGCCCACGCCTTGTGCCCCAGCCCTTCATCGGCTAGCTGCTCGGGCCGCCCTCGAAGACCGGCTCGGGCTCGGCCCCGGCCAGATCCTGGTCGCCACGCTTGGACGGCTCGTGGCGCGCAAGGGGGTCAGCTGGTTCATCGGGAATGTTCTGCCACTGCTCCCGGCCACTACCCACTACGTCGTGGCCGGACACGGTCCCGAATCCGAGGCGATCGCGAATGCAGTCATCTCACGTGGGTTGAATAGCCGGGTGCATGTCCTGGGTCGGGTCAGTGACGAGGTCCGGGAGGAGATCCTGTGCGGAGCCGACATGTTCGTCCAGCCCAACTTGCCTGTCCCCGGAGATATGGAAGGCTTCGGCCTCGTAACCGTCGAGGCAGCGATACGAGGGACTCTAGTCCTTGCATCGGATCTTGAAGGCCTTCGCGATGCCATCGTGGACGGGGAGACCGGCATCTTGCTGCCTGCGGGAGACGCAACGGCCTGGGCTGAGACATTGGGAGGGCTCCTATCAGACCCGGCGCACCTGGCGGAGTTAGGTGCCTCTTTCGGCCAGACTGCGGCCCGCCTGTACAGTGAGGACGCAATGGCTGCAACGCTAGACCACCTGCTGCGGGCCACTCTATCTTCATGACCGCATCTGCTATTCATGAAGCCGAGCCGCCGCCTGCCGCACACAGTTCTACGATGCCCTGATGGCCTCGATGCGCCACTTTTACGAGTCCTCGTATCATTTTGATTACGACGCAAACGTTGTCCACGAACAGCGATTGGAGCGCGTCTTTCGGTTTCTTCATCCCATTGCCGGCCGAAAATTTCTAGATCTGGGGAGCGGGGTGAGCTGGGCTGCCACTTTTGCCGCCGACAAGGGGGCTGGCGATCCTGTAGTTGGCGTCGACTTCGCTATCAGAGCTCTGAGGCTCGGTGCCCAAGTCGCGCCTGGATCTAACCGGGTTCAAGCCGACGGGCAGAACCTCCCTTTCGCGTCGGGATCGTTCGACCGGATCCTTTCGATGGGGAGCCTCGAACACTTTCCCGACGTGCCCCTAGCACTCAGGGAAGTGTCTCGGGTACTCACGCCCGATGGTCGGGTCGTCCTCGTCGTGCCGAACTTTTACGTCCGGACCGAACAACCGCAGGAACTGGCGTTGTCACGGTCCGGATGGCGGCGGTTGTTCTCCGAGGCCGGACTGGAGGTAGTCCGGGTGGGGGGGGACATCGGACCACCAATCTTTCGCGACCGGAGGCCGGCCGGAGTCGCCTTCCGGGCCGCTGCTAAGGTCCTCACCCACGTGCCCCAGCTTCCCTATCAATTCATTTTTGACCTCTCCCGCGCTGCCTACTGATTCGGGTACCCGTGTTCAGCAGGGCCCGAGGCCATTGTCGACAAGCCTTGGAGATACTCCGGAACGACGGGTGACACCATCGGCACGCGGCGCACGCAGCCGGATCGGCGTCGAGGTCAACCACGAGGGGCGTCCCACACCGACAGCTGAAAGCCTCGGCGGGCCCATCTCGACACCTTTCAGGTTCCTACGTCCGAAAGGATGTGGGGGTTCGGTCCCCCCTCCGACACGCTGGTTCTCGTACCAGGCTCCCGAAGTCCGACTTCGGCCAACTCGACGTTGAGCTTGGGCGCGCCGGTGATGTGGACCTCTATGTGGTCGGGGAAGATAGTGACAGCATCGACCAGGTCCTCGACGAGGACCGCCTTCTCCGCCGCCGTGGCGGCGTCCCAGACCTCGTCAATGTCGATGACGGCGAGTACGGCTGCGACTGCTTCGAAGCGTTGAGCTAGCTCGTCCCGTTCTCGACGCTCCGCTTCGACCTGGGCTTGTTCGTTGCGGAGGGTGGCGATCTGGGTGCTCAGTCGGCGGTCCTCGTCTGCGAAGGTGTCTTGGCTGATCTTGTCGGCGTAGTGGAGGTCCAGGAGCTTTGGCCTTTTGCCTTCCAGTGTTCGAAGCGCCGACTCCCGGTTCGCTCCCTTCTCGGTTACGGGGCGTTGATGGCGGTTCAGTTCTTTTCGGATCGCCGTTTGGAGCTGGGGATCGTTGCTGAGGAGGCGGAGGCCGAGCTGGGCTGCCCGATGGAGGCCGTTGGCACTGCGGCCGGGTTGGTCGCAGCCTCGTCCTCGGTACTTGCACCGGTAGATGGCGTGTCCTCGTTCGTTGTAGTCCACGCAGACGACACGCCCACACATGCCGCACTTGACCCGTCCGCTGAGCAGATCACGGCCTCGACGCCGGCCTTTGATGTGGCCGCGGTGGGCAGAGTCGAACTCCTCTTGGGTTACTAGCGGTTGATGGATTCCGGGGTGCCAGGCGCTGCCGAGTCTGGTCATCCCGGTATAGACGCGGTTATTGGCGATCTGACGGACGGTCGAGTAGCAAAGCCCGACCTCTGCCTCGATGGCCGTGTAGCTGAGTCCTCGAGCCCGCAGTTTGAAGATGCGCTGGACGATGGGTGCTGTCTCGTTCGGGACGAGCTCGCCGTCGATCATGTCGTAGCCGGTAGGTAGCCGGTTCAGCCATCTGCCTTTCCTCACCGCTTGGTCCTGGCCCATGCGGACATTCTCGATCAGGGAGTGCCGATAGTACTGGGCTAGGAGACCGTGGAAGCCGACCTGGAGCTTCCCCGCGGCCGTGTCGAGGTCGATGCGTCCCTCGTTGACCGAGTGCAGCGCCACACCGAACGCTTCGAACTGCTTGACCAGGACGCTCAGGTCCCCGGTGTCTCTCGACAGCCGGTCCAGTCGCCACACCACTACGTGAGCGACTTTCCCTTCCTCCACCAGCGACCGGAGTTGGGCCATGCCGGGCCGCTCAAGGGTGCTTCCCGACCAGCCTTCGTCGGGTATGACCGTGACCGCGCCGAGATCATGCTGGCGGCAGCGGCTCGCCTGGGCCTCGGGGGAGTAGTCCACCTGGGCCTCGGGGGAGTAGTCCACCTGGGCCTCGGGGGAGTAGTCCACCTGGGCCTCGGGGGAGTAGTCCACCTGGGCCTCGGGGGAGTAGTCCACCTGGTCCTCGGTCGACACCCTCACATAGGCCACCGTCAGCGTCACAATGACTCCCTTCGTCTTGACTTGGCTGCGATAGCCGCAGCCCGATATTGACAAGCACCACAGCCACCCGGCTCAGATCTCGCTCAGCCATCGGGCGCTCGACCTGCGAAGAACAGCACACGACATGGAGGCCCAGCCCAACTGGCACATTCATCCGACCGCCAAACATAGGTGGGAGCAGCACGGAAAATCGCACATGCATACTGCTCGGCGTCCTCGAAGTCATACCGCCATGCCTTGTAGCTGACGGGCTCGAAACCCTGCGCTCGCTCGTAACGGTGCCGCCCGAACTCTGCTTGCTCGAAAGCCTTGCCCAGATATTTGCTCATGTCCGCAGCGGCCCGGTTGTAAGCCACCATCGCGCACGCGCCGCTTCTTCTTCTTGTCGGTGCACCACACAAGCCCCCGCCCCCACGCCTTCATGAGCTTCGAATGCTTGTAGAAGAACGGCACCGCTAGATGAACATGGATGCCGCCACGGGCGGGACCAAAACAGCGTGCGGAGGAGAACATGACCGGGCGTCAAGGCCACCCCGGCCCACAGACTCGGGGCCCCACCCTTGACTGCTCTCCCGTGTCCCAGACAGGGCTCTCGTCGTCGAAACCCGAGGCGGATCCGGGGACCGAGCAGGATCAAGCCGCGAACGCCGGACCGAAACCGACCTCGATCGACGCTGCAGCAGTCTGCTTAGACGAAACCTGATCCTTGACCGTCAACCAGATCGGCGTGGGCGACTCGACATCTGGGAAGCACTGGCGGAACAACGACTTGCGCCGAAAAGCCTGCGCACGCTTGACCAGGGCGTACTCTGCGTACTCCTCCACGGTCGGTTCCCGGTCCAGCTTGTCGCGGAGCCAGCCCCACTGCAGGATAAAAGTCATCACCTGAGCGCCCTTCACCATTCCCACGGTCACCACCGCTTGTTCCAGGAGGGTTCTCGGCGCTCGACGAGCCATGGCGACATCATACCGGGATAGGTCTCATGAGAGTGAGACCCCGTCACACAGGCCGACTCGGGCGCGACGTCGTAGGGACGGGTCGTCGTCATTCTGCTCGCCTCGGACCGGATATGGACAGCACTTCCCAGCGGGTATCTGACTGGCGTTTGGGGGTACTGGAACCCAGGTGCAGTGATCGGAAATCCTTGTATTCGAAGTCCTTCAGCGTCGCCTCAGGGCCAGCTCAGCCCGGGATACTCAGCAGGACTCCGCGACCTGAAAATGCCTTACTAGGAAGTATTTTTGCGGTCGGTTAGGCCCATCGCATATAACAAGAATGACGGACGCGAGCGCTCGACCGGCAGAGTTCCGAGTCACAGGCAACTGTGTCATGAAACATTGGGCGAGCCCGAAAGAGATTTCCCATTCTGGGGGGAAGCCCAAGCGCCGCCAAGAAGCGGCGACTCGGCCCCCGCCTGAAGCTCGCTGCCACGGATCTTGGCCCGATCGAAGAGCGCTAAGTCGATGGTGTTGTGCTCGAGCAGCCAGTCGCGCGTGGAACGGGACACCTCTTCTCCCAGTCCAGTACCGCGATTCGCGTGAAGCAGCTCCCGCGGTTCTGGAGTGATGCCGAGGCGCTTCAGGCACTCTCGATACACCACCATCAGGTGATCTGTCGTTCCGACAATGTCTATGGAATCGAGCATGGGCGGCGCCGCTTCAGCTAGCTCAACATCGTGAATATGAACCATCTCGCCCTCCCGCGAGACTTGCGCCTGCTCTCGATCTGGCGGGACTCGAGGCGAGGCCAGCTGCCGGGCTTGAGGGTTGGACCAAAAGATCCACACGTCCTCGGAGCGACACCATTCAGCAAAAGAGAGACGCCGTGCCAGCGTCGTGGCCGGGTTGCCGGGCAAGCCACCATCCCGCCACTGCACATAAAAGCTGGCGATCATGTCCACCGGATCCCTGATCAAAGTGGCGGTCACGAGTGAGACGTCTGGAAGCAGCTGGGGAACCATCGGCCCGAAGTGGCCGGCGATAACCCGGAACGACCGCAACCGGTAGCTCGACATCCGATAGAGAGCCCCCAGAGGAAGGGTCCCGCAGAACTCAAGCTCGGTGAAATGAGGTCTCAGCATCTCCTGCAAGCTGTTCCCACCCGTCTTCGGTATGTGCCAAAGATACAGGCGATTCATATCGCTCCTAAGTGGATCGGGTGCGACTAGTTCGTCGAACGCCGGAAGGTAGAGATGGGACAGCTGACACTCAGGGGAGGCCATTATCGACTCTACGACCTGCTCTACGGATCGGCCGCCCTCCAGATCAGCCACGAATGCCAGCACCTCACTGCCGGCCGGGTCTCGCCCCAAGAGACACCTATAGAGAGACGTCACGATCGAAGCCGGGGTGAACTGGACGGTCCGGCCGGCGGCCTCGCCGCCGGCTAGCTGTCGCCTCAAGAGACGCCTATAGAGAGATGTCACGATCGAAGCCGGGGTGAGCTGCTGTTTACGTCGCATTCGTTCCAGCGGTTAAGGCTTCGACATGATCCTGAGGCATTTCGTAAGCGTAGCCGGCGTGGAGCGCAGACAACCGCCATCACCGAACCCTTCCCGTGAGACGGCCCCCGCTACATCCCGACCACCGACGTCCCACCAGCTGTCAAGGTCGAACTGGCATGGGACCACAGCGCACTTCGCCCCTCATCGGCGCCGTCGCTGAAGCAACATGGCATGCGTGGCTGAGAACGCGACCGGCTATAGCGCGGGTGTCAACCGATAAAGACTGTGACGGACTCAGGTGTCCGACCATACGCTCCGCGTCGAGCAATGACTGGGTTCCATTCTCGAGCACCGGATCGGCGCTCGGCCACTAGTTGCGGCGCAAGCCTCCGAAGTCCCGCGTCGCCGGCGCGGACAACGCCTGTCACTGGAGTCTGTACCGAGGACTCCGGATCCCACGTCGCCGAGGAACTGCCGCTAATCAACAACGAGACGGCCGGCTCCATGGTGTCCCGAAGCGCCTATCACGGACGCTGCAGAACACGCGCGCAGAACGTCGACGTGACGGGCTCCCGTCAGCGTCAGATCGACGATTATCGCGGCGGCTCTGGGCGGCCGGCCGCCCTCCGCCGCCTCTGAGCCATTCCAGGGCTTTAGCCGCCAAGCGGGGGTAGTACGAGATCGGGCACGTCGGTCCCCCCTCGCCTCAGATAGCCCCTCGCCCACCCCTTCCTCGGCCGCCCTCCTCCCGCCCGCACAAGCTCCGCTATGTGGCGCCGGGAACAGGCGTTTGTCCGCGCCGCACCGTCACAGCAGCCAGACCCGCTATTGCCACGTCACAGGCGATGAGTATCGCCCTCGAGGCCACCACGACGGCCAGGGCCTGGGCGGAGCCCATCACCGATCCGAGCACCAGGACCAGGATCACGTCGCGCACCCCGGCGCCAGCCGGGGCGGGTATGAACAGGATCCCGAGTGACACGGCCAAGGCCATTCCGCCGATGCAGAGGAGGAAGACCGATGCGTCCCAATGGCTGGCCGCCCCGGCCAAGATGGAGAGGTGAAGGCCCAGAAAAAGCCACATCGGAAGCGACCAGGCGAAGGCTCGGGCTTCGTGGCGGGCATCGAGACGCTCACCCAGAGGGGGCCGGTGCAGCAACAGAAACACCCTGTCCATGAGACCGGGCAGAGCTCTAGGGTGTAGGAGCGCCAGGAGTAAGGGGAGGGCCAGCAGCCCCCACCAGTAGTGGTCCAGGGCGTGGGCGTCGTACACGGGGAGCAGAATCGCGGCGGCTATGAGACCGCCGGTGCACGACAGCACGATGGTGGTCAGGTTGGCGCCGAGCATGGTCCGCCGGCTGGCGCCGCGCGCCTTCCCGGCCTCCATCTGCATAACCACGGGCCACACGGAGCCGGGGACGTACTTCCCGAGCTGGCTGGTGAAAAAAACGCGCGCCCCGGAGCCGAACGGAAGATCCACGCCGAGACCACTCAGTACCTCCCGCCAGATCAGGTAGGTCGAAGCTACTCCGAGCAGTCCGCAGAGCGCGCTGGCCACCACGGCTTCGGCGCCGATGTTCTTGATGGTCTCAAAAAAGGTGTGCCGGTCCCGGTAGACAGCGATAAAGGCGCCACCAAGGGCCAGGCAAAGAACGCCGCCGCCAACGACCACCCGTCGCCAGTCTCGGGAAGGCTTGGACCCGGGCCCTAACTCCGCCCCATTTGAGGTGGGGTCGCCGATCGCTCCTTCCACGTGACGAACATCGTAACCTGTGCGTCCTCACCCGACGGCTCACCCGCCTTGGAGCATCCATGCGGATTCTCGGTTTCGGCACATATGACAAATCCAGACATCCCCGCGTGGAAGTGGGTCGAATCGGACCGTCTGCCCCAAGTCGTTGCCGATCACGACGTCTGCCTGGGCATCTTCGGGATAACACCCAAAGCCCTCCGGGTGGTACCGAACAAGGTCTACCAGGGGGCGGCGGCTGGATGCGGCGTGGTGACTTCCGACACGCCACCCCAGACAAGGACGCTCGGTGACTCCGCTCTCCTGGTCGAGACCGAAGACGCGTTCGCCCTGGCGGAGGCGTCCCGAGCCCTTGGCGCCGACCGAATAGTGACACAACGCCTCAAGGAAGCCAGCTGGCGAAGGAGCTGCGAACGCTTCACCCCAGAGGCGATTGTGCACCCACTGGATCTGGCGTTGACAGTTCAGTCGGCACTGGTCGGTCGTTGACCTCCACGGTGGCCGGGGCATTCGACGCCTGGCGCACCGGCCAGCGGAACACTGACCCAAACTTCTTGCCAGCAGACGCCAGCAAGGAGCGCCGCCGGGCGGGGTCACGCGGGTCCACCTGAAGGGAAAAGTAGGCCAATCCCCCGAGCGGTATCGGTAACCAGAAGTTGATCAACCGGTAAGCCACCACGCCCAGGGTGGCCACTCCTCGGGTGGTCCCGAAGCCCACCAGGACCGAGGTCAACGTAGCTTCGACCACTCCCAGGCCCCCGGGCGTGATCGGAATGGCCGCCAGCACATAGGCCAGTCCGTAGGCCACGAGCAGTCCGTCGGGATTGACCCACTGCCCGAAGGCTCCGATGAAGACCCATAGCGAGGCCGCATCGAGCAGCCAGTTGGCGGCGGCCCACCCGGATACCCGGATCAGAACCCTGGGCTGTGCGACCAAGTCGTTGAGCCGCCGAGCCAATCTGAGAAGAATCCCCCTCAGGGCCTTGGCGTCGACGAACGGCAGCCTCGCCGCCGTGGCTTCAAGGGCATCGGCCATCCTGAGCTCGCCACGCGTAAGCCCGAGGAAGAGGGTGACGGTGATGGCCAGCAGGACGACGCCCACAGCCGCGGCCAGCAGGTACACGGCGGAGAAGCCGTAGACCGGGATCGACACTATGAGAGCGATCCAAAGTATGACGTTCAAGATGAGCGCAGACCAGATGGCCTGCAAGCCGAGAGCGAACCCTACGTCACCTCCACCGGCCCCAGCCTGGGTCAGGAGCTTGTAGCCGATGGCGGCCCCTGTCGCCGAGCCACCCGGTGCGCAATGGCTCACCGACAGAGTGGTCAGCTCCACCCGAAGAATGGTAAACAGGCTCACCTTGCTCCGCGCCGGCAGGACCGTCCGCGTCAACTTGGCATAACACAGCAGGGAAGCTGCTTCCAGGCCGACACCGGCCAGCAGCAGCAGAGGGTCCACTTCGGTGATCAGGTGGGCCACCCGACGGGGCCCGGCCAACTGGGGCACGACCAGGTACTCGATGACCAGCGCCAGGATCAGGAGTCGCCCGACGTGCCAAACAGGCGCGGGAAGGACCCCACGCAGCCCTCGCCGCCGGGACGGGGGGACTCGAAGTCCGGCCACGGCAGCGGGATCGACCGACACATCGAGCTCGGGCGGACCTGGCCCCAGACCGCTGGTACTTCCCTCGAGGTCCGGTCGCTCGGGCGCGGCAGTCGAGTCGCGGCCTGCGGCCTCCAGAACAGGATCATCCAGGGTCGATGGGGCGCGGCGCGGCGGCCCACTTGAAAAATCACCGCTTACAAAGTCTCACAGCCACCGCTCGCAGCGGGGCATACCTGCGTCACCCGCCGAAGATTCGGTCCCAGAGGCTCGAGTACCGGACGATACAGCGGGCCGCGTGGACACCGTCACGCCAGCCGATCTTCTTGCCCTCTTCGTACGTTCGCCCCTCGTAGCTGATTCCGACCTCGTATATCCGCCAGCGCCCCTTCGCCACCTTGGCCGTGATCTCCGGCTCGATGCCGAAACGATCCTCGCGCAGATCCAGACTCTGGATGACTTCGCGACGGAACACCTTGAAGCACGTTTCCATGTCCGTAAGGTTCAGATTGGTGAAGGCGTTCGACACTGTCGTGAGGAGATGGTTGCCTACTGAGTGCCAGTAGTAGAGAACCCTGTGCGGCCGGTCCGTCATGAAGCGCGACCCGAACACCACATCTGCCCTGCCTGACACGAGGTACTCGAGCAGCTGACCGTACTCCGCCGGGTCATACTCGAGGTCGGCATCCTGAACGATGACGAAGTCGGCGATTGCCTCCTTGAAACCTCGCCGTAGGGCGGCGCCTTTGCCCATGTTGTACGGCTGTTCGAAAACCCGGACCCGATGGTCAGAGACAGACTGCACGTTCGACAGGGTCTCATCAGAAGACCCGTCATCGACGACGATTACCTCTGCCACCCACGGTGAGTCCAGCACCCTCAATAGCAATTCCTTGATGGTTGCCGCTTCGTTGTAGCACGGCACCACAACTGACAGACACTGCACCGCATTCTCCTATCGTCGGCCAGCCCGGGCCTGCCGCAATCCTAGAGGGGAACGATCGTTGCAAAGGCTGATGGGTATTAGGACTTGTTCACCCCGTGCGCACAGGTTTGACCGCGGACACAAAAATGGATTGGCCAAAAGGCGGCCGCCAGCGTCGTTCGACAGTCCTGAGCAAGGGCACCACGTACCTGTCGAAAAGGAGTGCCCCGCCACCTCCAACCGGGTCGCGGCGGAGGATCCGGGCGATCATCAGCCAGCCGATGGCTCCCACAGAGTTGACGTAACGGATCTGAGGGACCTCGAACCCGGCTTCGTGAAGCTTCGACTCGAGCTCCCCGATGCGGTAACGACGGTGGTGACCGATCTTACGGTCGAATTCGCTGTACAAGAACTCGAAAGCCGGGACCCACAGTACGAGCCGGCCCCCGCCCTTCAGCAGATCATTTACTTGCCGGAGGGCCTCGCCGTCGTCGGATATGTGTTCCAAGACGTTGACCAGAACCGCGGTGTCGTACGGTCCCTTCGTTGCGGCCACCTCGATCGATCCCTGCAGGACCTCAACATTCGGCGACCCGCGGAATCGATCCGCCAGAATGCCGACGCACCGCTCCGAAAGGTCTGAGGCGACCACCCTTCGGCCGGCTTGCGCCAGATGCTCTGTGATCGTGCCGTGCCCGGCGCCGATTTCCAGCACTTCAGGACCAAGAGATGGTGCGATCCACTCCGCGATCCAGGACGCGTAGTTGGTGCCGCCATCGAGGGTGTCGAGCGTCTCGGCGAGCTGCCCATCCGCATCGGAAAAGTCAGCGGTCCCAGCGCGCCCACCAAGACGGGATGTCCAGCTCACCGACTCACAATATCAAGGCCAATCATGCCGACCTCGGCAAGGTCGGTTGGTAGAGCAACAGAGTCTCGGGGCAGCACCGCGGCGCCGACGAGGCCGGCGAGCAGCAGGCCTACTGTGAGAAAGCGGCGGTCCGAACGTGGTGTCGTATCGGCTGGGGCGGCCGCGAGAGCGCTACCTAGTCGATCCTGACTCCGTCCATTCCCCGCAGCCGCTCTCCGAGGGCCCTGAACGCCCGACCACGGTGGGATAGAACGTTCTTCTCCTTCAAGCTCATCTCGGCGAAGGTCCGACCGTCTCCCTCATCGGGGACGAACACCGGGTCATAGCCAAATCCGGACTGACCCCGAGGCCGGCCGCGATGACGCCGTCGACGACACCTTCGGCGACGACCTCACGACCGTCAGGCCAGGCTGCCACCGCCACGGTGCGAAACCGAGCCAGCCTACGACCGGACGAATCAGCCATCGTGCACATCAGCTTGCTGACATTGTCCTCGTAGGTCGGCGTGCTCACCCGCAAAGCGAGCGGATCGCACCCCGGGTTGGCCTCCCAGCTCCTCCACTTCTAGACCAGTGTCGTCGGCGATCGCCGGCCGGTTGGTCGCATCAGCCACGGCGCGGGCTTTGAGCCGGGCGTTGTCGAGAAGGGTCTCGCCTGTCTCGTCCACGTCATCCACCCAGTCGGGGCGCCGCAGGAGACACACTGACGGGCCGAGGATCTCCGCTATTTCCCTGGCCTTGTCCTGGTTGGCCGTGGCCAGAACGAAATCGGTCACTGCTCGTGGGGGGGCGGTGGCACGGCCAGCAGATCGGCCTGCAGGTCGAGGAGTGTGGCTATGCCGTGCTCGGCCAGCGACAGGAGCTCCTCGAGCTCGCTCCTCGTGTAGGGGGCGCCTTCTGCTGTGCCCTGGACCTCCACGAATCTTCCGGACGACGTCATCACGACGTTCATGTCCACCTCGGCCTTGCTGTCCTCCCGGTAGGAAAGGTCAAGCATCGGCAGGGCGTCGACCACCCCTACGGAGACGGCCGCGCAGGCCTCTCTCAGAGGGTGGGTCTTGACCCGCCCGGCACCGACGAGACGCGAGAATGCGTCATGCAGGGCCACGTAGGCTCCACACACGCTGGCCGTGCGGGTGCCGCCATCGGCCTGCAGGACGTCGCAATCGAGGGTGATCTGGACCTCGCCCATGGCCTCCAGGTCAGTGACAGCCCGCAGCGAGCGCCCGATGAGGCGCTGGATTTCCTGGGTCCGGCCCGACTGCCGCCCTCGAGCCGCCTCCCTGTCAATCCGCTCCGGCGAGGATCCCGGCAGCATGGAGTACTCCGCAGTCACCCAGCCCCGGCCGGTGTTGCGCATCCAGCGGGGAACGTCCTCAGCAACCGACGCTGTGCATAACACGACGGTGCGGCCCATGCGGATCAAGGTCGAACCCGCCGCGAACACCGTGTAGTCGCGGACGAGCTCCACTGGCCTGAGGTCGTCCGGCTCGCGGCCATCGTCTCGCACCGTCATGCCAGGTACCGCTCGCCCACGGCCGCCACCGTCACGTCCGATCCGAACGACGCCGACGCCTCCGCTCTAGCCTCTGCCTTGTCTACCCGCGGCCATAGGTGAGTTATCACCAGGCGGTCGACGGCGGCCTTCTTGCCCGAGAGACCGGCCTGGCGGGCGCTCAAGTGAGGGATGGAGCCCTCGTGGTCAGACAGGTAGGTTGCCTCGCAGAGCGCCATGTTCAGGCCGGGCCCGAGCTCGGAGAGGTCCCAGCCGGGCCCCGTGTCAGCGGAGTAGCCGAGGCTGCGCCCACCCCCGTCCACCCGCACGGCCAGAGTCGTATGCGACGTGGTCGGTCTGGAAGAAGGAGAGGGTCATGCTGCCGATCTGGACCCGGTCACCGCTTCGTACATGGTGCCAGTCGAGCACCTCTGAAGCCGCCCCAACTCGAAGGAGGGACGGCACGTCAGCGGGAGCGTAGACGGGTATGGAAGACCGGTGAAGGATCCATCTGCTCGCAACTGCGAGATGCTCCAGATCGCTCCAGTGATCCGGGTGGTGGTGTGAGATCACCACTGCATCAAGTTCTTCGATAGGGAGATGCTTTTGGAGGTTCGACAGCGTCCCGCTGCCGGCGTCGAGCCATATCCGAGTGCCATCACAGGCCAGCAGATAGCCGCTGCACGCCCCGTCCGGACCAGGATACGAACCGTCGCAGCCCAGAACCGTCACCGACAGGGGCTCATTCATTTCGGGCGAAGATCCTAGCGTGCGCGGGCTTGGGGCCTGAGGAAGGTCAAACCCCCGGTTGCGGCGACCCGACGGCTGGATCCCACGCCCTGACCTCGTCGATCTCCGGGCCCAGGAGCCGCCGGCCCAAGGTCCGAAACGTGTTCACGTCGCCAGACGAGATCCAGGTGTGAGCCCCCGACCGGTCCCGTGATCGGCCGAGGCTGTTGTCGGTTAGCAGGGCCCGGAGTTCGAACGCGGTTTCGTCGGCCGAACTCACCAGGACGACGTCGCGCCCGACCACGTCGCTGATGGTGCGGGCCAAGAAAGGATAATGAGTACAACCAAGGAGAAGGGTGTCGACGCTTGGCCATGCGAACGGGGGCGAGAAGGCGCTCTGCTAGCACGTAAACCTGGTCTGAATCGGTCTCCCCCCGCTCTACGAACTCGACGAAACCGGGGCAGGCGGCGCACGTGAGATCAACGGCGCCGGACGGATCCAGAGCGGCCATGGCCCGCTGATAGGCGCCCGAGGAGACGGTCCCCACCGTCCCGATCACACCTACCCGCCCCGTTGAAGTGGCTCGTAGGGCGGCTCGCAGCCCGGGCTCGATGACAGTCACGACCGGTATGCCGAACCTCTCGGACAGCCCATCCAACCCGGCCGCGGCAGCGGTGTTGCAGGCGACCACGACCATCTTGACGTCGTGCTCCTTCACCAGCTTGGCCGTGATCTGGCGGGAGAAGCAGCGCACCTGGTCCAGGTGGCGCGGCCCGTACGGGTAGCGCCCCGTGTCACCGATGTAGACCAGGTTCTCCCACGGAAGCAGGTCGATGACGGCCCGGGCCACCGTCAACCCGCCGAACCCGCTGTCGAAAACCCCGATCGCCCGCTCATCCATCAGAAGAGAGCGTAAAGGAGTAGGGCAGCCGCGAAGGAGCAATCATCGCCCCGAGTTGTGCTGCCACTTCGCCCAGCCGCCCGCCAGCACGTCGGGGGAGACCCTCGGGCGGGGCCCAGCACATCGCCGTGGGGACCCGTTACAACCGGGTCCCCACGGCGATAGTGGCTGGACCCAACTCAGAAGTAGATAACCCGCTTCGCCCGCTCGGTGACGACGTCTATGTCGTCGGTCCACACCCCGGTGGAGAGGTACTTCCACCCGCCATCGCAGACGATTGTGACAATGACGCCCTCGTCGATCTCCGCCGCGCACTTCACCGCGGCGGCCATGATGGCCCCTGAGGAGATACCGGCAAAGATGCCGACATCGGCGAGACGCCGGGTCCACTCGATGCTTTCTCGCGGGCCTATGACCTTGCTCCGGTCGAGGAGGTCGTAGCCGTCGTTGTCGGTGAAGACAGGTGGGATGAAGCCTTCATCCAGGTTCTTGAGCCCGTCGACCATCTCGCCAGCGGGCGGCTGCACGGCCCATACCTGGATCAGGGGATTGCGCTCTTTGAGGAACCTGGCCACGCCCATCAGGGTTCCGGCGGTCCCGAGGCCGGCAATGAAGTGGGTGATCTCGGGCAGTCCCGCCAGATCTCCGGGCCGGTGTTTTCGTAGTGGGCCAGCGGGTTCGAGGGGTTGGCGTACTGGTACGGGAACCACCAGTCCGGGTGCTCAGCCGCCAGGGCCTGGGCCCGGCGCATGGCCCCGTTGGACCCCTCGGAGCCGGGTGAGTCGATGATCTCGGCGCCCCAGGACTCAAGCAGCTGGCGGCGCTCGACCGAGACGTTCACGGGCAGGACGATCTTGAGCGGGTAGCCCTTGACCTTGGCAATCATGGCCAGGGCGATACCGGTGTTTCCGGAAGACGATTCGATGATCTGTTGACCCGGGCGGAGGCTCCCGTCCTTCTCGGCCTGCTCGATCATGGCCTTGGCCGCCCGATCCTTCACCGATCCGCCCGGGTTCCATCCCTCGAGCTTCGCAACGATCGCCACCCGCGGGTTAGGGCTGAGGGCGGTGATGTCGACCATCGGCGTGTTGCCGATCAAGTCCAGGACGCTTTCGTATCTGCCCATGGCCCTACCCGCCCGCCACCGCGGGCATCAGGGTCAAGGTGTCGCTCGCCCCCACCTTGGCGTCAAGCTTGCCGAGATAGCGAATGTCGTCGTCGTTGAGGTAGATGTTCAGGTGGCGGTGGATCTCTCCGTCCGTGGTAAACAGCTGGTCTCGAAGGCCGGGGTGCTGCCGGATCAGGTCGTCGAATACCTCCCCTACGGTCTCGCCCGCCGCCTCGACCGTGGCCTGGCCGCCGGCGGCGGGGCGAAGGATGTTGGGCAAACGGACGTCGACTGGCACCGGCATCTCCAAGGGGTTTGATAAGCATTTGCGGAGGAGCCCGCCTAAAGCTGACCACTCCCGTCACTATTCTAGAACCACTGGCTCCTCTTTGATCTTCCCGGCCTGGATTCGCCAGGCCCGGACGCTCGGGTGGAGGTCCCGGAGGGACACCAGCACGTAGCGCCAGGCCGGGTCCGGCGCCTGGGCGATGTCGGTGGGGGAAGGCTTAGCTTCGGTATGGGTATGGGAGTGGTAGACGCCGAGGATCTGGCCTCCCTTGGCCTCAGCATCCCGGTCGGCTCGCAACATGCCTCTGGGGTCCACTTCGTAGATGCGGGCGGAGGCCGCCGTGTTGTCCGCCGGGTACAGCTCGGTGATCTTCGCCGTTACGTCGCCCTCTGCCACCCCCGCCAGGAGCCCGCACACCTCGAGGGGATAGCCGTCCAAACAGTGGCAGACCATCTCATCGAGGACATTTTTCCGAAATATGAGCATTGGTTCGAAGGTACCGTGGCTGGACGTGCCGCCCACGAAGCAGGCTCAAAGAGATCCCAACAACCGGATGGTGGCCCAGAACCGCCGCGCCCGGCACGACTACGACATCCTCGATACCTACGAGGCGGGCATGGTCCTGGTCGGCAGTGAGGTCAAGTCCCTCCGGGACGGGAAGGTCCAGCTGAGGGACAGCTACGCCCGCGTGCAGGATGGCGAGGTCTGGCTGTACGGGCTGCACGTACCCCCCTATGCCTTCGCCTCGGGCTTCGGGGCTACGGACCCGGACCGGCGCCGCAAGTTGCTGCTGCACCGCCGGCAGATCGAGGAGTTGGGGCGGCGCACCACGCAGGATTCTCTGACCCTGGTACCGCTCTCGATGTACTTCAAGGACGGCCGGGCCAAGGTGGATCTGGCCCTGGCCCGGGGGCGCAGGAACTACGACAAGCGGCGGGCCATCGCCTCTCGTGATGCCGACATGGAAGCCCGCCGTGCATCGGCCGCCAGGCGTCGTAGCCTGGAGGCATGAGAGACACCATTCGGCTCGGCCGGATCGCCGGCGTGAGAGTCGGGCTGAACTGGAGTCTCATCGCCATGGTGGCGATCGTTGGAGTCGAACTGGCCAAGAACCGGTTCCCGTTCGACGCGCCCGGATACTCCAATAGTTCCTATGTCGTTGCCGGATTCCTTACCGCTGCCGTCCTGTTGTTGGGCGTGCTCCTTCACGAGCTGGGGCACGCCATCCTCGCCGGCCGGTTCGGCCTCAAAGTAGACGGGATCACCTTGAGCTGGATGGGGGGAGTCACCCGCATCCAGGGTGAAGCAGCCCGACCCGGGGCAGAGCTTGCCGTGGCGGGGGTGGGGCCTCTCGTGAGCGCCGCCTTCGGCGGGCTCCTCTTAATTGTGAGAGCGCTGCTCGAGGGCATGGGAGGCGGGAGCCTCATGGTCGCCGCCCTCGGGTGGCTGGCCGGGATCAATGTCTTCCTGGCCATCTTCAACCTTTTGCCGGCGGCGCCTCTGGACGGCGGGCGGGTCCTGCACTCGGCAGTGTGGGCCATTGGGCGGGACCGCTGGCGTGCCACCCGTGCCGCCGGGATCACCGGCATCGGCCTGGGCGCCATCATGGTTGTGGTCGGCTTCGCCATGATTACGGGCCGGCTCAACTCGCTGGATGGCCTGCTGGTGGCGGCTATCGGCTGGTGGATACTCGGCTCGGCCCGGGCCGAACTGGCCGTCGGAGCGGTTCACCACGCTCTGGATGGCGTGCGCATGGCGGACATCATGCGGCCCGTGGGATCGGCGCCTGGTTGGATCACGGTCCGCGCCTTCGCCGATGGATACGCCGCCGGTCAGCCCGGATGGGTCTGGCTGCTCGAGGGGTGGGGCGGTGGCTACAGCGGCGCCATCCTGGGCGACTCACTGTCTCGGGTGCCGCTACCACAGTGGGACCTGGTCCGTCCTGTGGACCTGGCCGTACCGATCTCGGAGACCACAGGAGCCGGCCCGGCCGAGGAGGCACTGACTGTGATGAGTCAGCGGGGCGGGAAGGAAGTCATCTTCGTCGTCGATGGCGGCCGGACGATTGGAGCCGTGCTCGCATCTGACGTGGATGCCCTGGTCAGAATGGGTGGATCGAGACCAGGTACGCCCTGGCGTCGGGCCGTGGCCGGGGGCTGGCAGAACCCGCGGGTTGGTGGTTAGCGAGACCCGGTCCGGTAGCATGGTCGGTCTGGTACTTGACATGGGGGTGATTGGCTTCGACTTCGGTCGTCAATTCGGGAGAAGCGAGCCGTGGTCTCCGGAACCACGTTAAAGAGCCGGAACCTATAAACAAACGCCGAGCCTCAGCTCGCAGTGGCTGCCTGATCAGGTAGCCCGTCCGTCCGACCCCAGCCCTGCGGGTCGGGTACGGGCGTCATCAAGTAGGGCTCACCCAGCGGTTTTGTCAACTGGCCGCCGGGGACATTCTGGTTGACTGGGGCTCCCCACCGGTGCCGGTGGCGAGTGGGGAGCCTGAGATACCATCACTGGCTGCGCTCGGAGAAGGCCCGATGAGGCATCGAAGGACACGGGTTCGATTCCCGCCACCTCCACGACTCTCTGACCATGGTTCTCCCTGGTCAGAGGTGGTTTTCGGAGGCCCTGGGAGGGCCTCCTGACACAGAAAAGACACAATCGGACACGCGACACACCGGTACCAACACCGGTACCTAGTGGGTCGAGTCGGTCAGAATGGGCTATTAAGCGGCCACTCTGCGTGGTCGAGGTTCAAGCCGTCAGAGACGATCCGGACACGATCCTCCGGGGTGTTCTTCGCTAATCCGAGCGCTGCGAATATCCGTCCGTTATGGAGCGATTGCGGGAGGTCAGGACATCCGCAACGAGCGCACACGGATCAGGCGGGCTGAGATCGTCGACGAGTTGCAACCACTTGGATGGAGCAAAAGAGCAGCTAGAGGACTAGATCGGGACCTTGCCCGTTCGGCTGTTATGAACGGATGGGAACCTGAAGGGTCCAAGAACTTGTGCCGGTCGCTATCGAGCTGGGACCTGGGGGGCAGTGGGTGGGGAGGCTGTCGGCTGTCGTATCAGATTCGACCTTGGGGGAATCGGTGACGACGGCGACGTCTGGCGGGTCGGATGGGGACAGCTCGCTTTGTTTGGAAGGG
Organism: uncultured Acidimicrobiaceae bacterium; assembly: GCA_963851245.1. Classification (GTDB taxonomy): domain Bacteria; phylum Actinomycetota; class Acidimicrobiia; order Acidimicrobiales; family Palsa-688; genus CAWKOH01. The sequence continues at coordinate 485,491 of CAWKOH010000002.1, read as the reverse complement.
GTCAGAGAAGTTGGTTCAGGCAGCAGTCTGGTACTCGTGGATGATGCCGCCGAGCACGTCGTGCCGGATGATCTTGCCGTTCATGGTCGGGGACGCTGGCTGGGGAAGAGGCTGTGCGAGCCTGAGTCCTCGGTGCGGACGGGCCTGGTTGTAGTGGTGGAGGTACTCAGCGACGACGGTTTGGAGCTGTCGCCGGGAGTAGACGAGCAGTTGGTCGAGGCACTCGGCGCGGATGGTGCGTACGAAGCGCTCCGCGAACGCGTTCGCTCTCGGCGATCGGATCGGCGTCCTGATGGCCTCGACGCCGATCGAGGCGAACACGGTGTCGAAGCTGGCAGTGAACTTGGTGTCGCGGTCGCGGACCAAGAACCGGAATCGCCGGCCGGCCTCCTCGAGATCGCTGGTGAAGTTGTGGGCGACCTGGGTCACCCACGGCCCGTTCGGGTTGGCGGTCACGCCGAGGAGGTGGACGACGCGCCGCTCGAGCTCGATCGCGAACAGCACGTAGTAGCGGCGCAGGAGCACGGTGTCGACGGTGAAGAAGTCGGTGGCCAAGATCCCCTCGGCCTGAGACCGCAGGAACTCGGCCCAAGTCGGGTCCTCACGCCTCGGCGCCGGCGGAAGGCCATGGCGTCGCAGGACGTTCGCGACACTTCCCTTCGAGACCGTGACGCCGAGCTTTTTCAGTTCGCCGACGATGCGCAGGTAACCCCAGCGGGGGTTCTCCCGAGCGAGCCGGCAGATCAACTCCACGGTCTCGGCCTGGAGGGCTGGCCGTCCCCGCCGTCGGTGCGGGTAGGTCCAGCGTCTGCGCACGAGCGCCCGATGCCAGGTGAAGATCGTCTTGGGCGTCACCAGGAACGACGCCCAGCGTTCCTTCGGGATCAGGCTAGCAAGGATGGCGATAAGGGCTCGGTCCGAGCAGGTGAAACGAGGGCGCTTCACCTGTCGGCGAAGCACGGCGAGCTGGTGGCGTAAGACGAGGATCTCGGCGTCCTTGGCTACGGCATCCATCCTGTGCACGCGGAGCGCACCGAACACACGACAGACCAAGCGGTAGAGGAACGAGAGCGCCACGGAGAGCGAGCCTCGCCGCCCGGATCGTGGCTGGTCAAGCCCGCCGTCGAGTTGTTGGACCCTTCAGGCTGAACGCGGTCAGGATCGCCCGGTCCACCGGCCTGCAAGCCGGTCGGGTCACCTGCGGGCGCAGCACCGCAACCTGGTGGCACAAGACCACCACCTCCACAGCAAGCTGGTCGCGGTCCCGCCACCCCCGAACCATCTCAAGCATGCGAACGAACGCCACGTACAGAAAAGACAAGGCCACAACCAATCCTCATCCACCGATGACCGTCCGCGAAAGTCCTGGTCGGAGGCGTCGGATGACATTCTCGGCACCCACAGGAGAGCGTGACCCCGTCCAGGAACAAAACCTCCACGACCCCGACCAGGGCTAAGGCAGTCGCTTCCAAGAAGCCTGCTCGGGGTCGTCCGTCACTCACGGGGCAGCACCAACACTCACCTCGCATCACGATCCGGGTCGCTCCCGAGACCAGGGAGGCCCTGGAGACCATCGCGGTCGCTCACGGTCGCCGTCTGGCCGACGTGAGCCGGGAGGCCCTTGAGGAGTACGCGGAGCGACATGCCCAAGCCTGATCCGGGAAAGCTCAGCGCCTACGGCGTGATCAAGACGGCGCAGGTCGTCCACTCGTTGCCTCCCGAGGACCAGGAGGCAGTAGAGCGACTGGAGCGCCGGAAGAAGGTCTCACCGTCCGCCGAGGCGCGGCTGGGCGAACTGTGGCACCGGGCCTTCGACTTGCATCGCCCGCCCCAGATGGATCCCCTGTTCGCCTATACAGAGGAGGTTGGTGTTCGCCTGCGAGTCAGACTCCGCGCCGAGGCGGCTGAGGACGCCACTGAGGACGAGGGGCGCGACGACCGATGATCCTTGCGGCTCCGACGAGCTACGAGTCGTCCGTCTCCGAAACGGATGGCTAGTTAAGTTAACGCCGGGTCCTACCGGGAGCAATGACGTTGGCCCAGATCCGTCTCGATCTGTTCCGGTCCCGGAGAGGTCCCGAGCCAGTTGCCGTATACACAGATGTGATCTTCGGGCGCGCGGGACAACAATGGATCAGGCCCTTGACCAGCTCCCCTTGGACGGCGATCGGGACCTACGGCCCCTCCGCCACGGCGCGGATTGCTTCGATCGCTTCGATCAGTTCGCTGACGATCGTGGCTCCGCTGCGGTCAGCCGATACGGGCAACGGCAGCCAGACGTGCCCGCCTTCACCACGTGCGGCGGCCGCGAATGGTGACGCCATGATCCGGTCGGCGAAGATCCGGAAGTTCGGAGTCTCCCGGTGGTAACGCAACCAAAACGGAGTCCCCGGAAGACCGGCAACGAAGCCCAAGGAGCACTGGCCCCCGTCTGGACGTTTCCCGGGAAGGTAACGACGGTAGTAGTCGAATCCTGGCCACCGTTCGATTCCAACGGGAAGCAGCCTGGACTCATAGGGAAACCTTGCGCTCGCCTCGTCGACGAGCCGCTTTAGATCACTCTCTCGGTCTTGCCATCCGTCGCTTCCCGTCGCGACCAAGCCAAGCGGGGGGATGTCCAAGGCAACCATGGACTTGCACAACGAGCGAAGTTGCCGCAAGTCACACATCACGGATCCCCGGTCATCAGGCTGGAGTTTCTGGACGGCCGCGTCCCAAAGGCCGAGCAACTCATCCCAGGTCATGACGGCGGTGGACACAAACGGAGTAATGGCGGTCGGCGCATTGCCCTCGCTCTGTATGGTGCTGAGAACGGCCTCGGCCTCCGGTCGGCGGTACGACGGCACCAGAACGACCAGCACGCCGCGGGTGCCACCGTCCAGCCTCGCCACTTGGTGCGTCAGATAGGCCCGTAGCTGGGCTGTGGTCAGGCTCGCGCCAAACTTCGCCTCGACGACTACCAGAGGATGGCCCCGCTCGTCCCAACCCTCGAGGTCCGGGCGAGCCAGGTCGTCGTGGACCAGCTCGGCTTGAAACAATACCACCGCCCCCAGATCCGTATCGGTGACTTCCCCGAGACGCTGCAACAGAGCAACTTTGAGCACCGACTCCTCAAGGAGCATCGCGACGGACTGTGTCGCCGCAACCTCGCCATGCTGCGTAAACCAGCCGAGACTTGCAAGCCGTCCCAGCAACGCCTGACGTTGCGGAGGCTCGACCATTGCCGGAGTATTCCACAAGGCGCACGAGCAGGTTTGTCCATCGGTGTCTGACGTGCTCGACTGCGTGCACCCAAAAGCGGGATCATCACCGCATCCGCAACGCTAACGCGGCGAAGCCGACACCGGCTCGAAGCGTCGATTGCGTCAGGGATGCCGTTTCCGGCGTCACCAATTCCAAGATTCTCGACTGCAGCGGCCGCTCGGCAAGATCCGCCACCGCCAGCACGGTGGTCCAAGTGACCGAGGGCGAGCGCCAGAACGACAGCGCATCTGGTTATGGCTCCCCCATGACGGCGCGCTGCTCGTACTCGGCGCGGGTCGAGTGGTCGCTCAGATGTCCGTCCACCTCGGTTGTCCGCCCTCGTAAACGGGCGCGACCTCGGCCAAGAAAAGTGAGCTAGAACGTTCCACATGGCAGAGATGGGTCGTCTTGAGTACGGCTGGCTCCGGGACGCTTGGCCGGGAGAGGCTAGTGACTTCACGCCGTCGCTGGCCGAGAGGCTCGATGACCTTGGGCGAGCCATTGGATTGGAACTCTCGCAGAGCGGGCTGTCGGAGGTTCAGACAGCCGGTGATCGGCGGATCGACATTGTGGCGAGCGGAACGGACGCCTCGGAGTTCGTCATTGAGAATCAGTACGGAAAGGCGGACCACGACCATCTGACACGCGGGCTGGCTTACGCTGTGGCCAGGGAAGCCCGTGGCCTTATCGTCGTCGCTGAGGAACATAGAGATGAATTCCGTGCCGTTGGGAAGTATCTCAATGACCTCGCCGAGCTCGACAGCGAGCGTGGGATCGCGGTCTGGTTAGTCGAAGTGAAACCAGTCCGAATCGATGGAGGACCTTGGGCACCACTCTTCACTGCCGTCGTCAAGCCGAAATTCCTTCACCGCTGGAGTCAGCCAGACGAAGCAAGCGAGCAGACGACGGATATCACCTGAGGAATTCTGGGCGAAGGTCGCCGTGACCGACGTGCGTGAAGCGGAAAAGCGTGTGGTAAGCGCGTGGACAGAGTCCGGACACAGGACTGAATTTCTCAGCAACTTCGTTGTGTTAACTGCAAGAGGTCCGTCGGCAAATGGGCTTCGAGTTGTCGCGGCTCTTTATCCCGATGGTCACGTTGCCCTGCCATTGGGCGCTTACGCGGGTGTCAACACAGGTATCCCCGTCGAGGGTCTCATGACTCCGGAATTCTTATCCAGGGCCGCCCAGACCTTCGGAATTCCCGATGGAGCACCTTGGCAGGGTAGAACTGCTCCGGGATGGCTCACTACCAGTGAGGCTGAGCCATTGATCGAGTTCTGTCAGACGGTTGCTGGTGAATACGCGGCCGCAATGGTCGATCCACCGCCGATAGCGCCAGTGCCCGAGGACGGTTAGTGAGGGCTGGCCCGCGGACGGACGCTGCGACGAAAGTCCAGGTCAGATAGTGCGCTGTGGGTGCCAGAAACCCATCCACGCAGGTCATGCCACCATCCGATACTCATGGATCAGTCCGCCGAGGCGGTCGGCACGACGTAGTCGGTGAGGCTCGACGTCGAGCAACGGCGCAGGGACTCGGTCCGGCGAGCTTGGGCAACGCTGGCCAAGGGAGCGGTGAGGCCGATGGGCGTTGTAGTGATCGACGTACTCGGCGAGGACGACCTCGAGGTGGCGGCGGCCGAAGATCAGCATGCGGTCGAGGCATTCACGACGGAGGGTGCCGATCACCCTGAAGGGTCCAACTATCCCATCGCCGGCTTGACCAGCCACGATTGGGACGGCGAGGCTCCTGGCCGGTGGCCCTCAGCTTCCTATACCGCCTGGTCCGCCGCGTGGCCGAACTGCTTCGGATCCATCGGATGGACGCCGCCACCAAGGACGCCGAGATCCTCGTGCTTCGCCACCAGCTGGCCGTCCTCACGCCGCCAGGTCGCCCCTCCCCGCTTCTCCTGGTCCGACCGGGCGCTCATCCCCACCTTGGCGAAGCTGGTGCCACGCAGCGGTGGGCAGCGTTCCTCGTTACGCCCGAGACGATCCTCCGCTGACATCGCGCGCTGGTCCGCCGACGCTGGACCAATCCCCACCGCGGGCCCGGCCGGCCACCCCCTTCCGACGAGACCGTCGAGCTGATCGTGCGCCTGGCCCGGGAGAACTCCCGGTGGGGCTACCTGCGCATCGTCGGCGAGCTGAAGAAGCTCGGCATTGCGGTGTCGAAGGGCAGCGTCGCCAACGTCCTGCGCCGTCACGGCCACCGACTTGCACCGCGGCGATCGGGGCCCACGTGGGTCGAGTTCCTCCGCTCCCAGGCTAAGGGCATGGTGGCGACCGACTTCTTTACCGTCGACACCGTGCTGCTGGGGCGCTACTACGTGCTGTTCGTGATCGAAATCGAGCGGCGCGTCGTGCACCTGCTCGGCGTCACCGCCCACCCCAACCAGCGATGGGTGACCCAGGTCGCCCGCAACTTCGCCGCCGAGCTCGAAGAGGCCGGAGGGAGCCTTCGGTTCCTCATCCCCGACCGCGACACCAAGTTCACCGCCAGACTCGACCACACCTTCGCCTCGATCGGCGTCGAGACGATCCTCGAGCCCGTTCGCTCCCCAGGCGCCAACGCGTTCGCCGAGCGCTGGGTGCGCACCGTCCGCCGGGACTGCCTCGACCACTTACTGGTGCTCTGTCGAGGACAGCTGGAGACGATCCTCGCCGACTACGTCGGCCACTACAACCGCGCCAGGCCCCACCGCGGCCTCCAGCTCACCCCGCCGCGATCACCCGCCGCCCCTCACGCCACCGGAGCGATCCGCCGACGCGACGTCCTCGGCGGGCTCATCCACGAGTACGAACTCGCCGCCTGATCGATCGACCCACCTTCGCTTCTGTTGCGACACCTACCACGTCCATCACCCCCAAGTGCTGTGGCCTGTGCCTTGCGTGGCATAGCGTGTTCCGCTTGAGGACGCGACCTCGCGAATCCTCTTCCCTACGACTCGTTCACCCCGTCAAGCGATCAGATCCGATCGCCAAGACGAGCGCGCGGATACTTGGACCCTTTGGCGTCGATGAAAGGATCGTCTTGGGCGTGACCAGGAACCCCGCCCAGCGTTGCCCTGGAATCACGGGGGCGAGTAGCGCGACTACTGCTCGATCCGACCAGGTGAAGCGAGGGCGCCCCGCCTGGCGGCGAAGAACGGCGAGTTGGTGGCGGAGCACCAAGATCTCGGCGTCCTTGGCGACGGGGTCCATGCGATGGACTCGGGCAACCTCGAGCAGGCGACCGACCAGGCGGTAGAGGAGCGACAGGCACACGGCGGGCGAGCCTGATCGTGCGCGTCGTCGCTGGTCAAACCGGACATCGAGTTTGTTGGACCCTTCACGCAGCGAGTCGCCTCCGAGCTCGGCGCAGCGCGGAGTATCGCGAGGAATCCGATCGCCTGCAGGGCTATGAGGAGATAGCGCGGCAGATCATCAACCTTCGCCTGCGCCACGACCTCTCACAGGAGGCCCTCGCGGATCGCACTGGAACCACCAAGTCGGCCATCTCGCGCCTCGAGTCCGGTCAGCACGCGCCGACTGTTGCCACCCTTGAGAAGATCGCGTCTGCCTTCGGTGCGCATCTCGCGATCACCTTCGAAGTCTCGGACAAATCAACGGCCTGACCGCTCGCGGCAGTACTACAGAGGTTCACATCTGCCAGTTTGCCGGCGACTCGGCGCGGACTCGCAGACCAGGCATCACGCACCCGTTGAATAATACCAACAGCCGTTGTATACTTTCAACGTGTCGCAGCGACCGAGGCACCCAAAGAAGGACGTTGAATCGGCACTTCAGTACATGGAGGCCAGCGGCTGGACCGTCACCAAGCGGACTGGCCGCGGCCACGCATGGGGCGTTGCCCGATGCTCCTCCATCTGTGTCCAGTGGATCTGGTCAACACCAGCGAGTCCGCACAACCACGCACGAGAGATTCGGCAGGCGGCCGACGCCTGCCCGCACCAGGAGAACAAACGATGACTGAGCACCACTTCACTCTTGTCCTGGCGCCCGATCCCGGTCTAGAGGATGGGACGGCAGTAGAGGCGCTGGGGGACACCGGTGCCACTGACGCCACCGTTGGACGAGGAGCCGACGGTGTCTGGACCGCGGTGTTCTACCGAGACGCCCCTACATTCGAGGCTGCCCTCAAGTCCGCTATCCGCGACGTCCGAACAGCCCAGCTGGTCGTCCGACACGTCGAGCCCGACGACCTAGTGACTCAGGCTGAGATCGCCGAGCGCCTAGGCCGCACCAGCGAGTCGATCCGGCTGCTGGCCAGCGGCCAACGCGGAGACGGCAGCTTCCCACCCCCTGCAGTTCGGACAACCAACCGCGGGAGTCTGTGGAGATGGTCAGAGGTAGCCGCCTGGGCGAACCTCGCTCCACAAGAGGTGGAGAAGGCTCGGTGGATCGCGATCGTCAACGCGCGCCTCCAGTTCGATCTGTATGACACCCCGAAGGAGAAAGCCATGCTCAAAGAAGTGGCCGGCATCCTGGCCGGAAAGCGCGCTGTGTGACTGGCAGAAACCCCGTTCGACCGGCGATCAGACCGAGGCGCTGGCTGTCGCCCCACGCCACCCTCAGTGACGAAGCGTAGGGCCGCTTTGGCTGGCCGGTCACGACACGAGCAGGACACGCGTGACACACGAAAGACACAAAATCTGGGTCTCTTGCGGGCACCATCGGTCGCGTCCGGTCAAGACAAAGTCCCTGGTAGACGGCCCTTTTTGGTCTCCGGCTACGGCGACGCCGACAAGCGCTGCGCGGGTTCGATTCCCGCCACCTCCACTTACTTACTTAGGGATGTTCTCGATAAGAGACGTCGAGTGATCTCGAAATCCCTCCTTGGTTGTGGCGTGGGGTGATTTGCCCCTTCCGCCGCCCCTGGTTCCAGTGCTTCGACGGCCCCTTCGGGGGCCGTCGTCGCGCCCAGGGCCCGGGTGATGCGAACGCAGGCGCGACGAAGCCCGCCGGCGCAGGCGGGCGGGCTTGGCGCTGGGTTCGGTTAGATGGGGGGGCGGCTGGGGTTCCGGGGTGTCGATGAGCTCGGCGCAGGTACCGCGGCGTCGACGGGCCCGGGTCTGCTTGGGCCGACTGCTGGGTCGGCCGGTCTCGTCGAGGCGGTGCTTGGCCCGGAAGGAACGGACGCGGTCGAGGTTGTAGGAGGCCAGGGTGAAGCCGGGCAGGACGGTCATCTTGGTCACGCCCATGACTGTTAGTTAGAGGAGAGGCCCTACGCCGCATCGGGAAGCATGGTCGAGGAACGAGTTGCCATCCTGCGTGGGAATCGAAAGGCTCTTACCTCCTACGCGAAGGCCATGAACGAAGTGCGTCATCCACTGGGCCGCTCCCTCCATGACGTCTTGGGAACCATCTCAGCCCTGCATCATGTGCCACAGGCTCCCCCGGCTCCAATAGCCGTCGAAGCTCTGACCTTAGAGTCCCTTCTTGACGTGCTTGACTCGACCGCGTCACTGGCTAGAGCGTGGGGGCCAGTGGAATTGGGCGACGATTTCCTGTGGCGGGAGCTCGAGGTCTCATTGCCCGCTGCGGCCGTCGCGGGCGCCACCCCGGATCGTAGCTCGCGACCGAATCCGCGAGTTCAGCACTCTCCCGGTGCTGTTCTAAACGACACCAGTGCCATCTGTCAAGGGCCCACTCGGAGGGGTCATCAACCCAGATCGTCGTCAGCGAGCCGGTCGATGACGGCGTCGTTGGTGGCGTCAACGCCTCCGAACGCCTGGTAATTCTGCACCAGTGGCAGCCGACATCTCGACTTGCTTGACGCGCCAAAGCCAGCGGCCAAGATGTACGTCACCTATCCGTGCCGGCTTGCACGGCACAGCTGTTGCAGGTCGGCGACCTTCGGCGGAGTTTGCTCCGGGCGCCAACGGGGACACCATTAGGTGTGGTCTGTAGCCCGCAGCTTGATACATCGGTGGGGGCCTACGGCGAGATTGGTGACGCTCCGGTACCCGCTGCATCCGGTGCGCCACGCAAGTGCCCAACGCGAGGCCGAACGTCGGCCAGTGCTCGCAGATGAGTTTCCACAACGTGGGCGCCGTTCCAAAGACGAGCAGTTGGCTTAGGTACCATCGGAATGCATGGTTGCGACCTCGCTTCGTGACGTCAGGGTCCGCGAAACTCGCCAACGCATAGCCGAGACCGCCCTGGACTTGTTCGTAAAGCAGGGATACGCGGAAACGACGATCGATCAGATTGCCGCCGTCGCGGGTGTCAGTCGGCGGACGGTCTTTCGTCACTTTGCCACGAAGGAGGCGATGGTCTTCGACCATCTTGCCGTCGGGCGGGACTTCGTTCTCCGTCGCCTGAGCGAGCGGCCGCCCCAGGAACCGGTAATTGTCAGCTTGCACTCAGTGTTGCGGGAACTGTGTGAGCGGGGCTTTGAGCGTCGACTATTGGAGCAGATCCGCGCCGTGTTGGCCCTCGAGCCTCGATTTGCGGCCGAGCAATTTTCGGTCGGATTTCGAGCCTTCGAGAAGAACTTGATCGGAGTGCTCGAGGCGAGGGCGGGCGACCGTCACTCGCCTGCCGAGATTCAGGGGTTGACTGAGATGGCCGAAAGCTGGTCTCTCTCGGCGGTACACCTGTTTTTCAGGCGGGGCGAACACTCGCTGGTGGAGTACTTCGATGAGGTGGTCGCGGCCTGTGTGCAGTCGACTGCTTCAGACCTTCGACCCGTCCTGCCCGTTGCATCTGGCACCCGAATGAACCCGCGGAGGCCATCGAAAGCCCGTCATTAGCTGCACTGCGCTCAACCTTGGAACTGTCGACGATGAGGTGCAGGTCCAATCCGGGTGGGGTCAAGGGGACAAGATAGATCAGGCGCTTGACACCGGACGGTGGTGTCACTAGTGTCATGACCGTCGGCCAACCGGGGGAGGGCGAGTGAGATGAAGCGGCGCCGTTTTGTTGTGTCGGCTCCATTGGTCAGTTTCTTGCTGTTCTTGTTGGTGGTGTTGCCTGGTGGCGTTTTGCCGGCCACCGCTACAGCCACGGCTTCGGCTTCGGCTGCGGTCCCTACCGTGGCCGGTCCGGTGCCGGGGACACCCGTCCTGCAAGGGACGAGTTTCAACCTGTCTCGGGTCGGGTATGAGCAGTCGGAGTTCTTCCTCTCCGGTACGGCTGACGCCTATGCGCCGGCGGCGGGAACTTCGTTGACTAGCGACGGCAAGTGGAACGTTCAGGTGAGCGCGACCGCGTCTTACAGGACCAGGGCGGTGGTATACCGCCCGATCGATCCGGCCAGCTTCAATGGGACGGTCGTCGTCGAATGGCTCAACGTGTCCGGCGGTCTTGACGACGCACCGGATTGGACGCTGGCCCATAACGAACTGACCAGGGACGGATTCATCTGGGTGGGGATCTCCGCCCAGGCTGTCGGCGTGAATCAGCTCAAGTGTCCTGCGGCGCCTCCGCTGCCTTCGACGTGTGTGGCTCCGGGCGATCCGACTCGCTACGCATCACTGTCCCACCCAGGCGACAGCTTCTCCTATGACATCTACTCTCAAGCCGGCCAGGCCATACGCGACGACGCCAAGCAAATTCTGGGCGGGCTGAAGCCACACAAGGTGGTCGCCATGGGAGAGTCCCAGTCGGCCTTTCGCTTGCTCACCTACGTCGACGCGGTGGAGCCGCTAGTGCACGTGTACGACGGCTTCCTGGTGCATAGCGAGTTCGGTACCGGTGCTCCGCTGTCTCAGTCCCCCCAAGCCAACATACCGGCCCCGACCCCGACCATGTTCCGCAACGACCTGCACGTCCCGGTATTCCTGTTCGAGACCGAAACGGACGTAGCAGCCAGTGAGCTGTTCGATCGGCAGCCAAACACTGGCCGGTTCCGTCTGTGGGAGGTGGCGGGCAGCTCGCACTTCGACCTCTATGGTCTCGAGATCGGACCGACAGACACCGGCAACGGCCAGGGGGCTGTGCTCAACCTGGCGGCTATGCAGGACCCGCCGAGCAATCCCCCGCCCGGTTTCGACTGCAGCCTGCCGATCAACACCGGTGGCACCCACTGGGTGCTCAATGCCGCGGTGTTCTGGTTCAACCAGTGGGTGGTCAACGGTATACAGCCCCCGGTGGCGCCGACCCTGACAACGTCGAGCGCTCCCGGTTCCCCGGTCGTCTTCGTTCGTGACGTCAACGGCAACGTCCTCGGCGGCGTGCGGTCACCCCAGGTCGATGCACCCATCGCGGCCCTGGCAGGCGTCGGCAACACCCCCGCTGCCGGTGCACCGCCGCTGGGGGTTTCCTGCCCCCTCTTCGGGAGCACCGTGCCCTTCAGCGCCAGCAAGTTGGCCAGCCTTTACCCGAGCCACGCCCAGTTCGTGTTCAAGTGGGATTCGGCCACCATAAAGGACGTCCTGCACGGATACCTGCTTCCGGCGGACGCCGTCCAGTTGGCAAACGCCGCGGCCCGCTCGAACATAGGCGGCTAGCGGCCTCTCCCCGCCTCCATTAGCGGTCAGATCACAGTCAAGGAGGTGACAATGATGACCCACAGAAAAAGTCGGCTGCTGGCTGTTGGTGCCGTGTTGTTGGCTGTGGCTGCCGGCTGCGGCAGCTCATCGAATAGTGGCAGTGGGGCCCGTAGCGTCACAATCGGCGTCATCACCGACCTCACGGGGGCGGCTTCGTCCGGGAACAGTAACAGCGTTCAAGGGGTCAAGGCCGGAGTGGTGCTGGCCAAGCGGGACGGGTACACGATCAAGTACATCGTGGGCGACACGGCCACCTCGCCCGCCACTGCCCTGGCCGCGGCCCGGAAGCTGGTAACCCAAGATCACGTGCTGGCGGTCATCGCCCACTCGGCGCTGTTCTTCGCAGCCGCTCCTTACCTCAAGGCCCAGAACGTACCGGTGGTGGGGTTCGCCGAGGACGGCGACGAGTGGACCACCGACCTGAACATGTTTTCCATCAGCGGGCCGCTGGAGACCAACCTGGTTACCGCCACGCAAGGCCTGTACTTCAAAATGGAGGGCGTAACGTCCCTGGGGGCCATCGGCTACAGCGTGTCGCCATCCTCGGCAGGGGCAGCCAAAGCGGCAGCGGCGTCGGCAAAGGCAGCCGGTATACGAGAGGGCTACCTGAACGCCGCGTTCCCGTTCGGCAGCACCAACGTGGGTCCAGAAACGATCGCCATGAAGAACGCTGGGGTGGACGGGTTCACCGCCGAGGTGGACCCCAACACCGCCTTCGCCTTCGTCACCGGGCTCCGCCAGGAAGGCGTCAACCTCAAGGCGGCGCTCTTCCCCACGGGCTATGGAGGCGACCTGCTCAGTTCTGGCCCCGGTGCCCTGCAGGCGGCTCAGAATGTCTCCTTTGGCCTGACGTTCGAGCCGGTGGAGATGCATACGGCCGCCACCGAACAATTCCAGAAAGACTTGGCCGCGGCCGGCGTGCGCGGCGAGCCCACCTATTCGGAGTACAACGGGTACCTGTCGGTGGCGCTGCTGGTCCAGGGTCTCAAGGCCGCCGGTTCCACCCCGACCCACGCCTCGCTGATCAACGCCCTATCTGGTATTCACGCCTGGGACGCCCTGGGCCTGTGGGGCGGTCGCACTCTGGACATAAACAACCGAAACCCCAACACTCAAGGAGTCGACAACTGCCTGTGGGTCACCAAGTTCGTGGGCAGTTCGTTCCAGCTGGTCCCCGGTGCCGACCCGATCTGCGGCAATACCCTCGGGACGCTCTAGCTTCACGCCACGCGACAGGAGTACATCCTTTTAAACTCACCGGGCGCCGGACCCGCGCCTACTAAAGAAGGGTCTTAGTCGCCCTCGAAACGCAGAGCTTGCCGGCGCCACCTGCTCTGCCATCACCCTGGGTCTACTCGTCGAGTTGCCCCAGAACGACGAAGGTGACCGAGCGTTAGAAGGTCAGCCTGCTGCCCCGTTCGGGGGCCGGCGCCTCGACTGGAGTCGAGTATGGCTGTTTCGCCAAGGTGTGGTTCGGTGGATCGAGGCGCTGGTCGAGGAGCTGTATGTGACGGTCGAGGCCGGCCACCTGACGCCGGAGGGCCGGGTCGGGCTGATCCGATGCTGCTGCCACCAGGGCGGATCGTTCGGCTTTGAGCCGGGCCCGGCTGAGCACGGCTCTCAGCTTCGCCGGGGCTTGCTTATCGGCTTCAATCTCAACTGGATGCTGTCTCGTGTGCTCGGGTCTGCCAGTGTCGATGGCCCAGGCCTGTCGCTTCTCATGGCTCCAGTCCGAGGTGAGGTCTTCGACGGCTTGGCAGACATTGTCGGCGACAGCATGAACGTGGGCGGTGTGGCGGGCTCTGCTCATGGCGACGTATCCGAGTTCTCGGCCGCCCCCGTCGGCGTAGAGGTGGGCGGTATCGAAGGTCGCCCCCTGGCTCCGATGAACGGTCGTGGCGTATCCGAGGGCGAGCTCGTCCGAGCCGATCTGGTCGGGTCCCAGGGCGTGGACTCGGCCGTCGTCCATCCGCACAGTCAGCCCGCCGGCATTGGGGTCGACGTCGATCACTTGGCCTCGCTGCGAGGTGACCAGCTGTCCGTGGGCGGAAGGTGCGAGGGTGACGATGCGATCCCCGGCCTGGTAGGTGTGGCCGGCCACTAGCAGTTCCGGTCCGCTCAGCCGCCCGGTCTGCTGCATGGCTTGTTGGGCTCGGGCGTTGAGGGCGGCGACGTTGGCCCGCCGCCACGCCATCATGGTCGACTCGCGCCCGTCGGAGAGGTCGTTGGCCCAGGCGGCGACGGTCTGCTCAAGTGCCTGCTCCCGGTCGGGTGCGGTATCGATACGCCCGTGATCGGCGTACCAGTTGACCGCCCGCTCGACGCTTCCGGCGCGCAGCTGGGCCAGCATGGTCCGTTCTTCGCGATCGGATTGGCGCACGTTCTCGCGCAGGGCATGCACGCTGCCCGTATGCCGGATGGCGAGCGCTTGGAGGCTGCCACCGGGGCCGACAGCCCCGAGCTGGCGGTGGTCGCCGACGATGATCAGTTTGGAGCCGGCTGCTTCGGCGGCAGCGAGCAAGCGGAGCATGTTGGGGTCGTCGGTCATGCCCGCCTCGTCACAGATGACCACGGTGCGGCTGTCCAAGCGGGCTTGTCCGTGGTCAAGCCGCCACAGCAGCGAGGCGATGGTGCGGGAATCGCCGATGCCGGCTTCGGCGCCCAGGGTGCGGGCGGCCTGTCCGGAGATTGAGGTGCCCACGACTCGGTAGCCGGTTTGCTCGAACGCCCGGCGGACGGCGTCAAGAGCGGTGCTCTTCCCCGATCCGGCCACCCCCACAATCAGTTCCACCGGACGCCCGGAGATGACCACCGATCGGATCATCACCTTCTGCCCCTCGCCGAGCGCCCGCCCGCCCAACTGGTCTTCCTTGGCCGTGATCGCCTTCTCGGCCGCCTCAGGACCGACAGCGGGCGCACCGGTGCGGTCGGCTTGGAGGGCGACCTTCAAAGCGATGGCGGCCTCGGTGGCGATCACACAGGCCGGGGCGTAGGCCTGCTCCCGGGCGGCCTTGACGCCCCGCAGCGCCACCGCGTCGGGGTGGCCGCAGACGGCTTCGACCGCCCGCAGCAACTCCCGGGGAGCGAACCCGAACAGCAGCGGCGCGAGCGAGACGGCGACCTCAGATCGGGTGAACACCTTCTGGTGGGCCAGCCGCCCCGAGGGACCCAGGGCATAGCTGGCTAGGGCGCGCAGCTGGTTGCCCGACAGCCCCTGCGCTTGACGGCGGCGGGTTTTGGCGGCGGTTTCGATGATGTCATCGAGCATGCTTTCGGGGGTGTAGCCGGCCGCCGAGAGCTCGAGGATCCAGCCGTCCATCAAATCGGCGGGCGGGGTGTGCCGCTTAGTCTTGCGGGTATCCCGGGCAGCGGTTTGGCGGGCCTGGTAGGTGTCATAACCCTTGGACTCGACCGCCGCCGTAATCTCTGCCGCTCGCTTGGAGAACAGCTCGCACGCCCCCTCCGACATGGCGGCGATACGCCAATGCCCCAGGCGTCCCGAGGGCCCATCGTCGGCCTCGATTCCGTACCCCAGCTCGATGGCTCTGGCTGCCGACGCCACCCGGCCGAACGCGGTGGCGGCATGAAGAATGTCCCGCAGCGCCGCCGTGTCTACGGCCTTCCAGCCCCCCTCACAAAGACGTGCCTCTAACAGTGGGGTTCGGGATCGCCCGCCCGGGACGTGGCGTGCCGGGTGCGAGCCCAGATCAACCCATGCGTCGGACCGCGCATCTGGGACCGGCCGCGGCGCCCTCCGCGCACCATCATCCAGGTGTCGAGATAGGCCAGGGTGGCCTCCGTTTCGGCGTCCAAGATGGAGTGCATGTCCCCAGCTCGGCCGATCAAACCCAAAAGCGCTACCGACTTCTGGGCGGCCACCACCAGTTCCACCCCGGGCCGCTTGGCGGCCAGCAGATGAGCCCCATCCGAGGGGCGATGGGCGCCGCCAGGACCGAAAATGGCGTCATACTCCGCCTCGCTTACGGGCCCCTCAAGGCCGAGATCCGCGGCGCCGGATCCGCCCCAAACCAGCGGTGTCTCACCCCTAGATGCGTAGTACTCGAGGGCCGCACTGGGATGGTCGTCGGCTCGATCCATCACCGTTTCACGGTGATAGTCGACCGAATCGACGCCCATCATTCTCATCCAGGCCACGGCGTCTGCCTCCTATCTCTCGGTCGACTCAGATCGACTCCAACAAGGGGGAACCGCAAGGTTGCAATCGTGTTCGTCAGATTTGGTTTGTACCAGAGGAGTTCATTGATTGTAAATGGGCTGTTTAGTGAGAGGTACGTAGAGGTTAATAGAGGTAATCGATGAGCGTCAGCGGCGTGCTCTGGCCGGCTTGACGGCTCGGGCGCTGGGCCGGGGCGGGGTGGCCCAGGTGGCGGCGGTGTCGGGGATGAGCCGCAAGACAGTGTCGAACGCGGTGGCCGAAGTCGATGTGGGGTTGGACCCGTCGCCCCGGGTGCGCCGGCGGGGAGGGGGCCGCAAGCGTTTGATCGATATCGATCCGGCTCTGCTGGTGGCGTTGGACGATCTGGTAGAGCCCGACAGCCGGGGCGATCCGATGTGCCGGCTGCGCTGGACGTGCAAGTCAACGCGTCGCTTGGCCGACGAGTTGACCGATGGGGGGCATCGGGTGAGCTCGTGGACGGTGGCCCAGGCGTTGCACTACATGGACTACAGCCTCCAGGCCAATGCCAAGACTCGGGAGGGCGCCCAACATCCCGACCGCGGACGCGCAGTTCCACTACCTCAACGATCAGGTGACGGTCCATTTGCGTCGGGGTTGGCCGGTCATCTCCTGCGATACCAAAAAGAAGGAGACCATCGGCAACCTGAAAAACGGCGGCCGGGAGTGGCAACCGAAGGGACAGCCGGTCGAGGTGGACGTGCATGACTTTCCCGACCCCGAAGAAGGCAAGGCCATCCCGTATGGGATCTTGGACTTGGCCGCCAACGAGGGCTTTGTGGTGGTGGGCGACGACCACGACACTGCCGAGTTCGCCACCGCCACCATCGGCCGCTGGTGGGACAAGGTCGGATCGGTGGCCTATCCCAAGGCCCGCCGACTGTTGATCACCGCCGATGCGGGCGGCTCCAACGGATACCGGGTGCGGGCCTGGAAGGCTGGCCTGGGCGCCCTGGCGGAGCGGACCGGCCTAACCATCACCGTATGTCACTTCCCGCCGGGAACCTCCAAATGGAACAAGGTCGAGCACCGGCTGTTCTCGGCCATCACGACCAACTGGCGCGGACGGCCCCTCGTCAGCCACGAGGTCATGGTCAACCTCATCGCCGGCACCACCACCCGCACCGGATTGAAGGTTCACGCCGAACACGACGAGGGCTACTACCCGATCAAGGTCAAGATCACCGACCGGCAACTGGCCGCCGTGCCACTCACCGGGCATCGCTTCCAATATGAATATGGGGTTTGTTGGTTCCCGGTTGACGATGGTTTGTAGCTGAGTGGTTGTCGGGAGCGGGTCGATGAATCAGACGGTTCGGCTCGGCGTTGCTCGCCCCTGGAATGACACTCCCGTGGATATAGGTGAGAGACCTCGACAGACCCCGGAGCGCCCGAACTGACACCGATAGCCGGTATGTGACGTCGCTATCTCTATGGAGGACGAGACGCGCATTCAACGACACAAGGAGACCCGTGACCGGTACCGACACCATCCACCGGCTACCCACCATCGACTGGCTCGCCCATCGACTCGGGCATCGCGGTCCTCGCCTGTGTGTGGCCAGTCCCATCCCGCGACGGGCCATGACATCGTTGCGAGAAGAAGTCGCCACCCCAGGCCCTTACAGGCGACGGCAGACTCTCTCGGGGCCGGTTGCAGCAGATCGGCGATCCGCCCCCTACATGTGTACGACTATCACGACAGGGAGACCGATGACTGATTCGAAGCTCGACAGCATCCCGGAGTTGATGAGCATCGATCAACTCGCCCAGCGGCTCGCCATCACGGTCCGCCACGTCCGCCGTCTCGTCGCCGAAAGGCGAGTGCCTTACTACAAGGTCGGGCGGCTCATCCGCTTCGATCCGGACGAGATCGGTGAATGGCTCCGTGATCGGCGGCGACCTGTTGCCTGAACGAGGGAGGGTGACACAGGGTCGGATTATCCTGTTATCAGCGGATTGGGCGCGGGCGCCCGCGAGGGCACAGCCGACCAGCAGAAGCAGCGCCGGGGCGATGCCTCGGTGGGATGGAGGTCTTTTGGGATCGATTGACAAGCAGCCCAACGGCCGGTACCGGGCAGCGCTACCGGGACCTCAACGGGAGGTCACGTTCCAAGATCTTCGCCACAAAGGGGGAGGCGCGCCGTTTCCTCGACCGCAGCAGCGCCGATATGCAGCGGGGGGACTGGGTCGATCCCACCATGCGACGCACTCGATTCGAGGACTGGGCCACCACCTGGTGGGAGACGACCCGGAAGCTCCGCCCATCAACCCGGCGCGGGTACCACCAGCTCCTGCACGGCCACGTTTTGCCCCACTTCGTCGGCCGCCGGCTGTCCGAGATCGACTATCTGGACGTCGAGCAGTTCATCGCGGCCCAACTCGACGCAGGCCTGTCAGCAAAGAAAGTCCGGGACGCGGTGTCCGTGCTGTCGATGGTAATGAAGAGCGCGGTCCGGTCGAACGCCCGCAAGGACAACCCCGCGGCCGGCCATCACATCGACGTTCCCCACCGCAAGCTGACCTCCGGCGACGTGTTGAGCATGGCGGACGTACACCGGCTCGTAGCCACTGTCGCTGACCGCTACAAGCCGGCCGTCTGGCTGATGATCCTCACCGGGATGCGCCCGGCCGAACTGTGCGGGCTGCGGGTGGGCGCCGTCGACTTCGTGCGTCACGTGGTACACGTGCACGAGACCCTCCAGCCGATCCACGCCTTCGGGGATTATCCGTATCAACTGGTAACTGGGCCGACCAAGACGGACGCTGGCGACCGGCGGATCCCTATACCGGAGTGGCTCACCGAACAGCTGGCCGAGATGCTCGCCGACCGGGCCTACGCCAGCGGCCGCCCCTCCACCCGAGACGACTACTTGTTCGTCAGGCCGCGCGGCAGTCCGCGGGAGAGAGACAAGTTCCGTCAGTCGGTGATCCGGCCCGCCTTGCGGGCTGCAGGGCTTCCCGACAGCCTTCGCACCTATGACCTCCGGCACTCGCACGCCAGCCTGCTCATCGATCGAGGAGCGAACGTCTTGGCCCTTGCGCAGCGGATGGGACATTCGGACCCCACCGTGACCCTGCGCGTATACGGGCACTCTTCGACGGTGTCCAGGAGAAACTGACAGCCGAGCTGGACCAGCTTCGTCGGGACTCCGAGTCGACGCTGGGGGACGGGACCGTTGTCAACATGCATCCGCGCCGCCATCCTGGGCCAACAGCCTGACCTGACGTATAGCCGGAATGCAGGCGGTCTACTACCGGGATACGGCCGGCGCAGAGCCGGTGGGTGATTTCATTGAGACTCTGCCCCCGCGGGTGCAGGCGGCGCTCGACCTCCAGATCGACCGACTCAACACGTTGGGAGCGAACGATCCCCCGCTCCCGTTCCCGCACAGCAGCCAGGTCGACGGGGAGCTGCGAGAGCTTCGCTGCCACTACGGCAACCGTCTGTTCAGGGTGCTCTACCGCCGCTCGGACCAGCTCTTCGTACTCCTCCACATCTTCGAGAAGCGCTCTCGGGCCGTACCCGAAGCGGACAAGGCGGTGGCCAGGACCAGGTGGGACGACTTCAAGGCCCGGATGAACGCGGAGCCCAGGAAGCCGCCACGAGCCGCAGGCCACGACGCGCCGTAAGATGTTTACGAGTGTTCGCAAAAATGCTAACCTTCCAGTCATGAGTAAGTTGAGCCCCGTCGGCCGGAGCGTCACAGAAGCCAGCGGCCGCCGCGCTAGGCGCAGCGTCGAGTACCGAGCAGAGCTCGACCGTCTGCGCCCCTACGAGGAGATCGCCCGGCAGGTGATCGCGCTCCGCATGAGCCACAACCTTTCGCAAGATGCGCTCGCCCAGCTCACGGGCACCACAAAGTCGGCCGTCTCCCGTCTCGAGTCCGGCCAGCACGCTCCGACCGTCGCCACGCTGGAGAAGATCGCGGCTGCCTTCGGCGGGCACCTCAAGATCTCCTTCGACGTTTCCCAGCCGGCCAGCAGCCTGAGAACCGGCGCAACGCGTCGGTCAAAACTGCCGCTCTCGGTGACCTGACGACTGCGCGCCCGATCGGGGCTCTCGCGACACGCGAAAGACACAAATTAGAGGTCTTATTCGGTCACGAACGGTCAGCGGCGGACAGGACAAACTCCCTGGTAGACGGCCCTTTTTCGGTCTCCGGCTACGGCGACGCCGACAAGCGCTCGACGCGGGTTCGATTCCCGCCACCTCCACTTACTTACTTAGGGATGTTCTCGATAAGAGACGTCGAGTGATCTCGAAATCCCTCCTTGGTTGTGGCGTGGGGTGATTTGCCCCTTCCGCCGCCCCTGGTTCCAGTGCTTCAACGGCCCCTTCGGGGGCCGTCGTCGCGCCCAGGGCCCGGGTGATGCGAACGCAGGCGCGACGAAGCCCGCCGGCGCAGGCGGGCGGGCTTGGCGCTGGGTTCGGTTAGATGGGGGGCGGCTGGGGTTCCGGGGTGTCGATGAGCTCGGCGCAGGTACCGCGGCGTCGACGGGCCCGGGTCTGCTTGGGCCGACTGGTGGGTCGGCCGGCTTCGTCGAGGCGGTGCTTGGCCCGGAAGGAGCGGATGCGGTCCAGGTTGTAGGCGGCCAGGGTGAAGCCGAGCATGACGGTCATCTTGGTCACGCCCATGACCCTGATGAAGCCTCGGGACAGGTCAGCGAAGGCGCCTTTGAGGGCGGCGGTGACCGACTCGACGACCTAGCGGCGGCCCATCGAGATCCGCCAGACGGTGGTGCCGTAGGGGATTCGCTGCCACAGGGCCGTCTCTGCCGCCGAGACGGTCTGGATGCCCTGACAGCATTGGGCCCGGGTGCCCGTGGCCGGCACCAGAGGGACGGTCGAGGGTCGGCGGATGGTGCGAGGGAAGTCCCGTGAGCACAGGAAGCCCGCGCAGAACGGACAGCGCCAGCGGGTGGCGCCGTCAGCGTCGGGCGGAGCGTGGCGGGCCATCCGCCACCGGGCCCGCAGGGAACCTTGACTCATAAGCCAGCTTGTCCGACTCGGCAGCTCCCCTGGGCGGTGCGGGCAGGTCTCGGAGGTCGTCAGGCAGCAGGGTCGAGTGCAGCTGGCCATCGACGAGGACGCCTGTGGGTGCCGAGAACGGCATCCGTCGTGTTCATGCCGCCAGGTGGTACTCATGGATGAGTCCGCCGAGGACATTGGTTCGTCGGAGCTGGACGGCGTGGACGTCGCCGGAGGCGTGCACCGCTTCGCTTGTCGCACTATGCGGTCATCGTTGTTTGAGGGATCGGTGGGGTCGGTGGGTGTTGTAGTGGCGGAGGTAGTCGGCGAGGACGGCTTGGAGGTGGCGGCGTCCGAGCACCAGGGTCGGGTCGAGGCACTCACGGCGGACGGTCCCGACGAACCTTTCGGCCACGGCGTTCGCCTCCGGGGCGCGGACGGGACTTTTGATGATCCGGATACCTTCCGCGGCTAAGACGGCGTCAAAGGAGGAGGTGAACTTGGTGTCGCGGACGCGGATCAAGAACTTGGCGGGGGATGGCCGCTCGGCCAGACCGAAGCAGAAGTTCCGGGCCTGCTGGGTGACCCAGCCCCCGACGGGGTTGGCGGTGATGCCGGCCAGGTAGACGGCCCGGGTGTCGAGGTCGACGAAAAACAGGACGTAGAGTCGGCGGAGCAGGACAGTGTCTACTGTGAAGAAGTCACAGGCGATCAGCCCTTTGGCCTGGGCGCGCAGGAACTGGGCCCAGGTCGGACCGGCCAGCGCAGCACGGTGGCCGCCTGGACGAAGAAGCGCCCCTGGCGAAGACCAGGGAGCAGTCGCCATAGACCAGCCAGCACGGCCCTGTCGACCGGCTGCAGAGCCGGACGGTGGACCTGGCGTCGGAGCACCGCCACCTCATGGCGAAGTATGACCACCTCGGTCGCCAGGTCGACCTCCTTGCGACAGGAGAGCCCGATCAGCTGGAGGACGCGACAGAACGCCCGGTACAGGAACGAGAGGGCCACCACTGGATGCTCGCCGCATCAGGCGCTGGACGTCAAAGTCCAGCTCACGGCCCATGGATGGCGTTCTCGGCACCCACAGGTCCCCGGCGCCCGAACGCGCTTTATCCCATACACCAGCGCACACCCGCCTCGG
Source organism: uncultured Acidimicrobiaceae bacterium (assembly GCA_963851245.1). Classification (GTDB taxonomy): domain Bacteria; phylum Actinomycetota; class Acidimicrobiia; order Acidimicrobiales; family Palsa-688; genus CAWKOH01. The sequence goes on along the minus strand of CAWKOH010000002.1, from coordinate 463,442 downwards.
CTGCCTGCCGGATAGGTGGGTACCCCGACGGCTGAACGCGGCCCGCCTGCAGGCGGAGCATAATCGGGCGCTCCGTCCGCTCGGGTTCGCCGGGTTCTTGCTCTGCAACGAGTCGCTGTGGGTCACGCCCACACCGTGCTGGCCGGTGGCGGGTTGAGTATCGGGGCCTCCCGGGCCTCGAGCGGAAGGCCGGTTACTTCTTGGCCGGCTCGTAGTACGGGTTGGTGCCCGACGCGTGATCTGTCACGTCGACGATGCGGACGATCTCGGGCACCGATTGTTTGATGGCCACCTCGATGCCCTGGCTGAGGGTCACCGCGGCCATCCCGCAGCCGGCGCAGCCGCCGCTGAGGCGCAGGTAAGCAGCCCCGTCTGTCACCGCGACGAGGTCGGCGTGGCCTCCGTGGGCGGCGATGGACGGGTTGATCTGGGCGTCGAGCACCTGGATGACCCGCTGGGCCACGTCCCCGCTCAGGTCGGGCGGGGGACCGGTCATGGTCGGGCTGGCCTGGGGCAGTGGGGGCCGGTTCGGGTTACGAATGCTCATCCCGCCGGCCATAAGGTTCTGGTTGAGATCGAGTACCGAGCCGACCATGTTGGGGGCGCTGGCTGCCGGCACGACGATGGTCAGCCCGTCCTGCACCCCGGTCCAGGCGTCGGCCCCGGCGTCACTGGTGGCCTGGAAGTACATGTCGTAGGTGTAGGCGTCGCCGCTGGTCCCACTGATCTCGATCCACAGGGCCAGGGACTGGGGAGCGGGTTCATCCGTGCGCAACTCCAGGACCTTGGCTAACGCCTGGTCGGTCACAGTCAGGACTGGTGTCTCGCTAAGATCGTCGTCAGTCATCGTGTGTCTGTCACATCCAGTCGGTTTCGGGCCATCCTAGGGTGATGCCCCGCGTACTGCTGCTCCTGCCCACGGAGACCTACCGGGCCCATGATTTCCTGGCCGCAGCCGAACGTCTGGGCGTCGACGTTGTTGTCGGCTCCGAGCGGCGCCAGGCCCTGGCCGACGCCATGGGCGATCGGGCCGTGGTCGTCCCCCTGGGCAACGTCGACGCCGCGGTGGAGATCATTGCCGCCCTTCATGACCGTCGCTCTCTCGACGCGGTGCTGGCCGTCGACGACCAGGGTTTGGTCGTGGCCGCGGCCGCGTCGGCCCGGTTGGGGCTGACCCACAACCCGATCGATGCCGTGGCCGCGACGCGCGACAAGGCCGCCCTGCGGGCCCGCCTGGCAGCCGCTGCGGTGGCCCAACCCGACTACCGGGTGGTCGCGCCGGGCCAGAGCGTGGCGGCCGCTGCGGCCCAGATCGGCTACCCGTGCGTGGTCAAACCGGTGTCGCGCTCGGGGAGCCAAGGGGTCATCCGGGTCGATGACGGCGTCCAGGCTTCGGCCGCCGCGGAGCGGGTTCGGGCCATCGTCGGGCCCGGCGAGCCGATCCTGGTCGAGGGCTTCGTCGCCGGCGCCGAGGTCGCGGTCGAGGCCCTCCTGGTGGACGGGGTCCTCGAGGTGCTGGCGGTCTTCGACAAGCCCGACCCGCTCGACGGTCCGTTCTTCGAGGAGACGATCTATGTCACCCCGTCCCGCCAGCCGGCCCTGATCCTGGCCTCGCTGGCCGCCACGGTGGCGTCGGCGGCGGCCGCGGTGGGGCTGCGGGAGGGCCCGGTCCATGCCGAACTGCGCGTCGGAGCCGATGGTCGACTGGTGGTCATCGAGGTGGCGGCCCGTTCCATCGGCGGTCTGTGCGCCCGGGCGTTGCGCTTCGGGGCCGGGGTCAGCCTCGAAGAGGTCATCGTGCGTCACGCCGTCGGCGCCGGGCTCGACGGGCTGCGCCGGGAGACCCAGGCCTCGGGGGTGATGATGCTGCCCATCCGGGCCGCCGGGATGCTCGAGAAGGTGTCCGGTCAGGCCGAGGCCCTGGCCGTCGACGGCGTGGTCGGCCTCGAGATCACCATCCCCGCCGGTCGAACGGTGGTCCCCCTGCCCGAGGGCGACCGGTATCTGGGGTTCCTGTTCGCTCGAGGCCCGACGGCGGCGGATGTCGAGCTCGCCCTGCGCCGGGCCGAGGCGGCCCTCGACGTCGTCGTCGGTCCCGGCTCCTGAGCGGGTGGCGCAGTTCGACGGGCAGAAACCGTCGGCGCTGGGCGTAGGCTCGGCCGGTGAACGTTCTGGTGGTATCCACCTACGAGTTGGGCCACCAACCGTTGTCCGCGGCGACCACTACCGCCTCCCTGCTCGCCGCCGGCCACCAGGTGCGCTGTGTCGACGTCGCCGTGGACACCCTGTCGGCCGATGATGTCGACTGGGCCGAACGGGTGGCCCTGTCGGTGCCGATGCACACGGCCATGCGCCTGGCCCTGCGGGTGGCCGACACCGTGCGGGCCCGCCGGCCCGGCCTGCCCCTGTGCTTCTTCGGTCTGTATGCCGGGATGGCCGGGGACCTGACGGTGACGTCGCCGACCGACGCCATCATCGCCGGAGAGTTCGAGCCCGGGCTAGCGGCCTGGGCCGGGGGCGGCGACCCGGGAGCGGCCGTCCAACTCGGCCGCTCTGAGGCCCGGATGCCTGACCGTCGGTTGCTCCCCGACCTGGGCCGCTACACCCGCCTGGCCGTCGCCGGCGAGCAACGATCCGTCGGTTCGGTGGCCGCCAGCCGAGGCTGCTCGCACCGCTGTCGGCACTGCCCGGTCCCCGTCGTCTACGACGGGCGGGTCCGCCCGGTGGCCGAGGATGCCGTCCTGGCCGACGTTGACCAGCTGGTGGCCGCCGGGGCCCGCCATATCAGCTTCGCCGACCCCGACTTCCTCAACGCACCCCATCATGCCCGCCGGGTCATGGCCGCGGTGCATGCCCGCCATCCGGACCTGACTTTCGATGCCACCATCAAGGTCGAGCACCTCCTCGCTCACCCCGACATGCTCCCCGGGTTGGCCGAGACCGGCTGTGCGTTCGTGGTCAGCGCCTTCGAGTCGGTCAATGACCGCATCCTCGCCGTTCTGCACAAGGGCCACACCGCCGCCGACATGTCCGAGGGCGGTGATCGCCCTACGCTCGCACGGCATCGAGATCCGCCCGTCGTGGCTGCCGTTCACGCCGTGGACCACCCTCGACGACCTGGCGGCCCTGGTCGACTTCGTGGTGGCTCACGATCTCATCGCCAACGTCGATCCGGTGCAGTACAGCGTGCGGCTGCTCGTGCCCGACGGTTCGCTGCTGTTGGCCGAGCCGGCCATGACCGCCCACCTGGGCGGCTACGACCCGGCCCGGCTGGGTTGGACCTGGGCCCATCCCGATCCGGTCGTCGACCATCTCCAGGTGGAGATCGCCGCCCTGGTCGAGGCGCAGGTCGGCGAGGATCCGGAGCGGACCTTCGATCAGGTCGACGGTCTGATCCGTTCGTACGCATCGAACGCACCGGCGCGCCCGGCCCGGGGGTCCGTTTCCGTCGGCCCTGGTGGCGAGCGAGCCCGCCTCACCGAGCCGTGGTTCTGCTGCTCCGAACCGACCGAGGCCCAACTCGCCCCGCTAGCCCCATTCGTCTGAGCGGCCCCCCGCTGTTCAGGCGAAACGGCGGGCGTCCTCGGCGGCGTAGCCGGCCACCGCGCCGTCGATCCCCGAGGTCTTCTCGATGGCCTCGACCATCGTGTCCAGTTGCCCGGCTGGGAGGGCACAGGTCATCTCCTCGGGGCGCATGCCGGTCCGTTGCCGGCTGAGGGCGCACCCGACGCTGGCCGCCGGCACCCCCTGCTCCTTGGCCATGGCCACGATGTGACACTGGGGCTTGCCCTCGATGGAAAGGCCGGGAAGGGCGTCGCAGAGCACCATCAACTGGCGGGCATTGACCCGCAGGAGCACCACGTCGGGCTCGATCGGAGCGGTACCGAGGGGGGCGTAGACGACCGACCCCGGTCGCGTCGCCACCTTGGGCAGCCGATCCAGGACGCCGGGCCCGACCCAACCGGCACCGACCAGCTCGGCCACGTCGCTGTGATCGAGGACCTCGCTGGGGGCCAGCAAACCGTGGGTGACGCTGCCCACGCTGCAGTTGCCATGATCCTCCGGCACGGTGGCGAACGCCCGCTCCGCCCCGTGGATCCAGAACACACACCCGGCCGGGACCCGCCCCCGGCGACCGTCCTCGGTCGCCGCCGGCATGGGGGCGTCGAAGCGGTCGATGCCCGGCGGCGCGCTGGCCGCGAAGGTAATAGCCACCGGAGCCGACGACAGGTGGAGCACCTTCACCAGGCGGTCGGCGAGTTCGGTCCAGTTCCGGGGCACCAGGCGAACCTATCGAACCTGAGCACCGAACGGACCGGCCCCAGCATCCCCGTCTTCCGGCACAAAAGACTCTTAGCCCTGCTCGTCCTCACCGAAAGCGACGGACCGATAACCAAGATCGACGGCATCGGCCACCCACGCAAACCCGCACTGTTGTGTTGGGAGCAAATCGGACATCGGCGGTTACGTGATCGGCGCTTGGCGAGTAGACGAAAGCCCGCAATCCCCCCATTTCTCCCAGCGGATCGGGCTCCTCTTGGCCGCTGCAGACCATTCAGCCGCCTCGGGTCGCCTCAACGCTACAGAGCCGCGACGAGGCCACCGGGGCCGAGATCACCGATCTGCTTGACCTGTCGCGCTGGCCACCTGGCACCCGAGCCATCGCTCGGCGCGAGCCCGCCCGCCCGGCGACTGCGGGAGCTCGAGGTGTCCACGTCGATCTGGGCGTCGGCTACCGCGGCCCCAGGACTACGTGAGGTGCATGTCACCGACGACTTGCCGGTCAATGGCTGGTCGAGTTCTCGCTACGCCCGAGCCGATCCGCAACGGCTCCAACCATTGGGGGAAACGTGTCGTTCGCGACCGCCGTGAAGCGCCGAGGTCGACGACGCCTGGGTGCACAAGCAGGCCGTCGGCCTCATGATCTATGACGCGGGACCCCACGGCAGCCTGGGCCGAGGCTGGACCGGACAGTACTTGACGGGCTGGTGTCTCTCTCCCGAAGCATTGGTCCGAGCGAGGCCGAGCTCGAAGTGGCCGAGATGATTCTTTTTCGCTGCGCCATCAAAGCTCGTGGTCTTCGACGGCCTCCCGGCTTTAGCGATAAAAACGGGCGGTGGTCCCGGTATTGCCCATATGGGGGCAGGGGTTGGTGGTCGACGGAGCGGTCGTGCTCGGCGTCGACGACGAAGGAGTAGTGGTCGTAGGGGTGGAAGCTGCACTGGCAACAGCGCTGCTGAGTCCGAACCCGACGCCAGCGGCAGCGCCAGACACTCCAACGGCCAACAGCACCTTGGCGAAGCGGTTGCTCATCTTCAGGGTCCCTTCCTCTATATGGACGACCTGGTGATACGCATTTGGACACCTCGACATGAGAGACACCCTGAAAGCAAGCTGGGTGTCGCCTGCGAATCCCGGGCGTTGCGAAGATCGTTCAACCCGCCCGCCAGGACCCTGCCCACTGCATATCGTATGTCGCAACCTGCCGACGGTTTGGCCGGTCTCTAAACCTTGCGGGCCCGCAGCCTTCGGGATGGACTGAGCGAACTGTGGCATCCTCCGCGGAGGCTGAAAGCGGCCGTCATAGGTGAGCCGCCGCGGGAAAGCGCACGAGCGGTTCCAGGGGTTATGTGGCCGGCGCTGTATCGCTCCGGGCGCGGCTTGATGACGTTGCGGGCGATGACTCTGGATTGTTTGCCGCCAGAGTCACGGCATAGTGGCACGCTCAGCCGCACGCACGACAGGGTCCGCCGGGGCATGCAATCCGACTGGAATCAGGACCCTTTGGACGGAACGCGAACGTGACCGGTCCGCTGCCGGGCGGACTAGCAGGCCGCCAAGGCCAGACTCTCCGAGGTCGGCTTCATCTGGGAGGGCAGCCTCAGGCATCACACCACTAGGCCCAACGCCTCACCCAGGCCCGTCACGATTTACACCCAACAGGGCGTTCTGCAGTGGTCTAGCGGCTGCCTATCGCACGTTATGGCGTGTTTCAGCGGGGCCTGTAACCGCACGGGCCGGCCGTGGTGCGGCCTTCGATGGGGTCCCGGCGTGTAGTCGAGCGGAACGGTGCCGGCCCGATTCATGTCCGGGGACGGCGCGCGAGTCGGACAGTGTCCATGGTGACCCCTCGGTGGATCGCCAAGCTGTTCTCAGGGTCTGACCGCTCTCAACGTGGCGCGTGTTGGTGTCGTCAGACTTCGATGGGGTCAGTTTCAATGGTGGTGCGGTGCTCGGGGGTCATCGTTCCTGCGTCGGGTGAGACCGATTGGCGCATTGCGGCTAGGCGTGCTTTGGAGGGGAACAGCGCTGCGGCGAGGATGGCGCCCGCGGCGAAGACGAGCGCGGACCCGAGGAACACTGCGGCGTAGCCGTGCGTGGCGGCGACCGCATCGAAGCCGGGGAGGGGGGCGTGCTCGGCGGCGTAGGAGGCTGTGACCGATGCCGCGATCGTGCTCATGACGGCGGTGCCGATCGAGCCACCGACTTGCTGCATGGTACTGACGAGCGCGGCGGCGACACCGGAATCGCTCGGCTGCACCCCGGCGGTGGCGGTATTCATCGATGGTGCCATGACCATGCCCATGGCCAGGCCCATGAGGATCAGGGCGGGCAGCACTCCGCCGGTGTAGGACGAGTGGACGGTGATGCGGCTGAGGTAACCTAGTCCGACGGAGCCCGTCACCATCCCGGTGGTGATCACGGTCCGCGGGCCGAACCTGGGCAGCGTGACGATGTTTGAGGTGTTCGAGCTGATCATGACGCAGGCGATCATCGGCAGGAACGCCAGGCCCGAACTGATGGGGCTGAAGTGCTTTACCAGTTGCAGGTAGTAGGTCAGGAACAGGAACAGGCCGAACATGGCCAGGCCGGCGATGCCCACTGCAGCGAAGGCCATGCCGCGTGATCGGTCGGCTACCACGCGCAGCGGAAGCAGGGGTTGGGCCACTCGCTGCTCGACTCGCACGAACGCCACCAGCAACGTTACGCCCAGCGCCAGCGACACGGTCGTCACGCCCGAGGTCCAGCCGTGGGTCGCGGCCTGCGAGAAGCCGAATACCAGACTGAACAGACCCAAGGACTCGAGCACGGTGCCGACCACGTCGACGCGGGGCGGGGTCGGCGACTTCGTCTCGGTCATGTAGATCAGCGCACCAACGACGGCGACCGCGGCGAACAGCACGTTGACGTACATGCACCAGCGCCACGACAGGTCTTGGGTGAGGACGCCGCCGAGGATGAGCCCGACCGCACCGCCGGCGACCGCGACCGTCCCGAAGACCCCGAAGGCCTTGCCGCGGTCTTGTGGGTTCTGGAACGTCGTCACGAGCGTGCCCAGCGCAGCCGGCGCGAGCATCGCGCCGGCGGCGCCCTGCAGGGCTCGGGCAGTGACCAGAACCGCGAACGATGGCGCTGCCCCGCCCATTGCCGACGCCGCGGCGAAGGCCACCAGCGCGATCAGGAACGTCCGTTTGCGCCCGACGATGTCGCCGACGCGCCCCCCGAGCAGCAGCAGGCTCCCGAACGCCAGCGCGTAAGCCGTGATGATCCACTGCCGCTGGCTGTTGTCGAAGCCGAGGGCTGCCTGTGCGGACGGCAGCGCGATGTTCACGATCGTCGCGTCCAGCACGACCATCAGCTGGGCGATCGACACGACGACGAGCACGAGCCACCGGTGGTCGGATTTCGCTGGCGTCGACTTTGCCCGAGTGAGTGCGCTAGTCGCCACAGCTGCTATCTCCTGACGGAAGGTTCCTACGGATCGTGGTGAGCAGCGCAGCCAAGTTGGCGCGCTCGCGGGCGGACAGGCTTCCGAAGATCTCATCCATCGCCTTGCGTCTTGTGAGCTGTGCGGTGGCGAAAGCGTCGTGACCGGCCGGCGTCAGCGCAACGATGCGCGCCCGCCGGTCGTGCTTGTCCTCGGTCCGGGCGACCATTCCGTCGCGCTCCAGCGCGTCGACAATGTCGGTGACTGAGCGCGGCGCGAAGCCAAGCAGTCCAGCCAACGTGGCCTGGTTCATCGGGCCGTGCTCGCTGAGCCGCATCAACACCTTGGCCCGGGCCAGGGACAATCCGGCCGACGACATCGTCTGGTCCACGAGCCGATGGAGCTGGTGATGCAACTCGAAGTAGGCATGGCCGACCTCGAGCGCCGACACATCCTGAGCTGCCACGAAACCCTCCAGAAACAAACAGAGGTCCCTCATGATGAGGGACCTCACTACGCTACGGCATCGTTGCATCGAACCGGCAGCGAATCAGCAAACTGGTCTCTCCCACCAACTATTGGCCCCGGGCGCTTTATTCGAAGCGCTGGGAACGCAACGCTGGCCGGCAGCCCAGACTCTGTGCTTTGATATCGGTTCTACGAGCCCCGGCGGTAAGGAGGTCAGCCGACGTGGGCAACGGAGGCGGCAGAGCGATCACCGCTGGTTTTGATCCCTTGCGCACCACGGTGACGATCCGGTGGCCGTGCTGGGCCGAGAGGTCTTCGATGTTGATCGAGCAGACCTCCGCCACTCGCAGGCCCAGCAGTCCCAACAGGCAGGCCAGGGCATTATCCACGGCGCCGCTGGCGGCGGCGTCGGCGATGGAGGCGGACAGTTCCATGCGATCCAGGCCCAAAGTGGCGGACTCGGTGGACCATCTTGGCACGGCGGACATGATCGGCTGGGGAGGGCTCAACGAGGCCGTCGACCACGCAGATGCGGCAGAAACCGGCTACGGTGGACAGCCACCGGGGCGATGGTCGCTCGGGCTAGGCCTCGCTCCTGCATGGCGCGGGCCCAAAGTTCCAGATGGCCTCGCCGGCTTCGAACACGTCCAGGTTGGACCTGGGCGGACCAGACAAAGATCTGGCGCAGATCCCCTCGATAGCCGGCCCGAGTCCAAGGCCAAAAACCCGGCCACGACCAGTTGGGCCTCATCGAAAACTCCGAGACGAGCGGTGTCGATCGTGGCGGACGACATGACAGGACCTCCATTTGGCAGCCGTCCTCCAATCGCGCCCCGAACCACCGCCCCTGTCCAGCCGCCTGACCACACCGGCTACCCAGCGGCCCGACCAGGTCTCGGCCCCCGGCGCCTGTGCGTGCCGAATATTCGGTCGCACCTCCGTGTTAGGTGGCTCGTCGGTACTCGTGGATCAGCCCTCCGAGGCGATCCCGGCGTATCACGGTGGCGGCTCCATTGGTGTAGAGGTCCGGCACGAGCCCGCCGGGCGGGTGTTGGCCGAGGGCGCGGTGAGGCCGGTGCTGGTTGTAGTGGTCCAGGTACTCGGTGAGGACGACTTGGAGCTGGCCGCGTCCGAAGATGAGGAGCCGGTCGCAACACTCCCGCCGGAGGGTTCCGATGACCCGTTCACAAATGGCATTGACCCTCGGGGCTCGGATCGGAGTGCAGATGATCTGTGTGTCCTGCGCTCGAAACACCTCGTCGAAGCTGGTGGTGAACTTGGCGTCACGGTCGCGGATGAGGAACCGGAACTGGCCGAAGGACTTCGACAGCTCGCCAGCCCGCTGGGTGACCCAGTTCCCGGTCGGATGGGCGGTGATGCCGCCCAGATGAACCCCTCGGGTGCGGTGCTCGATGAAGATCAGCACATAGAGCCGGCTTAGCCACACAGTGTCCACAGTGAAGAAATCGCAGGCCAAGATGCCCTGGGCCTGAGCGCGGAGGAACTCCGACCAGGTCAGCCCCCGGCGGCCAGGCGCCGGTTGCAGGCCGTGTCGGCGCAGGTTCTCCCACACCGTGGAGGGAGCCAATCGGTGACCCAACTTCAAGAGCTCGCCCTGGATCCGCCCGTACCCCCACGTCGGGTTCTCGCCTGCCATCCGCACCACCAGTCCGACCAGTCCCTCAGTCGTCGGCGGCCGGCCCGGTCGCCTGCTCGGGTAAGTCCAGCGTCGAGCAACCAGACGGCGATGCCATCGCAGAAGCGTCTCGGGTCGCACTATGAAGACCTGCCAAGCCGATCGAGGCAGCACCTGCGACAACCCCGTGAGCACGACCCGATCGGCATCGTCGAAACGGGGGCGAGGGACCTGGCGGCGCAAGACCGACAGTTGATGGCGGAGCACCATCAACTCCACATCCTTGGCGCTCACCGCCCGCAGGCGAAGAACGAGAAGCTCGAGGATCCCCCGCCACAGTCGAACCAGCAAACGAAAGGCCATGGGGCATCCTCACCCACGCACACGCGGCGTTGCCAACCGGCAAGAACTCCCTGCTCAGCCCGCGGACCGAGTTTCCGGCACCTACAGGCAGCGGCGTTCGACGAACTTGCCGAAGCCATTTGATGGAGCGCCTGGACACCCGACCTTCGTCCCGCGACCCGACCACCGTCAACGCAACAGTACCTAACCATCGCCATTAACGTCTTCCAAGATATGTCTTCGCGCCAGATCCAGCAGGCCGGTAAGACTTCGGCCGATACCGGCCGAGCGAGGCGCCAAAAGCGTCCGGATCCAGATAGCAAGCCCCAGAGGGCAAAAGAGGAGGTCACGTTTCATGGTCAAGTTGGGCACGAACCTTCCCGAGCATCTCATCGGCACCGACCATCGAGCACTTGCCGAGTACCTGACCGCCATTGAGGAGATCGGCTTCCAGTACGTAACGGTGGGCGACCATGTCCTGGGCGCTGACCTAAGTGTCCGCCCCGAATGGAAGCCGTATTTCGGAAAGCAACCACTGTACGACCAGCACATGGCCTGGCACGAGCCAATGGTTCTGTTCGGCCTGCTGGCCGGGATGACCCGAAACCTTGAGCTCAGCAGCGGAATCCTGATCAGTCCTCAACGCCAGACCGCTTTGTTGGCAAAGCAGGCGGCCGAGGTTGACGTGCTGTCCGGCGGACGGCTACGTCTCGTGGTCGCAATCGGCTGGAATGACGTCGAATACGAGGCGCTCGGCGTCGACTTCCACCAGCGCGGCCACATCCTGGCGGAGCAAGTCGAGGTCCTGCGGCGTCTGTGGACGGAGGAGGTCGTAACCTTCGCCGGCCGATACCACACGATCACCGCCGCCGGTATCAACCCGCGGCCAACCCGGCCGATCCCGCTTTGGTTCGGGGGCCAGTCGGAAGCCGCCTTGCGGCGTACCGGGCGGCTGGCGGATGGCTGGTTTCCCTACTACCCATTCTTCAGCGAAGAACAGCTCCGCGCCGACCTGGCTGTAATCCAGGAAAGCGCTCGGGAGGCTGGACGCGACCCGGCGTCCATCGCCGTGGAGGGGGCCATCTACTTCCACGACGAGCGCTTCCGCATGCCACCAGGCGCGCGCACGCCCCCGAAGACTCTCGATGAGTGTGTCGAGTACGCCCACGCCTGGAAGGCACTCGGCGCCGAGCGGTACTGGGTCACGGCCCCTTGGGCCGATCTCGGCCCCGAGGAGACGGGTGTCCGGGAGCCAGGCAAAACCTGGAGTGGGATCGATGCCCGACTCCAAGCCCTCCGGGAATTCAAAAGCGCGGTCGGACCGAACTACTGATGCCGGCGATGCCGAAGCCGGGTTGACTTAAGCTTAAGGAGGCTCGGGGCGATACGAAGTGTCAAAGGCGCAATCCAGCCGCGGAAACAGCGCTGTGGCTGTCAGCCGGCGGGCATCTGCATGAGTTCGACCCGCAGACCGTCTGGATCCGACAAGAACACGATCTGCACGGCCGTCGGGTCACCGGCGCCGACCCTCGTCCCCGCCACCACCGAACCTTCGAACGCTTCGAGACGAGCCGCGGCCGCGTCGACGTCTTCGACCTCGAAAGAGAGGTGCGTCAGGCCACGGCGATTGCGATTGTTCGACGGCACCCCAACGCTTCCTGGACGCTCGAAATGAAGTAGCTCGATCGTCATGCCCGCCTGTGATAGGAACTGCGAGGTCAAGACGATCTCGCCGTCTCCCTCCACCTCAAGGCTGGCCTCGAATTCGTTGCCGACCCTGTAGATCGGTCCGTCCTCGAAGCCGAGACCGTCGCGGTAGAAGCGGATCGACCGCTCGAGATCGCTGACACAGATCCCGCAATGCGAGCCCTTATAAGTCATATCGGTAGTCATCGCACCTTCCTCTCTTCGACTCAACAAGCCCGACAGCGGGGCTCACCGATCGCCCTGTTGTCGCCGGATCACGGCTTGCCAGAGCGGCGACGACCTCGGTGTCGCGCACGTCGATTCCGGCCACAAGTATGCCCGGTCTCCCGGAGCCAGGCTTCGGTGACGAATCCCATACCCGACGCTGTCCCGAAGAACCCCGATGTGGCGATGAACGTAGCTTCCCTTGTCGGAATAGCGGTCCGGGGATAGTGTCCTAAATCTGCAAGACGGCTCCGACCACGGAAGGCGAGTTCACCATTTCAACCATCGGATCGCGATCACCCCGTGCCCGACCAGCATTCCAATAACCGGCATCTAACAACATGACCGGCATTGTCTCACCCGGCGACGTCGCCTACGGTATGCAACTTCCGATCCAGACGCTCAGCGCCACCACTCGTGCCCAGTGGGAACTGGATGCCACGGTGGACGATCTGGTTGCGGTGGCTCGCCAGGCCGAGGCCACTGGGCACCGGTTCATCGGCGTTTGCGACCACGTCGCCATTCCCGACAACGACTATGCGGCCCACATGACCACGACCTGGTATGACACAGTCGCCACACTTGGCTTCCTCGCCGCACACACCAGTAGCGTGCGCCTGTTGTCCGTGGTGTGGATCGCGCCTTATCGGCACCCCCTGCAGACGGCGAAGTCGTTCGCCACCCTCGATCACCTCTCGGGGGGCAGGGTCATCCTCGGGATGGGTGCAGGTCACGTCGAAGCTGAATTTGCCGCTCTTGGGGTGGACTACCACAGACGAGGTCGGCTGCTCGACGAGGCCATCGACGCCGTTCGGGAGACCTTCGGACCCGAGTACGCGTCCTTTGTCGGAAAGGCCTGGGCTTTCACCAGGGTGGGCATCGGACCCCAGCCACCTCAAGCTCAACTGCCGATATGGATCGGCGGGAGCGGGCCGGCGGCGTGGCGACGGGTCGGTCGCCGAGGCGACGGTTACATCCCGATGGGCAACCCCATCGAGCAGCTCCCCGACATAGTCTCGACTATTCGCCAAGAAGCCGACGGGGCAGGTCGAGAAGACCACCACTTCGACATCGGCTTCCATCCAGGTCTTATCCATGTAGGAACACCGCCGGACCTTGCTGACGGGAGGCCCTTGATCGCCGGCAGTCCGGAACAGGTATGCGAGAACCTCAGGCAGGCCACGGCCGCCGGAGCCAACGTCCTACACGTGCGTCTTTTCAACCGGTCCCTGTCGGAGCTGCTCGATCAGATGGAGGCATTTGGACGCGACGTCGCCCCGGGTCTCGTCTAGTTCTGCGGGTGGTCGTCAGGAGGTCAAATGTAGTTCCATTGGCACCAAGCTACGCTTCTCACAATGACTCGTTCCGATCAGGGCGGCGAGTGCCTCGCAACAGAGCATTATCCTGTGGGTGCCGACAACCCCATCCGGTTAGTTCACGCCACGAGTCGGTACTCGTGAACGAGCCCGCCGAGAACGTCGTTTCGCCGAAGATGCGTCGGATAGGAATTCTCGATCGGACTCGGCGCCACTCCCATATGTTGAGGAGGTCGCTGCTCCAAGGACCGCTGCGGGCGATGCCGGTTGTAATGATCGACGTATTCGGCGAGCGCGACCTCGAGCTGACGCCGACTGAAGATCAGCATCCGGTCGAGACACTCGCGGCGGATGGTGCCGACGAAGCGCTCGGCGAAAGCGTTCGCCCGAGGTGCTTGGATCGGGGTCTTGATGATTCGCACGCCGTCACAGCGGAACACCTCGTCGAAGCTGGCCGTGAACTTGGTGTCTCGGTCCCTGATGAGGAACCTGGCTGCTCGGCAGCGGTCGGCAAGGAGGACGCTGAAATTCCGGGACTGCTGGGTCACCCACTCCCCCACCGGGCTTGCCGTGATCCCGCTCACGTACACCTTCCCGGTGTCGACCTCGATGAAGAACAGCACGTAGAGACGCCGAAGTAGCACGGTGTCGACGGTGAAAGAGTCGCAGGCCAGGATAGTCGCCGCTTGCGTTCGTAGGAACTCCGACCAGGTGGGTCCGGATCGGCGCCTTGAGGGATCGATGCCGTGGCGACGCAGGATGGCCGCCCTGCGGTTGTAGTCCTTCATGAAAGAAATGACCCGCTCTGCTAGGTGGTCGACCGAGTCGAACTCGCCGCGGCGTAGCAACCGGCGTTCGAGTACGAGAAGAACAGCTCGACCTGGTTGAGCCAACTGGGATGGGTCGGGGTTAAGTGCAGGTGCAGATGACGGCGCCGGCCTCCGAAGTCATGCACGAGGCCGGTGTCGGGGGTCTTGAGGTTGTCGACTAATCCCGACCGCGAGTATTCGCCGGCCGGCGCGATCGTTGTGGGCCTCACCGGCCGCTGTCGCCGTTTTCGCCGGAGCGACCCTGCGCTGATTGGTGTCGAGCGGTCTGGGCTTCGAGGGTGCCTTGGACTGTGCCGGAAGCGGGGTCGATCTGCAAGTTGATACCCAAGTCGAGAGGCCGGGCGGACACCGACTTGACCGATGCCACGAGCTGGTCGCCGTCAAGGGCCACCACCTCTCCGCGGTAGAGGGTGGGGGCGTCGGTAGGCCCGAAGGTGACCGCACTGCTTTGCAGATAGACCCCGCCGCCGGCGGGCTGGCCGCGCAGCACGACGTCCAGCGTGCCGGTCATGGCGCCCGACACCCGAGCGGTGATGGTGATCGTGATATCTCCGGATGAGCCCGGGCCGATCTGGGTGAGCGAACCGGCCAGTGAGGCCGAGAACGGCAGGGCGGGAATCGCCCCGCTGCCTCCCGCGGATGCCGAAGGCGACGGAGCCGCCGGCGGCGCGGCGGAGCTTTTAATAGGCCCCGACGCTTGCGCGCTGGCGAGCAGCCGGGAGGGTGTTCCCGCCTTCTTGGCCCAACCCGGCTGTAGCGGCCCACTGGCTGCCCACGACACCGTCGCGACGACCGCGACCGCTGAGGCGATGCCCAGAGTCAGGCGGCGACCCGGCCGGGCCTGTGTCACCCGCCACCCGACGGCGGCGATGACGGCTGCCGCACAGATCACGTCGAGGAGCTGGACGAAGCCCACGCGGGCGTCGGTTCCGGTACCAAGCCCGTGAACCAGCGCGACAGGCCACGACGCATAGGCCAGCCAGTGCACGCCGCGCCAGGTCCGGTGGCCGATTCGTTGTCGAAGCAGACTGGTGACGATCAGGGCGAGGAGCAGGTCGAAGGCAAGGGTGCCCAAACCCAGCCAGATCGGCCGGTACCGGGACGCGAACGGCACCACCACCGCCAACCATCCGGCCGGGGCGAAGGTGTCAAGCTCGGCGGTGACTATGTGGATGGTGAGCACGCCAACCACCAGCAGGGACACGTTTCGGTGGAGCTCCGAGGTGGCAAAGCGCGGCCAGGTGGGTCGCGACCATCGGCTGATGTTCAAGACGCCGAGCACGACGCTCGCAGTCAGAAGGATGAGAGCGACCACCCCGGTTCCCCGGGTGAGATACCACAGGGGGCTGGGCCCGGCCGCCGCGAAAACCACCGTACTCACGGGCTCATCCGGGGGGCTTCAAGGACCGTCATGACCCTCCCGAGACCACCACCGGCGCCGACGCTGGAGTGGTTGCGGGGGAGGGGGGCTGCGCGGGAGCCTGCAGGGTGGGGATGCTCGCGGTGGGAGCGCCCGAAGGGACCGACCGTGCCGGGGCTGCTCCCGAGGAAGGACTTGTCGCGGCCGGCGCCGACCGCCCCGGCAGCGCATGGGACAAGGCAGCGCTGATCACGCTGACGAGAGCGAGCGCACCCATCGACACCCACCTAGTTACGAGGGTGACCCGGCGTACCCCGTCGTCGCGGCGCAGCTGCGCCGTTCTTTGCCTCATCGGCGATCTCGCGGCCACGGGGTCCAGTGTGACCGGGCGGCGCTGAAAGCACGCTGAAGGTCGTCGGGGAAGTCGCTGCCTGACCGTTTTCAACGCCCTCTCAGCCGCCGGCCGCCACGCTCACGCTCATCATGCAACTCATGCCCTTGCGCCGAGGGTCGACCGCGGTTCTCCTCGCCGCGCTCAGCGCCGTCGCGGTCGTCGCGCCTGGCTGTTCAACGCCGAGGAGATCGGCGGCTCCGCCCGCGCCCACGAAACAGGTGACCCGGGGGCCTCAAGGTTCTCAGATCCTGCCGATACCGGTCTCGGCGGCGACGACGCGCCGTCCGCCCACCACCGAGCCGGCCGCGCCGCCGCGACCGGTGCTGCCGGCGCCGAGAGCTCTCCAGCCCGTCGTGTCCCCGGCGAATCCCGGCGAGGGGCGATGGCAGCCTGCTGGAGACAAGCTGGCAGGCGGCTACGCCGTGTACACGACCCAGCTTCGCCCCGCCGCCGGCCTCCAGCCCGCCGGGGTGGCCTGGGTCGACAGCGCCGCCAGCCGGATCGCGCTTTATGCCGGCTTCGGCCAGCCCTACGGCTCCTGGCCTGATCAGGGGCTCTGTTGCGTTGGTCGACGCTTCTCCACGGCAAGACTGTCGGGATGAAGCGTCGCCGATCCTGTCGCGTGGTCCAGCTGAAGACGTCGGCGTTCGCTGGTTATCGGTTCCCGCCCGAAGTGATCCTGCTGGCGGTGCGCTGGTATCTGAGGTACGGGCTGTCGTATCGCGACCTCGAGGAGGTCCTGGCCGAACGTGGGATAGAAATCGATCACGTCACCGTATATCGATGGGTGCAACGCTTCACGCCGCTGCTGGTCGACGCGGCCCGTCCCTGCCGTCACCCGGTGGACGACCGGTGGTTCGTCGACGAAACCTACCTGAAAGTCGCCGGCTCCCTGGCCCCGTTGTTAGCCTCCACCAGCCGGGCAAAGTCGTCCCATGTGTCAGGGCTGAGCGGCAGCGTCACATAGGAGCTGACCGGTGCCATTCATCCATCCATAATGTTCAGCAGTGGTGGCTGGCGTCGGAGTAAATCGACTCTGTGTCACCCGATCTGCGTCGCTGTCCGTCAGTCGATCCCGCGACAGAACGGGTGACCGTCTGGATCGAACATGACCCGCACGTTCGCCTGGGCTGGATCTCGGCCAGCTCGGCGCCGAGGCTCTCGGCGTGGGCGACGGCCCGACCGAGAATCGTCGAGGTGCATCATCGTCCGCTGCTGGCCCTTCATAGGCGGCCAGACCGGTCGGACCTAATTCCTCGGCGAGTTGGAAGACCGGGTCGTCACCCGGAGGCGCTAATGAGGATTGGCCGAACCTTAACCCGGGCGCCCTCGAGGAGCGGAGCGCCTCTGGGGTAGCATTCAACGGCATAGGTGGGAGGACGAGCGTGCTCGGGGCCAGACAGCACATTCCCACAAGGTCGCGCCGACGCCGCCCTGCGCGCCACGGCGCGATCAGCATCGTGCTCGCTCTCGGGGTGGCCGGGCTTGGGTTTGCAGCTTGCTCGTCCTCCTCACCTGTGGGGGCGCCCCACAACGTGGCCACGACCGCCCCGACGCCGGTTCACGCCGCGCCGAGCACCACGACCACTTCAGCGCCGAGCACGGCGACCACTTCGGCTCCGACCACGACGACCACCGAGCAGGCGGGGTGGACCGTCGTCAGTCGGCTCCCCTCGGGGATCGCGGTTGACTCTTATAGCTCACAGCAGTCCGACGGCGACTCGGTCGCCGTGCTGCGGTTCCACGCAGGCCTCGTGCACTACGCATTGCACGTCGGGACCAGGGATCCGCCGACCGGTGGTGGCGCCTTGCCTGCCGACGCCCAGCCGGCCATTGGGGCCGTTGAACACGCGCAGCTGCTCGCAGCGTTCAACGGGGGCTTCTTGATGGGCGCAGGATGCTTGCCCTGCGGCGTGGGAGGCATGGAAGTGGCCGGCCAGGTGCTCGTCCCACTCATCAGCGGCATGACCAGCCTCGTTCTCGACCCGAACGGCCACGCTTCGATGGGTGTGTGGGGACAAAATTTCCCGCCGGCCGGGGCGGCCGTCTACAGCGTTCGCCAGTGTCTGCCCCCGCTGGTGTCGGGGGGCCAGGTGAGCCCCAATGCGGGCGACGTGAGGGCCTGGGGAGCGACCCTCGGCGGAGGCGACCTCACGTCCCGTGGGGCGGTGGGCATCGACGCCCGCGGGAACATCCTCTACGCGGGCAGTATGAGGGCCCTCCCGTCGGACCTGGCGAACGCACTCGTGTCGGCCGGCGCAGTGACCGCCATGGAGTCCGACATCAACCCCGAATGGGTTCAGGCTGACACAGCACCGTCGCCGGGTGGCCCGCTCAGCGCCGCGGTCCCCAACCAGAATCGTCCCGCGAACCAGTACCTCGAGGGCTGGAGCCGGGACTATGTGACCGTGCTCGCAGGCCCCTGATCACAAGTTCTGCAACCGCCGCTGCCGCGCCCCCGCCCCGGGCGAACTTGGCGCCGCACCGATGCTCGCTTCGAGCAGGTTAAATTTTGGCAAAGTCTCACCCGCGGCGACGTCCGGCCTCGAGCGCGGTGCACCGCGCGGTTGAGATCATGTTCGAGTGCTCAGGATCTCCCAAGCTCCGCGTACCGATGGACATCGGCGAACCACGCCACTGAGGCGACCATCGTGACGACGAATCGGGGGCTACGGTTGCCGGTATGCGGCGAGCCCCCCTGGTCTCGGTGTGAGTGACCCGCCGGATGTGAGCGAGTCACCGGATGTGGCCGACTCACCGGCCGACCCGCCCCTGGCCGAGGGTCCGGAGAGCCGGGAACAGTTCCGTCGCACTGCCTCGAGGCTCAGGCGCCGGCGCCGGCGCCGGCGCATCTTGATCGCAGTCGCAATACCCCTCAGCGTTTTGCTGGTGTGGGCGAGTGTTTCGTACACGACCTGGATGCTGCGGCCCACGAGCACGACGTGGAACGTGGACAGCGTGGAATGGGTAAGGCACAAGGTCCCCTACGGCAACTGGGTGGTCGACCACATCGAGCAGATGTACTACAACGCGCACGCGCCCAAGAAGGGCGGACCACAACGGACGAGCCTGCCGACGCTCGGGATCAGGCCGCAGACGGTCGGGGGGAGCTCGCCGCCGACGACCGCGCAGGCTGCCCCGTGGCCGCCGCCCATCACCCCGGTCTTCCCGAACAAGCTACCCGGCGAAGGGGTCTGGAACCCGACCGGCCCGCCGGTCAACGGCGGCCCACCGATACTGGTGACGACCTATCGCCCCGACCCAGTCTACCCGCAGCTTGTCGCCTACGTCGCCTGGTTCGATCACACGCGCACCGAACTGGCGTACTATCCGGGCCGCTACGAGCCGCCGCACGCGGCCGTACGCGGGCCAATGATGGTTCCCAACAGCCAGCGCTCGCGGCTACTTGCGACCTTCAACGGTGGCTTCACCTACACGGACGGCCACAACGGCTCGACCGACAATGGGGCCATGAACGAGCCGCTCAAGGACGGGAACGCCACGCTCGTTGGCTACAGCGACGGTCGCGTCGACATCGTGAACTGGAGCGGCGGCCCCACCACGGGGCCGGGCATCGCGTGGGCCCGCCAGAGCCTGGCTCCGATCATCTGGAACGGGCAGCTGAATCCCACCTTGGACACGAACCCGGACAGCGCACAGTGGGGGTACACGCTCGGTGGCCGCACCCGCGTCTGGCGCACTGGCGTAGGCATCGACGCTCGCGGCAACCTCATCTACGTCGCCGCCGACGGACAGACCGTGATCAGCCTGGCGCAGATCCTCCAGCACGTCGGCGCGGTGCGGGCGATGGAGTTCGACATCAATCCCGAATGGCACACTCTCATCACCTACACCCATAACCCCGGTCTCGTTCCAACGATGGTGGGGCCCAACCCGAACCAGTCGGACAACCGCTACCTCGTCCCCGACGACCGTGACTTCATTGCCGTCTATACACCCCTGCCCGGCCCGGTGACGGTCCCCTTCGGGTAGCACGCGTCCCTACTCATCCGGGCTTGTAACCCGTGCCGAGTAGCAGGAGTCCCGCCGCCCGCTCGATCGGGCCGCGCTCGAGCTGGGCGAACGCGTCGGCTAATCGCCAACCCAGTGGTGCTACGAACGGAGCGAGCGCCAGGTATGGCTGGACGCGTACGTCCTGCAGCCCGACATCCTGGAGCAGCTGCCGCAGGCGGGGTGGCTTGAACCTGTTGATGTGCTGCCTGGCGTAACTCAACTCGCCCAGGCGGTCGACGAGTATCTCCACGATCGACCACGCGCTGCGGAAGTTCGGGGTCGTCACGACGAGCTTCCCCCCTACGCGCAGACGCTCGATCGTCGTCCGGAGCACGTCGTCCAGTTCGGCGGGGCCGAGGTGCTCGATCACCTCGACGATGGTCGCCACGTCGTAGTGGCGGCACTCGTCCGGCAGAGCGTGTAGAGGGAGGGCGAAGAAGCGCTTCGACTCGCTCTGGTACTCGCGGCGCGCGTAATCGATCTCGGCTGTCGAAATGTCGATCCCCGTCGAGATGAAGCGGTGGTCGAGCAGCCCGATCAGCGTCCCGGGTCCGCAGCCTACGTCTAGATGCCGCTGGTGGCCCTCCATCTCCTCAATGACACGCCTGAACTTCAGGTGGTGCCACTTGCTCTGGATGCCCCGGCCGCGCCGGTAGACATCGTCGTAGTACCCGCCTGAAATTGTCCTCGTAGTCGAACCCGCCCTTGCCGTGATCGTCAGCAACCGCCAAGGTCACGTTCTCGCGCTCGGCGCCCGGACGAAGCGCTCGCCGAGTGCGTTTGCCATGGGCGCTCGCCCCGGCGTCGTTCAGGATCCAGATGCTCTCGCAGGGGTACATGGCGTAGAAGTCGCGTATGGACTTCTTATCACGGTCGCGGAGTCAGGAAGACGGATCCGCGGTGTCAGTCCTCTAGGGCATGCTGTGCGAATGGGACTAGATAAAGACTGGGTAAAGACTAGGTAAAGGGGTCGGTGGACGGTAGCTCGACCTGGTCGAAGATAAGGTCCGAGTCGCTCGTTTGAGGGGTGCGGCTGAACGGGTGATCAAAAGGGGGGGGGAGGGGAGAGGGGGGCGGGGGAGGAGGGGGGGGGGGGAGGGAGGAGGGAGGAGGGGGCAAAGAGGGAGGGGGAAGGGGGTAAGGGGTGGGGGAGAAGGGGGGAGAAGAGGACAGGGGGCGGCGACGAGCAGGGGAGGAGGGGGAGGGAGGAGGGAGGGCAGGGGGGGGGGAGGGGGGAGGGGAGGGGGGGGGGGGGGGATAGGGGACAGCTTGATCTCCGTGTGGCGGACAGGTTCTCTCCTTGGTGACGGCGAGCGCATTTCCATGGACGGCCAGCGGATCTCGAAGAGGGGAGCCCAGGCGGGGGCCGACGCCGGAGGTTTGGTGGCTGGGGCTGGATCGGGAAGGGGTAGGACTATGCGAGGTGACGACGGTCCCCGTGTCGGGGTGGCGCCGAGGGGAGGCGATTGCTGGAGCCCCGGGCCCGGCGCCGGGGACGGCCCGGGGTGGGGCGGATCTCGGTGCTGGACGCTGGCGTGGCCTCGGCGACTGACCCTCAAGGCGGCGGGGGCCGTCAGCCCGGGGGGGTCGGAAGGTGTGGGGGCGCGGGGTGGGGTGGGCCGGGCGGCGGGAGGGGAAAGGGGGGAGGGGATTTGGGATGGGGGGGGGGGGCATGTGGGGGCCGAGGAGTATCCCCACAAACGCAAGGTGACGGCCGAGGGATTCGTAGAGAGTGGGGGAGTGATGTGGGGGGGAGGAGATCAGGGGGAGCAGTCGATATGCCGAGATCCATTGGGGGTGTGAAGCCGAGGGATCGTGGGGGGTGGGGAGAAGGTGGAGAGGAGGGAGGGGAGAGGACGGATGTGGGGGGGGGGAAGGAGGGGCACGGGGAGAGGGGGGCGAGGGAAGTAGGCAGGAGTGGGCGAGCAGATGCGGATCAGGGATGTGGGGGCAGGAGCGGGCAGGGCGGGGCCGAAGAGACGCAAGGGGGCGTGGAGCGGAGAGGGGAGCGAGAGGAGAGGGGAGGGGAAAGGGAGGGGGACGCCGAGGATGGCCAGAGTGCGAGGGCGGTCGTGGCTGGGCGTTGAAAGCTGTGAGGCCGGCGCCGGCGAGGGCTCCTTCGAGGCGGACGGGGGCGAGGGCCTTCGGTGGCGACGGGTGCGCTCGTCCTCGTCAGCCTGATCAGCGTGCTCCCTATCGTGGGCCCTGCCCGGGCGCTCGGCCCCGACCGCGACAGATCCTTCCTCGGGAACAACCCCGGCAGCGTCCATCCCTTCGGGCGCTACAGGCTCGGCACCCACCACTAGCGCCCCCGTCCTGCAGACCTGACTATGCCGAAGCCCGAAGAGTCCCACCGGCCCGGGGCACCCCGAAGTCTACCGCCGGCTGTATTCACGGTAGCCCGATCCACGTGTAGAGGCTCTGCCTTCTGAGTACCGCTAACCTCACGGTAAACGGTTCACAGTGAACGTGTCGTGATGCACGTACTTAGGGCCGCGCAACAATAACTTCGGGTTTTTGCTCGGGCGTCAGGGGCGGGGGCTGAGGGTGTAGTTGCGGGTGGGCTGGGTGTCGTGGGGTCGGATTTGTAGCTGGGCCATGTCCTCGTCGGTGGTCTTGATGCCGGTGGGGTAGTCGGTGGTGACGAGGTAGGCCTTGACTTGTGAGTCCGGTGGTGGTCGTGGTGGTGCGAAGGTAGTTGAGGATGGTCTGGTAGCTGTCGAGGGGTCGCCCGGCCCAGTTCTTGCTGATCTCGCTGAACAGCCGGTGCTCCACGGGGTTCCATTTCGACGCGCCGGTGGGATAGTGGCAGACGGTGACGGTGAGGCCATGGCGGTCGCACGAGTCGGTGCTGTAGGGCGTGTTTCCAGGCCCGAGCTTTGGCCCCGTTGCTGCCGCCGCCGTCGGCCAGGACGAGCAGCTGGGTGGCATCGGGATAGCGGCGCCGGCCGTCATAGACCCACCATTTGGCGATGCTGTCGACGGCGAAGGTGGGGGTGTTGTGGGAGGTGCCGACGAACATCGACCCTCGGTTGGCCCCGATGTCATAGATGCCGTAGGGGATGGCGACGCCCTCGGCCTGGGAGCGGAAGTCGTAGGCGTTGACCTCGATGGGCTGGCGGCTCCAGGTGGCGCCGTGGTTGGCGAAGTTGCCGACCAGCTCCCGGTGTTTGGCGTCGACGCTGATGATGGGCCAACCCTGGGCGGCGAAGTGCTCCCGCTGGGCGGTGATGTAGGCGAACTGTGCATCTCGGCCGGGGTCGGCCCGGCGGGTGAGCTTTTTGTGATTGACCCGCAGCCGGAAGCCGAGCTGGCGGAGCAGGCAGCCGACGGTGTTGGGGCACACGTCGATGCCCCCGGCGCGCAACTCGTGGGCGATCTTCTCGGTGGTCCGCCGGGTCCACTTGATACCGGTCATCGGGATCGCCGGCGGTGTCGTGTTCCATCAGCGCGGCTGATGCGGGCGATGACCTCGGGGATCCTTTTGGGGTGGCCTTCCGGCCGGCGCCAGGGCGTCGCACCCGGCCCGGGGTGACCTCGCCACCTAGAAGTTCACGGCGGCCTCGGGCCACGGTGTCAGCATCGATCCCCAACAGCTCGGCGATCTGGGTGTCACCGCCGTGGCCGACCTTGAGGGCCTCCAGCCCGGCATACAGTCGCCGCTGGCGTTCGTCGAGCAGGCTGTAGAACAACACGATGGCCGCCTTGATCTCCTCGGGCAGCGCCCGCACCCCGGCCCCAAACCCAACAGGTCCGGGGTGGCGTCATAGACCTGGCGGGCGGCCAGCTGCTGGCGTCGCAGCGAGGGATCGGCTGAGAGATACACGTAGCGGCCGGCCCCCTGCTGGCGGGCCAGCCGACCGGCGCGGACCGCTTCCAACAGGGGCGCTTTGCCTCGACGTGCACACGCCCTCCAGTTCGGCGGCGTCATAGCCGGCCTCGACGCCGCCACCAGCGCCTCCACCGTGGACAAAAGCGTGCCGAACCGAGAGAACCACACCGAACGGAACGACCACAGCCCCAACTCATTGAAGCGAGCTATCTCCTCCAGGGTGTAGTAGCGGCCCCGATGCGAATAGCTGGTCCGATAGGCCAAGCTCTCCAGCTTGCGGAACACCGTGGCGTCCGCCTGGGTTCCCAACGCCTCCTTCAGTTCGCTCATCGTGGCGATCTTGCGCTGACCGCAGCAGGTGGACCAGGTCTTCGGCGTGATACCGCTCGGGTCGCATTCTGAGAGCATTCCTCCTCGTTAGGAATAACTCTCTCATAACTTGTGGCTCTGATGGCGGATCCAACCCGCCCTCTCCGAGCCAACAAACCCCACTCCTACAACCACTAATTGATAGGCGACGGCGCAGGAACCGAGACCTCTACAACCACAATGATGATAGGAGTGCGCTCAAATCACCGTACTTATTAATGAGTCAGCCCTAAGGCCAGCCCGCGCGCCGTCGTCTCCAAGTTCGCCCTCGAGGTCACCCACCTACACTGCCGGGAGTGTGCGGGTGGCCAGGGGTCCCCAGCGAGGTCGTCTCGACGCGGAGTCGTCATGAGTGGGCAGGTCGCTCATGAGGTGAGACGCACTAGATCGGCCCTTCTCCGGGGCCCAGTATCCGCCAATGGGTTCGGCCTGGATCTCGATCGGAAAGTCGTGACGTGACCGTCACAATCATTTTCACCCTGGCCGCCGCCCTGGCAAACGCGGTGCACCTCATGACCCAGCACGCCGCCAGCGTCGGTATGTCCAACAAGTACCGTGGCTGGGATCTCGTCATCTTCCTGATCCGCCAGCCCCTCTGGCTCCTCGGTTGGGCGGCGGCGGCAGCGGGATTTGCCTTCCAGGCGGTCGCACTCCACATCGGGCAGCTCTCGGTGGTCCAGCCCCTGCTCGTCACCGAATTGGTCTTCGCCCTGATCCTGCGCCGGTTCTGGGTTCACCAACACATCGCCAAGATGTCGTGGATCGCTGCACTGGTCACCTGTGCGGCTCTGGTGGTGTTCCTGACCGCGGCCGAGCCCCATGGCGGCCACCTGAGGCCCGACACGGCCGATTGGGCTTTCGCGCTGGCCGTTTTCGGCGGGGCTGTCGCCGCGTTGACAGTCTGGCGCGCCGGGGATCTCCCGTGCGTCGGACCGCGCTCTACGCCACCGCGGCGTCGATCACATGGGCCCTGATGGCCACGTTCATCAAGGCGACCACGAACGTGATTGCGGCATCGGGCCCGGTGGGCATGCTGACACACTGGCCCTTCTACGCGTTGATTGCCTCCGGGGTCCTCGGGTCCGTGCTCCAACAAGCCGCCTTGCAGGTCGGCCCGTTGAGCGTGTCCCAACCGCTGATCGTCGTGGTCGACCCCGCCGTCGCAATCGTCTTGAGCGTCTTGATCTTCGACGAGCGATTCGCCGTGAGCCTGGCCCAGAAGACCCTCGCGGGCTTGGCTTTCTGCGTCATGGCCATGGGGGTTACCGTCTTGTCGCGATCAGCGCCCACCGACCTCGGTCCGTCGATGCCAGTCAGGCCGTGAAGGCTGGGGGGGCGCCGGTGACTACCCTGGTTCGTGCAGTTGGCCGAGTATCCCGTTGGACTCGCGGAGTCAGGAATCGATGTAGCGACCTCGGCGAGTTGTCGCGCCATCCATGCCCTACAAATCGAAGCAGAACAGAGCGCCGCCGTCCAAGCTTTGAATGAGTTCAATTCACTCGCGGAAGGCCTTCGCAGGGTAATCGAAACACTGACCAACGATCTGCATGCTCATGATCCAAATCCAGCCCCCGCACCAAGCAACCAAGAGGGTTACCACAGATCGGTTCCGGCGTCGGGCGCACCCTGGGTCACGGGAACCTGAGAGCCGCCTTAACGCTCAGGAGAGGTATCCCAGAATCCCGCGGCGAGACAGTGGGCGGCGTTATCGCCCGGCCCTCGCCATCCGGCATCCGGTCCGTCGACGCCGTTCGAGGTGAGAAGCTGGTAACCGAGGCCAGCGCCACGGGCAGCCCCGCCCGGCATCACATGAGCGACTGCGGTCGTTGACATAACGATCGAGTGTCTAAGCGCCGGACGGATGTTGCCCGTCAATCTGTGGTCGGTCACCTCGTGGTGGGCGTCGGGGTGGCCGAATCGTTGGCGGCTGGTACGAAGTATTGCTCGATGGCACTGACCATGCCGCCAGCTATGACTTGCTGGTCTCGGGCGTTGGAAGCGATGGATCCCTCGAATGGGTCGGTGATGAACAGCGGCTCGATTAGTGCGCCGGGCATCTGGCTGGGGGTCGTGAAATACCCGGCTTGGGCCGGTCCGAGAAGTAGCAGATGACCGTAGGACACGGCCTGGCTGCTGAGCGCGGAACCGAGGTAGTGGTCGGACACGACGCCGTCGTTGGGGATGGCCCATCCCTGGGCGTTCATGGCCGACAGCACATCTTGCTGGAGGAGGCCGGCAAAGCGCAGGTTGGCGGCCACGAAGGGCCGCACCGCGTCGTATCCGGTCACACACCCGGCGTTGCTCGCCGACGCGCCGGCGTCGAAGTAGACTCCCAACAGAAGGTTGGCGTGGCTGTCGTTGGCGCACACGTCGCGAGCAACGACATCGTCGTGGCCGCCCTGGACGGTAAGGACGCCGTCTGAGACGTCGGCCGGAGCAAGCCGCTCGACCGAACTGGACGTGGTGCGCGAGACGACCACCTCGAATCCGGCATTGCGGAGCAGCGCCATAACATCCAATTCCACCGCCAGGGTTTCATCGGCTTCGTGTATCACCTGCCCGGTCTCAGTTATGCCGAGCGCTCCGGGGTCTATTCCCCCGTGTCCGGCATCGAGGAACACGACGAGGTGACGATTACCTGCCGTGGGGGCGAAGGCGACGCACGCACCTGCGCTGAACACGGCCGGATCGATCGGTTTGCCTTCGCTTGAAGCGCCCTGTTTGTTGCTGCTGAGTGGCTGTGTTGTGACGCTGCCGCTCGGCTGCGTCGGGGAGCGGCGGGTCAGGAGAATCAACCCAGTGAAGACGACCGCGAGGGCTAGCACGACCCGTAGGCGGCGTCCTCGGTAGAGCCTGGAGGATCTTTCCGACCTGTCGCGATCTCGTGGGTCACTCGTAACGGCACGGACCGTAGCGGCGGGAAGGCCAGCGACAGCCGCTATTGCGAGTCGCTTTTCCGAAGATTGGCCCAAGCTTAACCTGGGTCCTTGTGACGGCCCGAATGTAGAGGCCACCCAGCGCGCATCTGTCCCGTCCTGCCGCGCCGCCACCGACAAGTCGTTCCTCACCACTGGCTGGCTACAGAACTCGAGCGCAGTCGTCCGGTAAGTCTCGTTGTTGCCGACTCGGCTCCGGGCCGGACCTCGCTTGTCATCGGCAGGGCCTGGTTGGCTGCTTGGTGCTCTGGCTCGCTCGCATAAGCCCTTCCCGCCGCGCTAACCATCCCCATCACGCTCTCCTTTTCAGGATCAGCCAACCTAGGCCTCCCGCAGCGGCGCGTTCGGGTGGTGCGTGGGGCCCATCGGCTCATGCTTCTGCAGGGGAATCCGACGATGATGGGTTGGAGACAACCTCTCCCGGGATTGGAGGGATGGTCAGGTTACGTACAGGTCGCCGTCGCTGCCCTCCTTGACCGGAATCGGTCGGAGGTTACTGGCGGCGGGGCCTTGTTCCACCGCCCCGCTGGAGGCGTTGAACAGCGACCCGTGGCAGGGGCAGACGATGACGTCCTGCGAGCTGGAGTACTCTACCGTGCATCCGGCGTGGGGGCACACGGCGTCGAAGGCGACGAACTGTCCGCTCTTCGCCTGGATCACCAAGGCGGGGTCGCCGCTAGAGGGGTCCTGGAAAGACGCCGAGCCTCCGACCGGCACGTCGGATGCCGGACCAATCTTGGTGCCGCTGGAACCGGCGGGGCCGTGGTCGACCCGCCACCACTGGCGGGAGCTGTAGTCGTGGTCGTCGTGTCGCCTTGCTCGGCCCTTGAGAGAGCTGGGGTTGCTGGGCCGGGGCCTTGGCGCCACCAGCAGCGCGGCCCAGCCCGGCGGCCAGGGCGGCCAGCACCATCCCAACGGCGGCGACCGCCCCCGTCACCAGCAGGTCCCGCCGCTCCTGGTCGACCGCCAGGCGTGTCGGCCAGCCTGGGCCTGCCCCGCCGGCGCCGCCGGTAATGACGAAGGACGTAGTCGTCGACCAGCGCCGGCACCGTTAACCGGCCCGCCCCCGCCAGCAGCAACGGCGTGAAAGCGAAGAAGTAGCCGATGTCCGCGCCCGTGTAGTACGGGCCGGGCGTGGAAGCTCACCGTCAGGAACAGCATCAACGAGATGACCATGCCCCCAAGTGCCGCGATCCGGGCCAGCACCCCCGTCAGCACCCCGAGACCGACGGCGAGCTCGCCCACCGCGATGACGAGACCCACCAGCACGCTGATCCCCCGCAGCGAACCGAGCAGATGGTGTAGCGGGCTGGTCCGCTCCGCCGCCACCAACTGGGCCTGGATGGAGATGGGGCTGGCGGCGCGGAAGAAGTTGGGGTTGGCCAGCTTCTGCAGGCCGGCGAAGCAGAATGTGAAACCCAGGAACGCACGCAGCGGCACGAGCATGAGCGTCGGTTCGGCCGAAAGCATGGTGGCCAGCTAAGGCGGCCGCGGGTGGGGGTGGAGCTGCCGTGCGCTTGGGGCGGGAACGGTTCACGGAAGAAAACGTAGCGATCCGGCAGCCTGCAGCAAATCCGCCTTCAAGGGTCCAAGGCCCCTGATAACCGAGACTTGTCGATCCTTTAACCAACTCCTAACTCACCCTCCACGGCAGCTGGCGGTGCCGTCTGAAGTTACGGACGACTCAGCTGGCGCCGTGAATCTTGGAAGACATACCTTCCTCTCTCGAGAGCCATCAACTTGCCAAACCCCGCCGTTCTGGGAACCCAAGACCCTACGTAGGCTCCGCACGAGCGCCTACCGTCGGGTTTCCGCTCTTTGGGCTCCAGACGCCCGGCGCCGGTCACAGAATCATTCACGCGTTGGTTTCGAAGACGGGTGAGTTCGTCGCTACGGCAGAGGAGACGGAGGTCACCGCCTACGAGCGCCGCGCAGCATGAAGCACGCTCTCAAAGCCACGCGTACAAGCCCAGAAACGATCCGGCTGGCATCACAGCGCGACGCCCGATGACAGGCTTCAACCCCAATCAGACAGCTTCCACGATTCCGGGGAGTGAGTTCTGGTTGTAATCCAACATTCCGGTTGACTACTTCGTGGCCGGCAGAGCCTGGGGCGAATAGGGTGATGCGCCACGATGACTGTCGCCTTGGCCGTTCTGGCTGCCTTCGTTTTTGCTGCTGGTGTCGTGTTGCAGCAGCGATCGGCGTTGGCGGTGCCTGTTGGGCACGCGGCGAGGCCGAGCCTGCTGGTTCGTCTGGTTCGCAGGCCGATCTGGCTGCTGGGGGTGGGCGCTGATGTCGTGGGTTTCGGGCTCCAGACGTTGGCGCTTCATCGGGGCTCTCTGGTTGTGGTACAGCCTCTGTTGGCGACGTCGTTGTTGTTCACGCTCGGGCTGCTGGCGCTGGTCGATCATGAGCCGATCTATGCTGGTGAGTGGTTGGCGATAGGGGCGGTGCTTATCGGCGTGTCGGTGTTCTTGGCGGCGGGTTCGCCTACGGAGTCAGCGTCGGCGACGGCGGGCTTTCAGCGGTGGTGGTTGTGTACCTTTCCGGCGTGCTTGGTGGTGGGGTTGGCGGTGGCTGCGGGGCTGCGGGCGGCTGGGCCCACCCGGGCGGCTTGGTTCGGTTTGGCTGCCGGGATCGGTGACGCTTTCATGGCGGTGCTGGCGAAGGCCTTCGCCGACTCGTTCGGGCACGGCCTGTCGGGTGCTGTTGTGAGATGGACGCCGTACGTCTTGGTTGCGGCCGGCGTGGTTGTGATGCTGTTGATCTCGACGGCCTACCAGGCGGGCCACCCAACGCGGACTATTCCGATCATCGCGGTCGCCGACCCGCTCTTCGGATGTGTGATCGGGATAGCCTTGTTCGGTGAACGGCTTCGCCTCGACGGTGCTCGGGGACCGCTGGTTGCCCTCGCCGTCGTGGGTATGGGTGTAGGGCTGTTCCGGCTCGGCCGAGACCGGCGCGTCGCAGCCGGGATGGTGGGCGGCCACCAGGGTGCCGGCGGCAGCCTGACAGCAGAGCTGGCGTGACAGTCCGTCGCGTTCCCGCAGCCACCGTCGTGTTCTCGGCGGCGGACCGGACGGCGATCCTGGCCATGATCGACGACTCGTTACGCTCCGGCTCGCTGACCTTGGGGTCGCGCACCGCGGAGTTCGAGGAAGCGTTCGCCCGCCGCCACCGGGTGACCCACGCGATCGCGGTGAGCAGCGGAACGGCTGCTTTGGAGATCATCTGTAGGGTCCTGGAGGTGCAGGGTCGCGAGGTTGTTGTCCCCACCAATACCTTCTTTGCGACCGCCGCGGCTGTCGTACACGCAGGGGGGACCCCCCATTTTGCGGACGTGTCCCCGGTGACGCTGGCCCTTTCGCCCGACACGCTCGAGGCGGCCCTGACACCTGATACTGCGGCGGTCGTGCTGGTCGACATAGGCGGGCTGGTCACCCCCGAAGTGGACGCCATCCGGGCCATTTGCGATCGGCGCGGGGTGGCCTTGATCGAGGACGCCGCTCACGCCCACGGCGCCAGCTTCGAGGGCAGAGCGGCGGGGACGTTCGGCCGAGCGGCGGCCTTCTCCTTCTACCCCACGAAGGTCATGACCAGCGGCGAAGGCGGGATGATCACCACCGGGGACGACTACCTGCGGGAAGAGGCGATCGTCTACCGGGACCAAGGCAAAGCCGGGTTCCTTGGCGGCGAGCATGTCAGGATGGGTTACGCGTGGAGGATGAGCGAGCTGCATGCTGCCGTCGGGCTGGTCCACTTGACTCGCCTGGATGAGGCCATCGCCACCCGGCAGTGGGTCGCATCCCGCTACAACGATGCGCTGTCGGACGTGGCGGGATTTCAGCCCTCTTCCTGTACCCGCTGCCTGCCGGTCGAACTACTACAAGTATGTGGCTCTTCTCGAGCCGGGGATCGACCGCTCGGAGGTCAAGCGGGCTCTGCTCGATGGGTGGGGGGTGTCGCTTGCCGGCGAGGTGTATGGCACCCCGCTGCATCGTCAGCCGGTCTTCGCCGACTGGGCGACCGGCTCTTTCCCCGTCGCCGACGATGTTTGCGCGCGCCACATTTGTCTGCCGGTGCATTCTGCCATGACCGATGGCGAGATAGACCAGGTCATCGACGGTCTCACCTCGGTGTTGGCCGATTGGACCAGTGTGAGGGCGATCGAATCGTGAAACTCACCGTCACCGGCGGGTCGGGCTTCATCGGTTCGCACGTCGTCGACCATCTGCTCGACGCTGGCCACGAGGTGATCGTGGTCGATACTCGCCCGCCGCATCGTGGCGACGTCGTTTACCGCGAGGCCGACGTCACCGATCTGTCGGCGTTGGTCAGAGCGACGGCCGGCTGCGATGCGGTGTTTCATTTGGCGGCCGTGTCCAACGTCAACGACGCCCACGCCGATCCGGTCGGTACGATGGAGGTCAACGTAGTGGGCACGGCCCGAGTGTGCGAGTCGGCCCGGCGGAACCGGATCGGCCGTGTCATCATGGCCAGCACGGTGTGGGTGTACGCCTCCGGGGCGGGGAACGGACCCCTCTGCGAAGACACTCCGCTGGCCTCGACGGGAAGCGGACACGTCTACACGGCGTCCAAGATCGCCGCCGAACTGGTCTTGTCGAGCTTCGGGGAGCTGTACGGTCTGTCGTACACGATTCTGCGCTACGGCATTCCGTTCGGGCCCCGGATGCGGGAGGAGCTCGTGATCCCCCGCTTTCTCAGCAGCGCCGTGTCCACCGGCAAGATCACCATCCACGGCGACGGGCTCCAGTTCCGCAACTTCGTCTACGTCGAAGACCTCGCTGCAGCCCACATTCTGGCGCTGGGAGACGCGGCCAAAGGACAGGTGTTCAACCTGGAGGGCCCGGAGCCGGTCAGTATCCGTCGCATCGCGGAGGTGGCCCGCGACCTGATCGACCCACGATCCCAGATCGAGTTTGTGGCCGCCCGCCCGGGTGATTACACAGGCCGCCAAGTGTCGGCTGACAAAGCGGCCCGGGTACTCGGCTGGGCGCCGCGCACGTCCTTCGAGGAGGGGATGAGGCGTTACGTCGAATGGTGGCTGGACACCGAGACCGGTGTCGAGCGGGCCGACCCGGCGTGAGCAGACGGGTTCGGGAGAGGTGGCGTCGAGGTTGGCCGCCTGGTGCCCTGCTCCCCGTCGGTGTCGCCGTTGGAGCCCACATTGTTCCAAGCGTGGTCAGCTTGGGCCAGTGGCTGCCGGTTCGGGTCCTGCCGGGCGAGCTTTGCCGGTGGAGAGGGCGCGCTGAACCGGCGGTGGCGTTGACCTTCGACGACGGCCCTGACCCCCGGACCACCCCGGTGATTCTCGACCGCCTCGACGAGCTCGGTCTTCCGGCCACATTTTTCTGCCTGGGCGTGCAGGTGGCGTCCCATCCCGACCTCGTGGCCGAGATCCGCAAGAGGGGCCACCAGGTGGAAACCCACGGGTACCGCCACGACCATCACTTCCTTCGAGGCCCAGGCTGGGTGCGCGCCGACCTCGACGCCGCGATCGAAGCTCTGGGTCGGACCGGCGTTCAGCCTCGATGGTTCCGACCCCCGTTTGGTCAGACCAGCGGCGCCACCATGTTCGAGGCCCGCCGCCACCACCTTCGCCTGGTGTTGTGGTCAGCGTGGGGACGCGAGTGGCACGAGCGGGACGCGGTCAGCGTCGCCGCCCGGGTCGCCACCGGGCTGGCGCCTGGAGCGATCGTGCTACTTCACGACGCCGACATAGGGTCCCCGACCGGGTCGTCGCGGCGGGCTGCCGAGGCGCTCGGGCCCATCGCCCAGGACCTGCACCAGAGGGGCTATGGGGCCCTGACCCTGGACAGTCTGGTCGGGCTGGTGGTGTGACCGTCCGGCGAGCGCTGTTCCTGTCGGGCAAGTTCGGCGCCGGACACGACACCTTGGCCGAGGCGTGCGCCGCCGCCCTCACCCCTCACGGGGTAGACAGCACCATCTTGGACTGCATGCCGATGCTCGGCCGGGGACCCTCAGCCGTCGGCAACTGGGTCTTCCGCAGCCTGCTGTCGATCACCCCCGTATACGACGGCTTTCACTTCTCCCAGCTCCGAGCGAATGGACCGCTAGGGCGATCGATGGACCGGGCCGCGGTCAAAGTCATGCTCCCCAAGCTGGTCGAGGCGGTCGATCGGCACGACCCGGATTTGATCGTCTCGGTCTTCGCCACCGGGGCGTCCGCCGCGGTTCACCTCAAACAGAGCCGGCCCCGACTCAGCACTGTCGTCTTCATGACCGATTCGTTCGCGCACTGCATATGGGTCCACGAAGGTACGGACCTCTACCTGGTCACATCACAACTAGCCGCAGCGTCGGTGCGCGAACACCTCCCAAGCGCACGGATTGCGGTGGTCGAAGCCCCCGTCCGGCCGGCGTTCTATAACGCCCCCAGCCGACCGGATGCCCGCGCCTCGCTCGGAGTCCCATCTGAAGCCCAGTGCGTGCTGCTCATGTCGGGAGCATGGGGGATCGGACCTCTCGACGACATCGCCCGAGCCCTCGCATCCCAGGGATACTGGGTCCTAGCCCTTAGCGGAACGAACGAGCGCCTGGCCGCCAAGCTGACTGCGCTCGCCCGTAAGCACCCGACTGTGATCCACTTCGGGTTCACCCACCGTGTCCCCGAGCTGATGTCAGCGAGCGACGTCGTAGTCACCACCTCCGGCGACACCTGCCGAGAAGCAAGGTTCATCGGACGGCGAGTCGTCCTCCTCGACGTCGTCCCCGGCCACGGCCGCGAGAACCTCATACATGAGCTAGAGCTCGGCGACTCTGCCGTTTGCCTCCCTACTCCCGCCTCGGTGCTCGGCAACGTCAGCCGGATCCTCGACCAGCCGACGAGCACGCCCAAGCCAGCAGACCCGCGGCTGGGGCGACGAGTTCATCGGAGCCCTCTCAGCAGCGGGAATTTCAACCCGCCTTCCCGCACTTGGGCCGAAAATCGGCATCGACCACGCCGAAGCCCCCTGACAACGGACCGCTTCTGCCCTCACCGCAGTTAAAGGGCGCGCTCCGGTGATGTTGGTAGGGGCTGCCAAAGGGCACGCGGATCTGGTTGCCGCTCGACGGCGCCGCAGAGCCATATCCGTAGGAAGGGAGGTAACTCGACGCCATCAGCGTGGACCTCGGGGGGCGCAGGCAAATTGAGTGCCAGCCTGCTCTCCGGCCAGGTTGGCCTATTGCGCGACCGAGTTGTTGGCTGGCGCCGTCTGCAAGGGTGCGGTCGCGGTGGAGGGGGGCAGGGACGCGGGGTTTACGAAGGAGCTGCCGGCCGGCCCAGCCGTCACGGCCTCGTGGAGGGCGCTGCCCCGGAGGTACTGCGGCCAGCTCACAAACCATTCGGTCCAGCCGTTGTCCCAGGTGCCGGCGTGGGGACTGCCGACGATCGTGATGGGGTCGCCGGGCACGGCCAGGTTGTAGTAGATCTCGGCGTCGGCGGGCGACAGGTTGACGCACCCGTGGCTCACGTTGTCGAAGCCCTGTCCGCCCACGGACCAGTAAGCATCGTGGTAGTAATCCCCGCTGAAGGTGAACCGCACCGACCAGGGGACGGAGATGCTGTAGCCGGGGCCGATCATCTGCACCGGATTGGCCTTCTCGATGGTGAGATAGCTCCCGTCGGGAGTGTCGTCGCCCGGCCGGCCTGAGCTGATCGGCCAGTTATAGAGCAGCTTGCCATTGGAGTAGATTTGAGTGCGATGGGTCGCCGTGTTTCCGATCGCCACGAGCGACGCGCCGATGTCGAATGTCTGGGTCAGGGTATGGGTCCCGTACATCCCTGGCGCTCCCTGTACGCCGTTCAGGTGCCCGGTAAATCGGCGGCCCCATTCGTCGGGGTTATCTGGACCTGCGAGGCAGGTGGGGGGGGTGTTGTCCTTGGCGGCAGCCTTACTCTTGGCCCCGCCCCGGCCTGGATGTTGTGGTGCCCCCCACTTGAGCAAGCCGCCGCCAACAGAGCCAGAACGGCCACAGCCGCAATGCCCCCCCCCAGCAGTCGGCTGGCCCTGCCGTCCCGGTGCCGGATCGTCATCCTGCTCATGGACCTCATATCAGCACCCGCCAGGTGGAAGAGCCTGTCCTCCGCCCTGCGGAGACTACCAAAGAGGCTCGGGTAATAACGAGCTGGAGTCGAGCTGACGACGATGATCGACTTAAGCCCAAAGTGCGGCTACGACATCGCCAGGACCCCGATCGCCGCCCCGTCGACTAGTTGTTGGCAGAAGAGCTGGCCTCGACCGACTAAGACTAAGCGAGCCAACTGACTCCGGCGTCTCTGGGTGCGGCTCTTGAGGGATCTCGAGACGTCGAGTGCTCCCTTGCGCCAGCGGCGGGACGGGATCTGCAGTTATGACTGGAACGTGGGCACAGATCCCTTAGTAGCCCGCCACGCTCGACGTGCTGGCACCGTTCATGTTCGGGCAATGGTGGTTGGTCCCAGGGGGCTGTGGTCGATGGGGATGACCTTGGGATGGTCGTGGAGCTGGGGCTGCTTGTGGCGGCACTGGAAATGGCGCTTCCGACGCCCAAGCTGACACCGACGGTGCCGCCCAGGTTGGCTAAGCCGACAACGGTCTTGACGAACCGGGTCCTCATGTCATTCCTTCCAACCGGGATGTTGTCACGCCCCCATGCAAAAAACCGCAACCTAAGCACAGCCTGGGAGCCGCCTGTGAGTTGGTCTCGCACGCGTACCCACGGCATCCGACCGATCCACCGGAAGACAGCGTTCGCGTCAGTTTCGGCGACAGCGGCCCCGAGGTCACCACCGTTCTTGTTCCAGCCCCCCGCCACCAAGACGTCAGTAGTCATCGGCTCTGTCCTGAGCCGACCCGGATCCGCTCCAGGCTGCTGACGGTTAACCCGCCTGAGGGTGTCTGCCGTTCTTTTGCCTCTCGGGTCAACCTCGGCCTTTAGGTAAAGACGGAATTTCAGAGCGCGCCGGATGCGGAGAGGGAGCCGGGATGAACCCTGAGCACGCTACCCGCGTGTCCCTCCCGCCCGTCAAACCCCCTATCTAGCTCACCTGGCCCGGTCTCCGACCTTCGACGTACAGGTGGCGTCGCTTGGGCGGAAGCTCGGGCACCCCGAGTGGATGGAGGCGAGGCGGGTCGGTCTGCCCTTGAGTCCCATCACGTCCGAACCGGTCCTGGAGTAGCGCCTCGACGAATCCGACGCAACGGTCACGCCTTTGGTATCCAGTCGAAAGATTAGGAACTGGTAAAGCCTTTGCCTCCTGGGAGGGCGTGCCGGGTCGGATGTTCCAAGGACGCGTATCAGTTATTGGTTGGCTGGCTCATAGGGGAAGTGAAGTGGCGGCTTTCCACAGGGCGCCGCCCACCGCTTTTCATCGAAGGAGATGTCTTGCCGCGTCAACTACCGCTGTTCTTGCAACGCTTTCTCAGGTTCTGGCATGTCGATTTCGCCCCTGGGCGCGACCAGCCCTCTGGCTGGCGTGTAGCGCTGGCAACGGTCGCCTCAGTTGCAGCGTCGTTGGTCGTTGATGGTTTGTTAGTGGCGATAGGTACGGCGTTGTTTCCGTCGACGAAAGGGTACGTCCACTTCAGATTTGCCGACTACGGAAAGCTGACGGTGGTAGGAGTCGTCATTGCGTGCCTTGGGTGGCCCGTGGTCACTCGCATCAGTTCCGCTCCACGATGGTTGTACCTGCGCATGGCCATCGGGGTCACGCTGGTGCTGTGGCTCCCAGATTTGTACATCCTGGCGAAAGGGCAGCCACCCAAAGCGGTGGCAGTACTCATGGCGATGCACCTCGCCATTGCCGTGATCACCTACAACTGCATGGTCCGCATCGCGAAGGTCAGCGACGGGGAACCCGCAGTATTCGCGGCCTCCAGGGGCTAGTCGATAACCAGCGCCCTCCGGCCGGCTTGATGCTGTGTAACGGGCGCTGCGATAGACCTGTTGGTTGTCTGGGTCGACGAAGGGGAGGCGACTCCGGGCAACTAATCTGATCGCGGACGGGTTCATCCGAGGTTCTTCGCGCCGACGGAAATCCCGGGGCCTCGCAGTAATTGTCATGCCGGAAGTGTGGAGGAAGGACGCAGGGAGCATGAGCAGCGGCGCTGCGGTCGGTGGTGCACTAGGCGCGGCGGCCTTGTTCGCGGTCGGAACCGCCCTGCAGTACCGGGCCGTTCAAATGCGTCCGCGTTCTGGTGGAGCACCCGAAGGAGGGGTTTACGGCGCGGTGCGCTCGACCCTGACATCCTTCACCTGGTTGCTCGGCACCGTGATATTGCTGGCTGGGGTGAGCTTGCACGCCTTCGCCCTGCACGAGGGACCGCTCACCTTGGTGCAACCGCTGCTGGTTACCGGGGTGCTCTCTGCTCTGCTGGCTAGCCGATTCGTGGGCGGTCCCAAGGTCGGCCTGGTCGACATGCGCTGGGCGGCGGTGCTGGTCGCGGCGCTGGCGGTGTTTCTCACCACGGCCACGCCCTCCTCGCAGCCGGCCCGCGATATCGATACCGGTCCGGCTCTGGCCGCCCTCGGACTCTCCCTCACTGCTATCGGTGCGTGCCTGATGGTCGCTCGTCGCTGTCGTCCCGGGGTTGTAGCGACGGCGTTTGGAGTCGCGGCGGGGATCGCCTTGGCCGGGAG
Source organism: uncultured Acidimicrobiaceae bacterium (assembly GCA_963851245.1). GTDB lineage: Bacteria > Actinomycetota > Acidimicrobiia > Acidimicrobiales > Palsa-688 > CAWKOH01. The sequence continues at coordinate 425,679 of CAWKOH010000002.1, read as the reverse complement.
CGCGGCCCTGATGAAGGTATGCACGGATTTGATGGGTCACGGGGTCGCGAACCTGCTGAGCGCCTGGCAGCTATATGCCCTGATCTTGGTCGGCGGTAGCGCCCTGGTTCTCAGCCAGATGGCGTATCGGGCCGGACCGATGACCGCCAGCGTTCCCGCGATCAACAGCGTCAATCCGCTCGCCAGTGTGATGATCGGTTGGGCCGTCTTCGATGAGAGCTTCCGGGTCGGAACGGCGGCTGTGGCGGTGGAAGTACTATCGCTCGGCCTGGTCGTCGCGGCTACGGTGATCCTTAGCCGGCGGTCGGCCTTGCGGTCGCGGCCGGCCTTCCAGCGTCAGGAGAGCGACTTCTCAGTCTGAAAGGTCCCGGCCGCCAGAAGCCAAACTCGTGGCTGAGACCTTGGGCACAGGTCCGGCTGTCCGGACGAGAATATTGCGCCGCGGTAGGACAGGCTTCGTGCGTCGCCTGGGTGTGGGAGCACCTCGAAGCGGCGGTCGAGGGCGCCTTGTCCGAAGCTTTACCTTCCTTTCAGCGTCCCTTCAGGCCCGGATACGAACACTTGGGATGATGTTGTCGCGTTCGGCCCGGGATGTGGGTTTGTATAGGATGCGCCGCGCCACCCGGTTTTTGGCGGTCGGGGCGATTGTGGGCGGAGGCGCGCTGTCGGCTTTGGCGGCTCGGGCGCTTCCCGGCAAGAGCTCCCACACTGCCTCGGTCAACGCGCCGTCGGCGGGCTCTGGGACAGTGCCGCAGCCGGCTGCGAGCACCCTGCCCGTATCCAGTACGCAGCCGACTTCGACGTCGCAGTCGGGCGCCAGCGGCCAAGCGCCGAACACGGTCCCGACCACGCAGCCCACCCCGACTACGCAGCCGGTCATCACGCCGCCGACCCAGGCGCCGCAGCCGGTGGTGGCGCCGCCCGTGGTCAACTCGGGGGGGTCGTGAGCCCCTTGGTCGGGTCGACGATATCGGCCATCGGTACCAACGCCACTTTGGTCGTCTCCGATCCACGGCATTTGGATCAAGGTTTGGGGATTCTGGAGGCTGAGATCGATGCGATCGACCGGGCCTGCAGTCGCTTCCGAGCTGACAGTGAGATCGCCCGGGTCAACTCCGCTGGAGGCAGGGCTGTGCCGGTCACCGGGCTGCTGCTGGAGGCCATCGAGGTAGCGCTGCGGGCGGCGGCGGTCACCGGCGGGGTCGTGGACCCGACGGTTGGCAAGGCCATGCGGGTCATTGGTTACGACCGTGACTTTTCTACCGTGCCTTCGGTCGGGCCTACGCTCGGGTGGGATCCGCAGCCGGTGCCCGGCTGGAGGGCAGTTGAGTTGGATGCTGTTCGTTCCAGGGTCCGGGTTCCGGCGCGGGTGGAGCTGGACCTGGGAGCGACGGCCAAAGCGTTGTGCGCCGACAGGGTGGCCGCTCGAGCGGGGGCCGCCACGGGTTGCGGGGTTTTGGTCAGCTTGGGTGGGGACATCTCGGTGTGCGGTCCTCCTCCCGAAGGGGGCTGGGTCGTGCAGCTGACCGACAACCACGCTGACCCTCTCGACTCGGGTGGACCGACAGTGTCTATTTCGACCGGCGGGCTGGCGACATCCAGCACGACGGTTCGTCGCTGGGGGCGGGGGGGGCCGGTGTTATCACCACCTGGTCGATCCCCGTTCCGGCGGCCCGGCCGTGGAGTATTGGCGAACCGTGACGGTGGCGGCCGCATCGTGTGTCGACGCCAACATCGCCGCCACCGCGGCCATAGTTCTGGGCCAGTCGGCATTGGACTGGCTCGAGAAGATGCGCCTTCCGGTCCGGCTGATGCACGTCACCGGCCGGGTGGCCACCGCCAATGGTTGGCCTGCCGATCTCCACGCCTGAGTGACCGAGATGCCACGGATCCGGGGCGGTCGGTAACAGATGGTAGGAGGGCTGTCGTATAACTCGAAGGCGCTGTGGTACCTGACACGCGGTTTCGGCCTGGTGGCGTTGATACTGCTCACCGTCTCGGTGGTCCTCGGGATTACCCAGGCGGTTCGCTACGCCCGACCGCGGCTGGCCTCGCTTTCTTGTCTCCGGATTGCACCGCAATGCGTCGCTTCTAGCCGTGGTGGTCCTCGCCGTGCACGTGAGCACCGCGGTCATGGACAGCTACGCCCCCATCAGGGTGGTCGATGTGTTCGTCCCGTTCGTGTCGAGGTACCGGCCGATCTGGACCGGGCTGGGAGCCCTCGCTTTGGACCTGCTGATCGCCGTAGTGGTGACGAGCCTTTTGCGTGAGCGGCTCGGCTACCGGGCCTGGCGGGCCGTGCACTGGTCGGCGTACGCCTGCTGGCCGGTGGCAGTGGTCCATGGGCTGGGGACCGGCTCGGACTCCCGCCTGGGGTGGGTGCAGGTTCTATACGTGGTTTGCGCGGCAGCGGTGGTCGGGTCCGTTTGGTGGCGATCGGCCAAGGGCTTCACGGCGGAGAGCCCCACCCTGCGGGGGGTCGCCGTTCTCGCGAGCGTTGCTCTGCCAGTCATGGTGGCGATGTGGGCAGCGTCGGGTCCGTTGCGCCCCGGTTGGGCGCGCCGGTCGGGAACTCCGACGGCTCTACTCGGGTCCTCGGTCGCTGGGACCAAGTCGGACCCGTCACCTGCCGCCGGATCGTCAGACCAATTGGTGACCCCGTTCCGTGCTGACTTCTCAGGGGTCCAGCACGCCGCCCCAGAGGAAGGAGGCGGTCTGGAATCGATCACCATCACGGGCGATTTTCGAGGAAACCAGGACGGCACCTTGACCGTCGTGCTCACAGGTGAGCCGGCCGGCGAAGAGGGCGTCGAACTGACCGGCAGTGAGGTGTACATGGGGCCGGCATCGTCCCCGCGCTTGCTGCAAGGGCAGGTGACCAGCCTGGCCGGTTCGTCTCTGTCTGCGCAGCTGGAGGATTCTGTTGGCAAGCATTACACGGCCAGCATCCGCTTGAATGTCTCTCCGGTCGGGAACCAGGTGACCGGCGCTTTGGCGGTGGCGTCGTGACCAGTTCAATCGGCCTGCGAGAGATTCCGAACGCCTTGTCCCTCCCGCGTCTGCTGCCGCCAGACGGCGACAGCGGCCTCGACGCTCACTTGCGACGATGGGGCCCGATGCCCGCGGGAGGCGCCGGTCTCATCTTCGAGGTGCAAAAAGCAGGTCTGAAGGGTCGCGGCGGTGCCGGCTTCCCGACCGCCACCAAGATGCGCGCCGTGGCCGGTCGCCGCCGGCGAATAGTGGTGGCCAACGGCACCGAGGGGGAACCGGCCAGCCGGAAGGACAAGACCCTGCTGGCCTTATCACCCCATCTCGTATTTGACGGTCTCAACGCGGCGGCCGAGGCGGTCGGCGCCGAGGAGGCCATCGTGTGCGTCGATCGGTACGCCGAACGATCCCTGGGCTCAGCCGTCATCGCGTTGGAAGAGCGCCGGCGGTTGGCATTGGGCCGGGTTCCTATTCGCATCGAGACCACCCCCAGCGGTTATGTCGTGGGTGAAGAGTCCGCGCTGGTCCACTGGCTCAACGGTGGTGACGCCAAACCGACCTTCGTTCCGCCCCGCCCTTTCGAGAAGGGGGTGCGGGGCCGGCCCACCTTGGTGAACAATGTCGAGACCCTGGCCCATCTGGCCCTCGTGGCCCGCTTCGGGGCTGGCTGGTTTCGGTCCCTCGGTACCGCTGATGATCCCGGCACCACCCTCGTCAGTTTGAGCGGCGACGTGTCCCGGCCCGGTGTTTACGAAGCCGCTCTGGGTAGCCCGCTCACAGAGGCAGTCAATGCGGCCCGTCCCACCGGGACCCCGCAAGCCCTACTCATGGGCGGCTACTCCGGGGCCTGGATCGCGGCCCCAGTAGCCCAGGACCTGAGGCTGGACATGCAGTCGCTGCGTAAGGCCAACGCCAGCTTGGGGTGCGGAGTGATAGCCATTCTGGGTTCGGATTCCTGTGGCTTGATCGAGACGGCGTCGATAGTCGATTGGATGGCGCGTCAGTCCGCCGGTCAGTGCGGTCCCTGCGTCCACGGGCTGCCCGCCATCGCCGGCGCCCTGGATAATCTGGTTGCCGGCGACCGGCGGGGCGTGGCGGAGAGTCGCCTCCGGCGCTGGTTGGATATGGTCGCCGGCCGCGGCGCCTGCCACCACCCTGACGGAGTGCTCAAACTGGTCAAGAGCGCACTAGTTGTTTTCGAGGCTGAGATTGACCGGCACCGCCGCCACGGGCCCTGCCGGGCCCGTCCCCGCTTCCCCACGCCTACTCATGTTGGGCTGTGGCGGTGACCCAGGTTCTGACCGTTAATCCCATCACCTGTCAAGGGCACGGCCTGTCTGCCGAACTCTTGCCCGAGCTCATCACCCTCGACGACTGGGGCTACCCCGTAATCGACTCTCGCCCCGTTCCTAGTTCCCTTCGACCCCACGTCCGCCGAGCCGTCGCCTCCTGCCCCACCCTGGCCCTCCTGGTCCGAGAGGTCAAGGATCGGTAGAGCGCTCCGGCCCGGTGAAGCCGTCACGGTCAATGATGGCTTGGTGTCTGTGCGACAACCCCGGGCGGCTCAAAGGACCGCGAGCGGTGGTAGTGGGAGGTGGGGCCAAGCATGACCAGTCCGAGCAGGCAGCCAGTGGCCAGGGCGGTGGCCAGTGCCCATTGACGAGCGGACGCCCCCTCCACCTGGCTGCGAGTCCGGCGGACCCAGTCGAGCGGAGCCAGCTTGGCTGTTTCGACGACATGGCCCAGCACGTGAACCGTCATCACCGCGAACCAAAGCAGGAAGCTCGCCTTGTACAAGAACAGAAGACTGCTGCGCAGGTTATGAGGCGCCAGGATGAGGGCAACTCCCGAGCCCAGCAGCACCAGCGTCAGCACGACCAGCACCGGCCCGAGCAGCCGCAGCACAACGGGGGGCGCCCCCTTCAGGCGGTAAGCCGACGCACCGCTGTAGTAGCGAACAAAGCGCCAGCTGGTGGAGCCGATCTTGAGCAGCACCAAGGGAACAAGCACCATCCCCACGAAGACATGAGTGCTCAAGTGACTCCGGACTCCGATGATGGTTGCTCCTTCTACGGCGAGAAGGATCAGCAAGACCGCTCCCGTGGCCCCGGTCAACCGAGCGTTGGGCTCCACATCCTCCTCGGTGGGCTCGCCACGTCGGCGGCCACGGCGATGTCGGGGCTGATACCGGCTGGCGCGCCCCCTGCCGGTATCGTGGTGGATCACGCGGCGAAACTAGATGACCCAGACATCCGCAGAAGGTCAGGAAGCCGAAGTTTGCCTTTCCTTTGCCTCGGGGGTCACCTCTTGCGGAGGTAGTGGAGGCCTTCGATAGCCCTGTCCGCCTCGACAAACACCGGCACAGCCCCGCGGCCTTACCGGGCTTGGTGGCAACCAATGCCAAGGGAGTGGGAGCCACCCCGGGGCACATGGGGGAGTAACCGTCATCCTTTGCCTAGCCTTTAACATTCCTCAAACAGTTACGCAAGGACGCGGTCTAGGTTGACCACCACGGCCGGAGCCCGGGAGCGTCACTCACCCCTTCGGTCGTCGCTCTGAGACCGCAACTCCGGCAGAACCAGCCGGCACCGGGACGGGGGCAGGGCGGCACCCAACGGGTCCGTCCTCGGCGCCGGCGATGAACTGCTCACCAATCTGTCTCTGGTATTGGGTGCAGCGATCGGAGTCGTGGCCGATCGAAAAGTGATAGTCACCGCTCTGCGCCAGCGGGCGGCAGCCGCCGCCGTCGCCTCCGTCAGCTACGGGGTCGGTTCACCGCCAGGGATGTCGCCGACCTGACTGTGGGCACACCGGAGCGCGAAACAGACGACGAACGCTCCGGCTTAGCCAGCGACCACAGTCCTCGGGAGTTGCAGGCCTCTCAGCTATGTTGGACCTGGAGTGTCGACTCCTCGCGCTAGGCCGGCCGGCGGCAGGCGAGGGGGGAAAAGTCGAGCCGTCGTGCAGAGGCGCCCCTATTTGCTGCGCGATGGCCAGATCTCGGTCGCCGATGCTCAGAACTGTCGCGTCCTGGTCATCAACGTGGACCATTCGGTAGCGAGCCAGATCGGCACTGATGGGGCGTGCGTTCCCTTCCCGCCGGTCTCTATGGGTTCGCCTAACGGCGACCCGCCGCTCTGGGACGGCAACCTTCCCATTTCCGAAAATCAACAGTTCGTGGGTCAGCTGTCCCTGAGTACACCCCCGGCGGACACCTGGTCTGGACCGTGCAGCTTCCTATCTCCTACCCGTCCGATCCTCAGCAGCTGGGCGCCACCCCGCACAGTCAACTCGGACCATTACTTGATTGCCGATTACTCGGATCCGGGCGAAGTACTTCAGTTCGACCGGCAGGGGCAAGTACTGTCCAAGTCCGAAGTCGCTGCCGGCCCGGGAATGCTGAACCACCCCTCTCTGAACCACCCCTCTCTGGCCGATGGGCTGCCCAACGGCATGTACATGATCAATGACGATTACAACGACCTTTATGGTCGCTATCGATCCGTCCAACGGGGCCCTGGTGTGGCAGTACGGGCTCACCGGGCAGCCCGGAACCGCTCCGGGAGAGTTGACGATACTGAACGGTTTCGACCTCCTCGGTCGGGGCGGCACTACTCCCACGCATCCCCAGACCGGCTAGACCGATTCATCGTGTGGGCCGCTCGCCTCCGAGCCCGCAGGGGGGTGCCGAGGGCTCGGAGGCGGCATGCTCAACCGGCTGTTAACCGGGCTGAGCGTTCTCTCCCATCATCCGAAGCCGAGGTGCTCGATCACGTGCACGGTGGCTCCGGAGCCCCAGAAGGACCCATAGCCCACCAAAGTTGCCAGTCCAGGAGGCGGGCTGGTCGAGGTGGCCAGGACGGTGCCGGTGGAGGTGATGAGGAAGGTGCCGTAGGTGAAGCCCTTCCGATCGGTGGTCCCGTAGGCCCTTAAGGTGACGCTTCCGTTCTGGCCGGCGAAGCTGCACACGTTGCAGTTGTCGTAGGCAGTGAAACTGTCGGTTCCGTTCGGATAGACGGTCGACAACACGGCCTCGCCGGGCGACTGGCCCGGGGGACCACCGGTGTAGGTGCCCGTACCGACCAGCCCGCTGCCCTTGAGGGTGAAGTCATACAGCTGGGCCACGATGGTGTTCCCGGCCGCCGTCTTGATCGACTCGAACGGCATGGAGGTGGCCGGTGTCGCGGTGTGGGTCCCGAAGTAGGTCTTAAGCTCGCGGGTGCTCACCGCGAAGTGCTGCGGGATGCCGAATCCGGGGGTGGGAGGCGTGGTGCTCGTCAGTGCCTGGGGTGCTGGGTTCGGTAGAACCACGTTGAACCCGCACTGTCCCTTGGCTCGGGCACCGACCAGATCGGACGAGGCCCCGTCGCCGAACTGGGGTGCGGGCGCATTTTTGAAGCAGGTCAGGTCCCCACGGACGAGGTTGCCGCCGATCTCCATGGCGTCGGGGTCGCCCATCGAGTTACCGATGAAGGTGGCGTTACCGTCGATCTGGTTGCGGAGCGTCCCGAGCCAACAGGAGGACAGCCCAGCGATGGTGTAGTTGCCGCCGATCGTGCTGTCCTCGACGTCGCTGTAGACCGGGCTGCCGGCCACCGCAGAGCCAGGATCCTCCGACCAGGGAGCCGGCGGCGGGGCCGCGAAGCAAGCCCCGGTGGCGACGCCGCCCATGGTGCCCCCACCGCCGCCAAATAGGGAGAAGTTGCCCCGGATATCAGCCGACTGGACGACGACCGCCAAAGCCCCGTAGGCGCTCAGGTTCCCCCCGATGTGGGCGGTGGAAATGCCCACATTCGGGATAGTCGGCGGTGAACAGGCGCCGTTGGGGGTGCAGCCGAGAAGCAGGACGGCACCCTTACCGACCGTCACGTTCCTTCCCACGTACAGGTCCGCTGACACGGCCGGGTTGGCGGTGCTGGGATCACCCGGAGTGCCGTTGTCGAGCAACGCCCCCGGTGCCACGGTCAGGTTTCCCTTGACCACCACATTCCCGGCCGGCACATAACACACGCCGGTGATGACCATCGACCGGTAGACCCCGGGCGGAATGTTCCCCCCGGTGCACTCATAGGCGCTGCCGCCCTGCTGAGTAGTGGCGCCCGCGGCGCCGGCGCCGGCCATGACGACGGCGGACGGCGCCGTCGCCACTCCCACCACCAAGGCAGCCGCCCCCAATATTCGCGGCAATCGTGCAGTCTTCATGACGAACCACCCCTCTCGAGCCGCCCGGAGCGGCGTCGTCCCACGTCCGAGCGGCTAAATACCCCTTATAGTTGCTTCGCGAGCATCGCTAGCAGAGCGGCGTCTAGAGGACAAGACTCCTTATCCCAACGGATACATGTCTTTACCCATCATTTGACTCGCCTTAACCGTGACCTGTCTTTGGGGCGCTAGGAGGTTTATACCTTCGATGCGAGCCTGCCGGACGCTTGATCACGGACGGGCCCGGACAGCGGCCGACGTTGGTTGCCTGCTTGTCTTCTTGACGGACGTTTCCTTTTCAGGGTTTCGGGCGACTTCGGAGTCGGGGACTATGGGTTCGCCTGCTGGCAGGCGGATTTCGAAGCGGGCGCCGGTGGGGCTTTCTGCGATAGTGATGGTCCCGCCGTGGACGGCGAGGATCTCTTTGGTTATGGCCAGCCCCAGACCGGTTCCTCCGGCGTCTTGATCTCTGGCCTCGTCGAGGCGGGCGAAACGCTCGAAGATTCGGTCACGCTCAGAGGAGGGGATGCCGGAGCCGTCGTCCTGCACGGACAGTACTACCACGTCTTCTTCGGTCGAGAGCTCTACGGAGATTCGACCGACGGCGTGGCGCTGAGCGTTATCCAATAGGTTGCGGACGACCCTGGTGAGTTGGTCGGGGTAGCCCAGGACCCGACCTCCGGACACCTTGCTGAGATCTAGCGTGACCCGGCGGCTGGCCTTGGTGGTGCGGGCCTCGCGCGTGATGATCTCGTCCAGGTCAACCTCTTCCAGGTGTCCGGATGCGGTCGATTCGCGGGTGCTGGCCAGGGTTAGCAGGTCATCCACTAGCCGTTGCAGCCGGCTCGTCTCATCCAGGGCATCGGCCACCGTGGCGGGCCAGGACACATCTGCCGGGTGGGCGGCTGCCACTTCGAGTGTGGCTCTCAGGGCGGCGAGCGGGCTTCGTAGTTCGTGGGACGCGTCGGCAACGAACCGGCCCTGTGCTGACGCGGAGGATTGGAGGCGGTCGAGCATTTGGTTCATGGTGCGAGCCAGTAACGCCACTTCGTCCTTGGTGGCGGGTTCGGGCACCCGTCGGTGCAGGTCGTGACCAGATATGTCGGCTACCTCGGCGCGTATCGCTTCCACCGGGCGTAACGCCCGTCCCCCGAAGATCCAGATCAGCGCCGCCACCAGGACCAGTAAGACCGGCGAGCCTGCCACCAGGGCCAGCGACACGGTGTTGGTGGCCACTTCGACCGGGTGCAGCGTGGCGGCGACATAGATCGTGACCGGTCCGCTGACCGCCATCCCAGGTTGTGCCGGAAAGGATCGGGCCAGAAGCAGATAAGGTCCGTCGCTGTCCGAAGCCCCTTCCAAGCCCGCTCCAGTCAAGGTGGGTATGGTGCGCACCACGGTCCCCTCCTCGCCGGGATGCAACCGGCTGATCGGCGTGGCGGCCAAGAGGGTGGCGCTGGTAGCGACTACCCGGCCGTTGGCGGCCACGACCTGGGTGAATGTGCCGCCTCGCCCGGAGGGCAGCTGGGCGGGCAGTTGACCCAGCCGCAGGAGCGATGTCACGTCGTTAAGCTGCGCCCGGGCCGTAGTCTCGACACCTTCGGTCATAGAGCCTCGCAACAGACCGAGCAGGCCGACGGCCCCCACGGCCAAGGCGGCTCCGACAACCACCACTCCCACCAGGGTGGTGCGGGCTCGCACCGTTGCGAAGACCCGGGTCACGGCTGTCACCCGACCAAGAGGGTTGGACCCACGTCGAGCGGCGCCGCCCTCAGCCACCGCCGCCGGCCAGTCGGTAGCCGGCGCCTCGGATCGTCTCTATGGCTTGGCGGCCGAAGGGAACGTCGATCTTGCGGCGCAGATAGCGAACATAGACCTCGATGATGTTGTCATCGCCTTCGAAGTCGAAGTCCCACACGTGATCGAGGATCTCTGATTTGGAGACCAGCTGGCCAGCGCGGCGCATCAGGAACTCTAATAGCGCAAACTCCCGCGGGCTCAGCGAGATCTCCGTGTCACCCCGGCGACACACGTGAGCAGCCGGGTCCAAGATCAGGTCTCCGGCGCAGAGGACGGTAGGACGGGCTCGAGCCCCGCGGCGTAGCAGCGCCCGCAGATGGGCTACCAGGACCACAAAGGAGAATGGCTTGGCCAGGAAGTCGTCGGCACCTGTATCCAGCGCCTCTGCCTCATCCCATTCGCCTGATTTGGCGCTGAGCATCAATATGGGCGTCCAGTTGCCCTCGTCCCGCAGCATGGCACAGACCTTGTAGCCGTTCAGCTTCGGCAACAAGATGTCCAACACGATGGCGTCATATGGCTGCTCTCGGGCCAACCACAATCCTTCTTCACCGTCAGAGGCGACGTCGACCGCGAAGCCCTCGGTCTCCAAACCTCGTTTGATGGCGCCCGCCAGTCTTCGTTGATCCTCCACGGCCAGGATGCGCATCAGACTCCTCGCGACTATCAGGTTCTGATCAATGTGGCACGCGTCGGCTGAAAGCGCGCTGAGAGCCCCCTGAGAGCAGGCTCTTAAGGCGGCCGGCTCACCCGACACGATCGGGTCTTCAGCGGACTTTCAGCGATCGCGGGTCACAGTGATCTCAGATGACGCGCCAAATAGGCGTATCGGAAAATCGATTATGAGCCAACCCACAACAAGTCGACGACGCCAACGTGATGTCGGATTGAACCACCTATCGAAGGCGACCCGATGGGGGATGGCCGCGTCCGTCGGCCTCACCGGATTCTTCAGCGCAGCGTTGGCCCACGCCTTGCCGGGGCGTACCTCCAAAGCGAACAGTACGGCTCCGGCGACAGCCCCGGGGGTCTCGCCGGCATCCAACAGCGGGGCTTCGTCCCTTCAGCCCGCGACGCAGCCGCCAGCTGTCCCGTCCCTATCGACTCCCCCACAGGTGGTGTCGGGAGGATCATGAAATGGGCCATATGGCTGCCACGACTGGGCCCATCCCCCTGTGGTATTCGACCCGCGGTACAGGCCTGGTCGCTTTGATTCTGCTGACCGCGGCGATCGCTCTCGGAGTGGGTCACCACTAGCCGCTGGTACCGGGCGGGCTGGCCCCGGTTCGCCTCCGCCGAACTGCACCGCCATATCTCCCTCCTGGTCATGGTGGTCTTGGGCGTCCACATCGTCACCGCTGAGCTAGACACCTTCGCCCCTTTGGGTTGGCTTGCCGTCGTAGTCCCGTTCGCCTCCAAGTACCGCCCGGTATGGCTGGGTGTGGGAACGCTGGCGTTCGACCTCGTCCTGGCTCTGATAGTGACCAGTCTGCTTCGATCCCACCTCGGCTAACGGTCCTGGAGGGTCCTCCACTGGGCGGCCTATGCGTCTTGGCCTCTGGCGTTGGTCCACGGGCTCGGGACCGGCACCGACACCCGTCTGGGGTGGGTGCAAGTCCTTGACCTCATCCGCGTAGGGGTGGTTCTGGCGGCGGCCAGCTGGCGCCTGGTCAAGGGATGGCCCGCGGGTGCCACAGCACGCATCTCCGCCGGGTTTGCCCCCGTGGCTGTCATGGTTCTAGTGGCCGCATGGGCTTATGCCGGACCGTTGCAGTCGGGATGGGCCAGACGAGCTGGAACAACCCACGGACCTCGTGGCCACGTCGCGCTCCTCTGCCAGATCCGGCTTACATCACCTCCTGCCGCCCTCGCTCCAGCTTCGACCCAGGCGAGCGGGGTGCCGGCGCTGCCCTTCATGGCCTCCTTGTCGGGAAGGCTTACCCAGGCCGGACTGGACTCGGCGGCCGTGGTGACCAAATCCATCGACACGAGAGTTTCGGGGCCGATGAGCGGCTCGGTGCTCATAGTCCTCCGTGGGCAGGCAGCGGCCAGCGGCGTGTCGCTGGAAAGCAGCTCGGTCAGCTTCGGACCCGCCCGGGCGCCCAGCGAGTACCGCGGAGCGGTGGTGTTGCTCAGCGGTGACCAAATCGTCACTGCTGTCCGCTCTGAATCCGGTCCTCGAGTACAGCTGGCGGTGGTACTGCAAATCGATCCGGGAACGGGCAGTGTGCAAGGAAACATGGACGCCCAGGCAGGCCCGAGCTAGGCCGCCATGGGATCGGGCCGCGGCGAAGATGGCACCAACCGGTGAAACGTGGGCCCGCTGTCACCGGAATGGCCCGTTAGGCCATTCCTCGCCTGGTCGTCGCGGTCGTGATGCCCGACGTGTGCTTTCTCGCCGGTCGGATTGCCCGGGGCCTGACCGGGGCGATCGCTCTCACCGTAGCGTGGAATGCCTGCTGCCAGACCTTGCGCTGGCTCGGAGCAAAACCGTTCTCTGGAGTATTGGCCATCTCCTTGATCGGGCTGGTGACTAGGGCATCGATGGCCCTCAGTCTTGGCTTGGCATGGATGTACTTTGTGGTCCCGGCGATGGTGACGGCCGCATCCGGAGTCGTCTACTTGGCGTCGGCCTTCACGGCCACGTCGCTCCTGACCAGAATTGTCAAACTGTTTGTGCCGGCCAGTGTCGTAGCCGTCGACGACCAGCGCTTCGCAGGCTTGTTCCGCAAAGCAACTGTGCTTTATGGGACCGAGCAACTTCTGGTCGCCACGGCGTCACTCGTGATGGTGGAGCGACTGCCGGTCACCGTCTACGTCGCGTCCATCCTCTGATGTCATGGACGCTTCGTGCCCTGATCGCAGCGCTGGCCGCGCCGTTTTTGCGCCGAGACATGGCCCTGGCAATTCGCCCGGTAGGCGTCGGCCCAATGTCCGCATTACCGGTGGTCGCACCCGTCCGAGCGGGAGCATTCCCTGGCCAGTTTCAGCTTGCTCTCAGCGCTTCTGGCCCAGACTGAGATGGTGATGATTTCTGAACGAGGAACGACACCGCGACGGGTGGGGCGGCGCTTCACACCGGTGGACGCGGCCATGGTTCACCTGGTGCGACTGGTCGTCGACGAGACGTGGACCGCTGCGAGTGCTGGTGCCGCGTTAAGCCGACAGATACCCGACATGGCGGTGTTACGTCGAGCGCAGGCACGCGTGCTCCGGGCGTTGGCGGAGGGCGTCACCCCGGCCGGTCAACGGGCGGCGGCGACCCTCGAGGTCGCTTTGGCGATCGCCGCAGCACCGGCGACATCGGGAGGGTGTCATGGCAGGTAAGGGAGCGCTCAGGATCAGTTACCGGGACGGTGTGGGCCGAGCCGAGTGGCAGGCGCTCGGCACTGGAGTATTAGTGCTGACCGCTGATACAGGTCGGACCGCGGCCGCCGCCTTAGAGGTGCGAAACCGGCTACTCGAAATCGAGGCTGCATGTAGCCGGTTTCGTCCCGATTCAGAGCTGGAAGTGGCCAATCGAGCGAACGGGCACCTCGTGGTCATCGGCCCGCTCCTGAGCCAGGCGATCGCCACCTCCTTATGGGCGGCCCGAGTCACCGACGGCCTGGTCGATCCCACGGTGGGAGCGGCCATGGACGCCATCGGCTACGACCGCGACTTCGCTCAGATCCCGCCGTGGGGCTATGAGGTGGTCGACGCCGAGCCGGCCGGCGCCTGGCACCAGATCCAGCTCAACCCGAAGTGGGGGACGCTTCATGTTCCCGACGGTGTGAGGGTTTGCGTTCGGCGCCCGGACCGGTGTTCGGATCACTTCGGCGCCGATCGAACGCCAGACGTTGTCGAAGGGCCGAGTGAACTTGGCATCGCGGTCGCGGATCAGGTGACCGACGACCCGCCCGGCGTCCTCCAGTCTGGTCGCGAGGTTGCGGGCCTGCTGGGTGACCCAGTGGCCACCGGGCTTGGTCGTGATGCCGCAGAGGTGAGCTCGCCGAGACTCGATCTCGATGAAGAACAAAACGTAGTAGCGGGTGAGCCATACCGAGTCCACCGTAAAGAAGTCGCAGGCCACGATCCCGCAGGCCTGTTGGCGGATGAACGAGCGCCACGTGGAGGAGGCCCGGCGAGGAGCCGGTCCGATGCCGTGGGAGCGCAGGACACGACGAACTGAAGACGCCGACACCCGGTAGCCGAGACCGCCCAGCTCACCCTTGATCCGCTCATAGCCCCAGCGCGGGTTCTCGCGGGCCAGGCGAACGATCAACGTCTGGACATCGTCGGGCACGGGCGGCCGTCCCATGATTGTGTTCGGGTAGGTCCAGCGGCGGCGGACCATGCGGCGATGCCAGCCCAGCAGCGTCTTGGGCTGCACCACGAACACCGACCAACGCGGACGAGGGAGGATCCGGCTGAGCAGCGACAACCACGCCCGGTCCCTCGGCTGGAGCGAAGGCCGGCGATGTTGACGACGGAGAATCTCAAGCTCGTGGCGCAGCACCAGGATCTCGACCTCTTTAGCGTCGCCCGAGCGGAAGCACAGCAAAACGAGGTCGATCAAGCGCCTCAGTGCCAGGTACACGAAGGACCACACCACCAGCTCTCCTCCATCTCCGACGACGCCGATAAGACCAGGCACCGTAGCCGGGACGCCTCGACGCGAACCCGCTGGTCACCGGCCCTGCGCAACTTATGGCACCCCACGGCCGGATAGTGCTGCAACCGTTGGAGGAGACTGCGGCGCTGCCGGCGTCAGATCGAGCGGTCGATGACCACCGCGGAGACAGCCCACACGACCAGGAAAAGGACAATCCCGCTGATCACGACCACGCTGAGAGCATGCCACCGACACCCCAAGCGGCGCATACCCAGCGTTGCTTACAGGCCGCCGCGTCCTTCACGGAGACTTCACGCGCTCGTCATCCGTTTCGGCTCCGAACTCGTATTAGATGGTCGGGTGCCGCGAGGCGGAAGCGGTGCGCAGCGGACCCTGGGACTCCTAACATCCCCCCTGGGAGTCTCGGGGTCCGCTCTAACCGAGGACTAGTTACTTGAGCCTGAGAAAGTCGACGTGATTTCCCTTGCTACGTAGGGGTTTCGCGTTTTGAGGATCCCCGGGTGGCTGTAAAGCGCTCCGGGTCATCTGCGCGGAGGTTTTCTGCAGAAGGCGCGTATCGTGGCCGCGAGGGGTGAGCTTGGATGCGGTCGCACGGCATGGACAGGGCGAGGGTGAGTTGCGTCGGTCTTCGGCGGCGAGGTATTCGTGGATCAGACGTACCGCGGTTGCTCCTTCGCCGACGGCCGACGCGACCCGTTTTATCGAACCCTCTCGCACATCGCCTGCTGCGAAAACGCCTGGAATGCTGGTCTCAAGCGGGAGCGGATCCCGATCGCGGTGCCACGTTTCTCTGGGATGTTCGAGCAGGTCGCGTCCAGTTAGGACGTAGCCCTGGGCGGTCCGGATCATGTCCGATGGCAGCCAATTGGTGTGAGGCTCGCCGCCTATCATGACGAACAGGGCGGCGGCGGGAACCCGTTCGGTGATGTCCTGGCCGCCGTTCGAGACTACCAGTGTCAGCTCCTCGAGGTTCTGGTCACCGGCGCCGTCGACGACTCGGGTGCGGTGCCTGACTATCACGTTTGGCGTCGACTGAATGGCCCGAACGAGGTAGCTCGACGTCGATTTCGCCAAGTCGGGGCCGCGCACGAGGAGGGTGACTGTGCGCGCATAGCGGGCGAGGTGGAGGGCGGCCTGGCCGGCTGAGTTTCCTGCTCCGACGATGAAGACGTCCTGGTCTTGCATGGCTCGGCTTTCGCTTACGGCCGCCCCGTAGAAGACGCCCGATCCCACGAGGGCTTCGAGTTTGGGGATGCCGAGGCGCCGCCAGGTGACGCCGGTCGCGATCACGACGCAGCGGCCGCATACCTCGCTGCCGTCGGCCATGCGGACGGTGCAGCTGTCGCCGCGCCGCGACAGGGCGACGACCTCTTGGGCGAAGACGATGTGGGCACCCATGAGCCACGCCTGCTCGCAGGTGCGTGCCATGAGGACGCCGCCGTTTACTCCGTGAGGGAACCCGGGGTAGTTGCGGATGAGTGGGCTTGCTCCGGCCTGCCCGCCGGAGACTGCTTGGTCGAGCAGAACGGTCTCGAGCCCCTCGGAGGCGGCATACACCGCGGCGGTCAGACCGGCAGGACCGGCGCCGACGACGACGACGTCGGCTGTGGCGACGTCGTTGACGACGTTGACCCCGATGGCGCGGGCCAGATCGGGGAGGGTGGGGTCGACAGTCACCCGGCCGTCGTAGCGGATCAGCACAGGAAGGCGCTCCCCGCCAACTCCGGCTCGGTCGAGCAAGCGTCGGCCCGCGTCGCTGTCGTTCGGGTACGACCCGAACGGAATGCTGAAGCGTGTCATCGTGTCGCGGAGTTGGAGCAGCCTTGGATCACCGGGCTGGCCGACGATCCTGAACATTTCGAATTCCGGCTGCTGTTCGTTTGTCCACGAGGCGAGGTAGTCGCTGATGGCGCCGAGCATCGTCTCCTCGTCGGTCCACGGTCTGAGAATGTGGTAGTCCGTTTGGCCGAGCGTCATGGCTTGCACCGCCGGGCTCGTCGTGGCGTAGTCACGGTCGACCAGGAGCACCCGCTTGGCCGCCGGATGTAGGCGGTGGGCGCGCTCGAGGAACTCGCCGGCCCGGCCGTCGGCGAGCAGCAGCGCCACGGGGATCTCCGCGGTCGCCATCTTCTCGAGAGCGGCAAGCGCGGCGGCAGGCGATTCCTCGCCTGCCACCGTGAAGTCGTTGCCGAACCGCCGGGTCAGGACGTCGAGCACCACCTTGAGGGACTGCTCGTCTCGGTCGACCACGAACAGCGCCGGCCGGCGGCTCATGCCGACCCTGACGGCCTGATGTTCTGGTTGAACCGGAACATGTTGCCTGGGTCGAAATGGTCCTTGACGGCCTGGAGCCGCCGGTAGGCGGCGTCGGGATAGGAGCGACGCACGATGTCCGCGCTGGCCTCCCCGGTGAAGTTGACGTACATGCTGTCGTTGCCATATGGGGCCATCGCGTCGCGGGCCGCTCGTGCCCACGACTCGTGAGAGGACAGCTCGGCCGCCTCTGGGGTCCGGGCGATGCAATTGATGATGAAGGGCGATGTCCGGTTTGTGAACGCGGTCGCCTCGGCGGGGACCCGGCCCATGGCACCGCCGAGGTGGTGCATGTGCAGTTCGGCCTGGACGGGCAGATCGGGAGATCGGCGGTGGAAGTCGGCGTAGGTTTCGATCGCCTGGTCTGGCAGCCGGTCGAGGAAAGCCGAGGTGAAGTAGTTGGCCGACCCCCGTTCCCAGAGCGGGTCGAGGAGCTGTTGCAGGCCGACATAGGGGATCGGCCCGATCACGTCGTTCACCACCGTGCCCAATCGCCGCAGGGGAGCCACCACCGGCTTCGCCGGCGGCGCGGTCGCCTGCCCAGCACACAAGGACGGCGGCGACCTTCTTGAACTGCCATTCCTCGGGGATGAAAGGCGCCGGCGGGGCGGCCGTGAGGTTGACCAGTGAACTGAGCTCGTCGGGCGCGTCGGCGACCGCGTCGCGCCACCCAGAGACCACCTCGACGGCCTCATCGCCTGCGTAGAACACGACGCCGCCGAGCACCGCAGGCCCGACGGGATGCAGGGCGAGCTCGAGCGAGGTGACAACCCCGAAGTTACCGCCGCCGCCCCGCAGCGCCCATAACAGCTCGGAGTTCTCGTCGGCCGACGCTCGCACAATCGTGCCGTCAGCCACCACAAGCTCGGCGCCCACGAGGTTGTCGCACGTGAGGCCGTACGCCCGTACCAGGTGGCCGATCCCGCCGCCGAGGGCGAAACCGCCCAGTCCAGTGCTCGAGACCAGGCCGCCCGTGGTGGCCAAGCCGTGGGCTTGGGTGGCGGCATCGAAGGTTTTCCACGTGGTGCCGCCACCGGCCCGCGCCTTTCTCGAGCTGCGGTCGACGCTAACGTCGCTCATAGCGCCCAGGTCGACGACCACGCCGTCGTCGCAGGTGGAGAATCCCGCCACCGAGTGAGATCCCCCCCGCACCGAGATCGGCAGCCCCTCGCTTGCGCAGAACCTCACCGTGCGGACGACGTCGTCGACCGTGGCAGCCCGCACCACGAGAGCCGGCCGACGATCAATGGCGTAGTTCCAGACGCGCCGGGCGTCTTCATAGTCCTGGTCACCGGGCCGGATGACAGACCCGGTGATCCCCTTCTCTAGCTCGACCACCGTCGCGGCACCGAGAACATGTGTCATAACTCCTGCTCCTATCGCTCAGCCTCCGGGCATTGTGATCCGGACGGCTTTGCGCCGCCTTTGCAAGGCGGCAAGCCCTGATTTGTCGTCGAGCGTTGCGAAGCGAGCCCCCGCCAGGGCCGAAGCAACGGCGGCTCCGTCGACGTCGCCGACATTGGTCAACAGCTGGGCCTGGAACAGCAACTGCCACCCCAGAGCGTGAATCGGCAGCGTGTCCTCGCCGACCCGGATGCTCTCGGCGAGCGGTGGCAGGGCTGCGTCATCGTTGCCGAGCAGCGCCTCCACGAGCGCGGTGGTATGCAGCGTCAACGCCGTGCCCGGAACGTCACCTGTGCGCCGCATCCAGTCGACCACCTCGCCGGCCCGGCGGCGGGCCGACTGAGCCCGCCCCAACATGGCGTCGACGACGACACGGCCGGCCACCGACATAGCGACGGCGCGCACATCCCTCATTGACGAACGGAGTCGCTCCTGTCGCTCGAAGCAACGGATCGCATCTTCGAGGTCGCCCGTCCAGCGCAGCGTGTGCGCCCGCTGGCCGATGGCGTAAGCCGACCCGTAGACGTCGTCGAGTGCGTCGAACCGGGCGGCCGCCACCTCAAGAAGACCGAGGGCGGTGTCGGCGTTGCCAGCGAGGCGCTCTACCAGAGCGGTAGCTGACTCGAGGTAACCACGGGCCTGCTCGGTACCGACCCGGCGGCCCAGCAGCATGGATTCCTCGGCGACCGGTACCGGTACCGGGCCGCGATAGTCGGTCACCCAACAGATCGTCGCTGCGGAGAAGAACGGTTGCTCGTTGGCTGGGACCGCGGCGAGCGCTGTCGTGGCAGCGGCGAAGTGGGCTGCGGCCTCATCGAGCCGGCCGACGCCGAGTGCGAGCAGCCCCGCCACGTGATGCGACGACACCGCGACGGTGGCGTCAACGGTGCCCAGGGCGACCGCCTCGGCGGCGAGCCGGCTCGCCGCGAGCCAGTCATGAGCGATCCAGGCGAAGACCGCTCTGATGGCAGTGGCGTCGGCTCGCCGAACGCCATCGCCGAGCGCCTCCTCCACTGCCGCCAGCTCGTCGCCTACCCGGAGCAGGGGAAGAGTCTGGCCCCGACGGATATGCAGCACGCCGCGGGCGAACAGCGCCCGGGCGCGCAACATCGACGGCTCCCGGCAGTCCTGGAGGGCCTTGGCGAGCCAGCTCAGCGCGTCGGCGATCTGGCCACGCGAAAGCCAGAACCGCCACGTGCTGGTAGCCAGTTCGAGAGCGAGGGACGGTTGCTCCCTGAGCGCCGACACCAGTGCTGCTCGCAGGTTGTCGCGCTCGGCGTCGAACCACGACGACGGCTCCAGCACGACGGGCCCGGCGCGGTCGGGATCGTGGCTGGCGGCCTGCGC
This sequence comes from uncultured Acidimicrobiaceae bacterium, assembly GCA_963851245.1. Lineage (GTDB taxonomy): Bacteria > Actinomycetota > Acidimicrobiia > Acidimicrobiales > Palsa-688 > CAWKOH01. The sequence goes on along the minus strand of CAWKOH010000002.1, from coordinate 406,010 downwards.
CGCAAACCACGCCCGGTGGCGTCTGCGGCCATCCTCAAGCTCGCCGCTCTCGGCGAGTCGTTCTTCTGCGTACTGGCGCACCACTTCAAGAAGGCAGTAGCGCGCCGTCACCTGGTTGGCATCGGCCACGACAAGCGACTTGTCGACGAGACGACCAAGCACGGCGATGGTCTCGCCGATGCCGCACAGCTCGCCGGCGGCATCCAGGTCGAACCCCCCCGCGAACACGGCGAGCCGGCGGAACACTGTCCTCTCCTCGTCGGTGAGCAGCCCGTAGCTCCAGTCGAGGGTGGCCGCCATGGTCTGCTGGCGGTCGACGAGATGCCCGTGGCGGGCGAGGATGTCGAGGGAGTTTCCGAGCCGATCCGAGATCTGACCGATCGAAAGGTGAGCGAGGCGGGCGGCGGCCAACTCCAGCGCCAGGGGAATGCCATCGAGGCGCCGGCAGATCGCCGCGACAGCTGGGGCGGTCGACTCGTTGAGAACGAATGACGGTGCTGCAGTCCTTGCACGGCTGACGAACAGCTCGACCGATTCGACGGTGGCCAGCTCCATCGGTGTAGCGACACTTCCGGCGGCCGGCAAGTTGAGCGACGGCGTCCGCCACCCAACCTCCCCGGCGAGCCCGAGCGGCTCCCGGCTGGTCGTCAGAATCACCAAGTCCGGGCAACGAGCCAGCAGTTCGCCAACCAGTGAAGCGGTCGCTGGCAGCAAGTGCTCACAGTTGTCGAGGACGAGAAGCAGATGGCGGTCGGTCATCTGAGCGACGAGGGCCCTCACCGGTGGCCGGCGCCCAGGGAGCTGAAGGTCGAGGGCGGTGGCGATCGCTGACGTCACCAGGTCCTGATCGGTTACCCCGGCCAAGTCGACCATCCAGACACCATCGGGGTGCAGCGCCGTGGCGGCCCGCCGGCGGGCCAGTTCAAGAGCGAGCCTCGTCTTGCCGGCGCCACCAGGCCCGGTGATCGTCAGCAGCCGGGAACGGTCCAACGCTGCGGTCAGGTCGGCCAGCTCCCGGCGGCGGCCAATAAAGCTCGTTGTTGGCGCCGCCAGGTTGTTCGCCACGATGAGAGGGTTCACCGAACCCCCCGTGGACAACCGCCTATACATATCGGCCGTCGCCCGGGACGGCGCCATCCCGTACTCCTCGAGGGCGTCACGAAGCCGTTCGAAGGCGCGAGCAGCGTCGCTGCTGCGCCCACCCGCAAACAGCGCCTGCAACAACGCACGGTGGACTTCCTCATCATCCGGTCGCTCAACGGCTAGAGTTTCGAGCGTCAAAGCCGCCTCCCCAGCCTCGCCTTGCTCAACCAGAGCGGAGGCCAGCTGCACCATGAGGTGGGCTCGCTGGTTGGCCAACTGCTCACGATGCGGTGTCGCCCAGTCTTCGTACATGTCTTCCGGCAACAAATCACCCGTCCACGTGGCCAGCGCCCCAGCGAGCGACCCCGGCGTTCCGTCCACCGCCGACGCAGCAGCGGTGAATGCGTCGACATCGACAGCGACGTCATCTCCCGGCCCCAACACGACCATCTCGTCGCGCAACACGATCCGGTCGCTGCCGAGCACCCGCCGAGCGGCGTGCAGCGCCTGGTAAAGGTTGTTCGCACCCGCGTCCGGGTCGGCGTCCGGCCACAGCCGGTCAATCACCACATCACGATGAATGCGATGCCCTGGGGCAAGCGCGACGAGCTTGACAAGCGTCTTCGCCTTGCGCAGCCGCCACGGACCATCCACCTGCTCACCACCAGCAACCACCGCGAACCCGCCGAGCAGCTTGACAACGACGGGCGCCGCTTGTGGATTCATCGGCGGCCTGGTGCAGGTCGGAACCTCACCAGGTGATCCGGAAATGACCTGCCGAGCGTCCCAGGAAACCGGTCAGACTCCGACGACACGTCGGTCCGTTGCGTGCTGGCATCACCTTACTCAGTTGGATCGCGATCTGATCAGTGGAGCCGTGGATCGGGAAGGTCGAGGTACTCGGTGTCCCGGGTGATCTCGTGGAACTCGGCCATGAGCGGCTGCAGCTGCGGGGGGATCTGCTGGCGCTCCCCAGCCCGGGCGTCGGCCTGGGACGGGAAGTAGTTGACGTCGATGCAGGCGGTCGGTCCGGTCCAGATGCGGAACACCCCGAGCAGATCGGGTCGGAACCCGGCCACTTCGGGCATGGCCTGGTCCAGACGGTCGATCCGGGCCCGGTCGACCCCGGCGATCTTCATGACTTGTACGAAGCCGGCTTCGTCTGATCCTCCGCCCAGGAACTCGGCGACATCGCTGGACTCGGTGAAGCTGACGTCGCCGCTGTAGTACTTGGCGGTCTCGGCCCACCAGGCGCCCTGCTCGGGCCGGTCGCTGTTGGCCCGGGCTGCCCCCTCTGATTCGAAGCCGGCGATGGTGATGGCCCGCCCGTCCTCGGTGGCACCGGAGGTCACCCCCACGAACCCAGCGGCACCTGGGCGCAGCTCGGCCTGCCAACGCTCCCCTTAACGCTTTAGCCCCTCCGGGTCGGTGGTGCGGCCCTCGATGATCTGTACGAACATGAGTGGTCCTCTCTCTCTCCGGTCGTGGCCGGCTGCTGGTCTGTTTGTCGATGCTGGTCGGTAGTGTGGTCAGCCCGCAGGCTTGATGTTCTGGTTGACGTGGAAGACGTTGTCGGGGTCGTAGTGAGCCTTGACCTGGGCCAGCCGGGTGTAGTTGCCCTTGTAGTTGTCCTGGATCCGGCTCTGGTCGTCGGCGTCCATGAAGTTGATGTAGCCGCCGTCGACGGAGAACGGACGCAGCGCCTCGTGGTAGGCGCGCACCCAGGCGATGTTGGCCTCGTTATCAGCCGGGTTGTCCCACATGCCGGCGATGACCGGGGAGAAGCCGACGTCGCGGTAGGCGAAGGCCGTCTCGTCAGGACCGACCCGCTGCACGGCCCCGTTGATCGGGTAGAGGTGCACCGCGGTCTGGATGGAGGGCACCCTGGCCCCGTGCTCGGCGTGAACCTTGGCCGCCCCGTCGGTCAGCTCCCGGGCGAAGCTGGCCTTCCAGTAGTGCTGGAGGCCGGTGGGGAGCAACTCGTCGAAGGCGGTGTTGAGCGCCGGATAGGGCATGGGCCCCACGTGGGCGCCGACGGGCGGTACGGCGTCGAGGAAGGGCTGGACCATCCTCTCGCCCTGGTCCATCGGCCCGGCCCAGCAGACAACGGCCAGGCAGACGTTCTTGAAATGCCACTCCTCGGGCAGGAAGGGCAGAGGCGGGGCCATGTGGAACCCGAGGAAGCCGCCGAGGTCCTCGGGGGCCGCAGCGATGTGGTCACGGTAGAAGGCGATCAGGTCCTCGGCCCGGTCGACCGGGTAGACGATGGGCCCGCCGTAGATCTCGCCCACCGGGTGGAGCCGGTACTCGAAGGTGGTGACTACCCCGAAGTTCCCGCCGCCGCCGCGAAGGGCCCAGAACAGGTCGACATACTCCTTGGCGCTGGCCACCACTACCGAGCCGTCGGCCAGCACCACCTCGGCCGAGTTCAGGTTGTCGCAGGTCAGCCCGTAGCGGCGGGACAGGTAGCCGATCCCGCCGCCGAGGGTGAGCCCGGCGATCCCGGTCGATCCGATGATCCCCCCGGTGGTGGCCAGCCCGTGGGCGCCGGTGGCCTCGTTGAACACCTTCCAGGTGCAGCCCCCACCGGCCCGAGCGGTCCGCTCGCCGGCGTTGACGACCACGTCCTGCAAGAGGTTGAGGTCCACGACGACGCCCCCGTCGTTGGTGCCGAACCCGGGCGCGCTGTGGCCCCCGCCGCGGATGGACAGGTCGAGGCCCTCGCTTCGCGCCACCCTTACTGCTGCGGCTGCATCGGCGGTGCCGGTGCAGCGCAGCACCGCCGCCGGCCGCCGGTCGATCATGCCGTTGTAAACCCGGCGGGCCTCGTCGTAGCCGGCGTCGCCAGGTGCGATCACCTCACCTTCCACCGACGCCCGGAGCTTGTCTGCCACCGATTGAGCCATGTTCGTTCCTCCTTGTGGTTGATCCCGGCTGCCGGCCGAGGCGGAAAATGAACGGGATCGGATCCCCGAGTGGCCCGCTGGCCCGTCGGGGTACCGTTCGCGAATGGATCCTGCTGAGTTACGGACAATGCAGGGGCCGCTCAAGGACCGCTACCGGACTGCACCGGACCAGGCGGTAGTCACACTGCCAACCGAGGCGGAGCTGTCCTCAACCGAGGTGGCCTGCTCGGTCCAGACCGGCCGGGCGCTGGTGAAAGCGGGCCTGCACCCCGCCACCGGCCGCGGCGGGACGCTCGCCTGCTCAGGAGACATGCTCTTGCAGGCGCTCGCGGCGTGCGCCGGAGTCACTTTGCGCTCGGTCGCCACGAACCGGGCAATCGACGTGTTCGGCACGATCACAGCCGAGGGTGAACTGGACTTTCGCGGGACCCTCGGTGTGGATCGCTCCGTGTCGGTTGGGTTCCGGACCATCCGGCTGTCATTCGATCTCGACTCGGATCGCGCAGCGGACAACCTCAACTAGCTGATCGCCACCACCGAGCGATACTGCGTCGTCTACCAGACCCTCGCATCCCCACCGGGCCCTGTCGATCGAACACGCGGACGCTGACGCCTAGGGCCCTCGGATCGGGCTGGTGGAGCGATACCAGCTCGAACGCACCCGTAGTTGCCAGCAGCGGGCCCGACGCCACAGCCGCTTCCCAACACCGGACAGGGCAGGTTCGCACAGCAGCGAAAGCTCCGCTTCCTCTTGTTCGCGCTGACAGACGTCTATCCCGGCGGTCAAGACCACCGCCGGCCCATTGGAGGTCGTCGGGTCTCCGTCATAGTCGACGCTGTTGAACAGAGTCAGCCCCACCACCAGAAGGAGGGGCCAAACGATCCGCCAGCCGCGGCCGAACCGAGGGGTGCCGTGGCTCATCATCAGCGATCGCACGTCGCCCCGATTAGCTTCGGCGCCCCTACCACGGGATCCTAGATACCATCCCAAACGAAACCTGTCAACAGCGCCCCTGCCGGCGAGTGGCACATGTCGCCCGAAGAGCCAAGGCCGGCCACGGCGGTACCAGCTACTGGCGTCGACCACAAGCCCGCGCCGACTGGGTAGATCACTCCCGTTGGGGTAGTGCGCCTGGCGGCGCCTGAATTGAGCTGTGCGATCACATCGACGTGAGGCCCATCCTGCACTCGATCTCCATTCCCACCCGGATCATCCACCGCCGGAACGACACGATGTTCCCGTTGGCGAAGGCGGAGGCGATGGCCCAGGCCATCCCGGGAGCCGAACTCGTGGTACTCGAAGGCGAAGACCATCTGGTGTACGTCGACCAGGAGGCGGTCCTCGACGCTGTCAAGGCGTTCCTCAACGCCGGTCCGGTCTCCCCCGCCGGCCCAACCTATGACCGGGTGCTGACGACCGTACTGTTCGCCGACATCGTCGGGTCGACCGAGTTGGCCGAACGCATCGGCGACGCCAAGTGGCGGCACGTCCGCAACCAGTTCTACGAAGCGACCCGGGGCGAGGTGGCGCGGTTCTGTGGAGACGAAATCAAGACCGCAGGGGACGGGCTTCTCGCCTGAAGGGTCCAACTATCCGATCGCCGGTTGACCAGCCACGATTGGGACGGCGAGGCTCCTGGCCGGTGGCCCTCAGCTTCCTATACCGCCTGGTCGGCCGGGTGGCCGAACTGCTTGGGATCCATCGGATGGACGCCGCCGCCAAGGACGCCGAGATCCTCGTGCTTCGCCACCAGTTGGCCGTCCTCACCCGCCAGGTCGCCCCTCCCCGCTTCTCCTGGTCCGACCGGGCGCTCATCCCCACCTTGGCGAAGCCGGTGCCACGCAGCGGTGGGCAGCGTTCCTCGTTACGCCCGAGACGATCCTCCGCTGACATCGCGCGCTGGTCCGCCGACGCTGGACCAATCCCCACCGCGGGCCCGGCCGGCCACCCCCTTCCGACGAGACCGTCGAGCTGATCGTGCGCCTGGCCCGGGAGAACTCCCGGTGGGGCTACCTGCGCATCGTCGGCGAGCTGAAGAAGCTCGGCATTGCGGTGTCGAAGGGCAGCGTCGCCAACGTCCTGCGCCGTCACGGCCACCGACTTGCACCGCGGCGATCGGGGCCCACGTGGGTCGAGTTCCTCCGCTCCCAGGCTAAGGGCATGGTGGCGACCGACTTCTTTACCGTCGACACCGTGCTGCTGGGGCGCTACTACGTGCTGTTCGTGATCGAAATCGAGCGGCGCGTCGTGCACCTGCTCGGCGTCACCGCCCACCCCAACCAGCGATGGGTGACCCAGGTCGCCCGCAACTTCGCCGCCGAGCTCGAAGAGGCCGGAGGGAGCCTTCGGTTCCTCATCCCCGACCGCGACACCAAGTTCACCGCCAGACTCGACCACACCTTCGCCTCGATCGGCGTCGAGACGATCCTCGAGCCCGTTCGCTCCCCAGGCGCCAACGCGTTCGCCGAGCGCTGGTGCGCACCGTCCGCCGGGACTGCCTCGACCACTTACTGGTGCTCTGTCGAGGACAGCTGGAGACGATCCTCGCCGACTACGTCGGCCACTACAACCGCGCCAGGCCCCACCGCGGCCTCCAGCTCACCCCGCCGCGATCACCCGCCGCCCCTCACGCCACCGGAGCGATCCGCCGACGCGACGTCCTCGGTGGGCTCATCCACGAGTACGAACTCGCCGCCTGATCGATCGACCCACCTGTCGCTTCTGTTGCGACACCTACCACGTCCATCACCCGCAAGTGCTGTGGCCTGCGTGGCATAGCGTGTTCCGCTTGAGGACGCGACCTCGCGAATCCTCTTCCCTACGACTCGTTCACCCTCGTCAAGCGATCAGGTCCGATCGCCAAGACGAGCGTGTGGATACTTGGACCCTTCAGGCTGAGTCGTCCGCAGAGGCCAAGCGGAGCCCCGTTCTACCGGAGAAATCGGCGGCATTGGGGCTTTCGTCTACTCGCCATGCGCCGATCGCGTCTCCGCCGGTGTCCGATTTGCTTCCAACGCAACAGCGCCGGGTGAATCGACTCGCACAGTCTCGCACAGTCTCGACCTGACTTCCCAGAACCAAAGGCCGAGATTGCGGCTGGCAAGATTTGGCTTCGCAGTGCGAGGAATGGGCTCAAAACAATCCTCGACGTCGGCCACGCTCTGGTTGACGACGACATCGGCTGGGACTTCGGGCGCGGATCGCCGGTTCTGCACCTGGTCCGGGACTCAGGAGCAGAGGGTGATCCCGTCGTTACGCGCCCAGACGAATCACGCCGGTCTGATGTTCGGGGCGCTGGTTCTGCGACAGGATCGTTAGCCGAGCGAAGTTCTATGGCCGTCGATCTGCTCGTAATGACGCGCCATTGCCAAGAGCGCGCTATCCGCTCCGATCAACTATTCGGGGACGCTTGACATAGTACGCGACGAGTCAGCGATCTGATAGAACACCACCCCACCGACCCGGCGTTCTGGGACCCGATCCCTTCCGGTGTCGTAGGCAAGCTTGCGATCGCCAAGCTAGGTTTCCTTCATGGATAACGCAGCGGTGAGAGAATTTACGGGCGTTCACAATATGATCCGGGGGATCCTTAAGCTCTTGGAGTCAGCAATTTCGGACGCCAAACCGGGCGATTCCAAAAACATGAAGGTGCTAGCTGACTTGGGCCTGTTCACCGTGGCAGGCGCGCACTTCCATCACACGACGGAAGACGACTACTACTGGCCCGCTGTTGAGAGAAATGGTGCTAACGCGGCCCTCCTCGAACCATTAGTCGAGGAGCACCACATGATCGATCCTCTACTTGACGAGACACAGAAAGCATTCGCCGCCCTGAACGGTGGACCCCTCGGTGGCGAATCGATTGAATCTCTGAGAAACCAGGTCAGCCGCTTCAAGGGCGACATGCTGAGGCACCTCGATAACGAAGAGCCGATCTTCTTTCCGCTTCTCGCTCAGTACATGCCAGACGAAGAGTCAGAAAGGATTGCTGTGGTGCTGGCCAAGAAAGCACCGCGCAAGGGCATCTCTTGGCTAATGGGCGGCGTTGAATATGGAATGACCAGAGAACAGTCCACCGAGTTTCTTGCCACATTTCCGAAGCCGATCCAGTGGACCCGACCCCTCCTTCTGCGCAAATACCGAAGGAATTGTGGCATTCTCGGCGTCGACCCGGCCACCCCGTCGCAACGGTAAGCGGAGAGATCCAATCAAGTTCGAAGTTTCAACAAGGCCAGGCCTCCCTCGACCGGCACGCCACCTACATCGTCTCTACGTTCATAGCCGGCGCCAGCCGCTAGGGCATTCACCGGAGCCAACGGCATTCTGGGCGCCGCCAAGACCCGACGGCGCCCACTGCCACTGGCGCGCGATCGCCGACTCCGCGCCCCTTGACGACCTGGCTCAGGCTGTCATTCTGTGCGCTCGCGAACCGGCCTTGGGGGGCAGGGGCCTCCCTGGTTGACGTCACCCCGACCGGACGTGTTGCGGCTCGGCTAGGGTCCCCAAGTACCCCTAGCCCGAGGAGTGGTCTCCCATGAGAACGATGGCGCGGATATCGATTCCGGTTGAGGCTGGCAACGCTGGGATTACGAGCGGCAACTTGCCAAAGACGATTCAGCAGATGGCCGAGCGCTGGACGCCAGAAGCCATGTACTTCACGACCTTCGACGGGAGGCGAACGGCGTTTATCGTTTTCGACATGCCGGACGCCTCGGCGATCCCGGTCTTCGCTGAGCCGTTCTTCATGGAGCTCAACGCAGAGGTGGTTTTCGCCCCAGCGATGAACGCCGAGGACCTGCAGAAGGGGCTTTCTGGGATCGGCTGACGGACCAGTCGCATCTCGCCCCACCTCCAACAGCTTCGATGGTGATCGGGTCAGCTCCGATCCCAGAACCTTCACCCGGCGCCTTCAGCGTCAGGCTGCGAACGCGGTGGGCCTATCCCGTCAAGGTCACCGAGCTGAGTGGTCCGGGGGTTAACAGCCCGGAGCGGAGCAGGATTCCACGGCCATGCCAAGCAGGGACGCTACAGATGGTCCTGATACGTATAAAGCCCGCAGCTCTAACCCACTCTGCGCCCCTCAGAATGCCTCGATGGACGAGATGACCCCAGGATCTTCGGGCTGCCGCCGCTCCGGCGACGCAATCTGAGCCCTCTCTTGCGTTGGCGAGGCCTCCGCAGAACCGCGCACGTGATCTCCGATTTGCCTACTGAGCGCCCAACTGGCCTCACGGCCGCCGACGACCGCTAGCAGTCTCATGAAGCGATCTGAATCATTTGGTTGGATTTATCGGACAATGGCCACTCGGCTTGAGGAGAGGAGCGGTTTTGGGGGTACACCGCCCTGATCCAGTGGCGCTAGCGAAACTCCCGTTAACGACGAAGACAGATCTCTCGACCCGTAACACAGACGGCGAAACAGAACGATCAGCGCCGATCGGCACTTCTTTTGTGCCTCGGGAACCGGCTGTCTTGCAAAGTGCCGCTGATCAGCGATACTGCAGGTATGGTTGACCGCAACGTGCTGGGCGGGGAACTGGAGCCCTGTGGCAGGGACCCCCTCACCGGTTTTTATCGAGACGGGTGCTGCACCAGCGGGCCCGAGGACCACGGCAGCCACACCATCTGCGCTGTGGTAACCGCCGAATTCCTCGAGCATCAGCGCCGCATTGGCAACGACCTCACGACGCCGATGCCCGGTATGGTTTTCCCGGCCTGGTACCGGGGGATCGCTGGCGTGTGACTGCCGCGAACTGGTTGCACGCCCACAACGACGGAGCCGCAGCGCACGTGGTGCTCGCCTCTACCCACGACTTGGCGCTGCAGATCGTTCCTCTCCCCGCCCTGCGACAGCATGCCGTGGACGTCCCGGCCAGCCCGAGCGGCCTCGATGGTTGAGCCTCAAAACGGTCGAGGCCATCAGGTCCGTACGCCACTCCTGGTGCATAACTGACGCTCGCGAGGCCAAGCTCCAAGACCGCAGAGGGCAAACCGAACCGTACCAGGGTGAGCCCAAGTAGATCCCACCTCGGTCGGCTCCCGGCGTCAGAGCGCGGCGCTCACCTGCCCGGCCTATCGAGCTTCCGCAGACCGCTTGATCGCCCGCAACGTGGCAGGAATACCTGATCGCGCGGCTTCACTTCGGTTATCGATCTGGGACTCGGCGTCAGCCTTGAACCGCTCCTTGAACATTGCGATCCCATCGGGAAGGAACTCCCACGACTCTGTCACCTGTGTTCCGCCTTCCACAGGAGCGAACGTGTAGCCCCAGCGAGCGAACTTTCCTCCCACAAGGAAAGCGAACTCGCGGCCGGGGTCGGCGACAACGACTTGAGAACGCGTCTCCCAGGTCCGCTCCGGCAACTCGTTTCGGCCTGTGAACCATGACCCCACCTCGGGGCCGGAACCCTCGTCCCACCAACAAACCTTGCAGACCGGGCTCCACTCCCCCATGCGAGTGACGTCTGAGACCATGTCATAGAGCTCTTCGGGGGAGCGGGAAATGATGATCGATTCCCAACGTTTGAGTTCGCTCATGCCACAGTGTCGCCAATTTGGCATTCGCCTGCCAACTTCTGCTCCGGCGCTACACGTACAGCTCCACTCAGAACCGCTGCTCGATAATCCGAAACCCCGAGGTCGCCGAACCAGCGCGGAACGGCACTTCTCGTTGCCTGCTCGATCTGACGGCCAGCGCCGTCCGGTGCTACCCGTGCGATCGATGTGTCGGCCGCCGTTGTACATTGTGCGGGGCGACAGCGAGTCGGGTACGGTTGGGCGAGGAGCTACGTGGGGTGCCATGGCCGACGCCGAGCAGGTGACGGTGCTGTTCACCGACATGGTGGGTTCTACCGCGTTCGCTGCGAGCATGTCTGCCGCGGAGGCGGACGACCTCCGGCGCACGCACTTTGCGCTGCTTCGCGAGGCGATCACCGTAGCTGGGGCTTCCGAGGTGAAGAACCTCGGCGACGGTTTGATGGTCGTCTCGCGGTTGGCGTCGGCGGCGCTGACTTGCGCGGTGTCCATGCAGCAGGCTGTCGACGCCCACAACCGTGCGGCGCGCGTCCCGGTAGGCCTGCGGGTGGGGGTGAGCTGCGGGGAGGTGACTCGCGAGGCTGAGGACTACTTTGGGGATGCCGTGGTGGAGGCGGCGCGGCTGTGCTCTGAGGCCAAGGGCGGGCAGGTCCTTGTCGCCGCCTTGGCGCGAGCGACCGCTGGGCGGCGGAGCGCACACACCTTCCTCGCTGTCGGAGCGCTCGCCCTGAAGGGGCTGCCGCAGCCGTTGGAGGCCTTCGAACTGGTTTGGGAGCCGATTGCCACCGGTGTCGGCACTGGCGCGGTGCCCCTGCCGTCGCGGTTGGCCCACGGGCCGGCGGTCGGTGTGCTCGGTCGCGGGACGGAACTGGCGTTGTTGAGCGCGGCAGCCAAGCGAGTGGCGACCGGGGAGGGCCGCGAGGTCGTCCTGGTCGCTGGCGAGTCCGGCCAAGGCAAGACCACGCTTGTGGCGGAGGCCGCTCGGGCCGCACATGACGATGGCATGGTCGTCCTACTGGGCAGATGCGATGAGGGGATGGGCGTCCCGTACGCGCCGTTGGCTGAGGCGCTCAGCCACTACGTGGCCCATGCCGACGAACAACTGTTGCGGCGTCACGTCGAGGCCCACGGCGCCGAGCTTGCCCGCCTCGTGCCGGCGCTCGGCTTGCGGGTGGCGCCTCTGCCGCCGCCTGCCACGACCGACGCCGATACCGAGCGCTACCTGCTTTTTGCGGCCGTGGCGGCGTTGCTGGACGCAGCGAGCGCTGAACGCGGCGTCATGGTGGTGCTCGACGATATCCACTGGGCAGACAAGCCGACCCTCCAACTGCTGCGCCACCTGGTGGCCCACAGTGCCTCGATGCGCCTCCTCATCGCTGGCACTTACCGGGACGCGGAACTCTCAGTGGCGCACCCTCTCACCGACACACTCGCCGCTCTGTGGCGCGAACCAGTCGTGACGGTCGTCCCCTTGAGCGGGCTGGACGACACGGCTGTGATCTCGTTCATGGAGTTGGCGGCCGGCCATACTCTCGATGACGATGGCATTGCCCTGGCGCACGCCGTGTACCGCGACACCGATGGCAACCCGTTCTTCGTGGCCGAGGTGCTCCGCCACTTGGCCGAGACCGGCGCCATCGTCCGCGACGCCACCGGTCGCTGGACCGCGGCGGTGCCGGGCGATGAGAGCGCCCTGCCCGACAGCGTGCGCCAGGTCATCGGGGCGCGGGTGGGACGGCTGGGGGACGTGGCCATAAAAGCGCTGTCGGCGGCTGCGGTCATCGGCCGCGACTTCGAGCTAGAGCTGGCCGCCGGGGTCACGGACATCGACGAGGACGGGCTGATCGACCTGCTCGAGCAGGCGCACGCCGCGGCCCTGGTCCGGGAGGCCCCGGGGCCGCCGGGACGCTATACGTTCAGCCATGCCCTGGTCCAGCACACGATCTACGAGGACCTGGGGCCACGCGCCGGGCGCGACTGCACCGGCAAGTCGCTGAGGCGCTCGAGGAGCTGGTCGGTCCGACCCCGGGTAACCGTGCCGGGGAAATCGCCCGTCACTACCTCCTCGCCACGCGGCCCGCGGACGCTGACAAGGCGGTGGCCTACGCGTGCCAAGCCGGGGAGGCTGCGCTCGCCTCGTTGGCCCCCGACGAGGCGCTGCGGTGGTTCACACAAGCCCTCGAGTTGGTCGGCACAGCCGACGACACACTGCGCGTTGACCTGCTCATCGGGCTCGGCACCGCCCAACGTCAAGTCGGCGACGCCCAGTTCCGTTCCACGCTGCTAGAGGCAGCCCATGTCGCCGAGACGTCCGGCGACACCACCCGCCTGGTCTCCGCCGCCGTTGCCAACTACCGCGGGATGACGATCGTGAGCGGGGACGTCGACGCCGATCGCGTTGGGGTGCTCCGTGCGGCACTGCGAGCGGTCGGCGATGCCGACAGCCCCGAACGGGCGCGCCTGTTGGCCCGGCTGTGTTCCGAACTCTCCTACCGACCCCTCGAGGAGCGCCTTGCTCTCGCCCACGACGCCAAAGCGATGGCCCGTCGCCTTCACGACCCTGCCACCCTTGTCACGGTGATCAATGATTGCAGCCTCCCTTTGCGGGTCCCCTCCACGCTCGGGGGCCAGCTCGCAGACATGCGCGAGGCCATGGAGATCGCAGATCAGACTGGTGATCCCCTCGGCCAGTTCTGGTCTGCGGGCTGGGGGTTCGTCGATGCCACCGCCGCCGGCGACTTTAACTTGGCGGAGCGTTGCCTGGCCGTCGAGCAGGCCATCAGCACCCGACTCCGGGAGCCGACCATGGTGTGGGTGACGACGTTCCAAGAGGCCACCCGTGCCCTCCGGTGGGGTGAACCGGAACTGCCTGCCGAGGAGCTCGCTAACGCGAGCGCTGGAGGTAGGCAGCGCGAGCGGGCAGCCCGATGCCTTCAATGTTCTACGGCAGCCAGCTCATGGTCGCTCGTGATCAGCAGGGGCGCCTGGCCGAGCTCGTCGGCCTTATCGCAGACGTCGCACAGCAGAACCCGGGCATGCCGGTGTACGAGGCGGTCCTCACCTGGGCTGACCATGAAGCCGGTCAGGAGGCGATCGCTCGGCAGCGCCTCGACGCGGGCCGGCAGCACGCGGCGACCACCTCCCCATGGACAGCACGTGGTTCGACGGCATCATCAGCTACGCCAGCGTGGCGGTCCAGCTCCACCTCCCCGAGCGCGCCGAGGAGCTCTTCGCCCTCCTCGCCGCCTACCACGACCAGGTGCCCTGCCAGGGCGTCACGTCAAGAGAGCCCATCGCCATGTACCTCGGGGGCTTCGCCACCGTCCTCGGGCAATACGACGACGCTGAGCGCTACTTCACTGAGGCGACGAGCTCAACGCCCGTGGCGGGATGCAGTACGCCCAGGCGCAAACCAACCTCTGGTGGGCACGGATGCTCCTGGCGAGGAACGACCCCGGTGACGCCGAGAGGGCGAACTTGTTGCTCGGCCGTGCGCGAGCGGCCGCGAGCAGTCGCGGACAAGCTGGTCGAGGAGCGCGTGACCGCCCTTCGGCATCCTCGCTGAGCCGGCACGACGTCCATACCTGTTCAGGTCTCACTCAGGCTAAAGGCGCGCTTTCGAAGGGTGTCCATAATGGCGTACCTGGCCAGCATGGGGCTCGCGGGCCGCATGTTTGCTCGTGGGAGTGCGATTGCCCCCTAGGTACGCGCTCACCCACTCCCGGCTCCCGTCCCCGAGATGTCAACCGGGGCAACACAGAATGTACGGTTGATAATACGAGTACCGCACCGGCCCAACGCACGCATATCGGCACTTCCAGCGTCCGCGCCAAACACGGCGCAGAAGGCCTCTGCCCTGTTCGGAGCCCAGACGCTTTCGCGGTCCGATGATGTCTTTGTTCTCTTCCGCCGGGATGACGACCTCCCGGGAGGGGTCCAGCCCTCCCCCATCTGTTTGGCGGCGATAAGAATGCGCCATGTCCGTCGTCGAGCTCGCCTGGCATCGCTACAGCCGTCTGACCGAGGCCCGTCGCGACTTCGGCGCCGAACCGTGCGTTTACGTCCAGACGGATGCCGCGGGTCGACCACTGAGGGTCGGCAAGGCCAGTTTCGGTCTCAACGTCCGATACCGGGGCGGCAACGCCTGGGCGCTCGACGCCGCCATGCATGGGTCGGGCAACCAACTCTTCGTCGCCTACGTACCCTTCGACCTGGTGATGGCGGTCGAGGCCGCGCTGATCTGGACCTACCGGGAGCAGCTCATCTACAACAACGTCGGCAAGCGAGTGGCGCCCGCGGCTATCGACGTGGTGCACCGCTGCGACGGCCCGGCCTGGACGTAGCCACCACTCGAGAACCTCTTCGAGCCGATACATAACATGCTCGCAAAAATCCAACCGCGGTCGAGGTCTCGCCGGTGCGGAACGGCGCGTACGGGAGTCGCCTCCAGTCACCCGGTTCGAAAATATCGGGGCCAACTCTTTGGTGCTAGACCTGTAGCGACCGCACGTGTTCGGTTATCGGCTGTCGACGTCTAGGCCCCCCCGAGAAATGAGTACCGGCCATGGTTGACGAGAGCGCGATCTCGGCGACAGAACAGGACCTGAAGGGTCCAACAAACTCGATGTCCGGTTTGACCAGCGACGACGCGGACGATCAGGCTCGCCCGCCGTGTGCCTGTCGCTCCTCTACCGCCTGGTCGGTCGCCGGCTCGACGTTGCCCGAGTCCATCGCATGGACCCCGTCGCCAAGGACGCCGAGATCTTGGTGCTGCGCCACCAACTCGGAGTTCTTGGCCGGCAGGCGGGGCGCCCTCGCTTCACCTGGTCGGATCGAGCAAGAGCTCGGCGCCACTCGCCCTCGTGATTCCAAGGCAACGCTGGGGCGGGTTCCTCGTCACGCCCAAGACGATCCTTTCCTGGCACCGGGCGCTCGTGAGGCGACGCTGGACTTACCCGCACCGACGGTGCGGGCGACCAGCCCTTGTGGCCGAGACCGTCGAGCTGATCTGCCGCCTCCATCGGGTGTCCGTGCCCCGGCAATCCTGATGAGTTGTTCCAAACCGAATGCTCACTGCGAGCGTTGGATCGGCACGGTAACCACGGACCCGTCCGCTGATCATGGGCTACTCCGGGGGTGTACTCGAGTTTCCTGAGCACGCCTACCAAGCGGCGCAGCGCTACGGCGTCCGGCGCCCAGGTCCTCCTGGAGTGCGGCCGTCAACGCCTCGTCGGCGGCCAGGAAGATCAGATCATCCATATCGCTGCCACCCTGGCCGCCGCCCGCTGAAAGGGACCTTCAAGCAGTCCGGAAACTAGAGTGGAGCTCGCGGTGGAAGGTGACACGTCTACCCAGCTCAATCAGGTTCCGAGATCACCCCAAGAGCGCTCAGGGGTCAGTCCCGTGAGCGTTGTTGAAGGTGCAGCTATCGCCATGTAGTGGTCATAAATGGATCCCCTTGTCTATGAACTCGCGTGCTCACCCAGGGGGATCCACCGTTCCGATGGAGGCCCCGCCAAAATTATGATCGGGGGACGGCTCCGGGTTCCTTCCGGGATCGAGGCGCCCCGGAGTCAGGACCCTTCGCATGCCAGACCTCGAGCTCAACCGGATGCTCTGGACCGGCTCGTTCGACTGGTCCGAAGAGGGCGACGACTGGTCCCGGTGGTGGGGCGACACCCCGGGGTTCTGGGCGGGGGCGGTATGGCCACGGATCCATGCCTTCCTGCCTGCCGACTCGATACTGGAGATCGGACCCGGATACGGCCGCTGGACCCAGTATCTGAAGGACCTCTGCCTCGAGCTGACCGTCGTCGACCTGGCCCAGAACTGCATCGACCACTGCCGGCAACGGTTCGCCGACGCCGCCAACATCCGCTACCAGGTCAACGACGGCCAGTCGCTCGACCTGCCAGCGCAAGCCATCGACTTCGTCTTCAGCTTCGATTCCCTGGTACATGCCCCCGACCGGGTCCTGGCCCGGTACCTCGACCAGCTCCGCGCCATCCTGCGGCCCACGGGCGTAGCGTTTATCCACCACTCCAACCTCGGCGCCCACCCGCTGAGCAGCCGGCTGTCCCATCGGCTCCCTCGCCGCCTCCGGTCGAAGTTGGCGGACTGGGGAGCCGTCCCGGATGAGGTCCACTGGCGGGACGAGACCGCCAGCGCAGCGTGCTTTCGCAAGCACTGCCTCTCCTCCGACCTGGTCTGCGTCTCCCAAGAGATCATCGGCTGGCAGCAGGGTCGGTTTCCCATCGACGTGATCTCGGTCGTCACGGTTCCCGGCTCGCCGTGGGAGCGCCCTCTGGCCGTCACCCGCAATCTGCGGATCGGCAAGGAGGCCGAACGGATGGTGGCGCTGTACTCCAGGAGATCGTATCCGGGGGCGGCCCGCGGCCGGCCCGCCGGCGACCGTCCGGAACGTTCCGTTCCCTGAGAACCGGTTCCCGCGGCTACCACCGCACAACAAGACTCATCGCTACGGCCGGGCCGGGCCGCCTTCGGACCACCGGGTGCCGGCCGGAGCCGCATGATCATCACCGTCGAGCGGATTCCGCGGAAAGAGCACCCGGTCCACGAGAAGGTCGATCAGGCGTCGCAGCGAGTGAGAGCGCACCACCTGATCGCGCGAGAACCCGTCCCATCTCGGTCCGCGCGTCCACCGGGATCGCCGGCGCCGCGGCCACGGCTCGGGCCAGCGAGGGGACGTCGCCGTCGGCGATCGGCGGGGGCGCTCCGGCGGCGGCCAGATGCGGGGCGAAGGCGGGGTTCATGGTGATCGGCGGGACCCCGCAGCTCATGGCCTCGAGGACGGACTTATCGAACGTACCCGGGCCGGTCAGGCTGACCAGGCTGCCGGCAGCCTGATACTCGGATACAAGCTGCTCACCCGTGAGCGGTCCTACGAAGGTGAAGACGGAGCCGACACCCAGCTGTTGAGCCCGGCGTTGCAAGCCGGCTCGGTAACCGGTGTTCGGGGGGTCGGTCGGCCCGACGAGGCGCACCTCGAGGTCCCCGACGCAGGGAGCCCTCGAGGAGGGAGACCGCCTCCACCAGCAGCTCGAGCCTCTTTACCGGTGCGATCCGGCCGACGACGAGGAGGCGGAACTGCGAGCCGGGCCGGGGCGCAGGGACGAAGCGGTCGGTGTCGATGCCGTGCCCTGTCACGACGAGCTTGGTCGTGGGGACGCCGAGGCTGGTCCGGTCGGCGCTGACCACCCGATCGGAGACACGCACGGCGGCGCGCAGGCGCAGCGTCGTCTCCCTGTGGGTGTACCACAGGGTTACGGGAATCCGGCGGAGCTTGAGCAACGGGGCTCCGAGGACGGCGAACAGCGGTTGCATGTGGGCGAAGCACCCCGCATAGCCCGGCCCGGCCAGGAGGCGACCCAGCTGGAGGTAGAACTCGAGCAGCCGACGCGGCTCGGACCACCCCCTCTCCTTGCCGGCCGAGTAGACGCGGACATTCGAGGGCAGGTCGCAGGGACCGAGCCGCATGGTGAGGACGTCCACCTGCGGCACCCGGTCGGCGAGCGCCCGAATCCAGTCAGTGCAGAAGCCGAGGATGGGGTCGTCGTCGTCGACCGCCAGGTTCAGGACGAGCAGACGCCCCGGGCGCGCCCGGCCCGTGGGCCCGGAAGTGGGAGGCGCCGAATGGCGGTGGGTGCCCATCTGCTGGTTCTCGTCGGGCACGTTACCGTCGGAACCGACGCGTCGGCGCCGGCCGTCCCGCCGCTGCGGTCCGCGGGCGACGATTCGGCCTCGTGTCGATGGCGTCGCCGATGGGCGGGTCGGGCCCTTCAGCGGTGCAACTACTCGTGCTCGACGTCGACGGGGTTCTCACCGACGGAACCGTCCTTCTGCTGCCGGACGGGCAGGAGGCCCGTTCGGTCCACTTCCACGACCTCGATGCCGTGGGAGGATGGCGCCGGCGCGGGCTGCGGCTGGCCGTCCTGAGCGGGGAGGATACGCCGGGCATCCGACCTGGTGGCGGGACGCTTCGGTATCGACGATGCCGTGTTCGGGGCCACGGACAAGCTCCGCGGATCGCAGGACCTCGCGGGCCGGCTCGGGACGCGCCTCGAGGAGACGTGCTACATCGGGGACGCCGACCGTGACGTGCCGGCCCTCGAGGCCGCTGGCATCGGACTCGCGCCGTCCGACGCGACGGCCGCAGCGCAGGCCGCCGCCGACCACGTGCTCGTCACGCGGGGGGACGCGGCGTCGTGGTCGAGGCCGTAGCCCTCATCGACCGGCTCGCCGAGCTACCGCGGAGTGACCCACCGTGACGGTGCTGGGTGACCGCGCCGACTCCCTGCGCCGGGCGCTGGAGGGCCTGCACGGGTTGAGCGGCCCCTTCGAAGCGGCGGCCGCGGCCCTGGCTGTCAGCTTCCGGTCTGGGGGGAAGCTACTGGCGGCCGGTAACGGCGGATCCGCGGCCGAGGCCCAGCACCTGACCGCCGAGCTGATCGGGCGTCTATCCCCCTCGCGTGAGCGCGGCCCCCTGCCTGCCGTCGCCCTGCACGCAGACACCTCGACGCTGACCGCGCTGGGCAACGACTACGGCTACGAGCGGATCTTCGCCGCGGCAGGTGGAGGCCATCGGGAACCCGGGCGACGTCCTGGTGGTCCTGTCGACCAGCGGCGCTTCCGCCAACCTGGTGGGCGCGGTCGAGGCCGCCCGGGCCCGGGGCCTCGTGACCGTCGGCCTGCTCGGGCCCGGGGTCCGGCCGTTGCACCAGATCTGCACGCACGTCCTGGCCGTGCCGAGCGATGACCTTCAGTCGATCCAGGAGTGCCACCTGGTGCTGGTGCACTCCCTGGTCGAACGGACGGAGCAGCTCCTGGCCGGTGCCGGTGCCGGTACCGGGTCGAGGTGACAGGCGCCGTGGACGACCTCCGCGAGGCGCTCGCCCAACGAGTCGGCATCATGCAGGGCCGTCTCGTCCCGTCGGCGACGGGAATGCTTGACTGCCCGCCCGGCCCTCGTTGGAGGGAAGAGTTCACGGCGGCCGGGCAGCTGGGACTGCACCACATCGAGCTGGTGGCCGAGAAGGTGTGGGATCCCGGCAACCCGATGTGGACAGCCGAGGGGCGGTCCGAGCTGGTGAGCGTGGCCGCCGGCGCCGGGGTGGCGGTGCCTTGCCTGTGCGTGAACGAGCCCCTGGTTCGCCCCTTCGACGGCATCTGGGAAGACCTGGGCCGGCGGCTCCGCCCGGTGCTGGAGGTCTTACCAGTGGACGTCGTGGTCGTCCCTCTCCTGGAGGCCAGCGACTTGCGGGACCAAGACACCCGCTCGACCGTCCGGGCTCTGCGTGACCTGGTCCAAGCGTTGCACCCCCGCACTGCCGTGGCCGTCGAGGTGAGCCTTCCGGCTCGCGGCTGCCTGGACTTCCTGGACCAGGTGGGATCGTCAGCCGTCGGGCTCTGTTACGACGTCGGCAACGCCACGGCGTTCGGCTACGAGGTGGCCAGCGAGCTGCAACTCCTGGGCCCGAAGGTCATCCACCTGCACGCCAAAGACCGGGACCTCGCCGATCAAAACGTGCGGTTCGGCACCGGAAGGGTGCCCTTCGGTCCGGCGCTGGCGGCACTGGGGGCGATCGGGTATCAGGGACTGATCACCATGGAAGCCACCCGGGGAGTCAATCCCGTCGCCACCGCAGCCGAACACCTGGACTTCCTACGCGGGCTCCTCGCCTGACCGGGACGGAGGGATCCACCGGGCCAGTGAGATCCACCAGGCCAGTGAGATCCACCGGGCCAGTGAGATCCACCGGGCCAGCGTGCTCCGTGGCCGCCGGGGAGACGGCGTCCCCATTTGACGATTGTCCGGTGCGGGCCGCCGGCCCAGGCGCCGCGGTCGATCCCCCGCCGGGAACCTCAACGTCGAGTTGAGAGGAAGCGTCCGGCTCGGCCGGGTCGGGTTCGGACAGGGGGTCTTGCCGGTCGGCCAAGATCGCCGACTGGGACTCCCGGGAATCCCCGTCGCTTACGAGAGCCCGCTCCGCTTCTGCCTCCGCACCTGGATCCCGTCGGGGATTGACGACGAGCGCGCCCCTTATCAGGTTGGCCCGCATAATCCGCGGGGTGCTCCCCGGCCGTATCACCGCTTCCGTGACGTCGGGTCCGCCCCGGTCCATCGCCCCCTCAGACACTCCCGCTTCCACGACAAAATCGGGGGCACGCTCGTCAGCAACGACGTCATCGGGAGCCTGCTCTCCGGGCGCGGTGGAAGAGCCCGGTTCGTCCTGGACGCGCACGGGCTCAGCCTCCGGCACGAGTCGGGAAGCGACCAGGACCGCCCGGGCTCGCTCCCACGCCGCCGGCGGGAGAGGTACCGAGAGTTCGGACAGCGCTGCTCCGAGCTCAGCCATCCGGCGCCGCTCTGACCCGCATACCGGGCAGTCGTCCCCGCAGACGGCCCGCCGGTCCTCGTCGAGCCCGGAACCGGGTACGGCCTCGAGTTGGAGCCGCCGGCGGCACTCCGGGGGCAGGTCGTCGCGCACGTCCAGATAGGCTTGCCTGAGGTCGGCCCGGGCCGCCTCCAGTCGTCCGGGCGTCACGTTCAGCCGGCGGCAGACGGGCGCTTCGGGAACCCCCTCCACGTCGACGGCCCAGAGCGGGGCTTGCAGCGACCACGACAACCGGCGCCCGAAGGCCCTCGCCAGGGCGGCCCGGGCCGGGTCGGAATCCGCGGAAGCCGGCTGTCGCCGATCGGAGGGGCTGTAGATGTGAAGGGCTGCCGCTTCGGTCGTGTCCGCAATCAGGTCGATAAACGCGGCCCAGCCGTGCTCCAGCTGGTTGACGGAGGAGCCGGTCCTCCAGGGTGGCAATCGACCGAGCACGGCTGTCGTGATAGCTCCGGCGGCCTCGTCCTCCTGGGTGAGGGCGTACGCCAGCCGCCAGACCGTACGGGCGACCGTCCGACCCAGCTCGTCCCCGCCGTCGCCAGGCGGTGACGCGTTGGTGGGTCGCCGCCTGCGGATGAGCATGGACCAGTCCTACCACCCTCCGACCCTCCGCTGTAGGGGGTATCACCCCGCGGAGAAGGCGACTTGTCCCGGAGTTGGAGGTGCAGGTGAAGGGGGACCTAGGGGTCGACATCGGCTCCTCGGTTCCATCGCTCATCCGAGGTAAAGCCTTCGTGAGCAAAACGATACTTTTGGGACCACCCGGCACGATGGGGAATAATCAGCGATAGCCTTTGGTCTAGAGGGAGGTCTCCTGATTTCTTCGACGAGGAAACCAAGAAGGCCCGGAGGGGCATGGCGAGTGGCTTCGAAGCCAGACACGGATAGTGTCAGGACATCTTGCGGAGACTCCTCCGAGTGGTGGCCTAGACTCCCACAAGAGGTGTTGGTCCCGAATACTCCCGTGCTGAAACACGTGTATCAGCCGGGCTTCGCGCGCATCGTAGTCGTGGGGCCTCAGCGTGGGTACCCCAGGTCGGTGAACCAATGAGCACAGGCGTAGTCATCCAGCAGCGACGTCGATTCTTCCGGGAGGGGCTCAACTGTCACCTTTCGGAGGCTCCTGGCGTCATCGTCGTCGGGACGGCCGAGACCGGCGAGGACCTGCCCCGGCTGTGCGCCGAACGCCGCCCCGACCTCGTCATCCTCGAGGTGGACATAGCCGCCTGGGATCCGTGTCGGGTGGCCCACCGACTCCAGCGGGAGGTGCCCGGGCTGCGCTTCGTCGGCACCTACGCCGACTCCTGCGACGAGGGCCGGCTGGAGCGGGTACGGCGGACCGGCCTGTCGGTACTGGTGCCACACTCGCGCGGCATAGCGGGCGTCGTGGCTGGAATTGAAGACGCCCTCAAGAACCAGCCCCCGCGGCTAGGCGTGGTCGACATGGAGGTCGCCCGGCCGCTCCATCTGACCGCCCGGGAGATCGCCATACTCCGTCTGATCGGCGCGGGCTACACCTGCCGCGAGGTCTCCATACGCCTCGGGATCAGCAGCAAGACGGTCGAGAATCACAAGCAGCGGATCTTCCGCAAGCTGGGGGTGCAGAATCAGTCGCACGCCGTCGCCGCCGCCTTGGAGGTGGACCTCATCGACTCGACGCACGACCTGGAGCTCGAGGACGAGCTCCTGGTCAGCTATCGCGACCGACCACCGCGGGAGCGGTCTGGGGTCGAGGTGGTCATCGCAGAGGACGACGCTCTGCAGCGCGACATCCTGGCGACGGCCTGCGCCGCCCGCGGGATCGTGGTGGTAGCGTGTGCGGCAACCGCCAAGGAGCTGCTGGCCGCATTTGACCGGCACTCCCCCGCCGTGGTGGTCGCCTCGGATCGTCTCGGGCACCAGGGCCTGGACGATGTAGTGCCGCACATCCTGCGGAAAGGTGGTCGGCTCATTGTCACCACTCCTGACGGTTCCCCGGAGCGGCTCACCGCCTTGCTGGGCCGGGGTGTCCACGGGTACATGTCACGCGACGCCACCCCTGACGAGGTCGTCACCGGCATCCTGGCCGTGGCGCGGGGGGCAGCTTCGATCGACCATACCGCCACGGCGATAATGCTGCGGCAGTGGCGTGGCTACCGCACCAGGCTCTCTGACAGGGTCGACCTCGGTCTCGGCATCCTCACCAAACGGGAGCAGGACGTGCTTCGGGCCATGTCCAAGGGCCTGGCCACAAAGGCCATCGCCCTCGAGCTCGGGGTGGCGGTCAAGACGGTCGAGAACCACAAGATCCGGGTATTCGAGAAGCTCGGGGTACGCACCCAGGCTCAGGCGATCACCGTCGCCATGAGCTTCGGCCTGACCGGGAAGGACTCGGTCCGTGCCGGTCTGGCGGACCAGTTGATCGGACCCCCGGGATGGAGGGGCGCCGCCGGTTGAACCGCCGGCGCCCGGCCCGGACGGCCGTGGGCCCGTTTGCTGTGGTCGTCGTCAGAGGTGTTCCACCGAGCTGCCACTAACCCGGTGGCGCGTGTCAAGGAAGTAGCGTGCCGCGTCGGCCAGGGAGTGCAGGTCGAACGAGTCGTGGTCGGTGAGCAACACGACGGCGTCGGCCGACGCTGCTTCCTCCGGGGTCGCGTCGCACCCGCGGGCACGGCAGCCACACGCCGCTCGGGATGTGGGGGTCGGCCGCCACGACATCGGCCCCGAGCGCCACCAGGCGTTCGGCGACCACCATGGCGGGGGACTCCCTCGAGTCGCTGGTGTTGCGTTTGTAGGCCATGCCGAGCAGGAAAATACGCGACCCGTTGACGGCCTGCCGGCGGCGGTTCAGGCCCGAGGTCAGGCGCCGCACCACATAGTCCGGCATGTGGTCGTTGACGTCGTTGGCCAGTTCGACGAAGCGGAAGCTGTGGCCGAGGCGGCGCTTGACCCGCCAGGACAGGTACGACGGGTCTATGGGCAGGCAGTGGCCGCCGACCCCGGGCCCGGGCGTGAAGGGCATGAACCCGAACGGCTTGGTTGACGCCGCCCCGATTGCTTCCCAGACGTCGATGCCCATGTCGGAGGCGAACATAGCGAGCTCATTGACCAACGCGATATTGACGTGGCGGAAGGTGTTCTCCAGAAGCTTCGTCATCTCGGCGACAGCGGGGCGCGACACCGGGATCGTCCTGTCCACCAGCGTGTCGTAGAAGCCCTTGACGACGGCGAGGGACGCTTCGTCGACTCCGGAGACGACCTTCGGGGTCCGGGTGAGTGTCCACTTCTTGTTGCCCGGGTCGATGCGCTCGGGGCTGTAGCCGACGAAGAAGTCGGTGCCGACCGTGAGCCCCGAGCCCTCCTCCAACATCGGACACACCAGCTCCTCGGTCGTTCCGGGGTAGGTCGTCGACTCGAGGACCACGCACGCACCGGGGCGGAGATAGCGGGCCAGCAGTGCAGCCGAGTCCTCGATGTAGGACAGATCGGGGATGCCCTCGCGCAGCGGGGTCGGGACGGTGACGATGGCGAAGTCAAAACCGCCGAGAGAACGGGCCTGGGAGCTGGGGTGGAACCGACCCGTCGCCAGGGCCGACTGGATCGTCTCAGCGGGAATATCCTCGACGTAGGACTCCCCCACCTCGAGGCACTTCACCCGCTCCTCGTCGACGTCGAACCCCACCACGGTGTGGCCCGCCTCAACCGCATTCATGGCGAGGGGGAGCCCCACGTAGCCTTGGCCGATGATGACGACCCGGTTGCGCTTGGCGTTCTTGCGCATCAGCGCCGGCCCTTTCGTGCTCGCGACGCGGCCGACTGTAACGAGGGGATTCGGGGGGCGCAGTAGGTAATACTCCCTAGCCGGGCTAAGTCGATCCATTCGAGGTGACCCCTTCGGCCCGGGCTGCCGGCCCGGCCCGGCGGGCGGGCCACCGGAGAGCCCCGAACGTCTCCACAAGGGGTGGGATGGCGATCCCAGCGGTGGCGACCGGGCTGGGCTCGGGCACCGCTTGAGGCTGGTCGGTGAGGTCGAGGGGGAGTTGAGTGTGGTCGGCTGGAGACGCCACGCGGTAAACCGGCACGAGAGCCAGGAGGATCCCCAGGAAGAACGCGACGGCGAGAGCCAATCCGACCAGCATCAACCCGCTGGCCCGGTCGATCCGCATGTCTATGATGGCCAGCCAGCCCACGACCATGCCGCCCCCGTAGATCAGGCTGACGGCGGCCGGCACGGGGACGCCGAGGCGAACCAGCCGGTGGCTCACGTGGTCCTGCCCACCCTGCATCGGGTTGCGCCCGTGGCGGAGCCGGCAGACCACCACCAGGGTGGTGTCGAACAGCGGCACCGCCAGCACCAGGAGCGGGATGAAGACGCTCAGGCGCAAGTCGGCGTGGGTGCGCAGACGAAGGCTGAGCACCGCCATCAGGAACCCCAGGTAGAGGCTGCCGGCGTCACCCATGTAGATCCGGGCCGGGTAGAAGTTGTGCCGCAGGAACCCGACCGTGCATCCGGCCAGGGCCAGGGACAGACTGGCCACGAGGAACTGACCGTTGAGAAACGCCACCACGTACAGAAAGCCCGCCGCGATGGCGGCCACGCCAGCCGAAAGGCCGTCCATGTTGTCGAGCAGGTTGAAGGCGTTGGTCACTACCACGACCCAGGCGACTGTCGCGACGAGGTCCAGCGGGCCGGGCAGCAGGTCGACCCGGAACCCTATCGCCCAGGCCCCGAACCCGGCCAGGATCTCCGCGCCCAAGCGCAGCCACGGGCTCAAGGTTCGGATGTCGTCGACCACTCCCATCGCGGCCAGGCCGAGCGCCATCCCCAGGATGGCTGCCAGGTTCAGCAGCCCGCTGTCGGGCGGTCTGATGATGGCAGCCCCCATTACGATGACCGAGAAGGCGGCGACGATCGCCGCACCACCCAGGTACGGTACCGGCGACCGGTGCGCCTTGTTCTCCTTGGGCACGTCCAGGATTCCGAAGCGGCGGGCCGTGTGCAGCGCCACCGGCGTCAGGACGACGGTGAGCAGCAGCGGGGCCGCGAAGACGATCAGGTAGGCCCACCAGGGCAGATGCGTCATGCCGCTCCCTTCTCCCTCGAAGTCTCGCCGCTATCCGTGGCGGCCACATAGGGGGTCCATCCCCTAGGTAGGCGGCGGGCCCTGCCAGCGCCTAGGGGATGTTCCCCCAGGAAAAGAGGACCGGAACCACCGTATATTCGCCCGGCGCCGGGGCTCCCGGCCACCCGCACCCCGCCGGCGAGGCCCCGATCGGCGACAACGCCCAGGGACAGGAGGGCTGAACACGAAATGGCAGGCAGTCCCCCGGCGAACCCGTCCACGACCCACCTGTTCCGCGCCGAGCCCTTGACCTACCTGGTGACGGGGGGAGCCGGGTTCATCGGCTCCCACCTCGCCGAGGAGCTGCTGCGCCGGGGCGACCGCGTCGTCGTCGTCGATGACCTATCGACCGGACGCCTGGACAACCTGGCCCTCGTGGCGGACCACCCCGGGCTGCGGGTGGTCACCGGCTCGGTCCGCGACGAACTGGTCGTCGACGAGCTGGTCCACGCTTGCGACGTCGTCGTCCACCTGGCCGCCGCGGTCGGGGTCCGCCTCATAGTCGAGCAGCCGCTCCGTTCGTTCACCACCAACCTGCGAGGCTCAGAGGTGGTGATCGCTGCCGCCCACCGGTACCAGCGGCCCATCCTGGTGGCCAGCACGTCAGAGATCTACGGCAAGAACGGGAGCTCGGTGCTGGCCGAAACGGCCGACCGTATCCTGGGGCAGACGACAGTCGCCCGATGGGCCTACAGCACGGCGAAGGCCGTGGATGAGATCCTCGCCATCACCTACCACCGCGAGCGTGGGCTTCCCTCCATCGTGGCCCGGCTGTTCAACACCGTCGGGCCGCGCCAGAGCCCGGCCTACGGGATGGTCGTCCCCAACCTCGTCCGCCAGGCCCTGGCCGGGGAGCAGCTCACCGTGTACGGAGACGGCTGCCAGAGCCGCTGCTTTCTCCACGTCGCCGATGTGGTCGCGGCTCTCGTCGGGCTGCTCGACAACCGTCGGGCCATCGGCAACGTCTTCAATGTCGGGTCGACGGAGGAGATCACCATCCTGAAGCTGGCGGAGCGCATAATCGAGCGGACGGGCTCGTCGTCCACTATCCGGCTGGTGCCCTACGAGCAGGCCTACGCTGAGGGCTTCGAGGACATGCGTCGACGTGTGCCGGACACCACCAAGCTCCGGACGCTCACCGGGTGGAAGCCTCGGCGCAGCCTCGACGAGATCCTGGACGACACAATCGAGGAAGCGCGTCGGCCGCCGACCGTGACCCAGGACGCCGTCATCGTCGACCTGCCCGCCGGAACCGAAGACGGCCGGGCCTCGGCGCTCCGGACTTGACTTCCCGCGCCGCTCGTCCCCGGGTCGACCCGGCGATCGCGATTGCGGACCGCGAGCCGATCTCACGCCGGGGCCACGGCTCGGGGGCCGCGGCACGGGAAGAGGACCGGCTGGCCATGCTGACGGCGGTCACCGGCGGCGCCGGTTTCATCGGGTCCCATATAGCCGAGGGACTGATCCAGGCCGGCCACTCGGTGCGCGTGCTCGACAACCTCTCGACGGGTTATCGGGAGAACGTGCCGGACGGGGCCGAGCTGGTAGTGGGCGACATTACCGACACCGACGCGGTCGAGAACGCCCTCGGGGGAGCGGAAGTGGTGTTCCACGAAGCCGCCCACCGGGCGGTACTCCGATCCGTCGAGTATCCCCTCGAGACCGACCGGACCAACACCCACGGGACCCTGACAGTGCTCGAGGTGGCCCGCAAGGTTGGGGTCCGCCGGGTCGTGTACGCGTCCTCGAGCAGCCTGTACGGGGGCCTGGCCGAGCTTCCGACGCCCGAGTCGGCGCCGTCCCACCCGAAATCGCCTTATGCCGTGTCCAAGCTGGCGGCCGAGCAGTACTGCCGGGTCTTCGCCGAGCTATACGGACTGGAGACGGTCAGCCTGCGGTACTTCAACGTCTACGGCCCCCGGCAAAGGCCGGACTCGGCGTACGCCGCCGTCATCCCGCTGTTCATCGACGCCCTGGCTTGCCGGAGGAGACCTCCTGTACACGGCGACGGGCGGCAGAGCCGAGACTTCACCTACGTAGACGACGTGCTCCGGGCCAACGTCCTGGCCGCTACCGCCCCGCAATGCAGCGGGAAGGTTTACAACATCGCGGGGGGATCGCCTCACTCCCTCCTGGAGGTCCTGGACGTCCTGGGCGGACTGTTCGGCTACACCCCGGAGCCGGAGTTCCAGGCGCCCCGGCCCGGCGACGTCCGCCGCAGCGCCGCCGACATCGGCGCCGCCCGGCGTGACCTCGGGTTCGTACCCCTGGTGGGCATGCAAGAGGGCCTGGCCCGGACGGTCGCCTGGCAGACCGACCTGATTGGGGCGTGAGCGGGCACTCGACCGTATCTCGTGCGCGACGCTGGGCTGATCTCGTGGGCGGTGCTGGTCCGACCGGTCCCCCTAGGGGGACGTGCCCCTTGTCGCCTGTCACCTTCGCTGGAAGCATCGACCGGTGGCTGACGCTCAAGAGGTGGCAACCCGCCCCGTGGAATTGGGGGACTACGCCCGAATCCTCTGGAGGCGCAAGCACTGGATTGTCCTGGCCGTGGTGATCGGCGTTGTGGTGGCGTTCGAAACGGGCGGGTCCCGGCACAAGCAGTACCAGGCGAGCGCCGAAGTCCTGACGGCCACCCCGTCGAACGCCGTCGAGTCGTCGGTAATGGACACCAACATCCAGATCCTCCAGAGCCAGGCCGTCAGTTCGATAGTCGTGAAGAAGGACCCCGATGCCGGATCCGTCGCCGGCAGGCAGGACGGCGATAGCGGGGCCATGGTCATCACGTCCGAGCGGTCCACGCCTGAGGCCGCGGTCAGCGATGCCAATAACTATGCCCAGGCCTATGTCGCCTACTCGATCCAGCAGCAGCAGGCCCAGGCGCTCGCCCCGGTGCCCTCGATGCAGAGCCAGATCAAGGCGCTGCAGACCCAGATCGACGCATTGACGGCCCAGATCAACGCCGTCCCCGTCGGTAGCAACCAGCAGTTCCTTCAGGACCGCAGGAGCGCCCTTTTCGAAGAGCAGCTCAGCCTCCAGCAGCAGGTGGCACAAGCGCAGGCCCAGGCCGCCTCCGCCAACCTCAGCCCCAGCGTGCTCAGCAAAGCCGCGGGGGCCTCGGAGGTGGGCACCAGCCGGGCCAAGGTCCTCGCCCTCGGCATCGGGGCCGGGCTGGTCGTTGGGCTGGCGCTCGCCTTCCTGTTCGAGTTCCTGGACGACTCCATCGCCAACGTCGAGGAGGCGGAACTCGAGCTGGGCCCGGACGTACCGGTCCTCGGTACGGTCCCACCCCTGGCAGGGAAGAACGCTTCCACTCTGGTCGGCCTGCGCGAGCCCGGCTCGGCCGCGGCCGAGTCCTACCGCAAGATCCGGACCGCGCTGCACTTCCTCGGACGCGACGCGGCCGGGGCCACGCTGCAGTTCGTCTCCCCTACCCCGGGCGAGGGAACCACCACCACAGCTGCGAACCTGGCTGTGCTCCTGGCCCGGGCCGGGCTGGAGGTGGTCCTGGTCGAGGCCAACCTGAGACGTCCCCGCCTGGCAGAGCTGTTCGGATGCCGGTCCTCCGTGGGGCTGACCTCGGTCATCATCGGCGACGCACCCTTGGAAGCGGCACTCCAGCCGGTGCCGGCGGTGGAGTCGCTGTCCGTTCTGACCGCCGGCCCCATCCCGCCCAACCCGTCCGAGCTCGTGGGCTCCCGGCGTTTCGCAGAAGTAATATCGTCGCTCCAGACCGGCCGCAGGTGCATAATCGTAGACAGCGCCCCGCTGCTTTCGTTCAGCGACGGGCTGTTCGTGGCCTCGACAGTTCAAGCTGTCGTGCTGGTCACCAGCGCGAAGGGCAGCAGCCGGCGGCGGCTGCGCCGTGCCGTGCAGCAGCTCCAGAAGGCGGAAGCGCCCTTGGTGGGCGTGGTCCTCAACCGGACGGGGCGAGTGTCCGACCTGTCTGACTGGCACCGCCCCGGCTCCTCTGGTCGCGGCCGCGATGAAAAGCGGCCGGACGGGCAGCTGGCCCGGATCTGACCCGGTCCGGCTTTGCGACGGAGACGAGGTGCGGGTCCTGCACATCCAGAAGGTCCGGGGCATTGGCGGATCCGAACGGCACCTGCTGGCCCTACTGCCCGCTCTGGTCCGGACGGGGATCGAAGTGCACATGTGCGCGCTCACCGCGGGGGACAGCGGGGCCTTCACCGGCCCCATGGAGCGGGCGGGCGTCGCGACCACCAAGGTCGCAGCCGGCCCCCACTTCAACCCGCTGCTAACCACCGAGATCTTCAAGGTGATCCGGCGGGTGGACCCGGACCTGGTCCACACCCACCTGGTGCACGCCGATCTCTACGGCCTGCCGGCGGCCCGACTGGCCGGGGTGCCCGCGGTGTCGTCCGCCCACGGCACGCCCGCTTTCTACCGCCGCACGCCCCTCCGCCAGGCTGCCAGGGCGGCGGGGCGGATCCCGACATGGCGGATCGCCATCTCGGAGCACGTCCGCTCCTTCCTCGTCGACCTCGGGCTCGGCCGGCCCGAACGGATCCGGGTCATCCACTACGGCCTGGACGCCCGGTCCTGGCAAGAAGGTCAGACTGATCGGTCCGGGGCACGCGAGTCACTCGGGCTGGAACCGTCCGACGTGGCCGTGGGGATCGCCGCCCGCCTGATAGACGGCAAGGGTCACCGGACCCTGATCCAGGCCGTCCAGCGGGCCCGTGCCACCAGGCCGAGCATCAAGCTCCTGGTCGCCGGCACGGGGCCGCTCCTCGAAGAGCTGCGAGCGGAGGCCGGCTCGGACGACGCCGTCCGCCTGCTCGGGTTCGTCGACGACGTCCCGTCCTTCATGGCCGCCTGCGACGTGTGCGCTGCTACGAGCGACACCGCCCTCAGCGAAGGCTTCGGCCTGTCCGCACTTGAAGCCATGGCCGCCGGCCGGCCAGTGGTCGCGACCCGGGTCGGCTCACTCCCCGAGGTGGTCACGCCCGAGACCGGCCTCCTGGTCCGCCCCGACGATGTCGACGAGCTCGCCGTCGCGCTCGGACGGCTGGCGGAGGACGGGGCCATGCGCGCCGAGCTGGGGCGGGCCGGCGCCCGCCGGGCTACGCGAGTATTCAGCCTCGAGCGCATGGTCCAGCAGACCGTCGACCTCTACGGGACCACCCTTGGCTGACGATCCGGCGCCGGCCGGCACGGTCAGGGTGCTCAGGGTGATCGCCCGGCTGAACGTCGGCGGCCCGGCCCTCCAGGCGGCGGTCCTGAGCGGGGACCTCGACCCGGAGCGCTTCGAGCAGCGCCTGGTCGCCGGCGCGCTCGGTCCCCGAGAGGGAGACTACGTCGCGCTGCGTGCCCCCGACCTGCAGGTGTCCTATCTGCCCGGTCTAGGGCGGACCCCGCACGCCGTCGACGACCTGCGGGCCCTGGCCGGGCTGGTCGGGACCATCCGCGACTTCCGCCCCCACATAGTGCACACCCACACGGCCAAGGCCGGAGTGCTCGGGCGACTCGCGGCCCGCATGTGCGGCGTGCCGGCGACCGTTCACACTTTCCACGGCCATCTTCTCAACGGGTACTTCTCCCCCGGGGTCAGCCGTGGCGTCGTCCACGTCGAACGAATCTTCGCCCGTGGGACTACGAGGCTGGTGGCAGTGGGCGACCAGGTCCGCCGGGACCTCCTCGCGGCGGGGATAGGGCGTCCCGACCAGTACACGGTCGTAGCCCCCGGGGTAAGGCTGCCACCGCCGCCGCCCCGGCCGATAGCGCTGCACCAGCTCGGGCTCCCGACCGACCGGCGGGTGGTGTCGTTTGTGGCCCGGCTGACGGCCGTCAAGAGACCGGACCGCTTCGTCGACATGGCCGCCATCGTGGCCGCCCGACACCCCGAAGCCCTGTTCGTGGCGGTCGGTGACGGGGAGCTGGCCGACGACCTGGCCTCCCGGGCGGCGAGGGCCGGCGTGCCGCTCCGCCTGCTCGGCTGGCGCTCTCAGATGGAGAGCGTGTACGCCGCCTCCGACGTGGTCGTGCTCACGTCAGACAACGAGGGTATGCCGGTTTCGCTCATCGAGGCCCAGTCCGCCGGGGTCCCCTGCGTCACTACCGGCGTCGGGTCCGCCCCCGAAGTGATCGCCGATGGCGAGACGGGCTTCGTCACGGGATCCGATCCGTCGGAGCTGGCTCGGGCCGTGGACCGGCTGCTGGGGGACGAGGGTCTGCGGTCGTCCATGGGACGGGCCGCGGCGTGGCGGGCGGGGGCGCGCTTCGGTCCCGAGCGCCTGGCGTCGGACATGGCCCGGATCTACGAGGAGGTCCTCCAGCCAGCTGGGCCCGGGTCCTTGCGGCGTGGTCCCGGGGACGTTCCGATCCGGTGCGGGGGAGGCGGCCGGTGACCTCCGTCGGGGTAGCGCCGACCCGGTGGCGGCAGAGCGGGGGGCCGCTCGTCCCAGGGCGGGCCGGGCGGTGGGCGGCCCACTCCGCCCGCCTGCTCGGAGCAGTGGCGGTTGCGGTCGGCCTGACCGTCGTGGCCGTCGGGTTGCCGGGTCGGGACGCGCCGTTCGTCCTCGCCGCGGGACCGGCGCTCCTGGTCATCGTGTTCCTCGCCCATCGCCTCGGACCCCGGTGGTGCCTCGCCGGGCTGGTGGCGACGACGACCATCGGCTGGTACACCGTGTCTAAGTCCGTGGGCCGGGTCAACCTCCGGCTCACCGACATCCCCCTCGTGGCGCTCATCGTCTGGGCGGTCGTGATCCGGACCCGGCAGGGCCCGAGGCGGGTGGACATCGGGCAGGCCGCGCTGGCTGCGCTGCTGGGCGTCTTCCTTCTCTCACTCCTCCCCGTGCTCGCCACTACCCCCCACGACTTTCTGAGCAACTTCGTATCGTGGGCCCGGCTGGCCGCGACGTTCGGACTCGTCTGGCTCGTCCCTTACGCCGTCGACCGCCCGGACGACCGGCGATTCATCATGAAGGTGGTGGTCGTCTCGTGCTCCGTCGACCTGGCATGGGCCATTTTCCAAGCCGGGATCCACGGGCACCTCGGCGCCCGACTTGCGACCCGCCAGGAAGGGGCAGACACTATCGGCCTCATCGGGGTGATCCTCGCCGTGACCGTGCTCTACGGCGCCGTCCCCCTCCGACGGTGGCTGCGCCTGTCATTGTTCGCCCTGGCGCTTGTCGCGATCGGGCTGTCGCACTCGGTCGGATCGATCGTGGCGGCCGGGCTGATACTCGGGCTGGCGCCGCTGCCCAGGGGCTTCAACCGCCACCGCTGGTCCGGGTTGCTGCTCCCCCTGCGGGTGCTCCTGCTGGTCGTCGCTGTAGTCGTGGTCGTGGGCGCTCTCCGGCCGGAGAACCTCCCGGGAGCGAAGAGCTTCAGCTCAGGCACGACGCAGGCCCGGCTCATTTACGGCACCGACGGCATCGACCAGCTCGCTCGCAACCCGGTCCTCGGGGTCGGGTTCCAGCGCAGCCAGCTCATCCAGAACGTCGCCGACCCGTCGATCGTCGCCGACCTGCACCGCCGGTTCCCTACCGCCGAAAGAGCCGTATTCCCCGACCCGCAGGCGTGCAACAACCCGTCCTCGGGCGGCACCTGTGACAGCGGGAGCGTCCACGACGCCTACATCCAGGTGGGTGCCGAGACCGGAGCGGTCGGTCTCGCCGTGCTGCTGCTGACCGTATGGACGGTCGGCCGGCGCATCCGGGTCGCCCGGCGAACGGTTGCCGGCACGGAGTTCGAGGTGACCCTGCGGTGGGCCCTCCTGGTTCTGGTCGTCGTCATGATCTGGTGGAACGACAACCCCCTCTTCGGGGCGCAACCGGAGACCGTCTTCGCGGCCCTGGTGTTGGGAACCATGGCCACCCCGTGGCTGTCGACCAGGACCCGCTCCGACAGAGACGCCGAGCCGGCCACCGTTCACCGTGTGCGGTAAGGCGCCCGATCAGGTGCTCGCCCCGCCCGCTGGAACGAGGGCGAGGATCCGCTCGGCCCGGTGGCGCCAGTCGAGGTCCTCCACCGCCGTCCGCGCCCGCAACGCCATCCCTTGCCGCAGGGCCGGGTCCGACAGCAACGCCGAGATCCCCTCGGCGAGGGAGCCGGGACTTCCCGGTTGCGCCAGCCAGGCCGTCCGGGCGTGGACCAGGACCTCCCGATGGGCCGGCAAGTCGGTGGCGACAATCGGCGTCCCGGCTGCCATGCACTCGAAGATCTTCAGGGGCGAGGCGTAGTCGGTGAAGTGGGCCACAGCGGGCGCGGGTACCACGGCCACGTCGAGCGCCCCGACCCATGTCGGGACCCGGGCGCTCGGCACACGGTCGTGGAACAGGAAGGAGTCGGGGCCGAGGCCGCACTCGCGGGCCAGCGCCTGGTAGGCGGCCACCGGATCCATCGGGCCGCCGACGCAGAGCAGGAGCGGGTCCAGCCCATAACCCGAGCGCAAGAGCCCGACGGCGCGGATCAGCTCCGGTATTCCCTTCTCGATTCCCATCGTCTGGAAGCGGCCCACATAGCCGACGATCGGGCGGTCGGCGGGCAGGCCGCAGAGGCGGCGGCACTCTTTCCGGTCCGGGACCACCGAGTAGGCGGAGACGTCCACCCCACTCCTTAGGACCGTGACCCGCGAGGACGGCAGACCCTCCGCTACAAGTCGCTCCCGCCCCCTGTCGGTCAGAGCGACGACCGTTATCAGGCTCGGTCGACGGCCCAGCCGCGGGAGGAGGTGGCGGGTGGGTCCTTCGGGGGGGATGTGGATCTCCGCCACGACCGGCAGACCCCTGCCGGTCAGCCACCAGGCCGCCCACAAATCGCGCGTCAGGTAGAGCTGCGCACCTTTGTTCCGGGCCACCCTCGCCGCGTACCAGGTCCAGGTCAGGGTCTGGCCGCCGCCCAGGTACTTCATGACCGGCGGCGGCAGCCACCGCTCCAGCGGGATGACGTCGAGGTTGGCCAGCTTGCGGACCACGAACGACGGCTCGACGGTGTAGTAGTCGAACACCGACTGCGTCCGGTCCCCGTTGTCCCGTGAGTGCCACAGCTCGACCTGGGCGCCAGCGGAGGCCAACGCCGCGCACATCTGGACGATGGCGTGCCCGTGGGCCTTTTCGGTAGGCAGGCGGACGTTGGCCACGTACACGACCCGGGTGACGGCCGGCGCCCCCGCTCCGGCTGCGGGCGCTGTCAAGAGAGGGCGGCGCGGTAGATGTCAAGAAACCGATCTACGTAGCCCGGCCAGTCGTGGCTCTCCGCCCACAGACGTCCCCGCTCGCCCAGCCGGAGCCTGAGTTCCCGCGTCCTCCAGGAGCCGGACTATGGCCGACGCCGCAGCCTCGGCGTCACCTTCGGGCACCAGGAGCCCGGTCTCTCCGTCGAGCACCGCCTGGGCCACCCCCCCGCTGCGGGTGGCCACGACCGGCTTCCCGCAGGCGCCGGCCTCCAGGTAGACGAGACCGAAGCCCTCGAAATAGCCGGAGTCGAATCGCGGCAGCAGGGCGAACACGTCGCAGGTCCGGTACAGCTCGACGAGGTCCTCGTCGCTGACCTGACCGAGGAAGTGAACGTGGTCGTCGGTCGGCAGGTCGGCGTAGGCCCCGGGCGAACCGGCCACGGCCAGCTGTACGTGGGGGTACAGGTGCCGGACCCGCGAAGGCGTCGAGGAGGACGTCGAAGCCCTTCCGCCTCTTGCCGGCGCCCACGCTCAACACGAGGGGCGCGCCCACGTCCAGCCCGAACCGGCGTCTCGTCGCTTGGGGGTCAGGAGCGCCCCGCTGGAACCTGAGCGCGTCGACGGCGTTGGGCACAACCTGCACCGGGATCTCCTCGCCGAGCGCGTCCAGCATGACCCTCCGGGTGAACTCGCTCGGGACGGTGACGGCCGCGGCGTGCCGCAGGGCCGCCGCGAACGGCCACCGGTCGGGCCGGCGCAGAAGGGGCACCAGGCTGTAGGTGCCCTGGCCGGACACGACGAACGGAATCTTGGCCCGTCGGGCCGCGGTCCAAGCGTGGATGGCACAGGGGAACTCGACGACGGCGTGCACGATCTGGGTCTCCGGCGGCAGGCCGAGCGGTACGACCGTCCGCCACCATCCCCTGAGGTCGCACCGCAGTGACCTTCGCCAGGGGGGCAGCACTCGCCGGGTTCGCTCGGCCAGCGGGCTGGACGGGTCGACGTCACCGTCGGCGGTGAGCAGCAGGTGCAGGTCCACCTCTTTGCGGCGGAGGAGTTCCTCGCCGATCATGGCGGTCATGGTGCCCCAGCCCGAGTTGGGCCGGGCGTCGACGGAGAGCAGCACCACTACCATGCGAGCGGTCATCCGACCACGGACTCCAGGGCGCGCTCCAACCGCTCCGGCGACAGCTCCAGGTCCGGGTACTGGGGCCAGGCCGGATTGGGGACGGTCGTTCCTATCACGTAGTGGTACTCCTGACCGCACGTCCCGGCGAGACCCCAGTAGACGAAAAAGCGGCTCTCTGCGCTGGGCTCGAGGATCTGCACGATCCTGGCGCCGGGGGGCGCGAACAGGGCGTTGGTCTGCCCCGCCCCCAGCGGGGAGACGATCGCCGACACGCCGGAGAACAACCGGACCTGCTGGGCGACCGACAGCTGCTCACACGCCACCACCTCGAAACCAAAGCGGTCGAGGACCGGGAGCAGCTGGCGTTCGTTGACGATCCGCCCCCACCTGGCTCCGGCCCGCGATATGTAGATGCGCCTCCGCAGCCCAGGCGAGCCCACCCCGGCCGCCGACCACATCCGGTCGCGCAACCACTCGGCGGCCTCGAACACCTGGGCGCCGGGGGGCGGCAGCGAGGCGAACCACAGCTGCTCGGGCTGCCATAGGTCGCCCTGGTAGGCCACGAGGCTCTCGTCCGGCACGCCGAGCAGGCGCAGGGACTCACGTTGGAACCCGGCCAGACGGGGCGGAACGAGGTAGCCGGTTCCCGCCGGTAGGCGCTCCTGCACCCCATGGAGCCGCAGCAGGGCGTCGTGCAACCAGTGGAAGTAGTTGCCGCGGTTGGAGAACGGCCCAAGCAGGGAGAAGTGGTCGCCTTGAACCGTTCTGCTCCGGCGCGGCATGGGCTTGCGGTAGGCCGGGTTGCGTTCAAGGTGGTGCCGGTCATAGACGCCCTCAGCCGCCAGCGAGCCGTCCGGGAGCACCACGATCCCATCCGGGCCCCACAGCCGTGCCCCAGGGATGCGGAACAGCCGGCGTTCGGGCACCGGCGTCTCGCTCCACGCCACGAAGTTGGGGTGCACGGACCCCCCCTTCGAGGGGTCGCGGAAGTGCGGGACGGACGACGCGCCCGGCGGAAAGGACCTCGCTCTCCAGCCCTCGCGACGCGCACCACGACGCCAGGTCGTCGGTCACCTCGTGCTGCACGTCGGTAAGGCGGGCCAGGCGGGTCGCCAGGCGGACGGCGGCGGCCCGGGAAGACGATTCGGGTCCGGGCGATCCGGAACCCGGGCGGCCTCCGGTCACCAACCGTCGGCCGCCGGAGTAGGACCAGCGCTTGAGGCGGTAGCCGATCCCCGACATCAGCGGCCCGACCCGTCCTCACCGGTCCACAGTGTGGGTGCCACGACTGGGTTCGGGCCGGGCGAAGCGGTGAGCGGCCCGAAGCGCAGGCCACGCGAGGACAGCTCGCCGAGGACCGTCTCGAGCGCCGCCAGGGAGGCCGAACGGTCGCGCGGGTCGGTCGGCTTCGTAGCAACCAGGCCGTCGTGCCACAGCAGGACGTCGCCGGTGACCGCACCCGACGCCCTGGCGGCTATCGTCCGTGGATCCGACTCGGCAGCCCAGTCGCGTGTGTCGATCGTCCAGATCCACGGTTGCAGGCGGACCCGCCTGATGGCGACGACCACGGCTGAGTTCACCAGACCGTGGGGGGGCCGGAACAGCGCCACCTCCCGGCCCACCGCCGCCTCGACCTCGGCGCGGCCCCGGCCGTAGTCCTCGGCGAGCTCCCGCCAGGTCCGCCCAACCGGGTGGGGGTGGGACCAGGAGTGCGAGCCGACGGCGTGGCCGCGGTCGAGTATCTGCCCCACCAGATCCGGGTGGGCCGCGACCTGGCGACCGAGGAGGAAGAAGGTCGCCGTCGCCCCGTGCCGGGCCAGCAGGGCCAGCACCTGCGGCGTCCAGATCGGGTCCGGGCCGTCGTCGAAGGTGAGGGCAACGGTCCCTGAAGCATCGATCCGCCGCCGCACCCCGGCCGCCCGGCGTGACCAGCGCACCGCCAGGGGCATGTCCTCCACCCGGTTGCGGACCCGGCCGGCCCGCCGCCTCCACGAGGTCGCCCCCAACGTCGAGGCGGGCACCCCGAGGAGCTCTCATCTGTCCCCGCCCGGCCGGCGCCCGCCGCCGAGGGGCATGCCTACCAGACGGTCCGGCCGCCATCGAGCACCAGGCACGATCCGGTCATGTACGAGGACGCGTCCGAGCAGAGGAACACCATGGCGTCCCGGTACTCGTCGGCCCGGGCCATGCGACCGAGGGGTATGCGAGCGGAGACCTTCTCGACGAACTCGGAGGGCTGGTCCCGGGCCACACCCCCGAGGCACAGCACGTTGGCCCGTACGCCACGATCCCCCCAGTAGGTCGCCAGGTAGCGGGTCAGACCGATGATCCCGGTCTTGATGACCGAGTAGGTGACCGGCTTGACCGGCTGTTCGTGCTCGGGCACCCCGTCGAGCCGGTAGAGCCTCTGGTCGGGGCCGACCAGGCCGAGGTCGGACCCGATGTTGACGATGACCCCCCGGCCGCGGCCGGCCATCGCGGAGCCGAACACCTGCGAGCAGAGGAACGCCCCGGTGAGGCCGACGGCGATCTCGTCGTACCAGCGCTCGCACCTGAAACGTCTCGAACCGGTCGCCGCCCTTCAGCCCTGAGTGCTCCACCGGCGCGTCCACGGCCGCGTTGTTGACCAGAACGTCCACGCCGCACCCGGCGTCAGATAGCTGCCCGGCCAGGGCGGCGACGGCGTCGGGATCGGTGATGTCGACGACGTGTTCGCTCAGGCGGTCGAGGTCCGCTTCGGCGATGTCCCACCCGGCCGCCTCCACCCGGTCCACGCTCACGACCCGGGCGCCGGCCGCCAACAGAGCGCCCACCCACTGACAGCCCAGGAACCCGGCACCACCGGTGACCAGAGCCGTCCGCCCGTCGAGCCGCCAGCGGCCCCCGACGGCGTCGCCGTGGGCGCTCATACCGGGTGGCGGTGCCGATCCATCGCTGCGGGGGTACCTCCCGCCTGGAGCCGCAACAGCGCCTCCTCCACCGGCCCGATGTCCTCGGGGTAGTCGAGGTCGAACAGCGTCGTGTCGACGAGGAACGGGAGCACGTGCTCGCCGCACATCGATCCCCCCTCACTGACCACCCGGGGCCGGAGAACGTCGACGTAGCCGTTCTGCCAGTAGGCGGCGGGAAGCGACTGGCGGGGTCGGGACTGGCAGTCGACGACACCGGGCAGACGCAGCAGGGGCTCGATGCTCCCGTCGTCACGCCGGCTCCACATCTTGTAGGGGCTCTGGTGCACCACCGAGACCGACCGCACGGAATCGGCGTCGGGATGGGCCATGAGGAGGTCGACCGCGAGGTCGATGTCCGCGCTGCGCCGAACCGGCCCCGTCGGCCGGAGGTGCACGACGGCGTCCGGTGCGTACCGTTCGGCCTCCAGGAGGTACCGCAGGGCGTGGGCGAATACGTCGACGTCTGGAGCGAGGTCGTGGGCGAACTCGGCCGGGCGCAGGAACGGCACCTCGGCACCGTATTCGAGCGCGACGGAGGCGATCTCGGGATCGTCGGTGCTCACGACTACCCGGTCGACCCTCGACGCTTCGAGCCCCTGGAGGATCGACCACGCAATCAGGGGCTTTCCCGCTATCGGCATGACGTTCTTCCGGGGAATGCCCTTCGAACCCCCGCGGGCCGGGATCAGGGCGACGACCCGGTGGCTCACCTCCCCGTGGCCAGGGGATGTGACCCGACCCGGCGCAACTTCTCCCGGATGGGCACCTCGCTCTCGTACACGACCTTGACGCCGTCGCCGAGCGCCTGCTCGACCGCCCTGACGTCCTTGACCAGCCGCTGGAACCCGAGCGGTTCGACCGACGCCGCCTGGTCGGAGCCCCACATCGCCCGGTCGAGGCTGATGTGACGCTCGATCATGCACGCCCCCAACGCCCCGGCCGCCACGGAGGTGGCCAGGCCGACCTCGTGCCCCGAGTAGCCGACCGGGACGCCGTAGCGCTCGCCCAGCACGGCGATGGCCCGCAGGTTGAGCTCCGCCGGCTGGGCCGGATACGTGCTGGTGGCGTGCAGGATCACGAGGTCTTCGGTGCCGAGGACCTCGACGGCGTGGTCGATCTCGTCGAGGTCACTCATGCCGGTGGAGAGGACGATCGGCTTGCCGTACCGGCGGTGGTGGCGCAGCAGAGCGTCGTCGGTGAGCGAGGCCGAGGCGATCTTGAAGCAGGGCGGGTCGAAGCGGGCCACGAAGTCGACCGATTCCTCGTCCCAGCACGACGCGAACCAGGGTATGCCGTACATCCGGCAGTACTCGTCGATCGCCTCGAACTCCTCGGGCCCGAACTCGAGCCCGCGCTTCAGGTCGCCGTTAGTCGGCCCGAAGGGGTTCTCCCTCGGCCGGCTGAGCTCCTCGGCCGTGTAGACCACCTCGACCGTGCGTTTCTGGAACTTGACGGCGTCGACCCCAGCCGCCACCGCCGCCGAGATCAACTTGCGAGCCAGGCCGAGGTCCCCGTTGTGGTTGATCCCGATCTCGGCGACGAAGTAGCAGGGCTCGCCCGCCCCGACTCGCCGACCGCCGATCTGTACGGTATCCGTCACGGACGCACCTCCCGACTTCGCCGACGCGGTCCATCGAGGATCGTAAAGGCCGTCGGACCCGGTCGAAGAGGGGGCAACCTCCCTAGGGATGGCCCTTGTGACATCCCTAGGGGGCATCGCCGGTGGCCAGCCTACGGTGGCCTCCCTAGGCTCCACCGCGATGCGGAGGGACACCCGGCCGTGAAGTCTCCGCCGTCCGACCGGGCGGTGCTCATGGTCGGGGACATGCCGAAGCCGTTCGGCGGCGTTGGCATGTACTGCTACCAGGTGTGCGCCGAGCTGTCCCGGAGGGGCGTAGCCGTCCACTTCGCCGATAGCGAGCCGAGCGACGAGAAGATCCTGCCCCCGCTCGCCTCCTACCAGCGGGTCACGGGCCGGTACGGCCGGGGAACGCTCGAAGCGCTCGGCTCCCCGGCGGTGCTCCGCTCCTGGGCCGCGCTCACCGGGCCCATCGTCACCGATATCGGCCCGCGGCCCGGACTGCAGGTTCTCATCGTCGCGAACCGGGTCCACTCGGTCGCCCGACGGGAACGGCC
Organism: uncultured Acidimicrobiaceae bacterium; assembly: GCA_963851245.1. GTDB lineage: Bacteria > Actinomycetota > Acidimicrobiia > Acidimicrobiales > Palsa-688 > CAWKOH01. The sequence goes on along the minus strand of CAWKOH010000002.1, from coordinate 364,614 downwards.
GGAGCACATCCTCGCCCATCACGCCGGCGTCAGGGGCCTGGCGGCGGTGGTCGCCGGTCGGACGCTCGGAATCCCCGTCACGCTGATTGTGCACGGCGCGGAGTGGGCGAGCCCGAAATGGAACCGCCGGCTGGCTGCGGTCGTGGCGCAGCGAGCCGACCGGGTGATCGCCAATTCCGACTACACCAGACAGCTGTGCCGGTCGGGTAGCGGCCGCGCCGATATCGAGGTGGCCTTCCCGGGGGTCGATCACGAGCGCTTCCGCCCGGATCCGGATCGGGCGGGAGGGAGGGACAACGAGCCAGTGGTGCTGTTCGTCGGGGCCATGCACCGGAGGAAGGGGGCCGATGTCCTGGCCCGAGCGATCCCCCTGCTGGGCGACGTACCCGCCCGATTCCGCTTCGCCGGACCGGCCGGGTCGCTGGAGGAGGAGGTCCGATCCATCGTCGCCGGGGCGGGCGTCGGAGGACGGGTGGAGTTCCTCGGTGAGCTCACCTTCGACGAGGTGGCCCGGACCGTGGCCGCCGCCGACGTCCTGGTGTTCCCCACAGTCTGGGGTACGGAGGGATTCGGCATGGTCGCAGCCGAGGCGATGTCGTGCGGGGTACCGGTCGTCGGCAGCCGGATCGGCGCCATCCCGGAGGTGGTGCTCGACGGCCGGACCGGTCTCCTGTTCGAGCCGGGAGAAGCCGCTGACCTGGCGTCCCGGCTCCGGCTCCTCCTCGAAGATTTGCCGCTGCGCCGCCGGCTAGGAGCCCTCGCCGCCGAGCACGCCAGTACCTACAGGTGGGATCGGGTGGCAGACGCCCTGGTCGGGGTAGAGCCCGCCCCCCTGGGGGTTTCTCCGGGATGCTGAGCGCAGCGGGTGGGCGTGTAGCGTGGCCGTGCCCCGCTTGTCGCCCGGCTGGGGCGGTGGGAACGGGTCAACTGGAATGCCAACGAGGGACATGATGCCGGTCGACGTGATGCCGGTCGTCGCGCCGTTCAGGATCGACAGCCGACGGAAGTGGTTCCCCGATCTCCGGGAGGCGGTGAAGGCCCGGCAGCTCGTGTTCCTCTTCTTCAAGCGGGACATCACCGTTATGTACCGCCAGACCGTGCTCGGCGCGGTGTGGATTGTCTTGTCACCCTTGCTTTCGGCGGGGCTGTTCTCGTTTGTGTTCGGCTCGGTCGCCAACCTGTCGGCTGGCGGCGTCCCCTACTTCGCCTTCTCCTACGCCGGCCTGCTCGCCTGGAACCTCTTCTCGGGCATCCTGTCGACGGGGTCGAACAGCCTGACCTCGAGCGCCTCGCTGTTCACCCGGATCTACTTCCCTCGGCTCATACTTCCCTTCTCCAGGATGGCTCCGGCTCTGGTGAACGCGGCAATCAGCTGCGTCGTCATGGCCGTCATCCTCGCCGCCTACCAGATCCCCGTCGCTCCCCGCCTCGTCACCCTCCCGCTCTGGCTCGTGCTGGCGGTCCTGCTCGCCACCGGCTGCAGCCTGATCCTCTCCTCCACGGCCGTCTTCTACCGAGACGTGCAGTACATCGCCACCGCGCTCGTGCCGATGCTCCTGCTCGTCACGCCGGTCGCCTACTCCGTCAACGCCGTCCCCGCCAACCTCCAGACGTTGTACCTCCTCAACCCGGTCGCCTCCATAGTCGAGGGATGCCGGTGGTCCCTGATCGGCCACACTCAGCTCACGCCTTGGGCAGTGGCGTACTCAGTCGCGGCGACGGTCGCGGTCTTCGCCGCCGGGCTGGTCGTCTTCGCCAGGCTGGAGTGGAAAATCGCCGATGTCGTCTGAGGCGGCCAACGGTGGGGCCGCGCTCAGCGGTGCCTGATCGCCATCCGGCGCCCGGCCACAGCGGCCTTCACCGGCACGACAGCGGGGTCGGGGCGAAGGGACGGATCCTGGTGATCGGCCACGACGCCTACCGGGCGGGCGCCCAGGTCGAACTCCTCTACGTGCTGCGGTGGATGACGGCCCACCTCGACCGCGAGATCGACCTCCTGCTCCTGGCCGGGGGAGACTTGCTGGCCGACTACGGACGCGTCGTGCCGACCCGCGTGCTGCCCCGGGCTCTCGCTGGACTACACCCCCGGCTGGCCGCAGCGACGACCGCCGCCGCCCGCCGGGCCCCCTCCCAGCTACTGGACCTGGCCAGTGGTCACGTCGACCTGGTCTTCGCCAACAGCGTCGCGGCCCTCAGCCTGGCCGCCGAGGTGGCCGCGCTGAGCACGCTGCCCCCTGGTGTGCCACGTCCACGACCTCGAGCTGTCCATGGGGGCGGCCATCACCGGGAGTCGCTTCGGCCGGATCCGCGACGAGGTCGACTGCTTTATAGCCGTGTCCGAGGCGGTGCGGGTCAGCCTGGTCGTCAACCGCAGCGTCGAGCCGGACCGGATCGTGGTTATCCCGCCGGGCGTGCCCGCCGTGGGCTTCGACGTGGGCGAGGCCCGCATCCGCGTGAGGAGCGAGCTCGGGCTGGGGGATGACGCCTTCGTAGTGGGCGGCTCCGGCACCACGGACTGGAGGAAGGGTCCCGACCTCTTCGTCGCCACGGCCCGAGCCCTGGCGATCAGGAGCTCGGAGCGCCCGATCCACTTCCTCTGGGTCGGTGGCGACCCGAAGCCGATAGCGCTCCTCCGCCGCGACGTCGAGCGGGCGGGCCTGTCGGGCCAGGTCACGTTCGTGGGAAGACAAACCGACGCCTGGCCGTACCACAGCGCATTCGACGCCTTCCTGCTGACCTCCCGCGAGGACCCGTTCCCGTTGGTCTGCCTGGAATCGGCCCGGCTCTCGGTGCCAACGGTCTGCTTCGACGGTGCGGGGGGCATGCCCGAGTTCGTCCAGGACGACGCCGGGTGCGTGGTCCCCTACCTCGATCTCCAGGCGGCCGCCGGGGCCCTGTTGGCCCTCGCCGGTTCGGAGGCCCTCCGGGCTAGCCTGGGTCGCCGAGCCGCCCAGAAGGTGCACGAGCGGTGCGACCTCGAGCTGGTCGGGTCCCGGATCGGGTCTCTGCTCGACCGCCACGTGGAGTCCAGGTGACACCCCGTCCGCCGCGACCGAAGCGCGCCTACCGCTCAAGCGTCCTGCGACCGCTGCCCCCGCGCCGGTACAGCCTCGAGCACTACGAGCGGTCGTTCGGCCGGACGGCCCGGGAATTCGCCCGGTACATTGAGCAGCCGGGCATCCGCGCCGTCGTCGATGCCCCGGACCCCGCTTCGGGCCGGGTGGGGGTGGTGGTGACGCCGTGGGTCAGCACCGCGGTCCCGTGGTATTCGATCATGCTGGCAGTGGGCCTGGCCGGACGGGGCCGCCCGGTCACTCTCCTGCGCGACGACAGCGGGTTCCCGGACAAGCATCTCGACGAGCAGGAGAGGGCCCTGGACCGGGTGCTCGCCCGGGTCGAGCGATTTCTACCGGTGGTGCGGCTCTCCGGTCAGCCCCCGGCGTCCCCCCGGCACGGCGACCGGGAGCTCATCGACAGCCTCACCGACCAGAACGTGACATGGATCCTCCGCGGCGCCACCCCGACGGAGGGGGAGCGCCGGGTGGTGGAGCGGATCGCGCGCTCGCTGGAGAGGGCCCTCCCGATGGTCCGCGGCGCGGTAGCGGCCGCCGACTTCGACCTGCTGGTGGTCCCCGGGGGGGTTTATGGCACCAGCGGCTTGTTCCTGCACGAGGGCGCGGCCCAGGGATGCCGCGTCGCCACCTTCGACACCGACCGTAGGATCGCCCAGATTTGCGTGGACGGCGTGGCCGCTCAGAACGCCGATTTGCCGGCGGCCTTCCGCCCCCTTTGGGACGCCGGGCCGCGGACGCGTGCCGGCGCCATCGCCGCCGCCCGGGCCGAGTTCGCCGACCGGACCCGCGGGCGCGACTCCTACGGATTCCAGGTGGTAGCGGCGGAAGGGGACCCGGGCGGGCACGAGCCGAGCGTCCTGATACCGCTCAATGTGGAGTGGGACACGGCCGCGCTGGGCCGGCACGTGCACTTCCGGAACACTGCGGAGTGGCTGATCTCGACCATCGGGGTCGTCCTGGCGCATTCACGCCTTCCGGTGATCGTCCGCCAGCACCCGTCGGAACGCAGGGAGGGCCAGCGCAGCCAGGTCGACGTACCCGGACTCCTGGCGGACCACTTCGGGGAAGAGCCCCGCTGCCGGTTCGTCGCCGCCTCCGATCCGGTCAGCTCTTACGACCTGCTGGGGGCGGCCCGGCTGGTGCTTCCCTACGTGTCCAACATCGGCATCGAGGCGGCGGCCCTGGGAAAGCCGGTCCTGGTGTCCGGGGCGTGCTACTACGCCGACCTGGGCTTCGTGTGGTCGGCCAGATCCAGGGACGAGTACTTCGAGCTAGTCGACCGCGGGCTGGCGGGACACCTGCCGCGGCTGGAGGACCAAACGGAGAAGGCCTGGCTGTGCTACTACCTCAACGCCGTGGCCAACCGGCAGACGACCGACTTCACGCCCCACCCGGACGACTTCTGGGTCTGGTGCCGGACTCCACCCGACCAGCTGTTCTCCGACCCGGAGGTAACGAGCATCCTCGAGGCGATCGATAGCGGGCTGCCGCTATCGATGCTGCGCCACCGTCGCCTCCAGGACCGGGCCGGAGGCGTCAGCGCATAGCGGCAGAGACGTCCTCGGCCAGCTCGAGGGCGGTGATCAGCCCCCTCGTCGCCGGCATCCGCACGTAGGCGTGCAGCGCCGCCCACCAGCGGGGCCGCATCAGGTCGTAGTCGTGCAGGTACACGTGCCGGTAAGGGGTCGGATCGCGCACCCGCGAGTCGTGGGCCCAGGGTACGAGAGAGGCGGCCAGGGCGACCGCTGCGGATCCGGTGGTCGGCAGCTCGAGGAGCCCGCCGATCCGTGAGGGCGACGAGGCGTCGTCTCCCGCCCGGGCACCCGGGTTGTGGTACTTGAGCGGGAACGTCCGGAAGCTGCAGTCGTAGACGAAGTCGTGCTCCGCCAGCCAGTTGAAGGCTCGGGGAGCGATGGCCCACGCCCCGGACACGAAGCCGCGGGGCCGGAACCCGCGACAGTCGAGATAGGCCAGCCCCTCATCCAGGCAGCGCGTCACGTCCTCGTCGGTCGGCTGAGCGCCTTTGCGGAACCCGGTCGAGGCGCCTGGTGGCCCGAGCAGCTGGTAGAAGTGCGTGTGCAGAGCGATCTCGTGGCCGCCCGAGGCCGCCCACTCGAGCCGCTCCTCCAGGGCGAAGCCCTTCAGCCGGGCGCTCAGCGGCTCGACGAACAGCGTGACCCGGCCACCGCGGGAGCCGACCAGGTCGAGCACCTCTCGCACACGGTTCCACACCGCGTCGTCCTCGAGCCGCTCGGCGTGGAACGAGAGGGTCGACCTCAAGGCTCAACCCCCGACGGCCCGGACGAGCCCGTCGGCGGCTCCACGGGCTGAGGCCAACCCCCGAGCGTGGGCCTCCAGGTACGACCGGCCCCAGCGCTGGCACGGCTCGAGGTGGTTCCCCTCGGCCCACTCGTTCCAGGCGTTGACGAACAGGAGATTCTCCTCCGGGGAGTACGGCGCGAACCGCTCGGCGACGGTGCGGACCCAGCGCTCGTAGGCCCCGGGCGTCGAACCGACGAGTACCCGGGCGCCGCCCCCTCGCCGTCGCGACGAATTGTCCCATCCAGGAGTGACGCAAGGGAACCGCTTGTAGTCGGGCGTCGCTGCCCCCAGGTGGCCCTCGACGGCCCGGTCGTAGCGGTAGACCTGGTTGAGCCGATAGGGGCTACGCGGGTGCAACGCCCGCCGGACGGCCCGAGCGCCCCGGCCCGGCTCGCCGACCCGGGACCCGAGCAGCGAGATCTGCGGCGCGAATTGGACCGCGGCGTCGAAGCCCCAGTCCCCGGGCGGCCGGGCCTCCTTCTCGAAGGCCTCGACGCCGCACAGGTAGAGCTCCCCGAGGCCGAGCCGCTCCGCTTCGCGCCTCCAGACGTCGGTCGTCCGACGGGCGTCGGGAAGCCGCCCGGGTCGGTACACGAGGAAGACCGGACGTCCTCCGATCCGCAGATAGCGGCGGTCGTCGAACGCCGGGGCGAGGGCCCGCAAGTGGCACCGGTCGTCCTCCACCGAGTAGGTCTGGCTCATCAACACCTGCGACTCGCCACCGTCCCACACCCTCGTCCAGCTTTCGTTGGCCCAGGCCAGGCAGAACGGAAAATCCGGCTCGCCGGAGGCAAGGACCTCGTCGAAGGGCCTCTCGAGCAGCGGGCGACCTTCGAACCAATAGTGGTAGTAGCAGAAGGCGTCGATCCCGTAGGAGCGGGCCAGGTCCGCCTGGGCGGCGCGTACCTCCGACACGCGAAGGTCGTAATAGCCGAGGTCGGCCGGCCTGTGGGGCTGGCCGTGGCCCCGGAAACTCGGCCGGGCCTGCACCACGTTGACCCACTCGGTAAACCCCGGCCCCCACCATTCGTCGTTCTCCGGAATCGGATGGAACTGCGGGAGGTAGAACGCCACGGAGCGGAGTGGAGCTCCCGGCTCCTGTGCCGGGACCAGGTCGGGCGGGATCCGGTCTGCCGGGATCGGGTCTGGCGGACTGGTCACGCCGACAGGGTCCAGCGGGCCAGCCGGGCGATGCCCTCCCGGTACTCGTCCGAGGGGTTGCGCGCCTCGGCCCTCTGCCGGGCGGCTTGCCCCATGCGGGCCGCGGTGTCGGTATCGGTCAGGGTGGCGATCAGCCGGGCGGCCAGCGCCTCGGGGTCGCCGACGGGCACCAGCCATCCGGTCTCCCCGTCAGAGACGAGCTCGGCCATGGCGCCTTGCCTGGTGGCCACGACCGGTCGGGCCCGGGCCATCACCTCGAGCACCAGCCGGCACAGGCCCTCCGATCGGGACGGCACAGCTACGCATCGGCTGGCGTCGATGAGGTCCCGAAGCTCGGTCCGGCTGACCCGAGGTCCGAAGAGCACGCTGCCGGTGACGCCGAGCCGCTCGGCCTGCTGGCGCAGCGCCGGGGCCTGGGGGCCAGATCCGACGATCCGGAGCCGGGCGTCCGGGACGGCGGCGAGGACCCGCGGCCACGCCGCGATCAGGACGTCCACGCCCTTGTACGGCTCGAGGACGCCGGGCGCGGAGAGCACGACGGGATCGCACGGAATTGGTTCGGGCGGGCCTCCGAGGAACGCCGTGAAGTTGCTGTAGGTGATGTGGATGTCGATCGGGGCGCGGCTCCCCGCGCCTCGGGCCGTGTCGGCCAGGAACTGGCTTACCGTCCTGATCCGGTCGGCCCGGCGCACGGACCAGACCGCAGCCCGGTCGGCGAGGGGGCTCACCAGCCGGCGCAGGCCCGTTCCGTACAGGCGGCTGGCCGTGGTCCACTCCCCGTGCAGCTCGACCTGTACGGGCGGTCGAACCCGGCGCGGCAAGGCACGCGAGGCGACGATGGCGAAGAACGCTTCGTAGGGGCTCTTGCAAACCACCACTGAAGGGCGCCGCCTGGCCGCGAGCAGCGTGGCGACCAGAGGCCCGAGGCCGTAGAAGAGGGCGCTGCCGAGCGGCTTCGGCCCGGCGCCGGGCACGGAGATGCTCAACACCCCTTCGCCCCGGGCGAGAGCGGGGCGGCCGGCGGAGACCAGCGTGGTGTCCAGCCAGGGACGGTGGGCGGCCAGCTTGAGCTGGAAATCCCCGTCAGCGAGGTCCGGCGGTGTTGACTTGGCGACGAAGACGGCGCGCGGACGGGGGCGACGACAGACGGCCTCGAGCAGGTCCTCGATCTGGTCGGCGCAGCGGTCGAAGCTCCAGGAGGAGGCTGCCCGCCGGGCCCCCTCCGCGAGCGCGGCAAGCGCAGACCGGTCGTCGCGCAGCGAGCCGAGGGCGGTGGCGAACGCGTCTGCGTCGACGGCGTCGAGCAGCCAGCCGTCGACCCCGTGGGTGATCACCTCCCTCGTGCCCCCCCGGTCGGCGGCGACCACCGGCAGGCCCGCGGCCAGAGCCTCGAGGTGGGTGTGAGGCAGACCCTCGTAGCTGCTGGCGCTGACGAACACGTCCGACTCGGCCAGTCGCTCGAGAACGAGGTCGTGGGCGAGCGGCCCGCTGAAGCGGACCCGGTCGGCGACCCCGTTGCGGGCGGCCCGCCGGCGCAGGGCGTCCAGCTCGGGACCGCTCCCGACGACATCGAGCTTCACGCCGTCCACCGCGGCCACAGCGTCTATGAGGACGTCGACGCCCTTGCCTCCGACGAGCCGGCCGACCGACACGGCTCGCAGCGGGCCCGCCGCCGGCCGCTCGACCGGGAAGGGACGACCGGTCTGGCGGAGCCGCACACCGTTGGGTACCACCCTGATTTCGCCCACTTCGGCCCACCCGCCCACCGCCGTGGCCAGCGCCCGGCTCGGCGTGACGACGGCGTCGGCCCACTCCACGGCGCCGGAGCGGAGGGCGCGCATCAGGCGGACCCGGAGGCGGCGGGGCGGGGCGTGCTGGAACTCCTCGAAGCCGAGATCCGTGAGCCCCCGCCGACGGGACCGCTCCCAGGCCGGATCGCCGGGGACCTTGAGGACGACCGGCCGGCGGGCCAGCCGCGACCCGACCACGGCCAGCGCGGACGTGCCGGTGGCGTACACGACGTCGTACTCGCCTCGGTGCGAGACGAGCCAGACGAGCCCAACTGCGTAGCGGACGGGCCAGGGCCAGCGGCGGGGGAACGCGGTGACGTTCGCCGGGTGGGGAGGGACCGCCTCGTCCCGGAGGGTCAGCACCCCCACCCGATGGCCGCGCCGGCCGAGCTCGGCGACCAGATCGAAGGCATGTGTGGCCGGGCCGCCGATGTCTGGCGGGTAGATGCCCGAGACGACGAGGACCTTCACCCTCCGCCCACCGGCTCGGTCACGGCCGGGTTCCGGTCGGTCCATCGCCGGACTCTTCAAAGTGTGCTGCCACCTTTCAGGGCGGGCCGGTTCCGCGACCGGACCCTCGCCGACCGCGCCGTCTCCGCCGAAGCTACGCGGCGGGGCTGCACCCAGCCCGGAGCACATTCCCCTAGGCGGGCGGCCGCCGCCGACCGCGCCGCCCAGCTGTTACGTTGATCGGGTCCTCCCTTCCCGGGACGGCCGGCGATGCGCTGAGGGGTTCCGCCACGGCAGATCTCGAGACGGCCAAGCAGAGCGCCGTGAAGGCCTGCCGACGACTCGTCCGCAGCGCGGTCACCCACGAGTGGGCGGTCGGGCTGGCCCGAATCCCCGTCGAGGAGTGGGTGGTGGCGGCGACCCGCGACGGCACCCCACCGAACGTTCCCCTCACCTGGTTCGACCGGCCCGGGGTGGGCCGCTTCGTCGCCGACCCGGTGCTGTTCATCGCCGGCGGCGAGGTCCTCGTCGCCTACGAGGTATTCGACCCGAACGAAGCCCGCGGGACGATCGGCGTGGGAGCCGTCCGAGGCGGCACCATCGAGCACCTGGGGATCGCGATCGACGACCCGGCCGTCCACCTGGCCTACCCCTTCGTGTTCGAGGTCGATGGCAGTCTCTATTGCGTACCCGACCGGGCGCCGGCCGGAGGGATGCTCGCTTATAGAATCGTCTCGGCCACCTCGTGGTACCCGGTCGGACCGCTGCCGGGCCTGCCGAGGCTGACGGACCTGACCCTGTACCGGGCCTCTGCGGAGTGGTGGGGTGTCGGGACCACCGTCGCTGACGGGGAGGAACGCCTGCACGTGTTTCGCAGCCACCACCCCCTGGCGGCGTGGACCCCCTGCGGGGCGCCGCCCGCGCCGACCGGCGGAGTCCGCCGATCGGCCGGACCGTTCGTGACGGTCGGCGGCCGGGTGCTGCGGCCAACCCAGAACGGGAGGAACGGCTACGGCACCGGGCTGATGATCAACGAGGTCCGGTCGCTGGGGCCTTCCGGCCTCGACGAGCTACCAATCGCCACGCTGTGGCCCCGGCCGGAATGGCCCTTCCCGGCCGGACTGCACATGCTGAGCGGGGCCGGCGGCTGGACCGTGATCGACGCCTTCCGCCGCAGGCGGTCTTTGCGATCTCCGGTGCAGAAGCTCCGGGCTCGCGGCGCGCGGCGAAGCAGGATGTCGGGCCCGTCACCCTGAGCCGGCCAGTGTCCTCAGCGACCGGGCGAGACGCTCACCACCGTCGAAGCGCCTTGGACGTCCGTGGCCACGACCTTCACCGCTTGCCCGTCCGCCGGCACCCCGGAGCAGGTCCAGTGGACCTCGTCGGGGGCCGAAGGATCGGCCGTGCGGGTCCACACCATTGTGGCGCCGACCACTCTCTGCCCGCCGGCCTGGCAGAGGACGGACCGGACGGCGTCGGGATCGCCGGCCTCGCCGGTCAGGTCGACATGACCTGCCACCGGACGGGGAGCGGGGCTGACTACGAGGGAGGGCTTCACCGCCGGCCCGGCCCCCGGAGCCGTGGCCGCGTCCATCGCCGGGTAGTAGGGGCGGTAGAAGGCCTCGTCGAGTGAGTTGGCGTTGTATACACCGAACACCCCGTCGGTGGTCCATCGCCGGAACGACGCCAGCTGGTCCTTCACATAAGCGGGTGAGCGGGCCCTGCCAAAGGCGTCGTCGCTCCCGTCGGAGTTGATCCAGGCGAACGGGGCTTCGGACACGTGGGTGGCGGCGTAGGACCAGTTGGACAGGTTCCTGGACAGATAGGCGTACACCGTACGGTCCTCGTAGGCGAGGGACTGGTCCCAGCTGGTGCCGGCCACCCCTGACCCCTTGTAGAACTCGGCGTCGAGGAGGAGGACGGAGCCCGTACCCTTCGACGCTCGTCATGCCGTCCCACAGGTTGATCTGCACCGAGTCGGCGTAGGCGTCGGTCTCGCCATAGTCGGCCACCTGGATCTCGGCGTCCCAGGTGTCGGGCAGCAGGGTGTCGTAAGCGATGATCGACAGCCCGGGGAAGCCGCTGAGCAGGCTCTGCATAAGCTGGCGACCCCGGAGGGCGACCTCGGTCCGGACCGCGGCCTGCGGGTGGGTGTTGCCCGGGTAGTTCCACTGCCACGTGGCGGAGTGCACCCCGCCGACTTCGGGGTAGATCTCCTGGTCGATCGCCGACCCCGGCGAAGCCGACCTTCCTGGCCGCGGCGGCGACGCCCTCCATCTCGGGCAGCACCGAAGACGTCCACTCCTGGTCGTCGAACCACTCGGCCAGGGGGGTCTGGGTGTTGTTGATGTTCGTGAAGTAGAACCCGAGGAAACAGCTGATCCCGGCGGCCCGGGCCCGCTCGCCGATCTGCGACGATGTCAGCGCCGCCTGGATGCCCCCGGGCGCCGGTGTCCCCCCGGTGAAAGTGTCCGAGCCGCCCATCCCGGCCAAGTACTGGACCTGGCCGACGATGGCGGTGACTCCGTGGGCGTGCCAGGCCGCCAGCTGGGCGTCCGTCATCCCCTCGAGGTCCTGCCATCCGACCCAGAGCACGATCCCCCGGTCGCCCCACGGCGCGGCCACGACCGCGGTCGAAGTGCCGAGCTGCTGTGAGCCGGAGACCGCCGGCGGTGACAGTGGTCGAGCTCCCGGACGGCTGTGACCCGGAGGCCCTCGGGGTCGACGACCCGCCGCTGCACGCCTGGGCGATCAGGCCGGCGGCGATCAGGACACCGAGCCCAGCGGGGGCGACGCGGCGGCCACCTCGACGCAGCACCGGGCCATCTTCCCCGTGCCCCGGGACCTGTCGACTCACCCAGGGGACTTTGCCCCGGCCGGGCGCGCGGCCCGACGGCCATTTCCTGGGGGTGATTTCCGGCCCGCAACGCCGGCCGCGGTCCCTAACGTCGGGAGGTGCCCAGGCTGCGCCCGACGACGCTCCCCACCATACGGCGGGCGGACCCTTGAGAGCCCGGGCCGTCGCCTTCTACCTCCCGCAGTTCCACCCCATACCTGAGAATGACGAGTGGTGGGGCCGGGGCTTCACCGAATGGACCAACGTCGGTCGGGCCCGAAGGCTATTCCCAGGTCACTACCAGCCCCGGGTCCCAGCCGATCTGGGCTTCTACGACCTGCGCCTGGCGGAGACCCGGACGGCCCAGGCAGAGCTGGCCAGACGATACGGCATCGAGGCGTTCTGCTACTGGCGCTACTGGTTCGCCGGGCGGCGTCTCCTCGAACGGCCGTTCGACGAGGTGCTGTCCACGGGAAAACCCGGGCTGTCGTTCTGCCTGGCGTGGGCGAACGAGAACTGGACCGGCATCTGGACCGGCGACCGCTCCCGGATCCTGATCGAGCAGACCTACCCGGGGGCCGACGACCACGCCCGCCACTTCCTCGACGTCCTCCCGGCGTTCCGGGACGAGCGTTACTTCCGGGTGGCCGACCGTCCACTGTTCTTCGTCCACCGGCCGCACCGACTACCCGACGCCCGGGCCTTCACGGACCTGTGGCGGGACCTGGCCGACGCCCACGGCCTGGCCGGCCTGTACCTGGTCGCCGAGTCCGTGGGTGGCTGGAGACCGACCGAGCACGGCTTCGACGCCGAGGTTCGCACCCCCCTGGCGGTGCTCGACGAGCGATCGTGGGCGGCCTCACGGCTGACGGGCCTGTCGAGGACGCTACGGCGGGGCCCGTTGTGGTACCCATACCGCCCGCTCGTCGAGGCCTTTCGGGACCCGGCCGACCGGGCTGCGCCGCGGCTACCGATGGTGATCTCCGGTTGGGACAACACCCCGCGCTCGGGACGTCGAGGCTTCCTGCTGCCGCGGCTCCACGCCGGCCCGGTTCCGTCGGGCGATGGACCTCGCCGTCGAGTCGGTCCGACCTCTGCCCCCTCAGGAACGGATCGTGTTCCTGAAGTCGTGGAACGAGTGGGCTGAGGGCAACTACCTCGAGCCGGACCGCCGCTACGGTCACGCCTACCTGGACGCGGTGGCGGAGGCGCTCGGGGGCGTTGCAGGCGGTCAGCCCGACGGCGGTCTGGCTACGACGTAGCAGTCCTGGGTGCCCCAGAGCGAGTTGGGGTACTCGCGCACCAGTGATCCCAGTCCGTTGTCGTGCACCTGGGACCGGACGAACTCGCTGGTAACGAAGGTGTTTCCGTAGTAGCCGGTCGAGAGCCGGCCGCCGGTCTCGTTCGTCCGAAGGAACGTGAACCCATCCGCGGCGGTCTCCAGCTGGTCCCGGTAGCCCTCACCGAACACAACGTCCCGTGTGTAGTTCCCGTGGGTCGAGAAGATGAGCAACCCACCCGGAGCGACCAGCCCGTAAAGCCTCACCAGCCACGGCGTCCAATGGTCGATCGACAGATGGCTGAACAGCGACGCCACGAATACCACCTCGTAGCACCCGTCGTGGTGAAGGTCCGCCGCCGACTCGGTGGAGTAGAGCCCCTGCACCCCGAAGGTGCGGCACTGGAAGTCGACGGCCGGCCGGCTGATGTCGGAGACGGTGATCCTTGTCGGCTCCAGCCTCCGCACCAGGAACCGCGTGAACCGTCCGTACCCGCAGGCGAACTCCAGGAACGACCCCGTCCGGGACAGATCCCGGCCCTGGTCGGCGAGCACTGTCTCGAGGTCGCGGAGGTTCCGGTCGCCGGTGACCAGGTACGAGCGGAGGGCGTCGGCCGGCGTCCTCATGGGCTCGACGTGGAACTTCCACGACCAGAACTCCCGCAGGAAGCGGTACATCTCGTCGTCGGGATGGACCTCATAGACGAAGCCGGGCCCGAAGCGGGAGACGAGGTCCCGCTTGTAGGCGGCCAGGCGGAGGTGGGCGATGGGGTCGTAGTAGACGGTGCGCCGGCCGGCTTTGACGGCCTGCTTGATCGGCACCGGCACTACCTGCTTGACGCTCCGCAGCGTCCGGATGGCGGTCACCGCCCGCCCCGGACTGTTCCGGTCCGCCGCCCGGCGCCCGAGATGACCGTCCCGTGGGCGACCGGCACGGAGGACCCCTCGGCGGCTGACCGGTCCACCGCCTGGCAGATGGCGATCGCCGCCGCCCCATCCGAGAGGGTGCACACGGGTTCGGCCCGGCCGCCGACCACCTCGAGGAAGTGCCTGGCCTCCTCCACGAAGAGGTCGTTGCGGTCGTCGACCCCGGGGAGCCTTTCGACCTGCCAGGATCTGGTGGCGGCCGTCCACGTGCGGAGCAGCCCGGTCGCGTAGTCCCATTCGATGGTGCCGTCGGTGCACACCACGGCCAGCCGGTGCATTAGGGGCCGGGCCCAGTAGTCCAGGTGGACCCGGGCGCGGAAGCCGCCACCGAAGCCGATCACGATGTCGGCGGCTTCAGGAACGCCCAGGCCGAGCGGCCCGTCGGTGGTAAGCGAAGCCGTGACCTCCACCGGGTCGCCGAACAGGAGCCTCAGGTAGTCGAAGGGGTGGCAGATGGTGTGGTGGACCCCGCCTCCGAGATCGGCCCGGGCGGCGTAGCCCTGGCGCCAGTCCTCCCAGGGGTGCCATGAAGGGAGGTGCTCGGCCCATACGACTGTCGCGTCCATGGGCGACCCGACCGCCCCGGAGCCGAGGATGGCCCTGATGCGTGCCAGCGCGGGATGGTGACGGAACTGGAACCCCACCAGGATGCGCACCCCGCGTCCGGTGGCCGCGGCCTCCAGCGCCGCGACCCCGTCGAGGCGGTCGGAGAGCGGCTTCTCGACGAGTAGGTGGCAACCCGCGGCGGCGCAGAGGACGGCGGCATCGAGGTGCAGGCTGCTCGGGTTGGCGATCACCGCGAAGCTCGGGGTCTCCTCGTCGAGCGCCTCGACCAGGTTGCCGTAGACCCTGACCAACCCCGGCGGCTCCAGCGGCAGGGTACCCCGGCCGGTATGCACCACGGCCCACTCCGTGATGCCCAGCCCGTAGAGGTTGGCGAGGTGGCGCCGGCCGATCGACCCGTAGCCGACCAGCAAGCCGGTCAAAGGAGCGCCCCGCGGGATGGGTCGGGGGCTCGCAGCGCCGATCGCACCAGGGCGCCGAGCCCCGCAGCCTCGGTCCGGCGGACCTCGCAGACCTCCCGCAAGCGGGTGGCATAGTGGTCGCGGCGGGCCACGTAGTCCCGGGCCTGCTCGGCGATGGCCTCTATGTGGCGTCGCAGGTCGGTCCCGTCGTAGGGCCGTCCGACGACGCCCTCGAGCAGCTCGCACACCCCGTGCACCTTGTGGCTCGTCGATCCGAGCGCCACGGTGGGGCAACCGACCATCGAGGCGAGGATGGTGTTGTGGTACCGCCCCGACACCAGGAAGTGGGCGCCCGCCGCTACAGCCATCCACTCCCGGTAGTCGACGATGGTGTCGATGTAGATCGAGCCGGTCTCCTCGGCCACGGTATGGATGAAGCGGTCGGGTGGGTTGTTGCGGATGAAGACGGCCTCGGGGACGATCTCCTGGAGGCGGGAGATCAGCTCGTACAGGGCCGATCGGCGCCCGGCGTCCCCATCCATCGGCATCGGTCCCGGGTCGAAGCAGAAGTAGGGCCGGCCCCGCACGTGGTCCAGGATGCGGGCCATCTCCGGAGGTTCGCGCCTGTCGGACGGGTCGAGGAGGAAGGCCGAATCGGGGATCAGCTGCACCGGCAGCCCGGGGGCGAACTCAGCCAGGTTGCGCAACGACGGGGCTTCGCGGACGGCGACCGCGTCCAGCTCGGCGAAGGTCTTGCGCACCATGGCCGGGAGGGTGGGAATCACACCCGTGAGGTGGACAGTGCCGTTGAGGAACACTGTCGGTATCCCCAACCTCGTCTTGGCCAGCCAGGCGAGGAACAGCTCCCGGATGGCGCTCAGGTTGGTGCGGTACAGGCTTCCCTCCCCGTTGACAACGACCACGTCGGCGCCCCTGAGCCGAACCAGGAACTCCTCGGCTCCCGGACCGCCCCGGCCTTCCAGCCAGTCGTCTCCCAGGCGCTCGAACTGGTCGGCCACCTCCGGGAAGACGGCGGGAGGTTGGACCATCGCCCGCCCGTCGTCGACGAACATTCCCATCCCATACGTGGTGTCCAGCAGCCAGTGGGAAGGGATCGGCTGCACGCTGGCGTCGGGCATGGCGGCGGCCAGGCCCCGGAGGAGACCGTCTACCAGCGCCCTGGCGCCGAAGTTGACCTGGTCGCTGCAGTCGTTGAGTAGCACCACCTGGGGCCCGGCCCGGTCACCCGGTCCGGGGGGCGGGATCGCCGCCGCGTAAAGGCGTGATTGCGACGGCAGCCGCCCCGGCACATAAGCGGAAGTAGCGTCCCGACGGGCCCGCCGCACGCGGGAAGCGAGCCGTCGAGCCGTGGAAACCCCGCTGACACCCACCCACGGGTTGTATCACCGGCGTTGAGGGACCGTCCCGGGGCGAAGTCCCCCGGGGGGAGCCGGGGGGCGGGCCGGAGGATCCCGGCCGCTTCTGTGTAGGCGATGGAGGGGACGGCGCCACCGGGGACCGCCCCGCCGGGGCGCCCGGGCAGAGTGGGTCGTCCGTCTGTTACGCCCGAGGCCCTCCGACCCGGAGCTGCCCAGCGGTACGGGCGATCCGGCCGCGCCATTTCCGGACCGCCTCCTGGACCAGCGCGGGCGCGCTGACGGTCTTCGCGGTCGTACCACTCGCTTACGCGCCCGACGTGCAGGGAGTCGTAGGCCCGATCCGCCCGCACGTCCGGAGGAAAAGCGAGCGGGATGCCGATCCTTTCCGCCCGTAGGTTGGCCAGTGGGTGGCTTCTCGGCAGGCCACGACCCTGGCGGTTCCCGAGGTTCCGGACGAGGTTCACGGACGGCACCGCGGTGAGACCGGCGTGGGCCAAGCGGGTCAGGCTCCAAGGCAGATCCCAGGAGTGCCGCTCCGCGGGGTCCCGGCGCACCCGGTCGAACCGTCGGGCCTGGAAGGCGTAGATCTCGTCGTCGGCGATGAGCGTGCGGACCCGCTGTCTTACCTCCTCGTCGTCCCAGGCGTCCATGGCAGGGTCGTTCAGCTCCCACGCCCGCTTCCAGGAAGCCCAACCCCAGACGCCGCCGAACAGCGAGAAGTGGAAGCTCTGCGTATCGGCCTTCCAGCGCTCCAGGTAGTTGGTCCCACAGACCATCATCACTCGCGGGTCCTCCCGATAGCGGTCGAGCACCGCCTGGCAGAACGGGAAGAACGTCGGGTCAGGCAGGCAGTCGTCATCGAGGACGATGGCGTCGTCTACCTGGGAGAAGACCCAGTCGACCCCAGTCGTGTATCGGGCCCTCGCCCCCAGGTTCGATTCGGCATAGTCATACCTCGCCTCGCAGGGCCAATCGACCCTCTCGGCCAGAGCGCGTGCTCTCGAGCACCGCTCGGCCTCCTCGCCCGAGCGGGGCCCGTCTGCGAACACGAACAGTCGGCGCGGCCGCGCCCGCCGTATCGCCCGGAACACCCGCCTCGTCGTCTCGGGGCGGTCGAAGACGCTGAGCGCGACGGGGGTGGACAGCATCAAAGGTTGAGCGAGCCGTTGGCAGCCATGGTCCCGTCCACCTTCGCGGCGTCCGGGAGGAGAGCGGGGGTCAGCTCCGTAGCCGGGCGGAGCTCCCATGACCAGGGCATCACGACATGGCCTTCGAAGAACCCGCCCTGCCCGTCGAAGCGGTAGCCGCTCCCCAGAACGTCGGCGGGGAGGACGGTGAATTCGGCCGCCGGCCTGACGAAGTCGACGGTACGACTCCTGTCCTTGATCTGGACTTCGATATGGTAGGAGCCGGGCGTGAGCGGCAGCGACGGAATGTCCGCCACGATCACCTCGCGTGACCGCCGTTCGTGCGCCGCCCGCAGGGACAGCATCCGCGAGGTCATGCGGATGAGCAGCGGGACGTTGCCCGTTCCGATCGACACCATGACGAGGGGGTCCTGGACCTCGTCGAGTCCGTCGACCGTGATCTCGATCTGCATGCTCTCACCCATCAGGACAGTGTCGGAGGGATCGCCGCCGCCCGGTCTGATTTCGAGCCGATCCAGGACCCTCGTGTAGGTGCTCCCGGAGCGGTCGGCGCTGGCCAGATCGAAGATCCCGGCCACCTCGCCATTTTCCGCTCGGGGGAACATGCGGAGGTACCGGTTGAGCGTCTCCCGGGTCGGTCCGTCGAAGGTGAGGCACCCGGCGACCATGAGCAGCGATCGCGGGCACAGGTGCTCGACGGTCGCCAGCTGGTGGCTGACGTACAGGACCGTGCGTCCATCGTCGTTGGCGACCGTCTTCATCCGCTCGAGGCACTTCGTCTGGAAAGCGTGATCCCCGACGGACAGCACTTCGTCCACGATGAGTATCTCAGGCTCGAGGTGGGCCGCCACCGCAAAAGCGAGCCTCACCCGCATGCCGCTGCTGTAGCGCTTGACCGGCGTGTCAAGGAAGCGGTCCACCTCGGCGAACGCCACGATCTCGTCCAGACGGCGTTTGATCTCGCGGGCGGACATGCCCAGGATCGCTCCGTTCATGAAGATGTTCTCCATGCCGGTGAGTTCGGGGTGGAACCCCGTACCGATCTCGAGCATGGATCCCACCGTCCCGACCATGTCGATGTGACCCTTCGTCGGCGGGGTGATCCGGCTGAGGATCTTGAGGAGGGTGCTCTTCCCGGCGCCGTTCTTCCCGACGATCCCGATGGCCTCTCCCTGCGCCACCTCGAAGGACACATCGTCCAGCGCCATGAGCTTCTCTCGCTTGAAGCCCCCTCCACGTACCGGGTGCCGAAGCCGGTCCTGCACGATGGTCGATATGGAGCGCGTACGTCCGCTGAGCCCCAGGTCGTAGACCTTGGAGACATTGCACACAGCTGATCGCTGGCTCATACGACATAGGCAGGCTCGCGCTCCAGGAGGGCGGACACGAACGGGACGTCCAGGACGCCCCGCCTACCATACCCTCGCAGCCGTCGACCTCTCGGCAGACTGTGCGTCGTTGACATCGCTTCGACCCGATCTCCGCGTACCGGCTTCGCCAGCGGCATGGGAAGCTAACCGGGCCAAACCGCAGGTCATACTGGCGGATCCCCCCAGGGGAACGCCGACCCGCGACGAGCCACGCCCCTGACAGGGTCCAAGCTGGAGCGCCTCGTAGCTGTCCCGACGGTAACGCTCTGCAAACCCGCCGGGTCACGACCGCTCCGGGCTAGCCCTCGTCGGACGCGCCTTCGTCAGGCGTGGGCCAGGTAGTACCAGTCGTGGCCCAGCGCCGCCCTGTACTCCGCTTCGGTCAGTGGGGGTCGACTGTCGATCTCGCCGTCGAGCAGGTACACGCCTAACCCTGCCCTGCCCAGTTCGAAGTAGGCGTCCATCGGGTCAGGGCCCACTTCGAAGATAACGACAGGTTTCCATTTGCGTAGCGTCCTGAACGCCCCCCTGATCAGCCGGCCCTCGGCCCCCTCGACATCGATCTTGACGAAATCGATCGGCACATCCGGATCAATTACATCGTCGAGTCGAGTCACTGAGACGTCGATCATCTCTACCGATTCCTCGTCGAAATCCCCCCAGGGCCTCTTATCTAAACCGCTGTAGGCGGGAGACGACCCGACGTAGTGGAAGGGTGCGATCGCGGTTTCGTCCGCCAGTGCGCACTGGTGGACTAAGACGTTCGGAAACCGCTCCCTGAGCAAACGGGCACAGTCCGGCAACGGCTCGAAGGCGTAGTGCCTGCCGTTCGGTGCCAGCCTGACCATGTGAGCGAGAATGGTCCCCGTGTGTGCTCCAGCATCCACACAGTTGGAAGACGGCTTCAAGACCCTGGTCATCACGGCGACCGTAAACTCGTCATAGCGCACGCCCCGTTGGTAGGCGGCCTCCCTCTGAGCGCGGGCCTTGTGCGTCACCGTGTGCCAGAGCAGGCGGGCAGGTCGCTCCAGGATCGTGCCCGTCACGGCGCGCTTAGCCGACTTTCTGAATCGGCCCTTGACGTCCGGGGTGGTGGCGGACATGCGCCGGCAGTCTTACCAGGGCGGCCGCGACCTGGAACCTAGGTATTCCTCCTAGGTCTTCTTGGGGGCCAGGCCCGTTTGGTCCCGGTGCTCGACGGCTTCCAGAGCGGGACAGTCAACGACTACGTCACCTGGATGGTCGTTCGCCTGGCCTGCGTAGGGGCGGACCGACCTTCGCCATGAGATGAGCGGAACCCATCCAAGGGACTACCGCGGCTGACCGGGCACAGTCAACGGCCTCGAGACTCCGGGAGCGGGCGCTTCTCGGCGACGGTATGAGCCACGGCTCTGGGAAAAAGCTTGGCTGTTTGCGCAAGCGATCTGAGGAAGCTGGGGTCCGTGAATCCGCCGGCTTTGTTGTCGAAGCTGCCGTGCGCCTCCGCATCGAACTCGGAGGCAACCGGGTCATACAGGTTGGCCGGCCGGTGTGGATCTACGGTCTCGCGAGTCAATCGGGTGTCCCAGGCTCCGAGGGCGGCGTACTGGTTACCGAGACCAGGAAACACAGAACCGGCAGCCACAAGGATCTTGTTCCAGGACCCGACCACCTTGGCTCGTCGGCCGTCCAGTGCGACCTCGAGGATGTACTTCTCGGGAATCTCGGGTTGGTAGGTGGGCGGAACGGGTTGCGGATGGTGATCCATGGTCGTCTTGCACCAATCGAACTGCGGCGTGTTGACGGCGGGCAGGTGCACCATGCTTATACGGACGTGGCTGCCTTCGTGGAGCAGTTCTGCCCGGGTCGACTCGAAGAAGCAGCGGCACGAGCGTACGAGCGGTGGGCCCGGCCGACTCCTGCCGAAGCGCCAGTGACGACGGCAGCGCGCCGTGCGGCCATTCTCGTCTCCTTTCTTCACGTGTTCCGCGGTCAGAAGTGGTTGGTCCGCTTCTGTCGATCGTCTGTATCCCGCTTATGGCGGTCCAGAACCAGACCTGTTGCGTACCTATACCCGGACCAGGAGCGTTCATGCTCTCTGGCGGCAGGTTTTGCGACCCTGACCGTGAGATTTGTCAGCCGTCCGACGGCTCAGGCAACCCAGGTCAAGGCCAGCGCCCGACGAGACCCTGGACCTTCCGGCGCCGCACTGTCGCCAGCGCGCCTACGATCCGTTGAGTGATCCTCGACCGATTGGACATCGACCCGAAGGACTTCGAGCGCGCCACCGGGTGGGAAATCAAGGACGAAGGCGCTTGCAAGGGAGATGTCTGCGTACCCCTCGGGGACGGACCCTTTGACCTGGAGGCGATGGCCGGCAGGCTGGGTATGGCGGTCGTGGCCGAGCCCGGCCTCTCGTTGTGGGCGGTGGGCCCGGAGGTGTTGAGCGGGCGAGCCCTGGCCACCGCCGACGCTTCAGACTTCTCCTTACCGGACCTGGACGGGAACAGGTTCGGATCACGTCGCTGCGCGGCCAGAAGATCCTGGTCATCGCCTGGGCTCCCTACTGAGGCTGCCGCTGGGACCTGCCCGGGTGGCAGGCGCTGAGGGAAGAGTTGCATCCCCGAGGATTCGAGGTCGTAGACGTATGCCTCGAAATGGCCGGACCCGAGGTGGCCCGTCCCTTCGTGGAGGAGGCGGCAACGACCCACCCATCCCTGATCGACCAGACGCATTACATGGATGCGCGCTTCGGCGTGACCAACATCCCTCAGGTCTTGTGGATCGACGAGAACAGCACGATCGTCCGCCCTCCCCATCCGGCCAGCCCGCTGCCCATTGGTGAGGCCGCCATGGGAACGGTCCGCCTGGTCGGTGGGATGGAGCAGCGGCAGCACTACGTCGAGATGGTCAGGGACTGGGTGGAGAAGGGTTCGGACAGTCGATACGCCCTGTCCCCCGTCGAGGTCATCGCTCGTTCTGCGTCTCGGTCGCCCGCCATCTCGGAGGCCGCCGCCCACTTCGAGCTGGCCCAGCACTTATGGCGCCAGGAGGGGTTCTCGGACAAGGCAATTGACCACTTCAACGCGGCCCACAGGCTGCAACCGGACAACATCACCTACAAACGCCAGGCCTACTCCGCCCTGGCCGTCTCTCGCTCGGGCGGCGAAGACCCCGACGGCAGGACTCGCTTCCGGCAGGCACCTTTGGAGGGCGAGGACTGGCCCTTTGAGTCCGACTTCAACAAGGACCTGGTCCGGTTCCAACCCGAACTGGCGACCCGACTCAACATTCCCGGCTCTAAGAGCGGCTGAGGATGACGCGCTAGCGCGCCACGGCCGGCGGCCGACTCAACTGATTGGAGCAACGGCGTTCCAACTCCGACAGTGCCGTCTGAAATGCAGCGGACGCCGGGGCCGGACGAATCCCGGGTTACGGCTCTGGTGCGCCTGGATGGCGTAACTCAACGCGCCGAGCGGAGCAAGCACCAGGCTGATGAACAGGCCGTACAGCGGGTACACAAGCAGGGCCCGGTCCCGGTTCTGCCAGTTCATCGCCAAGACCATGGCGGTGTAGAGCAGCAGCATGCAACCGATAACCAGCCCGGGAGGAGTCACCTCCACCAACCGGAAGGGCACGAACAGGAAGACGAACACGAAGCCGTAGGTCATGAACAGCGGATGACGCCTGAACAGCGGGAGATTCACCACGAATATCCGGAACTCGCCGCCGGCCCAGGCGAAGCGCTGCCGCCACCAACCGGACAGACTGTCGGGCACCATCGTCGGCACCTCCACGGGCAGATACCCAACCCTGTAGCCGAGTGCTCGACCGAGGAGACCCATCTCGGCGTCATTCCCCTGGAAGAACAAGGAGTGGCGTCGCATGATCGCCCGGTGCGCCTGCCTGGTAGATATCTGCAGGGCGCCAGGAGTGATATACGGAATCACCCGACGCATCCGCATGGCCATGCGGTACTCGTGGGCCTGCAGCCGGCCCAACAACCTGTTCAGGTTCGAGGGCACCAGCCGCACACCGGCCAGATCCAACCCGCTCGCACGGACCGTCCCGACGAGATCCTCCAGCGGGCCGTCCGTCACCGTGTCAGCGTCGATACACACGACGTAGGCGCTTTCGACCAGCTCGGTCGCTTGCTGTACGAGCCGGTCCCTGATGGTGCCGGAAACCTGGCGCCGGTTGCTGGCGCGCCGAGCGGCCACGGGGAATCTTTCGACACGGAAGCCGTGAGCTGCCGCGATCTCGTGGAGGTCGCGAAGAAAGTGTCGCTCTGGTCTGTGGTGGTGCAGAGCATGACCCGGTTTCCGTAGCGGCTCAGGTATTCGACGTTCTCCAGATATTTGATGTCGCCGTAGATCGGGACCAGGACGGTGAAGTCGTTTACCGGCGCAGGTGAATAGGGCCGGCGAAGCGGGCGGCGGCGGGCTCGGGCTCGAAGGCTTGGGATCAGATCGACCAGGGCGGGCATGAGCGGGGCGATCAATAGAGTCCAGCTCATCCTGACGATCAGGTCGATCACGCCGGGACCAGCTCCTCACCCCTCTTGTGCCCCCACGATTCCAGGTGAAACCCCACCCGGGTGAGCTCGGCCGCCACCTCAGACTCATCTCCGGTAGACACCACCTCGGCCAGCGCTCCCAGATCGAGGTCAGTGCCGTCGCCGTTGGTACGTAGACGGTATATCTGCTCGTGGGCGGTCCTCTCGATGAGCTCGGAGTCATCGAGAAGCTGCTCAGACCGTTTTTCCCCAGGCAGCAATCCCGTAAAGCGGATGCGCGGTTCTGGCAGCTGGCGAAGGCCGGCATATCGGATGACGAGGTCCACGATGCGCACCGGCTCCCCCATGTCGAGCATGTAGGTTTCGCCCTGTTCCGCCAGGACAGCTGATTCGATCACCAGGCCGGCGGCCTCGGGAATGGTCATGAAATACCGTTCCGCTTCCGGGTCGGTGACCGTGACCGGAAGGCCGTGTCGCAGCTGGTGCTCGAGGGTGTGCAGGAACGAACCTCGGCTCCCCAATACATTGCCGAACCGCACCGACGCTCGGGCCATCCCCGACCCGCCGAATCGGCGGGTGACGATTTCGGCCAAGCGTTTGGTGGCGCCCAACACCGAGCTGGGGTTGGCGGCCTTGTCAGTTGACACGAGGATGAACCGCCCCACGCCGGCCCGTTCGGCTGCCGCGATCGTCGCGACCGTCCCTAACACGTTGGTCTTGACCGCTTCGGATGGGTAACGCTCGAGCATGGCCAGGTGCTTGTGGGCAGCCGCGTGGAAGACAACGTCGGGTTTCAGGGATTCCAGCAGCCGCTGCATACGGTAGGGGTCCCGGATGTCGGCGAGGACGGTGCGTTCGTGCGAAAGCTGTCCCTCTCCGTAGAGCTTCAGCTGGACGGCGTGGAGCGAGGACTCGTCGTGGTCGAGCATCGAGATGACCGAGGGGGAGAGAGCTGCGACCTCGGCGACGAGTTGGCCGCCGACCGATCCCCCGGCCCCGGTGACCAGGACGCTGGCGCCGGCGAACAGATCGCGGGCCGCTTCGCCGTAGGTCGGGCGCCGGCTGCGCCCCAGCAGTCCTTCGGCGACGTGTTCCTGCTCGTGAATCGGTCTGCGCCGCTCCGAGACCGGCGTGCCTGCGAATGTCGGTTGCAACCGCCCTCTCCTCCTGCGCTAAATCGTTGGGAGAGCCAGCTGCAAAGACCTCCTTGTCTCCCTCGGCCCGCCTGTGGGCTTCCACCGAATTGCTCGGCAGCAAGAGGAGGGATGCTGAACGTTTTCTTATAACTACATGGCTGTCCAGGCAGGAGACGGAAGAGCGTCGGCGAGCCGCCCGGCCGTGCGCGGCTAACTCAAAATGGCTCAGCCGGCTACTCGACGATCTTCAGCACCGCCGACGCCGAGGTGACGGCCCGATCCTCATCGCCCTCGTCGTGCATGAGCATCCGGACGCCCACTGAGCCATCAACGCCTCGCACCGCCTCCCCGTCTACGCGGAAGGGGCCGACCTTGCCCCGAGCCAGGAACATCACGTGCCAGCTCTGCATCTGCAGCCGGTCCGTGCCGACAAGCTCGCTACCCAGTTCGATGGCAGCGGTCTCGAGGACTATGTGCTGGGGCCCGATGTGCAGGGCGGCGTCGGGCGAAGCGAGCTCCAGCGACAGCTCCGGGAGGGCCCAGTGGCCGTCGTCGCGCCGCGAAGCACCGAATACCTTCCAGAGCGGCGGGAGATCGGGCGAGTCGACGATTTCGAGCTTGTTCTCCGGCATCTTCTCCGAGCCCCCCGGGAGGGGTGCCTATCTTGACGCCCTGGCCCTCCGTGAAGGCGATGACCCGACCGTGATCGTCGGCGTCGACGATCTTCGAGCGGCTGTAGCCCATGCGGCCGCCGATCTTGAGGGTCTCGGACTCCACCACTTCGATGCGCTTCACCCCGTAGCCGGGGTCGACGATCTGGCAGCTGTGAATGACCGGGTTCGGCACCGCCACCAGGTCCGAGCCCACGTTGCCCTCTGGCGAGCAGATGGAGATGGGTGCGACCAGCAACCCGCCCGCCGCGTTCCTCATGTCGCGCCGCAGCTTGACCGTGCTGTCCTCGGGGCCGGTGTTCATGGAGCCGTGATTGCGGCCGATGTAGCGGTAGCTCATCAGACCCGTCCACCGCTTCTCCAGCTCAGCCGCGTAGGCGTCGGGGTCGTTCTTCAGTTCCCGGATGTCCTTAAGCATGGATACCTCCCTGGCGAGGAGCGGCTGGTCGTCGAAGACTAGCCAATCCCGGGACATCACCGCCGGGGGCCTGGCGCCGGCCGCCTCGCCCGCCAGAGTGCTGCCTACCTAAGCTGGTTCGACAATGGGTGCTGGTCCGTCGGTCTACACGTCGGAAAAAAGCAGAGTGAGCGAGAACGACGGCTTCATCGACGCCGTTCCGATCGACTACCTGGCCCCCGGTGAGACGGCCACCGTCGACGTCGACGGCGTCCCCGTGACCGTCGCCAATGCGGACGGGACATGGTGCGCCTTCGAGAGCACCTGCCCGCACCAGGCGACACCCCTAGGAGGGGTGCCACTGCTCAGGAAAACACTTCTCCGGTGCCCTGAACATGGGTCCGTGTTCGATGTGGCGACTGGACAGTGCGTGCTCCCCTCCCAGGACGGTTGGAGCGGAACACTGCGCGTCTACCGGACCAGGGTCCTTGACGAGGCGGTCCAGGTAGCGGTCAGGCAACCGTGACCACGCGCGCCTGGCCGATCGCCTGGTACGGCCGGCCCAGCTCGGCCCTGCAACGTCGCCGGATCAATCTGTACTGTGTAGTGACATCACGTCTTCCATTGGCGGGTCTCGTCGAAAAATGATTGAGAAGTTGGATCATCGTGCCCTTTTGACACGGCATCTCCTCGGTTCGGGGATTGAGATCGGGCCGGGACACTCCGCTCTGGTAGCGACCGGACCGGGTATTGAAGTCCAATATCTTGATCGTTGGGAGCCGGAGGCGAATGCCGAACTATTTCCCGAACTCGAGGACGCGTCTTTTCCGAAGCCTGACATCGTGGTTGACCTAAATAGAGATGCTCTCGAGGCGGTCGACTCAGAGAGCTTAGATTTTGTGGTTGCCAGCCATATTCTTGAGCACCTGGCTAATCCCCTCCGAATACTGGTCGACATATACCGCGTCCTAAAACCGGGAGGCGTCGTACTCATTCTGCTCCCTGATCGGCGCAAGACCTTTGATCACGGACGCGATCCAACCTCTCTCGAGCACATCGCTCACGATTTCGAGGTGGGGATGCTCGAGGTCGATGACGAACATCTCCTGGATTTCATCTCCCATGCTTCCTCCGATCCAGAGATTCTGGCCGTCATTAAATCGGACTCATCAGAACGGCAGGCCGTCTTTGAACTGCAACGGCGGCGCTCCATCCACGTCCATTGCTGGACGCTTGATGAGTTTGTGCAGGTGATCGTATTCCTGATCGAGCGATTGAACAATCTGTGGCAGTTCGTCGACGGTGTAACCACGGAGCAGCAGGGGCCAGATTCAATTGAGTTTGGTATGCTTCTTCAAAAGTCGGCGTCTAATGTGTCGTCGTCGGATGCGGCAGTTGTATTCCAAGAGTCTTTCAATCGGTGGCTATACGCTTGCGAAACGGCGGCGACTGATCGACACTTCGCCGCCAAGCATGCAGAGATGGTCGCTGACCTAGATGCGACAAGAACGTCCCTTGAATCAACTCGTGCCGAGCTGGACCGCAGTAACCAGACCCTCGAAGCCTTGCTCCAAACACGAACCTTTCGGTACACGACAAAGTTGCGACAACTCTACGGACGCATCCGATCCTTGCGGTGGTGGCCAAGAAGTCCCCGGCAGCGTTAGGAACCTTCCGATGCTTGTCGGCGAGGATCGGGCCCGGCCAGGGTGCGCATGTCTAATTCTCCTCTCAGGTTCACGGCAGTCCACCATCTGTTCCGGCAACGGAGTGCTACGGTGAAACCTCCAGATCGAAGGTTCGGGCGAGAGGTGAGTTCGAGAATCAGGCCGTAGGCTCCAAATGCAGGTCCTGCAATGCAGTATTTAGCGGGCCACTGTTAAGCCCCGGATCATCTCAAACGTGACTGTTCCGTCACGACAACAGCACCGATAGAATTTCCAATCGACGAGGGTGCGGTCCTTCATCGGGGGTTCTCGATCCGGGCCTGAGGAACCTGACCGTGTACCCACACTAGGATACGGATGATCCCTGAGCCTATCAGCACTAACCGACGTCCCCGCTCGACGGCGGTCCACTGAAGGTGCGCGCCTGGCAGGTTATGGCATACGGCCGGCCCAGCGAAGCGCTCGAACTGCGCGACGTGCCCGAGCCGGTGCCCGCCGCCGGCGAGATACTGGTTCGCACGACGGCGAGTGTGCTCAACTACAACGAGGTCGACGGTTGCCGCGGGCGTTACCTGACGATTAACCCACCCCTCCCCTACACGCTGGGCATGGAGTGCGTGGGCGAGGTGGTCGGCGCCGGGCCTGGGGCGGAGTCCTGGATAGGCAAGCGGGTGACCGTCAGCGGCCGCGGCGCCATCGGTGCCCACGCCGACCTTGTCGTTGGAACCACGGCTATGGCGTTCGAAGCACCCGCCCAGTTGAGCGACGTCGAGGCGGCTGCGTTCTTCTACCCCTTTCACCTGGCCCACCTCGGGCTCCATGAGCGGGGCCGGCTCGCCCGCGGTGAGACTGTGCTGGTGCATGCCGCAGCCGGAGGTGTCGGTTCTGCGGCCGTGCAGCTTGCTGTGGCCGCGGGCGCCCGCGTCATCGCGACAGTCGGAGACAACGAGAAGGTTCCATTGGTCAAGGGGCTAGGAGTCGACACCGTCATCAACTACCGGTCCGAAGACTTCGTGACGAGTGTCCTCGATGCGACCTTTGGGGCGGGTGTCGACATCTGCTTCGACGGAGTCGGTGGCGACACCATGATGGAGTCGCTGCGGTGCCTGAGCCGTGGCGGACGACATCTGTGCGTCGGCTTCGCCAGCGGGATCGAGGCCGAGGAAGTTCCGATGGTCTCAGGCCGGGCCTTGTGCTTCGGGAACTTCGACCTGGTTGGCGTGATCCTGGCCTACGTCGAGGAAGCGGCTCTCCCCCACGTCGGTAACTTCGTACCGGTGCCAGTTCCCCGCTTCAATCCCCCGAGCGCCGACGTGGGGCGTCAGGTCCAGGCTCACCTGCTCGAGTTGCTGGCGGCCGGCTCCATTCGCCCGGTCGTCGGCGCCGTCGTCTCTTTCGACGGCTTGGCGAAAGCGCTCGATGAGATGGAATCCCGTAAGACAGTAGGGCGGACAGTCGTTACCCGCTGATGGTGGAGCGGAACTCAGTCCCCCCGCCGATCACGGCGGTCGGGTACTTCTCCAGGGTTCCAGGACCTACAGCGCTCATGGGACGAAAAGCTTGCTTCCGCTAACTTTAGTTCACGATCCGCTAACCTCGAGGAACAATGTTTAGGCTTCGTCGGCAAGCAAAGCCACGTCGAGATTGTCTCGTCGTCGGTTCGGGCCGTAGTGGAACGTCCATGTTGGCCGGGCTGCTCGCTGGGAGCGGATACAACTTGGGAGCGCAACTCCATCCGGCGAGCGAGTGGAACCCCAAGGGCTTCTTCGAAGACCAGAGCACGACAGCGACCAACGACAAGCTCCTCTGGCCCTACGTTGAAAAGCTGGGCGCCGAACCCGGTCCGCTCCTCCGCCGCCTAGCGCCAGGCGAGGCGTGGCTAGCGTGCCTCCCGCCCGCGTTGGAGCTTGAGGTGCCGGCAGAGATCGAACGGGCAATCGCCCTCGACGCTTCCACCAAGCCTCTCTGTCGGAAAGATCCGCGCTTCTGCTACACGCTTCCCGCGTGGCTTCCGTACCTCGACAACCCACTCTTCATCTGCATTTTTCGCGACCCCGTCCGAACCGCCCGCAGTATCGAGAAGTTTGGGGCGGCGTTTGGACTCGGCGTGTCGTTTGGAGGCGCGGTGTCGGTATGGAGGGCCAGTTACAGCAGTGTGCTTAGGCACGCCGCAAACGGCGAGTGGCTCTTTGTGCACTACGAGCAAATCGCAAGAAACGGTGCTTTGCCCCGCCTCGAATCGGCGCTTGGAATGAGAATTGCTTCAGCTTCGGTGGACCCGGCGATGCAGAGTGTTGCGGAGAGTGGTGTCGTCGACTCTGAAGCTGCAAGTCTCTACGAGGAGCTTTGCAGCCGAGCGGGTTACGAAACGGACATATTGCTCAAAAGCTAGGCAACGGCGCCTACGCGGTCGACAATGTACCTAAGTCTTTGGTTTTTTTCGGGGTTGCGTCCGCCTAAAGCTCAACCTCCTTCCTCGTGGTACCGATGACACCAAGCGCGGAGGATCGATGGGGATGCACGATGACCATGCTTTGGATGAAGTTGTCCTCGAGCGAGGTGAGGCCTGGAACCTTCTGACCGATCAGGACCGTCGTGGCTCGGACGGCATTGCCAGGGTCCAACCGGCGTCCCGAGCAGACATGGGGTTAGTTCGATGACTTGGTGGCCGTGGGCTCGTGGCTCCGCTTCTAGTAGCCGGCCCCACACGGACGAAATGGGCACGGCGGCACTCGTCCGCGGCGGAGCCACCTGCACGACGTGTGACCAGAGCGCCCTGCTAACAGACAATCTAACCGGATTGCCGAACCGCTTCAGTTTGAAGGACCGCCTCGACCAGGAGGTTGCTGGTGCTGCCCCGGGCGGGGCGAGACCGGCGGTTCTAATGCTTGACTTCGACGACTTCAAAGAAGCGAATGACACGTACGGTCGCGAGATCGGAGACGAGGTGCTCAAGGCTATGGCGGACCGCCTGACGAGCCACCTCTCGCCCCACGAGGCGTTGTACCGCATAGGAGGCGACGAGCTCGCCGTTCTCGTCGATCGATCGTCACCCGAAGCTGCCGTGTCCTTGGCCAGTGTTCTCCTAGGCTCGATCAGCCAGCCGCTGGAAGCGGGGGGCAAATCCGTCCGTCTGACTGCGTCGATCGGCGTGGTCATGCTCGGCCATCGCGATAGATCTGACGCCGTTCTTCGAGACGCGGACCTGACCATGCACCGGGCCAAGGCAGAGGGTGGGAACCGCGTCGATATCTACAGCGGGGAATTGGACTACTGGGCTCTGTCGCGCAAACGGGACCTGGACCGGCTGATGAGAGAGGTCGAGGACCTGAGGCTCCAAAACCAGGCCTTGACCGAGGCGGTGATGATAGATCCCCAAACCGGGCTTGCCAATGCTGCTGCATTTGACGCCGACCACCTTCAAGCCCACGCTCGGCGCATGCGATCCGAGGAGCCATACGCGATCCTCGTGGTGGACATTGACCAGTTTCATGACTTCAACAAGCAGGTCCCGCCAGCCACAACGATTCAGACTCTGTGCACCATAGCTCAGACGATCAAGGCGAACGTTCGGCAAGGAGACCGCGCTTATCGGTACGGCTGGCAGGACTTCAATGTGCTCCTACCCGGGGCGGCTCTTCGGGAAGCGGTCGTCGCAGCCGAACGGATTCGTGCCAAGATCGAGGCCCTCGGTATCGAGAATCCAAGCAGCGGTTCTGGAGTCCTCACCGTTACCGTGGGGGTGATCGAAGCCGGTTTTCGCCATCGAGGCACCAAGGATGTCGTGGCGGAAGTGAACGATCTCCTCCGAGAGGGCAAGCGGGCCGGAAGAAACCGGATCGTGTGGCCTCACTGACCCGGCCTCACGGCCCCCGGGTGTCACTTTCAGTCCAGCTGGCTGCGACATTCTCAGCTCGCCGCCTGGTCGGGGCGTGTCCGCTGATCGCAGCAAGGAAGCTGGCCGAATCGAGGGCCAATAGAGTGGACGGCTGTACGGCCCGGATCGTCGCCGTCCGGGAGGTTCTGCGCAGCAAGGCAATCTCCCCAAATCCCGCGCCCCGGCCCAGATGGCCCCTCGGCTGGCCGTCCACGAAGGCCGCAACTACGCCGTCGGCGACGGCATAAAACCGATCCGCGTCGTCGCCCTGCCTGATTATCACTTCGCCGGGCGTGGCCGTGACCCTCTCGGCGACACCAGCCAGGACCTCGAGAGCCGAAGCCGGCATCTCGGCGAAGTGGGGCAGCGACCGAAGGAGAGCTACTTCGACGACCGGAACAATCGCTGCCTCATCGAGGTGCCGCAAAGTCGAGAACCCGGCCGCAGCTGTTATGGGCAGGAGACAGGCGACCGCCACCACTGCTATGCGATGGCCGCCGAGGTGGATCAGGAGGGGGGCGAGAGCGGCGCCGACAGCCAGCCCCGCGTTCGACAATCCTTCTACCAGGCCGAAGACGCGGCCAATCGCCGAGGGCGGCACGACCCGCTGCAGCACGCAGGTGACAGATACCGATAGAACGGCCCGGCCCGCTCCGAACACCCAGAGCAGGCCCACGGTCACGAACGCCACGCGGGAGAACGCGGTAAGAGCCAACGCCAGGGCCGTCGTAGCGATCGCGATAGCGATAACCCCGCCGAGCCGCTGCCAGATCAGGTGCGCGGTGATCAGGCCGGCCGCCACACCCCCTAGCCCGTAGGCCGTGTTGAGGTAGCCCACCCACGCCTCACCCTTCCCGAGTACTTGGATGGCGATCACGACGAGCAATACGTCCAGGGCCCCCTCGACTACGTACTGCATGGCCAGAATGCTTATGAGGAGCCTGGAGCGGCTGTCTCGTGCTGCGGCGCGTATTCCTACCAGCCATTCGGCGAAATCGCTTCCGTACTCTTCGTCTTCGGCGACAGCAATACCGGGGACCTTGGCCTGGAATACGAGGGAGGCGGCCGTAAGCTCGCAGGCGGCCATCACTGCGAAGAGCCAGTCGATATGTCCACCGCCGAGAAACACGGCGGCGAGCAAGGAACCGACGACGATGCCGCCGCTCTCGGCCCACCCGGCGACCACGTTGGCGGCCGTCAACTGCGGCGCGTCGCGGGCCAGGGCGGGCAGCATCGTGAATTGGGCCGGGCGGACGGCGACCATAGCCGTGCTCGCCACCACGGCGAACGCGTATGCCACTATTGGCGCGGCCCCGGCCCACAGGACGACGGCGACGCCTGCCATCCCGATCGCCTGCAGTAGGTAGCCGCCCACTAGACCGAAGTTACTTGGGCTTTGACGACTGAACCCCCTGCTGGGGCAGGGGGTTTAGTGGTTTCGGGGCTGGTTGTTCTGTCTACGTGGGGTGGAGCTCGATGGGGATGGGGACGCCGATGAGTTCGAAAGCGCGCCGCTGTAGCGGGGTGGGAGTGGCGAGCTTGGTGATGCGGGCGCCGCCAGCGAAGACGATGGTGTTGCGGGTGAGGGTGGCCAGTTCGTCGAGGAGGGTGGCGAGGCTGTGGATCGGCTCGCCGTCGTCGTTGGTGTTGGCGGGCGGTCTTGGTTAACGCTTGGGCGGAGCGTCGTTGCGGGGGCGACGGGGTCGGTCGCGCTCGGGTGGTGCCTCGTCGGTGAAGCAGATCGGCGCCCACGCCTTGCGTAGGTGCCAGACCAGGTAGAGGGCGAGCATGCAGATGAACACGTGCGCGCGCACCCTAGGCTCGGTGCAGTGGTGGATGGGGCGCAGGTCCAAGTCGATGGTCTTCAGGCTTCTGAAGCCGGCCTCGTTGAACTTGAGGTCCTTGTAGGCCTCGACCACGCGGGCGGCGTCGAGGTCTGCGGTGTGGGCGGCCGAGGCGCGGATCACGTAGATCCCGTCGAGGGCGGCCTCGGCGGCGATCTGATCTGTCTTGCGGGCGAAGCTGAAGTGGTCCTCGCCGATGGTGAAGCTCGAAGTGCTTGGCCATCTTGTGACGGTTGATGACTGTTGCCGACGCGCAGGCCGATCTTGTCTTGGCCGCGGACGTGCCCGCCGGTCCCGTTCCACTGCGGCCTCGATCGGCGCCAGGTCGGCCTCGGTGGCGGCCAACAGCTCGGGCGCTTGCGGGCCCGCTCGCCGGCCAGGGCCGGGTTGCGGCAGGCGACGAGGCGCTCGTCGGGGTAGTCGGGGTGGGTGATCTCGGCCAGGTTGACCTCGTCGAAGAGGCTCAGCTGCAGTGCGCCTGCCTCGGCCAGGGCCTTGATCGCCGGGGCCCGCAGGGAGGTGATCCAGCCGAGGCCGCCCACGGCTCTTGAGCGCCTCGATGCGGGCCGAGGTGATCATGCCCCGGTCGCCGACCATGACCACCTCGTCCAGCCCGAACCGGTCCCTGACCGTGGCCGCCGCGGAGATGAAGGCCGTCGGGTCGGCGGTGTTGCCGGCGAAGACCTCGACCGCGATCGGCCGGCCCTCGGGGTCGCAGGTCAGGCCGTACTCGATCTGGTCCTTGCCGGCCTTGCCGTCCCGGGAGTAGCCCCGCGGCGGCCAGCGGGCAGTGCCGTGCCCTCCACCCACGAGCTACGACAGGTCGTAGAGCACCCGGCCGCCGGGCTGAGATGCCGGCGGGCGAGGGCCGCCTCGATGCGGCCTGGCGATCGCCCAGCCAGTCCATGGCCGCGTAGACGTCGTCGGCTCGAGGCCGCCTCGACGCCGAGATCAGCCGCCAGGGTGGTGCTCGGCCCACCAGCGCGTGGTGGCCAGCTTGGAGGCGGGCCGCACCGCCCGGGCCACCACCAACGCCAAGGCCACGTCACGCTCCGGCGCAGGCCGGGCCCTAACAGCTTCGCCATCTCGAGCTTGTCGGCCATGGCCCACACCGCGGCGACATGGCCGTGCAGGCAAGGACCGCTCGATCTCGCAGCCCTCAGCCCGCCTCCACCATGGGTCTTGCCGGCCAGCGCAGGCGCGGACAGCCTCGATCGTCTCGCCCGGCAACGCCGAGAGGTTGGCCAACGTCTCGTGGCGCACCTTGCCGTCTTCGCGAAACGACCGGCGCAACAGCCAGCTCACGTACTCACGGTCTTTGTACTTGCGCACGATCTTCTGGACGTGCATGGCGCCGGATCCCTTGGTCACACGGCAATTATGGACTACCAGCTAGCCGGAGTCAAGCATTTTACTGGCTACATTGGGTGGCCAGACCGCGTCTATCCGTGCTGGTCAACCAGCCAAACAGTCCCCAAAACCGCCGTAACTTCGACTAGAGGGCGGTAGGTGAACGACGATCAGCCACCCCGGCCACGACTGGAGCCAAGAACACTCCGGGAACGAGTTGGGCCACGGCGACAAGGCCAGATGCCGTCGCGCCCCCGTTCTGGTAGGCGTAGACAAGCATTCCGATCCAGACTGCGTACTCGGACGTCACGAACAACCCGTAAGCGACGGTCACCCGAAGCATCAGACGCTCGGAAGCGACCGCTTTCACGACCCGGATTATCCGCCCCATAAAGTGCACCCCCCGGTCCAGTCTGCAAATGTCGGACCGTTCGTCTCGGACAGCTAGTTCTGGATTGTCGCCGTCGTCGAGGTCAATCGGGCCGTCTGACTGCCCACCCCCACTTTCTTCAGGTCTCTTCGCCGCCCCCCGGAATGGTCGCCTCCCATGGATGTCTCAAGCGCCGGGCCATCGTCCGCATCACTTGAAGGGCGAACGTGGGGGTTTCGTGGACGAGCCAGAGGAACTGACGGCTGTCGATCACGGCGAGCACACAGTCCGTGATCGCAGTCGCGGTGGCCGTCCGCTCTTCGTGGTCGACGATGGCCATCTCGCCGAATACCTCGTCCGGCCCGATGGTGGCGATAATGCCCTCGGGGGAATCGAGCTGCACCGTCCCCTCGATGATCCCGTACATCTCGTTTCCCTTGTCCCCGGCCCGAAAGACCACGGTTCCTGCCGGCACTTCGGCCGTAGAGGTGGCGGCTCTGAACACCCCTTCTACCCTCATCGGATCCTCCCTGATATCGGACGGACGAGTTGCTACTAGAGGATGCTCATCGTCAGGTGAACGTGGACCGAACAAAACATTAACATTGCGGTCCGGATCGTAGATATTGAGATCGCCACCAGATCCTGTGGAAACCCACGACCCATTCAAACTTCTCATAGACTGCCGGTCAGTGACGAGTACAGTATCTGATCCACGCGGTGGGATGCCTCCGGACGACCTCATGATAAGGATTGGCGTCAACCCCAGTATCATTTCCCACTCGCGAGGCTCGAGAGAAGTTCTATGAGGAAGCGGGACGAACTCGGTACCAGTACTTTCGAAGCGCAGTACCCCATCAGGACGGTCAGAATGTACTCGATTTCGGGTGTGGGTCCGGCCGCGTACTTCGCTGGTTTGCCGCCGAGTCCGGTCTTCGTCTGACGGGGTGCGACATCTACGCCCCCTCGATTGAATGGATGCGAGACAACTTTGACCCAGCCATAAAGCTGTACACGAATGAAGCAATGCCCCCATTGCCAGAGACCGACGAGACGTTCGACCTGATCTATTGCGGCTCTGTCTTCAGTCATCTCACGGAGTGGGCTCCCTGGGTCCTTGAGCTTCGCCGGATTCTGAAGCCTGGCGGAGTCCTCATTGCTAGTCTTCACGGACGGGGCACCTGGGAGATCGGCCTTCACGGGGCGAGAGGAGTGCCTTGGGACGAGGACAACACGGGCCTGCTCGTGGAGTACTACGGAAGCCGGTTCGAGGATAGTTGGGGGCCTGCCGTCTACGTATCCGAGTGGTGGGTGCGTGAACATTGGGGACGAGCCCTAGACATCGAGCGCTTCGAGCCAACTGGATACGCCGAACCAGACAACCCTGTGACGGGGCAAGCATGGTTGGTTGGGCGCAGGCCGCAACACGCGAGACCGTTGACGCCAACGGATCTAGAAGCCCCTTCGACTGACCCTCGCGAGACTACAGCGGCGCTGCGCGGACAGAAGCTTGCCTACGAAGAGATTGCGTGCGTCACAGAGTCGCAGAGCGAGCAAGAGTTGCGAGCGGAAATCGCAGCGCTGCGCAATGAGGGGGCCTCTCCGCGTGAATCGAGAGAGCGCGCACAACACCTAGAGGCGCAGGTCGGCGACCTTATCCGTCGTCTTGCGACAATCGAGAACAGTAAAAGCTGGAGACTAACAAGTCCGCTGAGACGAGCGAAGCAACGGCTCCGACGGCTAGGCGACTGACGCTGCTTCGCTCTTAGGCATCCAGCCCTTTTCCGTGGCACCTTGTATTGAAAATGGCGATATCCCTGAAAAGGTGGCACTTCAATCGACACTCGAACTGCACTTGATACCTCGCTGACTTCCACGATGTAGGTCTGACCTCAAGTACGATCCCGTTATCGACGAGTCATTCTTGTTATACCTCGTGGTTTGTCAGACGAACAGCGTCGGTCGAAGTGATCAGTTCTCATCCGAGCCAGTCGACTGATCCGTGGCGGCCGAAACACTCAATCAGGTACCAACACTTGGGCCATGAGCGTGGGGGCGTGTTCCTTGAGGGCCACGAAGGCGGCGCTATGGGAGATGTTGGTAACCGCCAGCATTGAAGTGTCAGACGACCGGTAAGACGCCACGATGTTGTCCAGGAAGGCCCCGTGATGGCCGGCTTCCGCGAACCGGCAGTACAAGTCGTAGTCCTCCCAACCGTAAAGACGTCGGTCAGTTGAGTAGGCCCCGAGCGCCCGCAGCGCCCTGATGCGGAAGAGCGCCATGGCGTCGACGAAGTTCCCATGCAGGAGACGCGCGGGCTCCCAGGGCCAAACGCTCACCATTCCATACGGCGCGCCGTTTCTGAAAGAGGCAAGCATCCCGTAGGCAAAGCTGGCATCGGGATGACCGTCCAGCAGGGTCACGAGAGCGCCTATGCCGTGAGGGTACACCGCATTATCCGAGTCAAGGACGAAGGCCAGCTCGCCCCGAGCGTGATCGAGAGCCGTATTCCGGGCATGCGCCAGTCCCCGATTGACAGGGTGGCTGAGCAGTTGCAGAGCAACCTCAGGATGACGTTCCGACCAAGCCCAAACCGCGTCCACGCCGTTGTCCTGGGAGCCGTCGTTGACCACAATGATCTCCCAGTCCGAGTATTCGCTCAGAAGCAAGGAGTCCAGGGCCTCCAGGATTTCGGAGCCATGATTGTACAAGGCGGTCAGTATCGAAACCCGCGGGTGGGGACTGAGGGCAAAGGCCCGACTCGTGTGCACCCTCGTTACTGGCGGCGGTGGGCCACCCTGTGAGGCAAGGATCGCCCGGTTGGCCACCCGTCGGACGTCCATCAAGTCCAGTCGAATTTCCTTGAGGGCACGCCGAATTGCAGATAGCTCCGGATCCGATTGCTGAAAGAGGGGGACCGGACCAACATGCTCGGAGGAGGCGGTGAACAGTGCACGAGCCTGCTCCACGACATCAATTTTCGGGACCACCTCGATTGTGTCGACAGCTGCGCCCCGTCGACCCCCGTTCGGTGTGACGTTTGCGGCATCGAGCTCGGCAGCAGCCTCCGCGAGCAACGTGGCGGCATTAGCTAATGGGAGCTCCGAGCGGATGGCCTCATAGGCACTCTTTCTGATTTGATGCACGAGATCCCGGTCACCGAGAAGCCGCTCCACGATGATGGCCAGGGATTCCGGTCGAGCGGAGACGAAATGCTGCCCCGGCACAAGGGGCGAGTAGTCGGTGGAATGCTCGCTGACCACGACGCAACCGCTATGGATGGCGTCGATCACCCGGGCCCACTCGAAGTACGGCTCGTCTGTCTGATGGATGTTCAGGATGAGCTCTGAGGACTTGAGCAATCCGAACTTGTCCTCTCCCGCCAGGAACGTCGCGGAGGAGGCCGCGTTAGGCCGGGAGTTGTCAGACAAGATAATCCGCGAGCGACTGCTCGACAGGACGGCGCCGCACCCCGCCAGCACCTCAGCCCGGCGAGATGTCATGCAACCCATGAACAAGACGTCGACGTCGCGCTCTATCTCCGACTCATAGTGATCCAGATGGGCCGAATAGCCCAGCTTGAGTGGTTGAGCTTCGACGCCTTGCCACCGGTATGCCCTGACGGCCGCCGGGTTGATGTCGAAGACCCTGCCAGCGAACTCCGACAACCGGACATTGTCGGCGAAATGCGGAGAGCGCGGCTGTTCCGCCGAAATGAACAGGGTTCTCTTAAGAAGACCTTCGTCCACCCCGCGCCGGTGACCTTCTAGGACGAAGTACTCATGGGGGGGGAGCAAAGCGTATACAAGGCCGGTCCGCGGCGACGGGAATCCGCTGGTGCTGATCCGTGCCCTGACGCCAACCTGGGACAGCTCGAAGATCATCGCATCGGCCATCTCGAAAAAGAACCGGTTCTGCGACGGGGCGAGCACGAACACTATTTCCATGGCGGGACCATCGTAGGCGTCACTTCCACCTCACCCTCGACCATGGTCGAATCAGCCACGGTCCGGTCATCATGAAACTGATGGATCTGGCGTTAATCTGAACGATCTTTGGACAGGAAGTCGTCGGTTTCAGCCAGCGCCTCGGGAGTGCCGATCTCGTAAAAGCGTTGCGTCGCTTCGTAGCCGAAGAGTTCCCGCCGCACCGACAGTTCATGGTAGAGGGTGGACAGGTCGCGCTCGGAAGGATCTATTCGCCCGAGGGCTTCACAAGTGAGGGCGCCGAGGCCATAGTCAATCCATCTCATTTCAGGCGTCTTGCCGAACTTGTCGTACAAGGTGACAAGTCCGTCGGCAAAGATCGCATTCGAGTGATCCCACCGGTTGTCATTCCGCAGAACGACCATGCCGGCGGGAAGCTGACTAGCAAGCCACGAACAATAGAAACCGCGGTAGTCGACACGAAGGTATGTGTCACCGTACATCACCAGAAACCTCCGACCGAGCAGCGGGGCGGCATTCCGAACAGCCCCGAGGGTGCCGTCAAGGGCCGGAGAATCGTAGGAATAGTCGATATCGAGGTCACCCCAACGGCGACCGACGGTGAGTTCGATCTGATGACGAAGGTGTCCGACGCACAGAACCACCTTTCTAATCCCACAGGATGACAGGAGCCGTAGCTGGTGGATCAAAAACGGCTCGCCGGCAACCTCGATGATCGGCTTCGGAGCCGTTTCTACCAGGTGCCCTAGGCGGGTACCTCGGCCGCCGGCCAACACGCATACGACCGGAGGGGTCGAATCGTTCCCAGACGAACCCATCTACTCAGGCACCTTCGTGAAGAACTGATTGTCTATCCTTCGCAACGTCCCCAGGTCGGAGTCAACACGAAGCTGGGACTGAAAGTCGGCGTCTCGCCACGGGTCCCACCGAGCACTGATCAGTCGACCCGTGATGCCGTGAGCCGCGTCGGATATGAGGAACGCCGTGAGCTCGGCGGCGTCATCCGGCGAATCACCGTCGCCTGTTGCCACGGCGCCTGCGGTCCTCTCGAAGTACTCGGTACCGACTCTCTCCGGTCCGGCGGCGAGAGTAGCCTGATGGATGTCAGTGACGACGAAGCCGGGCGCAATGGCGTTAATCCGTACACCGGACTCCAACAGATCAGCGGCCATATTTTCAGTAAGCCGGACGACCGCTGCCTTTGAAGCCGCGTAAGCGTCGAAGCGCCGGAGGGGGGTGGTAGCGCCGCCTCCGGAGAAAGTCACTATCGAACCATGAGCTTTGACCAATCGGTCCAGCAAGGAGACTATGGGCACTATCGTCCCCAGCAGATTGACCTCGACCGTACGCCGGAACTCGGAGATGTCCCAGCTTCCGACCGGCCCTATGGGGCCCAGGACCCCGGCCGCCGTCACCAGCCCGTCGACCGGCGTACCGCTTCCCAGTGCATCCACCACCGCTGGCCACAACTCCTCGCGGGAACTGTCGATGGCACACCGAGCGTGAGGACCGCCAGGCAGGCTGTCAGAGACTTCGGATAGTACGTCAGCCCGCCGGGCCACCAGAATCAGCTTGGCACCCTTGTGCGCGAGCTTTTCCGCGATGATCCTGCCTATGCCTCCCGACGCGCCGGTGATGACCACATTCTTGTTGAGAAGGGCAGTCTCAGGTCTCATTGTGCAGCTTCAACGCACTTCCAAGCATAATGAGCGGACGAGAGGTCACCCGAAAGCAGTCTTCCGTCTCCGGCCAGCAGCGCCTCTCGGAAGTGCATCCACTCCATCTCCCAAGAAACGTCGCGTTCTGGATAGGTGACAGTCTCAGTATCCGGTGGACCGAGTTCCGGCCTCATGCGGTAGATCCTCAGCGATTGCGATCCGTACGATCCGACCAGCCCATCGATCGCCAGCTTGGCCTTCTCGCAATAGATCTCGAGGGAGAAGGTGTTCTTCCACTCTGTCCAGCTGACGTGAAATAGTGACCAGGGGGTGTTCACCCCCACACCTCCGTGTTCGCCGAGGACCAGAACGGCGTTGTCGTCTACTGGGGCCTTCCAGAAATGAGTTCGCATAAGAGATGCGCTCAGTGGCAGAGGACCGAACAGCCAGTACGAAAGGTCCAGAAGGTGCATGCCCTGGTCGATGATCTCGCCGCCTCCTGAGAGTGTCGGGTCTGCTCTCCATTCCTTTTCGTAGCCAATGCGGCCGCCGTGGCCGTATCGACCTCGGGCGAACATCACCGGACCGTATCGCCCGGAGAGCGCTTCCTGGACCGCACGATGGATACCTGGGTGGAATCGATGGTTGAACCCGACCTTGACCCTACGCTTTGCGGCGACAGAAGCTCGGCGGATTCGGTCTACGTCTCCAGAACTGCACCCGGCAGGCTTTTCGACCAGAACGTGGCTCCCGGACCCCAGGGCCCGCTCGGCGAGGGCCGCGAGTTCGCTGTGGACGGTTGCTACCACGACGACGTCCAGTCCCGAAGAGAGCAGCTCATCGAGGGCGTTGAAGGTGCGGCACGGGCTCTCGGTTGCCAGCTGCGTGGCCGCGTCGGGCACGATGTCGTAGCAGCCCACCAGTTCGTCCGGTCCCAGAGCAAGGGCCCGCTTTCGGCCGATCAGCCCGCACCCTATGATGCCGACCCTGAGGCGCGTCCTGGTCACCTGAACTCCGTGGCCACCGCGCCGTCGAAGTCGAAGTGGAAGGGGAGCTCAATCGAGCCCTCTTCGGCCATGGCCCGCCGAGTGTCCTCGGGAGACCTGGCATACACCAGCAGGAATCCTCCCCCACCGGCGCCAACGAGCTTCCCTCCTATTGCTCCGCTGCCGCGTGCGACTTCGTACAGGTGATCGACGCGGCCCTGAGATATCGCCGGGGAGCGCTTGCGCTTCTGCAGCCAGTGCTCGTGCATCAATCCGGCGTAGGACTCAAGGTCGCCTGCCATCAGGAGATCTCGGCTCTCATAGCCCAAGGCCTTGGTTCGGTGGAGATTGTCGAGCATGGCTGGGTCCTGACCCCTGGATCGGGAGTCTTGGTCGGCGAGAATCGTCGACGCCGACCTCGTCTCGCCGGTAAAGAAGAGAAGGAGCTGATCCCTCAACCGCCTTAATGTCTCCGATTTCAGCTCCAGCGGATCGACCGAGACGGTTCCATTGCAATGAAACGTGTAAGCGCATATCCCACCGTGGGCAG
Source organism: uncultured Acidimicrobiaceae bacterium (assembly GCA_963851245.1). Lineage (GTDB taxonomy): Bacteria > Actinomycetota > Acidimicrobiia > Acidimicrobiales > Palsa-688 > CAWKOH01. The sequence goes on along the minus strand of CAWKOH010000002.1, from coordinate 322,965 downwards.
CGACGAACTGGTCTTGCTTGCCGACGGGCTCGTTGAGGACGTCGATCTCGATTTCACAGGCCGATTCCGCAAGGGCTCCGGCCGTGATAGAGGTACACCTGGCGTGCGCCAGCGCCTTCAGCAGGCAAACCGTGAAGGCTCCGGAGGAACCCATACCGGTGCCCGCCGGAACGTCTGCCACTGAGGCTATTTCGAGCGGACTCCCTCTCCAATGACGACGGAGAGCCTCTCTGAGGATAGGGTGCTTTATCTCCTCTACCCGCTCGACCTCTTCGATGTCAGAGTACTTCATGCGGTACTTCTGCTGAAAGACGGTATGCACCAACATGTATACGTACTTGTCAATTGCGCCGGCAACGAGGAAGCCCTCATGCGCTTCGAAGTAGGACGGCAGATCAGTACCACCACCGCCGAGCGAGACCCTGAGGGGTGCGCGGGCGAATATCACAGCCATAACGTGACCTCTCCTCAGCTCGTGATCCGGACGTTGCTCCGCCACGCGTAGTCGTTTGCGTCGAACCACTGCAGAGTCCGGATCACCGCCTGTTCGATGTTCAGTCGCGGGGCCCAGCCCAGATCTCGTATGCGACGCGTATCCAAGCTGATCAACGGGCTGTCTCCGATCCAGCCTCTTTCACCACCCGTGTACTCGATCTCGGGCTCCAGGCCGAGGTACTCAGTGATGATTCGGACCGAGTCATCCACGACGACGGTCTCGTCGGTGCCGAGGTTGTACACATGCGTTCCGGGATCCCCCGTATGCCGATCCGCCACGGCCAGCATCGCATCGACGCAGTCCTGGACGTAGAGATAGGACTTTTCCTGCCGCCCATCCCCAAGCACTCGTAATCTCCGAGGTTCGCGTTTGAGGGCGCAGTAAAAATCGAACACGTGCCCGTGGGTGTACCGCTCGCCGAGTATCGATACGAACCGGCAGATGACGCTCGTGAATCCGAACCCGGCGGCATAGGCGGACAGAAGCCCTTCACAAGCCAGCTTGGACGCGCCGTACAAGGAGGTCTGTGTCGGAAAGGGTACATCTTCGGGGGTAGGAAAAACCTGGGGTTCTCCATAAACGGAGCCCGTGGAGGAGAAGAGAATTTGCTCTATACCTCCTTCTCTCATCGTCTCAATCACGCGAGACGTAGCAATCGTGTTCTGCTCCAAATCGAGCGTTGGGTGCTCCAGTCCGTGGCGCACGTCAGCGTTGGCCTGGAGGTGGAAGACCCAATCGCACCCCTTTGCCGCTCGTGCCAGAGCACCACTATCGAGTACATCCCCCTCGACAACGGAGAATCCCTTTCGGTCAACTAGACCCGCCAAGAATTCCCTCCGACCAGTGCGAAAGTCGTCGAGAACCACGACTTCTGCACCGCGGTCCACCAAACGCTCGGCCAAGTTGCTGCCGATAAAGCCCGCCCCGCCGGTGACAAGGGCACGTCTCGGGAGGCTCACGCAGAGAATCTAGATGCTGAAGCCGGACGCCTGGGCGTCCCGGAGGAACATCTCAACCGTCTCACGAGAGAACTGATCAAGGTCCTTGCCTAGCAGACCCACCTTCTTCAGGAGATCGGGCGTCATGGTAATGACATGGCAGCCGACAGAATCCGCCTGCACGAGGTTAAGAACCTCGCGCGGTGACGCCCAGATCACTTCGGGCCCTGTGCATGCGTTCGTGATCTCGACGGACTCTGCCACGATAGGTATCGGGTCGACGCCCGCGTCGGCGATCCGCCCGGCGAAGACGGACACGTAAGAAGCCGCGCCCCCGTCTAGTGCTGCGGTCGCCAATCTCATCTGATTGATCGTGAAGATGGCCGTAACATTGACCTTGACGCCGGAGCGGCTGAGTTGGCCCGCCAGGCGCGTAAGGTCCTCCCCTCTCGTCGTGGTTATGGGTACCTTGACGAACACGTTCGGACCCCACCCGCTGATAACCAGGGCCTGGCGGGCGATTTCCTCAGGATCGTCGGCGCAAACCTCGAACGATACGGGATGGTCCGTGATCTTCTCGAGGAGCAGCCGCGCGAAAGCCTCGTAGTCTTCCAAGCCCGCCGCCCGCATAAGGGTCGGATTGGTCGTGAACCCAGATATCAACGGATCGGCCGCCAGCTCGACAATCGAGTCCAGGTGGGCTCCATCCGCGAAGATCTTCGTGGTTCGGATCCTGTCAATCATCATGTCTATCCTATGCTCGTTCTGTTTCGCCGAGGATGATGTCAACCGCGGCGCCGAGATCGGGCGCCGTCCCATCCGGGCACGACCTTCCTCTCTTGTGCTCGCTTCCGCCGGCCATCACCAGGATGGTGTATATGCCTGCTGACCGTCCGGCAACCACATCAGCATCGGTATCGCCAATCATCCACGATTGGGACAAATCAGCTGCTAGTTCTGAGACAACCTCATAGATCATTCCGGGAGCCGGCTTTCGGCACTTGCAGGGGCCTCCCAGGGGCCCGCTGAAGTCGGGGTGATGCCGGCACATCCGCTGAGCATCCAGCGCCACGCCGCCCTCGAGCAGGAGATCCAGCACCCGTTGATGCACGGCGTCGAGCTCGGAGAGGCTGATTTCGCCCTTGGCCGCCGCTGGCTGGTTAGTGACACAAGCGAGTAGATACCCAGCTGTACGGAGTCTCAAAAGCTGGCGGATCACGCCGGCGCAGAGCCGCACCGATTCTAAAGCTAGCGGCGACTCTTTGTAACCTACAGCAGGACGCTCTACTAGCTCATTGAGGATCCCATCCCGGTCGAGTATGACCACTCCCGACAAGTCTTGCCACCTGGAAGCTACGACCCGCGGGGGTAGACAGCACGTTCTCCCAGTGCCCGGCCTTGACGGCTAACAGGGGATGCGAGACCAGGGCGTGCCAGACGACAGCCTGAAACGACTCGACCAGCGGGGTCTTTAACTGGGCGGGGGCGTCAATGATCACCGCCACGTCGGCCAGTTCTGCCAGTGTTCCCCCCGGCGCACCCACCACGCCATAAATGGACGAGCCGATCTCTTGGCCTTTCTCAATGGCGTTCACGAGGTTAACCGACACTCCGTGCTGTCGGGAGCCGCCTCCCACCGAGAACACCATCAGGCCATCGTCGGGTCGCAAACGGGACACCATCAACCAGTTGACCAGAGTGGTCTCCCAGCCATCGTCATTGGTGCGGGCCGTGAGTTCCGACACATTGTCGGTCGGCGCGTAGCTTTCGATGTCGCACAACTTCCTGAAATCGTTGACCGCATGCGAGGCGTGGCCTGCTCCTCCGCCCACCCCCAATACGAAGAGCCGTCCCTGTCTGGACCGAAGTTCGGCCAGTCCAGAAGCCATGGCATCTATGCGCTCAGTGGCGATCCGTTCGCTGATAGCCGCTACTTCTGCGAAATAGCTCGCCGTATGCGATTCCGTGTCCACCGCAAACAAGGCTATCGCCGGTCCCTCATGTGTAGGAGTAGAGTTTCGAAAAACGGAAGCGGAAACACGCGACAATCCAGCCGAGCGGGTCTCGGAATATCCTGACCTTCTTTCCCTCGGCGAATGAACGCGAGTGGTAGGAGACGGGGATTTCTCTGGGGTGGTACCCAGCCCGAATCAACTTCGCCGTCAACTCCCAATCAAAATCGAAGCGGTCACACTCGAAAGCGAGTCCCTCCAGGCAGTCCCGGCGGAAGACCTTGTACATCGTGAATGGATCTCGCAGTCTCTGTCGATAAACGACGTTGAAAAGAGTCAGGAATATGACATGACCGATATTCATCACATGGCTCATCGCCGTGTGCTGGCCGAAGCTCCGGTTTGACTTCTTGTGCCGGAACCGACGAAGCCCCCAGGATCCGTCGGAGGTCGTGCGCATTCCGAGGACGAAGCCTAATTCAGAGTTTCTTAGGGGTTCTAGGAGCTTTTCATAGTCATCGATATCATATTCCAGATCAGCGTCCTGGATGAGGACGAAGTCACCCGTGGCGACCTGCAGCCCTGTTCGCACTGCATGGCCCTTACCCTGAGGCCGTTCTTCCAGAATCAGCCTGACGTTCGGGAGTCCTTCGTAACGGATCGCCTCCTCACGGGTACCGTCGGTGGAGTTGCTTTCGACGACGACCAGCTCCATGTCAACGCCCGGTATCTCTTTCGCGAGCAGGAGTTCCATGGTTTTGGCGAACGTTCCGAGCTCATTGAATACCGGAAGGATGACGCTTAGCCGTTGGCGACGGCGCCAGGGTTCGTCGCCGTTCGCCCGATAGGCCGTTACCGTCATTTCGGAGCCTCGTCGATAGAAGCGAGGCCTCTCGAAGCCGGCATGGAAGAGGAGAGCGGCCAGAGATTCGGCGCCGAAGAAGAGTACGGTGGCTGCACGGGACGCCGGCTCGGTCGAGACCGTCAGCACAAGGGCGCCACCGGGAATAAGCACCTGCCGAGCCCAGGCGAGCAGGCCGGATGGGTAGGACGTTCGCTCAATCAGGTCACCAAGCACGCAGCCCGCTATCGGACCTGAATTGCCCACATCGGGCAAGGGAGCCGCGCCAGAGAGCACAGACTCGCTCATGTTTACGGATACCGTTGTCCGGTCGCCTAGTCCCCCCGGCACCTTGGAGTCCGGTCCAGTGCAGACGATCACTGACCCCTTCGGAGACTCCGCAAGCGCGGCCCGTCCAGCCCGGATCCAAGTCTGGTCGTCGTAGGACGACGCCCTCCTCTTGCTCCCGACGTTTCTAACCGCTCCCGGCGGCAGCCACGTCCGAGACTCGTCCATCAGCAAGCCCGGGTCGTCTTGGGGCATCCACAATGCTACCCAATTGAGCACCTTGGTCGGTGAGCACGGCTTGCGCCGGCTTAAGGTATGCGTCGGCATGAGTTCTCGTCCCAGTTCTGACCCACTCAGAGACCTAGACATTCCGTGCGAATGCCGCATCTGTGGCGCCGACACCACGGCTGTCGGCAGCAAATACAGCGCCTTCAGCAACAGACACTTCCACTTGAGGAGATGCAACCGCTGCCGGTTCGCCTTCATCTCCGATCCGCGCACCGATTTCGACGCCTTGTATGATGACGCCTACTACCGGGGCATGGGACCTGATCCCTCGGTGAACTACGTGGCGGAGATGGACGATCCCGGCACTATTCGCCGCTACGAGTGGAGCGGGATTTTTACCGTCGTTCGTGACCTAGCCACCATCGATACCACAACCCGATGGCTCGACTACGGCTGTGGTACCGGCGGACTTGTGCGTTTTGCCCAAGCGCACGGTGTCCCTTCTACGAGGGGCTTCGAGCAGGGCTGGAGCGCTGAGCAGCTCAGAAACCGCGGCATCGATCATCTCCGTCCTGAGGACCTTCCTAATGCCCAAGGGTCATTCGACATTGTGACGGCCATCGAGGTCATAGAACACGTCGTTGATCCGATCGCCGAGCTAACGCAGATCCGCGCATTGCTCCGTCAGGGCGGACTCCTCTTCCTGACGACCGGGAACGCGCGGCCCCACCGCAATCGGTTACTGCGATGGAGGTACGTTCTCCCTGATGTGCACATATCCTTCTTCGAGCCTCACACTCTGGCCCTCGCACTCACAAGGTCTGGATTCACCCCGTCCTTTCCGGTCTACACCTCGGCCTGGGAGGACATCATTCGATTCAAGGTTCTGAAGAGTCTTAGCCTGAGGTCCCTCCCGCGCATCGACCAAATTCTCCCATGGGCCCCACTCTCCCGGATTGTCGACAGCCGCCTCGGGGTAAGCGCACACCCTGTCGGATGGGCCAGCTAGTCGCAAGCTGCTGAGACGATTGACGTTCTCTCCCGTCCCTGCGAGCGAAGACGCATTCTTCTGACTCGCCAGCGCCAGTGGTCACGGACGTCGACCACCAGGGCAATAAGCGTCGACAACACTAGCAACCAACCCCAGCGGAAGCCCAATCCGGGAGCTGCGAAGAAGAACGCAGAGTAGTAGACAGCACAAGAGAGCACGAGTGTGCCGATGATCCTGATATCGGATCGACGCTTACGCCGAACTAAGTCGATACCCAGTCCAACTGCCAGAATGAGATAGACCCACGTTCTAAACAATGGTCCCCCTTGAAGCGGCTGGTACGTGAACCTCCTTAGATATGCCAGAGCAAAATTGTCGAGCGAGGGGAAGTGAGCCTTATAGCCCCACGGATTTGCGTCATAACCAGGATGATATGGTTCATAGGAATTGGAACTCCAAGCGATTAGCCTTGTCCACTCCTTCCACCGCACATGAAAGTACGCCTTCGGGTAATGCTCGATCGCATGGAGCCAGTCCGTCAGCAGAGTACCTTCCTGCATTCCGTCCACTAAGCTAGGAAATGGGGCCGAACGATCGCCCGTCACCAAAGGGTGGTCTGAGCCGACCACCAGCCAAGTGGTTCCATACGGAGAGTAGTGAGCCTTCAGAGTAGCGATATTCTGAGATGGAAATATGAAGGTTGGGACTAGGACCTTCCCCGTACGAACCGATAGGTTGGCCAAATCGCCCTCAAACGTAGCCTGCTCTGGATACGATTTCACGGCGTGAATAACGTCGTAGGTCAGAACCCATTGCGATGCGGCGAATGCACCTAGTAAAGCGACGGAGCAGATGATAGCGGCGCTGAAGCGTGAAGAGCGTGCAGCTTCCTTCCTATGCGCGCTTGGATGACGATTGATAACACGACTTATAACACGACCAATAGCAGGAATCAGGAACCTAGTCGCGATCACAACAACCGGGATAAGAACGATTACCCCATTCTGCCTCGCTGCCATTCCCAACCAGACAGCGAGGAGTGCCAGCAATGCGAACACAGTCTGTCGCGTGCCGCTACCCCTGTAAGCCTTGATAGCCAATGCATATCCAGCCAACGTGAATGCAGCGAACCAGGCGTCCCGTTGAAGCGAGCCGAGATAACCGAAAATAGGGGGGAAAATCGCAATGACCAGGGTCATTACGACCGATGCCCAACGTCGAAATACGTTCGATAGGATCTCGTAGGTTGAGAGTAGGACACCGAGAATGGTGGCAAGGAGTACGAAACCAGGAGATAGGTGCAGGATAAAGAGTCCTCGCCAAAACCAATCTAATATCGGAGACCACCAGTCGGTAAACCGTCCAGTCCTAGCCTCGTTAATTTGATTGAGAGCATCGGCGTCGAGATGACCTGGCCAGAAGACCATAGCCAACCCAATGGAGCAAGCCACCAGGACCAGAACAGGGAGAATCCGGTTGTCAGCGACAGATCGCTCCCTTGTGGGCCCCACGCCGGACCCATTCGCGCTAGTTTCGCTCGTTGTCAGTTCTGCAGGGCTCAAATCTTGGCGCGGGAGGATTGTCATGCGGAAAGCTACCCAGGCAGTTACCGGAGCGATGGGTCAGCGAGTACACCGAGCTATGAGCATAACAGCCGCGCATCCCGGTTTCCGAGCGGGCGATGACGCTGAGGAAGCAGCCAAGCGCCGACGGGTACGACACGGGCCATCGCCGGTTACGATCGCCGAGCGATCTCGCCAGGAGCGCAATGGACGGTGAGCAATGTCATGTCTGCGATGGAATGGCGCTCCATCGGCTACGTGGGTCGTCGTATCCGAATCATCCAAGTTGGTATTGCTGTCGAGCGTGCCGGTCAGAGTGCCTCCTGCCCCAACCGTCCGATTCACGGTTAGCCGAGATTTACAGCCCCTCTTACTACGAACCCTGGGCGTGGGAAACGCCCGAAGTAGTTCAAAGAGCGAAGGGCCGCACACTTGGTCGTGCGCTAGCCATTGCAACCCCCACTCCTGGACAACTACTCCTCGACGTTGGCTGTGCGCAGGGTGAATTCGCCGCCCTCGCCGTAAGGCGCGGACTGATTGTCTCCGGGGTTGACCTGAACCGTGACGCCGTACGGCAGGCGAGGATAGCTGTGCCAACCGGAACCTTCCACTGCGGCCAAATCGACACGGTTGAGGGCAAGGGTCAATACAACATCATTACAATGTTCGATTTCATCGAGCACGTGCGCAACCCGCTCCAGACTCTTGAACGCGCCGAATACCTCCTAGCTGACGGTGGGTCACTCGTCCTTTTAACTCCGCGAGTGGGGTCCTTGACGCACAAGCTCACTGGTCGCTTGTGGCCCCAATACCGCGAGGAGCATCTCCACCTCTTTTCCCTCGCCGGACTGAGGCGAGCGCTGGAACGAGTGGGACTCGCCGTAGAGAAGGTTGTTCCCGGAACAAAGTACTCGACTCCCAATTACCTGCTCGGTCAGCTTTCTACTTACGCCCATCCTGTGCTGAAGTCGGCCGCAAACCAGCTCCGGCCAATAACTAAGGCTCGCCCAATGCACGTCATGGTGCCGATGCGTTTTGGTGAGGTCGTCGTCCTAGCCAGGAAGCCCTAACTTCGCCAAATCGCATGGCCGCCGCCCAGATTCCATCATCGAGCAACCAGCGTAGGACGGCTGAAGCCGCTCAAATGGCAAGAGGGAGGAGCATTACGCTTCTGGACGCCGACGACGAGCCGCGAAGCGATTTGTTTCATCTCATCGACGTGACGGTGCTGCCCGGACGATAAAGTGCATCGATGTCATACGAGCAGGGTCGGTCATCTGCTGAGGGCGAGCTCATGGCCGTGGAGACGATCCGACTGAATCTCGCCGTGCAGTGGATGGTTCCAATGCTAGCTGGGCGACGGGTATTGGACGCGAGCTTACCGGCTGGATTGGTCTCAGACCTGCTCTCGGATTGTGGGGTGGAAGTGCTTTGTTTCACACCGCGCCGCGCGATGGCGGACATCCTGACCCAGCGGTTCGGTCCGGCTGTCGATGTTTACTGCTCTGAGTTCGGCTCCATCCCACTGCCAGACAGGTCAATCGATTGCGCGATCTGCTTCGATCCCGATCTGGGAGCCGTCGACGTGGGGGGCTTCGTAGAAGAGCTCGGGCGCATCGTTACCGACGACGGGCTCATCGCTGTTTCATCTCCAGGCCGCGCCTCGGGTGGTAACGGATATCAGGACGCGATGACAACAGCCGACCTTGAAGCTGCGCTGGTCGGCCACTTCGAACACGTATCTAGTATCAGGCAGACGTTTTGTATCGTTTCCCGCCTGGGCACGAGCGTCTCCGGTGCTATAGCGGGGGCTTTCCCCGATACGAACGATCCAGCCTCTTTCAGTACTGCCTCCGACGCTTTCGTACTCGCGTCCAGAAGGGCGCTTCCCGACTTGTCGGCAGCACGTACAGTGGCACGACCCATCGAACTCGCCAAATACGAGGATTTACTCGACGAGTCTCTTCGTCTGGCCCGCTCAGCACAGTCTCGAGCCGAGGTGGCGGAAAGGGCCAACGACGAGCGGGAGTATCTCATCGAAGAGCTGTACCGGGCCGAGCAGTATGTTGCTGGGGCCTTCGATGTGCGGACCCGGCAGGAGAGCCTGCTTGCGCTGGCCACCGAGGAGCTCACTACCCTCCGAGCCGAGCTGAAAGCCTGTAGGGAAGCCGGCGACAACGCTCGGCAGTCCGTCCTGGACATGAAGCAGTCAACAAGCTGGCGGGTGACGGCACCGCTACGGTTCGTCAAGCGCGTGGGATCTACACCGTGATTCCCGCTACTTTGCCATCCCTAGGCGAGTTGGTGGGGCTGTTGCGTTGTCCCCGCTGTTTGGGCTCTGAAGATCTGCTCCCCGAAGCAGATTCGCTTAGATGCCCCACGTGCGGAACGACTTTCCGGTTGCAGGATGGCGTACCGATCCTGCTGTACCCGGATCGTGAGGTGAGGCTGGTCCCCGAAGACCACATGAGCAATCCGATGGATGAGTCGGTAGTCGAATGGCTGGCTTCCCTGGATGGCTACTCCCTCAACCTCGGAGGCGGCGCCACGGTGTGCAGACCCCCGCGCTGCATCGAGGTCGAGTACGCCGTATTCCGCAACACCACCGCAGTCGCCGATGCCCACCATCTGCCGTTCAAAGACGACACGTTCGACGCGGTGGTGTCATACAACACCTTCGAGCACCTGGCCGACCCCGCCACCGCTGCCCAGGAGATCCTCCGGGTCCTCAAGCCTGGTGGAAAGCTGCGACTCCAGACCGCCTTCCTGCAGCCCCTACACGAAGAACCAGCCCACTTCTACAACGTTACTGAGTACGGCCTCCGCCAGTGGTTCTCCGGCTTCGATATCAACCGGTGCTTCGTCCCCCCCAACATGCTCCCGCCGTATGCGCTCGGATGGCTTTCCTCGATGCTCTTATGGCATGTCAGGGATGAGCTGGGCTCGGACGCAGAGCTGGAGGTCGGTCGTAGCACTCTTGGCTACTGGAACGACTTCTACGCCAAGAGATTCGAGCCGGCTTCTGGAGCCGCCCTCACGGTGGAGAAATTGACCCAGCAGGCACTCGCCAAGCTCTCCTTCGGCTTCGAATTGCACGCTTCCGCACCGATGCCGGGAGGCGTTGCCCAGCAAGCTCCTCCGGAAGAACCGGTCCGAGCCGCTACGCCGATCGGGACCGGGACACTCGACCACCTGGTCGGGCTCCTGCGTTGTCCGTGCTGCTCGGGAACAGGCGACCTGGTGCTCGAGGGGACCTCGCTCAGTTGCTCAGGTTGTAGTCGTAGCTTCACGGTTCAATATGGCGTACCGATCCTGCTGTGCGAGGACCGGGATGTCACAGTAATGCCCGAGGGTCACGTGAGTAACCCGATCGACGATTCTGTACTCGAATGGCTGGATTCTCTGGATGGCTATTCGCTCAACCTCGGAGCTGGCGCCACGGTGCGCCGGCCAGAGCGGTGCGTCGAAGTTGAGTACTCGATCTTCCGCAACACCACGGCAGTGGCCGACGCCCACCGTCTACCGTTCAAGGACAACACCTTTGATGCGGTCGTCTCCTACAACACCTTCGAGCACCTGGCCGATCCAGTCACCGCGGCCGGAGAGATCCTGCGAGTACTGAAGCCGGGGGGAAAGCTCCGCTTGCAAACTGCCTTCTTGCAGCCGCTGCACGAAGAACCGGCCCACTTCTACAATGCGACCGAATACGGAGTGCGTCAGTGGTTCTCCGGGTTCGAAATCGATCGATGCTTCGTCCCGCCTGAGATGGGCTCGACCCACATGCTCGGATGGCTTTCCAACCATGTGCTGTGGCACATCGGCGCCCAGCAGGGACACAGAATCTCGGGTTTCGCCAGCCAGATAAGCCTTCGGCAATGGGCCCGTTTCTGGGACGATCCGTCCAGCCGTCACGGTTTTCTCAAGGTCGTTTTCGAACGGCTGCCGCCGTCAACTCTTTCTCGTTTTTCGGCCGGATTCGAGGTGCAGGCTACGAAGCCACCAGGAGCTCTGGTCTCCTCGCAGCCGGGTAGCCCGCTCGCCTAGACCAGCACCGATCTCGTCCCTCGTTCCGAACTACGCGCTTTGGCCCTAGAGGAACAGCCCGCTCCTCCAACAACGGCCGATCACCCCGGGGCGTGAGCACCTCAGCGCTAGCCATCGAGGGGAACGAACGCCAGCCCCAGCCTCGGGTCGCAGCATCTCAGCGCCGTCTCGTCGACCGGTCCCTCGCCGCCGCCAGACCGGTCCAGTGCCGGGCCAGACTCCGTTTGATCACCCCGGCATCTTCGGGCGCCCATGATGTCGTCCGCATCCGCAGGCTGCCAGCGGGTATGACTTCGTAGGCGTAGGCGGCGATGGATTTGCGGGTTGTCCCGGGTGGCAGGCTCATCCGGCGATACCCGTGGTAGGTGTGATCGCTGGTCAGCATGATCACGCCTCGGTTGAACACCGGTGCTATTGACCTGGGCTCGTGCGCCGGATCAGTGCGGACGAGCAGATCCCCTCCGTAGTCGGGCGGCCAGTCCTTGTTCAGATACAGCAGGACATTCAGAACCCGGAGCCAGTCGTCGTGGTGCGGATGGATGTTGAAGTCCACATGGGTGTCCAGGAAGCTGCCGTCGCCTCCGTGGTGGTACCCGCCCCCGTGGAACGACGGATCGACGAACAGGCTGCGCCCGGCGACATGGGTCAGGATGTCGGCGAACTGCAGTGAGAGAAGGGCGTCATGGACCAGCGCCGAGTTTGGGCCGCGGCTGGCCAGGGCGCTCGATTCGCGTTTGTCGCCGAACAGGTAGTCGTGGGATCGGGCCATTCCGTCGATCGGAGGGAACTCGCTCAGGAGGCCCTCAGCGACGTCCTCTCTGAGGAAACCGTTCAACACCACCAAGGGAAGGGGTCGCCGGCGGCGAACTCGCCGCCCAACTCGTCCACTCTGCGGGTCCACGACCCAAGAACCGTCTCGGCCAGTTCCACCCTCAACTTCTACCAGCCGCCGAACTGACGGGCCCCGGTCCCGAAGCAGGTTAGTTGTTGCGCGCTTCGACACGGACGATCGGTCTCCCTGCCGAAATTCCGCATTTTCTCTACAGGCAGGCACAAAGGCGCACGAAACGTCATGGGTATGAGCGCCACTGCCATGGACTTGTGCGCCGTAGAGGGGGAATGGAGACGGTTTCTGAGGTCTCCCCTGCTCGTCGGTATTCTCCTGATCACGCTCGCAAGCGTGCTCGGCTTCGAGATCACGAACGCCATCGCAGACGCATCGGTGAGTCCCAGCCCGGCGCCCGTAAATCTCACCAGTGTGGTCCGGCCCCCTGTGTTCCATCACGTGGTGCCCCCGATCCCGGCGGCGATCGAGACCACCATGGCGATCACCCGGGCCAAGCCGGCCACCACCCAAGTGGCGCCCAGGCCGCCGGCCCACGCCGTCCGGACCGTCACCACCCCGACGGTACCCAGGGTCGCGGCCACCCCCGCTCCACGGCCGATCGTGAGAGCCCAGACAGTTTCCGCTCCCGTAACAAGTTCATACGGTTGCGGGCCGGCCATCTCTTATCTGTCCGCCCACGCCGCCCCCGGCTTCCACTTCGAATGCCCCGGATACGCCCTGGGTCACCAGGCCATGACTTGCATCAACGTCGCCGGCGTCTGCCCGGGATCGCACCTCATCGTGATCAGCGACCCCTGCCAGGCGGCCTACATGAACGAGGCATCGAACTCGTGGGTCCTGGAAGGACTGCGCCACGCACCCATCGACCCCTACGGTTACTGCCACTGAGCTGAACCGGACCATCGCCGTCCGGCCGGAGCCCGTCAGGCAGGCTGGTGGGGATGACGTCGACCGAAAGGCCGGGGCGCGCTACGAACGCGGATCCGCCCGGGCTCCGTGCCAAGCCGGGGGCCCTGGTCCGCACGGTGGCCGATTACGCCTGGCGCCTGCTGGCGATCGGCGCACTGGGCTACTTCCTCGTCCAGCTCCTCTCTCGCCTGTCGCTGGTCGTCATCCCCTTCATCGTCTCCATCCTGGCTACTGCCCTCCTGCATCCCCTCCTGGCCCGCCTGCGTTCATGGGGCTGGCCTCGGGGCCTGGCGACGCTAGCCACTGTCCTCGTGGCCCTCGGCGTGATCGGTGGCCTCATCACCGTGATCGTCATCCGGGCCGCCAACCAGGCCCCGCAACTCGGGAACGAGATCAATGCGCTGATCCCCAAGGTCAAGCACTGGCTCATCACTGGCCCTCTGCGCCTGAACCCGTCCACGGTCAACAACCTCGGCAACACCGTCACCAAGGACGTCACCAAGAACAGCTCGGTGATAGCCTCTACCGCTCTGTCCACCGGCAAGACCGTCGTCGAGGTGCTGGCGGGCGCCGCCCTGGTCGTGTTCTCCACCATCCTGCTGCTGTATGACGGGGAGCGGATCTGGAGATTCCTCCTCAAAGCCACCCCGCGCGCTTCCCGCGAAAGGGTCGATCGGACGGCACGGGCCGGATGGCAGACGGTGGGTCACTACGTTCGGGGCACCCTTATCGTCGCCACCTTCCACGGCGTGGTGGTGACGGTGACCCTCACCATTCTCGGCGTCCCCCTGGCCTTTCCCCTGGGGGTACTGGTGGCCCTCGGGAGCTTCGTGCCCCTCGTCGGCGCCTTCGTCACCGGCACCCTGGCGGTGGCGGTGGCCGGCTTGAGTAAAGGGTTGCTGGCCGCCGTGATCGTGGTGATCGTACTCCTGGTCGACAATCAGATCGAAGCTCACGTCCTGCAACCGTTCGTGGTGGGCCGGTACGTCCGGATCCATCCGCTCGCGGTCGTCCTCAGCCTCGGCGCCGGCGGCATCCTGTTCGGCATCTTCGGGGCCATCGTGGCCGTCCCGGTGGTCGCCTTCATCAACAGTGCGATCCGAGCGTGGCGAGATCAGCCCTCGGAAGGAGAGACCGATTCCAACCCCGGATGGATGACGAAGCGGGGGGTCCGCCGTAGCCTTTTGATGTGCCCAGGGACGAGGAGTTCAGGAAGGTGGCCGAGGACGTCCGGGCCCTGGCGCGCTCTCTCGCCAACGATTTTCGCGACGTGTTCGACCAGGCCCGGCGGGGCGGCCAACCCACCGGCCAGGCCGTCCGCCACGGCCTCAGAGGCGTGGCGGACCAGGTCAGCCGGGACCTGCGAGCCGGCCTGGGCGGTCACCACGGCACGATTTCTATCGAGGCTATTACCACGGTCATGGCTGGCGGGGTCGACCCCCCTGGGCCCCGCCGCCCCCGCCCCCGGGAGTTCCTGGTTCGACCGCGGGAACCCCGGGGGCCGTACCTCCGCAATGGCAGCGCCGCGGCCGCTCCAACTGGGGCGGCCGCCCGGCTCCTACCGGCCCCCCCGTCAGTACCAGCCGCGCCCTCAGCCGCCCCGCCCACCCCGGCCGCCCGTGCGGCACCGCTGGGACGCCACGACCGTCCTCGGGTTGCTGGCCGTGCTGTTCGGGGTGGCGTGGCTCCTCGGGGCCGTTCACGCCGTGCACGTATCGCGTGGCGGCGGTTGTGGCTATCGGCTTGATGCTGCTGGGGGCGTCCCTCATCGTGACCGGGCGCACCGACTGGAGCCTGAGCCGCAAGACCTGGCCGGTCTGGCTGGGGGCCGGCATGATCGTCGTCCTGGTAGCCACGTCCAGCACCTTCGGCACAGCCGGCGCCCTCCAGGACGTCTCCTTCGGCAACATGGGCTCGACGCCCTCCAACAGCCAGACCGTGCACGGCGGCTTCGGCAATCTGGCCGTCGACGCCACAAAGCTCAAGGCCGGTGACACGCTCAATGTCGACAGCGTGGCCGGCCGGACACCTTATCCAGAACCTGCCCGCCGAGACCCTGGTGACGGTAAACGCCCGGGTCCTGGCCGGCCAGATCTGCGTGAACGGCAGCAACGCCGCCGACGGCGTCGGCGCGTCGGTGTCACGCCACTTCACCACGCCTCGGCGCAGAATGCGCAGCCGCCACCGGCCAGTCCGACATCGACCGCATCACGCTGAACGTGCACCAGGTCGCCGGCCAGATCCTGGTCGGCGGCTCGGGGTGTAGCCGATGAGCACCACCGCCGTTGCGACCTACCAGTACCGGACGTCCCGGGTGGCCATCGGGATGTTCTTCCTGCTCATGGGGGCGGCGTTCCTGCTCGACAGCATGGGCGTTTTCCACGTCACGGCCGCCCTTTTCTGGCCCCTGTTCATCATCTCGCTCGGCACCGGGCTGCTGCTGCACCGGGCCCGCCGCCTGATGGTGGAGGAGGACCGCAGCGCCCAGCTGGCCGTGGCCGAGGAACGGGTCCGCATCGCCCGCGAGCTGCACGACATCGTGGCCCACGGGGTCTCCCTGATGACCATCCAGATCGCAGCCGCCCGCCGGGTCGGAACCAAGAACCCGGACTCGGCCAACGAGTCGCTCGAAGCGGCCGAGGAGACCGGCCGGCAGACGTTGAGCGAGCTGGAGGGCATGCTGGCCGTACTGCGCGGCGCCGACGCCTCCATCGGCGCCGCCGCCGGGACGGGAGCAGCCAACCCGCGCCGGCGCCGGGCCGGCCGAAGGAGGACCGCGCACCCCGCTGCCCCGGATATCCGACATCCAGGTCCTCGTCGACGCGGTCGGCCAGACCGGCGCTCCGTGTCCTACAACACCCTGGGGGACCCGCCACCACTTCCGGCCAGCGTGGAGATGACGGTCTACCGGGTCGTCCAGGAGGCCCTCACCAACGCGGTGCGCTACGCCGGGGACACCCCCGTCGACATCCAGGTGATCTTCTCCCCGACCGCCATCACCGTCTTCGTCGACGACGAGGGTCCCGGTCCGTCCTCGGGCTCGGCTGCCAAGGGGCCGAACGAGGCCGTCTTGGCGGGCAGCGGCCACGGGCTGGTCGGAATGCAGGAGAGGCTGGCCGCCGTGGGCGGTTCCCTCGAGGCCGGCCCCAAGCGGCCGGGCCCGGGCTGGCGGGTGTACGCGACCATCCCGGTCGTGCTGCTGAACGTGGCGTAGCCACACGCCGAGGGGGTTGCCTCCCCGCCGGCCTCGCCGAGCGGCGAGACTGTGTGGGTGATACGCCTGCTGCTCGCCGACGACGAAGCCATGGTCCGCAAGGGCTTGCGGCTGGTCCTCGAGGCGGAGGACGACCTGCAGGTGATAGGCGAGGCCGCCGACGGGGTTGAAGCGATCGAGGAGACCAGACGGCTGCGACCCGACGTCATTCTCATGGACGTCCGCATGCCCCGCCTCGACGGTGTCGAAGCCTGCCGCCGGCTGGTGGCCGAGAGCGACGCCAAGGTCGTGGTGCTGACCACCTTCGATCTGGACGAGCACCTCTTCGAGGCCGTACGGGCCGGCGCCAGCGGTTTCCTGCTCAAGGCCTCTCCCCCTGAGGAGCTGGTGGCCGCCATCCGGGCCGCCTCGGCCGGCAACGCCTTGGTCGAGCCGAAGATGACCAAGCGCCTGCTGGACGAGTTCGCCCGTCGCCCCGGCCAACCGCCCGCCGGACACCTACCCGATCGCTTCGCCGAGCTCACCGACCGTGAGGTGGATGTCCTCCGCGAGGTGGTCCGCGGCGCCAGCAACGCCGAGATAGGCGAGCGCCTGTACATCAGCGAGACCACCGTGAAGACCCACGTCAATCACATCCTGAGCAAGCTTGGCGTCAGGGACCGGATACAGGCCGTGGTGCTGGCCTACGACTACGGCCTGGTCGAACCGGGAGGTTCCCGGTCCTAGTCCTGACCAGGAGAGCAGTCCGAAGATCCATCCGGAGATGGAGGCCGAATCGCTCCCGCCGACGATGCCCTCGAGGGGCCCCCAGCCTTAGGGTTACGGACAAGGAGGAGGAATCCATGCACAACTTCGAGTTCGGACCCTCGAGCGGTGGCGGGCAGTTCGAAAATCAGGTCCCGGGAGAGCCCCCGCAGAACCACAGCGTCCTCAGCCTCGTCATCCTCGTATGCCTCGTCGCGGTGGCGGCCGTGGTCGGCCTGGGGCTGGCCTTCTGGGCCCTCGGCTTCGTGTTCCACGTGGCCGGCTGGGTGCTGCGGATCGCCCTCTTCACGGCCGTCATCGCCTTCGTGTGGCGGAGGGTCGTTCACGGCCGCTCCCGGGGCAGCTGCTGACGCCCAATCGGGCCATCGCCCGCCCCGGCCGGGCAAATGACTATTGACAGCGGCCCCCGCCGACGCCTTCAATTTGAGGGACCACATCCCCTCCCTCGGGGTGGGCGTTGTGGAGGATCTAGGCAAGTCGGGCGAACCGACGCTGAGAGGGAAAGGAGGGCTCGTGGCAACATGGAGCTCGTCCGAGGAGGACGGTCCGCCCCGCTAGTTCCGGACTCGGGTACCGATGGTCCTGAGTCCAAGCCAGATCGTCAGAGGTGATCGGGCCCTCTATTTGGCCGGCCCTATGGCCGGGTCCCGCTGCGGCGTGATCCGGGACGAGGCGGTCCCACAGCAGAGAGAGGCGCCGTGAGCCGATGACGGAGCAACCGGCACAGGAGAGGCCCAGGGGGGTTTTTCCCTGTGCCGGTTTTGCGCGCGTGGCCGGCTGGCGGTCGTTCGTGCGAGCATGGAGCCCGTGACCAACCTGCCCTCGGACACCAGGCCCGGCCGCCCGGAGAGGGCGACGGGCGAGTCAGGGTCCAGCGGCGAGTCCGGTGGTGGGGCGCTCGAGCGGAGGCGCGGAGCCGAGCTGACCCCGGCCGAGAAGAAGGTGCGCCGGCGCAACCGGCAATGGTTCATGATCATCGCCATCCCCGCCGTCGTTCTGGGCGTCGCCGCCCTGGCCGCATCCATCATCGCCGGCCAGAGCACCCCGTCGGTGAAGCCGGTCAGCGTTCCGGCCGGCTACAAGGCCGTCAGTGACGGGGTGTTCGCTTACGCCGTCCCCGCCGCCTGGGCCACCAACGATCTCTACACCGACAACGCCGGCGACCTGGATACCTCAGGACGAACGGGATGGGTGGCCGAGCACGTTAATGACCGGCCGAGCCCGCCCGTGGCCGGGGAGACGCCTCCGCAAGCCTTCCGGGCCTTCGGGGTCAACGCCCCCTCGTCGTATCAGATCAGCAGTGGCCAGCCGACACAGGTGCCAGGTGCGGCGGTCGCCTTCCGCTACCAGGTCAGCCGGCCCGGCGGTTTCCAGGCCACCGCCATCGACGCCTGGCAATCGAGCTCGGAGGCCGAGATCTGGCTCCTGGTGGACGCCTCGCCGGCAATGACGGCCCAGATCCTCGGGACGTTTAAAGCCTGAAGCGCTCCGGTCGATGAAGGCACGGCGTAAGCGAAGATGGGGGAACCGTTGTAGTTGCTCGGGTCCGACGGCAAGAACGGGTCGCACGATCTGAATCAGGAGCCCGTGTAACCGTATGACCGGGCCAGCGCCAGCACCTGGGCCACGTACGCGCCCGAGTGGTTGTAGTCGAAGACGGCCTGGCCGAGAGAAGACGGAGTGGCGGCCCCGTCTGCGCAAAGCATCCGGGCCGCCGCGAACACGGCGTCGACCGGGTCGTAGGGGCTCGGGGGTGCCACCCCGCCCGGCGGGACCGGCAGGTCGTACGTGGCGAAGGTGGGCGGTTCGAACTGCATGGGCCCCTCAGCGCCGGCTTCGTTGGCCCCCGAATGCACGCCCGGAAGATCTGACTGACCGTTGTCCGACTCCACCGTGCCGATGGCGGCCAGCACGGTCCAGGACAGGCCGGCGCACGTGGCGGCCGCCGTCCGGTAGAGGGCCAGCATGGACGGGGGTATGGCGCTGGGCCCCGGGCCCTGATCTCCCTGGCTCCCGGAAGCAGTAGTCGCGGGCGGGGTGAACGATGGCTGCGCCGACGCGGAAATTGCCTCCGCTGAGTAGCCCCGGCAGCACCGCCCAGGCGATCACCGCAGGCAGCAGGATGGACGCGACCAGCCCCAAGACAACGACCGCTATTACCTTTTTCATTAGTTTTCAGTATATTTCATTGTAACTCCACGAAGGAATGAAAAGGAGCAGGGGGTAGGCGCCGGTACGCTCTGGTGGCGGCTGAAGCGAGGGAGGTCCGTTTGAGGTCGTCGGTAGCCGACTACGAAGTGCTCGCCGTGATGCCCGGCCCCGGGACGACCGCCCGGTACCTGTGCCGCGCTCCCGAGCGGCTCGATTACGAGGCGGACCGGGTGATGGTCACCGAGATCAAGGTGGATCCGTCCGGGTGGCAGGCTCTCAAGGAGCTGCTGGGCCGGTTTGCGGCCGTGGATTCAGATCGCCTGCTCTCGGTTGTCGAGGTGGGACCCGATCCCGACTCGCCCGGCGCGGGCGCCTACCTGGCCACCGAGACGGCTCCGTCCGGTTGGCTCTCGGAGAGCGCCGGTGACATGCCCGCGACGGAGCGGATACGGACCGTCGCCGACGCCGCCCGGGGAGCGCACGCCCTGCACGAAGCAGGCCTGGCGCACGGTGCCATCAGCGACAGGGCCATAGTGCTGTCCGAGAGAGGCGGACTGCTTTCCCCTCCTCGTCTCGACCTGCCGGCCGGAGCGTTGACCCGGATCCTCGATTGGCGCGACGTCGTGACCCTGGACCCAAACGTGCTGAGCGGCGAGGAGAGCTCCCGCTCCTCCGACATCTGGGCCCTGGGCGCCACGTTGCACCTGGCTCTGAGCCCCCGGACCCTGTACCCGGGCATAGAAGATGACCCTCCGGTCACGGCCGTCCAGCGGGTGCTGTTCAGCCGGCCGGACGTGGATCCAGACCTCTCCCCGGAGGTGCAGGCCTTGATCCAGGACTGCCTGGAGCCGGACCCGGCGGCTCGGCCCACGACGGCTACGGCGGTCGCCGATCGTCTCCACGCGGCGGCACCGGTACCGTGATCGACCGGGTCGAAGTCACAGCCGGGGCCGGCACCGTGATCCGCTACGGCGGGATCGTGGCGTGGGCGGCGCCGTCGGCCTCTCCAGCCCTGATCAGCTTCCTGGCCCAGTCGGCCCGGAATCTCGGTCCCTCCCCCATAGGTGGGCGCCAGATCGCAGATCACATCGGGAGCGTCCTGAGCGATCGCGATCCCGAGCCGAACGTGGCCTTCGCCGTGGTCGGCCCCAACGAGAGCGGCTGGGAGGCCGTCCTGCACGGCCCGGTGCAGGTATGGGACGGTATGCGGTGGCTTTCTCCGAGCCCGAGGCCGGGATGGCTGCAGGCCGTAATCGATCCCCAGCCGGCCATCACCGTGGGCCACGGCGGCTCGTCCACACCGGCTCTGATTCCCGACGCGGTCTGGGACCTGGAGGCCGGCGTGGTGCCAGGAGCGGGCTTCGTGCTTTTCCCGGCGGTGGTGGCGCCGGTGAGCCCGATCGACGGCCGCTGGTCAGCCGGGGTATCCGTGTTTGCCCCCGAGGAGCCTGAAGTCGAGGACCCGACGACGGCGGAGTCGACCGCCATCCTGTTCCCTCCCGAAGCCACCGCCGTGCTAGCCGCCGTCGCCGAAGAGGCGGCCCCCCATCCTGGAACCGAACCACCAGAGGCCGAACCTGAACCTGAAGTTGAACTTGAGTCTTCAGCGGTGCCCGGGTCCGAGTCGGTGGACATCCGGGCGTCCGCTCCCGAAGGCTCAGTCCTCCTGCTGGCGCGGACCCTGGCCACGAGCATTGCCGCCGTGCGCCCACCCCTGCCCGTCGGCCGGGGGCCGGACCGGTCGGTGGCGGGCGCTCCCGTGGTCGCAGGGCTTCTCTGCGACCGGGGACATCTCAACCGGCCGGGGCTGCCGGCCTGCGTCCGCTGCTCGTCGCCGATGCCGGCCGACGCTGCCTACACGGTGACCGGTACCCGGCCGGCTCTGGGTTGCCTCATAGCCGATGACGCCGTCGTCTACCGCCTGGACCTCGGTTACGTGGTCGGCTCGGATCCCGGCCGGGATCCGACGGTACGGGGCGGGCTGGCCCGACCGCTCGTCATGGCCGGGGCCGGCATGGCCGAGTCCCACGCCGAGATCCGCCTGCACGACTGGGACGTGGTGGTGGCCGACCGCGGCTCGGTGGGCGGCACGTCCATCTTCGAGCTGGGCGGCTCCGACTGGGAGCGGATCCGCCCCTACGAGCCCCGTGTTCTGAAGCCCGGGACCCACGTGGCCTTCGGGCAGAGGATCGTCACCTTCGTGACCCCTTGGGTGGTGCCGGGTCTTCAGAGCTCCTGAGTGGGCTGTAACGGATCCGGAACCGCGCCTCAGGACACCTGGTCGTCGAACTGAGGGCAGAAGGCTTCGACGGCAGACGTGATGACAGAGCCCAGATCCTCTGAGGGGAGCGGGTTCGCTCCCTCTTCGAGGGTCAAGCGGTCGGCCAGTTGCTCGTAGGACGCGTGTGATCGGAACCCATCACAGGCGGCATGGCCGATCCGGATCAGCTGAGTGTCACTGCGGTAGGAGCCGATATTCGGAGCGGCGTCGTGAACCGCGCCGAGAAATTGCCGGTCGGCCGCATCGTTCGAAGCGGTGTGGCCGCCACCGCAAGCCGCGGCCAAGAGGCCCATCGTGGATCCGATTATGAGCAGGACCCCTTTGGGCCGGCTCGGCTTCTTTTTCTCTTCTTCCACCGGGGGCAGTGTACGAATGAAAACAGCCGTGGTCCGGGCACCTCCGGGTGGGGCGGCGACGTCACCGCTTCATGTCGCCGCTGGGCCATGCTGGGTGGGATGGCTTCTGAGTCCACGATGTTCGATCGTGCCGGTGGGGAGGCGTTCTTCGAAACACTCACCCAGCGGTTCTACAACTCGGTCGCGACCGACCCGGTCCTGCGCCCGCTCTATCCAGAGGAGCCGGAAGGTTTTGAGGCGGCCCGCGTACACCTGAAGTGGTTCCTGATGCAGTACTGGGGCGGCCCGTCGGTCTACCAGTCCTCCAGAGGGGCACCGCAGTTGCGCGCCCGGCACGCCCGGTTCGCCATCGGCCCGGCCCAGCGTGACGCGTGGGTCGAGCACATGTCGGCGGCCGTGAAAGCGGGCGGCTTGAAGCCTCTCGAGGAGAGCCAGATGCTCAGCTATCTGGCCGCCGCCGCCAGCCACCTCGTGAACACGCCGGCCGAACCCGCCGTCGACACCTAGTACCACTGCGGTCGTCGAGCTCCAGCCGAACGGGCAAACGGGCTCGGCTGGTAGCGTGACGGCGCCCGCCGCTCCTCCGAGCCATCCGATCCACGAGCCCGTCTACAGAGGTCGGCCATGCCGCAGCGTCCCCGCCTCATAGCGAATCCCGCCCGCCCCCTGCGCTCCGTCCGCCGCCAGCGCCACTCTCGCATCCTGGCCGTGCGTTCGGTCCGCGACAGCCTCATCTCCGTCGCTGGCCTGGTGGGCAGCCCGGTCCGCAACAGGGCCGGGGATCACATCGGGAGGGTGAGCGACATCGTGGCCAGATGGGACGGCGAAGAGTCCTACCCCTCCGTCACCGGCCTGGTCGTCAAGATCGGAGGTCGACGGGCCTTCGCTTCGATGGACCAGGTGGACTCGGTCGACGCGGGCGGGCGTGCAGCTGCAGTCGGCCCGGATCGACCTCATGGAGTTCGCCCGGCGGGACGGAGAAGTCCTCTTGGGACGTGACGTTCTCGACCATCAGCTGGTGGACGTCGACGGCGTGCAGGTCATTCGCCCGGCCGATCTCTACCTGGCTCAGATCCCGGGGCCCGAAGGTTCGATACTCCGGTTGGTCGGCGTGGACGTGAGCAACCAAACTCTGCTGCGGCGGCTGGGGCCGAAACGCTGGCGAGGGCTGCCGACGCCCGACCGCGTAATCGACTGGGCCGCCATCAGGCCGTTCGGGAGCGAGGTAACCACGGTCAAGCTGCGAGCTTCGCAGGACGAGCTGCGCCGCCTGCGCCCCGGCGAGCTGGCCGACCTTCTCGAGGATCTCGAGCGCGACGCCCGCCAGGAGCTCCTCGCCAGCCTCGAGCCGGACAAAGCGGCCGACGCCCTGGAGGAGATGGATCCCGAGGATCTCGAAGCGCTCTTGCGCGAGACACCTCCGGAGGAAGCCGCGGCCCTGGTGGGCCGCATGGAACCGGACGAAGCGGTCGACGCCCTCCGCGACCTCGAGGACGACGCCCGCCAGGAGCTCTTCGACCACATGGACCCGGGCCAGCGCGAGCGCCTGTTGGGCCTGCTCAACTTCGAAGAGGATCAGGCCGGCGGATTTATGACCACCAACCTGGTGACGGCGCCCCCCGACCGGTCCGTCGCCGAGGTCCGGGAACGGCTGCGCTCCGAACAGGGCCACGGGGGCGACCTCGATGGTGTCGTGGTCGTGGGCGCCACCGGGGAGCTGCTCGGGGATGTCCCGATGTACGCGCTGGCCATCGCATCCGAGGACAGCCGCATCGGATCGCTCCTCCCCGAGGGCGATTCCGTGTGCGTGCCGTCGGATGCCGGCGTAACCGAGGTGGCCGAGCGGCTGGTCGAGAGCCGCCACTCCTCGGTCATCGTGGTCGATGCCGATAACCGCCCTATCGGCCGCATCCTCGCCGACGACCTGCTGGACGCCCTGCTTCCCGAGCGGGGCCGCCACCACTTCCCCAGGTTCTTGTCTTGACCGCGGACGCGGTCGAGACCGGCGACGTCGACGCCGACCCGCTTCCGGTCGACCCCGGGGCCCGGAGCCGGCGCCGCCGCAGGTGGCTCACGTATCTGGCCATCGCCGGCCCGGGCATCATCGCCGCCAACGCCGGCAACGACGCCGGCGGCATCCTGACCTACGCGTCGGCCGGCGCCCAGTACCGGTACCGGACCCTCTTCTTCATGACCCTGGTGACGGTGGGCCTGGTGGTGGTCCAGGAGATGTGTGCCCGTCTGGGCGCCTTCACCGGGAAAGGCCTGGCCGCTCTCATACGCGAAGAGTTCAGCCTTCGGCTGGCCTCCTTCGCCCTGTTCTTCCTCGTGGTCGCCAACGTAGGCCTGGTGGTCTCGGAGTTCGCCGGCATCGGGGCCGCCCTGGAGCTCCTCGGGGTGAGCAGGTATATATCCGTACCGATCGCGGCGGTGGGCATCTGGGCCCTGGTCATGTTCGGCTCCTATAAGTACGCCGAGCGCTTCTTCCTCGTGCTGTCCGTGGTCTTCCTGGCCTACCCCCTCGCCGCCATTCTCGGCCGGCCGAAGTGGGGGGAGGTCGCCTCGCACACCTTCGTCCCCAACTTCGTGGCATCGAAGAGCTTCATCCTCCTCGGCGTGGCGCTGATAGGCACCACCATCACTCCCTACATGCAGCTGTACGTGGCGGCTGCCGTCGCCGACAAGGGCATCGGTCCTGAGGAGTACCGGTTCGAGAGGGTGGACACGGTCGGGGGCGCCATCCTGGGCGACATCATCAGCTGGTTCATCATCGTGGCCACCGGTACCGCCATCGGCGCCAAGGCCCTGACGCTGACCTCGGCCGATCAGGCCGCCCAGGCTCTGAAGCCAGTGGCCGGTTCCCGATCGGTCGACCTGTTCGCGATCGGACTGCTCGGAGCTTCCATGCTCGCCGCCGCAGTCGTTCCGCTTGCCACCTCCTACGCCGTGTCGGAAGCGCTCGGAGTCGAGCGGTCCGTGTCGCGCAGCTTCGCGGAGGCACCCCTCTTTCTCGGCTTATTCAGCATCCAGATATTGATCGGGGCCCTCGTCGCCCTCGTACCGGGAAACCTGGTCCGGCTCCTCATCAGCACCCAGGAGCTGAACGGGATCATCACCCCGATCATCCTGGCTTTCATCCTCATTCTCGCCAACCGCAAGAGTGTGCTCGGCGACGCCGCCAACGGCATGGTCTTCCGAGCCGTGGCCACCGGGGTGGTGATCGCCGTGAGCGCCATGGCTGCCACCGTGGTCATCCAGACGGTGTTGAGCTGGTTCGGTGTCGGTTAGCGGCAACGGTGGGTCCACCGGCCGCCCCGAACCGGGCGGCCCGCCGATCCCGGTCGAGGCCGAGATCTCGGGGAACGGTCCCACCGTCCTGCTGCTCCACGGGCAGCCCGGTTCGGCCGGCGACTGGGCGCGGGTCACCGCTCTGCTCGACAGTGACTTCCTCGTGGTCGCCCCCGACCGACCGGGCTACGGCCGCACCGGCGGAAGCGCCACTGGCTTTGCCGGCAACGCCGACGCGGTGGTGGGCCTGCTGGATCGGCTGGGCCTGGATCAGTTCATCGCCGTGGGCCACAGCTGGGGCGGCGGGGTGGCCCTCTCCGCCGCGGTCAGGAATCCGAGGCGGGTCAGAGGACTGGTCCTGGTGTCTTCGGTGGGGCCCGGGGTTCCCGCCTCCTGGGACGACCGGCTGCTCGCCACACCCGTGCTGGGCGAGATATTCGCGGCGCTGACGATCGGGGCCACCGGCCGCCTGCTGGGCATCGACCGGGTCCAATCGCTGGCCGACCGGCGGCTGGCGGGGCGGACCCTGGAGGCGGTCAGGGCCCTCACCCGGCTGACCGGGGCCGGAACCGGCGCCCGGGTCTGGCACTCCTTTGTGACCGAACAGCGCCGTCTGCTGGATGAACTGCACCTGCTCGCGCCGGCGCTCAGCTCCTTGAATGTACCCGTCGCCGTCCTCAGCGGAAGCGCCGACCGGGTCGTGCCTCCGTCGGTGGGCGCCATGCTGACCTCCGCCATCCCCGGGGCCGAGCGGACGGTGCTGGCGGGCGCACATCACCTGCTCCCTCTGGACCATCCGGAGGAGATCGCCGCAGCGGTGCGCGCCGTGAACGCCAGAGCCGTGGGTCCGAGCTGATCCCGAGGCGGATGCGCTCAGACCCCGAAGCGGACCCGTCTAGACCATTAGGTCAGACGGTCAGGTAGCGCCGCACGGCGAACGCCGAGCCCACCATGCCGACCACGGCGCCCACGAGCAGCAGGACTATCCCGGTGTAGATGGCCTCGTGGGAGGTCACGTAGAGCTGCCGGGTGCCGAGCACGGTCTCGTTGCCGACGAACGAAGCGATGGTGTCGCGGACGCCGTAAGTCACGGCGAAGGCGATGATCCCGCCGGCGATGCCGTGCACCAGACCCTCGAGCATGAACGGAATCCTGATGAACCAGTTAGTAGCGCCGACCAGCTTCATTACGGCCACCTCGCGACGTCGAGAGAAGATGGCCAGCTGAATAGTGTTCACTATGAGAGCGATGGTTCCGATCATCACGCCGAAGGCGAGCACCAAGCCAATCCACTTGAGGGTCCGGAACTGGTGCAAGAGAGCGTCGATTTCCTGCTGGGCGTAGGAGACCTGGAGCACGCCGGGCTGCCCCTGGAACTGCCGCCCGAGCTCGGAGATGTCCTGGGCCTTGGTCGGGACGACCCGGAAGGACGGAGGCATGTCCTGGACGGTGAGCACACCGACTATGTCGTTGTTGGCCCCGAAGATCTCCTTGAACTCCTGATAGGCCTGTGGCTTGTTGACGAAGTGGTAGGTCTTGACCCCGGGGGCGGTGGACAGCTCATGACCGATTGCCGCCGTCTCCGTCGTGGAGACGGCCGGCTGCAGGAAGATCGCCATCTCGACGCCGCCCCGCCACTGGAGGGAGGCCTTGGCGATCGCCTGCTTCATGATCAGGACCCCGCCTAACGCGGTCAGCGACACCGCCATCGTCACGATGGCCGACAGGGTCATCACCAGGTTGCGCTTGAGGTTCCCTACGGTTTCACGCGCGACGTATCCACTGGAAATAGCCATGTGGTCCTATGCTCCCATCCCGTAGACGCCACGAGCCTGGTCGCGAATGACGGTGCCGCGGTCGAGCTCGATCACCCGCCGCCTCATGGAGTCG
Organism: uncultured Acidimicrobiaceae bacterium; assembly: GCA_963851245.1. Lineage (GTDB taxonomy): Bacteria > Actinomycetota > Acidimicrobiia > Acidimicrobiales > Palsa-688 > CAWKOH01. The sequence goes on along the minus strand of CAWKOH010000002.1, from coordinate 295,924 downwards.
ACGATGGCATTGTCGTGGGTGGCCATGAGCACGGTCGTGCCGGTGCGGTTGATCCGGTCCAGGAGCCGCATGATCCCGCCCGTCGTCGTCGGGTCCAGGTTGCCCGTCGGCTCGTCGGCCAGGAGGATCAGGGGGCGGTTGACGAAGGCCCGGGCGATAGCGACGCGCTGCTGTTCGCCTCCGGACAGCTCGCTCGGGAGGTTCGACAACTTCTTGCCCAGACCGACCAGATCGAGGATCTGGGGCACCTGGGAGCGGACCACGTGGCGGGGCCGGCCGATCACTTCGAGGGCGAACGCCACGTTCTCATAGACCGTCTTGGTCGGGAGCAATCTGAAGTCCTGGAAGACGCAGCCGATGTTGCGGCGCAGGTACGGCACCTTCCAGGACGACAGCGAGCCCACTTCCTTGCCCGCCACCCAGACGCGGCCCCGCTCGGCCTGCTCTTCTTTGGTGACGAGACGCAGGAACGTGCTCTTGCCGGACCCCGAGGGTCCGACCAGGAATACGAACTCGCCCTTCGGGATATCCACGTCCACATCGCGTAAAGCGACCGTGGTCCCCTTATAGGACTTGGTGACGTTTTCTAATTTGATCATCAGCAGGAGGGAGAAACGGTGTACGGCTCCATAAGGGCCTCGACCATTTATCTCGACAACTTTAGCCGTCCCGGCGCCGGGGCAGGGATCACGGCCGGCTCGGACCGCCTCCAGCCCCGTTGGCGCCACTTGCCTCGGCGGCCATCTGGGCCCGCCGCCACCGCAGGTAGGCCTCCATGAACGGATCGAGGTCCCCATCGAGGACCGCCTGCACGTTGCCCGTCTCGTAATCGGTCCGGAGGTCCTTGACCTGCTGGTAAGGTGCCAGGACGTAGGAGCGGATCTGAGCGCCCCAGCCGACCAGCGCCTTGGGCCCGGCCATCGCCGAAAGCTCCGCTTCGCGCTCTTCGCGCTGTAGCTCGGCCAGCTTCGAAGCCAGGATCTGCATGGCCTTGGCCTTGTTCTGGTGCTGCGATCGCTCGTTCTGAACCGCCACGACCGTCCCCGTGGGCAAGTGGGTGATCCGTACCGCCGAGTCGGTGACGTTCACGTGCTGGCCGCCCGCGCCCGAAGACCGGTAGGTGTCGATTCGCAGGTCCTTCTCCTCGATCTCCACCTCACCGGAAAGATCCTCGAAGAAGGGCACCACGCTCATCGAGGCGAAACTTGTCTGGCGCCGCGCCTGCGAGTCAAAGGGCGAGATCCGCACCAGTCGGTGAACGCCCCGCTCGGAGGTCAGCAGACCGTTGGCATAGCGGCCCCGGATGATAAAGCTCGCTGACAGAATTCCGGCTTCCTGGCCCTCGCTGACATCCTCGATCTCGAGCTCAAAACCCCGCCGTTCGGCCCAACGCTGGTACATCCGGACCATCATCTCGGCCCAGTCCTGGGCGTCGGTCCCGCCGTCCTTGGCGTGGATCTCACACACGGCATCGTTCTCATCGTGCTCACCGATGAACAAGGAGCGCAGCTCCAGTCCGTCCAGTTCCGCGCCCAGGGCCTCCAGCTGGGCCACCACTTCAGGCTCGACGGAATCGTCGCCCTCCTCAACCGCCAGCTCGTACAGCGTGGCTGCGTCGGAAAGCGAGCCGGTCAGCCGGTCGACCAGGTCCACATCGGCCTTGGTCTGGCCGTACTCCCGGGTGATCCGCTGCCCCACCTCGGTGTCGTCCCAAAGGTCGGGACGGCTCAGCTCCGCCTCCAGCTGGGCCAGGCGCGTGCGCAGTGCATCGATGCCGAGATAGTGGCCGGCATCGTCGAGCCGCTTTCCGAGCGCGCTCAGGTCGTCGGTGAAATCACGCACGGTCAACGGCCCTCAGCGCCCGTGGCAGAACTTGAACTTCTTGCCGCTGCCGCAGGGGCAGGGGTCGTTACGGCCGGCCCGATCGAACTCCGACGCCTTCACCTTGGGTTGCTGGATGACCTCGGTGGCAGCCGGGGCCGCGGCCGCCGCCCCCTCGGCAGTCCCGCCGGTCCCGGTCGCGGCGCCGTTGTCCGGGGCGAACTCCACTTCCTCGCCCGGAGCGGGACCGGCCGCCAGCGTCCGCTGGAATCCCGACGACCCCTCCACCGGATCGTCGGCGGCTGTGTACTGGGCCCCGGCCAGGGCGGCGGCGTCGTCAGGTTGAACCTGCTCGAGGAGCTGGACCTGGGCGTGCATCACGATCTTGACGTAGTCGTCATCGATGCTCGCCATCATCTGCCCGAACATCTCGTAGCCGTCTCGCTGCCAGGCGACCAGCGGATCCTGCTGGCCCATAGCCCGCAGGTTGATGCCTTCGCGCAGGTAATCCATCTCCGACAAGTGCTCGCGCCACTTCTGGTCGATCAGCTGGAGCATGATCTCCCGCTCCAGGGCTCGCATGGTTTCCGCCGGCTCGCCGTCGCCGGAGGGAGGCATGGAGGCTTCGCGTTGCTCGTAGTAGGCGATGGCCTCCGCCGCCAGCTTCTCGTACATGGCGTTGGGGTCACCGAGCTCCACCAGCTCTTCCTTGGTGACGGCGGTCGGGTAGTACTGCCGCATCTCGCTGATGAGGGCGTCGAAGTTCCAGTCCTCCTCGTCCATGGTGGATGAGCAGTTGGCCGTGACGATGCTGTCGATGGCCGAGCAGAGGACCTCGATGGTGCGCGAACGGAGGTCCTCGCCCTCGAGGATCTGAGCCCGGCGGGCGTAGATCACCTTGCGCTGCTCGTTCATGACCTCGTCGTACTTGAGGACGTCCTTGCGGATCTCGGCGTTGCGAGCTTCGACGGTGTTCTGGGCCCTCTCGATAGCCCGGGTCACCATCTTCGAGTCGATGGGGATGTCGTCGGGCAGGGCCCGTCCCATCACCCACTGCATGGCGCCGGTGGCGAACAGGCGCATGAGCTCGTCCTCGAGCGACAGGAAGAACCGGCTCTCGCCCGGGTCCCCCTGCCGGCCGGACCGACCCCGCAGCTGGTTGTCGATCCGCCTCGACTCGTGCCGCTCGGACCCCAGGACGTACAGGCCGCCTAGCTCACGGATCCGCTTGCCCTCGGCCTTGCACTCCTCCTCGAATTTGCCCAGTAGCTCGGGGTAGCGGGCCTGGCCCTCATCCGATTCGAGCTCCAGGCCAGAGGCATGGACTTCCTGAGCAGCGAGCAGCTCCGGATTGCCGCCGAGGAGGATGTCCACGCCCCGTCCGGCCATGTTGGTGGCCACCGTCACCGCGTGGAGCCGACCGGCCTGGGCCACGATCATGGCTTCTCGAGTGTGCTGCTTGGCATTCAGGACATGGTGCGGGATACCCCGACGCTCGAGCATCTGGGACAGGACTTCGGACTTCTCGACCGAGGCCGTGCCGACCAGGACCGGCTGACCGGCGTCGTGCCGCTCGATGATGTCCTCGGTCACAGCCTGGAACTTGGCCAGCTCCGACTTGTAGATGAGGTCCTGAAAATCCTCACGGATCATCGGCAGGTTGGTGGGGATGGGCACCACCTGCAGGTTGTAGGTGTTGGCGAACTCGGCCGCTTCCGTCTCGGCCGTGCCCGTCATGCCGGCCAGCTTGTCGTACAGACGGAAGTAGTTCTGGAGGGTGACCGTCGCCCAGGTGTGGTTCTCCTCCTTGATCTCGACCCGCTCCTTGGCCTCCACCGCCTGGTGCAAACCGTCGGACCAGCGCCGGCCCTCGAGGATGCGACCCGTGAACTCGTCGACGATCTTCACCTCGCCGTCAGCGACGATGTAGTCCTTGTCGCGGCGGTAGAGCTCCTTCGCCTTCAGCGCCTGTGTCAGCTGATGGACGTAGTTGGTCGAGACGAGGTCGTAGAGGTTGTCGATCCCCAACGCCCGCTCGACCTTCTCGATGCCGTCCTCGGTCGGGGCGACCGTCCGCTTCTCCTCGTCGACCTCGTAGTCCACCTCCCGGGTGAGCGTCCGGGCCACGCCGGCGAACTGGTAGTAGAGCCGCGCCGACTCCGACGACGGCCCGGAGATGATGAGCGGGGTCCGGGCCTCGTCGATGAGGATCGAGTCCACCTCGTCCACGATGGCGAAGGTGTGGCCTCTCTGCACCATGTGGTCCAGGGACCGGGCCATGTTGTCGCGGAGATAGTCGAACCCGAACTCGGTGTTCGTGCCGTACGTCACGTCGGAGGCGTAGGCGTCCTTCTTGGCCTGCCAGTCGTCGATTTCGGGTGACACCCGGCCGACGGACAAGCCGAGAAAGCGGTGCACCTGGCCCATCCAATCCGCGTCCCGCCGGGCCAGGTAGTCGTTGACGGTCACGACGTGGACGCCGTCTCCGGCCAGGGCGTTCAGATAGACCGGGAGGGTCGAGACGAGGGTCTTGCCTTCGCCGGTCTTCATCTCGGCGATCCAGCCGAAATGCAGGGCGGCCCCACCCATCAATTGCACGTCGAAGTGGCGCTGGCCGATCGTGCGTTTGGCCGCCTCCCTGACGGTGGCGAAGGCCTCGATCAGCAGGTCGTCGAGCGACTCCCCGTGGCCCAGCCGCTCGCGGAAGGCCACGGTGCGGTGGGCCAGCTCCTCGTCGCTGAGCGCCTCGACCTCGGGCTCGAGGGCGTTCACATCCGGGACCAGCGCCTTCAGGGCGCGCACCTTCCTGCCCTCGCCGGCGCGGAGGAGTTTCGAGAACATGCTCATGGTGCTCTCAATGGTACTGGCGGGCCAAGTGCCGGAGGTCTCGCTACCCTCTCGCAGTGCTAGATCAGCGGCGCCTGTCCCTGCGGGGCGAGGACTGGCGCCGCCGCGCCCTCCCCCACCTGCCGGTGGCCCTGCTGATCTTCGCCTACGCGCTGTGCTTCAGCCTGCTGTCGGTGGCCGTCCAGGACGGATATGGCACACCCGGGTTCGACCTGGGGATCTTCGACCAGGGCGTGTGGCTCCTGAGCCGCTTCCACGCTCCGTTCGTCACGGTCATGGGGCGGAACCTGTTCGGCGATCACACCTCCTTCATCCTGCTGCTGGCCGTCCCCCTGTACTGGGTGTACCCGCACGCCCAGGCGCTCCTCGTGCTGCAGTCGTGCCTCCTGGCCGCGGCGGCCATCCCGATCTACCTGCTGGCCCGGCGGTGGACGGCGAGCACGACCCTGGCCACTGCGCTGACGGCGGCCTACCTCCTCAACCCGGCCCTCCAGAACGGGAACCTGGAGCAGTTCCATCCCGAGTGCTTTTTGGTGCTGTCGGTGGCCTTGGCCATTTATGCCGCGGTCGAGGGGAAGCCGGTTCTCCTAGCTGTCGCCGTGGCGGCGTCCTTACTGGTGAAGGAGGACACCGCTCTGTTGATGGTCCCCCTGGGGGTCTGGGTCTGGTGGCGGCGGGACCGTACCTGGGGTATCGCCATCATTGCGGCGTCGATCGTGTGGATGGCGTTTGCCTACGGGGTCGTGATCGAGGCCTTGCTCGGAACAGCGACCTTCTACGCCAATCGCATACCGTTCGGCGGCGCCGGCGGTCTGGCGGCTGCACCCGTGTTACATGCGCCGACCTTCTGGCGCTATTTAGTCAGCGGGAACAGACCGTTCTACGTGTGGCAGATGGGGTTCTCATTCGGTTGGGTCTTCCTCTTGGCGCCGGAACTGGCCGCTATCGGGATCCTGGCGCTCAGTGAGAACGTGCTCAGCGATTTCCCGTACATGCAGGAGATCCTCTACCACTATTCGCTTCCTCTAGTACCGATCCTGGCCATAGGCACGGCCTTCGCGGTGGGCCGGCTGGCCACCGCCCATCGGCGGATGCTGGCAACCGCGTTGGTGACCCTCGCCGCCCTCGTTTCATGCATCCTGTGGGGCCTGGCCCCGTTCTCCCGCTACACGTACCCGCACATGAACCCCAACGGCGCCCAGGTGGCCGCCATCAACCGGGCCTTGAGCAACGTGCCCGCCGACGCCGCCGTCTCCGCCTACTACCCCTATGTGCCCCACCTCGACCACCGCCTTCAGATCTATCAGTGGCCTACTCCGTTCAAGGCCAACTACTGGGGTCTGTACAAGCAGGAGGGTCAGCGCCTCCCCTTCTCGGGCCAGGTGCAATACGTGGTGGTCCCGACGTTCCTGTTTGGCGAGGATCAAGCCGTCTTCTCGTCCATCGCATCGGACTTCGAGCTGGTGGCCGAGGGAGGGGGCGTTTCGGTGTACAGGAGGATTGCGGGCTCTTAGCTGTATTGCGGTGTGGCTCAGCTATCGGTGTGATGCGGGTCGAGCAGGTGTTGACGAACGGCATACATGACCGCCTCCATCCTCGAGTGGAGATGCAGCTTCTCGAGAATGTTGCGCACGTGGTTCTTGACCGTGTTCTCCGAAATGAACAGATGATCGGCGACGTCCTTGTTGCTCATCCCCCGGGCCACCAACCGGAGCACTTCGAGCTCCCGCGGCGTTAGAACGGGGGCGGGCAGCTGCTCGCGCTCCGCGGCTTGACGGGCCAGCGCGTTGAACTCGCGCAGCAGCTTCGAGGCCATGGACGGAGAGATAAGGCTCTGCCCCTGTACAACGGCGTGGATGGCGGCGGCCACGTCTTCGACCGACACCTCCTTCAGCAGGTAGCCATTGGCACCGGCCTTGACGGCCTCGTAGAGGTCGTCCTCCTCGTCGGAAACGGTGAGCATGAGCACCTTGGTGGAGGGAAGGAGCTCCCGGATGCGCCGGGCTGCCTGGATGCCATCCATGCGGGGCATGCGGACGTCCAGAAGGGCGACGTCGGGGGCCAGCTCGACCGCCATGGCGACGGCCTCCTCGCCGTCCTTGGCTTCGGCCACCACCTCTATGCCCGGCTCGGAACCCAGCAGAACGAACAGGCCCCGGCGGAAGAGGGCCTGATCGTCGGCCATCAGCACGCGAACCGGTTCGCGTACCTCCGACTCGCTCACGAGGCCCGAAAGTAGCTGAGATAGCGATCCTCAGCGGCTGACCTGGTCTTTGACCCCACACCTGCCTGACCGACCCGGAACCCCCATGGTTCCATCGCCAGCCAGGGCTTACTTCTAAGCCGCACCATGATCAGCAGCTTGCGACTGCCTTACGTGGGTCGTTTTGCCTGCGACTGGCATCGACTTTCAACCACAGACCCGCTGAGGACCGGCGCCAGCCTAACGCTTTGCGGTGTGAGGAGTCGTAGGCGGTCTCCTGTCCCCGATTGTCAATCTTTGTGTCGAGTAGTTCATCATATATGGTGAACTACTCAGCACAAAGATCTCATTTGGATGATATTCGTGGGCCGCAGCCCGTGGCCCGCCGGCTATGACAGTCCCACCGACTCACCCCCTACGGGTGGGCCGCTAGCCGCTCAGAGCCTGCTTGAGCTCCCCGAGAACCGGGACCGGCCCCGGGTCCACGCCGGCTTCCGCCGCCATCCACAGCGACACGTAGTCGCCGATGAGGATCAGGTCCAATAGCTGGGCCAGGTCGCCGTCACCCTCGGCCTGCACCTCGATGACGTCGGCCACCACCTCTCGCATCAACTCGCCAACCAGTTCGAAGCGCCGGCCCACCTGGGGATGCTCAGCGTCATGCCGCAAGGCCACAGCCGTGATGACCTGGCGGGTCACGTCGCCGTGCTGGCCCCAGCCGCACACCTCGTTGTGGCACAGCTCCGGCTGCGAGCTCCACCAGGCCGGCGCCTTGGCGTTCTCGTTGATCTGGGTCTTCCACCTCTGGGCAGCCGTGGCTCCGACCGATCCGCCGCCGTGAATGAGCGCCATGGTCCGGCCGATACGCCGGGCGATGGCGGCGGCGGTGCTGGACGCGCCCGCCGCTTCCATTTCGTCACGGCGCCGCTTCAGCTGGGTCACGGCCTCGTCGATCCACGAGTGACCCCCGCGGTACAGCCCCACGTTCTCCAGCACGACGAGCGGCGGCATGGCCATGGCCCCCAGCGCAGCCCGGGGTTGGGGGACGCCGGACGGCACCTCGATCATCGGGGCATCCCACACCGATGCCAGCTCAGCCAGGCGGCCGCCGCCGCTGACCACCACCAGGTGGGCGCCCGTCGCGGCGGCGTCAGATGCGGCCTGAATAGTCTCTTCGGTTTCCCCCGAGGCCGAGATGGCGAAGACCAGGCTCTCTGGCCCGACGAAGGCGGGACACTCGTACGACTTGACCACCATGACCGGGACCGGAAGGAGCGGCGCGGTCACAGCCGAGATGACCTCCCCGGCCATCCCGCTGCCACCCATGCCTATGACGACCACGTTCTCGATGGCCGCGGCGTCGAGGGCGACCGTCATACCTGAAATGCGATCAGCCGCCTCCTCGACCTGTTCCGGCAGGGCGGCAGTCAGGGCGAACATGCCGATGGTGTCGAGGATAACGGCGGGACCGTCGCTCACCGGCCGGCCGCCAAATCGCCGGCCCCGGCACGCGCCAGACCCGCCGCCGCGCCCACCTCCTCGCCCGCGGCCACTCGGCCGGCCGTCACCCCTGAGCGGGGTCGGATCAGGATTCGCTCGACCACGCCGGCTTGATCCCTTCTGACTCGGCCTTGGCGAGAAGGCGGGCGTCCTCGGCGTCGTCCACCGAGTCGGCCTCGTCTATCAGCATGTTCGGTATGTCGTCGGTGATCCGGTAGCGGAGCCGGAGCCGGGGGTTGTAGAGCGAATCCTCGTCGGCGAAGTACAGCAGGGGCCCCTTGTCCTTGGGACAGGCCAGGACCTCCAGCAGCTTCGGGTCAAGCGTCATAGGACTCGCTCCTATCCTCGTTGGCCGATATCAGGGACAGCACTTCGGCGGTGTGAGCTTGGCACGATGCCGCGTCAGCTGCCTCCAGGTTCAGCCGCAGGAGCGGCTCGGTGTTCGATGGCCGCACGTTGAACCACCAGTCCCCGAGGTCGACGGTGAGCCCGTCCAGATGATCTTGCTTGGCCCCCTCGAAGTGGCGGGCCACCGAATCGATCACCGCCTGTGGATCGGACACCTGGGTGTTGATCTCGCCCGAGTCGGCGTAGCGCTCGAAGCTCTTGCGCACTTCCGAGAGGGGCTGTCCGTCCCGGCACAGAATCTCGAGCACAACCAGCGCGGCGATGACCCCGGAATCGGCCCGGTAATTGTCCCGGAAGTAGTAGTGACCCGAGTGCTCGCCCCCGAAGAGAGCGTCGGTGTCGGCCATGACAGCCTTTATGTACGAGTGACCCACGCGGGTGCGGACCGGCACGCCGCCGAGCTCGCGAACGATCTCGGGGACGGCCTTGGAGCAGATGAGGTTGTGGAGAATCGTCGCACCGGGATGTTTCTCCAGCATGGCGGCCGCGACAATGGCAGTGGTCGTAGACCCGGAGAGCGGCTCGCCCTGGTCATCGACCAGGAAGCACCTATCGGCGTCACCGTCGAAAGCCAAGCCGACATGCGCTCCGGTCTCCAGAATCCGGCGCCTCAGGTCGAGCAGGTTCTCCTGCTGGATCGGATCGGCAGGGTGGTTCGGGAACGTACCGTCCAGCTCTCCGTACATGATGTCGAGATGGAAGGGCAGACCGGTGAAGACTGCGGGCACGACCAGGCCGCCCATTCCGTTAGCGGTGTCGGCCACCACCTTGAGGGGGCGGAGAGCGTCCAAATCGACGAACGAGCGCACCTTGGCGGCGTAGTCGCCGAGCACGTCGGCCCGGCTGACCCGGCCCAGCGCCGGCCACGCTCCCGAACTCTGCGGCAGTCCGCCATTGGCCAGGACCATGGCCTTTATCTCGCGCAATCCGGTGTCGGCCCCGACCGGCCGGGCCCCGGCTCGGCACAGCTTGATCCCGTTGTAGTTGGCGGGGTTGTGCGAGGCGGTGAACATGGCGCCGGGCGCGTTCAGGCTGCCGGAAGCGAAGTACATCTCGTCCGTGGAGCACATGCCGAGGTTGATCACATCGGCACCAGCAGAAGTTGCCCCCTCGGCAAAGGCCGCCACCAGCTCCTCCCCAGAAGGCCGCATGTCCCTGGCGACGAGCAGTCTTGCGGACTCCGCGAAGCGGGCGAAGGCGGCGCCGACGGATCGGGCCAGGTCCGGGTTGATCTGATCGGGCACGGTCCCCCGGATGTCGTAAGCCTTGAAGACGGCGCTGAGGGCCTCGGGGTCGATCGTGCTCATGCCGCCTCGAACCTTATCCGTCGTACTCGGCCTGGCTGCCCAACCGAACGAGCGCTGGGGCCGGGCCCTCGGAGCGGCGTAGGCGACAGGACCGAGCCGCCAGAGGCCCACCAGCGCCATGAGACCGAACAGGGAAAGGATGAAGCCGGTCCAATCGACGGCCGTGTACCCGTAGTTGAGCGTCACGTGGTACGCCGTGGGTACCACCACCATCAGGTTGGGCGTGACCCGGTACACGCCCTTCGCCCCCTTCACCTGCCAGTTCGGGAAGTACGAGGTCTTCACCAGAACCGGTACCCCGGTCCGGTCGACGTCGAACGAGATGGTCTGGGTGCCCTCCTTGATGTTGGAGACCTGCACCGGGGGAAGTGGGGTCTGGGGCAGGCTCGTTTGATCAGATGTGACCCGAGCCCAGTTTTTCGGCCCCGAAACGGCTTCGAAGACGCTCCACTCGGCCGGGTTGAGGTACCACGCTTCGGAGGTCTTGAGCCAGTTGTGGGTGGAAGCCCCTTTGACCACCACAGGTTGGTTGACAAGGGGGCTCACCTCGGCCGAGTCGTCGATCTCGTAGATTTTCCAGGTCCGTTGCTGCACGGATGAACTGGTGTTGTTGCTCGACGTGTATGTGACCGGGAAGGGGCCCACGGTGCCCACCAATCGCAGGCTGCTGTCGGCGTCGGCGGCCGCCTCGATATCAGGGGTCTCGGCCATGAAGTACTTGACGCCGAGCATCTGAAGGTGCTCGATACCCTCCTCGACGTTCGGCGCCGTGGGGTAGTCGAGGTTCCGGACCGGGTTCGCAGGCTGGTCGGACAGCTCGGCCGCGTTGAGGAAGTGGTATGGGGTCGTCGCCGACGACTCGTAGTAGAGGCCCTCCTGCGACCCTATACAGCCGTCGGTCCAGTACGGCAGCAACATCAGGGCGTCGGGCGTGCCCATGTCGTTGAGCTCCGGCTCGTATTCCCACATGGCCCGGCCGCACCCGTACGCCGGATTCTGCCCCAGCTTCTTCATCTCGGCCACGAGCGCGAAGTACTCCTTCTCCCGCGATTTCCCGGGGGACTGGTAGCCGGAGAAGTCCCAGTTGACCCAGTCAGGGACGAAGGAGTCGTCGGACGTGGTGATGCCCATCCACGTGTACTTTCCCGAGGCCGTCGTATGACCGAAGGGCAGCCAGTGGAGGGGGAAGAGCACCCACAGCAAGGCCGCGACAAGGGTTACGGCGGCAGTCGACACTGTGACCGATCGACGCCCCTCCTGGCCGGGGCGCACCAGCTCACCGATCAGCAGACCGAACTCCATGAACGCCACGCCGGCGAGCAGGTACAAGCAAAGGAACCAGAACGGCAGCACCCGGGCGTTCCAGAGGCGGCCCGCGGGTGCGAAGCGGAACACGAACGCAGAGCCCAGGGCGGCCAGAGTGAGGAAGTTCCCGACCATGTTCCGCTTGAAGAGGGAGGCGATGGCGCCCAACCCGGCCACGGCGTACAGCCAGTCATCTCCGGACGGGAAGAGCGAAGGTATGTAGTTCGTGATCTTCTCGTAGCCCATGTTGGTGGCGTAGCCGAGGTCCAACTCGAAGGGGAGGGCCCAGAAGGCGATCAGCGCCCCTCCGACGACAAGGACCGGGATGCCCCATTTCAATCGCCGCCAGTCGCGAGTCCTCACCAGCGTCATGGCCATGAGGATCAGCGCCCCGCCCAGGGCAAAAAACAGGGGCAGGATGTGGCACAGCCCGCACAGCGCCAGCACGATCGACGCCGATACTCGGTGCTTGCCGTCTTCGAGTCCCCTGATCACCAGGCCGAGGAACAGGATCGCCAGTGACAGTGATATGGAGAAGCAGAACTCGCCCGCCATGGTGGAGGCGAAGTTGCCGCCATAGATGGTGAACTCGCGGCCGAAAAGGAAAGGCAGGGTGGCGACAGCCAGGCAGGCCGGCCCCGGAAAACGCAGCCGGGCCAGGCGCCCGAAGGCCCAGGCCGCCACCGGGAGCGTCAGGAGGCCCAGCACCACGATCAGCTTGAACGCGATGTTGTACGGCAAGACGTACGACAGGAGCGCGATGGTGATGATCGGGAGCGGGAAGTAGTAGCTGAGGGCGGGGAAGCCGTCGTACCAATCGGGTGTCCAGCCGCTGATCCTCAGGTGAGGCAGAAGGGCGCGTTTGACGTAGTCCGGAAGCCATACATGGGCGCCCAGGTCTCCCCCGGCCGGCGTGGTGTTCTTGAAGAGCTGTGACGGCTGCGTCTCCTTGAAGACGACCAGGACGCAAACAGCCACCACGACGAGCGTGACCACCGATTCCACTCCCAGAAATCGGGTGCGGAACCGCTCCCATCTAGGAGCAGCGGTATCGGGCGGCCAAATGTCTATTTCGTGGTCGGTTTGCTCGTCCGACGCCGTCAATGTCATGGAGCAACCATGTTGCCTGCTCGACGCCCCCAGTGGGGGTCAATCAGAGCAGTTCAGGGGTCAGGTGGTGGCCGCGAGATCCAGTACGGAGGTCAGGGTCAACGAGCCGTCGATTCCCTGCCACCACCGCAGGTCGCAGTGGGAACAGCTGTGCATGGTGATCGGCTCGCCGCTGACACGGATTTCGATCACCACCAGTTGCCGGGTGCGGCAAGTCGGGCATTTCATCGAACTCTTGTGTCGGCAGCGAATACAACGCGCTTGAGGCGAGGAAATTCGTGACGTAAATCAGTGAAAGTTAACGAGAGAGGCCACCGCGGCGGCGTTGAAGGCCATATGGGCCCCGAAGGACGGCCCGAGCCGGTCCGTACGCCAGGCCATGACGGCGAGGGCCACTCCGAAGAGGGACAAGCCGGCGAACTGCAGAGGCTCGAAGTGGGCCAGGCCGAACAGCACGGCGTCCAGGGGTATGGCGAGCAGCGGCACGAAACGGGCCAACAGAGACCTGAGGAGCAGACCGCGGAAGAACAGCTCCTCTACCAAGGGAGCCCCGATGACGAGGAAGAGTATGAGGACGACCACCTCGGCCGAGCCGTGAGCCGCCGCCGTCTCCTTCGTAGCCGGCTGCGACAGCTTCTGAGTGAGGGATTTGTCGACCTTCGTGAACGGCAGGTACAGGAGCGGGATGATGGCGTACTGGAACACCAGGCCCACCGCCGCGCCCAGAGGCAGATCCCACCAGGCCCCGATCCGCAAGCCGAAGTCCTTGACCAGGCTGCCGGTGCCGTGGACCCGGCTGGCGTAGAACGCCGCACCCAGCAAGCCGAGCCAAAGACCGCTCACGTCGGCGGCCGTCACCGCCACGGGGAGGGGCGCGCCCGAGGAGCTGTGGTAGTGCGTCAGCGCCTCGGCCACGGTGGCGGCCAGCGCCGACATGAGAAACCCGCCCGCGAACCCGATGACCGCTTCGGTGAGTCCCCACCGCGGTCGCCGGGCCTGCTCGGGTTGAGTCTGATCAGTCAGCGTGCCGACGGAAGCCGGATCATGACACCAGAGTGGCAGGTGGCTCGTAGCGAGGTGGCCTCGCCACCCGCCGATCCACCTGGGTCCAGCCCTGAGGCACGCGTAGGCGGCCGGCGTGACCTGAGCAAAGCGCCCACTGGTCACCCGCCTCATCGTCCGGAGCGTCGTCCAGCCAGACCCGCCGGTCCGCGTAATCGTAAGTCAGCCAGGCTGCGGTAGGGCCCTGGCAGCCCGGGCGGGCACAAAGGGGACGGCGGTCCATGGCGAGCAGCGTAACCGGGACGCCCGGGCGTACCATGGACCCATGAGCAAGCCACCGGGAGACATGCGGCCCGGGGGTGGCCCCGGGACTCCCGGCGGCACCTCCCCGGGCAGCAGCAATTGGCGCTGGGTGGCGGTCGTGCTCATCACCATTGCCATCCTGGCCGTGGTGCTGTCCTCGATGAGGTCGAGCAGCAGTCCGCCCGAGCAGACCTACAGCCAGTTCATATCGGCGGTGGAGAGCCACCAGGTGACCGAAGCAACCGTGAACAAGGATTCCGGCAAGGTCACTTACACCACCAAGTCCGGCCAGGAATATTCGACCCAGGGGCCCGACGTCAACCAGAACAGCGCGGCGCTGGCGACCTACCAGCAGAACATCCCGTCCCTGAAACTGGTGACAACCAGTTCGAGCCCGTGGGCCACTCTCATCCCCTGGCTCATTTACGGCGCCCTGTTCATCCTGCTGTTCGTGTGGCTGACCCGGCGGGCCCAGGGGCAGATGAGCGGGATCATGTCCATCGGCCGCTCGAAAGCCAAGGTTTACACCACCGAGCGTCCCCGCACGACCTTCTCGGACGTGGCCGGCTACGACGGGGTGAAGCTCGAGATCCGTGAGGTCGTGGACTTCCTCCGCTCCGCCAGCCGGTTCAAGGAGATCGGGGCCAAGATCCCCAAAGGCGTGCTTCTCGTCGGTCCTCCGGGCACTGGCAAGACCCTCTTGGCCCGGGCGGTGGCGGGCGAGGCGGGGGTGCCGTTCCTGTCGGTTACCGGTTCGGACTTCATGGAGATGTTCGTAGGAGTCGGAGCGTCTCGGGTACGAGACCTGTTCCAAACCGCCCGCAAGCAGGCTCCGGCCATCATTTTCATCGACGAGATCGATTCGATCGGCCGCAAGCGAGGGGCCGGGCTCGGTGGCGGCCACGACGAGCGGGAGCAGACGCTCAACCAGATGCTCGCCGAAATGGACGGCTTCGAGACCACCGAGGGCGTGGTGATGATGGCGGCCACGAACCGGCCCGACATCCTCGACCCGGCCCTTCTCCGGCCCGGCCGCTTCGACCGCCAGATCGTGGTGCCGCTGCCCGACCTCGAAGAGCGGCTGCCCATCCTTACGGTGCACTGTAAGGACAAGCGGATCGACCCCGACGTCGATCTGCACGTGGTGGCACGAGGTACGCCGGGCATGAGCGGGGCCGACCTGGCCAACCTGGTCAACGAATCGGCTCTGCACGCCGTGCGCCGGGGCGCCACGGCCATAGCCATGGCCGACTTCGAAGCTGCTCGCGACCGGGTTCTGATGGGACAGCGCCGGGAATCCACGGTGCTGTCCGACAAGGAGAAGGAGGCGACCTCCTACCACGAGGGCGGGCACGCCGTCCTCGCCTACGTCCTGCCTGACGCCGATCCCGTCCACAAGGTGACGATCCTGCCCACGGGGATGGCTCTGGGCGTAACCCAGCAGCTGCCGATCGAGGAGCGGCACACCTATTGGCGGGAGTACATCGAGGATGCCGTGTGCGTCATGATGGGTGGCCGCTGCGCCGAGATGCTCACGTTGGGGAGCCTGTCGACAGGTGCGTCCAACGACCTGCAGCGCGCCACCGAGCTGGCCCGCAAGATGGTCCGCGAGTTCGGCATGAGCGATCGGATCGGTCCGATGGCGTGGGGTCAGGAGGGCCAGGTCTTCCTGGGCGAGGACCTGATGCACGCCGCCCGTGACTACAGCGACGTCACCTCCCGGGTCATCGACGAGGAAGTGGAGCGGATCCTGCGCGAGCAGGAAGCGCGGGCCAGCCGCCTCTTGCACGAGCATCGCCGCGGGCTGGCCGCGGTGGCGGCCGCTCTGCTGGAGAAGGAGACCATCGACGGCGCCGAGGTCGGCCGCCTGGTCGACGGGGCCTACGGCCGGGCCGTGCACGAGAACGCCCCGATCGTGCCCCGCTTCGCCGAGGTGGCGGCCGACGGCGATCTCGACTGACGTCCTGTTCTCAGCGGGCTGGCCTAGACGTCGTCTCGCCTCGAGTTGCCCCCCGTCAGGAGCTCAGCGGTACCCCGAAGCTGAGGGCGACACCAGTTGCCCCGCTCTGACCGTAGTTGTCGGACTCCAGATAGATCGGGCCGGTCGCGCTCACAACCAGCGGGGTTAGGAGCCCGGGGACGTAGGCATTGATGCTCAGGGCCACCCGCTGCCCGGGAGCGACCTTCGTGGGGTGAAGCCCCGGGATGGCCACCCTGAGGCCCTGGCGGAGCGAAGAGACAGTCGCTTGTACCGGAACGGCTCCTGGGTTGTACAGCACCAATACGGCGTGCCGATAAGGACCGGCCCTGATATCGGGCACGAGCCAGTTGCCGGCCGCAATCTGGCCGCCAGGCAACTCGCCTATGCCCTCCCAAGCCGAGGGCGCCCCCGCCGAAATCCACCGCTCCGCCACGACAGGGATCCCGTTGGTGCTGACCAGCACCGCGGAATGGGCGACCCCGGCAGGGATCCGGACTTGCTGCTCCGAAACCACGGCCTGGACCTGGTACGGGCCCACCGAGAGGTCGAAAGGCTCGGCCTGGCCCTCGGCCAGGCCGATCGAGAGCCTCACGTCCGCGGTGTTCGGTCCCGGGTTGTAGATGAGGTACTGCTCTGCGACGCCGTTGCCGGCCATACCGTCGGGCCAGGTCCAGGAAGTACCGGGCGACGAGATTCCGAGGGTGGCCGTCACGCCGGGCACCGGCCAGCTGGGATCAGCGAGAGGAGAGCTGGCGGCGGTAGTCCCGGCCAGCACGGCGCCGGGCTGCGGTTTCAGGACCCAGGACGTCTTCCAGGCGACCACCCGTCCGGTGCGGGCGGTGACCGTGGTGGCTATGGCCTGGCGCCGGCGCAGGTGATCACCGAGATTGACGCTGAGCATCCCGTCACCGGGAACGACCAGGCCCTGGAACTCCTCGGGGGTCTCGAGCCCCTGGTTGGTGGTGAAGGAGAGGTCGACGACACTCTCGGAGGGGTACGGGTTCAGCAGAGACAACTCGACGCCGGCATTGGCCATGGTGAACCCGGTGGCGAAGTACCAGGCGGCGGAGCCGGCAGTGGCGCAAGGAGTGGCGCTCCAACCCGGGCTGCTGCTGATCTCTTGGGACACCGCCACTGATCCGGCGTCCATGTCGACGACCGCGCCGATCCAGGGAGTTCCGCCGGGGACGTGTTCGGTCACGGAGGCAGAAGAGTCCGGTCGGACCCGCACCGGCACGGTCTTACTGGCCCCGCTGCTCGGGATCAGAGTGACAGACCCCGAGGCCGCGTCCGGGCCGCTGTTGGCGATGACAACTTTCCCGGGGGCGGACACCTGATTGCTTCCTGTGCCGTTGTCGGTGGCCCCGGCGCAGAACCACGACGAGGACAGAGCCCGGGCCGGGGCCGCGACCGGCACCGGCGCGATGGCCGCCTGCGATTCGCGCGCGGCGCCACTGCCCGTCCGGTTCAGCAGAACACCGACCAGGAGAGCGCCGATCACGGCCAGAAGGATCGGGGAACGGTACGGGGCTCCGCCGCTTCGCCGATCGAGCCGTCTAGACATCGATCCAGGCCTCATTGCCGTCGAGCTCCTCGTAGTCGCTGGAAGCCCCGCCCATCCGCCGGCGGCGCCGGTAATCGCCGGGACTGCTGGCCGGCGCGAACCATTCCGCGTCGACCACTTCACGTTCGTCCCGGTCTCTTCGGCGCCGGCGCAGGTCGATGCACAGCAAGGTCACGGCCGCCGCCCACAACAAGATCTCCACCGTCTGCCCTAGCGGCGCCAGCACCGAGGGGTGGTAGGCCAGCGTGGCGGGAATCGCCGGCGCCGTCCCGGAGGAGGCTCCGGATGCAGCGGGGACCCGGAAGCTCATCCCCCACCCGAAGGCCGGGTCGGGCCCCACGCTCTTGCCCGCCACATCGAGGCGCCAGCCGCCCGATCGGGTTGCAGCCATGTAGACGGTCGAGCCGGCCGGAACGGTTCCCGACGACGAAGACGGGTCACTGCCGGTCAGGACCGGATCCGAGCCGCTCATGTCCAGCTGCTGCACCAAGCGCCGGCTCCCTGTGCCCTGGCTGGCGACCACCTGGGCCGAGCTCGAAAGAACGGTCCGGGCCGGAGCCCAAACCGCGTTCTCGTACACCGAGTAGTTGGGGTCCCCGACGTCGAGGACCTGGAGGTCCGTTTGCAGAGCCAGGCCGGCGAGAACGTTGGCGGGGGCCGGCATGGCGACCGCACCCGACCCGGACGGCCCGTTGTGGTTCGGG
The DNA here is from genome assembly GCA_963851245.1 of uncultured Acidimicrobiaceae bacterium. Taxonomy (GTDB): domain Bacteria; phylum Actinomycetota; class Acidimicrobiia; order Acidimicrobiales; family Palsa-688; genus CAWKOH01. Next base: position 277,869 of record CAWKOH010000002.1, on the reverse strand, counting down.
ATCACCAGGTACCGGACTCCCGCCGGCGCCAAGAGGTGTCCGAGCTTGGTGGTCAGGCCGTCCTCGACCAGCTTCAGGTCATAGGCCAACTCCGGAGCCGCACCAGGGTTTGAGCTGTTCCACAGTTCCGCCGGCCCCGGCTCGCCGTCGAAGGAGGTTCCGTACGCCACTCCGGGGTCGAGCTGGCGACCGGCCAGGGGAAGGGCGTCGGGGTATCCGACCCAGAGGACCCTGTAGTCGCCGGCGTGCGAGTCGGGCAGGAAGGCCAATACAGAGCTGGCGTCGGCGGACGGAAGGTGCCAGCGACCGCCGCCTGTCGCGGCCAGGAAAGGCACCACCGCCACAGCCAGCGCCACTGCACCCACCCCGGCCACCAGCTGGCGCCAGCCAAAGCGGTACCCGGGCAGGTCGAGCTCGAAGGCGGCGGCGCCCAGGGCGGCCGAGCCGGCCAGGGCCGCAGCCGCCGGGGCCAGAGCCACCTCCGGGGGCAGGGCGGGAATCCAGCCGCGCGATCCGGCCCACGCCGAGGCGAACGAGACCAGCGCAACCATCCACAATCGAGCCGCCCAGGCCAGTCGCCAGCCCCGCCCGATGAACAGCGGCAGCGCCGCCACCACGAGCACGGCCCAGCTGGCCACGCCCGAGCCGAAGGAACCGGTGTGGAAGCGGAGCACGTCGCCGAGGCTCAGGCGCCCCTCCGATCCGACCGGGGCCCCCAGGGCGGAGACCTGGCTGCCCAGGACGGACCAGGACCAAGGGAGCAGAAGGACGGTACCGACCAGGGAGGCAGCGGCGGCGATGCCCGCCATACGCAACCCCACGCCTGGCTGGCCGGCCAGAGCCGAACCGGCCAGGAGAGCCAGGCCCATAAGCGGAACGACGTATAGGAAAGAGGGAGTAACGGCAGCCACCACTGCCACCAGGACCCCGATCCCAAGGATGCGGACCCACACCTTGGCCAGCCGGGTGGACGGATAAGGGACCGCGGCGGAGAACTTTCCCACCCAGGAAAGGATCCACGGGGCTGCTGCGTAGGCGACCAGACCGCCCCAGTGGCCCCTCGACAGGGCGTTATAGGGCAGGGCTACCACAGCATAGGCGACCATGGCCGCCATCCGGCCCCGGCGAGAGCCCCACCATCTGGCCGCCCGGTAGGCGCCTATCGGCCCTATGAGCAACGGCGTCAGCACCACGAGGTGCTGAAGGGTCCCCACCGCCCCCAGCAGGATCGTCCCCAGCAAGGCGAGGAAGCCGAGGGCCGGGCTGGACGGGGCGGCCACGCCGAGACCGCCCGGCTGCCAAGCCGACCACCATGACTTCCAGAGGTTCCCGAGCCCCCCCGAGGTGTCGGGCAGCTGCCCGACGGCAGGAAGCGAATGACCCAGAAGGCTCCGGGTTCCGAAGAGGATGAGCAGGATCAGCGCCGCCCCGACGATGAGATTTACGCGCCACGGGCGGCCGGCAGCCGGCGCCGTCTCTTCGGTCGCAGCGGCAGGCACGGGGCTGTCGTCCTCGTCGTCGAACCCGCCCGGACTGGTCCGAGCGAGCGCCGCCGGCACTGGCAGTCCCCCGCGCACGTCGTCCACCCGGTGGCGCATGAAGCTCCGGAACCGGGCGTTACCTCGGCTTTGAAGCCGGCGCAGCTCGCCGTCACCGGCACCGCGATGTATCTGAGCCCGCCAGCGGGCTTGCCACAACTCCCGCGGCCGGCGCCACGCCAAAGCGAACGAACGGAGCAGGTGGTAAGCCTCGGTTGGGCGGGCCTGCAAGAGGCGGGTGGCGGCCTCCCCCATCACCCACACCAGAGCCACGGGCAGGATCCAGAGAAGGTCGAACCACCGGTAGCAGGCGACCAGGGTTCTGATCCGGTTCGACTCTCTCAGATCCGATCCGCGCTGCCAGGCCGTAGAACCGGCCCATCCGGGACGCTCCCCGTGCAGAAGGGCCTGCAGGTGACGAACCCTGGCCGCCGGGACGGTGGTGATCCGCGCCCCGGCGATCCGGGCCCGCCACGAAAAATCCACGTCCTCGCCGAACTGGTCGATTTCCTCGTCGAAACCGCCAAGCGCGGCGAAAAGGTCGGCCCTCACGAGGGTGGCCCCGCCGGGGGCCACCAGGACCTCGCGCACGACGTCGTGCTGCTGCTGATCCAGCTCACCCTGCTCGACCAGATCCTGGACGACCCCGACCTTGTCGGTGGTGGCCCCGACGGCGAGCAAACGGTCCGGCTCGTCCCACAGCACGAACTTGGGGGTGACGATCCCCGAATTGGAGCGGAACGCTTCCTCGACCATAAGGCGCACGGCGTCAGGAGCGAGGATCACGTCGTCGTGGCAGATCAGGTAGTGAGACGCACCCTCGACGACTGTCAGGACCTCGTTGGCGGCCTGCCCGAAGCCGACTCGCCTGTCCAATCGGCGCACGAATGCCCCCGGGAGGCTCTGGGCGACCGTGTCCGTGGGGTCGCCGAGGCTGCCCACATCGACGATGAGGACGGACAGATTCGGGTAGTCCTGCGCGGCCAGCGAAGCCAGTACCTGCTCGAACCAGAGGCCGGGATCACAGGCGACGACTACCGCTACGACCGCGGGAGCCTGCGGTTGGGATTCGGGTTGCATCCGGGCGGACGAGCCTAGTGAAACGGGGTGCCCGGCATAAGGTCAGGGCCGGGCCGGAAGTGACCGATGCCACAGCCGGGCCACCCCTTTTCGAGTGCTTGCAACTGTTATACAATTTGCGTATCTCAGCAAGCGCACTGCGGGTAAAATGGCAAGCTGTTCGAGGAGGTAATCGAAGTGCCGGATATCCAGTTCCCCAACGTGGACATTGACAAGGCGGCCAGCGACATCAACAGCGCCCTGAAGGAGGCCGCCTATATCGCGGTGGGCCTGGGCGTGCTGGCGTTCCAGAAGGCCCAGGTGCGGAGGGTAGAGCTGGCCAAGCAGCTCGAGGGACTTCCTGAGACCATCAGCTCACAGATGGAGGGATATCTGGCCCCGGCCCGCCAGAGGGCGCGGAGTGCAGGAACTCAGTTCGCCGGCGACCTGAACGATTTCAGCCGGTCCATGGAGGAAGCCCTGGATCCCCTGCGAGCCCAACTGCTGGAGCTGGCCCGCTTTCTCGAGGAACTCATGGGCCCGGCTCGCCAGCAGCTCGACGAGCAGATCGATCGGCTGGAGCAATCCTTGCCCGAGGGCGCCCGCGGCGTGGTCAAGTCGGTTCGCAGCACGGCTTCTACGCAGGAGCAGGCCTGGCGCCACTCCGTAGGTCTCGAGTAGCGCTCATCGGCCCCATGGGGCGGCCGGTCAACACGACAGTTGCTGCCAGTATGTGAGCACGTCGCGGAGGGTGTCCTCCAGGCTGATCTCCGGCACCCAGCCGGTCGCGGCTCGCAGCCGGCCCGGATCACCCCTCAGATCAGGGATGTCGCTCGGCCGCATGCGGGCGGGGTCCACGACGATCGGTAGCTCGACGCCGGCCAACACCAAGAGACGCTCGGCCACCTCTCGAATCGACACCGAGTCGCCGCGGCATACGTTGTATACCTCTCCAGGCGCCCCCGACTCGACGAGGCCGCGGTAGGCGCGCACCACGTCTCGGACGTCGGTGAGATCCCGCCGGGCGTCGAGGTTGCCAGTGACCAGCGATTCGGCTCCGGAGGCGACCGCCTCGGATATCTGCTTGGCCAGACTGGGGACGACGAAGGCTGGGGCCTGACCGGGCCCGGTGTGGTTGAAAGGCCGGACCCGGACCACTTCCAGGCCGGAGCCCAGAAAGGCTTGGATGCCGACCATCTCGGCCGCCGCCTTGCTGGCCGCGTACGGACTCACGGGGGCGAAGGGATGATCCTCCGGCACAGGAAGCTGGCCGGTCGACACCCGACCGTAGACCTCGGCCGAGCTCACGAGCAGGACACGAGGGAGCAGGGAGCAGCTGGCTGCCCCCTCCAGCACGTTGACGACGCCGAGCGTGTTGACCTGGTAGGTGGCCGCCTGGTTCTCCCAGGACGTCCCCACGCTCGCCTGAGCAGCCAGGTGACAGATCGCCTCGGGCCCAATCACCCTGATGGCATCGGTGATGGCGGCCGGGTCGGTTATGTCGACCTCGGCGTCGATGCCAGTCACTTCGTCGCCGCTCGCCTCGAGGTGGGCCATTAGCCAGTGGCCGACGAACCCTTTGCACCCGGTCACGAGGACAGCGCACAGGGGAGACGCTAGCGTGGAGTGGCCTTGGACCGACGTATGCGAGTGGTGCACCTTCAGCGCCGGAGTTTCCCCGGACAGTTCAGCATGGAGCGGGTGTTCGCAGAGGTCAGGCGCCACCTTCCCGACCGTTTCGATGTGGAAGTGGTCGTGACGTCTGGACGCAACCAGGGCGTAATCCCACGGCTGAAAACGATGCTGGAGGCCAGGCGCATCGAGGCTGACGTGGTGCACGTCACGGGCGACATCAACTACGCCGCCATCCTTATGAACCGGCACAGGTCGGTGGTTACCATTCACGACACCGAGTTCCTCGACCGATCATCGGGACTGAAACGCTTCGCCTACGCGTGGTTGTGGTTGCGCCTCCCGATGTGGAGAGCCGGCATCGTCACGGTGGGCAGCGAAGGCACCAAACAGGATCTCGTGAGGGTGGAACCTCGGGCCGAAGGCAAGATCCGGGTCATACCGCATCCGATCGGCGAGGGATTCGAGGCGGTCCCGCGGGAGACTCCGGCCCGACCGACCGTCTTGCTGGTCGGCACCTGGCCCACGAAGAACGTCCTCCGATCGGCCGCCGCCCTGGCCGGGATCGATTGCCGGGTGCGGATAATCGGCGGCCTGGACGCCGATCAAGAGGTGGCGTTGAAGGAAGCGGGCCTGGACTACGAAGCCCTCACCGGTCTCGACGACGAAGCCGTTCGGGCCCTTTACGCCGGCTGCGACGTCCTCCTCTTCCCGTCGCTGAAGGAGGGCTTCGGCCTTCCGATCATCGAGGCCCAGGCCGTCGGCCGCCCCGTCGTCACCAGCTCGATTCCACCCCTGCCCGAGGTCGCCGGAGAAGCGGCCTGCTTCGTGGACCCATACGACACTGAGTCGATCCGGTCGGGTGTGACACGGGTCCTTACCGACGAGAGCTATCGCTCCGACCTGGTCCGGAGAGGCCTCGTGAACGTGGAACGGTTCGCACCCCAAACGGTGGCCGCGGCCTATGCCGCGGTCTACGACGAGATCGCCAGCCGCTCGTAGAGGTCGGCAAAACCCCGGGCCGTTCGCTCCCAGGTGTAGGTGGCCGCGTGGCCGCGGCCGGATGCGATGAGCTCGGCCCGGCGAGCTTGGTCGAACACGACCCGACGCAAGCCGGCCGCCAGGTCGGACACGTCGAGCGGGTCGACCTGCTCGGCCGCCGGGCCGGTCACCTCGGATACGGCCCCGCCGCGACCCACCAGCACCGGGACTCCCACCGTCATGGCCTCCAGCGGCGGAAAGCCGAATCCCTCGTACAGCGACGGATAGGCCAGAGCCGTGGCGCCGGACAGGAGGGCGCCCAGCGCCGAAGGCGGCACCGGGCCCAACAACCGGACCCGATTGCCCAGGTCCGGCGCCAGGTCGGCGATCGAAGCTGTGAGCGCAGGAGTGCCCCGGCCCTCAGGACCGGCTATGACGAGGAGCAGATCGGCGTCCTCCCGCCCGACTTCACCGAAGGCCTGGACCAGGCGGGGCAGGTTCTTGCGGGGCTCGTGGCGCCCAACCGTCAGCACGTACGGAGCTTTGACCTTGGCCGCCAGCGGGTCGGGTAGCGGCCCACCGGTCGGGACGGGAGGGATGCCGAACGGGACAACCGTGATTCGCCCCGATGAGATCAGGCCGGGGCCGAAGTGCTCCTCCACCTCCATTGCCACCTGATGGGTGGTCACATGCACGTGGGCCCCGCGGGCCAGGGCTCGCCTCAGCAGGGCCGGGAAGGTCCCCACGACGGAGTCGGCTGTGCTGGGATCGAGCACGAAGCCGATATCGTTGATGGTGGCGAGAGTCGGTATTCGGGTCGGGGGGATGACGTAGTTGGTGGCGTGGACCACGTCGGCGCCCCGAAGCGGCCAGCTCAGACCGGGATGATCAGCGCGGCTCCACATCGCCAGGAGGAGGCGGGTGGGAGCCCGGACCGGCCTTATCCCGGCGGGGAGGCCGGTGCCGTTGACCTTCGACCGCATCCCCAGCGCAAAGGGGATGAGGTCGGGACCGGGGTCCAGCCCCTTGAGCGCCGACCAGGTCTCTTGCACCGACTGGCCGATACCAGTGCGGAACGTCAGCAGGGGCGTCACATCGAACGCCACCCGCGGCCCAGGTACAGTCACCCGGTGATCTGGGTTGCCGAGTGACGGCCGTGTCGGCTCATCAGCGCGCTGGACGGTACCACCGCTTCGACGCCGGCGGTCCCGGTCCGCGTGTCGCTGGACGTGAGCGCGATACCAGCGGCTGCGGCGGGAGCAGGGCGGTACGTCGCCGCCCTGGCGACCGCCCTGGCTCCCAGACCGGACGTCGACCTCTCGCTCATCTGCCGCCGCAATGACTCGGATCGATGGGCCCGGCCGGACGGCTCCACCCTGCTGGCCCGATCGCCGAATCGCCGGCCAGTCCGCTTGGCGTGGGAGCAGGTCGGCCTGCCCGCCCTGCTCCGTCGGGAGCAGCTGGACGTGCATCACGCCCCGCACTACACCATGCCCGAACTGGCCCGGTTGCCCACGGTCGTCACCATCCATGACTGCACCTTCTTCGACCATCCCGAGTGGCACGAACGGTCGAAAGTGGTGCTCTTCCGCCGGGCCACCAGGGTGGCCGCGGCCAGGGCGGCAGAGATCATCTGCGTTAGTCACGCCACTGCAGGCCGTTTGCACGAAGTGGTCGATGTGCGCGCCCCGGTTACGGTCGCCCATCACGGCGTCGACCACGAACGCTTCCGGCCCGACGAGCCGGCCCCGGGAAGCGACGCCGAGGTCACCGCCTCCTTCGGCATCGGCGCGGACCAGCGGGTCGTCCTGTTCGTCGGCACTCTGGAGCCGAGGAAAGGCGTCGGCCTGCTGGTGCGAGCGTTCGACCGCCTCGCCGCTAAGCGTCCCGACGTGGTGCTGCTTCTGGCCGGCCAGCGGGGGTGGGGCTCGGACGAGGTGGCCGATGGGTTGGCCCGGGCCCGACACCCGCAGCAGATTCGGGCCCTCGGTTACGTCCCCGACGCCGCCCTGCCTGCCCTCATTCGCACGGCCAGTGTCGTCGCCTATCCCGCCCTCGAAGAGGGCTTCGGGTTACCTGCCCTGGAGACCCTGGCCTGCGGAGCGCCTCTCGTGACCACTTCCGGGACGGCCATGGAGGAGGTCGCCGGAGAGGCCGCGCTGCTGGTCGAGCCAGGCAATGTCGACGACCTGTGCTCGGCCATAGAGGCGGTTCTCGACGGCATCGACGCGGCGGCGGCTCGAGAGAGGCGCCGGCTCGGTCTTTCGGTCGCGTCGGCCTACACGTGGGATCGGACGGCGGAGGTGCACGCCGGCGTTTACCGTAAGGTGGCCCGATGAGCGACCTGGCGGCGCGAATCAGGGGGACTCGATGATCGTGGCGCTGGCCGGCGGGGTGGGAGCGGCCCGCATGCTACGCGGGATCCTGGCGGTGAGGGACCCCTCCACCGTCACGGCCATCGTCAACACCGGTGACGACACGATGATGCACGGCCTCCACGTAAGCCCCGACCTGGACACCGTCACCTACACGCTGGCCGGCGTCATCAGCCTCGATACAGGATGGGGATTGGCGGGGGAGACGTGGTCCGCCATGGACGAGCTACGCGCCTATAGCGGCGGCCGGCTGGGTTGGTTCAATCTCGGCGACCGTGATCTGGGCACCCACCTGTTTCGGACGTCCCGATTGAACGAGGGCGCCACTCTGACCGAAGTGACAGCCGAGATCACCGCCAGGTGGGGACTGCAGGTGCGACTGCTGCCCATGTCGGACGACCCGGTGGAGACGCGGGTGGTGGTGAGCGACGGCGAGGGGGTCCGGGAGATCGGCTTCCAGGACTATTTCGTGAAGCATCGCCACGGCCTCCCGGTCAAAGAGATCCGGCTGGAAGGAGTCGAGTCGGCGGCGGCCGGGCCCGGCGTACTGGAGAGCATCAGCGACGCCGAGCAGCTGCTGATCTGCCCGTCCAACCCGGTCGTGTCCATCGGGCCAGTCCTGGCCACCGGAGGCATAGGCGATGCTGTCGCCGCCCGCCGCGATCGAACGGTGGCCGTGTCACCCATCATCGCCGGCAAGGCTCTCAAGGGGCCCGCCGATCACATGCTGGCCGAGCTGGGACACGAGTCATCGGTCATCGGCGTCGCCCGCATGTGGGCCCCCTACGCGGCTGTTCTGGTCATCGACGAGGCCGACTCGGGCAGGGCCGAGGAGGTGGAGCGGGCGGGTATGCGAGCCGTCGTGGCGCCTACGGTCATGACCGGGCCCGAGGAGGCCGCCGCCCTGGCCCGGGTGGTGCTGAACGAGGGACGTCGTTGACGATCACGCTGATTCCGGTGGCAGGGATGCCGGAGATATCTCCCGGCGCCGACCTTGCGGGGCTCATCCACGAAAACGCAACTCTCTACGACGGTGACGTGGTCGTGGTGACCCAGAAAGTGGTGTCGAAGGCCGAAGGCCGCCTGGTCCAGGTGGATCCGACCGATCCGCTGTCCCACAAGGCCCTGGTAGTCGAGGAGTCGGTTCGGATCCTCCGCCGCCGCGGTGATCTTCTCATGACCGAGACCAAGCACGGTTTTGTCTGCGCCAACGCCGGGGTCGACCTCTCCAACGTCGAGACGGGCTGGGCTGCCCTGCTCCCGGTGGATCCGGACCGCTCGGCCCGCCGCATTCTCGATGGCCTGAAAGCGCGCGCCGGCGTCACCGTCGGTGTGATCGTGTCGGACACGTTTGGACGGACGTGGCGGCGCGGTCTGACCGACGTGGCCATCGGTGTCGCAGGGATCGCGGCCATCGTCGACCTGCGAGGCACAGAGGACGCGCTGGGCCGGGAGCTGGCCGTAACCGAGGTGTGCGTAGCCGACGAACTGGCGGGTGCAGCGGAGCTGGTGATGGGCAAATCCTCCGGGATCCCGGTCGCCATCGTGCGTGGGGTCGACCCGTCCTGGCTGCGGGACTCGTCGGTCCGTGGCGAGATCGTGCGTCCCCACCAGGAGGACCTCTTCCGGTAGGCAAGCGGGGGCGGACTCTAGGACCGGGCGGCCCGGAACCAGTCGAGGGTGGCCCGCACCCCATCCTCGAGGGACGTCCAGGGCTTCCACCCGAGGTGGATAGCCGCCCGGCCCGGATCGAGGGTGCTGCGCTGAAGTTCGCCAGGACGCAGCGGCGCGGCGACGGCCGGCCGATCGACGGCCGTCTGCTCGGCCATGGCTCCGTACAACCGGTTGACGCTCGTCTCGGTGCCGGTGCCTATGTTCAGCACCAGTCCGCCACCTCGGGAGGCGGCCCGGGCGAAGGCGTCGACCACGTCGTCGACGTAGACGAAGTCACGGGTCTGGGAGCCGTCCCCGTACACCGTGCAGGGCTCACCGGAGAGGAGGCGGCCGGCGAAGATGGCTACTACGCCGGCCTCGCCGTGGGGGTCCTGACGGGGCCCGTACACATTGGCCAGGGCCAGGGCCGTGAACTCGAGATTGTGAAGGTCGCGGTAGGCGTAGAGGTAGTCGCCGACCGCCTTCTTCGCTACCCCATAGGGAGATAGAGGCCGCTGCGGGTGGGACTCCTTGACCGGCAGGTCGGCAGGGTCGGGGTCGCCGTAGATAGTGCCCCCGCTCGACGCGAAGACCACTTTCCGGGCGCCGGAGACCCGGGCCCCCTCGAGCACCCGGAGCGAACCCAGCACGTTGACCTCGGCGTCGAAGACCGGATCCGTCACCGAGACCCTCACGTCGGCCTGGGCCGCGAGGTGGTACACGACCTCCGGCCGGGCTCGCTTCATCGCTTCGGCCAGGTCCGCGGACCTGATGTCGATCTGGTGAAAGGTCATCCGGCCCACGGGGCTCTTACGGGCTTCGGCCAGGTTGGCCAGGGACCCGGTGCTCAGGTTGTCAACGACGTCCACCTGATGCCCTTCGGCCAGCAGTCGGTCGACGAGCGTGGAACCGATGAAGCCGGCCCCTCCGGTCACAAAGGCTTTCACGGCGAAGCCGGAACCCGCTGTCCGGTCAAATGATGCCCCGGGGCCACCTCGACGCCTGCACCGATCACCGAGAGCGACTCCACCCTCGACCGAGCTCCGATCGTCGCGCCTCGGCCGATAATGGAACCGCGGACCTCGGCGCCCTCTCCGACCGCCACTCCGTCCATGAGGACCGAGCTTTCCACAACCGAGCCCGCCCCGAACACGACGCCGTATCCGACCACGCTGTCCTTGACGGTGGCCCCGTCCGCCACCCGGCACGAATGGTCGGGGTCGCCGGTGTAGGAGAGGTTGGCCTCCAGGTAGGTCTGCGGGGTGCCGGCGTCGAGCCAGGGGACCTGAGACGCCAAGGCGTAGAGGCATCCCCCCGCCACCAGCTCAGGGAAGGTCTCTCGCTCGATCGAGACCCGGCGTCCCCCGGGTATCCGCTGAAGAACCGACGGTTCGAGCACGTAGGTCCCGGCGTTGATCAGATTGGTGGGGGCTTCGTCGGGGGGCGGCTTCTCGATGAATGCGAGCACCCGGCCGGCCTCGTCGGTCGGAACCACTCCGAAGCGCGACGGATCGTCTACCGGAGTCAGCGAAATGGTCGCCTCGGCGCCGCTCGCCCGGTGGAAGCTCACCAGCCCGGAGACGTCGAGATCGGTTATGACATCGCCATTGACGACCACGAAAGTGTCGGACAGGTCCGCTTCGAGCGCCGCGAACCTGATCGCTCCGGCGGTGTCGAGTGGTTCGGCCTCGACCGCGTACCGCAGCGTTACACCTGCGCAGCGCCCGTCCGGGTAGGCGCCGATGAATGCGCTCGGCTTGTACCCGAGGGACAGGACCGCTTCATCGATCCCGTGAGGGGCCAGCCGCTCCAGGACCCGCTCGATCATGGGCCGGCCCCCCACCGGCAGCATCTGCTTGGGTGTGGTCAGCGTCAGGGGGCGAAGGCGGGTGCCCTCGCCTCCGACGAGGACCACCGCCCTCATTTCTTGACCGTGGTCGTCGGGGTAGCGGGAGCCGTCGTGCTCGAGGCGGCCGGCGCGGTTGTGCCCGACGTCGCCGGGGCGGTAGTGGTCGTGGTGGAGCTGTTGGCCCCCAGGGCGGCCAGGTTCTTGTTGACGTATTCGGGCGGAGCCGGGATGGAGGCCGCTTTGTTGGCCGGCACGAAGGCGATCGTCACCAGTTCCTGGTCACCGAGCGGTACGTCCCGCGGGTCGATCTTGGGCAGCTGGGCCGGATGGCCGGGAGTGGCCTTGGTGTGGCCGTTGTAGAGCTGTCCGGTGGCGCCGATGTAGGCAAAGTGCATGACATAGACGTGTCCGGGCTTGCCTTCACAGGTGTCGCCGTCGAGCCACAGCTTCCCGCCCGGAATCTGCAGCTCTGCCGCGTTCAGCTTCATGCCGACGGCATCAGCGAACTTGCCCAGGGTGGCGTTCTTCCCGGCCGCGGATTTGGTCGTGGGGGCGATATGGATAATCCCGTTTCCGGGGTCGTCGGTGTGGATGCCCTCGGGATTGTTCTTGCTGGAGATGGGGGCTGCAAACTTCCCGCACTCATAGACCGCGTACCCCTGGTTCCAGACGGTCCCGACCGTCGGAGGGGTGCCGCCGGCGTTGGTGATCTGCGACAGCCGCCGTTCCCGGCTGGAGACCGTGGCGGCCACGCCCAGGATCACAATGAGGGCAATTACCCCAAAGAAGGTCCACGGAGTCTGCCGCCGGTGGGTATGACCGCCGCCGATACCCGCCGCCCGCGCCACCTTTTTGTTCGAAGAGGCCTTACCCATAGCGTCGCTCAGGGTAGCGGGCGAGACGCCCGGTCAGGGATCGTCCCCTGGATCCTGCGGTGCCCCGCGGTCAGCACAAACCGGCCCATCAGGCCGGCCGCCACGACGGGCAAGGCCACTCGGCGGACGCCCGTCGTGGTGCGCCAGGCGAAGCGCCACATGGAGATGTGATGAGCGGCCAGCATCCGGTAGGGGTGCAGGTCGGCCGATACTCCTTGCACATGGAGCACCTCGGCCGCCGGTTCGTAGCGGACCCGCCATCCGGCCCGGCCCAGGCGCCAGCAGAGGTCGACGTCCTCGAGGTACATGAAGTACGAGGGGTCGAAGCCACCGACGTCATCCCAAGCTTCCCGTCGGACCAGGAAACAGGCGCCGGAGACCCAGTCGACGTCGGCGGCGCCGCGGTGATCCCAGTCCAGAAGGCGATATCTCCGGCTAAATCGGTTCCGCGGCGCGACCTGGCCGAGGAGGCCATGGCCCAGGGCGTCCATCAGGCGCGGGAAGCTGCGGGCTGAGGGGTAGAGGGAGCCGTCCGCGTTCACCATCCTCGGCCCCACTGCTCCCACGAGCGGGTCGGCATCCAGCGCCCGGGCCATGGCCGAGATGGCGCCGTCGCGGACAACGAGATCGGGGTTGCAGACCAGTAGATACGAAGCCGCGGACGGGGCGTCGAGGTCGGCGCCCCGGTTGGCCGCCCGCCCGTAACCCACATTGGCTCCGCTTTCCGTCCAGCAGGCGCCGAACGCCTCGGCAACGGAGCGGGAATCGTCGGTCGATCCGTTGTCGACGACCACTATGGCCTCTACCTGCGCCGCCGCTATCGAAGAGAGGCAAGCCTGCAGGTAGCTCTCAGCGTTGTAGTTGACGACCACGGCGGCCACAGCGACTGAGTCGCTCGGCCCGCGGCTCACGGGCCCGACCGGTTCTTGAACCACTCGATGGTGCGGGCCAAGCCTTGATCCAAGGGGGTTTTCGGCTCCCATCCGAGTTCGCGACGGGCGACCGCAAGGTCGGGGCGCCGCTGGGACGGGTCGTCCATCGGTCGATCCTTGAACACGATTCCCGATGTGGAACCGGAAAGATCGAGTACGAGCTCAGCAATCTCGAGCATGGTCCGCTCGTCGTCGTTGCCGATGTTGACGGGACTCTCGTACGAGGAGTCGAGGAGGGCGAGCAGCCCATCCACCTCGTCGTCGACGTAACAGAAGCTCCTGGTCTGCGATCCGTCGCCATAAACCGTCAGGGGTTCGCCGCGCAGAGCCTGGTTCACGAAGTTGGAAACCACCCGGCCGTCATCGGGGCGCATACGCGGACCGTAGGTGTTGAATATGCGGGCGATGCGGACCTCGAGGCCATAGGAGCGCCGGTACACGCTCGCCAGGGCCTCCCCGAAGCGCTTCGCCTCGTCGTAGACGGAGCGTGGCCCAACCGGGTTCACGTTGCCCCAGTAGCTTTCCGGCTGGGGGTGAACAAGGGGTTCCCCGTACACCTCGCTCGTGGAAGCCTGGAGAACCCTGGCCCCGTCGCGGCGGGCCAGGTCAAGGAGATTTCGAAGCCCCCGGCTGCCGACGTCCAGTATCTCGATGGCCAGCGGGCCGAAGTCGGCCGGCGACGCGGGACAGGCCAGGTTGACCACGGCGTCCACGGCACCTTCCACGGGCACTGCCGAACAGATGTCGGCCTCGATGAACGCGACCCGTTCCCGTTGCAGTAGATGCTTCACGTTCTGGGGCGACCCCGTGACCAGGTTGTCCACGCAGACGACCTCGTCACCCCTGTCGAGAAGGCGACAGCACAGGGTCGCGCCTATGAATCCGGCGCCGCCGGCGACGAGGACCCGCATCAGGAGCGGCCCATCCCCAGGTAGGTGAGGCCGGCCCGGCGGGCCGCCTCGGGCTCGAGCATGTTGCGGGTGTCAACGATCGCCGGCGTGGACATAACTGAGGCCACCTTGGCCAGATCCAGGTCGCGAAACTCGGGCCACTCGGTCAAGACCACGAGGACGTCTGCCCCGGTGCAGGCGTCGTAGGGGTCGTCCGCGACTATCAGGTCCATTTCTGACAGGTGCCCGTTGGATGCGACGGGCCGCGTGGGGTCGAATGCCCTGAGGGTGGCCCCGCGCCGGGCCACCCGCCGGAGCACCGCCAGGGCGGGCGACTCCCGCAAATCGTCGGTGGCAGCCTTGAAAGTGAGTCCCCACGCCGCCACCGTTCGACCCTGCAAACAGCCCCCTGCGGCGTGCTGAACCTGGTCGGCGACCCGGTCGAACTGGTTTTCGTTGGCCGCCACCGCTTCGCGCAGCAGGGCGAAGTCGTATCCGTGATCCTCGGCAATCCTTATGAGGGCCTGGGTGTCCTTGGGGAAGCAGGAACCGCCCCATCCTGGTCCGGGGGCCAGATGATCGGCGCCGATACGGCGGTCGTAGCTCATACCTCGGATGACGTCCACCGCATCTGCTCCCACGGCGGCGCACAGGTTGGCGATGGCATTTACGAACGAGACCTTGGCGGCCAGGAAGGCGTTGCAGGCGTACTTGATCGTCTCCGATGACGCTGGATCCGTGATGATGACCGGGGCGCCCAGGGGGTCGTAGAGGGCAGCCAGCTTCTCGGCCGCAGCCCTGTCGTCGCTGCCTATGACGATGCGATCCGGATGCAACCAATCGTCGACGGCATTGCCCTCCCGCAAAAATTCCGGGTTGGAGACGACCGAGGTATCCGGACGGCCAAGAGCCTCGATGACCGCATGGGCCGACCCCACGGGAACGGTCGACTTGGTGACAACCACGGCACCGGGCTTCAGGTGAGGCGATATCTGCGCAGCCGCCTGCTCGACGAAGCGGAGGTCGGCCGACCCGTCAGCACCCTGCGGAGTCGGCACGCAGAGGAACACGAAGTCGGCGCTCGAGGCGGCTTCCGCCGTGTCGGTGGTGAAGGACAGCAACTGGCGGGTTAGGCCCTCGCCTATAAGGCCCGCCAGCCCCTCCTCCAAAATGGGTGAAACACCTAGCCGCATGCGTTCGACCTTGGCCCGGTCGACATCTACGGCTGTTACCCGGTAGCCCAGGTGGGACAGGCATGCCGCCGTGGTCAGCCCGACGTAGCCGACACCGATCACTCCAATCTGGACCGGTTTGCTATACGAGAGTTTTGTCATGGGGGGGATTCCTCGGTCGTGGAAGCTGGCTAGTGAGCAGTGAGCGCCTTGACGGTCTGCTCGAGAGGTTGGTGATGATCCGGAAGCAGGGGGATGCCTCCGAGGCGCAGGGCGGCGTTGTCCAGGACGGAGTTCGCCGGTCGCGGCGCAGGGCGCGGCGGGTCGAGATCAGCTGTCCGGATGGGCTGCACCATGGAACTGTCCAGGCCGGCCGCGGCGACGACGTCCCGCGCGAACTCGAACCAGGTCGTGGCGCCCTGATTGGTGACGTGAAACTGGCCTGAACGCCGGGAGATACCCAGATGCAACAGCATGCCAGCCAGATCCTCGGTGAATGTGGGACAGCCCCGCTGGTCGTCGACGAAGCGGAGCGGCCCTCCCGAACCGGCCAGCCGAAGGATCGTCTTGACCATGTTGGCCCCGTGGGGGCCGCACACCCAGGAGGTCCGGGCGATCGTCGCCCCGGGCAGGATGGCCTTCACCTCCTCCTCACCGCCCAGCTTCGACTTCCCGTACACCGACACCGGCGAGGGCCGATCCCACTCGTTGTATGGATTCGGGGCTGTCCCGTCGAACACGTAGTCGGTCGAGACGGCGACCAGGTGAGCCCCTACCAGCCGCGCCCCTTCGGCCACGTAGCGGCAACCGAGGGAGTTGACCCGCCAGGCGCGATCGGGGTCCGATTCGCAGGCGTCGACCGCGGTCCACGCCCCGGCGTGCACCACCAGGTCCGGGTGGAGGCCGGTGACCGCCGAGAGCACTGCGTCGCGGTCTCCCACATCCAGCTGGCTCCGGGTAGCCCCCACGACCTGGTGCCGTCCGTCGACGCTCGCCAGGCGGGTGAGATCGGTGCCCAGCTGACCGCCGGCACCGGTTATCAGGATCTTCATTTAGCGCTCGCGCGCTCTGAGCGGCTCCCACCACCAGCGATTGTCGCGATACCACTGAAAGGTCTCCTGCAAGGCGTCGTCGAGTTTGTGCGAAGGAGCCCAGCCGAGCGCCCGGATCTTCGATGCGTCGACAGAGTAACGACGGTCGTGACCCAGGCGGTCCTCGACATAGTCGATTCTGTCCTCGCCAGCGCCCGCGAGCTTCAGGAGGGCTTCCGTGAGCTCCCGATTAGTCAGCTCGTTGCCCGCCCCGATGTTGTAGATCTCGCCCGGCTCTCCCTGACCTTAGGACGGTGTCGATCCCGGTGCAGTTGTCCTCTACGTACAACCAGTCCCTCCTGTTGAGGCCGTCGCCGTAGAGCGGGACTTTCCGTCCGTCGAGGAGGTTCGTGACGAACAGCGGTATGACCTTCTCCGGGTACTGCCAGGGACCGAAGTTGTTGGAGGAGCGGGTGACCAGTACGGGGAGGCGATAGGTCGAGAAGTAGGACCGGGCGATCAGGTCCGAACCGGCCTTGGAAGCGCTGTAGGGCGAGCGAGGGTCCAGAGGATCTGACTCCAAGCTGTCGCCGGCCTCGACCGATCCGTAGACCTCGTCGGTAGAGACGTGAACTACTCGCGGGATACCGGCCAACCGGCACGCGTGCATCACGGCGTTGGTCCCGACGCAATTGGTGACGACGAAGTCCTCGGGGCCCGTTATGGATCGATCCACGTGACTCTCGGCGGCGAAGTGGAGTACGGCGTCGTGCCCCTCGACTGCCCGGGACAAGGAGTCCAGGTCACAGACGTTGGCATGGACGAACCGATAGCGGCTCGGGTACTCACTGCTCGATGTCGCGCAGCGTCGACCTGTTGCCCGCGTAAGTCAAAGCGTCGTAGACGGTTACCTCGTCGTCGCTGTGGCGCAGGACCCACCGGACATAGTTGGATCCGATGAACCCGGCGCCGCCGGTAACCAGCAGTTTCATGGCGTCAAGGATAGTCGGGGGCCACTGCGGCCCAGGCACTCAGGCGACCAGGGCGACCGGCCTTCGTGAGCGGTCAGTGCGATGGCGGTCACTGCAGATCGATCGTGCAGTGGTCTCCCACCATCAGGCGGGTGGCCCGGGGTCGCCGGCGGTTCGACTGACCTCCACGTGATGGCCCAGAAGGGAGTCCTCGAGGCGGCCGGCGTCGATCACCCGGCAGTCGTCGAGTATGACGGAATGCTCGATCTCGCTGGTGTCGATCTCGCAGCGACGGCCGATGGCCGAAAAGGGCCCGATGAAGCTGTCGGTGATAGTGGTGCCGGCTCCGATCACGGCCGGACCGCGGATCCGACTGCGGCTGGATCCGGGCCCCATCTTCGACGACCACCCGACCGTCGATCTCGCTCAGGTCGTCCACCTCGCCATCGATCCTGCGCTCCAGGGTCTCCAGGATCATCCGGTTGGCCTCCAGGAGGGGCGTCAGCTTCCCCGTGTCTATCCACCAGCCCTCGAGCACCTCGGCCCTCACCCGGAGGCCAGCGTCGAGAAGCCATTGGATGGCGTCGGTTATCTCCAGCTCACCTCGAGGCGAAGGCTTGATGGAAGCCACCGCTTCGTGGATGCGCGGATCGAAGAGGTACACGCCCACCAGGGCCAGGTTGCTGGGCGGATCGCGCCGGCTTCTCGAGCAGGCGCCTCACCGAGCCGTCCGGTCCCAGCTCCGCCACTCCGAACCGGTGCGGATCGGGTACCGCCTTGAGAAGGATCTGCGCACACGGTTCCTCGCCGGCGTGGTCGTCGAGGGTCGGGTGGCGGGTCTGCAGGCGCCAGTCCTCGAAGCTCCGGACGAAATCCTTGAGGCTCTGCTTCAGCAGATTGTCCCCCAGGTACATCACGAAGTCGTCGTCACCGAGGAAGTCCCGGGCTATCAGGACGGCGTGGGCCAGCCCGAGGGGAGCCTCCTGGGGCAGGTAGGTGACCGAAACACCCCAGTCCGAGCCGTCTCCTACGGCTCGGCGCACCTCGTCGCCGGTCTCCCCCACCACGATGCCGACCTCTTTGATCCCGGCGTCGGCGATGGCCTCCAGCCCGTAAAATAGAATGGGCTTGTTGGCCACGGGCACCAGTTGCTTGGCCCGGGTATGGGTGATGGGACGAAGGCGGGTTCCCGCGCCTCCAGCCAGGATGAGCGCCTTCACCTCCCCGACGCTACCAGGCAGGGCCGGCGGTCCCTAAGCACCGTCTCCGGGCCGCAGATGGGTGACATCGCCGACCGAGAGCGGGTTCAGGACCCCGTCCGGGCCGCGCACCAGCAAGCGACCGTCCTCGTCGATCCCCTCGGCCCGGCCGGAAAACCGGGACCCATCGGCCTGATCGACCACGACATCCCGTCCCACGGTGGCGCACTCCGATCGGTACCGGACCATCACCCCCTCCCAGTCGCGCGCCAACCGGTCGAGGCCTCTCAGCCAGGCCACCATGAGTGCCGTCCGGCCGACCCGGCGACCGGTCGCCTCGTCGAGGCAGGCGGCACCGGGAGGTGCTGAGTGCACGTTCATTCCCATCCCGACCACAACTGCGCCGGCGGCGACCTCGGCCAGGATGCCCGCCAGCTTGCGGTCCGCCACCAGGAGGTCGTTCGGCCACTTGATGTCCGGCCTCGAGCCGGCCACCTCCACGCAGGCGTCCCGGGCGGCCAGGGCGGTGGCGGCCGTGACCAGGTACCACCTCGACGGCGGGAGGTCGACCGGGCGCAGGAGCACCGACACGAGCAACCCGCCGCCGGCCTCGGCCTCCCAGGTGCGGTCGAGGCGGCCCCGACCAGCGGTCTGGAGATCGGCAGCCAGCACCACGCCTTCGGGCTCGCCCGCCCGAGCCCGGTCCAGGACGGCCCGGTTGGTCGAGTCCACTACATCCACGAACCGGATGTCCCGAAAGCGGGTCGAGGCCCCCAGCTCGGCTCGGACTCGCTCGTCGAGGATCACACTGACAGAATGCCTGCTCGTGCTCTCCAAGGTCCTGATAGCCAACCGCGGCGAGATCGCCGTCCGGGTCATCCGTACGTGCCGCGAGCTCGGGATAGCGACGGTAGCGGTCTACTCCGAGCTCGATCGGGATGCGCTGCACGTCCGGCTAGCCGACGAGGCGTACGCCCTGGGTGGGCAGACGGCGGCCGAGTCGTATCTCAACACTGACAGGATCCTCGAGGTGGTGGGCCGCTCGGGCGCGGACGGCGTCCACCCCGGGTATGGCTTCTTCTCCGAGAACGCCGATTTCGCCCGGGCCATCTCCGGGGCCGGCGTCACCTGGATCGGCCCCCCACCGGAAGCCATCGAGGTCATGGGGGACAAGATCAGCTCCCGGCTGGCCGCCCAGCGGGCGGGCGTCGTCGGTGTGCCGGGGACGACCGAGGTGCTCCGATCCGCGGACGAGGTCGTGGCTTTCGGTGAGGAGTTCGGGTGGCCGGTCGCCATCAAGGCCGCCTACGGGGGCGGAGGTCGGGGCATGCGCGTGGTCAATGCCCCCGCCGAAGCGGCGGCCGCCCTCGAGTCGGCCCAACGGGAGGCCGAGAAGGCGTTCGGCCGGTCCGAGAGCTACATCGAGCGCTACCTGACCTGGCCCCGGCACGTGGAGGTGCAGGTCTTCGCCGATTCCCATGGAAACGCGGTTTACCTGGGCACCAGGGACTGCTCGGCCCAGCGCCGCCACCAGAAGCTGATCGAAGAGGCGCCGGCGCCCGCGATCCCGGCGGAGACCCTGGACGCCATGGGCCAGGCCGCGGTCAAGGTGGCTCTCGGTTGCGGTTACGTCAACGCCGGAACCGTCGAGTTCATCTACCAGGACGGCGACTTCTACTTCCTCGAGATGAACACCCGCCTCCAGGTGGAGCACCCGGCCACAGAAGCCGTGCTCGGATGGGATCTGGTCGCCCTCCAGCTCCGAGTGGCGGCTGGTGATCCCCTCGGTTTCGCCCAGAAGGATGTCAACCTCCGACGGCCATGCCATCGAAGTCAGAGTCAACGCCGAGGACCCCGCAGGGGGTCGCTTCCTGCCGTCGCCGGGCGCCATCACCCGCTTCCGCAAACCCGACGGTTTCGGAGTCCGCGTAGACGCTGGTTACGACGAGGGGGACACCGTCAGCCAGTTCTACGACAACCTGATCGCCAAGATCATCGTGTGGGGCCAGGACCGCGACGACGCCAGGCGGCGGATGCTGCGGGCCCTCCGCGAGACCGAGATAGAGGGCCCGGCCACCACGATCCCGGCGGACATCGCCATCCTGGAGCACCCCGATTTCATCAAGGTCGAGCATTCCACCAACTGGGTGGCAGAGAAGCTGGACCTGTCCGGGCTGGCGCCCTACAGCCCGTCCATGCCGGCCGAACCCGCCGGCGGTGAGCCTGGGCGGGTGCAGCGCGATGTCGACGTAGAAGTGGACGGCCGGCGCTATCAAGTAAAGCTGTGGGTGCCTGACCTGGCTCCCGCGATCGTGGCGGGGGGGTCGGCCGTCCGCCCGGCTCGGCCCCGACCCGGGCCCGGCCACGGTGCGCACGGTCATGGCGGCGGGGGCAGCGGCGAAGTCTCAGTGCCGATGCAGGGAACCATTGTGAAGGTTCTGGTGTCGGTGGGTGAGAGCGTCGAAGCGGGGCAGGCGGTCGCCGTGCTGGAAGCCATGAAGATGGAGAACAACATCACGGCCGAGGCCGCCGGGGCCGTCACCGAGATAAAGGTCCAGCCGGGTGATGCCGTCGGCGCCGGCGACGTGATCGTCGTGATCGGCCCGGACTAGCCCCGCGTGGACAACCCGGTCGCAATCGGCACCGGCGGGGTTTGGCGCCCGGACGTGGTCGCGGTGGCCCGGCACGGCCGTCCGGTGGTGATCGAACCGGCCGCCATCGATGCGGTCCGCCGCTCCCACCGGACCGCGACCGAGCTGGTCACCGGCAACCGGGCCGTCTACGGGCTGTCGACCGGCTTCGGTGCGCTGGCCGACCGCTACATCGAGCCTGAGTCTCGAGCTGCTCTCCAGGTCGGGCTGGCCCGATCCCACGCCGCCACCGTCGGCCCCGAGGTCGAGCCGGAGGTCGTGCGGGCCATGATCCTCCTTCGCGCCGCCACCTTGGCCAAGGGTTTCTCGGGGATCCGGCCCGAGCTGGTGACGGGCCTGGTCGCACTCTTGAACCACGGCATCGTCCCCGTCGTCCGCGAGCACGGCTCCCTCGGGTGCAGCGGGGACCTGGCCCCCCTCGCCCACGTAGCCCTGGCCCTCATCGGCGAAGGGGAGGTGCTCGACGGCCGGGGCCACCGGAGGTCCGCGGCCGAGGCGCTCCGCTACGCCGGCCTGTCCCCGCTCGTACTGGAAGCCAAGGAGGGGCTGGCCCTGACCAACGGGACCGACGGGATGCTCGGCATGCTGAGCCTGGCCTGCACCGACATGGCCCGGTTGCTCAAGACAGCAGACGTGGCCGCGGCCATGTCGGTGGAGGCGCTGGAGGGCACCGACCAGGCCTTCCGGCCCGAGCTGGTCGCCTTGCGGCCCCACCCCGGCCAAAGCGCCTCGGCCGCCAACATGATGGCGGTCCTGGCCGGATCGGGCGTGGTGGCCTCGCACAAAGAGGGGGACAGCCGGGTCCAGGACGCCTACTCGCTGCGGTGTGCACCCCAGGTGCTCGGCGCCGGCCGCGACACCCTGCAGCACGCCGAAACCGTCGTGGACCGGGAACTGGCCAGCGCCATCGACAACCCGGTCGTGCTGCCCAACGGCCTGGTGGCCTCCTGCGGCAACTTTCACGGGGCACCCCTGGCCTACGTGGCCGATTTCCTGGCCATAGCGGTGGCTGACGCCGCCTCCATCTCCGAGCGCCGCATCGACCGCCACCTGGACCCGGCCCGCTCCCACGGCCTGCCCTCCTTCCTGGCCGCTGACCCCGGCGTCGACTCGGGACTGATGCTGGCCCAGTACACCGCGGCCGCCCTGGTCGCCGAGTGCCGGCGCCTGGCCGCGCCCGCCAGCGTCGACAACATTCCCACCTCCGCCATGCAAGAGGACCACGTGTCGATGGGCTGGGCCGCCGCCTGCAAGCTTCGGCGGGCGATCGACCACCTCGCCCGGGTGCTCGCTATCGAGGTGATGACGTCGGCGCGGGCGGTGGAACTGCGGTCCCCGCACCAACCGGCGCCGGCGACGCGAGCCGTGCTGCAAGGCGTGCGCCGGCAGGTGCCAGGCCTCGGCCCCGACCGTTTCCTCGCGCCTGAGGTAGACCTGATGACAGGAATGGTCGGTTCGGGCCAGGTTCTGGCCTGGGCCGAGTCGGTGACCGGTTCCCTTCAATGAGCATCGCCGCGAGACGCCAGAGCTTCTAACCACACCCCGCCGGGCCGAGCCGAGCAAAGGAGGGCGAGATGCCAGCCTCCCCACCAAGGAGACTCAAGGCGGCCACCGGATCGGATCTCCACTGCCGGTCGTGGCCCCAGGAAGCGGCGTGGAGGATGCTTCACAACAATCTCGACCCCCAGGTCGCCGAGCACCCCGACGAGCTGGTCGTCTACGGCGGAGGCGGCAAAGCGGCGCGCGACTGGCCCAGCTTCGACGCCATCTCGGCCACCCTGCAGCGCCTGGCCGACGACGAGACCCTGCTCGTCCAGTCCGGCCGGCCCGTCGGCGTCCTTCGCACCCACGAGTGGGCTCCCCGGGTCCTCATCGCCAACGCCAACCTGGTCGGTGAATGGGACAACTGGGACGAGTTCCGGCGGCTGGAGCAGCTGGGGCTGACCATGTACGGGCAGATGACCGCCGGCTCCTGGATCTACATCGGCACCCAGGGAATCCTTCAAGGCACTTACGAGACCTTCGCCGCGGTGGCGGCCAAACGCTTCGGCGGGACCCTGGCTGGCACCCTGACCCTCACCGCCGGCGCCGGCGGCATGGGTGGCGCCCAACCGCTGGCGGTCACCATGAACGGCGGCGTCGTCATCTGCGCCGACGTCGATCCGGTGCGCCTCGAGCGCCGGTCGCAGACCAGGTACCTGGACCTCATCGCCCGGGACGTCGAGGAGGCCGCCCGCCTAGCCGCGGACGCCCAGAAGGAGATGAAACCGCTCTCCATCGGGGTGCCCGTCAACGCTACCGAGCTACTGGAGGGCTTCGCCGCCCACGAGGTGGCGGTGGACGTGGTCACCGACCAGACGCCCGCCCACGACCCGATGATGTACATCCCGGCCGGTATGAGCGTCTCTGAGGCCGACGACCTCCGGCACACGAATCCCGGGGAGTACCTGGTCCGCGCCCGGGACACGATCGCCCGCCACGTCACCGCCATGCTGGCGATGCTCGACCGTGGCGCTGAGGTGTTCGACTACGGCAACAGCCTGCGGGCCGAGGCTCGCCTCGCCGGCGTGGAGCGGGCCTTCGACTACCCGGGCTTCGTCCCCGCCTACATCCGCCCCTTGTTCTGTGAGGGAAGGGGACCCTTCCGCTGGGTCGCCCTCTCGGGCGAAGGAGCGGACATCGCGGCCACCGATCGCGCCGTCCTGGAGGAATTCCCCGACAACGAGCCGCTCAACCGGTGGATACGGATGGCGTCGGAAAGGGTGCCCTTCCAGGGCCTGCCCGCCCGGATCTGCTGGCTGGGCCTCGGCGAGCGGGCCCGTATGGGAGCCCGCTTCAACGACATGGTGGCCACCGGTCAGCTCCAGGCCCCAATCGTCATCGGGCGTGACCATCTCGATTGCGGGTCGGTGGCATCCCCCTACCGGGAGACCGAGAGCATGGCCGACGGATCAGACGCCATCGTGGACTGGCCGCTGCTGAACGCCATGATCAACGTGGCCTCCGGCGTGTCGTGGGTGAGCATCCACGACGGGGGAGGGGTCGGTATAGGACGGTCGTTGCACGCCGGGCAGGTGAGCGTCGCCGACGGCACGCCGCTGGCCGCGGAGAAACTCGACCGGGTCCTGACCAGCGATCCGGCCACCGGGGTGATGCGCCATGTCGACGCCGGCTATGACCGGGCCAGACAGGTGGCAGCCGAACGGGGCGTCGACATACCGGAACGGCAGCCGCAGGAGTCACAGTCATGACCGTCCGCCTGGTCGCCACCGTAGGGCATCCGGTGCTGCGCCAATGGGCCCGTCCCGTCGACCCCGACACCCTCTCTGATCCCGACACACAGTTCCTGATCGACGACCTCATCGACACCATGAGGTACTACAACGGCGCCGGGCTGGCCGCTCCGCAGGTCATGGCCTCGAAGCGGATAGTGGCGATCGAGGTCAAGGCCAACCCTCGCTACCCCTACAAGCCGGACATCCCCTTGACCATCCTGGTGAATCCCGAGCTCGAGCCGCTCAGCGACGAAACCTTCCCGAACAACGAGGGTTGTCTCAGCGTCCCCGGCTTCCGGGGCGTCACCCAGCGCTTCGTCAGGGTCGGGGTACGGGCTCTGGATCGACACGTCCGGCTCATAGAGCGCGAGGTGAAAGGCCTGTCGGCAGTCACGTTTCAGCACGAGGTCGATCATCTGAACGGCACGCTGTTCCTGGACCGGGTCGAGGACCCCACCACGTTCACCACCTGGGAGCAGTTCGAGCGTTTCGAACGGGACGCATTCGCGGCCAGAGCCGCCCGTCTGGTCGCCCGGTTCGGCTCATAGGGATGAGCTTCTGGTGGGCGGAGCGAGCCTGGCTCGGCGGCCCGGACACCGAATCGGGTGTTCTGATGGAGGTCAAAGAGGGCCGCTTCGCGTCGGTCACCCCCGGCGTCACCGTGCCCCCGCCGGGAAGCGAGCGCCTGCCGGGCGTCACCATGCCGGGGATGGCGAACGCCCACTCGCACGCCTTCCACCGGGCTCTCAGGGGGCGCACCCATGAACGACCCGGGAGCTTCTGGACGTGGCGGGACCTGATGTACGGCGTGGCGGGCCGCCTGGATCCGGACCTGTACCAGCGCCTGGCGCGCGGCGCGTACGCGGAGATGGCGCTGGCCGGGTTCACCGCCGTCGGGGAGTTCCACTACCTGCACCACGGGCCGGGCGGTGTTCCCTACTCCGATCCCAACGAAATGGGCCTGGCGGTCATCGAGGCGGCTGCCGAAGCGGGCATCCGGCTGACCCTGCTCGATTCCATCTATCTCTGCGGCGGCTTCGACGCCCCCCTGGCCGGGCCACAGCAGCGCTTCGGCGATGGGAACGCCGAGTGCTGGGTCGAGAGGGTTTCCCGCCTGAAAGACCGCGACGGGGTCCGCATCGGCGCGGCCATCCACTCCGTCCGAGCAGTGGGAGTGGACGGGATCAACGCCGCCGCCCGGTGGGCGGCGGACCGGGACCTGGTCCTGCACGCCCATGTGGCCGAACAGGGGAGCGAGCAGAGCGACTGCCTGGAGCGACTGGGCCGCACTCCTCTGGCCGTGCTCGGCGACGCCGGCGCGCTCGGGCCGCGTTTCACGGCCGTGCACGGGAACCACTTCTCCGCTGCGGATATCTCGATGCTGTCATCGGCGGCGGGCCGGCTGTGCGCCTGTCCTACTACCGAGCGCGATCTGGGCGACGGTATCGGACCCTTCCATGCCGCTCACGCAGCAGGAGTCCCGCTCTGCGCCGGCACCGACTCCCATGCCGTGATCGACGGATTCGAGGAGGCCAGGGCCCTGGAGATGGACAGCCGTTCCGCCGGTGAGCGGAGAGGGCGATTCACCCCGGATCTCCTGGCCAGAGCTATGACCGCCGGAGGCATGGATGCCATCGGCTGGGACGCCGGATCTCTCGCCCCCGGCCGGTTGGCGGACTTCGTGAACGTCCGCATGGACGGGATTCGGACCGTGGGGGTGAACCCGGCGCAGGTCGCTGGCGTATTGTTCGCCGCTACGGCGGCGGATGTTCACACCGTCGTGGTAGGCGGGGAATCGATCGTGGCCGAAGGCCGGCACCTGCTGGTGCCGGACGCGGCGGCCGAACTGGACCACGCCGTACGGGCGCTGGTGGCGTGACATCCCTGGCCGTCACCGGGATCGGGGTGCTGGTCACCTGCGACAACGCCCTCGGACGAGGGCCCCTCGGGGTGGTCGAACGGGCGGCCCTGGTGTGCGACGGCGGGCGGGTGGTCTACGCCGGCCCTGAAGCCTCGGCCCCCTCGGGCACGGACGAGAGGGTGGACGCCGGTGGCCGCTGTGTGATGCCGGGCTTCGTGGACTCGCACACCCACCTCATCTTCGCCGGGGACCGGGCGGGCGAGTTCGCGGCCCGCATGGCGGGGGCCGAGTATCACCCGGGCGGCATTCTCGGCACCGTTGCCGCCACCCGGTGCGCGTCGACTGACGAGCTCGACGCGTCGGCCCGCCGACTGGTAAAGCTGGCAATGTCGTCTGGCACCACGACCCTCGAGATCAAGACGGGGTACGGCCTGGACGCCGACCATGAGGCCAGCCACATCGCCATCGCCCGGCGCTTGACGGAGGAAGCGACGCTGCTGGGAGCTCATCTGATCCCCGCCGAGTACGCCGGCGATCGGGCCGGCTACCTGCGGCTGGTGTGCGACACCATGATCCCCGCCGCCTCAGGCACGGCGCGGTGGTGCGACGTGTTCTGCGAGCGCGGTGCCTTCGACGTCGACGAGTCGAGGGGCGTGCTCGACGCGGCCCGTAGCCACGGCCTGGGCCTGCGGGTCCATGCCAACCAGCTGGGCCGGACCGGGGGCGTGGAGCTGGCGTGTGAAGCGGGCGCGGCCTCGGCCGACCATTGCACCCACCTGGCTCCGAGCGACATCGACCGCCTGGCCTCGTCGGGGACCGTTGCCACCTTGCTGCCGATCAGTGACTTCTGCACCCGCCAGCCCTATCCCGACGGCCGGGCCCTGCTGGACGCCGGCGCCGTGGTGGCGCTGGCCAGCAACTGCAACCCCGGTTCCAGCTACTCCATCTCGATGCCGCTGGCCCTGGCCCTGGCCGTCCGCTACTGCGGGCTGACCATCGATGAGGCCATCCTGGCTGCGACTGCTGGAGGGGCAGCGGCCCTTCAGCGCACCGACATCGGCACCCTGTCGCCTGGCGGGCGCGCCGACGCCGTGCTGCTCGACGCACCCCACCCCGACCACCTCGTGTACCGCCTGGGGACCCCGCTGGTGGCCGCGGTTTTGAGAGGGGGAGCCTGGGAGGTCGGATTCGGCTCCCCGGTGCGTTAGCCGCCGAGGGCCCGGGAACTAAGTTTCTCGCCGTGTCGAAGGTGTCCGCGGCGGCGAGGTCCGCCTGGAGCGTTCTGCCCGACGAGGTCGTGTCCTCCGCGGCCGCGCTGCGCCTCCAACGGGGACTGGACCGTCTTCGCGGACGCGTGCCCCGACCGAAACAAAAGGTGATTCACACTCTCGACGAGCTCGACGCGGTGTTGGCTCAGGTCGACGTCGCCGCCGCCCGCTCAGATGACGCCCTCAGACACGCCTTCAGGACCTTCCGTATGGACATCGACTGCTCTCTGCCCGACGACCCCTACTCCGACCAGTACCGGGAAGCGGTGCTCGAGATGTACGAGTGGTTGCGCGGAGCGCCCTACACGGTCGCCAACGAAGACACGCCCTTCGACGCCGCCGCGGTCGTCGACGCCCCGTTTCCTTACTCGACGCAGAGCGCCACGACCGTCGGCGAGCAGCTGATGGCCATCGGCCACATCATCCGAAGGTTCGAGCTGCCCCCGGGCAGCCGCGTCCTGGAGTTCGGGGCCGGTTGGGGGAACACGACTCTGGCCCTGGCCCAGATGGGCCACAAGGTGACCGCCGTCGACATCTCGGCCAAGTTCACCGAGCTCATCACCGCCCGGGCGGCGCGGATAAACGTCGACGTCGAGCCGCTGGTAGGCGACTTCTCGCTCATCCACCGGCTGGAAGGCCAGTTCGATGCCGTCCTATTCTTCGAGTCCTTCCACCACTGTTCCAACCACCTGGAGCTGATCTCAGGCCTGGACCGGGTGGTGGCACCCGAGGGCCGGGTCATGTTCGCGGCTGAGCCGATCATCGAGTCGTTCCCCGTTCCCTGGGGACTTCGTCTCGACGGTGAGTCGCTGTGGGCCATCCGCCGCAATGGATGGTTGGAGCTGGGCTTCCAGCGCTCCTACTTCGAGCAGGCTCTCGAGCGGTACGGATGGAAGGTCGACCGGGCCAAGCTGCGTGAGTCGCTATGGGGCGAGATCTTCCTGGCCAGAAGACGCTGACGCCCTTCCGCCGGGGTCTTACTCGGCGGCCTCGGCGAGGGCTTCGGAGAGTGTCGGATGGACCAGGCAGCTCTCGACGATGTCACTCACCTTGAGGTGGGCGGTAACGGCCAGGGCGAGGACCGATATGAGCTCGGCCGCGTGCCGGCCCACGATGGAGCCGCCCAGCACCACGCCGGTCGCCGGGTCCGACACAATCTTCACGAAGCCACCGGGATCGTCGTTGATAAGGGCCTTGGCGGCCGCCGCGTAAGGCACCTTGGTCACCCGGATCTTCCGACCGGTGGCGAAGGCGTCGGCCTCGGCCAATCCGACATCAGCGATCTCGGGCTCGGTGAATATGGCCGAAGCGGCCTTCTCGTAGTCGATGTGGCGGTGCTCGCGGGTGTGCATGCCCATCACATGCTCGGCGATCTTGCGGCCCTGCATGGCCGCCACCGACGACAGTGGAAGCTTGCCCGACACGTCGCCGGCGGCGTAGATATGGCCGACGTTCGACTGGCAGTGATGGTTGATGGGGATGTAGCCACGGGGGTCCAGCTCCACCCCCGCCGCCTCCAGACCGAGACCATCGCTGTTCGGTATCGATCCGATGGCGAGGAGGGCGTGACTCCCCCGCGCCACCCGGCCGTCGTCGCACACGACCGCCACCTCGCCCGGGCCCGTCTCGACCCCCATCGCCCGGGCCCCCTTGAACAGACGCACACCCCTCTGCAGCAGAGAGTCCTCGAGAGCGGCGGCCACTTCGGGGTCCTTGCCCGGCAGCACCTGCTGCCGGCTGACGATCAAGGTGACCTTGGCCCCGAAGGAACTGAACATGTGCACGAACTCGACCCCGGTCACCCCCGAGCCGATCACGACCAGGTGCTCCGGCATGGCGGGCGGCGGATAGGCCTGGCGGGTGGTCAGGATGATCTCGCCGTCCGGCTTGGCCCAGTCCGGGATGCGCGGCCGGCTGCCGGTGGAGATCAGGATGGCGTCGGCGACGAGCTCCTCTATGCCATCCTCGGTCTCGGCCACCACCTCGTGGCGGCCCTTGACCCGCCCGGCCCCGCGGATCAGGCGCACCCCCTGGCTTTCCAGCAGAGTGGTCACCTGCCCGTTGAGGTAGCCCTCGATGTGCATGACCCGCCGGCGCTGAGCCTCGATGTCGAGGACGGCGTCCTGGTGGGAAAGGCCCATGCCCTCGATGCGCTGCGAGAAACTCATGGCCGCCCCGGTGGCGATCATGGTCTTGGAAGGGATGCAGTCCCAGAGGTGAGCGGCGCCACCCACGATGTCGCTCTCTATGAGCGTGACCTCCGCCCCGAGGCGCGCCGCATAAGTGGCGGCGGTGTTACCCCCCGGCCCGCCTCCGATTATCACCATACGTACGGCCACCGGACCCCTCCGTCCTCAACGGCTCGGCTGGTATTCGCCGAACTCGGCCCGCAGCACGTCGCTTACCTCGCCGAGCGTGGCACGGAGGCGCAAGGCTTCCTTGATGGGCGGCAGAAGGTTGGCGCTACCGCGAGCGGCCGTACCGACGTCGCGGAGGGCGACGTCGACGGCCGCCTGATCCCGCTCGGCCCGGGTGGCCCCGACCCTTTCGACCTGATGGCGCTCTAGGGCCGGATCGATCGGGAACACCTCTCCCGGCTCGGGCTGATCGTCCACGAAGCGGTTGACCCCGACGATGACCTTCTCGCCGCTGTCCACCTCTTTGGCGTAGGTGTAGGCAGCCTGCTCGATCTCGTCCTGCATGTACCCGGCCTCGATGGCGGCGACGGCGCCGCCCTTGGCGTCGATCTTCTCCAGATAGGCCCAGGCGTCGGCCTCGACCGCATCCGTCAGCGATTCCACGAAGTAGGAGCCGGCCAGCGGATCGGTGGTGTCCACCACGCCTGATTCATTGGCAACGATCTGCTGGGTTCGCAGGGCGATGGTGGCCGCCTTGGCGGTCGGGAGCCCGAGGGCTTCGTCGAACCCGTTGGCGTGCAGGCTCTGCGTGCCGCCGAGAACGGCGGCCAGCGATTGAAGGGTCACCCGCACGATGTTGTTCTCGGGCTGTTGAGCCGTCAGGGTGGAACCTCCGGTCTGGGTGTGGAACCGGAGCAGCTTGCTCTTTTCCTCCTTGGCCTTGAAACGCTGGGTCATGATGCGGGCCCACATCCGCCGCGCCGCCCGGAACTTGGCCACCTCTTCGAAGAAATTGTTGTGAGCGTTCCAGAAGAAGCTCACACGAGGGGCGAACTCGTCGACTGGTAGTCCGGCCTCGACCGCCGCCTCGACGTAGGCGATCCCGTTAGCCAGGGTGAAGGCGATCTCCTGCACGGCCGTCGAGCCGGCCTCGCGGATGTGGTAGCCGGAGATGGAGATGGTGTTCCAGCTCGGCAGGAACTCGCGGCAGTAGGCGAAGATGTCGGTTATCAACCGCATCGATTGCCGCGGCGGGTAGATGTAGGTCCCCCGCGCCACGTACTCTTTCAGGATGTCGTTCTGGATGGTGCCGCCCAGCTTGGCTCCCGGAACTCCCTGCTCCTCGGCCACCAACTGGTACAGGAGCAAAAGGATCGCCGCGGTGGCATTGATCGTCATCGACGTGGTCACCTGATCGAGCGGCAGCCCCCCCAGCAGGATCCGCATGTCATCGATCGAATCGATGGCCACCCCGACCTTCCCGACCTCGCCCTCGGCCCGGGGGTGGTCGGAGTCGTAGCCCATCTGCGTGGGCAGGTCGAAGGCGCAGGACAGTCCCGTCCCGCCTCCGGCGAGCAGCAGGCGCCACCGCTCGTTGGTGGCTTCGGCGGTGCCAAAGCCCGAGTACTGCCTGATGGTCCACGGCCGGCCCCGGTACATGTTCGGGTAGATCCCCCGGGTGAACGGGTACGAACCGGGCTGGCCCAGTTGCTCGTTGACGTCCCAGCCCTGCAAATCGGAGGGACCGTAGACCGGCTTTATCTCGATACCGGAATCGGTTTGTCGGGCGTCGCTGGCCATGGCCATCAGGTTAGATCCGCCGTGGCCGTTGGCAGTAGCCGACGGGGTGGACGCGCCAGTGGTCCGCGGCCAGGGTCTTTGTGTTCAGCCTGAGCGGCGGGCCGGCGGTGGCTCAGGCGGGTTGGGGCGCCTGAACCGGGTGGGGCATGCACAGCCCGTCGTACTCGGCGATCACCACATCCTCCTTGGGGATGCTGCACGCCGGGCACTCCGGATCGCGGTTGACCTTGAAGGTCCGGAAGCTCTGCTCCAAGGAGTCGTAGGCCAGCAACCGACCGGCGAGGGAGTCACCGATTCCGAGGAGCAGCTTGACCGCCTCCATGGCCTGGATGCTGCCGATGATCCCGCACAGCACGCCCAGCACGCCCGCTTCCGAGCAGGACGGCGCCAGCTCCGGCGGCGGCGGCTCCGGGACCTGGCACCGGTAGCAGGGGCCCTGATGCGGGAGGTACACGCTCGCCTGACCCTCGAAGCGGAAGATCGAGCCGTGCACGACGGGGATGTCGAGCTTGAGGGAGGCGTCGTTCACGAGATAGCGCGTCGGGAAGTTGTCGGTGCCGTCGACGATCACGTCATAGCCCGCGAAGATGTCCAGGACGTTGTCGGCGCCGAGCCGCACGTCGTAGGTGACCACGTTGACGTCGGGGTTCAGCAGGGTGAGCGTCTTCTTGGCCGAGTCCACCTTCCGCTCTCCGATGCGGTCGAGGTTGTGGAGGATCTGGCGCTGAAGGTTGGATGCGTCCACGACGTCCATGTCGATGATCCCCAGCGTCCCCACTCCAGCGGCAGCCAGGTACAGGGCGGCTGGTGATCCAAGGCCCCCGGCCCCGAGCAGGAGGACCTTGGAGTCGAGCAGCTTCGCCTGGCCGGCCACGTCCACCTCGGGCAGCAGAATGTGGCGCTGGTAACGGTTGCGCTGGTCGGGCGAAAGCGAGACGGGTGTCGTCCAGGGGCGCCCCTCGTCCTTCCATTTGTTGAAGCCGCCGATCACAGAGACCACATCGGTATAGCCAAGCTGGGAGAGGGTGTCGGCCGCGAAGGCGGAGCGGGTACCGCCGGCGCAGTAAACGACGATGTGGGCGGCGTGATCCGGGATTCGCCCCTCAACCTGACTCTCCAGGTGTCCCCGAGGAATGTGGACCGCTCCCGCCAGAGCGCCCTGCTCGTACTCGTCGGGTTCCCGCACGTCCAGCACGACGGTGCCCGCCTGTTCGACCTCATCGGAGGCCTGGGCCGTGTCGACTTCCTGGATGCGGGACTTGGTTTCGCGTAACAGGTCGCGGAAGCTCGCCATGTCTAAATCCTACCTGTACGGTCAGGTAAGTGAACCCCGGGCCCCTGCGCATGCCGGCCTGAGGGCCAGCCAATCGCGATCGGACCGGCGCGCAAGAGCGAGGACTCGAATGCAACTTGACGAAGCCATCCGCCAACGCCGCATGTGCCGCAGCTTCTCGGACCGTCCGGTACCTCCGGAGGTCGTAGATCGGTTGCTGGACCGGGCCCGGAGGGCTCCCTCCGCTGGCCACTCGCAGGGCTGGGCCTTCCTGGTACTGGAAGGAGCGCAGCAGACCGGTCGCTTCTGGTCGGCGGGGTCCGACCCCGAGTGGCTGCGGGATCCTGGCCTGCCCGGGCTGCTGCTCGCACCGGTGGTCGTGGTGCCGCTCTGCAGCGCCGCTGTGTACCTGGCCCGCTACTCGGAGCCGGACAAGATCGCCCACGGCCTCACCTCCGCCGAGGCCTGGCCGGCGCCGTTCTGGACCGTCGACGTCTCCTTCGCCACCATGCTCCTCCTTCTGGGGGCCGTCGAGGAGGGTCTGGGCGCTCTCTTCTTCGGGGTTCGAGGTGATCCCGGTCGCTTCCGTCGAGAGTTCGACATCCCGGATGGCTGGGAAGCGATCGGCGCCGTCGCTTTGGGCTGGCCGGGCGAGGACCGGGGACCGGTCGGATCGGCGAGGCGTGCCCGGCGACCTCTGTCGGAGGTGGTGCACCGGGGCCGGTGGTGAGGCCCTCGACTACCAGGGCGCGGCGCTAGCTCGCTCCCCCTGCGGCCACCAGTGCGGGCAGCACTTCGCTGATCGAGCCCCGAACGACCGCTGCCGCGATGGGGTCGAACGGTGTCGGTTCGGCGTTGAGCACGATCACCTCGGCGCCGGCACTGCGGGCGCGGGGGACCAGGCCGGCGGCGGGATAGACGGCCAGGCTGGACCCGACGGCAAGGAAGACATCGCAGTTGTCGGCCGCGGCCTCAGCTCGCTCGACCGTCAGCGGATCCAGAGACTGTCCGAAGCTGATGGTGGCCGACTTGAGGATTCCCCCGCAGCCAAGACAGTGCGGATCGGGCTCGCCGCTTCGAACCCGGTCGAGCGCCGTCTCCATCGGCGCCTCGTCGCCGCAGTCCCAGCACACCACCCGCCGCATGGTCCCGTGCACTTCGATGACGAGATCCGGGTCGTTGCCCGCCCGCTGGTGCAGTTCGTCGATGTTCTGAGTCACGACGGCCACCAGGCGACCCTGCCTTTCCAGGTCGACCAGGGCGGCGTGGCCCGGATTCGGCTCCGCGGCCCACGCCGGCGAAACCAGGCGCTGATGCCAGGACAGCTGGCGCACCTCGGGATCGTTGAGGTAGTGGGTCAGGGTCGAGGTGCGCTCGGCCGCCGGGTTCTTGGTCCAGACCCCCTGAGGACCTCGGAAGTCGGGGATGCCGGAGTCGGTCGAGATGCCGGCCCCGGTCAGGACGGTGACCCGGCGGCCCGACCCCAGGATCTGCGCGGCCCGTTCGATCTCTCCTTCGATCTCCGGGTCGACGTGCACCGGGCCCAGTCTCCCATAGCCCCTTGCCAGCCCGCTTAAGTCTTGATATACATGAAACTCATTGATTCTACCTGTGGAGGGACGAATGATACCGTTAATCACTTTCGGTGCGGAAACCATGCAAGTACGACCATGGCAGGACGAAGTGATCGATAGGGTCGGCTTCGACCCCCGGTCGCCCTACGTGGAGCGGTTCTGGCTGGGGGTGATCGGACCCAGCACGACCTGGCTGCTCCGCCGCATCGCCGCCGGCTTCGACGGATCACCTGACGGCTTCGAGATGCCGGTCGGAGAAACGGCCCGAGCCCTGGGGCTCGGCGATCGGGGCGGGCGCAACTCGCCCTTCCTGCGCACCGTGAACCGGATGATCCAATTCGAGCTGGCCCAGGTGACCGGTTGCGCCGAGCTGGCCGTGAGACGCCGCCTCCCCGCGCTCAGCCGGCGCCATACGCTGCGGTTGTCCCCCGCCCTTCAGGAAGCCCACCAGCGCTGGCAGGCGGAGCAGCTTCAGGAACCGCCGGCCGAGGCCCAGCGACGCCGCAGCCGCCAGCTGGCTCTGAGCCTGCTCGAACTGGGTGAGGACCGCGAGGAGGTCGAACGGCAGCTGCTGCGGTGGCACTACCACCCGGCCTTGGCGAGCGAATCAGCTGATTGGGCCGCCGATCGGCATCGCTTCGCCCTGACCGCGGCCGAGGCCGGATAGGCCGGGGCGGGGCGAGTCCGGCGGCGAGGCCAGCCCGGGGCGGGGCGGGTAGCCACAGTCCGACCGGGTGCGGCCGAAAGCGAGCCGGCGCCCATAGGCTGGCGCACGTGGAGCCCCCTGACCTGCCGCCCGGAAAGGTGGTCGAACTGACCGGTCGGGGCCGGACCTGGGTGTACGACTCGGGCCCGGTCCCGGGCCGCGACCGGCCGGCCCTCCTGCTGCTTCACGGCTGGACGTCAACCGGCGCCCTCAACTGGCACCGTTGCTTTCCGGCCTTGACGAGCGAGTACCGGGTCGTGATCCTGGATCACCGCGGGCACGGCCGTGGTGTGCGCAGTCGTCTCCCGTTCCGGCTGGAGGATTGCGCCGACGACGCCGCTGCGCTGGCCGGAGCGCTCGGATTGGGCCCGGTCACGGCGGTGGGGTACTCGATGGGCGGGCCAGTGGCCCAGCTTCTGTGGAAGCGCCATCCCGAGGTGGTGGACGGGTTGGTCCTGTGCGCCACCGCGGCCCGGTTCGCGACGCGCCAGGAGCTGGGCGGCCCGCTCGGGACTCTGAGTTTCGGGGCGTCCATGGCCCTCTCGCTGCTGCCCGAGGTCCTGCGGCGACAGGGCATGAGCCTGGCCTCTCGGAACTGGGCGGCCAACCGGGTGATCCCGCCATGGGCCGTCGAGGAATGGGAACGAAACGATCCCGGCGCCCTCATCCAGGCCGGCCTGGCCCTGGGCCGGTTCGATTCGACCGGCTGGATCGGCACCATAGACGTCCCCACCGCGCTCGTGGTCACCACGCTGGATGCAACCGTGTCCCCGAGACGACAGTGGAATCTGGCCCGCGCCATCCCCGACGCCGTCGGCTACCCGGTCCAGGCGGACCACCGGGCGTGCGTAGAGCAGACCCGTCTGTTCATCCCGGCCCTCATGGCCGCCTGCCGGGCGGCTCAGACAGGCGAGGCCGTGGCGGCGGAACCCACGGCTTAGTTCGCAAGCGGCGCCGGAGCGGCTAGCCGAGGGCGGCTAGCCGAGGGCGGCTTCGACTTCCCGGGCGGCCGCCATGACCTGCGGGGCGTACTTGCGCCCGGGCTGGCGGCTGGTGCGCTCCACCGGCCCGGAAACGGACACCGCGGCCGCCACCCGGCCGTCTAGGTAAACCGGGGCGCTGACCGAGGCCACCCCCTTCTCGCGCTCCTCGACGCTCTCGGCCCATCCTCGCCGAAGCACGTGCGGCAGAGACGAAAGCACCTTGGCCGCGGAGCCCCGGTCCATGGGGAGGCTGGCGCCTATGGCGACGATGGTCCGCAGGCTGTGAGGGGACTCGAGGGAGACCAGGCACACCCTCGAGTCGCCCGAGCTCACGTACAGCTGGGTGCTCTCCCCCGTGACATCACGCAGGCTCCGCAGGACGGGGGTGGACGCTTGTATCAGTGACCGGTCGGGCCGGACGCTGGCCGCCCGGCCCAGGCGCACCAGGGCAGGTCCGAGCACGAATCGCCCAGTAGCGTCGCGCTCGACCAGGCGGTGCGACTCGAGGCCCGTGGCCAGCCGGTGCGCGGTGGCTCTCGGAAGTCCGGTCGCTTCGGTGAGGTCCTGCAGGGAGAGAGAGCCGGCCTCCAGTGAAGCGAGGATGAGGATGGCCTTGTCGAGGACCCCGACTCCGCTTAGACTCTCTCCCACGATTCGGGAGCATATCTCAGAATGTGAGAACAGTTATGAATCCACCCAGCAGCCTGGCCGACAAAGTTTGGGAACGGCACCTAGTCCGCAGCGCTGAAGGCGAGCCGGACCTCCTGTACATCGACCTGCACCTGGTGCACGAGGTGACCTCGCCCCAGGCGTTCGACGGTCTGCGCATGGCCGGCCGCACGGTGCGCCGGCCGGACCTGACCATTGCCACCATGGACCACAACGTCCCCACGACACCGCTGAGCGGACCCGTGGAGGACCCGATCTCGGCCAAGCAGATGGAAGTCCTGGCCGCCAACTGCGAGCAGTTCGGGATCCGGCTGTTCAGCATGGGCGACCGAAACCAGGGGATCGTGCACATCATCGGGCCGGAACTGGGCCTGACAGAGCCCGGTATGACGATCGTCTGTGGTGACAGCCACACCTCGACCCACGGCGCCTTCGGTGCGCTCGCCTTTGGGATCGGCACCAGCGAGGTCGAGCATGTCCTGGCCACTCAGACCCTGCTGCAGCGACGACCGAAGACCATGCGGGTAACGGTTGACGGCCTGCTTCCAGAAGACGTCAGCCCCAAGGATCTGGTCCTGGCCATCATCGGCCTGATCGGGACTGGCGGAGGCATGGGACACGTCATCGAGTACAGCGGCTCGGCCGTTCGGGGGCTGACGATGGAGGGCCGCATGACCGTGTGCAACATGTCCATCGAAGCGGGCGCCCGGGCCGGGATGATAGGACCCGACGACACCACCTTTGCCTATCTCGAGGATCGCCCTTACAGCCCGTCAGGAGCGGCCTGGGAGGCCGCTTTGGACGACTGGCGCTCTCTCGCCACCGACGACGAGGCCACCTTCGACAAGGAAGTGAAGCTGGACGGCGCCTCGCTGACGCCGTATGTGTCGTGGGGCACCAACCCTGCGCAGGTGGTACCGATAGACGGGGCGGTACCGAGCCCGGACGACTTCGCCGAACCCTCCGGACGTGAAGCGGCCGCGCGGGCCCTGACTTACATGGGCCTCGCCGCCGGGACAGCGGTGCGTGACATCCCGGTGGACACCGTCTTCATCGGTTCGTGCACCAACGGCCGGATCGAGGACCTTAGAGCGGCCGCTTCGGTGCTACAGGGCCGTCACGCCGCCCCGTCCGTAAGAGCGCTGGTCGTACCGGGCTCAGGCCTCGTCAAGGCCCAGGCCGAGGCCGAAGGCCTCGATCAGATCTTCACGTCAGCCGGCTTCGAGTGGCGCAACCCGGGTTGCTCCATGTGCCTGGCCATGAACCCCGACAAGCTGGCGCCGGGCGAGCGTTCGGCGTCCACGTCGAACCGGAACTTCGAAGGCCGTCAGGGCCGAGGTGGTCGAACTCATCTCGTCTCACCCGCCGTCGCGGCCGCCACCGCCGTTGCGGGCCACTTCGCCGCCCCCGCCGATCTCGTCAGGATCTGACCATGGAACCAGTACGGATCGTTTCGGGCACCGCCGTCCCGTTGGATCGCTCCGACGTCGACACCGACCAGATCATCCCGAGCGACTGGCTCAAGCGAGTGGAGCGGACCGGCTTCGCCAGGGGCCTGTTCTCCGAGTGGCGGGATGACCGCGACTTCGTCCTGAACCAGCCCGAACATGCCGGCGCAACCATCTTGATCGCCGGGCCCAACTTCGGAACCGGCTCGTCCCGGGAACACGCCGTCTGGGCGCTCATGGACTACGGCTTCAAAGCCGTCGTCTCCCCTCAGTTCGGCGACATCTTCCGCAACAACTGCACCAAGGCGGGCCTGGTGCCTGCCCAAGTGGACGCCGCCGCCGGCCAGGCCCTGATGAAAGCCGTGCTGGACGACCCGGCGGTCGAGGTCACCGTCGACGTCGAGAGGCTCGTCGTGGCCGTGCCGGCCGCCGGGATCGAAGCACCGTTCCCTCTCGACGCCTTCACCCAGCACCGGCTGCTGGAGGGCCTGGACGACATCGGACTGACCCTGCGCTACGCCGACGACATCACCGCCTACGAGCAGCGCCGGCCCGGCTGGGTCCCCTTGGTATCGGCCATCGACGGGTAGCTTCTTGGCCATGTTCACATGGCTTTTCCGCCTCCTGATCGGCAGCGCACTGCTCGCCGGGGCCCTGTGGCTGCTCAGGGCGGCCATGAAATGGTGGATCGACGGTCCGGAGGTGGAGCCCTCGACCGCGCCCTGGCCCCCACTGGTTGATCATTTGGCCGGCGACGCGAATGAGGGCGACCGTGCCGGCGAGAGTTCGGGCGTCAACAGCGGCGGTGCCGGGGCGACCAACGGCGGCGCCTACGGGATTGGCGCGGGGTCGGCCAACGGCACCGGCGCAGGGACGGCACCCGGTATCTCTTCCGCCGGAGCCGGCCAGTTCGGGCTGGCCTCCAACGGGGCGGCAGCTGAGACTGCCGCGGTCCCGCCGGACGCGCCCGACCGCACCTGGGTTCACCTCGATGAGGCCGACGACGCCCTCATGAGCCACCCGGTCAAGGCGAAGGAGAGCAGCCGGCTGTACCACCTGCCCGGGATGCTGGCCTACGTACGCACCCGCCCGGACCGCTGCTATCCCTCAGCCGAAGCCGCCGAAGCCGACGGTTTCGTCCGGGCCAAGCGCTAGGGGTCGGCCGGGCAAGCGCGCCATCTGGGTCCCAAAACTCTTTCCGGGACGCGTTGTACCTGCCTGAGCGGTAAAGGTGGTCCCAGAAAGGATGTTGGGACCCACCTGAAGCCGCAGAGTCCAACGAAATACGTCAGAAGAACATGAAGCCCCGCCGGCCACCCAGCACTCGCCGGCTCAGACGTCGCTCAACGCCAGCGCATCGAGAATCCCAGGCGTGGCCCGCAGCGCCGTCACCACCGCAGCAGGAATCGGCTGCTCGAAGGACAGGGCCATCATGGCCGTGCCCCCCTCTGCGCTCCGGCCCAGCTTCAGGTCAACGATGTTCAAGCCGGCGTCGGCCAGGATTGACGCCACCGCCGCCACCACGCCGATCCGGTCGTCGTTGTGAACCATCACCATGAAGCGGGCAATGGGTAACTCGATGTCGTGATCGTCGACCATGACAACCCGCGGCTCGCCGTTGCCGAACATGGTCCCGGCCACGGCGTGCCTGCCGCCCCGCAAGGTGATCAGGTTCGTGTAGCCCGAACCGGCCGTGCCGGCTCCGGACGCGGCTGTGGAACGAACGGCCAGGCCCCGCTCCTCCGCCAGTTGCGGGGCGTTCACGTACGAGACCGGCTCGTCTGTGGCGACCGAGAACAGGCCT
This sequence comes from uncultured Acidimicrobiaceae bacterium, assembly GCA_963851245.1. Classification (GTDB taxonomy): domain Bacteria; phylum Actinomycetota; class Acidimicrobiia; order Acidimicrobiales; family Palsa-688; genus CAWKOH01. The sequence goes on along the minus strand of CAWKOH010000002.1, from coordinate 238,262 downwards.
TTGAGGGCCGCCAGCGAGAGTATGCGGTTGTCCTGCTCGGCCAAACCGCCGTGGAACTCGATGTCGAGGACGGACGGCAGTTCGCGTGCCACTGCCGCCCACATGCGGCCCAGGCGCTCCGCCACCGGCAACCACGGGCGCACCGACTCAGGAACCTCGGTCGCCGCAATGTTGACCGCGAAGGGAACGAAGTCCCCGCTCAGAGCTAACTGCACCTGCTCGGCGATGGTCAGGCCGGCTTTGTCCTGCGCCTCGCGGGTGCTGGCCCCGAGGTGGGGCGTCACCACCACCTGTTCCAGCTCGAACAGAGGAGACACCGTGGTCGGCTCGCTGCTCGAACACGTCGATGGCGGCGCCGGCCACGACCCCATTGGCCACTGCCTCGGCCAGGTCGTTCTCGTCGATGATGCCGCCCCGGGCCGTGTTGACGATGCGGACAGCGGGCTTCGCCAGCTTCAGTACGCCGGCGTTGATCAGTCCGGTCGTCTCGGGCGACTTCGGTAGGTGGATGGTGATGAAGTCGGCCTGAGCGACCACTTCTTCGAGGGAGGCCAGTTCAGCGCCCATCTGCCTGGCCCGATCAGCGCTCACGTAGGGGTCGTAAGCGACGAGCCTCATTCCGAAGGCGGCCGCCCTCTGGGCCACCAGAGCCCCGACCCGCCCCAGCCCGATGATTCCGAGCACCTTGCCGTGCAGCTCGACGCCCTCCCAGCGGGACCTTTCCCACCGCCCGGCGACCAGGGCGGCGTGGGCCTGGGGGACGTTGCGGGCCTGGGCGAGAAGCAGAGCCATGGTGTGCTCGGCGGCCGAGAGGATGTTGGACTGCGGCGCGTTGACCACCATCACCCCGCGCCGGGTGGCGGCGGCCACGTCGACGTTGTCCAGGCCGATGCCGGCCCGCCCCACCACCACCAGATCCGGGCCCGCTTCGAGCACCTCAGCGGTGACCTTCGTGGCCGAGCGGATGATGAGCGCCGCCGCGCCGGGCATGGCCGCGAGCAGTTCCGGACCGCCCAGGCCGGCCGAGACGTCAACCTCATGGCCGGCCGACCGCAAGAGGGCCAGTCCCGGCTCGGCGATCTCCTCGGTTACCAGGACCCTCGCCATGTCAGCCCCCGACGAGCTTGGCCAGGCGGGTGATCCCCTCCACCAGAGCCTCATCGCTCAAGGCGTAAGAGAACCGGCCATAGCCGGGCGCCCCGAAAGCTTCACCGGGCACAAAAGCCACCTTGGCCTCGTCGAGGACCAGCGATGCCAGCTCCATAGAGGTGGATGCCGTGCGGCCCTGCCACGGCCGGCGCAGCAGCCCCTCCATGCTGGGGAAGGCGTAGAACGCGCCTTCCGGCTCCGGGCAGCGGATCCCGGGGATCTCGTTGAGCATCGAGACGATGGTTCGGCGGCGCCGGTCGTAGGTGGCCCTCATCTCGGCGACGGCCGAGAGATCGCCGCTAACCGCCGCCAGAGCCGCCCGCTGCGCCACGTTGCAGACGTTGGAGGTCGAGTGGGACTGCAGGTTGGCCGCCGCCGAGATGACGTCGGGAGGGCCGATCATCCAGCCCACCCGCCAGCCGGTCATGGCGTAGGTCTTGGCCACCCCGTTGATCACCACGCAGGTATCGGCCACGTCGGGCACCAGGACCGGCATCGAGCTGAACCGGGCGTCCCCGTACACGAGGTGCTCGTAGATCTCGTCGGTGACGACCCAGATGCCGTGCAGTGCCGCCCAGCGGCCGATGGCCTCGACCTCCTCCGGGCGGTACACAGCACCGGTCGGGTTGGAGGGTGAAACGAACAGCAGGATCTTGGTCCGGGCGGTGCGGGCCGCTTCTAGCTGCTCCACGGTCACGCGGAATCCGGACTCCCACGTGGTCGGGATCTCCACCACCGATCCGCCCGCCAGGTGGATGGACTCGGGGTAGGTGGTCCAGAACGGTGCGGGGACCAGGACCTCGTCACCGGGATCCAGAAGGGTGGCAAAGGTCTGCTCCACGGCCTGCTTGCCGCCGTTGGTCACGAGGACCTGCGCCGGCGCCACCCTGTAGCCGGAGTCGCGCTCGGTCTTGGCCGAGATGGCCTCCTTGAGCTCCGGGAGACCGCCGGCAGGCGTGTACTTGTGGTTGCGGGGGTCGCGGCAGGCCACCACTGCCGCCTCCACTATGTGCTGCGGTGTCGGGAAGTCCGGCTCCCCCGCGCCGTAGCCGATCACGTCCTCCCCCGCCGCCTTCAGGGCCTTGGCCTTGGCGTCAATGGCGAGGGTGGCGGACTCCGACACGGCCGATATGCGATGTGAGATACGAGCCATTGCCTGCCATAGTTTCACAGTGACCACACCCACTCCGACGGATATCAGGATTCCCCCCGAGTTGCTGCCCCGGGACGGTCGCTTCGGCTCCGGCCCGTCCAAGGTCCGGCCCGAGGCCATAGCCGCCCTCGACGCGGTTGCGGGCAACCTGATGGGAACCAGCCACCGGCAGACCCCGGTCCGCTCGCTCGTCGGACGGATCCGAACCGGGCTGGCCGAGCTGTGGTCACTTCCCGATGGCTACGAAGTGGTGCTCGGCAATGGCGGCACAACCGTCTTCTGGGATATCGCCACCTTTGGACTCATCGAGCGGGCGAGCCAGCACCTGTCCTTTGGTGAGTTTTCATCCAAGTTCTCGGCCGCGGCTGCGGCCGCGCCCCACCTGGCGGCGCCCGGAGGTGGTCGAGGCGCCGGCCGGCACTCATCCCTGGCCGAGCCGCTCTCCCGGGGTAGATCTGTACGCCCTGACCCAGAACGAGACCTCGACCGGGGTGATGATGCCTCTGCAGCGGCCAGAAGGAAGCGAGGGCCAGTTGGTGGCGGTCGATGCCACGTCGGGTGCGGGTGGTCTGCGGTTCAGCCCCGACCAGGTGGACGCTTACTATTTCGCGCCGCAGAAGTGCTTCGCTTCCGATGGCGGGTTGTGGGTGGCCGTGCTGTCGCCCGCCGCGCTGGAGCGGGCCGCCCGCCTGCGCGGATCGGGACGGTGGATGCCGGCGTCGCTGGATCTGACCATCGCCATCGAGCAGAGCCGTCTGAACCAGACCTACAACACCCCTGCACTCGCCACGCTCGTCCTTTTCTCCGCTCAACTCGACTGGATGCTGGAAGGGGGAGGGATGGATTTCTCGGCCGGTCGGTCGGAGCGCTCGGCACGCTCCCTTTACGGGTGGGCCGAGTCCACCAGCTATACGTCCCCGTTCGTGGCCAAACCAGACGAGCGCAGCAACGTGGTCGGCACCATCGACTTCGACCCCGCCATCGACGCCGCCACCGTGGCCCAGGTCCTGCGGGCCAACGGCATTGTCGACACGGAGCCCTACCGGAAGCTCGGCCGCAACCAGTTGCGGATCGCCATGTTCCCGGCTGTCGACCCCGAAGACGTGCAGGCCCTGACCGGTTGCATCGACCATGTGGTCGCCCGCCTCTGAATCTGGGACAGAAGAGTTGGGAAAAGGTCCGACCGGTAGCCGGCGGACGGTTATTGGCTCGGTTCGGCTTCTAGCCGGGACAGGATGGCGTCGGACGGTCCCGGCCGGGCAAACAGAAAGCCCTGACCGCACGGGCATCCGAGCCGGAGGAGCTCCTCGGCCTGGACCGTAGTCTCCACGCCCTCGGCGATGGTCTGCAATCCCAAGGCGTCAGCCAGGCGGACGATCGCCCCGACGATGACCGAATCGTCAGGGTCGGCTCCGAGCCCGTCCACGAACGACCGGTCGATCTTCAGAGTGTCCACCGGGAACCGCTTCAGATAGCTGAGGGACGAGTATCCGGTGCCAAAGTCGTCGATACTAAGTCGCACCCCGAGGTCCTTCAATCTGCGAAGCACCGTGCCGGCACCCGCGGCATCGGTCATGACCACGCTCTCGGTTATCTCGAGCGTCAGGAGCTCGGGTGCCAGCCCCGAGCTGTCGAGGGCGGCGCTCACCCTCCGCACCAGTTCCGGTTCGTTGATCTGCCGGGCGGACAGGTTGACGGCTACACCGGGCGAGGCCATCCCCGATCGCAAGGCCTGCTCGGCCCACGAACGCGCATCGCGGCAGGCGGTGTTCAGCACCCATTCCCCGATAGGGATGATCAGCTTGGAGTCCTCCGCCACCGGGATGAACTCGCCCGGCAGGATGAATCCTCGCGTTGGGTGGACCCAGCGGACCAGGCCTTCCGTTCCGATCACGTTCCGGCGCTCGAGCTCGACGACCGGTTGGTAGTAGACGATGAGCTCACCGTCGCCTATCGCCCGGCGCAACTCCGTCTCGATGTCGAGGCGGCGCACCCTCCGCTCCTGAAGCGTGGCCTCGACGACGGCCATCTGGCTCCGGCCTTGTTCCTTGGCGCGGTACATCGCCAGGTCCGCATCGCGAAGAAGCTCGTCGGCGGTTGAGCCCGGATGAGAGAGAGCGAATCCGGCCGACACGGTCACCCCCACCGTGTGGTCCCCCAACCGGAACTGCCCCGAGAGGGCCCGCCGCAACCGGCCCGCCTCGGCTCCGGCGGCGGCTTCGCTGGAGAACCCGTGGCACAGGACCACGAAGCGGTCGCCGGCGTCTCGGGCCGGCATATCGCCGGCCCGGACGGCTTGGCTCAGTCGGATGGCGAGGTCGGCCAGCAGGGCGTCCCCCATGGTGTGGCCCAGGCTCTCGTTTAGAGCCGTGAAGTTGTCCACGCCCAGATACACGACTACGACCGAGCGACCGTTCGCCCGGGCATCTTCGACCGCTGAGCCGACGTGTTCGAGGAGCAACGCCTTGTTGGCCAAACCGGTGAGCGGATCGTGCCGGGAGAAGTACTCAAGATCCTGGTTGGCCAGCTCGCGCTCCTTGGCCGCCGACAAGAAATGGGCCACCACTGCGAGCCGGAACGTATCGTCGGATCGCGGCGCGTATCCGGACGGTCCATGGGTCGCCAGGACTCCCCACGATCGCCCCCTCACGATCAACTCACTCGATAGAGCGGCATCCGGCTCGACGCCGGCCACCGAGGCCTGAGCGAAGGTCACACTGAAACCTGCGCCCGGCCGCTCTGCGTCATTCAGGGCGGCCCGCAGCACCCTGGGCCACCCGTAGGTTGCCGCGGGAACCAGCGTGCCGTCCTTGATCTCCATCAGGGCTACGCACGGAACCCCGAACTGCAGCGCAATCTGACCGACCGCGTACTCGGCCAGCTCGGAGAAGGGCATGCCCGAGGACGCCCGCCGGCCCAGGTCGGACATCGCCTGTGCCGGGGTGGGAAGGGCTGGGTGCACACTGAGTCCGGATGCTTCCTCGTGGCCCCCCTTGAAACTCACGATTTGCCCACCGTCCTGGCTTTCACGAACGTTGTTCCCCAAGAATGTACCGCCCCGCCCAGCCCGCCGGGCCACCCACCGGGCCGGAACGCCCGTCCGCCTCCCATGCCCCCCTGCGGTCGGCCGGGGTCAGTATGCTCAGATGATCGCCCGGGGTGCCCATGTCCGCGTCGCCGCTGGCCTGGCTTGCGCCCTTGTTGCCTCGATCGGGGCATTCGGCGCGGCCCGGCCGGCCGGAGCGACTCCGCCACCGTCGACGACCACCACCCTCCCACCCCCGGCCCGGGCGGAACTGCTGATCGACATGAATACGGGCCGGACGCTCTTCGCCCAGAACGCCCATGCTCCTCTTCCGCCGGGCAGCCTGACCAAGATGGTCACCGCCCTGGTGGCGGTGGGCTGGCTCCGGCCCGGTGCGCTCGTGCCCGTGACCCCCCTGGCCGCCAACGTCATGCCGGACAAGGTGGGCATGAAGGCCGGGCAGAACTGGCCCCTGAACGACACCCTTCAGGCTCTTCTCGTCTTCTCGGCCAACGATGCCGCCTACGCGGTCGCCCAACGGGTCAGCGGGTCCTTGAGCGGGTTCGCCGTCACCATGCAGGAGGCGGCGACCCAGCTCGGTATGCGAGACAACCCCGTCCTCCGCGATCCGGCCGGGCTCGACGGGAACGAGGGGTTCGAGGGCGGGAACCGCTTGAGCGCCTGGGATATTGCCATCGCGGCCCGAGCCCTGATGGCCAACCCTCAGTTGGCGGGTATCGTCGGGATGAAGAAGCTCGACTTCACGGGGCCGGGCAACGTGGTGTACGGCCTCTTCAACCAGAACCTCTACTTCCTCAACACCTACCCGGGGGCGATAGGGATCAAGACCGGCCTCACCGACGCCGCCGGGTTCTGCGTCGCGGAGGAGGCCGAGCGGGGCGGCCGCACGATGCTGGCCATCGTGCTGAACGGCGCCTCCTCCTACCAGACGGCCGCCGACCTGCTGAACCGCGGTTTCGCCACTCCCGTGCGGGCGGAACGGGCCGACGCCCCGGTACTGCCCCCGGTAGTGGAGCCGCAGCCGCCCCCGACGCTCCCGCACCAGCGCTACGTCGACCCGCTGCTGTCAGCGGGGTCGGTCACCGCCGCCGATGCTGAGCCGCGGCCCGGCGGCGGCTCGTCCCGGGCGCCGGGCGCGGCGATGGTGGTGGGCGCCGCCGCGGTCCCGATAGCCGCCGGCGTGCTGATAGTGGGCCTGGTGACGCGCCGGCGTAATCGACCCGCCGGAGCCCACAGCCGCCGCTAGCCCGCGGTAGGACGCGCTTTACCCTCCGCTGACGTCCTGGGGCCGGGTGGACCCGGCGTTGATGAAGGGCATCATGGCCCGCAGCTCGGCCCCGACCTTCTCGATGGGATGCTCCCGCCCCTCCTCCCGGAGCTGGGTGAAGCGGGGCCGGCCGGCCCGGTTCTCGGCGATCCATTCGTCAGCGAACCGGCCCGATTGGATCTCGTCCAGGATGGTCCGCATCTCCTCCCGCACGGCGGAACTGATGACACGCGGGCCGCGGGTGAGGTCCCCGTACTCGGCCGTGTCGGATATCGAGTAGCGCATCCCGGCGATGCCGTGCTCGTACATCAGGTCGACGATGAGCTTCACCTCGTGGAGACATTCGAAGTAGGCCGATTCGGGCTGGTAGCCCGCCTCGACCAGGGTCTCGAAACCGGCCTGTATGAGGGAGGTCAGGCCGCCGCACAAGACGACCTGTTCGCCAAAGAGGTCGGTCTCCGTCTCCTCGGCGAAAGTCGTTTCGAGCACGCCCGCCCGGGTGGCGCCTAAGGCATTGGCGTAGGAGAGCGCCAGGTCGTGGGCTTTCCCGGTGGCGTCCTGCGCTACGGCCACGAGGGCGGGAACGCCGCCTCCGCCTTCATAGGTGCGGCGCACCAGGTGTCCGGGGCCCTTCGGCGCGACCATGGCCACGTCGACTCCGTCGGGGGCGGAGATCAGGCCGAAGCGAACGTTGAAGCCGTGGGCGAAGAAGATGGCGTCTCCCGCCTTCAGACTGGGCTCGATATCCGCCCGGTACGTAGCCTGCTGCTCCGTGTCGGGGGCCAGGATCATGATGACGTCAGCCTCGCGGGCCGCCTCGGCTATAGAGGTCACCCGGAGACCGGCGGCCTCGGCTTTGGCCCGCGAGGTGGAGCCGTCGCGTAGACCCACCCGGACGTCGACGCCCGAATCCCTCAGGTTGAGGGCGTGGGCGTGCCCTTGCGACCCGTAGCCGATGATGGCGACCTTCCGGCCCGTGATCAGCCCGGGATCGGCATCCTTCTCGTAGTAGACCTTCGCAGCCATTTGTATGTCCTAACTTGCCTTTCCCTGGGCGCGCAAGCGCGGCGGGGTGGTTCTGTCGAGTTTGGGCAGCGCCACCCGGCCGGTTCGCTGCAGTTCTGTGATCCCGTAGGGGCGCAAGAGATCCTCGAAGTCATCGAGCTTCTCAGGATCGCCGGCAAGCATCAGGGTGAGGTGGGTTGTCCCTACGTCGACGATCTTTCCTTCAAACACCCCCACCAGTTCGATGACGGGGCCTCTCTGGTCAGCAGGAGCCTCTACGGTGGCCATGAGGAGCTCGCGTTCGACCGCCTCGGAGGCGTGCAGTTCCGAGATCTTTAATACGTGGACCAGCTTGAAGAGCTGCTTCGTGATCTGCTCGACGGAGGTCTCTTCCACGTCGATGACGAGGTTGATACGGCTGAAACGCTCGTCGTCGGTGGGTGCCACCGCCAGGGAGATGATGTTGAAGCCACGCCTGGCGAACATCCCGCTGACCCGGGCCAGCACTCCCGATCGATTCTCGACCAGCACCGAGAGCGTCTGATGGGAAGGGCTGGAAGCCACTACTGGACCAACCTTTCCCCACCAGGCTTCTGAGCCGGGTGCACCACCACGTCGTCGTTGGAAGCGCCGGCCGGCACCATCGGAAACACCTTCTCCCGGGCGTCGGTCCGAAAGTCGATGACGACCGGCCGGTCGTCGATAGAGTTGGCTTTGGCGATGATCGGTTCCACTTCCTCGGGCGACTCCACACGGAAGCCGGCGCAGCCCATCGCCTCCGCCCACTTGACGTAGTCGGGGAGGTCCGGCGATAGATAGACCTCGCTGTAGCGCTCCTCGTAGAACATCTCCTGCCACTGGCGGACCATGCCCAGATAGGCGTTGTTCAGGATGGCCACCTTGATCGGGATGCGCTCGCTCGAGGCAGTCACCAGCTCCTGGGCCGTCATCTGGAAGCAACCGTCACCGTCCACAGCCCACACGGTCCGATCGGGCCGGCCGACTTTGGCTCCGATGGCGGCCGGGATCGAGAAGCCCATGGTGCCGAGCCCGCCCGAGTTGACCCAGGTGTACGGTTCGCTGAAACGCCAGTACTGGCTGGCCCACATCTGGTGCTGGCCCACCCCGGACGCCAGGATGGTTCCGGCCGGGGCCGAGTCGCGAAGGACCTCCATGACGTACTGAGGTTTGAGGGCGTCGCCCTCCTCGGGGGGGTCGTAGTGGAGCGGGAAGCGCTCCTGCCAACCGGAGATCCAGCTTTTCCACTCGCGCAGGTCCGCCCTCTCCACGCCTTCCAGTGCCCGCACCATCTCGGTGATGACCTGGCGGCAGTCGCCGACGATGGGAACTTCGGGTTGCCTGATCTTGCCGAGCTCGGCGGGGTCGATGTCGACGTGAATGACCTTGGCCTCAGGCGCAAAGGCGCCGACCCGGCCGGTGACCCGATCGTCGAAACGGGTTCCCAGCGCGATCAACAGGTCGGCCTTCTGCATGGCAGTGATGGCCGTGTAGTTGCCGTGCATGCCCGGCATCCCCAAGCACAGCGGATGGTCGTCGGGGAACGCTCCCCTGGCCATGAGGGTGGTGACGACCGGGGCGCCCGTGCGCTCGGCCAGGGCCCGGAGGGCTTCGGCGGCTCGCGACTTGAGGATTCCTCCACCGGCGTAGATGACGGGCCGGCGGGCCTCCGCGATGAGCCGGGCCGCTTCCTTGATCATGCGGGGATGACCCTTGGCGGTCGGTTTGTAGCCCGGCAGCGAGGAGGCGACCGCCTCGTCGCTCGGCCACGACCACTCGGCCTGAGCTTGCAGGACGTCTTTCGGCACGTCGAGAAGCACTGGACCCGGCCGGCCCGTGGTGGCCAGCCGGAACGCCTGGCGCACCAACAGAGGTATGTCGTCGGGATCCATGATCAGCTCGTTGTGTTTGGTGACCGACCGGGTTATGCCGACGGTGTCGCACTCCTGGAACCCGTCGGTTCCGATTACGGGCCGGCTCACCTGCCCCGTGATGGCGATCATCGGCACGGAGTCCATGTAGGCGTCGCAGAGCGGCGTGACCAGGTTGGTGGCGGCCGGGCCGCTCGTCACCATCGCCACCCCGGGCCGGCCGGTCACGTGGGCGTAGCCTTCGGCCATGTGACCGGCCCCCTGCTCGTGTCGGACCAGGATGTGGCGGATCGGCGAGTCGAGGATGGGATCGTACGCGGGCAGGATGCATCCGCCGGGCAGTCCGAAAACGACTTCGACCTGCTCCATCTCCAGGCTCTTGATTAGGGCTTGCGCTCCTGTCAGCTTCATACCAGGGTCCTATTCGCTGGGATCTCAGTGGTTGGGAAGTGGTTGGGAATTCGATGGTCGGTGCGGAGGGACTCGGGGAAATAAAACGACCTCCCATCGGGGAGGTCGTGGACGCACGGGCAGATCAGGCCGCGTGCGTCAAGTTACAAGTACGATAATGAGGGCTCGACGCACGAACGCCAGTGTGGCACACAGGCGAGGGCAAGTGCAATCGCTCACTGGGGCCGAGTGCCAACCGCGGTCATCTGGACCACCCCTCCCATCGCATGGTCCACCCGGGCGAATCCTGCGGGCCCCAACGCGTCCTATTACGCTGAAGTCCACATCCGACAAAGGGGGTACGTGATGGCCGAGTCGACTGCCGGGAACGGGCTGATCAAGAGAATCCTGGTCGGCACCGACGGTTCCAGCACCGCTGCGATCGCGGTGAACCGGGCCGCCACTATGGCCGCTGCTCTCGGAGCTGAACTGGTCGTGGTCAGCGCCTACAGCGGCCACGCGCCCGGGAAGCTGGGGAGCGGCATCGGATCCGACGCCGCTTGGCAGGCCACCGCCGAAGCGGCAGCCAAAGAGCACGTGAACTCGGCGATTGCTGTGGCCAAAGGTTTGGGCGTGTCCGCGGCGACAGGCGATGCGGTTGCCGGCGACCCCGCGGAGGTCCTTCTGCAGCAGGCCGAGAAGCTCGGGATCGACCTTCTGGTCGTCGGCTCCAAGGGTATGCAGTCGTCCTCCCGCTTCTTGCTGGGCAGCGTGCCGAACAACGTCTCCCACCATGCTCCCTGCGACCTGCTGATCGTTCACACCAGCAGATGAGCCGAGGGCTACCCCAGGCCACCCGAGCGCCGGGCCAGGTTCACGGCGTGATCACCTAACCGCTCGTAGAACCGGGCTATGAGGGCCAGCTCGGCCGCCACCTTCGGATCCCCTCCGCCGGCTGCTCCCTCGGCCAGTAGAAACGCCGACAGGTTGTCCAGCTCGTCGTCGGCTTCATTGATCTCGAAGATCAGTTCACGCGACCGCTCGGCGAAAGCCCGACTCGATAGCTGCCACATGTGGACTCCGACGTCGCACATGGACTGGATCAACCCCCGGCTACGGGGATTGATGTTGCCGCCGAGGTTCTGCAGAGCCGCGCTGGGCCACGTGCTCGGCCAGGTCGGCGCTGCGCTCCAGCTCGGGGACCATCTGCAGTACGGCGATCAGATACTCGAGCTCGTCGCGGTCCATAGCGGCCTGTAAGAGCCGGTCCTTGATCAGTTCGATCAGGTCACGACAATCGTCATCGACCTTCTTGTCGTCCGCGATGACCCGGTTGGCCAGCTCGACATCTTGATCCAGAAGGGCGGCGGTGGCCCGGCCCAGGCTCTCGATGACCGTTGCGAAAAGAACCAGCACGGCGCGGTCGGCCTGCTCCCGGAACTCCTCCCGCCCGTCCGACCCTGGCGCCACTCTTGCAAGGTACCTGTTGCGGCAGCCAAGATGCGGCGTGGCCGCGACTGTGAAGGCCCCTGGCGGACGTGGCCCGGTCCGGGACGCGTTCGGTTATGCATGGGCGCTCGCGCCGCTCGTAGCCACCGCCAACGCCCTGCGCCCGGCGTTCCTCGGGCGGAAGGCGGGTACGTACGCCTTTGGGCCCGGCTGGCACGTCTCCGAGCTACCGCTTCTCGCCCTCGGCAGCCAGCTCCTCGGTACGGCGGTAACCGTGCGGGGCGGCCGGTGGAGAACCCGGCGCGGTCGGATCCGGCTGACCGCCCAGGCCCTCTCAGCGGCCGGCCTGCTGACCCTGGAGCGAGCCGCCCGGGACTCGGAAGCGGTGCTCGGGGACGCCCTGGTGGCCGGACTCGGAGCTGGTTACCAAGAACGGGCGGCCCGGGAGGGAGTGGAGCCGCCCGTCGGGGCAGTCATCAATACGGTCAACCCGTTCCCCGGCCACATAAGGCGGGCCGCCTACCTCAGGGCGGAGGGCATCCAGTACGGCCCTGACCCGCGGCGCAACCGGCTCGACATCTGGGCCGGTCGTGACCTCGATGCCGGCGGGTGTGCCCCGGTCCTCGTCCACATCCATGGTGGCGCCTGGACCATAGGCGACACCCGCTACCAGGGTTACCCGCTGGTGAGCCGGCTCACCTCCGCCGGCTGGGTGTGCGTTCCCATCACCTACCGGCTGAGCCCTAAGGCGACCTTTCCCGACCACATCATCGACGTGAAGCGGGCCATCGCCTGGGTCAAGGAACACATCGCTGAATACGGCGGGGATCCGAACTTCGTGGTCCTCACGGGCGGCTCGGCCGGAGGACACCTGAGCTCCCTGGCCGCCCTCAGCCCCAACGACCCCGGTTTTCAGCCCGGTTTCGAGGAGGCCGACACCTCGGTGCAGGCGGCGGTCCCCCTGTACGGCATCTACGACTTGCGGGACTGGGACGGTCGCGGTGGCCCGCCCTATGCACTCCGTTTGATAGAGCGATCGGTGTTGAAGACCTCGCCCGCTTCCGACCCCGACCTGTGGCGGAGAGCCTCACCGATCAGCTGGGTCGGGCCCGACGCCCCGCCGATGATGCTGGTGCACGGGGCCAACGACTCCCTGGTCCCCGTGGACGGGGCGCGCCGGATGGCGGAGGCCCTCCGCCGGTCGTCAACCCAGCCCGTCGTCTACGCCGAACTCCCCTTCGCCCAGCACGCATTCGACCTGTACGGATCGCTGCGGACCCGCTTCACGGTCCGGGCCATCGAGCGCTTCCTGGCCTACGTGCGAGCGGACTACGTCTCGAGGGCGCGCACCCGCGCCGGGTGAAGGCGCCAAAGGGCTCGCCACTCGTTCAGGGCTCGGTGACGGCTCCCCTCTCAGCGCCGGTGACCAACCGGGCGTACTTGGCGAGGACGCCGGTCGAGTAGCGGGGTGTTGGTAGCTTCCAGCCCGAGCGGCGCCGGTCCAGTTCCGCCGGCTCCACCAGGAGGTCAATGGCCCTCGAAGGGACGTCGATGACGACCCGATCGCCGTCCGATACCAGACCGATAGGCCCTCCATCTACCGCCTCAGGAGCGACGTGTCCGACGCAGAAACCGTGGGTCCCCCCGCTGAAGCGACCGTCGGTGACCAGAGCGCAGTCGGCCCCCCGGCCGGCGCCTTTCATGGCCCCCGTCACCGCGAGCATCTCCCTCATACCCGGGCCGCCCTTCGGCCCCTCGTACCGGATGACGAGGACCGAGCCGGGAGAGATGGTTCCGGCCAGGATGGCCTCCATGGCTTGGTCCTCGCCGTCGAACACACGGGCCACGCCCTCGAACCGCTCTTGGTCGAGACCGGCGACCTTCACGACGGCGCCTTCCGGAGCCAGCGACCCCCGCAGGATGGCGATGCCGCCGTCGGTGTGGATGGGATCGGAGAGCGGATGGACGACTTTCCCATCGGGGGCCGCCGCGCCGAAAGTGTCCAGATTCTCGGCAACTGTCCGGCCCGTCACGGTGAGACAGCCCCCGTGCAGCAACCCCGCTTCGAGCAGCGCTCGCATAACCATGGGGACTCCCCCAACGCCATCCACGTCCACCATGTGGTAGCGACCGTGTGGCTTGGTGTCGGCGATGTGGGGAACTCGCCGGCCCACGCGGTCGAAGTCGTCGAGACTGAGATCGACGCGGGCCTCGTGGGCGATCGCCAGCAGGTGCAACACCGCGTTCGTCGAGCCGCCAAGAGCCATCGTCACCGCGATGGCGTTCTCGAAGGCATCCTTGGTCAGGATCTGTCGGGGCCTGATACCGGCCTCGAGCAGTCGCACCACCGCCCGACCCGACTCGAACGCGAAGTCATCCCGGCGCGGGTCGACCGCTGGCGGCGAAGCAGACCCCGGCAGGGCCAAGCCCAGCGCCTCGGAGACGGAGGCCATGGTGTTGGCGGTGAACATGCCGGCGCAGCTGCCGATAGTGGGACAGGCGTTCCGCTCGATGAAGGCCAGTTCCTGATCGGTGAGCTTTCCGGCCGCCTTGGCGCCGACTGCCTCGAACACGCTCACGATGTCGAGCGCCTCCCCGTGGGGCCCTTTGCCCGGCAGGATGGATCCCCCGTAGAGGAACACCGACGGCAGGTCCAGGCGGGCTGCCGCCATCATCATGCCGGGCAGAGATTTGTCACATCCGGCGAAGGTCACCATGGCGTCGAAGCGTTCGGCGTGCATCACCGTCTCGACCGAATCCGCGATGACCTCGCGGCTGACGAGCGACGCTCTCATGCCTTCGCCGCCCATAGAAATCCCGTCCGACACCGCGATGGTCACGAACTCGATCGGATAGCCCCCTGCTTCCCTCACGCCTTCCTTGGCCTGCTTGGCCAGCCGGTCCAGGGGCATGTTGCAGGGCGTCACCTCGTTCCACGAGGACGCCACCCCCACCTGCGGCTTTCCCCAGTCGTCGTCGGTCATACCGATCGCCCGGAGCATGGCTCGGGCCGGGGCCCGCTCGTAGCCGTCGGTGACCTCCCGGCTGCGCGGCTTCATGTCATTGGCCATTGGCACACCATAGGTGCCCAGGACCGGAGGGGGTACCGGGGTACCATCAGATGATGCGGAAACTGAGCGCGCTGGTGGGGGTGGCCGGCCTCCTGGCGTGCCTCTCCGCCTGTGGGGTTTCCGTCGGCCCCCACCACACTCTCAGCGGGCCCAGCGTGGCCCGTGGGATCTCGGCCCAGCTGGCCAAGTCCTACAACATCAAACCCGGGCCCCCGGTTTCTTGCCCTCCAGGCGTCCAGGCCAGTAAAGGCACTTCCTTCGTGTGCACGACCGTCCTCGACGGACAGCACCTCGAACTGGACGGGACGGTGACCGGTTCGGACGGGCGGTACCAGGTCGTACCGCGCGACGCCATCATCCCGATCGCTTCGCTGACCAGTTTCCTCAGCGACAGCATCCAAACCAACACGGGCTACCGTCCATCTACCATTGATTGCGGTCCCCGGACGCTGGCGGTCGTCGCCGTCGGCGGCACCATAACCTGTTCGGCCGAATTCCCGCAGCTGCCGCGGCCTCGAAAAGTCACCACGACCGTGATCAATAAGGAAGGCCAGGTCAACTACACCCTGGAGCGATAGGGGGCGAGTTGCCCTTCCCCCGCTCTAGTCCCGGCGCGATCGCAACAGCGCCGAAGCTACCTTCAGGTCGGCCCGGCCATCCGTGGCCGACTTCACCTGCCCGATGAAGAAGCCCATCAGCTTGTCTTCACCCGCTGAGTAACGGGTCCATTCATCGGGGTGGGCCGATATGACCTCATCGAGCACCGCCTCCAGGTCTCCGGCGGCCATGGCCTCGAAACCATGGCGGGCGGCAATCTCATCCGGGTCTCCGCCGGAGTCGAGCAGGTCCTTGAGAACGGTCCGGGCCTGCGCCGGCGTGAGCGATCCGTCGGCCTCCAGGTGCACCAACCGGGCGAAGGCGGGCGGTGTGAGCCGGCCGGACGATTCGATGTCCGCCGCCACCTCATTGGCCAGGCGCCGTACCGCGATGGCTGCTTCCTTCTCCCCCCCGCCGCCTTCGACGAGAGTGGCGATGTACCCGTCAAGACCCAGACGGACGACTGTCACCACCGGGTCCGATTCCGGTGCCATCCCGGACACCCCGCCCACCACCGCGCGCCGCTCAGCCGGCAAGCGGGGCATGGAGTCGGCCACTGACGCGATCCATTGGTCCGAGGGCTCTACGGGAACCAGGTCGGGTTCAGGGAAGTACCGATAGTCGTAGGCCTCCTCCTTGGAGCGCATGGACCCGGTGCGACCGGCGCCTTCGTCCCAGTGCCTGGTCTCCTGCACCACCCTGCCGCCTTCGGTCAGGACCGACACCTGCCGGGCCGCCTCGTATTCGATGGCCCGGCCCAGTGACCGCATAGAGTTCATGTTCTTGATCTCGCAGCGGGTGCCGAACTCGGCCGAACCGGCGGGCCGGACCGAAACGTTGGCGTCGACCCGGAGCGATCCCTCCTCCATCTTGCCGTCAGAAGCACCCGTGGCGACCAGGATGGCCCGGAGCTCATCGACATAGGAGCGGGCCTGCTCGGCGCTGCGAATGTCCGGTGCGCTGACGATCTCCACCAGAGGGACGCCGGCCCGGTTGTAATCCACCAGGGAGTAGTCCGCTTCGTGAATGCGACCACCGCCCCCGACGTGCGTGGTCTTGCCGGTGTCCTCCTCCAGGTGCGCACGCTCTATGCCCACCCGGCGGCCGTCGGGGAGGTCCAGCCACCCCTGCACGTTGATCGGGAGGTCGTACTGGCTGATCTGGTAGTCCTTGGGCATGTCGGGATAGAAATAGTTCTTGCGATGGAAGATCGACGGCCTGATCTCACAGTGCAAGGCCGTGCCTATCCTCATGGCGTACTCGACCGCGGTCCGGTTGAGTACCGGCAATGAGCCAGGCAGGCCAAGACACACAGGGCAGATGTTGACGTTAGGCTCCTCGCCGAAGCTATTGCGGCACCCGCAGAAGAGCTTGGTCCGGGTGCGCAGCTCGGCGTGGACCTCCAGGCCGATGACGGTTTCCCAGTCGGTCACGGTCGCGGTCATGGCCGCCCTCCGCGCTCGAGGATGGAGGGCAGCCGCATGGGCGGAGCGCACGCCTCGAGGGCGGCGGCGACCTGGAACATCAACGTCTCGCTGAGGGCCGGGGCCAGCACCTGCACTCCGACGGGTAGCCCGTCATCACCGGCGCCGTAGGGAACACTTATGGCCGGGTGGCCGGCCAGGTTCGAGGGGATGGTGCAAACGTCGTTGAGGTACATGGTGAGAGGATCGGCTGTCTTGGCCCCCATCTCGAACGCAGTACTCGGGGCGGTCGGCGCCAGCAGGACGTCGAAGGTCTCGTAGGCGGCATCGAAGTCGCTGATGATGAGCGTCCGAACCCGTTGGGCCTGGCCGTAGAACGCGTCGTAGTAGCCGGCCGACAACGCGTAGGTGCCGAGCATGATCCGCCTTTTCACCTCCGCACCGAAACCGGCCGAGCGCGTCTGGAGATACATGTCCGTGATGTCACCACTGCCTCGACCCGATCCGGTTCTCAGCCCGTACCGGACCCCGTCGTATCGAGCCAGGTTCGACGACGCCTCCGCGGGGGCGATGAGGTAGTACGCCGACAGGCCGTACACCGCCGCCGGCACGCTGACCTCGTCCACCTTGGCACCCGCAGCGGCGAGCGCCTCGGCCGCCTCCCGGGTGCGAGCCACCACGTCAGGCGACATGCCCTCAGCCGCCACCAATTCGCTCACCAAACCGATTCGTAAACCGTCGACGCCGCGGTCCAGCCGGGCCGAGGCGCTCGGGGCGCCCTCCCTGAGGCACGTCGAGTCGGCGGGATCGGGTCCGGATATGGCGTCGAGGAGGAGCGCGGCATCGGTGACCGAGCGGGCCAATGGGCCAATCTGGTCGAGGGAGCTGGCGAAGGCGATGAGCCCGTACCGTGACACCATCCCATAGGTGGGTTTGGCTCCGACCACGCCGCAGAGGGCGGCCGGCTGGCGAATGGATCCGCCCGTGTCCGACCCGAGCGCCAGGGCGGAGAAACCAGCAGCCACTGCCGCCGAACTTCCTCCCGGAGGAGCCGCCGGGCACCCGGCCGAGGTCGTGCGGGTTCCGGGTCGGGCCGAAAGCCGAGTTCTCGGTAGACGATCCCATGGCGAACTCATCCAGGTTGGTCTTGCCGACGACCACTCCGCCGGCGGCAACCACTCGCTTGACGACCGTGGCGTCGTAGGGGGGCCGCCACGACCCGAGAATCCGTGAGGAACATGTGGTGGGGACACCCCGGGTGCAGAGGTTGTCCTTCAGGGCGATCGGGACCCCGGCCAGCGGGCCGGGGTCGCGGCCGGCGGCCACTGCCGCATCGATCGCATCGGCGGCTTCTCGGGCGGAGTCGGCCTGCACCAGATTGAAGGCGTGCACATCCGCTTCGTGGGAATCGACCCGATCCAGGTACTCCTCCAGGGCGGCGCGGGCGCCGAGCGAACCGGCCCGGACGGAGGTGGCTATGTCGTGCGCCGAGCGGAGCTCGCTTCCCGCCGGCCTGACCGGGGTCACGGCGCGTCTCCGAGGATCCGGGGCACCCGGAAGCGGTCGGATTCGACGTCCGGGGCTTGCGCGAGCACCTCCTCCCGGTCGAGGCACTGCACCTCAACGTCGTCCCGGAAGACGTTCACGAGGGGCAGGGGGTGAGCGGTCGGAGGCACTCCGGCCAGATCTAGCGCTTGCACGTCACGAGCGTGCTCGAGGACGGCGCTTAGCTGCTCAGTGAATCGCCCCAGTTCGTCATCCGTAAGCTGCAGCCGGGCCAGGCGGGCCACGTGGGCTACGTCGGAGATCGATATTCGGGACGCCATGCCGCCATGCTAGGCGGGGCTCCCGCGGGAGCCTGCGGGATTGGGGAGGGCCGCGCTACCTTTCAGCCGTTATGTTCGCATCGGTCTGGAGTGGGGGGGTCGTGACGTTGAACCAGTACCCGTTTCTCAGCGAAGAGTGGCTGGCGGAGAGCCGGAAGATCCGCGAGGAGTACAGGGACCGGGTACCGAAGATCCCCGTAACGGTCCGCATGAACCAGATCATCAACGAAGTGCCGTTCGGGGACGGCGTGATCCAGGCTCACGTGGACACTTCGTCTGGGCAGTTGGAAATCGATACCGGTCACGTGGAATCGCCCGATCTGACGGTCACACTGAACTACGACACGGCCAAGGCCATACTCATCGACGGAGACGCCCAGGCAGCCATGAACGCCTTCTTGGGCGGCCGGATAAAGGTCGACGGTGACATCACCAAGATGATCGCCTTGCAGGCGGGAGCCGCCGGCAGCTCGTCCGATCCCGGCGCCGCCGAACTGGTCAAGCGGATCCAGGCCATCACCATCTAGTGGGCCTTTCGCACCGGGATCGATGGCCCATATCGAGGCGGGCGGCGACACCTCCGCTAGCGGCTGGGGTTCGCTGGGCCGGTTCGCCGCCCTCCTCAAGCGCGAAGGTATCGCGCTGGGTAGGTGACCAAACACCGCCCCTCAGCCGGTGATTATCTGAACCGACGAGTGGATCACCAGGAGGGTGCCCTCCGGTGGATACGTACCGGTGGCGGTGGCGGTCGGGTTGCCGGTTACTCCGCTGACCGAGAAGCCGGCGGCTTCCAAGGTCTGGGTGGCCTGGCTGACGGAGTCCCGGGCCACGTTAGGCACGGCCACCATTTGCGGCCCTTTGGACACCTGGACTGTGACCTCGGATCCGACTCTCACCTGAGTCCCCGCCGGCGGCACGGTCCCTATCACCTGTCCCTTGGGTACCGTGCTGCTGTACTGGTCCACCTGGGTCGCGGTCAGGTGAACAGCAGCCAGAGCGGCTTCGGCGGCAGCGAAAGAGGCAGACGAAGCAGCGGTGAGAGCCGGCACGGCCACGATGGGCTTGCCGGCTGACACGACGATGGACACCGGCTGGCCCGGCAGCAGGGTCCCCTGATCAGGCGAGCTGCTGATCACATAGCCAGCGGGGACCGTCAGGCTGTACTGGTGCTGGACCGACCCCACCTTGAGACCGAGAGTCTGGAGCACCGCGGCGGCGGCGCTCTCGCTCAGGCTGGCGAGGTTCCGGGGCACCTCGACCGGCTGCGGGCCTCGGGACAGGACGACTGACACTGACCGGCCCTCTTTCAGCCGACCAACCTGCGGGCTCTGCGAGATCACCGTTCCGGACAGGGCGCTCGAATACCGAGGTGGGCCGACCTTCAGCTTCAGGTGAACCTGATCCAGGGTGGCCCGGGCTTGTGATTCCGTGTCGCCGATGACACGCGGCACCGGGTGAGAAGGAACCACGACACGGATCGCCTCGAAGGCCACCGCGCCCCCCGCCGCGAGGAGGAGGACGGCGGCCGTGATCAACGCCGCCATCCGGAGGCGCCGGCGACCGCGGCGGTCCCGGTCGAGGCTTTCTGTCTCCTGGCCCGTTGAAGGTGGTGGAATCCAGGTCGGCGGCGGGGTGGCCGTAGCGGACGAACCCGGCGACAAAATTGGCCCGGCCGAGGCCCGCCCCGAGATCGGGGCCGAGGGGCCGGGACCACCGTCGGCGGCCTGAACCCCGGCCGCGCCCTGGGCTGCGTCGGCCGCCTCCACGTCGAAAAGCTTCGGCCGGCGGGGGTACTCAGTCGGGCTGGCCGCGTCGCTTTCGACCCGTCCGGTGTACACCGGGCCGGCGAGCGGAAGCGGCGCCGGAACCGGGAGGCGCGCTGCCAACCGATCCAGCTCATGGGCGAAGGCAGCTGCGTCCAGTCGCTCGGATGGATCGATGGTGCCCGCCGCCTCCAGGACAGGGACCAGGAGACCGGCGGCCTTGGGCGCTGTCAGCGGCCGGTCCACCCGGGCCATCAAGGTCCCCAGGGTGGTGTCGGTCGCGAAGGGGACGGTTCCCGTCGTGGCTTCTACCAGCACGAGGGCGAGGGCGTACACGTCGGCGCGGCTGTCGAGCTTCTCTCCGCGCACCTGTTCGGGCGCCGCGTACCGCGCCGTTCCGACCACGGCCCCGGCCGGTTCGGTCCATGTCGCTTCGGCCAACGCCCGGGCCAGGCCGAAATCGGCCACGGTGACCCGGCCCTCGTCGTCGAAGATCAGATTGGCCGGCTTGATATCGCGGTGGACCAGGCCGCGGCGATGGGCGTAGTCGAGGGCCCGGGCGGCGTCCGAACCGACTGACGCGGCCTGTTCGGCCGTTAGCAGGATGCCCCTGTCGAGCAGGGATCGCAGGCTCCCGCCCTCGAGCAGCTCCATCACCAGGTACGGGGAACCGCCGTCTTCACCCCAGTCGAACACGGTGAGGATGTTGGGGTGCCTCAAGCTGGCGACCACCTGGGCCTCGGCCCGGAACCGGCGCAGGAACCCTTCGTCGCCGGCGAGAGCCGGATGCAGGACCTTGATGGCGACGCGCCGTCCCAAACTCACGTCCTCGGCTACGAAGACGTGAGCCGACGCGCCCACTCCCAGCGGGCGAGTCAGGCGGTAGCGGTCACCGAGGACGCGGCCCACCGAATCGGCGATGCGCGGCGTCGCCACGGCAGCAGGCTACTTCGGCGTGCTTACGAGGACGCGGACCCCTCCGCAGCGTTGGCGGGGAGCTCCCCCGTCTTGAGCAGATGGGCGAAGCCCGCCTCGTTGAGGAGGGGCACCCGCAGCTCGGCGGCCTTGGTCAGCTTGGCCGCGCCCGGTTCGGAGCCGGCCACGACCGCAGTGGTCTTCTTCGACACGCTTCCGGGGCTCTTCCCGCCCCGTGCCTTGATGGCCGCCTCGGCATCTTCTCGCGACCAGCCTTCCAGCGTTCCGGTCACGACTATCGACATACCGGCCAGGACCTGGGGTGACTCAGGGGCGCCCGGTCCCTCGAAGTTGAGCCCGGCCGCCCGCAACCGCGCCACGAGGTGGCGATTGCCCTCGAGGGCGAAGAATTGCTGCACGCTGGCGCCGATGATGGGACCGATCCCTTCGACCGCGCCCAATTCTTCGGCGCTCGCCTCCATGATGCGATCGAGATGTCGCATGTGGCGAGCGAGGATCTGGCTCCCGGTGGCACCGAGATGGCGGACGGACAGACCCACCAGAAGGTTGGCGAGCGGTCGGTGCCGGGAAGCGTCGATCGCTGCTTGCAAGTTGGCGATGGAGGTCTCGCCCCAACCCTCGAACGTGGCCACCTGTTCGAAATCGAGGTCATAGATGTCGGCCACGTCGCGCAACAGCCCGGCTTCGGAGAACTGCCACACGGTTCGCTCGCCGAGATGCTCGATGTCCATGGCGCCCCTTGACGCGAAGTGGGCGATCCGCTGGATGCGCTGCCCGGGGCACTCGGCGTTGACGCAATATGTGTCGCTCTCCCCCTTGCTGCGCATCAGCGGCTGGCCACACACAGGGCACACGGTGGGAAAGGTCCAAGGCTCCAGGCTCTCGGGCCGCAGCGCCAAGACCGGACCGCGTACCTCCGGGATGACGTCCCCGGCCCGGCGCACGACGACCGTATCGCCGGGACGGACGTCTTTGATCCGGACCTGATCCTCGTTGTGCAAAGTAGCCAGGGAGACCTTCGCTCCGCCGACTACGACCGGCTCGAGCATGGCGAACGGGGTTGCCTTGCCCGTGCGGCCGATCGACACCATGATGCCTTTCAGGAGCGTTGTTTTCTCCTCCGGAGGGAACTTGTAGGCGATGGCCCAGCGGGGTGCTCGCGACGTGGAGCCCAGCTCGCGCCGTTGCGCCAGGCCGTCGACCTTGATCACGGTGCCGTCGATCTCGTAGGGAAGGGAATGGCGTCGCGATCAGCCAGTCCCGGCAGTAGGCGTCGACTTCCTCCAGGCCGTGGACCAGGGATATGTGCGGGTTCACAGGAAAACCAGCGGACCGCATCCAATCCAAGGTCTCGGTGTGATGGGCGAACTCCGGCCCTCCCTCCACCGAACCCAGTTGGTAAGCCCAGAAGCCGAGCTCGCGACCGGCGGTCACGCCGGGATCTTTCTGGCGCAGTGACCCGGCGGCCGCGTTGCGCGGATTGATGAAGACCCGGGCCCCGGTCTCGACCTGTCTCTTGTTCAGCTCGTCGAACGCCGGGACCGGCATGTAGATCTCGCCCCGAACCTCGACCACGTCCGGGGCCTGGCCGGACAAGGAATGCGGAATGGCCTCGACCGTCTTAACGTTGGCGGTCACGTCTTCGCCGACCTCGCCGTCACCTCGGGTGGCAGCACGGACCAGGCGGCCGCCCTCGTAGAGCAGGCTCATGGCCAGCCCGTCGATCTTGAGCTCGCAGGTGTAAGCGACCTCGCCGGTGATGAAGCGGTCCATGCGCTTGGCCCAGGCCAGCAGGTCTTCGTAACTGTTGGTCTTGTCGAGCGACATCATCGGCGTGAGATGCCTGACCTCCGCGAAGAGCGGTGAGGCCAGGCCGCCGACGGTCTGGGTGGGCGAGTCCGGGACTGCGAGCCTCGGGGTGATCGCGCTCCAGCGTGGCCAACTCCGTCACCAACGCATCGAACTCGGCGTCGGTGATCTCAGGATCGTCGTCGACGAAGTATCGCCTGGTGTGGTAGTCGATCTGCTCCCGTAACTGCCTCGGCCCGAGGCCCGTCGGCCGCAGCGCCAGGCCGGCGCCGCCGGCCTGCGTTGGACGGGCCGATCGTCACAGCGCTGCGACACCCGACGAGTCCTGAGACGGATGGCCCGCATGCGCGCGATGGCGCTCTGCCAGGCCGCCACACCTCCGCCGACAACAACGTCGCCGCGGTAGAGAACGACGCTCTGTCCCGGCGCCACCCGGCGCACCGGCTCTTCGACGACAACAGTCCCGTCGGCCCACCGACCCTGGACCGGCCGTCCGTGGGCGCTCATCTGTACCAGGAGCCGCTCATCCGGGTCAGGCGGGCCGTCCACCCACACGGGCTCAACGACCTCGATCTCGTGAAGCAAAAGGGCGTCGAGCGGGCCAACCGTGACCGTGGCCGAGGGGCTGTCAACGGCCACCACGTAGCGCCGGCCTCCGGCTTCCGGTGAGCCGAGGCCGCGGCGCTGGCCGACCGTCACCAGCTCCACCGCGGGCAACTCGCCGATGGGGGCTCCAGCCATGTCGACCAGGTGGGCGGGG
Organism: uncultured Acidimicrobiaceae bacterium; assembly: GCA_963851245.1. Lineage (GTDB taxonomy): Bacteria > Actinomycetota > Acidimicrobiia > Acidimicrobiales > Palsa-688 > CAWKOH01. The sequence continues at coordinate 214,728 of CAWKOH010000002.1, read as the reverse complement.
CGCAGAGGGATGCGGTCTCCCAGGAACGCTTCGCGGCCGCCCCGCCGGCTTATGAAGCACACGTCCTGACTGTCAGGCTTGGTGGCCGTTCGCAGCCCCAGCCCCGTGGCCTGCGCCCGCACCTCTGTTTTCATCAGGTGTCCGACGGGCAGCAGAATCCGGGCCAGCTGATCCTGGCCCAGCATGTACAGCACGTAGGACTGATCCTTGGCGGGATCCGCCCCTCGGCGCAGTCGCCACGACCCAGCGGCGACCTGGGTGACGCGGGCGTGGTGCCCGGTTGCTACCGCGTCGAACCCGAGCTGGACGGCTCGTTCGAGCAGGCGGTCGAACTTGAGGCGCCGGTTGCACTCGATGCACGGGTTTGGGGTCCGCCCGGCGGCGTGATCCGCTACGTACGGCCCGACCACGTGGCGGTCGAAGTCGTCGGAGAAGTTGAACACGTGGTGGGCGATCCCCAGCTGCTGGGCGACCCGGCGGGCGTCGTCGACGTCCGCGACGGAGCAACATCCGGTGTCGGATGTGCCCCCCCACAGCTTCATGGTGGCGCCGACCACGTCGTGTCCGCCGACCACGAGGAGGGCCGCCGCAACCGAGGAGTCTACGCCGCCTGACATGGCGACGAGGACGCGCACGTCAGCGACCTCTGAGGGTCAGCACTGCAGCCGGCACCACTTCGCGCGGCCGCAGTCAACCTCTTCCTGCGTGGTGCTGGCGCCGAGGGTCAACCGCAGGCTGGAGAGAGCATCCTCCTTGGTGACGCCCATCGCCATGAGGACCGGGCTCGGCTCGACCGCCCCGCTGGCGCAGGCCGACCCGGCCGACGCGCACACCCCGGCCTCGTCGAGCAACACCAGAGGGATTCGCTCTCGATTCCTTCGAAACGCAGGTGGATGTGGCCGGGAAGGCGGGGGGCGTTCGCGCGCCGTCTCGACGGTTGCGGGCACCTCGCCTGCAAGGCGCGCGGCCAGGCCGTCCCGCATGGCCCGGACCCGAGCCGAATCCTCCTCCCTGGCAGCCCGGGCGGCCTCGGCGGCGGCGGCGAAGCCGACGATGCCGGCCACGTTGTGAGTACCGCTCCTGAGTTCGCGTTCCTGCCCACCGCCATGCAGAACGGGACGCAGCACTGGCCGGCCCCGGGTCGCGAGAACCCCGACGCCCTGCGGGCCGCCGAGCTTGTGGGCGCTGAGGCTGATCAGATCCGCCGCAGCTGTCGCTTCGGTCAGGTCCATCCAGGCACCGCGCCTGAACGGCGTCGGTGTGAAGGAGGGCGGCGGGGGCCAGCTTCCGCACCCGGCGGGCGATCTGATCCAGGGGCTGGATGACCCCGGTCTCGTTGTTGGCCAGCTGCACCGACACAAGTGCGACGTCGGGATCGAGCAGACGGCGCAGTCCTTCGAGGTCGAGCAGGCCATCTCGGCCCACAGGGATCAGCCTCACCTCCTGCCCGCTCGCCAGGGCGGCTCGCATGACAGCCGGGTGCTCGACCGCGCTGATCACGAGCGGCCCCGGCCGGATGCCCGCGGCACCGAGGACGGCCAGGTTGTCAGCCTCCGTGCCTCCTGAGGTGAAGATGATGCCCCCCGGCTCGACCCCCACGAAGCGCGGCCATCCGGTCTCGGGCGTCGTCGACGGCGGCGCGGGCGGCCCGGGCCACCTGGTGGGACCCGGAAGGGTTGCCGAACCGGCCGCTATCCAGGGGCCCATGGCGGCAGCCGCGGCGGGATTGAGAGGTCCGGTGGCGGCGTGGTCGAGATACGCCAGCACGACCCGACAGCGTAGCGATACCGCTCCACTAACTACTTCGGCCGACGCGGGAATCGGATGTCGGTGGGCGAAACTGACGTGCCGCCTGGAGCCGCGCCGGCGGTCAACGGCGGGGGGTGCATCGCGACAGCGTGCTAGCAGCGGTACCTTCGCGGTGTGATCATCCTTCGTGACTCCCCGACCTGGTCATGAGCCAGCTCGGCTCGACCCGATGACGGGCCGCTGGGTCGTGATCGCCGGGGAGCGCTCCCAGCGACCATCGGACTTCTTGCCGAGGCGCCTTCCGGTCGAGGATGACCCGCAGCGGCCCTGCCCCTTCTGCCCCGGCCGCGAGGGCGAGATACCGCCGGCGCTCGAGAGTTACGGCCCCGACGGCAGGTGGGAGGTGAGGGTCGTCCCCAACCTCTACCCGGCGTTCAGCGGCAACGAGCCCATGGTGGTCACCCATCTGGGTCCGGTGTACACCCAGGCACCGGCGAGCGGGATCCACGAGGTCCTGGTCCTGTCCCCCGACCACAACGCCAGTTGGGCCGACCTGAGCGAGCCTCATTCCGCTCTCGTCATGGAAGCGCTGCGGGATCGGATGGACGCAACACTCCCCGACGGCTGGACTGCGCTACAGCCAGGCGGTGGTGAACAGCGGCAGGGAGGCCGGGGCGTCGATCGAGCACCCGCACGGCCAGCTTCTGTCGATGCCTTTCATCCCCGGAGAGGCCGCCAACGAGCTGGCCGGCTTCGCCCGCTTCCAGGGCAACTGCCTGCTCTGCGCGGTGCATCGAGGCCGAAGAGGAGGCCGCGCCACCGGGTGGTGTACGCCGATGATCGGGTCGCCATGATCTGCCCCTTCTGGAGCGGCACCCCTTACGAGATGCTGATCGTCCCCCATCACCACGAGCCGCACCTGCACGACGCCGACGGCAGTGACCTGGCCGCCATCGGGCGTTCGGTCCAGTAGGCCCTGGCCGCGCTGCGCTCGAGCTTGGGCGACGTGGCCTACAACATCATGTTCCACTCGGCGCCTTTCCGCCTCGAATGCCGACTTCCACTGGCACGTGCACCTGATGCCCAAGATCTCGACCCGGGGCGGATTCGAGATGGGCTCGGGCGTCCTCATCAACGTGGTGCCGCCCGGAGACGGCCGCCGACGATCTCAGAGCCGAGGTAACCGCTCCCGCCTAGAGCACGGCGCCGCCCGCCTACCAGGAGGTGGCGGTGCTGGGATCGGCCTTGGTGCTGGTCGCGGAGGTGGCATCCGGCGGGCGTGCCACGCTGGCCGCCACGGCCGGCGTCACGGTGGTGGTCGTGGTCGACGGCGGGGCCGCGCGACGACCCGGCCGGGCGTCCATTCGCTCCACGGGGTGGTCCAGTCCATCACGCCGTGGTCGCCCGCCACCGGCGGCCGGGGGCCGCCCGTCACCTCCACCACGTCGCCGGTCTCGCTGAAGTTGTAGAAGTCCAGGGAGTTGCTAGGGCCCAGGTTGATGCACCCGTGCGACACGTTCGTGACGCCCTGGGCGTACACCGACCACGGGCGCGGCGTGCACGTACTCCCCGCTGTCGGAGATGTGCACATCGTTGTAGACGTACTCGTCGTACCCGTTGGGGGAGTTGACCGGAATCCCGACGGTGGAGGACACCATGTGCACCACGGGCTCCTTGTCGAGCACGATATGGATCCCGTCCATGGTCGGGTACTGGGTACGACCGCCGCTGATGGGGTAGGTCGGCGACGGTCTTGCCGTTCAGCGTGACGGTCATCTCATCGTCTGGCCAGATTGGCATAGGAGATCCGGGCGTCTCCCACTGAGAAGGACTCGGTCGATCCGGCCCGAACCCCAGAGGCCGTTGCCGGCGTACCAGCCGTCCAGGCTCCCCGAGACGCTGACCCGCTCGCCCGCAGGCCAGAAGTTCGCCGGCCGGAAATGAAGTTCGTCCGGGCTGAACCAGTGCCATCCCCCGGGCACCGGTTGCGACTCCGTCACGGTCAGGTGCGATATCACCGCCTGCTGCTGGGCGGCGGAGTTGATGGGATGGTCGAAGGTTACGACGATCGGCTGGCCTACTCCCACGATCGCCCCGCTGGAGGGATACGCCGTCGCGGTCACGGGCGCGACCGGCGTCAACGTGGCGAAGCCGGAAGCGATGCTGGTGCTGACCCCGTCGGGGCTCGTGACAGTGGCGTCGACGCGATATGTAGTCGTCGGTACCAGGGCTTGATTGGTGACCCACTGCGTACCCGCCGCGTTCAGGCTGCCGGTCAGCTGTGCGCCTGCTGCGTCATGGACGATCACCGAGGTGAGGGTGCCGAAACCGGCCGTTACCGACACCGGAGTATCGAGGGCCACGTTGGATGCGCCCTGGCCGGGAGAGACGCTGAGGTGGGCCACCAGCTGGCTCTGGGTCTGCCGGCGGGCTGCGGCCTGATAGGCCGCTGTGGCCGCCGCCGACCTTGGCCTTCTGAGCCTTCACTGCGGCCGCACTCGGACCCTGGGTGGCCGCGGCCACGGCCGCGGCTATCCCCCCGCATACCAGCACCGCCGCCGCCGTTATAGCCCACCAGCGAACCCACCAGGGCGGCCGACCAGCGTGTCTGCCTCTCGAAACTGCCCGCACACCTACAGAATATTGGGAATGCGATCAAGAATCACGAAATTTCAAGCGATCACTGACGACCGCTGAGATAGCCACAGCACCGACAGAGGCGGAAGGGTCACTGGCGCCGACCACGGCCGCCCGTGCCACGGCTGGTCTTCGGTGTGAACAGCTCCGAAGTTTCCGATGCCGCTTCCACCCCATTCGGACGCGTCGGTGTTGACGAGTTCGAGCCAAAGCCCGGGGGCGGGTAGGCCCATCCGGTAGCCCTGGCGCGGCACCGGGGTCAGGTTGGCAACGCAGACCACCGCTCCGTCGGACCCGCCACCGGTTCGCCGGCGGACAAAGGAGATCACGCTCTGGTCGGAGTCATCGGCGTCTATCCACTCGAATCCCTCCGGCCGGAAGTCCTCCTCCCACAAGGCCGGTTGGGATCGATAGATCCGATTCAGGTCTCTGAGCAGGTTCCGGACGCGGCGGTGATCGGCCCATTGGTCCAGGACCCACCAGTCGAGTTCACTGTCGTGGTTCCATTCCCGCTCCTGCGCCAGTTCCGCCCCCATGAACAACAGCTGTTTGCCCGGATGAGCCCACATCCAGGCGTACAGAGCTCTGAGATTGGCCAGTTGCTGCCACCGGTCGCCTGGCATCTTGTTGAGCAGCGATCCCTTGCCGTGCACGACCTCGTCGTGCGACAGCGGGAGGATGAAGTTCTCGCTCCAGGCATAGATCAGTCCGAAGGTCAGCTCGCCGTGGTGGAACCTGCGGTGAACCGGATCGTGATGGAAGTAGTCGAGGGTGTCGTGCATCCAGCCCATGTTCCACTTGAAGCCGAAGCCCAGGCCGCCGAGGTAGGTAGGCCTGGACACGCCCGGCCAGGCCGTCGACTCCTCCGCGACCATCGTCGCCCCCGGGTGGAGCCCGAAGACCACCTCGTTCACCTCTTTTAGAAAATCCACCGCTTCGAGGTTCTCCCGGCCGCCGAACCGGTTAGGTATCCACTGTCCCTTCTCGCGTGAGTAGTCGAGGTAGAGGAGGGATGCCACCGCGTCAACCCGCAGGCCGTCGATGTGGTACTGCTCGAGCCAGAACAGAGCGTTGGCCACCAGGAAGTTCCGCACCTCGTTGCGACCGAAATTGAAGATCAGCGTGCCCCAGTCGGGGTGTTCCCCCTGTCTTGGATCGCCGTGCTCATAGAGCGCGGTGCCGTCGAAGCGGGCCAGGGCGAACTCATCCCGGGGAAAGTGCGCCGGCACCCAGTCGACGATGACACCGATACCGCGCTGGTGGAGGGCATCGACCAGGGCGCGGAAGTCGTCCGGTCGTCCGTACCGGGACGTCGGCGCGTAATAGCCGGAAACCTGGTATCCCCAAGACCCGCTGAAAGGATGTTCGGCCACCGGCATCAGCTCTACGTGGGTAAAGCCCATATCGAGCAGATAGTCCGGTAGCTGCTCTGCCAGCTCGAGATAAGAAAGAGGCCTACGCAGCCCGTTCTCACCGTCCGTGTGGCGCCACGAACCGAGGTGCATCTCGTAGATAGCTAGAGGCGACTGGAGCGCGTTGGACTCGGCCCGGCGCTCCATCCAGGGGCCGTCACCCCAGTCGTAGTCGTTGTCGTCCAGCACCACGCTGGCGGTGGCTGGGGGTTCCTCCATCAAAAACGCCATCGGGTCGGTCTTGAGCCGGAGCCGGTCGTCAGCCCCGATCAGCTCGTACTTGTAGCGGGCCCCGGCGGAAACGCCGGGAATGAACAGCTCCCACACCCCGGACGCTCCCAGCGACCGCATCTGATGGACCCGGCCATCCCAGAAGTTCCAGTCCCCGACGACCCGGACCGCCTTGGCATTCGGCGCCCACACCGCGAAGGACACTCCGGTCATCCCGTCGTGCTCCCTCGGATGGGCCCCGAGGACCTCCCACAGGCGCCGGTGCCGTCCCTCCCCGAACAGATGCAGGTCGAGGTCGCCCAGCGTCGGCCAGGATCGATAGGCGTCGTCGAAACGGTAGGTCGCGACGCCTCCGGCTTGGTTGTAGTCGGCTTCCAGCTGGTACCGCTTGACTCCCTTGGAGATAGGAGCTTCGAACACTCCGCCGGGATGCACTTTCGTCATCTCGGTTTGCTTCTCACGGCCTCGCGGCCCCGCGAGCAGGCGCATGGCTTTCGCTTCGGGTTGATAGGCCCGGATGACGCCGCCGTGGCGACCCAGGACACGATGGGGGTCGGCGTGCCGCCCGGCCGCGACCAGGTCCAGCTGGCGGTCAGGCATCCGCGCTCCCATGGATCAGGCGATCCAGGGCGTCCAGCGGGATGGGCATCCAATCCGGTCGATGGGCCCGCTCGTAGTCGAGCTCGTAGAGAGCCTTGTCGAGTTCGAAGGCGGCGAGCACCAGGGGCGCCGATGCCGGCTCCGGCAGGATGGCTTGAATGTCCACCACCTCTTGATACCCATCGAGGAAGGCCCGCCTATTGCGAGCCTCCCACGCGGACGCCAGTGGGAGCAGATCGTCCCATTCGGTCTGGCGGTGCTCGGTCAGTGCGTGACGCGCAGCGTAGTGGAACGACCTCAGCATGCCGGCCACGTCCTTCAGGGGAGAGCTCGGCCGGATTCGCTCCTCGAGTGGCTTCGCCGGCTCACCTTCGAAGTCCAGAACCCTCCAGCCGGCGTCGGTGCGCATGACTTGGCCCAGGTGGTAGTCACCGTGAACCCGGGTATAGGTGCCCGGGTCCCGCACTCGGCGAAGGCTCGCGACCAGAGAGGACCCCGCCCCAGCCAGGTCGATGCCCGCTGAGCCGGACGCCTCCTGCAGGCGGGCCACGAAACCGTCCACGAGATCTGACCACGCATCGGCCGCTTCCGAGACCGAAGCCGACCCGAAGACATCTTGCAGGGCCAGGTGCATGTCCGCGGTCACGCGGCCCAGGCGCTCGGCGTCTGCCGAGAAGTCACCCCCGGCCTCCTCCGGGCTGCGAGACTCGCCGTTGTAGAGGTCGCGCAACGATGTGACAGCGAGGGCCCAGCCCTCGGCGCCTCCGGCGAGGAACTCCTGTCCGAAGGCCAGATCGAACTCTTCATCCCGCCAGGAAACCAGTGGCCGGGCCAGATACTCGAAGCCGGCCGCGGCCAGGGCGGTGGTGACTTCGACGTCGGGGTTGCGCCCGGTATGAAGGCGCCGGAACACCTTCAAGATGATGCGGTCGTCATATACCAGCGAGGTGTTGGACTGCTCGGTCGCCAGTTGGCGGGCAAAGCTGGCCTGCTCGCGGCCGTCGCTGGCGACGCTCAGGAGGATCTTGGCCATCTCGGAATCCAGGGTGGCGTCGTAGAAGTAGGCGTTGCTGGCAGCGCCGAGCACAGCTTCTTCCCGGCCGCGTAGAAACTCGGCCTCTTCCCCGGCCGGGCGCTCTCCGAGCAGGAGCTGATACCTGTGCGGACCAGCCGAGACGATCGCCTGCCATAACCGGTGGGCACCGTCGTCGGCGACCCACAGCTCGGTGAACTTCTCGAGCTGCACCACGTCTGGATGGGGCGCATCGACGCCGGCGAACCAGCGTTGAGCCCCCAGATAGTCCGGAACGAGCTCCATCAGACCCGGAGGTAGAGCGCCCATTACTGGTGGCCTTGCGCCAGGTCGACGATGTCGAACCAGTAGAACCCGTAGGGCGCCAGAGTCACGAAGTACGGGAGCTCACCGATGCGCGGGAAGGGAACCCGGCCGAGCAGCTCGATGGGGATCTTGCCTTCCCATCGCTGCAGCGGCAGTTCGGCGGGTTGGGCCAGGCGGCTGAGGTTGCACACGCACAGGACGGTGTCGGGGCCGCGGTCGCCCTCTTCGGCGCCGACGTCCTCGCTGGCGCCGTTTGCCGGCAGGCTCCTGATATACGCCAGGACTGACGGGTTCTCGACAGTGATCACTTCGAACGTGCCGATCCCGAACACCGCGTGCTGCTTGCGCACCTCCAGCATCCTTTTCATCCAGTGCAGCAAGGAGCTCGAGTCGCGCATCCCGGCCTCCACGTTCACGGCCTGGTAGCCATAGACGGGGTCCATCAGAGGAGGTAGGTACAGCTGTGCAAAGTCGGCGCGGCTGAAGCCGGCATTGCGGTCCGGGGACCACTGCATGGGCGTCCGCACCCCGTCGCGGTCGCCCAGATAGATGTTGTCGCCCATGGCGATCTCGTCTCCGTAGTACAGGACGGGCGAACCGGGAAAGCTGAACAGCAAGGCGTGAAGCAGCTCCGCCACCCGGCGATCGTTGTCCACCAAGGGAGCCAGGCGCCGGCCGATTCCGATATTGCGCTTCATGCGCGGATCCTTGGCGTACTCCGCCCACATGTAGTCGCGCTCCTCGTCGGTGACCATCTCGAGGGTCAACTCGTCATGGTTGCGCAGGAAGATGCCCCACTGGCAGCCCTCGGGGATCTCCGGGGTACGGCCCAGGATCTCGCTGATGGGGTAGCGCTGCTCACGCCGCACGGCCATGAACATCCGGGGCATCACCGGGAAGTGGAAGCACATATGGCACTCGTCTCCCTTGCCGAAGTACTCCACCACGTCCTCAGGCCACTGGTTGGCCTCAGCCAGGAGCACGCGGCCCGGGTACAGGGCATCGACCTCTTTGCGCAAGCGGCGCAGGAAGTCGTGCGTCTCCGGCAGGTTCTCGCAGTTGGTGCCCTCCCGCTCGAACAGGTAGGGCACGGCGTCGAGACGGAAGCCGTCCAAGCCGATGTCCAACCAGTAGCGGCAGACGTCGATCATGGTGTCAGCCACCTCGGGGTTGTCATAGTTCAGATCGGGCTGATGCGAGAAGAAGCGGTGCCAGTAGTACTGGCCCCGCTGCGCGTCGAAGGTCCAGTTGGATTTCTCCGCGTCGACGAAAATCACCCTGGCGTCGCTGTACTCAGAATCGTCATCCCGCCATACGTACCAGTCCGCTTTCGGGTTGGTGCGGTCGAGGCGGGACTCGAGGAACCACGGATGCTCATCCGAAGTGTGGTTCATGACCAGGTCCGCGATAACCCGGATTCCCCGCTTGTGCGCCTCCTCGACCAGCTCCACGGCGTTCGCCAGGTCGCCGTACTCGGGGAGGATGGTCCAGAAGTCGCTGATGTCGTAGCCGCCGTCTCTAAGAGGTGATTGGTAGAAGGGGAGCAGCCAGAGGCAGTCCACCCCTAGCCACTGGAGGTAGTCCAGCTTGGCCGTGATCCCCGCCAGGTCGCCGGTACCGTCACCGTTCCCGTCGTAGAAGCCCCTGACCAGGATCTCGTAGAAGACGGCGGTCTGATACCACCGAGACTGAGGTGCGACGAACGGACTTACCATTGGGGCCGGTCCGGTCCACCGGGAGCCCTCAGGTCGAAGATGTGAGCGACGCGACCCGGCGGATCCAAGCGGACGTACGGGTTGGCGCCGTACCATTCGAAGCGGTCTCCGGAGAGCTCGTCGAACACACGGTAGGGGCGGTCGGACGGCAATCCCAATGCGCCGAGGTCGATGCTGAGAATGGCGTCCTGGGGCCAATAGGGATCGAGATTGACCACGGTCAGGACAGCATCGGTGCCGTCGTCGCTCAGCTTCGAGTAGGCGATCACTTGTGGGTTGGAGCTGGGATGGAGGCGAACGGTGCGCAGACGTTGCAGGGCCGGGTGACGTCGGCGAATGTCGTTGAGCACGGTCATCAGGGGAGCCAGGCTGTCAGGGCGGCTGTAGTCCCGATCTTTGATCTCGTACTTCTCGGAGTCCAGGTATTCCTCGTTCAGCTCCGATGCGGGCAGGTTCTCGTACAGCTCGTACCCGCTGTACACGCCGTAGGAGGGGCTCATGGTGGCGGCCAGGACCAGCCGCAAGGCAAAGGCGGACGGTGGACCGTACCGGAGCGGCCCGGAGAGGATGTCGGGGGTGTTGGGCCAGAAGTTGGGCCGCATGTAGTCAGCTACGGGACCGTGGGCCAGCTCGTCCAGGTAGGCCCACAGGCCCTCTTCTCCGTGCTGCGCTGTCCTCCACGTGAAGTAGGTGTAGCTCTGGCTGAACCCGGCTTCGGCCAGGCGAGCCATGACCTTCGGCCGGGTGAACGCTTCGCTCAGGAACAGCACGTCCGGTTGATTCTTGTGCACCTCGGCTATCACCCACTCCCAGAAGGCGATCGGCTTCGTGTGAGGATTGTCTACCCGGAAGATCCGCACACCGAGTGAGATCCAGTGGTCCAGGATGTCCTTGCAGGCGTTCCACATGGCGACCCGGTCGGATTCGGTAGGCGGCCAGAAGTTCAGCGGGTAGATGTCCTGGTAGATCTTCGGTGGGTTCTCGGCACAGGCGATGGTGCCGTCCGGCCGGTGGTGGTACCACTCCGGATGCTCCGTCACCCAGGGATGATCGGGTGAGCACTGAAGGGCGTAATCGAGCGCGATCTCCATCCCGTTGGCTTTCACCTCTTCCACCAGATGAATGAAGTCGTCAACCGTCCCGAGGTCCGGATGGATGGCCGTGTGCCCACCTTCCAGCCCCCCAATGGCCCAGGGACTGCCCGGGTCGTCGGGCCCGGCTACGAGCGAGTTGTTGCGGCCTTTGCGGGCGGTGACCCCGATCGGATGGATGGGCGGCAGGTACAGAACGTCGAAGCCCATGGCCGCCAGCTCAGGGACGCGGCTCTCCACTCCCTTGAAGCCACCGAACGATCGTGGGAACAGTTCATACCAGGCTCCGACGAGGGCCCTTTCGCGGTCAACCCACAGAGGCATCGGGTCCGACGCGGTCAGGTCGGGTGCGCTGTCTGGGTGCTCACTGGATCCGGCCCGATCTGTCCAACCCTCGACCACGATGCTGTGGGGCCCGACGTGGGCGGGGACCACTACCGCTTCCCACTCGTCGTTTCCGCGTGCGACCAGTGGGGCCTCGCTCTCAGGGCGGCGGGATAGCCGGCGGCCTCTTCGCGAAACCCCTGAGTAGAGCCGGACCCGGCCGGCGATGGGGTCGTGACCGTCCCGGAACATCACCGCCTTGACCGTGACAGCTTCTCCGACGATGGCCTTGGCGAAGCGCCCTGCCCCCGGGGTGCGGGGCCTGACGTCCTCGATCACGAGGTGTCCGGTCACACCTTCAAAGCTACGTGGCCCGAACGGCGGTTTGGCGCGCCCTTTCTCGACGGCCCCCATGGCGGGCGCCGCGCCCGCCCCGCGGTAGCTTTGCTCATCATGAGGGCTCTCCGCAGCTTCACCGTACGGGCTCGACTTCCCGAGGAGCTGATCCCGCTACAAGAGCTGGCCTTCAACCTCCGGTGGTCGTGGGACAACCGGACCCGCGACTTGTTCCGCTGGGTGGATCCCCAGATCTGGGAGCTCACCTTTCACGATCCGGTCCGCCTGCTAAGTCTCGTCGGCCGGCAACGCCTCGATCAGCTCGCCGGCGATGCGGCCTTCATGGGCTTCCTCGGCGAGATGCACGACGACCTGCGCCGCTATCTGGAGGCACCTCGCTGGTTCCAGAACACGCCCGCCAGTCCACTGCGCAGCGTCGCCTACTTCTCTCCCGAGTTCGGAATCGCGGAGGCCCTGCCCCAGTATTCGGGGGGCCTCGGGGTTCTCGCGGGCGACCACCTGAAGGCGGCCGGCAGCTTGGGCCTGCCCCTAATAGGGGTGGGCCTCATGTACCGGATGGGTTATTTCCGCCAGCATCTCGACTCCGACGGTTGGCAGGAAGAGCGCTACCCGCTCCTCGATCCGCACAGCATGGCGCTCGAGCTCGTCGATGGGGTGCGCATCGCCGTCGACATCGCGGGCGCCACCCTGGAGGCGCAGATCTGGCTGGCCCAGGTCGGGCGGGTGAAGCTGTACATGCTCGACGCCGACGTCGACGCGAATGATCACGAGTTGCGGGCTGTGACCGACCGGCTCTACGGGGGCGGTACCGAGCACCGCATCCGCCAGGAGATCCTGCTCGGCATCGGCGGGGTACGAGCGCTGGACGCCCTCGGAGTGAACACGCAGGTGTTCCACACCAATGAGGGTCACGCCGGCTTTCTCGGGCTCGAGCGGATCCGCCGGCTCATCACTTCCCAGGGTCTCAGGTGGGACGAGGCCATCGAGGCGGTGCGGTCCGGCACGGTGTTCACGACGCACACACCCGTACCGGCCGGGATCGATCGCTTCCCTCGCGAGCTCATGGAGAGATACTTCGCGACCTGGGCGCAAGAGTGCGGCGTGTCCATCGACACCCTCATGTCGCTGGGCCACTTCCCCGGCGAGAGCCCGTCGGATCCGTTCAACATGGCGGTGATGGGACTGCACCTGGCCGGGAAATCCAACGGTGTGGCCCGGCTCCACGGTCGGACCAGCCGCGAGATGTTCCAGTCCCTGTGGCCTCACGTCCCGGCGGAGGAGGTCCCGATCGGATCCATAACCAACGGCGTGCACGGGCGGACATGGGTTTCCTCCCAGATGGACGACCTCTACTCCAAGTACGTCTCGCCGGCATGGGACGACGCCGGCGAAGAGGAGTGGGCCCGGATTGACGACGCCCGCGACGACGAGTTGTGGCGGGCCAGGGATCAGGGCCGTGAAGCGTTGGTGAACTTCGTCAGGGAAAGACTGCGCAAATCCCTTCAGGACCGCGGCGTGTCGGTGAGCGACGCGGCCTGGACCGACGACGTCTTCGACCCCCGCTTCCTGATCATCGGCTTCTCCAGGCGCTTCGCCACCTACAAGCGCGCCACCCTGCTGCTGTCTCAGCCCGACCGTCTCCGCAGCCTTCTACTCGACGAACACCGGCCCCTGCAGCTTGTCTTCGCCGGCAAAGCCCACCCGGCCGACGACCTGGGCAAGGAGATGATCGCCCAGATCGTGCGTTTCTCGCGCGACCCTTCCGTCAGGCACCGCATCGCCTTCATCGAGGACTACGACATCTCCGTGGCCCGCATGCTCTACCAGGGGAGCGACGTGTGGCTGAACACACCGCGGAGACCAATGGAAGCGAGCGGGACGAGCGGCGAGAAAGCAGCTTTGAACGGCGCCCTGAATTGCTCGATTCTCGACGGGTGGTGGGACGAGATGTTCAACGGCACCAACGGTTGGGCCATCTCCTCGGCCGAGGCCATCACCGACCTGGATCATCGCGACGAAGTGGAGGCCAACAGCCTGTTCGAGATCCTGGAGCGGCAGATAATTCCCCTCTACTACGACCGGCGGGGTGGCCGCTTTTCGCGTGGCTGGGTGGAGCGGGTCAAAGCGTCTCTACGGTCACTCGGGCCCAAGGTGATGGCCTCGAGAATGGTTCGCGACTACCTGCGGGACATGTACCAGCCCATAGCTGTCCAGAGCGACACTCTGCAGGCGGACGGTTACGCCCGCGCCCGCGAGCTGGCGGCATGGAAGAGCCGGGTCACCGGGGCCTGGCCGGAGGTCAAGGTCATCGACGTGAACAGCGACTCGGGTCAGCCGACGGTCGACCTGGGCGGTGAGCGGCAGGTCACCGTTGAAGTACATCTAGGTTCGCTAACCGCGGACGATGTGGCGGTGGAGCTGCTCCACGGTCCGGTGGTGGCCGGCGACGAGCTGGCCCACACGGAAATCGTGCGACTCGAGCCGGCCGAGCGGGGGACGTCCGGCCACGGTGTGTTTTGCTACCAGGGCCAGTTCAGATGCGATCAGGCCGGCCGGCACGGCTACACGGTACGAATCGTCCCGTTCCACCCGGATCTGACCGTCCCGGTCGAGATGGGTTGCGTGGCCTGGGCGTAAAGACGCCCGGACGGTTCAGCCCTCTCAGCCACGCTGAACCAGACGCTCCGCCCCCTGGTAGGGATCGATCTGGCCGGCCACGACCAGGGCAGCCACTTCCTCGAAAAGCGATCCCCCCCGCATGGCCTTGACGTCCCGTTCGAGGCGCCAGGTAAGGACCCGCTGGAGCTCAGAGACAAGCCGGCGCCGGCGCCGCCTGTCGAGTTCTCCGCTCGACCGGAGGTACTCCCTGTGGGCGACGACGGAGGACCAGAGGCTGTCCACTCCTTCTCCGCTAGAGCCAGTGGTGAGCACGACGGGCGGTCTCCAGTCGCCCATGGCCATGTTCATGTCGAGCATGCCCTGGAGGTCCCGCTCGGTCTCGGCGGCTCCGGGCCGGTCGGCTTTGTTCACGACGAAGACGTCGGCCACCTCGAGCAATCCGGCCTTGCTCGCCTGGACGGCGTCGCCCCAGCCCGGGTTGACCACCACGATGGTCGTGTCCGCCTCACCCGCGACCTCCACCTCGACCTGACCGACGCCGACCGTCTCGACGAGGACGAGCGGTAGGCCTGAGGCGACCAGCACCCGAATGGCCTCGGGAGCGGCCAGGGCCAGACCCCCCTGGTGGCCGCGGGTCGCCATCGACCGGATGAACACGTCCTCCTCCAGGGCGTGCGTTTGCATGCGGATCCGATCGCCGAGAATGGCCCCTCCGGAAAAGGGTGAGGACGGATCCACGGCGAGCACTCCGACCCGGCCGCCGCCGGCCCGGGCGGCGCTGATGAGGCGGTCCGTTAGGGTCGACTTGCCGGCCCCCGGGGCACCGGTGACGCCCACGACCTGCTCGGCCTCGCTTCCAGCAGCGAACGTGAGGCGGCCGACCTCCCGGGCCCTCTCGCCGCCCCGCTCCAGGTAGGAAAGCAGGCGACCGACGGCGCCCCGATCACCCGAGCGGGCCGCGGCAAGGAGCGCCTCGGGATCCCGGCTGCGCCCGGCGCCTCGGTCAAGAGCGGCCCGGTCAACAGCGCCCCGGCCAAGAGCGGCCCGGTCAACAGCGCCCCGGTCAACAGTGCCGGGGTCAACAGCGCCAGGGTCAAGAGCGCCGCCGTTGTCGCCCGCATCCCCGCCCCGACGTTCGGAACGGCCGGCTGCATCGGCGGTCGGGCTCGGCTCCATGATGGCGACCAGTATGGCCGCCTCGCGCTCCGGGACCGCTCCACCCGAAGGCGTCATAGGCTCGCCCTGTGCGAGAACACGTGGACGCCGGACGGGTGGTGGGCCTGACCAAGGCCCTGGTCGCCGTGGACACCCGCAATCCCCCAGGTGGCGAGAGCCCGATCGAGGACGTCGTACGGGCCGCCCTGGACCAGTGGCAGCCGCGCTGGACATCCGTCGAGCCGGCTCCCGGCCGGCTTTCGCTCATCGCCGAGTTGCCTCACCCCGCCGGCCCCGACCCCGACCGGCTCACGTTGATCGTCAACGGCCACCTCGACGTGGTACCGGTGAGCGCCAGCGCATGGAGCCATGATCCCTTCGACCCTCAGGTCCTCGACGGCCGTCTGTATGGACGGGGGACCGCCGATATGAAGGGCGGCATTGCCGCAGCCATATGCGCTCTGGAGGTACTCGATAGGGTCGGTGTCCCAACCGCCTGCGACGTGGTGTTCCACCTGGTGGCCGACGAAGAGAGAGGGGGGCGATACGGGACCCAGGCCCTGCTCGAAGGAGGTCTGATCGCCGGGGACGCCTGCCTCATACCCGAGCCGACCGGTCTGGACCTGTGCGTGGCGGAGAGGGGCCTCATGCAGGCTCGGATCGCGATCGAGGGCCGCCCCGGTCACGGCAGCCGGCCCCGGGAGGGGGTGTCCGCCATCGAGCACGCGGCCCGGGTCGTGCTCGCACTGCACGCCGCCGACTACGGAGACGACGAGCATCCTCTGCTCGGCCGGCCGACCGCCAACGTGGGGACCATAGCCGGGGGGTCCACGTTCAACACGGTGGCCGAGTCCTGCGTGATCGGGCTCGACCGCCGGGTACTGCCGGGTGCGACCGCCGAGTCCACCGAAGCCAAAATTCGTCAGTTGATCGACGCCGTCGGCATCGACGGGCTGCGCTACGAGTTTGACGTCGACATGTTCGGGGAAGCCAGCGAGATGGCGGTGGCGGACCCCTGGGTCAAGTACGTAGGCGACGCCGTCGCAGGCGCCACCGGGCGCCAACCCGACATCATCGGAATGACCTTCACCACCGACGCCCGCTTTGTCCGCAACCAGGCCGGGATCCCCACCGTCGTGTGCGGCCCCGGCGAGGTGGCCCAGGCCCACGGCAACGACGAGTTCGTCTCCGTCGAAGGTCTCGTCGACGCCACGGCGGCATTCGCCGGCCTCATGGCTTCTTACGGCTAGAGACCCGCAGGAACCCCAGGCTCGACAGCCATTCCAGGACGAAGGCTGAGACCGGGCCGTCGCAACCGCGCAGCCCGTGGTCTTTCCCGTCGATCCAGCTATGGGTCACGGGACCGGGTATGGCGGCCGTAGCCGCTTCGAGCTCCGCCGGGGAACCGAAGGCGTCTCTCGTGCCGGACACGAACAGGCACGGGCACTCCAGTTTGGGGAAGTGCTCGACCCGCAGCTTGTCCGGACGGCCGGGCGGGTGCAAGGGGTAGCTGATCAGGACCAGGCCGGCCACATCGACCCCCTCTGCGGCGGCCATCGAGCCCATCCGCCCGCCCATCGACCGACCGCCCATCACCAGGTGGTCGCAGCGTCGGGCCAGGGCGTCCGCCTCCTCCCGCGCCGCCGCGATCAGGACAGGAGGACGATCGGGGGCCCGGCGGCCCGCCTTTCGGTACGGGAAGTCCATTCGGACCACGACCCCGCCGGCGGAGGTCACCGCCTCGTCGATCGCTACCAGGGCCGCCTGGTTACGGTCAGCGCCGGCTCCGGGCGCGAGCAGAAGACCGAGCCGAGACCTCAAACGACGGTCCGCAGGAGGCTGTGGAGGGCGGCGGCCTCGTCCCGGATCAAGTCGGTCGTCAGGCCCTGTTCGATCGCCTGGCTCAACCCGTGAGCCCGGTTCATGATGCGCAGCCAGTGCACCTCGTCCATGCCCAGCGGCGGCGGTCCCTCGACCTCCTCCACCCAGCTCAGCACGGCAGCCGCCCGCTCCTCGTCACCGGGATCGCCGGCGAGCCGCCCGGTTGCGGCGAACAGCTCCTCTATGGCGTGATAGCGCGCCTCGCCGCCGTCCTCGTCTCCCTCCCCGAGCGGGCCCCCGACCTGGGCGAAGAGCGCCTCCACGTCACCTTCGCGGTCGGACGGCACGACCAGGTCGTCGAGCTCCCACTCATAGTCGATCCCTGACTGCTCCAGCAGAATTCCCAGCTGGGCCCGTTGCTCCGGCAGCCAATCGGGCAGTTCGTAGACGGTCTGGCCCTCGTCGTCGCCGGCTTCCTCGTCCCCGTATTCGTCGTCCTCCCCGTCATCCTCGTCCTCATCGTCCTCCTCGCCTTCCTCGTGGGAAGCGAGCGTCTCGGCGCCACCCGCTCCGGGCTCGACGGGTCCTTCCCCGGCAACCATTGACTCCGGCGAACCGGCCAGAGGCCCGCCCCCCACTACTGGCTCGAGCAGCTTGGCTAGCACGCTCGCCTCGGACCGGATGGCGTCATCCATCGCCTCCTCGGCGCCCAGGACCGCCAGCAGGCGCCGGGTGACCCGGCCCACCGCCGCCCAGGTTTCTTCGTCCACGCCGGGGTAACCGTCGGCGAAGAAGATGGCCGTGGAGGCCTCCGCCACGTCGGCATCGGCCTGCATATCGGTGGGGTCGGCGCGCAGCCGGCCCGCCGCGTGGGCCAGCCCTCTGACCGACGACGTCAGGGCATCGTCCTCCGCCGCCTCCGCGGGTCGCGAGGCTCCCTCGGCGAGGTTGTCCGCGCCGTCGTCGACGGAGCCCTCCGCCGCCCGGGACGTGAGTTCCGACACCAGGTCGTCGACTCTGGCCTCGTCCTCCGCCGCGACAACGAGCTCTTCCTCCTCGAAGCGATGCAGGATCTCGAGCTCGTTCATGGCAACAATCAGCCGGCCCCTCTCCCAGTCCTCCCAATCACTGATCCGGTACCCGACCTCGTCGTCCTCGTCCATCGGATTCAGGGCGGGCAGCTTGGATGCCACCAGCTTCTCCCCGCAGGCATGGCACCTACCTCGGGAGGTCACCTCGTACCCGCAGTTGGCGCAGTACCAGATCTTGCTCATCGAACCGACCCTGGGGACATCGAACCATCATGGCCGATATTCGCTGGCGACCTCCGGAGCCGCGGGGTAGAAACGACTTGGCCGCCGCAGCCCCCACGGAAGGAGGCGCCGATGTCGAATTTCTGGAATCACGACATGTACGAGAGCATCGGACGCCTCGACTCCGGCCGGCCGAGGCCCCCGTTGACCGGCGCCTTCATCCCCCAGCCGTAGCCGAGCGGCCCACCCGTAGTTCGCCGGCCGGGCGGTCAGCGAACCGCCATCCCGCGTCAGGGTTCTCTGTCGGCGCGCCCCGGCACGCACCTGTGCCGGCCCTGCCGATCCCTGTCCTTCCCCGACTCTTGAAAGTGAAGAACTCCCATGTTCCTGCACCCCGCCACCCTGAAGCAGCTCATGACCGAGCGCGACGCCGACATCGAGCGTTCGTTGACCCGGCGCAGCCGGCCGTCGGGCCCGGTCCTTAGACGGCTCAGCCCTTCTTCGGTAGCACGGGAGCGTCGCGGCCGGTTCCGGATCCGTGCGGCACCGCTCGCGCCCGCTTCTCGTTGATCTCGTGATACTCCTCCTCGACGTTGACGGACCACACGTCATGGTCAGCGCCGAGGAGGTTCTCCACCGTCAGCATGGCGGTGTACATCGAGTGGTCCTGGTTGTTGTACCGGTGCATCCCGTTCCGCCCGACGGGGTGGACGTTGGCGGCGTTCTCGCTCAGCCAGGTCCTGATGGTCCGCACGTTGGCGGCGTAGTCGGCGTCATAGTACGGATAGGCCTTGGGCATGCGGACAACGAACCCCTCCTCGACGTCCGCGGGGTCCAGCAACCCGAGGCGACCCAACTCCTGGCGGCCCTGCTCCACCAGCACCTCGTCGGGCGAGCTCCACGATTCATCCCCCTCGTCGACGGTGTACTCGAGTCCCAGCACGTTACGGCCGTCCTTGACCAGGTAGGGGGACCAGGAGCCGAAGTTCTGGATCCGCATGGTCTTCACGCTGGTGTCGTGGATGTAGATCCAGTTGTCGTCCCAGGGGACCAGATCGTCCGAGACGACCAGAGCCACGGTGAGAAAGTCCCGGTAGTACAGGTCGTCCGCGGCCCGCATGACCTCGGCCGGAACCTGAGGATCCATCGCCCGGACCAGCTGCGACATAGGCATCGAGGACACGACCGAGGTGGCCCTGTACTCGGTTGGGACGCCGTCGGTCTCGGCCACGACCGCGACCGCCTTGCCATCCCGCCATCGGATCTGAGTGACCCGCGTGTCCATGATCACTTTGGTTCCGGCCGCTTCGACCAGCTCGCGGCAGCGCTCCCACATCATTCCCGGACCGAGCTTGGGGTACTGGAACTCCTCGATCAGAGAGGTGATGTCCTTCTGATTCCGCCTGGGTAACAGCGCGTTCAGGATGGCAGTCGATAGCGAAAGGTTCTTCACCCGCTGAGCGGCCCAGTCGGCGGGCATCTCGGACGGGGGATGGCCCCAAACCTTCTCGGTATAGGTCTTGAAGAAGTGGCGGTAGAGGCGCCAGCCGAAGCGTGCCGCCAACCAGCCCTCGTACATGTCCTGGTTCTTGGGCGGCCGGATACGAGCCCAAACGTACGATAGGACGCACCTGACGGCTTCGATCACCCCGAGGTTCCCCAAGGCGTTGGCCGCCCGCAAGGGATAGTCGTAGAACTTCCCCTGGTAATAGATCCGGCTCTTCCTGGGCCGCAGCATGAAATCCTCGTCCGGCAGGATTTCGTGCCACAGCTCCTCCACCGGGGCGACCTTGGTGAAAAAGCGGTGGCCGCCGATGTCGAAGCGCCAGCCGTCGCGCTCTACCGTGCGGCTGATGCCCCCTACGACCGAATCCGACTCGAGGACCGTGGACCGATAACCGAGCTTGCCCAACTGGTAGGCGGCTGTCAGCCCGGCTGGGCCGGCTCCGATTATCACGACCTCGTGGGCCTGGTCCCCTCGTATCGTTTCACCGGGCGTCGGTGCGCCGGCTTTCTCACTCACGCGTGGTTACCTCCGTCGGCCTACGATCCAGCGGGACGGGCGCCCCGCTGGAAAGGCCCTGATGCACCCATTCTTCCCATTACCGAGGTTCCGGACCAGTCGGGAACCCCCGGCGGACCGGACCGGGCTGGTCCGGCGTCAACCGGCGTAACGAGTCAGGTTTTCGAACTCGTAGTACTTGGTGCCTTGCTGGCCCACCACGGTCGCTCCGGGGGTGCGCAGAAGATCCAGCCAGCTCTTCAGGTAGCCGCAGTCCCCACCCAGGCCAGGGTATCCATCCCGCCACACCAGCCACAGGGTGTGGCCCGGCTGCAACCGGGCCAGGGCCTGCTGTGCAAACAACTCGACATCGGTGCGGGCGATGACCTTCTTGTAGTCGACCCAGTCGATCCGCTGGGGGCCTATGGCCCGCGGAAAGGTGATCTCGCTGACACCCGGCACGCGGAGGAGGCGGTCGACCGCCGGTCCGAGTTGATCAGGGCAGTAGACCACGAGGTCACCGGCCTCGGCCTGAGCGTTGAGCACGGCCGCCACCTTCACTGCCTCGGTTCGCGGCTGATGGTTCTCGCTGTACCCGGTGAGCAGTCCGGCCAGGCAAAGGACCGCCATGCACCCACAGCGGAAACGCCGTCCCGGCATGATCGCCACACCGGTGGCCACGACCAGGAGGAACAGCGGGAGCACCACCGCGGTGTAGCGGGCCACGAAAGCGGCGTTGAAGACGGCGCCGAGGACCACCGCGATGCAGAGCGTGGTCACCGCGATGCCCGCCAGAGGCGCCATTCCCGGCCGGGGTCGCAGCTCGAGGACCACCGCCGGCCCGGCTTGGACCTGCCGGACGTATCCGTCGCTGTCCTCGATGGTCACCACCGTCCCCGGAGCGGCCGTCCTGCCGAACGTCCCGAACAGGAACAGGGCGAAGGTGGCGAGCATCAGCAGCCCGCCCCACGGCCCGCTGCCGGACCAGTCGTTCAGAACCCCGAGCAGATCGCCCGCACTGGCAGCGGAGGTCCACGGCGTGCCGGTGTGCAAGGTCTGGAACACGAATATCGGCGCCCACGGCAGCCAGAGCAGGGAGCCGGCGATCATGGCCTTGAGCACCTGCCAGCCGCGGCCGCTGGCCCAGATCCTGAGGAGCACCCACCCGCCCGCCACCAGGACCAGGTACAGCCCCCAGTAGTGGGTGTAGAGGAGGGCCGCAGTCACTGCCCCCACGGCCACCAGGCGCCCGGTCGTAGGGCTCTCGGCGGCCCGGCTCAAAGCCAGGTACCCGAGCAGGGAGAGCAGGATCATCAACGAGTACATCCGGGCCGAGGTGGCGTAGTTGATAGCGAAGGGCGATGTCAGGAAGAGGAAGAACGCCACCCAGGCCACCCTGCGCCCCCCCAGACGGCGACCGGCCACCCAGGCGACGGGTAGCGTCACGACCGACACCAGCCCCGATAGGGACCGAACGGCGAAGTCGCTCGTCCCGAACAGGTCCATCCAGAAGTGGAGGAGCACGTAGTACAGCGGGGGCGCCCCGTCGTGACTCAGCGCCGAAGGAAGGTGGGAAAGGGGGAGGCGGGCGATGTTGACGCTCAGCGCCTCGTCCAGCCAAAGGGCGGTCGGCGCCCAGAACCGCAGCGCCACCCCGACAAGGATGGCGACGGCACCGGCCACGAGCACGGCCGGGTGCGGTGTCTCCTCCTCGCCGAACAGCGTCGACCGCAGGCCACTCGCCAGCTTGGTGGGGCCCTCGGCCGTCATCGACACAGCCCTGAATGGTACCTACCCGGGCTCGTCCCCATCGGTCGGGCGGCGGCCAGAGTCGTCCGGGCCATACTCGACAACACCACGTTCAGCTACCGGGCCACCTATGTCTCCAGAGGCCCGACGGGTGGACCTCGTTTCCTTGGGCACTCTGGCGGTTAAATTCGGGAGGTGGGCGCGAGCGAAGCACCCGAACGCAACCTGGCTATGGAGCTGGTCCGGGTGACGGAGGCGGCGGCCATGGCCGCGGCGCGGTGGATGGGGCGGGGTGACAAGGACGGCGCCGACGGCGCCGCTGTCGACGCCATGCGGGTGGTGCTGGCGGGCGTTCCCATGGCTGGGCTGGTCGTCATCGGCGAGGGCGAGAAGGACGAGGCCCCCATGCTCTACAACGGAGAGCACATCGGGGACGGCAGCCCACCCGAAACCGACGTCGCCGTCGATCCCATCGACGGGACTACACCGACCGCCCTAGGACGCGGGGGAGCTCTGGCGGTCATAGCCGTGAGCGAGCGGGGGACCATGTTCAATCCCGGCCCCTGCGTCTATATGGAAAAGCTGGCCGTGGGTCCAGAAGCGGTCGGCAAAGTGAGCCTGGAGCAGTCGGCGACCGACAACATCCGGGCCGTCGCCAAGTCCAAGCGCGAGTCCGTGAGGGACGTCACGGCGGTCATCCTCGACCGGCCCCGGCACTCCGACCTGATCGAGGAGGTCCGTTCCACCGGTGCTCGCATCCGCCTGATCACGGACGGAGACGTAGCCGGCGCGCTGGCCACGGCGTGGACCGATTCGGGCGCCGACATCCTCCTCGGTATCGGCGGGACACCGGAGGGAGTTATCGCCGCCGCCGCCCTCAAATGCATGGGCGGGGAGCTCCAGGGGCGCTTGTGGCCCCGCAACGACGATGAGCGAGACGAGGCCCTGCGTCTCGGCTACGACGTAACCAAAGTGCTCGACCTCGACGATTTGGTGCAGGGTGACAACTGCTTCTTCGCCGCCACCGGGATCACCGACGGCGAGCTCCTGCGGGGCGTCCGCTACGACAGTCGGGGCTCCAGTACCGAGTCCCTGGTGATGCGATCGAAGTCCGGAACGGTTAGGCGCATCGACGCCCGGCACCGGCTCAAGAAGCTGGCGCAGTATGCGGCGGTGGCCTTCGAATAGGCCGGACCCAGTCCCCTCGGGTGCGGTAGAACCCTTCCGGGCCCTCACCCGCCAGGTACTCGTAGGGCCATCCAGCCCGCCGGGCGGCCACCTCGAGGTGGGCCAGCAGATGCGACCCTATGCCCTGGCGACGCGAGGCCGGCCTGACAAAGACGGCCAGGCGCCCGCCCTCGGGTTGGGCCCACGCCGCAGCCACGCCCTCGAGCTGGCCCTGCCGCCGCCCGGACAGCACAATCGGGTAAAAGGGCGGCCGCCGAGCCTCTGAGTCGCCGTCGGAGTCCGGGCCGGCTGCCAACCCGGCCCCTTCGACCATCTGCCGGGCCTCCGGATCGAGCATCCGCCCCGTGGTGATCTCGAGCGCCAGGCCTCCGGTGCCAACCGACACGCGTGGCCCGAGGGCCACATCCGATAGCGGCTGCCAGACCCGTCCCGGCCGCTCCTGGAGCATCACCAGCCGGTCCACCTCCCAAACCGCGGCAAAGCGATCGAGGGCGACCAGAGCTGAGGCGACCCTGGCCTGTTCGATGCCGTCGGCGAGGGTCACGTGAGGCACCCAGGGCCAGGACAGTTTGCGCTCGAGGGGGGAGACGAACACCGCATCCCTGAGCCGCCGCAGGGCGTCGTTGTCACCTCCGACGGCCAGGAAGATGACCGGGTTGAGGGGAAGGAAGGTGGCTACCGATCCCAGCGTCAGCCGGATCGGACCCCCCACAACGGACGCCGCGGCCCTCAGTCGCGCCCCCGCTTCGGCAAGTTGGTCGCGGCGCACGTTGACTGGTGGCACCAGCGTGAGATGAGCCGGGATACGGCCCAGGGCGGGATCCCCGAGAGCCCGCCGGAGGCCGTCGACCTCGTCCGCCAGGGGGCGGTCGAGCACCAGGGCCACCCCGACCCGATACCTGCCCTGTGCCATCGGGCCAGTGTGCCATCACCCCCAGAACAGAGCTGGGCAACCCGGGCGACCGCTGGCGCGCCCGGGCCCCAAACCCGCCAGGTTCTAGACTGCTGGTGTGACCGAGGACCGCCAGCTCTTCGACATCATCCGGCGCGAGGAGCAGCGGCAGAACACCACCCTGCAGCTCATCGCCTCGGAGAACTTCGCGTCCCGGGCTGTGATGGCTGCGACCGGTTCGGTGCTCACGAACAAGTACTCGGAGGGCTACCCGGGTAAGCGCTACTACGGCGGCAACCAGGTGATCGACGAGGTCGAGGACCTGGCTCGCGGGCGGGCCTGCCGCCTGTTCGGTGCCGAGCACGCCAACGTGCAGCCCCATTCGGGTGCCAACGCCAACCTGGCGGTGTACCTGGCCGTGCTGGAGCCGGGTGACACCGTCCTGGGCATGCGCCTCGATCAAGGCGGCCACTTGACGCACGGATCCCCGGTAAATGTCAGCGGCCGCCTCTACAACTTCGTCTCGTATGGAGTGACCGAAAGCGACGAGCGCATCGACCTGGAGCATCTGGAGGCCCTGGCCGAGGAGCACCGTCCCAAGATGATCGTGGCCGGCGCCACCGCCTACCCGCGACTCATCGACCCCGAGCCCATCAAGAAAATCGCCGAGAGCGTGGGCGCCCTCTTCATGTTCGACGCCGCCCACGTCGCCGGGCTGATCGCGGGTGGCGTGCACCCGAATCCGGTGGGCGCGGCCGACATCGTCACCTTCACCACCCACAAGACGCTCAGAGGACCCCGGGGAGGGGCCATTCTGTGCCGAGCCGGCCTGGCATCAGCCATCGACAAGGCGGTCTTCCCCGGGCTCCAGGGCGGGCCCCTGGAGCACGTCATCGCCGCCAAAGCAGTCGCCTTCCACGAAGCGGCGCAACCGGAGTTTCGTGACTACGCGGCCCAGATCGTGCGCAACGCCCAGGCTTTGGCCGAGGCCCTGACGGAGCAAGGGTTCCGGGTCGTATCAGGCGGCACGGACAACCACCTCATGCTCATCGACCTGCGGACCTTTGATGACGAGCTGACCGGCAAGGTGGCCCAGGAGGCCCTGGACCGGGCCGGCATCACTCTCAACAAGAACACCATCCCGGGCGATCCCCGCTCTCCCTTTGTCACATCCGGCTTGCGGATCGGCACCCCGGCGGTGACCACCGCAGGTATGGCCGAACCAGAGATGAACGAGATCGCTCGTCTGATCGGCCGGGTCCTGCGCCGGCCCGACGACGCCGCCGAAGAGGCTGTCGTTCGCGAGGAGGTTGCCCTCATGTGCTCCAAGTTCACCCCCTACCCGTAGCGGCCGAAGAGGAGCACTCGGATCACCGGCTACGCCGACTACCTCATCGTCGGCGCCGCCGCGGCTTTAACCACCTGGCTGTGCACGTTCGTGGTCCGGCGACTGGCGGTCCGCTTTTCCCTCGTCGTCCTGCCCGACGAGCGCCGGATCCACGAGCGGCCGACTCCGACACTCGGAGGAGCCGCAATGTACATGGGGCTACTGGTGGCGATGGTGGTCGCCAGCCAGATGAAGGGACTCGCTCCGCTCTTTCGGGGCAGTTCGGATCCCATCGGAGTGGTGCTGGCGGCATCGGTCATATTCCTGGTCGGCATGGTGGACGACGTGCGGGAGATGTCTCCCCCCGCCAAGCTCTCGGGCCAGATCGTCGCCGGAACGGTGCTCTACCTGTTCGGCATCGACGTGCTCTTCTTCCGGGTGCCCTTCATCAGCACCACGCTGGTCCTCTCGGCCGATCTGATCCCGATCATGACGGTGCTATGGGTGGTCGGGATGGCCAACGCGGTGAATCTGGTGGATGGACTCGACGGTCTGGCTGCAGGGATCGTGGCGATCGCGGCCGCCGCCTTTTTCATCTACGCCCACCAGCTGGTCCACACCGGGACGATCTTCCTGGGCACATCGGGACAGCTGATTTCCGTGATCGTCATCGGCTTGTGCGTCGGCTTCCTCCCTCACAACTTCCACCCGGCGAAGATCTTCATGGGCGACGCGGGCGCCATGCTTCTGGGCCTGCTGATGGCCGCCGCCACCATTTCGGTCGTGGGTCAGACCGACCGCGACTTCAGCGGCCGCACGTTCTTCTTCTTCGCCCCCGTCCTGATCCCCTTCTTCATCCTCGGGATCCCGATGCTCGACACCGTCTTCGCCATCGTGCGACGAGCCGGCCGGCGGACCAACCCGGCCGTCGCCGACAAGAACCATCTGCATCACCGGCTGATGCGACTCGGGCATGGGCAAACCCGGTCCGTGCTCATCCTCTGGACCTGGACCGCCCTGCTCTCCGGCCTGGTGCTCTACCCGTCTTTCGTGCATGGCGCGCTGTCGTACGTTCCCTTCGGGATCATCGTCCTGGCGGTGGCGCTGTACACCGCCTTCGGGGTACGGGGCCACAGCGAACCGCCCGTCCGCGAGCGCGCCGACCGGGCGGTGGAGGCGGTCCGGCGCCCGGGCGACTCCGAAAGCTAAGCCGGCTCGACCACTTCGACGCGGACCTGGGCCCAGAGGAGGTCGGCTTCGGCCTCGGCTGCGGCGTCGGTCCCTTCCCCGCTGGAGGAGATGCGCTCGGTAGCAGCGGTCACATCCCGGCGGGCCTGCTCCAGATCGACCTCGGACGCCAGTTCGGCCACGTCGGCCAGCATGATGACCTGGTTGTCGTTAACCTCCACGAAGCCGCTCAGTACCGCCACCCGCACATCAGATTCGCTGGAGGTCTCGGAGTCCTCGGCGCCAGGACCGACGATACGCACCACGCAGGTGTCCAGAGCCCCGATGTAGGGCATGTGATTGGCAAGGAAGGCGATCTCTCCGTCGACGGTGCGGCAGACGATCATCTCGGCTTGGCCGGAATAAAGGGTCTGTGATGGAGTGACCAGTTCGAACTGGGTCGAGGCCATCAGGAGGTTCAGTCTTCCTTCTGAAGGGTACGGGCCTTCTCCAGAACGCTGTCCACGCCTCCGACATTCAAGAAGGCCTGTTCGGGCACCTCATCCAGGTCCCCGTTGACCAGAGCCTCGAAGGATTCCACCGTCTCGGCGACCGGTACGAACTGGCCCTCGATCCCCGTGAAGACCTCGGCCACGTAGAAGGGCTGGGAAAGAAAGCGCTGGATCTTGCGGGCCCGGGACACCGTGACGCGGTCCTCTTCCGCCAGCTCGTCGAGACCGAGAATGGCGATGATGTCCTGCAGCTCCCGGAATCGTTGCAGGATCTCCTGGACCCGTCGGGCCACGTTGTAGTGACGGTCCCCCACGACCTCCGGCGCCAGGATCGACGAGGTCGAAGCCAGCGGGTCCACCGCCGGGTAGATCCCGAGTGCCGCGATCTGCCGGGAAAGCTCAGTGGTGGCGTCGAGGTGGGTGAAGGTGGTGAAAGGGGCGGGGTCGGTGTAATCGTCCGCCGGCACGTACACGGCCTGGAGGGAGGTGATCGACCGTCCCTTCGTCGAGGTGATGCGCTCCTGGAGCTCACCCATCTCGTCGGCAAGGGTGGGTTGGTAGCCCACCGCGGAGGGCATCCGTCCGAGCAGGGTAGACACCTCGGATCCGGCCTGGACGAAGCGGAAGATGTTGTCGACGAACAGGAGCACATCCTGGTTCTTGACGTCCCGGAAGTACTCGGCCATGGTCAGGGCCGACAAGGCCACCCGGAGGCGAACGCCGGGCGGCTCGTCCATCTGCCCGAACACGAGGGCGGTCTTCTCGATGACGCCGGACTCCGTCATCTCGAGCCACAAGTCGTTCCCCTCGCGGGTGCGCTCGCCCACGCCGGCGAAGACGGATACGCCTCCGTGCTTCTCCGCGACGCGGCGGATCATCTCCTGGATGAGGACGGTCTTCCCCACACCGGCTCCGCCGAACAGGCCGATCTTGCCACCCTGAACGTAGGGCTCGAGGAGGTCGATGACCTTGATCCCGGTCTCGAACATGACGGCTCTCGGCTCGAGGGCGTCGAAGGCGGGAGCGGGCCGGTGGATCTCCCAGTAGTCGTCGGGAGTACCGATCTGGTCCGTGTCCAGGGGGGCGCCGTAGACGTTGAACACGTGGCCGAGTGTCGGCGTCGCCAACCGGGACCGTGATCCCCCGGCCGGTGCTCACCACCCGGGTGCCCCGGCGGAGGCCGTCGGTCGGCTTCATGCAGATGCAGCGCACGCGGCCTTCGCCGATCTGCTGGGCCACCTCGGCCATGATGGCGGAGACCTGGCCGTCGACCTCCATCTCCAGCTGGACGGCGAAGTTGATCTCGGGCAGGTGTCCGGGGGGGAACTCGACGTCCACTACCGGGCCGGCGATGGCCACCACCCGGCCCTCACTGGTCTCGATGGCGGCGTCCTCGGCGATGGTGCTGCTCATTGCGTTGCTCCTGGTGTCAGGCCGGCTCCGCAGCCGGTTCGAAGATTTCGTTGTACGAGCCGGATCCGGCTTCCTCTGCACTCTGGCGCAGGGCTTCGGCACCGCCGACGATCTCCATGATCTCGGTCGTGATGGCATCCTGGCGGGCCCGGTTCATGACCCGGCGCAGATTCTTGATGAGCTCATCGGCGTTGTCGGTAGCGGCTTTCATAGCGCGCTGGCGGGCGGCGTGCTCGGACGCGGCAGACTCCAGCATGGCGGCCAGGATCTCCGCTTCCAGCCAGCTGGGCAGAAGCCGGTCGAGGATCTCGGCCGGTTCGGGCTCGAACTCATAGTCCGTCTTGTGACCCGCCACCGTTCCCACACCCGGGGTGGCAGCCGGGCTCGCTCCGGCTCCGTCGCCGGCGGCGCGGGATTCGCCGCTCTGGCCGCCATCCTCTGGTTGCAGGGGCACCAGCTGCTTGACCGTGACCACCTGAGACCCGAGCGACACGAAGTGGGTGTAGACCAGCTCGATCCGATCCAGCTCACCGGCTTCGAACGGGCCCATGACGGCAGCGACCACCTTGCGGGCGTCGGGGTAGCTGGGCCGGTCCGACACGCCGGTCAGCGACGAGAGCATCGGATGATTCCGGTAGCGGAAGTAGCTCTCTCCCTTGCGGCCGATCGGGAAGAGCTGAACGTCGCGACCGTCTCGCCGGTGATCGCGGACCATCCGCTCGACCGTGCGGATGATCGAGGAGTTATAGCCGCCCGCCAAGCCCCGGTCGGCAGTTATGAAGACGATGGCAACCCGCTGGACCGATTCAACCTCACGGAACAGCGCATGGTGAGCGGCGTCAGGGGAGTCCGACAGGTGCTCGACCACTTCGCCCATCTTGGCCACATAGGGGCGGGCAGCAGCGATCGCCTGCTGAGCCCGCACGATTCGAGACGCGGCGATGAGCTCCATAGCGCGCGTGATCTTCTTGGTCGATTCAACACTACGGATGCGACGCCGCAGTACCCGTTCCTGGCCGCCGGCCACGTCCTTTTACCCCCTCTCTAACCGGCGCTCGAATCGCCGGGAGAGAACAGCTTCTTGAAGTCGTCGATCGCCGAATTGAGTTTGTCCGTATCGGGCAGGACTGCCTTGGTGCGAATCTCGTCGAGGAGGTCGGCGTGGCTGGACCGGAAGAAAGCGATGAGCTCCGACTCGAAGCGCCGGACGTCCGAGACGTCGATGTCGTCGACGTAGCCCTTGGTTGCGGAGTAAATGGAGACCACCTGCTCCTCGACGGGAACCGGCGAGTTCTGCGGCTGCTTGAGCACCTCCGTCAGCCGATAACCCCGATCGAGCTGAGCTTGCGAGACCTTGTCCAACTCGGAACCGAAGGCGGCGAAGGCCTCCAGGTCCCGGAACTGGGCCAGGTCGGTTTTCAGGGTCCCGGCCACCGATCGCATGGCCCGGATCTGGGCGGCGCCGCCCACCCGGGAAACGGAGATGCCGACGTTGATCGCCGGCCGCACTCCCGAGTAGAACAGGTCTGACTCCAGGAACACCTGACCGTCCGTGATGGAGATGACATTGGTCGGGATGTAGGCGGACACGTCGCCTGCTTTGGTCTCGATCACCGGCAGGGCGGTCAGCGAACCTCCACCCCTGGCGTCGGAGAGCTTGGCGGCCCGCTCCAGCAGCCGGCTGTGCAGGTAGAACACGTCGCCCGGGTACGCCTCCCGGCCCGGTGGCCGGCGCAGCAGCAGCGACAGCTGGCGATACGCCTCCGCCTGCTTGGAGAGATCGTCGTAGACGATCAGTGCGTGCTCCCCATTCTCCATCCAGTGCTGACCCATGGCGCAACCGGCATAGGGAGCCAGGTACTTGAAGGGGGCCGGTTCGGATGCCGGGGCGTTGACAACGACGGTGTATTCCATGGCGCCGTGCTCGCGAAGGACGTTCACTGTCTGAGCCACTGTGGAGCCCTTCTGCCCCACCGCCACGTATACGCACTTGACCCCCAGTCCCCGCTGGTTGAGGATCGTGTCGATGGCGACCGTGGTCTTGCCGGTCTTGCGGTCGCCGATGATCAGCTCCCGCTGACCACGCCCGATGGGCGTCATGGCGTCGATAGCCTTGATGCCGGTCTGCAGCGGCTCCTTGACCGGCTGGCGGTCGACGATCCCCGGGGCCTGCACCTCGAGCCGGCGGCTCAACTCGCTCAGCACGGCACCCTGCCCGTCCACCGGCTCGCCCAGCGGGTTCACCACCCGACCGAGCAGGGCGTCGCCTACGGGCACCGACAGGATCCGCCCCGTCGCCCGCACCGTCTGCCCTTCCTCGAGGGGATCGACCTCGCCGAGCACGACCGCCCCGATCGAGTCCTCGTCCAGGTTGAGGGCCAGACCGAGCTCGCCATTCTCGAACTCCAGCAACTCGTTCACCGCGGCATTCGGCAATCCCGACACCCGGGCGATACCGTCGAAGACCTCGAGGATGCGGCCCACCTGCTCGGTCGACACCCCCGGGGTGAAATCGGCGACATTGCGTCGCAGGGCCTCGCCGATCTCGTCGGCGCTGATCGTCAGCTCAGCCATCAGCTGGAGCCTCCTGTGGTTATGTTGGCTTCGGGTAGCACGAGGCGGTCTCTCAAAAGCTCGAGTCGATGCCGAGCGCTGGCATCGACAACCGTGTCCCCTATGGTGGCAACGAACCCGCCGAGGATGCTGGGGTCGACGGACACGCGCAGCTGCACCTCGTAGCCGACCACCCGCCGTAGGGCGTCGGACAGGTCTCGCTGCTGCTGCTCGTCCATCTCCACGGCCGAGCGCACCTCAGCCATGCGCTTGTGACTCTCAAGGGCAAGCCGGTCAACCAGAAACGACAGCAGGTCCTCGTAATCCCGGGGCCGCCCGACCTGGGTGGCGTAGGAGGCCAAGCTCAGCGTGGTCGGGGCGGCCCTGGTGGAGAGCAGGTCCTCGACGAGTCGCTTGCGGGCGTCAGCGGACACGTCTCGGCTCGAAAGGGAAGCCCTCAGCTGCTCGGACCCGTCGATGATCTGCAAGAAGCGGAAGAGATCCTCCTCGACCTGAGTCAGGTCGCTGTCACCGGGGAGGACCTGGAGGAGAGCGGTGGCATAGCCGTCTACTCGCTCTTCGGCCCCCTTGTGGCCGAGCACGGCTTCGCCGACAGGGTGAAGTTGATCTGCGGCGGCATTCAACCGAATCACCAGCCAGTCGATGTCTGCGACCACCTCGGTGGCCCTATCCGCCTCGATCACGAACTGGATGAGGCGAAGAGCGTAGGAGCCGATCCGCGGGGACAGGAGATCGGTAACCACTGCCCGTCGGGAGGGGGCGGCGACGCCCGGATCGGCGAGGATGCGCCGCAGGTCGTCAGAGCTCTCTATGAGATTGGATACCGCCTCGAGTTCGTCTGCCGTTGTGCGCAGCTCGCCCGAAGCTCCGGCTTGTTCGATTACTCCGTCGGTGTAGCCGCGGATGCTCTGGCGCACCTATACGGTCACTCCCTCCGAGCCGGTCCTCGAGTCCACTTCTGCGATGGTGCGGTCAATGAGGTCCCGCTGCGCTCCCGCGTCGATGCCTTCGCCAAGCACCTTCTCCGCTACCGCAATCGCCAAGTCCGCCGTCTGTTGCCGCAGGTCCTCTGAAGCTCGCCGGGTCTGCAAATCGATTTCCTGGCGGGCCCGCGTGATGATCTGCTCCGCCTCGTTCTCGGCCTTTTGGCGCCGGTCCGCGCTGCTCTGTTCGGCCACTCGATTGGCCTCGTCGATGATGCCCCGGGCTTGCGTGCGCGCCTCGCTGACGACCCGCTTGTACGCCTCTTCGGATTCAGCGGCCCGCCGTTTGGCCTCCTCCGCATCAGTGAGGGCCTGGCGAAGGGTCGCCTGGCGCTCATTCATGGTCTTGTTGATCACCGGCAGCACGTACTTGGCCAGGATGGCCAACGTGGCCAGGAAGGCAACCAGCTCGACCACGAACGTGGCGTTCGGTACCAGGAAGTTCGATGTGGCCAGCATCGCCCTCTCGCCCTACTTGCCGGTGGCGAGAACGAATACGAACAGGGCAGCGAAGGCCAGGTTGATGAAGTACATACCTTCGACCAGACCCACGATGAGGAACATGGTGGTGTACAACCGGCCCTGGACCTCGGGCTGACGAGCGATGCCGGCGATGGTTTGGCTGCCGGCCAGGCCGTCGCCGACGGCGGCGCCGATGGCGCCCCCTCCGAGAGCCAAACCACCGCCTACAAAGGCGCCGGCCAGCTCAATGGCCTTCTCCGTCGTTGCTGCCATGTCGTGATATCTCCTATCTGGGTTACTTAGATCCGGGTAGTTAGAGCGGGACTTCTCCGGGCCGGAGAACTCCGTGCTCCCCTTCCTCTTCTTCGATCGCGAACTGGTAGTAGAGGATCGTCAGCAGGGCGAAAATGAACGCCTGGATCAATCCGATGAACATGTCGAACAGCTTCCACGCCACCGTGAAGGCGATGCTGGCCGGGAAGAACACGATGGGAAAACTGATCAGCAGGGCGATCATGATTCCGCCCGAGAAGAGGTTGCCGAACAACCGCAAGGCCAGGGTGATGGGTTTGGCTATCTCCTCGATGATGTGGAGAGGAAGCATGATCCGGGGCTTGCGGGCGAAATGAGCGAAGTAACGGCGGGGGCCTTTGGCCTTGACAGCCGCGTAGTTGGTCACGACGAAGACGGTCAGGCCCAGGGCGTAGGTCAGGTTGACGTCGGCTGACGGTGAGGGCAGGTAGTCCGTGTTGTGAAACAGACCCGGAAACAGCTCGAGCCAGTCGCATGTCAATACCAGCACGAAGAGCGTCACTGCCAAGGGCACCACGCTGCGGTAGGCCGGCCCGAGGCTGTCCTCGACCTGGTCGCTGACGCTCCCGACGACGAGCTCCCAGAGCATCTGGAGGCGGCCGGGTACTCCCGGGGTCGATTTGGCCCGGAGGTAGAAGCCCATGCCGAGCACGACCGCGATGGCGATTGCGGTAGTCCAGATCGTGTCGAGGTTTAACTTGATTCCGCCTACGTTGCGGGTGACGTGCTCGCCGACCGGAATGTTGATCGCCAGCACATGGGCGGCCTCAAGCATTCGGGTCCCCCGGGTCGTTGATCTGCTGGCGCTGGAAGCGCAGCAGGGCCAGCATGGCGTAGAACAGCATGGTCACCTGGAACAGAGCCAGCCCGGCTATGACCCCCCAGCCGACCGGTTCGTCGATATACAGCAAGCCGAACGCGATCGCCGTGCAAATTCCGAGTCGGAGGGCCACGCTCCCGGCGAAGGGCTTCTTGCTCACCACGCCGTCGTCGGACGTGAAGCGCAGGGCCGAGGATTGGAAGACCCGATGGTTGACGATGGCCAGGCCCAGTCCAATAGCAATCCCGACAGGGACGGACGGCTGCCCCAGAATGACAGCGATGATGGCTCCGACAATGCCGATCGCGATGGACGCGAAAGCGGTCCGTCGCACGATCCTGTCTACTTCGGCTAGGGGGAATGCAGTCAGCACGTTATTTGCTCGTCGTCTCGGTTGGCAGTGGAGGGTTGGTCGCTCGAGTCCTGGTTCAAAATATTTTATCGGGTGCGAAATCGATTTTTTGGCTCCGCTAAAGCAGCCTCACAGCCTAGGCGAAGCCGCTTCGGAATGCCGACCGCCTAGGAATACTTTTTGATCTCCGACCAGGTGAGGAATACTCCGCACGCGACCCCCAAGATCAGTCCGACAAAAAGGAACAACGGCAACGTGCCCAGGGCCCGATCGACGAACCAACCGGCGGCCAGCCCGCCGCCCAGACAAATCGCGTTCAGCAACCCGATACCAGCAAACTGCAAGATTCCCGGCCGCTGCTTGTCCACCGTGACCTCGAAGTGTCTCGTCAGAGATCGGTACAGCCCAAATAGGACGGGTCTCGCCTTCTGAAGCTGCGTGTCGGGACATCGGCACGTGCTCGAATCCTCCCATGCCAGGCCGATGCGGGGCAACTTGACTGACCCTCGACGCATTGCGTGACTGCGCACGAGATCGGGGTCTCAGCCGGTGTCGCCCCCGGCTACCGCAAGGATGCGGTTCCACTCGAGGCAGCCGGCTCGCAGCAGCTTCGGAACCTCCCCGGTTGAGTCGACCACGGTCGACGGTTCACCGTTGCAAACGCCGGCGTCGAGGACCAGGGCCACCCCCGGCCAACCCTCGGACAGGCTTTCCGCCGCCGTCGCAGGTGGCCCGCCGTGCCGGTTGGCGCTGGTGGTGGCGAAGGGCCCCACCTCTCGGCAGAGGGCCAGCGGCACCGGATGGCCAGGGCAGCGCACGCCGATCGTCTCATCCTCCTCCCCGAGGTCAGCTGTCACGTCCTCGCGGCGAGGGAGGACCAGCGTCAGGGCCCCGGGCCAGAACGCCTCCATCAAGCGGCGAGCCGACGCCGGGACGGCGGTGGCGAGGGCCAGGGCCTGTCCCTCGTCAGCAACCAGTACCGGCAGCTCCACATTGCGCGGGCGCCCCTTGACCAGGAACAACCGGTCAGCGGCGCCCGAGTGCCACGGATCTGCAGCCAGACCGTACACCGTGTCGGTGGGAAGGCCGATGATGTCGCCCTCCCGGAGAGAAGCGGCGGCGACCTTGATCGCTTCGGCCGGGGGCGGATCTCCATAGGCGGGGATCACGGCCGTCATCAGTCCTCCTTCGTCCTGCCCGGAGTCACCGTCGGCGCCGTCCGGGCGACGAGCACCCGGTCCCGACCGGCCAGATCAGGCCTCACCTCGGCGTGGGCGAAGCCGGCGAGCAGTGCGGCCTGCTTGGCCCCCGCGGACTGATGAGGAGCGATCTCGAGGACGGCTGCCCCGCCCGGACGAAGCCAGAGGGGAGCTGACGACAGGATCGCTGCGACCGCCTCGAGGCCGGTCGGCCCGGCCTCCAGGGCCGGGTGTGGCTCCCAGTCGAGCACTTCCCCGTCGAGGGTCGCCATCTCGCCGGTCGCCACGTAAGGCGGGTTCGAAACGACCAGTTCGACTGTCCCCCGCAGATCGGCGGGCAGGGCGGACCACCAGGACCCGCGACACAGGCGCACCCGGGTGGCGGCAAATCCGGCCAGCCCGGCCAGGTTGGCGCCGGCCACGGCCAGGGCGTCATCCGAGGCGTCCGTGGCCCAGACCCGCACCCGGGGCCGCTCCGCCACGATCGACAGGGCGATGGCGCCGGACCCGGTACCCAGATCGACGATGGTGGCCGCCGGCGGGGCGGCTCCTCGGACCTGGGCGGCTGTGGCGAGCTGGGGTCGGGTGGCGGCGGGGGCTTCCGAAGGGCGGGGTGCTGCCGCCACGGAGACGCCGGAGGCCACGGCCGGGGCCGCCCGTGGGGCCAGCCGGTCCAGCTCCGCGAGGGCCACCTCGACCACCTGCTCCGTCTCGGGCCTGGGAATCAGGACCCGTCGGTCGACCATCAGATCGAGGCCGCGAAAAGCCCAGTGCCCGAGGACGTATTGCAAAGGCTCCCCGGCCAAGCGCCTGTCGATCATGGCCTGCAGCCTCGAACGGGCCCTCTCGGAGGCCCGGCTATCAGACAGCATCAGCGCCGGCCACGGCTGTCCCGCCGCATCCTCTAGCAACCATCGGGCATCGGGTCCGTCACCCAAGCGTGACCCGGCGACCTGGTAGAGGTCCCTCCACGTCACCACGGGGGAGTCGATCACACCAGCGCCTCGGTACCGGCCAGCTGCCTGGCCCGCTCATCGGCCATCAGGGCGTCTATCAGCTCGTCCATCTCCCCGAGCATGATCTTGTCGAGCTTGTATAGCGTCAGACCGATTCGGTGGTCGGTGACGCGATTCTCCTTGTAGTTGTACGTCCGGATCTTCTCGGATCGGCCTCCCCCGCCAACCTGGCTGCGGCGGGCGCTGGAAAGCTCCGCTGCTTGACGATCCTGCTCGGCCTTCAAGAGACGAGCCCGCAGCACCTGCATGGCCTTGGCCCGATTCTGGATCTGGCTCTTCTCGTCCTGCATGGCGACGACAATCCCCGTAGGCAGGTGGGTGATCCTGACGGCCGAGTCGGTCGTGTTAACCGACTGGCCGCCCGGACCGGTCGACCGGTACACGTCGATCTTCAGATCCTTGTCATCGATCTGGACCTCGACCTCCTCGGCCTCGGGCAGGACGGTCACAGTGGCGGAGGACGTGTGGACGCGCCCCTGCGACTCGGTGACCGGCACCCGCTGCACCCGGTGGGGGCCGCCTTCGGCCTTGAAGTGAGACCAGGCGGAACCGCCTTTGACGAGGAACGTGACCTGGTTGTAGCCCACCCATGTCCGACGGATCGGCAGAAAGCGTCTCCACACCGAAGCCTTTTCGATCGGCGTAACGGACGTACATTTCGTACAGGTCGCGGGCAAAGAGGTTGGCCTCCTCGCCGCCTTCGGCTCCGCGGATCTCGACAATCACGCTCTTGCCGTCGTTTGGGTCCTTGGGGAGCAGGAGCACCTTCAAGCGCTCCTCCAGGTCGGCCCGGCGGGCCCCTAACTCGTCCATCTCCTGTCGCATGAGGTCCCGGTCGCTCCCCTCTGCGCCTTCGAGCATCTCGTGGGCCGTGTCGAGATCGGCGGCGACGGCTTTGTACTCCTTGTAAGCGGCGATGACCGGCTCCAGCTCCTTGTGGCGGCGCGACACCTCACGCAGCCGGCGCTGGTCACTGATCACCTCCGGATCCGACAGTTGGATCAGGACCGCGTCGTACTCTCGTTCCAAACCTTCGAGGCGATCCAACACGGTTATCCAGCGTACCGGGGGTGGGCCGGGGGTGGGCCGGCGGGGTCGCCGGCGGGGTCGCCGGCGCCCTGGCGACGTCTGAGACCGGTGCCGGCCGTAATTCTCAACAGAACGCAACACTTGTCGTCCTGAAAAGCCGACCATCGTTGCATTAGGGCCAAATATCGAACGCAAAGCAACGAGGGTTGGCCAAAAATGACGACCACTGTTGCGTTCTGTTGAAAGCCTGACCGGGGAGCGCCAATCAACAGCACGATCGGCCGGCTGGCTCCCGCCGGCGGGGATAGCAAAGCCCGACCAGTTTCAGATGGCAGCGGAGATGGTTCGGGCGTTCCAGGCCTTTGTCAGCACGCCGCCGACGCCGCCGGGCTCCATGGCGACCATCGACCACGTGAAGCGAAGGATCATCCAACCATCGAGGACGATGTGGTTTTGCCGTCGCAGGTCGGATCCGAGCCGGCGGGGACCATGCACCGATGCGCCATCGATCTCGACCGCCAATCTCAACGCGGGCCACGCGAAATCGATTCGGTACTCGCGTCCGCTGATGAGGATCCGAAACTGGCGCCGTGGAGGTGGCAGCCCCACAGACCGGGCGATCTGCAGGAAGAGGGTCTCTGCATCGCTGTCCGTCGGCGGGGCGTCCGGGGGCCGCCCGGCCAGGATGTCGCTTAGGACTCGGCCGGCGCGCGATCGAGGCGGCAGTCCAGGATGCCGAAGCCAGGCTGGGGTTACGAGTCGTCGGCGGAGAGCGCACTCGAGGCTTCTCTCGACGATCAGGGGTGAAGCGATCGAAGCCAGGTCGACCAGGGTTCGGGGCACAGAGGTAACCGGGATACGGTCGAGGACGGTCAGGTCAACCGGGCGGAGGCCTCGCAGACGAGCGGTACCGGGACGGCGGGGAGCATGACCGGTGCCGACGCCGATATCGACCGGCCCAGGGTCAACTCCATCGAGATTCCACAACCGAGCGGCACTACGACGGCATGCGAAGGCGCTTGGACCGGACGCCAGCAACGCGATCCAAAGGTCTTGTTTCCATCCGCCGTCAGTGCCGGCCATGACATACACCCCGCGGCTGACCCGAAACAGCACCCCGGCGGCGACCAACTGCCGGATGGCGTAGGCGGACACGCCTGATTCCGCTAGCTGCGCGGCCGAGATCGTCCCGGCCTGTGTCAAAGCCAGTTCCACCCACTTACCTGTCATTTAATGATATTACATTCCGAAGTTGGACGGACCTACACTCCAAGCCGTGAGCGCTCGTTCGTTCGATTGGGCCGAGGTCAACCGCCGCATGTGGGACGAGCGGGTCCCGATCCACGTACGCTCTGACTTCTACGACGTAGAGGCGTTCAAGGCGGGCCAGGCGCAGGTGCAACCGTTCGAGGTGGCCGAGCTGGGCGCGCTAGGTGGCTGCCGGCTTCTTCATCTCCAGTGCCATTTCGGCCTGGACACGATGGATCTTGTCCGTCTGCACCCAACGCTCCGCGCCGTCGGTCTCGACTTCTCGGCCCCGGCGATCGCGGCCGCCACCCAGCTGGCCGGCGAGCTCGATCTCGCCGACCGGGTCAGCTTCGTCCAGGCCGACGTCCGCGACGCCGTCGCCACCCTCGGATCAGGCGAGTTCGACGTGGTCTACACCGGCAAGGGCGCCCTGTGCTGGCTGCCCGACCTGAACGGCTGGGCGGCCGACTGTTCCAATCTCCTGCGCCCCGGCGGCTGGCTCTACGTCTGTGAGTTCCACCCGGTGGGGTCGTGCCTCGACGAAATCGAGCCGACGATCAAGTACGACTACTTCGATACAGACGCCATCGAAGACCAGACGCCGGGCACCTATGCCGACGAGACAGCGCCCACCACGCACAACATTTCATACGAGTGGCAGCACTCCCTGGCCCAGGTCTTCGACGGGATTCTCGGCGCTGGACTGGAACTCCGATTCTTTCACGAGTGGGATCACACTCTGTTCGGGTTGACCAGATGGCTGGTCAAAGGCAAGGACGGACGCTATCGGTGGCCCGGCCCCGGCAAACTCCCCCTCATGTACAGCCTAAAGGCCCAGAAGCCGGCTTAGCGCCCATCCTGAGCCAGGTCTTCCCACCCACGCGGCACCACCCGCACGTCGGCAGGGTCTGCGAGCATGGCGGCCAGGGCGCGGGTCACGGGCACGTCATCGCCCTCCGGCACGACGATTGCCAGACCGGCACCCGGACGGTGGATGAGCCGGCTGTCGGCCGCCGTCGGGATGAGGTCCATATCCACGCCCACGGAACACACGATGACAAGCGGCCTGGCTCCAGGGGACGACGTGCCCACCGCCGGCGCCGCTCCGGCCTCCGGCAGATCGAACCACGGTAATGGTGGCTCCACCGGCACCAGATCGCGGCCGCCCACCAGCTCCGGACGGGTGCACACGATCGACCGCAGCCATCGACCGCGTGCCAGGGTGTTGGCAGGGTGGCGCGGTTCGCTGAGCCGGCGCCGCGCCCGGACCGCACGGACCGCTTCGTCGAGCGCCTGGCCGATGTCCTCGTCGGGATGCATCTCGGCCCGGGCCAGACGGTCATGCCGACCAACCCCGACCTGAAGCTGGCCAGCGACCACTCGGGCCACTTCCAGACCCAAGACTTCTCCTCTCAGCACCCCGTGTTCGAGGACCGGCTCGGCACCATGAGCGCGCAACAGGTCAGGGTAAGTGTGCACCTGACGGATCGAAGCTTCGTCGCCGGAGGCAGAGGTTGGCGACACCACTGCACCCGGCACGGCCTCCGCCGGCGAGGCCGCAACCAGATCGCGGCCTCTGACATCCCAGATCCGGGGTGGGTTGGCCATGGCCGCCGCCCGTCGCGCTATCACGCCCGACGCCGCAGAGGGACCGCCGGGAACGGAGGCTTCGACCAGCACGTGCAGCTCCTCCACCGCCTGGCGCCACCCCCATGCCAGCGCCGGCCCGAAGCGGTTCACCACTCCGTCGGCGATGAGAACCCACGCCCGTCTGGCCTCGGGATCGAGCAGCGCCGCGCCCCCGGGCAGATTCGAGGGCAGGCGGCGCGAAGTCCCCTCCTTTTCAAAATGATCACGGACCAGGGCGCCGAGCTTGACAGCCCGCAACTGGTCCAGACGATCGCTGCTTACTTCTTGCCCCGGCGTCCGTAGCGGCGCTCGAAGCGCTCGACCCGACCACCCGTGTCCACGAGCTTCTGCTTGCCCGTGTAGAAGGGGTGGCACTCGTTGCACAACTCAGTGTGAAGCTCGGCTTTGGTCGAGCGGGTGGTGAAAGTGTTCCCGCACGAGCAAGTGACGGTAGCGGTCACGTACTCGGGATGGGTATCGGTTTTCATGGTTGCCTCTCTCAAATGGCCGGCGTGGCGTTTTTGGCTACTTCGGCCAGGAACTCGTCGTTGGTGCGGGTGGACTTGATGCGGTCGAGGAGCAACTCCAGCCCGGCGGCTGCACTGCCCTCGCTGGCCAGAGCGTTCAGTACCCGGCGCAGCTTCCAGACCTGCTGCAGCTGGACCCGGTCGAAGAGGAGCTCTTCGTGCCGAGTGGACGAAGCGTTGACGTCTATGGCCGGATAGATACGGCGCTCCGCCAGCCTTCTGTCCAACCGCAATTCCATGTTTCCTGTTCCCTTGAACTCCTCGAAGATGACCTCGTCCATTCGGCTGCCGGTTTCCACCAAGGCCGTAGCCAGGATCGTCAACGATCCTCCCTCCTCGATATTCCGGGCCGCCCCGAAGAACTTCTTGGGCGGGTACAGGGCACCGGTATCGATGCCTCCCGACATGATCCGTCCGGTCGCCGGTTGGGCCAGGTTGTAGGCCCGGGCCAGGCGGGTGATGCCGTCCAGGACGATGACCACGTCCTTCCCCACTTCGACCATGCGCTTGGCCCGCTCGATGGCCAGTTCGGCCACCTGGGTGTGTTCCTCCGCTGGGCGATCGAAGGTGGAGGCGATCACTTCGCCCTTCACCGACCGCCTCATGTCCGTGACTTCTTCCGGTCGCTCGTCGACGAGCAGCACCATCAGCTGGACATCCGGGTTATTGGCTTCGATCGAGTGGGCTATCTGCTTCAGGATCGTGGTCTTGCCGGCTTTGGGCGGCGAGACGATGAGGCCGCGCTGGCCTTTACCTATCGGCGAGATCAGATCGACGATCCGGGCGGTGAGATTGGCCGAGTCCCCGGGGATCTCGAGCCGTAGCTTGGCATCAGGGAACAGCGGGGTCAGGTTCTCGAATCGAGGCCGGCCGCGCGCGTCGTCCGGGGTCATCCCGG
Source organism: uncultured Acidimicrobiaceae bacterium (assembly GCA_963851245.1). Taxonomy (GTDB): domain Bacteria; phylum Actinomycetota; class Acidimicrobiia; order Acidimicrobiales; family Palsa-688; genus CAWKOH01. Next base: position 173,126 of record CAWKOH010000002.1, on the reverse strand, counting down.
AGACGGTGTCGATACGGAGGAGGGCGGGGTACTTCTCGTTGCCCCCGGCGGGTCGGGCGGCGCCTTCCAGGTAGTCGCCCTTGCGCAAGGCGAATCGGCGAACCTGGCTGATGGACACGTACACATCCCCGGGTCCGGACAGGAACCCACTGGTGCGCAGGAAACCGTAGCCCTCGTCGCGAAGGTCGAGGTAGCCGGTCACCGGGATGGGTTCACCGTTGTACTGGGATTCGACACTCTGGCCGGGCAGATCCCTCTCGGGCCGGTCGAAGCGATCGCGACCCCGCCGCCTACGGTTGCGGCGATTGCCGGGCTCAGCTCCGAAACCGGTCTGCGCCGCTCCGCCGGACCCCCCGCTGTCGGTGTCGGGTCCGCTCGAATCGGCGCTGCCGGAGCTCGAACCGTCGGTGTCGGTGCGCCCGGAAGGCGTCACCCGGGTCGAGGCCCCGGCCCGACCTCGGGCTGAAGTCCGCTCGGGACGGCCGGCGTCGGGACGGCCGGCGTCGGGACGGCCGGCGTCGTCAGACGATTCCCGGGGGGAGGATTTGGATCCCTCCGCGCCGTTATCCGGGTCCGCCTCCGCGCTGCTGCCGTTGCTCGCCGCCATGGCCCGCTCGTCCGCAGGCGCCTCGATTTCCTGACCACTGTCGGCGCCGATATCCGCTCCGGCGCGAGTCCTCGAGCCGGCTCGAGCATCCGGGCCCGCCCCGGAACCGGAGCCATTCACCGGGGAAACGGACTCGGCCGTCTCAGCGGGCTTCTCAGCCGCTTTCCGAGCTCGTGTCCGGCGGGGCTTCTCCGGCTCCGGCCCGCTGCCGGCGTCGGGCTCTATGCCTGTCGCCAGGAGGATCTGGTTGATCAGATCGCTCTTCTTGGCCCGGGCCGCAGGGCTGGCCCCCAGGGCGTCCGCGATGGCGAAAAGCTCGTCGCGCTCCTTAGCTTCAAGGACTGAGCGTTCGAGCTGCGTTTCGCTCATTTGCAACCTCGTTCATGTTTTGCCGCTGGTGGGGATAATGGGGACGTCCGCCAAGGCCCGGACGCACGCAGATGCTGCATCGGCGAGGGCTTCGGCTGGTGCACACCGCCTGCCGTCGAGCGAAGGGGGGCACCATCACCCGGCATCTGCGCTGGCCTATGCGGGCGACGACCTCTCCATGGTAGCGACCGCCGGTCTGAAACGGCAACCAGGTGCGGGGCGGCGAGAGCAGCCGGCCCCGGAGGCAACCGGCCCGAACGCGACCCCGTATTACAGCTTCAAAGCCCAAGTTCGGCCCGCACGGCACGGACGTCGGCGTCGACGACGGTGGGGACGGCGATCTGGCCGATGGCGATATCGGGGTCCTTCAGCCCGTGCCCGGTTAGAACGCAGACGGTGGTGGAACCGACCGTAACCCCGCTCTTCAGTAGCCCCGCCACCGAGGCGGCCGAGGCGGGCTCGCAGAACACCGATTCCTCCTGGGCCAGATACCGGTAGGCGGCGAGGATTTCCTCATCGGTCACGGCTGCGATCGCTCCCCCTGACTCCGACGCCGCTGCGGTGGCGCCGTACCACGAGGCCGGCCGCCCGATGCGTATGGCCGTAGCGACCGTTTCGGGGTGTTCGATCGGATGGCCTTCTACCAGCGGGGCGGCCCCCGCTGCCTGGAATCCGAGCATCCTTGGAAGCCTGGTCACCCGACCCGCGTCCTGGTACTCGCGGTAGCCCTTCCAGTACGCCGTGATGTTGCCGGCATTGCCGACCGGGATGCAGTGATAGTCCGGAGCGTCGCCGAGAGCGTCCACGATCTCGAACGCCCCCGTCTTCTGGCCCTCGATCCGATAGGGGTTGATGGAGTTGACAACCGTGACCGGAGCCCCGTCACCGAGTTGGCGAACGATGTCGAGCGCCACGTCGAAGTTGTCACGGATCTGAAGGACTCGGGCTCCATGAATCAGGGCTTGGGCCAGCTTTCCCAGCGCGATGTAGCCCTCGGGGATCAGTACCGCGCACGTCATGCCCGCCGCGGGCGGCATAGGCCGCCGCCGACGCCGACGTGTTGCCCGTAGAGCCGCAGACTACAGCCTTAGCGCCCTCCTCGAGCGCCTTCGAGATGGCCAACGTCATACCCCGGTCCTTGAAGGACCCGGTCGGGTTCGCTCCCTCGAACTTGAGCCATACCTCGGCGCCGACGCGTTCCGAAAGGCGGGGCGCTCGCAGCAGGGGCGTCCCGCCCTCGTGCAGAGTCACTACTGGCGTGGACGCTGAAACCGGGAGATAGTCCCGGTATTCCTCGATGACTCCCCGCCACACCGGGCTCATCTCCTCACGGTCCGATGACCCGCAGCAGACCACCGATCTGGTGCACCACGTCTAGGTGCCGCAGTTCTCCCAGGCAAGCCTGCATGTCCCGCTCGTAAGCAGGGTGGGTCACAAAGACCAGCCTGGCGCTGGAGTCCTCCGAGCCGCCTGGCCGGGCCCGCCCGGCAGAATCAACGCCCGCCGTACCGTCCACCGGTCCATGGCCGCTGCTACCCGAGAATCCCCCGCTACCTGACCCGTAAGTATGCGGGACGGGCAGCACCTCTTGCTCCATGAGCTGGATGGAGACCTGATGCCGGCCCAGGACACCGGACACAGCGTGGAGGACTCCGGGCCGGTCAACGACATCGAGAGTGAGATAGTAGGCCGACCTCAGATCGTCGATCGGACGGATGGCCGTGCGGCGCAATGTCACGGTCCGGCCGAGCCCTCCCGTGGTCAGGTCGTGGGCCGCGTCCAGGAGGTCACCGAGCACGGCGCTCGCGGTAGGCATACCACCGGCTCCCCGGCCCAGGAACATCAGCTGACCGACGGCAGCGCCTTCCACGAAGACGGCGTTGAACGAGTCTCGGACCGACGCCAGAGGGTGGGTGGCCGGAATCATCGCCGGGTGTACGCGCACGGCGACGGCTTCCGGTTCGTCTCCTACCTCGTCGGAGTGCTCGACCACCGCCAGAAGCTTGACCGTGTATCCGAGCTTGTGAGCCACGGCGATGTCCAGGCTGGTTATGCCGGAGATCCCCTCCCGGTAAACGTCCCCCGCGACCACCCGGGCCCCGAAGGCCACATTGGCCAGAATGGCCGCCTTGGCGGCGGCGTCGAATCCCTCCACATCGGCGGTCGGGTCCCGCTCGGCGTAGCCGAGGCTCTGGGCCTCCGCCAGGGCATCGTGGTAGGTCGCTCCGCCTTCGGACATCCGGGTCAGGATGAAATTGGTCGTCCCGTTCACGATTCCCATGACCCGGCCGATGCGTTCGCCGGCCAGAGACTCCCTGAGGGGGCGGATCAGGGGAATGGCTCCCGCTACCGCGGCCTCGAAGAGCAGGTCGACGCCGGCCATCGACGCCGCCTCGAACAGCTCGGAACCGCAGTTGGCGAGGAGTTCCTTGTTGGCCGTCACGACCGGCTTCCCGGCCTTGAGAGCAGTCAGGATCAGACTGCGGGCCGGCTCTATGCCTCCGATCACCTCGACCACAATGTCGATATCGGGATCCGTCACGACAGAGCCGGCATCGGTCGTGAAGGCGCTTGCGGGCACGGGCGCGTCGGCGCTCGCGAGACAGGCTCCGGACGGCAACGGCGACCACCCTGAGGTCCATTCCGGTGCGAGCAACTATGCGCTCGGCGTCATCCACCAGGAGATGAGCGAGAGCGCCTCCGACGTTGCCGCATCCGAGCAAGCCGACCCGCAAAGCCCTATTCATGACCCGCAGGGTAGTTCGCATGGGAGACAGGACTCCGGGCTCAAGGGTCAGACGTCCAAGGTCAGGAGGTCGTCCAGGGTTTCCCGCCTCACGACGAGCCGAGCCCGGCCGTCACGGGCGAACAGGACAGGCGGGCGGGGAACCTTATTGTAGGTGGAGGCCATCGAGTGGCCGTACGCGCCGGTGACAGGTGTGGCCAGAACGTCACCTACCGCGATGTCTTGCGGCACCTGCGCGTCCCGAACGATCACGTCGCCGGACTCGCAATGCTTGCCGACCACCGTCACCGTGCGCGGCCTTGTCGCGTCTGCCCCTCGCACCAAGAAGGCTTCGTAGCCGCTGCCATAAAGAACTGGCCGCGGGTTGTCGCTCATACCGCCATCTACGCTGACATAGGTGCGGATGCCGGGCAGGTCCTTGATGGTCCCGATCGTGTAGCAGGTGATGGCGGCGGCTGCCACCACCGACCGCCCCGGCTCGGCCGTCAAGCGGACGCCTTCCCCGATGCCCGCTGCTGAGGCGGCGGCTCGCACGGCCGCGGCCCACTCGGCGATCGTCGGTGCTGTCTCCTCGTCGACATAAGCGACACCGAGGCCGCCGCCCACACAGAGTTCCGAGAGACCCAGGGGCAAAAAGAACTCGGCCAGCGTGGCGACGGCCTTCTCGAATGAGCCCAGCACGAATACCTGCGAGCCGATGTGGGCGTGGATACCCACCAGGTCAACCGGCGAGCCGGACCGGCGCAGCCGGGCTACGGCCTCCGCGGCCGCCCCAGACGCCAGTCCGAACCCGAACTTGGAGTCGTCCTGGCCGGTCATGACGTACTCGTGGGTGTGGGCCTCAATCCCCGGGGTGACCCGGATGAGAACCTTGGGGCGGTCCGGGGCCGCCAGCGCCAGTGCTTCGATCCGATCGATCTCGTCCATGGAATCGATGACGATGCGGCCCACCCGAGCGGCTAAAGCGCGGGCGAGCTCTGCCTCAGATTTGTTGTTGCCGTGCAACACCAGGCGCTCCCCCGGCACGCCGGCAGACAGCACCACGTGTAGTTCGCCCCCGGTCGACACGTCGATGGACATTCCCTCCTCAGAGGCCAACCGGGCCATGGCGCGGCAGAGGAAGGCCTTGGATGCGTACGCGGCGCCCTCACCCCATGCTGCGACCGCCTCCTGGCAACGGCGCCGCATGTGGTCCTCGTCGTAGACGAAAATCGGGGTGCCGTATTCAGCGACCAGGTCGAGCAGATCCACCCCTGCGATCGAAAGGCGCCCCCCGGTTCCGATCGACGCATTGTCTGGCAGGAGGTGAACCGGAAGAGGGCCGTGGCCCGCTGGCAGGGCCGGCTCGGGACTCGGGTCGGGCAGCACTTACTTCGGGCCCGCGACGGCCGGAGCCGGCAGCAAGGCGGCCGGCGCGAGCGGACAGGCGGTCACCACCTCACGATTGTCAACAACGGGGTGGAGCTGCCAGGGCATCCGCTCATGGTAGGGCAGCAGGCCGCCCGGCTATGATCGAACCCCCGCGTCAGCAATGGTCGACCTGGCGTCAGCGCCCTCGTAGCTCAGGGGATAGAGCACCGGCCTCCGGAGCCGGGTGCGCAGGTTCGAATCCTGCCGGGGGCACCGAAAAACCCCGACGGCGTAGGGGTTTTTCGGAAGGGCGGGAGGGCCGTGCGACAAATGGGCAATACGCCACCCGGTGACGCGGACCCGACCCGACCCGACCCGGCCGGAGTCACAGGGCACTATCCCACTAGCAGCCGGGGAACCACCGCCGTCACCGACGCCCCTGCCCGCCTGCTCTTTCCTCGGCAAAAGCCCACCTCGGAGCGCTAGTCTCCCGTCGTAGAAGGAGAGGAGTTCTCCGATGAGGATGACGCTGTGGCGCCTGTGGCGCAGAGCGGTGTGGTCGGTGCGATGGGCCACCAAGACCCCGGCGCGCCCCCGGCGCGCCTCGTGGTGGCGGCAGTGGTGGTCATGGGGGCAGCCGGCCTCGTCATCGGCAACGCCATGAATCATGGCGGCGCGCCGGCCCGAAGCGTGGTCGGGGGCGCGGCCACCGTGACCACCACGACGGCCCCCACCGCGCCGACCACGGCGCGCCCTGCCGCCACCCAGGTCAAGGCGCGTCCCCGGCGCGCCTGACCCGGACCGCCGCCCCCGCCACCCCCGCTGCACCCGCCCCCGCCGCCCGGCGCCGCCGCCCATCCACCGCCAGGACCACCACCTTGCCCAGCGCGTTTCTCTCGGCTCCGGCCCCGGTCCCGCCCAGCTTCATCATCCCGACCCCGGCCCCGACCCCGCCCGCCACCGCCCCGCCCGCCACGGCGCCGCCCTCAACCAACCCGCCGACCACGGCCCCGCCGACCACGACCCCCCGCCGCCACCGCCCACCCACCACCACCACGACCGTGGCCCCGACCACCGTGCCGCCGAGCACCACCGCCCCACCGACCACGCCGCCCTCGGGCTAGACGCACCCCGCGTTACGGCCGGGCCCGGCCTAGCGCCCCGGCCATGAGCGACGTGGACTAGATCACCTGTCGTTGAGTTGGCCCGGGTCCAGCCGGCCGCATGCTGGGGGGCCAGTCGCGCGTCTGCGTAGGTGGGCCCGCTGGCTCTCGGGGAACGCGACAGGCGGGCGACGCCGGGTCGATCAGGGCTCACTGCCGAGCGTGATCTTCGTCTCGGTGGAGTGCCCGTTCCGCTCGTAGGTGATGGAAACCGTGTCTCCCGCTCTCTCGGTGAGGGTCAGCGCATACAGCTGATTCGAATCCGTCGCCGGTTCACCGTTGATCTCGGTGATGATGTCGCCTTCTTGCAACCCGGCTTGCTGAGCCGGGCCCGCCGGGGTCACGCTGACGACGAACAGGCCCGGGCTGGTCCCGGCTCTTTCCGCCACACCTGGCGGTATGGGGCTGACCGACATACCGAAGTAGGCATGCGTGACCGTACCGGTCTCTATGATCTCATTCGACACCATCTGGGCCAGATTGGACGGGATGGCGAAGCCGATGCCGACGCTCCCGGCACTGGACTGACCCGACTCGTTGGGGACGGTGGCGCCCGCCGAGGGCACCCCGATCAGGTCTCCTGAACAGTTGGTCATCGATCCGCCACTATTGCCCGGATTGATGGCGGCGTCGGTCTGTATGGCGCCGACCAGCAGGGCATTCTGGCCATTGTCGCCCGGGACCTCGATGGTCCGGTCGAGCGCACTGACGATGCCGCTGGTGACCGAGCTGGACAGACCGAGCGGCGCGCCCAGCACCACGGCCGGTTGGCCGACCTTGAGGTCGCTGGAGTTGGCAAACGGGATGACGGGCAGGTCCTGCTCGTTCACCTTGATCACGGCCAGGTCCGTCGCGGGGTCCCGACCGGTGATCGTGGCCGGAGCCGAAACTCCGTCGCTGAAGAGCACCTGAACGGATCCCCCGTTCGCGGCGTTGGATATCACGTGGTTGTTGGTCAGGATGTAGCCGTCGCTGCGGATCACCTCTCCCGAACCGGTGCCCGCACTGGCCGAGCCGCGAGCGGAGATGGTGACCACTGAGGGCAGTACGTCCTTAGCAACGGTTGTCGCCTCGCAGACCGACGAACTGGTGCTCGACGAGGAGGAGTCGGTGGCGGCGGCGATCAAGCCGCCCGCAAGCCCTCCCACCACAACAGCACCGACCAAGCCGGTCCAGGGCCAACCCCGTCTGAGACCGCCGCCGATCGAGGCGAATATGCCCATCGTTCCTCCTTACGCCGCTGGGAGAGGGCCGGCTCAGGTGTCAGCCAAAGCGACCACACAATACGCTGATCGTCGCCGCAGCATCACCCGCCGTGGGTGAATGTGGCGGGTACGGGTACGGGTCCGGGTTGGGCGGCCGGCCAGACTCAGCCCGCCGCCTCCACTTGTTCGGAGGTGAGCGTGGGGCGGCGCCATTGGGCTTGGGGGATCAGCAGCTCTGGCCGGATCCGATCTGCGTTCTGCTTGACAATCTCGAACATGCTCTCAACGAGGGTGTCCGACAGGTAGTGCGGCTCCAGACCCAGGGCCAGCAGCCCCGAGTTGGCGGCGTTGTAATGGTGCTCTTCCAGTTCGACCCTCGGATTGTCGAGATAATCCACGGTGACCGCGTCGGGGTACAGGTCGGCGACCAGCTCGGCGAGCTGTCGCACCGTGAAGCTCTCGGTGAACTGGTTGAAGACCCGGAACTCGCCACGGTCGGCCGGGTTCGCACAGGCCAGCTCTATGCAGCGAACCGTGTCGCGGATGTCGAGCATGCCCCGCGTCTGGCCGCCCTTGCCGTAGACGGTCAGCGGCTCGCCGATGCTCGCCTGGATAATGAACCGGTTCAGCACCGTTCCGAACACGGCGTCGTAGTCGAGGCGGGTGGCGAGCCAGGGGTCGAGCGCCGTCTCCGGTGTCACCTGGCCGTAAACCACGCCCTGATTGAGATCGGTGGCCCGTAGTCCCCAGATGCGGCAAGCGAACTCGATGTTGTGGGAGTCGTGGACCTTGGACAGGTGGTAGAAGCTTCCCGGCCGCTTCGGGAAGAGCACCCGGTCGGTGCGCCCCTTGTGCTCGATCTCGATCCAACCCTCTTCGATGTCTATGTTGGGCGTGCCGTACTCACCCATCGTCCCCAGCTTCACGAGGTGCGTGTCAGGCGAATGGGCGGCGATGGCGTAGAGGAGATTCAAGGTGCCGACCACGTTGTTTACCTGCGTGTCGACGGCGTGCTTGCGGTCGATCATGGAGTAGGGAGCCGAGCGCTGCTCGGCAAAATGCACAACCGCCTCTGGCTCGTGGGCTGCGATGACGTGGTCGCAGAAATCCGGGTCCATCAGATCGCCAACGTCGACCTGGATGATCTCGCCCGACACCTCGCGCCAGGTTTGGACCCGCTCTTGCAGCGTGGCGATGGGCACCAATGAGCCCGACCCCAGCTCGACATCGATAGCTCTTCGCGCGAAGTTGTCGACGGCGACCACTTCGTGGCCCCGGGCCGCGAGGTGTAGGCACGTAGGCCAGCCGAGGTATCCATCGGCACCGAGCACCGCTATCTTCATTTGACTGTTATTCCCATTTCTTGCCTAGTTGTGACGCAGCCAGGGTGCCACATCGGTTTCATTCGCTTCCAAACGCGTCGATGCGACCGTTGGCCCCGGGCCCGTCCGACGTCACTCCGGCCAGCACTGAATCCCGCTCCTCGACGCGCACCGAGGCGCCCGTCGTAGCGGTCAGTTCGGGCGCTACCGGGCGGAAGAGCATGCGGTCCAGATACGCGAACTTGAGCAACCACAGCATCCCGTATGCCCCGACGTATACGAACAGCGAGATCACCGTGGCGACGAGCGCGGCTCTGGGTGAAGCTCTTGGCCCACGGGTCCGCCAACCCGACGAGCAGAGCCGCGAACAGCGAGCCACCGATCGCCGTCAGCCAGTAGGGCACGACCTCCCGCCAGGTGTGGCTGCGACCGCGCCTTCCGAAGGTCCACGCCCGGTTCAGCGGATAGCCGGGGATGATCCCGGCCGCGCTGGCCAGCAGGCTGGCCGTCCAGCCGGAGAGACCGCCCACTAGAAGGATGAACAGGGTGAGCTCGCTCACGGCCAGACAGAACGCGCTGCCAATGGTGTACCGGACCATCCGCGTTCCGAACGCCGGACGAGACTGCCGTATCCCGTGCCGGCGCGACTCTCGCCACCACGTCGAGATCATCACCCTGGCGTAGCGCAATCCGTAGGCCAGGTTCCTCCCCTTCTTGGAGGTTCCGGACAAGCGTTGCCGCATGACGGTGGGCACTTCAGCGATCCGGTAGCCCGCCATGGCAGCTCCGATGAGCAGCTCCGAGGTCTGGTACTGCGGTTGGGTCTGCGGGACGCTCTTCAACAGTTCCGGCGTCATCACCCTGAGCCCGGACGAGGTGTCGGTGACGGTCACGCCGGTCAGGGCACGAGCGAGGGACGAGAACACGCGCACGCCGAGGGTGCGGAACGAATCGGTGTCTTCTGTATCGCCCAGGGCTCGGGAGCCGATCACCAGGTCCGCCCGGTCGGTGGCTACCAGGTGGACCATGGCGGGAAGATCCGCCGGATCCCACTGGCCGTCGGCGTCGAGTGTCGCAATATACCGGGCCCCGTGCTCCCAGGCGGTGCGGTACCCCGCCCGCAACGCCACTCCGTGGCCGCAGTTGCGCTCGAGCCGGAGCACCGCCGCGCCATGGCGGCGTGCTACCTCGGAGGTGGCGTCGTCCGAGCCGTCGTCGACCACCAACACGTCCGTACCCATCCCGCTGATGACGCCGGGGATCTCCTCCAAGACCTCGGGCAGGTTCTCGGCTTCGTTCAACGCCGCGATGACTATGACCAGATCGGAGAACGGCCTCGAGCCCCGCTCGGCCTCGAACACCCGGCGCGCCTGTTCGACGGTCTCCAACGCATGTGAAGGAGCCTTGAAGCCACGCGTGACCTTCAAAGAGTGGACCTCCCGGTGGAGGCGTCCCGGGCGGGAGGGACACCGATCAACTCTGTCGTGCCAGACCCGGCCCGGGCCCGGTATGCAGGTGTTTTATACCACAGCGTTTTCACAGGATCGCCCTGTCGTTCGAGCACTCAGGCCCATCCTCATGCCGGTTTATGAGCCGAGGGTCGGGAAATGCTGAGAGTATGCTGAGAAAGGCGCCCCTTACAAGCTCGGCGTCATCCACCCGAGACCTGGCGATCGCGGCCTTCCCAATAGGGCTCTCTCAATTTGAACTTCTGCAGCTTCCCGGTCGCGGTGCGAATCAGGCTGCCCCGGTATTCCACTGAGGTCGGGCACTTGTAATGGGTCATTCTATCCCGGGTGAATTCGGATCAATTCGTCCTCCGAGGCCGCGGTACCCTCGCGCAGGACGACCAGCGCCTTGATCGTCTCTCCCCACTTGGGGTCGGGTACTCCTATCACCGCGACCTCAGCCACAGCCGGATGCTGGTACAGGCAGTCCTCGACCTCGATGGAGGAGACGTTCTCCCCTCCCGTGATGATGACGTCCTTCTTCCGGTCGGAGATGACGAGATAGCCCTCGCTGTCGACGTAGCCCCCATCGCCGGTGTGGAACCACCCGTCCACGATGGCGCGGTAGGTCTCCTGAGGCTGATTCCAGTATCCCTCGAAGACGTGGTTGCTGCGGGCCAGGACCTCGCCCTCGGCGTCGGTCTCGATGCTCACGCCCACCGCCGGGACCCCGGCCCTGGACAGCCGCCGGGATCGCTCAGAAGCATCCATGCCGTCCCACTCGCTGGGCGCCCGGTTGATGGTCAGGAGCGGCGCCGTCTCGGTCAGGCCGTAGATCTGGATGAATTCCCAGCCGAGGTCAGCCGTGACCCGTTCGATGATCTTCGAGGGAGGCGGTGCCCCCGCCACGACTATGCGCACTTGCCCGGCGCCCGGGATCGCCCGGCCGCTTCGCTGGCGCTCCGTGGCGGCGTCCAGGATGGCCGCCACGACGGCTGGGGCCCCGCAGAGCAGGCTCACGCCGTGCGATTCGACCCGGCCCAGGATCTCCTCGCCGTCTACCTTCCGCAACACGATCTGCTTGCAACCCATGGCCGTGACTGCGTATGGCATGCCCCAGCCGTTGCAGTGGAACATCGGGAGGGTGTGCAGGAAGACGTCACGGTCGGTGACAGTCGTGTGCCAGCCGAACATGGCGGCATTGAGCCAGCAGTTGCGGTGGGTGAGCTGCACCCCTTTCGGCCGGGCCGTCGTCCCGCTGGTGTAGTTGACCGAAACGGTGCTGCTCTCGTCCGGCGTCCAGGGTCTCGGCAACTGCCCGTCGGGAGCAGCTGCGAACAGCTCGGCGTCGTCTCGTCCGTCGAGGAGCACGCGGTTCTTGACCGTCACCCCGGCCAGGCTTTCCTCCAGCTCCGGATCGACCAGCAGCACCGACGCGCCGGAGTGCTCCACGATGTACTGGACCTCCTCGGCGACGAGACGGAAGTTGATCGGGACCAGGATGCGGCCGTAAGCGCTCACCCCGTAGAAGGAGACGAGGAACCGGGCCGCATTGGGACTGACAATCGCCACCCGCTCGCCGTGGTCGACGCCCATATCGTCCAGCGCCAGGGCCATTCCCCGGGCCCGGGACTCCAGCTGGCGGTAGGTCTGAGCCCCGAAGGATCCGGGCGTTCCCGGCTCGTCGACGACAGCCGTGCGATCGCCGTAGATATGAGCGGCACGCTCGAGAAAGTCGCCGATTGTCAGCGGTACATACACGTCTACCCCCTTGGTGCGGAATCTTCGAGGGCCCGCTCGCCGGCCCGAGCAGGTACATGGCGGACGTCGCCCTGACGACCCATGGGCCGCAGCCAGGCGGCGAACTCGAGCAGGATGCCGTCCGGGTCGAAGAAATAGATGGAACGGACGAACGTCCCGTCGTGCACTTCCTTGCTGACGCCCGTCTCGCTGTCGTCGTGGTTCAGGATGTCGGCAGCCTGGATCCCCTTTGCTCGCAGCTTCGCCAGGTAGTCGTCGATCCTGTCGGGGGATACATCGAAGGCTACGTGGTTCATCGAGCCTACCGCCGATACGAGGCCCCCGTCGGCCAGGCAGGCTGCGCGGCGAGGCGACGCCGGGCGCTGGACCCGGAGCGTCAGGAAACCAGAAGAAGGCCAGGGCGTCTCCGTTGCCTATGTCGAAGAAGAAGTGCTGGCCCATGCCAAAGGGGAGCTCGATCGTCTTGATCAGCGGCATCCCCAGGACACCCGAGTAGAAGTCGACTGTGACCTGCATGTCCCTGCACACGAGGGCCAGGTGGTTGATGCCCCGCAGTTCGAACTCCGTATTGCCCGCGGACTCGGTCATGGCTCCAGGCCTCCCTTCTTGGCTCCCCGACCCACAACCTAGACTCCTGACATCAAGCCGGGCATAGCCAACCGGTCGGCAGTCTGCCGCAACTCCGACAGCGCACCGGCCTCTCCGGTCGTGGCCCGAGCACGAAGAACTACGGCAGCCGCGACCGACAGCCCACCGTCGGGAGCGGCTGGGATCATTGACGCGTCGCGGTCGATCTCGGCCAGTAAGGCGCTCGCCAGCACTCCCGCCGGCCCCGCCTCCAGTACCCGCGCCGCCGACACGGCCCGCTCCGCGTAGGGACGGGCTTCGTCCGGCCGGCCGTCGAGCACCAGAGTGAGAGCGTCCACCAGACCGCTGGCTATGTCCCCGACAGCGCCGGGCACCCGTGCGGTCCCGTCCAACCGGGCCGCCGCCTCCTCGATGCGCCCGGCGAACGCCAGCTCGGCCCGGATGACCGTGCGGGCAATGCCCGCAACCGGGTCGGCCAGCCCGGACGGGGGGAAAGGAGGCGCGGCCTGACCCGATCCCCCGGCCACGGCGGCACAGAAGCCGGCCGCCCATCCCAGCCATGCATCGCGATGCTCGGGATCGAGCAGAGGGGCCAAGCGGGCGTGCTCGCGCCCCGATTCCTCGATCCGCCCACTCCAGCGGTACATGACGGCCAGGAGGCTATGGGCCTGGACCGCCATCTCGTCATCTCCCATGTCTTCGGCGACATCCACCAAACGGCGACTGAAGCCTTCGGCACCTGCGGTGTCGACCGGGCCACCCCACATAGACCTCAAGTAGTAGTTCCATGCCAGGGGGGTCAGGGCGCTGATCTGTTTGGCCCGCTCACCCGTCTCGTCGGCGAAAGCCAGGGCATCGGCCAACCAGCCGGGGACTCGCCGGTCCGCCGGCCTCACCAGGCAGAGAAAGGAGGAGCACGACACAGCCCCGGCCCGGTCTTCCAGCTCCTCGAATACGCGGAGGGCCCGCTGGAGCTCTTCGGCGGCCTGTTCCATGCGGCTCAGGTTGAAGCTGGTCACACCGGCGTTGGCGATGGCCCACGACTCCCTGTCACGCCGCCCCAGAGCCCGCCACCTCTCGGCCACCGCCATGAGGTCCGGCCAGGCCGCCTCGGGATCGGTCCACATCTTCACGCGAGCGGTGGCGTGGTCGCGCTCCACGGCGACCGAAGGATCAGCGGGGTCGTCCTCGAGCAGGCGCAGCGTGGTCAGGGCCTGCTGCTCCTCTCCAGTCAAGGCTTGAAGGTCGGCCAGCTTCAAAAGAACTGACGGCCGCCGGATGCCGAGTTCCACGGCGCGCTCCAGAATCCGCTGGGCTTCCGGGTACCGGGCGGTCAGCGCGTACTCCTCGCCGACGTCCGCCAGCATCTCCGAGGCCTCCCTTGCCACGCTCGAATCGTCGGACAGGTACTCGGCGGCCCGCTCCAAATGACGGGCCCTCTGCTCCGACCGGGCTGCGAGTATCGCCGCCTGCCGGTGCAGGCCGCCCCGCACGTGGCGCGGGAGGGTTTCGTAGGCCACCTCGCTGAGGAGGGGGTCAGCAGCCTCGTGCACCCCGGTCGAGGTGCGGATCAGGAGGCCCCCGTCCACGAGCGACCTCAGGGCGGCGGCGGCACCTGGCGCGCCCAGCCGGACGATGCTGTCTTCGGTCGCGCCGTCCCCGAGCAGCGTGGCGTGCTGGAAGACCGCTTTCGGGGCCGCGCCAAGCGTGTCCAGACGGGCCGCCAGCACGGCGTGCAGGCTGGCGGGGACAGCGGCGCCGGCTCCGAGGCGGTAGCGCACCCCGTCATCGACCAGGGACCCCGTCGCCCGGGCCATCCGAACCAGTTCCCGCAGGTAAAGGGGGTTCCCGCCCGCCCTGGTGACCAGGAAGTCGGCGGCCTCGTCCGCCAGGGGTTTGTCGCAAACGAGAACCCGCGACAGCGCTGTCGCATCGCCGCGGCCCAACGGGCCCAGCCGGACGGTGTTGGCAGTCGGGAAGTGGGCCAGCCACGAGCCCGGGTCACTTCGGCCGGCCAGCACCATGAGAAGCGGGACTCCGGTGAGGCGGCCGGCCAGCTCGGCGATGACCTCGAGCATTGTGTCGGAGCCTCGATGCACATCGTCGATCACGATCAGAAGCGGCGACTCCGAACCCTTCTCCTGGAGGAGCTTCAAGAAGCCCCAAACCTGTTCTTTGCGCAGCCCGGCGGGGTCCATGGACCGCAACGCCTCGTCGGTCTTGCCGGCCAGGGACTGGACCCTGGCTACCACCTCGTCGTCGTCGACCGGCCCGAGCTGGCGAAGAACATCGGCAGCCACCACCGCTCCCCCGGCCGGTCCGTACGCCGGGTATGAGGTCTGAGCCACGATGCCGTCCGCAGTCGCCAGGCGAGCCAGCTCGTCCGCCAATCTGGTCTTGCCCGATCCGGCCTCGCCGCAAAGGAGAACCATCTGGAAGCGCTGGTCCCGGGCGACCCGCTGCCACAAGGCGCCGAGGTAGGTCATCTCGTCGTCGCGGCCCACCAGCGGGAGATCCTCGCCGTTGCCTTCAGTGCCCGCGGGCCGGAGGGACACCGCTTCGGCCACCTCGACCGGCTCCCGTTTTCCCTTCAGGACCACCGGCTGGCGGGGCCGGAAGTGGCCTCGACCGCCGATGAGGTCAACCGTGAGAGGTCCGCAGAGGACCTCGCCCGGACCGGCCGCTTTCTCCAGCCGGGCGGCGACGTTCACCGTGTCTCCGATCACAGTTGTGCCGGCGTCCCGGCCGATCGGCGTTACCAGCACCTCGCCGCTGTTGACCCCGATGGAGAACACCAGGTCCCCACCGAGCTTGCGCATGGCGAGCGCGGCGGCGACGGCTCGTTCCGCGTCGTCGTCATGCGCGACGGGAACTCCGAATACCGCCATGAGGCAGTCGCCCATGTACTTGTCGATGGTCCCACCGTGCTCCACGACCACCGTCGCCATTTCCCGGAAGGCGGCATCCACCAGGCGGGCCACGACCTCCGGATCGGTCCGTTCGGAGAGGGACGTGAAACCCACCACGTCGGCGAAAAGGACCGTCGCCAACTTCCGCTCGGGCACGGGACCCGATTCCGCCGGGCCAGAGAGCGGCGCCGATTCATCGAGAGCGGAACCGCACGATCCGCAGAACCGCTGGTCGGCTTCGTAGGGTTCCCCGCAGCGAGGGCACCCGGACGTGCCCAGCAGAACTCCGCAACGGCCGCAGAAGCGAAAGCCGTCCGGGTTATGGGCCCCGCATCCGGGACATATCGGCACCTGCTCAAAGTACCGTCATCGGGGATCCTGATGTTCCGCACGGAGGTGACGGCCCGAGGTCAGCTTCTGCCAATCGCCACGACAGCCAGGACGAAGGCGGCATAAGACAGCGTGATGACAAGTCCGGCTCCCCTCCGCAGGCCCCTGGCTCGGTAGGCCACCCCCAGGGTCAGGACGGTCATGGCGAGGCACCAGGCGGCCACCAGGACCGATTGATGAGAACCGCCCAAGCCCACGATGGCAGCGGGGAGGAGCAACCCGATGACGATATTGAAGTTGTTGCTGTTGAAGGCCGTGCTCATAGCGGCCGCCCCCCGGCCCTTGCGGGCCAGGTACGTGGACGCGACCGCGTTGGGGATGCTGGTGACACCGGCGAGCACCAGCGCCCCGGTCACGATCTCGGGAATCCCGAGTCGGTGCCCTATCGATGAGGCGGCTCTCTCCATCACGACGCTCGCCCCTACCACTATCAGGAGTGCTATCCCGGCGACGGCTGCGTCCGCAGGGCCCCCGGGCTTGGGCCGGATGACCTCGCTCAGCTCGTCTTCCTCTTCTGTCACTGCCGAGACCAGCCAGTCCCGGGTGGGCGCGGGCATCCATCGCAGCCCGGCATGGGCTGTTCCGGACACCAGGACGTATACCGCCAGCACGACCAAAGCGGCACTGAGAGCCACCGCGGGGCTCACAGCATCGGTGGCGGCCCCCAGGGCGGTCAACGACACCCAGGTGCAAACGGTGCCTCCGAGGACGATGACTCGTCGGTGGAGTGGTATGAAGCCGGCGACCACCGCGCCCAGGCCCAGGGCGGCCAGATTGAAGACGCAAGAACCCAGGATGACGCCCGCGCCGACCAGGGCCTGGTGTCCGGCGATCGCCGATACGGACGACGTGATCTCGGGCGCGTCCGCAGCCAGAGCCGCCACTATGCCGAGCAGGGCCTCGGAGAACCCGAGCCGTTCCGCCACCCTTTCGATACGCGACACCAGGACGGTGCTCGTACCCAAGCTGACGATGGCACCGGCCGCGAAAGCCAGATCTTGCGAAGTTGTATCCAACCGCCGGCTGCCCCCGGCCTGATTATCGGCTTCGAGCGGTCAGGTACATGTCCCGGAGGACGTTGGCCTCCATCTCCATCCGGTCCAGCAAGGCTTTCATGACGTCACCAGTGCTGACCATGCCGACCACCCGGCCCTCTTCTAGCAGAGCCAGATGGCGGATGCGGTGGGAAAGCATCCGGTGCATGACGTCGGGGACGAAGTCGGTGGGGGAGCAGGTCGGCACCGGGGACGTCATAGCCTCCCCTGCCGTGAGATTCGCCGCCGCCGGGCCGCCCAACCCAATGGCATGAACGATGTCGCGCTCGGTGATTATGCCGGCGAAGCGATCGGCGCCGGACGAAACGACTGCTGCCCCGATATCTGCCATCCGCATGGTCCGGGCCACTTCCCCCAGACGACTGGAGGACGGCACGCTCACAACCGTCTTGCGCACCCCTTCGATGTCGGCGACCTTCATCGGACCCTCCCTTCAGCCGTCCAGGCGCAACGCTGGGGACATTTTGCCCCCGCCGGGCCGGCTAGTGGATGAACTCGCGACCCATGTACGGCACGAGCGCATCCGGCAGCTTCACGGTTCCGTCCCGTTGCTGCCCGTGCTCGATGATGGCCGCCCACACCCGGGGGGTGGCCAGCCCTGAACCGTTGAGTGAGTACACCGGTTCGCTTGCGCCTCCCTCCCGGCGGAAGCGAATCTGGCCCCGTCGGGCCTGAAAGTCGGTCACCAGACTTATCGAGGACACTTCGAGCCACCGGTCCACTCCGGGGGAGTACACCTCCAGGTCGTAGACCTTGGCGGCGGAGAAGGTCAGGTCTCCGGCGCACAGCTCCACGACCCGGTACGGGAGACCGAGCATTCTGAGGGGCTTCTCGGCGTCGGCTACCAGGCTGGCGAACTCCATCTCCCCGTCTTCGGGCCGGCACAGCTTGACCAACTCGACCTTGTGGAACTCGTGCACGCGTTGCATGCCGCGGGTGTCCTTTCCCGCCGCACCCGCTTCCCGGCGCCAGCACACCGTGTAGGCCATGTAGCGACGGGGCAGGTCGGCCTCGGCCAGGATCTCGCCCTGGTGGAGGCCCATCAGCGGCACCTCCGCGGTTGGAATGAGCCAGAGGTCGTCGTCGCGCACCCGGTACGCCTGGGTGTCGAACTTGGTCAGGTGACCGGTCCGACTGATCACCTCCGTGCGCACCAGGTGAGGCGGCATCACCTCTTCGTAGTCGTCGCGATGGATGTCCAGAGCGAGGGAAGCCAGGGCGCGCAGCAGGCGGGACCCATCGCCGCGCAGGACCGAGAACATAGCTCCGCTGAGCTTGGCGGCCCGCTCGCTGTCGAATATGCCGAGCCGCTCGGCCACATCCCAGTGCGGCTCCCAAGTCCGGCCCGCATAGTCGGCCGGGTCGTAGCCGTGCGTCCGCAGGACAACGTTGTCGTCCTCGGTCTTCCCGTCCGGGACGTCGTCGCCCGGAAGGTTCGGTATACGCAGAACCACGTCTTCCAGGTCGGCCTCTGTCCCGCGCAGTTCGCCCTCGAGGCGCTCCAGTTCTTCGTTGACCACCAGCATCTCTCGACGGGCCGCCTCGGCCGACCCTTTGTTTCCCTCGCGCAAGAGCTCCCCGACCCGCCGGCTCCCCGCCTTGCTCCTCTGCCGGAGGGAGTCGACCTGCTGGACCTGCGCCCGTCGCAGGAGAGCCAAGCGGCGGCCCTCGGCAGGCAACGACGGATCGACCCCCTTGCGCCCGAGCCGGCGGGAAGTCTCGTCGAAGTCGTCGAGCAGGAGTCTGGTGTCGATCATCGGTCAAACGAGACTAATGGCCGCCCGAGGGCGCACCGGGCTACTCCGAGCGCGACGCTTAGCGCGTCGACGCCTGACCCAGCGCGTGGGCGTCCTGGACGTCGTACGGGCCCAGGGAACCCGTCCCGGACACAACCACTCTCATTGCGGTTGCCATCTGGCCCCTCGGGAACGTCGCCAGCAGGTACGGCGCCGCTCCCTTACCGTCGCCCACAGGCGCAGACGCCTTCGCTACGACCGTCCACGTGCCGTCGGGCTGGAGCAGCTGTACCTCGACAGCAGTGGTGGTCCCGTTGCTCAACCGGGCCTCCCCCAGGCTCACCTGGTCCACGACTTTCGACTCGCCCCAGTCCCACTGGACGACCTGTAATCCAGCGGCGGAGGAAGCGGCCGCGTTGACGCCGGCGGTCAGATCGCTCAGATCGGGATGGCCGGTCCCCGGACCGACGAGCTCCCATACGGTCGCGCTGTCCCGGCTCGTCGTCAGCAGGCGGACCGCAGAAGAAGGGCTCTTCGACAGATAGGCGAAGAGGCACGGGCTATCCAGGACCCCGGGCTTGTTGACGTCCCCCAGGAGGGCGAAGGCGGCGTTGTCCACCGCTATCCCGTTCTTCAGCCCCGTGAGGTTGCAGGCGTTCGGGGGGAGGATGGCCGACCACGCCGTCCGGTGCCCGGTGAAGAGGGCCGTGGTCGACAGATAGTCCGTTTCCACCACATCCGAGGGAACGCCGAGACTCGACAGCATGTCGGCGTAGCGCGACCCCTGGGGCTGCGAGCTGGTCTGTCCGAGCTTGAACAGATAGTCCCTCGGCATCTGCGCCGCCAGGGGCACGACCACGACGGCCAGAACCAGGACGGACGCAGTCACCCTGGCGCCGAGGCGCAGCCCGGGCCGGGTGCTCCAGGCCCGGATTGCCCGCCAGATCGCCGCCGCCCCTACGACCCACCAGGCAGCCAGGACGGGCAGGACCAGGATCACCCTCCGCTCGTTCACCTCGGGCCAGAACACGGTCTCGAGGAGATAAATGGGGACTATGGCCAAGGCGGCGTCGCGGTAGCGCCGGTACCAGACCACCGCGCCCAGCAGGATCAACAGGGTTGTCAGTACGGATAGGGCCTGCCAGACATCCACGTCGCTGCCTGCGATCGGGAGGGGAGAGAGGTATGGGATGAGCGTCGCCGGGATGGCCGTCACCAGCAGGTGCCAACCTGAATGGGGCAGTACGTACAGGACCCGGTGGATGAGGTTGCCCCGGTAGTAGCCACCCAGCTCGGTGGAATACCTAGAGCCCGTGAGGGGGATCCCTGCGGACAGGCGGGCCACAACGACCGGTAACAGCAGGGCGGCCACGCCCAAACCCACGGCCAGCGGTCGCTTGATCCGGTTGACCCGGTCCGGTCCCTGCGGTTTCAGCAGGAGCCACAGGACCAATCCGGCCACGACTCCGATCCCCGCTTCCTTCAGCCAGACGAGGGCGCCTGAAACGAGGACCACGGCCACTCCGTTGCGGGTCCAAAGCCTCGATTCGAGGTCCCAGCGGTCGACGAGGATCAGGAGTACGAGGAACGCCACCAGGAACGGAGCCTCGGCCATCACCATGCTTCCGAAGGTGGCAAAAGTAGGCCCGAGAGCCAGAAGGCCGAGCGTCGCTACCCGGATCCCCTCACCAACCCGGCGCCGTCCCAGGTATATCCAGGTGAGGACGAAAACGAGGCCGTAGCAGACGATCGACAGCAGCCGCAGTGGCAGGAAGGAGTGGGGCCAAAGCCAGACGAGCGGGGCGATCAGAGCGCTGTAACCGGGCGGGTACAGGCCGGCGACGACGGCACCGCTGGTGATATGCCCGGTCAGACCCTCACCGGCGAGCAGGGCCTTGGCGGTGAGAATGTAATTGGCGTCGTCGTCGAAGGATCCGACGAAGTAGTGCGGGGCCACGAGAGCCACGTGCACCAGTCCCACCATGAGGGGAATACCGACGCCGAAGAGAGGGCGCTTCCACCATGCTCCTGGGGAGCTGTCAACCCTTCCGGCCGCGGCGGTGGTGACGCCAGGGGCGGGGCTCTCCCCCGATATCAGCACTCGAACATCCGAACCAGGATCGCCGAAATTCGAGGTGGCCGCCAGGCGCCAAGGCTCGCATTCTCGCCGAGTCCGTTCGGGCGGGTCGGCTAGTCCGGCTCCAGGCGCGCCGGGCCAGTCGAAGGAGCTTCCGGTTAGTCGGAGTCGGAGTCGGGCGCCCGCCGGTCCCGGATGGCCTGGGCGATCAGATAGAGCCCGAAGGTCGAGATCACCGCCCCGACCACCCCTAGGAGCAGGCCCGCGCTCATGCTCACGACCACGAGGAGCAGTCCAACCAGTGCGATCGGGATTCCCCACCAGCCGAGGTTGAGGAGACGGTGCGAGCCCGCGGCCGCGATTCGGGTGGTGCGGGTCAGGACCGATCTGATCCAGACACCGTTCGAGCCTCTGAGCCGCTTGGCCAGCTGAGGGTCATCCGCCGCCGCTGCCGCCTCGAGGCCGGCGAAAGCGGCACGCTCTTGCGCGGTGAGCCTCGCGTCGTCTCGCGTGCTCATGGCACCTCCCTCCTGACAGGCCTGCCGTATCCCATAGGCAACACCATTCTCTACCCTTCGGCGGGTTAACGTCGAGGGCTTAGTAGGTTAGGCCTCTTCCAGCGGCATAGTGTCTGCCCACATGGTCGTCCGCGCACCCAGAGCCAAGTCGCTCAATACGCTCGCAATCGACATCGGGGGGACAGGTATAAAGGCTTCTGTCCTGAATCCCGAGGGCCGGATGGAACACGACCGGGTCCGGGTCGACACCCCATACCCGCTTTCCCCCCAGAAGCTGGTACTCGAGATCCAGAGGCTGATCAGCCAGCTGCCCCCTTTCGACCGGGTATCTGCGGGATTCCCGGGCATGGTCCGGGACGGCCAGATCCTCTCGGCTCCCCATTTCATCTCGGCATCGGGGCCAACCGGGCGGCCTGAACCCAAGCTGGTCCGGGCCTGGAGCCGCTTCGACCTGGCCGGGGCCCTGGAGGAAGTAACCGGCCGCCGCGCCAGGGTGGCCAACGACGCCGACCTCCAGGGGGCCGCCGTCATCGAAGGCAAAGGGTTCGAGGTGGTCGTCACCCTGGGCACGGGAGTCGGGACCGCCTTCTTCCTCGACGGCATCCTCCTGCCGCATTTCGAGTTCTCCCACACTCCGCTCTCCAAAGGCGGAAACTACAACGAGGTCCTCGGCGAGGCCGCCCGGCGGAAGGTGGGCAACAAGAAATGGGCGAAGCGGGTCAGGCGAGCGATCGAGGTCCTTCGGGCCTTGACTTTCTTCGACCGCTGCTACATCGGAGGGGGGAACTCGGCTCGGCTCGGTCCCGATCTCCCGGAGGGCGTCACCATCGTGGACAATACGGCCGGAATACTGGGCGGAATCAAGCTCTGGGAACGGACCGAGGCCATGGCCGCCGCACGGGCAGCCTCCCGGAAGGCCCCCGCCCGCAGAACTGCCAAGCGGAAAACGCCGCCCAGTAAGACTTCCGCCGGGGCCAGGCCGGCCGCTAAGAGGGCGCCGGCCGCTAAGAGGGCGCCGGCGGCCCGGACGCAGGCGCCTGCGCCGCCGCCGGATACCGGTCCCGGCGCAACGCCTGCCACCGCACCCGGCGCAACGCCGGCAACCGGGGCCGAGCCAGCCGTAGCCAGCCCTCCGCCGCCCTCCGAGACGGAAGTGGCCACCATCGGGTCGACGGCCGGGACCTCCGCCCATGAGATCTCAGGTACCGTTCCCGAGCCGGTGACAGTCGAGCCCCGGCCGGTGCCGGAGGCACGCACCACCGCGCCCGGATAACGACAGCAGGGATCGACCGGAGGCTGGCGTGGGCGTCTTCGGCAAACTGGCGGAGAGCGGGGTTTCGGCCGTCACCGTGGCCGAGGAATAACTGGCGAACTTAGCGGCGGACCAGCCTCAGCGACCGCCCCGCCGGCAGCTCGGCTCGGGCCTGGCGGTGAAAGTCGCGGGCCTCCTCGAGGGCCGGCCCCGGCAGCCGCCGGCCGGCCTCGACCACGATGCTCTGCAGGGGCCGGCCGCCCGGCGAGACGGCGTCCGGCGAAAGCGATATCACCTCCTCCCCGCGAGAGGGCACCCGCCACGCCCACTTCCGTCCCCCGGTCGTCGCCTTACCCGGCGAAAGCTTGGCCACGGCCCGGTCCTCGACCGATACCAGCTTGTAGATGAACCCGGCGGTCGGATGGCCCAGCCCCATGACCACACTGGTGCCGGCTCCGAACCCGTCCACGGGGCTGTCGGCCAGAGCGGCGATGGACGCGTCGGTGAGGTCACCCGTCACGATTATCCTGGTGCCGCTGGCACCCAGAGCGTCCAGGATGGCTCGGGCCCGCCTGGCTTCGGCGTCGAGGTCACCCGAATCGATACGGACGGCCGACAGCGAAGGGCCGGCGGCTTCTACCGCCAGCCGAAGCGCCGAGTCGAGGTCGTAGGTGTCGACCAGAAGGGTGGTACCCGATCCGAACGCAGCCACCTGCGCCGCGAAGGCCGCCTTCTCGTCCGGGAAGAGAAGGACAAAGGAGTGGGCAGCTGTTCCCGCGGTCGGAACCCCATAGCGCCGGCCCGCCTCCAGGTTCGACGTCGACGCCACGCCCGCCAGATAAGCGGCTCGGGCTGCCGCCACGGCCGCCTCGGAATCGGTGCGCCTGCTTCCCATCTCTATGACCGGGCGCGGGCCCGCCGCCTCGGCGATGATCGACGCGGCCGCCGCGACCGAGGAGTCGTGGTTGAGGATAGAGAGGATGAGAGTCTCGAGAAGAACGGCCTCACCGAAGGAACCTTCCACCGTCAGAACAGGGGAGCCTTCCGTGTACAGCTCGCCTTCCAGATAGGCGTGAATGTCCCCACCAAACCGGTAGGCCCCGAGCCACGCCAGCGCATCTTCGGAGAGGATATGCAGCTCCCGGAGCCAGGACATCTCTGCGGACCCGAACCGGAAGGCGTCCAAAGCGTCCAGAAGCCGCTCCAAACCAGCGAAGACGCCATAGCGGCGACCGGGGGGGAGGCGCCTGGTGAACACCTCGAAGGTGGCCCGCTGGCCGGCTGTGCCGGCCTGCAGGGCGGCGTCCAGCATCGTCAGCTCGTACTGATCCGTTAGAAGCGCGGTCGAAGTCACCGACGTAGACGCTCGAGGAGGCTCACGCCCCGGCCCCGATGGGGCGAGACGGCCGCGGCCAGCCTCTCCCGCCGGAGCTCTTCGCTCTCCGAATCGTCCAGCGGCGCCAGCTTCCCGACGACGGAGCTCAGGACGTGGTCGGCCAGGGCCGGGTTGCGAGCCAGAACCGGGCCGTGGAGATACGTTCCGAGCACACGGCCCGAACGCACCCCGTCAGTCCCCGATCCGTCTCCGTTGCCCACCCCATGGACCACCCGCCCGAGCGGCGTGGACCCGGGGCCGACCGAGGTTGCGCCGGCATGGTTCTCGTATCCGGTCAACATTGGGAGGCCCAGTTCCGGGTCGGGGTCGACCACCATCTCACCCACGGCCCGGGGCCCGGCTATGCGCCGGGTCGAGCAGTCCAGCAGGGCCAAACCTTCGCTCTCGGCGCCGTCCGGGCCGACAAAACTGGTTCCCAGGACCTGCAGGCCGGCGCAGACGGCCAGCACGGCGGCACCACGATCGGCAGCCCGGCGGAGGGGCTCCCCGGCCGCCGGCCCCAGCTGCCGGGCGGCCAGCGCTTGAGGAAGGTCCTCGCCCCCGCCGACCACATAGATCTCGCACGAGTCCGGGACGGGATCGCCGGAGTGGACTGTGATGAGGCGGGCGTCGAAACCCCGCCAGGCCAGCCGGCGGGCCAGTATGAGGGCGTTCCCGGAGTCGCCGTAAGTCCCCAGCAGGTCTGGAAAAAGGAGAGCGACGGTGACACTCTCGCCCGGCCCGGATCTCATGCGAACCGCGTCCTCATCTGTTGAAAGGACGTGTAGTTGGCGACGACGTCAACCGACGGAGACGGCGCGGCTGCGATCGCCCGGGAAAGGTCGGGCTGATGAACGTGCTCTACGCCGGCGTAGTGGAGGCGCACAGCCAAATCCCTGCTGCGCTCGCCCGTGGCAACCACCAGCCGTCCGCTCAGGCGTTCGAAGGGAACGTCCCAGAGCCAGGACGGGTCCCGTCCATCGGCGATGCGAGCGTTGATGGCCACCACGACCGGCAAGGGAGCCGGCCGCAGAAAATCGAACACCTCCAGCCATCCGGCCGGGTTCTTGGCCAGCAGGAGCCGGGCCTGTTTACCGCCGACGGAGACGGTCGCGTAGCGCCCGACCACCTCCGAAACCTCGCTCATGGCCGCGACCGCCCCGGCCGGCTCGGCGCCCAGAAGAGTGGCGACCGTCAAGGCCATGGCGGCATTGGCCAGGTTGGCCCGCCCGGGTAGGGACAGCCTCAGCTCGGTGCGGCATCCCGACCGGTCCACGATATGGCCGTCTTCGATCCAGAAGTCGAGTTCGGGGCGCCGGAATGCGCAGGCCCCGCAGGCCCAGCCGCGACCGTCGCCCTCGAAACGGATCCGGCCGCCACAGTTCGGGCAACCGGCCGCGTCATCGGTCCAGGGCTGGCCGGCACCGACCCACCGCACGCGTTGGGCCAGGGAGGCGCCCCACACCACGAGAGGATCGTCGGCGTTGGCCACGACCGTGGTCGAGGGGCACGCCCCGAAGGTGGCCCGCCAGGACGAGGCCAGCAGGCGAACCTCGTTGTTACGGTCGAGCTGGTCCCGGCTCAGATTGAGGAGAGTCACGGCCGTCGGAGAGGTCGAGGCCACCACCCGGCTGAGCCAGGCCTCGTCCACCTCGAGCGCAGCCGGAACACCGGGCGGCGAGGCGGCCAGGGCGGCCGCCAGGCCCGGGGGAAGATTGGCGCCCAACATATTGGTCACGACGGGCCCGCTGGAGGACAGGGCGGCGCGCAGGAGGCTGGTGGTGGTGGTCTTGCCGTTGGTCCCCGAGACCAAGGCTACGGTCCGCCCGGCCGCCAAACGGTCGAGCGCTCGGGGGTCCACCGCCAGGATGGCCCGCCCACCGATCACCGATCCGCCTCCGCGCCCCAGCCGGCGGGATACTCCCGAGACCCCGCCCCCGAGCCTCGACGCCAGCCGGGTGCGCAACGGCGGCCCGGCGACAACCAGCGGCCTGGAAGGGGATGCAGGGGCGGGGGGGACGTTCACGGTCGGCCCGAGGGTATCGAAGTGCCCCGGCGGAGGCGCGCCGGTGGGCGGGCCACGGTGCATCACAGCGGACCGGCACGGTACGGTGACGGGAATGGAGACCTCTTCGAAGCGGACGTCGCATGACGCCCCGGCCCTCTTGCTCCGGCTGGCCATCGGACCGATGCTCATGGCCCACGGATACAACAAGGTGTTCGGCAAGGGCGGGCTCACGGGCACGACCAGATGGTTCGACGCCCTTGGCCTCCGACCCGCTCATGTTCACGCCCGGATGGCGGCATCGACGGAGATCGGAGCGGGGGCCCTGATTACCCTCGGCGCCGCCAGCCCGCTTCCCGCGGCCGCCGCCATCGGATTGATGACCACCGCGGCGCGTACTGACCACAAAGGGAAGGGCTTCTTCGTGTTCAAAGGGGGCTGGGAGTACACGGCGGTCGTCGCCGTCGTGAGCACCGTGATGGCGGCGATAGGGCCCGGCCAGTACTCCGTCGACGGTCTCTTGGGTCGTGTTCGCAGCGGCATGAAGTGGGGATGGATCGCGGCCCTGATCGGCGTGGTGTCCTCGACCGCGCTTCTAGCCGCCAGCTACCGGCCGGACGAAAAGCCGGCCGACGAAACCATCGGCGACTGAACAGCCGATCCATGGCGGCCGACCCCGAAGGCGACCCGGTCGCCATCCTCGCGGGCGACCGGGAAGTGGAGATCACACATCCGGGCAAGGTCCTCTTCGCGGATGGCGGGCACACCAAGCTCGACCTGGCCCGGTACTACGTCGCGGTCTCCGGTCCGCTGCTGGCGGCCATGGGCGGCCGCCCCGTGCTGCTTCAGCGGTTCCCGCACGGCGCCGGAGGGCCTTCGTTCTTCCAGAAGCGCGTCCCCGACAAGAGGCCGGACTGGCTCCAGACGACGATCGTGGAAACGCCGAACGGAACCACGTCGAGGGCGCTGGTGGCGGCGGACATCGCTCACGTCCTCTGGGCTGTCAATCTGGCCTGCCTCGGGTTCCACGTCTGGCCGATCAGGGCCGACGATCCCGAACACGCCGACGAGCTACGGATCGATCTGGATCCCTCGCCCGGGGTCGACTTCGAGATGCTGCGGGAGGCCGCCGGCGAGGTGAAGCGACTGCTCGACGAGGTGGCGTTGACCGGATTGCCGAAGACGACGGGCAACCGGGGTATCCACGTCTACGTAAAGCTGCTGCCGTCGTGGACCTCAATCGACGTGCGAGCCGCCGCCGTTGCCGTCGCCAGAGAACTGGAGCGCCGCCGACCCGACCTTTTGACGGCCGCCTGGTGGAAGGAGGAGCGGGGCCGCCGGGTCTTTGTCGACTTCAACCAGAACGCCCCGCACAAGACGGTCTTCGGCGCCTGGTCGGTGAGGGCCCGCCCCGGGGCCCAGGTATCGACCCCGTTCTCCTGGGACGAGCTGGATGGGATCCACCCGGACTCCCTGACCATGGACACCGTCCCGGACCGTGTGTCCGAGCAGGGTGACCCCTGGGCCACGGGACGGCTTGACTCCCTGGAACCGCTACTCGACATGGTCCGGCGCGACCTCGACGCCGGTCTGGTCGACGCCCCCTGGCCGCCGGTGTACCCGAAGATGCCCGGCGAGCCGCCTCGGGTGGCTCCCAGCCGGGCCCGGAAGACCCCGTAACGGGCCGGCGTCCGCCCGCTTCCGAAGCTGGCGATCCTGGAACCAGGGACGCAGCCGGATTCGGACCGGAGGCAGATGACCGTAGACGAGAACCCCCCGACCTGGCGGAATCCTCCGGAGCTCGTCGGTCGGGGCCAGCCGGCGGAAGACCGTTGCTCGTGAAGTCGTGCGCCGGCCGTCGCGCAGGTCGTGGGTCATCGTCTCCTCCCGTACGGCCTGCTCACCGGCCAGCCCGGACACCAGATCCAGCGAGCCGAGATCACACACTCCCGACAGGAGCAGCTTGGCCCGGTGGTTGTTGGCGATGGTCCGAGACCGCTCCGGCCCGTAACGGGCCGCCAGCTGCGCCAGGTCCTGGCAGATCGTGACCAGCTGGATTCCCATGCCGGCACCGGTCGACGCCAGCACGTCGAGATCACGGACGGGGGCGATGTTGGCGGCCTCGTCGAGGGCCAGGAGGAGAGGAGGGTCGAGCGGGCGTCCGCGGCGGTTGACCCGGCCGACCGCTTCAGCCACGGCGGCCGACACCAGGGAGGCGAACAGGCCCTGGATCCGGTGTTGCTCGTGGCTGGGCCCGCACAGATAGAGGCTGCCTGCCGAGTCCAGCAGCCGCCCCAGGTGGACGTCGCTGTCGGCGGTCCAGCGAGCCACTTCGGGGTCCTCGAAGGGGGCCAGAACCGTTTCGAGGGTGGTCGCGACAGAGCTACGGATCCGCTCGTCCCGCCCGCCGCACGCACTCAGCGCCAGCGCCGCGTCCGTCTCCCCCGACAGCTCGAGGATCCGAACCGGCTCGTCGAAATCGGCACAGTTGGTCCAGCGCACCACGCCGGCCATCCCGGCGTCGCCGCGCTGGGCAGCCAGGAGCAGGGGCGCCAGCTGCTTGGCCGCGGCGGCATACCAGAACGCGGCATCGGCCATTCCTGACCGGGCCGGGGTGGCGTCGACCAGCCACCCGGCCGTGCGCTGGGCGGCCGACCAGTCCTGACAAACGCCGAGCGGAGACCAGCGGGCCAACGGATGCATTCCCGAGGTCGCGGTGGGGTCAAAGATCCAGCAAGGCCCCGATCGCCCTCTCCACCGGCACGTGGTTGCGGCCAGGTCGTCCTTCACCGAGGTGGCTATGACCGGCCCCGTCCATTCGAGCAGAGCAGGTATAGCCAGACCGGTGGTTTTACCGGATTGAGTCGGCCCGATCACCAGGACCGAGTGCCGGGACTCTGTCGCGGCCAGCCTGCGCCCAATAGGCGCACCTGGAAGAGACCCTACGACCAGGCGACCGGGTTGGCCTCGGCGCACCTTGAGAGCCCGGAAGTCCCGTTCGGACGCCCACCGGGCCCCGCCGCCGCGGCCCGGACGGGGCCCGGTGCCCGGCCGGGCGCGACGCCACATGAGGGCCGCGCCTATGGGCGGAGCGAGAAGCGCAAACGCGCAGACATAGAGAAGTCCGGCACCGGGCAGGTCGGATCGGGCCGCAACGGGCCAGGCCAGACGAGGGTCAGTCCAGTGACCCGGTAGCCGGGCCAGCACCGAAGCGGTCGAGGCTATGGGGACGCGTGGCCAGCGGCCAGCCGCGATCCGGCCGGCGACCTGGCCCGCCGACCATACCCAGGCCGCTAGAGCGATCAGAACGACGCCGGCCGTCATCACCACTGCCTCGACCGCGTCGCCGCCGGGAGTCGGACCGGGACGGCGGATCACGGGCCGGCCTCAATCTCTATTCGCTTCGGTTCTTGGAAGCGGTGGGGTGGTTGACAAGTGGTTTGACCAGCTGGCGCCGAGTTCGCTGAACGGTTCTGGTGGGTTGACGATTGTTCGGGATTCCTGACGATTGGTCGGTATAGTCGGCGAATGCTCTGTGTGGGTGAACTGGTGTTCCGCCGTTGAGTCTGGCGGTGGTCCGCAACATCGCATCGCCGTTGGCGTTGGGGACCGGGGAGGACGTCGACGATTTCGAGCAGGAGCTCGTCGATCAGTACGCGCTGGCGATGGCCGCGGCGGGGTTGAGTGACGGTCATGTGAGCAACTCCCGTTCCACGGTGATCGAGTTCGCCCGTTCGCTGTCGGGACCGTTGTGGGCGGCGACGTGTGATGACGCGGACCGGTTCTTGGCCGACCAGCGCCGCAAGGGGCGGGC
Organism: uncultured Acidimicrobiaceae bacterium; assembly: GCA_963851245.1. Lineage (GTDB taxonomy): Bacteria > Actinomycetota > Acidimicrobiia > Acidimicrobiales > Palsa-688 > CAWKOH01. The sequence continues at coordinate 143,436 of CAWKOH010000002.1, read as the reverse complement.
GGTGACGACCCGGGCGGGCAAGGCCGGGGTGTTGGCGTCGTTCTTCGAGTTCGTGATCAGCCGCTATCAGGGCGACATCCATGCGCTGACCGGCGTGGTGGTGGCCCAGCCGATCGACGAGTTCAATCGCCAGGCCGGTGCTTCTTTGGGCAAGGTGCGGGTTCCGCCCTCGGACGCCGAGGTGGACGAACTGTTCGCACGCTGGCGGTCGTGGCTGCCTGAGGCCCGCAAGTTCCTGCCCGCGGCGCGGGACTACTTCGCGGCGTCGCTGTGGCGTCGCCTGGGGTTGCGGATCAACGAGACGGTCATGTTCGACATCCGCGATTGGCGGCCGGATTTGGGCGAGTTCGGCAAACTGCACGTCCGGCCATGGCAAAGGCAGCCGGGGCCGTGGCCCCAAGGCCCGTCTGGTCCCAGCCATCAACGGCGCCGACCTCCTGATGGACTGGTGGCTGGCCGAGGTCCGCCATCTCTTCGGTGATGACTGGTCCGATCCCGACGCGGCGATCCTGCCCAGTGAACGTCACGACCCCGACCTCGGCCGCTGCCGTCGGGTCGGCGCGGACGCCCTTCGCCAGGGCCTTTTCGAAGCCACGGGCCGCTGGTTGCCGGCATGGTCGGGCCGGCTGTCCCCGCATGTGCTTCGCCACTATTGCGCCTCGTCGCTGTATGGGGCCGGGATGGACCTGAAGGCCCTTCAGGAGCTGTTGGGGCATCAGTGGCTGGCCACCACGTCGGGCTATATCCATGTCCACGAAGACCACATCGAGCAGGCGTGGGTGACCGCCAACCATCGCCTAGAAACCCGCTTGGGGTAAGGAGGTTGAGCTGATGCGCTGGAATCTGCGGCTCAAAGCCGCCGAGCGTGGGATATGGAAGTCGGCCGAGATGCGCCGCCGGCTGGCCGAGGCCGGTCTGGAGTTCTCCGCCGGGAAGATGTCGGCGCTGTGGTCAGGAACACCCACGTCGATCCGTCTCGACGACCTGGACGTGATCTGCGCCGTGTTGGAATGCGACCCGGCCGAACTGTTGATCGTCGAGCCGGACAAGGTCGCCGCCCGCCGCCCCGGGATCACCAAGGCGGCTAGCAGCGATACGACCTCGCCGATCGTGAAACCCCGCTTCGGGAAGGCCAAACCCGAACCGCCTCTGTGACCCGCCCCCCGGCGAAATGCAACCGCTGCCAAACCAAACGGGTCGCGTGGACCCGTCCCCGGGTCGACTACTGCTACGAGTGCCTGCCCGGCGGGCCCTTCCCGCCTCCGGCCTGCCGCAGGTGCGGCTCGGACCGCTATTTCAGCGAGGGCCTCTGCGACGCCTGCCATCCCGGCGCCCCGTTGCATCTCGGTTCGTGCCGGGGATGCCTGGCCTGGGGCGTGTATCGGGCCCACGGCTTCCGCTGCGCCAGCTGCCGGTGGTGGCACAGCCACTACAGCGCCGGTGACTGCCAATACTGCGGCCGGAACACCACCGTCGGCGAAGCCCACACCTGCCGGCTGTGCTTCGAGCAGGCCCGCATGCGTCCAAGAACCGGGACGGGCCCCGAACCTGGCCGTCGCCAACCAGTACGGCCAGCAACTGTTCCTGGCCAACATGCGTTTCCACCGGCCTCGCACCCCGCGGCTGAGACCCGGCCCGAGACGGACTCGGCGGCCGCCGATGCCGGCCGGGTTCAAGCCGCTCACCTGGCGGCAGATGACCCTGTTCGACATGGACCCCGACCCCGAGATCGTCGCGGCCCGCTCCCTCGTCGCCGACAGCGACCTGATCGCCTATTGCAAAGCGGTGGTAGCCGAGCACTCCGCCCGCCACGGGTGGAGCAAACGCCAACGCAACGACGTGATCCGCTCCCTGCGGCTCCTGCAAGTCCTCCAGGACACCCCCGGAGCGAAGATCAACGCCACCGACGTGCTCCAGCTGCCCCGCTATTCCGGCAACATCACCTCCACCCTCGAGGTCCTCACCGCGGCCGACCTGCTCAACGACGACCGCCCTCCCACGTCCAGCGATACTTCGCCCACAAGACCGGCCAGCTGCCCGAACCGATGAAGACCCAGCTGAACGTCTGGCTGGAAGTCATGCTCAACGGCAGCCACCAAGCCCCCCGGCAACGCTCCCGGGACCCCGAGACCGCCCGCATCCACATCATGGGGATCGCCCCGATCATCCAAGCCTGGGCCGACGCAGGGCACACCTCCTTGGCCGAGATCACCCCCGCCCAAGTTCGCGCCGCGCTGCCAGCGGGCGGGTCCAGGCGGAACTGGGCCGAATACGGGTTGCGGTCGCTTTTCAAGGTCCTCAAGGACCGCAAACTGATCTTCGCCAACCCCACCCGCGGCCTGAGAGTCACTCCCGTCAACGCCACCGTCCCCCTGCCCCTCGACACCGCCGCCATCCGCCAGGCACTCGACTCGCCCGACCCCGCCGTCGCCTTCGCTGTCGCCCTCGTCGCGTTCCACGCCCTCACCGCCAGCCAGCTCGCCGCCCTCAAAATCGCCGACATCGTCGACGGCCGCCTCACCCTCGAGGGTCGCGATATCCCCCTGGCCGGGCCGGTCAAGGTCCGCCTCGCTGCCTGGCTCGACCACCGGGCCCGGACATGGCCGGCCACCATCAACCCGCACCTGTTCATCAACAAGAACAGCGGCCCCAGGCTCACACCGGTCGGCAAGCAGTTCCCGTGGATCAAGACGAACCTCAGACCCCAAGCCCTGCGAGAAGACCGGATCCTCCAAGAGATCCACGCCACCGGCGGCGACGTCCGCCGCATCTGCGACCTGTTCGGCATCACCGTGGGCACCGCCATGCGCTACGCCGCTGCCCCCGGCCACCCCGGCCTCGAACACCAAACGCAACCACTTCCGTCCAACGTCATAGACGAGTCTTCGTCTAACCGAGTAGACTGACGCGGTGACGGCTCGGGAACTCACCCGCAAGCTACGAGCAGCCGGTTGCCAATCCGTCCGCCAGCGAGGATCCCACCAAATCTGGAGGTGTGGCCACTGCCAGACCGTGATCCCCATGCACACCGGGGACATCACACCCGGCACGCTCCGATCGATCGAACGAGACCTCGAACCCTGCCTGGGGGCCAAATGGCTCAGCCGATGAACGACGAAACCGAGGACAACATGACCACCTACACCGCCCGACTCGAACAAGAACGCGACGGACGCTGGACCGTGGAGCTCGAAGAAGAACCACGAGTGCACACCTGGGGCAAGACCGTCGACCAAGCCCTCGCCCGCATGAAAGAGGCGGCCGCCATGTGGTTCGACACCGACGAGAGAGCCATCGACCTTGTCCCCCGGCCGGTCCTGCCCAAAGCCGCCGGTCGGACCGTCGAGCAAGCCCGCCAAGCCCGAGAGCAAGCCCGCGTCGCCGACCGCGTGGCCATCGAGCAGACCCGCAAAGCCGCCGCCACGCTGACCGGCCGGGGGATCAGCATGCGTGACGTCGCCGCCATCCTCGGCATCTCCCACCAGCGGGTCCATCAACTCCTCACGACCCAGACACCACGAACCAAGGCGGGCTGAGCCGGCACACCGGTTCCCGGAACCGAAGGACCCAGCTAGTATCGCCACCACCACTCACCCTCCAGTTCCGGCGTTTTCGGTCGGAATTCCGCCGAACTGACGGGGGTTCTGGCGCATGGCGCCGTCAGTGTCGATAAGGGCAGCCTCTGTCGGGCCAACAGCGTGCTCTACCAGAAACGAGCGGTCCCCCACCTTCCAGAGGGCGACTCCGCGTGGGAGTTGAGTGATGAGGTCGCCCTCGGTGGACGTAAGACCGAGGAGCCGGCGGGTAACGTCCGCTTCCGACGGCGCCTGGCCGAAGACCACCCGGGTCTCCGAGTCCGCCATCAGTCCCTCCGCCAGACGCTGTTCGGCCGAGCCCTCCGCCCCGACGGCAGCGCAGATCCGACAGACGGTGGACCACAGCGAGGTTGGCGACCCCCAGGGATCTGGACAGCTTGAAAGTGGACTGCAGCCAGCGGGCCGTCGAGAGGTCCCGCAGGATGGCCCAGGCTTCATCCACGACCACGAGGCGCTTGGCTCCCGAGCCCGACGCCAGGATCGCCTGCAGCCAGGCGGTCGCGCACGTCATGAGCAGCGGGAGCGCCGGCGAGGCGAACACAGCCGAAAGATCGAGGGTCACCACCGCCGAGCCGGGGTCCAGGTCCGCCGATGTCGGGCCGTCGAACATGCCGCTCAGGTCTCCGTCGACCAGTCGCCGCAGCTCGAGCGCGGCCACCCTCCCCTCCTCCGCCAGACCGACGGCGTCGGTGCGAACCGTCGCTGCCAAGCCGGCGTCCGGATCCAGCATGGCGCCGACGACGTCCCGCAAGGTGGGCCGGACGGCGCCCTCCGACGCTGTCCGTACCCCCAACTCCACCGCGGTCCGCTCGCTCGGGCCCAGCTGCCGACCGAGCGAGGAGCCCACCAGGGAGCAGACCAGGTCCGTCCGTCCTCGCACCACCCGCTCGGTCCCACCGAAGTTTTGGTCCGCCACCACGTCGAAGGGGTTGAGGCGGACCGCCCCGCCCGGCTCCAAGCGGATCGGCGCCGAACCGCAAGCGGCCGAGAGAGGACCGTACTCCCCCTTCGGGTCGACGATCCACGCCCTCCGGCCGAAGGCCAGCTGACGCCACACAACGGTCTTGATGAGTGACGATTTGCCGCGGCCGATCTGGCCAACGACGAGGACGTTCGGGTTGGTCAGGGTCCCGTCGCGGTAGAGATCCCACGGGTCGAAGCAGAACGAATCGCCCAGCAGGTCGCGGCCGATCAGCGGGCCAGAGCGGGCCAGCCCACCATCGGAAACGAATGGATACACGGCTTGCAAATGGGCGGTGGTGGCCCGGTGCGCTGGAGGCGGCCTCACCTCAGGCCAGCCCCCGACCGAGCGGGAGGGTCCAGGTGAACGCCTCCCCTTGGCGGCCGTGGAGGCGCCTGAGCTCCAGATGAGCTGTCTGGGCCGCGTGCTCGGCCTCCGCGCAGAGTACGTCCAGCTCGGGCCGGTCCGCGGCACTGATCGTGACGTACCCGGAGAACCGGAATTCGGCGTGGCCCTCGGCGAGCTCGAACTCCCTTCGGGCCACCCCGTCCGCCTCCCGCTCCCGTCGGGCGCTGGGCAGGAACCCGGCCCTGTCGCGCAACCGGGCGTCGGCGACGTCGGCCGTACGGGCGGAACGCACCTCCCTTAGAGCCCGGCCGGACGGGACCGGAGCCATGATCACCGAGACCGTCCGTCTACCTCCCCCGACCAGCAGTGGCAGCAGGAAATCTGGTCCGACCTCCACGCGGGGCCACTCGGCGATCCAGTAGGTGGCGTGCCACGATTCATCTGTCCGGTAGTACGACCAGGCCTCGTCGCTCGCCAGAGGCCAGGCCAGCACTCCGAGGCCGGACGCGATGGCGGACACCCGGGGACGGTGAAGGGAAGCAACCGTCCGCTGGAGATCGATGACACTGAGTGGATCCCCGGGACGGAGGTCGGCGTTGCGAAGCTGGCCCTGCAAGAGCCGGACCTCTCTCCGGAGGCCATCGAGCGGACGCCCGGCCCGGCCAGAACGACCCCGGGATCCGTCCACTGATACTACGATCCACACCTCCTGGGCCCGGGCCGTGGAGGCGACGCTCGAGACCAGTTCGGCGTAGCTGCGTTGCGCCCGCGCGGTCGCGGGATCCGGGGGCGCCGGGATACCGGCTGGGTCGCCACCCAGCCACGGGGCCGCGGCCGGAGCGCTTCTCTCAATCCACTGGATGCGCTTGATGGGGCTTCCTGGACGGGCCAGGGAGGCAAGCACGGCCCGCCACGCCTCCAGTCGTTGAATTTGCTGTTCGGGGTCGAGAAGCGAAAAGGATCGGCCCTGTACGGGCAGCACCGCGGCCCGGGTTCCGGACTTCCTGTCCCGGACGACCCCCATGGCCGGCTGTCCCGGCTCGGCGCCCATCTGCACCAGGTCGAGCCCGGCCGGAGCCAGTCCTCCCCAGCCGGGCCGGCACGCAGGGCGGCTGCCGGCCAGTGGCCCACCGCTTAGGACCGGGCCACTCGCCCGCCGGGCCAGCCAGGAGAGCCCTGAGGGAACCCAGGCGACCAAGGGACGACCGGCCGTAGGCCAGAGGGCCCCGGCCGCGGAACCGGCGAGCAGGCACAGGGCCAGTCCGACTCCCGAAGGCCCCGACACCTGGCGACCGACGATCACGGCGACCAGGAGGCCGCCGATCAAAGTGACGATCTGGGCGGCGTCGAGACCGAGCAGGAGACCCCTCTTCTCCAGCGGATGGAACGTGAAGCGCCTGGGGCCGTCAGGCATCTTCGCCCGATCCCCTCGAAGTCGGCGGGTAGTCGGGCCGGGCCTGAGGTAGTGGCGCGGCGAGCACCGGTGAGGGACCCGCCGGCGCAGTCGATGGTCGCATCCTCGAGAGCAGGAGCCGAGCGGCCGGGTTCTGTGCCGGCGCGGCCACGACCGTGGCGGCACGGGAGGCCGCCCGGAACGGACGGCGTGAGACTCCCTCGAGGTGTGCGATGGCGGCCGCCTCGACGACGGGCGCCAGCCGGAGCAGCGTGAAGGGGGCAAAACCGGCGATCAACAGGATGGCGCCGGCAGAGATGGCGTCGTCGGCCGACGTTCCAGCGGACAAGGCGGCCAGACCCAGGGTCAGGGCGGCTACGATCACGAACTTCGACAGGATCAGGGCTACCAGCACTTCTACTGTCCGCTTGGCGATACCCGCGGTGGCCGGCCAGACGTATGCGGCCAGGGCCAGCGGCATGAAGAACATGGCGATGTAGACCGCCGCGGCGCGGAGTAGCAGTTCGATCCACACCAGTACGGCGCCGACGATCATAAGGACGAACACGATTACCTGAATCACCTGAGGTGCCCCGTTCAGGAGCCCTGCGAACATGACGTCGCTGAAGCGGCCGGACAGTTGACCATTACCACCGGCGCTCACCACCTGGCACATGGCATCCGTAGCCGACAGGGCCAGGTCGGCGAATTGAACCCCGCCGACTCCGGCGACGAGAGCGACGGGAAGGCCCACGGCCCAGATCCGGCCCAGGCGCTTGAGGTCCTGTTTGAGCACGGCCGCCGCGGTAGCCGCCATCAGCACGGGCAGGACGACCAACTCAAGCAGGTCAACCATGGCGCTCTCCCGGCTCGAGAACCACGCGGTCCCGAGGTTGACCGGAGCGGCCTGGTTGATCAGGTCGATGAGGTGACCGAGGAGCCATGAGGCGCTGGACGAAAGGGCTGAGGTGAGGGCATCCATAACCCCTTCGGCGGCCACCTTCGCCACTGAGCCTCCGATAGATGCCGCCGACCCTCCTAGAGATGGCAGCACCACGCTGCAGATTTGGCTCGGGAAGCACGGTAGAGAGATGCCGGGCAAGGGCGCGATCACTAGATCCCGCTCCCCTGGCCCACGAAGAAGGTGACGATGTGAGGTGCCCCGCCGATGAGCACGGCGGCCAGGGCCGAGACCATCACACCCCTCCGGCCGTTGTACGCCTGCTGATAGTTCTGGGAGTAATGACCGAAAGCCCACATGACCGCACCTACAACGACGCCGACCATGGCCGCGATGAGAGCCCACCCCCCTACCCCGTTGGCAAGATTCCTCAGGACGGTCGCCCCCGGGAGCTGCGACGGGTCCGGATTCAGCTGCAAGGAGCTGCCAGCGGCGAAGAACGGGATGAGAAGCGTCAAGGGGGCCTCCTGAGTGCGGTGTTCCCAGGAGCGAGTATTTCATAGATTTTCATTGTGTGCTACTGAATTTACATGCTCGTGGTGAAGCTGATTGGGCGAGGGGCGGCCGGCTACTACTTCCGGGGCCAGGAACCGGGCCAATGGATGGGGCGCGGCTCGGGGCTCCTGGGGCTGGAGGGGACGGTCAACAGGAGGGACCTGACCGCCGTACTGGAAGGGCGCCACCCAGGGGAGACCCGCTTCCTGCCAGGTCGGAAGCCGGCGCGGCGGAGGGCCGGCTGGGACCTCACCTTCGCGGCACCCAAGTCGCTTTCCGTGCTGGCGGCGACGGTGGTCGAGGGATCGCAGTCCCTGGTCGAAGCCCACCGGATCGCGGTATCGGACGTCTTGAGTTACATCGAGTCCACCCATCTGGGCGCGGCGCGGGCGGCCGCGCCGGGCGGGCGCCGACCCATCGCAGGCGCAGTCGCAGCCGACTTTCAGCACCGCAGCAACGCAGCCGGGGAGCCCCACCTGCACAGCCATGTTCTGGTCGCCAATCTCGGGGTGCTCCCGGGCGGCGAATGGTCCGCCCTGAGCGCCAGCGATTGGTGGCCGGCCCGGCGCTCGTTGGCGGCGATCTATCAGCTGGGGCTGCGCCACTACCTGCAGGAGTGCGGTTGGGACCTCGACTGGCGATTGAGACCCGATGGTCTCGCAGATCTGGCCGATGTTCCGAGGGCGGCCATCCGGGCCACGAGCTATCAGGGTCGGGCGGCCGCTTCCCTGGGGCCGATTCGCAGCAGGGAGCTGGCGCGTCCGCAGCCGTGGAGGACGAACCTGTCCCGCTCCGGATTTCGACCTGAAGGTCCAATGCCCCGCCCAGGCCCAGACCCGGCCGGCTCCCGCCTGGAATCACCTTTCGAAGCTGGGTTCGATTCCCGTCTGGCCACGCTGGTGGAAGCCAGGCTGCTCTCCGAGCGGTCTGCCTTCCGCCGAGCCGACGTACTAGTCGCTCTGGCCGCCTGTTGCTCCGCCGGTCTGCCCGCTCAGGTCGCCGAACAGTGGGCCGACCAATTCCTCCGCCAATGTCCCCCCGCCGTTTCTGCATCCGGGCGCCTCAGATGGACGACTGCCCTGGCCGCGGACGCGGACCAACGACTCGTTCGCGCTGCTGGCCGGGCCAGGTTCACATCGCCGCCGGACGAACCTGCGCCGACCGACTCCGGGCCAGTCACCGCTAACAGTCCGGAGTCCCCAGCTGTGAGTTCCTTGACCGACCGCTGCGGCGTGATCGCGATCCTGGCTGCCCCTGCCGGCCATTCGAATCTGCTGGCCCACGCCACGCTGATCGACCGCTGTCGTGCCTGGTGGGATGAAGCAGGGCTGCATGCCGCGGTGCGAACCGAGTCTCGGGACGGCCCGGCCAGATGGCAGTCTCTGACCGGGCTGACCGGCTACCGGTCGGGCCGCCGGCCCGGCGTCCTCATCGTTGACCACGCCGACCGCCTGCCGACGCCACACCTGCTGGCCATCCTGTCGGGCCGGATCGACGCCGGGCTCCAGACCGTGCTCATCGAGGGCGGCTGCCGGCCAAGTCTGGGCGAACCTCTGAGCGCCGGGTTCGTTACCCTCGGTCAGCAGTTGGGCCGCATCGATCCCGGTCCGGATCCCGACTGGTCCGTAGCCGAGGACGGGGGTCGAGGAAGCTGCCGTCTCGCCGCCGCTCGATTGCTCGAGACCTGGGCCGACGGCTGGCTGAACAACGCACCGGGAGTCCTGGTCGGGCTCGGTGCCGACGAGGTGCGAGGGCTGAACGAGGCGGCCCGCTCAGTACTGGCCCGGCACGGGCGGTTGGAGGGGCCGGCCTTGAGTTCCCACGGGCGCCAGTATCGAAGAGGAGACCGCGTCGTGGCTCTTGGCCTCGGGTCAGGTCATCGCCGAGGAACGACCGGACTGATAACGGGCGTCGATCCGGCGCGGGCTGAGGTCCTCGTCAGATGGCCGGACGGCGCCAACACCGAACCGTTAGGGAAACAGAAGCTCGAGTGCATCGGTCACGGCTATGCGGTCACCCCATCCCTGGCCACTCGCCTGGCCGGCCCGCTCCTCTTGCTCGGCGATCCCGCCGACGTCCCGCCGCTCCGCCATCGCATCATCTACCGGGCCCCGAAGGGACCCGGCGCCGAGGTCGATCCGCTGGTTCGTGGCAACCGGGCGGCACCAGGCTTGAGCCTGTGAAGCGGGAACGACTTTTACGACGGATTGACGCTGTGCCCCGAGACGTGCTCGGTCCACCGGTAGCCGTCCCACCAGCGCCATTGGTTGGCCCCGGAAGGGTCGGGGTGCCAGCCCGGGGGGACCGCGCTCGGCACGACCGGAGGCCCTGACGCCGTCCAGGCGCCGCCGTCGGCAGACGCCGGAACCCAGCCGCCACCGCTGACCGCCAGAGCCCGCTGCTTGTTGCTGCGTTCGGCCAACCAAGTGATGGGCCCCGCGATCCACAGGGCAACCGCAGCCAAAACGCCGACGAGAGCCACGAAACTCCAGCGCTGGGACAAAAAACCGACTGCGTCCCAGGCCACGTGGCAGACCATCATTGGTATCAGCGAGCGGAACCGAAGATAGATCCAGTAGTAGAGGGCGGCCCAGACGAGAATCCCGAAAACACCGGGCCCGTAATAGATGTGATAGGAGCCACGAAGGACCAAGGCGACGAGCGTCACCTCCCACCAGGGCCGTCCGGCCTGGCGGAGGGTCACAACGACGAAGGCCAACACGACGAGTTCTTCGATCACTCCGGCCTGAATGGAGTCGAACGCCGAGAAGAGGATGGCCGCCCCATTGGTCTGGGCCGTCGGAAGATGTCCGGATTGCAGAAGGGCGTTGATGATCCCACCGAGCACCAGAGCGAATATGCACCAGGCTGCGATCCGGACAAGGCGCCCCGACGCAACGGTCCCGTCGTCACTGCGAGGCAAGGTCAGGCCGAGGGTGCGAGTCGTGACGCCTCGACGCTCGCCGAACAGCAGCACCAGAGCGACCGCGATCCCGATCTGGGTGAGCACCGCCACAATCTGAGTGCTGTACAGAGCCCAGTTGCCGTTCGTCTGCAGATCCTTGTAGTGGCCGGCCAGGAGGAGCCCGGCGGCCATGATCCCGGTCGCGAACATGACCAGGAAGACAAAGAGAACCTCGAAGTAGGCCCGCTTCGTCGATATCGCCGGCAGGACCGGGTCCGGCGCGATGGACCACCAGTGGGCGCCGGCCGGCTTGTCGCCGACGATCGTCGGGTAGTCCTGCATGGCCAACCAGGGTGCCAGAAGGGGCGGTCGCAGTCGAACCACCCCCGAGTGCGTGTGACCAGTGTTCCCACTCACCGCGGCGCGAGAATCGGGGAGACGTGACCACGCCGCCCGACCCACCGATAGTGGCGCCCTCCACCGGACGCTGGTATCGGGCCTGGAGGGTCCTCCGCTATGTGATCGGGCTGGCGGCCGTCGGGGCCGCGCTCTGGGCCATCACGGGAAAAACCGACGAGCTACGCGGCGCCACCACCTATCTGTCCCACATGCGGTGGTGGTGGCTGGTCATAGCGATCGGGGCAGAAGCCGCTTCTTACCTGGCCTACGCATCACTGCAACGGCGCCTTCTCCTCGCCGGCAATGTTCGGGTTCCGATGCTCCCGATGACCGGGATCACCCTGGCCGGTAGCGCCATCCAGTACTCCCTACCCGGTGGCGTGGTCTTCTACGCCGCCTACGTCTTCCGCCAATACCGCCGCTTCGGTGCCAACGACGTTCTGGCGGGCTGGACGCTCATCGCCGTCAATGCCCTTGCCTTTGTCACGCTGGCCTTCATATCCGTGGTGGGCCTGGCCCTGGCCCTGTCCGCTGGGAACGCGTTCGACTTGGTCGAGGCCATCCTCGGCGTTGTAATCGTCGCCATCCTGATTGTCCTGGGATGGACTGAGCGAAGCCGGCTTCTGCCGCACGCGGCCCGTTCGATCCGATTGTCCCAGAGGCTTGTCCACCACCCGGATCCGACCCGCAGTCCCGAAGCCATCATCGATGGCTGGCTGAACCAGGTCGGGGCCATCAGCCCTAGCCGGGCCGATTGGGCGTGGGCCGGGACCATGGCGATGTCGAACTGGGTAGCCGACCTCGGCTGCCTCACGTTTTCGTTCTTCGCTGTCGGCGCCGGGGTGCCATGGCGAGGACTGCTTCTCGCTTACGGCGCCGGCCAGCTGGCCACCATCCTGCCGTTCACCCCGGGCGGTCTCGGCGTCGTAGAGGGCAGCCTCACGGTGGCCCTGGTCACCTTCGGAGGGGGCCAAGCCTCCACCGTCGCCGCCGTCCTGCTGTACCGCCTCATCTCCTTCTGGCTCGTGCTACCCGTAGGCTGGGGGGCGTGGACGACGATGCTCGTCGCGGGACGCCGAAGCCAAGCGGTGAGCCCGGCTGCCGAAGCGGCCCACGAGGCAGCGGCTTAGACATGAGCTTTGTTCAGGCTCGCCGATTGCTGGCCGTGGCCCTCCCGCTCTGTGTGGGGGCCGCCCTTATGGCCGGTTGCGGCGCCCCTCGCCCGGGTGTCTCCAACGGATCCGTGAGCGCCTGCTACCGGGCTATTCCGCCCGCCAAGGCGGCGGTCAACGACAGCCACGCCACCATGATCGGCGTCCATCGGGTGGCCGCCGACAAGCTCCGCAGCCATCTGCCGCTCCCCGCCCAGGCCGAGCTGGCAAGCGAGGACGATTCACAACTGTGTGCGGTGGTGTTCAAAGGGAACTTCGGTTCCGGTCAAGTCGACCTGGCCCCCTCTAACGAGCAGGGGCCCTACGCCGTGGTGCTCGTCTCGAGCCGCGACTCACGTCTGGTCGCTAGCGCGGTACTCGCCCACCTGCCCCCGTCGCTGGGGAAGCGGACGGTCTGAGCGGAATCGGCGCCGGCGCATGATCAAGTACATCGGATCGAAACGACGGCTGGTCCCTGTCCTGGGGGAGCTGCTCGACCGGGCCCGGGCCACCACCGCCCTGGACCTGTTCACCGGCACAACCCGGGTGGCACAAGAGTGGAAGCGACGCGGCGCTCATGTGACTGCGGTTGATTCGGCCCGGTACTCGGCGGTCCTGGCCGAGTGCTACATCCAGACCGACGGCAACGACCTGGACCTGGGCACGCTGAACGATGCCCTTTCTTATCTTCAGCAACTACCGGGGACTGACGGTTATGTGACCGAGACGTTCAGCCGGCGGGCCCGTTACTTCCAGGAAGCGAACGCCCGACGCATCGACGCCATTCGCGACGCGATCGACGCCCAATGGCCAGATCACCCGTTGAGACCGGTCCTGCTGGCCTCTTTGCTGCAGGCGGCCGATCGAGTCGACTCCACCACGGGCCTGCAGATGGCGTATCTGAAGAAGTGGTCGCCGCGCTCGTACCAACCGCTGCTGCTCCGCCCCCCGGAACTGTTGTCCGGCGCCGGTTCAGCCACGCACGGAGATGCCACCGAAGTGGTATCGGGCCTCGCCGAGGTCGATCTCGCTTATCTCGACCCGCCCTACAACCAGCATCGTTATTCCGGGAACTACCACGTGTGGGAAACCCTGATGGCCTGGGACGTGCCCGAGCACTACGGGGTGGCGTGCAAGCGGATCGACGTGCGCGACAAGCGGACTTCGAGCGTCTTCAATCGCAGGCGGCAGGCGCCCGAGGCCATGGCGCAACTGCTGGGCGAGGTGAAGGCGGAGGTCGTGGTGGTGTCAGCCAGCGACGAGGGCTGGATCCCGGTCAGCGACCTGGTCGACATGGTTTCCGGCCGCGGACGGGTTCGGGTCCTGGCATTCGACTCCCGGCGCTATGTGGGGGCCCAGATAGGCATCCACAACCTTAAGGGAGAGAGAGTCGGCCGGGTCGGCCGCATCCGCAACACCGAATACCTGATCCTGGCCGGTCCGGCCGCCACGGTGGCGCGTATGAACGCCGGCTACCCGACCCTGACGATGGCCGGTTCGGAGCGGCGCGCGTTCAGCCCGTCAGTAGCTCGCGGGCACCCCGGTCGGTGGACGGGTGCCGGAGCTTTGACATGGCCCGGGCTTCGATCTGGCGAATCCGCTCCCGAGTCAAGCTGAAGTGCTCCCCTACTTCGTCCAGGGTCCGGGGTTCGCCCCGGTCCAGGCCGAAGCGCAGCCGGAGGATCTCCCGCTCGCGCTCATCCAGGGCGATCAACATCTTGTTGACCTCGCCTGACAGGAGAGCAGCCGCGGCGGCATCGAAAGGAGAGACGGCTGATCGATCCTCGACCACGTCGCCCAGCTCGGCGTCGCCGTCCTCCCGCAATGGCTCCGAAAGCGAGAGAGGCTCCGCGGCGTGACGCAGGATCTCTGTGACCTTCTCTTCCTCGAGCTCGAGATCGGCCGCCAGCTCGGCAACCGTCGGCCGGCGCCCCAGCTGCCCTTCGAGCCGACCCCGCGCCTTGGTGACCCGGGTCAGCAGATCCCCGGCATGGACCGGGAGACGCACGGTTCGACCGGTGTTGGCGATGCCGCGGGTAATGGCCTGACGAATCCACCAAGTGGCGTAGGTGGAGAACTTGAAGCCCTTGCGCCAGTCGAACTTCTCGACCGTGTGCATCAGGCCCAGGTTGCCCTCCTGGACCAGGTCCAGAAGCGGCAATTCGGCCGCCTGGTACTTCTTGGCGATCGACACGACCAGCCGGAGGTTGGCTTTGACAAAGGTCTCGGCCGCTTCGTCGCCGTCGCGTATGAGGCGGCGCAATTCCCGCTTACGGGCCGGCGTGACCGTCTTGCCCGAACCCATCTCGGTGCGGGCTTCACGACCGGCTTCGATCGCCTGAGCCAATCGGGCTTCGTCGTCCTTGGTGAGCAAAGCATGCTTACCAATGTCGTTCAGGTAGAGGCGGACCAGGTCCTCCTCGGGCTGAGCGGCGTGGTTGTTGGGCACTCGTCCTCGTCTCTCGATGCACCCGGTACGGATCTACCCAAGAAAGGTACCTCGACGGGCTTCGCCGACCGGTTCAAAACTGGCCAGTGAATACCGCCGTGGGGTTCACATCGTACCTGATCAGGGGGCATCCGTGAAGAGGAAAGTGGCCTGGTTGTGGTCGCAACGAGATTGTCCGGCCCGGCCGGTAGGCTCAAGCCCGTGATGGTCGAACCGGCTTTGTGGCTCACGGACACCGAGCAGCAAGTCTGGCGGCGCCTGCTGGCGGTCGAGTTTCGGCTCCGGGAACGACTCGATCAGGACCTGCGGAAGTCTCATGGTCTGTCCTTGAACGATTATGGGGTCCTCGTGCACCTTTCCGAGGCACCTAACGGCTCCCTGCGCATGTCCGACCTGGCCGACCGACTGCTCATCTCCCGCAGCGGCCTGACCCGCAGGGTAGATGGGCTCGTACGCAACGGCTGGGTGATCCGCCGGGCCTGCCCGAAGGACGGTAGAGGCTCGTTCGCCGAGTTGACGCCCGCCGGGCTGGAGCTGCTCAGAGAGTCGGCTCCGACCCATGTGGCCGGGGTCCGGCGCTACCTGATCGACACTCTGGGGGATCTCGACGGTCTGTCCCGCGGGCTCGCCCGGGTGGAGGAGGCGCTGGAGTAGACCGCCGGCCGGCCGGGGCTGTCGGGGCTGTCGGGGCTGTCGGGGCTGTCGGGGCGTCGGGGCTGTCGGGGCTAGGAGCCTGGGGCCGGGGTTGGGGCGTCAAGCGTTCGGCGTCGCCGGGCGCCGGATCGTTAGGCGCCTGTGACTACCGGCCAGCCCCGCTCGATCCACCCATTGGTCCCACCGGCCACCGAAACGGCCCGGTAACCGGCGTCCACCAGAGCCTTGGTCGCGGCCAGGCTGCGGCCCCCCACCGCGCAGATGACATACAGCGGATCACCCTCGGGAATCTCGTCCTGGCGGGCCGCCAGCTCAGGCAGGGGTATCAGGACCGCACCGGCTACGTGGGCGGTCTCGTACTCGTCGGGGTTGCGCACGTCGAGAACGGCGGCGCCGGCGGTGTGAGCCCGGGCGAAAGTGTCCAGGTCGACCTCGAGCGATGGCGAATCATCAGGCATGACTCCATTGTGGTCCGGCCGTTGAGGAGCGGGGCGCGGCCGTGGCGAGCGCCGGCCCGGTTGGGGAACATCCACCGGCGCCGGGGTACGGGTTCGGCCGCGGCCATCTCGGCGGGTGCGTCCTCTCCCACCGATCTTCTGCCGCGTCCTGGCAACGCGTCTCGGTGCCAATTTACAACTCGGTGCCAATTGAGCACCAAAATGCACCGAAATGACGCCGAGACTATGAAAAGGCACCGAGACTCGGCGGTCCGACCCGGTGACCACACCGCCGGCGAGCCGACCGCGGCCGCCGGCGATCCGACCACCCGCGGCGGCCAGCCGATAACAGGCCCCGGTCCGCAGCTGCGCTAAGGGCTCAGGCGCTCGATCCGCCAGCCCCTCCCCTCCCTCTGGTACCGGAGCCGGTCGTGAAGGCGATCAGGACGCCCTTGCCAGAACTCCATCTCCTCCGGCTCGACGCGATAGCCGCCCCACCAGGCGGGTCGCGTGACCTCCCGCCCGTCGAAGCGGGTGGTTACCTCTGCCAGCTGGGCCTCGAGCTGCTCCCGACCGGCGAGAACTTCGCTCTGAGGGGACGCCCAGGCTCCCAATTGGGCCCCCCGGGGCCGCGTTGCGAAGTAGGCGTCGGATTCCTCCGGGTCCACCATGAGCACCCGCCCGCCGACCCGGACCTGACGCTCGAGGACCCACCATCGGAACACCAGGGAGGCGAAGGGGTTGGCACCGACCTCGCGTCCCTTCCGGCTGTTGAAGTTGGTGTAGAAGGCGAAGCCACGCTCGTCCACCCCCTTCAGCAGCACGAAGCGAACGGAAACTTTTCGGCCGGACGAAGTGGCCAGAGCCATGGCCTCTGGCTCGGGCTGGCCGGCTTCCTGGGCCTCCACGAACCAACGGCTGAACTGAGTCACCGGATCGGGGTCGACGTCCTCCAAGTCGAGGTGCCGCTGAAGCACTGCTATCGCACGCTTTCAACCGGCTACAACGGTTCGATACCGAGGTCGGCCCACGTGAGCAGAGGGGCCCACCTGATCCCCGCCTCGGCGAACCGGGGCCCGACCGCGGGGCTTCGATCGAGGAGGGCCGTGGCCGCCACGACTTCCACTCCCAGATCCCGTATCCGCTCGACGGCCCGCAGCAGCGACCCACCGGTCGAAACCACGTCTTCCACCATGACGGCCCGATCCCCGGGACGGAGCCGCGTCCCCTCGACCCAGGCGGCGCGTCCGTGGCCTTTCGCCTCCTTGCGGACCGAAAACCAGCCCCGCCCCGACAACAACGCCACCCCGTGGGCCAGAGCGTCGGCCCCCATGGTCGGGCCGCCGACGGCGTCGAAGCCATCGCCGACCAGGTCGATCACGGCCTGGCTGGCCTGACGCAGATCGGCGCCGCGGGCAATCGCGTGCTTCCCGTCGACATAGTCGTGACTCCAGCCACCCGATGTGAGCTGGAATGGCTCCTCCCTCCGCTCGTAACCGGTCCTCCGCACCAGTTCCGCCAGAGACGACCGCACCGCGGATCGAGATCCATGGGAGCCCGAGTCTAGGAAAGGGTCCGCACCGAACGGGTGACGACTCAGGCGGAATGCTGAGCCACGCCAGCGAGGGGAGCCGGCAGAGCCTCGGAGTGCACTATGACCAGGCGCTGAGTAGCCCTGGTGAACGCCACGTACAAGGCTCGGAGGCCTTGCGGCGTCTCGTTCACGATCCGGTGCGGCTCGACCACCGTCACCGAGTCGAACTCGAGACCCTTGGCGTCGTCGATCGTAAGGAGGGTCACCGTCTCGTCCAGGGCACCCCGCCCGACGTAACCGTAAGCAATGTGCGAGGAATCGAGGGCGGCGGCGACGTCCTTGAAGAGGCTGGGCGGGACGATGATCGCAGCAGTACCGCTCGGACCCAGGGTGGAGATCGCGCCGACCTCGGATTGCACCGCCTCGGCTGTCAGGGCGACCATGGCGTCACGAGGCAGCATCCCCTCGGTCCGGGTCGCGGTGAGGATCCGCGGGGGTGAGCCACTGGCCCGGACCGACTCAGCGGGCCGCATTCCCGGCGCCACGTGCTCGAGCACGCGGGTCGCCACGTCCATGATCTCGCTGGGGGTGCGGTAGTTCACGGTCAGTTCGACGAGCCGCCAGCCCCGCCGGGCCGGAAGGTGCTCCACGACCTGAGACCACGACACCGGCACCCATGACCCGGTGGCCTGAGCGATGTCGCCGACGACGGTCATGGATCCCGACAACGACCGCCTGGCTACCATCCTGAGTTGCATGGGCGACATATCCTGGGCCTCGTCGACCACTACGTGGCCATAGGTCCGAACGGTTTCCGCTGGCTCGGTCCCACCCCGGCGACGGGCGCCCAACAGCCAGTGAGCCTCGTCGAGCAGAGGAATGTCCGCGTCTGTCCAGGCCACCGTCCCTCCCGAAGGGCTACGAGGGCGGTACAGCAGCTCTCGTTGGGCGCTGGTGAGGGTCTTTCCGGCCGCCAGCTCGATCAGGGGTCGAGCCCCGAAGAGGTCGTGAAGGAACTGCTCTGCGGTGAGCAACGGCCACATGCGATCGAGGGCCTCGGCCATCTCAGGCTGGCGTCGTAAGGTCCGGCCCAGGTCCTCGGCGGTCAGTGGTTCGCCGTATCGCATCCGGGTCGGGCTGTCCGCCCGCCGGCGGGGCGACCTGCTCGAGCAGATGACGCCAGAGGATCTGCTCCAGAGTCCGGCGGCGGGCGTTGTGGGGCCCGGGTCGGCGCTTGACCGCGGCTACGGCCTGGGCCGCAAGGTCCGGGGTGATCCTGATGAGGTGCCGCCCGAAGGGAATCTCGGCGGTGCGTCGCAGGGGCCGCTGGCGGTCGGCCACGGCGGCGGCGATGACGCGCGCCATCCGGGCGTCTCCCTTGAGCTCGGCGACCTCCTCCTCCTCCTCGGACGCTGTCGGCTTCTCACCTCCATACAGCCCGTTAACCGTGGACAACTCGACACCGGTCTCGTCCAAAGACGGCAGCACGTGTTCGATGTAGCGGAGGAAGGTCGCGTTGGGCCCCACGACCAGGACCCCCTGGCTCTCGAGGGGGAACCGGTGCGTGTAGAGAAGGTAAGCGGCCCTGTGCAGGGCGACGGCCGTCTTCCCGGTGCCGGGACCACCCTGGACGACCAGTATCCCAGCAAGAGGTCCCCTGATGATCTCGTCCTGCTCCCTCTGAACCGTGGCCACGATGTCGCGCATCCGGCCGGTCCGGGTTCTCTCGAGGGTCGCCAGTAGAACCTGGGGACCGGACAGCCCCAGCCCGACGCCGGATCCCTCGCCGGTGGCATCGAAGAGCTCGTCCTCGAGGTCCAGTATGTGGCGGCCCTCGGTCAGGAAGTGGCGACGGCGGGTGAGTCCCATGGGGTGGGCGCCCGTAGCACGGTAGAACGGCTCAGCGACAGGGGCCCGCCAGTCCACGACCAGCGGCTCCTGATCCTCGGCCGAGATGGCCAGGCGGCCTATATGAAAGGCTTCCGGTCGGTTGGCGGTCGAGACCGCCCCGGTCGATACGACCGAACACCAAGGCCTCCCGCCCGATCTGCAGGTGCTCCAGCCGGCCGAGACTGTTGCGAACCCGGATGTCACGTTCGGTTACCGCCTGGAAGGTGCCGCCTCGCTCCCCGAAGGCGTCCTGCAGCATGGCCTCGGCCGAAGCGCGCATGGCGGCGAGCCGTTCGTATGCCAGATCAACGTGGGCCTGTTCAGCCGGGACATCCGGATGGGTCATAACGAGGGAAACATCCACTTTGCGTGCTCCGGCGGCCGCGCGCAAGCCATCTCCGCCGACGACCGAATGTCGAACTGAAGGGAGGTGGTTCGGGGCCTTGACTACGGTCTTGCCCATGCCCGAACCGCGCCGGCCAGTGGACCCGTTTCTGGCTGCCTGCCGCGGGGGCCCGGTGCCTTACACACCGGTGTGGTTCATGCGCCAGGCCGGGCGTTCCCTGCCCGAATACCGGGCCATCAGAGGCTCGGACACCATCCTGGACGCCATCCGCCAGCCCGAGGTGGCGGCCGAGATCACCTTGCAACCGGTACGGCGATACGGCGTCGATGCCGCGGTCCTCTACTCGGACATTATGGTTCCGGTCGCCGCCATCGGGTTCGGCGTCGACGTCACGGCCGGTGTCGGTCCTGTCACCGAGCGCCCTTTCCGTCAGGCATCAGACCTTGACCGGCTACGCCCCCTCGAGCCGCCTAGCGACCTTCCCTGGGTCGCCGACACGGTCAGGATCCTGGTCAAGGAGCTCGACCGGCCCCTGATCGGATTTGCGGGGGGCCCCTTCACGCTGGCCAGCTACCTGATCGAGGGGCGGCCGACACGCGACTACATCAAGACGAAATCGCTGATGCACGGTGATCCTCCCCTCTGGTTCGCCCTGGTCGACCGATTGGCCGACCTTTCCATCGCCTCCCTCAGGGATCAGATCGTTGCGGGTGCCGGCGCCGTTCAAGTCTTCGACAGCTGGGCCGGAGCGCTCTCGCCGGCCGACTACGAACGGTTCGTACTCCCTGCCGCCCGGCGGGTGTTCGAGGGGATCGCGGACCTGGACGTCCCCCGCATCCACTTCGGGGTCGGAACCGGCGAGTTGCTCGCGCTGATGGCAGCAGCAGGACCTGAGGTCATCGGCGTGGACTGGAGGGTTCCATTAAGGGCCGCCGCTTCACGGGCCCCCAGCGCAGTGGCCCTGCAGGGCAACCTCGACCCGGCCATCTGCCTGGCCCCCTGGGAGGCAGTGGAGGCGGCGACCACCGAAATCCTGGCGACGCGCCCGGAAGGTATCGGCCACATCTTCAATCTCGGTCACGGCGTCCTTCCGGAAACGGACCCGGGGATCCTGGCCCGGGTCGTCGACCTGGTTCACGAGATGACGAGCGGACCCGTCACCGCTTCTGGCGGCTGACGAGCTGGAGCACCGAGCGGGCCGCGGCCCGGCCTGAGGCGATGCATGCGGGGATGCCGGCTCCGTGGTAGCTGGCCCCGCACACCATTACACCTGGGTAGGAGTCGCGGAGTCCCTGAGCGATGCTGCTTACCAGGTCGGCGTGGCCCACCCGATATTGAGGAAAGGAGTCGGGATACCTGCTCACCCGCCAGCTATCCGGGCGGGCAGAGGTACCCAGTGCCGTCGTCACCTCCTCCGAGAGGCGGTCCAGCAGTTCGTCGTCGGCCAACTCCATCGCCCGCTGGTCGCCGTCGCGACCGGCCGAGACCCTGAGCACGCTCCGCCCGGGCTCAGCCCAATGAGGCCATTTGGCCGAACCGAAGGAACAAGCGGTCATCAGCCAGCCCGCCGGGGCTGGGACCAGCACCCCGTTGACACCGGCGGGCAGCTCGAGGGCCGGGTATCCGAGCGTGACGAGCACGACCGACGCAGCCTCGATGGCCGAGAGGCCCGGGGGGGCGCCGGGGCCCAGGATGCGGGCGGTCTCAGCCGCGGGGGTGGCGATGATAACGGCGTCGAATGTCTCGCCGGTCGGGACGGCCCGCCACGTCCGGCCATCCTGCTCCAGCCGAGTTACAGCCGTAGCCCGGAACTCCACCCCGGCCTGAGCCAGCCGCTCAGTCAGCCGGTCCACCAGGTGCGCCATCCCGCTGCGGGGAGCCAGAAATGTTGGCCCGGATGGGCCATCGCCGGCCAGCCGCCGGAGTCCCAGCAAGAGACTTCGCGACGACCGGGCGGCCGCCACCAGCTGCGGAACCGTCGAGTCGGCGCTGAGCGCGTCGATGCGACCGGCGTGAATGCCTCCGACCAGAGGGTCGACGAGCCGGTCGGCGACCTCGGCTCCGAAGCGCCCCGCGATCAGCTCCCGGACGGTCACGTCGCCGGAAAAGGCCTTCCAGGGCAGGACCAGGTCCGCGGCCGCCCGAATCATCCCGCCGGGTGACAGCAGGCCCGACGCGGCAACGGGCATCAGCTGCCTGGGGGCCCCGAGGATCAGCCCCTCGGGCAGGGCACGCAGGCGCCCGTCCCACCAGAGCAGCGTCCGCCCCGCCTCGGGCGCTACGAGATCGTCGAGCTCGAGCTCCTCACACAATCTCAAGGCATCGGGGACCCGGGTTATGAACGCGTCCGGTCCGTTATCGACGGGGCGCCCCTCGAAGAGGGCCGTGCGGATGCGCCCGCCCAGCGCCGCCGGCTCGAAGACGGTCACCTGCGCCTGTGAGCGCACCTCCCAGGCCGCGGCCAGCCCGGCGATGCCGCCGCCTATGACCGCCGCCCTCAAGTCTTGATCAGCCCTCGCTGAGCGGTTCGACCACTCCGGACACATCCACCACGCCCGGCAGGGTCTCGCCCCGGAAAAGCCCGGCGCTGGGGCCGTAGCCGTAGAGGGCGTGGTCGGCGAGGAGGACGGCCGCGGCCGTATAGGTCGTGCGCTCCCCTCCCGGGTACCGGACACACTGCGGATGGACGCACCCGGTCCAATATGAGCCATCGCTGTGTCGCAGGTGGCGGGTCCAACCGAGCAGCAATCCGGCCCGGTCGCGCATCCCGATGGCGTCGAGGGCCATGACGCATTCCGCCGTCTCGGCCGCCGTCACCCACGGTTCGTCCGAGACGCAGCGGACTCCCACCCCGTCGAGCACGAATTCCCGCCAGCGAGACTCGATCCGCTCCCGGGCCGCGTCAGCGGGCAGGGCGCCCGACAGGATCGGGTAGTACCAGTCCATGGCCCAGCGCTCTTTAGGGGCGAAGGAACCGGGCCGGTGCACCAGGGCCCCCACGATCCGGTCCGCAGCCAGCTCCCATTCGGGGCGCTCACGACCGAGACGCTCGGCCACGGCGACCGCGCACCGGAGGCTGTGATGGATCGACGATGTGGACGTAAGGAGGGCGTAGCGACCCAGGTGGCCGTCCGGATCCATGGACCACAGGACCTCACCCCCCGGTTGCTGGAGCCGAAGGACGAAGTCGACGGCTCCTTCGATCAAAGGCCACATCTCTTGAAGAAAGCTGACATCGCTGGTGTGGAGGTAATGCCACCATGCTCCCGTGGCGACGTACGCACCGACGTTCGGGTCCCGGCGCGGGTCCTCGATACCGTCCGCCAGGTAGTAGCGGCACCAGGTTCCGTCGGCGAGTTGCGCCGACGCCAGCCAGTCGAAGGCCCGCTCGGCCTCGAGCCGGCGCCCGGCCAGAACCAGAGCCATGGCGCATTCGGTGTGATTCCAGGGGTCGCAGTGGCCCCCCTGAAACCACGGGATCATCCCGTTTGGCAGCTGCACGGAGGCAATCGAGTCCGCCGTTTGGGCCACCTCGTCGGGAGCCAGGGGCCCTGTCACGCCGGCTTCCTCAAGTAGACCACCAGGCTCTTGCCGAGAACCGGGTTGAGAAGCGCTTCAGGGAGGCGCGTGACCGGTGTGTGCGCGGTTATGTCCCAAACGAGAAGCCGGTGATAGAGACGAACAGCGGCATGGTCATCGTCTTGCACTCCCACGAACGCCTTCAGCCACCAGTACGGAGCGTGAAGGGCGTGGGCGTGATGGGCTCCGTACATCTCGAGACCGTTGTCGACGAGACGTCCCACCAACGCCGAGCGCCGGTATATCCGGATGTGGCCGCCGGGCGCGCTGTGGTAGTCATCCGACAGGGCCCAGGTCAGCAGTTCGGGCCACCATCTGGGCACGGTGACGGCCATGGTGGCACCGGGCTTCATCACTCTCGACAACTCGGCCATGGCCGCCCGGTCGTCGGGTATGTGCTCCAGCACCTCCGAGGCGATGACCCGATCGAAAGTACCGGTGGCAAATGGGAGACGCAGCGCGTCGCCCACGATCGCGCTCCCCTTTCCTCCGGTCCGGAGCACAGCCGCATCGGTCGAAGCGAGGTCGCGCATCATCCAGGACACGTCCTTGGTCTCGCCTTCATCGGTGTCCACGGCTGTCACCTGCGCACCGCGACGCATGGCCTCGTACGCGTGCCTCCCCGCGCCCGCGCCCAGATCCAGCAGACGGTCACCCGGGAGCAGTCCGAGGCGGTCGTAGCGGACGGTCAGCATCAGGACGATGTCCGCCCGGCGGCCGCGGCCCTGCGGTTCTCGATAGTCCACACGTACTGCTCGGCCGTCGCCGCCGCGCAGGCCTTCCAGGTGAAGCGTTCAAGAATCCGCCTCCGCGCGGACTCCGAAAGCCGGGCCGCCAAATCCGGGTCGGACAGGACCCGCTCTATGGCTATAGCCAGGGCGCCTACGTCTCCCGGGGTTACCAGCAACCCGGTGACGCCATCCTCGCCCACCACCTCGGGTAGAGCGCCTCCTGTCGTGGTGACGAGCGGCACGCCGCACGCCATGGCTTCGACCGCGGGCAGCGAGAAGCCTTCGTACAACGACGGGACCACGGCCACTTCAGCCTCGGCATAGAGCTCCACCATTCGGGCGTCGCTGATCCCGGACTCGAAGCGGACCGCGTCGGCGATGCCCAAGCGGTCGATCGCCGCGGTCACTGGGCTCTTGGCGCTGACCCGACCAACGACCACAAGATGCGCATCGGGCCTTTCGGTACGCAATTTGGCCAGTGCTTCCACCAGAGGCAAGAGACCCTTGAAGGGCACGTCCGCGCTAGCGGTGGTCATGATCCGACCGGGAACCCGGGCCACCCGAGGAAGCGGACAGAAGTGCGTGTGGTCAACTCCGATCGGTACGACCGCCAGTTGCTCGGGGCGGATCCCGTACTGATCGACGATGTCCCGTTTGGACGAAGAAGAAACGGTGATGATGCGAGGGACCTGGCGAGCGACCCTCTTCTGCATCCGGAGGAATCCGTACCAGCGCCGCAAGGTGATCTGGCGTCGCCAGGTCTCGGCATGCTCGAGGTCCAGGGCCCGGTCGACCGTGATGGGGTGATGGCAGGTGCCGAGCAGAGGCCATCCGTCGGCCATGATCCCGAGCATCCCGCTGCCGAAGGTCTGGTTGTCGTGAACCACGTCGAACTGGCCGGGCCGAGCCGCCAGTTCCCGCCTGACCCGCCAGCTGAACGTACGCGGTTCGGGAAACCCCGCCGTGCACATCAGGGCGAACTCGGCCACGTCGATGCGGGACTTGAACTCCCGCGGCATCGGGATGCGGAAGGGGTCTGGCTGCCGGTACAGATCCAGGCTGGGAACGGGAACGTATCCGACTCCGTCGTCGAGGATCGGCCAGGGTTGACCGGCGAAGACTGTGACCTCGTGCCCCAGGTTCACCAATTCCCTGGCGAGGTACCGGGTGTACACGCCCTGTCCCCCCGAATGCGGATTGCCGCGATACACCAACAGGGCGACCCGCAAGGGAGTGTTCCCGACCATAAGGTACAAACTGTTGTCGGCTCCGAGCCTTAGGTCAAACTGAATCGCCCGGATCGGGACGCCGGGCTCCGGGACCGCGATCAGGCGACGCCGGTCAGGCTCGCTGCGACCACCTCTCCCGATGACGACCGGCGGCCGCTGGGCGCCGGGCCAAGCTCCACGCCACAACGCCGGCGGCGAGGGCGGCCAGGGCGATGGGAAGGTCCCCGAGGTCCACATACCAGGTGTGCCCGGTCTCCATGGGCACGGTGGCCGAGATGATCGCCGGCCGGCCCAGCGTGGAGTGTTTGATCACCTTGCCGGAGGGTGAGATGACCGCGGTGTAGCCGGTCGGGGTCACCTGCAAGACCCAGCGTCCGGTCTCCCAGGCCCGCAACTGCGCGGCGGCGATCTCTTGGGTCGGCACCTGGGAGCTGCTGTAAGAGGCTGTGTTGGTCGGGACCACCAGGACCTGTCCGCCAGCCCGAACCGCGTCCCTGGCGCGGCTGTCGAAGAAAACCTCGTAGGAGATCATGACTCCGAGCGGTCCGGCCGGCGTCTCTATGAAGCCCGGTTGGTGGCCCGGAATGGCATCCAGGGGTACCGCCGCCAGGTTGAAGAAGTGCTTCAGGACCGAGCGAAACGGGATGTACTCGCCGAAGGGAACCAGGTGATTCTTCTGGTAATAGGCCACGACCTTGCCATCGGGACCCCACGCCACGACCGCGTTGATGAAATGGGTGGCGCCGACGTTCTCCTCCACTCCGACCAGGACGGTGGAGTTGAGGCTGGTGGCCAGGTTGGCGATTTCGGTTGCTTCGGACGTGTCTGTGAACGTCGTGCTCCCGCTTTGCAGTATCCCTTCCGGCCACACCACCAAGTCGAGCGGGGGCTGGAGCTTCTGGCTCTCCGCCAGATGACGGCCGAAGACCACGCCCGGATCGGTGTCGATGGCTCGGGTGCCCCGGGGGCCGCCTCCCTGCACGAGGGCTACCCGTATGGGCGCCACGTGGCCACCTGCTCCGGACGGTGACAGGGAGCCGATGAGAGGCAAGGCGACGGCGGCGGCCGTCACCGACAACGCCGCGACCCACTCCAGCCCCGGCTTCCGGCGGCCCGGTGCGCCGGCCGACCACGGCGATTGGCGCAGGCGCCAGGCCCGCAGGAGGTGGACCATTTCGGCCAGCACCACTCCGACGAGAACCGTCTCGCCAGTGAGCAGCAGGCTCCCGCCCAAACGGAGGGTCGGTGCCAGCGGCCCGGCGGCCTGTCCGAGCGAAGCCTCCCCCATGGGGAGCCCCCCGAAGGGGTGACGGTCCCGAAGCCAGTCGACGAGGATCAGGACTGCTGGGAGAGCCAGTATCACCGAGCGGCGTCGAGCGGTGGGGACTAAAGCCAAGGCCACTGCGATGTACAGGGAGCTCCACAGGATGAGAACGATGCAGCCGGGCAGAGAGAACTCGTGCACCCAGAACAATCCGATTGAGTACTGAGCCGCCCCGAGGCCGGCTCCCAACATGACGCGTGGCCATACGGAGAGACCGGGAAGTAGGAAGGCCACCGCTCCGAACCCGATCCACGCCAGGGGCCACCAGCCGAATGGCGGGAGAGACAGGGCCACGAGAACCCCCGCCCCGCATCCGGCGGCCAGCCAGACCCATCTCCTCTTCCGGTCCGGTAGCCGCGACGACATGGTGGGCCGAAATGTTTGCTCGCCGCCAGCTTTCTGACCAGTCGGGAGCCCTACCATTGTTGGGCCATGATCTCCATCGTCATGCCGGCCCACAACGAACAGGGGTATCTGGAACCGGCCGTCAAGTCGGTTCTGGCGGGCATGCGCGACCGCGATGCGGAGTTCGAAATAGTCGTCGTGGAGAATGGGTCCGTGGACGGCACGGCAGCCGAGGCGTCCGCTCTGGCCGAGACCTTCGCCGAAGTACACGTCCTGAGGTCACCGGCGGCCGACTACGGACGGGCGCTCAAGTCGGGCTTTCGCGCCGCTCGCGGCGAAATCGTCGTCAACTTCGACGTGGATCTGGTGGACCTCGGCTTCCTTGACTCCGCCGTGGCCACGATCGAGCGCACGGACGCCGCCATCGTGGTCGGATCCAAGCGGGCAGCCGGCGCCGAGGACCAACGAGGCGCCGGGCGCCGGTTCATAACGGCGGCGTTCGCCCTGATCCTGCGGGTGGGCTTCGGGCTACGCATCAGTGATACCCACGGACTCAAGGCGCTGCAGCGGGCCCCACTGGCGGACCTGGTCGAGGAATGCGAGTTCGGCGCCGACATCTTCGACACGGAGCTGATTATCAGAGCGGAGCGAGCCGGTCTGAAGGTCGAGGAGATCCCGGTGGTAGTCCGCGAGCAGCGGGCGCCGCGGACCTCCATCGCCCGCCGGATCCCTCGCGCCCTGGTGGGTCTGGGCCAGCTGCGCCTGGCCCTGCTGTTCGGCCGCTGAGAGCCGGCTAATTGCCGGTCGATCCGCTACCGGTACGACGCAGGACCTTCAAGCTGCCGCAGCTCAGGTCCTCCTCCACCCAATCCGTCGATTCGATCGCAGCGCAGTAAAGCTCGTAAGGAGGCCGGCCCCCGTCGTGTGGATCAGGAAACACGTCGTGGATGGCCAAGTAGCCGCCGGATGCCACCTTCGGCGTCCAGGCCCGATAGTCGGCCCAGGCGACCTCGGCCCCGTGACCGCCGTCTATGAAAAGCAGGGCCAGCGGGGTCGACCACAGCGCCGCCACTCGAGTCGACTCGCCTACGACCAGGACGACATGGTCTTCTAGTCCCGCCTGCTCCACCACCCTCCGGGCCAGCGGGAGGGTATCCATGCGCCCGGAGGCCGGGTCGACGAGGGTGGAATCGTGATGCACCCACCCCGCCTGATTCTCCTCGGAACCGCGGTGGTGATCGATGCTCAGCAGGGTCGCCGAGGTGGCTTCGGCCGCGGCCCCCAGATACAGGGCCGACTTACCGCAGTAGGTCCCCACCTCCAGTAGCGGTCCCAGCCCGGTCCGGCCAGCAACCAGGCCGGCCTCGTGCAGGGCCAACCCTTCGTCGTCGGGCATGAATCCCTTGGCGGCCCGGGCCAGCTCCAGGAGGCGGGGATCCACGAACTTCAGTCAGGCTGAGAAGGGCTACCGGGGAGTCAGGCTCTCACGCCTGGGCTCCGTCCAACTCCTGGGCGGCATCGTGGTGATGATGGTGGACGAACATGAACTTGTTGAAGATGATGAACTTGCCGATCCACAGCACACCAAAGGCGCCGATGTACACCAGCGTGACCGTCGCGGTCTGAACCAGATGAGAGAAATGATGGCTCTTGGCGTAGTCCTCCATGAGGCGCACCGAGAACGTCGAGAAGGCCCACCCGATGAAGGCGAGCGTCCAGAAGGGGATGACTTCCTTGAAAAGGTGGCTACGGCCGGATTTACCCCACGCCCATCTCCGGTTCAACTCGTAACTCGGGATGGCGGCGATCGCCGTGGCCAGGGTGGCGGATACCGCGGCGCTGAAGCCGATCGCCCCATCGAAGATGACGAACAGGACCGTGCTCGTCATGACCGCGACCACGGACGCCATCGAGTAGCGAAACAGCTTCACCCCAGTGGGGGTGCGAAGCATCTCCATCAATTCCGAAGGAGTCCTGGCCACGGGGGACCAGAGTACCTGACAGGTGGTGGCCTATAGCGGCGGGCGGCCAAGATGGAGGCGTGACCGCAGCCCTCGACGAATTGGTCCAATACCTCGACCTCGAAGCCCTGGATGTGGACATCTTCCGGGGATTCAGCCCTCCAGATCGTGGCGTGCGCGTGTTCGGGGGCCAGGTAGCCGCGCAGGCCCTGATCGCGGCGGGGCGAACGGTGGGAACCGGAACCGGTCACGAGCGACCGGTCCACTCTTTGCACGCCTACTTCCTCCGGCCGGGTGACCCCGCCATCCCGATCCTGTACCAGGTCGACAAGATTCGCGACGGGAAGTCGTTCACCACCCGCCGGGTGGCCGCCATACAGAGAGGGGAGGCGATATTCCACCTCTCGGCGTCCTTCCACGTCCACGAGTCCGGCGTGAACCACCAGGAGCAGATGCCAGACGTTCCGGACCCTGAGACCCTGCCGACGTGGACGGAAGCGATGGCGCCTTACGCCCGGGTGCTCGGGGACCTGTACAACCGGCCCCGGGCCATAGACGTCCGGCATATCGGCGAGCCACTGCGCACTTCGCCGGCGGACTCCAATCCGAGGCCACCGTCGCACCGGGTGTGGCTAAGGGCCGATGGGAAGCTTCCCACCGACCCTCTGCTCCATGCCTGCATGGTGGCATACGCCAGCGACATGACCCTCCTGGACACGATCATGCTTCCGCACGGGTTGATCTGGACGGAAGGGACGCAGGCCAGCCTGGACCATGCCATGTGGTTCCACCGGCCCTTCCGCGCCGACGAGTGGCTGCTCTACGAGCAGCGGAGCCCGACCGCGTCCGGGGCTCGGGGCCTCGCCACCGGGACCATATTCACGCGCGAGGGAGCGCTGGCGGTCTCTGTCGTGCAGGAAGGCTTGCTCAGAACGCCGAAGCGCGCTGCAGTGGCGATTTCGGCGTCAGCCCCGGTCGGCGAGGGCTAGATACGGCCGCTCATCGTGGCCGGTCCAGATCTGCCGGGGTCGGTAGATCTTGGAGTCCTGCTCGATCAGCTCCTCCCAGTGGGTCAGCCACCCGGTGACCCGGGGGATGGCAAACAGGACCGTGAACATCTCGGTGGGGAAGCCCATGGCCTGGTAGATGAGGCCCGAATAGAAATCGACATTCGGGTACAGCTTCCGGGAGATGAAGTACCCGTCCGACAACGCCACCTCCTCGAGCTTGAGGGCGATGTCGAGCAGAGGGTTCTTGCCGGTGACGGCGAACACCTCGTCGGCTGTCTTCTTGATGATCTTCGCACGAGGGTCATAGTTCTTGTAAACCCGATGACCGAAGCCCTGTAGCTTCCCTTTACCAGCCTTGACGTCCTCGATGAATGCCTGGACGTTGTCGATCGACCCGATGTCGGACAGCATCCTCAGAACTGCCTCGTTGGCTCCTCCGTGCCGCGGCCCATACAGGGCGGCGGCGGCCGCCGCTGCGGCCGAATAGGGATCAGCGTGAGCGGAACCAACCGTGCGCATGGCCAGCGTCCCGCAGTTTTGCTCGTGGTCGGCATGCAGGATGAACAGCACGTCCAGAGCCCGAGCCAGAACGGGGTCGGGCTCGTAGCGGGGCTCGGCCACCTTCCACATCATCGATAGGAAGTTCTCGGTGAAGCTCAGTGAGTTGTCGGGAAACACGAAAGGCATGCCCCGGCTATATCGGTATGAGGCGGCGGCCAGGGTCGGTACCTTGGCGATCAGACGTACGATCTGGTTGGCCCGAACCTGCGGGTCCTGGATCTCCTTGGCTTCGGGATAAAACGTCGAGAGGGCGGCGATCCCGGAGACGAGCATGCCCATGGGGTGGGCGTCGTAGTGGAAGCTGTCTACGAAACGCTTCCGAAAATTCTCGTGAATATAGGTGTGGTAACGGATCTCGTTGGTCCAGGCGTCGAGTTGGTCCGCATTCGGCAGCTCGCCGTGGATGAGAAGGTAAGCCACTTCCAGGTAGGTCGAGTCGGCCGCGAGCTGCTCGATCGGGTAACCACGGTAACGAAGGATCCCCGCGTCCCCGTCCAGGTAGGTGATCGAACTCGAGGTGAGCGCCGTCGTCATGAACGCCGGGTCATAGAACCAAATCCCGGGCAGCAGCTTGCGGAATTCCTCCGCCGATACCCCGCCGTCGACGATCGGTATTTCTATGACCTCGCCGGTCCGATTGTCGGTCACCGTAATGGATTCAGCCACTGCTCCCCCTATAGGAGACAAAGGAACGGATGCGTGCCTAGGGCATGCTACCTCCACACGGGTACTGGCGAACCTGGGCGCAGGGGAAGCGCCGCATTCGCAGCCGGACCTCGCGATCGGCGATGATGCTTCGGTGGAGAACGCGGTCCCCGATCTCGACGAGATCCGGAAGCAGATCGACGATGTCGACCGCCGGCTGGTGCTACTGCTGGCCGAGCGGGCCCGGTTGGTGGAGGGCGTGGTGCACTACAAGCGAGCTCACCATATGGGCGTGGTGGACCGGACGCGGGAGGATCGGATGCTCGCCAGGATCGCAGATCTGGCCAAGGCCGAGGGGCTGGACCCACGGGTCGCGCAGCAGGTGCTCCGTACAGTCATCGACGGTTTCACTCTGCTAGAAGCCGAGGAGCTCGAACCCGAAGGGTGACGGCATCAGCGAGCCAATGATCTCCGCGCCCGGGGCTACGGCGGCGCCGATGCCGCTGCTCGAACCCTTTAATCGGGCGACAGTCCCGTCGCACCCGGCGCCTGTCATGCGTCCAGCTCGTAGCGGTAGACGTTGGTGTCTCGGACTTTGAAACCCAGCTTCTGATACAGACGGTTGGCCGCTTCCCGGCTGGGTCGGGAGGTCAGCTCTAGTGTGCGGGCCCCGGCTGCGGCCGCGGCGTCCAGAGCGGCCCTGGTGAGGAGCTCTCCGCAGCCTCTTCCCTGAACTGAGTCGGACACGATCACGTCTTCGATCCATGCTCTCGTCCCGGTGGGGATGCGGAACATGGCCAGCGTGAGGGTCCCCACGATCGGACCGGAGCCGCCGTCACGGGCGATGAAGAGGGTGGTGGCGGAACATGCCACCATTTGCTCCAGGGTGGCCGCGGAGGGAGCGGGGGCGGTCCGTGACAGCAAAGGCAGCAGCCGGGCTATGGCGTCGACGAGCTCCTCTGTGGCCTCCGTGGCCTCCTCAATCACGAACACGGGCCCGGACTGTAGCGGGCCCCGGGAGAAGTCGCCGAGCCTGTTCTTGCCCAGAGCGAGGCCGCCCTTCGATACTTGCGACAGATCGGAGGACGGAATGCAGATATCTGAGCCATATCCGGAGAAGTGGGGGCCGGAACGTTTTGGGGATCCGTGTCGGGAGTGCGGCCTGGAGTGGTCATTCTCCGCAGATGAGGCGGTCACCATGGTGATGGGTATGGCCGACAGCTACCAGCAGAGAATCGGATCTGCGCCGGGCTCTTTACGCCATCCCGACCTCGGTTGGACGGTGGGCGGCTACGTGTGCCACGTCGCCGACAACCTGCATATCTGGGCCCAGTGGCTCGCCGGCGCCGCCCTCTGGGGCGAGCCGGCGGTACCCGGATACGATGAGCAGCTCCTGGGGGAGGCCAGGTACTACGTCAGGGTCCCCGTCGGCGGCGCCCTGTGGCAGCTGCGCCAAGCGGCGCAGTCCTGGCACGAAGCGGTCACCGTCGCCCGGGCGCACGGCATCGTGCTCGAACACGAGACCAGGGGGCCGCAGTCGGCAGAAGACGTCGTCCGCAGCAACGCCCACGACGCCTTCCACCACGGTTGGGACCTCGGCCGCATCCTGGCGCACGACACCAGCTCGTGACGGGATCCTTAAGGGTGCGACCCGGCAGCCAGGAGATCTGGAGCGGTCTGCTCGCGAAAACCGGGGAGCTGGATGGCGAGCAGGAGATGCCGACCGGGAACTGAACCTGCCAAAGGGCGTAGGCGGCGGCCAGGTCGCCGGTGGGGCCCTTCGCCGGGCCTCCGGCTCTCTGATTCTGTTGCGTACTAGTGGACACTGACCACCGCTTGACGCACCAACCGGCGGTACCGTCTTGACCTATGGAGATGGTGCGTTGGGAACGACGGCCGGAGCTGCGCCGGCCGCTGTTGGTGGTTGCTTTCGAGGGGTGGAATGACGCAGGTGATGCGTCCTCCATCGCCTTAGGGTGCCTGGCCGACGCATGGGACGCCGAGAGGTTCGCCACCATCGACTCCGAAGAGCTTTACGACTTCACCGTCACCCGCCCCCAGGTACGGTTGGCCGAGAGCGGCGAACGACGGATCGAGTGGCCGGACATCGAACTTCTGGGCGCCAGGGTGCCTTCCGCCCGCCACGACCTGGTTCTGCTCAGGGGGGTCGAGCCACAACTCCGCTGGCGCACCTTCGCCGCCGCAGTGGTATCTGTGGCCCAGGCGCTCGACGCCGAGCTGGCCGTCATACTGGGAGCCCTTCTGGCCGATGTGCCCCATACCCGCCCGGTCCGGGTGTCCGGAACCACGGACGATCAGGATCTGGCTCACCGCCTGGGACTGTCTCCCCCATCCTACGAAGGGCCGACCGGCATAGTCGGGGTCCTCCACGACGCCTTGCGACGGAGCGGTATCCCGACCGCCTCGTTCTGGGCGGCCGTGCCCCACTACGTTCATCAGCTTCCGTCCCCCAAGGCCGCCCTGGCGCTGGTCGAACGCTCGTCGGCGCTGTTGGGCGCCACCGTCGACTCGCCGGAGCTGCGAGAAGCGGCCCTGGACTACGAGCGTCAGGTGAGTGGCAGCGCGTGGCAGACGATGAGGATGCCGCCGCCTACGTGGCGCAACTCGAGAACGCCGACGACGTCGAATGGGGCAACTCGGAAGCGGAGATAGGCGGGCTGCGGGCCGGCGACGCTGATCAGCTCGCGGCTGAGGTAGAGCGCTTCCTCCGCGACCATCCACGCGAGGGATAGTGGCCGACAAAGCGGGACGGCTGGTGGCCGCCGCGGTCTGGAAGGCCCGGCCCGAACTCATCGTCGAGCTGGACGACCGCTTCGGGGAGCCGGTCGATGCCTACGTGAATGGGTCCCAGGTCTGGCTCCGCGAAGACGGGCCAGGAGGCATGCTGCTGGAATGGCGCCTGCACCCCGTCTCGGGATACCGGCGGCCGCCGGGGGTCGGTACCTACGAAGTGTTTTCCTCCACCGCCCTGGCCTTGGCCTCCGGCTCCCCTCCTCCCGCGACGCTTGAGGAACTGTGGGACGGGCTCGAGGTGTTTGCGGCCTACGAGGACGACATCGAGCCCCAGCCGCTCACCGCTGCCGCGATCCAGGCGATTGGGATCGAGCCCGACGCCGCCGGGTTGGTCGACCACGAGAGCATTGCCGACCGGTGGGAGCGCAGCGGCGGTGGAGTTTCCATAGTCGCCGATCTGCTCCATCAGTTGGGGGTTTAGGCAACTCGGGGTTCAGGCTAGGAGGCAGGCGGCACCCGCCTCTCAGGTTCGAGCCCGTAGCGGATGTCGACCTGGCGCAGCACCCAGCCGAAGCGGGCCAGGCCGTCCACTACCTCCACCGCAAGCATCTCCTCATCGGGCCCGTCGTGGTCGTGGGCCCGCCGGGCCAAACAGCGGACGTACCCCTCCCACACCGCTTCGGGCACGGCCCGGATACGGGGGAACTTGCGCCGCGACGCCTTGACCACCCGGGTGAGAAGGTCCTGTGGTGGTACGCCCCCGCGACGCAACGGCGGCAGGGTGTTCAGGACCGGCACGGCGCCGGCCCTGAAGGTCGCCGGGTCGGCCTCGACGACGGCGTGCGCCACGTAGGACCGGCCCACGATCAGAACGCCCGTTGCGGGGGTCAGGGCGGGTATGGGCCGTTCGAGTCGCTCGATGTAGTCCAGGGCGAGCGGGGATGTGAGAGAACTGAGCGCCGCAACGGTCGGCATCAGGGCGTCGACCTCGAGGTCGAGGCGCCGGGCCGTACCGCCCTCGTCTCCGAGCTGGTCCAGATAGGCGTCCAAAGCGGCTTCGTCCACCCGCTGCTCGGCCGCCTGCACGGCGAACGCTCGCCGTCGCCAAGCTGCGACGCGTCCCAGCAGGGGGACCCCGTCCAGTTCGCCGGGTGCCACGGCGGAGGGGCCTTCTAGCTCCGCCAGATGGCTGGACGCGGCGTGTCGAACGCTACGTCGATGGGTTCTCCCCTGATGGCCTGGAAGGCTAGGTGTTTCCAGCGGCCACCTCCCGCCAAGGGCTCGGGGAGGGCGTCTTCTCCGAACCAGCCGACGGCGCGAGTCTCGAGCGGGTGGGCGCGTAGCTCGCCCCCGACCGCCCGGCACTGGAAGACCAGCGAGTAGAACGGCAGCCCCAGGGCGCCCAGCCGCATCCCGTCGAAGACCGCCACCAGGCGGACCGGCTCGACCCGAATCCCGGCTTCTTCCTCGACTTCCTTGACGACGACCTCGGCGGCCGAGTAACCGATATCGGCCCAGCCGGTCGGGTACAGCCACACCCCGGAGTCACCACGCTGTATCAAGAGCAACTCGCCTGCGTCGTTGCCGACGATGGCGCCCACGGCCACCTTGGGCGTCACGTACCCGGCTACCCCGTGCCCGACGCTGTCGAGCCAACCCGCCAGTACCTCTTCCTGGTCGAAGTTCCCACCGTCATGGCCGGCCGCCACCCGGATATCCGCGGCTACCTTCAGGATCTCCTCGAAGCGCTCTTTTTCGTACAGGCTCTCGGTGAAAGCCAGCCCGGTGCGGGCGATTCCGGCCAGGGCTTCACTCCATCTGAGCAGGTCGAGCTCTGTGACGCGCTTCTCCGGCATCGACCTGACACTATCGCCGATCATGGCGCCGCCTCTGGCGCCGAAACGCTAGAGCTTGGCCAGTAGATCTCTCGCCGCGACCTGCACGGGATCCCAGAGCGGCGAAAAGGGGGGCGCGTACCCGACATCCAGGCCGACCAGATCCTCGACCGTAAGTCTCCCGGCCAGAGCCGCAGCCACCACGTCAACCCGCTTCGCCGAGCCTGGGCCTCCGACGATCTGAACTCCGAGGAGCCGGCCCGAACGCCGCTCGGCGACCAGCTTGGCCGTTATCGAGGAAGTGTCAGGCATGTAGCCGGCGGTCGTCGTCGCTTCGATCAGCGACGTGGAGACCCGGTACCCGGCTTCGTCGGCCTCCCTTTCGGTCAGACCGGTCCGGCCGATCTCGGTTCGACAAACCCGGGTCACGGCTGTCCCCAGCACACCCGGGAAGGTGGCGTAACCGCCACTGATGTTGATACCTGCCACCCGGCCCTGCTTGTTGGCTACGGTCCCCAGCGCCTGGTGGACGGGGCGGCCGGACACAAGATGGACTGACTGGCAGCAGTCACCGGCCGCCCAGACCCCCTCGACCGACGTCTCCTGCTGACGGTCCACGACCAATGCATCTCGAACGCCCGTTTCGAGCCCGGACGCGGCACCCAACTGGCTGTTGGGTCGGACGCCCAGACCCAGGACGACGAGGTCGGCGCCGATGTCAGTGCCGTCGGTGTGTACCTCCTTCTCAGTGATGGACAGGGCCCGAAGCCCCACATGC
Source organism: uncultured Acidimicrobiaceae bacterium (assembly GCA_963851245.1). Taxonomy (GTDB): domain Bacteria; phylum Actinomycetota; class Acidimicrobiia; order Acidimicrobiales; family Palsa-688; genus CAWKOH01. The sequence continues at coordinate 107,165 of CAWKOH010000002.1, read as the reverse complement.
ACCTTGATCCCTCGAGCTCGCAGAGCCCGGGCCACCAAAGCTCCCATCTCCGGATCCAGGCTGCCCATCACCTCTGGCCCCGCCTCGACCACGGTGACCGATGCCCCTCGCTCCAGGAACGCCTCGGCCAGCTCCAAGCCGACGTAACCGCTGCCGATGACAACGACCCGCCGGGGCCTTCGCGTTTTGGCCGCATCCATCAGGGCCGCGGCGTCGTCGAGGGTCTGCACCCCGTGCACGTGCGGCAACTCGGCGCCGGGCAGGTCCGGCCTAGCTGGTCGGGCGCCGGTGGCGACCAGGAGCATGTCGAAGCCCAGGTGGAAACTCCTGTGATGAGCCCGATTGTGCACCTCAGCTTTGCGGGCGTGCAGGTCGATGCCGACCACCTCGTGCTCAGTACGGACATCGATGCGAGCCGCACGGAACTGCTCCGGGGTCCGTGCTACCAGGTCCTCGATGTCATGCACGGCGCCGGACACAAGATAGGGGATGCCGCAGGCCGAGTAGCTCGTTCGCGTACCCTTCTCGAGCGCGACGATCTCCAGCGCCGCGGCTCGCCGCCTCACCTGCGCGGCGCCGGCCATGCCGGCTGCGTCCCCGCCGATCACTAACAGGCGTTCTCCCATCCACGAGACTCTAAGAGCCCCAGTCACCCCTCTGGCCCACCGGCGGTGATCCCGGAGCGCTCGCGGACCGTGCCAACATGGCGCCATGGGCGTTCGGGACGATTGTCGCCACTACCTTCATCGAAGCACCCCGACCGGGGAGGCCCTGCAACGCTGCCGGCTCTCGGCCAACGAGGAAGGCCCGTTCGGGTGCCCGGAGGGGTGCCTATTCTTCGAAGACCGCGCCGTATCCGGAGCCGGTTGGGTACAGCCGCCCAGCCAACCGATGAGCAATACGGCGGACGCCCTTCATGCCCTCCCTCCTCAAGGCAAGCGCAAGAGGGGCCGGAAGAAGCGTTAGCCGGCTGAGCCGTGGCGATGTCGGTGCGCGAACGCCTTGGCTGCGCCCCACGCGATGCCGGCCTCCGCCAGGGCCGGGTCCACGTCGGCAAATGACCTCGGTGACAGGTCGTAATCGTCCTCAGGGAAGACATCGACCGAGAACCGGTCGCGCTCGACTGGTGGCACTCCGGCCGACCTCAGGACATCTGTAGGGTATTTCACCCCCTGGCGTATCAGGGCCAACGGGGTCGTCCGCTGCTCGTCGATATCGCTCATGAGCAGCCTACGCACGGCCCGGCCCGTGTCTGATCGGGCCTCTTGGCCGGCGATCTCGGCCGCCTCGGCGACGGCCGGCGGCACGTGACCAACCCATGCCGTCATGATCCTCTGCACGGACTGCACCACCCAGGTCGGTAGGGCGGCCTCGACCCCATCGGCCAGAACCTCCGCGTAGGCATAGATATCAGGCTCGGATTCGTCCACCGGAAGCCCTCCTGAAACGCCGGGCGATCACCCGATGAGAGCCGAGTTGAGATTCCCGGAGCGGAAACCCTCCAGATCGATGGTGACGTAGCGGTACCCGGCGGCCTTCAGCACCTCGACGACGCGGGCCCGATCGGCGAACGCCCGCTCGATCTCGTGCGGGCCGAGCTCGATGCGCGCCAGGTCGCCGTAGTGACGGACCCGCAGCTCCCGAAAGCCCAGGCCCCGGAGGCCTTCCTCGGCTCGGGAAACCCGTTCGAGGGTGCCGATGGTCACGGCGGTACCGTAAGGCACCCGCGACGCCAAGCAGGCGGCCGCGGGCTTGTCCCACACCTCGAGGCCCAAGGCTCGGGCCGCCGACCTCACCTCCGCCTTGGTGAAGCCGGCCTGGACCAGCGGGAACACCGCCCCTTTTTCCCGAGCAGCCCGCTGGCCGGGGCGGTGGTCGGACAGGTCATCGACGTTCACGCCGAGCGCCACGACGGCAGCTTCCGCCTCGGCCAGGGGAAGGAGCCGGTCCATGAGCTCGGTCTTGCAGTGGTAGCAACGGTCGGCATCGTTGGCCACGTATTCCGGTCGGGCCGCTTCGTCGGACTGGACCTCCAGCCACCTCAGCCCCCACGACTCCGCCAGACGCCGGCAGTCATCGCGCTCAGACGGCGCCAGCGAGGGCGAAACGGCGGTGACGGCCAGGGACCGCTCGGCGCCGAGGACATCGTGGGCCACCCACGCCAGCAGGCCGGAGTCCACCCCGCCGCTGAACGCCACCACCATCGGGCCGGTCGATCGAACGGCGTCTCGCAAACGGCTCAACGCGGCGTCGCCCAGGTCGCTCATCGAGACACCACCCGAGCGGTGCGGCCCCGACCCTCCACACTGATTGGCTCCACCAGGTCGCTCATCGGGCATCCTCGACCTGCAAGCGGATCCGCTTGTTGGCCTTCCCCTTGGACTCCGTCTTGAGCACCACCACCCGCCCCACCTCGTCGGTCGAGCGCACGTGCGTTCCTCCGTCCGCCTGCTTGTCCAATCCGACGATGTCCACAACCCGGACCTCGGTCACCGACTCCGGGATCAGGTTCACCTTGGTCCGGATCAGATCGGCGTCGGCCAGCGCCGCCCCTCGAGGGAGAAAGGCCACTTCGATCGGTCTGGCCGCGGCCAGCTCGGCGTTGACCTGGGCCTCGACCGTGCTCCCGAAGCCCTCGGGCAGGGGGTTGAATTCGAAGTCCATCCGAGCCGCCAGCGGTTCCATGTTCCCACCCGTGACCGCCTTGCCCCACTCGTTCCAGATCACGCCACAGAGGACATGTAGCGCCGTGTGTGTTCGCATCAATGCATGCCGGCGGTTCCAGTCGATCCGGCCGTGAACTGCGTCCCCAATGGCCGGTAACGGTCCGCTGTCCTCGAGGGTGTGCCAGATGTCGTCCCCCTCCTTGCGAACGTCGACAACGGCCTGACCAGCCAGGACACCGGTGTCATGAGGCTGGCCCCCTCCGGTTGGGTAGAAGACGGTTCGGTCGAGACCGATCCGCCTGCCCCCGTCGTCGACGGCCACAACCGTTGCATCCATCTCCTTGAGGTAGGCGTCCCGAAGGAACAGAGGCTCGGTAGTCACCAGCACGAGCGTAGAGGCTGGATTAGAGCCCGGTTATGGCGACAAGCCGACCCGACTCCACAGCTGCTTTGAAGGCCGCGTAGTCCCGCTCGTTCTGGTCGGCGTAGGCGGCCGCGAAGGTGGCAATGGCCCGATCGAACCTGTCCCCCTCGCCGAGATAGGAGGCAATCGCGATCCGGTCGCCCCAACGGGCGTGCGCCCGGGCCAGGGTGGCGCCGCAGAGGCGGGCGTAGAGAGCAGCCCCGGAGACCAGAAGGTTCTCAGTGTCGAGGCTCCCCTTCCAGTCGTGGAACTGGCGGACGTAGTAATCGCGGGTTATCCCATCCAAGCCCTTGATGCTCTGCCAGCCGAGGAAGATGTCGCTGGCCGCTTGCATCACCCGCTGCCCTGCCACCACCCTCTCCCCCGAATGCGGGTAAGCGCTCTTGCCGAGGAACCTCTCGAGCACAGACCGCTGGGCCTCCTTGACCTGCAAGAACAGGGGATCCCCTTGGTCGCGGCCGATCAGAAGCACGATGTAGCAGCGGGTCCCGACGCTGCCCACCCCGACAACCTTCAGAGCGGCGTGCACGTATTGGAACTCCTCCATTGGGTGGTGCTGACGCCCCAGAGTCCGTCGGTAGGAGTTCAGCAGCTTCTTGATCACCGGGTCCGGGTTCTCCCATTCCGAACCGGGCTGGATCAGATCCTCGATCGGGACAATCAGCGGCGGGTCGGCCACGATCCGGAGCTGGCCGTCGACATTGCCGGCCCGCTTGGCGAGCACCCGGGTACTGTCCCGGGTCCTGGCTTTGGCCACGACGTCATGAGCAACCTCGGCCTCGTACTTGCGCACTCGCTTGACCCGGACCTCCCGGCGCACCATCTTGAGCAGGACCCCGGCCTCGAGTTGCTCGTACCAGGCGCCGAGGGTGCCCATCTGGGCCGCCTGGCGGATCCGTTGCCGGTACTCCTGCACTCCGGCCATCACGATGGCGCGACGGTCATCCAGCGAGAAGCCCCGGTCGCGTCCCATTACCTCGAAGCTGGCGGCCAGGCGCTTGACATCCCACTCCCATGGACCGGGGAGCGTCTCGTCGAAGTCGTTTATGTCGAACAGCATCCGCCGTTCGGGCGTTCCGAACAGACCGAAGTTCGACAAATGGGCGTCACCGCACAGCTGTACGGTGATACCGGCCGTCGGCGTGCCCGCCAGGTCGGAGGCCATGATGAGAGCGGCCCCCCGGTAGAACGTGAATGGCGACAGGAGCATCCGCCCGTAGCGGATCGGAACGAGGTCCTGCACCCTCGTGGCCGCCTGCTCTTCCAGCAAAGCGACCGGGTCCGGGCGGTCGAAAGCAGGCTTCCAATCCCCGTGACTGGACCTGGGAGCGTCCTTGCGAGCGGTCCGGCCTCGGGCCAGGCGCTCCTCGACGGTGAGGCGACGCCGCCGCCAGGCCGACGAGAGGGACTGCGGCTCGGGCACTGCCGCCCCCGCCGACGTTGCTGAGCTGGAATCCTCTTCCATAGTCACCTAGTGGTCCTTCATCGAGGCTAAGACGGGGCTCTCTCGTAGGATTGGCCGCGGCATGGCAGGAGATAGCCGGACACAGGAGCCGACGGCGGCCGATGGCCGTCCCGGTACTTCTCCTGTGGCCGCCCCGGCTCCGGGGCGCCTGCGCGCCATAAAGGCGAGGGCGGAGGCGGCTCGGGCGCGGGCCGAGTCCGTGCGCCAGCAGGTCGAGGGCAAGCGGGACCAAGTTCGTACCGTCGACATCGCCTTCACCGCCTACGAGCACGACCGTGACGCCGGAGGCAGCCTGCTGGCCGGCGCCATCGCCTACCGGATGTTCCTGTGGATCCTTCCCGTCGCCTTGGTCCTGGTCGGCGGTTTGGGCTTCCTGTCGACGGAGGCTGCCTACGATCCCGGCAAAGCCGTGCGCGACGTGGGCATCACGTCGATTCCGGCTCAGTCCGTGAATCAAGCGGCCAGCGCTTCGACCCGGGCCTGGTGGGTCCTGATAGTCGTCGGCGTGGTCCTGCTGTACCTGGCCTCGGTGGCCCTGGTCAAGGCGTTGTGGGTCGCTCACGCCCTCGTGTGGCGAATGCCGGGCACCCGCATCCGGAGCAAGCCGCGCCTGGCGGGGATCTTCTTGCTGGCCTGTGTGGTCATTGCGGTGGCGACTTCGTTGGCGTCGATCATCCGTAACTCGTCGCCGACGAACGGCCTCGTCGCCATGATCGCCGACGTCGTCTTCTACGGGGCCGTCTGGTGGGCTCTGTCCACCCAGTTCCCCCACCAGGGGGCGCCCTGGACGGCGCTCATTCCCGGAGCGATCGTGTTCGGAGTGGGCGTCCAGGTCTTGCACCTGGTCTCCGTGTACTACCTCGCGGCCCGGCTCAGCAGCGCATCCGTGCTGTACGGCGCTCTTGGGGCCTCGGCCGCGCTGCTGCTGGGGCTGTACTTCATCGGACGGCTCATGATCCTCTCCGCCCAGTTCAACGAAGCGATCTGGGTGGCCCTCCGGCATCCGGAGCACTATGCCACGCCGATCGCGGCGAGCACCTCCTCGACCGACCCCACCGCCCCGGCGAAGAACGGCCCGAACTCGGCGAACCGAGCGGACGCCTCGTCGAATCTCATCGAGTAGACGGTGTCCTTCAGGTCGTCGGGATGTACTCCGAACAGCGTCACACCCCACTCGAAGTCGTCCAGACCGGTGGAGCCGGTGACGAGCTGCACCACGCGACCGGCGAAGCGCCGACCGGACTGGCCGTGATCGATCATGAGCCTCTTGCGCTCATCGAAATCCGTTGAGTACCAGTTGTCCTTCTCACCGCGGCGCTTGGACATGGGGTAGAAGCAGATGGCCCGCTTCCCCTCCGGCGGGAGACGGGGGTACAGCCGGTTGCGGAGATGCTCCTCGGGCATGCCCTTCGAATACTCCGACAGCTCGGTAAGCGAGACATAGGACGACACGACGTCCAGGCCAGCGCGTTGGAGGCCGGACTGGAGTCGCCGGAGGCGGAGCCAATCCGGGCCAAGGGCCAGGAATCCGATGTCCGCTTTGTGACCGAGCACGGAGAAGGTCACCACCTGGTGGTCGCCCTCCTGGGCGTCCTTGACAGCCGACACGATCGCCTGGCCGTCGGGATCGGGCCCGACCCGGCAGAACAGGTGAAGCACCCCCCACCCCACCGACGGTTCCAACGGCTCACTCATGGAAGCAGCCTACGCACGCTGTCGGCCCTGAGCCGCCTGGCTGGAAGGAAATAAAGGGGCCCGCCCCTCGATACGGCCGGTCCTTTTTCCCTGTAGGGGGAAGCTGGACCGGACCGTACGAGGGCCGGGCCCCGAATGACGAAAACAGCTGGACGGACTTAGAAGTCCTCCATCCCTCCACCGGGCATGGCGGGGGCTTCCTTCTCAGGCTTGTCCACGATGACGGCCTCGGTCGTGAGGAACAGCGCCGCGATGGAGGCGGCGTTCTGCAGGGCCGACCGGGTCACCTTGGCGGCGTCGATCACGCCGGCCTTGAACAGGTCCTCGTACTCGCCGGTGGCGGCGTTCAGGCCCTCGGAAGCTCCCTTGAGGCCCTTGACCCGCTCGACCACCACACCGCCTTCGAGGCCGGCGTTGATGGCGATCTGCTTGATCGGCTCCTCAACTGCCCGAGCCACGATGCGGGCTCCGGTGGCCTCGTCGCCTTCCAGCTTCTCGGCCCGGTCCAGGATGGCGGACTGGGACCGGAGCAGGGCCACACCACCGCCGGGGACCACGCCCTCTTCGACGGCGGCCTTGGTGGTCGACACGGCGTCCTCGATGCGGTGCTTCTTCTCCTTCAGCTCCACCTCGGTGGCGGCGCCGACCTTGATGACGGCAACCCCACCTGAGAGCTTGGCCAGGCGCTCCTGCAGCTTCTCCCGGTCGTAGTCCGAGTCGGTGTTCTCGATCTCGGTCTTGATCTGGGCGATCCGGCCCTTGATGTCGGAGTCGGTGCCGGCGCCCTCGACGATGGTGGTCTCGTCCTTGGTCACCACGACCTTGCGGGCCCGACCGAGCAGGTCGAGGGTGGTGTTCTCGAGCTTGAGGCCGACCTCTTCGGTGACGACCTGGCCGCCGGTGAGGATGGCGATGTCCTGGAGCATGGCCTTGCGCCGCTCACCGAATCCGGGAGCCTTGATGGCCACGCTCTTGAACGTGCCGCGGATCTTGTTGACCACCAGGGTGGCGAGAGCCTCGCCCTCCACGTCCTCGGCGATGATCACCAGCGGGCGAGCCGACTGCATAACCTTCTCCAGTAGGGGCAGGAGGTCGCGCACGGCCGAGATCTTGGACCCCACCAGGAGGATGTAGGCGTCTTCCAGGACGGCCTCCATGCGCTCCGGATCGGTGGCGAAGTAGGGGGCGATGTAGCCCTTGTCGAAGCGCATGCCCTCGACCAGCTCAAGGTCCATACCGAAGGTCTGGGACTCCTCGACGGTGATAACACCGTCCTTGCCGACCTTGTCTATGGACTCGGAGATGAGGTCACCGATCTCGGTGTCGGCGGCCGAGATGGACGCCACCTGGGCGATCTGCTCCTTCGTCTCCGTCTCCTTGGACTGCTCCTTGAGCGAGCCGACGGCCGCCTCGACGGCGGCCTCGATGCCCCGCTTCAAGGACATAGGGTTGGCGCCGGCGGCCACGTTGCGGAGGCCCTCCCGCACGAGCGCCCACGCCAGCACGGTGGCGGTGGTGGTGCCGTCACCGGCCACGTCGTCGGTCTTCTTGGCTACTTCTTTGACCAGCTCGGCCCCGATCTTCTCGTAAGGGTCCTCGAGCTCGATCTCCTTGGCAATGGACACACCGTCGTTGGTGATGGTGGGGGCTCCCCACTTCTTCTCCAGAACGACGTTGCGGCCCTTGGGGCCCAGCGTGACGCGGACTGCGTCAGCCAGTTGGTTCATACCGCTTTCGAGTGAGCGGCGGGCGTTCTCGTCGAAGGCAATCAGCTTGGGCATCGGTTTTTGGTTCCCTCCATTGGGCAGACCACGGTTAGCACTCTCATATCCCGAGTGCTAACAGTTAACCGCCTTTCGGAGCCTTAGTGCAACCGGACCAATGCAATCCGACCTGGCCGGGGCCACCGGGCCCGTGATCACCCCCCGGCGACGGCAGGAACGATAGAAACGGTCGTCCCGTCGGCGACGGGCGTGTCGACGCCGTCGAGGAACCGGATGTCCTCGTCGGCCACGAAGACGTTCACGAACCGGCGCAGTTTGCCCGTCTCGTCGAACAGGCGGTCGCTGAAGCCGGGATGGGCGGCGTTGAGGGCGGTGAGCGTGGCGGCGACGGTCGATGCTTCCACCTGAACCTCGCTGTTGCCGCCCGAGAGGGGGCGTAGCTGGGTGGGGATGCGCACGATCACGGCCATGGCTAGGCGACCTCGGAGATCTCGATCGCGGCCTCGAAGGCGTCCAGAGTGGGAGCGATGGTGGCGGTAGGGCCGCACTGGGAGGAGACCGCCTCGATGGTTTTGAGCCCGTTGCCCGTCACGAAGGCCACTACCCGCTCATCGGGGCGAATCACCCCTCTTGCGGCCAGTTTGGCCAGGGTGGCGATGGTGACTCCTCCCGCCGTTTCGGCGAAGATTCCCTCGGTGCGGGCCAGAAGCCGGATGGCGTCGACGATCTCTTGGTCAGTGACGGAGTCAATGGCGCCCCCCGATTCCCGCACGGCGTCGAGGGCGTACGGACCGTCGGCCGGGTTGCCGATGGCGAGGCTCTTGGCGATGGTGTTCGGTTTGACCGGTTTGACGACGTCCTGACCCGCCGCGAAGGCCTGCGCAACCGGCGAGCAGCCCTCCGCCTGGGCCCCGGAGATCCGCACATGGGGCTTCTGCTCGAGGAGACCGACGGCCTGCAGCTCCTTGAACCCCTTGGCCACCTTGGTCAGCTGGCTCCCGGACGCCACCGGGACGACCACGTGGTCGGGCGCCTCCCACCCGAGCTGCTCGGCCACCTCGAACGCCAGGGTCTTCGACCCCTCGGCGTAGTAGGTCCGTACGTTGACATTGACGAACGCCCAGGAAGGGTGCTCGCTGGCCAGCTCGGCGCAGAGCCGGTTCACATCGTCGTAGGTGCCTTCAACTGCGATCAGACGGCCCCCGAACACGGCGGTGGTCACAACCTTGCCGGCCTCGAGGTCGGCGGGGATCAGGACGACCGATTCCATTCCGGCCTGAGCGGCGTGAGCGGCCACCGAGTTGGCCAGGTTGCCGGTCGACGCGCAGGCCGCCACCTTGAAGCCCAGCTCCTGCGCCTTGGTCAAAGCGACCGACACGACCCGGTCCTTGAAGGACCCGGTCGGGTTGAGGGTGTCGTTCTTGATCCACAACTCACCCAGGCCGAGTTCCGCGGCCAGCCGGTGGGCTCGAACCAGGGGCGTGAACCCGGCTCCCAGGCTCACGGCCCCTTCGGCTCGGACCGGGAGCAGATCGGAGTAGCGCCAGATCGAGAGGGGCCCGGCCGCTATGCGCTGGCGCGATACCACCGCCTTGATGGCGTCGTAGTCGTACACGACCTCGAGCGGGCCGAAACACCACTCGCACACGTGCAGAGCCTCGGCGGGGTAGGCGCGGCCGCATTCCCGGCATCGCAGTCCATCTACGTACGGCAACTTGGGATCCTCCTAGCTGGCCTCATCGAACCGGGCATTGGCACCTAACTCCCACCAGGAGAGCGGGTTGCCGCGGCTTCACAGGGCCCGTCCCTCAGCCGCTCTTGATGATTGCGTAGCCAATACTAGCCGGATAGATCACCGCCCGGTAATCGATATCAGGGGGTCCGACGGTCCAGGCTGGCGCTCGTCCTGGGGTCCTTCTGGCCCAATGGGCCGAGGCGGGCGGCGGCGGGCTGCGATGCCGCGGCGTCATGTAGGCGCTATGTGGGCCTTATGTGGGCCTCATGTGTCCGACGTGTAGTCAACGTATTTTCGGCGGGTCAGGCCACTCTTACTCACCACCTGAGGCGCTGGAAAGGAGCGACGGTCTGTGGGAACCGCTTCGGCGAAGCTTAAGAACGAGCTTCGCGTCATGCTCCGAAGGCGCTGTCGCCTCGAGGTCGTTCGGATCCGCACCGATCCGAGCCAGCCCGAAACGCTCCTGGGCCTCCGTCTGGACAACCTCTTCTCATCTCTCGGCGTAAGCCTGGTGCTCGACGTAGGAGCTCATCAGGGTGAATACGCCTCGTTCCTCCGCCGAGACGGCTACACGGGTCGGATCATCTCGTTCGAACCGATCGCATCGAACTACGAAGTTCTACAGCAAAGGGCGCACGGCGACGAACTCTGGGAGACGCTCAACGTAGCTCTCGGGTCCGAAGACGGCGAGGGCCAGATCAACGTCACCAACTCGACCGTCTTCAGCTCTTTCCATCAGCCGAACGCTTACGCCCTTAGCGAGTTTGGCAACCACGCCGACGTCGACCATGTCGAACGGGTCACCGTCCGACGACTTGACAGTCTCCTCCCTGAGCTCGCCCGGCCGGGCGATCAGACGTTCCTCAAGATGGATACGCAGGGCTGGGACCTAGAGGTCCTCGAAGGGGCTTCGGGCGTTCTCGGCTGCATCAAGGCCCTCCAGTCAGAGGTGTCCATGCTTCCCATCTACGGGCGCATGCCGAACCTGGAGGAGTCTTTGGGTCGCTTCCGGGAGCTGGGATTCTCGGTGGCTGGGCTGTTCCCGGTAACTTACGACTCGAGCCAGCGCGTCGTGGAGTTCGATTGCGTCTGCGTCGCCGACACAGCCGAAGGCTCGGCAGCCGCATAAGGGTTCTCGGGCCTAGAGCGGGGACCCGATTCGGGTCCTGAAGACCCAGTTATGCCGGTTCGGCATCATCTCATGGTGATGTCGACGAAATGCTGTGGCATCTCCGGGGCGGGCCCACACCACGATGCGTGGCAGCATGGATCCGGCATGTTCCGCTCCTTCGACGCCCATCACTACTCAGCCGCCCGAGTACTCGCCGCCAAGAAGGGCCGGCGGGTCTCGGTGTGCCTGCCCGCCCGCAACGAAGAGAGCACCATCGGGGACACGGTGAGGACGATCCGCTCGCATCTGATGGACCGATATCCCGTCGTCGACGAGGTCGTGGTGATGGACGACGGTTCCACTGACTCGACCGCCGCCGAGGCGGATCGCGAAGGCGCACGGGTGGTGACGGCCACCGGGGTGCTGCCCGAGTATGGCATCGAGCACGGCAAGGGCCAGGCTATGTGGCGGGGGGTGCACGAGACCTCCGGCGACCTGATCGTGTTCTGCGACGCCGACATCCGGGGTTTCGATCCGGCGTTTGTCCTCGGGCTGCTCGGGCCGCTCGTGACCCGGGACGACGTCGACTTCGTCAAGGGGTTCTACGACCGGCCCCTGGACGGGAGGCCAGGAGAAGGGGGCCGGGTGACCGAGCTCATGGCTCGGCCCCTCATATCGGTCTTCTTCCCGCACCTGGCCGAGCTGGCCCAACCGCTCTCCGGTGAGTGCGCGGCGCCGCGCCGGGTGCTCGAGGCGGTGCCGTTCGTCGGCGGTTACGGCGTCGACCTCGGGCTCCTGATCGACGTCACCGAGCGGTTCGGGACGACGGGAGTAGTCCAGTGCGACCTGGGCGAGCGGGTCCATCGCAACCGGTCCCTCTCCGACCTCGGGGTACAGGCGCTCAGCATCTTGCAGGCGGCCCTCCAGAGGGCGGGGCTGTCCCCCGCAGACGTCGGTGATTTCCCCTGGACTTCGCGCCTGGTCCGGCCCGAGACGGAACCAGTGTCGGTCTCCTTCGCCGAGCGACCGCCCCTCATCCAGGTGCCGGCCTACCGCAAGACGGCCTGACGGCTCAGCAGGCCGCGATGATGTCGGCCACCACTTCTTCCACGGCGGCGAGGGGCTCGGCCCAGGCCCGCTCCTCGCCGACTGAAGCCACCAGCGTCCTTACCTGTACGGGTTGATCGCCCTCCGCGTTACCGGCCAAGACCACCACCGGGACATCCAGCTCTCGAGCCAGCGCGACGACGCCACCGACCGCCTTGCCATTGAACGACTCGGCGTCCAGCAGCCCCTCGCCCGTGATCACCAGGTCGGCCCCTTCGATCCTGCCGGCCAGGTCGATCCGGTCAGCGACCAGCTCGAATCCGCTTACCAGCGTGGCTCCGAGAGCAGCCAGGCCCCCGGCCAGGCCGCCGGCGGCACCGGAACCCTCCATGCTCTGCACGTCAACCCCGAATCGCTCCAAGTAGACCTGGGCCAGGCGCTCGAGCCGGCGGGTGAGGAACTGCACCTGGGCTGGGCTGGCGCCCTTCTGGGGGGAAAAGGTCAGGGCCGCATCGACGAAGTGGGTCCTGACATCGCAGGCGACGACCAGATCGATGCCGGACAGTCGGGAATGCGGCTCCAGCGCTTCCACCGCCCCCCAACCCCCGTCGGTCGTGGCCGAGCCGCCCATCCCGATCAGCACCTGCCTGGCGCCGGACTTGATGGCGGCCGCGATCAACTGACCGGTGCCGGCGGTGTCGGCGCCCACGGGGTCGTTGCTCCGGCTGCCTCCTGCCAGCTCCAGACCCGATGCCCTCGCCATTTCCACCGACGCGGCCGCACCGCCGTCCAATTCGAACCAGGCGGCCTCGACCGGGCGGCCCAGAGGGTCCCGGACCCGGGCCGGACGGGCTCGGCCTCCGAGGGCAGCACAGAATCCCTCACCGCCGTCGGAGACCGGCGCCTGGTCTGCTGACCACCCCAGCTTGACCGCGCCCCGGGCCATCGCAGCGGCGACGTCGGCCGCCGTCGCCGATCCCCTGAACTTGTCGGGCGCGACGACCACGTGCGGCACGCCCCCATGCTGCCCGGTGCGGGCCGGTGATGGGGGGCTCGGCCGCCCGGGTAGGGTCGAACTCACATGGCCGATCAGAACAACCTGCTGGTTCTCTCCAATCGAGGCCCGATCAGCTTCGGCCGTAACCAGGCCGGCGCCCTCCAGGCCAGACGAGCCGCCGGCGGTCTGGTCGTCACCCTGGGACCCGGAGTGGAGCGCGACGGTGCCCTGTGGCTGGCCTGTGCGGCGACCGAGGACGACCGCGAAGCCGCCCGCCTGGGTCTAAGGGCAGACGGAGGGTTCCGGTATCAAGCCGTCGTGGTCGAGCAGGAGGACTACCAGGGTTACTACGACGTGGTCGCCAACCAGACCCTCTGGTTCGCGCTGCACGGGCTCTGGGACCTCCCCCGCCGGCCTCGCTTCGACCGTTACTGGTGGGCGGCCTGGGAGCGATTCCGGACTGTGAACGAACAGATGGCGGACGCCACCGCGGAAGTCGCCGGCGCCGGAGCGACGGTCCTGGTCCAGGACTACCAGCTGGCTCTCGTCCCCGGGCTGGTCGCCAGCAAGCGGCCCGACGTGCGGATAGCCGCCTTCGTTCACACCCCCTGGTGCTCACCGCAGGAGTTCTCGGTTCTGCCCGAGGATGTGGGCACGGCCGTGATCGGCGGACTGGCCGGGGGCGGCGCCTGCGGATTCCACTCCGCGAGGTGGGCCAAGGCCTTCGAGGACTGTTGCCGCGAACAGCTCGGCCGGGTCCCCGCCACCTTCGTCTCCCCCGCCGCGACGGACGTCCACGACCTGCGCCAGGTAGCGGCGTCGGAGGCCTGCCGGCGGGAGCTGGCCTGGCTGGAGGGCGAGGTGGGCGATCGGAAGCTGATAGTGCGGGTCGACCGGATAGAGCTGTCGAAAAACGTGCTCAGGGGCTTCTGGGCCTTCGACGAGCTACTGGAGCGAAGGCCCGACATGCGCGGCTCTGTCGTCTTCGCGGCCATGGTGTACCCCTCCCGCCTGGGCCTGGCCGAATATCAGGCCTACGGCCAGGAGGTGCAGGCCCTGGCCGCCCGTCTCAACGCCAAGTGGGCCGCGGCCGGATGGACCCCGATCATGCTGCATCCCGAGGACAACTACCCACGTTCGGTGGCGGCGCTTCGACGCTCGGATGTGCTTCTTGTCAACCCGGTGCGGGATGGCCTCAACCTGGTGGCCAAGGAAGGTCCTATCGTCAACGAGAGGGACGGGGCCCTGGTCCTGAGCCGGCAGGCGGGGGCGTGGGACGAGCTCGGCCAGCACGCCATCGGCGTCAACCCCTTCGACGTCTCCGGTACGGCGGCCGCCCTGGGCAAGGCCCTGGACCTGACGCCGGCGGAGCGGGCCGAGCGGGCCGCGGGGCTGCGCAAGGCGGTCCTCGCCACCTCCCCGCTCGATTGGTTCGACGACCAGACCGCCCATGCGGCTTCAGCAGCCGGCTAGGAACCTGGGGATCTGGAGGAGGGAGCGGGGGGCCGCGATCGGGCGCCAGGGATCTGGGGTCAGGTGGCGGCGGCTACCGACCGGCGGCCAGGGCATCGAGCAGGGAGGCAACGCCTCCTGGTCCATCCACGACGAGGTCGGCCGCCTCGACCAGCCGGCGCGGCGTCTCGGCTGATTCGACGGCCACCGCCAGGGTGGACTGCCCGCCGGCCCGCAAGCGGGCCAGCTCGGAGAAAGCCGGCAGGTCGCCGGTGTCGTCCCCGACGAAGCACACCGCCTTCAGCCCCCCTGACAGCTCGGCCACGACCGTGCCCTTGTCAGTGGTGACCGGGGGGCGCAGCTCGACCGACATCTTGCCGGGGTGAGCCACCACGCCCCGGCGCGTCACCTGATCGGCCGCGAAGCGGTCCGCCCAGCCGGACTGCTCGGGTGCCAGCCGGTAGTGGAGGGTGGTGGCCAGACCCTTACGCTCCACGATCACCCCGTCGGGAGCGGTCGCGTCGGCTTCGTCCGCGGCCGCCGCCAGGTCGGCCTTCCAGGCCAGGGCGGCAGGAGACACCTCGACGGCGCCGGACCGTGAGGCGCGTTCCATGCCGTACAGGCCGACCAGCTCGGTGGCCCCGACCCCGGCCAGGTGGGTCATCAGGTAGGCGACCGGGCGACCCGATACCACCGCCACCCGGGCGAGCCGCGATGCCAGCCGGGCCAGGCGAGAACCTGTCCCGGGGTAAGCCTCGGCCCGGTCAAAGTCCTCGACTATCGGGGCCAGGGTCCCGTCGAAGTCGAGGAACAGACCCGCCGACTCCGGACGGGCCAGCCAGGGACTCAGGTCCGCGCTCAGGTCGATCCGAGGAGGCGAGTCAGGTGGTTAGGCCTTACTGGCCAGATCGGGCCCGATGACCAGCACCAGGTTGGCGTTGGCCCTGGCCGTCGTGGGGATCGGAGCGCTAGCGGGTGGGGGGATAGTGCCGTTGATCGCCGCCGCGGTGAGGCCGACGGTCGCCGCCAGGGCGTCGGCCTCCCGCTGGTAGCCCGGCGTCACGATGTAAATCTCGGACTTGGGGACGGTCGCGGTGGTGTCGGCGGGGGCCAGGGTGTTGTAGCCGGGATTGGCTTTCAGCTTGTTGCTCCACTCGGTGGCCAGCTGTCCCGAACCGGTGCCGTTCAGCACCTGGAGCTTGATGCTGCTCGGCGGGATCAGGGGCACCGTGGTCGTGGTGGTAGAGCCGCCCGGCACCGTCGTCGACGATCCCGGAATGGTCGTCGAGCTGCTGGCACTGGAGGAGCTGCCATGCGAAGGCTTGGTCGTGTGATGCAGAACCGCCCAACCGATCAGGACGACGACAACGATCAGGGCCACCGCCTTCAGGGTGTGAATACCGTCCCCACTCCCCGATCCGGGTCCCACTGGCTGGTTCACGGCACCCCCCTCCCATCAGCGCCACCCGGCGGGCGGCGCTCGAACCGGGCTCGTCTCCTCAGGTCACGATCCCGGCGCAGCCGGCGCACCAGAAGGGGATCGGCGTTCTCGGCCTCCTCCGATTCCATGAGGGAAGCCAGGATCCGCCGGTAGCTACTCGCCGAGATACCGAAGCGGTCCCTGATCCCCGCTTCCTTGGAGCCGGTGAGCGTCCACCATGATCCTTCGAACTCGAGGATGGCCTGATCCCGTTCGGATAGTCCCATCCGACCGAGCCTGCCACCGCCGCCCAATCGGATCAAGGATCCCTGTCGAGGGAAATGGGCCGGGCACCATTCCCCCGGGAGGAAATAGGCTGCCCGGTCTGGCGTGGACGAAGACGCGCCCGAGTAGCTCAGCTGGTCAGAGCAGGCGCCTTGTAAGCGTCAGGTCGTCGGTTCGAATCCGACCTCGGGCTCCCTGTTGGAGAGGGACACTACCGGCGGTGTCCCGGCCACGACCGGAGACCGAGCGCCTTCGCACTCCCGGCGCAGCCGGTCGATCCCCGCCTCGGAGCGCGACCGACCCACGGCGGATGATGGGTCCAACGCTGCGGCCGCTTCGAGCATCTCCAGGGCGAAGAGCTTCTCTCCCAGAGCCATGGCCCGGTCCGAGAGCGCCCTGAGGGCGCCGACATCGGCGCCGGCCAGGGCCTGGCCGTAGGCGACGGCCAGCGGGGGGAACGGGCCGTCCACCACCCCGGCCAGCTCTTCGAGAGCCCGGAGCCGACGGCCCGCCGCTTCCAGCCGAGCGGCAAGGAAAGCGGACTCGAAGGCGAAGTAGAAGCTGCCCAGAGAGGCGGCTTTCTCGGCCGCCGCCTCCGCCAACGCCGTGGCGCGGGTCCGCTGACCCGTGGCCGCCAGCACCGTCGCCCGGGCCATGTCGATGTCAGCGTCGAAGAAACGCGGCGAGTCGCTCCAGTGAGCTGCCTCGTCGGCCTCCATATCCGCTTCGCGCAGCCGCCCGGTCCAGGCCAGGGCAACGGCCCGCGAGCTGTGAAGGAGCGCCCTGAAGCCAAGCGTGCTCAGCGGGCCGTGCCGCCTGATCGCCTCTTCGAGTACGGCGGCGGCCCGGCCCGGCCTGCCCCACCTCGTCAGACAGCGGGCCTCGAGGCCCATGAACAGGGCCCTGGCTTCGTCCTGATCCGCCTCCCTGAGCAGGTCCGACACCTGACGGGCGTCCCGCAGGACCTCGCCGTACCGACCCAGGCACATCCGACCCCAATGGTGGATGATGGTCAGCTCGGCCATGGCCTGCATGCCCTCCCCGCCCAGACCGAGCGAGGCGGGCAGAGCCGCCTCGGCCAGAGTCACGCCCTCCTCGAGCCGTCCCGCGTTCGACCAGCGCGGCGGCCCGCGGTGACCAGTTCGACACCTTGACTACAGGCGGGGCGTCTTCTCCCGGCCAGGCCGCCTCCAGGGCGACCAGACCATCGGCCGTGGCCCCGCAATGCACCCCCAACCCGGCCCGGGTGGATGCGACCATCGACTGCCAGGGTGGGCCGAGGTCGGCCTCGGCCTTGCTCAACAGGTCGGCGGCTCCGGCTCGATCCCGGGCGATCCAATGGAGCCATATCCCATGAATGGTGGCCACCGCGGCCCGCTCGGGCTCGCTGACCGCCAGTGATCGCAGCGAGTCGAAGACCTCTAGGGCTTCGGCGGCCTTATCGGGCTGAAAGGTGAGGAGCCGGGCCAGTGCCACGCCATTGGTGAAGGTCCTGGCCTCCTTCCAGGCCCCGGCGGCCAGCATGTGCGCGACCCCGGCGCGCTCGTCGGGCCGCTGAAGGCCGATGGCCGCAGCGGCGTCGGAACCCTCCGGGGCCACAGGTTCTCCGGCGAGATGCCGACGCACCACCTCGAGAAGGCCCCATCGCACCTCCTGGGCGGCCCAACCCAGAGCCTGCGGGTCGAACGCCTCCCCCATCTGGGCGTGCCACAGGGCCAGGCGGACCAGCGACGCCCGCTGGCCGGGATCCACGGCCCGATCGACCGGACCGGGCGGCGCCTCAGCGGCCAAGAGTCTCTGCAAGAGGCTGTGCACCTGGTCAGCTGGCTGAGCGCTCCGCACCAGCTGGCGGTGGAGGGGATGGGCAAAGCGGATGACTGGCTCGCCCCTCGAACCAGTGACTTCCACCAGGCCGGCCCCGGCGAGAGAAATGAGCGCCTCAGTTCCGGTCAGGGTTCGGAGCAGGGTGGACGGCAGCGGGCCCCCGGCGGCGACGAGGTCCAGGGCGTCGCGCTCGGCCGGCGTGAGGTCGCTGATACGGTCAGCCAGGATCCGGTCCAGGCCACCGACGGCCACCTCGGTGTCGAGCCGGAGCCCGGTGCGGCCGGGTCGAAGCGCTCCTCTGGCTACGGCCGCCCTGGTCAACTCGGTGATCCACAGCGGGTTGCCGCCGGTGATGTCGTACACCCTGAGACCGGAGCTCGGCTCGAGCGGACCACCCGCATGGAACGCGGCCAGATCGGCTGCCTCCGGCGGCGAGAGCGGGTCGAGCGACACGACCCGGATCAGATCGTCCGGCCACAGGTCGGCGAAGAGGCTGCGGGGTCGAACCGGACGCCTCGACGTGCCGACGATCGCCACCCGCTCGACGCCGGCCAGGTGGCCGATCAGCGTGGCCGAGGCATCGTCGAGGAGATCGATGTCGTCGGCCAGGACAATGAGACGACGGTCGACGGCTCGGCGCCGCAGCCCATCCAGGGCGCCGGCGATCAGCCCGGCCAGCGGCACCTCTCCCACGATGGCCGGGACCAGGTGGGCGGCCGGGCCGAGGGGCACGGCCGAGGGCGCGCCGCCGCCGACGATCTCTTCGGAATCGTGCCCGTCCTCGACCAGGAGCCGAAGCGACGCCCGGGCCAGGTGGGTCTTACCGATGCCAGCCGGGCCGCTGAGGATGATCGGGCCGTCATGGCGACCCAGATGCCGGACCAGCTCGCTCAGCAGCTGGGCGCGGCCGAACGTCGGACGGTGGTCGGCGGCCTGACCGATGGGCCAAGGGCGGGCCGCCGACCGGCGACCGAGCCGAGAGCTCTCCGAACGCTTGAAAGCCGCCGAGGATCTCCCTGCCATCGGGTCCCCGCGAATGCCGCGACTATAGGCCCCTCCCGGAAGCCGGCCCTCCCGCCGACCCGGGCCAGGACCCGGACCAGGTCCGGTGGCGTTGATCGCGAATTGTCTTCTAAATCACCCGACGTTATATTTCTGATTGACTTAATCATCTTTTTCGGCGCGTAATGGAGGGCTGATGCAAAGATCCAGAATCACCGTGGCCTTGATTTCTTTCGGGCTCCTGGTCGGCGCGTGCGGATCGAGCAGCCACAGCACATCGTCGCCCAGCACCCCCAGCGGGTCCGCGGTGAACCAGTTGGGCCCGGCCTACGACACCGCGACGTCGTCGTCGGTAACCCTTGACGGCGCCGGCGCCAACTCCATCGAGCCCTTCTTCCAGAAGGTCTTCTACGACTATCACAAGAAGGACCCCAAGACGACGATCAACTACTCGCCGGCTGGGAGCAGCGTCGGCATCACCGACGTGGAGCAGAACACCGTCGACTTCGGCGACACCGAGATCCCCATGTCCGCGTCGGATCAGGCCAAGGCTTCGGGCGGAACGGTGCTGCAGATTCCGGTGGACCTGGGGGGCGTGGCTATCAGCTACAACCTCCCGGGGGCGCGGAGCGGTCTCAAGCTGGACGGACCCACCCTGGCCGCCATCTTCGACGGCAGCATCACCAAATGGAACGACGCCCGGATTGCCACTGTCAGCGGGGTGAGCAACCTGCCCAACCTCACCATCGTCCCGGTCCACCGAGCCGACTCGTCGGGCCCGGGCTGGGACCTCGACTCCTACCTGATAAAGACGGCCCCCGACTGGGTCGCCAGGATAGGGACGACCAAACCCTCCAAGACCTGGCCTCTGGCGAAGGTCGGTATCGGTGAGCAACTGAATACGGGTGTGGCCAACTACGTGCACCAGACCCAGGGCGCCATCGGATTCGTCGAGTACGGATACGCCCTCCAGGCCGGATTCACCAACGTGGCCCTCGAGAACAAGGCCGGGTCCTTCGTCGCTCCCAGCACTTCGGCCATATCGGCGGACGCCGGGCAGGCCGTCGGTCTGAGCTCTACCAACTTCTCCATCATCGATGAACCAGGCGCCGGCAGCTACCCCCTCGCCAACTTCAGCTGGACGCTGGTCTATGAGAAGCAGACCGACACCAACAAGGGACTCGCCATCGGGAAGCTGATCGACTACGTCATCACCACCGGCCAGGCCGACGCCGCCTCCCTGGGGTATGCGCCGCTGCCGGCCGGCGTCGCCCAGCTCTCCCTCGCGACGTTGAACACCCTCGAATCCGCGACCGGGTCTCCGCTCTTCTCGTAGGTCGGAGGGATGTCGGTGACGGCCGCGACAGGCGGTTGGCAAGCGGTCGGGGGGGTCTCCACCGCCCTGAAGCGGAGCCGATCCAGGGCGGGCGGCCGCGTTTACGCCGTGCTGCGCTGGGCCGGCGGGGCCGCATTCGCCGCCCTGCTGATCGGCCTCGTCGTGACGGTCGCGGGGCAGTCAGCCGAGGCGTTCGCACATTTCGGTCCCAGCTTCATCTGGTCCGGTACGTGGAACCCGGCCGCCAACCAGTACGGCACCGGCGTCCTCATCGTCGGTACCGTCGTCACCACCTTGGCCGCGATGGTCATCGTCGTTCCGGTCGGGCTCGGTTTCGCCATATTCCTCTCGGAACAGGCTCCCTCGTGGGTGGCTACGCCGTTGTCGTCCGCCATCGATCTACTGGCTTCCATTCCGAGCATCGTGGTGGGCCTCTGGGGACTCCTGGTGCTGACCCCGGTGTTCGCCCGGCACGTAGAGCCCTTCCTCCGCTCGATCCCCGGCCTCGGCATTCTGTTCCACGGGCAGGCTTACGGCCCCAGCGTGATTCTGGCCGCCGTCGTGCTGGCCGTGATGTCCCTCCCGACCATCGTCACTCTGAGCCGGACGGCCCTGTCCGGCGTGTCGGTGTCCGACCGAGAGGGTGCCCTGGCTCTGGGCGCCACGCGCTGGCAGGTCGTGCGCAAGGCGGTTATCCCCGCGGCCCGGCCCGGGATCGAAGCGGCGGTGACGCTGGCGGTGGGACGGGCGCTCGGAGAGAGCATCGCGGTGGCGATGGTCATCGGCAACAGGCCGTCCATCCCGCACTCGCTCCTCGACCCGGGAGCCACCCTGGGCTCGGCCATCGTCAATCAGTTCGCCGAAGCGAGTCCGGGCCTGGGAACCAGCTCGGTTATCGCCCTGGGCGCCGTGCTCCTGGTGCTGACCCTGTTGGTCAATCTGGCGGGCCAGGCGATCCTGCAGCGAAGAGCGGGCCGGGGATCGGGCGGGGCGGGCCCACTCCCCCGCGGCCCGGCTCTCTCCGCCCAGATGTCCCGCCCGGACGAACTGATCGAGGACTCCGGCGCGGACCGGCACCTCAAGGCGGTCGTGCGCCGAACGCGCCTCCCGTACCCTCCCGGGCCGTCGCCTGACGGGCGCGTTCATGGAGGTTCTGTGCGGCCTGGCCGTCCTGGTCGGAGTGGCCCCTCTGGCCGCCCTCATCTACTACACCATCGTCCGCGGGGCCGCAATCGTCTCCTGGTCCTTCCTTACCCATTCCCCGACGCCCCCTGGCGTACCCGGGGGCGGTATCGGGCCGGCCGTGACCGGCAGCCTCAAGATCATCGGACTGGCCCTGGTAATAGCTGTTCCCATCGCCCTGTTCGCAGCTCTGTTCATCTTCGAGCAGAGCGGCCGCCTGGCATCGGGAATCAGGTTCAGCGCCGAAGTGATGACCGGCGTACCTTCCATCATCGTCGGCATATTCGCCTATGCCGTGCTGGTGCGCCCGCTCCACCATTTTTCGAACCTGGCCGCCAGCTTTGCCATCGCCGTTCTCATGGTTCCGATAATGATCCGGGCCAATGAGGAAGCCATCCGCACCGTGCCGACCGACCTCTGGGAAGCCGGCGTGGCCCTGGGAGCACGCCGATCCCGGGTGGCCCGGTCAGTTGTGCTCCGCAGCGCGCTGCCCGGGCTCCTGAGCGGCAACCTGCTGGGCACCGCCCGGGGCTTGGGAGAGACGGCACCGCTCCTTTTCACTGTTGCCGCTCCCACCGTGGCGATGACCCTCTTGATTTACAACGACGGCACCCAGGCCTTCCAGCAGGCTCAGCGCACCGCTTGGGGCACGGCTTTCGTGCTCCTGGTCGCGGTTCTTCTGATCAGCATCGCCACCCGGGTGATCGCCTGGGCCTACACCCGACATGCCCGCTGATGTGCCAGAGGTGGTGAAATGACTTACGGGATCGAGATCGAGCGAGCCAACCCCTCCAGCCCGTCGAGCGTGGGCGCTCCCTCGCTCACGCTCGAAGAGGTGAGCGTCACCTTCGGTTCGCAGGTCGCCATTCGAGACGTCAGCCTTCAGCTCCCGGCCAACCAGGTGACCGCCATCGTCGGACCGTCCGGTTGCGGGAAGACCGCTCTTCTCCGGGCCATCAACCGCATGCACGACCACACCAGCGGCGTCGTGACGGGCCGGATCACCATCGGTGACCTCGACGTCTACGGTCCGGGCGTCCGGCCGGAACTCGTGCGGAGCAGGATCGGCATGGTCTTCCAGCGCCCCAACCCGTTTCCCACCATGAACATCTTCGACAACGTGGTGTCAGGGTTGCGACTGAACGGGGTCCGCAACAAGAAGCTCCTCCGCGAGGCGGCCGAAGCGGCGCTCCATCACGCCGCCCTGTGGAACCTTGTCCGAGACCGTCTGAACGAACCGGCCGTGCGCCTCTCCGGAGGCCAGCAGCAGCGTCTCTGCATTGCCCGGGCTCTGGCCGTGGAACCGGACCTGCTGCTGATGGACGAGCCGTGTTCGGCTCTCGATCCGGTCGCCACCGGCAAGATCGAGGATCTCATCGCCCAGCTGGCTCCGCACATAACCATCGCCCTCGTGACCCACGACATGTTCCAGGCCGCCCGGGTCTCCGATCAGGCTGCGGTGTTCCTCATGGGTGACGACCGGGTCGGCGAGTTGGTCGAGGCGGGACCTTCGGGCGAAGTGTTCAACGCCCCGAAGGACGCCCGCACCAAGTCCTACGTCAGCGGGCGGGCGCCGTAGCCTTCTCGAGGTGCGCGGTGTCGTTGAAACTGCGGACGACCCACCGGTCGCCGGCGACCACGAACCTCGTTATAGATGCGTTGTCGGCACCGAGGAAGGCAAAAGGGCGTGAACCGGCGGCCTCGGCCATGGCTCGTCCGATCACGCCTCCGTGGGTGAAGACCGCAACCGTCTGATCCGGGTGCCTGGACGCTACGTGATTTATCCCGGACCGCACCCGCTCTGCGAAGTCGTGGTCCGGTTCGGCGCCGGGGATGACATCCCACCGTTCCTCCGCCACCATCTGCTGGGCGATGGGACCGTTCTCGAGAATACGGATCCGGTACAGACCGCCTTCCCATTCACCCAGATAGACCTCGCGCAATCGCGCTTCGACGATGGGATCCAGCCCGAGGCGGCGGGCGAGGGGGGCGGCCGTCTCGACCGTGCGGCGCAGATTGGTCACGTAGATGGCGCTGATCTCATCGTCCCCGTCGGAGAGGCGAGCGGCGATGCGCTCCGCCTGGTCGCGCCCGCGCGGATCGAGCTCGGGGTCGCCGTGCCCACCGACGAGTGAAAACGGTTCGCCCTCCCTGACCGGGGCTGACTCACCGTGTCGGATCAACAAGACTGTCGTTGCACCCGGAGGGCGCTGGAAGCGAAGCTGGCGCACCCCTTCGACCGGGCCGGCGTCTGGTTGGGTCATTGGTCCTTCACGAATCAGATGCTAGGTGGCGACGGGCAGACGACAGCTAATCGCCACCGGCGCTCCTGGTCTGGCGCCGGCGGGCTACTTCGAAGAATGCCACGGCGGCGGCGGCGGAGACGTTGAGCGAATCCAGCGGGCCCGCGGTCGGGATGCCCACCGCAATGTCGCAGCGCTGCCGGGCCAGCCTGGACAGTCCCCGGCCCTCGGCTCCGAGTACCAAGGCCACCGGCTCGGAGGCCAGCTGGAGGTCCCAGAGGGAGGTGGCGGACCCCTCCGCCAGGGCCACCGTCCACACGCCGGCGGCGGCCAGGCTGGAGAGGGCGGCGGGGATACCGGCCACGGTGGCGATCGACAGGTGCTCGGCTGCGCCCGCGGCGGCTTTCATCGCCGTCGGGGTGAGGCGGGCGGTGCGATGGCGCCCCATGACCAAACCGCTCACTCCGGCGACCAGGCCGCTTCTCATCACCGCACCGAGGTTGTGCGGATCAGTGACGCCATCGAGCACGACGAGAAACGGGGGTGGTTGACCCGCGCCGGTGTGGAGGAGGACGTCCAGTTCCAGGGCGGATATGGGGTCAGCCCGGGCGATTACCCCTTGGGGCGAATCGGTCTGGGCCAGCGCGTCGATCCGGTCGCGGCTCACCCGCCGCACCGGGACCATGGCCTCGGCAGCCCGGTCGACGATCTCCGCCATCGTGGCGCTCTCGCCGAGACCGTCCGCCAGCAGGAGCTGGTGCACCCGGCGGCGCCGGGCCCGCAGCAACTCCCTGACCGCCTGGCGGCCCTCGACCTGCTCCCCCCCGATCCCCTGGCGTTCCGAGGCGCCCGACGGGCCGCGTCGAGGCGAGGTGACAGGGCGAGGCCGGGAATGGCGGGGGGTCACGGTTCAGGTTCCGAGCGTCCGCTGCCTAGCGCGGCATCAGAAGGGCGACGGCGAAGCAGGCCACGCCCTCACCGCGACCGATCGCCCCCAGCGATTCCGCCCTCTTGGCCTTGATGCTGACGGGCGCCCCGAGAACCTCGGTCAGTCGAGCCTGCATGGCGTCGCGGTGGGGAGCCAGCTTCGGCGCCTCGATCACGACCGTGACGTCGACGTTGCCGATCTCGAAGCGAGTAGACACGGTTAGCACGGCTCGCGCCAGCAGGTCCATGCTGTCGGCTCCCGCGAACGCCGGATCCGTGTCGGGGAAGTGACTGCCAATATCGCCCATGGCGGCGGCGCCAAGGAGGGCATCCGTCACGGCGTGAGCCAGCGCGTCGGCGTCGCTGTGGCCCGCCAGCCCGGGACCCTCCAGGTCGATGCCGCCCAGTCTGAGCCGGCGGGCTGGATCGTCGCTGAATGGGTGTATGTCGAAGCCGAGGCCGACCCGCGGCGTCATGGCTGCACCCCTGCCAGGGCCGCAGCGACTATCAGATCGGCTCGGGACGTCACCTTGATGTTGTCCGCCGGACCCTCCACCACTACAACGTGACCACCCGCCGCCTCCACCAGGGCGGCATCGTCGGTGGCATCTCTACCCTCAGAGTGCACTCGCCGCAGAATCGCAGCCCGAAACGCCTGTGGAGTCTGGACCGCCACCAGCCGGGAGCGGTCAAGGGTGACGAGGCGACCACCCGGGCCGACTTCTTTAACCGTGTCCGTCACGGGAGTAGCGGGAATGGCTGCGTCAGCACCGGCGGCGACGGCCTCTATCACAGACCGCCACAGGTCCAGTCGGGCCAGTGGCCGGGCGGCGTCGTGCACGGCCACGATGTCGGCCTGGCCCGGGACGGCGGCCAATCCCGCCCGGACGGACTCCGACCGGCTAACTCCGCCCGGGACCACCACGTCGGCGTCCCAGAGACGGGAAGCGTCCCCGGTGTACCCCGCCGGCAGCACCAGGACGATCCCTTCGCAGGCCTGGCGGGCCGATGCCAGCGACCAATCGAGCACCGGCCGGCCGGCGAGGTCGGCGAATTGCTTCGGTGCGCCGAAGCGCGAACCGGCGCCGCCGGCGACGACTACAGCCCACGTTCTCACGGCGTGCGGGAGCGTAACAGCCCGGCGGCCCGCCCAGCGCGGCCGCGGTCGAGAGCCTTAGCGGAGGGCCTCGTCGAGGGTCTTCTCGGCCTCGTTCTCGTCGACGCCGATGGCGAAGGTCAGTTCCGACACCAGGATCTGGCGGGCCCGGTTGAGCATGCGCTTCTCTCCGGCCGACAAGCCCTTGTCCTTGTCGCGGTTCGACAGGTTACGAACCACTTCGGCCACCTGGTAGATATCTCCCGACTTCAGCTTCTCGAAGTGGTTCTTGTAGCGACGGGACCAGTTGGTGGGCATGCGCACGTCCTTCTTGCGCAGGACAGCGAACACCTCCTCCACCTCTTCGTCGTTGATCACCTCACGAAGACCCACCTCTTCGGTGTTGTCCGAAGGCACCATGAGAGTCAGGTCACCGTATGCGAGGCGCAGAACGAGGTACTCCTTCTTCTCGCCGAAGGCCTCCTTCACCTCACGGCGCTCGACGATGGCGGCGCCGTGGTGGGGATAGACAACCTTGTCTCCAACATCAAATGTCATGCTGCTCCAGAGCCGAACTTCCAGGTGGGGGGTCCTTCCAGGGTACCAGCCACTTGGCCGGCTTGGCCTTCGGCATTGGGCCGGCCCTGACCGGAAACGCCGCCCCGCAGGTAACGATAACCTGCGAAAGAAGATGGATGATCTCGACTTGTTGAGCGGCTCGGACCTCTTCTCTGCCTTCGACCTGACCATGCTGCGACGCATCGTGGAAGCGGCGCGCCCGCTCGAGTGTGAGCGGAATTTCGTGATCTTCGAAGAAGACGACGAAGCGGATGAGATGTTCGTGGTACGTAGCGGTCGCATCGCCATCGGCCGCCGGTCACTCGACGGCCGGGAGTCACTCGTCGCTCTGATGGAGACGGGAGACGCCTTCGGGGAGATGCCGCTCTTCGACGACGGCAAGCGGTCGGCCTCGGCCCGGGCCCTCGAACGATCGGTGGTTCTGGGCATCCCGTACTTCGTCGTGCGCGCCGCTCTCGACGAAGAACCTGAGCTGCTCTGGAACGTGGTCGGCTTGCTGGCCGAGAGGCTTCGGGTCACCGATTCGGCTCTGGCCGACGCCATGCTGCTCGACGTCACCGGTCGTACCGCCAAGCGCCTGCTGGAGTTGGCGGGTGAGCAGTCCGAGTTCCAGCTTCCCATCACTCAGGAGGAACTGGCCGGTCTGGTGGGGGCGTCGCGCGAAAGGGTGAACAAGTCGATAGCGGCGTTCGTGCGCCTCGGTTGGATCGAGCAGATGGACCGGCGCTACCGGATCATCGAGCGAGACCGACTGATCCAGCGCGCCCGTTGAACGGGCCCGGTCCGGACGGGAATTCTGCGGTTCGGCCCCTCCGGTCCACGGTGACTGCTCGTTAGCTATAGCGGTCGAGGATGCTCGATTCAGCCAGCCGGGCCAGCCCGTCCTTCACCGTGCGCGCACCGGAGGAATCGAGCCCGTCGATCGCTTCCAGATCGACGGCTTCGGCCCGCATCACCTTCTGAAGGCTCGCGTATCGGGCGATGATGGCGGCGATCGTGCCGTCGGGGAGGCGAGGGACCCGCGACAAGAGCCGGTAACCGCGGGGCTGGATGCTCGACTCGAGATCCGTGCCCTCTCCGAAATCCAGGACCGACGCCACGACCTGGGGGGACAGGAGCTTCTCCGTGGGGAGCGATCCGAGGGCCGCCACCGCATCGTCAGCTCGCACCTGGTCGTCTTCGGGTAGGTAGTCCCTCACTACGTAACGGCGCTCATCCTCGACGCCGGCCATCAGCTCTTCGAGCTGGAGCAGAACAAGCCGGCCATCGCTGCCCAACTCCACCACGTAGCCTTCTATCTCCTCGGCAATGCGCCGTACCATCTCAGCGCGCTGGAGCACGGTGACCACGTCGCGGACGGTCACCAGGTCCTCGACTTCGAGAGCCGACAGATTGTTGGTGACGCTGTCCAATCGGTCCCGGTATCGCTCGAGGGTCTGCAGCGCCTGGTTACCGCGACCCAAGAGACGGGCGACCGAGTCGAACGCGTGTTTCTGATCACCGAGGTACAGGGTGATGACCGCCAGGTCCTCAGACACCGCGATGACAGGAACGTCAATGGACCGGGCCACGCGCTCGGCCGTGCGGTGGCGGGTCCCGGTCTCGGTGGTCGGCACGTTCGGACTCGGTACCAGATGTACGTTGGCCCGGGCGATGCGACTGGCGTCCGTGGCCAGGATGATGGCTCCGTCCATCTTGGCCAGCTCGGCCAGCCGCTGCGGACTGAACTCGGCGTCGAGAAGGAAGCCGCCCGAGCAGATCGACAGGACCTCCGGGCCGTCCCCGACCAGGATGAGGGCGCCTTTGTTCGCCTGCAGGATCCGGTCCAATCCCTCCCGGAGAGGTCGCCCCGGAGCGATGGCGCCAAGTGCCTCGATCATGGCGGCCCGACGACGTTCCACTGCCCCGATCCTACAGGAGTAGGTCGGCGCCAACGAGCGGGACCGCGGGGCGCGGGCGTGGGGTTTCGCGGGCCTTCGAGCGCCGCTTTGTCAGCCTCGGGCGCCGGTTTGTCCACCTCCGCCGACGGCTGTCGAACCAGCGACGACACCCGGGGCGACACCAGCCGTAGCACCCACCAGACGCAGTTTCGGAGGGGCGGACGCCGGGCCCAGGTCGCGCTCGAGGGCATCGAAGAGGGTCGTCACCCGCCGCACGGACAGGTCAGCGCAGCCGGGCGCCCGGGTGGGGATCAGAGCCCGTGTGAACCCGAGACGGGCGGCCTCGGCCAACCGCGGCGGCGTCTGCGCCACCTGGCGCACCTCTCCCCCCAGGCCGACCTCCCCCAGAACCACGAGGTCGTCGTCGACGGGCCGCCGCGTGATCGCCGAGGCCAGGGCCAGGCAGACGGCCAGATCGGCCCCGGGATCGGTCACCCTGACCCCACCTACGACGGAGACGTAGACCTCGTGGTTGCCCAACGCGAGTCCCACCCGGCGGTCGAGCACCGCGAGTAGCAGAGAAAGGCGGCCGGAATCGAAACCCGACACCGACCGCCGCGGGCTCGGCGCCGGTGTGGGAACCACGAGGGCCTGGATCTCGACCAGAAGTGGGCGGTGCCCCTCGATAGACGGGAAGACCACCGATCCGCAGTTGCCCGGCCGCCGGTCGGCCAGGAAGAGTCCGGCTGGATCGGCCACCGCCTCCAGACCGGAGCCGGTCATCTCGAACAGGCCCAGCTCGCCGGTTGGCCCGAAACGGTGCTTCACCGCTCGCAGCAGCCGGATGGCGTGATGCCGATCTCCGTCGAAGGAAAGCACCGTGTCCACCACGTGCTCGAGAACCCGCGGTCCCGCCAACGCCCCTTCCTTGGTGACGTGACCAACCATGACCACGGCGGGCCCCCCGGATTTAGCCGCGGTAACCAGCTGGTGGGCGCAATCCCTGACCTGCCCGACCGAACCGGGGGCGGACTCGAGCTCGGGATCCCAGACGGTCTGGATCGAGTCCACCACGACTACGTCCGGGGCGACCTCCTGAGTGGCGGCCAGGATGGCCGGCATCGAGCTCTCGCCGATCAACCACAGGCCGGGTATCAGGGCGTTCAGCCGCTCAGCCCGCAGTCTCACCTGCGCCGGCGACTCTTCGGCGCACACGAGAAGACAGCGGGCCCCGCGGCGGGCCATGGTGGCCGCCGCCTGCAGGAGCAGCGTCGACTTGCCTATGCCCGGCTCGCCACCGATGAGGGTGGCAGAGCCGCGTACGAATCCTCCGCCGAGAACCCGGTCCAGCTCGGGCAGGCCCGACGGGATCGGCGTGCTGGCATCGGCGGCTACCTCCGACAGCAAGACCGGGGCCGCAGCCGGCACGGACGCCGAGCCCGCTCCAGCGCGAACGCCACCGACCTGCTCCACCTCTTCGACCAAGGTGTTCCACTCCCCGCAGCCGGGGCACCGACCCGCCCATCTGGGCGAGGCGGTTCCGCACTCAGTGCAACGGTGGACCGTCCGCAAGCGTGCCATACCGACACCCTACGAGCGGGCTGTGACGGCCTTGGCGATGCTGCGCCGCTTGGCGTGAGCGCCCCGGCGCCAGGACCGGCCCGAGGGCGGGCCATCATCGTCGCCCCGGCGCCGCTTCCGGCGCCGCGACCGCCACATCATGGCGCCGAGCACTACGAGAGCCAGGACGAAAATCCCGGCCAGGACGAAGACTGCGATCAGGTGACCCGAGTTCCACGTTTGGGTGGTGGCCGAGAGGACAAGGGTTTGGCCCAGCTGCGGTGTCCAGGTGAGGATGCCGCCGTCGCGGCTGGAGGCGTTGGTGGAGGCGACCGAGCCGGGCAGGCGAGCGTTCAGGGCGAAGGAGAAAACCTGACCGGGGGCCTCGTGGGACCGGGCTATCAGCGGGGCCGGGTTGAAGCCGGTGGGGCTGCCGAGGGATGCCTTGAGCCCCGAGTCCCCGAAGCAGTTCAACCCGCAGGTCAGGTTGACGGTGCCGGACAGGTCCGTGTACACGTGCCAGAAGCTGCTTCGGCGGGAGATGCTCAGGGTAAAGGGCCGGCTCGACGCCGGGCCGCTACCGGCCAGGTCAGCGACGAGCTGGCTGGCTTCGGCCGGGGTGGAAAAGGCGTGGCTGGCCGAGATGACCGCGGAGGAGCTGGGGCCGGGGCTCGGACCGCTCACGGTCCACCCGGCCGCCTGCAGGTCGGTTACGTCCAGCTGGGACGCCAGTGCTGACGGCCCACCAAGGGCCTGAACGGCGGACTGGTCGAGGGTCACCTTCACCGCGACGGTGCCGCTGCCGTTCGCCTCGGCGTGCACGGAGACGGTGGTGTTGACCTGGCAGCCGCTAAGGGCGATGAGGAGGAGAAGTACCGCCGCTAACGCGGTGACATGGCGAGGCGCTGGAACCAACTGCGATCGAGATGAAAGCAGTTACTCTCCGCTGCCCGCACCGGCCAGCTCGACCGGCGGGGGCTCGAACCCTTCGACGGACCGGAAGACGATGACAGGCTCGCCGAGTTCGGCGTCCTGCTCCACGTCCACGATTATCGTCTCGCCGGCCCGGAACTCCTTCCAGAGGATCTTCTCCGAGAGGGGATCCTCGACCAGCCGCTGCAGGGCACGGCGGAGCGGCCGGGCACCGAGAGTCGAGTCGTAACCTTTGTCGACGACGAAGTACTTGGCGGCCTGAGTCAGCTCGAGGCCCAAGCCCTGGGTCTCCAGCTGGTCGCGCAGCCGCTTGACCATGAGGTCGATGATCTCGGTGACCTCGTCCTTGGTCAGCTCGTGGAAGACGATGACGTCGTCGATCCGGTTCAGGAACTCGGGGCGGAAGTGAGCCTTCAAGGCGTCGTGCACCTTCTGCTTCATCTTCTCGTAGGTGACGGCCTCATCGGTCTTGGCGAAGCCGACGGACGCCTTGCGGAGATCCGCCGTACCCAGGTTCGACGTCATGATGATGACGGTGTTCTTGAAGTCGACGGTGCGGCCCTGAGAGTCGGTGAGCCGGCCGTCCTCGAGGATCTGCAGCAGAGCGTTGAAGACGTCGGGATGGGCCTTCTCGATCTCGTCGAAGAGCACGACCGAGAAAGGCTTACGCCGGACCGACTCGGTGAGCTGACCGCCCTCCTCGTAGCCGACGTAACCCGGAGGTGAGCCCACCAGGCGGCTCACGGTGTGCTTCTCCATGTACTCCGACATGTCCAGCTGGATGAGGGCGTCCTCGTCGCCGAAGAGGAACTCGGCCAGAGTCTTGGCCGTCTCGGTCTTGCCGACGCCCGAGGGCCCGAGGAAGATGAACGATCCACTCGGCCGCTTGGGGTCCTTCAGGCCGGCACGGGTGCGCCGGATGGCCTGCGACACGGCCTTGATGGCGTCCTGCTGGCCGATGACCCGCTTGTGCAGCTCGTCCTCCATACGAAGGAGCTTGGCGGTCTCCTCCTCGGTCAGCTTGTAGACGGGTATGCCCGTCCAGTTGGCCAGGACCTCGGCGATGACCTCCTCGTCGACGACATCGAAAAGGTCGACGCCCTCGGCCCGCCATTCCTGCTCCTTGGCCGCCTTGCGCTGCAGAAGCTCCTCCTCCTTCTCGCGGAGGGTCTTGGCCTGCTCGAAGTTCTGCTTCTCGATGGCCACTTCCTTGTCCCGCCGGACCTTGAGGATCTCGTCCTCGATGGCCTTGTAGTCGGCCGGGGTGGCCATCCGGCGGATCCGCAGGCGGCTACCTGCCTCGTCGATGAGGTCGATCGCCTTGTCGGGCAGATAGCGGTCGGCGATGTACCGGTCGGCCAGGTTGGCGGCGGCCACCACGGCCTGGTCGGTGATGGTCACACCGTGGTGCGCCTCGTAACGGTCCCTCAGCCCCTTGAGGATCTCGATGGTGTGGGGCAGGGACGGCTGCTCCACCTTGATCGGCTGGAACCGCCGCTCCAGGGCGGCGTCCTTCTCCAGGTGCTTGCGATATTCGTCCAGGGTGGTGGCCCCGATGGTCTGGAGCTCGCCCCGGGCCAGCATGGGCTTGAGGATCGATGCGGCATCGATGGCGCCCTCGGCCGCCCCGGCTCCGACGAGGGTGTGCAGCTCATCGATGAAAAGGATGATGTCTCCGCGGGTGCGGATCTCCTTGAGCACCTTCTTCAGGCGCTCTTCGAAATCGCCCCGGTAACGGGACCCGGCGACCAGGGCGCCGAGATCCAGGGTGTAGAGCTGCTTGCCCTTGATCGTCTCGGGCACGTCACCGGCGACGATCTTCTGCGACAGGCCTTCCACGATGGCCGTCTTGCCCACGCCCGGCTCGCCGATAAGGACCGGATTGTTCTTCGTGCGGCGGGACAGGACCTGCATGACCCGCTCGATCTCGCGCTCTCGGCCGATGACGGGATCCAGCTTTCGCTCGCGAGCCAGCTGCGTCAGGTTGCGCCCGAACTGGTCGAGAACGGGTGACCCACTCGGCGCCTCCTGGCCCGAGGACGGACCGACCCCGGCGCCAGCCGCTTCCTTGCCACCCGGCGACTGATAGCCGGACAGAAGCTGAATGACCTGCTGGCGAACCCGGGACAGGTCGGCACCCAGGCTGACCAGCACCTGGACGGCGACTCCCTCGCCCTCGCGGACCAGACCGAGGAGCATGTGCTCGGTGCCGATGTAGTTGTGCCCGAGCTGCAACGCCTCCCGCAGGGACAGCTCGAGGACCTTCTTGGCCCGGGGCGTGAACGGAGGCGAACCGGTCGTCGAGGAACCCGCCGGCCCGATGGTCTCCTCCACCTTCTCGCGGACCGCTTCCAGGCTTATCCCCAACGACTCGAGGGCCTTGGCCGCCACGCCTTCACCCTCGTGGATGAGCCCCAGCAGGATGTGCTCAGTGCCGATGAAGTTGTGGTTGAGCAGTCGCGCTTCCTCTTGGGCCAAGACGAGGACTCTTCGGGCTCGGTCGGTGAAACGTTCGAACATGCTCTTCCTCCGGCTCCTAGCTTACCCGGGCGGGGGGTTCTTCGTTCGCAGTGGTGGCGAGATCACGGCACTGGCAGGCATCGGCATGCATCGGCTTCCTACTGAGCGCAGAGGTCGCCTACTCTCGCCGGGAGTGAACGTCGTCGCTGCCCTACATGTTCCTGGTCTGCAGGAAGGCCTTGGCCGGGTCGAGGACGCCCTGGCGGAAGCCGTCGCGGGCCAGGACGAGTTCCTGTCGGAAGTGGCCGGTCATCTGATCGGGGCGGGCGGCAAGCGGCTGCGCCCTGCTCTGGTGGTGGCGTCGGCCCAGGCCTGCGCGGGTGAGTCCGACGCGGTCGGGGACGACGTGGTCCAAGGCGCCGTGGCCGTCGAGCTGGTCCACCTGGGTTCGCTCTACCACGACGACGTCATGGACGACGCCCAGCATCGCCGCGGGGTGGAAAGCGTCAACGCCAGGTGGGGCAACCTGGTGGCCATCCTGGCCGGGGACTTTCTCCTGGCCCGGGCGTCGGAGATCGCCGCGTCCCTCGGGACCGAAGTCGCCGGGCTACTGGCCCGCACCATCGGCCGGCTCTGCGAGGGGGAGGTCGGCCAGCTGCGCTACGCCTTCAACCCGGACCGACCCGAATCCGCCTATATGGCGTCGATCTCCGGCAAGACGGCCTCGCTCATGGCCACTGCGGCCCGGATCGGCGGCTTGACCTTCGGTGCGCCCAAAGAGTGGGTCGACGCCCTGACGTCCTACGGGAGCCACGTGGGGATGGCCTTCCAGATCTGGGACGATATCCGCGACCTGACCAGCACCGACGGCCACCTCGGCAAACCGGCCGGACACGACATGGTGGAAGGGACCTACACCCTGCCGGTGCTGCGGGCCCTGGCAGTCGACGGGGTGGGGGACGACCTTCGGGCCCTGCTGGGATCCCCTCTCGATCCCCCCGCCCGGGAGAAGGCCCGGGACCTGGTGCTCTCCACTTCGGCCGTCGCCACCTGCATCGTCGAGGCCCGCCGCTGGGCCGACCGGGCCGACGCCGCCCTGGACCCGATCCGGTCCGGCGCCGGCGGCAGGGCCCGACACGATCGGTTGAGCGTGCTGGGCGGCGTGGGGCACTGGCTGCTGGACGAGCTCGAGGTGCCGTAGGGGCCGGCGGCCGGCGGCCGGCGGCCGGCGCGGTGGCCGGGAGGCCGGGCGGCTGCGTGCTCGATGAGCAACTTTCAACACCTTTGTGTCGAGTACTACACCGTATATGGTGTACTAGTCGACACAAAGGGTTTTCGTGCGTTATGGGTGCCGCTGTCCAGCGCGACGTCTCAGGTCTGCTCGGGCCGCAGCGTCGGGAAGGCGATGACGTCGCGTATGGCGTCAACGTCGGCCAGCAGCATCACCAGGCGGTCGACGCCGAGCCCCATGCCGCCGGTAGGCGGCAATCCGTACTCCAAGGCCCGCAGATAGTCCTCGTCCACGACCATGGCCTCCTCGTCGCCGGCGGCGTGGGCCTGCGCCTGTTCGAGGAACCGCTGACGCTGGTCGTCCGGGCTTATGAGCTCGCTGAAGGCGTTGCACAGCTCGCGGCCGGCCACGATGCCCTCGAAACGCTCGACCAGTCCCGGCCGGCTGCGGTGATCCCGGGACAAGGGGGAGACCTCCTTTGGGTAGTCCGTGACGAAGATCGGGCCCCACAGCTCGGGTTCGGTGGTCTTCTCGTAGATCTCGAGCAGGAGCTTCCCCGGGCCCCACGAGTCGTGAACGTCTAGGCCGGCTACCTCCTTCGCCACCCGGCGCAGCTCATCGATCGGGGTGTCGATGTCGACCCCGACGCCGGCGTGGACGCCGATGAGCGACGACATGGTGGCCCGTTTCCAGGGGACGGCCAGCGAAAGGGCCCGGCCCCCGTGGGTGATCTCGGTCGTCCCGAGGAGCTCCAGGGCGACGCCGGAGACCATCTGCTCGATCAGGTCCATCATGTCGCTGTAGTCGGCGTAGGCCTGGTAAAGCTCGAGCATCGTGAACTCGGGGTTGTGCCGGGTCGAAAGCCCCTCATTGCGGAAGACGCGGGCCACCTCGAATACCTTCTCGAACCCCCCCACCACCAGTCGCTTGAGGTACAGCTCGGGGGCGATCCGGAGGTACAGGTCCGTGTCCAGAGCGTTGTGGTGAGTGACGAAGGGCTTGGCCAGGGCCCCGCCCGGTATGGGATGGAACACGGGGGTCTCGACCTCGACGAACCCCTGATCCTCCAGCCACCGGCGGATCCACGAAACGAGCCGGCTGCGGAGTAG
Source organism: uncultured Acidimicrobiaceae bacterium (assembly GCA_963851245.1). Lineage (GTDB taxonomy): Bacteria > Actinomycetota > Acidimicrobiia > Acidimicrobiales > Palsa-688 > CAWKOH01. The sequence continues at coordinate 71,782 of CAWKOH010000002.1, read as the reverse complement.
GAACACCTGACGTGACGCGTCGTTGGGGGCCCAGAGATCGACGTAGCGCTGCCGGTAGCGAGTATCGACATCGGATATCCCGTGGCGTTTGTCGCCGAAGTTCCGCCGGGCTTCCGCCAGCAGCACCCACGAGGCGACCCTCACCGACAGCTCTCCGGTCTTGGTTCGCACTACTTCGCCTTTGGCCCCGATCCAGTCGCCCAGAGACAGATGAACAAATCCGTCGAAGTCGTCGGTCCAGTTGCGGCCGGCGAAGAGCTGGATGGCGCCCGACGAGTCGCGCAACGTGCCGAAGGCCAGCTTTCCCATCTCTCGACGGAGCATCAGGCGGCCGGCCACCGACACGACCACTCCGGTTTCCCCGCCTGCTTCCAGCGATTCGAAACGGTTAGCCAGTTCGGCCGCCGACGCGTCGCGCTCGAATCGGTAGGGGATGTCAGCCACGGTTCATCTCTCGTTGCGACCGAAAATGATCCGCAGACCTTGCAAGGTCAGCCACGGCTCGTGATGCTCGATGGCGGTGGAGTGCGGGCCGATCAGCTCGGCCAGGCCGCCGGTGGCCACGACGGTGCACGGGCCCACCTCGTCCTCGAGCCGGCGGCACAGACCGTCTACCTGTGCCGCGAAGCCGAAGATGATCCCCGACTGGACCGACTCCACCGTGTTCTTGGCGAGCACGTTTCGGGGCTCTATCAGCTCCACCCGGGGGAGCAGGGCGGCCCGGTTGAACAGCGCCTCCAGTGATATCTCGATGCCTGGGATGATGACGCCGCCCAGGTACTCCCCCCGCTCCGAGACGACCTCAAAGGTGGTGGCGGTCCCGAAGTCGACGACTATGGTCGGTCCGCCGTAGCGGTCGTACGCGGCGACGGCGTCAGCGATGCGATCGGCGCCCACTTCCTTCGGGTTGTCGTAATGGATCGGCATGCCGGTGCGCACCCCCGGCTCGACGATCACGGTCTCGGCCTTGAACCACTTCTGGGTCATCTCCCGGAGGGCGGTCCGCTGCCGGGGCACGACAGCCGCCACCGCGATGGCGCTTATCGCCTCCTCAGGCTCGAGACCCTGAAGCTGGAAGAGCTGGTCGAGCAGGAGCGCCATCTCGTCGGCGGTGCGCGACGCCACCGTGGCGATCCGCCAGTGGTACAGCAGCTCGGAGCTGCTTCCGCCCGGCCCGTCGCCAGGGCCGAACAGCCCGATCACGGTCTGGGTGTTGCCGACATCGATGGCGACGAGCATCGGTATCAGGACCCCAGGTCGAGACCGATGTCCAACACCGGTGCCGAATGGGTCAAGGACCCGACCGAGATGAGATCGGCACCCGCCTGGGCGTAGCCGGCCACGTCTTCGAGGGCGACGCGACCTGAGACCTCCACCGGGACCCGGCCGCCAACCACGGCGACCGCCGCGGCCACCGCGGCGGGGTCCATGTTGTCCAGCAGGACGAGGTCGGCTCCGGCCACCAACGCGTCCTTGACCTGATCCAAAGAGTCGCACTCGACTTGGCATGGCACCCCCGGCCACCTCTGGTGAGCGGCGGAGACGGCGGCCTGAATGGTGAGACCGGACAGGTGGTTGTCCTTCACGAGAATCCCGTCCGAGAGAGACCCCCGGTGGTTCACCCCTCCCCCGGCCCGGACCGCCGCTTTCTCCAAAGCGCGCAGCCCGGGGGTGGTCTTGCGGGTGTCGCGGATCCGAGCCCGGCCGCCGGCCGCGTCCACGTACCGCCTGGTGAGGCTGGCGATCCCCGAAAGGTGCCCAAGGAGGTTCAGAGCGGTGCGCTCGGCGGTGACGACGGATGCGAGCGAGCCGTCAACCCGGGCCAGGACCAGGCCGGCAGTCACCTGTTCTCCGTCGGCGACCTCCCAGCGGAGCGTCACGCCCGCATCGACGGCGGCGAAGGTCTCGGTGGCAGCCAGGCGCCCGGCCAGCACCCCTCGCTCCCGGGCCACGATCGAGGCGGCGACAGTAGCCCCTGGCGGCAACAGGCCGGCCGTGAGGTCGCCGAACACGCCCAGGTCTTCAGCCAGGGCCCGGGCCACGACGTCGCGAACCGAGCTCACCGGGGGGTCGAGCCAGGTCGCTGTCATTGAACGAACCTATATGAAAAGCTCTCGTGGGTCGCCGGGAAATCGGACCTCCGGTGGCCTCCCCGGCTCTCTCGCCGAGCCGCCGCCGCAGAGACCAAGGCGGCGGCGACGGTGAGGAGATTGGCCAGCTCCCCGGGCGGGACGCCGGCGGAGGCGATCTTCTCGAGGTCAGCGCGGGCCAGATCCAGGCTGGCGGCGCTGCGGACGACTCCAGCGCCCCGGGTCATCGCCCGCTGCAGGAGGTCGAGGGCGGAGTCGGGTTGACCACGCTGATGGCCAGCCGACCCGTAACCCCGCGTCGCGCCGGTCGCAAACGAGCCGCCGCCAGCCGATCCGTCGCCGCCTTCTGCCGTAGGCGCCGCCCTCGAGAGCCCGGTCTTACCAAGCTCGACCGCGGCAATCTCGCCCGGCTCCAAAGCACCCGGGTTCAGTACCGGGCGGAGGGCGCCGGTCGCGTCCGGTCCGTCCTTTTCCTTGAGAACGGCCTCGATGACCCTGGCCCCGAACACCATTCCCTCCAGGAGAGAGTTAGAGGCCAACCGGTTGGCGCCATGCACCCCTGTGCAGGCGACCTCGCCGGCCGCCCACAAGCCCGGCAAGGCGGTGGCGCCGTCGAGGTCGGTGAGGACGCCGCCGCACATGTAGTGGGCGGCCGGAGCCACGGGCAGCCAGTCCTCGGCCGGGTCGAGTCCGAGGGCGCGGACCGAGGCGGCCAGAGTCGGAAACCGGCTCTCGAAGTCCTCGACGGCCGCGATGTCGAGCCACACATGGTCCGAGCCGGACTCCCTGATCTGAGCGGCAACGGCAGCCGCCACGACGTCCCGAGGCTGCATCTCGTCGACGAAGCGGTCCCCGTTGTGGTCCCGCAGCAGGGCGCCGTCACCGCGCAACGCCTCGCTGAGGAGGGGCCGCGGGCCGGTCATGGCCCCGTGGAGCGCGGTCGGGTGGAACTGGACGAACTCGACGTCTGCCACTGCCACTCGGGCCCGCAGGGCCATGGCCAATCCATCACCAGTCGACTGCACCGGGTTGGTGGTGACCGAGTACAGCTGACCCGAACCGCCGGTAGCCAGCAGCGTGTGGGTCGCCCGCAACTCCACCAGCCGCCCGTCCTCGGTGACAGCCGTCAGCCCCCGGCAGCGACCCGCTTCCACGATCAGGTCGCGGGCGAACCAACCTTCCCAGATCCGGGTCGCTGTTTGGCGGGCGGCCTCGACGAGTGTCCGCTCGACTTCGGCTCCCGTCGCGGCTCCCCCGGCGTGCACCACCCGAGCCCTGGAGTGGCCACCTTCGCGGGCCAGTTCCCACTTGCCACCCTCGTTGCTGTCGAAGACCGCCCCCAGCGCCGCCAGCTCGCGCACGCGGGCCGGGCCCTCGGCCACCAGCACCTCGACGGCGTCCCGGTCACAGATTCCGGCGCCCGCCGCCAAAGTGTCGGCTACGTGCAGGGCGAAGGAGTCGCCAGGGTGCTGCTCTTCCGCCTCTGTGTGGTGGAGCACGGCCGCCACCCCGCCCTGGGCCCATTGGGTGGCCGAGTCCGACAACGCTCCTTTGGAGAGCACGCCGATCCGCAGACCAGGTTCGCTCTCCGCGGCGCGCGCCGCGGCTGACAGGCCGGCGACTCCGCTGCCGACGACCAGGAGATCGACAGGTGCGATCCGGGTCAATTATGCGCCGGCTGCCAAACGGCCGCGACGGGCCCGTTGCTCTCGTCGACATGAAGGACAGCGGGCCGGTGATCGTCCAGTTCGGCGTCCTCGTAGTCGGCGTAGGTGAGGATGATCACCTTGTCGCCGGGATGCACCAGGCGGGCGGCCGCCCCGTTGAGGCAGACCTGCCCGGGCCGCCCGTTGATGGCGTAGGTCTCGAAACGGGCACCGTTGTCGATGTCGAGGACCGCGACCTGCTCGTTCTCGAGGATGTCGGCGGCCACCATCAGGTCCGGATCGATGCTGATGGAGCCGATGTAGTTGAGGTCGGCTTCGGTCACCGTGGCCCGATGGATCTTGGACTTGAGCATGCGCCGGCGCATTGGGCGAAAGGCCTCCGCGGGAAGAGTGGTCGTTGACTAGGAGTCGGCGGATACAGGTGGAGCGGCGGACAGGTTGTCGACGAGCCGAGCCCGGCCGATGCGGGCCGCCATCAACAGGCGCACCTCACCTTCGATCCGGCTCGGCCGGCTGAGGTCTTCGGGGTCGGCCACTTCGGCGTAATCGAGCTTGAAAAGAGGCTGCTGGGACAACGACGCGGCCATGGCTTCGGCGACCCGGTCGGGGTCCCAGATCCCGTCGTCCTCGACGGCCCGCTTGCCCGCCAGCAGGGCGTAGTAGATCTGGGGCGCCGCCCGGCGCTCATCGGGCGTCAGGTAACTGTTGCGGCTCGACAGCGCCAGACCGTCGGGCTCGCGCACGGTCGGGCATCCGATCACCTCGACCGGGAGCGACAGGTCGGACACCATGCGGCGAATCACGACCAGTTGCTGGTAGTCCTTCTCGCCGAAGTAAGCCCGGCACGAGCCGGCCAGGGAGAAGAGCTTGGTGACGATCGTGGCCACCCCCTCGAAGTGGCCCGGGCGGGACGCCCCCTCGAGGTACTCGCTCACCCCTTCCACCCGGACGGCGGTGGTCGGAGGCCGGGCCCACAGGTCCTCGGTAGTGGGAGCGAAGACGATATGAGCGCCTGCTTCCGCGGCCAGTTCACAGTCGCGCCGCAGGTTCCTGGGGTAGGCCGTGAGGTCCTCGGATGGTCCGAACTGCAGGGGATTCACGTAGTCGGTTACGGCAACGACGTCGCACTCGGCAGCCGCTTTGCGAATCAATGACATGTGGCCGGCGTGCAAGGCGCCCATGGTCGGCACCAACCCCAGCTGCCGACCCTTGGCGCGAGCGGCGTCGAGCGTCTTGCGCCAGGCCGCGGCCTGCTCTACCAGTTCGACGGTCAACGTTGCCTCACATACGTTCCAGCCCCGATCGGGTGCCGTTCGTGCTGGCCCCGAGCGTAGCCGGTGGCCTCAGACGCTGCCCGCCGGACGTACCGGTGACCTTCAGATCTTGGCCCCCCGGACGCCGGGAAGCTCAGAGATCGCCAGCCGGGCGCACCCCTCGGGCCAGGTCCGAAGTCAAGTGGCCGATGACGAGCTCCGGGGCCAGGTCAGCCAGCGGTACCAACACGAAACCGCGCTCCCACATGCGGGGGTGGGGGACGACCAGGTCGGGCTCTTTGACCTTCTCCTCGCCGACCAGCAGCACGTCGACATCCAGCGTCCTGGGACCCCACCTTTCCACCCGGACCCGTCGGGCGGCCGCCTCGGCGGCCTGAGCCTCGGCCAGCAACTCTCGCGGTGTTCGAGTGGTGCGCAGCTCCACCACGCAGTTCAGGTAGGCGCCCTGGCCTGGAGGCCCTCCGACGGGATCGGTCTCGTACAACTGCGACACGGCCACGACGTCCGGGATGCGAGCGACCGCGGCCGCCAGATGGGCCCGGCGATCGCCGAGGTTCGACCCGAGCGCCAGAAAGGCCCGGACCGGACTGCGAGGCTGGCGTCGCTCCTTCATGGCCGCCTCGGCGGTGGGCGGCGGGGGGGCGTCCCCGGCGGGAGGGTGCGGGCGCCGGGATGCGGGCGCCTGGGGTTGGGGCCGGCGGGTGGTCATCGATCGCCAACCCGAGGGCGCCAGCCCCGCGATCCGGGCGCCTGGCGTTCACGCCGGCGGGTGGTCATCGATCGCCGGTCGGTGAGCTCGACCCGAACGATGGACCCAACTCGTCCGGGTACCGCTGAATCCGCACGCCGGCGGTGCCCAGGTCCGCCGCCACGGGAGGGCGCAGCTTGCGGACGGCCACGGTCACGCGGGTGACCCTGGGGGGCGGCGGTGACACGACGCGCAGCCCGGCCGCCCTGGCGCCAGCCGCGTCGGCGGTCCGGGACCGATCGGCCGGACCTGGTGCGGGCTCGGGGCTTGCTCCTCCAGTACCTTCCCCGGCACTGCCAGCCGCGTGCAGGACGGCGCCGGCGATGCGCTCGGCCAGAGATTCGAGCAGGTCGAGGCGGGGGCCCCCAACCGCGGCGGCTACGGCGCCGGCAACCGCTCCGTAGTCGATGGTGTCGACCAGATCGTCGGAGCGCCCGGCCCGGCGCAGGTCCACCTCCAGGTCGATGTCCACCTCGAAGGGTTGGGACCGCTCCCGTTCCTCCGGCAGGACCCCGTGGATCCCGAGCACCCGCAGCCCCCTCAATTCAATGCGATCCGGTGGATCGACGCCCGGCGCCGGAATGTTGGTCACTCGGTCACACAGTCACTCAGGCACACACTCACTCAGGCACACACTCACTCAGGCACACAGTCACTCGGCTCCGAGCGGCTCATCGGTGAAGCCGGCCAGGCTCGGGGCCAGGGCTACCAGCTCGCGGCCCGCTGGTCCCATCTGACGACCCAGGATCCGCTCGACCACTGCGATGGCCTGGGGTCCGCTCGGGACCATGCCGGACCACCTGAGGTACCCGGCCACCACCCCCATCAGCCGGTCACCCAGCTCCTCCTGGTGGACCAGCAGCCGCTCTCCCGCGGCCAGCCACTCCTTCAGCTGCCCGTAAAGGTCGCCGAGCACCATGGTGGCATCGTCATGGGGGCCGAAAGGCACGTGTGACCAGCTGACACCCAGCTCGTCATAGGCGTGCAGGTTGTGCGGGGACGGCAGCAGGGACACGATCCGCGTGAAACCCTCACCCCGCAACCAGAGGATCTCCTCTTGCCGGCGCACCTTGCGGTGATTGCGGGCGTAGCCGCCGGGCCGCTCGCTGACCGCCAGGTGGCCCTTGATGACCCAGGCGAAGAACCGGGGCGGGATTCCTTTGGCCCATTTGCCTTTCATCTAGCCCCTCCCCTGCTCGCAGCGCCGGCGAGCCCCGACTGTCCGGTAGAGCGGCCCGAACCGGACCCGGCGAGCGGGCCGCTGGCCAGATATGACGCCTGGGCAACCGGGCGGACATCATGGACACGAACCATCTGCACTCCCTGAGTCATGGCCCACGTGGTCGTGGCCACGGTCGCCTCGAGGCGGTCCCCTGGCGGAGCGGCAGTACCGTCCGAGCCAGGGGCGAGCGTTCCCAGGAAGGTCTTGCGACTGGTGCCGACGAGCACCGGCCACCCGGTCGCGACCAGCCGATCGAGATGACGGAGGAGCAGCAGATTGTGGCGGGCCGTCTTGCCGAACCCGATCCCCGGGTCAATCCATATTTCGCCGACCCCCGCGGCCCGGGCCCGCTCGGCCCGTTCGACCAGATAGTCGCGGACTTCGGTCACGACGTCCTCGTAGTGGGCGTGCTGTTGCATGACCGCTGGGTCGGCGGGCATGTGCATGGCCACCCAGGCCGCTCCCGTTTCGGCGGCGACGGGCCACAGTTCGGCCGACACGTCGTTGATGATGGTGGCACCGGCGGCGACGGCAGCTCGCGCCACACCTGCCTTGCGGGTATCGACCGAAAGGCGAACCAGGCCGGCGAGGGCCTCGACGACAGGTAGCACCCTGCGCAACTCCTCTTCTTCATCGACGGCTGCGGCGCCGGGCCGGGTCGACTCGCCTCCGATGTCCACCACGTCGGCGCCATCGTCCACCATTTGGCGGGCATGAGCGACGGCCGCAACCGGGTCCAGCCACCGCCCCCCGTCGGAGAAGGAGTCGGGCGTGACGTTCAGCACACCCATCACCTGAGTCACAGCGTCACAGTACAGCGATGGGTTGGGCCGGGATCGTGTCGGCCGCCCTTTACCGGCGGCCGTGGATGAAGCTCATGGCTTCACTACCGCGCCGCCACGCTGTCCCTCATCAACCCCCGAACCGCCGACGTGACGGTGGTCGTTCCGGGCTTGCGCACGCCGCGCATCGACATGCACAGGTGCTCGGCTTCAACCACCACGAGGACGCCTCGAGGAGCCAGGACCGACTCGATCCTGTCCGCCACCTGGGTGGTGAGCCTCTCCTGCACCTGAGGTCGCTTGGAAAAGCCGTCGATGAGGCGGGCCAGCTTCGAGAGGCCGGTGATCCGGCCGTCGTCGTTGGGGATGTACGCCACGTGAGCCCGGCCGAACCACGGCACCAGATGGTGCTCGCAGACGCTGTAGACCGGGATGTCTTTGACCATGACCATCTCGTCGTGATCGGCCTCGAAGACGACCGAGAGGTGCTCGCCCGGGTCGGCACCGAGACCGGAGAAGATCTCCTCGTACATGCGCGCCACCCGCCTCGGCGTCTCGAGGAGTCCGTCGCGATCTGGATCCTCTCCTATGGCCTCGAGTATCTCTCGCACGGCGCGCTCGATTCGAGGCAAATCTATGGCTGCTCCCGACTGGACCTCGGCCTCGGTGTCGTCCGGCCGCACCGGGGCCAGGGGGCGGGGTCGTCCGTCAGCGCTCACAGCAGACCTTCGTGTTGATCAGGGTTTTCATCACGGCTCCGATGGCTTGGGCCGGGGCCGGGGCCGCTGAACGGGCGGCGCTTCCTCCGCCGGCCCGGAAGCAGAATCCCGGGTGGCGGCGGGGGCGATCGGAGTCGCCACCGGCCCGTCGAGGCCGGGCGAGGGCTGTCCGCCCGGGTCCGGGCTGCCGGCGGCGGGCTGGCCCTTGGCGGACCTGCTTTTGCGAGCGGTGGACCCTGACTCGGAGGATCGGGGGGAGGATCGAGTGTTGCCGCCTACCGGGGCCGGCGCACCGCCGGCATCAGCAGCACTCGAGGCACTCGAGGCACCCGCGGCAGCCCCGGCCTCGGCGGCTGCGCCTGCGGCCCGGGCTCGGCGGGGGCGGGGCTCCGGTCGGACCGGTCGGACCGGTCGGACCAGTCGGGCGGGTTGGGTCGCTTGGGTCTCAGCCTGGGAATCGACCGGTAGGGTCGGGAGAGGGTCGCCATCCCGCTGGTCGCCGCCCTCTGTCCCATCCCGAGACCCGACCGTCGTCAGTTCGTCGTGTATCGCGTCCTCGTCCGCCCAGGGCTCCAGGGACCCGAGGATGCCGGCGAGCTCGTAGCTGTCGAGGGTCTCCTTCTCGACCAGCTCATGCGCCAGCCGGTCCAGCGTTACCCGGTGACGGAGAAGGACGGCCTTGGCCCGGTCGTGGGCGTCATCGATCAGACCACGCACCTCCCGGTCAATTGCCGCCGCCACCTCCTCGGAATAGTTGGCCTGGTGCCCGAAATCCCGGCCCAGGAACACCTCGCCGTCGCGTTGGCCCAGCTGCTGCGGACCGAGGGCGTCGCTCATGCCGTACTCGGTCACCATCGCTCGGGCTATGCGGGTCACCTTCTCGATATCGTTCTCGGCCCCGGTCGTGGGCTCCTCGAACACGAGTTCCTCGGCCGTTCTCCCTCCGAGGCACATGGCCATGGCATCCCGCAGCTGGCTGCGCGAGTGGTTGAAGCGGTCTTCGGGGAGCGTGAAGGTCAAGCCCAGCGACCGGCTCCTGGCCACGATGGAGACCTTGTGAATCGGATCGGAGTGGGGCAGAACGTGGCCTACGACGGCGTGGCCGGCCTCGTGGTAGGCAGTGACCAGCTTGTCGTGCTCGCTCATGACGAGGGTCTTGCGCTCCGGTCCGGCCAGGACCCGGTCGATGGCTTCCTCGCACTCGCGCATCCCGATCTGCCGAAGGTTGCGGCGGGCCGTCAGGATGGCTGCTTCGTTCAAAAGGTTGGCCAGGTCGGCGCCGGTGAACCCCGGCGTCCGCTTGGCCAGAACATCCAGGTCGGCCGCCTTGGCCATCGGCTTGCCCTGGGCGTGAACCTCAAGAATCTGGCGGCGCCCGAGCAGGTCGGGCCGGTCGACGACGACCTGCCGGTCGAAGCGGCCCGGCCGCAACAAGGCCGGATCGAGGATGTCAGGCCGGTTGGTGGCCGCTATCAGGATCACCCCGCCGCGGACGTCAAAGCCGTCCATCTCCACCAGCAGCTGGTTCAGGGTCTGCTCCCGTTCGTCGTGGCCACCGCCGAGGCCGGCGCCGCGATGGCGGCCGACGGCGTCGATCTCGTCCATGAACACGATCGCCGGGGCATTGTTCTTGGCCTGCTCGAACAGGTCCCGGACCCGGCTGGCACCCACCCCGACGAACATCTCCACGAAATCGGACCCGGAGATCGAGAAGAAGGGCACACCCGCCTCACCCGCCACGGCCCGGGCCAGGAGGGTCTTGCCGGTGCCGGGGGGCCCGAACAGAAGGACGCCCTTGGGAATCTTGGCCCCGAGGGATTGGAACCGATCGGGCGCCTGGAGGAACTCCTTGATCTCCTGCAGCTCGGCCACCGCCTCGTCCGCGCCGGCCACATCGGCGAAGGTGGCCTTGGGCTGGTCCTTCCCGGCGGGCTTGGCTTTGGCTTTGCCGAAGTTCATGACGCCTCGCGACCCGCCCTGCATGATGTTCACGAGCACGATGAACGCCACCAGAAGGAGCACGAAGGGCAGCGCATCCTCGAGCACCGTCAACCAGGGGTTGGACTTGGCGTGTGACGTGCTGACGATGGCACCCGAAGCCAGCAGTTTGGCCGTGAGGCTCTCGGTCAGACGGTCCGGGTACGGTACGACGAAGGAGGTGCCGTCGGCCAGCTTTCCAGTCACCTCGTCGCTGCTGTCGTGAATGGTGGCCTCAGTCACGGTGCCCTTGGTGGACAGGTCCTGCTCGAACTGGCTCAAGCTCAGAGTGGTGCGGTTCGGCGAACCCCGTAGGGCGGTGAACAGGGCCAAGACGGCCACAAGGGCCAGGAGCACGTACGTGACCCGGCTGCGCAGGACCCTTTTCATGAGGTTTCCAGGGTAGTCCTCGGGTCGGTTTCGCCGGGTTCCCCCTTGTAAGTGGCGATAAACGGGAGATTCCGGTAGCGCTCAGCCACGTCCAGGCCGTACCCGACGACGAACTCGGGTGGGATCCGGAAGCCCTCGTAGGCCAGGTCGAGGCGGACGGACTGAAGCCCGTCCTTCACCAACAGGGCCACCACCTCCAGCGAGGACGGCTGGCGGGCGGCCAGGTTCCGGCGCAGGTAGGACAAGGTCAACCCGGAATCGACGATGTCCTCCACGATCAGCACGTGCCGGCCGGTGAGATCGAGATCAAGATCCTTGACTATGCGGACGACCCCGCTCGTGCGGGTGGCGCTCCCGTAGGAGGAGACGGCCATGAAGTCCAGCTCCACAGGCAGGCGAATGGAGCGAGCCAGGTCGGACAGGAAGAAGCAGGCCCCCTTCAACACACCGACGAGAAGCGGAGGCCGGTCGGCGTAATCCGCGGTTATGTCCTCGCCCAGCTCCCGCACCCGGCGCTGAAGGTCGTGTTCGGAGACGACTATCTCGCCCACGTGGGGGTCAATCAACCCGGTGAGCTCCACGGCCGGCGTATCGGGGTCGATCATGGCGGACCGACCCTACCGGGCCGAAGTCTGCAGGACTACCTCCAGCCGGCCGGCTCGGCGCTGGACCCGGCGACCCCCAACAAGCTCGCAGGCCCGGACCCGACCCTCCGCCACCGCGAGAACCCGGGCCACCTCCTCCGACGAGGGCGGGTGGGCATCGGTGTCACCGAAGGCCTCATCAGACCGCAGCCAGCTTCGAACGGCCCGCCGGGCCAGCGCGACCGGAGTGCGACGGATAGCACCGGTGTCGGTCGGGTCGACGGCGGAGGCCAACTCTTGCAGCAGCTCGGAGTCGTCGGCCAGCAGGGACGCCTGCCGGGCGAGGATCGGGACCACATCGCGGCCGGCCACGTCGCAGAGGAGAGGCAAAACCTCCGAGCGGACCCGGTTGCGCCGGAAGCGGCCGTCCTCGTTCGAGGGGTCGACCACCGGCGTCAGGCCGGTGGTCCGGCAGAGGGCGGCTGTCTCGCGGCGCCGCAAGCCCAGCAGAGGACGGCGGACCCGTCCGTCGGGGCCGGACCGCATCCCCGCCAATCCGTCGAGGCCGGCACCCCGCAAGGCGTTCAGCAGGATGGTCTCGGCCTGATCGTCCATGGTGTGGCCGGTAAGTACCCCGCCGGGTAAGACCGCATAGCGGGCCAGCCGGGCCCGGGCTTCCAGATCGGGGCCCGGTGCCACCTCCACGGACCGGGCCTCAAAACGGAAAGCGAAACTCCTGGCGGCCGCGGCCACGACCTCGGCCTCGGCCGCCGAGCCGTCCCGCAACCCGTGGTCGACGTGGATGACGGTGCCTTCTAGACCCGCGGTGCGGGCCAGGACGACCAGGGCCAGGGAATCGGCTCCGCCGGAGACCGCCATGGAGACGGGCTCGTCGCCGGCGGGGAAATGGCAACGGGTGAGCAGCTCGCCGGCCAGCTCGCCGCTCTCCATCAGCCCGAGACAGCAGGAGGAGTGAAAGCCGCCCGGTTGACCCACCGGTCCGGGTCGCGGATCTCGGACCAGCTCGGCAGCCAGGATGGGCTCTCCCACACCCGGGCCAACAGACCGGGGCCGCCCGCCTGCTCCACCCTTTCGATGAACCTTTCACCCTGCTCGTACTGACGGAGCTTGGCGTCGAGGCCGATCAGCATGCTGACAAGCTTGGCCAGGCCGTGCTGCCGGCGGCGCTGGCGCAGAACCTCGCTGAATCGGGCCGCGCTGGGGATGCGCTCGGCCCCGGCCCGATCCATGGTGATGTCCCCGTGACCCTCGAGGAGGCTCATCATCCCACCGATCTCCTGGATGGCCTGGTACTGCTCGGGGCCGGCGAGGAGGGTGATGATGCCCCCCTCCTCGAGCGGGTTCTGCCCGGAGCGGATGCTCTCGGCCGAACGCTGTAGCGCCTTGAGCAGCTGCTTGGGATCCGGGTCGAACCCGTCCATGGTCCGCTCCACCAGGGAGAGGAAGTGACCCCGCATCCAGGGCACCCCGGTGAACTGGGCCCGGTGGGTCACCTCGTGCAGGGCCAGCCAGAGCCGGAACTCCCGGGGATCGAAGCCGTGCTTGCGCTCGATGGCCAGGATGTTGGGGCCCACGTAGTACACGATGTCCTGGTCGTCGGGGTTCTCATCCTCGATGATCAGCTGGTCGTACTGGCCCAGCACCCGGGTCGACATCCAACCCAGAAGGAGGCCCATCTCGGTGCCGGCCAGGTTCTGGGAGACGCGAGCCGGCACCGGGCTCCAGTGCCCGGATCCCTCCATCCGGGCCCCCAACTTGTCGATCACCGGGCGCAGCAGCCGCTGGAACGACGCCACGTTGGCGCCGACCCACTCGGTGCGGTCGGTGACCCGGGCCCGGGCCGGGCCGGCCAGTGAGCGCAGCCCGGTCTCGGCCTCCACCAGCTCCTCCGCCAGAGGGGTCAGCTCGGCGAAGTCAGTCTCGAGGGAGTTGCGCTCGTAGTCGGTGAAGGCTTCTTGGTGGCGAGCGATCCGGGCCGCCACCTGGGTCGCCTTGTCCCACGAGATGACGTCAGCCATGCTCTTCACGCCCGATCATGCCGCATCGTACCCACTGGGCGCGTGGGTCCGGTCGGCGGCAGCGGGGGGGCCGGGTCGTGTGTGGCGTGGTGGGTCGTGCGGCCAGCGGGCCGAGCCGGCGCCGGCGGGTGCGCGTCGAGTGTTGCCCGTGGGGCGTGGGGCCGCGAAGCGGGGTGCGGCATCTCCGCAAGGTGGGTCCCAAATCGCCTTTTGGGACGCTCTATACCGGGCGGGTTCGACGCGTCCCAGAAAGAGTTCCGGGAACCACGTGATTCTGGAATCCGGGTCGGTCCCAACCAACCGGCCGCCTGCGCTAACAGATAGCCACCGCCCGCCACCCGCCGGCCCCACAAGATACCAATTCCCGCCAGCCGCCCCGCCGGCGGCCACTCGCTACTCCCCCGTCAGGCGATCTTGCGACCCCGCGTGCGGGGCACCGCCATGGGCTCGTGCAGATAGCAGAACTTGCCGTTGTTGTAGATGGACAGCTTGGTGTTGCAGCCAGGCTCCCGGCACGTCCGGCCCTTGCTGAACGACCTGGACGGCCTTTCGCTGCTGCTGAGGGTATGTCCTCCAAGAGATCGCTCGCTCATTACTTCCCCTTTAACGCTGGCCGGTCGGTTTGTGTTCCTTGCCCTATCTATACGGTCCTTCGGCTGTCTCGGATGCCTTGGCCAGAGCGTCGGCGATCCGCTGCCGCAGGCTCTCGGGCACCTGATCACGGCAAGAGCGGGCTACCACGGTCTTCAGCTCGGCCTCGAAGTCGAACGCCTGAAGACAAGGCGAGCACTCGCTGAGGTGGTGCTGGATGACCGTTCGTTTCTCCGACGTGAGCTCTCCGTCCAGGTAGCTGTACAGAGTGCGCAGAGCTTCCTCGCACTCCCCACCACCCATCAGATCGTTCACGTTGTATTGCTCGGCTTTTCCCATGCTGAATGCTCTAGATGCTCTAGCTAGGGGTCTCGCCGACCGTGCCGACCAGACCACGCTCCGTTCCAAAGTCGTGCAACGCTTTCTGCAGCGCTCTTCTTCCGCGATGCAGGCGACTCATCACAGTTCCTATGGGAATGTCGAGAATTTCGGCGATCTCCTTGTAGGAGAATCCCTCGACGTCGGCCAGCAGCACCGCCAGCCGGAACTGCTCGGGGAGGGCCTCGACCGCTTCCTTGACCTCGCTCTCGGTGAAGTGCTCCAGCACCTCCTCCTCGGCGCTCCTACCGGCGCTCACAGCCTCCAGCCCCCCGAGTCGGCGGTAGAGGTACAAGTCCTCCACTTCGTCCAGCTCGGTCTGCTCGGGACGGCGCCGGCGGGCGCGGTAGGAGTTGATGAACGTGTTGGTGAGGATCCGGTAGAGCCAGGCCTTGAGGTTGGTCCCCTCCTTGAAGGAACCGAAGGCTCGGTAAGCCTTCAGGTAGGTCTCCTGGACCAGGTCCTCGGCGTCGGAGGGGTTCCTCGTCATGCGCAGGGCCGCGCTGTACAGGGATCCCATGTACTCCATTGCGAGGTCCGCGAATTGGGCCTGGTCGGCCATAACCGTCACCCTACCCCGACCCTGTGACCGCCCCCGAACTCATTAATCCGTTCGGACCCGGCGCCGGCGCCATCCGGCGATCTCCTTATCCCGGCCGACGGCCCGATCCAGTACTACCTGCGGTGGGTGTCTTTGACCCGGACCAACGGCGCCGGCCTCCTGGCCTGCCCGTCGGGAGAAGGCCCGCGGTGCGCCCCAACCGGCTACGCGTCCCACCCCACTCGGCCCGAATCGGATTGTGGCCCGGGCGTGGGTCTTCGCCATACGACAATGTGCCGTATGGCATGTGCCGTATGGCATGTGCCGTATGGCAATGTGCCTAACTAATGACAATGTGAGAGCCCAGAGGCCGGGGGGAGGAAAGGGCATGCACGTCACAGTTCTCGGGGGCGGGTCCTGGGGGACGACGGTGGCCAGCCTCACCACTTCGCTCAACCCGACCATCCTCTGGGCCCGGAACGCCGAGGTGGCCGCGGAGATAAACGACTCTCACACCAACGCCGCCTACCTCCCCGGTGCCGCTCTCCCCCCCAGGCTTCGGGCGACGGCGGACATGGAGGAGGCCGTGCGCCACGCCGACGTCCTCATCGTCGGGGTCCCGTCGAAGGCGTTCCGCGCCACGCTGGAGGACGCCCGCAAGTCGATCCGGCCCTGGATACCGGTCGTCAGCCTGACCAAGGGCCTCGAGGTGGGCACGCTCCTGCGCATGACGCAGATCATCGAAGAGCTCCTGCCGGGCCACCCGGCCGCCTCGCTGACCGGACCGAACCTGGCCCGGGAGATCATGGCCGGTCAGGCCGCGGCCAGCGTGATCGCCACCGAGGATCTCGGAGTGGCCGCCGCCCTGCAGAGAGTCCTGCGCCACCGCCTGTTCCGCGTCTACCGCAACCACGACGTGATCGGCTGCGAGATCGGCGGTGCGCTCAAGAATGTGATCGCCATCGCGGCGGGAATCGGCGAAGGGTTGGGGGTCGGGGACAACACCCGGGCCGCCGTCATGACTCGGGGACTGGCCGAGCTGGCCCGCCTGGGCGTGGCCATGGGCGGAGAGATCCAGACTCTGTCTGGTCTGGCCGGCATGGGCGACCTGGTGGCGACTTGTATGAGTCCGTACAGCCGGAACCGGACCGTCGGGGAGCTGCTGGGCCGGGGCAAGCCCCTGGAGGAGATCCTGGCCGACATGCACATGGTGGCCGAAGGGGTGGGCACCGCCCAGACCGCCTTGTCGCTGGCCGAGCGGTACGGCGTGGACCTGCCCATATGCACCGAGATCCACAAGGTCGTGACCGGCCAGCAGCAGGCCGCCGATGCCTACTTCGGCCTCCGACCCCCCGGCCATGAATCGGATCCAGGGTGAAAAATGGCCGGCCGCCGCCCTCCGGCGGTCTGCGCTCCTACACGCCGGCGGTGGTGCGGGCCGACTCGACCCGGATACGCAGTCCGGTCCTCAACAACCGGGCCGCCATCGCTGCCCCCGCCCCCTCGCCGGCGCGGATACGTAGATCCAGCAAGGGCTCGAGGCCCAGGGCATCGAGAACAAGTTGGTGCCCGGCCTCCCGGCTGCGCTGCCCGGCTATCAGGTGGGCGGTGACGGCCGGTTCGATCTCTACCGCGACCAGGGCGGCGACCGAGGTAGCCATGCCGTCGAGCACCACAATGGCTCCTTCGGAGGCGGCCCCGAGGATGAGCCCGGCCAGCACGGCGAACTCCCCGCCCCCGAGTGCGCCGAGCAGGCGCAGCGGGCGGCGCCTGATCCCGGGCCGTCCCCGGACGCGATCTGCGGCGGCTTCCACGACCCGACGCTTGGCGGTCACGATGGCGGAATCCGAGCCCGCCCCGAGCCCCACCAGGCGCCGGGGGTCGATGTCGAGTAGCGCCGAGGCGAGCGCGGCGGCCACAGTCGTGTTGCCGACTCCCACCTCTCCCACGGCGATCAGGCCGGGCCTGGACGTGACCAGGTCGAGGGCGAGGCTGGACCCGGCGGCAACCAGGCCCTCGGCGTCCCGGCGAGACAGACCGTCGGCGGAAACCAGATCGCCCCGGGGGGAGGTGGGACGAAGCGAGCGGGCTCCCTCGACCGGGGGTCCCTCGACGCCCGCATCCACGACGATCAGCTCGAGCCCGGCGTCGGAGGCGGCCAGGGCTCCAACCGAGACGCCGGCGAGGGCGGCGTTGGCGACGTCCCTCGTGACGCTCTGCGGATAGGCGGACACGCCGAGGCCGGCGACGGGGTGATCGGAGGCCGCCAGGACCAGCGTTCCGCCGTCCCCCGTGAGGGGGCGCGACGAGCCGCCGAGAGCGAGCACCTTGTCCACGCCCCGGTCGAGGACGCCGAGCGATCCGGGCGGGGTCAGGGTGCGGTCGCCGGTGTCATGGGCAGCAACCACGGCATCCTGGGCCGGCATGGCCAACCGCGACACGGGCGGGACCGGAACAGGGCCGCCGGCCGCGCCGGGCCACCTTTCCCAGATTAGAAGTTCGTCTACCGGGAGCCGCTCCGACCACCCTCTCCGCTCCAGACCGGGGTCGGGCGGACGCTCGTCGGGCCAGCCCAGGCACAGCCACCCGAGCGTGGCCACCCCCTCCGGGGCGCGCACCAGATCGGCCAGTTCGTCAGGCTTGAAGAGCGTGACCCAACCCACGCCCAGGCCTTCCGCCCGGGCCGCCAGCCACAGGTTCTCGATGGCGCAGGCGCACGACCACATGTCGGCGTCCTTAAAGGTGGCCCGGCCCAGAACGCCCTCTGGCGCGGCCCGGCGATCACAGCAGACGACGAGGCCCAAGGGTGCTTCCCGGATCCCCTCCAGATCGAGGTCGAGGAGGTGGCGGGCGGCGTCGGGATCCATCCGCGTCGCTTGCGCCATCCGGGCCCGGTCGGCGAAGACCGCCGCTCGGGCGCGCGTGTCCGGGTCCTGCACGACCACGAACCGCCATGGCTGCGAGTGGCCGACCGAGGGCGCCTGGTGGGCGGCCGCCACGATCCTGTGGACCGTCTCCTCCGGAACCGGATCGGAACGGAAGCGGCGAATGTCGCGCCGGGAGCCCATGATCCGCCGCAGCGCGGCTCGATCCGCGTCGCTGAAGGCCCACCCGCGAGGGTCAGCAGCCCGGTCAGCGGCGCTCGTCTGGTCGCCGACGTTCGGAATGGGCCGGGGCCAGACCTGTTGCACGCTCACCGAGCGTAGGCCTCGTTCCGGTCCACTGGAGCGATAGCAACCAGGGGCGGCACTAGCGTCAACCCGTGAACCGCGCCCGCTTCCCCTTCCTCGAACACGATGGACCGATCGCCTTCGCCCACCGGGGCGGAGCGTCCGAGGCCCCGGAGAACACCTGGAAGTCCTTCCGCCACGCCCATGACCTGGGGTACCGCTATATGGAAACCGACGTCCACGCCACCAAGGATGGCGTGGTCGTAACAATCCACGACCCCGACCTGAAGCGGGTCAGCGAGCAGGACGGCGTCATACGCGAGATGTCCTGGAAACACCTGGCCGCGGTGCGCCTTGCAAGCGGCGAGGCGGTCCCGCGTCTCGACGACCTCCTGGCCGCCTGGCCCGACGTGCGGTGGAACATCGACGCCAAGCACGACAGCGTGGTAGGACCGCTCCTCGAGACCATTCACCGGACCGGCGCACTGGATCGGGTGTCAATCACCTCCTTCAACGACCGGCGCCTGGCCCGGCTCCGGCGGGCCCTGGGTCCCAGCGTGTGCATGACGATGGGGCCGGCGAACACCACCCTGCTGCGCTTGTCCAGCTGGCTGCCCGACGGTTTCGCGGGAAGGCTGTCCGGCCGGCTCTCGGGCTTCGGCGCCGCCCAGGTGCCCCTCCACCAGTGGCGGATACCGGTAGTCGACCGCAGCTTCATCGAATCCGCCCACCGGGCAGGACTCGTAGTTCATGTGTGGACCATCGACGACGAGACAACCATGTCCCGGCTGCTCGATCTCGGGGTCGACGGCCTGATGACCGACCGGCCCACGGTTCTCAAGGACCTGCTGGTGCGACGGCAGGCCTGGCCCTGACCGATCGCAGCGATTCCACCGGAAAAGGAATGTTGCCGCAAAAACGGGCATATATCTACAAACTGCAACAGGTGTGCACCAAGCCCGTTGAAGGCGGGCGTATCGTTAGTTAGCGTTATAAAGCCAGCAGAGGCTCGATGCCTCTCTGTTAACAAAACAACCGGGGGGTTCTATATGAGTGTGACCGAAGCCGGAACTGTCGGGAAAGCTGGACGAAGCGGAGGATTGTCGTTCCTGTGGCACCGGGAACTCGACACCTACCCCGAAACGGGGCCGCGGATCATGTACCTGGCGATCACGGTCCTGTGCACCGTGATGCTCTACTGGGAGTTGTACGTCGGCGGATCGGTTTCGACTCTGTTCCTCGTAAAACTGCACATGAGCTTCACTTTCCTGGTCTATGTGCTGGCGATCGGCAGCGGTGATCGGGGCCTTCGGATCACTTTTTGCCGGAGTGACCGACCGTCTGGGCCGGACCAACATCGTCGTCGTTGGGCTGTTGATCACGGGCGTCTTTACGGCGTTCATTATTCCGGCGTCGACTCAACAAGTGGGAGTTCGCCATCTTCGGCTTCATCGTCGCCTTCGTCGAGGGATCTGCCTGGTCGCCACGCCCGCGCTGATCCGCGACTTCTCGCCGCAGGTGGGGCGGGCCACGGCGATGGGCTTCTGGACCAGCGGCCCGGTTCTGGGCAGCCTGGTCGTCTTCATCGTGGCCAGCCACACCATCGGCGGCAACCCCAGCCCGGCGTTCTGGGTGCACGAGTACCACATCGGCGGCATCGTCGGCCTGGTGGTATTCGTCATCGCCGCCATCGGCTTGCGCGAGCTGTCACCGGGCTTGCGAGATCAGCTAATGGTGACCATGCGCGATCGGGCCCTGATCGAGGCCAAGGCCAAGGGCATCGATATCGAGGCCTCGCTGCGCAACCCGTTCGGCCAGTTGCTGAAGGCCGACGTGATCATCTCCGCCCTAGGGATTTCGCTGTCTTCCTCATCATCTACTACACCGCCGTCGGCTTCGCCCTCATCTACTTCACGACCGTCTTCGGCTTCTCCGTCCATGACGGCAACGCCCTCGGCAACTGGAACTGGGGCTTCAATGTCATCGCCGTGATCCTGTTCGGGTTCATCTCGGACAAGCTACGGGTCCGGAAGCCCTTGATGATCGCCGGCGGGGTGGGAGCCGCCATCATGATCGTCCTCTACCTGGAGCAGATCGGCCACCAACCAGCTACTACCACATGGCGATTCTCCTGGCGGCGCTCGCCTTCTGCCTGGGCGTGGCCTACGTACCCTGGATGGCCAGCTTCACCGAGACGGTCGAGCACCGAAACCCGGCACTCACCGCAACGGGCCTGGCCATCTGGGGTTGGATCATTCGGATGATCGTCTTCGGCTCGTACCTGCTACTCCCAGCTGTGGTCAACACAGTTACCCCGCTCGTCACCTATGGATCCCAAGTGTCGGCGCTCGTGGCCAAGTACCCGGCAGCCACCCTGCCGGCCTCGACGCTGGCAACCCTCCAGAAGGACCCGACGAATGCCGCCGCCCTGGCCCAGGCCCACGCCGCGCTAGGGCCCAACTACATCAAGGACCTCCTATCTCTCGCGGCGGCCCCTGCGTCCGACAAGGCATACCTCGCTGCCCACGGCCCTGCCGTGGCGCACGCCGCCAAAACCACGGGCGACCAGTGGAAGAACTGGTATTGGATCTGCTTCGGTGGCACCATCTTCTTCCTCATCACCGTCCCACTCATGAGAGGTGAGTGGAGTCCCAAGAAGGCGAAACGGTTGGAGGAAGAGCACGAGGCGATGATCAGCGCCGAGATGGCCAAGCTGGGGATCAACGCCTAGCCACCCCCTCACCAGTGCCGAAACGAGGGCCGGGATCCCTTTGGGGTCCCGGCCCTTTCGCGTTGAGGCGTGTCTTAGCCCGAAGTTACTTGGGCTTTGACGAGAAACCCCCTGCTGGGCAGGGGGTTCAGTGGTTTGGGGTTGGTTGTTCTGTCTACATGGGGTTGAGTTGGATGGGGATGGGCGTGCCGATGAGTTCGAAGGCTCGCGTTGGAGGGGGGTGGGAGTGGCGAGTTTGGTGATGCGGGCGCCGCCGGCGAAGATGATGGTGTTGCGGGTGAGGGTGGCCAGTTCGTCGAGGAGGGTGGCGAGCTGTGGATGGGTTGGCCGTCGTGGTGGTGTTGGCGGGAGATCTTGGTCGAGGGCGGCGCGGGAGCGGCGGGCGGGGGCGACGGGGTCGGTGCGTCGGGGTGGCGTTTCGTCGGTGAAGCAGATCGGCGCCCACGCCCGGCGCAGGTGCCAGACCAGGTAGGCGGCGAGCATGCAGATGAACACGTGGGCGCGGACCCGGGTCTCGGTGCAGTGGTGGATGGGCCGCAGGTCCAAGTCGATGGTCTTGAGGCTTCGGAAGTCGGCCTCGACGAGCTCGAGGTCCTTGTAGGCCTCGACCACCGCGGCGGCGTCGAGGTTGGCGGTGTGGGCGGCCGAGGCCCGGACCACATAGATGCCGTCCAGGGCGGCCTCGGCCGCGATCTGTCGGCCTTGCGGGCGTAGGTGAAGCGTCGTCGCCGATGACGAGCTCGAAGTGCTTGGCCATCTTGTGGCGTTGATGATCTTGCCGACCCGCAGCCCGATCTTGTCTGGCCGCGCAGCGGCTGCCGGCCCGTTCGACTGCGGCAGCGATCGGGGCCAGGTGGGCCTCGGTGGCGGCCAAGAGCTCGTTGCGCTTGCGGGCCCGCTCGGCGGCCAGGGCCGGGTTGCGGCAGGCCACGAGCCGCTCGCCGGGGTAGTCGGGGTGGGTGATCTCGGCCAGGTTGGCCTCGTCGAACAGCCAGATCTGCAGGACGCCCTCCTCGGCCAGGGCCTGGATCGCCGGGGCCGCAGCGAGGTGATCCAGCCCAGCCCGCCGACGGCTTTGAGCGCCTCGATGCGGGCCGTGGTGATCATCCCCCGGTCGCCGACCATCACCACCTCCTCCAGCCCGAAACGGTCTTGACCGCCGGCCGCGGCGGAGATGAAGGCGGTCGGGTCGGCGGTGTTGCCGGCGAAGACCTCCACCGCGACCGGCCGGCCCTCGGGGTCACAGGTCAGGCCGTACTCGATCTGGGCCTTGCCGGCCTTGCCGTCCCGGGAGTAGCCCCGGGCCGCCAGCGGGCAGTGGGTGCCCTCCACCCACGAGCTCGACAGGTCGTACAGGACCCGGCCCCCGGGCTGAGGTGCCGGCGGGCCAGGGCCGACTCGATGGCGCCCTGGCGGGCGAGCAGCCAGTCCATGGCCGCGTACACGTCGTCGGCCGAGGCGCCCGGCCACGCCAGATCGGCGGCCAGGGTCGTGCTCGGCCCACCAGCGGGTGGTGGCCAGCTTGGAGGCGGGCTTTACGGCCCGGGCCACGACGAAGGCCAGGGCCAGGTCCGCTCGGCGCAGGCCGGGCCGAGCAGCTTGGCCATGCGGAGCTTGTCCGCCATGGCCCAGACCGCGGCGACATGGCCGTGCGGCAGGCCGCTCGATGTCGAAGTCCTCGCCGGCCACCACAGGGTCTCGCCGCCAGCGACTGGCGGACGAGCTCGATCGTCTCGGCCGGAAGGTGCGAGAGGTTGGCCAGCGTCTCGTGCTTGACCTTGCCGCCCTCCCGGTACGACCGGCGCAACAGCTAGCTCACGTACTCATTGTCTTTGTACTTGCGTACGATCTTCTGGCCACGTGCACGGGGCCGGATCCCGTTTCACACCGCATATTCTGGACACTATCAGCTAGCACAAAACAAGCATTTTAGTGCCTACGTTCCCTGGTCATCCCGCGCCTATTCGTGCTGGTCAACCAGCCAATCAGCCCTCAAAACCGCCGTAACTTCGGCTTAGCGGACGAGCCGGAAGAAGGAGCGCACCTCGTCGACGAAGGTCTCTGGCTGCTCGAGGGCGGCGAAGTGCCCGCCGCGTTCGGCTCGTTCCAGTACCGGATGTCGGTGAAGCGTTGGCCGCCCAGCGCCGCGACATCCGGATGATCTCCTTCGGGAAGATCGACGCGCCCATCGGGACCCCGATCTCGGCCATGTCGCCGCGCGGTGAAGCTCTCCCAGTAGAGGCGGCCGAGCTAGGCGCCGCGTGTTGGTCAGCCAGTAGACGAGCACGTTGTCCAGGAGCGGTCGCGCGCCGACGGCATTCTGACCGGATGCCCGTCGCGTATCGGTCCACTCGCAGAACTTCTCGACGATCCACGCGCACTGCCCGGCCGGCGAATCCGCCAGCCCGTAGCCGAGGGTCTGCGGCCGGGTCGACTGCTGCTTGGAGTAGCCGGTCCTGCGTCTGGTGGTGCTGCCAGCGCCGCCAGCGCCGCCTGCTCCGCGTCGGTGAGGTCGTCGAAGTCGTCGCGACCCGGGCAGGGCCACCGGCATGTTCAGGTGGATGCCGGCGACGTGCTCCGGGTCCTGGCCGCCCGATGCTCGCGGTCACCATGGACCCCCAGTCGCCGCCCTGGGCGCCGTAGCGGTCGTATCCCAGCCGGGCCATCAGCGCCGCCCAGGCCCGGGCGATCTGGTCGATGCCCCACCCGGCAGCGGCGGTTTGGCGCTGAAGCCGTAGCCCGGGAGCGAGGGGCACACGACGTGGAAGGCGTCAGCCGGGTCACCGCCGTGGCGCGGCGGGATCGGTCAGCGGCCCGAGGACGTCGAGGAACTCGACCACCGATCCCGGCCAGCCGTGGGTGAGTACGAGCGGCAGCGCATCGGGCTCGAGGCGAGCGGACGTGCAGGAAGTGGATGTCCAGCCCGTCGATCTCGGTCAGGAACTGCGCGAAGGCGTTGAGCCGCGCCTCGCGGCGCCGACAGTCGTACTCGGACTCCCAGTACCGGCAGAGCTCCTGCAGGTAGCGCGAGGGGGACGCCCTGGGACCAGTCCTCCACCGGCTCCCGTTCTGGCCATCGGGTGCGTCCGAGCCGGTCGCGAAGATCGTCGATCGCGGAGCTGGGCACGTCGACTAGAAACGGAGTGATCTCGTCTGACACCGGCTTCCTCCCCTTGGTTCGTCTAAGCCCGGGACGTCACCGTAGCCGCGCCGAGTTGGCGTGCCATCCTTTGAGGCGATGCCCCACGAGCCGGACGCCGTCCGGCGCCCGCCCCTTATCGGAGAGCACACCGAGGAGGTGCTGGCAGAAGTGGGCTACGACGCCGAAGAAATCGCCTCGCTCCGTACCTCAGGGGCCTTGGGCAAGGTCCCCCGGGAGTTCGCGTAGACGACCCGGCTCGTCGCCCAGACCATCACCGCGGCGAATAAGGCAAAGGCGGCCAGCACGTCGATGGTGAACCAGCCGGTCAGCTTGATCCCGAACTGGTTCCCCTGCTCCAGGTACCGGGCCGGGATCGCCGTGAGGGTCACCGGCTCGTCCACCTGGACCACGGCGGAGACGAACTGAGAAGCGAGAACGATGAGGCTGCCCCCGACGGCCGCGGCGGCGGCACCCCGGTCGCGAAGTCGGCTGCCCGCAATAGATATGGCCACGATGGCCAGGGCGACCAGAACGTTCCCGAGGACGACCTCCCACGGCCCGGAGAAGGCATTGCCGAGGTTGAAACTGAACGTACGCCCGGTCGAGGTCACCCCGACGTAGTGGTCCCAGGCAGGCAAGAAGCAGAGAGCCGTGATGAGGCCCAGAAGGCCCAGGAGCACGGTCCAGAGGATCGGGGTAAGGCCGGGATCGGACCCGGCTGCGACCGGCTCCTTTTCCGTTGCCGCCGGCGGAGAGGCCTCAATCTCGTGCGCCTCGACCTCATTTCCCCCCACCTGCTGCGCCAGTCCGGCGCCGGCGTGGCTTCCGGTCCAGAGACTGGACCCGGTCGCGACCGCATCCTCCCCCAGCCCCGGGGCCCGTTCTCCAGCCGGCGCTATCGGCGCGGCACCGGACAGACGGTGGCTTCGTCGCCGGGCCGCGACGACGAGCACCACCGCGGCGGCTGCCCCAACGACCCAGGCCGCAACCATCATCCATAGCCCGGACCCCGCCAGGTCGGACCCATAGCGGATGATGGCACCCACGTCGGAGACCCGGAACCCGAACTCGGTCACAGCCAGGCCGGTGGCCAGTCCGGCGCAGATGGGGACCCGGCTGGGGCCGGTCAGCCCGATCCCGAGGACCACGGCCCAGCCGGCGGCCAGGATGGAGTAGGCGGCGGCTTGATCGGCTTGCGAGAACAGGGAGGCGTGCCCGCCGAGAGTGGCGAAATAGGTCGGGATCATGGCAACCACGTGAAGGATGACGGTGGCCGCCAGCAGAATCCCCGCTGAGAGCTCGAGCCGGGTCGGGTGCCGCCAGGTGGCGTCGGGACCCGAGGTGACTACTTCCATCCCCCAATTGTGTCTGGTTCAGGTGAACACAAGCTGAAAAGTGGCCGCACCGGGTGGACCGGCCCTTCGACGCAGCCCCTTGCGGACCTCCGTCAAGGGGCCTGTACTGTCCAGGAGAGGAATAGCAAAGGGGAGAGCAAATGCCCGAATACAGCTTGATCATCGGCGGTGAGCGGCGGACCACCGACTCCGCGTTCGACGTCCTGGACCCGGCCACGGGGGAGGTCTACGGGCAGGCTCCCGAGTGCTCCGAAGCGCTACTGGACGAGGCGTTCGGCGCCGCCGCCAAGGCCCAGATCGACTGGAAACGCGACGAAGGTGTACGGCAGGCCGCCCTGCTCGAGGCGGCCAACAAGATGTTCGGCAGCGCCGACGAGCTGGGCGAGATCCTCACGCGCGAACAGGGCAAACCTCTGGCCCGGGCCAAGGAGGAGGTGTTGGGCGTCGGGGTCTGGCTCAAGTACTTCGCCGAGCTGGAGGTGGACCCGGAGGTCATCCAGGACGACGACTTCGCAAGGGCCGAGGTGGTCCGAAAGCCGATGGGCGTGGTCGCCGCTATCACCCCGTGGAACTTCCCGTTGATACTGGCGTCGTGGAAGATCGGGCCGGCCTTGCGGGCCGGCAACACCATGGTTCTGAAGCCCTCGCCCTACACGCCGCTGTCCACGCTGCGCATGATCGAGCTGTTGAACGACGTCTTCCCGGCGGGTGTCCTGAACGGAGTCGCCGGCGGCGACGATGTCGGCAAATGGATGACAGCCCACCGGACGCCACGCAAGATCAGCTTCACCGGGTCGGTGAGCGCCGGGAAGCACGTCGCGGCCGCGGCCGCCCCCGATCTGAAGCGGGTGACCCTGGAGCTCGGGGGCAACGATCCGGCGATCCTGCTCGACGACATCGATCCGGCCGCCGTCGCCGACAAGGTGTTCTGGGGCGCGTTCATGAACAGCGGTCAGGTGTGCTCCGCCATCAAACGGGTCTACGTACCTGAGTCGCTGTACGACGACGTGGTCGACGCCTTGGCGGCCAAGGCGGCATCAGTGAAGGTGGGCTCTGGGCTCGAGGAGGGCGTCGAGCTAGGCCCCATCAACAACGCCCCCCAGTTCGAGAGGGTCAAGGAGCTGGTATCCGATGCGCTGTCGGCCGGCGCCAGGGCGGCCGCTGGTGGGGGCCCGGTCGACGGGCCCGGTTACTTCTTCCAGCCGACCGTCCTGGCGGGGCTCACCGACGGGACCCGCATCGTCGACGAGGAACAGTTCGGACCGGCCGTGCCGGTCATCTCCTACCGTCATGTTGACGAGGTGATAGAGCGGGCCAACGCCACTCACTTCGGGCTCTCCGGGTCGGTGTGGGGGACCGATGTCGACCGGGCGGCGGCCGTCGCCGACCAGCTGGAGTGCGGCACGGCGTGGATCAACGCCCACATCGCTTTAGCTCCGCACCAGCCTTTCGGCGGTTTCAAATGGAGCGGCGTAGGCGTCGAGAACGGGCGATGGGGCTTGAGCGCCTTCAGCGAGATCCAGGTTCGCTACCAGTCCAAGCTCTGAGCCCAAGCCGGCCGGCAATCAGTCGTCGAGGGGAAGCAGAGGCGCCACCGCGAGGCGTCCGTCGTCGCCGACCGGAACCGCGTCGACCTGGACCACGGCATCCAGGGGCAGCTCCCCGTACAAGTGGGGGAACAGCTCGTCCCCGCCCGCCAGGTTCTCCATTCGCACTTCGTCAGTCAGCCGCGACCGGTCGATCGTGAGCAGCACGACCCGCCGGCGGCCCCCGTAGGCCCGGTCCGCCACAGCCTGTACCTGTCCAGGCAAGCAGCAGTGGATGAAGCCGACCTCACCGACCGAGCGACCGAGCGTCGATCGCCGGTAGGGACATCTCCTGCGGACGGCTTCGTCCCACTCGTCCTCGAGCGCGAGGTGGTATATGCGAGCAGGTAACTCGACATCGAGTCCCACGCCCCGAGTCTGGCATACGGCCGGGTTTGTGCTTTCCGGTCAGGCGTGCCGGTATGGTGCCGTCGTGACAAGTACAGCCCCCCGTCCCGGGCGCCTCCCGACTACCGGTGCGGCGACGCCAACGGAGCCCCTGACGGCCATGCCCTTCGGTCCGGCCCTGCGGGCGTGCTTGGCTGCCAACCTGGCCGGCCACGAGCCGGAGACCATTCCCCTGGCCGGGCGCCGGCACGCGGCGGTGGCGGTAGTGGTGGTCGACAGCGACCCGGCCGTGGATGGCCGGGACGACCACCCTTTCTCCCGAGAGAGACTCGACCACATCCCGGGCGCCGCCGGCCTGCACCTGACGGGGAGTGTGGCCGGCACGGCGGGAGGGCCGGCGTTCCTGCTCACCCGCCGGGCCCCTCGCCTGAGGTCTCACTCCGGTCAATGGGCACTACCCGGGGGCAGAGTCGACGACGGTGAGGTGGCGGTAGACGCGGCCTTGCGGGAACTACACGAGGAGATCGGCCTGGATCTGCCGCGGAGCGCGCTGCTGGGATACCTGGACGACTATGCCACCCGCTCCGGCTATGTCATCACGCCGTGTGTTCTCTGGGCTGGCGACGCTGCGGAGATCCGCCCCAACCCCGACGAGGTGCTCTCGGTGCACCGGATCGGGTTCCACGAGCTGTGCCGGCTCGACTCCCCGCGGTTCGTGTCGATCCCCGAATCCGACCGGCCCGTGGTTCAGATTCCCATCGGTGGCGACCTGATACACGCCCCTACCGGCGCCGTCCTGCTCCAGTTCCGGCGAGTCGCCATCGAGGGCGGCTACGAACAGGTCTCCGGGTACGAGCAACCGGTCTTCGCCTGGAAGTAGCGAGCCGGAACGGCTGCGCTTCGTTCGAGCAAGGAGGAGAGATGCAGCTGGCCGAGTACCGCAGCTTCGATGCCCTGGGGTTGGCCGGGCTGGTGGCCCGAGGCCAGGTGAGCCCCCATGAGGTCCTGGACGCAGCCATGGACGCCATTGCGGAGCGGAACCCCTCGGTGAACGCCGTCGTGAACCTCTTCGACGACCAGGCCCGCGCCGCCATCGACGCCGGGTTGCCCGACGGTGCTTTCCGTGGGGTGCCATTGGCCATCAAGGACCTGTGGGCCAACGTGGCCGGCATCTGCACCAGCAACTCCAGCCGGCTGTTCGTGTCGGTCCCCTCCGCCGATTCGGAGATAGTCGCCCGGTACCGGCGGGCCGGCTTCGTCCTCTTCGCCAAGACCAACACGCCCGAGCTTGGCGTCAGCCCCACCACCGAGCCGGCGATGTTCGGCCCGACGGCAAACCCCTGGAACCAGCTGATCAGCGCCGGAGGCTCCAGCGGGGGCGCGGCCGCCGCGGTCGCGTGCGGAATCATTCCCGTGGCCCACGCTTCCGACGGTGGTGGCTCCATTCGGATACCGGCCTCGTGCTGTGGCGTGTTCGGCCTGAAACCGACCCGGGCCCGAATCAGCCTCGCTCCCGACCGGGGCGAGGGGTGGGCCGGCATGAGCACGCAGCACGTGGTCTCACGGTCGGTCCGCGACAGCGCCGCCGCCCTCGACGCCTGCGCCGGGCCCGTCCCGGGCGATCCCTATTGGGCTCCCCCGCCGGCCGGGCCCTTCCTGGCCGAGGTGAGCCAGGATCCGGGGCCGCTGCGGGTCGGCCTCATACTCGAAGCGCCCAACGGCATCGAGGTCAGCGCACCGTGCCGGGAAGCGGCCGAGCGGACCGCCCGCAGGATCGAGGCCCTCGGCCACCGCGTCGACCCGCTCAGGTGGCCCTTCGATCCCGACCTCCTCGCCCGGGCTCAAGCTTCGATCGTGGCTGCGAGCGTGGCGGCGGCCGTGGATGCCCGATTGGCTCAGCTGGGCCGTGCTCAACAACCTGACGACCTGGAGTTGGTGACGGCGACGATCGTCGAATCGGGCCGCTCCGCCTCGGCTGTCGACTACATCACCTCGACCGGCGCCATGCACCGGATCGGCCGCATCATGGCCGGGCTTTTCGGGGACGTCGACATCGTGCTCACCCCGACCCTCGCCGACCCGCCGCTAGAACTGGGGATCCTCGTGGGCACCGACGTGAAGCGCTTCGCCGAGTTGACACCCCGGGCCACGGCCTTCACCACCCTGGCCAACATCACGGGGCAGCCGGCGATGTCGGTTCCGTTGGACACGACGCCCGAAGGGCTGCCGATCGGATCCCAGTTCATGGCCCCCTTCGGGGATGAAGCCACGCTCTTCCGGCTGGCCGGCCAGCTGGAAGCGGCTCACCCCTGGTTCGACCGCACCAGCGTTTAGCTCGAGGGCCGGCGAGGGCGAGTTGCCGGCCCTCGCAGGCCCCACGACCCCGCCGGTCAGGACTCGGAGTCGGCGCCGGCGACCTGGGCCCGGCCCCGGGCGAAAACGCCACTGACGCGGTCGGCGAGGCCTTGGCTACCGCCGGTCCGCCGCCAGCCGACCGAGGTGACTGCTTCCAGGTCCAGCCCGTCACCCTGCGCCGCCGCCTCGATGCTCCGGTAAGAAGCGACCATGGTGTTGACCGCCAGAGTGTTGTTGGCGGCGATGGCTGCGGCCACCTGCCGGGCGGCAGGCAGGAGGCGCTCGTGCGGCACCACTTCGGTGACCAGCCCGGCCCGCAGGGCCTCGGCGGCGGGCAGGAAATCGCCGGTGTAGCTCATGCGCCGGGCCAGGCCGAAGCCCACCAGCTGCGGCAGCAGGACGGAAAGGCCCCAGCCGGGCAGAACCCCGACCCGGGTGTGAGTGTCGGCGAAGGCGGCCCGCTCCGACGCGATCAGGAAATCGCAGTTCAGGGCCAGCTCGAAGCCACCGGTGACCGCCACCCCGTTGATCGCCCCGATCACGGGCTTCCCGAGGGGCTTCCACGGCCGGCCGGTCGGTATGCCTTCGGGCTCCGACGGGTCATCGAGGAGGCGCGAGTCCGAGGCCTGGCTGAGCTCCTTGAGGTCCAGGCCGGCGCAGAAGGCCGGATCCGCGCCGGTCAGGATGACCGCCCGGACCGAATCGTCGCCGTCGACCTCGGCAAGCGCCGTTCGCACGTCCTTGAGCAGCGCCGAGCTCAAGGCGTTGCGGGCTTCGGGGCGGTTGAGGGTTAGGACGGCTATGCCGTCTCCCCGCTCGACCACCACCAGCTCGGCGGGGGCTCCTTTTGGCGAGTCGCTCATGGCGTCATCCTGCCAGGAATCGAGGCGGGCTCAGGCGGTGACGGTTTCCCATCACACGCGGGCCGAGAGAGCCGGCGGGCCCTTAGGTGACGAGGAGGCCGCCTTCCACCGGAAGGACGCTGCCGGTCACATACGAGGCGGCGTCGCTGGCCAGGAAGATGAGGGCCGCAGCCAGCTCCCGAGGTTCACCGATACGTCCGGCCGGGATGCGGTGGAGCTGCGACGGGAGGTAGTCGTCGGGGTACTGATCGGTCATCTCGGACTGGAAGAACCCGGGGGCCAGAGCGTTGACCCGGATGCCCTTGCGACCGGTCCACTGCTGGGCCAGGTCGCGCGTGAGGCCGATAAGCCCCGCCTTTGTGGCCGAGTAAGCCGCTTGCGGGAGGTCGGCGGTGGTCAGCCCGAGAACGCTCGAGATGTTGATGATCGAGCTCCCGGGCCTCATGACCCGACCGCACGCCTGGGCCATCCAGTAGCAGCCGTTCAGGTTGACGTCGACGACAGCTCGGAACTGCTCAGGCTTCTCCCGGGTAGCCGGATACGCCGTTCCGATCCCGGCGTTGTTCACCAGGATGTCCACCCGGCCGAACGTCTGCATTGCGGCATCCACCAACTTCTGGCACTCCTCGGGGACCGACACGTCCATGGTCACCGCGATTGCTCGGCGTCCCGCCGCTTCCACCGCTTTCTTGGTGCCCTCCAGCCGGTCGGTCCGCCGGGCGCCTAGGGCCACGTCGGCGCCGGCCTCGGCCAGCGCTTCGGCAAAGACGGCGCCAAGCCCGGACGAGGCCCCGGTAACTATCGCAACGCGGTCGTCGAGACGAAACAGGTCGAGGATGCTCATCGGCGGCTCCAGCCCGACGTTACAAGGCGCGGCCGTTACCTGTAGAACCGGACCGCCGCTACCGCCTGGGACCGGTAGGAACCGCCGAAAAGAACAGTGTGGACGAGGAGGGGATAGAGAGAAAAGAGCGGCCGCCTCAGCTGCCAGCCATCCTGGCCGGGCCGGACCTCCTCGTAGCTCCGGATCAGAGAAGCTGGCACCGAGCCGAACACGTCAAGCATGGCCAGGTCCTCCTCGGGGTGGCCACCATGACAGGAAGGGTCGATCAACCAACCCCGCCCATCGGCACCCCACAGGACATTGCCCCACCAGAGATCTCCGTGTACCAGCGCGGGCGTTTGGTCATCGAGCAGTTCCTCCAGACGTCCGAGGACAGGACCGAGTTCGCCGGTCAGCCCGCAACGCGCAGCCAGCTCCGTCAGCCGCCGGCTGTAGAACTCGGGCCCGCTGCTGGCCTCGGAGGCGTCCACCCGGCAGTTGCCGATCCATGACGACCCTCCGCCCCAGCCGGTCCGGGGCGCCGAATGAAGCGCAGCCAAGGACCGGCCCAGCGCCTGCAGGCGTGTATCGGTGCGGTGCCCCTGCTCCACCCACGACGTCACCAGCAGCTCACCTTCGACCATCAGCACCTCAGGCACAGGAGGGCCACCGTCCACCTTGGCCAGGGCCTCGAGGCCGGCCGCTTCGTCGGCGACTCCGGGGCCGGTTTTCACCACGACGGAGATGCCTCCGGCCGTCGCCCTCCACGCCGAGCCGCTCAACGGTTGGGCCCCACCGACGGGACCGAGGACCCGTTCCGTGCGGTCTACCCAGGCCGGCCGGCTCGTCTCGGTCACGCCGTCAGGCGGCCGGCCAGCTCACCCACCAACCCGCGACAGGACCTCTCTATCGACGCCAGGGCCCGATCGAAGTCGACATCCTCGCCACTCCAGGGATCGGGCACCTCTTCATCCCCGGGCCGCCGGCGTGGGTCGAAGGAGCGAAGCAGCCGGACCTTCGAAAGATCCTCATCCGCCGCAGCCGCCAACCGCTGGACGGCAAGGAGATTGGCCCGGTCCGCGCACAGCAACAGGTCGAAGGTCCTGACCTCGTCGGTACCGAGCCGGCGGGCTCGGTGCGCTTTTGCCGTCCAACCGTGGCGAAGCAGAGCGGCCTCGGCCCGAGGGTCGGCACCCTCTCCCACGTGATATCCGGCCGTGCCGAACGATTCGATTACGACTCGATCCCCAAGCCCGGCTTCGTCGATCAGCTCTCGCGCCACCGCCGCGGCCATGGGCGAACGGCAGATGTTGCCGAGGCAGACCATCGCCACCCGCACTAGGTGCGGGTGGCCACGAAGACCGGGATCTGCCGGTCGGTCTTCTTCTGGTAGTCGGCGTAGGGGGGATAGGCGGCCACGGCGCGCTCCCACCACTCTGCCTTCTCGTCCCCAGTGACCTCCCGGACTCGGAAATGGTGAGGCTGCGGCCCGTCCTGGATGACGACCTCATCAGGATGGGCTTTGAGGTTGTAGTACCAGACCGGGTGGTTGGGCGCCCCGCCCAAGGAGGCCACCAGGGCGTACTGGCCGTCGTGCTCCACCCGCATCAGGGCCATCTTGCGGATCTTGCCGCTCTTGTTGCCCCGGGTGGTGACAATGATCACCGGGAGCCCACTGTCCCGCAGGGTGTTCGCCTCCTGCCCGCCTGAGCGCTCGTACTCCTCGACCTGGTCGCGCACCCACTGCGCCGGGCTGGGCTCGTACTCACCGTCTAGTGCCATGGTCCAGATCGTACGGGCACCGGTGGAAGTATGAGGTCGTCAGACGCCTGGAGCAGGCCGACTGTCCTGACCGTGGCGGTTCTGGCCGGCGTCCTCTTGGGACCACTCGCAAACGGGTCTAGGGCGTGGAGTCCGGAGCTTCGACGACGGCCTTGATCCGCTCGAGCGTGGTGCGCATGTCGTTCGCGTTGTGACGGCCACGGGCCCATCCCAGCACAGCCCAGTAGAACCTCAACCCCGGTGAGGGCGTCAACTCGAAGGACTCGGTCACGTCGGTGCCGTCGCCTGCCGCTTCGAAGCGGTAGCTCCAGGTGTTCATCACCACACCCTTAGGGGTGACGACCCCGAAGGCGAACTCCCGTCCCGGTTCACATGCGGTTACGGTGCAGTTGGTCCAGTACACCGGCCCGATGCCGTTGCGCTTGACATGACCCCTGAAGCGGGCCCCGACCCTGGGTTCGGTGGATTCGTCGCACCAGACACACTCGAATGTCTCGGGGCTGAAGCGGCCGGTGTTGGTGACGTCGCTCACCAGTTCCCAGACCTTCTCCGGAGAAGCAGCCATGTGGACCGTGACCGAACCGCGCATGGCGCGCAGAGTAACTCAGCCGAATGTGACGCCGCCTATCCGCACGGCCTGATCAGCCGGCCAGCCGTCGATGCCGATCCCGGTTATGCCTTCACCCCGGCCTGCAGCAACGGGAATGAATTGCAGCCGCTGGCAGGCTTCACTTAGTTCGACAACCGCGCCGACGTCACCGGCGCGGGCCTGGACGCCGAGCACGGCGGCCCAGCGCTCGGCGGTGGACTTGGGGTCGGCCACCTCGATGATCAGGCCGGTGACGCCGCCTCGCTCCGGATCCGGCGCGCCCCCTGTCCAGCGCGGCCCGGCCCAGCGCCAGGACTCCGGCGGGTCGGCCCAGTCCAAGGAGACGATGGCGCCGGGAACGTCTTTGGGATGCAGATGGGTGC
The DNA here is from genome assembly GCA_963851245.1 of uncultured Acidimicrobiaceae bacterium. Taxonomy (GTDB): domain Bacteria; phylum Actinomycetota; class Acidimicrobiia; order Acidimicrobiales; family Palsa-688; genus CAWKOH01. The sequence goes on along the minus strand of CAWKOH010000002.1, from coordinate 37,653 downwards.
AAGCAATATCGGGCCGGTCGGCCTTCCACACCACTCTCACGCCCAGTTGATCCAGGCGCCGACGGGCGCGGTCCAGATCAGGCACCTGGAAGATGGCCATGTAACCCCCGTCACCCCCGCGTCGCTCCAGGTAGCGCCCGGCCGTCGTGCCGTCCTCGACCGGGGCCACCACCTCCACGAAGGTATCTCCCGCCGCAAACACCGCGTTCCGCAGGCCGAACTCGCCGACTCCCGGATCGTGGTACGGCTCGTCCCAACCGAAAGCCTTCTGTAGCTGCCCGGCTACTACTTCGCAATCGCGGGCTACCAGGGCCACCTGGCGCAACCGCGGGCCGGCGATCATGCAGAGACGATAACCACGTCAGCCAGCCACCGCGTTGGGCCGGGCGGCGAGCACCGGCAGCCCGAGAAGGGGCACCCTCACCAAGGAAGTCGTCTCATGGCCGCTGATCCGGCCGGCCCGGAGGACGGCGAATCTCATGAGCTTGAATCCCACCCAGGCCAACAGCACGGCTAGGGGAAGCTCAACCTGGAGACTCTCAGGCCGGCTTCACAGAGTTCACAGGATCGGACGCTTCACTTGGAACAGGACGATGCGACTCTTCCAACTGGAGATGAGATGAGCGATCAAGACAGCACGAACGGAGGTTGGGGCCCCGTACCGGGCCACGGCCTGTGGTACCCGCAGGGTGTCCGGGAATCCGCCGAGGCGGGCTCCGGTCCGGCAGGCTGGGAGCCCCCCGGCCCGACACCCGGCCCGAGCTGGGAGACACCCGGCGGGGGCTGGGAGCCGCCCGGCTCGACACCCGGCGCGGGCGGATACGGCCCCACGCCGCCGCAGCCGTCCGCCCCGGCCCCGTCCCCGAAGCACCGCCGGCGGGCTCTGCCGTTGATGCTGGCGGCGGCTCTCGTTGTCGGCGGTGGAGCTGCCGGCCTGGCCGTCGGGCACGACATGTGGACTCCGTCGAGCTCGGCCAACACGGCCGCGAGCAGCGGCAGCTCCGTGCCGAGCGGCAGCGGCGGCTCGAACTCGGGGGCGGGCTCCTCCCTCCCGAGCGGCTCCGGCAACGGGTCCAACTCACAGACCGACCCCTTCGGCGGGTTCGGCAACTTCTTCGGCAACGGCTCGTCGGGCGGAGACGGCGGGTACTCCGGCGGCTACGGCGGATTCTCGGGCGGATCGTCGGGCAACAGCGGGTCTGGCGGCAGCGGTTCGAGCAGCAGCTCCGGCACCGGCGCAACCGCCGCCGAGGCCGCCGCCGTGGCGGCCAAGGTCGACCCGGCCCTGGTCGACATCAACTCCACCTTCGGCTATCAGCAGGCGTCCGGAGCGGGGACCGGGATCGTGCTCACATCCAACGGCGAGGTCCTGACGAACAACCACGTGATCGACGGAGCAACCAAGATCTCCGTAACCGACGTGGGCAACGGCAAGACCTATAACGCCACCGTGGTCGGTTACGACGCCAGCCACGACGTCGCCCTGCTCAAGCTCCAAGGGGCGTCCGGACTGAAGACCGCCAGCATCGGCGACTCGTCTTCGGCTGCGGTCGGTCAGTCGGTGGTCGCCATCGGCAACGCCGGCGGCACCGGCGGCACCCCGAGCAATGCCGGCGGAGCCATCACCGCCCTCAACCAGTCGATCCAGGCCGGCGACGATCTGGACGGCACCACTGAGCAGCTTTCCGGACTCATCCAGGTCAACGCCGATATTCAGCCCGGCGATTCGGGCGGCTCTCTCGTCGACATGTCCGGGCAGGTGATCGGCATGGACACAGCGGCTTCGTCCAGCAGCTCCTCCCAGTTCTCCTCCGGTTCAGGCGACACGCAGGGATTCGCCATTCCGATCAGCGAGGCGCTTTCGATCGTCCATCAGATCGAGTCCGGCAAGGGCACCTCTACGACCCACGTCGGCACTACCGCCATGCTGGGCGTCCTGTTCGAGAGCTCCTCGAACAGCCAGGGTTCATCGGGCTCCTCCGGTGGGTTCGGTGGGTTCGGTGGCTTCTTCGGCGGCTCGGATGGCTCGGGCAACTCCAGCTCGGCCTCCGGTCTGAGCATCAGCAGTGTCGTCAGCGGAGGCGCCGCCGCCCAGGCCGGTCTGGCCGCCGGCGACACCATCACTTCGGTGGCGGGCCAGAGCGTCAGCTCTCCCACCGATATCAGCGACATCCTGGTGGGCTACCACCCCGGCAACAAGATCCAGGTCAGCTGGGTGGACAGCTCGGGTCAGTCGCACACCGGCACCGTCGTCCTCGGCAGCGGTCCCCCGGCCTGATCCCGTTCGCCGTCGGTCGCCTGGGTCATCCTCCCGCGCTGGGCGCCGACGGCCGGCCGGGCCGCTCCGCGCCAGGTAGCCCGCTCCCGTGCATTCGGGTGCGGGCACCAGCGCGTCGAGCCCACCGGCTGAGGGTCCAGTCGCCCCCCTGTGTCGATCAGCCAGCGGGGCGTCGGTCAGCCCAGCCGGGCCGCGGCCAAAGCGGCGGCAAGCAACACGATGCCCCACGACAAGGCGCTCAACGCCTGGTCCAGGGGTGCCAGCAAGGCTTGCTGATCCACAGCAACGATGTCCCCGTCGTGCATCTCCAGCCGTCCCTCCACGTGGGCGACCCGGCGGCGTAGCAATCGGGCCGGCTTGCTCAGCCGGCGTTGAGCCAGCGACACGAAGTAGGCGGCCACTGCACCCAGCACGGCGCCGATCGCCAACCGGCCGGTCTGGGCCACGTAGGCCGTGAGGACGGGGAAGGCGCCCCAGGCAGCCGCGAACCCGGCGTCGGTGTGGACCAGGCCGCCGAACAACTCCAGGTTGTAGGAGATCACGAGGACCGGCCCGATGACCAGGAACGGGATCAGCGCCCACCCGACCCGGGAGAGCCCGGCCAGGCCCAGGGCCAGAGCCCCCGCCAAGCCCACGGCAGCCAATCCGATCAGGACCGAGGTCGGAATACGGGTGTGCAAAGGGCGCCCGCGCAGCTCGTCCAGGGCGTGGGCCGCCAGCCCGACGGCGGCGAAGAACGCCAGCAGGGTGGCGACGAGGCGGCTCGTGCTTACGACCGGAGCGAGGCAGGCCCCGATGACCACATAGGCCAGGTGCCAGGCCGTATAGGGCGGGTGAAGCAGGTTCCAGTAGTCCCGCCACCCACCCGGGGCGACCGCGTAGAAGGCCGCCTCGTAAGCCTCCGCCGTGCCGTCGTCCGGGCCCGGCCCGGCCGCCCCGGTGACGTCCCGGGCCCCGGGATCAGTCACGGCGCCGGCTCCCCCACATGACGAGTCCCCCGCCCAGGCTCATGACTTTGGCCTGGACCTGCTCGACCCCGGCTAGCTCCCACATCGCCACCAGGGAAGGCATCGGATACTTCCGGTACAGGCGGGAGATGCTCGGACCGAGGAAGCGGCCGACCCGGTACCAGTCCCTTCCGCCCGTGACCCACCCCGCCGCCGGCAGGATCGACCGGGTGTAGAGCCACCACGGCGCTCGCCACAGAGGATTGGGAGGAGCCAGGAACTCCAGGTTGGCGATCACGCCGCCCGGCCTAACCACCCGGGCCAGCTCTCGGAGCGTGGCCTGCGGGTCGTCGACGTAGCGGAGCAGATAGGTGAACGTCAGCGCGTCGAACGCGGCGTCGGGAAAGGGCAGCTGCTCTCCGCGGCCCAGAGCCAGGTGGATGCGGCCCTGGAGGTCGGAGGCGTCGACTTTGCGCTTACCCTCTCGGAGCATCCCCTCGGTCAGGTCTACCCCGGTCACCTCGGCGGCCGTGCGGCGGGCCAACTGAAGCGCCACCCCGGCGGTCCCCGAGGCCACGTCGACGACCCGGGCTGGTGAGGTGGAGACGACCGGATCCACCATGGCTCGCCTCCACCTACGGTTCTGACCGAAAGAAAGGATCTCGGCCAGGCGGTCGTAACGGTGCGGCAGGGGCTGGAAAAGGTCTCGAGCGAACCGGTTGCGGTCACTGTCGGCACGCTGCACGGGACGGCACCTCCCTGGCCTACTACGACGATTGCGACTGTAGGGCCGCCCGTTGAGCTACTGGGACGCCAGCCAGGCGGCCCACCCGGCCAGGCCGACCAGTACCACGGCGGTGACGATCCGAATCGTCCGGATGTCGATAATCCGCAGGATGCTCTGACCACCCATGACCGCCAGGGCCGCCACCGCCCACAGGGCCAGAACTGAGCCGGCGCCGACCGACAGGGCCGAGTGGTAGTGGGCGGCCAGGTTGGCGGTCAGCAGCTGTGTCACGTCGCCCCACTCGGCCAGGAAGATGACCACGAAGGCCACGGTCACCACCCGGCGCCCGGTCAGCGCTTCCCGCTCGACCAGTTCCTCTTCCTCGCGGGCCTTCCTGGCCTCCAGCAGGGCCAGGCCGGCCCCGGCGAGAAACATGAGGGCCACGACGGCGTCGAGCACCTGGTGCGGCAGCAGATGGAACAGCGCCACCCCGATCGTGGTCGCTATCACCACGTGCACGACGAACGCGCCCGCAGCCCCGAGCCAAACCGAAAGAGGGCGGCCCCGGGTGGACATGACGAGCGAAGCGAACATCGTCTTGTCTGGAAGCTCCCCCAGGAAGATGATCGGGAAGACAGCGGCGACGATCGAGAGTTGCACCGCGACTCTTCTTGCGAGCGGAACCTCTAGGGGTTCAGGCCGCGATCAGCTGCCCGTAGGTGATGCAAAGACCCAGAGCGTCGATGAGCAAAAAGGCTGCGATGATGGCTACCACGACGGGCGTCTGCCAGCGTCGGGATCCGCCGGCGGTGACCGGGGGCATGTACCACCCGGGCAGCAGACCGAAGGACTGCGCCGAGTACAGATCGAGGGGAGTGGCCTCCGGATCGAGAGGCTCATCCGGGTCGCAAGCCAGGGCCAGGGCCGTGAGCTCGTCGTCGGTTACATCGTCATCGGCACCCTCGGCCGAGAGAGCTAGACCGCCTGTCAGTCCGGCACCGTCCAGTTCGCACTCGCCGGGCGTCGCCTCGGTCAGATCGCTCCTCACGACTGTCACCATATCCTCAGCCACCCTACCCTCAGCCCCCGCCTAGGCCGTACCGGCCAGCTCGAACACCTTCCACATCGACGCGTACTTGCCGTCAGCTTCCATCAGCTCGTCGTGGGAGCCGACCTCCACTACGCGGCCCTGGTGCAGCACCGCGATCCGGTCGGCGCGCTGCGCCGTCTGCAGGCGGTGGGCTATGACGATGGTGGTCCGGCCCCGAGCCACCTCCTGCATGGCCGCCGTGACCCGAGCCTCGGTGAGCATGTCGAGGTTCGATGTCGCTTCGTCCAGCAGGAGCACCGCCGGGTCGGCAAGCTCGGCCCGAGCCAGCGCGATGAGCTGGCGCTGGCCGGCCGACAGCGAGCGCCCCCGCTCTGAGATCTCGTGCCCATACCCGCCGGGCAGTTGCACGATGAAGTCGTGGGCGCCGACAGCGCGAGCCGCCGCCTCTACCGCCGCGTAGCCGGCGTCCGGCCGTCCGTAGGCGATGTTGTCCCGGATGGTGCCGGTGAAGAGGAAGCCTTCCTGCGGCACGTATCCGAGCTGCCGGCGGAACGCCCTCAGATCCAGGGATCGCAGATCGCGCTCGTCGTAGCACACCCGGCCCTGGTCGGGGTCGTAGAAGCGGGCCAGGAGCTTCACAACGGTCGACTTGCCGGCTCCGGTCTCGCCGACCAGAGCTACCGTCTCACCCGGTGCGATGTGCAGATCCACGCCCCTGAGAGCTTCGGGCGGTCTGGCGAACAGCGCATCGGGTGACTGCAGAGAACGGGCGTCAGCTGGACCACGCTGGGGTCTGGCACTGACTGCTATATCCGGCCTCGCCGGGTAGGCGAATCGGACCCCTTCGAGGACGATCTTCCCTCGCAGCCGGCCCGGGCTTTGAGGGTGGTCGGCCGCAGGGGTCAGCGAGTCAAGTGCCATCAGTTCGGCGATGCGGCCCACCGACACCCGGGTCTGCTGCCAGGAGTCGAACACCTGGGAGAGCTGCTGGATCGGCGAGAAGAACAGATCTATATACAGGATGAAAGCGATGAGGGCGCCGGCGCTGAGCCGCCCCTCCCCGATCAACACGGCTCCGACGCCGAGCACGATGGCGTCGGCGACGCCTGAGAGGAACTGCACGAAGGGGAAATAGATCGCCACCAACCTCTGGGCTGCGACCCGGTACTCGAGGTAATCACGCCCAAGGCCATGGAACCGCCTGATGGTCAAGCCCTCGTGGACGAAGGCCTGCGACTCCCGCACCCCGGAGAGGCTCTCCTGGAAGTCGGCGTTAAGGATCGCCACCCGCTCCCGGGCCTGGTCGTAGAGATGGGCCGCCCGCCGGCGGAAGACGATCGTGGCTATTGCGAGCGGCACGCCGACTGTCAAGGTGGCCAGGCCAAGAGTGCGGTTTATCACCACCAGAGCCACGCCCACGCCGACGAAGGTGACGAAGGACACCAGCGCGGAAAGCAGCCCGTTCTCGATCAGGGACTCGAATTGATCGACGTCGGTGGTCATGCGAGTCATGATCCGCCCGGCCATCTCGCGCTCGTAGTAGTCCAGTGACAGCCGCTGCAGCTGGGCAAAGATCCTTATCCGCAGCGACAGCATGATCCGCTGGGCCGCCCGGCCAGTGACGAACGTCTCGCCGATCTCGACGACGAGGTCCACCAGGGTCACGGCCAGGAAGACCGTCGAGGCCAGTAACAGCACCGCTTCGGAGCCTTGCGCCACTCCGTTGTCTATGCCGGTCTTGACCAGCACTGGTCCCGACAGCGCCGCCACCGCATCGAGGATCACGAGGAGCAGACCTATGGCCAATGGGCGGCGGAAACCGGCGAGGAGACGGCCCAAGGTGAACCGCCGTTCGTGGCGCGACTCGCGATCGAGGTCCACCTCGGCTGCATCTCGAATGGGCGGCAGGGCGGCCACCCGCGCCAGCAACTGCGGGGTGGGGGCCAGGTTCAGCCGCCACCCTCCCCCGCCCCGACCGAGGCCAGGACCGATGCTGGGCGCCCCGACGACCCGCGGCGGCCCGGCTCTGGGGCCGGCTCCGTACCGCCCGTCGACGACCGGAGCGGGGGCCGCCCCATCACCGGCGTCGGAGCCGTGGGTCATCGTGGCCAGCGCCTCGATCCGGTCGCCCGCGGCTATGACCGGCTCGAGCTCCAGACCGGTTAGGAGCGAGCGGTACAGGGCGCTGGTCGCCAGCAGCTGGGCGTGCGTCCCCTGCTCGACCACCTGGCCCTCAGCGACGACGGCAATGCGGTCAGCCAGATCGAGGGTGGAGCGGCGATGAGCTATCAGAATGGTGGTGCGGTCGGCGAGGACGTGGCGCAAGGCCTGGTGGATGGATGCCTCGGTGTTGGCATCGACCGCGCTGGTGGCATCGTCAAGCACCAGAATGCGGGGATCGAACAGGATCGCCCGGGCCAGGGCGATGCGCTGCCGCTGGCCACCGGAGAGTGATAGTCCGCGCTCGCCGACCATGGTGTCGTAGCCCCGAGGGAGATCCTGGATGAAGTCGTGAGCGGCGGCCGCCCGAGCGGCGGCCTCGATCTGCTCGTCAGTGGCGTCGGGGCGGCCGTAGGCGATGTTGTAGCGGACCGATTCCGAGAACAGGAAGCTCTCCTCGAAGACCACTCCGATCTGGCGGCGCAGTGAGCGCAGTGTCACCGTTTTCAGGTCATGACCATCGACCGTGACCGCGCCGCCGGTGGGGTCGCGAAAGCGTGACACCAGCGTGGCCACCGTCGATTTCCCGCTCCCGCTGGGACCGACGATGGCGACGCGCTCGCCTGCCGCCACGGTCAGATCGAAGCCATCCAGGACCGGAACGCCGTCCGGGTAAGCAAAGTCGACCTCCGAAAACCTGATCTCCCCTTCCAGGACCGGCAGTTCGATCGCTTCCGGAGGGTCGGCGATGGCCGGCTTCAGGTCCAGCAGCTGGAAGATGCGCTCTATCCCGGCCCGGGCCTGCTGGCCGATCGTCAGGACCCCGGCCAGCTGCCGAGCCGGAGCCGCCATCTGCGCGATGTAGGTGGAGAAGGCGAGAAAGGTTCCCAGCGTCATCTCATGGTGCAGCACCAACCAACCGCCAAAGGCGAGCACGCAGACCTGACCGACGGCCGGGATCGCCTCGAGTACGGGCTGGTAACGAGACTGGAGTCGCACCGCACGCATCTGCGATCCGTAGAGAACCTGGGCCGACTCGGCGAGGCGACCCAACTCGTGGCCTTCCTGCCCGAAGGCCTTGACGACGCGGACACCGTTGACGTCTTCGTCAACGATTTGGGCCAGGTCACCTTCGCGCTGCTGACCGTCCCAGGTGGCCGGAAAAACCCGCCAGCGCATACGGTAGGAGACGATCACCAGGGCCGGGGCGATCACCACGGAAACGATCGCCAGCTTCGGCGAGAGATAGATCATCATGATCAGGGACAGCAGCATCAGCAGGACGTTGCCGCTCATGATCGGGAAGAAGTTCAGCAGACCCTGCACGAGGGTCGAGTCCGAGTTGGCTCGGGCCACCAGCTGTCCGGTCGGCATGCGGTCGAGGTTGTCGAAGTCCAGTTCCTGCAGATGGTCGTGCATGGCATTGCGCAGGTCGTACTGGACCGCGAGGCCGACGCGCCCACCGCGGTACCGGCGGATGTAGGCCAGCCCGAACGCCGCCGCGGCCAGCAGAACCAAGCCCAGCAACCAGGGCCATAGGGCCGAGGTTCGGCTCACGATGACGTTGTCGACGATCTGCCGCTCGACCAGAGGCACCACGACCTGACACGCACTTCCGAGCACGGCGGCACCCATTGCCAGCGCCAGATCGCGACGATGCCGGACCATGTAGCCCCACAGCCGGCGGACCCAGCCGGGCGAGCCTGAGACCGACCAGCCAGAAACCGACCAGCCGGAGAACCGGCTCAACTTCCGCTCGCACCGGCGCGGGAGGCGACCCGCTCGGCGCGCACCTCCTCGATGGCGGAGGCCAGCTGCACGAGGGAGTCCATAACGGCGGCGGGGTCCGCCACCCTGGAGGCGACCTGATCCAGGCGGCCGGCCATCTCGGTCTCCGCCCGGGCCAGGAGAGCCTGACCCTCAGAAGTCAGGCGCAGCTTGGCGGCCCGGAGGTCTCCTTCGACGTCCACCCGGCTGAGCAGACCTCTCTGGCACAGCGAAGTCACCGCCGCACTTATGGCGGGCTTGCCCAGAGCCAGCCGGCCGGCAATCCTCGAAGCCCGCTCGTCACCCGACGATATGGCCGACAGCACGCGGTAGTGGGCCAGGCTCAGCTCGGTCGATGACTTCTCCAGAAACGACGACACCCGGGCCAGCGCCCGGATCACCTGCGTCGGGCGCGCCCGGTCAGCCTCGACGGCGTCTCTCGCGGTCGAATCGCTCGGCACCATCCCCCCAGAGTACCCATTAGTTCGATTAGTGAACCATTCGCTCAACTAAGGTTTGGGGGGACAGCCATCGCCGCCCGGCAAGCTATGCCCATGCGAGACGCTTGGCCGTACGTGGCCGTCGTTGGCCCCTCGGATCCCGAACCGGACTGCTATGAGCTGGCACTCGAAGTCGGCCGTCTCATCGGGGCGCGGGGCGGCACCGTCGTGTGCGGTGGGCTCGGCGGGGTGATGGAGGCGGCCGCGCTGGGAGCGTCCGGGGCCGGGGGCCAGGTCCTCGGCATACTGCCGGGACGCGATCGTGGCGACGCCAACGAGTACGTAACCATGGCCGTGGCCACGGGGTTGGGAGAGTTGCGCAACGGCCTGGTGATCAGGGCCAGCGACGCGGTGGTGGCGGTGGGAGGCAGCTGGGGAACGCTGAGCGAAGTGGCGCTGGCCTGCCGCCTGGACCTCCCGGTGGTCTCCTTGCGAGGGTGGTCGATCGTCGACCGCAGCGGCGCCGCGGTAGAGGGGCCGGTCAGAGTGGCGACGGCGGAGGAGGCGGTCGATGCCGCCGTTCAGGCTGCCGCCGCCCGCCGGAACCAGTGAGAGTGAATGCGGCATAATCCGGGATGGAGCAGGCTCTGTCCGTCGAAGCGACTACTCGAGGAGCACCGAATTGGCCAGCGTCCGGGAGGTCGCAGACAGCTACATAGAACAGATGGCGGCCCTGGACCCGGTGGCGGCGACATCCTGGGGCGTCCCCGGTCACGATGACCGCCTGCCCGACCTGTCGCCCAACGGCCATGCGGCCCGGGCCGAACTCCAACGACGGGTGCTGTCGGAACTCGCCCGATCCGATGTCTCCCCCGCTGAGCGGACGGCCGCCGATGTGATGGAGGAGCGGCTGCAGGCCGACCTGGACCTGTACGAAGCGGGCGACCAATACCGGGCGCTGCGGGTCCTGTTCAGCCCGCAGGATTCCGTCCGGAGAAGTTTCGACCTGATGAGGTTCGAGAGCGAGGAGGACTGGCAGATCGGGGCCGCCCGCCTGCGCGCCGTACCCGAGTCGCTAGCCGGCTGGAGAGCGACGCTCGAGGAGGGCCTGTCCCGTCAGCTCGTCAGCGCCCGCCGGCAGGTCCAGGCCTGCGCCGCGCAGTGCGACGTCTGGGGCGGGCGGAGTGCCGGCGGGTCATCGTTCTTCGATCAACTGGTCGGGCGCTACCCGGGTGGGCCCAGCGGAAACGAACTGGGTGGGGGCGCCCGGGCGGCGGCGCAGGCCTTCCTGGACTTCGGGACCTGGCTCCGCCAGAGCTATCTGCCCGAGGCGGCGACTGCGGACGCGGTGGGTCGTGAACGCTACGGCCTGGCGGCTCGCTATTTCACCGGATCGGTCCTCGACCTCGACGAGACCTACGAGTACGGGTGGGCCGAGTTGTACCGCATCGAGGAGCGCATGGCCGCGGTCTCTCACGAGATCCGCCCCGGATCCGCCCTGCCCGAAGCTATAGCGCACCTCGAAGCAGACCCGGGCCATCTGATCGAGGGCGTAGAGGAATTCCAGCGCTGGAACCAGGACCTGATCGACACCACCATCGCATCCCTCGAAGGCGTGCATTTCGACATTCCGGAACCGATCAGGCGGTGCGAGGCCATGATCGCCCCTCCCGGGGGAGCCGCCGCCATGTACTACACAGGGCCGAGCGAGGACCTGTCCCGGCCCGGCCGGACCTGGTACCCAACTCTGGGGAAGACCCGGTTCCCGCTCTGGCGCGAGGTGTCGATCTGCTACCACGAGGGGGTCCCGGGCCATCACCTTCAGGTCGGCCAGGTGCGCTATCTGGCCGACCGGCTGAATCGCTTCCAGCGACTGGCCGGTTTTGTCTCCGGGCACGGGGAGGGCTGGGCCCTTTACGCCGAGAGACTCATGGGTGAGCTCGGCTACCTGGCAGATCCCGCTTACGAACTGGGCATGCTGTCGGCCCAAGCCATGCGGGCCGTGCGGGTGATCGTTGACATCGGCCTGCATCTGGAGCTGGCCATACCGTCCGGTGAGCGCTATCACCCGGGCGAACGCTGGACACCGGAGCTGGCGCTCCCGTTCGTGATCGAGCGTTCCTGCTTTCCCGCCGACTTCATGGCTTCGGAAGTGGACCGGTACCTGGGGCTGCCGGGCCAGGCCATCTCATACAAGGTGGGCGAACGGGTGTGGCTCGACGGCAGGGATGCCGCCAAGGCTCGCAACGGCGCCGGCTTCGACCTCAAGTCCTTCCACCACTTCGCCCTCAACCTGGGCGGGATGGGCCTCGATCAGCTGTCGCGGGAACTGGACCGCTTCTGAGCGTCGATGCTCTCGCCCGTCCAGGCCAGCTTGGAGCGGCGCCGGCGGTGAACGTAACCGTTGTCGAAGAACCAGCGGGCCGACGCCTCGATGGCCTCTGCAGGCGGCCGGGAGTGGTAGCCGAGCTCCCGCCGGGCCCTCGAATCATCGAAGGCCATGCGGGTGGTGGACATACGGGCAGCCTCGAGCGGGATGGCGGGATGGCGTCGCAGCAGCCGGCCCTCGATCGTGTCGGAGACCCAGGCCGCTCCCAGGGTGAGCGACCGCGGGACGTGCCAGGTCGGTGGCCGAAGCCCGGTCACAGCGGCCAGGTCAGCGAGCAGCTCGCGTAGGGACAAGTTGGTTCCGCCCAGGATGTAGCTGCGACCGACCGCGCCCCGCTCCAGAGCGAGAATGTGGCCGCGCGCCACGTCGTCGACGTGGACCGCATTCAGGACCGTGTCGACATAGCCCGGCATGCGACCGTTCAGAAAGTCGAGCACCAGCCGCCCGCTGGGGGTTGGGACCCGGTCGCCCGGGCCCAGAGGAAAGGTGGGAAGAACGATGGACGCCGGCAGGCCCTCGGCCACGGCTCTCAACACCTCGTGCTCGGCCACGTACTTGGAGCGTTTGTAGGAACCGAAGAGGTGACTCACGTCGGGAAAGCACGTCTCATCCGCGGGTGGCGCGCCCGGCTCGAGCCCCAACGTGCCCACCGTGCTCGTGAACACCGTCCGCTCCACCCCGGCGGCGCGCGCCGCCTCGAGAACGTTGCGAGTACCGATGACGTTGATGTCGTAGAAGTCGCGTGGGCGAGGGGCCCAAAAGCGGTAGAGAGCGGCCACGTGGAAAACAGCCCGGCAGCCCCGCATGGCATCACGCACGTCGGAGGAACGGCGTAGATCGCCGGCGACGCGTTCGACGGCTAGCCCTTCGAGGTTGCGGACGTCGCCCCCCGGCTCCACCAGCGTTACGACCTGATGACCGTCTTGGACCAAGGCGCGGGTGAGAGCGGAGCCGATGAAGCCGCTGGCCCCGGTGACCAGGATCCTGTCACCCTTCTCGAGCATTTCGTCCGTCCCCTGTCTGGTTTGGAGCCGCCTGTCTAGTTGCTCGCCGCCCGCCGGGCAATGTCAAGGGAGTGCGCGTCAGAAGAGCCGGGACGTGGCCAGGTCGGCCCCGGCCCGCAGGGCGCGGAGCTTGGCCCACGCCACGGACGGGGCGATGTCCCCGATTCCGGCGGAGGTGTCGAACCCGCAATCCGTGCCCGCGATGACTCGGCGGGGATCACCGACGGCCTCGCTGACCCGGACCAGGCGGTCGGCGACCACTTCCGGATGCTCGACGATGTTGCTGGTCGTATCGATCGCGCCGGCTACCAAGAGCCACCTGTCAGGCAAGGGCTGACGGGCCAAACATTGCACCTCGTGGGCGTGGCGGCCGTTGGCCATGGAGAGGACCAGGGCCCCTACGTTGGCCCGGTACAGGACGGGCAGGATGTCGGCGAGAGCGACGTCATGGGTGTGAGGCCCTTCGTAGTTTCCCCAGCAGACGTGCAGGCGGACCCGGCTCGGGTCGATCCCGGCCAGGGCACCGTTGATGACGCCCACGACCAGTTCGGCCCACTCGATGAAATCGGAGAGCGGCCGCTCGGCAAAGAGCTGATGACGCTCCAGGGCCAAGTCCGGCGCGTCGATCTGAAGCAGCAGGCCGCGCTCGACGATGTAGCGGTACTCCACCGCCATGGCCTCAGCCACCGCCCTCAGGTATTCGGCCATCGACTCGTAGTACTGGTTCTGCATCACAGATGCCACTATCCCGGGAGACGCCGCGGTCATGAAAGTCTCGGCAAAGGGTGCATCCGCGACGAGGGAGCACTCCGCCTCGACCTCGGCCGTAGTGCGGTAGGCAACTTCGCCTTTGGCGGCTGGGGCCGTCATGAGACTCACCTGGCCCCCACGGTTGCGGGTCAGGGCCACGAAGTCAGGATGGTCGAGCAGGTCGCGCTTCTCCGACCGCTCGCTCTGGCCGCCGAAGCCGGACATGCGGTGCTGGACATAGGTGACAAAGCTTTCGCGCGCCTGCTCCCCGTCATTGCCTACATCGATGCCGGCGGACACCTGCGCCGCCACCACCTGAGCGGTGGCCTCCTCGACGGCAAGGGCCAGCTCTCGGGGGTCCACGGTCTCCCCCCGGCTGCGCCGCCCATGAAGACCGGCCAAAGGGGCCGGCCGGGGGAGGCTGCCGGCGTGAGTGGTGAGGAACCGCTCTTCGCTAGTGAGCACGTCAGGTATCTTCCCGCGCGGTCGCCGAACGCTTCGCCAACCTGTTCTTCCGAATATGACTCTGTAGCCGTCTAGCGCGTATTCGAGGGCAGCCCCAGGTCGGACCGGATGGTCACCGACGCCGAGGCCAATGTGGCGGCCGCCCTGCTCGCGGCGCCGGCATCTCCGTGAGCCATGTCGGCGGCCAGCGGCCCGAGCTCGCCGGCCAAGGTGCGAATGTCAGCCTCGGCCTGGCCCGGCCAGCCGATCGCCGACAACTGCGCCTCGGCCGACTTCAGCTCTGATGCGTACTGGTCGAGCTGTGCGGCTGTCGGGTCACCTGGAGCCGACTCGAGGGCCCCAGTGAGAGGAGTCACGATGGCCAGATACTTGGTCCCGTTGCCCACCGCCCCCGTCGTCTGGGCGGGAGGCTGAGTAGTGGTCGAACTCGGTGCCGCCGATGTCGTCGACGGCGCATGGGAGGCCGTGACCGGCACGGTGGCTGCTGCCGCTGTAGTGGGCGTCGAGCCGGCCTCTGGCGGCGCGGTCGTGGTCGGTGATGCGGACTTGTGCGCGGACCCGCACGCAGCTACGAGGAGTGCACACGCTACCGCCACGAACGCACACAACCTGCTCAATGGACCTCCTCTACACGCCACTGTCCGCCTCGAGCAGGCTAGCGAGTACCACCGCAACGTCGTTGGCGCCCCTGATGAGCCGGGCCGCGGGTTGCGTCGAACTGGAACTCATCCGACGCGGTATCGACGCCTCGAGATGGGAGATATGGAAGACTGTTCGGCCGCGGTCGGAGAACCATAGAAAGGATGCTGATGCCCCTACTCGCGTCGAGTTACCCGTTGTTAGATGTGTTCTGGACCATGCTCTGGTTCTTTCTCTTCTTCATCTGGATCTGGCTGCTCATAACCATCTTTGTCGATATCTTCCGCAGTCAGGACCTGTCCGGCTGGGCGAAGGCCTTGTGGGTGGTCTTCGTGATCATCCTGCCCTTCCTCGGAATCCTCTTCTATCTCATCTTCCGGGGTCAGAGCATGCACGAGCGCGCCGTCCAGCAGGCCCAACAGCAAGAGTCACAGTTCCGCCAGTATGTGCAGGAGACGGCGCAGACGTCGTCAGCCGACCAACTATCCAAGCTGGCCGACTTGAAGGATCGAGGCGTTATCACCGACGAGGAATTTCAACAGCAGAAAGCTTCGATTCTCGAGTCTTAGGTTCTCTTGTTTCTCTACCTCTCACCTCGCCAGAGGTGCCTCTTAAGGGGGATGAGGTGGAGGGGTTATCCCCTTCCACCCATCCCCCTGATGGCGGCTAATTCGACGCAACTCACTTGCTGCACCTGACTCAATGGCCGGCCGAGGGCGTCCGCCGTGACCCGCCCAAGCGCTAAGGTCCAGCACCGCCCGCTGATGGACTCGGGGATCGGAGGGTTGTGCAGATGGCCAACAACAAGAAGAAGCGTTCCCAGCCGAACGACATCCCCCTGCGAGCGCGACTGGCCGACGCTGATCAGGACGATCAAGGCTCTGAGCCCGCCAAGATGAAGCGTAAGGAATACGAGCGGGAGATGAGGCTCCTGCACGGCGAGTTGGTGGCGGTGCAGGAGTGGGTGAAGGCGACGAGGGCCAAGATCTGCGTGGTCTTCGAGGGTCGGGACACGGCCGGGAAGGGGGGTACCATCAAGCGGATCACCGAGCGGGTCAGTCCCCGGGTGTTCCACGTAGTCGCCCTCTCAGCTCCGACCGAGCGGGAGAAGTCACAGATGTACTTGCAGCGCTACATCCCTCACCTGCCGGCCGCCGGCGAGGTCGTCATCTTCGATCGCAGCTGGTACAACCGGGCAGGCGTCGAACCAGTTATGGGCTTCTGCAGCCCCGAAGAGACCACAAGGTTTCTGGCCCAGGTTCCGGAAGTGGAGAAATCCATGGTCGACTCGGGGATCCTGCTGTTGAAGTACTGGCTCGAAGTGAGTGCCGATGAGCAGACGCGGCGACTCGAGAGCCGCATCAACGACCCCCGCAAGGTGTGGAAGCTTTCTGATATGGACTTGAAATCGTATAGCCGTTGGTATGACTACTCGAGAGCGAGAGACACCATGTTCCTCGCGACCGACACGGCATGGGCTCCGTGGTACATCGCCCGGACCGACGACAAGATGCGAGGCCGGCTCAACATAATCAGCCACATGCTCAGCCAGATCCCCTACGAGCCGGTGAAACCCCGGGAGGTCACTCTGCCGAAGCGCCAGCAGCCCAAGGGTTACGTGCAGCCGAGCCTACCGCTGCGGTACATACCGACTCCGTTCTGACGCTTATCCCCCAGCCGTGCCCACGAAGTCCGTACGCAGGCGGGTCAGCTTCAGACTCTTGATGCGCCAGTCCCCGTCTGCCAATTCGTAAGTCTCGTGGTAGTGCCCGTAGCCGTACATCTCGGATCCGTTCGGCCACTTCAAGATGTCCTGCAAGGCCCAGATGCCCGTCGCCGTTGTCGGCGACGTCAGGCTGATCTCCGGCATGTGACCTTGATGGACGGTGATCACATCCTTCAGCGTTCCCCGCAGGAAAGTTATGAACTCGTCGGCGCCGGCGACCACGTTGCCACCCGATTCCGTCGTGTCGACGACGACATCGTCCGCGAACACCTGACGCATTCCGGCCCAGTCCTTGGTGTCCATAGTGCGGAAGTACCGCGCCTTCAGCTGCTTGATGGCCTCGACATCCTCGATCATGTGGCCATCACCTCCTCTGGTGACCGTAACACCCGATCCTCCGTCGGGGCATATGCCGCTTGGGTCAAAGATTGCCACCGCTCGGCGCCGCCCTCGCCGAGCCGATGGCGCGAATCCTGGCTCCTAGACGGGCCCGCTCGCCCGGCGCGATCGCCCGGCCCGGGCGAAGATGAGCAGCGCGGCACCCAGCGAGACCAGACCGAGAGCTGCCACCAAAAGGAGCTCGACATTGATACCGGTCGAGGGCAGCGCCGTGGCGGTAGATTCGCTTGCCGCCTCGGTCGGGCTGGCGGTGGCCACCGGGTTGCTGGCGAGCTCAGTGTTTCCTGCGGCCGGCGTTCCGCTCGAGGGCGGCGAGCTCGCCGGCAGGACAGTGACAGTAAGGGACTGGGATGGGTCGGCCATATCGTTGGTGACGTTGACGGTCACCGTGTAGGTCCCCGCAGCACCGGCCGCCGGAGTACCCGAGATGGTGGCGGTGCCGTTCCCCTTGTCGGCGAACGTCAGGCCCGCGGGCAGGGTGCCGGTCAGAGTGAACGAGGGGGTTGGGAAGCCGGACGCCGAGACGGTGAAGGTGCCGTTCACGCCCACCTGGAAGCTGGCCGAATTAGCGCTGGTGAAGACGGGGGCTTCCTTTGCTTTGAGGGTCAGGGTTTGGGTGGCGTCGGGCAACTGAGGGGCGCTGGCTGTGATGACGACTTGGTAGGGGCCAGCCGAGCCAGCCGCCGGCGTACCGGAGATGGTGGCCGTGCCGTCGCCGTTGTCAATGAAGGTCAAGCCCGCAGGCAAAGCCCCGCTTTCCGACAGCGTCGGATTGGGAACGCCGGTCGTCTGGACCGTGAAGGAACCGGCGGTTCCGACCACGAAGATGACGCTGTCCGGGCTGGTGATGGCGGGAGCCAGGTCGACCTGGACCGTCAACTGTTGCTGGGCCACGCCGGTCTGATTGGTGGCCGTAAGGTTCACAATCGTGGGGCCCTGAGTGCCTGCGGCAGGCGTACCGGAGATGGTCGCGGTGCCGTTACCGTTATCGGTGAAGTTCAAGCCGGCTGGCAGGGCGCCGGACTCGGCAATTGTCGGGGAGGCGAAGCCGGTGGTCTGGATCGTGAACGTGCCGGCCACGCCGACCTGGAAGACAGCCAGGTCAGCGCTGGTGATGCTGGGTGCCTTGTCTACCATCAGTTCGACGTTCTGGTCCGCCGTGCTCGTGCTGTTGGTGGCGTGCGCGACCAGGCTGTAGGTACCACCGGAGCCCGCTGCGGGAGTTCCGGAGAGTACCCCGGTGGACGAGTCCAGGCTCAGCCCGGAGGGCAGCGTCCCGGTGATGCTGAACGTCGGGGCCGGGAAACCGCTCGCGGTAAAGGTAAAGGTGTACGCAGACCCGACCACCGCCGCAGGCGGAGCCGGACTGGTGAAAGCCGGCGCCTCGTCTACGGTCAACTGGACCGACTCTGTGACCGAGCCGACCAAATTAGCCGCCTGGACAGTCAGGGGATACAAGCCGCCCGTACCCGTAGCCGGCGTGCCGGTCACCAATCCGGAAGCATCCATCGTCAAACCGCTGGGCAACGACCCGCTCGTGAAACTGTAGGTGGCCGCAGGAATACCACCCGCCTGGAACTGGTAACTGTAGGCCTGACCCACAGTCGCATCAGGCGGGGGCGGGCCGGTGAAGGCGGGCGCTTCGTTAACGTCGAGGACCACGCTCTGGTCCGCCGTGCTCGTGCTGTTGGTGGCGTGCGCGACCAGGCTGTAGGTACCACCGGAGCCCGCTGCGGGAGTTCCGGACAGTACCCCGGTGGAGGAGTCCAGGCTCAGCCCGGAGGGCAGCGTCCCGGTGATGCTGAACGTCGGGGCCGGGAAACCGCTCGCGGTAAAGGTAAAGGTGTACGCAGACCCGACCACCGCCGCAGGCGGAGCCGAACTGGTGAAAGCCGGCGCCTCGTTCACGGTCAACTGGACCGACTCTGTGACCGTGCCCGCCACGTTGGTGGCCTGGGCGGTCAGGGGATAGAGACCGCCGGTGCCGGTAGCCGGGGTGCCAGTCACCAACCCAGAGGAGTCCATGGTCAGTCCGCTGGGCAACGACCCGCTCGTGAAACTGTAAGTGGCCGCAGGAATACCACCCGCCTGGAACTGGTAACTGTAGGCCTGACCCACAGTCGCATCAGGCGGCGCCGGGCCGGTGAAGGCGGGCGGGACTGGTATCTCGTAGTCCAACGTGACCACGTTGCTGGCCAGCGTCGGCTGAGCCCAGGTGTCGACCGCCGCCCCCGCGGCCATCGATACCACCACCGTGCCCGAACTCGTCATGGGCCCGACGCTAATGGTGTAGTCAGCGGCCGAGCCGCTGACGGCCACCTTGCTCACCCCGCCAGCCGTACCGCTTACCGTGAAGTCGCCCGGACCCAGGGTCCCGGCGGTCTTGGCGCTGTACACAGTGGCTGGGTTCCCATCCGAGCTGAAGTGGACCGGGAACTGCAGAGTGGTCCCGGCCGGAGCGTAGTCGGGGCTGCTCGGCCCCGTGATCGTGGGCGTGGCCGGAGGGGGCACGGCACCACCGGTCGGGGTGGTGTTGATCGAATCGATGACCGCAGTCAGCGTCCCGCCCGGGTCGTCATTCTGGGGGTAAGCCACCGTCACGGTGACGTGCGTGACATCGGTGAAATCAGGCTGCGGTGTGAAACACACGGGATTGACGCTGCACGAGAAGTTCAAGACGACGTTGAAGCTGCTCGTGTTGCCGATGCCGGTCGAGTAAGACCCGGTGATTCCCCCGCCGGTGAGGCTGATGGAGATGTCGGCTGCGGTGTCTCCCGGCTGCGCGTCGCTGCGGTTGATGGTTGGGAACACCAGGAAGAACTGGGTGTTGTTGCCCTGCGATGTCAGGTCCAAATGCGGGAGGTCGTAGTCAAACTGCACGGCTCCGGCCGTATTCCCGTTCCCGAATATCTTCATGGTCCCCAGCCCGTTGGCCTGGGTGAAGGTGGCCTGAGTGGTGGTGGAGTTGGCCGTCGGCTCTAAAGTGACGGTGCGGGGCCCGGCGGTGTTGCCGTTGAAGTCGTCGATGACGATGGGGGCGGCGGCGCTCGCCGCCGGAGCCATCAGCACCAACCCGGATACCAAGACCGCAAGCACCGCTAGCAAGCCTGCTGCTGCTGACGACCAGCGCTGTCCAATCACCCTGCGCAGCATGCGATCCTCCCAGGGGTCAGAGAAAATCCTGCTCTTGATCGGCGCCTTCGGCGCCCGCCTTGACGCCCGTCCCATCTCTGGTCAGGTACCGCCGCTGGCAAGTTAGCACGGCAAAAGAGCGGTAGCGGGTGATAACTCTGGTACGGCGAAGATCCCCTTTGATACCGCCGCTATTTTTGCGTCGGCATGCTTTCGGTC
Organism: uncultured Acidimicrobiaceae bacterium; assembly: GCA_963851245.1. Taxonomy (GTDB): domain Bacteria; phylum Actinomycetota; class Acidimicrobiia; order Acidimicrobiales; family Palsa-688; genus CAWKOH01. The sequence goes on along the minus strand of CAWKOH010000002.1, from coordinate 17,560 downwards.
GCGCAGTCGGTCACCTTCGAGGAACAGAACATCAGCGGCGACGAGCCGGCCTTCGCCGGGTGGTGACTTCCTGCATCTCGTCCATCGACTGTCTGATGAGTTGTGACAAGGTTTGATCGCCGGACTCATCGACCCAGCGCTGGAAGGCGATCCTGAACACCGAGATTCCCGCTTCGGCGGCCAGGCTGGCCTCTGGCTCCGTCACACCTCGGCGGCGCAACGCATCCGCGAGCTCCGCGGCGAGGGTCGCCAGCTTTATCAACTCCCGCTCCTGGAGCTCAACGTTGGCGGCGATGATGGCTTGGCGCCGGCGGGCGAACTCCCGTCGGTCCTCGAAGATCTCTGAAGCGGCCTTCACGAGCGCGGAGATGATCACCTCCATCGAACCCCACGACTGGGGTGCCTGATCGACGTCGCCCACGAGCAGATCCTGCAACGCCCCGGAGCCGTAGAAGAGGACTTCACGCTTGTCGGAAAAATGGCGGAAGAAGGTTCGCTCCGTGAGCCCGGCCCGCTTGGCGATCTCGGCCACGGTGGCGCTTTCGAACCCGCGCTCGGCATACAGCTCCATGGCTGCCTCTTCGAGGCGGCCCCGCGCATTCGGCTCCCATCGGCCCACGCATCGATCGTAGCCCAGGTGTTGACAGCAGCTGCTGTCATCACTAAGGTGATGGCAGTAACTGACATCGGGTGGTCGTGTCTTCAGGTGAGCGGGCCACCACGAAAATGTGGAGGTCTTCTTATGCGCGTGTTCGTAACAGGCGCCTCCGGTCACATCGGATCGGCCGTCGTCCCCGAGTTGCTCGAGGCCGGGCACGAGGTCGACGGTCTGGCCCGCTCAGAAAGTTCGGCGGCGGCACTGAATGCACTCGGTGCCAAGGCGCACCGAAGCGACCTCGACGACCTCGACGGCCTGCGGGAAGCCGCAGAAGCCGCCGATGGAGTGATTCACCTGGCCTTCAAGCACGACCTCGGCGACCTGGCCCGGGCCGCGGTATACGACCTGCGGGCCGTCCAGGCTATGGGAAGCGCGCTCGAAGGCTCTGACAAGGCTCTCGTCATCACCTCGGGAACGCTGCTGCTGGCGTTGGACGCACCGGGCAGGCTCGGAACCGAACAGGACGCGGCCCCGGGCGGCCCGCGGGTCGACTCGGAGAATGCAACTGTTCGCGCTCGCTCAGCAGGGCGTGCGATCGTCGGTGGTCCGGCTGCCACCGCTGGTGCACAGCTCCCTCGATCACCACGGCTTCACCCACCGGCTCATCGACACGGCGCGCGACAAGGGTGTGTCGGCCTACATCGGGGACGGGTCCAACCGCTGGCCGGCGCTACACACCCTGGACGCCGCTCGGCTCTACCGGCTGGCCCTCGAATCAGCTCCAGCAGGCTCGCGACTTCACGGTGTCGGCGACGAGGGTGTGCCGTTCCGGTCCATCGCCGAGGTCATCGCTCGCCACTTGGACGTGCCGCTCGCATCCATCCCCCCCGAGAGCGCCAACGAGCACTTCGGCTTTCTGGGCCCGCTGGTGGGACTCGACAACCCGACCTCCAGCCAGCACACGCAGGACCTGCTCGGATGGAAGCCAACGCATCCCGGGTTGATCGAGGATCTCGACGAGGGCCACTACTTCGAAGCTTGACGGCTATCCGCTCCGCACAGGGTCTGGCTCGGACCTCAGCCGGGCTGGTCCTAAATACAACCAATACAATCGGGGTTATAGTCCTGGAGCCGGCCCAGTCATGCTCAGGCCGTTGCTGGCCAGGAGAGAGAGGCCTCACCCGCATGTCGAGTTTCACCCTGTTCCGCTTTCCGAATCCAGTGAACGAGACTTCCGCTCGCGTTGTCGCCGGGGGTGTGCTCGGCATGGCGTCGGCCACGGTGATCCTCGACCAGCCCTGGATCCTTTTCCCACTTACCTATGGGTTTGCGGCCCGAGTGGTGACTGGACCGACTCTCAGTCCCCTGGGCCAACTGGCCACCCGCGTCATAACCCCGCGACTACACGTTGACCATCGCTACTCGCCGGGACCGCCTAAGCGCCTGGCCCAGGTCGTGGGGCTCACCCTGTCCGCCACGGCCACCGTCCTTCACTTTGGCCTCGGCCGGAAGCGGGCCGCGTACAAACTTCTGGCCGCCCTCATCGTCGCGGCCGGCCTGGAGTCGATCTTCGGCATCTGCCTCGCTTGCAAAGCCTTCCCGGTGCTCATGAAGGTCGGGGTCATCCCCGAATCAATCTGCGAGGAGTGCGCCGCCGTATCGTCGAGGCCGGCGGCGCCGCAGGGAGCACACCGGGCGACCAACCCGTCAGGAGGGGGGCTCCACCTCGTTGCGCCACTGTTGGGTCTGGATGGCCCGCCTCAGTGACACCGCCTGCGCCACCTTGTCACGACGCCGCACAAAGACGATCCTCAGCCTGGGAAAGAGGACGTCCAGAGCCGGGTGAAGGGTTGCTTCACCCAAACCCGGCAACTCCCGGACGCGCTCCCGGAAATCGTCAAAGTAGTTCCACATCATCTTGCTACCGAACACGCCGTTGGGCGACGTCCCTCGCTGCAATACATACTTGAACCAGCCCTCGAATTCCCCGGGTTGCTCGGTCCGTCCGGGGTCGATCGCGGGCAGTGTGGCGGCAATGTCGGCTAGTGAGGGATCCTGGGAAATATTCACACGGCTGGCACGCCAAGCCAGTGGCCCGAAGCGACTCGAAGTACTCGTCGGGTTGCCCCGCCACTTCCGAGCCTACCTGGATGACGGCTTGACCAAAGATGTACTCCTTCGCTCCGGCTGGGCTGACCTCTACCCGCCGAAGGAAGCGCTCTACAACCTCCGCCTCGACCCCGCGGAGGGAGTGAACTGGATCGACGATCCGGCCCTGGCCGGTGTTCTGTCTGATCTGAAGGTACGCCTGCACAGCTGGATGGTCGCGACCGACGACCCTCTCCTCCGAGGGCCGGTTCCCCCCGCGAAGGGCACGTCCTTCAACACAGTCGACCAGGTATCACCGAGCGACCCCACTACTGCCGCCTCCTAGTCGGCCGACTCACCTACCCAAGGTCGCTATTGACAGCGAGGAAACCTCTCCTGTCGCAAGCAATCTTTCGCCCCTGTCCTGTTGGGGTTGGTCACAAGGCCAGATCAGTTGGCGAATCAGTCCCCCGCTGACTGACCACCGTCGATGTGTGGGACCACTCCCGTGACAAATGGGGCCTGCTCGAGATAGAGGATTCCCGGTCTTCTGGGCGCTGTTTCTGAGATACCTGCTCGTGTGCGCCCCCTGCGAAGGCCGGTCGCGGAGCCCGTCTATGAGCGCGGACCGAAGGGGGTCTGCGAGTTGCAACCCCCGTCGATCTGGATGGCCAGGGCACTCGAGAGGCGGGCTCCGCCAGCCTCAGAGATTCGGTCCGGTGCCGCAGACCTTGAATGGAAATGCTGACGCCGCTTTAGCGAGAGTTTGCAAGTCTTGGGCCGTTTGGCCTGCCGCCGGGGGCGACTCTGTCGAGGGCGGCTCGGAACTGGGCCAGGTTGCCGGCGTGGGCCGCGACCGCCGCGGTGTGGTAGTCGGAGATGACGGTTTGGGCGGCGAGAGCGAAGGCGCTGCGGGCATTCTTGTCCGGAGCGGAGGCGTCTGCGGCCATTTGCTCTAGTGCAGGGAGGCCCTGGTTGCGGATGGCGACGATCTGGTCGAGGTAGGCGGCCGCCTTGGGGAGGCGCGGCGCTGGCACAATGTCAGGATTTATCAGTCCGGGCCCGAGCGTACTCTCTTGCTTGTCCTCGGCGGCGCAGATACGGTCGCCGGCGACCGCGAACTGGGCCGATGCGGAGGTATCGGCTGCGCTGGTGGTGGGATGTGACGCCGTGCGAGAGCTGGTGCCGCAGGCTGCGGCAGCGAGGACCAGCGTGGCGAATATCGCCGCTCGCCAAGTTGCCAGCCGACGATGGGGTCGACCGGCCCCGCCGACCGAGGGCGAGGCGTGGGTGTAAGGGGTCTTCACTGACGGTCCTCCTGGTTTGAAGTGATTCGTTTCGAGGATGAGGATGCGCCGGTCGGGCCCTCGATGTCATCCACACGGCGGACGATCTTTCGTGTCGGCTGTATCGCCCGCGCGGGCGACTCTCGCGGAGATCGAGATCGCCCGGACTGGCGACGCCAGCGCTGGGTCGCCCCGGTAGCGTGTCAACGATCACCTGAAGCTGGTCAACGAAGAGGTGGTCGGCCAGCGTGACGTGCTGGCCACAGTCCTGCAGGCCAACATCGCCGTAATCTCAGTCGAGCAGAACGACATCAGCGTCCGCCAAAACGAGACCACCAAACAGCTGATCATTGTTGCCACCATTTCCTGCCGCTCTCATTCATCACCGGTTTCTTCGGCATGAATTTCGGTTGGCTGACAGACCACGGCACCTCTCCATGGGTGTTCCTGGGCATCGACAGCCTGGTCGCGTCTTGCATCATCCCTGTACGCCGGATTCCGGCGCAGCGGGCTCGTCCGGCCGGACTACGGACTTACCGACTCCGGTGCCTAGAACCAGGGTTGCCCACCCGCCACGGCTCACCTCACAGACCGGTCATAGCGAGAGCCGCCTGATCCCAAAACGGGTGGTAGCGGCCGCCCCCAGGCGTCCCTAAGGCGCGAGGGGAGACCCCGGCGGCGCTTGACATGCTTAGCATCGGGGCGATCGGCCACGCTGGCGAGGTGCCCAGAACGACGGCGGCCTGGTCGTGTCGACAACCCCGGGAAGTCACACCCGATTCGGCCCTTCGGCGTGGGGCTCGCTTGGTTCGATGCCCGCAGGGGGTTGGGCGAACTCGACCACTGATGGCACACGGTTGAGATAGCAGCTGTCCTTAAAGCGCCGATAGCTCGGACACTTTCAGACCGGCCTGGTACCACAAGCCGAGAGAAGGCGGATCGCACGTGATGCCCTCTATGCCCACTAGACCTGCCGCCAGCGCTGCCCACCGCCATATCGCTGAAGAGGGGGCGCAGTCTGTCCGGCCCCCGGGAAGCACGGGCGCGTGATGAAATGTTCGGTGTGGGCAGAACACGACGGACCCCGCGCGGCAAAGGTCGCCGGCCCAGACCCGGGTCGCCGGCATCTTGATCAGGTTCGACGATCTCCTTTTGGTAGCCACTGTGGCGGTGTTGGTGCCGCTCGTCTTGGGTCTGCTTCCTGCCGTCAAGCTGCCTGCCGTGGTCTTCGAGATCATCGGCGGTGTAGTCGTCGGGCCCGCGGTGCTGGGCTGGGTCCACCTCGACACAGCGGTGCGGGTGGTATCGGACTTGGGACTTGGCTACCTACTCTTCCTGGCCGGATATGAGATAGACCTCCGACTTTTGAACCGCCATTCCCTGGACGTGGCGGGGCGGGCTTTTGTCGTCTCCGCCGGTTTGGCCCTCGGCGTGGCCTATACGCTGCAGGGTGGCGGTCTGGTCAAAGACGGTCTGTTGGTGGGCATAACTCTGCTGTCGACCTCGCTGGGCATTCTCGTGCCGATACTTAAGGACGCCGGCCAGTCCGGCACCGACTTCGGTCGACTGATCATGACTGCTGCCTCTTTCGCCGAGCTGGTGCCGTTGGTCTTGCTGTCGTTGTTTTTCTCGGCCCAGGCCAGCAATTCCGGAGCCGAGCTCGCCTTCCTCGGCCTGTTCATCGTGTGTGCCCTACTGGGATTGATGGCGATCAGGCGTGTGCGCAGCTGGACTGCCCTGCGCAGGGTGGTGGTCCGTCTCGAGGAATCCAGTTCACAACTGCGCGTCCGTTTGTCGATAATCCTTCCACTGGCGTTCGCGGTCCTGGCCCAGCACTTCGGGCTGGCCACCATCCTGGGAGCGTTCGTGGCCGGCCTGATCCTGCGGTCGCTGCAAGACGCTCACGGGGAGGACCTGGGCATCCGCTCGAAGCTGGAAGCCATTGGCTTCGGTTTCCTCATACCGATCTTCTTCGTGAGCACCGGCGTCGGTCTCGACGTTACCGCGCTGTTCCACTCGGGCCGGGCCATTACCGATGTCCCCCTGTTCCTGGCCGCCCTGCTGGTGGTGAGAGGCCTGCCCGCCCTCCTCTACACAAACCACTTCGGCCGGACCCGAGCCGTGGCCGCCGGCTTCATGCAGGCCACCAACCTGATTTTCATCATCGTGGCCACCGAGATCGGCGTAGCAACCGGGCATCAGCGCCCGAGCACGGCCGCAGCCCTGGTCGTGGCCGGACTACTCTCGGTGATCATTTATCCAGCTGTCGCCCTGCGTTTCCTCCGCGGCGAGATAGCTGAGGGCAGGCCGTAAGCACGCGAAATGCTCGATAAGGCGCCGGCGGAACACCACCCAGTGTGGGTTGCACCCGCAACTCTTCAGGTCATGGAGTACTGGGGCGAGGGCTGCCGCGAGCTCGGCGTGCACGGACATATCTTGGCCAGGCTGCGGCCGACCCGTCGCCAGATATCTCCGATTATTTCGCCCCTCCGCCGATCCCAAGAGCAGTCGGATGCTCTCCGCCGCAGAACATTGTGGGCGCGCTGGGCAAGGCTGTCTACGGCGGGCGGCAGCAGCATCGGTGCCGGTCGAGGGCGGTCCTCTCGCTGCTTCCCAGCCTTCGGGGTCAACACTGGCGAGAACCAGTCAGGGAGCTCACCCGCCTCGCGAAGCCGGCTAGATGACCCAGAGCCACGTCCATGCCGAATCTCTGTGCGTCTCACCCCTGATGCGGGCAAGGCCTGCGCCCGCCGGGGTGGCCGATTCGGCATGCTCGGCTGGGGCTGGACTGGCCGGGCTCGGCTGGGCAGAAATCCCGCCGGTGAGCCGAACCGCGTGGTTGCTTGTTGCTACTTATTCTGTGTGCGAATCATGTGTGGGGGTTGTAGGTGAACGATCCGCACGGGCACGTAGGCGCAGCAGCCTTCACCGCCAGTCACGATCCTGCCTGTGGTGATTCTGGGTTGCTGGGCAGGATCGGCCAGGGCGATGAGGACGCGATGACCCTTTTCTACCGCGAGCACGGCCGGGTGGTGCTCGCGCAGGTTCTGCTGGTGGTCGGTGAACGGGTGCTGGCTGAGGAGATCGTGCAGGACACGATGCTGGCGGTCTGGCGAGGGGCGGGCTCCTTCCGTGGCGAGTCGTCAGTGCGGTCCTGGGTGATCGCCATCGCCCGGCGTCGGACTCGGGACCGGCTGCGAGGCCGGCGGCTGCGGGTCGTAGATGACGCGTTTCTGGCCGATCAGCCCGGTTCAGGTCCTGGTCCGGAGGTCATGGCCTTGGACCGGGCTGAGCTGGCCGAGGTACGCGATGCGATCCAGGATCTCGCAGCAGCCCACCGGGAGGTGCTGGGCTTGGCCTTCGGCTCCGGGCTCAGCCTCGCCGAAGTCGCCGACGTGCTGGAGATCCCGGTCGGGACAGTCAAAAGCCGCCTGGCCGCGGCGCGCGCCGTGCTGAACCGGACACTTGACCAGAAGGGCCAGAACCAATGAACGCAGACTCTGCCGACACCCGCTACCCGCACCTGGACCTCGCTGACCTGGTCGCCGGGGCCGCCGGCCAGCCGGTAGGCGACCGGACCAGGGAGCACCTGGCGGGCTGCGAGCACTGCCAAATCGAGGCGAACCGGTGGAACCTCGTCGCCGAGGGGGTCCGTGGCCTGGCGGCCGCCGCGCCGGTGACAGCTCCGCCTGCCTGGGGGCGGCGCAACCCTCAGCGTGTCCCGCCCTGGCGGCGTGCCGTGTTCGTGGCCGCCAGCGCGGCCGCGGCGCTCGTCCTCGTCCTCGGCATAGGTGCCGTGGCCGGAGTTGTGCACGTGCACTTATCCGGTGGTCCCAGCGCCAAAACGGCCCTCACCGCGGTCGCTGGGTGCAGCCAGCTCCAACAGGCCGACGGGACGGTCGAACAGGTAAACGGCAGCAACCTGGTCATCCAGACGGCCAGCGGCCAGCCGGTGACCGTGACCACGACACCGTCCACCCCCCTGAGCATCACCGGGCTACTGCTGAACGACATCATCGACGGGGCGTCAGTCATGGTGCGCGGCCACAGGTCCGGCGGGACGATCCAGGCTGCCATCGTCACCGTCGGACAGCCCTTCAGCGCGGTGAACCCACCGGGCTTCCTCCCCCTTCAGGGGACCGTATCGGACAAGAGCAGCACCGGCTTCACCCTCGTGACCTCCAGCGGAACCCCGGTTGCAGTGACCACTTCTGACACAACGTTGGTCGTAGTACCCCACGCCGCCCCAAGCCAGCTGTCGCCCGGCACCCACATCTTCGCCCTCGGCAACGCCGAACCTGACGGAACGCTGTCGGCCCGAGCCCTGGCAGCGGTCTCCCAACTCCCGCCAGGCGGACACATCAGGGTGTCGCTAAAGGACTGCTCGACCAGCTCCATCCTCGAGGCGCTCGGCGCCATCGGCCAAGCGTCCCTGAACGGTTGAGCGGTGCGGATAACAGCCTTCTCGCCAGCGCCCTATGTGAATCCAGACGTTCCGACCGTGACCCTGAAACTCTGGCGAGACGATGCTGTGGTGCTCTTCGACTGGCTGAAGAGGACCGACTTGAACACGGTGCGCTTCGAGCACCCGGCTGAGAAGCAGGCACTGACCGATCTTCTCTTTCGGTTGGAGGCGGACACGGACGTCCCCTATGGAATGTCAGGGACTGGGCTCGCACAGGACGAGATCGACGCTTCCCGAGCAGCTGTCTCGAAGGACATGGGCTGGTAGCGCCGATCGATCCTCTGTGTCGACTCGGAACGGCAGCTCGTGAGCCGGACGAAGTAGATGCGCGTCGTTCGGCGTTCTGCTTGCCGATTAGCTCAGCGCGGCACCTAGAACGATGAAGCGTCCTATGATTCGCAACCCGACGGACACTCGGACTCCGGAGTCATGGCTGTGGTCCCCTCGTTCTGCTCACCGATTCCCCGGACCGGCCAGATCGATGATGTATCGCGCTGACTCGAGTGCCTGACGGGCCCGTTCTTCGGCGGTAACCCCGGCCTGCTGGCGAGTCAGGTTGGGAACCTCGAGACCCACCGTCACCTCAGCGGGGATCGCAGCCACGATCTCGGCGAGGGGGAAGTCCCCTTCTCCCGGGTACAGACGATGCGCCGTCGCCTCGATCCCGATCTCCTCCGCGGTGAGCGATGCCGGACCGTCGCACATCTGGAAGTAGCCGATGCGCGACTCTGGGAACTCCCGCAGGCTCTCCGAAGTGCAGCCTGTTCGGACTAGATGAACGCAGTCGATCACCAGCCGCGCCTCCACCCCGGCCGCCTCGATCAGCTCAAGACCATCGCGCGGGGTGCGTATGTTGCCCATCGAGATCGGCTCGACCAGCGGCTCGATCCCAGCCCCCCGACACAGCTCGCCGAATGCCGCCAGCCGTTCCGCCATGTCCGGTCGCGGATCGCCGTAATCGATCGCGGTCGCGGTTCGTGCGCCCAGACCCGCACCGAATACCAGGGCGGGCTCGTAGGCCGCGATCGGACCGTCGCTGTTCAGGTTGAACACCTCCAGATTGCCCACGACCACACCCTGGTCGGCCAGGACGGCCGCCAGATCGCCGGCCATCGACGGCGTAGCGAGCATCGGCTCGTACATCGCCGGCGGCTGCACCCACAGGCTGCACCACCCATAGCCAGCCAAGCTCGCCGCACGTACCAGCTCCACGGGACTGACATCTGGCAGTGTCAGACAATCGAGACTGAACGCCGTCACCTGATCCTTCCCCTCTCGCGTCTAGTCGTTGACTGCGCGACCGAATCCTAGACGAGCTGGTCCCCATCGTTCGGTTCGACTCGGTGGCGTCATCCAACGCCGCCACCACCACCGCACCGCGAGTGACGTCGCCGATCGATACCCCGCCCCCCGCCCCGCCCTTCTGGCAGTCAGCTCGCTACTCCGCCTAGGGCCGGGGTGCTAGACCCGCTGCGGCGGACTGAAGGGGGCTCGAAACGCCGAATCTCGCGTCTTGGCCGTCGGACGTCGAGATCGAAATGCGGCGACATTCTGTGCTCGGGTTCCTAGGTTGGCTGTGCAATCCTTTCGCCCGTGGATCGGTTTGACTCGGAAAGCCCTGCCAACCAGGTCATCTTCCGAGCGTTCATGATTGCGGGTGAGCACGACCAGAAATGCCGGCCCGTCCACCTGCTAGCGGCCCTGTCGGAACTCGACGGATCTATTGGGCGCGCCCTGACCCCGGTCAATGGCGGGGAGTTGCTCCCATCTGCTCCCCGCCCGGGGAGACACCTTGGAGCGAGCCGCAGCTATGTCCTCGGGCAAACCCTGGATGCCGCCGACGCTTTGGCCCACCGTCGCTATGAGGTTGTGTCGCCCGCCCATCTCCTGGTAGCGGCGATCGACCAGTCCGAATCCGAGGCGATGCAAGCTCCTGGAACGAGCGGGAATAGATCGAGACCGGGCCCGTCGCGCTGCTCTGAGCGCACTTGGCGCCCCCGACGATTTACCGGCGCTGAGCATGCCGCCGTTTATGCCGGCCGGATACATGGACCGTCCCATCCTCAACGAGGGAGAGCTCGACCCCCGTGCGTGGCAGGTGTTGACCTGGAGGCAGGATCACCTTCCCGTGGAGGCACTCCGGGGTCCTAAGGACTGGGACAGCCTGCAGCGTCTGGAGGACGAAGCGGCCAGACATGTATACCGGAGCCTGGATCTGCATCCAGACCAGGAGCTTTCTCTTCGCGATCACCACCTGCGCCGGGTGCAACAGATCGCCCGTCAGGCCCGTCCCGATGTCGTCCCAGCGCTTACTCCTCCGCCCGGGTTCGACACAGGCCCAACGGGCACACCGGGCCATTTAAGGGAATTGTGCTCCCTCGACCAGGCGGTGGTGCCGGAGAGAGCGCCCCGACCAGGTCGTCGACCTGGTCGGGGTTGTCGCCGCGGGGTTGGGTCTCGGGTCCGCAGTTGCCGAGAGTTTGTTTGGTGAACGCTGGGTGAGTTGCGGCTCGAGTGACCTCTTCAGCTCGGCGAGCGCCTGTTCGGGCCTGGTGACGTCGACCGCGCCGGAGCCGTCGCTCCACAGCCGCTCGTACTCCTGGCGGGCGTCGTTGGGCCGAGTAGTCGGGGAAGTGGCTCGCGTAGCGCTCGGCGCTCAGTACGCCCGGGTGAGCGGCGATGGCGGTCAGGAGCCTCTCGAAGCTGGTGGCGCACCCCTTGGCGGTCATCACGGTCCCAGGCGGGCGCAACGCGACGGCTGATGGCGAAGAGCCCCCAAGACGTGGCTGCGGCGCTCGCCTCGATCGAGATAGCCGGGCGGTCCCGAAGGGGGAACCCGCCGCGGCCCGCGACAGTGCATGCGTAAGAGTTCGGCCGGTGCAGGCTGTAGCAGTGGTGGTGCTAACTGCCCCTGAAGTGATGAAGCTGATTCTGGGCCCTCCGGGGCTGCCGACCAGCAGCGCGGTGGGCGTGCTGGGACGCGGCCTGGGCGGTCCTCCTCGTCCGCTCATGGGGGCCAGACGCACGGTCCGAACTAACCGAAGTCTGCTTCGCGATTCGTCGGGGTTGGTCGCAGTCACTCGGGGAAGACTGTCCCGGTCTCGGCGACCTTGCGGGCGGCTTGGTGGGGGAAGATGTTCTTGACGAGGAACAGGTCAGTGGCGAACTGCCATTGGGGCGCTAGCCCCTTGATGTAGCGTTCGATGTAGAGGAGTTGCTTGGCGAAGAGGACGAGCTGTCTGGGCGCGGTCATGCCGTACTGCTTCATCATGTCCAGAGCGGACATAATAAAGTCGCCCAGGCTCATGGTGCTGCTCGCCCCCAGCATCGGAGCGATGACGAGTTGCATCCGCTGCCCGACTTCCTCGTCGGTGCCCGTCTCCTCCCCGATCAGCCCGAGGCGCTTGTAGCCGCGGGCGATACGCGAGAAGTCTCGATCGAACATGAACGTGTAGAACAGGTCCTTGAGGAGCTGCCGGTAGTCGCTGGGCAGCTCACCCATGATCCCGAAATCCAGGTAGCAAGTTCGGCCGTCGTCGAGAACCCACAGGTTCCCGGCGTGCAGGTCCGCGTGGAAGGGGCCGTGCACGATCACCGCTTCCAGCCAGGACTTGGCGCCCCGCCTCAGGATCAGCTCGCCCGTCGAAGCCGAGGTGGCGGATAGCGTCGAACTCGTCCATGGGGATCCCGGTCATACGCTCCATGCAGATCGTGTGGGGCCCGCAGTAGTCCCAGTAGATCTCCGGCGCCGTCACCCAGCGGTTGTCGCCGAAGGCGCCGATCTTCTCGCGGAACCGATGCTGGTTCCACGCTTCGAGCGCGGGATTGAGCTCGCCGAAGGTGACCAGGTGCATCTCCTCGATCAACGCCACCGCGTTGGCGTTGCGAGCGAAGCCGAAATCGGCGTTCCATGGTCCTGGCCAGGCGATAGGAGATCCGCAGATCAGTTGTCATCTGCTCGCGGATGTTGGGACGCTGGACCTTCACGACCGCCTCACGGCCGTCTGGGAGCACGCAGGCGTGGACCTGACCGATCGACGCAGCCGACAGCGGCGTCTCGTCGAACTCCTTGAACATGGCCCCCGGCAGGCGGCCCAGATCCCTGCGGATCATCTCGCGAGCAGCCTGGCTGTCGAAGGGTGTCATGGCGTCCAGACAACGCTGAGCCGCCACCGCGAGCGGGGCGGGGAACAACCCTGGAGAGGACGCCATGATCTGCCCCAGCTTGACAAACGTCGGCCCCAGTCGCTCGAAGGCGTCGATGGCCCCCGTCGAGGCCGCCACCCAAATGTCGCCGACACACCCCCGGGCGAGCCACATCGCGACCGCCCCCCCAATGCGGGTGGCCAGCACCACGTACACGACCACCAGACGCTGCAGCTCCCTGAACCCGAACTTGTCGATTCGAGGAACCACGACCTCAAGGTCCCGGGCCGGAGGCCCCCCGGCATACGGCCCCCGAAAGCCGCTGCGGAGCCCAGCGTCTCCGAAGTTGCTCGCCAGCGGTGGTGGCACAGGTTCAGGCAAATCAGCCAAGGTCTTTTCACCCATCCTCGCACACCCCGCGATATCACGTCCTGGCAGGCCGAGGCCCCGCCGAAGCCGAGACAACCCCCTGGGCGAGTCGAGGGCGTTGTTCTGCGACGAGGGCGGCGCGACCCAGAACTACGAGCGAGGCGTCGATCTCGTCGCCATCCAGCAGATGCTCGGGCGTTGGTATGTGGGGACCCTTATGCGCTACGTGACGCCGTCGGCGACGCACATCGAGGACGCCGATCGCGGGCCGGTGTCGACCACCACGTTGGCCGACCTGGAGGGAGGACCATGAACGTCAATGGCGCTTGCGGATCGCCGCCGCCGAGCGCGAGGTGTGGACGGCGCCCGGCTGCGCCGTCTCCTGGCAGAGCGGGCCGGGCTGGAGCTGTCGGCTGCGTCGATCGTGGCGTTGATGACCAAGCAGCCCGCCCAGTTGAAACTGTCCACGCTGGGATCGTGGTGCACCGCGCTGGAGTGCAGCCCGAACGACCTGCTCGAGGTCGACATCACTCCCGTTGAGGCCAAACCCAAGCCGGCCCGGACGACCCAAGCTCCCGCCAAGGCCCGCCCGGGGACGGTCGACGCCACCACTGTGAGACTCGCCGATTGCGTCCGCCGTGGTGGCGGGATCGGATTCAAGAACGAGACCCTGTGCCATCGCTGCCGGCCGAACGCGAAGCGGCCCGAGCCCACTGTCCGATCTGCGGCGAGTTCCTCCGCCTCAACGCTGACACCGGCCGCTGTGTGCGCCGCTCGCGAGCTCTGCGGGATTGCGGTCAGGTCGTGCGCTTCAAGACCAGCGTGCGTTGTCGCACTTGCCGGGTCAGAGCCGAGACCACCGCAGGCAAGTCCGCCCTGCCCTCGCTGCGGTCGGGCTGCGCTCATCCGCGCCGTCAGCGGATGGTGGGGGTCGTGCTCCAGACGGCCTCCGCCGGCCATGCTCGGAGTGTGGCGCGCTCGCCCGCAAACAGGGTGAAGACATGTGTTTGCGCTGCTGGACCCGCAGCCCTACCCCGGCCCGTCACCCAGGCCGAGAACCTGATAGCCGCTCTTCGTACCCCGCCGACGGGCCCACTCCGTATTCGCCAGGGATCGGCCCGCCCTCAGGATGGTGACCATGGGGACCAGTCTGCCGAATATCCGCCCCCCAGCCGGCGATCCGGGACACCCATGACTTCCCTGCCCGCCGGTACTTCTGGGACAGTTGACCACGATGAGGGCACCCGAAGTCCCGCGTGCGGTGGCCGCAGGCATGGCCTGCGCGGCAGCGCTGGACCTGAGAGTCGACGACGCCGTCGTTGTTCACAACTCGAACCGGCTGGCCATGCGCCTGCTGCCTTGTGAGGTTCTCGCTCGAGTGGCGCCTGCCCAGACTCAGGCGGGAGCCGAGTTCGAGGTCCTGCTCGCCTGGCGGCTCGCGGAGACCGATAGCCCGGTTGCACAGCTCGAGCCTCGCGTCGAGCCACAGGTCTACCTGCGTGATGACTTTGCCGTCACCCTATGGACCTACTACCGGGCCGTACCGCCTGGAGACTTCGCGCCCGCCGAGTATGCCCAGGCGCTAGAGCGGCTACATGCCGGGATGCGCCAGGTTACCGTGAAGGCGCCACATTTCACTGAGAGAGTCGCCGACGCCCAGTGGCTGGTCGGCCACGCCGAGATGACGCCAGAGCTTCTTGGTCCCGACCGGGATCTTCTGAGGGACACGCTGCAGAGATTTACCGAAGCGGTCGTCGATCGCGGCGCGGGCGAGCAGCTCCTGCATGGTGAGCCGCATCCAGGCAACTTGCTCAGGACAGAGAAAGGTCTGCTGTTCGTAGACCTCGAGACGTTTTGCCGTGGGCCCGTCGAGTTCGACGTCGCCCACGCTCCAGAGGAAGTGGGCCAGGCCTATCCGGCTGCCGATCAAGATCTGCTACGCGAATGCCGAGTCCTCACTCTTGCGGTGGCCACAACATGGCGGTGGGACCGAAACGACCAGCTCCCGAAGGGGCGCCAACTGGGCATGGAATGGCTCGGCCAGATCCGGACAGCGCACGGTCACTGAACGGCGCGCTCCCGAGGCCGGCGTTGGGGGTCACACCGGCGGGCCGCGGCGCTCGAAGGTTATGGGCGACGCTCCGTTTCCGAAGGCGCCGGCGGACGGGCCGCGAGAACCGTCAATCTGTACGTGGGTGAATCTGCGTCGCAGGCGTCCACGAGAAGTGGCCGACAGCGTGAGCCGGCCGGCCGATGAGTTCCGAGCAGAGCACCAGTCAGTATGGGCAGAATCCGCACGAAGGAGCCCGCATGACCGAGCCGACCACCCACACCCTCGACGTTCCCGGCGCCACGTTGACCTACGACGTCCGTGAGCCCGAGACCCCGAGCGACAAGCGCCCGCTCTTCATCTTCGGCTCGCCAATGGGCGCCTCGGGCTTCGAGCAGCTCGTCGGTCATTTCACGGACCGCACGGTCATCACCTACGACCCCCGTGGCATGGAGCGCAGCACCCGGGAGCCCGGCAGCGAGGTCACAGTGGAGGTGCACGCCGGGGACTACCACCGCGTCGTCGAGGCCGCCGGGCTCGGGCCGGTGGACGCGTTCGGGTCGAGCGGCGGCGGCATGTGCGGCCTGCACTGGGTGGTCGCCCACCCACAGGACGTGCGCACCTTCGTCTCACACGAGCCACCGGTGATCACGCTGCTCGAGGACAGTCGAGATGGCGACCAAGGTGAACGCCGACATCGTCGACACCTACCAGCGGGAAGGCTTCGGCCCCGCCATGGCGAAGTTCATCCAGCTGGTCATGCATCAGGGCCTGCTGCCCGACGACTACCTGGACCGGCCTCCGCCAGACCCCGCGCAGTTCGGTCTGCCCACCGAGGACGACGGCTCTCGCGATGACCTGCTGCTGAGCGGCAA
Source organism: uncultured Acidimicrobiaceae bacterium (assembly GCA_963851245.1). Lineage (GTDB taxonomy): Bacteria > Actinomycetota > Acidimicrobiia > Acidimicrobiales > Palsa-688 > CAWKOH01. The sequence continues at coordinate 1,683 of CAWKOH010000002.1, read as the reverse complement.
CCTCGCCATGCCGCCGTTCGAGCCCGACGCGGAGACCCTGCGGGCGTCATCCGTGCGCGTCGTGCCTGCAATCGGAGCCCTCGGCGCGGGCGGGCTAGCTCGGCGCGGCGGTGAGGCGGTCGCACGCCTGCTCGGCGTCCAGCCGGTGATCTTCCCCGGCGACCACGGCGGCTTCGCCGCCAACGAGTGGTCCGCCCACAATGACCCCGCCGCGTTCGCCGCGAAGCTCCGCGAGGTGCTCGCCGAGGACTAACCTCGATTATCGCCAGAGTGGTTGAGGACTGGCGAGGAGGGGTGGAGGGTCATCAGGTGGGCGCTTGGCGGTTGGTGACAGGCGTTTTTGTGGAGGCGATTGTCTGGTTGGGCTGCTTTGCCGGTGCTGGAGGGGTCGGGCGCCGGGGTGGGGCGCGAGTGATCAGGTCGCGGGCTGCGACTGGTTACAGCCGATGGTGTTCGCGGTGGTCAGGTCGCGAAGCTGAGAGACCGGAGACGTTGGAACGCGTCGGCGATTTCGGTGGCCCACGGCCAGGTGGCGTCGATGCGCAAGATGAGACGCCGTCCGGTGCGGACCAGGCGTCCGGCGGTGTGCCACAGGCAGTAGCGGAGCCGTTTCGGTTCGGCCTGGGCCAGCTCGCCGTCGAGGCAGAGGCGTTGGGTCCAGGCGGTCAGGTCCTGGGCCATGCCGACGACCAGCAGCCAGGCCGCGTTGGCGGCGAAGTCGTGGCCGGGGAAGCGCAAAAGCCCGAGGTCCTTGGCGTCTTTGATGCGGTCCTCGACCCGGGCGTGACCACGGTGGCGGGCCTCGAGGAAGACGATGTCAGGATCGGTGGAGTTGGTGATGAACACCTGGTGACGCCAGCCGGCCGGGTCGAAGAGGTTGAACTGGGCGCCCACATGCGGTTCTTCTCGCCGGCAGACGGCCCGGACGCCGTCCCGCCAGGCGGAGAGGTCCAGCAGGCGGTGATCTCGGCCACTCCCGCGCCTTCCCGGTCCTCCATGTCCTGGGTCATCGGCGTCTGCCAGCCCGCTCGGGGACCTGCCAAGATCGCCAGGCGGACCGCCTCGGTGATGTCGAAGCCGATCGAGAACTCGAAACCCTTGGCCACGATGGCGTCCACGAAACCGTGGGTGGCGCCCGCCGAGTCCGCCCGGACCAGCACGTCGACCCCGCTCGGGGTCGTCGGCTTTGGTCATGACCGGCAGCTGGGCCAGCGCCGCGTCGAGCAGCGTCGACATGATCGGCCGCGGTGTTCGCCCCCGCCGGCCCGGGCGCAGCATTGCCGGCCAAAGCCTCATTGGTCTCGTCCAAGAACACCAACAGCGGGTGGAAACCGAAACCCCTCTTGTAGGTCGGCGCCGGCCCCTCCTTGTCGGAATGCACGTTCACCAAGCTGGCGTCGAAATCCAAGCGTCAACCGCTCCGGCGCCAGCCCCGCCGCCCACACCCGGGCCCTCGACGCCGCCCTGGCCTCTGCAACCCGGCCAGCAGCTCCTCGTCGATCGCGTCGATGACCCGCCACGCCGTCGGCTGGGAAGCCACCTGCACCGAACAGAGCCGGCTGGTCCCGCAACACCTTCAGATCCGACACGCACTCACCGCCATCAGCCAACGTGACCGCCAGATCCACCAGCACGTCCCCCGGATCAAGCAATACGCAACTGAACCAGTAGATGTACATAATA
>CAWKOH010000001.1:0-614065 GCA_963851245.1 uncultured Acidimicrobiaceae bacterium | reverse complement strand
GCTGCTCGGGCTGGTCCTCGATATCTACGAGCGGTGCCTTTCGTTGTTGCAGATGGGAGTGCCGCCATCCAGTCTCGAGGAACTGGATCTCTCCGATGTCGTCAGGCTCCGCGACGAGGTCGGGCCCGACGATGACGGCGCCGTCACTGCCCGGGGCGCCGAGATATTGGCGCGGCTCGAGCTGACGGCCTCATCGCAATGACCGACAACCGGCTCCGGGTGCCTTTGCTCTACACCGGCGCCAACCGGGCCGAGGGGCCGTTGCTGTTCGTCGCCGGAGTCGAGAAGGTGGGCTGGGACGAGCTGGTCGAGGTGCGCCTTCGGTCGGGGGAGAAGCGGCGGGGACTGGTCCTGGAGGTTCACCGAGACGTGGCTGTAGTCCAGGTCCTGCAAGGCACCTCCGGGATCTCACCCGCCGACGTGGAGGTGTCTTTCGAGGGTCATCTGATGGAAGTGCCCGTTGGTGTGGGATGGCTGGGCCGGATGTGGAATGGGCTGGGCGAGCCGATCGACGGTGGCCCGCCCATGCTGGCCGAAGGCATGCGACCCGTGGCCGGTTCGGCCCTAAACCCCACCGCCCGGGAAGTGCCGAGGGAACCGGTCATAACCGGAATATCGGCCATCGACGCCCTGACCACGCTCGTCAGGGGACAGAAGCTCCCTATATTCTCCTCAGCCGGCCTGCCGGCCCTGGAGCTGGCGGCCCAGATCGCGGCCCAGGCGAGTGTCGCCGGTGAAGCTTTCAAAGTTGTCTTTGTCGGAATGGGGCTCACCCATGCCGACGCCGACTACATACGCGATGTGCTCGGGTCGCGGGCCGCCACCGGCGAGCTGGCCCTGTTCATCGACACGGCTGGCGATCCGGTCGTGCAGCGGATTCTCGCTCCCCGGGTCGCTCTCACCGTCGCCGAGCATCTGGCCTTCGACCGGGGCGAGCACGTCCTGGTGGTGCTCGCCGACATGACCAGCTACTGCGAGGCCGTCCGGGAAGTATCGGCGGTTCGAGGTGAGATACCCGGCCGTAGGGCATACCCCGGTTACCTCTACAGCGACTTGGCGTCCATCTACGAACGGTGCGGCCGGCTACGGGATCGGCCCGGTTCTGTGACTCAGATGCCGGTGCTCACCATGCCGGCGGGAGACATCACCCACCCCGTACCCGACCTCACCGGATACATAACCGAGGGGCAGATCGTGTTGAGCCCGGAGGTCCACGCCTCGGCTATCTACCCTCCCGTCGACGTTCTCGGATCACTGTCGCGCCTCATGCGCAACGGAGCCGGCGAGGACCGGACCAGATCGGACCACCCGGCGCTCGCCGCTCAGCTGATCGCGGCGGTGGCGCACGTGCGCGAAATCCGCGAGCTGGCCGAGCTCATCGGCGAGGACGCCCTGACCGAGACCGACCGGAGCTACCAGAGCTTCGAGCGGACATTCACGACGGTACTGCTGAACCAGCGCCCGGACGAGATCCGGACCCTGGACGACACCCTGACGCGGGCATGGAGAGCGGCTTCGAAGTTGCCGCGGCGAGAGCTGACCATGCTCACCGCAGCCGATATCGCCCGCTATTACACCACTGACAGCAGCGATGACTGAGAACGTCGCACCCAGCCGCTCGCGCCGCCTATGGCTGGTCCACCGACTCGACTGGGCTCGGCGCAGCCTCGAACTTCTCGAACGGAAGCGTCAAATCCTGCTGCTCGAGCACGAGCGCCTCGGTAAGCGCCTGGAGAGAGCGCGCATCAACTGGGCTGTCGCGGCCCGAGAGGCACGGGACCGTGGTCTGCGGGCCGCCGCCCTGGCCGGGCCGTCCGATCTGGCCCTTGCCGCATCTGCGGTGGAGACCACGGAAATAGACCTGTCATGGGTGGAGCTGGTCGGTACCCGCTATCCGTCGGAACCCGAACTTCGAATGTCGGCGTTCCCGGCAACCTACGCGGCGGCGGTGAGCGCCTCCGTCCCGCCGGCGGTGGAGGCATACCGAAAGGCGATCGTGGCGGCAGCGGAGCACGCCGCCGCCCAAGCCGCCTTTGACGTGGTCGATGAACAGCTGGCCGCGACCAAGAGACGGCATCGCGCCATCGAAGGGCACCGGATACCGGCGTTGGAAGCCGAACTTCACTTCGTGGTGCTCCGCCTCGACGAGCTTGAGCGGGAACAGCAGGTCGTCAACCGCTGGGCTCGCGACGCCCCGAATTGGGGGCGATCGGCCCTATAAGTCACATCACGCCGTGCGTAAGCTCTTTCGGGAGAGGTGTGATATGAGCATGCAAGAGGTGCCACTCGTCCTGCAGAACGCGTTGCGCCAGCTAGCGGCTGAGGCCCGGGCCGAGGGTGCCCTGGTCCCGGTGGAAAGCCCGGCGCACGCCTTCTATGCAGGTGTTGCCGCCGCCGCCGAGGACCGCCTGCACCCGGCCCGGCAGGACAGTCATTACCAGGCCTGGCTCGACGCCGAGCGGCCGGCGTTCCGGGAGGGGTACCTGAAGGCGGCCAGCGTCATTGCCACCTCCGGGCACGCCCCGGTTCATCTCCTCCTGCCCCAGTCGGCGCCCGCCATCGCAGGCGGTACGGCTTCTGACATGCCCCGGGGCGGAGAAACGACCGGCCGTTAATCGGGTTCGGCCTCCGACGTCCGATCTGATCTCGAGGTGTGGCGTGTGGGTTTGGGTGCCACCGCCGGGAGCGTGAGAAGGGCGGCTCTTCGGGTCCTTCGGCTCTGTCGCAGCAGTCTGATCGGGAGGATGCTGAATCCCGAGCGGTTTGACAGAGGAGGCCAGAATTGCATCAACGGGTTCCGCCAATTTGGGGCTCCCCCACGAGACCCCACCACGCCCCCCGGCTCCTTGTAGAGGGCGACGACCAGGCCCTCGCTCTGTCCGACTTCAGCAGGTTCCGCCAGGCTGGCTTCGAGGTGGCCTGGTGCAGCGGACCGGCCCGACGGCCCGAAGACTGCGCCGTCCTCCGGAACGAGGAGTGCCCGCTTGTCAGAGGAGCCGATGTCGTTCTGCATGCCCTCAGCTCCGATGCCGGTATCGCCGCCGCGATAAGGACCCGCTATCCCGACACTTCGCTAGTGCAGGTTGTGCGAGCCCCACAGCGGGACAGTCACCATGATCGGTGCGGCCCCGGAGTGCTCTCCGAATCGGACCCGGTCGAGGCCCAAGTGCGCGCCGTGTGTCACGCCCTTTTCAACCGCCAGCCGAGGAACCGGCGGTTGGCGGACGATCGAAAGTGATGAATGCCGGCGTCGCCACCCCAAAGCGCGGGCATCGCCCGTACACTTGTTCGAGTGATACCAGTTCAGATTCTAGGGGTACACCTCGAGCCAACATCCGGGACTTCGCTGATACTACTGCGCGAGGACGACGGTCCCCAACGAGTCCTTCCCATCTTCATCGGCCACGTGGAGGCCGCCGCGATCGCCGTGGCCCTGGATGGGCAGGCCCCACCCCGGCCTCTCACTTATGACGTCATGGCGAACCTCGTGCTGAGCCTCGACGGCCGGGTGGATCGGGTCGAAGTTACCGAGTTACGAGACGGGACGTTCGTAGCCGAGCTGGCGGTGACAGGACCCGGCGGAGAGCGGCGACTGGATGTCCGGCCATCCGATGCGATTGCCTTAGCCGTGAGGGTTGAGGCTCCGGTGTTCGTCAGCGATGCGGTCCTCGACGAGGCGGGCACGGTACTAGTCGAGGAGCTCGATCAGGAAGCGATCGACGCACAGGTCTCGGAGTTCCGATCCCTGCTCGATGGGTTCAATCCTGCGGATTTCGGGTCCGATCCCGGCCCGGCATCATCGGCCTCCGACCGTCAACCGACCACTCACGAACAAGACGGTGATGGCGGCAACGATTCGGAACCGTGACTGCCAACCTGACCCATGAGGGGAAGTCGTTCTCGCCCGAAACGCGACGATGCTCACCCTAAGCCGGTGCTGATCGGGGTCAGCGACCGGTCGCTTAGGAAGTGGACGGATCGGACTCGTAGCGAATAGCGGTGATCGACGGAAAACCCCTATCCCGGTGACGTTGTCCTCTACCCGGGAGGTGGCGCTGGATCCCAAGCTCATGATGTGCGACTGGACGAGCCGAGGGCTCCCGAGGATCTAGATTCAGCGGACTACTGGGCGCCGTTCCAGGGCGAGGCGGCCACCAAAGAGCCAGCTAGAGGAACGAATCCTGTTTTGGCCGCCCTGGTTGTCATCGTGGTCACCTTGATGGTCGCCGCAGGGGCAATCGGCTTGTCCTGGGCCATCTCGAACCGGGCCGGAGCAGGCCGGGCGTCGGCGAGCCAGAGCCGTGGCGTCGTAGACGTCGTGACCAGGCTGGGTGACGAGAACCTCGAGGCGGCCGGGACCGGGATCGTCCTGACCCCCTCGGGAGTCATCCTGACGAACAATCATGTGATCTCGGGGGCGACCAGCATCTCTGTCACCGACGTGTCGAACGGTGCGTCGTATTCGGCCACCGTGATCGGCTACGACGTGGCCGACGATGTGGCGGTGTTGCAGGCCACGGGAGCAGCGAAGCTCCCGACGGCGGTGATCGGAAGTTCGTCCGGGTTGGCTATCGGCGAGGCTGTCATCGCGGTCGGCAATGCCCGCGGCGCCGGTGGCCGGCCGGCGGCCGCGAAGGGAACGGTAATTGGGCTCGATCAGACGATCACCGCGCAGGACCAGCTGGGCGGCACCTCCGAGACTCTGGCCGGGCTCATCGAGACGAACGCCAATGTCGTGGCCGGCGACTCGGGCGGGCCTCTAGTGAGCGCGGCTGGGCAGGTGGCAGGACTAGACACCGCCGCGGCCAGTGACTTCAACTTCGCATCGCAAGGGAACCAGAGCTTTGCCATCCCGATCAACGAGGCGTTGAGAGTCGCGACTGAGATCCGGTCCGGGCGCCCCTCGACCGGTGTCCACATCGGACCGACGGCTTTGCTCGGAGTCGGAATTCTGCCAGGCGGCACCGTTTCGGGGGCGATGGTAACGGCCGTTTTCGCCGGTACCCCGGCCGCGGCGGCCGGCCTCCGGGCCGGAGACATTATCGTTTCCGTGGGCGGCGCCAAGGTGGCATCCTCCGTCGCCCTGGGCGCCTTGATCGGCGCTTACCGGCCCGGTGCGGCTGTGGTGATCGGATGGGTGGATCCGACCGGCACGGCGCACTCGGCCAGCGCCCGTTTGGTGGCCGGCCCTCCCCTCTGACCGTACGGGGAACCGCTTCTGCCCAGGTGGCCCAGCGCCAACAGGTGCCACCCCAACCAGGCCCAACCCAAGATGAGCAGTATTCTCCCCGGCCCGCCCTTGGTGGACGGTGGCCTGCCTACTGCCGCTCGATCGATGTGGCATCGTCGGAGCATGGCACCGGAGGATGGGGGCGAGCCGACCACAGCGCGGGAACGTTTCGGTCATCTGTTCGGCCGGTCCGGTACCCGCCCGTTCGCGGGTGTCCGCCGCCGCCATCGGGCTGGCTAGTCTGGCGTGGTGGGAGGGGGCTCAGCACGCCCAGACCTCCGCGGCCCAGGCGAGCATCGCGGCGTCCATCACCGCGATCGTTCTGAGCGGCCTGATCCTCGGTGCTCACCGCCAGCAGCAGGGCAGTGGTGCGTGGCTGGCTGATGCTGGTCAAATCGTCAGCAGCAGGGAGTCCTGGAAGTGCCCGCCGCGGCCGCCGCCCTTGTGTGGGTCCTGCTACTGGGGGCCGTCCTCGGCTGGGACCTCTTTAGCTTTCTGCGCCGATCACAAGAGTTCCCGACGCTCAGCTATCTGGCCGGGCGGGTGACGCGCTTCCACCTCGGACGGGCAGGGCTGTACCTGGTCTGGTTGGTCGTGGGGGTTTGGTTGGTCTTGGCGCACCGGCGCACAGGATCCCGGCAGGGCCGCCCATGACTGCCTTGGTCGAGGGTGACGTCGTGTGGGCGGTCATAGGGGGGAGCCTCGCGGCCTGGATCGCCATCAGCGCCGTGGTCGCAGCCAAGAGTGCTCCGGGGATAGTGGAAATCTTCGGCTGGCTCCTCCGATCCTGGTCCGGCCGGATCCTGATGCTTCTGCTCTGGGCCGAAGCCGGTTGGCATCTCTTCACTCAGCGTCCCTGACGGTCAGGGGTGCGGTCGGGAAGATCGAGTGACATCGCCGGCGGGTGTCAGGGCCAAAGCTGTTCGGGCTCTCGGCCACGCGTCTCGGGCACCAGCCACACGAGCGCGGCCACAGCCGCGCTGGCTGGAAGGAAGATGACCAGCGCGGCCAACCCGAATTGGTTGTCCACGTCGGCGATCGCACCGAACGTTATGAGCCCGGCGGCGGCGCCCATCACTCCTGCCGCCACCCACCAACCGCTGACCGAGGAACGCACCGACGTAGGGAACAGCTCGTTGAGCAAGGAGCCGATACCCGGCGCCAGAACCGATCCGGCCAGGACGCCGAAAATGTAGCCGCACAGCAAAGCCGCGGTCGACCCGGTGTAGCTCACGAGCCCGAAACACCCGACGCCGACGATTCCGATGCTGACCGCCGGGCGACGGCCCCGATGGTCTGCAAGCCACTGACCGAGCACCAGACCACCCAATCCGGCCAGCCCGGCGCCGACCACCATCGCTGCCGTGGCATATCCGGGCACGCGCAGGATGTTCTGGGCATACAGGAAGACGAAGCTCGTCGCTGGGCCGGTGATCAACGAGATGGAGAACGCCATCGCCGCCACGATCGCCAGGCGGCGTCGAAACTCCGGTCCCACTGCCCCCAGGACCGGGAGTGGATGATCGGTCTTGGCGGCCTCGATTCCGAACCGGTCGGGTTCGGTGACACGCCGGCGCACCGCAGGCAAGAGGGCCAATGGAATAAGCGCGAAGGCGAACAGGGCCCTGAAACCCAGGACGCCGAGGAACAGGCCGTGGAGGACGGCGGTCAGCCCCGCTCCGACGCCGTATCCGGCGGCGACGAGCGCCACCGCTTTGGCCCGGTTGTCCTTGCCGGTCTGCTCGGCCGCACTGACTTCGGCTACCGCGTTCGTGGCGCTGAGCAAGGGCCGGCCGCAAGCGAAGATGACGATGAACCACCAGTAGCTTGGGCTGAGCGAGGCGGCGGCGGTAAGGGCCAGGCCTCCCGCGGCTGATCCGAGAAGAAGTGCCCTCCGACCCAACCGGTCGGCCAGCCCGGCGATGGGCAGGGCACCTAACGACGCCAGGCGGATGATAGCCAGTCCGATCCCCAGAGCCGTTCCCGACAGGCCAGCCTGATCGGCAATGGTGGCGCCGTGGTTGACCTGCCCAAAGCCCTTCGCTACATCCCCCAGGGCGGCCACGGCGCCGAACTGACCGAATCCAGAGGCGAGCGCGACGAACGCGACGGCCACTACGGCAGGGTCGTTCCAGCGCAGCAGACGCAATTGCGGGATAGGCGAACCACCGTCGCTCGACGACGACACCTGCGGCGTCGGGTCTGTCATTTGCTCATTAGACGCGCAGCAAGGTGGCCACAGGGCTCACCCTCCATCGAGACAACAGTCGTCAAGCTGATCCACCCCGTAGAACTAGAGGCAACGCCTCCTCGAAGCGACGTCCGGCAACGAGAGCCCGCCATCGCGAGACGGAAGGTGAGGGTGATATCTATTCGCGACCCTTGCCAACCCGTCTCTTGCGTTTAACACTAGCTAGCAGGCGATCCATCGGGTCCGGGCTGCGACCTTTCCACCTGGGAGCGTGACCGTATCGATCGGACGTCCTCTCAGTGTCGATGGTGAAGGGTTCGAGGCCGAGATCAAGCTGCGCGACGCCTCCCAAAAGGCCGTGGTCAGGTTGGGCGCGAACCTGACCTAGCCGAAGCTAATGGGAGCATCGGCCTCCTGTTGGTCGAGAGAGTGGCCAGGCTGACCGACAGCCAGACGCCAGGCTCGGGGCGCATACTACGTCGTTGGCCCCGAATGGTCCCTTGCTGGATGATGAACTAACTAAACGTCAACCCGTCCGCTTGCGTGAGAGCAAATAAGACGATGTTCAAGCAATTTCGCTCTGGTGGCCAGGCGACCCGATTTCGGCGGTCAGGCCGCTACTGGTATCGGAGTCTCGTGCTGAGCTTTTGAAGATCTCGGATCGGACCGGACGAAGAAGATCGGGCAGCAGGGCGACCACGTCGATGAGAAGGTCGTCGACGGTGATCATCCCGACGAACTTCTCGTTTTGCACCACGGCTAAGCGGCGCACCTTGTGAGCACGAAACAGGGCTACGGCCTCGCCCAGGTCGGCGTCGGCATCGACGGTTGCGACGGGCGTGGTCATTACGGTATCGATCCGGGTGTCAAAGGGAAGCCCAGGCGATAGGGCCCTGCGTACCAAGTCCCTATCAGTCACGATCCCTACAACTCGCTCGGCATCGATGATCGCCAGCGCTCCGACTCCTGCCTGCTCCATGGTCTGCGCGGCAGCACGCACCGTTTTGTCCGGTGCGATGGCAACCCCTGAACGCCTTGTCGCCTCGATGATTCGCATGCTCGTTCCTTCTCCCGGGTTCAGGTCGCCGTGTCCTCGTAGGGCTGGACCGCGGCGTCTGATCCAGGAAAGAACAGGGCCTCGTGGCCGTCCTGTTCCCATCGGACGAGATACGGTGGTTCGCCGTCTGCACCACGGACTTCGAGCACCTCGCAATCGCGATCAGGCTCGCCGATGTGATGGCCTTTGATGACAATGCGGTCTCCAATGCTGGCCTGCATTCCGGTTCTCCTTCGATCGGATCACGTCCTGCGGAAACGATCGCGCTGTAGCTGCCAAGGTCGATAGGGTCGTAGGTCCCTAACCGGACCGGATTCTCGGTTCAGGAGGGCTGAGGGAGGTGGCTCGACCTGGCAGTGTGGGTTCTCGGCGCCCAAAAGCTCGGCTGCGGGACCTGCTCCCAGGCCTTGTTCCGGGGCATCGGTAGAAGGCCCTTTCAAGGCGTTGTCTTGGGCGGTGGGGGCCTATTCGGTGCGGGATAGGCCGCGAAAGGCGAGCACGAAGAAGACCACAGCAAAGAGGACAACGATGGTGAGTTCCATTCCTATGGACAAGGTGTAGCCGAAGATGGTGACATTGGTGGGGAAGCGGGCTTGGGCGGCGGCGGACAGGTTCTGGGCGGAGAAGATGACCTGGCGGAAGGGTGCGACCGCATAGGTGAGCGGGTTGAGGCGGGTGATGACCGCCAACCATCCGGGGAGGCCGTTGAGAGGGAAGAGTGCCCCGGAGAGGAACAGCATAGGCATGAGCAGCATTTGCATAACGACCTGGAAGGACTCCATCTTTTGGATCCGGCTGGCCACGAAGACTCCGAAGGTGGTCATGGCCACCGCCATCAGTAGCTCCAGGCCGATCATTTCGACGACCAGCAGGGGGGTGAGGTGGATGCCCACCAGGGGGGCCAGTGCCAGCATGATCGTTCCTTGGCCGGCGGCCACGGTCGCTCCTCCGGCCGTCTTGCCAGAAACGAGCGATGTTCGACTGACGGGGGCGACCAGCATCTCGCGTAAGAAGCCGAACTCGCGATCCCATACGATCGACAGAGCCGAGAACATGGCGGTCATGACCACGCTCATGGCCACCACCCCGGGGTAGACGAACTGGCGGAAGTTGAACCCGCCAGTGGTGCCGACCAAACCGCTCATGCCGTAGCCGAGCACGAACAGAAACAAGACGGGTTGGATGATCCCGCTCAGTATTCTGGTTCGGGTCCGCACGTAGCGGATCAGGTCGCGTTCCCATACCATGCCCACCACCCGGACCTCGTCGGCGATGCGGGTGTCGGGAGTGGGCGCCCAGGTGGGGGCGGTGGCGATGTGTGCGGTGGTCATGGTTCTCCTTCAGCGTCGTCGAGCGCCGCGGCGTTGTCGTCAGGAACTGGCCCCTGGCGGGCACCCAGCAGGCCAGGCTCGGGAAAATCGACGACCCGCTTGGTTACCGATCGGGCTCAGTGTTGCGTTGCTGATCGGTCGTCGTCGCAGTTGATCCCGTGGCGGCCAGGCGGCAGGCGGCGAGCGCGGCTCGGGCTCGGGTGAGGCCTAGACGGTCGACTTCGCGGGTGTCTTCGTCGATGAAACAGTCGTCGTCGCAGTCGAGGAAGGAGAACCGGAGCTGCGCGGCATCCACACTGCAATGGCTGGGTGGCCTTCGGGTCTGAGTGCCCATGACGTCAGTGTGAGCTTCGTCGAGACCCAGATGACGGAGCCATCGTGCTGGCTGAGCGGTTCCGTATCCAGTTCGCTATGTCGTCGAGCACGAGCACGCCGACCACCGAGGTGCCGTCCACGACAGCGAGGGCCTGATAGCCCGAGCGGACCAGGTCGTCCAACCCGGTTTGGCCAATGTCGTCCGTTGGCGACAGAGTTGGGGCGTCGCGGTCGGTGACGTCGGCTAGTAGGGCGCCAGGCGCCGCCGAGTTCAGGGCAGTCGCCCCGGCGAGGCCGTAGTACCGGTCGTCGAGGGTGACAACCTGCGGCCCTGACCACCAGCCGGCTGCCTGCGCGGCGGGTTGGAGGGCGTCGAAGGTCGTGACGCTGCGTCTCATCAGGTCCGCCGCCTGGGTGCCGCGTAACCATTGGTGGACCGTGGTGGACCGCTCCTCCTGCGTGGCGGCGATGAAGACGAAGGCTCCGATGATGACGAGCCAGAAGTCCCAGAACAGCCCGACGACCGCCATTACGACCCCGAGCGCTCTGCCAATGCGGGCCGCCTGCTGTGTGGCTGACTGCACCGACTGGCGTCGCTCCAGCCAGGCGCGCAGCACCCGGCCCCCGTCGAGGGGGAAGGCGGGAAGGAGGTTGAAGGCACCCAGCAGGAGGTTCAGCCAGGCGAGGCGGGGCAGAAGCGCCCCGCCGTACAGGTTGATCGGCCAGAAGTGGGCGCCGAAGGCCACGCCCGCCACTGCCGCCAGCACGGCCAAGCCGAAACTAGCCAGCGGGCCGGCCGCGGCTACAGCCAATTCGTCCGACCAGCGCTCGGGCATCTTCTCTATCCGCGAGACGCCACCGATGGGCAGCAGGACGATGTCCCGGACCTCGGCTCCCTTGGTTCGAGCCAGCACGCTGTGGGCCAGCTCGTGTATCAGTACGCAGGCGAAGATCAGGATCAGCCACAACAGGCCCTCGAACGCCCCCAGCCCTCCTGGCTGGGCCTCGGCCACGGCAAAGATCACGACCAAGACGAAGAAGGTGACATGTACCGAGATTCGGAACCCCGCGACCCGTCCGAGCGGCAAGGACCACTTCATGGGAGACCGGTGCGATCGCGGCGTGGTCATGTCTCCATTGTCTCGGTCACCCCACCCGCGGCGAAAGAGTCAAAGGACCTGTCGTCACATGGCGGCAAGCACCCTGTGGAGAAGGAATGCTGCCCAAAGCTGGCGGGGCCGCGGCAGCGGGCCGCTTTGGTGGCCAGGGTGGTTTGTAAGGTGATCTGCTTGAGAAGGTAGGTCTCGACTAGTTGGGCCTCGGCGACAGGGGCGGACACCTCCAGGATCGGTTCGTCGGCGAAGACGATCCGGGCCTCGGGCACAGCCCACACATCCTCGGTAAGACGTACACTGCCGAACGTCTTGGAGGGTGTTGGCTGCATGTTCAACTTGTAGAGGTCCGTCGGCAGCCCTCCCGGCATCGTCATCGTCCTTTCGCTGGCAGGCCGTCGTTGGTCAAAACCCGCAAGCGGCGGACCGGCGCGGTGTCGTCGGCCACGATCAGTAGCCATCGGTAGAGTCACAACAGTGACCGCCACAGGTGCCGGCCGGGAAGGGACCAATGGCCCTGCGCCAGAGTGTGCCGGGCAGGCGCGAAGGCCACCGCATGCGCGGCGGAGTTGCGCCCCCGGATGGGGGTCAACGCTGGTGGTCTTATCGGTCCTTTGCGTCACCTTGCTGTTGATCAGCCTTGACACCACGATCTTGAACGGCGGGACTGGTGATTTTCGGGTCGGGTTCGGTGTTCGCCGCCTTCTCGGCCAGTCCCGGTCAGCTCGCCGCGGCCCGAGCGGTCATGGGAGTGGGTGCGGCCGCGCTGATGCCGAGCACGCTGTCGATTCTTACCAACGTTTTCGTCGAGGAAGCCGATCGGGCCAAGGCCATCGGATACTGGGCCGCTACCGCCGGCTTGGGGGTGGCCGTCGGGCCGATATTAGGCGGTTTCCTGCTGGACCACTACTGGTGGGGGTCGGTCTTCCTGATCAACGTCCCCATCGCCACAGCCGGGCTTGTCGCCGCCATCTTGGTTGTGCCCGACTCGAAGAACCCTGTCCCCCAACCCGTCGACCTGGTCGGCGCTGCTCTTTCTATGAGCGGCTTAGGACTTCTGGTGTGGGGAATCATCGAGGCTCCGAGTCGATCGTGGACCGCCCCCGAGGTCATCGCCGCCCTGGCCGGCGCGGCCGTCATTTTGGGCGGCTTCGTCGTCTGGGAGCCAGTTCGGAGGATGGCCGAGGGAACGTCGCAAGGCTGACTCCGGCCGGGTTGGCCAAACTCAAGGTGGCCTGGCCGGCGCACCTGGCCACTGTCAGGGAGCGGGTTTTTGACCATATCGACCCCTCGACCATCGCCAAGGCCGCTCAGGCACTTTCTGAGGTCGCGGCCACGCTCGAGGAGAAGCCGTCGACGTTGAGAGCCCAGCGGTGACCGGGACCCATCGACTTTCCGATCTCAAGCGGCGTCCAACGAAGCTTGGATCCGACTGGTTCGAGAGCGTTGGCCTGCTGAAGCGAGACGGAAGGCCCGGAAGGTCTCGGTCCATCGACGTGCCATTTTGCACCTGTGCGGGCTGATAGTCGATGACGACCAGCGCCGAGTTCTGATGGCGTGAGCAGCGGATCGGTGAGCGGATTGCGCCGAGCTCACTGGGTTGCGCAAAGTCGCCAACGCCGCGTGAAGGCAGTGACCAACGTGCCGCCAGGTCGGGTGGAGTCGACCGACAACGAAGACTCGAGCGGTCGGTCAACCCCGCGATCCGACGCCGAACGCCGGCGGGAGCGGCTTCGGCGCGCCCAGAGACAGGTCAACGAACTCATTCGCGAGGCCCTCCACCCGTACCCCGAAGATCTCGCACTGGTGAGCAAAGTGGGGGCTCGCCGCGACCACCGAGGCGGAATCTTCGCCTACGACGAGCCTGCGCAGCTGCGCAGAGGCATCGAGGACAACCTCAGGACACTCGGCGTTGGTTCGCTTCCGGTGGTGAATCTGAGGCTGATGCGCGAAGACTTCTGATGCGGTACTCAACGCCGGGACCGCCCGGATTTCGGGGTCGGAGTGGTGGTGGGGTCCTCGGGCCAGGCGTGTTTGGGGTAGCGGCCGGCCAAATCCTTGCGCACCTTCTGCCAGGATCCACGCCAGAAACCTGGCAGGTCGGCGGTGATCTGGACGGGACGGCCGGCAGGGGAGAGGACTTCGACGGTGAGGGGGATCCTGCCACCGGCGATGGTCGGGTGGATGGTGGTTCCGTACAGATCCTGGGCGCGGGCGGAGATGCGGGGCTGGTCGCCGCTGTAGTCAATGGGTAGCCGCCGGCCGCTGGCCAGTTCGATGCTGGCCGGCACCATGCGGTCGAGCTCGTAGGCCCGTGACCCCAGTGCGGCACGGATAGCTGTGGCCGGGTCGATGCGGGCCAGATCCGCCCGGCTCGTGGCCTTGCTGAGGACGTCGGCGAGCCAGTCGTCAGCGTGCAGGGCCAGGGATTCATTCGAGACGTCGGGCCAGCCCTCGCCGAGGGCGCTTCGGGCCCAGCTGACTCGGGCCTGGAGGGCGCGGCTGGATGCTGTCCAGCCGAGGACGCCCAGTCGGGTGTCGATGGCCCGGGCGACGAGGGCCGCCGTGGCGTCGGGGCCCGGAGGGGCGGATCCCCTAGACGTGTCCAGGACGAGGGCGTCGAGTGTCCGCTCGGTGACCGCCCGCAGGTCGTCAGAGGTCTCGTCCCACTCGAGGCGCACCACGGTGCGGATATCGTCGCCTCCGATGTGCTCGACGTCGTCGCGATCGAGTGTGGCGGCCAGGCGGATCCGGCCGTCGGCCCGTCCCGGGCCGCCTTCGCCACCTTCGACGTCGGCGGCCACCAGCCAGCCGGCGCCGGCCAGGGGATCGTGTTCGGCCAGGACCGCGCCACCGCCATGGCGAAGGCGGTAGCGGCCGGGGCCGCGGGCCTGGGCGATGCGGTCCGGGTAGGCGGCGGCGAGGAGGGGGCCAGGGTCGACGTCCTCCTGGATCTCCGCCGAGCGGCCGGACCGCCGCACCAGTTCCTCGGCGCGGCGGCGTACGGTCGCCAGGGCCGCCCGATCCACCTCGGCCGCCGGCGGACCGCCGCGGCGCAGGACCGCCAGGCGCGAGGCCGCGTCGGCAGTGCTTGTCGAGCCGTCCCGGCCGAAGATGTCCCGTTCGGAAAGCAGGGCGGCCAGCAGACTGGCGGTGCGCCGGGCGGGCGGCGGAGCGGTGAGCAGCATCGCCCCCAGCCGGGGATGAAGGGGTAGGGCGGTTAGCCGACGGCCGAGCGAAGTGGGCCGGCCGCCATCGATAGCGCCGAGCTCTTCGAGCAACCTGTTCGCCTTCGCCAGGGTGGCCGGGGGCGGGGAGTTCAGCCATCGCAGTTCGCCCGGGGCCGACCCCCACACGGCCAGTTCCAGGGCCAGGCCGGCCAAGTCGGTGCTGACGATCTCCGGATCGGGCCAGGGGCGGCGGGTGTTGTGCTCTGCTTCCGACCAGAGGCGGTAGGCGATGCCCGGGCCTAGGCGTCCGGCCCGCCCGGTCCTCTGATCCGCTGACGCCCTCGACGCCACGATGGTGCGGAGCTTGGTCAGACCGCCGGCCGGGTCGTAGGCGGGACGACGGGCCAGCCCGGCGTCGATCACCACTCCCACTCCTTCGACCGTGACGCTGGTCTCGGCCAGGTCCGTAGCCAGGACGACTCTTCTGCGGCCGCCGGCCCGCAGGGCCCGATCCTGTTCGTCCGCCCGGAGGCTGCCGTGCAGGGGGAGAACGTCGACGCCGTCCGGGTCGCCGAGGGCGGAGGTGACGGCCCGGATCTCTCCCACGCCCGGGAGGAACACGAGCACATCCCCCGGGTCGCAGGCCAGGGCTCTTCGCACCGCACCGGCCACGCCCGGGACTAGGCGGCCCCCGGCCGGCAAGGGCGCCCACCGGATCTCGACGGGGAAGGTCCGCCCGGCGCTGGTGACGACGGCGGCGCCGCCGAGGAGGGACGCGATTGGCCCCGGGGCGACGGTCGCCGACATGGCCATAACGCGCAGGTCGGGCCGGAGCACCTCGCGGGCGTCGAGGGTGAAGGCCAGGCCCAGATCGGTCTGCAGGTGCCGCTCGTGGAACTCGTCGAAGACGACCATCCCCACGCCCGGCATGGAGGCGTCGGACTGCAGACGGCGGGTCAGTATCCCCTCGGTCACAACCTCGATCCGGGTGGCCTTGCCTGTGCGCCGTTCGTCTCTTGTCACATACCCGACCGTCCGGCCGACGTCCTCGCGAAGGAGGGCCGACATGCGCGTCGCGGCGGCTCGTGCCGCCACCCGCCGGGGTTCCAGGACGACGATTCTTCTGTCCCCCAGCCAATCCTCGTTGAGCAGGCGCAGCGGGACCACGGTCGTCTTGCCCGCACCGGCCTCCGCCATTAGCACCGCGGTGCCTTCACCTAGCGCAGACCGCAGCTGCGGGATGACGTCCTCCACCGGCAAGCCGGTGGGGGCAAGTCCCTCGCGGCCGACAGTCACCCGACGCACGCTACGAGCCCGCGGCGAGAGAGTGAGTAACTCTTACGAAGAAATGGGCGAAGCGATGCCTTGACGCTGACGGTCGTCAGGAGTTCATGCCTCGGTTTTGGCGGGGATGGTTGCGTGCCGGGATATTTCGTGACCCAAACATGACCCAAGCGGCGGCCAAATTTGGTCTCGGACGGTCGCCATCGGTCAGTAGGAAATGGGCTGTGACCTGCTGCGACGCGATCGGACCTGGTACGGATCTAGCCCCTATTTGGACTTACGACGCGGCGGTCGGGGGTTCGAGTCCCTCAGCGCCCACGCGGGAAACTCGCTGGCCGAGCACATCTGCAAGGAGCCGGCGCAACCCTGCGAGACACGAAGCGGGCCCTCAACAAGCAGCTGGAGCAAGCGGTGGTGGAGGTCCTGGACTTCGCGATCGCCGCGGAGACTATTTCCTCTGCCAGTAACGAGCAACGGCAGATCGTGGAGCGCTTCCTCAGAAAGCGAGCCTGACGAACGAGATGGACTCCTCAGAATGCGGTTGCAGCTAGCCGGCAGTTACGGCCGGCTACCGCCACCCCAGGGGCTCGAAGGGCAGTGCGACCCGACGCCGAGAGTGGCTCTTGGCGCGAAGGGGTGGCTGCTTCGGACTCTGGGATCGTTACCGCTCCGATCAGCCGACCAGACCGCGAATCAGCGCTTCATTGGGGTGCTCGGGCAACTCTGTCAAAGGCACCCGGATCTCTTTCACCGTGGGACCCCATTGGTCGGCCAGTGGCCGGAGGGCCGCCAGATCGAAGTCGTAGACCTGACTGACCGTCCCCGCCAGGAGTCGCCTCATCTCCTCTTCAGGCCATTGATGGAACAGTTGGCGCAGGTGCTCGCGGGTATAGGGTGCCGTCCCCTCGTCATGGGGGAAATCCGAGCCCCACATGAACCGGTCCGATCCCAGCTCACGGATAGCGTCGAGATCGGGCAACTTGGGTTGCGAGATGCCGACCCGACAATTGCGCCGAAAGTACTCGGTCGCGGTCATTGGGAGGATCGACTCCTTGCCATAGCGCAGCTCGCCGGTTGCCCCCGTATCACGGATGCGGACGATGGCCTGGTCCAGGCGTTGCAGCAGTGGGGGCAACCAAGAGGCCCCCATCTCGGTCATCACGAACTTCAGGCGCGGGTGGCGTTCGAAGACACCGGAGAGGAGGAGGTGCAGGAATGGGCGTTGGGAGTAGAACTGGAACTCGCCCATGAACAGCAGGCCGGCCGCCGGGACTTTTCCGTAGTCGGGGACGCCGGTGCCGCCGTGGCTGTTCACCACGATGCCGGCCTCCTCGCACAGGGCCCACAGCGACTCGAAGTAGGGATCGTAGAGGTGATGCTCGATCCAAGTGGCGTCGGGCGGGACGTTGGGTATCAGCAGCCCGCCGCGGCAAGCCATGATCGGCAATCCACCGGGCGTCCTCCAGCGTGTCCTCCAGATTGTTGGTGAAGATCTGCCCGATCCCGGCCCGCTGGTCGGGGAAGTCGGCGCAGAAGTCGACCAGCCAGCGGTTGTGGGCCCGGATTCCGGCCAGGCGGTGCTCGTAGTCGTCGGGCCTGGGCGGAGGGGCCGACAGGACGAAGCTCGGAAAGAAAGGAGGCACCGTGTTGGGAAACATGACCTCCCCGACGACCCCGTCACGCAGCTGCGCTCCGCATCGCATCTCGTTGTCCCAATTGCGCAGCCGGCGGTCGTCGCCCAGGTCCTTGAACGGATTGCGATAGCGGGCCCGCCACGCGTCGAAGTCCTCGAGGTATCTGCTCTCGAGGTACTCCCGGTATTGAGCGTGGCTACCACCGGTGTGAGTGTCGGCGGAGATGATGGTGTAGTGAGACCCCATGGGAACCTCCCTCAAGCGAACTGATCGGGTTAGGGTCGATTTTGTCGTCGTGGTGTGAATATGTCTCTGGCAGTTGATGTCACCGCGGCAGACTCAGTCCTCGCTCGGCGATGGCGTTTCGCTGGATCTCATCGGTGCCGCCGCCGATGCGCAGACCAGGCGCGAAGAGAAGTCTTTCCAGCCACGGCCGGGCTTCCTCGGTGCCTCTGCGATCGCTGCCGCCCCGAGTATCGATGTACCGGCGTTGGCCGACAACCGAGCGTGCTCGCTGTACATCAACTTGGTGATCGAACCGGCGGCCGCAATCCCCGAACCCCCATCAGAAAGCCGAGCCAGCGTGAGATCCAAGACCTTCTCCCTTATGAAGGCGGCCGCCAACAGCTGCCTTACCCGTCGGTCGTGCTCCCGGCCCAGCAATTTGGCCAGATCGACCAACTGGGAGGCCGAGCGGGCGCTGGTGCCACCGCCTATCGCTGAACGCTCGCTGCTCAGCATGGTTCTGAGGACCCCACGAGCGTTCCCGAGCTGACCGATCAGGGACCCGGCCGGCACGAACACTTCCGCCAGAAACACCTCGTTGAAGTGGTACGCGCCGGACATCTGGCGAAGGGGCCGGACGTCGACACCGGGTTGGGACATGTCCAGTATCAAGCAGGACAGCCCGGCCATCCCGGCACGTGCCCGATCCGTCCGGGCGATAAGCAGGGCGAAGTCACTGACGCCTGCACCCGACGTCCACACCTTCTGCCCGGACACCGTCCACCCGCCTTGCACAGGTGTGGCCGCGGTTTGGACGCCGCCGAGATCCGAGCCGGCGTCCGGTTCAGACAGCAACTGGCACCACACCTCGTCCCCGCCCAGGACAGCGGGCAGATGCCGGGCCCGCTGATCCTCGGTGCCGTGCTTCATCAGCACCGGCGGAAGCATCTCGAGCGCGATCGCCGGAATCTTGGTCGAGACCCCGTAGCCGCTTTGGACCTCCGCCACTACCTGGTCCTGCCATGCCGGCGCCTCCTGGCCCCCGTATGCCCTGGGCCAAGATCGCCCGCTTAGACCCGCAGAGTAGAGCTTCCTCTGCCAGGACCGGCTGATGTCGAGCGCCGCCCGCTCGCCCGCCTGGTACTCGGATACGGAACGGGCCGTCACGATGTGGACGGCTGAGAAGTCCCCCGGAGCGCCCTTTCGCGGCGCATTGGCCGCGAACCAGTCCTGCACGTCGGACTCGTACGAAGCGCGTTCGTCAAGCGGAACTGTGGTCATCGAACGTTGAGCTCTACACCCGGACGGGGGCAGTTGCACTGCACCAGCGGTTCCGATCTCGACAGGGTCAGGACCGCCGTCCTCATGTCTGCACCACAGAGGAGCCGTCGGGCGAGAGCCCTATCCCGTTGGGCCCCCAGAGAGGAAACGCCACCTTTTGTGAGCGGTCCTCGGCCTGGGGGCGCGTAGTAGAGCGCTCCCCGGTCCAGGCTCTCGAACCGTCCCTTGCAGTGGTCGGTGAACCAAAGTCCCCGACGGAGTCGAAGACCACATCATTAGGACCTCGAAGCGGCTGTCCTTCGTAGTCCTCGTACAGCGGGACGGTCTTCCCGGTCGAGAGATCGATCTGCTTGATCCGGGACTCCCCGTCCATCACCCGCACCACCCGACCGTCGTCGATGTCTACCGCCACGACCGAGCCGTCATCGAGGAACGCCGGACCCTCGGGGAAGCCCAAACCGTGGGCGAGAACCTCGAAGGCGATTGGATCGTGAACCTTGACTTCAAGAGCAACTCCTAACCTGTCAGGGAATGTCACCTGGGCTTGCCCACCGAGGCGCGCCCATACTACACCTCTCAAATGTTGATGTCGATATCAACAATGGGCGCCATGACCACCCTACCCAGCCGCCTGGACGAGCTCTCTGAACGGCCCCGACTGCCCCATTGTCCGAAGCTAATCACCGGTCGGCGGCGCGGAAGCGGCATAATCTAGCGAACGTGATTCATCTGGACTTCGGCTCTGCAAGGAGCGAAAGCGAGGGAGGCCTTGGCGCCGACGAGTCAGCAGGCAAGCAGTGTGGCGAAGGGCAACGGACCACGTACTCGAAAGGGTGAAGAGACCCGCGGCAAGCTCCTGAAGGCGGCGAAGCTGATCTTCGAGCGGGATGGGTTCCTCGACGCCCGCATATCGGATATCGCCAAGCGGGCCCGGGTCTCGTATGGCGCCTTTTATCACTACTTCGAGTCCAAGGAGCAGATTTTCAGGGAGGTCGCCGAGGACCAGGAAAGACGTCTGACGGAGCCCGCCGATAACGACGGCGACACCCCTCCGATCGGATACTTGCCCGAAGAGCGCATATATGAGGCGAACCGCCGGTACTTGGAACGCTACCGCAGCGAGGCCCGCATCATGGGCATCATCGAACAGGTGTCCCGGTTCGACTCACACGTCAACCGGCCGCGAATGGACACGCAGAAGCATTTCGCCGGGCGCTCCGAAGCCGCCATAAGGCGGTTGCAGAGACAAGGGCTGGCGGACCGACGCGTCAACCCTGCCATCGCTGCTGACGCCCTCGGATCCATGGTTGGCCGCTTCGCCGAACTATGGCTGACCCAGGGCTACCGCGAATATGACTTCGACGACGCCGTGGATCAACTCAGCCTCCTGTGGGCCAACGCCATCGGCCTGCACAGCGAAACCCCGCCAACCAAGCCGGCCCGGCTGGCCGGCAAGAGACCGAGACGGGTCTCCCAGCGACCGCGCCCCGGCTCTGCCCGCCAAGCGAACTGACTGGACCGCGCCCTCGGAAGCCTCAAGAGCTCGATCTCGGCACCAACCCTCTGGCTCCTTGAACGAATGAACGCCCGGTCGCTCACCTCAGGCGGCAGTGCCTCTTACGGGAACCAGTTCATAGGGTCGTCGTGGACCAAAGAAGCATCGGTTCTATAGGGCCGACAACTGCACCGTGACTACTGTGCTGGGACGGCACGTTTCCACGTAGGCCCCCGAGCCAACCCACTCTGTGGCATGAACGTGTCCGGGTAGGTGGCGTTGTAACCTCCGGCTTTACCGATCCGATGAATCCCCGCCCAACGCGGCACCCCAACGCGAACTCCAAGAGGCAAGATATGGAAGAAATCTCTAGTTTGGAAAGGCTGCTGGCACTTGAAGACATCAGGCTCCTGAAGGCGCGGCGCGATCGCGCTGTTGACACGAAGGACTGGGCTATGCTGGAGAGCCTCCACGCACCGGACCACACGTCGTACAACGATGATTACCCGCCGTGGACCACGGCGGAAGAGATGGTCGCCAACGTCCGAGTGATCATGCAGAACCTCCAGACCGCTCACCACTCGCACACAGCGGAGATCACATTCGATGCGCCGGATCGAGCCAGTGGCATCTGGGCCATGACTGGGCTCTCCCTGTGGAATCAAGAGGACCAGGAGCATTGGTTCCTCGGGGTGGGCCACTACTTCGAGACCTACCAGAAGCGAAATGGCAACTGGCTGTTCACGAGCCGTCGTCTCAAATACCTCTTCACCAAGAGCTCTCCCGGCGCCATCTTCCCACCACCAGACCTACGCGGACCATAGGTGCTAGGTACGCTTTGCAGCCCATGCGTAGGGCAACGGGCCGTCTGCGCTAGACATAAGCGGCCGAAGGATGTGGCTACGGTGTGCCCATCCCGGTGTGGACTTCGGCGAGGGCTTCGAGCTTTTCGAGGTATTCGTTTAGGGATTGGTGTCTGAAGCCGCACGAGACGATCGTCGCGCCGGCAAAGCTCAGTCTGGGCGAGAACCTCCTGCGTCCGTCCCGGCTCGTCGATCGGGTCGAGTTTCCCGGCCGGTGGGAGGATGACGTCGAATCCCGATGGCGGCTCAACCTGGGCCAGCCATTCCGCGGCCTGGGTTGGCGTTACCGCGAAAGGGCACCAGCCATCGGCCAAGGATACGGCACGCCGGACAGATCTAATGGTGCGGCCTCCGACCCAGAGCGGAACGTAGTCCTGCACGGCGTTCGGGTCCACGACCATCCCTTCGAAGTCGTAGAACTCACCGTGGTACGCGGGCACGGGGCGCGACAGCGATGCTCGGAGGGCGCGAAGAGCATCGTCGGCTCGTGGACCACGTAGGTCATAAGGAGCGCCGATCAGGTCGAACTCCTCCTTCAGGGTCCCCACGCCCACCCCCAGAATCACCCGGCCACCGCTCACAACGTCGAGTGTGCCGTAGCGTTTGGCTATCTCGAGCGGGTGGTGATAGGGGAGTACCAGTACGTTGGTCGCAAAACGGATGTGGCTCGTGCGAGCGGCCAGATAACCGAAGGTGGAAAGCGGATCCCAGTACCGCGCCCCCGACGGGCGAGTTCCGATGCCGGGAGCGCTATGTGCTCACTGCACGTGAGGTGGTGGTAGCCGAGTCGGTCGGCGGTTTCCGCGATCCGGGCCACCTCCTGGATTGACGCGTCCCGCTCCCAAGACGAACAAGCCCCGGGGTTCATGGTCACCACCGGAGTACCGATCGACAACTTCAGGGCCACAGGCTCATCTTTGCATGTAGCCGCCGGCATCGACCGCGATGGAGGTCCCAGGGATCGTCCGTCGATCTCTTAGGACCGGCAGGCCTGGGTCGGCGTATTCGGGGTTGCGGTGGGGGGTGGCGGCGTTGCTGGTCTTGCAATGATGTCGGCATCGAGGACGGTGGTGATCTCATCGTTGGCCTGGGTTATCTCGCCCCTTCCTCTTGCGGCTTGGGGGCGAGGCGCCAGGTAGGACCCCCAGAGATGGCGCAGGGCGGCGCAGGGCCTGATGACGCCCGCCATGCTCGACGCCGGAGCGAGCGGCCAGAGACGAGCTGATCCAATCCGCGCAGGTCTTGCGCACGCGGCTCATGTCGGTAAGGGCGGAGTCCGTCAGGAGAAGGGCGGCGATTCCCCGCATCATCCCCAGAAGGAGCACCGCCGAGGCCGTCGGGTCGACGTCGGCTCTGATCGAGCCGTCCCCCTGGCCGGATGCGATCACCTCGGACAGTCCGTCGTAGCTGCGCCGCTCCGCCTCGATCATCCCCCCCACCGACGACGAAGAAGCGAAGGTGGAGCCCCACATGACGAGCAGAGCCCGCTCATCGGCCGCCGGGTGCTCGAAGAGCTCCAGGTAGGAGTCGACCGTTTGATACACGATGTCGAGACCCGACAGCTCTTCGACCCGGTGGGACTGCGTCTCCAGCGTGGCCATCATGGCCGAAGCGATGCGCTCCTGGGCCCGCTGGGCCAGCCGGGCCACCAACGTGTCCTTGGAACCGAAATGGTGGGTCGGCAGCCCACGGCTGACGCCCGCCCGCCCACCGATGCTGGCCAATGATGCCCCGTCCACTCCCCGCTCGGCGACCAACTCGGCGGTCGCATCGAGAAGGAGCTCTTCCGAGCGGGTACGTCGCTCCGCTTGAGTCCGGCGCACGCTCTCCGACGGCATGTGCGGAACCGTACTAGCTTGCTGGTCGAGTAACAAGTATAGTGAGTAGTGTCAGAGCTCTGGATAATCGGTCGCCATATCCGTGAGAGGAACCAGTGCGGCTCGGCGGGACCCGCCTGCGCACGACCATTCGGCACCGACGCCGGAACGACAACATAGCCGGGCGGCCCACGAAGGGCAGGCGGGTGCGCCGTGCTCAAGTGGATCGCCGACGACACGTGCGTCTGAACTACGGCCGGGCACCATCTTCCTTCGGGGGGATCGATGCTTCGACCATGGTCCCCTGTGAGCCGTTTTGAGAGCTGTGCGCGGTGTCGCCGAAGTATGCGGACTCGAGCAACGCCATGTCAGTTCGAAGCTCGCGGGCGGGTCGGTCGAGTGAGACCTGACCGTGCACTAGCACCATCGCTCGGTCCGCGACCTCGAGGGCGAGGGCGACGTGCTGCTCGACCAGGACCACCACGGCCTTCGTATCATCCGCAATACGTCGCACCATCGGCAGCAGGCCTTCGACGATTATGGGCGCGAGGCCCATGCTCATCTCGTCGATCAGTAGGACGCGTGGCTCCTGCATCAGGGCCCGGGCGACAGCGAGCATCTGCTGCTCACCTCCGGACAGATTGCCGGCTGCGAGCTTCCGGCGGTCGGCCAGAGCGGGGAAGAGATCGATGACGTACTCGATGGTGGTTTTATGCTTGCCACGCGCTGCCTTGAGGTTCTCGTCGACCGTCAACTTGGTGAACAGGGCGCGGTCGTCCGGAACGAGGACGAGACCGGCGCGTGACGCCGCAGCGGGGCGACCGTTCTTCAGGAGGTGTCCGGCAAGGGTGACCGAACCGGCTTGGGCGGGGAGAAGACCAGCCAGGGTCGTCAGCAACGTCGTCTTGCCGGCGCCGTTCGGCCCGAGGATCGCGAGTACCGTGCCGGGGTCGGCCGTGACGTCGAACGACGGCACGACGGTAATTGCGCCGTAACCGGCCTTGACTTCGCGGCACTCGAAAAGCGGTCCGGCCAGACCGCCGCCCGGAGAAGCATCGGGAGCCATGGATTCGCTCACGACGGGACCGGCGCGGCGTGTGTGGCACCGAGGTAGGCGGCGGCGACGGTGCGGTCCGTCTTGATGACCGATGGCGGCCCTTGGGCAATGATCTTCCCGAAGTCGAGGACGTAGATCGAGTCGCACAGGTTGAGCACCAGGTTCATGTCGTGGTCGATGAGCAGGATCGTCACGCCGCTGTCGCGGATCCGCCGGAGCCGATGCCCCA
Source organism: uncultured Acidimicrobiaceae bacterium (assembly GCA_963851245.1). GTDB lineage: Bacteria > Actinomycetota > Acidimicrobiia > Acidimicrobiales > Palsa-688 > CAWKOH01. Next base: position 589,774 of record CAWKOH010000001.1, on the reverse strand, counting down.
GCCACTGGCTCTCGTGGCTGTCCAGGCCGCCAGCGGGCTCGTCGAGCAGGACCACGTCGGGGTTGCCGATCAAGGCGCGGGCGATGGACACGAGCTGACGACGTCCCTGGGAGAGCTCACTGACGGGACGATCAGCGACGGTGACTAGGTCGAGCAGCTCGAGCGTCTCGCGCATTGTTCGTGGCTCGCGGTTGTGGGCTGCGGCGGTGCCGACGACGATATTCTCTGTCACTGAGAGGTCCTCGTACAGCTGCGTCTGCTGAAACGTCCGACCGAGACCGGCGCGGACCCGCTGAAAGGGCGACAGCCCGGACAGGTCGCGGCCCTCGAGCACGACTCTCCCCGAGTGCGGGGTGAAGCCGCTCATGGCGTCGACCAGTGTCGTCTTTCCGGCACCGTTGGGACCGATGAGCCCGACGATGGTGCCCTGCCGGGCCTCCAGGTCCACACTGTCCACCGCGACCACGCCGCCGTAGTGGACCTGTATGTCCAGCGCCGACAAGACTACGTCGCCACCGGGAACCGGTTCGGTGGCCACGAGGGAAACGTCGGCTGTCCTGTCTGACGACGTTTGCTGGGCGGCATGCCGCATCCGGCGCCGTGCGAGGAACGAATGGTACGGCCCGACGATACCTTCGGGGTTCTGGATGACGGTGAAGATGAGCACGAGTCCGGTGATGACGCCGTACCACTGACCGAGGCTGAACAACTTGTCCGATGTCAGCGCCAACAAGCCGCCGGCAGCCAGTATCCCGGCCAAGAGGCCCCCGGAGACGCTGGTGATGCCGGCGATGTAGGCGGTGGCGAACAATCCGAGCCCGACCAGGGTGTCGAACGGATCGAAGGTGACGTTGCCCTGGAAGTACCCGAGCATTGCGCCGCCGAGCCCGGCGATGAACGCCGCGGTGGCAAAGGCGATGATCTTGACGCGCACGACGTCGATGCCCGCCCCGGCAGCCGACCGCTCGTTGGCGCGGACGGCGAGCATCTCGGAGCCCAGTGAGCTGGTGCGCAGCTTCGCCACGGCGACCGCGATGGCGACGAGCACGGCCAGGACGAGCAGGCCGAATTGCACACGAGGGAAGTTGGCGCCCACCCTGGCCCGAAGGTCGAGCCCGAACAGGGTCGGTCCAGTGACATTCTTGCCGCTGACGCCGACGTAACTGGGATTGGTGAACCACAAGGCCTCGATCGTGACCGCGAACGCCAGCGTCACGACGGCGACGGGCAGGCCTCGGATGCGCAGCGCCGGCAGGCCGACGACCACGCCTAGGACGGCCGCGCCAAGAGCGGCCACGAGCGGGGCGAGCGGAAAGGGGATGGACGTGTGGATCACAGGGAGATGCCAGTTGGTGGTCAACGGACCCAGGAGGAAGCCGGCGACTCCGGCCAGGGTGAGCTGCGCCAGCGAGACCTGGCCGGCGTAGCCGGTTATCACGACCATCGAAAGCGTGATCATGGCCGTGATCAGGCTGGTGATGAGCGCGGCCCGCCACTCGCCCTGCAGCAATACCATCGCAACCACGCCCGCAATCGTGCCCACCAGCGCGGGTCGCAGCAACGAGATGGGGCGGGGCGCTCCCCCGAGCGTCTGCACGATGACCGCCCCTCGACTCGGCAGCGGGCGGGCCCGCACCACGAGGACCAGCAGGATCAACAGCAGCGGGACCAGCTCGGAAAGGCCCGACTGCGGCAGCCAGCTGTACTCCCCCTGCAGATGGGTCGACTCCGACTGGAACATGCCGATTGCCAGCCCGCCCAACACGGCGGGGACCATGTACGTGAACTGGCCGATAACGGCCGCCGCTAGTGCGGGCACGATGAACAGCGTGTAGCCGACAGGCGTGAGCGGGACGATCGGTGCGATGAGGATGCCGGACACGCCCGCCACGGCGGCACTGATCATCCAATTGGCGGCTGCGATGCGGTCGGGCGCCATCCCACTGACGAACGCGCCCTTCTCGGTTTCGGCCGCCGCGCGCGTCACCAGCCCGAAACGAGTGAACCGGTACGCTGCCGCCAGTGCGAAGGTGATCGCCAGGATGGTCGCCGCGAACCAGACCCGGTCGCTGCTGACGCGGACGGAACCTATCGTCCAAATGTTCGTCGGGAGGATGGGAGCAACGGAGACGGCTGTGGTGCCAGCCCGAACCGTGAACAAGCCGGTGAGCAGCACCATGACGCCGAGCGACGCGACGGCCTTGGCCACCGCTGGCGCAGCCCGCAGCGGCCGGAACACGCTCAGGTACAGCAACAGGCCAACCCCGGTGCAGATCGCCACCGAGATGATCGCCGCCGGCCAGAAGCCGAGCTCGGTTCCCAGATCGACTGTTTTCGGCAGGAACGGCAACGGCACCAACAGCTGGCCCTTCCGGAGGTAGGCGTACATGTAGGCGCCCAGCAACGACATCGTCGCGGTGGCGAAGTTGAGGACGCCACTACTCCGGTAGGTGACGACGAGCGTCAGCGCCAGCGCGGCGTACACGGCTCCGTTGGCCAAGCCGAGCAGCAGGAAGATCAGGTGCTGGTCCACATGTCCCCTCTCCTGTCCAGGAGAGCACTGCCCACCGATCTCACAGCCCGAGGTCGGTGGGCGGTCCTCACGTTGAAGTGTTAGCCAAGCTTGGTCAACTGTGAAGTGTCGATGACCTTGTAGTCCTGACCCACCCCGTCGGTGTTCAAGGTTGACTGTAGTACCCCGCTCGTGCAGATGTTCGGCGCTAACGGAACCGGCTTAGCTCCGCATTGAACCTGGATGCCCCCGCCCAGCGGCAGCGGGACTGGCTTCGGCATTGCGCTCATCGCAGCCATGATCGAGGAGGCATCGACCGCCGAGGTCACACCGGTCAGCGCACGAATGAACCCCAGGGTCAACTGGTAGGCGGACTTCGAGGAGACGTTCTTCGTCATACCGCTCGCATACTTGGCCACGATGGCGTTGTAGAGCTGGACGTCCTTGTCGTTGGGATCGCTGGTGGCCGACGAGAGGCTAAGGATGCCCGCGAAGCCACCGGGGAGGCTAGCGACCATTTGCGGGGTGGGGTTGCCGATTGACGCCACGATGGGACCGGTGAATCCGAGCTGCTTGAGGGCCTTGATCGCAGTGACGTCGAACGGATCCGTGCCGATGACCGTGAACAACTTGTCGCCCTGGCTGAGCGCCTGTTCGATCTGGGGTGTCATGTCGGCCACACTTGGCGGAATCGGGACCACGTCCAGCTTGACGCCGGCGTTCTGGAAGATGGGCTTGGCGATCGCCTCGATCGGGCCGGTAGCCGCAGGCACGTCAATGATCACGAACGCCGCTCTGGTCACGCTGTGCGCCTGGGCTATCGCAGCCGGCGCGGCGATGCTGCCGATGGGGTTCGTGAACACGAAGGAGCCAGGCTTGGTGAGGACGTCCGCGATTGCGCTGGTCTCAGCGATATAAGGGATCCCCGACCCGCTGATTGCGCTGTAGAAAGCCGCCGCTTGCCCGATCCCGGTATCCAGCACGGCCGCGACCTTGTCGTGGATCATCTGCACCCCGCACGTCGTGCCTCCTGACGGCGTGTTCTCGGTCGAGCATCCGTCTATCTGAATCTGGTGGCCGTTGAGGCCGCCGAGGTAGTCATTCGCGTACTGCGCGACGGCCCGGGCGGTCGTCAACATCTGCGAGTCGTCGATGGTGGGGGTGTTGCCGTCGTCCACCACGCCGATCTTGATAGGCGTCCCCGTTGCCTTGTTCGGGGTCCCGAGGATTGCGTTGTTGGCCGGCGGGGCGGTCGACCCGGTTGAGCTGGATGTATTGCCCTTGCTGCTGCTGCTGCAGGCGGTGGCCACGAACGCCAACGCAACCAGGATGACGACCGCGGATTTCGGACTGCGACGAGCGTGAGTAGCCACGGGCCCCCCTTGAGGTGGATGACGTCTTGTCCGCCACACAGCGAACCATAAACTGACATCAATATAGATTATTGCGATCCGCGGCGCAAGTCCCGAAACCCACGGCGCTCGCGGCCGCTATCGACGCACCCGTAGCGGCGCTCATGATGCGAGTGACCCCCGCTGTCACGAGCTGGGCAGTGTCCGGGGGCGTGGCGGCATGGGCGCTCACGGGAGGTCGCCGATATGGCCCCCCAAGCCGGCGAGCCGGTCGCCGGCATCCGGACCGTGCCGAGATAGTTGGTCCCTACGAGCAACGAACCGCGACTCGCGGCATCGATTTTGACTATCCTTTGCGATAGGCACAGCGTAAACGTCGACGTCGATATCGACAATAGATCGGGGGCGCCCGCATGCAGACTTCGAATATGATCGGTCGCTGATGGATGCCGCCGTCACCCCGTGCGCGGTGAAGGGGATGAGGCTGGAGAATGCCGAGTCTGTGGTCAGCCGCCGCGGTTCGGAGGTCAACATCCGATGATTCCCGAGCCTTTCAACAGGGGTTGGTACGTCCGCAAGGAGGGGGCTGGTGCCCCCGAGCCCGTGGGCCCAGTGACCCTGCCCTACGACGCCATGCTGTTCGAGCGGCGGGACCCGGAGACTCCGAACAGCCACCACACCGGCTTCTTTCCCGGCGGGGCGTACCGGTACTCGAAGTCGTTCTGGGTGCCCGAGGAGTGGCGGGGCAACAGTGTCGCCCTCGAGTTCGAGGGCGTGTACATGCGGTCGGAGGTGTTGGTCAACGGTCGCCTCGCCGGTGGGCGTCCGTCGGGCTACGCCATCTTCCAGGTCGCCCTCGACGATCTCATCGACTACTGCGCCGACAACGTGGTCGAGGTGGTGGTCCGAAACGACCGGGTTCCGAACAGCCGCTGGTACTCGGGCAGCGGCATCTACCGCCCGGTCCACCTGCTTGTCGGCGGTCGGGTTCGCGTGACACCCGTCGGGCCGCGGTTCGTAACGAGGTCGATTCAAGACGGCGGCGCCGTGGTCGAGATCGTGACCGCAATCGTCAACGACGGCACCGAGCATCGGACCGTCACGCTGACGACGCGCCTGACCGGCCCGGGCGGGGCGACCGTGGGTTCTGTCGAGGAGGAGTTCTGGGCGGAGCGGGGTGAGGCGACGGTGGTGCGCCAGCAGGTAACGGTGCCCGGCGCGGACCTGTGGTCGCCAGAGACACCGCGGCTCCACTGCGGCAGCGTGGTCGTGGCCGACGGCGCTGAGGTCCTCGATCAGGCGAGCGCGGAGTTCGGGATCCGCGCCCTCGAAGTCGATGCGAACCGCGGCCTGCGCATCAACGGCGCGGGGGTGAAGCTGCGGGGGGCCTGCATTCACCACGACAGCGGGGTGATCGGTGCGCATACCCTCGACGCCGCCGAGGACCGCCGTATCCGCATCCTCAAGGATGCCGGCTACAACGCGATCCGCAGCGCCCACAACCCCTGTTCTCGGGCGACCTTGCGGGCCTGCGATCGGCATGGCGTCCTCGTGATGGACGAGCTCACCGACGCCTGGTGGCGCCCGAAGGTCACTTTCGACGTCGCCCAGGAGTTCGAGCAGTGGTGGCAGACGCGACCTCGAATCGATGATCGCCAAGGACTTCAACCACCCGTCGGTCGTGCTGTACTCCATCGGTAACGAGATCGCCGAGACAGCGACGGAGCGGGGCATCCAGCTGAACCGCAGGCTGGCTGACCGCACCCGCGAGCTCGATCCCACCCGGCCGGTCACCAACTGCATCAACGGCTTCCTCAACCTCATTTCCCCGATGGACGATGACAAGCTGGCTAAGAAGAATGCCGCCAGGCAGGAGAGCGGTGAGCCGGCCAACAAGAACCTCATCGTCATCCTCAACTACCTGATGGCCGTGCTCGAAAAGACGCTGAAGTACTTGGTCCGCCTTCCTGCGGTCGACAAGCGGACCCGCGACGCCTTCGCAGCTGTAGACATCGCCGGCTACAACTACATGGCCGGTCGCTACCGCAACGACGCCCAGCGCTATCCGCATCGGGTGATCGTCGGCAGCGAGACCAATCCGACCGAGACCGTCGCCATCTGGCAGGAGATCGAGCACCTGCGGCATGTGATCGGCGACTTCACCTGGACCGGTTGGGACTACATCGGCGAGGCCGGGTACGCTGCCGTCCGGTACAACCAACGGCGCCAGATCTACGCCCCTTGGCCGGCTCTGCTGGCCGGCATGCCGGTCATCGACATCACCGGACACCGCCAGACCCAGTCGTATCTCAACGAGATCGCGTGGCACCTGCGGCCGGGGCCGTACATAGCGGTGCAGCCGGTCAACCATGCCGGCGAGAAGAGATCGGCCAGGGCCGGGCGTACCGACTCGATCCGAAGCTGGAGCTGGGAGGGCTACGAGGGGCGAGTCGCGACCGTCGAGGTCTACGCCGACGCCGATTGGGTCGACCTGCTGGTCGACGGAGAGCGGGTGGGCAGCGAGCCGGTCGGCCCGAACAAGGGGTATATGGCGCAATTCTCGGTGCCCTACCGGCCCGGTCAACTCACTGCCGTCGCCCACGCGCGGGACGGCCGGGAGATCGGGCGGGACACCCTCACCAGCGCCGGCGCCGGACTCCGCCTCCAAGTCGAGCCGGAGACCGACACCCTGATCGCCGACGGCGCCGACCTGGCGTACCTACCCATCGAACTCACCGACGACGCCGGCATCCTGCGTGCCCTCGCCGACCGGGAGGTAACGGTCAACGTGACGGGGGCCGGTACGCTCCTTGGGTTCGGAAGCGCGCAACCCATCACCGAAGAAGGCTTCTCGAACGACCGGCACTCCACCTATTGGGGCCGAGCTCTCGCCGTGGTCCGCGCCGGACACGACGCCGGAGACGTCACAGTCACGGTGACTGCTGACGAGTGCGAGCCGGTCACGGTCGTCCTCCCGGTCAAGACCGCCGGCTCCGGCTGAGGAGGGACGCCGGCGGCGATGTCAGCGCTCTCTGAGTTGACTGCGAAGCGCAAACTTCTGAATCTTGCCAGAAGCGGTGCGAGGAAAGTCCTCGACCTCGACGATCTCTTCGGGCCACTTCTGCCTCGCTAGGCCGCATTTCTCGAGAAGGGACCGCACCTCACTCATTTCGGGGAGGGGACGACCCGGAAGCATCCGGAAGACGGCCGCGGCATGCTCACCCATCCTAGAGTCGGGTGCGGACACGACGGCTAACTCCGCGATACCGGGCATAGCGAGAAGAACCGCTTCGATCTCTGCAGCGCTGATGTTCTCCCCACCCCTGATTATGACGTCGGAAATGCGATCTGTAATCGTGATGTATCCGGCAGTGTCGCTGACCCCCACGTCCCCCGTGTGGTACCACCCATCGGAATCGAAGACCTTGGCTGTCAGGTCATGATCGGTGTAACCGAGAAAGCAGTCGGGACCACGAGACAAGATCTCGCCCTGCTCGCCGATGTGCACATCGTAACCGTCTGGATGGACCATTCGTACTTCATTCCCCGGCAGCGGACGACCGTCCGTACTGAGCCTTTTCTCCAAGGGATCGCCATACGTGCACCCGATGATCGAAGGCTGCTCTGTCGAACCGTACATTCGGTAGACCGTGATTCCGAGAGCCGTGGCCCGTTCGGCCAGCGGTCGAGGAACAGGAGCTCCGCCCATTCCTTGGTATCGGAGACGCTCGAGGTGCTGCTCCGAGAAGTCTAGGTGATCGAGCAGACTCGTCAGGAAGTATGGAGCGCCTCCGTTAGTCCCCAGGTCATGCTCCAGCATCAGGCCCAAAACGACCGCCGGGTTCCACACGTCGAGGAGGTGGACAGGTCTGGCCAAGTGGACAGGTAGTAGAAGTGCTCCCTGCATGCCGATGGCGTGGCCGATCGGATTGGCGACAAGATTGGGTCGGACGAAAGGCGGAGAAGTTGCTCCCATTTGCTTGATCTCCGCGGCCACTGTCTGGTGGGAGTGGATCACTCCCTTCGGATTGGCGGTCGTACCCGAGGTCCAGCCCACCAGGGCGGGCGATGCCGGGTCCGTGAGCAAAGGTGCGTCGATTGGCGCTGTGTCTAACAAGTCGGCGAACGACGAACTGCCTGGGGGGCCGTCTCCGTCAATGACCACGACCTGCAGCCCCGGATCTGTCTCTATGGATGCGAGGTTGGCGATGAAATCCTGGTGACCGAAACGCGAGGCAGTGACGTGAACGCGGGGTTCGCACTGCCGCAATATGTATGCAAGCTCGCGACTCCCGTAGATGTGGACAATGGGCGCCACGACGGCACCGAGGAGGGCAGCTCCGTAGAAGGTGGCCGCCCCTTCGATCCAGTTGGGGGTCTGGAACGACACGACGTCGCCGGGCCCCACTCCTCTCGCCGCCAGGCCAGCCGCAACCCGACGGGACATCTCGAGGAGGTCTCCGAAGGTTCCGCGCCAGGGGCGTACCTGGGAATGAACGACGAACGGCAAATCCGCATTCGCTTCCAGCTTGCTTGCGAACAGCTCGCCAAGGCTGTCGCCGCCCCACCATCCCTCAGCGATGTAGCGCTTCCGCTCGGTGTCGCTGACCTGCCTCAGTGCCCAGTCCGAAGCTCTCACGGGGCCATCATATCTCCGATACAACTTGATATCGATGTCGAACAATCCAGATTCCGTCACAGCACCTGATTTAGATGTCAACTTCTCGTCGCAGTGATGTACGATCGCCCTCGTCCCGTCCCGTACACTGGGACTTGGAGGAAGCGCATGCCGTGGGCAGCTGGCACGATCTTGAGACGTGGGAGGGACCTGGCCGGAGTCGTTTCCCCGCTAGCATTGTTCCAGGCTGCGAGCCGGGCAGGAAGTTTCGCTGCTCAGTCTGTGGCGCGCTTTTCGGTCCGGCCCAGCATGCGTAAGTATCCAGAGCTCCCGCTTCCGATGCCGACGTTGCCTCTGATGACCTCGGTGTTCGCAGAGGAGCTCATGCTGGGCGGCATGGTCGCGCTCCATCACGGCACGCGTGATTCTGACGAACTGCGCCGTGTCGGCGACGACACCGACCGGGCTCTGGAGGTCCTCGACGCCAACGGCTGGCTCGACGAGCCTGGGTCGTACCACCGGACGCCGCCGCCCCCGGAGGAGGTCGTGGCCGAGCCCGCCACTTACCTCAACATCCGTTACGGGCAGCTTTCGTTCGAGAGCGGCTATCGGCCAGTCCACGGTCTGCCCGGCAGTGACCGCTGGCTCGCAATGGAGGCGAACCGTCGATGCTACGCCCACGTGATGGAGCATCGGGGGGCTCCGAGGCCGTGGCTGGTGCTCCTGCACGGTCACATGATGGGAGGTCCCCTCGATCTCGTGGTCCTGCGCGCCCTTCAGTACCACAGGGACCTCGGCTTCAACGTGCTCGCCCCGGTTCTGCCTCTCCACGGGCCGCGTCGCAACGGTGGCCTCAGCGGCAGCGGCCTGGTGTCCCTCGACTGGGTTTCCAACGTCCACGGATTGACCCAAGCGGTGTGGGACGTACGCCGCTGGCTGGCGTGGATCCGGGACCGTGGCGGTTCGTCCATCGCAGTCCACGGCATGTCCTTGGGGGGATATACGGCTGCGCTCGTCGCCGGACTCGACGGGAGCCTAGACTGCGTGATCGCCGGGGTCCCCGGAGCGACCATTCACCGACAACTCATTGCCGCCTGCTACCGAGATCCCTGGTTCAGGCGTGCGGCCGAGCGTCATGATCTGCTCGAGGATCGAGTCGAAGCCGTGCACAAGGTGGTCACACCGACAGCCTTCCCGTGCCGGGTGCCGCACGACCGCCGGTTCATTTACGCCGGGCTTGGCGACCGTATGTCCACACCCGGCCAGCCGCGCCTTCTTTGGGAGCACTGGGGGAGGCCGGCGATCTATTGGAGTTCGACTACCCACCTCTTCACGGTTACGTCGCCGTCGGTACGCCGCTTTGTCAGCGACGCCATTACGGAGTGCGCGACTCAGCCCGGCAACGGAACCATTCTCGAGGCGCTACAGGTCAAGGCGTGCCTCTGAGGGCGGATTTCGAGGAGATCTCCGTTCGCCCCATTTCTGCAAGTCTTGCGACAGCGGGGAGCCCGCCAACGAGGGGGGTGGCTGTCGCCCCAGTCGCCAAACCGCCACGGCCTGACCGCCAAGTGGTACCGGGTACCGTCACCTTCTCGTACCTTCCCCCATTCCGGGTCGTTCCGCGGGCGCGTTCGACGTCAGCCGGGGTCTGCCTCGTAGCCCGCCTGGGGTGTCAGACCGCGGTACGCCTCGAGCCCGGTTATCGCGCCCGTCAGTACGCGGTGCACCTCCGCGCAGATGGGCATCTCCACGGCATAACGGGCGGACAGCTCCATCGCGGCGTCGGCGGTCTTCACGCCCTCGGCCACCATCGACATTCCGGCAACAACGTCCTCGAGGCGCCGCCCGAGGCCTAGCTCCTCGCCGACGCGACGGTTTCGGCTCTGCGGGCTGATGCAGGTCGCGACGAGATCGCCGAGCCCTGTGAGGCCGGCGAACGTCGCCGGCTTGCCGCCCATGGCGACGCCGAGCCGGGTGAGCTCGGCGAGACCTCGTGCAATGATCGCCGAGCGAGTGTTGTCGCCGATGCCGAGTCCTTGGGCGATCCCGGTCGCTATAGCGATCACGTTCTTCAGGGCGCCCCCGACCTCGCACCCGATCACGTCACGATTGAGGTAGATCCGGAACGTCCCGCGCTGCAGCACGCGCTGCAGGGTGACGGCGACAGTCCTGTCGCGGGTGGCAAGCACGCTGGCGGCGGCCTGGCCAGCCATGATCTCCTTTGCCAAGTTGGGACCCGTCAACGCTGCCGCCGCGTGGCCCGGTAACAACTCCTCGATGATCTCGGTCATGCGGAGGAGCGACCCCTGCTCGAACCCTTTGGTCAAGCTCACGACCGGGATCTGCGGGCGCATGTGGCCGCGGGCGCCGCCGAGGACGGCCCGGAACCCGTGGGACGGGACGGCCATGATCACGAGCTCCGCACCGCGCAACGCTTGCTCGAGATCGTTGGTGGCGCGCAACTGGAGCGGGAGCACGAACCCAGGAAGGTAGGCGGCGTTCGTGCGTTGCGTCGTGACCTCCTCCGCCGTCTCCTTTGAGCGCGCCCATAACACGGTGTCGTGGCGGCCCGACACCAATGTCGCGACCGTTGTCCCGAAGGAACCGGCGCCCAGGACTGCGACCCGCACGGTCAAACCGGCTGGTGTGGCGGGTCGGCGTCGGCATCCATACCGACCCGCCACCTGGTCACGGGAGCACCGCTCTCGCTCGCGCGGTGTGCGCGGCGAGGAGATCGGCGCGATCTTCCTCGAGTAGGAACCCCGCTGTGATGGTGTCGTCGAGCCGCGCCGTAAACAGCGCGACGTAGGTCGCGGCGTCGCCGTAGCGACGGACGAGGACCTCTGTCGGCAGCGGGGTCTCCCGGCCGACCAGCAGGCAGCGGGCACCGCCCGTCGAGTGCACCTCGTAGCGAGAAAGGGGGACGTCGACGAACGGCGAGCGGACGCCGCCGAGGGCGTTGCCGTCACCGTCGACAGCCGCCGCCGACACCGCGTCTAATGTGGCGAGCTCGATGCGCGGCGACTTCGGGGGCGCGATGCTGTCCTCGGACCACTCGAACAGCCGCCGTAGCGCGGCACGCACAAAGGCTGAGGTCGGGAACGTCGACCCGTCGCCGTCGCAGCCAGAGACCCAGTCGGCGTGGGGCGCACCCGCCACCTCGTACAGTCGGAACCGATCGTCGTGTGCGTCGCTGTCAGCGCGCCGCGTGGCGGCGCCGCCGGAGCTGATGTGGATCGAACCCGAGCGGAGTTGGGCTCGAAACCCCTCGACGTCGCACTGGGTCTCGATGTCTACGACCGGCACGGCGACTGGGACCATGGCCGCCGTCTCAAACCGTGGGAGTGTCGCCATGCCCGACGCAAGCGGCGTGAGGCTCCCCGAGTGGGCGGCGGGAAGGTAGCCGTCGTAGACGGGCGATCCATCGTCGGTGGCCGTGCTTGGATGGAACGCCATCGCGAAGGTGGCGGTGTCGGCGCCGCTCTGCGAGTAGCCGCACAGGTATAAGTGGTCGGCGGGAGGTTTGCCGAGCGGGCTGTGGAGTCCGCCTCGTTTGAGGAGGGTTCCGAGCTGACGCAGCACATCCCACGCCACATCGTTTGTCGGGATCCGGACCTCGGCGTAACGGGTCGGGTCATGACGGTGGAGCGCGTCTGCCGACGACGCCCGGACCGACACGCCGACCCAGGTATCGCCCGCTGCCTGTAGCAGGGAGGAGACACGGGACCAGATCACGTCGGAATCCGGTCCGTTCGAGGTATTGAACGGCTCGATGACGACCCGCCCACTGCGCGCGGGCGGGCTGGCGCGGGTACCGAAGCAGGACGCGGGTCACATACCGCTGGCGCTCGCCGGTCGGCGCGGCGGGAACAGTGGCGGGACCGCGATAGGTGTAGGCGTTGCCGGAGAGCAGGTACTCGATCTGAACGTATCCGGGTGCGAGCATCGCGGTCGGGAGCGGCTTGCTTGCATCGTCGTCAATGATGCGAAGGCGTGGTTCCCTAAGGTCGAGCGTGAGGCGCATGTGTCACCCAGGCTGAGTGGCTCGTGCAGGCGACCGCCGGCCACAGGCGACCACCCCGCGCGCACCATGAAGCGTCGATATCGATGTCGGTTTCATTATCGAACTTCACCTTACATCTCTGGCAAGGCAGGTGCAAAGACCCTGTTTTCGACATTGAGGTCGACGTGAAGTATGGGTATTGTGGATGCGTGCCGGCGCAGCACGACCTAGCCACCGTCCAAAGCCACCGAGGCGTCGCCTCGGCCACCGCCAGCTCGAGCCTTCGGTACGACAAACCGGTCCTGGTCGAGTTGGTGGGTCTCGGGTGACGACGAGCTCTGGCGACGAGCGGGCGCCGTCGACACCGAAACCTGATTTGGCGGCGATCATGGCGGCGATCCAGTCGACAGGCCCAGAAGGGCTCGCCGCGCTCCTCCCGCCTGCACCTGACCCATCGACCTACCTGTGCGACCCGGCGCTGGCGCTCGTGGAGACACGCGACGTAACGATCCCGGGACCCGGCGGCGACGTCGCGGCGCGGGTGTACACACACCCAACCGAACGTTCGGGCGCGGCCCTCGTCTGGGTGCATGGGGGCGGCTTCGCCGGCGGCGATCTCGAGATGCCAGAAGCCCACTGGGTGAGCCTCGCCATAGCTGCGCGTGGGATCGGCGTGCTGTCCGTCGACTACCGCAAATGCCTGGGCGGGGTGCACTACCCCGTGCCGTCCGACGACGTGCTGGCGGCATGGCAGTGGGCGGAGGGACACGCAGATGAGATCGGCGCCATTTCCGAGCGCCTTCACCTTGGTGGGGCGAGTGCCGGCGCCTCGCTGGCGGCCGGCGTCACGAAGCGCCTCCGTGATGGAGAGGGTGCACTGCCGGCAAGCCTTGTGCTGGTCTACCCGACACTCCACCCGGAACTCCCAGCCATGAGCGATGAAGTCGAAGCCGCCACGGAGGCGCTGCGCGAGGCCATGCCAATGGCCCTGGAAATGGTGCAGTGGATGAATCTGAACTACGTCGGGTCCGAGGAGCTGCTCGAGGATCCGTACGCTTTCCCCGGACTAGGCGACGTCGGGGCTCAGCCCGCGGTCTATATCCTGAATTCGGAGAAGGACGTGCTTCGCACCTCAGGAGAGACGTACGCCACCGCTGTCGAAGCTGCCGGCGGGGCCGTGACGGTCGAGTATGAGCCCGACACCAGCCACGGACACCTCAACGACCCCTCGTTGCCGTCCGCGCGACGCAGCGTCGCCCGGATCGTCGCCTGGCTCGAGGCACACTGATGCACGCCGCCCCGGCAATGCATCGCCGCCAATCACGCCGCGGTCGGCCGGCTCAATCTGGGGTTCGCACCCCGATCGCTACCCCAGGGTCGGGCGAGAGTCAGGAGAGGGATTGATGCCCAACAAAGCAAGACCTCGTTACCCGTACCAGGACTCGCAGCTCTCAGTAGATCAGCGCGTCGGCGATCTCCTGGCTCGTATGTCCTTGGAGGACAAGGCCGGGCTGCTGTTTCACGCCTTGGTGTTCGCCGGCGACCTCGATGCCGTCAACCCGATGTTCCCTCTGCAGCCGCCGCGGGCATTGATTTCCGAGGCCCGCCTCACACACTTCAGTGTGTTCGCCGCGATGCCCGACGGTCGCGCCTTTGCCGGTTGGCACAACGCACTGCAGCGCGTTGCGGCCGAGCACCCGCTCGGGATCCCGGTGACGCTGTCGACCGACCCTCGCCACCACTTCACCGACAACCCGCTCACGTCGGTAATGGCGGGTCCGTTCTCGCAGTGGCCCGAGCCGCTCGGTCTGGCGGCGATCGGGTCCGAAGAGCTGGTGCGCGAGTTCGCCGACATCGCCAGGCAGGAGTACCTGGCGGTTGGGCTTCGTGTCGCCCTCCACCCCCAGATCGACCTGGCGACCGAGCCGCGCTGGTCTCGGATCAACTCGACCTTCGGCGAGGATGCCGACCTGACTTCTCGCCTCGCGGCGGCGTACATACATGGCTTCCAGACCGATTCGCTCGGCGCCGATTCGGTCGCGACCATGACGAAGCACTTCCCGGGCGGCGGCCCTCAAAAGGACGGTGATGACCCGCATTTCCCATGGGGCCGGGAGCAGGTCTATCCGGGCGGGAACTTTGATTACCACCTCAAGCCGTTTCGGGCGGCGATAGCGGCGGGCACCTCGCAGATCATGCCGTACTACGGCATGCCCGTCGGGACCGAGCACGAGGAGGTGGGGTTCAGCTTCGACAGGTCTATCGTCACCGACTTGCTGCGGGCAGAGCTCGGTTTCAAAGGCATCATCTGCACCGATTGGGGCCTCATCACAGACAAACCAGGGGTTGGGGATGTAGGTCTCGCCAAGGCGTGGGGTGTCGAGCAGCTGGATGCAGATGAGCGGATGCTAAAACTGCTCGACGCCGGCGTCGACCAGTTCGGAGGCGAGCACTGCAGCGACCGGCTCGTTCGCCTCGTGAAGGCCGGCCTTCTGGCGGAAGCCCGGATCGATCAATCCGCGGAGCGGCTACTTCGGGAGAAGTTCCTCCTCGGTCTGTTCGATCGGCCGCTCGTCGACGAGGACATCGCTGCGATCGTATTGGGTAGCTCGGCGTTCCGCGCCGCCGGCCTCCGAGCGCAGCAGCAAGCAGTCACTCTCCTGACCAACGAGGCGTCAGCATTCGGGTCGTCCACGCTCCCGCTCCGGCATGGGGTGAAGGTCTACGGGGAGGGCGTCACTCACGACGTGCTCGCTCGCTACGCCACCGTCGTCAGCGACCTATCGGACGCCGACGTCGCCATCGTCCGTCTGAAGACGCCCTGGGTGCCGACAGGGAGGGGAGGGATGGCGGACAACTTCCACGGCGGATCCCTCGAGTTCCCGCTGGAGGACCTTGACCACGTCCTCGGTATCTGCCAGTCCGTCCCGACCATAATCGACATCTACCTCGAACGTCCCGCCGTGCTTGGACCGCTCGTCTCCGCAGCGGCGGCTATCGTCGCAAACTACGGCATTGACGAGGGCGCGCTCCACGATGTCCTCTTCGGCGAGGTGTCGCCCGAGGGAAACCTTCCGTTCGACCTGCCGAGCTCGATGGAGGCCGTTGTAGCAAGCAGGACCGACGTGCCGTTCGACACCGCCGACCCTATCTTCCGGTTCGGTCACGGACTCCGGTACGCCAAACGCCCGTGACGACGAAGCGCACCGGGCCCTCGACGGCAACCCGACCGCGCAGGCCGAGATAGTCTAAGATCGATGTCGATGTCAACCCCACGTGGCGAAGCGGCGTGCTGAGCGACGATGAGCAGCGGGCCCGCCGGGCAGCCATTCCGACGGCGATGGTCCGCACCCCGTATCTGGCGTGGCTAGGGATCGCGTTCGAACGCTACGAGCCCGATGAAGCAACGATCCGCCTACCGTTTCGCGCGTCGAGCTCACCAATGACGGTATGCAGTACCACGGTGGCGTTATCGCTGCAGTGATCGACAGCGCTGCAGGGGCCGCCGCCTTGTCCAACCACGACTTCGGCAAGGGCGCCCGAGCCACGACGATCGCCATGACAATCCAGTACCTCGGTTCCTGCAAACGATCGGACCTCATCTGCATCGCCCACGCCGTTCGTCGGGGCAAGGAGCTGACTTTCTCCGAGATCACGGCGACCGACCAGGCTGGCGTCGTGGTCGCCCAGGGGCTTCACACCTACCGGATCGTGTAATGCAAGGAAGTGCGCCAAGATGATGATTCCGTCGCGAGTAGAAGAGCTCACATCGGCCTGGTTGAGTGAGATCTTGGAGGTCGACATCGACGCGGTCGAGGTGGTCGACGCCCACTCGGGTACCACCGGTCGAGCGCGTGTGCGAGTGACGACCCGAGCGCCCATCCCCGAGACGCTGTTCGTCAAGCTCCAGCCGTTTCACCCAGAACAGCAGGACTTCGTGAGAATGGTCGGGATGGGCGTGGCCGAGGCACGATTCTACGCGGCGGTCGGTGCCGAGCTCCCGGTGCGCATCCCCCGGGTCTGGCATTCGTCGTTCGACGAGACCGACCACTCGTTCATCATGGTGCTCGAAGACCTCGAAGCTTCCGGGTGTCGCTTCCCGAGCGCGAACGACGACGACGTCGTCGACATCGCCACTTCGCTGATGGACGAACTCGCTGCCCTTCACGCAGCATACTGGGAGCGGGACCTGCCCTGGCTCAAGGTCGCAGCGGGTTATCGCAACGATGTACAAGGGGCGAAGGTGGCTGCCCAGGCGGCAGCGATCATGCGCATGGCGCTCGACCAGTTCGCCTGCGATATGCCGCCAGCGTTCCGTCAGCTGGGCGAGCTCTACATCACCCGCTTCGCCGACATCAATGCGCTATACCGCGAGGGCGAGCGTACACTCGTCCACGGCGACGACCACATCGGGAACCTGTTCGTGGACGGCCGGCGCACCGGCTTCTACGACTGGGCCATCGCCGCCCGCCTCCCCGGCATGCGCGATGTCAGCTACTTCCTGAGTAACTCGCTGCCGGAGGACGTGCGCCGCTCCGAGGAGCAGTCGCTGTTGGCCCGCTACCGAACCGGCTTGGGCGACCGCGGCGTAACCCTCGACGGGCGCACCGCGGATGATCAGTACCGGCTGTTTTCCGTGTATTCGTGGACCGGAGCCACGACTACCGCGGCAATGGGCTCGCGGTGGCAGCCGTTCGAGATCGGCTATCAGGCCATGGTCCGCACGACCCAGGCAATTGCCGACCTCGACGCCGTCGGCCTCCTGACCGAACGGCTCGGGCCCGGCTGACGAGCGCCATAACGCCCAGGCCCAACAGGACCTGTTGTTGGCGGGGCGCACCACCGGCGAGATGTGCCGAGACCATCCCGAAAGGTTCGATTCAGCGGGACCAGCGACCGTCGACTCGACGTACTGGCATGTTTCAGCGACAATCGATATCGACGTCGATGCTGATAGCGTGCTCGTGTATGGCATCGGTACGCACCGTGACCGTCTCGACCACCTACGGCGACACCGTGAGCCGGGTCATCGCTGACCACCAGGGCCGCCTCTAGGTCATCGTGGCCGTCGGTGGCACCGACGGCCCGGTCCTGGTCGGCCGGCCCAACACGCCGACGGGCCTGGCCACGGTGACTATCTCGCTCCGAGGGCATATCCGGGCCGAGCGACATCGCGAAGACTAGAGATGATCTTGCGTAGACCGGTATTCTCTATTTCGATGTCAATTACGGATTGACGAACAGCCTCAGGAAAGACGGCCATGGCCTACAAAGCACAGGACGAGGAGTTTGTTCACCAACTCCCGAGGACGCTGGACCACGTCAGCGACAGCGACAAGAGCTTCTCGGACCGCTGCTACTTCAACGTGCATGCACCGGACGGGACGTGGCTGATGACCACGGGCTACGGCACCAACCCTAACGGGCAGTATGCGCACGGGTACGCGAAGCTTGCCCTGGCCGATGGGCGGCACTGGGACCTCGACGCCCGCCGGAAATGCGTCGATGACCGCGCGGATCTCTACGCGGGGCGCATGCGCTGGACGTGCGCGGAGCCACTGGAGCGTTGGACGCTCGAGCTTGGCCCGAACCCGTCAGGATTCGAGTACGAGCTGCACTACCAGTCGCGAGCGCCGCTGTGGGGCTGGAAGGTCCGTGGCTTCGTCGAGCGCCGTGATATCGATATCAATATATGATCTCCTGACACTGCTAGGGGTCGATAGTGGAATGGATTACCGTTGACAATTCTTGTTGATTACCGACATCATCTGCCAACATAGGTTGACATCGATCTCAATTCCCGGATCGAGGAAAGCGATACGGTCGTGCATCGCCCGGATGGAACTTCGTCGACGGACCTCGTGTGGGAATTGTCGCCGCGCCGGATCCTCTTCGGAGTGGGAGGGGCCGTCGACCGAGGAGCGCCTAGCGCCTCACCGATCGTTCTTCATGGTACCGACGGACAGCCTGCGCGGGCACACGTCCAACCCCCTCTTGGGTGGATGTTTCCCCCTCCCGCGGAGGCTGTCCGCCGGTACCGGGAACGGCGCCGGACGCCGTGCTGCTCCCCTGGAGTAAGACGTTATCCTGATCTCGATACCAATTGATGCCGTCTCATCAGAGGCAGGCGACAGCTGGTGACCATGTGACAACCGTAGGTGAGCTCTTGGAGCAAAAGGGCCCATGACGAGCACCTGGCGATCCTCTTCGTCTAGCAACGATGGACGTTCTGCGAACTGTGGATGGCGAGAACTTTGCAGACGCGCCGGTTGAGGCCACCATCGGCCGTTGTGAGGCCGACGACGCCGTTGACGATGGCGGGCACGTCGTCGTCGGTTCGTATCATGGGCGCAAGAGAACCTTTCCGACGCCGGTCGCTCTGCTTGCAACCAGGTCGAGTGCGGACGCCGCGTCCTCG
This sequence comes from uncultured Acidimicrobiaceae bacterium, assembly GCA_963851245.1. Classification (GTDB taxonomy): domain Bacteria; phylum Actinomycetota; class Acidimicrobiia; order Acidimicrobiales; family Palsa-688; genus CAWKOH01. Next base: position 570,871 of record CAWKOH010000001.1, on the reverse strand, counting down.
AGAGTGAGCTCGTGCGTGACGAGCAACCCGGGGTCGAGGTGGCCGGCGACGAATGCCTCGACAGCGTCACGCCAAGCGTCATGTGGAGCGCCGAATACTGTCGCCACCTGGAGACCGTTGGCGACAAGATCGAGGGTTCCTAGGGTGTCTTCTGCCGGCGGGATCCCGCAGACGACGATCCGGCCTCCTCGCCGGGCCGCGCCGTCGCCTGGGCGGCGCTTCCGCGCACTCCGGCTGCCTCGATGACGACATCGAAATGGCGATGTTCGGGCGCCGATGGAGCCACGAAGACGCTGGCACCGCATCGTCGAGCGAGGTCGGCCTTCGTCGGCCGCGGGTCGACGACGGTGACCTCGCCCCCGGCGGCACTGGCGAGTTGCGTGCACAGCAATCCGATTGTGCCGCCGCCAACTATGGCGATGCGCTGTCCTGTCTTGAGTGCGGCGAGGCGGATCGCGGCGGCGGCGCACGCGGAGGGCTCGAGGCCGGCGGCGGAGCGGAGATCCGCATCCGTGGGGAGGATGTGCAGCAGCTCGGCCGGGACGACGACGTGGTCGGCCCATGCGCCGTCGATAGTGAAGCCGGTCTCCTGATAGTCCGTCTCGCAGGCCGGTGCGTTTCCATAGCGGCATGACTCACAGGTGGTGCAGGGGCGGATGTTCTCCCCAACCACCGCTTGACCGAGGAGGGCTGGCGGGACTCCGTCGCCGATCAGCTCGACCGTTCCGGACCACTCATGTCCGGGGACAACCGGGTAGCGGGCGAACCGTTCCGGGCGGTGACCGTCCCGAAGGTCGACGTCGGAACCGCAAATCCCGGCCCAGGCGACTCGCACGACGGCCTCACGGACCTTCGGTTGGGGCCGGCGGGTGACGCGAAGCGACAACCGGCCGGGCCCGTCGATGACGATGGCACGGGTCATGTCCTCAAGCTTTGGGATTGTTGCCACCGCGAAAGTGCCAGCCCTCTGCGAAAAGGTCGAAGTGGGCCCCTGACGACGGGTGCGCCTCGACGTAGTCGAGGTCGAGGGTGACGCCGAGACCGGGTCCCTCGGGGATAGGGAACTGGCCGTCGACAACCGTGGGAAGGCCCGGGGCACAGGCTACGATGCCGGCGTCGGCGAAGTCGTTGAAGTACTCCTGGATCTTGAAGTTGGGGGTGGAGGCAGCGAGGTGGAGGTTGGCGGCCGTGAGGACCGGACCGCCAACGTTGTGGGGGGCGACGAGCGTGTGGTGAGTCTCCGCGGTCGCGGCGAGCTTGCGGGTCTCGAGGATCCCGCCTATGTGGCCGATGTCAGGCTGGATAATCGCCGCTGCTCTCAGCTCGAAGAGCTCCCGGAACTCGGTGCGATCGTGTATTCGCTCGCCGGTGGCGATGGGTAGGGTCGTGCCACGAGCGACCGTTGCCAGCGAGGCGAGGTTGTCCGGCGGAACCGGCTCCTCGATCCAGGATGGTTGGAATGGTTCGACGAGCTTGGCGATGCGAAGGGCTTCGTGCGGGGCGAAGCGGCCGTGCATCTCGAGGAGAAGGTCGGCGGACGGTCCTATGGCGTCGCGCACCGCCTCGACGAGGTCGACGGCTCGGACTCGCTCGTCGTGATCGAGCTCGAGGCGACCGGGCCCGAACGGGTCGAGTTTGAGGGCGTGGTAGCCGCGCTCGACGACGGTGCGAGCCGCGGCGTGGAAGTCTTCGGGCGTCCGCTCGACGGTGTACCATCCGTTCGCGTAGGCCTTGATCTGGTCGCGGACCTTGCCGCCGAGTAGTCGCCATACCGGCTGGCCGAGGACCTGGCCGACGATGTCCCAGCAGGCCATCTCCACGCAGGCGATGCCACTCATGACGATCTCTCCAGCCCGGCCGTAATCGCCGAACTTCATGCGGTGCACGAGGGATTCGATGTCGAACGGGTCGGTGCCGAGGATGTGGTTGCGCTCCGCCTCGGCCAGGTAGCCGATCAGCGCCTGGGTGTGGCTGAGCATCCGGGTCTCGCCGACCCCGACCAGGCCCTCGTCGGTGTGGACCTGGACGTAGGTGAGGTCGCGCCACGGTGTCCCGACCACGTGGGACGTTAGTTTGCTGATCTTCATGCAGTTCCTTTGTCGACGTCGGTCGTGGTTACCACACCATCGATCCGTCTTGGGATGCCGAGGCGATTGCGGTTGCGCAAGACTGGCGGCAGGCAGATGTCAGGCGCGTTCTGGTAAGCAATGGGGCGCAGGAACCGGCGGATGCTGGCGGCCCCGACCGAGGTGCTCGCGACTGACGTGCTGGCAGGCCATGGGCCGCCGTGCTGCATCGCCCAGCTGACCCGGACACCGGTGGTCCAGCCGTTCCATACAACCCGGCCGGCGAGCAACCGGAGGGCGTCGGCAAGAGGCTGCAGGATCGCCGCCTCGTCCGGCTCGGCGTGGATGCTCGCGGTGAGCGAGCCGCCGATGGCATCGCACACGGTGATCAGATCGGCAATGTCGTCGTATTCGACTACCACGGCCGTGGGACCGAAGCACTCCTCGATGAGGTATCGCGGATTTTGTAAGAGATCTTCGGTGGTCGTGGTCAGCACGGTCGCCTTGGTTCTGGTTGCGTCGTCAGTTCCGGGGTCCAAGGCGACCTCCACACCAGGTGTCGCCCACAGCGCCTGGCGTCGCGCCACATGGCCGTCGTAGACCCAGGAACCGAGCATCGGGGCCGGTTCGGTTGCCCGAGCGGCGGCCACGACCTCCGACAACAGGTCCGACCCCTTCGGCACGAACAGGAGTCCCGGCTTGGTGCAGAACTGGCCGGTGCCGAGCGTGAAGGACGACACAAAGCCCGGGGCGATTTCCGGTCCGCGTGTCATTGCCGCGGCGGGCGAGACGAACGCGGGGTTGATGCTGCCTAGCTCACCGTAGAACGGGATCGGGTCTTCGCGCCCCACGGCCAGATTGAACAGCGATCGTCCCCCGAGCGTTGAGCCCGTGAATGCCGCCACCTTGACGCGCCGATCCACGATCGCGACACGACCCACGTCGAGGCCGCTAATCACAGCGAACCCGGTTCCGAACACCTCCCGCACCAGTGCACCGACACGGGCCGACAGCTCCGGATGGCCAGGATGGGACTTGAGGATTACGGGACAGCCTGCGGCCAGCGCCGCCGCCGTGTCGCAACCGGCCACCGAGAAAGCGAACGGGAAATTGCTCGCGGCGAACACCAGCGCCACGCCGATCGGGATGTTCATGGAACGGACGTCGGGCCGGAGGTCGGGCGCGGCCGGGTCGGCGGTGTCGATCCTGGCCTCGAGCCAGTGCCCCTCGAGGATGACTTCGGCGAGGAAGCGGAGCTGGCCGGTCGTGCGCCCAACCTCGCCGATCAGCCGCTCGGTTCGAAGATGCGTCTCGCCCTCGGCCATCGGTATCAGGACGCCGGCGTCGGCATCGATACGGTCAGCCAGTGTTCGCAGCATCCCGGCTCGTTCGTCGATGGTACGTGCCGCGCAATCGGTCGCAGCCGACGATGCTCTGCTGAGGGTGGCCTCGAGTTGAGAGGGCGTGGTGTCGGTCATCCGGCGAAAGCCCCTATGGGTTCTCCGGCTACACCGACCCGCGCCTGGAACAGCGTGCCGGCGGCCGCGTTGTCTAGGTCGTCGACTGCCGAGGTCGTGATGAACAGGTGTCCATCCGCCAGCGCGCATGCGGTGACGTTGCGGACCGGGATCTCGATGACTTCCGTCAGCGATCCGTCCGGGTCGTATCGATGTACGGCGCCGCCGCCCCAGAGCGCGACCCACACCCCTCCTTCGACATCGAGGGCGATCCCGTCGGGCATGCCATGGGACGGGTCGATCGTTGCCATCGGGCGGCGTCCGCCGAAGGTGCCGGTGTCGGTGTCGAACTCGAGCAGATCGACGCGCTGCGTGGGCGAGTCGACGTAGACGGCTTCGTTCCGGTCGAAGGACCAGGCCAGGCCGTTCGAGATCGTGACACCGTCGAGGACGACCGTCGATACACCATCCGCGTCGAGCCGGTACAGGCGCCCCCGGCCCGGTGAGGCGTCGTACGCCATCGAACCCGAGTAGAACCGGCCCTGCGGATCGCACGCGCCGTCGTTCATCCGGACTTCGATATCGTGCCAAATCTCGGGTAACGCCCGTGCCGCGCCGTCCCGATCCACCAGTGCGAAGCCGCGTTCGACGGCGACGACGAGGCCGCCGCGTGTTCGCGGTCGGACCGCCGCGGCTACGGTCCCGACGTGCATGCGGTCGACCTTCCCGTCGCTGAGGAGCGTCAGGATGTCGCCGCGGAGCAGGTCGACCCAGCGGAGGCAGCCCCCAGGCTCATCCCAGATTGGGCTTTCTCCGTGAAAGGCCCATGGCGGGGTCATTTGCTCGACGGCGGTCATGGCAGCGCGAAGCGCACCGGTTCCGGCAGCGTCGGATCGCCCACGGGTGACATCGGCAGAGGTGGGCCGCCGAGGCGCTCGAAGATGTCGAGCGCGAGGCGGGCGCGACGGACGTGCTCCCGACCTGTCGCCACCGCCACGTCGAGCAGATGCCGGCCGATCGGGTAGATAGGTGGCGCGTTCCGAAGCCCGAACTTCAGATAAATCGGCGCGGCGACGCGGATCAGCTCGGCGGCCTGGTAGAGCCGGACGAAGCCGCCGAGGTCGTCGGGCGCCTCGAGGTACATGTCGATAGCGGCCGGAGACGCGGCTCGCAGCTCGGCGAGATGGTGGATGGTGAGGTCGCCGGGAACATTGATCGAATCGCCCCCGAGCCCGGCGGCGACCTGGAAGCTGATCGGGTTCACCGGACCGATGAGCACGCTGAGCTTGAACCGGAGATCGGCAGGGAGCTCGCCGGCGGCGCGTAGCCGGTGCCCGGCCCACAGAACGCCCTCATCGGCGACCAGCACGTTACGCACTCCGAGGTCGGCGGCGCGTTGAAGATCAGCGAGGCACTGACCGAGCTGATCGGTGCCGCGGGCACGTGGCCCGCCGCCACCGGAGGCAGATGTCGTTGCGGCGCCGATGTCCCAGGTGCCGCGGGGTCCCAGGAAGAGGCAGACCTCCACTAGCGAGTCGCCGGCGAGACCGAGCATGTCAATGATCTCGGAGTCCGATAGCATCATGACACCGCTGCCCTGGCTCACCCGGTGGAGCGGGACGTTGAGCACTCGTGCTTCCGCGAGTACGGCTCGCAGGGGTTCGACGCCTTCGACGGAGGGAATCTCGATGCGCCATGCACCACCGTCTGGGAACCGGTGCGGCGACGCGGCAGGTCCTTCGTCCGGCTCCAAGCCGAGGGACGAAAGCGCGTGAGCGCCGGGGAACGTATTCATGTCAGGAGTAGACGATGCTCGATGGCGTGAGGTGGACGGTCCGGGAGGTCAGCCTGATCGGCTCGCCGGTGATGGCAAAGGTGGTCGTGAGCGGAAGCGTCGCCGAGGACGGCCCGGCCATGAGCTGGACCTCGCCCGACGTCACGACAAGTTTCATGTCGATGTCGTAGTACGCCAGGATCGCCGGCCGGAGTGCGAACGTCACGGTAGCCACGGCACCGGCTTCGAGCGAGACGCGCTCGAAACCGACGAGCTCCCGCACAGGACGCGTGACGCCTCGGCGCTGAATCGATGCATAGAGCTGCACGACCTCCTCGCCGGGGCGTTCGCCTGTGTTGGCCACCTCGACATGCACCTGGACCGAACTCTCGGCGCCGACCGCGGCGGCGTCGACGGCTATGGACCGGTACTCGAAGGTGGTGTAGCTCAGGCCGTGTCCGAAGGGGTACGCCGGTCCGCTGTCCTCGAGGTCGGTGTACGTGCTCGGCTCGCCGCCGTGCTTGTACCCATGGAAGATCGGACACTGACCGGCAGTCCGTGGGATCGTAATCGGGACCCTGCCAGAGGGGTTCTCGACACCGAACAAAACGTCGGCGACCGCCACGCCGCCTACCGATCCCGGCTGGTAGGCGTTGATCACGGCTACGGGCCCTCCCTCCTCGGCATACACCGGCACCGGCTGGGAGCCGATGAGCACCACCACGACCGGTACCCCGGTTGCGCACACCGCGTTGAGCAGCGGTCGCTGGGCGCCGGCGAGCTCGAGGGTCGTCCGATCGCGGGTCTCGCCGACGACGGCGTCGCTCACCAAGCCGGTCTTGTCACCTAGGACGAGGATCGCGACATCGGATCCAATCGCGGCGCGGACCGCCTCGGGGATGCCGTCGATCGAGGGATCGTTGACGTCGCAGCCGAGGGCGTACACGACTTCAGTGCCGTCGGACACCGTGGCCTCGATGGCCGCCAGAACGGTGGGCACATGCCCGTAGACGGCCTCGATGGCCGCCAGAGCCGCCGCGGACGGGTGAGTCGCGATGCGCCGCACGTAGCCGAACTCCTGGCCGGTGTCCTTCGGCGTTTCGGGATCCTCAGGGGCGACAGCGGCCATGACGTTGTCGTCGACCTCCCCGCCCTGGACGGGCGCGGGCAGCCCCATGTCGCCGCTCGTCATCATCTCGATCTGCTGTGGGGCCGAGTAGCCTCCGAACAGGTTGCGAATCGACCCCGCGTTTGGGCCGATGACGGCGACGCGTTCAAGGTCGCGGCGCAGCGGCAGGACGCCCTTAGGGTTGGCCAGAAGTACGGTCGATCGGGTGGCGATCCGGCGGCCTAGGGCCAGCGCCGAATGGTGCTCCTCTTCTGTTCTCGTCGCTTCGAAAGCCTGCAAGTCTCCGTACGGGCTCTCGAACAGCCCGAGGCGAAACTTCGCATCCAGCACTCGCCGGACACTCTGGTCGACGACCGCCTCATCCAACACCCCGTCACGCACGGCCCGAGCGATGCCGGCCTTGTAGCAGAGCGAGCCGGGGAGCTCGACGTCGAGCCCGGCCTGGACCGCCTGCACCCCAGCGTCGGCGGCATCGGTCGCGGTTTGCTGCCGAGTATGCAGGGCATTCACCGCGCCGTAATCGGCGACCGTCATGCCTTCGAACCCGAGGACACCCCGGAGCAGATCGGTCAATAGGCGGCGCGACGCCGCTGCAGGCTCGCCGTTCACATCGGAGTAGGCGCACATCACCGACTCGAGGCCGGCCTCGGTGATGGCCGCGCCGACGGGCCGAGCCTGCACCTCGAGCAGGTCACGCTCACCGAGCTGGACAGCACCGATGTTCCGGCCCCCGTCCGCCATGCCGTAGCCGAGGAAGTGCTTCGCCGTGGCGAGCACTCCCTCCCGTCGGTCCTCGCCCTGGAGGCCGCGGACGAAAGCGACGCCGATTGCGGATCCGAGGTAAGGGTCCTCACCGTAGGTCTCCTGGACCCGCCCCCACCGAGCATCACGAGCGATGTCAAGGTTTGGCGAGCAGGCCTGGTGGAGCCCCAGGGCGCGCATCTGACGGCGGGTGAGGTCGTTCATGGCTTCGACCGATGCCGGGTCCCACGACGCCGCGAGGGTGATAGCGGTCGGGAAGTCCTGGCAGGCTTGATGGACGACCCCTGCCAGTGCCTCCTGGTGGACGATCGCCGGGATGCCCAGCCGGGTGCGCTCGACCAGGAACCGCTGGATCTGGTTCAGCGCCGCGATTAGGTTGGCCGGATCAGGCGAGAGTAACCCGCCCGCCGAGACCTGTCCGAGCCCATCGGACAAGTGCTGCTCCATCAGCTGCTTGTTGAGGCCGTTGGGACCTAGCAGATCGAACGGGAGGACGCCCGTGAGCTGCGCTACCTTCTCTTCGAGCGTCATCCGGACCAGCAGATCATCGACCCGCTCCTTCACCGGTCGTGCTGCATCCCGGTACCCGAACGCGCCCATCGTGTCGTTGCTCATGGTGTCGTTCGTCTTCCCTCATCTCAGGTGTTGCCTTCGGGGGCCGTGGCGCAACATCGTATACCAATACTCGATATCGACGTCGACATCGGGGCATTCGGTCCCAGGTGGTGCTCTCGGCATGGAGATGTTAAGTTAAGGTTGTGAACTTATCAAGAAGTAGGAGAACTTCATGTCCGGACTGCAGGATCATTCGAATGAAGACCGGTTCTCGTTCGGTCTGTGGACGGTAGGATGGACCGCCCGTGACCCGTTCGGGGAGGCCACCCGGGCGCCCCTCGACCCGTTGGTCGCGGTCGAGAAGCTGGCCTCCGCTGGGTGCGTACGGGGATCACCTTCCACGACGACGACCTGGTGCCGTTCGGCAGCTCCCCCGCAGCGCGAGATGCCATCATCGACCGGTTCCGAAAGCAGCTCGCCGATCACCGGCATGATCGTGCCCGATGATCACCACGAACCTGTTCACCCACCCGGTCTTCAAGGACGGCGGCTTCACCAGCAACGACCGGGGCGTGCGGCGGTACGCACTGCGCAAGGTGCTGCGCAACCTCGAGCTCGCCGCCGAGCTCGGCGCCCGCACCTTCGTGATGTGGGGCGGACGAGAAGGCAGCGAATACGACCAGGCCAAAGACGTCCGGGCCGCTCTCGACCGCTACGCGCGAGGCAATCAACCTGTTCACCGAGTACGTCATCGACAAGGGCTACGACATCCGGTTCGCGATCGAGCCCAAGCCGAACGAGCCCCGCGGCGACATCCTGCTACCGACCGTCGGTCACGCGCATCGCCTTCATCGACGCGCTCGCCCACCCCGAGCTGGTCGGTGTGAACCCGGAGGTGGGGCACGAGCAGATGGCGGGGATGAACTTCGCCTCCGGCATCGCGCAGGCGCTGTGGCAGGGCAAGCTGTTCCACATCGACCTGAACGGGCAGCGGGGCATCAAGTACGACCAGGACCTCGTGTTCGGCCACGGCGACCTGCATCAACGCGTTCAGCCTGGTCGACCTCCTCGAGTACGGGGGTGTCCCGGACGGCGCCCGCGTACGACGGGCCCCGCCACTTCGACTTCAAGCCATCGCGCACCGAAGACTATGACGGCGTCTGGCAGGCAGCCGCGGCCAACATGCGTATGTACCTGTTGCTGAAGGAGAGAGCTAAGGCTTTTCGGTCCGACCCCGAGGTGCACGCCGCACTCGAGACGGCCGGGGTAGCAGAATTGCGAGAGCCCACCCTCGCCAAAGGAGAAACCTACCCGACCCTTATGGCCGACCTGGACGCCTTCGAGCGATTCGACGTGGACGCGGCCGGGGCACGCGGCTACGGTTTCGTACGCCTCAACCAGCTCGCCATCGAGCACCTCCTCGGCGCGCGGTAGCAGATGGCCCTCGTCGCCGGGGTCGACTCGTCGACGCAGTCCTGCAAAGTAGTGGTGCGCGACGCGACGACAGGTGCCCTGGTCCGCTCAGGGGCAGCGCCCCACCCGGCCGGCACGGAGGTGCACCCGAGGCATTGGGAGGACGCGCTGCACCAAGCGATCGCTTCCGCCGGCGGGCTCGAAGACGTTACCGCTATCTCCATCGCGGGCCAACAGCACGGGATGGTCTGCCTCGACGCCGACGGCGAGGTCGTACGACCGGCGCTGCTGTGGAACGACACCCGGTCGGCAGGCATGGCGGACGACCTCGTCGCCGAGATCGGCGCGGTGGGCTGGGTCGACGCGGTGGGATCGGTGCCCGTCGCCGCCTTCACCATCACCAAGCTGCGATGGCTGGCTGAGCAGGAGTCCGAGAGCGCCGCCCGGACAGCCGCTGTGTGCCTCCCGCACGACTGGCTCACGTGGCGGTTGCGGGGCACCGGCCAGCTGGCCGACCTCACGACCGATCGCTCCGACGCCTCCGGTACCGGCTACTTCGACCCCCGAAGCAACCAGTACCGCCACGATCTGGTCGCGCTCGCCCTTGGTCACCAGGTTCTGCTGCCAACCGTCCTCGGGCCGCGCGACCACTTGGTGGCTGGACGCCTGACCATCGCCCCCGGTGGTGGCGACAATGCGGCGGCCGCCCTCGGAGTAGACGCCGGTGACGATGTGGTCGTGTCGCTCGGCACCTCAGGTACCGCGTTCACCCGCAGCGCAGATCCACCCTCCGACAGCACCGGCGCGGTGGCCGGGTTCGCAGACCTGACCGGGGCATTCCTTCCCCTCGTCTGCACGCTCAACGCCGCCCAAGTGCTCGATGCCATGGCGACGATGCTCGGTGTCGACCTTCGACGGCTCAGCGACCTCGCCCTGACAGCCGAACCAGGCGCACAAGGAGTCACGATGGTGCCGTACCTAGCCGGAGAGCGCACGCCGAACCTGCCCCGGGCGACCGGCGGGATCCTCGGCCTTACCGGCTCCAACGCCACACCCCATAACCTTGCCCGCGCCGCTGTGGAGGCCATGCTCGGCGGGCTCGCCGACGCCGTCGACGCGCTCGCGGCGCACGGCAAGACCGTCGAGCGGATTCTTCTCATCGGCGGCGCAGCCTGTTCTGTCGCCGTGCAGACAATCGCGCCCCAGGTGTTCGGCGTGCCGGTCGCGGTACCGCCAGCAGGAGAGTACGTCGCCGACGGTGCCGCCCGTCAAGCCGCATGGGCCCTCTCTGGTGCCGACGAGCCGGCCCCGTGGCCGACCACCGACGGCGCGGTCGAGTTCGACACCCCGGCCATCCCCGAGCTGCGCCAGCGATACCACGCCGCCGCCGCGCACCACCTGGACCGAACCGAATGAGCAACGGCTACACGCCGGCTCGACCAGCCGGGATGCGCAGCCACAACCTCACGGTGGTGCTCCGCTCGGTGCTGAAGGAACCCGCGTCCCGGGCCGAAGTGGCCGCCACCACCGGACTCACGAAGGCCGCGGTGTCGAGCCTCGTCGATGATCTCATCGAACAGCGGCTGGTCGCCGAGGAACTGCCCATGGTGACCGGTCGCGGACGACCCCCCCGGCAGCTGCTACTCCACCCACACGCACCTACCGCGGTGGGACTCGAGTTAAACGTCGACTATGTGGCCGCGGTGCGCACAACCCTGGCTGGCCAGGAAGTCGCCACCCACCGTGCCGACCTCGATATCAGAACATTACCGCTTCACGACGTCGTCCAGCAGCTCACCACCGCATGGCGAGCGGTGACCCGACCAACGGGAAGAGTGCTGGGCACCGGTCTGGCCGTGGCGGGCGTGGTCGACAGCAGTGGCACGGTGCTGCGGGCGCCCAACCTTCCCATTCTATCCGGCGTAAACCTCACGGAAGCCCTGGCGATCGCCCTCGGCCAGCCGGAGCAGACGTTGACAGTCGACAACGAAGCCAACCTGGCGGCCCTTGCCGAACTCTACGAGCCCGCCGCAGAGCAAAGCTTCGTGTACGTAACCGGTGAGATCGGCGTCGGGTCGGGCATCGTGATCGCCGGCGAGTTGTTCCGCGGCGTAGGCGGAATGGCCGGCGAGCTCGGCCATGTCTCCATCGAGCGGGAGGGGCGTCCCTGCGGGTGTGGCGGCCGTGGCTGCGTCGAACAATATGCAGGCCAGGAGGCGCTGCTCGCCGCCAGCGATTCGCCGACTGTGGAAGCGCTAGTCAGGGCCGTTCGAGCCGGTCGGGCCCGCTCCCTCGAAGCCGTAGCTTCCGGCGGGGCGGCCCTCGGTACCGGTCTGGCGAGCACACTCAACATCGTCGACGTGCCCACCGTGATACTCGGCGGGGTGTATGCGCTCGTGTTCGATGCGATCGCCCCAACCATTCGCATAGAGCTCGAACGACGGGTGCTGGCCTCGGAGGCACGCGTCCTCGCCGTGCGGGCAGCACGTACCGGCGCCGATGCCGCGGTCAAGGGCGCCGCAGCGTCCGTGGTGCAGCGCGCGTTGGCGAACGATGGCGCCTTTGCCTGAACCGCACGGGGCCGAAGTGCTCAATTCGCAGGGGGCGAACCCGCGGTGATCGCGACAACCGCCAACGGGAGATGCTATTAGTGTGGTTGGCCGGACTCGCCGGCGTCAGCGTCGACTCAACCGCGACAGGATCACGCTCAACGGCGACAACGGGGGAACTGGCAGTTCACCGAGCCGGCTGTCGCCTCGATCGCGGTCGCCTGCCACGTGTCGCGGGGTCCTCTTTGTTGCACCCAGCGTTCGCCCCTCCGCCAGACCCCACGAAGCCCTCAACGGCGCATCAGCAGCGGCCACCAAGCAGCCACAACGTCCTCCGCGACCCAGACCAACCCGACCGGCGCATTCTCGTGGCCGGCAACGAGGGGACCGACGTGGCCGCTGGTTACCCTGCCAGCCGTTTACCGCCAAGCCGGTATCGACAGCCGAGGTCGGCGACGATGTCGAGCCTATGAGCGCATATCTGGATACCGTCGCGATCGGCTGAAAATGCCCCGTCGCGTCACGACCCGACAGTTTCGCCGACCATCGCGAAATAGGTCTGGACGAGCGCGGTGCGCTGCACGTCGGAGAGGCGGTCGTCGCTCAGGATCGCCTCCGAGGTAGTGCGGCCGTGCGCGTCGAGCCGGACGCCGGCGCAGCCGAGCAGCGTTGAGATCGAGACGCCCAGAGCATCGGCCAGCGATTGCACGACAGCGAGCGAGGGCCGATGGAGCCCGCGCTCGAGCTGGCTCAGGTACGGGTTCGAGATTTTCGCCTGGTCAGCCAGTTGGCGCAGCGACAGGCGAGCGAGCTTTCGACGAGCGCGGACGAACGCTCCGAAGGTCGCCGCCGGCTCGTCGACAGTCGTCGCCATGTCCCTGCCGTGCCGCGCTCTACTTCGCGCCGAAGGTCGGCAGCTTGAACAGCTTGGGCGCCTTGTCGAAGGCGGGCGCCTTGAAGGACTTCGGCGCGCGCTCGAGAGCGGAGAGCGCGAGCGCCTCTTGCTTGGCAAGTATCGAGCCGCGGAACGCAAAGTACGACTACACTAGAGAGGCCGGGTCCGTACTGGCCTCGCTGCCATTCGCAGCCTTCGTGGTGGTGGGGGCCTTGGGCCTGGTGGCGGTTGCCATTGTGCTCTTCCTCTTTCCCTAATGAGTGTGGGGGGTACGCCCCCATTAGGTACACGCACCGCTAGATTTGTCAAGCATAGTTCGATATCGATGTCGAGACTCGCGTTCGTCTCCGAGGCACCCGCCTGACACCAGTGGCGAGACCTTGTTCGAAGATGATGATCCCGCGGATGTTGCGGCCCCTCCCGCATGTCCCTCGCACCCCCGGTGGAGGTCCGCGAGGTGGTAAGTCCGGGTGATCAGCTCGTCGAACTTGAGGCCGGCCTTGTACGGGGCGAGGAGGGCGAGGAGGCGGGGGACATCCGTGCCCGTGTTGCCGGGGTCAAAGATGGTGTCCTTGAGCTTCTGCCGAACAGGCGGGGTGCGTGAGGTTATCGATGCACCAGTTCGAGCGTCGGCGCGTCCCGGAGATCGCGCAGGTGTGGCGCCTTTACACGTGACAATTAGCTGTTGGGTCGATGTCGATATCGATAATTCGAGGTGAGTTTTGCCTGCGGGACCTAGCGGCTGACATCGAGATGCCTGTTCATGGAGCCGATCGGTTCAGAACAGCAGAAATCGATCTCGACATCAGGTTCGAAAGGTGCTAGCGTCACGCGCTATGTCGTCGCGTACGTTGCTCTCCGCTCAAGGAGTGGCGGTGGTGGCGAGGGAGGCCAGTCGAGCCGCATTGGACCGGGTCGTACCTGGCGGCTCTCGCGTGCCCTTGCGGTCGAACAGCGTCACACCTCGGTGGCTCGAGGAGGCCATGGGCCTTCGGGCCGGCGCCATCCGCTCGCTCAGCGTCGTCGACGAGCACTCGGGCACAGCAGCCCGCGCCCGGATCGCGGTCGACGCCGCTGACGACGAAGACGTGCCCGACCACGTGTTCCTCAAGTTCACCCCGCATAACTACCTGCAGCACCTGATGATGCTCGTGATGGGACTGGGCACGCGCGAGGTCTTCCTCTACCAAACCCTTGGCGATGAGCTGCCGGTCCGAACCCCGCACTGCTATGCCGCCAAGGTCGACTCGTTTCGCGGTCGCAACATAATGGTCCTCGAGGACCTGGCGGGGAGCGCCCGCTTCCGCGACATCCGCGAGCCCGTCGCTGCCGCCGAGGCCGAAGCCGTGGCCGACGCCATGGCGAACCAGCACGCCGCGTACTGGGCTACCGGCCGGTTCGCCACTGACCTCAAGCCGCTTGCCACCCGCTTCTCACCCGCAGCAATGGCCGTCGGCGACGTCGTCAGGCGGCGCTTCCTCGGGAACATGAAGGGTCAAGCGGCCGACATCGTGCCGGAACAGATCAAGCGCCAGGGTCGGATCTTCTTCGAGCGGAGCGCCGACATCGACGCCTTTTGGGAGTCGCAGCCCCAGACCGTCCTCCATGGCGACCCCCACCTCGGGAACCTGTTCTTCGAGGGCGACAAGCCGGGCTTCATCGACTGGCAGGTCGCCAGAGCAGGAGCGGGTGTCCGCGATCTGGCATACTTCGCCACCGCCTCGGCTGACCAAGATGTGCTCCGCAAGATCGAGCGAGGCCTCGTCGAGCGCTATGCCGTCCGCCTCGATGGTGCTGGCATCGCCGTCGATTTAGAGTACCTGTGGACGCTCTATCGGGCCGGCCTGACCGACTTCTATACGTCCGCCGTCGCCGCGTCCGAAGCTGGCGAGCGCGCCCAGGAACCTGAGGTCACCCGAATCGGCGTCGAGCGCGTGGTCGCCGCTATCGAAACGCACGACTCTTTTGCGCTGCTCAAGACGCTCGTCGACGGCAAGCGAGTCTGAGCCGTGAGCACCGTTGCGACCGTCAAGTCGGGCACGACCAGGAGAGAAACAGTGATCGCAGAGTCCGCGGTGATATGGACGCGGGAGCTGTCGGCCATCGGCTACGTCGGCTATCGCCTCGAACACCAGGGACGAGCGTCGGCGTCGGTCGTGGTCGATGTCCTCGACTCCGTGCCCGACTGGGAGCGGCTCCGCAGTGACCTCGACCGCGCCAGCCGACTCGTCCTGCGGATGCGCCAACGGGTTGTGGCCCCGCTCCTGCCGATCACTCCGGCGCGGTGGGTCATCGACCCGGACTTCGACCTCGACTACCACATGCGCCGGATCGCCCTGCCCGGGCCTGGTTCATTTCGCCAGCTGCTCGACCTCGCAGAGACGTTCCACTCCGCGCCGCTCGACGTCAACCGCCCGTTGTGGGAGGCAACACTGGTCGAAGGGCTGTGCGACCAGGAGTCGCCGGCGGCTGCCATCATTTGGAAGTTCAGCCATGCCGTCACCGACGGGATCGGTGGGATCGTCTTCGACCGCGTGTTGCGGGCGGGTGGGCGCGAGCCACAGGCGTCGCCGATGCCACTGCTGCCGTCGCCGGAGGACCTCTCGCCACTCGACCTGACGCGACGCGAGTTACGTCATCTGCCGTTGATGGCCGCTGGACGCGCCCGGCGCCGGACGAGCGAGGCGGTCCACCTCGTGACGGGCACCACGCGGGACCCCGTGGGCGCAGTGAAAGAACTGGGGCGTTTCGTGTCGTCCCTGCGGCGGGCGGCGGGCGGGCCGCCGGCGCCGCCGTCGCCGCTGCTGCAACGACGTGGTCTCCAGAGGCGGGTCGAGTCGTTCGAGATCGACTTCTCGGAATTGCGGGCAGCCGCGTCCAACGCCGGCTGCTCGCTGAACGACGCCTACGTCGCCGCGGTGTGCGGCGGCCTCCGGCTGTACCACGAGCAGCTCGGCGTGCCGGTGGACGCCATCCCGGTGGCTATATCGATCCCCATCGAGGCCGACGACCGTCCCGCCCTCAACCCCTGGTCCGGCGTGCGCGTCGCCGCGCCGATATCTGAGATCGATCCGGTAGTGCGGATGCGCAAGGTGCGCGAGATCGTGCTGACGGCCGAGGAGAGGGCTGCCGAAGCCGCCCTGCTTCGTGCCGCAGCTCCCGTCGTAGCGTGGTTACCGGACCAGGTGCTGGCCGCGGCTCGGGATGCCGGCGATGTCGTCGACGTCAACGTCGGGCACCTCAGTGGCCATGTCGGCCCGGTCCATGTCGCCGGTGCTCCGGTCGTGCGGATCGTGCCGATCGGCCCGTTGGCCGGTGCGGCCGCGACGATCCTGTCGTACACAGCCGAGGGTCGTTGCCACATCGGTGTGCACCTCGACGCGGTCGCGGTGGCCGAACCCGCTGTGTTCGTCGAAAGCTTGCGGCAGGGTTCCGAAGAGGTGATCGGCGTCGCCCAGCGGCCGGCCCGAGGGAGGTCGCGATGACCACGGAACTTCGCCTTCCGGGATCGATCGCCGAGATCGACGCCGGCCCAGCCGGACCCGAGGTCGGCGCATTTTTCGACCTCGATGGCACTCTGATCGCCGGGTACTCGGCCCGCTACCTGGCTCAGGACCGCATGCGCCGCCGCGAGCTCGGCGCCTCGGAGCTTGTCCGCAGCTTGGCCTTGATGGTCAGCAGCGGTGTCAACGAGAAATCGTTCGGGGAGCTGCTTGAGCTCGGCGCCGCCGCCTGGGCGGGGCGAGCGCAGGAGGATCTCGAGGAAATGGGCCTCCGGATCTTCCAGCGTAACCTGGTCGAGCGCATCTACCCGGAGATGCGCGACATCGTCGAGGCCCACCAGCGTCGCGGGCACACGGTCGTGCTCAGCTCGTCAGCCTCGATTTTCCAGGCCCAACCGGTGGCGGGCTACCTGGGAATCGAGCACGTCCTGTGCAACCGGTTCGTGACCGAGGACGGTGTGCTGACCGGTGAGGTGCAGCGGCCCATCCTCTTCGGGCCAGGCAAGGCCAACGCCGCGCAAGCGTTCGCGACCGAGCGCAAGATCGACCTCGGGCGCAGCTTTTTCTATGCCGACGGCGACGAGGACGCAGCGCTGATGTATCTGGTCGGCAACCCCCGTCCGACCAACCCCGGCAGCCGACTGGTCCAGATCGCGGCCAAGCGCGGCTGGCCAGTGTTGCGGTTCACCAGCCGCGGCGGTGGCATCAAAAGCGCAGTGCGCACGCTCGCGGGAGTTGGCGTCGGCTTGCCGCTGAGCGGCATCGGGCTGGGGATCGGGCTGGCCCGCCGGGACAAGTGGGCCGGCATCAACTTCGTCTACGAGCACTGGCTGCAAGCCGTTCTCGATGCTGGGGGTGTTCGGGTCAACGTGATCGGCGAGGAAAACGCATGGAAGTACCGTCCGGCGGTATTCCTCGTCAACCACCGCAACTCCTTCGATGGACTCATCGCCATGCGGATCGTGCGTAAGGACTTCACGGCCGTGGCCAAGGCCGAGATCGGCAAGAACCCCGTGGCCGGCGCCGTGGGTAAGCTGCTCGACGTAGCATGGGTTGATCGGGAGAATACCGATGCGGCCGTCGCCGCCCTGCAGTCGAGCGAGGACTTGGCTCGCAAGGGCCTGTCGGTCCTTATCGCGCCTGAGGGTACTCGCCTGGACACCAAACAGGTCGGGCCGTTCAAGAAGGGGGCGTTCCGGATCGCCATGGGCACGGGCCTGCCCATCGTCCCCATCATCATCCGCAATGCCGACTCCCTCGCGGGGCGAAAGGGCATCGCATTGCACCCCGGTGTGATCGACGTCGCCGTACTCGAGCCAATCTCTGTGGATGGGTGGAAGGTCGACGAGCTTCCCAAACGCATCGAGGAAGTCCGTCAACTCTACGTGGATACCCTAGCTCACTGGCCCCGCCGGCCGAGCAATCCTTTCACAGGCACAAGGAGGCACTGTCGTGGATAGCTGGGCACCGCTTCCGGTGCTTGTCGCCGACCGGGCGCGAGCGACGCCGAAGAGCATCGCTATCGAGACCGTCGGGTCCGGCGAACGCCTCACCTGGGAAGAGGTGGACCGCAACTGCCGGCGGTGGGCCGACGCCTACCGCCGGCTCGCCGTCGAGCCCGGCGAGTACGTCGTGACGATGATGCCAACCTCGCCGGAGGCGCTGTACGCCTGGCTCGGGTGCGCATGGCTCCGGGCGATCGAGGTCCCCGTGAACACGGACTACCGCGGCGAATGGCTCATCCACGCCATCAACAACTCGCGAGCGCGGATCGTGGTGACGTCCCGACGGTTCGCCCCGTGGCTGGCGCTCGTTGCTGACAACCTCGACTTCGTGCACATCGTCGTCGTGTACGACTCGGAGCCCGGCGACGACGACCACGGCCTCGGGAAGCGCTTCCGCGTCCTGACCGGCGACGGGTTCCTCTCGGAGGCGGACCCACTCGATGGTCTCGTAGAGCCACAACTCTGGGACATCATGAGCGTCATCTACACCTCGGGCACGACCGGACAGGCGAAGGCGGTCTTCCAGCCGTGGGGTATGCAGGAACTCGTTAGGCTCCTCTTCGCGCCGTCCGAATTCGACGAACCCGTCTTCTACGGCTTCTGGCCACCGTTTCATTCGCTCGGCAAGTCGGCCTTCTTCGTGCCGGCCGCCAGGAATGGCAAGCTCATCCTGCGAGAGCGGTTCAGCATCGGGGACTTCTGGAACGATATCCGCACCTACGGGTGCACATCGGCTTACGTGGTCAGCGTCATCGCCAGCTTCCTGTATGGGCAGCCCCGGAGCGCCGGCGACGCCGACAACACGCTCAAGGCTGTGGTGATGGGCCCGGTCATCCCCGAGGTGGACGAGTTCAAGCGACGCTTCGGCGTGAACGTCTACACGACCTTCGGGAGCACTGAGGTCGGCAGTGTCTTGTTCTCGTTCATGCGGGACGTGAACGGGTCCAACTATCGGAGCTGTGGCCGGGTCGCGCCGGACTCGCCGATGGAAGTTGCGATCGTTGACGACCACGACTACCCGGTCGCCGACGGCGTTCCTGGAGAGCTGATCGTCCGTCCCCGCAGCCCGTGGTCCTGCAGCCTCGGCTACCTCAACATGCCGGAGGCGACGGTGCGGGCTTGGCGCAACGGTTGGTTGCACACAGGCGATACGTTTGTCCGCGACGAGGACGGGGAGCACTACTTCGTTGACCGCTCGAAGGATTACATCCGCCGCCGGGGTGAGAACATCTCTTCGTTCGAGGTCGAACAGGCTGTCTGCGCGTTCCCGGGCGTCGGCCAAGCGGTAGCGGTCGCCGTGCCATCGGAGGATGGCGAAGATGAGGTCATGGTGTACGTCGTCTGCGAGCCGGGTGCGTCCGTCGATGAAGCTGGGCTAATCGAGTTCTTGATCGATCGGGTTCCGAAGTTCGCCATGCCGCGATACGTCGAGGTCATAGACGAGTTACCCACCACGCAGGCGACGTTCCGGATCCAGAAGAACAAGCTGCGAGAGCGGGGGATAGGACCGAACACGTTCGATCGCCTGCGGGCAAGCGGTAGACGCGATGGCTGAGATCCAGAAACCCGACGCGCTGATCGAAGCGTTCCGGACGTGGCCTGACGCACTTGCGGCTACAGACGCGATGTTCCTGAAGGGTGATTCGAACCCCCGCACACGCGGCACCGGCCATTTCGTTTACGTCCTTGACAAGGTGCCGGAGTGGGATCGGTTCGTTCAAGTGTGGGAGCGGGCCAGCCGCATCCTGCCACCTTTGCACAAACGCGTGGTCCGGACGACGATTCCTGGTCGCCTCCCCATGTGGCGTGACGACCCGGATTTCGACCTTCGATTCCACGTCCGACGCCTCAGCGTTCCGTCTCCGGGCACCCTCCGCCAGGTGCTGGACTACGCCGAGGCCGACGGCATGACACCCCACGATCCGGGGCGCCCCCTGTGGCAAGTGACGCTCATGGAAGGGCTGGAAGGTGGCCGTGCCGCACTGCTCATGAAGTTCCACCACTCGTGGATGGACGGCAACGCGACAGTGCAATTGGCGCAGGTCGCGTACGACGCCGAGCGGGACGGAGACCTCGTCAACACCGTGCCCGAATGGCCGGCTGCGACCCTCTCCGGCGACGAGTGGCCATCTCCTGTCGCGGCCGTCGTCCGGGCGCCGATAGAGGCGGTTCGCCGCGCTTGGGAGGTCGTCGGTGTCGCCGATCGGTTGGCCAAGCGCTTCGTCACCACACCCGGCGAGTTGCTCCATGATTCCGCAGAGCTCCTGGCGTCCATCCGGCGCCTCATCACACCGGTCAGCGCTGCCCCTTCGCCCATGCTCAGAGGGCGCAGCCCAGGCTCGCGCTTCGAGCTCCTTGACATCCCGTTCGCCGACCTGCGGCGGGCCGCCAAGTCGATCGACTGCACCATCAACGACGCGTACCTCGCCGGAGTGTTGGGCGGCCTCCGCCGCTACCACGAGTACTTCGGCGTACACATCGACGAGATGCCTATAGGCATGCCCATCAGCACTCGTTCCGATGACGACCGCGCGTTGGGAAACCAGGTGGCGGCGGCCATGATCGCCGCGCCTGTCGGAGTAACCGGAGCCGCCGAGCGGATGAAACGCATCCACGAGATCGTGCTCGCGGCCCGATACGAGCCAGCGATGGAGGTCCTCGGAGGCGCCGCCAACATACTGGTGCACCTGCCCGACCGCTGGATGGCGAGCCCCCTGATGGAATTGGTGAAGATCGACATAGGCGTCAGCCAGGTGCGCGGACTCATGGAGCCGACCTACATCGCCGGCGCCCAGATCATGCGCAGCTATGGCTTTGGGCCGCACGTGGGCGTCGCGGCGTTCATCGGGATGATCACGCACCTCGACACTTGTTGCATCACCGTCCACGCGGACCCGGCAGCAGTCACCGACCCCGAGGTGCTCCTGCGGTGCCTGGCCGAGGGCTTCGACGAGGTCCTGGCCGTCGGCAGGCCCGAGCCCCCCAAGCGAGCCACCAAACCCCGCGAGGTCGCACCTTGACCGGTGCGCGGCGACTCCTCGACGTGTGCCCGTGATCAGCGGGCTGCGCAGAGTTTGGCAGTGCCAGCGCGAGTCGAACGCCAAGCGCGTCGCTACCGTCGCTGATATCCGCGGCTCCGAAACCTTCCGGACGGCCCTCGACGAATTGGCGGATCGCCACGGCCGCGAGCGTGCCGACGTCGAAGTGGACGCCGCTCGCTACCTCGACGAGATCGTCACCGTCCACAGCGAGGCGCTCCCCGACTTCAACCTGTTGCTGAGCAGGATCGCCGACGCTCGCGGGTTCGAGGGTGTGGTCCAGTACGACGAGAGCGCGGTGGAACGCCTGCGGGCGTGCAACGAGAAGAGCCCGCTGGTCATGATGACGGGGCACCGGTCGTATCTCGACTTCGTCGTGCGGGTGCCGTTCGCCCGCCGTGGCTTCGCCCGCGAGTTCCGCTTCGCTGGGGCCAACAACCTGTTCTGGCCCATGGGCAGCATCGGCCACCACGCCGGAATCATCTTCATCCGTCGCGGTTTCCGCGATCCGGTGTACACCTACGCGCTGCGCTACTACGTCGGATGGTTGACCGAGCACCGGGCCAACTTCCTGTGGGCGCTCGAGGGGGGCCGGTCTCGGACGGGGAAGCTCCTCCCGCCCAAGGCGGGCTTGCTCGCCTACGTCGCCGACGCCTACGCCGACGGCAGGACAGCGGACGTCACGCTGGTCCCGGCAACGGTGGTCTACGAGTATCTCGACGAGGTCTACGAGTACGCCCGGTACGGCCGTGGGGCGTCGAAGGCTGCGGAGAACCTTCTCTTCATGGTTCGGCTTGCCCGCACGCAGCGCCGCGTCCCCCCTGAAGCGATGATCCACATCGGGATCGGAGAGCCGGTGTCTCTAGCCACCTTCGTCGAGCGCAAAGCCGGTGGGTCGGGAGACGACCTCTCGGCATCGATTATGCGGGCGGCCATCGAGGTGAGCCGGCGCATCGAGGCTGCCACCCCGATCACCGGTGTGGCGCTCGTCCTCTGGGTGCTCCTCGAGCGCGATGGCGTCAAGATGCGGGTCGACGAGCTGGTCGCCACACTCGCCCCGGTGGTGGCAGAGATCGACAAGCGCAAGCTCCCGGCACCCGAGCCATGCGTCGGCGGCCCGGCAAACGTCCGGCGAGCCCTCGACCTGCTCACGACCCAGGGCCTTGTCGCGATCGACGGGCGCGGGAAGGACGCGGAATACCGCGTGGTTCCTGGCCGCCACCTCGAGGCCGCCTACTACCGCAACGCCATTGTGCATCACTTCGCCATCCAGGGGATCGTCGAGGTCGCGCTCGCCATGACCGCTGCCGCTGACCACGGCGATGACGAATCCACCGCGGTGTTCTGGCGAAACGCAGGCGTCGTGCGCGATGTCCTCGAACGCGAGTTCTTCTTTCCCGAAGGCGCCGCGTTCGGCGAGGCGGTCGCCGAAGCGGCGCAGTCCCGGATCGGCGCATGGGAGGAGATCCTGGCCCGGCCGGCAGGAGCCCACGCCCTTCTTGATCGCCTCCACCGGCCATACGTGGCGCCGCGTACGCTCGCGCCGTTCCTCGAAGCGCACAAGATCGTGGCTGGCGGTTTGCACCGGCTTGGCTCGCAGCCGGTCGTCGACGATCGGATGTTCCTGAGGGACTGCCTCGCCCGTGCCGAGCTCGACCTCGAGCTCGGTCACCTACGCCACCGGGATGCGGCGTCGCTCAACATGCTCGAGCCGGCGCTGAAGGCCGCAAAGGAGCGGGGGCTCGTCCGCGGGCCGGTGGGGGATAGCCGGCGGGGCTGGGTGGACACGCTCACAGCTGTGCTCGGTGCCATACCGTCACTGGACACTCCAGCAATACGGCGGTGACGGTCTGATGCCGCGTCGATCGCAGCGACGCCGCCGACTGCGAAAGGTGGCGGGGGCGGCAGCGATCGCACCGCTGCTGCGGGCGGGCACAGGCGGCGGGATCTTCGCGGCCCGAGCGGCGCTGGCAACGCGCCGCGGCACGACCCTCTACCGGGACGTTCCCAACCCGTCACCCTCGGCCGGACTTGCCGGGGCCGTCGCCGTCGACGAGCTCTTCGTGATGCCGATCCGGCTGCTCACCTCGCTCGCCCCGAGCGCCAACTACGAGCGCTCGACGGCCGAGCTCGACGAGGCGGTGCGTTTCTATGACGCGCGCGGCTGGCTCGACGACCCCGCCGGCTACTTCCCAGCGCCGAGCGCGCCACGCGAGACCGCAGTGAGGAAGGTCCGGCGCCGACGCGGCCCCTTCGAGGTGGTGCGGTTCCCGAGCGATTGGTCGCCCCAACCCGACGAGCCCGGCGGCGACCGATGGCGCTCGTTCGGCACGAACCGCGAGATGTACGCAGCGCTTCTCCGCCATGACGACGGGCCCCGGCCCTGGCTAGTCTGGGTCCACGGCCAAGGGATGGGTCGTCCCGGGGATGTGGAGACCTCTCACGCCCGCCGTCTGCACGACGAGCTCGGTATCAACGTCGCGCTGCCTGTGCTCCCCCTTCACGGCAAGCGAAGCGCCGGACCGCGACCCGATCGGCAGTTCGTGTCGAACGTCTACCCCGTGAACAACGTGCTCGGCCTCGGCCAGTCGATGTGGGACCTTCGGCGCCTCCTGGCGTGGCTGCGGGAGGAGCAGGGTGCCCCTGGGGTCGGTATGATTGGCTTCTCGCTCGGCTCCTACGCCGCCAGCCTGCTGTCAACCCTTGACGCGGACCTGGCGTGCGTGATCGCGGTGGTTCCGAACGGCGACCTCGCTGCCGCGTTGGCCGCCCACGAGCCTCTGTCGCCGGCAAACCGGCGTGGCCATCGCATGGTCCACGACTGGCGTTCGGCGCTCGCCCATCGCGTCGTGTCACCGCTCGTCCGCCCCTGCCTGGTACCGAAGGAACGGAGGTTCATCATCGCCGGCCAAGGCGACCGGGTCGCGCCTCCACCGGGGGCTGTGCTCCTTTGGCGGCACTGGGAGGAGCCGACCACATATTGGCGGCCGCGCGGCCATCTCACGATCGCTCGATCCGAGGAATACCACCAGCGTGTCTCCGACATCCTGCGCTCCAGTGGTCTCAGCCGTCTATAGCACGGGCCGACGAAACCTCTGCGCGTCCCCGACGAGCTGGACGAGCTCCTGTCACCGGAGTGGCTGACACGGGCATTGTGGCCGCGCTTTCCCGGGATCGAGGTCACCGGAGTGGAACCCGGGCCGGTGATCAACCGCGTGTCGACGAACGCCCGGTTCCGTATCGAGTGCGCTCGTGGCATGCCGCCTGGACTGTCACCGCACCTGTGCGCCAAGGGCTACTTCGGGGAGGATGCCCGCCCGTTTCGGCCAATCGGTGAGCCCGAGGCGCACTTCTACCGCGACCTGGCCGAGAGCACCGGCGTACGCACCCTGCGAAGCGTCTACGCGGACATCGATCCGACCACTCGGCACGGAGTCGTTATCACCGAAGACGTTGTCGCCCAAGGAGCAGTGTTCCTCGAGCCTGGAAGCGACTACTCCCCGGACAACGTGGCAGAGAGCCTCGAACAGCTGGCCGTGCTCCATGCGGCCACGTGGTCGAAGAAAGCCTACGAGGCGCTTCCGTGGCTGATATCACCGCTCG
Organism: uncultured Acidimicrobiaceae bacterium; assembly: GCA_963851245.1. GTDB lineage: Bacteria > Actinomycetota > Acidimicrobiia > Acidimicrobiales > Palsa-688 > CAWKOH01. The sequence continues at coordinate 546,622 of CAWKOH010000001.1, read as the reverse complement.
AGCTGATCGCCGGGGGCCGGGGCGTCGACGTAATACGAGGCAACTTCGACGGCCCAATTGGAGCGGGCGTTCCGGCTGAACTCCGAGACGCTGAACGCCTGCACCGTCTGTACCCTACGCTCGTCGCCGAGTCGGCGCGCGCTACGCCGTGGACTGTGCTCCACGGAGACGCGCACGTGGGGAATCTGTTTCTCGACGGCGCGGGCCGGCCCGGATTCCTGGACTGGCAGCTCGTGCACCGAGGGCCGTGGTTTCTCGACGTCGGCTACCACTTGGCCTCGACCATGCCGGCCGACGATCGCCGGCGCCACGAGATCGACCTGCTCCGCCACCACCTGGATCGGCGGCTTCCCGGGGAGTCGCCCCGCCCTCGTTCGACGACGCCTGGGGAGCGATCCGGAGCGGGATCGTCCACGGGTCTAACTCTGGGCGATCACTCTAAAGGTGGATCCAGCCATCACTGCAGCCCTGCTGGAGCGGCTCGGCACAGCCGCAGCCGATCACCACGCACTCGACGCCTTCGGCGGCGCCGGCGCACACTGACGCTCCGCGAGGCGGGCGTCCCGCTCATCCGCTGTGGAGCAACAGAATGTCGCCCGGGCCCTGGCCTCGTCGCCGACCTATGCCAGACCCACTTCCCCGATTTTGGTCAATGACATCGGATGGATGTCCGGCTGGGCGCGACCATCCGAGAGGCCGTGCCGTCACCACGCCACGACGGCCACGGCAAGCTCCCGCCATACCGCCCGGGGCGTCGGCGACCGTGGCGCCGTCAGCGCCTGGACCCACACGTGGTCCGGGCCGGCGTCGCGGTGCGCCTGCTGACCTCGCCGGGAATTGAGGGTAGGAGCACCCGATCAGAGATCGATATCGATATCAGAGTATCCACGAGTGTATAGTTGGCCCATGGTGCACCTCGAGGGAACGCCTTCCGACCAACTTCCGGATGTGCTCGCTACGGGATCGACAGACGTGCGCCTGGCCTTCATATCTCTGTCGGCTCGTGAACCCGACGGTCGGGACGCTGAGTATCTCGCCTGGCATTCTCTGGATCACCGTCCCGAGCAGCACCGCCTCGAGGGGTTGCGCCAGTCGCTGCGGGTCGTCTCGACGCCTGAGTGCCGGGCCGCTCGGGCGGCCAGCGTCGATCGTTTCGAAGCGGTCGACCACGTGATGACGTACCTGTTCAGTGATCCTACGGACCTGTATGGCTTCAGCGCCCTCGGCGCGGCGCTACACGAAGGTGGACGAATGCCACTGCGTCTGCCGACGGTGGAGTTCATGACAGCGAATTTGGCCGGCAAAGTCGCGGCGCCGGCGGCAGTGGCGGGCGCCGATGTAATCCCGTGGCGCCCGACGCAGGGCGTCTACCTCCTCATCGAGAACGGGGAGGCTCCTGTCGACGGCCTCGCCGACGTTCCGGGTGTGGCTGGCATCTGGTGGTACCAGGGTGCTCTTGCCCCACGGCCATACTCGACTGATACCCGCGGGATGCAGATCACCTACTTCTATCTGGACGACGACCCGGTAGACACCGCCGAGCGCCTCGGTGAAGAGATGCGACGGCGCTGGGCCTCCGGCGAGGTGGTAGGGCTCCTTGCCGCTCCGTTCCATACGTTGGTGCCTTTCGAGTGGACCCGCCATCTCCCGGTCGCGGTCGGGTCCGCCGTAGGCGAGCAAGCCCGGGTCCAGCCGGCCCGACCCGCATCCCAGCCTCAGGTGTAGGCCGGATATGGGAGACGAATTGCGGGATCAGCTGGAAGTTAGGATCGCTCGCCTAGAGGATGAGGCCGAAATTCGGCGATTGATCATGTTGTATGGCCCGGCGGCTGATGCGGGGCTAACGTCGCTCGCAGCGGGCGTGTGGTTCGAGGATGGGGTCTACGACTGGGATGCCGGCGGTGAGCCACACGCCGGACGGTCAGCCGTGGACGAGATGCTGCAGGGCAATGGGCATCAAGGGCTCATTGCACATGGTGTGGCTCACTTTTCTGGGCCGCTCCTGATGGATGTGGCAGGTGATCGGGCTACTGCGATCAACTACTCGTTGATCATGCGGCGAGAGGACGAACGGTTCTTCTTGTGGCGGGTGAGCGCGGTGCGGTGGGATGTCGAGAGGACGGGCTCGTCGTGGAAGGTCCGGCGACGCACGAACCGGCTCCTGGACGCATCCGGCGCAGGTCGGCGACTCTTCGGGGACACTTTGGACGCGCTATTCGGCGAGGGGTCGAGATGACTGGTGGTCGTCTGGAGGGCAAGGTTGCGATCATCACCGGAGCGAGCACCGGGCTGGGCCCGGTGATGGCATCGATGTTTGTTCGCGAGGGGGCGCGGGTGTTGCTGGCGGCGCGGCGCGAGGAGTTGGTTCGCCAAGCTGCGTTGGCAGCTGGTGAGGGAGCGTTGGCGATCCGAGCGGACGTGACCGACGAGGGTGAAGTGTCCGGCATGATCGAGCGGGCGGTGAAGGAGTTCGGGCGCGTCGACGTTCTGTGCAACAACGCCGCCGCTCCGGGCCGGGACCTGTGGATCTGGGAACAGACGCTCGAGAACTGGAATGCGACTATCGCCATCGATGTCACCGCTGCGATGCTCTGCACCAGGGAGGTCCTGAGACAGTCGATGCTCGATAACAGAGCGGGTGTTATCCTCAACTTCTCTTCGACGGCCGCCTTCAACGGGATGGTCCGAAAGACGCACTACGTCACCTCGAAGGCTTCCCTACGAGCGTTCACCAAGACGGTTGCCCTCGAGGTAGGACCATACGGCATCCGGTGCAACTGCATCGTCCCAGGCAGCATAGACACCGACTTGTGGAGGAACTGGGTACGGCGTACGGCCGGCGAGCAGAACGTCGACTTCGAGACCCATCGGGCCCGACTCCTCCAGGGCGTGGCCCTGCGGGACATCTCGTCGTGCGAGGATGTGGCAAACCTGGCGTTGTTCCTGGCAAGTGACGAGAGCCGTACGATCACGGGGCAATCGATACCAGTAGACGCTGGTGGATACATGCAAGGATGAGTTTGTGGCTGTGACGTTGTCGGTAGGCAAACCGGCAGTGGCAATGAACCCTGCCGCAACCTAGCCTCATCGGCCCAATATCAGTTTTGAAAGTGGGGTGAGGCGATCATGCTCCAAGACGGCGACAAATGCACTTGGACACTCGTACGACCGGAAGCCGCACAGATCATGGAGTTCCAGCAATACGTTTTGCACGATTTGGCCAAGGCCGCCGGGCACCTGATGCCCGACGCCACGAAGGTCTCCGTGACCCTCCAGGAACCCAAGGCCTTTTCGGGAGCTATCGTTAAAGTCGGAGCGCACGATCGCCGGGTCGACGCCGTACTTCAAATCACCTCGTCGGGTTCGTACGTGGCGACTGACCCCGTCAATGCGGTCCTCACCGCGAACTGCGGCCACGTCCAGGGGTGGCGCGTTCACGAGACACCGATCTACGATTGGACCACGCCCGTACCGCTCGGTTCGCCAGTGCCGTTTAAACAACAGCTCTGGATCAACCAGCGCATGGATGGGACCACCCCCGAGCACTACGACCGCAACTGGTACATTCACGGCGGGCATCTCGACGGTCAGGAAGCCGAGAGCGAGGAGTCGCGCCGCATCCATGCACAGCAGCGGGACACATCGGAGGGCCGGTGGTACATCCAGAACAGGGTGCTCGAGCCCATAACGCCGACGGCCTGGGTCGTCAACGGCTTCTCAGATCTCTTGAGAAATGAGTTCTTGCCCGGGCCTGGCGAGCGGTACGACCCCAAAGATGGGCTCGGCGAGGAAAGCTTCGACAAATGGCCGCCGCGCTTGGTGCAGGGTTACTCGTACCGGGTGCTGTAAACCGCGCACGCGTGACACGACGGCGCCCGGTGGCACGTCGGGACGGCCCAAGTGCGTGATGAACTCCTATCTGGGCAGCGCCACCATGGCGCAGATTGTGGTATCGGAGTGGCAGTGGCCAGACGAGGTCCGTCACCTCGTCTGCAAGCCCCCTCAGCTAGCAGGGTCTCGCTGTCCCCCGACGGGAACCTGGGCGAGTACCTGAGGAGCCTGGAGTACCCCCTCGGCCGGGATCAAGATCGGCGTTACCTTCCCGGCCGCGGACCGGTCCTCTGCGACCCGCACCCACTCGTCAATTCACTTATCGATCAACGTCGCCACCGAAGTCAGCAGATACTCGATCTTCTCAGCCACCAACCGGCGACCATTGCGGAAATGGTTCCTGTCCTCTACGCCACGGTCGCGAAGCAGGTGTGGCCGGCGGCAGCCGCTTCCTTATACGCGCATGTGCTTCATTTGGAAGGCCCGGGCCTGGTCGAGTCCGCCGACTTGGCACCGCTCCGCCGGGTCAGCCGCCTAAGACGGGTGACGTAGGGACGAGGTGGCGCAGGGGGGAGACGCGCTATCAGTCGATAGGTCCGTCGACCTGGGACGGATCGAGCAGTGGCGCCGAGACGCTGGCGCTGGTCTCGATCTCCATCTTGTCGAGTGCCGGGATTATCTCAGTGCCGAGCAGCTCGATCGTCTTCATTATCGATTCGTGGGGGAGATGGCCGAACTGTACGTAGCAGATCAGCTGGTCGACACCGAGTTCATGGTACTTGACCATCTTGTCCATGCACTGCTGCGGCTCTCCGACGATGATCATGTCGGCGTCGTTGAACTGGCGTGGTTCGAACTTCCCTTCCCTTTGCATCGAGAGGTGCGGGAACACCCGGTCCTTCTGCTCCTGGCTGAAATGGGGGAACTCCCACTGCAGCGTGAACTCCGCGATGTTCTGATACCACCACCAGACCGAGTCCCAGATCCCGTTGTCCTCACATCGGGCCATTGTTTCCGCACAGTGTACGAGGGTGTATGCGGCCACCTTGTTGGTCGTGACCCGGGTAATAGGGGTGGGGTTCTCTGCCGCCTTGCGGTACTGCGCAATCTGCTCACCCATCTTGTCGATCGGCTGCATGATCGCGAACGACAGGAGTCCGAGCCCTAGCTGACCGGCAACAGCAGAACTGCCGGGGCTGGTAGCGGCCATCCAAGCCGGTGGATGCGGATCCTGGTACGGCTTGGGTGTCACCATGCGCCTTGGGAAGTCGAGGTACCTGCCGTGGAACTCGAAGTATTCCTGCTCCCACATCTGGACGATTGCCTCGATCGCCTCCTGCCACTGGTCGCGGCTCTGCTCGCGGTCCACTCCGAAGGCGATCTGTTCCATGGGGGTGGACCTCCCAGTGCCCCACTCGACCCGTCCGCCTGACAGGATGTCGGCGGTCGCGACTTTCTCTGCCACACGCATTGGTGGCGTAAATGCATGGGGAAGCAGCGTCACGCCGAATCCCAGTCGGATGTTCTCCGTGCACTGTGAGAGGGCTCCGATCAGCACCTCAGGGGCGGGGCAGTGGGACCTACCCTCCCGGAAGTGGTGCTCCACATGCCATGTCGTATTGAAACCCAGTTTGTCAGCCAGCTTGATCTGCTCGATGGCTTCTCGGAACGCCCGCTGCTCGTGCTCACGCTGGCCGTACGGGTGCGGCCGGGGACCCCACGGTTTGGGAACGTCGATTTCGTAAAGCAGGTCGAGTTTCACGAGTACTCCCTGGTCGAGAACAGCGCGAGTGTCTCCCGTCGCTGCGATTGTGGTTGGCGCACCACGACGGACGGCTTCACTCGGCCGCGGTCGAGGACGGTTGGTTGCCGGCCGGTGGAAGGCGGTCGTGAACGACTGCTCGTGGACCGGCCAACGGTAGTCGGTGCGGGGGCCACTTCTCGGGAGGATCCAGGTATTCGGTGCGGTAGTAGGTGTGGCCCCGGAAGTCGGCGATTGTCGCCCCCTGCGGTCCAGCCCAGAAGGAATACGGCGTACCTGCGCTGCGATACACCCCTTCACCGGTCCTCAAGACACGATTTCCATGATGCACCTCTCCCTCGAGGACGAACTCTATGTAGTCGACGTCGTGGCGGTGCGGGGGGAGCAGCGTGCCGGGAGCGAACCTGAAAATAGTGAGGCTCAACCCGTCTTTGTCGGGGTTGGATACCATCACCTTTCGGTCGGCGCGCCCGGCGAAGAACTGTGCGACAGCGGGTACCCGGCTGGCGCCGGAGGCATCGGGATCAAGGGGAGCGGTCGCCTCGTCGCTGGAACCGTGCCGTACGTCGAAGAACAACGAGCGATGCTTCTGCGTTGCCTGTGCCAAGACATCCTCCGTTCTCGGGAAAGTTGATCAGTGGCTCGCGGAAGCTCGATGTTGCGGCATCCCGCCGTCGGCCGAAATGATCCCGGTCGTCGCGAGGCTAGCCTGTGTTCGGTGACGCATCTGAAGTGTGCGTATATAGGTACGTGCCTTGTGAGACATTCCCAGCTAGGCAGGACGATGACAGGGCTCAGGCGCCGGAAGTCGGACGGGCCATCGCAGTGGTCAAGGAGGTGACGTCGGTGGAAGTGCAGCGCGCGGCCACAGTGTTCGGCTCCCAGGACTGGTCTGAGGATGTGGTAGCCGTATCCGCCCTGCTGGGAAAGCCTTCGTTGGTCGAGGCGGTCGAATGGGCCCAGTTCGAGCACAACGGAGTTCGAGTGGCGGTAGGTGCAGCACCTGAGATACCCCAAGCTGCTCTGATGCTCCAGGTGGACGACGTGGCCGCAGCCGGTGCTGTCCTCGCGCCCGCCGGCTTCGAGGTCGACGAACCTGTCCTGGGGATACATGAGGTCCCCGTGTACGCTCGGCGTAGCGGCGGCTTACCGGTGATTGCTTACTCACCGAATGACACGACGCCGCCGGCCGTGAGTCCTGTCCCTTGACCAGTTCACCCGACAGCGTGAGCATCGCCCGGGTAGCCGCCCCTTACACGAACAGCGCTGCTCGAGCGATCGCCGCTGTCGAGTTCCTCGCTTCCGACCCGCTCGAGACATTCACGCTCTCCGAGATCGCCCGCCGGTGTGGCCTGCGCAAGTCGACAGCCAAGAGCGTTCTCGACAGCCTTCACCAAGCGGGGTGGCTGACCAGGTCGCCCGTAGACCTGAGATACGGCTTGGGCCCGATGCTGATCCTGATCGGACGGGCCGCGGAGGAGACCCGACCGGAGGTGAACCTGGCTCGTCCGATCTTGCAGGCACTGGCAGTCGAGCTGCAGCGTGAGTGTGTGCTCAGCGCAGTGAGCGGGAGCGAGATGTTGGTGCTCGACTCGACCGGTCCGCCGGGGCTGCGTGGCAGGGCTGTCGCCCCCGGGCAGCGGGGCCCGCTGGTCCCCCCGTACGGCGCGGCCTTCGTGGCGTGGGCCACCGAGGCTTCACGGGCCGACTGGTACCGGCGGAGTGGTCACACGGATCCGGAATGGGCGAGCGATCTCGAGGAGATCCTGGACGCGACCGTCCGGCGTGGATTCGTCGTAACCGTCCAATCCAACCCGCGCCACCGCATGGCCCGGGTGATGCGAGCCGTTTCAGGCACGTTGACCGTGGGGGAGATGAGGGAGATCCTGAAAGGTCAGTTGTCGCAGCTTCCGCCTGACGCTTATCTGCTTGGGACCGTCTCCGCCGGTGACACATATGTCGTAGATGAGATTCAGGCTCCGATTTTTGACATCCGAGGATCTGCTAGTTACGCGCTGACCGTCCACTCCATCGGGCTCGAACTCGGACGATCGGCCATTGCCAAACTGGGTCGACGGGTCCGGCTGGCGGCCGACCGGGTGACAGAGTCAATCGCCGCGCAGCGCATGGGGGCTTGGTCCCAGAAGCGGTAGACCGTACAATCGACGAGTCGAATGACCACAAGGTGAGGCAGACCGGGGCGGGGGCTTCACTCGTCGTCTTCGTCCCAGATCCGTTGTACTCGAACATCTCCGATCCGCCGACGCCTTTGCGTCGCTTAGAACACCAAAATCCATCTCTCCGATTTCTCTAGTAACGAGACCAAATCGTACGCTGGATACCGATGTCGATGTCGGTTAGAGTCGTGAGGAATCCCAAAAGATTGCCGGGGTACAGAATGGACGCAGCAGGGAGTCAGCTACTTATCTCCTCCGATGATCATGTCGATCTGACCCAGGACCAGGTGAAGGCGCATCTGGACCCGAAGCATCACGGCAGCTACGACGCCGCGGTAGCCCGGGTGGAGGCGGAGCTGCGTAGTCGCAACAATGTCGAGGTGAACCGGCAGTGGCGGGAGCAGGAGAATCTGCCGGCGAGCGAGTCGAAGGGCTTTGGCAGCAACGAGCGGCACCCGGCGTCGGGCCGGCCCGGCCACACCGACCCGGTCGAGCGGCTCAAGGACATGGACGCCGACGGAGTGCAGGCCTCGTCCAGCTACTGCGAAGTCAGCGCCTTCCGCTACCTCTACCTGGTCGAGGACGGCGCCGCGGAGGCGACCCGGGCGTTCAACACCGCGCTGGCCGAGTTCGCCTCCGCCGATCCCGAGCGGCTGATCGTGTCCTACCAGATCCCCATCCACGACATCGCGTTGGCCGTGGGCGAGATCCGCTGGGCGGCCGCGAACGGGTGCAAGTCGCTGCAGCTGCCGGTGTTCCCCAACGAACTGGGGCTGCCGGACTACTGGGACAGCCGCTACGACCCGCTGTGGACCGCGATCCAGGATGTCGACCTGCCGGTCTGCCTCCACATCGGCCTGAAGCTCAGCATGGAGGACCTGGCCAAGCGGGACCCCACCCCACAGCGGGCCATATTCACCTCCATGGTTCCGATGTCGACGGCGGAAGCGCTGGGCATGTGGCTCCTCACCGGGGTCCTGGAGCGGCACCCGCACCTCAAGGTGGTCTTCGTGGAGCCCGGCATCGGCTGGGTCACCTGGTGGCTGAACATGGTCGACGACATGGCGGCCCGGCAGGGATACGAGCTCCCCAGCCTGAGGCACACGCCCAGCGACATCTTCCGCCGCAACGTGTACCTCACCTTCATCGACGAGCCCAACGTGGTCCGCCACGCCCATGAGTGCCTCGGGATCGGCAACGTCATGTGGTCCTCCGACTACCCCCATCCAGTGTCGAGCTGGCCCAACTCCCGGCCTACCGTGGATCGCATTTTTGCCGGCGTCTCCGAGGAAGACCGCGATCTGGTCTGCCGCGCCAACGCGGCCCGGGTGTGGAACCTGTAGATAGGGTGTGAGGCGTAGACATGTGCTGGTCGCCGCTGGGCACCGTAGGACGATTTGTCGGCTCAGGAGTCGGGGCGGCCGAGGCAGGCCATGTCAAGACCTCCGTCAGTGCAGGAGCTGACACCTAAGCTGGCTCAGCAAGGCACTGGCCGGCGATATAACAGGCGTCGAAGTCCTCGCCGGACCCCCGTCCCCCAGCATCTCGGTGGGGCCCTAACCCCAAGCCGTATTAATGTATCGGCCTGTCATTAGCTCTCCTTTGACTTGTATGGTCCAGAAAGTCTTGATGTGTGGAATGCCGCCTCCACCGCAGGTCGGCCGGCCTGCGGGCGGGTGATTTAGCTGTGACGCCCAGGTCAGAGCAGGGACCTCGTAAGAACGCAGCGTGGAGCAGATCGGGATCGGCGACATCGTCGACATAACGCCAGCGGCCCGTCAGAAGCCGGCCATCCTCAGCGCGCTGGTACGCGCTGATCCACCGATCGGGCGCCGGCCATGTCTGTCGTATTCATGTTGGACAGCCTCCAGGCTGAGCCCTCCGACGGTCCGAGGAGCGGTAGCTCGGGTTTCTAGAAGACACTGATTGTCGTGGGTGCCCGTTCGTGGCGGGTGAGTGCTCGCAGGCGGGTCGGGATCGCTGCGTCCAGCGTGGTCGCTACCGGGACCTCTATCGCCTCAACCGGGGGATCGCTGGCGATGCCGACACTGCACGACAGGTCATCGGCGTGGCCGATCAGTTCGACGACCGGTGTGGCGAGGTACGAGGAGGAGGGGAGTATGCCGTCGCCTACCGAGACATACTCGGGGCACTTCGTTGCACGTGCGGGCATGCCACGACCGCTCCGGCTTCGGTCAAACGTAGAGATGTGAGCCGGTGAAGCCATGGCGGCCGGCTGTGAAGTCACCGCCGGTGGTGCGGGCCGCCATCTCGACGGCATCGTTGCCGACGGAGAAGCCCGTCTCGAACCGGTGAGAACGACTAAGGCGACACCGGGGTCGGATCCGGCTTCGACCAGTGCGTCGGTGAGGCCATCGTATAGCGCCTCGTTGAAGGCGTTGAGCGGTGCTGGCCTGTTCAGCGTCAGCAGCCTCACCTGCCGTCGATCTGCGATCTCCACCGACATCGAGCCGTCCAGCTCTGTCATCTCTGTCGGTCAGCTGGGGGACGGCTGCCCGAGGCGCACCCGGAGCGTCTCGTAGCCGCTTACGAAATTAGCCGGTCGGTAGCTCGGCTCGCCGTGCTCGACGAGCTCCATGTCGGGAAACCTGGCCAGTAGCTCCTCGAACACCACCCGCAACTCCAGTCGGGCCAGACTCGATCCGAGGCAGAAGTGGGTTCCGAATCCGAAGGCGATGTGTTCGTTGGGTGACCGCCGCATGTCGAACTCGTTCGGATTGGAGAAGACCGTCTCGTCCCGGTTGGCTGATGGGTACAGGAGGAGCAGCTTCTCTCCTTCCGGGATCAGCTGGCCGCCGAGCTCGATATCTGTGGTGGCCTGGCGGGCCATGTTCTTCACAGGGCTCACCCAGCGGAGCATCTCCTCGATCGCACCTGGCAGCAATGAGCGGTCTTGGGTCAAGGTGCGCCATCTTTGCGGATCTGCCAGCAGCTGGTATGCACCTCCGCTGATCACGTGGCGTGTGGTCTCGTCGCCGCCTATCAGGATGAGCAGGGATTCCGCGATGATCTCATGCTCATCGAGGCGATCCCCATCCACTTCTGCGTGGACCAGGACGCTCATCAGGTCGTCGGTTGGACTTTGCTTGCGCCTCGCGATTACCTGGGACGCGTAATCGTAGAATCCAGCCCACGCCTTCATAGCCGTTTCCAAGGCGTCGGGATCCTTCGAGCCGAGCATACCCATGAGGTCGTCGCTCCACCTGAGCAGTTGCTCCCGGTCAGGCGGATCCACCCCGAGAGCGTCACCGATGACTATAAGAGGCAGCCACGCCGCGACATCCCACACCAAGTCACACTCCTCCCGGCCGCCTACTGTGTCCAGTAAGAGACGGACGGTTCGGCGAATGGTCGCTTCCTGCTCGCGGACCCGCTTGGGGGTAAAGCCATTGTTGACTAGCTTGCGGCGCTTCCAGTGCTCAGGGTCGTCCATGTCGACCATGTTCGGGGCCGGGTCCTGGTCGGGTCGGATGCCGCCGGCACTGCTGAAATGCCCAGGCTGACTGGATACCTGCCTCACCAGCTCGTACGTCGATACCGCCCACACCCCGTGGCGAGGGTCCCGCCACACCGGCGCGTATTGGCGCAACCAGGCGAACTCCTCGTGGGGGTTGCGAGCCCAGAACTCGCCGTCCACCAGGTCGATTTTGTCCTCCATGACGGCTCTAACTCCTCGAGGTGTCGCGGGGGATGCCCACGGCTAAGTAGTAAGCGGCACTGCCGTAGGCTTAGGTAAGGCCCGGCTCGCGAATAGCCACCAGTTAGTGGACCAGCCGGTCGCTACCGGTCCAGTAGCGGGCGCGCAACGCCTTTTTGTCCGGCTTACCCAGGGGGCTGACCGGTATCGACGCCACGATCTCGACGGACTTAGGCGCACAATGCGGACCTTTGCGCTCCTTGACGAGCGCTACGAGTTCATCGATGTCAATCGTGGCGCCCTCCCGGGGAACGACGACCGCGGTGACCGCCTCGCCCCACTTCGCGTCGGGAACGCCGACTACGGCCACCGCTGCGACGCCCGGGTGTGTGGAGATGACGTCTTCGATCTCACGGGGGAAAACGTTGAACCCGCCGGACACGATCATGTCCTTCTTTCGATCAACAATGGTGAGGAACCCGTGCTCATCCTCTCGTGCGACGTCACCGGTGTGCAGCCAGCCGCCCTCCAGCGCTAGGGCCGTCTCTTCGGGCTTGTTCCAGTACCCCTTCATCACGAGCGGCCCCTGCACGCACAGCTCGCCCGGCTGCCCCTTCGCCACCTCAACGCCGTCGTCGTCGAGTAGGGCGACACGGATCCATGGCGCCGGCCGTCCGCACGACGCCAAACGGCCCAGATCCTCGGGATCATGCTCTTCTTTGCGGAGGGCGCACACCGTCATTGGGCCTTCGGTCTGGCCGTAGAACTGGAAGAATATGGGGCCCAGCTTGCGGATCGCCTCCTGTAGCCGCACCGGTGACATCGGCGACGCGCCGTAGAAGATGGTCTGCAAACTCGACAGGTCCGTCTGCGGGAATCGCGGATGATCCAGCAGCGTATAAATCATCGACGGCACCAGCATTGTAGTGGTGATGCGGTGCCGCTCGATCGCTTCGAGCACGACCCCCGCCTCGAAAGCCGGCAACACCACCATCGAACCGCCCTGCAACAGGAGCGGGACAAACAGTGAAGAGCCCGCATGACTTAGCGGCGTGCACACCAGGTGACGAACCTCGTCCGGCCACTGCCAGTCCGAGACCATCATCTGGGCCATGGCCGCGCTACCGCGGAACGTGTTCATCACTCCCTTCGGCTTCCCTGTCGTGCCCCCGGTGTACGCCAGCGCAGAAAGATCCTCTGGGTCCACCGGCGGCCCGACAAGCCGCTGCGGTTGGAACGTCGCGGCCAGGGCCACCAGGTCCTCACCGATAGGGGCCTCGCCGTATGACAGCAGCCGCTTCAGCGCGGGAACCCGCTCGCGCAGTTGACCAGCTCGCTCAGCGAAACCGGGATCGAAGATCACTGTGTCGATCTCGGCGTCCTCCAATACGTACGCCTGATCGTCAAGAGAACCGAGAGGATGCAAAGGGGTGTTCCTGCACCCCCCTACCATCACAGCCCCCATTGAGCTCAGAACCTCAGGCCGATTCTTCGACAGAGTCGCCACACCCTGACCTTGGAGGATGCCCTGGGCCTGGAAAGCCTGCACGTAGCAGCTGATCTGGTCCTTCATCTGCGCCGCGGTGACCACAGCACCGTCGAGGTAGAGACAGGGCCGGTCCCCGTTGCGATCAAGGGCGGCAACGAGCAGATCGGGCAGTAGCTGCGGACGATAAAGGTCACTCATCAGACGCCGCTCCCTCGAATGCTTATCATACATTGTGCACGCGATCTGTATGATAAGCGGCGCGCCTGCGTCGACGCAAGCGCAGCGTCAAGGCAAGCAGAATGGAGAGGTGTGAGGCGTCACGGATGGGCCGGGTCGCCACCGGCGCACGAGCACGAGGCGAGGATGCGCATCATCGAAGCCGCCATTCGCTGCGTAGATCGAAACGGCCCCACGCGCACCACCCTCTCGGACGTCGCCGCCGACCTCGGCGTGACCCGCCAAACGGTATACAGGTACTTCCCAGGCACCGACCGGCTCTTCTCAGCCGTCGCCCGAGTGGCCAACGAGGCATTCCTCGACGAACTCACCCATCACCTCGAGGACATCACGGGACCGACCGACTGGGTCGTCGAGGCGGTGGCAACGGCCATTGAACTCCTCCCCAGGAAGCCCCATCTCACCTTGGTGCTCGCCGCCGGTCGCTCGGACAGCTTCGCGCACGACGTCACCTCCTCCCTATCTGTGGCGCTCAGCCGTACGCTCTTCGAGCGCTCGCCCATCGACTGGGTCGCAGCTGGTTACCACGACGGAGAGCTCGACGAGCTCGTGGGGTTCCTGCTGCGTATCATCCAGTCGATGGTCATCGATCCGCCTGACCCTCCAAAGACGGGAGGCGAGCTGCGGCGCTACCTGTCCCGCTGGGTCGGCCCAGCGGTCACGACGACGCGCCCTGTCGTGTTACAACGGGGGTGATTACGACTTGCCGTCAATGTGCGCCGCGAGCACGCCGAACGTATCGTGGGCCTCGATGCTTGCAACTGAGTACTCAATTGCGGCTTGCGAGACATCGAGCGGCTGGGCCCGTTCACTGGCTTCTGCAGCGATAGTCCGGCATGTGGCAGGCATTGCCTCACGTAGCACCCGTCGCCATCGACGCCATCCGCGCCCATCTCGAGCGGGGCGGCTTTCATGATGGGCTTGCCCGCGACACCGGGTGGGTCCGCGTCCGCCTCAGCTGAAGATGTAGTGGTTGCGCTCCATTTCGCGGGTGTTCTGCCAATATTGGTCGAGGGGCCACGGTGAGAGGGTACGCCTCGGGGGACACTTCGCAGGTAATGGCTGTCAAACGCCGCTCCCATCCTGGGTTTGATCGGGCCCCGGATCCACTGCGGGTCGCCGATCATATGGACCAGCGAACACAAGAGGGCCGGAACGCTGACATCGCTCAGGACGGCGGCGACGGCAGCTTCACCTTCGTCGAATGGCTCACCGGCGTACGGGTTGCGCGAAGTCATCGGTTCTGTCCTGCGATCGGTTGTTTTGCGCCGAAGTCGCCGTCCCTCGCCGCACACTTGGTCCGCGCTGCTGTTTGCTGTCGGTGTGCGGCCAACGCTGTAGGTCACTGTGCAGGGTGCCAGTAGAGCCTGTCGCCATGCTTCCTGGTGACGCCCCGTGACCCGACCGGCTCGGCCCGGCCGTCGGTCAGGAAGGCGATGGTCCTGTAGTCGTCAGGTTCGACCTTAGCCACCACACGGGTCTGGTCCGGCGCGATCGATATGACTACAGCGGCGGCGGGTTCTCCGGCACGGTTGTAGGCCACGGCGTAGGTCTCGACGGTGACGAGCCCCTCGTGGTGATCGCCGATCGGAGGCAGGGCACCGCGCGGCATCGGCTTCGGCCTGGTAGTGGTAGTCCTTGCCCAGCATGCCGGGCAGGGGCGGGGTGCGGCTTATCACGATGGCGTGGTTGTGGGTGCAGTGACCGCCGTTGGCGTAGAGGAGGCCGTTGCGGCCGTCCTTACGCAACGCTTGGACCATGGCGACCACGGCGTGGCTCATATAGTTGCCGATGGGTCCGCCGCCAAAGGTCAGGCCACCATGGACGGTCGCGGGCTTGTCGGCCGGCCAGCCCAGCACCCGTCTAGACATCTTGGGAACACACGGGAAGCAGGAGTACAGTTCCACGTAGTCGAGGTCGTTGACAGCGACGCGGTTGACTTGGAGTACCCGTTCGAGTGTAACTCGCATACCTTCGGGTGGTCTGTCCCATGCAGAACGTTCCAGGGGATCTTCCGACTCGTGGGCCGCGGCGCCCGCCCAAACGTAGACGAGTTTGTCTTCTGGCACGCCCGCCGCTCGAGCCGCCGCCATGCTGCAGACTATGAAAGCGGCGCCTTGGTTCACCGAGGAGTTGGCGACCATCAGTTTGTTGTAGGGGAAGGCGATCGGCCGGTTCTCGACGCTGGGCTCGACGATCTCCGCAGGGGTTCTCACGGATTTGATCCAAGCACCTTCGGAGTCGGCTGCCACCTTGGACATGAGCGACCACATCAGCCCGGTCTCGGCTTGGCCGTCCCCGAGGGTTTGGCCCCACGCCGGGCGCGTAGCGTTCTCGTAGAGGGGGTAGATGTCCGCCGGATGGATCAGGCCGTAGCGGCGACGGATGTCGGAGGCGGTGGCGGCCGCCTGGAACGCGCCGCCGCCGGGACCCGAGGCCTGATTACGTCGAGCTGAGGTCCGCAGGGCTTCTCCGCCTACCACCAGGCAGATATTTGCCTTGCCGTTCGCAATCGCGTTGGCCGCGTCATTCAGGTGACGGATCGGGCTGTCGCCCGAGGCCATCTCGCTGTGCTCGACATAGGGTGAGATGCGAAGTCTCCGCGGGACCAGGACTTCTGGGTCGAGGTCCCGGAACGAGATCTGCGGAACGACGCCCAGCCAGCCACACGCGGCGATGAATCCGCCGCCGGCGTCTTCGTCCGCAGCGAGCGCCGCCGCGACCATCAGGTCGACGGAGTCCATTCCGCGTTGATCATCGACGGGGCGATCGTTGACCTGGCCAACGCCAACTATGACTGGAAGGCGATGGGGTTCAGCGTTCATCCGCATGTCCTTCTCTTTCCAACCCGGATCTGCACACAACCTCGGCCGTCTATCGTCCGGTCCACAGGGGGGAGCGCTTTTCCACGAAGGCTCGGGGCCCTTCCTTGAAGTCTTCGCTGCTCCGGATCTCCTCGAGAGCTGCCTCGGTCAGCTCGCGGGCCTCCGCGTCGGGCAGTATCTGGGCGGCCTTGGCGACCCGAATGGCGCCGCAGACGGCCAGCGGCGCGTTGGCAGCGATTTCGGCAGCCAAAGCGATGGCTGCGTCCATCAACTGCTCGGAGGGAACCACTCGGTTGACCAGGCCGATTTCGTACGCCCGGCGGGCGTCGATGGGACGACCGGTCGCGATCATCTCGAGCGCGATGGCACGCGGTACAGCCTTGGCTAGGCGCGTGACGCCGCCGGCGCCGGCGATGAGGCCACGCTTGACCTCCGGCAGGCCGAGCTGCGAGCCCTCGGCCACCAGCATCAGATCGCACGCCAGGCAGATCTCCAGCCCACCCGCCACAATGCTCCCCTGAGCCGCGGCGATCCACGGCTTTCGACGCGGGTGATCAACAAAGCCCGCAAATCCACCATCACGGGTTGACAGCCGAGTGCGGGCATCGCCTGCCGCGACTACCGCCAAGTCCGCGCCGGCGCAGAACACTTTCTCGTGTGAAGAGGTCAAGATGACTGCTCTGATGCGGATGTCCGCCTCCGCCCGTTTCACCGCAGCGTCCAACCCCAGCGTGACAGCCTCGTTCACCGCGTTGCGCTTCTCGGGGCGGTTGAGGGTCACCAAGGCGACGTGATCAGCAATCTCCTCGTATAGGACCGCCTCGCCCGGCTTATCGGCCATACCGCGCTCCCTTTCGTAGCTGTAGGAGAAACCGATCAGTCGGAGCCGACCGACATGAAGATTCTTCTCCAACTTATGGTGTCGGCCCACTGGAAGCCGGAAGACTAGCGGCGGTTGTGCCGTACCAGGAGGTTACATCGGGGCCGGAGTCATAGGTCTGGTGCCACTCGGCGGCGAAATCCGGAAGGGATTCGTGTACCGGGTTGTGGCAGGGACGTCGACCCACGCCGGGCGCTTCGAGTACGATGGCCCACGTGGGCTACGGCCTGTACGAGCATGCCTTCCCTAGGGCAATGCCGAGATATGGCATCATCTGACTCCCCGTGCGAGAATCGGGTGAGGTCCGCTAACAGGCCTAGCCATTCGACCGACCAGCGGAGACTCGCGCAAGGGGACGGGACATGACACCAGCGACGATCGCAGAGCTCACCCCGAGATGGCTGAGCGAAGCCCTCGGGGCCCACGTGTCCTCAGTAACGGTGATCGACGCGCATTCGGGTACGACTGGCCGGGCGCGGCTGCAGCTGACCGGAAGTGTTGGAGTTCCTGACACGGTCTTCGTCAAGCTGCAGCCCTTTGACGCTGACCAGCGCGAATACGTCCGAATGATAGGAATGGGCGTAATCGAGGCCCGATTGTACGCGGAACTCGCAAGCGAGCTCGACATCCGAATTCCCCGCGTGTGGCATTCCTCCTACGACGCTGAGGACGGGTCATTCATCATGGTACTCGAGGACCTCGCCGCCTCTGGGTGCCGATTCCCCACTGCCGACGACGTCGACGTCATCGCTATCGCTGAATCCCTCGTAGACGAGCTTCCTAAGCTCCACGCCCCGTTTTGGGGGCGTGACATCCCGTGGCTGCGCTACCGGGCCCTTGGGGCCGGTGGCGGGGCCCACCAGAATCAGCGGATGGGGCGTCTCGCCGAGATGGTGCAGTCTGCGGTTGAGCAGTTCGCCGGCGACCTCCCCCCCGAGTTCGAGCAGATGGCTCGTCTCTACCTGAGCCGCTACCAGGATCTGGGAGAGCTATGGAATGAAGGTGATATTACCCTGCTCCATGGTGACGATCACATCGGCAACCTCTTCCTCGATGGCTCCACAGTCGGCTTCTACGACTGGGCTGTCGCCTGTCAGGCGGCAGGCATGCGTGACGTCGCCTATTTCGTTTGCAACGCCCTGCCGACTGAAAGACGTCGCGCCTACGAGTTCGAGCTCATCGACCACTACCGGGCCAATCTATCGACACACGGCGTGACGCTCGAACACGACCTGGCTTATGAGCAGTACCGTCTCTTCGTGGCTTACTCGTGGCTGGCCGCGACCACCACCGCCGCCATGGGCTCCAAATGGCACCCATCCGAGGTAGCCCAGTCCTCCGTGGTACGAATCACCCAAGCCATCATCGATCTCGATGTGATCGGCTTGCTGACCAGCAGACTCGACGCCAGAACATCATGACCGGACGCAAGCGACGATGACGCTGTTCCGTTTCGTGGTCTGCCTCCGTCTCGGCGGCGCTCCGACGTGACCGCCACCACCCTGTCGTGGGAGCCCGGCCCGTCGGTTGCTGAGGACCGCCGACAGGAGCTGATGGGCCCGGGCGGCCCGTTCGAGATGGTCGAGCAGGTCGTGCTCGGCGCCCGCCAGACGGTATTCGCCCGGCGCCTACCCCACCTCCGGGCCCTCCTCGAAAGTGGTGTGGCGACCTTCGGGGACGACCCCTGGCTGGTCCATCCGGATGGGGAGGTGACCTTCTCCCAGGCCGCCTCGCTGATCGCCGGGACCGCGGCGGTCCTCGGCCAGCTCGGTGTCGGCCGCGGCGACAGGGTCGCGCTGGCCGCCGCTACAAGCTACGAGCACGTGATCGCGGCGTGGGCAGTCGTGGCGGCAGGAGCGACCGTCATCGGCCTGAACGGGTGGTGGACCGGTCCCGAGATGGAGTACGGCATCTCCCTCACCCGCCCGAAGCTGCTGATCGGCGACGGGACCCACCTGGCCCGTGTAGAAGGCCGGCTGCCGGGACTGCCCCGCTTCGACCTCGACGAAGTCCCACAAGCCTGGTCCGGGAGCGACATGTCCCTGCCGTCCACGCCGATCGACGAGGACGATCCGTTCGTCATCCTCTTCACCAGCGGCACCACAGGCCGCCCGAAGGCCGCGGTGCTGAGCCACCGCAACAACATCAACTGGATCCAGTCGATCGCGCTGCGCACCGCCATGTCCGGTCGGTCACCGGGCCGTTCGTGCGAGATCGCCGCCACGCCCATGTTCCACATATCGGGCTTGAACAGCCAGGCCGTGGCTTCTGTGGCTGTTGGTACCAAGCTGGTGTACATGAGACCGCCGGGACGGTGGTCCGCGGAAGAGCATCTCAGCCTGAGCGAGCAGCATGCGGTGACGGCGTGGAGGCTGGTCCCCACCCAGGGGTGGAAGCTGCTCGAAGCGCCCTCGGCCCGCCGCCGCGACCTGTCGAGCCTGCGCTCGATCGCCTTCGGCGGGTCATTCGTCTCCCACGATCTGCTGCGCCGCCTCCTGGAAGTCTGGCCGCAAGTCGCCCCCGGCATTGTGGTCGGATTCGGAATGACCGAGACTAACGGCACCGGCGCGTCAGCCTACCTCGACGAGGTGCTATCCCAGCCGGGCTGCGTAGGCCGGCCATCTCCCGGAGCTGAGCTGCGGGTGTGGGACACCTTGCGCGACCAGCCGGCCGACGACGGCGTGACCGGCGAGATCCACATCCGCAGCGCCTCGGTGTTCCTCGGATACGAGGGTGACCGCCAAGCCACCGACGCGGTCCTCGACCGGGACCGTTGGTATCGCACCGGCGACTTCGGTCGCATCGAAGCGGACCTTCTCGTGCTAGAAGGTCGTCGCAGCGACCTGATAATCCGCGGCGGCGAGAACATCTACCCCCGCGAGATAGAGGACCGTCTGATGGCCCACCCCGACGTGGCCGAGGCGGTGGTGGTCGGAGTGCCCGACCGGGTCCTCGGCGAGGTGGTGCGAGCAGTGGTAGTCCGACGCCCCGAAAGCGGAGTGGACGCCGACACCCTCCAGGCGTGGGTGGCATCCGCCCTAGCCCCATTCAAGGTTCCGGCCCAGGTCGCATTCCGAGACACCATCCCCCACAATGCGCTGGGCAAACCGCTCCGATATCTGCTGGGCGACGACACAGATGGGTCGACGTCCAGCTGAGTGCCAAAGGGCGGACTCCGGTAGCGAATCCAGTCCCGGATGATCGCTACGCCCAACCATTCGGTCGGCCTACCTCGGTGTGGGCGTTGCTGGGTTCCCGATCGTCTTTACCATCACCAGGCCGGGATGCCCCTCCGCGCTGACCAGCATGATCATGGCCATCGATCAGCACGTGAACTTCATTGCGGACACGCTCGTCTACATGCGGGAGAACGGGCTGGACCAGATCGTGTCGTCGGTGGAGGCCGAGAATGCTTGGTTTACTACTACTGGGCCAGATCGGCCAGGCTTCCCAAGGTAGGGCCGGTCAAGGAGATAGCTGGAATCGGCACACCAGCCGCCCGGGAATGTACAGCTAGGTCGTGGGCCAGGGCGGTGGCGGAGCCGAGGAGGGTGTCCAGGGTGAGCACCCGACTATGGAAGTGATGGTGGGGGTGTTCGGTGGTGAATCCGATTCCGCCTAGCACTTGCAACGCTCGCTCACAGACACGCCGGCAGTTACGGCCCGCTACGGCCTTCACTACCTTGTCGTAGGCGGCGGGCAGACACCTTTCTTGCATGGCCGCTTGTTCGGCCACGGCCTGGACGGCGGCGCAGTCGACCCGGGCCGCCGCGAGTAGATGTCGAACAGCTTGAAAGCGGCCTATAGGTTGGCCGAACTGCTCACGGTTCCCGGCATGCTCCACGGCCAGGGCTAGAGCAGATTCCGCCGCCCCCAGGAGGTCGAAGGCCAGTGCGACCCGACCCAGAGATAGGCTTCTGGCGCGAAGAGTGGCTGCTTCGGATTCCGGGATCGTTACGGCAACGGTGTTGATATCGACATCAACGGTGTGGAGACCCAGCCTACCTGGCAGATCGATGGGGTGGAATTCGGCGGCGTCGACATCAACCAGGCCAGCGCCCCGTCGGGGCCGGTCGATGAGGACCTTGCCTCGGGCGGGTCGACCCATGACAACGGTCCGGGGGCCTCCGCGGCGTGACTTGATCTCGATGGCTGCAGCTACCGGCACCTCCTTCTCGTTCGTGGCAGGAGTGTATGGGTGGGCCATCAACGTGGCCAAAGCGCTAGTGGTGACCAGCTCGCGGCCCTGGGCGCGGAAGATGGCAAAGACGGCCTTTCGGGCATCGCGGTCCTGGTCGAAATAGGGGAGGAGATCTCCCCAACCGAGGCTGGCTAGAGCGTCGTCACCACTTCTCAAGGCGCTGCAAGAAGCAGTCAGGAATGCGTCGTCGGATTCGGTGAACGGGCCCATCACGGGAGACGGAGGACCTGCTTGGCGATTGTGTCGAGCTGCATCTGCTGCGAGCCCCCGTAGATGGTGACTATCCGAGAGAACAGGTAATCAGACCTGATTGCGGCGGAGGATTCGTCCAGTGGCCCGGACGCGATGCCCGGTTCGGTGGCGAAGATCCAGTCGTACAGCTGCTGCTCAGCGGCGCATAATAGAAGCTTCGTGAAGGCGGCCCGCGGCCCCAGCGGCGAGCCGTGGTCATGGGCTTCCAGGGCGGCGGTGCTCATGGCGCGCACACTGGCCAGGTCCAGCAGTGCGTCGGCCAGCAATCCGTCGCCGTCGGGGGTGGCTACCTCGAGCTGCCCTTCGAGCGCCTGGTGAAGGAAGCATTGCCGGAACCAGGCGAAAGTACCTCGCTCGTGGCTCAGGATGTGCATCGCCACCGACCATCCCTCGTGCTCGGCCCCGATAAGCCGGCCGGCGGGTACGTAGACGTCGTCGAATGTGACCTCGGCCAGCTCGTCCCCCCCGTTGGCCTGGCGCAGGCTCCGGACAGTCACGCCGGGCGATCGAAGATCGACGACCAGTGCGCTGATACCTCGATGACGGGCCTCTACTGTGCCTGTGCGGGCCAGAACCAGGCACCACGTCGCGAAGCGAGCCCAGCTGGTCCAGATCTTTCGACCCGTGATCAGGTATCCGCCGTCTACCGGTACGGCCCGGGTTCGCAACGAGGCCAGGTCAGAGCCGGCATCGGGTTCGGAGAACCCTTGACACCACGTCTCGCTTCCGTCCAAGAAGTGCGGAAACACCTGCGCGAGGAAGTTGCTGGGGGCCATGGCGACGAGCGTTGGTCCCAGCACTTCGAGATGCTCGAAGGCGGCCATTCCTCTGACGCCGTGACGGGCCAGACTCTCCCACATGGCGGCTCGATGAAGAATCGACCCGCCCTGACCTCCGGCTGCCTCCGGCCATCCGTAACGATTCCACCCATGCTCGAAGAGCGACGCCATGAGTCGCCGCATGGCGCCCATTTGTGAATCTGTCGTGGGCTGCGGAGAGGCCGCCCCCAGGAGCTCCGGTGGATCAAGGTCGAGCCACCCCTCGAACCGTGAGGCGAAGGTGGCTACATCGACAGCGGGGTCGACATCGGGCACCACGATTGAAGAAGACATTGATATCAATCTAGAAATGTCCGTTCCATCTGCGCAAGGGCCTTCTGGGGCCAAGGGGGGGAAGTAAGTCGATGAGGTGGGGTCACTGGGGCAGCCTTAGCCGGCGCTTGGCGATGATGTTGCGCATGACCTCCGACGTGCCACCGGAAATCGTCAGGGCGCGTGACCAAAGCCAAGCATCCTGCAGCCTCTGGGCCTGTTCCTCGACATCAGGAGGAACGGGGAGGTGTTCAGCAACTAGTTCCGATCCATACCGGGCGATCCGGTTGTAGGTCTCGCTGTAGAGGATCTTGGCGATCGAGGCGTCGGCGGGCTCTTCGGTCTGAGCGAGGGCGTGCTCGACGTGATTGGCGACGAACGCTCGGGCCGCCTGTGCGTCCGAGATGAGCATCGCGATGTCGCGCCGAACGTCGCGACTGACGGTGGCGGAGGCATCGTCGATGACCACCGTGTCGGCGACCTCGACAAGATCAGCCAGCAGGAGGTCCAGCAAGAGCACGTTGCCCCCTACGCCGAAGCGCTCCATCTCGAGGCCCGACATGGCGACCGACCAGCCCTGCCCGACGGTGCCGATGACCTGTTGTGGGCCCAGGACCACACCATCGAAGAAGACATCGTTGAAGTCGAATGCTCCTCCCATGGTCCTCTTGGGCCGGACCTCCAGTCCGTGCGAGTCCATCGGCACGAGGAAGGCGGTGATCCCGTCGTGGCGGCGTTCGACGTGGGAGGTCCTCAACAGGGCGAGCCCCATCTGGGCCCAGTGGGCATCGGTGGTCCAGGTCTTCTGGCCGCTCACCAGCCACGATCCGTCACTGCGCTTCTCGGCCCGGACCTTGATTCCAGCTAGGTCGCTTCCGCAATCGGGTTCGCTGAACAGCTGGCACCATATGTGCTCCGCGGATCTGATCTTCGGTAGGTACCGAGACTTCTGCTCTTCTGTGCCGAAGCGGATGAGGACGTGGCTCGCCAGCTGCACCTGATCTATGGCCCGGGGCGCCCTAGCCCGGATCAACTCCTCTGTGACTATCAGCTCATGAAGCGGATGATGGCTCGGATCGCCGCCCCACCGCGGTGGCCATGAGGCGCCGAGCAGACCCTGCTCGTACAGGAGCCGGTACCACGCCCGGAGGTCGGCCTCGTCGGTCTCGGTGGTGGGCGCCCGGTGGCCCTCTCGAAACTGGAACGGCGCATGTGCTCTTATCACCTGGCGGGTTCGTGACCGGAACGGGTCCGCCTCTGGAATGGGCTCCGATAGACAAGTCGAGTTCAGTCGGTCGAGGGAATCAGATTCCCCACGAACGGCAAAGGCGTTCGCTGTGGCCCGTCGCATGGCGTGGTGCGGTGGGTATTCCCACGTGAAGCCGATGCCACCGGACAACTGGATGCAGTCATCCAGGGCGGTAGTAACGTGCCGAACCGTGTACGAGTGGGTGGCACTCACGAGGGTCCTCGCGTTTGCGGCTCCCCCCGCGAGTGCGACAGACGCCCGGTGGACGAGGCTCGCACACGCTGCCTCCAGCACGGCCAGATCGGCGAGTCGGTGCTGAATGACCTGGAAGCTGGCGATGGGCCGCTCGAAGGCCAGCCGGTCGGAAAGATGACTTCGAAGCAACTCGGCTGTACCCGACAGTGCCCCCAAAGAATCGGCACAGGCGACGAGAGTCGCGGCGTCGCTGAGGATGGCGACGTCCCCTCCCGCCACGGCTTCCGCTCGAACGGACGACAGGGTCAGCATCCCGGCGCTTCTGGTCGTGTCGATGAACGACGACGGCTCGAAAGTGGGTCGGTGTCCCCGGCAGTCGATCGCCAGCGGGCCAATATCGTTGTCGAGGGCCACCAACACGACTGGTGCCGCATCGCAGATGACAGGGATCGGAGCGGATGCTGATTCGCCACGGTCCTGCACGACGATTTGGCGCGACCGCACCACGGCGCTGTGAATCGTACCCTGCAGGAGCGGTGGAATGAGATCGGTCCATCGCTCGTCTCCCGCCAGCGTGGCAGCGACGATAAGATTGTTGGTCCAAGGTATTGACGCGAGAGCCCGACCGGCCTCCTGCGCCACCGCACAGGCCTCCACCGGGCGCCATCCGGCGCCACCCTGGTCCTCGGGGGTGAGCAGACTCAGGAGCCCCATTTCCGCGGCCTGACCGATTGAGCCTTCGTCGGCGAAGAGCCGCCGGGCGCTCAATCGGAGCATGTGGAGTTCTGAATCGTCCGGTATCCCCTGTTGCTTCATCATATCGAGGGTCCCGATCTTACTATGACATCGACATCGATATTGCACCTTTAGGGCGTGGCGCGTAGGTGTCGCGGCCACGATCGAGGAGGCACAGCATGGATGCATACGGGAGGCGCCCCGAAGCGGCTCTGGCCCCTGCACCTGTAAGGGACCGAGCCATTGACAAAGTCCCGTTTCGACCGCTATCGTTTGACGCGAGTTGATATCGACATCGACCTAAACAGGAATCGATCTGGTGGCTGCAACGACTGTAGATCGGGTTCTTCTGAGCCGGGCGGACGACGATCGTGCAGCCCTGCTCTTCGAGGACCAGCGTTGGTCGTACGCAGACATGGTCCTGGAGGGGCGCCGACGGGCCGCGCTGTTCGATGAGCGCGCCGATCGAAGCCGTCCGCCCCATATAGGTGTTCTCCTCGACAATGTTCCCGAGTACCTGTTCTGGCTTACCGGTGCCGCCATCTCCGGGGCTGTGATCGTGGGTATCAACTCCACCTACCGAGGTGAGCAACTGGAACAGTTGATCCGCTACACCGATTGCCAGATGGTCGTCACGTCCGCCGGAATGCGCCCCCTCATCGACGGACTCGACCTGGGGATTGCGAACGAGCACCTCCTCGATGTCGAGTCGGCTGGGTATCAGGAGCTGCTGGGCGTGGAGCCGTTGCGGAACTATCCGGTGATCGCCGAGGAGGACCTGTTCCTACTGATCTTCGCATCCGGATCCACCGGCCTGCCGAGGGCCGTGAGGTGCACGCAAGGCCGGCTGACCGGGCAGTCGCCGTGTACGCCGTTCCGGATGACCCGGTTGGCGATCGCGTGATGGCGGCCATCGAGACTAACACTGGCCTGTCGCTGGATGCCTCGGAGCTAGACTCCTTTTCGCCGCCCAGCCAGACCTCGGCCCTAAATGGGTGCCGAGTTTCGTCCGCTTCGTGCCAGAGCTGCCAAAGTTAGCAAGTATGAAGATTGACAAGCAGACCCTTCGTAGGAACGCTTGGAAGCTCGAGGACGGCTGGTGGCGTCCGCACCGGGATTCCGCCCTGATTCCCCTGCAGGACGTAGATCGCGACCGACTGAATCATCTGCTTTCATGAGCAGGCCAGTGTCGATGCTCGTGTCTAGGCCGGTTCCAGTCGCCCGGGCCCGGGGCTATGTAGAGAGCGGATACTGGGACGATCGCCGCCTGCGGGACGGCATCGAAGCGGCGGCCTCGGATAGGCCGGACGACATCGCCCTAATCGACGACACCCTCACCATAACCTGGGCCGGCCTGGCGTCTCGGATCGCGGCGGGGGTGAGAAGGCTGGTCTCGATCGGCGTCGGCCCGAGGACGGCAGCGATCCTCATCTCAGGCAACACGCTCGAGGGGGTCGTTGCGTACCATAGCCTTCTGCGGGTCGGGGCGACGGCGGTCCTGCTGGATCGACGATGTGGTGCGAGGGACCTGAGGGTGGCCCTGGATGCGATTCCGGTCTCTGTGGTCCTGCTCCCGGAGACCGAACGCGATCGGTTGAACGACGAACTAGGCGATCTCGAGCAGATCCGCCTGGGAGAGCTCGCCGGCGACGGCTCGTCCGGCGAGGGTGGGCCGGACTGGACGGAACCCGACCGCGACCAGGCGGCGTTGGTGCTGTTCACCTCTGGCACCACCAGCCGGCCCAAGGGTGTCACGCACTCGCTCAACACTCTCACCAGCGGGGCCCGCAACATGGCCATCACCATCGGCGCCGACCAGACCTCGGTGATCTATCTGGTCAGTCCCTTGACCAGCATCACGGGCGTGATGCAGATGCATCTGGCCGCCGAATGTCACTCTGCGTTAGTACTCGACGATGACTTCGAGCCGGAGAGAACTCTCGACCGAATCAACCGGTGCGGTGCCACCATCCTGGGCGGGGCTCCCGTCATCGTCGAGCGGTTGATCAGCGTGGCGGACTCCCGGGGCGACCGGGGCGTCGCCCTTACAACCCTGGCGCTGGGAGGGACGATGCTCCCGCGGTCCTTCCTGGAGCGGATCATGGCCCAGTACGGGATCGACGTGATCCGCGTCTACGGATCCTCGGAGGCGCCGAACGCCACCGGAAGGCTAGCCGGGGATCAATCGACTGGACGGCTCAGCGATGACGGCGCCCTGATGCCCGGCACCGAGGTTCGGGTGGGCTCGTCGGTACATCCCCAGGAGGGGATGCTGCGGGGACCAGGGGTGATGCTCGGGTACCTGGATGACGCCGACAACGAAGAGGCCTACGAGGGGGAATGGTTCCGGACCGGCGACCTGGTCGAGGTGACTGAGGGCCGGCTCACCGTCCTTGGGCGTTTGAAGGAGGTCGTCAACCGGAACGGGTTCAAGATCTCACTTAACGAGATCGATGCCGCCTTGCTTGGTTATCCGGGCGTCGCCGAGTGCGCTAGCTTCGGGGTACCCGACCAGGACACAGGCGAGCGTCTGGCAGTGGCGGTCGTCCCAAAGGAGGACGGGGACGTTACGCTCGAGGCGGTAGTGGGCTACCTCCGGGCACAGGGTCTGGCCACCCGGAAGTGGCCTGAACAGGTCGTCGTCTGGGACGAACCGCTGCCTCGCACGACGTCCGGCAAGGTGGTTCGGGCCCGCCTGACCATGGAGGCGGCAGCGAAGCGTTCGATGTTCGTAGAACGGCTTCAAGCGAGCACGGGCGGCTCCAGTGGCGGTTCGGTCGCAGCCGCCTCAGATCCGGCCGCTTATCCTGGCCGGGAGCAGATATGACTACAAGCTCAGAGGACTACACCGCCATCGCGAACTTGCTGGCCGAGTACTGCCTGGCCCTGGACCATGATGAGGTCGACCGCTGCGTCGACCTCTTCACTGAGGACGGGTCGTTCGAGGTGTACGGCCGCTCCTTCGATGGCCGCGACCGGATAAGAAAGATGATGCTGAGCGCCCCCGCCGGACTGCACCTCGGAGGTCCGCCGCTGGTGGAGTTGGTCGATGGCGACCGCGCCGTGACCAAGCAGAACCTGCTGTTCATCGATCGCACGGGTGGCGAGTTCAGGCGCACCCTCTACTCAGACGAACTTCGCCGTACCGACGACGGGTGGCGCATTCAAAAGAGAAGATGTCAATTCATCACCGCCGACGGAGTGAGAGACAAGCCCGACAATTAGGTTGGTCGGTCGATTCGCGCCTGACTCATTCCTCGCCTCAGGAGGTAACCAGCCATGTCCCAGATCCCGATCGCCACCGGCCTTTTCACTTGGCCGGCACCTGACCCCCGTCTTCTTGGCTCTCGCTGCGATGCTTGTGGGGCTCACACCTTTCCGTCACAGACCTCCTGCCCCGGGTGCGCGGCGAACGACGTGAGCGAAGTGGAGTTGTCTCCGACGGGGACGCTGTGGACCTGGACCAGTCAAGACTTCATTCCCAAGTCGCCGCCTTACGCTGGGCCGGAGACCCCGGAATCGTTCGAGCGTTACTTCGTCGGCTACGTCGAGCTCGATCATGAGCTCCGGGTCGAGTCACGACTGAGCGGATTCGAGAACTCGCGACCCGCGCATCGGCCAGGCCGTGCAACTCGAGATCGTTCCCTTTAAAAGTCGACGACAACGGCGACGAAGTGATGATCTACACCTTCGCCCCGACCAAGGAGGCCACGAGTGCCTGATGTAGCGATAGTGGGTGTAGGCCTGCATCCCTTCGGACGCTTCCCCGGCAAGTCGGCGATCGAGATGGGCGCCGACGCCACCCGGGCCGCTCTGAAGGACGCCGGCGTGGAATGGCGCTAGGTGCAGTTCGCCTTCGGAGGCAGCTACGAAGTCGACAACCCTGACGCGGTGGTCAATCTGTTGGGGCTGACCGGTCTGCCCTTCACCGACGTGTACAACGGTTGCGCCACCGCGGCCAGTGCGGTGAGCCTGGCCGCCCAGACCATACAGCTCGGTCTCTACGATATCGGCTTGGCCGTCGGGATGGACAAGCACCCGACGGGGGCGTTCGCCGCCGACCCGATGCAGTACAGCCTGCCCAGCTGGTACGGCGAGACCGGCCTGTTTCTGACGTCCAAGTTCTTCGCCATGAAGATCCAGCGCTACATGCACGACCACGGCATCAGTCCCGGCACGCTGGCCGCGGTGGCGGCCAAGAACTACCGCAACGGCTCTCGCAACCCCAATGCCTTCCGGCGCTCGCCGCTGTCGATCGAGCAGATCAGCGAGTCGAGAATGGTGAACGACCCGCTCACCCAATACATGTTCTGCAGCCCGGACGAGGGCGCCGCCGCCGTGGTCTTGTGTCGAGCCGACATCGCCGGCAATTTCACGTCGAAGCCCGTGTACCTGCGAGCGTCCGAGGTGAGGACCCGTCGCTACGGAGCGTTCGAAGTTCACAGCCCGTCGGTCCCCCTCGAACGGACCGGGGCCCCCACGGTCGACGCGTCCAAGGCCGCTTTCGAGCGGGCCGGACTCGGACCGCAGGATGTCGACGTCATCCAGCTGCAGGACACCGACGCCGGAGCAGAGATCATCCACATGGCCGAGAACGGCTTTTGCTGGGACGGTGAGCAGGAGCAGCTGATCGCCGATGGGGCGACGGAGATCGACGGTCCGATGCCGATCAACACCGACGGGGGTCTTATCGCCAACGGCGAGCCGATCGGCGCATCCGGGCTGCGGCAGATCTATGAGCTCGTACTCCAGCTCCGGGGCACCGCCGGCGACCGCCAGGTGGCGGGGGACCCCCGGGTTGGCTATGCCCAGTTGTACGGAGCGCCCGGGACGGCCGGGGTCACTATCGTCTCAAC
Source organism: uncultured Acidimicrobiaceae bacterium (assembly GCA_963851245.1). GTDB lineage: Bacteria > Actinomycetota > Acidimicrobiia > Acidimicrobiales > Palsa-688 > CAWKOH01. The sequence continues at coordinate 517,184 of CAWKOH010000001.1, read as the reverse complement.
CTGATCGGTCTGGGCATGTCCCCTTCGGCCGGACCGGTGATTATCACGCTTGACGGTACTGCTGTTCCCATTCGAGGGCTGGGACTCCGTTGAGGGTGGTGAAGCCTCGACGTGCTGTACCAGTTGATCCACCGGAGAATGGCCCTGCGGGCCTCGGCTCGAGTCGCGAACGCCCTCCCTTGGAGGCATTCTCATTTCAGTGATTTCCAGAACGACTCGGCCCCAGCGTTGTCCCAGATGCCGGTCTTGCCGACCGAGGACCGCAGCTGGCGGGCCGGCAGAAGTCCAGGTAGCCGCTGAAGGGGGCCCCAGTTGCCCCGGTCGGCGTGGGCGATCACGCCGGCCAAGGCGGGGTGACCGTCGCGGGCGGCTCCATCGATGGTGAGGGCGTCTACGGCCAGCTGGGTTCGCATGTGGTCGGGCATCGAATAGGCGATCAGCCGGCGACCGCATGGAAGTCCTGATTACGTCCCGAAGTGACATCGGCGTCGAAATCGGTTACTCTATACCTCGGCAAACGTTAGCCAGAGGAGGTGCCATGTCCGGAAGTATTCTCGACTTCCCGGTCTTCGATGCGGACAACCACATGTACGAGACTGTGGATGCGTTCACGAAGTTCCTGCCGAAGGACTACGAGGGCCTGATCAAGTACGTCACCGTGAACGGCCGCACCAAGTTGGCCCTCAAGAACACGATCTCCGACTACATCCCCAATCCCACCTTCGAGATCGTCGCTGCTCCGGGCGCTCAGGAGGAGTACTTCAAGCAGGGCAACCCGGAGGGCAAGTCCCGCCGTGAGATCATGGGTAAGCCGATCCGCTCGCCTGAGGCCTTCTTCTCCCCCGAGCCCCGGGTCGCGCTGATGGACGAGTTGGGTGTCGACCGGGCGGTCATGTGGCCCACGCTGGCGAGCCTGCTGGAGGAGCGCCTCCGTAAGGACCCCGAGGCGACCCACGTCGTGGTCCACGCCCTCAACGAGTGGATGTACGAGCACTGGACGTTCAACTACGAGAACCGCATCTTCGCTACCCCTGTCATCACCTTGCCCATCGTAGACGAGGCCATTAAAGAGTTGGAGTGGGTCGTCGAGCGTGGCGCCAAGGTGGTGCTCATCCGTCCGGCCCCTGTGCCCGGGTTCAAGGGCGACCGGTCATTCGCTCTCAAAGAGTTCGACCCGTTCTGGCAGAAGGTGGCTGAGGCCGACATCGCCGTGGGCCTGCATGCCTCCGACGACGGCCAGATGCGCTACCTCAACCAGTGGGAGGGCGGCGGCGACAACGAGTATCTGCCTTTCGCCGGCCCGAGCGCCTTCGCCGACGTGCTGCACTACCAGAGCCGGGGTATATATGATTGCGTGGCCTCGATGCTGGGCCATGGGCTGCTGTCCCGGTTCCCCACGCTGCGGATGCTGCCGGTGGAGAACGGTTCGGGCTGGGTACGTCCTCTCGTTGAGGCCGTCGGTCACTCCTTCGCGAAGAACCCGCGCCTTTGGGCCGAGGATCCCATCGCGGTGTTGAAGCGCAACGTTTGGGTCCACCCCTTCCACGAGGAGGATCCGCGGGGCTTGATCGAACTGGTTGGTGCCGACCGGGTGGTGTTCGGCTCGGATTTCCCGCACCCCGAGGGGATCGCCCATCCCACCTCCTACGTCGAGGAACTGGCCGGCCTGTCCCATGACGACATCGCTCGCATCATGGGTGGCAACCTGGCCGAGGTGGTCAGGCCAGACCCGATCGCCGCCTGAACCCGATCTTGCGCGGATTGGAGCCGGGCCTTGGGGCCCGGCTCCTTTTGTTAACGGGCCCAGCCGGCCCGAATGCCAGCCTGAAGGGTTCGGGAATACGCGTTGTTCATGTCGCCACGGGTGCCACCTCCAGAGCGTCTAGACGGTGCTGCCCATGCCGGCTGGTAAGCGTAGCCCGATGCGCTCGGGGGTCCGCCGACAGCTCCATCCGCCGGGAGGCTGCGGTGACCAGGTTTACAGGCCGGTCCAGCTGCTTTCCGACCCCGGACGGCCAAACCATGAGGGCGCCTACCTTCGCCGGTCGGGCTGGAGCTGGCGCGTTGCCTGGAGCCGTCCGTTGTGGAATGATTCCGATGTCACTATCGGGGAGGGTACCAGTGCATTGTTCCAAGGCTGTCCTTGTTGTGCTGGCGACGGCTGCTTTGGTGGCAGCTGGTTGCAGCAGTTCGTCCAAGTCGAATTCGAGTTCGAGTACGAGCTCCGGCGGAATCGGTTCCACCTCGAGTCAGGGCAAGACGTACACGATCGGGGTCCTTACCGACCTGACCGGCCCGGGCTCGGTCACGGGCGACACCACTTTGCAGGGTATCAAGGCGGGTATCGGGGTGGCCAAGGAAGAGGGCTACAACATCAAGTACGTCGTCGCCGACACTGGAACCTCGCTGACTCAGGCCGAAACCGCGGCGAAGAATCTGGTCGAGCAGGACCACGTGTTCTCGGTCTTTCAGATCTCGGTGGTGGGCTTCGCGGCCGCTCCCTACCTGTCCAAAAGCAACATTCCGGTGATCGGCGCCGATGTGGACGGTGAGGAGTGGCTGACCTCGCGCAATATGTTCTCGGCCTTCGGCTACGAGAACTACACGACTGTCCAGACGACATATGGGCAGGTCCTCAAGGGGCTGGGAGGCACGAACTTCGGTGGTATCGGCTACGGCATCGAGCCGTCTTCGGCCGAGGTGACCAAGTCGGCGGCGGCGTCGGCGGCGGCGGCCGGGCTCAAGGTGGGGTACGTGAACACCAACGTGCCGCTGGGCTCGACGAACATGCAGCCCATCGCCCTGGCTATGAAGAGCGCCGGTGTCGACTCCATTTTCCCTGGGGTGACGACTCAGACTTCGTTCGCTCTGGTGAACTCCCTTCGTCAGGAGGGAGTGAACCTGAAAGTGGGGCTGATGGCTACCGGCTACGGCGGTGACCTGACCGGGGGTGGCCCCGGGGCGTCGCAGGCGGCGCAGGGTCTGTATTTCGTGCTCGGCTACGAACCGGTTGAGATGCATACTCCGGCCACCGAGAAGTTCGTCGCCGCCCTGAAGACCTACGCCAACTGGACTCAGGATCCCACCCTCAGCGAGTACGCCGCATACTCTTCGGTCGCCGCCTTCGTCGACGGCCTGCAGAAGGCTGGGGCCAACCCGACGCAGGCGTCGTTCATCAACACCATGTTGGGTATCACGGACTTCGATGCGGCCGGCCTGTGGGGCGGCCATACGGTCTCGTTCGCCCTGGAGGGCCGCGGGGACGTCAGCGACGCCGATAACTGCGGGTGGGTCACCAAGTACTCGGGTACCACCTTCCAGGTGGTACCAAACATGGACCCGATCTGCGGGAAGACCATCCCAGGCAAGACCGTCTGACCTCCTTCGAGACGCACCCGTCAACCTACCCTCCACCGAGTTGTGGTCGTAACAGCTGAGCATCGTCTCCTGGCACGCTGGCTAGGGTGAAGATCTATGTTGGGCAAGTGGGGTTGCGGGGGCTTCTGGCTGCTCCGTTCTACTGCCTGGTGCCGTTCGAGTGGGACCGATAACTACCCGGCCAGAACAGTTAGAAAGCGAGTTGGACGTGAGCGAAACGGATGTTCAGGAGCTATTGGCGCGGGTTGGCCGGCTCGAGGATGAGGCGGCGATTCGGCGTCTTGTTCTTTCCTATGGGCCGGCGGCCGATGCTGGATTGACGTCGTTTGCGGCGGCGGTGTGGTTGGAAGATGGCGTTTACGATTGGGATGGTGATGGTGCGCCCTACGAGGGAAGCCATGCGGTTGATGAGATGCTGCAAGGTGAGGGCCATCAGGGGCTGATCGCTGCGGGGGTGGCCCATTTCGGTGGGCCGATCCTGGTCGAGGTGGATGGCGATGGGGCGACAGCGGTCAACTATTCGCTGGTTATGCGCCGTGAGGGGGACCGGTTCTACTTGTGGCGGGTGAGCGCGGTGCGCTGGGATCTCGAGCGGGTCGCTTCGACGTGGAGGGTCCGTAAGCGGACCAACCGGCTCCTCGATGAAACGGGTGGCGGTCGGGCGTTGTTCAAGGAGACTTTGGGTGAGCTTTTCGGGGAGGGTCCGAAGTGACGGGTGGCCGGTTGGATGGGAAGGTGGCGATCATCACTGGGGCGAGCACCGGGCTGGGCCCGGTGATGGCCTCGATGTTCGTTCGGGAAGGAGCGCGGGTGTTGTTGGCGGCCCGGCGGGAGGAGCTGGTTCAGCAGGCGGCCGCAGCGGCGGGTAGAGGCGCGATCGCCATGCGGGCCGATGTGACCGACGAGGACGACGTGGCGGCGATGGTGGCGCGGGCGGTGGACGAGTTCGGCCAGGTCGATGTCCTGTGCAACAACGCGGCCGCGCCGGGCCAGGACCGGTGGATCTGGGAGCAGACGCTGGAGAACTGGAACGCTACGATCGCCATCGATATCACGGCGGCCATGCTCTGCACCCGAGAAGTGCTGAAACAGTCGATGTTGGAACGCCGGTCGGGTGTGATCTTGAACTTCTCCTCGACCGCGGCGTTCAATGGGATGGTCCGCAAGTCGCACTACGTGACGTCGAAAGCGGCCCTGCGGGCCTTCACCAAAGCCGTGGCGCTCGAGGTCGGAGAGTACGGAATCCGCTGCAACTGCGTCGTTCCAGGCAGCATCGACACCGACCTGTGGCGCAACTGGGTCAAGCGCACCGCCGACGAACAGAACGTCGACTACGAGACCCACCGGGCCCGCCTGCTGCGCGGCGTCGCGCTACAAGACATCTCATCCTGCGAGGATGTCGCCAACCTGGCGTTGTTCCTGGCCAGTGACGAAAGCCGAACGATCACCGGACAGTCCATCCCGGTGGACGCTGGGGGCGTCATGCAAGGGTGAGGCCATGTCGTTGAAGCCATCGATCGGAATGCCGGTGGTGACCATGAACCCCGAGTTCTGTTCGCCCTGGGAGCGGGACGCATCCATCCAGGAGGTGGCCCAGATCGCGGAAGCGGCCCATCGGCTGGGCTACCACCACCTCATCTGCAGATCAGCATCTGTCGATCGGGTCGGGATCGAGATGGGTGCCGCTGCTCGGCAAGAACACGCTCTCATACGCACTTCTGGGTACGTTTGGCCGCAGGTGGTGTCATGCCGGGTACCGAGCGCGGCTGGAGATCTCTTGGCTCCACGAAACAAGGACGAGCCCCCCTCCGGGTTGATCGCAACCAAGCGCGGCGGGGGACACGTCCGGGGAGACGCGAGTTGCCGCCTGGCGCCGGACAGGTTATAACCTGATGTCAATGTCTACAATCGGCCGGCTTGGCCACTTCGGCATGACCAACGTGGCGAAAGTCGCTCTGGGTGCATGGGTCCAGATGGGAGGGACTCTCGATGAGCAGTGGGGCAACGTCTGAAAACGGGTTGGCGGGCAGAGTCGCCATCGTGACCGGTGGCGGCCGCGGTATTGGACGGGCGACCGCGCTCTCATTCGCGGAGGCGGGGGCGTCGGTCATGGTCACCGCACGTTCTGCAGGCGAGATCGAGGAGACGGCGTCCATCGTCAACGGGGCTGGTGGCCGGGCGGTGTCATTCCCGGCGGACGTTACGGACCTGGACTCCGTCAAAGCGATGCTAACCACCACCGAGAAGGAGCTCGGCCCCCCGACGATCCTGGTGAACAACGCCGGTGGGGGTGTCCCTGGGTCCGGCGGTAGGTTCGAGAACATCGACCCAGGCGCGATTGTTGCGGGTATTCAGACGAACCTGATCGCGGCGATGCTACTTACCCGACTGGTGCTGCCGGGAATGCTGGACGTCGGACAGGGCTGTGTCATCAATGTATCGAGCGGTGCCGGCATGCTGGGGATGCCGTTCATCTTGCCGTACACCGTGGCCAAGACAGGAATCATTCGATTCAGCGAGGCTCTGGCTCTCGAACTCCAAGGACGAGGGGTCACGGTCTTCTCCATCACGCCCGGAAATGTGCTCACTAAGCTCACGAAGTACATCTGGCCGGCTCGCGAGCAATTCGCCGCAGAGCCTCCGGCCGACGCCCCGTGGGTGTATCCCCCGGGCCATGCTCTGGAAGATGACGGCTGGTACCCGCCGGAGCGTGCTGCCTCACTATGTCTGTTCCTCGCGTCTGGCAAGGCGGACGCTCTCTCCGGGCGGTTCTTCTCTGTCCACTACGACGAGGCAGAGATCGTGGCGCAAGCTGATCGTGTCGAGCGCGATCAGCTCTACGCACTGCGGGTGCCGACGCTCCAGGGCATTGAACCCGCAATCTTCTATAAGCGTCCGGCGAGTACTCCACCAAGTTGAGGACGCTCTCACTCTTCAGGTACCGGATTCCGCGCCGGTAGCACAAGACCGCACACAACGTTCGATCTCCGAGGTGGGAACCAGATGGAGAAGGTGATTTTCGTGGCCTTCGCGACCGGCGACGCACCGCGTTTGGACCATAGTGCGATCCGCACGTTCATCGACGGGGCACTAGGAGGTCTCGATCCCAGCCGCTACCCCGGTGTCGCCTTCCAGGTCGAGGACCTTGCCGCGAATCAGCGGTGGCGCGGAAATCGTCCCCTGCAGGACGGCCGCCTGATCGCAACTGTCTCTGTATGGACCGATTGTGCTGACGACATTGCCGACGCCGACGAGGCCGTCGCCGAGTTATCGACTCATCACAGCGGCTACGTCGTGACTGAATCGGTGCCCCGATGGCGGACAGACCGATCTACGAGCGCGGACGAACCCCGACCCGGGCTCATTGTCACGTCGACCCTCTGTTGCGCCGTCGGGATGACCCCTGGCGACTTCCTGGTCCATTGGCGTCACGTTCACATGCCGATGTCTCTCCGCATCCACCCGCAGAGGACCTACGTCCGCAACGTCGTAGCGCGACCACTGACCCCCGACGCACCCGAGATCGACGCGATTTGTGAAGAGGGATTCGAGCAACTCGATGACATTCTGGAGCCCCGGCGCTTCTACGGGGCCGATGGCGATCCGAGCCGCGTCGAGGCCAACCGTGCGACGATCGGCGAGGACATCCCGAAGTTTCTCGACGTCGGGCGGACCCAGACATCGATCATGCGCGAGTACACACTCCGCAATCTGCGGGCATGACACTTGGTGGGCATACCGATGGCGACAGGCGGCACTGTAGGACATCTCCGGCTCTCGGGGAGCGCTCGACCAGTGGCGGGACCAGCAGCATGTTCGCTGATGCGTTCAGCCAGCGAGTCGTATCCCGCAGGTCCAAGTCCGCGTAGAGCTGCCCCTGGTACTGCCATCGCACCAGCAGCGGACTGAGGTGCTGGTAGGCCGTATCGACTATATCTTCGGCGGCGAACTCGATGGACGCAACCAGCCAGCGGCTGTCGGTGGAGAAGAGGTGACCACGGTCGGATACGGAGACGTGACGCCTCACAGGATTGTCGGCCGCCTTGTAGCCGCCGTCGTTATGGTGACAGGTATCGGCTTCCTCACCATTGTCACCGCCGCCGTCACTTCCGTGTTCGTCGAGGCATCGCGACGAAGGGCGACCGAGCTACCCGAGACCCCTGGCGAGATCGGCGACCCCCCGGCTCGCGATATAGCTACGGTAAACCGAAGGCTGGACCAGATCGAACGGACCCTGGCGTTGCTAGTCGAACAGACTCGTCCGAGGTAGCCAATTCAGACGGTCCCGCCGTTCCATTTCGCCCACTCTGCTCGGACACGCTGTTCCATTAGCGCGACCCCCCCTTCACCGTGCCAGATTGGTTGCTGGTTAGCAATCGACGGCCGCGCGCAGAGCGCGGCACGACTCAACCATCCGGATGGCTTCAAGCGCGCACACGCGGTCGACCAGGTACGCCTTTGGTACGACTCGCAGATTGTCGAAGCTGGCCGCGCAGTCTGATGGCATCCCGTCGTCAGGCCCGAGACGTACTTCTGTCGGGATGTCTCGGACAGTGCGGGTGATTGGGGCCGCCAACACGTTGTGCAGAACGGGGATCGCGGCCGAGCGAGTCATAATCAGGAAGGGACGGCGACCCACGTCCTCAATCTCACCCCACCAGACTTCGCCGCGGCGTGGTTCGCTCACCAAGGCTCCTCGAGGATGGCGTCGCGCAGAGATGCGATGGCGGCTTCGCGTTCTGCTTCACCAGCTGGGCGGCGTTGGTATCCCTCTACCAGGGCTCGATCGATCTGGCGTCTTCGTTCCGACGCTGCCACCGCCTCGACGCCTGCGCGAACGGCTGCGGCCCGGCTTTCGTAGACGCCGCGAGCTACGAGGTCGTCTACTTCGGCCAACAGCTCTTGAGGGAGCCGGACGGCGATTTGTTCTGTTGCCACGACCAGCTAGTATACCAGAATGGGATGCGATCTGGTATGTAACACGTCGTCCCCGGGCGTCGGCTGTTCACTGGGCCGGTACTCGTACCTGGGCCGGGTAGGTGGATCCAAGGTGGGTGCCGTCGGGGCGGTGGAAAGCCAGTTCGCCGTTGGGGTCACCTGTGACGCCGAAGCCGGCGTGGATCATGCGGTGGTGGCGGCGGCAGAGGGACGTGGCGTTGGCGATATCGGTGGCGCCTCCGGCCTCCCAGGGACGGAGGTGGTGGATGTCGTAGTGGCGGAAGGCGCAGCCCACGAAGCGGCAGTGCCCTCCGTCCCTCACACTGATGGCTCGGCGCTGGGCGGTGTTCCACTCCCGGGTTTTTCGCCCCACGTTCAGGGGTTCTCCGCCGTCGGTGACGATGTGGGCCACGATGGCGGTGTCGCAGGTCATGGTGGCGGCGTCAGCGGGGTGGAGGGGCCTGCCGTCGAGAAAGGTCAGGTCGAGACCCTGGTAGCGGGCCACCACGTGGACCAGGTACCGGTCGTCGCCGGCGGCCTGGCCGCTATGGGCGTGGGCCAGGGCGGTGGCGACCAGGTCCATGAAGGCGTCGGCCTTTTTGGCGGAGCGGGCGGGCTCCTCCAGGGGGGCCTCCTCGGCCACCCAGTCTCCACCTGAAGACTCCTCCCCAGCCGGAGGCCGGAAACGCAGGTCCAGAAAGGCTTGGAAGGCGGCCGCGAACTCTTCTACTTCGACGTCGGCCAGGGTGATGACCAGCTGGCCACCTGCCATCAAAGAGGAAGTCGTCAGGCCCGACCTCGAGGCACCACTATCATATCGAACAAACGTTCGGCAGTCAAGGGGTCGGCAGACTAGCTCTATGAAGCACGCCCTCTTCCTTCCGCCCCTCGGAGAGCTGACCCAATCCGCAGTTGCTGATCGAGATCGCGACCGGGGCGGGGAAAGCGGATGGGATGGGTTGTTGTTGTGGGACCACATGCTGCGCCCGCCTGACGAACCGCAGGAGATCGCCGACGTCTGGATCGCCCTGGCCGCCATAGCCACCTCGACCAGGTCCATCCGTATCGGCCCCATGGTCACACCCACGACGAGACGGCGTCCGCCAAAGCTGGCCAGGGAGGCGATCACCCTCGACCGGCTCTCGGACGGGCGCCTGACCATGGGCCTGGGACTTGGCGTCGATTCATCGGGCGAGCTCAGCAAGTTCGGTGAGACCGTCGACCCGGTGGAGAGGGGCGACTCTCTGGATGAGGCGGCCGCTTTGCTCGAGCTGCTCTGGTCCGGCCAGGAGGTGGACCATCACGGGATGTACTACCGAGGCCACCGGCGTACGACGGCCCTGGGTGGAGGCGGGACCCTAACTCGAACCGGCGCCCGATGTAAGGGCGGCCGGCGCCGAGGCGAGCGCCGCCTCGATGGCCGAGATCAGGCGCCGGGCCGACTCGGCCGTCAACTCGATGGCGACCCGGGCCGCGGGGCCGCGTCCCGGGTCCGCCAGGTCGATGTTGAGGGTGTGCTCGGCCATGGCGTGCACGGGGTGGTCGAAGTAGACGGTGGCGTCGGAGATGCGCATCCAGGTCCCGCCGGGACCTTTGGCGCTGCCCTCGACTGCTTCTTGAACGGTGGCATAGGTGCACATGGGTCAGCCGCCGAGGTGCTTGGCGTAGAAGCTTTCGATGCGCTCCCAGCCGTCGTTGGCGGCGGCCACGTTGTAGGAGGGCCGGTCCACGGAGAAGAAGGCGTGGCCGGCGCCTTCGTAGCTGTGGAACTCGTACTCCTTCCCATTGTCCTTGAGGATCTGCTCGAGCTCGGCGACCTGCTCGGGGCCGGGGAACTTGTCCTCGATGCCGAACAGCCCGAGGAGGGGGCAGCGCAGGTTGGGTACCTGATCAACCAGGTTGGTGACCTGGAGGGGGAAGCCTTCGGGTGGGGTGCCGGTGACGAAGGCGCCGTAGCAGTCGACGGCGCCGTCGAGGTCGAGGTTGCAGGCGGCCAGCACGCTCTGGCGGCCCCCGGAGCAGTAGCCGATGACGCCGACCTTGCCGTTCGAAGCGGGGAGGGCCCGCAGATAGCCGGCGGCGGCGTCCACGTCGCCGATGAGACGGGCGTCGGGTACCCCGCCCTGGGCCCGGGCGGTGGCCGCCGCGTCGTCGTCAGGGGCGGCGCCAGGGGCTTCGCGCCAGTAGAGGTTGGGCATGATGGCGTCATAGCCGAGCTCGGCGAAGCGGCGGGCGATCTCCTTGGTGGCCCGGTCGTAGCCGGGCATGTGGTGTATTACCACCACCCCGCCCCGGCGGCCACCGCCGGCGGGTGAAGCGGTGTAGGCCTCGATGTCGTCGCCGCCGTGGCCTTTGATCGTGATCGTCTGGGCCGTGAGCTCGCTCATAGCTAAACCTCCTCGTCGATTGATTCTGGCTCATCGATTGATTCTGGTTCTGCTTCGATGTCGTCCTGGCCGTGGAAGTACTGCGTGCCCCGCATGGCCGACACGGCTGCAGCCACGGCCGCCATGATGGCAGCGGCGGTGAACACCACGACCAGGCCGTGGTGGAAGGGCTCGGATATGAGGTTCGGGAAGAACCGCTTGCCCGTCAGGGTGGCCACGCTCTGGGCGGGCAGGCGGGTCAGCACGCCGGTGGGGGCCAGGAGGGTCTGGATGGGGTTGTAGCCCAGGAAGGCGGCGAAGACCGACGAGACGGGGGGCAGGTGGGCCACGTGCTGGGCGATGTCGGAGGGGACCCCTTGGGCCTGCAGGCCTGACGACAGGGTGCGAGGCAGGGTGGAGTGCAGGCCGGTGATCAGCAGGGAGAAGAAGATGCCGATGGATATGGCCTGACCGCTGTTCATGAACACCGACCGCATACCCGACGCCTGGCCTCGCTGGTTGGCCGGGACGCTGCTCATGATGGCCGACGTGTTGGGTGCTGCGAACATGCCCGAGCCGATCCCGTTGACCAGGCACAGGAGAGCGAACTCCCAGTAGGCGAAGTTGACCGGTATCAGCAACAAGCCGATGAAGCTGACGGCGAAGAGCACCATGCCGGTGGTGGCGAAGGGCCGGGCCCCGTAACGATCCGACAGGTAGCCGCTCACCGGACCGGCGGCCAGGAACCCGAAGGTCAGGGGTAACAGGAAGATGCCGGCCCACAGGGGAGTGTCGGAGAAGTTGTAGCCGTGTAGGGGCAGCCAGATCCCTTGCAGCCAGATGATCAGCATGAACTGCATGCCGCCCCGGGCCACCGCACTTAGCAGGGAGGTGACGGCGCCGGCCGCGAACGCCCGGGTCTTGAACAGGGCCAGGTTGAACATGGGCTCGGCCACCCGGGTCTCGATCAGCCCGAACAACCCCAGCAGGCAGCCCCCCAGTATCAGGCCCCATATGACCTCGGGGCGGCCCCATCCCATGGTGGACCCGTGGTAGGGCTGAATCCCGTAGGTGATGGAGATGAGTATCAAGCCCAGGCCCAACGCGAAGGTCAGGTTGCCCCACCAGTCGATCCGGCCCGGCTCGGGCGTGGAGATTTCCCGCAGGCGCCGGTAGGCCCACACCGTGCCGAACACCCCGAAAGGCACGTTGATCCAGAACACCGCCCGCCAGTCCCACGCCGCCAGCAGGCCCCCGGCCACCAGGCCGATGAACTGGCCGGACATGCCCACTATCTGGTTGACCCCCAAGGCCATGCCCCGCTGCTCGGCCGGGAAGGCGTCGGTCAGGATGGCCGCCGAGTTGGCCATCAGCATCGACCCGCCGACGGCCTGGATCAGGCGCCACACGATCAGCCAGATGGCCCCCGCTTCACCTCTGTACGGGTCCAAGGACAGCGCCACCGACGCCAAGGTGAAGACCACGAAACCCAGGTTGTAGATGCGGACCCGGCCCACCATGTCCCCCAACCGGCCCAGGGTCACCACCAGCGTCGCTGTCACCAGGATGTAGCCCATGATCATCCACAGCAGGTAGCTGATGTTGCCCGGCGCCAGCGGGTTCAGGCCGATGCCCCGGAAGATGGCGGGCATGGCGATGATCACGATGGAGCTGTCCAGGACCGCCATGAACATGCCCACTGACGTGTTGGTCAGCGCCACCCACTTGTACCGGTCGTCGCTCGGGGGCGGCCGGCCCTCCGGGCGGCCCGCCCGGGTGGCGATCTCAGACAAGACGGCCCAGCCGTTGCAGCAGAGGTATGACCTCGATCACCTGCCGTTGCTCAGCCGGTGTCAAACCTTCTTCGATGGCCCGCGCCATCCGCTGGGCCTTCTCGTGGCGGACCCCCTGCAAGCTGTCCCGTCCCGCCTCTGTCACCGACATCACCACCCGCCGGCCGTCGGACGGATCGCCGCTGCGAGAGACCAGCCCTCTTTCCTCCAGGGCGGCCAGGATGGCCCCCATCGACTGAGGTGTGATCTGCTCGCCCGCAGCCAGGACACCGGGGGTTGCCGGCCCGTCGCGCTCTAGGCGAACCAGCACCTGGGTCTGTGACAGGGTCAGCTCTCCGTCCACGTGCACCTGGCGCAAGCGCCGAACCAGAAGCCCTACACACGCGCTCAGTTCACCGGCGGCACGATCGAGGTCGGGGGCGATCGCCGTCATATCGTTCAGTCTAGACTTAACAGTCCAGACTTACAAAACGGCCCGAAAACCCGGGGGCGGCGCCCGGCGGACGGGGGCCGAAGGAGCAGGTGGCACACCCGGGCCGCTCCTTTTGCCATCTCCGATTTCTTACAAGACCCGAACATCGCTCAGATCGAACGGAAACTTGGCCGATTTACCTTTAGTCGTCGAAGCCGGCCATGAAGGGGCCGGCCTAGGTAGAGGAGTTGGAGATGAATCGATCCGTTCGCGTGGCCATCGCCGGCGCCGCCCTGGCCGGGTGCGCCTCGGTCGGGTTGGCGGCGCCTGCGTGGGCCGCTGGCTCCAGTGGAGGTGCGACCCTCGACGGGATAAAGGCAAGGGCCGCAACGGCGATAACCGCCCGCCTCACCTCGCTGAGCAAAGCCATACCCGCAGTCAGCAGCAACAAGTGGCTTACGGCGACAGACAAGTCCACCCTCTTGAACACCCTGAACGGTGACCAATCGGGCTTGACCGCCCTGGGGCCGAAGATCCAGGCCGACACGACCGTCGCCCAGGCCCGGAGCGACTATCAATCGATATTCCTCGACTATCGGGTCTACGCGCTGGCCTTGCCGCAGGTCAGGTTGGCGGCTGCGACCGACGACATCACGGGTGGGGTCTTGCCCAGGCTCACCGACGCCCAGACCCGCCTGGAAGGCTTGCTGTCGGGCCCCGACTCAGGGAAGGACACCGCCGCGGTACAGGCGGCCATGAGCGACCTGGCCGCCAAGATCCAGGCGATCACGTCGGCCACGGCGGGGCTGTCGGCCAGCCTGCTGGCCCTGACACCCTCTCAATACGACGCCAACCACACGGTGCTGGCCGGTCCCCGGGAGACGATCCTGTCGGCGCGGGCGGACATCGTGGCGGCCCGGGCGGATGTAATGACCGTGATTGGAGCACTCAAGTGATCAGCCGCCGGTCCGCCGCCTTCTCCGCCGCTCTTGGCGTCGCCGTGATCCTGATGGCGGGGTGCGGCGCCGGCGCTCACGCCTCCGCACCGAGCGCCTCGTCGGGCCGAGCTCAGTCCAGCCCGGCTCCGAGCGCTACCGCACTCACCGCGCCGGCGCCCGCCACCCCGGCGGTGACGGCGCCGGAATCGTCGGGAACGGAACAGGCCGGCCAGATCGCGGCGGTCGAATCGGACATGAGTGGGGCCACGTCGGCGAGCTCCCAGGCCCAGACCGATCTGGATGCGGCCTCCGCTGCTCAAGCCGAGAACGACAGCCCGTAGAAATCTCGGGATCCGTCGCTGGCGCCCGGAGCCCATAACAGTCAGCCACCCCGGTGCAAACCTACGATTCCATCGTGACGAACCGTCCGGAGCACCGGCTTGTCCTGGTGGTCGAGGACGAGCCGGCGATCGCCGACGTGATCACCCTGTACCTCGCTCAGGCCGGTTACCGGGTGAGAGTGGAGTCCGACGGGTTGGCCGCCCTGGAAGTGGTAAGAGCACAGCGGCCCGACGCCATCGTTCTCGACGTGGGGCTGCCAGGTATGGACGGGATCGAGGTGTGCCGGCGGCTGCGATCGGGGCAGGACTGGACGCCGATCCTGTTCGTGACCGCTCGCGACGACGAAGTGGACCGGGTGGTGGGGTTGGAGCTCGGCGCCGACGACTACATAACCAAGCCCTTCTCACCCCGGGAGCTGGTGGCCCGCATCGGGACCGTGTTGCGACGGGTCGAAGGACCGCCCGAGAGCAGCTCTACCCTCGAGGTCGGGGCCGTTCGCCTTGACCTGGGCGCCAGGCGGGTGTTCGTCGGCCCGCGGCCGGTTGAGCTCACCACCACCGAGTTCGATCTGATCGCCCGCCTGATGCGCCGGCCCGGGTGGGTCTTCACGCGCGATCAGTTGCTCACAGAAGTCTGGGGCTATTCAGCCGTGGCCGGCACGCGGACCGTGGACGTGCACATCGCCCAGTTGCGGGCCAAGCTGGGACCGGATTGCCCCGTCCGCACCGTGCGGGGGGTCGGCTACGCGGCAGACGCCGGGGTCCCGCGGCGCCAATCGTCGGACCGGTGAGGTCCCCCAGGGGCAGCCTGGCGCTGCGGATCTCGTTGCTGGCGATCGCGGTAGCTGTGATCACGGCCCTGATCGGGGGTCTCATCGCTGTCCATCTGGTTCGCCAGGCGGCCGAATCAGGAGCCCGCCAGACCCTTTCCCGGCTGGCCGACGAAGTGCAGAGTGAGGCTGCTACCACTCCGGTCAGAACGCTCACGGCGGTACGCGCCCTCAAGGTCGACAGCGCGGTCATCGGCCCGCGGGGCCGGGTCCAGTCCACCAGCGCCCTCGCACGCGACGCCTTGAGGCCGGAGCAGGTCCAGGCGGTGCTGGGCGGCAACTCAGTTTCAGCGGTGCAGTCCGTCGACGGGCAGTCGTTGCTGGTGGAGGCGCGACCGACCCAGAACGGCGGGATAGTGATGGTGCAGCCCCTGGCCGAGGCGGTCGCGGTGGGCCGGGTCGCGGTGCGGCGGCTGACGCTCGCCTTGCTGATCGCCTGTGCGATCGCCGTGGCCATGGGGTTGATCGTGGCCTGGCGCCTGGCCTTGCCCCTCAAGCGCACTGCGGCGGCGGCGCATTCGCTGGCGGCGGGGCAGAGGGACGTCGTGATCCAGCCAGAGGGGCCGGCCGAAGTAGCCGAGGTGGCAGAGGCTCTCAACAGTCTCGGGTCCGGCCTGGCCCAGTCAGAGGCCCGGCAGCGGGACTTCCTGCTGTCGGTTTCCCACGACCTGCGGACCCCTTTGACGGCCATCAGGGGTTACGCCGAATCGCTTGCCGACGGCATGATCGAAGCCGATCACGTGCCCCGGGTGGGCGCGGTGATGCTGGCCGAAGCCGAGCGACTGGACCGGTTCGTGGCCGATCTGCTGGACCTGGCCCGGCTGGACGCCCGCGAGGTTCGGGTCGACCTGGCGGACGTCGATCTGGTCGCCGTGATCGAGGGTGCGGCTTCGGTATGGACATCTCGGTGCGCGAGTGAGGGCATACCGCTGAAAGTCGAGTGCCCGCCGGGTCCGTTTTGGGTGCGCACGGATGCCGCCCGGCTGAGGCAGGCCCTGGACGGCCTGCTGGAGAACGCGTTGCGGGTGGTACCCGCCGGCCGGCCCATCGTGCTGGCCTGCCGGTCTGAGCCGGTGCCCGGAGGTCAAGGACTGGCGGTGGCGGAGATCCGCGACGGAGGACCGGGCCTCAGCGACGCCGATCTGGCGGTGGCGTTCGACCGCTCGGTCCTGTACGAGCGGTACAAGGGAGTCCGCAAGGTCGGGACCGGATTGGGGTTGGCCATCGTTCAACAACTGGTCAGACGTCTGGGTGGGACGGTGGAAGCGGGGCACGCCCCTGAGGGAGGCGCCCGATTCACCGTGAGGCTGCCCGCCTCCGCCGGCTCCTACCCGGGCGTGGTGTAGGTGGGAGGTGGGACGGCGGCCAGACCGTCGATGCTCTCCACATTTTGCTCGGCCCAGTAGGCCCGGATTCCGTCGGCCCCTTTGCGGTCGGCCCACTCGTCCATCTTCGTCCGGTGAGAGCCGAACTCCATCAAGGGAACTCCGTAGCCGCACGAGTCGGCCACCCGGGTGATGTCCACCAGGATGATCGATCGGGCTCCGACGGTGGCATGAGCGGGGAATTTCGGAGCCAGGGCCTTGAATTCCGGGTCGTCGAGGAGCACGGCGCGGCCTCGGCCGTGCAGACGGACGATGCGCGGCTGTCCTTCGAAGGCGCAGAACATGACGACGATGCGGCCGTTCTCCTTGAGATGAGCAATGGTTTCGGCCCCACTGCCGGTCTGATCGAGATAGCCGACTTGCCGACCATCCAGCACCGCGCAACTCCCCGCGGTTGCCCTTCGGCGAGCAGTTGACATGACCATCACCTGCGAGGGGGGCGGTGGCGACGAAGAACACGGGCTGCGCTAAGAGCCACTGACCCAAGCGATCGTCGATGACGCTATAAGTCCGTCCCATGCCGACCAGTATGCCCATCCCGACGAGTGTGGAGGAGAGCGGAGGCGGGCATGAATCTCGTCTTAGTCCGTGGTCCGGCGCCGGTACAGCACGGCGGACAGCGGGGCGAAAAGAGCCAGCATGACGAGAGACCACAAGAGCGACGCCGCCACCGGATGTTGCATGGGCCAGGCCTGGATGCTGGCAGAAGGGTTCGGGTTGCCGAGAAGGTCGCGACAGGCCGCAGTCACGGCACTGACCGGATTCCAGTCCGCGATAACCCGCAGAACCTCGGGCATGCGTTGGGTGGGAACCAGGGCGTTAGAGACGATGGCCAGTGGGAAGAGGATGACGAGCCCGACTCCCTGAGCTGATTCGGGCCCTTTGCTCACCAGGCCCAGGCAGGCGCAGCCCCAGGACAGGGCGTAGCTGAACAGGAGCATGAGAGAGAAGCCGGCGACGATGGAGGGCAGACTGGCGTCGGGCCTCCAGCCCACGGCCAGACCGGTGAGGGCCACGATCAGGGTGCAGATCATGGCGGTCAGGAGGTCGGCGATGGAGCGGCCGACCAGCACCGCGGCCCGCCAGATGGGCAGCGTCCGGAAGCGGTCGATCACCCCGCTGTTCAAGTCAGTAGTCAGGCCGACCGCGGTCCCCATCGACGAGGTGGTCAGGTTGAGGGCGAGGAGCCCGGCGATGGCGAAGTCCTTGTAGCTGCCGCCGTCGGGCAGCACCACTCCGGCGCCGAAGACGTAGACGAAGAGAAGGGTAAAAAGGACCGGCTGGATGGTGACATCAGACAGCTGCAGGGGCTCACGGGCTATGTGCACCAGGTTGCGACCGGTCAGCACCAGGACGTCGGAAACACGCCTCCAGACGCCCGGGCTCTGGGGCCTGGCCACCGGTGCCACTAGATCAGCGGTGATGGTGCTCATCGCAACGCTCCTTCCAGATCGATGCTCGCTTCGTCCGGCCAACCGTCGGCCTCGGCGGTGGGGTGGCCGGTCAGAGCGAAGAACACGTCGTCCAGCGAGGGCTGGTGGACCTCCACATCGTCGACGGTGATCCCGGCCTCGTCGAGGGCGCGAACGACCATGGTGGCCAGACCGGCCCCGCTGACAACCGGAGCCCTTAGCCGCCGCCCGTCGTGACTCACGTGCACCGCCCCGGATGCGAAGCCGCCGACGGCTGCCGTCGCGGCCGGGTGCGGCTCGCTCAAGGTCACTTCGAGCCTGGCCCCGCCCACCTGGCTCTTGAGCTCGCCGGCGGTGCCGTTGGCGATAACCCGGCCATGATCGATCACGACTATCTGGTCGGCCAGCTCGTCGGCCTCGTCGAGGTACTGCGTGGTGAGCAGGATCGTGGTGCCCTCGGCGACCAGGTCCCGAATGACGTCCCACATGCGAACCCGGCTGGTGGGGTCCAGGCCGGTGGTGGGCTCATCCAGGAACAGCACGGGCGGGTGGGTCACCAGCCCGGCGGCGAGGTCCAGACGCCGGCGCATCCCACCCGAGTAGGTCTTCAGGAGCCGGTCGGCGGCATCGGTCAGGTCGAAATGGCCCAGCAACTCCTCGGCCCGGCGGCCCGCGTCGGCCCGGCGCAGTCCGCCCAGGCGCCCGATCATGACCAGGTTCTGCCGGCCGGTGAGAAGCCCGTCCACGGTGGCGTCCTGGGCGGTGACCCCGATGCTGCGCTGGACGGCAGCCGCCTGCGTCACCACGTCGTGGCCGGCCACTCGGGCCGTCCCGGCATCGGGAATGACCAGGGTCGTCAGTATCCTCACCGCGGTGCTTTTTCCGGCGCCATTGGGCCCGAGCACGCCGAGGATCATGCCCGCCGGCACCTCGAGGTCTATGCCGTCGAGAGCCACCGTGGAACCGAATCGCTTGCGCAGTCCGTGGGCTTCGATCATCAACTGGTCTGTCACCGGGGAAATCCGCCTTACTTGTCGACAGGCTAGTAATATCCTCCGAGAAAGATACGACTTTCCTAGCCGGTCGTCAAGTAAAATACTCATGGTGCAGGAGACACGAACAGCTGCCGGCGAGAGCCCGAACCGCGGGCGGCCGCGAGGATCGACGCGAGAACGGATCCTCGACGTGGCCCTCGACCTCTTCATCGAACAGGGCTTCGACAAGACATCCCTGCGTGAGATCGCGGACCGCCTCGGCTTCACCAAGGCCGCCCTCTATTACCACTTCGAGCGCAAGGAGGACATCCTTCTGGCTCTGCACCTGCGCCTTCACTCGCTGGTCCCGGACGTGCTGGACCGTCTCGGAAGCTATGACGTGGTCACCCATGATTTCGAGACGTGGGAGTTGTTGATCGACCATTTCATCGACCAGGTGATCAGCAACCGGAAGCTCTTCCTTCTCCACGAGCGCAACTTCACCGCCTTCCAGTCGCTGGAGAACACCGAGCACCACGAAACCGAGCACGAGGATCTGGCCGAGCAGCTCCGGGGGTTCTTTGCCAGCACAGCCATACCGGTGGCTCAGCGGGTCCGCATGGCCTGCTCGATCGGCGCCGTCATGGGGGCGCTGATGGGCGCGGGTGAGGTGTTCGCAGACCTTCCTACGTCGGAGTTGTCGGCTTTGGTGCGCGACGCCGTGCACGACCTGCTGAGCCCGAACGGACCCGGCGAGCGGCGGACCCGGGCCCGGCCGCCAAGCCGAGCGCGCGGCCGGGCCCGCGGCTAGCCCCGGCGGTCCCGAAGCAGATAAGCCCCACGATCAGAGCTTTCCCCATGATCACCAGCCTCCCGGAACCGAGGCCGAAGTGCGGCTACATGTTTGAAGATTCCCGGGCGGACCGTTCCTATACTCGGCTCGGTGGGCGTAGAGATCGAGCGCAAGTTCCTCGTCGATCCGGCGCGGTTTTCCCCACCGCCGGTCGGTGCGGAGATTCGCCAGGGATACCTGGCCCGGTCATCGGAGCGATCCGTGCGGGTCAGGCTGAAGCGGCAGAGCAAAGCGTCGGGCGAAGCCGAAGAGTCGGCCGCCCTGACCATCAAAGGGCCGGACGGCATGACGCGCATGGAGTACGAGTATCCGATCCCGCCCGCCGATGCGGCCGAGCTGCTCGACCGGCTGGCCCTTCCAGGCGAGATCAGGAAGGTGCGGTACCTGGTGGAGGTGGCCGGGCGGACCTTCGAGGTCGACGTGTACGAGGGCAGGCACCAGGGACTGGTCACCGCTGAGATCGAGCTGGACTCTGCCGACGCGGAGGTGACTCTTCCCGACTGGGTGACCGAGGAGGTCACCGGGGATCCGGCGTGGACGAACGCCGCCCTCAGCCGGGCCGGCGAGGAGGATCGGGGGGCGTAGGCTCGCCGGCATGCGTTTTGTAGAGGTGGGTGGCGTCCGGGTCTCTGCGATAGGCGTGGGGGCCTGGCAGTTCGGTTCGAGAGAATGGGGCTACGGGGAGGGCTACGCCCAGGGTGAGGCCGGCCGCATCGTCCAGCGCGCCCTCGATCTAGGTGTTAACTTTCTCGACACCGCCGAGATCTACGGCTACGGGCGGTCGGAGCGCATAGTCGGCCAGGCGATAGCCGGGCGTCGCGACGAAGCGTTCGTGGCCACAAAGCTGGCCCCGGTTTTCCCGGTCCCGGCCTTCGTGGAGTGGCGCGCTCGTGACAGCGCCCGTCGTTTGAACGTCGACGCCATCGACCTCTATCAGATCCACCAACCGAACCCGGTGGTGCCGCTGCGGGCCCAGATGGAAGGCATGCGCCGGCTGGTGAGATCGGGAGTCGTACGCCACGTCGGTGTCAGCAACTTCTCGCTCTCCCGGTGGCAGGCGTCCGAGGCCGCCTTCGGCGATCCGGTGCTGTCCAACCAGGTCCGCTTCAGCCTCGTCGACCGCCGCCCGCTCAATGATCTGGTGCCGTGGGCGGCCGACCACGATCGCATGGTCATCGCCTACAGTCCCCTCGGTCAGGGTTTCCTTTCGGCCCGCTACGACGTCTCGAACGCGCCGCACAAGGGTGTGCGCGCGATGAATCCCCTATTTCTGCCCGAGAATCTGGCCCGAGCCCAGGGCCTGCTCGACGCACTGCGGGACGTGGCCAAGAACCACGACGCCACTCCGGCTCAGGTGGCTCTGGCGTGGGTGATTCGGCGTCCCAACGTGATTGCCATTCCGGGCGCCAGCAGCGTGGAGCAGCTGGAGCGCAACGTCGCGGCGGCCGATCTGGACCTTTCGGAGGACGAGGACCGGCGGTTGCGTGAGGAAGCAGAGGCTTTCAAGCCCGTGACCGGTCCGACCGCGGCGCCCAAGCTCGTTCGGCGCCGTCTGCCGTTCTGACCGCGCCGCGACCCTCGAGCGGCGGCTACAGGAGCTTCTCCACCGACTTGACCTTCGTGGTGAGAGCGTCGGTCGTGCCGGGCCGGTAATCAATCTTCACCACCAGGCTGACCCGGGGCGCCGCTTCGGCCACCTTTTCCATGCACGCTTTGATCAGGCCCATCACCTCGTCCCATCCGCCTTCGACGTTGGTGAACATGGCGTTGGTCTCGTTGGGGAGGCCACTGGCCCGCACCAAACGGACGGCTTCGGCTACTTCCTCGCTGACCGAGTCACCAACGCCTATGGGGGTGATGGAAAAGGCCGCAATCATGGACCCCGCGACCCTATAACTCGCCAGCGGTCATAGGGTGACCACCAGCGGCACGTAGTCACAACAAACCAACGGTAGCCGCTGGCGAACCCGGCCCGCGGGATGCGACCCCACCCGGCCGGGTTCGCCTTCTTCGGCGCAGTTGATCAGCCGGTGCTGGGATGGGTGGGCGTGGTGCCGTCGGGCGTCAGCAGATCGAAACCGTCGGGCGTGTTCAGCCAGCCCGGCGCGGTGCCGGCGATGTCGTCTACCCCGTACTGCCAGACGAGCGCCTGGGTGGCTGGATCGATAGCCACCATGCGGTCCCGGTAGTCGTCGTTGGTCATGAACACTCCGCTTGGCAGCAGCTCGGTCAGCGACGGGTGGTCCAGTTCCCCCGGCCCTGACCTGGGGGAGTACTTGTACAGCACCTGGCCTTCGCGGTTGAACTCGAGTATGGCGCCCGGCTTGGAGTAGTCGGAGACCAGGTACAGGTCCGGGCCCAGTTGCTGAGCGTCAGACGGGTAGTTGACCGGCAGCTGGACCGTCCAGACCAGATGCCCGGCGGGGGTGTACTCGCTCACCCAGGAGCCGTTGATCTCGGAGATCAGCACGTTGCCGTCGGCCAGGGGAGTGTCCCCGTTCGGAGACCCCACGTAGGACGGCGGTTGGTGCTGGCACACTCCAGTGGTACCGATCTGGGCGGCGATGGTCTTGTCCGGATTGATGAAAAGCACCCGGCAGTTGTACGCATCGGCGATGGTCACCTGTCCGGACTTGAGCAGATAGGCGTCGTCCGGGGTGTGTAGATATCCGGGCAGGGACCCCACCTGGCGAGGGTGCCCGTACTGCCACAGGAGCTGCCCGGAGGGGAAGGAGATGATGACGATGGTCTCGTTGTTCTCCTGGTTCGAGATGATCTCGCTGCCATCTTTGGCGAAGAAGGCGTCGTCCGGGAAGTAGAAGCCGCCCGGTGGCGCAGCCGCGTACGCCGACGGGTAGGTCCACACGACGTGGTCCTGGTTGTCCAGCAGCAAGAGCCGGTCGTTGCCGCGGTCAGCCACAAGCAGCTTGGCGCCATAGAAAGGTGAACCGGCCCCGGCCGCACCGGCTGTCCCGAACTTGAAGTTCGGCTCGATCATTTCCACGGTCGGAACGGGCGTGCCGTTGACCTCGCCGCCGATCAGCCAGGCGCGGGTTCCCACCACCCCCACGGCTCCGAAGGCGACGGGCGTGGGGAGCGTGCCCGCGGGCAACATTCCGTCAGTGGAGGGATCGAAGGCCCAGACCTGACCTGAGGTTTGTGTAGCTGCCGCGGCCTGAGATGCGCCGCCGGCCGTGTTCGTGATGCCGCCGGCTAGATAGATATTCCCGCCCAGCGCAGCCGCGAACGCGCCCGTCATTGGTGCGGCCAGGTGACCTACGACCTTCGCCTGCCCGGAGGTCGCATTGACGGATTGGATGTCGTTGACGAGGGACCCGCCCACTCCTTCCCCGCCGAACAGATAGATCGTGCCGCCGAGGGCCGCCGCGGCGGCGTGGCTGACCGGTATCGGAAGAGTGGTGACAGTCTTGAAGTGAGTTCCGTCTGCTGTCGAGAGGACCGCCGATTCCGGTGTGGGGCCGCTCGAGCCACCGAGGACGTACATGGTGGAGCCGATCGTTACGGCCGCGGCGCCGGCTCTCGGCCGGGGCAGCGAGCCAACAGTCGAGCCTGAAATCGAGCTGCTGGCCGACCCGCCGGGGCCGGGAGAGGCGAGCCCCAGGACGGTCGCAACCGGTGCCGGGGTGGCCCCGCCCACCAGCAGATCTCCGGTGGGGAGTTGAGCTCCGGCGGTGTCGTAGGTGGCCGTGGCCAGCGTACCCCGGGGCGTCGCGGACCCGCCGCCAGTGCTCAAACTGAAAATCTTCGAGCTGGCACGGTGCGGGGCGGTCAGGCCTCCCGCCACTACCAGCGAATCCCCGGCGCCCGGCAGGACCGCTTCTCGTGACAGAGGAGAGCTGAGGTGCCACGGGAGCAGCCCCGCTTCGATAGCCGCGATGGGCTTCGGGGCCGGGCGGCTCGCGGTAGCCGCCGGCGGGTGGGACTTGGGCTTCGACTTGCCGCCGCCGCCGGTGGCGAAGACAGCAATGACGATCACCACGCTGAGCAACGCAGTGGCCACGAAGGCGCGTCGCTGCCGGTAGATCTTGGCCTTCGAGGGGGGACTCAATAGAGCATGTCCGGGGCGGTGCTGGACCGGGCCGCGAAACGAAGGCCCTCGGTCGTCGGAAGGGGCGGGCTAGGCGCCATCGGCGTCGCCTCTGCCGTTGTTCTCCCGCTCACCCAAGGGTGTCAACGAAGCGATATCGACGACCTGGGCCAGGTTCGGCTTCGTCAGTGCTAGTTGCGGGCCGTAGGGGGACAACTTGAAGAGGGTAGTACCAGCTCCGCTGCCGGCCGGGGACGATTGGATCTGGATCACCTGACCGGAGTTGCCGATCCAAACCCGGAGCTCGGCGGCCGGGGCTGGTGTACCTGGGGCGGCACTGGCTGCCGACTGCTCGGCCTGGAGCGCCTTCGACAGCGCACTCGCAGCTGGACCTGACGTGCTGGCCGCGGCGGTGGCGAGATCGACGGTCACCAGGTATCCCTGCGCCGACGATCCATCGACGGAGTGGTGCCCCAGCGGCGCCGCCGACGTGGCACCCCAAGCCATCTCTCCCAGAGCGAAAGCCGGGCTCAGGTCCTCGACCTGGAGGAGGAACTGCGCGAAGTTGGTGGAAACCGTCTCGGGATGCACCAGATCCGTCGAGATCCACACCTTGCCCGGCGGAAGGGCGTTGCCACTGTTGGCGGGCTGGCGTACGAAAACGATGGTTGGGAAGAAGAGGACCGTCTCGAGGCCTGACAGCTGGCGGACAGCCACTTGCCCTGTTCCATCCACCAGATCGAAGACGCCGCGACCCGTCTGGTCGGGCTGGGCGGCACCGAAGACCTGGGCGGCTTGCAGGTCGACCGATGCGGACACCCTGCCGTCCAAAGCTCTAGAAGCGGCCGATCGGACTGCGGCCAGGTCTGCCGGCGATGCAGGAGCGACGGTCGCCTCAGTCGAGAGCGCCGCCCGTCCCGGACCGCCCCCGCACGCGGCCAAGCCGAGCGAGGTCGTCGCCAGGAGAACGGCCGGACAGGCCCGGAGCGCGGCTAGGCGGAGAGGCGTTCGTCCCCACCTCGATTTGGCCATGAAGCACGACTCTAACGAAGGGGACCTGGCCGCCGAATGGCACCAGTGCCCCTCCACCGAGGCCGCTCGAGAGCCTCTGATTACGGTCTTGACAGGTGGCGTCAAGCCTGCGAGCCGAGAGATGCCTGGAGGTGGATCGGCCCGAGATGGCAGTAGGCGGGACCTAGGCGATCAGTTCGAGCAAGAAGAGCGCCGACGCGGTGGCGCGGGCGCATCGTTCGCAGACGATTCCAGCCACGTGTCCGGCGGCGGTAACCAGCTCAACGTGACGAACCGCGACCCGAGAGCAGTTCCCCGCCGAGCAGGTTCCGATCACACCGACGATCCGCCCTTCGGGCGCGCTAGTCATGCTTCGATTGTGCATCGGGGGTGTGACACCTACCCGGTCACCGTGTCAGCCCGGGCGCGAATTCAGCCCATTTAGCGCTGCCAGCACTTTTCCGGCGCCCCCGGACGGATTCGAACCGCCGACGCACGGTTTAGGAAACCGACGCTCTATCCTCTGAGCTACGGGGGCTTGGAGTCTTAAAAACTGCTGGTCAGAGCACCTATTGAGTGTGTCGGGCGACCCTCACGATAGTCGATCCGAGCCTTCGCGTCTAGAACGCGTCTAGAATCTGCGGCGTGCAGTTTCCGGGACGTCGGGGAGGTAGCGGCGGTGAGAGGCACGAAGACAGAGGTTAGGCGCGGCGTCTGGCGGCTACGGGTCGTCGTCGGCTACGACCCGGCGTCCGGCAACCCCCAGCAGAGATCGCGGACCGTCTACGGCACCAGAAAGGCCGCCGACGAGGCCCTGGCGGCATTTCTCACCGAGGCGAGGACCGGCACCACGATCTCCTCCACCGACACGCTCAACGACCTCCTGGACCGCTGGTTCGATCACATCGCACCAGACCTGTCGCCCACCACCATCCGGGGTTACCGGGAGAAGCTGGGCCGGGCCCGCCGAGATCTGGGCGAGACCAAGCTGAGCGAGCTTACGGGCCAGATGCTCGACCGCTCCTACGCTCGATGGCGCAAAGAGGGCCTCAGCCCCCAGACCGTCCGTCACATTCACCGGGTCTTGTCCACCGCCCTCCACCAGGCCGAGAAGTGGGACCTGGTAGACCGGCCCGCCACCGACCGGGCCACCCCGCCCAAGAACGCAGAACCCCGGGTGCGGGTGCCGAGCCCCGAAGTGGTGCAAGGGCTGATCGAGGAGGCCCGTCGGCGCCAGCTGCCGGTGCTCGCGGCCGCCATCTTCGTGGCGGCCACGACCGGACTGCGGCGAGGAGAGCTCTGCGGACTGCGCTGGAACGATCTCGACCTCCAAGCGAGGACCTTGACCGTCGCCCGCGCCGTCAAGCACAACGACGGACCGGGCTGGACGGTGGGGGGCACCAAGACCCACAAGGTGCGGCGGATCGCCATCGACTACGCCACGGTGGCCGTGCTCGGTGAGCACCGGGGTTTGATGCAGAAGGCCGCACTCGCCGCCGGCGTAGCCATCAGCGACGACGGCTACGTATTCACCCTCGATCCCAGCGGGGCGACGCTGTGGAAGCCAGACTCCTACACCCAGGCGTTCAACCGAATCTGCTGGCAGACCTGTCCCGACTGCCGGGCCAAACGGCGGGGCACCCGGTGCGACACATGCGGCGGGAAGCGTCTGACGAAACGATTCGATGTCACCGTCCAGGAACTCCGCCACTTCACCGTCACTCAGGCATTGGCGGCCGGGATAGACATCGTCACCACTTCTGGCCGTGTTGGCCATGGCGCCGACGTCGGGCTGCGCAAGTACGCCGCCTTCGTCCCGGTCCGCGACCAGCAGGCCGCCGAGGCTCTCGGCGCCATCGTCAGAGGGTAGGAGCGCCACCTCGGCTTGCCTCGCCGGGACCGCTGCGCATCCAAGATGTCGTGGTCACGAACACCGGCCACTTGACCCGGTAGAGCCGGCCGATGTTGAAGCATCCCGGGACACGTCAGATGCTCTAGGGTCTCCCATTCCGCTGGCTCGAAGGCGTCTAGGTAGACCAAGGCCTTGACGTTGCTGTTACCGGTGGCCGCATTGGTGACTACCGCCCGCCGGCGTGCAACCAGACCGCGGTCTGAGCCACCAACGGCCTCCGCAAACGATGCCGTCGCGGTGCGAGCTCGAGGGCCCGCTGGCTCAAGTCGGCGCCCGCGCCGGGATCGGTCGCGCCGAGCGTCTCGGCCGCCTTGCACAGCGTGGTGATGGCAACCTCGTCGCCGGGCGCAGCGCTGTCTGCCAGCTGGGTGGCCACCTCGACCGGGAGCGCTCCCCCCGCAAGCAACACTGCGGCTGCCTGACGGTCGAGCGACCGGCGCACCGATCCAGGGACGCTGGCTCGCACCGCCTCCAGGGTGAGATCGTGGCCGAACATGAGTCGGCCGTCGCCCTCGGCGAGCAGGTCGGCGTGAATCAGCTCGTCAACCGCCGTCAGCTGACCGACGAACAGAAGGCCGAGCTCCCGCGCGCCATTACCGATGCTCATTGCGAGCTCACCGGTGCACCCCGTCTGTTCGTTCACGTCTTCTTTAATGAGATGCCCCCCGGCGTCTCCTGGAATGACGGTGAGCCAGACAAGAAGGTCACTGGCATCCAAGCCGCCATTCGGAACGGTCGGCCTCTGGAGCAGAGGCAGCAGCTGGCCCAAAGGCTCTGCGCTGCCTGCTCAAGGATCACCGGTCAGCCGCAGAAAGAGATCCTCGTTGGGGTAAACGAAATTGACTCTGAAGCCCAATTGGAGCATGGGCTTCTTCTGCCGCGACCCGGCGATGAGACCCAGTGGTTCGCTAACAACGCCGAGGCGCTCGACGGCATCTCGGGTACGGGCCTGTGATCGCTTCGTCGCACGATGCGTACCGATTGGGCCAAGCATAAGGCGTTGCCAGTCTGTGGGATCTTCGATCATATTGCCCGTTGTTCGAGACGACGGGTGAGCCTGTCGGCGTCGGTGAAGTGATGGACGACGAAGCCGGTCTGGCACGCCTGTTTGATGTTTTCGGGGTTGTCATCGATGTACAGGGTCGATGAGGGCGTCAGTTTGAAGCGTCGCATGAGCAGCTCGAAGAAGCGGGGGTCAGGTTTGAGGAGCCCGACGTCGGCGGAGACCAGTTCGCCGTCGAACCATTCGAGGAATGGGAACAGGGTCTTGGCCAGTTTCCAGTTGTCGGAGCCCCAGTTGGTGGCGGCGTAGATCGGTGGGCGGTTGTCGGATGCTCGTAGGGCGGCGAAGACCTCGACGCTGCCGGGAACGGGCCCTTTCCACATTTCCGCAAAGCGGTCTGCCCAGGCTCGGATCTCGTCGGCCCATTCCGGGTGTTCCGTGGCGAGCGCTGGGATGGAGGTGCTGAAGGGCACACCGAGGTCGTGCTGGGCATGCCAGGCGGGGGTGCATACTTGGCTGAGGAACGTCTCCATCGCGGTCGGCGTCGGGGAAGATTTTGCGGTAGAGGTGCCGCGGGTCCCAGTCGATGAGGACGCCGCCTACGTCGAAGACAACGGCATCGATCGATCCAGGCTCCATCGGCTCGATCACCTTCTTCACCTCGGCGTTGCTCCCAGGGTCATGGGGCGTCGGCACTCCGGGACGACAGGTGCACCATGTCCCCACCGACTCGCCAAGAGATCTATCACGATGAGTGTGTGTTCGCACAGAAATTCTGTTAGATTGACGGCCGTGGACGGAGCCGGGCGTCGCCGCCAGATCGTCGAAGCCTTGAGCGAGCGCGAGGAAGTGCAGGTGGCGGCCTTGGCCGCCGCCCTGGGCTGCTCGGAGATGACCGTGCGTCGGGACCTCGAGGCCCTCGAACGGGACGGCATCTGCCGCCGGGTGCATGGCGGCGCCACCCGTGCCCGCCAAACCGCCGAGGAGACCCCCTACGCCATGCGGGCCTTCGGCCACACCGACGAAAAGGCCCGGATCGGCGCCAGGTGCGCGGAGCTTCTCGACGAAGGGGAGACGGTCGTCCTCGACGGCGGCACGACCGCCATGGAGGTGGCACGCCTTCTGCGAGGCCGGCGCCTCACGGTCATGCCGCTCGCCCTGCGGCCTGTCTTCGAGCTTCACGACTCACCCCAAGTGAGGCTGTTGCTTCCCGGCGGCGAAGTCCGCCCCGGGGAGCTGTCGCTCATCGGGGGGCTATCGCGGCGCAGTTTCTCGGAGCTGCACTTCGACACCTTCGTCCTCAGCCCGTGCGGCATCGACCCGGAGTCGGGGGTCACCGCCCATCTGATGGCTGAGGCCGAGGTGAAGCGCGCTGCGCTCGAGGCGTCCCGGCGGGTTATCGCCGTGGCCGACTCCTCCAAGCTCGGGGTGGTCGCCTTCGACCAGGTGTGCCCGATCCAGAAGATCGATGTCCTGGTGACCGACCGCGGAGCCGATCCTGGGCTGCTCGAACAGATCGCCGGCACCGGTGTCGATGTCCAACTGGTGTGACTGAACAAGGCGTTCCGGTCGTGACGTCACCTCGCCTGGGTCACCAGGCCCTGACCAGGCGGATCACCGCGGTCTACGGCGTCACCGCCGTGTTCTTCGTTCACGGGATGCTCTTCGCCTCGTGGGTCGCCCACATCCCCCAAGTGAAGGCGCACCTGGGCATCGGCCTGGGACTGCTCGGTGTCGCCCTCCTGGGGGCGCCCATCGGATCGATCCTGGCCATGTCAGCCGCCGGATACCTGGTCCCTCGCCTGGGCAGCCGACGCGTGCTGCGAGCCGGCATGATCGGGTACTGCCTGGCCGGCGCCCTGCTCGGGGTGGCCGGAGACCTCGTCGCCTTCTTCCTCGTATTCATGCTCTGGGGCGTCTTCCAGGGAACCCTGGAAGTGGCCATGAACACCCAAGGCGTCGCGGTCGAAAGCGCTCAACGGCGTCCGGTCATGCCCATGTTCCACGGTTCCTGGAGCCTCGGCGCGCTGGCCGGCGCAGGCATCGGCACCGCCGCGGTGGCCTTGGGCGTGTCCCTCACCAGCCAGCTCCTCGTCCTGGGAGTGATCTCGCTCGCCGCTCTCACCATCTTGACCAGCCGGCTGCTACCAGACGACCGGAACGACCTCGATCACACTTCGGTCGCCGAACGCCGGCCGGGCCGAGGCTGGCTCACGCGCAGCCTTGCTGATCTTGTGCGTAATCGCTCTGGCCGACATGCTCTGCGAAGGAGCCGCAGCCGACTGGTCGGCCGTGTACCTGCGCTCATCCCTACGCGCCTCGGGCGTGATACTCGGGCTCGCCTACACCCTCTACTCACTCGTCATGGTGACAACCAGGTTCGCCGGCACCCGCCTCCTTGCCCGGTGGCCCAGAGATCACGTGCTGCCCAGCCTCACTGCGCTCGCCACCGTGGGATTCGCAGTCGGGCTGGCCGCCCACGACACGGCCATCACGCTCGTAGCGTTCTGCTGTCTCGGTGCCGGCTGCGCCCTGGTCATACCGACCACCTACAGCACCGTCGGCGAGATGACCTCAGCGAACCCCGGCAGAGCCGTCGCCCTCGTCTCAGGAATCGGCTGGGTCGGATTCGTCGCCGGACCACCCCTCATCGGTCAGATCGCCTCGGCCACATCGCTTCGTTTCGCCCTCACGATCATCCCGGTGCTCACCGCTCTCATCACCGGCCTGATGATCGCGACCGGAGCGTTCACGACAGGATCGAACGGCACCCCCCGGTGCAACCGCTGAGACCGGCCCGCTCCCAGCGCCGAACGACAGCGCAGCCCCTTACCTCCAACGTCCAGACGAGGCGACAGAGTCGGCAACGAAATCTTTCGCCCGGCCTCCGCTGAGCTCCCGTGGCAGCGCCGGAATGTCGCCCCAGGCCGGCGTTTACGGCTACTTAGCTTAGGACAGTCTGTGCGGCCTTAGGCGTGCCGGTGTGCTTGTTTTGATCGTCGTTTACCGGGCGGGCTGGCGGCCGAGCTGGACGACGAATCGGGGCACGTCGTGAGCTAGAAGCCCCCGATCAGCTTGGACACGTCAACCCGCTGATATACCAAGATCTCGGCGGGCCGGTGGCGGCGTTCGCTACCAAGGGTGGAGTGCCTAGCCACTCTGACTGGTACCAGGACCTGGTAGCCAATCCCGCGAAGCGACGGTCGACCGCCAACACCAACGCACAACTAAACGTCTGATTCAAGTTCGGTCACAACGTCACGCTGAGAACCTCGACGGGCCCCGACCCGGTCGTAACCCAAGCGTATTGGCTTACTAGTCAGGGGATGAGGACGATCTTCCCGCGACGTGACCGGCCTCAAGCTCGGTGAACGCCGCTCGAACGTCGTCGAGCGGGTAGGTGCGCTGGATCGGCACGACGAGGTCGCCCGCCACTATCGCCTCGGCCAGTTCGGCCAGAGTCGCCGCGCTCGCCGCAGCCGCGCCGCCGTCCCCCTTGACGCCGTACTTCTGGATTGAGGGGAAGTCGACGATCGTGTCAATCCCGTCCCTGGCGATGCCGAGTTCGAGGGCCAGCTCGACGTAGCCGCCCCCGACGAGGTCGATGAACGCGGCCACCGGCGTCTCCTCGGCCGCCGCGGTGATCCGCTTGCTGACGCCGTCGCCGTAAGCGACGGAAACCGCGCCGCGCTCGCGTAGCCAGGCATGATGGCGCTCGCTGGCCAGTGCAATAACGCGCGCTCCCGTGCGGATCGCGAGTTGGACCGCGAACAGGCCAACCCCGCCGCCCGCCCCGGCGATCACGACCGCCTCACCCGCAGTCGGGGCTACGGCGCCGCACGGTGGCGACCCCCGTTGCGTCTGCGACGAACAGCGCGCCCGCTCCGTGAACCCTGCCCGCACCTTCGGACCTGACCTGGTCGGCAGGACATTCACCGCCTATTGGGTGTACGTGGCCGCGCCCATCGCCTTGATCCTGCGCGGCCCCGGCGGCGGCAAAGCAGGCTCGGGAGCAGCGCAAGGCGACCTGATCACCGAGGCCTACGAATCAGGCAAATCCTGAACGGCCAGGCGATCCACACAACGACCGCCCTGTCGGCGCCGCTGCGGCCCATAACAACGTTCACCTCGCCGCATTCGACCAGGGCTGGGCAGTCTCTAGATCGGCACGCAAGACTGGGTGAGGTAGGCCGACGCTCGCGCGCCAGTGTTCGGATCCTCCGCGAAAGAACGATCGCCGACTCGACACACCGCGCCCGGGGTTACACTTCGCTGTGTGACCGAATCTGTCCCGGTGATCAGTTGGAAGAAGGACGTTGTCGCCCACGACTTCGACGCGGCCGAAGCCTTCCTCTCTATCCGGCTGAACCCAGACAAGGCGAAGAGTCTCGTTAAGCGACTCAAGGAGGCGTCGGTCACCGAACGGCGCGCCAATGACATCCTGCGAGCATCCCGGCTCGAACCGCTCCCGCTCAACGATCCGGGCGTCCTGCGGGATCTTGCGAAGTTGGCGGCCGGGGGAAAACTGTCGCCCGTGCTCGTCGTCTCGCTCGACGATGGCGCCGAGATCGCGGACGGTTACCACCGGGTGTCGCTGGCCTACGCGCTCGACCCATTCGGGGCGGTCCCGGTCCGGATCGCGAGCTAATACGGGCTGAACGCAATTTCGCCCGCTCGAACCCGACCGTAGCTTCGAGGTGCCCACCCGCCCGGGTCCAAGCGGCGGGGGTGGACCGCTGCACGTTGGGTCGGTCAAGCTCCGGGGGCTCGCACCGTGTCCGCAACCACGACGTCTGGGGTGCGGCCTCAAGGGACGCTCTCAGGTCGGCTGTCGATCTGGCGCCAACGGCATTCCCGTGGGCGGATCAGGCTCTGTCGACCCAGGGTTGGGGGTCTGGGCAACACTCAGCGGCGAGCGAGACGGCGTCCGCTCTCGGTGCTAGGCGGGGTGTAGTTCATCTCGAAGTGGTGATAGAGGGTTGACTCATCCGCCTGCGACAGCTCTTCGCCGTGCATCTCGATGTTTGGCGCAGACTGGACCTGCTCCTTGGTCACTGCAACCTGCAAGTCGTCGGGACCGATCTGGATTCCGCCTAGGGGTACGAAAGTCAGGTGACGGCCGATGAAGCCTTCCTTGACCGTGGCGAACTGCGGCTCGTCGGTCTCGACGTCGCAGGCTCTACTCTCGCCCTTCGTTCCCACTCGACGTTGGGTCTAGCACCGCGTTGTCGGCGGGCGGTCAGTTCCTCGAATGACGGTGGTGGCGGCATCCGATCGCCAGCAGGAGGATCCCCGGCCAGTAGTGCGGCGTCGTGGCGCCTGTGTTGTTCCCTGGCAGGAGGTGGTTTTTGGCCGAGTCCGCTGCGATGCTTCGGTTCCTCCACGAGGTGAGTAGCCGAGCGAACGTTCGGGTCCACGACCACCCGGCTCACTTCACCGGAAACCCATCCGCACAGATGGCGTCCACTCCGATCGTTACCCGTGTCCTACCTCTCATGTGAGTGCCTTCCTGTAGTAGTGCAACCCTGTGCCAGTCGAATCTGACCCGCGGCTCGGGCGTGCGTCGCCGAGTCGGAGCAGTCAGTCGGGCTTGCCTCGATTTGGTGCGCGCCAAGATGGGGTACGAAGAGCGTGGTGGGTCCCCAACGTTGCGGGGCGATTTGGCGTCACGGCTAGGCGTCGATGTCTCGGCTGGGTCGTTTCCTCGCCCGGCGGTTATCGGGCGCGTCACGTGGCCCTAAGCCTTCAAGCGACGGTCGGACCGCCTCGAGAACCGACCGTTGAAGGGGTGAGGTTCAGAATCGTCGGAGACGTCGCATGGAAGCCGAAACGATGTCTAACTCTTCGTCGCGCTGAACGAAACAGCAGCTTCCGTGGTGGTGAACGGGAAAGACCCACACCCGCCCGCTAGGCAAATGGACCGTGGCGCAGAACCCAGCCCGAGCCGCGTTCTCATCCACCGAAGAGTTGTGAAGATCCAGCCGCCCCAGTGATCCGTCGCCGGCCTCTCGGTCTACAGCCTCCCGAGCCGGCCCCATGTTGGTCTGCACCCTGTTCTTGATCTTGATCTTGTCGAGCGCGCTCATGATGAGCCTCCTGTCACAGACCGGTCTACACCCTGCCGTGGGCCGCGGGGACCTATCTCGGTTATCGGAGGCGCGCTTCTTACGCTGCCGCGCTAGCCGGCATCGCAGCTCCCAGCCCGCTCGGCCTGTGGGCTCGACGTGTCGTTAGAGACGCGGCCTGTTCTACTGGGGGCGGTATTCCGTGTAGTGTTGGTTTTGACACAGGGGTGTTCGCCCGTACCGTGCTGGACTCTGCCGTAGCTTTCGGCACCCTCCGGGAGCGTTGCTCTGGACCCAGGTAGCGCATGAATGGTTGCGTTTGCCGATCAGGGAGGTTGCAGTGAGTCTCACGTTTAGCGGGCTTGCCGCATCGGCGCGCCCTGTTCCCGCACCCCTGATCGCCCCGACAGCTCAAACGCGACATCTACTTCATCGCAGTGGCGGCTGTTTGCCGATCGTGGTCGACATCGTCGTTTCGTCATGACCCCACCGGCGCTATCGCCGGTCGGCTTATCCGCTGAACGTCAGCGGAGCACCGCGATAAGTGTAGGAGTGATCATTCTCATCCTGGTCGCCGTGATCCTGTTCATGACGCTGCGCCGACGCAGGGCCTAGGCGACGCACCGGGGCCATCGCCGGCCCTCGTTCGGCAGTTAGCCACTGACCCCAGAGGGCTCATTTCTTTCGTCTCAATACGAGGATCAGCTATGACGACAACCAACAAGGCAGGGCGCCAAGCGACGACAACAGCCCGCACCCCAGCAGCCCCAAGTTGGCCAGATCCGGCGGCCCACGCCGCGGATCATGCCAGGCCACCTGCGAGGGAGGCGAGCGCGGTCAGCAACGGTGATGGGTCCGGTGGGCCGAGCCCAGTGATGACCCCCATGACCAAGGCGCGGCGGCCGCTGCTGGGCTTGGTGGACCGCTGGCAGCGGCGCAACCGCCTGGCTGGATCGTCTTACGGTGTGGTCAAGAAGCTCGGTGACGATAACGCCAACCCGTCGGTGGTCAGCTTGGCCTGGTATGGCTTTACCGCCATCTTCCCTTTGCTGCTGATAGTGGTCACGGTCTTCGGATTCATCGGCCAGAAGTCGCTGGGCAGCGGCATCGTCTCTACCCTGCACAAGTTCCCGGTCGTGGGAGCCGACTTCAACCCGGCCGGCAGCAGCCGCCTGCACGGCACGGCCTGGGCTTGGTCATCGGCCTGGTCGGTCTCCTCTACGGCGCCCAAGGGCTGACCCGGACCGCCCAGGAGGCCATGGCCTCGGTGTGGAACGTCCCCCAGACGGAGCGGACCGGGTTCCTGCCCCGGCTGGGGTGCAGCCTGGCTTCGTTGCTCATCATCGGCGGGGCGTTCCTGATCAACGCCTTCGCCTCAAGCTACGCCACGGAGGCGTCGGAGAGCCTGGCCCTGCGGGTCCTGGTCGTCGCCGCCCTGGTGGTCGTTAATGTCGGCCTGTACTACGCGGCGTTCGCGGTGCTCACCCCCAAGGTGATCAGGACCCGGGCCCTGCTGCCCGGGGCGATCGCCGGGGCCATCGTGTTCACGCTGCTCATCACCGTCGGCATCGGACTGGTCACCCATGAAATGAAGAACGCGTCGAACACCTACGGCACCTTCGGGTCGGTCATCGGCTTGGTGTTGTTCCTGTTGCTGCTGTCCAAATTCAGCATCTACGCGGCCGAGCTCAACCCGGTCCTGGAGCGGTCGCTGTACCCCCGGGCCCTGCCTCTCGGCGAGCCGACCGACGCCGACCGCCAGGTCCGATACGCCCTGGTCCACCAGCAACGTCGGGGCACAGACCAGACCATCGGCGTCGGCTTCGGCCCCGACGCCCCCCACCAGGCGGCCGTCGACGCCCGCCGCGACGACAACAACCCGGACCAGCCCGCACCCGGAGGCTGAGGGCGGAGAGCAAAGGTTCGGCATCGAGCGCCAAACCTATGGTCCACTGACATACCGGAAACCAGCAAGGCTCGTGGGCGGGGACTTCAACTCGGCCGCCAGCAGCCACCTGCACGGCAGCGGCCTAGTAGGTCTCTTCTTCAGGCGTGATGGGGTCCGTAGAGCTCCAGCAGGGCGGGGACCGCCGCGATTGAACGGTCGTCGGCTGTGGACCTGCCGAGGTCCGAGCCGGTCCCCGACGAAAATATCGAGTTCGGCTTTCTTCGCCGCTCGGCGGGTGTAACGTTTGCCATTAGCGCCGCCTAGACCCTGCCGCACGAGACGAAGCGAGACAAGGGTGAATGTAGTGGCCGACATGTACGAGATGACAGTCTTGGTCGGGCGGCCCTGGGACGACGACGGATCAACCATCGGCAACGTGCTCGACCTGCTCGACCGTCGCCACCGCGCGTGGCACCGGCCAGGCCGCCTGCCGTGAACATTCCGAGGGCGACTGGTTCGCTCACGAAGGCGACAGCTGCGAAACCGCAAAACGCATCTGTGCCGGCTGCCTGGTATGCGCCGCCTGCGGGGCATGGGCCCTGAATCAGGGCCCATCCCTGGACGGCACGTGGGGTGGGCTCACCCAGGCTGACCGTCGGCGGCTCCGGCGACAGGCCCGCCGTCGGCAGGCTCCCGCCACATAGCCAATATCTTCGCCGTTGGTCCCGCATCCTCGAACAGCGCGACCTTCGTGGGAAGCCTGGCTGGCCGCCCTATCTACGCCGACGCGTAGGTGCTCGACCAGGGCGACCACGAAGGCGTTCTCTGCGTGATCGCGGGGGATACTGCGGGCGTTCGAGCCGAGGCGTCGGGCAACAGCGCGGCGACATCCTGATCGGCGCTATCGCTAGTTCTGGCTGGCGGGTCCTGCTGTGGCACTGGCGGGGGCGGTCGGTGGGGTCGTTGCGACAAGTGAGATGTACCAAGCATCCGGTGGCTGCTCCGGCCGTGGCCCGCTCGGTGCCGGTCCCGGCATCACCTGCGTGCTGAGTTCCGCCGATCGCCGAACGCGAAGCAGAGCACTCCAGCGGAACCGAGATTCCAACTCTGCCCTTCGCGGCCACCTGCCCCAAGCCATCCACAGCATCCTCCAAGAGATGCCGCGATGGGCGGCCTCGCAGCGCACGAAATACCAAGCAAACGTCCGGCCCCGACGCCGGTGCTCGTATGGCGCTGCACGCAGGACCTTCGCTTCGGTGGTGCTGGCCTGTCTCAATCCTCGCTCGTTTTGGCTGGGTGGCGAGAAGAAGGTTTGGACAGAGTTCTTTCACCGAGTCCGGGTGCAGTGTGCGGGTCCTATCCGTTCGCCGACGCCCTCGTGGGGCTGTTGTTGTCGACGAGTATGTCCAGGATCTCTCCGATGCTTGGTTCCCGGCCGATGGCTTCCCCGAGGGGCAGGTGGGTTTGGATCTGGTAGCGGTTGCGACGCCCGTCGGTGTCCTTGTCTTTGACCACGTAGCCCGCCGCGACCAGGTCGGTCACGATCGCATAGGCGCTGCGCTCGGTGATGCCCACCGCGGCGGCGATGTCGCGCAGGCGCACCCCTGGGTCATGGGCGATGCACACCAGGACCCGGGCATGGTTGGTGAGGAAGCTCCACTGGGGCATAACCTCAGCTTAGCTGAGTAGTTCTAGAAATAGATTGCTAGTGTCGGGGAACTAGAGTATGATGCTCCTCAGACGTTCGAGGCACCTCGGTCGCAGACCGTCAGCTGTTCGAGCGTCAAGGAAAGGATTCACCATGTTGATGCGATTCGAACCGTTCCGCGAGTTCGACCGGATCACCGAGCAGTTGCTGAGCGAGCGCCGAGTTCGCCAAGTCCCGGTGGACGCATACCGTCGGGGTAACGAGTTCAAGGTTGATTTCGATCTGCCCGGTGCCGATCCCGGCTCGATCGACTTGACTGTCGAGAAAGATGTACTCACCATGCGGGCCACGCGTACGTGGCTGCGAGACGAAGGTGACGAAGTCCTGGTGGCGGAGCGGGGCCAAGGCGATTTCAGCCGGCAGTTGTTCCTGGGGGAAAGCCTGGACCGGGACAACATCACCGCCATCTACCACGACGGGGTGCTCACGATCACCATCCCCGTGGCCGAACAGGCCCAGCCGAAAAAGGTCGAGGTGATCCACGTAGGAAGCGTGGCCCAAGCCGTCGAGGCGGCCACCGTCACCGCCTGATCATCCGCCTCCCCGCCCCGACGACGCGAACCGCTTCGGATCTCGCATCGTCGCTGCGCGGGCGGCGGGCAGGTGAAACATGGGGGAGCCCGGCCGCCTGCATCGGGTCCACCTCGTGTGTGGCGGCGGTGGCGGCAAACGCTGCGGAGGGCTCGCGGTTCGCTGTCGTCCGAACGATTGACCATATGATGTACCATATGGTCATGGGACGGAGAGAAGTGCTCGTTCAACTCGACGACGACCTCGTCGACCGCCTAGACCGACTGGCCGAGCAGCAGGGAACCAATCGCTCGGACCTACTACGTCGCGGCGCTGCGGCAGTCCTCGAAGCCGCCGAACTCGCCGAGGCGGACCGGGCGCTGCAGGAGTCCTACCGGCGGTTGCCCCAGGATCCGGCGATCGTCTCTGCCGCCTCGCGGCTGGCTTCACTGACCGCCCCCGAGTGGTAGAGCGCGGTGACATCATCTGGGCCGACCTGGGACTGCCGGCCGGGCGGCGGCCTGTCTGCGTCCTCACCCGTGACGCCGCCATCGAGGTGCTCACCGCCATCACCTGCGCGCCGATCACTCGAACGATCCGTGGTCTCCGCTCCGAGGTTGAAATCGGGCCCGCCGAGGGACTTCCCGATGAGAGCGTCATCAGCTGCGACAACTTGATCACCATTCCCACCACGCTCCTGGATTCAGAAGCAGTTGGCCACCTCGACCTCGAAACCCGGATCAGGCTCGACCAAGCCCTCCGTTACGCCCTCGACATCCAATACTGAGTGCTGATCCGGCGATTCGGGCTACTACGGGCACCGCGGATAGGGGATGACCGTTGGCGGGATTATGGGCGTACTTTCGGCGCTCGCAGCGGACGTCGAGGACGAGCACAACACCGTCGATCTGGCGGCAGAAAGGTCAATCCTTGCGGGGGCAGGCACGCGGATCAACGGGCATTATGCGCTGCACCGGAAGTCGTCGCAGACTCTCCTCCCATTTTCTCAAGCTGACAGGGCCGCAAAAGAGCGCTGTTCTGTCTGAGAGCTACGGGATCCAGTTGGTCACACGGGACGATCGGACTAGATCGCTGCCAATCGGGGGCACCCGGCGCGGGGCGGGCGTGACGCGTCAAGGAGGTTCCAAGAGTGGCCGGTAGTTCCGCCGGTTGAACTCAATCGGATCGGTTGGCTCACCTTCAGTTCGGTGACCACTTGCCCGCCGAACAGTGACCTCCGTTCGTTCCTGTACAAAGCGCACCCTGGGGTCACGGCGGGTCCGGAAGGCGTCGAGCGCTTGGTCTAGCGGCCGGTGAGCGAGTTCGTCGGCGAGGACTACGGCATCTTCGATGGCCATGGCCCCTCCGAGGGCCAGGACCGGCGCCATGGCGTGGGCGGCGTCTCCGATGAGCACGACCGGGCCGGATCCCCAGGTAGGTGGTTCCACCCATTCCAGAATGCCGAAATGAACGTCGGGATCATCCGGCAGTAGAGCCAGGGCTTCCATGCCGAGAGGCAACGCCTGCCCCACCCGTGCCTTAAGTCGCTCGACTCGGCCCAAGACAGCGTCTTGGAGCGGCTCGGCCATCCAGAACTGCACGAAGAAATGCGTCCGACCACCCACCAAGGGAATCAGGCCGATGTTGCCTCCGTCCAGGCGGATGCCCGTCGCTTGCTCGACGATGCGTGAGGAAAGCGTTGTCCGCCAGAAACACGCACCGCCGTAACGGACGTAGTCGTCTCCTATGACCGCCGACCGCACGCATGACCGGACCCCGTCCGCCCCACGACCAGGTCGTAGGTCTGGGCGACGCCGTCATCAAAGCGAACCGAGACCCCACTAGCGGACACTTCAACGGATCGCACCTTGCGCCCGAAGGCGACGGCACCGGGTTCGACAGCACCAGCTAGGGCATCGGCCAGGTCGGTGCGGTGCACCGCCAGGGTCGGAGTACCCCAAATCGCCGTGTATGGCTGACTAGCCACTACCGAGCCGTCAGGGTTCATCATGTAGTAGGCATCAAGCTCAGTGGCAACGGCGCGCACCGCGTCACCAACGCCAATGCGGTCCAGGCACGCCATGGCGTTGGGATGCATTCCGATCCCGGCTGCCCCAGCGCCCACCGCCGCGAGCTGCTCGGCCAACTCAACTTCCACGCCTTCACACCCTGCGGCTGCAGCAAACGTGAGACCGGCTATCCCCTCGCCCACCACCAGCACTCGTGGCTGTGCCCCCACGGCTCCGTAGCATATCGACGCCGCCCATCAGCGGTGGCCACAGCTAGCTGAGCAACGCCGAACACCCGGATCTGCAGCTCCGACGGCTCGTTCCCAAGCCGTCATCAACAAGCGCGGAATCGGCGATCGTGCGCCGGGCGTTTCTTCGTCCGGCGTGGCTGCGACGTCGGCCCCGTGGAGCAACCGCAGCTACGCTGCAGGGGTCACAACGACCGGGACGTCGAAGGGCACCAAGAATGACCGATGCCGCAGCCATCGTTGTAGGAGACTTTCTGGCCACGTGGGAACAGCCTCAGCTGGATGAGTTCCTCCGCTTCTTCAGCGAGGACGCCGTCTTCGAGGACGGCGCCCGGCAGCGCCTATGCCACGGAATCGACGCCATCAAGGCCGAGCTTGAAGAGCAGATGACTTTCGGCAGCGTCGTCATCGAGGTGAATGCGCTGGCTTCTGATGGCCGCACCGTCATGGTCGAGCGAGTCGACCGCTTTGACCTTGGCGGCAAGCCTCTTGCCGTTGCAGTAGTGGGCGTGTTCGAAGTCGACGCCTCGGGGCGCATCCGCCGGTGGCGAGAGTACTACGACCTGAAGTCGGCCTCTGAGCACCTGGAGGCCACTGAGAAGGCAGTTCCGGATGGGCCCACAGCGCTATGACCTAGGAGTCCCAGAAGGGCTCCGATTGCCTGCTGGCCGGCCGAAGCGCCGAACGCGCGCTCAATCGATTACGCCAGCGCGAAGATGCGGCGAGCAGAATCGGCGATCGGAGCGGCTGAGGATGTCGGAAACGTTCGCCGCGGACCGGCGAGCGAGGATCCGACTACGTGCCCGTCGAACTGGGCTTGGTCCAGCTTTTCAGCGCTTGCAGATGAGACAATAGGAGCCGTGACGCCTGAGACGATGAGGGCGGCTGGGACGCATGCGTCCTCCAGAGTGCTTGGAGTCCCGGCCTGCCATGCCAGATGACGGAGGCATGCCACCTGGACGTCGGCTTCTCGGTACCGACCGGCTTACGGCCTTCAGCGACGGCGTGTTCTCCATCGCCGCCACCCTGCTCGTACTAGACATCGCGGTCCACCCACCGGGCACACCGTTACAGCAGGTACTCCATGCCTGGCCTGCCTACCTGGCGTACGTCGCCAGCTTCCTGACCGCGGCGCAGCGTGGCTCGCCCACAGCGCATTGACCGACCGGCTCGCCCAGTCAGATCCGATCCTCCTGCAAATCAACCTGCTCGTTCTGCTCGTGGTGGCGTTCCTGCCGTTCCCGACCCGCCTCGTCGCAGACGCCCTGCACAACACAGGAGCCGAACGTGTCGCGGTCACGATCTACGGGCTGACACTGCTGGCAATCCGCATCCTGGGGGCCGCCCTAGACGCGTATGCACGGCATGAGCGCCTCTACTCCCCGCAAGGAGACGGCGATGAGGTCCAGGGACCGCGACGAAAACTACTGCCCGTGATCATCGGGTATGCGATCGCGATCCTCGTCGGGCTCGTCTTGCCAGAAGTGGCGATGGCCTTGTACCTCGGTATCGCGGTGTACCTGATTGTGCCTTTCCGCCACGTCGCACGGTTGCTGTTCCGGCGCTCATAGCAAGGCGTCGTCGACGGCCTCGCCTCGATCAACAACGCTCTCGCCAATCCCATTGTCGGGCGGACCGAGCCTTCCGTAGCCCAAGGCAGGGAGGATTCGTAAGCGCCATAATGCTCATCGCGGCTCGCGCCCCCAGCCCGACTTTGCCGAGCCCGCACTCGGCACAGATCGGCGTGTGAGCGAAGGCACTTCCGTCCACCCGCTTTCTCGGTGATCCGAGCCCGCCTCTTGCTGGAGCTGTTCGATCACCCTGGTCACGACCCTAGGCTCAAGGCCATGGCACAACCTGGCGAGAAACGAAGCGTCGAGCACGAGATCGAAGACCTTAAGGCGTCAATCGGGAAGTACCTAACGGGGGAAGCTCAACTCCCCTCAGAGGTTGCGAGTGACCTGACGAAGGCGATTCACGACCTGAGCGACCACGTGGTGAATCTTCATCGGCGTATCGAGAAGATCGAAGACACCCACGACGAGTGGACGACGCGGGGCTGGATGCCTCCCCCAGGAAGTGACCGTCCTTCTTGACACCGCCTTTACGCGCCAGAACGACAGCGCGCCGGACTACGGCGGGTCGGGTTGGAATGACTCGTAATCGGCGATCGGCGCTCCGGGTGGCGTGCGTCGAGCGAGTCGCGACGAGCGCAGAATCGCGACCGGATCCCAGCGAGGTCGGTGAACTCGGGCCACACTGATGACGTGCGTCTAGAGATTCATGTACGACCAAGCGCTTCGCGGACGGTCGTGGGTGGAACGCACGACTGCGCGCTTGTGGTCCGAGTCATCTCGCCTGCGGAAGGAGGAAAGGCGACTCGTTCAGCGCTCGCGGTGATCGCGGAGACGTTCGGCGTACCCCGCCAATCGGTCACCTTGGTTCGTGGACGGGCTAGCCGCAGAAAGCTCATCGACATCGACGCCGGCAGAGCCGACGAGGAAATGCTGGCCGAGCGGCTGCGCCAGCTGCACATCGCCCAGACCTGGGTAAGTCCTCGCAAACCGGCGATTGTGGACAGCCGGCGCACGGGATGTGGGGGTGCTGGACACCGTCCTGAGTCGCGAAAAGTGAGTGGCCTCTCGTCATGTCACAACGTCGCGTCCGGTCGTAAAGCTGCGGCGGCGTCAAGCCTTTCGAGGTTCGCAACCGCGCCTTGGGTATACGTGACGAGTCTTGTGATCGCCTCAGCCATTCGAGGTTGGCGGGCCTTGTCGAACATCCCTCGGGCTATGTTCAGGCGGCTCGACTCCAACCACGCCGCTATGTCGGGTTGCTCATTCCAGAGCCTAAGGGACTCGAGCTGGCCACGCATGTTCGGTATCCAGTCCTGCGCGGCATCCGGATAACGATTCGTGGGCGAGAGGCGGGACTTGGCGACCTTGTCATCGCCTCGACTGGCCTCCAGGTAGCCGATGACCGCAGCGTTGAAGGTGGGGAAGACAGTGCTGATGCACTGGAGGGTGATGCGGCCAGGTTCGAAGATCGGGCGAGCTGGGGCCTTGCCAAGCCCCGCAGCGGAGCAGTCGACATACAGCTGGCCGCGGTCGGTCGGGATCGCTCCTTGTTCGAGCACGATCTCGTGCGCCCGGATCGTCTTGATGTGACCGAGTCGAACAACGTTCTCTATGGTCCGCAGAAGCCTGAGCTCGGCGACGGTCAACGTTGCAGCGTGGTACATGGTCGGCGCGAGATTCGGATCGAGACGGAGCAGCTGGCCACAGGCTTCAAGGCGCGCGAACAGGTCGTCCACGCTCTCGGCCTGTGCCGACGCTTCAACGCCGCGCGACACGCCGTCGATAGTGTCGGTCACAAGTTCGAGTGGCTGGACTTGCGCTCGGTTCCACATCCAGGCATCGCGGGCCCGTATCCAACGAATGTTGTCAGGGTCGACACCGCTTGCGAGCAGCCAAGTGCAGGCATCGGAGCCAGTCTTGCCGCCCCCGATGATCGTGTAGCCGGTCGCCGGCTCACGCACGTCGGCCAGCTCGTTCACAGCAACGCACCGGACATCCGTGTCGACAGTGAACGAAGGTGTCTGTCGTGACGGGATCGTCGGCTCGAGATAGCGGGCGTCAACGACGGCTCGTCGGACCTTCACCTCTGTCGTCGCCCCGGTAAGCGCGGCGACGAACGCGACATCCGAGGTCTCGAGGCCCAAGTAGTTGGACATCGGGAAGAACCGCACCTGTCCCGACGCCACATGGTGCTCTTCCATCACTCTGCGGAAGTAGTCGCAGATTTCCACACCATCCGCCTGCTCGTACAGCCCGGCA
Source organism: uncultured Acidimicrobiaceae bacterium (assembly GCA_963851245.1). Classification (GTDB taxonomy): domain Bacteria; phylum Actinomycetota; class Acidimicrobiia; order Acidimicrobiales; family Palsa-688; genus CAWKOH01. Next base: position 473,326 of record CAWKOH010000001.1, on the reverse strand, counting down.
TTGAGGCCGCGCTCGTCGAGCTCGTCGTTGCCCAGCGGCCGCGAGTTGACGCCGTAGCACGCGGCCGGCTGATGGAGGCGCACGAATGGGTAAGAATCGTTCCAATGACCTCCAGGGGCATGTCGGCGGTCCACCATGACGACATCGGAGTCCTGGTCCGCGTCGATCAGGGCGTCGGTAAAGGACATGCCCGCTGCTCCCGCCCCGATCACCAGGTAGTCGGTCTCGATCGCATTCATGACTCGACCTCCTCCTTGCCTCTCTTCTACGATGCCCGCGGTTCCAGGCCTGGATGCAGCGATCTTGGCACGACCGGTCCGAGTAGCTCTTCGATAGTCTCGACAAGCGTCGGGCGTCTTGGAGACCCGACACGAAGAACGTGCCCGGGTGACAGCCACGCGCCCTCGGGCGGTCCACCAAGTGCAGCGACCCGTCTAGTCACCCCGGGTCCCTTTCCGGTGCCCAAAACGGATGCGCACCTCCGCGAGCAGCTGGGGACACCACCGTCCCAATATCTCGCGTTGGCACCACCCGGGAGCATCCCCGAGGTGCCGCAGGCGGGCGCTCACGATAGTGAGCGCCCCGGCAGTCGCGCTTGCGCCCCTCTCAGGGGAGCTTAGGTGGGCGTGGTTCACCGTACGAGCCCGGTCTGGTATGCGAGCACGACGACTTGGACGCGGTCGCGGAGGCCGAGTTTCTGGAGGATGTGCGTGACGTGGGTCTTGACGGTCGTCTCGCTGATGTAGAGCTCCGCGCCGATCTCTGCGTTGGACAGGCCGCGGGCGATGAGCCGGAGGAGGTCTTGCTCGCGTGCGGTGAGCTCGCCGAGTTCTTTCGGCGGCTCGTGGCGAGGGATGCGGGTGAATTGGTTGATCACGCGTTTGGTGATCGCCGGTGAGAGGAGCGCGTCTCCAGCGGCGACGGTGCGGACCGCCTCGATCAGCTGTTCGGGGGGGTCGTCTTTGAGCACGAATCCGCTCGCGCCGGCGCTGAGTGCTTCGTAGATGTATTCGTCGAGTCCGAAGGTGGTGAGGATCAGGATCCGCGCGCTGTTGTCGGTGGCCAGGATCCGGCGGGTGGCCTGGAGCCCGTCGAGCTCTGGCATGCGGATGTCCATCAGGATCACGGTCGGGTCAAACCGCGCCGCGTTGGCCACCGCTTCCAGTCCGTTGCTTGCTTCGGCGACGACTTCCATGTCTTGTTCGCCGGCGAGCAGCATTCGGAAGCCGGCGCGGACCATGGACTGGTCGTCGGCGATGAGGACTCGGATCGTCATGGCCGGTCTGGGGCGAGTGGGAGGCGGGTGCTGAGCGTGAACCCGCCGCCGTTTGTCGTGCCTGCGGTCATCTCGCCGCCGTAGAGTCTGACGCGCTCGCGGATGCCGATCAGTCCGTGGCCGTAGCCGTCGCTCGGCGTCGTGCCGGTGCCGTCGTCGCGTACTTCGATCCCTACCTCGTCCGGCGCATACCGGACGGTGACCTCCGCGTGGCTGGCGCCGGCGTGCTTGAGCGCGTTGGTGAGACCCTCCTGAACAATTCGATACGCAGAGAGGTCGATCCCTGGCGGGAGCGGGAAACGCTCCCCGTCGAGGTGCAGCTCGACGGGAAGTCCGGCGCGGCCGATCTCCTTCACCAAGGAGTCGAGGCCGTCAAGGCCGGGCTGAGGCGCGAGCTCGACGCCGTCGCCGTCACGGCGCATCACACTGAGCAGACGGCGCATCTCCGCCAGCGCGCCGCGCCCGGCCTGCTCGACACTCCTGAGGGCATCGCGATCCTCGGCCATCGCGTCGGGGAGCTGGTGCCTGACAGCGCCGACTTGCAGCACCATCACGCTGACGGCGTGCGCGACGATGTCGTGCAGCTCGCGGGCGATCCGCGCCCGCTCCTCGGCCACGGCGACGCGCGTCGCTGCATCCCGCTCCTGCTCGGCCTGTGTCGCATGTGACTCCGCCACCTCGGCCTGCTCGGCCCGCGCGCGGACGGCAAGGCCTGCGACCCAGGCGACGGCGAAGTCGACGGGAATGAAGACGAGCTGGTCGACCGAGTGTCCGGGGATGTTGTAGATGAGGGTCGCCGTAGCGCCGACCACGATCGCCAGTCCGAGGCCGGCCCGCCGGACGTCCCGAAGGTTCCCGAGCAGGAATGCGGCCGCCAGCCCGATCGGGAAGAGGGACTCGGGGTACGGGATCAGCAGCGGGTCGACGAACGAGATTCCCGCGGCCAAAAGCCAGTACGCCGCCGGTCCGGCAAACGGAAACCATCGCCGCGCGAACACGGGTAGCACCAGGATCGCGAGCGCGGGAAGGCAGAACCACAGCGTCGTTGTCGGAGCGCCGGACGAGCCGCGTGCGACCACAACGTCAAGGATCGCCACGATCGCCAGCAGCGCGATCAGCAGGTCGAACCAGTACGTGCGGGCGAGATGTTCGATTCGGCTCACGCGCTGAACGTACTCCACCCCCTCCTTTCCCGCCTCCTACCTAAGTAGGAGTCAAAACAGCCGGATGGTAGGAGCCGCGATCCGGCCTCCCGACGATGCCGATCTCGCGATCGCACCTTAGGTTCGATGCCTCGAGGACCTGGAACACCGACGAGAGGAAGCCAATGATCAAGGCAAGACGTCTTACTAAGCGCCACGGCAAGAGCGTGGCAGTCGACCACCCAGTACCGCCCCAGAGTCCACGGGGATTCACCTGGGCACGGTTCGCTGGTCTGCTGGTGACCATGGTCCTGTTGACGGGACTTATCTACCTGCGAGTTTCGTCCAGCTCGGAAACGGTCTCGGTCCCGCAGGGTGCGCACGCCGGCCAGCTGACCATGCACCCGTGCACCGAGGGCGGCGGCTACCGCGCCGACTGCGGAACGCTCGTCGTGGCCGAGAACCGGGCAGACCCCCGGTCGCGCCTGATCGCGCTGCCGGTGACCCGGATCCTGGCTCGCTCATCCCACCCGCTGGCGCCAATCTTCCATCTCAACGGCGGCCCGGGCATAACCAACATGACGTTCCCCCAAGCGAACCGCCTGGCCGCCCAGCACGATGTCGTCATGGTCGGCTACCGCGGCGTGGACGGCTCCTCGGTGCTGAACTGTCCCGAGGTGACGGCGGCGCTGGAGAAATCCGCCGACTTCCTCGCCAAAGCGTCGCTGAGCGCGTACTCCCAGGCCTTCGCCTCGTGCGCGCAGCGCCTTGAGCGATCCGGCGTTGACCTCGCCGGCTACACGCTGGAGGAGCAGGCCGCCGACATCGAGGCCGCTCGCGTCGCCCTCGGCTACCAGCGCATCGACCTGCTCAGCGAGAGCGCCGGGACCCGTCTCGGGATGATCTACCAGTGGCGGTACCCGAACAGTGTCGACCGCTCGGTGATGGTCGGGGTCAACCCCCCCGGGAACTACATCTACAGCGGTGCCGAGATCGATCAGGGGATCCAGGCTTACTCGGCGCTGTGCGCGCAGCAGCCTGCCTGCCGGGCCCGCACCGCCAACCTCGCCGCCAGCATGCAGCACACGGCGGCGCACATGCCGAGCCGGTGGTACTTCCTGCCGATCAAGCCGGGCAATGTCCTGGTCGGGACGTTCCTCGGGCTCACGGAGGCGACCGGTTCGCCACTGTCTGGGCCGATGACCCTTAACTCGTGGATCTCCGCCGCGCATGGCAACCCGAGCGGCTTTTGGCTGCTATCGAATATGGCCGGTCTCATCCTCCCCACGTCGTTCGTCTGGGGCGAGTTTGCCAGCATCGGGATGGCCGACGCGCAGCCCGTCGACCGCTATTTCAGCTCCGGCGCGGACCGGGGCTCGATCATCGGCAATCCCCTCGGGGAGTTCTTGTGGGGGGCAGGAGGATTGGCGCACGCCTGGCCGGCCAATCCGGGTGAGAACCAGTACACCAGCGTGCAGAACTCGAACGTCCCGACGCTGCTCATCGGCGGGACGCTCGACTTCGAAACGCCGGCCCAGAACGCCACGAAGGAGCTGCTGCCGCACCTCCCCAACGGGCATCAGGTCATCCTGTCGGGGCTCGGGCACGTGGACGACTTCGACTCCTACGAGCCGAGCGCCAGCACGCAGCTGCTGACCACGTTCTACGCCACCGGCCAGGTCGACACGTCCCTCTACACCCCGAACAAGGTCAGCTTCGCCACATCGCAAACGCAGACATCGATAGCCAAAGACATCCTTGGGGCAGTGAGCGGCGTCGTCGTCCTGGCTGCCCTGTCGCTGCTCTGGGTGGCGCTCCGGGTACGCAAGCACGGTTCCGCAGGGCGCAAGACCGGCGTCGTGGCCCGCACCATCGTCCCGGTCGTGCTCGGGCTCGGCGGCTTCTTCGGAGCAGCCCTAGTCGTCCTGACGCTCTGGCCCGCGCTGTCCCTGGCCAGTGAACTGCTCCGGATTCTGGCCCCCAGCGGGCTGATCGCGCTGGGCCTCTTCCTGGCCTGGACTCACCGCGACTGGGATCGTGCCACCAAGTCACTCGGTCTGCTGGCCGCAACCGCCGGCGCCTTGCTCGGAGGGTGGCTCGGGTTCACCGCGATATCCGGGCTGTTCGGGCTCGTCACCACCATTATCGGAGCTGCCGCAGGAGGCAACCTTGCCCTGATCGCCGTTAGCCTCTTCCGCGAACCGTCGGCGGGCGCGGCCATGGCGACGCTTCCGCCCGACAGCGCGACCCCGACCGACGGCGATGACGTGGTGCCCGACCTGGCCACGTTGGTGTAGCAGACCCTCGGAAGAAGAAGGTGCCCTTCCCGCAAGCTGAACGGCGTCAAATACCGCCCATATCCGCAACTTGAGCGTTTACCGACGCCGGACCTGGCGCTCAGGGGGCGCCGACGGCGTGGCTCTCGCGGTCTTCCTCCTTCGAGTGCCAGAGGTGTGGCTCAGAACGGGGGTGTGGCTCAGAACGAACAGGTGGGTCAGAACGAACAGGTGGCTCAGAACGGGGCCGTGGTTGTCGTTGGGGGCTGCCTGATAAGGGATTGGGGCTGAAGGCTGCTGGGGATCCTGAGGCTTGGCCGTGTGTGTGAGGTGTGGATGGGCTGCGACTGGATCGGCGATGTGAGAGTCGGGTAGCTCAGAACCCTGAGGGACGTTCCTCGTCGTCGTCGCCTCCGACGAGCCGCGCTGCGGTCGACCGGGTGGTCACGAGTGGACCCGGCCGCGGTGGATGCCCCCGCCCGGCGGGACACGGGGTGCACCGAAAGAAATTTCTTCGGTATCCGAGCGATCGGTGATCCGACTCGGCGAATGCCTGGAGGCGTCTGAGGATTTCCGATCAGGTCGGGGCCATTCCCCGGGATTGACACGGCGTCGGAGAAGGGTGATGAGGACCATCCACCGCATCCGGACCGGGCACGGTTGCGCCGCCCGATCCTGTCTCCCCCGTTGTGTCGAGTCTGCTCGCCCCCGGAAATGACACTTCCCTGGATTGCCGCCAGAGGACCATTTCGCGAACGGAGCGACTCCCGGACTGTGGCCGGTCGGCTGGGCCACGCTGACGGCTCGACCACCATGCAGGTTTATGCAAGCTTCCTCGAACAGAAGGACGGGGAAGCTGCGGCCATCATCGGTCGCATCGTGGCCGGTGAGCTTGTGCCAGTAACGGCGAACGACGACGAGTCCGGGTTGGCCCCGGTGTCCCGAATAGGACCTTTGGCCCTACGGCAGTAGGCATCGTGGCGCTTACGGTCTCGCACGTCACAACACTTTAAGACCGCTCCACTGGCCTGCTGGGCGCTTCTCGGAGCCGGTGGCCGGCGGTCTCGACGGGGCAGCGAGTCCCTCCGGCACTGGAATGATGCATGAGTGCTACGGAGTGGCGGTAGGGTCGTAAACGTCAGCACCACTAGAGGCGGCAAGGACTGTGAAGTTATGGACAGAATCTCGGCTTCGTCGAAAGGGCTCCTCATCCCGATCTCGCAAGCGGACAGGATCATCAACGGGCTTTACAGCGTCGCTCTGGTTTTGACCTCGGCACGCAAGCTCAGCAGCGAGCCAGCGGTGGCCGCTCGACTGAATTCAGCAATTTCAGAGACGGACAGTCTCATTCGTGACGTACGCAAGTTGGTGGAGGCCCACCACGCAGCCAACACCGAGGCCCAAAATGGCGTCCCTGTGACGGCAGAGTTAATCGATCTCCTACGACGGCAGAGTTAACCGACCTGACGTTCGTCCGGCACGTATAGTTCGCACCTTGGTCCGTACAAGGCCGCAGGAGCCGGAAAGAGGGGGGGTCCGGCTGGCGAATACCTGGTTGACGCCTACAGCGGATCCTCGGGCAATCTCCAGCCAGGCCGGTTACGTTTCCCTGGTCGCAGAGTTGCTTACCCTCAGAGGCGCCTCTAGCGGCGCAGGAGCGGAACGGGACTGCCCGAGTGTGGGCCCCTGAAGCGGCTGCCTGCCGTGGCCAAGTTGGCTCCACCTTCAACGTGCTTTGGATGTCCGACGCCCCGACAAGGCGAAGAAGCGCGAATGGGCGGCGGCCGCCAAGGTCTGGCCCACCCTGGCGGAGGTGTGCGAGCGCCGCATGACCGACGAAGACCGTCAGCGCCAGGCCGAGCGCTAGCAGGAAATGATGGCCGACTACCTCGCTCACGGCGGCGATCCGGCCGACGGGCCTGAGGCTGAAGCGTGGTGGGCGGCGCATCCTGATGCAGTGGTGATCGGTCCCGAGTTCTGATCGGCCCCAGTCCCGAATGGGACCTTTGGCTCTACGGGCGACGGCACGTCGCTAGGTATGGTCTTCGATGTCACAACAGACCGTCGGACCGCCCCACCGGCTCTGCTAGGGCGTTTCCCGGAGCCGGTGGCTGGCGGTCTGATGGTAAAGCGCTAGAGAGCAACGTGCCGCAGGTGTCTCTGTACCGAATGGGGGCACTGGGAGTCATCCTGGCCGTTTGCACCGATCCTGGGGCAACGAGTGCGTGGTGGCAACGCTCTGACCAGCGGCTTTGCCTTAGCTTAGCTAAGAGACCGGCCCTTCGGTGACCCTAGTTCGCCAGCACACTGCCAGCCTGAGTGAGGTCAGAAGGTCGCCAGACGGCTCAGGAGGGCCCGAGAGGCGACGGGCCTGACGACACGAGGAACACCACTATGCATCCACTGGCTCGACCGAGCAAGCGCCGACGCAGGTCTCGATAGGACGTCTACCCTGGGGTGGTACGCTCCATTCGGGTTCTCTGCCACCTTGCGTCCAAGACCTCGACCACACCGCTGACGCGCAGCCCCGGTCACCCAGTCCAGGTCGTGAAGCAGATTTGCAGCGGTGAGTTCTATCAATGAGTCCGAACCCGTCGAACTTCACCGGACCGTCCTCGAACACGTAAGAGCAGCGGCCTTGGAGATCGGATCGGTGGCGGGCAGAGTCGAGGATTGCGTGGCCGAACGGCTCGCTATCGCCACCGATGAACTCGACAGCATCGTTCGCAGTATCTACACGGCAACGCTGAGGTCAGAGGCGTCGACGGACGCCTTAGAAGAACATCCCTCACTTACGATTGCAGCTAGAACTGAAGCCGTGGCCCGGTCGGCCCGTCCCGCTGGAAAGGGGGAGGCAGCGAAACAGGCTCTCCGGGGCCACGGACAACAACCCTCGTACACAGACCCAGTGGCTGGGTAGGGACGAAGGTCCCGACCCGTCCCTTCGGGACCGGGGCCTACCGGGCCACGTCTTGGCTTTACCAGGGTCACCAGGGCGATCGCGGGTCACCTCCTCGGAAGGTGGTTGGATCCTGAGCTGCTGCAAGCTGGGCGAGAACGGCCCGTGCTGTCTCAAGGTGGTCGAACTCGGCCAAAATCACCTCACCGTCGACTGGGATATATCCGTGGATCGCCCACATGTGTGCGTCCATCTGGAATAGGTCCTGGTCAAGTCGGGGATGGTGATGAAGAATCGAATCAATCAATGTCTCGTGACGCTCACCACGTTGGTTGGGCATCTCGCTCACCTCGGTTCGATCAAAGGTTCTGCGGATGTGTCAAAACTGCGGCGGACGGCGCGACAGTCCACCAACCCTATACACAATGTCGTCGCTTTCTGGCCACGGCTGCGCCTCAACGATGGCGGCGAGCGGTCGACGACCTTGACTCGCAGAGGTCCGGTCCGCGCCTTGTGTTTCTCGTCCCGTCAGACCCTTCGAACGGGGCCTTGAAGGCCAGGGCTAATCAGACTTTCGATTGGTCGATCACTGCTGGTCCGTATGTCGTCGCCGTCGCCTTCGTGGCTGCCGGCTTTGTGCATAAGCGTCGAAACCAGAAGGTACCCTCGATCCGGTCGGCGGGGGGGTACGGTTCGGGTCTGGACGAGGACACTATCCATCGACTTCTTGCCCAACAACGAGCTGAGGGTCAGGCTCGAAAGCCCCCTGGCGGACCCGCGAGGGTACGCAACAGTCCTGATCGGCCGCGCCCCTCGGGCGGGGCACCACCCTAAGCCGAGTCGAGCGCCATACAGAACGTTTGGTGTAGGTCTGTCGGATTTGGTCCGCGGAGCCGGTGGCTACCGTCGGGTTCACGGCCGTCTCAGGTGGACGGCGCCTCCCAGGAGTGCTCATTGCCTTCGGACGGTGTGATCCATAGCATTGTCACCCCGGTGGGGGCGAAGTTGGAGTGCCAGCTAGCTCGGGGCACAATGGCTAACTGACCCGGTCGGAGTGTCCGCACTTCTCGTTCACCGTTCTCAAAAACCGTCAGCTCGGACTCACCCGCCAAGATGAAGAGCAGCTCGTCGCCTTCGCGGTGGAACTCCCATGGGGGACGGCCCCTGAACGCCGAAACGCCGCCGGTGCAACCGTGAAACGAAAAGTTCCCCACAGGATTGTCTGGCTCGGTATTCAGGTCGGCGAGGTTCACTTGAGCCATGTTGGCGACCGACTCTGGGTCCAGATCGTAGATAGCAACCATGGTGATTCTCTCCGAGTCTTCTACCTCTAGCCCCACCTCGAAACAGGATACCGAACGACCTTCCGGAGTCCTAGCACCGATCGCCGAATACTTCGCTCCCGCAGACTCCGCGGCCATAACCAAATGCGCTGCTGATCTGCGCTCAGAGGCGCCGGCAGGCGTAGACGGTGGCTTCCTCTACCTTCGTGATCGTACCCCCGAACTCATCGTTGATCAGAGTTTGGATCTCATGATCGCTTTCGGCCGCGTCTTTGGAGTTGATGCCTTGCGCCATCCGGCCCTCCGATGCTCCGCCCGACAGGTCAGTCAGCCGGTCCGCGAACGGGTCTTGTCCCCATGAGATCACCTCGGTCCACACGAAGGCGACCACGCCGCCCGGGCCGAGCGCCTCTACGAGGCGCTGCAGTCCGTGGGCCGGGTCCACCCAATGCCAGGAGTTGAAAGCAGCCACCAAGTCGGACGGGCCCGCGAGTGCGGTCTCCTCGAGCCGGCCCACGACCACTTCGGCGTGGCTACCGACCTTTGCCCCCAGCAGAGCGGCCATCGCCGCGGCCGGTTCGATCGCCGTCACCCGGAAGCCGGATTCGATCAAAGGGCATCGCCCTAGCCCGGTTGCATTCCTTCACCCCGACCCAAGTAGTAGTGGCACTAATCGTTACGGCAGTGGCGCGCTTTTTCATTCCATTCTTCGCCACCGATCAAGGCGAGAGTCGCTTCCAAACACTGCCCGGGGTCATCCACATGGTCTTGGCCGTACTGGCTTTTGGAGGGCTCGTGTGGGCGGCCACGGGACTGTGGGCAACACTCAAGCACTATCCCGCCTGGCATGGCGCAAAAGCCTTCCTCACGATCGTGCCCTGGATCATGCTCCTGGCTCTTCGTAGTCCCCATCGACCTAGCCCGAATCTCTGGCTAAAGCCACCATTTCAGGACGCAACCAAGGCGTCGGTCAGGACATCGATGGCGGCAAGATTGGCGGCCAGCTCCGGGCCTAGACGGTGACGAGCCGCCAGCGCACCAGTTGCCAGGTAAGAGACCATCGTTTGCTGCCCGTCTGCCCAGACCAGGACCTTAAGGGGCAGATCCAGGGCGGCCAGGGGCGACGAAACCATTACAGGCGTCCCTGCCTTCGGGTTGCCGAACAGCACCAGAACGGTCTCGCGCAGCTCGAGCCCCACTCGACGTGCCTCGTCGGCCTGGTCGATCACCGCGAAGACCCGCACGCCCTTCGCGCCCAGCAAGTCGGTGAACCGGGCCACCGTCTCGCTCACCGAACGCGGGCTGACCTTCGTCACCACGTCGGGCTCAGATCGTGTCTCGGCCTCCACCACCCGCGTACCTCCTCTTGTCCAGCAAGCGAAACGGTCCTTCAACATCGACGCCAACTCGGCATCAATCTCGACTCTTTAAGAAGTTACAGCTGTATCGTTTGGACGACTCCGTTTTCGGCTGGTCCTGGATCCGGTCGGACTGTGTCGTCGATGAGTTGAGCGCGGGCGGACCGTCTACGTGGGCGAAGCGCCCGGTTACCGTGGCGGCAGGCGCCGCCCCATGGCCGGCCCTCTACTGTTGAGGAGATTTCTCATGTCACGAGTTCGGGTCCATAACTTCTCGGTATCCCTCGACGGTTTCGGCACCGGGGACGGTCAAAGCCTCGAGGCCCCCTTCGGGCACGCGGGTAACCGGCTCCACGAATGGTTCTTCCCTACTCGCAGCTTCCGCAGCTTGCACGAGACGCAGAGCGTCCCGGGCGGAAGCACCGGCGTCGACGACGCCTTCGCGAGCAACTGGGATCGCGGCATCGGTGCCGAGATCATGGGCCGGAATAAGTTCGGACCTCAGCGGGGGCCGTGGGCTGACGAAGAGTGGAAGGGCTGGTGGGGGGATAACCCGCCTTTTCATACCCCGGTGTTCGTGCTCACCCATCACGCCAGGGCCTCGATCGAGATGGAGGGCGGAACGACGTTCCACTTTGTCGACGCCAGTCCCGACCAGGCCCTGCAGGTTGCCCGGGAGGCCGCTGGCGGCTGGGACATCCGCATTGGCGGAGGCCCGTCGACTATCCGCGAGTTTCTTGCCGCCGACCTGATCGACTACATGCACGTAGCGATGGTGCCCATAGTCCTCGGGGGCGGGGAGCGCCTCTGGGACGGACTGGGCGAACTTGAGTTGCGCTTCGAGGTGGAGGCCGTTAGCTCCCCCAGCGGCGTCACGCATCTCACGTTCTCCCGTCGATAGACGGCTCGCTGAAGAAGGTCACAGTTACCGTGCCCGGACTGCGTAGGTCAGGTGGGTCACCCGCTGCGTCGGTTCCGCGGCGGACCGGCTCCAGGGCCACGCGGCACCCGTCCACGCCCTCAAACAGTCGGATGCCGGTGCCGAACAGCGCGGGTGAGAGCGCGATCGTGAAGTCGTCGATCAGGCCGGCGTTGACGTGGTCGATGATCGTTGCGCCGCCGCCCGCGATGCGGACGTCGCGGTCGCCGGCGGCCTCGCGGGCTTGGTCGAGCGCGGGCTCGATGCCGTCGTTGACGAAATGGAAGGTGGTCCCGCCCGGCCGCTCCCAGGGGTCACGCTTCTCGTGCGTCAAGACAAAGACCGGCGTGTGGAACGGCGCCTCCTCCGGCCACGCTTGCTCGCCGAGGTCGAACATACGCTTGCCCATCACGCTCGCGCCAGTGCGCTCGAACGTCTCCTGCACGATGTCGTTGTCGCGCCCCTCCTCGCCGCCCTCGCCGAGCTTCAGATTCTCCCGGAAAGACCGCTGCGGGAATATCCACTGCTGCAGTTCCATCCACTGAGCCATCCAGCGCTGCGCATCTGGGTCGTCCGTGCGCTCCTCGGGCGCGATGAACCCGTCCAACGACATCGTCACGCTGAAGAACACCTTCCCGGCCATCAGTCCTCAACTCCCTTCCGAACGATCTCGGTGACGTAGGCAGCCAGGTTGCTCAGGGTCTGCTGGCCGCCCTCGATCGCGTGGTACCTCTCGACCGCCTCGTCGTGCAGCTCCTTGGTGGGGAACACCGTGCGCATCTCGATCCGGGTCGCCGCGCCGTCGGGCGCGAAGGTCAAGACCGACTGGAAGGCGTTCGGGTCGCCGCAAGACTCACCGTGGAGCAGCGCGATCCGCTCTGGCGGGGCGATCTCGGTCCAGCAGATCCACTCCTGGTAGTCCGTCCCGTCTGGTCCGTGCATCACGAAGTCCCACTCCCCGCCGACGCGGAACTCGAACGCCCGCGTGGTGGTGGTGAACCCCTCCGGTCCCCACCACCTCGACAGGTGCCGCACCTCGGTGAACGCCTCGAACACCACCTCCCGTGGCGCACCGATGACCCGGCAGATCACGATCTCGCGGTCGGCCGTCGCGGACTGCGCCGTCCCTCCTCGTCCCGTCGCGCTCATCAGCTACTCCTCCTGCCTTGCCTGCTTGAGGTCCTGCACGTACTCGTCCAGCCGGCCGAAACTCTCGTTCCAGAACCGCTCGAACCCGCCGGTCCACTCGTGAACCGGTCGCAGCCCGCGGGCGTCAAGGCCATACAGGCGCTGCTTGCCTGCCTTGCGGTCCCGCACCAGTCCGACCTCCCGGAGCACCCGCAGGTGTTTGGACGCCCCCGGCTGGGTCATCCCGAGGTCCTGGGCCAACTCGGTCACCGGCCGCTCACCCGCCCGCAGCAGCACCAGGATCTCCCGGCGCTGCGGCTCGGCGATGGCGTTGAAGACGTCCGACGTCGTCGCTGCTCGGGCCATGAGCACTATCATATACCGATATCGGCATGCGTCAAGCCGGGAGGAATCAGGCGGGTCCCGTCCTGCGTCCCTTTCTGCCCGCGTCGAGGGGGTTCCTCCCGATCGGGCCGGTACCAGCCGGCGTACCTGGATCGGCTCAGTGCAGGGGCTCTTGCGCAGATCTCGTTCACCTCGCTCGCGTTCGCGGGCGGCGGAAGCTGCTGACGGTGACGCGATATCCGGCAGCGTTCGATATTCACTTTGCAGTCGGCTTCGGGACCATCGTGTACACCCCCTTAATAGTTTGAGGCGGTGCACACTTGGAGCTGTGGCAGCATGGGGTCAGTCCCTTGCCGACTCGAGGTTCGTCACCGATGGTGAATCACCAGCCAGACCAAGACATCTTCAAATCGGTGCTCCCTGAGGACATCGACTGGAAGCCATTCCCTGCGTTCCCGCCGTCGGCCCGGCTGGCCATCGTGGTCGGCGAGCCTTCGGAACCGGCGCCGTATGTGATCAGGGTCAAGATGCCCTCGGGCGAAAAGCTGATGCCCCACCAGCACCCGGAGGACCGCGTCTACACGGTCATGTCCGGTGTCTTCTACATCGGCCTGGGGAGCCGGTTCGACGACGACGAACTCCAAGCGTACCCCCCAGGCGCCGTCATCGTGCTCCCCGGCGGTACCCCTCATTTCCACTGGGCAAAGTCCGGTGAGTACGTCACCCAGGTGTCGGCCATCGGGCCGCTTGGTCTTGAATACCTCGACCCGGTCGACGACCCCCGCAACAAGTAAGGAGGCTCTGCTCCAGGCGAGGCATAGATGACACCGTGAAGACACCGCTCTTGCGAGCAGATGGAGGTGGAGAGGGCTCCTGTTGCGACGCCGGGCGGCGCTTCAGTCAGCAAGACCCCATGGGCCGACGCCCGAAAGTTTTCGCGGCGAGATGCGCAAGACAAACCCATCGGGCCAATCATCTCCTGGTGGTGGGAACTGGTCGTTGGTGATGCGGCGGAGCAGCGGTACTGCTCCGCCCTTCTCGACGTGCGCAATCCCTCTGATCACGATGTAGGGGCTGAAGCCTTCGAAAGGGACGTCTGACTCAATAGACAGAGTCACGCGCGGATCGCGACGAACGTTGCGGAGTTTCACGTGGTCGGCAAGATGGCCGGAGACGATCTCGTCGCCGTCCCACCCGACGTAGATGCACGTCACCTGGGGGGTGCCGTCAGGGTTGATGGTGGCCAGATGGACGAGCCGTCCTGAAGCGACGGCCGCCCGGGTGGTCTGGTCGAGTCGGATGGGACTATCAGCCATGGTCTCTCCTCTATGGTTCCGAGCCTCGGACATTACCGATCTCATCGCTCGGCCAGGCCTAAGCTGACGGACGTCCTTCTATATCGCTCTCGACTCTGCGCTCGAGATCCTGGAAGAGCCGGCGCATCGGCATCTTGGATGGCCGGTTTGAATGGAGGGTATCGAGGGCGCAGGCAAGAAAGCACGCCGCCCCCAACGACGTGTTCCAGTTCGCCGCTGCCAGGTCGAGCATCGATCCGGACGACGGTACGACGTAGCCGGCGACGGCAGAGATCCCAAAGAAGATGCAGCCGAGCAGGTTGACCGCCGGCTGCCACCATCCTCTACCGGTGCGCTCAGGCAACCAGCCGTGCCCTCTACGCCTCGGCGAGGCGCGGTAGGCGATCGCCCCCGATACTAGAAAGCAGACGGACCCCCGCCAGTCGGGCCGCCAGACAAGCCGGTTGTATTCGGGGCTCGTGACCGCGGTACGGATCGCCTCATACGTGGTGACGTTGAAGAACAAGGTGCCGGCCGACTGGATGACGGCGGACCACCAGGCGGCCCTTCCGCCGCCAGGCGCGTGTCGGTCCGGCCAGGACAGCCAGCTCTGCAACGCACCGCCGAGTGTGAAAAGGATGGAGCCGACGAAGAACGTGATGGCGTCTGCCGATCCGCCGACAAGACTTTGGTAGCCAGGAAACGGGCCGATAAGGAAGCACGTCGAGCCAAGGGCGAAGCACAGCGCCATCCAGCGCGTGCGGGTCATATCCGGGCCCACTCGATCGCGCTTTGCGTCATGGGTGCTGCCTCTCGAGAGAGCGACGTCACTCCCAACGACATCGTTTGGCCAATCATCGGGAGCGTTGATGCGGGCACGAGGCGTAAGCAACACCAATATGACGTCGATCATGGGAAACGACCGTCCGGTTAGACAGCACCGCCCGGCTCGGAGCGATAATCATGGCCATGAACGAAACGCACCTGCAATTCCCGCGAGCCCGCAATGGGCCGAGCAACTCGCGCAGGAGATGTTGCCTTGGGTCGCGGCCGCGGGTGACCTCGGCGAAGACGTCTTGGAGGTCGGTCCCGGACCCGGAGTCTCAACGGATCTCCTTCGCGAGCGCGTATCTCGATTGACGGCGGTCGAGGTGGATCCGAGCTTGGCGGAGGCGCTACGGCGCCGACTCGCTAACACGAATGTTGAGGTGCTGTGCGGAGATGGTGCCAATACGGGCCTCTCCGACGATCGCTTCTCTGCGGCAACGGCCTTCTCTGTTCTCCATCATGTACCCACAGCGGAGCACCAAGATCTTATTCTTGCCGAGATATGCCGCGTCCTTCGACCCGGCGGGATCTTCGTCGGTATCGATTCGCGAGATCTGGACATGATTCGCAAAGGTCATGACGACGACATCTTCGTGCCTATTGACCCCGGGACATTTCCGGAGCGTCTTCGGCGTCTGGGTTTCGGCGAGACGACCATAGATATGACCGACTGGCACTTTCGGTTCCTGACCCGCAAGCGGTCGACCATCTGAGCGGCTACCTCATTCCCGGGAGAGCGGGTCCACTTGTAGTGGGTGCCCGCCGTCTCCGCCGTGTTGCCCACCTCGCTCGCCGTCTCCTCCCTGGTTGACGGTTAACGTCAACGTCAGGTTCGGAGGTATATATATTTCCGCATGCTAAGGATTTTCCTGCGACCCGGTAAGGCTTGGCTCGTGGGTCAGGTGGACCCGAGGGCCTCGGTCTCCATGATCGCCACCTCCTCCTGGGTGCTCCGCCTCATCGTCTCGGCGGCATCGGCGTCGCTGACGAAGAGCGCGGCGAGCGCGGTGCCGAGCATCACCAGTGCCGCCGAAAGGAGCCCGACCCGGTAAGCAGTCAGGTTCGGCTCCAGGTGGCCGCTCACTACATGGGTGGTGCCTACAGCCGTGGCGACCGTTGTGATGCCGGCCACACCGAGCGCTGCTCCGAGTCGCTGCTGAGATTGGAACAGCGTCGTACCGCGTGCGATCCGGGCCGGCGGAACGGTGGCAAAGGAGGCGGTCTGCGACGGAAGGAATATCGCTGACATTCCCATCCCCAGGAGGAAAGAAATCGACCGGATGGTCCAGACGCTGGTGCCGGGACCGACGGTGGCCAGCAGCGCCATCATCGAAGCGGTTAGGAGGGCGCCGGCGAACATGATCCTCCGGGGACCGAATCGCCGGTACAGCACCCGGGTTACGAGCTGGCCGCCCGTAAAGATCCCGATGGCCTGCGGGAAGACGAGCAGACCGGAGTCCAGAGCCGAGTAGCCCAGCCCGTACTGGTAGAAGAGGGCGACCAGGTACACGACTCCGAAGAAGCTGATGGACATCAAGGTGACCGCCGTCAGCGTCGATCGGAACAGTCGGTTTGCGTACAGGCGAAGGTCGAGCATGGGCTCCTTTTTGCGAAGCTCGACCACGGCCATCAGGGCTAGGCCGGCCACCCCAGCCACGCAGGCCGCGATGACCAGCGTATCCGACCATCCTCTCGCCGGCCCCTCGGACACGCCGAACATCAGCAGCGACAGGCCCGCTCCGGCGAGCACGAACCCCGAAACATCGAAGCGGCCGGGATTCTCCTGCCGGGGGTCGCCCAGGAAGAGGGCGCCGAAGATCACTGCCGCCACGCCTATCGGCACGTTGATGTAGAACACCCAGCGCCAGGACACGTCGGTAGTTAGTAGCCCACCTATTACGGGTCCCAGAGCCGGCGCGAACGCCGTGGGAACGACCATGATGGCCGCTACCCGGATCCGCTCGGAAGGAGGAAACGCGTGGAAGAGCATGGCCATTCCGATTGGCATCAACATCCCTCCGCCGACGCCCTGAAGGATCCGGAACAGGACCAGCTGCTCAAGATTCTCCGACGCCCCGCACAGGGCGGAGGCCAGAGTGAAGACGGAAGTGGCGAAGAGCATTATCTGCCTGTTGCCGAAGCGGTCGCCTAGCCATCCCGACGCTGGCATGACCACTGCCAGGCTGACCAGGAAGCCTATGGCCACGCTGTCGACCGAGGCGGCACCGACGTGGAAGTCGCGGCCGATGGTGGGGACGGTGACGTTCACGATCGTCGTGTCAAGCACCACGATGAAGGTGGCGGCAGTAGCCACTACGGCTACCGCCAGCTTCTGGTTGATCCGGTCGGCCAGCATCAGCTCGGGTCGCCAGTGATCACAGATCCATTCGACACCGACACCTCAGCTCAGACGCCAACCCACATACCCTTCGCGTGGCTAAGCTTCAGAGAGTACCGCTTCCGATGCGGCGATGAAACCGGCGGCCTGCCGGTTACTGGTCTCCACGTAGGCCTGAGGAGGCGCTCAAGTACTCGCCCACCCGCGTGCCATCGAAGAAGTTTGGATTGGCGCGCTGGTACATCTCGACCGGGTTCTCGAAGACCACCTGGCGCCACTGCTCAGGTGTTACGTATCCTTCCGTCACCAGCTCGTATGACTCAGAGACGACATCGGCCATATCGGTAACGTCCCAATGCCCGATATCCGATGACAACAGCACTCGTTGTGGAAAGTTTCCCCATTCGAACTCCGAGTTGAATGGCGCGAACGCGGCGGCGATGCCCCGGTCGTCCGCCTCGCAACCGAAGTAGAACGAGTCGACGAAAAGATGGACGATATCTTCGGGAGATTCACAGGCCATATGAATGAACTCGTCGAGCTCCTTCGGGCTGCTCCCGTGCACGGGTAGATGCTGTAACTGCTCGACGAAGCCTTCAGCTGCCAGAGCGGAGATCCGCTGACCGTATCTCTGGAAGTAGTCGGTGATCGCCTCGGTGTCCAGGAGATTTGGGTCGAGTCGCGAATGGATCGCATCAATATTTCGCTTTTGCCAGTGCTCGATAGTGTCCAACAGGAGCTGTGCCGCCCACGACACCCCGCACTCCAGGAACACTATTGGCAGATCCGGAAACCTATGGGTGACGCCGCCAAAGAGAAGTGACTTGCACAGCGGGTACATCGATAGCGCGAACTGCCCGACATGATTGGCTGTATAGCTACTGGTCGACCAGCACACTCCTGGCCGGGTGGTAAGGCCTCCGTGAAACGCCGCCACGAACCCGAGCTCCTGGCATGCCTTCCATACCGGGTCGTAGTCGTAGGCGCTGTCGAGCCCAAACGCGTCGAACCAGTGAGCTTGCCCTGGAAACATCCACGCCGACACGCCCGTCGATGGCTCATCGATCGGACGTATCACTCCCTCGGGGAGACACACGACCTTCAATCCAAGTTCGTGGCAGTGCGCCAGCTCCGCCACGGCCTCCTCCGGCGTGTGCATAGGGATGATTCCGGCCGGGGTGAGCCGGTCTGCGTAGTCGAGGTAGACGGTGGCGTAGAACTCGTTGAACCCTGCACAAAGTCCCTGCCTCAAACTCGGGTCAGTCACCGCACAGGTGCCCAACGTGTTCGTAGGGTAGAGAACCGTGAAGTCGAGGCCCAACTCGTCCATCCTCTCGTGCAGAAGAGCGGGCAGCGCTGCGGTCGCACGGTCGCGTGCATTGAACGCCGGCGCCCCACCCCACCATGAACTCTGCGGAATCCGGCGGCGCTGCCGATCCTCGAACCCGTACCGGGTGCGCTCCAACTGGTCGTCACGGCGCCGCTCATTCCATTGGCGGAACAGTTTGTCACCGAGGGCATCGCGAACGAACGGCTCGGCTGCCGCCGTCACCTCGAGCATGTGCCCATCAACGTCGATGATCGGATGACCCACCTCGCCCCGCACATCTGCACTCGATTTCTTCACCGTCGAACACTCCTATGCAGTATCTGTCGATCCGGCCAGAAAGCAGCGCGGATCCTAGTCCGGGCGGGCCACTTGGACCGGGGGATCACGCAGGCGGCTCGCCGGGATACTGTTCGGGGCATGCCGGTCAGGAATGTGTCACACATAGCCATCGGCGTCCGGGATATGGACCGGTCGCTGCCGTTCTGGACCGACGTGGTCGGCCTCCACGTCACCCTCGACACCATCGAGGAGTTCAAGCTAGGGAGCGACGTGGTACGGCGCCGGGGTGTCTACCTGCGCGATCGCGAGGGGCCAGACGAACCGTTCGTGGTCCTGGACCAGCAGCTGTCACGGCCACCGGACGGCTCGCCCAAGCCGCTGTTCCAGGTGGGAATCCACCACTTCGGTTTCTGGGTGGACGACATCGACGCCATCCACAACCGGGCCAAGGCGGCCGGTGTCACCGTGATGGTCGAGCCGAGCGAGCGGGGGGCGGACACCACCACCTACGGAGAGCCGCCCGGGCGCTTCGTGAGGGCCATGTTCATCAGCGACCCGGATGGGAACGTGGTCCAGTTCGACCAGCGGGTCGACTAGCGACCACCCTCACACCCGGGCGACCTCACTCCCGGCGATCACGACTCGGTGCATAACCCGACGGCCGACGTAGTCGGGGACGCCATAGTGGGCGGTGGCCCGATTGTCCCAGAACGCCAGCGCTCCCGGCGTCCACCGGAAGCGGCATTGGAAGAGCGGATCACGAACGTGGTCGCACAGGTACGGCAGCAGCACCTCGTTTTCCCGCTCGGTCAGTCCCTCGATCCGTACCGTGTAGTTGCGATGGACGTAGAGCAGCTTCCGACCAGTCACCGGATGGACCCGGACCACGGGGTGGCGCATTACCGGATACCGGTCCCGCAGCCGCCGGAGCTCAGCATCGGGATCGTCCAGGTGATCGAAGGTGGTGTAGCTGATCTTGGTGTAGTCGTGAAGGGCGACCAACCCCTCGAGGGCACGATGCAAAGCCGGCGACAACGAGTCGTAGGCGGCGCACATGTTGGCCCAGCACGTGTCGCCTCCGTAGGGAGGTAGCTCCACCGCCCGGAGCACCGTCCCCATCGGCGGGCAGCGCATATAGGTACCATCGGCATGCCACGAATCGACATGCGAGCCGAGGGCGGCCGCGCCCGACTCGAAACTCAAGGTATGCATCTCGGGCACTTCGGGGTTGGCTGCGGGAGCGAGTGGGAAGGCCTCGAGCGGACCGAACCGGGCGGCGAAGTCTCGCTGGCCTTGATCGGTCAGGTTCTGGTCTCGGAAGAAGAGCACGAGATGATCGATCAAGCCCTTCTCGATCTGGGCGACCTGATCATCCGACAGCGGCTGTTGCAGGTCGATCCCGCTCACCTCGGCGCCAATGACGCCCCCGACCGGACGTATTTCCACCGAACCTCCTCGACTACTGGCCCACCATAGGCGGAGGAAGCTTTTCGTAGCCCTCCTCGAGCACGACCCCGAGGCCGTTGGCGATCATCGACAGCATGCTGTACTGGCCGACGATTATCGGGATCTCGATGATCTCGGTCGCGCTGAACCGCTCGGCTAGCGCCTCCCAAGTGGCGTCGCTGATCTGCGTCCGCTCGAACAGCTCGTCGGCCGCCTGCAGGAGCGACCGATCGGTGTCGTCCCAGCCGGGAGCTCCCGGACCTTCTCGCACCATGTCGATTTCCCGGTCACTCAGCCCGGCTCGGAGGGCGTACTGCACGTGATGCCCGTATTCGAACTCGGACTGGCGCAACCACACCGTCCGCAGGGCCAATAGTTCCTGGTTCCGGCGGGAGAGGTCGCTAAAGGCGACGAAGTTGGCCCAAACCAGGAATGGCTCGATCGATCTCGGGTGATTGGCCAGCACCCGAAGGATGGCCACGGGCAGGTCGTGGTGCGCCTCCGCCTCGAGCGTCCGGGTCTTGGCCACCGTCGCCTCGAGAAGTGGACGAATCTCTTCATTCCACTCCGCCGGGTCCTGCGGCGAGACTCTCCCTGCTGCAGCCATCCCCCCTGCCCTCGCTCGCGTTGCTTCTACGCCACCCTACCAGTCGTTCCCCGCGGCGCCGACGACCACTGTCGCTTCCGCCGAGCCGGAAAGGGTGGGAGACTGGCGGCTATGCCGATACAAGCTTCCTTCGGTCGCAAATCAACCTATCGGGCGTATGGCATCAATGGCGAGCAGTTGGCTTCTGAGGACTTGGCGTCCGACGAGGAAGCCATTGTGTGGGCTCGCCGGCTCGTCAAGGATGGCCTCTCCGTCCAGCGTCTGAGTCGAGAGATAACCGCTGGCTTTGGCATGGACATCCCGCTCACATGACGCCACAGAACGGGGTGCTGCCCGCCGAAGCGATTCGACTCTACGAATATCTGACCGGTGAGCTGTTATAGACCGTCGAGCAGGGCGATCATCCGACGCATGGCGTGCAGCGCCGCGCTCAACTCGGTCTCGGACAGGTCTCCGAGACCTTCTTCCCACAGCGCCTGCCAGCGGATGCGCTCGCCATCCACTATGGAACGCCCCTTGTCGGTAAGGGAGACCATACAGACACGGCGATCGTGAGCGGCCCGCCGGCGCTCGACGATGCCGTTGGCTTCGAGCTGGTCGAGCATCGCCGTCACGCTGGCCGGATTGAGATCGGCGCTTTTGGCCAGGTCCCCGGCGGTCACCTCGGCCGACTTCCCCAGAACGAACAAGGCGCGCAGCTGAGAGTGGGTGAGATCGCGGGGCTGCTGCTGCTCGCGCCCGCGCAATCGACGTTCGGCTCCAAAGAGCTCGCCCATGGCGACGCGCAGCTCGTCGAGCGTCGTTATGTGCGTTTCGCCCAAGATCGGCCTAAGCGTAGTCACACGATGGCCTCGATCAGGGACTCTTCCGAAGGCTGAGCCTCCTGCCCGCTCGCTCGCAGCTGTCGCTCGACTCGCCACAGGACGGCGGCGGGGATCAGGGCGATAACCGTAATGAGGATCACCCATTGGTAGGTGTCGGCGAATGCGGCCGCTAGCGCCGTCGGATCCGTGTACCTGCCCGTGGCGCCGCCTGGTACATGGACGAGCTTGTTCTGAAGGACGACGGCGATGATGGCGGTCCCGAGTGTGCCACCCACCCGCTGGACCACGTTTATTTGCGGACTGGCATCGGTGACCTGATCGTGCGAGAGTGACGAGAACGCCGCGGTCATGGCGGGCATCATGGCCAAGCCGACTCCGATGCCTCGGACCACCATCGCCGCCGCTATCGGGGTATACGGCGTCGTCGGACCCACGAACATGAAAGGCACCGTGGCCGCGATCATGATCATGACTCCGACCAGCGAGGTGAGCCCGGCGCCTAAGCGGCGGGTGGCAGCCGCCGAACGGTTCATTCCGATAGAAGCGCCGACCCCCTGAGGGATCAGCATCAGGCCGGTATGGATGGCGTCCTGTCCACGTGCCACCTGAAAGTACAGCGGCAACAGGATCATGGCCCCGAACATGGCGGCTCCGAGGCAGAACATCACCACACTCGCCGAGCTGTAGGCGCGGATCGAGTACAGCCGGAGATCGAGTAGGGGATGCCGGATCACCCGGGCCCGCATCACGAAAGCGCAGACCAGCAGGACACCACTGATGACGGGGAGGATCACCGAAGGAGAGCTGAAACTGCCCGCGGTAGCGCTCTGGGACAGGCCGTAAGTGATCCCGACGATTCCGAACCCCGCGAGCAGTAGCCCCGGCCAGTCCAACGGGCCTGCGCTGTCGGGCTCAGGCTGATCGCGAGGCAAGAGCCGGGTGGCGACCACTGCCGTCACGACGCCGATGGGGACGTTCACCAGGAAGATGGCGTGCCAGCTGACGCTTTGGAGAAGAAAGCCGCCCAGGGTCGGTCCGAATACCGGGGCCAGCACTAAGGGAACGCCGATCGCGCTCATCACTCTGGGCAGTGCTTCCCGGCCCGACGCGTTGACGAGGATCGTAAATCCGGTGGGGGCGAGCAGGCCCCCGCCGATGCCCTGCAGAGCGCGGAACACGATCAGCTCAGGAGTTGTCGTGGCCAGGCCGCACAGCGCCGAGCCGAGCGTGAAGAGCACCAAAGCTTGCATGTAGACCCGGTAGGCGCCGTATCGGCGGGTCGCCCAGGCGGAGACCGGGATGACGGCCGCCAGAGCCAGCAGGTAAGACGAGACGACCCACTGGATGTCGTTGAGGGGCGCGTGAAGGTCGCGGGACAGACTATCCAGCGCCACGTTGACGATAGTGGTGTCGAGGATCGACATGATCATGCCGAGCACGACGACGATTACCACGCGCTTCACGTGGGGATCGAGTTTGTCGCTGCGCTGTGCGCTCAGCATCGGGCACGGCCATCCTGTTAGCGGGGCAAATATTTCGATAACAAACTAGATGCCAAAGGATTTCTTGTCAAGGCAACTCTATAAGACCGCGCCGGTTGACCAGTTCGGCGCTGGGGTTAACCGTCGAGGGCGCCTCGCAGGCTGGCTAACCGTTCGCGGTCGAGTGAGTACCACACCCACTTGCCGCGCCGGTCGCCCTGTACCAGACCGGCGTCTCCGAGGATCTTCAAGTGGTGCGAAATCGTGCCTTGGCTCTTGCCGATGAGTGCGATGAATTCGCATACGCAAATCTCGCCTTCAGGGGCGGCGCCCAGCATGGACAGGAGCCGGAGACGAACCGGATCACCAAGGGCGCTGAAGCCTGCGGCCAGCTCGGCTGCCTCGTCGCTATCGAGCGGGGCAGCCAGGACGGATGGGCAGCAATCGACCTGGTCGCTCGCCTCGAGAAGGGCTTTACCTCTGGCCACGGCCCTCTCCCATTGACTATCGTTGATGTAGACCACCGGGTCCAGGACCTGCTCTCACAGCTCCTCGAATCCGCCTCGTAATGATGTTTCCGAAGGGCAAAGGTTGACGGGGGCGACTTGACAGCCGTCGACCCGGTCGCTACCAGCCGCTGTCCCGGGTGAGAGTGAAGTCGTTGGCACTTGCTCCGCCGGTGGCGGCTTCCGCCGTGACGGTCACCGTAAGGTCCTCGCTGTCGGCACCGAAGCAAGACGGCTTGTGCACCGTGGCGGTTGCCGGTACACCGTTGGCGCTCAGTGCCTGCGCAAGTTGGGTGGTGCCCTTCAGAACGGTCACCTGCTCGGCCGAGTGAGCCGGGGCGGTGAGCGTCACGTGCAGCGATCCCCAACAGAGGTCCAGAGAGCTTCCGCTCACGCGGGTGGGAAACGAGTCGACGGCCGACTCGGGCACCACGTTGGCGTGAACGGTGAGCTGAGGAGTCAGCACGGTGCCGGGAGAGAAATCGGAATGAGCCTCGCACCCATTGCTGGCGAGACCGTCGAGGTTGTACCAGCCAGGGGGGCAGGCTTTCCTATCGGTGTGAGGGGCGGGACGAGGTTTGCCGGTGGCGGTCCCGAGGGAGAGAACGGCAACGGCGCCGCCGGCTAGCGCCAGAACTGTGACGGCTAGGAGCCAGAACCGCCGACGGGGGACGGCTCGCACCGGGGGAGTGTCGCCCAGTAATCGCGCTGCCGCCGACTTGAAGGGCCGTCGCAGCCGCCCTGGGCTAGACGCGAGGCCAGCGACCGGGACGGGATTGACCCTGGTACCGGCGATCCCGCCCAGGGCGCCCGCGGCACTGGGCCGGCGCTCTGGGCGCGGGTCGAGCATGCGGTGCAGCGGAACGCGCAGTGTTTCGGGCACAGACGCCGGTAGCGCCTGGATCTCGCCCCGGGCGGCCCGGCAGATCAGGACGTCCGGCGGCCCCGACCCGTACGGACCGCTTCCGGTGGCGGCAAACCGGAGGGTGGCACCCAGGGAGAAGACGTCGCTGGACGGTCCGGCCGGCTCGCCCCGGGCCTGTTCGGGGGCCATCCACATCGGTGTTCCGAGAACGGTACCGATCGGCGTGAGCCCCGCAGTCAGCTCCCAGGTCGTGGCCGCACCGAAATCGGAGAGCGCTGGCCGGCCGGCCCAATCGAACAAGACGTTCGACGGCTTGATGTCACGGTGGACTATCCCGTGGCGGTGGGTCACGGCGAGCGCCTCGAGGAGCACTTGACCTATGCGGCCTGTCTCGTAGGGAGGGCATGGACCGAGCCTCTGGACACGGTCCTCGAGGTTCTCGAACAGGGCCGGAAAGACCAGGACGATGTCGTCGCCCCGGTCGACGACATCGAGAAGAGGAACGATCCCGGGGTGGGCCAGCTGGCGGAGAACCTCGACCTCCCGGCGGAGGCGCCTGCGGGCCACGTCCATCTGCCTCGCCGACCCGGTCAACGTGACGCGCTTGGTGGCCACTTGCCGGCCGTAGCGGTCGACTGCCAGTTCGACCACTGCGGCGCCCCCGCGGCCGAGCATGCCCACGACGTCGTATTCCACTACCCGCGACTCTAGAGGGGCCTCGACGGTACCGATGACGGTTCCCGGTCAGCATCACCGCTATCAATGTCGCGGTCAGCCCTTCGGCAAGCGTCCAGAACGTGGCGGTCCGAATGCGTGCTGGAGCGTCGACGGCTATTTTTGGATGGCGGCCGTGACCACGTCACCAGGCTCGCCCGGTACTGCCGCAAGGAGGGGCCGATGAGAGAAGAAATGGCTTTCCTGGCAGGTGGTTGCTACTGGGGCGCCCAGGAGTTGATACGTCGTAAAACTGGTGTCATCTCGACTCGAGTCGGATATTCGGGCGGAAAAACCCCGAACCCCACCGACGAAAATCGTGGTGATCATGCTGAGGCGGTGGAGGTTGTCTTTGACTCCGACACCATTTCGTACCGGGATCTACTCGAGTCCTTCTTTCAAATCCACGATCCAACGACGCTGAACCGGCAGGGTGAAGAGGTGGGGCGATACGTCCGTTCGGCCATCTTCTACATCAGTGAAGAACAGAGACTCATCGCGGTTGACACCATCGCGGACGTCGATGCATCTGGCCTCTGGCCCGGCAAGGTCGTTACCGAGGTGGTCGCGGCAGGGCCGTTCTGGGAGGCAGATGAGGACGACCAGGATTACCTGCGGAAACATCCTGGCGGTGACACGTGCCACTTCGTGCGTCCCGGCTGGAGCCTCCCTCGACGACAATCGGCCGGTTCTTAACTGGTACATTTCGGCGAAGGAGGACGAGCATCGCCCGGTGACGTGCCGAGCCTCGCCCTCTGAGGGAGTGGCATGTTCGATCTAACGGGCCGGGTGGCGCTGGTGACGGGGGCCGGCCAGAACGTCGGGGCGGGCATCGCGAAAGCGCTGGCGAGCCAAGGCGCGACCGTGGCGGTGAACGATCTCCGCGGGGAGCGAGCGGAGGCGGTGGTAGGGGAAATCGTATCGGCGGGGGGCAAGGCCGTGGCGGCGCCGTTCGACGTGACGGACCTGTCCGAGGTTGCCGGGGGGGTAGCTAGAGTCGGTCAGGTCGACGTGCTGGTGAACAATGCCGGGAATGGCGGTGCCGAATCGATGGTGCTGAAACAGTTCGTGGACATGGATCCTTCCGATTGGGAGGGTCCGATCAAGGTGAACCTCTACGGGGTCCTCAACTGCTGCCAGGCCACCGTGCCTGCGATGTGCGAGCGGGGTTGGGGCCGCGTGATCACGATCTCATCGGGAGCGGGGACCGGTGGCGTGGCCATTGGCGTGTCCCCCTACAGCGCAGGCAAGGGGGCTGGGATTGCCTTCACCAGAACCTTGGCGCTGGAGGTGGCGGCCAAAGGCGTCACGGCGAACACACTCGCCCTCGGCCTTATGACGACGATACGGAACCCGAACGCCACCGAGCGGCTGGCCCGTGCCATCCCGGTAGGGCGAACTGGCCGACCCGAAGACGTGGCGGCCGCGTGTGTCTGGCTGGCCTCAGCTGAGGCCGAATGGGTAACAGGTCAGACGATCCAGCTCAATGGTGGCAGCCTGACGACTTGAGGGCCGCGTACAACCCGGATCAGCCGGTCTAGCCAAGCTCGAGGGTCGTCACCACGAACCGCCACACCGCCCGTTTGGGCCATCGGGCGTCCGAACTCAACGCCGTCAGCGGGACCGTAGTTTCTGTGCGGCAAAGATTCCGAGGCCGACGAGAACAGCGAGCAGCAGGAGCTTCTTCATTGCTCCGAGGCTAGCTGGCGGGTCGGAATCTGGCGAGAGGTATCTGCGGTATCCCCGGTCCCAGCTTGCCCAGCGAGTCGAACGTCGGAGAGCATGGCGGCATGTGGAGCGGCGCCCAAAGCGACTCCCAGCGGTTGGGCAGCCCACCAGAGGGCATTCGAAGGCTCATCGTTGTCCGATCCGAACGGTCCCGTTGACATATGGCCCGGTTCGTCATCGACGTCACGCCACTTCGCCGGCATCGGTATTTCCGAGGGCTGTGGGCCGGCCAGGTGGTCTCGGGAATGGGCTCGCAGCTCACCCTGGTAGCGGTCTCGTTTCAGATATACGGTCTGACCCACTCGACGCTGATGGTCGGGCTGATCAGCCTGGTCCAGCTGGTGCCGTTGCTGGCAGGAGCGCTTTGGGGGGGAACCCTAGCCGACGCCGTGGACCGCAAGAAGGTGTTGGTCCTGACCCAGGTCGCTATGGCGATGGCGGTCGGGGGACTGGTGGTCAACGCGTCTCTATCCCATCCGGCTGTGTGGCCGCTGTTTGTGTGCAGTGCGGCCGGGGCGGGACTTCAGGGGGTCGACTGGCCGGCCCGCCGGGCCGCCCTGCCGATGCTGGTTGGCGAGGAGGACGTGACGGCGGCCATTGCACTACAAACCTCCGTCGGACAACTGGCTTTGGTGGCTGGGCCTGCCCTGGCCGGCATTCTTATCGCCACCGTCGGCCTGACCGCTGTTTACGGGATCGACGTGGTTACCTTCGGGGTGGCGTTCATCGCTGCCGTACTCCTGCCGCCCCTGGTGCCGAGCGGCGGCGGGACCCGGATGGGGATTCGGTCGATGACGCAAGGATTCCGTCATCTCCGCCAGGAGAGGCTGCTGTCGGCCACCTACTGGATCGACCTCATTGCCATGGTCTTCGGCATGCCCCGTGCCGTCTTCCCCGCTCTGGGGCTGCACCTTTACCACGGTGGTGCCGGCGTCGTCGGTCTCCTCTACGCCGCCCCGGGAGCCGGGGCGCTGATCGGCTCGCTCTTTACGGGCTGGTGTGGTCACGTTCGCCATCAGGGCAGGGCCATTGCGGCCTGCGTCATGGTGTGGGGGTTGACCATCACCTTGTTCGGTCTAACACCTGTGCTCTGGATCGGTCTGGTGTTTCTGGGTTTGGCGGGCGCCGCCGACGTGGTCTCGGCGGTGTTTCGCCAGGCGGTGCAGCAGCGGACCGTCCCTGACCATCTGCAAGGACGGCTGTCGGGAACCTTCTTCGCCGTTGTCGCCGGCGGTCCCCGTCTCGGTGATGTCGAAACCGGTTTGGCGGCCGCTATCGGCGGCCCCCAGTTTGCCGTGTGGTCCGGCGGGCTGGCCTGCATGATTGGAGTTGTCGTCTTGGTGTGGCGGGTGCCCGAGCTGTGGCACGACGACGGCGGCGGACAGTCGCTCTCCGCTGAGGAGGAGCACGACGCCATCGCGGAAGCCATCACCGAGTTGGGTGCCGGCGAACCGTCCTAGGAACGCGGGACCCGAGCATCGGTGACCGCGACTTCGTGTCCCTCTCCGCCGATCAGATTCCGGTTCGTTCGGTACGTATCGGGGAGGGATCGGGAGCGTGAGGCATGAGGGCATTGGGTGGGATGCGACCGAGTCGGCCCGCTTCGAAGTCCTCGACGGCCTGGCCTATCTCGGCCCGGGTGTTCATTACGAAGGGTCCGTAGTGTTCGACGTGCTCTCCGATAGGTTCACCACCGAGGAGGAGAACCTCGAGGTTTTCGGAGCGCGATTCCTGACGCGGTTGGGCCCGAACGCTTAGCCACTGTCCCGGCCCGAAACTGACCAGCTGACCCGTGCGGATCGGCTGGTGGTCAGGGCCGGCGTCCCCCGAGCCGGCTAGGACGTATGCGAGGGAGTTGAAAGCCGGCTTCCAAGGCAACTCCAGCCGCGACCCGGGTGTGATCGAGGCGTGCATCATCGAGATGGGCGTATGGGTCGAACCGGGGCCGACCGTACCCACCACCTCGCCGGCGATGAGCCGGACAAGAGCGCCGGCGTCGGGGGAAGCCACCAGAGCTACATCGTCCGCTTCGAGGGGCTGGTAGGCCGGCGGGATCCACTTCTTCTTGGCAGGCAGGTTGACCCAGAGCTGGACGCCGTGGAAGAGCCCCCCGGAGACGACCAGGTCTTCGGGTGGGGTCTCGATGTGCAAGATGCCCCGACCGGCCGTCATCCATTGGGTGGCACCGTCGGTGATCAGTCCGCCGCCGCCGTTGGAGTCTTGATGGGCGAAGGTGCCGTCGATCATGTAAGTGACGGTCTCGAAGCCCCGGTGGGGATGCCAGGGCGTACCCTTCGGTTCGCCGGGGGCATAATCGACCTCGCCCATCTGGTCCATGTGCACGAAAGGGTCGAGTTCCGCGAAGGTCCGCCCGGCAAAGGCCCGGCGAACCGGGAACCCTTCGCCCTCGAGGCCGGCGGGCGCGGTCGATACCGAAGCCACCTGTCGCTGCGGCCCCCATGAACCGGTCGCTACCGGAACTCGCTTGAGTGTCGTCCAATCAGAAACTGTGACCGCGGGCATAGCGTCCTCCTCGGGGCTGCCGGTGCCGGAGTGGCCAGCCGGCGCACCCCAACCCAGTATCGCTCCTCGTCCCTTTGCCGTAAACGATCAATCGAGCCATCCCTCTCGGCGCGTCGTCCCACCGCGTCCGCAAGTAAGCTGACGATGGTCCCGAGCAAAGGGGTGGACGATGATCGGTGTCTACATCCGTCCGGCAGGCATGACTGAGGCGCAGTACCGAAGCGTCGATGACCAACTTCGGGCCTCGGGGGTACAGCCCAAGGGCATGAAGATGCACACCTGCTTCGGCGAGGGCGAGGGAATAGCCATCTTCGATGTGTGGGAGAGCGAAGACGACTTCAACGCCTTTGCCTCCCACCTCGGCCCGCTCGTCGCGGCCGCAGGGCTAGAGCCCATTGCTCCGATGATTGTGCCGATGATCGCCTTCGAGGTGCCGTAGAGTCACCGGCGTCCAGTCAGCCCAGAGTCGCCAGCCAGGTGTCGATGATGTGGTTGACCTCATCAGGGCGCTCCTGGTGCAACCAGTGGCCCGAACCCTCGAAGCTGACGACCCGGGAATGACTGTCGGTCAGCAGGGCCGCTTCCACTGCCGCTCGGCCCGGGTCAGCGTAGAAGGCCAGAACAGGGCAACTCCTTCGAGCAAGGTACGGAGCGCTGACGGACTGCAAGGCCATGCCCTGTATGAGGTTCTTGAGTGTTTGGCGCAGCACAGGCACCGGGGTGCCGGCGAGACGTCGCATGTGCCAGGTCCTCAGGGCCGGCGGTGAAACCGCCGTGTAAGTGCCTCCGAGCATCGCCTGCGCGATCGGGACGGGGTCTGACGATTCGAGCGCTTCCACCATCGGACCGAGGCCGACACTCAGCTCGTCGGATATGAGGTACCCGGGGTCGATGCTGACTACTGCTTTTATCAGGTCGGGGCGCTCAACAGCCAGGGTGCTGACGATGACCCCCCCGAGCGAATGTCCTATGGCTACTACGGGACCGCAACTGAGCTCACCCAGCAGATTGGCCAGGTCAGTGGCGAAGTCGAGGTGGTCATAGCCGCTCTCGGGGACACTGGACCGGCCGTGCCCCCGGTTGTCCACCGCGACCACCCGGTGGCGGCCAACGAAGTGCGGTAGTTGCCAGCTCCAGTCATGGCTGTCGCATGAGTAGCCGTGGACGAACAGCAGCGGGGGATCCCCATCTCCGTCGTCGGTATAGAAAAGGTTTACCTCGCCCACTGAGACGAACGGCACGAGCCCTCCTTGATGGTCGGGGGAAGGCTAGCCGAGGGGCCTGTCGAAGCTCGCTCCTGCGATGGCCGTCTCCCGCTAGCCTGGGAGCATGAAGAAACTGCTCATCCTCGTGGTTCTCGTCGGACTCGGCCTCGTCGTTGCTCAGAGGTTGCGCTCCAGCTGACTTCACCGGCGGGCGCCCACCTGTCCGACGCTTACGACAGCTTGCGGAACACCGGCAACTGCTCGAGGTAGGCGTCGAGGACAGCATCGTCCCAGGGAGCGCGGAGAGCCACGTTTACTCCTTCGGCGCCAGAGTCGACATAGCGCTGGATCTGTTCGCCGGCCGAATCAGGAGGGCCGACGATTGCCCCCTCGCGCACGACGGGCGCCATCGGCCCCCAGCCCTGCCGGGCGATGACGTCGTCCGCCGACGTGCTATCGCGGTCCAGCGCGAAGATCAGATTGACGGTCCGGCGGATCGTCGAGGGGTCGCGGCCTCGGCTATGACAGTGGCCGTCGAGAACCTCCACGAGGCGGCTGTATCGTTCGGCGGAAACGTAGGCCGCGTTCCAGCCGTCGGCATGGCGAGCAGCGATCCGGAGTGTCCTGCGCTCGCCGGTTCCACCGATCCAGAGCGGCAGCCGCTCCTGGACAGGGGCAGGAAGACAGGATGCGTTGTCGGCGCGGAAGTAACGCCCGCTGTGTGTCGTCCGAGGCCCGGTGAGCAGGCTGCGGACCAACTGAACTGCTTCGTCGAGCATGTCCAGCCGCTGACCGGCTGGTGGGAAGTCGTACCCGAAGGCCTCGGCCTCCCACTGGTGCCAGCCGGCGCCAAGTCCGAGTTCGAAGCGGCCGCCCGAGATGTGGTCGATCGTCGTGGCCGTCTTGGCGAGCAGCCCGGGGTTGCGGTAGGCGACGCAGAACACCAGACAGCCGAGCCGGGCCGACCGAGTGTCGGCGGCGAGGGCGCCGAGGGTGGCCGCGGCCTCGAAGTGATCGACGGTCCCGCCCGCGGGCGGCGCCTCGTAGAGATGATCCCAGACCGAGATCCAGTCCACGCCCGCATCGTCAAGTCTCCGCCACAATGCCCGCAGATCGGCCATGGCCAGGTTCTGCTGGCCGATATGCACACCGAACGTGACGCCCATTACCGGGAAACACTAGCTTCTTAGTCCCGTTGCCCTTCCACCACGAAGCCGTCCCCGCAGAAGGGGGCCCGATCCGGTTATAAGGCGGAGACGAGTTCGGCCACGATCTCTGCTGCTGGTTGCGGGTGCCTGGCGAGCGCGACACTCTGTCCGGCCCACAGCGAGAGCGCTTCGATATCACCGGTGGTACCGACCATCGGCGCCGCCGTCTCGTAGCGCACGATTGCCTCGCCATCGGCGAAGTGCGCGATGACCTCGCCTTCTCCCGGTCGACTCCCCAGTGGGGGCCGGCCCGCGGCCTCCCACACCTCGGCCGTGGAGTTGCGGATGACGCGGTGAGGTGCGCCCGGCCACCCGACCGCATAGAGGTCCGGGTACCAGTGCGCATCGGTCTCGGCCGCGCCCATGAGGATACGGCGATACTCGTCGTGGATGGGCATCTCCCGGGCTAGCAAAAACCGGGTACCCAGCCACGCCGCTTGAGCGCCCAGGGCGAAGACGGCGGCTACGCCGCGAGCGTCGCCGATCCCGCCGGCTGCGATCACTGGCACCGGTGCAACCGCGTCCACAACGGCGGGTACCAACGGGAGTGTGGCGACCCGACTCCACACGTGGCCGCCAGCCTCCCAACCCTGCGCGACCACGACATCAACTCCGCTGGCGACGGCCCGCTTCGCCTCTTCAGCGCTGCCGACGGTGTGCAGGACGATTCCATTGGCGTCGTGGACCTGCTCGACGTAGGCGGCGGGATCTCCCCACATCAGCGACACGATCCGCAGACCGGCCTCAAGTGCCTCGTCGAGACGGCGGTGCTGATCGGAGCTGAGAATCAGATTGCCGCCAAAGGGTCGATCGGTGAGCCCGGCCGTCTCCCGGACCACGTCCCCGGCGGGAGTCGACCAGGTAAGCGCCAACATGCCGAGCGCTCCCGCATTCGAGACCGCCGCCGCCAACTGCGACACCGCCGACATCGGCGCCTGCACGATCGGCTGTTCAATCCCGAGCAGTTCGCAGAACGGCGTTCGCACCAATATCACCTTCTCGTTCGCTCCGGCCAGCGCAGGCAAAGGTCTCGACGCGTACCCGTCTGGCCCGCATTCAGCTATGAGTCATACGACGTCGGCATCGACTCACGAGCGCGCCTGTTCCACCCATGAAACGTCGAATAGTCGCCGGCATCCCAGGCCTCGTGCAGACCCGGCTTGCTCAGGTCCCAGTCAGGGCGGATCTCGCTCGACGCGGCCCGCAAGTCGCGCCATAGGTCGTAGAACGACGGGCGCCCCCAGAACCAGTACCCGTTATAGAGACTGTGAATCACCAGTCCCGGCTTCAGTACCAGGGTGTGGGGGATCATCGGGTCGTGCTCGGGGTCGGTGTATTCCTGGATGTCGAGCTCCCTCTGAATCGTCCGACCGGGATCGGAGAGGAAGGTCCATTGAGCGCCGACCGAGGCCCGGAACTCCTGTGTCGTGTGGTGGTCGTCAGTTGAGATCGTGACGATGCTCGGTGTAGGCGACGGCGAACTTCGGATAATTGGCGGCGAGCTCCAGGTGCTGCCGGTGCTCCTTGGGACAGTAATTGCCCCGCGCCAATGTGAGGACCAGCGGGTCGTCGCCCTGGAGCTCGCTGAGCCTGCGCTCCGTGTTGGTGTGATCAGGCAGGGCGTAGTCGGGGAAAGCGCCGCCTGGTCTGATGTCGGATCGCACTGATCACCGCCTCTTTCGTCGCCTTATGCGCGTGGGTGAGGGAAGATGCTTCCGGAACCTTAGCGTGTGTTCTGGCCTGCTCTTGACGGCATAGCCAATGACAATGACCGTGCCGGGACTTCCGAGAACCTGGATCGCCGACCAGTTGGTAAAGGAGGCTACGAAATGCCCGAGTTGCTGGCTGTGTGTGTGGGCCTACCGCAGGAGGTGGCGTGGCGGGGCAGCACGGTTCGAACGGGGGTGTGGAAAGAGGCTGTCGACGGTCCCCGTATGGCCCGTCGTCTCAACATCGACGGAGACCGTCAAGGCGATCTGGAGGGCCATGGCGGCGAACAGCGGGCCGTGCTGGTCTACCAGATCGACTCCTACCACTACTGGGAGCGGGCCCTGGGGCGCCACGACTTTGTTTACGGCCAGTTCGGTGAGAACTTCACCGTAGACGGGTTGGCCGATGACGAGGTCTGTATCGGTGACCGCTACCAAATCGGTTCCGCCGTCTTCGAAGTCACCCAACCCCGGGTGACCTGCTACCGGGTGGGCCTGCGGATGAACGAGCCGGCCATGGCCGCTCTGATGGTGTCTCATCGGCGCCCCGGGTTCTATCTACGGGTCCTTACCGAGGGCCTCGTCAGGGCCGGCGATGAGATCACCCTCATTGGTCGGGGCCCTGAGGCCATGACCGTCGCCGAGATGGATGCCTTGCTGTACCTGCCGGGCCACCCCCGCGCCCAGCTGGCTCGGGCCCTGCGCATACCGGCGCTGAGTCCGGGCTGGAAGATGTCTCTGCGGGCCATGCTCGACCAGGGCGTCGCCGGTGGCCGGGGCGGAAATGTCGGTCTCAACGAAGCATCCGGCAGCCCGCCGCCGGCGTGGAACGGGTTTCGACCCCTACGCGTCATCCGCAAGATGACCGAGACACCAGCCGTCACCTCCCTGTGGCTCGCCGCGGAGGACGGCGTGGCGCTGCCGGCCGCGCAGGCAGGCCAGTTCGTGGCCGTGCGCCTGTACCCCGACCCAGGGGAGGCTGCGATCATCCGTAGCTACTCCCTGTCGGCCCAGCCAGGTGCCGACGAGTATCGGATCAGCGTGAAGCTCGAACCTGGCGGCGCGGGCGGGAACTACCTGCACGACCATCTTCAAGCGGGCGATACCGTCGAGGTGGCGGCGCCCCGGGGCACCTTCACTTTGCGCGCCGGTGACTCTCCCGTGATCCTCATCTCTGCCGGGATAGGCGTGACTCCGGTACTGGCCATGCTCTACGACCTAGCTGCGCAACAGCCTGACCGGGAGGTGTGGTGGCTGCACGGCGCCCGCAACCGCGCCGAGGACGCCTTCGCCCAGGAGGCACAAGCCCTGCTTGAGCGCCTGGCGAACGGGCACGCTTGCATCTGTTACAGCCGGCCGGACCCCGGGGACCAGCCTGGACGCTGGTACACGCAGGGGGGAAGGCTCTCCGCCCAGGTGGTCGCCGCGCTGGGCATCCCTCGCCACGCCGACGCCTACCTGTGCGGCCCGACCGCATTCATGGCCCAGTTGGGCGCCGCACTCATAGGCCTCGGATTCGAACCGTCCAACGTCCACACCGAGACCTTCGGTGCCGTCCCGGCAATCACCCCCGGGATCAAGTCCACGCCCGAAGGGTCGGTCCACCAGCCATCCGGGCCAGCGGGCCCGGGTCCGGCGGTGTCCTTCGCCCGCAGCAGCCTCACCGTCAACTGGGATCACGACTACGGGGCTCTCCTGGAACTGGCCGAAGCGTGCAACGTCCCCACGCGCTGGTCGTGCCGAAGCGGGGTCTGCCACACCTGCGAGACGCCAATGCTCTCCGGTTCGGTCACCTACGCCCCGGAACCCCTCGACGTGCCCGTGGATGGCAACGTACTGATCTGCTGCGCTCAACCGGCCGACGACATCGTCCTCGACCTCTGATCGCGTGGATGCCTCGAAGCCCTGTCCCCGCATAAGCATAAGCCAGCGGGAGGCCCGTGGCCGGCGGCGGCGCCTCAGTCGAGGTCCGCCCACCGCCGATCAGGGTAAAGGCTCACCGTGGGGGCCCAGAGCCACTCGTCCCGGCGGGCGCGTCGGGTGAGGTAGGGAACCACGACCTCGTCTCGAAGCCGTCCATCGCCGACCTTAGCGTCGAGCTCTTGAAGGCCGCTTTCCAGCGATTCTGGTCGTCGCCCCAGCGCTCCGGCGAGATCGTCGAGCTCCAGGGAGGCGAGCTCGGACGTGTGGCGCCGGCGGCGTTCGGCGCAGGCGAGGAGGAGTTCGGCGTCGTGCAGCCGCGACCGGGCGAACGCTTGCTCCACGCGGGGAGCCACGTCGTGGGTCAGCGCCCACTGGGCCGCCGCCAGCAGAATGTCGGTGTCACCCTCACGCTCGTCGGGCAGGTCGGGTCCTTCGACCTCCAGGCCCATGGCGTCGGCGAGGGCCTCGCAGGTCGAACGATCACCGACGTAGCGATAAGCGAGGTACCAGGCCAGGGATTCTTCGGGATGGGCGTGCAGGGTCACTGCGTGGATAGGGATCATGCCGCGAACGTTCTGTTGCACTCGGTAGTAGCGGACCGCATCGCGTCGATATTCGATACCCGAGCGCTCCTGGTAAAGGGAGAACAATCCGCTGAGCCCCCCGGAGGGATTCCAGAACTCCCTCACGCATATGTTTCCGAGATCCTCCATGGGATCGCCGAGGTGGCCCCATTCCCAGTCGATCACGGCGGTCACATGATCGCCTTCGAAGAGGAAGTTCACCGGGCCGGTGTCACCCTGGAGCAACGACACCCTGGCTGGCGACCGAGGCACGTGACGGCGCAGCCAACGAATCCCGAAGGTGATGAGCGGGTCGTGGTAATCGGCGAGAAAGGAGCGCCAGCGGTTTACGATGAGATTGACCTCACCCAGGGCGCACTCCTCGGCTGTAACCGGTCGTGGCAGGTCGCCCAGATCCAGCTTCTCGGGATCTAGGACGTGAAGCGACGCCATGATGCCCATGAACTCGGTCATCACCGCCCGTTGCTGCTTGGCCCCCACCGCCGGGAGGTCGGCCCGACCGGGCACCCGCTCGAACAGGGTGAGCGATGGTCGTTCGGACCGGGCCAACACCTCCGGAACCGGAACCGCCGTGTCGGCAAGCGCGGCGACGATCCTGGTCTCCTTGGCGAGAGACCAGGGGTCGTCTTCCAGCGGTTGGCGTTCGAGCCGCAGGAAGCATTCCCAGACCGACCCGTCGGGTCGCTCCAGGTCGACTACCCATGCCTCCCGCCGGGCGACGTGACGTTCCAGGTGGGTGATCCGCCCACCACTCACGTCGGCCAGCCACTCGACGGTGCCTTCGGGCAGATCGTTCGGTTCCATGCCGGTTTCTCCCATGGCGTGACGACGCCTTCGATATGCCTGCCACAATTGAGCCCTCAGTTGGCTGGAAGGAGAGGCTATGAGCTATTCCAGGCGGATGCTGGACACCTACCGGACTCTCGTTCCTGCAGGGGCCGACGTGGTGGCGGCTGCGATCGAAGCGCTACACGACTGTGCTCAGGCCTGCACCGCCGACGTAGATGCAAACCTCAGCGAGTCGAACCTCGCCGACATGGTGAAGTGCATCCGGTTGTGCTTGCACTGCACGGAACTCTGCAACGCTACAGCTGGTGTGACAAGCCGTCTCGCGGAGTACGAAGCAGAGGTCACGAGGCCGTTACTTGAAGCGTGCGTGGCGGCCTGCAGGTTATGTGGTGATGAATGCGAACGACACGGGGCCATGCACGAGCACTGTCGGATCTGTGCTGAGGCATGTCGCCGCTGCGAACGAGCCTGCCAGCAACTGCTCGTTGCATTGGGATAGGACTGATCCAGAGTGGAAGGGCGACGTGGGTGAGCACGTGGCCGGCCGTCCATCCAGCAAGACGGCTGGGAACCCGCATGTCCTCCTCGGTGAGACCCTCGACCGCCCTCAGGAGCCTGCCGTGCGCGTCGTGCACACGTGCAAGGTCGGCCTCAGGGACGAGCATCCCTCGAACCTATACTGACCAGGAGCCCAAAGGTCGCCTGCATGGCCAAGGCAGTCCTCTACGGAACTGACCACGGTCGCGTCCGGTCACGACGGCTAGATTCTGTGTCCGGTAGGCCGGACGCTTCGGGGAGGGACTATGAAGTCAAAGGGAGCGGTGCTGTTCGAGTCACCGGGGCGATGGGAAGTGTGTGAACTGGAGGTCGATCCACCCAGGGAAGGTGAAGTCCTCGTCCGGGTCGTGTCCTCGGGGCTTTGTCACAGTGACGTCCACTACAACTTCGGGGATCACGCCTACGTGCTGCCGTTTTGCGGTGGTCACGAGGGCGCCGGTGTCGTGGAGGAGATCGGCCAAGGGGTCACGAAGGTTCGGCCCGGCGACCACGTGGTGATCAGCTTCATCCCGAGTTGCGGCTACTGCCGCTATTGCGCGTCCGGGCGGCAGAATCTCTGCCAAGAGGGCGCCAAGCTGCAGCTCGGCCCTCAACTGGACGGCACCTACCGCATGCACTACCAGGGCCGAGATATCAATCAGTTCCTGATGATCTCCACTTTCTCGTCTTGGACCACCGTCTCGGAATGGTCGGTGGTCAAGGTACCCGGCGAGCTTCCTCTGGAGACCCTCAGCCTCCTCGGTTGCGGCGTGGGAACCGGTTTCGGGTCGGCCGTCCATGCTGGGTCGGTGCGCCCAGGCGACGTCGTGATCGTAATGGGTGTAGGCGGCGTCGGGATCAACGCCGTCCAGGGCGCATCGCTGGCCGGCGCCGCCGCGGTGATCGCCGTGGATCCCATCCCTTTCAAGCTGGAGGTCGCAGCCAAGCTCGGGGCAACCCACACCTTTTCGCACATCGACGAGGCCGCCGACCTGGCCCGCTCGCTGACCGACGGGCAGGGTGCCGACAGTGCCATCGTCACGATCGATCTGGTTAAAGGAGAGCATGTGGCGCAGGCCTTCGACGCGATAGGAAAGGGCGGCACTGTGGTGGTTACCGGCATGCCGAGCATTAAGGAGCCCCCTGGAATACCCGTGAGCCTCTTGGCGATGGCTGCCTACCAGAAGCGGATTCAGGGTTGCCTCTTCGGCATGGGTAGCCCATCCCTGGAGATCCGCCGCCAGGTCGAACTGTACCGGAGCGGCCGCCTGAAGCTCGACGAGCTCATCACCACCCGCTACCGACTCGAGGACATAAACCAGGCGGTCGACGACCTGATGGCCGGGAACAACATCCGGGGTGTCGTCGTGCACGAGCACTGACGGTCCATTTGACCGAGATCGATCAGTCGTCGCCTGGGCCGGTAGCCGGGTGGCGGATCCTGGAATTGGCCGACGGGGTGCCCGCTTCGTTCTGTGGGAGAGCTCCACGACACCCGGTCGGGTCGCGATCCGCTCGTCGCCGATGTCTCGATGCAGGAGTCGGAGTTGACATTGAGCCGGACCCGCCTGAACCGCTATCTGAACGAGGGAGTATGCGTGGGCCGGGAGAAGCGCCGGTACGGCGTGACCGGGATGTTGGCCTGCAGGGACGGCTGGATCCAGCTGGTCGGGATGCGAGACGAGCACTGGGATGCCCTGGCCGCTTCTGAGGAGGGAGCGTTGTTCGGCGAGCGCGGGCTTGGTCCCGCTGCGTCACGGGCTGACCGGACCGACGAGTTGGGCCGAACGCTGGCGGAGTGGTGCGCTAGCCGGCCGAAGAAGCGGGCTGCGTCGGTGCTGTCGACGCTCGGAGCACCCGTAGGCATCTTCGCCGATCCCCTCGACTGCCTCGGCAGCGAGCAGCTCGCCCACCGAGCCTTCTTCGCCTCGGTTCCCGACGGGTTCGGCGCCGACAACGACGAGGTACTGGCGGCGTCATCTCGTGCCCGTGCGGTCGCAGACGAGCGCCGGCGCGAGGTATTTCGATGACTTCCTATTGGCGGGGACTGTCGTGCGGCGTCGTCACGAGCGCTGACCTCAGCGTGTTCCCGTGCTCCGCACCCCCGTTGTCAGGTCGCGGGGGACGCAAGTGGCGTCGGTAATGCCGCACAGCGCCATCGCTCTCTCGAAGTCTCTTCTAAAGGTTTCGAGGACTTCGAACACCCCTGTTCGACCGTCGATCGCCAGACCCCACCAGATCGGTCTTCCCACCATCACGGCTCTGGCTCCCAGGGCGAGGGCTTTCAGGACATCAGAGCCGGACCGGATCCCTCCGTCGACATAGATCTCGGCACGATCCCCTACGGCGTCTGCGACCTCAGCCAACGCGATCGAGGTGGGAACGCAATCCGGAGTGAGCCGCCCACCGTGGTTCGATACTGAGATGGCATCCGCGCCAGCGTCCAGGCAGCGAACAGCATCATCTCCTCGCAGTACCCCCTTCACCACCAGAGGAAGACCGGTCCATGACTTGATGCCGGTGAGATCGTCGAATGTGAGGTCCGTGGCGTAGTTCGTGGCGATCTCCAGCACATCCGGATTCTCGAGATCGGGGAAGAGATTCGGGAGGGCTAAGGATCGGTTGATGGCGCGACTGGTCCACGACACGGTGTGCGGAATGCCCGGCGAATCGACAGTGAGCACCACAGCCGAGCATCCCGAGGCCGCGGCCCGTTCGAGCATGGCACGGGTGATACCCCGATCACGCATCAAGTAGGCCTGCATCCAGCGAGTCCCGTTAGGAGCCGCCGAGGATATCTCCTCGATGGAGGTAGTGGCTTGGGCGGAAACCACGTAGACGGCTTCGGCGTCGGCCGCCGCCAGGGCCGTTGCCAGTTCGCCGAGCTCACACGCCAGTCTGTGCATGGCCGTCGGCGCCACCATGATCGGCGTCTTGCAACAGTGTCCGAGCAGAGTCGTTGCGGTTGAGGTATCACTGACATCACGGAGCATCTGCGGACGAAGACACGTTTCTTGCCAACCAGCGAGGTTGTGCCGGGCCGATTCGCCAGCAGCCAGGCTCACATAAGCGAAGTCAACCGGATCCAGTACTTCCTCGGCCAAGGCTTCCAGGCGGCTCAGCTCGATCATCGGTGAGCGCACGCTACCTGGCAATGGACCCGGAGAGCCAACTCGACAATCCATAAGTTCTGGTCCTGCGCCAGCCGGAGAGGTAACGCGCAGATCAGATGGCACCGGAAACAGCGTGCTGGGTTATACGAGTCGTTGATTCCAGGTCAGGGCTGCGGCGGCCGCGGCCACCATCAGGGCGAGGGCGATGCCGATGAACCAAGCGGTGATGTCTCGGTGCTGAACGTTGTAGCCGACCACCCGGCCGATCTCCGTGTACACCGACTTGAGCTGGTCTGCGCTTTGCGCCGTGAAGGTCTTTCCGCCGGTGGCGGACGCGATCTGGCCCATGGCTGCTGGGTCGGCGGGCACGGGGATGAGCTCGCCCTGAATGGTGATCGTCCCGTTCGAAGTGCCGAAAGCGATGGTGTTGATCTTTACCCCGGCGGCCTTGGCCGCGGCCGCCTCGGTGGACACTGAGTCGGACGGCGACATCCCGTTCTCGCCGATAGTCGGTGATCCGTCGCTCATCAGCACGACCGCTCCCGGTGCCTTCTGGCCTCCCTTGCCGGTCGGGACAGCGGCGATGGCCTGTACGGACAGCTTGATGGCGGCGGCGGTGGCCGTGCCACCGCCGGCCTGAAGGCTGTCGATGGCCGCTAGGACGGTGGCGCGGTCAGAAGTGGGCGCAGCGAGCACGCTGGCGTTGGTGGAGAAGTCCACCAGACCGATCTGGACACCGGGCGGTAGAGCCTTTACAAACTGGCGGGCGGCCTGTTGGGCGGCGGCCAGCCGGGTGGGGGACACGTCCGTGGCGATCATCGAGCCCGAGGTGTCGAGCGTGAGCACGACGGTGGCCCGCTGTTTGGGGATCGAGATCAGGCGGGCCGGTTGGGCAAAGGCCAAGACGAAGACGACGATGGCGGCGAGGAAGGCGGCTGCTGGTAGGTGGCGCTGCCATCCGGGTCGCTTCGGCGCCACCGAGGCCAACAGGTCGACGCTAGAAAAGCGCACCGCCGCTTTCCGCCGGCTCCTCTGGGCCAGGAGGTAGGCGAGCAGGAGAAGTACGGGTGCGACAATGAATACCAGCCGCCAGGAGGCCAGGAATGTCACCGCGTCACCAGCCTTCGGACCCGGGCGGCCCGATGGGACCTGCGGGTCGATACGAACCGGGCGAAGTCGATCAACCAATCCCGGTCGGTCGACAGGTGCATATGGTCGGCCCCGGATCGGATGAGGCCGGCCCGGATCTGCTCATACCGCTCGGCGGCGGCCGCCTCGAAACGGACCCGTAGCGATGTGGAGTTGGTCTGCACGTGCAGACGGCGCCCGGTTTCAGGGTCGATCACCCCGAGGACACCTACAGCGGGTAACTGGAACTCGCGGGGATCGGTCACGTGCACGGCGACGACCTCGTGGCGGAACGCCAGGAGGGAGATGGCGTCCAGCCAACCGGACGGTTCGAGGAAGTCGGAGATGACGACGACCTGGCCCCGCTGGTGCTTGGAACGATTGAGCCGGTGGAGCGCGCCGGCCAGGTCGGCCCCCGACCCGGGCTCCCTGTCCGCCCGCGGTGAGTCGTAGAGGGTGGCCAGGGCAGCCATGAGCGGCACCCGACCACTGCGGGCCGGCAGCCGGGCGACGCTGTCCCCCCCGGCCACCAGGACTCCGAGCCGGTTACCGTGCCGGGCGGTGAGGAAACCGAACGCCGCTGCTGCTGCCAGCACCAGGTCCCGCTTTTCGCAAGCCGCGGTACCGAAGTCGAGGCTGGCGGACCGGTCGGCGATGACCCAGGTCTCCATCTCCCGGTCGGCGTCGGTCGTGCGCACGTGAGCCGCAGCCGACCGGGCGGTCAGGTTCCAGTCCATGCGGCGGGCGTCATCTCCCGGCTCGTACTGCCTGGCTCCGGCCGGTTCGGTTCCTGGCCCGGCGGCCACCGCCAGGTAGTCACCGGTCAGCATGCCGTCGAGCCTCCGGGTCACCTCCAGCTCCAGCCGTCGAAGGACCGCTGCCTTGGCTGCCACCACCGCCGGCGGCGCCGACGGCGGGAGTACTGCCTTGCTCACGCCGCGCCCGGGGTGCCGGGCGACTGGCTGGGCGGAAGGCCGGCCGGGTCCTTGCCCGGGCGCCAGGGTGAGACCCAGCCGGCCGCCTCGCTCGCAACCGAGGGCGGGGGCGGGGGGACCGCTGTCGGCGCGGCCGCCGCGGGAGGGGCGGTGCGGGCTGCTTCGTCCTGCTGGGGAGCGATCCTGGGTTCGGGCACCTGCTCGAGCACCCGCCGCACCACGGTCTCCACCCCGGTGCCCTCGGCGAGAGCGTCGTAACTGAGGAGCACGCGATGGCGAAGCACCTCGGGGGCGACGTCGCGGATGTCGCCGGGTACCACAAAGCGACGGCCCCGCAGCAGCGCCATCGCCCGGCCCGCC
This sequence comes from uncultured Acidimicrobiaceae bacterium, assembly GCA_963851245.1. Lineage (GTDB taxonomy): Bacteria > Actinomycetota > Acidimicrobiia > Acidimicrobiales > Palsa-688 > CAWKOH01. The sequence goes on along the minus strand of CAWKOH010000001.1, from coordinate 430,445 downwards.
GAGAGCAGACCCAAGGTGGCCCTGGGGCTCGCACCCAGCTCGATCTGAGCGGCCAGTCCGGACAGCCCCCATTTCTCCGGATCACGGGTCGCCATAACCAGCCGGACCGCGTAGTCCGCCACGGCGTGATGGACGAACACGTCCTCGACGGCGCGCTGCAGTACTCCGAGCTGCTCGAGGCTCAAGACCTGCTCCACCTCGGGGCGGCCGGCGAGCATCCGCCGGGCGATCTCCATCTCCTCCACGTAAGAGGGGTGTTCGACGATCACCTGCATCAAGAAACGGTCTCGTTGCGCTTCGGGAAGTGCGTACACCCCTTCTGACTCGATCGGGTTCTGCGTAGCGAGCACCAGGAATGGCTCGGCGACTGTGCGGACCGATCCGCCGATCGACACGTGCCCCTCGGCCATGACCTCCAGCAGGGCAGCCTGCACCTTGGCCGGCGCCCGGTTGATCTCGTCGGCCAGCACGATGTTGGCGAACACCGGCCCCCATTCGATGTCGAACTCCTCCTGGGACGGGCGCCAAATTCGAGTGCCGATGATGTCCGCCGGGACCAGGTCGGGCGTGAACTGGATCCGCGAGAAGTCGCCCCCCACCACCCGGGCGAGGGTCGAGACCATGAGCGTCTTGGCCAGGCCGGGAACGCCCTCGATCAGGCAGTGGCCCCGGGCCAGCAAGCAGACGAATGCCCGCTCGATCATCCGGTCCTGGCCGACGATCACCCGCTTGACCTGGAACAGGGCGTCCTCGAGCAGCGCGGCCTGCGCCGCCTGGTGATCATTTGTCATGGCCGCCGACCCTGACAGACCAAACTGAGAGCGGCCCCGGCGGCTCCTGAAAATTTCCTGAACTGCTCCCGGATCGGCTCAGGTCATGGTCTCGGGGCGTCCTGGGTCCCCTTCACGGCGAGCTGGTCCATGGCGCATTCGAGGGCGTACATGCAGGGCGTCTCCCCAGAAGCGCGCATCCATGATTGGGGTGAGGCCGTGCCGCCCTGCAGGTCGTCAAGGCCCTAACGGCGGCTGGAAGCCCTGCCCACCAGAACAGCCCTTGACTTCCTCATCCCGAGATAGGCAGCACGCGCCGCGTTGGCTCCCGCCGCTCCGTGCACCCCTCCGCCCGGGTGAGCGGATGCCGAAGCGAGATAGAGATTGGCGATCGGTGTCTCGGGTCGCCCTGAACCGACAACCGGACGGAAGATCAGCTGCTGGTGCAGCTGAGCGGTGCCGCCCCCAATGGCGCCCAGATGAAGGTTGGCATCGTGGGACTGAAGATCTTCGGGACCTAGCACGTGCCGGCCGATCACCGCTTCGCGAAATCCCGGGGCGAGTCGTTCGACCCGGGCCTCTATCCGGGCCACCAGCCGGGGCAGCCACTCCTTCTGGGCAGTCAGGGGAGAGACTTCTATCTCGCTGGCTGCGTCGCCCCGGATGGCCCGAGGCACATGGGTGTAGGCCCATGCCGTCTCGGTTCCAGGCGGGGACCGAGACGGATCGGCAAGTGATTGCTGTCCGAAAAGTAGGAACGGTCGGGACGGGAGGTGTCCCATAGCCAGCTGGGCGCTGAACTCGGTCAGATTGTTGAAGTCATCGGCGATGTGCACGGTGCCCGCCTGCACGGCCTCTTGCGCTCGCCATGGGACCGGCCGGGCGAGGGCCCAATCGACCTTGACCGTTGATGTGTCCCACTGGAATCTCTGAAGATCCGCCATGAAGGGAGCTGGAAGATGCTCCTTTCCCACCAACTGCTCGAACAGGGTGGGTGCAGCCACGTCGGCTAGGACCGCCTTGGCCGCGTCGACGACTGGCCCAGTGGCGGTCTCCACCGCGACCGCTCGTCCTCGCCGGACCACGATCCTCGTCACTCGAGATCCGCACACCACCTCTCCCCCCTTCGACGTCAGCCGGGTCACCAGCGCGTCAGTCAAGGCCCCGGCGCCTCCTTCGGGAACGGGGAAGCCGTGCCGTTGGCCTAGACAGGTCAACAGCCACCCGTACAACCCGCTGCCTGGCGCTTCGGGACACACGTCGGCGTGAAGGGCGGACCCTCCCAGCAGTAGCCCTGCGCCCTCGCCGTCGAATAGTTCCTCGGTCATCCGCCTAACCGGAAGAAGGCAGTGTCGAGCCAGGCGGAGGGCTTCTGTTCGACCCAGCCGGCGAGCTAGCCGGGCCGTGCTTCGCAGAGGGGGAAACGGACCGAGCAGGGCGGACAAGAACGGCTCCGCGATCCGGTCCCACTGTTGGATCATGCGAATCCAAGCTTCGCCGTCCCCCGGTGCGAACGCATCCACGCTCTGCGCAGTGGCCTGCAGATCGGTCGACAGGCTGGCGCAGCGGCCATCGAGCAGCGGGTGAGCCAGCGCGATGGGCGCCTGTCGCCAACGCAGACCGAAGTGCTCCAGGTCGAGGTCGGTGAAAGCGGGGGAGGAGACGGCCATGGGATAGAAGGCGCTGAAGAGGTCATGGCGGAATCCGGGCAAAGTCAATTCCCCCGAGCGGACCGCCCCGCCGGGTTCACCCGCGGCTTCGAGTACAGCCACCGACCAACCGCGATCGGCGAGATTGTTGGCCGCGACCAATCCGTTGGGCCCCGCCCCTATCACCACCGCATCAGGCATTAGCTATCCGTTCGCGCTCTGCTACCAGAGGAGGCGGCTCTTCTCGAACTGCGCCGAAGACTTCCAGAAACTGTACATGAGCCTGCCTCAATCCCGGCTGACGGCGTAGTCATCGCCCGGGACCTCCCGGCGGAGTTGGCCGATCCTGCATGGGGCCCATCGGGCCGGGTCGACCTTCTTGCCCCTTCTCCTGGCCACAGTATATCGTATTACGATAATCAGGGGCCGGGCGACGCCGGATTCGCTATCTTGGGTGCAACCACATCAAGATGGGAGGGGACGATGGGTTACAAGGCGATCGCGTTGTCGCAGGTAGATGGGACCGAGGGCAATACAATTGCTCTCGACGTGGCCCAGAAACTCGGCTTCGGGTACCTCAACGAGGAAATCGTTGCGCAGGTAGCCGCTGACCAGGGTATTGAGCCGGCAGTTGTGGTGGACTCCGAACGACGTCGGTCGTTCCTCGACCGGCTCGCTTCCGTGGCTGCACGAGGGGGCGTCGAAGGCGTAGCCGCCGGCCATGCCAACCTCACATCCGACCCGGAGAAACTGCTGCCGCTCATCCGCGATGCGGTGCAGGACGCGGCCGATCGAGGGAACGTCGTGCTCGTCGCGCACGCCGCGTGCTATGCCTGTGCCGACAAGCCGGATGTTCTTCGCGTCAGTGTTACAGCGCCGATGCCGACCAGGGTGTCCCGGGTGGCCGCGGCCAGGGGCATCAGTGAGAAGGATGCCGCCAAGGCACTGCGTCAGTCGGACACCGGACGGGCCAGCTACCTGAAGAAGATCCACGGTGTCAGCAGCGAATCGCCGAGCGATTACGACCTGGTGATCAACACCGAGCGGTTAACGCCGAGTGCGGCGGTCGAGCTGATACTCGGATTGGTTCAGGCGCCCTGAGGCGAAACTGACCCGACCAAGTCACAAGGAGCGGGGCTTACGTAAGCGCGGCCCGAAGCGCATCCACCACCTCGAGGTCCTCGAGGGCGGCCTCGGACCGTTCTCGTAGAGCGACTCCGAGCTCCTGAGCGTCACTCGTCGCGTACGAGGGCATGAAGGCCAGGAAGGTGGCGACGACTGTGTACCCCGCCTGGAGGCGGTGGACGGCCCAGGCGTCGTCGAAGCTGATTTCCGCACCGCCCGCAGCCCGCAGGGCGTCCAAATAGAGCCGGATCAGGTCCCGCTCGGACCGCCGGCGTTCGTCCGGATCGACGGTCATCGTCAAGAAGTAACTGACGTCGCGGAGGTGCGTGCTCAGCCGCGATAGGCCCCAGTCGAAGAAGCCCACCCGTCCGTCGTCGAGGAACACGTTGCCTATGTGCGGGTCGCCGTGGATGTACGTCTGCGGCCCGCTGTTCCAGAGCTCGTCAATACGATCGTGGTGCTCGACGTAGAGCTCACCCGCGGCGAGATAGGCCGGCGTGAGCACGTCGCGCCACTCGTCGAAGACAGATCGGAGCAGCTGCGCCGTCCCGGCCGAGCGCCTGTTCGCGGGTACTGCCAACCACGGCGCAATCGAAGCGCGCACGGCCGGATCCTCGAACCGAGCGTGGAAGCGGGCTAGGCCCTCGAGCGCGCCGGCGGCGGCGGTGGCCGTGACCCCCCACGCACCGTCGGAGAAGGCGCACCCGGCGGCGGCGAGGTCCTCGAGGACCAGCACGAAGTTGCCGTCGCGGGCCGTGGCCGCAAAGTACGCACGGGGCACCCGCAGATCGACCGACGGGCTGACGTCAGAGTAGAACTGGGCCTCCCGTTCCCCCATGCCGCTGGCTCCGATCATCCTCCGGTGCTCTGGGTCAAGCGACGCCAGCTTCACGAAGAGTGACGCTGGACCCGCCTCCGCCGCCGCGTACCCGACGCCGACACGCACCCGCTGATTGGTGGCGGACGCTTGATGAAGGACCTCGACCTCCACGACGGGCAACTTCAGCACCTCGGACAGCCAGGCGGGCGATAGGTCCGAGGCGTCGAGCGGAAGTTCAGGCATCGACCGATGTAACCACAGGAGGCTCGCCCGGGGTCGCTACCTTCTGTGGTGGTGTCCAGATCACGGTCTAAGCCGGGCCAGCCGTCGGGGCGGCCTCCGCGGCGGTCCGCCGGAAGTGTGGCATCGGCGGACGCTTCGCTGGTACTGGTGCCCTTGCGGGCGTTCCTGGGTGTCACGTTCTGCTTCGCCGGACTTCAGAAGTTGGCGAACCCGAACTTCTTTCGGGCCGCTAGCCCAATTTCCATGCAAGCTCAGCTGGTCGCCGCTGAGCGCTCGAGCCCCATCGGCCACCTGCTCCACCCTTTGATGCAGGTGAGCACCCTGCTCGGGGTTGTGATCGCGCTCAGTGAGCTGGCGGTGGGGCTGGGTGTCTTGACCGGAGTGCTGATCAGAGTGGCGGCGTTCGGCGGAATGGTGATCTCGTTCATGCTCTTTCTAACCGTGAGCTTCCACTCGCGTCCCTTCTACACAGGGGCGGACATCGTCTATTTCTTCGCCCTCACGCCCTTCCTGTTTGCGGGAGCCGGCACTCTCACCCTTCCGGGCCTCCTGGACCGACTGGTTCCCACTTCGTCCGGGACCAGGTATGCCCGCCAGCCCGGGATGGCCGGCCTGACGGACCGGATCCCGGTGGATCAGGGCCGCCGAGACGCCCTGGTCGCGGGAGTGTTAGCCGGGGCCGGGCTGGTCCTGGCTGCCCTGGACGTCGGGTTGGGCCGGCTAGCCGGTGGAACCAAGCCACCCGCTGCCCCTGTCCAGCTCGGGACCGGACCGGCGCCGGCCACCCCTACGTCGCCAGAGGGCCCGGCCTCGACCACTACGCCGTCAGGGGGGCCGGCCACGACCACCGCGATATCAGGCGGAGGTGTCCCCGCGGGCACCAAGGTGGGTCCGGCGGCGGACGTACCGGTCGGTGGTTCGGCTTCATTCCGGGATCCCTCCTCCGGGGACCCGGCGATCGTGATCCAGGCCAAAGCCGGGGATTTCGCCGCCTTCGACGCGGTGTGCCCACACGCCGGGTGCACCGTCGGCTACTCGAGCCCGCAAAAGGTGATCGTATGCCCGTGCCACGGTTCGCGGTTCAACGCCGCGACCGGCGCCGTCGAGCAGGGACCGGCCGCGTCGAACCTGCGCACCATCAAGATCAGCGAGGGCAGCGACGGCAACCTGTACGTCACCTGATAGCACAGGTAGTACGTGCTGCCGTTACAGACGATCGTCGGTCCCTCGATCACCGGCGGTTGCCAGGCCGCCGATTGACTGAGAAGGAGAGTAGGTGAGGTCCCCGCAGCCATCGAAGACCCCCAGGCGCGTCTCAACGGGAAGCCGATCCCCCTTTGGTGCACCGTCAGCTCGGAGTCACCCAGGACACGGTCAGGTGTCATACTTGCCGGGAGATCGCCGTCGCCGGCGCGGACAACTCGACTGGTAGCTGGTTGGAGAATGCAGTGAAGATCGCCATAGTTGGAACAGGCGCCATGGGCTCCGTATACGCCGGCCTGTTGGGCAAAGCCGGGCACGACGTGTGGGCGCTTGACATCTGGCAGGAGCACATAGACGCCATAGCCAGGTCCGGGCTCACGGTCTCCGGTGCGAGCGGTCGCTACGTTGTCGACAACTTGCATGTGGGCCGTACACCCGTTGACGTGGGACCCAGCGACGTCTGGGTCATCGCGACCAAGGCACAGCAAGTCGATGAGGTGGCCTCACTCATCGCTCCACTGCTTCAGCCCGACAGCGTCGTCATGGCCTTCCAGAACGGTCTCGGTTCGGGCGAACGAGTAGCCCGCCACCTGCCCCAAGAGCACATCCTGCTCGGCATCGCCGAAGGGTTCGGATCGTCCATCCCCCAGCCGGGACACGTCCACCATGAGGGGATGCGCCTGATACGGATCGGCGAGATGCAAGGCGGCCTGACCGAGCGAGTGCAGCGTATCGAGCAGGTCTGGCGCGACGCCGGTTTCAATGTGAAGGCCTTCGCCGACGTGCGCCTGATGATCTGGGAGAAGTTCCTCTGCAACGTCACTCTCAGCGCTCCCTGTGCCGCGTTCGACGTGACGGTAGGTGAGTTGATGGCCAACCCCGAAGCGTGGGCGGTGGCGCTCGGCTGCACGATGGAGGCTTACCGGGTCGGTGTGGCCCAGGGCGTCGCCTTCACCTTCGATGACCCGATTCGCTATGTGACCGAATTTGCGAGCACGATCCCGAACGCCAGCCCGTCGATGCGCCTCGATCACCTGGCTCGGCGGCCCTCCGAGGTCGACGTGATCAACGGCCAGGTCGTCGAACTGAGCCGCGAGGTCGGCCTGAGCGCTCCATACAACGAGACCTTCTGCGCGATCGTACGCCGAGCGCGAGTCTCGATTCGGCTGACCTGACGGCGGAGCAGGGGTCAGAGACGATGGTGGCCGCTCTCGACGAGTTGCAACGGAACGGTTTCGTGGTCTTGGAGGGGCTCGTGAATCGAGACGAGTTGGCGGCCATCCGGGCGGAACTGGCGCCGTATCTCACCGGCCGGCTCTTCGGCCGCAACGACTTTGAAGGGTTCCGCTCCGAGCGGGTGTACGCCCTGCTGGCCAAGGCACCCGCCGTCGCCGGTCTCGTCGAGCACCCGGCCGTGCTCGAACTGGTCGATGCGATCCTGCATCCCAACTACCTGCTGTCGGCCAACCTGGCCATCAACGTGCACCCGGGCGAGACGGCCCAGGATTTCCACGCCGACGACGGCTACTGCCACATTCCGCGGCCCCGTGAGCCGATGGGTGTGTCGGCCATCTGGGCGATAGATGATTTCACCGACGACAACGGGGCGACCGAAGTGATCCCCTTCAGCCATAGGTGGGGCGACGAGAGACCTGAACCCGACGATCCAAGCATCCGGCGGATCACCATGCCGGCCGGCGCGGCCGTGGTGTTCATGGGAACCCTGCTGCACCGAGGAGGTGCCAACCGCAGCAGCGGGGTGCGGCTCGGCATAACCCCCCAGTACTGCCAGCCCTGGATCCGCCAGATCGAGAACATGAGCCTCGCGGTGCCACCCTCGAAGGCGTCCACCTTCTCGCCTCGGGTGCAGGCGCTGCTCGGCTATAGCATCCACCCCCCGTTCATCGGCTATGTGGATGGACGCGATCCGCGGCGGCTGCTGGCCCCCGCTGACTGAGACACGGCGCTACGCCAGATTGTCCGGCCAGGTCAGGACGGGTCCAGCCGGTTAGACCGAGATCTCTTGACGGGCCCGGGGCCGGGTAGTAGATACGTGTCATCGATGGTTGAAAGGGGGATCTGAGAATGGCGTGGCAACTCCAGGGCAGCTATGTCGAGACCTGCTCGTGTGAACTGATGTGCCCGTGCAACCTGTCCCTCGATCATGGGGCCACCTACGACTTCTGCCGCGTGAGCCTGGTCTTCAACATCCGGGAGGGGTTCGTAGAGGGCATCGACGTCCGGGGCCGGAAGGTAGTGATGATCGCAGACACGCCCAAAGTGATGACGCAGGGAGGGTGGCGGCTAGGCGTCTTCATCGACGACCAGGCCAGCGACGAGCAGTTCGAGAAGCTGGTCCAGGTGTTCGGTGGTCAACTGGGCGGTCCCATGGCAGGTTTGGCCCCGTTGGTCGGTGAGATGCTCGGAGTGGAGCGGGCTGCCATCGAGGTGCACGACGACGGCCTTCGGCACAGCGTGAAGGTGGCGGACAAGATTGATTTCGAAATAGAGGACATCGTGCCCTTTGGTGTCGAGACAGGTCGGCCGGTTCGCTTCGACGGGATGTTCCACCCCGTGGGTTCGAACCTGACAATGGCCGAGGCCAAGCGATCGCGTATAAACGCTTTCGGCATCACGTACGAGGGCAAGACTGGCCTGTCCACATTGGAGTTCTCTTGGGCCGCCTGATCCCTTGACCGCCATCCCTTCTGGGCCGAGCGGCGGCCGGGCCGGCCTGGCCCCTGCTTACGCGGCGGCGCGAACCCGTCTCGCGCTGGTCATAATCCTCTTCGCCTTGGCAGCAGTGGGTTGGTGGTGGACGGTCCGGGTGATGCGGGGCATGGACGCCGGCCCATGGACCGCCCTGGGCGGGATCGGGTGGTTCCTCGGCGTGTGGGTTGTGATGATGGGTGCGATGATGCTGCCCGCCGTGGCGCCAACTGTTGCCCTCTACTCCCGGATGACCCGACAGCGCTCCCCGGTCTGGCCGTTGCTGTTCACGTCCGGTTATCTGCTGACCTGGGGCCTGGCGGGTCTCGTCGCCTTTGCAGTCGGCAAACTGGTCGTCTCGGCATCGGGCCCGGGCGTGACCTGGACTCACGCGGGCCAGATCCTCGCCGGGACGACCGTGATCGCGGCCGCGGTATATCAACTGACTCCCCTCAAGGACGCGTGCCTCGGCAAGTGCCGGAGTCCCCTCGGACTGCTGCTGGGCACGTGGCGGGAGGGCCCGGCCGGTGCCGTTCGCATGGGAGCCAAGAATGGCCTCTGGTGCGTTGGATGCTGCTGGGCTCTGATGGCCGCCCTGTTCGCCCTCGGGGTGATGAGCATCGAATGGATGGCTCTGGTGGCCGGCCTGATCACGATCGAGAAGACCCTTCCCGCCCGAAGGATTGCTACTTACGGAACGGCTGCGCTGCTACTGGTCCTCGGAGTTCTGCTGCTCGCCGATCCCGGCGTGATTCCGGGGCTGACCCTGCCGGCCAGCCACCCCATGGGCTCCATGTGAGCGTCAGCAGAGCTCTCGACCTTCGACGCCGATAGCGGTTTAGACGTCAAGGCGGCGACTTCATTATCCGCGTTAACGTTGGTGGGACATCGTTACTCAAGGGGGACATATGGCCCTGAGCCCGCAGCTGATCGCCGATTCCGAGTTCTGGCAGCAGTCTCTGTCCGATCGCATGGCCCAGTTCGCGGTGCTACGCGAGCAGGGCCCGTTCTTGCGGGTGGCCTTCGACGACCCGGTGACGGCCGAGGAGGACGAGTTCTTCGCCGTGACCCGCTACAACGAGGTCATCGAGATGAGCAAGCGTCCGCTCGATTTCTGCTCCGGCAGGGGGTCGACCTCGATCGCTGACCTCCCTATCGAGGCGATGGAGTTCTTCGGGTCCTTCATAACCATGGACGACCCGAGGCATGCCCGCCAGCGGGGCATCGTCGCTCGCTCCTTCACGCCCCGGCAGCTCGCCGGCGTCCTCGAATCCGTCGAGCGGATCTGCACCGAGGTCATCGACGGCATGTGTGAGAAAGGCGAGGTCGACCTGGTCGAGGCCATCTCCCAGCCGTTCCCGCTCCTCATCATCTGCGACATGATGGGCATTCCTCGCAGCGAGTTCGCCACCGTGCTCAATGCCACCAACGTGATACTGGGCGCCGGCGACCCGGACATGGTCGGTACCGATAACCAGGAGGAGATCATGGGTGCCCTCCTGGCCGCAGGCATGCAGCTGGCCGGCCTTATGAACGAACTGGCCGAGGATCGGCGGGTCAACCCCGCCGACGACCTCACCACCGCGCTCGTACACAACGATGTGGGCGAGGACATGCTGGCGCCACACGAGCTGGCCCCGTTTTTCATACTGCTTGCAGTCGCCGGGAACGACACCACTCGAACGGCCATAAGCCATGGCATGACGTTGCTGACCCAGAATCCCGGCGAACGCGCCAAGTGGCAAGCCCAGATCGAGGAGGCCACTCCGAAAGCGGTGGAGGAGATCGTCCGGGCCGCCTCGCCGGTGACGTTCATGCGCCGCACCCTGACCCGGGACCTGACGCTGTCCGGCCACCGTTTCACCGCAGGCGACAAGGTCGTGCTCTTCTACGGGGCGGCCAATCGGGACCCGCGGGTGTTCGAGGACCCGGAGACGTTCGACATCGGCCGGGACCCCAACCCCCACGTGGGCTTCGGTGGACCCGGCCCGCACTTCTGTCTGGGGGCTCACCTGGCCAGGCGTGAGCTGTCGGTCGTCTTCCGCCAGCTGTTGACCCGGCTACCCGACATCGAGGTGGTCGGCGAACCGGTTCCGCTGCAGGCCCTCGGAGTTCCGCTGGTCGGGGGGATCAAGCACCTGACGGTCCGATTCACCCCTACTGCGCCGGTCGGGGTCTAGGCGCCCCTTTTGAGCGGTGGTGGCGGACGATAAGGCCCCGGTAGGGTCTGGGGAGATGCCAGAACCGTCGACCCACTCAGAGCAAAGTCCGGAGCCCACGGGGCAGCTGAAGGACAAGGTGGCACTAGTCGTCGGCGCCAGCCAGGGCTCCGGGCGCGCCTACGTCCTCGCCCTGGCCCGGGCCGGGGCGCAGGTGGTAGCGGTGGCGCGCACGCTCTCGGTACCAGGCGAACCGGACTCGCCGATGAGCCTGGAGGGTATAGCTCGCCAGGCGGGCCGCGAAGGGTTCTCCATCGACACGATCTCCCGCGATATAGAGCGTGATGCCGAAGTGCACGATCTGGTCGAGCGAATCGTCGCCCGCCACGGGCGCATAGACGCGGTCGTAGTCGCGGCCGGCATTTACCCCCGTCACGACGCGCTGGCGATATCGCCTGAGGAATGGGATCACACGATGAACGTGAACGTCCGCGGACCGTATTTCGTTATTCGCGAGGTGGCGCCCTACATGATCGAGCAGGGCGCCGGCAGCATCACCGTCCTCACTACTAAATCGGCCGAGCCGACCGAGCACGGATCGCCCGCCCACGTGAATCTCATGCTCTACGGCGTCTCGAAGGCGGCCGTCAACCGAATGGCACAGTGGTTCGCCGCCGAGCTGGCTCCGCACGGCATTGCCGTCAACGCCATCAGCCCTGGAGCGGCGTTAACGGACAATTGGCGCCGGATTGACCCAGAGCAATACGAAGATTTTGTCAAAGCGGGCACCGGTAACGCGGCGACGCCGGAGGTGCTCGGACCGCCGGTCGTGTACCTGGCCCAGCAGAGCGCAGCGACCCTGACCGGGCAGATCCTCCACACGAACACCTTCGGCACAACGTGGGGGCCGAAGGCGCTCTAACTGTCACAGCAACTCGAGGACGCGCTCGGGTGGACGAGCTATCACAGCTCGATTCTCGACGACGAATATGGGTCGTTCGAGCAGGTTCGGCTGCAACCGATCTCCTCGGCGTAGCATGGCGTGGGAGCTTTCTTCCATGCATGTCGTCGATCTCGTAATTCTTGTTGGTTGGATTGCCTTCTGGATCTACTGGCTGGCGGCATCAGTCGGGGTCAAAGCCGGCCAAACCCGATCGACCCGGTTCGTCTCCGTCCGGGTCGCCGTGATCCTCATCATTCTCCTCCTGATCCGGACCCGAGCGCTCAAAGGGAGCTCGCCGACGAACAACCCGTGGTTGCAAGGCATCGGCCTGGTTCTGTTCGTGTCCGGACTGGCGCTGGCTATCTGGGCCCGTAGGTATCTGGGCCGTAACTGGGGCATGCCGATGTCTCAGAAGGTGGATCCGGAGTTGGTCACGACCGGGCCATATCGCAGCATTCGCCACCCCATCTATTCGGGGATCATCCTGGCCATGATCGGCACGACTATCTCTGTCAGCGTGTTCTGGCTGGTAGCAGTGGTGGTGCTGGGCGGCTACTTTATCTATAGCGCCGTCATGGAAGAGCGCTTGATGGCCAGCCTTTTCCCCGACTCGTATCCCCAGTACATGCGGTCGACCAAGATGCTCATTCCGTTCATCCTCTGATCGCGACGGGGACCCGAGCGGCCACACCTTCGCCGCGCTCGCGTAACATTCTCTGGTCCTGGACGCCTGACCGGTGCTGAAGAGGGAGAGCGCGATGACCGAGCTGATCACAACGGGGCCCTACTGGGATCCATATCACGCTGATCAGCGGGTTGCCCCGTATAAGGCGTGGCGGCGACTACGAGACGAGGCGCCTGTGTACCACAACGAGCGCTACGGATTCTGGGCCTTGAGCCGCTTCGCCGACGTGCTGGCGGCGTCGCTCGATACCGAGACGTTCAGTTCCGCGAGAGGCATCACGCTCGACAGCATCGGAGATCCGATCCCGCTTCCCATGATGATCATGATGGACCCGCCCCTCCACGATGCGTTCCGCAAGGTGGTGAGCCGCGCCTATACCCCTCGCCGGATTGCCTCGCTCGAGGACCGCATCAGGCAGCTATGCGCTGAGTACCTTGATCCGTTCGTGGCGGCGGGCGGCTTCGATTTCGTCCGGGATTTCGGTATGCGCCTGCCTGTGATGGTGATCTCCACCTTGCTCGGCTTCCCCGAAGAGGATCACGACCAGCTGCGGGAATGGAGCGACATCGGACTGCACCGCGAAGAAGGGAAAGAAGGGTTCACCCCGGAGGCCAGGGCCGTCCAGGAGCTGACTTTCGCCTACTACAGCACTCAGGTTGGGCAGCGCCGCCGCCAGCCGCGCGACGACATGATCACCGCTCTGGTCGAGGCCGATCTGGAGACACCAGAGGGGGTGGTCCGCAAGCTCGATGATCTCGAGATCATGGGCATGATGGCGCTCATCAGCAACGCCGGGAACGAGACCGTGGCCCGTATGCTCGGGTGGGCGGCGCTGGTCCTCGAGGATTTTCCCGACGCCCGGCTTCAGATGGCAGAAGATCCCGCGCTCATCCCCGGGGGCGTAGAAGAGCTCTTGCGTTTCGAGGCACCGTCGCCGATCCAGGGCCGCTACGTCACCCGTGATGTCGAGATGCACGGCACCGTGATCCCGGAGGGCGCCAAACTGGCCCTGCTCACGGGCTCAGCCGGCCGGGACGAGCGTAGGTTCCCGGATCCGGATACCTACGACATCCACCGATCGATTGACCGTCACCTCACCTTCGGTTATGGAGCTCACTTCTGCCTCGGCGCCGCTCTGGCTCGCATGGAAGGCAAAGTCGCCCTGACCGAAGTGCTGCGGCGATTCCCCTCGTGGGAGGTCGACCGCGCCGCCGTCACCTACGTGGCCACCAACACAGTGCGCGGCCCGTCGTCTGTTCCGGTGCGGACCGAGGCGGCCCGGGCGTAGTCCCCGGATCTGGAGTAGAGGCCCAGGCCGATCCTGCCGAGAATCCGACTTGAGCGCCGGACGAGGAGGCAGGATCTGCGGTGACCTTCGAGGGACCCGGACAATCCGAACAAAGTGGCGAACGGCAGAACCATCCCGACCTGCTGGGATTCCTCTCCGACTCTCGGTGCCAGACCGCGGTCTCGGAGTCGATCTAGCCCCTGCAGGCGCCGAATTGACTCCCAGAGTCACAGATGGCACCGAGAGCGAAAGGAGCGGGTGCGCCCAGGCCGCCCCCTTGGTGGCGGGTTTCGGCCTCCCCGCCCCGAAACTAACATGCGAAGGTCCACGAGCAGTCGAGACCGAGAGCTTTGGGGGTGCCTTTTGCCGGCTGATCCGCCGTTCGATCTGGCTCAGGTCGAACGACTCCTGACCACGACGAAGGCGGTTCGGCGCCGCCTCGACCTCGATCGGCCGGTTCCACGCGAGGAGATCGTCGAGTGCATACGCCTGGCTTCCTACGCCCCGAACGCCTCTAACGCCCAGGAATGGCACTGGGTGGTTGTGACGGACCCGGCTCTCCGAAAACAGGTGGGAGAGCAATACCGCCGGTGCACCGAACCGCCGGTGTCGGTCATGCTCGCGTCGAAGTTGAAGGAGGGTGATGAGGCGGGTGCGAGGATTTCGAGGTCAATCCTGTACCTGGCCGACAAGATGGGTGATGTTCCCGCCATCGTGATCCCGTGCTACGACATGGACGCGGCCCACGACCGCTACGGTCGCCTTCTCAGTCCCGACAGTGCACCGACGTCTATGGAGCCGGCGATGTACGCGTCGATCCTCCCGGCGGTCTGGAGTTTCCAACTTGCCCTGCGCAGCCGCGGGCTGGGATCCGCCCTCACCACCGCTCACCAGTCCGACCAACCGGCGATGGCCCGCGTTCTGGGGATCCCTGTCAGTTGGTATCAGGTGGCGTTGATCCCGGTCGGCTACACGACGGGCGGCGACTTCCGGCCCTCGCCACGGCAGCCGGTTGAGAGCAGCATCATCTGGAACCAGTATTCAGGCGAACAGGTGACCGGGCCGTGAACACGGCGATCGAAGAGCCGGAGGATTAGGAAATGTTGGACATTCCGCGCATCATCTCGGTGGACGACCACGTGCTCGAGCCGCCAGATCTGTGGTCCTCGCGCCTACCCGCGAGATACCGCGACCGAGGGCCCCGGATCGTCCGCCAGAAACTGCGCCGGGAAGGCTCCGGCGTAGTCGAAGCAGAAGACGGCCGTTGGGGTGACGTGTGGTACTACGACGACCTGGTGTCGCCGCTGCTCATGCTTTCGGCCGCAGTCGGCTTCGATCACCTCAGCTTCGGCTTCACGACCTTCGACGAGGTGCGCCCGGGGGCGTGGAAGCAGAAAGAGCGCCTCGAAGACATGTATGCGGATCACATCGACGTCTCGATCTGCTTCCCCAACACGCTGCCCCGATTCTGCGGGCAGACGTTCCTCGAACGCGAGGACAAGCAGCTGGCGCTCCTGTGCGTCGAGGCGTACAACGACTGGATGATCGACGAATGGACCGCCGGGCCGGCACGGGGACGGCTGATCCCTCTGGGCATGGTCCCATTGTGGGATCCGAGCCTGGCCGCGGCCGAGGTTCGCCGCAACGCCGCCCGCGGCTGCTTCGCTGTCACGTTTACGGAGAACCCCGAGCCGCTCGGCCTTCCCACGCTGTACCGCCAGGACCGGTTTTGGGATCCCTTCTTTGCCGCCTGCGAGGAAACGGGGACGACGGTGTGCATGCACATCGGCTCGTCGTCGCGGATGCCAACCACGACGTCTGACGCCCCCTTCATCATCGGGTCTTCGCTCGACTGGCTCAACGCCATGGGCTCGATGCTCGACTACGTGTTCTCGGGCACCCTGGAGCGCTTCCCCCTGCTGAAGCTGGCCTACTCGGAGGGACAGGTGGGGTGGATGCCGTACATCCTGGAGCGGGCGGACAAGAAGTGGGAGGAGTTCCACGGGGAGGAGTTCGGAAACACGCTAACGGAGCCCCCGTCGAGCTACCTGAAGGGGAGGGTGTTCGGCTGCGTCTTCGACGACGACACCGGTCTTCGCAACCGGGACGTCATCGGTATGGACCGGATCTGCTATGAGACGGACTATCCGCACGCGCAAGCAACCTTTCCGAAGACGAAGGAGATCGCCACCCGTATGTGCGAACGGGCCGGGCTCGACGAGGGAGAGGTCTACGCCCTGATGCGAGGGAATGCCATCCGGGCGTTCGGTCTCGAGCGCTTCGGCATCACGTCCTGACATGCTGCACGGATTCGAGGTCATAGACGTCCACCACCACGTCGGCGACCCGTCGGCCGTTCTCGGGAGCATGCCCCTTTCGGGTCAGCCCGAGTCGGCCGATGGCACCGGCGCCGACGAGGTCGCCAAGCGGTTAGAGGTGATGGAGGAAGGCGGCGTAGACAAGGCCGTCGTTATCGTGGGACACGGTTACTACCGGCCTCAGGGATTGAAGGACACGCAGGCCGTCAACGATGGCATCGCTGCTTACCGAGACCGGGATCCGTCGCACTTTCCCGCTGCTGTCGGGGTCGCAGAGCCGACCTATGGTCCGCACTCCCTGCCCGAGATCGACCGGGTGGCCAGTGATCTGGGTCTGGCCGGGATCAGCTTCCACGTCCGCTTCCAGGGTGTGTCGCTCGACAATCAATGGGTGCGGAGGTACGTCGAGCGCATCGTGGAGAGGGGCCTGACCCCGGTGCTGCACGCCGTGCACGAGACGTCGGAAAACCCACTGTGGAAGGTGGCGACCATCGGGAGAGCCTTTCCCGACACCGAGATGCTGGTGCTCGACGCCTTCGGCTCGCACGAAGGTACGAAGGAGTGCTTCTTCACCGCCGAGGTTGCACCCAACCTGGTGTTCGACACGAGCCTGGCCGACGGCTGGGGGCTGATCGAGCACTTCGCGCGCACGTTCGGGCCTGAACGGGTGGCGTTCGGAACGGATCTGTACTCCTGGCCGCTGGGTCGGAGGATCAGCCCGATCGCCGAGGAAATCGCGGCCTCAAGCCTCGATCACGGTGCCAAGGAGCTGATCCTGGGCGGCAACGCCAGGCGATTGTTCCGAATCAAGTAGTTCGCGGTCAGGAACCGGAGGTGATCTTCGCCCACCAGGTGGCATCGGGGCGAAAAGGATTCGCCGGCCGTCCGGTCGCATCGGTCTCGAATCGATAGACGATCCCTGCGGCCGGCTGGGCCTGGCGCTGCTCTTCACTCCAGCCTTCGGTAGCCGTGGTCACGTACAGTCGGTTGAGCTCCGGACCGGCGAAGGCGCACGACGTGCACTGTTCGGCAGGCACTAGCAGGGCCTCCAGCAGCTCTCCCTCGGGGGAGTACCGCTGGACACACCCCCCGCCATAGATCGCCACCCAGATGTCCCCGCCGGCGTCGACGGTGAGTCCGTCGGGGGCGCCAACCCCTTCGGCCAGCGCTATCAGGACCCGGTCGTCGGAGAGCGTGCCGGCTTCGCCGTCGAACCTGAAGGCGTGTACAACCCGCGGCCCGCTGTCGGCCAGATACATGGTGGCGCCGTCGGGACTCCAGCCCAAACCGTTGGAGATCGTGAGGTCGCTGAGCACCAATTCCACCCGGCCCTCCAGATCGAGGCGGTACAGGGCTCCGCCCCGGGGATGGAAGTCCTCTGCGAGCGTGCCCGCCCAGAACCGGCCCTGCGGGTCGCAGGCCCCGTCGTTCATCCGTGTCCCCACCGGGGCGACCGGAGCGATCGGTCGCAGGGAGCCGTCGGGCGCCAGCAGGACGAACCCCCGCCCGGCTGACACCACCCAGCCATCGTCACCTTCGACGGGCACGATGGCACCGACCGTGCCCGGCACCCAGTACTCGCGAACGACGCTCAGCTCACCATCGGAGGCGACGTGGCCCCGGTAGACCCGTCCGGCCAGGATGTCCACTCCCAGCAGCTCCTGGCGGCGGGCGTCCCATCGCAACCCTTCGCCGAGCAAGGCCTGGTTCAGAGTTGAAGCGACCGCCTCACTCGCCATGCCCGGATCTCCCGCTACGAGCTCAGAGCGTTCCGGTTTCGGGTCGAATGGTCAGGGTGGCCAGACTCACCTTGGCATGGTCATAGGCGTTTTCCGGATCGGACCTCACCTCCTCGTCGAGCTGGTGGGCGTCATCCCCGACCAGAATCCGCCATCGGCCCGCCCGGATGGCTTCGAGGATGATGCGGGCCGCACCGGCGGCATCGAGCGGAGCACGGGTGCGGAAGCTCTCTTCTGCCATCTTCATGGCTTCCCGCAACTGCTCCGCGGACAAACCGTCCACCGGTAGGCCGCGCTGGGCCATCAGCTTCCGGCCACTCTCGAGGTCCTCATCGGAAAAGGAGTCTCCGCCCGACCCGCCGAGATAGCGGCGGGAGTTGGCGACGATGTTCGTTCCGATATGACCGGGCATGACCACCGACACCTTGACGTGGGGAGCGTTGACCCGGAGATCCTCGATCATCGCTTCCGAGAAACCCTTCACGGCAAACTTGGCGGTGCTGTAGGCGGTGTGGGGCACGCCGGGCCCTATGGACGCCCAGAACCCGTTGACGCTGCTCGTGTTGACCAGACGCGCCTCGTCGGCAGCTATCAGGTGGGCCATGAAAGCCCGCGAGCAGTAGTAGACCCCCCACCAGTCCACGGCGAAGGTTTTCTCCCACTCCTCGCGGCTGCCCGCAACGAAGCTGCCTCCGCCACCGACACCGGCGTTGTTGAAGAGGAGCTCGATTACGTTCCCGTGGGCATCGATGACCTCGTCCCGGAAGGCCAGGACCGCGGCCTCGTCGGACACATCGCAGATGTGGGTTGTTATCCGGCTGCCCTTCGGGGCGGAGGCTTCCGCCCGCGCCAGCGTCTCTCTCAAGCCGGCTTCGCTGACGTCGCAGGTCGCCACGGAGCAGCCCTCGGTGGCCAGCTGAACGACCAGCTCCTGACCCATTCCCGAGCCGCCGCCCGTCACCACGGCCCGCTTGCCTCCAAAGGATTCCATCGATGCTCCCCTTTTTCTCGCTTGTCACGCTATCCCACCAGGGAAGGGCCGTTCCTTGCCTCTCAGACCGGTCGGTGGAGCAACAACAGAGATCGTCGGACCGATAGAGAACTATTTGGGCCTGCCGGCCGCATCCGACATCCGCATCAGCATGGATTGCCGACAAGCTGGTGGTACCGGCGGACGCGGTAGCCATCGTCGCGGCCGGCTGACCTGACCCAATGGTCGAGGCCTGCCGGCGCCTCTCAGGAGAGCTCGACCGAGGCCGGACCGCTTGTCACCTCGCCTATGTCCCACCACCCGGTCGCCACGAGCGACCGGGCGTCTTCGGGGGTCACGGCGGCCAGAAGCCCGCCTGAAGTCTGGGGGTCGACGGCCAGGGCCTCGATGGCCGCATCGGCGTCACTGTTGAAGCGTCCATCCAGGTAGGCGCGGTTGCGGGCGTCGCCGCCGGTCCGGGTCCCGGCTTCGGCGGCGGCCCGCGCCCCTGGATACAGAGGTAGGGATCCCGCCTCGATCCGAATTGCGGCGCCGGCCCGGTCGGCCAGCTCCCACGCATGGCCGATCAAACCGAACCCGGTGACGTCGGTGACGGCGTGCACCGTGGGCCGGCCGTCGCGGTCGGGCAGTTCGTTCAGATGGTTCGCGGCCGCTCTATTGAGAGTGCGCATTCCGGCGATGGCGGTTGCTTTGTCCGCGTCCTGGCCTCCGGCCAGGAGGATGCCGGTACCGAGCGGCTTCGACAGGACGATCCGGTCCCCCGGTCGGGCTCCTGTCTTGCTCCAGATGCGGTCGGGGTGAACCACCCCTTGCACGGCGAGACCGAAGATCGGTTCCTGCGATCGAATGGTGTGGCCCCCGGCGACGGTGCCTCCGGCGTCGGCGACGACCGACGCGGCAGCGGCGAGGATGGTTGCTATCGCTTCTGGAGGCATCTGCTCCGGGAAGGCGGCGATGTTCAGTGCGAGCGCGACCTGGCCCCCCATGGCGAACACGTCGCTGCACGTGTTCGCGGCGGCGATGGCCCCGAAGTCGGCCGGGTCGTCGACAAGGGGTGGGAAGAAGTCCGTCGTCGAGACGATGGCCACGTCCGGGCTCAAGCGATAGACGGCGGCATCGTCGAAGGGAGCCAGTCCCACGAGCAGCGCCGGGTCGGTGGATAGAGCCACTGTCCTCAGCAGGCCCTCGAGCAGTCCACCACCCCACTTGGCGGCACAGCCGCCACATGACGTCCATTCGGTGAGCTTCATGTCGGGGACGATCCTATCGGTGGCCATCATGGGTCCCCACGGCGGGCAGGCGGGGTCCACCCACCCGAACATCGCCACGCCGGCGTGTGACGCCGATGGAGTCGAGGTGCCCCAGTAGCGGGACGGCGTGCTTACGGGTGATCCCGAGGGCGTCCCGCGCTTCGGCGACCGTGAACCCTGCGGGCTTTCGCCCGAGGAGGCCGGCGACGACTCCAATGGCCGCTTCAATGGCCGAGTTGGCGAACCAATCCCCGCCCACCTCCACGGCGGCACCCCGTCTCTCCAGCTCCCGCAATGCTCCTCTGTCGCTCAACTGGAACGCCGGCGGCGACCATGGAGAGGCTTCGAGCCGGGCCAGGACCTGCCTGGCCGCATCGCTCATCTCATCCTTGGCCTCGCTCTCGGCCAGCACCCGGCCGCCTTTGACCGTGATCCCGTCGATGCCCAGGCCGAGTATGGCCCGATGCCTGTCGTCGAAGCTGGCCAGATCGACACCTTGTGAGCCGGCGACTCGACAGGCTTCGACTACCTCGGCCCGGATGGATTCCAGCAGATCCGGGTCTACCACCCAATGGTCCACGGTAGGGCTGATGGCCTCGCCCGTGAGCCGGGTCAGCTCGACGGCGTCCACCCACCCTCGCTCGCGCACGACGCGCCGAACGGAGCGGGAAGGGTCCGCGCGCCGGGCCGGCAGCACCGGCTCGACATCGAGGATCTCGCCGCCGCCGACCGTCTCAGACCGACCGGACTCTCGCAGCACGAACCGGTCACCCGGCAGGAGCGGTATGCCTCTCCTGCTGCTGAGACGCACCCGGACCGGGCCCTGCTGCCCAGGCTCGATTCCAGCGATTCCGCCGATGAGTTGGACCCGGGACGGGAACTCGCCCGAGCCGACGTGGGCCACGTAGGCCCCCCGCCTCGACAAGGGATGGTCGATAGAGGCCAGGACGGACAGGTCGGCGTCGAACACCGTCGTCAGGTGCCACTGGCCGGGGCGCACCAGGGCCTGGCCCCGGGCCGCCTGGTGGTGCGAGATCCCGGTGAGGTTGACGGCCAGGCGACGCCCCGGTTCGGCCCGGCTGAAGCTTTGATAGTGGCTCTGCAGACCGCGGACCCGAACCCGGTGATTAGCGGGTTGCACCACCAGCTCGTCGCCGACCGAAATGGACCCGCCCACCAGCGTGCCGGTTACCACTGTGCCGGCGCCGCGGATTGGAAATGAGCGGTCGATCCATAACCGGGGCCGTCCCTGATCGACGGCACCGGGCGTCGCTGAGACCAGATGCTCCAGCGCGATCCGAAGCTCGTCCAGCCCGATGCCACCCGGAACGTCCACGGCCACGAGCGGCGCGTCCTCGAGGAAGCTGTCCGCGAGCTGTTCCTGGAGGGTGAGCTTGACTATTTCCTGCCAATCGTCGTCGACCAGCCCGACCTTCGTAAGCGCCACCAGGCCTCGCGAGACGCCGAGCAGCTCGAGGATCCGGAGGTGCTCCTCCGATTGCGGCTTCCACCCTTCGGTGGCCGCCACCACGAACAGGCAGGCGTCGACGGCGCCGACACCCGCCAGCATGTTCTTGACGAACCGGGCGTGCCCGGGCACGTCCACGAAGCCGACGTCCTGACCCGATGGCAGCCTGACGGACGCGAAACCGAGATCGATCGTGAGCCCGCGGGCTTTCTCCTCAGCCCAGCGGTCAGTATCGGTGCCGGTCAAAGCGTGGACGAGGGTGGTCTTCCCGTGGTCTACGTGGCCGGCCGTGGCGACGACCCTCATACGGTAAGGGCCTTGGCCAGGATCGGATCCTGGTCCGGGAAGACGGTCCTCAGATCACAGATGGTGCGGCCGTCCTCCACCCGGGCCACCACCGATGGCGACGAGCGTCGAAGTTTGGCCGTCACATCGCCTTCGACAGAGATGGCCGCGGACGGAATCCCCACGCCCGGAAGAGTGCCGCCACCGACCACCGACATACAGCCGACGACCGGCCCGGCGTCGAGGGCGTCGGCCCGGCGACGGAGCTCGTCGAGGCCAGTGGTCGCCATCTGCCAGAGCGGGATCGTCTTACCGGCGTCCCGCCGCAAGTATGAGAGGGCCACGTCCTGAAGGGCCTCGAGGATCAGTCCACCGGGACGCAGCGCCCGAGCGAGGGGGTGGCGCCGGCAGGAGTCGACCAGATCCCTGGCTCCGGCGATGATGCCCGCTTGAGGACCGCCCAACAGTTTGTCGCCGCTGAAGGTCACCAGCGCGGCCCCGGCCGCCAGCGTTTGGCGCACCGCCGGTTCCCCAACAACCAGGAAGGGGGACCAGAGGCCAGCCAGGGGCACCGTGCATCCAGCAACCCTGATCCGAGGTCCACCACCACTGGTAGCCCCGACCCGGCCAGCTCGTCGACGCCGGTGGACTCGGTGAACCCGGTAATGCGGAAGTTGGACGTGTGCACCTTGAGCATCACGGCGGTGTCCGGAGAGATCACCCTCTCGTAGTCTCGATACCGGGTCTTGTTGGTTGTTCCTACCTCCATCAAGCGGGCGCCGGAGGCGGTGATCAGATCAGGAACGCGGAAGCCGCCGCCGATCTCGACAAGCTCCCCTCGGCTGACAACTACCTCTCCGCCTGCGGCCAGCGCGGTGATCGCCAGGAAGATAGCGGCGGCCCCGTTGTTGACGACGAGGGCGGCTTCTGCGCCGCAGGCTTTGGCGAGCAGGCCGGCCGCGTGGGCGGACCGATCGCCCCTGGTGCCGGCGAGCAGATCGAACTCGACATTCGAGTAACGGGCCGGATGGCTCGCCGCCAGCGGGGCCCGTCCCAGGTTGGTGTGTAGAAGAACCCCGGTCGCGTTGACTACGGGCTGGAGCAGGCGGTGCGCCGCCGCGACGGCTCCGGCGGCCGCCAACTCACCGACCGACTCGATGCGGCCCGACTCCGCGGCCGCAGCGATGGCCTGACGGGCCACCTCGACAAGAAGGGCGTGAGGCAACCCGGTTCCGGCCAGCTCCCGAGCTAGTCGGTCAACCGACGGCGGGCGACTCTCCACAGGTTCAGAGTAGCGATGCCTTTGATTCGGTCGCCTTCTAGGATGTCCCCCGGAGGTGTCCGAGCACCTGGTGGACTCCGCCGCCTTCAAAGCGGTCGGCTGTGGCGATCCCACAGCGGCGGGTTCGATTCCCGTCCACCTCCGCTACCGGCAGGTCGTCGGGGTCCCGGGTCTACGGCGAAGTTCTGCCGGTGGCGGCCCGGAATCCCTCGACGATTGGTGAAAGGGCGTCTTCGGCTTCCGACGGGTCGCGGGGGTATCGATATCGTCATCCTCAGGTCGGTCACCCCGGCCGCGACCAGGTCGGGTACGGCCTCCATTGTCGCCGCCACGTCGAGCCCGCCGTTGGCCTTTCGACCCGGGAGGGTCCCGACCACATCGAGATCGGAGCCATCTCGTCCGACCGCGGCCAGGGCATCCCTCATCTCCCGTATGCCTGTTTTGACGTCGGCGGCGGCCCCACCCCAAGGAATCCATCCTGATCCGAACTCTGCGACCCGCCGGACCGCCCTCGGATTGACCGTACCGCTGACCCAGAGCGGCACCCCGCCCGCCTGAGCCGGCTTCGGCATCATGTGAATGGCGTGGAAACTGGTCGTCGAGGATTCGTAGTCGGCCCGCTCGTTTCGCCACAGAAGCTGACATATCCGGAGCGTCTCGTCGAGGATCTCGCCCCGGGAGTCGAAGCGGAGCCCCGCCGCTTCGTACTCCTCCCGCTGCCAGCCGACGCCGACGCCCAGATCGAGCCGGCCTCCCGAGAGGACGTCGAGCGTGGCTGCCATCTTGGCCAGCACCACCGGCCTTCTGAGGGCGGCGATCAGGATGTTCGTTCCCAGGCGGATCTGTCTGGTGCGGCCGGCGATGACCGAGAGGGTGATGAGCGGGTCGAGCCAGTGCCCGTCGGGGCCGGTGGGCTGCTTACCGCCGGCTTGGCCGCCGATCTCGGGCCTGCCGTACTCCTCCAGGCGCTCACCGAAGACCACGTGGTCGGACATGACCAGGCGGTCGAAGCCCACTCGATCCAATGTTTCGGCCGCTTCGATCAGATGATCCCACCCCCCTGGATCCTCGGCCGAGAAGGAACGAAGGGAAACGGAGAGCAGTGGCGTTCGGCTGTGTGTTGTCATGCAGTGGCGAAGTATACGGAGAATGGCGCAGAGCGAATGCGGCCGCCCGGGCTACCGGACACTAGGGTGGCGCCCCGTGCCGACTCCTGCATCCTTGTGATGGCCCATCCCTATCACGACGTCGCCATCGCCGGGGTGTTCAACACCCCCCAGGCCCGAATCCTCGAAGGCCACGATTCCGAGTCCATCGCCACCGAGGGCGCCATAGGCGCTCTCGCTGACGCCGGCCTGGATTCGGTCCAGGTGGACGCTGTGGTCGGTACCTCCGCCCAGGAGCTCGCTCTGAAGTTCAGCCTGGGGCCCTGCGCCCGGGTGCTCAACTCGCTCGGTATACCGGCCGTGCTGCAGGCCGCCCAGATGATCGCCGTGGGCCAGGCGAGGGTCGTGCTGCTCGCCGCCGGCGGCGCCGGCTTGTACACGGAAAGGGCGTCCACGGCCCCGTGGACCCGGCCGGCTAACGAGTTCGTCGTGGGCTTCGGGCTGTTCACGGCCGCGGAGTTCGCCCTCATGGCCCGCCGTCACATGATCACCTACGGCACGACCCCCGAGCAGATGGCCACAGCAGCCGCGACCATCCGCAACAACGGTCACATCAACCCTCAGGCCGTCTATCGCGGGCGGGGCCCTTACACGGCCGCCGACGTTCTCGATTCGAGGATGATCGCTGATCCGTTCCACCTGCTCGAGTGCGCCATGACCTCGGAGGGAGGATGCGGTCTGGTTCTGGTTCACTCCGATCTGGTTGCCGGTCTCCGTAGCAAACCGGTGTGGATCCTCGGGGGCGGCAGCGACTCGTTCGGTCCCGCCTATCAGATCGCCCCGGTATGGGAGATGACGGGCCGGTCCGACCTGATCGCCGGCATGGTGGGTCGCCACGCCGCCGGGGCCGCTTTCCGCACCGCCGGCCTGGGCCCCGACGACGTCGACGTGGGGGAGTTCTACGACCCGTTCTCCTTCGAGATTCTCCGCCAGCTCGAGGCCTTCGGCTTCTGCGGGGAGGGAGAAAGCGGGCCATTTGTGGAGGAGGGCCACATCGGGCCGGGTGGCCGGATTCCGGTGACTACTGACGGCGGCACCATGTCCTTCAGCCACGCTGGCATCAATGCCCAGCAACTCCAGAGGGTCATCCGGGGCGTGCAGCAAGTGCGGGGCGAGTGTGCCACCGCGCAGGTGCCCGGAGCGGAGGTGGCGCTGTGCACGAACGGTGGTTCGGGCGCCCTCTTCACCGACGTACTGCTGCTCGGCGGTGAACGCCCGTGAGGAAATGTGCGAAGGACAGCGTGAGCTGGTGCACCAGGCTTTGGTCGTGTACCGGTGAGTGACATCCTCCAACCCCAGGAGCCGGGGATCCCGCTCCCTCATCCGGGCCTCTTCTCCCGGCCCTACTGGGATGCGGCCAGCCAGAAGCGCCTCACCTACCAGCGCTGCCGGCAATGCGGCCACATACCCCGTTTGCCCTCCAGGGCCTGCGCGTCGTGCCAGGGCGGTGAGCTGGAGTGGCTCACCTCGTCGGGCAGGGGCCGGCTCTACAGCTGGACCGTGGTGTGGCGGCCGCAGCACCCCAGCTTCCAGGTCCCTTACGCCCCCGCGGTGATGGCTGTCGACGAAGGTTGGTGGCTCATGACCTCGGTGATCGGGTGTGCCCCTACAGCCCTCAGGGACGGCCTCCCGCTGCAGGTCGAGTTTCACGCCGCGGGCGGCGACATCTGGCTCCCCTACGCCCGCCCGCGGGAGGATGCCGGGGCGTAACGGTCTATGGTGTGAGTGATACGAATCTGTCAGGTAGCGACCGGAACCCGCGGGTCGCTGTCACACAGGAGAGCGTTATGCGGCCAGATGAGTTGATCCTTGTCAGCGTCGACGATCACATATGTGAGCCCGCCGACATGTTCGACGCCCATGTGCCCGAGCGGTACAGATCTCTATCGCCGAGGGTGCTCACCGACTCCGAAGGCGGCCAGCAGTGGTGGTACGGGGACGTGAAGGGGCGCAACCTCGGGCTGAACGCGGTGGCAGGGAAACCGAAGGACATGTACAACATCGACGCCGCCCGCTACGACGAGATGCGCCCGGGCTGCTACGACGTCCACGAGCGGGTGAGAGACATGAACGCCGGCGGCCAGCTAGCCGGGCTGAACTTCCCTAACTTCACCGGATTTTCGGGGCAGGTCCTGAACCAGGGCCCCGATCGGGACATCAACCTGATCATGATCAAGGCCTACAACGACTGGCACGTCGACGAGTGGTGTGGCGCCTATCCTGACCGGTTCATACCCTGCGGGCTGCTTCCTTTGTTCGACGTGGACGAGGCGGTCCGGGAGATCCGCCGGTTGTCGGCAAAGGGATGCCATGCCGTCACCTTCAGCGAGAACCCCGAAGCGCTCCAGATGCCGTCGATCTTCTCTGACTACTGGTATCCGCTCTTCACCGCCGCCTCGGACGAGGGGACAGTGCTCTGCTGCCACCTGGGGTCTTCGTCCCGCACCGTCCCGGCGCCCGCCGACGCTCCGGCGGCGGTGGCGATTACCCGGTCCTCGGCGATGACGATTTATACCCTCGTTGACCTCCTGTGGGCCCCCTTCTGGGACCGGTTCCCAGAGTTGCGCTTCTCGCTCACCGAAGGGGACGTGGGGTGGATCCCGTACTTCCTCTGGCGCGCCGAGCACGTCAATGACCGGCACTCCGGTTGGATCCAGCATTCCTTCGGCTCCTACGCCGGGCCCACCGACATCTTCAACCGCCACATCCTGTGCTGCTTCATCAACGACCGGATTGCGGTGAAGCTCCTCGACGAGCTCAACATCGACAACGTGTGCTGGGAGTCGGACTTTCCTCACTCCGACGGTACCTGGCCGGAGGCCCCGGAGCACCTGGCCGAGCTACTGGCCCACCTTCCCGACGATACGGTGGCGAAGATCACCCACGAGAACGCCATGCGCCACTATCAGTTCGATCCCTTCGCCCACCGCCCCAAGGAACGCTGCACCGCCGGTGCCTTACGGGCGGAATCGACGGACGTCGATGTAGTTACCCGGGTCGGCCGCCAGGCCGACGATCGGGATCTGGAATTGTGGAACCAGATCACCCGCCGCGCCGGTAGCGTGCCGGCGGGTCAGGGGAGATAGCGTTCGGCCACCGGCCCTGAACCGGGGTCGGTCCTCAGGTCCGGACGGTGGCCGAGGTGAATTCGAACCCTTCGTAGCCTTTCTCGGCTATTTCGTCGCAACGCTGCGAGTAGGGAGCGAAGCCGCCCACGTAGGGCATGAACACCCGCTTCTTGCCGGGGATGTTGGCCCCGAGGTACCACGAATTGGCTTTGGGGAAGAGCGTGGTCTCGGCCACCTCGCGGACGTGGTCGACCCAGGCGTCCTCCGCCTCCTCCGTCGCCTCGATGGCGTCTATGTCGTGCTCGCGCATGTACTGGATGCATCGGCCGATCCACTCCACATGCTGCTCAATGGCCAGTGGCATGTTGGTGAGCACTGAGGGGCTGCCCGGTCCGGTCACTACGAACATGTTCGGGAACCCGGCGACCTGGAGGCCGAGGTAGGTGACCGGGCCCCCACTCCACTTGTCGGCCAGAGTGCAGGCCGTCGCGGCCCCGGATGTCCATCTTGAGCAGAGATCCGGTCATGGCATCGAACCCGGTGGCGAAGACGATGGTGTCGAGTTCGTACTCCGCCGTCCGTGGTCCGGATGCCGGTGCGGTGATCTCCTCGATTGGCGTCTGGCGCAGATCCACCAGAGTCACGTTGTCGCGGTTGAAGGTCTCGAAGTAGTGGGTGTCGATCGGTGGGCGCTTCGATCCGTACGGGTAGTCCTTGGGGCAGAGCTTCTCGGCTACGCCCTGGTCCTTGACCGTATCCCGGATCTTGCTCCGAATGAACTCCGCCGCGGTGTCATTGGCCTCCTGGTTGCGCAAGAGGTCGAAGTAGGACCCGTAGATGAACTTGAAGCCGCCCTCTTCGGCCCACAGTGCCTCATAGGTCGCCTGCCGCTCCTCGGGGCTAACGTCGAGCGCCGACGTCAGCTTGAGCGGGTACGGGAACCCGGCATAGGACGCTCTTTGGGCCTTGCGAATCTCGTCGTAGTTCTCCTTGATCTCTCTGGTCTGCTCCGGCGACATCAGGAAGTTCCGGGCCGGAACGCTGTAGTTCGGTGTGCGCTGCAACACCCTAGAGATGGTCGGCCTGCGCGGCGATGACCGGGGTGGCCTGGATGCCGGTGGAGCCGGTTCCGATCAGCGCCACCCGCTTGCCGGTGAAGTCGACGCCCTCCTTGGGCCACGCCCCGGTGTGATACCAGTCGCCCTCGAACCGATCGAGGCCCGGTATGGGCGGTAGGTTGGCCGCTGACAGGCAACCGACCGCGCTCGACGAAGTAGCGGGCGGTGACCACTTCGCCGCCGTCGGTACGGATCTCCCACCTCTGCGACGTCTTCCCGGAAATGAGCCGCCGTCACACTCGTGTCGAACTGGATGTCGCGACGCAGATCGAACCGGTCGGCGACGTGCTCGAGGTAGCGCAGGATTTCCGGCTGCTCCGGATACTTCATGCTCCAGACCCACTCCTGCTCGAGCTCCTTCGAGAAGGAGTAGCAGTAGTAGAAGCTCTCCGAGTCGCAGCGGGCGCCCGGATACCGGTTCCAGTACCAGGTGCCACCGACGGCGTCGCCCCTCTCGTAGGCCCGGACCGCCAACCCGAGCCTGTCCCGCAGGTAGTGGAGCATGTACAGGCCGGAAAACCCGGCTCCGACGACCACCGCGTCGTATTCGCTCACGACATTGACAGTAGAGTCTCCCATTGCCTAGAGGATACGCCTTCGGCGGGTGGGTCGTCCGGCAGACTCTTGGCCGGCCTAGGTTCCGAGGGCTTCGGCCACCACCTTCTCCGAGGCGGCGGCCAGGCGCACCGCCGCTTCGGCCGGTTCCAACTCCTGCAGTTCCACGGACAGAACCTCGGGTCCCACCTGGTTGAGACCGCCGATCTGGCGCAGGACAGTGAGAAGTCCGATCAGGTCGAAGCAGCCCTCTCCGGGTAGCTCGCGGTGGCGGAAGGTGTCCTTCAACAGGCTCTCGCGGAACTCCGCCCGCCCGTCAGAGAGCTGGACCGCCATGATCCGGTCGCCCGGTATCGAGCCCAGCAGCTCAAGGTCGGGCCGGCCTCGAAAGAAGTGCCAGCTGTCCAGCAGGATGCCCCCATTGCGCCGGCCGGCCTGCGTCACGATCTCCCATGCGGTGGCGAGGTCGGGAACGGGTGGAAAGGGGGTGAACTCAAGTTGTACTCGCAGGCCGTGCTCGGCGGCCTGATCGCACACGCGAGCGAAGCAACCGGCCAGCTCCTCTACCGGAGCCTGGCTCGGAAAGGGTGCCAGCGCGCCTAGGGAATCCACCCCGTAACGGTCGCAAACCTCCAGCAGCTGGGCCACGCTGTGCTCGGTCGCCGCCAGCATCCTTCTGGGCGGTTCGTGCGGGTACCACTCGATCACCGAGTCGACCACGACCAGCGCCACCCCCTGGTCCGACGCCCAGCGAGCCACTTCCTCCGGTGCGTCCTGGCCGGAGGGGCCGGGGTCGGCGTCGCCAGGCGACACCGAGACGCCGGCGAACCCGCCGGCTACGGCCGCCGCCACCCGTTCTCTGAGGGTGCTGGGCCGGAGTGATGCCGCCCACAGCACGTCGGTCCCGCGACCCGACCCGCCCCTGACCACTGCCGGCGCCTAGGAGTCGATAGCCAAGAAGTTGGCCAGGTTGTCGCGCATGATTTTCTTGACCGTGGCGTCGTCGAGACCTTTGAGCTGGCTGGCGTACTGGACCGGGTCCGGCAGGCCCTCCGAGTGCGGGAAGTCGGACCCGAACACCAGGCAGTCGCTTCCGACCACTTCCATCGGACGGCTCACGTTTTCTTCCGGGAAAGGAGCGACCACGAAGTGCTCCTTGAAGATCCGGCTGGGCCGGGCCGGCAGCTTGCCCCATTTCGGTCGCCGGCCGAGCAAGGCGGCGTGATCCATCTTGCGCACGAGATAAGGAAGCCACGGGGTTCCGTACTCGGCGATCAACACCTTTATGTTCGGGAAGCGGCCGAACAGGTTGTGGAAGACCATGGCGGCGACGGTCTCCATGATCGGCCGGTCGGACCAGTAAGAGATCCACTGGAACGCGTTGTACTCCGAGTACTTGGCCTTCGGGTCCTCGCCCCAGTCGCCCCCGTACCTCTGGTAGCCGGCCCCGTTGAGGTGAACCGTCACCCGGGTGCGGGACTCGTCGATCCGGGCCCAGAAGGGGTCAAAGACGGGATCGAACGGCGAGCGGCCGTAGGCCGGACCGGGATGAAGATTGATGATGCGGGCCCCCTCGGAGAGGACGAACTCCAACTCGGCGACCGCATACTCAGGGTCGTGGAGGGGGATTACGGCCGGCACGAAGATCCGGTTCCTGTAGGCGAAGCCCCAGTCGTCCTGTAGCCAGCGGTTGAAGGACCTGGTTACGGCGTATCCGGCCTCAACATCGCCGCGCCGGAAGGCCGAGTCGCTCGGGGCCCCGCCCGCATGCACCACGGCGGCCTCGACGCCCTGGAGGTCCATCAGAGCCAAGCGTGGATCTTTGTGCTCGAACGCCGGGCGCATGGCGTTGTACCGGTCGATCAGCTGCTCCCGGTCCAGCTTGTCCAGGTCCCGCATGGGGTTCAGGCGGTTGAGCATGGCGCCGGGGATCGGGATGTTGGCGTCCATGCCTTTCAACTCGGTGACGTCCACCCCGCCGTGGCCCCCTTCGGGCATCGGATGCTCGCCCACGGTGCGCCAGGCGTGGCCCTCGACGTGCTTCTCCTGCTGGATGTCCTCTTCGTTCTCGAGAGTGAACGTCTCGCCCGGCTCCAGCGCCCGGTCGCGCATCTTCGGATCGAGGTACCGATCGACTGCGTCGGCCGCCGGGTAGAAGTGGTTGTCAGCGTCGAAGACCGGGTAGGGGAGCTTTTCCTCCACCTCCGCCCGGTAGATGCCCCGTGTGCCTGTCGCCGTGTCGGTAGCCACCGTGCCATCCCCCTTATGCAGTGAGGCCTCACTGTACCCCAGGTGGTGATGGCGCGAGCCCGGCTCTACGCTCACGCCCGATGACCTTCTACGATGCCGCCCCGATCGACTGGATCGGCCCGGGAGAAACCGACACGGTGGAGGTCGACGGCTGGCCAGTGGCGATCGCCAACGTGGCAGGCGTCTTCTACGCCTTCCAGACCCTCTGCCCCCATCAGGGGACGAAGCTGGGCGGCCGCCCGCTCGAGGACGGTTGCTACATCACATGCCCGCAGCACGGCAGCCGGTATGACGTCACCAGTGGGAGGTGCGTCCGACCGTCGCGAGAGGACGGTTTCGCCCAGGACCTGGTGATGTACGAGTTGCAAGTGGTCGATGACGTCATCAAGGTGAAGGTCGACTAGCTACGATGCCGCTGTGGGTGGGGTCCCGGTTGGTCAGGTCGGCGGGTGGCAACCGCAACCCCTTCCCAGCGCGGTCCTACCCGACGTCGAGGTCATCGCGGAGGGCCTGGCCTTCCCGGAGGGTCCCGTGGCGCTTTCGGACGGCAGCGTTCTGATCACCGAGATCGACCGCGGGACGCTGACCCGGGTGACACCATCGGGTCGGGCAGACGTCGTCGCCCACTGCGGCGGCGGGCCGAACGGAGCGGCTATCGGACCCGATGGAGCCGTCTACATATGCAACAACGGAGGTCGCTTCGTCAGCGGCAACTGGAACGGCGGCTGGGTCGAACGCGTGGATCTTCGCAGCCGCACCGTCGAGGTCATCTACCGGGCGTGCGACGGCAGGCGCCTGTCGGGACCTAACGACCTGGTGTTCGATGACACCGGGAACTTCTACTTCACCGACACCGGAAAGTTCCGCGGCCGCCGAGCGCGACATCGGGTCCCTTTACTACGCCGGTAGCGACGGCAGCTTTGTCGCAGAGCTGGTTCACCCCGCCGAGTCGCCGAACGGGATCGGGCTCTCGCCCGATCTCGGAACGCTGTATTACGCCGAGACGGTCACCGCCCGGCTGCGCCGGCGCCGGGTGGAGTCGCCGGGCCGGCTCGCTGAGGTACCGCTGAACGATCCCTCCACGCTGGTGGTAGGGCTCCCTGGTTACCAGGCATTCGACTCCCTGGCGGTCGACAGCGAAGGGAACATATGCGTGGCGACGCTGGTGGCGGGGTGCATCACGACGGTGACACCCGACGGACACGGGGTCACCCAATACACGTTGCCGGAGGGTCTGGAGGACGAGATGGTCACGAACCTGTGCTTCGGAGGCAACGACCTGCGAACCGCCTATGTGACCCTGGGCGGCTCAGGCCGCCTCGTACGCTGCCGTTGGCCGGTGCCCGGGCTGGCCCTGACCTACTCGGCCTGACGTGGCACCTTCAGCGCGCGTTCGTAGTGCAGACCGCCCCGAAGACCTACGAGGTCCGAGAAGCCCCCTTGCCTGACATCGGGCCTGACGACGGCCTGCTCGCGTTGGAGGGGTGTGGGGTGTGCGGGACCGACCTCGAGGTGTTCGAGGGAGTCCTGTCGAATGCGTATCCGCTCGTTCCTGGCCACGAGCCTTTCGGCCGGATCCTGAGAATCGGGCGGAATGCATCCGCCAAGTGGCAGCTGTCCGAGGGGGACCGGGTTGCGGTCCACTCCACGCTCACCTGCGGGCGGTGCCGGACGTGCCGGCGCGGGTTGCGGGGGTGCACCGCCCCCGAGTTTGCCGACACCACTATCTACGGTTTCCGCTCGCCCGATGTGGCACCGGCCCTCTGGGGCGGTTTCGCCACCCATCTCTATCTGGCGCCCGAGGCCATCACCGTCCCCTTACCCGAAGACCTCAGCGTGGCAGCGGCGTCGCTCTTCAACGTGATGTCGAATGGCGTGGACTGGGTGCTCCAGGTCGGCGGCATGCGGGCCGGCATGACGGTGGCGATCCTCGGGCCCGGACCGAGGGGCATCGCTTCTGCGATCGCGGCGCGGGCGGCCGGGGCGGCGGAGATCGCCATCACCGGTCTGTCCAGCGATGCCGAACGCCTGAACTTCGCCCTCGAATGCGGGGCCGATCACGCTGTGGACGTGACCGGCGCAGACGCTGTCGACGCCGTCCTCAGCAGCCTGCGGCGACCTCCCGACCTGGTGGTGGACTGCACGCCCCTGTCACTGTCATCAGTCACCGACGCCACCAGGATGGCGGCCCGCCGAGGTGTCGTGGTGCTGGCGGGGATGAAGGGCCCGAACGGCCTGGCCCCGGTACCCGTGGATCTGATCTCCACCAAGCAGCTCACTCTGAAGGGCGCGGTGTCGAGGTCTCTGGAATCGATGGAATACGCGATCGATCTCCTGGCCGGCGGCCGCGCTCCATACGACCGCTTCGCCAGCCACGCCTTCCCTGTCGAGCGCGCCGAGGACGCGCTGCACTCATTGGCCGGGGACGACAAGCCCATGCACGCACGAATCGTCCCTTCCACCTGAGTGCGAATCCACCCGTACCGCGTCGACGTGGATAGGGAGACTCTCGACGACCTGCGGGACCGGCTGGACCGGACCCGGTTCGGCGACGAGCCGGCGGGAGCGGGTTGGGAATATGGCACCAGCCTGTCCTACCTGCGGGATCTCGTCGAGTACTGGCGCACCGAGTTCGACTGGCGCCGCCAGGAGGAGATCCTGAACCGCCTGCCGCATTTCTGCGCCGATCTCGATGGCCAGGGCCTCCACTTCGTCCACGATGGAGGCGAACACACCCGGGCGTTCCCGGTCCTCATGCTGCACGGCTGGCCGACCGGATTTCCCGAAATGACCAGGCTGGTCCCGCTGCTGAAGGACGGGTTGGCGATCGTGGTGCCGTCACTGCCGGGATACAGCTTCTCCGAGGCGCCGCGAGAGCCCGGCTACGGGTACCGGCGGGCCGCCGAGGATCTCCACCGCGTCCTGACCGAGGGGCTCGGCTACCGCAGGTACGGGATACATAGCACCGGCGCCGGCGCCTTCGTGGCCGGCTGGATGGCTCTCGAGCATCCCGATGCCGTCGCCGGCCTGCACACCCATGACCCGGTACTGATGCCCGCGCCCGATATGCAGGACCCGGCCTCGCCCCCGACCGCCGCGGAGCTGGCTTTCCTGGAACGGTCTCGCCTGTGGGCGGCGCAGGAGGGGGCCTATGCAGACGTGCAGCGGACGAAGCCCCAGAGCCTCGGACCGGCCCTGAATGATTCGCCCGCCGGCCTGGCGGCCTGGTTAATCGACAAGTACCGCACCTGGAGCGACTGTGACGGGGATCTGGAGACCCGGTGGACGAAGGACGACCTTCTCACCATCATCACCGTCCACTGGGTCACCGGCGACATCAGCTCGTCCATGCGTGCTTACTACGAGCGGGCGCACCATGACTCGATGATCCCGGGTAGCCGGCTGGCGGTCCCCACGGGGGTAGCGATGCCGAGAGACGACCCGCGGTTTCCGCCCAGGCGCGCCCCGGCGAGATGGTCCGACGCAGCCACAACCTTTTTCACTGGGTGGATCTGCCGAGAGGCGGCCACTTCGCATCCTGGGAGGAGCCGGAGATGGTCGCAGCCAGCATCATTGCTTTCTTCAACTCCAAGGAGGTACTTACATGATCCCGACCGGCATCATTCTCGCCGTGCTCGACTGCGACGCCGACGCCATCGAAGCGTGGAACCGGTGGTACGACCTCGAGCACACGCCACCCAACGTCTGGCTCCCCGGCGTGATGCTGAGCCGGCGCTACGTGTCCCCACCGGATCTCCACGAGTTGCGCCAGGTGGACCCGACGTCGGCCTTCGCCGGCGGGCGCGGCACCTTCATAACCGTGTACACCGTCTGCGAGGACCCCGCTGGGACTGTGGCCGGGATGTCCACGTTGCGGGACAAGCTTTATGCCGAGGAGCGCATGAACTTCCCGCCCGAGAAGAAGGTGGTGCGCGACGGGGACGCCCTGAACCTCGTGGGGGCGGCTTCGGCGGCCTCGCTGAAACTGCCCCGGGAGGAAGTGCCTTTCGTCGGTCACACCGCGGTCCTGGTAGTCCAGAGGACCGGATCCGACGCGGTGGCCTCGTGGTACGAGCAGGAGTGGGCGCCGCGAGTGGTATCCCTCGACGGTGTGCACGGAGCGATGACACTGCAGTCGAGCCGACAAGCTGACGCCCGCACCGACTTCGTCTTCTTCGAGGGGGACGCGGCGGAGCAGACCCGCGCCATCCGCGCCGGCGCCCCCCACCACGCAGAGGCAGTTATAAGCGCGGATGCCCCGTTTCTGCTGATCGAGCCGCTTCGCTATCCGTGGGCCGACGCCATCCGCAACTCGTCGCTCCCGAAAACCGTCGCGTGAGCCGGACATCGGACAGCCTGATACCGGGCCGGCTGGCGGACACTCATGTCCACGTCGTCGGCGCCGACAACAAACGGTTCCCGCTTCGCCCCACCGGCCTGGGCCGGCATTGGTGGAGCGAGCTCGGGCGAGACGCCGAAGGCCTGGTGTCGGTCATGGACGCCCACGGAGTGGGCCAAGCCCTCGCCACCCAGGCGATCGGTCCCTACGGATACGACAACGCCTATCTCCTGCATGCTGTGTCCGGCCATCCGCACCGGTTGGCCGCCGTTCCTGCCGTTGATGTCGACGACCGGGCCATCGACGATGACGTGCTGGCGGCGTCGATCGCCGGGCTGGCCGCCGCCCCCGGCGTCGTGGGGGTGCGACTGCTCGGGATCGCCCCCGGTTCCTCGTGGGCCCATGACGAGGCCCGGGCGAGAGTCGCGTTCCACGCGGCGCGTCGATTCGGACTGGTCATAGTGCTCACGGTATGGCCCGATCAGCTTCAGGCGCTCACCAACCTGATCCGCGAGACTTCCGATTTCCCTGTGGCCCTCGACCATTGTGGATTCCCGGACCTCTCGGGAGATCGGGTGCCCCCGGATGCTCCACTTATGGCTCTCCGGGAGGACGAAAATGTCCGGCTCAAGGTGACCTCGCATCTTCTCCGCGAGGTGGCAGGAAACGGCGATCCGGCGACCCTGGTGGCGCAGTTGGCCGCCACATTCGGACCGGAGCGACTGCTCTGGGGATCCGACTACCCCCAGACAGACGGCGACTACGACGCCGTGCTCCGGGACGCTGCCGCGGCGGCGCGTGGGTTGGAAGCGGACGCCCGCCCCGGTTTCTTCGCCGATAATGCCACCCGGACCTTCTTCGGCCGCAACCGATCCATGTCCCAGACATCGGCCAGGGGGAAGTGATGAACGAGTCGGAGCTGATGGATTTGGTGGACGAGTCCCCGGAAAGGTTGTATGGCCTGCTCGCCGAGGGAGGATGGGGTGACGGGTTGCCGGTAGTGGCGCCCACGGAAGAGCGGGTCGAGGCCATGCTGTCCGATCACCGCGGCTCGCCCGACGAGGTCCTGGCTGTGCTGCCCCCTCGTTCTGGTGCCTGCACGGTGCGTATGGCCGCCATCAACGCCGTTATGGCCGGGTGCCCTCCGGCCGTATTCCCGGTCGTGGTGGCGGCCGTTCGGGGCTTGGCCCGCCCGGAGTTCAACTTGCGGGGGGTGCAGGCGACGACCCATTCGGTGGCGATCATGGTCGCAGTGCACGGCGTGCTTGTGGATCAGGCCGGATTCAACGCCGGGTTCGGGACCTTCGGACCGGGCAACCGGGCCAACGCCACGACGGGACGGGCCGTACGCCTTATCCTCCTCCACGTCGGCGGCGGCCGCCCGGGCGACGGCGACGCCTCGACTCAGGGCCAGCCGGCCAAGTACACCTACTGCTTCGCCGAGAATGCCCCCGCCAGCCCCTGGCCCACCTATCCGCAGTGCCGCGGCGTCGACAGCCCGAGCGCGGTCACAGTCGCCGGTGTCGAGGGCCCCCACAACATCCACGACATGTGGTCGACCCATCCGGGCCCCATCCTCGGCAAGGTGGCGTCGGTCATGACCACCCTCGGGTCCAACAACGCGGTGATGTCGGAGTCCGAGTTCTTCATAATCCTGAGCCCCGAGCACGCTCATCAGGCGGCGGCCGAGGGGTGGTCCCGGGAAGACGTCCAGCTGTTCCTCTACCAGCACGCTCGGGTGTCGCGCGCCGTCAAGGAATATCACTTCGGGTCCGGAGGCCTGGAGCCGCCGTGGATGCGAAGTATCGAGGACCCCGATGCCATGCTGCCGATGACCAGCCGGCCCGAGGACATCAGGGTCATGGTTGCGGGCGGGCCAGGCAAGCACTCGTGTGTAATACCTTCGTGGGGCAGCATCTCCCGCTCGGTTACCGTTCCGGTGGACAGCTGATGAAAGGAGTCCGGTGAAGATCTTCCGACCCGACGGCGCCATCGCGCAGCCTCCCCACACCTTGTCGCCCGGCCGGCGGGTTCTGGCCGGGGCCCGAATCGGTGTGCTCGACAACCTGAAACCCAACGCCGGGTTGCTCATGACTACGGTGGCCGAGCCGCTGGCTGAGCGGGCCGGCACCGGAACCCCCTTGGTTCTCACCAAGAACGCGGCCCAGCCCGCTCCGGAGGAGGTGCTGGATCAGTTGCGGCGCGAGGTCGACCTTGTGCTCACCGGCAGCGCCGATTGAGGCTCGTGCACGTCGTGGAGTGTCCACGACCTCGTACAGCTGGAAGACAGCGGCATCCCGACCGTGGTGCTGACCACGAAAGGGGGATTTCACAACCTGACTATTCAGGTCGCAACTGCATTCGGTTTACCGGACGCCCGGATGGTCGTAGTCGACCACCCGCTGGGTGGCGTCGAGGAGGAAGTGATCGTCGGGCGGGCCCATACCATCGTCGAGGAAGTCCTGCGTCTTTGGACCACGTGAGCGCATGACCGTCGAGATCGATCTTTCGGGTAGGGCCGCTCTGGTCACAGGGGCGGGGGCCGGAATCGGGGCCGAGATCGCCCGCTGGCTGGCTCGGGCCGGCGCGGCTGTGGCCGTCGCCGACGTTCGGGCCGAGCAGGCGGGTCAGGTCACCGATTCCATTCAGGCCGAGGGGGGACGGGCCGTCGCAGTGGTGGCGGACTGCCGGGACGACCCTCAGATCGACCGGATGGTGCAGGACTCCGTGGATGCCCTCGGAGGCCTCGACATCGCCGTCAACAACATCGGCATGATGGCGGGCCGGGGCGGCGCCCGTGTCATCGATCTCGACGGTGAGATGTGGCGGGATCTGGTCGACCAGAACCTGGTGCTGACGGGCCTCTGTGGACGAGCCGAGGCCCGGGTCATGCTGGCCCAGGGCCGTGGTGGCGTGATCCTCAATGTGAGCTCGGGGGAGACCACCCGGCCGTCCCCTTTTCTCGGGGCCTACGGGGCGGCTAAAGCGGCTATCAACCACCTGACCCAGACCATGGCGGTCGAGTTGGGGCCCTCGGGCATCCGGGTGGTGGCCATCGCCCCGGGCACCACCTTGACCGAAACGGTCCGAGTTGCCTTCGACGACGCCCACGTCGCTGCGATCACGGAGTCCAACCCTCTCCGGCGGATGACCGAACCCGAAGAGCTAGGCCGTCTGGCCGTGTTCTTGGTGTCGGACCTGGCCCGCTGCATAACCGGGCAGCTGATCCTGGCCGACGCCGGCGCTCACCTGTCGCGGACCCGGCCCCCGAACAAGACCACCTGAGGCGGCGACGTTCAGCGCACTACGACTGGATCGATACCCCAGGGGGTCAGGAAGCTTCCGTCCGGATGCCGGTCTCCGACAGGGAGGGTCTCCCCCGTGTCGAACACCGCGCCCATGCGGCCGAAGCCTGTGAAGAAGGCGGCGTGCATGCCCAACTCCGTTATCTGGCCCTGATCGAAGTGCTCTGAGAGCTCCTTCAGAAGGCCGGCGTCGATCGAGAGATGGTTGCTCGCAAAGCGATCGGCGAATGCCACCGCGACCCGTTCGTCAGCGGTCATCCCGGGCGCCTCGGCCGGCCGCTCCAGCGAGCACACCAGATCCTCGGTGAGACCGTCGTCGACGGCCTCGCCGTAGCGGATCGACATGCAGGGGCGGCACTGGTTGTGGAACGCGATGCGTAGCCGCACCAGCTCGATCAGTCGCTCCGGTAGCCGGCGGTTGGCCTTGAGCTTCCCCTCGAACTCGGACATCGCTTCGAATAGCTCCGGACGCGGGCTCGACGCGGTCGGTTGAGCTGGTTGGGCGACGGGGTCAGCCGTGGATGCTTCCATTGGTTCTGCTCCTCACCACTTATTCCAGATTGACAGCAGTTCGTCGACTGTAGTTACACGAGATATCAGCGACAGCGAGTTGTCGATCACCATATCCCCGTACTCCGGTGGCACCCCGGCACAGGCGTCGCGGACGAGGACCACGTCGTAAGCGCGGTTGACGGCTTCGATGACCAAACCGGTCACCCCGATATTGAGTGAGACCCCGGCGGCCACGACGGTAGAGACACCCATATTGCGCAGCATCATGTCGAGGCCGGTGTCGGTAAAGGGTGACATGCCGTGAAGGCGGCTCACCAGCAGGTCGCTCGGCTCCACGCCGATTTCGGGTACCACCTCGGCGAAGGCGGCGACATCCTCGGCGTTGCGAGGGTGCTTCTCAGCGTCCTTGCGGGCCCGGCGGGCGAACACCGTGTTGTTCATCGAGGCCTTCAGGTCGACCCGGCTGGCCGCCACGCAGTGGAGGACCTCGACACCGGCGGCCCGGGCCGCCCTGACCAAACGGGCCGCGCCCGCCACCGCCGGCCGACCGGCTTCCACGAGCATTGGCAGACCGGCGCGGTCGCCTACTGTGCCGCGCTGCATCTCGTTGATTACGACCGCGGTGTGACCGGGGGCGACGAGTTCAGCATCCAGGGCCATGGCGGACTCTACCGCTCCAGGGCTCTGCGGAACGGCAGAACCTACGCGGGCTGTTCCGGCCCGGCGCCGGAGCGGCTCACGCTGCTACGGTCTGACCCGGCCCTGCCGAGCCGGCGGGGTAGCACGCAAAGTCGATCCGGGCCGCCATCCGGCCCCAGGAGGGGGAGGAGCCAATCATGGCGGACCTGCCGGGCAAGACGATGATCATCTCGGGGGTGGGACCGGGCCTGGGCCGGCGGGTGGCGCTGGCGGCGGCCCGGGAGGGAGCCAACGTGGTGCTGGGGGCGAGGACGGAGAAAACACTTCAGGACGTGGCGGACGAGGTCGACCCGTCTGGGGCCAAGGTGGCCTTCGCGGCGGGCGACATCGCCCAGGATGCAACGGCCCAGCATCTGGCCCAGGTGGCCGTCGAGCGCTTTGGGGGCATCGATGCTCTGGTGAACTGCGCGGCTTACTCACCGTTCGGGGGGCTCGAGCAGGCGGGCGACTTCTCCGACTGGCGCACCACCTTGGAAGTGAACCTCATCGGGGGGATGCAGATGGTCCGCGCCGCCCTGCCCCAGTTGCGCCAGGCGCAGGGCTCGGTTGTCTTCGTCAGCTCGCAGACCCAGTGGTTCCCACCGCCCGAAGCTCCGCAGATGGCCTACGCGGCGTCGAAGGGCGCCATTTGGGGCGCCATGCACCACCTGGCCTTGGAGGTCGGCACGTCGAAAGTGCGGGTCAACGAGGTGGCTCCCGGCTGGATGTACGGTCCACCCGTGGAGATGTACCTATCCATGACCGCGGACGCACAGGGCGTGAGCCGGGATGAGGTCAAGCAGTCCTTGACCAAGGACATGGCGTTGGGGGACATGGCGACCGACGCGGACGTGGCCGAGGCCATTGTCTTCTTCGCCTCGCCGCGCTCGCGAGGCATCACCGGCCAGACCTTGTTCGTGAACGCCGGCGAATTCATGCACTGACATCTACTCATAGGCCAGAAACCCATAGGAAGGTAAGCAATGTTCGACATACCCCAACTGTTCAGCCTGCAGGACCAGGTGGCTGTGGTCACCGGTGCCGCCAGTGGCATCGGCGCCGCCACTGCCGAGGTGCTGGCCAGCGCCGGCGCCTC
Source organism: uncultured Acidimicrobiaceae bacterium (assembly GCA_963851245.1). Taxonomy (GTDB): domain Bacteria; phylum Actinomycetota; class Acidimicrobiia; order Acidimicrobiales; family Palsa-688; genus CAWKOH01. The sequence continues at coordinate 389,430 of CAWKOH010000001.1, read as the reverse complement.
GGTTGTGATCGGCGACATCGATATCGAGGGGGTCGAAGGCACCGCTGAGAAGATCAATGCCGAGGGCGGCCGGGCCGTGGCCCAGAGGACCAACACGGCCAGCCGCGCCGAGGTGGACGCGCTCGTCGACCGGGCTGTGTCCGAGCACGGCCGGCTCGACATCATGGCCAACGTGGCCGGTATCGGGCACCTCATGCCGGTCTCCGACATCACCGAGGAAGAGTTCGACCGGGTCATGGGCGTGAACCTCAAGGGTGTCCTCTTCGGGAGCCAGGCCGCCCTGAAAGTGATGCTGCCGCGCCGCTCCGGCTCGATCGTCAACGTGGCGTCTACCGTGATCGACTCCCCATATCCGGGCCAGGGTCTCTACGGCATGACGAAGGCCGCGGTGACCTTCATGTCGCAAGTACTGGCCGCCGAAGCCGGGCCCCAGGGAATCCGCGTCAATGTCCTCGCCCCCGGCTCCACGCCGACCAACTTCGCCTCCTTTCGCTACGAGGGCGGCAAGATCGATACCGACAAGGAGGCCCTGGTCCAGCAGGCCATGAAGGACATGACCCCGCTCGGTTTTCTCGGGGATGCTTCCGACCAGGCTCTGATGGTTCTCTTCCTCGTGTCTCCGGCGGCGCGCTGGGTGACGGGGAATATCTGGCGGGTCAACGGGGGCCAGAGCCGGCCCTGGTGAATCAACCGCCCGGCAGCACGGCGTCCGTTGCTTTCTTCATGGCCCGGGCGGCGCCCGCGGCGCCGTGCTGCTGGATCAGACCCGGATTGAATATCTCGACGGCCATGAAGGGTTCGGCTCCGATGCCCGATAGGGCCGCGAACAGCCGGGCGTAGTCGACTATCCCCTCGCCGGGCAAAAGCCGGCCCGTCATCGTCTCCTCCAGGACCTCACCGGAGGGGGTGGGGGCGGCGTCATTCAGCTGAAGGTAGGGGATCCGATCGCCTGGAATGGTCGCAAGCAAGTCGAACGCCGGTCCCCCCGGTTGGCGAGTCCAGTGCCAGGTGTCGAGCAGGATTCCGCTCGCCGGTCCCAGCGGCTCAACGAGCGACCAGGCTGTGGCCAGATCCGGCACCCCGGTCCCGGGCAGGAACTCGAGACACACTCGAGCTCCGACAGAGGTGCCGGCCTCCACCAGCACGGCCAGGTTCCGCCGGGCCTGATCGGGATCCGAGATCGACGGGTCCATGCAGACCGCGGTGATGATGTCGGCTCCCTGGTTGGACGCGGCGGTTGCGAAGTGCTCAGCTTCGGCCCGGGTCTGCTCCAGCGTGCCGTTGGCCCACCGCAAGGCCGACTCGACCACTCTCACCTTGAGGTCCAGCCCGGCGAAGGCCGGGAGTTGGAAGGTCCACACCGACGCTTCAGTGAAGCCGGCCGCTAGGGCGGCCTCACCGGCGGCCCGGATCTCTGGCTCACCGGCGCCGGTGGGATCGGCGAGCAGCCCGGCTGGACAGATACCGGTTACCGGCATTCGATTTCTTCCCTTCCCTTTCCGCTCTGGTCGGGTTCAGAACCCGGGTGACTGCAGTAGGTGATGTGACGTGTCCCCCGGCAGGTGGGCGAACCCGCGTCGCCGCTCCAGTCGCCATTTCCCGTCCACCCGGCGGAGACGGTCCTCGTACCGATTGGACCACACCGGCGCGAGCGGGAACTCGTCGGTCCGTTGGAACACAGTTATGTAGTAGCGGCACATCGCCGTCCCGGCGTTCTCGTCGATCTCGACGATCGGGTTCGTGATCACGTGACGGGTGTGAGGCGTGCCGTCATCCGGGTACCGGCGAGTGTTCTGCTCGAAGCTGGCCTGAACGGCGGCGCTCCCGACCGCCTCGCTGACGGCGCGTCCCTCCGGGCCCTCGAACACAAGTGTGGCGTCTTTGAACAACACGCCGATACCGGCGAAGTCGCCGGCGTCGATCAGCTCCGGGTAGCTGTAGATGAGGTTCAGGATCTCGACGTAACTCGTCGTCACCCCGCTCACCAGAGCTTGTCCAGGTACAGGTCCTTGCCCGGAGTAGTGCGGAAGAAGGGCGCCACCAACTGGGTATCAGCCAATCCGGCCTTCTCTATGGCATCGGTGTAAGCATGAAGTTCTTCCACCGTTTGTCGAACATCGCCGTCGATGAAGAAGATCTGGAGCAGGCGGTTCGGCCCTCCGGCCGGCGTGCCGAGCGGCATCGGGCTCCCGGTAGACCGTTCTTCGGAGGGCGTGGTCGGGGTCCATGACGAGGCGATCTCGATGGAAGAGCCCGAGAGCAGATCGGGGATGATGCTTTTGCTCAACTCGGAGTGCAGTTCGGCGGCGGGTAGACGATCGCGACCGTCGAACCAGGCCACCACCACACCCGGGTAGCCGTAGTCGAGGGCCAGATCCACGGGAACGGCGTCGGCGTCGCGGTAGTTGGCCCCGATATGGTCGACGACGACGGTGTGGACGTGGGTCCGCTCCGCGAATCCACGGTTGTTCCCGTACAGCCAGTGGACCTGCGGGACAGCCCAATCGTCGAAGTGCTCTTTGTGGTGACCCTTCTCCACCCAGTAGATGGCGACGTACGACCCGGCGTCGTAGGGCTCGGCCACCCTTTCGGTGGTCGGCCAGCGCAGGTTCTTCAGCTCCCTCGGGGCGATCCACCGGCTCCCGGCGAAAAGGTACGGCCCGATCATGCAGCCGGCGTAGAAGTGATCCCGCTCGTACCACCGGTTGTAAGCCTTCTCGAACCCCCGGTTCGGATCGACCATGGTCACCAGGGCGCTCCCTACTTTCACCGGGTAGTCGTCAACGCCGCCTGCATCCAACGGATATGTCACTTCGCCCTCCCAACTGAGCTAACCGAACTAATCGTGTCTAGCACGGCGAGCGTCCGCCCTGTGGCTCGGAGAAGTGACCGGGGTGACGCGCGCCGCGCCACGCGTTCTCAGCGGTCGTTGGGGTAGGCGGAAGGGATGTCCACGTAGCCGGCCCGCCGGAGAAACTTCCAGCGGCCCTCCACGCGTACCAGCTCGTCGCGGTGATGGCCGATCATGCCCACCTGCGGGCGGCCCGATCCGTCCTGCTGGATAACGGTCCACATGACCTGCGTCCGGGCCCGGTCTCCGTCGAGGGTGACTACCGGATTGCTGATGACGTGGAAGGACTGGGCCGAGCCCGGGGGCATGGTGCCCTCCATCAGGGCTCTGATCTCCTGGGGTCCCTTGGCTCGCCCGAGCGGCCCGAGCAGAACCTCGCCTTCCTCCGCGAAGAGCGTGGCGTAGGACTCGAAATCGTGAGCGTCCAGGTAGGCCCCGTAGTCGATGAAGAGCTGGTGGATGGCTGCCATGTCTTCGAGTCTCCGGACACGGGCTTCGAGGGCTTCGGCTTCAGTAGACACGGGACTTCCTTTGCTCGGGCGGGCGAGATGGCGTCTTCGGTGCAGGCGACCGGCCATCATATGGTCGCTCTGCCCAGCCCGAGATTATGGTGTGGCGCCCCGACGCGGCATAATCGGGTCGAGATCGGGAGGGAGAGGTTCGCGCCGATACGGGCAGGGCTCCTCGGCCGAAGTGTCGGGGCGGGATGACCTGGGCGCGCGTCGCCACGGAGGAAACGAGTGAACGATGACAGCACCGGAGTCGAGGACATCGAGGAGATCAAGACTCTCAAGGCCCGTTACTTCCGCATGATGGACACCAAGGATTGGACGGGCCTGGCCCAGGTGTTCACCGACGACGTCGAGATCGACATGACCGGAGAGGGTGGGGGAGTGACCCGCAGTGTCGGCGAATACATGCCCTTCCTCCGCGAGAACATAGAAAGCGTCGTCACGGTCCATCACGGCCACATGCCGGAGATCGAGCTGACCTCGGGGGCCACGGCCAAGGGCGTCTGGGCGCTCGAAGACCGACTTTGGTGGCCACCGGGCGCGCCGATCAGCTACATGCATGGCTTCGGCCACTATCACGAAACCTACGAGAAGACCGCTGGAGGCTGGCGGATCAAGACCATGACTATCACCCGGCTGCGCCGCATCGTCGAACCAGCCGGCTCCGGGGAAGGCGATCAATGATGATGTTCGGGATCCGCTTCGATTTCCGCAATCCTTCCTTTTCGGGCATCGACATGGCGGACCGATATGCCGCTGCCCTCGAAATGTCGGAGTGGGCCGACCGCAACGGAGCGTTGCTGATCGGCCTGTCTGAGCACCACGGTGCGGCCGACGGGTACCTCCCGAGCGCGTTGGCCATGGCAGCTGCCATCGCCGCTCGGACCTCGAACGCCCGCATAGCCATCAACGCGGTGGTGGCCGCCATGCACGACCCGCTGCGGCTGGCCGAAGACGCCGCCGTTGTCGACCTGCTCAGCCGGGGGCGCCTGGATCTCACCGTGGTCGGGGGGTACGTCCACGAGGAGTTCGAGGCGTTCGGCGTGCCCATGAGCGAGCGCCCGGCCCGGGTACGGGAGACCGTGGCCACGTTGCGGGCGGCCTGGACCGGTGAGCCGTTCCAGTTCCGGGGGAGGACGGCGCGGGTGCTGCCCACGCCGGCGCAGCCCGGCGGCCCGAAGATCGTGGTGGGCGGCAGCAGCGAGTCGGCGGCCCGACGGGCCGCTCGTATCGCCGACGGGTTCCTGCCGTCCGAGCCGCATTTCTGGGACTTTTACCAGGAGGAGTGCCTGAAGCTGGGCAAGCCCGATCCCGGGCCCTACCTGGGCGGCAACACCGATGTGGTGGTGCTGGCCGAAGACCCGGACGCGGCTTGGCCCGAGCTGGGGCCGTACTTCCTCCACGAGGTGAATGCCTATGGCGCCTGGCAGGCCGTCGACGGGGTGCAAGCGGGGTACAAGAGTTCCGGCAGCGTCGAGGATTTGCGACGCACGGGCCAGTACCGCATCGTGACGCCCGATGATTACGCGACTGAGTTGAAGGCCGGCGGAGATTTGGCCTTCGCCCTGCTCCACCCTATGGTCGGCGGTATACCGCCGGACCGGGCGTGGGAGCACCTGCGCCTGTTCGAAAAATCCGTCCTCAACGCTGGAGGTGCCCTGTGATCAGTACGCTTCGTCTCAACCTAATCCTGCCCGGCCTCGATCCAGCCGAGCTCTCTCAGCGTTACCAGGCCGCCGTCGAGATGGCAGAGCTCGCTGACCGGGCCGGCTTCGGGGCCATTCAGACCGAGGAGCACCACGGCGCCGACAACGGCTGGATGCCGTCCCCGCTGCTGTTCGCCGGTCTGGTCGCGGCAAGAACCCAGCGGGCCGCCATCGTCATCCAGGCTCTGCTGTTGCCGCTGCACGATCCGCTCCGGGTCGCCGAGGATCTGATCGTGTTGGACCTGGTCAGCGGCGGCCGTCTGGCTGTGACCCTCGGTCTGGGCTACCGGCCGTCGGAGTACCTGGCCCACGGCAAGGACTGGGACAAGCGGGGCCAGATCATGGATCAGTGCGTGGAGGATCTGGTCCGAGCCTGGCGCGGCGAGCCCGTCTACCGGGACGGCCAGACCGTGCGGGTAACGCCCCGGCCATTGACCCCCAATCCCCCGGTGATGATCGGAGGCAGCGGGCGGCCCGCGGCGCGGCGGGCGGCCCGGTTCGGTCTCCCTCTGTCCCCCCCCCGCCAAGATGCCCGAGCTCGAGGCGTACTACGAGCAGCTGTGCGCGGAGAACGGGACGGTCCCCATCGTCATGTCGCCGCCCGAGCACGTCTCGCTTCTCTTCGTATCGGAGGACCCCGACCGGGCCTGGAACGAGCTGGGCGGCTACCTGCTCCACGAGGCCGTCACCTACGCGTCGTGGCAGACCCCCGACATCCGGTCCTCGGTCCACTCCCACGCCACCACGACCGAGGAGCTCCGCAAAGAGGGAATCTACGAGATCCTCAGCCCGGCCGAGTGCCGGGCCCGGGTGGCCGAGCAGGGGGCCGCGACCTTGTTCGCCCTCCACCCGCTATGCGGCGGCATGCCTCTCGACGCAGCATGGGAGTGCGTGCACCTCTTCCTCGATGAGGTGGTGGCGAAGATTTGAAGATCTCGCTGGGGCTGCCTACGAGCCGGGTGGACCGGCCTCACGAGTTCGTCACGGGTGACGCCGTTGTCGAGATGGCGCAGTGCGCCGAGGCAGCCGGTTTTGACGCCGTCTACGTTACCGAGCACCCCTTTCCGCCCGACGCCTGGATGGCGTCGGGGGGCCATCACGCCCTCGACCCCTTCGTCGCCCTCGCCTTCGCGGCGGCAAGCACCAGCCGCATCCGGATGCAGACGAACCTCTGCGTGCTGCCCTACCGGAACCCGTTCCTCACCGCCAAGGCCGTTGCCAGCCTCGACACGCTGTCCGGGGGGCGGGTCATCCTCGGGGTGGCCACGGGGTATCTCGAGGGGGAGTTCGCCGCCCTGGGCGTCGACTTCGAGGAACGTAACCAGCTCACCGACGAGGCCCTCGATCTGATGAAGGCGGCTTGGAGCGGGGCGACGGTGGAGGCGGATGGACGGCACTTCCGGGTGACCGGCAACACCATGCTTCCCCGTCCGGTACAGCGGCCGCACCCGCCCATCTGGATCGGTGGCAACAGCTGGCAGGCCATCCGGCGGGCGGTGGAGCGGGCCGATGGCTGGGTCCCCATGCCGAACGCGGCGTCCACGGCGGTTCGCCGGCATTCGCCCGCCCTCGAAACCCTCGATGATCTGAAGGCGCGGATCGGTTATGCCCGGGCCCACGCCGAGTCGGTCGGGAGGAAGGAGCCCCTGACGGTGGCCTTCTCTCTCGGTGGGGTGGCAGGGGACGCCGGACGTGGAGACGACGGGCTGGTCGCCCTGGCTGAGCAGCTGGCCGCAGCCGGCGTCTCTTACCTGTACGGCGGCGTGGGACACGCCGAGACCAGAGCCGAGTTCAACGCCGAGGTGGCCCGGATGGGCCAGTCACTCGTACCTCGTTTGGCCCAGATCCCGGCTCCGCCCGCGTAGGCCGCCACCTCAACCGATCCCGGCGGCCCCTCCGAGTGGCCGCTCCGAGCGGCCGCTGCCAACGGGGCGCGTCACGCGGTGAAGCGGGCCGACGCCCCGGCGTTGACGTCTATCACCGTCCCGGTGATGTGCTCGGAGCCGATCAGGAACAGGATGGCGGACGAGATTTCCGATGGATCGAGCCACGGAATCTGCTGCACGTGGAGCATCTGGAGGGCCTGGGCGGCGTCCTCAGCCGTCGGGCTTTCCAGGTCGGGCCTGACGGTGCGGTACAGGACCTCGTTTTGGATCATGGGCGTGTTGATGTTGCCCGGCGCCACCGCGTTGACCGTCACGCCGTAACCGGCGAGGTCCTGGGCCGCCGCCTTGACCAGGCCGATCACACCCCATTTGGCGGCGCAGTAGGCGGCCTGGGTCGGCATGGCCGTCCGGCCCAGCATCGAGGACGTGGCGACGATGCGCCCCCAGCGCTGCTCGGCCATGACGGGAGCGACGGCGCGCATGCTGTTGTACACGCCGGTCAGGTTGATTCCGACCTCCTCGTCCCACGCATCCTCCCCGGGCGAGCCGAGAAGTGGGGTGGCGATGCTGACCCCGGCATTGGCGAGAAGTATGTCGATCCGCCCGAACTGTTCCACCGAGGCGTCGACCGCGGCCTTCAATGCGTCGCGGTCGCGAACATCGCAGCGGATGGCCAGCGCCTTGCGACCCCGTGATTCCACCGCCGCGACCGTCTCGTCCAGGTCGCTCTGGGTGGCGAGCGGATAGGGCGTCTGCTCGGTGTCGGCGCAGCGATCGCAGAGGACGACATCAGCCCCGGCCTCCGACAGCATCACAGCGTGGGCCCGGCCCATGCCCCTGGCGCCTCCGGTGATGAGAGCGACCCGACCCTCGAGATTGACCATGTTGTCTCCTCTCCGCATCGTCGCCGGTCTGCCCGGCCTCACCTACCGGATGCTAGTGAGACGGCCGGACGAGCGCCGCGGTACTCTCAGCCCATGAGAGCAGACGACGGGTTGGCATCGACTTGAAGGTCGATCTAACCGACCGGGTGGCGCTGGTGACAGGCGCGGGAGCGGGCATCGGCCGCGGTATTGCCCTGGCCATGGCGGAATGTGGAGCGGACGTAGTGGTAGCCGAGATCGACCCCGACCGGGGGACGGAGGCAGCCGCCGCGGTGGAGCGGACCGGTCGGAGGGCCGTGTTCGTGCCCACCGACGTCATGGACGCCGATGCGGTTCGGGCCGCCGTCGCCCGGGCCCACGACACCTTCGGGCGGCTGGACATTCTTGTCAATAACGCCGGCGGGGTCTCGGGCCGGCGTTTCCTCGAGCAGAGCGAACGCAGCTGGCGCCGTCACATCGACATCAACCTGGTCAGCGCTCTGGCCGCCACTTCGGCGGCTGCTCCGCTGATGATCTCTGGGGGGCGCGGGGGGTCGATCGTCAACGTGGCCACCATCGAGGCCGCCCGAGCGGCGCCGATGTATGCCGTCTATGCCGCCTGCAAGGCCGGCCTGGTGAGCTTCACCCGTACCATGGCGGTGGAGCTGGCCGAGCATGGCATCCGCGTCAACGCCATCTCGCCCGACCTCACGCGAACGCCCGGATTGAGCGGTCTGCGCCAGGGTCCGGTGCCCGAGGAACTGCCGCCTCGTGATCCCCAGATGGAAGCGAGCGTCAAGGCGTACATCCCGCTGGGTCGGGAAGGAGTGGTAGCCGAGTGTGCCCAGGTGGCAGCCTTCCTCGCCTCGCCCCTGGCCGGCTACGTCACCGGCGCCAACGTCCCCGTTGACGGAGGCACCTGGGCGTCGAGCGGTTGGTCGAAGGTCCCCGGCGGCGGGTGGAGCCTGTACGGCGCCACCGGCTCGAGCGAGCCACTGCGATGACCTCGGACACGGAATCGGCCGCCGAGCCGGTGGGCACGGCTACGTCGGAAGCACTTCGATCGGTCGAAGCCGTGTTCGACCATGTGGCCCATGCCGTCCCGTCCATCCGGGCTGTGCTCCCGCTGTATCTCGATCTACTGGGCGGGTGGCTGTCAGGGGGCGGCTTCAACCCCTGGGGAGGCCACGTGGCCGTACAGATCGCTTACCCCGGTGGCGGCCTGATCGAGCTGCTCGAGCCCACCCAGGCCGATTCACCCTCGGTCGGCAGGTTCCTCGAGCGCAACCCACGCGGCGGCCTGCACCATGTCACGTTCAAGGTCAAGGATCTCGAGGTGGCGGTCGGCGCCCTGCGAGCGGCCGGGTTCGAACCGTTCGGGACCAGGCTGGACCGCCCCCGTTGGAAGGAGACCTACCTGCACCCCCGCGAGACCGGAGGGGTGCTCATCCAGCTGGCGCAATCAGCGGGCGAGATCGCCCCGCTCGACCGCCCCCTGGAGGAACTTCTGGACCGGGCGGAGGAGATGCGCGCCGGGCGCGGGTGATTTTAGGGATGCCGTCCGCGTCGGGATGGATGTGCGCGAACATGACGTTGCTCAGTGAACGGGACAGTTGCCGGACGGAGGTGCGGACGTGGAGATCGAATCGGCATGGCCGAAATATCCTGACTACCGGATCGACCTGGTCCCGGTAAAGGGCACGGCTCGCGTCTGGTTCGGGGACCTCCTTCTCGCCGAGAGCGATGCGGCTATCCGCCTCGAGGAGACCAGGCACGTCGACCGGCTGTACTTTCCCGAGTCCGACGTACGCTGGGAGCACTTCGAGGTGGCGGAGGACATGCACACGGTGTGCCCGTTCAAGGGCCTGGCCGACTACTGGAACCTGACCGCCGCCGAGCCGGTCGAGACCAACCTGGTCTGGGCCTACCGGGAACCGTTCGACGAGGTGGCGGGGATAAAGGGCTACGTGGCCTTCTACCAGGAGCGACTTCGAATCGAGATCGACGAGCACTGGCCGGGCGACAGTGATCACCAGCCCACCCGGCGCCGGCGCTTCCCGATTTGGGGCGATGCCTCTGACCTTCTTCGCCTGATCGACGTCGAGCCGGTCAGTCCGGGCCGTTTCCTGGGACCGGCCTATCCAACTCCGCGCAATGTGGTCGAGGGCGGCCAGATGCTGGCCCAGGGGATCGTGGCTGCTTCGAAGACCGTGCCCGGCCAGAAGGTCACGTCTGGCTACATGATCTTCTCCAAGTCGGCATCCTTCGATGACCCGCTCGACGTGGACGTCGACGTGCTTCGCGCCGGTCGCACCTATTCGACCGTCCAAGTCCGCATCGGCCAGAACGACCAGCTCCGCAGCGCCGGCCTCATGCTGATGGACGCCGGGTCGGAGCCGGTCATACACGGAGCGGTAGCCTCCCCCGACGTGGCGGGGCCCGAGGAGGCCGTGGATCTCGACATGGGCGTTACCGGCCGGGATCTGCGTATCGTCGACGGCGCTTACCATCCGGACCCCGACCGCGTCGGGCCACCGGAGATCTACGCCTGGTGCCGGTTCAAGGACGATCCCGGGGAGCCCTATCTGCACGCGGCCTTGCTTGCTCAGTCGACCACGCACTGGACAATCGCCGCCGCCATGCGACCCCATCCCGGTGTCGGCGAAGCCCAGGCGCACGTGACGTTGTCGACGGGGATCATGTCCACGTCCATCGCCTTTCACGACGAGTTCAGAGTGACGGATTGGCTCCTGTACGCCAACCCGGCGATCTACGCCGGGCGGGGGCTGGCCCAGGGCGATGGAAGGGTCTTCAGCCAGGACGGCAAGCTGGTGGCGTCATACACCGTTCAAGCCATGATCCGCCCCTTCATCCGCAGTCCCGAGCAGATGGGTCTCGACGCCACCAACGCCATGTAGGCGCGACACGTAGATGCGACACCGCCGTCAACTAGCCTGGTGCCGAGTCCGAGCTTGGGAGGGTGGCGCGTGGCCGGTAGATCGGGGAACTGGGACCGCGAAGTTGACGTTGTCGTCATAGGTTCGGGCGGCGCCGCGCTGACCGCGGCCACCATGGCTCATGACGGAGGGGCCGAGGTCCTGATTGTCGAGAAGGCCGAACTGCTGGGCGGCACCACGGCGGTGTCCGGCGGGGCGGCGTGGCTACCCGGGAACCATCTGATGGAGAAGGCCGGGATAGCCGACAGTCGGGAAGACGCCCTGGCGTATCTACGCCGGCTGACAGGTGGCCGCGAGCCGGACCCGGAGCTCCTCGAGGTGTACGTCGACAGCGCCCCCGAGATGCTGCGCTATCTCGAGGACCACACCCCCCTGAAGACGCACATATCGCCGCTGCCCGATTACTACTGGCCTTGGGGTATCCCGGGCAACCGGGCTGTTCCGGCCCGGGCGGTCGAGGCCGATCCGTTCCCGGTCGGTACCGAGCTGACAGAGTGGGCCGGCCGGCTGGTCAAGCGGGGCACGCTGATGTCGCTCGGTACTGCAACCACTCTGACCGAGGACTTCCTGCCCCAGACTCCTGAGCTGCTCGAGGAACTGCGCCGGAGGGAGGAGGAGGACATCCGGCCCAAGGGTGCCGCCCTCATCGCGCGGCTGTTCAAGGGGCTGCTCGAACGGGGTGTCGAAGTCCGGTTGAGTACGCCGGCGCGGCACCTCTTGACGAATGAGGGGGGCGAGGTCATCGGGGTCGTGGCCGACTCCGAGGGGAGACGCTTGCGGCTGGGCGCCCGCAAAGGAGTGGTTCTCGCATGCGGCGGCTTCGAGTGGAATCCGGAACTGGTGAAGGCCCACATCGGCTACGACGTCAAGCCGCTCAGCCCCCCGAACAACGTCGGCGACGGTCTGACGATGGCTACCGAGGTGGGCGCCAGGCTGGCGAACCTGGATTCCTACTGGGGTACCCCGGTCATGTTCGATCCGGAGATCACACGCGACGGTCAGCTCGTCCCTCAGTTCGAGTGGGGCCGGGGGGCGCCGGCATCAATAGTGGTCAACCGCAAGGGGCTCCGGTTTGCCAACGAGGCTTTGCCCTACAACGACTTCCCCAAAGCATTCGGGACGTACGACCCCGAGGCTGTCGAGTTCCCGAACGCAGGCCCGGGCTTCTTGATCTTCGACCAGTCGGTCCGAGATTCGCAGCGGATCCTCTCTATGTTGCCGGGCCAGCCGGACCCTGATTGGGCCGTCAAGGCGGACGCCATAGGGGCCTTGGCCGACCGGATCGGAGTGAACCGGGCGACTCTGGAAGCCACCGTCACCCGTTATAACGACCACGCCCGCCTCGGGGAGGACCCTGACTTCGGCCGGCACGAACGCGGTCTGATGGCGCCGGGCCAGGTGGCGCCCCTCGAGCAACCTCCGTACTACGCGGTTGAGATCTACCCCGGCGCGCTCGGAACCAACGGCGGCCCGCAGATCGATCGCCACGGTCAGGTCAGGAAGCTCGGGGGCGGTGTGGTCGGCGGGCTCTATGCCGCCGGCAATGCGGCCGCCAATGCCTTTGGGTGGGCCTACCCGAGCGGCGGCGGCACCATCGGCAACGGGATGGTCTTCGGCTTCCTGGCCGGACGGCACGTGGCCTGTCAGCCCGCCCGCGATATCTGAAGCGCTGTTTGGGTAAGGGCCGGCGGGCCGGCGGGCCGTTGCCGGTCGCCGGTCGCCCGTCGCCGGTCGCCGGTCGCCGGTCGCCCGTCGCCCGTCGCCGGTCGCCCGTCGCCGGTCGCCGGTCGCCGGTCGCCCGTCGCCCGTCGCCGGTCGCCGGTCGCCGCTCCAGGTGGGTCCCAAATCGCTTTTCGGGACGCGTTGTACCGCTGTGAGCGGTAAAAGTGGTCCCGAAAAGCATTTTGGGACCCAGAAGTCGCGGCCGGCCCACCGATGCCGCTCACCCGTTAGGGAACCCCCGACCCCGCCGCCCCGCCCGCCCCCGCCTCGCCGGCCGCCGCCTCGCCGGCCGGTCGGCCCCGCCGGCCCGCCCCGCCCCCTAAGGGGCCCGCCGGCGGACAGGCCTCAGTGGGCGCTAGGAGAGACGTAACCCGGTAGCTCCCGGGGATCATCGATCGTGACGCCCTGCACGTCCGGGACGGACCGGCGCAGCATGGTGGCGGCGATGTCTTCGAGGATGGGCCGGGGCATCACGCACTCGTGGCAGTCCACGCCATCGAGGATCAACCGCAGGCTCACGCTCCCGGCGTCCTGATCGATTCCCACCAGCTCCATGTCCCCCCCGTCGGCCTGGACCAGGCCTCTCACGTCTTCGAGCGCCTGAGACACCGCCGCTGGTTCCATGACCGCCACTCTAAACCGGTGACGAGGCGGTGGTGCCTATCACGCTGCCTATGGCGCCGCCGGCGCCACGTCGTAGCGCGCCGAGTAGGCAGCGAACCGCCCCGCTAGCTCGGCGGGGTCAAGGCCGAACTGTGTGGGGCCGTAGACATGCGCTCCGGCGCGGTGCTTGTCCCGGGTGGTGACGTAGTCGGCCATAGCGGCTTCTGCCCTGGAGGAGAGATGATCCCCGATGCGTTCGTAGACCCTGCCCACTGTCCCGACGGGGTCCGCCACCAGGTCGTCGTAGCGGACATCGACCACGGGGTGCTCGGGGTGAGCGGCCCGGAACGCCTCGATGCGCTGTATCGACGTGTCGAGCATGTCCGTCCAGTGTGCGGTTATGTACGCGGTGTGGTCGGCATCGCTGAAAGTGCCCGTAAGGGTCTGGATGAGGCTGCACACCGACCCACAGAGGGCCACCGGGTCGCGATGAATCAGCACCAGACGAGCATCCGGATACACCGACAGGAGCGACTCGAGGGCAATCGCGTGATGAGGGCTCTTCAGGGTCCAGCGACCTCGGACCCCGCCGTGCTGCAGCACCTGCAGGACCAGGTGGTGGTACTCGTAAGCCGAACGCTGGTCGACGCCGAGCAGCCACCGTGAATACGCCGGCACGTTGCTTATGGCCTCCCAGGACAGGCTCTTGAAGTCCTGGCTCATGACAGATATGCACTCGGTCGGACCGTCGGCGTCTTCGTGGTGGACGATGGCCATCTTGGGGTTGAGGGTTTCGAGCATCTCCATGCCGGCGCGCGCCGCGTCGACGCGAGGCCCGGACCGGAACTGGTCGGGCGTCGCGGGCGGCACGCTGTCGGCGGCTTCCCATCGCAGCAGGGGACGGTTACGAGGATCCTGGTCCAGCAGATTGCTGAAGAGGGTGGTGCCGGCCCGGAACATGCCGATCACCACGAGGGGCGCTTCGACCCGCTCCATCGCCACCTCGGGGTGCCGGGCTGCCCAGTCCACCACTCGGAGTCGATTGGCCAGGCTGCCGCTGACATTGGCAGTCACCGCAGCCGTGCCGATCTCGTTCAGCTGGGCTTCGCTGAAAGCGGACTCGCAGTAGACCGCCAGACCCTCCCGGAACTCCTTGCCTCCGAAGTCCTCGAGCCCAGTGGACTCGACAGCCTGCGCTACCAGCGCTTCGGGGTCGGTCATCCGGGCTCGCTGAAGTCGACGACGGTGCGGCCGAGGGTGCGACGTTGATCCTCGTCTTCGAGGGCAGCCGGTACTTGGTCGACGGTGATACGCCGCCCTATGTAGGGCCGGATCGATCCGTCGCTGACCAGCGCGCACAGCGCCTGATGGACCTCCTGACCCACCTCGGGGGGATTGGGAACCACGCCGAAACGCCGCATGGCCACTGACTCCTCGTTGTAGGCGAGTATGACGCCCAGGACCGAGAAATTGCCCATCGACACCCGGCGAAGCGGCTTACCCGTGAAGCCAGATTGGGGATCGGCGTTGAATCCGACCGGGAGGTAGCGGCCCTGGTAAGCCACGCAGCTCCAGATGGTCTCGGTTCCTGGGCCGCCGATCAGGTCGACCACGACGTCGGCGCCGCGGCCGGCGGTGTGTCCCATCACGGCGTCGAAGACATCATCGGCGAGGTGATCGATGGTGGCCTCGGCACCGAGGTCGGCACAGACCTTGGTCTTCTCCGGGCCGCCCGCGACGGCGATCACCCGTGCTCCGGCGGCCACCCCTAGCTGTATGGCGGCCGTACCCAACGACCCGGCCGCCCCCGTGATCAGAAGCGACTCACCGCGCTCGGATCTGGGCCCGGGTGTGGAGAGCCAGGTAGGTCGTGTGAAAGGGAAGGAGAAGGCCGGCTGCGTCAATGTCGTTGAGCTCGGGGGGAGCGTCGAAGACGCCGGTCAGCTGGGCCAGGGCGAAGTCAGCCATGCCTCCGAGCGACATCACGCTCATGGCCACGACCCGGCGGCCGACCCAGTCCTCCCCGCCTGGTCCAGCTGCGTCGACCACGCCGCAGGCCTCCATGCCGAGGGTGAATGGAGGCTCGGTCGTCACGCTGGCGATGCCGCCCCGGCAGCGGGCCAGGTCCCCGAAGTTGAGCGGCGCCGCCGATACCGCGACCCGAGCCTGGCCGGGACCGGGGTCCGGTGCGGGGATGTCCTGGACCTCGACGACCTCCCCCGGTTCCCCGTGGCGGACAACCCGGACCGCCCTCATCTCGGCGCCTCGAGCAGAGGAGGGGGTCGGCCGGCTGGCTTGATGATCACACGATCCGGTTCATTCACGAAGCGGATGATATATAGCTCCCGTCGAGACGGCGCTGAATGACACCGGTATCTTTTGTCTGTGCTACCTTCCCGAAAGAGGCGACCGGGGGATTCACAGATGCAGGTCGAGGTCATGTTCACCGGGATTGGAGGGCAGGGCATCCAGCTCGCTTCCAAGACCCTCGCCCTGGGGGCGGTGATAGATGGCCGCCAGGCCATGATGTGCGGCCACTACGCCGGTGCCATGCGGGGTGGGCAGACCGATGCGTCCGTCGTGGTAGCCGACGAGGGCCTCCGGGCCCTGCCCATTCTGCCGTCGGCGTGGTCCGCCCTCGTCATGTCCGAGGAGTACTGGGAACCGACGCGGGTGCGAATCCGTCCGGGTGGGATCGTGGTCGCCAACGGGGACATGATCCCCGACGAGTTTCCTCACGAGGGCTTGACCGCATTCCGTTTCGCGGCCCAGCAGCTGGCCGTCGATGCCGGGGCGCCACTCGGGGGTTCCCTTGTCCTGCTCGGCGCCTACTGCACCCTGACGGGACTTTGCTCGATAGACGCCCTCGTAACCGCCATGCGTCGTCTGGTCCCGCCGTATCGCACCCAGCACCTGGTCGGCAATGAAGCAGCGCTGCGGGCCGGATCCGGCGCCGCCACCCCCCTGGCTGCACCCGCCTGGGCGCAGCCGGCCGCCATCACCAGCGAGGCCTCATGACAGGCGGGTTGACCCGCGGCACGGTCACCATCAACGTCGAGCAGTGCAAGGGTTGCGAGCTCTGCATCCCGGCTTGCCGCCCGGGCGTGCTGCATATGTCCACGGCCCTGAACGGCCATGGTTTCGCCTATCCCGAGCTGTCCGAGGGCTGCACCGCCTGTCGGGCCTGTTATGACGTATGCCCCGATTTCGTATTCGAGGTGTTCAAGTTCGCCGTCCCCGTCCTCCACACCGAGGTGGCGGATGGCGCTTGACCTGCTGCAAGGATCGGATGCAGTGGCACTGGCCGCACTGGCCGCCAACTGCCGCTTCTTCACCGGCTACCCGATGCTCCCCTTTACCGGTCTGCTCGAGAGCTTTGCCCGACTGATGCCTCAGAGCGGTGGGGTGTGTCTGAACTCGGCGAGCGAGATGGAGGGGATCAACATGGCTCTCGGCGCCGCCGCAGCCGGCGCCCGGGCCGGTACCGGGTCGTGTGGGCAGGGCGTCGCTCTCATGCAGGAGGGCATCGCCGAGGCCGCCCTGGACGAGCTCCCCCTCGTGATCTTCACCATGGGGCGGGGCCAGCAGGACTATTTCCAGTGCACCCGCGGTGGAGGCTGGGGCGACTACCGGACCATCACGATGGCCCCCAAGGATGTGGCCGAGGCGGTGGAGCAGACCCAGGTGCTCTTTCACCTGGCGGACAAGTACCGGGCTCCGGTCATTCTGTACGGCGACTACCTGATCGGCGACACTCACATGAGCGTGGATGTGTCGAAACGGGACTACGGCCCTCTGCCGGCGAAGGACTGGGCGCTCGACGGCACTACCGGTGGGACCGGGCACAGCCGCCAGATCTGGTCCTGGGCCATGGGCACGGTAACCAATCCGGGACTGGGTCCCGACGGGCAGTGGAAGAAAGTGGCGGCGAAGTTCGCCGACCTGGCCCGGACCGAGGCCCGCCACGAGTCCTATCAGGCCGATGATGCCGAATACCTGGTGGTCTCGTTCGGGACGTCGGGACCGTTCGTGGACTACGTGGTCGACGAGCTGCGGGCGGATGGTAAGAGAGTTGGGTCGTTCCGGCCCGTCACCCTGTGGCCCTTCCCGGAGGACGCTCTGCGCCGGCTCAGTGAGCAATGCCGGCAGGTCGTTGGTTTTCGAGGTCAACGCCGGCCAGATGGTCGACGATGTGCGCCTGAGCGTCACCGACCGGAGCAAGGTATTCCAGATAGGCGGCGTGAGCATCGACTACAGCGGCATGCGCCAAGGCGAGCTCCTGGACGCCGGGTCCATCCGCGACGCCGTGCTCCGAGCCATCGAGGGAAGAGAGCTGACGTGACCACAATCCGTACCGACCGACCGCCCGAGGTTCCCAGCACGCAGGTCAGCCACAAGCCGGCCCTGCTACTCAGCGAGGAACATCACCTCTGCCCGGGCTGCGGCCACCCGGTGGCCTGGCGGATCCTGCTCGAGGTCCTGAGCGAGTTGAAGCTCGAACAGCGGACCATCGGGGTGGTCGGCCACGGCTGCTACACGATGGCGGCCACCCTCTCCGACATCGAGTGGCTTCAGTGCCTGCACGGGCGAGCCCCGGCTGTGGCCACCGGGGTCAAGCGCGTTCAGCCGCAGGCGGCCGTCTTCACCCTGCAAGGCGACGGCGATTGCGCCACCGAGGGCCTCCACGAGATCATCCACGCGGCGTCGAGAGGAGAGGCGCTGACGTGCATCATGCTCAACAACGGGGTCTTCGGCGACACGGGTGGTCAGATGACGGCCACCACAGTCGTGGGCCAGCGCACCAAGACCAGCCTGGACGGCCGCGATCCGGCCCTTCACGGCCACCCCGTACCTCTCGCCGACATATTGAGCATCCTGCCCGGTACGGCCTACGTGGCCCGGGGTGCCGTGAACAACGCCGGTTCTGTGGCCCAGACTAAGCGATACCTGACCCAGGCCTTCGAGGCCCAACTGGACGGGGGTTTCGCGTTCGTGGAGATCCTGACCATGTGTCCCACCGGTTGGTTCGTCCCCACCAAGGATGGGCCTGACTACGTGGCCGGGGCCTTCGAGGACACCTTCCCTGTCCGGCAGCTGAAACCTGCCTTGTGACCGAACCGCTGCTGCTGACGGACATCCTTTTTTCGTCGGCCAACCGATCGCCTCGCCGGGTGGCGATCAGCTTCCGCGACACCCAGGTCACCTTCGGCGAGATGGCGGGGAGGGTGACCCACCTGTCGGATGTCCTGGCCGATCAGGGGGTGCGTCGAGGGGACCGGGTCGGCTGGTGGGGTGGCGTCAATGTGAACGCATCCACCCTCTACTACGCCTCGGCTCTCCTGGGTGCGGTCTTCGTCCCGATCAACCCCGGGTTCACCGGCGACGAGGCCGGGACCATCCTCGACGTGGCCGAACCGGCCCTCCTGGTAACGGACGAAGAGCACAGGGGTGACGTGGTCATCGACGGGCTGCTGGGCCAGCGCTCGAGCGGGGCCGCGCCTCGGGAGCCGGCCCGCGAAACCGACCCTGACGTGATCTTCTTCACGAGCGGCACGACCGGCGCTCCGAAGGGCGTGGTGCTGACGCAACGGTCCAACTGGCTCCGGACAGCGTGCGGGATGCGCACCGCTCGAGTGTCGATGAGCATGTTCCCTCAGTTCCACTGGGCCGGCTGGGCCTTTCTGCACGGCGCCTGGTTTCAGGGCGGCCACTACGTGCTCGAGGAGGGAGGCGACACGGTCGCCTTGCTGGGCGCGATCGAGCGGTGCCAGGTCGAGAGTTTCTACGCCATACCAGCGGTGTGGCGCCGGATCCTGGAGGGACCCTACAAGGAGTTCGACACCACTTCGCTGCGCCAGGCCGACACCGGGACCTCGTCCACGCCGCCGGAGCTTCTGGCCACCATCTCCGCCGCCTTTCCCGGGTCCACCACGCAGGTGGCCTACGGGGCGACCGAGGCGGGGGCGATCTGTATCCTCGGATCCGAGGACGTTTATCGCAAACCCGGCTCGGTCGGGCTGCCGGTTGCGGGCATGCTGACCAAGCAGGTCGAAGGGGAGCTGTGGGTCCGGAGTCCCCAAGTCTTCGCCGGGTACTACAGGAGCCCGGAGGTCACCGCCGAGGCGGTGGTAGAGGGCTGGTACCGAACGGGCGATGTAGTCGAGCGCGACTCGGAGGGCTACCTTTCGGTGGTTGGCCGGATAAAGGAGCAGATCCGCACCGGTGGCGAGTTCGTGGCGCCGCCCGAGGTCGATCTGGTGATCCAGCGCCACCCGGCCGTCGCCGACGCCGCCGTGGCGGGGGTGCCCAACGTCGATTGGGGGGAGGTCGTGACCGCGTTCGTGGTGCTGCGACCCGGGCAGGACCTGGATCTGGCCTGCCTCCGGTCGCACTGCGAATCCAGCCTGGCCGCCTTCAAGCTGCCGAGGGCGCTTCACATCGTGGATGAGATCCCGCGCACCCGCTCGACCGGTCAAGTCGAACGGCGAACCCTGGTCGCCCTGGCCCTTGCCGAATGACAGAGCCGCCATCTCTTGAGAAGGGAGCACCACGTGGCTGGAGAAAACAAGAGACTCGCCGGACAGGTCGCTGTAGTAACGGGCTCGGGCCGGGGTCTCGGCCGTGCCTACGCCTTGGCCCTCGCGGCCGAAGGAGCCAAGGTTGTAGTCAACGACCTCGATGAGAAATCGGCCCTGTCAGTCGCGGACCAGATCGGGGCCGGCGGGGGTGAGGCAGTCGCCTGCATTGAGGCGGTCGGGACTCGCTCGGCCGCGGTGCGGGTGGTGGGAGCCGCCCTGGATGCCTTCGACCGCCTCGATGTGATGATCACCAACGCCGGTGCCGACCGGCGTGGTGCCGTTCTCGACCTGAGTGAAGAGGACTGGGAGTTCACCCTGAGGACTCACCTCTTCGGTTCCATCTACTGCTCCGTGGAGGCCGGCCGGGTCATGCGCCAGCAGGGGGAGGGTGGCGCCATCATCAACGTCACATCAGACGCCTTCCATATGGGAATGGGCACCCTCGCCCCGTATTGCGCGTCCAAGGGAGGCATATACGGGCTCATGAGAGCTTTGGCGGTGGAACTGGCGCCGCTCGGCATCAGCGTCAACGCCATCGCTCCTCCGTCCACCAGGACCGAGCCCATGATGGCCTTCGTGGACAGCCTGACGGACATGGGCCTCACCGAGGAGCAGGTGGCAGATTTCAGATCCACCATCCAGGAGCCCGACGACGTGGCGCCTTTGGCCGTCTTCCTGGCTTCGGCGGAGGGACGCAAGCTATCCGGACAGGTGCTGGGACTCACTCATCACGATTTCACTGCGCTGAAGCACCCGGTTCATTCCGACCCGGTTCGCCTGGACGCCGGTCCTTGGGATGTTGAAGGGCTGATCGCCGCCGTCTCCGTCGTCCTGTAGACACATCAACGTCACTTTGCTCCTATCGTGGGCCGGAAGGAGCCGCCGTGGACTTGCAGTCGCAACTCGCCGACAAGCAGGAGATCGCGGAGGTCGTCCTCCGTTATTGCCGCGGGGTCGACCGACTCGACTTCGAGCTCGTACGGTCGTGCTATCACGACGACGCAGTCGATCACCACACTGGCTTCGATGGTGATGCCGACAGCTACGTGGCCTGGTTGGGCGAGCTTCTGCCTCGGCTTTCAGGCACCATGCACCTGATCGGCAACCAGCTTGTCGAGATCGACGGCGACCTGGCACGCTGCGAGACTTACGGAACGGCCCACCATTGGGGCGAGCCGCTCACCGATCCCACCCGGAACTTCACTTCCGGGTTCCGGTATGTCGACACCATGAAGAAGCGGGACGGGGCTTGGAAAATCGCTGAGCGCTGGGCCGTCAGAGAGTGGACGCGATCGATTCCGCCCGACACGGTCAGGCCCAAGGAGGGCGAGGGGCCAAGCCCCCGGCGTGATAGGACGGATCCCGTCTATAGGGCCTGGAGGCAACCGTGAAGGCTCGTTTGGAGGGCTTGGAACGGCGGGGCGTTCACTTCGCGCTGGTATGACAGCCCCGCCTTGGCCCCAGCCCTTGCTGGACGGTACGGTCCTGGTTCTCACAGGAGCAGGACCCGGGTTGGGCTCCCAGATCGCCCGTGACGCCTGCGCGGCGGGCGCCAGAGTGGTGCTGGCGGCGCGCACGGAGGCCTACTTGAAGGAACTGGCGGCCGAGCTTGCCACCACGGGCGCAGAGGTGACGTACAAGACCTGCGACGTGACGGTCACGACCGACTGCCAGGATCTCATGGCGGAGGCGGAGGAGAGGTTCGGGGGTGTCGATTGCGTGGTATGCAACGCCTTCGCGTCCGGGCGCGCCTACGGGCTCACCTTGGAGGAAGCCGACGTCGACGATTGGAGAGATGCGTTCGACGTCAACGTGTTCGGTTCGCTTCGAGTGGTGAAGGCAGCCATCCCGGCCCTGAAGGCCCGGGGCGGTGGATCGGTCGTTTTCATCGGTTCGCAGATAGTGCGCCGGGTTTTCGCCGGGCGAGGCCCTTACGCCGCTTCGAAGGCCGCTCTCCTCAGCTCCGCCCAGGTTCTGGCCCGTGAGCTCGGTCCGCACGGGATAAGGGTCAACACCGTGGTCCCGGGCCGCATGTGGGGCCCCTCCCTGCAGCGCTACATCGCCCGGCTGGCGGAGGAGCGGGGTACCTCATTCGAACGGGAGCTGGATCGCATGGTTGGTGACGTTGCCCTTCCGAGGCTGTCGACCGATGAGGAATCGGCCCGGGTCGTGGTCTTCCTGGCATCACCGCTGGCGGCGGGTATGACCGGCCAATCCCTGGATGTGAATGCCGGCGAGACCTTCCACTGAGTGCAGCCCTGAGCGGGGAAGCCCTTATGCTGGCCCAAGTGAGCGAGGGAGGGGAGCGAGCGAGGGTGGCAGTGATCGACGACGAGAGGCGCCGGCGGAATCGCCAGTTGGTGGAGCGGAGCTTCGCTGCGGTCGGCCGTGGGGATGTTTCGGGCCAGCTCGACTCGTTCACCGAGGACGTGGTGCTGGAGCTTCCCTACGCCGATCCGCCGGTTCGGCTGGAGGGCAAGGATGCCATACGGGCCCACGTCGGGCCGGCACTCGAGACCTTCCGGTTTCAGTTGCACATAACCGATGTGTACGACTGCGCCGATCCGGACACTCTCGTGTTGGAGTATCGGAGTGAGGGGCACGTGACGACCACCGGGAAGGAGTACCGGAACAACTACATCTGCATGGTTCGCTTCCGGGACGGCCTGATCTGTCACCAGAGGGAGTACTACAACCCGCTGCCCGCCCTACGGGCCCTCAAGCCCGATTGACTACTCAAGCCCGACGACTACTCGAGCCCGACGACTACTCAAGCCCGACTGGCTACTCGGGCACGGCATGCTGACGGCCGTTCTCATCGGTGAAGCCGTAGTGAGCTCCCAACTCGGCCACCCAGTACCGGCCCCCGCTTCTCTCCATGACCGAGGGGTCGGCCGCCAGGGACACCACCGCCCGCCCGATGTAGCGCGGCGTCTCGAGTCGGTCCAGCTCCCCGTAAGACGCCCGGGATCGCTCGGGATTGCTCTCGATGTTCTCGGTGCGCGTCACGTTGGGCCACAGCGACACTACGGCCACCTGGTAGGGGCGCAACTCGTCGGCCATGTCTCGGGTCATCCGATCCATCGCAGCCTTCCCGACGCCGTACACGACGTTGTACCGGTACCGCTCGGCGCCCCGACCGGAAATGTTCACGAGCAGGCCTCCGACCTGGTTGAGTAGCGGAGCAGCCCCGACCGCGGCCAGGTAGGCCGACTTGGTGCCGACGTCGACCACTTCGCCCCAGGCCCCGACCGGCAGTTCCCAGAAGGGCACCCCGATCGTTGGGCCGAAGCGATGGGCGTCGAAGACGCTGTTCACCAGGATGTCCAGCCGGCCGTGCTCGGCCCTGACGTGCTCGAAGAGGGCCGCCACCGCCGCCTCGTCGGTCAGGTCGCAGGCGTATGCCGTGGCCCGACCGCCGGCCCCCGCGATCTCGGAAGCGGTCTGTTCGAGTGAGCCCCCCAGCGGGCTTGAACCGGCCCCGGCTCTGAGCGTCCGGCCCGCTGCCACCACGTGGGCACCCGCCAGCCCGAGCTCCACCGCCACGCCCTTCCCGATACCCCGGCTGGCCCCGCAGACGACGGCCACTCGGCCTTTGAGCTCGCCGGCGGTCATGGAGTCGCTCACTGGTAGACCTGCACCAGCGGTACGTAGAAGCAGGGGTCGGCCATGGCCACACCGGCCAGGAACTTCATTGCCACCTCCTCGGATACGTCAAGCGCTATTTACACAACTAGGGTTCGAGCACGACCTTGATCGCTCCCGCGGCCCGGTCCCGGGCGGCCGCAAACGCCTCGACCGCCGCGTCCAGTGGGAAGCGGTGGGTGATGACCAAGGCGGGCAGCTCGGGGCGGGCCGCCAGCAAGGCGCCGGCGGAGTCGAAATCCCGAGTCGGACCGCTTCGCGCGTACATGCTTGAGGGCACCAGGGTGATCTCCCTCATGCCCATGTCGAGAGCGGGCATGGCCGGCTCGTCCCAGTAGCTGCCGACCGCCACTACCGTTCCCCCGGGCCGGCACAGCTCGACGGCACGGGCCAATGCGCTGGCCGTGCCGGCCGCTTCGATCACGACGTCATAGCCTTCGCTGACGGCGCCGGCGCCCAGCCCCCTGGCCACTTCTACTTGAGCGTCGTGGCGGGCCTCCATCGCGACCTCGGCTCCGCATGCCTGGGCCGCCACGATCGCGAGCTGGCCGAGCGAACCTCCCCCGACCACAGCTACCCGCTGAGTAGCCGACACCGACCCGCGCCGGACGGCGTGCACGGCGACCGCGAGCGGCTCGATCAAACAGGCGTCGGCCAGGTCTATCCCGGCCGGCAGCCGGGTCACGCCCGTTTCGGGCACCGCGGCAAGCTTCGGCCAGGCCGCCGTCGCGGCCCACGCCCAGGACCATGGAGGGGCCCAGCCGGCACAGGTTGTAGGCCCCCGAAGTGCAGGCCTCGCAGGTCCAGCAGGGATCAACCGGCTCTATCGCCACGGGCGTCCCGTCGGGCAAAGTGCCGGCCATCTCGTGGCCGAGCACAACCGGGACATTCCAGCCGAGCAGATGAAGATCGGAGCCGCAGATGCCGGCCGAGGCGACATTTACGGTCAGGCCTTCCGGATCGGGCCAGGCCTGTTCAACCAGTGCGGCAGCCCCGTCCACGGCCTTCACGGCGCGCACGGAATATCAGCCCAGGGGGCGTGAGGACGCCACCTCGTAGATGGTGATCTCGGTGCTCAGAGGGGCGGGCCCGAGGTCGGCGCCGCTGGCCTGTGCCTCCTTGCGCCGGGCGGCCACGGCTTTGCCGTGCTGGTTCAGGTCGTCGGTCGACTCCCACCGCTCGGACAGGATCACTCGTTCCGGGTCGAGCGGGTCGGAGGCCAGGACGTACTCCAAACAGCCCTTGTCGGCCCGGGAAGCACGCATGTTGTCGGCGCTCCGGGCGAGAAACCGTTCCCGTTCGTTCGGATTGACCCGAAACACTCCTTGCACGATGACCATTGGCATGCCCTATTTATAGGTGATGGGTGCCGCGGAATCCCAAGCCGGTTGTGGCAGGATGACCCTGGATGGGTGGGGGAGCCGTCTCGACTCCCATGCGGGCGTCGAGAGATGCTATGGTCATGTTCTGTAGGCGTCGAGGATTAGAGCGCCGCTGATAGGGGGGATCCGTGAAGCACAGAAGTCGCACGTTCATTGGATCGGCTGTGATTGTTGCCATCGTCGTGGTGGCCTCGGCCTGCAGCAGCAGCCGGCACGCGTCGTCATCGTCGAATACCACGACGGCGTCGCCGGGCGCGACGTCCGGTTCTTCGACACAGATGTTCGGCACCCTGGCCTCGCCGTGCGGGCCGGGTAGCGCCAAGGGCACCACCGGTCAGGGTGTGACCGACACCAGCATCCGGATCGGCTACGGCGACGACCGGGGCTTCACGGGCTCGCCGGGCCTGGACCAGGAGATGGGCGACGCCGTCACCGCCATGATCAAGTGGTGCAACTCCCAGGGCGGGATCAACGGCCGCAAGGTCGTCGGTGACGACTATGACGCCGCTATCACCCAGGTCACCACGGTGATGCAGGAGGCCTGCAAGTCCGACTTCATGATGGTGGGCGAGGGCTTCGCCCTGGACGAGGCGGCCGAGGGGACGCGGCTGGGCTGCAATCTGGCCGCGGTGCCTGGCTTCACGGTGGGCCCGGATGTGGCCAACGCCCCGGAGATGTACCAGGCGGTCCCCAACCCGGTCGACTACCTGCCGGCGTCCCCCTTCTTCCAGGCTTCCAAGCTGTTCCCTCAGCAGGTCAAGGCCTACGACTTCTTGCACACCACCTTGACCTCGGCCACCGAGGTGACCTACACCAAGGACAAAACGGCGGCGGCCGCGGCGGGCTGGAACAATCTCAACTGCGGGGTCACCATCAACTACAACGGCGAGCCCAACTACACACCCTTCGCCCAGAAGTTCAAGAACTGCGGGGTGCAGTTGATCTACAGCAACCTGGGCCCGGGACCGCCACTGTTCGGCATGCTCGAGGCCATCAACCAGGTGGGCCTGAAGCCGATCTACATCATGGAGACCAACGACTACACCACCGAGATGTCGGCGTGGAACACGTCCGGGATCGGCAACAACATCTACGCTCGTGACGCCTTTGTCCCGCTGGAACAGGCCAGCTCGAACGCGGCGGTGCAAAAGTACGTGAGCCTGGTCACCGCCGACGGTGGCAAGGTGAGCCAGCTGGGCCAGCAGGCGGCCTCGTCGTTCCTGCTGTGGGCCACCGAGGCCAAGGCGTGCGGTTCGAACCTGACCCGTCAGTGCATGATCAACAACCTGTCGAAGGTGCACAGCTGGACCGGTGGCGGGCTTCACGCCTCGGGCAACCCGGGAAGCAACCTGCCGCCGATGTGCGGGATGCTGCTGAAGCTGACCAACACGACCTGGTCGCAGTATTACCCCCAGACCCAGGGCAAGTTCGACTGCGCGGCCGAGTACCTGTACAAGGTTCCTCAGTCGGCTTGGGGCACGACCCTGAACTCTCAGCGGCTGGCCACCAAGTTCCTGTCGAACAACCTGATCATGCCGCAGTCCTAGCGATCCTGGAAGGGCACCGCCGGTGCATCTTTTTCTCACTTACACCGTCTTCGGGCTGGTCCTCGGCGGCGTCTATGGCATAGCGGCGTCGGGTCTGGTCCTTACCTACAACACGTCCGGCATCTTCAACTTCGCCCACGGGGCGGAGGCCATGCTGGGGGCGTTCGTCTATTGGCAGGTGCGATACGGGTGGGGCTGGCCGGCCCCACTCGCCATCGTCGTGGTCATCGGGATATTCGGCCCGCTCATGGGCTGGCTGATCTACCTGGTGATCATGCGGGGCCTACGCAACACCGCTGAGGTCACCAAGGTGGTGGTGACCGTGGCGCTGATGCTCGGGATGCTGTATTTCGCGGACTGGTTCTGGAACCCGACTGAGGCCCGCACCGTGGAGCCCTTCTTCGGCCCGAACAGCATCATCCACATATTCGGGGCGACCGTGACCACTCATGAACTGATCGCGCTCGCGGTGGCGGTCGCCATAGCCGTCGGCCTTAGACTCTTCTTCTACCGCACTCGGACCGGCGTAGCCATGCGGGGGGTAGTGGACGACCCGGCCTTGCTGCAGCTCAATGGCCTCAACCCCGAGCGTATGGCCGCCCTGTCGTGGGCCATGGGCTCCTTCCTGGCCGTCCTGGCCGGCGTGCTGGTGACCCCCATCGGCGGGGGCGTGCTGGCGGCCGAGTCCTTGACCCTATTGGTGATCGACGCCTTCGCCGCTGCCGTGTTCGGCCGGCTGCGCAGCGTGCCCCGCACTTTCGTGGGAGCGCTGGTGTTGGGCCTGGGGGCGAACTACATCCTGGCCTACTTCCCCACGTCCTGGTCCTGGGCCAGCGACTTCCGGGTCGCGTTCCCCATGGTCGTGCTGTTCGCAGTGCTGATCGTGCTACCCCAGGACCGCCTGCGCGGCGCCACCGTCCTGCGGACCCGGGAACGGTTCCTGGTCCCGAGCGTGCGTAGCGCGGTGGTCGCCGCGGTCTGCTTCGTGGGTGTCGTCATCCTGCTCCGCCAGCTGATGGTCTCGACGGACGTGACCACTCTGACGGTGGGCCTGAGCTTCTCCGTCATCGCCCTGTCGCTCACCTTGCTCACCGGTTACGCCGGGGAGATGAACCTGGCTGCCGTCTCCTTCGGGGCCATCGCCACCATGGTTCTGTTCCACATCGGGGTCAACGGGCACGGCCTGGCTGCTCGCACCACCGTGCTCGGCGTCGTGGTGGGTGTGGCCGTGACGGCGGTTGTCGGCGCCCTGGTGTCGCTTCCGGCCCTCAGGCTGCGAGGTCTGTACCTGGGCTTGGCCACCTTTGCCTTCGGGGTCTTCCTCACCGACATGGTGCTGTTGGACTCCTCCACCCACAAGCTTCCCCTGCTGCACACCACCTTCTCGCTCTTCAGCGGCGGGAACGGGATCAACACCCTGGTGATACCGCCCCTCAAGGTCGGCCCCCTCGACTTGAACGACGGGACGACCTTCCTGATGACCGTCACCGTGGTGTTCGCGGTGATCGGCGTCGGATTGGTCGCCCTGCGCAACAGCGGCTATGGCCGGCGCCTGGCGGCCATGAAGGACAGCCCGGCGGCCTCAGCCACCCTGGGCCAGAGCCTCCTCAAGCTCAAGCTCAGCGTGTTCACGATCTCGGCGGCCATCGCCGGCCTCGGCGGCATCATGATGGCGATGGCCTACGGGTCGGTCACGCCCGGGAACTTCGACATATTCCTCAGCCTGTCGCTGCTGATGCTGACCGTGGTGGCCGGGATCGGCTACGTCAGCGGTGCCCTCTTCGGCGGCCTGGCCTCCGGGGTCGGCTTCGCGCTGGTGGTGACCACCTTCGACAACCTGGCCTCCCACTACACGGGCCTGCACGGCCTGTTCAACTTCCTGGCTCACTTCGCCGCCGTCTCGCCCGCCCTCATAGGTATCAGCCTGGGGCGGAATCCCACCGGAGCCATCCACGACGTGGTACTCGGTTACCGCGAAATGCGCCACCGTTATGGATTGCTGGCCGGCGGGGTGGCAGTCGAAGCCGTCTTCTACGTGCTGGCCCTGACCGGGGCGTTTGGCAATTGGTCCTTCGCCATCCTGACGATCGCCGTGATCTTCGGCCTTCCGGCCATCGCCCAGATGACCAGCAAGGCGGCCGCCGAGCAACGGGCCGCCGAGACCCCGATCGAGCTGGCCGGCATCGACTCTCCCTACACCGACAAGATGAGGGAAGAGCTCGACCGCTCCCTGGGCATCGAGGATCAGGTCAAGCTTTACCGGCAATATGCCACCGTGTCGGCGGCCCAGTTTGGCAGCGACGCCAGCTCGGTCCCAACCGACGGGCGGCGATCGAGGGGGGAACAGACTGTTGCCGAGGGAGCGGGCGATGCCGGCACTTGAGGTTTCCGACGTTTCGGTCAATTTCGGCGGGACCCGCGCCCTCGACGACGTCAGCATCGCGGTCGAGCCGGGTCGCGTCACCGGACTGATCGGTCCGAACGGCGCCGGCAAGACCACCCTCTTCAACGTCGTTACGGGATTGCTCAGCCCGGGTCGAGGTCGGGTGGTACTGCACGGCCAGGACGTGACGGAACTGGCTCCGGGTCGCCGGGCCCGGCTGGGGCTGGCCCGGACCTTTCAGCGACTCGAGCTCTTCACCTCGCTGTCGGTGCGCGACAACATCAAAGTGGCGGGGGACATCAGAAACTCGTGGGGCCGCCGCCATCGCATAGACATCTCCAAGGAGACGGATCGCATCGTGGCCCTGACCGGCCTGGGCGATGTCGCCCATCGCGACGTATCCGACATCCCGACCGGCCGGGCCCGGGTGGTGGAGGTGGCCCGGGCGTTGATGACCCAGCCGTCCGTACTGCTGCTCGACGAGCCGGCGGCCGGACAGACCGAACGGGAGACCGAGGAATTCGGCCACCTTCTGGGCCGGCTGGCCGATGACGGGTTGGCGATCTGTCTGGTCGAGCATGATATGGCCCTGGTTATGCGGGTCTCCTCCGACGTACACGTCCTCGACTATGGCAAGGTGCTGGCGGTCGGCAACCCCGAAGAGGTCCAGAACGATCCGGCGGTCATCGCCGCCTATCTGGGCAGCCCTGCATGAGTGTCACGGTGGCCAGGACGCCGGCGTCCTTCGACCAGACCGAGCCGCTTCTCGAACTGGTGGGCGTAAGGAGTGGCTACGGGTCCATAGAGGTGCTCCACGGAGTCGACCTGGCCGTGCCCAAGGGGGCACTGGTGGCCCTGCTCGGTCCCAACGGTGGTGGCAAGTCGACCACCCTGCGAGTCTGCTCTGGCATGCTTCCTGTCAACTCCGGGGAGTTCCGGGTGGCCGGAAGGGTCATGAACGGAGCGCAGGCTCACGATCTGGCCCGGCTGGGCATCTGCACCATCCCGGAAGGGCGGGGCATCTTCCCGAACCTGACCGTCAGAGAGAACCTGTGGCTGGCGACCGGTACCGGGGTCCCGCGCGACAAGGTGGAGGCGGTCGCATTCGATCGCTTCCCTCGGCTGGGAGAACGCCGCAGCCAGTTGGCCGGCACCCTGTCCGGCGGCGAACAGCAAATGCTGGCGATAGGCCGGGCCCTGGCCACCGACCCCACGATTCTCATTCTCGACGAGATATCGATGGGTCTGGCCCCGGTGCTGGTCACCGCTCTCTACGAAACAGTGGGCGAGCTGGCTCGGTCCGGGCTGTCGATCCTGGTCGCCGAACAGTTCGCCCAGACGGTGTTGCCGCTGGCCCGCTCCGCCGCCATCATGCTGCAAGGCCGAATCGTACGGGTCGGAGACCCGTCGGAGATCGAAGAAGAACTCGCTTCCGCATACCTAGGTGGGTGACATGACTAACAACGACGTGGTGGTCACAGACGACAAGATCGAGGAGTTCCGCGCCGCAGTGGCCGATCTGAAGCTGCGGAGCGGGCGTCAGCGCTCGGATCTGATCAAGGAGATCGTCGGCGCCGTCCTCATGGTGGGAGGCTTCGTCGCCGGGCTCATCATCTACGAGTCGTCACTGAGCCAGGGCAGCGCCCTGAACCTGGCGTCCGAGCAGATCCTGGCTCTGACCATGCTGGGCCTGGTCGTGATCGGAGCCGCCTTGTTCGTGAGCGGGACGATGGCCCGGTTCCTGAGGGTCTGGATGCTCCGCCAGCTCTACGAGGGGCAGGCCCACGTCGATCATCTGGTGGAGTCGATCAGGGGAGGCGGACGGCTCTAGCCCGGAGGGCGGGGAGGACGTCGCTGGTCAGACCGGCGATCTGCTCGCGCGCCGCGGGAGCCGGGATGCCAGGCAGATGTATGCGGAGATTCAGCCCGTCCGCGCCGGTCACCCGCAGGAGATCGGCGAGCGCTTCGGCCATCTCCTTCCCGTCGGCCACCGAGATCGTCTGGTCGGTGGGGAGAGGAGACGGGTCGCCGCGGTTGTCCTGGTAGAACCGCCGCTGTTTCTCTACCAGGTCGGCCTGCGGCGGCCCGAGCCATACCCGCCGGATGAGAATCTTGGGCATGGTGCCGCCGGCTTCATCGAACGCCGCGCTCAGCTCGGCCACCCGGTCCGCGCCCGACATACCTTCCAGGATCAGTCCCGCGCCGACGTGCGCGGCTCTGCGGGCGGCGGCGGCCGACACTGCCGCGCTCAGCACCGGGATGGGGTCGGCGCCACAAGCCTGTAGAGCTCGGTCTCCGGCGAGCCCACCGAGGCCCTCCCCTCGCAGCATCTCGACGATTCGGGGTAGTTCCGCTTTGAACATCCGAGCTGCATCCTTGACGTCCAGCCCCATGACCTCGAAATCGAGGCTCATGGCACCGGAGCCGACGCCCAGACCAACGCGGCCGGGATGGCGGGCGGCCAGCCAGGCGATCTCCTCAGCCACGAGAGCGGTAGGCCGGAGAGGGAGCAGCAGTGGACAGGGCGCGGCCCAGCCGCGGGTCGAGTCTTCCAGCACGAACCCCGCCATCTGCAGCGGGTTCGGTATGTAGCCGCCCACCCCTCCGTGGTGCTCGCTGGTCATGATCCCGTCGAAGCCGCCTTCGATGGCCATCCGCCCCTGCGTGCAGAGCTCATCGACGATTTGTGACGCGCCGAGGTCGTCGTGCGGGTAGAGCCGCAACGATATGGACCCCGGCGCGAACGGTGCCGTGGAGGTGCTGTCCCGGTCCGACATGTTCGCCGGAACCAGTCTCAGTGAGTCGCTACCGTCTCGGTGTCCCGACCCGAGCGGAGTACGCGCCCGGGCAGCGCGCCCTCTGGCTCGCCGTCGACGATGACGGTCCGGCCGTTCACGAAGACTCGCTTCACGCCGGTGGACTCCGCCGTCAGGCGCAGGCTGTCGCCGGGCAGGTCGTAGACCCGGTGGGCCGGGCCGCTGTCGACGGTGTCGGGGTCGAAGACAACCAGGTCGGCGAAGCCGCCCTCCGCCACCCGGCCGCGATCGGTGAGCCCGAACAGCCGGGCCGGGGCATCGGTCATCAGCTGCACGGCTCGCTCCAGCGGCACCAACCGCCGGCCCCGGATGGTGTCGGCGAGGAAGCGGGTCGGGTAGGGCGAGCCCAGCATCCGGTCGAGATGGGCGCCGGCGTCGGATCCGCCCAGGAGGATGGAATCCAGGGCCCACAGGTCCCGCCGGGCGGCCCAGTCAGCCTCTCCGTCTCCTACTGGCAACGGCCACAGGACCGTCTTGAAGTCGTCGGCATTGGTTATCTCGACCAGGGCGTCGGCCGGGTCCATCCCGAGCTCGGAGGCGATATCGGTGATCAGCCGGCCCTCGTAGCGCTTGTTTTCCGGGGCGATGGTGTCGCCGATGCGGTAATTGGAGAAGTCGGCCAGCCGTTCGAAGACCGTTCCCTTGGCCGCCCGGGTCATCTCGTCTCGGACCGCCGGATCTCGCAGCTTGGCCAGCTTCTCATCCTTGGGCAACGACAGGATGTCGTGCCATCCGGGGATCAGCCACAGCGCGCAGAAGGTGCCGAGGCTCATGTTGTTGTCGGCGAAGATCGGCATCGTCAGCGCCACCACGCGGCCGCCTACCTCTCGCGCCCGCTTCGAAGGCAGGAGTTGATGGGCGGTGCGCTTCTCCTGTCCGGCGGCCACCCCTAGCACGTTCCAGTTAAGCGGGCGGTTGGCCCGAGCGCTCATCTGGGCCATCAGCTCGATCTCGGAGTCCGAGAAGCCCTTCAGGCAGCCCTCGACGATCGCCTCCAGGGTGGTTCCGTCGTGCCGGCTAACCACGTCACACAGATGGAGGAGTTCTTCCTCGGACGCGATCCGGCTGGGGACAGGCTGGTTGTCGCCGTCGTTGTGCGTCGACGATCGCGATGTCGACAGCCCCAAGCCGCCCGCTTCAAGAGACTGCCCCAACAGCCGGGCCAGAGTCTCGACTTCGGCGGGGGTCGACGCCCGCTCGGTGGCCTCGGGGCCGAGCACGTAGCGGCGCAGAGCGCAATGGCCCACGAGGAACCCGGCGTTGACGGCTATGCGGCCTTCGAGCCCGTCCAGGTATTCGCCGAAAGTCTCCCACGACCATTCGATCCCGCCCTCCAGCGCGGCGAGGGGCATGCCCTCGACCTTTGCCATCATGCGCCTGGTGAAATCGGCGTCTGACTCCTTCAGCGGGGCGAGCGTGAAGCCGCAGTTGCCCCCGATCACAGACGTCACCCCATGCAGCGATGACGGGGTGGCATAGCCATCCCAATAGAGCTGGGCGTCATAGTGGGTATGAGGATCGACGAACCCGGGCGCCACCATCAGACCGTCGGCGTCGATCGTCTCCTTGGCCGGCTCGTCCACCTGCCCCACCGCCACGATCCGTTCGTCGCGTACACCGACGTCGGCCCGCCGGGCGGGGGCTCCGGTACCATCTATGACGGTTCCGTCCTTGATGAGGTAGTCGAGCATGGTCCCTCCTCCATCGTGACTGGTGGGCGGAGCTTACCGCGGCTTGTGCCGGCTGCGGCCCGATGCCGCGCCAGACAAGACAGACCAGACAAGACAATAGTGTCAGGATGAGTTTGACGGAGCTTTGCCGGCCCGGGCAAGATGGTTGCCCCGGCACGGCACGTTCCTGGGCGCGTCCCCGGGAGGGGGTATCGCTCACCATGATCCTGACGTCCTCACCAGCGAGACCATGACCTCTTTCTTCGATGTCATCGCCGCCCACGCCGATGCCACGCCGGACGCCCTGGCTTTGATAACCGAGCAGGACGGCACCCGCACTTACTCCGAGGTGGTCGGGCGTTCCGCGGCCCTGGCCGCCGGGCTGGGCGAGCTGGGCGTACGGCCGGCCGAACGCCTGTGTCTATGGATGGCCAACCATCCGGCCTGGGTCGAGGCCTATATGGCTGCCAGTGCCGGCGTCTTCGCCACCGTGGCGGCCAACCCGGAGTGGACCGACGACGAGATGGCCTTCATCCTCGAGCACTCCGAAACCACCGTCGTCATCTGTGACGCCTCCCTGGCCCCGAGGGCTCTGGCTCTCGCGGAGCGGCTTCCGAACGTCCGCCACGTCGTGGCTGTAGAAGCCGATGGGCTCGGTGCCCCTCAGGGCGCCCTCGCCTACGAGCACGTGCTCGCCATGGCGCCGCCCGAACCGCGCTCGGCGCTGCCCGACCCCGATGGCTTCGAGCTTCCGGCCCACATCATGTACACGTCGGGTACGACAGCGGGCCGGCCCAAGGCTGTCGTAGGCCAGATCACTGGAGCTTCCTCGATCGACTATCAGGAGATGTTCGGGCTTTCGGCTGCCGACCGGGGCATCGTGGTCACCCCGATGTTCCACGGCAACGGCATGGGCGGGGTCACCTCGGCGCTTCTCTACGGTGCCAGCGTGGTCTTCCCCCGCCGCTTCTCGGCGCGGCGGTTCTGGCGGTTGGTGGACCTGTACCGGCCGACGTACCTGTTCACTCTTTCCTCCATCGCCAACATCATCATGGGCCAACCAGCGGGGCCGCACGAGCGCCGGCACAACCTGCGGGTCGGTGTCGTGCTGGGCGCGGCGAGGAGCGCTGAGCTCATCGAGGACAGGTTCGGCTTCCGGGTGATCGACTGGTACGGCATGACCGAAGCCGGCCTGGGCACCTACACCCGGCTCAACGAGCAACGGCGGACGGGATCGGCCGGCAAGCGCTTTCCCGACTCCACCATGGTGATCCAGCGCGAAGACGGTACTGAAGCCGCGCCGGGTGAGGTGGGGGAGGTCGTCTTCGGGCTCGGCACCATCACCTTCAATGGCTATCTCAAGGACGACGAGGCCACCCGGGCGGTCGTCGACGAGCAGTTCTTCCACACCGGAGACCTCGGCTATTTCGACGACGACGGCTACTTCTACTTCGTCGACCGGAAAAAGGACATCGTGCGCCGCGGGGGAGAGAACATCTCTTCTGTCGAGATCGAGACGGTCATGCGGACCTACCCGGGCGTCGGTGATGTGGCCATCGTCGGCAAGCCCGACGCCGTTCTAGGGGAACGGGTAGTCGCCTTCGTGGTTGCAGGTGAGGAAGGCCCTCCTGACGTGCAGGGGCTGAAGGATCACGTGGCCCGGCACCTTGCTCAATTCAAGGTGCCGGAGTCCGTCTACCTGATAGACGAACTGCCCCGCACGGCTACTGGCAAGATCATCAAGAAACAGCTTCGGGAGAGCCTGCCCGAGGCGAAGCCGGTCGATGCCTGACCGGTCGCCCCCGTCGCCGCCCGAGCTCGATGATCAGGAGCGCAAGCGGGCCGGCATGGACCGCCTCCTCTCGCCGCGCTCGATCGCCATGGTTGGAGCATCGAACAACGAGGAGAGCATCGGAGGATGGGTCTTCGCCAACCTGGCCCGGGCCTTTTCCGGCTCCCTCTATCCCGTCCACCGCCGCGACTCTGAGATTCAGGGCTATGCCGCCTACCCATCCGTCACCGCACTGCCCGAAGCGGTCGACCTCGCCGTAGTGGTAGTGCCGGCCCCGTCGGTCCCCGGTGTCATTGAGGAGTGCGCGGAGAAGGGAGTTGGGGGCGCAGTCGTGATCACCGCCGGCTTCGCCGAGTCGGGGGAGCGGGGCGCCGCCCTTCAGGAGCAGATAGCCCGGACGGCACGGGCCAGCGGGCTTCGGCTCGTCGGGCCCAACTGCATCGGGTTCATGAACCTCTTCGGAGGGGTCATGGCCAACTTCGCCCTGCCGCCGACCGAGCCCCTCCCGACCGCCGGGCCGGTCGCGCTGGTTTCACAGAGCGGCGGCTTCGGTTCGTACATCGCCACCAAAGCCTTCCTGGCCGGGCTCGGCCTCGGGTGGTTCGTCACCACCGGCAACGAATGCGACGTCAACGTCACCACTGTCCTCCGCTACCTGGTCGAGCGGGAGGAGACCCGGGTGGTCATGGTGTTCAGTGAGACGTTGCGGGACCCTGAGCTGTTCATCGACACCGCCTGCCGGGCTGCGGAGCTCGACAAGCCCATTGTCCTTCTCAAAGCCGGCCGGTCCGAAGTGGCGGCCAGGGCCGCTCTCAGCCACACTGCCTCGCTGGTCGGTTCGGCCGAGGTCTTCGACGCCGTCGCCCGCCAATACGGGATCTTCGTCGTCGACACCATGGAGGAGATGCTCGATCTGGGCATGATCTTTCAGGATGGCCGGCGGGTCAAGGACCGCCGGGTGTCGATCATGACGACATCCGGCGGAGCGGGCGTGTTGCTGGCTGATGCTTGCACCAAGGCGGGCCTTACCATCCCGGAGCTCCCCGCGGCCGAGCAGGAGGCCCTTCTCGAGCTCATGCCCGAGCCGTTCTACGGCAGCACCACCAACCCCGTTGACACCACCGCTCAGGTGGCGAACGTGCCCGGGGCTTTCGAGAAAATTCTGTATGCGGTAGGTGCCAGCCCAGCCGTCGACATGTTCACCGGCGTGACCTGGGCCATACCGGGCGACGCCAACGACGCGTACGTGGCCTACTACCAGGGCACCGACAAAACGGTCGCCCTCCTGTCGACGGCTTGGCTCGAGGACCTGCAGATAGGCGGCGTTCCGACCTACACCGATCCCCAGCGGGCGGCCAACGCTTTGGGAGCCGTGGCCCGCCAATCGCTCCGCTCGTCGTTGCCCGCCCGTCCCGCGGCGTGGGCGCCCGACCCGGCCCGGATGGCCAAGGTCCGGC
This sequence comes from uncultured Acidimicrobiaceae bacterium, assembly GCA_963851245.1. Lineage (GTDB taxonomy): Bacteria > Actinomycetota > Acidimicrobiia > Acidimicrobiales > Palsa-688 > CAWKOH01. The sequence continues at coordinate 353,060 of CAWKOH010000001.1, read as the reverse complement.
CTCTGCTGGCCGCGCCCGAGGGTGAGCGAGCCATGCTCGAGTCGGCCGCCAAGCAGGTCCTGTCCGCTTATGGCGTCCCCGTCAGCAGAGAAGAGCTGGTATCCAGCGTCGAAGAAGCGGTGGCGGCGGGGGCTCGCCTCGGTGGTCCAGTGGCGCTCAAGGTCATGTCCTACCAGCTGCCCCACAAGACCGAGGCCGGTGCCCTACGGCTCGGCGTGGCGGCGGAGTCGGTGAGTCAGGAATACGAGGTCCTAATCGCCGAGGTCTCACGCCGCGCTCCGGAAGCCAGGATCGAGGGTGTCCTTGTCCAGGAGATGGTTCCGGCTCGCCTCGAGCTCACCTGCGGGATGCGGCGGGACCAGACATTCGGACCGATCGTGGCCGTAGGACTGGGCGGAATACTGGTCGAGATCCTGAGGGAGACGGCGCTGCTGCGCCCGCCGTTCGACCTCGACCAGGCCAGGACAGCCCTGTCCGAGCTGTCGGGCGGGCGCCTGGTCAAGAGCGGCCGGGGGCTGAGTCAAACCGAGCAGGCCGCGGTGGCGGCGGTCATGGTCGGCGTGGGCTTGCTTGCGCTCGAGTTCGACGAGGTTGCCGAGGTCGACGTGAACCCCCTGCGAGTGGCCTCCGGCGGAGCCCTGGCCGCCGACGCCCTGATCGTGTTGAACTGAAGTAGAACCACGCAGTGAACTGGCAGGAAGTAGAACCGAACCCATGACAAGAACGAGGAGCGCAAACCCATGGCCACAGCCATGATCGATGCCGAGCGGGAGTACCACCTGTGGATCGGAGGTGAGCCGGTCAAAGCGTCGGCGGGCACCTACGAGATCATCAACCCGGCGACGGAAGAGGTAGTGGGCCTGGCCCCGCAAGCCTCGGCCGAAGAGGCCCAGGCGGCCGCCGATGCCGCGGCGGCAGCCTTCCCGGCCTGGTCGCAGACGACCCCTGAGGAAAGGGCGGCCCTGCTGAACCGGGCGGCCGACCTGCTGACCGAGCGCTACGCCGAGTTCGTTCCTCTGGTGCAAGCTGAGACCGGCTCGACTCTGGCCATGGCCCAGATCGCCCAGGTAGGCGGCACCATCGCCCGCATCCGCCGTTTCGCCCGGGGCGCCCTGGAACCACTCGACACTCCCTTCATGCCCGTGCCGAACCTCGGTGGCGGTCCTCACACCACAACCGGTGGCGTGTTCAACGCCGCCGCCGTCCGTCTGCCCGTCGGAGTGGTGGCCTGCATCAAGGCTTATAACGTCCCCATGAACAACATCATGGGTACCCTGGGTCCGGCCCTGGCCACCGGCAACACGGTGGTGGTCAAGCCGGCCGGTCAGGATCCCCTGGCTGTTATCCGGCTGGTGGAGCTCTTCAACGAAGCCGGCTTCCCGCCCGGAGTGGTCAACCTGATCGTGGGCTCCAGCGCCGAGGCGTCACAGGCCCTGGTCGTCTCGCCGAGCGTCGACATGGTCAGCTTCACCGGCAGCACAGAAGTCGGGCTGCGCATCGCTGAGGCGGCCGGGCGCGACCTGAAGCGGGTACTGATGGAACTCGGGGGTAAAGGCGCCAGCGTGGTCTTCGAAGGCGCCGACATCGACGCCGCCGCCGAGGGCACCGCCAGCACCTTCACCTACCACGCCGGCCAGATCTGCACCGCGCCGACCAGGCTGATCGCCCAGAGGGCGGTCTACGAGCAGGTGGTAGAGAAGCTGGCCGCGATCGCCCGGGTGGTCACCGTCGGTGACCCCTCCGAAGCCGACACGGTCGTCGGCCCCGTCATCACCGGCGCCCACCGCGACCGGGTGGTCAGCTATATCCGCTCCGGCGCCGAGGAAGGTGGCACGATCGTGGCCGGCGGTCCGGAAGCGCCGCGAGACCAGGGTTTTTTCGTGAAGCCCACTGTGATCGCCGACTGCCGGCCGGGCATGAAGGCGGTTCAGGAGGAGATCTTCGGGCCGGTCGTGGTGGCCATGCCATTCGACGACGAGGAGGAGGGTATCGCTCTCGCCAACGGCACCGACTTCGGTCTGTACAGCTACGTCTGGACCGGGGACACGGCGCAGGGCATGCGGGTCGCTCGCCGGATCCGGGCGGGCAACGTAGGCATCAATACGGTCGGCCGGCACATGGAAACGCCCTTCGGAGGGTTCAAGAAGAGCGGTATCGGGCGTGACGGTGGCTCGTACGGGCTGCTGGCCTACACCGAACTGCAGAGCATCGTCTGGCCTGGTTGATTCGACAAGCAAGGGAGGGACTGATGGGCAAGCTGGAAGGAAAGGTTGCGTTCATAACGGGGGCGGCGCGAGGCCAGGGGCGTTCACACGCCCTCCGGCTGGCCGAGGAGGGGGCCGACATCATCGTCGTGGACATATGCGCCCAGATCGATTCGGTCGGTTACCCGATGGCCACCCGGGAGGACATGGACGAGACGGTGGCGCTGGTGGAGAAGGCCGGGCGCCGGATAGTGGCCCGGCAGTCCGACGTCCGAGATCTCCACAGTCTACGTACCGCCTTCGACGAGGGCGTGGCCGAGCTCGGGCCTTGCCAGATTGTCGTGGCCAACGCCGGGATCCATCCGATCGGCACCATGGGCGACCGGGCTCCCGAGGGCTGGCGCGATGCCATCGACGTCATCCTCACCGGCTCGTGGAACACCCTGCAGGTCTCGTACCCACAGATGGTCGAGGCCGGCGCAGGCGGCTCGATCATCATCATCAGCTCCTCGAACGGGCTGAAGGGCCACACCGACGGATCCGGGGGTTGGGACGGTTACGTGGCGGCCAAGCACGGCCTGGTTGGACTGATGCGGGCCTATGCCTGGTTCCTCGGACCCAACAACATCCGGGTTAACAGCATCCACCCATCGGGGATCCCGACCGGCATGACGGTTAATCAGCTCTTCGCCGACTACATAGCGGAGACCCCGCCGGAGCGGATGTGGCGGCTCGGCAACGCCATGCCCGTCGAATGGATCGATCCCGAGGACATATCCAATGCGGTGGCGTGGCTGGCGTCCGACGACGCTCGCTACGTCTCCGGCGTCACGCTTTCGATCGACGCCGGCTCGAACATTCTCTGACGCCGGCGGGCGGCGGCTCGTGGCCGACGGGGTCATGTTCGGCATGACGGGGGCGGACCGGCCGGCGCGCCTTTCCCGCACGCCGGCCGCCCTCGTCCCGTGTCACCACCGCCGTTTGCCGCTTTGCCGGCGGGGCTGCGGCGCCACCCAGTTCGTTTCATTCTCGGTGCCACTTGAGCGTCTCGGAGTCAAATTCGTCGAATTCGGCGCCCGATTGGCACCGAGATCACCAGGTGGCACCGAGATAGTGACCGCTGGGGGCGCCAGCCCTCGCTAGGGCCGGACGATGTCGGGCGGTTCAGCCGCCTTGAACTGATACAGCCTCTCGGCGTTGCCCCGGAGGATCTTGTACTGCACCGCCGGCGAGATACCGGCCTGGTCCAGGTGCTCGCGGGCCAGCTTCAGGGAGTGGGGCCAGGTCGAGTCCGAGTGCGGGTAGTCGGATTCGATCATGCAGTTGTCCTCGCCGACCAGGTCGATCAGGCGCAGCCCGACCAGGTCGTCGATGAAGCAGCCGTAGAAGTGCTCCCGGTAGTCACGCCACACGTCGATCTTGTCGGTGTTGATCTGCGTGTCGTAGTGCTGGACCGGCCCCACGTTGCCCAGGGCCTGCCCCTTGGCCACCCAATGGCGCTGGGTGTCGTAGACCTGTTGGGCCCGCTGCAGAACCCACGGGATCCAGCCGACCCAACCTTCGGACAGGGCGATCTTGAGGTTCGGGTACTTGTCGAAGAGCCCGCTGAAGATCCAGTCCATGAGGCAGCCCGCCGGCCGGATCAAGCCGAGCGAGAAGTTGGCCATGAACGGTGAGTCCTTGGAGATCCGGTGGAAGGTGGAGGACGAGCCGATGTGGATCGAGAGAACCATTTTCAGCTCGTTGGCCGTGCGCAGCACGGGGTCCCAGTGCCCGGTGTGGATGGTGGGGATGCCCAGAGGCTCGAAGTTCTCGCAGAAGCAGAAGGACCGGCAGCCCTTTGCGTACACGCGCTCGAGCTCCCGGGCCGCCAGGGCCGGGTCCCAGAGAGGGATGATGGCGAGAGGTACATACCGGCCCCGATCGGTGGCGCACCATTCGTCGATCATCCAGTCGTTGTAGGCCTGGACGCATATCAGGGCCAGATCCTTGTCCTTGGCCTCCGCGAAGGTCTGGCCGCAGAAGCGCGGGAACGACGGGAAGTTGACCGAAGCCAGGATGCCCGCGTCGTTCATGTCGAGTAAGCGGGCCTTCGGGTCGTAGCACCCGGGCCGCATCTCGGAGTAGGGGAAGCCTACGGGGGTGATGTCCTCCGGGCGGCGGCCGGCGCTGGCGCCGAGTCCTCCCTCTCTTGGCGGATGTCCTCGTAGGCCCATACCTCCCGACCGTTGTCGTCGGTGATGACCCGGGGCGCAATGTCCTTGTACTTGGACGGGACGCGGTCCCGCCAGACGTGGGGTGGTTCGACGATGTGGTCGTCAACCGAGGTGATCCAGTTCAGGTCGTACTCAGTTCGCGCTACCCATGGTTCCCCCGCTTCGCTGTAGGTGACATCATCAGGCTGGCAAAACATGATAACTGTGTCCCAGCGGCCGGCTCAAGGGGCCAAACACTCATTCGGAGCCGCCTGGCAATCCCGGGGGCAGGTTGTCGATAAATGAACGTTCCTCGTAGCGGTCCTTGATCCGCCACCCTTCGGGGGTTCGGACCAGCACGTCGCGGTACCACAGCCCGCATACGAAAATGTGCGGTTTGCCATCCCGGTCGAGGACCATCGGGTTGTGGCAGATGGTGCGAGCCCGGGCTTCGTCACCGTCGAACTCGAGCACAGTGTTGCCGAGCATGTGCTGGGTGCTCGAGAACATGGGCATGGTGGACTCGAGAAAGGCCCGGGTCTCCTTCACGTTGCCCCGGGGTCCGCCCATCTCGGTGTAGTCGATGATGGCGTCGCCGGTGAACACCTTCTCCCAGCCCTCCCAGTCGTGGGTGTCGACGCAGTGGCTGTAACTGATCAGCAACTCCTGGATCTCCAGCCGGTCGGAGATCTCCTGCAATGACATCATCTTGCACCCTCCCTATAGCAACGACGGACTTCGACCAGTCTGTCGCGTCCGGCGACCCGGGAACGCCGCTAGGTAGTATCGACCGGACAAAGGGGGTCGAGAATCATGGTTGAACTAGCGGGCTCGAGCTTCTCGCACGTCGGGATCTGCGTATCGGACCTGGGAACCTCGTTGCGTTTCTATTGCGACGGACTGGGATTCTCGGCGGCCGAGACCCATCCCATAGGCAATGAGTTCGCTGACACCCTGGAGGTGCCCCGCGATGTCGTCCTGACGTCACAGTTCATCCGGCGGGAGGGGCTGGCCATCGAGCTTCTCCATTACGCGTCTCCCGGCACCCACGGGCGTCCCTCGGAGTCACGCAACCAACTCGGCCTGACCCATCTGTCGTTCCTCGTGGACGACATCGACGCGGCCGAACGCCAATTGGTCGAGGCTGGGGGCCGAGTGATCGAAGGCACCCGGACCACAGGAGAGGGGATCCGGCTACTTTTTCTCGCCGACCCGGATGGCACGCGGGTCGAGCTGATGCAGATGGGTTAGGCGACCAACGCCGGTTCGGTTGGCAGCATTTCGGAAAAGTGATAGACCCGTCTCGCATGGATCTGCCCGAATACCGGACCCTTCTCGTCGACGTCGAGGGGCCGGTGGCGTTGATCACCTTCAACCGGCCGGAGCAGCTCAACGCCTTCACCCCGCGCATGGGCCGGGAGCTGGGTCACGCCTTCACCCATCTGGACTCCTCAGACGAAATCCGGGCGATTGTGGTGACGGGGGCTGGCCGCGGCTTCTGCGTCGGCGCCGCCCTCGACGACGAAGGCTCGACCTTCCGCGGTGACGGCACCGAGGATCAGCTGGGGCCGCCCGTCTCGGACATGTCGCCGTGGGAGATGGCCACCCCGGTGCTGGCGGCCATCAACGGTCCCGCCGTGGGTCTGGGCCTGACTTACCCGCTTTCGTGGGACATCCGCCTGGCGGCCGAGGACGCCAAGCTGTCGTTCGCGTTCACCCGCCGAGGTTTGTTACCGGAGGCGAACTCGCTGTGGTTGCTGAGCCGGGCTGTGGGAAGCTCGCGAGCACTGGAATTGCTGCTGACAGGGCGAACCTTCACCGGGGCCGAGGCCGCCGACCTGGGGCTGGTCACCCGGGCTCTGCCGGCGGACCAGGTGCTCGAAGCCACGCTGGAGGTGGCGCGGGATATAGCCGCCAATACGGCGCCGGCTTCGGTCGCGGCGACCAAGAGGATGTTCTACCAACAGCTGGCCAGCCCGGACCGGGTGGGGGCTCGCGCCATCGAGCGCCAGGCGTTCCTCTGGTTCGCATCGCAGCCGGATGGACGGGAGGGCATCACATCGTTCCTGGAGCGGCGGCCGCCGGCGTGGAAGATGTCCAAGCATGCCGCGCCTCCAGTCCAGCCGGCCGGCTGAGGAGGGACCCTTACGATCGCCGCCACATGGCGGTGGCCTCCCGCCCGGAGATGACCCACCGCCCATCCGGTAGCCGGATGAGATCATCGACGTAGCGGACCCCCATGACCAGGACCTCATCCTCACCAGCCTGATCCCGGAAGTGGCGGGCCACGGCGTAGGTCTCTGTGTGGGCCCGGTCTCCGTCCACGGTTCTCAGCTGATTCCCCATGAAGTGCTGCGTGGCGCCAAACGACTGAACCCCTTCCAGAAGCCTCGGCAGGTACTCACCGAGGGGCCCCGAGAAGCTGCTGCCCGCCACATAGGCGTCAGGCGCGAAACACTCCCAGACCTGGTCGAACCGGCGTCGGTCCACGCCGTCGGCGTAGCGAAGGATGACCTGCGATACATCGGCTTCGTCGACCAGGCGGCGCAGGGCAGCTTCGGCATCGAAGTCGCTCATCGGTTTGTACCCCCGGATCGAGCCGTTGACGACCTCGTCAAGTTACCAACTGAGGGTGGGCGTCTCAACGGCGCTCTTGACACCGGCAACGGTGGCGTGGTGGGATACCGCCCGCCATGAGTGGGGGAGGAACCTGATGAGTGTGGCGTTGGTGACCGGTGCCGGCCGCGGCCTGGGCCGGGCCATCGCCGTCCGGCTGTCAGGCGATGGGCACTCGATCGTGGCCGTCGACATAGATGGCGACGCGGCGGCGGCCACCGCCGCGGCAGTGGGCGGGAGCAGTCGCAGGTGCGATGTTGCCAACCGGGACGCGGTGCGGGACCTGGCTGCATCGGTCGGACCGGTCGACGTATTGGTCAACAACGCCGGCATTTGGACCTACGGCTCCATCCTTGACGCCTCGGATGCGGACGTCGATCGGGTCATTGCCGTCAACTTCATGGGTACCCTCAACTGCTGCCGGAGCTTCGCCCCCGGCATGATCACCTCGGGTGGAGGAGCGATCGTGAGCCTGTCGTCACTGGCGGCGGCCATGGCTGCCACCGGCGTCGAGGTGTATCCCATCACGAAGTCCGCGGTGGAGGCGTTGACCCGACAGCTGGCCCAGGAGCTCGGCCCGAGCGGCATCCGGGTGAATGCCATCGGACCGGGGTCGATGCTGACCGAAGGCACTGCCCCCGCCTACGAAGGTGAGCGCATGGCGCAGCGGGCCGCCCTCGTACCCCTTCGCCGCGTTGGCACGCCCGACGACATCGCCAACGCGGTGGCGTTTCTGGTGTCCGACCAGGCCTCCTACATCTCGGGCCAGGTCATCTACGTGGACGGCGGTTTGTCGGCGGTCAACCGCTGAGCCGCGACCCGAGATTACGAACGGGGGAGCCCCAGCACTCTCTGCGCCAGCAGATTGCGCTGGATCTGGGCGGTGCCCCCGTAGACGCTGGTCGGTCTCGACTGGAAGTAGTCGGCCAGCCGTTCGGGGGCCGCACCGGTCAAGGCCTCGGCCCCGGCGATGTCCATGGCCAGGTGCTGCAGGTACTGCTCGGCCTGGGTCCAAAGTTGCTTCGAGACCGGACGCGTCCGGCCCCGGCAGGTGACCGGAGACCCGCTTCGATAGCTGCTCCACCACGTTGAGGCGCTGGGCCTCGCCGAACACGTAGGCCCGGGCCAGGGCCCGTCTGACTTCCGGGTCACCGATGACGCCTTTCTCGGCTGCCAAGCGCTCGACCTGGCGGAGGCTGCGCCGGAAGGCGGCCACCGTGCCGACGTCTCCCGGGCCCCGCTCGAAGGACACGGTCGTCATGGCTATCCGCCAACCGTCGCCTTCCTCACCGAGGCGGTTCTCGACCGGTACCTCCACCCCGTCCCAGAACACTTCGGCGGTCTCAGGGTTGCCGTTGGCGAGCACGATCGGACGGGCCTCCACGCCCGTGGCGTCCATCGGTGCCAGGAGGCAAGTGATGCCCTGGTGGGGGGGCACCTCGTGGTTGGTGCGGACCAGGAGCATGCACCAGTCGCTGTAGATGCCTCCGCTGCTCCACATCTTCTGGCCATTGACGACGTAGTGGTCGCCGACCCGGTCGGCACGGGTTCGCAACGACGCCAGATCAGATCCTGCCTCCGGTTCGGAGAAACCTTGACACCAACGGACCTCGCCGTTCAGGAGAGGAGGGAGGAACCTTTTTTTCTGCTCCTCGTTACCGTAGGTGAAGATGGCCCGGCCCATGTATCCGACGCTCGGCACGTGGGGGGCGTCCGCGTTGCCACACTCGTCGTTCAGGATGGCCTCGTAGACCGGGCTGAGATCCTGCCCGCCGTACTCCTTCGGCCAGGACATCCCCATATAGCCCGCCGAATAGAGGCTGCGGTGCCAGGCCCGGTACATCTGGTCGTGCTCGGCGTGGTCTTCGATCTGGCGCCAGCCGGCCGGGACATGATCCGCTAACCAGGCCCGCAGTCGAGCCCGGAAGTCAGCTTCCTCGGGTGTATCCCGGTAATCCATGCCCTCTCCCACTCGCCGGCCGGTCGGCGTCAGACAGCGTTGTCAGATTGCGGATACACTACCGCGCCGCCGGAGCACCGCCGAGGGGGTCGATGGACCGCATTTGTGAAGACCGGGTAGCCGTGGTCACGGGTGGAGGGCGTGGCATAGGTCGGGGTCACGCCCTGGAACTGGCCCGGCAGGGGGCCAAGGTGGTGGTCAACGACCTGGGGGCCGCCGTCGACGGCGAAGGCGCCACCGTCGCGACCGCGCAGCAGGTCGTGGACGAGATCCGGGCGGCCGGCGGCCAGGCCATCGCCAGTGGAGACGACATCTCCAGACCGGCCGGAGCCGAGGCATTGGTCCAGAGCGCCCTCGATACATACGGCGATCTCCACGTCGTGGTCAATAATGCCGGCATCCTGCGCGACCGCATGATCGTCAACCTGTCCGAGGACGATTGGGACGCGGTGATGTCCGTTCACCTGAAAGGCACCTTCCTCACCACCCGGGCCGCTGCTCAGGTGTGGCGGGAGCGATCAAAGAGTGGAACGCCGGCCGACGCCCGGGTCATCAACACGTCCTCGGTGTCCGGTCTGTTCGGGAACGTGGGCCAGTCGAATTACGGGGCCGCCAAGGCGGGGATCGCGGCGTTCACCATCATCGCTTCCATGGAGCTCAGCCGGTACGGCGTGACTGTGAACGCGGTCTCGCCCAGCGCCCGCACCCGGATGATCACGCCTCGGGGTCAGGAGCGCATGGCTGCTCCCGTCGAAGCAGAGGCGTTCGACACCTATGCGCCTGACAACATCGCTCCACTGGTTGCCTGGCTGGCGAGCCCGCTGTCGGCCGGCATCACCGGCCGGGTCTTCAACGTGAGTGGAGGGCGGATCAGCGTCCTGGAGGGATGGCACGAAGGACCGACCGCCGACAAGGGGGACCGGTGGGATCCGGCGGAGCTCAGCGAGGTGGTGCCGGATCTCGTGGCCCGCGCCGCCTCGAATGTGGACCTGAGAGCCGGCTGACGAGCCGATGCAGAGGGTGGAGCACCCCCGACCGGTTCCTGTCCCCGATGCCCGCTCGGCGGGGTTCTGGGAAGCGGCTGCGGGACATCGGCTCGCCGTTCGGCGCTGTGAAAGCTGCGGCTGGCTCTCCTATCCGCCCGATGCCATGTGCGCCCGCTGTCTCTCCCCGAAGGGTCCCTTCGTGTGGCACCCGGTGAGCGGGCGGGGCACGCTCCGATCGTGGACCACCATCCGGACCGCATTCCTGCCCGGCTTTGCTCCCTACGTCCCGTACGTCGTGGCCGCTGTGGAGCTCGCGGAACAGCGCGGGCTCAGGTTCGTTGCTCGCATGGCAGATGAGCCGGAATCGACACTGGTCTATGGGGCTCCCGTCGAGACGGTGTTCGACGACGTGTCCGAAGGGCTGGCCATCCCGATGTTCCGTTTGCTCGCATCGTGAGCCGGGCCCGGACCGGAGCGGCCGGGCCGGTCGCCATAGTGGGCTACGCCCACAGCCCCGTGTCCCGCCGAAGCGAGACCCCCCTGGGCCTGCTCACGGTCGAGACGGCGCTGGCAGCAATTGCCGATGCCGGATTGACCAAGGAGCAGGTCGACGGGTTCACGACCGGTGCCCTCTTCCCGTCGTCAGGTGGTGGCGCGCTGGAAGACGGGGTCCACATCGTCACCTCCGATTGGCTGGTCGAGCGGCTGCGGGTGCAGCCCCGCTGGCTGGCCGGCTTTCAGGGTGTCGGTCAAATACCGGGCGCCATGATCCTGGCCGCCAACGCCATCGCCTCCGGCGCCGCGGACTACGTGCTGGTCCACCGGGCCATGTACAACCCGCCGAAGCGGTATCACGAGAATCCGATGGTCGAGGCGGCCGGCCCTGATCAATGGACGGCGCCGCACGGCCTGTGGGGGCCGCCGACCCAGATGGCGCTGGCCTACAACGAGTACATGCAGCGCTATGGTGCCACCCGCGAGGCGATGGCCGAGGTGGTGGTGGAAGCTCGCCGCAACGGTTCCCAGATCCCGTGGTCCCACTGGTACGGGAAGCCTCTCACTGTCGACGAGTACATGTCGTCGCCGATGGTCGCCGACCCCATATCCGTGCTCGACTGCGACATTCCCGTTTCGGGCGTGGGAGCCTTCGTGCTGACCAGCGGGACCCGGGCCAGAGATTCCCGAAACCGGCCCGTTTATGTCGCCGGGTATGCCCAGGGGCGGTGGCGGTCCAGCAACAGTCTGGACTTCTGGACCCTGGACGACATCTACGAGGGGGGCGCCGTTACTGCGGCGCGCCTCTGGGAAAGCACCGGGCTCAAGCCGGACGACGTCGGCCTGCCCCAGGTCTACGACGGTTTTTCGCCCATGGTGTACTTCTGGTTGGAGACGCTGGGGTATTGCCCGGTGGGAGAGGCACACCGATTCGTGGCGGAAGGCGGTATCAGCACGAACGGCGGCCTGCCCGCGCTGTCGGGGGGCGGGGCCCTCGGCAACGGGCGTATGCACGGTGTGCCCCAGACCCTCGAGTGCTACCTGCAGCTAGCCGGCCGGGCAGGAGATCGCCAGATCGACGGGATCGACGTCGCCTTGGCGTGCCAGTCCACGCCGAACTTCGGCGGCGTGGTGGCCTACAGCACTGCTCCTCCCCGGTAGCCCGCCCCCGGCGAGACATCATCGTCATTCAGCTAGTCTGAGGTTGGAAAAAGGGGGAGCGTGCGACTACCCGAGTTGGATTTCACACCCACGATGCCCGAGGTCGTGCGCCGGGCCGCGGAACTCTATGGCGACCGGCCGTACGTCGTCATGCCCGATCGGCGCATGAGTTTTGCAGAGGCGGAGATGGCATCTCGACGGCTGGCGGCGACACTGCTGGCGACCGGGGTGGGAAAGGGAACCCGGGTTGGTGCCATGTTCGGGTACGGAGCGGACTGGGTCGTCACCTGGCTGGCCGTAACTCGCATCGGGGCCATCCACATGCCGCTCTCTACTGTTTACAAGCCGGCGGAGTTACGCAAGGTCTTGCTGCTCGGTGACGTAGAACGCTTGATTATGCCGCCCCGGTTGAACGGGTCCGATCACCTGGAGTTCGTGGAGGAAGCCGTGCCAGAGTTGGCGGCAGCAGGGCCCGAACCGCTCTGGCTGGCCGAGCTGCCGTACCTGCGGTCGGTCTGGGTGGCCGGGGGGGCAGAGCGCTCCTGGGCCCATCCGCTGACGGTGGACTTCCGCGAGGACGCCTCTGGCGAGCCAAGGGTGCCCGAAGCCTTGCTGGGGGCGGCGGAAGGCCAGGTCTCGCCAGCCGACTGGATGATGGTGATTTTCACCTCCGGCACCACCGCCACGCCGAAGGCCGTCGTTCACACACACGGCAACTTTCTCCGTCACGGAGCCAACCTGGGGCGGTTCGTCGGCTTCGACACCGAGACCAAGAGCTTTTGCGGCATGCCGTTCTTCTGGATCGGAGGGGTTGGCTGTTCCCTGAACATGGGCCTCGCCGGCGGGAGCACCCTCCTCTGCATCGAACGCTTCGATCCGGACGCGGCCTTGGACATGATGGAGGCAGAAAGCGCTAATCACGTGGGTATGTGGTCCCAGCTGGCTCAGCGGCTGCGCCAGCACATTCAGGCGAGCGGTCGGGACGTGAGCGGGATTCCAGCCCTGGCCCCGCCTCCGCCGGGCTCTCCGTTCACCACCGACCCCGAATTGAGGCACAACTCGCTCGGCATGACCGAGACCGTGGGTCCTCACGCCGCCCCCGGTCCCGAGGTGGACCGGGTTCTGCCCGAGGCCATGCGCGGCTCGTTCGGTCCACTTGTCCCTCTGGTCGAGCACCGCATTGCCGACCCGGCGACGAACGCCACCCTCCCCGAGGGGCAGGAGGGAGAGGTGTGCATCCGGGGGTACAGCTTGATGGCCGGCCTGTACAAGAAGGAGCGTCAGGAAACCTTCGACGCCGATGGGTGGTACCACACCGGCGACCGGGCCGTGATTCGCGACGGTTACCTCTTTTTCAAGGGCCGCCTCTCGGAGATGATCAAGACATCCGGTTCCAACGTGGCGCCCCGGGAGGTCGAACTGGCCCTGGAGTCTTTCGAGGAGGTCGGTCTGGCCGTGGTGGTCGGCCTGCCAGACCATGATCGAGGCGAGGTGGTGGCCGCGGCCCTCGCCCCCAGGCCAGGAGCGGTGGTGGACGCCGCAGACGTTTTGCAAAGATTGGACAAGGAGATCTCCTCCTACAAGTTGCCGCTGCCGGGTGCTGGTCATGGGCGAACGGGACGTGCCGTACCTCCCTTCGGGCAAGCCTGACCGGTTGCGTATCAAGAACCTGCTGGAGAGCTCTGGCGCCGAGTTCCAGCCGAGAAGGGCGTGAACTGATGCTTGCTTTGCTGACTGATGAGCAGGAGATGCTCAAGCAGACAGCTACCCAGCTGGCCACGTCCGCGGGCGTGCTCAGCCCGTCGGACCTGGTCTCGATCGACCGGGCCAAGGCCTGGGCTTCCCTGTCCGACTCCGGTTTCCTGGCTATAAGGGTGCGTGACGAGGACGACCGGCCAATGGCTTCCGGTGTGGAAGTGATGTTGGTCTGCGAAGCCTTCGGAGCTGCCCTGGCGCCGGTGCCGTACCTGGGCGGGATGGTAGCGGCCGAGCTCATGAGCCGGGCCGGCGTACCTGAAGGCTGGCTCGACGGGCTCACATCGGGAGAGACCCGCTACGGCCTGCTCTTGACCCCGGACCTGGCCCGGCTGGCCCGAATCGAGGAACTCGACGGGGCGATCGCCTTCGACGCCGACGAGGCGACCTACGCCCTGGCCTGGTCGGGTTCCGCCGACTCGCCGGCGCTGGCCCGGGTCGAACTGGCGGCGGGATTCGCGCCGGCCGAGGCCGCCGACCTTACCCGGAGCCTGTTGCGGATAAGCGATCCATCCGTCGTGGCATTCGATACAGCGGACCGGGGAGTGGACCGGGAAAATCGGGACGGATGGTTGGCTCTGGCTCTGGTCGCTGTCTCGGCCGACGCCATCGGCGTGATGTCGTCGGCCCTGACGCGAGCGGTGGACTACGCCAAGGAGCGGGTGCAGTACGGAGTCAAGATCGGGTCGTTCCAGGCCATCCAGCACCTGTGCGCCGACGCGTTCGTGCAGATCGAGGCGTCGGCCAGTGTGAACCGCTACGCAGCCTGGGGGGTCGACGCCTTGCCGCCCGACGAAGCCTTGCTGGCGGCGCGTGTCGCCAAGGCCTACTCCTCATCGGTGGCCCGGGAGGTGACCGAGACGGTGATGCAGGTCTTCGGAGGAATCGGACAGACGTGGGAGCACGTGGCCCACCTTCACACCCGGCGGGCCCTAACGGATCGAACCCTCTTCGGTGACGAGTCGTATCACCTGCTGGACATAGCGGACGCCCGGTTGGGGGTCTAGGCGAGCTTTTTCCTGAGGTCGCCGGTTGCTAGGGTGCCCCGGTGCCGCCGTGCCGCCGACCGTTCCGATGACCAATCGAGGATCTGCCGCCCCCGCTTGGTTCTTGGACGCCCTGGCGGCGCCTCGGGAACATCGCTACACCGCCGTCTCCGGTTGCCGCATCAGCTACTGGAGGTGGGGCCACGGTGGCCTGCCGGGCGTGATCCTGGTGCACGGAGGAGGCGCCTACGCCGGCTGGTGGGACCACGTGGCGCCGTGGCTGGTGACCCCCGAACGCTCTGTGGTCGCCGTCGACCTGTCGGGCCATGGCGACAGTGGGCACCGGGAGACCTACCGCCTGGAGGATTGGGCCGAGGAAATGCTGGCGGTAGCCGAGCACGCCGAGCTCGAAGGGCCGTCGGTGCTGGCGGGTCACAGTCTCGGCGCCTGGTCAACCGTGGTGGCCGCAGCCGAGCACCCCGAGGCGGTGGCCGGGCTGGGGTTGATGGACTGCCGGATCACCGACCCCCCTCCGGAAGAGGTCGACGAGCCTGTGGCGCGGCCGGTGCGAGCGCGGCGCGTCTATGCCACCCTCGAAGAAGCCCTGGATCGGTACCGGCCGGAACCGGCTCAGGCGGGAAATCTGCCGTTCGTGATGAACCACCTCGCCGCCGGCTCGATTCGTGAGGTGGAGGGCGGCTGGACCTGGAAGTTCGATCCGCGGGTGCTCGTCCAGCGGCGGCCCGGCGCCCTGGCCCTCCGGAAGGTGACCTGCCCCGTCGCCATCATTCGAGGCGAGCAGGGGTTGGTGACACCTGCCATTTTGGACGAGATGCAGAGCGCTCTCGGGGGCCGGGCGCCAGTGGTCGACGTTCCGTTGGCGGGGCATCACTTGATGCTCGACCAGCCCCTGTCGGTGGTTACCGCGTTGAGGGCGGTCCTCGCCGGCTGGGCGACGCCCTAGTCGCGATCGGGACCGCGCCCGTGGCCTCCTACGGGACCCGGCGGATCCCTACCTGACCACAGTGTCTTGCGGTCGTGGGAGCCCGTACGTAGCATGGCCGCTTCGCCCGACGAGCCCGGGCTGGAGGGGATTCGATGCACTGCGGAGTGATGGTCACCGGCTACAACCAGCAGGACTGGGACCGGCTCATGGCCGGAGACTACGACCGTCCGCCCGACACTGCGGACTATCTCCACATGGAGGAGACCATCTCCATGGGCGAGCTGGTCGAACCTCTCGGATTCGATTCGATCTGGGCCACAGAGCATTACGGGTCGGCCTATTCGATGCAGCCGAACCCGCTCCAGTGGCTGGCCTACTGGGCTGGCCGGACTCAACGCGTCGACGTGGGGACGGCCGTCATCGTGGCCCCCTGGTGGAACCCGGTGCGGCTGGCTCACGAGATCTCCATGCTGGACGTGCTTCTCCGTGGGCGGCGCTTGCATCTCGGCATTGGGCGCGGTGTCGCCCCGCACGAATACGCGTCACTGGGCGTTCCCATCGAGGAGTCCCACACCTATTTCTACGACGTGGTGAATGCGATACGCGCCGCCGATGGAGCTGAACGGTTCACCTTCGACGGCCAGGTGTTCAAGATCCCGCCGACGACCGTCCGGCCCCAGGCGCGGCACAAGGGAGACCTCACCAGGAACATCAAGGCCGCTTTCACCACTGAGAAGTCGGCGCGACTGGCGGCTGAGAATGGCCTTGGGCAGATGTTTGTGGCCGACGAGAACGCCGATGGCATGACGCAGAAGGTGAGGCGGTTCAACAGCATCCGCAAGGAGCTCGGGCTGCCGCCGGACCAGGCCACGACTCTCCTCTGGATGTACTGCGCCGAGACCTCGTCGGCGGCGGAGGAGGGGTGGGATTACTTCCACAATCAGTTGCTGGCTGCCCAACACCACTACTTCGAGTGGAACAACCCGGGGTTCAAGGGCATCAAGGGATACGAGGAATACCAAAGCAGGCAGAGCGCGGACGTCGGAGTAGCCGAAGCAAGTGCGGCCGCTCGCCGGGCGACCCAACCGATCGGCACGCCGGACGAGATCGTGGACAGGATCAAGACCCTGCAGTGGAACATCGGTCTGGGCGAGATCGTTGTCCACGTGTTCTACGGAGGAATGCCGCGGGAGAAGGCGGAAAAGAGCCTTCGGCTCTTCGCCGAAAAGGTCCTGCCGGCCGTTCAGGCCATGCCGACCACCCTGAACCCGGCTCTCGCCGGCTGAACCTCGCCCCTATACCGCGGCGCGGGTATGGGTGGTCGCGATCGCGACCAGCCGGTCATCCCGACCGGTATCACGGATCTCCACTCTGACCAGATCGTCGCGGAGTAGTTGAGCCGTGGCACGAAAAGGTCCGACCCGAGCGGCTGCCAGGTAGTAGACATCGAGACTCTCGACTACCGCAGCCCGGTCGCCGGCGGCACTGGCCGCCGTCTGGGCTGCCGTCTCACCGAGGAGCGCCACGAGGCCGCCCTGCAGGCTTTCGGTGGCGTTGGTCAGGTCCGGCCGCAACTCGATCTCGGTCAGGCCTGGTTCGATGACCCGCAGGCCCACGTGCTCGGTGAGCGAGGCGGCGTTGGTCTGGGTCTTACCGACGGTTCGAAACCGGTCGTGTGAGATGCGGGTCACGTCCTGTGGGCGCGGCGACGCCAGGAAGGTACCGATGGCCGTCGCGACCAGGTCTCCGGAGTCCGACGCCCGCATTTCCGTCTCGCCGACGGTCATCGAACGTCCGACCTTGCTGAGCCAGCCGCGCATACTGAGATCGCCGTCCGGCGGGAGCGGGCCGACGATGTGCACGGCCAGGTTGGACGTGACGGAGATCCTCGGCGCCGTCTGGTGTGAGGCCAGCACGCCTATGAGCACGTCTGCGAAGGTCAGGAGAACCGCCGTGCTGGGCCAAGCGGGGGCGCTACGCAGGTAGCCGCCGATTTCCGCCTGCCCAATAGCCAGATCGCCGTCGATGCGGCACTCGAAGCCCATGGTGGCCATGAAGTGAGCGCGCTCATCGGCATGGAGATCGGCCCATCGGTCGGCGTCGCTGACCCCGGTCAAGACGCCGGCGGCGGGTTGGCGGGCTCCTCAGCGTGGCGGGTGAAGGCCACGGGCACGGGCTGGATGTCTCGTTCACGCAGCAGGGCTGCGAATCCCTCGGGATCGTCGGGGACCGGGGTCGTATCTCCGGCATAGAACTCCAGCAGGTCGGTGCCCTCCGGACCTGCCACGAGTGGCCCGAAGATCGCTCCTTTCTCGAGCACGACCAGGGTGCCCTCGCTGCAGCCGACTGCGCCGACTGTGAGGGAGCCGTTGAGAACATAGATGGCGTGATCGCTGGCGTGCCCGTGAACCTCGATGGTCATGCCGGGGTCGTAGTGGCAATGGAAGAAGCTGCGGGTCGGGGTCTGCTCGAGGAACCGCAAGTGAACCCCTACCCGGCGGTCTCCATGCATCTGGGCCAGCACCTCGACCGGGGGGAAGTCACTTATCCGGAGGATCTTCAGCTCGGCCACTCCAGATCCCTCCTCCGCTGGTCCGACATCATCGCGCTGCAGCGTAGCGGGAACCTGATAAGACTGTCTCGGCTCTGAGTAGACGAAGCTGTCATCTACTGCTACCGTAGGGCTCCGATGGCGCGTTCGTCCGCCGGGGGAGCCTGAGTGTTCGATCTCGCCCTGTCCGAAGAGCAGGAGCAGCTCCAGCACAGTGTGCGCGCCCTGTTCGAGAAGGAATCAGGGACAGAGCTCGTCCGCGAAGTCGAGCCGCTGGGGTTCTCGCCCCGGCTGTGGGAGCAGGTGGTGGCTCTCGGGCTGCCGGAGATGGCCGTCCCCGAGGACTGCGGTGGGAGCGGGGCCGGGCTGACCGACACGGCGCTGGTCGCTGAACTGGCGGGCGAGTTCCTCGCCCCCGTACCCCTCATCGAGAGCGTCGTAGCCAACCGCCTGCTGGCCCGTCTCCAAACCTCCGATGCGCTGAGCATTCTGGACGATGCCATCAGCGGCGGGTCGGTGACGACCCTTGCTCTCTCGTCCCCTGTTGGAGATGAGCTCAGGTGGGTGCCGGCCGGAGCGGTGGCGGCCCACGTGGTCGCCCTCCGAGGCGAGGCGGTGGAAGTAAGTGCCGACCGACCCTCATACGAGGCTCTTCCCAACCTCGGTTCGTTGCCCGTCTCGCACCGGACGCTGGCGGGCGGGCGCGCAGTGGCGAAAGGACCGGCTGCCGTCTCGGCCGTGGGTCGGGCTCGTGACGAGTGGCGGGTCATGGCCTCTGCCTGGTTGGTGGGCGCGGCCCGCCGGGCCCTGCGCATCGCCGTGGAGTACACAACCGGCCGGAGGGCCTTCGGGGTCCCCATAGCTTCGTACCAGTCGGTCGCCCACCGCATGGCTGATCTGACCACCTCCTTGGACGGAGCCCTCCTTCTCACCCGGAAAGCGGCCTGGGCGGCCGACCAGGATTCAGACCGAAGGCGCGAGCTGGCCCTGATGGCGTCCGGCCTGGCCGCCGAGGTATCCGAGCAGACGGTGACCGATGCGCTGCACTTTCACGGCGGCTACGGGTTTATGCTCGAATACGACATCCAGTTGTACCTGAGACGGGTGAAGGGATTGGCGTTGCTCGGAGGCGATCCGACCCGTGAGCTGCGACAATTGGCTGACGAGTTGTGGGGAGCCCCTCCGATGACGGAGGAGAGGCTCATAGCTGGTAAAGGGACTTCATAAGGGAGATGCCATGACAGAGATACCTCGAATCATTTCGGTGGACGATCACGTGGTCGAGCCGCCGGATCTCTGGCAGTCTCGCCTGCCCGCCCGCTACAAGGACCGGGGTCCGCGCATCGAGAGGAAGAAGATCAGCTTCGCGGCCGACGTCGGCCGGGGCGGAGCCGGCTCGACCGGCTGGGCCGAGGATCCCGACGGTGAGTGGAGCGATGTCTGGTACTACGACGATCTGGTCTCGCCGTTCATGATGCTGTCGGCCGCGGTGGGATTCGACGAGGTCGGCTTCGCAGTGACGACCTTCGACCAGATCCGCAAGGGCACATGGGACCAGGCCGCCCGCCTGGAGGACATGGACGCCAATCACACCGAGGCAGCCATCTGCTTCCCGAACACCCTGCCCCGCTTCTGTGGTCAGACCTTCTACGAACGGGAGGACAAGGAACTCGGCCTTCTTTGCGTAAAGGCGTACAACGACTGGATGATCGATGAGTGGTCCGGCGGGGCGGGTCGGGGACGGCTCATCCCGTTGACGATCGTTCCCCTGTGGGATGCCAATCTGGCGGCCGACGAGATCCGGCGCTCTGCCGCCAAAGGCTCTTTTGCTGTCACTTTCCCGGAGAACCCTTACCCGCTCGGTTTGCCGTCGATCCATGACAAGAACCGCTTCTGGGACCCCTTCTTCACCGCCTGCGAAGAGACCGGCACCGTGGTGTGCATGCACATCGGGTCGTCGTCGAAGATGCCGTCAACGGCGCCCGACGCGCCCTTCATCATCTCGTCGACTCTGACCTTTCAGAACGCCATGGGGTCGCTTTGCGACTACCTCTTCTCCGGGACCCTGGACCGCTTTCCCAAACTGACCATCGCCTATTCGGAAGGTCAGGTCGGCTGGATGCCTTACATTCTGGAGCGGGCCGACAAGCTTTGGGAGGAGCGCTCGAACAACAGCTTCGGGACTTGGCTGCCGGAACCACCTTCGAGCTACATCCCCGGGCGCGTCTACGGCTGCATCTTCGACGACCAGACCGGTTTGCGTAACCGGGAGGTGATCGGGATGGACCAGATCTGCTTCGAGACGGATTATCCCCACGCCGACTCGACCTTCCCTCATTCCAAGGAGACGCTCGCCAAGATCTCCGAAGAGGCCGGCTTGAATGAGGAGGAGCTCTACAAGCTGACCCGGGGGAACGCCATCAAGGCCTTCGGCCTCGAGCGTTTCGGGATCACCAAGTAGCGGTCCCCCTCCGGGGGCGGATTGGCGGCTTCGCCGCCGGCGAAGTCACCCCAGTAGGTCGCGCTCTCGTAGGAGGTGTCGGTTGTTCGAAGGGGTGAGAGTCCTGGAGGTCGGGACGTGGATCATGGTTCCCGCCGCCGCGGTGCTCATGGCCGACTACGGAGCCGACGTGGTGAAGGTCGAGCACCCGCGGGGCGGCGATCCGGCCCGGGGACTGGTCACGGGCGGGGTCAGCCCGATGCAGGGGCCTGTGAACCTGATGGTCGAACAGGCCAACCGCGGCAAGCGTTCGATCGCCCTGGACATCACCAGCGATTCCGGCCGCGATGTCCTGTACGAACTGGCGGCCGGGGCGGACGTCTTCGTGACCAGCTTCCTTCCGGGTGCTCGCCGGAGCCTGCGGATAGACGTCGACGATATCCGCGCCGTGAATCCCTCCATCGTCTATGCCAAGGCCGACGCCGTGGGACCGCGTGGGCCGGAGGCCGGCAAGCCCGGTTACGACGCGGCCGTCTTCTTCGGCCGGGCCGGGATACTGAATTCCTTCACCCGAACAGGGACCCCGCTGGTGCAACCGAGACCCGGCTTCGGGGACAAGACGGCGTCGCTCGCGATAGCCTTCGGAATCGCTTCGGCCCTTTACCGGCGGCAGAAGACCGGGGTGACATCGGTCGTCGACGTTTCTCTTCTGAGCAGCGCCATGTGGGTGGCGTCCTCGGACATCGTCTACTCCCTGGCGACGGGATCCGATTTCTCCCGCCGCGAGCGCCGGGCGACCAACCCGATAGGCACCCACTACGCCACCGCGGACGGCCGCTGGATCATGCTGTCGATGCTCGAGTCACAGAGGTGGTGGGCGCCACTATGCCGCGCCCTTGGCCACGACGAGCTGATCGAAGATCCACGCTTTCAAGATGCAGCGGCGCGGGCCGAGAACTCGGAGGCGTGCCAGGCTGTTCTGGCCGCCATCTTTGCCAGTGCTCCACTGTCTGAATGGCGGGCCCGGCTGTCTTCGCTGACTGCACCGTGGGAACCAGTGGCCGACTCGGCCGAGGCGGGGGATGACCCTCAAGCCCGGGAAAACGGCTACGTCGTCGCTGTCGAACATCCCTCCGGCGAGACGTTGCGCGTGGTGCGAGGTCCAGTCACTTTCGACGACCGCCAGGCGGGGCTGGGCGTAGCCCCGGAGTTCGGTCAGCACACAGAAGAGATCCTCCTCGAGTTGGGTCACTCCTGGAACGACATCGCTGATATGAAAGAGTCAGGGGCGGTACCGTGACCGGCGGGGTACCGCAGGGTCGTCCAGGGGGGCGGCTACCATGCCAGCGGAGATGAGTGGGAGGCCCGGGCTTTAATGCAGACAGAGCCGTCAAAGAGCGTTGACTTGCGCAGCCGGCTCCTGGAAGCGGCGCAGCGGGTTTTCGCCGTGTCCGGCTACGCCAGCGCCACGGTAGACGACATAATCACGGCCGCCGCCACTTCGCGCGCCACCTTTTACCGTTACTTCCGAAGCAAGGACGACCTCTTCGACGAGCTC
This sequence comes from uncultured Acidimicrobiaceae bacterium, assembly GCA_963851245.1. GTDB lineage: Bacteria > Actinomycetota > Acidimicrobiia > Acidimicrobiales > Palsa-688 > CAWKOH01. Next base: position 331,207 of record CAWKOH010000001.1, on the reverse strand, counting down.
AGTCGCCGATGCTTCTTGGAGATGAGGGCGCTGACCAAGGCGCTGGCCGCGTTTGATCCGGCGGTCGACGGCCGGGAGGGCCTGGAAAAGCTGGTGTCGGCCTACAGCGAGATGCAGGAGCGCCAGCGGGGCGTGGTGCGGGCCTGGATGGAGCAAGTGGACCGTCCCGAGTCCGCTCTGCGCAAAGAGGCGGCGACCACCTTTCACGCCCTGCTCACAGGTCTGGAGCAGCGCATCATGGCGGTCGGCACTCCATCTGACGTGGATGCCGAGGTTCAGGCCGCTCTTCTGCTCATTCTGCTCAACCGGGCGACGTTCTACGTTCTGCACCGGCATTCGCGGGTAGACCCGAGTCGGCTCCCGCCCACGTTGGCCACCATGTTGCACCGGGCCTACTTTGGTGCCGGGTCTGAGCGGCGCGGCCGGTTGCGCGTGGCCGCCAAGGAGTAGGGGCAGGGTGGCCAGAACCGGATCATCCGTAAACGAAAGCGACGGCGCTGAGTCCGATCAGCGCTGGGCTCAAACCGTCAAAGCCCGATCGACCCGGGCCCACGGCCGCCGCACGCTGGTCAAGCTGCTCGATGCCGCCGAGGCCGAGTTCGCCGCCCATGGGTGGCACGGGGCCCGGATGGCTCGCCTGGCGAAGCGGGCTGGAACGGCCCACGGCACTGTCTACGCCTATTTCTCGGACAAAGACGATCTCCTCTACGCCCTGGCCCAGGATGTCGGTGCCGACCTGCGCTCGAGCATGGCCGCCATGCCGGCCCTCGAGCCGGGCCCTGAAGGGTTCGCGGAGCTACGGGACTGGGTCGCAGAAGTGTGCGCCGGCTTCAAGCGCCACGCACCGGTGTACCACGCCCTGGCGGAGGCGCTGGCCGACGAGGACGACAGCCGGGCCGGACGGGCCGGGCTCCGAGACCAGCGGCGGGTCCTGACCGTCATCGGTGACCGTATCCGGGCGACCGGAGCGACGGGACTGGATCCTGAGATGGCCGCCCTCTCTATCTACGCCCTGCTCGAGGGGGCGAACGAGTCGGTGCATCGCGGCGAGCTCCTGGTGAGCGACGCCGAGTTGGTCACCGGGCTGGCCGAGTTCATACATCGCTCCGTGTTTGGTTCGCCTCCGCCCCAGGCTAAGAAGGCCGCCAAGCGCTGAGCCCCGCCGGCGGGGTGGGGCTCCTACCGAGGTTGACCCGGGCCCACCAGAGTTGACCTGCTCCTACCAGAGTTGGCCTGCTCTTACCAGAGTTGACCTGCTCCTACCAGAGTTGATCTGTGTAGGCGTCGGTGCCGACCACGGTCGGCAGGAAGGGGGCGGCGAAGGTCACCACGCCCGCCCCCGTCTGCTCGATCTCCTTGGCGTAGGTGTGGAACCGGTCCCAGATCGCGGTCGGTTCCGTCTCCATGAAGCAGAGCTGCACCACTCGCTCGTCGCTGCCACCGTCGGTTCCGAGAGACATGGGCGCCTGGGCGCCCGGCGGGCGGGGGATGACTCGCCAGCTACATACCAGGTCAACCCCATGCGGATCCATCAATCGGCGCGCCGGGCCCTCCAGGGTCGCGATCAGATCGCCGCGGCTGGTGCCCTCGGCCGGCTCGACGACGACAACCCCCAGCCCCTTGTACTCGTGGTTGAGGGCCAGCTCGATGGGGACGCCGTCCTCCCGCGCTCGCACGCTCGAGTCGGGAAGATACATGCCGGTGTGGGCGTGGGTGCGCTCGTTGAACCCGCGCCCGTTCTGGTACAGCCAGACCACCTGTTCGCCGGACCACTTCGTGGCCTCCTCGAGGTTGGCGAGGTGCACCCAGTAGATGGACAGGTAGGACCCGGCGTCGAGGGGCTTGGCGAACGGGCTGTCGGCCGGGAACCGGAGATCCTTGAGGGCCCGCGGCGCAACCCAGCGCCGTCCCGCGAACCAGCCCGGCCCAATCATGCAACCGGAATAGAAGTGGTCGCGCTCGTACCAGCGGTTGTAGGCCACCTCATGACCGTGGTGAGGATCGACCATCGTGAACAGCATCTGGCCGATCTTGACGGGGTACTCCTCCATGGGTCCTCCTCAAAGTCTCGGGGTGCCAAGCGACGGCTCCCGCCCGACAGTACGGTCTGTCCTCGCATCGCGACCCGCCCCGAGACAACAGTATCAAGTGGCGGTTGACGCAGTACCTTCCGTCGACCAACATGGCGCGCCATGAGCGAGATCAAGTTCGGGATGCAGCTTCCGGTGCAGGCGCAGTCGCGGATCATGGCCGATGAGTGGGAGCACAGCGCCGGGCCGGCGGAACTGCTCGCCATAGCCAGGGCCGCGGACCAGAACGGCTTCGACTACGTCAGCGTTTGCGATCACGTCGCCATACCGCGGGACCTGGCTCCGCGGATGACCACCACGTGGTACGACACCGTGTCGACGCTGTCGTGGCTGGCCGGGCTTACCGAGCGGGTGCGCCTGGCATCGACTGTTTACATCGTGGCCTACCGCAACCCTCTCCTGACGGCGAAGGCATTCTCCACCCTGGATGCCCTTTCCGGCGGCCGGGCGGTCCTCGGTGTGGGCGCCGGTCATGTGGTCGCCGAGTTCGAGGCGTTGGGCGTGCCCTTCCAGCAGCGGGGCCGTTTGACCAACGAAGCAATCGGAGCTATCCGGGCGGCCTTCGCAGATGAATGGGGGGCCGGGGGACTCGGCCAGTCGCCCCGCCCGGTGCAGCCCGGCGGACCTCCGATCTGGATCGGCGGATCGACCGCGGCTGCCCTCAGGCGGGCGGCCGAGCTCGGCGACGGCTGGTTGCCGCAGGGGCCCCCGGAGCAGGGCATGGCCAAGGCCATCGAGGAGATCCGCAGCATGCGGGACGCGGCCGGCCGCTCGGACCGGCCGTTCGCCATGGGCGGCATGACCAGGCTGTATGTCGGCGACCCGGGCTGGGAGGTCGGCCCGTGCGCCACCGGCAAGCCGGACACCCTCGCCGAGTCCCTGGCCGGCCTGGCCGCTGTCGGAGTCACGCACATCCAGGTGAAGTTCCCGGCCCGAAGCGCCGCCGAGGCTATCGACCAGATCGCGGCCTTCAGCTCCGAGGTCGTGCCCCTGCTCCCCTGACCTGCTGCAAAGCAGGCGCGGTGGGCGGTCGTCCGGGGCGGCCCCATACTGCGGCGGTCTGTTCAGCTCTCGGTGCCAGCTGAACGTCTGGGTGTCGAATTGGCCTCGTCTGGGACCGGATTGACTCCCAGAAAACGAAGTGGCACCGAGACATTTGGTGTGATGGCCGACGCCTAGGCGGCATCGCGGGTGGCCTGCGTCCTGAGCGGGTGGCCGGTGAGGAAGGGGCCCGCCGCCCGCAGCGAAGCGAGGACGAGCGGGAAGGATCCGCACCGGTCAGGACCCGCCCACGCCTGCACCGGACAGGACCCGCCAGTTGCGCTACGCCGGCCGGGTCTCGAGCAGCCGGACCAGCGGTATCCGGCGGGAGGTCTTGGCCTGGTAGTCGTTGTACCAGGCCCGGTCCGCGGTCAGGAGGGCCCAGATGCGGTCGTACTCCTCGCCCTCCGGGATGTCGGGAACCGACCAGTACTGGCCTGACTGAGTGCGCACCAGTACCTCGGGATTGGCCGTGCGATCCGACAGGTTGAGGTACCAGGACGGGTGCTGGGGCGCACCCGCGTAGGAGGCGACCACGACGGGGACCCCGTCCGGATCACGCCAGGTCGGCAATGCCACTTTGTGCTCTTGGCCGGTCTTGCAGCCGATGGTGCGGATCACCACATGGTGCATGCCCGCCTGGACCCAGACCGCGTCATCGTCGGACGATTCGAGGGCCTGGACGTGGCCTTTGCTGATGACCGGGATCTCCTCGAGTGACGGGGTCTCCCACTCCTGAACGACCTTCTGACTCTCTGTCACGGCGGTGACGCTACTCGACCCCGTCCCTGTCTGTTCGGCTCCCTCGCCGGGGGACGGAGTCAGCGATTCAGCTTTCCGCAGTCAATCCGGATCTGGTCGCCGGTGATGTACTTGGAGTCGTCGGATGCGAGAAACGCCACGACCGCAGCTATATCCTCGGGCTCCATCACCTCGACAGGCAGGGCGTTCATGAACACCGGCCCGAGGGTCTCGGCTCGCGTTTCCAGCAGGGGGAAGATGTCCGGCTCGAGGAACATCTCGGTCCTCACCCCCGTCGGGTGGATGGTATTGACCCGGATCGAGTGCTCGGCCAGCTCGTTGGCCAGGCAGCGGGCCAGGCCCACGACTCCGTGCTTGGCTGCTGTATAGCTCACCGTGAAAGGCTGGCCGTACAGCCCGGCCGTGGAGCTGGTCATGATGATCGATCCGCCCTGGCCCTGGCGGATCAGCGCCGGGATGGCCACCTTGGCCGTGTTGAACACTCCCGTCAGGTTGACGTCTATCACCGACTGCCACTGCTCGGCGGTCATCTCCCACGACCAGGCCGCGTTCATGACCGCCGCGTTGGCTACCACGATGTCGATCCGGCCCAACTCGGCCAGGGCAGCGTCGAAGGCGGCCTGGAGAGCGGGGAGATCGCGGACATCCACCTGTTGGGCGACGATCCGCCGGCCCTCCTTCTCGACCAGGCGGACGGTCTCCTGCAGATCCTCGGGAGTGGAGGGCTTCATCTTGATGGTTTCGACGCCGGCGCATATGTCGACTCCGATGATGTCGGCACCCTCGGAGGCCAAGCGCACCGCGTGGGCTCGCCCCTGGCCCCTCGCCGCGCCGGTGATGAATGCCACTCTTCCGTCCAGGCGTCCCACGTCCCCCTCCTCGTTAGCGGTCGACTCTTTGGCCTCGGTCTGCTGTACGAGGATCGTAGCCGTACGCGGGTGGCCGCGCCGGACTAGCCGAGCCGCGGTGCTCACGCTAAGTTGACAACAACGTCTTCGGTCAGGAGATCACCATGGAACTTGGGCTCTTCATCCAGATGTACACGCCGCAGTTTCGTCGTGATGTGGATCCTGATGCGGAGCACCATTCGTTGGTGAATGAGTTGGAGTTGGTGCAGGCCGCGGATCGGGCCGGGTTCAAGTATGTGTGGTTGACCGAGCACCATTTCCTGGATGAGTATTCGCATCTGTCGGCCAATGACGTGGTGTTGGGGTATCTGGCTCATGCCACGGAGCGGATTCATCTGGGGTCGGGGATTTTCAATCCGTTGGCTCAGGTGAATCATCCGGCCAAGGTGGCCGAGCGGGTGGCCATGCTGGATCACCTTTCTGATGGGCGCTTCGAGTTCGGGACTGGCCGGGGGGCTGGTTCTCATGAGATTTTGGGGTTTTTGCATCGGGATGGGATCACGGACACGACGGCCACTAAGGCCATGTGGGAGGAGACCATCGGCGAGTTCGCCAAGATGTGGATGCAGGACGAGTATGAGGGGTTTGAGGGGAAGTGGTGGTCGTTGCCGCCGCGTAAGATTCTGCCCAAGCCTTGGAAGAAGCCTCATCCGGCTATGTGGTATGCGGCGGGTAACACGTCGAGTTATGCCATGGCTGCGCATAAGGGGTTGGGGGTGTTGGGGTTCTCGGTGGGCTCGATCGATGAGCTGGCCCCGGTGATGGAGGCTTACAAGAAGGAGATCCCCAACGCCGAGCCGGTCGGCGCTTTCGTCAACGACAACATCATGGTCACGACCGGGGCCTATGTGTCCGAGGACCGGGAGCGGGCCTATGACGCCGCCACCGCCCCTCACAACACCTACCTGCAGAGCAACGTCTTCCGGTACCACGACACCTTCCCCCGCCCTGCGGGAGTGCCGCCCTGGCCCGAATTGCTCCCGGACTACACGCGTGAAGCCATACCGCGCCTGCTCCATGGGGGCGCGGTCCTCGGTGATCCCGAGGACGCCCTGACGCAGTGCCGGCGCTGGGAGGCGGCCGGAGCCGACCAGCTCGTGTTCGGCCTGGGCGCGGCGCCGAAGGAGCAGTCCCTGGAGATGATCCGGCTCATGGGCGAGCACGTCATCCCGAAGATCGACAAGGACCCGGTGCACCGCACCACCCGCCTCCGGGAGGCGGCTGCCCAGGCGACGGCCTGAAGGTTCGGCCGGCCTAGCCGGGGGTACCGGCGCCGGCTGCGCTTCCGTGCCGGGCAGCCCAGGTCCGGCTCAGGCCCTCCCTCCAACCGACCCGGCAGGGGCCGGTTATCGACAGCCGCTTCGATACGTCGGCCACCGAGCCGCGCAAGGTGTTAGGCGTCTCCTTCACCACGACCTGGGCCTCTTTCCCCGCCAGCTTCCCCATGTAGGCTGCCCAGTCCTGCACGCTCACGGCCTCGTCGCCGGCCCAGTTGACGATCGTCGCCGGCACCGTGGCGGCCTCGAGCAGGGCCGCGGTCTGCTCGTTGATATCGTCCTCGTATATCGGGGCGTACAGGCATGGATCCCACCGGGTGGTGACGGGCTCGCCGGCTGCTACCGCGTCCATGTGGTAGGCCGGCAGCCCGCCGTTGGGTCCGTACGACGCATTCATCCGGGCGATGATCATGGGCAGGCCGAAGGCCCGGGCACAGAAGCGGGCGACCCCCTCCTCGGTGATCTTAGAGACCGAATACGTGGGGGTGACCGCTGAGTTGACGTCCCCGAGGGGATCTGTCTCGACGAAGACGTGCCACGGATCGTCTTGAGGCTTGTACACAGAATGGGTCGACATGACGAGGGCGGCCTTGGCCCGCCGGCAGTGCTGCAGCAGCAGCCCCGTACCCTCCGCGTTGGCCGTGATCGCACGGTCGTAAGAATCGCCGGACATCAGGGCGGCCAGGTGGATCAGGTACGTGAAGTCTTCGGGGAGGCCCGACAGGTCCCCGACCTCGAGGTCACACGGGTAGACGGTAACGCCCGCGGCTGAAACCTTCTCCCTCGCAGCCTGGTCGCTGAACCGGGCCAGCCCCCACACCTCGTTCTCCCGGGCCAGGTACCTCGCCAGGGGGTAGCCGATCTGACCGGCGGGGCCGGTTAGGAGTACCTTTTCGCCAGAGAGCACAGTGCCTTCTCCTTCCCCTCGGGGGAAGAGATTTACCAGTCCGGAGACCGCCGTACAACCTCTCACCCCGTTTGAGCCTGAGCCGAGACAGTGATATCATGTTTCGGCTCCGAACAGGGAGTCCTGCATGTCGCACCGAAGCTAGGGGGATCCCGTGTCACGTCAGCTTGACTTCCCGGTGTTCGACGCCGACAACCACCTGTACGAGACCACCGACGCCCTGACGAAGTTCCTTCCCAAGCAGTACGAGGGCGTCATTGACTACGTCGAGTACAAGGGCCGGACGAAACTGCTCGTCCGGGGTCAGATCAGCAATTACATCCCGAATCCGACGTTCGAGGTGGTCGGCTCACCGGGCGCCCAGGAGGAGTATTTCAAGTCCGGTGCACCAGAGGGAGCGTCGCGCCGGGACATCATGAAGCCGATGCGGCCCCTGCCGGCGTTCTTCGATCCCGAGCCGCGGGTGAAGCTGCTCGACGAGCTGGGAATCGACCGCTGCGCCCTGTACCCGACTCTGGCCAGCCTGATCGAGGAGCGCTTCAGGGACGATCCCGAACTCACCCACGTGGTGATCCACGCCCTCAACGAATGGATCTACGAGCACTGGACCTTCGGCTACGAGGACCGGCTCTACCCGGTGCCGATCATCACCCTGCCCATCGTGAGCAGAGCTATCGAGGAGCTCCAGTGGGTTCTGGAGAGGGGAGCCCGGATCATCCTCATCCGGCCCGCCCCGGTTCCGGGCTACCGTGGCACCCGGTCATTCGCCGTGCCCGAATTCGACCCGTTCTGGGAAGCGGTGCAGGAGTCGGGCGTACTGGTAGCCATGCACGCATCCGACAGCGGCTACACCCGTTATCTCAACGAATGGGAAGGCCGCGCCGGCGAGATGGAGGCCTTCGGTAATCTCGGGCTGTTCCAGGCGTCTGCCATGGGCTACCGCGCAGTTGAGGACGCCGTGATCTCCTTCCTCGCTCACGGGTGCTTCAACCGTCATCCCCGCCTCAAGGTGGCCATGATCGAGAACGGCAGCTCCTGGGTCCGCCCGCTGCTTCACCATCTCGAGAAGGTCCACGAGCGCACGAGAGGCCGCTGGCCCGAGCATCCGGTGGACATGTTCAAGCGCAACGTCTGGGTGCACCCGTTCCACGAGGACGACCCGCTGGGTCTCATCCAGGCTGTGGGCGTGGACCACGTGGTGTTCGGTTCTGACTACCCGCACGTGGAGGGCATGTCCGATCCGATCAGCTATGTCGACGAGCTGAAGGGCCTGCCCCAGGACGGCATACGTAAGGTCATGGGTGGCAACATGATGGGCCTGGTCGGAGTAGGCGTCGCGGCCTGAAAGGAGCCAACCGATGACCGTTGCGGACACGAAGGCGGACAAGACCAACTGGGGGCGTTGGGGTGACGACGACGAGCGGGGTGCCCTCAACCTGCTGACTCCGGATGTCCTGAAGGCGGCGGCGGCGTCCATCCGCACGGGCCGGGTCTACCCCCTGGGCATCCCCATCCAGGCCGATGGGGTGCCGCTCATGGACTACCGGGGGAAGCCCATGCGGCTGACGCTGCAGGACAGCACCGACGTAGGCATCTACGACCAGTATGGCGCCAAGCCCGGCACCGGGGCCCACGAGGATGTGATGATCTTCGCATCCCACACGACATCGCACATGGACGCGCTCATTCACGTTTACGAGGATGAGCAGCACTACAACGGCATTCCGTCGGGAGCGATGCGGGCCCAGAGCGGCGCCACCAAGCTCGGCATCGAGAAGGTCGGCGGCTTCGCCGCCCGGGCGGTGCTGCTCGACATGGTTCGCTACTTCGGGGATGCAGAGTGGGTCGAACCGGGGCGCAACATCACCGGCGATGATCTGGCCGGGGCTTGCGCCGCTCAGCAGGTCGACGTCCGGGCCGGCGATGTGGTCCTGGTTCGGACCGGGTACCTCCAGATGTGGTACGAGAAGAAGGAGGACTCCGGCTTCGCCCAGCCCGGCATCGGCTTTGACGCCGCCGCCTGGCTAGCCGCCCGCGATGTGGTCGCCGTCGGATGTGACAATGCGGCTGTCGAAGTGATCCCCTTCGAGGAGAACGACTTTCTTGGCGTGCACAAGGTGCTGCTGGTCCGCCGCGGTATCTACATGATCGAGTTTCTTGATCTTTCCAAACCGGCTGCCGAGGAGGCCTGGGAAGGCCTCCTCGCTGTCGCCCCCCTGAAGGTGACGGGTGCGACCGGTAGCCCCGTCAATCCCATATTCGTGACCTGAGGCACCACCTCGATCATCGGCTGTCCGGTCGGTACCGACCGCATCTCAACCTAGAAAGGACCAGTAATGGAGTTCGGGCTCTTTATTCAGATGTTCACGCCGCAGTTTCGTCGTGATGTGGATCCTGATGCGGAGCACCATTCGTTGGTGAATGAGTTGGAGTTGGTGCAGGCCGCGGATCGGGCCGGGTTCAAGTATGTGTGGTTGACCGAGCACCATTTCCTGGATGAGTATTCGCATCTGTCGGCCAATGACGTGGTGTTGGGGTATCTGGCTCATGCCACGGAGCGGATTCATCTGGGGTCGGGGATTTTCAATCCGTTGGCTCAGGTGAATCATCCGGCCAAGGTGGCCGAGCGGGTGGCCATGCTGGATCACCTTTCTGATGGGCGCTTCGAGTTCGGGACTGGCCGGGGGGCTGGTTCTCATGAGATTTTGGGGTTTTTGCATCGGGATGGGATCACGGACACGACGGCCACTAAGGCCATGTGGGAGGAGACCATCGGCGAGTTCGCCAAGATGTGGATGCAGGACGAGTATGAGGGGTTTGAGGGGAAGTGGTGGTCGTTGCCGCCGCGTAAGATTCTGCCCAAGCCTTGGAAGAAGCCTCATCCGGCTATGTGGTATGCGGCGGGTAACACGTCGAGTTATGCCATGGCTGCGCATAAGGGGTTGGGGGTGTTGGGGTTCTCGGTGGGCTCGATCGAGGAGTTGACCCCGGTGATGGAGGCCTACAAGAAGGAGATCCCCAACGCCGATCCGGTCGGCGCTGTTCGTCAACGACAACATCATGGTCACCTCCACCGCTTTCGTCGACGAGGATCGTGAGGTGGCCTTCCAGTCGGCGCTCGATTCATCGCTGGCGTACCTGCAGAGCAATGTCTTCCGGTACCACGACACCTTCCCCCGCCCGGAATGGGTGCCGCAGTGGCCGGGGCTGCTTCCTTCCCCGGGCCGGGAGGAGCTGGAGCAGCTGGCCGCAACGGGTTTGGTGCTCGGTACCCCCGATGACGCCCTCGAAACCTGCCGGCAATGGGAGGCGGCCGGCGCTGACCAGCTGGTCTTCGGAGTCGGAATGACAACTCAGGAGCAGATGCTGAAGACCATCCGGCTCATGGGCGAGCACGTGATCCCCAAGATCGACAAGGACCCGGTGCACCGCACCACCCGGCTGCGGGAGGCGGCCGCTGCCCGGATCAGCTCCTGATATGGGCTATGAGACGGTCGAGATCGAACGCCGGGGTCAGGTCGGCTGGCTGATCTTCAACCGGCCCGAGGCTCTGAACGCCTTCAACCTGAAGATGGGGGAGGAGCTTTCCGACGCCTGGCGGGAGCTCGATGCCGACGACGAGGTGCGGGTCATCGTAAACACCGGGCGGGGGCGCGCCTTCCAGACCGGCGCCGACGTGCGGGAGGTGAGCGACGCCGGCGGAATGGGCAATCGGAACAAGGGCGGCTCGAAGGCCAAGGGTGGCATGACGGCCCGCACCAACGACGTGTGGAAGCCGGTGATAGCAGCCGTCAACGGTATGTGTGTAGGAGGGGGCTTCCACTTTGTCGCTGATGCCGACATAGTCGTGGCGTCCAGCGCCGCCTATTTCATGGACAGCCACGTGTCCGTGGGGCAGGTGTCGGCCCTGGAGCCAGTCGCGCTGATCGGGCGGATTCCCTTCGAGGCCATCATGCGGATGGTGCTCATGGGGCGCCACGAACGCTTCGGTCCAGATCGAGCCCGCGAGCTCGGCCTCATAAGCGAGGTCTTCGATGAAGAGACATTCGAAGCCGACGTTCAGGCCTTGGCCGAGACGGTGGCGCGCAATTCTCCCTCCACGATGATGCTCAGCAAGAAGGCCATCTGGCACGGCCTGGAATGCAGCCGGGAACAGGCTCTGGCCTACGGCCTGGAGGCGGTCAAAGACCTTTGGGATCATCCGGACAACGTGGAGGGGGCGCGGGCGTTCGCCGAGCGCAGAGAGCCGGACTGGGCGCCCCCCAGGCGTCCACACGTCTGATCCCGCGGGTGACCGCTCGATAGGCTTCGGCGAGAAGGACGAATAGTGGACCTCGATCTCTCAGACGGCCAAAGCCTGTTCCTGGAGACGACGCGAAAGTTCCTCACGGCTAATTGGCCGATTCAGGCCGTGCGCCGCCTGGTCGACGACCCGGATGGTTTCGACCGAACCGCGTGGTCCCAGGGGGCCGGACTCGGGTGGACCGCCATGCTTGTTCCCGAAGACCACGGGGGCGGCAGCGTATCGGAAAAGGGAGTGGCAGACCTGGCCATCGTGGCCGAGGAGTTGGGTCGCTTCCTCTTCGTGGGGCCGGTCCTGCCCTGCAACGTCGTCGCCTTCGCCTTGGCCCGCTGGGGCAATGACGAACAGGCGAAGGCGTATCTGCCCGGTCTGGTGTCGGGGACCCAGCTCGTGGTTTGGGCGTTAGCGGAGGGTAATGATCGCTGGGGGGCCGAAGACGTCTCCATGCAGGCCCTTCCGTCGAGGAGGGGCTTCCGGATGTCTGGCGTGAAGTCACCCGTGCAGGACGCCCATGTGGCGAACCACCTTCTGGTTTCAGCTCGTACCCCTGGAGGAGTTACCCAATTCCTTGTGCCCAGCGACATGCCCGGAATATCTATTACCCAGCTGGGAAGCCTCGATCTGGCCAGGAGATTCTCGCGGGTGAGCTTCGATCGCGTCGACGTGCCACCGTCGGCCGTGGTCGGTGAGATCGACGGGGCCGCTGATGCCATAGACTGGCAGTTTGCGCTAGCCCTGGCCTTGCAGTGCGCCGAGACGGTGGGAGCGACTGACCGGGTGTTCGATATGACGCTCGCATACGTGAAGGATCGCAAGTCCTTTGGCCGGCCGATTGGGTCCTACCAGGCTTTGAAGCACCGTCTGGCTGACATGCTGCTCTGGTTGGAGTCGGCCAAGGCGGCCACCCATGCTGCGGTGGATGCCGTCCAGTTCGACATTGATGCTGGGTATCTGGCCAGTTTGGCCAAGTCCTATGTAGGCGACCGCTGTCCGGCCATAGTGCGAGATTGCCTGCAGATGCACGGCGGGATTGGCTACACCTGGGAGCACGACCTGCATTTCTTCTTGCGCCGGATTGAGTCCAATGCCGTTGTCTACGGCCAGCCGGACTACCACCGCGATCGACTAGCCAGTGCCGTCGGCTTCTGATGTCGGGGAGCTGACGCACGCGTGGTCGACGACGAGGACACGACGGAAAGCCCGGAGCTGCATCAGTACCGCATCCAGGCCCGGGCCTGGCTGGCTGAGAACATTCCAAGAGCGGCTGACCCGGATCTCGACCGGGACCTCGACCGCCATTCAGAGCGATTCGCGGAACTGAAAGCTCGTCAGCGACAGTTACATGACGCCGGCTACGCCGGTTTCACCTTTCCCCGGGAGTACGGCGGCCAAGCCTTGACCCTTGAGCACGAGCGCATCTTCCGGGAGGAGGCAGCCGGCTATGACACGCCCGGCATCAATTTCGGCGTGTCCATCAACATCCTCGGCGCTACCCTGGCGACCTTTGGCACTCATGAGCAGAAGATCCATCACATTCCTAACATTCTCTCTGGGAAGGAGCTGTGGCTGCAGTTCCTGTCGGAGCCGAGCGGCGGTTCCGATCTGGCTGGCCTTCTCACAAGCGCCCGGCGGGACGGGGATTCGTTCATCGTGAATGGGCAGAAGACCTGGAGCACCGGGGCTCATCTGTCGGACTTCGCTCTATGTCCAGTGCGTACCCGGTGGGACGTCCCCAAGCACGACGGCATATCGGTCCTCATCGTGGATTTGAAGTCCCCTGGCATCGAGATCCGCCGTATCAAGCAGATCGACGGTGGAGCGGAGTTCTGTGAAGAGTTCTTTACCGACGTCGTGATACCGGCAGCCAATCTCCTTGGTGAGGAAAATCAAGGCTGGCGGGTAGCTCGGGGTCTGCTCGAAATCGAGCATGCCTGGGTTGGCCGGGGCGGGGCCCGGTCTGCTGCCGACCGCGGGGTGGCCCGCCTGGTATCCCTGGCGATCAGGAAGGGGCTGGCCCAGGACCCGGGGGTGCGCCGCCAGATCGTAAAGCTGCACGCCGAGTCGGTGGTCCAGGACCTGGTTTCCACCCGGCTGGCCCTCGGTATGGCTAGCGGGAAGTTGGAGCCGGGCTATGGAAGCCTCCTGAAGCTGGGTACCGATTTCCTGATCCAGCGCCGCGCCGAACTGGCCCTGGAACTGGCCGGTGGCGACGGGGTCACCTGGACAGCGGACCAACCGGGAGGCGATACCTGGTCACAAGGCTTCCTGCACAGCCGGCAGGAGTCCATCGCCGGGGGCACAGATGAGATCCAGCGCAACAACGTGAGCGAACGGGTGCTCGGCCTTCCCCGCGAGTCGACCGTCGACCGAGGTGTGCCTTTCAATCAGGTTCCGCACAATTGATCTTAAGTACGCGCTCCGCAACTTCGGAGATGACTGCGAGACAGCGACTCATTCAATATAGTCACGGCGTCGAAATAACCTCCCGGCAGGATGCGGCGAGGTTTCGATATCGAGGAGCTTGGTCGTCGCCACGGGAAAGCTGGTCTAGCCGCCACCGTGGCATATGTTCGGATGGCTTCATTACTGGAGGCGATTTATGGCTGAGGTGCCGATCGAGGTCACGGTCAACGGTGTCTTGCGCAGGGCCAGTGTCGAGCCCCGCTTGACGCTCGCTGATTTCCTGCGGGAGCGGTGCAATCTCACCGGGACCCACCTTGGCTGCGAGCACGGTGTATGCGGGGCGTGTACGGTGCTGTTCGAGGGCGAGGCGGTGCGGTCGTGCTTGATGTTCGCCGTTCAAGCTCAAGGTGGGGATGTCACCACCATCGAAGGCTTGACTGCGACTGACGGCGGGCTCTCCGACGTCCAGGCCGCGTTCAGAGATTGCCACGGCTTGCAGTGCGGTTTCTGCACCCCCGGCTTCATCGTCTCGGTGACGGCTTTCCTGCGTGACCATCCGAGCCCGACTGACGAAGAGATCCGGGAGGGCCTGTCGGGCAACCTGTGCAGGTGTACCGGTTACCAGGGAATCATCAAGGCGGTCAAACAGTTGCGCGACCGCGCCAGTGTGTAGTGGAGTCACGCCACCGGGCCGACTCTGGAGTTGAGGGCGAGTACCGACACCTTTGTGGCTCCCGGCATACCCGCCCCACGTTTGAAAGAGCCCGAATCTCGCCATGTACCGATCCGACTTCAGGTACTGGAGGTGAACCGGTCCGGAAAACAATGCTCGACCAGGCGCCGGAACCCTTCGTGCCAGCCGACCTCGCAGGTCCCGAGCACCTCGTGCATCAGGGAAGTGTCCATCTGGTTGGCCGGGTAGGTCTCGTCGGTGTAGCGGAAAGTGGGCTTCACGCCGAGGAGCCCGCCGGTGTACTCGCAGTACTCCTCGATGCTGACCGGGTCGTCTCCCGAGAAGTTGACCGTCACCGGCGGTACTTGACCTTTCTCCAGCGCCACGATGGCCAGGCGCACGGCGTCGTCGACCCACATGACGGAGCCCTGGCGCGGCTCCTCGGGGTTGACCCACACTTCCTTCCCCCGCAGCATTCGGCGAATCCGGACCAGAGGCCCGCTGGCGTCCGGGCCGTAGACGGCTCCGATCCTCAGAATGATGGTGGGCACCCCGAGCCGAGGCGCCAGGAACTTCACCAGCTGTTCGGCTGATATCTTCGACAGGCTGTACGCCGGGATGGGAGCGCCGTAGTCGTCGTCTTCGCGAACGGGTCGGGTCTGCTTGGCGTAGACCCCGCCGGTGGAGCAGAAGACGAACGTCTTGGCCGCCCGGCAGTGCTCGAGCAATCTTCCGGTGCCTTCCACGTTGACCTCGAACGTGTAGGCCATGTCCTCTTCCGACGACATGGCCACCATGGCGCCGGCGTGGAACACGCGGTCGAAGTCGCCGGGCAGGTCGCTCAAGTTATCGGTGGCCAGGTCCTTGGCCACGCAGGTGACGCCGATTCCTTCGAGCCGGGCCCGGCTTTCGGGATCGGTGAAGCGAGCGAGACCCCAGACTTCGTTGTTCGGGGCGAGCCGGCGGACTATAGGCCAGGTGAGATGCCCGGCCGGCCCCGTTACGAGGATCTTCTCTCCTTCGACCACTTGTCCGGGGTCAGCCGGCCAGGTCGAGCACGGCCCGGTTGAGCTTGCCGCTCTCCAGATCGGAAAGGGCTTGCTCGACATTGCGTAGCTCGTAGACCTGGCTGACCATCTCATCGAGAAGGAAGCGGCCGCTCTTATAGAAGTCCACCACCAGTCGGATGTCGTGGTGGGGCCGGGCGGATCCATAGCGGCAGCCCATGATCGACTTGTCGTTGTACATGCTGTTCACGACGAAGCTGGCCTCCGTGCCCAGCTTCGGTACTCCGAGCATCACGCACGAACCGCCCCAGTCGAGCATGTCGATGGCCTGCCGTATCAGAGCCGGATGCCCCACGCACTCGAAGGCGCAGTCGACGCCGTTCGGCAGCCCCAGCTCGCGGAGGGCGGCCACGGTGTCGCCCGTCGCTGACGCGTCGATGAAATCGGTCGCGCCCATCAGCCTGGCGGCCTCCTCCTTGGCCGGGTTGGAGTCGATGACGACGATGCGGCTGGCGGAGGACAGACGAGCCCCTTGGATAACCGACTGACCGATCCCACCCGCGCCGATGACCGCCACCGTCTGGCCCGGCTGCACCCGGGCCCGGTTGAGCACGGCTCCGGTTCCCGTCAGCACGGCGCAGCCGATGAGGCAGGCCGATTCCAGGGGGACGCTGCGGTCGATGGAAATGCACTGGGTCTCCCACACGACCGTCTGCTGGCTGAAGACTCCGGCGTTGGCGAACTGGAAGGCATCGCCGCCCCCTACGGTGAATCGCCCGGCTCCAGCTCCCCCTCCGACGGACTGGCGACAGTGGGTGGGCAGCCCTCGATCGCACGCCTCGCACTGACCGCAGTTGCCGAGGGTCGTGAGGACGACGTGATCACCGGGGGCCACGCTCGTCACGCCCCGACCCACCTCTTCGACCACGCCTGCACCCTCGTGCCCGAGCACGACGGGGGTGGGGAAGGGGATAGTGCCGTTCAAGACCGAGACGTCGCTGTGGCACAGGCCGGCGTTCACGATCCGGACCTTCACCTCCCGGTCGCCGGGCGGCCGAACCTCGACGTCGTCCCGAACTTCGAGGCGGCCGGTCCACACGATGCCTTGCATTTGACTCCTCCGGAGGAATGGTCGGACGGGAACCTGACCTCGGCCCCGATCTCGATCAAAGCTAACTGATAGTTTTGTCTCGCATGAACTTCGACCTAGGTCCCGAAGCAGAAGCGCTGCGCTCGGAGGTCCGGTCATTTCTGGACGACCATCTCGACCCCGGCATCCACGAGCGGATGGAGAAGACGGGCACCCACCACGACCGCGCCTTCGCCGAGGCCCTGGGCGCGAGGGGCTGGATTGCGCCTGGCTGGCCCGTCGAGGATGGCGGAGGGGGCCGCTCATGGCTGGAGCAGGTGGTAATCAGCCAGGAGCTGTCAGCGGCCGAAGCGCCCACCGCCGCGATCAGCACGACGATGCTCGTCGCCAACACGCTGCGCATCTGGGGCACGCCCGACCATAAGCAGAAGGTGCTGCCCGGCATGGTTCGCGGTGAGATCCAGGTCTGCCTGGGATACAGCGAAGCCGACAGCGGTTCGGACGTGGCCGCGGCCCGAACCCGGGCCGTCCGCGACGGCGATGAGTGGGTGGTCAATGGGGAGAAGATGTTCACCTCGTTAGCGCAGGTTGCCGACTACGTCTTCCTGCTGACCCGGACCAACATGGAGGTCAAGAAACACAAGGGCCTGACCATGTTCCTGATCCCCATGAGCACCCCGGGGGTCTCGGTCTCGGAGATCAAGACGCTGGGCGGCGAGCGCACCAACATCACCAGCTACGAAGACGTTCGGGCGCCCGACTCTTGCCGGGTAGGGGAGGTCGACGGGGGATGGAACGTGCTGACCAGCGCCCTCAACTTCGAGCACGCTGTCAACTACGGTCCGGAGATCGCCCGCCTCGTCAGAGTGGCGGCGGAGGAGGCGTCGCAACCCATTGCCGATGGCTCGCGGCTGATCGATGACGCGGCGGTACGGGAGCGCCTGGCTCGGATAGCCATCGACGCCGAGGTCTCTGATCTGCTTGGGCTCCGAGCGGGCTGGATGGCCGCCAACGGCCAGAGAATCACAGGCGAGGGATCTATGGTCAAGATGTACTCGTCGGAGGCCCTGGCCCGGGCCAGCGCCCAACTCCTCCAGGTGTTCGGGCCGGCCGGTCTTGAGCAGGGCGGAGGCCACCGCCCTTCAGGCCTGGGTGTACTCGAACACGCCTTCCGCCACAGTCAGGTGACTCGCATCTACGCCGGGACAAGCGAGATACACCGCAGCATCATCGCCGAGCGCGGCCTCGGGCTGCCGCGCAGCCGCGGCGCCGGCTGAACGGCGCCAATAGACAGAACTGTCAGATATTGGTAGCTTCCGTTCGGCATCCCGAACATGAGTGATCCGGAGGCAGCATGCTCGATTACCTCATAAAGGGCGGAACGATCGTCGACGGCAGCGACCGGGAGGCCGTTCGGGGGGACGTGGGCATCCGGGGCGAGCACATCGCGGCGGTCGGCGAGGTGGACGGTGCGGCCCACCAGACGATCGATGCCGCCGGTCTGGTCGTTGCCCCCGGTTTTATCGATCCGCACACCCACTACGACGCCCAGCTCTACTGGGACGGGTATGCCACGCCCTCCTCCTGGCACGGCGTGACGTCTGTGGTTGGTGGCAACTGTGGGTTCACCCTTGCTCCGCTCAAGGCCCCCGATGCGGACTACACCCGTCGCATGATGGCCAAGGTGGAGGGCATGCCTCTAGAAGCACTCGAGAGCGGCGTCGACTGGTCGTGGGAGAACTTCGGTCAGTACCTCGATGGGCTGGAAGGACGCATCGGTGTGAATGCCGGGTTCCTGGTCGGCCACTGCGCGCTGCGCCGGTACGTGCTCGGTGCCGCCGCGACGGAGCGCCCGTCGAATCCCGCCGAGCTCGATGAGATAGAGCGGCTACTACGGCACTCGCTCGAGGCGGGAGGGCTGGGCTTTTCCACGTCGCGATCGTCCACCCACAACGACGGGGACGGCTGTCCGGTTCCGAGCCGGGCCGCTTCGGAGGAAGAGGTGCTCCGACTGTGCCGGGTGGTAGGCGAGTATCCGGGCACCACCCTGGAGGCCATCGTCGAAGGATGCTTGCAGGGTTTCAGCGACCAGGAGGTCGAGTTGCTGGCCGGGATGAGCGCGCAGGCCAACCGCCCTTTGAACTGGAACGTGCTGACGATCGCGGCCGGAGAGGACGAGCGCACCGCAGGCCAGCTGCGCCCATCCCGGCGGGCCCGGGAGCTCGGCGGCCGAGTGGTCGCACTCACCATGCCGGTCTTCGCCGACAACAACATGAGCCTCGGCTCGTTCTGTGCTCTCTGGCTGATACCAGGGTGGCAGGAAGTCCTCTCCCTGCCCTTGGAGGAGAAGACCGCCAAGCTCCGCGACCCACTGGTCCGCGAGGAGATGGTCCGCTCGGCCAAAGGCACCGTCTTCGAGCGGCTGGCCGACTTCTCGAACTACCGGATCGGCGACACCGTGGCGCCAGCGAACAAGCGCTATGAAAACAGATTGACAACCGAGATCGCCGCTGAGATGGGCCTCGACCCGGCCGAGGCGCTCGTCGAGATCGCAGCCGCGGACGGCTACCGCACGGTGCTCTGGCCTTTACCCGGTGCGGATTCCGCTGCCGATTGGATGGCGCGGCGGGCCCTGTGGGAAAAGCCCGACGTCCTGCTAGGAGGCTCAGATGCCGGCGCCCACCTGGACCGCATGCTCGGCTCCCTTTACCCAACTCGCTTCCTCGGCGATACTTTGCGGGGACGGCGGCTGGTCTCGCTCGAACGAGCCATCCACCTCATGACGGATGCCCCGGCCCGGCTGTTCGGCCTTATCGGACGGGGCCGCCTCAAGGCCGGCGCCTGGGCCGATGTGGTCGTCTTCGACCCCGACACGGTAGACAGCGGTCCGCCCCGGCGGGTCTACGACCTGCCCGGCCAAAGCCTCCGGTTGGTGTCTGAATCAGCCGGGGTCCACCGGGTGTTCGTCAACGGCCGGCCCACCGTGGTGGACGGCCGCACCACTGGCGACCTGCCGGGGAAGGTGCTCCGGTCAGGCCGCGACACTGAGACCGTGGCCACCCGCTAGACGCCGGCCAGGACCCGCCGGCGCGGTCGAAGACAGTCAGGCGGGAACCGGAGCGGAAATGCCCAGGAGGTCCATCATGTTGCCCCCCATCACCTTCCGGAGGGTCGCATCGTCGAGGCCGGAGACTTCATCGGCCCAGGAGACAGGGTCGGCCAACCCCTCGATGTGGGGGTAGTCCGAGCCGAATATGACGTGGTCGGCCCCCAGCAGCTTGATCAGGTCCCGGGGATCTTCCTCGTGGAAGGGATGCATCCAGAAGTTCTTCTTGAACGTCTCCGAGGGCCTCTCGGCGAAGGCCTGCGGCATCTGCGCCCAGGTGTGGTCCAATCGGTGGAGCAGCCCCGGCACCCAGCCGGCCCCGTTCTCTATGAGTGCGATCCGCAGCTTCGGGAATCTGGCGACGGTGCCGTGACAGATCAGTGAAGCTACGGCGTCCTGGATGTCGCGGTGGTCGTTGTTCAAGGTCTGGCCGAAGGGGGAGGGCTGGGCAAAGGCCTGGGCCTCGCTGTTGATGCCGTTCCACTCGTTGACGTAGCGCACGTAGCCCGAATCAGAGGCGTGGATGACGACCAGGATCCCCGATTCCTGGACCAGCTTCCAGTAGGGATCGAATTCCGGTAGGGCGAACGACCGGGGCCCGCGGTAACCCCAGGCCGGGGCCGGGCGCATGAGGACCACCCGGGCTCCCTCACTCAGGAGCCACTCGAGCTCGGAGATGGCGTTATCGACCTTTCCCGGGGTGATGATAGGGGTGGAAAAGATGCGGTTCTCGTAGGTGAACGGCCATTCGTCCCGCATCCAGAGGTTCAGGGCATGGATGGCTGCGGCGCAGAGATCCGGGTCGTCCTTCATCCGCTCCTCGACCAGGCTGGCCAGCGTGGGCAGCATGATGGCGTAGTCGATGTCCTGCTCGTCGAGGAGCTGGAGCCGGGCCGGGGCATTGCGGAACGCCGGCGGGCAGTCGATGCCCCGCCCGATGATCTCGCGGTAGCTCTTGCCCTCGGGATTTCCGTGCTTGAAGTACTCCTCCTGGGCCCCGGGCCGTCCCACTCGATCGAAGGTCGGGTTCGGGATGTAGTCGCTGATGTGGCCCCGGACCATTATCTTGGTCCGGCCGTGAAAGTCGACGTAGTCGATGGCGCCCTTGTAGGGGTCGGGGAGGTACTTCGTGAGGGCATCACGAGTCTCGTAGAGATGGTTGTCGGCGTCGAAGACCGGGAAGCCCAAACGGGAAGACATAGCAGGTCCCTCCTTGCGAGTGACGGCTCACCCTTTGAACAAACATGATAACCGTGTATCGTCACTTTCACAAGCCGGAAAGACGCCGCTTATGAACGACGGGTACATATCGGGAGCCAAGGTGCTGGTTACCGGGCCGACGGGCAATCTCGGATGGCCGCTGGCGAGGGGCCTGGCCGCCGACAACGAGGTTTGGGGGTTGGCCCGCTTCTCCGATCCGGCTGCTAGAGGCGAGGTGGAAGCGGCCGGGATACGGGCCGTGGCCAAAGACATCGGTGTCGACACCTTGGACGACCTCCCGGCCGACTTCGATTATGTGTTCCATGCCGCTTCGCTGATCCCTATGGCATCCGAGCGGGACATGGCGCGAACCTTCGAGGTCAACACCCAGGGCACGGCCCGCCTGTTGGCGCACTGCAACCGAGCCAGGACGTTCGTGTTCTGCTCGACCGCCGGCGTCTACCGTCACCAACCACGCCCGCTGGTCGAGCATGACGATTACGGCGCGGACGTCCCCGCCTACGCCATGTCGAAGATCGCGGCCGAGCAAGCGGTCCGGTACCTGTCGTCTTCGGCGGGAGTCCCAGCAGTGATCCTCCGGGTCGGCGCCCTTTACGGTCCCCAAGGCGGCAGCGGCGGAGCAACCGCGCCCATCGATCGGATGGTTGCGGGCAAAGAGATCTGGGTCAACCCGGTGGAGCCCCGGGGTGTGTCACTGCTTTGGCAGGACGACGCCGTTCGCCTGGCGGTCCGAGCATTCGCGGTGGGTCAGGTCCCTCCTCTCCTTCTCAACTTCGCCGGGGAGGAACAGGTGACGGTAGAGGAGTACTGCACCTTCGCTGGCGAGATGGTTGGCCGTCAGCCTCGTTTTCGCTACACGGACCAGGCCTACCCGGCCAATCCGCTCGACACGAGACGGATGCGCGAAATGCTCGGCCGGTGCCAGACCCCGTGGAGGGAGGGGGTCCGGGCCCTGCTGGAGCGCCGCTACCCGCATCTGCTCCGGTCTGGCTGACAGTGACCGAGTGATCAGACGGCCGCGATGCGCGAGGTCAGAGAGCCGGGACGGGCGGTCCGCCGGCCCGGGCGATGTCCTCGAACCCCATCGTGTGGCCGGTCCAGGCGAGCGGCTGGGACACCATCCAGAGCACATGGGCGGCGGCCTCGTCGGAGCTCATCACCCCGGACATTCCCTGTCCCCCTGTGGCCACATCCTCTCCCTGCGTCTCGAGGACGTACTGGAATCCTTCCGTGGAGACGATGCGGTCCACCCGGAGCGTGTTGATGGCCACGCCCATCCCGGGGAGCTCGAGGCTCATGTAATCCGACCACCTCTCCATGGCCAGCTTGCTGGTGGAGTACAGCGCCAATCCGGGGGTCAGAGACTGGGCGGCACCGGAGCTGATATTGACCACCCGACCCTCCCCCCGCTCGATCATTCCGGGGATGAACCCCTGGCATAGCTGCAGCGGGGCCACCACCTGCACCCGGAAGGCCTTCTGCCAGCGCCGCCAGGGAATGGTCATGATCGATCCGTTGGACGTGAAGGCGGCGTTGTTGACCAGGATGTCGCACCGCCCTCGCCAGCCGAGGCACCGGTCGACGATCCGCTCGGTCTGGTCCGGGTCGCTGATGTCGGCCTGGACCGCCAGCGCGTCGACGCCGGCGGCCGCCAGCACGGCGACCATCTCGTCGACGGTTCCCGGCAGCCTCGGATCCGGTGAAGCGTGGCCGGAGCGGCCTACGACAACTACCTCCGCGCCCGCCCGGCCCAGCGCCGATGCCACCGCCCGGCCGATCCCGCGAGTCGCCCCTGTCACAACCGCCACCGCCCCGTCCAGACCGGCCTCGGGCCCGCTGCTCATGCTGCCTCCGCCCGGGACGCCACGTTGGGTGTCGGCGTTGATCTCTTCCACATCGCGCGTCCTCCTCGTCTTCCTGGCGCGGCTTCAAGGTATCGTCGCACCGTGACCGCGCTCAGCCTCGCCTACGACATGCGCGCTCCTGACTGGGGAACTCCGGCCGAGGCGCTTTACCGGGCGGCTCTCGAGCAGAGCGCCTGGGCGGACCGAAGCGGGTTCTCGGACGTGGTGCTGATGGAGCACCACGCCAGCTCCGACGGGTACCTGCCCTCCCCGGTCGTCATGGGGGCGGCCGTGGCCGGCGTCACTCGTCGCCTGCTGGTGCGGCTTTCGTTGGTCCTGCTGCCCCTGTACGACCCTTTGCGAGCGGCCGAGGATCTGGCCGTGCTGGACCTGATCAGCGGGGGTCGCCTCCGCTTGACAGTGGGGCTCGGGTACCGGCAGGAGGAGTACGACCAGTTGGGTGTCAACATCAAACGGCGACCGTCGCTGATGGAGGAAGCGGTCGAGACCTTGAAGCGGGCCTGGACCGGGGAGTCGTTCGAGTACCGGGGTCGGATGGTGCGCGTCCTTCCGCGACCTGCGCAGCGGCCCCGTCCCGAGATCTACATGGGAGGCGCGTCGCCGGCGTCGGCACGCCGGGCGGCCCGCATAGCGGACGGCTACCAGCCGCTCAGCCCTCGCCTGTACGACTTCTATCTCGAGGAGCTCCAGCGCCTCGGGCGACCGGTCCCGGCGACCAAGCCGGCCACGGCGGGAGAAGGTGGGTACTTGTTTGTCGCCGAGGACCCGGAGCGGGAATGGGATCGGATAGCCCCACACGCTCTTCACGACGCCAATGAGTACGCCCGCTGGATCGGAGACCGCCGCGGGCCGTTCAGCCCCGTAGCTGATACGGACGAGCTTCGCCGGTCCGGGATATACCGGGTGGTTACGCCCGAGGAGTGCGCCGATATCGCTCGTCGGGAGGGGACTGTGACGTTCAAACCGCTGGTCGGCGGCCTTGATCCCGACGTCGGCTGGGCCGGCCTCGAGCTATTTCGCGGCCAGAGTCCTACCCCGACTATCTGCTACTGCTCTCGACAACTCGGAGGAGGCTCTCGCATGAAGTTCGGCTTGACCCTGTTCGGGCTCAGCCCGCGCTATTACCCGGAGATCGCGGCGTCTGCCGAGGCCAACGGGTTCGAGTCGGTATGGATGCCGGAACATCTGGTGATGCCGGCCGTCATGCCGCCCACCTATCCCTACACCGAGTCCGGTTACCCCCCTATAGAGCCCACGACGCCCTTGTTCGATCCGTGGGTAGTGCTCGCCCTGATCGCCGATGCCACCTCCACCATCCGGCTCGCCACCAACGTCTACGTGTTGCCGCTGCGCCACCCGTTGGTCACCGCCCGGGCCGTGGTGACCCTCGACCGGGTGTCGGGTGGCCGGGTGACACTCGGCGTCGGGGTCGGCTGGTGCCAGGAGGAGTTCGAGATCGCCGGGCAGGACTTTCACAACCGGGGACAGCGGATGGACGAAATCATGGGCCTCCTGCGCCGCATGTGGGATCGGGAGGAGGACATCATCGAACACCAGGGCGAGTTCTACGACCTGCCTCCGTTCCGCTTCCAACCAAAACCGGTTCAGAAGCCGAGCATCCCCATCGAGGTGGGCGGTGCCTCCAAGCCTGCCTTACGTCGCGCCGGCCGCCTGGGCGATGGGTGGGTCGGCGATTGGCGCCGACGACCATGCCACTCTCGCCCGGATGATCGATGAGGTACAGGCTCACCGGAACGAAGCCGGCCGGGCCGGTCTGCCCTTCGAAATCAGTGGTGGTCCGGCTCACACCCTCGATGACCTTCGGCGCACCGCCGACCTCGGCGTCACGCGCGTCATAGTCGGGCCGCGAATCGACCCGTCCGGGCCGCCGGCGACTCTCGACGTGAAGCGCTTTGTCGACTTCTGTGCGCGCTATGCCGACGAAGTGATCTCGGCGGCTTGATCGGGAAAGAGAGGGGGAAAAGTGTCACGTCTGGGCCCATGGACGCCTAGCAGCATCGAGGACCGTCTCGACCGGATGGAGTCTTTGGCCGCGATCAAGCAGCTAGCTGAGCGGTACGGAGTCGCTATCGACTCCAGGAACATGGACATGATGGTCGACCTGTTCGTACCGGACGTCCGGGTGGGGCGTGACGAGGTGGGTCGGGAGGCATTGAAGCGCTGGTACACCAAGACCATGAGCTACGCCCGGTCTTCGTGCCATTTCGTCGGCAATCACGTGATCGATTTCGACGATGCCGACCACGCTCGGGGGATCGTGTACTGCCATGACGAGCTCGACCACCCTCAGGAGGGCGAGTGGATTCAAGGGCAGCTTCAGTACTGGGACACATATCGCCGGGTGGACGGCGAGTGGTACTTCGAGCGGCGCAAGTTCCACCGGCTCTACATAACCGACTGGCTGAACCGACCATCTCACGGGGCGGGACATGCGGTCGAGGGGGCGGCTCTCAGCACTCATCAGCTACCGGAGGCTTACCCGTCCTGGGCCGAGTTCTGGGCCGGGATCAGCGAGGACGGGCAGTAGCACCGGAGATGCAAGGGTGGGAGATCGAGGCGCGCGAGGAGCTGCGAGAGCTGCTGGTCTCCTACTACAAGCCCGGTGACAGCGGACGGATCGAAGAGCAGGCCGCCCTGTTCGAGCCGGATGGGGTGGTGGAGCTGCATGGGCGCGGCGAGTTCGTGGGGCGAGAGGCGATCGTGGCGGCCTACCGCGGCCTGAACGAAGGCCACGTCGCCGACCCCGCCATTACCTACATCCGCCACTTCTCGTCGAACTACAGCCTCGAGTTCGATGACCGTTCGGCGGCCAGAGGCGACGGCTACTGGCTCTTGCTCAACAACAGGGGAGTCGCCGGCTGGGGCCGGTGCCGGGACTGGTACCGCCGGACCGGCGAAGGCCCTTGGCGGTTCGCCCGCAGGTTGGTGCGGGGCGATCCGCTTGAGACCCGACTTCCTTCTTGACAATCGAACAGGTGTTCGGCTAGTATAAGGTGGTAGCGCCTCGAGGCCGGGCTGATGGCCTCCTCAGGATTTGGAGCTGAGGAGGTGACGTGTCGGGTCCGGCGTTGGCGGCCGCGGCTGCTCTGCGGGAGGCTCTGGCTCGGTTCGAGCCGGGGGAGTTCTCCGGTGCCGATTGGGCCCGCCTGGCTGATGAGTTGGCCGTGACCGAGAAGGCGTGCGCCACAGTCCGGTTGTTGGCTCTGGCCCGAGCCGCCCGGGCCGGGGCCCATAGGGAGCGGGGGTTCAAGGATGGGGCGGCGTGGCTGGCCCGCCAGTCCGGCACCACGGGCAGCCAGGCCCGGGAGGCGTTGCAGACCGCCCAGCGATTGGACCACTGCCCCGACACCAAGCAGGCCCTGCTGTCCGGCGACATATCCCTGCAACAGGCGGGGGAGATCACCAAGGCCGAATCGGAGACCCACGGGGCCGAGGCCGAACTGCTGGACCTGGCCCGCCACTCGGACCTGTCCGAGCTGCGGGACCGGGCCCGCCAGCACCGCCAAGCCCGTACCGACCCGGCCGCCTTGCGCCGGCGGCAGTTCCAGTTGCGGGAGTTCCGCCACTGGCAGGACCGTGACGGGATGGTCCGCGGCGCTTTCGCCCTGCCCCCTGAGACCGGCCTGCCCTTCGTGCGCCGGATAGAGGCCGCGGCCCTGCGCCGCCGGCGGGCCGCTCGGGCCCAGGGGGACACCGGCGAGCGGTTCGAGGCCCACGCCGCCGACGCCCTGGCCGCTCTGGTCGTCGGCGCCGGAACCGGCGCCGATGGTGAAGGCCCCCAGCGGCCCGACCACACCGAGCTGGTCCTGGTGTGCGACCTTTTCGCCTGGCGGCGCGGTCACACCCACCCCGGCGAGCCCTGCCACATCATCGGCGGCGGGCCCATACCAGTCGAGGTGGCCCAAGAACTGGCCGGCGACGCCTTCGTCAAAGCCGTCCTTCACGACGGGGTCCAGATCCACACAATCAAGCACTTCGGCCGCCACCTGCCCGCCCCCCTGCGCACCGCCTTGGACCTGGGCCCAGTACCGGAGTTCACCGGCCGGGCCTGCATCGACTGCGGCAGCCCCTGGAGCCTCGAATACGACCACGTCAACCCCGTCGCCAACGGGGGTCCGACCGAATACGCCAACCTCGAGGCCCGCTGCTACAAAGACCACCAAATCAAAACCGAACAAGACCGACAGGCCGGACTACTCGGACCCAGGGCCCCCCGAGCACCAAACACGTCCTGAACGTCCACCGGCGTCACCAACCGTATGGCACCCCCGGCTGGTCATCCCCAGAGCTCGCGAAGTGGGCTCGTGTCTCGCAGCCCATCTCCGGGGTCATTCGTTTGCTGCACCAGCGACATGCCGCCGTCCCGGCGACGTGGCGCCGGCGGTTCATCCGACCTTGGCGATCACTTCCTGGTCGAACCACGTGACGAAGTCGAGATAGTCGTCAGCGGACTGGGTGATCGGCATGGGGACGGATACCGTCGTGGCCCCCAGAGTGCGCACGTAATCCAGCCGCTCGGCGATCCGGCCCCCGTAGTCGGCGCGTTCCCCATCGGAGAGGTCGGCGAAGATCGGTCTCGCCAGGCCTGGAAGCGTGCCCACCCAGCTGATCTCGAACGTCTCCTCCTTGCCGGCGAAGTCGGGCTGGGAGCGGATGTAGTCGATGAGGGGCGGCATCTCCTCCGCCGAGAACTCGGTCGGGTTGGGTTCCCATCCATCGAAGCGAGCGGCCCGGCGCAGTGCCGGCTTGGAATTGCCTCCCACGTAGATCGGAGGGCGAGGCTGCTGGACCGGCTTGGGCTCGAAGGCCAGGCCGTCGACCTGGAAGTATCGACCGTGGAACGACGGTTCGTCGGCCCGCCAGAGCTCGAGCATGGCGTCGAGGGTCTCGTCCGTGATCGCTCCTCGCTCCTCGAAAGGTACGCCCAGGACTTCGAACTCCCGCACTGCATGCCCGACGCCTATCGACACATTCAGACGGCCACCGGAAAGGACGTCGATCGTGGACAGTGCCTTGGCCAGCGGCAGCGGGTGATGGTAGGGGAGGACGAGGACACTGGTGTCAACCCTGACTCGCCGGGTGGCGCCAGCGACGAAGGACATAACCGACAGGGCGTCCATCCAGAACGGACCCAATCTCGGCACCTCGAAGTAGGGCATGCCCAGGTGCTCGGAGGTAGCGATCGTGCTGTAGCCGAGGTTGTCGATAGCGGCAACGATTCGCTGGAAATCCGGAGCCTCGAGCCGGGTCGCCCACTGCGCCGCTTCGGGTACGTGATCGTTCGCCGGCGGAATGTGGTTGGTACCAGGCATCGCGATTCGAAACTTCATGAGCGGCCCCTTTCGAGGTCAAGCCGGCAATATCGGCGGTAACAGCGGAAGAGCGTGGCCCGATCTCCGGATCACGAGCCTGGGGATGTTACCCGGGCCACGAAGTCGCAGACCTGATCGACTGCCTGCACTGCTTCGGGGAAGAGGGGGTAGTGCATATGCCACACGTGCGGCATGTCGCTGTAGAGATGGAGCTCGACGTCGACGCCGGCGCCTCGCGCCTTATCCGCCAAGCCGGTCGCGTCATCGACGAGCACCTCGCACTCGCTGGCCTGGATGAAGAGCGGGGGCAGGCCAGCCCAGTCGCCCCGGACTGGAGAAGCCAGGGGGTTAGCCGGGTCGGCTCCATCGAGATAGAGGCCGGCCGCTTCGTCAGCCGACATCTTGGAGAAGAGGGCATCGCTCTCGCCGCAGCGAGTGTAGCTGCCGGCCCGGTTCGTCAGGTCGGTCCAGGGCGACAGGCACACCACCCCTGCGGGCAGTGGTAGCCCCTCATCTCGGACCCGCAACGCCAGGGCCGCGGCCAACCCTCCGCCGGCGGAATCGCCGCCGACAACAACCCGCTCGACCGCAACCCGGCCCGGGGGCAGACCGCCCCCGAGCAGCCACCGATAGGCGGCCAGGGCGTCGTCGACTGCGGCGGGGAAGGGATGCTCGGGAGCCAAGCGGTAGTCGACCAGCACAACCCGGGTAGAACAGGCTCGGGCCAGGTGGGAACCGTAGGCCCGGTACGAAGTGGCCGATCCCAGCCGGTAGCCACCGCCGTGGAAGTACAGGAGGGCGGGATCGTCGGAGCCTTCATCCCGGGCGCAGGCCACCACCGCCACCCCCTGCGCGTCGAGAGACGTCGAGGTGATCCCTTCGGCGAGGGGAAGCCGGCTCATGGCCATCTCCATGCGTTCCCGGCGCTCCGCCAGCGACGCCGGCTGGGCGCCGGTCATCGCCGCTGCCATCTGGGCCTGAAACGCCTGGAACTCGTCGCTCGCCATGGGCGCCGATCCTATGGGTCGCCGTATCGGCGTGACCAAGCCGTGTCGCCGTGACCGACCCGTATCGCCATGACTGATCCGAACCGCAGTCTCTAGATATTCGGCACCCGGCCCCGGCTCCGCTTGGTCACGACCAGGCCGATGTCTCGCACCTGCTCTCCGTAGGCTTCCACGACCCGGCCCCGCAGGCGTTCCGGGAAGCCGAGAAGCGTCAGCGCCAGCACCACCTGGCCGTCACCGCCGAATATCGGGGCCGCGATCATGGAGACCTGATAAGTGCGGGTCGGTACCAGCTCCGCCAGCTGGTAGCGGCCGCTGCCGAGGTCGGCCACGTAGGTGCTGACCGTGCCCTTCAGCTCGACGTCGGCCGGGTGGCCGGCGAGGTCGTGCAGCGCCAAGCCGAGCCCCTTCCTCGCTCGGGCTTCCAGCCCGACCGAGTAGCCGCGCCGGCGCACCCCGGCGAGCACCGCCGCCAGCGATGCCGGGTCGTCCGCTCGGGCCAGCCACTCCTCGGCCCCTCCCCAGGCTACGAATACCGACCCGAGCGGTGGAACGAGCGGCACGTGCTGGCCGACGTGAGCGGAGAGCCCCTGAGCCGACGGCTCGCCGGCGCGGGCCAGGAAGACGATGTGGTCGCCGGCCGGGGCCGTGACCGCCACCTCGAACCCGGTCTGGCGGGCCAAGTCTCGGGCCGCGTCGCGGGCCAGATCGATGACCGGATGGCACTCGAGTGCGGCTGTACCCAGGGCCACGACCGAGGGGCCGAGGGTGAAGGTGCGCAGCCGGGGATGTCGAGTGATGTAGCCGGCGTCGGTCAGCGCGGTGAGGAGGGCGTGAGCGGAGGCCAGGTTCACGCCCAGCCGGGCGGCCAGGTCGGAGAGGGAGAAGCTTTCCGTGGGGTGGGCGGCGAGGAAATTGAGCACGGCGACGGCTCGGGTGGCGGCCAGCGCCGGACGTGACATAATGAAGCCCAGATTACGAAGATATTTTCGATATTGCAAAAAGGGGACGGGATGAAGCTTGACCTGCTGTACGAGTTCCAGCCCAAGATCAAGCCGTGGAGCAAGCCGCATCCCTACGGGCAGCGCGACGCCGAGCAGCGCACCTACGACGAGGCCATCGCCGAGATCCAGTACGCCGACAAGCTCGGCTTCAACACCGTCTGGGTGGTCGAGCACCACTTCCGCGACGGCCGCTCCGCCTCCCCCTGCTCCGAGGCGATCCTGGGCGGCCTGGCCCTGTCCACCGAGCAGATCAAGCTCGGCTTCGGCGTCACCCTCATGCCGTTCGGCTTCATCCACCCCGCCCGGGTGGCCGAGAAGGTGGCGACCGTCGACGTCCTGTCGCATGGCCGGGTGGAGTGGGGCACCGGCCGTTCGACCCCGATGGAGCAGACCGCATTCGGCGTGCCGACCGACGACCGCTCGCGGGCGCAGTGGCGGGAGGCGGTCGAGATCGTCGTACGCATGTGGGAGGAGGAGCGGTTCTCCTGGGACAGCGAGAACCTCGTCTTCCCGGAGCGGATGCAGACCCCCAAGCCGTTCCAGGACCCGCACCCGCCGTGCTGGCAGGCGGCCGCATCCGAGACCAGCGCGGTCAGCGCCGGTGAGCTCGGCCTCGGCCTGCTTTCCTTCGCCCTCCTCCAGCCGGTCGAGAAGATGGCCGACCACATCCGGGCCTACCGCACCGCCCAGGCCATGGCCCGCCCGGAGGACATGCTCACCCGGGTCAAGAACGACCGGGTCGGCGTGTACACCCTGGTGCATGTCTACGACGACGCCGAGGAGGCAGCCGCCTACGGGCTGTGGGAGTCGGTCAACTGGTGGTACAAGCACCTGGCCGAGTTCACCCTGGAGTGGGAGCTGCCCCACCTGTCCCCGGAGGAGCAGGAGAAAGTGTTCCCCCTGCTGCAGCCGGTGATCCGCGGCGAGGTCCCGGTGGAGCACTACCAGAAGGAGGACATGATCATCATCGGCACGCCCGAGGAGTGCCTGCAGAAGATCCTGCGCTACGAGTCGGTCGGCGTCGACGAGCTGCTCTGCTACGTGCAGTTCGGCGAGCTGCCGCACGACAAGGTCATGCGCACCCTGGAGCTGCTGGCCAAGGAGGTCATGCCCAAGCTGGAGGAGCGCGGCCACCGGGTGCAGGCGACCGCCACGGTCTGATGGACATCATCTCGGGCCTCCGGGCCGAGGCCGGGGAAACGCATCTCAGCGTTCAGCCCGACGTGGCCACCGCCCTTTCGCTGGACGGCCGCACTGCGGTAGTGACCGGTGCGGCCAGCGGTATCGGCCGCCAGACGGCGATCACCTACAGTCACGCGGGGGCCAGGGTGGTGCTGGCCGATCGGGCCGAGGAGGGCCTGGAGGAGACGGCCTCGCTCGTGGAGGGGGCGGTGGTCGCCCCTACCGACGTCACGTCCAAGACGGAGGTGGACGACCTGGCCCGCCCGGCCATACGGGCCTCGGGGCGCATCGACGTCTGGGCGAATGTCGCCGGCATCATCCGCAACTCGCTCGTCGTCGACACGACGCGAGGAGGATCTCGACGCCATCCTGGCGGTCAACCTCAAGGGGGTGTACTGGGGATGTGCCGCCGCCGGCCGGGTCATGTCGGTTGCCGGTCGGGGCTCGATCGTCAATGTGGCCTCCGCTGGTGGTGAGGTGCCCGCCCCGACGCTGTCGGTCTACGGGATGACGAAAGCGGCGGTGATCCAGCTCACCCGCACCGTTGCGGCCGAGCTCGGTCCCAAGGGTGTGCGGGCCAACGCCGTGGCCCCTGGTTTCGTCGAGACCTCTATGACTTCCCGCAACTGGACCAATCCCGACGGATCGGTCGACGAGCAGGCTCGTGGCCAGGTGCTCGGACGTGATGGCCTCGCAGTCACCGCTGGGGATCTCCGGATCACCCGAGGACATCGCCTGGTGCATGCTGTTCCTCGCCGCCGACACCTCGCGCTTCGTCACCGGACAGGTGATCCGGCCCAACGGCGGTGTGTACATGGCCTGACCGACACTCCATGGGCCACCTCGCTTGTCGGTTGTGCGGGCTGGCTGGAAGAGGGACATGACCTACAAGAGGGGATGAACGCAAGTGGAATTCGGAATCTTTATCCAGAACTACGTACCCCAGTTCCGGCGCGACGTAGACCCGGATGCCGAGCACACGTCCATCATGGGCGACCTGCGCGTCATCGAAGCGGCCGACCGCGCCGGCTTCAAGTACGCATTGATACCCGAGCATCACTTCCTGGACGAGTACTCCCACCTCTCGGCCAACGACGTGGTGACGGGATACCTGGCCAAGGCGACGGAGCGCATCCATATCGTGTCGGCCATCTTCAACCCCCTTCCTCAGGTCAACCATCCGGCCAAGGTGGCCGAGCGGGCCGCCATGCTCGACCACATCTCTCAGGGGCGCTTCGAGTTCGGCACCGGGCGCGGCGCCGGCAGCCACGAGATCCTGGGCTTCCTCCCGGACATGACGGACCTGTCTCGCACCCGTGAGATCTGGGAGGACGTCATCGGGGAGTTCCCCAAGATGTGGATGCAGGAGACCTACGAGGGCTACGAGGGGAAGTACTGGTCACTGCCTCCGCGCAAGATTCTGCCCAAGCCGTGGAAGAAGCCTCACCCGCCCATGTGGTACGCGGCCGGCAACACGACCAGCTACGAGATGGCCGCCCACAAGGGCTTGGGCGTGCTCGGCTTCTCCATCGGCGACCTCAACGACATGGAGAAGGTGGTCGGCGTGTACAAGAACGCCGTCGCCTCCGCCGAGCCCGTCGGTGCCTTCGTCAACGACAACATCTGTGTCACCACGGCCGCCTTCGTGAAGCCTGACCACGACCAGGCCGTCGAATCCGCGGTTCGGTCTCGCATGAGTTATCTCCAGACCCAGGTGTTCCGATACCACGACACCTTCCCCCACCCCGACTTCGTCCCGTTCTGGCCAGATCAGATACCCGACTATGACGCCGCCACCATCGAGAGCATGGCCGGGATAGGTGGCATGGTCTGCGGCGATCCCGACGAGGCCCTGAAGCAATGCCGGCGGTGGGAGGCGTCCGGCGCCGACCAGCTCATCTTCGGCACCGGGACGGCCACAGTGGAGGACACCCTGGAGATGATCGACCTGATGGGGCGGCATGTGATCCCCAAGATCGACACCGACCCGATCCACCGCACGTCCCGGATGCGGGACAGTGCCGCTACGCAGGTCCTTTAGACGACCAGAGACGCTAGGTATCAAAGGCGCCCTCGGCGCCTCGTCACCACACAAGGAGGACGAGATGATCGACCTGGGGCTCGACGGCAAGGGAGCGATCGTTTCCGGCGCCGGCTACATCCCCGAGCGGGCCGGCCATGGCCGGTTCAGCGCCCTGAACCTGGCGGACGCCGGGGCCACCGTCGCATGCATAGACATCGACGAGAGCCGGGCTCACGGCATCGTCGAGGAGATCCAGGCCAAGGGCGGGAAGGCCTTCCCGATCATCGCCGACATGACTGTGCCGGACCAGGTGCAGAGAGCGGTTGAGGAAGCCGCGGCAGGCTGGGATCGGTGAACGCCTGCGTCGACATCATCGGCGGGGCCAAATGGGACAAGGCGGAGGACTTCTCCGAGGAGGACTGGCAGTGGACCATCCTCAACAACGTGACCCAGGTGTTCTACCTCTTCCAGACGGTGGGCAAGCAGATGATCAGGCAGGGCACCGGCGGCTCGATGGTCGCCCTGGCGTCGGTCGACGGCATCGCCGCCGCCGCCATGCACGCCCCCTATGGCGCGGCCAAGGCGGGTGTCATCTCACTGGCCAAGACGTTCGCCCAGGAGTTCGGCCGTTACGGGATCCGGGTCAACGCGGTGGCGCCCGGCAACGTCGGAGGGGGCAACGAGGACTGGCCCGAGGGGCTGTATGCCGTCGATGCCGCCAATCCCCTTGGCCCCGCCGCGAGCCCATGACATCGCCAACGCCGTCCTGTTCCTGTGCTCCGTCCTCTCGGAGCGCATAACCGGACAGACGCTGATCGTGGACGGCGGCGCCACCATTCGCGAGCTGTGGGGATTGAACGAGGATGTCTTGCCACAATTCCGCAACCAGCTCTACCCCGATCGGCGGCAATAGTCGGTGAGCCCTTGACAATGAGACGCCACTGTCAAGTATGCTTGGAGGCACGGCATGTTAGCTACACTCGTTAGTCCGCGTCTGATCGGTCGTCCCGTGATCTGGGACGCCGAGGATGCCGGCCTGGAGGTCGGCCGGTTCCGACGCCACGCTCGGCCCTAAGGTTCTCGAGCGAGCCAAGCGGCTGGGGCGGGGGCTGAAGTCGCTGGGGGTGCGACCCGGGCAGCACGTGGTCGTGCTGTGCTGTGCCCACCATCTCGAGGATCGATCGGCCGCTATTTCCGCGCTGGAAGGGCTCGGAGCGGTGCCAGTAGTCCCCCGCGACTGGGACGAGCGCACCCTGATCGATGCTGTTCGCCAAGCGTGGCCTGCCGAGCGTCCACCTGGCGTGCGAGGAGGGCGTGGCCGCCTGGAGAGCCGTCAGGGGAACCGGCATCATGATCGGCGATGGCGACGGCGTCATGTGGTGGAAGGGTCTCGAGTGCCGCCATGCGGCCGAGATCCCCCTAAGCGCCTAGCTGGCTAGCCGCTAGGCCTGGTCGCGATCCGCCTGCGGCCCCCGACGGCCCCGCCGCTAGCTGAACCACCTCTCCGCCTCGGCGGGATAGCCCATCCAGACGATCATCGTCTACCGGAGACTGGGCCGCGTCTGTGTCGCTGTAGGTCGACCGCAGCTCCCGCTTGAGGATCTTTCCGAGAGCGTTGCGCGGCAACTGGTCGACGATCTCGAGTCGCTCGGGGATCTTCTGGTTGGCGAGCTTCTGCTCCCGGCAGAACTCCACCAGCTCGGTCAGGGACAGCGATCCGGCTCCCTCGGCCAGCACGATTACTGCGCAGGCTCGTTCGCCGGTGACGGCATCGGGCACGCCGACGACGGCCACGTCGGCCACCTTGGGTGGCTGTACAGAACGTCCTCGACCTCCTGGGCCGAGATGTTCTCGGCGTTGCGGATGATGATGTCCTTGATCCGTCCGGTGATCTGGACGTGGCCCCGGGGCCCGACGATCCCGAGGTCACCGGTCCGGAAGAAACCCTGGTCGTCGAAGGCCTCGGCGTCGAGCGAGCTGTCGACGTAGCCCTGGAAGAGCTGCGGGCCCCGCAGGCGCAGCTCCCCTTCCTGGCCCGCGGCCACGTCGCCGCCCGTCGTCGCCCACGACCCGCAGCTCCACGCCCGGCACCACCCGGCCCTCGGTGTGGGCCAGGTCCTCGTCGCTGTCGTCGAGGGTGCCCGCCGTCGAGATCGGGCATTCGGTCAGGCCATAGCTCGAGACGATGCCGGTGCCGAACAGCTCCTTCATCTCGTAGTACAGCTCCGGCGGCTTGGGGGCCCCACCACCGCTGAAAGCCTTGAGGCGCGGGAACAACGGCTCGGTGCCGTGTTGCTTCTGGGCCTCGAGGTAGGCGTGGAAGAAGGGCACGGCGCTGCCCAGCAGGGTCCCACCCTTGCGGCCGATCACCGAAGGACTGCTCTTGGGGTCGAAGATCTCTACGAGCAGGAGCCGGCACCGGGTGTACAGGCTGGCAACCGTGAGGGCCATGCCACCGATATGGGTGTAAGGAAACGGGATCGGGATGCAATCCTCGGGTTGGACCTCGTACCCGAGGATCGTCCCGGTAGCCGAGCTCATGGCCGATTTGTCTGTGTGCCGGGCCCCTTTGGGGTCGGCGGTCGATCCCGACGAGTAGTAGATGTGCCGCACCGGCTGGCCCGCTCCCGCCGGCGGTGGCGGAATGGCAGAGGGATCTCCGGTTGGCAGGCCTTCGTCGGTCAGGGTGAGTGTGTCGACGCCAGTCTCGGCCGCGATCTCGGCGGCCATGGCTGCGTAATCGAAGTTGCGCCAGACTGCCGGAGTGATGAGCAGGCGGGATCCGGTCTGACCCACGATGAAGCCGACCTCGCGGCGGCGCAGCAGCGGGATGATCGGGTTCTGGACGGCGCCGAGGCGGGCCAGCGCCATCATCAGGACACAGGCCTCGATGGTTGTGGGAAGCTGCCAGGAGACGACGGTGTCCTCGCCTATTCCCCGGCTCTGCAACCCGGCCGCCACCTCCTCGGACCGGCGGGCCCACTGGGCCGCGGTCAAGGTGCGGTCGCGGTCATCTTCGATGAGCACGCGATCCGGATCCCGTTCGGCCCTCTGGGCCAGCAGCTCCCAGAGCGTCGTCGGGTAGGCAGGCATATCCACGAGTCGTCCCTCCGGCCGGTCAAAGAAGTCGCCCGAGCATGTCACAACTATCCCGCAGGCGGGATTCCGGTCAATCGCCGGGCGCTGGCACCCCCCGCCGCCGCCAGACCTCAGATGACTCCATCGGCTTGCAGGGCCCGGATCTCCTTGGTGGTGTAGCCGAGGATCTCGCCGAGCACGTACTCGTTGTCCTCCCCGTAGCAGGGGGCGCCCCGGTCGATCATCCCCCCGATGTACGGCGGCGTGCGCGACATCTTCACGGGTACTTCAGCTACCGGCCAGGTGCCGATCTTGGTCCCTGTCACCTCGGTGAGCCAACCGAGATGGGCGAGCTGAGGATCCGTGTCGCACCGATCCTCTGCGGTCTGGCAAACGCCGGCCGCCACGCCGCGAGCCTGAAGCAGGTGCATGACCTCGTACCGATCACGGGTACGGGTCCACGCCGCCACCTCGGCGTCCAGAGCGTCCTCGTGTCGAAGCCGGTCCGCCAGGGTGGTGAACCGGCGGTCGGCCAGCCAGTCATCCTGCCCGGCCGCGTGAGCCAGGGCAACCCAGTCGTCTTCGGAGAAGCAGGCGATGGCCACCCACCGGTCCTCTCCCGAGCAGGGGTAGGCGCCGTGTGGGGCGGCCGGCTGGAAGGGAGAGCGGTTGCCGTACCGGGCCCACTCCCTGCCGTTGACCGACCGGTCCAGGACCGCTGTTCCGGCCAGGTAGATCCCGGCTTCGCATTGCGAGGCGTCAACCCATTGGCCTCGGCCGGTCCGGTCGCGGTAGTAGAGGGCTGCCAGCATGGCCACCGCGAAGCTGTAGGCGCCGATCCAGTCGAGGTAGGAGTAGCCCCATCCGGCCGGCATGGCCGGGCTGGGCAGGCCGGACATCTCCGAGGTGCCGGCCAGAGCGGCCGCGATCGGTCCCACCGCCCGGAACCTTCCGTAGGTGCCGAACGAACCCATTCCGGATTGCTGGGCGTAGATGACGTCTGGGCGTATGGCCCGCAGTTCGTCGTAGCCGAGACCCCACCTCTCCATAACCCCGGGCGAGAATCCTTCGGCGACGATGTCGCAGACGGCGACGAGCTGGCGGGCTATCTGCAGGCCCTGGGGGTGCCCGACGTTGAGGGAGAGCCCCCTCTTGCCGGCGTTCTTGTTGTTGAACTGGCCACCCATGTCCGGGTCGGTGACCCCGGTCAGTGGTGCGTTGGCCGTGCGGCGGGCCTCCCGGCCCCCGACCGGAGCCATGGCTCCCATCCGCGTGTCGGGGTGGCTGGCCCACTCGACCTTGATGCATTCGGCTCCCAGGGCGGACAAGAACCGCGTGCCTCCCGCGGAGGCCAGGAACCAGGTGAAGTCGAGGACCCGGATCCCGTCCAGGGCGGCCGGCCGGCCGCGGGCCGATCTCCGGCCCTGGTGCCAGCTTACCCGGTGTCGGACTCTTCCGTTGCGTGGTCAGGGCGGTGCAGCTCGGCCAGCACCTGGCGCCGGTCCTCGTCCAGCAATGGCGCCCGGCGGCCGGGCGCCCACTCCGTCTCGGACGAGCGCCATTTGCCGGTGACGTACGTGAACGAGCGCCCCAGTTCCGGATGCTCGATCGGGCCGAAGGTGTGGCGCCGGACCCAGTGCTCGTCGTCGATGTTCTCGCCGGGCCGCCTGATGGGAACGCAGATGATGCCGGCGTCCTGCATCTCCCGCCAGGGCAGCGTCTCGTAGGTGAAGCGGCGCATGAATCGTTGCAGGACATCCTGGGTGTGCAGCGCCAGGTCACTTCCCCCGGCTCCGCTGCCGGGTATGGAGCGGGCCCCGCTCAACACCGGACCGGTGTCGACCAGATCGCCCGACATTCCGTATCGCTCGAGGAACGCCACCAGATTGGACCGGTCCCGAGCCCCGATGAGCGAGGTGATGAACCAACGACCGTCTTTGGTGTAGGACAGGTTGGAGCCGGGGGAGACCTCCTCCATGGCGTGGGCGCAGGTCTGGCGGTGCAGCACGGCCCGGCGCATGACCCAGTTCATGAGGTCCAGTTCGGTGTTCTTGGCCACGGCCTCGTGCACGGCGCAGCTGAGAACCTGCCCCTGGCCCGTCTGGCCCCGGAAAACGAGCGCGCCCAGGATGGCGAGGACGGTTTGCTCGCAGGCTATGTGATAGGCGTGCCAGGCCTGCGGGGCTATAGGCGGCAAGTCATAGCTGCCGTCGGGCTGCGGGCTGTAGCCGCAGTTCATCATCGGGCCACCGAGAGCCAGATGGACCAGGTCCGACCCTCGGTAACCGGCCCACGGTCCGTCCTCTCCGAAGGGCGTCACCCGGGCCACTATCAGGTGCGGGAATCGTTGGTGAAGGGCGTCCGGCCCGAGCCCCAGTTCGGACAGCCGGCCCAGGGGGCTCGAATCGACGAAGACATCCGACCGGGCCAGCAAGCCTAGAACCTGGGCTCGGTCCTCGGCGGCGTCCAGATCGGCGACGATCGATCTCTTGCCCCGGTTGTAGTTCCAGAAGAACAGGGACCGCTCGGGATCGGGAACATCCTGGTAGAACGGCCCGATCCGACGAGTGGGGCTGCCTCCGGGCGGTTCGACCTTGACCACCTCGGCGCCCAGGCCCGCCAGCACCAGGCCGCAATACTCAGCCAGCTCGTCGGCGTATTCGACCACCCGGACGCCGCTGAGCGCGTGAGCCGGCTGTAGTTCAGTCAATCGAGCACCTCCCACTGGGGGAGTAAGAGGCGGGCCGAGCCGTCACCGTGGGCCGAGCCGCCCCCGCTGACCTGGTCTGTACCGACCTCGGCCCAGGTGGCCGACACCCGCAGACCGATAGCCATCGACTGGCCTTGCTCCCTCAACAGGTTGCCCACTATCCGCACTCCGCCCGGTTCGTCGAGCGCGACCACGATCACGTTGTATGGAACCCGGTCTACGAGCATGGGGTGGACCGGGTGGTGCACGATCGTGAAGCTCTCGATGACCCCCGTCCGCGAGCCGGCCCGGTACTCGAAGTGGGTCGACTGACATGAGGCGCAGATGGGCACCGGTGGATGCTGCACGTGGCCACAGGCCAAGCAGTGCTGCAGGCTGATCTCGCCGCTGGTGAAGAACGGCGCGTTCTCTGACGACAGCTCCGGAAGTGTCCACTGATCCGGCATGTAGCGGGCGGAACGGTCCGGGCGGCCAGTCACTCTACCGACCCCGGGAAAAGATGACGGCGGATGACGGCGGGGTCCCCGGTCCGCTTACGCACAAGCTGAACTCGACGTCTCTGACCTGGCAGGTCGACTCGCCCCGAACCTGGCGAACGGCTTCGAGGACCAGTTGGAAGCCGTGAATATAGGCCTCGGCTATGTTCCCGCCCGACGTGTTGAAGGGCAGTCCTCCGTCTGGCCACCGGAGATTGCCGTCCGACACGAACTCGCCCACCTCTTCGGGACGGCAGAAGCCGATGTCGGCGATCGCCTGCAGTGTGGTGCCCGAGAAGTTCTCGTAGAACTGGGCCACGTCTATGTCGGACGGCCCTATTCCGGCCCGCTCCCAGAGGCGGCGCCCGGGGCGGCGAAAGCGCCCGTTCGGCCACGCCTCGTCGGCGAAGGCCCAGAGCCCGCCCAACGGCTCCATGCCCGACGCCCCGGCCAGGATGTACGCCGGTTTCCGGCGCAGGTCGCCGGCCCTTTCCGCGGACGTCATGACGACGGCCGCCGCCCCGTCGTTCTCCTGGCAGCAGTCGAAGAGGTGGAAGGGCTCGGCGATCCAGCGAGACGCGTGGTACTCCTCTCGGCTGAGTGGACGTCCGCACATGACGGCGCGTGGATTGCGCTGGGCGTGGTGGTAATCGGCGAGCGCGATCTCGGCCAGCTGGTCTTGTGTCACCCCGTACCTGTGCATGAAGAGAGTGGAGCGCAGAGCATTGGATACGACCGGTGCGGCCACCCCGAACGGGGTGAGGAAGGCTTGCTCGCCGGACGCCGGACCGGATCCCCGGTTCTGCCCGTACCGGCCCTCGGCGCCCTGCGCCAGCCCGCGGTAAACGACGACCGTCGTCGCGTAACCGGCACATATGGCGGCGTCGGCGAGGCCGATGGCGGCCGCACCGAGGTTGCCACCCCCGCTCATCGGGTTGGCCGAGAAGGCCAGGTCGCCGAGACCCAACCATGACGCCACGTTGGCATGGGGGCGGACGGAGGTATCCATGAATGTGACCAGGCCGTCGACCTCGTTCGCTCTGAGCCCGGCGTCCTCGAGGGCGTTGTGCACGGCAGTAGCCGTCAGCTTCAGACCCGAATCGGGGGAACGTCCCTGGCGGTAGTAGACCGACTCCCCGATCCCGACGACTGCTGTTCTTCCGTGCACTCTTGTCTCCGGCCCAGAAAGCGGTCCCCCGCCCAGAAAGTATAAAACTTATCCAAGATGTGGAGTGCCCGGGAGGTCGTGGCGGTCGCCTCCAATGCTGTAAAGAATGTAAGGTCTGCAGCGAGGAATCCCAACAAGACCCCGGAGGTAGCGCTCAATGCTGGATCTGGTTATTCGGGGGGGCGAAGTCATCGACGGTAGCGGCGGTCCGCGCCGGCGGGCGGATGTCGCGGTGACCGACGGACGGGTGGTGGAAATCGGCTCTATCACCGAGCGTGCGGCCCGGGAGATCGACGCCGACGGTCGTGTGGTGGCCCCCGGCTTCGTCGACGTGCACACCCACTTCGATGCCCAGGCGTTTTGGGATCCCACCCTCAGCCCTTCACCACTCCACGGAGTCACGACCGTCCTGGCCGGCAACTGTGGGTTCACTATCGCTCCGCTAGATCCCTCCCAGGCCGATTACCTGAAGCGGATGCTGGCCCGGGTTGAAGGCATGCCGCTCGAATCCCTCGACGCCGGGGTGCCTTGGGACTGGACGACTACCGGGGAGTACCTGAGCCGGCTGGACCACTCCTTGGCCATCAATGCCGGATTCATGGTCGGGCACTCTGCTTTACGTCGGGTGGTAATGCGCGAGGCCGGCTCGGAACGTGCTGCCACCGACGACGAGTTGACGACGATGTGCGCCTTGCTGCGGGAAGGGCTCGAGGCCGGCGCCATCGGGTTCTCGACCTCGCGAAGCGGAACCCACAATGACGCCAACGGAAATCCCGTCCCCTCCAGGCGGGCCGATCCGTCAGAACTGATAGCCCTGGCCTCGGTCTGTCGTGAGTTTCCTGGAACATCGCTGGAGTACATACCCGACGCCCGACCGGTTCTCGATCCCGACGACGTCGATCTCATGTGCCGGATGTCGGTGGCCGCGCAACGCCCGCTCAACTGGAATCTCCTGCTCGTCAACTCTCAGAATCAGGAAGAGGTGACGGGCAAGCTCCAGAGCGCCGACTATGCGGCCGCCCGAGGCGGGCGGGTGGTCCCGCTGACCATGCCGGTCAACATCCCCGTCCGGTTCTCCTTCGCCACCGGGTTCGTCCTCGACATGATCCCCGGCTGGGAGCATGCCATGGCGCTGCCCGTTGACGACAAGCTGGCCCTGCTTCGTGATCCGCAGCGCCGAGCCGAACTGGCCGCCTTGGCCGCCGATGCCCGGGGCCGCGTGGCCGTGGCCAACTGGTCCGACAAGGTGATTCTCGAAACCCACCACCCGGATAACAAGCGCTACGAAGGACGAGCCGTCGCCGAGATCGCCGCCCAAGAGGGCAAATCGGATTTTGATGCTCTGTGCGACATCGTCTGCACTGATGAACTGAGGACCCTCTTTGCCCGCTCGACCCGGCCCGAGACGCTCGAGGACTGGAAGGCCCGGGTGAACGTCTGGCGCGACGGGCGTGCCGTCATAGGAGCGTCCGACGCCGGCGCTCACCTGGATCTACTGGCCACCTTCAACTACACCACACTCCTGCTGGACCATGCTGTTCGGGAACACCAGGTGCTGCCCCTCGAGGAAGCCGTCCACCTGCTCACCGAGGTTCCGGCCGACCTCTACGGCCTGAATGATCGCGGCCGCCTGAGCGAAGGGGCCCGGGCGGACATCGTCATCTTTGACGAGACGACGGTCGGTTCGGACCCGATTGCCATGCGCTACGACCTGCCTGCCTCGGCCGGCCGTCTCTACGCCGGGGCTCGGGGCGTGGACCGCGTCCTGGTCGACGGTCAGGAGATAGTCACTGACGGAGCCTTTACCGAGGCCCGACCCGGAACCATTTTGCGCTCTGGTAGCGACACCGCCACTCCGAAGCTGCTCTGAGCGACGGTCCGAAGCGAGAGCCCGGTCTGAACGCTCCGGCCCGTAGCGGACGATGACCGTCCTGTTCGACCTTGACGAACATGTTGCCGTGATAACCCTGCACCGTCCGGAGGTTCGCAACGCCTTCAACGGTGAGATGAGTGACGCCCTGGTGGCGGCGTTGGTTCGAGCCGACCAGGACGACGAGGTCCGAGCCGTGGTGCTTACAGGGACTCCGCCGGCCTTCTGCTCCGGCGCCGACATGACGGCGGGTGGCGAAACC
This sequence comes from uncultured Acidimicrobiaceae bacterium, assembly GCA_963851245.1. Classification (GTDB taxonomy): domain Bacteria; phylum Actinomycetota; class Acidimicrobiia; order Acidimicrobiales; family Palsa-688; genus CAWKOH01. The sequence goes on along the minus strand of CAWKOH010000001.1, from coordinate 288,441 downwards.
TTCGCCAAGAGGGACGAGGACACCTTCAGTGCGGCCGCCCTTCCCTTCACAGCGTGGCAGGTGCGCAAACCGGTCATAGCCGCGGTGAACGGGCACGCCATCGGCGTGGGGTTCACGATCACCCTTCAATGCGATCTCCGGATCTTCGCCGACGATGCCAGGTACGGGGTCGTTCAGACCCGGCGCGGGGTCATGGGCGACGCCTATTCACATTGGACTCTGCCCAGAATCGTCGGGATGGGGGCGGCCGCTGACATTCTTCTGACCGGCCGCATGTTCGATGGCCATGAGGCTCTACGCCTTGGCCTGTGCAGTCGGGTTCTGCCCAACGACCAGGTGCTGCCCGCGTCGATCGAAATAGCCAGGGACATAGCGACTAACGCGGCTCCTCTATCGGTGGCCTATAGCAAACGGCTGCTCTGGGATTCCTGGAACCTGTCCCTTTCCGAAGTCGAGAGCTTCGAGACCGAATACCACCACTACCTGATGGCGCATGGCGATGCCCGGGAAGGGGTAGTGGCATTCCTCGAGAAGAGGCCGCCGCAATGGAAAGGTCGAGTCAGCAAAGACTGGAAAAGCTACGGTCCACACGATGAATGAGAAGACCAATTCCCACCCGACAGAACTGAGGGTCCCGGACACCCTGGACGAACTCCTGTCGCCGGGGTGGCTGACGGCGGCGCTGGCTGAGCGCTTCCCCGGCGTCGAAGTCACAGCCGTCGTACCCGGCCCGGTCGTCAGTCGGGTCTCTACCAATGCCCGCTTCCGAATCGAGTGTGCAGAGGGGGTGCCGGGCGGCCTGTCGCCTACGCTGTGCGCCAAAGGTTATTTCAGCGAGATGCAGCGGCCCTACCGTCACGTGGGGGAGTCCGAGGCCTGCTTCTACCGATATCTGGCCGAGCCCTCCGGGGTGCGGACCCTGCGCAGCGTGTACGCCGATGTCGATCCGGGCAGCCGCCACGGTGTGGTGATAACCGAGGACGTCGTCGTCGCCGGCGCCACCTTCCTGGACGCTCACAGCCCGTACTCGCCGGACCAGGCCGCCGCCAGCCTGGAGGAGCTGGCGAAGCTGCATTCGAGCACCTGGGAGGCGCCCCGCTGGCGGGATGCGGCTTGGCTCGTCCCCCGGCTCGAGTCGTACTTCAGCATGAGGGGCATCGAGGATATCCGGGGGAACTTCGACGGGCCGATCGGCGCCGGAGTTCCCGACTCGACCCGCGACGCGGAAGCGCTGCTGGCTGCCTTCCAAGGCCTGGCTGCCCGGTCCTCATCGACGACGCCGTGGTCGGTCCTGCACGGTGATGCTCATATAGGCAACGTGTTCCTGGACGGTGCCGGCCGGCCCTCCTTCCTCGATTGGCAATTGGTGCAGCGGGGCCCCTGGTACCTCGACGTTGGTTACCACATCGTCTCGGCCCTGACCGTGGAGGACCGGCGGCGTACCGAGCGCGAACTGCTGACGCACTACCTGGACCGGCTCCGAGCCGGTGGCGGCCCCGTTCCGTCGTTCGACGAGGCCTGGCTGGGGTACCGACGTGGAATCCTCTACGGCTTTTTCCTCTGGGCCATCACCCTCAAGGTCGATCCTTCGATCACGTCGACATTGCTGGAGCGGCTCGGCACCGCCGCCGCCGACCACGACGCCCTGGCTGCCGCCCTCGAGTGAGCGCCCTGTGAGCCCCGTCGAGGATCAGGCGGCCTGCCCCCGCGGCAGGCGGAGGATGGATGCTGCTTCGTCGGGAGTGGCCACCGGTCGGCCCACCTCCGAGCACAGCTTGACCGCCTCGGTAACCAGCTCCACGTTGGTGGGCTGGCGATCGCCGCCGTAGAACTCGATCCCGAGGTGCAGATGACCGCCGCGCTCCAGCGCCACGCGGGCGATGTTGCTGGCGATGAGATCCCCGCCGACCAGCGATGCCGCCCATGGCAGGCCGGCGTCACCGAGTATCTCCAGGTAGGCCTCGAGGCCCGTTACCGTCGGGGGGAGCCCGAACGGGGCGCCCATATAACCCACGTCGCTGGAGAAGTAGAGCTTTACCATGGCGCCCTCGGGCAGGCGGCCGGCCCGCCACCATGCCATCACCGTCCGCAGGAATCCCGGTTCGTAGATGGCCATGCTGGGTCCGAGGCGGTGCTCGGCGCATATCTGGAACGCCCTGGCGATGGTGTCGAAGGAGTTGGCGTAGACGATTCCCCCGGCCGGGACGCCATCTGAATCCGTACCACCGAGATTCAAAGACCCGGGATCCACGATGCCGATCCGGGACAAGCCGCTTTCCGCCAGCTGGACCTGGTGCTCGTAGCTCCGCGGCGGCCCGACGTGGATCGTCGGGTAGATCAGCGCGTCCGGGCGCTGACGCAGCACCGGACGCCAGGCTTGCAGGTAGCGCTCGGCTGCGTCCGCCTCACTCACACCCGCGAGGTCGATGTGGTGGTGGATTATGGACGCCCCCGCTTCTATGCAGGCCAGGGTGTCAGCGGCGATCTCGGTCGGTTCGATCGGGACGTGGGGGTTGCGTGCCCGCGTCGTAACCCCGTTGATAGCCGCTTCAATGATTACAGGCCGGTCCGTCTCCCTCTCCATGCCGCGGATCATATCCCGGCCGCCGCCGATACGGCTTCCAACGCCTCCAGGTCCTCGATGGCAGCCTCCGCTCTGGCCAGGAATGCGCTCGCGAACACCCGCCGCCGCTCGGTTGCATTCTCGGGAAATGTGACTATCTGGCAGCTGGCGGGGACGCAGTAGGAGGCATGAATTCGATGCGCCAGCCAGGCCTGGTCGAAGCTCAGGGGCAGCCCGCTAGCGGCGTTCCAGATCTCCAGATAGTGACGAAGCAGGTCCCGTTCGTGGAGGCGCCGGTCCTCTATCGACAGCGCCATGTTCATGAAGTAGCTGACGTCGCGCATCGGGGTGGTGACATTGATCATCCCCCAATCGAGGAAACCGGTACGGCCATGATCGTCAAAGAGGTTGCCTATGTGGGTGTCCCCGTGAACGACCGTCTTCGGTCCCTGCTGCCACAGATCATTCAGGGCCGCGGCCTTGTCGATGTATAGCTCGGTCAGGCGAGCGAACGGCTGGCTAAGACGGTCCCGATGGTGGTCGAGGCCATATCGGAGCAGCCTGGCCCCGTAGTCGCTGAGGGGGCGCGACGTGGGCACCCATCCCAGCTCATCTCTTCGGTAATCAGGGTTGGTGTAGCGGAGATGAAGCTGGGCCAGATCCTCCATGGCCACGGCGGCGGCATCAGGCTTGACGCTCGTCGTTCCGTCCGACACCGTGCACTCACCGGCGTCAAGGTCCTCGAGCAACAGCACGAAGCTTCCGTCGGCGGCGTCTTCCCTGGCGACATACACCTTCAGGACTCGCAAGGACAACGAGGGCGGCACGGCCGCGTAGAAGCGGGTCTCGCGCTGGCCCATCCCCGTGGCCAGGATGCTGCCCCGGCGAGCGGGGTCGAGCGGGGCCATCTTGCAGAACAGGCTGGCCGGTAGACCGTGGTCGCGGGCGGAGACCACCCGGAGCTTGGCGTGTGAGTTCGTGACCTCGTTATGGTCGACGACCGCTACATCAACGATTTGAACTCCGGGGTAACCGGCCTGCAGTTGGTCAGTTAGCCAACTGGCATCGATCTCGAAAGGGGTGGCAGGAAGCTTCATTCGATCGTCATGTGAAGTCCGACCCGCCGTCCACGTTGATATTGGCCCCCGTCATGTAGCTGTTGATGCGCGATGCCACGAAGGCGATGACCGGTCCGATCTCCTGCGCTGAACCGGCGCGCGGGAGGTGGGCCGGGTGCCCGAAGTGCTCGTCGATCCCCCGCATCACCGCGTAGAGGTCATCGGCATCGATGCCGACACTGTCGGCCCAGGAACGCAGGCTTTCGGTCGCGAAACTGCCCGGGGAGACGGTGTTGACGAGTATCTGATCTTTGGCCAGGGCCAGGGAGAGGTTCTTCGTGATGCTGGTGACCATGGACTTGGCAGCTGTGTAGGCCACCAGGGATTCACTCTGCCGCTTGGTGGAGTGAGCGGACACGTTCACGATCCGCGCCCATTCGGCCCTCCGCAACAAGGGCAGAGCGGCGCGGACGCACCGCACCATGCCGAGGGCACCGACGTCGATAGTCGCTATCCAGTCCTCGTCCGAGAGCTGTTCGAACGAACCGACGTCGGTCGGTCCGGTTGCGTTCACCAGGATGTTCAGCTCCCCACCCCACCGGGCAGCCGCCTCTTGGAAGGCGGCCTCGACCTGGTCGGGCTTGGTGATGTCGGCGCGCAGGCCGACCGCGTCAACTGCGCCCAGCTGGCGCAGGGCGGCGACCGTGGAGTCGAGGTCCGGCTGGGTCCGGGCCATCACCCCGACCTTGGCGCCGTCACGCGCGAAGTACTCGGCTGCGGCCCGTCCCATGCCCTTCGTTCCGCCTTGGACGACAGCCGTCGCCCCCGCCAATCCCAGATCCATGACGGTCTCCTTCCTCCTGTGAGCACCGTAGCTGGATCGGGAGCCGGTCGGCTCGGTCGTCGACCCGGTCAGGGAGCCATCCGGACTTCCACAACGGCGACGCCCCGGGTCGTGAGATCCGTAAGCCAGACGTCATCGATACCGGCCTCGTGCAGCACCTCGGAGGTGTCGGCGCCTATTCTCCCCGCTCGGCCGGCTGGTGACTCCGTCCCGGGCCACTCGCTGTAGGAGCGGGCGACGCGGAACCGGCCGAGATCGGGCACTTCCAGCACGGTGGTTACCCCGTTGGCGGCGAGGTAGGAGTCGGTGATGGCGTCCTGCCGTGGCAGCACCCCGGCCGCCGGGATGCCCGCCACAGTCAAGCGGTCGACCATGTCTATGGTGGACTCGGCCTCGATCAGCTGTTCGAGGGCCTGGACGGAGGGCTCCCCTTGTCCGCTCGATCGGGATGGCAGCCACCGCAGTTCTCGGAACGCCCGGCGCTCGGTGCCGGTGCGGGCCGACACCGCCAACCAACCGTCGCAAGTGCGGTAGTAGTGCTGATCCGCGGTCGGGCCCGCGAACTCCTCACCCCCGGTTTGGATCTCCGGGCGAGACCGGTACGTCGTCATCTCGGCTGACTGCAGGAACACCGCTCCTGCGGCAAGGGATGTCCGCACGTGTCCGCCGGCACCGTCGAGGCCGCGCCGGAACAGAGCCGAGAGTATGCCCAGAGCCGCGAGAGACCCGGTAGCGATATCCACCACCGGGGCGGTCGACGGCGAGGGGCGTCCCGGTCCGCCTTGGGCCCAGGCCAGGCCCGTCAGGGACTGGAGCACGGGGTCGAAGCCCGGCATGGCGGACCACGGATTGGCGGTGCCGAAGGCCGAGACGGAGCAGCGCACGAGCGCGGAGTTGCACTCACCCAATGTGGCCTCCGCCAGTCCGAGTCGCTCGAGGCTACCCTCGCGAGCGTTGTCGACCAACACGTCGCTGCGGGAGACCAACTGCAGCAGGGCAGCTCGCGCCTTCGCGTCGCGCAGGTCGAGTGCAACGAACCTCTTGTGCTGGTTGGCGACGGCGTGGGAGATGCTGTGCACCCGGTAGGGATCCCCGTCGCCGGGCTCGACCTTGACCACGTCGGCTCCGTAGTTGGCGAGCAATGCGCCGGCGAAGGGGGCGGCCAGATAGGACGAGATGTCCACGATCCGCAGCCCGGACAGCGGCAGCCTTCGGTTGGCATCCGGCCCCATCGGCTCGTCCACGGCCGGGGTGGGTTCTGGAGCGGACCCCCGATCCAGCGAGATCGGGCCGGCCGGGGCCCGAACGTGGCCGACGCCGGCATGGTCGAACTCGGTCCAGCCGGAGGTCGCCGAGGACATCTCGCTGCGGCTCCATGCCTCCCGCGACCATACCGGTGCCACCGGGACCTCGGCCGCCCGGAGGATCTGCAGCCAGGCTTCCGCCGGTCTCGTCGCGAAAGTCCGCTCGAGCTCGGTGTTGACCGCACGCGAGACCTCAGGGGCCATGAGGTTGGCGAACTCCCCGGCCACCTCCTCACGCACCATCACGTCCATGCGACCAATCGCGTCGAGGGCCCGGAAGAAGATGCTGGGCGAAAGAGCGGCCAGGTAGAACCACTCTCCGTCGCTTCCCTGGTAGAGACGGAAGAAAGGCGCTCCCCGCAGACTGCGTCCTGGTGAGATCACCTTGTCGACGTCGATGCCGCGGGTCATCAGGGTGGCCAGAGCCGCCACCGCCGCGTGCAATCCCGTGACGATCACCGAGCGACCGGAGCCGTGGCGCTGGCGGCCGACCAGCCCGGCAACCGCGGCGGCGGCTCCCATAGCACCTTGGAGATAGCCAAGGGTGGGGACGACGGGAGCGATGGGCTGATCCCGATCAGAGGGGTAGTGGTCGGCGAAGCCGCTCACGGCGGACAGGAGGAGAGGGTCGAAACGCAGGTGGCTCCACCGGCCGGCCGTCCCGAACGGCGGTAACCAGGCGTGGACGGCGTCAGGGTTCCTCTCGAGAACAGTGACTGCATCCAGGCCGAGACGCTCCAGCGACCCCGGCGTCAGGTCCGACAGCACCACGTCGACGGCGTCTGCCCTGCGGCGTAGCTCCACTGTCCCCTCTGCCACTCCGCGGCCGGCGGTCAGGTGCCCTTTTAGATGATCCGCCCAGATCCGCACGGGGTCGGTTGGGTCGGGGGCGCCGGGAATGGCCGCCTGTACGACCTCGGCGCCGAGCTGAGCTAAAAGGGCGCCGGCGGCCAGGCCGCCGAGTCCCGAACTCAGTTCGAGTACTGATACACCGGAGAGCGGCCCAACCATGACCATCGTCCTTGTTCAGAGTATGGCGCCAAGGGACTTGAGCTCGGCAATGTCCTCCCATGTCCCGGGCTGATTTTGAACCGCCGCCGGGCGCTCGCCAGCAGGTTGGTGATGAACACATCAGACCGCTTGACGAGGTCCATCAACACCTGGCGTCCCCCGTCACCGGACACGTCGACGGCCATGCACAGCTCCAGCACGCGGACACCTTCGAGGAGGTCGTAACTCATTGGCGCATCATCGGTGAGATAGTGCACCAATCTGTCACACTGTCAAGACGCCTGGCGTGAGCTATGTTCCAAGTGCCTGAACGATGTTCAGGTGCTCAGCACGGAGACGGGGAACGGAGATAGGGAGAATGACGACCGTACTGCTGACAGGGGCGACGGGGCTGATCGGATCTAACATCGCCGCCCAGTTGGTGGCCGGGGGAAACAAGGTGCGGGCCCTGGTTCGTCCTTCCAGCGATGCTGCTCCGCTCCAGGACATGGGTGTTGACCTAGTCCGGGGCGACATCGTCAACCGGGAGGATGTGTTGCCGGTCATCGATGGAGCGGAGGTGGTCGTTCACTCCGCCGCCGTGCTCGGCGGCGCCACCCAGACCGCCGGCGAACACCATGCCGTGAACGTGCGAGGCACCGCCAACCTGTTTGACGCAGCCGAAGCAGCCGGCGTCAGGCGGATCGTGACCCTCAGCACCACGACGTTCTTCGATGTTCGCGACGCTCCGCTCTCGGAGGACTCGCCTCTCGATCCTTCCCCCTCCGATGACCCCTACACCGTGACCAAACTGGCCGCCTATCAGGACGCCATGGCGCGGGTCGAGCGGGGATGCGACATCTGCGTGGTCATCTCGGGAGGTGCTTACGGTCCGTCTCCCTTGCCCGAACGGAGCATGGTGGCGCCCAGCTTCAATGCCCGTATCTGCGCCGCCATCATGGGCGAGGTCTCCGACAATGTGGCCTTTCCGATCCCGTGGGTGTATTGCGAGGACGTGGCTGCGGCGGCCGTTTCGGCCATTGATCGCGGCCGCGCCGGCGAGCGTTACCTGGCCTTCGGACCGGTAACCGACGTGGGATCTATGCCCTTCTTCTGTAACCGGGCGGCCGAGATAGCAGGTGTCAGCCACCGGGTAAGCGATATCAGCCGTGACCGCCTGGACGATCCGGCCATGGTGGCGCGATTCGGCCCCAGCCTCATCGCTCTGGGGAAGCGCCAGTTCCCCCAACCGTGGTTCGTTGCTGACCGCACCCGCGAGCGACTCGACTACCACCCGATCTCGCTGGATGACGGCCTGAGACGGACCATACCGTGGCTGGCCCGGAACGGCTTCCTCCCGGAGCAGTTCGCCGAAATCTCGTGACTAAAGGCTCCAGACCCGCGCCGCGTTGCCGGCGAGCACCAGCTCGCGATCAGCATCAGAGGCGCCGGCGAAGAGCGTCTCGATGATCGGCTTCGAGTTCGGCCAGCTGGAAACGGGATGCGGATAGTCCGACGACCACATGATGTTGTGTATCCCCAGGCGGTCGTGGGCGTGCCGGATGACGTCCGGTTCGTCGATAAAGGTCAGATGGATGTTCTGCCGGAAGTAGTGGCTCGGCAGTTGCTGCAAGCCCGGAAATTCATAGCCCTGGCGGCTGGCCATGTCATCGACTATGTACAGCCACCACGACACCCAGCCGATCCCTGGTTCGACGAAGACCACCTTCAATCGCGGGAACCGTTCCAGGACGCCTGTCAGGACCCACATTCCCAGCGCCTCTCCCGCCGATAGGGCCGTCATGGGAACGAACACCCCCCGCTGGGGCGTCGGGTCCCGCTGGGCCAGGTTCTCGAGCTGAGTGTTGAGGCCGATGTGGCAGCAGATCGGAAGGTCGGCATCCTGGATGGCTGCCCACAGAGGATCGTAGCGTCGGTCCCAGTAGTCGGGAAGGCCCAGCTCGGCGGGGAAGACGGGCAGCTGTAGCGACTTGCATCCCTCGGCTGCAGCCCAACGAACCTCTCTGACGGCCGCATCGATATCGTGGATCGGTATCTGATACGAAACGATCAACCGCTTCGGATCCGCCGATGCAAACTCGGCCAGAGCGCGGTTGAAGGCTCTGGTCGACTCCTGCCAACCGTTTTCGATCATGTACAGGTACCGGAAGGCGCTGACCTCGCAGTAGCTCGACGAGGCGTCGACCCCGTCGGTGTCCATGTCCTGCAGGCGCTCGACCGGATCTGTGTGACCGGGGCGCCCATGAGCCGGATGGCTGCGCCGGTAGGCCAGGGGGTCACCCCCGGTCTCCGGGGGTAGACCCTGCTGCTCGCGCCACCGGTTGTTGGACTCGGCCGTACGACGGGAAGCCATCGCGGTGGTGAAGCTCGCCACCGCGTTGTCGTAGTCGTCGTGAAACCTTGGCGACAGGTGGGCCTTCACCTGGTCATGGGTCACATCAATGTGGTCGTCGGCGGAAATGACTCGCTGTGACATGGTCCCTCCCTCAGATCGACCGTGGTGCCATCAGGATAACCGCAGAAGTGCTGGACCATGAGTTCCGGCCTTGCCCACCCGGTCACCCGGTAATTAGAGTGCATAGCAGATGCTAAGGACGGGGGGATCTGCCGAAGGAGAGGAAGGATCGGTCACGAGACCGGATCCTTTGGTTACCGAGGACAGCGAGCTGTTCTGGTCCGCGGCGGACGACTCCCGGCTGGTGGCGCAACGCTGCTCTGGGTGTGGGGCCTTGAGGCATCCACCCCGGCCCATGTGCCCGCACTGCCACTCTCTCGAGTTCGAGCCTCAGGAGCTGTCGGGCCGGGGCACCGTGTACAGCTTTGCCGTGCTCCATCATCCTCAGAACCCGGCCTTTGAGTATCCCGTGCTGGCTGCCCTTATAGACCTGGAGGAGGGGGTGCGCCTGATGTCCAACCTGCGCGGCATGGACCCCTCGGAGATACGAATAGGCATGCCCGTTGCGGTCACCTATGTTCCCACGCTCGGCGGTCACCAGGTGCCGGTGTTCGAAGCGATTCCGTCATGACGGCAGTCAAGCCTTTCTTCGGCGGGAAGGCAGCCATCGCAGGCATCGGCGCCACCGAGTTCTCCCGCGGCGCCGGGCGGAGCGAGCTCCAACTGGCTTGCGAGTCGATCGTGGCCGCGCTCACCGATGCCGGCCTCACCGCCGCTGATGTGGACGGATTGGTCAGCTACACCATCGATCCCGTGGAGGAGACGGAGCTGGTCCGTTCGGTTGGATTCCAGGAGATCGGCTATTCGGGCCGCGTACCCTACGGCGGCGGCGGCTCGATGGGTGTCCTGTACCACGCCGCTGTCGCCGTGGCCAGCGGGGCGGCCGATGTCGTCGTGGCCTACCGGGCCATCAAGGCTCGCTCGGGGGCCAACCCCTTCGGCGCCGCTCGGCTGCGCCCCAACGCCGGGTTCTCCCATTCGGGCTCGACGGCCACGCAGTGGTGCATGCCCTACGGAGTGCTCACACCGGCCTCGTGGATGGCGGTGAACGCCACCCGGTACATGCACGAATACGGAGTCACGAGTGAGGACTTCGGACGGGCCGTTGTCCAGTTCCGGGAGTACGCCGCCTCCAACCCGGCGGCATGGGGCTACCAGCGCCCGATCACGCTGGCGGACCATCAGGCCTCCCGCTGGATAGTCGAGCCTTGTATCCACCTGTTGGACTGCTGCCAGCAGACGGACGGCTCCGTCGCACTCGTCATCACCAGTCGGGAGAGGGCCTCCGACTTGCCGAACGTTCCTGTGGTTGTGGCTGCCGCAGGTGGGTCCGGGCTGTTCGAGCAGGAGATTGCATCTGACCACTACAGGCCGGATTTGTCGATCATGGAGGGATCGGTCGCCCTGGCCCGGCAGCTGTTCGATCGTTTCGGGTTCAAGCGGGAGGAGATGGACGCGGCGATGATCTATGACGCCTTTTCCCCCATCTTCCTGATGCAGCTGGAGGGGCTGGGCTTCTGCGGGTTCGGAGAGGCGAAGGACTTCATAGCCGGTGGCAACATGCGGATCGGGGGCGCCTTGCCGTGCAACACGAACGGTGGCTTGATCGGCGAGGGGTACATCCACGGGCTCAACCTCGCTCTCGAGGCGACCCGGCAGCTCCGCGGCACCGCCGTCAACCAGCTACCGGATGCTCGTCATATTCTCGTCAGTTCGAGTCGGACCGGAGCCATCCTGGCCCGGCCGCAGTAGCCGCATCGACCGTCGGACTTCAAGGTTCACAACGCCGGGAACTGCCCCGCTCGCCGGCCCCGGCCCGGCGGCCCGGCGAACGCCTGCGCTATGGACATCCACTCCTTGGCAACCACACCCGTTGTAGCCAAACGGGTGTCATCGATGTGGCGGCGCTGAGTGACGACGAGGCAAAAGTCGAGCGCCGGTCCCCGCACCTCGTCCGGAACCCCGGCGGGTCCCCACTCCCAGATTGCGCCGTCCGGAGCGACCAGCTCGACGCGGACCTGGGAATCGGGGACCGGTAGAGCCCGGGCCCTGAAGCTGTTGGGCAGCGTGCGGACGCCGAGGTGGGCGACATGGCGCAAGCCGGGTGAGAGGGACCGGATCTGGCCGAGGCCATCGATGATGTCCTGGCCGTGCGCCCAGGTCTCCATCAGGCGGGCTGTGACGGCGCTGGCCGGACCCATGTCGGGTCCGTACCATGGCACACGTGATTCCGGGTCCAGACCGGAGTAGACCGAATCCAACTCGGCCCGGGACCGGCCGAACCATTCGAGCACCTCTTGACCGCTCAGGGAGGCGTACCTGCGGGCGACCGAGTCGGTGAACGCGTCGACGTCGCGCAATGCGACCTCCTTGCCCGCGTTGAAGGTGCGGGGGTCGACCGCTGCCATTACGGCTGCATCGTCGAAGTAAGCGAGATGAATCAGCTGATCTCTGACCGTCCATCCCGGCGCCGGCGTCTGTCGGTCCCAAACCTCGTCACCGCCGGCGTTGAGCCTCTGCACCAACAAATCTGTCTCAGTCGAGAGGTCATGGAGAAGGGAGACCATCTGCACCGGCACGCCTCACCGCCCTTCCCGGGCATCTCCGCTCATCGGGTAGCGGAGACCTCGTGTTCGTCAACCACTATCAGGACGGTGCCGCTGCCTACCTGGTCGCCGGGCTGGACGCGCACCTCGGATACGGTTCCAGTTCCGGGGGCTCGCAGCGAGTGCTCCATCTTCATCGCCTCGAGGGTCACCAACACCTGTCCGGCGGCCACCGATTCGCCCTCGGCCACAGATACCGAGAGGACTGTGCCCGGCATCGGTGCTACCAGCGACCCCTCCGCCACCAGTGATTCTGGTGCCGGGAACCGGGCGATTTCTTCAAGCGTGGTGTCGCCCAGGGAGCTCTCGACGTACCAGGTGGACCCGGATCTCTCCACACGGTAGCGGCGACGCACCCCGTCGCTCAGGATCGACACGCCGGCACCATCAACCTCCAGGACCTCGATCCCCCCGAACTCCTGAATGCGGCCCGGCGCTGCGATGCGCTGGCCATCGATCTCGAAGGCGAGCGGTGCGGTGCCTCCGCCCACGTTGCGCCAGCCCGAGGGCACGCTTGCCGGCACCGGGCCGGCCCTGGCGGACGTCGCGATCTTGTGGGCCGCGGCGGCGTGGGCGTGGAGGACCGGAGCGTCGGCATGGTACAGCGGACGTCCGAGGACAGCGGGATCGTGGCGTTCGAGGAAGGCGGTGTCTGTTCGCCCGCTCCGAAAATCGTCACTCCGCAGAGTTCGCACCAGGAGGGCGCGGTTGGTTACCACCCCTTCGATGGCCGAGCGGGTCAGGGCGCCGGACAAACGGTCGATGGCCCCGTCTCGGTCCGGCGCCCACGCGATGACCTTGGCCAGCATGGCGTCGTAGAAGGTCGACACGACGGACCCGTCCTGGTATCCGGCATCGACCCTCACGGTTCCGGAGCTCGGCACGCGGAATCGGCGCAGCCGGCCGGAGGCCGGGGCGAAGCCGGCGGGGACGTTCTCGGCGTAGAGGCGGGCCTCGATGGCGTGACCGTTCAGAGTCGCCTCTGTCACCCGCTCGCTCAATGGCTTACCGACGGCCACCTCGAGCTGCAGTCTGACCAGATCCAGACCGGTGACCATCTCTGTCACGGGGTGCTCGACCTGGAGCCGGGTGTTGACTTCGAGGAAGTAGAAGTCACCTCCCTGATCCAGCACGAACTCCACGGTCCCGGCTCCCACGTAACCGATGGCCTTGGCCGCCGCTACTGCGGTCTGTCCCAACAGCTCCCGCTGGGACGCATCCACCGCAGGCGAGGGCGCCTCTTCGATGATCTTCTGATGACGCCGCTGGATCGAGCATTCCCTCTCGAACAGGTGCACGACATTGCCGTGCTGGTCGCCGAAGATTTGCACCTCGACATGGCGGGGTGCCTCCACGAAGCGCTCGAGGAACACGGTCCCATCACCGAAAGCGGACGCCGCCTCTCGCCCCGCTTGGGCCAGGGCTTCCGCCAGCTGACCTGGCTGAGCGACCACGCGCATCCCGCGACCGCCACCCCCGAAGGCGGCCTTGACGATAACGGGGAACCCGATCTTCTCGGCCTGGTCGAGCAGCCGGCCCGCCTCGCCGCCTTCTTCCACCACGAATCCGGGGAGTATTGGTACACCTGCCTCGGCCATCAGGCGCTTGGCTTCGATCTTGGACGCCATGGCGTCGATCGCCGATGCAGGCGGACCGACGAAGATGACCCCGGCCTCCTGGCAGGCTCGGGCGAACGACGCGTTCTCCGAGAGGAAGCCGTAGCCGGGGTGGATGGCATCGGCTCCGGTGGTGCGGGCCGCGGCCAGGATCAAGTCCGACCGCAGGTAGGTATCAGCCGGTCCGGCCCCCGGGAGGCGCACCGCCTCGTCCGCCAACCGGGCGAAGGGGGCGTCCTCGTCGGGATCGGAATAGACGGCCACGGTGGCGATTCCCATTTCGCGGGCCGTGCGCATGATCCGGGCGGCGATCTCGCCGCGGTTGGCGATCAACAGCTTCTCGATCCGCGTCATGAGATCTCCCTACATGCGGAACACGCCGAAGCCTCGGCGGCCGCGGATCTCGTTCGAATGCACGGCTGAGAGGGCCAAACCGAGCACCGTGCGGGTGTCGCGGGGATCGATCACGCCGTCGTCGTAGACCTTTCCGGTGTTGAAGAAGGAAAAGGATTCACGCTCGATCTGTTGCTCGATCGCCGTTCGCTGGGCCTGGTCGGCTTCCTCGTCGAAGGGTCGGCCCGAGGCCTCGGCCGCTTGACGGGCGACTATCGACAGTACGCCTGCCAGCTGTTGCGGTCCCATCACCGCGATCCGGGCGTTGGGCCAGGTGAAGAGGAGGCGCGGACCGTACGCTCGCCCGCACATCCCGTAGTTGCCGGCACCGTAGGAGGCGCCGATGATCAGAGTTATCTGCGGGACGTCGCTGTTGGTGACGGCGTTGATCATCTTGGCCCCGTCCTTGATGATCCCGGCCTGCTCGTAATCCCTCCCGACCATGTAGCCGGTCACGTTCTGGAGGTAGATGAGCGGCGTATCGGTCTGGTTGGCCAACAGGATGAATTCGGTGGCCTTCTTCGACTCCTCCATGAAGAGCACGCCTTGCGCGTTAGCAAGAATTCCGACGGGATATCCGTAAATGGAGGCCCAACCGGTGACCAGGCTGGTGCCGTAGAGGGACTTGTACTCCTCGAAGCGGGAGCCATCGACGACCCGGGCTATGACTTCCCTGGGGTCGAACGGCACTCTGAGATCGATAGAAGCCACACCTAGCAGCTCGTCGGCGTCGAACAGCGGTTCGTCAGGATCGGACCGGGGCGCGGGCCCGAGCTTGCGCCAGTTGAGGTTGGCCACGATGTCCCGGCCGATCCGGATGCAATCGACCTCATCAGTGGCGAAGTAGTCCGACAGCCCGGAAACCCGCGAATGCATGGCGGCCCCGCCGAGAGCCTCGTCGTCTGATTCCTCGCCCGTGGCCATCTTCACCAACGGGGGGCCGCCGAGGAAGACCTTGGCGCGCTGGTCGATCATCACGGCGTGGTCGCACATGCCGGGGACGTAGGCCCCTCCGGCGGTGGAGTTACCGAAGACGAGCGCGATCGTCGGTATCCCGAGGGCGGACAGCTCGGTCAGATCGCGGAAGATCTGCCCGGCCGGCACGAACAGGTCCGCCTGGGTCGGCAGGTCAGCACCACCGGACTCGACCAGATTGACAACCGGAAGGCGGTTGATCCGCGCCGTCTCGAGCGCCCGCAGATTCTTCTTCAGGGTGTACGGGTTCATGGTCCCGCCGCGGACCGTCGGGTCGTGGGCGATGATCACGCATTCCACCCCGGACACGGTTCCGATACCAGTCACAATGCTGGCGCCGACCTGGAAATCACTGCCCCAAGCCGCCAGTGGTGACAGCTCCAGGAACGGGCCGCCCACGTCGAGCAGAAGCTCGATCCTCTCTCGAGCCAGGAGCTTGCCGCGCTGGCGATGACGCTCCTGATAACGCGGTCCGCCTCCTGACCGGGCTTTGGCCAGCTCGGTCCCGTGAGCGGCCAGGAGCTCGAGCATTCCCTTCCGGTTGTTCCGGAAGGTCTCGCTGGAGGCGTCCACGGACGTCGTCAGGGTTGGCATTTCTCGCTTGGTTGCACGGCTTCTCTCCCGGTCTCAATGAGTCAGCCTGGTCGCTCGGACTTCGCGGTATGTTAATCGTCAATCACTTTCGGCGCGCAAGAAGGTCCCGATGGATTTCCGAGAAGAAGACGAGCAGGTTCTGCTGCGTACCGCGGTCCGGGACCTCGCGGCGGGGTTCGGTCACGGCTACTACGCCGAGAAGGTGAGGTTGGGCGACAAGACGGACGAGCTCTGGAAGGCCATGGCCGATCACGGTTTCCTCTCCGTCCACCTGCCCGAGATCTACGGAGGGGGAGGCGCCGGGATACTCGAGCTGGCCATCGTCTGCGAGGAGGTGGCGGCCCAGGGTTGCCCGCTGTTGTTGATTCTCGTCTGCGGCGCCATATGCAGCGAACTGGTCGCCCGGTTCGGTACGGAGGAGCAGAAGCACGAGTGGCTACCGGGTCTGGCCGCGGGTGAGAAGATGGCCTTCGCCATCACCGAGCCTGACGCAGGTTCGAACAGTCACCGGTTGAGCACCGTGGCCGATCGGGACGGCGACACCTACCGGCTGAACGGGACCAAGACCTACATCTCCGGGGTGGACGAGGCTGCTCATCTGCTCGTCGTCACCAGGACGTCGGTGGATGTGGACGGCCGGGGTCGCCTCAGCCTGTTCATCGTCGACCGGGACTCGCCCGGGCTCGAACGAACGATCATTCCTGTGCAGATAGCCTCGCCGGAGAAGCAGTTCACCTTGCACTTTGACGATGTGGAGGTCCCGGCCTCCCGGCGGCTCGGCGCCGAAGGCGACGGTCTGAGGCTCGTTTTCTTCGGCCTCAATCCGGAACGGATCACCGGTGCCGCCCTCTCGGCCGGCATCGGCCGGTACGCCTTGAGCAAAGCCTCGGCTTACGGGCGGGACCGATCGGTGTGGGGTGTGCCAATCGGTACCCACCAAGGGGTGGCCCATCCGCTGGCCGAGGCCAAGGTCCAGCTCGAGCTGGCTCGCCTCATGATCTCCAAGGCCGCCTGGCTCCACGACCATGATGCCGATCCGGCCGCGGCCGGAGAGGCGGCCAACATGGCCAAGTTCGCGGCGGCCGACGCCGGACTGGCCTGTCTGGACGCCGCCATCCAAACTCATGGGGGCAACGGCATGGCGTCGGAGTACGGACTGGCGGACCTCTGGGGGCTGGCCCGGCTCCTGCGCATAGCACCGGTAAGCCGCGAGATGATCCTCAACTTCGTGGCCCAGCACTCCCTGGGCCTTCCGAAGTCCTACTGATGCAGACCTCCCGACCGGCATCCACCCGGCGGGGCCGGGAGCGGCGGGAGCAGATCCTGGCGGCGGCGGCCCAACTCGTCGCCAGTCAGGGATTCCACACCGTGGGCGTCAGCGACATCGGGGCTGCGGCCGGCGTGACCGGGGCGGCTTTGTACCGTCACTTCGGAAACAAGTTGGAGATACTGGTTGCGCTTCTGGACCGGGTCATCGACCGTTTGCTCGAAGGCGCCGCCGCCGCGTCCGAGGGAGACGATCCCCAGGTGGTCCTTTCCACGCTTGTCGGCGCTCATGTCGACTTCGCGATCGAGGAGAAGGCGATCCTGGCGGTGTACGCCCAGGAGGCGCACAACCTCCCTGCCGTGGACCGCAGCCGCCTGCGACGCAAGCAGAGGCGCTACGTCGACATCTGGTCGGAGGTGTACCGGCGCTTGCACCCCTCGTCGTCCGAGAAGGTGGCTCGTGCGGTCGTCGAAGCGGTGTTCGGGATGCTGAATTCGGTTCCGAACATATCGCCCGATGTCGACGACGAGATGATGAGTCGGGAACTGCGCCGGCTGGCCGGGTCGGCCCTGTTATCCGCTCCCGACCCGGTGTAGCCGCAAGGTGGTCGAGGTGGCGGCCAACTCTCGGTGCCAGTTGAATCTCTCGGCGGCAGTTCGGCCCCGATCGAGCGCAGATTGACTCCGAGACGACGAAGTGGCACCGAGAGTTACGACAATGGCTCGGGTGGCCACGGCCACCTCATCGAAGACATCCACGCCGCCATACGGTCCCAGAGAAGCATTCGATTGGGCTCGACGTTGTGATTGTGGCCGGCCCGGGCCAGAACGTACAGCGTGACGTCGTCGGAACCCGGGAACTCGGCCGGGATGCGGCGCGGATCGGTAGCGATGTCGTTCTCTCCCACCCCGAGGAACACGGGCACGCTGATCTCGCCCGCCGGTCCGGCCGTGCCACCCGGGATCATGCTCGCCAACCCTATGACCGACAGCAATGGGCTGCGGGCTTGCACCAGGGCGGCGTGGACTGGCTCCGGCATCTCATTGGCCACCAACCAGCTCGAGCTCCCACGTGGCAGGTCGACCCGAGCCTCGCCGTGGCGCCGGCGGGCCGCCGCGACCAGGCTCTCCTCCGTCAGAGGAGAGCTGTTGGCCAGCTCGCGCTCGTGCTCATCGAGGTGTTCGGGGAGCCCGTGCCCGGCCCAGCCGAGCAGTGACACCGCACCGAAGACCCCGTGGCGGGCCTGCTGATGTATGACCAGGAGAGCACCGGCGGAATGCCCCACACCTACCACGAGCGTGGGGTTCCCGGAGGGCAAGCCCGGCAAACCTCCCGAAGAAAGACGGTCCAGCACCTGGCGAACGGCGAAGACATCGACGTCGGCAACACGTTGCGGCGTGAGCGCCCAAGGGTTGTCGGGAATGTCACTGCCTCCTACGCCTGGGTGATCGACGGTCACGACAATGAACCCACGAGAAGCGAGATGGGTGGCCATGCTGTATCCCTCGACCGCAAGGTCGTAGTAATGGCGGGACATGCCGCCGCCGGGGAAACAGAAGACGACAACGCGGCCAAAGGAGACCTCGCTGACGGCCGACGGTGCCCAGTGCAAGTCACCTGCGAGCCTCCGACAGCCGGGCATGCGTGCACCGCGAACATCGATCGACAGCCGCTGCTTGGTGACGTCGGACTGCACTCTGCCGGCTTCCTTCCCGCTGGCGGCCCTGGCCACGCGACCTCGATCGTCCGCCTTAGTATAGTCCCAACTATGGGGCGTGCTATGGGCCCAGCTTCGCTGAGGACGGCGCCGCAAGGCCCGGTCGTGACCTTGACGATCGACCGGCCAGCGGTGCGCAACGCCCCTTGACCCGCCCACGCTCATCGCGTTGGCCGCGCCCTTGACGACGCCACTTCCGACGCCGGCGTTGGTGCCATGGTGGTGACGGGAGCAGGCGGGCAGTGCTTCAGCTCCGGAGCTCCAGCGCGAGGCCGCCGAGGGCATAGCCCCTTTCCTCCCTCCCCAGGACAGGCGCTAGAGGCTGGTGTCCTCAGCCACCTTTCCGTCGAGAAGCTTCTCGATCTCATCGGGCGTGTAACCGACCTCGGCCAGGATCTGGCCGGTGTTCTGCCCGGGCCAGGTCGGAGGCCCCCAGATCTTGCCCGGGGTGTCGGACAGATCGAAATAGAGCCCGGCCATCTTCATGTTCCCCACGATGCGGTGAGGGAACGAGGCGACTAACTGCTTCTTTTCGGCCTCCGGGTCGGCGAAGAGGCGGAGGACGAAGTCGGGATCGGAGATCTCACACGGCACCCCGAGTCCGTCCAGAATCCCGAACCACTCGGCGGCCGACCGGGTCGCGAACAGGCCGGTCAGCTCGCGGATGAGATCGTCGTCGTTGTCACGGCGCGACTCGGCGGTCGCGAACCTGGAGTCGGTGGGAAGGTCGGGTCGATCCAGGGCCGCGCACAGAGCAGTCCAGGCCGCCTCGTCGAGAGCGGCGAGGCACAGCCATCCGTCGGCTGTCCGGTACAGACGGTAGAGGGCGTTCCACCCGTACTGCTCGGCATCGGGTTTTTGCCGGTCCGCCACTACCGTGGCGTCCGGGCTTATCCACGCCGTGGAGGTGTTGAGCAGGTGGGCGTAGACGATCGAGGTGCGCAGGAACTGCCCTTCCCCGGTACGGTCCCGATCGTAAAGGGCCTGGACGATGCCAAGCGCCGACAAGAAGCCGTTCCCCGTGTCGCCCAGGGAGGTGCAGGCCCAGATAGGGCGGCCCCCGTGGTCCAGGCCTCCGTCCAGCCACTCGGCGCCGGCCAGGGCTGCTCCTGTCTGGTCGTTGCCCGGGTGGTATGCCCGCGGCCCCTGTTCGTGGCCGAGAGTGTGGCAGTAGATCAGCCTCGGGTTGAGCTGACGAAGAGATTCGTAGTCGACTCCCAACCGCTCTGCGGCGTCGTAACGCATGTTGTGTTGTACGACGTCGGCCCGCTCGACCAGCCGGTGGAGGACCGACATGCCTTCTGGATCCTTCAAGTTCAGCGTGATCGAGTCCTTGTCCCGGTTGCAGCACATGCCGATGTGGTTGGTGAACCAGAACTTGTCGGTGAGGGTGTTCACCTTGATTACCCGGGCTCCCAACTGAGCCAGGACCTGCGTGCCGAAGGGGCCGGCGACGGCCAGGCCGAGGTCGAGCACGAGAACTCCGTCGAGTGGGGACGACGGCTTTGATCCAGGGTCCTGCGGGGCGTCCGCGGCGTGGACCGGACCGGCCTGACGGGCGGCGTCGGCCTCTGCTATCACCTCGTCGGTGTGCTGCCCCGGTGACGGCGCCGGGGCGGGCCTTCCGGCCGGGTGCCGCTTCATGTCGATAACCCGGCCGACCTGGCGGATCACTCCAACCTCGGGATCTTCTACCTCCGTCACGCATCCGTCGGCCACGAGGAGAGGGTCGAGGAGAGCTTCCTCGGGAGACCGTACGGTTTGGACCGGAACGCCGACCTCGGCGGCCAGGCGGACCCACTGGTCGGAGGGATACCGGCCGACGGCTTCCGCCAGCTGCTCCTGATAGGCGTGGAGGATGATCATGTCTTCGGCTGCGGTGCTGACCCGCATAGAAGCTTGCTTGGGGCCCACCAGCCCTTCGGCTTTCATGCCGTTGGCAGCCGCGTTGATGATGAACTCCGGGAGCGGGACCCAGTGGTGCAACCAGCGCCCATCCGATCCCTGGAAAAAGGCCTTGGGAGCCCGCGAGTCAAGGACCCAGGTGAGGAAGTGGGGTGCGTCGGGGTGGTCTACCTTCTGCCAGCCGCCAACCGTGGTGGCCAGAACGCCGTGCAGCAGAGAGGCGTTCACGTGCTGGCCTCGTCCGGTCTTGCCGCGGACCCGGATGGCCGCGTTGATCCCGAGCGTGGCGATGTAGAACGTGGCCAGACTCACCCACGGCACGCCGCTGAACAGCGGACCATCGCGGTCGGGACCAACCCAGCATCCGTCTGGTATCTCCAACCCCGGCAACGGCCCTTCCGTGCCCGAGAGGCGGCTGATGGTCGTACCCGGCACGCCCCTGATCTCCCAATGCTGACCGGTACGGGTCGCCACGAGGGCGTCGAGGCCCGGGCGGTCGGAATCGGGGCCGTTCGGTCCGTAACCCGTTATCGAGCAGTACACCAGGCGTGGGTTCAGGGCGCTCAAGGTTTCGTAGTCGATCCCGAGGCGCGCCGTGGTCCCGGGAGAGAAGCTCTCCACTAGCACGTCGGCTCGGCCGGCCAGGGCCAGGAGGCGCTCCTTGTCCGTCGGATCCTTGAGGTCGAGGACGGCAGACCGCTTGCCCCTGTTCCAGACCCGATAGCTGGGAAGGCCCCGCCAGGGGTCGCCCCCGGGACGCTCGATCCTGGTGACGCGGGCCCCGTGGTCGGACAGCAACATGCCGGTCATCGGTCCGCTGATTCCCCACGAGAGGTCCAGTACCTCGAGACCGTCCAAAACACCCATCTGTCACCCTCCCGAGCTCCACGACCCGGTCACGCTCGAGGCGCGACACTTTGTAGCTGAAATACCTTAGTAGTTACTATAGTAAAGAACTCGTCCCTGACTGGAGAGTGGACCATGCCAGCCCGTGTGATCTCATCCGACGACCATATCGACCTGAGTCACGAGCGCGTAAAGGCGTTCCTGGCCCCGAAGTATCATGATGAGTACGACGGGGCCGTTGCTGAGTTTGCTCGCGCCATGCGCGCCTCCATATCGGCCGAATCGAACCAGCGGTGGCGCGAGCAGGAGGGGCTCCCAGTCGACCCCACGGCCACTCCCATGATAGGCCGGCGTTCCCATCCGGCGAACGGGCGGCCCGGTCATTCCGATCCGGTTGAACGGCTCCGGGATATGGACGCTGACGGGGTGGACGCCTCGTCGAGCTACTGCGAGGTGAGCGTGTTCCGTTACCTGTACATGATCAAGGATGGGTGGCAGGAGTCGACCCGGGCTTTCAACACGGCCCTGGCTGAGTTCGCCTCGGCCGATCCGAAGCGGCTGGTCGTGTCCTATCAGCTCCCGATCCATGACATTGATGTCGCGGTACGGGAGGTGCGGTGGGCGGCCGCCGAAGGGTGCAAATCTCTGCAGCTTCCAGTCTTCCCGGCCGAGCTGGGCTTACCCGATTACTGGGATCGTCGTTACGATCCCCTCTGGGCGGTCATACAGGAAACCGGCCTTCCGATCTGCTGCCACATCGGCCTCAACACCCAGCTGGAAGGACTGGCCAAGCGCGACCCCACCCCCCAGAAGGGGGTGTTCGTACCCATGGTGGCGCTGTCGGCGGCTGAGGCCCTGGGCATGTGGGTGCTGACCGGGGTGCTCGAGCGCTTCCCCCGGTTGAAAGTGGTCTTCGTCGAGCCGGGCATCGGGTGGGTCTCGTGGTGGTTGTACATCGTCGATGACATGGCGACCCGTCAGGGGTATGAGTTCCCTGGCCTCAAAGAACTGCCGAGCCACTATTTCCGCCAGAGCGTCTACCTGACGTTCATCGACGAGCCCGACGTAATCCGTCACGCCCACGATCGGCTCGGCATCCGCAACGTCATGTGGTCCTCCGATTACCCGCACCCGGTGTCGAGTTGGCCAAACTCGAAGTCCATCATCGAGACTCTGTTCCACGATGTCGACCCGGCTGACCGCGAGCTTGTGCTGTCGGGTAACGCGGCCCGGGTCTGGAACCTCCAGCCCAGCCTCGTTTCGTGACTCAACGCCGTGAGGAGGGCCCTAAGTGCCGCACGTGATCCCGCCGAATGTCACTCGCGATGACGAGTTCTTTTGGCAAGGCGTCGCCGAGGATCGGCTCCTCCTGGCCCGCTGCGCCAAATGCTCGAACCTGCAGCATCCGCCATCGCCTATGTGTCCGGTATGCGGATCCTTGGAGTGGACCGCACAGGAGGCCACCGGCCGGGGCACCGTCCACAGCTGGATCGTGTCCCTCCACCCGACCGAGGGCGACGATGTGCCGCGGATCGTAGCTTTGGTGGAACTGGAGGAAGGCGTGCGCCTGGTCTCGAACCTTCAGGACGTCGACCCCGGTCAGGTAGCCAACGACATGGACGTCGAACTGGTCTTCCGGGAGGTCGACGGGATGAAGCTCCCACAGTTCCGGCCGGCCGGCTCCGGTGCAGCCTGATGCCAACCCTCAACAACAAGACCGCGGTGGTGGGTATCGGGCAAACGGAGTTCTCGAAGAACTCGGGTCGCAGCGAGCTGCAGCTGGCCGCCGAGGCGGTCCGTGCCGCCGTGGTCGATGCCGGCCTGCAGCCCTCGGATGTCGATGGACTGGTGACGTTCACCCTGGACACCAATGACGAGCTGGCCCTGATGCGCAGCGTCGGCATAACAGACGTCCGGTGGACGTCACGGACGCCGTTCGGCGGCGGCGGTGCGTCAGCCACGGTCGAGCATGCGGCCGCCGCGGTGGCATCCGGTGCTGCCGACGTGGTCGTCATCTATCGGGCCTTCAACGAACGGTCCGGGCGCCGGTTCGGTCAGCCCACCTCGGACCAGGGAGCCGTGGGTACCAGCTGGTATCGACCGTATGGGCTCGATACCCCAGCCAAGATGTACTCGCTCTGGTTCCAGCGCTACATGTACAAGTTCGGGCTGACGAACGCCGACTTCGGACGTTACAGCGTGGTCGCCCGGAAGCACGCTGCGACCAACCCCAACGCCTGGTACTGCAACCGCCCCATCACCCTCGACGATCACCAGAATTCGCGGTGGATCGTGGAACCTATCCTGCGCCTGCTCGACTGCTGCCAGGAAAGCGACGGGGGGGTGGCGTGCGTGGTCACCTCTACCGAGCGGGCCCGCGATCTGCGCCAGCCGGTCGTGCTGATCGAGGGCGCCACCCAGGGAAACCTCATTCAGGGGAATGTGACCTTCAATTACTACTATCCCGACCTGTGCCGGTTCCCTGAAGCCGAATCGGTCGCCGCCCAGCTGTGGAAGACGACGGGTCTCCAGCCGGACGACATCGATATCGCCATGATCTACGAGAACTTCAGCCCGGTGGTCTTCTACCAGCTCGAGGCCTACGGATTCTGCGGATACGGGGAAGCCAAGGACTTCATCGCTGCGGGAAGCATCGAGATCGGGGGCAAGCTGCCGGTCAACACCAATGGCGGGCTGCTTGGAGAGGCCTACATCCACGGGGTGAACAACATTCTCGAAGGGGTGCGGCAGCTACGCGGGACGGCTGCCAACCAGGTGCAGGGTGCCGAGCATGTCATTTGCAGCGCGGGCCGCAGCGCCGTCGTCCTGGGTAAGGGTTAGAGCGCGCTCAAGCTGTCACAACGCGAGCCGGGGTAGCGGCTTAGGACCCGGGTGGACTCCAGAGATTGTAACTCTAGAGATTGTAGATACGGGCGGCGTTGCCGCTGCAGATGAGATCTCGCTCTTCGGTCGGGATGTCGGCGAACTGCCGTTCCACCACCTTTTGCGAGTTGGGCCAGGTCGTCGCCGGATGCGGAAAGTCCGTTGACCACAGGATGTTCTCCAGGCCGACCATGTGGCGCAACCCGAGACCCACGGCATCGTCCATGAAGGTGCACGCCATGTTGCGGTGGAAGTACTCGCTCGGCTTCATGCGCAGGCCGGGGAACTCGTAGGCGCCGGCGGCCTTGCGGTCCAGGGACGCGAGGAAGCCCGGTATCCAGTAGAGCTGCGGCTCCACGAAGACGATCCGCAGACCGGGAAAGCGCTCGAGCGTACCGGTGAGGATCCACCACGCGATGACCTCCGACAGGGCCAGGTGCGGCATAGACGTAAAGATGCCCCTCTGAGGGGTGGGGTCGCGGCGGAAGACGTCGTACAGCCAGTACCGGTTGCCGAGGTGGTGGCTGATCGAGATCCCCGTGTCCTGCAGTACCCCCCAGAGCGGGTCATAGCACGTATCGTGGTAATCGGGCAGGTCGAACTCGCTGGGAAAGTTAGGCAGGTGCACCGAGCGGGCCCCGAGTGACGCCAGCCGCTTGACTTCCTCGACCGCGTACGCGACATCGATGATAGGCACTTGATACGACACGGCCAGCCGGTCGGGATCGTGGCCGGCGAAGTCGCTCAGGTGATCCGTGAACGCCCGGCTGATCGGCCGCCAGTCGCCCTTGACCAGACCGAACGAGCGGAAGGCGCTGACCTCGGAGTAGAGGACCTCCGCGTGCACGCCGTCTCTGTCCATGGCCGCCAGCCGGGCGACGGGGTCGAAGTAGCCGGGATCGGCCATGGCTTCGGTCCTGAACGATATGGACTGGCCGCCGCGGACCTCGCTGTCCCGCCGGGCCTGTTCGGCGGTGGCGTCGTCGAACGCTGGGCGCAGGGCCGTGGGGACCCGTTCCCGGATGGCGTCGATAGCGACGTTGACATGGGAGTCAGCGGAAATCAACCGAGTCATTGTCATCCCCCGTTCCGAGCGGATTCCCTTGTAAAGGCTAAATGATACTAGTTACAATGCATAGCACCTGCAAGGCTAGGGGGTCTACATGACTGGTGTCTGGGACGGCATCGACGTACTCGACCTGTCATGGGGGATAGCGGGTCCGATCGTCTCCATGCTGATGGCGGACAATGGAGCGCGGGTGACCCGGATCGAATCACCCGGCGGCGATCCGTTCCGGGACATCTCCGGCTATCCGGTGTGGAACCGTGGCAAGCGGAGCGCCATCCTGGACCTCAAGGACGCCGATACGAACGGGAGATTCCAGGCGCTCGTGTCCCGTGCTGATGTTCTTATCGAGAGCTTCTCCCCTGGTACTACCCGCCGCCTTGGCATCGACTACGAGACTTTACGCTCAGTCAACCCCCGCCTGGTCTACTGCTCGATTACGGGGTACGGACCGAGCGGTCCCGACTCGGACCGCCCCGCCTATGACGCTCTGGTGGCGGCCCGTACCGGTCTTCAATGGGAGAGCAGGGGGGTACTAGGCGGTACGACCTCGAGGCTTTCCGGCGCCGCCCCGATACTGCCCGACTTCGAGGTGCCGGTCGAGCGCTGGGAAGGTCCTCCTCGCCAAGGACCGATGTTCGGAGGGGTCCCCTGGCCCAGCGTCGGAGCCGCCCATCTGGCCCATCTCGGGGTAAGTGCGGCTCTGCGGGCCCGCGAAGTGACCGGAGAAGGTCAGCTGGTGGAAGCATCGCTGATGACCGGCGCCATGGCCAGCGCCGCCGGCGCGTGGGCGAAGGCGGAGCACGCCGACGCGCCCGGATACCAGAGTTGGATCCACGACCCCAGGGCCACCAAGGGATACTTCAAGTGCGCAGACGGCCGGTGGGTCCACCAGTGGGTTCCGGTACCGGGGTTCCTCGCCGCCGCCAAGGGCAGAGACCTGGAAGTAACGGAGGAGGTCAAGGCCCACCTGTACGAGGGGCGAGTCGGCACCGGCGCGGCCGAGTTGATTCACCTCCAGTCAGTGATGGACGACTTCTCCGAGGCGTTCTCCCGCTTCCCCTCATCGGCTTGGGAGCGGGTCGCCATCGAGGCGGGCGTCGCCGTCCAGACCGTCCGCGCTCCGGAAGAGGCCCTCCGGGACCCCCTGCTCCTGGGCGACGGCTCGGTCACGGAGGTCAACGATCCCGAACGCGGGCTGATTAGGCAGATCGGGCGGGTCTACCGGTTCGAGAAGTGCGCTTGGGCAGTCGGGGGACCCGCCCCGGCTCGGGGCGAGCACACCGATGAGGTTCTCGCGGAGATCCCAGGAGATCCGGCGCCCGCCAATAGGCCCTTGACGCCGGCTCCGCCGGTGAAACTTGATCACCCGCTCCAGGGGGTTCGCGTAATCGACTTCTCGCTGGCTGTTGCCGGCCCCTTCGGCGCCCAGCAGCTGGCCGAGCTGGGCGCCGATGTCATCAAGGTCAACTCGGTGTCGAGGCCCAGCCTCACCGGTCAGATGCACGGCATCTGTGAGCGCTCCAAGCGCAGTATCGCCATCGACCTCAAGAGCCCGGAAGGCCTGGGGGTCTTCCACCGGTTGGTGGCCGGCGCAGATGTGGTGGCATCGAACATGCGCGAGGCCGCGGTGGCCCGCCTGGGTCTCGACTACGAGTCGTTGCTGAAGGTGAACCCGAAGATCATCTACTGCCACACCCGCGGCCATGAGGACGGCCCTCGCAAGAATGTCATGGGTCACGACCAGTCGGCTGCGGCCATTGCGGGCGTGACCTGGATGGAAGGAGGGATGGACGGCGGAGGCAGGCCCCACTGGCCCTCCATTTCTATCGGGGACACAGGTAACGGTTTCCTGTGGGCGGCGGCCGTCATCCAGGCCCTGTACCACCGGGATCGCACCGGTGAGGGTCAGAAGGTAGATACCGCCATCGTCAACGCCCACCTCTTGAACGCCTCGATGACGTGGGTCCACGCCGATGGATCGTCCGATGGCGAACGTCCTCGACTGGACGCTCTGGCCCTGGGTTGGGGCCCCCTCTATCGGCTGTACGAGGCTGCAGACGGGTGGATCTGTGTTGCCGCCGTTTCCGAGCACGACTGGGTCAGAATGTGCCGGGCTATCGGGCGCCCGGAACTGGCGAGCGACGTCCGCTTCGCTTCTCGTCAGGACCGGGCTGCGCACGGAGGCGAACTCGCCGATCTGCTCGCTTCGGAGTTCGCGGATCGACCCGTCGACGAGGTTTTCGCCAGCCTCGACGGCGCCGGGGTTCCCTGCGAGATATCTTCTCCAGACTTCGTCTTGCGGTTGTTCGAAGATCCCACGAACTACGAGCGCCAGCGCCTGACCACATTCAACGACCCTCTCGCCGGTAAGACCAGTGCCTTGGGCCTTCTCGTCGACCTCTCGAAGACGCCGGGTCGAATCTGGGGGCCACCGCTGGTCGTGGGCGACCACACCAGGGAGATCCTCGCTGAGCTTGGTTATCCGGCGGCCGAGATCGACCGGATGTGCTCTGCGGGCGTTGCCCTGGACGCTCGCGACAACGTCAGCTAGGCAACGAGCGTCTGGTCCAACGGGGCCGACCGCTGGTTAGTTCCAAAGCCTTCTGCCCTCACCGACGAGCGACCGATGGGCCCCCGTGCCCTCGACTCCGAAATGATCTGACGGCAGGAAGGAAGTCCCGTCCCGCACTCCTTCTATGACAATCTCGCCCAGCCTCACCTCGCACCCCCACCTGCCGCCGGCGCCGCGCCGGGATCACCTCAGCGATCTGTTGTAATCACTATAGGTGCAGCCACCGAGCGGGTGCGCTTCTTATCTGGCGCGGGCGGTCGCCTTGGCCGAGGCCGCGCCTTCGTTCTCGATCAGCCAGGCGACGGAGTCGGCGAGCATGCGTCGCTGCTCCGCGATTCGGCGCTGAATCGCGGCCGTGTCGTAAGGAAGGGTGGTCAGCATGACCTCGCTCAGTGCCAGGCCCCGGAGGACCATGAACGGAAATGTCCTGAGCGCGGCTCGGCGGATACCGGTTCCCGCGAACATCTGGACAGTCAGTCGATCCAGTTGGGCCCGGATGAGGTCAGAGTCCTGAATCATCGACTTCCGCGTCTGGGCCGAGGTCCTCGGATCATGGCTGAGGTTAAGGAGAACCTGGATGAATGCCAGGTACTCCGGATCCCCGTAATACCTCTCGATGATGAGGGAGTACTGCTCCAAACGTTCGGAAATGGTGAGCCCGGTGAGATCTGCGTTCGAGAGAGTGTCGATGAGCCGGCGATTGCCCTCTTGCAGTACCGCCAGCATCAACGACTCTCGACTGCCGAAGTAGTACTGGATGACACCCCAACTGAGACCGGCGGTCTCGGCGATGGCATTCGAACTGGCCCGGTAGAAACCCTGTTCCAGGATGCATTTGATGGCGGCGTCGATGACCCGCTGTCGCGTTACCGGGTCTCCCTCCCGCTTCCTCGACCGGCGCCCAGCGGGTGTTCCGGGGCTCCGAGCCGGTCGCTTGCCGGAGTTCGGGCTGGGCTTGCGTTGGCCGTTGGTGCTCATTGACCGAACGATCTTAATGGGATCGGACGTCGAACCAGGTGAAGGCCGGTCGGGCCATGGCCTCTACCGGTCCGCGCTCTACCGATCCGAACTGGGCCGGTAGTACACCTTCCCCTCGATCGTCGTCAGCTTCACCTCGCTGCCGACGAGGTTCCGCCCGGACAGGTCCCCCGCCATGGCCTGGTCGGCGCACCGGGCCCCGATTCGGGCACCCGAGGGCAGGCGGGCGATCACCGGGGCCGCGACCGGTCCGCGGTCGCGATCATGTAGCACCGTCATCGCCTCCACCAGCGCCGTTCCCTGAGCGATCCGGGCGGGCGGCACCCGCGGAGGATCCGCGACGGCGAATTCGGCCGACCGGAACGGAGCCTCGCCCAGGCCATAGACGCCAATGCTGAAGTCGGTGACCATACCGCCCACCCCGACTGCGGCACCGTGCTGGGTTGCGCCGGCTTGCATGTCCTCGAAGAGGCAGGCCAGACCATGGAGGGAGTATGAGGCGCCGGGTCCACCGAAGTACGGGAGGCCACCGGTGGAGGTAAGGGGTCTCGATCCGCGAGGGTCCAGGCCCAGCGCGGCCGCGGCCAGCAGGACGGCGGCGGGGAAGCACGAATAGAGATCGAAGCGGCCGACGTCGTCCGGAGTCGTACCGGACAACCGGAAGACCTCTTCTACGGCCATTGGCAGCGCCCGGGGTCGGTCCATTGCCGTCCAACCTGAAGGCGGGCTCGCATCCGAGGCCGAAACGATGGCGACCGGACGGATGGCCAACCGGCCGCCGGTGGACGAGGTCGTGACGACCAGTGCGGCGGCCATGTCCACCGTCGGGAACGAGCACATCCACTTTGTATACGGCTCGGCCACCATGCGGTTCTGCTCCGAAGGCCGGGCGATGTGTTCGGCCGCCCGGACGGTGGGGAACCAGGCGAGGGAGGGCCGGCTGGCTGCCACTTCGGTGAATGGGGCCAGCAGGGTGCCAAGTCGCAGCCCGCGATCTCCGGCATCACACCGCTGGTCCAAGACGCTCTGCACCAGGGCGAAGTAGGAAGACGGCAGGCCGGCGCCGGCTGCGATCTCCGGTCTGAACCCTCCATGCCAGGATCGCTTCGGAAGGCCGCCGGGTGGCTTCGATCCCTGCGACCAGACCGACGTCGGAAGCGCTGGAGGGTCTTCTCCTTTGAGGCGGGCCCGCCGCACGGATGCGTCGGCGATACCACCGGCGACGAGGGCCACGTCCGCGTTCCCCTCCGACACGGCCCGGCAGGCCATGGCGAGGAGCCGCTGCGGCGCTGCGCCGCTGTAGCTCGATACCACTCGTGGTCCCGCTCCCGCCCCCAGTCTCTCGGCCAGCATGGCCGCGGGGTCCGACTCGGCCAGAGCGGAGAGGGGAGTGGTGAACACGCCGCCGACCTTTTTGGGCTTGATGCCGGCCCCATCGAGAGCCCTGCGGGCCGCTTCCTCCAGCAGCACCATGGGATGGACGATACGGTCGTCATCCTTGTTGGCGACCTGGCCGGTTCCGGCTATCACCGGCAATCGGCCCCGGTCTTCGGCGGCGAATCCAGTCAAGAGTTCAAGAGCACCGGCACCGCGGTCGGCCCCCGCTCGTAGAGTCCGACCAGCTGAGGAGCCGGTGCATCCGGATCCAAGCGCATCCGGGGAAAACGCTCGAGCAGAGCGCCGATGCCCCGGGTCATCTCGGTCCGGGCGACGTGCATGCCGAGACAGGTGTGGGGCCCGTGGCCGAAGCCGATGTGCGGCTTGTACGGCCTGAAGGGGTCGAACTCGTCTGGACGGTCCCAGCGCGACGGGTCCCTGTTGGCCCCAGCCAGGCAGGCGTGCATGACCGCGCCGGCCGGGATGTCGACCCCGCCGAGCTGGCAGTCCTCGGCCACGAAGCGGGCGAAGACCGGGTCGGTAGGGGTCCAGCGCACGGATTCCTCGACCACGTTGCGCAGGAGCGAGGGGTCCTGTCGAGCCGCAGCCAGGACCTCCTGGTGCTGGAGCAGTGCGAGGAGGGTGATCCCCATCTGCTTCCAGGTCGTACCCGAGCCCGCCGCCAGCAGGAGGAGGGCGAAGCCGAGGACGTCGCGGTCGCTGAGCCGTTGGGTCTCACCGTCCTCGTCGGTGATCTCCGCTTGAACGAGGACACTGATCAGGTCGTCACGGGGATCTTCCCGGCGGGCGGCAACGATGGGGGCGAGAATCCGGGGCAGCGTGCCGGCATCCTGACCGTCCGAAGTCACCGCGGCTCGCACGTCAAGGGCCTCTTCGAGGGTGATCCCAAAGCTGCCGGTGATCGTCAGCAGCGGGATCGGAGCGCAGAACTCCACGTTGAGATCGACCGAATGCTCGTGTTCGAATACTTCAATCAATCTGTCGACTGTCTTACCGATCCAGTTTTCGAGCCACCACACCGCGCGTCCCGGCACGAAGGAGGGCTGAACGAGGGTGCGGTAGTCCCGGTGCTGCCTGCCATCCATGAACAGGATGGATGCGTTCATTAACTCCGGCTCGCCCGGGCGCGGTGGCACATTCGTCACGAAGCGCCGGTCGTCCTTCAGCATGGCGGCGCAGCTGTCGTAGTCGTACGCCGAGAAGTGGGGCCGCTGGGGATAGGGGAGCCCCTGGAAGAACACGTCACCGTCCCACCCGAGGACTTCGTGTGGAGCTCCCGGGTGGACCGGTCCCGTTTCGCGCATGCGCCGAAAGATGGGGTTGGGGTCGACCGCGAAGCTCCCTCCCCGCGAGCTGTAGACCTCGCTCCTCAGGTCGAACAGCCTCCTGATGCGATCCCGATCGAGGAGATCCGGCATCCTCAGTCGGTCCCTACCAACTTGAGCGCTCCCATAGGACAGCCTGCGACCGCCTCGCGGACCCGCTCATCCCCCGTGACGACCGCCCCGATGACGACGACGCGGCCGCTGTCGTCGACGTCGAATACATCCGGAGCGGTGAAGGCACACGCCCCGGTGCCCATGCAGCGGTCCCGATCGGTCTCGACGGCCCAACCCCCGTTCACGACTGAATGCTATCTCCCCCCCGTCCTCAACCCATCCCGGTCAGAAGGTAGCTGGGTGGGCCGGCGTTCACGATGGACTCGAGTCTTTCCCGCAGCCTGGCGTCTGTCGCTTCGGCTGGCACATGCATCCAGAACTGGTCGGCCCGTATCCCGGTGACTACCTGGTCGGCGACCTCTTCGAGCGGCGTGAACTGGACCGTGCGTCCCGCTTCCTCGGCGCGCTTTATCCACTCCTCCAGTCCCCGGCGCTCGGGCCGGGGCGTTGATGTCTCGTACCCGGGCGGACGCTCCCGCTGGCTCCATATGCCGGTGTTCAGGAGACCCGGTGTGTATCCGGTCGGAAAGAGCACCGAGACCCCGATCCGGGATTCGATCGAGCGGAGCTGTCCCCACAGGCATTCCGTGTAGGTCACGACCGCGGCTTTCGCCACCGCGTACGGCGGTGTGGTGGGGAAGGGGATCAAGCCACCGTTGCCCGACGACGTGTTGACGATATGGCCTTCCTCCCCGTGCTCGAGCATGCTCGGAAGGAAAGCGGCGCTCCCATTGATTACTCCGAACACGTGGACGTCCAGAGACCAACGCCAGTCGACGTCTTCATGCTCCCAGATCTGGCCCACACCGGTGTTGGCTACGCCGGCGTTGTTGCAAAGCACGTGCACTGCTCCGAATCGGGCCAGAGCGGCATCGCGGAGCGATTCGACGGAGGCCCGTTTCGAGACGTCGGCCACCACCGCTGCTACGTCGGGGAAATCCGCCTGGAGACCCTTGACGGCCGCGTCGAGTTGACGCTCATCGAAGTCGGCCAGCACCACTTTCATGCCTTCGCGAACAGAAGCGCTCGCCCATAGCCCGGCCGATACCCCCGCCCCCGCCGGTGACCACAGCGACCTTGCCGGCCAGGTCCTTCATCGGCACCTCCCCACTCGATGGTCCGGGTACGGTAGCCGGACCAGAATGTCCAGTCAACATTGACAGTCCGTATTACTGCACCTATCCTTGTAATCAATGTGACTTCGGTGCCGTTAGATGCAACTGCCGGGGGGTCGGATGTCCGAGAGTATGCAGGTGTTGGACAAGGCGGCGGTCGATCGCGAGTTGGACCGCTACACAATCATCTCGTCCGACTGCCACGCCGGCGCCGACATGTACTCGTACCGGGACTATCTGGAGCGCCGCTACCTTGACGACTTCGACGCCTGGGCCGGGTCCTATGAGAACCCCTTTTCCGATCTGACCGGGCCGGACCGAGATCGCAACTTCAACCACGATCGGCGCCTGAAGGAGCTCGAGGCAGACGGGATTGTGGCCGAGGTCCTCTTTCCGAACACCATTCCGCCTTTCTTCCCCTCGTCGAGCCTGATCGCCCCGCCGCCTTCTAAGGCCGATTTCGATCATCGCTGGGCGGGCTTGCGAGCGCACAATCGCTGGCTGGCCGATTTCTGCGCCCTGGCGCCGTCCCGGCGAGCCGGTATTGCCCAGATCCTCCTCAATGACGTGGACGCCGCGGTAGAGGAGATCCGGTGGGCCCACTCGGCCGGTCTGAGGGGAGGCGTCATGCTGCCCGGGGTCCCACCCGACGCAGACCTGCCGCCCCTCTTCTCGGAGGCCTATGACCCCATCTGGCGAGTGTGCAACGAGCTGGACGTCCCGATCAACCACCATGGCGGCAACGCGTCGCCGATGGGATTGAGCGTCGGCGGCGTATCGGGTGCAGTCTTCCTGATCGAACAGGGCTGGTACTCCCACCGGGCCCTGTGGCAGTTGATCTACTCCGGCGTATTCGAACGGCACTCCAATCTGAAGTTCGTACTCACGGAGCAGGGTGGATGCAGCTGGCTTCCGGGTGTCCTGGACTTCCTGGACTTCTATTACGAGCGTTTCACCGAGTCGAGAGAGACAGTGGAGGCCAGGTTCGGCGGTCCGGCCGCAGCTGCCCTGTCGCTCACTCCGCGGGAATACTGGAAGCGAAACTGCTATCTGGGCGCCAGCTTCATGCGGCGCATCGAGTCCCCCCTTCGCCATCAGATCGGCGTCGAGCAGATCATGTGGGGAGCCGACTACCCCCATTCAGAGACGACCTATCCGTACACCCGGGAGGCGCTGAGGTGGACCTTCGCCGGTGCACCCGCGGACGAAATGCGCATGATGCTGGGAGTCACCGCGGCGCGCGTATACGGCTTCGACCTCGACGTCCTGGCTTCTATCGCCGCCCGGGTGGGGCCGACAGTGGACGAGATCTCGGTACCGCTAGACGAACCGCCCGAGGATTCTGTGAGCCTTGGCTTTACCCAAGAGACGTTCCTTCGACCCTGGTGAGCAGGCCTGGGGTCGGTCCACGAGACCGACCCGAGCCCGCTGAGGAGGTGTGACTGTGCCCGACAGCGCAAACGATCGCTACCTGATCATCTCGTCCGACTGCCATGCTGGCCTGCCGACCGAGCAGTACCGGCCCTATGTTGATACGGCCTTCCGCGAGGCGTTCGACCAGATGATCGCCGAACGGACCGAGCAAGCCCGGGTCCGATCCATCAGCGATCCACAGTTCGCGGAGAAATGGTTCGAGGAGAACAAGGAGGGGATCGCGGGGGCATGGAACAGCGATCGGCGTGATAAGGAGCTGGACGCCGACGGGGTCGTGGCCGAGGTCATCTTTCCTGACGGGGACGCCGTGACCGGCTTTACCGGCGCCCCGTTCGGGGCCGGTCTCAGCTCAACCGGCCGTCTCGATCCCGGCCTGGCCATGGCCGGCGCCCAGGCCCACAACCGGTGGCTGGCGGAGCTGTGCGCAGACAGCCCGCTGCGGCGGGCCGGGGTCGCGATAACGCCGATCCTCGATGATCCGGACGCTGGCATCCGGGAAGCGGAATGGGCCGCGGAACACGGCCTGCGGGGTGTGTTGATCCCCTCGATGTGGGCGCCCTACCCGGCTTATCACGACTCTCGCTACGAGCGATTCTGGGCCGTGTGCGCCGACCTGAACCTCCCGGTGCACGTCCATTCGGGTCCCGCCGCCAGCGATGACTACGGGGAGCATGTCGCTCTGTACCTGATGGAGGTGAGATGGTGGGCGGCCCGCCCGCTGTGGTTCCTCATGTGGACGGGCGTGTTCGAGCGGCACCCACAGCTGCGTTTCGGTGTGACCGAGAGCGGGGCGTTCTGGGTACCCGACCTGCTCTGGCTGATGGACACCCGGTACCGGCATGCTCACACCTCGAAAAAGGTGAGCCACGCCTCGATCATCGGTGAGCTGAAGATGCTGCCCAGCGAATACTTCGACCGCAACTGCTTCGTCGGGGCCAGCACCCCGGAACGATTCGAAATCGAGCGCCGCTACCAGATCGGGGTGGGGGCCTTCCTTTGGGGCAACGACTTCCCGCACCCGGAGGGGACGTGGCCCCACACCCGGGAATGGCTCCGCGACGGATTCCACGACGTTCCCATCGAGGAGACGCGCCGGATCCTGGGCCTGAACGCAGCCCGGGTTTACACCTTCGAGCTCGACAAACTGGCCGATCTGGCCAGGGAGATCGGGCCCACCCCCGCCGACCTGGGCCAGGTTGACGACGCTGGCAACGTGGCGCAGTGGCGCGACGCCGCGGCCCGGGGCCGCTTCTGGCTCACCTCGAATCAGGCCCAGGAATAAGGGAGATCGCATGACATCGTGGGTTAGGCAGTTCTGTATCTACGTAAAGGATCTGGACCGGACGATCGAGTTCTACGAGACCCTTGGTCTGAGCTGCACGAGCCGGACCAAGATCACCGAGCACATCACCGAAGCCATGCTCGAGAATCCCGACAAGGGAGGGTGGATCCAGCTGGCGCAGAACACCGCCCACGAGGGCCCCATCGACATGGGCACCTCGGTGTGGAAGCTGTACATCTACACCGACGACTGCCAGGGTTTGTACGACAAGGCCATGGCAGCCGGATACAAATCCGTGTCGAAGCCATCCCGCCTGGAGCGCTGGCCGGTGACCATGGCCTACATCGAGGATCCGGACGGCTATGTCATCGAACTGATCGAACGGCACGAGCCGGCCGCGGCCGGCGGCGCAGGCGGATCGGCCAGAGACCAGAACGTGTGAATCGCATAGCCGGCCGGGTCGTCCGGCCTACAGCTCGTAGCCGCCGTCGACGCTGATGGCCTGGCTAACCGGACGCCGGGCGTCCTCGCCCGATGCCCCGGCCGCCTCCGGTGACAACCGCCACGCGCTCATTCAGGCTCTTCACCAGTGCCGGCCCTTTCCTTACAAAGTATCAAGGAGAGTACCGGAAGCCCTGGTGGTGTTCCTATCCGAGCAGGATTTCGACCGCCTGCACCACTGCTTCTTCGGCGTGGGGCGCGTAGCTGCTGACGGTCGAGGCTCTGGACGGGGTGGGCCACCTCGGCCCAGCGCGCCTCGGGGACGCCGCTGAACTCCCTGGTGGCTAGCAGGACGCCGTGAAAGCGATCGGTCCCGATGAGCACGGCGGGGATGCCCCTGGTATCAAGCTGGATGGCGTTGAGCAGACCGCTCGACGAGCAGCTTCCTCAATCGCCGTGAGTGAGGATCACGGCATCGCAACCGTCAATATCCCCCCACTCGCCTGGGCGCATGACTCGCCCCGCGTTGTACGTGCCCCGCTTGGTGCCGGCGATGCAGTACCGGTTGCGGAGTATCGCCTCCACCTCGTCCAGCAGTTCGACCGCGTTGATCTTGTTGTTCGACCACAAGCCGATGCACTTGCCTTCCAAAGTGTCGAGGCGGGGAGCCAGAGAGGCTTGCGGTACGGTCGGCTCCACCACCGGGTCCAGGACTTCGTAGCCCATTTCGTCACCCTTCTCTCGAATGTGATTCCGGTCTCTTTATCTCTCGAGTGGCGAACCCGCCTCCGTAGGGAAGCAGGGCGTATATGAACGCGCCGGCCGGTCCGCCCGCCACGACCACATGGACATGGCTTCCATTAGTAGCGATGGCCACATCGCGACTGTCGTCGCCGGGTCCGATCGCTCCACCGCGTCGGTCCATCAGACCGCCGCTGACCGATCCACCAGCCCGCTTCACGTCGGCCACCGTGCGCCTGGTGCCGTGATAGACGGCCTCGCCGATGTCGGACTTGCTGAACCCGTCCCGTACGAACTTCTCGGCGTTCTCGGGGGGGATCACCAGCACGCAGTCACCGGCCCGGGTGAGCCGGGCCGATCCGACCAGGTAGAAGCAGATGGTGTCGATGATCTCCCGGGCCGTGGCCTCGGCATGAGCCGATATCTGGATATGGCCGACCACACTGAAGAGGCTCACGACATTCTGTTCGGGCGCGAAGCCGCGCATGACGTGCAGGGGGGCGAGGCTCGGGAACGCCTCTTCGTACTCGGGCACGTGGTAGCCGGCGTACTTTCCCGGCTGCCCCATGGTGGATCGATCCAGGATCGGTCGCGCCGCCGGCTCGAGGTTGGGATCGTTGCCGGCGCCCGCCACTGAGCCCATGGCGTTGATCTGGCTCAACCGCACAGCCCGGCCGATGGTCGAGTTGGCCCGGTTGCCGGGTCCGAGCACGTTGCCCTGGCAGTTCATCTTCAGCTCGTTGCGGATGGGCCCATTGACCACGAACCCGAGTGCCATGCCGCCCGTGCTGGCATTGGCTGCATGCAGATGGAACCCGGGGTCGGCCATGGCCTCGACCAGAGCCAGCACCACCGGGAAGTACTCGGGCCGGCACCCGGCCATCACAGCATTGATGGCGACCTTCTCCACGGTGACGGTGCGGCTCCGGTCGACGTATTCGACGATTACCTCATCGCCGGGACGCCCTCCAGCGGCCAGGAAGCGGGCGACCCGGGTCGGGGTGGGGGGTACCACGGGCAGCCCATCCGTCCACCCCTGCTCGTAGCAGAACTCGATGGCGTCTTCTGGGTCGCCGATCTCCAACCTGCCTGATGCAAACCCGGCCTTCGGTCCGGACACAGCCGAGAAGCATATCGATTGGGGCATCACTTGGCCGACCGAGCCGGATCTACCATGCCAAGGCTGCAATAAGGAAAGGCAGGTGGCCGATGCACTTCAACACCCTGTGGGTCCAGAGGTGAACGGCCCTCTCGACGGGATCAGGGTCGTCGACGCCACCGCCGCCCGGGCCGGCCCGGCTTGCGCCCGCCAGCTCGCCGACCTGGGCGCCGACGTAATCCAGGTCGGGCGCCATGGACCTTCGTTCGGGGCCTCGGACTATTGGAACCTGCACCGCAACAAGCGCTCCATCGCCTTGAACCTGAAGGACCCAGAAGACCATCAGCTCATTCTGGACCTGGTCGATGGCGCAGACGTGTTCCTGGAGAACTGGAGGCCCGGCGTCAAGCACCGCCTGGGTCTGGCCCCGGACGTGCTCCTGCGGCGCAATCCCCGACTCGTGTTCGGCAGCATCTCGGGCTACGGGCAAGACGGCCCCTATGCCGAGCGCCCCAGCGTGGACCAGATCGCCCAGGGTATGGGTGGCCTGATGGCCGTGACGGGTCCGCCCGGCTCGGGTCCGTGGCGGGTGGGTGTGGCCGTGACGGACCTCACCGCGGGGACGCTTCTGGCTCAGGGCGTCATCGCTGCTCTGTACTGCCGGGAACGTACCGGGCGCGGTCAGTGGGTCCACACCTCGCTGCTCGAAGCCGCCGTGCACCTGCTCGATTTCCAGGCGACCCGGTGGCTGATCGATGGCGACGAACCGGGTCAGGAGGGCAACGGCCATCCGACGATCCCTGCCATCGGCCTGTTTGAAACAGCCGATGGCCGGCTGAATCTGGGCGTCCTCGGTTCCTTTGACCGCTTCGCCGAGTTCATCGGCCGCCCCGACCTGACAGGAGAACCCCGCTTTGCCACGCATGAGGCTCGGAGAGCGCATCGGGGCGAACTGGTCGACGAGTTGGCGACGGTGCTGCGCACCCGTACCACGCAGGAGTGGCTCGAGCTCCTGTCCGAGGCCTTCCCGGCTGGCCCCGTCTACCGGGTATCAGAGGTTTTCGCCGACCCTCAGGTGCGTCACCTCGAGTTGACGGCTACCGTGCCGCTGGCCGATGGTCGACAAATCGAAGTTCTGCGGCATCCGGTGAACTTCAGTGAGACCCCGGCCACGGTGCGTTCCGGGCCTGCAACCCCGGGCGGGGACACGGCTCAGGTCAAGGCCGAGATCGCTTCCCGCGGCCGAGGGTGACGGGCTACGGTGCCGGGATGGCCGAGCTTCCTACTCGGCGGCGAGGACCACCTTCAACTGCCCGACGGCCGGCGAAGACGCTGCTTCGAATCCGACCTGTACCTCATCTGCGCCGAACCGGTGAGTGATGTAGTCCTCCGGCAGTCGGGGATGGGCCCTTACGTACTCGTCCGCCGCCTCGAGGTTCGCCCTTCTGTCCTTGGTGTACCCGGCACGGAGCGTGGCGTTCTTCTGCTGGAAAAGGTAGAGGGGAAAGGGGTAGACCCGGTCGTCAGGTATCCCGTAGTAGTAAACCCATCCTTCCGGCGCCACCGCGTCGACCGCGTCCTGGAGCGTTCCCACCTGATGGCCGACCGCCTCGATGATGATGTTGGGTCGGCGCTTGTCGGCAACCGTAGCGACCCAGGCGCGGCTGGACGTATGCACCATCTCGTCCACGCCGAAGGCGGTGGCGACTCGGCTTCGGTCCATCCTGTCGATGCCCGTCACGTGGCGAGCGCCCATCGACTTCAATACGTGGCTGAACAGAACGCCAATCGACCCCTGGCCGATGACGGCGGTATCGAGTCCGGTCACGTCTGGAAGCTGGCGCACGGCGTATATGACGCAGGCCAGCGGTTGGAGCATCACCGCGGTGGCAGGATCGAGAGCGGCTTGGTACTCGAAGACGGCGTCGCCGTCGGTCACGATGTAGTCCGACAGCCCGTCGGTTCGTGACGCCCAGCCCACCACCCTCGCCCCGACCGGCGTCAGCGGATGACGGGAAGCCATGACCTCGCCCACGATCTCGTGGAGCGGACAACCCGGGGGACTGACCCCAGGAGAGTTCGGCAGTCCAGGAAGGGACCGAGGCGGGGCTCCGCGGAAGTATGGAATGTCGCTGCCGCAGATACCCCGGGCCTGTACGCGCACTAGTAACTCGCCCGTCTGGAGTTGAAGCGACAGCGGGGTCGCCACCGTCTGCTGCTGGAAGGTTGACGGAGCCACAAGGGTCCACGTCCTCATGGTGGCCGGCAGGGCCGCGGTCTGTGTCATGGAGTGCCTCGGGGCCTACGGTCGTCCGGCACCGGGGATATCGACGGCTGCCACGACAACGGCACCGGTTTTCGAACGAGCGAGGTCGGTGGGGCCGCCTCCCCCGGAAGCGCAGACGTAAAGAGACTTCCGGTCTTCACCTCCGAGAACGCAAGCGATCGGTGTGCGGACTCGAAAGGGAATTGTCCAGACGACCTCGCCGCCCTCGCGGATCCGCATCACCCGCCGTTCGGTTATCTCGCACACCCAGATCGCCCCTTCGGCGTCAAGACACATGCCGTCGGGGTGCACGGATGAGGCGCCCGGTTCCGCTTGAATGACCGCGAATGGGCGGCGTCGGATCAGGTCCCCCGACGGCGAGACGTCG
Source organism: uncultured Acidimicrobiaceae bacterium (assembly GCA_963851245.1). Lineage (GTDB taxonomy): Bacteria > Actinomycetota > Acidimicrobiia > Acidimicrobiales > Palsa-688 > CAWKOH01. The sequence goes on along the minus strand of CAWKOH010000001.1, from coordinate 248,182 downwards.
AACGCGGTGATACGGCCGGCGTGGGCTTCGACCAGGATGAACGTCCGGTCGTCCTCGCTCAATGCGCAGCCATTGGGCACCGCCAGATCGTCGGCCACAGTCGAGACTCCGCCGTCAGGTCTGACTCTCAATACCTGGCCCGGTTGCCGCTCGCCCGGCTGCCCGAACTCGGGAAGGCCGCTGTCGCCGACGTAGGCCGTTCCGTCGGCGGAGACGACCATATCGTTCGCAAAACCGCGGCACACGTCCGACAGATCGGCATGCACCGCCAGGCGACCGGGGCCATCCAGGCGCAGAAGCATTCTGCTCTTCATGGCCACTACCAGAAGACGTCCGTCAGGCAGCCAGCCGAGCCCGGAAGGTCGGTCGCCGGGCACGGCCACCACCTCTTCGGTGGGCCCCCCCGGTTGGTGGCGAAGGACCCGATGGCCGAACATGTCGCTGAACCACAGGTACCCGTCGTTCCAGCGCGGCCCCTCGGCGAAGTGCAACCCGTCGACTGCGACCCTGAAGTCCGACTCGGTCAGGAGCTCGCTCACTGTTTCACCGGCGGTCCGTTCTGGCGCGGCTGTATGCCTTACCCGTTTTCACGTCCGCTCGTAGCTGCCCCGCCGGCCAGTGCCTGGGCCTTCTCGTGGTCTTCGGTGGTGATCCGGCCGGTTACGCCGAGGTCGTCGAGCCCGGAGATGCCGGGCCAGCCCCGTCCGTGGACGTCGTAGAGGTCGAGCCCTACTCCTTCTGGGCTCACCATTTTGAACTCCCACAGTTGTCCGGGGACCACCTGATCGCCGGGCATGGTCGTCTGGGCTCCGTGCGCCTTCGCCTTGGCCACCGCCTCGTCGAGATTTTCGACGATGAAACCAATGTGGTTGAGACCCATCGGCCGGTAGTTCGGGAACTCCGGGTCCACGATCTTCAGGATCGCCAGGTTGATGGTCCCGTCGCTCAGGTATATGGCGCCGCCGCTACCCGGGTTCTCTATTCGGTACATCTCTTCCAGGCCGAAGACCTCCTTGAAGAATTCCGCGGTTGCGATGTGGTCCTCGCACTGAATCGCAATGTGACGCAACTTGGCCATTCAAGCCTCCCCTTTTGTACTGGTGAGTTTCCTGCCAACCGATCCGACCACCTGCCTGGCCCCATCACGGTTGGGGAATGCGGAGCGACGGCGTAACGGTGTCCCTTCCGCGGCGGAGCAAAACACCCGCTTGTCGACCGGTGGGTTCACCGCGGCATACGACAGTCTTGCCGGCCACGATCACGCGATCGATCCCGGTGGACCCGGCGTAGATGCGCCCGCCTCCGCCCGGGAGATCTCTGCGCGTGCTGTGCGGTTCGGTGCCGACAGCCTGATCGTCGAACAGGACGATGTCCGCCCAGGTGTCAGGGGCAATGCGGCCGCGATCATGAAATCCGTATAGTTCTGCGGGAGCGGAAGTCAACAGCGTGACGGCCTCCTCCAGCTCCATGAGTCCCCGCTTCCTGACCACCTCCTCCAGCAACCAGGTGGGGTAATTGAACATGCCCAGCACATCGAGATGTGCGCCCGCATCGGAGGCGCCCAGGACCGCACGTCGGTCCCGCCAGACCTTCAACTTGGCGTCCCAGTCGTCAGCCCTCAATTCTCCGGGGATCCGGCCGAGTCCGGTATGAAGGCCGTCCGCCACCACGATGTCGCACAGGACATCGAAGGAGTCGCTGCGTTCGCGGAGGGCGATCTCCCCGACGGTCTGCCCCTCGTACACCTTGGTGCCCTGGGTGAAGCCCTCGAGGACGGTGAGACTGGACCAGTCGGCCTGGTCCCGGCGGGGACCGGGCTGCTGCGCCATGCGGTTCAACCGGTATCGTTCCGCCGGGTCTCGAAGCATGGCAACGCGGTCGGAAGGGGGGCGGCGCATGAACTCGTCCCATCCTGGCAGGGCGTCGAGGAAGACGCCCGACATAAACGAGTACCTGACGTGCACGGGCATCGGGATGGTCATCGCCACTACCCGTCCGCCGCGTTCGGCCGCCGTGGTACCGGCCTCGAGGTTTGCCTCGCAGATGGCCATCTCGGCCGAGGAGACGGTCATAGCGTTCCAGTTCACGGGTCTTTGCGCCGCCAGCGACATGGCCACCATCAGATCGACATCGCTGTCCGAAAGCACTCCGGTCGAGGCGACGGGGGACGTCTCGATCGAGGTGCCCTCGAACTCCGAGCAAACCCTGGCGAGGGTGAGGAATTCCTCCTCATGCGCCCATCTGGAAGGAACGGGAACCTGATCTCCATCGAAATGCGTCTGGGATCGGGTAGACGAAAAGCCCAGGCCGCCCGCAGCCAGACCTTCTCGTACCAGGCTCGCCATCCGGTTGATTTCTTCGGCCGATGCCGCTCGCTCCGTAGCTTCGGGACCCATGACGGCTCTGCGTACCGCGGAGTGCCCTATCAGGAATCCGATGTTGATAGACGTCCTGCCCTTGACCGACTCGAAATACTCCCGGGTGGATCTCCAGATCCATGGGACCCCTCGTTCGAGCGCGTCCAGTGGTATTCCCTCGACCCGACTGAGCAGTCTCATCAAGTAGGGATCGCTCTCCGGAAGGGGTGCGACCGTGAACCCACAGTTTCCTGACACCAGGGTCGTCACCCCGTGAACTGAGGAAGGCGTCAGGTCAGGGTCCCAGAACAGCTGAGCGTCGTAATGGGTGTGAAGATCGATGAAGCCCGGGCAGGCAGTCATGCCCGCGCCATCAATTTCGGCCGCGGCCGGCTCGTGCTCGAGGTCTCCGACCGCCACAATGCGGCCCTCGGCTACCCCGATGTCTGCTCGGAAACGAGGAGCGCCGGTCCCGTCGACTACGTCGCTGCCGCGAATGAGCAGATCGAACATGGCTGTTCCTACCCGCCGTGGTCGCGGTCCAGATCAAGTGACAACATGCGGATGGCGTTGCCCCGCAGGATCTTGTACTGGACTTCTTCATCAAGGCCGGCGAGGAGCTCGCCGGCGACCTCCTTGCTGTCCGGCCACGAGCTGTCCACATGCGGATAGTCGGTCTCGAAAGTCACATTCTCGACCCCGATCTCGTCAAGCGATCGGATGCCATGCCGGTCCCGGAAGAAGCAACCGTAAATGTGTCCCGGGAAGAAGCTGCTCGGTGGTTCAGTAACCAGCTCTTGCCGCCGCCCGGAGAATCCGCCCTGAGCTCGGTGCTGGAACCAGACGTCGTCCACGCGCTCGAGCAGATACGGAATCCATCCGATCTGTCCCTCCGAATAGGCCAGGGTCAAATCCGGGAACTCGGAGAACTTTCCGGAGAACAGCCAGTCCGTCATAGATGCCATGGCGTTGTTGAACAGGAGAGTGGCGTTTACCGACACGGGGGCATCGGGTGAGGTGGTCGGGCTAGTGGATGAGGACCCGATATGCATGTTGATGACGGTCCGGGTGTCATCGCAGGCGGCCAGGAAAGGGTCCCACTCGCCGCTGAAAATTGACGGCAACCCCAAGCGGGTCGGCAGCTCCGAGAAGCAGACCGCGTGAACGCCCCGAGCCGCGTTCCGCCTGACCTCGTCGGCCGCCAGATTGGCGTCCCAGAGGGGGATGACGATGAGCGGGATGAGGCGCCCTCCGCTGTCCCCGCACCACTCCTCGACCATGAAGTCGTTGTAGGCCTTGACGCACGCGAGGGCCAGGTCCTTGTCCTGGCGCTCCAGGAAACCCTGCCCGCAGAACCTCGGAAACCCACCCGGGAAGGACATGGAGGCGTCCACCCAGTTCAGGTCCATATCGGCCAGCCGGGACTTGGGCTCGTAGCACCCCGGCCTCATTTCATCAAAGGTGATGCCCTCCATGCCCATCTCGTCACGAGGGAAACCGGAAGCCGCCAGATTCCGGCAGAGGGGGAACTGCATGTCTTCATATATCCACCAATCGGTCGGGCGGCCCTCGGGATCCATCACGGTCCCTTTCCAGAAGTCGCCCATGAGCCCGGACCGGACGACTTTCGGAGCGCGCTCCTTGTACTTCTCGGGCAGCCAGGATTCGAACATATGCGGCGGTTCCAGCAGATGGTCATCGACGCTGATGATCCTCGGGATGTCTGTCATCTCGCCGCCCTCCCGGGCCCGTGTCTGCTCAATGCCTCTCACTCATACCCTGAAGCGGGCTGTGGCTCCCGGCCGATCCCTCGCGGTCAAGTGGCCACGCCGGCCAACTGCAGGATGGTCGCCGGCGGTAGGTGCTGTTCCCGTACCTTGCCTCCGAGAGGAAGGAGGGCGTCTTCTATGGCGTTGGTCAGAGTGGCCGGGGCCACGACCGCCCCGCCTTCGCCCACGCCCCGGAAGCCGAGCCCCCCACCGGGGTCCGTCTCCAGGTGTTCGATCTCGATGGACGGGATCTCCGCGGCCGTGGGGAGCAGGTAGTCCATGAAGGTGCCGGCCACGAAGTTGCCGTCCTCGTCGTACGCGGCCCGCTCGTAGAGCACGCCCCCGATGCCCTGGGCGACACCTCCCCGGACCTGCCCCTCGACGATCGCCGGGTGGATCACCGGACCGCAGTCCTCGACGACGACGTAGCGAAGGATCTTGACCCCGCCCGTTTCGAGGTCGACCTCGACGGTGCACGCGTGGGTCCCACCCGACCATCCGCTGCCGGTGATGCCCTCGCCCAGGAAGCGCTCCTGGGCTTCGAGGTTGGCGTCGGTGCCGGGTGGCATCGAGTTCGGGGCCATGGTCGCCTGAGTGGCGATCTGCGCGAGGGGGATGGCCTTCTGCGGCACGCCCTTCGGGGTCACCACGCCGTCGATGATCTCCAGGTCGTCGGGGCTGATCTCCAGCTGGGCGGCCGCCACCGCCAACACCTTTTCCTTCACCTTGCGGGTCGATGCCAGCACCGCCCCGCTGGCCCAGGTCGCGGCCCGGCTCCCGCCGGTGCCGATGAGGCTGAAGGGGGTGATGCGGGTGTCACCGTGCACCACCCGGACGTGGTCGAAGGGGACACCCATCTCGTCGGCCGCCAGCTGGGCAAGGGTCGTCTCGTGGCCCTGCCCGTGAGGTGATTGCGCTGTGATCACCAGCAGGTGGCCGTCGGACTCCAGTTTCACCTTGGCCTGGTCCCCGGCGAACATGCCCCCGTTGAGGCGCATCTCGGGGGGTCCGGGGGCCGCCTCGATAAAGGTGGCGAACCCGATCCCGAGGCAGCGCCCTTCGGCTCGAGCGGCGGTTTGTTCAGCACGGAAGGCTTCGTAGTCGATCAGCTCCAACGCTCGATCGAGTGATTGGCGGGACGAGATCCCGTGCACGCTCAGCCCGGTGATCAGCCGCTCGTCCTCCTCGCCGGCCATCATGTTGCGGCGCCGCACCTCGGCCGGGTCCAGGTCGAGCTCGTGGGCCACGATGTCGAGCAGCCGCTCCCGGGCCCAGGTCTCCATCTCCCAGGGGCCTCGATAGGCGACGTACACGCACTTGTTGGTTGTCACAACCGAGGTCTCGCACGTATAGCCCTGCACCTTGTAGGGGCCGGGCAGGAGCATGGTGATAAGCCCGGTGAAGGCCGCAGCCGGAAAAGGCAGCCCCGGGTAGGCTCCTTGATCAAGAAGGAGCCGGGCCCGGATCCCGAGGATGTCGCCGGCGTTGGTCACTGCCAGCTCGGCCTCGAGCATCTCTTCCCGGGCGTGTCCTGACGCGCTTAGGTGTTCGTTGCGATCCTCGATCCACTTCACCGGACGCCCGAGCTGTTTGCTGGCCAGCGCCAGGCAGAAGTCCTCCCGGAAGATCCCGCCTTTGAGCCCGAACGCCCCGCCCACATCGTTGGTTAGGACACGTAGCCGGTCCATGGGGTGGTCGAGGGTGTTGGCCAGCTGCATCCGCAGTCCCTGGGGTGACTGTGTGGCGGCGTGATAGGTGAGCTCCCCGGAACCGGGGTCGTAGTCGGCGACCGCACCCCGGGTCTCGATGGGGACGTTGGCGATTCGATGCTGCCGGAGAGTTGCCTCGACGATCCGGTCGGCCGCCGCGAAGGCCGCCTCGACGTCGCCGTGGCTCACGCTCGATGTCATGGCCACGTTGCTTTCGAGGCCGTCGAATACAGGTGGGATGCTCGGGTCCAGGGCGGCCTCGTAGTCGACAACGGCCGGGAGCGGGTTGTAGTCCACCTCGATCAGCTCACAGGCATCCTCGGCCTGGTAGCGGCTTTCGGCCACCACCATGGCGACCAGGTCGCCAACGAACACGACCTTGTCCGTGACGAGGGGGTAGTACTCGGGGCTGGCCCCCATGGTTATCGGCCCTTGGATCGGCTTGCTCAGGGCCCGCATCTGCTCGCCGGTGTACACGGCAACCACGCCCAGAGCACCCACTGCCGCGGCAGCGTCGATATTGGTGATTCGAGCGTGTGCGAACGGACTGCGCAGGAAGGCGGCGTGCAGCATGTGGGGCAATTGCACGTCGTCGATGTAGTGGCCGCGTCCGGTCAGGATGCGGCGGTCCTCGACACGGGGGACCTTGGCGCCGACGAGCCTCACTTCTGCACCTCCTGGGTTACTTACCGCTGAATGGGAGCTCCGTCCTCGACTCTAATGTTCGCCTACCGGGTCTGCACCCGGGACCGGTCCCCCGAGGAGGCCGCCTCGGGTGCCGACTGAATCTCATACAGTATTGTCGGGTAGGGACCTCATAGCTAGACACGGGGGATCGGTGCGGATCGTCATCGTAGGTGCGGGGCCGGGCGGATTGTGCATGGGTGTGAAGCTTCTGGAGGCCGGCTTTGACGACTTCGTGATCGTCGAGCGCGGCGGCGGCGTCGGCGGCACCTGGCGGCGCAATACCTACCCGGGCGCGGCGTGCGATGTCCAGTCGGCTCTGTACTCCTTTTCCTTCGAGGTGAAGGCGGACTGGTCACGGCCGTATGCTCCCCAACCGGAGATCCTGGCCTACATGGAAGGGGTCGCCGAGAAATATGGCCTGTTCGGGCATTGCCGGTTCAACACGGAGGTCCTCGGCATCGTCTGGGATGATGCGACAGCCACCTGGACGGTCCGGCTGTCCGGAGACGAAACGTTGACTGCGGATGTGGTCGTGAGCGCCATAGGGATGTTCAACGAGCTGGTGCGGCCCGACCTTCCCGGTGTCGACCGGTTCGCGGGGACGGTCTTCCACTCCGCCGAGTGGGCGTGGGATCACGACCTGCAGCATGAACGAGTCGCGGTCGTCGGCAGTGCGGCGAGCGCGGTGCAACTGGTACCCGAGATCGTGAAGCGGTCGAAGCAGGTGTACCTTTTCCAGCGCACCGCCAACTGGGTGCTACCAAAGCAGGACACCCCTTACACGGAGGAAGAGCTGGACCGGTTCCGCTCCGATCCGTCCCTTTTCGACGCGGTGCGCGATGAGGTTCTCCAGCGTGTCGAAAGGAACATGACTTTTTCCGATCCGGAGACCGTGGCGGCCAGCCAGGCGGCAGCAGAAGCCGCGCTCGAAACCGTGGTCGATCCGGTCGTCCGCCGCAGATTGCGCCCGAGCCATCCGTGGGGGTGCAAGCGACCCCTTTTCTCCAACGACTTCTATCCCGCGTTCAACCGTCCGAACCTCGAGCTGGTGACCGAACCGATCAGCCACCTCACCGAGGACGCCATCGTCACTACTGATGGGACGGCCCGTCAGGTGGGCACCGTGATCCTGGCCACGGGCTTCTCAGCGACCAGGTACCTCTCGGCCATTGACGTGGTCGGCAGGGAAGGCGTTCACATCGATGAAGCCTGGCGCGAGGGCGCAACCGCTTACCTCGGTGTAACTACAGCTGGTTTCCCGAACCTGTTCATGCTCTACGGGCCGAACACCAACAACGGCTCGATCCTCACCATGATCGAGGCCCAGGCTGACCACGTGATCGACCATCTGCGACGGCTGGTCGCCGGCAGGCTGGCCTGGATCGACGTCAAGCCCGAAGCAATGGAGCGTTACAACATCGAGATACAGAAGGGAATCGAGAGCGTGAAAGTCTGGCAAGCGAGTTGCAATGGCTATTACCGTTCGGCCAGCGGCCGGGTGGTGACGCAGTGGCCCTTTACCATGGCGGAGTTCCGCCGGCGCTGCAAAGGGGTCGACTGGAGCGATTACCTGGGCTCGTCCGCCTCGCCTCAACGCCGCCAGGAGTCCGAGGGCGTGGCATGAAGGCCGCCCGGGTCACCGACGGTGACGTCCGTGTGGTCGATTTGGCCGTGCCGGAGCCGGGTCCGGATCAGGCCCTGGTCCGTATCAGCTCCGCTGGCGTGTGCCATTCGGATCTCCACCTCGCTCGCGGCGACTGGAAGGGAGTGGGCCAGTCTGGACTGCTCGGCCACGAGGCCATCGGCATCGTCGAAGACCTGGGCCCGGGCGCCGACCGCTTCATCAACCGTGGGGACCGGGTCATCCTCGGCCTCGGCGGGACGGGAGGGGGCTATTGGTGTGGTGCGTGTGAGTACTGCCTGGGAGGCAGCCCCCGTCACTGCGCCCAGGGCAAAGGGATTATGGGAACCTTCGCCGAGCAGTTCGCGGTATACGCCCCCTCGCTCGTCGTGCTCCCTGACGAGCTCAGCGACCTCGAAGCGCCGCTCGCGTGCGGCGGCCTGACCGCTTACGGTGCGGTCAAGAAACTACTGAAGCATCAGATCCGGCCCGGTCGGCCGGTGGCGGTCATCGGGGCGGCGGGTGGGCTGGGCCATTACGCCGTACAGATCGCGTCGAACTTCGGATACGAGGTTGTCGGTGTCGACGTGGGATCCGATCGCCTCGACTTCGTCCGATCGATGGGCGCCAGCCTGGCGGTCGAGCCGGGAGACGCCCTCAGCGCAGTCGAGCCGCTGGGGGGAGTCGGGGCAGCTCTCGTGTTCACGGCCAGGATGGCCGGATTCGATCTCGGGCTGAAGATGCTGCGCAAGGGCGGACTGTTCGTGGCGGTCGGGCTTCCACCCACTGACGAGGGCAACCTGCAGCTGAACCCCTTCGAGTTCTTCTTCAAGGACCCCACGCTGATCTACTCCGCCGTGGGCACCGTCCAGGACATGCGGGAGCTGGTTGACCTCGCCGTGCGTGGGAAGGTGCGCAGCCACGTCTCGAGGGTCGGGCCCCTGTCTGAGCTGAACACCATCTTCGACGAGCTGCAGGCTTCCAGGTACCTGGGCCGGGCCGTTATCGACGACCTGGCCAACTGAAATCCGGGCGCACCGGGTCTAGCTTCGCCCCGGACTGGTGTTTTTGCGCAGCTGGCTGAACGGGAGCTCGCGGTCACTGGAAGGGTCACGGGGCAGCCCCAGCAGTCTCTCCGCGATGGCGTTGAGCTGCATCTCGGTTGTCCCTCCACCGATTCCGTGGCTGGAGAGACGGCCGATGCCCCAGCGCCCGCCGTCGCCGGGCTTCCACGCGGCGGCCCGGTAGCCCGCCACTTCGAGGCCGATCTCGCCGATGCGCCGGCCGGTCGCCCCGCTCATCGCCTTGAGGAGCGCGGCCCCGTACCCCGGAAGGTCCCCTTGCCGCATGGCCGCCGTGACCCGTTGCACGGTCTGGTGCTGGACGGCGTTCAGCACCCAGCTCTCCCCGATAATGCTCCGGACGTGCGGGTCGGCGTCCTGGCCGGTCTGGCGGGCCAGCTCGAGAAGGCCGTTGTCGAACGCGATCCCCTGGTCCTCGTTCTCGGCGTGGCGCGCCGCCAGGGACCAGCCTCGTCCCACGGCCGTGCGCTCGTTCATCATGAGGGTGGTGGCCACTCGCCAGCCGTCGTTGATGTCGCCGATGACGTAGTCCGCCGGAATGGTGACGTCCTCAATGTACTCCTGACAGAAGTCCTGGCTCCCGTCCGTGAGCCTGAGGGGAACCACCGTGATCCCGGGGGCGTCCATGGGGACCACGAACATGGTCAATCCGGCGTGTTTGGGTACCTCGGGGTTGGTCCGGGCCAGGCAGATGGCGTAGTCGGAGTAGTTGCCCCCGGTGGTCCAGATCTTGGCCCCGTTCAACCGCCAGGTATCGCCGTCCCGCTCGGCCCGCGTCAAAAGCCCGGCCAGGTCGGAGCCGCCGCTGGGCTCGGAAAGGAACTGGCACCAGATGTGGTCGCCGTTGAGGATGTGCGGGATGAATCGCTTCTTCAGTTCGTCGTGGCCATGGGCCAGCATCGTGGGCAGCACGACGTTGAACGCGTTGCCGAACTCCTCTGGCATTCGGTAGAGGGCCGCCTCCTCTCGGAAAGCCGCCTCGTAGCGCGAGTCGAGGCCGAGGCCGCCGTACTCTACGGGAACGGTGACTCCGGTAATCCCTCCCTTCCAGAGGGTGCGCTGGATGTGCTTGGACCGGGCGACTCCATCGCCATCCCATTGGAGGAAGGGTTCGCCGGGCACCTTGTGGGGCACGTGCTCCTCGAGCCAGGCCCGGACCTTAAGCCGGAAGTCTTCGAGGGTTGGCGCGTCCGTGCTGACCGCGGCCATCACGCCGCCCCCTCGACGATGTCGACCAGGGACCTTGTCAGTTCGTAGGGGCTCCCGTACAGCACCTCGTTGCCGATAGTGCGCCGAAAGTACAGGTGCAGGTCGTAGTCCCACGTCATGCCGATGCCGCCGTGCAGCTGTATGCAGTCGTGCAGGGTGGCCGTGCTCCGTTTGCCCACATGAGCCTTGGCGAGCCGCACGGCGGCGGGGGCGTCGTGGCGCCGGCCCAGCACGCTGTGCGAGGCATAGGAGGTCGTGGCGAACGACGCCTCCAGCCACATTCGGTGCTCTGCCATGCGATGCTTGAGCGCCTGGTACGAGCCGATCGGCCGGCCGAAGGCCACCCGGTCCTTGGAGTACTGGACGGTGATGGCCAGGCCCTGCTCGGTGGCCCCGTTGGTCTCCGCGCACTGCAGGACCAGGGCGACTTGCAGCTGCCGTTCGATCGCCTCACCGGCGTCGCCGATGGGCCCAAGTGCGGCGGCGAGGTCTACCCGCACGTCATTGAAGCTGACCTCGAACAGGCGGCGGGCCAGATCGACGCACTCGAGTCTCTGGATCGAAACACCTGGAGTCGAGGCCGGCACGAGGAACTGGGCCGGACCCTCAGAACTGCGGCCGGTGACCAGGAACAGGTCCGCCGAGGCCGCGTCCTGCACGCAAGTCTTGGTTCCGTTGAGGACGTATCCGGATTCGACCCGAGCGGCGGAGAGGGACTGGTGGCCCGGGTTCCATTCCCCGTCGGGCTCCATATAGGCCCAGGTGGCCGCGGTCTCGCCGCTGGCAATCGAAGGGAGGTATTCCTCTCGCTGGTCGCCCGATCCGAACTCAGCGATGGCCGCTGCCACCACATTGGTGACCTGAAATGGGCCGGGATGGACCATCCGCCCCAGTTCCTCGGAGATGATGGCCGCTTCGACCAGTCCGGAACCGGACACGCTCGCCCCTCCGTATTCCTCAGGGACGAGCATGGCGTACCACCCCAGGTCGCCTCCTTGGCTCCATACCCGCGGGTCGAAGCCGACCGGGTCCTCGATGAGCTCTCGAACCCGAGTAATGGGGCACCGCTCCTCGAGCAGCTTCCGGGTCGTGGCCCGGATCAGCTGTTGCGTCTCTGACAGGGTTAGCTCCACGGTGCACCCCGGGACCCTCTGCTGGATGCGAACATAATCTTTGATACTAATAGAGCAACGTCCGGGCCCGACAACCAGCCTTAACGGCGGGCCACGCTGTTTTCCCCGCCGGAGCGCTCACTAGACCAGTTGAAAGAACTCGTGGGCCACGGCCCGGCCCTCAGTGATCTCCCCCTTCGATACCAAAGGCAGGTTGTTCACCCAGCGATATCTCTCGTCGCCCGATTCGAGCCGGGCCGTCGAGTAGATCGGGCCTGCACCCATTCGCTCAGCCCAGTCCGCCATCCCGATGAGGGTGACGAAGACGTGAGCGCCGTCGTTGGTGAGCAGCAGCAGTCGTATGTCTATGGTCGCGTTCCCTTCTGGATCCAGGGTCAGCCAGTCCGCCCCGGATTTTGCGATCATGGTGCCCTTCAGGTGCTCGCCCTCAAATCTGACGGAGAGGAACTCCTGGATTATTCGTTGCCCTGCGGAAGTCTTTCCAAGCATGAACAATCCGTCGGGATCGGTGTGGATCGTCAGGGTGCCGAATGGTCGAAGCTCCATGACCGGGATCTTTGCACACCACTGCCTGATCGAGGCTGTTCGCAGGGACGGCGGCCTGGATATAGCATCTGGATGCTGAAGTGGGGGAGGTAGACGAATGACCACAAAGCCGCTGGACGGTTTGCGCGCCATAGTGATCGGCGGCGGAAGCGGGATCGGATTCGGGTCGGCCCGCTTGCTGGCAAGCGACGGCGCCATCGTTACCATCGCCGGCCGCACCGAAGAGAAACTCCGAGGCGCCGCGAGCCGCGCTGGCCGAGGAGGGGCTCGCAGTGTCGTGGGTTCGCTGCGACGCCATGCGTGGAGAGGACGTGCGGTTAGCGGTCGAGGCGGCGGGGGAGGCGGGCCGCCTCGACATCGCGGTCGTGGTCCCCGGAGGCGGGGCGATCATCCCGGTCCTGCTGTACGGCGACGACCAGTTCAGCCGTGAAGTGGACAAGAACATACGTCCCGTATACCTGCTGTTGAAGTACGCCGGCCAGGCCATGATCCGTGCCGGGGGAGGATCGTTCGTCGCGATATCGTCGACGGCTGCTGTATTTTCCACCCGCTACCTCGCCTCCTACAGCGCCGGGAAGGCGGCAGTGGACCAATTGGTGCGGGTCGCGGCCGACGAGCTCGGGGAGGCCGGGGTGCGGGTCAACGGGGTGAGGCCGGGAATGACTCGTACGCCGGCCACCGAGGGGTCCTTTGCCAACCAGACCATGATGGCCGAGTTCCTTGCCGGCCAGGCCATTCCCCGCCACGGAGAGGTCTCCGACATCGCGCGGGCCGTCCGGTACCTGGCCGGTCCCGAATCCTCCTGGGTTACCGGCCAGTTGCTGACCGTCGACGGCGGTCACACGCTCCGGGCCTTCGTCGACTATGACGCCTTGTTGGATCTGCCGGACCAGGCCGCCGTAGCCCGAGAGTCGCGCTGACCTCGTCGCCTAAGGCCAGCGGCAATGAGGCCCATGTACAGTGGCCTGGCGACATCGCGGGTATGAGCAAGGAGATGCCATGTTCGAGGGAACGGAGGGGCGGCGCGCCCGCCCCGACAACTCTTCAGTGAGGGCCTGATGGCGTCCGAGGGTGTCGTACTGGTCCACGGAGGTACCCACACGTCCAGGTGCTGGGAGTACCTGCTGCCCCTTCTCGACGCGCCTGCCCTTGCCGTCGACCTTCCCGGTCGCGGCGCCCGCCCCGCAGACCTGGCCAGCGTGACCCTGGCTGACTGCGTCGAGGCCGTAATCGACGAGGCCAATGCGGCCGGCTTCACCCGGTTCGCTCTCGTGGGCCACTCCCTGGGTGGGGTCACGATCACGGAGACGGCGTATCTCCATCCGAGCCGAGTCAGCCATCTCGTCTACGTGGGCGCCCTCGTCCCACCTCCGGGCTCCAGCGCGTCCATCCTCATGACCGGCGGGCAGCTCGAGGCCATGACCCCGATGTCCGAGGAGAGGGCGAAGACGTTGTTCGGGAATGATCTCACCGAAGAGCAGTGGGCCCACCATTTCGAGAGCATTGTCCCGGACGCGGTAGGGATAATGAACGCTCAGCTGAGCGGCTACCCCTCGGATGTCCCAATGACCTACGTGAACATGACCCAGGATGTCCCGGTGCCGCCTGCTCTCGCTCAAGAGATGGCCGCCAACCTCGGGCCCGGGGTGGAGCGGCGCACCATCGATGCCGGCCACACGGTGATGGTCTCCCAGCCGAAGCAGCTGGCCGCCATCATTAACGAGGTAATTGACCAACCTCCGGACAGCTGAGAGCTCCGGGAAACAACGTCGGCCGATACTGAGGGAGCGACGAACCATGTCGGATTCATACGACGACATCGTCATCGGTGCGGGTGCAGCGGGGTCTGTGGTCGCGGCTCGCTTGAGCGAGGACCGCGAGCGGCGGGTACTTCTATTGGAAGCCGGACCCCAGTATTCGGGAATGGACGACCTGCCCGCCGATCTCCGTGATCCCTGGATCTCGCTGGTTGACCACGACTGGGGCTACGAGGCGACGGTGGGCGACCGTAGGATGCCCTACCCGCGCGGTCGAGTAGTCGGGGGCTCGAGTGCGGTCAACGCGTGTGTCGCCATGAGAGGAACCCCGTCGGACTTCGAGGCGTGGGTCCGCGCCGGGAACGACGAGTGGAGCTTCGGCGCCGTGCTGCCCTACTACCGCATGTTGGAGGACACGGTAGGGGATCGGGAGTATCACGGATCGGGCGGACCGATGTGGATCGAACCGCCGAAAGGGCCTGCGGACTGGCAGCCGGCCAGCACCGCGTTCAATGACGCGGTGGTGTCTCTCGGTTATCAAGCGACCCTCGACCACAACGATCCGCACACCGTCGGGGTGGGCCCGCTCTCGTACAACGTCAAAGACGGCAACCGCATCTCAGCAGCTACCGCCTATCGTCAGCGGGTCCGGACCAGGCCGAACCTCGCCCTTTCCGGAGACTGCCTGGTCAACCGGGTGCTGATGGAAAAATCACGAGCCACGGGGGTCGAGTACCGCCAGGGCGGTCAGGTGCAACGAGTCGGCGCCCGTCGGGTGATCGTGGCCGGCGGAGCGGTCGGCACTCCTTCGATCCTCATTCGATCCGGGATCGGCCCGGCTGCCGATCTACAGGCTCTCGGCGTCCCGGTGGTGCTTGATGCGCCCGGGGTCGGCGCCAATCTGCGAGATCATTGCGGGGTCTTCGTTCCCGCCCTCGCCAACCCCGGCTTGCAGAACGACCCGGACGTCTACTTCGAGTTCTTCCTGCGACATGGAGCGCTCCAGATGGCTCTGCTGACGCTCTTCAGCGCTCGCACCCTGGAAGTCTTCTACGGCGACGCCGAGTCACCGCCTGTCGTGGCACTGGCGACCGGGGTGGTGCTACCGGAATCGCAGGGCCAGGTTCGACTCGTGACCGCCGACGCGGACGAGGCGCCGGCCATCGAACTCAACTTTCTGGCGGAAGACCAGGACATCCAGGTCGCAGTTGAGGGCGTGCACCTGGCCTTCGAGATCCTGCACAGTTCGGAAATGAAGGGCATGATCAATCGAGTCGTCGCCCCCGCCGCCGGCCTGTCCGACTCCGCTGGTCTCGGCGCCGACCCACATCACGTGCGTCATGATCGGTGAGCGGATGGCCGCTTGGCTCGGCGAGCAGCCATGAGGGACGCCTGTGCGGTAGTGGGCGTCGGCAACACCACTTACACCAGGGGGACGGAGCGATCGGTCGTCGAGCTGCACCTCGAGGCGAGCCTCCGAGCCCTGGCCGACGCCGGCCTGGAAGCTCGCCAGGTGGACGGCATCGTTCCGAGCAGCGTGGCCGACCGTGTCGCAGAGGACTTCATCAGGAACCTGGGGATCCGCAATCTGGGCTTCTCGTCGACCCCGCATGCCGGCGGCTCGAGCTACGTGATGGGAATCCAGGAGGCGTGCATGGCGATTCACGCCGGCGTGGCGAGCTGCGTGCTGCTCCCGGCGGGCCGTCTGGGCTACTCGTCGACCCAGCGGGCGTCGCGGGTGTCCGAGAACCCCAATCCCGCCATGACCGACATGATCGAGTTCGAGTTCCCGATGGGGAATCTCGGCCCCGCCATGTGGTTCGCCCAGCAGGCTCGGCGGCATATGCACCTGTACGGGACGACGAGCGAACAGCTCGGGCGCCTGGCGGTCACGATCAGGAGACACGCCAACCTCAATCCGCAGGCCCTGATGTACGAGAAGAGGCTCACATTGGAGGACCACCAGGCCTCCCGGATGATCGTGGACCCCTTCCACCTCTTCGATTGCTCGCTCGAGACCGACGGGGCTGGAGCGGTCGTGATCACCAGTGCGGAGATGGCCAGGGACCTCCGCCAACCTCCAATCCTCATATCGGGAGTGGGCACCGCGTTCGGTTATCCGGGCACTTCGACCACCCAGACTGAAGAGCTTTCGGAGCTTCCCGGCATCCGGGAGGCCGGCCGCAGGGCGTTCGCCATGGCGGCCGCCACGACTGACGATATCGACGTGGTGGCCGTGCACGAGGGGTTCAGCTTCTTCGTGATCGCCTGCCTGGAGGCGCTCGGCTTTTGCCCGGTCGGCGAGGGTGGCCCGTTCGTGGCGAGCGACGAGATCGCCCTCGGAGGAAGTCTTCCGGTCAACACGCACGGCGGCGCCCTATCCGAGGCCCACGTATCAGGGGCCAACCATGTCATAGAGATCGTGCGCCAGCTCCGCGGAACGGTCGAGCCCGCCCGGCAAATTCGCGAGTGCCAGATCGGCCTGGTGGCCAATGAGGGCAACTTCGGCAACGGTGCCGTTGTCATCTTGAGGAGACCGCGGTGACGGAGCGGCCGATGCCTGCGCCGACATCGCTGACGGCCCCCTTCTGGGAGGCCACCAGGCGCCACCAGCTGATCGTGCAGCGTTGCGACTCATGCGGACGGTTCCGCCACTACCCGCAGTATCTGTGCCCCCATTGCCTGAGCGAGAGCTGGACGTGGGCTCCAGTGCGGGGTAGGGGTACGGTCTACAGCTACGCGGTGACTCACCGGGCATTCCATCCCTCGTGGCAGGATCGCGTCCCGTATGCGGTGGTGACCGTGACCCTCGACGAAGGGGTCCGGATGGTGAGCGACCTAGACCCGGATGACACCGCCCGCGTCGACGTCGGCTTGCCCGTAGAGGTCTATTTCGATGACATCCCCGGCACCGAGATCACACTGCCCCGATTCCGACTAGTCGAACCAGTCCCACTGCCAGGGGACGATTGACCGCAACGGGCTGGCGAATCGGACCGTCTCCAGCTTCAACACATCGCGATCCCGACCCGACCGGGCCCACTCCGCTGAGTGCGATTCGATCTCGGCCACCACGTCGACGGGGTCTTCGTCGAAGAAGAGCACCGTCACTCGCCTGCTCGATGGGCTCGGTTGCCCGGGCCGGTGGCCACGGAAGTCTTCCTCGCCGACCATGGTCCAGGCTCCTGCGACTCCACGGCAGCTCAGCCAATCAGGAATTCGCACTTCGTTGTACCACTCGAAAAGCTCTTCCACCGCGACGGTGTCCCCGGCTATGTCGCTGACCGTGATGTAGACACCTTTATTCGGTCGCAGGGGGAGCACGTCAGCGGACACGAGGACCCGGGGGTGTACGTATCCCTGCACGGGCACGAAGGTCTGCCCGAATGGTCTCTTGACGTAGGGTAGCTCGGGCCTCCGGCCCCACTGGTACGAGCGGGCGCCCAGGTCCAGCCATTCGGCGAAATTCTTTTCAACCGGTTCCCGGAACCAGTAGAGCGTGACGTAGTGGCAGCTGGTCAGGGCGTCGTCGCCCCCTGTGGACATCCGGGCGCAGTCGGGTGAGCGCACCCATCGCTCGCCCCAGATGACGCCAGGTAGGGCCAGGTTCTCCGGGCGATGATCCAGCTGGTGCCAGTTGTTGTAGTCGCGGTGCCGTCCGGCCTCGACCTCGGTGAAGGCCACGAACACCTTCTGTGCCGTCATGGTCCCAACCTACTTGCTGACGTTCTGGGGGGCGGCCGGCGAGCGCACTCCACTATCAGCCGGTAACAGTCCGTCGCGACCATTTCGCTCGAAAGTAGTCCGGAGCTGATCGGCGTCTTCAGCGTTGAAGGGGATGTACGGCCGCCCCTTGGCCGGCTTCCACCAGATCGGGTCCGGGGCCATCCAGAGTTCCGACCGCAATTGCCGCTTCTGGATCTTGTTCGTCTGGGTCATCGGAAACTCGTCGGTCAATCGGACGAACCTCGGGGTCCATTTGGTTCCCAGATCGGGCTGGGCCTGGAGGAATGCGTCGAAGGCGACCGGGTCGAATGAGTGGTTGTTGCGAAGCTGGATGGCGGCCATCACCTGATCC
The DNA here is from genome assembly GCA_963851245.1 of uncultured Acidimicrobiaceae bacterium. Lineage (GTDB taxonomy): Bacteria > Actinomycetota > Acidimicrobiia > Acidimicrobiales > Palsa-688 > CAWKOH01. The sequence continues at coordinate 230,234 of CAWKOH010000001.1, read as the reverse complement.
CCTACGCGGGGGTCAGGAACCGCGTAAACGGCCACCAGCAGCATGTCAGGGAAGCGGAGGAGTATCCGTTCGATGGGGGCAGCGGCGAAGTTCTCGCCATCCACTCGCAGCCAGTCGTAATCCCGGCCGGCGAAGTAGAAGAAGCCCTCTCGGTCGCGGTAGCCCAGGTCCCCCGACCAGAACCACCCGTGTCGGGACCTCTGGGCATTGGCTTCGTCGTTCTTGTAGTAGCCCTCGAAGCTGGCCAGCCCCGCTTTGTTCACGAGCTCTCCGATGGCCTCGTCGGGGTTGGCGAGATGGCCGTTGGCGTCGAACACCGCGGGCGGGCACTCCTCTTCGGTGGCGGGATTCAGCACCACGGTATCGTCGTCCCGGGCCCGCCCCAGCGACCCGGCCGGCATGTCCGGCGTCCGGCTGATGACCACGCCCATCTCGGTCGAGCCGAACCCATCGATGATGTCGACACCGAACCGCTTGCTGAACTCGTCGATGTCCCGCTCGTTGGCTTCGTTGCCCAGGCCGAATCGGAGCCGGTTGTCGGCGTCATCGGGCAACTCCGGAGTGGCCAGGATGTACTCGAGAGGCTTTCCGACGTAGTTGAAGTAGGTTACGCCGTAGCGCTTGACGTCCGGCAGCCACCCCGAGGCCGAGAACCGCCGCCGCATGGCCAGGGCACAGCCGGCCACTATCGAGGTCGCTATGGTCACGTACAGGGCGTTGGAGTGGCACCAGGGCATGGAGTTGTACGCCACGTCCTGTTCGGTGATCTTCGATCTTTCAACCGAGCCGCTCGCGATTCGTACGATCCGTGCCTGCGTGCAGACGGCGGCTTTCGGAGCGCTGGTCGTCCCGGAGGTGAAGATGAGGACGAAGGGGTCGGTCTCGGACACGTCCACATCGGGCAGGGTCGCTCCCCCGTATGGGCTGAGGGCGGCCTCGTACTCCGACGAGCCGGTCACCCATACCGGCCGGTCGATGTGAGCCTCGTCGAGCAGCGCCGCCCCGGCCGGGTCGGTCACCACGAACAGGCAGTCGGTGTGGTGGATGTCGCCGGCCAGCTCCGCGCCTCGACGGGTGGAGTTGATCCCGACGGCAGCGGCGCCGACCAGGCCGGCAGCTTCGAGCCAGAAGATGGCCTCCGGAACGTTGTCGAGGAGGACGCCGACGTGGAACGGTCCGGCGGACCGGTGCTGGAGGAGGAAGTCAGCCCGCCGACAGGCCTGAGTGACGATCTCGGCATGAGTGAATGATTCGTCTTCGAAGAGGAGCCCGGGGCGCGGCGATTCCGAGTTCTGCCGGATGTAATGCGCCAGCGTGCTCACGAGAACTCCTTTCTGGGCCGGTTAGGAAGCTACCGCGTCGACGAGCGCATACGCTCATGGCCGTCGAGGCTCGAAGATGCGTCCGGAGCGAGGGGAGTGACCGATGGCAGAGGATGAACGGGTTTCAGCCCTGGAGGAACGGCTCCGCAGAGTCGAGGATCAGCTCGAGATCATGCGCCTGCTGTCGAGCTACGGGCCCTCGGTGGACAGTGGGTCGTCGCGCGCCGCCGCCGAGTTGTGGACCACCGATGGCGCCTACGACGTGGGGGGAATGCACCGGGCCGAGGGGCATGACCGCATCGCCGATCTGTACGATTCGGAGCATCATCAGTGGCTGATCCACCAGGGATCGGGCCATATAACCGAGATGCCCCGGGTCACCGTCGATGGCGATCGGGCCGAAGCGGTCGCTTATTCAGCGGTGCTGTTGCGGGAGGGTGAGCGCTGGGTGGTGTGGCGGGCGTCAGCGAATCACTGGACCCTTAGGCGGACGGACGCGGGCTGGCGCGTCGATCACGCGTTATAACCGGGTTCTGGACGGGTCGAACGAGTCCCACGAGGTTCTCCGCCGGGGGGTGGTTTGATGCCTCGCTTTGCCGGCAAGGTGGCGGTGGTGACCGGAGCGGGTTCCGGTGTAGGGGCCATCATGGCGCAGCTGATGGTCGGTGAGGGCGCCCGGGTCCTGGTGGCGGGCCGGCGGCTGGAACTCCTCGAGAAGGTGGTCGCGCCGCTCGGGGACAAGGCTGTCGCAGTTCGCGCCGATGTCACAGACGAAGGAGATGTGGCAGCGATGGTTGATGCGGCTCTGGAGTCCTTCGGGCAGGTTGACATCCTGATGAACAACGCGGCCCAACCGGGCCGGGACCTGTACATCTGGGAGCAGACCCTCGATAACTGGAATTCGGTCATGGGCATCGACGTGACCGCGGCGATGCTGTGCAGCCGCGAAGTCATCCGGCGCAGCATGATGGAGCGCCGGTCGGGGTCGATTGTCAACTTCTCGTCGACAGCGGGGTGGAACGGGATGCCGCGCAAGAGCCATTACTGCACGGCCAAAGCCGCCTTGCGTACCCTGACGAAGGTCGTTGCCCTGGAGGCCGGCCCCTACGGGATCCGCTGCAATTGCCTGGTTCCCGGCTCTATCGACACCGACCTCTACCGCAACTGGGTCCACCGCATCGCGGTCGAGAACGGGGTCTCTGACGAGGAGCGTCACGCCGAACTGGTGGCCGGGTCCGCCCTGCGAACGATCACGACTCCTGAGGAGGTGGCCCGGGCGGCCATGTTCCTGGCGTCGGATGAGGCCCGTACCATAACGGGGCAGTCGATCGTGGTCGATGGCGGCGCCGTGATGGCCGGATGACGCATCCGCCCTTCCACCCGGAGCTCGGTGCCGCCCCGGCCGCGGTGGCCGAACGGATCCCTCCGTCCCTCACCCCGGCTGAAATCCAGACCCAGCGTCAGCGGATGGCGGAGGTACGGCTGAATGACGAGGACCTTCGTCGCGGCGGTGCGATCGAGTTCGAGGAAAGGGTTGTCCCCGGCCCGCCCGGAGCTCCCGCCCTCTCGATGCTCATTTGCCGGCCGGCCGCCGGTACCGGAATACCCGCTCCGGGCGTCTACCACACGCATGGGGGCGGGATGATCCTGGGTGATAACCGGACGGGGATGGCCGGCCTGCTCGACTGGGTCGAGCAGTTGGGCCTGGTCGTGGTTTCTGTCGAGTACCGCCTGGCTCCTGAGCACCCCTTCCCGGCCGCGGTCGAGGACTGCTACGCCGGGCTGGTTTGGACCGCTGCCAATGCCACCGCGCTCGGAATCGACGGCCGGCGATTGCTGATCGCCGGAGCTAGCGCCGGCGGAGGATTGGCAGCCGCCGTCTCTCTGATGGCGCGGGATCGTCGTGGGCCGACCCTGGTCGGCCAGGTCCTGATGTGTCCTATGCCGTCCTGTCCCGAGCAGCTCGCCAAGCCCGCCTAGCCTCGGTGGCCCGCCTGCTGCAAGCCGCCGACGTCCCGCCCGAGGAGGGTTGACTACCGCCATGAGTGTCGAGTTCTACGTGTTCCTGCCCCAGATGCGCATGACCTTCGATGACATCGTCGGCAAGGCTCAAGCCGCGGAAACATCAGGATTCCGCGGGATGACCTTCATGGACCACATGGTCCCACCTCTCGCCGCGTCCCACCCGATGCACGAAGGCTTTATCACTGCGACGGTCGTTGCGGCCCGGACCGACCAACTGAGAGTCGGCCATCTCGTGCTGTGCGACTCGTTTCGCCACCCGGCTCTCCTGGCACGCGAAGCGCTGGCTCTCGATCACGCGTCAGGTGGCCGGTTCGACCTCGGTATCGGATCGGGGTCGGTGGTTTCGGAGTTCGAGCCCTACGGGGTTCCGACCCTGCCGGGACGGGATCGGGTGCGGCGGCTGGACGAGACCCTGCAGGTCCTGCGGGCCCTGTGGTCGGGTCAGACCGTCGACTTCGACGGTGAATTTCACCACTTGCACGGAGCCATCATGGCCCCGACCCCGCTGGGCCAGATCCCGATCGTCATCGGTGGCTCCGGCCCGGCCACCATGGCATTGGTGGCCCGCCACGCTGACTGGTGGAACCTTCCCGTCCACAGGCTCGATCACTTCGAGGAGCTGCGCCCGAGCGCGGGTGCGGCGCGCGTGTCGCTGCAGCAGATGGTCGCTTTCGTTGATACCGAATCCGACCGGGCCGCTGTGACCGAGCTGGCCCAGCGCCGGTTCCCGAACTACGGCGGGGGACTGGTGATAGGCACCGGCGACGAGCTGTGTACCCACTTCGCGGCCATCGCCGACCGGGGTGTGGAGCGGTTCTACCTGTGGTTCGCCGACTTCGCGGCCGAGTCCACTCTCCGGATGTTCGGCGAGAGGGTCATTTCGGCGCTGGTGCCGTCGCCGTAGGCGTCCGCATGCTGTTCAGCCAGCCTCATGTCAGCCCAGCCTCATGTCGCGGACGAAATCGGCGACCACGTCGTGATGGTCGTCCGCTGAGAGGGTGAAGGCCTGGGTGGCGTCGAGGTGCCGGCGGGAAATCTGGGTTGCCGTTTCGCCGTTCCCCGATTCGATGGCGGCCAGCAGCTTCTCGTGAGCGCGCATGGCGGTCCGGCGCACAACAGAGGTCACCTGGGGTCCGACTTCGTAGACATGGCGCTCGTGGGCGGTCCACAGAGATTCCAGCGAACCGATCACCAGGATCATGGTCTCGTTGCCACAGTGAGCGACGATCGCCTCGTGGAACCGGCGGGCGGCCTGGTTGTACAGGACGTTGTCCTGCATGGCGTCCAGCTGATCCTGAATGATCTCCCGCAGTACGGGCACCACCGTCTCGCGGCGGTCGGCCCGGTCAGCGCACATGGCCGCGCACAGTGGCTCGAGCAGCCGCAACGCCGTCCCGACGTCGTCCAGCGATGTCTTCTGAACGTGGAGCACCAGACTCACCATGTAGGCCACGCCCCGTGCGGTCGGGAAATGGACCACGGCGCCCCCCACGTTCCCCCGGCGCACACTGATGAGACCCTCCGTCTCCAGAATGCGCAGGGCCTCGCGGACGGCAGGCGGGCTTACCTTGAAGTCGGCGAGGAGGTCCTCCTGGCGGGGGAGGGTGTCGCCCTCCTTCAAGCGGCCGCTGAGGATCTCGTTACGCAGCGACGCCGCCACCATCTCGGCCAGGCGGGGTTGGCGCAGCTGCTCCACCCGCCGGGGACTCTCCCGACGGGCCATCCCCCGGCCATCTGACTCGTGTCGGGTCCCGGCCCGCCCGGTTTGACTGTCACCGCGTTTTGCCAATGATTGCTCCGTGCTGGGGCCGGGGACTTATCGTGCTAACGACGATAGCCGAATGGCGCCAAAGATAGTGGTATTACGCCCGCCCCGTAGTCTTCGTGGCTATCATTGCTAGCTAACGCAGGATCCGGAAAATAGGTCGAAGACAGGTCGAAGACTGCCCCTCGCCCCCGAGCACACCATACCCGGCCTTCTGGAGAGGACCGTGGCCCAGCGAAGTGGCGCCACCGCTTTGCAGGACGGTTCGGAGAGGGCGACCTACGGGGAGTTGCTGGATCGCGCCCGGCAAACAGCAGCCTTCCTTCTAGACCTGGTAGACCCCGGCGATCGGGTTGCCGTCTGGGGTCCCAACTCCCTCCAGTGGGCGGTTGCTTCCTTCGCTGTCCTCGTCGCCGGCGGCGCCGTCGTGCCGCTCAACAGCCGGTACACCGGTCCCGAAGCGGCTGACATCGTAGGCCGGGCCGGCTGCCGGGTCATATTTGCCGAGCACGAATTCCTCGGTCGCCGGCTGGCCGCGGAAGCAAAGGTGATGGCGCCGAGCGCCGTCGTGATCGGGACCGGCCCGGGGAATGAAGAGAGCGTGGTCGCGATGGCCGACGCGATCGACCGGCGCTCCGCATCGCAGGCCGCAGTGGACGCCCGCTTGGCCGGCCTGACGCCAGAAGCCATCAGCCACGTCCAGTTCACCTCCGGCACCACCGGCCGCCCGAAGGGCGCCATGCTTCGCCACGAGGCCATGGTCCGGACAACGGCCGACTGGGTGCGGGCCGTGGGGCTGCAGGCGGGAGATCGGTACCCGGTGGTCGCTCCCTTCTCGCATATAGGCGGTCACAAGACCGGGCTGCTGGCATCGGTGACGGCGGGCTGCGTGGCCTTGCCCTTCGCCACCTTCGACCTGGAGCGGCTGATCGGGGCGATAGACCACGAGGGGGTAACGGTGCTCCAGGGCCCGCCCACCATGTTTCAGGGCCTCGTGAGCCGGGCCCGAGCCGATGGTCGGCGCTTCTCGACACTGCGGGTTGCGGTAACGGGCGCCGCCACCATCGCCCCGACTCTCGTAGGCGAGATGCTCGAGGTGCTCGGTGTCGATCATGTCTTCACGGCTTACGGCCTCACAGAAACGACGGGCATATGCACCATCACCCGGGCCGGTGACCTGGTCGCGACGATCGCCGAGACGTCGGGCCGTCCTGTCCCCCATGTGGACCTGGCGATCGTCGACGAGGACGGTCGAAGCGTCCCGATGGGGGCCCGGGGAGAGATCCTGGTCCGAGGATTCAACGTCATGGCTGGATATCTGGATGATTCGGGAGCCACCGACGAAGCCATCAAGGACGGCTGGCTGCACACGGGCGATGTCGGCTGGATTGGTGATGACGGTTGCTTGCGCATTGTCGACCGACTCAAGGACATGATCATCGTGGGCGGCTTCAACGCCTATCCAGCGGAGATCGAGCACGCCCTGCTGGAACACGGAGACGTCGATCAGGCCGCTGTGGTGGGTGTCCCGGACGAACGGCTCGGTGAGGTGCCCGTTGCGTTCGTGGTGCCCCGGCCCGGCGCCGTGCTCGACGTCGGGGTGCTGGACGCGTTCTGCCGCGCCCGTCTGGCCAACTTCAAACGGCCGCGGTTCATACATGTGGTCGATGGACTGCCTGTCAACGCCGCCGGCAAGGTGGTCAAGGGCGAGCTGCGGACCCGGATCTCGACGCCAACGTCCAGCGGTTAGTCGGTTGGCAGAATAGCGGGGTCTGTCCGGTGTGGATCCTTCCCGCTCGTCCTCGCTTCGCCGCGGGGGCGGGCCCCTTCCTCACCGGCCACCCCGCTTGGTCGCGACAACGCAACACTGGTCACCGCAGATGGCCGACCATTGTTGCGTTACCTTCAAATCTCGAACCTAACGACGCGAAGGTGGGCAGGGCACGCGGACCGGTGTAGCGTTACGGCGATCACTCGGGTGACCAGTGGGGACGGCGCCGTCGGCTTAGCCTCGATACCGATCCAAGGCCGGGCTGGCCTGGCGCCGGGGCGCCACCGCAACGTGGCGCTCCGCACCTGGAACGTGTCAGAGTGGGCGCATGGCAGGGCTCAAGGACAAGTACTGCATCGTCGGCGTGGGCGAGACGGCCTACACGCGCCACTCCGGGCGCAGCACCCGTTCGATGGGCGCAGAGGCGGTCCGCCGGGCCGTCATAGACGCCGGGCTGCACCCCGACGATGTGAACGGGATGCTCAGCTACCACGCCAACGACTCGACCAGCTCGCTCGCCCTATCCCAGGATCTCGGGATGCGGCTGGACTTCTTCATGGACTGCTCGGGTGGAGGCTCGAGCACTGAAGCGCTGGTCGGGTTGGCCTGTGGGGCCATCGAGGCGGGGATGTGCCATACGGTCGCCATCTTCAGGTCCATGAACGGCTACTCCGAAGCCCGCATGGGGGGCAGCCCGGCCGCCGCCCGTCCGGCCGGCACGGTGGTGGCCGGCGCTGGCCTGGAGGTCGTGCCGTACGGTCATACCAGTCCGGCCCAGATGTTCCAGTTCACCTTTGCCCGACACATGCACGAGTACGGGACCACTAACGAGCAGCTGGCCCAGGTGAAGGTGGTGCACAGCCGGCACGCGTCCAACAATCCGAAGGCCTACTACAAGACCCGGGTGACGGTCGACGACGTCTTGAGCTCCAGGTGGATCGTGAAACCCGCCTGCCACATCCTCGACTGCTGCGTAGAAACCGACAACGCGACCTGCATCATCGTCACCTCGGCCGATCGGGCCCGGCACCTGCGCCAGCGCCCCGTCTACATAATGTCGGTGGCCGGGCGGGTCAACAAGCCGTTCGGAGCGATGCACTATCAGTGCTCGCCGATCACCCGCCAAGCCGGGTACTACGCCGAGCGGATTGTCTTCCGCAATGCCGGAGTCGAGCCTGAGGACATCCAGCTAACCGGCTGCTACGACGCCTTCACCTTCACCCCGATACTGCTCTTCGAGGGATACGGTTTCTGTCCGGTCGGGGAAGGAGGTCAATACGTCTCCAGCGGCATCATGGAACTTGGTGGGCGACGGCCCAACAACACCAGCGGCGGCCATCTTTGCGAGGGATACACCCACGGCATGAACATGGTCATCGAGAATGTCCGCCAGCTCCGCCACCAGGCCGACGACTCCTGTCCCGGCTGGGCCCAGGGCGAGCACACTTACGACTATCGCGAGGGAGGCTGCCGTCAAGTCCGTGACGTCGAACTGGCCATGAACATGGGTTGGGGTACTCCCTCCATGACCAGCTCTCTCATTCTGCGGAGGTAAATCAGTGGGCTTGTACAAAGGAATGCAGCTGACCGTCCTCCCCACCGACTCGGAACACCGGGGGTACTACGAGGAGGCCCGCCGGCACCGGCTCGTCGTGCAGCGGTGCGAGTCATGCGGCATGCTGCGCGGCGCCGTCGGCGCCGCCTGCCCGTTCTGCACCGCCCTCGAATGGACATGGCATCCCGTCAGCGGCCAGGGCCATATCTACAGCTATCAGATCGTGACTCAGGCCGTGCATCCGGCCTTTCGCGACTGGGTTCCCTACCCGGTGGTCCTGGTCGAGCTCGACGAGCAGCGGGACGTGCCCTGGCGCAGCGGGGCGGAAGGCGAGACGGTGTCGTTGCGGGTGATCGCCAACCTGTGCGGGCCTGACCCGACCCTGCCCGAGTCCGAGGAGAACGTGGCTATCGGCAAGAGGGTCGAGGTGTGCTTCCTCGATCTCGATGACGGCATGGCCCTGCCGCAGTTTCGCCTCAGCGATCGGAGCTGACTGCTGGTCGGACCTCGTCCGGCAAGGGCTCGACAGCCCTCAGCAGCGGTTCGTCCCGGCGGCCGATCTGCACGTCGAACTGCTTCCCGCAATGGGGGCAGTAGCAGTATCGAAGAACGAACTCCTCGCTTCCAGAGTAGATGAGATGGAAAGGAGCTCTTGCGGCCGCCGGAACCTCGCGGATGACGGCGTGGGCGTAGACGGATTCCCCCGTGTCGCAGAGCTCTTCCCCACACCGGCGGCAGACCACCCGGTCCCGCCCGTCGCGCGTCGCCACTGTGAAGGCGTAGCTGAAGGGACGGCCGTGGACCGGGGGCACCGCGGGCCGCGGGCTGCGGCCCTCCAACCGGTCTGATCGGATCCTGAGTCGCATGGCTTCGGTGCTGGCCAGGTCCAGCTGGTCGTCCGAGACGACCACGCCGTAGTCGCGGCGGGCCCCCTCGACCGTCACCAACCCTTCCATCACGTCGGCGTGGACCGCCTGCGGATCCCGCTCGATGGGATCGCCGAAGCCACCACCACCCTGTGAGACGATGAACTGCACCTGCCCGTCCGACATGGTGAGGTCGCTGGTCGGCATTGGCAACCGTGTTTCGTCGGGTGGCGCCTGGATCAACCGGCGCGTCGCGTCGAGTTTCAGAATGGCGAAGGCGCTCTGGCCGCCCGGCTCGCCGCCCCCCGTCCCGACCGCGCACGGGTGTTGAAGGCCCTGGCCGAAGGAGAGGACATTGATGGGGTGGTCGGTGCCATGGGGGGCGATCAGGTTCATCGAGCCCACCCCGCCGCGTAGAAGCCCGGTCCGGCGGAGTCGGCCAGCTCTCTTCGGAGCAGGTACCGGATCGGTACGTAGCTCTCGTTGACCTCGACGTTGGCCACGGCCGCACCGGGGGAAGTCATGAATCCAGATGAGTCGGCGCCGTCGGCGGTTGCCCGCCCACCCCCGCCTCCGCTGATGTCGTCCAGCGTCATGGTGGCGAAGGTTCGCCCGCCACCGTCGATTCCGCCCATGGTGCAGGCTCCACCGCCTGCCGACTGACAGCTGGCCATGACCAGCGAGCTGAAGTCGTCGGAGGCTTCGAGCATCCGGGCCACGCAGGCGTTGATGCACGTCCTGATGGCATGGCCCGAGGCGCTGGTACTCATGGCCACACCGGCCGGCCAGCGAGCGTCGACGATCGAGCCGTGGCGGCTCACGATCTCGACGACCGGCCAGAACCCGCCGGGAACCCAAGGTAGGCCGTCGCCCAGATATATCAGGAGCGAGGCCATGGCGTAATTCTCCAGGGCCGGCCGGCTGGCGTTGCTGGCTCCCGGAGCCTGGTCGCTGCTCTCACTGAAATCGAGGACCAGCCGTTCGCCGAGCTTGGTCATGGTCAGCCGGACGGCGTAGGTCTTGTCCTGGTTCCCCGGCGGACCGGTGCGGTCGTGGTACATGGTGTAAGCCACATGCCGCCACCTTCCGTCCGGCAGCGACCGGAGTCGGGCTCGCAGCTCGCGCTCGCCCAGCTCGAGGAGGCGGTTCATGGCCGCGACCAGGACCTCGCGGCCGTAGCGCCGGCACAGTGATGTCAGCTGACGGTTAACCTCCCGGTTGGCGGCGATCTGCCCGGCCAGGTCGAGAGCGTTCAGCTCGGGGGTGCGGGACCGGATCAGGTACTCGCGCTCGATATCGGCCCTGATCGTTCCGGCTTCGACGATCTTCATGGGGGCCATTGGAATCGCCTCGTCGAAGATGGACCGGGCGTCGTAAGTCATGCCTCCCGGGGTCGGGCCGCCCACGTCGGATTGATGCACCACCGAGGCGGACCACGCCACCAGCTCTCCGTCCACAAATATCGGGGCGGCGACGACAACGTCGGGCTGGTGTATGGTGCCGATGTAGGGGTCGTTGGTGATGAACTGGTCCTCCGGTCCTATGCCCGGATTCTCCTGATAGTGGGCCAGGAGATCCGCCACGACCAGATGCATGGACGCGACCTGGATGAGCACGTAGCGGCCGCAGGCCACGACCCTTCCGTCCGGCGCCATTATCACGGTGTTGAGGTCGTTGGCCTCGACTGCGATCTGGCTGCCTGACACCCGCTTCAGGGTCGACGCCGCGTCCTCGTTGATGTTCGTCAGCCGGTTGCGCAGGACCTCGAAGAGGATGGGGGAGATGTTCGGGGCGGTCACGTCACGCTGATCCTCACGTTGCCGAGTTCATCGATCCGCCCGTACTGGCCTGGGTAGACGACCACCGTTGTCTCCTCCGACTCGATGAAGGCCGGCCCGTTGATCTCCTGCCGGGCGCCCAATTCGTCCCATCGGAACACAGGGCACGATCGGATCTCGCCGTCGAACCAGGCCCGCCGGGTCCGCGCCGGCGCCGCGGTGACAACCGGCCGAGGCCGGGGCAGGACCAGGGGGACCGGCAGGGAGACCTCCACGCCGACCGTCACCACCTCGATAGGCGTCTCGGCCCGGGCTGTGCCCGGTCCGACGATCTCCTCGTATCGGGTCCGGAACCCGGCCACCAGCGTTGCTGCCACATCCGCATCGAGCGACCCTGGCGGAGCCGGTACATCGATACGGTGAATCTGGCGGTAGAAGCGAAGGCCCACCGACCTCCTCACGACCAGATCGCGCCGTCCAGCAGCATTCAGGTACTGCTCCGCCCTATCGAGCTGCCGGCGCGCCGACGTCTCGAGCCGCTCCAGCAGATCGTTCAGCCGGGGCAGGCTTTCGTAGAGGTCGCCCGGCGGGACATCCTGTTCAACCGTGGCCTTCAGGTCGCTGGCGACGGCGCCGAACGCCGAGAACTCGGCCGCCAACCCGGGTACCACGACTTCCCGCACACCCAAACCGGCGGCGTAACGCCCGGCATACTGCGGCCCGGCACCCCCGAACGCGTAGAGGGCGAAATCGCTTGGATCGTGGCCCCTCTGAACAGTCGTACGCCGGATCAGGTCGCGCATCTGCTCGCACGCAACCTGGAGGATCCCGTCCGCGGCCGCGTGGATATCGAGGTCGAGAGGAGCTGCTACGTGCTTCCTGATGGCGGTGTCGGCGGCGCCGGGGTCGAGTTGAAGCTGGCCTCCGAGGCGATCGACGTACCCGAGCAGAACGGCCGCGTCCGTCACAGTCGGTGACTCGCCCCCGCGGCCGTAGCACGCCGGCCCGGGCACGGCGCCGGCGCTGGCCGGACCCACCCGCAGCGTGTCGAGCGACGGGTCAATCCATGCGATGCTGCCGCCGCCGGTGCCGATCGAGGTCACATCCACGACCGGGATGGCCAGCGCCTGGCGCTCGATCATCGGTTTGGCGGCGTAGAGGACCTCTCCCCGGCGGACCAATCCCACGTCGAAGCTCGTCCCCCCGACATCGGTCGTGATGATGTCGAAGTGCCCGAGATGCCGACCGAGCGCGGCGGCTGCCGCCACCCCGCCGACGGGGCCTGAATGCAGGGTGTGGACAGGCGTGCGCCGGGCCACCTCCACCGGTAGGACCCCGCCGCCCATGCGCATCAGGACGAACAGTCCCCCGAAGCCCAGACGCGTCAGGCGTTCGTCCAGCCGGCCCAGGTACGACGACACCAGCGGCCCGATGTACGCGTCTACGACCACCGTCGCCGTTCGTTCGTACTCGCCGATCTTCGGAACCAGTTCGCTGGATATCGACAGATGCGCATCAGGCATCGCGGCGCGCACCATCTCGGCGACCTGCCGCTCGTGATCGGGCCGGGCTACTGACCACAAGAACGCCACCGCAACGGCTTCGACTTCAGCCGCCGCCAGCGCCTCCACCTGCCGGCGGGCGTCCTCGCAGTCGAGCGGCTCGACTATCGTTCCGCGGGCGTCGATCCGCTCGCGTACGCCCCGCGTCAGGCGCCGGGGGACCAGCAGGACGGGCTTGTTCCACCTCGTGGGTCGCTCGAGGTCGCCTTCTGGCAGGCCGTGCACCTTGTTCGCTTTGGCGATGGCAAGTGTCGACTCGAATCCGTGCGTGGTCAGCAACCCGACCTTGGCCCCGTTGCCGGTTAGAAGGGCGTTGAGGCCGATGGTGGTCCCGTGGGCGAACACGTCGGTCTCGCGAACCATCTGGCTCACGTCCATCCTGAGTCGACCGGCGGCGTCGCCGAGCGACGCAACCACTCCCTCGGCCGGGTCGGCCGGAGTGGAAAATGCCTTACCAATGACCATTTCCCCTGAACCGGTCACTACAACGGTGTCAGTGAAAGTCCCTCCGGCATCGACCCCGATCAGCTGCATCGGTCCACCCTCTCAAGTCCCGGTCAGCCGGGCGACGATCGGAGCGAATTCTTCGGCATGAGCGCCACTCATGCAGATGTAAGAGATGCCGAGCTCTTCGCGTAGCCGCTGAAGGCGCTCGCACATCTGACCCACGGAGCCGATGAGCACGTGCGGAGATCCCTTCACCTCTTCGGACCGTAGCCCCACCGCGGCGGCGGCGCGCTCCTGCGCTCCAAGCACGTCGTCGGTCACAGCAACGAAGTGCTCCTCGATCTGGAGCACCACCTCGCTGAGCCGCGCCCCGGCCGCGTTCCGCACCAGCTCCACTTTCTCCCGAACCGCGACTTCTGTGGCGGATGGTCCCCGATCGGGGCCGAGGACCCCCGAAGCCAGCCGGACATTGACCGACACTATGTCGGCTTCCTCCGCGGCCAGGGTGAGCATGCGGCGGCCGCCCCCACCCATCACGAGGACCGGCCGCGGGCAGCCGAACAGGGTTCGCCGGCCGGGGAAGTCGCTCAGCCTGTAGACCGGTCCCGCGGTCGAGACGGTGGTATCCGTCCACAACCCCTTGACCAGGCGGACCGCCTCACGCAGCCGCTCGATTCGCACGGAGGGGCGATCGAAGGGTATCCCCGCCCGGTCATAGTCGGCCTGCATCCAACCGGCGCCGATGCCGGCGTCGAATCGACCCTCGGTCATCATGGCGATGGTGGACAGCTCCTTGGCCAGCAGGCCAGGGTGGCGGAAATCGTTGCAGTACACGTGGACAGCCACCCGCAGGGTCTTGGTCCAGAGCGCCACCGCCACCGCGGCGACGCCGGGGGCGGGCCGTGCGTCCAGGTGGTCGCCCAGGCAGATGGTCTGGTAGCCCAGGTCTTCGAACTTCCTGGCCATGTCCCGCCATTCGCTCGCCGTGCTGGCGTTCAGGCCGGCCGGGCCGAGACCGAAGCGAAAGGGTCGGGCCGCGACGTCCACGGCCGACGATGTTATCTTGTAATGATTATTGTCAAGGCCGAGGGGTTAGTTGCGGAGCAGCTCCCTCCAAGGGACTTCCCGGTCCTGGGTCGCCTCCTTGGGCAAGCCCAGAGCTCGCTCGGCCAGGTTGTTCTTCTGCACCTCGGTAGTTCCCCCCCCTATTGACACGCTGTAACGTCCCACGACTTCCGACGCCACCCAGCGGGTCGGCTCGTCCTCGGTCAGCATGGCTGCCGTCCCGGCGATGAGCGCAGCCAGGTTCCCTGATCGGTTCCGCTTCTCCGTGTAGTACAGCTTGAGCAGCGAGGGGTCCATCGGCGGCTTCTCGCGCTGCCGTACGGCGGTCATGATGCGCAGACTCATCGCCTGCAGGATCCGGTCGCGGGAGTACATATCGGCCAGCTCTTGGCGGACGATGGGGTCCTCACGCCTCGAATACAGATCGGCCAGCTGGATGAGAGAGTCGTAGTTCTTGGCGCCGCCACCACCGATCATGGCGGCCTCGTTCGATAAAACGGTCCGGGCCGCGGCCCAGCCCCCATCGATGTCGCCAAGAACATTCGACACCGGTATCCGGACTTCGGTGAGGAACACTTCGTTGAAGTGGGCCGCCCCCGTCGCTTGCACCAGTGGCCGGGCCTCGACCCCCGGGGCACTCATGTCGATCAGGAGCATCGTGATACCGCGATGCTTGGGGACGTCGGGATTGGTTCGGGTCAGCAGAAATCCGTGATCACACCACTGCGCCGCCGAGTTCCACACTTTCTGCCCGGTAACGACGAACTCGTCACCGTCGCGCACGGCTCGGCAGCCGAGAGACGCCAGGTCCGACCCGGAGCCAGGCTCGCTGAAAAGCTGGCACCAGGCGTCCTCCGCGGAGAGGAGTCTGGGGATAAGCGTGCGCTTCTGATCCTCGGTACCGAACGCCATCAGGGTGGGCCCGAGCATGGCGATGGTCGCCGCTACGAATCCGGAGGACGAGCCGTAGTTGGCGGCCTCCTCCTGATAGATCTGCTCCTGCCAGGCGGGTCCTCCTTGACCCCCGTATTCCTCCGGGTAGGTGAACCCGGCCATTCCGGCCTTGTAGCGGGTCATCTGCCAGGCGCGTCCCTCATCGAAATCCCGCCGGGCCTTCTCTGCGTCGACGTGGAAGTTCACAGCCCAGGGACGGGACTCCTGCTTCGGTTTGCCATTGGCGGCCAGGAACCTCTTGACGCTGTCCCGAAACTCCTTCTGCTCCGGGCTGTCGCCGGAGCCCGGCTGGTCCGTTGCGCTCTTCATTTGCACGTCTCTCCGATCGGTTCACGCCAAGGTCGGCCGTCAGTGCTCTGATGGTATCCACTCGGGCTTGAAGTGACGACTTGTGAATGGGAGAAGAATGACTGACTTGTACCAAGATCGGGCGGACATCGAAGAGGTTCTCGTGACTTATGCGACGGGTATCGATCGTCGTGATTGGTCGCTGTTCCGCAGCATATGGACCGAGGACGTCGATGCCGACTACGGACCATTCGGACACTTCCGAGGTGCTGATGAGATCACGAGCCGCATGTGCGCCTCCCATGAGCCCATGGGATCAACGTGGCACCGGCTGTCGAACTTCTCGATACAGGTGGAGGGAGACACCGCCTCGGCCCGTAGCTATGTCCACGCCGTGCTCAATGTGGATCGCGGTGACCCCGAGGCCTGGTTCGACGTCACTTCACACTACGACGACACCCTCGTCCGGACGGCGGCGGGTTGGAAGATATCGAAACGTCGTACCGGGAGGGCGCGGATGCTCGGTGCTGCACCACCACCGATCGAGTCATGAGCGGAGCGGATTCGAGCTCACGGAGCTACCCGGCGACCACGCCCGCCAGCTCGAGAATCCGGTTCGGAGGTAGATACTGCTCCGTGATCCTGACGCCCATATGGGCAAGAGCGTCCTCGATGGCGTTGGTGACTGCGGCGGGGGCCACGATGGCACCGCCTTCGCCCACCCCTCGGAAGTCCACGCCGTCCACGGGAACGGACTCGAGGTGTTCGATCTCGATCGACGGGATCTCGCTGGCGGTGGGAACCAGGTAGTCCATGAAGGTTCCGGCCAGAAACTGGCCCTCTTTGTCGTAGGCAGCCTTCTCGTAGAGAACCCCGGCGATGCCCTGCGCCACGCCGCCCCGGATCTGACCCTCGACGATGGCCGGATTGATCACCTGGCCGCAGTCCTCGACGACGATGTATCGCAATATTTCCACCCGCCCGGTTTCGAGGTCTATCTCCACCACGCACAGATGCGTACCGCCCGACCATCCGCTGCCGGCCACGCCGGCGTCGGTGAAGGTTTCGGTGGCTTCGAGGCGGTAGTCGGTCCCGTCCGGCAACGATTGGGGGGCCAGATAGGCCGTGGTCGCGATGGCCTCGAGCGGCAGGGCCCGGGCTGGCGCTCCGGCCGGCGTGACCACGCCGTCGATGATGTCGAGATCGCTGACGTCGATCTCCAGCATGGCAGACGCCACCGCCAGCGCCTTCTCCCGAACCCGCCTGGTGGTCACGAGGACCGAGCCGCTGGCCCACGTCGATGCCCGGCTGCCGCCCGTCCCGATGAGGTTCATCGGCGTCTGCCGGGTGTCCCCGTGCACGACGCGAACGTGGTCCAGAGGAACTCCCATGGCGTCGGCTGCCACCTGGGCCAGGGTGGTCTCGTGACCCTGCCCGTGGGGGCCCTGCGGCGTCATCACCAGGAGATGACCGTTGGACTCGAGGCGGACGCGCGCGTCCTCGGGAAGGCCACCCCGGGAGTCCTTGGGCCCTGGTGCCGCTTCGAGGAAGGTGGCGAAGCCGACGCCCAGGACTCGACCCTCAGCCCGGGCCGACGATTGCTGTTGGCGCAGGCCCGAATAGTCCGCCAGTTCCAGGGCCTTCTCCAACGATTCCCTCGACGTGATACCCGCCAAGCCCTTACCGGTGATCATCTTGTCGTCTTCTGACCCGTCGATGAGGTTGCGGCGACGGAGGTCGGCGGGATCGATTCCGAGCTGGCGGGCGACAACGTCCATGACCCGCTCGCGAACCCAGGTCTCGATCTCCCACGGGCCTCGGTAGGGGACGTTCCAGGCTTTGTTGGTGGCGAGCACCAATCCTTCGAACTGCAGCGACTCGAAGCGGTAGGGGCCCGGAAGCAGGTCCCGGATCATGGTCGGGAAAAGTGCAGCCGCGTACGGCAGGCACGGATAGGCCCCCTGGTCTATGAGAAGGCGGGCCTTCAATCCGAGCAACCGGCCGTCCGAGCCGACGGCCACCCCCACCTCGATCTGCTCTTCCCGGGCGTGCCCCGACGCCTGAAGGTGCTCGTTGCGGTCCTCGATCCACTTGATAGGCCGGCCGAGTATGCGGCTGGCCGCGGCCAGGGTTATGTCCTCGCGGTGCACCGGCCCCTTGAGGCCGAACGCCCCACCCACGTCGCCCGAAAGCACCCTTACACTGTCGATCGGATGGCCCAGCTGGGTGGCCAACTGGAAGCGACACCCTTGTGGCGACTGCGTCGCCGCGTAGTAGGTGAGTTCTCCCGTCGCGGGGTCGTAATGGGCTATGGCTCCTCTCGTCTCCATGGGAACGTTCGCCTGCCGCGACTGGGTAAACGTCTCCCTGATCACCACGTCCGCCGCCTCGAAGGCGGTAGCCACATCTCCATGGGTGCTCTCAACCCGATAGAGCACATTGTCGCCGACGTCGTCGAAGAGTGCGGGAGCGGAGCCGTCCAGAGCATCGGCAAAGGTAGCGACGGCCCGGATCGGGTCGTATTCCACGTCTATAAACTCCAGGGCGTCCTCCGCCACATACCTGCTTTCGGCCACCACGATGGCCAGCGGGTCGCCAACGAACCGAACCCGGTCGCTCGACAGCGCGGTATACAGCGGGCTGCGGAAGTCCGGGAACCCAGCCATGGCCTGGATCGGGTTGGTCACGGCCTCGATATCGGCGCCGGTGAATATGGCGATGACACCGGGTTGTTGCCTGGCCGCCGCCGTGTCAATACTCGCGATCCGGGCGTGGGCGTAAGGGCTCCGTAGAAAGGCGGCGTGCAGCATGCGGGGCAGGCGTACGTCGTCGATGTACCGGCCTCTCCCGGTGAGGATTCGCTTGTCTTCGACGCGGCTGACGCTCTCGCCGACGAACCTCACACCGTCTCCCCGGCGCTCGAAGCCTGTGCCTTACCCATGGCGTCGAGCACTCCGGCGACGATCGACTGGTATCCGGTGCAACGGCACAGGTTGCCCGAGAGCTCGTGCCGCAGTTCTTCCTCGGTAAGAGGCCCTTCCTCCAGCAACGCCAGCGATGTCATCATGAAGCCCGGGGTGCAGAACCCGCACTGGAAGCTGTGGTTGTCCCGGAAAGCGGCCTGCAGGGGATGGAACTCGCCGTCGTCGCCGAGCACGCCCTCTATGGTCCTTATCTCGCTGCCGTTGGCCTGGACGGCGAACATCAGGCAGGATCTGACGGGTTCTCCGTTCAGGAGCACGGTGCAGGCTCCACAGACCCCGTGCTCGCAACCGACGTGGGTCCCGGTCAGCTCCAGGTCCTCGCGGAGGAAATCGACCAAGGTCCGCCGGGCCTCGACATAGCCTTCACGCTCTACTCCATTGACCTTCATGTGAACGACGTGCTTGCTCATGCTGGTGCTCCAATTCGAGAGGCGGCCTCGTGCAGGGATCTCCGTACCAGGGTTCTGGTCAGCTGGCGACGGTAGGCAGCGCTGCCGTGCAGATCGGAAGGAGGCTCGAGACCCTGCGCCGCTTTCTCGGCTGCCGACGACCACAATTCGTCAGACGGCGCCTCGCCGATGAGGGCTTGTTCCGCGCTGCTGGCTCGGACCGGCGTGGATGCGACTCCGATGAGGGAGATCCTGGCGTCGTCCACCCGCCGGTTGCCGTTCATCGAGAGGACGGTGAGCACACCCGCTATAGCGAAATCCCCGCTCCTCCGGGCGAACTCCTGGACCGACCAACCGGCCTTCGGATTCCATGGGGGCAGGACGATCTCGGTCAGGAGCTCGTCCGGCTCGAGGTTCGTGGTGAGGAAACCGGCGAACAGGTCCGAAGCGTTGATCGTTCTGGTGCCCCTCGAGCTAGTGGCTGTCACATGTCCATCGAGGGCCAGGAGGGCAGCAGGGAGCTCAGCGGCGGGGTCGGCGTGCGCCAGGCTGCCGCCGATCGTTCCCCGGTTGCGGATCGCTACGTGACCGACCTGCTGTAGAGCGGCCGAAAGGAGAGGGGCTTGCTCCATGACGAGCGGGGACTTCTCCGCCGTCCGGTGCCTGGTGACCGCCCCGATCCGCAGGCCGTCCTCCGACCGAATACCCGCGAGGCTCCCCACGCCGTTGATGTCAACCAGGTGGTCGACCCGGGCCAGACGCAACGCCAGGAGAGGGACGAGGCTCTGTCCTCCGGCGATGACCTTGGCGTCCCCTCCGTGTTCGGCCAGAAGAGCCACGGCTTCTTCCGAGGTCGTGGCCGGGTGGTATTCGAAAGCGGTCGGTTTCACATCTCCCCCCAAGTGAGGCCGGTCCGGACTGTTGCCTGATCATATCCGGACCCGACATCCCGCTGAAAATAGTTCAAAAAGGACCCCGACCTACACCGTCGAGCCTTCATCGGGGAGGCAGCCCATCGAGAAGGCTGGTCACCAGTAGCAGCGCGTCCTCGATCACGCGCTTGGCTTGGGCGTCGTTGGCGCATTTGGACAGATCCACGCACACCGCGCTCAACCCTCCGCTGATCATGGTGATGGCGGTCCTGATGGTGATGCGGTCGTATTGGGCAAGAAGTGACTTCATCTGGCGATGCCAGTCCTCGGCCCCCGAGGCCATGGTCTCGTCGAATGCCGGGGGCCGGTCGGGGCCGTGGACCATCGGCAGGATGTCGCGATTCGCCCAGGCGCCCTCGAGGTAGGCCCGGATGCTGGCCAGCATCAGGGCGGCTCCAGTTTCGCCAGCTCTCCTTGCTTCCGCCACGGCCGCGTCGGTCCGGGCGTGCTGAGAATGCTGGTACTCCCTCCACAAGGTCAGGAAGATGCTCTTCTTGCTTCCGAAGTGGTAGTAGGGCAGGCCAACGCTGGTGCCCGCCTCCCTGACTATGTCCGTGACAGACGTGGCGGCATAGCCGGAGGTCGAGAACAGCCTCCTCGCCGTGGCCAGGATGGCTTGCCTCGATGCGGTGGAGCGATCGGCGGAGTCGACGGGGGCGGACCCCGCTTGGTTAGGTCGGCCGGGAGCTGCCGGGCCATTGCTGGTCGTCACCGTTCGCACTCGCGGAGATTACCTCCGCACGGGAGCTGCGCCACACTTGACCGGGGGTACAGGCGGTTGGTACCCTCCACCCACTGAACGGCACTCAGTAGCACCGACGAGGTTGGTCCCCGGGCTCGAGCGGCCGTGGCCAAGGCCAAGCCGGTTCCCTGACCGGTACCGACTGAACCCTTCCATTCGGTGTAGCGAAAGGGGTGTAGTGGTGGAGGTCGATCGATCCACAGTCGACGAGCTGGTCCAGTTCAGCACGCCGTCGGTTCTCAACGGGCTGAAACGACTGGGAGTGCACCCGTCCCGGTTGGAAAGCCTTGATCGGCTTACCATCCGATGCACTTCCCCGGATTTGGGCCGCCGGGTTGGCTTCGCCGCCACCCGTAAGGTGGCGACGAGCACTCAGGGGCCGAGCACGCAGCCGAGTGCGCCGAACAGGCGAGCGGACGAGCACATACTCACCGTGCCCGAGCCCCGGATCCTGGTGGCTGAGAATATCGGTGACTGGAAGGGGCCGGTGTGCATATGGGGAGAGGTAACGGCCAATCTGTACGTCGCCCTGGGCTGCACGGGTGGAGTGACCAACGGTCCGGTTAGGGACATCGAGGAGATGGAACAGGCGGGTTTCCAGACCTTTGCCGGCGGACCGGGGGTGGGGGGCGGATTCGTCGACGTCCTGGAGGTGGGCGAGCCCGTCGAAGTTGGCGGGGTTACCATCGCTTCGGGCGACTTGATACACGCCGACCGCCACGGCGTCGTGAAGGTCCCGCTCGAACTGGCCGCCGCCCTGCCCGACGCCATCAGAGCGGTTGAAGAGAAAGAACGGCGGGTCATCGAGGTGTGCCGGTCGCCAAAGTTCAGCCTCGAGGCCTTCTCCGCCGCCTGGTCGGCCGAACCCGGATAGTCGCCTTTGGCGAGGGTCGATGGGACCGACCGAGTCATCCTTGCTATATTTTTGAATCAGACTCAGTTTGCATTCGAGTGGAGGGAGCGCTGGGCATGACTTCCCAGCAGACCGAGAAGGACAACCAGCGGACTGCGATCAGCCCGCAGATGCGCCAGGCCATCGGATCGGAGCTTTCCCGGATGGTGTCGTATCCCGTTTCGGAATCGGATATCCGAAAGTGGGCAGTCGCCGTCTATTACCCCGAAGAACCTCCGGCCCGATTCTGGGACGAAGTGGCGGCGCGCCACAGCCGGGCCGGTGGCATTGTGGCCCCCGAGGAATTCAACCCGTTCGCCTGGATGAGAGCCGAGCCCAAAGGTGCCAGACCCTCGTCTGCTGCCACAGATGCGGACAGCACCGAGCGTTCATTGGGGATCGAGGGCCCGCACCTGATGAACCAGCTGAATGGGGGAGTTTCTGTTAAATACGGGGTTCCCATCCGTCCTGGTGATGTGATCACCTCGGTCACCCTCCTCGGAGAGTACAGCGAACGCGAGGGATCGCTGGGTCTGATGCTCTTCACCCCGCTCGAGACCACGTGGACGAACCAACGAGGCGAGGTCGTCAAGCAGACCCGCCTGACTTTGATCCGCTACTGATGACAGAAGGAGTCGACGGCATGCTCGACGCCACGTCGGTAAAGGTGGGCGACGAGGTCCCACCGTTCCAGCGCAAAACCGGATTCGCCATCTGGAACCGCTACGCCGCGGTAAACGAGGAGTTTGTACCTATACACATGGACGACGCGGCCGGCAGGGAAGCTGGCCTTCCGGGAGCCATCGGCATGGGCAACCTTCAGTTCTCCTACCTCCACAACGTGGTCAGGGAATGGCTGGGCGACGCCGGTCGCATCCTCTCCGTGTCCTGCCAGTTCCGGGCTCCCAACCTCCGCGATCAAGTTGTCTCGTCCCGCGGCCGGGTCACCGCGGTCGAGCCGACGGCGGACGGCCTATCCGTCACGCTGGAAGTATGGACCCAGGACGAGGACGGGAACCGATTGGCCCCGGGGACCTGCGAGGTCCTGCTCGACACATGAGGGAAAGGAACCGCTGATGGGATTCCCGAAGCGACAAGCGGCCATAGTTGGCGTTTACACGACGGCGCAGGGAAAGCTCCCGGACCGAACGTCGTTCTCGCTTCAGATGGAATCCATCCGTGGCGCGATCGATGATGCCGGCTTGAGCATGTCCGACATCGACGGCCTGCTTCCGATGACGGGCTCGGACCATCTGGCCGGGACCCCGGCGCACCAGTTCTGGGCCGAGCAGCTAGGGGAGCGGCCGCTGAGCCTGGTGGAGCTGGGGGGTGCTTCCGGCCAGCTGGCCAAGGCGGCGGCGGCGATCGCAGCCGGCTTGACCGAGGTCGCGGTCCTGTTCTACGGCAAGGCCGGCAGCCTGACCGGACCGCGGGGAGTAGCCCGACCGGTGGACAAGGCGCCACGAGTTCCCGAGTGGAGCTTCATGCAGCACGGGGCCTATATGACGACGTGGTACGCGCTCTGGGCCCAGCGGTATATGCATGAGTTCGGCGTCACCAGTGAGGACCTCGCCGAGGTCGCCGTCTTCACCCGCCATCACGCCACCTTGAACCCCGATTCCATCATGGGCCGCAAGGGCGACATCACGGTGGCCGACGTCGTCAATTCCCGGTACATCTGTGAGCCCCTTCATCTCCTCGACTGCTCGCTCGACAACGACGGCGGTTATGCCATCGTCATCACCTCTGCTGAAGTGGCTCGAAGCTGCCGCCATCAACCGGTTTGGATCCTCGGAGGTGCCGAGGCCTATTACACCGACTTCTATGGCACCATCAACGACCCCTGGTTCCCGGAGGAGGGAAAGTCGGTACGCAAGGCAACCAATCGGGCGCTCGGCCTCGCCGGCATCGCGAGGGACGACATAGACGTGGCCGGCGTCTACGACTGCTTCACCATAACCACCATCAGAAATCTCGAGGAGATGGGGTTCTGCAAGCTGGGCGAAGGGGCGGACTACGTGAAAGAGGGCCACTGCCGGCTCGGCGGGAAGATGCCGACCAATACCGATGGTGGACTGCTGTCCAACAGCCACGCCGGCGATCCTTCCGGCATGCACCCCATCGAGATCACGCGACAGCTACGCGGCGACTGCGGTGCCCGCCAGGTTCCCGACGCCAAGATCGGCGTGTCGTTGCAGCAGGGTTGGGGGGTCCACGCCCTGGCGAGTGTCCTTGTGATGGCGAAGGACTAGGAAGGGCCCCATGACCTATCTGAAACCGCTTCCGGACACCACGGTTCTGAACCAGCCGTTCTGGGATGGCCTCCGGCTGAGGGAGTTTCGCGTACCGAAGTGCGCTGACTGCGGCGACTACAACTGGATTCCCTATCCCGCCTGCCGGAGCTGCTACTCGGAGAACCAGGAGTGGGTGGCCGTATCGGGTGACGCCACGGTCTGGAGCTTCAGCGTGGTACATCGGGGTCCCGGGGCCTTCAACGACGAGGTCCCCTACGTCGTCGTCCTGGCGAAGCTGGCGGAAGAGCCCCGCTCTCTGATCGTCACCGGTAATCTGGTCGATGTTGACCCGGCCGACGTAAGGATCGGCATGCCCATCAAGGTGGTGTACGAGGACGTTCCGGAAGAGGACATCGTGCTCTACCGTTTTGCGCCCGCGTAAGGCCACCCATGGCGTGTGTCACAGCGTCAATGGATCTCCTGGAAAGCGGGCGGAGTATTACCGACGTGGAGAACGGCGATCATGCCCAGATCGGTCGCCGCTGACCAGACCGGGTCCCAGGTGGGGTGAGCCGGCGCCACACCCTCGTGCGGCTCGGCCCGGATCCAGAAGGCCCGGCTGCCCCGGTCGCGCATCCGGTGCAACTCGCGGACGGCGAGATCAAGGTCGGTCCAGTCGATCAGCGCTACCGGGGAGAGGCGGTCGGTGTGGCCGTGGAGCCAGTCGGCAAGGAAGTCGTTGCACCGCTGGAAGGCGTCCCGGCGATGGTCACTGAGAAAGAGACACGCCATGATCCCGATGGACCCGGGGTTGACCAGCGCGAAGTTGATTCCGACGCGGTTCATCCACTCGATGCGTTCCGCCGCGCTCGATCCTCGAATGATGGTTCGCCGGGTGCAACTTCAAGGGTGGCGAACCGGGTGCTGGAGGTGTTGACAGGGTTGAGCATGGTGCCGAGGACATCCACCGGAGGTGCGTCGGTCTCCGGGGTGAATCGAAGCAGGTCTCCCGAGACCGCTCCAGCGATGTACTGATGCGAAGTGGGGATGAACTCCTTCAGATGGCGTAGTGGATGGTCCTGAGGGCGGACGGCGACTTCGAAGTGGCTGTCTACGTCGATGATGGTCATGGCCGCCGTCCTTGTCCGGCTAGTTGCTGGGCGTGGTTGTAGAGGGCAGCCAGCTCGGGGCTGACTTCGGCCGGTCCGTGATCGTCGAGCACCACCCGCTGCAGGGTGCGCCTCTCCGCTGAGTCAAACTCGCGTCGGGCATGGTGAACAGCGATGTTGTCGAAGATCAGGAGGTCCCCGACTTGCCAGTGATGCTCGTAGATGTTGGCCGCGTCGTACAGGACGGCGAACACTTTCTGGATCACCGACTCGCTGTCATCCGGCTCCATCCCGACCACATGCGAGGTGCTCAGAGAATTCGATCTTTAGCACCGGGCGGCCGGAGAGGTGGTGGATGTCAATGGCGGGATGCTCGGCTCGAGGCTCGAGAGGATCGCACTCCCACTCTCTCCTACGGGTACCGAAGTTGGCCCCGTAACCGGCGACGTTCACGATCCGTCGACCGGCCAGAGCGGACCGGACTGCTTCCGGCAGACTGTCAACCGCGACAACCGCGTTGGCGAACAGAGTGGACGCACCCTGGCTCGGGATCTCGAGGGCGTGGAGAGAAATGCCAAGGAGCGGATGCTCCGTGAAGGACATGTCGGAATGGAACGGCAACGGCCCCTCAGGGACGAGTCCATCAGGGCGCACGTTGGAGACGTAGCCGACGGACCCGGCCGGGGACGATCGCACCGGCCCGAACCAGCCGGTGACCTCGGCCTGGCGCTCCGGCGACAAGTCCTGGTCGCGGAAGACCAGTAGATGACGGTCACGAAACAGCTGCCGGAACCGGTCTCGCTCACCTGGCGTCGGATCCTGGTCGAGGTCTATCTCCGAAATCAGGGCTCCCGCTCCGCTCAGGACCTCGGTACTCATCCAGCACCCTCCCACTCTCGAGCTGGTCCCCGGCGGCTCGTCACTTATGACCTCGGAAGGCCTGCTCCTACAGCTAATGGTAATAGGTCCAGAACCGCTACGAGGTCCGCTAGCCGGCTGGCCTCAACCCTCTTCCACGAGCTCGCAGGCGTGGCCCTCCGGGTCCTCGAATACTCCAGCCAAAGACCGCCGGCTTCCTCGACCGGTCTCAGCGGCCTGACGATCCTCCCCCCGGCCGCCTCTGCCCGGGCAAAGAGGCCTTCCACGTTCGAGGTCCGAAAGCCCAGCACCACCTCGCCCCTCGGTGGCGCCGGTTGGTCTCGCCAGTGGACGAGAATCAAGTTCGAGCCATCAGCTTCCAGGATCACTTCCTCCATGCAGGAACCGTCGATCGTCAACTCGAAGCGCGTGGAGCGCCGAAGGCCGAGCACTGCCTCGTAGAAGGCTGACTCGGCGTCGAGGTCATCCACCAGGATCTTGGTGAAGCTCAGCCTCGCCGGCATCGTCGTGCAGACTCCTTTCAGTGGAACTTAGTGGAAACGCTAGGTCGTGAGCCGGTTGTTAGCCTGTCCCCCCATGGGTGCCCTTATGTGGTCTCCAGCGGCTTGAAGAGCCGTGGTGTCATCGAGGGCAATCGGAGGTCACATGGCTGAGCGAGGGGGGTGCGGCACGTGCGCGTATTGATCCTGGACGAGGTAGTGGTGAAAGCTGGCCTGGCAGGGGTGTACCGGTCTGCCTACGGGGAGCGCTACATGCCCGGCGCCGAGCGGCGCGGTATGCGCCTGCAGGGTGCGTGGCAGAGCCCGCCGCTGCGTGACTTAGACGAGCTGCCGACCACTCTCTATTACCTGTGGTCCGTCGACGAGGTGGCCGGGTGGTGGTCGATGCGTCTCAGCCGCTTGCCCAACGGCGACGACGAACGCTTCGAGAAGCATGCCTGGTGGCAGGAGAGCGACCGGATGACCGTGAGCCGCAAGCGCACCATGCTCAGTGACCAGCCGCTGGAGCGGTGACGTGTTCGCCGTCCTGCGAATAGTCATGCTGCCCTCCGACCGCGTGGTCGAAAGCCGACGACGTCGTGGCGACTCTTCGAAATGCCGGGTCGGAATTGCCCGGCGTGGCTGGCTCGTGGGCGGCGGCCGTCTCGCCGGTGGGGGTGATCAACGCCGGCGACGTGGTGTGGAGGATGGCGTTTCGCACAGAATCTGAAGCCCTGGCGGCGCCGCTGGCACCGGCGTGGCGAGCGGTGGTCGCGCCAGCGCTCGAAGGCGCACGTGTCACCTCCGTGGGTTACCGTGTGAGCCGCATGGGTCCGGGCCCGAACACCCCCGGGATATGGAGAGGTCTGCTGTTCCGGGTCATGCCGCACGGTTTCCCGGACCTGGCCCGACAGCTGGAACAGGAGCTGCTCCTGTTCCCGAAGTACATCACCACGATCCGCAGCTGGGCTCTCAGCCCGGTCTCCTTCGTCGAAGGCCCCAAGGCCTTCACCCACGTGTGGGAGCAGGAGTACGACGACCTCGACGGTCTGACCGGTGAGTACATGACCCACCCGATCCACTGGGGCCTGGTCGACCGGTTCTTCGACGCTGAGAGCCCGGTGTACATCGTTGATCCACAGCTAACGCAGATAGTCGGCCCCATCGAGGGAACCATCCTGGGTATCCATGCAGATCCCAGGGAGGAGGGGAAACATGAACAGCGGCGTCGAGCGCAGTAGCCGCCCGGCCGCAACCTCCGCGCCCTACGCAGAAGGGACCTCTCTTCTTGCCGGGATGCCGCCGGCGAGCAAAGCCGCGGCCTGACCCTTGCCCAAGGGGTCGGACAGCAGGCGCCCCTGGCCGGTATCGCAGCCAAGATCCGCAAGCACCTGGTGTTGGTGCTGATGCTCGATCCCCTCGGCCACGGTGTGGAGTCCGAGTGTCCGGGCGAACTGGATGATGGTGGCCGTGAGCGCGGTCGCCTGGTCGCCAGGAGCACCGAGGGCTTCCACGAATGACTTGTCGATCTTCAAAACATCGAGCGGGTAGCGGCGCAGGTAGGCGAGCGACGAGTACCCGGTACCGAAGTCGTCCAGCGCCAGCTTTACGCCGATGGCGTTGAGCTGGGCGAGCATGGCCCTGGTCTCCTCGGTGTCGTCCAGGAGTGTGCTCTCGGTGAACTCCAGGACGAGTTGGTCAGCGGGCAGCCCGGTCATCGCCAGCGTGGTTCGAATGTCGTCGCAGAGGTTTCGGTCCTGGACCTGCCGGGCAGACAGGTTGACCGCCATAGTGACCGAGGTAGCAAAGCACGAGATCCAGTTCGCCATCTGGTCGCAAGCTGTCTCGAGGACCCAGCGGCCGAGCGGGACGATGAATCCGGTTTCCTCGGCCAGGGAGACGAAGTGGTCCGGCTCGACGCGACCGAGGTCGGGGTGATCCCACCGCAGCAGAGCCTCGAATCCGATCAGCTGGCCATCAGACAAGCCGAACTGAGGCTGGTACTCGAGAAAGAATTCGGATCGTTGCAGCGAGCCGCGAAAAGCATTTACGAGGTTCAGGCGCTGCCGGGTGCGCACGTGCATGGATGGCTGAAAGACCTCCCAGCGGGCCTTGCCTTTGGCCTTCGCCTCGTACATTGCCGTGTCGGCTTCACTGAGAAGCTCTTCAGGTGTCTTGCCGGGCTGCCCGAAGGCGAGCCCCACGCTGGCCGACATGCCTAGTTGGTGACCGTCGATTTCCACCGGCTCGCGGAGAACATCGACGATTCGCTCCGCTATCTCGGCCGCCGCCTCCCTGGACTCGGCCGCATCCATCAGGACCGCGAACTCATCGCCCCCGAGGCGGGCCACCGTGTCAGCCTTGCGCACGATCGACGTCAGTCGCTTGCTGGCCACTGTCAGCAGGTGATCGCCATATTGATGCCCGAGGCTGTCGTTGACCATCTTGAAGCCGTCGAGGTCGCACAAGCAGATCGCCACCAGCCCTTCGGAGCGGTCTGTCGCGGCCAGGGCGTGCTGGATGCGATCGTGCAGCAAGGAACGGTTGGCCAAGCCGGTCAAGGAGTCGTGAAAGGCTTGATGGCGCAGGTCGAATTCAAGCGACTCGCGGACCCGCAATGCTTCAGCCAGAGCGGCGGCATCGGTTTGCGCCTGGATGGCCTGGGCCCGAACCCGGTCAAACAGCCAGGACATCCGGACCGAGATGAGCAGAAACAGCACGATGGACGTAGCGGCGATCACGGGCACGTCGACCGCTGCGCCGGTGAGGCTCCCGACCAGCAGGATGCCCGGGGCTATAAAGCCAGCCAGGGCCAGCAGGGGTATGCGCCGGCGAGCCTCGAACTGGTGGACGGTCTCGGCCCGCGGGCCGGCCATGGACGGGTGGAGGGCGGCCACGCCGACCAGCACGTAGTTCAGCAGCCAGCCGGCATCGACGGCGTCAC
Organism: uncultured Acidimicrobiaceae bacterium; assembly: GCA_963851245.1. GTDB lineage: Bacteria > Actinomycetota > Acidimicrobiia > Acidimicrobiales > Palsa-688 > CAWKOH01. Next base: position 201,252 of record CAWKOH010000001.1, on the reverse strand, counting down.
CGATCGCGTACCCGCCGTGAAGTACCAGGACGTCGTAGGTGAAATCGGCGACGAGCATCGAGGTCATGGACAAGGCCAGGATCTTCTGGAATGGCAGGCGGGCGCCACCAAACAGGAGCGACCTGATCACTATGAACAGGATCCCCAGGTCCATGACCGGGTAGGCCATGATCACGAGCTTCCCGAATCCGCTCATAGTGTCGTCGTGCAGGTAAGACCCCATGAGGAAGTGCCAGGACAGAGCCAGGGCGCCGATCGACAAGATGGCCGCGTCGGCGTAGTTCTCCCGGCTTCCCCGTTGGGCCGGGGACCGGCACAGTCGTGCAATGCCGGCGAAGAGGAAGGGGTAGGCGGCCAGATAGAAGGCGTCTGCAATCGACGGAAAAGGTATCGGCCGGTGCAGCACCAGGTTGTAGCCGATGTTCTCGATTGCGTCGCCGATCACCGAGCACAGGTTGCCCGCCAGAAGAAGGCACCAGCTCAGCCGATCGAAAGGATGGTGTATCCGGAGGGCCCAGGCGATGGCCGCGACCGAGGCCAGCCCAATCAGGACGTAGGCGATGTTCTGGCTGGTCGGGCCGGGCAGGATGAAGTATCCGGCCGTGGCCGCCAGGCCGCCGGTAGCTGCCCATTTCCACGCGGTCTGCTGTGGCGACACCCCGAACCTCCAGAGGCATAACATCGGCTCAGGAGGGATGAGCCTTGAGCAGGCCGGGTCGGTTGGTAGCCCTGTATAGACCAGGCCTCGGCGGTGTTGCCGTGGTAAATAGTTAGCCGTTCGTGGCGGGAGGTTCGATATTCGGGTGGCTTTCCGCCGCTCGATGGCCCTGGCCGGGGCGGTCGGCGTCGACCTAATGAGTTGACCTCTAACAGGGGTCCGGGGGTCAATCCCCCGCTCTCCGCAGAGCGAAACCCCAGGTGGGGTAGGGGTCTTCGACCAATAGAGTACGCCCACACAACAGGGCGGGGAGGAGGGGCGGCTGGGGTGATCCCGCTCGCGTCCAGTCCGGAGGCGATCGGACCGCCGGTGGTCTCGGCGGGCACAAGTCCAGGTACTCCCTATTTGCCCACCTCAGCGCCCACCCGGTCCGTAGTGTTTGAACGATGGGATGGCGCGACAAACGGAAGAGGGACGAGGTACGGGCCCGATGCCAGGGGCGCGTGAACGAACTGCTCCTCAGAGCGGCGGGTGGCGCTCCTCCGATGTCCAGGGGGAATCTCTCAATAGGGCCGCCTCAGATTCAGGAGGGGTCGGTCGTCCGATCCGCAAAATACCTCCTTACGATCACCCAGCTCGTGTACGTGGTCACGTCCGAAGGCCCGGCCTACCGATCAGGCAAAGCCTTCCTCTACCACTCGGCAGATATCGGATTCGACGAGCTGAGACCCGGGATCATCGACCTCGCCGGTGGGATTCAAAGCTACCGGAACTCTCGATCGACGCCGAGGTCCCACGGGCGCGTCCAGGTGACGCTCTCCGATGGAGAGAGCCTCAGCCTGGTTTTCGTTCCCCAGGGCGTGTACGGGGATCGACTCGTAGAGGCAACAGATGCCGCTCAGAGCATGTTCTGTCGAATCGCCGGCGCCTCCGGCGCCGAAGACCTCGGAGCTGAACGGTCCGACGATTGATCCCGGATCAGCCCGGGCCCGGGCGCGCTCATGAGTGGCCGATCAGGTGTCGCGCCAGTTGAAGACCCGCCGGAGCGTTGCGCCGTAGATCTTCGTGAGTTCGGTTTCCGCCAGGCCCGGTACCTCGCGAAGGTAACGGGTAGCGTCCCAATAACTGTGCAGGCCGGCCGTCCGGGTGTAGTCGCTTCCCCACATCACCCGATCGGCACCATAAGTCTCCACGACGCGTTGGACAGCTGGCCATATGTCCCGAAATGGATACGACTCACGAGACATCGACGGTGTCCCAGTGAGGTTCAGATGCAGGTTCTCGAGCCGCGCCAGCTCGAGGACCGGCGGCAGCTTCTCGAATGCGTCGTCCGGAACCGAACCCACGACTGGGGGAGAGACATCCAGACCCAAGTGGCCGGCGACGAAATTGATGCCCGGATACTTCTCGAACATGGTGATCATGGCGCCGGGGATGGGGTGAACGAACATCACTGACACCACCAGGCCCAGCTCTTGACACGCCTCGAGGAGGCGGTCGAATTCGCCCTTCTCGTGCCGCGCCGCGTTTCGCATCTCTGGCACACGAACACCCACCAGGCCCCTGGTGGCACTCTCGGCCAGCCGCTCCTCGAGATCTTCAGCCAGCCAGTCGACCCAGCCGACCACCCTGAACTTGCGAGGGAACCTTGCGACTCCTTCGAACTCGTAACTGTTGTCAGCGCCGTAGACCCCGACAGGCGAGAGAAGGGCGGCGTCGATCCCCGCCTCGGCCATTTCCAGGATGGCCATCTCGTTGGTGTTGGTCTGTCCCGCGTGCATCAGGTGAGGCAACCGATCTCGCAAACCTTCGCGATAACCGGAGACCCAGGGCCGGCTGGGCCGGTCACTCATCCATGATAACTAAGCTATCTTTGACAGGAATGACGGATTAGGGGCTCGTGCAAGCCGGAGCCCTGCCGCGCCTGCTAGGAAAGGTCAACCAGGTGGCGGACACTGCAGCCCCACATGGGAGCTGGCCCAAATATCCAGCGACCAGGCACTGAAAGGCAGCCTGCCATCGCAACGGGCGATCAGCTCGGTTTTATCGCCACATCCAGGTGCTCGTGCTCGAGGACAGATGGCTGGACGGCTGAGACCGGCTCGTTACGCCGTATCGCACAGCCCCGGCCAGCGCCGAGTTCTACTTGACGGCCGACGCCAACTCGGGCCAACGAGAGTGGACCCTGGCGCCTAGTCGAGGCCGGAGATACCGGGCCAACCGTGGGTCGAGAAGTCGAAGTAGACCCCATCGGGGGTCCGCATCTTCATCTCCCAGGTGACGTCGGCGGCCTGGTCGGTCGGATCGACGAGGGCTTCCACACCAAGGTCCTTGGCCCGGGCTACCGCCTTGTCCATGTCCTTGACGACAAGACCGACATGGTTGAGGCCCTCGATCTTCCCGTTGACGTACTCCTTGTCAACCTTGATCAGGGCCACGTTGACGGTGCCGTCGCTGAGGTAGACGGCCCCGGACTTGTCCACGTCGCCCGCCCGCCCGACCTCTTCCATCTCGAACAACTCCGAGTAGAACTTGGCCGCCCAGTGGAGATCGTCGCACTTGATGGCTACGTGCCTTAACTTGGCCATTTCGGACCCCCGTTTCGAATACGGCTGAACGTCCTTCAGTCGTGGAAACTACCATATCGACTAATCGCCGTCAACATACGCCGGCGACGCAACCACGGCAGGTCAAGGGCTCGCCATAGTAGGCTTCGTTCGTGGCGAGGACTGTCCAGGGCGATGTCAAGGCGGCCCTGGCGCCCAACGGCGAGGATTCTCCGACAGCTGTCAAAGCGGCTGTTTCGCGCCAGTCCATTCTGGACGCGGCCCGCCAGCTGTTTTCGGTCCAGGGTTACACGGCCACCTCGATCTCTGACATAGTGCGCTGTGCCGGTACGAGCGTGGGACTGCCCTATTATCACTTTGGCAGCAAGAAGCAGATTTTCCTCACGCTCTGGAACGAGTACCAGGCCTCCCAGGAGTCTCACACCCGGGCTGCCGTCGCCGACGCCCGCCGGTCGGGCGCATCCGGCAAGGAGCTTCTTCTGATCGGTACTCGCGCCTACCTGTGCGGAGCCTGGTCGGCCAGGGACATTCTTCCGATGGTTCACAGCCGGGACACGCCCGCAGGGTTCGACGCGGTGATCCGAGCGGCGGACCGTAGCTGGGAACGGCAGAACCGGGCTCTGCTTTCCGAATATGACCCTCGCCTCGTCCGCACCGCCGCCGTTCTCGTGAGCGGGGCGCTCCGAGCCGTCTGCCTGGAGTTCCCGAAATGCCGGGGCGAGTCGGAGGCCGACAAGCTGATCGACGATTCACTGACGCTGCTGGCCGGGATGCTGGCTGAGTTCGCTCCATGAGTGGCAGCTGCGGTCAAAACGGGCCGGCGTCGCCATAGGTTTACGCAGCAGTCATGGAAGAGCTCAGGTTCGACGGACGGGTAGCAATCGTGACGGGTGCCGGTCGCGGCATAGGCCGGGCTCACGCTCGACTACTTGCAGCCCGCGGGGCGCACCTGGTTGTGAACGATCTCGGGGTGGCGATGGACGGAGGAGGCCACGACCAAGGTCCGGCCCGGCAAACCGTTGATCTCATCCGGGCCACTGGAGGCTCGGCCGAATGCGACTCCTCTGACATCTCGTCGGGCGATGGAGTCCGGCAACTAGTCGACACCGCCCTCGCCAACTTCGGTCGCATCGACGTGCTGGTCAACAATGCCGGCATCTACGCCGTGGACCAGTTTCCCGCCATGGACGCCGGCGAACTGGCTAGGCAGCTCAACGTCCACGTCTGCGGCGGCTTCCTGCTGGCCCAGGCCTGCTGGGAGCGCATGACCTCCCAGGGCTACGGTCGAATGGTCTTCACCACCTCGACCGGAGCCCTCGGCTCCGAATACCTGACGGCGTACGGTGTCGCGAAGGCTGGAGTATTGGGGCTGGCCCGAGCCCTCGCGCAGGTGGCCGCGGCCGGCGAGGCGGACATCAAGGTCAACGCCGTTGCCCCGATGGCGTACACCAGGATGATGGCGGCCCGGACTCTGAAGGGCGCTGATCCCGATCCCGATCCGGAACGCGATCCCGCTTTGGTGTCACCCATCGTCGCCTGGCTCGCCCATGAGCAGTGCCCCGTGAATGGTGAGACGATTATGGGCGGAATGAGACGCTACGCCCGCCTGTTCATGGCCGAAACCCCGGGCTACGTCCACACCGACCTGGATGTGACGCCTGAGGTGATAGCGGAGCACTGGGATGCGATATTTGACCCGACCGGCTCCGGGGTCGTCACCGACACCGCGAGTTGGAGCGAACACAACCGACAGGCCATTGAATCGACGCCCGTTGTCGGCGACTGATTTCGAGCACCGCCGGACCTGACGTGCGGTTCATTTACTACTTCCCGGGGCGGTGGGTGCCCTTGGCTCCTGATCTTCTCTCGCTCGAGGCCCACGCGGCATTGGTCCGGTCCGCTTCCGACGCCGGCTTCGACGGTCTGGCGGGCCGAGATCGGTGTGACCTGGGTCAGCATTTCCGGGCAGGGGCGCAGCGTGCCCGAAGCCCAGGACTGGATCGCCTATTTCGGGGCCGAGGTCATTCGACCGTTCCGTACCGGCTGACGATCCGGGCCGCTGGCACCCGGGCGCCTATCGGCGTTCCTTAGTCGACCCAGAGCTCCTCGAAGATGGCCTTGGCCTCCACCAGTTTGTCGATTTCGGCGTCATCGAATCCGTTCTCGTGGAGGATCTGGCGTGTGTGCTGCCCGCAGACCGGTGGCGGTCCGAATATCTGTCCCGGAGTCTGTGAGAAGTTGATGGTCTTGCCGAAGTTTTCGAACCAGCCGAGCTTCGGATGCTGCTGGCGCACCACCAGTTCGTGGTCGTGCATCTCGGGGTCCTCGATATACGCCTACCGAACTCGCCGTCGCAGATCTCGCACGGGACTCCCGCGCCGTCGAGGGTTTCCAGGCTTCCCAAGCCGCGCGGTCGGTGAACCAGGGCTCGAGGCTCCCGAACGCGGGTTCCGTCCCGCAGCCGGTTGTGGCCAGGAGGGCCTGCCGGTGGTCGCCGGTTATGGCCGCGAGGCAGATCCAACCGTCGCTGGCCTCGTACAGCCGGTAGAACGGGCTGAGCCCGAGCTGCATCGCGTCCAGCTGCGGCTCGGGCAGAGCTGGTGCCGTCCGGCTTGACCGCCGTCATCGATGCGACGAGCAGCCCGGCGTTGAGGATCGAGGTGTCGACGGTCTGCGCCTCACCGGTGCGCGGCTCGGTGGTACAGCGCCTGGATGACGCCGATGGCCGAGAAGAAGCCGTTGCCGGTATCGCCGAGCGAGGTGAGGCTCCAGAACGGCCTGCCGCCGTCGCCGCACGCCGCCGTCCTCGTAGGTGACCCCGGCCAGCGAGCAGCCGGTCTGGTCGTTGCCGGGCGAGTCCGAGCGCGGTCCACGGTCGAAGCCGCGGGTGTGGCAGTAGATGATGTCGGGGTTGACCGCCCGCAGCGACTCCTCGTCGCACTTCAGCCGCCGCATGGCGTCGCGGCGCATGTTCGAGTGCACGACGTCGGCCCGTTCGAGCAGCGTGTGGAAGACCTCCAGCCCCTCGGGGGTCTTCAGGTCGATGCCGATGCTGCGCTTGTTGCGGTTGGCGCCGTAGGCGATGTGCGGGCGTGCCACCACGGATCGCGCCAGGTGTTCACCTTGATGACGTTGGCGCCGAGGTCGGCCAGCACCTGGGTGCCGAACGGTCCGGCGACCGCGAAGCCGAGGTCCAGCACGGTGACTCCGGCGAGCGGGGCCGACCGGCTCGGCGGTACCGCTCGACTCAGGAGCGGATCGACGCTCGGCCCGGCACCTCGGAGCTCGTCGGTGTGCGCGCCGACGGCGGGACCGGACCCTGAACGCGGCCGGGGGTGGCGCTCAGGCCGTACAGGATCCCGGCCTGGCGCAGCGACCCGTGCTCGGGATGGTCGACGTCGATCACCGCGCCCTCGGCCAGCAGGGCCGGATCGTGCAGCGCCTCCTCGGGCGTGCGCACCGGCTGCAGCGGGACGCCGCGCCTGCCGGCGCCACCTCCACCCACTCCTCGCTGGGGAACCGGGCGAACGCTTCCGCCATCAGCGGGTGGTAGTACGCCAGCACCACGATGTTTTCCGGGTCCGGCGGGATGCGCTCGGGATCGTCGCGAACCCGGTCGACGCCGCGGCGCAACGCCAGCGTGTCGCCGTCGGCGCTGGCCAGCACGAACTGCGGGTTGGGCACCCACTGCTGCACCCAGCGCCCGTCCGAGCACTGGAAGAAGCCCTTGGTGGCGCGCTGGTCGTAGATCCAGGAGCGGAAGCCCGTCGCAGTCCGGGTGCTCGACGCGCAGCCACTTCGACGCGGTGCGCTGAGAGCCGCTTGCAGCAGCGAGGTCTCGACGTGCTGGCCGCGTCCGGTCCGGAGCCGGGCGTACAGCGCGGCGCTGATGCCCGTCGGTCGCCAGGAAAGCGGCTCGCCATGCTCAGCCACGGGGTGTAGGTGAAGATGGGTCCGCTGCGCGGCGAGCCCGGCGCCATCCCCTCGGGGATCTCCAGATCGGCCAGGTACGGCTCTTCGCCGTGCATGTCGGGACGGCGCCGCCGAGATGGCCGCGCTGCTCGTGCAGGATGCCGAGCCGGGCCGCGACCAGAGCGTCGTAGCCGGGCCGGTCCCGATGGCGACCGGTGGCGGCCGTAGGCGGTGATCGAGCAGTGCACCAGTGCGGGGTTGCGCGGCGAGCAGGTCGTCACCGCCGATGCCGAGCCGCGCGGGGGTCCCGGCGGAGAAGCTCTCCAGCACGACGTCGGCTCCGTCTATCAGCGTCCAGGAACCGGTCTCGGCCGGTCGGGCTGCCGTAAGGTCCAGACCGACGCTGCGCCGGCCACGCAGCCACACGTCGTAGCCGGGGTTGCCGCGCAACGGATCGCCGCCGGGTGGCTCGACCTTGATGACGTCGGCGCCGTGGTCGGCCAGCAGCATCCCGGCGACCGGTCCGGCGACGCCCCAGGACAGGTCGAGCACGCGGATGCCTTCGAGCACGCTTGCCATGGTTCAATCTCCTTCTGGCTGTTGGTCGGGTTTCAGGCTGCGCCCACCAGCTCCTCGTCCGGAGGGCAGACTCGTTCGGCGACTGACTCCAGTAGAGCACGGTCGAAGCCGTACACGTCGACTGCGTTCCCTCCGACGAGCTGTGCAGCTTCCTGCACGGGAAGGCCTGAGAGGGCCCCCCTGACTAAGCGGCTCATTGCACCTGCTATTATAACAATAGCTAGTTTGATGGCCCAGACGGTACGAACGGTGGGACCGGACGCGCCGGCGTTGCTGATCGACCCGACCCCCCTCGAGTTGACAAGGGCGGCGCCGTGACTGCACGTGATGACCATCCGCGGCGCATCGCCTGGATCCGGGAGCGCGTCGATCATCCGATCGTGGATGCCGACGCCCACCTGGTGGGGACTCATTGACGACGAGGAGTTCCGTGACTACGTCTTCGGCAACGCGGTACGCCTGCGCGGAGGGATGAACCCGTCATTCTTCGAAGGGACCAGCGTCGAGGAAGCTGCCCGCGACCTACTCGGGACCGCCACCACTCCGGCTACCTCGGGCTATCAAGGGCCGCGCTGACAGCTATTGTCACACATCGTGGTCACTATTACGGCGCCGGAGGTGGGATGGTGAAGGAGCTGACCGGGAAGGTCGCCGTAGTCACTGGCGGCGCCAGTGGTATCGGCCGGGCCACGGGTGCACTGCTGGCCGAGGAGGGGATGAAGGTCGTGCTGGCCGACATCGAGCCGCTGGCGCTCGATGAGACGGTGGCTGGGTTGACCGGCAGGTCACTCGCGGTGAGCGGGATCCCGACGGACGTATCAGATCTGGAATCGATGCTGAACCTGGAGCGGCAGACCCGCCACCTTTACGGGAACGTCCACGTCCTTGTCCTTAACGCGGGCATAAGCATCAAGTCCCGGCCCCACATCTGGGAGTTCGATGAGAGCGACTGGAAGTGGGGCATCGCGGTCAACGTGTACGGAGTCATTCACGGCATCAAGGCCTTCCTGGAAGGAATGGTCGCCCACGGCGAGGAAGGTCACGTGGTGATCACCTCGTCCTCGGTCGCCATAGCACCCGTCCCGGCCGCCGCCGTCTACAGCCTCACCAAGGCGGCCATCACCAACCTGGCGGAGAGTCTCTACGGACAGCTGCACACCCTCGGGTCCGCTATCTCGGCCTCGGTCCTGGTCCCACCCGGCACCATAAACACGAACCTCTTCACTTCGGCCCGCAACCGTCAGCCCGAGTTCGGCGCTCCTGAGGAAGTCCCCCAGTCATTCGACTACCACGCTTTCATTGCTCGCATGAATGCGGCCGGCAACCCCCGTCGGGCGGTAGAACCGGAGGAGGTCGCCCAGTACGTCCTCGACGCCCTCCGCAACGACATCTTCTGGGTCCTTCCGGGGTCCCGCCACGACGATGTCCAGGCCACCTTCGACCGCATCATCCGCGAGAAGGCTGAGTCCATGCTCGGTCGCAACCCGCCGGACAAATACCTGCAAGCCTCCACCTGAAGCGGGGTGCGCCCGCTCGGGAGTGACCTTCAAGGAGGTTTGATGACGTGAAGATCAAGGGTTTCAACCGGGTCGAGCTGATCGTTCGGCCTGACCAGATCGATGCCGCCCGGGCTCAGTTCAACGAGTTGCTTGGGCTCAAGCTCCCCCCGCCCCACGAGGTATCCAGAGGTCGGGCGCTCTCCTCGACCGACTTCGACGGGTTCATCGAACTGGTGGCGCCGGTAGACCCGGAGATGGCAATGACCATCACGCTGGCCGAGCACGGGCCGGGCCAGATCGGGCCGCTGGTATGGGAGGTGGAGGATCTCGACGCGGCACGCGACTGGCTCACCGAGCGAAACCTGCGGGTCGCCTACGAGTACGACAGCCGGATTGGCAACGACCAGGAACGGGCGGCCGGGGCTCGCCAGCTCATCCTGGACAAGGACCAGTGGTTCGGCTTCACGGTGACGCTGATGGAGCGGGTCGGCTCGTAGTCGAGCGGATTCTCCCGGGCCCTTCGCCCGAAATCGCTATGCGCCGCGACGGACCAGACGGCCCGGACGGGCGCCCGTGTCGCGGCCATCCCTGCGGGTGATCTTCCCGTTGACGATCGTGGCGGTGTAGCCGGTGGCGTGCTGTATAAGACGTCGGCCGCCGGCCGGCAGATCGTAGACGACTTCGGGCTGGTCGAGTTGGAGCCGGTCGAAGTCGATGACGTTCAGATCGGCCCGCCTACCCAGCGCTATGGTGCCGCGGTCTGTGAATCCGTAGAGCTCGGCGGTGTCCTTGGTCTGCTTGCGAACTACCCATTCGAGGTCCAGTTTGGGTCCCCGGGCGCGGTCCCGGGCCCAGTGCGTGAGCAGGTAGGTAGTCATCGATGCATCACAGATGACCCCGCAGTGGGCGCCCCCGTCCCCTAGGCCGGCCACTCCGGCCGGATGCGTAAGCATCTCCCGGATGGCGTCGTGATTGCCGTCGCTGTAGCTGAAGAACGGCAGCATCAGCAGGCCCCGCCCATCACGGTCGCACATCCGGTCGTAGAGGACGGCCATTGGATCCTGCCCGGTGGTCCGGGCGATCTGGGCGACGCTGCGCTCCGGGGTAGGTTCGTAGTCGGGCGGCTCGCCCAGGACATATACCCGCTCCAGGGCGTGGGGGACCATGCTGCCGAGGCCACGGGCGCCGGCTATGTCCGCCTCGGCCAGGATGGCGGCCCGATGATCGGGGTCGGTGAGCGCCTGCGCCAGTTCCTGGGGGGCAGCGCCGCGGCCAGCCGGCGGTATGTGGGTCGGTTGGCGAAGGGATGATTGGTTCCGAAGCCGATGAGGATGCCGAACGGGCGGGCCGCGACCTGCGGTACCACCCGGGCCCCCTGTTTGAAGGCGTCGAGTGATTCGTCCATGATCTCCCGCCACAGAGTCGGGGCGGCGTCGACCTGCAGGAGGGCGAACGAGACCGGGATGCCGGTCTCTGCCGCCAGCCTCTTCATCCACTCGACTTCCTTGCGAGGGGCGACGATGTCCTCACCGGCGGCTCCGGCCGGGGCCAGCTCGAACACTCCGCCGCCCCCCTCGCGGACCGCTCGGCCCAGGCCGAACAGCTCGTCCTCGGCGGCGAACGTTCCCGGGACCGGCTCTCCGTCCATGGCCCGATGGCCGAGCGTGCGCGACGTCGAGAACCCGAACGCGCCGGCCGCGATGGCTTCCCGGACGATCCCGGCCATGTCGGTTATATCGTCGGGCCTGGCCGGCTCATTGCGGGCGCCTCGCTCGCCCATCACATAGGCGCGTACCGCCCCGTGGGCGACCTGGGCGCCGACATCGATGGCGAAGCGGCGCCGGTCGAGCACGTCGAGGTACTGCGGGAACGTCTCCCAGTCCCAGCTCATCCCCTCCGCCAGGGCCGTGCCCGGGATGTCCTCGACACCCTCCATCAGCTGGATGAGCCAGGACTCGGTACCGGGGCGCACGGGTGCGAACCCGACACCGCAATTGCCGGTAACGATGGTCGTGACACCGTGCCCGCTCGATGGTTCGAGTAGTTCGTCCCACGTCGCTTGGCCGTCATAGTGGGTGTGGATGTCCACGAACCCCGGGGTCACGATCTGCCCGGTGGCGTCGATGGATTCCACGGCCTCGCCCTCGAGGACCGGACCGATGGCCACGATCCGCCCTTCTGCAACAGCCACGTCCGCCGGGTACCGGGGACCGCCCGTGCCGTCCACGACCGTGCCCCCGGTGATCTTGAGGTCGAACATGAACCGAGCCTACAAGGCGCGCTGTCCCAGTGCGCTTAAGCGGCCCAGAAGCTACCTTGGGACCCAGAACGCGGAGGACTGGATCTCGCGGAGCTTCCCGGCGTTCGCCTCAGGAGGAGCTGGGGGTCGACTGACTGGTAATCACGGTCCCGCAGACCGGGTTGATGTTTGATGTGACTACGAACTGGCTGCCTTTGAACTGAGGGAACCAGATGCAGTTGCCCGCTCCGGCTCCCCCGACCCCACGAGAGCTCATGGCCATGCTCAAGGTGTGACCACCCCAGAGCCCGGCGCCGTCATAGTTAGTGATGCCGAGAAGCGTGTTGATGAACGACGCCTGGCTCGGGTTAGCGCCAGCCTTTTGCAGCCCGTCCACGAACAGGTCGACCGAGAGGTAGGCCACGTACTCGTTGAGACCGGGGACCTTGGTGTAGCCGGCGTACTTCTTCAGATTGTTCTGGAAACTCTCAGTCGCCTGGGTGTGCATCTCCACCGGCTCATACTCCAGCTGAAAGTACCCGTCCTGCGCCTCTTGCAGGGCGCCCGGGCCTGATTCGAGAAGATCGGACCCATAGCCGGCGCCATAGATGGCCGCCTTGGGCGCCACCCCTTCCTGGCGCATCCCGGTGACGATGGCGAACCCGCTGTTCTGCTCGATCTCCATGGCCACTCCATCGACGCCAGCTTGCTTCATGGCCAGAACCTCAGGACCGACATTGGTGCCGCCAAGGGGGAACTGAGCGTTGAGGTAACCGACCTTCAGCCCGGCCGCCGCCGCTGAGGGCGCCAGCGCTTTCACCGCGTCCGCCGAGCTAGGGATGATCTGGTACCCCACACCCCCGATGGTGGTGACCCCAACCCGCTTGAAGAACTCTCCGGTAGTGGTCTCAGCCGTGCTGTAGTTGGCAAAGCCGAAAACGGAGAACATGTTGCGGTTGGTGTTCCACTCGCTGCCGTCGAAAGACGCCCCTATCACCGGGATCCCATGCGAGCTCAGGTAGGGGACGGCCCCGAAGGTCAGGTCCGAGATGGCGACAACCGCGAACACGTGGTCCTGCTCAACCAGCTTCTTCGCCGCTGACAGCGCGCCCGCCGGAGTGGAGGTGGTGTCGGCCGTATAGAGCTTGATCTTGTAACCCTGAGTGGCGGCCAGACCGATCCGCGCCTGCGCCGCCAAGGGCATATCCTTGCTGTCCGCCGAGGCCGCGCCAGTGAAGTCGCCCATCAGACCTATGGCGTAGGTCTTGCTCGCCGCCGAACCGGCCGCACCCGACCCCGCCGTGGTAGGTGAGGACCCGCTCTTGGAAGAGCTGCTGCACGCAGCAGCCACCATGAGGACGACCGCCACTGCCGCAACTCGCCTTACCAACCGCATCCGGACCCCCCTTATGGCCTGCCACGCACACTATACGGGTTGCCGTACGTCTCGTGGATCGATGGCGCTACGTCGACGGTGAACAGCCCTGCTTTCTTGAGACCCCTACCTATCTATCTTTGATATGCTAGGCGGATCAATCATGCCACAGGGGGCCATGAGATGAAGCGGTTCCAAGGCAAGGTGGCCCTGATTGCCGGGGCGAGCCAGGGGGGCACCGGTACCGGCACCGCCATCCGGCTGGCCGCCGAGGGCGCCTCGGTCGCAATCTGCGCCCGTTCCGAACCAAAGCTGCGAGAGACGCTGGATCGGATTGAGCAGGTGGGCGGCCCGGGGGTGATGTTTACTTGCGACCTGGCCGATCCGGGCGGAGGTCGAGACACGCTGGTGTCCCGAGCCGAAGATGCGCTGGGACCAGTCGACTACCTCGTCTACGTCGCCGCCTACGGACCGTACGCGCCATTCGTGGACTTGAGCCTGGACCGATTGCAGAAGGCCCTGGAAGTCAACCTCAAGGCGCCGATGCTGCTGTGCCAGCAGGTGGTGACGAGTCTTCGTCGCCGAGGCGCGAGCGGCTCCATCGTGAACATCGGAACCAAGGCGGCCCATCCAGTGGCAGGACCCCCATTCCCGGACACCCCGCCGTCCAAGGCCGGTGCGGTTTACGGCTCGACCAAGGCCGCCCTCCACCGGCTGACGCAAAGCGTGGCATCCGAGACCTACGGTCAAGGCATCTCCGCCAATGTCCTGTCGCCGCAATCCGCGATTGGCACCCCGGCTTTGCGGTCCGGTGGTTGGATACCGGACGACATGTTCGAGCCCGTAGAGACGATGGTTGAGGCCGTGCTCGCTCTGCTCGAGGCGGACCCGTTGGTGATCACCGGGTGTGACTTGTTGAGCGTGAGCCTGCTGCACGAGTTGGGCCGACCCGTCTACGACCTCACCGGCACCTCGCTCGTCGAAGGATGGCAGCCACAAGACCTGCCGGCGTACATCGCCCGACGGGCCCAGCCCTTCACGCTCAAGCTTCCTGACGCGTCTGGCTAGCAATCCGACGCCGGGTGCAAACTCCGAGTCGATCAGCGCAGGGTGAATCCCTCGTAGTCGTTGGCGGCCACCTCGTCGCACTTGTCCCGGTACACGTTGAACCCGCCTACGTACGGCATGAAAACGCGAGGCTTGCCGGGGATGTTGGCCCCGAGATACCAGGAATTGGCGAACCGGTACAGGGTCTGGTCAGCCACCTCGTTGACGTGCTCGACCCAGCGGGTCTCCGCTTCTGGGCTCGCTTCCATGACGTCCAGATCGGCTTTGCCCAGATAAACGATGGCGTCGGCGATCCAGTCGACGTGCTGCTCGATAGCGGTGATCATGCTCGCCAGCACGGAGGGGCTGCCGGGTCCGGTGATCATGAACATGTTCGGGAAGCCGGCGGTGGCGATCCCCAGGTAGGTGCGAGGCCCGTGCTCCCATTTGTCCTTCAGGCTCAGGCCGTCCCGGCCGGTGATGTTCATGCGCATCAAAGGTCCGGTCATGGCGTCGAATCCGGTCGCGAACACCAGGACGTCGACGTCGTAGGATTCCTTACCCGTCCGCAGGCCCGTCGGTGTGATCTCCTCGATCGGATTCGTCTTGACATCGACCAGCGTCACGTTGTCGCGGTTGAATGTCTCGAAGTAGTTGGAGTCCAAGCAGAGCCGCTTGGTCCCGATCGGGTAGTCCTTCGGACAGAGCAGTTCCGCCACCTCCGGGTCCTTCACGATCGCCCGGATCTTGTTGCGTACGAACTCGGCCGCCGTCTCGTTGGCCTCCCGGCTGGTCCGCAAGTCCTTGAAGGTCAGCATCATGGCGAAGGCACCCTCCCCCCACGCCTCCTCGAAGGCGCGGTCCCGCTCGTCGGCTGGCGTGGCCAGGGCCGACCGGTCGGGCGCCGGTACGTACCGGGCCGCGTAGGCTGACCTATCCAGCTCTCGATGCAGGTCGTAGTTGGCCTTCCATTCGCGCTCGTGCTCGGGGTCCATGGGCTGGTTCCCGCTGGGGAGGCTGTAGTTGGGCGTTCGCTGGAAGACGTAAAGGTGAGCGGCTTCCTCGGCGATGGCCGGGACGGCCTGAATACCCGTCGAGCCGGTGCCGATGATGCCGACCCGTTTGCCGGTAAGGTCGACGCCCTCCTTGGGCCATCGGGACGTGTGGTACCACTTCCCCTGGAAGGACTCGATGCCCTTGAAGTCAGGGACGTTGGTAGCCGACAGGCAGCCCGCGCCTGTGACGAGATACCTCGCCGACACGTGGTCGCCCTTGTCGGTCGTGATGTGCCACCGCTTCGCCGCCTCGTCGTAGACGGCCCCGTTGACCGTGGTCTCGAACTGGATGGCGCGCCTCAGGTCGAACCGATCGGCGACGTGGTTGGCATACTTGAGCAGTTCCGGCTGGGAAGAGAAGGTCTCCGGCCAGGACCACTCCTGCTGGAGATCGGAGGAGAAGGAGTACGAGTAGGACAGGCTCTGGACATCCACCCGCGCCCCCGGGTAACAGTTCCAGTACCAGGTTCCTCCGACCCCGTCGCCCGTCTCGAACGCCCCGACAGTCAAGCCGAGCTCCCTCAGCCGGTACAGGGCGTACATTCCGGCGAAACCGGCCCCAACCACGATCGCGTCGTACTCGGCCGTCGGTCCGGGGCCGGCCGGCTCGGTCAACTGGTCGACCTGCGACATCCGCTCATCCCTGCCTTTTCGGTGACCATATCTTCTCTTTGGCTGGCCAAAGATTAAATCCTTAAAATAGGAAGCTGCAAGGCCGGACCGAAGCGAGGTGCCGCCGGATGACAGTATCGATTCCTCCGATCATCTCCGTGGATGACCATGTCATCGAGCCTCCGGACCTGTGGCAGCGCTGGCTGCCGGTTCGGTTCCGGGAGGCGGGGCCCAGAGTGGTTCGCGGTCCCTACGAGATGGTTCCCGAGGGCGAGATAGATCGGGCGGCCCGATCCGGCTGGAACGCGTTCAGACCAGCCTCCGAGGGGCCTGAGACGGACTGGTGGCTGTTCGAGGGCGGATTGTCGGCGACGCTGCTCGGCAATGCCGCGGCCGGGCTGCCTCCTGACGAGGTGGTTCCCGGACCGATCAGCTTCGACCAGATGCGGCCCGGCTTCTACTCGGTCAAAGAGCGGTTGGCCGACATGAGCCTCAACCACATCGAGCGCTCGTTGTGCTTTCCCACCTACCCCCGCTTCGCGGGCCAACGCTTCCTCGAGACCAGGGACCGGGACCTGGGTCTGGCCTGCGTCAAGGCCTACAACGACTGGATGGTCGAAGAGTGGTGTGGCCTACCCAGCATTCACGATCCGGATGGATACTGGGATCCCCTCTTCGCCGCCTGTGACGAAACGGGCACCGTGATATGCATTCACATCGGATCGTCCGGCCAAGGCCAGATGACGTCCGGTGACGCCCCTTTGAGCGTCCCGATCGCCCTGACAACGATCGCTTCGCAACTTTGCATGGCGGACTGGCTCCTGTCGGGGAACCTGATTCGTTATCCGCACCTCAAGCTGGCGTTCTCGGAAAGTCAGATCGGTTGGATGCCGTTCTTGTGGGAGCGGCTGGACAACCTGTGGAGGAAGCGCAATTACGCCGACGACTGGAACCCGATAATCGCTGAGCCACCGAGTCACTACGTCCGCGGTCACATCTGGGGCTGCTTCTTCGAGGACGAGTTCGGCCTGCGATCCCGCTACGACATCGGCATCGACGTAATAACGTTCGAATGTGACTATCCGCATCAGGACTCGACCTGGCCCAACACCCTCGCCTACGCCGAGAAGATTCTCGGGGACCTTCCAGAACAGGAGGTCTTCAAGATCGTGCGGGGCAATGCAGTAGAACTTTTCGGTCTCGAGCCCGAACTGGCCGGATCAGCCGGTCTGTAAACCGCACCCGTTACACGGAGGGAGAATCGTATGGATGGCACGATCTTGATAAGAGGCGGTGTCGTCGTCGACGGCACCGCTTCGCCCGCCCAGGCCGCAGACGTACGGGTACGTAATGGCCGCATCGTCGAGGTGGGGCCAGGCTGCGGCCTGAGGGTGAGCGATGAGTTCGACGCCTCGGGCGCCGTCGTCACACCGGGTTTCATCGACACCCACGCCCACACCGACCCGCAGGTCTTCTGGGATCCCCTGCTCGATCCGGACCCGCTGCACGGCGTGACCACTATGCTGGTCGGCAACTGCAGCCTGTCCTCTACCCCGTCAGCGACGCCACCCGCGCCGACGTCTCCGACCTCTTCGCCTATATCGAAGATGTGCCGCGCCACCTCTTCGACGACTGCGTCCCGTGGACGTGGATCAACTACTCCGGCTATCGCGACGCGGTCAACGCGACCGGCACCGGCACCAATCTGGCCGCGCTGGTCGGGCACAGCCCGCTTCGACTGGCGGTCATGGGTCAGGACGCCTGGACCAGGACGGCCACCGCCGAAGAAGAGCGGGCGCGATGGCAGCTCTGCTCGAGCGCCGCCATGCGGCCGGCGCCTGGGGACTCTCCACGTCCCAGCTCGACGTCGACACCGAAGGGCCGCCCCGTGCCGTCGCGCGCCGCCGACGACCGACGAGTTCGACGCTCTGCTCGACGTCATCCAGCCGATTCGGGCGCGGGCCTGGTCGAGGTCGTGCCCAGCTCTGCTCGGCTCGACCGACCCGAGGTGGTCCTGGAAGACCTCGCCCGCCGGTGCGGCGCACGCGGATTCCCGCTCACCTGGACCGGTTTCACCCACACCGACAGCAACCCGGCGTCCACTCAGAAGTGGATCGAGCTCGCCCGTCGCCTTCAATCCGAAGTGCATCCGCTTCTATCCCGCAGCTCTCGCCTCGCACCGTCGACTTCCGGCTCAACTGGGACTCCTCGATGATGTTCATGTCCATGCCGGAGGGCTGGCACCAGCGTCATCGCCGCCTCAGGCCGGATGCCAAGAAGGCCGCTGCTTGACCGACCCGCATTGGCGCGCTGACGCCCGGCATGAGTGGGATCGGGTCGAGAAGGCGCTGTTCCCCCACCGCCGTCCGGAGCGGGTCCGCTTCGTCGAGGTCCACGGCGCTGAGAACGAGAAGTGGCTCGGCACGCACGCTCGCCGACCTGGCGGCCGAGCGGGGCGGGCACCCCTCCGATGTGTTCGCCGACTTCGTGCTGGCCAACGACTGCCGGCTCGGGGTGGTCGCCCTGGGCGTCGCCAACGCCGACGTCGATATGGTCGGGAGGGTTCTGGCCGATCCGGCCGTGCTCATCAGCTCGTCGGATGCCGGAGCCCACATGCAGATGCTCTGCGCGTCCGGCGACACCACCCTTCTCCTGACACGCCACGTTCGCGACCGCGGCGACCTGGCCCTCGAAGACGCCATCCACCAGCTGTCGGGTCGCCAGGCTGAGGTGTTCGGATTCAACGGCCGCGGACGCATCGCGTCCGGCATACGTCGCCGACATCGCTGTTTTCGCTCTGGACGAGCTGCACTACGAAGAGGATTACTTTGTGACCGATTTGCCGGGGGGAGGGGCCCGGCTGCGACGACCCGAAGGTGGCTACCGGGCCACCTTCGTGAGCGGCGTCGGGGTCCAGGTCGAGGGCAAACTGACCGGGGCCCTTCCGGGTCGGGTGATCGCCTCTTACGAGAACTGAGAATCTCTTACGAGAACTGAAATACGGAGGGTTCAGGCCATGGCGGCTACAACTGAGGACATCTACTGGGATCCATTCGACGTCGAGATCGACACCGATCCCTACGACGTCTGGCGCCGTATGCGCGACCAGGCTCCGCTCTACCGGAACGATCGGTTCGACTTCTGGGCCCTCAGTCGCTTCGCCGACGTCCAGTCGGCGAGCACCGACCACAAGACGTTCCTCTCGAGCCGGGGCACGGTCCTCGAGATGATGGGCGCCGACCTCTCCCAACAAAAGATGATCATCTTCATGGACCCCCCCGAGCACGACAGCCTGAGGACCCTGGTCTCCCGGGCCTTCACCCCGCGTCGGGTGTCCTCCCTGGAGGACCGCATCCGCAGCGTGTGCCGCAGCCTCCTGGAGCCCCATGTGGGTGGCAGTGGCTTCGACTACGTCCAGCAATTCGCCCAGCAGCTCCCATCCACGGTCATATCGCTCCTGCTCGGCGTGCCCGACTCCGAACGGGAGGAGGTGCGCCGGCATATCGACACCGTCTTTCATATAGAGCCGGAAGTCGGGATGATCAACGACATCTCCTTCGGGGCTCAGATCTGGCTCTACGAGTACCTGATGGCCAAGCTCGAGGAGAGACGTCGTGTTCCGCGCCACGACCTCTTTACCGGGCTGGTCCAAGCCGAGATCACCGACGAGCAGGGCGACGTCCGGCGCCTCACCGACCAGGAGGCTGCCGCCTTCGGGAACCTCCTCATCAGCGCTGGCACCGAGACGGTGGCCCGCTTGCTCGGGTGGGCAGCGGTGACCTTGCCGGCGCATCCCGACCAGCGACGACAGCTGGTGGACGATCCCGCTCTCATCCCGGGAGCGATCGAGGAGCTGCTTCGTTACGAAGCTCCTTCGCCGGTCCAGGGCCGCTGGACTTCGCGGGACGTCGAGTTCTACGGGACGGTAGTACCTAAAGATTCGAAAGTGCTGCTACTGACCGGTTCCGCCGGTCGAGACGATCGTCGCTATCCCGACCCCGATCGGTTCGACATCCGCCGTGACCAAGCCACGCACGTGTCGTTCGGCTTCGGCATCCACTTCTGCCTGGGAGCGGCCCTGGCTCGTCTGGAAGGGCGGATCGGGTTGGAGGAGACCCTGGCCCACTTTCCTGAGTGGACTGTCGATTACGCGAGTGCCGTGAGGCAACACACGAGCACCGTGCGGGGGTGGTCCTCGGTCCCGATCGTGCTCTGAGTCCGGCCCGCTCGTCAGATCCCGATCCACCCGGCCCCTCCGACCGCTCGGGCGCTCGGGCGGTCAGGCCAGGTAAAGTCATCGGGGAGCGGCCGGAGCACATCGGCGCCGAGAGTAGAGGTAGGACCGTCTTGACAACTCGTTTGGAGCTGGACCCCGAACTCTTCCTGCCGGAACCGGAGCCCCGGCCCGTTTACTACACCATCGTCTCCGTCGACGATCATCTGGTCGAGCCGCCTCATATGTTCGAGGGCCGCCTCCCGGCCCGGTTGCAGCCGGCCGCGCCCCGCATCGTGGAGGACGGGAACGGGCACCAGGTGTGGGAGTTCGAGGGCAACCTTTACACCCAGGTGGGTATGAACGCCCTGGCCGGCCGGCGCCCGGAGTCGGTCAAGCTGGAGCCGTTCCGTTTCGAGCAGATGCGACCGGGCTGCTACGACGTCGAGGCCCGCATTGCTGACATGGACCTGATCGGCATGTGGGCCTCCCTCAACTTCCCATCTATGATCACCGGCTTCTGCGGGCGGGTGTACTTCTCGGCTTCGGATCGTGAACTTGGACTGGCGTGCGTTCGAGCCTGGAATGACTGGTTCTACGAGGAGTGGTACCAGCGCTATCCCGAGCGGATCATCCCGCTCGGTATCGCCTACCTGGCGGATCCAGCCGAGGCCGCGGCTGAGATCAGGCGCAATGCCGAACGAGGCTTCAAGGCGGTGTCTTTGCCCGAGCGGCCGCACATCCTCGGTCTGCCCTCGCTTTGGGACCGCGACCACTGGGACCCCATCATCGAGGCCTGTGACGAGACGGGGACGGTCATCTGCCTCCACGTCGCCAGCTCCGGCACGCTCAACCATCCCGAAGGCGCGCCCGGCCTGCAGCTGGGCGCCACCCTGTTCGGCCAGCTCTCCCTCCAGGCCTGCGCCGAGTGGGTGTGGTCCGGCCACGCCGTCCGCCATCCGACGCTGAAGATCGCTATGAGCGAGGGAGGCATCGGCTGGGTCGCCATGCTCCTCGATCGTCTGGACAACATCATCGACCGGTCCCGCTATGGGCTCGGGTGGGACGAGCGCCCCGCTGACATCCTCAAGCGGAACTTCTGGTTCTGCACCATCGACGACCCGGCCACTATCGACACCCGCTACCGCATCGGCGTGGAGAACATCATGGTTGAGGTCGACTATCCCCACGGCGACAGCACCTGGCCGGACACGCAAGAAGTTCTCCGGCAGGTGTGGGGACACATACCGGACGACGAACTTCGGGCCATGTGCTCGGAGAACGCGGCTCGGCTCTTCCGTCACCCCCTTCCCGATCGGGTGCTTCCGTAGCCGGAGGGGTGGAGGTTGGCCCGGACCATGTGACGGCCTGCTAGATCAGGCGGTGGCCCGCTCCGCCATGTGACTGAGGTCTATGCCCTTAGTCGTCCGCTCGTGCCGCCCCTTGTCCATCGAGCGGACAGAGACGTCGTGGCCGGCAGCCTCCTCGCGCAAGGCCCTCACCGTGCACCTTTCCTTGGCCCGATGCGAGAACGGGTCGAACGAGTACCACCGGCAGGCGTTCTCGTAGGTGATCTTGGCCAGTTCATCCGGGGGCACATCGGAGGCCACCGCGATCAGCTCCTCAGGCGCCCGCGGCCAAGAGGAGTCTGAGTGCGGGTAGTCGCATTCCCACGCAATGTTTTCCAGTCCGATCACATCCCGCAGGTTGATGCCCACCGGATCGGCGATGAAGCAGGTGAGGAAGTGCTCCCGGAAGACCTCGCTCGGCATCTTCGTTCCGAAATCCTGGCCGGTCCAGGCCCGATGCGTCTCGTACGTTCGGTCGACGCGATCGAGGAAGTATGGGATCCAGCCGGTACCTCCCTCCGACAGGGCGAAGCGGATGTCCGGGAACTTCTTGATGACGCGCGACCACAGGAGGTCGGCAGCGGCCTGGCATATGTTCATGGGCTGGAGGGTGATCATCACGTCGACCGGGGCGTCCGCGGCCGTCACTAGGATCTGCCCCGAAGAGCCCAGGTGGATGGAAAGGGTGACGCCCTCGTCGCAGGCGGCCCGCCACAGGGGATCCCAATGCTCGGTGTGGAAGCTCGGGTAGCCCAGGGTGGCCGGGTTCTCTGTGAAGGTGACCGAGTGGCAGCCCTTGGCCGCCACTCGCCTTACTTCGTCGGCCGCCAGCTGGGGATCCCACAGCACAGGGAGGGCCATGGGAATGAAGCGCCCGGGATAGGCGCCGCACCACTCATCTATGTGCCAGTCGTTGTAGGCCCGCAACACCGCCAGGGCTAATTCCTTGTCCTCGCAGGCGGCGAAGAGCCTGGCGCTGAAGCCCGGGAACGACGGGAAGCACATGGAAGCCAGCACTCCACCCGCGTTCATGTCCTTGATCCGCTCGTGCACGTCGTAGCAGCCGGGTCGCATCTCGTCGAACGCAGTGGGTTCGACCCCGTACTCCTCCCTCGGGCGCCCGGCCACTGCGTTCAATCCCACGTTGGGTATGACTGTTCCGTTGAACGTCCACACATCCGACCCGTCCGCGAGCCTTTCTACCCGAGGGGCCGCCGCTGCATAGCGACTCGGAACTCGGCCCTCGAAGAGATGGGGTGGCTCGACCAGGTGGTCGTCGACACTTACCAGGATCAGGTCTTCCGCGTTCATATCGACTCCCTTTCACCGAAAGTCCCAGACTCACCGTGTCTATGACAGAATACGCCTAGCTGACGAGAGTGGCGGCTCGGCTGGAGGCCTCGGTTGGCTCAGCTGTGAGGGAGCGAAGCTGGGTCGCGCTCGCTGACCCTGACAGATCTAGCTCGCAGGTGGCGACGGGTTGGCCGAGAGGGGTCCCATCGGGTCCACCTCTGCAGTCGAGTCGCCGTAGGTCCAGGGGGTCCTCTGCTCCTGGGGTGGCAACTCGTTCAGCGGCCCCAGCAAGTCCTGAAGAGTGGTGGCAAAGGCGCTGTCCCCGGTTGTCTTGCTTATCTTCCATCCGTCCGGGGTCCTTACCAGATAGTTGGTCCGTCTGGAGAGACTCAGACGGGCCGGGGCATTCCTGGGTTGGAAGACGCCGAGCTGATTGGACTCCTGAACAGCGGTGTCGCCCGTGACCCTGATCTTCTGGTCGAGGCTGGTCTGGAACACATAGGGGAGGGGTCCGGCGTCGCCGAAATAGAAGTCCCAGTACTTGGTGTACTCCTCTCTCCCCTTGGGGCCCTGGCCCGGCTCGTGCAGCGACTGGATCTCGATGGTGGCATCCTCGGTCAGGACGTCCAGGGCCTCCATGCGCCCGGCCTGAATCCCGTTGAAACCCCCCGTACAGGCGTGGTGCCACTGGCGGAACACCTCGTTGATCTGGCGAACGTCCTCGAGCTCCCGGATCCGCGCCTCGAGCTCCTTGACCCGGGCCTCCAGGGCGTCACGGCTTTGGTCTGTCATTACTTCGCTTCCCCCTTGTGGTCGACATCGGGCTCGAAGTCCAGCCGGCCCCGGGTTGCGCGCTCCCGATGGCCGTGCCTACTCAGACCGGGGGGAGGCGGGAACGGCCCAGAAGCCAAACTGAACGTCGTTCGAAATGTAGGTCGTGACCTTCAAGCGTGTCAAGGTGGAGTCGAGCGACAGCCAGGCCATACCGGGCCATCTTGACCACGGGTTAAGCTGCCCGCGGTGCCGGCTCACAAGCCAAGGGTTCCCCCGAATTGCGACGTCTTCCTGGGGCTGACTTGCGTGGACAAGAGCGAACCGGGAGTGACGGTCTGGAGCATGACTCCTTCCGCACCCATGGCGGACTCGTCCGGGTTCGTCCAGGGCGGATTCGTGGCGGCCCTCATCGATTCTGCCATGGCCTCGGCGACTATCACCGAGCTGAAGGGGCGGCGGGCCTACACGGCGAATACCGACTTGACCATAAATTTCGTCCGCGTCGCTCGCGTCGACGAAACACTGACCTGTACCGCTCGCGTACTCAGGGGGGATGAGGGCGTGAGCTTCACGGCAGCCGAGGTTTCCAACCCGTCGGGCCAGCTTGTCGCCACGGCCTCCTCGACCTATGTTTTGTCCGGGCGTGGGTGAGCTCCGGGTCGAGGTAACCGGCGCGTCATGGGCCATCTCTCACGGCGTGAATCAATAGACAATAGATAGGAAGCTGGATGTCCTCACCTGATCAGACTGCGATTGTCCCCGATGGTGGGCCACTCACGGGCTTCCGCATAGTCGACCTCACGGAGAACATGGCCGGCCCCATGGCCACGATGGTCCTGGGCGACCAGGGTGCTGATGTCGTAAAAGTGGAATCCCTTTGGGGTGACCAGATTCGGCGGACCGGCTCCGGTCGAGGAGGAATGGCCGCTTATTTCGCGAATCTCAATCGCAGCAAGAGATCGATCGCACTTGATCTGCGGCGGCCTGAAGGCCAGGCGGTGCTGGAGCGCCTCTTCGACGGGGCGGACGCGGTCGTGCACGCCTATCGTCCAGCCGCCGCTCGCAAGCTCGGCATCGATCGATCCCGCGTGTGCACACCGCAACGAAAGGGCCTCGTGTACTGCGAGATCGTCGGCTTCGGAAGCGATGGTCCGTTGGCCGGTCGAGCCGTGTATGACCACGTGATACAGGCCTTGTCGGGGTTCGCCGCGCTTCAGTCCGATCCCGGTACCGGTGCACCGTCTCTGGTCCGCCAGGGCGTGGTCGACAAGGCGACGGGGCTGACGGTGGCTCAGGCGGTCACCGCCGCCCTGCTTCGTCGCACCCGCACGGGAGTCGGAGAGCCGATCGTCGTTACCATGCTCGATGTGGCGCTCAACTTTCTGTGGCCGGACGGAATGATGAACAACACCGCATTAGAGGTCACCGACATTAGACCGCCCGCCGCGAATACCTATCGTCTGACTCAAACAGCCGACGGCCACATCGCCCTGATGGTCCTGACCGACGATCAATGGGCGGCTCTCCACCCCGCCCTCGATCTCGATCCTCCAGGGGAGCGCACCTATCCCGAAAGACTGAGAGAGGCGCGTGAGCGGCTGTCCCACCTGCCGACCGCCGAAGCCATCGAGGCTCTAACCGCCCACGACATTCCATGCGCCCCGGTGCTGTCACTGGAGGAAGTCCCATTCCATCCCCAGGTGATCGCGAACGAGGCGCTGGAGGTCTTCGACCATCCGGTTCTCGGTCCGATCAGGCAGCCGGTCCCGGCCCCGCGCCTGGAGGGCATGGAGACCAAGGCGTTGCGGCTCGCCCCCATTCTTGGCGAGCATACGGTTCAGGTGCTGGAGGAGTGTGGCTACGACCCCGCCGAGATAGAGGGCCTGGTGGCGTCCAACGTGGTGGGCGTACCGTGACCCGGCCGGCTCACCACAGGTAGGGGTCCGGGCTCCCGTCGGTCAGGTACTGCTCGGCACGCGCCCTGATGATGCGCTCATTCCACTCGAATAACCCTCCGTCCGACAGTGCGCCGTCGAAGAACCGGTCTGATTCCTCCGGGCCGACCCGGAAGAAGAACCGCTCACGCTTGATCCCGTCCAGCACCAGCCGGGCGACCTGATCCGGCTCGATCAGTGTGGCCGGCACCCCTCTGGACCGGAGGAGGCCCTCGACCTGCTTCATCATTTCTGGGCTTCCCGAGAGGTTGGTGGCGGTCAAGGGGGGGAACAGCACGCCCGCCCTTATGCGCGACTGCCGGTCCCGCAGCTGACCGTACAGGCACTCCATGATCGACATGACCCCGATCTTGGTGGCCGCATAGCCGGGAGTGTGGTAGGTCGTACCCTCGGTACCGGCCCCGGAGCTGGTGGCGATCACATAGCCGTCGACATCGGAGTCCACCATCCTCTGGATGAAGGCCTTGATCCCCCAGGCCACTCCTTTCAAGTTGACGCCGAGGATGCGCTCCCAGTCGTCGGTGGCAGCGTCGAACAGGGAGGCCCCGCTGGCGATCCCGGCGTTCAGGTGAAGCACATGAACGACTCCGTATTCGGCGTATGCGGACGCCGCCAGCTGCTGCATCGAGGCGAAATCCGCTACGTCGGTGACGACTCCGGTTGCCTGGTGCCCGCCTACCCGGATTCCCTTCACAGTCGCATCGAGGGCTTCCTTGTCGATGTCGGCCATAACCACTTTCATTCCGGAATCCGCGAGCAGTCGGGCCGTCGCCCGCCCAATGCCGCTTCCGGCTCCGGTTATCACGGCGAC
This sequence comes from uncultured Acidimicrobiaceae bacterium, assembly GCA_963851245.1. Taxonomy (GTDB): domain Bacteria; phylum Actinomycetota; class Acidimicrobiia; order Acidimicrobiales; family Palsa-688; genus CAWKOH01. Next base: position 175,314 of record CAWKOH010000001.1, on the reverse strand, counting down.
TTTTCCATCGAGCTCGTTCACGAAAGTCCTCCTGCGGTCATTGACTGTCGGCCGATTGCCGAGCGGTTGGTTCGGTGCTCATGGCTTGCCGGCGCCGCCAACGGTCACCGCGACCTGGTCGATCCGGCCCGTCCGGGTGCCGGCCAGCTTCTCCTTCTGCCAGGCGTGGGCTGCGCATATATACAGGGTGCGCCGGTCGACCCCTCCCAGGGCGCATGCCACCGGGACGTCCCGGGAGTACCCGATGATGTCGGTCACGGTGCCGCCGGGGAGCACCCGCAGCACCCGGCAGCCCACCGGGTCGGCCACCCATACCGCGCCCTCGGAGTCGAGGCAGATTCCGTCCGGAGCGGACACAGGCACGTCCGAGCTGGCCGGGAGCAGCTCGGCGTAGGTCCTCTGGTTGGAAAGCTCTCCTGATGGCGATCGGTCGAAGGCGGTCAGGCGGTGCCCGCCGCTCTCGGCCACGATGAGGACGGACTCGTCGGCGGTAAGTATGTGACCGTTTGGTGAACGCAGCTCGTCGGCGGCGACTGTGAAGGAGCCGTCCGGCCATACGCAGAACGTCTGGCCCGGGCGCCGGGGGCCGTCCTCCCAAAGCTTCATTCCCATGTCGCCGACGTAGGCAACTCCGTCGTTGGTGACGATCATGTCGTTGAGTGATCCCCGCGCCTGGCCGGACAGGTCGGCATGACAGACGAGCTCTCCGCTCGACTCGAGGCGGAGGATCTGCTGCCGCTCCATCCCCACGATCAGAAGCCGCCCGTCCGGAAGCCAACCGAGACCGGAGGGGTCGTCGGCGTCCACCTTCACGATGACTTCCGATTCACCGGCGGGGGTTGTCGCCACGACGGCATGCCCGTGTATGTCGCTGAACCACAACCTTCCGTCACGCCACCTGGGGCCCTCCGTGAAGACGAAACCATCCACCAGAACCGTGGCCGCTAATGCCACTTCTGCCTCCTTGCTGTCGTGTGCCTGGTCCGCAGCCTCACGAGTGCACCTTGGGGGGCCCGGCGGCGGTGTGCTCGGTACCAGGTGGGTCGACGGCCCAGGCCGGCGCTTCGCCCCACTGGTCGCCGAAGACCAGCTCCGACAGAGGCCGGCGGCGGACCGGGCCATGTCCCCCGGTAGGCCGGCCCAGCGTGATGGTGCCGGCCACGAACGCTCCTTCGGGAATGCGCAGCAACTGCCGCAGCTCGGCATCGACGGGATGATTCCAGCCCGTGAATACCCCGCCGAAGCCGAGCGCTCGGGCGGCAAGCAGAAGGTTCTGACAGGCCGGATAGATGGAGGCCCCCTCCGTCGGCGTGGGCTGCCGGTAGCGGACCAGGCACGGGAGAATCAGGACCGGGACGTCCTCGAAATGATCGACGAAATCCTGCATGGCTCGAGCCATTCGGGCCTTCGGCGAGGAGGCTTCGACCCCGCTGCCGCGTTGGTAGCCGTCGGCGTCGCTCTTGGAAGTCCAGATACGCCTGGCCGCCTCCCCGATGAGGCGCTTGGCTTGAGCCGCGGCCGGAGTGTCCGTGAGGACGATGAATCGGAAGGGCTGACGGTTGGATCCGCTCGGCGCTCGCGTCGCCGCGAACAGCATCGCTCGCAGCGCTTCGGGCGGAACGGGCTCGGGGCGGTACCGGCGTATGGCCCGCGTCGTCGTCAGCCCCTCGAGGAGTCCCACCTGGTCCGCCGGGAGGGGTGCTTCTTCGAGGTTGCTCATTTGATGGCGACGGCGTTGGCCGGGCTGCCCACGCCTCGATCGAGGTTCAGGGGCGAGGACACGACCAGGCAATGGTAACTACGGTCCTGGGCACAATCGTCAGCCAGGGCGTCGAGGTCCCACATCTCACCGATCGGTATTCCGAGAAGACCCAGCAGCCGGAAGTGAAGGAAGGCGTCGGGGCCTCGGAGGGGATCACTCATGACCGCTCTGGCCTCGTCCGGATCGGCCAGGCCACCAAAAGGCAGGATTTCGAACGCCGGAGAGTCACTGGCGACAGCGGAGACGTGGAGGTCCCACAGCATGGCGGCGGTGGACTCGCCCGGGCGCAGACCGCAGGACGGCGCCAGTCTGGCCATGCCGAGTTCGTGGCGTGCCTCCTGATCAAGGCGCCGGTACCAGTCCGTCCAGCCAGTCCGGATGAGCAGCAGGTCACCAGACGCCACCCCTGTGTGCTGGGCGTCCAGCGTTGCAATGATCTCCTCCGGCTCGATGGCATCGGGCTCGCCACACTGCAGCGGGCGCCCCTGCGCCTCTCGCCAGCGGCCGACGTCCACGAGGACCCCTCGGCCCACGATGCCGCGTCGCGCCCAGTGGTGAACGCCGTGCTCGTCGCTCTCCAAGCCGTTGTAGTAGCCGTGAACCAGGTGGCGGACGTGGCGGAAGCCGTCCCACTGGGTGGAGCTCTGTGTGTTGTAGCCCGAGAGCGTGTCGTCGAGAGTGTTCCCCCCACCACGTACCTCGTGCACTGTCCGCGAGCGACGGTATAGGGGCGGGTCCGGCAGCTCCATCTCCAGGTTCAGGTTGAACACTGCCCCCCGTCGCACCCCTGCTATCGCAGTTATGACCCGCTCGGGAGTGAGCAGGTTGAGCGTTCCCAGGACGTCGTTCTCGCCCCACAGGCCCCAGGAGGAGCCCGGGGGGGCGCCAACGCGTACTGGAAGTTCGGTATAGCTGGGCAACGGCTCCGGCACGACAGTTCCTCTCGTTCATCGCTCAGGACAGGGAGAGACCGTAAGTATGACTTACCCGAGCATCGACATCCCACCGTCGACGTGGATGATGGATCCCGTAATGCACATGGCGGGGGCCGAGCAGAGGAAGGCGCAGGCGAAGGCCAGCTCCTCGGGTTCTGTGCCGCGCCCGATGGGAATACGGGACAGGACTCGTTGCCGGTTCTGCTCGCCGATGAGAAAGGGATGCGTTTCGGGATCCCGCACGGTCTCGGTGTATCCCGGATTTATGTCGTTGACAGTGATCCCGTATCGGCCCAGACCGGCCGCGAGGGACTTGGTGAGGGCACGGAGGCCTCCCTTGGCGGTCGAGTGCGGGACCCGGGTCCAGCCGCCGCTGTATCCGTCCGGGCCGTTGACGTGAATGATGCGGCCGAAGCCGGCATCGCGCATGCCGGGAGCGAAGGCCTTGGCCAGGTACCAGGATGCGGTCAGCTGCTGATTCAGGTAGTAATGCCAGTCCTCGTCCGTCGTATCCCAGAAGTCCTTGTTCGGTCGGCGGGCGGCATTGCTCACATACATGTCCACCCGCCCGAATGCGGCTTCGGCCCTGGTTTTCATGTCGAGCACAACAGTTCGATCGGCCACCTCTCCCATGACCACCAGGGTGCGGGCACCCAGCCGGCGGGCTTCTTCCTCGACCGCCCGAGCTTCATCAAGGTTCGTGCGAGCGTTGATTACCACGTTGGCGCCCCGGCGGGCGAACTCCAGGACGATGGCCCGGCCGATGTTCCGGCCCGATCCGGTCACGAGCATCGTCTTTCCGGTGAAGTCCAACTCGGAGTCGATGACTACCCTCCCTCACCTAGTCGGTTGATTTCTCGCCGATGGACCTGCTTCCTGGCGTGGGTGGCCACCGGCTCGTTCCAGCCTGACAGAACCAATAACAATGGTGTGCGTGAAAGACACCCTTGCGGTAGGCCTCGACAATGTGGCCGAGCACACCGTCACCAAACGCATGTCGGCTCCGCATCTTCCTGTGGCGGTTCTGTCCACGCCAACCATGGTCGGGCTTATCGAGGGCGCCTGCCTGCTGGCCGCCGCGCCTCACCTGGACGAAGGCGAGACCACGGTGGGCACTCACGTGTGCGTGAGCCACCAGGGCGCCGTTCGCGAGGGAGAGCGGTTCGTCATCCGGTGCCGTCTCGCCTCCATCGAGAAGCGGCGGCTCAACTTCGACGTCGAGGTGGACGGTCCGGGCGGGCCCGTCAGTCGGGGGACCCATCAGCGGGCCGTCGTGAGCCTGGCCCGCATGGCCCCTCGGGAGAACTGAGCAACCTCGTCTGAGCACTCAGTTGGCGGCCAGGGCCCCGTCCACTAGCAGGACCTGACCGGTAACGTAGCTGCCTGCGTCCGATGCCAGGAGAAGCGCCGGCCCGACCATCTCGTCGGGGTGCGCCAGCCGGCGAAGACGGCTTGATTCGGTCATGGAGGCGACCGACTCCGGTCCGGTATTACGGACCATGTCGGTGTCGGTGGTTCCGGGAGCCAACGCGTTCACCCGGATACCTGCGGGCGCATAAGCCGCGGCCATGGCCCGTGTCATAGACATGAGGGCGGACTTGGCGGCCACATATATGGATTGTCCCGGAGAGAACATGAATACGCCGGCGGTGATCACATTGATGACCGAGGCGTGACCACTTGCCTCCAGGTAGGGGAGGGCGTCCTGGACGAGGAAGACCGGCCCCCGGAGGTTCACACTCATCGACTTCTCCCAGGCCTCCGGAGTAAAGGATCCGACCGGTTGGGTCAGCGGATTGGCCGCGTTATTGACAATCACATCGATTCGTCCGAACCGTTCGGCTGTCCTCGCGACCAAGCTGGCAATCTGCTTGAGGTCGCCCATGTGGGTGGGCACCCCCAACGCCTCCACCCCCATGTCGTTCAGATGCTCCTCGGCCTTCCGGCAGGCATCCGCTTTCCGGCTGGCTACCACCACCGACGCCCCGGAGGCGGCTAGGCCCTCGGCGATCGACAGCCCGATCCCCCTCGTGCCGCCGGTGACGATGGCCACGCGACCCGTGAGGTCGAACAGCGCTGAGAGCTTCGAACGATCCATCCGTCCCCTTCCGAGTCCCGTCCACTCTGATCGTCGGTACGCGCCCTGGCTTCTGGCCGCGCCGGCTGCAAGGTTACACTTCTATCAATTCGAAGATACCGAGGCAGCGGCGTCAGCCGGAGGGAGGTTAAGGGTGTGAGTGGTTCGCCTTCGGATCCATTCGGCCGCGACCCGTATCGGCCCCTTCACGGGATTCGGGTCGTCGACATGGCCGACGAGAAGGCGGAACTGGCCGGCCGCTTGTTAGCCGATCTGGGGGCCGATGTCATCCGGGTGGAGCCGAAGGAGGGAGCGCGATCAAGGCGGTTGCCACCGTTCCATGGCGACACCAGCCTCTACTTCGAGGTGCGCAACTCGAACAAGCGTGGTCTGAGCGTCGACCTCGGGGATACAACCGGCAGGGAGAAGCTGATTGCGCTGCTGGAGGGTGCCGACATCTGGATCGAGACGGGCCGGCCCGGCGAGCTGGCTGCTCTTGGTCTCGACCCGAGGAAGATGGTCGATCGCCTGACGCGGCTGATCGCAATCTCTGTATCCGATTTTGGTCAGACCGGCCCTTATCGCGGATTCGTAGCCACCGATCCGGTCATGGAGGCCATGGCCTGGGTGCTCTTTCGAGCCGGTGTACCGGAGTTCCCCCCGGTGCTGCCCCCGGGCTCTCTGGCCTACGATATGGTTGGTGCCGGGGCCGCCTTCGCCGTTCTGACCGCCTACCTGGAGAGGTGTAACACAGGGGTCGGGCAGTACATAGACATGGGTGTGATGGAGGCGGTCGCTCAGCTGACCGACTGGGGGCTGACGAGCTATTCGGTGATTAGCAAGCTGGGGCTGTACAACGAGGTACGCGACGGGGGCGGCAAGGTGTATCCCATCCTCCCCTGTCTGGACGGGTACGTCCGGGTCGGCATGGTCACGCTGGCCGAGTGGCGCAAGGTGCGAACGTGGATCACTGACTCCGGCATGGCGGAAGAACTGCTCGACCAGGAGTACTGGGAAGAATCACGGACTCGTATCGAGCTCTTCGACGATCTGTTGCGGCCGGTCTTCGTCGAGTTCTTCCGGGACAGGACGATGATCGATCTTGCCGTCGAGGGCCAAAAGCGAGGCATACCGGTCACGCCGATGCTCTCGCCTGCGGAGGTTCTCGATGCCGAGCAGTTCCGAATTCTCGGTTCATTCACGGATGGTGAGCTGTCCTCGGGCCGTACCGGTCGATTTGCCAGCGGTTTCGTCGTGGCCGACGGGCGAAGGGTCGGTTACCGCAGCCCAGCTCCGGCTCCGTCCGACGAGGAGGTTCTCGGCGCCCAGTGGCCGCCGGTAGCTTCTGGGAGGGAGGGCGAGGCCAAGGCGCCTCCCGGCCGTCCTTATTCGGGATTGCGGGTCATCGAGTTCGGGGTGGCGGGCGCCGTACCCGAAATGGGCCGGTTGCTGGCCGAGTATGGCGCGGATGTGATCCGGGTCGAGAGTCCGAAGCGCATCGACCTGTTCCGCCAGCTCGGCGGTCCCAACGGCATGGGAAGTGTGTTTTCCTCCTCGAACCGGACCACCCGCAGCATCGGTGTTGATTTCACCGATCCGGCCGGGGCTGACATCGTCAAGGAGCTGTTGAAGGGCGCTCATGTCGTCCTCGAGAACCTGGCGCCCGGCACGCTGGAGCGGTTCGGGCTGGGTCCCGACCAGATACGGGCTGTCAACCCGTCCCTGCTCATCGTCTCGAGCCAGACCATGGGTCGGCGTGGCCCGTGGTCCCACTGGCGCGGCTATGGATCTAACACACAGCTTCCGGGCGGCATGAGCTGGCTATGGAGCTTCCCGGACGCCGCGGCCCCGGTCCCTCAGAACGTCGCCTTTCCGGATCACTTCGTCGGTCGCCTCGGGGCCCTGACGGTGGCGGCCGACCTGATCGCCCAGCGCCGCGACTCCGACCGCGCTCGTCACGTCGAGATCGTGCAGGCGGAGATGGCGTTGAACCTTCTGGCCGACCTGTTCCTGAAAGAGTCCCTGGAACCGGGGTCGGTGCAACCACAGGGCAACCGTTCGACGCGCGGCGCACCCTGGGGTGTGTACCCCTGCCAGGGCACGCAGCGATGGTGTGCGATCACCTGCCGAAGCGATTCTGAGTGGCAGGGCTTGGTGAAAGCGATGGGCCACCCGGCTTGGGCCGAGGACCCCGACCTGGCGACGGCGGCCGGTCGCAATCGCCGTCAGGACGTGATCGACGCTCGCATCTCCTCGTGGACGGCACAGCGCACCGACAGGGATGTCATGACGCTTCTGCAGGCGCAAGGCGTTCCGGCCGGCATGATGATGTACATGAGTGATCAGCCGAAGGATCCGCACCTTCGCTCTCGCGGGTACATTCTCGAGATCGACCAGCCCGGTGTCGGGCCGATTCTCCTGGAAGGTCCCGCCTTTCATGCCAGTCGGCTTCCCGACCCCATCACTGCACCGGCCCCATTCCTCGGCGAACATACCCGCGAGATCTGCGCTTCGTTGCTGGGCTACAGCCAACGGGAGGTCGACCTGCTTATCGAAAAGGGCCTGCTGACCGAAGCATCTAAGTAACAGGAGGCGCTCAACCCATCCGGTCCCAGGTCGAGTCGGTCAGACCGCGCTCGCGCAACTCCTGTTTGCGTACCCGCCCGGTCGTTTCGGAGCGGGGCAGGTCTGGCAGAACTTCGACGTACCTGGGCACCATGAAGGCGGGCATGGTGCCGGTGAGGAACTCGATCAGCCCCGTCGGCTTGAAGCCGGCCCCGCCGTCGGCAATCAGCGCCACGAGGATTTCCTCGTCCCCAAGCGGCGATCGAATGCCTACCGCGGCACACTCGCGGACGGCCGGGTATTCGAGTACGTACTGCTCCACCTCGAAGGACGAGATGTTCTCCCCTCGCCTCCGGATGGCGTCCTTGAGCCGGTCAACGAAGTAGAAGTGTCCTTCTACGTCGTAGCTGAGGACGTCCCCAGTGTGGAACCAGCCGTTTTGCCACGCCGAGACCGTCTCCTCGTCCATGTTGTAGTAACCGAGATTCAACCCCCATGGTGCCCTGGCCCGCACGACCAGCTCACCCGGCTGGTCGGGCCCGAGCGGGTTGTCGTGTTCGTCGACGATTCTTACCTCCGGCCACGGATAGTCGTCGCGCACCTTGCCGCAGGAGGAGGTGGGGCCATGGTCCCACCCGCTGGTGAGCGGGCACCCGATCTCGGTTTGGCCATAGGCCACGCAGACTCTGACCCCGAATCGATCCTCGAACGCCTTCATTTCCGGGATCATCGGTCCCAGGATGACGCTCCGTACCGGGTTGTCGCGGTCGTCCGCCCGCGGCGGAGCCGAGTAGAGCAGGGCGGTGAGTGGCCCGACCAGAGCCAGCGCCGCGCAGTTAGTACGGCGGGCCTCGTCCCACACATTCGTGGCACTGAACTTCTCTCGCATCACGAACCGGCCGCCGCGGGCGAGGACCCCGTTGAACCCGCCTCTCCCGGAGTTGTGGAAGAGGGGGAACGCGCAGTGCAGGCCCTCACCGGGACCAAAGGCGTCCTCGGGTACCCATGACCAGTTCTGGTAGATGGCACCCCACGGCATTTTCACCGCTTTCGACGGCCCGGTCGTGCCCGAGGTGTAGAGGAGGGCGGCCAGGTCCCAGCATTCGGGCCCCCGCAGGTCAGTGGTGGCCTCGGCTTGGTGGAGCAAGCTCCCGCGGTCGATCACCCTGACGCCGTGAAGTCCCGCGGCTGCGCCCGGCCCGTCGAGCACCACGAGCGTTTCCAGTCTCGGTTGCCGCGATATCAGAGGGGCGACCAGCGCGGTGAGATCTCCAGTGGTTACGAGCACCCGGGCATCAGCGTGTGTCAGGGCGTACTCGAGGATGCGCCCTGCGTAGGCCGCATTGACGGGTACCTCCACTGCTCTCAGCCAGGCCAGGGCCAGAAGCACCCGGTAGGAATCGAACTGATTGGGCAAGAAGGTGGCGACGTGGGTGCCCGGCCCGACGCCGAGACGCCCGAAGGCATGGGCCCAGGTGCGCGCCTGGTGATCGAGCTTGCCGTACGTGAGTGAAGCCCCGTCGACATGCTCGAGGGCGACGCGTTCGGGATCCATCTCGGCCCATCGCTTCAGGGCATGAGGCGCCAGCATGAGCCGATCAAGGATGAGATCGTCGCTCTCCGCCATCCGATTCAGAAGGCCAGGCTCTGACTGAGGTTGCGTCGCAGCACCTTCCCGATCTCGGATCGCGGGATCTCTTCGATGGCAGCGAATACGACCGGGACCTTGTACGGCGCCAGCCGCTGCCGGCACCACGCCGCCAGCGTGCTGGGATCGAAGTCCTTTGTCGGCACGATCCAGGCATACGGCACCTCGCCCAGACGGGGGTCGGGCACGCCTGCTACGCAGGCGTCGGCCACGTCGGGGTGGGATCGCAGTACCTCTTCTACCTCGTCAGGGTTCACCTTCAGACCGCCGCGGTTGATGACATCCGTCTCCCGGCCCCGTACCCACAAGAAGCCGTCGGAATCGAGGTGACCGAGGTCTCCGGTTCGCAGGTAGCCCTCGACGAGGCGTCCGTCCATCGACTGCGTACTGTCGGCGTAGCCGCGCATTACGAAGGGAGAGCTCACCCATATCTCACCGGCCTGGCCGGCCTCGAGAACGGCCCCTTCCGGATCGCGGATCTTGATGTCGATACCCCCGTGGGGCCGTCCTGCCGACCCGAGCTTCGACGTCCCGAAGGTGCGGACGTCGCTCGCGCTCCAGCCGACCACTTCGCCGCCGAGCTCAGTCTGACCGTAGGAATTCAGAACGGGTATGCCGAACTGGCGGAAGAAGCGCTCGGCCTCCTCCTTACGGAGCGGTGCCGTGATCGATCGCACGAAGCGAAGCGGGGCGAGGTCGGTCACCTCGGGATCATCGTTCAGCATGTTGATCATCGCCGGCGCCAGAACCGTCGACCTGATGTTGAGCTTCTTGATCGTCTCCACGAACCCCCCGGTAGTGAAGCGCTCGAGAAGGACGACCGGGGCACCGACGCGAAATGCGAAGAGCGCGTTGTAGATCCCGGCCCAGAGGGCCAGAGAGACCGGAATCAGATTCGGTGTTGGACTCCGTTTGGCGCCTGTCGCCGCTGAAGACGTGGCGCGCAGGCGATTCAGGACGGCGTCGAAGCCCGTGAGGGTCCCGGAGTGGCGAAGCAGCACGCCCTTGGGCCGGCCGGTGGTCCCGGACGTTCGCATTATCAGTGCTACGTCGCTGTCGTAGAGCAGTCTGGTCCGGACAGCCGGCGCGGTCGCAGTCCACTCGAGGTTGGCACCGTTCACAACGCGGCCCGCTCTGACGTCGAGGGAATCGAGCCGGGCGGCCGGACCAATGAGGACGGTGGGACGGACCTCGTCGAGCATCTGACGTATTTCCGAGTCTGTTAACCGGGCGCTGCACGGCATGTACACTCCTCCCGCCAGCCAGGACGCGTACATCGCTATCAGAGGGTCGGGGCCGCCCTCGACGATGGCCGCCACCACACTCCCGCGTTGTACGCCTGCCTCGGCTATAACGTCGGCCAGCCGGGCGACAGCGTCGCGAACCTCGGCGACAGTGAAGGTGCGATTCTCGGCGTAGACCAGAGTCTCGGCGTCGGTGAGCGGGTGGTGCAGGAGCAGATTCAGCAATGACTGCTCCGCCGATGTCTGTCTTCCCTGTGTTGGGGGGTTCAAGGCGCTCGCTCCCGACCGGCTACCTGGCGTGCTCGTCCAATTGTCCTATCCTATATAGCTTGATGAAGATAGAAGACGGAGGAGGCGAGGAGGCTCCGAGATCTCCAACCTCTTCCAGCTGGAGCAGGCGCTCGCCGCTAGGGGCCGATCGTGCCCTCATGGCTGCGCCTCTTGTCCTCGATTTGCTGTTGCATGCGGCGGACCGCCTCCTTGAAGCTGGGCTGGGCCATCGACCAGCGCTGCGCTTCCAGTTCCTCGCGGAAGGCGGCGTCGACGCCTGAATTCTCAGCTGATTTGAGCGTCTCCTTCGCCCGGACGAGCAGCTCCGGTGATCTCTTCAGCGCCCGCCGCGCCAGGTTCGTGGCGGCGCCCTCCAGATCGGGGTCGTCCACGCACCGCCACGCCAGTCCGACCTGCGCCGCCTCCGCGCCGCTCAATACTTCGCCGAAGAGCACCATGGCCGCGGCTCCCTGGCTACCGACGCGCTGGCGCAAGCGCCAGAGGTGGGCGCCACCGGGATGCATTCCGACATCGAGGAAACGAGAGTCGAAACGGGCTCCCGTCGACGCCAGGATTACGTCGCAGGACAACGCCAGACTGAGCCCTGCCCCGATGGCGGGCCCGCCGACGGCGGCGATGGTGGGGACGGGCGCCGATGCCACTGCGAGCAGGCCCGCAAACATTTGATCGAGAGGGACGGCACCGGATAGAAGGCCGTCGAGTGATCCGCCGGCGCAGAAGGCAGGGGGTTCGGCCGCCAGCACGATCGCACGAGCCCCTTCTGTGATGACATGACGGACCTGGTACTCGAGGTCATCGCTCATGGTCTTGGTCAGAACGTTCCGGCGGGCCGGATCGCTGAGGCGGAGGACACCTACGCCCCCTTGGACGGCTGCGGCGACGAGCACCTCAAACCGCCCCGGACGCGAACCGCTCGGCCAGGGCGCCGAGAGCATCCTGGCAAGATGTCGCCAAGCCGGGCGGATCGGGCAGTCGTACCGGCCCGTGCTCCCGAGAGGGGAGCAGGATGGTGGCGTGCCCGGGCACGGTCGTGTCTCCTCTCTGGTTGGTACCCCATACGTCGACGTCGACGGCCGGCCGCTCGCCCTCGGCCAAGTAGCGCCGTGTCACCCTTCCGGCCATCCAGTGGGTGTCGCCCACGTAGTTGAACTTGCGGAACTGGCAGTCCAGCTTCCACAACCACCCGTCATCACCCATCCAATCGGTGCACAGGTGGATCAGCCACGTCTCCCGCATGCGGCCGTAGTCGTAGATGGCAGGGTTGCCGGCCCGGCGGGCCCATTCCGGATCCCAGTGGACACGCTGTTGAACGTCAGGGACGTTCAGCGAGTCGCGCTTGAAGAAGCGAGGTATTCGTTTCCGCTGGTAGTACCCGAGTCGCAGCGCCTTCACGCCGTATATGCCCATTCCCATGCCCGTGTGCCAAACCACCATGTCGGTGACCCTGAGCGGTCCTTTGACCAGCGGACCTAGCTCGTCCCCCTCTGCCACGTCCTCCCACCACCGCGCCTCGCCACCCCGGCGCCGGGCCGCCTCGCTGTCGTAGTTGTCGTCGATCGCCTCTAGTTCCTCGTCCGTGTACGGCCTGATGTCAGTCTTGTCATTCTTCTTCCTTTCGGTCGCCGCCTCACGCTCGGTTCGGATCATGAGGCGGTACTGACCGGACAAAAGAGGCCCCCCCGCCGCTGCGAACACCTCTGCGGACCATTCGTGCACCGCCCGTCCGGCGAACTCGCTCGGCTTGTCCAGAACTCCGACCAGCGCGTTCCGTCTGGTGACCCGGGTGTTGGGCAACAGGGGATTCCACCACTCTCGAAAGGAACCGGAATAGAAGGCGTGGACTCCCCGTAGCGGATCGCCCTTGAGCAGAGCGGCTGTCTCTTCCTCGAGCTTGGTGACCTCGTCTTCACCGATCAGCGTGTCGCCACCGACCAGGTGCGGAGGGGCGATGACACTGCCCCACCGGGTCGTGCGGCCGTAAGCCGGATCGCACCATAGAGGGTTGTCGTCTCCGTAGCCCTCGGCCACATGACGGAACGAGTCCTCGTTGGGAAGGAAATAACGCGGGGGTTGGGCGTGAGGGTGGGCCACGCCGATTCTCCGGCGCAGCTGCTCCACGCCTTCGTCGGTAATAGCATCAGGCATCGGGTGCACTCCTTTCGTCGGCGAGGAGGCCGCGATAGCTTATCTTTAATAGTATAAGACAAGGCTAGAAGGCAGGTCATGAGTGTTGCCGGGCCCGTACCGGGCGCAGATGAACAGACAGTCGCCCGGCTGATGGCGATCCTGGGCGAGGATAGGGTCCGCACCGGCGATTCCGTCAGTGTCGATCTCTGCGTAGATGAGGGCCTGGGGTCCGAACCGGTTCGACCCGCCGCCGTCGTCACACCCCTGGACACCAGCGAAGTTGCAGCCGTCATCACCGCCGCGGCCGACGCCGGCGTGCCCGTCACTGCCGCGGGGTGCCGGGACCGGGCTCTCCGGGGCTTGCATCCCCCTCCCTGGTGGCATCGTACTGTCGTTCGAGCGCATGGCCCGGCTGATCGAGATAGACGAGGCCAGCCATGTCGCCGTGGTCCAACCCGGGCTGACCCTGGCCGAACTCGATGCCGAGACGGCCAAGCACGGGCTCGTCTATCCCGTCTTCCCGGGCACGTCCGCGGCCAGCATCGGTGGCAACGTTGCCACCAATGCTGGCGGCATGCGAGCCGTCAAATATGGCGTCACCCGTCATCAGATACTCGGGATCGAGGCGGTCATCGGCACCGGCGAGGTGATCCGCACAGGCGGCCGCTTCGTGAAGAGCAGCACCGGATACGACCTGACGCAGCTCATCGTCGGTTCGGAGGGAACCCTGGCCGTGGTCACCGAGGCCACCTTGCGCCTGCACCCGAGGCTGGAGCAGACCGCATCGATGCTCGTACCGTTCGGCAGCATCGATGCGGTTGCGCAGGTGATCCCGCGGGTGGTTGTCTCTGGCGTCCAGCCGATGATCCTCGAGTACATCGACCGGGCGACGATGAGGGGGTTGGTGCGGCAGTTCGGGTTGGCCCTGGGCGTTCCCGACGAGATCGAGGCGAAGACGGAGGCCTACCTCGTGGTCGTGCTCGAGGGGCGCCACGAGCAACAGATGGAGCTCGATACGGCGCAGGTCGCCACCTACATGGCGGACGGCGGCGCTTTCGACGTGTACGTCCTGCCGCCGGGACAAGGCGCCGAGCTCCTGGCCGCACGGGAGAACGCCTTCTGGATGGTTAAGGCAGCAGGAGCCGACGACGTGATTGACATGGTGGTACCTCGCAACCGGATACCGGAGTACCTCAGCCGGGTCGCGGCACTGGCGCACGAGCACGGGCCCAAAGTGTTCGGGTGTGGGCATGCCGGTGATGGCAACATCCACTTCTCCGTCTACGACCCCGACGAGAGCCGGCGCTCCCGGCTGCTGCTGGCCATATTCGAGATGGGGATGTCGATGGGCGGAGCCATCTCTGGCGAGCACGGGATAGGTCGCTCCAAAAAGCACTACTACCAGGAGCTCGAAAGCCCGGCCAAACTCGGATTGCAGCGCCGCATAAAGCAGGCGTTCGATCCGGCTGGCATTCTCAACCCCGGCTGCATCTTCGATCCTGCGTGAGGTAGGCCGTCGACCCGCGACCAAACCCGGGCAGAGGTCAGATGCGAGTGGTGGCGCGCACGTTACGGGTTCCCGGGCCGGCGTAGGACTTCCCGTAACCGGGCATTTCCTGGTAGCCGAGGTCCGGCGAGGCGGCTAGGACTGTCTTCCACCACATGGCCAGGCGGTCCTCGGCCGCGTAGTCAAACGGGTCTTGCAGCGCAGTCTCCTCGTAGCCGCCGCGCTCGGGCGGGTTGCTGACCAACCACCGGGCGGCTCGTCGGACCGCCTCTCGAGCCGGCACGGCGTCACGGTAGCCGAGCCGGTACTGCAGCTTCGACGTGTCCATCATCCGATGAGTCGTGCGGTAATTCATCATGAGGGGACGGGCCGGCACCGCTAAATCGGCCGGCATCGAAAGGAGTTCCCAGTCGTGCCTCAACTCGTCTGTGATCAGCTCGACCACCTGGCGGATGGTCAGCTTCTCCTCGTCCCCGCAATTGAACACTTCCCCCATCGACGCCTCGGGCTGGTCGACCGCCAGCAGAACGGCGCGGGCCAGGTTGTCGACATAGCCGAACGGGATGAGAGTCAGACCTCCATCGGGCAGGATGAGGACCTTTCGTCCGTCCAGGATGCGACGGACGACACACCACTCTCGCGGCGCCAGTTGACGGGGTCCGTACACGTAGGGGTACCGGAAGTGGGTCGCCGTGGGGTGCTTGTCGAAGAGCAGTTGCTCGGTGCGGCCCACCCGGTAGCTCTTGCCGTCTTCGTCCTCCCTCGCCAGGTCCGCGTCCTCCGGGGTCGGGACCGGCAGCCCCGGGGGGTTGAACACCCCGGGTTCGAAGAAGCCGCGGTACACCGGCACGCCGCCGATCGAGAGGAGGCGCCCGACGCGTCCATCGAGGACGTCGGCGATGCTACGGAGCCGGCCATAAGTGGCTATCGCCAGGTCGAATGTCCGGTCATCGAGCGCGGCTCGCAACCCGGGTTCACTGAACACGTCCCCGTGGATGTGTCGGAAGCCGGCCACTTCCTCGAGTTCGTGATTACCGGAATGAAGGATGGTTACGTCGAAACCCCGCTCGCCGAGGCCGGCTGCCAGGAGCGGTCCGGTAGGACCGGTCCCCCCGATCAGGAGGGCGGTTGCTGTCATCCCCTCGCCCGCGGCCCAGCAGGATTACTCCTGCATCTAACCCTGGAGTAGGTCGCCAACATCTATGCCTATGCTATCTCATAGGAGATAGCGCCGGTCGGGCCCCGGAGGGCGAGGGGTGCGGCGGGAGCCGGCAGGGGTCGGGGCCAGTTCCTTGCCCGCCCGCCAGTTCCGTTGCCAATACGATCGGCCCTGGAGTAGGATCCTATATAGGTTCTGGAGGTGCTATGGCAAGCGTGGCCGACACCCTGGTGGCGCAGTTCGACCGGATGGTTCGACGGGACGGCGGGGAACTGGAGTTGCTTGGTGTCGAAGATGACGTCATCCGGGTCGGCTACCGAACTGGCACCGATCCCGGGTGCGCCGACGGCGCATGCGTCCTGCCTCACGTCGAACTGCAGCAGTTGATGGGCGAGACCCTCGCTCGCCGTGACCCGGGCCTCCGGGTCGTGGTCGAGGTCGTCAAGTGAACTGGAGGTGTCGAAAGTGAGCGAACCCGCCCGCCTGACGGTGGTCAATCCCGTCGCCACCCCTAACGCCGAGACAGATGAGGGGGAGCGCTTTCCACCCGCGCCCCGACCGGCAACCCTCGACGGCAAGACGGTGGCCCTTTACTGGAATGGCAAGCAGAACGGTCTCGATGCTCTTGCCCGCAGCAAGGAACTGCTGCAGAAGCGGTTCACAGGTATCCGCTTCCTGGACGTGATCGGTGAGCTGGGCGGAACCAACCGGTACCTTTCGGCCGACCAGCTGACCATGCTCGCCGAGCGGGTCTCGGCGGTGGTGGCCACCACTGCCGACTGCGGCAGTTGCACCTCGTGGCTGATGCGCGACCTCTGCGAGCTCGAGCGACGAGGGGTTCCCGCCGTCGGTTACACCGCGGCCATATTCGACGAGGACGCCCACTTCAGCACCAAGACGTTCGGGGTTCCCGAGGCGTGCCCGGTCATCGTGCCGGAGTGCTTCTCGAACAAGACGACCGTCGAGATCCAGCAGATGGTCGACGACGCCTGGCCCACGGTGGTCGAGTGCCTGACTACCGATCGCCCCGTTCTGCCCGAGCTTCCCCGCTTCGACAAGATGGTGATCGCGGAGGTTGGCGAGCTGCATTTCGACGGCGGGGATCTGATGGACGCCTTCGATGAGATGCAGCGATCCTTTGTGAGAAACGGGTGGAGCGACGGCATCCCTCTCATCCCGCCAACCCGGCGCAAAGTCGACGCCATGGTCGCCGCGTCCGGTCGCGAGGGGGACGAGGTGATGGGGCTGTTCGCACCCGGCTTCGGAGTCGGGACGGTAGAGAAGATCGCGGCCAATGCCGTGATGGCCGGATGCCGGCCAGAGGCCATGCCGGTGATCACGGCCATGATGGAATGCATCCTGGAGCCTTCGATCGGGTTGCGCACGTGGGCCATGTCCACCGGGCCGCAGGCACCGGTCGTTCTCGTTTCGGGCCCCATCGCCGACGAGATCGGTATGAACAGTGGGGTCTGTGCTCTCGGCCCGGGTTCCATCTCGCAGGTCAACGTCGCTATCGGCCGGGCCTTGCGGCTCATCATGATGAACGTTGGGCTGTCCTATCCGGGAATCTCCGACATGGACACCATCGGGACGCCGATGAAGTTCTCAGCGTGCGTAGCGGAGAACGAAGCTCGAACTCCGTGGGACCCGTGGCGGGTGCAGCAAGGCTTCGGCCTGGACCAGTCGACAGTCACGGTCAACGTCCCCTACGGGATGACCGAGTTCTACGACTTTCAGAACTCCGACCCGGAACTGCTGATCGAATCCTGGGCCACCCTCACGTCGCATTCCTCGGGCACCCCCTCGGCCGGAGCGTGGTTGATCAAGAAGGACGCCCCACTCTCGGCCGGGTACCCCTTCCATGGGGCCTTCTCGAACCTCCTGCTGATGGCGCCCGACCATGCCGCCGTGTTTGGTCAGGCCGGTTGGACGCCCGATGACATCAAGGCGGCGATCCATCGCCAGACCAAGATCCAGTTCCGTAAGCTCATGCTGAACCAGTCAATGGATGCGTTCAAGGCATCCCACCCCGAACTGCTCTGGCTCCTGGACGAGCCGGAGACCATGGTGACCGTCAATCCGTCACCGGACTGCTTCGAGTTCTTCGTCGTGGGCGCCAAGGCCGGCCGCAGCCAGTTCTGCTTCGGAGGCACCAACTCGGTGACGAAGGTGATCCGCACCTCTTGACGTGAGCGCCGACGCCGTACGAGCCGGCCCACCCGGGGTCGATCTGGTTGCCGGCAGCAGCCAACCTCGCCCAGCCCGGATCAAGGCTTCCCTGCTGTTGGCGCGAGAGATCGTGGGGACGATGTATGAACAGGGCATGCGTCCTGGCGACCGCTACCTGCCCGAGGCGGAGGCCATCCGGCACCACAAGGTAGGACGGGGCACCTACCGGGAGGCCTTGCGCTTCCTGGAGAACCAGGGCGTGATCGTCATGCGTTCGGGTCCGAGTGGCGGTCCGGAGATCAGCCAACCCGGGTCGTCACATCTGGCGTCCACCATCGCGCTTCTCCTCCAGTTCGCTGACGCCCCGCTCCGGACTCTCCTCGATGCCCGCATCGCCATAGAACCCGGTATGGCCGAGCTGGCCGCGGCCAACTCCACTGACGACGAGATCGCGACTATGGCCCTGGATCTGATGGCCATAGAGGTCGACATCGGCAACTATCGGAAGTACTCCGCCGCCTACCTGGCGTACTGGCGCCACCTGGCGGCCAGCAGCCATAACCCACTGATGGCGTTTCTGAGCCCGGCCCTTCGGTCCATAGTGAACAGCGCCGGCTTCGTGCCGAACGAGCTGTACCGGGCCGAGACGTTGGGCCGGTTACAGGGAATCCACGAGGCGGTAGCCGCCCACGACGGGGTCGCGGCTCGGACCCGGATGCGTGATCTGGAGGTCGAGTTCCAACGGCGGCTCACCGAGGGATACCCTCGCCAGATGGACCGGATCATCGCCTGGTCGGACCTGGATCTTCCGGGTTAGGCCGTCGCCTGGTGCCCGGTGTCGGTGACCCACCTGGAGGGGCGGGACCGCCCCTGAAACGTGCGGTGTGCCACACTGACAATGGTGAAGGAGTTGCCGCGAATCATCAGTGTCGACGATCACGTCGTCGAGCCCCCCCACCTTTGGGACACGTGGCTACCTCCTCGATTTCGCGATCGGGGACCGAAAGTAGAACGTCGCGGCATCGGATCGATCCGCCACGTCGGGGGCGGGGTCTACGAGCAAACGTTTACACCCGATGGGCCTCCCGCCGACTGCTGGGTCTATGAGGACCTGGTCTACATCAACAAGCGCCACGTAGCGGCTGTCGGCTACGACCGTGACGACATGGAGATGGTACCCATCACCTACGAGGAGATGCGGCCCGGGTGCTACGACCCGAAGGCCCGCCTCGACGATATGGACGTGAACTGGGTGGATGCGTCGCTCTCGTTCCCCACCTTCCCGCGCTTTTGCGGCCAGGCCTTCCTGGAGGCCAAGGATCGGGAGTTGGCTCACGCCTGCGTGGTCGCCTACAACGACTGGATGATCGAGGAATGGTGCGCGGACAGCGGTCACCGCCTCATCCCGCTTTGCCTGATTCCGTTGTGGGACCCCGCTCTGGCCGCTTCCGAGGTCAGGCGCAATGCCGGGCGGGGCTGCCACGCCGTGTGTTTCAGCGAGATTCCGCCCCACCTGGGCCTGCCCAGCATCCACACTCGTCATTGGGATCCTTTCTTTGCCGCATGCGAGGAGACCGAGACAACTGTTTGCATGCACATCGGCTCCTCGTCCCGGATGCCCGCCACGTCATCCGATGCCCCTGTCGCGGTGGCCGCCACCCTGAGCTTCAACAACGCTATGGCCTCGCTCAGCGACTACCTCTTTTCCGGCGTGCTCGTGCGCTTCCCGCGTTTGAAGCTGGCCTACTCGGAAGGGCAGATCGGCTGGATTCCGTACGTGCTCGAACGGGCGGACAACGTCTGGCGGGACCACCGGGCCTGGGGAGGCGTCAAAGACATCGTGCCAGAGCCGCCCTCGACCTACTACTACAGACAGGTCTTCGGTTGCTTCTTCAAGGATCGCCACGGGCTTGAGTCGCTGGATAGGGTTGGCGTCGACAACATCACCTTCGAGACCGACTATCCCGCACACCGATTCCACCTGGCCGGAAACCAAGCAGATCGCCACCGACATGATGTCCGATCTGGACGACGACGCCATCTACAAGATCATCCGTGGCAACGCCATCCGGATGCTGTGCCTGGACTTCGATCAGTCGGCACGACCCGTCTAACCTCTGCCATGCCTGCGTCGCCTGACCAGGCGGACCAAAACGGATGAGGGACTTGGAAGCTACGGGGACAGACAGCCCGGGACCGCTCCTGGCCGACAAGGTTGCCGTGATAAGTGGGGGAGCGGGATCGATCGGCGAGGCGGCGGCCCGGCTCTTCGCCGAGCACGGCGCGCACGTGGTCATCGCCGACATCGACGAGGACCGTTCGCGAGCGGCGGTCGAGTCGATCCGGGCCGGCGGTGGTAAGGCCAAGTCGGTCGTGTCCGATGTCCGGGTCCAGGGTGATGTGGACCGGTTGCGGGACACGGTTCTGGCCGAGCACGGGCGGGTCGATGTGCTGGTCAACAACGCTGGCCATTTTGTCAGACAGGCCCGCGGGTTCCTCGACGAGGACCCGGAGCTTGTGGGACGAGCTCTACCGGATAAACCTGCTACACATCTTCACGATGACCCGCGCCTTTCTTCCGACCGATGCTGGAGCGGAGGTCCGGATCGATCGTCAACGTGTCATCGGTCGAGGGGCTCCGCGGTTACCCGGCCGGAATCGTGTACGGCGCGTTCAAGGCGGCCGTCGTCCAGTTCACCCGTTCGCTCGGGGTCCAGCTCGGCCAACCAGGGGGTAAGGGTCAACGGCATCGGCCCCGACGTCACCGACGCCCTCCAGGTGCCTTACGAGAAGTCTGGTGCCCCCCGAGCAGTGGCACCTGTGGCCGCGTCTGGGTCCCGGTCGGCCGCATGGGAGTCGGTCGGGACCAGGCCCGTGTCCTCCTGTTCCTCGCGTCCGACCTGTCCGCCTTCGTAACCGGGCACACCATCCCGACCGACGGAGGTACAGGAGCGGCCGGCGGCTGGTTCCGTTCCGAGCGGCGGGCGGGAGGAACCGGTTGGACCAACCGGCCTATCGACCCCTGATTCCGGGGCCCAGGCCGGCCACGGGCGGGCAGCCTGGCGGTTAGCCTCCGGCCAGGGGACCCCGCAGGAGCCGTCCGGGAAGAGCCCCGGTGGGTTCGCCTCGATCGAGTACCACCTCGCCGGCGACGATGGTTGCCAGGAATCCTGAGGCCGTCTGAACGAGCCGCTGTGGCCCCGCCCGGGAGGTCGGTCGCGACTGTCGGAAGTTCGGGCGCGACGGTCTCCGGGTCGAACACGTTGATGTCGGCGACGAAACCCTCGCGGATCAGACCCCGGTCGGCGAACCCCCAGGCGGTGGCCGGGTCGAGCGTCAGCATCCGGACCGCCTCCTCCAGAGTGAAGTCCTGTCGGTCGCGGACCCAGTGGCTGAGCAGGTATGTCTGGATGGAAGAGTCACATATCTGGCTCACATGGGCGCCCGAGTCCGAGAAGGTCATCACTGTCCGCTGGTGCTTCATGCTCTTGAGCAGGTCCTCGGTGTCGAAGTTGGCGATGGGCTGCATGAAGAGCTGGTCGAAGTCGCTTTTCAGGCTCAGATCGATGATCAGCTCCACTGGATCCATGCCTCGCTGCGTTGCCACCTCGGCCACGCTCGGATGCGGGGGCAGGGGGTGATCGAACACCCTCATGGCGTTGAAGTCCGGTCGCCGGGCCTCGGCGCCGATGGCCCGGGGATACTCGTCGTGATGAGCGGAGTGGATCAGGCGCTTCCGCACGTCCGGGTCGGCGAGGGCCCGGCGCTGTTCCTCGAGAGACTGAGTCCGCATCACCTTCCACTCGGGCAGGACGTCGAAGGGCAGCCGGGTACGGAATGAGAGCACCGAACTGATGCCGCGGCTGTGAGCCTGCCCGAAGGCCCGACCGCCGGCGCGGGCGACCGAATCCAAAAATGTCACCGCGTGGGCGCTCATGGTGCCGAAGGTGATGGGCACTCCAGTCTCCACGGCCAGATCCTGTAGCCGTCCCAGAGAATCGGCTTGTTGCTCAGGGTCCCGGGACTGGGAACCCGTCTCCCGGGCCAGCTCGAACACCCCGACTCCGAGGTCGCCCATCACCCCGACCAGCCGGCGCACCTCATCCCAATCGGCCAGGCGGGAAGCCACTGGTCGGTTGTCAGTGGTCTCGTGCGCGTCGCTCCGCGAGGTGGTGAAGCCGATGGCGCCCGCCTGTATCGCCTCCCGCAGACTCTGCTCCATCACGGCCAGATCGTCGGCGTTGGCCGGCTCGGAGTATCCCCGCTCACCCATGGCCCAGGTTCGCAGCGCGGAATGGCCCACGTAGGCGGCGTAGTTGATCCCCTTGGGTCGCCGGTCCACGGCGTCCAGGTACTCCGGAAATGTCTCCCACGTCCAGTCGATGCCGGCGTCGAGGGCGGCGGGGGAGATGTCCTCGGCTCGCTCCAGGCTGCGTACCGCCAGTTCCCGCGCGTCAGGCCGGGCCGGGGCCAGCGTGAACCCGCAGTTGCCCATGACCACGCTGGTGATGCCGTGGTAGCACGAGGAGGTCCCCAACGGGTCCCACATCACCTGGGCGTCCATATGCGTATGACCGTCGATGAATCCCGGGGTCACCACCTGGCCTTCGGCGTCGATCACCCGTTCGGCCCGGTCTTTGATACGACCAATCCTCACGATTCGCCCGTCCCGCACTCCGACGTCGGTCCGCTCGCCGGGGCCACCGGTGCCATCCAACACGGTCCCATCGCGGATCACCAGATCGTACGACATTGAACCTCCGTGTCATGTCGGGGAGCCCGGACAGGTCCGGTTTCCGTCTAGAGTCTACATAGCAGCCACTAAGGCTGCCGCCGGGTGTCGGTCCCGCATAACCCGGCCGGCGACGGTGACGATCACCGTCCTCCCGGCGAGGAGTTATATGGTCACCCGCTGGAGCCAGCTGTCAGCCGCCGCCGGACCCCGTCGACGACCTTCTGCGCCGCCTCTCGCACCTCATCCTCGGACCAGGCAGCCAGGGGGATGTGGGGGTAGCCCAGCGTTATGAACGGATAGTCGGGCATCCCGCTGACGAGGGCCATGGCCCGGGCCGACCCCTCCTGGCTCTGATGAATCAGGGCGACTGCGGGAACTCCAGCCCATTCCAGCTCGATGGCGTCGCGCAAACTGCGCGCACTACACGAGCCTCAACCACCGAAGCCGGTTATGGCGAGAGTCGCCTCGCTCGTCAGCCGGGTCCAGTCCTCCGGATCGGGCGGAACCGAGACGCTGGACTTCAGCACCGGGACCACTCCGGCAATGTCGTTGTCCTTGGCCAGCAGTTCGTAAACCAACTGCAGGAAGCTCTCTGACTCGCCCAGTCCGTTGGCGACCAGCCCGAGGACGGCTCCGTCGAGGCTCGCCGGCCGGGGCCGGGGGGTCGATCGCTGCTCATCTGCCTCGACCAGGGGGCTGGTGGGGTCCAATCCGATCCACTTTTGCGGCTGCGGAGACATGGACGGGCTCCTTTCAGGAGGCGTAGCTAGCCGAGAATAGTAGCGGCCATCCGGCTCTGATATAGATATATGGTATTGCGACTCTTGTCGAGGAGGGGGTCGGGAGTGGCTGCTACGGACCATGTCGCGGTGATGGACCAAGGTGTGGCGGCGGGTATCCAGGTCATCGACGTCGACACCCATATCACCGAGCCCCACGAACTCTGGACCTCTCGGGCGCCCAAGGGGTGGGAAGACCGTGTGCCCCGCGTCACCGAGATCGATGGCACCCCCATGTGGGTATTCGACGGGAACGTCCTCGGCCGGGCCGGCGCGTCCGGAGTGGTCCACCCCGACGGCACCAAGGTCTACGGAGCGGCGTTCATGCAGTGGCCCATAGAGGAGGTCCATCCGGCCGCCTACGACGTGCGGGCCCGGCTCGAGCTCATGGACCAGCTCGGCATCTGGGCCCACGTCATCTATCCCAACGCCAACATCGTGGGATTCGGAGGCCAGGGATTCGCCAACGTCGCTGATCCTGTACTCCGTCTGCTGTCGGCTCGGATATACAACGACGCCATGGCTGAGATGCAGGCGGAATCGGCAGAGCGCTTGTTCCCGATGGCCCTGCTGCCCTGGTGGGACATCGACGCGGCCGTGGCCGAGGTCAGCCGGGTGGCCGCCCTGGGGTTGCGGGGGGTGAACACCAACTCCGATCCACAGAACCAGGATCTGCCCGACCTGGCAGAGCGGCACTGGGACCCCCTCTGGGAGGCCTGCAGTGACCTGGGCCTCCCGGTCAACTTCCACATCGGCTCCAGCCAAACCCAGTCGGCCTGGTTCGGCTCGACACCCTGGCCTTCCTATGGCCCTGACCAGAAGCTCGCCATCGGTTCGGCCATGATGATGATCAGCAACGCTCGCACACTGGCGAACCTGCTCTACAGCGGCGTCCTGGAGCGGCATCCCCGCCTTCGGGTGGTGTCGGTCGAGAGCGGGATCGGCTGGATACCGTTCCTTCTGCAGGCCCTGGACTACGAGTTGACCGAGGCCGCCCCGAGCACCGACTGGCTCACCATGAAGCCCTCCGAGTACTTTCGCCGCCAGGTCTACTCTTGCTTCTGGTTCGAGCAGTCGGACCTGGCCCGGGTGATCGAAGCGGTGGGGGTGGACAACGTCATGTTCGAGACTGACTTCCCCCATCCCACCTGCCTGTATCCGGACAGCATGACGCTGGCGGCCAAGGGGTTGGAGGAGCTGGAGCCGCGTGTTCGTCTAAAGGTCTTGAGTACCAACGCGGCGAACGTCTACCGGATCCCACTAAGCGACCGAGGGTAGGAAGGCCGACCGTTGGGGGTCTTCGGCGCTTCGTGATGGACTCAGGGCTTTAGGGGAAGGTCGCGCTTGTGGCCGGTGCCGGCCGCGGCATCGCCGGGCGTTCCACGACGGCGAATGATTGAAACCACACTTCGGTGGAAAGGGAGGACTTGATGCCCGGCTTGTTGGCAGGCAAGGTGGTGGTCGTGACGGGTGGCGCCAGCGGTATGGGCCGGGCCATCTCGGTTCGGGCCGCCGAGGAAGGATCGGTCGCCGTGGTGATAGCCGACATGCGGCAGGAGCCGCGAGAGGGGGGCCAGCCGACCACCGATCTGGTCGCGGCGGCCGGCGCCAAATGCCAGTTCGTCGAGACCGATGTGACGCGTCCGGACGATCTGGCGCGAGCCGTCGCAGCTGCGGGTTCGTTCGGGGGCATCGATGTCATGGTCAACAATGCAGGCGTGTTTGGCCGGGAGGACTTCTTCGAGTGGACGGAACGTGACTACGACCGGGTCATGGACGTCAATGTGAAGGGGGTGTTCTTTGGGTGCCAGGCGGCGGCCCGGGCCATGCGTCATCGCGGGGGAGCGATCGTCAACCTGTCGAGTATCGGTGGGATAAAGGGTGGAGGGCTTTTTCCGACGTACTGCTCGTCGAAGGGGGCCGTCCGCCTGTTGACGTACTCCCTCGGCGAGCTCCTCGGTCCGCTCGGTATCCGGGTCAACGCCATCCATCCCGGGGTCATCGACACCTCCATGACCCGTATAGATGCGCCCCTGATAAGCGAAGAGGGAGAAAGCCTCTCGCAGATCACGATTCCGCTCGGTCGGGTGGGCCAGGCTCGTGACGTCGCTGACGCCGCGGTATACCTGGCCAGCGACCTGGCGTCCTACGTCACCGGGACCTCGCTCATTGTGGACGGCGGCCGGACCGCTTCCTGACCTTCGAAGGAGATCTGACGACCGTGGCGGAATCGCTCTTCGGACGGCCCGTCCCCCGGGTCGAGGATAGACGGCTGCTCACCTCTGGCGGAGTCTATGTATCCGACCTGGACCTGCCCGGCCTGGCGTCAGTCGTCTACGTGACGTCAACCGCGGCGCACGCGAAATAATCGACGTGGATACCAAGCGGGCTGGCGGCGTCGGGGGCGTCCTCGGCATCTACACCGTCGCCGATCTCGACCTCGGCGACTACCCGGTTTCCGACCAGGCCTTTCCCACCGAGATGCGGCGGTCCTTGCTGGCGCGGGACGTGGTTCGATTCGTCGGTGAGCCGATCGTCGCCATTGTCGCCGAGAGCGCCACGGCCGCAACCGACGCCGCCGAACAGGTGGAGGTTCGCCTCGAGATCCTCGATGCCGTCGTCAACGTAGAAGACGCCGTGACGGGCCGGGTGCTGTTGCATCCCGGTGCCGGAACCAACCTGGTTCGCCACGCCGAGGGCGGAGACGACGATGCCGCGCCCGGCGACTGTGAAGTCGTGGTGAGGGTCGCCCTCCGCAGTTCGCGGGTTGCACCCTGCCCCATGGAAACAAGAGCAGGTGCGTCTCGCTGGGAGCGGGACGGCCGTCTGACGCACTGGTCGAGCTGTCAGGGCGTTCACTCGATCCGGAGTTTGCTTGCAGGCGTGTACGGACTGCCCCCGGCCCAGGTCCGGGTGGTGGCGCCAGACGTGGGTGGGAGCTTCGGTGCCAAAGCTCGTCCTTATCCCGAGGAAGTGCTGCTTCCTTGGTTGGCGGCCCAGGTCGGACGCCCGGTTCGATGGGTTCCGGACCGGTCGCAGGACATGGTGGGTCTCGGACATTCCCGGGCCCAGCTCCAGCACGTCGAGCTCGGTGGTCGCCGGGATGGCACCTTCGAGTCCCTCAAGGTGCGCCTACTGGCCGACTGCGGCGCCTATGCACTCTCCGCCCCCCTCTTGGCTCAGAACACGGGCCGGTTGGTTCCGGGCGTGTACCGAATACCGAAGGTTCGTTGGGAGATGGACGCTGTCGTCACGACCACCACCCCCATCACGGCCTACCGTGGTGCCGGGCGCCCCGAAGCGGCGGCCCTGCTGGAGCGGGCTGTAGACGTCTTCGCGTCCAGGGTCGGACTGGACCCGGTCGAGGTCAGGTCGCGCAATCTGTTGCGTCCCGAGGAGTTCCCCTACCGGACTCCAACGGACCTCCTGTACGACAGTGGTGACTATCAGCGCTGCCTGGATCTCGCCCTGGAGGTTGCCGACTACGGGGAGCTCCGTTCGGAGCAGGTCGAGCGGCGGCGCCGGGTAGATCCCGTACAGCTTGGCGTGGGTGTGGCGACTTTCGTAGACCGCACGGCCGGGATAGAGGGGACCGAGTACGGGGCGGTTCAACTTCGAGACGACGGAGGCCTCCTCGTCACTACCGGATCGTGCCCGTACGGGCAGGGTCACCACACCAGTTGGGCCATGCTCGTCTCGGACCGCACGGGCGTTCCGATGGACCGCATCGAAGTGAGGCACGGAGACACCGACCTGGTGCCCAGAGGTGCCGTGACCGGAGGATCCCGCTCCGCCCAACGCGCCGGCTGGGCCGTCGCCGCCGCTTCCGATGCGCTCGTCGCCCGCGCTAGGCAGGCAGCCGCCGACCTGCTGGAGGCCGCGATCGACGACATTGTGGCCGATCTCGACGACGGAGGCAGGTTCCACGTCGCCGGCACTCCGTCACGGGCGCTGAGTTGGCGGGACCTGGCTAGCAACACGATCGACGACCCCCTTCGCTGCGAGACCGACGTCGGGGGACCGGCGACGTATCCCTTCGGGGCCTACGTGGCCGCGGTCGAGGTCGACACCGAGACGGGAGGCGTGCGCTTGCGCCGAATGATCACGGTCGACGACGCCGGAAGGATCATCAATCCGTTGCTCGCTCATGGGCAGGTACACGGCGGGGTCGCCCAGGGCGTGGGGCAGGCTCTATTCGAGGAGTTCCGCTACGACGCGGACGGCAACCCGCAGACCACAACTTTCGTCGACTACGCCTTTCCTTCCGCCGCCGAGCTGCCTTCGTTCGATGCCCGCCTGGTCGAGACGCCCTCACCGAACAACCCGCTCGGGGTGAAGGGCATCGCCGAATCGGGCGCCATCGGCGCCCCTCCGGCCGTTCAGAACGCAGTCATCGACGCTTTGCGGCCCTTCGGTGTCGAGCACATAGACATGCCGTGCACGCCGAGGCGGATCTGGGAGGCCCTACGAGCCGCTCGGTTAGAGGGCATGCCATGAACCGGTTGGACTTCAGAGGATCCAGCCGGGCGTCCCCCGCGTTGGGGAGCTCGAGGACTGGCCAGAACTCGAAGGCCGCTTGCGTGGCGTAGTAGCGGTCCACGTCCGTGTCCCCGATGTGCAGGAACCGCTCACACTCAAACCGCGATCGGATATCCGCCAGGTGGTGCTTGTGGCTTACGAAGTGAACGTCGATACCCTGCTGATCCCACATGGCCTGCTGGTCGCTGCGAGTGCGATCGGACGCGCTGCCAATGATGTAGCCGAGATCGCGCACGCGCCTCACTAGCTCGAGCGAGACCGGCCCGGGCGGATCGCCAGTCTCGAGCGTCCCGTCAATGTCGAAGCTGACCAGGATCATCAGTCGTTGTCGATGTCCCGACGGGCCAACCGCCACCTCGAACCCTGTAGAACGAAGGTGTCGTGGTAGGAACCGGACACGGCTACTGAGGGGCCGTTCGCGGTGTTCACTATGAAGCTGAGGTAAGAGTCGGCCGTAGCGGTGCCGTCCCCGCCAACGTTGACCTCAACGGTTGTGATGTGGTGACGGGCCCGGCTCCCGGGTCCGGTGGTGCCGCTGGCCCGGCGCTCCTGGGCGCCGGCGAGGATGTCGGCCCGGCCCCGGCGCGGCCCCGGGGGGAAGTTCCACAGCGCATCCTCGGTGAACTGGTCGACGTACTCGTCCAGGTCGCCCTGATCGGCCAGGCGGGCAATGCGGGAGATGACGTTTCGTATGTACAGCTCGTCGGCAATCCGAATCATGTCATCGTCCATTTCTCGACCCCTCCGTGCGTGTTCGACCCGATTGTTCATCAAGCTAAAGGTCAGGGGTCATGGTACAAGTCGGATCAGCGGGGAGCGAAATCCCTCAGGAGAAGCGAACGAACTCGTAGCCGACCCCACCGACCCGGACCGGTGCAACAGTGATTGACATGCCGTCGGGTCCGGCCGCGGTGCGAACCGGGTCCGGGTCGAAGCCGGCCGCCCGGGCGGCTTCCACGCGCTTGTCGACGTCCCCTGTGGCGACGGCGAGCAGTGACACGCCCGGTGCCACTTCACCTCGCAGGTCCAGCGGAATCTCGATGAGTTCCATCATCCCGGGCCCCTCTCCGACGATGGCGGCCCGAGTCCCCGTATCTGTGCCCCAACCGAACGCAGCTGCCAGCTGGTCGGGTTCGGGGCTGTAACGCCGGACCGGATTGATACCCGATACTTCGTGCAGGAAGCGGATGCTCCCTTCGAGGTCGTCAGTCAACACCACGGCGTGGAAGATCCCTTTCGGCATGACGCTACGCTACCCCGGCTCGCTTACCCCTTAGGATGCTATAAATACATAGATTATGGTCCAGCAGGGTTATCAGACGCTGGTCGTCGAGCGGCGGGGTCCGGTTGGGTGGCTCATCTTCGACCGGCCGGACATGGGGAATGCCATGAACGCCCAGATGCTCACCGAGCTCGAACACGCCTGGCATCAGCTCGATGAGGACCCGGACGTCCGGGTTATCGTGAACACCGGCAACGGGCGGGTGTTCCAGACGGGCGTAGACCTCAAGCAGATCAGTACCGATCTGGACGCCATGCGAGAGCATTCCCGACGAACAAAGCGGGCTGAGTTGCAGTTCACCGCCTGGCACAACCGGGTGTGGAAGCCTGTGGTGGTCGCCGTCAACGGCGTTTGCGCCGGGGGAGGCCTGCACTTTGTTGCTGACGCCGACGTGGCGATGGCATCTTCGGACACCACCTTCGTAGATCCACACGTATCGCTCGGTCAGGTTACGGCGTACGAGGCGATTGGACTTATGCGCAAGATGCCGGCCGAGGCCGTGATGCGTATGGCTCTCGTGGGACGCCACGAGCGGATCGGGGCGGAGCGGGCCTACGCACTCGGCATGATCAGCCAGATAGTCGATCCGCCCGAGCTCCTCCGGGAGGAGGCCCAGGCGCTGGCGGAGAAGATCGCCATGAATTCACCGGCGGCCATGGCTGCGACCAAGCGGGCCTTGTGGGGGGCCCTGGAGATGGGGCTCACCGACGCTTGCCGGGCGGGGGCCCAGGAGCTGGCGTCGATGTGGGGCCATCCCGATCAGGAGGAGGGGCCGCGTGCCTTCGCGGAGAGGCGGGAGCCGGCGTGGGTCTTGGACTCGATATTGAAGAGCGGAGACTGAGATGGAGTACTCGTCGTTCGAGTGCCTGAAAGTAGAGCGGCACGGGCCAGTGGGGTGGTTGATCAACAACCGGCCGGACAAGCTCAACGCCATGTCCGCCCTGATGCGCGATGAGTTCGCCCAGGCCTGGATCGAGCTCGACCGGGATCCGGCCGTGCGGGTCATCGTTCACACCGGTGAGGGTCGCGCCTTTCAGACAGGCGTCGATGTAACCGAGATCGCCACCGACGGCATCGGGATGGAGCGCTACCGCGAGCAGACGGAAAAGTTCGACCTGCACTTCACCTCCTGGCATCAAGGGGTTTGGAAGCCCGTGATCACCGCCGTGAACGGCCTCTGCGCCGGAGCCGGCTTTCACTGGGTGGCCGATGCCGACATCGTGATCGCAGCGTCGGACGCCCAGTTCTTCGACCCCCATGTATCTGTGGGTCAGGTGGTGGCCATGGAAGCGATCGGCCTCATCCGCAAAATGCCGGTGGAGGCCGTGATGCGCATGGCGCTGGTCGGACGGTATGAGCGGATCGGGGCGGAGCGGGCCTACGCGCTCGGGATGATCAGCCAGATAGTCGATCCCCCCGAGCGCCTCCGGGAGGAGGCTCAGGCGCTGGCGGAGAAGATCGCCAAGAACTCGCCGGCGGCGATGGCCGCGACCAAGCGGGCCTTGTGGGGGGCCCTGGAGATGGGGCTCACCGACGCCTGTCGTGCAGGGGCCCAGGAACTGGTATCGATGTGGGGCCATCCCGATCAGGAGGAGGGCCCCAGGGCCTTCACCGAGAAGCGCCAGCCCGTCTGGAAGGAGCTCGACCCAACCCGACGATGAGGCGGGTCCGAATATATCGTCATACAGGAAGAGGACACCCGAGAGGGGGGATCAGCCGTGCCGACCGACGCCGGGGTCCCGGGCATAAGCGACGGCGAGATGATCGCCAGATTCCCGGGTCACGAGATCGATCACGACAACAAACATTTCTACAGGGGATGGCTGGAGAAGCGTCTCCTGATGAACCGCTGCGCCGATTGCGGTCGATGGCACCATCCCCCCCTACCGATCTGCCCCGGATGCTGGTCTCGCCGTGTGATCCCGACCGAAGTGTCGGGGCGGGGCTCGGTCCATCTTCTCATCCGCCTCCATCAGGGTCCCCCCGCTTTCGGGGTCGATTACGACGCCGGACCGTATCCGGTGGTCGTGGTCGAGCTACCGGAGCAAGCCGGCCTCAGGTACACGAGCACCATGGTGAACTACGGCCCGGGTGACCTCCGGATCGGTGCGCCGGTGGAACTGACGTGGATCGACCGGTCAGGCACCCCCTTCCCTGTCTTTCAACCAGCGGGCTCGTAGGTC
The DNA here is from genome assembly GCA_963851245.1 of uncultured Acidimicrobiaceae bacterium. Taxonomy (GTDB): domain Bacteria; phylum Actinomycetota; class Acidimicrobiia; order Acidimicrobiales; family Palsa-688; genus CAWKOH01. The sequence continues at coordinate 144,312 of CAWKOH010000001.1, read as the reverse complement.
GCGTCGATGCCCCGTAACCCGATCAAGGACCAGGTTGCCATCGTGGGCATCGGGTCGACCGGCTTCACCCGCTCGGCGGGAGAACGGTCGTCGATGTCGCTGGCCACCGAGGCCGCCGTGAAGGCCATTCACGACGCCGGCCTCACCGCCGCCGATATCGATGGAATCTCCGCTCCTGCCGAGCAGGGGTCGCCGACACCGAACCAGTTGGCTTTTGCCCTGGGTCTCGACTGCATCACCCATTACATGCGCCCGCAGGCGGTCTTCGGCTTCGCACTTATAGACGCAGTGAATGCCGTCTTCGCCGGTTCGTGCGACACGGTCCTCATGTCGTACCCGGTGTACCGGCTGCCCTGGAACTCCCGATCGGCCGCCAACGATCCCTTCCGGGCCCGGTTCGGCATCGGAGCCGTGCGCGTCCCCGAGACCGTGACCGCGGCTGTGGGCTACACCGCCTGGGCCAGCCGCTACATACACGAGTACCAGGCCAAACGCGAGCACTTCGGGCGGGTGGCGATCAACGCCCGGAGCAACGCCGCCGGCAATCCGCTGGCCGCTTTACGGGTGCCCATCACCATGCAGGACTATCTGGCCGCTCGCATGATCCGTGAACCACTTTGCATGCTGGATATGGATCTACCCGTCGATGGCGCCGATGCCTTCGTGGTTACGACAGCCGAGCGTGCTCGGGACCTGGCCCAACCCGCGGTTCTTGTTCATGCCACCAGCCTGGGGCTAGTCGAGAAGAACGTCGAGGACCAGCTTCCCGATCTGCGCCATCACGGTCAGCATGTGGTGGTCCGTAATCTGAAGGCCAAGAGCGACTTCTGGCTGGATGGCGTCGACGTCTTCTTTCCGTACGACGGGTTTTCAATCATCACGCTGGCCTGGTTGGAAAACGCCGGATGGTGCGGTCCCGGCGAGGCCGGCCCTTTCATCGAAGCCAACTGGGACGGAGTGGGCAACCGCATCATGATCAACGGCCGCGTCCCGGTGAACCCACACGGCGGCGGCCTGGCCGAAGGCGCCACCCGCGGGCGCGGGTTACGTTCGCGAGGCGGTCGAACAGCTGCGAGGATCGGCGGGGTCGAGGCAGGTGCTGGGAGCGGGCACGGCCCTGATCACGTGCGGCGGGTTCTTCTTCAACTCGCAGGGAATCATGCTCCGCGCCGCTTAGCCGAACGTCCTCTGCCGCTTGATACCGATCTTATGATGGCTCCGGCACGGCCGCCCAAAGCCGTGCCGAATAACCCCCCGAAGGAGACGTCCCATGAAGTTCTCCATGATTTTCGAGGCCCAGCTCGCGAACCCCACGCGGGAGCGAGAGCACCAACTGCTTCGGGACTGTGTCGACCAGGCCATCCTGGCCGAGGAGGCCGGATTCGACCGGGTTTGGGCAGTCGAGCACCATGCCCTCAAGTGGTACGCCCACATGAGCGCACCGGAGATCTTCCTCACCTGGGTAGCGGCGCGCACTTCGAGGATCAGGATCGGCCACGGCGTCGTGTGCATGCCGTTCAACTACAACCACCCGATGCGCGTCGCCGAGAGAGCCGCCATGCTCGACACCCTGTCCGGCGGTCGACTTGACCTGGGCGCCGGACGCGGTGGCACCGATCAGGAGCTGTCGCTCTGTGGGGTCGATCGGGACCGCACTCGCGAGGAGGTCGAAGAGGCCTTGCGAATGATTGGGCAAGTCTGGCAGAGCGAGGAGTTCGAATGGCACGGGTCGCTGGATATCTCTCCGCACCCTGTGATACCGCGGCCAGTGCAAGAGCCGCATCCGCCGCTGTACCTGGCCTGCACGAAGCCCGAAACCGTGACCCTGGCTGCCGAGTACGGGGTAGGAGCCCTGATCCTGGGCTTTTCCGGTCCTGATCAGGTCGCCCATCAGCGCAAGATGTACGACGATGCCGTCGCGGCTCGAAACGGGGACCGGCTCGTGTCCACCGTGCAAAACACCCATTTGAGCGCCCTCTGCCCCACGATCGTGCTCGACGACGGCGAAGAAGCCCGCCGCATCGGAGTCCGAGGGCAGCGCTTCTTTCAAGAGTCCATTTCGCACTGGTCCAGGGGAGGTCCGCCCCCGGCCGAGGACACCGAGACGGACGACAACACCGCCGTCATAGAACAGATGGAGTCGGAGAAGGAGCAGCGCATCTCCACCGGAGAGCTCAACGTGGCGACGGTTCGCTACTCCACCAATCACGCCTACGGCACCACTGCTCGCGCCATCGAGTACGTAGAGGCCCTGGAGCAGTCGGGAGCCGACGAGATCATGTGCCTCATCCAGATGGGTACCGTCCCGCAAGAGGTGTGCCTGGAAACGATCCGGCAGTGGGGTACCTCCGTCATTCCCTACTTTCGGGGTGACAACGGCGGGTGACGCCGACTTCTGTCCTGATTTCCTAAGGGGAAGGACTTTAAGTCGATCGTTTGACAGTTTCTTTAGCTAACGGTACCATCCCCTTTTGCCCGCCAGCGCCGGGGATCTGACGACTCGGCGGCGCCATCCGGGGTTCTGGAGGGAGAGTCCCCCCTCCCTCGAACCCCGGGTGACCGACAGAACCCGATGGCCCTCATATCAGGCCCACCTACTTGAGGAGCGGCGACGTCCCGATGACCGCGCCGGCTTCTAACTCCTGCAGCTCCCCCTCGGTCAGCCCGAGAAGGCCGCCGAGAACCTCGGCGTTGTGCTGGCCGAGCGTCGGCGCCGGTTCTTCGTTATAGGGCCACCGGCGGGACTCGAACCGGGCTGGGAACGCGGGAACCTCGAAACAGCCGCCGACGGGATGGTCGACTGGCTCGAAGAATTCCCTCGACCGCAGCTGTTCGAGGTGCAGGACCTGGTCGGGCAGGACGACGTCGGCCACGGGCACGTTGAGTGGCCAGAGACGCTCGACGATCTCACTGGAAGTGCGCGTGGAACACCAGTCTCCCAGTCGCTCGTCCAGCTCCGGTTCGTGGGCCAAACGACCAGCCACCGTATCGAATGTGGCGTCCATCGCCCACGCCGGTGAGCCGATCCCTTCGCGCAGGGCGTTCCACTGCTCGTCGCTGGTTACTGCGATCGCCACCCACTGCTCGAAGCCGCGGCAGCGATACAGATCGTGGGGTGCGCTGCCCCGGCTCTTGTTGCCGTATCGCTCGATGAGGCGGCCGTAGGCCGCGTACTCCACGAACTGCTCGGCTGCCACGTTGAGCGCCGACTCGATCAAAGGTGCCTCGATGAGCTGACCCAGCCCGGTACGGTCGCGGTCGAGGATCGCGGTCATGGTGGCGAACGCCGCATGCAGGCCCCCGATAGGGTCGCACGGCCCCCGGGGTATGAGGGGCGGCCCGTCGGGGAAGCCGGTGACCCAGGCCAATCCGCTGGCCTGCTCCATTGTCTGGGCGAAGCCGGCCCGGTCGCGCCAGGGTCCGGTCAGGCCCCAGGCCGGCATCCTGACCACGATCAGGTCCGGTCGGGGATCAGCCAGCAGTCCGAAGCGCTCGGCGACCCTCGGAACGTAGTTCTCGATCAGTACATCGCACTGATCGAGGAGCGCTCTCCCCAACTCCTTGCCTCTGTCCGTCGAGAGGTCGAGGGTGATGTTCTTCTTGCCGGTGTTGACCGCCTGGTAGAGCGGCGCTCGTTCCCATGCCCGGTCCCCGGTGATGCCGTACGACGTTCCCAGCCGGGTCCCGTCGGGCCGTTGGATCGACTCCACCTTGATGACTTCCGCCCCGAAGAATCCGAGGATCTGGCCGACGTACGGGCCAGCCCAGAAGGACGTGAGATCGAAGACGCGTACACCGTCCAGAGGACCCGCTGATGGCGCGGGCAGGATAGGCGTCTCGAGCCGGGGCCACCGCGCCCGCACGGCTCCTGGTCCGGTGCTGCCGAGAGCGGGGACGGGACCGGGACCGACCTGAGGCGTCCGCGAGAGACTGAATGGAGGACGGGGTTCGCAGTTGAGATCGTGACGGAACACGCCGCGTTCGGCGAACTGCGAGATAGACGGTCCGGTCTGGCCGTTTCCGATGGGTGAAGCCGGAATGTGGCGGATCCCGGCCTCCTCCACGATCTCGTCGACGGTATGCCGGGTGGTCCAGGCCGCAATCCGGGGCCGGAGCTCGGCGGCGCGCAAGCACCGAACATCTATCCGCCGGATCTCGGGATCGTCGGACCACTCCGGCGCTTCGATGAGATCGGCGAAGGCCACAAAATGATCGGCGGACATAGGACAGAAGCCCACCCAACCGTCCTTGGCCGGTTCGATCGAAGGCACTTCCACCACTCTGGGCGGGTTCGCCGGTACCGGGGCCAACTGGCCCGACACGGCCCGGAAACCGTTGAAGATGGTGATCGCCACCTCCAGCCGGCTCACGTCGATGAACTCACCTCGTCCACTCCCTCGCCGTTGCCTCAGCGCAATCACGATCGCTACCGCCGCGCTCAGACCCGTGGCCCACTCGGTGAGACCTCCTCCTGCCCTCACCGGCCGCCCGGCCTTCTCGCCCCGACCTGAGATCGAGCTACTGAGCGCCTGTATCGTCAGGTCTGTGGCCGGGCGGCCGGCCCAGGGACCGGTGGTGCCGAACGGGGACAACGCCACGGCGATGAGTTCGGGACGTTGACGCCGGGCATCGCCTGCCACATGGGTGTCGTCATCGGAATCGGTGATGACGACGTCCGCCACCGCCATCAACTCCGCCCTACCCGCATCCTGCGCTTCCTGAACGACGGACTGCTGACCCCGGCGGAGGTACTGGAAGATCGCGCTGTCCTCCCCTGCGCCGAGATGGATGCCGCACGCCGTCGTGCGGCGAAGCGGGTCCCCTTGAGGCGACTCGATCTTCACCACATCAGCCCCCGCATCGACGAGCAGCTTGGTGCAGTATCCTCCCGCTATTCCCGAACTGAGATCGACAACCCGTAGCCCGGCCAGGGCGGGCGTGTCCGGGGAGGCGGTGGTGGGCATCTCATCGGTGCTTGTCATCGCATTGCTCCGAAAACATAGTCGGGCGGCCCGCTCCGCCGGCTCGCCAGGTCCCGGGATTTCTAGTTTTGACGGTTGCGAGCCTATCATTTGAAAGATAGATATCCCAGAGGAGTGCCCGGCAGCATGGCTGAGACCGAATCCCCATCCGATCCCCCCGAGGGGTCATATCCGGCTGCGGATGGTCTGCGTGTAACGCTGGACGGACCTCTTTTGCGCCTCGGGCTCGACCGACCTGGCAAGAAGAACGCGCTCGATGACAGCATGATGCGCGGACTCATCACCTGTCTCCAGCAAGCCAACGACGATGACCGCGTCAGGGCGGTGCTCCTGACGGCCACCGGACCGGATTTTTGCGTCGGAGCCGACATTGTGTCTCGCAACCGGGACTCGTCGGTGAAACGCCGGGCCGGGAGCATCCAGCGGCGCCTGCCCGGCCTCGCCCATCTGCTCATTCCGCTCATGGCGGAAGTGCAGCTACCTGTGATCACCGCCGTCCGCGGCTGGGCCGCGGGGATCGGGCTCCACCTGGTGCTCGCGTCCGACTTCGCCATCGCGGCCGAGAACAGCACACTGTGGGAGCCATTCGCCGAGCGCGGGTTCACCCCGGACAGTGGAGGAACGTGGCTCCTCCCCAGGTTGGTGGGGGTGGCCCGGGCGCGCGAGATGCTGATGCTGGGTCGCCGGATCGACGGCCTGACCGCAGCCGAGTGGGGCCTAATTCACCGCGCCGTCCCGGCCGAAGAGGTTGAGGCCGCCGCGGAAGAGCTGGCCCGGCAGATGGCGCAGGGTCCGACGGTCATGCTCGGGCTGACCAAGTGGCTCATCAACACGGGCCTGTCTTCTACCTTGCGGGATCAGTTGACAGAGGAAGCGTTCAGCATGGAGCTGTCGTCACGGAGTCAGGACTTCCGCGAGGGTCTCCGGGCCTTCGCTGAACGTCGTCGACCGGACTTCGGCGGTATGTGACAAGTGGGCGCCGTCCCTGACGAGAAGATCGGGATCGACGACCAGGTCCCCGCCGCGGAGATAGCGGGGCTGGTGGCGGACTGGGTGGAACGCTGCGTGCCTCCCTTGTGGCAGAAAGCGGCCGCACGGGGCGGCCCGGCGGCAGTGCGCCAGGTCCGAAGTCGATCGGACTACGAAGCCTGGTACCCGGTGTTCGGGCGTTCGGGCCTGGTGGCCCCGACGTGGCCGCGAGAATACGGCGGCCTCGGAGTCAGTGCTGCCACCGCCCGCCTCATCGAGGCTGAGTTGCGCTCTCTCAACCTGGGTCGCCTCAACCCTCTCGGGCTGAACCAGGCCGCCTCAGCCTTGCTGGGGTACGGGACCGAGGAGCAGCGCACCCGGTTTCTCCCGCCCATCCTGAGCAATGAGGAGGCCTGGTGCCAGCTGTTCAGCGAGCCCGGCGCCGGCTCGGACCTCGCTGCCCTGGCCACCCGGGCCGAGCGTGACGGCGATGAGTGGGTTGTCAACGGCCAGAAGGTCTGGACCACCTGGGCCCACCGAAGCGACTTTGCCGTCCTGCTGGCTCGGACCGATCCAGGCGTTCCCAAGCGGGAGGGCCTTACCTTCTTCCTGATCTCGATGCATCAACCCGGCGTGGAGGTGCGGCCGCTGCGCCATATGGGCGGCGAGGTCGATTTCAACGAGGTGTTCATGGACGGGGCGCTCGTGCCGGACTTCCAGAGGGTCGGGCCCGTCGGGGCGGGATGGAAAGTGGCCGCGGCCACCTTGTCCAGCGAACGGCAGATGGTCGCCGGGAGTGGATCGGGCGGCGTTGACCGCATCGGTGGCTCAAGTGCCCAGCGGCTCATCCCGCTCTCGAGCACTCCGAATATCGAGCTGTGCGGGCGCGGGTGGTCGGATCCGGTGACCCGCCAGCGGTTGATCCGCCTCTACAGCGAAGAACGGATTCGGGATTGGACGAACCAGCGGGTTCGGGCCCGGGCCAAGGCCGGGCTAGCGCCGGGCCCCGAGAGCTCGATCGGGAAGATCCATCAGGCCCACCTGAATCAAGCGGTCCAGCTGCTGGCCGTAGACCTGCTGGGTCTCAGAGCGTTGGCCTGGCCGGGGACCGGCGATCAGTACGAGGACATGCCGTACGAGGTCAAGGGTATGCTGCGCAGCCGGGCCAATTCGATCGAAGGCGGCACCACGGAGATCAACAAGAACATCGTGGCCGAAAGGGTGCTCGGCCTCCCTCGCGAGCCGGATCCGTGGCGGGAAGCGGCCTGGCAGGACGTTCCCAGGGGCTGACACTTCACGCGGGCGAGTGGGTAGGCTGATATCAGATCCCTTCCACCTGTTCGCGCAGGCGGAATTTCATGACCTTGCCACTCGGGTTCAGCGGTAGCTGGTCGATCACCTTCACTCGCCTGGGCACCTTGTAATTGGCCATTTTGTCCCGGCACCAGGTGATCAGCTCCGCCTCGTCCACCACGAGATCGGGACGAGGGATCACGAAGGCCATCCCGACCTCGCCCAGGCGCTCGTCCGATATGCCAACGACTGCGACTTGAGCGACCGCAGGATGCCGAAGGATTATGCCCTCGATCTCGGCCGGGTAGGCATTGAATCCCCCGGCTATGAACATGTCCTTCTTCCGGTCCGTGATGTGGATATAACCGGCTTGGTCAACGATCCCGATGTCGCCCGTTCTCAACCAACCGTCATCGAAGAAGGCGGCGGCCGTAGCTTCAGGATCGTTGAAGTAGCCCTTCATGACGTTGAACCCCCGAACTACGATCTCGCCCGGTTCACCAGGCGCCAGGTCCCGGTCTTCTCCGTCCAGTATCCGCACCTCGATTCCATCCAGCGGCGGGCCGACCGTCGCCGCTACGGTGTCCAGCGGGTCAGTGTGGTGGCACATGCTCACGGTGCCGTGGGTCTCGGTCAACCCGTAACCGGTGACGATCCCCTCGATGTGCAGGTCGTCACGCATCCGGCGCACGACCTCGACGGGGGTGGTAGCCGCCCCCGTAATCGACAGGCGCAAGGAGGACAGATCGAAGTTCGGCAGTTCCGGATCGTTCATGATTGATAGGAACACCGTGGGTGGTCCAGGGAGAACACTTATGCGCTCTTCGACGACCCGGCGCATGACCGAGGGGACATCGAAGACCGCGTGCGGAACGACAGTGGCTCCGGTCAGCAGACAGGCCAGGGCCCCCGATTTCAATCCGCCGGTGTGGAAGAAGGGATACACGACCAGGTACCGGTCAGCCCGCTGCAATCCGACCCGGTCCCGCCACCCGATGTAAGTTCGCACGCTGGCCCCGTGCGTCAGCATGGCCCCCTTTGGCGCCCCGGTTGTGCCGGACGTGAAGATGATGTCGCACGTGCTGTCGGCTGCGATTCGGGCTTCGCGCTCGGCCACGGCCGACGAAGGCGCGTTCCCGGCGCGGCTCATGAACGTGTCCCACGACGTCAGGCCGTCCCGAAGCGGGCCGTCGAGGATCACGGTCTCCTCGATGCCTTCCAAACCCTCGACTCCGTCCAACATGGTGACGTAGTCGACACCGAGAAAGTTGGTGACAGTGAACAGCATCTTTGCCCCGGAGGTGCGCAGCACGTGGCCGGCCTCCGAACCCCGGAAGCGCGTATTGACCGGTACCAGCACCGCCCCGGCGGCGTAGATGCCCAGACTGGTGAGCAGCCAGATGGCGCTGTTGGGCGCCCATATCGAGATGCCGTCGCCCGCCTCCACTCCGCTTGATATAAGCGCCCGGGCGACCTTTTCGACTGCTGTCTCGAGAGAGGCATAGGTGTACCTCTCCTTCTCGTCCACCAGCGCTTCGATGTCATCGAACTCTTGGGCCGCCCAATGAAGGACTGACGGGATGGTCTCAGGCGCGGGTTCTGTCATGCCCATCCCTCATATGACGTCATGTCGATATGGTAAACGAAGGGGTCGGACCGGACAGTCGGAGTCGATCGATGAACAGCAAGGTCTACATCCACGAGATCGTCGACATCATCGGGCCTAACCGGGCCAACTACATGCATCACATGACCGCCAACTTCAGCCCCATTGCCCAGGATGAGCGCCATCAACTCTGCTACGGGGTGTGGGGGGTCGTGGGCTCGACCAGGCGATGGCCGCAGGTCGTCAACTTGTGGGAAGAGGACGGTTTCGAAGGGCTGGCATCATCGTTCCGGCACGAGTTCAACCATCCCACCCTGCAGGACCCCAAGTTGGCCAGGTGGTGGGCGGAAGCGCTCCGGTTCCGCTCCGGAGGTCTCGATCGGCTGCTCGTCCCCGCTCCTTGGACCCGCACCATCGAGGAGTTGTGTGCCGACGGCGTGAGCGGCGAGACCTACGCCCATGAGCAGATCCAGGTCCCGCCGGGTCGTTCGGGTGAGTTCCTGGAGCTGGTCCGGACCCGCGCCATCCCCATCTACGGGGCGTACAAGTGGGAGCTGGCGGGGGCCTGGGAGACGGCGATGGTGGAAGACTCCGAGTGCATCCTGCTGTGGGCCATCCCGACCTGGGAGCACTGGGCCCACTTCGAGGCAGATCAGCGAAGCGCCCCGGAGCTGGGGGCATGGCGCGCCGCAGCCAGAGAACTGGCCGCGTCCTGGTACCGGTTCCTGCTCGTAGACGCCCCGCTTTCCCCGTTCCGAACCGGGCGCCAGCCCAGTCGGGCCGATCGGACCGAGTGGGAGGAGTGATGTTCCAAAGTGGCGCCGAGTCCCTTCGGCAGGCCGCCCTTTCCCCGGGATACGCTGAGGTCCATGGGCGCCACGGCCTTTGAGTACGCGACTTACAGCGAGCTGATCGAAGACTACTTCGAGCGGGGCTGGACCGACGGTCTACCCATCGTCCCACCGACCCCGGTGCTGGTCGAGACGTTCCTCTCTTATGTCGGCCTCGAGCCCGATGAGGTGCTGGGCACCGTTCCCACCCGCGAAGTGGTGGCCACTGCAGAGAAGGTGGCCATCAACGCCGTGATGGCCGGTTGCAAGGTCGAGTACTTCCCGGTGGTGGTCGCTGCCGTCCGCGCCCACCTGAGTGAGAAAGGCAACTGTCACAGCACGACCGGCACCCTGTCGGGGGCGGCCCAGCTGGTGGTGATCAACGGTCCCTTGCGCCGAGATCTGGATATCAATTGCCGGGCGGGTTGCTTCGGCCCCGGATGGCGCTCGAACGCCACCATCGGACGGGCCCTGAGGTTGGTGATCCGCAACGTATGCCGAGCCGTCCCCAATTTTCTGGACCGGGCCACATTCTCCACACCAGCGCGGTACTCGTTCTGCTTCGGCGAGAACGAAGAGGACAGCCCATGGGTGCCCATGCATGTCGAACGAGGGTTAGACCCCGACACCAGCGCAGTAACGGTGCAATCGGCGATGACGGTGGTCGCGGCCGGCGACATGGTCAGCCGCACACCGGAGGGGCTGCTCGACTCCATCAGCAGAACCATCCGGCGGGAGGGGAGCGGCGGCGATCGCTGGCTCGGCGACAATACGAACATCCTCCTGGTTGTCGGGCCGGAGCACATGCGCTACTTCGCGGAGGCCGGGTGGTCGAAGCAGGACATGAGAACCTACCTGTGGCCCCGGCTTCACGCCGAGCCGGGCCCGGGCGAGCGGGCCGTCAAGCTGGGTAAGCCTGAGGGCCTGCTCATAGTGGCGGCGGGCGGTCCGGGGATGGCCCAGACCTGGGTCGTGCTGCCCCACCTGGCGTGGGCCATCACCGAACCGGTGCAAGTGCCGGCTTCGATCCCACGCAGCTGACCAGTGACGGCCGTGGACATCGAAGCAATGGCTTTGCGCCGGCTGGTGGACGGCTACGCCCGTGCGGTCGATCGTGGCGATCCGGAAGCGTTCGTGGCCCTATTCGAGCCTGACGCCCTTCTCCAGGTTTTCTACGGATCCGAGTCGGAGGGGCCGACGAGCGAATCCCGGGGCCACTCGGCGCTCGGGAAGATTCCGACCCGGCTCCGTGCCCGGTATGACCGAACCTTTCACTTTGTCGGGAATCACCTTTGCGACGTCAACGGCGACGAGGCGACCGGCGAGGCCTACTGCCTGGCCCACCACCTCACCGAGAACGCCCACGGCGGCACTGACTACGTGATGCTCATCCGTTACCACGATGTGTACCGTCGCCAGGCTGGTGGCCCCTGGAAGATCGCTCACCGCAAGGTCCTAGTCGACTGGACGGAGCTTCGGACCGCGCTTCCACCTGCTGTGGCGGCCCGCGCCGCCGAGGCTCACCGCTGAAGGCCACTCGGGCGATATCACTTCGTGCTGGGGAATGGTGATGGGAAGGCCGCCCGTGGACGCTGTGCGCCATGGCGACGACGAGGTTGACGCCGAAGAGGAATCAGTACCTTTCGATCGGGTCCACCACTCCGGCCAGGGGAAGTCCGGCCGCCAGGGCGCGGATGTTTTCTATGCACTTCTGCAGGATCCCGGTGTAGCGCTCGGGACTGCTCCATGAGACGTGGGGAGACAGACGAACGGAAGGGTGAGTGAAGAGCCAGTGGCCGTCTACCGGTGGCTCAGGGTCTGTCGTGTCCAGGCTGGCGCGGGCGACCCGTCCGGAGTCGAGAGCCCGACGCAGGGCGTCCTGGTCGATGAGACTGCCCCGGGCGATGTTGACCAGATGAACCCCGGGAGACATGGAGTCGAACGTGGTGTCACCGAATGCGTGGTAGGTGGCCTCGGTGGCGGGAGCGGCTATGACGACATGCTGGGCCCCATAGACCAGCGTGCCCAGCTCGGTCACCATTTCGACGCCTGGTAGCGGGCTCGGTCCCGGGTGGCGACGAATCCCTCGAACCGACATGCCGAAGCCCAGGGCGTGAGCGGCTACCGCTCGACCAATGTGACCGAACCCATACACGGCCAACTTGCGCCCGTGAAGTCCGCCGAGCTCACCTTGGTACCAGTTCTCCGGCCGCCGGGTGACCCAGACCTCCGGTACACGCTTCTCGAAGGCGAGCATCGTGGCCAGGACGAATTCAGCGATGGGCACCGCGCTGGCGCCGCGCGAGCACGTCACCGTCCGGCCCTCGAACACGCTGGGCGGCACGCGTTCGACGCCCGTGCTCCAGACGTGCACCCACGGGATCCGGGCCTCCAAGGTGTTAAGGACGGGCCAGGTGGGAGGAGCGATAATGCCGTCGGCGGAAACGTCCGGGCCGAGCGGCGAGGCGGGGTCGATCGTCTCGATATCTGCTTCAAGGACGTTGTCCGCCAACTTCCCCACGTAGGTCGGATCGAGACCCCCTGGCCGGCCGCTCACACATATGATTCGTGGGCGCCACCCATCGGCCCGCCTCGGGGCTGGCATACCAGAGTTTGGATCGGACACCCGTCCACTGTGCGGTCTTGGATCGCTTGTCATCAAGCTCGTTCAATCGGTATCTTTGCGATCATAGAGAGTCGGCTGGGGGAGGAGATCAACGATGGGTACCACTCGTGACGATCGACAGACAGCCAGCGAGGGTCTGGGGGTGATCGATGGCCTCCTGACCACGACGCGTACGGTCCGCCGGCGCCTCGACTTCGATCGCCCGGTGGAACGATCTGTGGTCGAGGAGTGCCTGCGTCTGGCCTTCCAGGCTCCCACTGGCGGCAATAGTCAAGGCTGGGGCTGGGTCTTCGTCGACGATCCGCTGACGAAAGATCGAATGGCGGAGATCTATCGAGCCGGTTTCGTGGATCACGCCAACCGGGACAAGGTCGACGAGTCTCCCCCGTATGCGTCGAATCCCCGGATGTCCCTTTCGGTCCGATACCTGGCCGACAACATCCAGCGCGCCCCGGTATTACTGGTTCCGACCATCGACCGCCGGTACGGTCGGACCACCACATTTCAGCAGGCCAGTCGCTGGGGCTCGATCCTCCCGGCCGTTTGGAGCTTCATGCTGGCGCTCCGGTCACGCGGCCTCGGAAGCGTGTGGACCACGATCCACCTGTACCGGGAAGCAGAGATGGCCGGACTCCTCGGTGTTCCCTATCCCGAGAACACTCAGGCCGGATTGTTCCCGATCGCCTATACGACCGGTAGGAGCTTCCATCCCGCTGATCGAGAGCTGTCTGAAAGGCGGTTCTTCTGGAACAGGTGGACTGGAGGCTAAGCATGGCTCATCTCGATCTGACGCCTAGGACGCCCGTCGTAGTCACGGGCGCCGCTTCGGGCATAGGTCGGGCCTGTGCCCGGGCCCTGGCGGCTGCCGGCCGGCCCGTCGCGGTGTGGGACCTGGACGGGGATGGTGCCGAAACCACGGCCTCGTCGATTCGCGAGGAGTTCGATGTCGTGGCCGTCGGGCGGCAGATTGACGTGGCCATCTCTGCGGAGATCGGCGGAGCGGCTGCGTCCGCCCGGAGGGAGCTCGGTGCCCTCGGCGGCCTCGTGCATGCGGCTGGCGTATCTGGCCCCTGTCGTATCGACGAGACGACCGAGGAAGCCTGGGACGGTGTTCTTGACGTCAATCTGCGAGCCCTGCCGCTGCTGGTACGAGCCCTCCTCGACGACCTCCGGAGCAGCGACGGCGCGGCCGTCGTCGGGATCGCTTCTATCGCTTCGTTTATCGGCTACATCGATCTGGTTCCCTACTGCGCCTCGAAGGCCGGGATGCTCGGAGTGACGCGGGCCCTGGCGCTAAGCCTGGCCGTTGACGGAGTCAGGGTCAATGCCGTGTGTCCGGGCAACGTGGATACGCCGATGCTCCGGGCCCGGGCCACGGCGACGCCCGAGCGGCGGCTGGCATTCGAACGCCACACGCCCCTCGGGAGGTTGGGTGAACCGGAAGACATTGCCAGGGCCGTCCGCTTCCTCATGAGTGACGAGGCGTCGTATGTCACCGGGACCCAGCTGATCGTCGACGGTGGCGTGCTGGCCCAAGGTGGAACGCCGCGCCCGGGTTGACGGAGAGTCCATGTATGTCCAGGAGCTTGAGGGAGGCGACCGGTTGGTCGCCGCCCCACGGTCAGTGCGGCCGGCCCTAGACAGCGCGACGGACCGCTGCCGCTACCATGCTGAGATGCAGTCAGATGGTTACGAGTGAGCGCTACGGCTCCTGATACCTTGCCGTTGGCCAGCCTCGAAGGCGGCCCGGTCCGGGTCCTGGAGTTGTCGACCGGCATCGCCGGGAGCTATTGCACCAAGTTGCTGGCCGACGCCGGTGCCGACGTGGTGAAGGTCGAGGCCGATGGAGGCGACCGCCTTAGGAGCTGGTCGGCCACGGGCGGCCAGGTGGTGGGCGACGGCGCTCTGTTCCAGTTCCTGCACACCTCCAAGCGGTCCATAACCGGGCTGCCTGGCAACGCCGAGGTCCTTCGGCTGGCCGGGCGGGCCGACATGGTCGTCGAGGACCTCGAGCCCGGAGTTTTGGAATCGAGCGGCCTGCTCGGCATCGAGGGGCTGGTGGTTGTATCGATAAGTCCCTACGGCCGCAGCGGCCCGTGGGCCCGGCGCCCTTCCTCGGACTTCGTAATCCAGGCCGAGAGCGGCTGCATTGCGGGCAGGGGTGTACCCAACGGGGAGCCGTTCTCGGTCGGAGGTCGGGTATTCGACTTCGTGGGTGGCGCCTATGCGGCCACAGCCGGGTTGGCTGCTGTGATGGCATCCCGGCGCACCGGCCGATCGGAGCACGTCGACGTCTCACTGCAGGAAGCGGCGGCGGTGGCCAGCTTCAGTGGCTACGTCGACCTAACCGCTCGCCTGGAGGGCGTCCGCAAGGAGGACGTCTCGTCGCTGAACCAGCGGGTCGAGATACCGTCAATCGAGCCCACGGCCGATGGTTGGGTTGGGTTCACGACCAATTCTCGTCAACAGCTCGACGACTTCCTACTCCTCATCGACCGCCCCGATCTGATCGATGACGCACGGTTCGTCCTGGCCAAGGATCGATGGAATCACTTCGAGGAATGGAACTCCATCGTCCACGGCTGGACGCGGAAGCACCCCACCGACGAGGTGATCGATAGAGCGGTCGAGCTACGGATCCCGGTGGCGCCCGTGGGCACCGCAGAAACGGTCACTGGCTACGCCCAGTTTGTCGAGCGGAAGGTGTTCGTTCCCAATCCGACCGGGGGATTCGTCCAGCCTCGCTGCCCGTACCTCATCGACGGGGTTGAGCGACCGGAGTGGGGACCGGTGCCGGCTGCGGGCGAGCACAACGGCCGGATCGATTGGCCATCGGCACCAGCCCGCCGGCAAGAACCCGAAGCCCTGCCCCTGGCAGGCGTACGCGTCCTCGACATGACGGCCTGGTTTGCCGGCCCCCTGGCCGCCCAGTTCTTCGGCCTGCTGGGCGCCGACGTGGTGCACCTGGAATCGGTGACGAGAATAGACGGGATGCGCGCTACGGGGGGCGCCCTGAAGGATCGTTACCCCGACTGGTGGGAGGCCAGCTCCCTATTCGCCTCAATCAACACCAACAAGCGGGGTGTGACGCTGAACCTGCAAGCGGAGCAGGGCCGAGCGGCGCTGGAGAAGATGGTGCAGTGGGCCGACGTCCTGATCGAGAACTTCACTCCCAGGGTGATGGACAACTTCGGCCTGACGTGGGACGTCCTTCACGCCCTCAACCCCCGCCTGATCCTGGTCAGGATGCCGGCTTTCGGGCTGGACGGCCCGTGGCGGGACTGGACCGGTTTCGCCCAAACGATGGAACAGGTCACCGGCCTGGCCTGGGTGACGGGTCACGTCGACGATCAGCCGCGCGATCCAGCGCGGGCCCTGCGACATCGTCTCGGGCGTGCACGCCGTGTTCTCGACTCTCGTGGCCCTGAACGTCCGGGCCGCGAGGGGAGAGGGCGTCCACGTAGAGTCGACGATGGTGGAGGCCGCCCTGAACGCCGCGGCCGAGCAGCTCGTCGAATACGGGGCCTACGGCCACGTGATGGCCCGGGAAGGCAACCGCTCTCCGTGGGCGGCCCCCCAGGGGCTGTACATGTGCGGCGACGGGCGGTGGCTCGCCTTGTCGGTCGAGACCTCGGCCCAGTGGGCTTCACTGTGCACCGTGCTAGAGGCGTCGGACTGGATGAATGACCCGGGTCTGGCCAGCCATGCCGGTCGGCGCGCCCGCCAGGACGCTCTCGATGCTGTCCTGCGCGAATGGGCGGCGGAGCGGTCGTCGGCTGCTGCCGTCGACGCTCTGATCGCTGCGGGTGTGCCCGCGGGAGAGGTTTTCGACCAGCGATTCCTGAGCACCCACCCTCAGCTGATGGCCCGCCGGTTCTTCGAGGTGGTGGACCATCCGGTCGTGGGTCGCCAGCCCGTCGCCGGCCCGCCGTTCCGCTTTTCCTCCGTAACCAGTTGGACGACCCGTCCGGCACCCACGCTCGGGCAGCACAATTACGAAATGCTCGAGGGTCTCGGGATGCCCGAGGCCGAGATCAAAGGACTGGAGGCCGACGGTGTGATCGGAGAGCGGCCGAGGGGGCTGTGAAGGTGGGTCCGCAGGGTTGCACAGCTGTAGGAGGAGGGTGCGATGACCTTGGCCAATCGTGAGCCCCCGAGCGAGGCCGAGTATGCCGAGTACCGAACCCGATTCTGCAACTGGCACAGGTGGGGAGAGGACGACGAACTGGGGACTCTCAATCATGTGACAGAGCAGGTCCGGCGCCACGCGGCGTCCTTGGTGCGTGAAGGGAGGTCGGTTTCCATGGCCCGCCCGCTCGATACCAGAAGTGGACCCGCCAATCCCTATCCCGCCCACCACCTCCAGGCGATGCCGGGATCGGGAGGCATGCTGGACTACGTTGGCATGTTCATACACGGAGTGGTGTTGACGCACATCGACGCTCTCTGCCATCTGCCGACCGCGGATGGTCACCTGTGGAACGACCGCCCGATGGGGGCTAACCGGATGCCGGCGACGGGAAATGGCACGGTCGAGTTCATGCGGGATGGCATCGTCACCCGCGGTGTCCTCTACGACGTGCCCCGTCATCGTGGAACTGAGTTTGTCCAACCGGGCCAGCCGGTCCACGCCTGGGAGCTGGCCGACATTGCGGCGGCAGAAGGGCTTGAACCGCGTCCCGGTGACGCGGTAGTGATCCGGTCCGGATACGACCCCTTCTGGCGCGCCGAGGGTCGTGATCCTGGATTCGAGTCGGTGACCGGCGTTCACGCATCCTGTATCGAGTTCTTGTACCAACATGAAGCGTCGCTGCTGTTGTGGGACTTTCAGGACGCCCCGACGGCCGATCAGGGAATACCGAATCCGGGCGGACGCAGCCCTATGGCCCTTCACGTGCACCACATCTTGTTGCCGTACATGGGCATGCCGATCGTGGACAACGCCGATCTGGAGGCTCTCGCCGACTGCTGCGCTTCGCTCGGGCGCTGGGAGTTCCAGCTGATGTTGGCTCCGCTATACATCCCCGGGGCCACCGGATCTCCGGTGAATCCCATCGCCGTGTTCTGAGCGCTACGGAATGTCAGGCACAGCTTTCAGGTACGACCCCTTCTCGATAGAGGCGATGACCGACCCGTTGCCGCTGTACTCCGTTCTTCGCAAGCTGCGGGGACCCTACCGTCTCGAGCGCTACCATGCTTGGGCCCTCTCTCGCTTCGCCGACGTGTGGGAAGTGTTCACAGACCTCGAGAACTTCTCCATTTTCGAGGGCCCCATCTTCGACGTCAACGTGATCGCCTCCGGCTACCACGACGCCGGACCACCCCGGCCGCAGCTCGATCCCATGCCGGGATTCGCCTCTCTCGACCCTCCGCTGCACAGCCAGCTACGGCAAGCGCTCAGCGGCCCGTTGCGACCCCGAACTGTGTCGCTACTGGAGAATGACGTACGCAAGCTGGCCCGACGTCACCTCGACGAGCTCATTCCAAAGGGTCACTTCGACGTACGCGGTGAGTACGCCGGTCCGGTCTCGGCCGGGGTCATGTGCCTGATCATTGGGTTGCCGGCCGAGAGCGCTTCTTCGGTGCAGGAGCTGGCCACCGCTTCGCTTCGACGGGCGGCCGGCAGACCCGGTCTGACCGAAGAGGGGCTGCGGGCTCGAGCCGAGCTCGATGCTCTCCTCGCGGAGGTTGTCCGGTCCCGCCGTGGAGCTGCCGACAACGCATCCCACGGAATCATCGACCGCATGCTGGCGACCCGCTTTGACAACCGGTTGCTCACCGACGAGGAGATAGTGACCCAGATCCGGGCCATCGTGTCGGGGGGAATCGAGACGGTACCCAAGGTCGTCGCCGCCGGATTGGTCGAACTCTGGAATCACCCCGAGCAGCGCGTGCAGATTGGTTCCGATCCCGGGCACTGCGCCACTGCGTTCGAGGAGATGGTGCGCTTCGGAGGGCCGCTCCAGTGGGTCGGACGTACCCTCCTGCGTGATCGCGTTGTCGCCGGCACTTCTATGACGGCGGGGGAGAGGGTCGTGCTCCTCATCGCCTCCGCCAACCGGGACGAGCGAGAGTTCGCTGATCCCGACGAATTCCGGTGGGACCGCCCCATGACCCGC
Organism: uncultured Acidimicrobiaceae bacterium; assembly: GCA_963851245.1. Lineage (GTDB taxonomy): Bacteria > Actinomycetota > Acidimicrobiia > Acidimicrobiales > Palsa-688 > CAWKOH01. The sequence continues at coordinate 125,887 of CAWKOH010000001.1, read as the reverse complement.
CACCTGGGTTTCGGTCAGGGCCACCATTACTGCATCGGTGCTCACGTCGCCCGTCTCGAAGGCCGGGTCCTGCTAGAAGAGCTCCTGGCCCGGGTGCCGGAATACGAAGTGGACGCTGCTCAGCTGGATCGCACCCCGTCGGAGTTCCAGGTTGGTCTGGTCCAGCTGCCCCTGATCGTGAGGTGACTTAGCGCACGCCGCTTCGGAGCGGAGACCGGCCACACTTCGAACGTCCGAGGTGCCCCGAAGCTACGATTTTGGAGCTGGCTATGCAACGTCGAAAGGGAGAGAGGATGTCGGATCGCATCATCTCCGCTGATTCCCATGTGAATCTGTCGCACGATCGGATCAAGGGCCAGCTGGCCTCCCGTTTTCACGAGGACTATGACGACGCTTTCCGCCGCTGGGCCAGCCGGCGAGGTGAACAGGACGGGAAACCCAAGGTGAATCTCGGCAGCCACATGTCCCGCCCCGGGTATTCCGACGCCAAGGCGCACCTCCAGGACATGGACGTTGACGGGATACAGGCCGAGGTTGTCTATTGCGAAGTAAGCGCGTTCCGTTACCTCTACATGATGGCCACGGGAGGCCGGGAGGCGACCCGGGCATTCAACGACGCCATGGCCGAGTACGGGGATATCGATCCGAAGCGGCTCGTAGTCTCATATCAGATCCCCATACATGACATAGACACCGCCATCGCCGAGGTCGGGCGAGTCGCCACGGCAGGCGGGAAATCCTTACAGCTGCCCGTTTTTCCCACTGAGTTGGGCCTGCCCGACTACTACGACGAGAGGTACGAGCGCCTCTGGTCGGCTATTCAGGATGCCAACCTTCCTATTTGTTGCCACACCGGCTTCAATACTCATCTCGACGATCTGCATCGGCGGGATCCGACGCCCCAAGCAGGCGTAACCGTGCCCATGATGGCGCTGTCGTGCGGCGAGGCGCTGGGAATGTGGATCATGGGCGGAGTATTCGAGCGCTTTCCCCGACTGCGCCTGGTGTTCGTCGAGCCCGGACTGGGCTGGGTGGCGTGGTGGGTTCGTTATGTCGACGTGATGGTGGCCAAGCACGCGTACGTGTTTCCCGCCATCAAGGAGTTGCCGAGCTTCTATTTCTCCCGCAACGTATTCGTGACCTTCATGGAGGAACCCGTGGCGGTGCAGCTGTTGCGTCATGAGCTGGGGGTGTCGAACATGATGTGGGCCAGCGACTACCCACATCCGCCCACGACCTGGCCCAACTCGCAAGCCATCATCGATGAGCAGTTCCGGGGCGTGCCAGACGACGAGCGGGAGCTCATCGTGTCCAGCAACGCCGCCAGGGTCTGGAATCTCGCCGTCTGATGGAGAACTTTCGCATCGAGGTGCCCGACGCCGATCTGTCTGATCTGCGGGAGCGCCTGCACCGGACCCGATGGGCCCCGCCGAGCCCGGCGCCCGCATGGGTCCAGGGCACTCCTCTCGATTACCTGGAGCAGCTGGTCGCGTATTGGGCCGAATCATACGATTGGCGGTCGGCTGAGGCCCGGTTGAACTCGTATCAGCAGTACCTGACCGAAGTCGATGGGCAGCGCATCCACTTCCTTCATGTGCCATCGCCCCACCGCGGCGCCCTTCCTCTCGTGCTGTCCCACGGCTGGCCCGGTTCGGTCGTCGAGTTCCTCGACGTCATCGCCCCGTTCATAGATCCCCCCGACCCGGCGGACGCTTTCAGCCTGGTGATCCCGTCGCTTCCGGGCTACGGATTCTCCGGCCCCACCTCGGACCTCGGGTGGAATCCCCGTCGCATCGCCTCTGCTCTCAGCACGGTCATGGAGAGGCTCGAGTACCCTCTCTACGGCGTCCAAGGGGGCGATTGGGGATCCATTATCTCGGCCAACATGGCTGACCTCTATCCCGACCGCGTCGCCGGCCTGCACCTGAACTTCCTCACCGTGCCCCCGCCGCCGGGGGAGCACGCTCCGGACTACGAGCAAGGTCGACGCTTCGCCGCGACCGGTCGCGGGTACCAGGAGATCCAGGGCACCAAGCCGCAGACGATCGGTTACCTCTTGGACGACTCGCCCGCGGGTCTTGCCGGTTGGATCGTGGAGAAGTTCCGGGAGTGGAGCGATTGCAGGGGAGACCCGGAGCGGTCGTTCACCAAGGATCAGCTGCTTACCAACATCATGATCTACTGGGTCACCCGTACCGGCACGTCGGCGGCCCGGCTGTACTGGGAGATGCGCCAAGCCGGCCGGGCCGCCTTGCCCCAGGCTCCTATCCAGGTGCCGACCGGGGTGGCGAACTTTCCGGGCGAGCTCAGCCGATCGGAGCGGTCCTGGGCCGAACGCCGCTACAACATCATTCATTGGAGCCATCCGGAGAGGGGCGGACATTTCGCGGCCATGGAAGTCCCGGATCTCTTCGTTGCAGATGTGAGGTCTTTCTTCCGGTTGGTTCGGTAGCGGCGCCTCCCGCCGGCTCAGGAGTCTGGCGCCGACACCCCGGAGGTGCAAGCGAATATCTGAGGCGACCGAGGCCGGAATGGCGGGGACGGAACCCCGCGTAGGACAATCGAAAAAGGTCTCCAGAAAGTGGGTCGCATGCCCGAAGCACCGATTGACATCCGCACCGTGTCACCTGAGGAGTACTGGCAGGTATTCGAGAAGAAGTGGACCAGCCTCCTCAGTTACCGCTATCTGGGTCGGGTCGAGGCCGGACTCGACCGCAACGAAGGCGCTGGTCAGATGGCCCTGCGCCACGACATGCGCAACCCGCTCGGCGGCATCATGATCGCGCCGCTGTGCATATTCAGCCCCGAGGCCGGCGGCATGAACGACGACGAGTTCGTGCCAAACCCGGTCATCGCGTCGATGCAGATCCTCGATGACGCCCGCGATGTGGCTCGGCTGCGCTGTTTCCCCGAGACCTTGCGCCTGGGCCGCCAGATGGGCTTCAGCCGGGCCCTGATCGTGGACGACGACGATCATCCCCGGGTCATCGCCATCTCCGAGGGCATGGGCGTCTCGCTTGGGTCCACGCCCGGCAACTATGAGAAGGTAGACAACCCCAGCGTCACCATCGAGGATTCACCGGATCTGCCACCGCTCCATGAAGTCTTCGGCGCCACCCGGAGCTCCGAAGGGGTGTGGCGCCTGCCCGAGCTTAGTTTGGAGATGGCTTCGCCAGACGCCGCTCTCCACCTCGGACCTCAGCACATCGTCATCGAGACGGCGGCGATGGAAGCGGCCGCCGCTCTGGCCGGCACGGATCGCCTCCAGGCGGAGAGCTACCACTGCATGTTCGTTGCCCGGGGCAAGACCGGACCATTCCGAGCGTCGACCGAGGCGTTCGCCGGCCGAGATGGATTCGTCGGGGCCCGGGTGGTTCTGAACGACGAGGGCAACGGCGACCGCATCGTTACCAGCGCCACCGCTCAGTTCCGGGTCGTTCCCTGACCCTGGCTACGACCGTCATCGGGAAGCTGTCCCGATGAGTGGCGACTGGTTCCCGGCCGGGTTCTTCGATCGAGCCGACGACTCCGCCGACGCCGTCTTCTATTCCTGGCCGCGCCTGGTCACCCACATAGACGACGACGCCGTGGAGGCGGTCGGAGCGCTGTATCAGGAGCTCGGCATCACCGGCACGGTGCTCGACCTGATGGGGTCATGGGTCTCACACTTCCGGGAACCTCCGGCCCGCCTGACGGTGCTCGGTATGAACGCTGACGAGCTGAATGCGAACCCTTTCGCGGCCGTGCGGATCGTGCACGATCTCAACGCCGACCCGAGGCTCCCCTTCGACGATGGGTTCTTCGACGCCGCGGTGTGCTGCGTCTCAGTCGACTACCTGACGCAGCCGGTCGAGGTGTTCGCCGAGGTGGCTCGAGTGCTTCGCCCCGGTGGCCCCCTCGTCTGCACCTTCTCTAATCGGTGTTTTCCAACCAAAGCGATTCGCGGCTGGCTCTACGCCGACGAGGAGGAACACTGCGCCATCGTCAGTCAGTACTTCCGTCTCGCCGGCGGATGGGGAGAACCCCACCGCCAGAGGCGCACTCCGCTCGGGCACCGAGGTGATCCGCTGATGGCCGTTTGGGCCTATCGCACCCGGGAGTAGATCGCTCAACCGGCGTCGGACGCGGACCGCCTTAGGGCCCTTCTGGCTCGCCGGTGATGCCGGATCGTCAAACCCACGAGGAGACCACCCACCAAGAGGCCTATCACGAGACTGGCGACGTTGGCGCCCGACAGGTTGCCGGTGACCAGCTGGCCGACCCCGTAGGCGCTGGCCGCCACCGAGACGGAGAACCCGAACGAGTCGACGAGATTCCAGACGATGAACTGCCGGCGTCGCATCCGGGCCGTGCCCGACACGATCGCCGGCGTGAAGAACACCGCCAGAGGGCCGTACCGGGCGTAAGCCTTTTCGCCCTCCTCCACCATCTTCTGCCGCCCGGCCTGGTGCTTGCCCGGCCGTTGCATCAATTGCCGGCCCCAATGGTTGCCGATGAAATAGCCGACCAGGCCGCCCACCTCGCCGGCCACCGTGGCGACGACTATCACCGCCGCGAGGTCGAGCCTTCCCTGGCTCGCTGCCACGGCTGATGCCCCCAACGCGGTCGCGCCGACGGCGGGCACCCCGGCGAAGGAGGCCGCGACCGCGAGGAATAGCAGAATGTACTGCCACCAGGTGTTCACCAGGTCGGCGGCCATCAGGACCGGCATGCGGGATCACGCTAGAGCCCTCGTGGCCCCGGGATCCGAACTCGGCGGCTCGGCCCGGTTCGGTAGTCCGAAAGCTGAACCCGACATGGGCGACGTGCGCGGCGACCGCCTCAGGGCTACCCTGGAAACGGAAGTAGAAGGGCGGAATACGCTATGGGCAGAGCGGGCTTGCGTGTCCGGGTTCGGACAGCAACAGAGGGGCTGAAGGCCAGGATTTCGGTATCACCAGACATCTGGGACGAGCCGGCCGACAGGGGACAGGATTGGGTCGCCGAGTTGGACGACGTTTCGGAGTGGCTCGAGCTTCCGCCCGACTTCCGGGCTCCCGACGAATCCGAGCCGGCCTACCGGCGGCCGCCGGTCAACTTCGAGATGGTCCTCGGAGACGACGAACTGGATGAGGCCTGGTCCAGGTACGGGCTTCTCGCCGACACGACGCACCTGGTGCATCCCAACATCGACTGAAAGCGCTCATAAGCGCTCTGTTGGCATAACGAGTGCCGAAGCGAGGCGTTTATGCGCCTTCTCTCTGTGGGGGGTAGCGTGGGCTTCAGCGCTCCTGCCAAGCCGCCAGAAGCGCGGGGAGGGACAACCGTGTCTGTGACGCCGTCCGGAAAGCCGAGCTACCTGGGTCTGCTGAATGCCGTGTCGCTGGCGGAAACCCGGGCCCACTGCTACCTGACCGAGTGGGCCGGGGTCACGAGCAGTCCCGACGTGCGGAAGGTTTTGCTCACGGTGGCCGCCCGGGAAGGCGAACATGGAATGACTTTTGCCAAGCGGATCAACGAGCTTGGCTACGAGCTCAGGCCCAAGGCCGACGACCGCGCCGATGGGGCCCTCGAGATAGCCCGTTCGGACTGCTCCGACCTCGAAAAGATGGAGGCGCTAGGGCTGGACAAGCTCGACACCAAGGATCAGCCCGACCTGTTCGATGGGTTCTTCAAGGACCACTCGATCGACATCCGCACTGGCGAGATGCTGGGCCGGTACATTGCCGAGGAACGCGACAGTGCCCGGATGCTGCGCGCGTGCCACGAGCAGCTGTGCGAGGCCCGCGACGCCGAGGACCGGCACAAGGGCGGGGGTGAGAAGGCCGCTCGGGCCACCACGAAGCAGCTAAAAGCTCTCGACGAGAAGGTAGACGCCCTCTGCCGATCCGTGGAGGAGCTGCGCCAGATCGTCTGCGCCCAATCGATGCCGGCGGGTACCGGCTAGCCGGCTCGGCATCCGGGCCCGGCTAGGCCGGGTCGGCGATCAGCAATCGATAGCCGCAGTCCAGCTCCTCGAGATCGAGCAGCGACGCGTTGCGTGCCTGCCACGCTCCCGACCGCAGATCCCTGGTCAGGCGTTGAGTCATCCGGCTCAGCACCGCCGGATCGAGCAGGGCCAGGTTGGATATGGCCTGACGGACGCCGGTGTCCAGGTACATGTCCGGCCGGCGCCAGTAGGCCGCAGAGAATCCGTCCGTGCAGTCGTGCGGGACAGGAACGACTTCTATCCGGCACGGCGCCAGTATCCGTCCAATCGCCTCTGCGGTGATCAGGCGGCGCTCGGCGGCTACCACCTCCGGTAGGTAATCCCGCATCAACCAGAACCGGGCGAACGACTCGGCGTCCCATGTGAGTACCACGATGGGCCCTCTGGTGACGCGCCGCAACTCCTCGAAGCCGGATGCGGCGTCAGCCCAGTGGTGGACAGTCAGGATCGCCATGGTGGCTTCGAAGGCGCCGTCGGAGAAGGGGAGGGCCTCGGCCAGGCCCCGTAGGACCGGAGCCGATCCTACCGGCCGCCCGGACAACATCAGCGAGGACGGTTCTACCGCGATGCAGCGCAGCGGCGGCTCGTAGGACCCGGTCCCGGCGCCCACATTCAACACCCGGCGGGCCGAACCGAGCGCTCGGTGGATCTGGGCCGCCAATCGGGGATCGGGCTTCCGGTAGCAGGCGTAGGTCGTACCGATCCGATCGTAAACCGGTTCGGCGGCGGGTGACGCCATCGCTCAGGTGCCGCCCAGGCGAAGAAGCAGCGCGTCGCCCTGACCGCCGCCCCCGCAAAGGGTGACGCCTCCAATCTCGACGGCGCGCCGCTTCATCTCGTACAGGAGGGTTACGGTCATACGAGCCCCGGTCGAGCCCAGAGCGTGACCCAGGGCGATCGACCCTCCATTGACGTTGACGATCTCGTCGTCGATCGAGAGCAGGTGCGTGGAATGGATCGCAACCGACGCGAACGCCTCGTTGATCTCGACCAACCCGATGTCGTCCGGATGGACGCCGGCCTTCTGGGCGGCCCTCTGCAGGGCGATAGCGGGAACGGTATGGAGGTGGGCGAAGTGTTGCGCGCACATCCCGTGGGCCAGGATCTCAGCGAGCGGCGAGACTCCGAGCGCCTCGGCCCGATCGGCCCTCATGACGACGACTGCGGCGGCCCCGTCGGAAAGCTGTGACGCGTTACCTGCGGTTATGGTGCCGTCGCTCGAGAAAGCCGGAGCCAGTTTGGCCAGAGCCGATTCCTCGGTGTCTGGGCGGATCCCTTCATCCCGGCTCAACTCGCTTGGAGGCGGGTCGAGCCCCATCGGGACCACCTCCTCGGCGAAGCGGCCCGAATTCCAGGCGGCCGCCGCCCGTCGGTGGGAGCGGGCGGCCCAGGCGTCCTGCTCGTGACGGCTGATGCCAAAGGCGGCATTCAGAGCGTCGGACGACTCCCCCATGGTCTTACCGGTGAATGTTGACCACAGTCCGTCGTGGACGAGCGTATCCACCACAACGTCATCACCGATGCGCTTGCCCCAACGCATCCCCGGAATAACGAAGGGCGCCAGCGACATCGACTCCATGCCGCCGGCCACCGCGATCTCGATCTCCCCGGCCCGAATCAACTGATCAGCCAAGGCAATAGCCGACAAACTGGCCAGGCAGACCTTGTTCACGCTGATGGCCGGCACCTCAGCCGGCAACCCGGCCGCTACCGCCGCTTGCCGGGCCGTGATCTGGCCCGTCCCGGCCTGGAGGACGTGACCCATTATCACGTAGTCGACCTGGGCTCCCAGAGCGGCTGGATCGCCAGCCGCCGAATCGATGGCGGCTCGCTCTATGGCGGATCGGATGGCGGTCGCCCCCAGAGCGACGGCAGGGGTCCGCCCGAGGGCACCACCGAACTTTCCTACCGGGGTCCGGGCGGCGGCAACAATCACCGAGCGCACACGGTCTTGTCCCATCCCGACGATGATTGTACGGTTCCGGACGTGCAACGAGTTCCCGCCCGGGGTTGATCGGGGACCCTGTGGTGCTCCTGGTGATTGGCGCCGGCCCCTATGGCATTGCGACCGCGGCCCGGGCCATCGAGCGAGGGATCGAAACCATGGTGGTAGGGCAACCCATGGGGTTTTGGCGCGAGAACATGCCCGAGGGGATGTACCTCCGCTCGGGCCCGGACTGGCATCTGGACGCCGCCGGCATCCACACCTTCGAAGCATTCCTCGCGGACCGGAGGGTGCCGGCCGGAGAGATCGACCCTGTGCCTATCAGTGTCTTTTTGGACTACGCGGACTGGTTCCAACGCGAGAAGGGAGTCGTCGTCCGACCGGACCTGGTGAGATCCGTCGTCCGCACCGACACCGGGTTCCGGGTGGATTTCGAAGAAGGCCAGCCGGTCACGGCGGAATCAGTCGTGGCCGCCCCGGGAATACGCTCCTTCCAACAGCTGCCGGCCTGGGCCGGCTCCGTCCCCCCTGAGACAGCCGGCCACACCTGCGAAAGGGTGCGCTTCGACGACCTGGAGGGGGCCAGGGTGCTGATCGTGGGCGGGCGCCAAAGCGCCTACGAATGGGCCGCCCTGGCAGGCGACCACCGGGCCGAGCGGGTCGATATCGTCCATCGCCACGACGTCCCTCGCTTTGATCGAGTCAGCTGGCGGTTCGCGGACGCCTATCTGGACTGCACGCTGGCCACGCCCGGTTGGTGGAGGAAGCTCGACCCCTCCGAGCGAGAGAGGATCAGCACGGAGTTCTGGGCCGCCGGCCGCCTCACCCTTGAGTGGTGGCTGACACCGCGATTGGCCGGCGACCGCTTCCACCGGTGGCCCCGCAACTCGGTGGCCCGCGTCGAAACCGGACCGGGGGCCGCGGCCCGCGTGTCGCTTTCCAGCGCCGACGAGCTCACCGTCGACCGGATTATCTTCGCGACGGGCTACAAGGCCGACGTGACGCTGGTTCCCTACCTTGCCGGCATCCTGGAAGAGCTTCGCACGGTGGACGGATTCCCCGTGCTGGACGAGGCTTTCCAGTCCAGCGTTGGAGGGCTGTACTTCCCGGGGTTCAGCGCAACCAGGGATTTCGGGCCCTTTTTCGGGTTCACGAAGGGCTGCCCCGTGGCTGCGTCTTTGATAGTGGACGACTTGTGCCGCTGACCGCTCAGGGCGTCGCCGTCACCGCCACGGTGGTCGGAACCAGCTCGACCCAGGTGGGGCCAGGGCTGAGCGGAATCACCTGGTGATTGGCATCGACGAACTCGGTCGTCTGAGCCAGATTCGGCCTCACCCAGGTTCCTGACACCACTGCGCCATTCCGGTATACCTGCGCCGGGCCTGAGCCGGTAAGCACGAGGAGGTTCTCGTGAGAACCGGTGGCGTCCTCCACGTACGGGCTCGGGTACATCACGACCCTCATCACCACCACGTTGGCAGCAGCGATCTCACCCCCCTCGGCCATGGTGGCCGGCCCCGTGTCGGCATACGAGCGGACCCATACCCCCAGCTTGGGCTGCCAGGCCCAGGTCAGGTTCGAGTAGAGGTAGGCGATATGCAGCGATGCCGCCGGAGCAGCTCCCGCCGGTAGGGCACCGAAGGTGAACACCGGCGGCGGCGCCGTCTTCGGCGCATGCTCGGACGACCCCACCGCGTACAGGGCCGCCGTCGAGCTGGCCAGGTTGTGAGGTCCGTACCGATTGGGGTCCCGCCAGTACGTGGTGACGGGAGCTCGGTTGACACCGACGTCAATCAGCGACGAACCGTCGATAGCCGCCACCGCGGCCCCGATACCTCCCGAATAGGCGATGAGCGGATGGGCGCCGAACTGCATCAGAATCTCGGGATCAATAATGCGTCCGGAGCGGATCGGTTCGACCCGGGCCGCATTGTTGCATTGGTATATGACGATGAAGCGGGTGATGCCACCTTCGACCGGTTCCTCGTAAACGATGTCCGCGGCGGACAGTCCGTACTGGGGCCGGGCCGCGTTCAGGTTGTCCATCTTGACGGCCAGGGCCGGCCGTTGAGGAACCGTCCCGCCCGCAGGCGGCTCGCCCGTGAGCGGGCACCGGGCTGCGACCGGGGCGGCCGTGGTCGTGGGAGCGACCGTGGTGGACGTGGACGTCGTAGTCGTAGAGGCCGGAACCGAGAGTTTGGCCGCGTGACTGCCACAAGCGGCCAGGCCGGCGCTCGTCAGCACCGCCGCGACCGCGAGCGCTGCCATCCGTGCATGTTTGAGTAACAAGCCCCTCACGGACCGAAAAGAGTACAGGTCGCCTCAACGCGATTGGGGGAGGGTCGAGGGGTGAGAGATAGTGAGCGCTCAGTGGCCCTGGAGCCAGCGCTGGGCCTCGTCGGCGACAGACGGGGGCTGGAAGCGCTCCAGGCGCTCGAGAAGATCGGCTGCGGGATGCCGGCAGTGCCAGGCGTCCAGCAGGAAGGCAGCACCGGCCCAAACCACGATCCCGACCGCAATTACCAGCGGCGAAATCAACACACCTGCCAGGATGACCAGCAGTACCACCTTTGCGACAGTAGTACGGCGGACCGAGCCGGCCATACCGATTTATCGGGGATGTTTCAAGGCAGTCCGGGTACTCACCGGCGCAGCCGGACGGAGGCCGGACCCAGTTCGTCAATCCGGGTGACGCCCAGGAGCTGCATCGTTCGGGCGATGTCGCGCTGCAGGATGTCAGCGGCCCGCTGGACGCCGGCTTCGCCACCAGCCATGAGACCGTACAAGTAGGCCCGCCCCACCAGGCAGGCCCGAGCCCCGTAAGCGACCGCGGCGACGATGTCGGCGCCGCACAGTATGCCGCCGTCGAGGTATATCTCGGCCTCGTCCCCGACGGCATCCACGACGTAAGGAAGCTGCTCGAGGGGAACCGGGGCCCGGTCGAGCTGCCGGCCCCCGTGGTTGGAGATGACGACGCCGTCGGCGCCGTGCTCGACGACCATCCTGGCGTCCTCGACGGTCTGAACCCCCTTGACAATCAGGGGGCCATTCCAACGGGAGCGCAACCAGTCGAAGTCGTCGACGGTCACGCCGGGATCCAGGGTCTTGTTCATCAGCTCGGCGACAGTGCCCTCCCAGTTTCGTAAGGAGGCGAACTGCAGAGGCTCCCGGGTGAGCAGGTTCATCCACCAGGCCGGATGGGCGGTCGACGAAAGGATCGTCTTCATGGTGAGGGCCGGCGGTACGGTCAGCCCGTTTCGCACGTCGCGCAGGCGGGCTCCTCCGACGGGCGAGTCGACTGTCAGGACGAGTAGGCGGTAGCCGGCGGCCGCCACCCGGTCGATCAGCTCGGTGCTGGCTCCTCGGTCCCGCCACACGTACAGCTGGAACCAGGCGTCGGTTCCAGGAGCGGCGGCGATCAGCTCTTCGGGCGAGGTCGTGCCGAGGGTAGACAGCACGTACGGCACGCCTGCCCGGCGAGCCACCCTGGCGACTGCCGGCTCGCCCTCGTGGTGCATCATGCGGGTGAACCCGGTGGGAGCGAAGACCATGGGGAGGGCCGCCGGCGCTCCCATAAGCCTCGCGGTCGTATCGACGGTGGACACGTCGCGCAGCACCCGGGGCATGAACTCGACGCGAGCGAAGGCTTCCCGGCCCCGGTGCAAGCTGGACTCGGACTCCGCGGCGCCATCCGTATAGTCGAAAACCGCCCTGGGTACCCGCCTGCGGGCCAGGTCACGGAGGTCGCTGATCGAAGCGGCGGCGGCGAGCTGCCGGCGGGTCCGGCTCCACTCGAATGGCTTGGCCCGAATCAGCTCTCGCAGCTCCGACCACCGTGGTGCTCGCCGATCCACGACAGGAAACTACAAGACCGGCGTCGGGGGAGCGGCTTAAGTACCGTGAACTAAGATCCCCAGGGAAGTCCCCAGGTTGTCCCCTTCCGCGCCCTCTCTCTTTCCAACAGAATCAATGGGTCCGTTATGGAAGTAGAGGAGGCCGCCATGTGGGATCTCCGAGAGAGCCGCTTTCACGAGGGCCAACCTCCGCCCCGGCGGCCCGAGCCCGAGCGCGAGGACCGGCCTCTATGAGCGCGCCGGCGGCGGTGCAGTCTCTAGGTCCAGGCGCCACCATCAGCATGGAGCAACTCGACGAGGCCGTCCTCCAGATGTTCTCTCTGGTCAGCGACGCCCTGGCCGGTTCCACCCAGGTCTTCTTGACACCCGATCGCGAGGCTGCCCGCGCCCTCATCGACCGGGATGAACTCATCGACGCTCTTCACCGCAAGGTCGAGAACGATATCCTGAACGAGCTGATAGGTCCCCGGCAGGACGATTCCGAGCGGCGGCGTCGCTTGCTGCTCATCCTGCTCATCCTGGCGGAGCTGGAGCGCAGCGGGGATCTGGCGGAGCACATCGCGTCCCATTCCGCCCAAGGGCTGGCCCGCTGGCTCACCCCCCGCGCTCTAAGCCTGGTGGCGCAGATGGGCGCGGTGGGATTCGAGATGTGGGAGATGACGGCGACGGCGTATGCCGAGGCCGACTCCAACGCCGCTGACCGTCTCCGGACCCTGGACGACGAGGTGGACGACCTGCACGTGAGCCTGACCGCCGAACTGGCGGCCGGGGGCATCTCGATACCGGTCGCCATAGAGATGGGACTCGTCGCCCGTTACTTCGAGAGGCTCGGGGATCACGCCGTCAACATCGCCCGCCGGCTGGAACAACTCGGCGCGCCGGCGTGAGCATTGATGAGGACCTCGGCTTCGGCTCGAGGTCGAAGGAGGTGCACCAGTGAGCTCGTTCGCCGTGATGCTGTCGTCGAAGCCGGCGAGCCCAGAGGGGATCCTGCTACTCGTGGACGAACGTGGTGATGCCGAAGCGATCGCCCTCGAGCTCCGTCGCCGCGGCCAGCCCGTGACCGTGCGCGAGATCAAGGGTTCCGACCAGCTCCACACCCCCCGGCCACCCGCGAGCTGGCCGGGCAGATAACCGTGGTCGAAAACTCCGCGGGCGATTTCTCCGAACGGCGCTAGGCGAGACCGAAAGGATCGTTCAGCTTGAAGGGGACCTCCGCGAAATGGGCGGCCTCCTCCTGCAGCTCTTCGACTGTCCACTGCCCGTTCTTGTGGATCTCATCGACGATCGCGAACGGCTGGAAGAGGTAGACGTCGCCCGCTCTGACAAGGAACACCCGACCCCGGATGGGGCAGTTCGCCGTGCAGAGGTAGGCCACGAAGGGAGCGATGTTGGCGGGGTCGTGAGGGGACCATCCTGTAGCCTCTTCCGGCGCGTCCCGGCCGGGAATGGTCGCAATCAGGCGGGTGAAGGCAGAAGGTGCGATCGCGTTGACGTGGACGCCGTAGCGCCCGAGTTCTTTCTGGGCGATGATGGTCAAGCTGGTGATGCCTGTCTTGGCGGCGCCGTAGTTGGCCTGGCCGATGTTGTTGAACAAGCCCGAAGTGGACGAGGTGTTGACCACGGCCGCGTTCACTTCCTTGCCGGCCTTGCTCTGTTGGCGCCAATGGACGGCGGCGAAGTGGAGCGGCGCGAAGTGACCTTTGAGGTGGACCCGGATCACGTCGTCCCATTCCGCTTCGGTCATGTTGGCGATGGTTCGGTCACGCAGTATCCCGGCGTTGTTGACCAGGACGTGCAGGTCTCCGAACGTATCGATCGCGGTCCGGATCAGCCGTTCGGCCCCTTCGAAGTTGGCGACGTTGTCCGTGTTGGCAACGGCCTCACCACCGAGGGCCTTGATCTCCTCCACCACCTCATATGCCGGTCCGGCGTCGACCCCGGATCCGTCCTCCGCCCCGCCGAGGTCGTTGATCACCACCTTCGCTCCCTCCTGCGCGAAGAGCAGGGCGTGGGCTCGCCCGATGCCCCGCCCGGCTCCGGTGATGACAGCGATACGTCCGTCCAGTGCTCCCACGCGGCCCTCCTTGACCGAGAAATGGCCCTCTCCGGGTACGGGCCAACCGGGTACCGAGATTACGGCAGCCGCCCGGTCTCGGCCTTCTCCGCATCGGTCGCCGTAGTCAGAGGACGCGGGCCGGCTGCCGCCTTATGGGCGCTATTCTGAATTTCCATTTTGCTGGCGGTGGGGTCAGTCCGAGGACGGCAGCGGCTTGGCTTCCTTAATCTTCAGCGGCGCATCGCCGATTGACAACGACGAGGATCCGGCCTTGGTGCAAAGCAACTCGAGTTCGCCGCTCTCGTCGCTGTAGCGCTTTCCGATCTGGGTGCCGGCGGTGAACTCGTCCTTGGCCACGAGCCCCTCGGGGCAGTCCGTCCCGGCCGGGACCATAGGGTGCCCGCCGCAGCGCAGGTCGAGGGCCTGGGATGATGTCTTGACCACGATGACCTCGACGTCGCAGACGGCCGACCGGAGCCTCGTTCCTGGCTTGATGTCTGTAATCAACTGACTGTCCTTCTGTCCAAATTTGGATCATTCTGCCAGGTCGGGCGGGACGAACGCACTTCGGCGGGAGCTTCCGTACTGTTAACTACACTGATCGCCCGTGACCCAGGAGCCGGTGTCGAGGCGGACTCTGAGCATTCCAGGCGACGAGGTGACCCTGGTTGCCGACGCGTTCGGGAGCCCGGCCGACCCGCCGGTCGTGCTCCTGCACGGAGGCGGGCAGACAAGGCACTCCTGGGGTGCCACGGCGGCCGACCTGGGGTCGTCCGGGTGGTATGCCCTGACGGTCGACCTGCGCGGTCACGGGGAGAGCGGCTGGTCTCCCGATCACCAGTACGGGCTCGACCGCTTCGCCGCCGACGTGATCCGTATCGTCGACTACCTGGGCTCGCCACCCGTTCTCGTTGGCGCCTCGCTCGGGGGGAATGCCTCTCTGGCCGCCATGGGCCACAGTCCGGAGCTTGCTCTCGGCCTGGTGCTGGTCGACGTCTCGCCCTTCCTGCAGCCGGCGGGGACCAGCCGGATCCGCGACTTCATGACCGCCAACGCCGGCGAGGGCTTCGGCTCCCTCGAGGAGGTGGCCGACGCCATCTCCGCCTATCTGCCGCACCGACCGCGACCCAAGAATCTGGATGGGTTGCAGAAGAACCTTCGCCAGGTTGACGGAAGGTGGTTCTGGCACTGGGATCCGGCCTTCATTTCCTCGCCTCTCGATCAGGCTGTGCAGCGCAACAATCTCATCGACCCGGCCCGGCTGGGCGCCGCAGCCAGCGGCCTTCGGATACCCACTTTGCTGGTGCGCGGAGGGGAGTCCGACGTGCTGGGCGTCGACGACTCGGTGCGGTTTCTCGAGCTGGTACCCCACGCCGAGTTCGCCACTGTCGCTGGTGCCCACCACATGGTGGCCGGTGATGACAACGCCGTTTTCGAAGAGGTGCTGGGTGACTTCCTCGAGCGGCGGGTCCGTTCCCGGTTGCGGCTGCTCGCCCGGGCCACATAGACCGGCTGATCTGGTCATCGTGCCTCGAACAGGTTGCGATTCGGGTCTTCAGGGCGTCAGCGGTGGGCAGAGGGGTACGGTAAACAGGTGTGGGTCTGCCTGTGTGAAGCCGTGACGAGTGGCTCGATAGTTGCGGCCATCGAAGAGGGGGCCCACACGGTGAAGGAGATCGGAGAAGCGAACGGAGCGGGCACCTCTTGCGGCAGGTGCGCCCGCAACATTCACCTGCTGATCGAACAGCAACTGGGTAACTCGGTAGCGGAGAACAGGGGACGGCGATGGAGTCGAAAGCAAAAGTCGTGAAGTTGCTCAACGGTCTACTGACGACCGAGTTGAGAGCAATCAATCAGTACTTCCTCGATTGCAAGTTGGCCGCCCATTGGGGTCTCGATCGGCTGGCCGACGAATATCGAGAGTCGTCCTTCGAAGAGATGCGCGACGCCGAGAAGCTGATGGATCGCATCCTGCTCCTGGGAGGACTACCGAACCTCCAGCGGGCCGACCCCTTTGCCGCGGGCGAAACGGTGCCCGAGCAGCTTCGCCTTGCCGGTCAGCTCGAAGAGAAAGCCGTTGGGCAGCTGCACGCCGCTATCAGCGGGGCGGAGGCGGCCGCCGATCCGGCCACCGCCCTGATGCTGCGTGAGATGCTCCTCGGAGAGGAGGCCCAGCTCGATTGGATCGAGGCCCAGTTGGGCCTCATCGACCGCGTAGGGGAGGCCAACTACCTGAGTCAGAAGATGAACAAATGAGCTCCCGCTTTCGGCTGACGATCATCCATTCGGTTCCCGACTACGAGCGCTGGGCCGCTGCGATACGCAATAGGCAGCGGGACGTCGAAGGCACCGTCGGCATGACCGTTTGCCGGTCGATCGACGATCCGAACGAAGTGATGGTGAACATAGAGCTCGATTCGGTGGAAGTCGCCAAGGACCTGGTCTCTTCCGTGAACTTCCGCGATTTCCTGGACCGAGCGGGGGTGGAGATCTACCCGCCGGTGTTCGTCGGAGAGGTCGTCGACGATCTGTCGGGCCCCGAGTAGACCTATTTGAGGATCAGGCAGGTGTCTCGGGGGCCAAGGCGGCCGCCTGCGGGGCGTAAACCTCTGTCTCCCCCGCCAGTGCAGGGACTGACGAAGGGATGGGATGCGGTGATCCATCCGACCGGCCTACGTCGGCCTCGTTGCCCGGGCGTACGAGGTGCGGACCGCCGCTCTAGTGTGACGCCAGCAATCGGAGGAGGAGGAACATGGGTCGTCTGGACGGCAAGGTAGCCCTCGTCACCGGGGGTGGCAGGGGGCAGGGGCGCGCCCATGCCCTGGCGCTGGCCGCCGAGGGTGCGACGGTCGTTATAGGTGACGCCCCTGACCCCGCACCCGAACTGCCATACGCCCTCTCGACCTCCGCCGACATGGCCGAGACGGTGCGGCAGGTCGAGGCCGCCGGAGGGTCATGCGTGAGCTTGCCCCTCGACGTCCGGGATCCGGCCCGGGTGCAGGCCGTGGTGGACGATATCGCCGGTCGATTCGGCCGTCTGGACGTGCTGATCGCCAACGCCGGGATATGCGAGGTGATCCCGCTCGAGGCCATAACCGACTCGAGGTGGGACAACATGATCGCCACCAACCTCTCGGGGGTCTTCTACTGCCTGAGGGCCGTGATACCCCTGATGCGCCGGCAGCGGTACGGGCGGGTGGTCGTGGTCTCGTCGCTGGCCGGCCGGCGGGGCAGCTCCAACCTGTCCCACTATGCCGCCACCAAGTTCGGCGTAATAGGGTTGGCCAAATCGGCGGCCGTTGAAGTCATGCACGACGGGATCACCGTGAACGTCCTGTGCCCGACCACGGTCAGCACCCCCATGGTTCACAACGAAGCCAACTACCGGGCCTTCTGCCCCGATCTGGAGCAACCGTCCATGGACGACGTGGCACCCCGCTTCGCCGCCCTCAACCCCATGCGCGTCCCGTGGCTCGAACCCGAGGTGATGGCGCGGGCCATGATGCATCTGGTAACCGACGATGGCTACGTGACCGGCGCGGTGATGGAGGTGGGAGCCGGCATCTCGGCTGCCATGCCGTGACAATCCGCCCTCAAAGGGCTCGACCAGCACCCGGCTGCCGGTCTTGCGGCGGGTGGCCGGCGGAACGGCTTTGCGAGCAGCAGCAGCAAGCGGGTGGCCGGCGGGGAAGGGGCCCGCCGCCCGCAGCGAAGCGAGGACGAGCGGGAAGGCGTCCCCACCGGACAGGACCCGCCCAACCCGGACAGGACCCGCCCCAATCCGGACGGGACCCGCCCCAACCCGCCGCCCGCGTCCCCTACGCGTGTTGGGTCTCGGCGAGGAACTCGTAGTTGGGGTTGATCATCCCGATATGGCCACGCAGGTCGGCGACCGTGCCTTCCACCGCCAGCCTGGCCCCGGGCACCATCCCGGCGATCTGGCGCCGGCCGAGGAAGACCACTACCAGCTTGCCCTGGTCGTCCACCAGCTGGACTTGCAGCGACGCTGAATCCCCCCAGGGCTTCACCGTGACCGACTTGACCCGGCCGGCGGCGCGGGCCCGCTGGCGCAGCTGCAACGAGGAGATGGGCACGGCGCCGTCGACGCCCGGAGGTGGGGTCTCGTCCGACAGCATCTGATCGATCCGCTCCCGTTCTTTCTGGGCGTGTCGCTCATCGTGACGTATCCGCCGCCGGCTGTTGAACTCTCCCCGGGCGTCGAAGGGCACGATGGTGGCGTTGACATGGTCCAGCCGGCTGATGGCAGCGGCGATGTTCTCGCCGACGTTGTCGTGAAGGATTCGGCCCAGGCCGAACGCATAAGAGCGCCTAGGCATCAGTACCGTCACCTCGGTCTGACCGTCGGCGGCCAGCTCCGCCGCCAGTTCGACGGCGGCCCGGGCCACCCGGCGGTCCGGGCATTCGATCAGCTCCAGGGGAAGGCGGCTGAGCCCCAGCCGCACCCACCGGTCTGCGAGGGCTTGGGCCCGGGCCGAGTCGATCACGAAGTGCACGGCTCGCAGCTCGTCGACCGACATGGTCCGGGCGTATTGGATCACCCTGGCGGTGGCCAGGTCGAGGTTGTCGACCAGGATCAGGGCCACGTGGCGGGGGAGGGGCTTGGCTTCGATGGCCCGCTCCGCCGCCCCATCGCCGAGCGCCGTCGCCTCGTGGACGTATTGCTTGTGGGTGCGGATCAGGACCCACATGAGCAGGGGAAACAGGACGATCACGGCCCAGGCTCCCTCGGTGAACTTGGTTACCGCGAAGATGATCACGACCAGAGCCGACACCACAGCGGCGGAGCCGTTGATCCAGATCTTGTGGCGGTAGCCCGGCTCCCGGTAGGTGAGGTGGTGCTTCACCATCCCGGCCCCGGCCATGGTGAACCCGCAGAACACTCCGATGGCGTAGAGGCTCACCAGGTCGTTGACCTTGGCTCTGGTGATGATCAGCAGCACTATGGCGATGCTGCCGAGGAAGAGGATGCCGTTCGAGAACACCAGGCGGTGGCCGCGGCGGGTGAACGGCCTCGGCATGAACCGGTCCGTGGCGACGAAGTTGGCGAGGAAGGGGAAGCCGTTGAAGCTCGTGTTGGCTCCGGTGTAGAGGATCAGGAGGGTAGAGAGCTGAATGATGTAGAAGCCCAGGTTGCCCAAGGGGCTGTGCCCGAACGAGGCGTGAGCCACCTGCGAGATGACCGTCGGCGAGCCGCTCTTGTAGGGAATGGCGTGCGTGAAGTGGGCCAGCAGAGACACACCGAGAACCAGGGTGCCGAGGGTGAAGCTCATCCAGCCGAGTACCTTGCGGGCGTTGATCCCCTCGGGCGGCCGGAAGACGGCCACGCTGTTCGAGATGGCTTCCAGACCGGTGAGAGAAGAGCCGCCGTTGGCAAAGGCTCGAAGGAGCACGAAGAACGTCCCGAACTCGACTATGGCGTTGGTGTTGGTCCCGATCGGAACATGTCCCGGCTTCGGAACCACCATCGGCAGAGTGCCCAGAGCCTCTTTGGTCAAGCCGATAATGACGACGAGCGCCATGGACGCGATAAAGAAGTAGGTGGGGAAAGCGAAGGTCCGGCCGGCCTCGCGAATGCCGCGGAGGTTGCCCCACATGAGCAACAGGACAACGACCACGCAGATAAAGGTCGGTATCCACTCATTGCGGTTCAGTGCGGGTATGGCGGATGTCAGCGCGGCCGTCCCTGCTGCGACCTGAACGGCAACGGTCAGCGTGTAGTCGATGAGCAGGGCGACGGCGGCGAACTGGGCCACGTTGAGCCCGAAGTTCTCGCGGCTGACCACGTACGAGCCGCCGGCCTTGGTGTACACCATCACTACCTCGCGGTAGGAGAAGGTGACCAGGATGAGCACGCCGAGGATCACGAAGGTGATGGGCAGCACGAGGGTGAACGCGGCGAGACCGAAGGTGGGTACCAGAACGGTCAGCATTTCCTCGGTGCCGTAGGCCGAGGACGAGATCATGTCGCAGCTGAGCACGCCCATGGCGATGGGGTTGTTGAGGCGTTCCCCTTCCAGCTGCTCGGTCACCTTCGGGGGCCCGAGCAGGCGGCGCTTCAGCCGGTATCCGACCGTCTCTTCGAGTACCGGCTTCGTGTAGCCGGCTGTCACGCTCATGGGGCAAGTATTACTACGAACCGGTTCGCGAGAGCGCACAACCGTAGGATTAGAAGCCGTGCCTCCCCGCCGCGTCGTGGTCACAGGAATCGGAGTTGTAAGCCCGCTCGGCCTGACGGCCTCCTCCACCTGGGCCGGCCTGGTGGCGGGGCGGTCTGGCGTCGGGAAGATTTCCCTCTTCGATCCGAGTGAGTTCCCGGTCCGGATTGCGGCCGAGGTGCCCGGTTTCGACGCCGAGCCGGTCTTCGGCCGTCGCAAGGCCAGGCACCTTGACCGGGTCAGCCAACTGGCGCTCGTGGCGGCGAAGGAGGCAGTCGAACATTCCGGCCTCGACATCGCGGCAGCCCCAGACCGCGTTGGCGTTCTGTGGGGGACCGGGATAGGCGGGATTCGCGCCCTGGAGGAGGGCGTCGACGTCCTCAATGCCAGGGGGCCCGACTGGGTCAACCCCTACTCGCTGCCCATGATGATTCCGAACATGACAGCGGGCCACATCGCCATGGAATGGGGCATTCGGGGCTACAGCTCATGCACCGTGACGGCCTGCGCGGCCTCGGCTCAGGCCATCGGCGAGGGCCTCGACCTGATTCGGGCCGGTCGGGTCGACTCGATCGTGTGCGGCGGCAGTGAGGCTGCCGTCACCCGCGTTGCTATCGCCGCCTTCGCCGCCATGAAAGCCCTGTCGACCCGCAACGACGAACCGGAGCGCGCCTCACGGCCCTTCGACGCGGGCCGTGACGGCTTCGTGATGGGCGAAGGAGCCGCCGCCCTGGTTCTCGAGGAACGCGAAGCTGCGCTGCAGCGAGGTGCGCCGGTCCTGGCTGAGCTCCTGGGATACGGCGTCTCCTCGGACGCCTACCACATGACCCAGCCCCACCCGGAGGGTGACGGGGCCGTCCGGGCGATGGAAGCGGCGCTGACCGACGCCGGCATCGGAGCCGGCGCCGTCGGCTATGTGAACGCCCACGGTACGTCGACTCCTCCCAACGACCGTATCGAGACTCTCGCCTTGAAGCAGGTTTTCGGAGAAAAGGTTCCGCCCGTTTCCTCGACCAAGTCGATGACCGGCCATACCCTTGGGGCAGCAGGGGCTCTCGAAGCGGTGATCTGCGTCCAGGTGCTCAACGAACAGAAGCTGCCGCCGACAATCAACCAGGAGGTCCCGGATCCCGACTGTGATCTCGACTACGTGGCGAACACCGCCCGGCCAGGCGCCGTTCGGGTAGCCCTCACCAACAGCTTCGGCTTCGGCGGCCACAACGCCGCCCTGGTCTTCGGCGGCGCTGAGCCCTAAGCGGTCACGATCACGAAGAGCATGCTGGCCTGGCAGGCAACCTTGCCTCCGACGCTTGCGGTGCCGTGTCCCTTGCCGGCGCTGGCGCCGAGCTGATCCAGCTCGACTGACAACTCGAGAGTGTCGCCGGGAACCACCTGGCGGCGGAACCGAGCCTTGTCTATACCGCCGAACAGTGGCAGCTTGCCTGCGTAGCGCTCGTCGGCGAGGAGGGCGATGCCGCCGAGCTGGGCGAGGGCCTCGACCATCAGCACGCCAGGAAGGGTCGGCCGGCCCGGGAAATGACCGGCGAAGAATTCTTCTTCGCCGGTCAGCCGCCACAGCCCCCGGGCCGAGGTCGATGGCACGATCTCGGTGACTTCGTCGACGAACAAAAAAGGGGGCCGGTGCGGCAGGACGTCGGCCGGCCGAAGCAGCCCTTTCTCCGGCGGGCTCATCTAGTGGCCCATTCCCAGCCCGCCGTCGACCGGGATGACCGCGCCCGTGATATAGCCGGCGGCGTCCGACGCCAGGAAGGTGGTGACGGCGGCGACCTCCTGTGCCGTAGCCATCCGCCGGAGCGGCACCTGCTCCAGGATCTCTGCTTGCCGGGCATCGGAGAGGGCCGCCGTCATGTCCGTGGTGACGAACCCAGGCGAGACCACATTGACCGTTACCCCTCGCCCTCCGAGCTCGCGGGCGAGCGACCGGGAGAAGCCGATCAGTCCGGCCTTCGACGCTGCGTAGTTGGCCTGCCCGGGTGAACCGCTCAAAGCCACTACCGATGATATGAAGATCATCCGTCCCCACCGGGCCCGGATCATCTTGGATGTGGCTCGCCGGGCCACCCGGTAGGCGCCGCTCAGGTTGGTGTTGACCACTTCCGACCAGCTGTCCTCCTTCATCGAGAGGAGCAGCTGGTCGGCGTTGGCTCCAGCGTTGGAGACCAGGACCTCCACCGGTCCGAGCTGCTCCTCGACGGAGGAGAAGGCAGCTTCCACATCTTCTGGCGAAGTTACGTCGCACTGGACCGATACGAAGCCGGCGACCGGCGCGCGACGATGAGTCACCGCCACCCGGTGGCCGGCCTCGGCGAGATCGTGCGCGATGGCCAGCCCGATGCCGCGGTTGCCGCCGGTCACCAGAGCGGTTCGAGCGGTCATCGGTTCAGACCCCCACGGCGTGGAAGCCGCCGTCCACGTGCACCATCTCGCCGGTCGTCGCGGGGAACCAATCGGACAGAAGAGCGACGCAGGCCCGGGCCACGGGCGTGGGATCGGTGACACTCCATCCGAGCGGGGCCCGCCCGTCCCAGGCATCCTCGAAAAGATTGAATCCGGGAATCGATCTGGCTGCCATGGTCTTGATCGGCCCGGCGGCCACCAGGTTCACCCGGATCCGGTCCGGACCCAGATCTCGGGCCAGGTAGCGCGATGTGGACTCCAGTGCCGCCTTGGCCACTCCCATCCAGTCATAACCGGGCCAGGCGACGGTGGCATCGAAGTCCAGGCCGACTATCGACCCCCCTCCGGCCGCTTGCAGCAACGGGCGGATCCCGGTCGCCAGCAGCTTCAGGGAGTACGCCGATACCTCGATCGCGACCTTGACGTCGTCCCACCCAGCCTCGAGAAAACCCCCGCCGAGACAGGTAGGAGGCGCGAAGCCGATCGAGTGCAGGGCGCCATCGAGCCCACCCCAGCGAGAACGCAGGTCGTCGGCCACGGCGTCGACGTGATCGGGCACCGTCACGTCCAGCTCGAGCACGTCGGGTGGGGCCGGAAGGTGCCGGGCCACCCGACGCGTCAAGGACAGCCCGCGGCCGGCGCCGGTGAGGACGATTTCGGCCCCCTCTTTCTGGGCCACCTCCGCCACCGCGTAAGCGAGCGAATCGTCGGTGAGCACGCCAGTTACCAGGATGCGTTTTCCCTCGAGGATTCCGGTCACGGACAGTTACCATAGGCGCCGGTCTGTTTGGACCGGGGGGGATAGCAGGTTGAACTAGGGGGCGAAGGCGGGGACCGGATACCTTTGGGGGGATGGATCGAGGAGAAGCGTTCAATACCTTTCAGGGCTGCGTGGCCGAGGTTCTGGACATCGAACCGAATGAAGTCAACGTCGAGTCCAGGTGGCGGGAGGACCTCGATGCCGACAGCCTGGCGGTAGTTGAGATAACTCTGGCCCTGAACGACGCTTTCTCGATCAAGATCCCCGATGTCGATCCCGAGCAGCTCGTCACTGTCGGGCAGGCCTTCGACATCGTCGCCGACCTCGCCGGTGTGTCCCCGGCCGCCTGACGGCTGATGTCTAAGGAAGTTCCCGCGGAGTACCGCTTCGGCGATCGGATGTCCGATCTCGAGGCGATGATCTGGGGCCTCGAGCGGCTCGATCCTACCTACCGGTCGACCATGAGGTTGGTCATATCCCTCGACCGCGAGCCCGACCGAGCCAAGGTGCGGGACCGCCTGGAGCTAGTGTCGGCTCGCATCCCACGGCTGCGCGACCGGGTGGTGGCGGGACCCTTGCCGATGGTTCCGCCCTGTTGGGAGGTCGATCCCGATTTTCGGGTCGCCAATCACCTGCGGGATGTCGCCATTCCCGGGCCTGGTACGCCGGGCGACTTGTTTGTCGTCGCCGGCGCCATGGCGACCGAACCCTTCGACCCGGATAGGCCGCCATGGAGGGTGTCATTCGTGGTGGGCGAGGCAGGGACGACCCATGGCCTGATCCTCGAGTTGCACCACAGCTATACGGACGGTCTAGGCGGGGTGAGACTGGCGCTGGAGCTGTTCGACCTCGAACGGCAACCTTCCGCTCCACTTGCCGAACCGCCGCTTCTCGAGCCGGTGGCGCCGCCCACCGATAGCGCTCGGCTGGCGCAGGACCTCGAATTCGGCGCCCGGCACAGTGCCGCGATCCTCGGCCGGGTGCTCCCCTGGGCGGCCCAGGTCCTGGGGCAGGCCGTACGCGATCCCGGACCCCCGGCCGCCACCACCAACGACGTGGTCCGAACCCTGCGAGAGCAGGTCGCGCCACGCCGTGGTGGCCGCCTCATGAGCCGGCGCTCGGCAGGGGTCCGTTTGGCCGCCATCGACCTCCCCCTGGACGGCTTACGGCGGGCCGCCCGCCACGCCGGGGGCACGGTCAACGACGCCTTTCTCGCCGGCGTGCTCGGGGGCTTGGGTGCCTACCACCACAAGCACGGGTCGAACCAGACTTCCGTGCGACTGGCCATGCCGGTCAGCACCCGGTCGGACGAATCTGGTGCCGACATGCGCAACCAGGTGCTCGGAGTCCTGGTTCGCGGCCCGTTGAGGCTGGCCGATCCGATCGAGCGCATCCGGCTGCTGCACGAGGTCTCCGGCCACGCCCGCGGCCGGCCTGTGTACGGATTGCTGGACGAGGCCACCGGTCTTGGGTTGGGGATACCCGGGGTGCCGCGCCTGGTGGCCCGGGCTCTGCGCGCCGTCGATGTGGTGGCGTCGAACGTTCCCGGTCCGCCCGTGGACCTGTATCTGGCGGGGGCCCGCCTCGAGCGGATGGTCCCCTTCGGTCCCCGGGAGGGAGCCGGGCTGAACGTGACACTGCTCAGCTACGGCGAGAGCGTGCACGTCGGGGTCAACATGGATCCGGCGGCCACACCCGACACGGGGACCTTGCTCGACTGCCTGGCTGCCGGCTTTGAAGAGGTATTGGCCTGAAGGCAGAGGGGTTATGGCCTGACTACCGCGGCGGGTCGTTCTCGAAGCGCCGCCGGGCATCCGCTAAGGCCGATTCGGCCTCGCCCCGGTCCCGCCAGCCGTTGAGCTCGGTCAGCTTGCCCGGTTCCAGGTCCTTGTAGATCCCGAAGAAGTGCGCGATCTCCCGAAGCTCGAATTCAGGAAGGTCGGCGAGTTCCCCCACGCCGCTCCACCTTGGGTCACTCGCCGGGACGCAAAGCAGCTTGGCGTCTGCGCCTTCCTCGTCACGCATCAGGAACATGCCTACCGGTCGGGCGTGGATATGGCACCCGGGGAAGGTGGGTTCTTCGACGATAACCAGGGCGTCCATCGGGTCGCCGTCCTCGGCCAGGGTCTCCGGCACGTAGCCGTAGTCCTCGGGATAGCGGGTGGCGGTGAAGAGCATGCGGTCGAGCCAGATGGTCCCGGACTCATCCGCTTCGTACTTGTTGCGGGTGCCTTTGGGGATTTCGACTACGACCTCGATTTGCATGGGCCGTTAGTACCACTTGACCCGGGTGTGCCGCTTGTCACTCACTGTCCGCACCCGTTCCTGCGACGAGACTCCATGTAAAACACCGAGTGGCAAGGCTTTTGAGGCCACGTTCGGTGAAAATTACGTAGTGGGTACTGATGCGCCTGAGGGCCGAGAATCGTACCGTCAATCACGTGAGAGGGCGCACACCGGTATTCATCTATGCATCGGATCCGTTGTCAGCGGCAGGGGCCAAGGCGCAGCTGGTCAACCAGCCCGCCATCGAGCTGGTTGGTCCGGCGGACCTGGCCCGGGCGCGGGTCGCTTTGGTCGTGGCCGAATCTGCCGACGAGGCGGTCGCACGAGTCGTACGGACCATACAGCGGGACGGCATTCCGAGGGTCGTGCTCGTCGCAGCCCACTTCGACGAGGCCGGGGTCGTCGGCGCTACCGCGGCCGGCGTCACCAGCTTCCTTCGTCGCGTGGATGCCACCTCGGCCCGGCTCACCGAGTGCCTTCGCGAGGCGGACCAGTCGGGCTGCTGTCTGCCGGAAGGCCTGCTGAAGAAGGCGGCAGTGGTCCAGGCCCACATGGAGAGCGAGCCTCCGCCCGTGATCGATCTGACTGACCGCCGCCAGAATGGAACCGTCTCGACGCTCACCGAGCGGCGGCTCGGGGCTCGGGAGACCGAAGTCCTGCGCCTCGTCGCCGACGGCTACGACACCACCGACATCGCCGAGCAGCTTGCCTACTCAGAGAGCACCATCAAAGGGGTGCTGGCCAAGATCATGACCAGGCTGGAGGCTCGCAACCGCTGCCACGCCATCGCGATCGTGGTTCGCGAGGGACTCATCTGACCGCCGCGTCCGGGGGTTCCTCCAGGTACAGTAAGGGCGGCTTGCCCGGCGCCCCGCCGAGCCATAGAAGGCTGTCAGCGGCGCAGGGAGGTCCCGTGGGGAGGCGAGTGACGATCGAGCGATGGCCGGGCAATTGCGGCCCTTGAGCTGCCCCGTGTGCGGGCAACTCACCAACGGGCCCGGTCCCTGCACCAACCGGTGGTGCTCGAGGGCCGATCGTTCGTTCAGCGTGGTATTTCCGCTCGGTGTCCACTCGGGTGCCCTGCGGCGAGCCATCGTGCGCTACAAGTACCGGGGCGAACGGGTTTGGAGCGGCGTGTTCGCCCGGATGGTCGCCTCGCACCTGGCCCGTAACGCGACCTGGTTCGAAGAGTTCGATCTCATCGTCGGTGTCCCCTCCTACGTCGGCCCCGGGGGCCGGCGGGCGTGGGATCCGGTGGGCGACATCCTGGTCAGTTTGGAGAATATGTCGAGAGGCGACTGGCAAATCGGCGGCCGGGTCATCGTCAAGCGCTACGAGACCCCTGCCATGCGGGGCCTCCCGTGGGCGCAGCGACAGGCGATCGCGGCCGGGCCCCTTCGTCGGGCCCTCTCGGTGATCGACCCGGCCGCGGTGGACGGAGCGCGGGTTTTGGTGTTCGACGATGTGATGACGGAGGGCAGCACCATTCAGGAGGTGGCGCGAGCCCTTCGACGGGCGGGCGCGGTCGAGGCCGCCGGCTTGGTGCTGACCCGGCCACCGTCAACCGGGGTGAGCCAGGACAACTCGGTGCGATCCCGGTCAAGCGGCCGCGTATGTTCGTGCCGTGGCTGATGGTCTCTCGAAGGTCTCGATTTCCGACGTTCGGGTCGCCGTGGCCGCGGCGCCGGGGCAGGAGGCGGGCCTGGTCACTCTGCGGGAGGACGCCGATCCGCATCGAAGCGTTCCCATCGTCATAGGCCAGCCGGAGGCGCGCGCCATTCAGGCCGCCTGGACCGGGGCCGTCCAGAGGCGACCGTCTACATGGGACCTGTTCGTATCGGCCCTAGGCCTCCTGAATGCCCGCCTCGACCGGGCCGTGATCACCGAGGTGGAAGAGCACCGCCACTTCTACGCCACCATCGAGTTCGACGTGGACGGCGACCGCCGGGTCCTGTCCGCCCGGCCTTCTGACGCCATCGCCCTGGCCCTGCGTGCTCACGGGGCGGAGATCTACGCCGCCGAGGCGGTGCTGTCCGCGATGGCGGTCAGGACTACCGATAACTGAGGCGCCCCGCGTCCATCACCACTCCGGACGGGGTGGAGGTGCGGAAGAGGGCCTCGCCGTTCCCGGCGTCCCATATCGAGACGGTCAGTTCCTCGCCCGGGTACACGGGCTTCGAGAACCGGGCCGACATCGAAGCGAAGCGGTCGGGATCGGAGCCGCACACGGCGTGCAGCAGAGCCCGGCCCGTGAACCCGAAGCTGCACAGGCCGTGCAGGATGGGCCGATCGAACCCGCCCATGGCTGCGAACTTGGGATCGGAGTGGAGAGGGTTGCGATCACCGTTCAGCCGGTACAAAAGGGCTTGATCGGGGCGGGTGACATAGGAGACGGTGTGGTCGGGGGCCCGATCGGGAAACGCGACCGCCCCGGACGGGCCGCGGTCGCCTCCCCATCCTCCCTCGCCCCTGATGAAAGCGGAGTTGTTGGTGGTCCACAGGAGTTGGCCGGTCGATTTGTCGGTGGCGTCGGTCCTCGACGCAACCACCGCGCCGGACCCCTTGTCGTAGATCCCGATGATGGTCGTGACCGAACTGACCGAGCCCTCGACCGGAAGGGGAGCATGGAGCTCAACCGATTGTTCGCCGTGCACCAGCATGGCCGGGTTGAACGTGCCGATCCGGCTGAAGCCCCCGGCCCCGCCCGGCACGACGACGGGGAACGTCGGCAGGACCCTCTGGGTCACGTCTTGACTGTTTTCCGTCGTGAACTCGAGCTCGAATCCCGTCGGGTCCAGGACGCCGGCCCCGACTCCCAAGGCGTACAGCAGGCAGTCCTTCGAGTTCCAGCTGGCCACGCTGGGATCGCTCGTGTACCCGACGGCATCAGGATTGATCGGCATGGCGCGACCATAGGCGGGCCGCTCCTCGGGTCGCACCTCCCTGAATTGTGCGCTCCGGGCGTATCAAGCAGATTGTTCGGCCAGCTGGACGTCGACGGACATGGTGGCGTCCGGTCCGGCTGGTTCGAAGCGGAGCTCGGTGATCACACCGGCTTGGCGCAGGTCGTCGGCCGCCGACTGCAGAAGGCCCAATTCGTCCGGCGACGCGGACACGGTGGCCGCCGCCACCGGGGCCCGGAGGGACACCCCCGCTTCCGTCTTGACCTTGCGGATGTCCCCGAGCAGGGTACCGACGGCGTCGAGTAGCTCCGGTTCACCCGCGGTCCCCTGGTAGTCGGCGGCCGCGGGCCACGACTGGCGGTGGATCGACCCCCCGTCGTGCCACCACGACCAGACCTCCTCGGTGACGAAGGGCAGGATGGGTGCGAACAGGCGCAGCAGCACCGACAGAGTGAGGCGGAGGGCGCGGCGCGCCGACTCCGCCAGCTCTTCGCCGAGGCTGCCGTAAGCCCGGTTCTTGACCAGCTCGAGGTAGTCGTCGCAGAAGGCCCAGAAGAAGGCCTCGGTTTTCTCCAGGGCCCGGGCGTAGTCGTAGCCCTCGAAAGCCACTGTCACCTCTTCGACCAACCGGCCCAACGCCGCGACCAGGGCCCGGTCGATCGGCTCGGTGATTTCAGCCGATCCTGCGAGCTCCGACTCTCTCACCGGACCCGCTTCCAGGACGAACCGGGAGGCGTTCAGGATCTTGATGGCCAACTTCCGCCCGATGCGCATCTGGCCATCCTCGAACAAGATGTCGGCCCCGGGCCGGCCACTCGCCGCCCAGTAGCGGACCGCGTCGGTCCCGTACTGCTCGAGGAGCCCCATGGGCGTGACCACGTTGCCCTTCGACTTGGTCATCTTCTTGCGGTCCGGGTCGAGTATCCAACCCGAGATGGCGGCGTTGCTCCAGGGCAGCGACTGAAACTCGAGGTGCGATCGGACGATGGTGGCGAACAGCCAGGTCCTGATGATGTCGTGGGCCTGGGGGCGCAGGTCCATGGGCCACACCCGGGCGAACAGGTCGGGATCGTCGACCCACTTGCCGGCGATCTGGGGTGTCAGTGAGGAAGTGGCCCACGTGTCCATGACATCCGGATCGGCGATGAACCCGCCGGGCCGGCCCCTTTGGTCCTCGTCGTAACCGGCCGGCGTGTCGGCGCTGGGGTCGACGGGGAGGTCCGCTTCGTCGGGTAGCAACGGGTCGGCGTAGTCGGGCTCACCGTCGGGCCCGAGCCGGTACCACACAGGGAAGGGAACGCCGAAGAAGCGCTGACGGCTGATGAGCCAGTCGGAGTTGAGCCCTTCGACCCAGTTGGCGTAGCGGGCCGCCATGAAAGGCGGATGCCACCGAAGTTGCCGGCCCCGCGTCAAGAGGGCGTCGCGGTGCGCCAAGGTGCGGAAGAACCATTGCCGGCTGGTCACGATTTCCAGTGGTCGTTCCCCCCGCTCGTAGAACTTCACCGAGTGCCGGACGGGCCACGGTTCCCCCCGTATCTCACCCGAGGAGGTGAGCAGCTCGACGATGCGATCCTGCGCCTGCTTTATGGTCCGGCCCGAGAGCTCGGACTCGTAGAGAGCCGCGGCCTCAGGACCAAACGCAGCAGGCGGGTTGGCGACGAGGCGCCCGTCGCGTCCGACGACGGAACGGGTTGGCAAGCCCAGTTCCCGCCACCAGAGCACGTCCGTGACGTCGCCGAAGGTGCAGATCATCGCCATGCCCGTCCCTTTGTCAGGCTGCGCCAGGTGGTGGGTGACCACCGGGACCTCTACGCCGAACAAGGGGGTCCGGGCCGTGGACCCGATCAACCCCGAGAAGCGGGAATCGTCCGGATGGGCGACCAGGGCCACGCAGGCCGGCAGCAGCTCCGGCCTGGTGGTGTCGATCAGCAGATCGGACCCGTCCGGTCCGTGGAAGACCAGTTGGTGATAGGTCCCCGCCCGATCGCGGTCCTCCAGTTCCGCTTGCGCCACGGCCGTTCGGAAGTCGACGTCCCACAAGGTGGGGGCGTCGGCGGTGTAGGCCTCGCCCCGCGCGAGCAGCCGGAGAAAGGCTCTCTGGGAGGCCCGACGGGCTCCTTCGCCGATGGTGGTGTAGTGGTGGGTCCAGTCGACGGAGAGCCCGAGGTGCTTGAAGAGGGTCTCGAAGGCCCTCTCGTCCTGGGCCACCAGCCTTTCACACAACTCTACGAAGTTCGGCCGCGAGACCGCCACCGCCCGCTGATCCTTGCCCAGACCGCCCTCGGCCGGCGGGCGGAACCCGTGCTGGTACGGCAGGGACGGATCGCATCGGACGCCGTAGTAGTTCTGAACCCGCCGCTCCGTGGCCAGCCCGTTGTCGTCCCAACCCATGGGGTAGAAGACGTCGAAGCCTCGCATCCGCTTGTATCGGGCGATGGTGTCGGTGTGGGTGAAGGAAAACACGTGGCCCACGTGCAGTGACCCGCTGACCGTGGGAGGCGGAGTGTCGATCGAGAAGACCTGGTCGCGACCGGCGACGCGGTCGAATCGGTAGGTTCCGTCCGCCTCCCAGCGTGCGGCCCACTTGTCTTCGAGGCCGTCCAACGACGGTTTCTTCGGGACGGGCAGCGACATGATCCCGCTACGGTACTTGCGTGCTGCGCCTGTACGACACCGCGTTAGGGAGAGTGGCGCCGCTCGAGCCGCGCCGGGCCGGTCACTTCTCCATGTACGTATGCGGTCCGACGGTCTACGGGGAGCCCCATCTGGGCCACGGGCGCTTCACCGTCACCTGGGATGTGCTCAGGCGCTATTTGACGTGGTCGGGCTTGGACGTCCACTTCGTTTCCAATGTGACCGACATCGACGACAAGATCCTGGCCCGGGCCGAAGCCGAAGGGCGCACCCCCGCCGAGGTGGCTCGCTACTACGAGCAGATCTGGTGGGACACGTTCGACCGCGTTGATGTGCTGCGGCCCACCGATACCCCGCATGCGACCGCGTACGTGGAGGAGATGGTCGAGCTCATCGGCCGGCTCCTCGCCGACGGCCACGCCTACGTCGGTGGAGACGGCGTGTACTTCGCCGCCGAGAGCATAGAGGGCTACGGGCTGCTGGCCGGGCAATCGATCGATTCGCTGCGAGTCGGGGCCCGGGTGGAGGTCAGCGAGGAGGCGGGCAAGCGTTCTCCCATCGACTTCGCCCTGTGGAAGCTGGCCAAGCCCGGCGAGGTCAGCTGGCCCTCGCCCTGGGGTTTGGGCCGGCCCGGCTGGCACACGGAGTGCGTGGTGATGTCCCTCGGTTTGCTGGGGGATGGCTTCGACCTGCACACCGGGGGCCTGGACCTGGCTTTCCCGCACCACGAGAACGAGCGGGCCCAGGCCGTCGCCGCCGGCTACGCCTTCTCTCGGAGATGGGCCCACAACGGCATGATCGTGGACGAACGCGGCGACAAGATGAGCAAGTCCCTGGGGAACACGCTCTCGCTCCTCGAGCTACTGGACGCCTACGACCCCAGGGCGCTCCGCTTGCAGATCCTCCAGGCTCACTACCGCTCTCCGGTGGCGGTCGGGGAATCCACGCTCAGGGACAAATCGGCCGCCCTGGAGCGGTTGGACACCTTTGCCCGGGAGTTCAAAGATGCCCGCGAGGCCGAACCCGACCCCGCTGCCATGGCTCGATTCCGGGAGCGCATGGACGACGACCTGAACACGCCGGCTGCCATAGCAGTCGGGTTCGAGTGTGTGACGGAGGCCAGGGCGGCGTCGGGTGACAAGGCCCGGTCCCTGGCGGCTGCGGTCTTCGAGATATTCGAGCGGGCCCTCGGACTGGAGCTCCGGGACCAGGTGGCCGAAGTGCCCCCCGAGGCGCTGGACCGCGCCCGGGAGCGCGACGCGGCCAGGGCCCGCCGGGACTGGCCTCTCGCGGATCAGCTCCGGGCCGAGCTGCAGGCCGACGGCTGGATTGTCGAAGACGGCCCGGACGGGACCACAATTCGCCGGTGAGCTTCGAGCAGGACACGGCCGTCCGTCCCGATCCCGGCGGTGGCTGGGCAGCCGATCTCCGCTCCCGGTGGAACGTGGGCGACAATCCGAACGGAGGGTACCTGCTCGCCGTCGCCGTCAGAGCCATGGTCGCCGACGCCGGCCGGCCCGACCCGGTCACCGTCACCGCTCACTACCTGTCCCCGCCATCTGCCGGACAGGTGTCGATCCGCACCCAGATCGTCAAACCCGGGCGAACCTTCGTCACCGTCATGGCCGAGGTCGTGCAGGGAGGACGAGAGCGGGTGCGCGTCCTGGGCGCGTTCTCGGACCTGACCGAACGGCGGGGGCCCTCGAGGGTCAGCGCCCGCCCCCCGGAAATCCCCCCTCCCGACGAGTGCCGCAGTCTCCGTGAGCTGACCGAGCAGGCCGGCCGGGCCGTCCCCGAGATCATGAACCGCTTCGACCTGCGCCTGCCGCCGGACAGTCCCTGGGGCCGGCCGAGCGAAGGGGACCCGCTCGAGGTCACGGGCTGGATCCGCTTCAACGACGGGACCGAAGCCAGCGCCATCTCCGCGGTCGCCTTCGCCGACGCCTTTCCTCCCACTCTGCTCGGGTCGGTCGCCGCGGGCTGGGTGCCGACCATCGAGCTGACCGTCCACGTCCGGGGCCGGCCCGCACCCGGCTGGTTGCTCGGGACCTTCCAGACCCGCGTGCTGATGGACGGCCTGTTGGAGGAGGATGGTGAGTTGTGGGACAGCGAAGGGCGCCCGGTCGCCCTGTCCCGACAGCTCGCCATGGTTCTCAGTCCCTGATGAAGCGCGGTCGCCTCCGAGCCCCGCTACCCGCCGGGTTCGGGACCATCTGGACCGCGGTCGCCGTTGACCTCATCGGCTTCGGGATCGTCCTGCCGATCCTGCCTCTCTATGCCAAGCGCTATCACACGACCTCCTTCGAGGCCACGATGCTGGTGGCGGCCTTCTCGGCGGCCACGTTCGTCGCCTCCCCGCTGTGGGGCCGGCTGTCCGACCGGGTGGGCCGGAAACCGGTCCTGCTGGTGTCGCTGGCCGGAACCGCGGCGGGCAGCTTGCTGACCGGGCTGGCCGGTGGGCTTCCGCTGCTCTTCGCCGGCCGCATCCTGGACGGCGCCTCGGGCGCGAGCATCTCGGTGGCCCAGGCCGCCGCCGCCGACATCTCCCGCCCTGCCGAGCGGTCGCGTCTGTTCGGCCTGCTAGGAGCGGCCTTCGGACTGGGCTTCGTGGCCGGCCCCGCCATCGGCGCCCTGGCGGCCCTCAGTGGGCCAAGGGTCCCATTCTTCATCGCCGCCGGCCTGGCCGGCGCCAACTCCTTGATCGCCTGGCGGCGGCTGCCGGAGACCCATCCTCCGGCCCCGGCGGGCGGCGCCAGGCGGCCCGGGCCGATCGCTGCCCTGATGGGGGCTCGGGGCGCCGCCGCCCTCCTTGCTGTCGCCTTCTCGGCCATGGTCGCGTTCAGCGGCTTCGAGGCGACCTTCGCCCTCTTCGGGCAGAAGAGATTCGGGTTCGGGATTGCCTCTGCCGCCGCCGTCTTCGCGGCTGTGGGTGCCCTGATCGTGGTGGTCCAGGGAGTCCTGGTCCATCCGATGGTGACCCGCCTGGGCGAGGTGCCCACTCTTCTCATCGGGCTGGGGGCCAACACCGCCGGCCTCATTCTGCTGGCCCTGGCCCATTCCTGGTCCTTGGCCGCCCCGGCCCTGGTTGCCCTGACCGCGGGACAGGGCTTGGTGCAGACCACCATGGCTACCGCACTGGTGTCCCGGGCCGACCCGGCCAGCCGGGGGCAGGTGCTCGGAGCCCAGCAGTCGGCGTCGGCGCTGGCCCGCATCCTCGGCCCGGCCCTCCTGGGCGCCCTTCTCGGTTCGGATGCCTCGAGTGCTCCGTATCTCGTGGGTGCGGCCCTGACCGCGACCGCCGCCGGGTTGGTCGCGGCCGCCCTGCGCCGGCCGGGGAGACATGTGACACAAGCGGTAGACGCGGCTTCCGAGTAATGTTACTCTTCGGTAACTAGAGTTAAGCCTGAAGGGTGTCACTTCCCGATGTCCGATTTCTCGAACGCGCTGAACGAGGATCAGCTCCAGCTCCGCAAGTGGGTGCATGACTTCGCCGAAGACGTAGTGCGCCCGGTCGCCCACGAGTGGGACGAGCGCGAGGAGACCCCGTGGCCGGTCATAGAGGAGGCGGCCCGGATCGGGCTTTACTCCCTCGACTTCGTCGCCAACATGTTCTCCGACCCGACCGGGATCTCGGTCCCCCTGGTCATGGAGGAGATGGCCTGGGGTGACGCCGGCATCGGCCTGGCCATTTTCGGCACCACCCTGGCGGTGGCCGGCATCTTCGGGAACGGGACTCCCGAGCAGGTCGCCGAGTGGCTGCCCCAATGCTTCGGTACGCCTGAGAAGATCGCGCTCGGCGCCTTCTGCGTGTCGGAGCCGGATGCAGGTTCTGACGTCAGCTCCATGCGCACGCGCGCCGTATACGACCCGGCGACCGATGAGTGGGTCCTGAACGGCACCAAGACCTGGATCACCAACGGAGGCATCGCCGACATACACGTGGTGGTCGCCTCAGTGGATCCGCTACTCAAGGGCCGGGGCCAGGCCAGCTTCATCGTGCCCCCCGGGACCAAGGGGCTGAGCATGGGGCAGAAGTTCAAGAAGATGGGCATCCGGGCGTCGCATACCGCCGAGGTGGTGCTCGACGAGGTGCGCGTACCCAACCGCCTTCTCCTCGGCGGCAAGGAGAAGCTGGACGAACGCCTGGCCCGAGCTCGGGCCGGGCAAACCGGAGCCCGTTCGCAGGCCGCGCTCTCGACATTCGAGAAAACCCGCCCGGGGGTCGGGGCCCAGGCGGTCGGGATCGCCCGTGCCGCTTACGAATACGCCCTCGAGTACGCCAAGGAGAGGCGCCAGTTCGGGCGAGCCATCATCGAGAACCAGGCCATTGCCTTCAAGCTGGCCGAGATGAGAATGCATATCGACGCCGCCCGACTTCTGGTCTGGAACGCCTCATGGCTGGGGGCCGGCGGCCAGGGTTTCGAGGCGGCCGAGGGATCCCAGTCGAAGCTGTTCGCCGGTGAGACTGCGGTGCGAGTGACTGACGACGCCATTCAGATCCTGGGCGGCGCCGGCTACATCCGGGAGCACCCCGTGGAGCGATGGCACCGCGACGCCAAGGTCTTTACGATCTTCGAGGGGACGAGCGAAATCCAGCACCTGGTAATCGCCAGGGCCATCTCCGGCCTGCACCTGCAGTAGGTCCGCGAGCGAGTCCCACCCCCTTACGGACTGCTCATTCCGCCGGTTCAGAACTGGAACGGACCAGCCTGCAAAAGGGTCAAGGAGTGGCCGGTTTCGGTGAAATGATGGCCTCGTGCGCGCTGACCGCCTGGTGGCGATTCTCATGATGCTGCAGACGAGGGGACAGGTGACCGCGTCAGAGGTGGCGGAGGAGCTCGAGATCTCCGAGCGGACGGCCCGGCGGGACCTCGATGCGCTGGGCGTGGCCGGCCTGCCGATCTATTCGATTCAGGGCCGGGGCGGCGGGTGGCGGCTTCTCGGCGGGGGGCGAACCGATCTGAGCG
Source organism: uncultured Acidimicrobiaceae bacterium (assembly GCA_963851245.1). Classification (GTDB taxonomy): domain Bacteria; phylum Actinomycetota; class Acidimicrobiia; order Acidimicrobiales; family Palsa-688; genus CAWKOH01. The sequence goes on along the minus strand of CAWKOH010000001.1, from coordinate 89,917 downwards.
GCCTGACTGCCGCGGAGGCCCGGGCCCTATTCCTCGTCGCCGGACCGTCGTCGGCCTCGCCCGAAGTCCGCGCTGCCCTGCGCAAGCTGGTCCGAGCCCTCCCGGAACCCTTTCGGGAGAGCGCTGAGGCTGCCACTGGCGCCATAGTGGTGGACCCGTCCGGCTGGGACCGCCGCGCCGTTGACCGACCGGCTCCGCCCTTTCTCGACCTGATCCAGCAGGCCGTGGTGGAGGGTCTGGGCCTGGACCTCGGCGACGTCGCTCGCGACCGCTCGGGCTCGCGCCGCGTCGTGCATCCACTCGGTCTGGCCGCCAAAGGCTCCGTCTGGTACCTGGTGGCTGGCACCGACGCCGGCCTCCGGACCTTCCGGGTCGACCGCATCACTTCGGTCGAGCTCACCGGTGCGCCGGTGGTCCGGCCCGAGGGCTTCAGTTTGCCCGATGCCTGGAGGATGATCACCGAGAACGTCGACCAGCTGCGAACGCCATTTCGCGCCTTCGCCGCGGCCGACCCCTCGATCCTGCCTACCTGCCGGTAGGTGTTTGGCACCCGCCTCGGTATCGGGCCGGCCCGATCTGACGGGCGGGTCGACGTCGAGTTGCGTGGTCACGGTCTCGAGCCTCTGGGCGGGGAGATAGCCGGGTTCGGGGCGGCCCTGGAGGTGCTCGATCCACCCGAGCTGCAGCAGCATCTGGCCTGTCTGGGCCGCGAGCTGAGCGCTACCTACGGTGCTCCACCCCATCCGGGTGCCCGATGAGGACATCGCTCACGAGTCCGGGCGGGAACAGTCCGTGATCTACCACACCCGGAGTGGCCGCCAGACGCGCTGACAGGGCGACCGGATCTTCGAAATCCGCCAGCCAGTCCGCAATCAAACCGCCGTCCGGGCTCGGCGCCGCTCCAGGCCGCAGGACGGCTTGGGGCAGGGACTTCAGGGTGGCGTCACGTCCGAAGGTCAGGATCTCCATCGGGACCGGAGGCTTGAGCCGACCCACGGGCTTGTCCGCCGACACGATCACGGTGAAACGGTCGGCGGCTGCGGCCACGATCTTCTCGCGGGTGTGGGCACCACCTCCGCCCTTGATCAGCCAGCCATCCGGCGCCACCTGGTCGGCCCCATCGATGGCCAAATCCAGGCGGGCGATGCCTTCGAAGGGCTCGACGTCCAGTCCCAGCCGCCGGGCCTCGAGCTCTGTCGCGGTAGAAGTCGCCACGCACCGGATGTCGAGGCGCCTGGCTGCAAGAGCAGGCAGGAGATAGGCGACGGTTGATCCGGTTCCCAGACCAACCGTCATTCCGTCTTCGACCAAGCCGGCCGCGGCCTCTGCCGCGGCGCGCTTCTCCTGCTCGATTGACGTCACGGCCCGATCTTGACAGAGGCCCGCCGCGACCGAGGCGGCCTACACCAGCCTGGTCTGAGGGACAGACCGCAAGCGACCGGTCTCTTGAAGCTCCAGGACCGCCGGCACCGGGTCGGGGTCCGAGAAAAGCTCGCCGTCGCCGTAGTCGGCGTCGCGGCCGGTCGCATCGGTCACCCACCACGACGCCTCTAGCGCGATGCCGTTCGGGTCGGTGAAATAGATCGACCGGATGAACCCGTGGTCGACCACGTCCGTCACCTCAGACCCGGCTTCCTTGAGTCGCGATCGCAACGTGAGCAGGGCCTGCTCGTCCGGGAGGTTGAACGAGATGTGGTCGAACTGCACCGCCCTCGGGTCCGGCACCCCGGCCGGCTTGGCAAACGGCTCGAGCACCACGCCGCGGTACTCGAAGAAGGCGACCGTGTTCGCGGTTCCCACCTCGAAGAAGTAGTGCCGGAAGGACGCGTTGCCCAGGTGGGCAACCAGACGGGCGCCAAGGACCCCGTGATAGAAGCGAACGGTGGCGTCCATGTCGGTCGTTATGAGGGCCAGGTGGTTGATGCCCCGCCAGTGGGGAAGCTCGCCTTCAGGTGGAGCGAAGGATTCACTCATGACCTCACTCTACGGCTGGTACGAGGCTTCGGCTGCGCCGCCTAGGCTTAGGTTCCGAAACGATCGTCCAGGAGGCTCGATGACCATAGGAGTTGGCGACAAGATCCCCGACGTCAAGGTGCAGGTGCCTGGCCCCAACGGTCCTGAAGCGGCCCAGACGGGCGAACTGCTCGGGCAGGGCACCGTGGTGCTCTTCGGCCTTCCTGGAGCCTTCACCCCGACGTGCAGTGACCACCATCTCCCCGGTTTCGTCGTGAGGTCCGAGGACCTGCATGCCAAAGGGGTGGAACGTATCGCGTGCGTGTCGGTGAATGATGCCTTCGTCATGAAGGCCTGGGGTGAGGCCAACCAGGTGGGGGACAAGGTCACCTTGATCGCGGACGGGTCAGCCACCTTCACCAAGGAGATGGGGCTCGAGGTAGACCTCAGCGGAGGCGGGCTGGGAGTTCGGTCCAAGCGATACGCCGCCATCCTCAAAGGCGGCGTGGTGACGGATCTGGCCGTCGAGGAGACCCTTGGCCTGGATGTGAGCAGCGCCGACGCCGTCCTCGCCCGGCTCTAGCCCGGCACCGGGCGGCCCGGCGATGAGGCGCCCGGAGCGAGGAGGTAAGTGGACGACGCTTTGGCTACCACGATGCCGGCGGAGTCCGTGATCTCCGCTTCCACGAAGGCGACCCGTCGTCCGCCGCCGATCGTTCTGGCCGTGCAGGTGAGCGCCCGGCCGATCGGCACAGCCTTAATGAAACTGATCTTGAGCTCGCTGCCGGCGGGGTGGGCCTCCCGTCCCAGATGGCTGTTTCGGGCGGCGTCTGACATGGCGGCGACCGCAAGCGCGGTCAGCAATCCTCCTTGAACGACTCCGACCGGATTGGCCATGTGCTCGGCCGTCACCATGGCCCACACTGCCGTCCCGACCCCGGACCGGTCGATGCATCTCATGCCGAGGGTCAGCTCGCAGTTGGCCGGAACCCGGGGCACCCCACCCACCCGGTTCGCAGCCAGACCGGTCACGATCCGGTGGCCTGGTTCTTGGCGTTTCCGGGCAGGCCGCGCAGGCCGGCCCAGACCAGATCGGCGAGCCGGACGGCGAGTACCTCCGCTTGGTCAGGGTCCAGTCCGGCTCCGCCCCCGTCGGGATAGAGCGCCACCAGGCGCCGGCCGGCCACCTCACCCAGACCGACGATGGAATAGCCAAGCAGCTCGCGGTGCGCATCGTCGATGTCGGCGTCTATGAACCCGGCGATATTCGACGCCAGAGCGTCCTCCACCTCCCGAACGGTGTCGGTGAACTCCTCCATCCGCCTTGCCCCGGTGCCGAAGACCAGCTGGAAGGCATTGGCCCGATCGCACACGAAGTTGATGTAGGCCCTAAAACCGCCGAGCAGTCGATGATAGGGGGTCTCCTCGGCTGCGGCGCCCGCCACGACGAGGGCCACGAGCTCCTGGCCGACCCGCTCGAGCAACTCGAGGTACAGCTTCCGCTTGGAGCTGAAATGCTGGTAGAGCACCGGCTTGGTCACCCCGGCGGCGTCGGCGATCTCCTCCATGGATGTGTCGTGGTAGCCGGTTGCGGCGAAGCGATCGAGGGCGACGTCGAGGAGCTGGGTGCGGCGGGCCGCCGCCGGCAGCCGGTGTTTCAGCTCGGTGATCTTCGGCTCGCTCATGGCAATATCCTGCCAGCTAGTACTGACCAGCCTTCTGAGGTAGCCCCCAACCGGCTCCGCGGATTAGATCGGCCAGCCGGCCCGGCAGATCGGTGAGGCTGAGGTGGCGCCTGACGACCGCCAGATTTTGGCCGAGGAGATCCTCCTGGCCCGGCGCCGCCTCGGCGTTGTCGAGCCATTCTCGAAGGGGACCCGGACGGTCCGAATCGAACCACTGGAATCCGAGGGCCCGCAGCTCGGCCCCGGCCCGGTAGGGCCCCACGGCGGCCGGCCGGCGGAAGATGGCCGCCTCGACCGGGGGATTCCCGAACCCTTCCCAGATCGACGGAAAGACGACGGCATCGCAGGCGGCATAAGCGTGTTCGACACCCAGGTGTCCGTCCATCGGCGAGGCCGGTCCCCGGAACACCGGCACCCGGGCGCCCTCGAGTATCCGCGACAGCTCCTGCTCGAAGCCTTCCTCGGTGGGGCCGAGCAGCCAGTACGACGCGCCTACCGCCTCGGCCAGGGCCAGCCCGGACGGAATTCCCTTCCTGGCTATGGCGCGGGTCGGCTGGAGAACCAGGCGCTCGCCGGGGCCCACGCCAAGGCTCTCCCTCATGCTGATCCGGTCCCCGGCGGGGGCGTCCAGATCGAACGTGTTGCGGATCAGGCTGGCAGGGATGCCGCGCTCGACCAGCTCCCGTCGGGAGAAGTCGTTGATGGTGACGTGAACCCACGCCGGGTCGTCGGGTGGGGGAGGGGATCCCGCGAAACGGGCCCTCTGCCAGGGGAGGTCATGGTGGCGCAGGATGGCCGGGCGGCCCCGGATCGACGCCGCCACGGCGGCCCCCGCCTCGGGGTTGAGAGGCAGAGAGCACACGTTTTCGACCACCACCAGGGCGGCGTCAGCCAGAGCCGCGGTGAGCAGGTCCCGATCGAGCGGACCGGTGGCCCGTCCTGTGAGCCAGCTACCGGCGTCGAGCCCGGGTACGCGGATATCCACCGGTCCGTCGCCGGCCACCGTGCGAACCCGGTACCCGAGGGCCCGCAAGGCGCCCTGCCACTTGGCCGCCTCCACTGATACCCCGTCGGCACCGCCCAGCCGGAAGGAGACACTGACCGCTAGGTCGTCCACGGTTCAGGTCTAACGGGGGAGTCGTCACGTTGTCGCGGGGCCGGTCGCAGCAAGGCCACAACCACCGTCGCCACTCCCACCGCCAGGACGATGTCTCCGGCCGAGATGGTCTGGCCCAGGAAGGACACGTGTACCACGTCCGCCAAGCCCGTCAGGTGGTCCCCGGCCCGAAGGCCGTGATGGCGAGGTCCGAAAGTGGCGGCAGCCGGCACGCCGCGAACGGGCATTCCGCCATTTACGGCGATCACGGTCAGATTGGACAGCAGTCCGGCTGCCACGAGGACCATGCCAGTGACCTTGAGGTTGCCCGCCGCGAACCCGAGCAAAAGGACCAGGCCGGCGATCACCAGGGCGAACCCGGTCCAACCTGATGCCCACCAGCCGGCCACCGCTTCGGATGCGGCCCCGGCCAGGAGGAGGCTGACACCCCTGACGGGCGACTGGGCCGCGTTGCTCCAGCTACCACCCGCCGCCAGGCCGGCCGCGCAGCCAACCGCGATGGCTATGACAGAGAGCAACATCCCCTCGACGGTACCGGCCACCTGCGGCTGGGCCGCGGACCGCACTGATGACATCATTGTCACGGTCATGGACGGCAATCACCTCATCCTGCATTCTCCGGTGGGATTCGTCGTGGCCTTCGGGGGCGGGATCATCTCGTTCCTGTCGCCCTGCGTGCTGCCTCTCGTGCCCTCGTACCTGTGCATGATGTCGGGAGTCAGCTCCGCTGATCTGGTGACGGCGTCGCGGCTCGATCAACGGCGTCTGCTCCGTTCCACCCTGCTCTTCGTGGCCGGTTTCACCGCCGTTTTTGCCGCCCTGGAGGCCACTGCCTCCGGTCTGGGCCGAACCCTTCAGTCCCACGTCGACCTTCTCAACCACGTAGCCGGAGCCTTGATCATCCTGGCCGGCCTGTTGTTTGCCGGTTTGGTGTCGCCGGCCTGGTTGATGCGCGAGAGACGATTCCACGTGGCCCCGTCCCGCCTGGGCGAATGGGCCGCGCCGGTGATGGGCATGGCCTTTGCGTTCGGCTGGACGCCCTGCATCGGGCCGGTCCTGGCCGCCGTATTGGCCCTATCGAGTGATTCCCACACCCTGGGCCGGGGGGAGGCCATGCTCGTCGCCTACTCGCTCGGGCTGGGGGTACCCTTCGTGCTGGCCGGCGTGGCCTTCGGCCGTCTCACCGGGGTTCTGACCTTCGCCCGGACCCACGCTCGGGTCATCAATTTCGTGTCCGGCCTGCTGCTCGCCACTTTGGGCGTGCTGCTCCTGACGGACAACCTCCACATTCTCTCGACCTGGTTCTCCGATGCCCTTCGGGCCCTGGGACTCGGGCGGCTTTCCACCGTATAGAAAGCTCCCGGATGGAAGCGCGAGGGCCACTCTAGGTACCGTTTACGCGGTCGTCATGGACCCTGTCATCCGCTTTCGCTCCGCCGTCGCCCTGGTTGGCCGCTTTCCTGTCCTGGCGGGAGTCGACCTCGAAGTGGCCCAGAGTGAGACCGTGCTGCTCCAGGGGCCTAACGGGGCCGGTAAGACCAGTCTGTTGCGGGCCTGCGCCGGGCTGCTCCGGGTGGCGGCGGGGGAAGCCGTAGTCCTGGGAGAGGACCTGGTCGCCAACCAGCGCGCCATACGCCGGCGGGTGGGCCTGTCCGGTCACGCGACCGCCCTTTATGACGACCTGACCGCAGTCGACAACGTGCGTTTCGCTATCCGGGCTTCGAAGGGCCCTCTGGGAGCGGTGGTCCCCGCCATGGAGCGGCTCGGCCTTACCGGCAGGCTCCCGGACACTCCGGTCAGCGCCCTCTCCGCCGGGCAGCGTAAGCGGGTGGCTCTGTCGATCCTGGTCGCCAGAGACCCGGAGCTGTGGCTGCTCGACGAGCCCCACGCCGGCCTCGATGCCGAGCACCGCGACCTGCTCGACGGGCTCGATCACCGACGCGGTAGGGCGGGGCCGGACGGTCGTATTGGCCTCCCACGAGGCCGAGCGGGTCTCCAGCCTGGCGGACCGGGTCGTGACTGTCGCCGGAGGCGTGGTGGTCGTCCCGGCTCAGTCCGTGACCAATTCCTTGCCGAAGATCGAACCCGGGACCCGGGCCCATGTGGCGTGACGCCCTTGTCATCGGGAGCAAAGACCTCCGGGTCGAGATGCGCAGCCGGGTGACGACAACACAGGTGGCGCCGTACGCCATTCTGGTTCTCTTGCTGTTCGGTTTCGCGTTCGATCAGGACCATGCCCTGCTGAACCGGGCCGCGCCCGGCCTCTTCTGGGTGGCGGTCCTGCTGTGCTCGCTGCTCGCGGTCCAGCGCAGCTTCGCGGTGGAGTCTGCCGATGGGGCGCGCGACGGACTGCGGCTTTCCGGCCTGGATCCGGCCGGGATCTTCCTCGGCAAGGCCGGTGCCGTGGCCCTTCAACTGGTGCTGCTCGAGGTTCTCCTGGGTGCCGGGATCGCGGTGCTGTTCGGAACCAGCCTCCACGATCCCGCCCTGCTTGTCTCGAGTGCGGTCGCCGCGACCATCGGTCTGGCCACGGCCGGCACTCTCTACGGGATGGTGGCAGCCGGCCTGCGCGTCCGGGAGACCTTGCTGCCGCTGCTGGTCCTGCCTGTGGTCGCGCCGGTGCTGTTGGGCGCCACCCAAGCCTGGATGTCCGCGCTAGGACTTACGACCGCAGACGGCTGGAGGTGGCTGACCCTTCTCGTCAGTTTCGCGGCCATATACGTGACGTTCGGAATCCTCACCTTCCAGATCCTTGTGGAGGAGTCGTAATGGCTCGGCGGCTCAGGGCTTACCGGGGCACGGCCGACCGGACCACCAGGATCCTGGGAACGGTGACGCTCGTGCTGGCGGCCGTCACCGCCTGGCTGGGTCTGGTGGTTGCGCCGCCGGACGTGAACCAGGGTCAGCTGGTGCGCCTGATCTATGTGCATCCGGCGGCGGCGACGACCTGCTACGTCGGTTTCGGCCTGTGCGCGTTGGCCAGCCTGGCTTACCTCTGGCCCCGTACCCGTAGTCGTCGATGGGACCGTTTGGCTGTGGCGTCGGCTGAGATAGGTGTCGTCTTCTGCGCGCTCACGTTGATAACCGGTTCCATCTGGGGCCGGCCTACCTGGGGAGTGTGGTGGACCTGGGACGCTCGCCTGACGCTCACCGCCCTCCTGCTCGCCGTTTTCATCGGCTATCTGGCCCTGCGGCGCGCCATCGCCGAGCCGGGCGCCCGGGCGAACGTCTCGGCCATCGTGGCCGTGGTATGCGCCCTGCTGGTGCCGGTGGACCACGAAGCAACGACCTGGTGGCAGACCCTCCACCAGCCGAACACTCTGCTGCGGCCCAGCCCACTGATCCACGGTTGGCAACTCTTCACGATGCTGCTCTCCTTCGTCACGTATGGATTCCTCTTCGCCTGGCTACTCGTGCATCGATACCGGGTCGAGGTACTCGAGGATCGCTTCGAGGACGAGGGCTACGACGCAGCCATCGCCGCCCGCCGCGCCGAAGGCGGCGTGGTGACCGTCGATGTCACCAGGCCGGAGGCTACGACCGTCACTCCCGAGAGGGCGGGTCAGCAATGAATGGTTACGTCGCAGCCGGCTGGGGGGTCACTGTGCTCGTCATCGTCTCGTACTCCTGGCGGACCATCCGCCGGGGTCGGGTGTTGAGCCGCAACCTCCCCGACGGCGAGAAGACGTGGCGCTGAGCACCGGAGAGTCGTCCGACTCTGAGGCGCAGCCCCGGTTCGCGGTCCCTCCTGCTCCGCGGGTCGTCAAGCGTCGCCGCCTTCTGGGAACCCGGCGGCGCCAGGCGGTGGCTTTCCTGGTGATCGCCGGCGCCATCGCCTTCTTGATATTCCAGGGGCTCAGCAACGCCACCGAGTACTTCCTCACGGCCGATCAGGCCGTGGCCCAACGCAGCCACCTGGGCACGCGCCAGTTCCGCATCGAGGGCACCGTCGAGCCCGGGGTCCGCCAGGTGGGCCATCTCACCGACTTTTCGATCTACGCCAACGGCGTGACTGTGCCGGTGACAGACAGCGCCGACCCGTCCCAACTCTTCAAGCCGGGTATACCTGTCGTTCTCGAGGGCCACTGGTCCGGGACCGTGTTTTCCAGCGATCTGATCATGGTCAAGCACAGCGCCAGCTACACCGAGGCCCACCCGGACCGGCTCAAGTCGCAGCTGCCGCCTCCTACGACGCCGGCCGCCCCGCCGGCAGCCAAATCGTGAACGCGGCCATCGGCGAGAGCGCCGTGCTGCTGGCCTTCGGCTCCGCGCTCGTGGGGTTCGTCACCCTCGTCGTCGGGCTGGTGCAGCGGCGCGAGAACCTTGTGCGATCCGGCCGCGTCTACACGTGGCTGATCCTCTTGGGTGCCGTACTCGCGACAGCGGCGATGCAGCACGCCCTCATAACGAGGGACTTCCGGATGCAGTACGTAGCTGATAACGACAGCCTGGGTACGCCGCTCGTGTTCCGGATCACGGCCATGTGGTCGAACCTGTCGGGTTCGATCCTCTTGTGGGGACTGGTTCTGGCCGGCTACCTGGCTGCGGTGGCGTACCGCTTCCGTAAGCGGGCTACCGATCCCCTGATCGGTTGGGCCCAGGCGGTCGGCTATGTCGTTGCCGCCTTCTTCTTCGGCCTGATGTTGACGGCGTCCAATCCGTTCAGCACCGTGAAAGGGACGCCACCGACGGACGGGCCCGGCCCTGACCCGCTTCTTCAGAACCACATCCTGGTCGCCTTCCATCCACCCATGCTGTACCTGGGCCTGGTCGGCTTCACCGTTCCCTTCATGTTCGCCTGCGCCGCCCTGATCACGGGCCGGGTGGGTGAGGGATGGTTGATCGAGACCAGGCGGTGGACTCTGTTCGCCTGGGGGTTTCTCACCATCGGCGTGATCCTCGGGGCCTGGTGGAGTTACGAGGTCCTCGGCTGGGGGGGCTACTGGGCCTGGGACCCGGTCGAAAATGCGGCCTTCCTTCCGTGGCTCACCGGTACTGCGTTCCTGCACTCGGTGCTGGTTCAGGAAAGACGGGGCATGTTGAGGGTGTGGAACCTGTCGCTCATCATGGCCACCTTCGGCCTGACCATCTTGGCGACGTTCCTGACCCGTTCGGGGGTTCTCGACTCGGTTCATTCGTTCAACAACACCGGCATCGGCCCGGCCCTGCTGGTGTTCTTCGGGCTCGTCGTGGCCACCGGTGTGGGTTTGCTGGCCTGGCGCGGTGACCGCCTGCGTTCCCCCGGGTCCATCGAGTCGCCGGTGTCGCGGGAAGGGGCGCTGCTGGCCAACAACCTTCTCTTCGGGGCCTTTGCGTTGGTGGTCCTGCTCGGAACCGTCTTCCCTCTGATCGCCGAAGCAGTCAACGGCAAGCAGATAACGGTGGGGTCGCCCTACTTCGACCGGATGACGATGCCGATCGTGGTCTGCCTGCTCTTCCTGATGGCGGTGGCCCCGCTGCTCCCGTGGCGGCGGGCTTCCCCGGGGTTGCTGCGCAAGCGGCTGTTCTGGCCGGCCGCGCTCGCCGTCGCCGTCATGGTGGTGTGCGTCCTGGCGGGAGTCCGTGGCTTCAATCCGCTGCTGGCGTTCGGGCTGGCAACCTTCGCCGCTGCATCGGCTATTCGCCAGCTCATCGCCGTGATCCGAGCGCGAGGCTGGCGGGGCCTGCCTGGCCCGTCGGGGGGCGGGATGGTCGTCCATCTGGGCGTCGTGCTGATCGCGGTCGGCTTTGCCGCCAGCCACTCGTTCTCGCACCAGACCAACCTGACTCTCACGCCTGGCCAGACCCGCTCCTTCGACGGGCACTCCTTCACCTATCTCGGAACGCGTGAGGTGTCGAGCTCCACCCACACCGGTCTGCAGGCACTCGTGCGGATCGACCGCCATCAGACCTACGGGCCCTCGGTCGATGACTACCCGTACGCCAGCGAACCCATAGGAACACCTTCGGTCCGCAGCACCCTCACCCAGGACATCTATCTGACGGTGGCTTCCACCCCGGCCAAGCCGGGGGCGGCCGCCGTCATTACGGTCATCGTCGAACCGCTGGTGTCTTGGATCTGGATAGGCGGAGGACTGATGCTGGGCGGCTGTGTCCTTTCAGCCTGGCCCACTCGCCGGCGCCGAAAGAACGCGCCGGTTGTGGCCGGCGAGAGCGATAGCGGTGATGAGGCGCTGGTCGCCGGCTCGGTGGGGTCGCCCGTATGAGTGAGCGGGGCGCGGATGGTATGGGGGCGGATGATTTCGAGTCGAGTGTGGGCGATTTCGGGACGGACGAGCTCGGGTCGGACGAGTTCCGGTCGGGCGAGTTCGGTGGGGGTGGCGATGACGGGGAGTTCGGTGGAGCGGGCCCGGCTGAGGGTGGTCCGCCTCGCCGGCGCTCCCGGGTCGTCCTGTGGTCGGCCGTCGGAGCCGCCGTGGTGTTCGCTGTTCTGATCGCGGTGCTGGCGTCGGCGAACTCCGCCGGTCAGGGGACCACCCAGAGTCCATTGATCGGCAAACCCGCTCCGGCCGTCAGCGGCAAGGTCCTGGGCGGTACCGGCGACGCATCCCTCTCTCAGCTCTCAGGGAAGTGGGTGCTCGTCAACTTCTCGGCCAGCTGGTGCATTCCTTGCCGCCAGGAGACCCCCCAGCTGCAGACATTCTCTAGTGAGCACAGCCAGACGGACGACGCCGCCGTGCTCGGGATCGCCTACGACGAGGGCGATATCCCGAACCTGACCTCCTTCTTGAAGTCCAACAAGGCGACCTGGTCCGTCGTAAACGACGGGCAAGCGGTTGTCGAGTATGGGGTCAGCGGCATCCCGGACTCCTTCCTCGTAGATCCTCGAGGAACCGTGGTCGTGGAGTACCTCGGCGGCGTGACGGCCAAAGAGCTCGACTCTTTCATAGCCAAGGCGACGTCGGGCGGGTGAGTCGCTACTGGCGCTGGGGGCCATGGCTCGCCCTGGTGGCCCTTGCCGTGACGCTGCTCGCAGTGGGCAGCCACCGCACCTCGCACCCCACGCTGGACGCCCAGGTCATGCACATCGCCAACCAGGTTCGCTGCCCGGTGTGCGACGGGGAGACGGCGGCGCAGTCCTCGGCCGCGGCGTCGGTGCAGATCCGTAACGAGATCAGGCAGGAGCTACTCGCCGGCCAGACGTCCGACCAGATCCTGGCCGGCCTGGTGCGAGACTACGGCTCGGGAATACTGGAGAAGCCCCAGTCGAGCGGAGTCGGGCTGGTGGTATGGGTGGTGCCGGTGGTGGCGACCGTGCTGGCGGCGGCGGCGCTGGTGTTCGCGTTCATCCGGTGGCGCCGGCGGGCCCAGCCCTCCAGGAGTGCCCGCGAAGGCCCGGACGCGGCATCGGTGCCGGTCATGGCGCCGGCGCCGGTCGGCGCGTCGGTGTTGGTTGGGGCGCCGGCGTCTGGGTCAGCCGGGGAAGGGCCGGCCGGGCCGTCAGCGGAGCCGCGAGCCTCGGATGAGCTGCCCGTCATGGCGTCGACCCGCGTCTCGGCCGCGCTGGACGAGGCGCTGGCAGCCGTTATCGCTCCCGCCGCGGCCGTGGCGTCGGTGCAGTCGTCTGGATCATCCGGATTGCCGGGTCCCGGTCCTGTCCCGTCGGCCCCGTCACCCGCCGGGGCGGGGGAGGCCGTGGCGGGCCTGTCGCCGGATCTGGACGGGGCTAGCCCGGGGGCGGGGGAGCTTCCGTCCAATCCACCGAAAAGGCGTCAGCAGTGGCTGCGCGGTGTCGTGATCGGCGTCGGCGTCTGCCTGATCGCGGGCGGGGCCGGCTGGGCGGTGGCCGAATCCGCGAAGACGCGGCTGCCGGGGCAGACCATCACCGGTCAGGCACTCGGATCGGAGGCCATCGCCCAGGACATGCAGGCGGCCCAGGCCGACGCCGCCAAGGGCAACGCGGTGGCCGCCATCGAGGAGTACCGAAAGATCCTTCAGACCGACCCCAACCAGGTTGATGCGTTAACGGGAGAAGGCTGGCTACTGGTCCAGACTGCCCAGCCCAGCCTGCTTCAGCAGGGCATCCAACTGCTCGCCACGGCTGAGAAGGCCGACCCGAGTTATGCCCCGGCCCACCTGTATCGGGGCCTGGGCTTCTTGGGTGAAGCGGATTACTCCGACGCCATTCCCGAGTTCCAGTGGTACTTGGGCCACCAGCCCGATCCCTCGGTCACCGCTCAGGTGCGCCAGGACCTGCAGCAGGCGCAAGCCGGCGTGGCCAAGGCAGGGACATCAGGCGTCGCGAAGTCCTGAGTCACCGCCCCGAAGGGGCCCCGGTGATCCGAACAACCTTCTTCTGATATCCGTTTGAACACTATCGATGGATTTCATGTCCCCTCCAGGACTCACCAGCCGTGAGAGTCATTCCGTCCGGAGCACTTCGCGCCGCCCGGTTCATGCGGTGACCCGTCCCCCATCGCTACCCGCCGCCCGTCATCAACGCCCTCAGCCGGCTTATTACCTCCGGCAGGGCCTTGACCGCCCGCTGCACCTCGGCATCAGTACTGGACCAGCCCACCGAGAGACGGAGGCTGTGCTCGGCGTCGACCCCCATCGCTTCGAGGACCGGCGACGGTTCCAAAGACTCGGAGGAGCACGAACTGCCGGAGTGGGCCGCTACCCCGGCCTGGTCGAGCCCGATCAACACCGGCTCGGCCTCGACTCCGCCTATCCCGACGCAGAGCAGGTGCGGCAGCCGGTCCGGCCAGGAAGCCGGTCCGTAGGCTTCGACGTCGGGGATCTGGAGGGCGGCCGAGCGCAGTTCGGCTACCAAGGCCCTAGAGACGGCCGTCTGGCCGGCCAGGCTATCGATCAGCTCGGTCGCAGCGGCGCCGAATCCGACGGCCGCGGCCACGTCCTCCAGGCCTGCCCGCCGGGCCCGTTCCTGAGACCCTCCGACCAGCAAAGGGGGGACCCGGAGGCCTCTGCGTACGAGCAGGACCCCGATACCCCTCGGTCCACCCAGCTTGTGGGCCGACAGGGACATCAGGTCGGCGCCGGTTTCGTCGAATGCGATCGGGACCTGCCCGGCTGCCGCTGCTGCGTCGACATGGACCAGGACGCCCCGCTCCCGGCAGGCGGCCACCACGGCCGCGACCGGTTGTAGCGTGCCCACCTCGTGATTCGCCCACTGGCACTGCACCAGGGCCACGTCCGGACGTCGGATCGCCGCACGGACGGCGTCGAGGTCGATGACACCGGTGTGATCTACGCTGACGGGCTCGATGCCGCCGGCGTGCAGTTCCGACGCCTCGCGCACCGCGCTGTGTTCGACTGCGGCCATCACTACCTGCCGACCCCGTCCTGATGCCAGTGCCCCGAAGGTGGCCGCATTGATGGACTCGGTGGCTCCCGACGTGAAGATCACCTGGCGGGATCGGGTGCCAAAAAGCGTGGCTACCCGGTCCCGGGCATCCTCCAGGGCCACCCGGGCCATCCGGCCCTCAGTGTGGACACGGCCGGGGTCGGCCGCTCCGATCCACTGCAGCATGGCCTCCCGCGCCGCCGGTCGGATGGGAGAGGTCGAGGCGTGGTCCAGGTAGGCCCGGGTGGTGTCACCTGCACCGATGCCCTCGGTCAGCCTCGTGGCCACGAGCAGGAGTCCGGGTCAGACGAGGGTGACGCAGGCGTCGTCGCCCAGGGCGCGGGAGGACTCCGTCGGCTCGACCGCCTCGCCGTAGAGACCGGAAAGCATGCCCCGCACCATGCCCCGGTCGACCGCGCAGATGACAGGGTGCTGCTTGGCCGTGTCGAAGAAGGGGCACGACTCCTTGATGAGGGCCAACGACCCGCCTCTGGCCTCGGCGTGGGCTTCGAAGCCGTGAGCTGTGAGGGCGTCGGCGATGGCGTGCAAGGCCACCCGGAACGATCTATGGCCTTCGCCCGGCGACATCTGCCCGGCGAGGCGCCTTCCGTACTCTTCGCCCACGGACTCGGCCATCGCTTCCGCCTCAGTGGGGGGTATGCGGGAGAGCGCCTCGCCGAGGAGCATGATCAGCAGGTCATCGCCCCGGCGAGGCGCGCTCAAGCCGGTGTCCTGAGCGGACTTGCGGTATCTCTTCGAGGGCCGGCCTGCGCCTCCCCCGGTGGGCCGCAGGACCGTGACTTCCAGGTAACCCCCGGCCGTCAGCTTGTCCAGGTGGTGACGCGCCACATTTGAATGGAGGGCGAAGCGGTCGGCGACCTCCGATGCCGTGACGCCGTCCTCGTGGTCTCGCACGAAGAAGTAGATCTGTCGCCTGGTGGGGTCGCCGAACGCCGAGGTGACCGCCGCCACCGCTGCCGAGAATTCCGTGTCGGTGAGCGAACCGTGCTGATCAGCTACAGACGCCACAGGAGTACTCTACCTACCGAGGTAGTGGAAATCGCTTCCTCCCGCCCGCGTATCACTACGCGGACCGAACAAGGAGACCGGATGGCGCTGAGTGAGCACCAGGTGATCGAAGCTCTACGACCAGTTTCAGATCCTGAACTACACGTCAGCATCGTTGAGTTGGGAATGGTGCGTTCGGTCGACATTCGGCGCGGCCGCATCACCGTCGGCGTGGCCCTGACCGTCCCTGGCTGCCCGTTGCGTGATGAGATAACCAGGCGGGTGAGAGAAGCTCTGTTGCCGCTCAAAGGTGTTCGGGAAGTCGACGTGCAACTGACTGTGATGAGCCCGGATGAGCTGCAAGCCCTCAGGGCCCGACTCGCCGGACGAGCCAATGATCCCGAGGCATGGGGCGCGTCGGGCGCAGCCGGCTCGTCGTCATCAGCCTCTTCTGGGCATCAGCACCAGAGGTTGGGCCATGAGGAGGGAAGGCCCAACCCGTTCGGTCCCGCCAGCCGTACCCGGGTCGTGGGCGTGAGCTCGGGCAAGGGGGGTGTCGGCAAGTCAAGTGTGACCGTGAACCTGGCCGTTTCTCTGGCCCGGGCCGGTCACGACGTGGCCGTTCTGGACGCCGATGTCTACGGGTTCTCTGTGCCCAGCATGCTCGGGATTGTCGAGGAGCCAACGGTGCACGACCTCAAGATGGTCCCGCCCGAGGCGCACGGCGTGCGATGCATGTCGATGGGATTCTTCGTCGAGGAGGATCAGCCGATCGTGTGGCGGGGACCGATGCTGCACAAGGCTTTGGAACAGTTCCTGGTGGACGTGGACTGGGACGATCCGGAGTTCCTTCTGGTGGATATGCCTCCCGGGACTGGCGACGTGGCCCTCTCCATGGCGCAGTACCTCCCGACGTCCGAGGTCTACGTCGTGACCACACCCCAGCCCGCCGCCAAGCGGGTGGCTCAGCGGTCCGCCTACATGGCCAAGAAGCTCAACTTGCCCTTGCGGGGCGTCATCGAGAACATGAGCTGGCTGGCCCAGCCCGATGGTGGTCGCCAGTATCTGTTTGGCGAGGGAGGCGGCCCGCAGCTGGCCGACGAGCTTGGCGTTCCGTTGCTCGGGCAGGTTCCCTTCGATCCTGACCTTCGGGCCGGAGGCGACGAGGGTCGACCCATCAGCGCCACCGAACCCGAATCGGCCACTGGCCGCGCCTTTGCCGAGATCGCCGCCGCTCTGGTGGGGCGGGGGAGGGCCCGGGTGTTTCGGCCCGAGCTCACCGTCCGCTAGGTTCCGGCGCCCGGCGCCAGGTGCCGTGGTCCCGGGCCGTCGTTGCCGCCGCCCCCAGCGTGACCAGCCCGAGGATGACCGTCACGAGCAGCAGGGTGGCGGTGGCGCCGCGGTCGAGCACCAGCTTGGCCCCCACGACCGCGCCGGCGAACGTCCACGGCCCCGGTTACCACTGTCATCATCAGAAGCAGCCCCGGCAGGGGGCCGTGGGCGGCGCTGCGCAGGACGGAGTCGCGGCGCTGCTTGCCTGACTGATCGCCCGGCTCCATGGAGCTCACCTCCGACTCTGTCAGTGCTGGCCAGAGGACGGCAGCTCGCGCTCGCGGGACACGCCCCCCGCCCGGGTGACAACCGTAGCGGCCCGCAAAGGCGTAGAACATAGGGTTGGTGGTTGGCCCTGTCTCACCCCGCAAGGGGCTCGACGAAGGCACCGGGAAGCCCATCGGGCGCCGGGTGGTTCTCGGCATTCTTGGCCTGGGCGCGATCGGCGTGGTCGCCGGCGACAGCCTGCAGAACGCGTTCAACGCCGTGATAGCCCCGGTGCAGCGGATCGACCCCACCGGACTGACCGGCCTCCTACCCGGCAACTACTTTCGCATCTACACCGTCACCGACGGCTACCCCTACGAGAGTGAGGCCGAGTACCGGCTGACCGTCGACGGGCTCGTGGACCGACCCTTGAAGCTCTCGTACTCCGATCTGACGGCGCGGCCGCCGACGCGCCTGGTGCGTGATTTTCAGTGCGTCACCGGCTGGCGAGTTGCAGGCGTCCACTGGCAAGGGGTGCTGCTGTCGACGCTTCTCGACGAGGCGGGTGTGCAGGCAGCAGGCAAGGCCCTTCACTTCGAGTCCTTCGACGGTGAGTACACGGAGAGCCTGACCCTCGCCGAGGCCCTCCGCCCCGATGTCATCGTGGCCTACAACATGCTCGGGGGCCCGATATCACGAGATCATGGCGGTCCTGTTCGGCTCTACGTTGCCCCCATGTACGGGTACAAGTCGATCAAGTGGCTGTCCCGGATCGAGGTGGTGGACCGCGTCGAGCCGGGCTACTGGGAGACGGAAGGCAACTACTCCATCGAGGCCTGGGTTGGTCACAGCAATGGCCGCAACGACCCACCCACCTGACGCCACCGGACCGGGACCCGCCCCGGCCGGGCCTGGCCTGTTGCTCCGATTCGACCGCCTGGAGCGAGTGCTCCACTGGGTCGATGCCGTCATGTTCGCCATCCTGATTCTCACTGGCGCCGCCCTGTATCTGGAACCCATCGGCGCTCTGGTCGGTCGCCGGGCCCTGGTGGAGGACATCCATGTCTATACCGGGATCGCCCTCCCGGTCCCGCTGATAGTGGCCATCTCAGGCTCCTGGGGCCGCGCCCTGCGTCGGGACCTGGGTCGATTCAACAGATGGTCAAAGACCGACCGGAGATGGCTTCGGTCGCTTCTTCAACCGGGGCCTGTTCGCCGGCGGGAGATGGCCTCTCTCCAGGTAGGCAAGTTCAATGCCGGACAGAAGCTCAACGCCGCTTTCATCGCAGGTGCGGGTCTGGTGATGCTCGGCACCGGATTGATCATGCGCTGGTATCACCCGTGGCCGCTGTCCTGGCGGACCGGCGCCACCTTCGTTCATGACTGGCTGGCGCTGGCCATCGGCGTCGTGGTCATCGGCCATATAGGTATGGCACTGAGGGACCCCGACGCCTTGAGGTCGATGGTGGTCGGCACGATCAGCCGGGTCTGGGCCAAACGGCACGCGCCCGCCTGGTTGGCGGGGACGCGATGAACCGGGTGCCGGTCCGGATGCCCCTTCTCGGAGGCGGACTCGCTCCCTCCCGGCTCCCTCCCGCTACGAATGATCGGCGGCCAGGGCATCGACGATGGCGGCACTCGCCTCATCGATCTCCTCGGGGGTTACCGACATCGGCGGGGCTATGCGCAGGACGTTGCCCAGCACGCCGCCGCGGCCCACCAGAACGCCGCGCCTGCGGCAGCCGTCCAAGGCGGCGTTGGCGCCGACCGGATCAGGCTCGATCCCGCCCGGCTTCACCATCTCGATGGCGACCATGAGACCCCGGCCGCGGACCTCACCCACCGAAGGCAGCTTGTCGGCCAGCGCCGCCAGGTGGCTCATGAGCTGCTCCCCGCGGGCCCGGGCGTTGGACTGCAGGTCGTGGGAGAGCAGATAGTCGAGGTTGGCCAGCGCGCCCGCCGTGGCCAGGGGATTCCCGCCGAAGGTCGAGATCGAGTTGACCTGGACACTGTCGATGAGATCGGCCCGACCCACGATGCCCGAGAGGGCCAACCCGTTGCCGATCCCCTTGGCGAATGTCAGGAGGTCGGGCACGATACCGTGGGCCTGGTACCCCCAGAAGTGGTTCCCGGTACGGCCCCAACCGGTCTGCACCTCGTCGGACACGAACAGGATCCCGTGTTCATCGAGCACTTCCTTGAAGGCGGCGAAGAGGCCGTCGGGGGGGATGGCGAAGCCGGCCACCCCCTGTATCGGCTCAGCGATCAAGCAGGCCACGTCGCCCGCTGTGGACGTGGCTATCACATCGCGGAGATCGGCCACGCAGGCCGCCGTGAAGTCGTCGTCGGGAAGATGGCCGTAGGGGCTTCGATACCTGTATCCGCCGTGGACGTAACTCACATTGACGGGAGTGAGGCTCGTCGATGACCAGATGCGCAACCCGGTCGCCGCCATGCTGGCGAAAGACCGGCCGTGGTAGCTGTATCTCAGGGCTAGAACCTGATTCGAGCGCCGCAGACCGCAGCACAGCATCAGCGCCGTGTCATTGGCCTCGCTTCCCGAATTGAGGAAGAAGACCTTGGCGTCGGGGATGCCGGACAGCCTCGAGATCCGCTCGGCGAGCTCGACCATGGGCCTGATCAGGTAGAGGGTCGAGGAGTGAATCATCCGCCCGGCCTGGGTACGGATGGCGTCGACCACCTCGGGCACGGAATGACCGGTCATCGTGGTCAGAATCCCGCCGAAGAAGTCGAGGTAGGTGCGGCCCTCGGCATCTGTCACGTGACGCCCCTCGCCCGAAACCAGCTCGATGGGCTCCTCGTAGAAAAGAGTGATCCAATCCGGCATGACCCTGCGGTGCCGGGCCAGCAATTCGGCATGGGGCGAGGTCATGGCGGTCTTCTCAGGCACGTGCCGAGTCTGGCGCAGGCCCCCGCCCTCGGCAACGGGTGACGTCGCCGCTCAGTGCGCGAAGGCCTGCGTCCGGTTGGTCGCCCCTTCGGGAATCGCGCCCTGGAGCGACTCGAGGTCGGCGGTGCGCAGGCGCAGGTCCTCGAGCAGGAGATCTGCCATGTCGAAGGTCATGCCTGCCCGAACCACGACCCGCAGCACGGCCAGATCCTGGCGGTTCTCCGGGTAGGTGTAGGCGGGGACCAGCCAGCCCTGCTGGCGCATGCGGTCGGAGACGTCGAACACCGTGTAGTTGGTCACCTCGGGCTTGAGTGCGAAGGCGAAGACGGGCAGCTGGGTCCCATCGCTGATGAGCCGGTACGGGCCTATCTTGGCTACCCCGGCTGCCAGGTACTGGGCGATCGCTGAGGATTGCTCTTGCGCGGCCCGGAAGCCGTCGAAGCCGAGGCTGGTGAACATGTAGTACTGGGCGACGACCTGGCTGCCCGGGCGGGAGAAGTTGAGCGAGAAGGTCGGCATGTGCCCGCCCAGGTAGTTGACGTCGAAGACCAGGTCCCTCGGCAAGGCGGCCGGGTCCCGCCAGACGGCCCAACCAACTCCGGGGTACACGAGGCCGTACTTGTGCCCTGACGCGTTTATCGATTTCACCCGGGGGAGGCGGAAATCCCACTCGAGGTCCGGCTGGATGAACGGGGCGACGAATCCGCCCGACGCCGCGTCGACGTGCAACGGGATGTCCAGCCCGGTCGCCTCTTGGAGGTGGTCGAGGCCGGCGGCGATCTCCTTGACCGGTTCGTAACTACCGTCGAAGGTCGAACCGAGCACCGCCGCCACCCCAATGGTGTTCTCGTCGCAGTACCTGACCGCCTCGTCCGCGGTCAGGTGGAGGCGGTCACCCTCGAGTGGGACCAACCGGGCTTCGACGTCCCAGTAGCGGCAGAACTTCTCCCAGCACACCTGAACGTTCGCGCCCGTCACCAGATTCGGCCGGTCCACAGGCTGCCCGGCCGCCCTTCGCTTCTCCCGCCACCTCCACTTCATGGCCATGGCCGAGAGCATCACCGCCTCGCTTGATCCCGTGGTCGAACAGCCCGTCGCCGTCTCGCTAGAGGGGGAGTTCCAGAGGTGGGCGATCATGTTGACGCAGCGCCGTTCGATCTCGGCCGTCTGGGGGTATTCGTCCTTGTCGATCATGTTCTTGTCCGTCGTGTCGGCCATGAGCCGGGCGGCCCGCTCTGGCATCGACGTGGTCACGAACGTGGCGAGGTTGAGCCGGGCACTGCCGTCGAGCAGAAGTTCACTCGAGATCAGGTCGTAAGCGGTCTCACCGCCTACGCCAACGGTTGGCATCTCGTCCACAGGCAGCCGGACCTCGGATTCCTCCGTGTGTCTCCTGGCCCGACGCTCGCGCGCTTCGATGCTGTCCCTCTTTATGACGGCCATGTGGCGACCTCCGAGTTGGTGGTGGTGGCGATCGGGCCGATCCTATTGTTCAGAGATGCGGCTGTTGCTCAGGGAAACGGCTGGCGGGCGTCACTTACGTATGCGACATCCTGGCCGCGGGGCAGCCGGCCGGCGGGCCAGTTGAGCAGGCTCACGGCCTGCGAGCAGGCGAAGCGGTCGGTCATCCCGTCCACGTAGGCGACGGCTTGAAGGAGTGGATCCTCGCAGCCGGAAGACCCATCCGGAAGGTCTTCCGGGTGCGACACATAGTGCTCCACCAGGGCCCGGAGCAGGCCGATGACGGTGTCGGCCTGGGCGATCGATTCGGGGCGCAGGTATATCCGCTCGTGGTTGAAACGACGCAGGGCGGCCAGGGCGTCGCCCATCTGGTCGGACATACCAACCAATCCCGTCCGGGCCATGGTGCCAACGATGTCCGTGATGAACGACTCGAGCTGCTCCGACCTACCACGGCCGCACCGTTCGATCACCTCGAGCGGCAGGTCGCCATCGCGGACGATCCCTGCGTGGACGGCGTCTTCCAGGTCGTGGGCACAGTACGCCACCCGGTCGGCCAGACCGACCACCTGGCCTTCAGGGGTTGAGGGGGACGGCCGCGACCAAGAGTGGTTGCGGATGCCGTCGAGGGTCTCGGCACACAGGTTGAGCGACGCGGCCGTTACATCGGCCCCCCAAACAGCGTGGTCGAAGCCGGGGACGAACACACCCAACGCATCCTCGGAAGCATGGCCCCCCGGGCCGTGGCCACAGTCGTGACCCAGAGCTATGGCCTCGACCAGTGGCTGGTTCAGCCGGCAGGCCCGGGCAATAGCTGAGGCCACCTGGGCCACCTCGAGGGCGTGGGTGAGCCGGGTGCGCTGGTGGTCGGCGGGGAAGATGAATACCTGGGTCTTGCCTGCCAGCCTCCGGAACGCCGCCGAGTGAAGGATCCGGTCCCGGTCCCGCTCGAAACAGGTCCGCCACGGATCGGGCGCCTCCTCCTGGCGCCGCCGGCCGGCTCCCGTCGCCAGTGTCGCCCCCGGCGCCAGGCAGGCGCTTTCGGAGGCCTCCCGGGCCTCACGGTCGAATACGGTGCCGGGGCCCACGATCACCTGGTCACCACCCGAATGGGCCTGGCGCACGTCGGTGGACGCCCGCTGCCCTGACATGGTCGAGACCCAGCGTTGCGCACGGCTCCCGGGATCGCTCACGTCACCCAAGCTATATCCGAGGTGTGACCCCCCTGATCGCCGCCGGCCCCTGCTCGGCCGGCTAATCGGCCTACCATGAACGAGTTCCGTCTACCCAAGGAGAACCACCCAGTGGACGTCCGAATCGGTGTCACGCAATCGCCCAAGGAGATCGAAGTAGAGCTGCCCGAAGGGACCGACGCCGATGCCCTGACCACGCAGATCGAGCAGTCCCTGGCGGCCGAGAAAGGGGTCTTGTGGCTCACCGACCGCCGGGGTCGCCGCGTCGGGGTCCCCTCGGATCGCATCGCTTATGTCGAGGTCAATGCCGCCAGCGATGACCGGCGCGTCGGCTTCGGTGCCGGCGTGCGCTGATCCGGTTGGTCCGGTCCGGGAAGGCAGAGGCCCGGCTTGAGTGACCTTCTCGACCGCAAACTGGTCTTCGTCACGGGCAAAGGGGGAGTGGGTAAGACAACCATCGCGTCCGCCTTGGCCTGGTTGGCCGCGGACCGAGGCCACCGTACCCTGGTCTGTGAGGTGGATGCCAAGGGCAACCTCGCCGACTTCTACGAGACCACCCCCTTCGCGTTCGAGGAGCGGCAGATCGCGCCGCGGCTGTGGGCCATGTCCATGGACACCGAGGCTTCCCTGAAGCAGTACCTCTCGCTTCAGCTCAAGCTCCCCCTGGTGGCCCGGATCGGTCCGCTGGCCAAGATGTTCGACTTCGTCGCCTCGGCCGCTCCGGGCGTGCGGGAGATCGTGACTGTCGGAAAGCTGTGCTGGGAGGTCAAAGAAGGGCACTACGACTTCGTGGTTGTGGACGCCTCGGCGACCGGGCACATCGTCGGCCAGCTGACCGCTCCCCAAGCCATCAATCAGCTCGTTCAGGTTGGCCTGGTGCGCCAGCAGACGGGCTGGATGCTCGACATCCTGGAGGACCCGGCCACGACCGGTGTCGTTGTGGTGGCGACTCCTTCGGAGATGCCCGTCAGCGAGACGCTGGAGCTGACCGGGCGGCTGCATGAGGAGACCAATGTCGATCTGGCCGCTGTCGTGGTGAACCGGGTCCTCCCGGAGCTCTTCGGTCGCGGCGAGGAGGAAGTCTTCGAGCGGCTGGATCAGCCCCAGCCCATCGAGATGATCGAGGCGACCCTCGGCGGCCCGGTCGGCGACCTGATGCAGGCCGCCCGCCTTACCGTCAGCATGCGTCGCTCCCGCACGGAGCACCTCGAGCGACTTCGCGACGCCATAGATCCGTCCGTACCGCTGTTGTACATGCCCTACCTGTTTTTCCGGTCCCACGGGTTACGCGCCACCCACCAGTTGGCCGACGCCCTTTCCGGGGAGCTCGGCTACTGATGGCCGGCCGGAATCCGGCGGTCGAGGCCCGGGCCGAAAGCATCGAGGGCCTGATGGCCTCCCGGGAGATCGTTATCACCTGCGGCTCGGGAGGAGTGGGCAAGACCACGACCGCCGCCGCGGCCGCGGCCATGGCTGCGATCCGGCTCGGCGGCAAGGTGCTCGTGGTGACCGTAGATCCGGCCCGGCGCCTGGCCAACGCGCTCGGCCTGGAGGGCTTCGGCAACGTGGAGAGGAGAGTTGACCCGGCTGCCTTCAAGGCCGCCGGGGTCCGCCCCCGCGGGGAGCTGTGGGCGGCCATGCTTGACACCAAGCAGAGCTGGGACGACCTGGTTCGTCGCCACGCCCCGGATCGGGAGACGGCGGTGCGGATCCTGACCAATCCGCTCTACCAGAACATCTCAGGCAAGTTCGTCCAGAGCCACGACTACATCGCCATGGAGCGCCTCTACGAGATTCACTCGAGCGGGGACTTCGACCTCCTGGTGGTGGATACCCCGCCCACCCGCAACGCCCTGGATTTCATCGAAGCGCCACGCCGGATGGCCGACTTCTTTTCCTCCCGGTTGCTCCGGCTGCTGATCGCGCCCTACCAGAGCCGTCTCGTCAACATGGCTTCGCGGCCTTTCTACCAGGTGGCCGATCGCATTCTCGGCTCGCAGTTCCTGGAGGATATTGCTGAGTTCTTCATCCTGTTCCAGACCATGTACGGGGGGTTCGTTGAGCGAGCCCATGCCGTTGAACGCCTGCTTCGCGACAACCGCACCACCTTCGTCGTGGTGACCACGCTGGAAGCGGCCCCTGTGCGGGAGGGAGAGTTCTTCATCAAGGTGCTGTCGGCGAAGGGGTTCCATCTCGGTGCGCTCGTCCTGAACAAGGTTCTGCCCGAGTATCTGCTGGACGAGGCGGTGGAACGGCGAGCCGCCCAGGTCTCCGACGACGCCGCCTTGCTGGCCCAGATGGACGGGCTGGCGGAGATGGTCGACGCAGACGAGGGGCAACTGGCTCGGGTGCTGGCCGAGGTGGGGGAGAACTTCAGCAACTTCGCCCTGGTGGCCCGCCGGCAAGCCGGGCTCCGCAAGCAGCTGCAGGTCCGGCCTGAGGTGGTAGCCAGCGTCCCGGAGTACGAGAGCGACATTCATGACCTGCCCGGCCTTCTGCGCCTGGGCGAAGGAATCTGGGCCTGAGTCGTGGCCACACTCGCGGACCTGGTCACAGAGCACACCGATCTCGAGGGTCCCGTGGTCACCCACCTGCAGCGGTTGGTCGCCGGCTGGGGTGTTCTATCCGACCTGTCCTTCGCCGATCTTCTGCTCTTTGTGCCGGTGCGGAACTCGTCGGACTCCTTCGTAGTCGTCGGACAGGTCAGGCCGACCACGAATCAGACTCTCCACCTGGACGACCTCGTGGGCCAGGTCATGGGGGAGGCCGATCGCCCCATCATCTCCCGAGCATGGAGTCTCGGCAGCGTCGTAGAAGGCGAAGTCGCCATCCCCAGTCGAAGCGAGAGTGCCAGGCTGGTCTGCATTCCCGTTCGATGGCAGGGCCAACTCGTCGCCATCATGACCCGGGAATCGGCCCTTACCGTCGGTCGGCGTCCGGGAGTGCTCGAGCGGGTCTACATCGAGGTCTTCGACCGCCTGGCCCGCATGATCTCCCACGGCGAATTCCCCTTTCCGGTGGACGAACCGCTCGTCACCGAGGCCCCGCGGGTCGGGGACGGGGTCCTGGTCCTCGACAGCAGCGGCCGGGTGGACTACGCGTCGCCGAATGCGGTCAACGCCTTGCACCGCATCGGGGTCTACTCAGGCCTGGAGGGGGTCCGGCTCGATGAGGCCGGCTTGCAGAACTCGGCGGTCGCACTCGCATATCAGACGCACCTCCCCGCCGTGGAAGAAGCCGGTGACGGGGACATGTCGGTGATCATCCGCTGCGTCCCGCTCATCGATCAGGGTTCGGTCACCGGGTCGCTCGTACTGCTCAGGGACGTCAGCGACATCCGCCGTCGGGATCGGCTCCTGCTGTCCAAGGATGCCGCCATTCGCGAGGTGCATCACCGAGTCAAGAACAACCTGCAGACGATCTCGTCCCTCCTCAGGATCCAGTATCGCCGCATGCCCGCGGGCGAGGCCCGGCAGGCCCTGGAGGAGTCGGAGCGACGCGTCCGCTCCATCGCCGTCGTGCACGAGATCCTGTCGAGGGACACGACCGATGAGGTCGACTTCAACGACATTCTGCCGTCGCTGGTGCGCATGGCCGAGGACATGGGAAGGCCTGACCGGCCCCTGCAGATCACCTACCGCGGTGAGGCGGGCGAGCTGCAGGCGTCGGTGGCCACGCCCCTGGCGGTCGTCATCACGGAGCTGCTGCAGAACGCTGCCGAGCACGCTTTTCCCGCCCGCCAGGACGAGGGCGGGGCCGCTTACGACACGCCCGGCGAGGCTACAGGTGTGGCGGCCTGTGACCCGGCGCACAAAGGCGTCGAAGAGCCGAGCGGGGGCCGGAGGTCTGGCCCACTTCTGGTCGACATAGAGCTGGAACGCTCCGACGAGGAGCTTCGTGTGACGGTTCGAGACAACGGTGTCGGGTTGCCGGACGGCTTCTCGGTCAACGGCACATCGACCCTCGGACTGTCGATCGTTCGCGGGTTGGTGATCGCTCAGATGGGCGGGGCCATATCGATGTACAACGATGGCGGGACCGTGGTCGAAATGGCCATCCCGGTCGATCACGCCAACGAGGACCTCGAACAGCTGTAGGAGCCGCCGCCGCCGCCGTTGGCCGCCGGGCGCGAAAGCGCCCGGCGTCATTGCCGGGCGTCGTTGTGAAGATTTCGTCCCTGACGATTCGTTGGTGCCAATTCGTTGGGACGGGGCGGGAGCGTCAGGAGGCTCGCCGTTGCTGAGCGATCCAGGCCTTGCGCAGTTTGCGGCGTTCCTCCTCCGACGTCCCACCCCAGATGCCGGACTCCTGGTTGGTCGCCAGCGCAAACTCGAGACAGGCCTTGCGCGCCTCGCACTGCATACAAACCGACTTGGCCGATTCAATTTGCTCAATCGCGGGCCCGGTGCTGCCGATAGGAAAGAACAGGTCAGGGTCGGTGCTGCGGCACGCTGCTTGATCGCGCCAGTCGTCCACGTCCCACTCGATACTGCGGCTCCAAGTGAGCGCCACGCGACCACTACCTTTCCGGAGATTGTGAAATCTATCACGTGCGTTGTAACACCAAAAATGTGTGTTCACCGCAGGCGGCAACAGCGTAAATGGCAGGTGAACCGAATGCAAGGCTTCGGTCCGCCAAATCGTAATTTTTGGTTAACGAAATCGGCCTGCCCGGGCCGCCCTCAGTGGGGCACGATAAGGCGGAGGCTGTCGGGCTCCCACGTGAACTCCAGCCTCCCCGTTTCGCCCAAGTAGTCCCCGTCAACCTGATAGGGCACCGTGCCGAGGGGCGTCAGGACCGCCCGCACCACATCGGTGACGGTGGTCACCTTGCGGTGATGCCCGATGCCCTCCTGGCTCCGTAAGGCCGAGGCGGTCAGGCTGAGCATGGTGACCGCCCCCAATGACCTCACCACAACAGCGCAGAGCGGCGTGTCCAGCCCCGTCCCCGGAGCGAGGTCGAACGGCCGTTCCCCGAGGAAGGTGTAGGGGTTGGTCTTCAGCATCAGAGCTAGGTAGCCGTCGTTCACAACGATCTCCTCGCCGTCCCGCCGGTGAAGAGTGAGGGCGAAGTGGGGTTTGCGCCTGTCATAGTGGCGAGCCCAGGTGTCGAGGGCTGCATAAGCGAAGAAAGCGTGCCCGAGGTAGCGCTTGAGGGCCGATCTCTTCTCGACCTGGGCCACGACTGCGGCGTCGAAACCGACGCCGACGTGGAAGAGGTAACGCCGGCCGTTGACGTTTCCCAGACTGACGGACCGGATTCCGCCCAGCCCGGATCCCAGCGCCGCCAGGAGCTCACCGGTCGCCTCTATAGGGTCGTTCGTCATCCCGATGGTGCGCGCGAACACGTTCGTGGATCCGCCCGGCAGGACGCCGAGGGCGCAGTCGGTGTGGGCCAGCCCGTTGGCCGCCTCGTTCAGAGTGCCGTCGCCGCCAAGGACTATCACGGCGTCGGTGCCCTTGGCTGCCGCGCCCTGAGCCAGCCGGGTGGCGTGACCCCGGCGGCTGGTTTCCGCGAAGGTGACCTCGTGGTCTGCTGACAGGGATTTCTGTATGACCACCCGGGCTCGCGCCGTGACCGACGAAGCCGAGGCGTTGACGATCAGGAGGAGCTTCAACGGATCAGGCTTCGCCCGTCGCCTCGGCCTCCTGCGCGAAGGACCGAAGCTGGGCGACACTGCGCGATAACAAACGTGACACCTGCATCTGCGAGATGCCGAGCCGCCGGGAGATCTCGGATTGGGTCAACCCCTCGAAGAACCGCAGGTGCACCACCTGCCTGTCGCGACTCGGCAGCTTGTCGAGGAGGGGAGCGAGGGTGGCTCTCTGCTCGGCACGCGTCAGCTCCTCGTCCTCTTCGCCGAGAGTGCTGCTGATCGGCTCACTGCTCTCGCCATCGGGCTTGGGAGCGTCGAGGGAAGCGAAGCGGTAGGCCTGGCCTGCCTCCAGAGCTTCGAGGACTTCCTCTTCGGACACCTGCACCTCGGCCGCGACCTCGGCGATGGTCGGGGAGCGGCCCAGCTCCTGGCCCAACGGGTCGACGACCTGGCTCAGGTTCAGATACAGCTCTTGCATCCGCCGCGGGGCCCGGACCGCCCAGCCTTTGTCGCGCAGATAGCGTTTCAGCTCCCCGACGATCGTCGTCGTCGCGTAGGTGGAGAACTCGATCTGCAGGCCAGGGTCGTACCGATCGACGGCCTTCAACAATCCGAGGGCGGCGACCTGGGTCAGATCTTCCAACGGCTGACCCCGGTTGGCGAAGCGCCGGGCCAGGTACGAGGCCAGCCCCATGTAGGAGGCGACGAGCTGGTCCCGCAGCACGATGTCGCCGGTCCGGGCGTAAGCCGCGAACGTCTCCTTCAGCGGATCCCGGTCAGTCACCGGCCAACGAGGAGTTGGAGTGTCGGCGCTTGACCAGGCGAAAGTGCGGTCCGTTCGGCTCCGAGCTGAGGTCGTGCTCGTCGACCAGAGCGCCGAGGATGATCCGCGACAGGTCGGTCAGCATGATGGGAGCGATGTCCTCGAGAAAGTGACCGATGCCTTCGACGATCAGAGCGCCCTCCTCGATCACGTACACCAGCTCCACCGTTCCGTGTCTCCCGGTCGGTCCGGTGAGCCCGAAGCAGAGCTCGTCGATGGCGAGGCGCAGGTCCTCGACCTCGTCGTAGCTGAAACCCAAGCGCCCAGCTAAGCCTGCTGCTGTGACCCGGGCCAGTCGCAGGAACTCGGGTCGGGCTGGGACAACGAGTCGCACCTCGTCGGAAGGGGCCACGACCTGCGCACCGTAGCAGCCTCGACCGGTGGTTCGGTCGGGCTGCGGCGCCACGGACCGGCCGGCACCGGCCCCGGGTCGGCACGTGAGCCGGGCGGGACCAGCCCCGTCAGCCCCGCGGCGGTCTCCTCGTAGCGGGCCCGTTCGGGCCAAATGGTCACTATTCCGGCCGGACCTCAGATGCGGCCCGAAGTGGCGCCGCCCAGACCCCGTCGATGAGAATGGGGACATGAACGTTGTCGTCTGCGTAAAGCAGATCCCCGATCCGGCTGCGCCGGCCAAGCTCGATCCGGGCACCCACACCTTGGTTCGCGAAGGCAAGCTGATCCTCGACGAATCCGACTCCTACGGCGTCGAGATGGGCCTGCAGCTGGCGGAACAGGCCGGCGGGGGTGAGGTCACACTGGTCTCAATGGCCCCCAACAGCGAGACCAGCGGGTTGCGCACCGCGCTGGCCATGGGCGCGGCGAAGGCCATCCTGGTCAGTGATCCGTCTTTGGCCGGATCCGACGCCCTGGGCACAGCCAAGGTCCTGGCCGCGGCCATCAAGCGGGCCGAGCCGGACTTGGTCATCGCCGCCACTGAATCGACCGACGGCTATACGGGCACGCTGCCAGTCCAGGTGGCCGAGATCCTCGGGCTGCCGTCCGTGACGTTCTCGAAAAAGGTCACCGTCTCTGACGGCAAGGTCCACGTCGAAAGGCAGACCGAGGCCGGCTACGACGAGGTCGAGGTGTCACTGCCGGCTCTCATCACAGTCACGGCCGGGGTCGTCGAGCCGCGCTACCCCTCCTTCAAGGGGATCATGGCCGCCAAGGGCAAGCCGGTGGACGAAGTCACCGTCGCCGACCTCGGTGTCGGCGCCGGCGCGGTCGGTTCCGCCGGGGCTGGCCAGGAGGTCGTGTCGGTGCAACCCGCCGAGGCGCGCCAAGCGGGTGAGATCGTCGTAGACGAAGGGGACGCCCACGAGAAGATCGTGGCCTTCCTCGAGCAGCTCAAGGTCATATAGGCAAGAAAGGCCACCAACTGATGGCATTGAACAAGATCTGGGTCGTAGTGGACCGCGGCGGCGACAAAATCTCGCCCGTCTCACTGGAACTCCTCACCGGGGCGCGCGAACTGGCCGGCACAGTGGAGGGTGTCACCTGGGGCGACGCCGGGCCTCTGGCCGCCGATGCGGGTGCTCACGGGGCGAGCACCCTCCACACTGTCGGCGATCTCGGCTTCGGCCTCCCCGGCCCCGCGGTAGCCGCAGCCATGGCGGCGCAGATCGAGGCCGGCAATGGTCCTGACGCCGTCTTCGTGGCGCAGAACTACGACGGGCGGGACATCGCCGGCCGGCTGTCAGTGAAAGTCGACCGCCCCGTTTTGACGAACATCGTCGGGCTCGAGGAAGCCGACGGCAACCTCGTATCCGAGCACGCCATCTTCGGCGGTACCGAAGTGTTGAAAGCACGCTTTACCGGGTCGCCCCCGGGGGTCTATGTGGTGCGAGCCAAGTCGTTTGCGGCGGAGCCGAGCGGTGGCGGCCCGGCCTCGGTGGACACCTGGGCCGTGCCGGACCTGGGGGCTTCGGGCGGGGCCACGGTGCTGGGTTCGCACGTCGAGGAGTCGGAGGGCCCCAAGCTGGACGAGGCTTCCGTGGTGGTGTCCGGTGGGCGGGGCCTCGGTGAGGCAGACGGGTACAAGATGATCGAGGACCTGGCCAAGCTGCTCAGGGGTGCGGCCGGTGCATCCCGGGCCATCGTCGACGCCGGCTGGGTCCCGTACTCACACCAGGTCGGCCAGACCGGCAAGACCGTGAAACCGACCGTCTACATCGCCTGCGGTATCTCGGGCGCCACCCAGCACATGGTCGGGATGAAGAACTCGAAGAATATCGTCGCTATCAACAAGGACCAAGAGGCTCCGATCTTCTCGATCGCCGACCTGGGGGTCGTGGGCGACGTGAAGAAGGTCCTGCCAAAGCTGATTGAGGCTTTGCAGCAGCGGGGCTGACGACGCTCCCGATCCCTACCGGCTGACCTCGATCCACCCGGTCCCTGCCTGGTCAGACCAGTGGCCAGGGGTAGGGATGGTCGCGGCGTGGTTCGGGCAGGCGGCCCCGCTGGAGCAGGGCGTGGGCCCGGGCCTCGAGGGCCCGGGCCTCGTCCTTGTGCAGCGTGCTTCGGAGCGACTCGGGTAGGCCGGCGGCCACGAATCGTGCGATGTCGGCCGAGTCGTCAGGATGCAGCTCCTCGCCGGCAAAGTCCCAGATCACGGTGCGGAGCTTGGGCTGGGTGTGGAAGCACAGGCCATGGTCGATCCCCCAGATCCGGCCGTCGGCGTCAAGCAGGCAGTGCCCACCTTTGCGATCGGCGTTGTTGGCGAGCAGGTCGAAGGTGGCCATGCGCTTCAGAGCGTCGTGATGGCGATCGTCCTCCATCAGCGTGAAGTAGTGCTGCTCGAAGTCTGCATCCACGAACATCTGCAGTGAGCCGGGCCCCATCGGCCCGTCGTTGCGCTCCAGAGTCGGTGGCACGAAGCCCCAACCGAGGGCCTCGGAGAGCTCGTAGGCCGCCACCTCCCGCCGGTACAGGCCGTCAGGGAAGTCCCAGAGAGGTCGCTCCGCTCGTCCCGGCTTGTACACCGCGGCGATGGACAACGCCTCGCCGGCGGCGACTGTCACCAGGTAGGTGCCGTTGCTGCTCCACGGCATCCGCCCTTGGACCTCGATCCGGCCGGACGAGAGAACGGTCAGGGCGAGGGGGGACGGTGGCCGTTTGTCCGGGGGCACGAGTGGCCTTCTGGGTCCATGGGGTGGCCGCACAGCGAGCAGCGGGGTCGGCCGGCGTTGACCAGGTCCCACCCCCGTCGCACCAGGCCGGCCGCCTGCGGCCGGGTCAGGCCCAGCCGGCCCGCCCCTCGATCTGGATCGGGTGTCCGGTCGTCTTCCTCTTCATCATCTTCCTCGTCGACCGCTCCGATCTCCTCGGCCAGGACGACGATCCGGTCGGCCGAGCTGTCGTAGGCGAGCTGTATAGCGCCGACCACCCACTCGGCCTCGACCGGTTCGACGAGCTCCAGGATCTCGTCGCCGGGCACGTCGCCGGGAACGGGAAGGTCCGAGAGGATCTCGCCAAGGAACCGGGCCATCGCTGCGACTTGCTGCTTCTCCAGCTTCAGAGTGATGAGCTGGTCGCCCTGGCGGGCCTGGAAATAGAAGGTGCGCTGACCCGGTTCTCCAATAGTCCCCACCGTCGTCCATTCGACCTCGGGGAGCTCGAATGAGCGGCTCAACCCTTGCTCCTCACTTCGCCCCCACCTCGGCCAGCCCAGCTGTTGAATTCACCGTCAGCACGCTCGGCCCGGCCGGTCCGTAGCTGATCGCCGTGACCGAACAGGGAGAGATGACGATCCGTTGGAAGAGGTCCAGATGTGAGCCGAGAGCGTCGGCGACGGCCGCTTTTATGGGATCGGCATGAGAGACGGCGACAACCGTCTCGCCGGCATGTCCGGAGGCCAGGGTGGAGAGTGAACTGACGATCCTGGTTTGCATGCCGCGAAAAGATTCGCCCCCCGGGAAGCGGAACCCGCTGGGGTAGCGCTGGACCGTGGTCCATTCCGGGAGCTTGACCAGGTTCTTGAGCTCAGCCCCGGTCCACTCGCCGAAGTCGCATTCGAGCAGCCCGCGGTCGATCTTGACCCGAAGGCCGAGGGCCGACGCGATCGGTGCTGCCGTCTGGCGCGTGCGTTCCAGCGGCGAGGCGTACACGGCGCTGATCCGGGGCCGCTTTCCTCCGGCGGCGCTCGCCGGTGGCGCCCAGGCGGCCAGCCGGGCGGCGAGGGCTTCCGCCTGTAGAAGGCCTGCATCGGCCAGGTGAAGTCCCGGCGCTCGCCCGGGGAGAACCTTCCCGGTCGTGGGGGTCACCCCGTGGCGTACAAGCAGCACAAGGGTGTTCGGGGGTCGGGAAGGACCCGGCCTGCGTCGGCTCGGGCGACGGGGGGTTGTGGCCATCTCGGGTCGCCAACCTAGTGTCTCCGGCGTGGAAGACGGCCCGAGCCGGCTGGATCGACTGGCGGTGGAGATTGTGGCCTGCCGGGCCTGCCCCCGGCTGGTGGCCTGGCGGGAAGCCGTCGCGGCCTCACCCCGTGCCGCGTTCACGCACGAGACCTACTGGGGCCGGCCGGTAACCGGCTTCGGCGATCCGCGTGCGTCCATCGCCGTGGTGGGACTGGCCCCAGCCGCTCACGGAGGCAATCGCACCGGTCGGGTGTTCACCGGCGACCGCTCGGGCGACTGGTTGTTCGCATCGATGCATCGCGCCGGGCTGGCCAACCAGGCCACGAGTACCAGCGCCGACGATGGCTTGCAGCTCCGCGGTGCCTGGGTTTGCGCCGCGGTTCGCTGTGCTCCGCCTGACAACAAGCCCACGCCGGAGGAACGGGATAGGTGCTTTCCCTTCCTCGTGCGCGAGATGGACGCCCTCGAGTCGGTGCGGGTCGTGATCGCGCTGGGACAGTTCGCCTATCTCACCGTCACCCGGTTGCTCGGCGTCAGACCGCGGCCACGATTCGGCCATGGCGTCGAGATGGTCGCCCCGGACGGCAAGGTCATCATCTGCTCGTTCCACCCCAGTCAGCAGAACACGTTCACCGGAAAGCTCACCGAGGCCATGCTCGACGCTGTCTTTGCCAGGGCTACCACGATCTAGTGCCCGAGCTGCCCGAGGTCGAGGGGTACCGGTCGCTGGCCGAACAGCGGGCCCTGGCCCGACCGATCAGCGGGGTCGCGGCCCCTGACCTTTGGTATCTGAAGCGGGGCCTGGATCCCGAGGGTATCGCCAGCGCACTGGCCGGCCGCCGGTTCCAGCAGGCCCGGCGCAAAGGAAAGCTCCTGCTCCTCGACGTCGGGCCGACCATGGACGAACGGGAATCCGTCATCGGCGTGCATTTCGGGATGAGTGGGCGCCTGATCGTTGACGGCCTGGCCAGCCTCGAGCGCCTCCTCTACTCAGCCGGAGCCGACGGTAGGCACGACCGCTTCACCGTGAGGTTCGCCGATGGCGGCTGGATGGCGGTCCGGGATCCCCGCCGTCTGGGTGGGGTGGAGCTGGATCCTGATGAATCCCGGCTCGGACCCGATGCACTCGGCGTGAGCGCACGGGACCTGCGCCGCGCCCTCGATGGCAGTCATGTGGCCCTGAAGGCCCGCTTGATGGACCAGGCCAAGCTGGCCGGCGTAGGCAACCTGATCGCCGACGAGGTCCTGTGGCGGGCGGGACTGGCTCCTCACCGGTCGTGCGACTCCCTCACTCCCGCCGAGCTGCGCCGGCTTCACCGCCACCTGTCCGCCGGACTGGCTGAGCTGATAGAGCGGGGGGGATCCCACATGGGCGATCTCGAACCGCACCGGCACTCTGGCGGTCTTTGCCCGCGAGACCACACTCCCCTCATGCGGGCGACGGTCGGCGGCCGGACCACGTGGTGGTGCCCTCACCATCAACGGTAGCCAGGACCAGGTCATCGCCCTCGGGTCGCAAGAGGACCGCCGCTAGCACTCCGGCCACGATGGCGCACACCGCCGCCCCGGCGAAGATGGTGTGAAGCTCACCGATCAGCGCGTTGGTCGTCGCCGTGTTGTACGGCGCACAGTTGGTCGGGTCCTTAGGGCACAGGACCAGGGGCGAGCCGATCTTCGCCTGAGACTGGTAGAAGCGGTGCAGGGCGATAGCGGTCAGTGCCGACAAGCCGGCGAGCATTCCGATCGTGCGGGCCACCACGGCCAGGGCGCTGGCCAGGGCGTGCAAGCTGGGCTTCACCGCCCCCAGGATGGCCACGTTCACCGGCGCGATGGCCAGGCCGAACCCGAGCCCACAGACGATCAGTTCGACATCGCTCGGCCTCGGGCCGCCGCCGAGGGATGTCTGATTCCAGGTCGTCATGAGGATGAAGGAGGCGGCGGCCAGCCCCATGCCCAGGGCTGCGATCGCCGGCGCTAGGGCCCGCCGCCGGCACAGCGCCCCTCCGATGAGCGCTCCGACGGGAACGGCGACCAGGAACCGGACCAGCACCAAAGCGGCCGACACCTCCGAGTTCGGATCGACCGTGGAGCGGGCGTAGAGCGGGACGTCGATCAGAGCGGCCATCAAGGCGCCACCGAGAGCGAGGTTCACCACGAGCGAGCCCCACGCCGGGCGGCGGGCCAGGGCGTCCGGTTCGATCAGCGGATGGGCGGTATGCCGCTCACGGAGCAGGAACAGCACGACCAGGACGGCCACGAGCGGGCCCAGGATCGGAGCGCTCGAAGCTACGACCTGCCGGCTCGGGTCGGCGGTGGAAAAGGCCACCACGATGCAGGCCAGGACCCCGGCCAGCAACAGCGCTCCGGGGACATCGGCCCGACCCAGAACGGCGGTCACCCTTCCCATCGGGACGAGGGGCCGGACCCCGGTCGGGGCCGCCAGCTCCCAGGCCACGAACAGCACGAGGAGACCCAGCGAGGCGAGCACGATGGGCGTGCTGAACGGGCTCCACGGTCCGCTCGCCTCGGGCGTGTAGGCCTGGCCGAGGGAAGCGCTGGTTGCCAGGCTGGCGGGAGCGTCCAGGCCGACCAGAAGGCCCCCGAGGCCCACCACGGCGAGGAATGCTCCGATGACATCGAACCGGCCCCGGGGTTTCTTGTCGTCCCTTTCCGCCCGACCGTCGACCCCATGGGGATCGTCAATGCGGGCCTGACCGCCGGCGCGACCAGCCAGCCAGAACCCGAACCCCAGGACGAGGACGACAGGAACGTTGATCCAGAAGATCATTCGCCAGGAAGCCACCGCCACGATGGCGGCACCGTAGAGGGGGCCGATGACGCTGCCGAGCTCCTGCAGGGCCCCGACGACGCCCAGGGGCAAGCCGCGGCCGTCGGGCGGCCAGCGGGCTGCAACCATGGCCATGGTCACGGGCACCAGCCCGCCCCCTCCGACTCCCTGGATGGCCCGCCCGAGCACGACGACGGGCAAGGCGTGCGCGGTTGCGGTGAGTACCGAACCGGTGCCGAAGGCCACCAAGCACCCCGCGAACACCGGTCCGGTCCCGGCCAGGTCAGCCAACCGACCGATCAAGGGCAGTACGGCGGTGTAGCCGAGGAGGAACCCGCTGATGATCGGCGTGGCCCGCTGGAGTCGGTCGAGGCCCACGCCGACGCCGGCCATGATGGACGGGAGCGCCACGACGACCACGTAGGTGTCGGCCGCGGCCAGGAGCACCGCCGTCGCCGCCAGCCCCAGTCGCCACCGGTCGCTCCGGCCGACCTCTGTGACCATCATCGTGCTAAATCAGGATGCCGGGGGCAGCGTGATGGTCACCGGCTCGTTGTAGTTGGTGAGCGTCAAGGTGAACGTGCTGTTGGAAGACTTGCTGGTGAAGGGTCCCACCAGCGTTATCTGGCGCAGCTGATGGTTGCTCGGGTTGATGGCCGCCGAGCCGTCCACCGGTTGGGATGGGTTGGAGTCGGGGAGTACCGGTATCGTCGAACCCGGGACGGTGAAGGTGATGATGTAGAGCAGCTCACCCCCTATCCGCTCCTGCCCGCTGAAGCGAGGGTTCTGAGCCTCGGTCAGCAGGTTGGTCAGCCCGGTGTTCGGGTTCATCAGTTCCGCCGGGTTGGTCAGCCCGAAGCTGGATGGGTTCGTGACCTTGTAACCCGAGCTGAAGGGAAGCTGGGCCATGAAGACGCCACCCTTGGTGAGGACCTTTACGTCCGCCGAGAAGCCGGCGATGGTGACGGTGAACGTCCCTTGCATCGAATCGGGCCGGACCAGGTCTCCTTCGCCTCCGGTGAGGCTGGTACCTCCCGAACCGACGTTGCTGCTCGTCAACTTGAAATGCACCGAGCTCGCCGCGTCGAGAGTGGCCTTGGCTTCATGAAGCAGTGTTTCCGGATTCCCCTTCGGCGCTGACGACGAGCCGCCGCAGGCCAGTGGTACCACGGCGATCGCCAGGCCGGCGACCAGCGCGGTCCAACGGGAACGCCGGTTCAGACGGCGCTTCGGAGCCCACGTGGCCTTCAGGTGCTTTGTCCCGTTGATGAGGTTCGAGAATAGGCGGTGGGATTCTCCACCGGGAGCCCACGTCCGGGAGATCTGAACGCCGTTCGTGGATCCCACGGTCTTCTCCTGGGCGCGGCACCCAATAGGGATTGGGTTTGCTCCGGGTGCGGACCAGCCGGTGCCCCCGAGTTGGGGTTCATCCACAAAGGCACCGGCCGGCGGGGCGCGGGCGCTATGTTCGCCACTCGGGCCGTACACGATGTGCCTTCGGGCCTGCATGGACCACTTGCTAGGAGGTCGGGAGCATGATCCATCCCAACGAGGTTCTCGGTGAGTTGAGGCAACCGGCTCGCGACCTTCGCGAGCACATTCCCGAAGTTGTCGGTGGCTATGCGGCCATGCAGCGGGCCGCCCTGGCCGACGGCGCCCTTCCCGGCCGGGTGAAGGAGCTCATCGCCCTGGCCATCGCGGTCACCAGGGAGTGCGACGGTTGCATATCGGCGCACGCACGCGGCGCGGCCCGTCAAAACGCTAGTGAAGCCGAGGTGGCCGAAGCACTCGGCGTGGCCATCCTGATGAACGGGGGCCCGGCGACCGTCTGGGCACCGCGGGCGCTCGCCGCCTTCAAGGAGCTGGCCATGACCGAAGAGTCCTGATCGGCCAACAGGCCAGTTCGGCGGCCCTATGCCTGGTCCCGGCCTGCGATGACCTGATCGGACAGGGCCGGCCACGCCGCCGCCGCCCAGGGGCCGAACGGCCGATCAGCCAGGGATGCCAGCGCCAGCCCCCGCTGGGGGTCGACCCACAGGAACGAGCCTGACCGCCCGAAATGGCCGAACGTCTCAGGTGAGTTGAGGGCGCCAGTCCAGTGCGGGCTCTTGCTGTCCCGGACTTCCACTCCGAGGCCCCAATCGTTGTGCTCCTGGAACCCGAAACCCGGAAGAACGCCGGGCAGGTCCAGGAAGGCCACCTCGATAACGAGTTTGTGCGTCTCCCGGCTGATCAGAGCCGGCTCCAGCAGTTCTCGCGCCAGGGTGAGCAGGTCCTTGAGCGGCCCGGAAGCCCCGGACGCCGGGGATCCCCCGAGCGTGGTCCCAACCAACCCCAATGGCTCGGTGACGGCGGCGGTCAGGTATTCGTCGAAGCTCATCCCGGCCCGCCGCGCCAGGTGGCCGGCGGCGATCTCGAAGCCGCGGTTGGAGTAGATCCGGCGTCGTCCGGGGCGGGCCAGGATGGCGTCGTCGTCTGCCGACAGGCCCGACGCGTGGGCGAGCAGGTGCGCGAGGGTGGACCCAGGGGGACCGACGGGTTCATCCCAGGCCACCGTGCCTTCCTCCACCGCGATCCACACCGCCATAGCGGTCAGGATCTTGGTCACCGAGGCCCACGGGAATGTGGTGTCCGCGGGCCCCGCCAATTGATCACGTTCGGCCGAGAGCCAACCCGCCGTCGCATGAGCCGGCCAGGCGTCGAGGCCTTTGAGGAGGTCAGTCATTGCCGGTTGCCGTGTTCGGGCAACCGAGGGCCGAACTGAGCGCACCCAGGTTCGATTCCATGAGCTTGATGTAGTCGGCTTGCGGCGGCCAACCGCCCGGTGGAGAGCCTTCCAGCGTGTCGAGCAGGCGCACCTTCACGTGGGCCGCCGCCGCCACTGCATCGACCGTTCCGGACGGCTGCCAGGGCTCTGAGAACACCGTGGTGGCGCCCACGGCCTGAACCGAGCGGGCCGCATCCCTGATGGCGGTCACTGAGGGTGCGGCCGACGATCCAACATCCACATCGCGTAGTCCGTAGTCGGCGGCCATGGGAGCAAAGGCCGTGTCGGCGGTGAAGATGGTCGCCCGCGGACAGGCCGAAAGGGTGCTCTCGTAATCGATGCCGGTGGACTGGACCGACGCATCGAATGCCTGCGCCCCTTGGCGGAAGAGCCCGGCCGCCGCAGGATCGGCCGCTTCCATGGCGCCGGCCATCAAGGTGACCGCCTCTTGCATCGTGTTCGGGTCCAGCCAGAGATACGGGCTGGCGGTTCCGAGCTTTACTTGCAGCTCCAATACATCCGGCGCCCCGATAGCTGCCCGCTCGAACCCTGGTTGAAAACCACCACCTATATCGACGACAAGCCCGGCTCGCCGTAGCTGGGCCGCCTGGTCCGGTCCCGGGGTGAAGGTGGTCGGATCCGAACCCGCGGGTACGACGTCGGTGACCGAGACCTTGCTCTGGCCGATCTGCTCGATCGCCTGGGCCAGCGGGTACAGGCTGGTGGCCACGCTCAACACCGGGGCGCTGGCGTCGGCCGGAGCGCTCTGACTGCAGCCGGCCGCCATTATGGAAACCACGGCTAGCACGGCCAGCACCTTCATGGCGCCCATCCGGCCAGTCCGTGTTCCCGCAGTGGTCCGACCGTCAAACCCGCGTCGCTCCACGCGGCCGCCAGGATGGGCAGCGCCTCGAGCGTGGACCGCCAGCTTCCGGGTGCTGAGGTGATGTCGGAATCGTGGAGCAGAACTGTCGCCCCGGGACGAAGGGTGCGTTGAACATTGCCTGCCACCGTGGCACCAGTCGCGTCTGGTTTCCAGTCAATGCCCCAGGACGTCCACAGCACCAGCTGGAGTTGCGCCCGTTTGGCGGCCACCAGCGAGGATGCCGACACCGCTCCGTACGGCGGGCGAAACCACCGGGCCGTTGCGCCGGTCAGGTCGTTGATCGTGTCGCGAGCCCGTTGGACGTCCGGGACCGTCCACGTGTAGGGCCTGCGCAGATGGCTGGTATGGGCGTCGCCGTGCACGCCGATTTCATGGCCTCTGTCGACCAGTTCGCGGACGAGTCCCGGGGAGCGCCTGGCCTGTGAACCGAGGCAGAAGAAGGTGGCTCGCCAGCCCACTGCCTCCAGTGCTTCCAGAATGGGCGGCGTGGAGACCGGGTCCGGGCCGTCGTCGAAGGTCAGCGCTACGTGACTGGGCGACCCCACGCCGGAGATACGGGGCAGCAACCGGCATCTTGCTGATCGCCAGGCGACCGACCCGGGAAGGAGATGGGCGGCGCCGGCCGCCGCGGCCATCCCGGCCACGGAGAAACCCACCTGCCGCCACGGCCGCGACGTCGACGGCCGACGATTTCCGCCGGTCACGCCAGCGTGGCGAGCGGGGTGGCGCTTAGGTGGGCGCTGCGCAGGCTGGCGCTCACCTGCGAGAGGTAAGCCGACAGCTGAGCGGGGGTGGCGCCCAAACCGTTGATGAGATAGATGCGCCGTGGACTCAAGTGGACGACCGTTTCGACCTCAGCCGACGCGGCCGGGTCCAGGATGTGATTCGGTACCACCAGCGAGGTGTGAGCTTTACGGCACTCGATGAGGTCGAAAGCGTTCACCCGCCGCCCTGGGACGGTGACTGTGACGGGCTGACCGATCAGCAGCTCCAGCTCATAACCGGCCTTGGCGTCGTGCTGGGCCCGGGTCCAGGGGAGTGAATCGCTGTCGTGATGGTCCCCTGTGAGGTCGCCGTAGCCGCCATTCTCGACGTTGACGCCCCGCTGTACTAGGTCGCGCACTTCCGTTACGTTCGCCAGCGCGGTGGCGTCGTCCACCACGGCCGTCACATTCATGTGCTGCAGCTCACCTACGACGCCGGGGTCCGACAGCTCCGCGGAATCGAGCCGGACCCCTATAT
Organism: uncultured Acidimicrobiaceae bacterium; assembly: GCA_963851245.1. GTDB lineage: Bacteria > Actinomycetota > Acidimicrobiia > Acidimicrobiales > Palsa-688 > CAWKOH01. Next base: position 49,288 of record CAWKOH010000001.1, on the reverse strand, counting down.
AGGCGACGTCCGGTTCGTCGCCTACCGGGTGAGCGACCCCCGCGCCCGCCTCGGCGGCCAGGGCCACCCCGGAGGTGAGACCGGCCCAACCGAGCGAGGCCGTAGCGGTCAATGCCGCCGCCACCTTGACCAGGGTCAGAACCGGGCGACGGCCCGGGGTGGCCATGGCCGGGACCGCCGCCACGTCGCCAATGATCTCGGCCGCGTCGGCCCGGAACATGGCGGCCGCCTTGCTCACCTGTTCGTCCCTTGATGGTCCGGGCTCCGTCAAGGCAGCCAGGGCGCCAGCCAGGCTCTCGGCGTCGCCTGCTAGCCAGCCCACCCCGGCTGCGGCCATCCCGGCGGTGTTCTCCCTGCCGTGGCCGGCAATGGGTTGGAAACTCACCACAGGTAGGCCGGCGCGCATGGCTTCGAGGGAGGTGAGCCCGCCGGCATTTTCGACCAGAGCGTCGCAGGCGGCCATGAGAGCCGGCATGTCATCTGTCCATCCGAGGACGATGGAATCGCCCGGGTGGACCCGGGCCAGGGCCGATACCTGGTCGTGAAGCCGCGGGTCGCGGCCGCATACCACCATGGGGGTGAAGCGGCCGTCGCCGGCTATGGCGTTCCAGGTCGTCCGGAGGTCGCCGACACCCCATGACCCCGCCACCACCAGCACGGCGCGCTGATCCGGGCGCAGACCGAGGTTTTGTCGAGCCCGCACCCGCTCCGGCAGTTGCTCGGGGGCGAATCGGCTCGAGACAACCGGCCCGCACGCAATCGCGGGCCGCCCGGTCCTCCGGTTGGCCATCTGGGCCGGTCCGTCGTGGATGGCCAGATTGAGATCCATGCCTTCGTGGACCCAGAGGGGATGGACTCCGAAATCGGTGATGAAGTTGACGGCCGGGATACGGAGGCGCCCCGTCGCCCGGAGACGGCCGAGGCACAAGGTGGCCAGCGGGTACGTGGACACGACGGTGGAAGCCTGACTCTCCCGTACCCACCGCAGGACCTTCCTCCGGGTGAGAAGGGTGACTATCCAGGTGACCAGCGGGCACAACCAGGGTGCCCGGTACCACAGGCGGTAGGTCGCGTCGTAGGCAGCCGGCACGTGCTTGAGCTCGAACTCGTAACCGCTCCTGAGGGCCGATCCAATGTGCAGCGGACCGGAGTCGAGAAAGTCGCGAACATCGGTTGAGTGGCCGGCCGAGGTGAGCCGCGTGGCCAGGCCACGGGCCGCACCGTCATGGCCCGCGCCCATGCTGGCCGAGATGATGAGGACCATCGATGGGTCTTCCGATGTTCGAGGCGTTCGCTGCGCCCGGCGCCTGAGCACGACCAATCAGGGTAGCTGTTAGGTCTCCAGGGCTCCGGGTCCCTAGCGGGATGGGCATCATTCGCGGCGGACCTCGAATGGGTCGAGGTCCGGACGCAACCCGAGGTACCTGGGGTGACGGAGCTTGCCGTCAGGGGTCCACTCGCTGAACTCGACCTCCACGACTAGCTCGGGCTCGACCCAGTGCGCCCCTTTTACCGGTTCCGGGGCGGCGAAGGGCGGCGTGTCGGTTGCGAGGACGGCCAGGCGAGACCTCAGGGCCATCAGGTCCCTCTCGTCGAAGCCGCTGCCCACCCGGCCGGCATAGCAGAGGCGGCCGTCGTCGTCGTAGTAACCGACCATGAGGGCCCCCAGGCCGCCCCGGCTGGCGGAGGGGTCGGTCCAGCCTCCCACCACCATTTCCTGGCGCGCCGTGCACTTGAGCTTCCGCCAATCGGGTGAGCGACCTGACCGGTAACGCGAATCGGCCCGCTTGGCGACCAACCCCTCCCAACCCCGATCGCATGCGGCGTTGAGCAGGTCGAGTGGATCGCCCACGAGGCGCTCTGTGAGGGCGATCAGTTCCGAGCTTCCTTCCAGGGCCCGCTCGACGAGAGCGATCCGGTCGCGCAGGGGGATGATCGTCGTATCCCGGCCGAGCAGATGCACGACGTCGAAGGCGCAGAACCTGACCAGCAGCTCGGGGCCTCCAGCTTGAAGCCGGGCGAAGCTGGTCCGGTCGCCTTCGAAGGCCACGATCTCACCGTCGAGGGCGAAGCTGTCAACAGGCAAGGCAGACAGTGCGGCCACCAGCCCGGCGAAACGACGTTTGAAGGACAGATGGTTTCGGGACCACAGCTCCAGCTCGGCCCCGTTGCGGACCGCCAGGCAGCGTAAGCCGTCGAGCTTCCTCTCGAATAGCCATGCGCCCGTTTTGAGCACGCCGATCTGGCGATCTGGACGCAGTGGCTGAGCGAGCATGGGGGCCCGCCACTCGGCCCTTGCCATGGGTGTGTCGAATGCCGCCGGGTGTTACTCCGGCCCTCAGCGACCGGTCATGATGCGCTGGCTGAATCGGAGATCTCGTCCTTCGCCCACAAAGGTGTCGTGGTAGCGACCCAGCATCCAGGTGGACCAGCCCGACTCGCCCTGGCCGCCGGCGGCCAGGTCGGAGACGGCGTGAAAGGTGCCGGGGTGAGAGCCATTGCTGACCACCACATTGGTCACGTGATGGAACATCGACGGTGGGATGGTGTCGAACCAGGCTCGGATGGCCTCTCTGCCGATCACGTCCTGATCGAGCACCCGAAAGCGAGCATCGTCGGTGAAGAGAGCCGCGGCGGCATCGAAGTCCCGGTCGTCGACCAGGTGGCAGTAGCGGGCGATCAGCCTCCGCACGGCCAGGTCGGTTTCTACGGCAACTTCCTTGGCGGTCGTCATCGGCCGTGACTGTACGCGGTCGGTCCCGCCGTCCGCCACGGCGCCCCCCGGATGAAGCGCTTCGCGGAACTCACATCGCCGCCCGAGCCGCGCCGGCCCGGGCGTCATGGCGAATGTCACTGGCAGTGGCAACGAAGTTGGTCAAGCTTTGGGGTCTAGTTGGCCGAGAATATGAATACAGCGCCGACAATCTGAGGTGTCCATAGGTCTGAGTCGTACCTGTGGGTGAGCTGGAGAGGAAGGGGTCAACGATGACCACCCTGATCGAATCAGCGAAGACCTTCGTAAGGGATTCGCAGGCCTACTCCGCCGTGCCGGTTGCGCTGGCACCGAGCGACAAGACGGCAGCTGTCACCCAGGTGCGATGCCTCGAGCGAGAGCTCTTCGATGACGCCGGCCATCTTCGTCGAGGCATCAGCCGGGTCAAGGCCGAGCAGATGCTGGCGCGAATCAACGACCTGCGGCACGCGCTGGGGTGGCTCGAGATCGATCCCCGCGGCCAGTGGCGGTGGCCGGCCTGATCACCCTCTGAATGGGCCTCGTCGGGACGTGCTCCAAGCCCCGGCTGGTCCGGTCGGGGGAGGAAATGGCTATCAGGCGCCCGAGGCCGTTCTGACTACGGATCAGGGCCGCCGGCACCTGGTAGTGGCCGGCACCTGGTAGTGGACGGAGCGACCCGGTTACCGGTCCTGGCGGTTCGAGCTCGAGCTGGTGTGTTTCGGCCCGCCAAGACGGGGAATGCCCGCCGGTGGCTCAGCGAATGGCCCCGCTTGATCGGCCGAGGAAGTGACGTATGACCGGTCCCGGAGGCCGCCCTCCTCGGTACCCTGAAGCCAATCCTCAGATCTGAGTCTCCCGGGAACAAGTTTCCTTCTACGGTCGTTATCCTGGGCACACTTACACACTTACAAGTCAGGAGCCCCAATGTCTCCGATAGCAACTTCAGCCCTGCCTCTACTGCCTCTCGACGCCGGTGTGGTGCTCCCCGGGATGACGATCACTCTCGCCCTGGAGACCGACGAAGCTCGAGAGGCGGTCGCGGCCGCCGCCGGTGCGGGCGACCAGCTGGTGCTGGTCCCTCGAATCGGCCATTCGGCGGGTCCTGATGCCAGCAGCGGGCGCTTCGCGCGGGTGGGCACGGTGGCGACCGTTGAGCGGTCCGGCTCGTTGCCCGGTGGCACCCTGGCGGTCGTCGTCACGGGTCACCAGAGGGCGACTATCGGAGCCGCTACTGCTGTCGCCGGCGCCGCCCTATGGGTGAACGTCGAGCTGGTGGAAGAGCCGGCCATCAATGCGGATCTGCAGGATAAGACGCGCGAGCTTCGAGCCGTTTTCGAGGCCATAGCTGAGCACCGCGGCATTGGACGCATCGGCGAATTCTTGAGGGGCATATCAGGTCCCAGCCAGCTCGCCGACTTGGCCGGCTACTGGCCTGAGCTGTCCATCGAGCGCAAGGTTGAGCTGCTCGAGACCTTCGACCCGGCCCGCCGGATCGATCTGGTCCTCGGGTGGGGCCGGGAGACCCTGGCCGAGATGGAGCTCAAGGATCGGATTCGATCGGATGTCGCAGAGGGTATGGAGCGGACTCAGCGCGAGTACTTGTTGCGCCAGCAGCTGGCTGCTATTCGCAAGGAGCTCGGTGAGCAAGGCGACGGGGAAGACGGCACGGATTACCGCTCGAAGCTGGAGACCCTGGAGGTGTCCGAGGCCACTCGGACTGCCATCGGGCGCGAGATCGACAAACTCGAGCGCACCAGTGAGCAGAGCCCCGAGCACGGTTGGATCCGCACCTGGTTGGACACTGTTTTCGAGTTGCCGTGGGGTGTTCGGTCGGACGACCGGCTCGACATAAACGAAGCCAAGTCCGTGCTCGACGCGGACCACACCGGCCTTGAGGATGTCAAAGAGCGGATCATCGAGCACCTGGCAGTCAGGAAGCTGCGCATCGATCGCGCCATCGAGGACGCACCCGAGGATGCCGGACGGCGCGGTACAGGTGGCATGATCCTCGCGCTGGTCGGTCCTCCGGGTGTTGGCAAGACCTCTCTCGGTGAGTCGGTCGCGCGTGCCATGGGCCGCCGCTTCGTCCGTGTTGCGCTGGGCGGCGTTCGTGACGAGGCGGAGATACGCGGTCACCGTCGTACTTACGTCGGTGCCATGCCCGGCCGTATCGTGCGCGCCATCAAGGATGCCGGGACTCTCAACCCTGTCGTCCTGCTCGATGAGGTCGACAAGTTGGGAACAGATTGGCGGGGTGATCCGTCGTCTGCTCTGCTCGAAGTCCTCGACCCGGCCCAGAACCATACCTTCAGGGATCACTACCTGGACCTGGACCTGGACTTGTCGGATGTCCTGTTCCTGGCTACGGCCAATACGGCCGAGCAGATCCCTGGTCCTCTCTACGATCGTATGGAGGTCGTACACCTCGACGGTTATACCGAGGACGAGAAGGTCGCGATTGCGCGGGACCACCTTTTGGGCCGGCAAGTTTCCCGTGCTGGTCTGCTCGATGGCGAAGTGGTCGTCACCGATGACGCTCTTCGAGTCATAGTGAGCGGCTATACACGAGAGGCCGGTGTGCGAGGCTTGGAGCGCCAACTGGCCAAGTTGCTTCGCAAGGCCGCCGCCAAAGTCGCCAGTGCCGAGTCGAAGGGTCAGGAGCCGCTTCGCATCGATGCTGACGACGTCAAGACGTGGTTGGGTCGGCCCAGGCACCAGCCCGAGGTGGCCGAGAGAACCTCCGTGCCGGGGGTTGCGACCGGTCTAGCTGTCACAGGCGTTGGAGGCGATGTTCTGTTCGTCGAAGCCAGCTCCTCCGATGGGGATCCCGGGCTCATCATCACCGGGCAACTCGGTGACGTCATGCAGGAGTCAGCTCAGATATCTCTGTCGTATGCCCGTGCGCACGCCAGTGACTTGGACCTGCCGCCGGACGCGTTCGATCACAAGCGCATCCACGTGCATGTTCCGGCCGGGGCCATTCCGAAGGACGGTCCTTCCGCCGGAGTCACTATGACTACGGCCATCGTGAGCCTTCTGAGCGGACGATCGGTTAGGCCAGAAGTCGGCATGACGGGCGAGATAACCCTTCAGGGCAAGGTGCTTCCGATCGGAGGCGTCAAGCAGAAGGTGCTCGCCGCGCACCGCGCTGGTTTGACCGAAGTGGTGTTGCCTGCCCGCAACGAAGCAGACCTGGAAGACGTCCCCGAAGCTGTGCGGGACGCGATGACCTTCCATTTGGCCTCGGAGATCGGTGAAGTTCTTTCTCACGCTCTCGAGCCAAAAATCCTTGTCTCGTAAGGGAATTCTGCCCTTTTCGGATAGAAACACCTTGTCGTGTAAGGGAAATGCTTGACCTTCAGCCGCGAAACCTCTTGTATATCAGGGAACTTCCCCAACAAAACGCCAGGAGGTGGCGGTGAACAGGACAGAGTTGGTCGAGGCAGTCGCAGCTAAGGCTGGCCTCGACAGGAAGCGTTCCGAAGCTGCGGTCGAGGCTGTCACTGAGTCGATCGTCGCCGAAATCAAGGCTGGCAACAGAGTTTCGCTCTTCGGCTTCGGAACGTTCGACCCGACGACCCGCGCGGCGCGTACCGCGAGAAACCCCCAGACTCAGGCGACGGTCAAGGTGCCGGCGCGCAAGGCGGTCGTTTTCCGCCCGGCAACGGCATTCAAGGACGCCCTCAACTCGAGGGGCAAGGCGGCTGCAAGCAAGAAGGCGGCCCCGGCCAAGAAGGCTACGGCTAAGAAGGCTGTGGCCAAGAAGTCCCCGGCCAAGGCAACCAAGTCGGCCAAGAAGCGTTGAGGAGAGAGAGTTCGATGACCCCCGTTAAGAAGGCCGCGTCGGCCAACAAGACTGCTGCCAAACGCACCACAGCCGCCAAGAAGACGGCCACCAGAAAGTCAACCGCAACCAAGCGGACGGCCGTCAAGAAGGCGCCGGCCAAGCGCGCTACGACTGCGAAGAAGGCTCCCGCAAAGCGCGCCACCGCGGCGAAGAAGGCTACGACAAAGCGCGCCACCGCGGCGAAGAAGGCTACGACAAAGCGCGCTACGACTGCGAAGAAGGCTGTGGCCAAGCGGGCCACCACGGCGAAGTAAGGCCACGACCAAGCGCGCCACGACGGCGACGAAGGCTGTGGCCAAGCGGGCCACCACGGCGCGTAAGGCTGTGACCAAGCGGGCCACCACGGCGCGTAAGGCCGCCACCAAGCGGACGACCGCGGCGGTGAAGCGAGTCGCTCCGGCCGCGAAACGGACCACGACAGCTAAGAAGGCCCCAGCCAAGCGCACCACCGCGGCCAGGAAGACCACGGCCCGAAGGGCTCCGGCCAAGAAGGCCTAGCTTCTGCCAAGCCCGCTCGTTTCCTCCTGGAAGCGGGCGGGCCCAAGAAGTCTCTACAAGTCGCGAAGGATCTTGAAGGCTTCGGCCGCCGGGAACCCGGCGGCCGCCCCCGCACTGGCATGTCTGTCTCTGAGGCGTGCTGCGAAGGCGTCGACGCTCGAAGCTTCGTCGTCGATGAGCATCGTTGAGCGGAACTGGCTCCGATGCGCGAGCAGAGCTTGAAGCTTGCGATCCTCGAATCCGGCGATGTTCTCGACGTGATCAGGTTCGTCGGCTTCCCACAGGAGAAGCGTGCCCGGGCGATGCGGTACCTCTCCCTGCTCAGGAAAGAAATGTGGGTCACGAGCAGCCACGATTCCGTCCGTGGCGAGGAAACCCGCGTTGCGGTGATCGGGATGCAGGCGGTACCGGCGCCAGGGGTCGTGGCCGAGCACGACATCGGGCCTGACCCGTCTGATCCAGTACGCCACCTCCCAACGCTGGCGCAGTCCGGCCTCTAGTTCGCCGTCAGTCCATCCGAGGAAGGTCACCGTTCCGTCACCACCTAACCGGCGTGATGCTTCTCGCTGCTCCTCCTGACGGACCGCTACCAGGCGAGCCGAGTCCTCACCAGGATCCCATGATCCCTTCGAACCGTCGGTGCACACCAGGTGGTGGATCCGGCAGCCTCGGGCCGCCCATTTGGCCAGAGTGCCGCCGCATCCGAACTCGATGTCATCCGGATGGGCGCCGATGGCGAGCGCTATCGAGGGTGGTGCCAGCTCCGATCCCGGTTCGCCCGGCAGAGCGCCGTGGGCGGTGGGGTCGCTCACTGTCGTAAGGCCTCCGCTCCCACCAGATCCTCCGGAACGTCGACATCCCACGCCAACGTGGAGGAGTGCACGATTCGGGCGGGAATGCCCGTGCGCCTGGCTTCCTGAACGTGGCGGGCGAATGAGCCCGGGCCGTACGAGAAGGCGAACCCGGACGAGGCCGGCACGCAGAGGACATTCGTGCCGTCCCGCCTGCGGTCCGGCACGATCGTGATTCCTGGAAAGCGGGTGACCCAAGCGAGGTCTGTCGCCAGAGGGAGATCACCAGCGGCGACGACAACCAGCTCCACCCCCAGCGATCCAAGGCGCGACACCCCTTCTTGCACGGCGCCGTTCAGGCCGCGACCGGGCTCCCAGATGACCAGAGCGCCCAACTGCCGGGCCCAGTTGGCGACGTCACGATCGTCGCAGACGACCGCGACAGGCAGTTGGCCAGCTGATTCGACCACGCGGGTGGCCATGGCCCGGGCGAGGGACGCCCGGCGGTTGGCGGAGAGGGCGGACGCCAACCGGAGCTTGGCTTGACCGAAGGCCTTGACCGGCACAAGAACCGCTTCCCGCCCGAGCCAGTTGTCCCCCTCACGTCCGGGGAGCTCGGCGTCCGCAGGCATCGAATTCCATCCTAAGGGCTGTCCGTCGGCAGTACGGCTCCCACGGCAGACCGCATGTAGTCTCGGTCGGGTGCGAGTGGCTTTCGGTGCCGATGAACGAACGCCTTTGGCGGAAGCGGTCGTTCGACACCTGAAGGAGTTGCACCACGACGTCGAGGTGCTGGCCCTGCCGGGATCCTGGCCCGATGTGGGACGGCTCGTAGGGGAGGCTGTCGCTACCGGACAGGCCGACCGGGGTGTTGTCTGCTGCTGGACGGGCACAGGAGTGTCCATCGCGGCCAACAAGGTCCCGGGCATCCGGGCCGCCCTGTGCGTCGATGCCGAGACGGCCGCCGGTTCGAGGAAGTGGAACGACGCGAACGTCCTTGCTTTGAGTCTTCGTCTCACCAGCGAACCTGTGGCCAACGAGATCGTCGACGCCTTCCTCGGGACTGAAACCGATCCGGGCGAAGCGGACGCCATCGCCCGCCTGAGTTGATGAGGCAGCTCCTTCCCGAGCCGGGCCTTCTCGACGGCGAGGCGGATCTAGAGAGCATCTTCCTCTTGCCACCCAGTCGCCGCCTGCGGGCCAACTTCATCACCTCGATCGATGGAGCCATCGAGCTGGACGGGCGAAGTCGCAGCCTTGGTGGGCCGGCTGATCTGGCCGCTTTCATGGCGATGCGAGCTACTGCCGATGCGGTTCTCGTCGGCGCCGGAACCGTTCGGGTCGAGCACTATGGGCCGGTCAAGCTGGACGAGGGCGTCCAGCAGCGACGGGTCGACCGCGGTCAAGCACCACTGCCCCGTTTGGCGATCGTCAGCGGCGCCGCCGATCTCGACCCGGGCGCGAAGGTGTTCTCCGGCGCGGCCAAGCCAATATTGCTGACTTCGGCGAGGGGAGCCGGCAGCCGTCCCGATCTCGATCCGGTTGCTGAGGTGACGGTTTGCGGTGAAGACGTCGTCGATCTGGGCTACGCACTCGATCACCTGTCCGCGCTGGGGCTGGTTCGGGTCTTGTGCGAGGGAGGGCCAACCCTGATGAGCGGTCTTCTTGCCCACCACCTCGTGGATGAACTGTGCCTGACGATCTCACCGGTCCTAGCCGGCTCGGGCCATCGCTCCCTGACGACCGGCCACCCGATGCCGGACCCGGCCTGGTTCGAGCTGCTGGGCCTGCTCGAAGCCGATGGGATGCTCCTGAGCCGGTACGGCCGGACGGCAGGCCAGTGACGCCCCCGCCCTCCCTGGCAGTCGAGCGGGCCCTCTGGGACGACGGGCACCAGGTCGTTGTCGGCGTTGACGAGGTGGGCCGTGGCGCCTGGGCCGGCCCGATCATGGTGGGGGCGGCGGTACTACCGCGGGACCGGCGGGTGTACAAGGTTCGAGACTCGAAAATGCTTCGGGAAGTCGAGCGCGAACGACTCTTCGGACGGTTGGCGACGTGGTGCCAAGCCTGGTCAGTGGGGGCGGCCTCTCAGGAAGAATGCGACGAAGTGGGCATGGCGGAGGCTCAACGGCGGGCGGCTCGCAGGGCTATCGATGGCCTGGGGGTGATGCCCGATCAGGTACTGGTGGACGGCAATTGGGACTTCGTCGGTCTGGGCTGCACGAAGCGGATAATCAAGGGCGACGCCACCTGTCTCTCGATCGCCACTGCGTCAGTGCTCGCCAAGGTGACGCGGGACCGAATCATGCGAGAGGAGTCCGTCCACTACCCGGGTTACGAGTTCGACAGCAACAAGGGATACCCGTGCCCACGGCACAAGATGGCGCTGCACGCCTACGGTCCCACCGCCATTCATCGCCGCACCTGGATCTTCATGGAGCATCTGGTTTGGGGCGTGGCCGGGGCCCGGGTGGCACCCCGATCCTGGGTCGAAGCGGAGGGCGACCCGGATCAGGGTGAACTCTTTTCGATGTGACTTCGTCGAGGCGGATCAGTGCTCAGGCCGACGTGGCCGATGATTCCGGCTTCAGTGCCGGCGTCCCGCTCCATACCACCAGCCGGCCGGCCACCGTTCCGGCCACGAAGGGAACGCCACCATGGAAGGCGGCCAGATCGAGGCGGGCTGGGCCGGGCGTCTGCCAGGGCGAGCCCGTCGTGTCCAGCATGAGCCACGAGACGCCCCCGTCCTGAGACAACCACAGCTGACTCGCCATCGGCTCGCTCGGCGTGGCCCGGCCCGACGCAACCGCCAGCCAGGTCGAACTCGGTCCGGCGACCGACGTCAGCGTCGTCGACGCAGCTGGAGCGAAACCCGGCGAGCTCTGCCTGGTCCACTCGGAGCCCGTTGATGACCTCCAAATTGCGGGGACCGTCGTCCCGCTCGGCGTGGTTGTGTCACCGAAGGCGACAAGTCCGGTTGCGGTGGCCATACATCCGCTCATCTCCTGGTTGCCGCCCGCCAGCGAGGGTGTACTGACCGCCGCCCGACTCCAGTGGACGCCGTCGGATGAGATCCAGGCGACGGCGACCTCACCGGCTGACGCCTGGTAACTCGATCCGACCGCGATCACGGCAGCAACAGGTCCGGGCCGCACGCAGAGCCCGGTCGGTCTCTCGGGGATCACCCCCGTGGCCTGGTCGAGGGGGCCGTGCGAGACCCAGTGGACACCGTCGACACTGGTCCAGGATTCGGCCAATCCAGAGAGGTTGGCAGACGTGGTCGAGGTGGCGACGGCAGGAGCGGCCGCACCGACCGCGACCCATTCGTTCCCGAAACGGATGGCAGATGAAACCCCCGCCGGCAGGGACTCGGGTGCGAGCGAAGGATCGGGAGTGGGGTCCGCTCTCCATGTGGATCCGTCGAACGAGAGGAAAACGGTTCGTCGGTTAGCCGGGCCGCCGAGGGCCTGCGGAAGCGTGGAGACGTCGACGGCCAGGGTCAGGTCTCCGCCGGCCGTGGCCACGTCGACCGGCTTGGCCGTGGTCTGGACCGGTCCGAACACTCTGGCATCGGCGGAGGGTTCTCCCCATCCTCTCGGTCCGTAGGTCAGGACATACGGCTGCCCGGGCCGGCTGTCGGCTACCACTGTGGTCGTCCCGGTCGTCCCGACCACTGTCGCGGCCCAGTCAGGTGACGCCGCAGCTCCCGCCGGCAGGTGGACTTCGGACCAGCTCACGCCGTTGTTCGATTTCCAAATCCTCTGCGCTGAGGATCCACCCCCGACGGCCATGAGTTGCGCCGTCGCACCCGGCAGGGTCTGCAGCGAGGAGAGGCCGCGAACAATGGTGCCCCCGACGCCTCCTTGCGGTCGGGAATCCATCGGAAAGTCTTCCGACGGCTGGCTCCAGCTGACGCCATCGGGTGAGATCCACGAAGCTGGCGACCAATCCGGTCCCGTTCGCACCCCACCCACCGCCACCAGCCCGGTTCCGATCGAGGCCAGTCCCGTGATCACGCGGCCCCCGGGGCCGCCGAAAGCGGCCTGAGCTTGCGAGACCCGGCGCCAGTTGATCCCGTCGCCGGAGGCCCACAGGGCGGCGTCGGTCTGAGTGCCGTTGATCGCAGATCCAGCCGCGTACACGCTGGTGTTGGTGGCCAGCACGGCATCCACGACAGGATCGAGCGAGCTGCCGGCCAGGCTTCCGAATTCGGAGGAAAGCGTCCACCTCAGTCCGTTGGTGGAAGACCACAACGCCGGCTTCCCAGCAAGAGAGCCGATTGCAAACAGTCCGAGGGCGCCGGCCGTCACCGCCCTCATGCTCGAAGGACCGGAAACCGGCGACACGGGAACAGCCACGAATGGACCTCCGGACTGCGATATCCACACCGCCGCCCGCTCCTGGCTACCGGATCCAACGGCACCAACGACCACAGTGCTGTTTCGCCATTCGGCCGCCGACGCCGCGTAGCTGGTCGTAGACAGGCTGGCTAGATGTGTAGAGCCCCACGTAGACGTGTCGGTCGAGGACCACACCGTGGCGACTGTTGCCCCGTCCGCCATCTGCTGCGAACCGGCCAGGGCCCAGGTCTGCGATCCCTGCGTGGGAGCGAGGACTCCCGAGATCGTTGCGGTGGCGCCCCCGCCGAGTGACAAAGCGGGGTCGTCCTGCTCAGCCCATCGATAGGGGGAGTCGGTCGCCCCGGCCGGCGTCGTGGCTGAGCCGACGATCGAGGTCGAGCTGGACACCGAGGACTGGTGCCCTCCTCCGCCAGCCCCCCCGCAAGCGGACGCCAGCAGGGCCAGCAAGGCGGCACCGGTGACAAGGCGCGATCTCGAAAGGCGCGGTGGCACAGATGATGGAATCAGCGGCTGCTCAAGCGGAAGCCCCCGTCGTCACCGCGACGCTTCCATACTTGCCACCAACGGCGGTTGGATCGCTCTGCCTCGATCTCGGCGAGGATCTCGGGTCCCGCAGCGGTCACGATGGCGCTGGCCTCGGCGAGGACCGACGACACCTCCGCGGCCGGCTCGTCCGGCTCGGACTCGACGGCGGGGCGGGTCAGTGAACCGACCACGAACGACCCGTCGATCATGTCCGGTTGGTACTGAGGGCAGCCCTCCGGGCAGCGCCAGGGCGCCTCGGGCGCCAGGTTCAAGACGCAGAAACGCGCCACTTCGCCAGTGCTGTAGGTCCGGCTCTGAAAGTGGCGGCAATCCTCGCGCATCGTCACGGGTTCTATGGTGACACTTTTGGTCGGGTTGATGCACAGCGGGGCGAAACCGCCTCTACGCCAAAGACATGGGACGGGGTACTTCGCTGCGCTAAAAAATCGTCGCCTTTCACTACACTTCCTGCTCATGTCCACCAAGGTGCCGACCACGCTCGGCAGCCAGCTCCGACTGGTCATCCTGCGGTTGGGCCGGCGCCTCCGCCAGCAAGCGGCCGGCGAAGTCACCCCGTCCCAGCTGTCGGCCCTGTCCACCGTGGCCAAGCGTGGAGAGCTGACACTGGGCGAGCTGGCCGCCATCGAGCGGATCGCCCCACCCTCCATGACCCGCATCGCTGCCCGTCTGGAAGACCAGGGCTGGCTGGAGAGGCGAGCTGACGCGTCGGATCGCCGGGTGGCGCGGGTAGCCGTCAGCCCGGCTGGTCAGGCCTTGCTCGACGAGACCCGGACCAGACGCGACGCCTTTCTCTCCAGCCGGCTGCAGCAGCTCACCGAGCAGGAGCGGTCCCTGCTCGAGCGGGCCGTGCCGCTGCTCGAGAGGTTGGCGTCGGACGAGGACTGACCGCAACGGGAGCCCTGGCCCCGGGCAGTGCTCTAGGTTTCGGCGCGGGCCCAGTCGAGGAACGGTTGGAGGCTGTCCGGGTTCGCCACCGAGGCCACGGTCAGGGCCTCCTCGGGCGCCACTCCCGAAAGGATCCGCTTGACCGGTACCTCGAGTTTCTTGCCGGAGAGAGTGCGGGGGACGGCCATGATCGGTGCGATCCGGTCCGGTACGTGACGCGGTGAAAGGTCGCGCTTGAGGGCCAGCTTGATCTGCGACGACGCGGCGTCGGGGTCTGAGCCGGCGGCCGGGACGAAGAACAGCCACAACTGACCCGGGCCCCCGCCGGCATCCTCCAGGTGCACGACCAGGCTGTCCGCCACGCTCTCGAGCCCCTCGACCACTGCGTAGAACTCGGCGGTTCCCATCCGGACCCCGCCACGATTGAGGGTGCCATCGGAGCGGCCGCTGATCACCACGGTGCCCCTGTCGGTAAGGGTGGCCCGGTCGCCGTGAGCCCAGACGCCGGGGAAGCGCTCGAAGTAGGCGGCCCGATACCGACTGCCGTCGTCTCCCCAGAATCCGACGGGCATGGACGGCAGCGGCCCGCTAAGCACCAGCTCCCCCTCGAGATTGACCACAGACGCCCCGGTGTCGTCGTAGACCTCCACCGCAGCCCCGAGGCACCGGCAGGAGATCTCACCCCCCCACACCGGGTGGATCGGACTGGCCCCGACGAATCCCGTGCAGACGTCCGTACCCCCGGAAAAGGACGACAGGAGGATGTCGGAAGCCACCTCCTGGTACACCCATTGGGCGGCTGCAGCCGGGAGAGGGGAGCCCGTGGCGCCGAGGGTGCTCAATGCCGCGAGGTCGTGTTGAAGGCCGGGCTGCACTCCCTCCTTGGCGCAGGTGACCAGGTAGCCGGCGCCGACCCCGCCGCAAGTCGTCCCGGTCTCGGCCATTACACCCCACAACCCGTCCACGGCCGGCCAGGCCGGGTCGCCGTCGAACAGCACGACGGTGGCTCCGACCAGCAGCCCGGAAATGCAGAAGTTCCACATCATCCAACCGGTCGTCGTGAACCAGAAGAAGCGATCGCCCGGACCCAGATCGAAGTGCAGCCCCAGCGCTTTGGTGTGCTCGAACAGGATGCCGCCGTGACCGTGCACGATGGGCTTGGGTTTTCCGGTCGTTCCCGACGAAAACAGGATGTAAAGGGGGTGGTCGAAATCGACGGCCGCGAACTCGAGCGGGGCCGGCTGAGCGGTGAAATCGTCCCACGGAGTCCAGCCGGGCGGCGCCGGTGACTGGGCCGACAGGTAGGGCACCCATACCGCTCTCGAGACCGAAGGCAACCCCTCCCGGATGGCCCGAGCCTGCTCACTCCGGTCGATGGACCGCTCACCGTATCGGTACCCGTCGACGCACAGGACCACGGCCGGTTCGACCTGACTGAGCCGATCCAGGACGCCGGCCACACCCATCTCCGGGGCGCAACCGGTCCAGATGGCCCCCAGGCTGGCGCTGGCCAGGAAGGCGGCAAGGGTCTCGGGGATGTTCGGCAGGTAGCCGGCCACCCGGTCGCCCTCGCCCACGCCGGCATCGATCAGACCGGCCCGGATGCGGCTCACGAGTGCGGACAGTTCCGACCAGCTGAGTTGACCATCTGGCCGGCTCTGCGATCGTGACACCAGGGCCACCAGGTCGGGACCCCCGGGGGGTGCAGTGAGAGCGCGCTCGGCATAGTTGAGGCGGCCGTCCCGGAACCATCTGGCTCCGGTTACCCGGCTCTCGTCTCGCTCCAGGCTAGCCGTTGGGGGGTGGCGCCAGACCAGGCCGAACTCATCAGCTACCGAGGTCCAGAAATCGCCGGCGCTGTCCGGTGCGACTGACCACTCCCACGCATCCTGGTAGGTGGTCTTTCCAATCCGGTCGAGGTAGCGGCGCAGCCGGGAGCGGGCCTGGCGGTCTTCACCCGGGACCCACAAAGGGCGGGGGCGAGAAGATCGACAGGCATGCAGTTGCTATTCGATCAGTTCCGCCCGGTCGACATTGGATTTCCATCTCGATCAGAGATAGCAGGTGTGACGCATGTCTCTTGCCAAGATAGTGAAAGATGGCGCATAATGGAGTTGTTGCTCGGGGCGAACCCCCCCTCGCCCCTCGAGCTTTGCGAAGGACCGGCTCCCCCCGCCGGTCCTTCGTCGCGTCCGGGCTCAGTTTCAGCCGGGTCAGGGCCGGCGGAGGCACCGAGGATCGAGGTACCTAGTGTCACCGACGACGGGGAGTTCACGCCGGCCGGGATGGCGCCGAGCGGCGCCCCACGCGCCCGGCGGGTCGACGCCGAACACCTACGTCCGGGTCGAGGCGGTCCGGCCCCTCCCCCCAGGGCCCGCGGCCAGCCTCGCCCTGAACGCCCCCTTCTCGGCGGCGCAATTATGTGGCGAATGTCACGTCGGCAAGAGCGCCGCCGCCCGGCCCTGGGAACGCAATTCGATCCGCTCGGTATTCTCCGGGTATGGCCACCCCGCTCGCCGCTTTCTCTCTCCGCCTCCGGGCCCGGATCCCGCAACCACCCGGGAGTCCTCGGCCAGCTGGCCACGGCTATCGGCGCGGCGGGCGGCAGCCTGGTCGGCATCGAGATCGTCGCGACCGACGGCGCCACCGTGACCAGGGACGTGGTCGTCTTCTGCGGCTCCGAGGGCCACGCCGCGGCGGTAGAAGCGGCGGCCCGGGGGGTCGAGGGCATCGAGATCCTCGAGGTCGAGGACCGCACCTTCGCCATGCACGAGGCGGGCAAGCTCACTATCGACGGCAAGCGCCCGCTGCGCGACCGGGACGACCTGGCCATGGCTTACACGCCGGGAGTGGCCCGGGTCTGCTTGGCCATCGCCGACCAGCCCGCCCTGGTCCACCGCTACACCATGAAGGCCAACACCGTTGCGGTGGTGACCGACGGGACGGCTGTGCTCGGCTTGGGTGACATCGGCCCGGAAGCGGCCCTGCCCGGTCATGGAAGGTAAGGCCGTTCTCTTCAAGACCTTCGCCGGGGTCGACGCCGTGCCGGTATGCCTGCAAGGTCTCCAGTCGCCGGATGAGCTGGTCGAGACAGTGCAGCGGATCGAGCCCATGTTCGGCGGCATCAACCTCGAGGACATCGCCGCGCCGCACTGCTTCGAGGTGGAAGCAGACGTCTGGCCGACACGCTTGTCCATACCGGTGTTCCACGACGACCAGCACGGGACGGCGGTGGTCGTCCTGGCCGCCCTGCGCAACGCCTGCAAGCTGGTCGGCAAGAAGCTGGCCGACCTGCGGGTGGTGCTGTCCGGCGCCGGGGCGGCCGGGGTGGCCATCACCAAGATCCTGATGACAGCCGGGGTCCAGGACATCGTGGCCGCCGACCGCAAGGGCGCCATCCACCAGGGCCGAGAGGCGCTCGACCCGTCGAAGCAGTGGCTGGCCGACCACGCCAACCCGGACGGCCGTTCCGGGTCGCTGCAGGACGTCCTGCGGGGCGCCGACGTGTTCATCGGGGTGAGCGGCCCGGGCTTGCTCAACCGGGCCGATCTGGAGACCATGGCCGACGGCAGCATCGTGTTCGCCCTCGCCAACCCGGTACCGGAGGTCCTGCCGGAGGAGGCGGAAGGCGTAGTCGCCGTCATGGCGACCGGGCGCAGCGACTACCCGAACCAGATCAACAACGTGCTGTGCTTCCCCGGCATCTTCCGCGGCGCCCTCGACGCCGGGGCCACCAGGATCACCGAGAACATGAAGCTGGCCGCCGCCGGGCCATCGCTGCCGCGGTACCCGAAGGCCGAGCTGCGCGCCGACGAGATCGTGCCCAGCGTTTTCGTTCCGGGTGTCGGCAGCGCGGTGGCAGAAGCCGTCGCCGAAGCCGCGTGCGCGCCGACGGCGTCACCCGATGACCTCCCCCACGTAGGTTCGCCCCTTCCAGGCGGCACCCTCACCACGCCGGTGGCGCCGGCCCGAGTCAACTGTCATGGCTGCGTACATCCCGGCGGCCAGGGGGAGAGTAGAGCCCAGAGCGGGCCGAGGTGGTAGTAGCGGACCATAGGCATGTAGCTGACGGTCATCAAGAGCCAGGCCACCAACCCGGCCAGTAACACTTCTTCGTGCCCGGATGCGGCGCCTGCGATAAGAACCACGAACGGCCCCAGGTAGACGGCGCCCAACCCGGCGACGGCGCCGGCCAGGGCCGCCGGCGAGTGACGCAACTGCGTGTAAGCCGATCTGGCCACCATCTGCCAGAGGTCGGTCAACCTGGGGTAGGGCCGCACGCTGGTGACTTCGTTGGTGAAGCCCAGCCAGATAGAGCCGCCCGAGCGCTTGACGGCTCGACCGAGGGCGACATCGTCGATGACTGCCCCCGCGATGGCTTCTACTCCACCGGCCCGGGCCAGTGCCTGGCGGCGGACGAGGACGCATCCGCCCGCAGCCGCAGCAGTGCGGGACCGACGGCTGCCGACCAATCGGAACGGATACAGCTGGGCGAAGAAGTAGACGAACGCCGGCACAAGCAGCTTCTCCCATCGGGTTGCTGTTCGCAGCCGGGCCATGAGAGAAACGAGGTCTTGTTCAGTCGAGAGCGCGAAGGCCATCAGTCTGGACAGTGAATCCGGAGGATGCTCGATGTCGGCGTCGGTGAAGAGCACGAACTCGGGATCCAGAGCCCCACCCACAGCCGCTTCGGTTCCCTGCCGGAGGGCCCAGGTCTTGCCGGCCCAACCGGGTGGGCGCGGCGCTCCCGTTAGCACCCGGAGGGCCAGGCGGGTGCCGCCCCCGGATATGGCCTCTGCCACCTCGGCGGTCCCGTCAGTGCTGCCGTCGTCGACCAGTATCACCTCCGCAGGACCCGGGTAGTCCTGATTCAACAGGCTGGGGGTGGTCAGGGGCAGGATCGAGGCTTCATCGCGGGCCGGTACCACGACCGAGACCGCAGGCCAGGTGGCAGGAGGGGGAGCCGTCTGTAGCCGGACATCGGTGCGCCAGAAGAAGCCGCGGCCCAGGAGTAGGAAGACCCAGATGGCGACGGGGATCCAAGCAGCCAGGCTCCACCAAGGCACTTGCCAAATGTAGTGGCCCGGCCGGCCTGGATCGAAGTTGTCAATCGAACAGACGTTCGATACGGTGGACCGGGTGGAAGCTACGGTGGCCTCCTTGCAGATCGCGGCAGCCAAGGGCCGGCCGGTCGCGACAGCCGAGGCCCGGTTGATAGAGGTTCCTGGCGCCCTGGGTGGTCTTTTCCCCGATAGAGGTATACGGCGGGGGAGCACAGTGGTGATCGGAGCCTCTTCGGGAGGGTCCTCGGTCGCGCTGGCCCTGGCCGCTGCCGTCACTTCGGGCGGGTCGTGGGTGGCGGCCGTCGGTTTGCCTTCGTTGGGCCTGGTGGCCGCGTCCGAGTTGGGGGTGCGGCTGGAGCGGCTGGCCCTCATACCTCGCCCCGGGGACCAGTGGACCGTGGTGGCGGCCGCCCTGCTCGACGGCGTCGACCTGCTGCTCCTGCGCCCTCCACTGCCGGTCCGGGGGGCTGACGCCCGGCGGTTGACAGCCAGAGTGAGAGAGCGGGGCGTGGTGATGGTGGTGCTCGAAGGTGGCAACTCGAGCAGGTTCGGATGGCCTGAGCCTCCTGAGTTCAAGTTGACCGTCACCCGATCGGCCTGGGACGGCCTGGGAGCCGGGTACGGGCACCTCAAGGCCCGGCGGGTGGATATAAGCCTGACGGGCAGGCGAGCGGCGGCGCGGGAGCGGCGCCGGACATTGTGGTTGCCGGGCCGGGAAGGGGAGGTCGCCACGCCGGCCGAGATCCCAGTGGACGGAACGGCGGCGCTGGTGAGCTGATGGGTCCGGTGCGGTTGCTGGTGGCGTCAGTGCCGGACTGGCCGGTGGTGGCGGCCGGTTGCTCGCCTGACAGCCCGGCTGCGGTGGTGTCAGCCAACCGGGTGGTGGCGGTCACTGCTGCCGCTCGATCCGAGGGGGTGAGACCAGGTTTGAGGCGGAGGGAAGCCCAGAGCCGCTGTCCAGATCTGGCGGTGATAGCCGCCGACACCGGAAGGGATGGGCGGAGATGGGAACCGGTGGTGGCGGCGGTGGAGTCTCTGACCCCGGCCGTCGAGATCCTCGCCCCGGGCGCCCTCTCCCTCACCACCCTCGGGCCGTCGAGATATTTCGGTGGTGATGCCGCTTTCGGTGAGAGGGTGGCCGACATGATTGACCGCACGGTCGGGCAGGCCGCCTGCCGGGTGGGTATAGCCGACGGGCTGTTCGCCTCCGGCCTGGCTGCGCGTGTGGCAGGTACGGAGAGCGCCGGTCGGGTGGTGGTAGTGGCCCCGGGGGATAGCCGGGCGTGGCTGGCCCCTTACCCTGTAAGCGCGCTCGGCCTTGAACACGAGGATCTGACCGACCTGTTGCTCCGGCTCGGGGTGCGCACCCTGGGTGACCTGGCCGCCCTGCCGGGCCCGTCGGTCCTGGGTCGCTTCGGTGCTTCGGGTGCCGCCGCCTATCGCCTGGCCCAGGGCTTGGACGACCGCCTGCTGGCGGCCCGCACCCCTCCGCCCGATCTGGTTGTGGCGGCGGAGCTTGATCCACCCGAGCAGCGGATCGAAGCAGCCGCTTTCGTGGTCAAGGCCCTGGCCGGCGAATTGCAGGACCGGTTGGATTCGGCCGGGCTGGCGTGCACCAGGGTGGCGATAGAAGTGGAGACCGAACACGGCGAGCACCTGATACGCCACTGGCGCCATGAAGGGACTCTCACCGTGTCAGCTGTATCCGAGCGAGCCCGGTGGCAGTTGGAGGGATGGCTGGGCGGTGCCCGAGGTGGCTCGGGTGGCCGGGCTTCCGGTCCGACCGGTCCGACCGGTGGGTTGACCCTGCTGAGGTTGACCCCTGAAGAAGTCCGCCCCGACTGCGGCCGGCAACTGGGTTTCTGGGGAGGCCAGGCTGATTCCGACGTCAGAGCAGCCCGGGCCCTGGCCCGGGTCCAGGGAGTGCTCGGACCAGAATCCGTGGTCACCGCCGTCCTCGGGGGTGGCCGAGGGTTCGTCGAGCAGGTGCGCTGGGTGCCGTGGGGGGATGACAGGGGGGACGAACCGGCCGCCGGAGGCTCTCAAAGGCCTCGCCCGACTGCTGGTAAGACCACCAGGCGGGCTTCCAGCGGTCCGGCGGACCCCCCCGCTCCATGGCCGGGCCGGCTGGGGAACCCGGCCCCCTCGATGGTGCACCAGCCTCCCCGCCCGGCCGAGTTGCGCGATGTGGACGGCGATCCCATCGAAGTGAGCGGTCGGGGAGCCATGACCGCCTCTCCCGCCGCTCTCTCCGTGGAAGGCGGCCCCCGGGTGGCGGTTACGGCCTGGGCCGGACCGTGGCCGCTCGAAGAGCGGTGGTGGGAAGGAGGTGGCCGGCGCCGGGCCCGGCTTCAAGTCCTGCTCGAGAGCGGTGAGGCGCATCTGGTGACCCGTGAATCCGGAAGGTGGTGGGTGGAGGCCACCTATGACTGACCTCTCGGGTTACTGGCCGCACGGGTTACTGGCTGTACGGGTTACTGGCCGCTCGGGATCCTCTGCACCACGACGCGGTATCCCTCCCCTGTCATCCTGTGCAGTACTTAACCGCCATATTTGGTTAACTACTGATCATAATCAAGTAATCTCATATCCTTCGGCGTCATGCCTGGCCCCGACAACCGGCCGCGGCACGGCTCACCGGTTCATGCGTTAGTAATGGGGCCATGCTGCCCGGGAGCGATGACGACGGCTTTCCGGTCGAAGCCCAACGGTCCAGCCTCCGCAAGCCGTCGTCGCGCCAGATCGGCCTCACCGTCGTGCTTACGGTGATCCTGCTGATCGTCGGCATCGTGCTGCTGGTCACCAAGATGCAGGGCGACCCGAGCAACCCCGCCACCTCGGCGGGCGGGGCGGGTGCCACCGCGCCCGGTGCGGGCACCCTGCCCATCGGCAGCTCCCACTCCGGCAGCGCTGTAGCCCTAGAGCTCTCCCTTCGGTCCAAGCTGGGCGGCTGCTGGGACGACGCCGAACCGGGCGGCGCCGATGGTTCCTACCGTCAGGACTTCCATTTCGCGTCCGGTCTTCCTTGCGGTGGCACGGGTTGGGACATCGACGTCGAGCTGTTCGACTCGAATGGGCACGCCGCCGCAGCCGGGGCCCGGTCCAGCCGGGTTCAGTCGACCTACCGGTCCGGCAACATGCTCGTCCTGCTGGGCCCTGCGGCCGATGCCGGCACCAGGACGGCCGTGGCATCTCAACGGGGACTGAGCCGGGTTTCGCCCCAGTAGCCGGCATCCCCCGGGCCATACTGGGCTCATGGAAGCCGGCTCTTCGACGGCGCAGCCGCCCGGCCCGCAAGGCTCATCCGGCCCTGGTGGTCGCTCCCTTCGGTGCCCTGCTCGCCCGGCTGGCGGCCGCCGGCGTCGAGTTGCAATGGTCAGACGAAGGTCCGGGCCTTCGTCGAGGCCACATCCAGGACTGCTTCGGCAAACGCCTGGAGCTGGTGGACCCGGGCCCTGGCTAGATGGCCGTTGATCGCTGCCCTGAATGCGGCTTCGAATATGACCTCGGACGGTTCCGCGCAGCCGGCTCATCCATCGTCGAAGGAGCGGTCCAGCTGGGGCGAATGATCAGGGATCCCACCGCCGAGGCGCGGCGCCGGCGATCTCCGAGCCAGTGGTCACCGCTCGAATACGGCTGCCACGTCCGGGACCTACTCTTGATCCAGCGAGAGCGGGTGCTGCTGGCTCGCCGGGCGACGTGCCCGACTCTGGCGCCCATGGGGCGCGACGAGCGAGTCGAGCACGACGGCTACTCGGAGCAGCTTCCCGCCGAGGTGGCCCGGCAGCTCGAGGACTCGGCCCGCATGCTCACCAACGTTTTGTCCAGGCTGGGTGAGGACTGGGACCGGACTCTCATCTACAACTTCCCGGCGCCTGCTGAGCGTTCTTTGCGCTGGGTCGCCATCCACACCCTGCACGAGGTGCGCCATCACCAGATGGACATTGAACGGCAGATCGGCTCGCCGGCCGGCTACCGGGACCCGGTCCAGTCCGGCTGATCGTCGCCGTACCCGGACACTCGGACCGGCCACTGAAGGGCGCGCCCGTTGATCTGTCCGGGTGGCCCGATCGCGCCCACCGGGCCGTCCGGTCCGGTCACGTCGACCAGCCAGAGGTCTACGTGTTTCTCGTCCGGTAGCGCCGCTGGAGAACCCTGACAGTCCGTTGGCGGCGCCGATCCGAACGCACCCGACGTCAACCAGTGCGCCGTCCGGGCCAGCGACACCCGGCGCACGTGGGTGCCGCCGGCTTCGCCCTGGCGCCGCAGGCCGTCCAGCACCGCGGCCGCGCCCAGGTAACCGGTGCCGTGGTCAAGCAGCTGGCAAGGCAGAGTCCCCGGGGTACGGCCGTCCGCCGATTCGATCCGGGCGATACCGGTCGGCGCCTGAACGATGCTGTCGAAGCCCCGCCGGCCGGCCCACGGCCCGCTGAATCCCCACGCGCTCAGATACAGCACGACCAGGCCCGGGTAGCGCTCGGCCAGCTTTTCTTCCGTGAGCCCGAAGCGATCGAGGGAGCCGGGGCGATAACCGCACACCACGACGTCGGCCGTTCCCAGGAGCCGGCCTAAGATGCGCGCTCCCGCCGGCGATTCGAGGTCGGTCAAGGCACTGCGCTTTCCGAGCAGCGTGTCGCCGGGTCGGCCCCTGACCAGGTCGGGTCGAGCGGGCGGATCCAGTCGCAGCACGTCGGCCCCCAGTGCTGCCAGGAAGCGGGTGCAGACCGGACCGGCTATGACCCTTGTCATGTCGAGCACCCGGATGCCGGCGGCGGGGAGACCGCTCGTCCCGGTCGAGCGGTGGGGGCGGGGGGGTGCGTTCTCGATGACTCGATGGGAGATCAGCGGCTCGGCCGCTATCGCCCTCCCCTGTGCGTGGTCGTTCCACTCGTCGGGGCTGCGCACCGCGGCCGCCACGGCGCCGGCGGCAAATGCGGCCTCCTCCACGTCCTTGGCGCCCGACCGGGCCAGGGCCTTCTCGACTTCCCGAACGTCGGGGCCGGTACCGAGCACTGCGAGCAACGCGGCCCGGTGCCACGGATAGTTGGCGTGGGTGCGGATCCAGCCGTCAGCCGTTGGCCAGAAGCGGGAGAGAGGAGCGAAGCCTGCCCCCGCAGGTGAGTCGCCTCGCCGGAAGTACCGCTCACTGCGAACGGCAGCGGCCAGCTGGGCTCGATCGATGGTCAGGTCGAGGCTCGAGCCGACTCGCAGCCGGTGAAGGCCGGCGCCCGCCATGAGGGCCAGCGCCACGCATGCAGCAGCCGTGTCCTCAACCGGCAGGTTGGAGGGAAGATGACCCCTTGGCCCGGCGATTTCCACCCAGCCCGGCGGTTCGGCCGGCTGTGCTCCCTCGACCAGGCCTTCCCACGCTCGGCCCAGGGGGCTGCCCGGGTCGGCGGTGGCGCCGACCATGCCGTCAACCATGTCGTGGAATCAGGAGGCGCCGGCTGGCCGAGTCGAGGCCGAGGCGACAGCTCTCCGGGCTTGCCTCGTAGTCCACCAACCCTCCCAGCGGTCGGCGATCAACATGGCCATGGCGAACGTTGCGATCCCGGCAACCACGTCGAGCACATAGTGGTTGCCCGTCGAGATGACAGCCACGGAAGTGGCCGCCGGGTACAGCCAGACCAGCCAGCGGAAGCGGCGGCCGGCGCAGATCCTCCAAAGGGCCAAGGCGGACCAGGCCGCCCAGGCCATGTGCAGCGACGGCATGGCCGCGAGCTGGTTGGCAGCCGTGGCGAGCGTTCCCGAGTGCCACGATCCGAAGGCGTGAGTACTGGCCACCACGTCGGTGTACACGTTTGGTTCGAGCAACCGGGGTGGCGCCATCGGGTAGAGCCAGAACACCACCATCCCGATCACGTTCGTGAGGACCAGTCCCGTGCGGAGAGGGCGGTATAGGGTCGGGAAGCTCCACCACAGCCACCCGACCAGACCGAGGGTGACAACGAAGTGGGCGTTGTCGTAGTAGTTGGAGACCAGCACCGCCAGGGTGTGATGCCGGGCCAGCCAGTGATCGAGCCCGGCTTCCGGGTCGATGTGCAACATCTTCTCGACGTGGAGGACGCCCGCGGCGTGGGCGTAGGCGGGCCCGCGGCGCAGCGGGGCCAGGTTGGCGATGGCGTCATATACCCAGCAAAGCCAGACGATTACCAGCACCTCGGTCCACCACCGGGCCCGGCGGGTCTGTCCCGGCCGTCCGTCGGCTGCGCCGATGGGCTCGAGATCGTCGGCAGCGGAGACGCGTTGGGCCGGTGCTGTCAAGACGGAGGAGTCTAGGGGCGTCTGCGCAGAGCGGCCTAACGTTTAGGTCGGTGGCTTCTCGAAACGGGGCCGAATCAGGGAGGGACGCCGATGAGTGGGCTGGATATCCATCCAGTGGCCGGCGCATTGGGAGCGGCGGTGACAGGGATCGATCTGCGGACGGTGACCGATGGCGAAGCGCTCGACGGACTGAAGAAGGCGCTGGCCGACAATCTTGTGGTCTTTCTCCCTGATCAGCATCTCGACCTGAATGACCTGGAACGCATCACTGACCTGCTAGGAGGGCGCGACGTCACTCCGTACGTCGCTCCGCTGGAGGGCCGGCCCTACGTAATCCGTGTCATCAAGGAGCCCGAGGATCAACTCAACTTCGCCAACGCCTGGCACTCCGATCTCAGCTACCTGCAGGCGCCACCCGCGTACACAATCCTGCACGCGTGGGATGTCCCCGACCATGGCGGCGACACCTTGTGGGCCAACCAGTACCTGGCCTACGAAACCTTGTCAGAGGGTTTGAAAAGGACGCTGACGGGGATGCGTGCAGTCCATTCTGCCGGGCTCGCTTACGGCACCGGGGGCTATTTCGACAAGGTGAAGGAACTGTCTTCAATGTCCATACAGCCGTCCCCCGAGGCTTACGAACAGCGCTCGCACCCGGTTGTCATCAAGCACCCGGTTACCGGCAGGGCCGCTCTGTACGTGAACTCGGTGTACACCACCCATTTCGAAGGTTGGAGCCCGCTGGAGTCCCGCCCTTTGCTCGACTATCTCTATCGCCACAGCATCAACGAGAACTTCACCTGCCGGCTGCGCTGGGACTACCACACCCTGGCCATCTGGGACAATCGATGCACCGTGCACAACGCCCTCAACGATTACCCGGGCGCCCGCCGGGAGATGTTCCGCACCAGCGTCAAGGGGTCCGTGCCTGAGGCGCTTTCCTAGCTGGGCCGCTTCCAGCCCGCCGCCGCTTCGATCGCGGCGGCAGTGGACAGCAAAAGCTCCTCGCTTCGGGCCGGACCCACGAGCTGCAGGCTGGCCGGGTAACCGCCGGTCGTGGCCACTGGCATGGATAGCGCCGGGCTGCCGGTCACGTTGAAAGGCGCAACGTAACGGATCTCCGTCAACCGGCTGGCCTGATCAAGACTCGGGGGCTCACCGGAGAGGGTTGGCAGTGCCAGCACATCGACATCGCGGTAAGCGGACCTCAAGGTATTCATCCAATCGTGTGCCTGCTCCCAACAGGCCGCCACTTCATCCCGGTCGATCAGTGATGCGGCTTCGAGGCGGTCGGCCACATCGGTTGATAACTCCCCGGCGTGCTCGCGCCACAACTCACGGTGCACCGTCCAAGCCTCGGCCATGAGGATGGTCATGGTGGCTGTGGTCACGTCGCCCCACCCGGGCAGTGCCACGTCCAAGACAGTCAATCCGCTCGCCAGCAGGGCGGCATCGATGGCGGCGTCAATGTGCTCCTCGGCCGGCAGCCGGACCCGCCCGATCCTGCGCGCCGGCGCCGCGGCCGGGGCGAAACCGGGCTCTAACAGAGCCATGCCCAGCGCGGTCAGGTCGACCGTCGCCGCCATTGGCCCGACCGTGTCCAGCGAGGGAGCGAGCGGGCGGACCCCTGCGAGGGAGATCCGGTCGCGGGTGGTCTTCAGACCGACCACCGCGCAGCACGCCGCCGGCACCCGAATGGATCCGCCCGTATCGGAACCGAAGGCCACGTCGGCGGCTCCGGTGGCCACGGCCACTGCCGATCCGCTCGACGATCCTCCCGGCACCAGTCGGGGATCGAGCGGGTTCACGGGGGTGCCGAACCACGGATTGATGCCCGTTACGCCGAACGCCAGCTCGTGCAGGTTGGTCTTGCCAACGACGGTCACCTCGCCCGCCGCTTCGGCCTCGCGGGTGCCAGCCAGGCATTCGGCATCTGCTCGAGCCGGGGCGCCGGCGGGACTTGTGGCAACCACCTTCGAGCCGTTCGTCGTGGGAACTCCGACTATGTCGATCAGGTCCTTGACCGCCACCCGAAGCTTTGTGGCCGGGTCAGGCGCAGGGGACTCGAAGCGCGTGATGAACGTAGCCACCGGGGCAGCTTGGCACAGGGAGCCCTCCCGTGGTCGACTGAGTGCCGTGACGTTCACTCATCGCGGCGAGGCAAAGCTGCCGTACAACCGCGACCCGCACCGCCTGATTCACGACGCCGACGCTCACCTGATGGAAACGCCGAACTGGTTGCGGGACCACGCCGATCCGACGATACGGGTTCGAATCGACCCTCTGCGCTATCCCGGCGGCAACGAGCTGCGCCAGAGCGGCGACCCCGCCGCCCAACAGAAGGACCTGGGCGCCGCCTTCGAGCGGTTGGCTGACCGTCACCGGTCGGAGGAGTACCGCTCCGTGGAGGCGGAAGAAATCATGCTCCGTAAGAACTTCGCCGCCACGGGCTCGTTCCTTCCCGACGATCGGGGCCGGGCCATGGACCTTTTGGGCTTCTCGAGCCAGCTGGTATTCAACACGTTCCACAACCGGCGACTACACGACTGGGAGCACGGGAAGGACCTGGACTTCGCCTACGGCGTGGCCCGGGCCCACAACCGGGGCATGCTCGAGTTCTGCTCCGCCGACCCTCGTTTGCTGCCCAGCTGTTACGTGCCTCTGGCCGACTTCACCCGGGCCCGGTTCATGGCGGAAGAGGCGATTGGTGCCGGGGCGGCCGCCCTCCTCGTCGCGTCGGGATGCCCGGCCGGCCATTCGCCCTCCCACGTCTCGTTGGACCCCGTGTGGGCGTGCGCCCAGGCAGCGGGCATCCCGATTGTCTTCCATGTCGGCGGGACCGGTGACCTCATCGACAGCGGCTATTTCCGCAACGGGCTACCTGTGCCGCCGGACTTCCACGGAGGAGAGGAGAACTTCCGCTCCGTCGACTACATGGCCATCCCGTTCCCGCCCATGCAAACCCTTGCGACCATGATCTTCGACGGCGTCCTGGAGCGCTTCCCTGAGCTGCGCGTTGGGGTCATCGAGCAGGGCGCGGTGTGGATGCCGTCGTGGATGCGGCAGATGGAGTCGGCGGTCGACGCGTTCGGCCGGCACGAGGAGAGGTTGCGGACGCTGTCGCTGCGGCCGTCGGAGTACGTGCGCCGGCAGGTGCGCGCCACCCCCTACCCAACCGAAGACGTGGGCTGGATCATCAGGGGGTCGGGACCTGAGGTCTGTATGTTCTCCTCCGATTATCCCCACGTGGAGGGGGGCCGCCGACCCATCGAACGCTTCGAAGCGTCGCTCGGCGACGCGTCTGCAGAGGTTCGGCGCCGCTTCTACTGCGACAATTTCCTGGACCTGATGGGGCGTGCCGGGGCGGGGCTGGCTAGGTAGCGCCGGCGGGGGACCGGGCGCCCAGCCGCGGGGCGCGGCATTAGAGGTCGCAGCGGATCCGCTCACGGCGCCGGCAGCTAACAGTTCCGTGCACCGGGGCGCTGGCCGAACCCGTTTGCAGGCGCCGGCGCTGGCGCCGGTTGGCTGCCTCCCCTGTCCTTCGGGGCACCTCTTGGACTTCTCGGTGCCATTACAAACTCTCGGTGTCAATTCAGTCTGTTTTGATCAGTTTCTGGCACCGAGATGATGAACTGACACCGAGACTTCCCGTCCCGTACTGCATTGGAGACACTGAAGATACACATGTTGGGGCCAAGGTTGCGCCAGCTACTCGCCATGATCTGAGCTGCGGGTGGCCGGTATGGGAGGGGCCCGACCCCCGCAGCGCAGCGGAGGGGCGTCGGAAGGACCCATGCCGTACAGGACCCGCTCATCCCCTGGCGAACCGAACACACGTTCGGTAGATTCGCCTCGTGGGTTATCAGAACCCGCCGGTCCCATGGAGGGAACTCGAAGCGGCACTGTCCGGTCGACAGAGCCGCTTCCGGCCGTTCCCGTCGGAGGGAGACGGTGGGGACAGCCCCGCCTGGTCCTACAAAAGGCCGGCTTACCAGCCTCCGGCCGATCTGGTCCAGGACCGCCGGCCCGGGGTTCCTTACGCAGAGCTTCACTGCCACTCCAACTTCAGTTTCCTCGACGGGGCCTCACACCCCGAGGAGCTGGCCGAGGAAGCCGCCCGGCTGGGCCTCGAAGCCCTGGCCATCACGGACCACGACGGCATGTACGGCGTGGTCCGTTTCGCCGAGGCGGCCCGAGAAGTGGGTCTGCCGACGATCTTCGGAGCCGAGCTCTCGATCGGTTTGACTCGCCCGCAAAATGGGGTGGCCGACCCGGAGGGCGCCCACCTGCTGATCCTGGCGCGCGACCCAACTGGCTACACCCGCCTGTGCCGGGCCCTCACGACCGCCCATCTGTCCGGCCGGCAAAAGGGGCGGCCTCTGATGGACCTCGAGACCCTCTCGGCCATAGGGGCCGGGGCGTTGCCGGACTTCGCCGCCGCCCACGAAACAAGTCCGATCCGGGTTGGTCACGCCAGTGGGCGGGCAGCCGATCACTGGGTGATCCTGACCGGCTGTCGTAAGGGGATCGTCCCCTCCGCATTGGTGGGTCATGGCCCGGCTCGGGCCGGTGTGGAACTGGAGCGCCTGCAGCGATTGTTCGGGCCGGCCAACGTGGTGGTCGAGTTGTGGGATCACGGCGATCCTCTCGACTCGGCTCGCAACGATGCCCTCGTCGACCTGGCGGCCCGCTCCGGTGCCGAGATCGTCGCTACCAACAACGTCCATTACCATCATCCCTCCCGCCGCCGCCTGGCGACTGCCCTGGCCGCGGTGCGGGCCCGTCGCAGCCTGGACGAGATAGACGGCTGGCTCCCCGCCGCCGCCTCTGCCCACCTGCGCAGCGGAGCCGAACAGACCAGGCGCTTCGCCCGTTACCCCGGCGTGGTGGAGCGCGCCGCCGCCCTGGGCCGGGAGTGCGCGTTCGATCTGGCCTTGGTGGCGCCCAATCTCCCACCCTGGCCGGTTCCACCCGGGCACACCGAGATGAGCTGGCTCCGGCACCTTACCGAGAAAGGTGGCATCCGCCGCTACGGGCCCCGCCACGCCGCCCGCCACCCGCGAGCCTGGGCCCAGATCGACTACGAGCTGGACATGATCGACCAGCTGGGCTTCGCCGGCTACTTCCTGATCGTGTGGGACATCGTGGATTTTTGCCGGACCCAGCAGATCTTCTGCCAGGGACGAGGATCGGCGGCCAACTCGGCGGTGTGCTACGCCCTCGGGATCACCAACGCCGACGCGGTGGACCTGGGCTTGCTGTTCGAGCGGTTCCTCTCACCCGAGCGGGACGGGCCGCCCGATATCGATG
The DNA here is from genome assembly GCA_963851245.1 of uncultured Acidimicrobiaceae bacterium. GTDB lineage: Bacteria > Actinomycetota > Acidimicrobiia > Acidimicrobiales > Palsa-688 > CAWKOH01. Next base: position 18,989 of record CAWKOH010000001.1, on the reverse strand, counting down.
TGGACATCGAGAGCGGCCGGAGAGAGGAGGCCATTCAGTACGTCTACCGCCGTTACGGGCGGGGGTGTGCGGCGCAGGTGGCCAACGTCATCACCTACCGGCCCCGCTCCGCGGTGCGGGACATGGGCAAGGCGCTTGGGGCCGCCTCCGGCCAGCTTGACGCCTGGTCCAAGCAGGTTGACGGCTGGGGGCCGCTGTCTGCTACCGCCGCCCTGGCCGACCATGAGATTCCGGATGCGGTTATGGGCCTAGCCGACGAAGTCCAACATTTTCCCCGCCATCTCGGCATCCACTCCGGCGGCATGGTCCTGTGCGATCGCCCGGTAGCCGAGGTGTGCCCGGTGGAATGGGCCCGCATGGCCGATCGCAGCGTCTTGCAGTGGGACAAGGACGACTGCGCCGCCGCCGGCCTGGTCAAGTTCGACATGCTCGGGCTCGGGATGCTGACGGTGCTCCACGCCACCGTCGATCACGTTCGGGCCTTCCACGGCGTCGAAGTGGACCTGGCGTTGATACCCCAGGAGGAAGCCGTGTACGAGATGTTGTGCCGGGCCGACTCTGTGGGGGTGTTCCAGGTCGAGAGCCGGGCTCAGATGGCGACCCTGCCCCGGCTCAAACCGAGGACGTTCTATGACCTGGTGGTGGAGGTGGCCTTGATAAGGCCGGGCCCGATACAGGGCGGCTCGGTCCACCCCTACATCAGGCGGCGCAACGGAACCGAGAAGCCCACCTACATGCACCCGCTGTTGGAACGCAGCCTGGCCAAGACCCTCGGGGTACCGCTGTTCCAGGAGCAGCTGATGCAGATGGCCATCGACGTGGCCGGCTTCACCCCGGCCGAGTCGGATCGGCTGCGTCAGGCCATGGGATCCAAGCGCAGCGTGGAGAAGATGGAGCAGCTGCGGGCCCGGCTGTATTCGGGCATGGCCGAGCGCGGGATCGAGGGTGAGATAGCTGACGCTATATGGGAGAAGCTGGTGGCCTTCGCCAATTTCGGGTTCCCCGAGAGCCACTCGGTTAGTTTCGCCTACCTGGTGTACTCCTCGGCGTGGCTCAAGTACCACTATCCGGCCGCCTTCTGCGCTGGCTTGCTGGATGGGCAGCCCATGGGGTTCTGGTCGCCGCAGACGATCGTCGGCGACTCCCGTCGCCACGGAGTCCGCGTCTTGGGGCCTGACATCAATTCGAGCCGGGCTGCCTCCTGGCTGGAACCCGATCCCGCCTCGGCCGGTGGCGCCGCCGTTCGATTGGGTTTCTCCTATGTGCGGGGGATCGGGGACGACCTGGCGGCCCGGCTGGAAGCGGCGCAACCGTTCCGGGGCATGGAGGACGTGGTGCGCCGGACCGGCTTGTCGGCCGCGCAAGCCGAGGCCCTTGCCACCGCAGGCGCGTTTGGCTGCTTCGGCTTGTCACGCCGGGCCGCCTTGTGGGGCGCCGGAGCGGTGGCTGCCGCGGGAGGCGGCCCCGTGGCCGAGGCCCGCGGCCGGCAGACGGCTTCCCGTCTGGCTGGACTGGTGACAGGGGCAGACGCCCCGTCCCTACCGGATATGACGGCAGTAGAGGCCAACCAGGCCGATCTGTGGGCGACCGGCCTGTCACCTGACAGCTACCCGACGGAATTCGTTCGGGAGGATTTGGATGAGGCGGGAGTGACTACCGCCGCGGCCCTGGTCGAGGTACCGGCGGGCAAAAGGGTGACCGTCGCGGGAGTGGTCACTCACAGGCAGAGGCCGGCAACCGCGCAGGGGGTGACTTTTATGAACCTGGAGGACGAGACCGGGCTCGTCAACGTGATCTGCTCGCCGGGGGCTTGGAAGCGCTATCGGCGGGTGGCGAGGTCGAGTCCCGCTGTCATCATCGACGGCCGCTTGGAGCGGGTGGAGACGGTGATCAACGTGGTGGTAGAGCGCATCCGGCCCCTTTCCCTATCTTCGACAACCCTGCGCTCCAGGGACTTCCGGTGAGGGTCTGCTACCGAATCGTGCCGTCCCAACCCCTGGTGTGGATCGACGTCGGCTTCCGGGGAGTGACGAGGCATTGCGAGGGCGACATGACCGTCGAGTTCATCGACGCCGATACGGCGACCCTGGCCGGCGCCTCCACATTCGATATCCGGGACTTCGGCATGCAGCCACCGAAGATCCTGGTGTTCAAGGTTGAGCCGACCGTCCACGTTCGAGTCGAGATCCTCGCCGAGAGGGAGCGCTAGTCGCTGTAAGCGCACCGGTTTTGACCCGGTCGCGCATTCACAGGGGGCTCACAGCGTGCTCTCGGGCCGACCCTATGGCGGGCGCGGACACTTGTTTGTCGCAGCCCCCAGAAAGGAAATCGGATGTCTCCCCAAAGCACGAGTGCCCGGGATGACGGTGTCAAGCGGTTACGTCGCCTAACCAGGTTCGGTCTCGCCGGCGCCGCTGGCCTTACCGGAATCTTCTCTGCGGTGGCCGCCGCCTCGTACTCAGGGCACACCCATCGGACCGCCGAATCGGTGGCCTCGACCTCCGGACTGTCAAGCTCCGGGACGGGCGGGACGACCACCTCAACAGCTTCGGGAACGAAGACCTCGGCGAGCTCCACTACTGCGGCGGCCACCGCTTCCACGAGTTCCGCCGCGAACAGTTCCACCACGACCGTGAAGTCGTCGTCGACGACGGTGAGCTCCTCCACCGGGTCGGCTTCGGTGACGTCGGGAGGATCGTGATGATGGCGACCAAAGCCATAAAGGTGTCCCGCTCCGGCCACCTCGGAAAGGCCGAGTTCCGCGCTCTCGGGACCGGAGCCGTGCTCCTCACAACCGAGCGAGGCCGGATCGCGGCCGCGACTATGGCTGTGCGCCAGGAGCTGGCGGAGGTCGATGCCGCCTGTAGCCGTTTCCGGCCCGACTCCGAGCTCGAGGTGGCCAATCGGGCCGGCGGCCGCCTGGTGGTGGTGGGCCCCCTGCTGGCCGAGGCCGTAGAGGTGGCTTTGCGAGCGGCGCGTATCACCGAGGGCGACGTTGATCCGACCGTCGGCCCGGTGATGCAGGCCATCGGTTACGACCGGGACTTCGCAGAGATCGGGTCAGTCGGGGAACCGGTGTTCACGGCGGTTCCGGTCTTCGGATGGGAGCACGTGAGATTCGACCGCCGGTGGGGAACCCTACGGCTTCCGGTAGGTGTGCAGCTGGATCTCGGTGCCACCGCCAAAGCGCTCGCCGCCGACCGGGCCGCCAAGCGGGCGTGCGCAGAGGTGGGTGGTGGCGTCTTGGTCAGCCTCGGTGGTGACATTGCGACAGCCGGAGAGGCTCCAGATCAGGGTTGGTTGGTAAAGGTGACGGACTGGCATGGCGCCGGTCTCGGCGCCCCCGGTCAGACCGTGAAGATCGAGTCCGGGGGCCTGGCCACGTCCAGCACGACCGTCCGGCGGTGGTCGCAGTCCGGCCGGGATGTGCATCACATCATTGATCCCGCGACGGGGTCGCCCGCGGCCGTCGTGTGGCGCACCGTTTCGGTAGCCGCGGCCACCTGTGTTGACGCCAACATTGCCAGCACGGCTGCGATCATCCGGGGGGAGCGGAGCCCGGCGTGGCTGGCCCATCTCGGGCTGCCTGCTCGTCTCGTCCGTCCGGATGGATCCGTGACCGTTGTGGGAGGGTGGCCGGCCGAGCAGGTGGCGGCATGAACGACAAGGCACTGTGGTATCTGACGCGCGGCAGCGGGATCGTGAGTCTGATTCTGCTCACGCTCGCAGTACTGGCGGGCATCGTCACATCCACCCGGTGGGTCCGGCCTCGCTGGCCCCGGTTCGTTGTGGAGGGCCTTCACCGCAATGTGTCTCTCCTCTCAACGGTGTTCGTGGTCGTGCACATAGCCAGCGCTGTCCTGGACGGCTACGTGTCCATTCGTTGGCTCGACGCCGTCGTGCCCTTCGGAGCCGCCTACAAGCCGTTGTGGTTGGGCCTCGGCGCCTTGTCGGTCGATGTCTTCCTGGCCATAGCTGTCACCAGCCTGCTCCGAACCCGGCTGGGCTACAGGACGTGGCGAGGCGTGCACTGGCTGGCCTACGGCTGTTGGGGCCTGGCCCTGGCTCACGGATTTGGAGCCGGAAGTGACCGTAACCAGGCCTGGATGCTCGGACTTGATGTCCTGGCCATTGCGGCCGTCGCGGTCGCAGCCGGGTGGCGAGCACTGCCGCTCGTGCGGCGCAGATTTGCAAGCGGGCGGCGGCTCTCCCCCGTGGACGAACTGAAAGGAGCCTTTCGATGAGCGTGGCCGAGAAGACCCGCATTCCCGACGCTCGCGGTGCGGCAGTCAAGCCCATTCCAAGATTACTGAGCGCTTCGCCGGCTCTAGCGCTTGCTGAGCACGAAGTCCGTTACGGGATGCAGCCGCGCTCCATCCGGCGTTTGATCGACGACGTCGAAGAAGCCGGTCTGCGTGGCCGGGGCGGGGCCGGCTTCCCGACGTCGATCAAGATGCGCGCCGTGGTGGCCGCCACCGGCCGCCGTCGGCCCATCGTCGTCGCCAACGGTACCGAGGGCGAACCGGCGAGCAGCAAGGACAAAGTCCTCCTGACCACGGCTCCGCACCTGGTGCTCGACGGAATTACCGCGGCTGCCGCCGCGGTCGGCGCCGTCCGCGCCGTGCTGTGCGTCGACCGCGGCGACCGCGAGGTAGTCGAAACAGCCCGGGCCGCGCTGGGCCAGCGACGAGGACTCGACGGGCTCGATATCGCCCTGGCCGAGCTTCCAACCAGATACGTCGCCGGCGAGGAGACCGCCCTTGTGTCGTGGTTGAACGGGGGCCTGGCCAAACCCGAGTACAAGGCGACCCGGCCGGCCCAACGCGGCGTCGACTCCGCTCCCACCCTGGTGGATAACGTCGAGACGCTCGCCAACGTGGCCCTGATCGCCCGGTTCGGACCGAAGGCGTGGCGATCGGCCGGTCATGGAGAGGAACGGGGAACCATGCTGCTCACCCTTCGCGGCGGCGTGCGGCGCCCGGGTGTCTACGAGGTCCCCCTGGGGTTCCCGGTGGCCCGGATACTGGCCGGGGCCGAGGCCCGACCGCTGACCGGCGTTCTGCTAGGCGGCTACTTCGGCACCTGGCTGACTCCGGCCGAGGCTTCGGAAGCAACCATGAGCGCCGGGGGCTTGCGGTCTTACGGGGCATCTCTCGGCTGCGGCCTCATCGCTGCCCTGCCAGAGGGCCACTGCCCCTTGGAAGAGGTCTCGGGCGTGCTCCATTGGATGGCTGCCAATTCCGCCGGTCAGTGCGGAGCCTGCGTGAACGGACTTCCAGCTCTCGTCGACGCCTTCGATCGGCTTGCCGCCGGCGACGGCGGCGGTGCCGCCAGGCACATCGAGCGATGGCTGCCAATGGTCGTTGGTCGAGGGGCGTGCAAGCTTCCCGACGGGACGGCGCGGTTCCTGGACAGCGCCCGGCGTGTCTTCGCCGCCCACATTCAGCAGCATCGCCTAGATGGGCCCTGCCACCCCAACGAGAGGCAGCTACTGCCCACCCCCGCACTCGGGGGTTGGCGGTGACAACCCGCATCGCGGTAAATCCCATCGCTTGCGACGGCCACGGGCTGTGCGCCGAGCTCCTCCCCGAGCTTATAAGCCTCGATGACTGGGGCTACCCCATTCTGCACTCGCGGGAGGTCCCGCACCATCTGCGGGCGTTGGCCCGCCGGGCCAGGGACGCCTGCCCCACTCTGGCGCTGCTCCTCGAAAGGGATCCAGCGTGAGTGTTGCCGCCTGAGGCGGCCCTGGGCCGGGCTGCGGGTGGTGATCGGGCCACCGCACTAGGGAGCCGAACCCCTGAGGGGGCTGAACGGTGGCAGGCTGGATGGGTGCCGGAGGTTTCGACCCGCGCCACCGGGCCCCTGCGGCCGATAGAGCTCGCGACCGCGGCTGTGATGGCCGGGGTGAGCGTGGTCCTGACAGTCATCGGTTGGCTGTTGCCTCACCTCAGCCTCATCGCGGCTTTCGCCGTGGTGCCGCTGGGGCTGGTGGCTTACCGTTACCGGCTGAGGGCCATGGTTGCGTCCGCGTTTGCGGCGGCACTGCTCAGCTTCCTCGTCGCCGGTACGGGCACCTTCTCCAACATCGTCGAATGTGCCGCGGTCGGAGGGCTGGTCGGGGTGGCTAAGAGGCGGAAATGGTCTCTCGCCTCCGTGACACTCGGGGCCCTGATCGTAGGGCCAATCCTCGGGGCCATCAGTGTGGGCCTGCTTGCCATCTTCAGCTCGCTACGGAAGCTCACCCTCGAGCAGATCCGTAACACCTGGAAGGGGATAAGCAAGATCCTCAGTTCGGCGCCGAGGCTCGACAGCCTGGTGCACCGACTGAACCACTTCGTGGATCTGGCCATTCAGTACTGGTGGATCACCGTGCTGGTCCTTGTCATTTTGACGACGCTGTGGTTCACGCTCCTGGGTTGGGTCGTCCTCGGAGCTGTGCTCGAGCGGCTGAACCGGGTGCGGGCCACCGACCGAATCGACACCAGGCCGACGAACGACCCGGTTGGACCGGTGCCGGTGTCGCTTCATGGCGTCCACTTCCGTTATCCCGGTGCGGCGAGGGAAGCTTTGACGGACGTATCCCTCGACATTGGCATGGGCGAGCTCATCGCCTTGCTCGGGGACAACGGATCCGGCAAGTCCACCCTGGCCCGCCTCCTGGCCGGTCGGGCCCCGACCGAGGGAGAGGTCGTGAGACCCGGCGATGCCGGTCTCGGACGCGCAGGTGGGACGGCGATGATCATGCAGCACCCCGAGACGCAGGTTCTCGGAGTGCGTGTCGCCGACGATGTCGTCTGGGGGCTGCACGACGGTCACGGCGTGGACGTTCCGGGATTGCTCGATTCGGTCGGTTTGAGCGGTATGGAGGAAAGAGAGACCTCTACCCTCTCCGGTGGGGAGTTGCAGAGGCTGGCGGTAGCGGCCGCCTTGGCCCGCCGGCCTGCTTTGCTGATATCCGACGAGTCGACGGCCATGGTTGACGAGGAAGGCCGGCGCCTCCTGACCGCTCTCCTCCGGGACCTGCCCAGCAGTCGTCGGATGGCGGTGGTCCACGTGACCCATCGTCATGAAGAGGTCGCCGCTGCGGACCGGAGCTTCCGCCTGGCGGCAGGCCGCCTGGTGACAGCCCCGGCCGAGAACGGTTCGGTCGGCCCGAGTCCCAACCGTCTCGACGATCACGCCGGTGCCGGGCAGAGAAGTGACCCGAACCCGAAGGCCCCGGTTGGTGAAGAGCGGCCCCGTTTCGAACCCGCCCGTCTGGAGCTGCTCGACGTGGGCCATACCTACATGGTGGGGAGTCCCTGGGCCCAGCCCGCCCTCCACGACATCAACTTCGCCATCGAACCCCAGGACGGAGTCCTCATCGTCGGCGGGAACGGCTCGGGGAAGTCAACGCTGGCGTGGATCATGGCGGGCGTGTTGAGACCCAGCCGCGGCGAATGCCTGCTTGGAGGCCGACCCATTACCAGCCAGGTGGGCTCGGTCGGCCTGGCGTTCCAGCACGCCCGGCTGCAGCTGCAGCGGACCACCGTGGGGTCCGACATTCGGGCTGCGGGCGCTCCGGACGACGAGGCGGTGGCGGCCGCCCTTTCAGCGGTGGGGTTGGCCGCGGAGGAGTTCGTTCCTCGCCGGATCGAAGAGCTGAGCGGGGGCCAGCAGCGTCGGGTGGCCCTCGCCGGCATCTTGGCCCGGCGCCCCTCACTCGTCGTCCTCGACGAACCGCTGGCGGGGCTCGACGAGCCGGGCCAGGACGCCCTCCTCGACGTGCTCGCCTCCCTTCGGCACCTTCAGGGCCTGTCCATCGTGGTCATATCGCACGATCTCGGCGGCGTGGATCGGGTGTGTGACCGGGTCGTGGAGCTCAAAGGCGGGCGGATCGTGGCCGACCGGACCAGGACGGGGACATCCTCGTGCTGAGCTCGCCACCCCGCCGCCGCGCCTCCACCGATCGGGACGGTGGGCGCACCGACAAGACCGATGCCAGTGCCGCTCGCGACCGCAAGTCGGCTCGGATAAACCTTCTGCGGGAGATCAAGGTGGACTCGCCCGTCCACCGGTTGTGGGCGGGGACCAAGCTGCTCGCGGTGGCCGGCATGAGCGTGACCCTGTCCTATTTCCCCTCGTGGGGCTGCATCGGCGTGATGGCAGTTCTGCTGCTCATAACAACCCAGCTGGGCCGCATACCGTCTGGGGCCTGGCCCCGACCGCCGTTCTGGTTCTGGATGACCCTTCTGGTCACTGGCGCCCTGGCTTCGATAGCAGGAGGTTCGCCCCACGTCACGGTGGGAGGGGTGGTGCTCGGTCTCGGGGGCCTGGACTCCTACTGCCGCTTCGTGTCGGTCGGGATCCTTCTCCTCTTCGCCGCCGCCGTCATGGGCTGGACCACGCCTCTCGCGGAGATCGCCCCGGCGGTAGCTCAGCTGATGGGACCGCTCCGGCGGCTGCGGGTGCCGGTCGACGAGTGGGCCGTGACCGTAGCTCTCTGTGTCCGGAGCCTCCCGTTGCTGATGGGGGAGATGCGGACTCTCGTCGCGGCCCGGCGGTTGAGGCCACCGCCACCCCGCCCCGGGCGCAGCGTGCTCGAGCGCTGGCTGGACGAACTGGTAGACCTTCTCGTCGCCGTACTGGCGGTTTCGGCCCGACGATCCGGCGAGCTGGCTGAGGCGATCAGCGCCCGAGGTGGAACCGGCCTGATCGCGGCTCGGGTCCGTAAGCCGGCTTGGCGCGACGGCATCGCCATGCTGCTGGTGGCCGGAGTCTGCTACGCCGCGACTCTCTTCCCGGGCGGCTGAGCTCACGGGGTGGTCGTGACCACGCCCGCCGCACCCGTCAACGAGTTCCCCAGGTTGGCTCCCACCACCAGGCTGAGGGCCGCCCACTCCCGGGGGGTCAGGTGCTGGCCCAGAAGGACGAGCCCGGCCGCGGTAGCCACGGCCGGATCGAGACTCAGCATGACGCCGAAGGCCCTCGGTGTGACCTGGCGCAACGCCAGCAACTCGAGGCTGTAGGGCACCACGGAAGAAGAGCACCGCGACCAGCGCGCCGAGGGCGAGCACGTCGGGATCGAGGAGATGAGAACCTCCCGCCACGATCCCGACCGGCAGGATGGCGATCGACCCCGCCACCATGGCGATGGTCAGCCCGGTTAGGGCGTCGAAGCGCCGGCCGGTCTCTTTGCTCAGCAGGATGTAGGCGATCCATCCCAACCCGGCCAATCCGGCCAGGGCCAGACCGACTGGATCCAGGTGGTTTCCTGTCCCCGACGCGAGCAGGGCTACGCCCGCCCCGGCCGCGATCGCCCAAACCGCGTCGGTCAGCCGGCGCGATCCGATGAGAGCCAGAGCGAGGGGTCCCGAGAACTCCACCGTGACCGCCACGCCGAGGGGGATGCGGTCGATGGCCTCGTAGAAACTGAGGTTCATACCCGCCAAGGCCAGACCGAACAGGACGGCGACCTGAACATCCCTGGCCCGCTTGCCGGCGAGGGCGGGGCGGGGACGTCTGAGCAGGAAGGGGATGGAAAGAAGGAGAGCGGCGATCACCAACCTCAGCGTCACCGCTCCGGCCGGGCCGACCCGGTCGAACAGACGGGTGGCCAGGGCGGCGCCGAACTGCACCGAAACGGCACCGGCGGCGACCAGCGCCAGCGCCGGTGGGCGATCCAGCTGCGGTCGTCGGCTCACCAACCGATGGTACGGCGCCTTTCGCGCCCTGTACCGGGTGCCCGGGGGCCGGGTGCCAGGGGACCGGGGTGGCGGCCGGGCCTTGGGGCTCCTCAACGTTCAGCTTGCGGTCACCGGCGACGGCGAGGTAGGCGTCCCTGAGGCGAACCCGCGGGCCTCGCGGACGGTGCCCTTCGTGAGCAAAGCGACCGGCGTCGAGCTCGTCAAGGCGGCCTGCCGGCTCGCGCTGGGAGGCGAGGATCTCGGAGCTCGGGCTCCCACCCGAGCGTCCGCCGCGGCAGTGGAGTGTCAAGGCCGCCGTCTTGCCGTTCGCGCGCTTCCCGGGCAGCGATCCCGTCCTCGGTCCGGAGATGCGCTCGACCGGCGAGGTGATGGCAAGCGCTGCCGACCTTTCAACCGCGCTCGACAAGGCCGAGCGCGCCGCGGGGCGGCGGCTGCCGCGCTCCGGCTCCGTGTTCATCTCGATCCGCGAGCCCGACCACCAGCAGGCCCCCGTGCCGATCGCGGCGACGCTCGTCGGCCTCGGCTTTCAGCTCTACGCAACCGAGGGGACGGCGGCCACGCTCGCGGCGGCTGGAATCGAGGTCGAGCCGGTGCGGAAGCTCAGCGAGGCGCAGGACGACGAACCGACGGTCGTCGACCTCATCCGCCGTGGCCGCTGCGATCTCGTGATCAACACGCCGGAGGGTCGCAACGCGCGCTCGGACGGCTACGCGATCCGCAAGGCGGCGCTCGCGCGGCGGGTCCCGTGCATCACGACGCTTTCGGGCGCGGCCGCCGCCGTGCACGCGATTGCGACCGCACGCGCCGAGCAGGCCGGTCTCGCTCCAGGAACGGATCGATGCAGAGCTCGGGCTCGCCCAGCAGGCTTAAGAGAGCCCGCTTCGACCGGGCACGGGCTGCCCGGCCGCGATGGGCGGCGCGCTGCCGCGTCCTCAGTCGCGCCCGTAGCCTCCGGCTACGAGCGCTCGCCGCGTCCTTGCATCACATCCACCCATCGCACCCGGTCAGCGCGTGATCGGCTCGAAGCGAACTCTCAGCGTCGCTGGCTCCGAGCGGATCGGGTTGTACACGCTTGTGCGGCTCGAGCGCGGCGACCTCGATCCCGGTGCTCCAGGGCAGTTCTTCATGCTCGAGGCACCCGGACGCCTGCTGCCGCGCCCGTTCTCGCTCTGCCTGGCACCGCCCGGCGAGCTCGCGTTCCTCGTCGACCCGATCGGGCCTGGGACGGAAGCGCTCTGCCTGCTCCGGATCGGCGACGAGATCGGCGTGCTCGGCCCGCTCGGGAACGGCTACCGGCTCGACGTCGAGCGGCCGCTGCTCGTCGGCGGTGGGATCGGAATCGCACCGCTGCCGTACCTTGCCGAGCAGCTCGGAGGGTCACCGCCTGTCGTCCTCGGCTTCCGCACCGCAGCACCAAGGCGGCATTTCATCGGCGGCAAGTACCGCTGCCGTTGAGCTTCGGGAAGTAGCGATATCAACTCTGTCGCTGCCTGTATGGCAGGACCTATCTTGGGTTTGGTGCTTGAAGCGGCAGGTAGGTTTGCCCTGACCCATTGTCGTAGCCGCGGATTGACAGAGCGTCTGGCCGGTTTTGCCGCCTTGCGTGTCCGATGACATTTGGCAGCTCGTCGAGCAACTTGGTCGTCCCTTTGCGAGCCCCGTTCGTTACCTCGGCGAGAAGGCGTTCGGAGCCTGGACGATTCTGACCATCTGGCAAGAACTCGCTTACGTGTTCTGGCAACTCGGCACTGATTACACCGAAGAGACTCTCGAATTTCTTCGCTGTGGGCGAGAAGGTGCCGTTGCGGGCGCGCCAGGGATTCGAGAGCGACGCCCTGATGGTCTCGAAATGCATCTTGTTGACCTGCGATGCCGCGTACGCTCTTCCCAGTTCTTCGCCGATGATTTGCAGATAGCGGCTCACTCCGTCGCAAATCCGTTCTGCAATCGCTTCATCTTCGATGGGTATTGGGGTATCTCTTCGGCCGTTCGTAAGACTTTTGATGGCGGCGCGAATCTCAGGAGAACTCGAACCTTCCTGTCGTGCACAAAATTCAATGGCGGCCAGCGCCGTGAGCCGGCTCGACAAACCGAAGACGATGGGCCTTCTCCCGGATCGACTGTGTGTCAGCGAGTTAGGGAGAGCATCATCGGGCATGAACTCGGCGGCGGTCAATTCAGTGAGCTCTCGTGATGCAGCAGCCCGGTCTTTTAGTCCGGTGGCGAATTTCTTGCTGACGTGCCCCCGGTTGAACCGTGAGTTGAAGTCGGCGAGTCGGAGCTCACCGGCTTGGATGTGGAATAGCATTGCATAACACCGGATGCCGTCATCGGCCACCGCTACCAGAGACTCACCGTTGCTGCATCTCGCTCCGTAGTCACTGAGACAGTTGTCCATGTACTTGGCGCGGGCAACAAGCTCTCTCGGTGTCGTGATCAGTTTCAGTTCGAGCCTGTCTATCCAGCGGCCGTCGAGCATCCGATCGTAAGGCGAATTGGGAATGGCTCGTCGGGCCATCCCGGACGTCGAACCATGTCTTGATGCCTTGTTCGCTTGCCGGGAAGACGCCGAGGCCCGTCTGCAGTGCATGGATCGTGTGCGACACGGCTGTTTCGACCGCGTCTGCCAGTGACGAAGCCATGAGATGGCAGTTCGGGTGACTCGCAAATTCAATGGCAATACCGTGATCCGACGCGGCTGTCAGCGACTGCCAGTGCCTCGCCTCGAGGTAATCGGCGTCGGCCAGACCTTTGATCACGTCGAGCGATCCCGCTAGCGCCGACCTGGGGTCGTCGAATACGAGGTCGACCAACTCGTCGACGACTTCGATGCGCGCCTCGCGCCTCTCCATGAGAGTGACAAAGCTCTCGGGATCTTGGCCGTACAAGAGTATGGGGTGACCTGAGGCGTCAGTTTCGTCGCCGGGTCCGGTCTCGGTCAGACCCGCGACCGTCTCTTTGGTGGCGAGGGGATTCTGACGCACGTGTCCGGCAAGTACCGGATTCCCCTTCTTGCTTGCGTATTTCCCTATCCGGGCGAGCACCTCGGTAGACGAGGTGAACATAGCCAGTGTTGCCAGAAGGTCATCAGCGTCAGGATGTCGCGTCAGTAGATTCATCAATTTGAGACCGGCAGCGGGGTGCTGGCACGCAGAAGACAGATACAGCATGCGCTCGGCGCGAGGTATATGTTTCAACCCCTTTACGAGCTGATCCTCTGTCAAGCCCCTTACTTCGAGCGTGTAGCCATAGAGCAAGTCGAGTGGCTTACGCCTGATCCAGCGCCAGGCTCTATGGGCAAAACTCTCGTCGAGGATCGACAACGCGAACTCGAGGCTGAAGGTGGGCCGGCGGAAGATTGCTGTTCTGACGAGGTGGTCCAGGTCCCAGCGCTGTGCCAGCTCCATGAGCGCTGACGGATCCTCGACTCGGCTTGCAACTGTCAGGTTTATGAATTGGTCCGGAACACCGGTAAGCCGCAGATCGATTTCTTCGCTTGTGAGGTCCGCGGGTAAGGATGTGGCAGAGCGTTCGGGATCGCAGTAGTGGTAAAGACGTAACGCGCGCTCGTAAGCGCGGATCGATGTCGGAGCCCGTAACCTTGTTGATCTCGGCAAACTTCTCTTTATCGGCCTCGATTGCCGCAAGAACTGCCCTTCTCTGCGACTGGCTCAGGCAGATCGATACGCATGAGCAAGTTCTGATACATCTGCAGCCGTGTCTCTTTGGGAACGTCCTCATCGGTGACAGCCAGGCAACGATTTCACGTGCGAGACTGTCAGTCAGCTTCGGATGTGTGGTGACGCGATCCAAGATGACGAGCAGCCAGTCGAGGCTGCGCGAGTGACATCGCAGGAATATCTTCCAGAGACGTTCGAGCTCTTCAGCCTCCACCACATCACGTGCCGGGTCCGACACTTCGTTCAAGACTCCGGCGACGGCGACGAGAGTCAACGGAGGCGGTGACTTGAAAGCGTATAACGCAAGATTCTGGACAGGATGACGTGCGAGCAAAGCATCGGGGCCGCCCAGTGTCGTTTCCGAAAACGGTTGTCCCATCTGTGCGAGCACCTGTGACGTCAGTAATCCCTTCCGTCTTTCCAGCTCGGCTTCTGCGGCATCGAGCCGGCTCTCGATTCCGGCAAGTGCAGCCTGAAACATCGTTCGCGTCGAGAATGGGGATGCGAGGGCTTGGGCCTGTTGTACCAACCTGCCACGCATCAGCTGCTTCAAATGGGTCTGCCGGTGAAACTCGATTGCTGCATCGGTAACGCGTCTGGCGGAGCGAGCCCGACAACGTCCCAGACAGTCTGGAATATCAGGTCTCGAACCAGCCGGCGCCGAGTGTCGGGGCCGAGAATGTGCCTACCGACCATCCTGGAGGCATTTCCGCTGAGGCATTTCTGCAAATCTTCGTGGAGTTGTGACACGTCGATGCGCTCGAACGCGACTCGCATGCCTGTTACGGGGAGATCGTGAATAAGTTTCACGATGCTTCTCGAGTCAGCGATGACAGGAGCGGCCGCAGCGACGATTCTGAGCAGAACGTGGTCGAGGGGACCGGGGTCTCGTGCAACGAATTGCTCAATGGCTCTGACGATCGCCTTGTCGGCGATTCCGAAGAGCTCTCCAACGACCTGTCTCGCCTCTTCGAAGTTGCCGACCGAGATCCCGTAAGGGTCGCCCAATTCGGGATTGATCACGAAACTGGCTTGTTGGACCTTTCGCCGGTCGTGTGCATTCATCCAGTGATGAACATATTGCGCAGCGAGGCCGTTGCCAATGGGATATTTTAGTACCATGCCCGGCCATGCCTGGATATAAAGGACATCTCGCCGGCTCCGTAACCCTCGGCGCTGCCTACGCAGCGGTCATCGACAGCACTTACACAAAGGTCATTGCAGACAAGCCGCAGTTTCTTGCGAAGCCGCAGCTCTTGGTCGCACTCGTTGTCGTTTCGATCCTGTTCGGGCTATGGCCTGACGTCGATACCAATTCAAAAGGTCAAGACGTCTTCTACGGGCTTGCGTTTGCGGCCGACGTCGGGCTCATACTTACGCATCGAATAGAGGCCGCCGCGATACTCGGGCTCTTGTCGATGACACCGACCATCGGCAAGCACCGTGGGTGGACACATTCGAAACTCGCAATGTTCGGAGTTCCTGCCGCAATATTCCTGTTGCCATTGCTGTACAGGCCTGACTTGTTGCGTTTGTCGTGGCTTCTTTACGGTGCGGCCGTCGTAGGATATTTCAGCCATCTGTTGTTGGACGGCAAGATCGTGCGTTGGATCCATGTGGAATGTGGATCCTCTGAAAGGTGGGGTTCGCGCTCCAAGCACCACGCCGTGGCGAGCTGGTAGGCCACGCCTACCTTTAAGGATGGCCGATTTGAACGTGCCCCTGCCGAGACGCGACATTGAGAGGGTAGTGAAGCACCATCGAGATCAGGTCAGCCAGGCGATCGAGAGCGCTGTCCGAGCCGCAGATCTATTAGGCATACCCGTCACCAAGGTCGCGCTGATTGCCGACGTAAACAATTTCGTTGTCCGCCTCAGCCCCGAGGTCGTTGCCAAGGTGGCTCTGGATGTTCCGGGCCGGTATTCACACGATGACTTGTCACTCGAGTTGCGCATGTGTAACTACCTGGCAAGTGTCTCTGCCCCCACGGCACGACCTTGTGTCGGCCAAGAGAGCCCGCTGATGATAGGCGACGCCCAGGTTGTGCTCTTTGAGTCATTCGGCCGTCAATCGGCTGCGGCTATCGACCGAAAAGGCCTAATCAGCGCATTGCAAGATTTGCACGGACACATGTCAGGTTTTCCGGGTCCGCTGCCTCTGATAACCGACCGTCTTCGTCAGGCGAGGAATCTGGTCGAAGAGCCATCGCGTGTTACACGCTGGATGCCTGGACTGTAAGAAGGTTGATGATTGATGCGTGGAATGTGGCATCGGAGCGTCAACTGTGGACCCCTGAAGAGTGGCAGCCGATTCAATTCGACGCATGGCGAGGAAATGTCGTGAACGTCGTCAATCGTGGCATCTTGTTTTTTGACTTTGGTGCAGCGTGTCGCGGACCTGCCGAGTGGGACTATGCCGGCCTGGATCTGACTAGCGACCTGCCTGATCATCTGAAGGAAGATACCTTCAGCGCCCTCCATCCGGTGCGACTCTTGACGAGAGCTACGTTGTGCTGGGCATACTTCGACAAAAGTCTGTCGGCTCGTTGCGACGCAATCCGTTACGTCGGCGAAATCTCACGTGCACTTGAGCTCGAACCCGCTGCGTTGGTGATCTAGTTCGGTTCGTTCCGGCGGTGTCGACCTTGAATGATCCCGCAAGGGCTCTTTGCCTCGTAGACTCCGTGACATGGAATTCGAGAGCGATGTCGACATAGCCCGTTCTCAGGCTGACGTATTCGATGCGATGGCCGACGGGCGCAACGAGGTCCATTGGAACACCCGCGTATCGTCATCGGTGCTGAAATCAGGCGAGCCGATCGGCCTTGGTACGAAATTCACGACGGTGAATCGGGGTCAAGAGTATGAGGCGACGATCTCGACATATGACAAACCGGCCAAGCTCGACTTCGAGGTGACCGGAAAGATGATGGACATCACGGCGCGCTTCTCGCTGGAGGCGGTCGGAGACGAACCACGCGGCTGCATGAGACTTTCGACATGAGGCCCAAAGGCGTCTTCAAGCTCATTTTCCCGCTGATGGCACCTGCAGTCAGAAAAGATTTGCCGGCACAGGCCAACAGCTTCAAGACATTCTGCGAATCGATCGGCCAGTAGTTCAAGCCTCTTACGCCGGGCTCAGCCGAAAGTGAACGGGCCGGCCTGACCTGGTGGCGATGGATCGCGAGTCTGTGGTGGGACCATGCCCACACCTATGCCGCTGCTGCCGCTGCCTTCCGCAGCGGAGAGCGCACACTGTTCCAATGCCGATGTGCAAGCGACGAGAGCATCGATCGCATCCCCGGCATTGAGTTCCTTGTTGGTCTCGGCGGGAAGTTGTTGGTCGACGCTCCGTTCGTAGCCGTAGTGTCGAAGAACGGCTGCAACTGTCGTTACTCTCGCGACTGACCTGTTTACGTGATCTGTGATCCTGTCTGCAATGCGTGTGAATCCGATCCTTTCCGGCTCATCCAGAGCGATCTCGATCTCACGCAAGGAGCACGGTATCAGGTCGCGTTCGGCGGTCCGTAGCTCTTGTGCCTTCCCGTAGTGTCTCAGGAAGAGGGGCGCGATTCGCGACGGCTTGGTGTTCAGTCTGCATAGACCCATCCCAAGAATTGCAGCGGAACCTCCGATGGAGCCGAGGCCACCGGTAAGCGTTGTGCTCAGTGAAAGCGCGGCGGCGCCGGACAACATGTAACCGATGGCCGCCAAAGTACCTGCGCCCACCACGGGAAGGAATTTCCAAATGCGTAATGTCATCCGGTAGTGGCGCGCCGGGATTGGCCTTGACGTGCGCCTCTTCAACGGCTCGCCATCGAGGAGCCAGTGCAATCTCGGGGATCTCACTGATAAGCGTCGCAACACTCGTTGTTCGTGTGGTCAATTCGTTTGCCGCACCGTGGATCACTCCACTCATGGCGTGGTCACCATGGATTGTCTCTTTTACTCCCTTGAGCCTTCCCATTGTCTGCTGAACCTTCGAGCGCAGAGGTACATCAGGTTTCTGCTGGGCTGCGTAAATAGTGGCGCGGGCGGTGCCTTGCCACCAATGCTGGAGAATGCGCGCTTTGTCGATTGTCATTCTCTCGGTGCCCATGTAGAGGGCGTAGACCTGTTCGGCAGTGACAAGCGTGTCACCTGAATCCATCTGGACGCCGGTGATCACGGGGCGGCGGCCATCGGCAGGCGAGACCGTGCCGGGCTGGGCAGAAGTATCGGCTTTTTGCAAGTGGGCCTTGATGGCTTCGTCGGTCACAGGCCACTGCGAAAGCTCCGCAGCTCGATGTCCGATTTCCGCGAGAATAGGCCAGTACTTGTTGAACCGTCTGTCCAAGACGGGAATCCAGCGCGAAAGGAACGGCTGGCGCCGTATTAGGCCCATGTCGTATGCAGCGTTGGCCTTGCCTGCCAGTGCCAGGATCTCGTCGGCAATTCTTGTGGCCGGGTGGTTCAGGTCGACTGGTTCTTGTTGTTTGTCCGACATGTCAGCTCGACGAAAAGTCTGCTCTATGACTGTCATGGATCACAATTCGAACGCGACCCGAGCCGTCGAACGTTATGTGGTCACAATGTGAGTGGGGGTGAGGCGCTCAGGCGGTTTTCCACCCGAGCAGTCCGCTTGTCCAAAGTGGCTGGATCCGGACCTTTTGGCTGTAGGTCGGCGAATGCAGTACCAGCCCGCTACCGAGGTACATAGCCACATGATCCGGCTTCCGGTTTGTGTCGGCGAAGTAGACAAGGGCCCCCGGTGTTTTGGGCTTGGCGTTTTCAGAACCGGCCATTGGGCATAGGTCGTTCGTGGGATACTGATACCGGCTTTCGTGTACGACCACTGCATGAGTCCGGAGCAGTCGAAAGTGCCCGCACGTTTCCGACTTTTTGGTTTCTGCGGACCTTGGCTGTAGTGGTCACCGATCTGACTAAGGGCGGCGGTCATTGCCACGCCAACCTTGCCGGCGGGAATCTGATCGTGGCCTTGGTCTCCTGCCGTTGTTCATATAGGTGACCGTTCTCCTCGTCGAACCCGAGGCTGGGCGGGCGGCGGCACTCGGATGAGTCAATGCGCCTGCCGTGAGATCGGATACACCCTTAGCCCGTACGAACGTTCCGCTGATGCACAACCCCGACGCAGGAGTGAGACCGGTCAACTTGGTGGCCGTCGTACGGTAAACGTTGACCGTTCCCTTTGAAGTAGCCACACGAAAGACACCGCGCACTGCGCTGCCTGCGACAGGTTTGATGGTGCTGTAGGACGTGACCTTGTCGGTGAACGAGCCCTTTGCGGCAGTTCCACCCGGAAGGGTGCCCGACACTCGACATACCCCCGCTCCCGGAAGAGTCGCTGCCTGAACCAAGGTTGGTGTGGCTGCTGCTGCAACGACGAAAACGACGAAGCCGAATATCGACTTCTTGGATTTCGAGACCGACTTCATCTCTATGACCGCCCGTAGACGCGGGGGAAGTTGACTGCAAGGGAACGCGTCTACAAGTGTTTATTATAATACATCTTGATCGATACACAACCCCCTGATGGGCGCGAGTGCGGGCTGGAGCGCGGGAGATGCCGTCCCGGATGTAGCCATGAGCAATACGATGGTTGAGCGGCGGCAAGGGGGAAG